>NZ_JBBOXA010000001.1:0-10000 GCF_038007385.1 Paenibacillus sp. FSL M8-0228
GTGGACAGCCATACCTCTGAACTATGGCAGCAAATTCTATCCATCATACAAACCAAGCTGAGTAAGCCGAGTTACGACACTTGGTTTAAGGCTACCAAGGCAGCGAAACTAAATGACCACTCCATTGTGATTTCTGCACCGACAACTTTTGCCGTGGAATGGCTTGAAAGCCGCTATACCAAGCTAGTCGGAGCAACGGTTTATGAGATTTTGGGCAAACAGCTAGAGGTCAAGTTCGTTATTGAAGAGAACAAGCCCGCCGAGGTCGACCTTCAGCAACAACCTCAGCAGCAGCCGGTCGTTCATGAAGAAGCTGTGTCCCATATGCTGAATCCCAAATATACATTCGATACATTCGTCATCGGATCGGGGAACCGTTTTGCCCATGCGGCATCGCTGGCCGTCGCCGAGGCGCCGGCCAAAGCTTACAATCCGCTGTTTTTATACGGTGGTGTAGGGCTGGGAAAAACGCATCTGATGCACGCTATCGGACACTATATTTTGGAGCACAATCCGGCCAGCAAGGTCGTTTATTTATCGTCGGAGAAGTTTACGAATGAATTCATTAATGCTATCCGGGACAACCGCGGGGAAAGTTTTCGGAATAAATATCGCAACATTGATATTCTGCTCATTGACGATATTCAATTCATTGCGGGTAAGGAATCGACGCAGGAGGAATTTTTCCACACGTTCAACGCGCTTCATGAGGAACGCAAGCAGATTATAATCTCAAGCGATCGGCCACCTAAAGAGATTCCAACGCTGGAAGAACGGCTACGCTCTCGCTTCGAGTGGGGACTCATAACGGATATCCAACCGCCGGATCTGGAAACGAGAATTGCTATTCTTCGTAAAAAGGCGCGGGCAGAAAACTTGGATATTCCCAATGAAGCCATGATGTATATCGCTAATCAAATCGATACAAACATCCGTGAGCTAGAAGGGGCGCTTATTCGCGTTGTCGCTTATTCCTCCTTAACCAATCAGGATGTATCAAGTCATCTCGCGGCTGAGGCGCTGAAGGATATTATCCCGTCCAGTCGACCAAAAATGATCACGATCCAGGATATACAGCACCAAGTCGGGGAATTTTACAATTTACGGCTGGAGGATTTTAAAGCGCGTAAACGGACGAAGGCTGTAGCTTTTCCACGACAGATTGCCATGTACCTGTCTCGTGAGTTAACCGATTATTCTTTGCCAAAAATCGGTGAAGCTTTCGGTGGGCGTGATCATACGACTGTCATTCATGCGCACGAAAAAATCTCCAAATCCATTCAAGTGGATCAGGATCTGTTTAAAGTTATCAACAACCTAATAGAAAAAATCAAAAATCCAACCTGAACAAGTTCAGAGCCTATACACAATTTATACACATGTGGATAGGCTTGATTTTATTAGGGTTACAGTGACTTATCCACATATTCAGTGCGCCTATTACTATTACTAATATATTTTAAAGATATACATCACCTAAATAAGGCCCGCGTCAACGCGTGCTTGAAGGATTAAAACCCGTAGGAGGAACTTATGAAGATCAGCATTCTGAAAAACGTTTTGAACGAGGCTATACAACATGTATCCAAAGCGATATCAAGTCGAACTACGATTCCAATTCTGAGTGGTATTAAGCTGGATGTGAATCACCAGGGAGTAACGCTGACCGCCAGCGATACAGACATCTCGATTCAATCCTTTATTCCGATGGAGGATGGTGACCAAACTGTCGTTCAGGTTGAACAACCCGGTAGTGTGGTGCTGCCTGCCAAATTCTTTGTCGAAATTATCAAAAAGTTGCCTTCGCAGGAGATTCGTATGGAGGTAAAAGACCAATTCCAAACCTTTATCTCGTCCGGTGCAACTGAAATTCAGATTGTTGGCTTAGATCCTGAAGAATTCCCGGTGCTTCCCAACATTGAAGAAAATCAAGTCATCTCTGTGCCAGGAGATTTACTTAAAAATATGATTAAACAGACGGTGTTCTCCATTTCCACCCACGAAACGACACCGATTTTAACCGGCGTGTTGTGGAATCTGGCTGAGGGGGAACTGAAGTTTGTGGCAACGGACCGCCACCGCCTTGCCACCCGCAGCGCTCATTTGGAGACGTCTGAAGGCTTGCGCTTTAGCAATGTTGTCATTGCGGGCAAAACGCTGAATGAGCTGAGCAGAATTATTCCAGACCAAAATATGCTTGTGGATATCGTAGTAGCGGACAATCAGGTATTATTCAAAGTAGATCGGGTGCTATTTTATTCCCGCATCTTGGACGGCACCTATCCTGATACTTCTAGAATTATTCCGACCTCCTACAAAACAGAACTGATTGTGGATACAAAAAGTTTAAGTGAGTCAATTGACCGTGCTTATTTGCTGTCCCGTGAGGAAAAAACGAATATCGTAAAAATGCAGTCGCTGGAAAATGGCGGTTTGGAAATTTCCTCTAGTTCCTCTGAGCTTGGCAAAGTGCGTGAGGAAGTAACGGTGTCCAAATTTGAGGGGGAGCCGCTCAAAATTTCGTTCAACTCCAAATACATGCTTGACGTGCTGAAGGTGATTGACAGCGAGCAGCTGACGATTGCTTTTACCGGCATTATGAGTCCCATTATTTTAAAACCGGCAGATTCCAGCAATGCGCTATATATCATCCTGCCATATCGCACAACCAACTGATGTCTAGCGTTAACCCACCTGAGGACAACCGAAAGGATGAACAAGCCTTGAAACCAATATCTATACAGACCGAATACATCAAGCTCGATCAATTTTTAAAATTAGCCGATTGTGTATCCACAGGAGGCATGGCTAAAGCCCTGCTGCAAGAGGGACAAGTCCGTGTGAATGGTGAACCGGAAGAACGTCGTGGAAGAAAACTGTACCCAGGTGATACCGTAGAAGTAGAGGACAACGGAAGTTTCGAGGTTACAGCAGGAGCATGATCGCCTGGGTGGCAAGGACTCCTTTTAGGTACGGAGTAACAAGGGGGACCCTATGTGTTTGTGAACAACATTGTTTTGCAGCAGTACCGGAACTATGAGCAGCTGGAACTGAATGAATTTGGTCCCGTTAATTTGCTGATCGGACAAAATGCGCAGGGCAAAACGAATCTGGTAGAGGCGATTTTTGTACTAGCTTTAACCAAAAGTCATCGAACGTCCCGCGACAAGGAGTTAATCTCTTTCGGGGCTACTTCCACTCACCTAGCCGCAGATGTGGATAAAAAATACGGGAAAATCAGACTGGATCTCGCGTTATCCACACAAGGCAAAAAAGCAAAGATCAACGGACTGGAGCAGCGTAAATTGAGCGATTTTATCGGTTCGTTAAATGTGGTCATGTTTGCACCTGAGGATCTGGAAATTGTGAAAGGAACACCGGGGGTTCGCCGCCGGTTTCTTGACATGGAAATCGGCCAGGTTGCGCCAGGCTATCTGTATCATTTGCAGCAATACCAGAAAGTATTGGTTCAGCGAAATAACCTGCTCAAGCAAGCTTGGGGTAAGGATATGGCGTCAGTGCAGCTGATGCTGGAGGTATGGAATGAGCAACTTGTTGAGCATGGTGTTAAAATTGTTAAAAAGCGGAAACAATTTATAACAAAGCTACAAAAGTGGGCTCAAGCTATTCATGAAGGGATCGCAGGTGGGACGGAAGAGTTAAAATTAACCTATGTTCCCTCCTTCAGTGAGCCAGAGGAAGAAGATGAAGCTGTCTTATTGGAGCGATTTATGATAAAGTTATCCCAAATGAGGGAACAGGAAATCCGCCGTGGCATGACTTTGGCGGGACCCCATCGTGATGATTTAGCCTTTGCCATTAACGGCAGAGAAGTGCATACGTATGGCTCTCAGGGGCAGCAGCGGACGACGGCCCTGTCCTTGAAGTTGGCCGAAATTGAGTTAATTCATGAGGAAATTGGTGAATATCCTGTCTTGCTGCTGGATGATGTTTTGTCCGAGCTGGATCCCTATCGTCAAACCCAGCTGATCGAGACCTTCCAAAGCAAAGTACAGACCTTTATCACGGCAACCGGGGTTGAGACTTTGAACGCAGAACGACTCAAGGATGCCAATATTTATCACGTCCACGACGGGCATGTGGAACACTAAGGAGTGAGTGACCGCTATGTATATTCATCTGGGTGGAGAAAAAATCATCCGCTCGTCAGAGCTTGTGGCTATTTTCGATATCTCGATTGAAAAATCCTCTAAAATCTCCAAGCAATACGTGAACCATGCCCAACAGCAAAAGCATGTCGAGATGATTGGCGAAGAGGAAGCCAAGTCCATCGTAGTTACTCAGAATACGGTGTATTATTCCCCCATCTCCTCAACAACACTCAAAAAGCGGGCAAACCAGTTTGTTGCCAATGCTTAACCATAGAATCTATAGAAGTAGGTGAAAGGCATGTCTATGAATCAACCGTCTTATGATGCGGGCGAGATTCAGGTCCTTGAGGGCCTGGAGGCGGTTCGGAAACGTCCCGGGATGTATATTGGCTCCACAAGCGCCAAAGGTCTCCATCATCTGGTCTGGGAAGTTGTGGACAACAGCATTGACGAAGCGCTGGCGGGTTATTGTGACAGCATTCAAGTTGTGGTTCACGAAGATAACAGTGTTACCGTTACAGATAATGGACGTGGTATTCCAGTAAGCGAACACGCCAAAATGAAAAAATCTGCGCTGGAAGTCGTTATGACTGTGCTTCACGCAGGCGGTAAATTCGGAGGCGGAGGGTACAAGGTATCCGGTGGTCTGCACGGGGTTGGGGTATCGGTAGTGAACGCTCTCTCCAGCAAAATGATTGTTCATGTTAAACGAGACGGACATCTGTATGAGCAGGAATATCACCGTGGTGCTCCGCAGTATGATGTCAGAGTCATCGGTGATACAGACGAGACGGGTACCCAAACGACCTTCTATCCGGACGATCAAATCTTTACAGAAACGACCGTATATGATTATGATACGCTCCAAACGCGGATTCGTGAGTTGGCTTTCCTGAATAAAGGCATTGCAATCAGCTTGACTGACGAACGGACGGGAGCTAGCGATACATTCCATTACGAGGGCGGAATCAGTGAATATGTGCAATTCTTGAATCAAAAAAGAGAAGCGCTACATGAACAGCCGATTTATGTCGAAGGCTCGCGGGATATGATTCAAGTCGAAGTTGCATTGCAATATAACGACAGCTATACCGAAAATATTTATTCTTTTGCCAACAACATCAACACCCATGAGGGCGGAACTCACGAATCAGGTTTCAAGAGTGCATTAACCCGGATTATAAACGATTATGCACGTAAAAATGGCTTGATTAAAGACAACAATGCCAACTTGACCGGTGACGATGTGCGTGAAGGATTGACGGCAATTATCTCCGTCAAAATTCCAGAACCACAGTTTGAGGGTCAGACCAAGACAAAGCTGGGTAACAGTGAGGTGCGAGGGATTGTCGAATCCTTATTCGCAGAGAAACTCCAGGAGTTCCTAGAGGAAAATCCGTCTGTTTCCCGCCGCGTGGTAGATAAATCATTACAAGCAGCACGTGCCCGGGAAGCAGCGCGTAAAGCGCGTGAGCTTACACGTCGCAAAAGTGCGCTGGAAATCAGTTCGCTCCCAGGCAAGTTGGCAGATTGCTCCTCTAAGGATGCTTCGATTAGTGAACTGTACATTGTCGAAGGTGACTCCGCAGGGGGATCAGCCAAGCAGGGGCGTGATCGTCACTTTCAAGCTATTTTGCCGATTCGCGGTAAAATCCTGAATGTTGAAAAGGCACGCTTGGACCGTATTTTGTCCAGTGATGAAATCCGGTCGATGGTAACAGCAATGGGTACAGGGATCGGAGACGACTTTGACATCGCCAAAGCCCGTTATCACAAGGTCATCATCATGACAGATGCGGATGTCGACGGCGCCCATATTCGTACGTTGTTACTGACGTTCTTCTATCGGTACATGCGTAAAATCATTGATGCAGGCTATATTTATATTGCTCAACCACCACTATTCAAAGTAGAGCGTAACAAAGTTGTACGTTATGCGAACTCCGAGGCGGAACGTGATGAGATCATCAGGGAATTTGGAGAAAACGCGAAGTACAATGTACAGCGCTATAAAGGTTTGGGTGAGATGAATGCGACCCAACTTTGGGAAACTACGATGGACCCTGAGAGTCGTACTATGCTTCAGGTAACTGTCAGTGACGCGATGCTGGCTGATACACTGTTCAATACCTTGATGGGTGATAATGTAGAACCTCGTCGTGACTTTATCCAAGAGCATGCGAAGTACGTGAAAAATCTTGATTTCTAATGTGTAACGTTCCTTCCTAGTGGCTGTATTACATGCTCATTAGGTAGTATTTTGTAAGAGTTCACGAGGGGCGCCCAAATGGGCGTCCCTTTTCTTGTCATTAACCAGCCCGGGTGTATTTGAATATCTAATCTCATTGTTTTAGGCTTTTTTCTTAGAGCGTACGGGTTTACCTGTCGATGGAGAGTATCGGCCGTAGCCTACTGCATATCTGAATATTTTATGATAGAGGCTTTTGTTTGGAAGGGAAGAGAATACCTTGATTGCTGGTCTCGTATTAACCTCAAGAATCCACGGATAATTTTGCTGATCCAGTCCCACATCTAATCCAATTTCTCTTAAACGTGGGTATTTTTTTTGCAACTGCCAGGCTACCCGTTCGCCCATTTTCGATAATTTTTGCTCCAGTCGTACAGCTTCCTTTACATCCATATATGGAGCGACCAGCTCATTGAAAAAGCGTGTTGTCCCACCGCTGTGATGATTGGTGACGACTTTGTCAGGAGCAGCTACGCGTCCTACAATAAGTGTTGTTTCCCATTGGTGTCTCAAGTTCATCTGGGTTAATACCCTCAGATCGAAGGGGCGTTCTTCATGCTGAAGAAGTGGAATTCCACGTTGGATCAGATATGGACGTTTTCGTATGCGGGAAGAAACCACTCTATGCAGATCTTCTAGACTTTCGAAGGTGAAAATGTCTACTTCATAGCGAAGCACATACCAAGTTCTCTCTTCGATGATTCCTTCTTCTGTCGGCGGGAGCGGCTCTGTCAGCCTCTCTGCCCGCATAACCCCTTTTCCATAAGTACCGTTATCCGGCTTAATATAGACAGTACCATACACGGCCAACATTTCGTTTAAGTGATCAAATGTGTACAACCGTGTTTCCGGTACATAAGCAGCCAATGTCGGATTGGGGAGAATGGCATTTGTTTTGGTCCACTTACTGGATACTCGTTGAATAGACAAGTAATCTCATCCCTTTCTTTTCGAAATATGAGTCATGTACTTGGAATCCGCAACACTTTAACAAAACAAGGGAAACTAAAGGACAAGCGCGTAAAACAATGATATAATAGAGAAATACGGCGTTTTTCGGAATTTTGCTAATTGAACCCTGACCGTATACGTATTGTATGTGGAAAAGGCCCTTATGGTGGGGGCTAATCCCCAGCTCTGGGGAATTTGTTATAATCAGGGCTTGTGAGTTGTACAAGAGAATAGCGATCTGCTACAGGCAGAAAGAGAATGACGAGGGATTTACGCTGTAAAGAGGACAGATGCGTTTAATTGTGCTCTTTTTGTGAAAGTAATATAATTATACAGATGAGGATTTCAGCCAAAATCCTGCGCAGAGAGCGGAGTGTATAGGCAGTATCTTGTTAGGCTTTTCACATAGAGAGCATTGTATTGAAGGATAAGAAGGAGGACCAGCATGGCGGATCAAAATAACTCGCAAATCATCAATAGGGATATCGGAGTGGAAATGCGCGAATCCTTTATGGATTATGCCATGAGTATTATTGTTAGCCGTGCCTTGCCTGATGTGCGGGATGGACTGAAGCCGGTACACCGTCGTATTTTGTATGCGATGTCCGAGCTAGGCATGTCGCCAGATAAGCCTTACAAAAAATCGGCAAGAATCGTCGGCGAAGTTATCGGTAAATATCACCCTCATGGTGATACGGCTGTATATGATACGATGGTGCGGATGGCGCAGGATTTTTCCTTGCGTTACATGTTGGTGGATGGACACGGTAACTTTGGCTCCGTGGATGGAGATATGGCCGCTGCGATGCGTTACACCGAAGCACGGTTGTCCAAGATTGCCATGGAAATGCTACGTGATTTGAACAAAGAGACCGTTGATTTTATGCCGAACTACGATGGTGAAGAGAGCGAGCCTGTCGTATTACCAGCACGTTATCCTAACTTGCTGGTGAATGGGGTCGGCGGGATTGCAGTCGGGATGGCTACCAATATTCCTCCGCATAACTTGGGAGAGGTTATCGATGGTGTACAAGCACTGATCGAAAACCCTGACATTACGCCGATGGAACTTATGGATTATATTCAAGGACCGGATTTCCCGACAGCAGGTTATATTTTAGGACGCTCTGGTATCCGTCAGGCGTACCAGACGGGCCGCGGATCTGTGACCATGCGTGCAAAGACCACCATAGAAGAGATCGGCAATAAAGCACGGATTATCGTGCATGAGCTGCCTTACCAAGTGAATAAGGCTCGTCTGGTTGAGAAAATTGCCGAATTAGTACGTGACAAACGTATTGAAGGCATTACGGATCTGCGTGATGAATCGGACCGTACGGGTATGCGTGTCGTTATTGAGTTGCGTAGAGACGTGAACCCGAATGTCGTTCTGAATAATTTGTTTAAACATACAGCTATGCAGTCGAATTTCGGTATTAATATGCTTGCCATTGTAAACAACGAACCGAAGATTCTAAACCTGAAGGATGTCTTGTATCATTATCTCAAACATCAGGTCGAAGTTATTCGTCGCCGGACAGAATTTGATCTGAAAAAGGCCGAAGCTAGAGCACACATTCTGGAAGGCTTGCGCATTGCTCTTGACCATCTGGACGAAGTTATTGCCTTGATTCGTTCTTCCCAAACTGCAGAAGCAGCTCGTGAAGGACTGATTGAGCGTTTCTCGCTCACTCTTGAGCAGTCTCAGGCTATTCTCGATATGCGTCTGCAACGTTTAACCGGTTTGGAACGTGAGAAGATTGAGAACGAATATAACGAGCTAATACAAAAGATTGCGGAATACCGTGAGATTTTGGCGAACGAGCATCTGGTACTCAACATCATTAGCGAAGAGCTGAATGAACTTAAAGGGCGTTTCGCTGATGAACGTCGCACTGAAATTACAGTGGGTGAAGAGAGTATTCTGGATGAGGATCTCATTCCGCGTGAAGATGTTATTATTACTGTAACCCATACGGGATATATCAAACGCCTTCCTGTTACCACCTATCGCAGTCAAAAACGCGGTGGTCGTGGTGTAGTGGGTATGGATACCAAAGATGAGGATTTCGTAGAGCATCTGTTCATTACGAATTCACATCATCATTTGTTATTCTTTACCGACAAGGGTAAGGTATATCGAATTAAGGCCTATGAGATTCCTGATCTAAGCCGGACAGCCCGGGGAACACCGATTATTAACCTGATTCAGATTGAACAGGGTGAGTCGATCAATGCGGTAATTCCAATCGAGGAATTTGTGGAGGATAGCTATCTTTTCTTTGCGACTCAGCATGGGATTATTAAGAAGACACCGCTTGACGACTATGCAAATATCCGCAAAGGTGGCTTGATTGCCATTAACTTGCGTGAAGATGACGCCCTGATCGAAGTGAAGCTGACGGACGGACAGCAGGAAATGATTATTGGTACAGCACAAGGCATGTCTATCCGTTTCCCTGAAAGTGATGTACGGTCTATGGGCCGTAGCGCTACAGGGGTTAAAGGGATCAACCTTGATGAGAGTGATGCTGTAATTGGTATGGACATCGTGGATACCAGCCTGGATATCCTGATTGTAACGGCCAAAGGTTATGGCAAGCGTACCCCTGTTATGGATTATCGTATCCAAAGCCGTGGAGGTAAGGGGATCAAGACGATTAATGTTACGGAAAAAAATGGTCCAGTT
>NZ_JBBOXA010000001.1:15000-112500 GCF_038007385.1 Paenibacillus sp. FSL M8-0228
ATGCTTGCATCAGGGGTAGGGGAGCGTTGAATGCGGGTTGAAGGTGTACCGTAAGGAGCGCTGGACTGCATTCAAGTGAGAATGCCGGTATGAGTAACGAAAAGATCTGTGAGAATCAGATCCGCCGAAAGCCTAAGGGTTCCTGAGGAAGGTTCGTCCGCTCAGGGTAAGTCGGGACCTAAGGCGAGGCCGATAGGCGTAGTCGAAGGACAACAGGTCGAAATTCCTGTACCACCGTAATCCGTTATGAGCGATGGGGTGACGCAGTAGGGTAGTGACGCGGACGGATGGATGTCCGTCTAAGCAGTGAGGCTGGTGTGTAGGCAAATCCGCACATCGTTAAGGCTGGGCTGTGATGGGGAGCGAAAATTGTAGTAGCGAAGGTCATGATCTCAGACTGCCAAGAAAAGCCTCTAGCCAGGAGAAGGTGCCCGTACCGCAAACCGACACAGGTAGGCGAGAAGAGAATTCTAAGGCGCGCGGAAGAACTCTCGTTAAGGAACTCGGCAAAATGACCCCGTAACTTCGGGAGAAGGGGTGCCTCGGTAGGGTGAATAGCCCGAGGGGGCCGCAGTGAAAAGGCCCAAGCGACTGTTTAGCAAAAACACAGGTCTGTGCGAAGCCGCAAGGCGAAGTATACGGGCTGACGCCTGCCCGGTGCTGGAAGGTTAAGGGGAGTGGTAAGCTCGCAAGAGCGAAGCTATGAACCGAAGCCCCAGTAAACGGCGGCCGTAACTATAACGGTCCTAAGGTAGCGAAATTCCTTGTCAGGTAAATTCTGACCCGCACGAATGGCGTAACGACTTGGGCGCTGTCTCAACGAGAGATCCGGTGAAATTTTAATACCTGTGAAGATGCAGGTTACCCGCGACAAGACGGAAAGACCCCATGGAGCTTTACTGCAGCTTGATATTGAATTTGGGTACGATCTGTACAGGATAGGTGGGAGCCGTCGAACTTTGAGCGCCAGCTTGAAGGGAGGCATCCTTGGGATACCACCCTGATCGTATCTAGGTTCTAACTTGGTACCGTAAACCGGTGCGAGGACAGTGTCAGGTGGGCAGTTTGACTGGGGCGGTCGCCTCCTAAAGAGTAACGGAGGCGCCCCAAGGTTCCCTCAGAATGGTTGGAAATCATTCGAAGAGTGCAAAGGCAGAAGGGAGCTTGACTGCGAGACCTACAAGTCGAGCAGGGACGAAAGTCGGGCTTAGTGATCCGGTGGTACCGCATGGAAGGGCCATCGCTCAACGGATAAAAGCTACCCTGGGGATAACAGGCTTATCTCCCCCAAGAGTCCACATCGACGGGGAGGTTTGGCACCTCGATGTCGGCTCATCGCATCCTGGGGCTGAAGTAGGTCCCAAGGGTTGGGCTGTTCGCCCATTAAAGCGGTACGCGAGCTGGGTTCAGAACGTCGTGAGACAGTTCGGTCCCTATCTGTCGTGGGCGTAGGAAATTTGAGAGGAGCTGTCCTTAGTACGAGAGGACCGGGATGGACGTACCGCTGGTGTACCAGTTGTTCCGCCAGGAGCACCGCTGGGTAGCTATGTACGGAAGGGATAAGCGCTGAAAGCATCTAAGCGTGAAGCCCCCCTCAAGATGAGATTTCCCAGTATGTAAGACCCCTTGAAGACGACGAGGTAGATAGGTTGGGGGTGGAAGTGCAGTAATGCATGGAGCTGACCAATACTAATCGGTCGAGGGCTTATCCTAAGATAAAACGCAAATGAGTTTCGGATCCAGTTTTCAGGGTGTAAGTTTTGTATTGTATAAGCACAAGTGGCTTATATGGAACAAGCGAACACACAACATTTGGCGATGCTGATTCCTGAAAAAGAATTTACGATGTGAATTCATGTTTGGTGGCGATAGCGGAGGGGTTCCACACGTACCCATCCCGAACACGACCGTTAAGCCCTCCAGCGCCGATGGTACTTGGACCGCAGGGTCCTGGGAGAGTAGGACGTCGCCAAGCAACAGGTAAAGAGGACCATGATCTCAATGAGATCATGGTCCTCTTCTGCATATACGTATATTTTGGAAATATCCTTGCAAAAGGAAGGTAACATTTTTGTTACGGAATGTAAGAGTAAACCCTGTATAATATAGGTATTGAATCCCATACACACACGCTGCATTGTTGCAGAATTATGCAAACTCCATCATAGGATTTTTGTATAATCAATCAGGCTGGTAAGGAGGGAAGATCATGCGGCGAAATAAATGGCTTGCTCTATTGGTGCTATTCAGTGTCGCTGTCGCGATTCTTACCGGGTGCGTGGAAGAGGAGCCTTCTTGGACATCGTTTGAGGGTGCTGCTAACGAGAAGACGTTTCCGGTTCCCAAAGAAGCTAGTAAAACCGATCGGGCCAGCAGTAATTCGGACATGGACTATGTTCGCTATGCACTGCCAGCGTTGAAGGAAAGTGATAGTCTACCTGCTCCTTATCTAGAGGAGATTGCAGCTTGGGGCTGGACTGAGGAACCGAATCTATCGACCTCCAATCAGAAGGTGTTTCAGAAAAATAAACACATGGTGCATTTGTCTGTGCATGATGGTTCTTTTACTGTATTGGTTCCAAAAGACAGAAAGGCTGTTGTGAAGAGCAAAAGCGTGGATCTTAATTAGGAGTACGGTTTTCAACCGGTAAGCAGCATAGGACTTAATGTAGATCATATTTATAGTAAACTCATAGCGTATCGTATGCTGTGTATAATGATGAATGATGAGATTGGATGTGGGGAAGCACTCAGAACTGCCGTTGAGTAGGGAGTAGCTTCCTTTTATATATTTGCATGGTGAATAATTGCTCTACATTAATAACGAGGATAAAGGTGAGGAAAAGTTTACTTGATAAGAGAATAAAGCGATTATGGTTGTTAAGTCGCAAAAAAAGGAGTAACCGATTGAGGTTGCTCCTTTTTGCTTCAGTCTAAATCGTTGTAGGTAGTTCAGATCCGAATTTTTTATCTGTACGGATATGAGTGGTTAGATTTACTGTTGATAATATGAGGCATCTTCATCGGTAAACTTCAACATGCCGTCTTTTCTCTCGCCCGTAAGCCGACTGAGGATGTATAGACGCGGTGCAATAAGCCATAGATGCCAGAAGAGTAAGGATACCGTAAAGGCTGGTGGAGACCAGAGAATGAATACGCCTGATAAGCAGATACCGATCCAGAGGGTATGTATGTGCACACGACGAAAGATGCTATAGCCTATGTACTGGTCTGTCATATAGCCTAGCCATGGTAACTTACGGTGGAATGCCCAGCGTTTGCGGAAGGATGCTCCGCCACCGATGTATAGGACAGATCGTGAGATTACGAAGTGTACCCATAAGGTAAGGAAAAAGGCAAGAGCAAACAAAAACACGCTAGTCCAGGAAAAGGCAAGAAGCAGAAAGAGAAGCATAATAATAGGCAGTGAAATATGACTCCATACTAGTTGACGCGGTATACTGATTTTTTTAATGAGCTTGTAGTGATAGTAGGTAGCTTTGGTTCCGGTTTCCTCTGTCATACGAACAGTCCTTTCATTAATCTACTGCATCACAAGTGGCTTCCCGTCCACAGCCGGAAAAAGGGACGGTACTTCGCTCATGCCGCTTTAAATAAGCATTTAATCGTTATTGTAGAAATACAGAATGATCGACATCCAGTGTTAGCTAGCCTACTCTATAATTACTGGAAAAGCTATCACTGATGAAGTGCTCAAGGCTCCGATGAAAGGGTATCCATACATAAGAGCTTTTCTTATTATATCGGCATAGACGGCTGTTTTTTAAACATACGGGGTACAAACACCATAATGGCCCAGGAGGAATATATATAGAGTATATCGTCAAACTGAGCTATGAAAAGGTTTAAAATAGTAGAAAGTGCCCCATACTAATAGTAAAAGAAACAAGGTGGGATGGATATGCATGATCAAGGCGGCCACCGCTGTATTATATGCGGACAGCACAAGCATGAAGGCATTTTTATCGTTTCCGAGTTTATCTGTGATACGTGTGAAGCTGAAATGGTACACACGGATGCAACTGATGCCAAATATCATTTTTTTATTGATCAACTAAAGCAAATCTGGGTACAGAAAAATGCATAATATCCTTTGCTAATTAGTCTTTGAAGGATTGGCATTCAAGGTCTGTCGATACGGGCCTTTTTTTCTGTGAGTAAAAGTAGGATTCCGCTTGATTTTACGATAAAATAAGGTAGATATAAAGCTTTGTTTGGAAGGATTGCAGAATGATGGGGAAAAAGGCGGTACACGCACCATTAATGGAAGCTCTAATACGTTACCGGACTCAGGGCAATGCTTCTTTCCATGTGCCCGGTCATAAAAATGGACAAGTATATGAGCATGAAAATATTGCATCTCTGTTGCAAGAAGTGATGTCTATTGATGCGACAGAAATTACTGGACTGGATGATTTGCATCACCCAGAAGATGTGATTCGTGAAGGGCAAGAGCTGGCTGCAAAGTGTTTTGGTGCTGAAGAGAGCTTTTGGCTAATTGGAGGAAGCACGGTCGGTAATTTGGCTATGATTTTAACTGTATGTACGGAGCCGGGAGATCTACTGCTGGTACAGAGAAATGTACACAAATCTGTCCTGAACGGTCTCATGCTGTCAGGGGCTAATGCGGTATTCCTGGATCCGGAAATAGATACACTGAGCGGATTGGCGGTTGCCCCAACGACGGATACAATAAAGGCTGCACTGAAGACATATCCTTCGGCAAAAGGGGTGTTACTTACACTACCTAATTACTATGGGATGGGACATGACCTAACGGCAACGGCTAAGGTCTGTCATGCAGCCCATGTGCCGCTATTGGTAGATGAGGCCCACGGTGCCCATTATGGGTTGCATCCTCGTTTGCCAGCCTCTGCGCTATCCTGCGGGGCTGATGTAGTCGTCCAATCGACACATAAAATGCTCCCAGCCATGACCATGGGGGCCATGTTACATGTGCAGGGAAAGAGAATTCATCGGGAACTACTTCGTCAGCGACTGGCGATGGTGCAAAGCTCTAGCCCTTCTTATCCGTTAATGGCTTCATTGGATTTGGCAAGATGGTATATAGAGGCGTATGGAGCAGATGCTTTTACCATGGGCTTAGCGGCAGTAGATGCTTTTAGAAAGGGCCTGGAGCAGCTCCCGCGCTTTCGCTTGTTAGAACCTACACAGCAGGCACTAGAGGGGGAATACGCTCACAGGGGAATCTCTGAGGTCCTAGAAAGGGCTGAGGAGGGAATAAGCAGATATTCAACCCAGGATCTTTTTAAATTGGTGCTATATGATACATGGGGTATACTGGATGGATTTGAACTCAAGCACGAATTGGAGACTTACGGATGTGTTCCAGAGATGAGCGACGAAAAACATGTTGTTTTATTGTTTACGTTAGGCTCTACGGCTAAGGATGCGAGTCACCTGTTGCAGGCTCTTGTGCATATAAATAATGATATAAGATTTAAGGAGACGGCTGGTGAGCCGGGGCCAACGGAAAAAGAGCAGCAAAGACTCGAATTAGATTTTTCCACGTGGAACAATGATAGAATGAAGGGATACTCTATTCCGGTGCCGTTTGGGCTTCGACCGATTAGCCCCGATCAGATGGAGACGGTGCCTGTAGAGGAATGCGCTGGCAGGGTAGCGGCCGAAATGATTATCCCGTATCCTCCAGGTATTCCACTGCTATATGCAGGAGAAACGATCACAGAAGCGATTGCACTGCGGATGGGTCGTCTACGTAAGCTGGGAGCCAAATGGCACGGGGTAGCAGATGAAAGTATGCTTACAATTCGGGTATTCCGTTTACAATAAAGATTAGATACTAGAGACTTAACAAATACAGAAGACTGAATAAAAGGAGCATACGTAGCCTGTGGGTGACTTTTATTTTTCAGACAGGAAAGCAGGGAATAACATGAATCGCAAAGGCATTTTTATTACACTGGAGGGGGGAGACGGCTCCGGTAAAACAACTATGATTCAACGGCTGGCGAAGTTTATGGAGGAAGAAGGCTATCCAGTCATCACGACAAGGGAGCCGGGTGGCATCGAAATTTCCGAAAAGATTCGTTCTATCATTTTGGACCCTGCTCATACCAGTATGGATGCTCGAACAGAGGCACTTTTATACGCGGCGGCACGGCGTCAGCATTTGGTGGAGAAGGTAAAGCCGGCTATTGAACAGGGAGCTATCGTATTATGTGATCGTTTTGTGGATAGTAGCTTAGTCTATCAAGGATTTGCAAGAGGAATCGGAATTGAAGAGGTAGCTTCAATCAATCGCTTTGCGGTAGATGATTGGGAGCCGGATGCCACATTTTATCTAGATATTCAGCCCGAACTGGGATTGGCAAGAATTAGTGCGTCACGAGGAGCAGAAATGGACCGCCTCGACATGGAGAGTATATCGTTTCACCATAAGGTGCGAGAGGCATATTTGGAGTTGGCTCGCAAATTTCCGGAGCGAATTACAATTGTTGATGCATCTCCGGCGCCAGAGCAGGTGGAGCAAGTATTGAAGGATTTGCTGAAAACACGGTTTGCTCAGAATTTTAGCATATAATTGTCGAAGGATATACGGTAAAATTGAGCTAGGGACAAGGTTGTCTCTAATATGACTTGAAGGAGGAATACAGGATGAAGCTGATTATTGCGATTGTACAGGATAAGGACAGTAATAGATTATCCAGCGGACTGGTGAAAGCTAATTTCCGTGCTACCAAATTGGCGAGCACAGGAGGATTTCTGCGTGCAGGTAATACGACATTTATGATCGGTGTTGATGATAATCAGGTGGACTCATTAATGAACGTCATTCGCAGCAGTTGCAAGGTTCGTGAACAGCTGGTCACACCCGTTACCCCTATGAGCGGGACGACGGACTCCTATTTACCGTTGCCTGTTGAAGTGCAGGTGGGTGGAGCGACGGTATTCGTGATGCCTGTAGACCGTTTCGAGCATTTCTGAATCTACACAATAGGGCCTATTCTGCCGATATGATAGGGGAATCGCCTGTATCTTCCTGCATGATGGGAATGAGGGCAGATCTACTAAAACGGCAGCGCTACAGCGCAGTCCCCGGAAAGCCGAAGAAACCCTGAGTTCTAGGTTGAACTGTTCATGAAGGGGGAAGTGGAAGCATCCGGGGAGAAAGCAGGTTTATATGAAAATAAATCCGGGCTATCGCCCTTTACAAAGTACATTGTCTACAAATGAAATGAGTGCAAAGCCAATTCAGCCCAAGAGCTTCTCCGACGTTATGCAGCAAAATGGTGAGCAAGCTTCGCAGGAGGAATTGAATCGGCGCTTTAAGGAAATACAAATGCAGGGAGATCGTCTTGCACGTTCAATGACGATTCGTGAGCTGAAGGCCTATAAGATGCTGGTTAAACGGTTTTTGGAAGATACAGTTCGGCGAGGCGTGTCCATGAAGGACACGAAGGGATGGGATCGCCGGGGACGCAGCAAACGTTATAAGCTGATTGATGAAGTGGATGAGCTGTTGCTCAAAATGGCAGATGAACTGCTCGAAACCGAGCAAGGCAAGATTGAGCTTTTGCAAGGGGTCGGTGAGATCAGAGGATTGCTAATTAATCTCTCATTTTAATGCAGACTTATGTTATAAATGAATACAGACGGGCTATTGCCACGAAGAAATAATCTGCTTGCTGATCATGCTGGCAGATTATTTTTGACTATGTACATGTCTGGAAGAACAACGATTTGCCGATGGATCACAGTTGTTTTCAGTGGAGAAAGTGAGGAAATATGTCTTTTCAACATATAATGGGCCAGGATGTAGCCAAAAAAATGCTGCAAAGTGCACTACGGAATCATACGGTCAACCATGCCTATGTTTTTAGCGGGCCGCCGGGAAGCGGGCAGATGAACATGGCGCAGATCTTTGCTAAGGCTTTATTTTGTGAGCGACAGACGGACGATGCATGTGGGGAGTGTTTGTCATGCCGCAAGGTAGAGCACGGGAATCATCCAGATTTGCATATTGTAGAGCCGGATGGAGCTACGATTAAAATTGATCAGATTCGCGGGCTTCAACGTATATTTTCTTACAAATCTGAAAGCTCCAATCCGAAGGTATATATCATTCGACAGGCGGATACCATGACAGTGCAAGCTGCTAATAGCTTACTTAAATTTCTGGAGGAGCCCCAAATTCCAGTGGTCGGTATACTCATTTCTGAAAATGGACAGGCGTTGCTGCCTACGATTCAATCACGGACGCAGCAGGTTCCTTTCCACGCTTTACAGCCGGAGGTGATGATGCAGGCATTAATTGGGGAAGGCTATACGGCAGGGCTTGTCCGGTCGGTCGTTCATATTGCTTCAGGACTGGAATCATGTAGAGAAATTCTCCAGCAGAATTGGTTTGCAGAAATTAGAAACGTAGTGTTACAATTAGTGAAGGAGTCCATGAGTCGGGGGAGCTCGTCTATTATTCTGGCTCAACAGAAGATTTTTAAAACTGGACTTTCTGAACACCTGGATATTCTGTTTCATCTGTTTCATTTGTGGTTTAAGGATATGCTTCATTTCCGTTACGGAAGGCACGAAAGCATTGTTTTCATAGATCATTTGGAGTCCGTCTCCAAATTGGCAATCACCCGCAGCACGGAACAATGGGTCTCTTATATGGATTTGGCCGCGAATTGCAGGAAGAAGCTCCGTTTTCACGTCAACGGGCAGTTATGCGTGGAGCAGCTTCTGATTGGGTTGTCCGATACAAGCGGTTCTATCACCGGCTAACAGGAAGGCGCGCTTGTTCCACTCTGCACAATCCGCGACGCCAGGTTCCCGGTTTGTGCGACAGTGAGACTTCAATTGCGGCCATTCGTACAATGTCGGCTTCAAATGAGGTTTAGTGGCATACAAGGGGGTTAATTTTTGTATAGTGTAGTGGGTGTCCGTTTCAAGAAGGCGGGCAAGACTTATTATTTTGATCCGCTGGATCTTCCAGTGGAGAAAGAAAACTGTGTCATTGTAGAGACCGCGCGCGGTATTGAATATGGCAAGGTTGTAGTGGGCAAAAAAGAGGTAAATGATTCGGATGTTGTCCTGCCCTTAAAAAAAGTCATTCGTATTGCTGGGGATGATGACGCTCTTGTGGTAGAAGAGAATAAATTAGCGGCCAAGGATGCATTCGGCACGTGTTTAAATAAAATTAAAGACCATGGCCTTAAAATGAAGTTGGTAGATGTAGAATTTACATTTGACCGCAATAAGATCATTTTTTATTTTACGGCAGAGGGTCGAGTAGATTTTCGAGAGCTTGTAAAGGACTTGGCCAGTATTTTTCGTACACGGATCGAGCTGCGGCAGATCGGCGTACGGGATGAGGCTAAAATGCTTGGCGGAATTGGACCTTGTGGACGTATTCTGTGTTGCTCCTCATGGCTGGGGGATTTTGAGCCGGTATCTATTAAGATGGCGAAGGATCAGAGTTTGTCGCTGAATCCGACGAAGATTTCCGGGTTGTGCGGGAGATTGATGTGCTGTCTCAAGTTTGAACATGATAACTACGAAAGTATGCGAGAAGAGCTACCTCAGGTGGGTAAGATGGTTATCACCTCTTTGGGGGAAGGTAAAGTCGTAGGTGTGAATGCAGGTCATCGCACGGTGCATGTTCAACTGTTTGAGATCAGTAAGGTCAAGGAACTTCCAATGGACGATGTAGTCGTCAAGTAAACCATTAGGTTGCTTCGGGGTGGAAACTTGGATAAATTAAATGTTTTTGCGCGTATTCACGAAATGGAAACCCAAATGGGACAGTTGCATAGCGATCTGGGTGAATTGAAACTGGCAGTTAAAGAGCTGCTGGAGGAAAATCAACGACTAATGATTGAAAACGAACAGGTGCGCAAGATGCTCAAACGTGAAACCTCTGGAGAAGAAAAGACGGCAAACAAGCCGAAGCTTCCTCCTCCGATCGTCATTAAGGATGAAGGGCAAACGGGTGAGGTCGTGGGCGAAGGCTACGACAATCTAGCAAGGCTGTATCATGAAGGATTTCATATATGCAACGTGTATTACGGACATTTGCGAACGGAAGGCGATTGCCTCTTCTGTCTGTCATTTTTGAATAAATAAAAACAAGCCGTAGGAGCAAGATGCCTACGGCTTTTTTTGTAGGGAAGTATGAGTGAAAAGCGACTTTGGTTATAAAAGATGGGAGAGCACTATGGAGGAAAAAGAAAAGAAGTCTGAACGAATTGATGATCTGCTTTCACATAATTTGCGCATTATCCAGAGTGATGAAGTATTCAGCTTCTCGATGGATGCGGTCTTGCTGGCACGTTTTGCTGGTATTCCGCAGCGTGGAAAGATTCTGGATCTGTGTACAGGCAATGGGGTTGTCCCCCTGCTGCTAACGACACGAACAAAAGCGTCTATTGAAGGAATTGAGATTCAACCACGCTTGGCAGATATGGCTAGACGCAGTGTCAGCTTGAATGGATTAGAAGCAGCAATTCAGATTCGGGAAGGGGACCTGCGTGAGCTGGTTCACATCACGGGACATGGTGTTTATGATGCGATTACCGTGAATCCCCCCTATATGCCGCTAAATGGTAGCGATATCAAGCTGAATCCTCACCAGGCAATTGCCCGTCATGAAGTGAACTGCACACTGGAAGAAGTCATTCAGGCATCCACCCGGCTTGTCCGTAATGGGGGAAAAGTATCCATGGTTCATCGCCCGCAGCGGCTGGGCGAGATTATAACCTTGATGCGTAAACATAGTTTGGAACCCAAAAGAATACGTTTTGTTCACCCACGAGTTCATATGGAAGCCAATATGGTACTGGTTGAAGCATTACGTGATGGTAAACCGGAGGTTCGTTTGTTGCCTCCGCTCATTGTATATCAGGAAAATGGGAATTATACTCAGGAGATAAGAGATATCTATGGAGAAGTAAGCAAGGGGGATTCTGTGTGAAAGCAGCTGTACAAAAAAGCTTTAGTAACAGCGAAGAAGAGCGGGGAAAGTTGTATCTTGTTGCAACACCCATTGGGAATCTGGAAGATATGACCTTTAGGGCAATTAACACCTTAAAGTCGTGTAGTATTATCGCTGCCGAAGATACGCGGCAGACACGTAAACTGCTCACTCATTTCGAAATCACACCGGATATGCTCTTTAGTTATCATGAACATAATAAGGTTGCCAGTGGGCCTGAACTGATACGTTACATAATAGAAGGGAAAAATTTGGCGCTGGTTAGCGATGCAGGTCTACCGGCCATTTCTGACCCTGGTTCGGATCTGGTCAAGCTGGCACTGGAAGCGGGAATTAGCGTCATCCCCATCCCAGGAGCGAATGCGGCACTATCTGCTTTAATTGCCTCAGGACTGGATACAGAAAGGTTCACCTTCGCTGGTTTTCCACCACGGGAGAAAAAGGACCTGGAGAAGCTGTTGCTATCGTTTCAGGTATCTCACGGCACAATTATTTTTTATGAATCGCCTCATCGTATTGTGAAGACATTGATGGTGTTGAAGGAAACATTAGGTTCACGCAAAGTGGTGCTTGCGCGTGAGCTGACCAAGCTGCATGAGGAATGGGTACGAGGAACCGTGGAGCAATGCCTTGCTAAACTAGAGGAAAATCCACCGATTGGTGAATATTGTCTAGTGGTTGAAGGAAAAGACGAAGAGGAAGAAGAACAGGAACGTCAGGCATGGTGGCAGTCCTTATCTTTGGAGTCCCACGTCGCACATTACGAGCAAGAGGGGCTTACACGCAAGGACGCAATGAAGCGTACAGCCACAGATCGTGCAATCTCCAAGAGAGATGTATACAACGCACTCTTATGAATATCTGCCTAAACAAAAAAGGGCCTTCCAACGGTTGGGTTCAAACCGTGGAAGGCAACAAGGAGTGTATATGAAAAAGGTTAGAATTAACAATATCTGATAAGTCTATTATATACTAAAAATCTCAGTTTGTCACAGGTGTTGGGATTTCAGAAATGCAATCTTGGCAAACAATTTTCCCTTTGAAGTAAATTACGTTCTCAGCATTACCGCAGAAGATACAAGCAGGCTCGTATTTTTTAAGCATGATGCGTTCGCCATCAACATAAATTTCCAACGCGTCTTTTTC
Source organism: Paenibacillus sp. FSL M8-0228 (assembly GCF_038007385.1). Classification (NCBI taxonomy): domain Bacteria; kingdom Bacillati; phylum Bacillota; class Bacilli; order Caryophanales; family Paenibacillaceae; genus Paenibacillus; species Paenibacillus sp. FSL M8-0228. Next base: position 27,143 of record NZ_JBBOXA010000001.1, read on the forward strand.
CCCGATTCCCAGGGTACGGCGCAATTCGATTGGAATAACAACACGTCCGAGCTCGTCGACTTTTCTTACAATACCAGTGGATTTCATCATAATAAATCAGGCTCCTCTCGCCGTTTAAAATAATATAAGTGTCATGATTCGACAAAATTTTCTCTTTTCTGATATTTACTATACCAACGATTCCCAAAACAGTCAACCTAAAAAATGTAGTAACAGTCTGATTATGCAAAAGTATTTAGATTAAAGAGCTTTACTCATGTGCATTGCCTTATCTTATTGATGATTTATTCAATTTGTCGATTTGGAAATGTCGAAAAACTATAATTCGACATATTACGACAAAGAATGTCGAATGAGGGAAATGCTTTAGGATTTTATTGTATTTTAATCCATTATTCCGAATATTAAAGGAGCTGATATCTTGCACCAGCCACTCAGTGAAGAAAAAGTATTTAAAGACCCGGTACATAATTACATCCATGTTCAGGATACTGTGATATGGCGGTTGATCAACACGCCGGAGTTCCAACGTTTACGCCGCATACGGCAGTTAGGCACATCGTATCTTACGTTTCATGGAGCGGAGCATAGCCGTTTTTCACATTCATTGGGCGTATATGAGATTACGAGAAGTATTATTTCTCAATTTGAACGTGGAGATTTCCCAGATTGGCCGAAAGAGGAAAGGTTGGTTGCTCTGTGTGCAGCTCTATTGCATGATGTGGGGCATGGCCCATTTTCACATTCAATTGAGGAAGCCTTTCATATGAACCATGAGGATTGGACATGCCGCATTGTACTGGGAGACACGAAGATCAACGCCGTGCTACGGCAAGTCGACGAGAAGCTTCCACAAAAGGTGGCTGCGGTTATAGCCAAAACGTATGATAAGCCGATTGTTGTTAACTTGGTGACCAGTCCGCTAGATGCCGATCGTATGGATTATTTGTTGCGGGATGCTCATTCGACAGGTGTCAACTACGGCACGATTGATTTGGATCGTATTTTACGACTGTTGCGTCCTCATAATGGGAGAATTGTTGTGAAGGAATCAGGCATGCATGCAGTAGAAGATTATTTAATGTCACGCTATCAGATGTATTGGCAAATTTATTTTCATCCTGTAACACGCAGCTCGGAGATCCTTTTACGTAAAATTTTCAAGCGAGCAAAGGAATTGTTTAAAAATGGATATGAGTTTGGTTTTCTGCTGGACCCGCTGCCGGATCTGTTGAAAGGAGAGCTTACAGTAGAGCAATATCTGATGCTCGATGAGTCATTAATTCAGACCGTATTTAGCCAGTGGAAACGAGAAAAGGACGAAATTTTAAGTGATTTGAGCAGCCGCTTTATGGACCGTAGATTGTATAAATATGTAGAGATTGAAAATATGGATACAGATACCATTGACAGTATTCGGAAAGCCTTGGAAGAGGCTGGTTTGCACCCTGAATATGATTTTGAAATTGATTTTCCGACGGATCTTCCTTATGATGTGTTTCGGCAGGGTGGCTCGACGGACAACCAGATTTTACTGCTTGGACGTCAGGGCGAGGTGAGTGAAATATCCGAAGTTTCGGAAATTGTGCGCTCCATAAGTGGTATTCACCGAGGGAAATATCATATGTATTTTCCCCAGAATAAATTGAACGCGGTAAAAGACAGGCTTCCTGCCGAAATAAGGAATTATTTTGTCAAAGAATAGACAACTATATAGAAATGTAAGTAAAAAAAGGAGATGTAAACCTTGGATTTATTCGACACTCATACTCACTTGGATGCGCCACAATTTGACGAAGATCGTGAAGAAGTTATAGCACGTGCTGTCGAATCAGGAGTAACGCGGATGATCAATATCGGATTTAATCGTGAGACCATTCCATCCACCATGAAATTGGCCGAGACGTATGATTTTATTTATGCGGCAGTTGGATGGCACCCACAGGATGCGATTACAATGCAGGAGGGCGATCTAGAATGGATTGCATCGTTATGCAGTCATAAGAAGGTCGTAGCCATCGGAGAGATCGGTCTGGATTATTATTGGGATACATCACCGAAGGATGTTCAGCATCGGGTGTTTCGAAATCAAATTGGTCTGGCTCGTGAGCTCAAAATGCCCATTGTTATTCATAACCGGGATGCCCATGAAGATATTGTTAAGATTTTGCGTGAGGAAAAAGCGAGTGAGATTGGCGGAGTCATGCACTCCTTTTCTGGGAGCTGGGAGACAGCCCAAATGGTGCTGGATATGGGATTTCACCTTTCCTTCGGTGGTCCTATTACGTTTAAAAATGCCAAGCAGCCAAAAGAGGTGCTGGCACAGGTGCCACTGGACCGTCTGCTCATTGAAACGGACGCGCCCTACCTAACGCCGCATCCGTTTCGCGGGAAGCGAAATGAGTCTGCGCATGTGAGACTGGTAGCAGAGGCTGCAGCCCAAATCAAGGGGATTACAGTGGAGGAATTAGTGTTAATAACGACCCAAAATGCCTTGGAACGATTTGACATTCAATAAAAAAGCGAAGAAATCGATCAAAATAAAGAGATAGACGAAGCTAATCATGAATTTGTTGCAGGAAACTCGAGAATATTACAATATTTTAACCGAATATTTTGAAAAATGTACTTGAAACCTGCTTTACAACATGCATGGAAACAGGATATCATCTTTTCAGTGAATTGTTGTTTGAATGTAAACATCAACAAGTCATTTCATGAACCAGTCTCGCTGAGTCCCTTTTACAGGGAACGGGGGAACCGATATGGCTTACAGTACGTCCGGCTTATGTGCAAGAAGGGAACGTCTCTTCCGCCAGCCGGCTCGACCTAAATTCTTTTCCCAGATGGGATTGAACAGGTAGAGGAGCCGTATTTCGATTTCTTTCTGGGTCTTCGGGGTGAATGTGAAGGCGACCGCCATGAGCGGTTGACCCAAGCTAGGGCGACTCTCTACGTCCGAACCCGACAGCTAACCCCGTAAGCGTAACAAGAGAGAAGCCATCTCGTGCATGAGTTTTCCCGCATATTCACACATGCCGGAAGCCACGAAAGAGCTCTCTAGTCTCTTTCTTTGGCTTTTTTTGTTGTGAATAAAAGAAAATCTGTCATCATACTGTGGTTAAACAGGGGAGGACAGCATGCCGCGAAGACGGGTACATGGTGCAGGACAGTCGCAGTTTGGGCTTGTCTTGTAGAAAATCTGTTATAGTCACGTCAAATCTCAACTATGTCTTACTCCAGACGGCGGGCTATGTAAGGAGGACGGAGGAAATGGGCATTTTCCAAAAAGAGGAGACCCATGAGTCACGCTCATCCAGCATGTCTTACGTATTGCGTTGGAAGCAAGAGAATGTGCGCCAGGCTGCTTTGGTTGCTATTTTTCTAATCGCGCTAACGATTATGATTTCATTTCTGATGTACACGCAATCTAAAAAACAAGTCTTTTTTGTCATTGATGGCAAGGCATCTGCGGTAGAAACCCGGGAATCCAAGCTTCAAGATTTGCTGAGCGAGCATTCCATTTCACTTCAGCCGCATGATACAATTTCTATGCCGCTAAATGGAGCAGTACAGGATGGGGACCGCGTAGTCATTAAACGTGCCAATCAAGTTAAAGTATCTTCAGGCAATGAGACGAAAAAGCTGTACACAACAGAAAATACAGTAGAAGGTGCCATTCGTACCTCGGGCTATAAATTATCGTCAACGGATAAAGTTTATCCTGCGCTAGATGCCTCTGTTTCGTCTAACATGGACATAAAAATCGTCCGTGTGAAGAAACAGCAGGTCGAACAGAAAAAACAGGTACCTTATCAGGTCATCAAAACGGCCGATCCGAGTCTTTATAAAGGCGATAATCGGGTCATTCAAAGCGGCAAATCGGGTGTGGTAGTCCAGCACGTTCAAAAGGTATATCATGATGGAAAGTTGGTATCCAAACAGCTGGTTAACAAGGAAGTTGCACAGAACCGTGTGGATAAGGTTATTGCGGTAGGAACGAAGAAAAAGCCGGTCGTTCTTGCTGCTTCCGTCGGTCCCAATGATGCGGTTAAGACAACAACGGTTAGTTCGGGCAGTGCTGTCCGTAAAGCAGGCGTCAATTTTAAATATAGCAAAGTCTTACAAAATGTCTCCATGACGGCGTATTCCTCACAGGAGCCAGGTATCGGTACACGTACTGCATCCGGCTCGCGCGTGACGGAAGGCCGCACCATCGCTGTCGATCCGAGTATAATTCCAATCGGCTGGTGGGTGTATATCGAAGGGGTGGGCTTCCGCCGTGCGGAGGATACCGGTGGCGCGATTAAAGGCCATAAAATCGATGTGTATTATGAGAGTTTGAGCCGAGCCAACCAATTTGGTCGTAAGCACGGTAAAACCGTATATGTTATCGGACCGGTAAAGCCTGAAATCAACTAAAACAGGTTGTGTATGTTGAGGGCAATGCGATAGTATTAACAACATAGTTATGCCATGATAAGAAGAGGATATCCTCTTCTTATTTTGTTTTCAAAAACAGGGAAAGATAAATATAGCTTGCTGTGTAGCAGTGGAGGGAAATGCAAATGATCAAGGAAGTGATCGTGGTAGAGGGCCGGGATGATACGGTGGCCATTCGCCGCGCTGTTGAAGCGGATACGATAGAAACTGGCGGCTCAGCCATTAATAAAATGACGCTGCGTAAAATTGCATTGGCGCAGGAGCGGCGGGGGGTCATCATTCTAACCGATCCCGATCATGCAGGGGAGCGCATCCGTAAGATTATCGCTTCCAAGGTACCCGGCTGCAAGCAGGCCTTTATACCCGAGGCAGAAGCGACGCGCAAAGGAGATATTGGTGTAGAGAATGCCTCACCGGAAGCGATCAGACACGCTCTCGCACGGGTTCATACGACAGTAGAAGGCGCCGATCCGCTGATTGAGTGGGCGGACCTGATTGATGCTGGACTTATCACCCACCCCAATGCTGCTGCACGCCGTATGGCCTTAGGGAATGTGCTGGGTATTGGTTATTGTAACGGAAAGCAGCTACATAAACGGCTCTCTGTATTTCAGATCAGCCGCGAGGAATTTGCCGGAGCGCTGGCACAAATTGAAAGTGAAGGATTGTGATATTCGTATGACAGGGATTCAAGATATAGCAACACCGCGGCGTACGAAGGAAATTATTCAACGGCACGGTTTTTCGTTCAAAAAGAGTTTGGGACAAAATTTCCTGATTGATCAAAATATTCTCAATAAGATTGTGAATGCTGCCGGATTGGATGAGACGAAGGGCGCACTTGAGATTGGTCCTGGGATTGGCGCTTTGACCGAGAAGCTGGCGCAATCGGCCAAGGTAGTTACCGCTGTCGAGATTGACCAGCGGCTACTGCCAATTCTCGAAGAAGTGTTGGCCCCTTATGAGCATGTGAAGGTACGTCATGGAGACGTGCTGAAGCTGGATTTGCGAGAGGTGTTTGCAGCTGATTTTGCAGACGTGAGTAAAGTAAGTGTCGTGGCTAATCTGCCGTATTACGTTACTACACCGATTCTGATGAGGCTACTGGAGGACAAGCTCCCTTTGGAGAATATCGTCGTTATGATCCAAAAAGAAGTGGCTGAGCGTATGGCTGCGTCTCCTGGAACGAAGGATTACGGTAGTCTGAGCATTGCAGTACAATATTACAGCGAACCTGAATTAGTCTGTATTGTACCGAATACAGTATTTATTCCCCAGCCAAATGTGGAGTCTGCAGTCATTCGGTTGCGTGTACGGGAAGCCCCTCCGGTGGAAGTGGTGGATGAGAAGCACTTCTTTGAAGTGGTTCATGCTGCTTTTGCCCAGCGTCGTAAAACGATTTCCAATAACTTAAAAAGCCGATTCTTCACCAAAGAGAACAAGGACACGTTGGAGCCGTTGTTGCAACAAGCTGGTATTGAACCCTCCCGTCGAGGAGAAACGCTAAGTATTGAGGAATTTGCGCGTCTCAGTGCTGTTCTGGTGGAAGCAGGTATATCCTAAGCTGGAACCAAACTGTGCATTCACCCATACGATATACGAGGGGTGATACAGTGTGATGAGTTTAGGAGACTTGGTCGTTCGGAAATCGTACGGCGGAGATGTCACGTTTCGCGTTGAGGACATCCAGCGGGATAAAGCGATCATTAAGGGAATAGAATTTCGGTTGCTGGCCGATTCCCCGGTGAACGATCTGGTCAGAGTGCCTGCAGACCAGATTAGCGGTAAGACTCAGCAGGCTCACATTAAGGCTGGTGAGTCTCTTAATCTGTTGCAACGGGCACGCCAGCAGCAAGCTGCTCGTAGTCAGGCAGCTCTGGTTGGGGACTGGAGTGATCCAGTCGAGTCAACGTATTTTGAAATGCCGGGAAAGGTTCTTCATCTGGATGGAGATCCCGGCTATTTGAAAAAATGTCTCAGTTTATATGAACAGCTCCGTGTTCCTGCAGAGGGACATCACGTTCATGAATCGGCAATGGCGGATACGTTGTACCGGCTGCTTCCCCGTATCCGTCCGGATATTGTAGTGATTACCGGACATGATGGCGTGCTAAAGCAGCCACAGCCTTACGATTTGTACAGCTTGAAAAGTTATAAAAATTCGCAAAATTTTGTGGCGGCAATTCAGGTAGCAAGACAATATGAACGTCATCTGGATTCGCTGACCATTGTAGCGGGGGCGTGCCAGTCCCATTTTGAGGCGTTGCTGCGTGCGGGAGCGAACTTCGCCAGCTCACCAGGGCGTATCCTGATTCACGCGCTGGACCCCGTTTACGTGGCTGCCAAGGCCGCCTTTACTTCGATTCGTGATACGGTCAACATGGGGGACCTGTTTCACCAGACAATCAGCGGCAGTCGCGGAGTGGGTGGAATTGAAACTAGGGGAAGCTATCGCATCGGCCTGCCGAAGCTTGAAAATTTGTCAACGCTTAAAGTAACGCCTTCTGCAATCTAGGATTCAAATGTGCCAATAGGATTGACTTGAACAAAAAGTCTCTGCTTTCAGAGGCTTTTTGTCATTTTTTAGATAAATTATTCCTGTTCGCAAAAAATTAAATTGACAACTTATTTTTCGTGTTGTTATAATATTTAGCTCGATTTGACAATCCATCTAAAATTCGTTATAATGGACAAGGAAAGAGGTGGTCGTTAGGCAATGGCTAAAAATACGCTGTTGGAAATCAAACGCAGTCTCGACGCACATGTAGGGCAAAAAATTTTGCTGCGGGCTAACGGCGGACGCCGTAAGACCGTCGAACGAACTGGTGTCTTGGAAGAAACGTACCCTTCTGTTTTTATCGTCAAGCTGGATCAGGAGCAACAGACGTTTAAACGTGTCTCCTACAGCTATGCTGACATTCTTACCGAGTCGGTGGAAGTCAGCGTATATGATCCCGACTCCCATACAAGTGTAGTCGAATATTTTGAAACACCTTAATTGATTTCGTGATTTATACCAGCTTTGCAGGTTTAGCGACGGCTCCGTCATTTCAAATGACGGGGCCGTTTTGTATATACAGAGCAGGATGAGGCAAGACATCTCTGCACATACTAAGCCGGGAATGATCTTCCTTATTCCATTGCCGAAGGAGGCGTATGTATGAGCCGGAGAAGACGTAGTGTCATGTCGGAGGAGCTAAAGTACGAGCTGGCCAAAGATCTTGGGTTTTACGACACAGTCAAGGAAGAAGGCTGGGGAGGCATTAAAGCCAAGGATGCGGGTAATATGGTCAAGCGGGCCATCCAGCTTGCCGAGCAGGCTGCTTCTCGTAAATCGTAGCCATCAGTGGTGCTGATGAAAAGCGGGGATATCCGGGATAAGACCGGGTCATCTCCGCTTTTTTGAACCTCATGACTTGACACGCTGAGTCTGATATAATATGTTAAGCTGTCTTGAGGGAAAAGTTGAAGGTGGGTGAACGCCTTGAAAATATATGAAAAAGCACCGGCGAAAATCAATTTAATGCTTGATGTTCTACGTAAGCGGGACGATGGTTATCACGAGGTCGAAATGATTATGACCATGGTCGATCTGTCTGACCGATTGACGATGTCTGAGTTACCGCGTGATACCATTATTATTTCTAGTCAAGCCGGGTACATACCATTGGATGAAAAGAACTTGGCTTTCCAGGCCGCGCGTCTGATCAAAGAACGTTATAACGTGTCTACGGGTGTCCACATCCATCTGGATAAGCATATCCCGGTGGCGGCAGGGTTGGCGGGTGGAAGTAGTGATGCTGCCGCAGCGCTGCGTGGACTGAACAAGCTATGGAAGCTTGGTATCTCGGATGCCGAATTAAGGGTGCTGGGTGCGGAGCTGGGCTCAGATGTACCTTTCTGTATTACAGGGGGTACAGCTTTAGCGAGTGGACGCGGAGAACTACTTAAGCCACTTCCGAATCCGCCACAATGCTGGGTGATCCTTGCGAAGCCGCCGATTAATGTATCTACGGCTGAAGTGTATGGTCGTGTCAAAGCAGATCAGATTACGCACCACCCGTCTGCCCGCCAGATGGAGCATGCGATCCGTAACGCTTCTTTTACCGATGTATGCAACGCGCTGGGGAATGTACTGGAGGATGTAACACTAAAGCTGTATCCAGAGGTAGAGCATCTTAAAAGCTCCATGATCCGCTTAGGAGCAGACGGTGTGCTGATGTCAGGTAGTGGACCTACGGTGTTCGGACTGGTATCGAAGGAAGCCAAAGTGCCACGGATTTACAATGGACTAAGAGGGTTTTGTAAAGATGTGTACGCAGTACGACTTTTGACCTGATTTTAGATATTTCTTTCTTATTATAGTGGTAATTGTTGTACAAATACGTACGAAGATGATATATTTACTATTAAATATTCGGATTTTACTATATCACTTACATTCCGCCAGCAACCGGCCAGTCCGCCGGTGCTTTACTGTACGAAGCGGGCGGCAGGAGAATAGATCGCGAGGAATTGTTGTGAAAAAACTTAAAAGAAGCTCACGATTGGTGGAAATGACGCAATTTTTATTGTCACGGCCGCATACGCTGGTGCCTCTTACCCATTTTGCGGATCGCTACGGGGCAGCTAAGTCGTCCATAAGCGAGGATCTGGCCATCATCAAGGAAGTATTTGAGGATGAAGGTACTGGCGAGCTTCTGACGCTGGCGGGAGCGGCAGGTGGCGTGAAACTGATCCCGAGGCTTTCCAAGCAGCATGCGCTTGCGTTTGCGAACGACCTGTGTGCGCAGCTGGAGCAGCCTGACCGCATATTACCGGGAGGGTACCTGTATTTGTCCGATTTGCTGGGCCAACCTGCGATGATGAACGAAGCTGGTAAAATATTCGCGACCGCTTTTGCCAATCGTCAGATTGATGTGGTTATGACGGTGGAAACCAAGGGGATTCCACTTGCCTATGCAACCGGAGCACAGCTGAATTTGCCAGTCGTTCTCGTACGGCGTGATCATCAGGTAACAGAAGGCTCGGCTGTAAGTATTAATTATGTTTCAGGATCACAAAAGAGCCTGCATACGATGTCTTTATCCAGACGTGCGATGCGTGAGAAGTCGCGTGTGCTCATCGTAGATGATTTTATGAAGGCCGGTGGCACGATTCAGGGGATGGTCGACTTGCTGGCTGAGTTTGATGCTGAGGTGGCCGGTGTAGGTGTGCTGGTAGAATCGGGCGAGGTGGAGAACGAAGAGCGCCTGCTGCACGATTATATTTCACTGGCGAATCTGACCGCAGTCGATTCTCGAAGCAAGCAAATTACGGTCAAGCTGGGCAATTATTTTGATGAGTGAACAGGGCAGTAAATTGTCACAATCCATCATAAAATACCTAAATATGTCGAAAAGAAATCTTTTCAAAAAAATTACCTGAATTTAGGATACGAATTGCCGAAAAAAAGAAGGATTTCGAACTGCTGTGTGGAATGTATACACCAAGTCCTATTTGGAAAAAGGTGGTGAAACACACATGCAGATTACGGATGTTAGACTCCGCCGAGTGAACTCAGAAGGAAGAATGAAGGCGATTGCATCCATTACGATTGATAACGAGTTCGTTGTTCATGACATCCGAGTTATCGACGGTAATAACGGGATGTTCGTAGCTATGCCAAGCAAACGAACTCCAGACGGAGAGTTTCGCGATATCGCTCACCCGATATCTTCAGGAACCCGTGAGAAGATCCAAGCTGCTGTATTGACTGAGTACGAACGTGCGGCTGTGGATGAAGAAGTTGCTATTGAAGAAGGCGCTTAATTCGCCTAAAGCAGGATTGGGGAACAAAAGAAAAAGAGAGCCACTAACTGTGGCTCTCTTTTCTTTTTGTCTGGAATGAGATATATTCTTTAGTGAGTTAACAGTCAGTTTTAAGGCAACTTGGAGCCATCCGGGCTGCCGAAGCGGCTTTTTCATAAGACAGGGACTAGGCAGCGATGCGTCCCGGGGATGAATGTCCAGCACAAGCTGGCCTGAAAAAATAGCCATTAACCAAAGGTTCGCCGTTATTTTTCAGGAGGATTGTGAAAAGTTAAGCAAAATCTGATCTGGGAATTAACGTTTTAGCCAAGGGGTAACTGTTATTTTCAGGATAGGAGGTTGGACTTGTTGGAAAGGTTGGCAGTCATTCTTGCCGCAGGGCAGGGAAAACGTATGAAATCCAAATTATATAAAGTTCTGCATCCGGTGTGCGGAAAACCGATGGTTGGGCATGTGCTCGACACGGTTCGTGAAATCGGTGTGTCCCGAAGTGTAGTCGTCGTGGGTCATGGAGCAGAGGCGGTACAGTCTTATTTGGGACCGTCGGCAGAATATGCGCTTCAGGCAGAGCAGTTGGGAACGGGCCATGCTGTTAAGCAAGCCAAGGACTTGCTCGGTCGGGAAAAAGGTACAACCATTGTCATTTGTGGGGATACTCCTTTGATCACAGCGGAAACGCTAGAAGGCTTGGTGCAATTGCACGAGAGCCGTGGGGCAGCTGCGACGATTTTGACCGCTGAGTTGGACGACCCGAAAGGATATGGACGAGTTATCCGTGATGCTTCCGGGGCCGTGCTCAAGATCGTGGAACAGAAAGATTGTTCACCTGAGGAGGATGCTGTCCGGGAGATCAATACGGGAACGTACTGCTTTGACAATGCCAAGCTGTTTGCAGCGCTGGACAAGGTAACGAACACCAATGCACAGCAGGAATATTACCTGACAGATGTCATTGGTATTTTGCATGGTGAAGGTGAACAGGTTGAGGCGTATTTGACAGATGATGTGTCTGAATCCATCGGTGTTAACGACAGAGTCGCTTTGTCGGTAGCTGAGGGTTATATGCGTGAGCGCATCGTTCGCAAGCATATGCTGAATGGTGTCACTGTCATTGATCCGTCTTCTACCTATATCGGGAGCGAGGTTGTTATTGGTTCCGATACGGTACTGTACCCGAACACATGGCTGCATGGTCAAACACAAATCGGAGAAGATTGTGTGATTGGTCCGCAGGCTGAGATTCAGAATACGATTATCCATTCAGGCGCAACGGTAAAACATTCGGTGTTGAACGAAGCGGAAGTGGGAAGCAGTACATCTGTGGGGCCGTTTGCTTATCTGCGTCCAGGCGCGAAGCTTGGCGAACATGTGAAAATTGGTGACTTTGTTGAGGTGAAAAATGCGACCATTGGAGATCATTCCAAGGTGTCTCATTTGAGCTATGTCGGTGATGCCAAGGTGGGTACAAATGTAAATATTGGCTGCGGGGCAATAACGGTCAATTATGATGGATATAATAAATCCATTACAGAAATTGAAGACGATGCCTTTATTGGCAGCAATGTGAATCTGATCGCCCCGATTAAGATTGGAAAAGGTGCTTATGTTGTAGCAGGCTCCACTGTAACACATGCTGTCCCTGATAACGATCTGGCCATTGCCAGACCACGTCAAGAGAACAAAGCCGGATATGCGGACAAAATCCGCGCACGTGCCAAAGCGAAGAAGAAAAGATCGGAATGACCTTAATCAGCAAGCTGTTGAATCTGTAATGAATGAACCAGCACGGAGGGTTTCTATTAATGACTTATTGCGATTCCAAACTCAAAATATTTACTTGTAACTCCAATCCGAAGTTAGCCCACCAGATTGCGGACTACATCGGCATCCCAATGGGGGAATCCCATACCACATCGTTTAGTGACGGTGAAATCCAGGTTAAGCTGTCGGAAAGCGTACGCGGCTGCCATGTGTATATTGTGCAGTCAACTTGTCTGCCGGTTAACGACAACTTGATGGAGTTATTGGTTATGATTGATGCACTTAAACGCGCTTCTGCCAAAAGTATCAATGTCGTTATGCCATATTACGGTTACGCTCGTCAGGATCGTAAAGCTCGTTCACGCGATCCGATTACAGCGAAACTTGTCGCTAACTTGATTGAAAAGGCGGGGGCTCACCGCGTAATCAGTATGGATTTGCATGCGATGCAGATTCAGGGATTCTTTGATATTCCAGTGGATCATATGCTGGGAGCGCCAATTCTGGCCCAATATTTCCGTTCCAAGCAAATTGAGAATCCGATTGTCGTTTCACCCGATCATGGTGGGGTTGTTCGTGCGCGCAAGCTGGCGGACTTCCTGAGTGCGCCGCTCGCTATTATTGATAAGCGTCGTCCAGAGCCAAATGTCAGTGAAGTGATGAACATCATCGGGAACATTGAGGGTAAAACGGCTATTTTAATTGATGATATCATTGATACAGCCGGAACAATTGTATTAGGTGCAAATGCGCTTAAAGAAGGCGGCGTAAAAGATGTGTATGCGTGTTGTACACATGCCGTACTGTCTGGTCCTGCGATGGAAAGACTGGAGAATTCGCCATTAAAAGAGGTGGTTGTGACGGATACAATCCCGATCGTTCACCCGAATCCGACAAGCAAGCTGAAGGTATTGTCTGTGGCTCCATTAATGGGAGAAGCTATCATCCGTGTGCATGAAGAATTGTCGATCAGCAAACTGTTTGAAATCGAATAAGCGCTGGCTCATTAAAAAGGGGTTGCCTTTTCCATGTGGAAAAGGTAACCCCTATCAGCATGTCAGGCTAAAAGCATGGGCGAGATATGAATGTGAAACGTTGACGATTGTATAGTGTGTCCTCTATTTCGACGAAATGCTCATTAAAACGCGCAACGATGCCAATCTGGATATGTACATTCCCGTCATAAACCTGGACAGGAACGGAATGTTTTAAATGATATAGAAAATGGCTGTCATATAAGAGGATATCACCTTGATTGAGCATACCAGCACGCACCTTCCTATTCATAACAGGATTTTGCAAAATTCGATTCCAGTCGCTCCAAAGTGCAATATATAGACGAACTAGACCATTTCGATCTATATATTGTTCATTGAAAGTCGCTTATTAGATTTTTGCAAAATCCTCAATACAACTATTTTACCAAAAAATCCAGACTGTGAAAGAGGGTGTCAAGGTTATGAAGTGGATTGTAGGATTGGGCAACCCCGGTCCCCAATACGAGAAAACGAGACATAATGTCGGATTTATGGCATTGGATGCTCTTGCCTCGCGTCATAACATCCAGATTAACCAAAGCAAATGCAAGGCGTTGATTGGAGAGGGCCACATTGGTGGCGTGAAAACTGTACTGATTAAGCCAATGACCTATATGAATCTATCAGGCGAGTCTCTACGTGCTTATATGGACTATTATAAGGCCGATATGGAAGATCTGGTTGTCGTGTACGATGACCTGGATACAGAAGTCGGTAAAATAAGATTGCGTTATCAAGGTAGCGCAGGCGGCCATAACGGCATTAAATCGATCATTCAACATACCGGCACGCAGTCCTTCAATCGGATTCGCATGGGCATTTCCCGCCCGGAGCCTGGACATGCTATTGTCGATTATGTTCTAGGTACCTTTCCAAAGAAGGAAAAAGAATTGCTGGCCGGAATGATCGAGGACACGTGCAACGCCTTAGAATACAGCTTGAGTCATCCGTTTGAACGGACGATGGCTGAATTCAACAAGTAAGTTTAGACGTAGGCAGACGGGCTTAAATGGAAGATTGTTGGACATACTGAAAGGTATAGAAAACTTTCAGGAGGCATATACATTACATGGTTGTTAATTATGTATGCAGACATTGTCGAACTTTCTTGGGACGAATTGATTCCGCGGCAATAACCGAAGAAAGGTTAGGCTTCCATTCCTTGACCCCTGCCGAACGTAGAGATATAATAGCGTATAATTCGGGCGGTGAAGTGACCGTCAAAGTCATTTGCGAGCATTGCAGTCAGGCGCTGGAGAATAATCCAGAGCTGAGTCTGCTCGTTAATCCGCTCCAATAACAGGTATTCAACTGGTCGGATATACCAGCTTGAGAGGTGAAGCGGTAATTCCGCTTATGGAGCCTTGGCAGCATTGCTGAGGCTTCTTTTTCGGTTTACATGTAACTATTTATAAGCATAAAGGGGTGCCTTTTTTGTTACAAGCACTTATTCAGGCTTTTACGAAGGATGCTGATTATGCATCCATTGCAGCAGGCATATCATCAGGGATGAAGGAACAACTGATATCAGGTTTATCAGGCTCTTCCCGACAGGTACTGATGGCCGCGCTTGCCGAAGATACCGGACGACCGTTAATGGTCATGACGCACAATATGTTTGCCGCTCAAAAAATAGCAGATGACTTACAGGAAGCGCTTTCTCCTGATCAGGTTTTATTGTATCCTGCCAATGAGCTGGTAGCTGCTGAAGCAGCCATATCCAGTCCAGAGACCTTATCCCAACGAATTGATGTATTGATACGCTGCGCCCAGGGTTTTCGTGGGATTGTTGTCGTGCCGTTTTCTGGTGTTCGACGTTTATTGCCAATGCCGGAAACATGGCGTGAGGCTCGTATTGAGCTGAAAGAAGGCGAAACGATTCAGCTGGAAGCATTTTTGCTACATATGGTCGAGATGGGATACCAGCGTGTAGAACGTGTGGAATCACGTGGAGAGATGAGCGTACGCGGAGGAATTATTGATTTTTATCCAATGACCACCCGTTGGGGCTATCGTGTGGAGCTGTTTGACGATGAAATTGATTCGATCCGCAAGTTTGATCCGCAAGATCAGCGCTCGGTGGAAAAGGTTCAGGCCGTTACTGTAACGCCGTGTAAGGAAGTTATTGCGAATAACCAGCGTATGGATCAGGCGGCAGATGCCGCTGCTATTTTGTTGGAGGAGCAGCTGGGCAAAATGACGGATCGTCAAGCTAAGCAGCATCTGAAAGAAGAGATCCATCGTGAAATTGAGTTGCTGCGAGAGCATGTGTATTTTGACGAAATCTATAAATATATCTCCCTGCTGTATCCTGAACGTAAAACCCTGGCAGATTATATGCCAGAAGATACGATTCTGATTATTGACGAACCGGCGCGTATGCTAGAAACAGCCAAGCAACTGGAACGGGATGAGTCAGAATGGAATCTGCATTTGCTTCAAAACGGTAAAACGTTACCGCAGCTAGAACTGTCAGACGACGCGGACAATCTGCTGTACAACCGGAGATTTCAGACGTTGTTCCTGTCGATTTTCCTCCGTCAGGTTCCTCATACCCAGCCGCAAAATATTTTGAACTTCATCTGCCGAGGCATGCAGGATTTCCATGGCCAAATGAATGTGCTCAAGGCGGAGATGGAACGTTGGCGCAAAGCTGGCACACAGGTTATGATGCTGGCGAGTGGAGATGAACGTCTGGACCGGATGCGCCGAGTGCTTGAGGATTACGGTATTGATGAGCCGACGATGGCTATCGGTAATCTGCAAAGCGGTTTTGAAATGCCATCTATTCACCTGGCGGTCATTACCGAGGGTGAAATGTTTTCCCAGAAGCAGCGGAAAGCTCGTAAGCAGGGCCGCCATGTGGATAATGCAGAACGGATTAAAAGCTATAGCGAGCTGAAGGTGGGCGACTACGTCGTACACCAAAATCACGGGATCGGGAAGTACATGGGGATCGGCACGCTGGAGGTTGGCGGTATCCATAAGGATTACATGCATGTCCTCTACGCGGGTGGAGATAAGCTGTCAGTGCCGATTGAACAAATTGATTTGATTCAGAAATATGTTGGCTCAGAGGACAAGGAACCCAAGATTTATAAACTGGGTGGCAATGAGTGGACACGGGTTAAAAGTAAGGTGCGCAGCTCGGTTCAGGATATTGCGGATGACTTGATCAAGCTATATGCAGAACGACAGTCGGCACCAGGGTTTGCTTTTGAAAAGGATTCACCGGAGCAACAAGAGTTTGAGGATATGTTCCCGTATGATGAGACACGTGACCAGATTCGGGCCATCGAAGAGATTAAGAAGGACATGGAGCAGAGCCGCCCGATGGATCGTTTGCTATGCGGTGATGTAGGTTACGGCAAAACTGAAGTTGCGATTCGTGCTGCTTTTAAGTCTGCTATTGAAGGCAAACAAGTAGCGGTGCTGGTACCGACGACGATTTTGGCACAGCAACACTATGAGACGTTCCGTGAACGTTTTTCAGGGTATCCGTTCAATATTCAGGTATTGAGCCGTTTCCGCTCGCGCAAAGAGCAGAATGAAACGATTAAAGGGGTCCGGCAAGGCACGGTCGATATTGTCATTGGTACCCATCGTCTGTTGTCGCAGGATCTGGTATTTAAGGACCTGGGAATGCTGATTGTCGATGAAGAACAGCGATTTGGCGTAACCCACAAGGAAAAGCTGAAGAAGCTGAAAACGAACGTAGATGTGCTGACGTTAACGGCAACACCTATTCCGCGTACGTTGCATATGTCCATGCTGGGTGTACGTGACTTGTCAGTCATTGAGACGCCACCGGAAAACCGTTTTCCAGTGCAAACGTATGTGGTTGAGCATAGCCAGACTCTAGTCCGTGAGGCCATTGAACGCGAGATGGCACGCGGAGGGCAGGTGTACTATCTCTATAATCGTGTGCAGGGTATTCAGGAGATGGCTGCAGAGATCAATGCGCTCGTACCGGAGGCCAAGGTGGGCGTGGGTCATGGACAAATGTCCGAAACCGAACTGGAGAAAACTATTTTGGATTTCCTGGATGGCGAATATGATGTGCTGGTCAGCACCAGCATTATTGAAACTGGCGTGGATATTCCCAATGTGAATACACTCATTGTGCATGATGCCGATAAAATGGGGCTTTCCCAGCTTTATCAGCTGCGTGGGCGTGTAGGTCGTTCCAATCGGATTGCCTATGCTTATTTCACGTACCAGCGGGATAAGGTGCTCACGGAAGTGGCGGAGAAGCGCCTTCAGTCGATTAAAGAATTTACGGAGCTGGGCTCCGGCTTCAAGATTGCAATGCGCGATTTGTCCATCCGCGGCGCGGGTAACTTGCTTGGCGCTGAGCAGCATGGATTCATCGCATCCGTCGGCTTTGATCTTTACTCGCAGATGCTGGCTGAGGAAATTAATAAACGTAAAGTCAGCGTACTTGGAGAAGAGGATCAGTCCAATCGGAATTGGAGTACGTCGATTGATTTAGGCGTCGATGCTTACCTGCCGGGTGACTATATTTATGACAGCATCCAGAAAATTGAGATTTATAAAAAGGTTGCAGCGGTCAGTACCTTTGACGAGGCTTCTGAACTGGAGGATGAACTGGTCGACCGATTTGGCGATCTGCCAGAGGCTGTGCGTCATTTGCTAACCGTGGCCCGTCTCAAGGTATATGGACGCATGTATGGCATCGAGTCCATGGTACAACGGGATGACAATATCGTGTTGAAATTCCATGAAGGGCGCCAGCAGGCGGTACAGACCGCCAAACTTGCCGAGATTGGCAATCGCTTTGAAAGACGTGTACAATTTGAACAGGGCACTTCTATGAGCGCACGCATAAAGGGTAAAGGTCTAAGTGATCCACAGTTGTTAGAACTGCTGGAACAATTTTTGAGTGCATTGAAAGAAGCATTCACATTGAAGGAGGAACTGCAAAATGCCACAACTAAATAAAAGAAAACCTTGGAGAATGCTCTCCTTGGGAATGGCAGCGCTGCTAGCTATATCCGTTCTGGCAGCATGTACGAAGCAAGCGGATGAGAACAAGGTCAAGGATGAACCGAAGGACAACAGCAAGGTTGTCGTGACCTATAAGGGTGGAACGATTACCGAAAATGAGTTCAACCAAGAAATCAGCATGATGAAATTCCTGTACCCGGAATATGAGGCTGCGTTAGCTTCGGATCAGGTACGAGAGCAAATTGTAAAGCAGGAAGTGGTGTACAAGCTTCTGGCGGCTAAAGCGGACGACAAAGCCAAGGAGCAGGGTGCCAAAGAAGGGAACGAACAACTGGAGCAGTATAAAAAGTCAGTCGGAGAAGATAAGTTCAAGACATTTCTAAGTGATAAAAAACTGACCGAACAAGGTGTGAAAGATTACTTCACGCGTGTAATGACGGTAATCAACAGCGAAACTAACAAAGTAACAGATGACCAGCTAAAACAGGAATTTGAGAAAAATAAAGATCAATTCACGACAGCAACCGTGCGTCATGTATTGATTAACTTCCAAGATCCTAAAACAAAGAAAGAGCGCAAAAAAGAGGATGCCCTCAAGCTGGCGAAAGAAGTGAAAGCGAAGCTGGACGGAGGAGCGGATTTTGCGACGATTGCCAAGAAATATTCAGAAGACCCAGGTTCTGCGTCTAACGGAGGTCTGTATGAGAATGCATCCGTAGCGCAATGGGTACCTGCCTTTAAAGAGGCCGCTGAGACTCAACCGATTAACAAAATCGGTGAGCCGGTGGAAACGGAATACGGATATCACGTGATCAAAGTGGAGTCCCGCAATGAGCCAACGTTTGATAAATTGAAAGACAACGAAAAGGCTGCCCTGAAGAATAAATTGGCCGGGGAAAGTATCCAAAACTTTACCGAAAATGATTTGACGAAACTTGATTTGAAAATCAATCTGCCGAAGGTACCAGCTACGCAAGAGAAAAGCGGTGCAACTTCCGGTGCCGGTAGCACAACTACACCGGGCGCAACAACAAACGGTACGGGCGATGCCAAGGCAGGAACAGCCAAAGATGGAGCTACAAACGAAGGTAAATAACTGAACATGCATAAGGAATTGGGAACAGATGAATACTATGGTCAGATATCACCATAAACACCATGACCGTGACGTTCTTCGTGACCGCTTCTGGGGGAGTGGAAGCGTCTTTCGATACCGTCAGTAGTTTACTAAATTCTTCTTGAGAAAGTGGGGCAACATGTGAAATGAAAGCTACTGGTATAGTTCGCCGTATTGATGACCTTGGGCGGGTAGTTATTCCAAAGGAAATTCGCCGCACCTTGAGAATTCGTGAAGGAGATCCGCTTGAGATTTTTGTGGATCGTGACGGAGAAGTCATTTTGAAAAAGTATTCACCTATTGGTGAACTTGGTGATTTCGCCAAAGAATATGCTGAGTCCCTGTTTGAAAGCACGGGCCATATTACAATGATTACCGATCGGGACACCATTATTACGGTGGCTGGAGGCTCTAAAAAAGAGTTTCTGGACAAGCCAATCGGTAGCATTATCGAAGGTAGTATGGATAATCGCAAAACTGTGCTGGAGACAGCCAGCGGCTCTTATGAGCTAACGCGAGACCACGAAGAAACACTCTCGTCCTTTGTGGCGGCTCCCATTGTTTCCGGTGGTGATCCCATTGGTTCCGTTGTATTGTTGAACAAGGACGAAAATGTAAAAATGTCCGAAATGGAGGTCAAAATGGCTGAAACAGCCGCTGGCTTCCTGGGCAAACAAATGGAACAGTAACATCCCGTTTCACCCCTGTATGACGTACAGAATGGCGAAAGCCGTCCTACGTTGCACAGGGTTTTTTTTCTTTCCGTGAGAAGAGGCGGTATAATAGGACTCGGGTAAGATGCATATTTCAGGTGGGAGTGGAGACGGAGAATGCAGGAAAATCGCGCCGCTTCGCGGCTGCTACGAGGTGCTGTCATTTTGACACTGGCAGCGGTAGCGAGCAAGCTGATCGGCACAGTGCAAAAAATCCCGCTGCAGAATATCGGCGGCGACGGCGTGTTTGGCATTTATAATACGGTTTATCCTTTTTATACGCTGTTCATTACCATTGCAGCTGCTGGATTTCCGGCTGCAATATCCAAATTTGTAGCTGAGTTTGAGGCAGTGGGAAACCGAGCAGCGGGGCAACGTGTTGCTCGGTTATCTTCGCTTGTATTGGGTGTCTTCGGATTGATCCTGGGCGTGCTGATGTATACGTGTGCGCCGCTCATTGGTCAATGGATCGACAATGCTCACGTCATTCCGTCGGTGAGGGCGGCGGCGTTTGCCTTTTTGTTTGTGCCGGTTATGGCGGGACTGAGAGGATATTTTCAAGGTTTGCAAAATATGCTTCCGACTGCTGTTTCCCAAGTGACGGAGCAGGCGATACGGGTAAGCGTGATGATTATACTGTTGCTGCTCATGCTGTCACAAGGAGCGGGAGCAGATATGATTGCTGCCGGAGCCGTGTTTGGTTCAGCAGCAGGTGGAGCAGCGGGCTTGGTCGTCATGTTGCTATATTGGCGAAATCACAGGAAGAGGCTTAGAAGGCAAGGGACGGTCATGGCGACAGTGCAAGCACAAGCTGGAGAGCTACACCCAGCGGAAAGCAATGGTGCCTTGTTAAAGGCGATACTGCGTTATGCCCTGCCTGTTTGCCTTGGAGCGCTAGCCGTTCCGTTAATTAGCCTGGTAGACACATTTACTGTACCTCGCTTGTTAAAGCAGGAGGGATTGGACGATACTGCGGTTATGGTGGCCTTTGGCGTGTATAACCGAGGTCTGCCGCTGGTACAGCTAGTCATGATGTTTGCCACCACCCTGTCGGCATTATTCATTCCATCGCTGGCTGAGGCCCGGGTAACCGGCGGTACGGAACTGGCACGTCGCCAGTGCGAGCAATCGCTGCGCTGGTTTTGGCTACTGGGACTGGCCGCTGCGACAGGCTTGATCGTGCTGGCTGTGCCCGTCAATGTGATGCTGTATGCGGACGACACCGGCAGCGGGGTCATGCGCTGGATGGCGCTAACCGCCGTAGGCGGCACGCTCAGCATTATCTCGGCTGCGCTGCTGCAAGGGCTTGGCGCAGTTCGCGCGCCGGCTCTAGCGATGCTCGCGGCCGCAGCAGCCAAGGCGCTGCTAAACTGGCTGCTCGTGCCGCAGCTAGGCACGGCTGGAGCCGCCATTGCGGGGGCTGTCGCCTATCTGCTGGCGGCGGTGATCAACATCGTGCTGCTGGCTCGCTTGGTAGGCCTGCGTGCGAGCTGGTCCGCCAGCGTGCTCAAGCCGGCGGCGCTGCTTATCGCCCTGGCTGGTGCGGCCGGGGCAGCGATGTGGGGCACCAGCGCTGTGCTGGGTGCCTTGGGGTGGGCTGCCGGAGGTCGTGCCACGGCAGCCGCGGAGAGCCTGCTGGGCGTAGCCGCAGGCGCCGTAGTGTTCGTGATCGGCCTCGCACGCTTGAGGCTAATCACGGAGGACGAGCTTGTGGCAGTGCCCAAGCTCGGACGCCCGCTGGCAGCCGTGTTGCGCAGGCTACGTGTACTGGCTTAGCCAGGCATACGGCTTACGGCGTGAAAGCGGCACAGCCATTTTATGAGCCTATACCACTTTGTGGTATAGTAAATGCCAAAGCAAAGGAAGCGGAGGCGGGGTTAGGCCGTGTATTTTTTCGAGCACGAGCCTTGTTTCTGCGAAACGGAGGATGGGATATGAGCGTAACATTAACGGTCGTAGGTCTGGGCTCGGGAGATCCGGATCAGCTTACGATAGGGATATTGAACAAAATGCGAGGCGCTTCAGCGCTGTACCTGCGGACCAAGGAGCATCCTGCGGTTCAAGTGCTGAATGAGTTTGAAGTGG
Organism: Paenibacillus sp. FSL M8-0228; assembly: GCF_038007385.1. Classification (NCBI taxonomy): domain Bacteria; kingdom Bacillati; phylum Bacillota; class Bacilli; order Caryophanales; family Paenibacillaceae; genus Paenibacillus; species Paenibacillus sp. FSL M8-0228. Next base: position 49,078 of record NZ_JBBOXA010000001.1, read on the forward strand.
CTTTTGAATCGTTTGACAAGGTATATGAGACAAAGGAGTCTTTTTCAGAGGTATACGAGGAAATTACCAGCCAATTGATTACGACGGCTGCTAAGGCGGCAGATGGAAGCGAAATCGTCTATGCGGTTCCTGGTCACCCTATGGTGGCAGAAGCAGCGGTGCAGTTGCTTAAGGATCGTTGTCCTGCGCAAGGGATTGAACTGAATATTCTAGGGGGCGAAAGTTTCCTGGATGAAGCTTTTGTGCGTCTTGGTTTTGATCCGATTGAGGGTTTTCAGTTGTTGGACGCAGGTACACTGGATGCCAGCTGGCTCCAGCCTCAGCTGCATACGCTGATCGGACAGGTGTATGACACCTTTACGGCTTCTGATGTGAAGCTGTGCCTGATGGAGCGGTATCCTGACGATTATGAGGTATATGTGGGTCACGCCCTTGGGGTAGAAGGGGAGGAAACGGTGCACAAGGTACCGCTGTACGAGCTGGATCGAGTAGAGGGCTACGGGAACCTATCCTTGGTATACATACCTCGCAGTGAAGATGAAGCGCTGAAACGGCGTTCTTTTGACCGTCTGCATGAGATTGTCGATATTTTGCGTAGTCCGGAAGGCTGTCCATGGGATCGTGAACAGACGCATCAGTCGATCCGCAAAAATCTGATCGAAGAAACGTATGAAGTCATCGAAACGATAGATGAGGACGACCCTGAGCATATGAAGGAAGAGCTGGGCGATCTGTTGTTGCAAATTTTGCTGCATGCCCAAATGGAAGAGGAAGTCGGAACCTTCAATGTATATGATGTTATTCAGGGGCTGAATGATAAGCTTATTTTCCGTCATCCACATGTATTTGGTGACAATCAGGCGAATGATGCGGAAGAGGCGCTGCAAAACTGGGAGCAGATGAAGGCTGAGGAAAAACGGCTTAAAGGCACGACGGCAGCATATCCTTCTGTACTGGACGGGGTTCCGCGTGATCTGCCTGCTCTTATGAAATCGTACAAGCTCCAGAAGAAAGCAGCTAAAGTAGGCTTTAACTGGGATAGCATTGAGGGCGTATTCGATAAATTGGACGAAGAAGTGGCTGAGCTGAAGGAAGCGGTTCGTGAAGGGCATGCTGTGGAAGCCCAGTTGCTGGAGTTAGGCGATGTGTTATTTGTTGCCGTGAATGCAGCCCGGTTTATGGGAGTAGACCCGGAAGAGGCATTGTCGGCTACCAATCGCAAATTTGTCGACCGCTTCCAGTATATTGAGCAGAAATTACGCGAGCAGGGACGTCGTCCCGAAGAAAGCAGCGTAGATGAAATGGAGACTTACTGGCAGGAAGCGAAAAAGCTCCTTGGTAAAGCGTGATTCCACATATTCGCTTTTGGCTGCACAGAACAGTAAAATGAGACATATGCAGGGTTGAAAGAAGGCCCAGTTTGAGAGGACTTGCCAATGGGCAGAGTTTTGTAGTAGGATGTTGGCTTAACTGGGGTCGAATAAAAAAACGCCTGTCATTGCAGGATTTTTACGGACAAGCCAGAATAACTTGTAGTAATTCTGAAAATAACTCTAGCTTATAGTTAAGCGTGTTACAGTGACATTCAGAAGGGCTTCGGCCACAGTTGGACCTCACGTCTGCTCCATCAATGGACATGCAGCGTGATGATTATTTTTTGACATTTGGGAGGCTTTTATCTTATGAACAAGACAGATCTGATCAACAATATTTCCAGCAAAAGCGGTTTGAGCAAACGTGACGTTGAAGCTGTATTGAATGGCGTTCTTGGTGAAATTACAGATGCACTCGCTAGCGGTGACAAAGTGCAACTGATCGGCTTTGGTACTTTCGAAACACGCAAGCGTTCCAGCCGTACAGGCCGCAATCCACAAACCGGTAACACGATTGAAATTCCAGAATCGACCGTTCCTGCTTTTAAAGCCGGTAATAAGCTTAAAGAAGCCGTTAACTAATGCGTCTTGATAAATTCTTGAAAGTCTCGCGGCTGATTAAGCGGCGTACGGTAGCCAAGGACGTCTCCGAACAAGGGAGAGTGCTGGTGAACGGACGCGAAGCCAAGCCGAGCAGTGCGGTCAAAGTAGGCGATGAAATTACCGTCCAGTTTGGCCAGAAGCTGGTGACCGTGCGAGTGGAACGGCTCGCCGACACTACACGCAAGGACGAGGCTGCAAGTATGTACACGTTGGTAAAGGAAGAGCCTATTGCCAGGGACAATGGTTTGAACTGGTAAGCAGACATCTGATTTTCTCACAACTGTACATGAAAGCATTCCTTCATTATTTTATGAAGGAGTGCTTTTTTTTCTTTAGATGACGAGTTTTCGTCCATCATATGCTGATTAACAGCAAAAGCGGTTCTAAATCATACGGCCCCCTTCATAAGCTAAGAACAGAAGGAGGGGTACATGCCATGATTGAACAAGGGAAGTCGAAGCACCATGATCTGCGCATGCAAAGCCGCAAGCAACTCGATATTTCAGGCGTCAGCAATGTGGAGAGCTTTGACAGTGAAGAATTTTTGCTTCAGACCGAGCTGGGCCATCTCACCATTCGCGGACAACATTTACATATCAAAAACCTCAGCCTAGAAGAGGGACTGTTGTCCATTGAAGGTCTGATTACTTCCCTCGTCTACCTGGAGCCCGGGGCCCCGGCTAAAAACGGAAAAAGCCTATTCGGCAAGATCTTCAAATGAACCCTTACACGCAATGGCTGACGTTAACGTGGATGCTGGTGTCGGGCATAGCCATGGGAGTGGTGTTTGACAGCTACCGGGTGCTGTCCATCCGCTTTCATTTTGCCCGCTGGAGCGTTCATATATTGGACGTGCTGTACTGGGTGGCCTCGGCTTTGTTTATTTTCCGTGTGCTATACGCGAGTAATCGCGGTGAGCTGCGGTTTTATGTCTTTTTAGGACTACTTTTGGGGGTTTGGCTCTATTTTTGGGCCTTTAGTGTTACAACCCAACGTTTTGTGGTAATGTTATTAGAGATAGTTCGCAGACTGACGTTGATCGTGAACAGCATACTGCGCATCCTGATTGTTCTTCCGGTGTTAGCGCTGTATCGGCTGTTACGCAAGCTAGTCGGATGGACATGGGCACTTATTGTGTTCCTGGGAAGGATGCTGATATACATCCTGATGCCGGTTTGGAAGCCGATCCTATGGCTGATCGGTCCACTTAAAGCGCGCTGGAGGACTCCAGAGTCGCTCGTAAAGCTGGGTATCAGACTGAAAAACACAGCGAAAAGATGGTTTGGAAGGAGGTAGTATCATGCGTAATTCGTCTGTAGATCGCCATTCATCTTCTACGTCCAAGTCCAACGCGGGCGGGCGCAGGCGAATCATGATTTGGTTGCTATCGCTTGCCGCCTTTGGTAGTTGGGCAATTTTTACCTTTTTTTCTCAAGGCATGATTATGGCCGATCGAAATGAACAGCTCATCCAGAAGGAAAAGCAGAAGCAAGCTGCTACACAAACGGAACAACAGCTTCAAACCGAAGTGAATCGTCTCAAGGACCCTGAGTACATTGGCGAGATTGCCAGAAGCAAGTACGGTCTTTACAAACCGGAAGAGACGCCAATCATCGGAGATCAGAAATAGGAACATTATCGGGCCAATGCTTAGTTGACCTTGGTTCCGCCATTTTGTATAATCAAATCACCACAGCGGGATTTTTTTGCAAAAAAATCGGTTGTATATTTTAAGGGAGGATCATTTTATTCTATGGCAATTGAAGTGGGCACCAAGTTAGAGGGCAAAGTGACAGGCATCACGCATTTTGGAGCATTTGTGGATTTGTCTGGAGGTGTCACGGGTCTCGTTCACATCTCGGAAATCGCCGATAACTATGTTAAGGATGTTAACGACCACCTGAAGATTAATGATGTCGTGACGGTGAAAGTCATTAATGTTGACAAAGATGGCAAAATCGGACTTTCCATTAAGCAAACGATTGACAAGCCGGCAAGTGAAGCCCGTCCCCCAAGAGCTCCAAGACCGGAGCGTACAGGAGGACCAGGCGGAGGCGACCGTTTCGGCGGTGGAGGTTCAGGTCCAAGTCAAGGACGCGGTGGTGGTGGCGGTGGTTTCAACCGCGATCGTGGAGGCCGTTCTTTCAAGCCTGCACCGGGTAAACCTTCATTTGAGGATAAAATGTCACGCTTCCTGAAAGATAGTGAGGAACGCATTTCGTCGCTGAAAAAGAACACCGAAGGTAAACGCGGAGGACGCGGCGCGAAGCGTGTTTAATTCACTTTGACAACCGTATCAACCATACACGGAAAACCGTACAGTCGAAAGACTGCTACGGTTTTTTTGCGTTCTACCGACAATAGATGCGACATGCAATGGTGTGGACGATAAATCCGGTTATCGTTATACATGTATTTTATGAGATTCGCAATTTTGATGAAGACGAGGAAGCATTCGTGCTGGAAAGCGAATGTTTTTTTTGTCGTGAGGACATAATCGTCCGACAAACTCCAACGGTTTTCCGTCTATCTTCTGTGCAAATCGCTAGTCTTGGTCATAGTGATGGACGACATAGAGAGGTCAAGCAAGGAGTTAAGAGACGCAACTTCCATCTGCTTCCATACGGGCGTAGCTTGATGTTCAAGGTGATGCTCTGTCCTTTCGCGCAGAACGTTTTTTTGTCGGAAATTTCTTGGAATAAGACGTGAGGTTCTGACAAACTTTCTCAATCATTCCGGTTTAAGATGGGAACATCAAATTGATGAATGGGGTGCCTGACGCATGATGGAGAAATGGAACGTGGTACATTTTCCGGGGTTAAAATCTAGAAAGTCCAAATCCAAAGAGCGTACGGAAGGTTGGTCTTCCAGACTCAGAAAACGGCTGGATTCACATAAAGTGGTGCAATGGGTAACAGCGCAAAGATGGATGCTGCTATTGTCGGCTATGGGAGTTCTACTGGGACGCGCCACTATTTTGGACGAGCTTTCTCCTTTTGCCCTCGCTTATTTTGCGGTCATTACGTTTCTTCGGCGTGACCTGATGCTGCCTGTAGCTTTATCCGTTGTGTTAGGCAGCCTGTTAGCTCCTTATCCATCGTTATTTATGATTGGTGGTGAGCTACTGGTATTTTATTTCCTGTATCGCGGGTTACGAACCTTCGATCGTCTGGAACTATCCTATGCCCCGCTTATGGTTTTCTTGTCTGTGTTTATGGTCAATTTATTTAACGCCGTGATGGCTCCAACTTTCACATGGTATGAACTTATCATTGTGGGAACGGATGCGGTTCTCAGCTTTATGCTTACGCTGGTATTCACACAGGCCATACCGTTGTTTACGTACCGCAAGAAGACAAGCCAGCTCAAAAATGAGGAAATTTTATGTCTTATTATATTATTAGCCTCTGTGATGACAGGAGCAGTAGGATGGACTGTTCATTCATTGTCTGTCGATCATGTATTGTCGCGATATTTGGTCTTGGTGTTTGCTTTGGTGGGAGGTGCTTCGCTGGGTGCATCGGTCGGTGTCATTACCGGTTTAATTTTAAGCTTGGCCAATATGTCTGCAATTGTGCAGATGAGTTTACTCGCTTTTGCAGGTTTGCTGGCAGGGATGCTGCGTGAAGGGAAAAAGGGTGCTGTTGCGCTTGGGATGCTGCTAGGCTCCTCCATTCTGACGATCTATTTGGATGGGACCGGAGACGTGCTGACATCAACCTGGGAGAGCTGTGCGGCGATTCTATTATTTTTAATGACCCCAAAAAGTTTCTTTAAAGCGGTTTCTACCTATGTTCCCGGTACGCAGGACCATGCTAAATCTCAGCATGAATATGCCAAAAGGGTCCGCGATCTTACCGCAGAGCGAGTAACGAAGTTTTCCCGTGTATTCAGTCAGCTATCCCGCAGCTTTCACCAGATATCTGCAAGTGAGGGCGCGAAGTCGGATGGTGAAATCGAACACTTTATGAATGCGGTGGCGGAAGGGACATGTGCCTCCTGCTTCAAGTGTGAGCAGTGCTGGGACGGCAAGTTCATGCAAACCCATCAGTATATGACTGAAATGATGAGCGCCATTGAGGATAACCCGGATTTGGAGCCGGAACAGATTCCCCCGCAATGGAGTAAGGCATGTGCTAAAACGGGCGCTGTCCTGCAAGTGATGAAGCAGCAGTATAGCCTCTACCAACATAATATGCAGTGGAAGCGCCAAGTATACGATAGTCGTCAGCTTGTTGCTGACCAGCTATCGGGCGTATCACAAATCATGGAGGATTTAGCGCGAGAAATTCAGCGGGAAGGGCAGACCATGCATCGGCAGGAGGAGCAAATACGGGAGGCTCTTGATAGACTGGGCTTGTCCATCCAATCTATTGAGATTATTAATCTGGATGCAGGTCAGGTAGAAATTGAGATTGTCCATGCCTATACAAGGGGATTTGATGAATGTCGGAAAATCATTGCTCCACTGCTGTCGGACATACTGGACGAGCATATAGCTGTGATGCGCGAAACGGAGGCAGATCGCCGCCAAGGCTTGGCTACAGTCATGTTCGGCTCTGCTAAAACGTATGAGATTGCTACAGGGGTAGCTAGTGCGGCCAAAGGAGGTGATTTTTTCTCAGGAGACAGCTACAGCATGATGGAGCTAGGGAACGGGACTTTTGCAGTCTCCTTAAGCGATGGCATGGGAAACGGAGAGCGCGCGCAGCAAGAGAGCAGTGCAGCACTTAACATTTTGGAGGAATTACTGCAATCGGGTATGGACGAAAAATTGGCGATCAAGTCGGTTAACTCTGTCCTGATGCTGCGATCACCTGAGGAAATGTATGCTACGGTCGATATGGCGCTGATTGATCAGTATACGGCCCAGACAACCTTTATGAAAATTGGATCTACGCCAAGCTTTATTAAAAGAGGAGAGGAGGTCATTCCCGTATCTGCCAGCAATTTGCCGATTGGCATTATACAGGATATTGAAATTGATTTGGTATCCCTGCAGCTCCAGCCGGGTGATATTCTCATTATGATTACAGACGGTATATACGACTCACCGGGTTATGCGGTTAATAAGGAAATATGGATGAAACGCATGATTCAGGAAATTGAAAGCGAAGATCCTCAGCAGTTGGCCGACTGTTTACTAGAAAGGGTTATTCGATACCAACAAAATCAAATCTATGACGATATGACAGTAGTCGTTAGTAAAATAGATCACTTCCGCCCAGAATGGGCAACTCTCCATGTACCTGGCATGAGGTGGTTGGAACGTCCACGGACGGTGAGCTAATCCGACATTGCCCGGGAAATTCCTTATTCGTTTTTTAAAAATCCGCATCCTTCGTTTGAATCGTTCCGGATTAGGCAAAGATAGAATCTATCGGAATAGATTAAGAGGAAGCGGAGGTCAAAAAACGATGAAGCAAATTTTGATCATAACAGACGGGTGCTCAAATGTAGGTGTTAGTCCAGTCATGGCGGCTGCCCAAGCTCTACGGGAAGGTATTACAGTGAATGTCGCCGGAGTCATAGATTATGGAACTATTGGCGAGCTTGGCAGCGCGGAGATTCAAGAAATTGCTAAAGCAGGGGGAGGGTTTAGCCAAATCGTTGGGACGAAGCAGTTGGCACAGACCATGCAGATGATGACGCGCAAAACGGTGGTTCAAACCATTCAGCAGGCGGTTAATAGAGAGTTAACGCACATTTTGGGCGAGGGTGGCGCCAAACATATCGGTGAACTTCCTCCGGCAAAACGAGCCCAAGTGGTTGAGGTGATGGATGAGCTGACAGAAACAAGCACCCTGGAGATTGCTTTACTCATTGATGCAAGTGCGAGCATGAAGCCCAAGCTGCCTGCTGTAGAGGACAGCATTCGTGATTTGCTGCTCAGTTTACAGTCCAGAAGCGGACACAGCCGTATATCTGTATTTCATTTTCCGGGCGGCAAAATGGGAGAAGACGCAGTCATGGATATCGGTTGGACCTCTGAGCTTAATCAGATCAAATCGATATTTGGACGCTTGCGGATGAAAGGGGCAACACCGACAGGTCCTGCCATTTTACAAGTGATTGATTATTACCGATATGTTACACTAGGAGAACAGAAAGATCTGGAAGAATCCTATGGCAAAGGAGAAGGGATGCTCGGTGACTACGTCGTCTGATCCCGTTCTTGCACCCGGAACGGTCATCAAGGGCAAGTGGAAGCGGAGCAGCTATGTCATCCAGCGCTTGCTGGGCCGGGGAGCGAACGGAACTGTATATTTGGTAAAAGAAGCACAGGCCGATCGGCAATTTGCTCTGAAAATGGGGAAGAACACGCTTGATCTGCAATCGGAGATTAATGTGCTAACCACATTGCAGTCTCAGGGCACTCAGACCGCCCTCCAGCGAAATGGGAATCCTTCCTTTTTGTTTGAGGTGGATGATGTAGTGTTACGCAGCGGAGAGATACCCTTTTATGTTATGCGGTACGTTAAGGGTGATCCACTTCATCGCTTTGTGGCAGCCAAAGGGCCGGAATGGTATGGCGTGGCTGGAACCGGTATACTGAATCGTCTGGCGGATCTCCATCAGGCAGGGTGGGTGTTTGGCGACCTGAAGCCGCAGAATATTTTGGTCAATGCCTATGGAGAGGCTGAATTAATTGATTACGGTGGGGTGTCTCTTGCTGGCCGGAGTGTTAAACAATTTACAGAATGGTATGACAGGGGATTTTGGAATGCTGGCAGCCGAAATGCTGATTCCCAGTACGACCTGTTTGCCTTCGCTCTTCTAACGATTCATATATTGGAGAGCGAATCGTTAAAGGCGGCTGCCAGCAGGCTGCCACAGTTGCGTAATACGGCAGAATTGACGGTCATCATTCGCCGCAGCCGTGTATTACGCCCCTATGCCGAATGGCTACTGGGTGCAGTGCGTGGAGAATATTCCGATACTCGTGCAGCGGCCCGATCTTGGTCACGTTTGGCTTCCGCACATGTCAGGCAATCGTCGGTCAAAGGAGGGAATCCACGCTGGCTGGGATATGCTTTCACGGTATCGCTTTTGCTGCTTGCCGGAGCGCTCTGGATTGCGTTAAGGTAGCAGCATGACTTACATAAGATAACAGATGATCATCATTTTTACGGTAGGGAGAAAAGAGGGTCGGGAATGGGAACAACAAAACCGACCGGTGTTGTACAGGAAGTGCTCGCCTTGGCGCGAGATCATTCACTGTGGAGCCCCGGAGACCGCATTGTGGTTGCTGTATCCGGTGGGCCGGATTCGGTGGCCCTTTTGCACATTTTACATGAAATATCCGTTATACATATGCCTTTACAACTCGTCTGCGCTCACGTTCATCATGGATTCAGACCAGAGGAATCGGATGCGGAGGCTGAAGTGGTACGCAATATTGCCCGAAAGCTTGAACTTCCATTTGAAATGACTCGGGTCGATGTACCCGCTTATATGAAGGAGAGTGGTAAGGGACCACAGGAAGCAGCACGCGAGCTGCGCTACAGCTTTTTACATGATATGGCTACAAAGTGGGAAGCACAGCATATTGCAATGGCTCACCACGGCGACGATCAAGCCGAAACAGTTCTTTTGCACTTGCTGCGTGGTAGCGGCCCAGCAGGTTTGGCGGGTATGCGTTTGGCACGCAATGAAAAAAATGTGCAACTCATTCGCCCGCTGCTACGTATGTACAAGGCTGACCTGATTGAGTTTTGTAACTTGTATGGTCTTTCCTACGTGATAGACAGCACTAATTTATCGTCCAAATACCGCCGTAACGCCATCCGCATGGATGTGCTTCCTTTTTTGGGGCAATATAATGAGCGACTGACACCATCTCTGAACCGGCTGGCCGAAACGATGGCTGACGAAAATGACTTTATGGAGGCATCTACGCTGTCAGTATACGAGAAAATGGTGAGCTTGGATAATGGCAGGTACATGTTTCCCATCGCTTCATACCGTAAGCTACCCGTTGCTTTACAACGGAGGTTGATTAAACTAATATTAAATTATCTGCCTTCGGACAGTGAAAATTTTGATTTTCGTAAAATTGAGACCGTTCGACTAAGACTTCTCCAAGAGGCATCGTCTACATGGAGTTTGGATTTGGGAGGCGGTGCGGTTGGAGTCCGCGAATATGACCAAGCGGTTTTGTTTGACCGTACGCAAGTCGTTATGGGCGAATGGTGCTATGGACTAAGTGTATTGCCTATTTCCGGTGAGCTAGAGTTGCCTGAGGCAGGTGGTATACTTCGGTGGCGAAGGGCTTCCTATTTGGATGGGGATCATCCGGCCAATAAGGAGGAAGCGTGGTTCGACGCAGATCAATTGAGTCTGCCTTTGACTGTACGCTCGCGATTACCTGGAGATACCATGTATGTAATGGGATTAAACGGAAGAAAAAAGGTTAAAGATATTTTTATTAATGAAAAAATACCTCCTTCAATGCGTTCCGTTATTCCCATCGTCTGCGACCACTCTGGAGCTATTCTCTGGATTCCGGGCGTACGACGTTCTGTACATGCCGCGGTGCAAGAGCACACGTCTTCGGTTATATATATGTCATGGCAAAGACGAGAGAGTCCGGGGCACCGGTAATTGCACAGGAACGGCTTTCATAGTATAAACTTAGGAGGTTTACACCGTTGCAAAATGATATTCAGGAAATATTGATCAGCGAAGAAGAAATTCAGAGTAAAATTAAGGAATTGGGTGCACAGCTCAGCGTAAAATATGAAGGGAAAAATCCATTGGTGATTTGCGTACTGAAAGGTGCGTTTATCTTTATGGCTGATTTGGTTAAATCCATTACAGTGCCATTGGAGCTTGATTTCATGGCTGTATCAAGTTATGGAGCGTCCACAAAATCCTCAGGTATCATCAAAATCATTAAGGATTTGGACGCATCTGTGGAAGGACGCGACGTTCTGATTGTCGAAGATATTATCGACAGCGGCCTGACGCTGACACATTTGATTGAACTGCTCAAGAATCGTAATGCCAATTCGGTATGTGTCGTAACCTTGTTCGACAAGCCTGCACGCCGGACGGTTAATCTTGAAGCAGATTATACTGGATTTACGCTTCCAGATGCGTTTGTTGTCGGCTATGGTCTGGACTATGCCGAGCACTACCGGAACCTCCCATACATAGGGATTTTGAAGCCGGAAATCTATACCAGCTAATCTCAGCCTCCAGTCCTAGGACTAAATAAGGCCCTTTGTTGAGAAGGACTTACAGGCTATGGTAAAATAACTTAAGTGTCTCGAGAGGAGGTAGGGGATGAATCGGTTCATCCGGAATTCTGGTTTTTATTTGATTCTTTTTTTAGTTGTGGTGGGTATCGTTCAGTTTGTTAGTAACAGTAACGAAGCCTCCGATCTCCCTAGATATGACCAATTACGGCAAGAGGTTAAAGCTAATAACATCTCTAAAGTAACGGTCCAATTTGACGGTTACGCCTATCTTGTAACCGGTGCATATAAGAAGCAGCCGGCTAATGCTAAATCGACCAATTTTTCCGTATATGTTCCACCAACGGATCAAGCACTAAGTGAACTGGTAAATGCCAGCGAAACGAACGGGTTTGAATATGTACAGAAGAAAATGGAAGGCGAAAGCATCTGGCTGACGTTTTTGACTTCTATCATTCCTTTGGTGATCATGTTCCTGTTGTTCTTCTTCCTGTTTAATCAGGCACAGGGCGGTGGCGGCAAAGTTATGAACTTCGGCAAGAGCAAAGCCCGTCTGTATAACGAAGAGAAGAAGAAGGTTACGTTCGAGGACGTGGCAGGGGCTGACGAAGAGAAGCAGGAGCTTGTCGAAGTCGTAGAATTCTTGAAGGACCCACGCAAGTTTGCAGCTGTGGGCGCTCGTATTCCGAAAGGTGTTCTGTTAGTGGGCCCTCCAGGTACGGGTAAAACACTCTTGGCAAGAGCTGTTGCAGGCGAGGCTGGAGTACCGTTTTTCAGTATCTCAGGTTCTGATTTTGTAGAAATGTTCGTCGGGGTCGGTGCTTCCCGTGTTCGTGATTTGTTCGAGAACGCTAAGAAGAACGCACCTTGTATCATTTTCATTGATGAGATTGATGCCGTTGGACGTCAACGTGGCGCTGGATTGGGTGGCGGACATGATGAACGTGAGCAGACGCTCAACCAATTGCTCGTAGAGATGGATGGATTCGGCGCAAACGAAGGTATTATCATCGTAGCTGCTACAAACCGTCCGGATATTCTCGACCCGGCGTTGCTTCGTCCAGGACGTTTTGACCGTCAAATTACGGTTGACCGTCCAGATGTTAAAGGCCGTGAAGCAGTATTGTATGTACATGCTCGCAACAAGCCGTTAACGAAGGATGTTAAATTGGACGTAATTGCGAAACGTACAACAGGCTTTACAGGCGCTGATCTCGAAAATCTGTTGAACGAAGCTGCCTTGTTGGCGGCTCGTCGTAACCGCAGGGATATTTCGATGCGAGAAGTAGATGAAGCAATCGACCGTGTTATCGTAGGTACAGAAAAACGCAGCCGCGTAATCAGTGACCGCGAGAAACGAATTGTTGCTTATCATGAAGCAGGCCATACGATTATTGGTTTCTTCTTGGAAAATGCCGACATGGTTCACAAGGTAACGATTATTCCACGTGGACGTGCAGGCGGATATGTCATCATGCTTCCGAAGGAAGACCGCATGCTGACAACTAAGCAGGAATTGCTGGACAAAATCACTGGATTGTTGGGTGGACGCGTATCCGAGGAACTGTTCATTGGTGAGATCGGAACAGGAGCCTATAGCGACTTCCAACAAGCAACAAGCATCGCACGTAGCATGATCGTAGAATATGGTATGAGTGAGAAACTTGGTCCGATGCAGTTCGGTACTTCACAAGGCCAAGTATTCCTTGGACGCGATATCGGTCATGAGCAGAACTACAGTGATCAGATCGCTTATCAGATTGACCAGGAGATGAATCGTTTCATCACTGAATCTTATGAGCGTGCTAGAGAACTCCTGACCAAGTATTCCAAAGAGGTTCATTTGATTGCTCAAACCTTGCTGGTAGAAGAAACCTTGGAACTTGAACAAATCAAACGTTTGATTGAGACAGGTTCTTTGGATGGTGGCACGACTGAAGGAGAAGGAACACCGGAAAACGGTGAGCCTGTGATCGACAACATTGGAGACGTCCGTGTACGTATTCAAGGTAAGGATGAAGAGCCTAAGAATACAACAGATCAACCGAATGATATCCCTAATCTGCAAAAGCCAGAGGATGATAACAATTCGGGCAACTCCGGTGGTACTCCACCGACAACAACCTAATCATTCAATGGATAGTTGAATAAGCTTATATGCAAGCTCCGGGGAACCAGGTATTATTGGTTTTCCGGAGCTTTTTAAATGGAAGATTATTGCTAACGTGATTTGACAGACACCGGAACGTTGTGTACATTTATTGTTAAATAAACGGCTGTCGTCTTCTTAGCTTATAAAAGCCAACAGCTGCTGCAATCGACTTTCTATTATTTTGAACATATACGTGAGCGCATACTGTAGAACCTATGGTGTGCGCTATTCTTCTGTGAAATCAGGTGAAGGCATGATTCCAAGATATCTAGTTGATTTTGATGTAGCGGAATTGACCCGATTGGAAGCCGACGTGTTAATTATCGGCTCGGGCATTGCGGGCTTATATACAGCCATTAAGGCTGCAGAGAATCGGAAAGTGTTGCTGATCACCAAGAAGACTTTGATGGAAAGCAACACACGTTATGCTCAAGGCGGCATTGCTGCTGTCACATCGGATGAGGATACACCTGCTTATCATATGCAGGACACCCTGATTGCTGGTGCAGGTTTGTGCGAACCAGAGGCGGTCAGAACGCTTGTCCATGAAGGTCCAGTTGGTATTCAAGAGTTAATACGTATGGGAACGGCTTTTGATCGTGTGGATGGTGAACTAGCATTGACACGGGAAGGAGCGCATAGCCATCGGCGTATTTTGCATGCGAATGGAGACGCTACGGGTTATGAAATTGTTCGTGCGTTGTCAAAGCAGGTTGCTGCTCATCCCGGTATCGAAGTGTGGGAAGAGTGCATGGTCATCGACCTGCTGACTGAGCATGGTGAGTGTATTGGGGCCCTCGTCCAAAAGCCAGGTGGGGAAAGGTCGTATATCACTGCTAATGCAACGATTTTGTGCTCAGGAGGTAGCGGGCAATTATACCGTTATACGACTAACCCGGATATTGCAACCGGGGATGGTATTGCTATGGCGTATCGTGCTGGGGCGATTGTCCGGGATATGGAATTCATACAGTTTCATCCTACGGCGTTGTGCCATCCGGGCGCTCCAAGGTTTCTAATTTCCGAAGCTGTACGGGGAGAAGGAGCCGTGTTACGCAATATTCACGGAGAACACTTCATGGACAAGTATGATTCACGGCAGGAGCTTGCACCCAGAGATATCGTAGCTCGTGCTATCATTCATGAGATGGAACGCACCCAAGCTGCGTTTGTATACTTGGATATTACGCATGAGCCGCCTGAGCGGGTGAAGCGACGTTTTCCAACCATTTATCGGACATGTCTGTCATTTGGTTTGGATATGACGACAGACTGGATTCCCATTGCGCCTGCTGCCCATTATATGATGGGTGGTGTTCAGACCAATTTACACGGGGAAAGCTCCATTGCGCGTTTATTCGCCTGCGGGGAGACCTCTTCTACAGGTGTTCACGGAGCTAATCGTCTTGCGAGCAATTCATTATCTGAAGCTATTGTATTCGCCAGCAGGATTATTGAGCGACTGCATTCATTGCCACCGCTGGTCGGCCATACGTTGATATCTTATAGCGATAACCGCACAGAGTTCCCGGCTTCATCCGTCACGGAGCAACGGCATAAGATGCAAGAAGCAATGGTTCGTTATGCTGGAGTTCGTCGGCACGGCGAGGGGCTGCAAGCAGCATTAGATGAGCTGCAAGGGCAATTGCCTATTTTCGAGGCTGTGATCGCTAGCCGGGAAGAGATCGAATTTGCCAATTTGCTCACATGTGCTTTATTAGTAACAGATGGTGCGTTACTGCGTGAGGAGAGCCGGGGAGCGCATTATCGCGAGGATTTTCCTGAGACAGATGATAGCGCCTGGCGAAAGCATGTTCAGCAGCGACGTGATCAAGGGATAACGGAGGAGTACGTTCATGACATCTAACAGCGAGCTTTATGGAGAGTTTAGTGGATATCAGGAGGAACTGACGGCACAAATTCGCAGCTGGCTGCGAGAAGATACAGGCTCTGGCGATGTGACCACGCGCTGGACGATTGAGCAGGGCCACCAATCCAAGGCTGTCATTCATGCCAAGGAGAGCGGCGTAGTTGCGGGTTTACCCGTGGCTGCCCTTGTATTTCAGGTAGTGGACCCTTCCTTGTCGTTTACTCCGCTGGTGACCGATGGACAGTGGATTGAAAAGGGAAGCGTTTTGGCTGAAGTAAATGGAAGTACCCATGCGATTTTGACTGGAGAGCGACTGGCGTTAAATTTGCTCCAACGAATGTCTGGCATTGCCACGCGGACTCGAGCTTTTATAGATCAATTGCATGGCTTGTCCACCCGCTTGGTGGATACACGCAAAACAACACCGGGACATCGGCTGCTGGAGAAGTATGCTGTTCGTGTAGGCGGTGGCTCGAATCATCGCTTTGGCCTGTACGATGCTGTTATGATTAAGGATAATCATATTAAGGGCGCAGGTGGGATTGAACAAGCTGTGAGTCGAGCGCGCGCTAATATACCGCATACGATGACGATTGAAGTAGAGACGGAAAACATGAAACAAGTGCAGGAAGCCCTGGAAGCTGGGGCGGATATCATTATGCTGGATAACATGTCTGCCCCAGATATGAAGGAAGCCGTTCGGTTCATTCGGGAACGGGCACCACATGTCAAAACAGAAGCCTCGGGCAATGTATCGCTGGATACAGTGCGTGAGATGGCTGAGAGTGGCGTAGATGTGATTTCTGTAGGCAGGCTGACATACTCTTTTCATAGTCTGGATATCAGCCTTGACCTTAACGCAAAGAAAGATAGGTGACACCCATTGATTCTTGTAGTGGATGTAGGTAATACCAATATTGTTCTGGGGATGTACGAAGGGCGGGAGCTGTTGCACCATTACCGGATAAGTACCTCCAGACAGGCAACCGCAGATGAATACGGCGTACTCATACATAATCTTTTTAGTATGGGTGGCGTATTAAAGGATGACATCCATGGAGTTATTATTTCCTCTGTCGTTCCGCCATTGGTCCGTGTATTAGAAGAAATGTGCGATAAATACATAGGCAAAACGCCGTTAATCGTCGGACCGGGAATCAAGACCGGTCTTAACCTGCGTTATGAGAATCCGCGTGAAGTAGGTGCGGATCGGATCGTGAACGCTGTTGCGGCTGTCGAACGGTTCGGCGGGCCGCTGGTTGTGGTGGATTTTGGAACCGCGACGACGTTTGATTGTATTGACGATAAGGGAAACTACTTGGGTGGTGTAATAGTGCCGGGTATCGGAATTTCGACAGAGGCACTGTATCAACGGGCTTCCAAGCTGCCCCGTATCGAGTTGGAGAAACCCAAAAAGGTTATTGGTCGTAATACGGTTCATGCCATGCAAGCTGGGATTATCTTCGGTTATGCTGGGCAAGTGGATGGCATTGTGAGGCGCATTAAGGAAGAAATGCAGGCGGAGCCTACGGTTATTGCTACCGGAGGTCTTGCAGAGCTAATCGCATCAGAGACAGAGAGCATTCAGAAAGTGTTGCCGATGTTGACGCTTGAAGGATTACGTATCATTTACCAACGTAACGCTGAATAAAAAAAGTGGATATAAGCTGCCGCTGCGTCCAACCGATGATCTTATCGGTTTGGATTAGCGGCGTTTTTCGTCTATACTGAAATATGTTACGTTTTTGAACAATTCGCGTGATCTGTCGATGCAGGTTGTTTATATAGTAGGAAATTATGCTTCAATGATGAGCAATACTAACGAAAATAAGCAGCATAGCTGTCCTGGAGAATAGGGGAGGATATCAATATGGAAAATAAGCAGGATCGACTTATTCGTGGCACAGCCATGGATGGGAGGGTTAGAGCTTTTGCTGTTCGGACAACTCAATTGGTAGAGGAATTGCGGAGAAGACATGATACGTATCCAACGGCTACCGCTGCTTTAGGGCGAACCCTCACAGCAGGAGCTATTATGGGTTCTATGCTAAAAGGCAAAGAGCGATTGACCATTCAAGTTAAAGGTGATGGACCGATTGGGCAAATCGTCGTTGATGCCAATGCTGTAGGGGAAGTACGAGGTTATGTTACTGAACCACATGTGCATTTGCCGAGCAATAGTATGGGCAAACTGGATGTAGCGGGTGCTGTAGGTACAGAGGGGTTCATTCATATCATCAAGGATTTGGGGTTAAAAGAACCGTATCGCGGCAGTACTCCGATTATTTCCGGTGAACTGGGTGAGGACTTTACCTATTATTTTGCCAAATCGGAGCAGACCCCGTCAGCGGTGGGCTTGGGTGTGCTGGTAGATACTGATAACTCGGTTATTGTGGCCGGTGGATTTATTATTCAGTTGCTTCCAGGCTTGAATGATGATGAGATAACTGCGATCGAAAATGCAGTCAGCTCCATTCCGCCCGTTACCGCTTTGCTGGATCAAGGGCTGGAACTTGATGAAATGCTGCGCTGGATGCTGCCGGACGTTCGGATTCTCGATGAATTGGATATCCATTTTCAATGTGAGTGTTCACGTGAGCGCGTGGAAAAAACATTGATCAGTTTGGGAGAAAGCGAATTAGAGCAGTTAATTGAGGAAGAAGGACAGGCTGAGGTCGTATGTCACTTTTGTAATGAGGCTTATCAGTTTAATAAAGATGAGCTGCAAAATCTGTTAGATCAAGCCAAAGCCTAACCGGATGGGCGGTGCAAGCGATGACTACACGGGAAAAGGGATTATGGACAGCTGTCATTATTCTGACCGTTAGCGTCGCCGCCTTGGGTGGTCTTATCATGCTTCGGGGGCTGCCAAAGCCGGGTGATGTAAGCAAGGATGACGGCGATCATACTGTGGCGGAGATGGGTCAGGAAGGCATATCGGAGGAACAGTGGGTAGCGGAACTGAAAAAGCGATATGGAACCAATACGCTGTTGCAAATGTTGAATCGTAAAGCCGTGCAGGCTGAAACCAAGCGTCTCGGTATCAAGATCACCCAAGAGGATTTACAGCAGGTGCTGGAGCAGGATAGTAAAGGGTATGAATCAGATCATACCTACTTTGATGAAATGCAGCGACAGTTTGGCTTAGATCCGGTTGACTTGCGGAATGAAGCGGAATACCGGATTGGTTTGGAGAAAATAGCTACGCAGGGTATTCAAGTTCAGGAAGCTGAGATTGACGAGTATTGGGAGCAGCATCCCGAGGAATTTGCCGTCGGTAAGCAGATCCAATTGGCAGCTCTTTATGTGGATAATGCGGAGGAAGCAGAAGCGTTGCTAGACCGGGTTAAGCAGGGGGAGAGCTTCGATGTGCTGATTCAAGAGCATTCAGGTAAGCCTTTCGACAAAGATAGCAGTGGACAGCTGGGATGGGTGGATGAATATGATCCATTGCAACCGGAGGCGATTATGAAGGCGGCGAGAGAGCTAAGCTCTGGGGATGTTGCGGGTCCAATCTCTGTTAACGATGGCTATGCTGTCATTTATGTACAGGATGTCCGGTTGAAGAATTCTCCGGATAAGCAGCAGATCCGGCAGCAAATTCGTCGATCTCTTGCGCTTGCACAAGCCGCTCCTTTGGAAGAGGTTGAGAAGAGTCTGCGTGATAAGTATGGAGCGCGTATTTTATCTGGAAAGAATGCATCCTCCGCTTCTCTGTAACGTAGTGAAAGAACATTGGTTTGAAGGAAGCGCGATGCTGATAACGCGGGTTGACAGCATCGCAGCTTACTCACTCGTATTGACATTGGAATTGAAGATTGTTATGATTAGCGTATAAAACCCACTATTTTTATCGGAAATTAAATGAACGGTACAAAATTAAAGTGATTGACTAAGATTGATCTACAATATGATTTCGCATTTTTTAATATATCATCTACAGTCAGGGAGGAATTATCATGGCTAAAGTTGTTAATAACATCACCGAACTTATCGGGGAAACCCCCCTCGTTCGCCTCAACCGGATCGTACCGGAAGATAGCGCTGAAATCTATTTGAAACTGGAATATCAGAACCCAGGCTCCAGTGTAAAAGACCGTATTGCGATTAGTATGGTAGAAGAAGCTGAACGTGAAGGTCTGCTTAAGCCAGGCGGTACCATTATTGAAGCAACTAGCGGTAATACAGGAATCGGCTTGGCTATGGTTGCTGCTGCGAAGGGCTATAAGGCAGTCATCGTTATGCCAGAAACGATGAGCATAGAGCGTCGTAATTTGTTGCGCGCTTATGGAGCCGAACTTGTGTTAACACCAGGATCAGAAGGCATGAACGGGTCCGTTAAGAAAATGGAAGAATTGCTGAGTGAAAATCCGGATTATTTTGCTGCTGAGCAGTTCAAGAACAAAGCT
Source organism: Paenibacillus sp. FSL M8-0228 (assembly GCF_038007385.1). Classification (NCBI taxonomy): domain Bacteria; kingdom Bacillati; phylum Bacillota; class Bacilli; order Caryophanales; family Paenibacillaceae; genus Paenibacillus; species Paenibacillus sp. FSL M8-0228. The sequence goes on from NZ_JBBOXA010000001.1 coordinate 68,685, forward strand.
AATATCAAAATTCACCGTGAAACGACCGGTCCTGAGATTGTGGAAGCCATTCATTCCATTGGCGGAACTCTGGACGCTTTTATAGCGGGAATAGGTACTGGCGGAACCATTTCTGGAGCCGGTGAAGTGCTTAAGAAAGAATTCCCTGATATTAAAGTTGTGGCCGTAGAACCTGCCTCTTCCCCGCTGTTAGCAGGCGGTAAGCCAGGACCCCACAAGATCCAAGGGTTGGGTGCCAACTTTATTCCTGAAATTTTAAACCGTGATATCTATGATGAAATTATTCATGTAGAAAACGACGAAGCTTTCGAGGTAGCACGTAGAGTGGCCAAGGAAGAGGGCATTTTGTCCGGTATTTCATCTGGCGCGGCTGTCCATGCGGCTTTGAAACTTGCTAAGCAATTGGGCAAGGGTAAACGGATCGTTGTCATTATTCCAAGTAATGGAGAACGTTACCTGAGTACACCACTGTACAATTTCGAGCTGTAATTATGTCGTAATTGTGTATACTATACGTAAGGATTCCCTCATTTCCCTGTTGCAGGGGAGTGGGGGTTTCTTTTTAAGGAGAGAATGTAGACTTATTGAAAAGTTGGGAAGGGGAAGCACACACGGATGAAATCGACAGCTAGAGTGACGGAGGCGCAGTGGCAGGTTTGGCAGGAGGAAGGCTGGAGCATACTTCCCTATATCGCTGAGTACCCATTACCCGTGGGAGGGCTACCGTCATCGTGGCGGAAGGCTTGGGAGGATTCGTCGCCATATGCCTTTTTGCTGGAGAGCGCTAAAGGTGGGAGGTACACCTATCTGGCCTTAAATCCGGTTGCTGTATTGGAAGGCAAGGGAGAACATGCAGTTTGGACTGACTTGCAAAGTGGGAAGCATGGAGATATACATGGTCAACCTTTGAAAGTCATGAACAACTGGATCGCTCCTTACCGTGCACCGCGTGTACCTGGCATGCCCTTTTTCTCTGGAGGATTTGCGGGTTATCTTGGATACGATGTAGCTCGCTCGTTGGAGCGTTTGCCATCTCAAGCTGCAGACGATACGGGCATACCTGATTATGTATGGATGAGGGTGAATGAGTTATGGATTTATGATCACGAAAAATCCTGCATATATTGTGCTGTTCATATGCCCAATCCTGCCCGCTCCGGTGAATTCAGTAGCCAGACTGATTTGGCTAATGAGCTTATGGTGGATGAGACCATATCGATACTTGGCAAACTTTATGCCGAAGCGGTCCAACGTGCAGAACGCATGCTGACTCAGTGGAAGAACATCATACATGCGGGAGAGACTGATCCAGCTCATCCTCGCCGTTGTGCTCGGCTGTCCGAAAAAGGATTAGAGGCTGCTCATCAAGAATCTGAAGGTTGGACAGCGGCATTCAGCCAACAAGATTTTGAACAGGCCGTAAGACGTGTGCAGGAATATATTGCCCAAGGGGATGTATTCCAGGTTAACTTGTCGATTCGTCAGCAACGTACGCTTGCAGCCCTTCCTGAGAATATATATGAATGGCTTCGTCTGCTGAATCCATCCCCTTATATGGGTATGCTGCGTATGCCGGATTTACGGATCGTCAGTGGATCGCCAGAATTGTTGGTGAAGCTGGAGGATGGACGTGTGAGCGCCCGACCTATTGCAGGTACGAGAAGAAGGGGGCTAACACCGGATGAAGATGCCACTATGGCAGCAGAGCTTCTATCAAGCGAAAAAGAACGCGCCGAGCATATTATGCTCGTCGATCTGGAGCGTAACGATATCGGACGGATTGCCGAATACGGATCGGTGCATGTACCTGAACTGCTGACTGTCGAGTATTATTCGCACGTTATGCATTTGGTTTCTCAGGTGGAGGGGAAGTTAGCCTCAGGTCGTACAGCTATAGATGTAATTGCGGCTACTTTTCCAGGCGGAACCATTACCGGGGCACCCAAGGTGCGCACGATGGAAATCATCGAAGAATTAGAGCCTGTCCGGCGGGGGCCTTATACTGGGTCCCTTGGATGGATTGACTATAACGGTAATATGGAATTAAATATTATAATAAGAACACTAGCTGTTAAAGGCAGCACTGCCTATTTACAGACAGGTGCGGGGATCGTCATTGATTCAGACCCGTACAGGGAATATCGGGAATGTCGGAACAAGGCCAAAGCTGTCATGAAGGCGGTACAATGTGGTGAAGAAGAAGCCGCTTTGAGCAGAAGCGGTATCACAGGAGGGTGAGTCGTATGATTTTGGTGATTGATAATTATGATTCGTTTACGTACAATCTTGTTCAGTATTTGGGTGAACTTGGCGAAGAAGTAACCGTAAAACGGAACGATGAGATTGATGTGAAAGGCATAGAAGAGCTGGCACCAGAGCATATTTTGATCTCGCCGGGTCCATGCACGCCGAATGAGGCGGGGATATCACTGGATGTGATCAGCCATTTTAAAGGTCGCATTCCGATTTTTGGCGTTTGCCTCGGCCATCAGGCCATCGGACAGGCTTTTGGCGGTAAGGTTATCCGGGCTGAACGACTCATGCACGGTAAAACCTCACCGATTCTTCATCACAATACGTCAGTATTTGAAGGCTTGCCTTCTCCGTTCACAGCAACCCGGTATCACTCATTGCTGGTAGAGCGCGAGAGTCTACCTGAGTGTCTAGAGATTACCGCTGAAACCGCAGAAGGTGAAATTATGGGTTTGCGGCATAAAGAATTTGCCGTAGAAGGAGTTCAGTTCCATCCAGAATCCATTATTACGGATTACGGGCATCAGCTGTTACGCAATTTCCTAAAACGCAAGGTAGGCGTTTGATTCATGAAATATATCGGAGTCAACGGCGTCCTCACGGAAGCCGCAAAAGCCGTGGTTCACGTAAGTGATCACGGCTTTTTATACGGAATGGGCTTGTTTGAAACATTCCGCACCTACAAGGGCGCCCCATTCTTGCTGGATCGGCATCTGCATCGACTACAGGAAGGCTGCCGAATGCTCGGCATTCCTTTTCAACCTGATGAGGAGCAGCTTACGAAACACATCCAGCATCTGATGGTGGCAAATGGGTTGGATGAAGCCTACATCCGCTACACCGTATCAGCGGGTGAAGAGGTGCTAGGATTGCCGACGGGTGACTATACGCGTCCCAACCATATTTTGTTTGCCAAGCCGTTGCCCTCTACCAATACACAAATTGGGCAATCGACTTCCCCATCGGCGCTTCAGTTGTTGCGAATCCCCAGAAACACTCCAGAGGGTGAGGTTCGCTTGAAGTCGCTCCATTATATGAATAATATTCTTGCGAAACGGGAACTTCAGCAGTATGCCGAAGCTGTCCGTTATAAGGCTGAAGGAATGATGCTTACGGCCAATGGTTTCCTGGCAGAGGGAATGGTCAGCAATCTGTTCTTTGTGCGGAATAATACGCTGTATACACCTGACTTGTCTACAGGGATTCTGCCAGGCATTACGCGTGAATTCATTTTGGAGCTGGCGCATCTGCGAGACATTCCTTGTGAGCAGGGCCTGTACCGCTGGGACGAGTTGAAACAGGCTGATGAAATTTTTATGACCAACTCTATACAAGAAATACGGCCCGTGGATTTGTTGTTGGAGCCGGGAGGAACAACGAATCATTTTTCGGTTCCCTTGACGCAGCCCAGGTCCATAACAGCTTTGCTGTTGCACGATTATAGACAGAAAGCAGGGATCAAGTGAACATACCGACCCTTTATCAACGTAGTTACCGAATGGGGGATGCCGAGCTTACACTCGGACATTCCACACAGATCATGGGTATACTGAATGTGACCCCGGATTCATTTTCCGATGGAGGATTACATTATAACCCGGAGATTGCTGTTTTACATGCATTGAAGCTGGTGGAAGATGGAGCCGATATCATTGACATTGGCGGGGAGTCTACCCGTCCCGGTCATGATCCAGTAGGTGTGGAAGAGGAGCTGGCTCGGGTCATTCCGGTCGTCCAGGCCATCCATCGTATCGCACCGCACATTCCATTATCTGTAGATACTTACAAAGCTGAAGTAGCCAGAAAGGCACTCGAAGCTGGCGCACATATCATTAATGATGTGTGGGGGTTTAAGGCAGACCCTGATATGGCACGTGTAGCTTCGGAATTCGATTGCCCGGTCATTTTGATGCATAATCGTCATGACCATAACTATAGTGATTTGGTTTCTGATATGCTGTCCGATTTAAAAGAGAGTATCCGATTAGCGCTGGATGCGGGGGTACGTGAGGAACAGATCATTTTAGACCCAGGTATCGGTTTTGCCAAGGATTACGATGAAAATATTCATGCCATGACTTCTCTCGATAGATTGGGTCAGCTGGGCTTTCCGCTGTTATTGGCTACGTCGCGCAAAAGATTTATTCGTACAGCACTGGATTTGCCTGTGAATGATGTGGTGGAGGGCACGGCGGCTACTGTTGCTTTTGGCATTGCTCAAGGGTGCCAGATTGTGCGTGTACACGATGTGGCGCAAATCAAGCGCACCGTACGTATGTGTGATGCGATGGTGTACGGGTCTAAAAATGCACTGAGTTATGGTGGTTAGGAGACGCTTCATGAATGATTTGATCCTGTGATCGCTGTTGCAACGGGATTCTTTTGAATTGGTAAAACATATGACTGTAGGAATCCCGTTGAGTATATGCTTACGATGTAGCTTTTCCTTGAAAAGCTTTGGAGGCGAGCGCTACGCTTCTCCGGATTCAAATCCTTCATTCCGCTACAACGCACCATAAAGTCACTGTATTTTTTAGAGAGAAATTAATGTAAGAAGAACGGAAAAAATAGTAGAACGAAAACGAAGTGGACGGAATGGTGCTGTACAAGCGAAGCGGTCGCCTTTGTGCCAGGATTCCAACCGTTTTATCCTAATATAAGGAAATCTGGGCACAACAGCGATGGGAAGTACCATCCGACCGCGTAGTGGTGCCGCGTGTACACCTTTAGTTGAGCTTATTTAGAAAAATCTAATAAATAACAGGGGGCCTACCCACAATGGATAAAATGAAATTGCATCGTATGGAGTATTACGGATATCATGGCGTTTTTCCAGAGGAACGTAAGCTGGGACAACGTTACTATATTGATTTGGAACTGGAGCTTGATCTGCGTGAAGCGGGTGAGCAGGATGCTTTGGACAAAACGGTTAATTACGCAGAGGTGCATTACACCGTTAAAGATATTGTAGAAAAGGAGTCTTACCAATTGATTGAAGCTTTGGGCGAACGTATTGCATCTTCCCTACTGGACACTTATACTAGTGTCAATGCACTGACTGTCAAAGTCACGAAGCCGCATCCGCCATTTGATATTCATTTTCAAGGCGTGACGGTTGAGCTTTATCGCGCAAGAAAGTAGGAACGATACATGAATGCACATTCGACCTCTGAGGCATCAGAGGCTTATATTGCTTTAGGGGCTAATTTGGGGGAGCGCGAGCATACCCTGTATGAAGCCATTACGGCGCTGGACGAACATCCGGGTATCCGGGTAATACGGTGCTCCAGCCTGTACGAAACAGAGCCTGTTGGGTATCTGGATCAACCTTCTTTTTTGAACATGACGGTAGCCCTATCTACAACACTTGCTCCAGAGGAGCTTCTGGTATATATGCTGGAGGTGGAGAGTCGTCTGGGGAGAGTAAGACATATTCCTAATGGTCCACGAACCATTGATCTGGACTTGTTATGGATGGGAGCGGCACAACTGGCTACACCGGATTTGGAGCTTCCTCACCCTCGCATGTTGGAGCGTGCTTTTGTGCTGGTTCCCTTGGCTGACATCGTTCCGAACCAAGATCCGTCCGGTCTGTACAGTATCGTGCATACTGCATTGAATTCTGTGGATGGAAAGGACGGCATACAGCTTTGGAAAACATGCAGCTGGCGCAACGACTCCGCGCCTTTCGGAAACTAAAAGGGTTCACACAGCAGGAGTTGGCAGAGCGTACCGGTATATCTTTGACTGTATTAGGTGCTGTGGAGCGAGGCAATCGTACAATAGACTTAGACATGCTGAACATTATCGCCCAAACGCTAGGAATTGAAGTCCGGGAACTGACGGAATGACGATAAATAATGATACAAAAGAAAGAATAAAGGGGTGAACAGATATGTTGAAAATCGGCGGTATTGAAATGAAAAACCAAGTCGTTCTGGCTCCGATGGCAGGCGTGTGCAACCCTGCTTTTCGCCTGATCGCCAAGGAATTCGGTACAGGTCTGGTATGTGCAGAAATGGTTAGTGATAAAGCGATCATTCACGGCAACAAGCGTACGCGCGAGATGCTGTTTGTAGATGAGCGTGAGAAGCCGCTTAGCTTGCAAATTTTCGGGGGAGACCGCGAATCTTTGGTGGAAGCAGCGAAGGTCGTAGATCAGGAAACGAATGCAGATATTATTGATATCAATATGGGTTGCCCGGTTCCCAAAGTGACCAAATGTGATGCAGGTGCTCGTTGGCTGCTCGATCCAAACAAGATTTATGAAATGGTATCGGCGGTAGTGGAATCAGTAAACAAGCCGGTTACTGTGAAAATGCGTATTGGTTGGGACAGTGAGCATATTTATGCCGTAGAGAACGCTCGCGCTGTTGAACGTGCCGGAGGACAGGCCGTTAGCGTACATGGCCGTACACGGGAGCAACTGTATACGGGACATGCGAATTGGGATATTATAAAAGAAGTTAAAGAAGCAGTTTCCATTCCAGTAATTGGAAATGGCGATGTGGCATCACCGGAAGATGCTCGCCGTATGCTGGATTTGACCAATTGTGATGGCGTTATGATCGGACGCGGTGCTCTCGGGAATCCGTGGATGCTCTACCGTACGATTGAGTACTTGCAATCAGGCGAGCTGTTGCCCGATCCTTCACCGGAAGAAAAAATTCGTATTGCCATTCTGCATATGGATCGTCTGGTTGCATTGAAGGGTGAAGCAGTAGCTGTCCGTGAAATGCGCAAGCATCTGGCTTGGTACCTCAAGGGGCTTAAAGGTTCAGCACGTATTAAGGATGCCATTATGGAAGAAACAAAGCGCGACGATATGGTACGTATTTTGGATCAATTTCTATCTCAATTGCACATGGTGGAAAACGATGAACTTTCTACAAGCGCTGTATCTCCTGCTGCTGTTGCGCAATAAGGAAGCTGTTCCGGCCTGCGCACGCGATTGACTTTTCCAATTGCTTGCCCTATAATCGTTCAGTATAAAATCTTGATGTATGCTACAAATTGTGTGCAGCTCTCAAGACAACAGCAGGAAATGTTCTCATTCCCTCAGAGTGGCATATTATGTTTTGAAAGCGTGCATTCCGATGCACTTTTAAACTTTTCCCATGACAGGAGAATCGGTTAAGATGAGCGATAAAGAAGTCATTCTGACACAGGAAGGTCTTAGAAAGCTCGAAGATGAGCTTGAGAACTTAAAGTCTGTCAAACGCCGCGAAGTGGCTGAACGGATTAAGGTAGCCATCGGATACGGAGATATTAGTGAAAACTCCGAATATGAGGATGCGAAGAATGAGCAGGCCTTTATTGAAGGCCGTGTAATTACGTTGGAAAAGATGCTACGCAATGCCCGCATTATCAATAGTGATGAAATTGACACCGATGTTGTGGGAGTAGGTGCAACTGTGACTGTTGAAGATTTGGAATTCGGAGATATTACAGAGTATGCTATCGTAGGTTCTGCCGAATCCGACCCGCTACAGAACAAAATTTCGAATGAAAGTCCGGTTGGCAAGGCAATTCTCGGTAAGAAAAAGGGAACTGTTGTGGATGTCACCGTTCCAGCAGGCGTTATTCAATATAAAATCGTGGATATCAAGAAATAAGACACGGACTTTGGAATTTAATGTAAAAGCTTCCTGGTGGAAGCTTTTTTTCTCTACACCCGGACGGACCCCGGCCCGTCTATTCATATTGAAGGAGCTGATTTAGCACCATGTCGGATGAAACTACTAACCAGGAATCACAAGAAAATCGCGAGGAATTAAGTGAACTATTGCAAATTCGTCGTGCCAAATTGGACGAGCTTCGCTCATTGGGCATTGATCCGTTTGGACGCAAATACATACGCACGGCTGAAGCGGGCGTACTACTGAGCAAGTATGACAGCTTGACCAAGGAAGAACTGGAAGAAAAGAATATTGAAGTTAGCATAGCAGGCCGTATTATGGCTAAACGTGTGATGGGGAAAGCCAGCTTTGCTCATATACAGGATCTTAGCGGACGTATTCAAATTTATGTTCGTCAAGACACGGTACCTGAATCCAAATATAAAGCATTTGGTATTTTGGATCTGGGTGATATTGTTGGTGTTAAGGGTGTGCTCTTTAAGACCAAAACAGGCGAAACGACGATCAAAGTGCTGGATATTGAGGTCTTGTCCAAATCCTTGTATCCATTACCGGAGAAATATCATGGTCTGAAGGATGTTGAATTGCGTTACCGTCAGCGCTATGTCGATCTGGTTATGAACCCTGAAGTACAAAAAACGTTCATTACACGGTCCCGTATTATTCAATCCATGCGTCGTTATCTCGATTCGCTTGGCTATTTGGAAGTTGAAACTCCAACATTGCATTCCATTGCTGGCGGGGCGGCAGCGAAGCCATTTGTTACGCACCATAATGCATTGGACATGCAGCTTTATATGCGTATTGCTATTGAGCTCCATTTGAAACGACTAATTGTCGGCGGAATGGAGAAAGTATATGAGATCGGACGTGTATACCGTAATGAAGGTATTTCGACCCGCCATAACCCTGAGTTTACGATGATTGAGCTGTATGAAGCGTATGCTGATTATAAAGATATCATGCAATTGACGGAAAACATGGTTGCACATATTGCGCAGGAAGTACTGGGCACACAGCACATTCAATATCAAGGCCAGGAAGTGGATCTGACGCCGCAATGGCGCAGAGTCTCCATGGTTGATGCTGTTAAAGAAGTAACAGGCGTAGACTTTAGCGTGCAGATGAGTAATGAAGAAGCTCATCGCCTTGCGAAAGAGCATAAAGTTCCGGTTGAACCACACATGACATTTGGCCATATCCTGAATGCATTCTTTGAGCAGTTCGTAGAGGAAACGCTCATTCAGCCGACCTTTATTACTGGACATCCGGTTGAAATCTCGCCGTTGGCCAAGAAAAACGAACAAGATCCGCGGTTTACGGATCGCTTCGAGCTGTTCGTGGTCGCTCGTGAGCATGCGAATGCGTTTACTGAGCTGAATGATCCAATCGACCAGCGCCAACGTTTTGAAGCTCAATTGCTGGAACGTGAGCACGGTAACGATGAGGCTCATGAAATGGATGATGACTTTATCCGCGCCTTGGAATACGGTATGCCGCCAACAGGCGGATTGGGCATCGGCATCGATCGTTTGGTCATGTTGCTGACAGATGCGCCTTCCATTCGCGATGTGCTGCTTTTCCCGCATATGCGTAACCGTACAGTAGAATAACATAACATTATGAATATAGAGGATCAGCCGGGTTTCCCGTGTCTTGTTCCTCTTTTTCATAAGAACGGATGGAGAGAATACTCTAATGAAACGCAGCGTCAAGCTTAGTCGGTTCGCATCGCCTCCTTTTATATTGGTCATTGGATATTTATTGATTATTGCATTGGGTACTTTGCTACTGATGCTTCCTGTTGCCAATCATAGTGGTCATGCTCCGCATTGGATTGATTCGCTTTTTACGTCCGTCTCAGCCGCTTGTGTCACAGGACTGGTCGTCGTTGACGTCGATTCAACGTATACGATGTTTGGCGAAACCGTCATTTTGGTGCTGATGCAGCTAGGCGGGCTGGGGTTTATGACCTTAGCGACCTTGTTTGCGCTGTTATTGGGGCGGCGATTATCGCTGAAGGATCGGTTGCTGCTTAAGGAGGCTATTAATGCCGATAGCATGGAAGGGATCGTGCGTATTATTCGCAAGGTGCTGATCTTTTCTTTTACCATTGAGGCGATAGCTGCCGTTGTCTTGGCTTTGCGGTGGATGCGAGAAATGCCTGTCGGACAAGCGATATATTATGGAATATTCCATTCCGTATCCCTCTTTAATAACGGGGGATTCGATCTGTTCGGGACTAGCTTCCAACAATACGCTGGAGATTTTGTTTTCAATATGATTGCATCTGTGCTAGTTATATCAGGAGGCTTGGGTTTCCTGGTGCTTAGCGATCTGTTCGATTTTCGCCGTACCCGGAGACTGTCTCTACACTCCAAAATGGTGCTAAGCGTGTCGGGAGTGCTCATTGTGATTGGTGCGCTGGTTTTATTTATTTTTGAGTTTACCAATGCACGAACCTTGGGTGCACTGAACTGGGAAGGCAAAGTATATGGAGCTGTCTTTCAATCGGTCTCCACGAGATCATCGGGTACGAGCACAGTCGATATCAGCGGGTTAAGGCAGGCAAGTCAGTTTTTTATTATGTTGCTGATGATTATCGGTGCTTCTCCAGGCTCAACTGGAGGAGGAATCAAAACGACTACGTTTCTGCTTATGGTAGGTGCGCTAATCGCCGTCATGCGAGGACAGAAGGAAATCGTGTTTTTCCGTCATAGGGTCCCCAAAGATATCATGATGCGGGCGCTGACCATTATTGTACTAGCCCTATTTATATTCTCGATTGTGGTTATACTGCTCTTAATGACAGAGGATGCCCCATTTCTCTCCCTGGCATTTGAGGCTGCTTCCGCAATCGGAACGGTAGGGTTATCCGTAGGAGTGACGCCAGGGTTGTCTGACGCAGGCAAGCTGATTATTTGTGTGACTATGTTTATTGGTCGAATTGGTCCTCTTACGATAGCCTATGCCATTCGTCCACGCTCAACCAAGACATTGTACCGTCGTCCCGAAGGGCATATCGTAATTGGATAGTGTATCTGTAAAAAAGATGTACCCGTGCTGATTAGCATAGGTACATCTTTTTTTCATTTCAGATCATCATAATTCTTTATGGGTAGCATATCATGTAAAATGCCCATTTTGAGAACAAGACGAAATAGTTTGAACAGATACTGTTTTTTGCAGAAAAAAACGGCTATTTGTTTCCTTTTATGTAATTATAGACAAAATACTAGGAATATTATGTATAATATTGTATGATAGTGGGCATGAAAGGGGGATAGTTGAGGTGAATACCAATTTCTAATTTGAAAGGAATCATCTATTATGTATTTATTTATTATTAGTGCCGAAGTTTTATTTTGGGTTTTTGTTGTTGCAGGCTTGATCGCAAGGTATATGTTTGGCTTGAAGAAGTTAGGCGGTCTTCTTTTACTATTTACCCCCATTATTGATATCCTGCTACTAATTGCGGTGTTTATCACGGTGAAAAGTGGCATGGAGATTACGACTGCTACTGGCTTGGCGGCCTGTTATTTTGGTATTACAGTAGCATTTGGTCATAGGTTAATTAAGTGGGCGGATGTACGGTTCTCCCATTGGTTTGGTAAGGGGCCCAAGCCTGAACGCAAGTATGGTGCTGCTCATGCAAAAGAGGAACGGATAGGTTGGTTGCTTCACCTTTTGGGCTGGGCTATAGGTAATGCTTTGTTGCTCGCCATCATTGTGTATGTTGATGATCCTCAGCGTACGGTGTCTTTGGAGGGCATTATGCAAACATGGGCGATCGTTCTGGTAATCGACTTTGTTGTCTCCTTTAGCTATACTTTAGCTCCCAAAAAACAAAAGCGTAGTCTATAAAGGTTAAGGTTTTACACTTAGATGATATCTGGCTGGTCACTCAGGATGTTCAAATCGGGAGAGTCATTGTTGGTGAAAATGAAGTGGTTACTTCCGGTAGTGGGGTGAGTCTGTCATCGGAATGTAAATATTTACAAAAATATGCGGATTTTATGTTTAACTCGCTTTGACAGTCACCTTATTTTCGCCTCGCTACCTTTTTTCACACACATGTATCCCTTTCGATTTGAACACAGACCAACAGAAGCAACACAATTATTTTTTGTGAGATGACAGACAGCATACATGATGTGTTACACAAATTTTAAAATAAATTTTGTGATTTGCCTAAAACGTCGCCTATCTAAGTTTGGCAATTAACGTGATAATATTCCAGGAAAGATTACATATGTCTATAAATGTAGACATACGCAATTAAGTTGTTATTTTGTTTAATAATGTAAAAAAAGAAAGGTGGTTTCTGTGGCAGTACTACTGAGCGGTAAGAACATTTTGATTATGGGCGTGGCTAATAACAGGAGTATTGCTTGGGGGACAGCTCAATCTTTAGCTGCTGAAGGGGCACAACTCATTTTTACTTACGAAAATGAGAGGGTTGCAGAGCGGGTACTAAAGCTTGCTGAAACCATTCCGGGAGCACTGGTCTGTCCTTGCGATGTACAAAGCAATGAAGAGCTTGATGCATTGGCGGATTTTCTAAAAGAAAAAGTAGGCGTGTTGCATGGTTATTTTCACAGTGTCGCCTATGCTAAGGCTGAGGATTTGGATGGCTTGTTCGTTGACACTTCTCGCGAGGGATTCGCCGTTGCACAAGAAATCAGCGCCTATTCCTTGGCTGCTGTATCCCGTCGAGTGTACCCACTGATGACAGAGGGTGGGAGTATCGTCACCATGACGTATATTGGCGCAGAACGAGCGATCAAAAATTACAATGTTATGGGTGTGGCGAAGGCTTCACTGGAAGCCAGCATGCGCTATCTGTCGAATGATCTGGGCACATATGGCATTCGTGTAAATGCGATTTCCGCTGGTCCGATACGGACTTTGGCTGCCTATGGCATTAAGGATTTTAACACAATGCTCAAACATATTGAAGAAACTACGCCCTTACGCAAGACGGTTGATACGTCTGAAGTCGGAGATACGGCGTTATTCCTATTTTCCCATTTATCGAGAGGCATTACGGGTGAAGTTATCCATGTAGATGCTGGATACCATATTACGGGGATGTAAGGAGGGAACGTTGTGCTTATTACGCATACGGATTGCCGGATTATCTCATCTGAAGGAATTATGACCAGGGAGCGTCTGGAGCGAGACGTTACGATCTTCTCCCGGATGTTGACTCTCAGAGGCATTCCCGAAGACGGTAGAGTGATTCTGAAAGCGGCCAATTCTTATTGGTTTGTTGTGTCTCTGTTCTCCCTGTGCAATATCGCTGTTTCGGTGACTGTGGTGGACGAGCAGACTGTGCTCGATGAGGTGGCCCAAATCTATGATGAAGCGGATGCCTGTTGCATCCTTACGGATTCCGATTTAGAACTTCCTCATGCACTCGTTATTCTGATTCAAGATCTGATTCAAGAAGAAACAGTGCACCCGGATTGGGTGGGAGAGCCAAAGCTTGAAGCCCTCGACTTTAACAAGTGGTGCGAGAGGCCAGATGCGCTCATTCTGTATTCTTCAGGTACGACGGGAAAACCCAAGGGAATCGTGAAAGCTGGTTCAGCTTTTATGGAGAACATCAGGCATTCCATACACGCCATGAACTACCTACCGTCTGACCATATGCTCCCCGTTGTGCCTTTCTCTCATTTTTATGGAATCTCACTTATCTTCTCCTGGTGGTTAACCTCATGTTCTCTCATCATCTGCAATCCAAAAAACCTCTGGAGCGTCATTGCAAGTATTACGAAAGACCGGGCGACGGTCGTAGATGCTAACCCCTCTGCTTTTTACACCTTGTTGCGTATGCTAAACCGAAAACCCGAACAACTGGAAATGGTCAAGGAAGCCCCGGTGCGCATGTGGTGCGTAGGCGGTTCTCCACTTACCCAAGACCTTGAAGAGAAATTTAACAACATATTTGGACAGCCCCTGCTGAATGGTTACGGTCTTTCTGAACTGGGCAACGTTACGCTGGGGACGCTAGAGTGTCCGAAGGGTTGTGGACTACCATTACCTGGTGTGGATTTGAAAATACTAGATTCTACAGGCAAACAGCAGACGGACGGTGTCGTAGGCGAAGTGTGGATACGCAGTGCTGGATGCATGGAAGGTTATCTGAATCGTCCAGACCTGACGCAATCCGTTCTACAGGACGGTTGGTTCAAGACGGGGGATCTGGGCTATCTGGATGACGGAATGCTGTATGTCATTGGACGCAGCGGCAAGACGGTCAACCGGATGGGCTATATGGTATCTCCGGTCTATATTGAGGACCGGATTGGTTCTCTAGGTTACCGATCCTGCGTGATCACCTTGGAGGATGAGGCTAAAGGGACATTACTTGTTGCCTTCATCGAAGGCGAATCCTTGCAAGCCTTGTCTGTACTCCGCAAAGAAATAAATCGTGTGCTCCCTTCATACATGTTTCCCGATCTTTTGCTTCCGCTCGACCACTTTCCTTTAAATCGCAATGGAAAAGTGGATCGTTTGGAGATGGAGCGTATTGCCCTGGAAAAAGTTGCTTCTCGCAAAGTATAGCAAGATATTTACCAAAACCGCATATAGGAAAGGGAGAATGTGCCATGAATATAAATCCAGAATTGGCAGAAAACACACTGTTTTTGGAAAGGCATGAATCTATTCTGAAATGCCTCAATTATTTGATTGAAAATCGGCAGGAAGTGATGGATATTCTCACGCAATTTTCATCCTATCGGGCCGCCAATGCAGAAATTGACTCCACGATCCTCACACTTCAAGGTGCTCTGCAAGAAGTGCAGACCTATCAGCCAAGTCGGCAACGATCTATGGCTGTATTCATGCCTTCCAACGTCATTTTATACTCCTATGCATTATACCTTTTGATTCCGTCCCTGTACGTTGAAAATATAGACTTTCGCCCTTCTTCTCACGTAAATGAGTACGTCAACATGCTGCATGAAAAGCTTCAGGCTGTACATGGATTACCCATCTATATTCGTAAAGTTAGCCAGAAGGTGTTCATGGAGAATTCCGTTATGCCAGCTGATATTGTGGTGTTCACCGGAAGCTATACCAATGCAGAGAAGATCAAAAAACAGATTCGAAAAGATCAGCTCTACATTTTTTACGGACAAGGGCTAAATCCTTTCATTATCGGGCCTGATGCAGATCTGGAGCTGGCGGTTACCGATGTAATCCGAATGAGATTGTTCAACTCTGGACAAGACTGCCTAGGCCCCGACATCATTCTGGTACATCAAGATGTGAGTGAGCATTTCAAAGATCTGCTGATTCAACAGCTTGACCAACTCGTGTTTGGAGCCAACAATGATCCGAACGCAAACTATACCCCTATATTCTACAAAGACACGCTATATTCGGTTTCTGAGTATTTTAACACGAACGACAAATTTATTATTTACGGCGGCGGCATTGATTTCCGTACGAAAAAGATGGAGCCAACGGTTGTATATAGTGAATTGGATCAGAATCTGGAGATTATTGAGTATTTTTCGCCAGTCTTCAATGTAGTTAGCTACCAAGACGACGAGCAACTGATCAAGCGTATTTCCTCCAGTTATTTCAGTGAACGTGCAATGGGTTGCAGCTTATACGGATCGGAGCACCTGACTGACGTTCTACGAAAGAAGCACACATTGACCATTAATCAGACGCTTGAGGATGTGGATCAAGGCAATAAGCCTTTTGGTGGCTACGGCACGATGTCGAACTATATTTTTTACGATTTCAAGCTCATTTCGAAGCCGATCTTGATTTCAGAAATTGTCGCAGAATATTTGTCGGAAAAGAGGAGTTTGGTATGACTGCGAGCTTCTTCCCCTGGGATGCCATTATTGGCTACTTAAAATCGGCTGGGGTTCAGCATCTCTTTGGATTACCAAGTGATGATCTCAAAATCGTATCGTCACTCCCCTCATCCGGTATGGATTTTATTTTGTGCAAAGATCAACGTAATGCTGTGTTCATGGCAGCAGGTTATGCGCTCACCACCAACCAGATGTCCGTATGTGTTGTGGGGAAAGGCCCTGCGCTCAGTAATACACTTACAGGGCTGCTGGAAGCCAAGAACCTGGGCGCTCCGCTCCTGCTTCTGGCGCTTGGTACTGGCGGAGACAAGCTGGGTACCCGATCCTTTCAGGAAGCCGATCAAATTTCACTCGTGAAGCCGCTCGTAAAATGGGCTTATCGTGTCGAGCATGTGGATCGGCTTGTATGGGCGATGGAGCGGGCTGCCTTTTTGGCTATCAATGGAGCACCGGGTCCTGTCTATATCGAACTCCCTGAAAACCTGATGGACCAGCCTGTGCCAACAGGGCTTCAGTTTACCCCACCAGAAAAGCTGTCGTGCTCTCCGTCTCGTCGGGAGTTGGATGCGGCTTGGGCGATTATAAAGACGGCGCGCAGGCCGCTCATTCTAGTCGGAGGGGGAATGAAGTCAGGTACAGGTGATGTGATTGAGCGGTTCGCTCACCAACATGGAGCGGCCTTGTTCGCAACTGCCTCGGGACGGGGTGTAGTGGATGAAGAACACGAACTTTTCTGCGGTGTTGCCGGACTCTATACGGATCTCAGTCTAAGACAAATCTGGAAGGAATCTGATGTGGTGATCACACTGGGCAGCCGCTTGGAAGAAACGGCTACGTTCGAGTGGGATATTCTGCTACAGGATACACCTTTGATTCAAGTCAATGTAAATCTGGAGGATTTTGCACACGAATACAGGGGTATCAAAGTGCTTGGTGATGGATATGCAGCAGTGGAGCAATGGCATGATCGGCTAGGGCAGAAGCCTGATGGAGTGTGGCTTGAAACAATCAGGAGCTGTAAAGAGAAGGCTTTTTCTCATAGGGCTATCTATCTGGAGGAATTGCAAAAGGCTCCTGGGATCCACGTTCCTGAGCTGTTGGACATGATTCAGACGGAGTTCCCCGAAAATCTGGTGCTTCTTCAAGAGAATGGATTGCAGGATATGTGGTCCTATTTTTATCCATATTTCCGCTTTGCCCAAGGCTCTCTTTCGATTGTTCCTAGTGATCAAACAAGCCTAGGATTCGGTGCGGCTGCTGCTCTGGGAGCAAGTGTGGCAACGCAACGTCCAGTAGTGGCACTTGTAGGTGACGGTGCGTTCAATCTCTTCTGTTCGGATTTTATGACGGCGGTGGAGTATCAAATACCATTAATCTATGTCGTACTCAATAATGGTGGGTATGGTTGGTTACAGAATCAGATGAATTATAAGCATCTCACAGGGCAGTCCCTCCCGTTTGTTTCTGAGGCGGCCAAGACAGGAATTCAAATTCCCCAGTATGAGTTTGTAGAGAGCCTCGCAATTCGGAGTAAGGGAGAGGCACGGGAACAGCTTCAGCTTGCTTGGCAAAAGTATCAGGAGAACAAGCTTGTGGTCGTCGAGGTATATGCTGATCTTGCGGATGTGCATGAAAAAATCAGCCATGTGTATGGCGACTTTCCTCTCTACGAGCAACAGGCTTCCAAGAATTAATTTCAACGAAGGACGTGGATACAGTGAGAAGACGTGTTGTAGTGACTGGACAGGGAGTCGTAACGCCGGTTGGGCTTAATCTTACGGATTTCTGGAATTCACTGTTGAAAGGAAAAAGCGGAATTGGACCGGTCACTGTTTTCGATACAGCGGACATTCCGACAAAGATCGGTGCACAGGTTACGGGCTTTGACCCATTGCAATATATGAGTAAGAAGGAAGCTAATAAAGTGGCACAGTTCACTCAGTTTGCTTTGGCGGCTGCCCGGCAGGCGGTGGAGCAATCCAAATTAGTGATTGATGAGCGGAATGCAAGTCGCGTGGGGGTTATTGTCGGCTCTGGAGCAGGCGGCCTCGACGTTATAGAGGAGAACTATGGGAAATTAACAAAGCTTGGTCCCAAAAGAGTTTCTCCTTATTTTGTTTCCTCGATGATGATTAATTCAGCACCTGGTGAAATCTCCATTGCTATTGGGGCCAAGGGGCCTTCGTTTGCTGTGGTTACAGCTTGTGCTACAGGAAGCAATGCCATCGGTGAGGCATTACGTACGATCCAGTACGGCACGGCTGATGCCGTGGTTGCCGGTGGAGCAGAAGCCAATTTTAGTCAGCTTGATCTGGCATCATTTGCGAATATTCATGCTCTCTCCAGACGTAATGAAGAGCCGCAGAAGGCTAGTCGTCCGTTTGATGTGGATCGTGATGGATTCGTCATCGGTGGAGGAGCAGGAGTCTTGGTGCTGGAGGAGTTGGAGTATGCTTTGAACCGCGGAGCCACCATTCTGGCCGAAGTTGTGGGTTACGGATGCACAACGGATGCGTATCATATCACGGCTCCAGATCCCTCTGGCTCCGGCCCGGCAGAAGCGATCAACATCGCACTGCAGGATGGCGGCTTAACACCGCAGGAAATCGACTATGTCAATGCCCACGGTACGAGTACGCCATTTAATGATCGTATGGAGATTAATGCTATTCAAAAAGTGTTCGGGGAGCATGCCCCCCGTTTGGCGATATCGTCTATTAAATCCATGACTGGCCATTTAATGGGCGGTGCAGGGGCAGTCGAGTTAATTGCGACTGTGCAGAGTATGATTCACAGCAAAGTACCACCGACACTCAATTGCGACAATCCTGAGGCTCCTGAATTGAATTTTGTGCCGCATGTATATCAGGAACGCAAGGTCCGCGCGGCGATTAGCAATTCATTTGGTTTCGGAGGGCACAACGTCTGCCTTGCTGTTCGCAAGTGGGAAGGGGAATAAGCCTGTGAGCGAAGAGCTAATCCATATCCCGGATGTGCTTCCGCACCGGTACCCATTTCTTCTGTTGGATGGCGTGACCGGGTACGAAACGTCGCAATGGGCGAAGGGATACAAGCTTGTCACCTGGAGTGAGTGGTTCATTACAGACACTAATCCATACATGCCTCCTATGTTGATTGTGGAGTCGCTTGCACAATTGGCGGCGTTCGCTGCGATTGATAAAAAAGGCATTTCATACCTGACTAACCTGAATGGAATTCGATTCCACAGCTTGGCGAAGCCTGGGGACCGAATTGATCTCTATTTTGAAGTGATCAAGCGTCGGCGGGGCTATATTCTTGGAAGCGGTCGGGCTTCCGTAGGGGATCAATTGGTGGTTGAGGCGGAAGAAATTGTTTCACTGGATCAATGACGGGGTGGAAGCGCACGTTAAACTGTCCTTTTGTCCTCCTGACTGCCAGGTGCAGCGGGAGGATATTCACATCATGGAATAGGAGTGAATGAGATGAATGACATGCAGTTATATGATTTAACAAATGCGCAGAAGCGTATATGGTATACCGAATTACTCTATCCAGATACGTCAGTGTCACAGCTTTCCGGTACAGCTAAGATGAAGGGGCATATCCATATTGCTGCCTTTATGCAGTCCATTAATTTGATTATCAAACAGTATGATGCATTCCGCATCCGTATTACCTCAGTGGATGGAGTGCCTCAGCAGTACGTCGTTCCTTATGAAGAGAGACAGTTGGAGTGCCTGGATCTTAGTCACTATGAAAGTGTATCTAAGGTGGAAGCCTTACTTGAGCAACACAAAAGCAAACCCTTGCCCCTGCTGGATTCTGAGCTCTTCCAGTTTTTAATTGTGAAGATTAGCGAGGAAGAGTATTGGATTAATATCAAGATGCACCATATTATTTCTGACGGAATATCAATGGTGGTCTATGGCAATCAGCTGACAGCATTTTACATGGAGTTAATTCAAGGAAATGAACCGAAGCTGGGCGACGATTGCTCGTATATTCAATATATTGCAGATGAGAATGCATACGAACTTTCTGACAGATACCAAAAGGATAAGGCTTACTGGCTGGATAAATTTTCTGATTTGCCTGAGCTTACGGGTTGGAAGTCATATAATCCGTTATCTTTAAGCACCCACGCCGTTCGGGAGCATTTTACCGTACCAGAAGAGCTATATCACGAGCTGCAAGCATTTTGCCAACAGAATAGGATTTCTTTGTTCCAGTTCTTCATGGGTGCGATGTATATCTACATACACAAAATGACGAATCAGCCGGATGTGGTGATTGGCACTTCGTTCGCTAACCGGGGGAACAAAAAAGAGAAGCAAAAGATAGGTATGTTCGTCAGCACTGCTGCTGCCAGAACATACGTCAAAAAGGATATAGATGTGTTGAGCTTCCTGCAGGATGTAGCCAGAGATCAGATGTCAGTCCTGCGGCATCAGAAATATCCATACAATCAGTTAATTCAGGATCTTAGAGAAATGCATGGTAACAAGGATATTCAGCGGCTTTTTGGCGTTTCAATGGAATATCGTCTTATCAATTGGGTTGATTTGGATGATGTGCGTATTTTGACGGATTATGATTTCTGCGGGGACGAAGTGAACGATTTCGTACTTCATATCGTAGAGATCCTGGATGAAGGCGAACTGGTACTGGATGTCGATTATCGGACGGAGCTGTTTGAACGCAGCGAAGTTAAGGACATGGTTTCCCAGTTGCTTACGATCGCCGAGCAGATCATTCATTCACCTCAGCTTTCTATCGCAGAGGTAAACTTATTGGGCGAACCCGAAGAGCAATCCATTTTGGCTCTTTCGGAAGGCGCTGCAGTCGATTATCCACGTGAGAAGACCATCCATGGCTTATTTGAGGAACAAGCCGAGCGCACGCCAGATCATGTAGCCGTTCAGATGGACGAGCAGAGCATTACATACCTAGCTCTAAACGAGCAGGCTAACCAGCTTGCGAGATATTTGCGCTCCGAGGGAGTAGGGGCAGATACGCTCGTAGGGATTATGGCTGACCGTTCCTTGGAGATGGTCATCGGGATGTTGGCCATTTTGAAAGCAGGGGGTGCCTATGTACCGATTGACCCCGATTATCCGGAAGAGCGTATCCATTATATGCTGGAGGATTCAGGTGTCCGTCTGTTGCTCACCCAAAGTCATCTGTGGGAGAGTACCACTTTTGACGGAAAGCTTGTGAGCCTGGACGATTCTACAACGTATACAGGAGATGCCTCCAACCTGGAGAGCATTTCGGGACCAAACCATCTGGCCTATGTCATCTACACGTCGGGTACAACCGGCAAGCCGAAGGGCACGCTGATTGAGCACAAAAATGTAGTTCGACTGCTCTTTAACGATAAAAATTTATTTGATTTCACCTCTCAGGATACGTGGACGCTATTCCATTCGTTCTGCTTCGATTTCTCCGTTTGGGAGATGTACGGAGCGCTTCTTTATGGAGGGAAATTGGTGATTGTTCCATCTCTCACAGCCAAAAGCCCAGCAGCTTTCCTGGAGTTGTTGAAAGATAACCAAGTCACCATTTTAAATCAGACGCCGACGTATTTTTATCAGGTGCTACAGGAAGAACTAACGCACTCTTCGACAGAGCTTGGCCTTAGAAAAATCATTTTTGGTGGAGAGGCTTTAAGTCCATCTCTTCTGAGAAACTGGCGGGTCAAGTATCCTGATGTGCAGCTGATTAATATGTACGGAATTACGGAAACAACGGTCCATGTCACCTACAAGGAAATCACGGAACATGAGATTGAAGCGGGGAAAAGCAATATTGGCAGAACGATCCCCACACTTAGCGCTTACATTCTCGATGAGCAAAGACGCTTGCAGCCTGTTGGGGTTCCGGGAGAGCTATACATTGCGGGGGACGGTCTTGCCCGTGGGTATTTGAATCGGCCGGATTTGACGTCTGAGAAATTCGTTGAACATCCGTATCGGGCGGGAGAGCGGCTGTACCGAACGGGGGATCTTGCTCGTTGGTTGCCTGATGGCAATATTGAATATTTGGGGCGGATCGACCATCAGGTCAAAATTCGCGGCTATCGAATTGAGCTTGGCGAGGTAGAAGCCCAAATTCTCAAGGCTCCGAACGTACGGGAGACGATTGTCCTCGCACGGGAAGACGAACAGGGCCAAAAATTGCTGTGCGCCTACTATGTAGCCTCCAGTGATCTTTCGCCGGGGGAATTGCGGTCTCAGCTGGCAGCGGAACTCCCCGCTTACATGATTCCTTCTTATTTTGTCCGGCTGGAGCAAATGCCGCTTACGCCAAATGGCAAACTGGATCGCCGTGCGTTGCCGGCTCCTGAAAGCAGCGTACAATCCGGCGAGGCTTATTTGGCTCCGAGAACTGCTGTGGAAGCTCAGATGGTACTCATTTGGCAAGATATCTTGGGTGTTACCCGCGTTGGTGTCAGGGATAATTTCTTTGAAATTGGGGGTCACTCCTTGCGGGCAACAGTGCTCGTTTCACGGATTCACAAAGAATTGGGATGTAGCATTTCGCTGCGTGAGGTGTTTCAGTCACCTACAGTCGAATCCTTGGCGCAACTTGTGAAGAAACACATTCCAACCATGTACGAATCCATCCCACAGGCGGCGGAAAGCGAAGCTTACCCAGTGTCCTCAGCGCAAAAGCGGTTATACGTGCTGAGACAGATGGACGGGGGAGAGCTCAGCTACAATATGCCAGGGGTCTTCACGGTGGATGGACCGTTGGATCGCACGCGGCTGGAGTCTGCGTTCCAGGCACTGATCCAGCGCCATGAATCCCTGAGAACCGGCTTTTATATGCAGGATGGAGAGCTTGTTCAGCGTGTGCATAGGAATGTGCCGTTCGTGTTGAACTACACAGAGGCTTCGGTGGAGGAGACGGATACGCTCATTCACAGCTTTATTCGTGCCTTTGATCTGAGTCAGGCTCCATTACTGCGTGTTAGCTTGGTGAAGCTCCAGGAGGAGCGTCATCTGTTGCTGTTTGATATGCATCACATCATTTCAGATGGGGTTTCTATTCAAATATTGATAGAGGAACTTACTCATTTGTATCAAGGAGAACAGCTACCAGAGCTGCACATCCAGTACAAGGATTATGCCGTATGGCAACGGGAACAGTCAGAGAACCAATGGCAAGATTTTGAGAAATATTGGCTGCAAGCCTTTGAAGGAGAGTTGCCAGTATTGGATCTGCCTACAGACTTCCAACGACCTTCGGTTCGAAGCTTCGAGGGAAGCCGAATTGATTTTACATTGGATGAGTCTGGAAATAAGGCGATACAAGAGCTTGCATCCCGTACAGGTACTACACTGTATATGGTATTGCTGGCTGCTTATTCGGTACTACTGCACAAATATACAGGACAGGAGGACATCGTCGTAGGTTCTCCAGTAGCCGGAAGGCCGCAGGCTGAGCTTGAGGGTATCATCGGAATGTTTGTCAACACACTGGCCTTGCGCAGCTACCCGGCAGGAGATAAAACCTTTCAGGATTATCTTCTGGAAATCAAGGAAACAGCGCTCAAGGCGTTTGAGCATCAGGATTACCCTTTTGAAAAATTGGTCGAAAAGCTGGGCGTAGGACGTGATGTCAGCCGCAATCCGCTCTTTGACACCCTATTGGTATTACAAAATACCGAGCAGGAAGAGCAGGAAATGGACGGAGTGCACTTTACTCCTTACTTGATGGACACCGTCACAGCCAAATTTGACCTGTCCCTCAATGTAGAGGAGAAGGGCTCAAAATTAGCCTTTGGCCTCGAGTATAGTACGGCTTTATATCGCCGTGAAAGTGTAGAGCGACTTGCAACGCACTTGCTCCGGATTCTGCACGCAGTCTCGGCCAATCCCCAGTTGCAACTGGCCGAGATAGAAATGATCACACCGGAGGAGAAAGTACAGATCGTTGAAGTATTTAACGCGACATCGACTCCTTATCCAAGCCACAAGACCATTCATGAGCTGTTCGCAGAACAAGTCAAGCGTACACCGGAGCAGACGGCGCTTGTATTCGGCGATGTCCAGCTAACGTACCTTGAATTGGAAGACAAGGCGAGCCGATTGGCCCAAACACTGCGTCGTTTGGGAACGTTAAGGGAGCAGCCTGTGGCCGTGATGGGTGGACGAAGCATCGAAATGGTCATTGGTATGCTCGCGGTGCTTCAAGCGGGTGGAGCCTATGTGCCTATTGATCCTGATTACCCGGAAGATCGGGTGCGTTATATGCTTAATGATTCGGACGCCAAGCTATTATTGGTGCAAAAGAGCGAGCTTATAAATGTAGACTACGGTATACCGATTGTCGATCTTAGCAGTGAAGAGGCTTATGCAGCTGAACCTGCCCAGCCGGAGACTGCTCAGGGATCGCAGGGGCTTGCTTATGTCATCTATACATCGGGTACGACGGGTAGACCGAAGGGCGTTATGGTGGAACACCGGAACGTGGTTCGTCTGGTCAAAGAGACCAACTATGTGGAGCTGAATGAATCTACGCGGATTTTGCAAACGGGAGCAGTGGCCTTTGATGCTTCTACATTCGAGATATGGGGAGCTTTGCTTAACGGTGGACAGCTCTATTTCGTAGAGAATGACGACATTCTGATTGCCGATAGGCTCAAAGCAGCTATTGCCAAGTACGGGATTACGACATTGTGGCTTACTTCACCGCTTTTCAATCAGCTTTCCCTGCAGGATGAGTACCTGTTCAGAGGGCTCAAAGCATTACTAGTCGGCGGTGACGTACTGTCCATATCTCATATGAATCGTGTAATCGAGGCTAATCCTGATCTTGTCCCTATCAATGGCTATGGTCCGACAGAGAATACGACCTTCTCCACCACCTACGAGATTCCAGGTCGTGCCGAAGGGGTCGTACCGATTGGTCGCCCAATTAGTAATTCGACCGCTTATGTGGTCAATGGATCGCTGCAATTACAGCCTATTGGTGCTTGGGGTGAACTCATTGTCGGCGGTGAAGGTGTAGCGCGCGGATATCTCAATCGTCCTGATCTCACAGCAGAGAAATTTGTCCCTAGTCCTGTGAAGGACGGAGAACCCTGCTACAGAACTGGGGATTTGGTACGCTGGCTTCCAGATGGGAATTTGGAGTTTAAAGGAAGAATTGATGAGCAGGTCAAAATACGTGGTTACCGCATCGAACTCCCTGAAATCGAGGCCCAACTGGCCAAGGTGGAGTCAGTAATCGACGCCGTAGTGGTCGTTCGCGCGGATGAGCTTGGAGAGAAGCAGCTTTGCGCTTATTATGTGGCGGATCGTGCGCTCACGGCAGGCGAACTACGCCTTGCCCTATCGCAGGTACTTCCGGGCTATATGATGCCATCCTATTTTATTCAGATGGATCGTATGCCATTAACGTCAAACGGAAAAGTGGACCGCAGGTCTCTGCCGGCTCCGCAAGTAGGTGCGCATACAGGACGGAAGTATACAGCTCCTCGTACACCGGCCGAAGAAGCTTTGGCGTCTGTCTGGCAAGGGGTGCTGGGTGCCGAACAGGTGGGTATCCATGACAATTTCTTTGAATTGGGTGGAGATTCCATCAAGGCCATTCAGGTGTCGTCACGGTTACTGCAGGCCGGCTATCGGTTAGAGATGAAGCAACTGTTCAAATCGCCAACCATTGCCGAGCTAGGCGCGGAAATACAGACGGCTGTGCACATGGCTGAACAGGGAGTTGTGCGTGGAGCGACTCGCTTGACTCCAGTCCAACAGTGGTTCTTTGGCCGGAAGCAGTCAGAGCCTCATCACTTCAATCAAGCGGTTATGCTGTATCGTGAACAGGGGTTTGAGGAAAAGGCCTTGCATCAGGTGCTGAGAAAACTTGCTGAGCATCATGACGCCCTTCGTATGGTTTTCCGTCAGACAGAGCATGGCTACGAAGCTTGGAATCGTGATCTTGAAGAAGGAGAGCTTTATAGCCTGTTCACCGTTGATTTACGGAATGAATCCGATCCGACTGCAGCCATTACATCGCTGTCGGATGACATTCAGCGCAGTATCCATCTGGCAGAAGGCCCGCTGCTGAAGTTAGGGCTTTTCCATTGTCAGGATGGAGACCACCTTCTGATCGTGATCCACCATTTGGTGGTGGACGGAGTATCCTGGCGGATTTTGTTCGAGGACATCGCAGCAGGCTATGAGCAGGTGATTCAAGGCCAAGCACTGACACTCCCGCAGAAGACGGATTCCTTCCGTGACTGGGGTGACGCCCTTGCTCGTTATTCGGAAGGCCCTGAAATGGAGACTCATCGGGCGTATTGGAGAGAGCTGAAGGATCAGCCACTCGAACAGTTGCCGAAGGATGAGGCTGTGGAAAGCCTTCTTTTACAGGATAGCAAAGTAGTAACAGCACAATGGACTATAGAAGAAACCGACCAATTGTTGAGAAAAGCCCACCGTGCTTATCAAACAGAGACGAATGATTTGCTATTGACTGCTCTAGGCATGGCGATATCCAAGTGGTCTGGGATCGAAAAGGTTGCTGTGAATCTGGAAGGGCACGGTCGTGAGCCGATTATACCGAATATTGACATCACCCGTACCGTCGGCTGGTTTACAAGTCAATATCCGGTGATTTTAGACTTGGGGGATAACTCGGAAGTGGCCTCCTTGATCAAGTCTGTGAAAGAAGGGTTGCGCCGAATTCCGAACAAAGGTATTGGCTACGGGTTGCTCAAAACGGTGGCAAGTCAGTTGGATGAAGATAGCTTCAGCTTGCAACCTGAGATTTCTTTTAACTATCTGGGGCAATTTGATCAGGATTTGCAAGGAAGCTCATTGCAGATCTCTCCTTATCCGACCGGAAGCGCGCAAAGCTTGTTGGAGGAACCGGCCTATACGCTAGATATCAATGGCATGGTGACGGACGGAGCCCTGACTCTGACGATTACTTATAACGGAAAACAGTATAAGTCATCTACGATGGAACAGCTCGCTGGATATATTGAAGAAAGCCTGCGGGAGCTTCTTCAGCATTGCGTAACCCAAGAAAAAACCGTATTGACACCAAGCGACGTGCTTGCGAAAGGTCTAAGCATTGCCGACCTGGAGGAGCTTTCTAAGCAAATGAGCCACATTGGCGATATTGAGAATGTATATAGTCTGACGCCGATGCAGAAGGGCATGCTGTTCCATGATATGTTTGAGCCGCATACAGGCGCTTATTTTGAGCAGGCTGCTTTTGACTTTAAAGGTAGCTTTGATCCGAACGCCTTCGGACACAGTCTGGATGCAGTGGTGGAGCGTCATGCCATCCTGCGCACGAACTTTTACAGCGGATGGGGCAGCGAGCCTTTGCAGGTTGTATTTCGGCACAGAGGCGCTAAATTGGTGTACGAAGACCTGCGGGAGATGAATGCATCGCAGCGTGAGGCTTACCTGAAGACATTTGGTGCTAAGGACAAAGCACGGGGCTTTAACCTGGCTGAAGACGAGCTTCTTCGTGTATCGATTTTACAAACAGATGAAGAGAGCTTCCGTCTCTTATGGAGCTTTCACCACATCGTCATGGATGGGTGGTGTGTTCCGTTAATTACGCAGGAGGTATTTGAACACTATTTTGCCCTTCTGGAAGGAAGAGAGCCGCAGCTGGCAGAGGTTCATCCGTACAGTCGATATATCGAATGGCTGGAACAGCAGGATGAAGCAGCTGCGTCCAACTATTGGAGCCGATATCTGGCCGGTTACGAGCAGCAGACGCTTTTACCTCAAGTCGGTGGAGCAAGTAAGGGAGAAGGCTATGTAGCAGAAAAGCTGAATTATCCTCTCAGCAAGGAATTAACTGAGCGCCTTGAAAAGGTGGCCAGGGATGCTCATGTCACGATGAACATATTGCTGCAGTCCCTCTGGGGCATTGCACTTCAACGCTATAACGGTAGCCGGGATGTCGTGTACGGAAGTGTAGTATCAGGCAGACCAGCAGAAATTCCGGGCATTGATCGGATGATTGGTTTGTTCATCAATACGATTCCTGTTCGTGTGAAGACAGAGGAGAATCTCCCCTTCACGGTTCTGATGAAGCAGCAGCAGGAACAATATATGGCTTCTCATATGTATGACACCTACCCGTTGTTTGAAATTCAGGCTCAGACGGATCAGAAGCAGGATCTCATCTCTCATATTATGGTGTTTGAGAATTATCCTGTGGAAGAGGAAGTAGAGCGTCTGGGTGGTGGCGAGGCTGCCTTTGAGATTGAGGAAGCGGAGCTTCTTGAACAAACGAATTACGATTTTAACTTAATTGTTCTACCGGGCAAAGAGATGAGATTGTTGTTCCAATACAATGCGCTCGTCTATGATCCAGCCACGATCGAGCAAATCAAGGGCCACTTGTTCCACCTGATGGAACAAATTGTGGAGAATCCTGCAATTTCCGTGGATGCTCTAGAATTAGTCACGCCGCAGGAGAAAGAACAGATTCTGAACGTATGGGGAAATACACCAGGCATTTACGAGCAATGTAACACGTTCCACGGGCTGTTGGAGGAACAGGCGGGACGAACGCCAGACGCGACTGCCCTTTTGTTTGGGGACGAGATGCTGACCTACGCCGAGCTCAATGCAAAAGCCAATGGACTGGCGAGAAGGCTCCGTACTCAGGGAATCAAGACGGGAGATCTGGTGGGACTGATTGCTGCACGGTCGCTCGAAATGATCGTTGCGATCTACGGCATTATGAAAGCCGGGGGTGCCTATGTTCCAATCGATCCAGAGTATCCGAAAGAACGAATCAGTTACATGCTTGAAGATTCCGGGGCGAAGCTGATCCTTACACAGGCCCATCTCTTGGAGCATCTCGGATGGACGGAAAATGTTTTGCTGCTGGATGAATCATCGACCTATGATGCCGACACCTCGAATTTGGAGGCTACTGCCGGCCCGGATGATCTGGCTTACGTGATCTACACTTCAGGTACGACGGGTCAGCCTAAGGGCGTATTAGTCGAGCATCGGGGACTACCCAATCTTTCGGACGTATACGGGACACACTTCGAAGTTACACCGCAGGATCGGATCGTTCAGTTTGCAAGCCTGTCGTTTGATGCATCGGTTTCGGAAATTTTAACGGCGCTGAGCCACGGGGCTGTTCTGTGCATCCCTTCTCCACAAGATATTTTAGATCATGCCCTGTTCGAGCAGTTCATGAACGATAAGGGGATTACGGTAGCGACTTTGCCACCCGCTTACGCTATCCACCTTGATCCAGAGCGTTTGCCAACACTGCGGTGCTTGCTAACCGCTGGATCGGCCGCATCGATCGAGTTGATCGAAGAGTGGAGGAAGCATGTACGTTACTCTAATGGCTATGGCCCAACAGAGGACTCCGTATGCACCACAATCTGGTCTGTCCCGGACAGTGAGGGAGCAACGGATATTGTATCTATTGGACGACCTATTGCTAACCATAGTGTGTACATCTTGGATGACCATTTTAGATTGCAACCTGTCGGTGTAGCTGGAGAGCTATGCATTTCGGGTATCGGGTTAGCGCGGGGGTATCATAACCAGCCTGAGTTAATGGACGAGAAGTTTGTGGACAATCCATTTGCTCCAGGAGAGCGTATGTATCGGACGGGTGACTTGGTTCGCTGGTTACCGAATGGAACCATCGAGTACTTAGGTCGAATAGATCACCAAGTCAAAATCCGCGGCTACCGTATCGAGCTAGGCGAGGTAGAAGCACAAATGCTCAGAGTGCCGTCCGTTCAGGAAGTCGTGGCCATGGCTGTAGAGGGCAATGATGGCTACAAAGATCTAGTCGCTTACTTCGTAGCCGCTCAGAAACTTGAGGTATCCGAACTTCGGGCCGTCCTGTCGGAGATGTTACCTGGATATATGATCCCTTCCCGCTTCATACAAATGGACGATATGCCTCTGACGTCGAACGGAAAAATCGATCGAAAAGCGCTGCAGGGCGAGCGTGGATGGGCAGTTGCTTCATCTGAGGCTCCAAAGACACCTGTAGAAATGCAATTAGCCCAAATCTGGCAAGAGGTGCTAGGTGTAGAGAATGCGGGAGTGAAGGATAATTTCTTCCATTTTGGAGGTCATTCACTGCGTGCAGCCCTGCTAGTCTCACGAATTCGCAAGGAAATGAATCGAGAGATTAGTCTGAGAGCAGTGTTCGAGTCTCCTACTATTGAAGGATTGGCCCGTGCTATTGAGGGCTATACACCGCTGAATTTCGAAGAAATTCCTACAGCGGGAGCGAGAGAGCATTATCCATTGTCCTCTGCCCAAAAACGACTGTTTATTCTAAGTCAGCTGGAAGGTGGAGAGCTGAGCTACAATATGCCAGGTATTCTTACCGTTGAGGGAGCTTTGGATCGGGAACGACTAGAGCAGGCATTCCGTCGTCTGATTCATCGTCATGGTTCGCTGCGTACTCGTTTTGTGACCGTGAACGGTGAACCTGTACAGCAGCTCCTGACGGATGTTCCGTTTGCTGTGGAATATGCGGAGTTGAGCGAGGAAGAGGCAGGAGCTACCCTTCAGCAGTTCGTCCGTCCTTTTGATCTGGGTGTAGCTCCATTGCTGCGGGTCGGCCTTATTCGAATTGCACATGAGCGCCATTTACTATTGTTTGACATGCACCATATTGTCTCAGATGGGGTTTCTATGAATATTCTCATAGAAGAGTTTCTCCGCTTCTACCAAGAGGAGGACGTACTTCCTGAGCTACAGATCCAGTACACAGACTATGCGGTATGGCAGCAAGAGCAGCTCGGAAGCGAGCGTCTTAAGGCCCAGGAGGCTTACTGGCTGGATGCTTTCCGCGGAAGCTTGCCAGTGCTGGATTTGCCAGGAGATGAAGTTCGTCCTGCGGTGCGAAGCTTTGCGGGCGATCGAATCGACTTCCAAATTGATTCTTCTCTGAGTGCTTCACTTCAGGAGCTGGCTACCCGAACGGGTTCCACTCTGTTCATGGTACTGCTGGCAGCCTATACAGCGCTCTTGCACAAGTACACAGGTCAGGAAGATGTCATCGTCGGTTCACCTGTGGCAGGAAGATCCCATGCGACACTCGAAGGCCTCATCGGTATGTTCGTCGGCACAGTGGCACTTCGTACTTATCCAGAAGGAGAGAAGCCTTTCGAGGCTTATCTGCAGGAAGTGAGGGAAACAGCGCTGCGGGCCTATGAAAACCAGGATTACCCGTTCGAGGAGCTGGTAGAAAAGCTGGAGCTTCAGCGTGATTTGAGCCGTAACCCACTATTTGATACCATGTTTGTCCTGCAAAATATCGATCAGGGAGAACAAGAAATAGAAGGATTGCGCTTCACTCCTTACGATAATGTACATCCGGCTGCCAAGTTCGATCTTACGTTGACCGTGAGTGAAGAAGCAGACGGGGCATTGAACTGCACGCTTGAGTATGCGACTGCGATCTACAAGCAAGAGACTGCTGATCGGATGGCAGGCCACTTTGTACAGCTTATTCGGGAAGCCATCGCCAATCCGGCACTGCCGTTGTCATCCCTTGATATCGTGACACCTCAGGAAAAATCAAGGCTGATGAAAGCGCCGGACGAAGCCAAGGCAGATTATCCTCGTGACAAGACGATCCATGCGCTGTTCGAGGAGCAGGCCGCACGTACTCCGAATGCAGTGGCAGTCGTATGTGAAGATGCAACCCTGTCCTACATCGAGCTGAACGAGCGGGCCAATGGACTTGCCCGAACGCTGAGGGAACGTGGTTTGCAACCAGACGGTTTGGCTGGAATCATGGCGGATCGTTCCCTTGAAATGGTGGTCGGAATTTTAGCCATCTTGAAAGCAGGCGGGGCCTATGTCCCTGTAGACCCTGAATATCCAGAAGACCGCATTCGCTTTATGCTTGAGGATTCAGGAGCCAAGCTACTGCTGACACAAGCGCATCTGGAGCAACGGGTCTCCTTCGCCGGGGATATCGTAAGTCTGGACAAAACGGCTTCCTACAAGGAGGATGTCTCAAACCTGGAGCCTGCAGCCGGACCGGGGAATCTTGGCTACGTCATCTACACATCGGGTACGACAGGCAAGCCAAAGGGAACACTGATTGAGCATAAAAATGTAGTTCGCTTGCTCTTTAATGATAAAAATATGTTTGACTTTGGTCCTCAGGATACGTGGACACTGTTCCATTCATTCTGTTTTGACTTCTCTGTATGGGAAATGTACGGAGCATTGCTGAACGGAGGACGGTTGGTCATCGTTCCATCGCTTACCGCGAAGAGTCCAGATCGTTTCTTACAATTGCTTAAGGATCAGAAGGTCACCGTTTTGAACCAGACACCGACTTACTTCTACCAGTTGCTACAGGAAGAGCTCGGTCATCAGGCGGCAGAACTGAGCCTCCGTATGATTATCTTCGGTGGAGAGGCATTAGCTCCGGCCCTGCTCAAGGACTGGAGAACGAAGTATCCGCAAGTGCAGCTCATTAACATGTACGGCATTACCGAAACGACCGTGCATGTAACCTACAAGGAAATTACAGAGTTGGAAATTGAACAGGGCCGCAGCAATATCGGCACCACGATTCCGACGCTGCGAGCGTACATTTTGGATGAACAACGCCGTCCACAGCCGATTGGCATTCCAGGTGAACTCTATGTGGCGGGCGTAGGTCTGGCGCGAGGTTATCTGAACCGACCGGAATTGACGGAAGAGAAGTTTGTCGCTCATCCGTTCGAAGCAGGCGAGCGTATGTACCGCTCGGGTGACTTGGCACGCTGGTTGCCGGATGGCAGCATGGAGTATTTGGGACGGATTGACCATCAGGTAAAAATCCGTGGTTACCGTATTGAGCTAGGTGAAGTGGAAGCGAAGCTGCTCCATGCTCCGTCTGTAAGAGAGGCCGTTGTGCTCGCCCAAGAGGATGGAAGTGGACAAAAAGTGCTTGTCGGCTATTTCACAGCCGATCAGATGCTGACGGTAGGAGAGTTGAGAAAAGCCTTGGCTGCCGAACTGCCGGCTTATATGATTCCATCTTACTTTATGCAATTGGAACAGCTGCCTTTGACACCAAATGGCAAACTGGATCGCAAAGCGCTTCCGGCTCCGGAGGCCAATGTGCAGACTGGAGCGGTTTATGAACCGCCAAGGACGAAGGCTGAGGAAGCTTTGGCTTCCGTATGGCAAGGTGTGCTGGGAGCACAGCAGGTCGGCATCCACGATCATTTCTTCGACCTGGGTGGTGACTCCATCAAGGCGATTCAAGTGTCCTCGAGATTGTTCCAAGCTGGATATAAATTAGAGATGAAGGATCTCTTCAAATATCCGACAATTGCCGAGCTCAGCCCGTATCTTCAGGCAGCCGGACGTACAGCGGAACAGGGCGAAATTAAGGGTGCAGCAGAGTTAATGCCAATTCAGCGCTGGTTCTTTGAACGCCATACAGCGGAGCCGCACCATTATAATCATGCCGTCATGCTCTATCGGAAAGACGGCTTTGATGAGGCTGCACTCCGATTGACAATGGACCAAATTGCGATCCATCATGACGCGCTGCGCATGGTTTTCCGGCCTACAGAAGCTGGATACGCAGCTTGGAATCGGGGAACGGATGAAGGCGAGCTCTACACATTGGACATTGCTGATATGCGGCAGGCGGAAGACCAGACAGCTGCGGTTCAGGCCCAAGCCAATGCCATTCAGGCAAGCTTTGACTTGGAAGGTGGCCCACTGTTCAAGCTAGGCCTGTTCCATTGTGAAGATGGCGATCATTTGTTGATTGTCATTCATCACCTCTTGGTTGACGGTGTGTCCTGGCGCATCCTGTTTGAAGACATTGCAACAGGATACGAGCAGGCGTTGAATGGACAAACGATTGTTCTTCCGCAAAAGACCGATTCGTATCTTGTATGGTCCGAGCAAGCGGCGAAGTATGCAGCAGGTCCTGCCCTGGACGAGGAGCGTTCATACTGGCAGCAGATTGAGGAGACGCTTCTGGCTCCACTGCCCAAGGATAAGGATCAGGAGCCAGGCACCGTTCGGGATACCGAGTCGGTTACGGTAACGTGGTCTGCTGAAGAAACAGAGCTGCTGTTGCGACAAGCAAACCGGGCTTATCATACGGAGACGAATGATTTACTCTTGACTGCTCTGGGAGCAGCTATTCAGCGCTGGACAGGCATGGAGCAGGTTCTGGTTAACCTTGAAGGACATGGACGGGAAATGATCATACCAGATCTGGATATTACCCGTACCGTGGGCTGGTTCACAACTCAGTACCCTGTTCTGCTGAACCTGCAAGATGGGCAGGAAGTATCTACCCGGATCAAGCGCATCAAGGAGAATTTGCGAGAGGTTCCGCACAAAGGTATCGGCTACGGTCTGCTGAAATATATGGCACCGGAAAAAGACACTCGATTCAGCGTAGAACCAGAAGTTTCCTTCAACTACCTTGGACAGTTTGACCAGGATTTGGAGGGGAATGCTCTTAGCTTGTCTACACATTCAGTCGGTAAGGCGCTCAGCGATCTCACACCACAGCAATATGCTCTGGATGTGAATGGCATGATTGCTGAAGGACAGCTATCACTGACGATTACGTACAGCAACAGGCAGTATCGTAACGAGACGGTGAGTCATTTTGCTGAATTATTACAGTCAAGCCTTAGTGAGGTCATCCGGCATTGTGTAGCTCAGGAGTGTTCACAGCTTACACCTAGTGATGTTCTGTTCCAAGGATTAACATTGGAGCAGCTTGATCGACTTACGGCGCAGACGGCTCATATCGGAGAGATTGAGGATGTGTACAAGCTGACGGCAATGCAGAAGGGCATGCTGTTTCACAGCCTGCTGGAGCCGGATTCCTCTTCATACTTCGAACAGGCAACGTTTGAGATGCGTGGCAGCTTCGATGTAGATATCTTCTTCGAGAGCTTCCAGGCTTTGGTGCAACGACATGCCATACTACGTACCGGCTTTTACAACAACATTGCGGATGTACCGCTGCAAGTTGTCTTTAAGCAACGGTTAATCCCTCTGCACTACGTAGATTTGCGCGACGCATCTATGCAGGAACAAGAAGCCCGGATCAAGGCTTATATTGCTGAAGATATGGTTAAGGGGTTCAGCTTGTCAGATGATCCGCTGATGCGAGTGACCGTCTTGCAGAAGGATCAAAGCTGTCTTGTATTGTGGAGCTTCCACCATATTGTTATGGATGGCTGGTGTATCCCGATCATTACACAGGAGCTGTTCGATTATTATTCTGCCAAGAAACAGCAATTACAGCCTGTCCTGCCGCCAGCTCAGCCCTATAGCCGTTATATCGAGTGGCTTGATGCACAGGATGATCAAGAAGCTTCAACATATTGGAGCCAATATCTCGAAGATTATGACGGGAATACCGTATTGCCGGAAGGTAAAACGAAATCTCAAGCCAAAGAAGCGGGCTATGTCCTAAAAGAGCATGTTCTCCATCTGGGTGCATCTTTGACCGGTAAAATGGATGTTGTCGCGAAGCGCAATCACGTGACCGTCAACACACTCATGCAGACAGCTTGGGGACTGATTCTTCAACGTTATAATGCCAGCTCGGATGTCGTTTTCGGCGGCGTTGTGTCGGGTAGACCGGCTGAGATTGCAGGGATCGAGAATATGGTGGGTCTGTTTATTAATACAGTACCTATCCGTGTACAGTCATCCAAAGACGAGGCTTTCGTCGAGGTAATGAAACGTACACAGGCACAATCATTGGCTGGTCGTGTCTACGATACCTATCCACTGTATGAGATTCAGGGGAAAACAACCCAAAAGCAGGACCTGATTTCTCATATTATGATCTTTGAAAATTACCCGCTCGACGAACAGGTGGAGCAATCGGGTAATCAAACGGAGGACAATCTCGAAGTTGCCAACTTCACCATGTTTGAACAAACCAACTATGACTTTAACCTGGTTGTGATTCCAGGCGAAGACATTAAGGTCTGCATTCGCTACAATGCTTCGGTCTACGAGCAAGAAAGCATTGTGCGAATCGGAGGACATTTATTGCAAATGCTCGATCAGGTAGCTACTCATCCGCAAGCGACGATACAGGACCTGGAGATTGTAACATCTGAGGAACGGACAAACCTGCTTGACTGGGGTGGCAAGGCTCATGTCTACCCAAGTGATCAGGGCCTGCATACCTTGTTTGAGGAACAGGTGGCCCGTACGCCGGATAAGATCGCGGCAATAAGCGGCGACATCCAGATCACATATCGGGAGCTGAACGAGCAGGCGAACAGACTAGCTTCCACCTTGATAGCCCAAGGACTACGGAGTGAACAAGTAGTGGGGCTGTTGGCGGATCGGTCAGTGGAACTGCTGGTTGCCATCATGGGGGTACTCAAAGCGGGCGGAGCCTATGTACCGATTGATCCTGAATATCCGCAGGAGCGGATTCAGTATATTCTGAAGGACTCTGGCGCTGAGATTCTGCTCACACAGAGCCACCTGACGAAACTAGCGGCCTTTGAGGGAATGGTTATGGAATTGGATGCCCCGCACATCTACGGAGCTGGAGTGAATAATCCTAATATTCCTGTGAGAGGAAACGATTTGGTGTATCTAATCTATACTTCGGGTACAACAGGAAATCCGAAGGGAACCATGATTAACCATAAAGGAATCGTGAACTACATCTGGTGGGCCAATAAAGTCTATTGTGCAGGGCAACCAACGGACTTCCCGCTGTATTCGTCCATTTCGTTTGACTTGACGATGACATCAATGTTTACTCCGTTAATAAATGGAGGAATAGTACGGATTTATGATGGTATAGATAAAGCGGAGGTTGTTCAGCATATTTTGCGCGAAAATGCGGTGGATATTCTCAAGCTGACGCCGACGCATCTCAGTCTGATTAAAGATATGACCATCCCGGTAGAGAGTCGCATTCAGCAGCTTATTGTGGGTGGAGAGAATCTGACCACACATTTGTCAAAAACGATTACCGACCTCTTTGGTGGCAATATCAAAATCTACAATGAATATGGACCAACCGAAACGGTCGTCGGCTGCATGATTCACCTGTACGATCCTGCGAAGGATACACGGGAATCCGTACCGATTGGTTTGCCGTCAGACAATATATACATTCATATCCTGGATGAACAGCTTCGTCTCGTACCGTTAGGTGTGGAGGGCGAAATGTACATCGCCGGGGACGGAGTAGCCCGTGGATACCTGAACCGTCCGGATCTTACCGCAGAAAAATTCATTAGGAATCCGTTCGCTGCGGAAGGAAATATGTATCGCACCGGAGATTTGGCTCGTCGCCTTCCTAATGGAGACATTGAGTACATTGGGCGTATTGACCATCAAGTCAAAATACGGGGCTATCGTATTGAGCTTGGTGAGATTGAGGCCAAGTTGCTGGATATGCCCCTTGTCGAGGAAGCTCTCGTTGTTGCGTGGGCAGACGCCAATGGACAGAAGTCTCTGTGTGCTTACTTTGTAGCGGATCGCGAAATGTCTGTCAGCGAGCTGAGAAACGAACTGTCTGCCGGACTGCCTGCATATATGATTCCGTCTTACTTCGTACAACTGGACGTGATGCCTCTGACACCGAATGGCAAACTGGATCGCAAGGCACTGCCTGAACCGAACTCGGGTATAAAGGCGGGAGCAGACTTTACCGCTCCGCGGACGGATGTGGAGAACATTTTGGCTTCAATCTGGCAAGGTGTACTTGGCGTGCCGCTTGTCGGCATTCATGATAATTTCTTTGAACTTGGAGGTGACTCGATCAAATCCATTCAAGTATCCTCAAGGCTTCTTCAAGCAGGCTACAAGCTTGAAATGAAGGATTTGTTCGGTTATCCGACAATTGCAGAGTTGGCGCAGCGCGTTAGTGTGGTCAGCCGAATTGCGGACCAAAGCGAGGTACACGGATCGGTAAGACTGGGACCTGCTCAGCACAGATTCTTCGATGAACAGTCAATGGATCTGCATCACTTTAATCAGTCGGTCATGTTGTACCGACGGGATGGCTTCAATACCGATGCGCTCGCCGAGGTTGTTCGGACAATTGCAGAGCATCATGATGCTTTACGACTGGTGTTCCGCCAAGGAGAGCAGGGATTGGAGGCCTGGAACCGGAGCGTAGGTGAGGGTGAACTCTATAGCCTCCAAATCCACGACCTGCGGGATGAGACAGACCCGGCTTCAGCAATAGAAGCGGGTGCGGAAGCCATTCAGCGCAGCATCTCTCTGGAGGATGGACCTCTCTTTAGACTGGGTCTGTTCCGCTGTGCGGAAGGCGAACATCTGTTGATCGTTATTCATCATCTGGCTGTGGATGGCGTATCCTGGCGTATCCTCTTTGAGGACCTGCAGGAAGGCTACGAGCAGGCAGCACGTGGAGAAGCAGTCAAGCTTCCGCAGAAGACGGATTCGTACCGTGCATGGGTTGAGGGAATCACACAATTTGCTAACAGCCCGGCGGCTGAACAAGAACTCAGCTATTGGGCAGAGGTAGAAGGAGATGGCTTTGTCCCTCTTCCCAAAGACAAGGTAGATGGCGCACTTCTCATCAAGGATAGCGAGGCTATCACGGTCAGATGGTCACCAGAAGAGACAGAGCAGTTCCTGAAAGAAGCGAACCGTACTTACAATACGGAGGTCAACGATCTGCTCCTGACAGCCCTTGGTATGGCTGTTCACGAGTGGACGGGAATCGAACGTGTAGGCATCCTTCTGGAGGGACATGGGCGGGAGCCTGTTGTACCGGAACTGGATATTACTCGCACAATAGGCTGGTTTACAAGTCAATACCCTGTCGCCCTTGAGATGGACGGGGAATTGGAGATCGGGGCCAGAATCAAGCATGTAAAGGAAGGCTTGCGTCGTATCCCGAACAAAGGTGTCGGATATGGGATTTTGAAATATTTAAGCGACAGTCCCGATACCTCCTCCTTCTCGGCTGAACCGGAGATTACGTTCAACTACTTGGGTCAGTTCGATCAGGATCTTGCAGGAGGGACGATGGAAGTATCGCCTTACTCCGTAGGACCTGAGGTCAGTGAGCAGATGGTGCAGCATCAGGCATTGAACATTAATGGACTGATTGCCGAAGGGCAGCTTCAACTCTCGGTCAGCTATAACCATCATCAGTTCCACGGGGAGTCCGTGGCTAAGTTTGTTGGCATTCTGAAGAACTGTCTTAGTGAAGTCATTGGACATTGCGTAAGTAAGGAAAGAACAGAACTAACACCAAGCGATGTACTCCTCAAAGATATCAGCTTGGAAAAGATTGAGGAGTTAGAAGAGCAGACACGGCATATCGGTAGTATTGAGAATATGTATAAACTGACGCCGATGCAAAAGGGGATGTTGTTCCACAGCTTGCTGGAGGCTCATTCAGAGGTCTACTTTGAGCAGGCCACATTTGAAATTCAGGGAGTGTTCTATCCTGAGGTTTTCAAACGCAGCTTACAGCAACTGATGAAACGGCATGCCATATTGAGAACGAATTTCCATGCTGGATGGGGCGATTTCCCTATACAGATTGTGTTCAAAGAAAGAGCATGCGATTTCGTATACGAGGATTTGCATGAGCTGGATTCCGCTGAAATAGAAGCGCGTCTTGCAGCTTATGTTGCCCAAGACAAAGCAAGAGGCTTTGATCTTGCGAATGAAGCCTTGCTGCGTGTTGCTATTCTACGTACTGCAAAAGAGCATTACCATCTGTTGTGGAGCTCTCATCACATCATTTTGGATGGCTGGTGTATGCCACTTGTGCTCCAGGAAGTGTTTGAAACATACGGAGCTCTACGTGAGCAAAGGGAACCTGAGCTTCCTGTAGCAGCATCGTACAGCCAGTACATTCAATGGTTGGAGAAACAAGGCGAGGAAGAGGCATCCTCTTACTGGAGAGGGTACCTGAAAGGCTACGAGCAGCAGACGAAGCTGCCACAAGCCATCACACAGCCATCGGCAAAAGCAGAGGCCTATGTGTCGGAGAAGCTGGTATTCACGTTGGATGCGGAACTGACCGATCGCCTGGAACAGGTGGCCAAACAGCATCAGGTGACAATGAATACGCTGATGCAAGCAGCCTGGGGAATCGTGCTGCAGCGCTACAATAGAAGCCAGGATATCGTCTTCGGAAGTGTGGTATCGGGAAGACCTGCCGAGATTCCGGGTATCGAAAGCATGATCGGTCTCTTCATTAATACAGTTCCAGTTCGGGTTCAGGCCGAGGGAAGCGATACGTTCTCCCATGTGATGAAAAGACAGCAGGAATTATATTTGGCAGGACATGCTTATGATTCCTATCCGCTCTATGAGATTCAAGCACAGAGCGAACAAAAGCAAGATTTGATTTCTCATATTATGGTGTTCGAAAATTACCCGGTAGAAGAGCATCTGGAAGAGAAAATTGCCAGTGAAGAGGCTGAATACAAAATTACAGATGTTCAGATGTTTGAACAGACGAATTATGATTTTAACCTTATTGTGCTGCCGGGACGTAGTCTGGAGTTCTTGTATCGATATAATGCTCGCGTCTATAACCGGGAGAGCGTGGAACGGATTCAAGGACACTTGACGAGAATTCTGACAAGCGTATCTGTACAACCTGCTATCCGTATTGATGAGCTGGAACTGATCACGCCAGAAGAGAAATCACAAATAATAGAGGTGTGGGGAGATACAGTAGCTCCTTATCCGCGTGAGCAGACCCTCCACGGCATATTTGAGGAAAAAGCTGCGCTCACACCGGATCGTACAGCACTTGTTTACGGAGAAACGAAGCTTACCTATGGAGAACTTC
This sequence comes from Paenibacillus sp. FSL M8-0228, assembly GCF_038007385.1. NCBI lineage: Bacteria > Bacillati > Bacillota > Bacilli > Caryophanales > Paenibacillaceae > Paenibacillus > Paenibacillus sp. FSL M8-0228. The sequence continues at coordinate 109,195 of NZ_JBBOXA010000001.1, forward strand.
ATCAGCAGGCGAACCGTCTTGCACGTACACTGCGTGCCCAAGGGGTCAGACCGGACCAACCAGTTGGCATCATGGTCGAGCGCTCGCTTGAGATGATCATTGGTATCCATGCCATTCTAAAAGCTGGTGGGGCCTATGTACCGATTGATCCGGAGTTCCCAGAAGACCGTATTCGCCACATGCTGGAGGATTCGGGGGCGAAGCTTCTGCTGACGAAGAACCATCTTAAAGATCGGTTCCCGTTCACTGGCACGATCCTGGCACTTGATGATCCGCAGGCGTACCATGAGGATAGCTCGAATCTGGAGCCAATTGCGGGGCCGGAGCATCTGGCGTATATCATTTACACGTCAGGTTCAACCGGCAAGCCGAAAGGTGTAATGATTGAACACCGCTCTGCCGTCCATACGCTGAGTCAGCTGGAAGCTGAATATCCGATGTTGGCAGGCGACCGTTTCCTGCTCAAAACGACATTCACCTTTGACTTCTCTGTGCCAGAGCTGTTCTGCTGGTTCTTTGGACAGGGGACTCTCGTGATCCTGCCACAAGGCGTGGACAAAGACCCGATGGCACTGCTGGAGGCTGTGGATACGAACCGAATCACGCATCTTAATTTGGTGCCATCGATGCTCAGTGTGCTCGTTCAATACTTGAAAGAAAGCGGCACCCAAGGATTCCTTACTCTGAAATACCTGTTTGCCTGCGGCGAGACGCTGCCTGCCAAACTTGTAGAAGAGTACTATAAAGTATCTCCACACGCAGTACTGGAGAATATCTATGGTCCTACCGAAGCGGCCGTATATGCGACCCGATATACAACTAGCCCTGAGACTGCGGCTCTAACGCATGTGCCGATCGGCAAACCGTACGCTAACGTCCAAGTATGGATGATGGACAGCGCTTCTCAGGTATCACCTGTGGGGGTACCGGGAGAACTCTGCATTGCAGGCGAAGGGGTAGCGCGGGGGTATTTCAACCAGCCGGACCTGACGGCAGAGAAGTTCATTCCTCACCCGTACAAACCGGGAGCACGGATTTACCGAACGGGCGATTTGGCCCGATGGCTGCCAGACGGGAATATTGAGTATTTGGGACGGATCGATCACCAGGTAAAAATCCGGGGTTACCGCATTGAGCTGGGAGAAGTGGAGGCACAAATTCTGAGGGTGCCATCGGTGCAGGAAGCGGTTGTTCTAGCACTGGCTGACTCCAGCGGAAGTACTCAGCTTTGCGCATACTTTGTGGCCGAGGAAGGGCTCGCAGCGGGCGTATTACGCGAAGCACTGGGCAGCGAGCTGCCAAGCTATATGATTCCGTCTGCTTTCGTACAGCTCGCACAAATGCCGCTGAATCCGAATGGCAAATTGGATCGCAAAGCGCTACCGGCACCAGAAACCCTTCTGCGGAGCACAGCGGAGTATATCGCGCCACGTACGCAGACAGAAGTAGAGCTCGCTCAGATTTGGTCCGAGGTGCTCGGCGTACAGGAAATCGGGATCAGAGATCATTTCTTTGACCTTGGGGGCCATTCCCTGAAAGTATTGGGCTTGATCCAAAGGATCTCGTCTAATATGGGCGTCCATCTCCCACTCCAGGCCGTGTTTAATCTGCCAACTGTGGAAGAAATGGCGCATGAAATTTTCAAGCTGCAGGCAACAACTACTGCCGACGAACAAGAAATGGAAATTATCCACTTCCCAGGGAAAGGAACGCTTAAAGTATTTTGCTTCCCTCCTCGGGTAGGTCACTCTCTGGGGTACTATGAGATGGCCAAGGAGCTGGATGGGCTTTGCGAGGTGTACGGGATGGAATTTATCGGCGATCGTTTCCAGGGCCAAGATATGCTGGATCGATACATCGATGCCATCGTGAACATTCAAGCCGAGGGCCCATATGTATTCCTTGGATACTCACTTGGAGGAAATCTCGCCTTCGAGGTAGCTAAAGCTATGGAAAGCCGAGGCTACCATGTTGGTGACATTATTATGGTAGATGCTATGAGAAAGATGTCCAAGGATGAATCGACACCTGAGGAGCTTGAAGAGATTGTCGAGACGGTGCTGGATAGCATTAGGGAGCAGTACAAAGTATTCCTCGCCGATCCAGCCGACAGGGAGCGAGTCATGGACAAAATGTTGGTTTACTCCACCTACCGCGATGAGCTTATTAACGCAGGTGAAGTTCATGCGAATATCCATGCTCTGATTGCAGAGGATGATAGTATTGGTCCGGATACATCATTAGATAAATTGTTATGGCAACAGGCGACGCATGGTCAATACAAAGAATACGAAGTCATCGGAACGCATGATGTGCTGCTTGATTCCGGTTTTGTCGGGGAAAATGCTAAAGTACTGAAACAAATACTTGGTAAAATTGCAGAAGCCTCATCTAAAAACAAGCCTATTCTGTCCTAAGATCAATCAACGAGAATAGTGTAGGGTAGCAAAGACGCCCGGATTCCTTTATATAGAAGGAACTCGGGCGTCTTTTGTTTTTTTATGCTGTCCTTAACATATAAAGTCCCTAATCATCTGTGTATGCTTTAGACATGGTTGACTGAAAATGACTGGTGTCGGTGATGAGTTCACGGATGACCTGGATGACAAGCTCCGGTTGATCATGGATGATCATATGCTCGCTCTTCTTGGCAACAATAAATTTGCTGTTTGTAGAGATGTTAAGCATCTCGCGCTGTCCCATTTGCCAGCTTTGTTCGATCTGATCATTTCCGCGCTTACTAATACCGAACTGAGTCAAATCTTGTTGAACGCCCCGGGCAATTACACGTACAGGGAGGTTGCCCAGATGCTGTCCCCGTATGGCATCTTCGGTAGTGCTTGCTAGATCACCTTCCTCCGCAACAGATCGAAAGTACTTAGAAGAAGCGACAATATTCACAAAAGAGTTTCTATCTTGATATTCGACTCGACCCGTTAGCATAAAATTGGGAAACAGGCGAAATGCTCCTGACTTTTCTAGGAGAATGGATATTAACGGGGAGGGATTGACCTTAGGTCGTTCTTTGGCATAGATCTCATTTGTCCGGCGAGCGTCATTCTCAGGCCTGGCATCCACCAGAACCAATCCTGCCACTTCGTCTTTGTAGGTCTGCGCGTACAGTCTTGAGTACATCCCTCCGAGAGAATGGCCTACCAGGATATAAGGAGCTTGGATGTCTGCGTTTTTTAAGGCGAGATGAAGCTCCCGAACGATGTTTTCCCCGGTTCGTGGAGTAGCAGCCTCCTCGCTCCAGGCATAGCCTGCCCGGTCATAGGATACAACAGTGGCGAATGATGACAGCTT
>NZ_JBBOXA010000001.1:115000-180000 GCF_038007385.1 Paenibacillus sp. FSL M8-0228
CTCGTTGCTCAGTTTTGAGAGCTCAAACTCTCAAGCTTCGACGAATACTTCATTCACACATTCGTGTGGAACCGAAATATTCATCGGGTTTCGCTTCGATGAAGCGAATTGCACCTTGAAAACTGGATACCGAAACGAAATTGCGTTTTAGAATATTCCTTTAAGCTGATCTTGTGTAAACAAGTGAAATAAAGGTAGCTGCCTTGAATTTCATTCACACGTAAGTGTTGAACCGAAATTCAAAGCAAATCGTATTTACGATGTAAATACTAGGTTAAGCTACAAAGAGCACACGGAGGATGCCTAGGCGCCAGGAGCCGACGAAGGACGTGGCGAACAACGATAAAGCCTCGGGGAGCTGTAAGCAAGCTTTGATCCGGGGATGTCCGAATGGGGAAACCCGGCTGTCTTCATCGACAGTCACTTTCTGCTGAATACATAGGCAGAATAGAGGCAGACCAGGGGAACTGAAACATCTAAGTACCCTGAGGAAGAGAAAACAATAGTGATTCCGTCAGTAGCGGCGAGCGAACGCGGATTAGCCCAAACCAAGGAGCTTGCTCCTTGGGGTTGTGGGACGTCTCACATGGAGTTACAAAGGAACCGGTTAGATGAAGAGGTCTGGAAAGGCCCGCCAGAGAAGGTAAAAGCCCTGTAGTTCAAAACTTGTTCTCTCCGAGACGGATCCCGAGTAGTGCGGGGCACGTGAAACCCCGTATGAATCCGGCAGGACCATCTGCCAAGGCTAAATACTCCCTGGCGACCGATAGTGAAGCAGTACCGTGAGGGAAAGGTGAAAAGCACCCCGGAAGGGGAGTGAAATAGATCCTGAAACCGTGTGCTTACAAGAAGTCAGAGCCCGATCTATGGGTGATGGCGTGCCTTTTGTAGAATGAACCGGCGAGTTACGTTCCCGTGCAAGGTTAAGGTGAAGAGCTGAAGCCGCAGCGAAAGCGAGTCTGAATAGGGCGATCTTTAGTACGTGGACGTAGACCCGAAACCGGGTGATCTACCCCTGTCCAGGGTGAAGGTGCGGTAACACGCACTGGAGGCCCGAACCCACGCATGTTGAAAAATGCGGGGATGAGGTGGGGGTAGCGGAGAAATTCCAATCGAACCCGGAGATAGCTGGTTCTCCCCGAAATAGCTTTAGGGCTAGCCTCGGAAAGAAGAATCGTGGAGGTAGAGCACTGATTGGGTGCGGGGCCCGCAAGGGTTACCAAGCTCAGTCAAACTCCGAATGCCATAGATTTAGTTCCGGGAGTCAGACAGTGAGTGCTAAGATCCATTGTCGAAAGGGAAACAGCCCAGACCATCAGCTAAGGTCCCCAAGTGTGTGTTAAGTGGGAAAGGATGTGGAGTTGCACAGACAACCAGGATGTTGGCTTAGAAGCAGCCACCATTGAAAGAGTGCGTAATAGCTCACTGGTCGAGTGACTCTGCGCCGAAAATGTAACGGGGCTAAACACACCACCGAAGCTATGGCTTGATGCTTGCATCAGGGGTAGGGGAGCGTTGAATGCGGGTTGAAGGTGTACCGTAAGGAGCGCTGGACTGCATTCAAGTGAGAATGCCGGTATGAGTAACGAAAAGATCTGTGAGAATCAGATCCGCCGAAAGCCTAAGGGTTCCTGAGGAAGGTTCGTCCGCTCAGGGTAAGTCGGGACCTAAGGCGAGGCCGATAGGCGTAGTCGAAGGACAACAGGTCGAAATTCCTGTACCACCGTAATCCGTTATGAGCGATGGGGTGACGCAGTAGGGTAGTGACGCGGACGGATGGATGTCCGTCTAAGCAGTGAGGCTGATGTGTAGGCAAATCCGCACATCGTTAAGGCTGGGCTGTGATGGGGAGCGAAAATTATAGTAGCGAAGGTCATGATCTCAGACTGCCAAGAAAAGCCTCTAGCCAGGAGAAGGTGCCCGTACCGCAAACCGACACAGGTAGGCGAGAAGAGAATTCTAAGGCGCGCGGAAGAACTCTCGTTAAGGAACTCGGCAAAATGACCCCGTAACTTCGGGAGAAGGGGTGCCTCGGTAGGGTGAATAGCCCGAGGGGGCCGCAGTGAAAAGGCCCAAGCGACTGTTTAGCAAAAACACAGGTCTGTGCGAAGCCGCAAGGCGAAGTATACGGGCTGACGCCTGCCCGGTGCTGGAAGGTTAAGGGGAGTGGTAAGCTCGCAAGAGCGAAGCTATGAACCGAAGCCCCAGTAAACGGCGGCCGTAACTATAACGGTCCTAAGGTAGCGAAATTCCTTGTCAGGTAAATTCTGACCCGCACGAATGGCGTAACGACTTGGGCGCTGTCTCAACGAGAGATCCGGTGAAATTTTAATACCTGTGAAGATGCAGGTTACCCGCGACAAGACGGAAAGACCCCATGGAGCTTTACTGCAGCTTGATATTGAATTTGGGTACGATCTGTACAGGATAGGTGGGAGCCGTCGAACTTTGAGCGCCAGCTTGAAGGGAGGCATCCTTGGGATACCACCCTGATCGTATCTAGGTTCTAACTTGGTACCGTAATCCGGTGCGAGGACAGTGTCAGGTGGGCAGTTTGACTGGGGCGGTCGCCTCCTAAAGAGTAACGGAGGCGCCCCAAGGTTCCCTCAGAATGGTTGGAAATCATTCGAAGAGTGCAAAGGCAGAAGGGAGCTTGACTGCGAGACCTACAAGTCGAGCAGGGACGAAAGTCGGGCTTAGTGATCCGGTGGTACCGCATGGAAGGGCCATCGCTCAACGGATAAAAGCTACCCTGGGGATAACAGGCTTATCTCCCCCAAGAGTCCACATCGACGGGGAGGTTTGGCACCTCGATGTCGGCTCATCGCATCCTGGGGCTGAAGTAGGTCCCAAGGGTTGGGCTGTTCGCCCATTAAAGCGGTACGCGAGCTGGGTTCAGAACGTCGTGAGACAGTTCGGTCCCTATCTGTCGTGGGCGTAGGAAATTTGAGAGGAGCTGTCCTTAGTACGAGAGGACCGGGATGGACGTACCGCTGGTGTACCAGTTGTTCCGCCAGGAGCACCGCTGGGTAGCTATGTACGGAAGGGATAAGCGCTGAAAGCATCTAAGCGTGAAGCCCCCCTCAAGATGAGATTTCCCAGTATGTAAGACCCCTTGAAGACGACGAGGTAGATAGGTTGGGGGTGGAAGTGCAGTAATGCATGGAGCTGACCAATACTAATCGGTCGAGGGCTTATCCTAAGATAAAACGCAATGAGTTTCGGATCCAGTTTTCAGGGTGTAAGTTTTGTATTGTATAAGCACAAGTGGCTTATATGGAACAAGCGAACACACAGCATTTGGCGATGCTGATTCCTGAAAAAGAATTTGCTCAGCAGATTCATGTTTGGTGGCGATAGCGGAGGGGTTCCACACGTACCCATCCCGAACACGACCGTTAAGCCCTCCAGCGCCGATGGTACTTGGACCGCAGGGTCCTGGGAGAGTAGGACGTCGCCAAGCAACAAGTAAAGAGGACCATGATCTCATTGAGATCATGGTCCTCTTTGGTATATTAGGGTACAAACCACTTGTATAATTGCTTCTATGCTGCGCATTCAAAGAAGAGATACGCTCTTGTGAATAGCTATTACTCTTAAAAACGCTTATTTTTAAAGGTTGTCCTCCGTAGGAGTACAGTTGTTTGTACAGGGAAATACTAAAAGTTAGGGCTATTGTTGAAGGCTTGACACCCCTATACCGCTTTGCTAAGATTGCAATAATATATTTTCAGAGAGCCTTGATTTGTCCATGTCGGACAGACAACAAGACCAATACAGACTAAACAATTTGAAGGAGGATCATCTTGGTGTGGGAAGATAAATTCGGTAAGGAAGGCCTTACCTTTGACGATGTTTTACTGGTACCTCGCAAGTCGGTGGTTCTGCCCAAAGAAGTAAGCGTGGCGACTCGTTTGAGTGATAACGTAAAGCTGAATATTCCTTTGATGAGTGCTGGTATGGATACTGTTACTGAGGCAGTGTTGGCAATCGCGATGGCTCGTGAGGGCGGTATCGGTATTATTCATAAAAATATGTCGATTGAACAGCAAGCGGTAGAGGTGGATCGGGTCAAACGTTCGGAGAGCGGTGTTATCACCAATCCATTCTCATTGACTCCGGATCATTTGGTATCTGATGCTGAAGCAGTTATGGGTAAATACCGTATTTCTGGTGTACCTGTTGTAAACGAAGAAAACAAACTGGTGGGTATTATTACTAACCGTGATCTTCGCTTTATTCACGATTTTAACCTTAAAATCAGTGAAGTCATGACGAAGGAAGAACTGGTAACTGCACCTGTAGGTACGACTTTACAGGAAGCGGAAGTTATTTTGCAAAAGCATAAGATTGAAAAGCTCCCTTTGGTCGATGATGAAAATTATCTCAAAGGTCTTATCACCATTAAAGATATTGAGAAAGCTATTCAATTTCCGAACGCAGCGAAAGATGCACAAGGTCGTCTTCTGGTCGGTGCGGCTGTTGGTATTTCCAAGGATACATTTGATCGGACTGAAGCACTTGTAAAAGCGGGTGTGGATATGATTGTTGTGGACTCTGCTCACGGCCATCATATTAACATCATTGAAGCGGTCCGCAAGCTGCGTGAAGCTTATCCTGATCTGACGATTGTAGCAGGTAATGTAGCTACTGGAGACGGAACGCGCGAATTGATTGAAGCAGGAGCATCGGTCGTAAAAGTCGGTATTGGTCCAGGCTCCATCTGTACAACACGCGTAATCGCAGGGATAGGTGTTCCACAAGTAACAGCAATTTATGATTGTGCAACAGTAGCACGTGAATATAATATTCCGATTATTGCAGACGGCGGTATTAAATACTCCGGTGAAATTACAAAGGCCATTGCGGCAGGCGCTTCTGCGGTAATGCTGGGAAGTCTTTTTGCAGGTACGGAAGAAAGCCCGGGCGAATCTGAAATTTATCAAGGACGCCGCTTTAAAGTATATCGTGGTATGGGCTCTATGGCTGCGATGAAGCAAGGTAGTAAAGATCGTTATTTCCAAGATGACGACAAGAAATTGGTACCGGAAGGCATTGAAGGACGCGTTGCTTATAAAGGACCACTTTCCGACACTGTCCATCAGCTGTTGGGCGGTCTTCGTTCCGGTATGGGTTATTGCGGGACAGCTAATATTGAGGAGCTTCGTAACGATACAAGCTTTATCCGTATTACAGGTGCTGGTCTGCGTGAGAGCCATCCGCATGATGTGCAAATTACGAAAGAAGCACCAAACTACTCTCTATAAAGTTCGGCTGTAGTAGACTTGACGACAGGCAGAGCGTATTTCGCTCTGCCTGTCTTTTTTTAGAGATACCCCTGTGATAGAATAGACAAGTGTCCGCCTTTATGACGAAATTATTGACGAATTAGGGCACGTAGGTCTTTTGGACGATTCCTACCAGTAAAGAAGATTCGAGCAGAAAATGCTCATGACAGGATACAACTAAGAAAACGAAATAAAACGAAATAAAACGAAATGGAACTGGATTTTAACACTAAAACATTAATTACATTGGCCAAGTAGAGGCTGTAACCACCGTCTCGTTGTACATAACGGATCGGGTTGAGGTACGAGAGGAGTTTGTATTCATTTGAAAGCGAACAATTTAAAGCAAAATACAAAACGCAGCATGATTAAAAAGAGCGTGACTGCAGTCATGGTGCTCAATATGATGTATATGTCGGCATTGCCTGTTGTAGGCAATTTCGATCCGAGCGTGGCTACTTTTGCAGCTGGAGCGGCAACACAGGCAACCAATATTACGGGGACAGGTTCTATTAACCCCCCTAGTCTGGCACTACGTTCTGCCATTTTGATCGAGCCTTCCACGGGGCAAGTATTGCTGTCTATGAATCCAGATGAGCCACTTCCACCAGCAAGTATGACTAAAATGATGACAGAATACATCGTGGCTGAACAGGTTAAGCAAGGCAAACTCAAGTGGACGGATAAGGTTACGGTTAACGAGAATGCTTCTAAGAGCATTGGATCACGTATTTTTTTGGCTCAAGGGGATCAACATACGGTAGAAGAGCTTTATATTGCCATGGCGGTAGGTTCTGCTAATGATGCAACAGTAGCCCTTGCTGAACGCGTATCCGGAACTGAGCAGGATTTTGTAAAACTAATGAATGAAACAGCTCAGAAAATGGGCATGAAAAATACGTATTTTATCAACTCGACTGGTTTGGACCGTGGTGATATGCCGAAAGGCTTCCAGCCGGATACAGACCGGGAAACGGTGATGACAGCGAGAGATGCAGCTACTCTGGCTGGTTACATCATTAAAGATCATCCGGATTACACACGATTCACGACAATTCAATCTTACAAATTCCGTCCTACTGACAAGGCGCCGATTATTAACTATAACTGGATGCTGGAAGCAAACAAAAATATTACTAACTTTAGAAAGTTTGCTTACCCAGGTTTAGACGGGATGAAAACAGGCCATACGGCCAATGCTGGCAACTGTTTTACAGGAACCGCTGAACGCAATGGAATGCGTCTCATCAGTGTAGTTATGGGAGCTGATTCAGATGCACACCGTTTTACAGAGACAGCTAAAGTGCTGAACTATGGTTTTGATAATTTTGAAGTGAAGCAGGTTATTGCCCCAAAGACGGTGGTTAAGGGTGTTGAGAATGTGCCAGTGACCAAAGGTACGGAAACAGAAGTGCCGATCGTTACAAAAGATGCAGTAAGTTTTATCGTACCCAAGGGTGCGAGCAATCCCAAGGTAACCTTTACAACGAACATTACACCAGCAAGCTCTCTTGTAGCACCTTTGAAGCAAGGGGCCAAAGTCGGAACCATTACGTACACGTACAAGACAGACGGTGTGGATAAAGGGCAGACGAAAACCGTTGATCTGGTTACTACGACAGCAGTAGAAGAGGGCGGCTGGTTCCGAATGCTTTTCCGGGCAATCGGTGATTTCTTCGGAGATCTGTTCCAAGGAATTAAGAATCTCTTCTAAATAAGCAAAGCTAAGCGACCTACCTTGTTTTTCATTACTTATTTTGCAGCTTGAAATGATTGTGTATTTGGCATTGGTGCGGTAAAATATTTAGTTAGAATCTAAACGTAACCCTTACAGGAGGCAACGACATGGAAACGGGAACTTCGCGTGTAAAAAGAGGTATGGCAGAGATGCAAAAAGGTGGCGTAATCATGGATGTCATGAACGCTGAGCAGGCTAAAATTGCAGAGGCAGCAGGAGCTACAGCTGTAATGGCTCTTGAACGGGTACCTTCGGATATCCGTGCAGCTGGTGGGGTTGCTCGTATGGCTGACCCAACGATTGTGGAAGAAGTTATGAAGGTTGTTTCTATTCCTGTTATGGCTAAGGCTCGCATCGGTCACTTTGTAGAGGCAAAGGTACTGGAATCTCTCGGTGTTGACTATCTCGATGAGAGCGAAGTATTGACACCTGCGGATGAAGTTTTCCATATTGATAAGCGGGAGTTCACCGTTCCATTTGTTTGTGGAGCCAAGGATCTGGGAGAAGCGCTGCGTCGCATTGGTGAGGGTGCATCTATGATCCGTACGAAGGGTGAACCGGGAACTGGGAATATTGTTGAGGCCGTTCGTCATATGCGTTTTATCAATGGTCAAATTCGCAAGGTGCAAAACTTGTCGAAGGACGAGCTGTATGCAGAAGCGAAAAACCTCGGTGTTGCATATGAACTGCTGTTAGAAGTGCATGAGCTTGGCAAGCTGCCAGTGGTTAACTTTGCAGCGGGTGGTGTAGCAACACCTGCTGATGCCGCGTTAATGATGCATTTAGGCGCTGATGGCGTCTTTGTAGGTTCTGGTATTTTCAAGTCGGATAGCCCTGAGAAGTTTGCACGGGCAATCGTGGAAGCGACCACTCATTATACGGATTACAAGCTGATCGCAGAAGTCTCCAAGAATTTGGGGACTCCTATGAAAGGCATTGAAATTTCCAAACTGGCACCGCATGAGCGCATGCAGGATCGTGGTTGGTAAGAAAGAAGGGACCGGCATGAAAATAGGTGTATTGTCGCTGCAAGGCGCTGTAGCTGAACATATACGAAGCGTTGAACGTGCGGGTGCGGAAGGTATAGCGGTGAAGAAGATCGAACAGCTCGATGAGCTGTCCGGTCTTATCATTCCCGGTGGTGAAAGTACCACTATCGGTAAGCTAATGCGCAAGTATGACTTTATAGAGGCTATACGTCAGTTTTCCAATCAAGGCAAGCCTGTATTTGGCACTTGCGCAGGATTGATTGTACTGGCTAAAACGATTCAAGGACAGGAAGAAGCACATTTGGGACTCATGGATATTACAGTATCGCGTAATGCATTTGGTCGCCAAAGAGAGAGCTTTGAAACAGACTTGAACATTAAAGGGATTGAGGAACCGGTTCGTGCCGTATTTATACGCGCACCATTAATACAGTCTGTTGGAACGGGAGTAGATGTGCTGTCTGAGTATAACGGCGAGATCGTGGCAGCCCGTCAGGGTCATTTGCTGGCTTCATCCTTCCATCCGGAGTTAACAGACGATTACCGGTTACATCAATATTTTGTGGATATGGTCCGCGAATAGTGAAAGTCAGGTTTGTAGTGTAGGAGGGATTACCTGTGTTAGATATAAAGATTTTACGTAATGAGCTTGGTCGGGTTGAGAAAGCTTTGCAGAACAGGGGAAAATCTCTGGATCTGATTAATGGTTTTACAGATCTGGATGTAAGCCGTCGTGAGTTACTTCAGGAAAGTGAAGGGCTCAAAAATCGTCGGAACGTGGTATCCGGTGAAGTAGCCAAGTTGAAGAAGAATAAGGAAAATGCGGATGATCTTATTGCAGAAATGCGTCAAGTCTCCGATCGTATCAAAGAATTAGATGAGCAAGTACGCGAACTGGAAGTTCAGATCGACGAATTGGTGATGTCTATTCCCAATATTCCCAATGAAACAGTACCTGTTGGCGCATCGGAAGAGGATAATGTAGAAATCCGTCGCTGGTCGGAGCCGCGCGAGTTTTCTTTTACACCCAAAGCGCATTGGGAGTTGGCTCAGGATCTAGATATTCTTGATTTTGAAGCAGCAGCCAAGGTAACGGGTTCTCGTTTTACGTTCTACAAAGGACTGGGAGCAAGACTAGAGCGTGCGCTGATTAACTTTATGATGGATCTGCACAGCAGTGAGCATGGTTATGAAGAAATGCTTCCTCCATACATCGTAAATCGGGACAGCTTGTACGGAACGGGCCAACTTCCGAAGTTTGAAGAAGATTTGTTCAAGCTGCGTGATACGGAGTATTATCTCATTCCTACGGCTGAAGTTCCGGTAACGAACTACCACCGTGAAGAGATCATGAATGCGGAACAGCTTCCGAAATATTATGTGGCATACAGCTCTTGCTTTCGCTCGGAGGCAGGATCAGCGGGACGTGATACACGTGGCCTGATCCGTCAGCATCAGTTCAATAAGGTAGAGATGCTTAAGCTGGTTCACCCGGATACCTCTTATGAAGAATTGGAGAAAATGACGAATAACGCTGAGCGTGTTCTACAACTGCTCGGACTTCCATATCGCGTGCTGGCACTTTGCACTGGAGATATGGGCTTTACGTCTGCCAAAACGTACGATCTGGAAGTATGGTTGCCTGAGAGTGGCATGTACCGCGAAATTTCTTCTTGTTCAAATACGGAGGACTTCCAAGCGCGTCGGGCGAACATCCGGTTTCGTCCAGATTCGAAGGCAAAGCCTGAATTTGTACATACGCTGAACGGTTCAGGTTTGGCTGTAGGGCGGACGGTGGCTGCTATTTTGGAGAACTATCAGCAAGAGGACGGAAGCATCGTGATCCCAGAAGTGCTACGTTCATACATGCGAGGCATTGAGGTTATCGCTCCTAAACAGTAAGTGTTGCATTCTTAGAAGTTCTGTGGTAAAATAATTTTGTTGCGCCTGAGTATGTTTAAAGGGGAAGCAGCTTTATCCATTTACCACCTGGAGAGGTACCGAAGCGGTCATAACGGGGCGGTCTTGAAAACCGTTAGGGGGCAACTCCACATGGGTTCGAATCCCATCCTCTCCGCCATATTCTAAATAAACCAAGCCATTCGAATACGATAGCTGGTACATTGGCCTTTATACGCCAATGATCAGGAATCGTGGGGAATGGCTTTTTTGTTGTATAAAAAGCTCGTTTTTTTCACACGTTATCAGATGTGGAGGTGCTGGCATGAATCGAGAAATGACAGTAGATCAGCAAAAGCTGGTAGAGGCCTGGCAGGAACAACTGCCGATTCTTTTGAATTCAGGGGATAAATCGCAGGTACAGGCAGATGAAGCTGACAACCGGGCTATACGAATCCACATCGAGGTAGAAGGCCGACAAATGTACTCCTTTGATTTTGCATGTACTTATGTAGATTCCCGGGAAGTGCAGGTTAGCTTAGTCGATGTAGAGCGGGATGGACAGTCTGTAGATGAACGAACAGATATCATTCAACAGCTGGTGTCCGATTATACTCGGCATATTCACCAATGTGCCCAAACATTACAGTCATTGACGCATTCGTAGTATGAAGGAATGAGGAGGAAGGCTACATGACAAAAGCCAAAAACGGACTGGATAAAAACCTATCTAACATTGTTGATGATTTGGAGCAACGTCCAGTGAATAGTCATCAGGCACAGCAAGTGCAGCAGGATCGTAATGATCGCCGTCATCAGGATTCACTAAACCACGATAAAACAGAAGATCTACACCATCTATAGTCCTATTTTTAATGGTAATAAACGGATTTGTTGATGTACCACAAATATAGACTGAGAATGGAGGATGCATAAATGGGCAAGCCTAAAGCCATTCCTGTCCCTGAAGCACAGGATTCTGGTGGAAGTAACGAAAAGCGTGAGCGTAGTCATCAGCAGGAGCCGTTATCTGGTTCCAAGAAGGTGAAACAGCGGAATCACGTGGATCATCATAACAGAGAAGGTTCATAAGCAGGAAGACCTTTCTCCTAAAAATATATTGCATCGATAGTACACCCTGGTTAGGAGAACCAGGGTGTCTTTGTGCTTATTGTAAGAAAATTTTCCAATAAGTGTTTCGCTGTTTGAGAATATGAGTTAAAATAGGAGGTGTGTATTTTTTTTGTTAGCATAAAAAAAGGGGTTAATTACGAGAGGAGAGAATCTACACAATGAGTAAAAAGTTATCCGTCTTGGTACTCACTATGGTGTTGCTTTTGACGGTAGCCCTGGTAGGTTGTAGCAAGAAGTTAGAACCGAAGGAAGCAGTTACGACCGGTACTGCAAATGCAATGAAGTTGAATTCTTATGAATCCAAAAGTCAATTTACCGTTAAGGATCTGACAATTTCATCCGCTACTTTACCAAGTGAACAAAGTGCAATGATAACCAGTATGCTGAAAAATGCAGACATTACGCTGGACGGTGTATATCAAAAAGAACCTTTCCAATCTGAAATGACGCTCGGCATTCATTTGAAAGGTGATCTTTCCACCAGCTTCACGATTCCAATGGTGATGACTAAAGATAAACTGTACGTTAAAATTCCTAATATTCCATTTTACCCGCTTCCACAGGATGTTGTAGGTAAATTCCTGATCATTGATCCACAAGAACTGGCTAAACAATCGGGACAAGAATTTAACCCTGCAGCTATGGATCAAGAAAAATCGCAGAAATTTGCGAATGAAGTGATCGCTGCTATTATGAACGAGTATGATCAAGCTACGTACTTCTTTGATATTGATCCTAAAGACGCTAAGTTGCCACAAGGCGTTGAAGCTAAACAAGTAGTTCAGTTTAAAATAACGAACGACAACGTGAAGAAAGCTGTCGATACATTTGTTACTAAAGCAGTTCCTAAAGCTATTGATATTATGTCAAAAGACGAGTACATTAGCTTGTTCCAATTGAAGAAAGAAGATCTTACTGCAGCAAAACTTGCAGTAGAAACAAACACCAGCGATTTTAGGAAAAAGCTGGATGAGTTGAAAAACTACTTGACAGTGAAGCAGTTTGACATTAACACAGCTTTGAACAAGGATAACATTCCTGTGTATCAAGACCTGAATGCGAATGTAGAGATGAATGATCCGGCTACAAAAGACAATGTGAAATTGTCTGTAACAGGCTACACGCAATACAACAAAATCAATGCTAAAGCAGCATTTAAAGTAGGTATTCCAACAGCTGATCAAGTCCTGACGATGGAACAACTGCAACAAAAAATGCAAACTGTTGCTCCTTAAGTATGGGATAACATGATTGCAAGAAAACCGCTCGGCATAGGCCGGGCGGTTTTTTGTTTACTTTTAATGTTGTCCCTGTACAGTCATTTAGCTCTGCCACACGTCATCCTCGGCTAAAAGTCCAAACATCTGGTGATCCTGCCATGTGCCCTGAATCTGTACAAGCTTGCGAGCAATGCCTTCTGGTCGAAAGCCACATTTTTCTAATACACGTTGTGAGCGATCATTATGCAAAAGAGTACCCGCTTGGAGACGATGTAGAGATAAGGCACGAAAGGCATATTGTATGATCAACTTTAAGGCGGCGGTCATATGCCCTTTACCCTGTTCATGATGATCCATCATGTAGCCGATATCAGCGAATTGTCCAACTCCACGTACTAGATTGGAAATGGAGATATAACCGATGAGCCGTTCTTCCTTTAAGAGAAAGATACCGAATACGTAACCTCGATCTTCTTCAGCTTGCCGCAATTTCTGACGGATGTAGTCCTGTTGTTTCTCTAATGTGAAAAATGAATCCTCGTAAAGCGGCTCATAAGGCGCATGGGAATCCCTATTTCGGTGCCTAAGGGCGAGAAGGGCTTCGCTATCCGCCAAGCTAAATGGCCGTAAAAAGATACCTTGAGGCGTATTATACAAGCTCATAGGCATGGGGTGATCTCCTTCCATGGGGAATTAGCAATGAGATGAGGTATTTTGGACTGTGTCTCCTCAGAATGAAGACGGGGGAGGAGACAATTTGGCTGCCGCTCTTTTTTGCCGCAGATGCCGAAAGAAGCTCGTTAGCAGCGATGCACATTCCTCCTGCAGTACACCACTAGTTACTTCTGTACAATGATTGAACCGAGGCTCCTGTAATAAATTCATCAGCGTGCCTGCGCAGCCTGCCTTGGGATCTGTAGTGCCGTATATCAAATGGGGAACCCGTGATTGCACAATGGCTCCGGCGCACATTGGACACGGCTCCAGAGTGACATACAGCCTACAATCCAGCAGGCGCCAGGCACCTAAGTGCTCACTGGCCTGACGAATGGCGACCATCTCTGCATGTGCGGTTGGGTCAGCATCCGTCTCGCGCAAATTGTAGCCGCGACCGATGATTTCATTATCTTTTACGATGACAGCCCCGATAGGGACTTCACCTAATGTTTCTGCCTTATACGCTTCCTGAATGGCTTCTTTCATCCAATAGGCGTGATCCATGGTGGTCACTGGGAAAATGCTCCTTTCAAAACGCGGAATTATCCAACGAACAAATATTCCGTTGTTAACATGATGTGAATAAAATTGTGGATAACAAGGTACTTGTCCACAGGTTTATCCACAGTTTATAATAAAATCTGTGTATTTGTGGACTACCTGTGGATGATTATCTTTTATATTGTAGGCAAATCCTCGTCTATTGACAATACTGTACACAAGGTGTGTATTTATGTATATCCGGTAAATGTAAATGCTGGTATCACAGGCGCTATTACGGTATCATTGAGTTAGCAATTCCCAGTAATCGCCAGCATGCGGCAAGAGGTGAGAAATCAGTGTGTCGATAAAAATCAGAATAACGATCATTTTGTCGGGGTCCGTCCTGTTTATCCTTTTATTAAACATCGCACTTAATTATTACACGACCCACGAAAACCTAAGAAGTGACAGTGAAACTAAAATGGTTCTGACGGCTAAAATTATCGGAGGAGCTATCGAACAAACCCAACATAGCTGGGAGGCCGTTGACAAACAGCTCGGATATAATCTGTGGCTTTCTGCCACGTTGGCTGCCAATCAGCTCGATCCTGACATTCGAAATATTCAGCAGGAACAGCTTCAAAAGGTGGCCTCACTCCACAGAGATACTAATATTTCCTTGATGATTCGAGACGGGCAGGGGTATAAGGTTGTTAGATCCTCGGATCCTAAAGAAGTAACGCCATCCGATCCATTGACAGGATATTGGAAAAATGCAGTTGACCAATTATATGAGCACGGACAGGCTGCAATGGTGCAAGGTCAGAAACTGGATCATTTTTGGACGGGGTCATTTGACTACACCGGTTCAGACTCCTCAGATATTAACAAATGGGGATTTTATTATGATCAAAAACGTAACTACTTAATTCGAATTTCCTTTCAGGATACTTCAGTACAAAATTTCATAACCATCCTGAGCCCCGATGAGATCGTAAAGCAAACTCAACAAGTGGATTATCGCATCATGGAGATTACAGGAATTAACCCTGCAACCTTTGGTGGCGCTTCGATGGACAAGAACGGAAACGATTCGAAATACTATTACATGTACAACAAACCGATCCAATTCGGCACGTATCAACTAACAAGGGTGCAGGAAGATCGTTTGGCCGTGTCCAGAGCTATCCTCTCGGGGGAGAGTATTGTACAAGACTGCTATATTAAAGGTGAGCGGGTTCTCGTCAGTTACATACCTTTTTATCCGGCTAATCGTGATGCCTATGTTATCCGTATTGTTATGAATTATGATACGATCACTTCTGTTATTTCCAAGCAATTGATAAGTTTAATTGCCATTTCCATTGTCCTTTTAGAGGTGGTGATCATTGGAAGCTATGTGCTGGCAAGTCTGTTTGTCCGCCCAATTCAGTCGATTCTGGGGAAAGTGAATGAGATGGCTGACGGTCATTTTGATACACGGCTAGAAATAAAAGGTGGTCATGAGCTTGCACAGTTGGGTGAGCGCATCAATGCGATGGCCTACAACCTAGGGATGTACACGAGAAGACTCGAGCAGATGTATGAAGAGAACCGTTCTGTAAAGGAACATCTAGAATCGGTTATTAATCAGACAGCAGATGCGATTCATGTAACCGACGAGGAGGATCGCGTCGTTCGGGTCAATCATGCCTTTGAAGCTTTGTACGGCTGGACCAAGAAAGAATTGGTTGGTCGTAAGCTGGAATTTGTACCTCCACAGCAACAGGAGGAATATGAATTTCAGAAGAAGAGCCTGCTTCAGGGAGAGAGTATCGTATCAAGTGAGTCCCTTAGAATGCGGAAGGATGGAAGTACAGTAGAGATTAGTATGAGCACATCGCCTATTCTGGATGAAGAAGGCCAGATTTTGGGGTTTATCTGCGTGTCGCGTGATATCACGGGTCGCAACCGGATGGAGGAGTTGTTGCGCAGATCAGAGAAACTGACAACCGTCGGGCAACTGGCGGCAGGCGTAGCGCATGAGATTCGTAATCCGCTAACCACGCTACGTGGCTTTCTCCAACTACAGCAGCAAAATCAAGTGTTGAATATGAAACACAACGATATTATGATGTCTGAGCTGGATCGCATTAATTTGATCGTTAGCGAGTTTTTAATACTGGCGAAGCCACAGGCAGTGCATTTTCAGAAAAAAGATGTTCGTTATATTGTGAGCGACGTGATTTCTTTACTAGATAGTCAGGCGCATCTGCTGGGCATTGTATTCAACCTTCAGGTCACGGACGAGCCTGCCCTGGTATACGCTGAAGAAAATCAGTTAAAGCAAGTATTCATTAATTTACTTAAAAATAGCATGGAGGCTATGAGTAAAGGTGGCATCATCACGATTCATTTGTTCTTGGAGGGAGAAAACGTTAAAATCTTCATACGGGACCAGGGAGCGGGTATTCCCGCAGAAATGCTGTCCAAGTTGGGAGAACCTTTTTTCACAAACAAAGAAACAGGTACAGGACTAGGACTTATGGTCAGCCAGCGTATTATACAGAGTCATAAAGGCACACTGGATATTGAAAGCACAGAGGGAGAGGGAACGACAGCCCTGGTGCAGCTTCCGATTGCCAAGCCGGAGTAACGGGCTGGGGCGCAGGAGGAAGTGTGTTAGTAGAAATGGAGGGTACACAGGTTGCGCATTAACAAGTTTATCAGCGAAACCGGTTTTTGCTCGCGCCGGGAGGCAGACAAGCTGGTAGAGAGCGGTCGCGTGACGATTAACGGCGAAGTGGCTGTGCTGGGTAGTCAAGCGGAAGAAGGCGATGATGTTCGCGTGAACGGCAAGCCACTGCGCGATAAGTCTGATCACGTCTATATTGCATTGAACAAACCGGTGGGCATTACAAGTACAACGGAGAGCCACATTAGAGGCAATGTTGTTGATTTTGTGGGGCACCCGCAGCGGATATTCCCGATTGGACGCCTGGATAAGGATTCGGAAGGTCTCATTTTACTTACCAACGATGGAGACATTGTGAATAAGATTCTACGGGCAGAAGGCAAGCATGAGAAAGAATATATTGTAACAGTGGACCGCCCTGTCGTACCGTCTTTTGTGCAGGGCATGTCTAGCGGGGTGAAAATACTCGGTCAGCGGACGCTACCTTGTGAGGTGACGCGTGTATCTGAGTATGTATTCCGTATTATCCTGACTGAAGGGAAAAATCGTCAGATCCGGCGTATGTGTGCAGCCTTCGGTTATGAAGTTAAAAAACTGCAAAGGCTGCGAATCATGAATATTCGGTTGGGGTCCCTTCAGAAAGGTGCCTGGCGTGATCTGACAGAGGCTGAGAAGCTGGAGCTTGGTCAGATGCTCGATTATACGCTTAGCTAATGCCAGAGGGGCTCGTATAGCCTAGAGCGTATGATCGTCGTATCTGAAAGGGCAAAGTACAGGAAGCACTAAACAAAGAGGCACCAGCTGCATAAAAATGCGGCGGTGCCTTTGTTCATATAACATATGCATAATCAACCTTCACTCGAGCTTGAGGTAGGACTGATGACTTGTGTCCCGTTCTGATATTTGCGGAGAACAGATATTTCAACACGACGGTTTTTAGAGCGTCCTTGACCATCTTGATTGCTTGCCAATGGACGATACTGGCCATAACCGATGGATACAAACTTGGTTGGGTCGAGATCTGGATTGAGCAACAAGATACGCAAGAAATTCAGAGAGCGCTTGGCGCTCAAATCAAAATTGGACGGGAACTGGCTGTTGGAGATCGGTACATTATCCGTGTGACCCGATACGATAACATCATAGCCAGGGAACTGCTGGAGCATACTAGAAATGGACTTGGCCAGCTTTCTTGCTTCCGGCTTTACTTCGGCCTGCCCGGATGAAAACAAGGCATTATCACTAATGGTGATCATTAGTTGCGATTGGTTTAGCTTGGTATTCAGCAACGGGGTCAGGCCGTTATTTTGAATGTATTGATCCATCTGTTTTTTAAGCTTTTTTAAATCTTCTTCTTCCCGTTGGGCCAGCTGTTTTTGCAGTTCAGAGGTAGAAGTAGCTTTCGATTTTACGGGTTGTGACACTTGTTCTTTATTTTTGCCCATATCCATGGATTGTGACGACGGATTCGCGGCTGAGTGATCCAGCACGCCAGTGCCGCCATTAAAAGCTGCACTCAGGGATTGAGCCATAGTTTCAAATTTTTTGGCGTCGAGCGAGCTCATACCGAATAAGACAATGAAAAGAGCCAACAGAAGGGTCATTAAGTCGGAATATGGCAACAGCCAGCTTTCGTCAGCATGCTCTTCATGCGGTTCATGTCTCTTTTTACTCACTGGAATCGCCATCCTTCTGGGTCATCGTAGCCCGTTCGGTCGGAGTCAGGAAGATCGTCAGTTTCTGACTGATGGCGATCGTCGATATCCCCGATTGAATGGAAAGCAGACCTTCGACCATCATTAATTTAAGCTCGACTTCTTTTTTGGATAACCGTTTCAGCTTGTTGGACATCGGATGCCACAGGACATAACCTGTAAAAATACCGAGCAACGTCGCAATGAAGGCTGCTGCAATGGCATGAGAGAGCTTTTCCATGTCACTAAGGTCGGCCAGAGCGGCGATCAGACCTACAACCGCACCGAGTACCCCGAGCGTTGGAGCGTACATACCGGCTTGGGAGAAGATCAGCGCGCCAGAGCGATGTCGATCCTCGGTGGCATTGATATCCTCCATTAGAACGTCCCGTACGAATTCCTGATCATTGCCGTCAATAATCATTCGCATGCCGCCACGCATAAAGGGATCGTCGATTTCCTCTACCTTGGATTCCAAGGCGAGCAGACCTTCACGACGGGTAATGGATGCCCACTCGGTAAACGTACCGATGAGCTCTTTGCGGTCTAACAGTTTTTGTTCGGTGAAAATAACCTTGAACAGCTTCGGAATCCGTTTGATTTCTGCCATCGGGAAGGCCATAAATATACTCGCTGCCGTTCCGACGAAAATAATCATGTAAGCAGCGGGATTATTGACCAGATTGACGACCGGAGCGCCTTTTAAGATCATCCCGACGACCAGTGACAAAATCCCGAGCACAAGTCCAATAATGGTTGAAATTTGCATGATACACCTCATCCATGAGAATAGATTTTGAATCCTTTCATGCCGCCGGGGTCGTCCTTGCCCCAAGCGCGTCATTACAAGACGGATTATAGTATTTATCGACAAAACTCTCTTTTTTGTTAAGTGCGAATTTCCGGTATAATAAGGTGATTATGTATTGAATGGCGGAACCATTGGAGGAAATGGCATGGGAGTAAAGCATGGACGTGAGTATGAACAAATTTTGAACGATTTGACAGAGGCTGTGGGGCGCATCCCAGATAGCTATGAATTTTTTGAGATGGAAGCAGAAGATTGGGACAGGCTGGACCCGGCGGGACGTCAGGAAGTCAATGAAGCTTTGGCAGAAGACTTATTTTATGCACTGGGTACAGAGCCCACAATCACTGTAGGGAGTGGCGTTGTGATCTATGAGCCGGAGCAGCATCGTATCTATGTACTGATTGGGGACGAGGAGCTGACGTCAGTCCCTTTGATTTGAGGTCCGTCTTATGGATTTATCAACGGGGCCGTGGTAATATGTACACCAATATATCGTAGTTTTGGCCGTATTTAAGCGGTCGAAAGGCTTCCGTATAAACGGGGAGGAGTTCGTAACATGCCTTTTACACAAGAAGAGATTGAAGCACATCTGGAGAAACTGGAGGGCTGGGAGCTGGAGGAAGGACGTTGGATCGTTCGGAAATATAATTTTTCCAGTTTTATGAAAGGGATTGCATTCGTGGATGAAGTTGCCGCTATATCTGAAGCATTCAATCATCATCCATTTATTACGATTGATTACAAGACCGTGACTCTGCGTTTGACCTCTTGGGACGATGGCGGTATTATGGCCGTGGATATTAAGGAAGCCCAACAATATAATGAAGCTTTTGAAAAAATGCGTAGCAGTCATTGAGCTTGTAATGATCTGTCGTATGATGATAAAAGCGCCTTCGCTATACAACATCGTGGTTGTATGCCGAAGGCGCTTTTATCATAGAATCTGGGTTGGGTGCTCGGGACGATATACCATACAATAAAATGGTTTCTTGCCGTCGGGGGTCTGGCGTTCATAGGTATCTGTAAGCTCAAATCCAGCCGCCTTGTAGGCCCGGATAGCGCGCCCATTCCAAGTAAGCACCTCTAGATCAATTTCATTCTTCGGGTTGCGTCGTTGGGCTTCCTCTGCAATGGCACGGACAAAATCAGAGCCTTTGCCATGTCCGCATCTTTCAGGATGCATGCCAAGACCTAGCCGGGTCACACCGATCATAGGAAAATATTGAGCAAATCCCATCAGCTTGTTCTCTTCATCCAGTACGGCAACATATTGCTCTTGGCGAAGCGTGGGACTTCCAAATTCGACCTCAAGCGCCTTCATTTGTTCCCAGGGGAGCCAACCGTATATGTTATAAGGTGGATCATAGCGCCACTCACAGATTGCAGCCGCTTGATGCTCGTCCATGGGTACGATCCGATAGTTGGATATTGAGGCCGGCATGTGTTCCATCCTCCTTTTACAGGTGCTTCAATCATTAACAACAGATTGTAGACAAGTTGCAGGGGAATGGCAAGCGTGTTTATTTTATACCCAAGACGGGTATACATTCAATAAGAAGGAATTACTGCTCATATGCTCCCCCAGCGGTGACGGTAAAACCGACGATGTTCGCTAAAATTGAAACCTTTTGAGGTGTCAGTTCGTCAGTAAAGATAATCATTGCTGATGTTGTGGACATAAAAAGCCGCAATTCGATTCCGGCAGAATCAAATTGCGGCTAGAGTTAGCTTGCTGTGCGTTAGTTATTCTACGTTGTCGTCATCAGGAATATCTGAAGCTACAGAATGGTAAGCGTCTGTGCTCATAATTCTTTTTGCACCGACATAGCGGTTAGCGTAATAATTTTCGTTCAGTGAGCTAACTACTACACCACGTGAAGTCGAGGAGTGGGCAAATTTCCCTTCACCTACGAAGATACCTACATGGGAAATGCCTCTTCCTGTGGTGTTGAAGAACACCAGGTCCCCAGGCCTCATTTCATCGCGGGATACAGAAGATCCCATTTTGAATTGTGATCCAGATTGATGCGGAAGTTTAATTCCCAGTTTGTTGAATACATACATTGTGAAGCCGGAGCAATCGAATCCCTCGAGTGTAGTGCCTCCGCTTCTGTAGTTCGTTCCTTTGGCATCTTGGATGACCTGGTCCATCTTGGAGTCTGCAAATGCACTGCCGCCACCGAATGTAAAAGATGTAAAGGCAATGGCAAGACTCATAGCTGCGATCGTTAGCTTCTTCTTCAAAAAAAATATACCCCTTCCAATGCCTGCGAGGTTAGCTTAAGGATTCGGTAGAAGGTTCCCCTATGACCACTCTGTTGCGAGATCAATTCACCCAAACTGGTTCCCCCGCTTCCTAGGTGCCAGGAATTAGGCTTTACTTAAGATGTGCACCTTGGAGAGCAGTATTCACAATAACGATATTTTTGAGATAAAGGTTACAATAAAGATTACAAAGTTGTTACTATCAGTTCACTGCGATTATTGTAACAAAGTCGGCTGGCTTTGGCAAATGTTTCATTGCAAAAAGTTACAAAAAAAATCTGCTCCTAATGTCCCAGGAACAGATCTTGTTAACAGTATTCAGTTATGTGCCGTTTGCGCGGTTATGCATAAAGTTTTTTCGACAGACGGAAATGAAGTGATTAACATAAAGGAAGGGCTTAGCTTCTACTGGAGATATCGGTATGCCATAGTCTGTACTGCGAACTGATATGCCACAGCCTGACCAGACTAGTAACAAAATGATACGATTGTTGGAGAATGAGCGCGAGCATGCCAGTCCAAATCATCGCCACGGTGCCAAATAGACCGAAGACCAGCAGCACACAAGCACCGAGCAAAAGGGATATACCGACAGCTGGGAGAAGCTGGCGAAAGAAGGCGAGCAGGGACGATAGTATGGCGTGACCACCGACAGTGCCTAGTTGCATATACAGGATGCACTGCCGAATGAACCATCCGTATGCCATCCATCCCATGGCATAGGGCAACAAGTGCAGCAGGTAAGAGGGAGATTGAAGCGTACCTGCTACAATAGGGTAGAGTCTCGGTACTACCCAAAAGGCGGGAATCAGCAGCAGTCCCAACTCGATGATGTAATACAACAGCGACGACATGCCATGGCGTTTCATACCTTTGAAAAAGGACAGGCTTTGCGGCTCAGTCGCATCGGTATGCAGGCTTTGATATATTCCGGCTCTAATGAAGGGAGTGATTAGTATGCGTAGTACAGTCGCCCCTAGTAGTATCCACAAATACACATGTACTTCCCGGCTGTCCATCAGAGCAATCTGGCTCTCCATCCAAAACAAGGTCTGTCCCAGCTCGTTTTGACCCTGATCAGGATAACGGAGCAATAGCGGGATAACGGCAGACTGCACCAGTCGATAGAGAAACACCCCCCACAGTAGTCGATACAGAAATAAAATGATAACGATATAGAATCGTATGCGCACCAGCGCCCAGCCCTCTTTTATAACAGTCCGCATCTATAGACACCTCACCATGACAGACTTCCAAGCAGTGTCTCCAACAGCTTGGTTACACTTATACTCCAACGGGTTTGTTGCTTTTCGTCCAATTCGGCTTTTAGGGTATTGTTAATATGCTTGTTCTCCAGTGCAATGGTATATAGGGGATCAAGGGTTACATAGGAAACGGGAGAAGTACTTTTGATCCGAAAAGTTGTGCTTTTGCCCGCACCGTCCCAAGCCTTGAATTTCGTGGTTCCATCCTTGAAGGTAAATTGGACAGGGATCTTGGGATAATCCGCCCCTTTTTTGCTGACCGTCACGACTGCTTCATATCCATTCTCCAGCTTGTGGTTTGTGATGTGATCCACTGAAAAGTCCGCCATCTGGCCGTCATATACATACTGTTCAAAATAGTGGCTCCATGAGCGTCCGGTGACTCTCTCCACGATACGTTGAAAATCCTGTGAGGACGGATGCTTAAATCGGTACGTCTGGACGTAGGTCCGCATAATGCGATCCATTTTTTTCATACCCACCTGACGTTCAATGCCCCGTAGTACCAGCTTGCCTCGAGAGTAGGCATTTTGCGCGTACTCAGCAGCCGAGCCGTACTTCCATGACTCACGGTTTAGCGGCTGTGGGGAGGATACCTGTCCCGATTGTAATGGCAAGTTGGGGGTAAGCCCATATTCTTGCTCCATAAGTCGCTCCTCTGCATAGGAGGTGAAGCCTTCATCCAGCCACGGCTCCTCAAATTCATTATTGGCTACCATTCCATAGAAATATTGATGTCCAATCTCATGAACTAATGTCCGTTCCAGACTATAGCCAGGATTGAGATTACCCGCAGCAGCGGCCGTGATGAGTGTCGGATACTCCATGCCGCCAGCTCCATTGCCTGATTTAGGTGGAACCACGATGGACAGGGTGGAATATGGATAAGGCCCGTACCATTTGCTGTAGTACAAAAGAGCGGCCTTCGCTGCGCTCATATAGCGTCCTTTGAGCTCCTTGTGCGATGGGTCAAGGTAGAGCTTGATTTTGACACCAGGGACTTCAGCAGAAGAAAAGGGTTCTTCTACGGCTACAAAGTTGGGTGAAGCGGACCAGGCAAAATCGTGTACATCATCGGCATAAAATTGATATATTTTTTGTCCGTTCTGTCGGACGGCACCACGGGTGGGAAATCCGGTCGCTGCTACGATATGAGTTTCAGGCACCCGAATCCGTACGCTGTAAATTCCAAAATCGGCATAAAACTCGGAGTTACCATGATACTGGTGGAGGTTCCAGCCCTCCTCGGCGCGTCCACGCTGCCCTGCAGTCTCGTAGACACTGAGCTTCGGGAACCACTGTCCTGCCATTACAAAATCATCTGTCCCACCCATACGAGCAAAGATGGCAGGCAGTTTTACCTCAAACTTCATATATAATGTGATTTCTTCGCCACCTCGTACTGGCTTGGGTAGACGCACCTTCATGAGCGAACGGTCGCCTGCGTTACCGTCATCTGGCTGCACATATTGGATGCGATGCATGAGGGATAAACCGTCTTCTGTTTTTAGTTCAGTCAGCGTCATAGAGCCAAAGCCGTCTTTGGGCATGGTGTCTCCGCGCAGCTTTCCACCGGATTCCTTCATAAAGGTGGTTTCCATGGAAGAGAAGGCGTTCGGGTATAGATGAAGATACAGATCATTCACGGTTTTCTTGCCCGGATGTTTCCAGGTCAGTGTCTCAGTGCCTCGCAAAACCTGTCCCTTTTCCAGAGATACATCAATGTGGTACTCTACCACCCGTTTGCTGAGGATTTCTGTAGCGGGTTGTGGAGGGTTCTTGGGCAGGTCAGGCAGGATGTTTGCCCCTAGAGGCTTGCCCACATTTGGGGCAAGCGCAGACTCAGACAGGGAGCCGTATAGTGGTTGGCCTATGGACTGCGGGTCGGATTGCGATTGGGGCTGCCAGGCAAACCATAACGTCCCTGCGAGGAGACCGAGGGCTAGTGTAGACAATAAAACGATTTTAGTGCGTGCTGGGGTCATACAATGGATACCTCCCGTTGACAAGCATCTACAGCATGTATATGTTTGCTTTCAGGAGATTATTAGTTAAAATATTTATAGTGTAGAATGAGTGTGAAGACGGAAAATGGAGGTCTAGTGACGCATGAGTGAAAATCAGCCGGACGGCAAAAAACAGATTGCACTGAACATTGTCAGTGGCAAGAGTAAACATAAGGGTTTCGGCGCAGGCTCAATTGACCTGAACAGCATGTCACCGGTCATCATTGACCGAGGAGAGGCGAAAATTGATATCGGTGCCATGCATGCCAAAAGTAAAGTAGAACGTGGTATCAAGTTCTCTACGAATAAAGAGGACGTACCGAACGGACGCCAGGTATGGCTCGTATGGGTAGCTGTGGACCGTACAGCCGAAGGACGTATGTACGGCGGCGCCACCGCCTGCGAGATGCTGATTGACGACGAGGCCAAACGCGGCTGGAAAATCCTCGCCGATCACGTCAACCGTATGGATTACGCGCTCAAGCGTCGTTTCATGCTGGAGGATCTCGGCAGCGAAGATAAGGCAGCGCTCAAAAGCCTGCTCATTTCGCATAACGAGGAATGGTGGGACGCTTCGCCTGAGGAATTGAAGCAGGCGCTGGAAGGGTAGGCCAAGCGTTAACACGATTCCAGTGTACACAACTGCTTAAAGAGCAGTCGGCAGTAAGGTTCAGAAGTAGACCGATACCTTGGTTGGGGGCGGTCTACTTCTTTTTCATGTAGGTAAGCAATGCTGAATGAACATGCCAAACATGATCATCAAAGAAATTGCTGGAAAAGTATACTATAAAAAATCTGTTTTTAAGAGATAAAACACTTAAATCCGCAATTTGTTAGAGCACCTCCAAGTTACATGAAAATTATTGTAACAGATATGTAGTTATGAACTGATAGCTCCTTGACATCCTGGAAAGGCATTCACTATAATTCAGATAGAAATCGCTTCCACTCTTCTTTCTATTCATTTTGTGGAACCGGTTCCTTGAAAGATGTAGTTAAGTCCTATTTACTGTTTATGAATGTAATCTCTAAATAAGGTGGCATCGTTATGTTTAAATGGTTGAAAAAGAAGGCGGCTCCTCGTATTGAAGAATTCGAAATGATAGCACCAATCAAAGGAAAAGTGGTTTCCCTGGAGGAGGTTCCAGATCCTGCGTTCTCTACGAAAGCTATGGGGGATGGCATCGCTATTCATCCGTCTGAGGGTAGGGTCACCGCTCCTTTCGCGGGAAAAGTTGCCCATGTCATGGAGAAAAGTAAGCATGCTCTGATTATTGAACATGAATCCGGCGTACAAGTTTTGATACATGTCGGGATTAATACCGTCTCTCTCAAAGGACAAGGGTTTAATCCTCATGTCCAAGTAGGAGATAGCATTAAAGCTGGGCAATTATTGATGGAGTTTGACCTGGATGCGATTCAACAGGGTGGATTGCCTGTAATTACGCCGGTAATCGTTCCAGATGGGCAAGAGATGATTAGCCATGTGGAAATCCTGGAAGGTACATCTGCCTCTCCAGAAGTACCTGTATTAAGAGTTCACTTAAAAGCCTAGTTCTCATTCAAAAAAGACTAACCAGGAATTCCTGGTTAGTCTTTTCTTTAGATGATTCACTGACCAGTCAAGGGGTGGGTACGACCATGTAAATCAAAGGTTAGGATTCATATATTTCAGATATCCGCTGATTACAATTGCCTTCGTACAGCCCTCCATGAAAGCAGACCACTTTTTTAATATCATATGGCAGCAGGTTTTTAAGAGATTCTTTGGCCATATTGAAATCACAGCAATATTGCGGGTCTGGAGCCAGTAATTTGCCGCTTACCACGCGTAGAGCATCTCCTGCAATCAGGGTTTGACTGGATTTATGATAGAAACTTAGGTGTCCTGGTGTATGTCCAGCAGTATCTATAACTACGATCCCCCCACAGAAGGGCAGTTTCTCTCCGGCAACGATGGTGGAGTTTACAATAGCCTTTGGGGGATTTTCAAGTGTACGCCGGAATGCGTGTCTCCACTCTACCGGAACGGATTCGGGCATGGAGCTTACAGCTTGATCTATTGCTTCTGGAGTCAGCTTTATAAGCTGTTTTTCTCCCTGTATATAGGGCTTTTCGATAGAACTGGCTAATACTTGAACTGGGGATGAAGAGGCTCGGACTATATCTGCTAAACTGCCGATATGGTCAAGGTCCTGGTGTGTTATTAATATAGAGGTAAGTTTATGGATTGCTAATCCGGTGTCTAGAATAGCCTCATGTAAAAGTGAGAGTTGCCCGGGGTAAGCCGTATCAACTAAAATCATGTTATCTTCGTCCCACACTAAAGTCGGGTGAATACTCTCTATACTTCCCATAATGTTAGCAGAAACCTGGAGCATGTGTATTCCCTTGTCTAATTGCATCGAATCCCTCCCATAAGAGTTGATGTAATACAAAGGAATCGTATCATTAAACATAAATATGTAAACCTATACTATATCATAAAAATAATTATTTGTAAATATGTAGAATTTTAAATTTGTGTGACAGTTAGGAGTGATGACGTGAAGAGAATTTATTTTGTCAGACATGCCCAAGCAACAGGACAGGAACCAGATGCCCGACTTACCGATGAGGGTACCCGACAAGCTGAGCAGTTGGTTGATTTTATGGAGAATGTAGGTGTGGAATATATTGTGTCCAGCCCGTGGAAACGGGCCGTGCGAACCATTCAGCCCTTGGCTGAACGGAAACAGTTGCAGGTGTATACTGATGTACGTCTTCAAGAACGGGTACTTAGCCATGAGCATTTGGATCATTGGCTGGACGTGCTGGAACAGACCTATTTGGACGAGGACTTGAAGCTGGAGGGAGGGGAATCATCCCGTGAAGCAGTAGATCGAGGAATCCAGCTTGTTCAGGAGCTTATAGAGCGGGCGGAAAAAACGGTTATCATTGTAACTCATGGAGCTTTACTATCTCTTCTCATTCGACATTACGATCCGCAGTTTGGGTTTGAGGACTGGAAAAAGCTTTCGAATCCCGACGTGTATTTGCTAGAACTGAAAGAAGCAGAAGCCAAGATTCACAGAGTGTGGGGTTGAAATAAATAAAGCACGTTCACATAAGTGCAGAATGGAATCGAAAGGGGAGGCGCATGTTGAAGGCAAACCGTTTTTTAGAATTAGAAAAGGCGTTGTTTCAAGCTTGGTCTTTGGAGTCTAGCTCTAAATGGACCGCAAATAATCCTGCGTCTGGGCAATGTGGTGTCACAGCACTCGTCGTTCAGGACAGGCTTGGCGGCGATATTTTGAAAACATGGCTGGATAGTGGTTGGCACTATTACAACCGTATTGGTGAGGACATTGTAGATTTTACGAGGTCGCAATTTTCAAGCCTTCCACAGTATCAGCATGTACACTCCAACCGGGAAGAAGCATTCTCAGACACCAATGCAGAGCAGTATGCAGCCCTAAGTCAGAGATTAAAGGAATTTCTAAACGAAGAAGAATAAGGGGATTTAAATCTGGATGCAGTCATAAAGGCGTGATTTTTGAACCTGATCCAATGGAAGGTGCTTTTTGTTGCCCAATATACATTAAAGAACTGAGTAATCAGTAAAATTCTTGAAGATAAAAGCTGTATTTACGTTATAAAATGAGCTATATACTGAGGTGAGAATAATAAAGAAGTCGTGCGCTAACACGACTCGAATATACAACCACTGCTTAGAAAAAAACTAATGCAGCCAATGGTTTGGAATGCTTAGAGAAGGGGGCAGTTTGGTTTTACAATTGCCCTTAGCCGAATTTAATTGCGCCTGTGTAAGAAAGATACTTCCTTCCAGATTAGCCCCACTTAAATCAGCATCTCTAAAATCCGTACCGATCAAGTCCGTCATTCTCAGATCAGCCTCTCGCAGATCAGCAGCAATCAGTAAAACTCCTCTCAGGTTGGTACCTCTAAGATCAGCGCCTCTCAAATTGGCCCCGATAAGGTCTCTACTCCTGATCTTTTTACTATATTTGTTGTGCTCTATGTTTTTCTTAACTTTTTCTCGTACTAACTCACTTGTTTGTAAAAGTAAATCATTGACTAACGCCCTATGGGTGGGTACATGAAGATTTATGAGAGATTTTGGATCTTGATTCGTAAGCTGCTCGGTTTTCGCCATAGCCTTTTGTAAGTCTGTATAGATGGGATGAGTTTCTTTTAAGTTAAGGGCTTCATTTAGGTAATAAAGCATTTCATGAAGCTGTTGCATGATGGGAAATATATTGAACATTTCCTCAGCTATTGCCGGATCGTCTCGCCAGCTTTTTCCGTTGTATGTAACTTGGGAAACTTTTTGGCCTGCTCCAAAGCAATCATATACTGTACAGCCTCGCAAGCCGTTATTTCTTAGGTTCTTATGAATATTACAACGATAATCCGCATTTAGGTTTTGACAAGGGGTTCCTCCGTCCTTATTAAAAGCAAAATCGGCTGATTTAGCATAAGGCAAGGCTACACAGCATAAACCAAAACATTGTTCACAATTTGCACTATACAATAAACACACATCCTTTTATTGGCACCTATTAAATATAATATTACCAAAAAAAGATGGAGCATGGTCTATTGTTTTTCTATAGACTTCTAGAGTCTGCTGGATCGTTTAGAGAAGAAATTTAGTCTTTTGCCAAATTTAATTGCCATGAAACACCGTATTTGTCTTCAACCCAGCCAAATTGTTGGCTTACGGGCGAGGCTTCAAGGGGCATTAGAACTCGGCCTTCCTGAGATAGCTGACCAAACACACGATGAATTTCTTCTTCCGAATCACAAGTGACGAATAGCGATAGAGCTGGGGTAAAAGGGTGTTTGTCCTGATGGTTATAGTCTATAGCCATAAAGGTTTGCCCTTTGAGGTTGAATACGGCATGTAACACGGTCCCATCTTCCTGATGGAAAATGCTCATGATACCAGACGGCTTAAAGACAGAGGTATAATATTGCATGGCTTCTTCTGCTTGACCAGAGAACATGAAAAATGTTGTAATTTTTGGATTGGAATCATGCATGAGATCAGCTCCCTAGACTGGATCGTAGATGGTAACATCTTTCCTCTTTTTTAATAGAAATATTCAGCATTAGAGAATTGCTTTATGAAGACGTACACACGTGAAAGGAGAAAACAGGATGATGGACACGACAGCAAGACTTATGGATATGTTCGGCTCAGGCAAGAAGCTGGACGCCAGCATCATTTCCGCCTATACGGATGTGGTTGCCCAATATGGGACAGTGGAGGATGCGTGGGAGTTATATAGGCTTTTTGTAGAAGATCCCCACCATTATATCAGGGGGTTGCTCCTCCAGCCGATCATGAGATGCGGGGATGTTACTTTGGCGCAGGATATGTACGAGCGTTATGTGCGAAATCAGGCATCCCCAGAACATATACCTGACGGCGTGCTGTATGTGCTAGGTTATTTGGGTTATGTGGAGGCTGCTGCTGATCTTGTCGCTTTGGTGAACGGACCGTATGGAGCTGTGTCTGTGGATGCCTGTTTGGGACTGGTACATCTTCCATGCGAACCGTACCGTGAGAAACTGGCGGCTGAATTGGAAAAAGTGTTGGATCAGCATTTGTTTAATGAATTCTTACCTCTGCTAAGCTTCAAATGCACTACTGAAGATATGGTTCCACGATTGGTGCATTGGGGAGAACGACATGCCTCGGTAGACTGTAATGCGGGAATTATTGCTGGAATTGCCTTGTTTGGAGAGGAGCAAAGGGATACGATTCGGTCTATTTTGTGGAATCCGCTTTGGGAGGCTCATGGAACAGCTACGGGAAGCTGTGTGTGGTCTTATATTGCTATGCAGCATGTAGGGTTGACCTTTAGAGAGCTTATTCAGGATATAAAAAGCTGTGATGTGTCCAAAGCAGGTGTACAGGACTTGGAGTACCGTTTGGAAGTGTTGTATGAGATGCTGGAACTAAAACTAAGTTATACAGCCCGACCGATCCGGTTCGCTCGCTGTAACGAGGAATCATTTGGTCAGCTCTATAGCGATTTATTTAGCTGGTCCACAGAGCATAAGGATGACTCTATGATAGGCTGGATGAACGACAATTTAGGGTATAAGCATCGGCTGCTGGAACAGTATGATGAGCTCAGGAAACGAGTCGAGATTAAAATGATACATGAAATTGAGCTGGAGCATGTTCAAAAAGGAAGTTAATCGTATCAGGAAATAAGAATTTTTGATGTAAAAGGACGAAATAGCGGAGTTTGGCGGAGATATGGGGATTCGCCCAGTCCGCGGGCTGGTGTCCCGCATAGGATACATCAGCCTAGACACAAGGAGTGAAACACATGTCTTTACTGCCACAAGTTCCTTTCGGAACGCAACCGGGTATTCCGGGTCCATTCACGCCGTCAAGTCCTTCGATTCCACAATTTCCTGATATGCAGGATTCGTTCCCGTCTCCGATAGGTCCGCCACCAGGCCCAGGATCATTTTCGCCACAGCCGTTCTCACCGCCGCCGCAAGGGCCGTTCGGTCCGCAAGGTGGGCAGCAAGCTCAAGCACCCACTTCTCCACCACCGCAATTTACGCCACCGAAGCCGCTGGTTTCGGCCTATGCTGTTGACCCTGGAGCCATCTTCGGTTGTTTGTTCCGCAACACGTTTGTATGGCTGACGAACGGAGAGCGTTTTTGGCTGTACCCTGTCTTTGTAGGCAGGACATCGGTAGCGGGTTTTCGGTGGAGTGGACGTTTTTGGTTTTATTATGGTGTAGACCTCAACCGTATTGAGTCGTTTAGCTGTTATTGGTAATAGCGCAGCTTTAGGGAAGAGCGGGGTTTAACGGGATGATGGCTGATGGCACTGGCAAGAGAGGTAAATGGGCATATGAGGTAAGTGATGCGAAAATAAAAAGACTGAGAGAGCGGTCATCGCGTTCCCCCAGTCTTTTTTTGCTATTAATCCATCCACCAACGCTTAAAATTGCCCCACCACGATTTCTTTTCAGCTTGTCGCTCCGCTTGGTCAGTTGGTGTGGATGCCGGTTGGTTATCTTGCCCCGATAGCGTCTCCTTCGGCTCCGTGCCGCTGACGAATACCTCCAGCCGCTTGTCCGGGCTGTCCGGTGCAGCCAGCTTGCCGCTGGCCGGGTCAATATAAGCGCTGACTACGCCGTCAGGGATAGGAAAGATTTTGGGTGGCACATTCTCCAGCGCTTTCTCCGTATATTGCGCAAAAATCGGAGCCGCCCGTCGGGCATCCTGTGTGCTGATGTCCTTGCCCTTGTCATAGCCGACCCAGACAGCGGTGGACAGCTCGGGGGTAAAGCCGACCATCCACGCATCGGTGTTGGTCGTGCCGCTCTTGCCGGCAACCGGGCGCTTGATCAGCTTCGCGACCCGGTTGCCAGTGCCGCCTTCCTCGAACACGCCTTCCATAAGGCGTGTGAGGACGTAGGCGGAGGCGGGCTTCACCACCTGCACGGGCGCGGCTTGGGGCGCTTCGTACAGCGACCGCCCGGCAGCATCGGTGATGCGCAGCACTGCCACCGGAGCCACCTTTTGCCCGCCGCTACCGATGACCGAGAAGGCCGAGGCCATCTCGAACGGGCTGACGGGCGACACACCCAGCGCTAGCGAAGGTACGGGCTTGAGCTCGCTTGTAATGCCCATTTTGCTGGCGAGGTCCATGACCTTATCCGTTCCCACCTTCAAAATGGTGCTTACGGCATAGATATTATCGGACGCCGCAATTGCGCGCCGAAGATCTATTTCGCCCAAATATTTGTCTCCAAAATTTTTGGGCTTATAGGTCTTGCGATTGTTATCGTAGTGGAACAACGTCGGTCGGCTTTCGAACTTGGACGTACTCGTCAATTCGCCGGAATCCAGTGCGCTTAGATACATAATCGGCTTGAAGGAGGAGCCTGGCTGCCGGGTTGTGGCCAGCGCATGATTATATTGATTCCCGACATAGTTCGTTCCACCAACCATGGCTTTGACATGTCCGTTGCGCGGGTCCATGGAGATTAACGCGGTTTCCAGTCCGTTGCTGTTCTTCATGCCTTCGTTTACAGCCGCCTCGGCTGCTTGCTGCATGTGCATGTCCAGCGTGGTATAAATACTCAGGCCGCCATGCTCAAGCACCCCTTCGCTAATCCCGAGCTGATGTGTCACCAACTGGCGGACGTAATCGCGGAACCAGGGAGCGGTTTCCACTGTCCGACGCTGGCTCTCGGGCCGCAGGGCTAACATTTCCTCATAGGCCTTGGTGGCTTCAGCCGGTGTAATTTTGCCGATAAGCGCCATGGAGTCCAGAACAATTTTCTGCCGATCCTTTGCATTTTTCATATGATTATACGGTGAATAGTAGGTTGGCCCTTTTGGAATACCTGCTAACAGGGCGCTTTCGGCCAAATCCAGATCTTTTGCGGATTTACCGAAATACATTTGCGAAGCTGCTTCAATGCCATAGGCGCCGTGACCATAGTAAATTTCGTTCAAATACATTTGTAGCAGCTCATTTTTGGTGTACTTCATTTCAAGCTGTGCGGTATAGATAGCCTCCTTGGCCTTGCGCGTCCACGTTTTCTCATGAGATAAGTATAGATTGCGTGCAAGCTGCTGAGTCAGCGTGCTGGCCCCTTGCGACATATCCCAGCGGGTCAGATTAACGATTACCGCCCGGCCCAGACCTTTGAAATCAAAGCCAAAATGATCGTAAAACTTCCGATCTTCCACAGCCAGGGTAGCTGCAATCAAATCGGGTGAAATGTGATCAAGCTGGACCGGAATGGATTCTTTGCCTCCAGCAGAGAAAGTGGCGATGACTTGCCCCTGACTATCGAGCAGACGTGAATTCCGATCCGTATCCGCGAGCGGAAGGCTGGTCGTGTACAAATAGGCGAGCAGGATGCAGGCGGCGATGACCGTCAGGATCGTGAGAGACATCAGTCCTTGAAACAATCGAAGCCAAAGCGGTTTACGCTTGGGGGATCGTCCGGTCGTATCGGTCATCATGCCACCTCCTTCCATAGTTGATGTTCTCAGTATAGTCAATCCGAAAGCGTCTATTCATCAGATACACATACGTGTCTATTTTAAACAAGATTAAATCTCCAAATTGCTTTAGCAGCTCATTCAGGTATCACTTATAATGCAAAAAGTGTGAAATTCCAATGTGTTTGGTACAATAAATATAGCAAACTTGGCGTTTGCGTGTTACTGATATAAGGAAAGTCAACGTTTATGCTACCGGATTGCCGGACACATACTTTGATCAGAAAGAAGGTTGGAATGATGGACTTGTGGTTTACGGAGAAGCAGACTCCCTCTTTCGGCATTACAGCAAAAATCAAACAAACCTACGTCTCTGAGAAAACAGATTTTCAGGATCTGGCTATGATCGAGACAGAGGAATTCGGCAATATGCTTGTTCTGGATGGCATGGTGATGACAACGGTTAAGGATGAATTTGTGTATCACGAAATGGTAGCACATCCGGCTTTGAATACACATCCGAATCCGAAAAAAGTTTTGGTTGTGGGTGGTGGCGATGGCGGCGTTATTCGTGAGGTCATCAAGCACCCTGAAGTGGAAAAGGCTGTATTGGTGGAGATTGACGGTAAGGTGATAGAATATTCTAAAAAATATTTGCCTGAAATTGCCGGAAAGCTGGACGAGCCTAATGTAGAAGTGCTGGTCAATGACGGATACATGCACATTATTGAACACAAAAATGAATACGACGTCATTATGGTCGATTCGACGGAGCCGGTAGGTCCGGCAGCCCCGCTGTTCGAGCGCGGGTTTTACCAAGGTATTTTTGAAGCATTGAAGGAAGACGGTATTTTCGTTGCACAAACGGATAATCCTTGGTTCAAGGCAGATCTGATTCAGAAGGTTAACAAAGATGTGAAGGAAATTTTCCCGATTGTGCGTGTATATGGTGCGAACATTCCAACCTATCCGAGTGGTCTATGGACATTCACGTTGGGTAGTAAGAAGTATGATCCGCTCGAAGTAGACGAAAACCGAATTCCAGAGATGGACACCCGATATTATAGTCCGCGTTTGCACAAAGCGGCGTTTGTACTACCTAAGTTTGTAGAGGATTTAACGAAGTAAACATTTTAAGAAAAAGCGTCTTAGTGGTCTTTATTGCCTGTTTCTGGGCGGAAAGGAGCGCTATAGGCGCTTTTTTGTCTTGAATAAGATTTAAAAATGGCCATGAAAGCATACTGGACACTGAATTTCCTTTTAAGATAAAAGAAGGAAATTTAAGGGTGTGTGTAGAATATACAAAAAACCAGACATTTAACAGATTTGTAATGTCAACAGGGACGGTTTGGTTATGGAAATACATAAATCGGCGATGTACCAAAGAGGGGGAAACTTTTTTGATCAGACGCTCTTTTTATTACCTGTGGGGGTCCCAGACGATCTCCAACGTAGCAGATATCATCTACATGTTGAGTGTAGTGGTATTGGTGTTCAGCTCAAGTAATTCCTTAATGACGACTATTCTAATCCCGCTGTTCCGATTGTCTGCCCAAGTGCTTAGTGGGCTCGTTGCACCAATCGTCCTCGGCCGATTTCGGCTAACACGCGTGTTGCTATTTTCCCAGTTTGGTCAGTTTGTCATTTTTACGCTACTGCTGCTTTATTTGTGGATCGTACCTGAGCAGAGGTCGTTTCTATTTATTTTTGTGATGGTGTTCGGTATGTCTTTTCTGGATGGCTGGACCAATCCTGCGCGTAATGCGCTTGTACCCCGTTTGGCTACGGGTGAAGGGCTAATGCGTGCCAACGGCATGGTGGCGGTCAGTGATCAGGTGGTCAGGTGTGCAGGCTGGGCGCTGAGCGGAATTATTGTGGCTTGGCTGGGTTCCCTGAATACGCTTGTGATTGCATCCTGTTGTTATCTCGTGGCTGTAACTGTCACGTCCTTTATTCGTGATCCGCTGGATCAGAAGGAATTAAGTCTTGAAGCTTCGGATTCCTCGACAAATGCAGTAGAGCCTGCAAAGGCAAAGGAAAAAGGCTCCCATTGGAAAGAGCTTGGGGAAGGCTGGACAATCATTTGGCACAACCGTCGTATTCGTTCTCTGATGATCGTCGATAGCGTGGATAGTATCGGGGGAGTCTCCTGGCTTGGGGTATTTATTCTGGCGTACGTCAGCCAAGTGCTGCATCGGGATGCGAGCTGGTGGGGCTTTATGAATGCGTCCTTTTTCTCGGGCACGATTTTGGGTGGATTGATTGTCGTTGGCTTGGTCAAGCGATTGCAAAAGAACAGCTTTTTGTACATGCTCGGAGCATTGCTGGTGTATGTACTGATTACCATTGTATTTGCGCTGAATACCATCCCCGTTGCTGCGCTTATTCTTTTTGCTGTATCAGGCTTACCTGTTCAAATGGCGGGGATTATTCGCCGCACCTTGCTGCAAACCAGTGCACCGCCAGCCCAGCTGCCCAAAGTGATGGCGGGAATTGATGTGCTTACAAATCTCGCTTTCGGTCTGTCTTTGTTATTCATGGGCTGGTATGCAGACCGTTTCGGTATGGTGCAGGTGTATTTGTTGGCTGCGGCCATGACTACCGTTGCTGTTCTGATCGGCTGGTTCTACCGCAGGGATTTTCAGGAAAGTGAGCAAATGGACCAACCAACCGCTACGGGCGCTGGGATTTAAAATTGGGGTTCCCGTTAGGCGTGACAGCATTCATTGGATGAGTTCAATTTTACAGGAACACCACTGGAATAACGTTGACGGTGGTGTTCCTTTCATATCATATTAAATTAAATGGTATGTCTGTTGAGCAATACGTGCCATTCCTAATGTCAGGTCCGTTTGCTCGTGAGATATGTTTTGACGGCAGGAGGAGTGTAATTTGTAAATTGCTGTAGGATTCCTTGCGAAGTAGTATCCGTAATTACCAACGCACGATATTTTTCCTGCATAAATTGTTCCTCAACCATACGATTAAACAAGGAAATAAGAGGATCGTAATAATGGTTAATATTTAAAAGACCGCATGGCTTTTCATGCAAGCCTAATTGCGCCCATGTGAAAATTTCAAAGTATTCTTCCATTGTACCTGGGCCACCTGGTAAAACAATGAATCCGTCCGCAATCTCTGCCATTTTAGATTTTCGTTCGTGCATGGAATCAACAATGATTAATTCGCTCAGGCCATTATGTGCAATTTCACGGCTTTGCAAAAAGTGAGGGAGTACACCGATGACGTGACCTCCTGCATGAAGTGCCGCGTCAGCCACTGCACCCATTAAACCAACACTTGCTCCTCCATAAATCAGGCTTATTTCCTGTTCGGCAAGTGCCTTGCCCAGAGCAACAGCATGCTCTCGATAAATCTCAGACGCTCCATTACTGGAACCGCAAAAAACAGCAATGCTTTTCATATGAGATTCTCCTTTATGTATATCTTTTTGCAAGTTTTTGCTGGTGTGTTCGAAATATATCCTCCAAGGTGATGTCATACTTGTTGGCGATCACGATGAGATTACCCAGTACGTCTCCAAGTTCTTCAGTTAAATGCTCCCTGTTCTCCTCGAATGAACCATCGATCTCATCAGGCCGGTCTCTGCCGATCTCCAGGGCGCGAATAGCTCTCGCAACCTCCCCGGTTTCCTCTGCCAAGAAACCAATTCGGACGAAGATATCTAAATCAGACCAGTTCCTCTCTTGATAATATTGCTTGACCCACTTTTGAAATTCATTAATATCCATATTCAGCCTCCCAACTGAAACCCATGCATGATGTTGGCTATACAAACCATAAGGTTTAGATGAAACGGAAACGTTTGTTCTCGTTTTATTATATAATATAGGGGGGGATTTATCAAAGAAAAATAAAAAAGCCAATTGCTTAAAAAGCAACCGACTTTTTTTAAGAACGTTGACCTTACTGATGCGACCGTATCCGGTCAGCCTTTTAAGCCGTAGTAAACTGGCTGTTATAGAGCGAGGCATAATGGCCGCCGCTGGCAAGCAGCCCCTCATGGGTACCACTTTCGACGACATCGCCGTTTTTCATGTATAGAATCAAATCCGCTTCGCGGATGGTCGATAGTCTGTGGGCGATCACAAAGCTGGTGCGTCCGGCAATCATTTTCATAAATGCTTTTTGGATACGTGCTTCTGTCAGGGTGTCTATGCTACTGGTGGCTTCATCTAGGATCAGCATAGGTGGATCGACCAGGATAACCCTCGCGATGGTGAGCAGTTGCTTTTGGCCTTGCGACAGGCTGTCGCCGGAACCGCTGATGACCGTATCGTAGCCATGAGGCAGTCGCTTGATGAAGCTATGCGCATTGGCAGCTGTTGCAGCCGCGATGACTTCTTCGTCCGTGGCTTCCGGCTTCCCGTAAGCGATATTGTCCCGAATGGTTCCGCTGAACAGCCATGTATCTTGAAGCACCATACCAAAGTTAGTCCGCAGGCTGTCCCGGCTCATGTCGTTGATATTCACCCCGTCGATGGATATCGAGCCGCTGTCCACATCGTAAAACCGCATGAGCAGATTGACGAGTGTGGTTTTGCCAGCTCCGGTCTGCCCGACAATGGCCACACGAGTGCCTGGCTTAACTTCTAAACTGAAGTTCGTAATGAGCGTACGTTCCGGGTTATAGGAGAATTTGACATGATCAAAAAGAATCGTGCCTTTGCTGCGCTCCAGCTGTACGGCGTTCGATTTTTCCGGCTGCTCTGGCGGTGAGTCCAAAATCGCAAATATGCGCTGAGCAGAAGCCGTGGCTGCCTGGAACTGGGTGAGAACACCCGTAATTTCATTAAAGGGCTTGGCGAACAAATTGGTATAAATCAGAAAGCTCGACAATCCACCTACCGAGATCCCACCCAAAATAATGGAAATACAGCCAATCATGGCGGTGACTGAAAAAGTCATGTTGTTCACCAATCGGGTAGAGGGGTTGGACAATGATCCGTAAAACTGCGATTTCACCCCGGCTTGATACAATTGTTCGTTTCTGGCGGAAAATTCCTCAAGCGAGCGGTTTTCATAATGAAAAGCAGTAACTACCCGTTGCCCGCCGATCATTTCTTCCACGTAACCGTTCAGGCTTCCTAAAATTTTGGCCTGTTCGCGGAACATACGCTGTGACCTTGTCGTAATGAACCGTGCCACACCGTATGTGATCGGGGCAGACACCAATACGACCAACGTCATGATCGGACTGATATACAGCATGAGTACAATGGAGCCTATAATCGTAATAATCCCGGTAATCAAGGTGGAAAATCCCTGCAGCAATCCATCCGACACAGCATCCATATCGTTCACGAAACGGCTAATGCTGTCTCCTTGCGGATGAGTGTCATGAAAGCTTAACGGAAGGATATTAAAATGATCAAATAACTCCCGCCGCATATCATTTACGGTCTGAAAAGCAATACGGTTCGTCAAATACGTGAGTAGCCAGCTAAACAGACTGCCTACAACATATACAATGCCTAATCCAGCTAGAATCTGTGCAATACCTTTAAAATTCACTGCTCCCTTATCCACCATGTGGTCGATAGCTTGACCAATCATGTAGGGTCCGATCAGACTGGCAAGCACGCTGAGAATCGCACTGACGATGACCCAAAATGTTGTTGTTTTATATTGACCGACATAGGTTAACGATCTTCTCCAGGTTTCCTTGCCACTCATTGGTCCACCTCCTGCGTTGAGAGCTGGGAGCGATTAATTTCCTGATATACCTCCGAGCTGCTCATCAACTGATCATGTGTGCCGATTCCGACAATCCGGCCTTCATCAAATACAATGATTTTATCAGCATGCTGTACGCTGCTTACTCGTTGCGAGACCAGTAGGACAGTCATGCGGGTGCTTTTTTCCCGTAGCGATTTCCGGAGGGCGGCGTCAGTTGCAAAATCAAGTGCGCTTGAGGAATCGTCCAAAATCAGAATTTCCGGATTGCCTACAATAGCTCTGGCAATGGTAAGTCGCTGTTTTTGTCCTCCCGATAGATTAAGTCCTCCTCGGGTGATCGGGGCATCGAATTTTTCCGGCAAGTTAGAAATAAATTCATCCGCTTGCGCGATTGCTGCGGCTTGAGCGACTTCCTCGTCGGTGGCGTGTTCATGTCCCCAACGGATATTATCCGCTATCGTCCCAGTGAACAGCAGCGCCTTCTGAGGAACAATACCGATTTTCTGCCGCAATTGCTCAAGCTTATACTGCCGTACGTCGATGCCGTCAACCTGTACACAACCCTCTACCGCATCATAGAAGCGGGGAATGAGATTCACAAAGGTGGATTTCCCCGAACCTGTTCCTCCGATGATTCCAACCGTTTCACCAGAATAGATGTTTACCACTACATCGTTAAGTGCCAGTTGCCCTGTCGTATTGTATCCAAAGGAAACATGATCAAAAGAGATGGCTGGTACAGCGCCATGCCCACTTGTTCCCTCCCTATCTATAGATGTAGAAGTAGCAGCAGTGTCGGAAATCGAAGCTTGCGTGTCTAGGACCTCCTGAATCCGCGCTGCTGAAGTGGCAGCCTTGGTGAACAAAATAATTAAATTGGTCACCACAATCAGAGCTAATAAAATTTGCGTAATGTAATTAATAAAGGCAATAATCTCCCCTTGTGTAAGTGATCCATATTGGATATGGATGGCGCCGATCCACAGGATTGCAATAATAGCTCCGTTTACCACCAGCAAGGTGGCAGGGCTTAGCAAAGCAGAAATACGTCCGACACGAATAGCGGTCTGAGTCAGGTCATCCGAAGCGGCGTTGAATTTAACTCGCTCAGCGCCTCTTTTGGCAAATGCGCGTATGACCCGTACGCCTGTAAGATTTTCGCTAAGTACCAGAGCGATTTTATCGAGTTTTTTTTGATACCGACGATACAGTGGTGAAGCCTTCGTAATGACCACATACAGGATCAAAGCTAGAACCGGTGTAGCCGCCAACAGCACCAAAGCCAGGCGGAAATCCAGGATCATGGACATGATAATAGCCCCGATACAAATAAAAGGAGCACGAATGACCAGACGAATCAGCATCGCTACAGCCGTTTGGAGTTGATTGACATCATTCGTAATCCGGTTGATGAGCGAGGGCGTACCGAACTTATCGAGATCAGCATAAGAAAACGATGAAATATGTTTAAACATCGTATTGCGCAGCGTAGTTCCGAATCCTTGGGAGGCACGGGCTGCGTAAAACTGACACACTAATGAACTGCCAAAGCCCAGTATAGTCATGAGTAACATCAAAAGACCCATCTGCCAAACATAATGGGTGTCTCCTTTACCTACACCATGATTGATCATTAAGGCAACCATAGTGGGCAGCAATAGTTCCAAGATGGCCTCAATCAGTTTAAATAGAGGCCCAAGAATCGTTTCCTTTTTATAGGGTTTCAAAAAAACAGCAAATTTCAGCAAATAAACCATCACCTAACCTAAATAATGTATATAGCCTCATGCCGCAATAGCATATCTGAATTTGATTATGTCATATCCCCAACCATATGAATAATATTTAATATATATTAGAGGTATAGGTTTTACATATATCAGTACCGGAGGGCCATAATGATGGAATTGAGACATCTCAAGTATTTTTTGGCGATCGCAGAGGCCGGACAGATTACAGCGGCAGCCAAAAAGCTGCAAATCGCACAGCCTCCCTTAAGTCAGCAGCTCATGCAACTGGAGGAAGAGCTTGGTGTAAAGCTCGTGCATCGAGGCTCGCGAAGCATCCAGTTGACGGAGGCCGGCATCATTTTACAGAATAGGGCCAAGCAGATTCTGGAGCTGACAGATGCCACAACGAGAGAAATTAACGATTTTGCCTTGGGGATGAAGGGTACGCTTACCATTGGAACGGTCTCCTCTTCCGGCGCAGCCCTAATGAAAGACAGGCTTTCCGAATTTCATAAAACCTATGCGGGTGTAAAATTTGAAATTCATGAGGGAAATACCTTTAGGATTCTCGATCTTTTGAACAAAGGAATTGTCGAGGTCGGTATCGTCAGAACCCCTTTTAATACCACTGATTTAGGGTGCAGATATGCGTCCTCCGAACCGATGATCGCAGTGATGACAGAAGAACATGACTGGAACCCCGAACAGAAGACCATCCCGTTGTCTGACTTGAAAAACAGGCCGCTCATCGTTTATCGCCGCTTTGAACAATTGATCCACGATACCTGTATAAAGCATGGCTTTGAGCCAAATTTCTTTTGCAAAAACGATGATGCTCGCACCACGCTTCATTGGGCTAATGAAGGGTTGGGGATCGGTATGATTTCGCGG
Organism: Paenibacillus sp. FSL M8-0228; assembly: GCF_038007385.1. NCBI lineage: Bacteria > Bacillati > Bacillota > Bacilli > Caryophanales > Paenibacillaceae > Paenibacillus > Paenibacillus sp. FSL M8-0228. Next base: position 156,503 of record NZ_JBBOXA010000001.1, read on the forward strand.
TCTGCGTTGTCACTCGGAAGCAATAACCAGTTAATCGTTAAGGAAATTATGTGTGAAGAATTGCATACACGTGTGGCGGCTGTCTGGATGAAGGATAAATACATGTCTTCTCTAGCCTCTCGATTCATTGAAAGTTTTAGCCAAGCATCTGATGGAGCTGACTTAAGGTAGCTAAATTTTTTGGATGAAAGCATCTTTTTGTAAAAACTCATTTGAATTGCAATCGGGAACTGGATATAGTAGTACAGTAGGATAGCAATAGAATGGAGTTTGAATACATGCCACATAATGCAAAGGTCCGAATCCGTCTTCATAGTCATCATGACGGAGAAGATGTGGTACAGGAACTTCCCGGAGAAGCGATTGTGCGTGGGAAGCATCTATATATAAGGTACGATGAGCCGCAAGAAAGTCCTGAGGGCGGTACGACACGGAACACAGTCAAGATCGGACCGGATGAGCTAAAGCTGATTCGTCACGGTGAGGTACAATCAGAGCAGTCGTTTGCGCTGGGACGCAGGTTGCCTGGATTTTACCGCTCGCCTTATTTAAACCTGAACATGTCTGCGCATACGCAGAAGCTTGATATTCGGATGGATGGATTCAGCGGACATGTGAGCTGGACCTATGATCTGTACGTATTTGAGGATTTCTCGGGGCATTTTGCCATCAGTTTGCATATACAGGAGGAGCAATAATCATGACAAGCAATCCACTGGAACTTATTAATCAAAAGGTGACTTTAGCAATCGAGGCGGCGGTGCTGGCTGCCGGAATCGTGAGCCGCGAAGAGCTGCCGACCATTACGCTGGAGGTGCCCAAGGACAAGTCACACGGTGATTTGGCTACCAACGTTGCGATGCAGCTCACCCGCATTGCGAAGAAGAACCCACGGCAAATCGCTGAAGACTTAATCGCGAATATGGATTTAGCTTCCGCTTCTATTGAAAGTGCGGAAATCGCTGGACCGGGTTTTATTAACTTCCGCCTGAACAAGAGCTACCTGTACGCAGTCATTGGACAAGTGCAGGAGCAGGGGGCAGATTACGGGCGTATACAGGAAGGTGCAGGCAAAAAGGTACAAATCGAGTTTGTCAGCGCCAATCCGACAGGTAGCCTTCACTTAGGTCATGCACGTGGTGCAGCCGTAGGGGATGCTCTTTGCAACGTGCTTGATTTTGCCGGATACAAAGTAACTCGTGAATACTACATTAATGATGCGGGCAACCAGATTTACAACATGAGCCGCTCTATTGAAGCGCGTTATTTGCAGGAGCTGGGACAGCCTGCGGAGATGCCGGAGGATGGTTACCATGGTGAGGATATCATCGGGTTTGCCAAGGAACTGGTGGCCGAAAAGGGCGATTCTCTGTTGTCCATGGAACCGGGAGATCGTGCTGCTTATTTCCGTGACTACGGTCTGGAAAAGGAACTAAACAAGATTAAGCGTGATCTGGAGCTGTTCCGTGTACCTTTTGACTCCTGGTTCAGCGAAACGTCGCTGTATGAAAATGGTGAAGTGCTTAAAGCGCTGAATGAGCTGCGTGACCGTGAAGAGATTTACGAGAAGGACGGAGCTACATGGCTGAATACGACCAAGTACGGCGACGATAAAGACCGTGTCTTGATCAAAAATGACGGTACATATACGTACCTGACCCCGGATATCGCTTACCATCGCGATAAATATGCTCGTGGGTATGACACGATCATCAACATTTGGGGAGCGGATCACCATGGCTATATTCCACGGATGAAGGCAGCAATGGAAGCACTGGGTAATGACCCGGATAAGCTTAAAGTGTTGATTGCCCAAATGGTCAGCTTGTTCCAAAATGGGGAAAAAGTAAAAATGTCCAAACGTACTGGCAAGGCCGTGACGATGGAAGATCTGATGGAAGAAGTGGGTGTAGACGCGATCCGTTACTTCTTCACTATGCGCAGCATGGATTCGCACCTGGATTTTGACATGGATTTGGCGATTTCCACTTCCAATGAGAATCCAGTATTCTACGTACAATATGCGCACGCACGTGCATGCAGCGTATATCGTCAAGCTGAAGAGCAGGGGATTGCTGTGCTGCCGTTGGCGGAAGTTGACTTGTCCAAGCTGACGGCTGAGCATGAATACGATTTGCTCCGCAAAATCGGCGAGCTGCCGGAGGAAGTATCGGTGGCGGCTGCAAACTTTGCACCACACCGTATGATTCGCTATGTCTACGAGCTGGCTTCATTGTTCCACAGCTACTATAAGGCAGAGCGCGTCATTACAGAGGATGCCGCTCAAACGCAGGCACGCTTGGCGTTGTTTGGTGCGGTGCGCACGACCATTGCCAACGTACTGAAGCTGGTGGGCGTGTCTGCACCGGAACGTATGTAAGCAAGCAACTTTAACATCATGACCTTGTAGTCATATAAATAATAATAAAAGGAACCGAGGCGCCACTCTCAACAGGTTGGCGCCTCGGTTCCTTTTTATGTTGGATTAGCTTAGTAGCGTTCCAGTACCAAATTCGTTTTCAGGGAATCGGCGGGAACCAGCCATCCTTTGGATTGCAACAGGTTCATCAGCTTGGTGCGGTTGCTGGCGGCAACACTGTAATCCGAGGTTTTGAAGGAGATTTCGATAATATTTTCTGTACCTGATCCGTTTGCGCTGCGAATAGGCCATATTTCAACGTCGGTATCCAGTCCCTGAAAGCTACCTTCATATTTGCTGACCTGTACCGGACCGCGTACTCTGGAGTCTGCCAGAGTTTTCTTGCCCCAGTTGCTGGATTTCCAGTTTTGCAGCTTGCCCGGAAGATTATCCTGTAGTTGCTTTAATGCTTGATCTGGGGAAGGCAGAGCCAATCCTTTGGAGGCGTTTGTTTTTTTATCATTGGAAAAACTTAGTGTTTGCTTGCTGTATCCCCAATCCACCTCAGCCTCATAATTATCATCAGATGCGCTGAACCCTTCTTTATTCGCTTGGGTGAGCGCCGCGTCGATATTTCCATTTGTGACCGTATAGCGCTTTTTGTAGGTTAATTCATAATTTTTTTTGTCCTCTTTTTTGCGAAACCTCACGTTCCAGCCCTCGTCATTTAATTGCAATGAATTTGTATCAAAATACTCGACGCTCAATCGTTGTGCATCGTCGCTAATTTGAAACTCGTTCACGATGCCACTTTTTAATGAGCCATCCGCATTGAGCACCTGAGCCGTATCCAGTAGTAGCTTCACCTCATAGCTTGGTGTGGCATTGGCGGCAGCTTGTACCGGTTCTGCTCCTTTCCATCCTGTTACGAGCAGTACTGCACTCAGAGTTACTACCGACATCAATTGGGTGATACGAAGGCCTGTTTTCATTTCATCCTCTCCTGTTCGTCCGAATAGGTTACACGCTACACTTTATGGGTGTATTGTCAGTCGTATGTCAAAGCAAGAGGGTACTCCGGTAAAAAAAAGACATAATTTCTATATGACAGGTAAGATTTAATCTTGGTTCCATGATAAATATTCGGTGAATCTGTGAATGAGTGCCGAGCGATGGCGGTCTTTGTTGCTGACCATATAAATATACCGCTCAACAGACTGCCCCGGAATAGGTCTTACAACCAGTAAGCCCCGCTCAACCTCTGACTGAACGGCAATGCGAGAGACAAAGGAGATGTGTTCTCCCAGCATAACCGCCTGTTTGATGGCTTCCAGTGAATCCAACTCCAGATAGGAGGGAAGTCGCCGACTCCCACGCTCCAGCCATTTGTCGGTCACGTGGCGTGTGCTGGAATCCTTGCCATGTAATACGAAGGAGGAAGAAGCGATAAGCTCGGGTGTCAAATCGGTTTCGTTGGCGAGCGGATGAGTGGGTGAGCAGATGAGCATCAGTTCATCTTCGCCCAAGGATTCTGAGAGTAGCGTTGGGGATTGAAACGGCTCTGCCGAAATGATGCCAAGATCAATTTCGTGACGAGCGAGCATGTCCTTGATCACGGGCGCAGTTTTCACAGACAAGGCGATGTGAATGCCCGGATGCTCACGGGCAAAGCGGTGCAACACAGCAGGAAGCAAGTAGGTAGCGGGTACATAGCTTGCGCCAATACGTATGCTTCCCCGCTGGAGCGTATCGAACTCGCGGACGACTCGCTCAGCTTCGGCAGCCAGTGCATTAATTTTGCTGGCATAGTGCAGTAGCGCATTTCCAGCATCCGTCAGGATGATTTTGCCCATGCGTGTGTCAAACAGCTTTACGCCGAATTCACGCTCCAGATTTTTCATATGAAAAGTAACAGTGGGTTGCTTTAGGCCAAGAAGCTCGGCGACCGTGGTAATTTTATGGTGCTTATTCAGCAGTTCTACAATATGTAACTTTAGAAGACTTAAATTCACTTAGAATGCCTCGCTTTCAGGTTAATCGAACAATCATGCCTATTTGTATGGGTAGCAGCATCAATCCCCTCTATATAGATTAAATCTATGAGTGTTAACACAATTCATTGAAATAATTAATTTTGTTTTAACTTTCCAATAACACAGCTTGCGAATTCAAGTTTTACACTGGGGTCAGTCAGAAGAACAGGCAGGTAATGCGATGAATCAGGATCTATATATTCACGGATTAAGTAAAACCTTCAGCCAAATAACAGCGCTGCATGAGACGAATCTGGTCGTACGACGGGGTAAATTCACAACACTGCTCGGACCGTCCGGATGTGGGAAAACAACGCTCTTGCGCTTGATTGCTGGTCTGGAGACACCGGATACCGGCACAATCACGATGGGAGAGGAAATTCTTTTTTCGGCAGAACGAAAAAAGGATATTCCCGCGCATCTCCGCCACTTTGGTATGGTCTTTCAGGATTTCGCGTTGTGGCCGCATATGACGGTGTTTGAAAATGTGGCCTTCGGCCTGCGTGCGGGCAGGCGCGGGAAAGGGTTTGCCAGCGCCCGAGACAAGAAACTGCGGACAGTGGTGCTGGAGGCGCTCGACATGGTCAGATTGTCAGGGATGGAGGAACGGTATCCTCATCAGCTGTCCGGTGGTCAGCAGCAGCGGGTTGCCTTCGCAAGAGCGGTTGCTATCCGGCCTCGACTGGTTTTGTTCGACGAGCCTCTCAGTGCGCTGGATGCGGTGCTACGGGAGGAGATGCGCATTGAGATGCTGTCGCTTGTGCGCGATCTGGGGCTGACCGCCCTATATGTCACCCATGATCAGATCGAGGCCATGTCCATGTCTGATGAAGTGGTTGTTATGAAAAGTGGACATATTTTGCAGACCGGAACACCAGAGGTGATCTACGGTTGCCCAGCTCATCCAGAGGTGGCGAGGTTTATCGGCAAATCCAACTGGCTGGAGTTGGAACGGACACTATTTCGTCCTGAACATGTCCGTTGGGAACAGGAGCAAGCGGATCAGCACGCTTTTACAGTAGAGATCCTGCATGTCAGCTATGTCGGCGATCGTTATGAAATTCGTATACTAGCCGAGAGCGGCGAGCAATGGACTGCATATCATTCCATCCGCTTGCCCATAGGTCAACAAATGAACATTTGGGTATCACCGCAACACATCCACCAACTTGAAGCATAGGGAAAAGGGGTATATAAGATGATGAATAGGCATGTTTTTCGTACAGGATGGAAAAAAGGGACGATGCTCGCATTAACCTTGACTTTTGGACTCGCTGTGGCGGGTTGCGGAACAGCAACGCCAACCAAGGATGGGGCGCCAGCTAATGGATCAGCAGGACAAGCGGAGGCGGCATCCACCGATCAGAAGTTGGTGGTCTACAGCGCAGGCCCGGATGGACTGGCGAAAAAGCTGATAGCAGGATATGAGGCGCAGAGCGGAGTGAAGGTAGAGTTGTTCCAGGGAACGACAGGAAAAATTTTGGCCCGTATGGAAGCCGAGAAGACAAATCCGGTAGCGGACGTGGTTGTGCTGGCATCGCTTCCGTCTGTACAAGGCTTGAAAAAGGAAGGACTAACACTGCCTTACCCGGATGCCAAAAACGCGGACAAGCTAAATCCAGACTGGTCCGATAAGGAGGGCAACTACTTCAGTACCAGTGCTTCTGCTCTGGGCATTGCGTATAACACAAAGCTGGTGAAAACACCACCAACTTCATGGGCCGATTTAGCGAAGCCTGAGTACAAGGATCAGGTTAATATTCCCGATCCATCCCTGTCCGGCTCAGCGTTGGATTTTATGACAGGCTATCTGAGCGCCAAGGGCGATGGAGGCTGGACGTTGTTCGAGCAGTACAAGGCTAACGGTGTTGCTATGGCTGGTGCCAATCAGGAAGCGCTGGACCCCGTGATTACCGGAGCTAAAGGTATAGTCGTTGCTGCAGTCGATTACATGACCTACAAGGCTAAAGCCAAAGGCGAGCCGATTGACATCGTCTATCCAACAGAGGGAACCGTCATCAGCCCACGTCCTGCTGCAATTCTCAGGTCAACGCAGCATGAGCAGAATGCCAAGGCATTTATTGACTATCTGTTGTCGGACGACGCACAGAAACTAGTAGCGGATGCCTCCTTACTCCCGGGCCGCACGGATATCAAAGCTGACAAGCGTGCCAATCTGGACGAGATCCCATTGCTGAAGACCAATTGGGAATGGATGGGCGAACATGGATCAGACGTGACAGAGAAGTTCACGCAAATGTTCAAATAAGCCGATGGGAGGCTTATCCGTTAAACACATCAGAGCGTGGTGTCTGACGCTGGCTCTGATCGCGCTTCTTTTCTTGATTGTGATGCCGTTGCTGCAAATCTTTATCCAAAGTGTGTATGTTGATGAAGAATTTCAGTGGGATGCACCTTTTCGAACGTTAGCTGCTTCACCATTTGCGGGAGTGCTATTCAGCTCGATTTGGCTAGGTATCTGTGTGATTGCAGGAACAACGGTACTTGCACTTCCGCTAGCCTGGATCATGTCCAACACTCGTCTTGCGCACTGGCGCTGGTTGGATGTCGTGCTGCTAATTCCGTTTATGACCCCGCCCTATATCGGGTCCATGGGCTGGATTCTGTTTATGCAAAAAAACGGATATCTGGAGCAGTTGTTCCCGGACCTGTATTTCTTAACGCCATCCTTCTTTAGCCTTGGTGGCATGGTGATGATCATGAGCCTACATCTATTTCCATTCCTGTACCTGCTGCTGCGCGGGGCGCTGGTGAGGATTGGCGGGAGTCTGGAGGAGGCGGGTGCCGTAATGGGCGGCGGCTTTCTGTACAGATTCCGTCGAATCATTTTACCGCTGCTGCTTTCGGCTTACGGAATGGGCGCGCTGCTCATTTTCGTTAAAACGATTGCCGAGTTTGGCACCCCCGCTACCTTTGGGCGACGTATCGGGTATGAGGTCATGACTTCAGAAATCCACAAATACATTTCTAGCTGGCCCATAGATTTTAGCAAAGCGACGTCGATGGCCTCGGTGCTGTTAACCGCCTGCCTGCTCATGTGGTATGCGCAGTCGGTGATCAACCGGAAGTTTACGTATAGGCTGGTAGGTGGTAAAGGTTCGCGTCCGTCCCGTCTTCGTATATCCGGTTGGACTACGGGGCTGAGTGTTGCATTCATTCTATTGTTGCTCATTGCGTCCATTGGCATTCCTTATTTTTCAATTCTTTCAGCCTCGACGATGAAGCTGAGGGGAATGGGACTTGCCTGGGATAATTTGACGCTCGACTCTTACAAGGAACTGCTGTCTTGGGGATCAGAGAGTATGGAGGCGCTCCTGAACAGCGTATTTCTCTCTTTGGGCGCATCGACGCTTGCTGTGGTGCTGGGCACTTGGTTTGCACTTGTCATTGGCGGCTCACGCACAAGAATCCAACGGACGGTTGATGCATTTAGTTTGCTTCCGAATACGGTGCCGGGAATTGTTATGGTGGTGGGCCTGATTTTGTGGTGGAACTCACCATGGATGCCGATTCCATTGTATAACACATACGGCATGGTCATTCTGACGTATGTTATCTTGTTTGTTCCTTATACTGTGCAGTATGTCAAAAGCGCCTTTACACAGGTGGACGCTGGCCTTTTTCAGGCGGGGCAGGTATTTGGCGGGCGACCGTCTTATATATTCCGCCGGATTGTACTGCCGCTGATTGTACCGGGAATGCTCGCTGGTTGGATGATGACATTTACCATTGCTTCACGCGAATTGGTAGGATCATTACTGATTTTGCCACCATCCGTTCAGACGTCAGCAACCTACATATTTGCACAATTTGAACAGGGACAGGTGTCGCTTGGGATGGCGATGGCTGTCATATCGGTCGGAATGACCACGTTGCTACTGATCTTAATGGAAAGCTTAAACTCGCGAAGAAAGTGGAAATAATCATGACTAAGCTTAGGATTTGGGGAGGGGCGGGCGAACATGGCCGTTCCTGCTATGTTTTTGAAGGAAAACAGCATCGCGTCATGCTGGATTGTGGCGTGAAAAAGGAAGGAACCGGACAATATCCGGTTTTCCCACCGCAGGTGGCGGAGAGACTGACCGCTGTATTGCTGTCTCATGCACATGAGGATCATTCCATGGCACTCCCCCTACTGTACAAGTATGGATACCAGGGGGAGGTCTGGACGACCAAGGCCACTGCTGAGCAGTTAGGCTCCTATTTTCGCTCCTGGCATACTTATGTTGAATCAAGAGGAGCAGAACTACCATACGACGAACAGAACATCCAATCCATTGCTTATCGCTATCTAGAAGATGAGGCGCCAGCAGGAGAATGGCTTGAGGCTTGTCCGAGTATGAGAATCATGTGGGGACGCAGTGGACATTTGGCTGGTGCAGTATGGTATGTGGTAGAAATGGAAGGGAAGCGGTTGTTTTTTTCTGGAGATTACAGCCGCGAATCTGAGCTTCTTGCTGCCGATGCGCCAGACTTGGGTGTTGGGGAGGGGCTGCATGACCTGCCTGAATGGAAGTCAGAGCCCAATCTAGCGGACATATCCATTATGGACAATGCGTATGGCATGGATATAGACCCGCAGCCTGTTAAGCTGGAGCGGCTGAGGGTCGAGATGGAGCGGATATTATGGTCTGGTGGCCATGTGTTGTTGCCGGTGCCTGCCTTTGGCAGAGGACAGGACTTGATTGTATGGGCTAGTGAGCAATTCCCTGAACAGGCAATGATTGTAGAGCACGACATATGGCAGGGATTGAAACAGTTAAACCGCTGGAAAGAATGGCTGCGTCCGGAAGCTCTAGCGCGAATAAAACATGTGCTAAACAGTGACAGGGTCTTCGTGCCTCGTGATGCTGCGGAACGAGTGAGTCTGCTGGAACAGAACCCAACGGCTATTATCATAACAAGAGACGGCATGATGGATTCCCCACAGGCGCGCTGGTACTATCAGTATCTATCGGATAACCGCAACATGGGGGAGGGTAATGATAGCGGAGAAAGAATCAGCAACAGTGTTATATTGACCGGGCATGCTCCACATGGTTCTTTTGGCAAATATCTGTTGGAACGTATGGATCAAAATAACAGCTGTGTAGCTCGGCATTTGATTTATAAGGTGCATCAGGGATTATCAGATGTGCGGCAAATGCTGAAGGAGCTGCCTAGCAAACAGGTTGTACTCGTTCATGCGCCGAAGCTGCAGACTGACCTGGTACGAGATGAGTTGATAAGAGAAGAAAATAGTGGATGTGAAGGTCCTTCCAGAAAAGTTCACTCTCTGGAGCCAGGCGATACACTAGAGGTTTAGCATCACATCATCATTCACTTTGTGCCCTCCTGCATCAACCGGAAGGCATCGACTTCGCCAAGTTTGGTCGAGATAGAGCTACGTCCAGCGCTTTTGCGCAGGCGTAGTGGTGTGGCGGTACGCTTAAGCAACGCCTTGATTTCTCCAGGCCCCAGTTCCGGCCTCAGTGAAAGGAGAAGTGCGATGCTTCCGGTCACATGGGAAGTAGCCATAGAGGTACCACTCATTTCGTGATGCTTGCCATGGATCCAGGAGGATGTGATCTTTTCGCCAGGTGCGTACACGTCTACAAATTGCCCTCGGTTGCTGAAAGGTGCAATGCGTCTGTATTTGTCAGTAGCCCCCACTGAGATCGTCTGGGAATAGCGGGCGGGGTAGTCAATACTTCGGCGCTTGCCCTCGTTTCCTGAGGACGCTACAACGACGATGCCGTTATGATATGCCTTATTCACCATATCAAGTAATGCCTTGCTGCGCGACTTCATACCAAAGCTCATATTGATGATATCGACACGATTTAATACACACCAGTCGATACCAAGAATGATATCGGAGACGTAGGCGGCTCCATTATGATCAAATGCTTTTACGGGATGAATTAAAGCTCGTGGTGCTACGCCCACCATACCTTCGTCATAGTTGGACGCCGCGATAGTTCCAGCAATATGAGTACCATGGCCATTATCGTCATAGGGTAGCATGGTTCGGTTAAGCAAATTAATACCTCTGGCGAGAGAATGGCGAAGATCAGGATGTTGAAAATCCGCTCCTGTGTCGATCACACCGATTCTGACCCGATTCCCTGTCGAGGAAGGCCAAGCCTTGTATGCACGTACCTGTTTGACTCCCCATGGCATGGAAAGGTTCTTCTCTGCTTTTGGTATATGAGCAGTTTCAGCGTGAACCTTCATGCGGGTATCTTCTTCAACGGTAACACCGTTGTGATATTTGCCCAGCCTGTCTCCCCCTGAAAGCGGAGCGATTAAAGCACGGATTAGTCTGGCCGGTTGTACTTGCCGTAATCCCGCAAGCTCGGGTTTCAGCTTCCTGAGATAGGACAGGCATTCCCGGTATTGGTGAGGCTTATCGAACGTGATAATCTGTTTGTTCCGTCCACTGCCGGACGGCTCCGAAATACCCTCATGCAAACGCTGCAAAAAATCCGGATAGTCCATTTGAGACGGTCCCCCTCCGATGAGCCATGCTGAGGTATAGTATGAGCAAGCGTCAGCTGCGGCATGGGAAACCTGCCCCTTTTTTAAGTAAATAGGCCTGCTTGTCGTGTCAAAGTGGATGTGGACACATACGATACATGGAGGGCATAAGCTCTTGTGCAACAACTTTGGGGGTTCTCCCGAAGCGGGTACAGTCGAAGACGGGGGGGACCCCGTCTTTTTACGTGTGCCGTCTTGTTTAGGGGGATATTCCTGGAAATTATGACGATACCCATCTTTAACTTGCAATTTGCTTCCAAATAGGTTTTACTTAGTTTTGATAATGGATATGTTAGTATTGCATGTATCGTGTATGCTCTGAAACATGTTCTTGTGAATTACGTGTGAGAGGAAGTGTCCCTAGGTGAGTACCCCACTCAACTTGAAGATTGACCCGGAGAAAGTCCACGAGACTCCAATGGTGGACTTGGCATTTATGGTATTGAAAGCAGCCAATACTCCATATTATTACCGTGACCTGATGAAGGAAGTCGCCAAATTGCGCGGCTTGTCTGACGAAGAAATTAATGACGTTATTGCTCAGCTATATACTGAAATCAACATTGACGGGCGTTTTGCCTGTGTCGGTACGAATCTGTGGGGCTTGAAACGTTGGTATCCGGTAGATAAATCCGAAGATGCCCTGACAGGCGCCAAGCGTCCTCGTATTATTAACGACGAAGACGATGACGACGAAGATGACTATCATGAAGAAGAAACATACAACTCTGATGACGACTTCGATGCAGATAGCGAAGACGAGGACGGCGAAGACGAGCTGTTCGACGGAGAAGATGATGATGATAGTGATGAAGACGTGGTTATAGACGACGAGGACCTCAGTGATGAGGAAGATTCAGAAGATGAAAATGACGATGAGTCGACGGAAGACGACGATTCACTTCGTTAGGAACAGGCTGCAAGGGGAGATGCGTTCTCCCCTTTTTCATGACCGTTTTATTGAAAACCTCTTCTGATTTAAAGCTTTCAGGTGGATTCTCTCCAATCTGGTTCAATGGACAAATTAACACATATAACTTCCTTGACAGCGGATTGGACACGGGGTAAACTATTGCTTGGGCTTATGATTGATTCACTTATATGTTTGCTTTTTTTATAAAAGTGCCCCGTACTACGGGAGTGCTTTTTTGTTTTTTATAGGGGTGTTTTCACTCATGAAAGAAGGCTAAGGGCGGCGGACATGGAAAATGATTCCGCTGCCTTCTTCATGGATGATAATCCGTGCAAACGGGTTACGATAACATCATAATGTCGCCTGAATTTTGCATCTTATCTAGGAGGGTTTTGAACAGTGACAAAGTATATTTTTGTGACAGGCGGGGTTGTGTCTTCCTTGGGCAAAGGGATTACGGCAGCTTCACTGGGGAGGCTTTTGAAGAACAGGGGACTGAAGGTAACGATTCAAAAATTTGACCCTTACCTGAATGTCGATCCGGGTACGATGAGTCCTTACCAGCACGGTGAAGTGTTTGTAACGGATGATGGTGCGGAAACGGACCTTGACTTGGGACACTATGAGCGCTTTATTGATATTAATCTGTCCAAGAACAGCAATGTCACAACAGGCAAGGTATATTCCAGCGTAATCAGCAAAGAGCGTCGCGGAGAATATTTGGGCGGTACGGTGCAGGTTATCCCTCATATTACGAACGAAATCAAGGAGCGCGTGTACCGTGCAGGCCGTGAAGCGGGTTCGGACGTAATTATTACAGAAATCGGCGGTACTGTGGGCGATATTGAGAGCTTGCCATTTTTGGAAGCTATTCGTCAGCTCAAAAGCGAAGTTGGGCGCGAAAATGTGATGTATATTCACGTAACGCTCATTCCTTATATTAAAGCTGCTGGTGAGGTTAAAACCAAGCCAACCCAGCACAGTGTAAAAGAACTGCGCAGCATCGGCATCCAACCGAATGTCATTGTTTGCCGTACAGAGCATGAACTGTCCTCCGATATGAAGGCTAAAATTGCATTGTTCTGCGATATTGATGCGAATGCAGTGGTAGAATGCCGCGATGCTTCAACCCTCTACGAGGTTCCGTTGAACCTACGTGAAGAAGGCTTGGACGAAATCGTAGTTAACCATCTCAAGCTGACAACACCTGCACCAGATATGACCGAATGGGAAGGGTTAGTTGATCGAATCAGCAAGCTGGATAAAACGGTTGAAATTGCTATTGTTGGTAAATATGTTGCATTACATGATGCTTATTTAAGTGTGGTTGAATCACTTTCGCACGCTGGATTTGATGCGAATGCAGACGTAAAAATCCGTTGGGTGAACGCTGAAGAAGTGACGGACGAGAACGTAGCTGACATGCTGGGCGGCATTGGCGGCATTCTCGTACCAGGTGGCTTCGGCGATCGCGGAATTGAAGGCAAAATTAGTACTATCCGTTATGCGCGGGAGCAAAAAATTCCGTTCTTCGGTATTTGTCTGGGTATGCAGGTATCTGTCATTGAGGTTGCACGTTCCCTGGCTGGTCTCGAAGGAGCCAACAGCTCGGAAATTAATCCGGCAACGGATTATCCTGTCATTGACTTGCTTCCCGACCAAAAAGACATCGAAGATCTGGGCGGTACGATGCGTCTTGGCTTGTATCCATGCAAACTGGTGGAAGGTTCCCTGGCTTCGGCTTGCTACAACGACGAGCTGGTGTACGAAAGACACCGTCATCGGTACGAATTCAATAACGAATATCGTGAAGTTATTGAAAAAGCGGGTCTTCGCATTTCCGGTACTTCACCGGATGGACGCTTGGTGGAAATCGTGGAGCTCCCTGAGCATCCGTGGTTCCTGGCGGTACAATTCCACCCGGAATTTACTTCCCGTCCGAATCGTCCGCAGCCTTTGTTCCGTGAATTTGTAAAGGCAGCATTGCAGCTTCAAGGTTAATGCTACGGCTTGAAAGACCTCCTACGGGAGGTCTTTTTTTATCCCATGCTTCCTGATTATGAAAGAATATTCCACAATTATGTATTAGAGAAGGATTTTCTTTTTGCAGGAGCGAATATAGTTTTAGGTATGGGACGGATATTGTACGTCATCGGACGCTGTTATGGCAATAGCTGCATGATCCTCGTTTTAAGATCTTAGGAGGTTAAAACATTGGAAAAGAAGAAAGTATTAATCGTCGATGACCAGAATGGAATACGGATTTTACTGATGGAAGTGTTCGGAAGTGAGGGTTATGAGACCTTTCAGGCGGCGAACGGGAAAATTGCACTTGAAATTGTTGAGAAGGAACCACCTGATCTGGTTCTGCTCGATATGAAAATTCCAGGTATGGACGGACTCGAAATTCTGAAACATCTAAAAACCATGAATCCCGATATCAAGGTTATTATGATGACAGCATATGGAGAACTGGACATGATTAAAGAGGCGACGGAGCTAGGTGCGCTAATGCATTTTACCAAGCCCTTTGATATTGACGAAATGCGGATTGCTGTGAACAAACAACTCAGAGGTGACTAGGTGAGTCACGGTGGTTGAGAACTCTGTTAACACAACAGGGTTTTTTGTTTGTGATTATGGGAAATACTGAAAGTAAATCCTCTCCTTATACAATTCTATCGAAAAACGGCGTCCTGAGCGTGATTTTTGTATGTGTTGATATGCAAAAGCTTGTTTAGTATTTAACATGGGTTGTGGTATAATAAGCCCGTATGTGATGTCGGCTAAAAATATAGACAAACCCAAACACCTTTAGGAGGACTGTAACCATGCCATTGGTATCTATGAAAGACATGTTGAACAAAGCACTCGAAGGAAAATACGCAGTAGGTCAATACAACATTAATAACCTGGAGTGGACTCAAGCTATTTTGGGCGCTGCTGAAGAAGAAAAATCCCCAGTAATCTTGGGTGTTTCTGAAGGCGCAGCACGTCACATGGGCGGATTCTACACTGTAGTTAAAATGGTAGAAGGTCTTATTCATGACATGAAAATCACCGTTCCGGTTGCGATCCATTTGGACCACGGTTCCAGCTTTGAAAAATGTAAAGAAGCTATCGACGCTGGGTTCACATCCGTTATGATTGACGATTCCCACAGCCCAATCGACACAAACATTGCTACAACGAAAAAAGTGGTTGAATATGCTCATTCCAAAGGCGTTTCTGTTGAAGCTGAAGTTGGAATGGTTGGCGGTCAAGAGGATGATGTTGTCGGCGACGTAATGTACGCTAAGTTGGACGACTGTCTGCGTATCGTTAACGAAACAGGTATCGATACACTGGCACCTGCACTGGGTTCCGTACACGGACCATACAAAGGCGAGCCAAACCTCGGATTCAAAGAAATGGAAGAGATCTGCAATGCAATCAAACTTCCACTCGTTCTGCACGGTGGTACTGGCATCCCAACACATGACATTAAAAAAGCAATCTCCTTGGGAACTTCCAAAATCAATGTAAACACTGAGAACCAAATCGTATTTGCGAAAGTGGTTCGTGAAGTGCTTGCTGAGAAACCGGATGCTTATGACCCACGTACATTCATCGCTCCAGGTCGTGAAGCGATTAAACAAACCGTTATCGGTAAAATTCGTGAGTTCGGTTCCAACAACAAAGCGTAATAATAAGTTAAACTGGTCGTGCGTCTGCACAGGCTAGATGTATTTCTTAGTTGTAGCTGTAGTTCTGCTGCACAAAATACTTAAATCTGTACAGTTGAATAGTTTGGTATGGAAAGCACACCGCTTAGCCGGTGTCTTTCCATTTTCACCACTAAAAAAGTTAAAAATTTTGATTTGAGATTATTGTTTGACCGACTGCAAAACACGTAGGGGGACCCTCAAGCTTATGGAAAAATTGATGATCACCGGTGGACGGCCGCTTCAGGGTACAGTTTCCATCAGCGGTGCCAAAAACAGTGCCATCGCCTTGATTCCCGCAGCCATTCTGGCAGAGTCGGAAGTCATTTTGGACAATTTGCCACTGTTAAGTGATGTGGCGGTGTATTCCGAGATACTGGAGGAACTTGGTGCAACGGTTGCCTGGGAAGGTAGCCAGATGAAAATAGATCCATCCTCTATTAAATCCATTCCTATGCCGAATGGGCCTGTTAAGAAATTACGAGCCTCTTATTATATGATGGGAGCCATGCTGGGCAGATTCAAGGAAGCGATCATCGGTTTGCCAGGAGGGTGCAATTTCGAACCCCGGCCCATTGATCAGCATATCAAAGGTTTTGAAGCGCTGGGTGCCACGGTTACGAACGAGCACGGCGCTATTCATTTGCACGCCAAAGAACTGCGCGGAACCAAGATTTACTTGGATGTTAGCAGCGTAGGCGCTACCATTAATATTATGCTGGCGGCAGCACGTGCCAAAGGCGCCACAATTATCGAAAATGCGGCTAAAGAGCCTGAGATTATAGATGTAGCAACCCTTTTAAACTCTATGGGGGCCATTATTAAAGGCGCCGGTACGGAGACGATTCGAATTGAAGGTGTGTCGGAGCTACATGGCTGCCGTCATTCCATTATACCTGACCGTATACAAGCGGGCACATACATGATTGCTGCTGCGGCAACCCGTGGAAATGTATTGATTGACAACGTAATCCCCAAACATATGGAGGCTCTCACTGCAAAAATGCAGGAAATGGGCATCGGTATCGAGGAATATGATGAAAGTATTCGCGTACTGGGTGCACCTTCTTATGAACATGTCGACGTTAAAGCCTTGATATACCCCGGATTCGCCACAGATTTACAATCTCCCATGACCAGCTTGCTTACCCAAGCGCAGGGTGTCAGTGTATTGAGCGATTTTGTGTACAGCAGTCGTTTTAAGCACGTCCCTGAGCTGGTGCGTATGGGGGCTAAAATTCGCGTAGAGGGTCGGTCTGCCATTATAGAGGGTGGTCGATTGAATGCAGCTAAAGTAAAAGCGGCAGATCTGCGCGCCGGAGCGGCCCTTGTCATTGCTGGACTTACAGTAAGCGAAGGCGTAACCGAGGTGACGGGTGTCGAGTACATTGACCGTGGTTATGATCACCTTGTCTCTAACCTGCGTCTTTTGGGCGCGGATGTATGGCGGCAGACTGAATAATTAAGCCGTGCAATTTTTTCGAACTCCTGGAACGAAAGCGATAGAACGGGCAACACCTGTGCAGCCGCTGCTTGATAAAAGATTGTGGTTCATACCTAACAATCAATTATCGGAAAACCGGAATAATTCGGTATAATCCAGGCAGATGGCTGCATAACTTTATTTGTTTTGGTTAAAATTATGTTAATGGTGTTTATGATATCATTGTCTATCATTTAGATGTATGAATGGACTTAATAATTGAATAGGTGGTTATTATATGGATCTGCAAATTTCCGATCTGGAAGAAATGAAGCTGACCGACCTGTACAAGCTGGCCAAGCAATACCAGATCCCGTACTACGGAACGCTCAAGAAGAAAGAACTAATTTTCGCTATCCTGCGTGCACAAGCTGAGAAGAGCGGATTGATGTTTATGCAAGGGGTTCTGGAAATCCTTCCTGAAGGTTACGGCTTTCTGAGGCCGATCAATTATCTCCCGAGTACCGAAGATATTTACATCTCTGCTTCACAAATCCGCAAGTTTGACTTGAGAACAGGCGATCTTGTTTCCGGTAAGTGCCGAACGCCAAAAGAGAATGAACGATATTTTGGATTGCTTCAAGTTAACGCCGTCAATGGAAGAAGTCCTGAGCAAGCTGCTGAGCGGCTACACTTTCCTGCACTGACTCCACTGTATCCGCAAACCAAATTAGTCCTTGAAACTTCCCCCAACCATTTGTCTACGAGAATTATGGATGTACTGGCCCCTGTCGGACTTGGACAGCGCGGACTCATTGTAGCACCTCCCAAAGCTGGGAAGACGCTTCTCCTCAAAGAAATTGCCAATAGCATTTCTACCAACAATCCCGAGATCGAGCTTTTTGTCTTGTTGATTGATGAACGCCCTGAAGAAGTGACCGACATGCAGCGTTCTGTTAAAGGTGAAGTTGTGGCCTCTACATTTGACGAACTTCCTGAAAATCACATCAAAGTGGCAGAACTCGTGTTGGAGCGTGCGCTACGTCTCGTAGAACATAAAAAGGATGTTGTCATCCTGTTGGATAGCATCACGCGTTTGGCTCGTGCGTACAATCTCGTTATTCCTCCTTCTGGTCGTACTTTGAGTGGGGGTATTGATCCGGCGGCATTTCACCGTCCAAAACGCTTTTTTGGTGCGGCTCGGAATGTGGAGGAAGGCGGTAGCTTGACGATTCTTGCTACAGCGCTGATTGATACAGGATCACGCATGGACGATATCATTTATGAAGAGTTTAAAGGTACAGGCAACATGGAGTTGCATTTGGACCGCAAGCTGGCAGAACGTCGTATCTTCCCTGCGATTGATATTCGTCGTTCCGGCACACGCCGTGAGGAAGTGTTGTTGAACAAGGAAGAATTGGATACGATCTGGGCCATTCGTAAAAATATGACGGAAAGCCATGATTTTGTGGAAGGCTTCCTCAAAAAGCTGCGTAATAGCAAGACTAATGCTGAATTTCTGGCTTCGTTTGATTTGGCGGCACCTTCTTCCGGTGGCTCGCAAAGCAGTTCTGGTGGGCAACAACGGAGAACTACGCGTTCTACCACAGCCTCAGTCCCGGCCTCAACCAACTAAAACCCATTCATGTATTTTATCTGTTCCGTAAGTACACAGTCGTTATCATTCATTTTGTTAATGGCGTAGGCTTAACGGAGCGAAAGGAGCTCCAAAATGTATTTGGTGTATGCCGACGAAAAAGGCAATGTATATGATCATGCTTCTTTGTATGGGCTTGCACGTAGTGCAGACATGATTGTTGAAATCATGGAGGATGAGCTTATTCCGTTACCGGAAGGAGCTACATTGGTAAGCCTGCCCAGCACTCGCCCGGTCGGTATGAACCCTGAAACAGGGGAAATGGTTTCTCTTCCCGGAGATATGCAAGCAGTAGGGGCTTTATTGCCGCAAGGTTTTACACGCTTGTGCCTGCCGGGATATGTGAAGACCGATAAGGAGTACAAGCTTCCCTTGTTCGGTTATTCGGCCGTAGTCTGGAAAGACGGAGCATTTTATGTAACGGCTGAGCAGAGTGACAGTCCGTCCAAGTGGAATCCGGAAAACTGTGACCGCCATCAAGTTAAATTGGGTGTTCAGCGGATGACGGAGCAATATCCCGAAAATCGGCTGTACCAACATTTGTCTAACTGTGCGCTTGGCTACGAATGCCTTACTTCCTCGAACACATTCCTGAATCGCTGGGAGGGGGGAGTTCCGGTATCTTATTCTTGTAATGCGGGTTGCTTTGGGTGTATATCTGAACAGCCAGATGACAGTGGCTTCGTATCTCCGCAGACAAGAATGAACTTCCGTCCTCGCGTCGAAGAAATTGTAGAAGTTATGCTGGAACATTTGAAGACACCGGAATCCATCATTAGTTTTGGTCAAGGTTGCGAAGGTGAGCCTTCCACACAAGCCAAACTGATTATTGATTCGATCAAAGAGGTGCGTTCCATTACGGATATGGGATACATCAATATCAATACGAATGCGGGATTGAGCGATCATATCCGGGGAATCGTGGATGCGGGTCTTGATCTGATGCGCGTTAGTACCATTAGTGCACTGGACGATCATTACAATGCGTATTACAAGCCGCGCGGTTACACGTTGGCTAATGTGGAAAAATCACTTCGTTATGCTTCTGAGCAGGGTGTATATACGTCGATTAATTATTTGATTTTTCCGGGTGTAACTGACCGAGAAGAAGAAATTGAGGCAATGATTGAATTTGCCAAACGAACTAAGCTCAGGCTGATTCAAATGCGTAATTTGAACATCGATCCTGAAAGCTATCTGGAATTGATTCCACCTGCACAAGGTGAGATCCTTGGCATGAAGCAAATGCTTGAGATTTATCGTGAGGAACTGCCGGATGTAGTCATCGGTTCATACACTCATGTACCGCCGCAAGGGCAGGCACGTCCTAAATTTGCCAAGGCCTAAAACGGTCACACAGCAATTGAAATACACCTGTTTTGCGCTGTTTCTGAATGCAGAAAAGAGTTGTTGAAACGCTCATATTCAAGTGCTATAATGTGAACATGTGTTCATACAACTCTGGACTGATAGGACGTTCAGGGCGGAAAGAGGTGAAAGTTCAATGCAACAAGCTATTCAACCAACATTTAACGTAACTACTGTCACTTGTGCTTGCGGAAATTCGTTTGAAACTGGTTCTGTGAAAGGATCTCTGCGTGTGGAGATTTGCTCCGCCTGCCACCCGTTCTTCACAGGCAAGCAGAAATTTATTGATGCTGGTGGACGCGTGGATCGTTTCAAAAAGAAATACGGTATCTAATGGATTACCGCAAGTTATAAAGTTATTAGAGCCTTCTGCGACTGCAGAGGGCTCTTTTTGTAATAATGTGTATTTGCTTTTTATGCGGCCTTAAGATATACTTATTTTCACCGTGCTAGATGGGGAGGTAGCGGTGCCCTGTAACTCGCAATCCGCTATAGCGAGGTTGAATTCCTGTTAGAGGTGTTGTTGATGTGAGGCTGGTCCCTGCGCACAATGTTGACGGCTGGGTCCTCCGCAATGAGTACTTGTGAACCTGGTCAGGTCCGGAAGGAAGCAGCCATAAGCAGGCCCACTCTTGTGCCGGAGGGTTGCCTAGCCCGAGTTGCTGTTCAGGATTGCCGCTCGGATCACAACGATCAATAACAGGTGCACGGTATATATTGGTAATTAGAACATCTTGGCAATCATTGCGAAGATGTTTTTTTGTGTTTTATAAATTGGAAGGTGTCTGGTTTAGATTCGGACGGGAGTATAGTATAATGAAGTGACCATGAATGGTCATGAAAGTGAATGGGAAAGAGGGTAACGCGCATTGGAACATATAGCGTTGTACCGTGCTTGGCGGCCGCAGGCTTTCAAGGACATGGTAGGACAACAGCATATTATCCAGACATTGCAGAATGCCATCCGCGAAAATCGCACGTCCCATGCCTACCTGTTCAGCGGTCCACGAGGAACAGGTAAGACGAGTGCGGCCAAAATTTTGGCCAAGGCAATCAACTGTGAGCATGGACCTGCGCCGGAACCTTGCAACGAATGCGAAGCCTGTAAACGGATCACGGCCGGAGCGGTCATGGATGTACAGGAGATTGATGCAGCCTCCAACCGGGGCGTTGAAGAGATTCGTGATTTGCGCGATAAAGTCAAATATGCGCCCACAGAAGTGCGGCACAAGGTTTATATCATTGATGAAGTGCACATGCTGACGACGGAAGCGTTCAATGCGCTGCTCAAGACGCTGGAAGAGCCGCCGCCACACGTGATGTTCATATTGGCTACGACTGAACCACATCGGATTCCGGCTACCATTATTTCGCGTTGCCAGCGGTTTGACTTCCGCCGTGTATCGCTGGAAGAACAGACAGAGCGGCTTGACCTGATATGTCAACAGGAGAACATACAGGCTGATTCGGATGCACTGCAGTACATTGCCCGTCTTTCAGATGGCGGGATGCGAGATGCGGTTAGCGTTTTGGATCAGATATCCTCGTTTACAGATGGTCGGGTTACTTATCAGCAGGTGCTGGACATGACGGGAGGTATTGCGTCCGAGCAATTCGGTAAGCTTGCCTTAGCATTGCTGAAAGAAGATGTGGGCACGGTGCTCCAAATGATCGAGAGCTTTATGCAGGAAGGTAAAAGTGCAGATAAGTGCATGGAGAATCTTCTGTACTATTTCCGAGATCTGCTAATGATCAAGATGGTGCCTCAGGCGACCAAAATGACGGAGCGAGTGCTGGATCCAGAGCGATTTAAGGAAGTGGCAGATGCTTTTACCAAGGAGCAACTCTTTGCAATGATTGACACCCTTAATCGTTACCAGAGCGAGATGAAATATGCCGTACAGCCCCAAACCTTGTTTGAGGTAGCTCTATTGAAGCTATGTAGTATTCCGGGGGAAGCAGGTGCTGTTGCTCAGCCGACCGCACAACGCTCTGACGCTGCAGCTGACCAGGAAGATGTCGTAATGTTGAAGCGCCAGCTTGCTGAACTGGAAAAGAAACTGGAACGCGCGCTGCAAGGTGGATTGGCCGTGGGAGGGGGGCAGGAGGCATCGTCGGGTGGCCGTCAGGCTTCCGGGGGGCGTGCCCCTGCTCCGCGGATTTCAGCACCAGCCAAACTCCCTTCCCAGTTGGATCGCTATATCGCTGAGAAGTCGAGCGAAGCATTCGCGGCAGCGGGGCGTAAGTGGAGTCAGATTTTGCAAGGGGTAAAAGAGGCGAAAGTTACGGTTCATGCCTGGTTTATGGACGGTGAGCCAGTTTCTGTGTTAGAGGACAGTGTACTGGTCGCATTTAAGAACAATATTCATCGTGAAACTACCGAAAAGCCTGCCAATAAGCAGGTCATCGAGAAGGTATTGCATGAGCAGTTGGGTCATCCTTATCGTTTAGTAACGATGATGCAAAAGGATTGGAATGCTGCGATTGAAGGAGTTTCCGACCAGCCTGCCGAAGAATTGCAACTAGAGCCGGAGCATGATGCGCCGGGAAAGTCCAAGGAGCCCTGGATTGATGAAGCTATTCAACTTTTTGGGGAAGATTTGGTAGTTATTAAAGATTAAAGCAAGTGTCTAGATGTATACTTCATTAAAGGAGATGATTGAAATGAACAATATGAACCAAATGATGAAGCAAGTGAAAAAAATGCAGGAACAAATGCTGAAAGCCCAGGAGGAACTTGGCGGAAAAGTAATCGAAGGAACTTCTGGCGGCGGTGTTGTGACGGTGGAGGTAAATGGACATAAAAAAGTGTTGTCCATCACGATCAAACCGGAAGCTGTAGATCCTGATGATGTAGAAATGTTGCAAGATCTTGTGCTGACTGCAGTCAATGATGCTTTGTCCAAAGCAGATGAACTGGCTAATGATGATATGGGTAAATTTACAGGCGGCATGAAAATTCCGGGCTTGTTCTAGTCTGCTGCATAAAGGAGAAACACGCTATTGTATTATCCGGAGCCGATTGCAAAGCTAATTGACGCTTTTACGCGCCTGCCGGGAGTAGGGCCAAAGACGGCTGCCCGGTTGGCTTTTCACGTACTGAAAATGAAGGAAGATGATGTGATTGACTTTGCCAAAGCGCTGGTCAATGTGAAACGTAACCTTCACTTCTGTTCAGTCTGCGGCAACATTACGGACACAGACCCATGTCGGATCTGTCAGGATAAGACAAGGGATACTTCCGTCATTTGTGTTGTTCAGGATTCCAAGGATTTGGTGGCTATGGAGCGTACCAAAGAGTTTAATGGTTTTTACCATGTGCTTCACGGGGCGATATCTCCTATGGAGGGAATTGGTCCTGAGGATATCAAACTCAAGGAATTGCTGAATAGACTCAGTGATGAACGCGTCAAGGAGCTGATTTTAGCTACGAACCCGAACATTGAAGGAGAGGCCACGGCCATGTACATTTCTCGGTTAGTGCGTCCTTTTGAAATCAAG
>NZ_JBBOXA010000001.1:185000-1150000 GCF_038007385.1 Paenibacillus sp. FSL M8-0228
TACCACCGTAATCCGTTATGAGCGATGGGGTGACGCAGTAGGGTAGTGACGCGGACGGATGGATGTCCGTCTAAGCAGTGAGGCTGGTGTGTAGGCAAATCCGCACATCGTTAAGGCTGGGCTGTGATGGGGAGCGAAAATTATAGTAGCGAAGGTCATGATCTCAGACTGCCAAGAAAAGCCTCTAGCCAGGAGAAGGTGCCCGTACCGCAAACCGACACAGGTAGGCGAGAAGAGAATTCTAAGGCGCGCGGAAGAACTCTCGTTAAGGAACTCGGCAAAATGACCCCGTAACTTCGGGAGAAGGGGTGCCTCGGTAGGGTGAATAGCCCGAGGGGGCCGCAGTGAAAAGGCCCAAGCGACTGTTTAGCAAAAACACAGGTCTGTGCGAAGCCGCAAGGCGAAGTATACGGGCTGACGCCTGCCCGGTGCTGGAAGGTTAAGGGGAGTGGTAAGCTCGCAAGAGCGAAGCTATGAACCGAAGCCCCAGTAAACGGCGGCCGTAACTATAACGGTCCTAAGGTAGCGAAATTCCTTGTCAGGTAAATTCTGACCCGCACGAATGGCGTAACGACTTGGGCGCTGTCTCAACGAGAGATCCGGTGAAATTTTAATACCTGTGAAGATGCAGGTTACCCGCGACAAGACGGAAAGACCCCATGGAGCTTTACTGCAGCTTGATATTGAATTTGGGTACGATCTGTACAGGATAGGTGGGAGCCGTCGAACTTTGAGCGCCAGCTTGAAGGGAGGCATCCTTGGGATACCACCCTGATCGTATCTAGGTTCTAACTTGGTACCGTAATCCGGTGCGAGGACAGTGTCAGGTGGGCAGTTTGACTGGGGCGGTCGCCTCCTAAAGAGTAACGGAGGCGCCCCAAGGTTCCCTCAGAATGGTTGGAAATCATTCGAAGAGTGCAAAGGCAGAAGGGAGCTTGACTGCGAGACCTACAAGTCGAGCAGGGACGAAAGTCGGGCTTAGTGATCCGGTGGTACCGCATGGAAGGGCCATCGCTCAACGGATAAAAGCTACCCTGGGGATAACAGGCTTATCTCCCCCAAGAGTCCACATCGACGGGGAGGTTTGGCACCTCGATGTCGGCTCATCGCATCCTGGGGCTGAAGTAGGTCCCAAGGGTTGGGCTGTTCGCCCATTAAAGCGGTACGCGAGCTGGGTTCAGAACGTCGTGAGACAGTTCGGTCCCTATCTGTCGTGGGCGTAGGAAATTTGAGAGGAGCTGTCCTTAGTACGAGAGGACCGGGATGGACGTACCGCTGGTGTACCAGTTGTTCCGCCAGGAGCACCGCTGGGTAGCTATGTACGGAAGGGATAAGCGCTGAAAGCATCTAAGCGTGAAGCCCCCCTCAAGATGAGATTTCCCAGTATGTAAGACCCCTTGAAGACGACGAGGTAGATAGGTTGGGGGTGGAAGTGCAGTAATGCATGGAGCTGACCAATACTAATCGGTCGAGGGCTTATCCTAAGATAAGACGCAAATGAGTTTCGGATCCAGTTTTCAGGGTGTAACCTTGAAATTGCGCTTGATATTCCAAATCACTTTGTTGAGATACAGAATAACTTGCGGAGTTTTGCTAAGTGAGTCCATTTATATGGAGAGATACCCAAGTGGCTATAAGGGGACCCTCTGCTAAGGGGTTAGACTGCGAAAGTGGTGCGAGGGTTCGAATCCCTCTCTCTCCGCCATTTAGGACAAGCTAGCGAAATATTATGTTATGGCGGTGTAGCTCAGCTGGCTAGAGCGTACGGTTCATACCCGTGAGGTCGGGGGTTCGATCCCCTCCGCCGCTACCATACATACCCAGGAGGCTTAGCTCAGCTGGGAGAGCATCTGCCTTACAAGCAGAGGGTCGGGGGTTCGATCCCCTCAGCCTCCACCATTGTGCCGGTGTAGCTCAACTGGTAGAGCAACTGACTTGTAATCAGTAGGTTGGGGGTTCAAGTCCTCTCGCCGGCACCATTTTTGAATTTTGAAAAATCCAGGGAACTGTGGTGTAGAGGCCTAACATGCCTGCCTGTCACGCAGGAGATCGCGGGTTCGAATCCCGTCAGTTCCGCCATTTTTCAATTCAATAGTTTTACCGTACTAAAGTGGGAAGGGGTATCCCTCCGCACTTTATTTTTTTGTTAATGGATATGGCTCGGTAGCTCAGTCGGTAGAGCAGAGGACTGAAAATCCTCGTGTCGGCGGTTCGATTCCGTCCCGAGCCACCTTTATATGGAGGATTAGCGAAGTGGCCAAACGCATCAGACTGTAAATCTGCTCCCTTACGGGTTCGGTGGTTCGAATCCATCATCCTCCACCAGTTTTACGAGCCATTAGCTCAGTTGGTAGAGCACCTGACTTTTAATCAGGGTGTCGAAGGTTCGAGTCCTTCATGGCTCATCAGAAGTCATCAACTATAGGTTGATGGCTTTTTTTGTATTGTTTTAAGTTATGTTTTTATATAGCTTTTTTATTTTACGGTATCGACAGGTTATAATGAGTTCATTATGTTCGCTTAGTGCTTATTCTATATTCTAAAAAAAAGTGAAGTGGTGATCGCGTGACTCTGGATACAGAATGGATTCAGCAACAGCTTCAGAATATTATTCAAGCGCCTTTTACCATAGTGCCTTGGTGCCCGGAAATGATGGCAGAGGGAGGGACAGCCGATTCAGTTATTCCGGATAGATCGTTTGTCCGTGACAACAAGTTATATTTTCCATTTCGTGCGTCGGCAGGTGAACTGGCTGCATTTGTGGTAGAGGCCAGATATTTGACGGATCGAGAACGGAAACTGGTAGAAGCGCTATTGGGGAACATGGAGCAGGTCTGGCAGAACGGTCCACAATTGTCGGATAACCCGGTTTATAGCGAGGAAGAGCGCATGAATCGTTATGGACAATGGCTTATACAGCAGGCTGCCAATCTAAACAAGGAAGAAGAGGTTCCAGATGAATTGCAGCTTCGTGATTCGCTATCAGCGTGTATGGTTCCGATTTTACTGAATGGCGAGGGAACACAGGAGGGGGCTATTACTTATACCCAGCTCCATCGATTGTTCGCGAGCTATTTTGGAGGGGATGTGCTGCTTACTCCATTGGACAAACAGTCTTGGCTGATTATGGCTAAAAAGGAGCTTTTATTAGGAGCGGACGATGAACGGGATAAAGACACTGAGTCCAGGGATGCAGATTTTACGGAATCGTTGGAGGAGGTTCTCACGGCTTTTAGCTTGGGTCTATATGAGCTTATTGCGAATGAGTGGGTGGGTGTATTCCATTTGGCGGTTTCTAAGCCTTCAATCCCTTTGCAAAGTCTTCCCCAAGAGCTGAATTTGTTATGGGAGACCATACATTTGGGCAAGATTTTTCATGTAACAGAGCACATCCACTTTTCATGGGAGCTTCATTTGGAAAGGCTGTTAAACCGCATTTCCAAGGAACAACGCGTATTATTTTTAGAGCAGGTAATGAAGTCATCTGTCATACTAGAAGACTCAGAAACGATGGCCACATTAGACATCTTTTTTCAACTGGATTGTAATGTGAGTGAGACAGCTAAGCGTCTATATGTGCATCGAAATACGTTGATTTACCGTTTGGACAAGATCAAACAGGAGACTGGATTGGACGTGCGGACGTTTAATGATGCGGTTTTAGTCAAGCTCTATCTTCTATTGTACAAAGTGACAAAAAGGAAATAGCATTTTTGTGCAGTTTGCGAATAGCCATGCTACGGGGACTAGGGTAAGATACAAGTAAGAAATGTATTCGATTTCATAACTTGATCTTAGGGAGGCAAAAGCTATGGCTGGTGTACGTTTAGAGCATATTTTCAAAAAATATCCGGGTGCAGATAAAGCTACGGTTGTTGATGTCAATTTGGACATTCAAGATAAAGAGTTTCTCGTGTTGGTTGGTCCTTCCGGTTGTGGTAAATCTACTACGCTCCGTATGATCGCTGGTCTAGAGGAAATTTCAGACGGTAAATTGTACATTGGAGATCGTGTTGTGAACGACGTGGCTCCAAAGGACCGCGATATCGCGATGGTATTCCAATCCTATGCCTTGTATCCGCATATGAATGTATATCAAAACATGGCTTTTGGTCTGAAACTCCGTAAGGTGAAGAAAGAAGAAATTGACAAACGTGTACGTGAAGCGGCTAAAATCCTTGATATTGAGCATCTGCTGGACCGCAAGCCGAAAGCGTTATCAGGTGGTCAACGCCAGCGTGTTGCCTTGGGACGTGCGATTGTGCGTGACCCGCAAGTGTTCTTGATGGATGAGCCACTGTCCAACTTGGATGCCAAGCTGCGTGGTCAGATGCGTGCGGAAATCACGAAGCTGGCTAAGCGTCTGGAAACGACTGTTATCTACGTAACCCATGACCAGGTCGAAGCCATGACGATGGGTGACCGGATTGTAGTTATGAAGGATGGTATTATCCAACAAGCTGCATCCCCAGATGAACTGTACAACCGTCCAGTGAATCTGTTCGTAGCTGGTTTTATCGGCTCTCCTACGATGAACTTTATCACAGGTAAGCTGGTTGAAAAAGAAGGTGCATTGCATTTTGCTGCGCCGGGTCTGGATCTGTTTGTACCAGAAGGTAAAGGACAGATTTTAAAAGCGAAGGGCTATATCGGGAAAGAAGTGATCTTGGGTATCCGTCCTGAGGATATTCATGAAGAGCCTGTATTCTTGGAGGCTTCTCCGAATACGATCTTTACATCCACTGTGGATGTAACGGAAAACCTCGGTCATGAAATGCTGTTGTACCTGAGCGGTGCTGGAAATGATACGATTATTGCCCGTGTAGACGGACGCTCCAATACTCGTGATGGTGTCAAAGCGAAGTTGGCTGTTGATATGAACAAGGTTCATATTTTTGATAAGGAATCGGAATTGAGTGTTCTGGTTGGCGAATAAAATTTGCCTCTGGAAGAGAGTCGCAGTTTTCCCCGAGCGGAGAACTGCGACTCTTTTTATATATCGCATACGGCTACTAGCTTCGGCATTGCATTCATTGGAAAATTCCGATACGATGGGTACAATGGACAGGTCTAGATGTAGGTTCGTTGGCAGGAGTCCTAGATGGGATCAACCCAGCTGGCGGAATGGAGCTAGCCTGGAACCATATGTTAAATCAAGTGGAGTGTGCATTGGCGCAGGATAGACTGGCGTTGGGGTGTATGGTTAATAGGGTAAAGCTACATAAATCAAGTGACGTATAGAATCTGGTTTTGCAGATGAAGGGGAGAATAAAATGGCTAAACAGGTAAAGGTATCCGAGCTTGTACAGCAGTTTCAAATGGAAGTTATTTCCGGTGAAAAAGGTCTGCGAAGACTGATCACAGTGGACGATTTAAATCGCCCAGGTCTGGAGATGGCCGGGTATTTTGAATATCATACACAAGAGCGGGTACAGCTTCTGGGAAGGTCTGAGTTGGCTTTTCTGGGAATGCTTCCTCCTGAGGAACGCCGGGATCGGATGGAGCGTCTGTGTACAGAGCTGACTCCATGCATTATCGTCACACGTGGTCTAGAGGTACCGGCTGAGTTAGTGGAGGCGAGCGCAGAGCGAGATATTCCTGTACTGCGCACTAATATGGCGACGACGATTTTATCAAGCCGCATCACAGGCTTTCTCGAAAGAAAGCTGGCTCCTACAGCAACTATTCATGGTGTACTGTGTGACGTGTATGGCGTGGGAATGCTTATCACAGGAAGTAGTGGAATTGGTAAAAGTGAAACGGCACTGGAACTGGTTAAACGTGGACATCGCTTGGTAGCAGATGACGCGGTAGAAATTCGGCAAACGTCCGATTTTCAGCTGCATGGTACAGCACCTGAGCTGATCCGTCACCTGTTGGAAATTCGTGGCGTGGGCATTATTAATGTGATGACGCTGTTTGGGGCCGGTGCAGTTCGTAATAACAAACGGATTACATTGGTTGTTCGTCTGGAGGCATGGCAGCAGGACAAGCAGTATGACCGTCTTGGTCTCGATGAGGAAACGACACGCATTATTGATACAGATGTTCCACTGGTTACGATTCCAGTTCGTCCGGGCCGAAACTTGGCTGTTATTATCGAGGTGGCGGCGATGAACTATCGTTTGAAACAAATGGGTGTTAATGCAGCCCTGCAATTTACAAACAAGCTGACTGCTACAATTTCCGAAGATATGGAAGAGATGGATTAAGGTTTGTTCGTTTGTAAGGAAGAACGAGGAGTGAGAGAAACATATGTCAACGGCAACATTACTGCTGAATCCGATCGCTTTTTCAATCGGGGCAATCAAGGTCCACTGGTATGGGCTTATTTTGGGGCTGGCGGCGCTTGTGGGTTTATATCTTGCCATCCGTGAAGGAAAAAGATTCGGTATTTCGCAGGACTTTTTTATGGATATGCTGCTTCTGGGTGTTCCCTCAGCTATTATTGGAGCGCGTATTTATTATGTAGCCTTCAAATGGGAAGACTACCGAGATAATCTATGGGATGTTTTTAAAATTTGGAATGGCGGTATTGCGATATACGGTGCCTTGATCGGGGCCATTATATGTGCGGTCATTTATTTCCGGTATAAAGGGTATAACTTCTGGCGTATCGCTGATATTTGTGCACCAGGCCTACTGATCGGTCAAGCGATTGGACGCTGGGGTAATTTTGTCAATCAGGAAGCCTACGGTGGACCGACGGAAGAGATATTTTTGCGGAATCAGCTGCATCTGCCGGATTTCATTGTGAATCAGATGAACGTTAACGGGGTGTTCCATCACCCTACATTTTTATATGAATCACTGTGGAGTATTGTAGGTGTGATTTTGCTGCTCGTCATTCGTCGTATGAAATTTGTGCGTGCAGGCGAAATGTTTGCATTTTACTTCATTTGGTACTCAATTGGCCGTTTCTTCATCGAGCGTGTACGGACGGACAGTTTGGCTTTTCAGGGACCGGATTGGCTGGCTTCCTTTGTGAATGCTTTGTGGTCTCCTATGGTATGGCTAGGGTTTGAACCAGGGCATCTGGACCCGAGTTACGGTAATGTACGGATCTCGCAATTGCTGCCTATCTTTATTGTTGTAGCTGCCGTGATTTTCATTTTGGTTCGTCGCCGGAAGGGTACATCTGTTGCTCGATATAGCGATCCGATTATCTCCAGCAAAGCGGGGATTGATCAGGTACCTGACGTGATGCCAGAGCAGGTATCCCGTCCAGGACAGGACGCGGTTCCTCCAACAGCTACGGCGGATAAGCTACCTAAGGAAGACACGGACGAGGACAAGAAGGAGCATCTATGATAAATACGATTTTGTTTGATTTAGACGGCACCATCATGGATACGAATGAGCTGATCATCAGCACATTTCTACACATTTTGAATCATCCAGATGCTGATCCGCTGACGCGGGAGCATATTATTCCTCATATGGGTGGAACGCTGGACGATCAACTCCGTACTTTTTCGGGATTAACGGATGTATCTAGGCTGGTTAAGGACTACCGTGCTTATAATCAGATTCATCATGACCAAATGGTGAAGCCATTTCCATATGTCATTGAGGTCATTCAGGAGTTGCGTGCGAGAGGGATTAAGCTGGGGGTTGTGACAACCAAAATACGACCATCCACGATACGTGTACTTAATCTGTTCAATCTGACTTCCTCAATGGACTATATTGTAACGGTAGACGATGTGGAACATCCAAAGCCACACGCTGAACCAGTGCTCAAGGCCTTGACAGGTTTGAATGCTGAAGCAAAGCATACATTGATGGTCGGAGACAGTTCTTTTGATATTTTGTCAGCTCAGGCAGCAGGTGTGAAATCGGCTGGTGTAGCTTGGTCGCTCAAGGGCGAGGAAACTCTGCGCGGATATGGGCCTGACTACATGTTGCATGATATGCGGGATTTGCTGAAGCTGGAGCTTCAAGGTGTCAATGTATCGTGAGAAGGGTGAACCGCTATCCTGTAGAAGGTCCCAATGCGTTGTGGCAGATTTATCGGACGGTGAGCCGCTGGAAAGGCATTAAGAACTTTATTTTTATACAGATTGCCCGGTATTGTCCTGTGCTTTCTCTGAAAAACGTCATTTACCGCAGAGTGCTGGGGATGAAGGTGGGGCAACATGCGGCCTTCGGCCTGATGGTGATGGTGGATGTTTTTTTTCCGGAGCATATTACGATAGGGAACAATTCGGTCATTGGATATAACACAACGATACTGGCTCACGAATACCTCATACAAGAGTATCGTATCGGTAAAGTGGTGATTGGTGATCATGTGCTGATCGGCGCCAACACAACCATTTTGCCGGGTGTCACCATCGGTGACGGAGCTATCGTAGCAGCCGGAGCGGTCGTGCATAAAGACGTGCCCGCAGGTGCATTTGTAGGTGGCAATCCGTTGCGTGATTTAAGACGCTCTGGTGTGGATGAGTAGGAAATAGCACAATAAGGAAGACCCCTTATGTATTAAGGGGTCTTCCTTATTGTTGTTTTTCTGTATAATAAGTGGGGTAATGCATGTTAATTATGTTTAAAAATTGATAACAGACATATTTGCAAAGCGATATGGGAGCGTGTTGATTTGGTCAAAAAAGAACGTATACCAGAGCTTGATGTTTACCGGGGAATATTAATTGCAGCCGTTGTTACCATTCATGCGACTTCAATGGCTTTAATTGATGCGCGCCATTCTCTATTGTTTTACCCTTTTCTATTTTTAAATATGTTTAGTAGCTTTGCGGTGCCAGTATTTATTTTTGTGAGCGGGTTTGTTTTATTTTACAATTATGTCGATAGGCCGCTTCGTGGTAAGAATATGCTTATATTCTTCCGAAAAAGACTGATGTTTATTGTGTTGCCGTACGTTTTGTTTTCTCTTGTGTATTATTTGACCTTGGTAACACGCGGGTTGATGCCGCTCAGTGATCTTCCGCTCGTGCTGTTAACGGGAAAGGCGTACACGCATTTGTATTATGTCATCATCATCATCCAATTTTATTTGGTCTTCCCACTGTTGTTGTGGGGAGTGCAGCGCTTATGTCATTGGATATCGAGTCCACGGAGAGCAGCCTGTATCATTTTGGCAGTAGGGTTAGTCATTCAATGGGGGTTTGTATTGCTGAACAAATATGTTTGGCAAGAGGAAAGAGGAAGTCTCGCGATTACGTATATCAGTTATTTTGCCTTGGGCGCAGCTGTAGCGATTGGATATGAAGGGTTTAAAAAGTGGCTTTTTCCGGTGTCAGGTACAGTAATTAGACGCGGACAGTTGATCAGTTGGTGGGGCTTGTGGGTGGCTTGGCTACTCCTGGGTATAGCATATGTACAAATATGGTTTGTAGCATATCGCGAAGCCATCTATGCAGACTCGCTGATCTATGAACTGCTCCATAATGCATATGCCCTCGTCTCAGCGCTGGTGCTGTTTCAGTTCTCGGTTTTATTATATCGTCATGCTAACGATAGGCTGCGAATGTTAATCAGCTGGCTGGGCTCATGCTCATTCGGCATTTATTTACTTCACCCGGCGTTATTGAGAGTATATCGCAAGCTGGATTTGCACGGAACGCCAGTAGAATATATCTTCTCTGTTACGGGTGGATGGTTGTTGGCGTTGTTTGGCTCATGGTTGATTGTGACGTTGTGTTTTCGATATGTACCATTTGCATGGATCGGTTTGGGCACGGTTCCGAAGTTTCCTTCCCGGAGTAAAGATGAACAAATGAATAGCTAAATATTTTGATTGATTGGACTGTTGGCTTAGGGCTGGCAGTCTTTTTTTTAGGATTCGTGTATTTTGCATTGGATAAAATATAGAAAGGGGCAGCGGCTTGGCGAATCTGTAAAAAAGGGCTGCTCCGTTCGGTTGACGTTCACAAGTAGAGCATGATAATATATCGAATATACTTTAGTTTGTTAGCACTTTACCATGATAAAGATATTGTGAAATCATGAGGTGATAGAGATGTCTAAGCCAAAAGGATTCGAAATCCCTGTAGGGGTTCGAGATTATCTTCCACGTGCAGTGTCGAAGCTGCGGGCCATTGAACTGAATGTACTCGAATGCATGGAGCGCTGGGGTTACCGCCAGATTATGACGCCTACGATGGAATACTACGATACGGTGGGAGTGGCTAGTTCTACTTCCGATCGAAAGCTGTTTAAATTACTCAATAACCGGGGAACCACGTTGGTGCTGCGATCGGATATGACCGCTCCCATTGCGCGGGTGGTATCTTCGCTGCTAAAGGAAGAGGAAGTACCACTCCGACTTTCCTACCACGCAAATGTATTTCGGGCGATTGAGGAAGAGGCAGGAAGAGAAGCGGAGTTTTTTCAGACAGGTGTGGAGCTGGTAGGTGATGATTCGCCTGAGGCTGATGCAGAAGTTGTAGCATTGGCTATTGCATCATTACAGGCGGCAGGAGTGGCCTCTTTTAAAATTGCCATGGGACATGTGGGATTTCTGAACGGCTTATTTGAGGAAATCATTCCAGGCCGTCAGGCTGAACAACAAGCGCTAAAGGAACTGTTGCTCAGTCGTGATGTAGTGGGCTACCGAACAGCGATTGAAGCTTTGGGCTTGGCTCCCGAACATCGGGATAAGCTGGAAGCTATTCTTCGGTTGCGCGGTGGAAAAGAAATTTGTGACCAGGCTACCCGTCTTAGTGTGGAGCAGCAGACGATTCGATCCATTGCACATTTGTGCGAGGTGTGGGAAGTACTGGAGGCATACGGCGTATCTGAGCATGTGTTAATCGACCTTACCATGATCGGGGATTTTTCATATTATACAGGAATGACTTTTGAGGGCTATGCGGCGGAGATTGGGTTCCCGGTATGCAACGGGGGTCGCTATGACAATCTGCTTCAGCAGTTTGGTCGATCCGTACCTGCAACGGGATTTGCATTGAAGACAAACCGGATCGTCGATGGTGTGGATGGTATCCAAATGGAGACGAAGCTTCCTGTACTTATCCGTTATGACGAACAGGGACGCCAAGAGGCGTTATCTGCAGCGGCACAGCTACGCGCAACAGGTCTTACTGTAGTAACAGGGCTCACGGGCGGACCGGAAGATCGACGTCGTGAGCAGCAGGGGCTGTACGCAGAGGTATACAGCTATACAGCCGAAGGAAGAGAGCCAGTACAAGGGGGGAACTGCCATGACAGAAACATTGAAAGTAGCCATGCCCAAGGGAAGGATTTATAAGCAGGCTTCCGAGCTGTTTCGCCAGGCGGGGGTTCCAATTCCACTGGATGTGGACGAAACGCGCAAGCTGGTCATTCCACTGCCTGAGCTAGGCATGGAATTTATTATGGCGAAGCCCGTCGATGTTCCTACGTATGTGGAGTACGGGGCGGCGGACATCGGCATTGTGGGCAAGGATGTTTTGCTGGAAGAAAACAAGGATGTGTATGAACTGCTGGATCTGGGGATTGCCCGTTGTCGGATGTCAGTGATTGCTTTACCAGATTGGCAGCCAGGTATTCGTCAGCGGGTCGCTACAAAGTATCCGAATGTGGCTTCCCAGTATTTTCGGGAGCAAGGCCAACAGGTGGAGGTTATTAAGCTGAATGGCTCCATTGAGCTGGCGCCGTTAATTGGCCTGGCAGACCGCATTGTTGATATGGTAGAGACGGGGCAGACCTTGCGGGAGAATGGATTGGTCGAGCAGATCAGCATACTGGATATTACCAGTCGTCTGATTGCGAATCGGGTCAGCTACCGGATGAAAAACAGCTCGATTCAGGCTTTGTGTGATCGATTGCATCAGGTGATTCCCAATGCGGTGGCACCCCGGGAGTAAATCAACTAAAGGAATAAGCCAAGGGTTAAAGGAGCATTCTGCAAGCTGCAAGTAAGGGGGAATGGACAAATGAAGATTGTATCAGCCCGTGATTTCAGTCTCCAACGGGAGGTGGATTACGGCACACCTGAGCAAAATGAGGCTGTGCGTACCATTATTCAGTCGGTACGCCAAGAGGGGGATGAGGCTGTCCTGCGGTATACGCAATCGTTTGATGGTGTATCACTGATCGCAGAGCAACTTCGTGTGACGGAGGAAGAATTGAAGGCGGCATATGACAAGGTAGAGCCTTCTTTTTTACAGGCGATTCGAGAAGCGGCGGATAATATCCGTGCTTTTCACATGAAGCAAAAACGTAATTCGTGGATGGATTTACAGCCAGACGGTAGCTTGCTCGGCCAAATTATCCGACCGTTGAAACGTGTAGGCGTGTATGTTCCGGGCGGTAAAGCGGCCTATCCATCCTCTGTGCTGATGAATGTCATTCCCGCTCAGGTGGCTGGTGTACCTGAGATTGTCATGGTGACACCCCCGGCGACAGGCGGCAAGGCAGGGATAGATCCATATACACTGGTAGCTGCGGCAGAGGCTGGTGTAACGGAAATATATAGGGTTGGCGGAGCGCAAGCGATTGCTTCCCTCGCTTACGGAACACATAGCATTGAACCAGTCGATAAAATTTGCGGTCCCGGTAACATTTATGTAGCGCTGGCGAAGCGCGAGGTGTACGGCGCGGTGGATATCGACAGTATAGCTGGACCAAGTGAAATTGTCGTGTTGGCTGACGACACGGCGAATGCCTCATATGTAGCGGCTGACCTGCTTTCACAGGCGGAACATGACGAGATGGCCTCAGCCATACTGGTTACGCCCTCGCAACGCTTGGCCGAAGAAGTATCAGCTGAAGTACAGCGCCAATTGGCAGAGCTACCGCGCAGAGATATTGCTGCTGCATCGGTGGAGGCATACGGGGCTATCATTGTCGTCGACACTTTGGAAGAGGGCATCCATATTGTAAACCGACTGGCACCAGAACATTTGGAAATTATGACAGAGCAGCCGATGGAGCATGTAGGTCTGATCGAAAACGCGGGAGCTATTTTCCTGGGAGCGTACAGCTCGGAGCCAGTAGGCGATTATTTTGCCGGACCTAACCACATTATTCCGACGAATGGAACGGCACGTTTTTCCTCGCCAGTGGATGTTGATGATTTTATCAAGAAGTCGAGTATGATCTATTACAGCAAAGAAGCGCTACTGCGCAATGGTGAGACGATTATGCAGCTTGCCCGCCATGAAGGACTGGAAGGTCACGCACGGGCGATACAAGTTCGATTGGACAATGAAAAGAAGGCGGTGGATGGCGATGGGGAACGAAAATAACGTAGCAGGACGTACAGGCAGCGTCAGCCGAAAGACGAACGAAACGGACATTCAGCTATCTTTTGCAGTAGACGGCACAGGGCAAGCTGAGATTGAAACGGATGTTCCTTTTCTGAATCACATGCTGGACTTGTTCACCAAGCACGGACACTTTGATCTGAATGTGCAGGCCAGAGGGGATGTGGATATCGACGATCATCATACCGTAGAGGATATTGGTATTTGTCTGGGACAGACCTTGCTGGAAGCATTGGGTGATAAAAAAGGAATTAAGCGCTATGCCAGCGTCTTTGTACCAATGGATGAGGCGCTCGCACAGGTTGTCATTGATCTGAGTAACCGACCTCATTTTGAGTATCGTGCGGAGTATCCATCACAGCAGGTAGGGAGCTTTTCGACAGAGCTGGTGCATGAATTTCTGTGGAAATTTGCGTTGGAGGCTCGCATGACGCTACACGTCATCGTTCACTACGGGCAAAATACCCACCATATGATTGAGGCGGTGTTCAAAGCGCTGGGACGTGCACTGGATGAAGCGACATCCATTGATCCACGGGTGACGGGAGTGCCTTCAACGAAGGGAGTGCTGTAGCCCATGTCCATTGCCATTGTGGATTACGGCAGAGGCAATCTGCATAGTGTGAGCAAGGCAGTTGAGCGTCTTGGCTATGAGGCTGTAGTAACGGGAGATGCCCAAGTGATTCGTTCCTCCAGCGGTGTGATTTTGCCGGGTGTAGGGGCATTCGGGGATGCTATGGAGCATTTACGTTCCAGCGGATTGGATCGGGTGATTCAGGAGGTTGCAAGCGCTGGACAACCACTGCTCGGTGTTTGTCTAGGAATGCAACTGTTGTTCACTCGTGGTGAAGAATACGGCAGTCACGAAGGGCTTAATATCTTACCAGGTGAGGTCGTTCGGTTTGCTCCTGATCTGGGGGTTAAAGTGCCGCATATGGGCTGGAATCGTCTGCGTATGACTCAGCCGAACCACCCGTTGTTACAGGGCTTGGAGGAAGGACATGTGTATTTCGTACATTCCTATCATGCGAAGCCGGAGGCCGAAAGTGACCTACTGGCGGTGACTGACTACGGTGGGCCCGTAACGGCTATCGTGGGCAGAGGCCATGTATATGGCATGCAGTTCCACCCGGAGAAAAGCGGGGAAATGGGGATGCGGTTGCTTCGACAGTTTTTGGAACTGGCGGAAGCGGAAAAGCGAGCGTAACGATTCATGTGTCTATAGTTGAGGGTACGCCAACTTTGGTCGTTGATGGATGTAAAGGCATATAGATGTTGAATAGCTCACAAGGGGGTCATACTTTGTTCACGATATACCCAGCGATTGATATTCGCGATGGCAAATGTGTACGACTGGTACAAGGAGATTATAGCCAGGAGACGATATACAACGAAAACCCAGTGGAGGTTGCCCAAGAATGGGAGCGTATGGGCGGCTCCTACATTCACTTGGTTGATTTGGACGGTGCTAAAGCAGGCCAACCGGTGAACGATGAGCTCATTGGGCGCATCGCTTCTGCGGTGCAAGTGCCTGTACAAGTGGGTGGCGGCTTGCGTACGCGTGAACATGTGGAGCGGCTGTTGTCGTTGGGAGTGAGCCGTGTGATCTTGGGTACGGCAGCGATTGAGGACCGTGCTTTTACGGAAGCGGTATTGGGTACCTACGGTGATCGGATCGCCATTGGTCTGGATGCACGGAATGGCTATGTGGCCACGCGCGGATGGCTTGAAACCTCGGAGGTTCGAGCGGACGAATTGGCTGCTGAGTTGGCCTCCAAGGGAGCGGAAACGTTCATTTTCACAGACATTTCCCGCGACGGAATGATGCAAGGCCCGAATGTCGAGGCGGTCGTAGCGCTTGCGAAAAGCAGTGGACGAACCGTGATCGCTTCCGGCGGTGTCAGTAAGATGGAAGATCTAATCACGCTGAGCACCTATGCGAAGGAGGGTGTAGGTGGTGCTATTGTGGGTAAAGCATTGTATACAGGGAGCATTGATTTGCAGGTTGCCATACAAGCTGTAGCAAAGGCATAGGGGGAGTAGGCATGCTGGCTAAACGTATTATTCCCTGCTTGGATGTAAAGGATGGCAGGGTGGTTAAGGGCGTTAATTTTGTGAACCTACGCGATGCAGGTGATCCGGTGGAATTGGCGGCGCTTTATGA
Organism: Paenibacillus sp. FSL M8-0228; assembly: GCF_038007385.1. Lineage (NCBI taxonomy): Bacteria > Bacillati > Bacillota > Bacilli > Caryophanales > Paenibacillaceae > Paenibacillus > Paenibacillus sp. FSL M8-0228. Next base: position 200,394 of record NZ_JBBOXA010000001.1, read on the forward strand.
CCGGGAAGGGGCAGATGAAATCGTATTTCTGGATATTTCTGCTTCAGTTGAAGGGCGTGCCACCATGGAAGAAGTAGTTCGTCAGACAGCCGGGGAAATTGCCATTCCTTTCACCGTAGGTGGCGGGATATCTCATGTCGATGATATGAAACGCATTTTGCGTGCAGGGGCTGATAAAATCGGCGTAAATACGGCGGCTGTCCGTAATCCTCAGCTGATTGCGGAGGGGGCGCGCAGCTTTGGCTCACAATGTATCGTTGTTGCCATTGATGCCAAGTATAACGAGGCGTGGGGCGAGTGGGAAGTATATACCCACGGAGGCCGCACGCCATCTGGTATTCGCGCCTTGGCCTGGGCCAAGGAAGCTGAACAGTTGGGAGCCGGTGAGATTCTGCTGACCAGCATGAATGCGGACGGAACCAAGGACGGCTTTGACCTGCCGCTGACTTCTGCGGTATCGGATACCGTCGGAATTCCAGTTATTGCTTCTGGCGGAGCAGGCAAACAGGAGCATTTCTATGACGTGTTTACGGCGGGCAGAGCGGATGCTGGATTAGCAGCAACGATTTTTCACTATAAAGAAATAGGAATCCCTGACCTAAAACGGGATTTGAAGCGCAGAGGAGTGGAGATACGATGAGCAACGAATTGAACCAACAGCTATCTCTGGAGCAGATACTGGATAATGTCCGCTGGAATGAGGTGGGTCTTGTCTCGGCGATTGTGCAGGATGATGCCACCCTTCAGGTGCTTACGCTGGCCTACATGAACCGCGAGTCGCTGAAACTGTCTTTGGAGTCGGGAGAGACCTGGTTCTGGTCTCGTTCCAGACAGGAGCTGTGGCACAAGGGGGCTACTTCAGGGAATACGCAAAAAATCACTTCCATCCAGTTGGATTGTGACGGTGATGCTCTGTTGATACGTGTCATTCCGAACGGTCCTGCCTGTCATACAGGAGCAACGAGCTGCTTTTTCCGTGATATTTCCGCGCCAGGGACGGCTGTAGCACCTGTTGCAGGAAATGCAGGAGACCACACGCTGGTAAATCAAACCGATGATATTTCCAATGCTTCAGCAGACCGCTTTGAGGTACTTGCCCAGCTGGAGGCGATTATTAAGGAGCGCGAAGAGACACGTCCTGAAGGGGCCTATACGACCTATCTTTTTGATAAAGGTGTAGACAAAATCTTGAAAAAGGTTGGCGAAGAAGCATCCGAGACGATCATTGCCGCCAAAAATAAAGATAATGATGAACTGCGCCTGGAGGTTAGCGACCTGATTTATCACCTGCTGGTGCTGTTGCAGGAGCGCAAGCTACCGCTAGATCACGTGCTGGCTGAGCTGAATCGCCGTCATGAACGACCTCGTCGTGATTAGTACGATTTGTTGTAGTGTTGAAAGAGGGAGGATCGCATGAAAATTGACTATCATACGCATCACGCCCGCTGTGGGCATGCCATAGGGAGTCTGGAAGAGTATGTACAGCAGGGAATTCGGCTGGGGCTGGATCAGCTCGGCTTGTCCGATCACATGCCACTACTGCATGTAAAACCGGCTGACTATTACCCGGAAATGGCGATGCCTATGGAGGAGCTGCCCCGATACGTGGAAGAATGTTTGGAACTGAAGGAACGTTTTAAAGAGCAAATTGATATTCGTGTTGGCTTGGAAGGCGACTACATTGAGGGCTGGGAACGAGAAATCGAAGATATCATCACCGCGTATCCCTGGGATTATGTGATTGGTTCCGTCCATTTTCTAGGTGAATGGGATATCACGGACTTCCGTCAGGTACACCATTGGGAAGGCAAAAATGTGCTTGAGGTGTACCGCACGTATTATAATGCAGTTTCTAAGGCGGCAGCTACCGGTTTGTATGACATCATGGGGCATTTGGATGTCATTAAGCGCTTCGGCTATCATCCGAAGCCGGAGGAAATGGAGGAGCTGCGTGAACTGGAGCGCTCCGCACTCTCAGCCGTTGCCCGCAGCGGTCGGGCGATGGAACTGAATGCATCAGGGCTTTCGAAGCCCTGTGCTGAGATGTTCCCGAGCCGCCGCATGCTGGACGAAGCTTTTTCGCTAGGCATCCCGCTGACCGTAGGATCGGATGCCCATGATCCGGCGAAGCTGTCCGAGCACTTGGAGAAGGCACGCGCGCTTCTATATGAAGTCGGCTATCGCGAGCTTGCCGTATTTCAGCATCGCGAGCGCTCGCCGGTGCCGCTGACGCTTTAATTATTACGTTTATTGGGTCTAAGTATCATATCCAGTGGCTAGCCGAACGCTCCCTATGTATACAGGGAAAAGCGCTCGGCTATTTAGCGTATTCTTGTATATATATCTATTGTATACGAGCATATATCCGTTTTTTGGAATGAGGTAGGATCGACTGTCAAGTCGTTTTGAAGTTGTGGTATACTGAAGGGTATGAACATGTCAGTTACTTTTAAAGGAGGTGCCTTGGTTATTTATGAAAGGGAAACATCTGCGAGTATCGGAACCTAGCCCTAAGATTATTGCTTTGCGTTTCGACGCATCTTTCTTTTTTGAGAAAGCTGTGCGCTCGCTTGATCGCAATCATTATGACAAGGCATTGAAATATTTTCGCAAAGCCGTTGAATATGAACCGGATAATCCGGTGAATCATTGCAATATGGCGGGTATATTATCAGAGATGGGGGATTATGCAGGTTCGAATGAGATCCTGTCCTCTGTTCTGAGTGACGTAGACTCGTCGATGACAGAGTGTTATTTCTATATGGCGAATAATTACGCTAATATGGAGCAGTTTGAAGAAGCGGAGAAAGCATTGGTCACGTACCTGGAGGAGGACGAAGAAGGCCAGTTTCTTGATGAAGCGGAGGAAATGATGGAGCTGCTCTATTATGAGCTGGACCGTCCAACGAAGCTGAACCGCATTAAGGCCCGGCAGGGAGTAGTAGAGCATGATCAGGCTCGTGTCCTGCTGGAGGAGGGGAAATTTGCTCAGGCAGCCCAGTTGCTCAAGCAAATTTCAGAGGAACAACCGGATATGTTCGCTGCGCGAAATAATCTGGCGTTAGCGTATTACTACATGGGATTGTTCCAAAATGCTAAGGCTACCATTATTCAAGTGTTGGAGGATGAGCCGGGGAATTTACACGCATTGTGCAACTTGGCGATCTTTTATCAGCACGAGGGCGGCGGCCCGGAATTGGATCGTCTGGTGCAGACTTTGGCGGTCACTATACCGTTTCAGGAGGAGCAGGTATTCAAGCTGGCGACCACTATGGGCATTCTCGGACGCCATGAGGAGGCCTACAGACATTTCCGCAGGTTGCTTCATGGCGATGGAGAGAACAATGCGGACGCTTCTTTGTACCATTACACGGCGGTAGCTGCCAGCAATACGGGAAGATATGCGGAAGCACGGCGGTTGTGGAGTCATTTGCAAAAGCAGGATGCTTCCTCGGAAGTTCCGCGGTTTTTCCTGTCCCGACTGGAGGAACTCCAGCAGGAGGGTACACCGCTGCAAGTGCTCAGCTATCATTATCATCTCCCGTTTGAGGAGCAATTCCGCATGTGGGAGAAGTTTGGTGCTGACCAGGTGCCTGACAGCATGAAGAAGGACCCGCTAATCCGGTCATCCTTCTTCTGGGCCTTGCGCCACGGGGACCGGGCGACTCAGCTTCAGGTCATTCAGGCGTTAAGCTTGATCGGTGATGATGAGGTGCGTCAGGCACTGGAGTCCTTCGTAGAAGACCCGGACCAGGAGGATGAGCTGAAACGCCGTGCCTTGCAAGTATTGCAAGAGCTGACGGAGCAGGGTGAGCAGAAAATGTACCCGGAAACGGAACGTTCTGATCAGTTGGAGGTTGAGAACGATCCTCATACAATTGAAGGTGATGTATCTGCCTCCCCGGTTGATCCACAATGGCAGGCAGTGCTGGATAAGGTACTGACCGTTATGAGCAAGCCATCCGATCCGGTCATGCAGCACGACTTGAGATCGCTGTGGCTGGAGTATTTGGATCGGCTTGCCCCGGAAGTTCCGATGGTTCAGCATACTGAGGGATGGGCAGCGGCGCTGGAATATTTGACTGCCAAAATGCATCATCATTCAGTCACCTATCAGGAAGTAGCCGATCGCTATGGTATTTCCGTATCGACCGTAAGCCGCTATGCACGCCAGATTGACAGCGTGTGTGGTATCAAACAGAAGCTGAAGCAGCCGCTCTCCACGTTTAAAAAGCAGGTCTGAGACCTGCTCCAAACATCACTTAAAGGAGGCAACAAACGTATGTATAAATCCATAATTATTGGTACAGGTCCTGCAGGCTACACAGCGGCTATTTATTTGGCACGTGCTAACATGAATCCGCTGATCATTGAAGGGATGCAGCCCGGTGGGCAGCTTACTACAACGACCGAAATTGAAAATTTTCCGGGTTTTGAGCAAGGTATCCTCGGGCCTGAACTGATGGATAATATGCGCAAGCAGGCTGAACGTTTTGGCGCTGAATTTACTTCCGGTTGGGTAGAGGAAGTGGATTTTAGCAAACGTCCTTTTAAAGTGAAGGTAGAGGGTAAAGGCATCATTGAGGCGGAGTCGGTCATTATTGCTACAGGTGCGTCCGCCAAATATCTTGGTATTCCGGGTGAGCAGGACAATGTAGGTCGCGGAGTCAGCACTTGCGCAACTTGCGATGGCTTCTTTTTCCGCGGGAAAAAGATTGTCGTGGTTGGCGGTGGCGATTCAGCCATGGAGGAAGCGAGCTTCTTGACCCGTTTTGCTTCCAGTGTAACCTTGGTCCATCGTCGCGATGAGTTGCGGGCATCCAAAATTATGCAAGATCGCGCGCGTGAGAACGAAAAAGTACATTGGGCATTAAACCGGACTCCTCTGGAAGTTGTGACGGGAGAATCTGGTTTAAAGGGTTTGAAGGTACACAATAATGAGACCAATCAGGATGAGCTGATTGAGGTAGATGGCGTGTTCGTAGCCATCGGGCATACACCGAATACAGGTTTCCTGAACGGACAAATCCATACGGATGAACACGGCTATATTGTAGTGAAGCCAGGCACAACGGAAACGAACATCCCCGGAGTTTTTGCCTGTGGGGACGTACAGGATAATCGTTACCGTCAAGCGATTACGGCTGCGGGAACGGGCTGTATGGCGGCTATGGACTGCGAGAAATATCTCGAAGGCAGTGCTGTTCACGACTGGAGCGAAACACTGGATCAATAAAAGCGTGTCTATAGTACACAAAAAGGCTAACGGGAGAGCGAAGGAAACCTCTGTTATGCCACATCTTTTGTTCAGGAAGAGAAAGCCTGCTGCGTTTGCACGGGCTTTCTCCTTTTTATGGGTGCATAAGGTTAAAAGTTCCTCTAATCGTACACTTTTCAACAAGGAAGTGTCCTTGACCGTAACGAGGGCTTCAATTATAGTTGGAACGTAGGATTACTATTATGAAGTAGGAATTATAAGCATATATTTCATACCAGGTTTTTAAGTAAACATAAAGGTGGCTTGGAACATGTCTGAAAGTATCTATGTGGGTGTCGATTTGGGCGGTACAGCGATTAAAGTAGGCATTTGTAATGAGAACGGACAGCTTTTGCACACATACGAGGGACCAACCGAAACCGATAAAGGTGTAGATGTTGTCATTGGTAATATCGAAAAATATGTGCGGCACATTGTTGAGGAATCTCCTTATGAGTGGGATCAACTCAAGGGTGTCGGTGCAGGCGTTGCAGGTTTTACGAATGTTCGTGATGGTATTATTGTCCTCGCTCCTAATATTGGCTTTCGTGACGTACCGATCCGTGCGCTCCTAGAGAACCGGATTGGCAAGCCTGTGAAAATAGACAATGATGCGAATGTTGCTGCGCTAGGTGAGGCTTGGGCTGGTGCAGGCAAAGGCATCGAAAACTGCGTATGCTATACCCTGGGAACAGGAGTAGGTGGCGGTATTATTATAAACGGTAGAATATACCAAGGTTCTTCAGGCATGGCCGGGGAAATTGGTCATATCAGCGTCGTACCTGATCTGGAGGCAATTCAGTGTGGATGCGGCAAAATGGGTTGCTTGGAAACTGTATCTTCTGCAACAGGCATCATTCGTATGGCCAAGGATGCTGTGGAACGTGGCGACCGGACCTCTCTGGCGCTGGAGGATCAAATTGCCGCCAAGGAAGTATTTGATGCTGCTAAAGCCGGGGATGAAGTCGCACTGCGTATCGTGAACCGGGCTGCCTTTTATTTGGGGAAATCCATGGCAGCGGTTGCCGCTGTGCTTAATCCAGAGTTGTTTATTATAGGCGGCGGTGTTTCTAAAGCAGGCGACTTTTTGTTTGAAGAGATGCGTCGCGTATACTCCAAGCTGGCACCTGAACCGCTTCAAAAAGGTGTATATATCGTACCAGCGGTGTTAGGCAATGACGCGGGTGTTGTAGGGGCTGCAGGGTTGCTGCTACGCTCCTGACCACAGGTTACTGATAATACGGGTACTGGCATAGAGCGAAGAAGCAAAAGGAGAGGGAAGTCCATATGACAGATAACCTAAAAAATGCTGCGCCGTGGGCAACGCTCATTATTATTACGGGGATGTCAGGCGCAGGGAAGACCATTGCGGTTCAGAGCCTGGAAGACTTGGGCTTCTTCTGTGTTGATAATTTGCCCCCTGTACTGATTCCCAAATTTGCAGAGTTGATTGAGCAGTCTAATGGTAAAATAGGCAAGGTTGCACTCGTCATTGATTTACGCGGACGAGAATTTTTCACTGCCTTGTCGGAATCGTTGAATTATATTAAAGATCATTTTACGATTCATTGTGAAATTTTATTCTTAAATGCGAATGATGGCGTTCTCGTACAGCGGTATAAGGAAAGTCGTAGACGTCATCCGCTGGCTCCAGACGGTATGCCTTTGGATGGGATTCGGTTGGAGCGCAAGATGTTGGAAGAACTAAAAAGCTCGGCTACACAGGTTATTGACACAAGTGTGATGAAGCCTGCAACTTTAAAGGCAAGGATTATTTCACGATTTTCTCATCTGGAGAGCAGTATGCTTTCCGTGAACATTACTTCTTTTGGCTTCAAGTATGGTATTCCCATTGATGCCGATCTTATATTCGATGTGCGCTTCCTGCCTAATCCCCACTATGTGGATCAACTACGTCCCCACACTGGACAGGATAGCGATGTATATGATTATGTCATGAAATGGCCCGAGACTCAGGCATTCTTGACCAAGTTGCTGGATATGTTACACTTTTTGATTCCGCAATATCGCAAAGAAGGCAAAAGCCAGGTCATTATCGGCATTGGCTGTACTGGCGGTAAGCATCGTTCTGTTGCAATATCGGAGTATTTAGGAAAAATGCTGGGTGCCAGCGAGACAGAATCTGTTTCTGTTTCGCATCGGGATGCTGATCGGGACCGGCATTAATGAGGTGAAATCATGAAAGAGACCGGATCACAACGGGAGCGCCCACGTATAGTTGTTATGGGCGGCGGAACCGGCTTGTCCGTCATGCTGCGGGGCTTAAAGCAAAAGCCGCTAGATATTACGGCTATTGTTACAGTCGCTGACGATGGCGGAAGTTCCGGGATTTTGCGCAGTGAGCTGCAGATGCCCCCCCCAGGGGATATTCGCAATGTGCTGACTGCCTTGGCTGACGTGGAACCAGTGATGTCAGATATGCTGAAATACCGTTTCGGTGCGGGATCAGGATTGTCAGGCCATAGTCTGGGCAATCTGATTTTAGCAGCGATGACCGATATATCGGGAGATTTTGTAACGGCGGTGCGTGAGCTTAGCCGTGTATTTGCTGTCCGGGGACGTGTGCTGCCAGCAGCCGAGGAAGGCGTTGTGCTAAGCGCCGAAATGGAGGATGGCACGGTGATTACCGGAGAGTCCAAGATCCCAGAAGCGGGCGGACGAATCAAACGCGTCTTTCTTGAACCGACTCACGTGGAGCCGTTGCCTGAGGCTGTAGAGGCCATTAATGAAGCTGATGCGATTTTGATTGGCCCCGGCAGTCTATATACCAGCATATTACCGAATTTGCTTGTACCTAAACTCGCTGAAGCTGTAGTGAAATCAGACGCTATCAAAATATTTGTCTGTAACGTTATGACCCAGCCTGGTGAAACCGATGGCTATACAGTAGGAGACCATCTGCAAGCTATTTTTGAGCATGTAGGGCATCATCTCTTCGACTATGTCATTGTAAATAACGGAGAAATTCCACCCCAAGTACAGGAAATGTATGCCGAGCAGGGAGCCAAGCCAGTTCAAGTAGACATGGGCGAGCTGACCGACCGGGGATATAAAGTGGTGGCAGATACATTAGTTCTGTTCCGCACGTATTTACGGCATGATGCAGACAAATTGAGCCAGCATATTTACCAATTGGTACAAAACTGGATATTAAGAAGGAGGTGAGTCCCTTGTCCTTTGCGGCACAAACGAAAAAAGAGCTTACGATGATTGAAAGCCAGTCCTGCTGTGAGAAAGCGGAACTATCTGCGCTCATACGTATGCTCGGATCCGTACAACTGTCGAATAAAAGGGTGATATTGGACGTGTCCACAGAAAATGCCGCGATTGCAAGGCGGATTTACTCCTTGATCAAGAAGCATTTTCAACTTCATATCGAACTGCTTGTACGGAAAAAAATGCGCTTGAAAAAAAATAATGTGTACATTGTCCGTATTCCTAATGATGTGCAACAACTGCTAAAGGATCTTTATATCGTCTCAGAAGGTTTCTTGTTCACTGACGGGATTAATCGGGATATTGTTCGGAAAAACTGTTGTAAGAGAGCTTATTTACGGGGCGCCTTTATGGCAGGTGGCTCTGTCAACAATCCTGAAGGATCATCTTACCACCTTGAAATTTCTTCGATGTATGAGGAGCATTGTCAGGCACTCGTTGATCTTGCGAATGAGTTTCATCTAAATGCTCGCTGTATTGAGCGAAAAAAGGGTTTTATTCTCTACATCAAGGAAGGCGAGAAGATCATTGAGCTGCTTAGCATCATTGGGGCGCATCAAGCCTTGTTCAAATTTGAAGATGTACGCATTATGCGCGATATGCGCAATTCCGTGAATCGTATTGTCAATTGTGAAACGGCTAATTTGAACAAGACAATTGGAGCTGCTGTCCGGCAAATTGAGAATATTAAGTTGCTGGAGAGAGAAGTTGGCTTGGAGACCTTGCCGGATAAACTGCGTGAAGTGGCAGAAGTTCGGCTCGCTCATCCCGATTTGAATTTGAAAGAAGTCGGGGAAATGCTCAAAGGGGTCGTGAGTAAATCGGGTGTAAATCATCGGCTTCGCAAAATTGATGAGATGGCTGACAAAATCAGGGGCGAAAATGGCCTGATTCCGTAAAAAGAATGTTGGTGGGGCTTTTAGCCCCAGTTTTTTTAGTTTTTTTTCTAGTGTCTGTCCCGGGTTAATGTTATAATGTGATAAATAAAATGGAGTAAGTAGTGTCCAGATTTATTTGATGAGGGGGTAAGCTGACATGTCAAAACATCCGGTAGTCGTACGTTTGAAAACAGGACTGCACGCCAGACCTGCTGCGTTGTTCGTACAGGAAGCGAATAAATATTCATCTGAGATTTTTGTGGAAAAAGATGACAAAAAGGTTAATGCCAAGAGCATCATGGGTATTATGAGTCTTGCCATCAGCACAGGTACTGAAATCAATATTAGTGCTGAAGGTGCGGATGCCGAACAGGCTGTAAACGCTTTAGTAAGTCTGGTTAGTAAGGTAGAGCTGGAAAATCAATAAACAAAGAATTGCTTGTAATATAGTGTATGATCTTAGTGAAAAGCCCCTTTGGGGCTTTTTTTATATCCAGAAAAAAATCCTTCGAACACTCCTCAGCTAACTGTTTTATTGTGGATTTATTGGATATAGAGGCCGTATTAAGTTCAAACTATAAATAATGAAAATCCTCGTGGTCATGCTCTGTTTCGGAAATTTGTACGCTTGGCTGCAACCTTTTTCCGTCTTTTCCGTCTGGAAGGTACAAACATTTACTAGAAAGAGGCTGAATTCAATGAGACTTTGGACAAAAACAGTAGCCACAGCAGTTCTCACAGGTGCATTAATAGCAGGGGGAGTAGCAGGAGGATTATGGACAGGGGCAGAGCGTGCTTATGCTGCGTCAACAGCTTCGACGGTAAACGGTGTAATTAATGTGATTGGAAGCGGGGAAGTATTGGCAAAGCCCAATATTGCTTATCTCTCTATCGGTGTACAATCGGAAGGGAATACGGCAGCCGCTGCTCAAAAAGCTAATGCTACAAAATTGAACAAGGTTACACAACTGCTGAAAGAAAAGTGGAGCATCAGCGGAGATGACATTCAGACCAGCCAGTTTTATGTACAGCCTAACTACACCTATAACGAAAAAGAAGGGCAGAAGCTCAAAGGCTACACTGCCAACCATACACTTTCCGTTAAATACCGCGATTTGGATAAAATAGGTCAGTTGTTGGATGAGGCGACCAAGTCCGGAGCCAATAACGTAGATAATGTTCGTTTTTCGGTGGAAGATCCTTCGACTTATGAGGAAGAAGCCATTACTAAAGCATTGGGAAGCGCACAATCTAAAGCCAGTGCTGTAGCTAAAGCGGCCAAACGCGGATTAGGTGCTCTTGTGAATGTGACGGTAGATGGCGGAGAAGCACAAGTCTTTACACAACGTGAAAATGCCATGTCAAAATCGCTCATGGATTTAGCAGGTAGCGGGACAGACATACAATCGGGGCAAGTAACAGTGAAAGTTCAGGTGTCGGCTCAATACGAAATGAACTAATATTAGATCATCAAACGAAGCCACAAGCGGCCTGCATCATGCGCAGGCTGGCTTGCTGGCTTTTTTTGTATACCGAAACCTTTTTGTAATGAGTCTGTCATAGCTAAGGGTTATTAGGTGTACAGATTGAAATCGGGGAGTGTACAGATTGTAAACTACATACAATGGGGTATAGATATAATAAGTAAAGTGATTATTTACACATAGACAATACAGAAATAATAACAGGAGGAATACTTAATATGAATAAGCATACGAAAAAATGGGGTTCAGCACTGCTGGCAGCAGGGATTTTAGCAGGAGTTGCAGCTGTTCCCGTTTCATATATCCAGGCAGCATCGATTAAACAGCAGCAAGCGGCAACACAGCAACCAGGAATCACTATCCAATGGAATGGTAAAACGTTGCCCGCTAAAGGTGTTCAAGTGAACGGGAGTACAATGATTCCGGTGGCCGCACTGCGTGACAGCTTGGGGATTCCAGTAAGCTATGATGCGAAAGCAACGACCTATACCGTAGGTAGCGGGTACAATAAACTTTACATTATGGCTTCTTCCTCGGATGCCTACGTCAACGTCAATGGAATCAATACACGTAGTATGGATGCCAAGATCGCTGGGAAGCTATACATTCCTATGAGTCTGTTGAAAGACTATCTAGGCATAGATGCTCAATGGAACGCAGCTCAGAAGACAGTAACGCTAAGTAAAAGTCAGCTAAACCCGATCACAATTGCGTCTCAAACACTTCCAGCTTCGAGTAATGCGAAGGTATCTTACAAAGTTAAGTATCCGCAAATCAGCGGCAGCCAGCTGAATCCTGAGGCAGAGCAGGCCATTAACCATGTGCTTAAAAAGCATGCAGAGGGTATATTGGCAGCAGGCAAAAAGATGGTGGCTGAGGGAGAGGCTACAACAGAAAGACCATATGATTTCGAAAATGATTTTGCAATTGCCTATAACAAGGACGGTATTCTAAGTGTGATTATGCAGGATTACTCGTATATGGGTGGCGCACATGGAATGACGGTACGTAAAGGATATACGTTCTCGCTCGCTGATGGTAAACTGCTGCAGTTGTCTGACGTATTGAAGGCGAATCCAAATTACAAAAAGTTCCTCAATGCTGATTTGAAGAAAAAAATCGATGCGCTTCAGGCTGGTGAAGGATTCGGTAAATTTAAAGAGTTGGCGGCAGATCAGAATTTTTATGTGACGAACAGTGGAGTAACAATCGTGTTTGATTTGTATGATTATGCGCCATACGCGTATGGAATTCCGGAGTTTACCTACTCGTTCGGTCAACTGCTGCCTCAAGGCGGAAAGCCTTTTGCGGGACAGATTTAATAGTAGAAATGAGTAAGTTGGACTGTCTATACTCTAAAAAACAATAAAGCAAAAAAGCTGCCTACCGGATAATAACATCCGGAGCAGCTTTTTCATTTACCAGCTATCGAGAGGCAAATTTTTTCTCTTATACACCTTCTGGAGAGGAGCTAGTTAGCACTTTATCAATAATACCGTATTCTTTGGCATCATCAGCAGACATGAAGTAGTCACGGTCTGTATCTTTTTCAATACGTTCCAGTGGTTGGCCTGTGCGATCTGCGAGAATGCGGTTCAGTTTATCACGCATTTTCAGAATGCGGCGTGCGCGGATTTCGATATCCGTTGCCTGGCCTTGTGCACCACCCAGAGGTTGGTGAATCATAATTTCACTGTTTGGCAAAGCGAAACGTTTACCTTTGGCGCCTGCATTCAGCAAGAACGCGCCCATGGAAGCCGCCATACCTACACAAATCGTAGATACATCAGGTTTAATGTATTGCATCGTATCGAAAATGGCCATACCAGCTGTAATGGAACCGCCAGGACTGTTAATATACAAGTGAATATCTTTTTCAGGATCTTCGGCAGCCAAAAACAGCATTTGCGCAATTATAGAGTTGGCTACAACGTCATTGACGTCCGAGCCTAACAAAATAATGCGATCCTTTAACAGTCTGGAATAAATGTCATAGGCGCGTTCGCCGCGGTTACTTTGTTCTACTACCATAGGAACATAGCTCACGTCAAAAAACCTCCCTTAAATATCGTTAGTGGATTTGGTGGACATGCCGAGTACACGTCCCTTATTTATAAACTGTTACCGTATTAACCACATGATAAACAATTTCAAACAAAAAGTCAAAGAAAGTCAAACTAATGATTAAAAAAAAGAGCCCTCAGCGCTCTTATTGGTTAAAACATTATATAGAAGCATTTAAGCGTTCATTTAAAATGGCGCGCCCGCGAGGAATCGAACCTCGATCTCAGGCTCCGGAGGCCTACGTCATATCCGTTGGACCACGGGCGCATAGTTGATTCAATGCAAACAACTAACTAATTAAACAGCTAATTGGAAACAAAGATGATTATATGATATACAGCAGTGAATTGCAAGCTTTTATTAAATGCGCATATTCAGACAAATGGTTGAGAAATATAGGTTCAGATAGACTTGCATATGGAGCAAATATTGGTTAAGATATACGTGGGACTTAAAAAGTTATCCCGGGACGTTTTAAGACCAGTTAGAGACAGAACTTAGAAGTGTGCGGGAGTGGAAAGCATGCGAAAGATATTAGAAATACAGAAGCAGCTTCTGCCCGACCTCATGGATGTTTTGAAAAAAAGGTACACGATCCTGCATCAGATTATGCTGTCCGATGTTGTTGGACGCAGAACACTGGCAGCTTCACTGAACATGACCGAGCGCGTGTTGCGCGCCGAAACCGATCTTCTTAAAGCTCAGGGGCTAATTGAGATTGAGAGTGTAGGCATGAAGGTGAGCAAAGCAGGACTGGATCTGCTGGAACAGCTGGAGCCGATTGCGAATAACTTGTTCGGCCTGTCCCAATTGGAGGACCAGATTCGTCAAGCCTATGGTTTGAGGAAGGTGGTTGTCGTTCCAGGGGATTCGGATGTTTCTCCGTTAACAAAGCAGGAGCTGGGGCGCGCTGGAGCAAAAGCGTTGCTAAGTGTTATGGACGACGAGGATGTGGTCGCTGTAACAGGTGGCACGACGATTGCAGACGTGGCGGAACAACTGGCATTGCCTTCTAATGGCCCCCTTAAGGGTGGGTGGTTTGTACCGGCACGCGGGGGTTTGGGAGAAAGCATGGAAATGCAGGCCAACACAATTGCTTCCACAATGGCTCGCAAGGTCGGCGCTCAATACCGTCTGCTCCATGTACCGGATTTGCTCAGCAATCATGCTTACAACTCCTTGCTTGAAGATACGAACATTCAGGATATATTGAGCCTGATTCGCGAGAGTCGTATCATCATTCACGGGATAGGCAACGCCATAGCGATGGCACATAGACGTAAACTTGATCCCGAAACCTTTGCCCAGATCAGCAGTGAAGGGGCGGTAGCCGAATCGTTTGGTTATTATTTTAACGAAGATGGCGTCGTTGTTCACAGAATGCTGACGCTTGGACTCCGATTGGAGGACATTAGGCGTACCGATACGGTTCTAGGTGTAGCTGGAGGCAAGAACAAGGCGGCCGCTATTCATGCGGTACTGCGTTTCGGGCAAGAAGACATTCTGGTCACCGACGAAGGCGCTGCTGTTGAGATTGTAAGTCGTTATTTAAATGATTAATATAGGATTTATGAATCGTGTTGTCTTGACAGGCTTTCGGGTCTGTCTTGAATATATAAAACTAAACTAAACGAACTTTGGGAGGAACTCACTCATGACAGTTAAAGTTGGTATTAATGGTTTCGGACGTATTGGACGCCTTGCTTTCCGTCGGATTCAAAACGTGGAAGGTATTGAAGTAGTAGCAATCAATGACTTGACAGATTCCAAAATGTTGGCACATTTGTTGAAATATGATACAACACAAGGTAATTTCCAAGGACAAGTAGAAGTACATGATGGCTTCTTCAAAGTAAACGGTAAAGAAGTTAAAGTTTTGGCTAACCGCAACCCTGAAGAACTGCCTTGGGGAGACCTGGGTGTAGACATCGTTCTGGAATGCACAGGTTTCTTCACAACTAAAGAAGCTGCTGAGAAACATTTGAAAGGCGGCGCTAAAAAAGTTGTTATCTCCGCTCCAGCTACTGGCGACATGAAAACTGTCGTTTACAACGTAAACCATGAAATTCTGGATGGAACTGAAACTGTAATCTCTGGTGCTTCTTGCACAACGAACTGCCTGGCTCCTATGGCTAAAACACTGCAAGATAAATTTGGTATCGTTGAAGGTTTGATGACTACAATTCATGCTTACACTGGCGACCAAAACACTTTGGATGCTCCACATGCTAAAGGTGACTTCCGTCGTGCTCGTGCAGCAGCTGAAAACATCATTCCTAACACAACTGGTGCTGCTAAAGCAATCGGTTTGGTTATCCCTGAGTTGAAAGGTAAATTGGATGGCGCGGCTCAACGTGTTCCAGTACCTACAGGTTCCCTGACTGAGTTGGTAACAGTTCTGGAGAAAAACGTAACTGCTGAAGAAATCAACGCAGCGATGAAAGAAGCTTCCGATCCTGAAACTTATGGATACACTGAAGATCAAATCGTTTCTTCCGACATCAAAGGCCTCACTTTCGGTTCTTTGTTCGATGCAACTCAAACTAAAGTTCTGACTGTCGGCGACAAACAACTGGTGAAAACTGTAGCTTGGTATGACAACGAAATGTCCTACACTGCACAATTGATCCGCACGTTGGAATACTTCGCTAAACTGGCTAAATAATAAGAACTTTCTTATTAGCAACATCATAGAGCGGAAACAGGTTATTGTTTCCGCTCTTTATATATCAAAATGTGCCTTAAATTCCTGTTTCGTAAAATTATAAGGGTGCGGAGGAATATGGAGATGAACAAAAAGAGCGTACGTGATATAGAACTGAATGGAAAACGGGTGTTTGTTCGTGTAGATTTTAACGTTCCGGTTGAAGACGGTAAAATTACAGATGACAAGCGTATTCGTGAAACCTTGCCAACCATTAACTACCTGATTGAAAAAGGTGCAAAAGTTATTTTGGCGAGTCACTTTGGACGTCCAAAAGGTCAGGTTGTTGAATCCATGCGTCTGACTCCTGTTGGCGTACGTTTGTCTGAACTGCTGAAAAAGCCAGTAGTTAAAGTGGACGAAGCGGTAGGCGAAGCTGTTAAAGCGAAAGTGGCTGAACTGCAAAACGGCGACGTGCTGTTGCTTGAAAATGTACGTTTCTATGCAGGAGAAGAAAAGAATGATCCTGAGTTGGCGAAGCAATTTGCTGAATTGGCTGACGTTTTCGTGAATGACGCATTCGGCGCAGCACACCGTGCTCATGCTTCCACTGAAGGTATCGCTCATATTCTTCCGGCTGTTTCCGGCCTGCTGATGGAAAAAGAATTGTCTGTTATTGGTAAAGCTCTGTCGAATCCAGATCGTCCTTTTACAGCCATTATCGGCGGTTCCAAAGTAAAAGACAAAATCGACGTGATCGACAACCTGCTGAACATTGCAGATAACGTAATCATTGGTGGCGGTTTGACTTATACATTCTTCAAAGCTCAAGGTTATGAAGTGGGTCAATCTTTGCTGGATGAATCCAAACTGGACGTAGCTCTTGGATTTATCGAAAAAGCGAAGAAACTCGGCAAAAACTTCTATCTTCCGGTAGATATTGTTGTGTCTGACGATTTCAGCGCTACGGCGAACACAGACATTGTGGATATCGACGGCATTCCTGCAGCTTGGGAAGGCGTGGACATTGGACCGAAAACACGTAAAATCTATGCAGATGTAATCAAAAACTCCAAACTGGTTGTATGGAACGGACCAATGGGCGTATTTGAAATCGAGCCTTTCGCTGGTGGTACTCGTGAAGTAGCGGAAGCTTGCGCAACAACTGAAGCATACACCATCATTGGTGGCGGTGATTCTGCGGCTGCGGCTGAAAAATTCCACTTGGCTGACAAGATGGATCATATTTCCACTGGCGGCGGCGCATCTCTGGAATTTATGGAAGGCAAAGCACTTCCGGGTGTTGTTGCACTGAACGATAAATAATCAAACGCACTATGCGTGAATAAAGCTTTAGGGCACCTAATAGTTAGGAGTTGAAACCATTGAGAACACCGATTATCGCGGGTAACTGGAAGATGTTTAAAACCGTACCAGAAGCTAAAACTTTCATCGAAGAGATCAAAGGCAAAGCAGAGGTTGCAGGAGTGGAAAGCGTGATTTGCGCACCATTTACGAATCTTCCTGCTCTGGTTGAAGCAGTAAAAGGCACGTCTATTAAAATTGGCGCACAAAACCTGCACTTTGCAGAAGATGGTGCATTTACAGGTGAAATTAGCGGCGGAATGCTGAAAGATCTGGGCGTAGACTACGTTGTGATCGGACACTCCGAACGTCGTGAATATTTTAATGAAACAGACGAAACGGTGAACAAAAAGGTTCATGCGGCATTCCGTCATGACCTGACTCCAATCGTATGTGTAGGCGAAAAGCTGGAAGATCGTGAAGCTGGACAAACCAAAGAAGTTGTAAAAGTGCAAACTGTAGCAGCTTTTGCTGGTTTGGCTAAGGATCAGGCTGCACAAGTAGTTGTTGCTTATGAGCCAATCTGGGCCATCGGAACAGGCAAATCCTCCACTTCGCAGGATGCGAATGAAGTGATTTCCTATATCCGCAGTCTGATTAAAGAGCTGTATGATGAAAATACAGCAAATGCTGTACGTATTCAGTATGGTGGTAGTGTAAAACCTGAAAATGTTACTGAGTACCTGGGTCAAAGCGATATCGACGGCGCGCTCGTGGGCGGTGCCAGTCTTCAACCGGCGTCGTACATCGCGCTTGTTGAGGGGGCGAAGTAAGATGACAGCACCAAAACCGGTAGCTTTAATTATTATGGACGGGTTCGGACTGCGTGACACCGTGGAAGGCAATGCGGTTGCACAGGCCAACAAACCGAATTACGACCGGTATTTACAACAGTATCCTCATACGACGCTGACGGCTTCTGGCGAAGCAGTAGGTTTGCCGGAAGGACAAATGGGTAACTCTGAAGTGGGTCACTTGAACATCGGCGCAGGCCGTATCGTATATCAAGACTTGACTCGTATTTCGAAGTCCATCCGTGAAGGTGAATTCTACGACAATGAAACACTGGTTAAAGCAGTGCAACATGCCAAGAAGAACAACACGAAACTTCACCTGTACGGACTTCTGTCCGACGGCGGCGTGCATAGCCATATCAGCCATCTGTTCGCTATGCTGGACTTGGCGAAAAAAGAAGGCCTAACAGAAGTGTACATTCATGCTTTCATGGATGGACGCGACGTTATGCCAGACAGCGGCGTAGGCTTCATGCAGCAGCTGATCGCTAAAATTCAAGAAGTGGGCGTAGGTAAAATTGCGACTGTACAAGGACGCTATTATGCTATGGACCGCGACAAACGTTGGGAACGTGTAGAGAAATCTTACCGTGCAATCGTATACGGAGAAGGACCTCAATACACAGATCCAATGGAAGCATTGAAAGAATCGTATGAAAAATCAGTGTTCGACGAATTTGTGGAGCCAACTGTTATTGTGAAGGCTGACGGAAGTCCTGTAGGGCTGGTCGAAAGCAATGACTCTGTTATCTTCCTCAACTTCCGTCCTGACCGTGCGATTCAACTGTCTCAGGTATTTACAAACGCGGACTTCCGTGGTTTTGACCGTGGCCCGAAATGGCCTAAAGATTTGCACTTTGTTTGCCTGACGTTGTTCAGCGAAACGGTTGAGGGCTTTGTAGCTTACGAACCGAAAAATCTGGATAACACGTTTGGTGAAGTGTTGGTTCAAAACAACAAGAAGCAATTGCGTATTGCTGAGACTGAAAAATATCCGCACGTTACTTTCTTTTTCAGTGGCGGACGTGATGTGGAGCTTCCTGGCGAAACTCGTATTTTGATCAACTCGCCTAAAGTGGCTACATATGACTTGCAGCCGGAAATGAGTGCGTATGAAGTAGCGGATGCTGCTGTTAAGGAAATCGAAGCCGACAAGCATGATGCGATTATCCTGAACTTTGCCAATCCGGATATGGTTGGACACTCCGGTATGCTGGAGCCAACGATTAAGGCGGTAGAGACGACGGATGAATGTGTTGGACGTGTTGTAGATGCGGTTAAAGCCAAAGGTGGCGTGGTTATTATCATTGCCGACCATGGTAACGCGGATATGGAAATTGATGAGCAGGGACGTCCGTTCACAGCTCACACAACGAATCCGGTTCCGTTCATTTTGACTGACGAAAATATCGTTTTGCGTGAGCATGGAATATTGGCTGACGTAGCTCCAACGCTTCTGGATTTGATGCAACTTCCGCAACCTGCGGAAATGACAGGAAAATCTATGATTGCATCCCGCAAGTAAGCTTGATTTAATAAGTATAGGCTTGACCAATAAATCATGATTCACAAAGGAGATTAAGTACAAATGACTATTATTTCTGACGTGTACGCTCGCGAAGTCCTCGACTCCCGTGGTAACCCTACGGTTGAAGTTGAAGTATATCTGGAATCCGGTGCTATCGGTAGTGCTATCGTTCCTTCCGGTGCCTCCACAGGCGCTCACGAAGCTGTAGAACTTCGTGATAACGACAAATCCCGTTACCTGGGTAAAGGCGTTCTGCAAGCTGTTAAAAACGTGAACGAAATTATTGCTCCTGAAGTAATCGGCTTGGATGCTGTGAACCAAGTAGAAATCGACACGCTGATGATCAAATTGGATGGTACACATAACAAAGGTAAATTGGGTGCAAACGCAATTCTGGCAGTATCCATGGCTGTAGCTCGCGCTGCTGCTGAAGCTCTGGGCTTGCCACTGTACACTTACCTAGGCGGATTCAATGCTAAACAGTTGCCAGTACCAATGATGAACATCGTTAACGGTGGCGCTCATGCCGACAATAACGTTGACGTACAAGAGTTCATGGTTCTGCCTGTAGGCGCTCCTACATTTAAAGAAGCTCTGCGTGTAGGCGCAGAAATCTTCCACAACCTGAAATCCGTACTGAACTCCAAAGGTTTGAACACAGCTGTTGGTGATGAAGGTGGTTTTGCTCCTAACTTCAAATCTAACGAAGAAGCTCTGTCCACTATTATCGAAGCGATCGAAAAAGCTGGTTACAAACCAGGTGTTGACGTATTCCTCGGTATGGACGTTGCCTCCACTGAGTTCTTCAAAGATGGAAAATATACTTTGGAAGGCGAAGGCAAATCCTTCACTTCTGCTGAGTTCGTTGACCTGCTTGCTTCTTGGGTTGATAAATACCCAATCATCACTATTGAAGATGGTTGCTCCGAAGATGACTGGGAAGGTTGGAAATTGCTCACTGAAAAATTGGGCAACAAAATCCAATTGGTTGGTGACGACCTGTTCGTAACAAACACAGAGCGTCTGGCTAAAGGTATCGATGAAAACATCGGTAACTCCATCCTGATCAAAGTAAACCAAATCGGTACGCTGACTGAAACATTCGATGCTATCGAATTGGCTAAACGTGCAGGATACACAGCTGTTATCTCTCACCGTTCCGGTGAATCCGAAGACAGCACAATCGCTGATATCGCTGTTGCAACAAATGCAGGCCAAATTAAAACAGGTGCTCCTTCCCGTACTGACCGTATTGCGAAGTACAACCAATTGCTCCGCATTGAGGATCAACTGGGTGAACTGGCTCAATACCACGGCCTGAAATCTTTCTACAACCTGAAAAAATAATATTGCGCAAAAATGCTGATGGCGTCTCTTGACTCATGGTTTATGATCACGAAGTCTGAACGCTCAAAGCTTTTACGCATGAATAAAACAGGCCTACTCGCCACCGCGAGCAGGTCTGTTTTTTGTTATTATGGATGTGTATGAGAATTTATAACTTTGCAAAGGCTTAATGGCTGAGTGACTTGCTATAGCTGTTGTTATCTACTGGAAGCTGTGGTAGAATAAAAATAGTGTTTTGCGTTAATTTCCGGCTATTTATAACATGATATGTACATGTTTTCATAAAAGAGGCTGTGTTGTTTTGCAAAACAGATGTATAAGCTCAGGAGGTGGGATTTTTCATGGAAATCTTTTTGAAAGTGCTGCTCGTTGTGTTCTCGATTGCTGTTATTGCGGTTGTTTTACTGCAAAAGGGGAAAAGCGCAGGTTTGTCCGGTGCCATCTCTGGCGGTGCTGAGCATCTGTTCGGCAAGACAAAAGCTCGCGGTATGGATTTGATTTTACAACGCGCAACTGCTGTTTTGGGTGCGGGTTTCATGATCGTTTCTGTTTTAGTTGCATTTTTTGCAAAATAAGATAAATATGTACCTTAAGCCTTCGTTTCGCGGGAAACGGGGGCTTTTTTTAGATTTTGGACAGGCAGGGATGCCGTCGATTAAATTCGTGTATACTAGGGTATGAGTATATTAAGAGCCTTGTATCAGGAGCAAGGAACAAGGACATGCGGATTTTATTACTGAAAATTAAAGGTCACCCGAGGTGGACAATATTATGATAACAGAGCAACAACTACTCGATTTTATGCGCGAGACCGCATACAAACCCATGACTTACCAGGAGCTGGAGCAGCACTTTGATATTAAGGATGCCGAAGATTTCCGTGAATTTCTTAAGCTTTTGAATGCCTTGGAGGAAGAGGGGGAAATTCTGCTGACCCGCACAAACCGTTATGGCGTGCCGGAACGGATGGATTTGCAGCGTGGGCGTTTGCAGGCTCATGCCAAGGGATTTGCTTTTTTGATTCCAGAGGACCGGGAGCACCCGGATGTATATATTCATGCTAACGACTTAAAGAGTGCGATGAATGGAGATACGGTACTGGTAAGAGTGACGTCGAAGGGACCTGCGGGTGGCCGATTAGAAGGCGAAGTTGTGCGGATCGTGAAGCGCGCAGTACTTCAAGTAGTAGGCGTGTTTCAGAGCCACGAAGCATACGGTTTTGTTTTGCCGGATGATAAGCGCATTAACCGGGATATTTTCATTCCAAAGGATAGCTTCAACGGAGCTGTGAACGGGCAAAAGGTCGTTGTGCGCATTGTGAGCTATCCAGAAGGACGAGCTGCGGCAGAAGGCGAAGTGTTGGAGGTTTTGGGTCATAAGGATGATCCAGGCGTTGACATTTTGTCCGTTATTCGCAAGCATCAGCTTCCGGAAGCTTTTCCAGATGAAGTGACAGAGGAAGCCGAGAATGCTCCCGACGCGATTACGGAAGAAGAGATTGTACGTCAGGGGCGGCGCGATCTGCGTGATAAGATCATTGTTACCATTGATGGTGAGGATGCCAAAGACCTGGATGATGCTGTAAATGTAGAGCGCTTGCCGAACGGAAATTACCGTCTGGGCGTTCATATTGCCGACGTAGGGTATTATGTGCGTGAGAACTCCAAGCTGGATCAGGAGGCATATAACCGCGGTTGTAGCGTGTATTTGGTTGACCGTGTCATTCCTATGCTTCCACATCGACTTTCAAACGGAATATGTTCTTTGAATCCACAGGTGGATCGACTGACTTTATCCTGTGAGATGGAATTCAATGAGCATATGAAGGTTGTAAAGCATGATATTTTCACCAGTGTAATTAAAACGAAGGAACGGATGACGTACACTAACGTTCGCAAAATCCTCGAAGAGGAAGATGCTGAACTGATGGAACGGTACAAGGATCTGGTTGATGTATTCGGCACGATGAAGGAATTGGCATTGAAGCTGCGTGCTAATCGAATGCGCCGAGGTGCAGTTGATTTTGATTTTGATGAAGCCAAAGTGATTGTTGATGATGAAGGTAAAGCTGTCGATATTGTGAAGAGGGATCGTACGATAGCTGAACAAATTATTGAAGAGTTTATGTTGGCGGCCAATGAAACGGTAGCTGAACATTTCCATTGGCTCAAAGTACCTTTCTTGTACCGGATTCATGAGGACCCAGATCCAGAGAAGCTGCAAAACTTTATGGCTTTCGCAGCTAATTTTGGGCATCAGATCAAAGGTAGAGGGAATTCCATTCATCCGCGTGCACTGCAAACGTTGCTGGAAGACATTCAGGGTACGAAGGAGCAAACCGTGCTTAGCACCATGATGCTGCGTTCGATGAAGCAGGCAAAGTATGATGCGGAGTCGACAGGTCATTTTGGACTAGCAGCGGAATATTACTCTCATTTTACATCGCCGATTCGTCGTTACCCTGACTTGGTGATTCACCGTGTCATTCGTGAGGTATTGGAGAATGGCGGGGCTTTAACAGCCGAACGTCAGGAATATTTGACTGCACGTATGCCTGATATTGCGCAGCAATCTTCCGAGCGTGAGCGTGTAGCTGTGGATGCAGAGCGTGATACAGAGCAGATGAAAAAGGCTGAGTACATGCTGGATAAGGTCGGCGAGGAATTCGAGGGAATCATCAGCAGTGTAACCAGCTTCGGAATGTTCATTGAGCTCGACAATACAGTGGAGGGTCTGACGCGTCTGAGTGCGCTTACGGACGACTATTATCATTTTGACGAGCAGCATATGGCGTTGATCGGCGAACGCACCTCCAAGGTGTTCCGCATTGGAGATGAGGTTAAGGTTCGGGTCGCGCGTGTAAATATGGAAGATTACACAATTGACTTTGAACTTGTCGATATGAAGCAACGGCAACGCCGTGAACGGACTGGCGGTACAGGACAGGGCGGAGGCTTTGCGCGTGGCGAGAGCAGTGGTAAAGGCAAAGGCCGAGAAGGGCGTGACCGCAAGGGCGGCAAGGATAAGACTGGCAAAGAGGGTAAAGGCAGTCGTGATGTTACCGGGAAGCCAAAAGAGGCTGGCGCAGGTAACGGAGGCATTAGCACCGCAGGCCGTTCAGGGCGCGGCGGTGGGAACGGGGCAGGAGCTGGTTCAGCTAGCAGCTTCGGCTTTGGCAGTGGCAAGGGCGGGTATAACTCGCCAGCATCCGGGGCAAGCAAGCGACGGAAGAAGACGTCTGCCAGCGGTATTTTCATCGGCGGAGCAGCTACACCAGGAAGTGATGCCAGACCAAACGGTGAAGGCGCAGCACGACGCAAACGGAAGAATAAGGGCGGAAGTGGCGGCAATAGCACCGCTGGCTTTGTGCGGAAAAAGAAGAAGTAGGTGGCTATACTTGCTTGCTAGAAGGCAGGAGTCTTCTTTCGTGGCAGGGTATGAAACTAATCATGCGACTTAGGTATAAAGGCGGTTTCTGTCTGCAGTAACGGATAGAAGCCGCCTTGTTTTAAGTGTGATGTTAGTGTTAGTTAGAAATGTAGAAGGCTTGCCCCTTCTTGCTTTTACCATCTGAAATTTGTTACAATATATTTCTAGGTGGCTCTATGTAGCCAGATTTTGATGCCTGGATTTCAAGAGTGAATTACGTTATTCATAAGGAGTGGTATTCATGGGTAAGAAGGCAGACGGGAAAGTGCTCGCCCAGAACAAAAAAGCTTCCCATGACTATTTTATTGAGGACACCTACGAGGCGGGCATGGTATTAACGGGAACGGAAATTAAGTCTCTGCGAAATGGTCGTTCCAATATAAGTGATGCATTTGCTACGATCCGTAATGGCGAAATTCATATTCACAATATGCACATCAGTCCCTTTGAGCAAGGTAATCGTAATAATCCTACCGATCCGACGCGTACGCGTAAGCTGCTGTTGCATAAAGAGCAGATTCGCAAGCTTATCGGTCTGTCCAAACAGGAAGGTTACACGATTGTTCCGTTAAAGATTTATGTTCGCAATGGTTATGCCAAGCTTTTGCTCGGACTGGGTAGAGGTAAAAAGCAGTATGATAAACGTGATGCTGCCGCTAAACGCGATGCACAACGTGATATCCAACGTGCTTTACGTGAGAAGCAGAAAATTGCGAGATAAGTTATTGTATTATTAGTTATGGTACAAATTACGTGGAGAAGTTACTTGTTCCTCTAATGGTGCTATTTTATAAGGCTTAAATGGCTTCATTTCGTTTCGTAATGACCTGTAATATGGTATACTAACGAAGTAGTCAGTTTTAAAGCTTTTAACTTTGTTCGAGTGTTGAATCTTAGAATTCAGCTTTTGGTATTATGCATGCTTATGCTCCGGTATTTCCGGATTTATCCGTGGAGCCCTTTTATAATAAGGGGGCGTTTATGGATTCGACGGGGATAGTTCGAGCATGGGTAGCGGGTAGTGGGGACGCGTCCGCTTCATCAACGCTAAAGCCTATTAAACGGCAAACAACAAAACAACTACGCTTTCGCAGCCTAAGAAACTGTGTGCGTGCTTCTACTCTGCATCGCCCATGTGACAGGGATAGGGGCTAACAAATAGTGGGATACGCTGTCTCATCTCCGCCTGCGGTGAGCTGAAGAAGATAATCAGGCTGACCCAACGTATAGCCGGTTACGGGGCGATACTCGGGTGACATCAAAACTGTGACTACACCCGTAGAAGCTTATGTGTCGTTATCTTCGGACAGGGGTTCGACTCCCCTCGCCTCCATACGTAGTATCAGTAACGGACACCATTCGGTGTCCGTTTTTTCTCGTGGACTCGAAAAGGGAGGACCACTTCGGCTCGATGGCTTCTATTTTCTCTGCCATCGAATACGATAGATTCAGATATAAGGTGATATAGCTAGGACGACAAAATATTTTGACAGAATATTTATCGTGTGGGAATATTGGGGTATCTGATTTTGTAGTGAAGAGGTGTTGCCATTACCGACTAAGTAGTAGTAACCGTTAAATTAATTCATAACTGAGTTGCACAATCTACTAAAAGGGGTCTGAGAGAGATGTCTAACCTGTTTGAAAAATTTAGATTGATAACCATGGTACTTTTAATGTTATTTATGATGACTTCTAATAACTCAGGTTTTGTCTATGCTTCGTCCAACGAAATATCTGCATCTAATCCTTCACATCAGTTCATTAATGTTGCAGCTGACTCCCTCAGGTCATATGCAGTTAAATCAGACGGAACTGTATGGGGTTGGGGATCAGGGTTGAACGAAAGAGGCGAGTTGGTTGGTTACCCTAACTTTGTTGAAATTCCAGTGAAGATTCCAAATGTGAGTGAAATAACGAAAGTTGTTGGTGGGATGAATAGTTTTCAGCTTGCCTTGAAATCAGACGGAACTGTATGGTCCTGGGGATATAACAGCGAAGGTCAGCTAGGCGACGGAACAAATACTTACAGATCGAAACCTGTAATGATACATAATCTACATGATGTAATTTCTATATCAGCTGGAAGTCATCATTCACTGGCTTTAAAATCAGATGGAACAGTATGGACTTGGGGCTATAACGCATATGGAATTTTGGGGGATGGATCTTATGTTGATCAATATACTCCAGTTCAAGTGAAAAATTTGTCAAATGTCATTTCTATCACAGGTAGTTATGAAAAATCAAAAGCTGTCAAATCAGATGGGACTGTGTGGGAGTGGGGATACTTAGTTAATGGTTCAAATTATCAGACCACACCAACACAAATTTTAGGAATAGAAAATGTAAAAGCACTCGCTAATATTTCTACATTAGCTACACTGGCACTTAAAGCGGATGGGACTGTCTGGGTTTGGGATGACTATAGATCAACTCCTACACAAGTTGAAAATCTAGATAACATTGTAGCTATATCAAATGGAATGGCATTGAAGTCAGATGGGAAAGTTGTATTAATTAAAGAAGACATATTCACTAATCAAATTGAAGTAACTCCAGTTGAATTAACAGATGTCACTCAAATATCTAAAACATACGCCCAATACCCCGGTCATCAACTAGCAATAAAAAAAGATGGATCGGTCTGGGCTTGGGGCGGCAACGATTATGGACAGTTAGGTGATGGTACACTTGATGATAAGCTCATACCAGTTGAGGTGAATTTCCCTGGTGATGAACTTGTCCACAGTGTTACAGGTTCCGTATACGGTATTGAGGGTATGCCAGTGGAGTATGCTACCGTAACAGCTAGCACGTATAACCAATCTTGGACGGTGACTACGGATGTGTATGGGAAATACACACTATTACTTCCTTCAGAAATTTATACATTAAGCGTTTATGCAGATGGCTATGTAGATAATTCAAAATCAAATGTAAGTGTGACTTCAAGTGCGTATGATACATTTGATTTTAACTTGGTGGGGTATGGTGGATTTGTTAAATTAGTATTTAAAGATACTGATGGCAAAGCATTAATAAATCCAATGATATCTATAAAAAGAATGGATAATAGCACCGTCTACTCAGGAGTAATTTATGGGAAAGACGAATGGGTTTATCCTTTAGGTGTTGGGACATATAACGTTACAATTGGTGAAGTCACTCGTCTTGTTGATGTTGAACTAAATAAATTATACATTTTTGACCCAATGAACTCTAAAGCTGGAAGTGTAATAAAAGGTAAGGTGAGTGGAGTTGATGGCTATCCAGTGGAGCAAGCTACGGTAATTGCTAGTACGTACAATCAATTATGGACAGCTACGACCGATGTATATGGGGAATATACTCTCTCGGTTCCTTCCGGAAAATATACGTTGAATGCCTTTGCCAATGGGTATATTAAAAGTTCCAAATCAGATGTGAGTGTTACTTCTAGTGTTTATGAAACAGCTGATTTTAACCTGGTTGGCTACGGTGGATTTGTTAAATTCGTATTCAAAGATGCTGAGGGTAAACCCTTGTCAAATCCATATCTGTCCATAAGAAGAGCAGACAATACCTTTACCTACTCGGGAATCGTCTATGGAAAAGATGAGTGGATATATCCACTAAGTGTTGGAGAATATGATATCACGATTGGTGAAGTTACTCGACGCATTAATGTAAAGCTTAATGAACTATTAATACTTAATCCAGCTGACCCAAATTAAGCCGGTTACGGGGCGATACTCGGGTGACATCAAAACTGTGACTACACCCGTAGAAGCTTATGTGTCGTTATCTTCGGACAGGGGTTCGACTCCCCTCGCCTCCATTTGAGTAAGACAAGAAAGCCATCAGCCCGTGATTCTGGTTGGTGGCTTTTTATTATGGCTCTAGTAATTGAGTTGAAAGGTTTTACACAACTTGTAGCTTAAAGGTGTCTCTAAGTGATCTGGCTGCTTTTCTTTTCGAAAAAGTATTGACACGGATAGAAAAGTATTATATCTTTATATCGAGATAAATAAATTAAAGATAAAAGTGATCATAAATTTTGAATAGGGAGGTATATACATGATTACCATTTTAGAAAGAATTAATCAGCTTGCAAAAAAAGCGAAAGAAGTTGGGTTGACTGAAATTGAAAAAATGGAACAAACGGATCTTCGTAAAGAATACCTTCAAATCTTTCGGGGCTCTGTACAAAGCATTCTCTTGAATGCTACGATTTATGATCCGAATGGAGACGATGTTACGCCTGAAAAACTGAAAAAGGAACAGGCTCAAATCGCTAAACAATAAGTTTAATTTCGTCTAATATCTCTAAATTAAATATCTTAGAATAATATAATGTGGAGAGTGATTTTTATGTTGGCAAGTGGATTGTTATTGATACGTTTGGTGGTTGGATTGTTATTGGTGGGGCATGGAGCGCAGAAGCTTTTTGGGTGGTTTGGCGGCTATGGTCCAAAGGGTACGGGCGGTTGGATGGAATCGATTGGCATTAAGCCCGGGGTGTTCATGGCAGTGGCTGCTGGGTTGATGGAATTGTTGGGAGGAGCTCTATTTGCTGTAGGACTGCTCACTCCACTGGCTGCATTTTTGATTACGGCGACTATGCTCGGAGCAATTTTCAAGGTACATGGCCAAAACGGGATCTGGGCAACGGCTAATGGCTATGAATATCCGCTAGTTCTTATTGCAGTTGTAATCGGTATTGCGTTGACAGGAGCAGGTTCATATTCCATTGATGCAATACTTAGATAAAACATGATGGTTAGGTCATTAAAAGTCATCATCAACAAAAAATAAAGGTTTCTACGATTAAAGGAGGGTTTCATATGTCGCTTCAAACTACAGGTATCCATCATATTACGGCTTTTGCTGGTAATCCGCAGGCAAATGTCGATTTCTATGCAAGTATTCTTGGACTTCGGTTAGTGAAGAAAACAATCAACTTCGATGCTCCTGAGGTTTACCACTTGTACTTTGGCAACGATGCAGGGAGTCCTGGAACGATCATTACTTTTTTTCCTGCACCAGGAACTCCCAAAGGGCGAATCGGAGGTGGTCAGGTGGGCATAACCTCGTATGTGGTACCCCCAGGTTCACTTGATTTTTGGCAGCATCGTTTGCAAAGCTTTGATATTCAAGTTACGAAAACGAGCCGTTTTTCTGAACAATATCTTCAATTTGAGGATAATGAGGGCTTACGTCTTGAGCTTGTTGAACGTGAAGAGGGAGCGAATAGTACTTGGTCTTACGGTGGCATTTCAGCCGATAAAGCAATTAAGGGGTTTGGAGGTGCCGTGCTATTTAGTGTCAATCCACAGAGAACGATGGATGCATTGGAGAGCATACTCGGATTTACGAAAATCGCTGAAAACGCCGAATATGCGCGTTATCAGTCCGTAGGAGAAATCGGCAACATCGTGGATGTCCCACTCGCCAAAATAGGTCTAGGCTTTGGTGGAGCAGGCACGGTACATCACATTGCATGGCGTGCAAAAGACTTCGAACAACATGAAGAATGGAGAAGCGCAGTCCAGCATTATGGCTATCAGCCGACCACAATCATAGACCGCCAATATTTTAATGCTATATATTTCAGAGAAGCGGGTGGCATATTATTTGAAATTGCTACAGATCCACCGGGATTTGCTAACGATGAACCTGCTGAATCTATGGGGCAGAAATTAATGCTGCCAGAGTGGTATGAACCGCAGCGGGCTCAAATCGAGGCGAATCTGCATCCTATTAAAGTGAGAACATTAACGGAAAAACAAAAGTAAGTAAAAGTTGCATACGACTCTTCCATAAGATAGCTTGCCGAGTTTGGCCTGCTCTCATATGGAGGAGTCTTTTTATTTCGGGAAAAATTCATGTGTCTCGGGACCTTCCGGCCTCTTGCTATTCCACCAGCTTTTCAGACTTCACCAGCATCTCTCGTAATACGTGAGCGACTCGACTTTTCCGGTTCGCTGCTTTCCTTTTTATCAAGTGTAATGATTTTTTGTATGCATGAGTATGGCCTTGGTCGTAGAACTGTTTGGCTGCAATGTGTAGTGTTCTTCTTAATAACAGTGCTGATGAGCGTGTTAACCTAGAGCGGAATCCCCTGCGCAATACCCGCAACGTATTTTTGTAGGTCTCAAAATCCTCGGATGGAGGGATAAGGGCAAATAAATTTAACGAGGAGTCATTGAATCCGTAGGTTTCATACATGATTCTCAGATTTTCCGTATTTAACACGTTACCTCTAAGATAGGTGGGATGTTCCTGATGGTATCCGACCACTTCTTTGATGCAATAAAAAGGGATCTTCAAGCGATGCAGTCTATAGCCAAGGTCCCAGTCCTCGAGTCCATAGAGCACAAACCGTTCATTGAAACCTCCAATACGAATCAAGTGACTGCGTCTGATGGCTACACAACGGGTAACCAGCAGCATCCAGGGGGCTACGTCCGTTGAGGCAAATTGTTTCTGCGTATGAGGAGGAACCCTTGTGGGACTAACTACTTTAGACAGTGCACCCGTTTGGTGAAGGATATCTTCTGGGGTTATGATCGGAGTAATTTCGTTTGCTGCTTCATAGTCAGCATTCCATAAGTTGGACTGCGTAAGTATGTTGCGACATTGTTCTTTTTCTTCAGGAGAAAAGTCAGGGTAATAATGGGTAAAAGCATCGTCCCACGAGTGAGGAATGCCTGAAAGCACGGACTTGGGATATTTACGGTGATAACGGCTCACGATCCTAATAAATTCCGGTAATACTACAAAGTCAGCGTCGCAGAAGATGATGTATAGCCCTCTTGCACGGCGCAGTCCCAAATTTCGAACGGCAGATCGACCGCGTTGTTCCTGATGTGACACATAGATAAGAGGATAGGATGCTTTGAAGCCTTCGACCATTTCTCTCGTTCCGTCTGTAGAACCGTCATCAGCTACAATGACTTCGAATAGTTGCTTTGGATAGGTTTGTGTCTCAAATGAAGCGAGTGTGAGCAACAATTGCTGGGCTCGATTATAGGTTGGAATGATGACGCTGTAGCGGATTGCCAATGTGATCCCCCCCCACCATTCTTATTAGAAAACGTTTGAACAAGATAAATAATAACAATGTATTCAAGGATTTTAGCCTGGTCTAGTCAAACATCCCTCAAGGTTCGAAACAGGCTTGGTCTTATTACCGATATTAAGGTGAGGGGTTCTGTATTTTCTACTGTTTTGCAGGTGCGTTCCGTGGTGTTATGTATGTGTAATCATGGTATTATGCATAGAGATGTAAAGTAAAAGCGAGGGCGCTTCTCATCCGCTGAAAGCTCACTCTGCATATAGAAACAAACATGAGATGAAATGGGCAAGTTATGGTAAACTAAATAGAGTTATAGAAGACCTGAAAGAGGAGTACTATATGACACAATTTGTCTATAAGCAAATTATTGACGATCTCAAGATGAAAATCTTTGCGGGAAAGTTTGCAGATATGAGATTGCCAGATGAACGTAGTCTTAGTGAGACTTACCAGGTTAGTCGTAGTTCAATTAAACGTGCTCTGACTAAAATGGAGAGTGTCGGAATTATTTTCAAAAAACAAGGTTCCGGGACATTTATTAATCCATTATACATAAGAAATGAATCTATCTTTAACTACGAAGGCTCTAATCTAGGGGTCACTGATAATTTTCAAATGCATGGTAAAAAGCCTAAGATCAAAGTATTGAGTTTTGAGGTCATTCCGCCAACAGAAGAATTACAGCGCGATTTGTTCTTGGAGACTCATGATTTTGTTTACAAAATTGTCCGCTTACGTCTGTTTGATGATGATCCTTTTATGATTGAAACGGGCTATATTCCCATTAAAATTGTCCAGAATTTAAATCAGACCATTATCGAGGGGTCCATTTTTAATTATTTGGAGGACTCGCGGAACTTGGCCGTCACCAAATCTTTTTTATCCATTTTTGCAGAACCGTCTCAAGAGAATGATCAAAAGCTGCTACATTTAAATGAAAATGAGCCTGTAGGTATTATGGAAGGTGTGTTCTTTTTAGATAACGGTACGCCATTTGAGTTTTCTCATATGCGATTTCATTACAAATATTTAAAATTTAATACCTTTGTATCGGTTCACTAATGATAAGACTGGAGAATTCTCCGGTCTTTTTTTATAATTTTGAGAAAAGGATTGGAGCCTGCGATTGCAACGTTTATTACAAATTTTATTGGTTTATACTTCTATATATTTTAATGTAAGAGCTTTTTTACTGTCTTTTTAATTTATATTTCATAGTATGTTCAAAATTTCACAAAATTGGACCGTATCACTTGTGAAAAAGGTTGAATTTAATCGGCGCGGCGTTATGATGTACATGTAGATGAAATTTCCGGAAATAAATTACAAACAATACTACTTAGGGAGTGGACACCATGTCATTATCACCCGTGTTAGCAGATTATTCATCTAAAACATATTTAGAAAAACTTGATGCATATTGGCGTGCAACGAACTACATTTCGGTAGGTCAGCTTTATTTAAAAGATAATCCTTTGTTGAGAGAGCCTTTAAAAGATTCAGATGTGAAGGTTAAGCCTATTGGACACTGGGGCACAATTCCAGGACAAAACTTTATTTATGCACATCTAAATCGTGTTATTAATAAATATGATTTGAACATGCTTTACATTGAGGGCCCTGGTCACGGCGGTCAGGTTATGGTTTCAAATTCATATCTGGATGGAAGTTACACCGAAATCTATCCGCAAATTACGCAAGATATCCCAGGTATGAAGAAATTGTTCAAACAATTCTCTTTCCCTGGCGGTATTGCTTCACATGCTGCTCCTGAAACGCCTGGATCTATCCATGAAGGTGGAGAATTAGGCTACTCCCTTTCTCATGGTGTAGGTGCTATTCTGGATAATCCTGATCTGATTTCGGCTGTTGTTATTGGTGATGGCGAAGCTGAAACGGGTCCATTAGCCGCTTCGTGGTTCTCTAACAGATTTATCAACCCGATCACGGATGGTGCAGTGCTGCCAATCTTGCACTTGAATGGCTTTAAGATTAGTAACCCAACGATTATGTCTCGTCAATCGAAAGAAGAATTGACCTCATACTTTAAAGGTTTGGGCTGGGAGCCATTCTTTGTTGAAGGTGAAAATCCGGATCACATGCATCCAGAAATGGCGAAAGTATTGGATACGGCCATCGAGAAAATTGAAGCTATTCAAAAGAATGCGCGTGAAAATAATGATCTTACTCGTCCAGCGTGGCCGATGATTGTATTCCGTTCACCTAAAGGCTGGACGGGTCCAAAGGAATGGGACAACGTGCCGAATACAAATTCATTCCGTGCCCATCAGGTTCCAATTCCGGTTGATCAAAAAAATATGCAGCACGCACCTGCTTTGTTAGAATGGTTGAATAGCTACAGACCAGAGGAATTGTTCGACGAAAACGGTCGTTTAAACTCTGAGCTTGCTGAAATTCTGCCCACAGGCGATAAACGTATGGGAATGAACCCTGTTGCGAATGCGGGGAACCTCATTAAAGACTTGAAATTGCCGGATTTCCGTAACTATGCGCTGGATAATTCCGTACCTGGTAAAGTGATTGCGCAAGATATGTCGGTTTTAGGGAAATACGTTAAAGATGTGGTTGTCTTAAATGAACAAAATCGTAATTTCAGAATCTTCGGACCGGATGAAACAATGTCTAATCGCTTGGCTCCTGTTTTTGAAGTAACCAAACGCCAATGGATGGACCAAATTATTGAACCTAATGATGAATTTTTGTCGTCCTATGGCCGCGTAATTGACTCCCAATTATCCGAACACCAAGCTGAAGGATTGCTGGAAGGTTATGTGTTAACTGGTCGTCATGGTTTCTTTGCAAGTTACGAAGCTTTCCTGCGTGTGGTTGACTCAATGATCACCCAACACTTTAAGTGGCTGCGTAAAGCAACGGATCAAGGATGGCGTGCAGATATCCCATCATTGAATGTCGTAGCAACTTCAACGGTGTTCCAACAGGATCATAATGGGTATACACACCAAGATCCAGGTTTGTTAGGTCATTTGGCTGATAAAAAACCGGAATTTATTCGGGAGTATCTGCCAGCGGATGCCAATTCCTTGTTGGCTGTTTTCGACACTATTTTAAACGACCGTCAAAAGATCAATTTGATTGTTTCGTCCAAACACCCACGTCCACAATGGTTTAGTGCTGATGAAGCGAAAGAATTGGTGGATAAAGGGTTGAAGATCATTGACTGGGCAAGTACAGATCAAGGTGGAGAACCTGACCTTGTCATTGCTTCTGCTGGCACAGAACCAACGATTGAAAGTTTAGCTGCAATTTCTATTTTGCATGAAAAACTGCCTGAATTGAAGATTCGGTACATCAACGTGGTAGATTTGCTGAAACTGAGAAGTCAAAAGCTAGACCCGCGTGGATTATCTGACGCCGAGTTTGATCATTTTTTCACAAAGGATAAACCAGTAGTTTTCGCTTTCCATGGTTACGAAGGTCTGATCAAAGATTTGTTCTTTGATCGTCACAATCATAATTTACGTGTACATGGTTACCGTGAGAACGGCGATATTACGACACCATTTGATATGCGTGTATTGAATCAAATGGATCGTTTTGACTTAGTGAAGGAAGCTGTTCTAAACTTACCTGACGCTGGGAAGTACACAAATATTGTGGATGAAATGGATGCTACGGTTAAGAAACATCATCAATTCATTCGCGAAGAGGGTATTGACTTGCCAGAGGTAGAGAACTGGGTATGGAAAGGCTTGAAATAAAAATTAAGACGCTTCAACTTTGTGTTGGACAACCAAGCAATTCAGCATGAAGTGGATTATATGATTTGGTAGTGGTATACAAGTGCCTGACTCCTTGACTTCAAGTATGATTTCAACGGGGATCAGGCACTTTTTGATGTAGCATACAGAGAATTTAATAGGAAAGTCACGAACTGGTGGGTAATAAGTATAGGAGGAACCGAGTCATTCGCTGTATTTTTCTGAGCATTAAAGGCGTTACGGTATAAGAGAATAGTAAGGGAGGCTGTTAATATGAACCAACAAATTCCGGAGAAGGTATTGAATGATGGGACTAAAGTGCCCGTCATTGGATTTGGGACTGCTGGATTGAAGGGTGCAGACGGAGTGAGGGCGATTACCAGCGCGGTTGATGCAGGTTACCGTCTGATCGACACAGCGTTCAACTATGAAAATGAGGGGGCTGTTGGGAAAGCGGTCCAGCAGAGCTCTGTGCCCAGAGAAGAATTGTTGGTTTGCTCCAAACTACCAGGTCGCCGACATGCTTACCAAGAAGCCATTGTAACGATCGAAGAGTCATTATATAGAGGAGGTCTGGACTATTATGATCTGTACCTAATCCATTGGCCGAATCCCCAAATTGATCGATATGTTGAAGCATGGCAGGCGTTAATTGAGGCGAAGAAAAGGGGCTATATCCGTTCCATTGGGGTGTGCAATTTCTTGCCCGAGCATAATGAACGTTTAATTCGGGAAACAGGTGTCACGCCGAGCTTAAATCAAGTTGAATTGCACCCATTATTTAATCAGGAACATCAGCGTGCAAAAGATGCTGAACAGGGCATCGTGACGGAATCGTGGAGCCCCTTGGGTCGTGGTCACAGTATGCTGGAGAATGAAGAGATTGGGAAAATTGCTGCTGCTCATGGTAAAACGACTACACAAGCGATTTTACGTTGGCATATCCAACTTGGAGCAATCCCGATCCCGAAGGCCTCTTCTTTAAATCACCAAACGGAGAATTTGGATATTTTTGATTTTGAGTTGTCTCCAGAGGAAATGAACATGATTTCGGCATTTAGCAGTGAGGATGGACGGATATGGGGGCAGGACCCCAAGTCCTATGAAGAACTATAATCAAGACAATAAAATAAAAGGGTTCAAAAATCTGTAGCGGGTTTTTGGACCCTTTGCTTTTATCATAAAACGAACACACATCCGAAAGTGATCAGTGGGTCAGTATATAGAGCTATAATGAACATTTTTTACTGGATTTGATGTATGATATGGTGGAATGTAGTCCTTTCGAAGGAGGTCATCATGGGAATTTTGTCGAGGTTTAGGGATATTATGAAAATGAATGTTAACGCCTTAATGGATAAGGTGGGAGATCCGGAGAAAACCATTGACGATTATATGCGGAATTTGAACAGTGATCTAGGCAAGGTGAAAGCGGAGACGGTATCAGTATTGGCTGATGAGAGAAGGGCGAAAAGAGCACTGGATGAATGCAAAGCCGGGATCAAAAAGCTCCAGCATTATGCCAGTAAGTCTGTGGAAGCTGGTAATGAAGAGGAAGCTCGAAAGTTTCTGGAGAGAAAAGGTTTGCAAGCGGAGAAATTGGAACAATTACAAACGTCCTATGATGTAGCTTCGACAAACGCCGTAAATATGAAGATAATGCAGGAGAAGTTGGTGTCCGATATGGGGCAACTAGAAGCGCGGCACGCTGAACTTAAAGGGAAGATGGCGGTTGCCAAAGCACAGCAAACCTTGAATTCTATCGGCAACGGGAATTCTGCTTTTGAGGTTATGGAAGAGCAGGTGAACAGAGCGTATGATGAGGCGATGGCTATAGCCGAGCTTCGGGCAGGGACGAAGGACGACCTGGATGCTTTATTTGCACAATACAAGAAGAGTACGAATGCAGAAGATGAATAACAGTATCTACATGAAGAGGTGAGCAGATGCCGGTTATCGAATACAAATGCCCCAACTGCGGCAGCGGTATGGTCTTTGACAGTGAGACAGGGAGGTTATCCTGTCATAGTTGCGGAAGAGAGGACAATATCGAATCTATTCCTGATCCTCTGATAAATCGTATTTTTTCAGAAGATGAGGCTCATGAGTATCATTGTAATAACTGCGGAGCGGTGATTATGACCGAAGTGGAGACGAGTGCAACGGTGTGCAGCTTTTGTGGTTCTGCCGTGGTTCTCGGGGATCGACTGACTGGGAAGCTGGCTCCAGCGCAGGTTATTCCTTTTTCAATCAGTAAGGAAGAAGCCATAGCTGCTTTCAAAAAATGGTGCAAGAATGGCCGTCTGACGCCGAATCGGTTCATGATAGCAGACCGAATCAAGGGAATAACCGGGATGTATGTGCCTTTCTGGTTATATGAATTACATAATAAAATTGAGGTTCAAGGTGAAGGTACCCAAGTGCGAACCTATACGAGTGGAGACTACGAATATACGGAAACGAAGCATTTTGATGTATATCGGAAAATCCGTTTGAATTATGTAAAGGTTCCGATTGATGCTGCGGAGAAAATGAACGACGAGCTGATGGATAAATTGGAGCCATTTCCATACGATCAGCTAAAACCCTTTAAAATGCCATATCTAGCAGGTTATATTGCAGAGAAATACAGTTATAACGAAGAAGAGCTTTTCCCGCGAGTGAAAGAAAAAGTGAAGGAATATATTGATGCTTATATTCATTCTACGGTGTCAGAGTATACGGCCGTAAGTTATACGGAAAAGCAAATTGATACTACATTAAAACAAGCGGATTATGTTCTGCTCCCGGTATGGGTCATACACTATGACTATAATCAATTGGAGCATACGTTTGCTATGAACGGACAGACGGGCAAGGTAGTTGGTAAGCCTCCGATTAGCAAGTTCAAGGTGACGGCTTGGTTTGCAGGCATTTTCGGCATTACTCTCTTTTCATTAAGGTTAATCACTTGGTTGATGATGGGAGGAGAATTCTATTGAAAAGACATAGAGCCATTGTAGCCGTTTTGTTGTTCTTTGCTGTTTTTCTGTCGCTTCCTATGGAAATGAAGGGCGAACCAGCAACGACAGAAATGAAGCCATTGATATATGACGAAGCGGGTCTGCTCAATCAGGAAGAGTATGATGTGTTGAACACGATGGCTAATCAATACGGGGCTGAAAGAGAAACGGACATTATTATTTATACTACCCTCAATCCCGACAATATGGATGTTATGAAAATGACGCAGGATTTTTATGATGACCATGGCCCTGGGTATGACAGAGCTCATGGGAACGCGGTTATTTTAACGATGGATATGAGAAATAGAGAGGTATACTTAGCCGGATTTTATAAGGCGGAACGGTATCTGGATGATGACAGGCTTACTAAAATACGCCACGAGATTAGCCCGGATCTGACGAACGGCAACTATGGGCTGGCATTTCAAAAGTATATTCTAGGCGCGCACAAATATTTGGCGATCCGTCCAGGGGTGAACCCAGACAGTATATTTTTTAAAGGCTGGCTTCATTTGGCGATTGCACTGGGATTGGCGGCGATGATCGTGGGCAAGATGGTTTCCAATTCTGGCGGTCGGGTTACGGTAAATCGACAGACCTACGAGGATGCGAACGCTTCAGGAGTTCTGGAGCATCGAGATCAGTATCTTCACACAACGACAACGAAACGGAAGATTGAAAAGAGCAGCAGTAGCAGTAGCTCAGGCGGTGGTGGCGGAACTACCAGCGGCGGTCATTCGCATAGCGGCAGCAGAGGATCATTTTAACTGAGGATTTTGCAAAAATCCTAAACGGAAAGGATGGATACAGTATGGGATTCTTCAGAAATCAATTTGCAAATGTTGTAGAATGGGAAGAATTTAGAGATGATATGATTTTCTGGAAGTGGAGTAATTGTGAAATTAAAAAAGGAAGTAAGTTAATTATCCGCTCCGGTCAAGACGCGATTTTTGTAAATAACGGCAAAATAGAGGGTGTTTTTGAGAATGAAGGGTCATATAACATGGACTCTGACATTATTCCATTTCTATCCACCTTAAAAGGGTTTAAATTTGGTTTTAACAGTGGCATGAGGGTAGAGGTCTTATTCGTTAATACGAAGGAGTTTACTGTCAAATGGGGGACGCAGAATCCAGTGCTGATCCCGACTCCCCAGCTGCCAGGCGGGATGCCGATCCGTGCCAATGGCACATTTAATTTTAAAGTGAACGATTATGTTACGCTCATCGATAAGATTGCCGGAGTGAAGGACAGTTATCTCGTTGAGGATGTTAAAATACGCATTACTTCAGTATTGGATCAGTTATTGATGAAGTGGATCAGCAGAGAAGGAAAGGACATGTTCAATCTGCAGGCGAATGCTTCTGACATTTCAAAAGGTATTCAAGAAGATCTGGATATGCAAGTGATGGACAACGGTATGACGATTACTGGCTTTCATGTGATGAGTTTCAATTATCCTCAAGAGATTCAAGATATGATTACGAAGACAGCCTCTCATGAAATGATCGGTAATCTGCAAAAGTACCAACAAGTGACGATGACGGACGGGATTGCATCGGGTAATGTAAAAGGCGGCGGTGCTGCTTCAGATATGGCGAGTATGATGATGGGGATGAATATAGCAAATGAAATGATGAAGAATTTGAACCCGAATCCAAAGCCTTCGGCTGAGACTCAGCCTACACCTGCTGCCCCCTCTCCATCTGGAGACGGGAATAAGCCCAATTTTTGTCCGAATTGCGGTACAAAAAACGAAGGGGCTAACTTCTGTCCGAATTGTGGACAAAAACTGAACGGGTAACATAGCTACGGTCAAGCTTCTTTATAAGCATAAGGGCAGTTATCGCAGAGTATCTTCTGTGATGGCTGCCTTTTTATGTAGCTCGTTCAAGGAATTTCTTCATAAATCCGATTTATTGGATTGAAAAAGGTACTCAGGATAAGGTACTATAGCTATATAGTATGTATTTATATTAACTAATTAGTCATTACGTTAATAAACTATAGGTATAGGAGCAACGAATATGACCAAATTCCAAGATCAAATCATTGCGCGTTACAAGTTTGATGATGCAGAGAACGTCGGCAAAGATAGCTCAGGGCAAGGTAACGATGGGGTTGCTTCAGGCACAGTAACACCCACAATTTCCCATGCTACCGGTAGAGCGGCATTGACGCTTGAGGGAGGCCCCAACGGTACCTCGTATATCCAGCTTCCTTCCGATCTATTCAAAGATGTAAGCGATAACACCGGTGTGACGGTTACTGCTTGGGTCAACTTCGGCAGATTCACAGATATGTGGGAACGTGTTTTTGATTTTGGTAAAGCCCATACAGGGCCATATATGTTCATGACACGGAATCTGCGCGGAACCCTTTTCACCGAGGCGGATTTGTCCGTAGACCCGGGAAGAGGTTTTGTCAGGGATGAGTGGATGCACATAGCCTTGTCCGTAATCGGTACAGAAGGCGGCACATTAAGCAGTGCGGGTCCGGTGGTATATGTCAATGGTGAGGTGGTAGCGGACGGTTCCATCAGTCAAACTTCCAGCGGTAACTATGCCAAGCTGCGTAAATGGTTCGAAACGTTTACAGACTCGTCCAACTACAGCAACAATTTTATTGGTCGCTCTCAGCATGCGGCGGATGTAGACTTTGCCGGCTCCGTTTCAGACTTTCGAATTTATAAAGCAGGCTTGTCGGCAGATGAAGTCATTGAGGTCATGTGCGATTCGTTGACAGATGAAGAGATCGTGAAGCTTGCCAGAGATAAATATTTGTCCTTTCCGACGACGATTGTGACCAAGGACTTATCTCTGCCAACCGTTCTGATGGGTGGAAGAGTAGAAGTGACCTGGAAATCCAGCCAACCTGGTATACTCTCTGACAATGGTCAGGTGCAGGCGATTACCTCCGCACAAGGGGTTACCGTCACAGCTTTATTGACGAAGGGCCTAAGCCAGATTGAAGAAAGCTTTGAAGTATCCGTTCTTCCTGAACAGCTGCCTCCGTACACGCTGACCATTCATGGAAATAAGGAAGTGCTGGATGTCAGCGAAGTGATGTACGGCTTGTTCTATGAAGATATCAATAACGCAGCAGATGGCGGGATATATGCGGAACTCGTTCAGAATCGCTCTTTTGAATCTTTCGAGTTTGATACGTATTCCCATGCTTCCGGTGAATGCGGCTGCTCTACAGGACGGAACCGCAACCCGTTGTTCGCCTGGTCTGGTGATACGGACAAGATGACTCCACAACATAGCGGTGGATTAAATGAGTTCTTAGGTGCAAAAGACAAAGAAGTGAACTCCTATTATGTGACGGTAGCGGATGGTGCAACGATTCGGAACAAGGGCTTTTCGGATTCTAATCAGAATTGTGCCATGTCCATCCAAGAGGGTGATAAATATGAGTTTACCATCTGGGCGAAGGCCGATTCAGCGGGCACAATCACATTGCAACTGCAAGACTCGAATGAAAAGGCCATTAGTGATTCAATTACGATACAGGTGGAAGGCGGCAACACGTGGAAGAAGTACGGCATCGATTCCAGGCTTGTGCTGATAGGCTCAGCTACGGTTCTTGGACAGCTGGCGCTTACATTTGAAGGGGACATTTCGGTTGATATGGTCTCCTTATTCCCACAAGATGTATGGGGTGCAGGAGAGGAAGAGCAATCTTCATCGGCACACGCCAACTATCAGGGTAATCCTAACTACCGATTGAGAAAAGATCTGGTGAACGCGCTGGTCGGCATGCATCCGAAGTTTTTGCGTTTTCCGGGTGGTTGCATTTCCGAGGGTTCGTTTATATGGGAAAACGTATACGATTGGAAGGAATCGATTGGGGATATCGAGCTGCGCAAGGAAAACTTTAATGTATGGGGCTATATGATGACCATGGGACTTGGTTATATGGAATATTTCCAGTTGGCAGAAGACCTGAATGCAGCTCCGCTTCCGGTTATGGCCTGCGGCGTGCTCTGCCAAGCCCGCTCGGATTATGCTCATCCCGCTGGAGGCGCATTAAGAGAATACTATATTAAGAACTTTACGGATCTGATCGACTTTGCGATTAGTGTGGATTTTGAACATAATGAATGGGCTGCTATGCGTAAAAAAATGGGCCATGAAGCTCCATTCGATCTGCGTTATTTGGGTGTGGGTAACGAGAACTGGGGCACAGAGTTCTTTGCCAACTTTGAAGTGTTCAAAACGTCGATTGATGAATATATGGAGAAAAACTATCCGGGTCATGAGCTGCATATCATCTCCACAGTTGGCGCTCAAGCAGACGACGATGCATATCAGCAGGGCTGGAAGTTCTTAAGCGGTAATATGACCGGTTCGGCTAAGGTTGCTTTTGCAGATGGTAACCAGGTGACGGAAGAAACGGTAACCTGGTATGAGAAGCAAAAGGACTATATGGACACCATTGCAGACGAGCACTACTATCGTTCTAACGAATATCTGCTGAATAACGCGGACCGCTATAACTACTACTACAGAGCTTACAACGGGGACGGCAGTATTAACTGGAACGCGACATCAAAGGTTTTTGTCGGGGAGTACGCCTCAACGGATAAAAATACATTGGCAGGCGCTGTAGCAGAGGCTGCGGTGATGACGGGCTTCGAAAATAATGCCGATGTCGTTCGGTTGGCTGCCTATGCGCCGTTGTTTAACAAAGTCCTGACAGATGGAACCTACAGATGGACGCCAGACTGCATCTGGTTCGATGACGAAACGGTGTGGTTTACGCCGAACTACTATGTACAGCAAATGTATGCTAAATATTTGGGCAATAAAGTATTGAGCACTTCTTTCTCTA
The DNA here is from genome assembly GCF_038007385.1 of Paenibacillus sp. FSL M8-0228. Taxonomy (NCBI): domain Bacteria; kingdom Bacillati; phylum Bacillota; class Bacilli; order Caryophanales; family Paenibacillaceae; genus Paenibacillus; species Paenibacillus sp. FSL M8-0228. The sequence goes on from NZ_JBBOXA010000001.1 coordinate 243,062, forward strand.
CTTACAAACATGGCAAGCCAACGGATCTCATTCCTCAGGGTGGAATTGAAATCGCGACAGGCAATGCCGACGTTATGATTAAGCGTGTCACCGTTACCTCTAACCAGGACGGCAGTGTGCTGCTGGATCAAGATTTCGCCCAGGAATTAAATTCGGCCTGGCAGGTCATTCCTGGTTCCGTGGGCTACACAGTGGAGGAAGGCAAGGGGCTTGTGCTCAAAGCTCAGGATAGCGGTCTGAATGGTCTGTACATCTTGAACGACAGCTGGAGCAATTACAAGGTAGAGGTGATCGCCTCCCGCATTTCCGGCACGGACGGTTTTTATGTGGGTGCGGGTCTCACGGATATTTCTGCGGAGAAAAAGGACGTTGTCGAATACGCGATCGGCTATGGCGGCAAGGCTACCGGCGTGAAGGTTTACAAGCAAGGCATAGAAGGCTACACATTGGGTGACTACTCTTCCAGTACAGCCGCAGGTAACTTGAGAGCGGCCAGCTATGAAGAGTTGGCCGACAACACGGACTACACCATAACAGTGAACTATGGCGGTGAAACAGGCAGCAACCTGATTTGCTCATATACCGACGGCGTGACAAACAGTAAAGTGCTGGATTATAAGCTGGAGGCTTACAACAGAGACGTGTTCAACTCGGTAACCCAAGATGCTGAGCATGTATATGTGAAGCTGGTGAATGCCGACAGCGTGGATAAGGTAACACAGCTGAATCTACAAGATTTGAGTGTTGAGTCCAACGCTAAGCTGATTACACTAACCGGCGATTCCTCGCTTGTTCATGTACCTAACGTGAACAAGAAGAATGATGAGAAGATAGTGCCTACCGAACAGCAGATCACGCTTCATACGGATTCTGTCCTCTTAGACTTACCAGCCAACTCGGTAAATGTGCTGGTGCTGGATCTTAAACCTTTTTCCGCTTAAAAACAAAAAGGGGTGTCCCAAGCAGCCGTTTTATGGCTTTTAGGACACCCCTTTTTTCTATGAATAGAGTCGGAATGTTGAGTCAATTTCCCCTGGCAGGCATTACTGCGTGCTTCTGTTTACCAATTCACGCGGGTTGATGCCATCGTCTATCGTTAGCGGGGTAGGGGCTCCCGTAGCGATTCGCTCCCAAGGCACCATTTTAAAGTTCTGATTTAACTTTTTGTCGTTTTGAAGATTTTCGTCATCTTGTGCAACGAAGATACCATGAGGAAAATTCTTGCCTAATCCGTAGCCAAGAACATCAATACCGTCTGTGACAGACGTACCGTCAACGGTAGGGCTCGCGCTGATCGTAAAGTTGCTTATATATGCATTGTCGCCTTGTCGTTCATAGATCGCATAGCTACTGTTTCCTTGACTGGAGGCCATGAGATATCCCTTGCCATCTTTACCGTAATACAATGTAAGTCCCTCTATGTCATCGTGAAGTCTGCGCCCATCTGCAATATCCACACGTCGCAGTGGCTCGGAAGAACCGTCTGGCTCGGCACTATACTTCCAAATGGCGTGATCCTCTTCAGCGATGTAGATCGTACCATATTCATCATCAGCAACCATGCCTTCGGATTGCGTAGCCAGCTTGAACTGGCGGACAAGCTTACCTGCAATTTTGCCGCTTCCGTCATCAGTCAGCTCATATTGTTCAAATTCACCCTCTTTGCCCAATACGAGCGCGTAAAATTTATCTGTCTTGAGGCTATGGTATAGGCTGAATCCGTATACTTCTTTCATAGATGCTTTAATGGGTTTGCCAACCACGTTGGTCAGCTTTCCTGAAGCACCATCAATGGCAAAGATATCGATCGTGTTGTTGGTTCGATTGGTTGCGCCTGCGATATCGATTTTTTTGCCGCCCAAGGTGAAACCGTAACGAAGATCCACGTTGTTCATTTTTCCGACCTTCATGTTTTGCAGTTGCTTGCCTTCCAGATCATAGACTAAAATCCCGCCGCCTTTATTAGTTGCTAAAATTCTACTTTTTTCTGGATCGACCGGGTTGAGCCAGATGGCAGGGTCGTCGGCTGCGTCTTCTCCATCCTCCACAGCTTCTGTTTCGGCAGAGGGAATCACTTTATAGGTGGGAACTGCGTCCTTAGGATCTGCATATTTGTTGTTCTCTGCTTCAAGCGCTGTAAGAAGTTTTGTAGGAAGATATACATTTCCATTCATCATCTTAATTTCCTGGTCCGCTTTTCCGGTTAGTCCAGCTAGACGATATTCCTTCTCACCAACTGTAAAGGTTCCGACAATGCCATTTTTCAGTTTGACCAAAACAGACTGGTCATCACTATCCCATGTAATGGTCGCCCCCATTTTATCTGCCTGTGTTCGTAGTGGTGCATACCCGGACGGCTGAATGTTTGCCGCATGGGTCAGTTCTGGTGATATCAGAACCCCCGTTAACATGGCTAATAATGCTAGTTTAGTTGACTTCATATGTATGCCCCTTTTCTGAAGTGCAAATGATATAACCGACTCAGTATAAAGCGAGAATATCAAAAGAAAACAATGAAAATGTAAAGGGAATATAAAGATGATGTAAGCAATCAGTGAACTGGTTTCCAGTATTGCTGTCTGTAATTCTTCGGAGACATTCCGAATTTTTCTTTAAAGCATTTGGAGAAATAGCTTGCTTGGGAGAAACCCGTTTCCTCGGTAATTTGTTGGACAGACCAGTCGGTTTGTAGCAAAAGACTACGCCCTTGATCCAGTCGATAATCCATTAAATATTCAAGCGGTGTGCGCTGGAAGGCGACCTTCATACATCTAGCGAGATAGTTCTGATGTACGTGAAAATGGGTCTCCAAATCTTTATTGGTGATTGTATTTTTGTAATTCTGTTTTAGGTATATTTCGATCTGTTCCGCCAACTTAGAGGAGCTGTCTTTATTATTCTGATCATACTCCAAACTCTGAAAAACATTCACAAACGTCTGTTGGGCCTCCCAGAGTGCCAGTTTTCTAGGTTTTAAAGTAGAGGCTAGTAAATAGTCTAATTTCGAAAATAGCTCATGTGGATTCACCACTTTTTGAATTTTAGGCAAATGAATGGTCGTATGTTCTGAATGAAAATGCAGCTCGGGAATGGGAGTGCTGGGTATAATAGGATTGGACGAGGATTGTGCGCACCACATGCTATTGGTTTGAAAATGGAACCAGTAAAAGGAGGTTTGTTCTGTACATGCCTCAATGGGAAAATGATGTTTATCCGGTTCAAGAATGAGAGCGTAATTTTCAGTTACCTTCCACACTTCGTCCTCTTCACCAATGTGCAGCAATCCTTCTTTAATGATTATTACGTCAAAATAACCCAGATTATACCTATTCGGGTGCCAATCCCCTTTTTGATATGTAGTAAAATTCCCCTCAATGAAATAAGGCAGTGGAGGAACAAGGAATGATAGAAAGTCTGTTTTGCTCATGGAAGCCAGCTCCTTTGTGTGTGAAATCGTATAAGTTTTAGTTAAAGATCGCGATTTTTTTTATAAATTCAGGTTGATAAAATAAGGACTGTAGCAAGGGGAACTCAGGTTAGCTTGTACGATATTATCAATACTTTATCCTTATTTTTCAAAAAATGAAAGCGTTCTATTTACAGGAAGGGATGTTTATCCAATGAAAACGGCAAAGCCAGTTAAGCATGTCATCGTTGACGATTTATTTTGGAAAAAGTATAAGCAGGTTGTGGCGGAAGAGGTTATTCCTTATCAGTGGAAAGCATTAAATGATGAATTACCAGATACAGAACCCAGTCATGCGATTGAAAACTTTAGGATTGCAGCCGGGGAATCCAGTGGGGAGTATTATGGGACCGTTTTCCAGGATAGTGATATTGCCAAATGGCTGGAGACGGTTGCCTTTAGCTTAAGGGATCATCCGAATTCTGCGCTTGAAGAGCGGGCTGATGAAGTGATTGAATTGTTGGGAAGAGCTCAAGCTGAGGATGGGTATCTGAATACGTACTATCTGCTTAAGGAACCCAATAATCGCTGGACGAACCTAAGAGATAATCATGAGCTGTATTGTGCAGGGCATTTTATAGAAGCGGCTGTTGCTTATTACGAAACGACGGGCAAAACGAAGTTTCTTCACATTATGGAGAAATACGTAGACCTGATTCAGCAGATTTTTGGTACGGAAGAAGGGAAACGGAAAGGCTACCCTGGGCATGAAGAAATTGAGTTGGCCTTGATCAAATTATACGACGTAACTGCAAAGGATCAATATCTCAAATTAGCGCAATATTTTATTGAACAGCGGGGACAGCATCCTATTTACTTTGCAGAGGAACAAGAAAAGAGAAAACATATTCAAACAGAGCCCACCTGGAATGATGATAACAACATTAATTTTGGCTTAGGCTTCGAATACCAGCAAGCTCACCAACCTGTGAGGGAACAAAAAGAGGCAGTCGGCCATGCGGTAAGAGCGGTATATCTGTATATTGCGATGGCGGACTTGGCCGCGAAAACAGGGGATACTTCCCTGTTACAAGCCTGTGAAACGCTGTGGGATGATGTAACGAATCACAAAATGTACATCACCGCAGGGATCGGTTCTACTGTAAACGCGGAAGCGTTCACTTGCCATCACGATCTTCCTAATGACAGCATGTACTGTGAGACTTGCGCCTCTGTAGGGCTGGCCTTTTGGGCCAATCGTATGTTGCGCTTAGCGCCGAACCGGAAATATGCCGATGTGCTGGAGCGTGCGCTATACAACGGGACGATTAGTGGGATGGACCTGGACGGGAAACGATTTTTCTACGTGAATCCGTTGGAGGTTAATCCCTTTCAAAAATCCAGAAAAGATCAAGAGCATGTAAAAACAGAACGGCAAAAATGGTTTTTCTGCGCCTGCTGTCCGCCCAATTTGGCACGAATGATTGCATCGGTTGAGGACAATATGTACACCCAAACGGACGATACGTTGTATACGCATCTGTACATTGCCAGCAAGGTGAACATGACTTTATCTGGTCATGAGGTTGAAATTACACAAACTCATCATTATCCATGGGACGCGGATCTAACCTTTTCGATCCATGTAACAGAGCCAACTCCCTTTAAATGGGCACTGCGAATTCCAGGGTGGTGCAAGCAGGCAGAGGTAAAGGTGAATGGGGAAACCATATCATTAGATCGTCTGGAAAAAGGCTATATCGAGATTCAGCGTACTTGGAAGGACGGAGATGTGGTAACTCTGCATTTGGCTATGCCAGTTGAGCGCATTCGGAGCAATCCGCTGGTCTCCATGAACCAGCAGCAAATTGCTCTCCAACGCGGACCAGTCGTGTTTTGCCTGGAAGAAGTGGATAATGGAGCGAATTTGGCAGGATTAAGATTGACGAAGGATAGTCTTATTACGGAAGAGTTCAGCGGAAACCTGCTGGGTGGCATTGTAAAGCTGACCATAGAGGGACACCGGGTAAAAAATTCGAATGCATTATACAGCTCGGAGCCCCCTGAATTTGTTCCTCAACAAATTACCGCCATTCCTTACTACGCCTGGTGCAATCGGGCTAAAGGGGAAATGCGTGTATGGGTTTATGAATCATAATTCATTCGCATGGGGAGAGGAAAGATCATGAGTACGAGAATTGTGAGTACAGAACCACCGGAAAAGGCAACCAGTACCGTTCCTTTTCATCGTAAAATCAGCTATTCATTAACGGATACGGCCGGCAATCTGTTGTACTGTGTCATTTCCAGTTATCTATTATATTTTTATACAGATGTATTCGGTCTTTCTATCGGGATTGCCGGGACATTACTATTTATCACCCGTTTTATTGATGCTATTGATGCCCCGATTTGGGGCATCCTGATTGATCGAACGAAGTCAAAATACGGCCAGAGCAGACCCTATTTTCTATGGTTAGCAATCCCGTTCGCTGTGTTCATGGTCCTTACGTTTACGACGCCCAATTGGAGTGAGTCGGGCAAAATTGCATATGCCGCCATTACGTATATCATAGCCGGCATCCTGTACACAGGAATTAGTACGCCGATTACGTCTATTCTGCCTAACCTGAGCACCAATTCTAATGAACGCGTCGTCTTGAACTCCTTCCGCATGGTAGGGGGGAATGTGGGCTTCTTCATCGCCACGACGTTTACGTTACCTTTGGTTGCTTTCTTTGGACAGGGGAATGATCAAAAAGGATTTTCCTTAACGCTTGTTTTATTTGGAATCATGGCGATTATTATGTTTTTCATAGCGTTTGCCGATTTGCGAGAAAATGCAGCAGTGAAAACGAAGTCCGTTCCCATTGCTAAAAGCTTCACAGCGATCAAACGAAACTGGCCCTGGATGCTCGTTGTAGCTGCCAACTTGTGTTACTGGATCGGTTTGAATATTCGTTCAGCAACGCTCATCTTTTATCTGCAATACAATCTGGACAGTAAGGACTTAGTACCTTTAATCAATGGACTGACCTCCTTACAGTTGATCTCGATGGTTCTGATTCCGTTTTTTGCCAGAAAATTAAGTAAAAATGCGATTATGATTATCGGATTGATATTAGCTGCGCTGGGTCAAGTCGTGATTTTAATGGGAAGTACAGACTTAACTCTCATTATTATCGGCTGGATTATTGGTGCGTTAGGATCAGGCTTTGCATGTTCTATGCCGTTTGCGATGTTGTCAGATACAGTCGATTATGGGGAATGGAAAAATGGTATTCGGGCAAGTGGCTTCCTGACCTCTATTGGAAGCGCATTCTGTATTAAAGCGGGTAGCGGAATTGGCGGATTATTGCCAGCATGGATTATGGGCAGCACCGGTTACATCGCTGGGCAAGTTCAAACCCCTACGGCGTTGTCTGGCATTCAGTTCAGCTTTATCTGGCTGCCATTTATCATCTTCTTGATCGGGATCATTCCTATGTTTTTTTATAAAAAATTCGAAAAGAATGAAGCTTCTATTCAACAAGATTTGATTGCGAGAAGATCATAGCCATTCTTTTAACAAGGTTTTAATGACATATTAAGGCATTATAATACTGCTGCAAAACCTGTTCACTGAGCTGAGCAGGTTTTTCTGTTATTTTCTATTCAAATGTGAGCAAGACCATTGACAGGATTTTCTTTTGGAGCAATACTTCTATGTAGAGAAAAGTGTACAGAATCAAGAACTAGACACATCTAGCCTTGCAACTTTATACATTTTTTCGCCATGAAGGCTCTTCTGTTGAAGGGTTTTTTTCAATTTGAGAAAAAGAATGTGATGATATGAGTCAACTGAGTGTAAGGATGAGAACACATGGCTTTCTGAATAAGCATTTTTCAGGAGAGTCTATTGATTATCGACAGATGATTGCGCTGTTTATCCCGCTGCTGATTGATCAGGCTTTTATCGTGGGTCTTAATTTGGTGAACACGGCCATGATTAGCTCGTCGGGGATGGCGGCAGTCAGTGCCGTAAATATGATTGATTCTTTGAATATTTTTCTGATTAATGTGTTTGTCGCAGTGTCTACCGGGGGAACGGTTGTCGTGGCACAGTATAAGGGGAGCGGTAACGACCTCATGGTTTCTAAAGCCGCATCCGGTACCATTTCCTCCGTTTCCTTGCTGGCCTTATGTATCAGTTTGTTTATGATCGTGTTGTACAATCCGATTTTGAGTGTTCTGTTTGGTTCCGCCTCGCCTGATGTATTAGCTAACGGTAAGGTATATCTACTGGGAAGTTGTATGTCTTTTGTGGGGATTGCAATCGTTGAGGCGGTGTGTGGAGCGCTGAGGGGGATCGGGAAGACGAGGGCATCGCTGGCTCTTTCTCTCATCATGAACCTCTCGTACGTGCTCCTCAATGTGGTATTCATTAATGTATTGGATATGGGTGTGCTGGGCATGACGATTGCCGTCAATGTGTCCAGATATGCAGGAGCAGTGTGCGCGCTGATCTATTTGGTCAGGGTAGATGATGACTTGCGTGTTCAGCTTAGAGATATGCTTTACTTTAATCTGGCCATGCTTAAAAAGATTTTGTTTATCGGGCTTCCCTTTGCAGCGGAGCAGATGTTTTTTAATGGGGGGAAAATTTTAACCCAAATTTTCATTGTGAGTCTGGGAACCAATGCGTTGGCGACGAATGCCATTTGCTCATCCCTAGCTAACGTGTTCCAAATCCCTGCGAATGCTTTGGCTCTTACGATTGTAACCGTGGTCGGTCAATGCATGGGACGTCGAAATGTCGAGGATGCACGCAAGTTTACCAAATCGTTTATTTGGCTGTCGTCTTGTTCGTTTATTGTAATGGGATTAATCCTGATGCCTTTGTTTGAGCCGATGGTGGGGCTGTTTCATCCGCCTGCCGAAATCGTAGATGACATATTTGTTGTCATACTGATTAATACGTTGGCCCAGATTCCGCTCTGGTCCATTGCCTTTATCACACCCTCTGCACTAAGGGCAGCAGGTGATTCAAAATTTACGTCCCTCACCTCAATGCTGTCCATGTGGTTGTGTCGGGTGGTGCTCGGGTATATTTTGGGCATTGTGTTCAACTTGGGGATTGTTGGTGTCTGGTTGGCTATGGATATTGAATGGGGCGTGCGGGGACTCGTTTTCCTTTGGCGCTTCCGGGGCAACAAATGGGTCCAGCATCGTTTGATCGACTAAATAGGTCCACTACCATAAAATTGACTTCTGGATGAAGGCATTTTACGGTAGTGGATTTTTTTCCATTCCTATACTTCGTTCAGACTCCTTACTCTATCCTGATTCCTATATTGCCTAACTGCGCTCCCTGCTGCATACGGTGGAAGGCTTTTGCTGTGTCTTGTAGAGGAAATACGCTATCTATAATCGGATGGAGTGCATGGCGCTCCATGAACTGAAGCATAGCTGCGAATTCCTCGCCACTGCCCATAGAGGTGCCGATGATACTGATTTGAGGAAAAAATATAGACCGCAGTGGAATCTCTACTTGATCTCCTGAGCTTGCGCCAAATGTAACAATCCGACCGTTTGGCTTGAGGACATCCAAATATTTATCGAACGTAGCAGGACCGATACTGTCAAGGACCAGATCTACGGTGTCTCCGTTCATATTTTCTTTCCATCCGCTATGGCTGTCGAATGCATGATTAGCGCCATGGGCGAGGGCAGCCTGCCTCTTTGCTTCGCTGCGTGATGTGACGCTGACCCGTGCACCTGCCGCTAAAGCCATAAGCATGGCGTACGTGGCTACACCACCGCCAATACCGGGAATGAGGACGTGCTCACCCTCCTGCAATTGGCCTCTTGTGAAGAGCGCGCGGTAAGCGGTCAAAGCAGACAAAGGCAGTACCCCTGCTTCTTCCCATGAAAGGTATGCTGGTTTACTGACGGCATTTTGGACGGGGATGATAATCGATTCAGCGAATGTCCCATCCGAAGGTCCGCCCAGAATGGCTGGAACCAAGGGAACATGATACGTATTTTCCCATCCGATACAGGGATTGATCATTACATCGGTGCCTACCAGCGAGGTTGGGACGCCAGCACCCACAGCCTCGATCACACCTGCTCCATCGGATCCGAGAATGAGTGGAGCATCGTTGGCAGCTCGATCTGCCATGAGGAATAAGTCTCGATGGTTCAAGCCTGCGGCTTTGAGTTTTACCCTCACCTCATCGTTCCCTGGCTGTCTGTCCGTAACGTCTGTATACATCAGACCCTCAGGGCCGTTTTTGCTGGCATGTATCACGGCTTTCATTTTAAAACCTCCCGTGGTGCGAATTTAGATGCAATTGCATGTATATTGAATTGTACAGAGCGGCAAGCATCCGGTAAAATGAACAAAATCGAACGTGAGTATCACAAATGATCATACCAAGCAGGTGACGTATACATGGAAAGCAGTGATTTGAAAATTTTTCGGGCCGTCGCTCGCGAGGGCAGTATCACGAAGGCTGCGCAAGTTTTGAATTATGTACAGTCCAATGTGACTTCGCGGATTCAGCAGCTTGAGGCACAATTGAACGTACCGCTATTTCGCCGATCTAACCGGGGAATGACGTTAACGCCAGCAGGAGAGAATCTGCTGAAATATGCGGATACCATACTGACCTTGCTGGACGAGGCTGTAAAGTCCACTCAATATTCAGACCAGCCCGCGGGACCTTTGCGACTGGGCTCGATTGAGACGGCGGCGGTTACGCATCTGACCTCTTTATTGATGGAATATCACGCTCAATATCCTGATGTCCATCTATCGCTTATGACAGGCAGCACCCATGATCTCGTACAAAAGGTATTAAATTACGAATTAGATGGAGCGTTCGTCTATGGCCCCGTCGATGATCCGCATATAGAGCATGTTGCGGCGTTTGAAGAGGAGTTGGTGCTTATTTCGGAACCGGGAGAAAGTGATATGAGCAAGTTGCTTGCCAAGCCTATGCTGTTCTTCGATGTAGGCTGCACACATCGGGCAAGAGCGGAAAGTTTTCTGAGCGATGCAGGTGTGGATGCGTATCAGATTATGGAATTCGGAACCTTGGAAGTCATTTTGGGTGGAGTAGCCTCTGGTTTGGGAGTGTCCATGTTGCCACAATCGTCGATTGCAAAGGCAGAGGAGGCGGGAAGTATTGCTTCTCATCGTTTACCTGAGGAATATCGTAAATTAGAGGTGTGGTTTGTTCATCGGCGGGATTCGGTTTACTCCAGTGCACTGTCAGGCTTGCTCCATTGGATGAAAAAGGATGCTATACTTAACTAGGATTAAATTGACATCAGGGGTGTATCATTTGGAAGAACCTAATTTATTGAAAAATCCATCTACAGTAGCTCCGGGAGAATTTGTGAGGAATGGCGGTTATCAGCGACGAGAACCGGATAAGATGGCAGTATTATCAGAAACATACGGTGCCTCTATCTTTTTCAGAAGATGGGCGGCTTGGATGATTGACTTCATTCTTATCGTCTTTGGGTACGGAGGGCTGGTATATTTTACAACGGAAAAAGTAGCTGAAGCGGAAACCCCAAATATGGGTATGGTAGTGATGCTCTTCCTGATCGGCTCCTTCTGCTATTATCTGTTACTGGAAGGACTTACAGGCTATACGCTGGGCAAGTTTGTACTTCGTATTCAGGTTGTGAATGGAGAAGGAAGGCCGCCAGGCATGGTTAAATCCTTGATCCGCACTCTCATACATCTGGTGGATACGAATCCGCTGCTTTTCATGGGACTGCCCGCCGGTATATGTGTGCTGGTGACACCTCGGAAACAACGGATTGGAGATATGGCTGCGAATACATATGTGGTTAAGGTAAGGGATTTGGGAAAGGTGGGCAGAAAGAAAACCGGGATTATTGCAGGAGCAATCATCCTGACGACGATCATTTCAATGGTTTTTGCTGTATCTTTAATTTCTATGCTCATTACGCAAATCATGAAGCCTGAGGTATTTACCAGTAAGGATAGCCAGTTTGCGGTTACGGCTCCCTGGAATTGGTCACGAGATAATAGGATTAATGAGGATGCGGACATCGCCATTAAAAATGAATTTACCGAAAGATATCTGATTGTATTGTCTGAACCGAAAAGCGATTTTGACAGCAGTATGACTCTTCAAGAATATAAAGGAATCATTGAGGATCATTTGGTGTCAGGAATTACGGACCCTGAATTGGGGACCGCTTCAGATATGGTGGTGAACGGATATCCTGCCATTGAGTTTACCCTAAAAGGAGAAATAGATGGGAATCTGGCCATGTATAACGTGACCACGATTGAAACACCTTCGCATTATCATCAAGTGCTTGCTTGGACCTACGCTTCCCGCTATGGTCGAGCACAGCAAGAGCTGCGCAAGATTAGAGACAGTTTCCGCGAAATGAACATGCTGTGAAGTGAACATGAAGCAATGACGAGGAATCGAAGTTATAAGGAAGTAAGTGGAACAAGCAGACAGCTTATAGAAGCGTCTGCTTGTTGTTTTATAAACTTCCTTTAAAAAAACGAACATCAAAACGCAGTAGGCGGAATAGTAGATTTATATAGATAATTGATCATACAATAGAGTGTCTAATCACTCGTAATCCAGCTACTTTCGCCACTTTGCCTTGTGGATGGGCCTTGAATTGAATCGTAACTTCATTCTTGTGGTTCGTCACAGATAGAGGAAGCTCATAGACGAACGTTTCGAATTTATTCATTTCCTCAGACTCCAGCTTGCCTTCCCCTAAAATCAGGCCATCCGCAGTGATATCAAAGTCACTATGGGGACGGCTCAAGTCCTTCAAATAAGTAACCGCCAATTGGACAGGCTCATCCGGAAGCACCTTCATGACAAAAGAGAACCAGCCCCCAGGCCAGGTATCGCGATATTTGCGGTTATAGATGGACCCTAGACCTACATGCTCTCCAGTAAAGGCATGATCCCGTTCAGGCTGCATTTCGGCAGGCTGCACAACGTCCACTGTAAGTCGTTCCAGCTCTAGCTGATACGCTAACGCGGTACGATATTCTGCCTCGGTTGCTGTCCATTCGTCCTTGGAAAAGAGATCCCAATAGACGGTATATGAACGATCATACATCTGATAAAACGGACGAAGCTGCAAGTCTCCGATATAGCCTAAGTCGGTCATATGGAATGTATTAGGCTCGTTCCCGTCAGCAATCAGCTTCGTTGTCAGGGAATCGGTCGATTCGATCAGAACAGACGCAAGCAGACGTTCCTCGTTGGACTCCTGTTCAACAGGGCCAAGGTCCCCAGCCAGTACAAGCGGGCCGTACATAAAAGCAATTCGGTGTGGATTATCCGGCATTTCCTCGACTCTCACGGTCATAGGAATATCGTACTCGATCGTATCCCCATTGCTCCATTCCCGTTCCATTACAACGTAGCTGGTAGGACAGGCCTCTGTGACGTACTCTTCCCCGTTGATTTTAATCAGCATCCCTTGCTCCGCCCAGTGCGGGCATCTTAGCTTGATTGCGAAGGATTTGGGCTGCTTGCTGATAACGCGCAGCGTTCCCCGTCCATTTTGCGGAAAGAGAGTGTCTTGTTTGAGCTGTACGCCCATCTCGTCCCATGTCACAGTAGAAGGGACATATTGATTGACATAGATCGCTTCTGGCGTGTGAAAATAAATTGCAGTGCCGTACATGGAGTGACTTTCCATACCGGACCCGACACAGCATGTGAAATCCTCATATTGAGAATTAAAGGACTTGTGTCCTCCCATTTCCAGCGATACAAAATAGCACACACGTCCATCTACAGGCTGCTGTGAAGCTAGAATATGATTGAACATCGCTCGTTCATAGTAGTCGGCATAGGCTGCATAGGCGTCCCACTCGAACATATGTCTTGTTAATTTCAGCATATTGTAGGTGTTACAAGTTTCACAGGTACCTTCGCCCAAACGGTCATTCAGCTTCCCAGGTTCACCAAAATGTTCATTATAACTATTGCCGCCGATCACGTAGGAATGCTTGTGAACCACCCGATCCCAGAAAAAGCGAGATAGGTCCGCATATTGCGGTTTCCCCGTCATTTCAAATTGCCGTGCAGCGCCAATGATTTTGGGGATTTGCGTATTGGCATGTCGCCCTGCCAACGTATCTTGGCTATCTGCGAGATCATTTAACACCTCTCCGTGATAAAAGCGTTCCGCCAGACTCAAAAAGCGTTCTTCTCCCGAATGTTCCGCCAGATCCGTTAGAACCTCATTCATACCGCCAAACTCGCAATGCAGCACCTGCTGCACCTGATCATCGTCCAGTCCTTGAAGTACATCCTCCAGCCAGTTGCCGAGTTTGATTTCTATAGACAGGGCCTTGGGATGATGCGCCAGCAGATGTGCATCACGCAAGCCCGCAAAAAGTTTGTGCATGGTATATAGTGGCACCCAACCACCGTTCAGATCAAAGCCCTGGGAGCGGATATCTCCGGCTTTTACCTCCTCAAAAATCTCTTTCCCACGTGGAATGCCGGAAATGTATCCGTTTCCATGACTGTTTTGGCATATTTCCAGTTCGTCGACTACATAGTTCACGCGTTCCAACAGTCTTTCGTCGCCTGTGGAGGCAAACATCAGTGCACAGCCGGACAGGTAGTGGCCGAGTGTATGTCCGCTGATGCCACGCGCTTCCCAGCCTTCATAGTGAGCCGCTTTGGGCTCCAGTCCCGCATATTCACGAAAGCGCGATAATAAACGATCGGGTTCCAAACTCAGCAGGTAGGCCGTATTCAATTCCATCGCATGTAAAAGTGGGCCGGAATCAATTCTTACTTTATGCAAGTCAAAAGCTTTAGCTTTCAAAATCATCGCTCCTTAGCTAAGATGAAAGTGTATATTTCTCCACTACATTAGCATTGGAATCGCGGTATGTCAGTAGCTTAACCATACAATGGGTGGACAAATCCGAACATGAATCTAAAGAGGCGATAACATGACCTATCTAAAAGTAAATGTAGATGCTCCGATCCAACTGATCTCGGCAGGCGAGTTTGTTTCCGAGGTGCCTTGGAAGCATATGAGTCGCTCCATTGATAATTTTGAGCTGATCCTGGGTGTCCAAGAGACGGTATATATACGAGAGGAACGGGATGACTTTGAAGTAGGCGAGGGAGATATTCTATTGCTTTACCCCGGTCGTACGCATAAAGGATACCGGGAATCGTTGCCGGGCGTGAAATTTTATTGGTTTCATTTCGATGTTCCCATGATCCCGAATGTACTATCTAATGAGGAAATGAAGCAGGAAGCAAGTGCTTTGGATGGGCTTTTGCAGCGTCACGGTGTGATGCGTGATATCTATTTACCGCAAAGTGTACAGGCAGACAACGGAGATCGGATTCATATTATCGTCAATCAGATTTTGCATGTAGCCAACTCACATTATCTTACGTATCACAGTGCAAATTATTTGTTCACCTCGCTGCTGATCGAGATATCTGAACTGGCGCTCAGCCGCTTACTTTCCAATCCTGTCCATTCACAGGGGAATGTGAGTTTTAACAAAATTATTGAGTGGACCCGTATTCATGCCGAAGAACCATTGACCGTGACGGATTTAGCTCGAAAATTCAATTACAACAAGGATTATATCTCTCGTTTATTCAAGCAAAATACAGGCATGCGTCCCCTGGAGTTCATTCACAGTATTCGTATCAACAAAGCCAAAGAGTTGATTTCCCGTACAGATATGAGCATTAAGCAGGTTGCCGAAGAGGCAGGCTATACCGATGAGAAGTATTTTATGCGTTTGTTCAAAAGGAGAGCCCACATGACTCCTTCCCAATACCGGAATGCCTATCACAAAACATTTATGAACAATGTCTAGTGCATTTCTACTAAAAGTTGGGTGCCACCGTCCATAGGAGGCAACTGGTGCAGTATTTGGTCAATTGACGGAGTCACTTAATATGGTAATCTGAGGGAAGGGTTTAAATGGTAGCAGGCTATGTTATTACTTGATGAAAAAGGGGCGAGCGAGATGCTACAACCACCATTAAAGGATGAACTGACTCGAATACTGGAAGGGTATTCACTGGATGAAGAGTTAAAAGAAGAGATTCATCAGGAAGCTCAAGCTGCTATACAATTTCATGTGGAGCATGAGGAAAACTACGAACACATTGGAAATAGTCGGATCGCCGGCTATCCAGATCTGCCACCCACGATAGAGTGGCCTTGTAATTTAGACGGGGAATATTATACGTTTATTGCTCAAATTAATTTGAGTGAGCTGCCTTTTTCACCATTTGAGGGATTGCCTCATCAGGGCATACTATACTTTTTTCTTGGGCTGGATGAGCCCGCCTATGATATTGACCATAAAATCTTTTACTATAACGGTGACAGCAGCGCTTTGCAGAAAACATTACCGCCCGCTGGGTGCGTAGAGGTTTCGGCAGAGCAACGAGATTTCACCGCCTATGCGATTTCCTTTCAGCCGATTATTACCATTCGGTCGGAGGGTGAGCTAGGAGATATTCTTGTAGATCAGTACGAAGAGCTGTATGAGCTTGTATGTGAACAAAGTGACACGGTGTGGGGGCAGCATCAATCTTTTGCAGGGAACACCCGGCGGGATGCTTATCTACGCCGAAACGGGCTTGAGGGTCTTCTGTTTAACTGGCATAAGAGTGAGAGTCAGATTCATAAGGAAATCGAGCAAGCTACGCATAGGGGGAGTACGGATTATGCGGAGCATTTACGATCCGAAGTGCTGCCTCAGCTACAAGAATATCAAACGAATCGGGAAAAGCACGATCAGGCTTCGGAAAATTGGCATGTTCTGCTCTCGGTCTCTTCTTTGGACGAGGTTGGTATGTGCTGGTGGGACGCGGGGTATTTGGAGTTTTTTATAGATCAAAGGGACTTGAAGAACCTTGATTTCACGCGAACGTATGTCAATCTGGCTACGAGCTAGCTAAAGTTCTAGACTGGGAAAATAAAGTATTAGACGGACGTTGCTTCATTCAGCTCACGGGCAGGTTAGTTTAACTCTAGAAATAAGAAAAGGGAACAAGCGTTCTTTACATGTGTTATATATGAGTATATAATCAAAACGAACCGGAGATCTGTTTTTTTTGATAAAACAATGTAGATTCTTCTTTGGTGTAAGAATTTTATAAATAACTCAATTTTGGAGGGTCTGTATGCCATATTGTAAAGTCAAGAATGCCAATATATATTACGAGGAAATTGGTAAAGGCAAACCGATTATAATGATTCATGGTTTTACACCAGACCATCGGTTAATGAGTGGGTGCATGGAACCGATATTTGAAGGTAATTCCGATTGGCGTCGTATCTATCTTGACCTGCCTGGAATGGGACAAACAAAGGATTACGATCAAATATGTAATTCAGATGATATGCTAGAAGCAGTTATAAATTTTATTGAAACTCTTGTCCCAAACGAGGATTATCTCATAGCAGGCGAATCGTACGGTGGATATATTACAAGGGGAATAATTAATAGACATAAAGATCGTATTGGTGGAGCTGCTCTGATTTGTCCATTAATTATTCCTGAACACAAAAGAAGAATACTGCCCGAGCATTTTGTTGTTCATTGTGATCGCGAGTTTATGGGCACCTTAAGTGAAGAGCAAATAAGTGATTTTAGCGCAAATCAAGTCGTTCTCAATGAATATAATTGGAAAAGGTATTCTGAAGAGATCGTGGCAGGTTGTAAGATCGCTGACTACGGTTTTCTTAGCAAGATTCAAAGAAACTATGGGTTTTCCACCAATATAGATAAATTAGTTTTTGATAAACCAACAGTATTTACTCTTGGGCGACAAGATGCAGTCGTTGGTTACATAGATGCTTTTAGAATTTTAGATAATTATCCTAGAGCAACCTTCGCCGTTTTAGATCGAGCAGGGCATAATCTTCAGATTGAACAGGCTCTATTATTTGAGTCACTTATGCGTGAGTGGCTTGAAAGAGTAACAGAGTTTGGATTTTAGTTGTATATTAATCCATGAACTAACGGGAAACGTTGATTCAATGAAACAACGACAACCTAGGACTTTATTTTCTGCTGACAGTATGATTGGAATGATAAAATACAAAGGCCCTTCTGGCTTTCCATCAGGGAAGCAGCGGAAGGGCTTTTGTTATATATACTTGCCTATACGGGGAGTTTATTTATATCCGCTGCACGGTGAACTCGAATTCCAGCATTTGATCGGCTGTAATTTGGTATTCTTCATGTACCGGGGCTCCCCAGCTATCGTCGCCGCCTACGCCCATTTGCTTGCCAGCTACGGTGACAACGGTATAGTACACGTTGGGCAGCTCATACAGATGGTATGCACTTTCCAACTCGAACGCTGTATACGGCGAAATGTTGCATTCCACTGGTGCGGTAGCAGGTGCAGTAATGCGAATGCCCCGCTGGGAATCATCAGTAATATCGACACGGCGCACGCCTGTACGATTGCCGGATTCCTGCGGCACGACATACCCGGATACGTTATCCGCAGCTTCGTTGCGGAATACGCCTAGTCTCGCGCCAAAGGCACGGTCGATGTAATTCTCTTCCGGTCCCATCGCGTACCAGTCCAGATGGCGGTAGTCTGCCGGAACCTTGAACGAAAGGGCAAAGATCGGCAGGTTAGGCAGTCCTGAGACGCCTTCATAAGTCGATTTTACGTTCAGACTGCCATCTGCCAAGACGGTGTAGGCTACCGTTACCTGTGCGTCCGTATGAATGCTCAGCGTGTAGCGGAATGCAACAGTTACACGGTCTGTCTGCTCTTCCGTGACCTCGATGCCCACGCATTTACGTGTCAGACTTGCAGCGAACCAGCCACCGGCTTCAAAGCCCAGTGCGGTTCCCCGATCATTGTCTGTGGTCGCCCGCCAGAACAATGGAGCAGGAGGTGTAGCGATCATCTCACGTCCGGCGTAGCGAAGTGAAGTCAGGCTACCTGCTCCTTTGGAGAACATGATACTGAAATCTGCACCGTGAACGCCAATATTTACATCGCCATGCACCACTCGTAAGGCACCGACCGTAGGGAGCTGCAGCGGATTTGGATCTTCCACGATGAAAATATGCTGTCCGAAGGCCACTTCGTGTCCAGCCTCAGCCCAGAGCGTCGCTTCCTTCAAAACCAGAGCGGTGTGAATGACGTACTCACCGGGCTTCTCGTCTGTGCTTGGGAACGTCAGTGGAATATACGCTTCGGTCTGAGCCGCCACATCCACATGAATGGCATTACGTGCGATCTCTTGGCCCTCATGCAGCAGGCTGTATACAAGCTCGTAGTCCCCCGTTCCTTCGAACAGGTTTTCATTGCGAATGGTTACACCGCTGCGATCCGGGGTGAGCTTCAGATTTTGATACAGGAATTTGACCTCCTGCATCTTCGGCGAAACCTTCCGATCTGCATAGACAATTCCGTCCGTACAGAAGCCATAGTCTGTAGCACGGTCGTCAAAGTCGCCGCCGATCGCGAGGTACTCGCGTCCATAGCGATCTTTTTTCATAACAGCCTGATCAATATAATCCCAAATAAAACCGCCCTGATATAGCTCGTATTTGTTTTCCAGCTCGGTATACTTGTGCATGCCGCCTACGGAATTGCCCATCGCATGCATATATTCGCAACTGATATACGGCTTTTGTGGATTGTCGTTCAGATATTGCTCGATATCTGCGGGTTTGGCGTACATCCGGCTCTCCATATCGCTGGTATCATCGTACGTACGGTTGTGAAACACGCCTTCGTAGTGCACCAAACGGCTCGGGTCGGTGGTTCGGAAATAGTTGGCTACATTGCGCAGCACTTCACCTGCATACGACTCATTGCCGCAGGACCAGATCAGAATGGACGCGTGGTTTTTGTCCCGTTCCAGCATGGAAATGGCGCGATCCATGACGATATCTTGCCACTCAGGCAGATTGGCAGGAATATTCCACGATGGCTCGACGGCACCGAGTTTTTGCCAGGAACCGTGTGTTTCCAAGTTCATTTCATCAATTACATAGACTCCGTACTCATCGCATAGCTCATACCACAGAGTCTGGTTTGGATAATGAGAGGTGCGGACAGCGTTCATATTATTCTGCTTGAGCGTCCGAATATCCCACAGCATATCTTCACGGGAAATCGCACGTCCGGTGCGAGCGTTAAATTCATGGCGGTTCACACCTTTAAAGACGATACGTTTGCCGTTCAAATGCATGACCTTGTTGATCAGCTCAAATTTACGGAAGCCGATTTTTTGTGGAATGACTTCCACGAGCGATCCACTGGCATCATAAATTTGAATGAACAACGTGTACAAATAGGGTTTTTCCGCGCTCCACCGCTGCACTTGCTCCAAGGTTGCTGACAGTGAAGCCGTGCCATCCGTAAAGTCAGCTTTCAAAGAAGCTACAACATGACCGGTAGCATCTTTCACATCGACAGTTGCATAGGCCGTTGCCGGCTTTTCCAAGGTCAATTTCAGTTCCAGAAGGCCCTGCGTGTAGGAAGCATCCAGATCTGCCTTGGCATGCAGGTCACGTACGTGAAGCGTAGGGATGGTATAGAGGTACACATCTCTGAAAATACCGGAAAAACGCCAAAAGTCCTGATCCTCCAGCCACGCCCCCGTACTTCTTTGATAAACCTCTACCGCCAGCTTGTTTTCGCCTGCTTGCAGGAACGGTGTCAGTTCAAAATCAGATGGTGTAAAGCTGTCCTCGCTATAACCGACAAATTGTCCGTTCAACCATACATAGAAAGCCGACTCAACACCTTGGAAAGAAATGAACACAGGCTGCGCGTCGGAAGCCATATTTTCCGGTAAAACAAAGCTTTTGATATAGCTCCCGACCGGGTTGTGATCCTCCGGAATATGGGGTGGGCGAACGTCCGAATGTCCGTCCCATGGATACATCGTGTTCACGTACTGCATTTGGCCAAAGCCTTGCGTCTGAATGTGACCCGGTACCTGAATATCGCTCCAGCCGCCGTACTCAAAGCCAGGCGCATAGAACTCTACTGGACGACTGGCTGGATTCGTTGCATAGTTAAATTTCCAGCTCCCATTCAGGCTATGGCGCCAAGCCATATCAGCTTGCTGCTCCGCTTCCTGAAGCGTAGCGTAATATTTGTGATCGGAATAGGCGGGCAGCCGATGTACAGCAAATTTGGTTACGTCGGTCAGCCAGTCCAGACTAGGGGGTTGGATGGTCAAGGCGAACACTCCTTATTTTTAAAATTGAAATGAAGAACGTACACAGAAATCTGCTATTTTACCGAACCCACCATGCCCGCTACAAAGTGTTTCTGCATCAGGAAAAATACCAGTGCAGTCGGAAGTGTGGACAGGACAATGGCGATCATGATGACACCGTAATCCGGTGCATAGCTGGAGCCGAGGTTCGAGATCAACAGCGGAATCGTTTGATTTTCCGGCGTTTGCAGCACAATCAGAGGCCAGAGGTAGTTGTTCCAACTGGACATGAATGTGATGATCGCGGCAGCGGCATAGGTTGTTTTCATTGTAGGCATGTATACCCGGAAGAACAGACCCAGCTCGGACAATCCATCCATACGACCTGCCTCCAGTAGATCTTTGGGAAACATCTTGGTGCTTTGACGGAAAAAGAAGATCAGGAACGCCGTAGTTACGGTCGGAATGACGACAGAAGAGAGCGTATCAATACCGATCCACGGTATGACATTAGAAATGCTGCCGAACATCCGGTAGAGCGGGATCATGATCGCCGCAAACGGAATCATCATAGACATCAGCAGGATATTGAAGACAACGTCTTTCGCTTTACTTCTGTAAATTTCAAAGCCATAACCAGCCAATGACGCGATTAGCATAGCCAGCAGCGTAGTTGAGATGGAGACTTTTGCAGAGTTACTGAGTGCGGTAACGATGTCCACTTTTTCAAGCAAATTGTGCATGTTATCCATCAGATGGGAGCCAGGCAGCAGCTTGCCCTTGGTCACATCGACCGACAGGTTCGTGGCGCTGGATAGCATCCACAGGAACGGGAAAATCGAAACGAACGACACAAGGATCAGAAAGGCGTACGTAAATGCTCTTTTTGTTTTCATCATTTTTTCTCACCTGCCACTTTGAACTGGATAATCGACAAGATAATGATCATAATGACGATGGAATAAGATACGGTCGCCGCATAACCAAAGTCGGATGAATACTTGAAGGACAGATTGTAAATATATTGCGAAATTGAAGATGTCGCGTTCCCTGGCCCACCTTTGGTAATATTCATAATTTCATCGAAGAGTTGGAGTGTACCAATCGTTGATGTAATCGAAGTGAACAGGATAATCGGCTTAAGCAGTGGAACCGTAATGCTGAAGAACTGTCGGATCGGGGAAGCTCCGTCAATACGGGCCGCTTCGTAGATGGAACTGTCAATGTTCTGAAGACCGGACAGGTAAAAGATCATATTATAACCAGTCCAGCGCCATGTGATCGCGATAATAATCGTAACCTTGGCCCAGAAAGGATCTGTAATCCATTGGATGGGCGTGCCAATCACGTGCAGATTCAGCAATAAGGAGTTTACCAGACCGTCGGACGAGAACAGGTACTTGAAGACAACGGAATAGGCTACAAGGGATGTGATACACGGCAAGAAGATAGCGGTGCGGAAAAAGCCCTTGAATTTCAGGTTTTTATCATTCAACAATACCGAAATGAACAGAGCCAGAATGACCATCAAAGGCACCTGGAAAATTAAATAGATAAACGTATTCTTCACGGCGGTTATAAACATTTTATCGGTGAAGAGTCGCTTGTAGTTATCAATGCCGTTAAAGCTCAGATTAGACCCTGTACCTGTCTTAAAGGACAAGATAAGCGCCTGAATCATCGGATAGAAATAAAAAGCGGCGATCATGATCACTGCGATGGATATGAACAACCATCCTGTCATACCTGCTTTGAGACGTGTTGTAGTTATTTTGGGCGCGGCTGTCTTCATACCATGTCAACTCCCTGTGCAGCAATAAAACCTTGAACTCGCAAGCCCAAGGTTTTAAGTGCTTTTCGTTTTATTATTTAGCCTTGGCTAGATGGACTGTCTTATTTAAGCTGTGCTTCCGCTTGTCCTTGAGCATCTTTCAGAACTGCGTCTACATCTTTTCCGTTCAGATAGTTTTGAATTTCAACGGTCATGATATCCTCAATGGCATACGTATGCAGGCCATAATTGACTTTTGGAACTTGTTTAGTCCATTCTGCAAATTTCTTGTATACTTTGTCGCCTCCGAAGTACGGATCTTCCACGTCATAAGCTTTACCGCTGGAAGCTGCGTTCAATGAACCGACAATTCCAATTTTGCTCAGCATATCTTGATACAGATCTGTATCTGTTCCGAATGTCTCTTTCAGGAAATCAGCAGCGGTATCTTGACCGTCCGAGTTAAGGACATACCAGGAACTGCCGCCGAGGCTGGAAGCATTCACGGATTCAGGTATATTTTTCAGCTTAGGGAAAGGAACAACAGCCCATTTACCGGATTGCGAAGCTTCTGCTTTGATCGAAGGTGTAATCCAGTTACCTGTAGGTACGGAAGCAACTGCACCGCTGTTGAATGCGGCCAAGAACTGACTCCAGTCGGCATTCATTTTAACAATGTTAGCGTCGAACAAGGATTTGTACGTCAAGAGAGCTTCTTTCAGAGCTGGATTACCAGCCAGGTTTGGTGTTTTACCGTCTTCTTTCAGGTACCATGAACCTGCGGTTTGGATCATACCGCGGATCAGACCGAGGTCATTCGGATCTTGAGTCAGCATTTCTTTGCCTGTTTTTTGTTTTACAGCTTTACCAATTTCAATAAATTTGTCCCAATCAATATTGGTTAGGTCCGCTACTTTGTATCCGGCTTGTTCCAGATAGTCCGTTCTTACATACAGTCCCATAACACCGGAGTCGAATGGAACACCGTACTGCTTGCCGTTGTAGCTAGTCGGTCCAATTTTATAATCAGCAAAGTCGGATGCTTTGATCGTGCTGCTCATATCATGGAAGGAATCGGGATAGGCTTGCAGGAAGTTCTGTGCCCGATAATCCTCGATCAGAACCACGTTCGGCAATCCTTTGGTAGAACCGGAGTTAAGGCCGGCATTCATTTTTTGTACGATATCGTTTTGAGCATATTCAACAATGTTTACGGTTACATCTGGATGTTTGGCAACGTAGCGATCTTTTGCCAGCTTCAGGGCTGCGATATTAAAGTTCGGGTCCCAAGCCCAGACGGTGATTTCTTTTTTGCCTGAATCTGTGGTTGTAGCTGCTTTCTCGGAATTGCTGGAGCATGCGGATAGCAAGATCAAGCTTGCAATCAGCAGAAGGAAAGTCATTTTTTTCATTTTGTTCAACCCCTACTCTTTTTTTATATGTTGCTTGCCAGTTCTAAATCTCTTGAATGAAAGCGGTTACCTTGTTTGTAAATCTAGTGTACCATCCATACTTTGTCGGTGTTAGGAATATCTTTATACGGATTGGTCTTATTATTATGATTTATGAAAAAAGGTACCGCTTACATTTGTGTTTTATTTTGATTTAGGTATTTTTTTTAGGTTGAACTAAAGTTGTTCACTAAGCGCCACTGCGCGGCCGGATGGTGCTTCCCATCGCTGTTGCTTGTACAGCACCATTCCGCCCACTCCGTTCTTGTTCCACCTTCTTTGTTTAGTTCAGCCTATTTTTTTATGGGGTAGGTGGGGTGGGTTTTACGATCAGTGGGAGGGTCATTCTCACTTTGGTGCCCTCGCCTTTTTTACTGGAGATGGTCACGCCGTATTCTTCTCCATATAAAAGGGTAATGCGGTTGTGCACATTCTGGATGCCGATGCCTGTGAACAGTTGGCGCTTGCTCTTGGGATTCGGCAGTCCGTCTTGCGCCGTATGCCCGTCCAAATCCATACCGTCCCCATCATCGACCACCTCACAGATCAATGTATCCTCCGTTTTGGACACCAATATATAGATGTGGCCTACATTTTTTTCATTAAACGCATGGAAAAAAGAGTTTTCGATAAAAGGCTGAATGATGAGCTTGGGCACATGGTACTCCAGACAATCGGGTGATACAAAATAATTCACTTGTACCCGCTGCCCGTAGCGCACATGGTTAATGAACACATAATTTTGCATGTTGGCCATTTCCTGCTCGATGGTGATTGTTTCACTCACATTGCTGATTGTATTTTGCAGTAAGGAAATGAGCGCATTGATCGTTTCGGCGGCTGTTTCCTTGTTTCCTTTGAGTACCAGCATTTTGATCGAAGCCAGTGTATTGTACAGAAAATGCGGATTGATCTGCCGTTGTAGTGCAGCAAGCTCTGCGTTTCGTTGGCCTTTTTGCGTCTCTAAAAGCTTACGGATATAGTCATTTAGTTCATCCAACATGTAGTTGTAAGCATGACTTAATTGTCTAACCTCATAGCTGCCTGTTACCGGGATATAATTATCAAAATTTTTCTCACGTATGGTCGACATTTGCTTCACCAGTCGAGTCAGGGAACGAATTAGTCGACGGGATATCAGAAAAACGATCACCAAAGCAATCAGTACGATGGCAATGCAGATCCAGACAACGGATTTAACGTCAATAATTTGCCCAATCGCGGCTTGTCTGTCGATCATGTTCACCAGATAAAAATCAAATGAAGGGATATAGTTGGAAAGGAGGATACTCTCCTTATTCATCACATCCGCATTAATGTAGTTCAATCCCTGTTCATTGATTTTTGTGGCATAGCCTAGCAGCTCACTGGAGCGTTGTCCGATCAGGTCCTGGCGGTTGCTTGATACAATTAATCCCGACTTGTCCAAAATAAGCACATCATTGCCGTTGCTCGTGAAATTGTTGTAGAAACGGCGAAATTCAGGCTCTCGGATAGCGATGTAGATCATGCCGTACAGGGTGCCACTGGTCCGCTCCATAAATGGTTTGGAGGCGATGATATAGGGTGTTGGCTTTTGCGCGGTGGTATTCATTTGTTGCTGAAATAATTCAGTATCCAATTGATACATAAGCTGTGCCGGTCGTGCTACACTTTGGGCTGTAATCGCACTGCTTTTAAGCTCTTCCGCAGTTACAGGCCAATAGGATGAGTCAGAGTAAAAGCTCCGACCGTTCAGACCAGTTACAGCGACACCAACATCATAGGCATCGACGTTCGATTTAATTTGCTTCATTTGCTGTGCCATTCCGAAGTAAGTCCTCGCCGAGTTAATCGAGTCAGATTGACCGCCAGTCAGATAGTTCTTGACCGTTCCATTTTCCGAAGCATGGGTTACGGCATTCACGATGGAATCATTGAAGGATTCAAAGCTGGATTGAATCTGGCTGAGTACCTTGGCATTTGTAATACTGAATGTCTCCGCAAAAAGTCGTTCAGACATTCGAATCGTCACCAAAGAGGTCAGCAAGGACACCGCAGTGATGCTGACCACCATAACAATAAAGATTTTGAAGAACAGACCTTGATATTTGATCTTATGGATATATCTTTTCATATGCAATCTCTTTTCTACTGGCAGATGTGGCTTACTCCCTAATAGAGATGCTCCCGGCGGTACTGACTGGGCGAGCAACCCTTCACCTTTTTGAACACTTTGGTAAAATAGCTGGGGTCCGAATAGCCTACCGTGCTGCTAATATCCGAAATGGACATCGTCCCCGACCGTAGTAACTCCGCGGCTTTTTCAACCCGAATTTTGTTCAGATACTCGCTAAAACCTTCTGTATGATGTGCCGTAAAATAACTGGACAAGTAGGAAGGGTTAAAGTGAAAATATTGCCCAAGTGTCGTCAAATTGAGCGTTTCAGCATGATGCTCCTCAATATACTCCAGCAGTTTTTTCATGCTTGCGCTACTTCCTTGCTGTGTTTTAGCCATGATCTGTCTGTTCGCTTCCTCCAAAAAAGTCTCCAGAAGGCGCACGGCTTCATGTACATGAGGGGCATCATTAATTGTTTTGAAATAGGAATATTTCGCCGCATCCAGCTCCTTCATATCATACCCCTGATTCCCGAGCAAAATCGTAATGTTGAACACGATATTTCCGAGAAGCGATTTGAATTCAAAAGCGGTAGAGGTATAGTTACCGGACATGGCGGCTACATAGGATCTCAAATCCTGAAAGGCTGTATCAAAATGCTCACGCTTCATCTCTTCTGTAAACTGTTTTAAGTTGAACGAGCTGTTCACCTGTACAGGCTGAGGAAGTTCGTCTTCTATGAGCAGCGCTGTTCCTGGGAAATAAAAGCGGTAACTCAGCAGTTTTGGCAGTTCATCCTGATAGACGTCACTAATCTGATTGAACTCATCAAATAAATGGCTAACTGCCCAGCCTGTCTGTGGATCGACTCGCTTTGTCTCCTGAGCAACTTCCCTAACCGCAGCCATCCAGGCGTCTACTTCCCGTGGATCAAGATTGGCTAAAAACACAGCCGCATAGCCATCAGATGGCAGTTGTCGCAGTACGATGTACTCACAGGCAGAGGATACTCGATCTGTAAGCTTGGAAAATAGGTCCGAGGCAGAGATGGAGCGCCCTTTATCCTGCTGTGCCAGCTGTTCTATACCTATGAGCGCAAAACGGGCATAAGGAAATGCTTGCTTCAGCAGCTCGGCGTCATAGTCCATGCTATACCCGGAGATCAGCTTTTCGATCACATGATCTATCGTAATTTGACTATTCCCGGCATCTGCTTGATATTGAATGGATGGAATTTTGCGAGCGGTTCTCTGGAGCACTTGGAGCAACTCATCCGTGTCTAGCTTAGGCTTTAAAATATAGTCAGCAACCCCTTGCTGAAAGGTGGATCGCACGTAATTAAACTCGCCGTAACTGCTAAGTACAATGACTTCGATATCTGGATAGTTCTGTCTGACTATGCGCGTCAGCTCCTCGCCATCCATGATCGGCATTACGATATCTGTAATGACAATATGAGGGCGCAAGGTTTCAATCAGCTCCAATGCTTCTTTCCCGTTAGAAGCTTCACCTACAATTCGAAATCCATACTGTTCCCACGATAAATGGTGTTTAATTCCTTGCCGTACCAATATCTCATCATCCACAATCAAAATGTTGCATAGCTCATTCATGGCAGCACTCTCCGTAATTATACCTATTCGAGGATTTTGCAAAAATCCTGATTCAAAAAAGACCTCCATCACGTGGACGTCATATCATCTGAGGCACATATTTGATAACGCTTCCAACTTAGCTTGAATCTAAAGCATTTAACCTTTACATGCTAACATAAACCACACGGGGATTCCAAAAAAAATAGTCCGAATGGCATATAAAACACAAAAAAGGCAGCCGAGAAAACCTCGACAGCCTTAAACAACCGGGATTACCTTATACAGTACCCCAAGTCCGATCTCCTGCCAAATATTTTTCAGTCAAAATAGACAGCAGTTGAATGCCAACCTCATTGTGTCCTCCCTCAGGAAGGATCAGGTCAGCGTATTTCTTGGAAGGCTCAATAAATGCCTCATGCATCGGCTTAACCGTAGTCAGATAGTGATCGTGGATCGAATGGATGGTGCGGCCGCGTTCCTCAATATCGCGAAGAACCCGACGGAGAATACGCACATCAGGGTCCGTATCCACAAATACTTTGATGTCAAGCAGGCTGCGGAGCTTTTCGTCTGACAGTACGTGCAGACCCTCCAACATAACGATATGATTTGGCAGAAGCTCTACCGTCTCGTCCGTGGAGCGGGCATGAACCGTAAAATCATACACGGGCGCTTGTGTCGCTTGTCCTTTTTTCAGACATTGGAGATGCTCAATAAGCAATTCGTTGTCAAAGGCAAACGGATGATCATAATTGACCAAAGCACGTTCATCATAGCTCAGATGTGAATGGTCTTTATAATAGTTATCCTGAGATATGAAAGTCACTTTATTAGATCCCAGACGCTCAACGACGGCGCGTGCTACCGTCGATTTACCGGAACCTGTACCGCCGGCAATACCAATAATAAGCATGGCGTTTCACTTACCCTTCCCTAAATGTATCCCGATACAACTCAAGTATTGTAGCACAATGCACACTTTTTTTCATCACTGTTGAACTTTGTATTTCTTCCATTTCCGTATCTTGGCTCTGAATGTTTTAAACGGTGCCACCGAGTTGATGTGAATCCATCTTGCCATGGGCCAGTTTGGATTCGTACCCGTCCAATTGTGAACGCCTTGAGTGAAGAGCTCTTCGTGGCTAAGTGTGTCGATCCAATCCAGCCACTTTTGCTCAGTCAACTTGAACATATCGCGTAATTCGCGTAAAGATTG
Organism: Paenibacillus sp. FSL M8-0228; assembly: GCF_038007385.1. Lineage (NCBI taxonomy): Bacteria > Bacillati > Bacillota > Bacilli > Caryophanales > Paenibacillaceae > Paenibacillus > Paenibacillus sp. FSL M8-0228. The sequence continues at coordinate 271,825 of NZ_JBBOXA010000001.1, forward strand.
GTGGGAGTAAGTCTTGTAAAATGATTGATATAGTTCGCCTAGTCTGTTCCATTTATAATTGGGGGCGGGCATGATGACGGTTTTTCCTTCCCGTTCGTCTCTGTCCCATGTCATGACAAGATGAAGCCATCCGAGCTGGTAGGCAATCATCTCTGCGGGTGTTTTATCTACTTCAGGGATACGAATATCTTTTTGGCTCTCGTCGATCTCCTGAAACTCACCGTCAAATCGTAAATAGGAGGCATGAATGGCTTCCTTTAACTCCGATTTGGAAGCGTAGTCGTAGCTGGACATCTCATCGCTCCTTTAAATGATATGATGATACTCACCCCTTTATATGTACCATTCCCAATATGACAACTGTATGTCTTATTCAAAAATAAAAAAATATCGTTTTTTGTGATTTTATGAAACAGAATTTGGCGTGTTCACGAAACAGGATGCAAAATTAATTGAAAAATTAAGACAAAAGATAAGTAATTAGACATATTTTAATATATATTTAAATGCCTATAATTATTGGAGTATAGCGTTTGAGGGCCCTCATTGGTGTTGGGATATTATTCTCTTCATCAGTACGTTATATACCGTTGGGGCAGGTCATGTCCGATGAACGGTGCAACCTTTGCTTTAGTATTCATGAATCTAACCAAGAAGGGGATTGTTATATGAAATCGAGTTTGCTAAGAAAATGTGCAAGTGTAATGTTAAGCAGTACGTTGGTACTGTCTTTATCATTACCGTTGCTAGGTCATGCACATGCGGATGGGAATTTACAGATAAGTGATGATTTCGAACAAGGAAAAGCTCAAGGCTGGACCGCGGATTCGGGGAACTGGTCTGTGGTCAAGGATGGGAATGGCTCTACATACCAGCAATCTAGTCGAAGCGAAAGCCATTCCGTTAAGGGTAATGCCTCATGGACGAACTATAGCGTGCAAGCAGATGTATATGTAAATGATTTTAATGGCTCCAATCGAGTCTACGTTGCAGGTAGATACACAGATTCCAACAACTTCTACGCAGCATCGTTGTACAACAAGAATGACGGAGCGCTTGAGATTCGAAAAAAAGTCAAAGGCTCTATGAAGACACTGGCTACCAATAAAAAATACAAACTGGACACGAATACATGGTACAGAGTTAAGCTGGAACTATCCGGTTCGGAAATCAAAATGTATGTCAATGATCAACTGGAGCTGTCCGCAACAGACACCAGCCTCACTGCTGGAGCCATTGGTTTGGTGACCTCCAAAGCAGCTGCCGAATTCGATAATGTGATTGTATCCGGTGCTTCTTCTGAGGTAGATCCAGGAACACCGCCTGTGAATCCAACACCAGGTACAGAAAAACCGACTCCTGGAGTGGACCCTGATGTAACCTCTAAAAGTAACTATAATTTGACTGGCTTTTCGTATGGTAATACAGGTGGTGGCAACATTGCGGATACAGATGCCAACTACAAAAAAGTTTACAACGCTGTAGATCTCAACGAAGCACTGAAGAAAGGCAGCAAAGTCAAAGTGATTGAGATTATGAACGATCTTGATCTCGGTTGGAATGAAATTCCTAGTGCTGCCAAAGTAATGCCTTTTAGTGCCAACAATCCTGTACAAACACATCCTGTTCTGAAAAAGACAGGTGTGAGCAAAGTCTATATCGAAAATATGAATGGGGTTACGATTTTCTCGGCCAATGGTGCGAAAATCAAACATGCCGGCTTTGTTATCAAAAGAAGCTCCAATTTGATTTTCCGTAACCTCGAATTTGATGAACTTTGGGAGTGGGATGAAGCAACCAAAGGGAACTATGACAAGAATGACTGGGACTATATTACTGTCGAAGGTGCAAGCTCCAAGGTATGGATCGACCATTGCACATTTAACAAAGCCTATGATGGTCTGGTAGATGTGAAAAAAGGGAGTAACGGAGTTACGATTTCCTGGTCCTTGTTCAAAGGAGATGACCGCAGCTCCAACAGCTGGGTAACCCAACAAGTCAACGCGATGGAAGCAGACAAGTCTTCCTATCCTATGTACGCTTATCTGAGAAGCAATGCAGTAGGCATGAGTAAAGAAGATATCATTGATATTGCAGCAGGACAAAAGAAGGCGCATCTGATCGGTGCTACGGAAATGGCTTCCGACAATCCAGATTTGGAAGTGACGCTGCATCATAATTACTATCTGGATATTCAGGACCGTATGCCACGTTTGCGTGGTGGTAATGCTCATGCATATAACATCGTTATGGACGATGCCGGATTGGCCAGAGCCAAAAAAAGAATTACTTCTGACATGGCTAAAGCAATTGCCGCCAAGGGATACCATTTTGATGTCGTGGGTAATGGTGCAATTTCAACAGAAAACGGCGCGGTATTGCTAGAAAAGTCTTATTTAATTGATGTGTTTTCTCCAGTGCGTAATAATCAAAAAGATCCTAACAAAGCAGATTATACAGGTAAAATCAAAGCCGAAGACGTTATCTTTTCCGACAATGGTACCGTATTCAGAGGAGGCAGTGAAGCTGCGAATAGCCCGTTAGCCCCTTATCCTGCGAAGGCCAAGGGCTTCTCTTGGAATGGGTTCACAACGTTGCCATACAGCTATACTGCCGAAGACCCTGCTAACCTGGTTGCTCAATTGCAGGCCAAGGATGGAGCGGGTGCAGGCAAGCTGAACTGGTCGAGTGAAAACTGGCTCAAAACGGTGTACAATACAGCCGCTACGAAAGATGCAATAGTGGAAGAAGATTCCGAATAGGTAGGCATATAAAAAAGCAGCCAGGACAGATATGCTCTGTTTCTGGTTGCTTTTTTGGTTACCCACGTTTAGGCTGCGTTCGGTATGAGCTTAACCAATAACGACAAATGAGGATACGCCAGCAGGTACGGATCTAACGCGGAATAATACTCCATCATCTCTAAAAGTACGCAGAATATAAGGCTGGTTCGTAGGTGTGCGGACTCTGTTGAATCGGGCAGTACCAAAGCGGTCGAAGCCTGCAGCTTGGACAAAGGTTCCATCTAAACGCCGGAGTGTTGCAAAAAATCCAGACGTGTTAAAAGGTACACCATCATTGTTAGCCCAGATAACTGTAAATCTACGAAGGGTTTGTGTTGGACTCACATTGCGATATCTCGTAACAGGAACCTTTCTGCCCGTAGATTTCAGCGTTTGTGGAGGACGAATGGCCACTTCAAATCAACTCCTTTGTTGTGATGAGATAGTAAATGCACACAAAGGAGTTTTGGACCGTGCTATAAACTACTGCTTCCTAAAAATAGGTATATATTGAACTTGGGACATCATTATGCCCACTCGCGCCGTAGCGTAAAGAGGTCTTTTAACGCGTCTGTAGACAGCTCAGTAATCCAGCCTTCGGTACTGGTTATGATTTGGTCGCTAAGCTGCTGCTTGCTCTCCAGCATTTCATCAATGCGTTCCTCCAGCGTGCCCAGCGAGATAAATTTGTGCACCTGTACATCCTTCGTTTGTCCCATCCGATAGGCTCGGTCTGTGGCCTGATTTTCAACAGCCGGATTCCACCAGCGATCAAAGTGAAAGACGTGGTTGGCTGCCGTCAGATTCAGACCCACCCCCCCGGCTTTGAGCGACAAAATAAACACGGATGGCTGCTCGGCAGGGGGGAGCGTGTGAGATTGGAATTGATCAATCATTCGGTCACGCGCCGTTTTGGACGTGCTACCGTTCAGATAGAGCACAGGCTCTTGCAGCTCCTGAGCGAGTACCCGCTGGAGCATCTGCCCCATACCAATATACTGTGTAAAAATAAGGCAGCGCTCGCCCTCCTCCCGCAGTTCCTTGACCATAGCCAGAATGCGCTCTAGCTTGGATGAACGGCTAATGACCGTCTCAAGATCGGACTGACTATAACCGGAAGCCGCTGCATCCGGGAATGCCTCCTTGGTTAAGAGGGCTGGGTGGTCGCAAAGCTGCTTCAACTGGGTAAGGGCGGATAAAATGGCTCCTTTCCGTTCAATCCCTTCCAGCTTCTGCATCCGTTCCATCAACTCTTTGACAATCTGGTCATAGAGCGCGCCCTGCTCAGAGGTCAGATGAATGTAGGTTTTCATCTCATTCTTGTCAGGCAAATCAAGCTGTATAGCAGGGTCCTTCTTCTTGCGCCGCAGCATGAAGGGCTGAACCAGCTTTTGCAAATCTAATGTGCGCTGCTCGTTATGTTCCTTCTCAATAGCATTCATAAAACGATTGCTAAAGGCGCGTGAGCTGCCCAGATAACCTGGATTGATAAAATCATAAATGGACCACAGCTCGGACAATCGATTTTCAATAGGTGTCCCGGTCAACGCAATCCGATGACGTGCAGGAAAGCTGCGCACGGCTGTGGATTGCTTGGTTTGCGCATTTTTAATGTTTTGCGCTTCATCCAGGCAGACCGAATCCCAGGTCATGCTTTGTAGCAGCTCTTGATCCAGGGTTGCCGTAGCAAAGGAGGTCAGGATGACATCAGCCTGCTCTACTTCTTCACGGAACAAGTCTCCCTGCTTCCGCCTGCTTCCATAGTGCAGCATCACCTTCAATGAAGGGGCGAAGCGGCTGAGTTCCTTCTGCCAGTTGCCCAGCACCGACGTCGGGCAAATCAGCAGCGAACTGGAGCGGACACCCGTCTCAGCGGCAATTTCCTGTAAGTGCAGTAAATAAGTAATAAATTGCACCGTTTTACCAAGTCCCATGTCATCGGCCAGACAGGCCCCCAGTCCAAAACGCCGTAAAAAGGCAAGCCATGCGTACCCGTCCCTCTGATACGTCCGCAGCTCGGCTTGCAGCCCGTCCGGCACGTCCAATGCAGGCCATTCTGACTGCCGTCCGAGCTGGCTGATCAGCTTCAGCAGATGGGCATTCAGCTCGACTTCCAGCCGGAAGCGTGCCGCATCCTCCGGCTGCTCACCCGAGGCGTCGCCTTCAGGCTCGTCGGCGTTGCCGAGCAGGTGCAGCTGCAAGATGTCCTGAAAGGACAACCCCTGAGCGCTGTCGATCCCGGCCATGGCCCGGCGGATCTGCGCCAGCAGCGCGGGATCGAGCGCGATCCATTGCCCGCGAAAGCGAACCAAGCGCTCGTTGCGAGCGACCAGCTCGGCGAATTCCGACTCGCTCAGATCGGCATCGCCGATGGCAACACGCCAATCGAACTGGACAATCGAGTCCAGTCCGAACAGCGAGCTGCCCTTCGTGCGCTCTCCCGCCCCTTCGCCCGGGCGTACCTTGGCCCGCAGCTTCGGCTTCTTGCGGGTAGCTGCCTCCCACCAAGCCGGGAGCAGCACTTGCCAACCGCTTTCCAGCAGACGCTGGCTGTCGGTCGTCAGGAATTGCCACGCCGCTTCGTCGGAGAGCGGGCGATTCAGCACGTCATCGCGGCTTCCGGCACGCTGCCCGGCAGGCAAAATCGAGGTCAAGCCTTCTAGCCACCCGGCTGAGCGCTCACGGACATGTGCTGTCCAGGCATCGGGCCATGAGCCGGATGCGTACCCATCATCGGCGAGCTGTACAGACACCAGCAACGCCGGGTCTTGCTTGTCCTGCAACACAAGCTTGAGCTGCCAGGACGGCTCGTCGTCCTCCAGCTCTGGCTCCAGCAGTTGCAGAAGCGGCCGAAAGGGCGCGGTATCGGCTTTCCAGCCGATGGCGATGAGCCAGGCCCGCGCGTCTAGACCCGCCGCGGCTGGGCGGTTGGAGGCGAAGAGAATCGGATATTCTCTTCGCAAATCGGCGGCTTCCGCTTCGGTGCCGTACCAGCGTTGAAATACGGCAGACGAGAACGCCGCTATCAGCCCATCTTGTTCGTCCTTCTCCAAGTTGCCTAGCAAAGCAAGCTCTGCCGGCTGGATGTTTTCCAGTGCTTCCGCATCCCATTCCCATTGCAGCTTCCCTGCCTGGAACGCCGTGAAGCTGGGCACATAGGCTTTCGCTTCAATACAGTGAGCAAGCGAAGGGATCAGCTGAAGCCATGGGGCATGGGCCTCGTCCCAGATCCATTCGATATGCTTTAGAAGCTCGCGCTCTGCCAGAAAAGGAATCACCTGCTCCGAAGGCAGCAGGATAATATCCGTGTCTTGAACATGTTGAATCTCCAGCTCGGTGCCATAAAACGAAGCCTCATGCCAAGCAAACAAACGCTGCTTCAGAATTTGGCCGGAAATGCTATAGTTCATGGAGGAATCGCCATAGATCAGCGCGTCTCCATAGGTAGTTAATTGGATATGCACGGTAATCGTTTCGGTATATTGACTCATGATAACAATTTCCCTTTCCGCAATTCCTCCTGTAGCGCCCGCAGGCGGCTATGACGGCTGGTGAAGGTCGTAAAGAACAGCTCCCAGCGTGATTCTTGCTTCATTTTCTTGTACAGCTTGAACAGCCGCTTTAATAGCTTGACTGCTGCTTTATAGCTGGATCTGTTTTTTTCTAGCACATAGCGTTCTACCGCTTGATGGTAAAAGGGGAGTAGTAACTCAGGCGCGTTCTTTTCAATGGGCTGTAACACGCTCACTCGAAAACTCAAAGGTTCACTGCGTATGCTTAGCTGATAGTCGATCCATGACCGCCATTTCTCGTGAGCAAGCAGTGCCTCTTCATACATTCCTCCGGCAAATGGAAGCATACCCACCAGCGTGTCCCACATGTCCTGCTCCGCTTCTGGAAGGTGCTGCAAAACCACATCCCAATCATGCATATAATCCTGTAAATGGTCATCCCGATGACTGTGAAGCAGGGGACCGATATGCCGCAGTCCGTCCTTGAGGCGTGCCCAATTCTCAGCTTTACGCAACGCCTGTAAGAACAAAAGCAATTGGTTGGAAGAGATTTTTAGTGGAAAAGCTCGTTCCGCTTCCTGAAGAAGTACCCAGGCTTCATTATCCTGCGATTGGAAAATATGCATCCAGCTGCGAGCCAACATCCACGGAAGCCTTGCTAAAGTAGTGCCGAGATCCTCCTCAGCCGCCTGCAAATGCTGTAATTCCTCCGTATATATGCTGGAGTCCTGTCTTACGGGATGCACCCAGTACAGCCAAAACTGATAATACGCGTCTGAAAAATAAGTACCGTTACGCGATTCTGTCAGCATTTTTCGGCGTAAATAGGCTAAGGTTTCTGCCATACGGGCTTCTTGCATCGGTTCATCGGTCAGCTCCAGTGGACTCTCAAAATCACGCTCGATCGCTTCTTTAAGCTCATCGGCAGCAATTTGCGTGTAATACCCCATATAGGTATGAGAGGGATAGCCTGGCATGGAAGACTGAGGTACCAGCTTTTCCAGCACACGCAGATGAGCATGCAGTCCGTATAGCTGTTGCATGCCGGGTGAAAGCGGCGGCTTCACAGCATAGATCGAGGCTAAAGCGCTTTGGACAAATTGGGAGTTTTGTGTGTTTACATGGTTAAGGGCGATACACTGATCGAACAGATCATGCCACTCTGAAATGGGCATGTCCGGTATTTTACTTGCAGTTTTACTGAGGGCGTTTCTTGTTGTTTCCTTGTGATCCGGTAAAAGATTCGACCGGGAAGGAGGTGTGTTACGCGTGTCAGCTTTTGTCGCCAATCGAGTGAATCCCGCCGAATGAGCGTTCACTAAAGCATGTACAGAACGTTCCTGTTCATTCGCGTAATTCAGTAGTACGGCGATCATATGCTTGCAGTTGGCGTGGACAGGGCATGTACATCTGCTGGCAGCAAAAGCGCTCAAGTGGAGATCCACCTCGTATAGCTCGCTTCCATCCACGACAGCTGCAATATGATCGGCATCAGGCATTGCGAATTCTTTTACCTTTCCTTGCTTAAAATATTGGAAACCTCGTTTGATCGTCACATCATTAAAATGGTCAGCCACGTTTTGAATAAGCTGTTGCCACTGTATATCATCCATAAGATAGGTTGGTTTCATATGCATTAGTCTCCTAAGAGAGAATAGTTGATCTGGTATAGCTTAACTCTTCCATTATATCAGTTCATGAATATAAATTGAGTGGAGGGAGCAGTTGGAAAATTTCGAAGTATAACCGCCAAGTGCAGTAAAAAGCCCTCTTACGCTGTGGCGTAAGAAGGCTTGAGTCTCATCAGCAAGAATGGGGAGGCATTCTCTATTGTTTCCCACCCGGATTCTCTGTTCGATGGAAGACCATAGAGATAACAAGAAGCACCAAGGGTACTACTGCGCATACAGCAATTCCAAAATAACCTATTATTTTATCGAAGTTGCCTATCTCAACAAAATTTTGGGGATACATGCTCAGGCAAAATAATATAATTAACGGGAGATAACAGATATACCCGTTCCACTTTTGGGTGAGCTGGCTGATCCCCGTTACAATATAGAAATAATAGTTTGAGGCGGTCATGAAAATTTTGATCGTCCACAAAATGATAAATAATATTTCAAATCGTTCCAGGAACGCGCCGGGGAATTCAATTTGCTGTGCAAAAGAAACGACTGGCCATTGCAGTCGGGAAACTTCCTCAACTGACATACAGCCGACGACCATCGTTACCATTAAAATATACAAACCCATTGCAATCGAGTAGCCGATTGACCCAGCCTTCCATGCTTTTTGGGGGTGGGTCATCACATTAGTTAATATAAGGATGGATTCAAAACCCAATGTAGAGAAAGGTATAACTTTAAGTGATTCAAAGATCGGTCGCCATCCTTTATGGAAAACAGGGCGCAAATTATCAAGATTGAAATGGTTGACATTAAGAACGACCAACAATAAAAAAACAATAAGGGTTAAAGGGAAAAAAAGTTCGATCAATCGAACCATTGCATGGAGACCGCCCCAGGTCAAATACCCAATAAGCAGAAGAAACGGTAAGAGAATCATACTTATTGGGGTTCTCTCCAGTGCAAGACCTTTGAGGAATTCCGCCATCATTCTACATACAAAAGAGCATATCATCGTGCAATGTACAATAAATGCAATATTGATGAGCAGGCCGATGAATTTACCCGCGATCACAGGATTGAGCTCATAGAACGTCTTCCCTGGAAATCTCCGGCACAGTTTAAAATGGATAAAAACGATGCCTACCCCAAGCAGACTTGCCAGCAAAAGTCCCTGCCACACGTCGGGCGTTTGTGTCTTTTCCGCGATGGTTCTTGGCAAACTGACAATTCCCACAGCGTACACGGTCGAAGTGACTGTAAGTAAGGCTTGAAGGGTAGAGATTTTTTCCTGTTTCATGGAAGGTATGTTGGACATTACTCTTCCTCTCCTTTTGTATAAGCACCTGTTCGTTCAATCTGTACTTCAGCCTGAACATCGATTGGTATTTGACTGAATGTATTTTGCCAATTTTCCTTTACCCGATCCCAGTAAGCGGGATAGTTCACTTTTACTTTTGTGCCAAAACCGACTACATCTGCTCTCATTTCTTTCTGAAGTGTGTTTAGCGATTGGGATATGGTCTGTTTGATTTCATCTTGCGCCGCTTCTTTGGCGGTTCGGATGAATGATTCCTTCAGGAAGTCTACAGAAGTAACCGAGTTTTCGTTTAGCTTGATATCTGTTTTGATACGAACTGTGAATGAGAGATCCTGTCCATTAAGGTGGGGAATAAGTTTACTATGGGCATCCTCAACTTCAAAGACCATGTGTTGCTTCGTCTTTGGGTCCTCAACTTTAATAATGGAACCCTTCGTTTTTCCCAGCATCCAGTTGATTCCGATAACATCCTCTTCGTCCAGCCAAAAAGCAAATTTCTTCGTTTTGCCGCTGACCAGAGCTGCTCCTGAGAAGTGATTGCCGTCATTGCTTTCTAGGCATTGAATGAGGAAGTCAGCTCCTTGTGAGATATGTGTAGACATTTCCCCTAATGTTATTCTATAAGGTATTTTTGAGTTGAAATCACTATTTTTGGCCAATGCTTCAAGGTCAATGGAAGGTATCTCTTTATGTTTGCCAATCTTATTGAGCGCTTCTTTCGCATTGCCTTTTACGATCATAACAAGTGATTTTCGACTCGGTTTATAGGAGCGAGTAAACGTATCTAACAATTGGTCGATTCTTGTTTTTTGTATAGCTTGGTCACTAATCAAAATCAAGCGAATAAAACTATATAAAGGAGCACGGGATACCTGCTTGGCCTGTTCCCTGGAAGCAGACTGGATTGAATCTTTGTTAAAGGTTGTTACGTTGCTATACATATTTTTTCTGGATTTCTGCGCTATTAAGTGCTGGTAGGTAAGTTCCAGCATATCCTGCTGATCCGTATCAATGGCGACGCCTTGAATAATACTCAAGTTATCGATCTCTCTGCTATCCCAACAACCGGTGAGGAGAGCAGCACATGCGATCCATGCAGCAAAGCATTTTTGCGCCCATAGGGTTCGACGAAACAGAAAGATGTAAGAGAGCATAGGTTTACTTCCTTTTTCTGTTAGATTGTATTTCGTCCTGTGTCTTTAGCATCATAGGGCGTTTTTTGAGATATTTAAAAGGAACCCGAACCAAAGTATCTTGTTGATCTCTTAGCCGAATTGGGGCTAGGGGTGACATGTAAGGAACTCCAAAGCTTTTGATCTGGACCATGTGTACGCCTAAACAAATAAAGGCTAAAATTACTCCATACAGCCCATAAATCCCTGCGATCATCATAATGGGGAAACGAAGAAGCCGGATTCCAATACTGCCGCTGTACTGCGGGCTTGCAAAGGACGCAATGGCAGTAAGACCAACGACAATAATCAGAAAAGCACTTACGATCGCCGCCTCGACAGCGGCTTGTCCAATCACAAGACCGCCTACAATCCCGATGACTTGTCCTATGCCTTTAGGTAGCCGTAGACTTGCCTCGCGCAGTATTTCCAATGCTAACTCCATAATTAGAGCTTCCACAAAAACGGGAAAAGGAATCCCTTCCCTTGAGGCAACGATAGACATCACTAGCTCAGGTGGGATTAATCCAGGATGAAAAGAAATAAGTGCAACGTACAGCGAAGGCAGGAATGTTGCAATGAACAGAGCCGTTAAACGAAGCATGCGGAAAAATGTTCCTAAAGGAAAACGCTCGTAATAATCCTCTGGGGATTGAGCCAGCATCCAGAAGGTCATGGGAGCAATCAGGACAAAAGGAGTGCCATCAAGCATAATGACAACTCTTCCGGACATTAAAGCATTTATAGCTTTATCCGAGCGTTCAGAGGCTTGGATCTGTGGGAACGGAGACCATGAATGTTCCTCAATCCATTGCTCAATAATCCCGGTATCGGAAGCATCGTCCACATCAATCGTTTCGACTCTCCGTTTAACTTCCTGAACTAGCTCCGGATTTGCGATATCTGATATGTACAGGATCGCTAACTTCCGTGAGGATCTCCTTCCTATGGTCATTTTATCTATTTTGAAACTTAGATCTTTGATATGCCGCCTTACCATTGCCAGGTTGCTTTGCAAATCTTCAATAAAACCTTCTCTCGGTCCTCTAACCAAAGTTTCAGTGCTTGGTTCATCGACACTTCGCGACGGAAACTGGCCCGTAGACGCAAAAAAGACTTCATCGGTTCCTTCGATCAGCAGACAGGTATTTCCCGATAACACTTCGTGTACACACGTCTCAAGGTCTGTCTCTTCTTCCATATCGATCGTAAATGCTGTCTGCTGTATCAGCTCCTCCTTTATTTTCTCGGGATTAACTTGGGAGTGACTTTCACGAATTCCAGTTAAAATGAGCGGCTTGACGATTTGTTCGTTAATGATGCTCGTATCCGCAATACCAGAGAGATAGATCATAATTACATGAATTCCCGTTTGACCCACATTCATTTTCTTGAAGACGACATCAGGAAGATGACCCAGGGTCTTTTGTAGATGGTCCAATTTCGCCTCGAGTGATCTTGCCATGACTCCTCCTCCTTCAAAAGTTATGCATGTAATATGTGTAAAATGGTAATAAATATTCATGGAATGGTAATCTAATGTGTTCAACGATAGAGGAGCTGAAGACGCGAGAGACAGAGGGAGTTTTTTGGGTATATGTAAACAAAAACGAACACCAGTGGTGTCCGTTTTTGGTCATACTTATGAGGCGAGGGTACTCTATCCTAGAGATAACGCCATATAAATTCCTCCGAGTGGAGTCACTTTTTGAACTCGTAAAAATGTGCCTCCAACATGCTCAGAGAAAGCTCGGCAGTCGTGGCTACCACGATATCTGCCCCTTGCATTTGTGAAGGTGTTCCTACACCGACCGCAAACATCCCGGCGCCCTTGATCGCCTGTATGCCAGCCTGTGCGTCCTCTATACCGATACAATCGGCAGGCTGAACGCCCAGATTTGCAGCTCCAGTAAGGAAAATTTCCGGGTCAGGCTTGCCATGCCGAATGGCGGTAACATCCACCACACTGTCAAAATAGTACGCTAGCTCCAGTCGCTCCAGGATAAACGCTGCATTTTTACTTGCAGAGGCCAGAGCGATGCCGATTCGGGCTTCACGAAGTTCTGTCAGAAGCGCTTTAATGCCTGGAAGAATGTCCGAGGGAGTTACAGCTGAGATGAGCCGCTGATACTCCGTATTTTTCCGTGTGGCCAGTTCTTGCTTGCCTTCTTCTGAAAACGTATTGGACAGGTTACCGCGCGCCAGTATTTTGTCGAGCGATTCCGTACGGCTGATTCCTTTTAACTGTTCATTAAATTCCCGATCAAAAGGGATGTTTAACGCTGCCGCCAAGCTGCCCCATGCCTGAAAATGATATTCGGCGGTATCTGTGATGACTCCGTCCAGATCAAAAATGACTGCCTTCATTTGCTTTCCCCCCTGTCTACCCGATTTATGAAACGCTGTTCGTCATTAACGGCCGCCCACTGGTAATGTGCGTTGGCTGTCCATACAGCTCCAGCGTCAGCGGTTCTCCATCCAACAGGGTAATGATCACTTCATTTTCCTGTACGAGAATACTTAGCAAGCGACCGCGATAGTTGATTTTAAACGTATATTTGGTCCAGTCTTGAGGCAAGAAGGGGGAGAAGCTTAATGTTTCATTATAGGTTCTCATCCCGGCAAATCCCTGTACAATCGCCAGCCAGCTTCCCGTCATGGAAGTGATATGAAGGCCGTCTTCGGTATCGTTATTATAGTTATCCAGATCCAGACGGGCCGTCCGCTTATACATCTCGACTGCTTTTTCCTCCATTTTGAGTTCGGCGGCCAGCACGGCGTGTATAGAAGGAGACAGACTGGATTCATGAACAGTCATGGGCTCGTAAAATGCAAAATTGCGCGCTTTTTCCTCCAGTGTGAACTGGTCTCCAAAGAAATACAGCCCTTGCAGCACATCTGCCTGCTTAATGAAGCATGAACGCAGGATTTTATCCCATGACCATTTCTGGTTTAGTGGAAGGTTGCTGGGATCAAGGGCGGATACAGGCTGCAAATCCTTATCCATAAAGGTATCGTGTTGTACGAAGACTTCCCGCTCCTCATCATAGGGATAATACATGTGAGTGACGATATCCTGCCAATGTGCAAGCTCATCAGCCGTAACTGCCAGGCGCTGCGCTTTCTCAGTCGAAATTTGAGGCAAGACCGATAATGTATATTTCAAAACCCATGCAGCCAGCGTGTTGGTATACCAGTTGTTATTGACGTTATTTTCGTATTCGTTTGGCCCGGTAACCCCGTGGATCATATACTGCTGCTGACTTTTGGAAAAATGAACCCGGTCGGCCCAGAAGCGGCTAATTTCGACCAGTACATCTACGCCGTAGTCATGCAGATAGGTCAAGTCACCCGTATAGTTGGTGTAATTGTAAATGGCATAGGCAATGGCACCGTTACGATGAATTTCCTCGAAGGTAATTTCCCATTCGTTATGGCATTCCACACCCGTAAAAGTGACCATAGGGTACAGTGCACCCCGAAGTCCTTGCTGGGTCGCGTTATGCTTGGCACCCTCAAGTTGTTGGTAGCGATACAGCAGCAGATTTCGGGTTACATCCGGGTCTGCGAGCGCCAGGTACATAGGTACGGCATATGCTTCTGTGTCCCAATAGGTGGCACCGCCATATTTTTCACCTGTAAAACCCTTGGGACCAATGTTCAGACGGGCATCTTCACCGTAGTACGTAGAGAACAGCTGGAAAATGTTAAAGCGTATTCCCTGTTGGGCCTCCGTATCGCCCTCTATTTCTACATCTGCTTTGTCCCAACGTCGGGCCCAAGCTGCGACATGCTCCTGTTTAAGAGAAGTGTAGCCTTTGTTCACAGCTTCTACGGCGATGCGTTCAGCTTGTGGAATCAGTGCGTCCTTTTCCATATCCCGTGAAGTTGTAACAGCCACAAATTTTTGCAGCTGGATACTGTCGCCCGGAGCGACGCTGTATTGATAGTGGCGAGCAGCATACAAAAAGCCCTCTTCCGTCGTCTGCTGATCCTGTCCCTCGGTCACAATACCCATGGTAGCGTTTACGGTAAAGCGCGGAATACCGAAGGGATTATCTATAGTTGTTGTGGACAGGCTAATGAATTGTTCCTGAACCTCTCGGGCCTCCTCCAGCCAAAAAACCTCATCATAGTTCGTGTCTTCATTCTTCGTATTGCCGTCCAAATAGGGGACAAGCTCTATAGTTAGAGGTTGCTCACTTATATTCGTTGCTTGGTAATCAATCAGGCATAGCTCACGAGTGGTGATGCTCAGAAAACGCTCCGTAGTGATACGAACCTGATCGTTCACGGTGCAGGTGCGTCGCAGGATCCCCTGTTTCATGTCCAACTCCTGCACAAAATCGCTGATGTGTGCCGTAAATAAGTCTACTTCCTCTTGGTTTACGATCAGATTGATGCCGATGAAGTTCATGGCATTGATGACCTTACCAAAATACTCAGGATAGCCGTTTTTCCACCAGCCGACCTTTGTTTTGTCGGGGAACCATACACCGGAGATATAAGTTCCCTGATGATGATCCCCTGAATACGTTTCTTCGAAATTGCCGCGCATGCCCATATAACCGTTGCCTATGGACGTTAAGCTTTCCTGTAATCGCATGTGTGTGCTATGTAGAGCGTGTGTTGTCAGCTTCCAACTATCTACGTCAAATAATCGGTTGTAAACCATGAGTGCGTACCCCTCTCGGAAAATGAGATCGTTGTTTTAACGAGACCAATATATGAGCGAGTTCAGTATATAGTGCAACCGTTTGCCCTGTCAACGCAAAAAAACTGATTTTATGGATATCCACAAAATCAGTTCTTGTCCATTTCTTAGAGATTCATAGTACCTGGCTGGATTTGCGCTCCACGATTCGGTGGGGCACAATGATGTGTTTGGTCAGTTCCTTGGGATCCTCAATTTTTTCAATCAGGCTTTTGGCAGCCTGATAACCCAGAGTAAAGATATCAATATCCACGGATGTAAGAGGAGGATTCATCAGCTCAGCCAGCATTAGATTATTGAAGCTCACCATGGATAACTGCTCTGGCATGGACACGCCTAACTGGGCAAGCATTTTCTGTACGGCCATGGCTACAAGGTCGTCGCTAACGATCATCGCAGTAGGCGGCGGGGTAGCCTGCAATAACGCGCGCATGTCCTCCAGATTAAAGGGTTCTCTGACCACGTATTCCTTCGGTAGAGGCAAGCCAACCTCTCGTAGCGCATCTTGGTAGCCTCGGAGTCTTTCAAGATTCACGATGTGTTCCTGATCACCGCCAACATAAGCAATGCGCTGATGATTCAGCCCAGTCAAATAAGTGACCACATCCTTGGCAGCCTGGTAGTTGTCGTTGTCTACATGGGTGGTTTCGCTGACAAACTGTTGAGGCTTGCCTATTACGGTATAGGGAATTTTTTCTTTGTGAAGATACTCCACGATGCTATCCTTTTGCTTGGAGTACAGGACAATGTAGCCGTCAACGCGTCCGGTCCGGGTCATCAGCTTTACGCGGGATAGCAATTCATCATTCGTTTTGCCTGTGACAATCGACAGTGTATAGTTGTGCTCGTTCACCCATTCGCTGATCCCGCGAAGACTTTCCGGAAAGAAAGGATTTTGAAAGATCGCCACATCCGATTCAGGCATAATAATGCCTATCGACTGTGTGACTCGGTTAGCCAGACTCTGAGCTGAATAGTTGGGTTCATAGCCAAGCGCCTTCATTTCTTTACGGACACGTACCTTGGTAGCTTCGCTGATTTTGGGGCTATCTTGAATGACGCGGGATACGGTGGAAGTAGCAACATTAGCACGTTTTGCGACATCTTTGATGGTTACTGCCATCGTCTTCGTCTCCTTTTGCTATCTCAAGCAGGAAATATTATGTTCTATCATACGATATTGCTCGAAAATCAACAAATTCGCGGTTTTTTCGAGTGTTTCTATCATTATTAACCAAGATATTTACAATTAGGGTATTGCTAATAGAAAGCGATATCATTATAATAATTGTGCAACCGATTGCATAATATTTTTTGAGTACTACCCATGCTATACATACTATAAGGGATGGAGACTGAACGAGCATGAAAAAACTTCTATCATTTGATTTTTGGCAAAAGCTTGGGAAGGCACTGCTTGTGGTTGTTGCTGTTATGCCGGCGGCCGGGATTATGATTTCGCTTGGTAAAGTAGTGGCGATGTTGGCTGGCGATATTCATTTCTGGTTGACCGTCGGCGGGGTCATGGAGAATTTGGGTTGGGGTATTATCAATAACTTACACATTCTATTTGCGGTAGCGATAGGTGGTTCCTGGGCTAAGGAACGGGCGGGCGGGGCTTTTGCGGCTTTAATTGCCTTTGTTCTCATCAATATTTCAACAGGGACGATTTTGGGCGTATCATCGAAGATGTTAACCCAGGAGGGAGCAACCACCCATACACTCTTCGGTGCATCGATTCCGGTCAGTGGTTATTTCACCTCTGTCTTAGGAGCACCCGCACTCAACATGGGCGTGTTTGTCGGTATCATCTCCGGATTCGTCGGGGCGGTGGTATTTAACAAGTACTATAATTACCGCAAGCTGCCGGACGCTTTAGCCTTTTTTAACGGTAAACGTTTTGTTCCTTTTGTCGTGATTTTATGGTCTGTCATCGTAAGTTTGATCATGTCTGCCGTCTGGCCATTTGTCCAGGGGGGGATTAATCAGTTCGGCATTTGGTTGGCGACTTCGGGAGAATCGGCTCCTTTTGTAGCACCATTTGTCTATGGTACACTGGAAAGACTGCTGATTCCTTTTGGACTTCATCATATGCTGACCGTTCCTATTAACTATACTCAACTTGGAGGCGTTTACACAACGCTTACAGGTTCCGGGGCAGGAAGTGTCGTTGCCGGGCAAGACCCGCTGTGGCTGGCTTGGGCAAGTGACCTGAGTGCGCTTCGTGGTACCGATCCGACAGCCTACAATAGCTTGTTGGAAGGCGTGACGCCTGCCCGCTTCAAGGTAGGACAAATGATTGGTGGAGCAGGTATCCTTATGGGACTAGCGGTGGCTATGTATCGCCGTGTAGACAAAGACAAACGCGGCAAGTACAAGTCGATGATCTTTTCGGCAGCCGCAGCTGTCTTTTTAACAGGGGTAACGGAGCCACTGGAATTCATGTTTATGTTCGTGGCGCCTGTGCTGTATGTGGTTTATGCTATTCTTACCGGTATTGCGTTCGGAATGGCCGACATCATACATTTGCGTTTACATTCATTTGGTATGATTGAACTGCTGACCCGAATGCCGTTGTCTATAAATGCGGGGTTGGTGCAGGATATTATTAACTTCGTGCTGACTTGCGTGGTGTTTGCGGTAGCAACCTACTTTATCGCTTATTTTATGATCGGTAAATTCCAAATGGCTACGCCAGGAAGACTGGGGAACTATACGGATGAGGAGCCTCAAGGGACTTCCGAGGCAGGGAGTACGAAGACAGAGGGTGTGGCAGCTACTTCCACTCAAAACCAACTGGCTACGGATATCATCAAGACACTTGGGGGTGAGCAGAATATTGTCGAGGTGGACGCTTGCATGACCCGTCTGCGTGTGACGGTGAAGGATACAGATGCCGTTGGGGACGAAAAGACGTGGAAAGCGCTGGGTGCCTTGGGCTTGATAAAAGTAGATAATGGGGTGCAGGCGGTTTACGGACCGAAGGCTGATGTGCTTAAATCAGATATACAAGACATACTCAACAGGTGATTACTTTGAAGTTGTTAACCTTAAATGCACATGCTTGGATGGAAGAAAACCAGCACGATAAGCTAAAGCAACTGGCTGCTTTTATTGATGAACAGCAGTTTGATGTCATTGCTTTACAGGAAGTGAACCAGTCTATGGAAGAGGCTCCTTTGTCAGCGGACGATTTGGGCACTTACCATAGCGCAGATCCTGAAGTTGTCATTAAGCGTGATAACTATGCTTATGTGCTGAACGGGCTATTGTCTGATAGCTATCATTGGACGTGGGCTCCCGCGCATGTTGGTTTTGCCAAATACGACGAGGGGTTGGCGATTCTGTCGAAAACACCGATTACAGCTACGGTGAACGAATATATTTCCTCGCTACAGGATTATGACAACTACCGCTCACGTAAAATTGTCGGTATTCAAACTGAGGTGGACGGAGTGCAGGCTTGGTTTGTAAGTGGACATTTTAACTGGTGGAATGATGAAGAATCCTTCCGTGGACTCTGGGATCGTACAACAAAAGTGCTACATTCTTTTGCTCCGACTCCTGTGTTCATGATGGGTGATTTCAACAACGCGGCTGAAGTACGCGGAGAAGGATATGACTATGTACTGCAATCCGGCTGGTCGGACACCTATCCGAATGCAGCAGTACGTGATGAAGGCCACACGGTGATTAAAGCTATTGCTGGTTGGGAAAGTAATGCGGAGCCGCTCCGCATTGACTTTATCTTCTCCAATAAGGCTGCACAGGTACAATCCTCGACCGTTGTACTGAACGGAAAAACAGGACCAGTTGTATCGGATCATTTTGGGGTTGCAGTTGAGTTGGAGCTGTGATGAAAAAGGGGGCCAGTTGCTTATGCAATTGGCCTTTTTCTTATAGATTTCGACTTAAATCGAATGACATATTGGATAACTATGGCGATCAACACCAAAATCAAATTGTAGTAAAAGGGAGTGTTGATGCTAAAGCGTTCCATGAGTACACCTGCGATGATCGGAGACACAATAGCCCCCAATTCGGACAAAGATACGACGTTGCCGATAAATGTGCTTCTGTTCTCCTCAGGAATAACATCCCCTAGTTGCGAGTAAAAGGAATCCAGATAGCTGGCCCCTCCGATACCTCCGATGAACATTCCTAAGTATACGATCCACGGTTCAGTGAACCAAAGAAATAAAATGATTTCCACCATGATCAACAATAGACCGAGGATACAAAGCATCAAGCGATCCTTAAGTAGATCAGATATTTTGCCAATAAAGGGCGCTGAGATGAAGGTCGATATGCCGATAATTGTAAAAGCTAAGCTAATTTCTGCGGGGCTCCAATGGAGCTTGTAGGTTGCATATATGGAGAAGTACGTTAAAAATATAGCGAATGCACTCATTTCAAGAAAATGAACGGTGGAATAGAGCAGTAGCTGTTTCGTTAGCATGGTTTTTCTTTTCGACTCATGAAGGGGTACGTGCTGTTGCTGAGGTTTGGAGGAGAGACTGGGGAAGGTCATTCTGGAGACGGCAACGAAGGATATACATGAGAAAATAGCAACGAAATAAAACGGAATGGATAAAGAAAAATAAGAAACAATAGCTCCACTCATAAGAGGCCCTAAAATCATACCGGCACCTTCACTGCTGCTGATATATCCATTGAGCGTGCCTCGATTCTCTGCGGTGCTCATATGGTTGATCGTGACTCTTACAAAGACGGTTAGCCCTATAGCTACCAAGCCCTGAAGGAGTCTCAGTATGGATAAAATGATGAAGCTTGTTGCAATCGGAAACAGGAGCATACAAGCGATTTCGGCAATGAGTAAGCTCAACCCCAAGCGTTTTGCGCCAATCTTTTCATAAATTCGTCCTGCCAAGCCTCCACCAAGAAATCTCCCCACATAAAACAGAGAAAATAAAATGCTCATGCCGAGTACGGATATCCCGAATTGCTCTACATAAATAGCAAAGAGTGGAAGGATCATACTTCCACTCATGTTAGCAATAAGGCTGATCACGATCATACAGGCGATATTACGATTTAAATATAAGTGTCTCACCATAACCTCGAAACCTCTCTTTGATCTTGCATCATGGGAACCGTTATTCGGATTGCACTTGATTACGGATGAACGGCTTCAAGTCGAGTTAGCGGGTTCCCATATAGGCTACGCGAGCGAGTTCCTCGCGGTGCCTAAATCCCAATGCAATGATGGAGGTATGAAGCGGCGGATGGAAGGAATCTTGATTAGAGCGGTGGTGTTGCCTTTAAGCTGGAAAGCCACCTCCTGGTGGTGGCCAAGCTCCATAGATCCGGCGTAGCAGTACGATTTCACCCAAATGATATGAATTGTGGGAAGCGATATTCCGCAGCAGTCCTGCTTTCGTTTCACCTGGGAAATGAGCTAGTGAATCATCCAGTTGCGCGGTTTCGGCAATCTGCACAGCTTGATCTACGCCCTGTAAAAATTCGTTAATGAGAGCCTGCCATGCCTCTTCGCTTTGCGGTCCAGTCTCTTCGGGCCAGCTTTCCATGACATTGCCCGGAAGCTGGGGCTTCCGTCCTTCCAAATGCTCCAGCATAAATTGCTGCCAGTAGATCATATGCTTCAGCAGTTGATAAATGCTGTAAGGCATTTCTGCATTTTTCTTCCCTGCCAGCTCGACGTCAATGTC
The DNA here is from genome assembly GCF_038007385.1 of Paenibacillus sp. FSL M8-0228. Lineage (NCBI taxonomy): Bacteria > Bacillati > Bacillota > Bacilli > Caryophanales > Paenibacillaceae > Paenibacillus > Paenibacillus sp. FSL M8-0228. The sequence continues at coordinate 292,645 of NZ_JBBOXA010000001.1, forward strand.
TGGTAAAGCCCGAGCTACTCGAATATGTCCACGTTCCCCGACCAGTGATTTAACCAGCGCTTGACCGAATAATTGATTGGCATCTGACATGTATGATCATCCCTTCTATGGAGAGTTTGTTCTAGCTTAGTCTCATTTAACGATTATACAATTATATTTTATGAAATGTAAATGAATGCATGATTTAAAGTAAAGGGTAGAAATGTTTTTAATAAAGTGGTTGATAATTGTTCTCAATTAAATTACAATAATATTGTTTCAGTAGAAACAATAAAAAAGGCTTTATATGTTGTTTGGTACATGCGGAAATGTTAAGGGGAGCTTTCTGTATGTATATATTGTTTCGTGAGAAACGATTAGGTGGTGGAAATAAAGATTTTAGATAGGGGTGTGAACATGGATTACGAAGTGATTGTAGTAGGCGGCGGACCTGTTGGAATGTGGTTAGCTGCTGAGTTGGCATTAGCAAACGTAAGCGTATGTGTAATTGAACGTTTAGAGGAGCCCAGTGGCCAGTCGCGTGCGCTTACGCTACATCCACGGACGCTTGAGATGTTTGATATGCGTGGATTGAAGGAGCGGTTTATGAAGCGCGGCAGACCTATACGTACGGGTCACTTTACAATGCTGAATACCCGCTTGGATTTTTCTGTGCTTGATAGTTCTTCTAATTATACGTTGTTTATTCCACAGGTGATTACAGAGCAAGTGATCGAGGAGCATGCGCTCAAGCTGGGAGTTGTCGTCCATCGTGGCATGGAAGTGGTATCTGTGCGAGAGCACGAGCAGGGCGTAGAGGTGGTGAGTGTATGCGCATCTGGACCACAAGCCAATGTATCGGTAATGAATGCTGCTTATGTCGTAGGAGCGGATGGGGCTGGGAGTATCGTGCGTAAACAAGCCGGGATTGCTTTTCCGGGCACGGATACGACTCTGACCGCTGTATTGGCGGATGTAGAGTTAGTCAATCCGCCTGAAAGTGGCGTACATTCCGAATATAGTGAACGAGGTGGAGTGATGATTGCCCCCGTGTATCCAGATATTTATCGGGTTATTTTGACTACACCACGAATGATGGAGATTCCGAAGGACGTGCCTGTGACGCTGGAAGAAGTGCAGACAGGACTGTATGATCTGCTCGGTACAGATCTTGGCGTATCCAATCCTCGCTGGTTATCTCGATTCGGGAATGCAACGCGGCAGGCGCAGACCTATCGTAAAGGGAGAATCCTGCTAGCAGGTGATGCTGCGCATATCCACTTCCCGGCAGGTGGACAGGGAATGAATGTTGGCTTGCAAGAGGCGGCAAATCTGGGATGGAAGCTGGCCGGAGTGATTCGTGGCTGGGCTCCAGACACGCTGCTGAGTAGCTATCATGACGAACGTTATCCGGTTAATACGCAGTTCTTACGGAATACCGAGGTTCAGACCCGCTTATTGGACTTTACGCCTGCTGTATTGGCACACCGCCAATTGCATGAGGAATGGTTCCGCCATCCGGAAATTAATCAATCTATGGCAGAGCAGATTAGTGCACTGGATGTATGCTATCCAGCGGCTAGCAATATACCGCAGCATCCACTGAACGGGAAACGGTTTGCTGATTTTGAATTGCATTTGCCTGACGGAATGACAACGTATGCTTACGATCTTCTTCATGAAGGCCGCTTTGTACTTCTCCATCTTGCACAGGATAATGAGGTATCGAATGAGTTTCACCATAGCTCACTTTCACATATTTCATATGTGGAGGCCGTAGCCGAGGAAGTGCCCGTGGGATGGAGAGATGTGCATACGGTTCTCATCCGTCCGGATGGGTATATCGCTTGGGCCATTTCTATGAAACAAACGGATATATTGAGTGTGATTAAGGAAGGCATTGCCACATTGGTATAAAGGGGAAAGGGTATGTTCATAACATGACCATATTGTTTCTTGTGAAACAAATGTGGGCTATAATGAAAGGAGGAGTATGCCAAAGGAGTGACTACTTGTTCGTATGGAAAAGGCGACATCGGTTCAGCATGTCTATGATTTGCTTATTAAGATGAATCATCAGTGGGAGCAGCATCAGCAAAGAGAGAGCATGACCTTTCTCGAAGAAATCCGCGAGCACTTTGATGGAATGACTTCGCTCAATATGACGGATGTACACGTTATGGATTGTATCGGGCAGCATGAGCCGATCAATGTTACAACCTTAGCGCAACGAATGGAGCTGAGCAAAGGTACCGTTTCGAAAGTCAGCACCAAGCTGCTCAAGGAAGGCTGGATTCGCAGAACCCAGCTGAACGACAACAAAAAAGAAATTTATTTTCGGCTAACCCCGTTGGGAAAAAAACTCTTTCTTGTACATGAGCGACTGCATGCTGAGGTACAGCAACAGTTATTTCAATTTTTAAATCGTTACAGCTCAGAAGAACTGAATGTCTTGAAACGTCTGCTGTCCGATGGTGTAGATCTCTTGGAAGCTATGGAGTGGCAGGGAAAGAGTCTGGATTAAAGAGATATCTAATCATCAACGATGGGCACCTGTTTTATCTCCGAGTAATAGATACATGAGGAGATGCAGGTGCGTTTTCTCTTAATGCAATAGTCGTTTTGCTTCCATATAGAGCACCTGTACGAACTTTTTCGTATTAATGCGGGCTTGGGACAGTGAAGGCTCCACATTGTTTTGTAGCTCCAGCATTTTTTTGCGGATTTCTGTAAAGTCAAAAAATTTGGATGCGTAATTTTCAAATTTAGGATGGGTATAGTCAGTCAACCCGAGCGATACTATATGGCTTAGCGTCTGGAAAATAGCGCGGCGGACACGCTGCTCCGATGCTTTAATTTCCTTACTCAGCTCTACTGCTGAGGCTGAAGCCCCTAACCGTTTGGATGCTACATTAGCAAATATATCCTTCAACGGCGGGAACAGATAGGGAGACAGATTGCCTGTTTCCTCCTCATACTGGTCCAGAAATTCCAGCATGTCCAACAAATCCATACTCCCAGCTTCGCCGATCATTCCCATCTCGGAGAGCAGAAACTGCCCGGAAGTTACGATGTTTCGGGTCGGTTCAATCGTTGCCGTTGGGTTATTCGATGTGAACATCGACAACCCTTGAAGCGTCCGCTGGATATCCGTAATCGACTGCTGCATGCGCAGACGCTCAGCCACCTTATGAATAACTGCAATAATCTCCAGTCGATTCAAAGGCTTGGCCACATAATATTCAATACCGAGCGAGTACGCCTCGCCGATCATGTTTTTGGATTCGATGCGAGAAATCATAATGATTTTGCCGCTGAATTGATCGCCGAGTGCACGCACGGTCTGAATGCCGTCACGAAGCGGCATCAGCAAGTCAATTAGCAATACATCAATCCGGTTCAGCTCCAGCAGGCCGCTATTCACATAGGAACCATCCTCCGCTTCCCCGATGACTTCCCCTAGACCTTCGTCTTCAATAATGTCTGCCAGCATAGAACGAATCCCTTGATCGTCATCCACAATATAAAAACGCATCCGGGCTATCTTCCTTTCTCCGTCAGTTTCCGTAAAGGCAATGTAATTCTAAAAGTGGTCTGTAATCTATCTGTATTCTCTTCCTCAATCTGTTGTAGTTCAATCGTTCCTTCAAGGCTCTCCGCGACCTCACGTACATAAAACAATCCCATACCGGTCGACGGTTGTCCTTCCTCATCATACTTGGTCGTATACCCTGGTGTGAAGACCATTTCCCGTTTCCGCTGAGGAATACCCGGACCGTTGTCGGTAACACTAAATGAAGCTATATCCTCTTTTCCCGGAAGACAGCGAATAGAAACGTCAATCCTTCCGTCGTCCCTCATGGCTTCAACCGCATTGGCTGTCAGGTTATTAATAAGTGTCAGAACGGTATAAACATGTAGCTTGGGCAACAAAGGATCGACATCTAGGGTAAAACGAATAGACTTGTCCAGTGATTGGGCGTACTTACTGTTCGTTCGGATGATGAGCTCCCCAAGCTCTTGAGAAGCCATGTAATGCACTCCGCTTTCGGCATCAATCAGCTTGGACAAACCAGCAAAAATCCGCTGGCTGTCTTTTTTAATCTCGTGAACCTGTCCGGAAATACGAAGTGCCTGTCTGGCGTAATGTTCTCTATCCTTTAGAGATTCATCCTGTTGCAGTTCACGGTACAGCTCGTAGCTTTCACGAGTGATTTGTTCTGCATGTGACAGCGTTTTGCCTAACTGGACCGACTCCTCATACAAGTCTGATACAAGAAGTAAAATTCGCTCCGTCTGCTGTCTTTGTGCCTCTTCATGCTGGACCGATTGATTTAACCGAATCATATTATAAAACCCAAGCACGAAGAAGCTGCGGATCATAGCCATAAAAGCTACTTTACTGATCTTAATGATGTCCCAGAAATCGCCGTCAATACTCCACCGGACGCTAAGTTCCGACACACTTGCGGCAACCTCAATCCCTACAGAGAGGATACCCACACGGAGTGCGCGGTAAGGCTCAGCATTAATGTTAAGGAGCTGGAAGAGCAGACCGTAGACCATGTAATAAAAAAAGGTAGGGCCATGCAAGATCAGCAACTCTTCGAAGAGAAGACTGGACTGAGTGTAATGATTGAGTAAGATGCGAAAGGCGACTACCGCTATCCCTGCAAGCACTCCCGATAATGCAGGCGGAATATGACGAATAGATAACAGAAAGAAAAAAAATACAGGCGTACCAAAGCTGAGACGGAATGTATTAGCGAACGGGTGAATATTCAGCTCACCTGCGAGCGGTACAAATACAAGCATGAGCAGGAAAAGGAGCGTGTTCAACTTCATTCATATTCACCTCCTGGGTATTCAGTCAGAAAGGCAATGTGAGCTAAATTCACAGGCTCGTCGTTAAAGTTTGTGAATTTATAGAAAAAAATAAATGCAGCTGTAGATAATTGTCGGTTTTTATAGATCAGATTGTAGTATAAATAACATCATTTGAATATTAAGAACAGCATACTGCAAAAATATACAAATCAGCCAGGGGGGGACACGAAGTGAAAAAGATTAATTTGACGATGCAAATCTTTATCGGTCTGGCTTTAGGTATTATTATTGGTGCCTTATTTTACGGCAATTCAGGGGTGGAAGTCTACTTAAAGCCAATCGGCGATATTTTCATCCGCTTGATCAAGATGATTGTCGTGCCTATTGTGATCTCAACGCTCATTATCGGCGTTGCCGGCGTGGGCGATATGAAAAAACTAGGTAAACTTGGCGGAAAGTCCATTCTGTACTTTGAGATTGTAACGACAGTCGCCATCCTGTTCGGACTGCTTGTTGCTAACCTGGTTCGACCTGGTGACGGCGTGGACATGTCCCACCTGGCGAAGAGTGATATCCATTCCTATGTGGAGACTGCAGAGAAGTCAGGCCATAGCTTTATAGATACGATTGTGCATATTGTTCCTACCAATGTTATTCAAGCTCTGGGCGAGGGAGATATGCTCGCTATTATATTCTTCTCCGTACTGTTTGGACTAGGGGTAGCGGCGATTGGTGACAAGGGCAAGCCTGTGCTGAATTTCTTTGAAGGCGTAGCCGACGCCATGTTCTGGGTAACCAATCAGGTCATGCGCCTGGCTCCGTTCGGAGTATTTGCACTGATTGGAACGACAGTGGCCAAGTTTGGGTTGGCTTCATTATGGCCGTTATTGAAGCTTGTTTTGTCGGTGTACGGCTCCATGGCGCTGTTCATTGTGATTGTTTTCGGAATTATCGCCAAGCTGTGCGGTACCCGTCTCTGGACCATGATTAAAATTTTGAAAAGTGAGCTGTTGCTTGCATATTCGACGGCCAGTTCGGAAAGTGTTTTGCCTAAGATCATGGAGAAGATGGAGAAGTTCGGATGTCCTAAAGGAATTACGTCCTTTGTCATTCCGATTGGGTATTCTTTTAATCTGGACGGTTCCACCCTGTATCAGGCACTGGCTGCGATTTTCATTGCCCAAATGTATGGTATTGATCTGCCAATCACGACACAGATCACGCTGGTACTAGTATTAATTATTTCTTCCAAAGGTATTGCAGGTGTGCCGGGTGCTTCCTTTGTCGTTTTGCTCGCTACGCTTGGAGCAGTGAACCTCCCGCTGGAGGGTTTGGCTTTTATCGCTGGTATTGATCGCATTCTGGATATGGCGCGTACGGTAGTTAATGTATTAGGTAACTCGCTTGCCGCTGTGGTCATGTCCAAATGGGAAGGCCAATATGATAAAGAAAAGGGCGAGGAATACGTTGCTTCAATTAAATAAGATATAACGAACTGAATAGTTGACAGAAAGAGCACTTTTGCGCAGTAATGCAAAGGTGCCCTTTCTGTTTCCAGACTTGTTAGAATTCTTCCTTTTTCGACATTTTTCGATGTTTCCTGTATGGAATTATAGGTATATGGACATGAAAAATAAGTCTTAATGCCTATGTAATTAACGATTTAATTATAATGATTCTTAATAAAATTCCGATATTAAATTATACCGTTTTATATATTGGCTTAGAAGGGAAGATCATATATGTTTCTCAAGAAAAATGAGTCTCAATCACTTGCTCCTTTAGTAGAAGAAAGCCGCAAACTTTCACAAAGAATACAGCAAAAAGATTATTCTGCTGTAATACAGGTTTCCTCAGCTTCTCCTGAGGTTCAAGAAATCGCAAACAATGTTAACCAAGCGATAGAGTCCATGAAAAATGATGCTCAACATGTTGATATCCGTTTGAAGCTTGTTACCAAGGCTATAGAGATTGGCTTATGGGACATGGAGGTCATTGCCGGTGATCCTGTCAATCCAAGTAATACGTTCACATGGTCAGAAGAATTCCGTTCTATGCTGGGGTATCAGAGCGAAAAGGACTTCCCTAATGTATTAGATAGCTGGTCATCTCGGCTGCATCCCGAAGATTATGACAGGTCTTTGGCAGAATTGTCTGATCATTTACTGGACTTTACGGGAAAGACCCCTTATGACGTACAGTATCGTTTGAGGCTGAAGCATGGAGAATATCGTTGGTTCCGGGCTACCGGAACGACGATCCGTGACCAGCAGGGAGTGCCGCTTCGGATTGCAGGCGCTCTGTTGGATGTGCACGATCAGAAGATTAAGTCTGAGGAGCTTCAGGCATTGGTTACAAGATACGATCTCATTAATCGTGTTTTGGTGGAGGCTCCTTACGATGTAAACATTATTGGAGGAGACATTGAGAATCCGGATAGTATATTTTGGTGGTCACCGCAATTCCGGGCTACGCTGGGCTTTAAGGATGAGCAAGATTTCCCAAGCAAGCTTAGCAGTTGGGCTTCAATTCTGTATCCTGAGGACGCCGAAATGGCGATTAAAGTTTTGAATGATCATTTAAATGATTATACAGGGCGCACACCTTATGAAATGGAATGTCGTTTGGTGCGTAAGAATGGTGAGCATCGCTGGTATTATTGCAGTGGAAAAACATTGCGCGATAGCAAGGGAGTGCCTATTCGGATTGCGGGTACCATTCGTGACATTACAATAGAAAAGGAAAAGCAGGCTATTGCGGATGAACTCACGCTCAAGATCCAGCATCTCTCCGATTCCATTACGGAAATGGTGAATGGTGTTAATTCGGTTAGTAACCAAGCGCAGGAGCTGGCTACGGCTCAGGAGCAATCGACAGACGCAGCGAATCAAGCCAAAGTCAGTGCAGAAGAGACACAAAACATTTCCAACTTCATTAAAGAGATTGCAAATCAAACGAATCTGCTGGGTCTGAATGCTGCCATTGAGGCATCGCGTGCGGGCGAGCAGGGGCGGGGTTTTGCGGTAGTCGCAGATGAAGTGAGAAAACTCGCTATTCACAGTGCTGATGCGACCGGAAATATCGAGACCAGTCTGGACGAAATGAAGACACTCATCGAGCGGATTTTGCACAATATCGGGAACATGTCTACGCTGACACAGACACAAGCCGCCCTAACTCAGCAAGTGAATGCATCTACGGACGAGATCAACAGCATGTCCAAAGCTTTGTTGGATTTCGCGAGAACGATGTAAGGCTTCATGTAGAAATGAGGCCGGGCCTAAGGTTCGGTCTCTTTACTGTTTTTGGAAGATGAACTATACTTTTTGAGGATCGATCTAAAAATCACCTCATAGTAACTTTATGTGGAAAAGAGGAACATACCTTGAGCTTACTTAGTTCAATATTGGTCGGAATTGTAGCTCTGGAACATGTGTACATTCTAATATTGGAAATGTTTCTGTGGACGACTCCGCGGGCGATGCGTACGTTCGGGACCTCGAAGGAGCTGGCGGAAGCAAGCAAATCCCTGGCAGCAAATCAGGGGCTGTATAACGGATTTCTGGCAGCCGGATTGGTGTGGGGCTTGTTCTATCCGGAACCTGTAATCGGGCGGCAAATCCAATTATTCTTTGTCATTTGTGTGGTAGTGGCTGCGGTATATGGTGCATTAACTGCCAACAAGTCTATTTTATTAAAGCAAGGTCTGCCTGCCATCCTGGCACTAATCAGTTTGTGGATATTCTGAAGACACTCTTAACGGGTGTCTTTTTTCTAGATTCGATCACATAATGTCTGGAATGCTAATGACAAGGGGAATAAACAGTTTTTGACCGATTGTAAATCCGACTATTCCGATTTATAATAAATTTATTACATACTAAGAGGACACGGGGGCTAGAGCGATGCGTCGTAATTTGACTGGTGTATTGGTATTCATTGTATTGATGTTGGTTGTAAGTGCATGCTCCGGCGGGAATTCTGGATCTACGTCTGAGACGAATGGGAATACACCCGGTACAGCTACCACAACAGCTGATAACGGACAGCCAAAAGACGGCGGCAGCCTGATCATTGGCGTACAAGCTGATCCGGTGGTGCTGAATCCGAACTATGCGGGTGATCGGGTAAGTCTGACGATAGACCAGGCGATATTCGCACCATTGTTTCAGGTGAACAATGGCAAAAAGACATTTTATTTAGCAGACAGTCTGACTCCTTCAGCAGACAAGCTGACTTATACACTAAAACTGAAAAAAGATCTGACTTGGCATGATGGCGAGAAGCTGACAGCTGACGATGTTGTTTTCACCATTAACAAAATTTTGGATGAGAAGCAGCACAGCTTTTTGAGAAGTAATTTTATGGTTAATGGCAAACCGGTTCAGGCGAGCAAGGTTGATGATACAACGGTGGATTTCAAACTTCCTCAGCCAGCTCCTGCTTTTGAGGCAGCACTGGTACAGGTATCCCCGATTCCGAAGCACATTTTCGAGAATGAAGCGGATATTGAGAAAAGTACAAAAAACAACTCTCCGGTTGGATCAGGTCCTTTCAAATTTAAAGAGTACAAAACCGGTGAGTACGTTACACTCGAACGGTTCGATAACTATGTTGGCGGAAAGCCGCATCTGGATTCAGTAACATACCGAATTGTTAAAGATTCAAATGCTGCGAATTTGGCCCTTCAAAATGGTGAGATTAATGTAAACTATCTCGATCCGCAAAATGTGGAGACCATTAAAGCAACAGATAAGTTTGACATTTTCCCTTACAGCGAAGGTCGCTTGGCTTATCTGATGTTTAATGAAAACAGTGATACGAAGCAGCTGAACAAAAAAGAAGTGCGTCAGGCGCTTTCTTATGCATTAAATCAGGATGAGTTGATTCAAGTTTCCTATGGCTCCAAGGATTATGCAGACACTGCAAAATCTGCTCTGACACAGGACGTACTGTATCACACGAACGACGTTGCATTTTTTAATAATGATGTGAACAAAGCAAAAGAGCTGCTGAAATCGGCTGGAGCTGAAGGACTGAAACTGCGCATTATCATTCCGGGCGGTAACAAGGTACAGGAAGCACAAGCACTCTATATCCAGCAGAAGTTAAAGGACATAGGCGTTCAGCTGGACGTGAACAGCATGGATTCATCGGCATGGTCGCAAAAGTTCGTCGATACGAATGCCAAGGACTTTGATCTGGCGATCAGCGGCTACATCATGGGGTATGACCCTGACGCATATCGTATTTTGTATAGCACCGGATCATCCTCCAACTATTCGCATTATTCGAATAAGGAAGTGGATAAACTGCTGGAAGAGGGCGCGGGTGAGTCGGATACGACTAAACGTGGAGAAATTTATAAAAAGGTACAAGAGCTGCTGGCTGAGGATGCTGTCATCTATCCGATTGCTTACACCAAGACTATTGTAGCCTTCGACAAGCAGTATGGCGGTATTGATCAGGCTGTGCTGAAGCCGGTCGTGATTTTCGAGGATTTGTCCAAAATTTATCACAAATAAGACAGGGTTTTCAAAAATAAGCTGGGCTAACCAGCTTATTTTTTTCGAAAACAGCAAGGGGAAGGGAAACGTATGAGACAACTCATCGCCAGAAGGTTGCTGCAAGTTATACCGATGCTATTTTTTGTGTCCATCGTCTGCTTCGGCTTGATCAAGCTGGCCCCAGGTGATCCGGTTCTCTCTTTTGTTACACCGAATATGCATCTGGAAGACATTGAACGAATGAGGCATAGCTTGGGGCTGGACCAGCCCGCTTACGTGCAGTACATATTATGGCTTAAAAAGAGTCTAACGGGTGATCTCGGCTACTCGCTAATTAATCACCAGCCCGTGCTGGATCAGATTCTCGACCGTCTCCCGGCTACAGCCGGGTTAATGGGCGCATCCATCATACTTGCTGTGCTGGTTGCCATCCCACTTGGTTTGACGGCTGCGGCGAATCGGAATCGCTGGATCGACAAGCTCATTAATCTGATGTCGTACATCGGGATTTCTGTTCCGCTGTTTTGGCTCGGTATTTTACTTATTTATTTGTTTGCGATTTATCTGCATTGGCTTCCGAGTACTGGGATGCGTACCATCGGTACGGACTCGGTGCTGGATGTGATCAAGCATGGGATTTTACCATGTTTTGTACTGGCCTTCGGTTTTCTGTCTGTGTATGTGAGGTACATCCGTTCCAGCACAATTACGCAGCTCAAGGAAGAGTACGTGCAGATTCAATACGCGTTCGGGTCTGGAAAAAGACTAGTTTTGTTTCGACATGTGCTCAAGCATGTGCTGCTGCCCATCATTACGCTGCTCGGAATGTCGGTTGCGGACTTGGTGGCTGGAGCCATTGTGACGGAGACGGTATTTTCCTGGCCGGGCATTGGCTCGCTGGGCATGACGGCGGTAAAAGGGATGGATTATCCTGTCATCATGGGGATTACTTTATTTTCCGCTCTGCTGCTGATCCTGGGTAATCTGCTTGCGGATATCTTGTACAGCATTGCGGACCCGAGAATTAAATCAACGAGGTGAATTCATGAATCGGAGCAAATGGCGCAACATCGGGATCGAGCTGATGACGAGCAAAATGGGCGCCGTCGCCCTCATACTATTGATTGTATTTTCGCTGGGGGCGATTTTCGCATTTTTATCGCCGCAGGACCCGAATAAGTTGAACGTGCTGGAGCGTCTCCAACCACCGGGAGCGGCACACTGGTTTGGAACGGATGATTATGGGCGGGACTATTTTACAAGAGCACTGTACGGCGGACGTGTATCATTGCTGGTAGGCTTCGCGTCCATGATTATTGCGACCAGTATCGGTGCAGTGGTAGGTATTGTGAGCGGGTATTTTGGAGGATGGATCGACAATCTGCTTATGCGGGTTTTGGAGCTGATCATGTCGATTCCGTCTTTCTTGGTTATTTTGCTGCTGAGTGTGTTTTTGAAGCCGGGCGTCGGCAATATCATTGTCATTATCGCCTTGCTCATGTGGATGAACATTGCCCGGGTGGTGCGGGCAGAGACAATGACGTTGCGTGAACGGGAGTATGTACTATACGCCAAAGCTTCGGGACAAAGTACGTTTGGTATTATTATGAAGCACATTGTACCTAATCTGATTCCGGTAATTATCGTAGGGGCGACGAACAATATCGCTTCAGCAATTATGATGGAATCGTCACTGAGCTTCCTCGGCTTTGGTGTTCAGCTGCCGAATGCTACGTGGGGCAGTATGCTGAATAATGCCCAAGGATATATTGCACAGGCCCCATATATGGCATTGTTTCCGGGATTGCTTATTTTACTGACTGTGTTGAGCTTTAATGTTTTGGGAGATGTGCTGCGTGTAGGCTTTGAACCCAAATTAGTAAAACGATGATTCATAGTTTCATAGATTCATAGTACAGGCCCATTACAAATGGCTCCAGGAGCGATAGGAAGGAGCGAAAACACGATGACAGAACATCTACTGTCCGTCGAACAGCTGGAGGTCTCGTTTTTCACTCGTGAGGGGGAGAATCAGGCAGTTCGAGGGGTTAGTTTTCATATTGATGCTGGAGAAACGGTAGGAATCGTAGGAGAATCCGGCAGCGGCAAAAGTGTGACAGCGAAAGCGATCATGTCGATGATAGCCCCGCCGGGCAAGCGGCTGAACGGCGATATCCGTTATCGGGGACAAAGTCTGACCGCTCTGACGGAAAAGCAATGGCGCAAAATACGTGGAAACCAGATTGCGATGGTCTTTCAGGACCCGATGACCTCGCTGAATCCGGTCAAAAAGGTTGGCTATCACCTGGTCGAGGTGATTCGCAGACATCGAGGACTGAGCAAGGAAGCGGCTACGCAAGCAGCTGTAGAACTGCTGCGACAAGTAGGCATTACCGAGCCGGAGCGCCGAATGAACCAATACCCGCATCAATTCAGCGGCGGGATGCGCCAGCGGGTGATGATTGCTATGGCGCTCTCGTGCAGCCCGGAGCTGCTGATTGCAGATGAGCCGACTACAGCGCTGGACGTGACGATTCAGGCGCAAATCTTGGAGCTGCTCAAGTCTTTAAAGCAGCAATCCGACATGTCGATTGCTCTAATCACCCATGATCTGGGCGTCGTCGCCCAGGTGTGCAGCCGTGTCATCGTGATGTACGGCGGCATGGTGATGGAGGAGGGACGCGTGGACGATATCTTTTATCGTCCGGGCCACCCGTATACGCAGGGCCTGCTGCGTTCTGTGCCCCAGCGTACGAACGGCTTCCGAGAGCGGCTGGTGCCGATTGAGGGCACGCCGCCGGACCTGCTGAACCCGCCATCGGGCTGTCCGTTCATGGAACGGTGCCCGCATGCGTTTGCCCGCTGTGTAGAGCGGCCGCCGATGATAGAGCTGCGCCCGGGTCAGCGAGCAGCCTGCTGGTTGAACGATCCGGAAGCAGGGCCTGCTGGAGTCTACGAGACGCCCGAAGCGGGCCATACGGAAGGGGGGAATAACGGTGAGTGAAGCAAATAATGTATTGAGTGAGCATCAGCCATTGGTAGAGGTACACCAGCTTAAGAAGCATTTTGTGACCGCAAAGGATTTGTTAGGGCGTAGCTCTGAGGTGCTCAAGGCGGTAGATGGCGTGAGCTTTCAAATCAAGCGTGGCGAGACGTTCGGACTGGTCGGTGAGTCAGGTAGTGGGAAATCAACGGTTGGACGCTGTCTGACACGGTTATACGATTATACAGAAGGTACGGTACGCTTTGACGGCCAGGATATTTCCAAGCTGAACGATAAACAGCTCAAGCCGCTGCGTCGGCGCATTCAGAGCATTTTTCAGGACCCATATTCCTCTCTTAATCCGGGTATGAACGTGCTTGACCTGATCTGTGAGCCGATGGATATTCACAGATTGCATCAGGGGAGTGAGCGTAAGGATGCCGTAGTGGCTTTACTGGAGAAGGTAGGGCTGAAGCGAGAGCATCTGTACCGCTACTCGCACGAGTTCAGCGGCGGGCAGCGCCAGCGGATTTCCATCGCTCGTGCTCTGTCCGTGAACCCCGAGTTCATCGTCTGTGACGAGCCGATTTCGGCACTCGATGTGTCCATCCAGGCGCAGGTCATTAACACGCTGGAGGATCTCCAGCAGGAGTTCGGGCTGACGTACCTGTTCATCGCCCATGACTTGTCGATGGTGCGGCATATTTCAGACCGAATCGGTGTGATGTACCATGGGCGACTGGTAGAAGTAGCTGATGCAGATGAATTGTATGAGCAGCCCGCTCATCCTTATACGCAGGCGCTGTTGTCCTCTATCCCTGTGCCTGATCCGAGAGCAGTCGGAGAGCGCGAGGGACTGGGGGGAAGCTTGGCCCAACCAGACGGTTCATTAGTATGGGACAAGGATAACAACAGTGCAACCGAGCTGAGAGAAATCAGTCCCGGCCATTATGTAGCATACCCGGTTAACCGTTAGGGTTAAGATCGGTTGTACGATGTGCATGACCCAAAGGAGGCAAAAAACGATGACTGAATCGACGAAAAGAGTACGTATTTCCCAATGGGACGCGCTCTTGCTGGAATCATTACGCTCTTTAGGCTGGTCCCAAGAGGAATTAATCCGTCGGGTGCAGCAAAATGAGCTGCCAACGGACGGACCATCCGATTTTGATTATACAGAGCTTGTCACTGGGCTGGCGTCCCAAGAGCCGGAGGTGTTTGTCAGCGCGGTAACGGATGGATATCAGATCAAGTACAATACGATCCGGGGCATTCGTTCGTGGATTGCCGTTGCGTTCGGGCGGGAGCCTGAGCTGTCCCTGGAGGAAGGAAGCGAAGCCGTTACATCCGAACTGACGAAGGCTGAGTATGATCGGCTTGGGCGGGTACTGTCATTAGGCTGGGTCATCCAGGAAGTACGTCCCGCGGAGGGCGAGACTTCAGGATTATACCGAATTGTACCTGCTTCACAGACGCATTAAATCCTGGGGATGAAGTAATATACTTTACCAGAAATTGAAACGAGCTGACGTGGAGGCCAGCTCGTTTTTTTATTGCAATTCTTCTTCATCTTTTTTATTCAGCATAACCAGACTATTGTGAATGATCCGTGTCATGCAGTAAAAGAAGGCCATTCTGGTGGTTTGCATAATAGCTCCCAACAACATGGACATCGATTCCATTTGGGAAAAATGTAAGATAAGAATCCGGTTAATAATTCCTTCACCAAACCAGACAAAATATAGCGGAACAATCATCTTTTGAATATAACGAGCTTTACGCCCCAATTCGGGGTGGAGCGCAAAGTACCTATAAATATGGGTGAATGTATTGGAGAATCCCCACAAGTTAATAAAAGGAATCATGCGAGCAATGGCTCCCACGGTACGAATCGGATAATCGGAATGTTTTTGCCGGATGGCTTTATGTACTTGAACTAGCCAGATCAGATAGGTTACAAAACACATGTAGTACAGAACAAAGCTAAAGACTGTAAATTTTTGCTCCAATTCGTATAGATGATCATAATAAAAATCATTTGCGTAAATATACACTAACGTAAAAATAAGGATAATAAATTCACCTATAGTGCCCACCGCTAGCAAGGCTTGGTGTACGCTGCCAGCTGTCTTGGATGGAAATGCTTTGGAATCTGATTCATTCAAGATGTACTTCCTCCCAGTCTAGTTGCTTCAAATACACGATAGCATCCTCCAGTGTTTCTACGGGGATAATGCGCAGCTTGAGTCCATGTTCCTTTTGGACTCGGGCAGCCTCTGCTTCGTTGCCTTCCTCCCCATACCATTCATAATCTGCCGGTACGAAAAATAGATCAACCTTTGCCGCCTCGGCTCCCAGCAGTTTTTGCTCCAGCCCACCGACCGATCCGACATCCCCGTATTCTTCCATCGTGCCAGTGCCTGCAATTTTGTGACGTCCGCGATCTGAAAAGTCGATGTTATTGGCTTCCTCATACAGTCCGATGCCTGTCATCAGACCCAAGGAATTCCCCGCAAGATCCTGCAAATGAGTCAATAGCTCCGCATAGCGAGCATCCTCCAATTTGCTAAGATTCGAGAAAGGTGTTGAATCACCACCTGTTTCGCTGTCTACACTTAATTCCGTCGCTGCATGTACAGCTTGCATAGCAGAATATTTTAGCGTGTCCGTCTCTGAAAGGTCCTTCAAATAAGAGTCCACTTCATCAGGGGCAATGGGTTCAAACTTAATCGCACCCCCGGATACATTTTCACTGGAATATACATTCCAACGCTCCAGGAGATTGTTAGCAATACCCGTTTGAACAGACGCAAAAAACACGCTTCCCTGAACGCCAAGATCTTTGACCGGATGCATTTCTCCTTGCAAAATATACTGTGCAGGCATAGGCCGTGTTCCAATAAAGGCGGCGATAGCCGGGATCAGCAGCAGCGCGAAAATGAGTATACGTTCTTTGTTAATGCCAAATATCTTTTTGAGGAGATATGGATTACGGCTTGGCACCTCATTCACAACCTTTCCAACTGTTCTCATACGGATATCATCGGTTGAAAAGATTAGAAAGGTTACATTTTTCACCATAAATGACCGATAAGAGTATAGTAGTATACATATTTTTAACGCTCTGCCAGATCACCGACGCTCTTTTTTTATGCTATATTTTATACATAAGGAAAATTAGAGAGCTGAGGTGCAGCATGACATCAATGACTATTGTCGAATCATCCGTCAAACCAGGATTAATGGCTTTTCAGGCAAGCACTGAAGATCAGGAGCAGGTTCAGGAGTTAATTTTAAAGACGGCCAGGTGGCTGCACAGCAAAGGCTCTACGCAATGGGGACGCTTATTAAAAGGAAAAGATGATCACAACCTAGGCGGCGCTATTGCACGTGGAGAAGTGATTATTTTCCGAGCATCAGAGGATCATGGCTTGGCAGGCGCAGTGATCTTGCAGCAGCAGCCCAGTGCATGGGACCGTAAGTTGTGGGGATTAGACGAAACGGATTCTGAGGGAGGAACCTCAGTATATCTGCATCGTTTGGTTGTGGATCGCGATAGCACCGGGAAGGGTCTAGGCCTTGAGCTGATGCAATGGATTGAACAAGGTATCCACTTTACAGGCAAGGATCGAATCCGTTTAGACTGTATTGCGGGCAATGACAAGCTTAGCGAGTTTTACAGACAATGCGGTTATACGTATATAGGCGAAACGAACGGCTATAATACTTTTGAAAAGATGCTAATAAAGATTTAGAAAACTGAATTATAGCTCAAGGAATACGAAAGAAGGAAGCAGGTGATCTGCATTCTTCTTTTTTTGTTGTGCAGCCTTTACTTTCCCTTGATCGCTGTCATATCAGAGTCCTCCAAAAGAGAAAATTTATATGAAAATGAAAATGGGGATATCGTGTCTCACCCTTCTACATATGATGATAGGGAAGTTTTGTAAGCGTTTTAAAATAGGAAGGCATACAACCAAGTGAAGCTACAGGAGGCGGTTAAAGTGGACGATTACATGAGCTGGATAAAGATTGGATTTTTCCTTATCGTTCTGTTTTTACTTGCAGCGGCATGCAGTACCTCTCCCAAAATAGAGAACACAGACGGGCAAAAAGTGCGGCTTACGATGCAGGTTTGGGGTAATCCTGCGGAGGTAAAGGTGTATCAGCGGGCACTCGATGCATTTGAAAAGGAAAACCCGAATATCGAGGTTAAGCTGGTGCCTGTACCGGGAGACCAATATGAGCAAAAGCTGTTGACACAGCTTCAGGGAAGTCGCGGACCGGATGTGTTTTATTCGTATGAACCGACGATTGCGCGTTTGATCGGGGCGAAGCAGGTACAGCCTTTGGGTGAGTTTTTAAAAAGTGATGCAAGTGATGTGAAGGCTGAGGATTTTCCAGAAGGATTGTGGGGACCGGCAAAGCGTGATGGGGAAATCTATGGGGTCACTCCCGACTCAAACCCGATGGTCATGTATTACAACAAAAAGGTATTCAAGGAAGCAGGCGTGAAGACGCCGCAAGAATACTATGACGAAGGCAAATGGAACTGGGATGCCTTTGAGGAGGCTACTTCCAAGCTGAAGGCAGCCGGAAAACAGGGTTATATTGCGGAAAACTGGTGGGCTCACTGGTATTCATGGGTGTGGTCGAATGGCGGTCAGATTTTTGATGAACAGGGCAAATATGTGCTGGACCACAATGAAAAGGGCAAGGAAGCCTTCAGTTTTATGTACGATATGGTGAAAAGGGGAAATGCCGTATATCTCGGATCACTTCCCAAAGGGCAAGGGGCTGACGCGATGTTCATGTCCAATCAAGTCGGTATGCTGGCGGCGGGAAGATGGCTGGAGCCCTTGTTTAATCAAAATAAAAGCCTCGACTTTGATTATATCTACTGGCCATCCAATACCGGAAAGAATGAGCCCGTTGCCATTCCGGTTGCCTATGTAGCTGTAAATAAAAATAGTCCGCATGTACAAGAGGCCATGAAGCTGGCAGCATTCTACGTCTCTGTGAAGGGGCAGGAGGCGCGGCTGGTTGAAGGTGGGAATGCCATGGGTACGCTTGCTGCCGCAGATGAGAGCATTATGAAAAAGGCGACCATTGAGCATTCAAGCTATTTGACCGAGGGACGTAACATAGGGCATGCTCATGGATCTGCTTTGGCCTATGATGCTCAGGTGCCGGGGTTGAACTCGGATATCACGGAGACCATCGACCTGATGTTCTTGGGCAAGCAGGATGCTGGGGCAACCATTGAAAAGTTGAATCAGATCATATCCAAGGCGGTCAAGTAGGCACGGGATGACCCGTGACCGGGGAGGAAGGTGACTAGATGCCGAAAAAGCATCAAGCGCTGTGGGGGCCTTATAAACAAGCAAGGAACGTCGATATTTTTAATGGTCATGAGATTACCAATCTTCCCGTGAGCAGAAATTATATTAATAACCTGCTTGAGGTATACTCAGATGATGTATTGCCGTGAATATTATGAATCATCAGAGAGGCATGCCCAAATGAATGGAGGGTGCCGCGAAACAGCTAATTTACAGCTGATTTGCGACACCCTCTTTTAGTTGTCCGGACGGAAATGTACTCGTATTTCATGCTGTTTACGTCATCAACATACTATCTACGCCAGTCCATTGAAATTTCTTCTGTACTATTTGATAATCTAGACACAACAAAAGAAACGATTGACTCATATTCAAAACTACGAAAGGAGAATGCGAGTGAAATAGACTTTTACGTTATGACGTCTTGGCAATCACTCAGGGCGAGGTGCGGCTGGCCCAAGCCCAATTGAGCAGAGCCAATTCAGCGCTACCTCATGCAGCACGTTGATGTTGTCTACCTGACAGTGTTCTAATCCGCCAAGTCGTCTATCCTCTATCGGGAAGAATGTCTTGTTTTTCGAACCCGCTTGCTCATAATTTTTCAAGGCTTGTGTCAGCGGATTTGGCTGAACCAATATCTCTTCCGCTCCGTGCATTACAAGAAGCGGACATTCTATCTGGTGGAGCACGCCCTCAAGATCATAGGCAAAACGCGGATTACCCGCAAAGTCCTCCAAGCTTTTTGCCCCCAGAATTCTCATGCCATGTGCGGCCAGACTCGGTGGCATCCATTTAAGCATTGCATCCCAATCAAAGGCGTGCGTACCGCCGTCGGAGATGACGGCAGCAATCCTGTGATCGAACGAAGCGAATCGCAAAGAGTCGTAAGCCGCAAAACTCTCACCGTGCACGATAATCTTATCGGGATCGACTTCCGGCCGCGTTAGAAGAAAGTCGATTGCTCGGGAATGGAAAGCCTCACTGTCCGCTCGTCTTCCTTTTCCCTTTTCGTACAGCGAGAGGCCGGTGCCAGGCTGGTCATAGACCAGAAAGTTATATCCACACGAAATAAAAGCGGGACCTAGCCAGAAATAGTTTTCAATGGACCACTCGTCGCCACCGTTGAGAGCAAAAAGGGTCGGCTTCGGACCTTTTATCCAGGAAGGGGAGAAGAAGTAACCATCCAGCTTGACACCTTCGTAATCGACTTGGATCTTCTCCGGTTGGACATCGAAGTACTTTCCGGCAGCTTCGAAGAGTTCATTTACTTTCTTAAATACACGGATTTTCTCGGTGTCATCATCCATCACCGCATATTCCGCAATTCTGTAGTAATTGCAGGCACGAATGTAGCAGTTTCGTGCTGTATACCAGTTTCCAGCCGTTTCGGCCTCCTTGCCGTGTCTTTCCAATGCCTGAGCCGTTATGAGCCATTCCCTGTGCCACGTATCTTTGTCATCGGGGTCAATTTTTTTGCAGGCCTCGTAGATCTCGGTGACATCCGTAGCACCGAGGCTTGCCATACCTAAAGCTTTGGTGACTTGGTATGACATCATGTAGTGATTGGGCCAACGGCTGAACTCAATTGACATTGTAACATCCTCCTTTTCCAGTTCTAGTGATTGTAGTTTTTTTACTACAAGTAATTTTTACAACACAAAGATAAAGCTTTTTTAAAAGAAAAATAAATGTTTGTAAAGAGAATATAAAAAATTATAAAACACTGAAAAAATAAAAAAGGCTGCTGCCTGGGTGTTCACACCTGGCAGTAGCCTTTAACTCCTGTAGTAAAAGAAAATGTGCACAAATAAAATCAGTGTTGTGCGGCCAAGGGAAGACTGAATCTTATCCCCAAACCGCCATATTCGGAAGGGTAGGCGCAAATTTCGCCCCTATGATGTTCAATAATGGATTTACAGCTTGCAAGCCCCAGCCCCAGTCCGCCCTTTTGGATTTGCCGCGATTTATCCACAGTGAAAAATTTGAGGAACAGAGAAGATATATCCTTTTCCGGCACTCCAATTCCATTATCCTCGATTTGAAAAAAGGCATACTGTCCTAGCGGGTATCCAGTCATATACACTTTCAGCTTATTTTTCCCTCCATATCTTACAGCATTGCTAAAGAGGTTGCCGAAAACCCGACGTATCATCGGTTCATTGACCATCAGCAATATATTTTCCGTAAATGAATGGCGGCAAGTAAGCTCGTTGTCAAGTCCTGCCAACTCATACTCATATTCAAGGGCAATGTTTTCAAATAATTTTGATGCTTTTACAGGTGTAGCTACCATAGATTCCAACTCCAGTTTTTCTTTGGTGAAGCTGGAAAAATCATTGATGAGTTCAACCATATATCCTGACTTCTTTTGAATCAAATCATAATATTCCTGCTTTTCAGTTTCTGGTAAATCCTTGTGCGTAGCCAGCAGTTCAGTAAAACCATTAATAGATGTCAAGGGTGTTTTCAAGTCGTGGGCAATTGCCGCGATCATCTCGATCTGCTCTTTGTGGGCGAGTTGAAGCCGGTGCTCCATCTTATTGAAGTGTTTATAAAGTTCTCCGATCTCGTCATTACTTCTCAGAGCTAGCGGAGGCAGTGGATGTACAATATTTACTTCTTCAAGCCTGGTATTCAGAAGCTGAATGGGTTTCTCTATGCAAAAATGAATATAGATAATCAGAATAATAAATATGAAACAGGCAATTGCAAATATGGGCAGGAGCAATGCTATATATCGCGAGTCCAGCAATGAACTGCGTATAGGGGAATATACTGCAAAGACAAGCTTCAGGTACATTCCAATCGAAAACATGAATATTATAAACATCAGCAGGAACAAAAGAGGAAGCTTTATTTTCAGTTTCATACTATTGCTCTCTTTCCGTGTATTTATATCCTATGCCCCATATTGTTTTAATAAAGTCATATTCAGGACCAAGTTTCTTACGGATATTTTTTATATGAACCGTTACGGTATTTATTTCTCCGTATTCGTCTCCCCAGACGTTTTCATATATCTGTTCACGAGTCAATACATTATTGGGGTGGCGCATGAGGATAGACAGAATCTGAAATTCCTTCGTTGATAAGTCGAGCTTCCTGCTATTCAGGAATGCTTCAAACGTCTTATCGTTCAAAATGAGCGGAGAATCCGCCTTTTCGTTACTGGGACTAAGTTCATCCCACTCTTTAAAAAGCCTGTCCACTTTTCTGAAGTGAGCCTTTATCCTGGAGACAAGCTCCTGAATACTGAAAGGTTTGGTCATGTAATCGTCTGCTCCTATTTCGAGCCCGACGATTTTATCAATGTCCTTATCACGCGCACTTAAAAACAAAATTGGAACATTATAAGAATTTCGGATACTTCTGCAGACATCAAGTCCATCCATATCAGGCATTACTATATCAAGAATGATGAAATCGATGTTATTTTCTTCCAATGCAGATAAGGCTTCTTCCCCAGAATATGCCGAAATTATTGCAAATTGCTCGTATCTTAAACTCTTTGTGATGAGTTTTACGATTTCTTCATCGTCGTCTACAACTAATATCGTTTTTAGCATATTTATACCTCCCAGCCGCTTTAAGTGGACTGAATTTATAAAACAAGAGCCGCATGATCCTCTCGCATTGAAAAAAGTAGCGTTCAAAGCGTCTCTGCGGTCGAGCTATGCACATATTCCAGCTTGAAGACCTGCATATAGCTTTTGACGTAATGTCCGGGAGTGTGTCTAATCAAAAGACGGTGTGAAAAGGCTGAAAACCATCACAAGTTTTGGTTTTCAGCCTTTTCCGATAAAGTCCATCCGAGCTACGCACTCCACGTGACTTTGATAGGACTCAAATGGGAAGATCATGAAACATGGTATACCTCAAATGGGTATTCCGCTCCAAATCCCTTACTGATTGAAATCAGTAAGGGATCATGGCTCTATAGTAACAGCTATTATCGTAATGTAAAGGGAGATGTAACGCACATTTTGGATTACACCAACCCTTCGGGTTTTAAAACTCCGAGAACCTTTGGAACAGGAGATGGCGATTTTTCGTATGGCTACTCCTTTTTGTATTTTTTTCGGTACTGTAGCGGGGTGTGCCCGGTAAGATGCTTGAATACACGACCAAAGTGAGCGATGCTGTCAAAACCCGTTTTTTCAGCAATGGAAGTCACTTTCCAGTTTGTTTCTCTCAGGTACACACGAGCCTGCTGGACCCGCACATCTTGAAGATATTCTACTAAGGTAAAACCTGTTGTCTGCTTGAAAATACGGCACAAATACGTGCTGCTAATATAAAAATGATCAGCCAGCTGATCTAGTGACAGGCTCTCGGCATAATGAGCATGCAGGTATGCGATGACTGAGTACACGCGTTGCTGCTTTTCGCTACGTTCCGGTGCAATGGTATCGGCAGTGGCCGATTGTATGCGCCGGATGCGGATAAGGAGCTGGAGTAGCAAGCTTTGGAGATATAGTTGGCGGTAGGCATGTTCTTGGTAGTATTCATCCAGCATTTGCTGGAATAGATGCTCCAGCTCGCATTGTTCTTCCGCGGAGGGGCGAAGCAGAAAGCTTTTTTCTGGCAGAAGAGGCTGGTTCTGATCGCTGGAGGGAGAGACAGTCATTGGCGAGGCTGCAAATTCTTCATCAAAGTTAATCAAAATCCGTTCATGGCTACCGCTACCCTTGTTACTTGTACGGTGAAAATCATGTTTGCTAATCCAAATCAGATCGCCCTTCTGGAGCGCGTATACCCGCTGATTAATGTAGTAGTAACGCTCTCCTGCCAGCAAATAATAGATTTCGTGCGCTTGGTGGACATGGTCGGCGGACATGCTGAATGGCACCGTCCGTAGCGCTTGCTCAATGGCAAAGCGGGGTGTAGCGATCATATCGATAGTCTCCTTTAATGAAAGAATACATAAGGATAATATATGTATATTTTTTGGGAAAAATCATAATAAAAGCGAAGATTTCGCTCTTTCTTATACTATAAAATAAAAGCAATTCATGTAAAGGGTGTGAGCCAATTGGCTAAAATCAAATATGCGCTTGTGGGTACCGGAGGAAGAGCCGAATTTTTTTACGGTGAAGTTGTTACCGTTTTCAAAGATACCTCGGAGCTGATCGCGTTCTGTGACGTCAATCAGACGAGAATGGATTATGCCAATCAGCTGTTGCAGGAGAAATACGAGTATGAGCCGATTGCGACCTATAAAGCACACGAGTTTGATCGGATGATCGCGGAGACGAAGCCGGATATCGTCATTGTCACGACCATTGACCGGGTGCATCACCGGTATATTATCCGGGCGATGGAGCTGGGCTGTGATGTCATTTCTGAGAAGCCGATGACGGTGGATGAGGACAAATGCCAAGACATTCTGGATGCCATAGACCGCACGGGACGGAAGCTGCGCGTCACCTTTAACTACCGCTATGCGCCGCATAATACGAAAATCCGCGAGATTATTATGGACGGAACGCTCGGAGAGGTGCTGTCAGTCAATTTCGAGTGGTTGCTGAATACACAGCATGGCGCAGATTATTTCCGTCGGTGGCACCGTGACAAGCGCAATAGCGGTGGTCTGCTAGTGCATAAATCGACGCATCATTTTGATCTGATGAACTTCTGGCTTGGCTCGAAACCGGAGACGGTGTATGCGATGGGAGATCTGAAATTTTACGGCCGGGAAAATGCGGAGCAGCGTGGCGTGACGGAGTTTTATCAACGGGCTTACGGCAGCAAGGCAGCGGAGAATGACCCCTTTGCGCTACACCTGGACCGTAATGAGCATCTAAAAAGTATGTATCTGGATGCTGAGCATGAGGATGGCTATGTGCGGGATCAAAGCGTATTTGGCGACAATATCAGCATAGAAGACACGCTGAGTGTCATGGTGAAGTATCAGAACAAGACGGTGATGAACTATTCACTGAATGCTTATATGCCTTGGGAGGGCTTTATCATCGTATTTAATGGCACGAAGGGACGGATGGAGGTTCGGGTATCCGAGCAATCCTATGTTAATTCCGGTGGCAGCAAGGCAGATGAGGGTGCGCTCAAAGAGAAGACTATCACCATCTATCCCCACTTTGCAGCACCTTATGAGGTCGAGGTAGAAGAAGGCGTAGGTGGTCATGGCGGAGGAGATCCAGTTATGCTGCGGGATATTTTTGATAAGCCGGCAGAAGATCGGTTTCATCGTGCGGCCTCACATATCGACGGTGCATGGTCCATTTTAACTGGCATCGCCGCCAACCGCTCTATGCGTACAGGTCAGCCAGTGAAGGTGGAGGAACTGGTGCGCTTGTAATGAGTAGTAAATTTAATACCGAAAAGACCCCTCTAACTAGATTGAACAGAGGGGTCTTATTTTGGTATTCAAATATAGAATGCACCTTACATCTTACGGCACTTTATTTTATTATTTATCAGCAGTCAGTTCCCGGGTTCCCAGTTGTTGTACAGGACGATGGTTATCGGGGAAAATGGCAGCAAACTGGTTGATTTGGTCTGCGGACAATTCAATAGGCTGCTCCAGCACTGTCCAATTTACATGTTCTGTGCATGGCGGGGTAGTCAGCGATCCGTTGTAGCGAACGGAGTGCAGGTCTTTTGGCAGCAGCGCAGCGAGATTTATTTCTTCATCCAGAGCCGCTTCTTGGGAAATATCCTTCGGCAGTTTGGACCAAATGCGGTTGAAAGCCTTGTTTTCTTTGCCACTTTGGATAAGGACCCCTAAGACAGCTGTGCTTCCGTTGTCGCTTTGATGGACAAAATGAAGCTCCATTTCAGCATTTTTACCATCAATTTGATGTTCGCTCGGGTGGTGAAAGTGAAACTGCTTTAAAGTGAATTTAGTACCGTCCAGCATGATGTTATTGCTGGCATCGGCAACATTGATTTGCACAGTGTGCCCATTATTCAAAATGGATGCTTTCGTTTTAGTGTAATGAACTTGCAGCGGTTGCTGTGTTTGCGATGCTTCCAGATGGGTATGCTCTATATTGACAGGAGATTGTTCGTGGCCGTTACCACAAGCAACAAAATCTTTTTCCAGCTCTCCCCAATGTTCCGGTCCCTGATCTCCTTCATAGGACCAGTGTGGGCCTTTCTGAACAACTGCATGAGCGTTGTTAACTGATGAGGATGAAGTGCTAGTGGTACTAGAAATGGCGGGCTGTGAATTGCATCCTGTTACCGATACAGCCAAGATAATGGCAAATATGCTGAACAGGCAACCTTTCCAGTTTTTTTTCATGTTTCTTTATCCTTCTTCCAAAATAGAATATGTGAAACTTTTTACATTGTAAATTATTGTACAAAGTTCCTACAAGGGTCCAAGGACTTAGAAAGAAGCGTTTTTGGATTAAATAGTTTTAAGTTAGATTTATATTTGTCCTTTTTGGGCAAAAATTACTATAATAATGAGTGTACATTACAAAATAATTCCATATCTATTTAAAGGAGAGATCTACATGAAAGCAGCAATTGTTACAAAAGACAAGAAAGTCAGTATAGAAGAGAGACCTTTGCGTTCCTTGAAGCATGGAGAAGCGTTAGTCCAAGTTGAATACTGCGGAGTTTGCCACACAGATTTACATGTGAAAAATGCAGATTTCGGTGATGTCACAGGCAGAGTTCTAGGGCATGAAGGTATTGGAAAAGTCATTGAATTAGGTGAAGGAGTAACCAGTCTTAAAATTGGTGATCGCGTAAGTATTGCCTGGATGTTCGAAAGCTGCGGTCATTGTGAATATTGCCTAACTGGGCGGGAAACGCTGTGTCGTGAAGTTAAAAATGCCGGATATACGGTAGACGGTGCAATGGCAGAGCAATGTATTGTCACAGCTGACTACGCGGTCAAGGTACCAGATAGTCTTGATCCTGCCGCTGCAAGTAGTGTAACTTGTGCAGGGGTTACAACATATAAAGCAGTTAAAGTAAGTGAAATCAAACCAGGCCAATGGATCGGTATCTTCGGCATTGGCGGCTTGGGTAACCTGGCGGTGCAATATGCCAAAAATGTATTCAATGCTAAAGTTGTAGCCTTTGATATCAGTGATGAAAAACTAGAACTGGCCAAACAAATTGGTGCTGACTATACCGTTAACAGTATGAAAGAAGATCCGGTCGCCCGAGCCAAGGAGTTAACAAACGGTTCTGGTCTGGATGCAACCGTAGTTACTGCTGTTGCCAAAACACCTTTCAACCAGGCCATCGACGTTGTAAAAGCTGGCGCGCGTGTTGTAGCTGTAGGTCTTCCAACCGATAAGATGGATCTGGACATTCCTCGTCTGGTTCTGGACGGCATTCAAGTTATTGGCTCCTTGGTCGGCACTCGTGAAGACCTTAAAGAAGCGTTCCAGTTCGCTGCAGAAGGTAAAGTCGTCCCTCTTGTACAAAAACGTCCGCTCGAAGACATTAATGAGATCTTCGAGGAGATGGAGCAGGGCAAAATCCAAGGACGCATGGTCATTGATTTCACAAAATAAAATAATGCCCCATTCGTAACCCTTGGAATTTGGAGAAAGAGGAAGCGCCTGCTGATGTATTGCAGGCGCTCTTTTTGGCTTTACAGCTTATTCAGAATGTTATCTTCCAAAACCGCAGATTTATCCCCATATTCTTTGATGATATGTCTTTCTCCCCAGGCACAAAGAGAATCTAAAATGCTTTTCAGACTACATCCATATTCACTAAGCTCGTACTCCACTTTGGGTGGAACCTGATTATAGCTAATCCGATTGACAATGCCGTCTTCCTCTAATTCACGAAGCTGCTGAGTCAGCATTTTTTGTGTTATGGAAGGCATCATCCGTTTTAATTCGCTTGTCCGCATCTTTCCATGTGTCAAATGACACAGAATCACGCATTTCCATTTCCCCCCGATCACCTCTAACGTCGCCTCAACAGAGATATTGTATTTTTTCTTCCCCAATGCCGATCCCTCCATGTGTATCGCTTTTCTGTTATACATACCTTAACATCCTGTTTTAATCAAAAAGGACTTTATTTAGGG
The DNA here is from genome assembly GCF_038007385.1 of Paenibacillus sp. FSL M8-0228. Lineage (NCBI taxonomy): Bacteria > Bacillati > Bacillota > Bacilli > Caryophanales > Paenibacillaceae > Paenibacillus > Paenibacillus sp. FSL M8-0228. The sequence goes on from NZ_JBBOXA010000001.1 coordinate 320,311, forward strand.
TACTTTTTGGTACCTATATCACTAAAAAGTACGTACTGTTCATAATTGCTTGAATAACTCATAATAACATCTGTTGGTTGAAGATTTCTATAGATAGGAGGGAAAAACATGTCGCCAGAATCAAAAGGAAGTATATGGCCATTACTGGCTCTAGCCGTAAGCGCCTTTGCGATTGGGACAACTGAGTTCATCAGCGTGGGACTGCTTCCCCTCATTGCTGAAGACTTGCACATATCTGTAACGATGTCCGCACTAACTGTAACGCTGTATGCATTAGGAGTTACCATCGGGGCACCTGTCTTGACCTCATTAACATCAAGTGTTCCCCGTAAAACGTTGCTGCTGTGGATCATGATTATATTTATTGCAGGTAACAGCCTTGCTGCGGTCTCTAGTGGAATTGCCTTGCTGCTGATTGCACGTGTGATCTCGGCGTTCGCCCATGGGGTGTTCATGTCCATCGGTTCCACCATCGCGGCCGATCTTGTGCCGGATGATCGTCGAGCGAGTGCGATTTCCATTATGTTCTCCGGGTTGACCGTAGCCACAGTCACAGGTGTACCTTTGGGTACCTATATTGGGCAGCAATGGGGTTGGCGGGCTGCATTTATGGCGATTGTGGTCGTCGGTGTAGTGGCACTCATCGCCAATCTGATTCTGCTGCCATCTACACTGCGCAAAGGGAACAAGACTCCTTTCCGCGAGCAGGTCAAACTGGTTACCAATGGTCGCTTGCTACTTGCATTTATCATTACAGCTTTGGGGTATGGAGGCACATTTGTGGTGTTTACTTATTTATCTCCATTACTCCACGACATAACCGGATTTCAGCAAAGTACGGTAACGTTTATTCTTTTGCTGTATGGAATTGCGATTGCCATCGGGAATGTCATTGGCGGAAAAGCAGCAAACCGTAAGCCGCTTTCAGCTTTGTTTTACATGTTTCTGATTCAAGCAGTGATCCTTTTTCTCCTGTTGTTCACGGCACCTTTTAAAACGGCAGGACTGATTACGATCTTCTTTATGGGATTGCTTGCGTTTATGAACGTGCCCGGGTTACAGGTATATGTAGTCATGTTAGCCGAACGGTTTGCACCCAAAGCTGTCGATGTTGCCTCTGCTGTTAATATTGCTGCTTTCAACGCAGGGATAGCCATCGGAGCTTATGTAGGCGGAATTGTAACGGATTCACTCGGTCTCATTCATACAGCCTGGATCGGGAGCATTATGGTTTTCGTTGCGGTCCTGCTCACAGGCTGGAGTCGTATGCTCGAAAAAAGGGATACAACTACCATTACAGGTTAAAGCTTTTAAAAAATAGAGAGGAAGATACAAAATGACACAAAACTTACAAAGCACAACATTGTTAAACAACGGAGTTCGTATGCCTTGGTTTGGCATCGGGGTATTTAAAGTGGAGGAAGGTTCGGAGCTGGTCGATGCTATAAAGGCTGCTGTAAAGCATGGCTACCGCAGTATAGATACAGCTGCAATCTATGCGAATGAAAGCAGTGTAGGGCAGGCTATTCAGGAAGCCCTTCAGGAAAATAATCTGTCCAGAGAAGAACTGTTCGTCACGTCCAAAGTGTGGAATGCAGATTTAGGCTATGAAGAGACAAGAGCAGCTTATGAAGCCAGTCTGGATAAGCTGGGTCTGGAATACCTGGATCTATATCTGATTCATTGGCCAGTTCAGGGAAAGTATAAAGAAGCTTGGAGAGCGTTGGAATCCTTGTATAAAGAAGGACGGATTAAGGCAATTGGAGTCAGCAACTTCCAGATTCATCATTTGGAAGATCTCATGAAAGATGCTGAAATCAAGCCAATGATCAATCAGGTGGAGTTCCATCCACAATTAACCCAAACCGAGCTGTTGCAATTCTGTCAAAGGAACGACATTCAAATGGAAGCCTGGTCCCCGTTAATGCAAGGCCAATTGCTGGATCATCCGGTACTGCAAGACATAGCGACCAAGTACGGTAAATCGGTGGCGCAAGTGATTTTACGCTGGGATGTGCAGCAGGGAGTTGTCACCATTCCCAAGTCTACCAAGGCGCATCGGATCGTCGAAAATGCCGATATTTTTGACTTCGAACTGACGCGCGAGGATATGGATCGAATTCAGGCGTTAAATGCCGATCTTCGGGTAGGTCCAGATCCGGATAACTTTGATTTTTAAAATTACGTTCATCATGAGACGCCGTTTCCTTCTTCACTGAAGGGACGGCGTTTTTGCATGATGGGTCTGGAGCCACAGCAATCCAATCCCGCCATATGGTATTATAGGGTTATGTGAAAAGAGACGTTTTGGAAGCTTGTGAATACGAAAAATCTCCGGGGGACTTCATGAATAAGACGATTGCAGATATAGCCCAAATGGCTGGTGTATCCAAGAGCACGGTATCCCGTTTTTTGAACGGCGGGTCTGTCAGCGTGGATACGAAACGAAAAATTGAAAAAGTGGTTAAAGCCACGGGCTATGTGCCCAATGCCTTTGCCCAGAGTCTTAAGGCGAAGCGGACCAACATCATCGGCACCGTTGTGCCGCGTCTGGATTCTTTTGCGACATCTCATACGCTGATGGGGATTGATGAGGAACTGCGTTCTCAGCATTATCAGATGCTGATCTCCAATACGAGCCAGGATGTACAGCGTGAAATCGAAGCCATTTATGAGCTGGGCCGACAAAAGATTTCGGGTATCATTTTGCTGGCTGCTCAAATTACAGACGACCATCTGACCGCGATTCGTGACATCGGTATTCCAGTGTTGCTGGTGGGCCAGCAGCACGAGCAGCTTCATAGCCTTATCCATGATGACTATCGTGCAGGATATGATATTGGCACGTACGTTTTGTCTCAGGGACACCGCGAAATTGCCTACGTTGGTGTTACTGAAAAGGATGTTGCCGTCGGTGTGCAGCGCAAGGAGGGCTTTAGGCAGGCTGTACGCGATGCATTGCCTACTGAGTCTTGTACGGACGATGCGATGCAAGCAGCAGGGTATGATATCAGATACTATGAGACCGGATTTAAAATGTCCGATGCACGAATTGCTGCATCCGCTATTTTGGACAATTTCAAGCCAACGTTAATGGTGTGTGCTACGGATAATATTGCGCTGGGCGTAATCAATGCTGCTTATTCCAGAGGGATTGTCATTCCGTCGGATTTGTCGGTAACTGGCTTTGGGGGATACGATATTACGGAGGTCATTCACCCTGCGCTGACAACCGTTCAATATCCGTATATGGATGCTGGACGTGTAGCAGCGCAAAATATTATGCGGCTGGTAGAACATAAATCGGTAGAAAAAGTGACGGTCATGAATTATTCCCTTATCGAAAGAGAAAGCGTTGACAAACGCTGAACAAGTGGATTATAATTTCTTCGAAACCGGTTCCATAGTATACGGACATAAATGGAATCGGTTGCAAATCCATGGATGAGCATTTTTTTAATCGTATGGGAACCGGTTCCGAAAGAATATTTTTTTCACTAATTTGGAACCGGTTCCTGAGGCGAAGTTTTAATAAAAATGAGGTACAACTATGAAAATGACAAGAGAACAAAAGTATCGAGTGATCGAGCAGGCAGAGCCCGGTGAAATAGCCAGCTTGGAGGAGAAAGTGGAGCAATGTCACTGGCGGCAGGGGTTTCATATCCAGCCACCGACAGGTTTGCTCAATGACCCTAATGGCTTTTCGTATTACCAAGGTGAATACCACTTATTTTATCAGTGGTTTCCACTCGGAACGGATCATGGGATGAAATACTGGTATCATTTGAAATCCAGAGATTTGGCCACATGGAATAGTGCGGGTATTGGCATTGCACCTGGGGATTATTTTGATTCACATGGGGCTTACTCAGGCAGCGCACTGGAGCATGAGGGCAAATTATATATGCTGTATACGGGAAATGCACGAGATGAAGATTGGATCAGACATCCTTATCAATGCATGGCTGTTATGGACGAGAACGGTCGCATTACTAAATGGGAGCACCCCGTTATTTCCAATGTGCCAGAAGGGTATACAGACCATTTTCGTGATCCCAAGCTATGGAAAGACGGCGATAGCTTTTACTGTGTGATTGGTGCCCAAAGAACGAATTTAACAGGCTGCGCCGTCCTCTACCGATCAACCGACCTTCATTCATGGGAGTTTGAGGGAGAATTGTGCACAGGGCTGGAGTCGTTTGGCTACATGTGGGAATGTCCGGATTATTTTGAACTGAACGAAGCGGGTGTCTTGATCTTTTCTCCTCAGGGCTTGGAGCCTTCCGGGGATGAAAATCACAATATTTATCAATCGGGCTACGTAATCGGCAAGCCGTTAGATACCGGTACAAAAATACTGGAGCACGGCGCATTCCACGAGCTCGACAGAGGCTTTGACTTCTATGCGCCACAGACGATGATTGACCCGCAGGGGCGGCGTATTATGGTGGCATGGATGGGTCTGCCGGATATCGACTATCCCACAGATCCGAACGGATGGGCTCATTGTCTGACATTACCAAGGGAGCTTACGCTTCATGAGGGCAAACTCTTGCAGCGGCCAATTCCTGAGCTGACTACGCTACGCAGAAATCGTGAGGATCGGGTAGCTGACACGTTATTCTCAGAGAGCAAAACCTATGAAGGATTTACAGGTACGGCCTATGAGCTGATCTGTGAGGTAGATCTTTTAAGCGCTAAGATGTTTGGTATTGAATTCCGTGCGAGTGAGACTGAGAAAACGGTAATTAAATATGATGCCATCAGTCGCAAACTTGTATTGGATCGTTCGCAATCAGGTGAGCCTGTAGCCACTTCGTATGGTGAGATACGGCAGTGTTCATGGGATAAAGATCATATCAAACTTCATTTGTTTGTAGATACGTCTTCGGTTGAGATTTTCGTCAATGATGGGGAAGAGGTGTTCACCAGTCGTATTTTTCCGCATCCAGAGAGTGACGAAATACGCTTTTTTGCCGACAAGGGAGAGGCTCTCTTCCAGGCGGTGAAATGGGATTTTACATGAGTAGGCTAAAACATCAAGTGGATCGTTAATCATCAAACATAACGGAATCAACGAGAGGATGAACATCATGGCGGAGAACAGAGAAATAGCTAAAGAAGTGATCCAGGCAATCGGTGGGCAAGAAAATATTGCATCTTTTGCTCATTGCGCGACGCGCTTGCGGATTATGGTGCATGACAAGGAGAAAATTGATCAGAAAAAAGTTGAGGAGATCGACAAGGTCAAGGGTGCTTTCTTCAATTCCGGGCAATATCAGATTATTTTTGGTACAGGTACGGTAAATCGAATTTTCGAAGAGGTTGAAAAGCTTGGCGTGACTGGTTCATCTAAAGAAGAGGTGAAGAGTCAGGCGAAAAAGGAAGGGAACGTCTTCCAGCGCTCCATCCGTACCTTTGGTGATGTGTTTGTACCGATTATTCCTGTGCTGGTCGCTACAGGGCTGTTCATGGGGCTACGTGGCTTGCTCACTCAGCCGCAAATTCTCGCTCTACTTGGCATGACGCCACAGGACATTTCACCCAATTTTCTATTGTACACACAAGTATTAACAGATACGGCCTTTGCTTTTCTGCCAGCGTTAGTCGCATGGTCAGCCTTTAGAGTATTCGGTGGTAGTCCAGTGCTGGGTATCGTTCTCGGTCTGATGCTGGTAAATCCAGCCTTGCCCAACGCTTATAGTGTTGCGGACGGTTCAGCCCACCCGTTGACGATGTTCGGATTCATTCCTGTGGTGGGCTATCAAGGCTCGGTATTGCCAGCTTTCTTCGTGGGCTTGATCGGAGCCAAGCTGGAGCGGGCGCTGCGCAAACGGGTGCCTGAAGCGCTAGATTTGATTCTTACACCGTTTTTAACACTGTTGATCATGATCACCCTGGGATTGTTTGCAATCGGTCCAATTTTCCATTCACTCGAAGAATGGGTGCTGCACGGAACAACGTTTGTGCTGGATTTGCCTTTCGGTATTGCAGGGATTGTCATCGGTTTCTTGCATCAGATTATCGTTGTTACAGGTGTGCATCATATCTTTAATTTCTTGGAGATTCAACTGCTTGAAAAGAACGGCGCGAACGCCTTTAACGCCATCATTACCTGCGCTATGGCTGCTCAAGGTGCTGCCTGTCTGGCGGTTGGACTGAAAACGAAGAATAGCAAGCTAAAAGCGTTAGCACTTCCTTCCTCGTTGTCTGCTTTTCTGGGGATTACGGAACCGGCTATTTTCGGGGTCAACCTGAGATACATGAAGCCTTTTGTCATGGGGCTTATCGGTGGTGCGGTTGGCGGTTTTATCGCTTCACTCTTCCATTTGGCGGCTACAGGTATGGCAGTTACAGTCATTCCAGGCACGTTGCTCTACATGAACCATCAGCTTCCGCTTTACATTTTGGCGAACTTGGCTGCTATGGTTGTAGCCTTTGTCCTGACCTGGATGTTTGGCTATAACGATAAAATGCTGGAAGAGGTCAAAACAGCGGGTTCTTCAACTTAATATGATTTCGGAATAAGCACAGATTCGCATATAAATGAACTATAACGGTCGCCCTACTTTGGAGCGCTCTTGGCCCTTGTTGAAAAGGGATGCTAGAGAAGCTTCCAGGTGGGGAGACCGTTTTTTATAGACTTTATCATTACGTATCCGGATACGTAATTTGGCTTTGGCCAACAATCGGCTCATAACGCAATGGTTTCAGAGCATCTCAATGAAATGGACTTCCCACCATATTCTTCAATTGCTAATTCGAATTCACTATTGAGCGGTTTGACGCCTGAAGAATATAATGAAGTTATCAAAAATGCGAAACCCATAGAATCAATTGCTGTTGAAAAAGAGGTTTTTGCCGTTTATGGAAGATATACAGATGAAAATAGGAATTTTCAAATTAAAGCTTCAGGTATTGGAGAATATCAGGTAATGGTACTTAACCACGATTATTATGTTTTTTATGAACTCGTTATAATACTAATATTTTCTAAAATACGTAATACATCTTTTGAGAAGGGAGGTGTGTGCGTGTGAACAAGCGATTAAGAACAAGTGTTGTTGTCTTAGGTCTAACTGTTCTTATCGGAGGGGTTATAACCGTCATTCAAAGCCAAACTTTTGCTAATGAAATTAAAACTGAGGTTAAGGTAACCGGCGATTCTAAAACCAGTGTAACCAAAACTGAGACTAAGGCAACCGATGATTCTAACCAGCTCTCACCAGAGAGAAAGAAAGAACTAACTCATCTAGCTGAATCTAAACAACCCCATGTCCTGTTAACTGAGCACGGAGATTTTTATCCCGTTAAGGTTCCAAACAAGTACCAAAGTGATCAGGTTGCAAATTTGGATAATAAGGGAGAAGAAATAACTTCTAAAACAAAACAGGTCATTTTAAGAAATTTCACCTACGAAAAAAAAGAGGAAGAAAACTGATTTTCCCAGGAACGCTCAAAAAAATGAGCGTTCTTTTTTCTAGGGTGTGTACGCAAACTGTAGATCAAGAGAATATTTTGGAGAATAAGAGATATGAGACGAAGATACAAATTAACAGACCGTGAGTGGGAAGTCGTTCAGATGTTTTTGCCCCCAGTACGAAAATCACAAGGAGGTCGACCACCCAAAAACCGTCGTCAAATGTTGAATGCCGTCCTCTGGGTGCCCGTACGGGTGCTCCTTGGCGTGATTTACCCGATTATTATGGTCCTTGGTCCTCGGTCTACAGCTTTTTCTGGCGCCTACAAAAGGCCGGCATTTGGGATGAAATCCTGAAGCACGTTACCATTGAACCTGACTTTGAGCAAATGATGATTGATTCAACGATTGTCCGAGTCCATCAGCATGGGGCCGGCGCAAAAGGGGGCCAGCAAGCAAGCGATCGGACGTTCCCGAGGCGGATTAACCACGAAAATCCATGCCGTGGTGGATGCGCTGGGCAATCCGCTATGACAAGACAGCGAGCATGTTCAAGGCTTTTTTGGCGTTGATTTCGATAAGGATGTGGCTCAAATAGGTTTGCGTATAGGCTCTAATCAATCTAATTAGGTCGATATTGTGGATGATCCTGGATAACGGCCGCATTCATCATGCAGCCCAAGTGCAAGATTTCTTGAAGCAGCATCACCGATTACAATTTGTTTTTCTGCCGAAGTACTCGCCTGACCTTAACCTGATTGAAGGTTTATGGAAGTGGCTAAAGAGCGATGTCGTTCACAACGTATTTTACAAGAAGTTTTATCATATTCGAATCAATGTCGCAGCCTTCATGAAACGCGTCAATGACAAATCGTTGGAGGTCATTGATCGCTTGTGAATACGAATGTAATTCAAAAATTCAGTCTATGTAGAATTTATATAAACGATCAATTTTACAAATATCAATAAACATATTATTGTAAAAACAAAGAAATTGGAGGTGGCTTGACAATGAAAATTCTTATAGTAGGCTATTTTACACAAATTTCAAAATCAAATATTAAAAAATATTTTCCTAATGACTGGGACATTGTAATTGTGCCGCCGGGAAAAGAAATGCTGCATCATATTGGAGACTGTCAGGTAATCATACCTGAACATATCAAAGTGGATCGCGACTTACTTTCCATGGCAAAGAATTTGAAACTGGTACAGACGGGTGCAGGGTATGATAATGTAGATATTGATGCCTGCACGCAACTAGGTATTTGGGTAGCTAATGCTGCAGGAGTGAATGCGCAGGCAGTGGCCGAGCATGTAATGGCGCTGATGTTGTCTTATTATAAAAACATACCCTACCTTGATAGATTCATGAAAACCAGAACAGATGAAAAACAGTTGGATTATACAGGAAGTGAATTAAAAGATAAAACGATAGGAATTATCGGCTTTGGTGCTGTCGGTAAAAAAGTAGCTGAGTTTTGCAGGGTTTTTGATATGAATGTGCTAGTTAATGCTAGACATGCCGTTGTACAACCTGACAGCTTTGTAAAAATGACGGATTTCGATAATCTTGTAAGCGTATCAGATATAGTCACTGTACATACGTCACTGAATCCGCAAACCAAACAACTGATTGATAAAGGAGTATTCAAAAAGATGAAGAATACCGCACTTTTTATCAATACGGCTCGCGGTGGGATTGTCAATGAAAATGACTTAATAGCTGCTTTAAAAGATAAAGAAATTTCAGGAGCATGCTTGGATGTGTTTGAATCTGAACCGCTTTCAATTGACAGTGAACTAAGGGATCTGAGTAATGTCATACTTACTCCCCATACTGCTGGCATGCCAGATGGCGTCAAGTTGCATAAAAAAAGATATGATTTCTTTGTGAATAATATAAAGCATATAAAAAACGGTGAAGAACCCGAAAGCAAGCTTAATCAGGTGTTATAGTTCTGATAATTTTTCATTTTATTAAAAAAACAGTCGATCAATTGGCCGTTCTTTATACGTATCCTGGTCATACGCCCGCTTCCTCCTCCGGTCTCGTTTGCTCGGAATCCATTACCGAATCATCTGCCTGTCCCGGTGTTAACTCAAAGCAGAGCGGATTCGCCAGTGCATCAACCACGAACGCCAGAAAAAGCTGTAGGCTGAAGACCAAGGGCCATTATAATCGGGTAAATAATGCCATGAAGCACCGGTACGGGCAACCCAGAGGACGGCTTCACAGTTTGCGTACACACCCTAGCTTCAAATTCAAAATTGCTTCGTATCATCTTCCCATAATCCTATTTCTGTAGTTCTAAACGATGGAGGAACGTTCATCCAGAAATTCGGACGGTGAGCAGCCTGTTAACCGTTTGAAGATTCGATGGAAATAGGACACATCACTATATCCCACATACTCCGAAATTTCACGAATCGTTAGCCGGGACTCGGTCAGCATGTAGATGGCGGTTTTAATACGTTGCGTATGTACATGCTCGCTGATCGTTTGGCGTGTTACCTCACGCAGCAGCGTCGCGGCATAATTGGGGGTTTTACGGATGGCGTCGCCAAGCTCCTCCTTGGTTACCTTTTCCCGGTAATGGTTCTGGATATACTGTTTCATATGTTCCACATGTCGCTCTCGATCGCAAGAAATGGCGCCTTTGTCCCATTCCTGATTCATATATATCATGGCCTCGGTCAGCAGACAGTCAGCCATCATGGTGTAGTAGCTTGGGTGTTCAGTCCATTGATAGTACATCGATTTGATCCGTTCATGCAGCATGTCGTAGCATCCGGGCTTGATCAACAACGGCTTGTCAGTATTCAGGATGGGAAGTGTGCTGTTCGTACATGTTTTGCGGCAATGTATCACATACTTGGTATGAAAAAGCGTAGGAATGCTCTTGCCATAGTAATCCAGATGACTGGGTAAAAGCAGTGTTTCACCTTTACCGAGAATGAATTTGCAATCGTTCACCCAATATACACATTTGCCAAAGGTGACCAAAATGAACAGTAAGTCATCGTTGTCGCTATTTGCACTAGCCTTTTCATACCAGTCCACTCCGTTGTCCTGCCGTATATCCACCAATGTAATCACGAAACTCACTCCCCGATGTCTTCAACATTCATTATACTGTAGTACATTCATCATACTATAGTTCATAGTCTTGGTGCACGGGTACAGGTAGAATAGAGCCATATAAGTTTAATGTAGATAGAGAAGCAAAGTGGAATAGAAAACCATACAGTAAAGACATTCAGGAGGATGACATTACTATGCTTAAAACGAAAATTATTTGTACTATGGGACCTGCCTGTGACTCCATTCATTTGTTAAAAGAAATGATCCAGGCTGGTATGACTGTAGCCCGCTTGAATATGGCTCACGGTGAGCTGGAAGATCACGTTAAGCGTATCGAAAATGTGCGTCAGGCTGCGAAGGAAATGAATACCTTTATCCCTGTCATGATGGATATTAAAGGACCGGAAATACGGATTGGCAAGCTGAGAGAGGCATCTTGTCTGCTGAAGCCAGGTAGCCAGCTCATTCTGACCACAGAAGAGATTCTAGGGGACGAGCATCGTATTTCAGTGAATTACCCAGATATGCCGAAGGACATCAAACCAGGTGACCGCATTCTCATTGACGACGGTTTGGTTGATCTGACTGTAACCTCCATCGAAGGTACGGAAATGATTTGTAATATTGTAAGCGGCGGTATTTTGAAGCCGAGAAAAGGTGTAAACCTGCCAGGGATTCATACAACCCTTCCAGGCGTGACGGAGCGAGATGTGAGGCACATCCAATTTGGGGTGGAGCAGCGCGTTGAGCTTATTGCGGCTTCTTTTGTGCGTAAAGGCGACGATATCCGTGAAATCCGTGAGATTTTGAAGGGACATCATGCTGAGCATGTACAAATTTATTCCAAAATTGAAAATGCTGAAGGCATGGAAAACCTGGATGATATTATCGAAGCTTCCGATGGCATTATGGTAGCCCGTGGCGATCTGGGCGTCGAGGTGCCGATTCAAGATGTGCCTGTGATGCAAAAAGAAATGATCGACAAGTGTAATCTGGTCGGCAAGCCCGTTATCGTAGCTACCCACATGCTGGAATCCATGCAGGTGAACCCGCGTCCGACGAGAGCTGAAGTTAGTGACGTGTTTAATGCCGTTATGCAAGGAGCCGATGTTGTTATGCTGTCGGGCGAATCTGCTGCAGGTAAATATCCTGTCGAGTCTGTACGGACCATGGCTGCGGTAGCTGCCAGTGCAGAATCACAATTGGATTATCAGGAGCAGTTCGATAAGCGCAGAGCACGTCAGAGCACCAACATTACCGAAGTGATTAGTCAGGGTGCGGTAAGTTCGTCTCTGGAGCTGGATGCCAAAGCGATTATTACCTCGACTGCCAGTGGATTCACGGCACGTATGGTATCCAAATATCGTCCGAAGGCGCCTATTATTGCGGTTACTCCGAATAATACGGTATTCGCTAAAATTTGCCTGTTATCCGGTGTGTTCCCGATCAAAGGGGATAAAGTAGCTACAACGGATGAAATGTTCGAATCCTCCATCCGTAACGCTCTGAATGCAGGATATATCCATAAAGGTGACACTGTAGTCCTGTCGGCGGGTGTTCCAGTCGCTGAGGCGGGCACCACTAACTTGATCCGAGTATACCAAGTGTAATTTACAACAAAATATAGACAGCAAAAAGGCGCCATCCCGTCGGGGGAGCGCCTTTTTGACATGAATTAATAAGCACCTCTGAGGGTGTCATGAACTACGGCGTTTAGCTGGCCACGTACGTCACTGACTTACAGCCCGAACACACTTTTAGCAACGACTTGTGTCAATTCTGCTTTATGGGCTTGATATTGCTCAGGCGTAATGCTCTTATTAGCCAGTCGTTGATCCAACTGCTCCGTTAACTGAGCTACTTGTAAATCAACGACAGCCTGTGCATCCTGATTATTGGTGTGTGCAATATCTGCCAAGGTTTGACCGTTATACAACGCTTCATATAATTGCTCATCCGAGGATGCGCCCAATGTTTTCAACAGTTCATCATCCTTGGAAGCTTCATTATCCTGTACCTGAGGGGCTCTCTCTGGAGCCAGTGTAGCAGCATTAGCCCGACTTCCCCAAGTAGAAGATTGCCCAATAGACAACGCCAGCAACAGTGTACAGATGACCAACATTCGTTTTCGATTCATAAGTGTAAAATCTCCTTTGTGTTTCATTCAATTTCTGACAGAGTGGAGCCTTATATGGATATCCAACGGGAGTAATGTTTATGCCTTTAGCCGATCCGGCTTATGTAGTTACCAGATTCTAATATACATCATACACACCCAATCTTAGTGCCAGCTTAATACTCGTTTAAAATAAACTAAAAGAGGAGAATGTAAACAGGTAAAGCTAAAAAAATTCATGGATGTGAATAATGGAAGTAATTTACCCTTTGGATTCTGCCGGATATGAAAAAAACCTCCTTCACAAAAGTGAAAGAGGTTTTAGACATCTACAACCATTACAATTTAGGGTTTTTTCCATACTTATTGTCGCTAGGCTGACTGTCTTGGCAGAAGAATACAATCAAAATAATTGACCCTACGAGAGGGATCAGACTGATTAGAATCCACCATCCGCTTCTACCTGTGTCATGCAGTCTACGGGCCATAACGGCCAAGGATGGCAACAGGACAGCAAGAGAATAAATCAAAGTCAATACCGGTGATAAGCCTACAAGACTATCGATCAGGCTGACTACAAAGCTGGCAATTACGCTAAATAGAACAAACATCCAATATTCGGTACGTCTTGCTCTACCTTGGAATCCTACATAGTTTTTTAATCCGTTTAAATACCATTGCATATATTTTCACCTCCTCATAAAATGTAAATATTTGTATTATAATCATCATAAAACAGTTGTTTTTAAATATATCGGCAGGTAACATATAGAATTTTACTTGTCAAATTATAACTTTAAACTAGGAATTAAAGCAATACATTTATTATAATTAATAATACAGTGAATAATTTATAAAAATATAAAATTACATATTGAATTTTCCATATCCATTGAATAATATAGAGGTACGGTTAACCGTCAGGTTTGAATAGGCCTTCTTAACAGAAGGTGCTTTTATTTTTCAAATCTATTGAAAGCGCTTTAAATTGGACAGGAGGGATAAGTAACTTTAAATTCGAGGGGAAAGAAGTTAATACAAACATAATCCTGACCGCTTTCCCAAAATTGTTTTATGTTATCAGGGATGTTCAAAACGAGAGGAGATTAATTTATGAAGCATTTATTTGTTCGTAAAGTAACGGCAGCTTCACTCGCAGGTGCGCTGTTGTTGCCTGCTTCTTTGGTAGGCGCCGAGCAAACACTCAATTTAGATACAGTTGAGGCTCAAAGTGTGGGTCAAACTTCCCTTCAGGCTCAAGATATGGGGAACCTTTCAATCCAAAGTAAAAAGGCCGTTTCCTTCAAGGAGACTTCCGTACATGATCCATCCATCCTGAAAGTGAAAGACACATTTTACATTTTTGGCTCCCATCTTGCGGCTGCCAAGTCCAAAGACCTCATGAATTGGGATACGATTGCTACAGGAGTGGCAAATGGTAATGCATTAATTCCCAACGTTAAAGAAGAATTAAAGGAAGCACTGGATTGGGCGCAGACAGACACGCTGTGGGCAGCTGATGTCATTCAACTGGCAGATGGCAAGTTCTATATGTATTATAACGCTTGTAAAGGTGATTCCCCGCGTTCAGCAATGGGCCTAGCAGTTGCTGATAAAATTGAAGGGCCGTATAAGAATAAAGGGATTTTTCTAAAATCCGGTATGTGGGACCAACCGAGTGAGGATGGGGCGATCTATGACGCAACCAAGCATCCGAACGCCGTGGACCCGGACACCTTTTACGATAAGAACGGCAAGCTGTGGATGGTATATGGCTCCTACTCAGGAGGCATCTTCATTATGCAGATGGATGAAAAAACAGGGAAGCCGCTCCCAGGTCAAGGCTACGGGAAAAAGCTGACAGGCGGCAACCATGCTCGTATGGAAGGGCCGTACATACAATACAGTCCGCAAACGGACTACTATTACTTGTTCCTATCGTATGGTGGATTGTCAGCGGATGGCGGATACAACCTGCGGGTGGCTCGGTCCAAAACACCGGATGGTCCTTTCTACGATGCTGAAGGCAACGATATGATCAAGGTCAAGGCGAATCCGGACAAACCACTTTTTGATGACGCTTCCATTGAACCATACGGTGTCAAACTGATAGGTAATTACCTGATTCCAAGAGAAATTGGTGATCCGGGTACAGGACTGGGTGCAGGCTATGTGTCGCCCGGACACAACTCGGCTTATTATGATCCCAAGACGAAAAAGCATTTTGTCATTTTTCATTCACGTTTCCCTGGGAGAGGCGAACAGTTTGAAGTGCGGGTACATGAAATGTTCATGAACGCTGACGGTTGGCCTGTGGTTGCTCCTTATCGTTATTCGGGAGATGAGGATTCACTGAAAAGGCTGTCAGAAAAGGATGTCCTCGGTCAATACTCGTATGTAAATCATGGAAAGGAAATTTCGGCAAATATTAAGCAAGCTGTTATCGTCAATCTGGATCGCGGTGGCAAACTGTCTGGTGGAGTGAACGGTACATGGAAGTTGGGGGCAGACAATCAGTTGGAAATTACAGCAGAGGGCACGAAGTACAAAGGTGTATTCCTGCGGCACCGTGATCCAGACACAGGTGCCAAGACGCTTGCTTTTACCGCGTTGTCCTCCAAGGGTGTTGCGGTATGGGGTTCGCTAAAGCCTGACCTGAAGGCCAGCAAGATTGTAACTGCTGTGCAGAAGGACCTTAGTCTGGGCGATACGAGCAATGTTCTTTATAATCTGACGCTACCTACTCAAGCAGCACAAGATACCACTATTTCATGGGAGTCCACCCACCCGGAGAATATTTCTGTGACAGGTGATGTATACCGTCCAGAAGCCGGTTCTCAGCCTGTAAAAGTTACATTGACGGCGACCATTAAAAAGGACAAAGCCACCGCTAAGAAAAGCTTTACAGCCATTGTTCCCGGGCAGGCCCAAGGTCCTCAGCTCGCACGCTATTCGTGGAATGAAGATCAAGGAACTACGGTTGTCGACAGCACATACAATCAATTTGATGGTAAGACCTATGGTGGTGCTGCATGGGATAAAGACGGGAAGCTTGGCGGTGCGCTTGTCCTAAACGGTAAGGATGGTTACGTGCAACTACCAAATACAGTAACAGATGCGAAGGATTTTACCTTTTCCGCTTGGGTGAACTGGAAGGGCGGTGCAGCTTGGCAACGGATTTTTGACTTCGGCAACGGCCAAGCCCGGCATATGTTTCTTACCCCTTCCCAAGGTAGCGGTGTACTCCAGTTTACAATCCATGAAGGTACGGATCAAAGCTTGCTTTCCAAATCATCATTACCGCTAAACCAGTGGACACATGTAGCGGTTACACTGGAAGGGAATACAGGGAAATTGTATGTAAATGGTGAGGAAGTAGCTGTTAATGACGGTATTACCTTTAATCCCAATGAGTTGCTGACGAGCGAGGCTTATCTCGGCAAAAGCCGCTTTGCCGCCGATGCTTACTTCAATGGCAGCCTGGATGAAGTTCAATTGTATAACAAAGCGCTGACAGCAGAGGAAATTAAAGCACTGGCAGAATTGTAGTTCAAAATAAGCAAATAAACGCAGGAGATGGGCTTTTATTAAGAAGTTCGTCTCCTGCGCAATGTTTTGTATATTTATTTCTTGATTGCTGGTATAATAGGTAGCAACTGCGGATATAATGTTTTAAGTAGGCGTTAATGACTCGCTCCCACCGAATGAACACAGCTTTGAAGCAGCAATAGAGAACATAAGCACTCTGCATAAATTAAATTCACCAGTGCTTGCGTTTTCAATACACTTATGGTAATATGAGTATATTGAGATTGTGACCTGAGATTCGCATATTGTAGAGGGCTATTGTTTTAGGTTGAAATAACCTTGTGCAATATGTGAATTTTTATTTGTAAAAAATAAAGGTCATATAAATACATTTTGGAGGTAATTCCATGCAAACAGGTACAGTTAAATGGTTTAACGCAGAAAAAGGTTTCGGTTTCATCGAGGTTGAAGGTGGAAGCGACGTATTCGTACATTTCTCCGCAATCCAAGGCGAAGGTTTCAAATCTTTGGACGAAGGCCAACGCGTAGAATTCAACGTAGTTGAAGGAAACCGTGGACCACAAGCTGAGAACGTTGTAAAACTGTAATTTTAAATTACAGCCTACTTCAGATGCCCCGAACATAGCGTTTGGGGCATTTGTTTTTATCTGTTCATAAGACCGTTTTTGAACTGATTACATCTTATCGCTTTATAAATCATGAAGAAAGAGGGATGTTTATGTACAATTCACGGAAAAAGCCAATGGATGAGATTCCTGAGGAAATTACAACTGTCTGGAATTGCGCCAGCGATACATGTAACGGCTGGATGCGAGATAACTTCGCTTTTTCTGTCGAGCCGACATGCCCCATTTGCGGTTCTGCCATGGTGAAGGGCGAGAAAAAGCTGGCTGTTTTAAATAATACGAGCTTCAACCATACCAAACAATCCTAAGCGGATAAATGTTTGTAGTGAAAGATGCCCCATAGCCATTAACGGCGCTGAGGCGTCTTTTTTGTTTTTTATAAATATAAATTATACATAAGGATGAACAGGTTTTCAATTATGTGCGGAGGATGGGGCTAGTATGCTCAGTAGGATAGAGTTAAATTCGGGTAGCGCTTCGTAAAACACACCGTGGCCGCTTCGTTCGAAAGGAATAAGTCTTGATCCGGCAATTCCTTTTTGAGTTTGGACAGCCAGGGGGAAAGGACAGACCCGATCCAGCTTGCCGTGTAGAATCCAGGTGGGCACGTGTATACATGGCAAATCAGGGCGCAAATCAGAGTCACGTAGTGAGTACAAAGTACAAGCCATGCTATGAACTGTTGCCGCAAAGCCCTGGTCACGTAACCAGTCGCGTAAGCTCTGGCTGACGGGATTAGCAAACAACATTTCGCCAAAAGAAGTTACCAGTTGTGGACGATCTGTATAGGCTTGTTTGATGAGTTTATCTACCTCTGTGACAGGAGTACCATAAGGAAAGTCGCTGGTTGGGGTGAATCGAGGCGTAGCTGCTCCGATCAGGATCAACTGATTGACACCAAATCCCCGGTGTCTGCTCATGTAGCGTGTAACCACAGCTCCCCCCATGGAAAACCCGATCAGCCGTACCTGATTTAACTGAAGTGCCTGCATCACAGCCAGCAGATCGTCTGCCAATCGATCATAATTGTATCCATGCCATGGTCGATCAGACTTGCCGAACCCCCTAAGGTCGATCTGAATACAGCGATACCCGTAAGCAGGCAGCAAGGCGGCCTGGTATTCGTACATTCGGTGATCCAGCGGCCAGCCGTGCACCATCAGAACAGGGATGCCTTCTCCAATATCCTCGACATACAGCTTCACGCCGCGTTCCACCTCAATATAATATCCCATCGTGTTCACCCCTTTAGAAATCACGGAATTTCGTTCTCTCTCACATATATGTAGCCAGGGCTTAGCTCATTCGAGAAAGGGATGGGACTGTCACGATATAAGCATATAGTATGTTAAAAAATGTATGTCATCCTGTATAGGGATAGGATATAATTATGGAATGAAACAGCATCGGGAGAGTGGAACAATGACACCATCAAAAACATTAAAATGGATTACAGGCGGATTGGAGCTATTTTTAGCTATTCCCGTTTTAGGCGGGCTACTCGTCGTAAATTCCGCGTATACTATATTGTTCTTTATGCTGATTTTCCACATTGTTACGTTGGTACTATCGGTGACGAATAGAGAGTCTTATTATGGATCTATTTTAGGGATCGTGACCTCGGTTATTGGATGGATTCCGATTGTGGGCTGGTTGATGCATTTGCTCTCAGGCATATTTTTGATGATTACCGCAGCTCAGCAGCCGCGTGATCAGTATCGTAATCGCAATCCTTATGATGATTATCGCTACTAGGGTAAGTGATTGATACGAAGATGAAAGATCCTGTTGAACAGGGTCTTTTTTTATTTATGAAATCTCCCCATGATAATGGTGTTGTAGTATTTGCCATCTGAAAGAACCTTATCGTTTTTTAATAACCCTTCGATTTCAAAACCATGTTTTTTATAAAGCTCAATGGCTTTATCATTCGTTTCTAAAACTTGTAGAGTCATTTTCTTGATGCCATTGGATTCAGCCCAGGAAATAGATTTTTTTAAAAGATTCGTCCCGATCCCGTAACTCCAAAAATCCTTTAGTACACATACGCCGAATTCAACTTTATGAGAGAATCTGCTCAGAACATGGCCCTCACATCTTGAAAATCCGACGATTTTATCATGAACTACTGCAACTAAAAATAGGTTTCTGTTATTCTCTGTATCCGTTTCGATGAGCTGTTCAAAACCGGATGTACTTATAAATGCTTCTCCCTTCTCTCTGTCTAAATTTTCAGTCTCTCCATCAATCAGCAAACGGATTTCAGACAAATTCTTCGCATCTTGAATCATGGCAGATCTGACCGTATAGCGCATTCCTTGCACATCAAATTCCTGTTGATTTATTTTCATTACATTCTCCTTTTTATGGATTAGAGTGAAAAATGAATTCTGGATCATGTTAGTCTACCATATTATCTTATTTACATGATAAATAAGCCTGTCTCCTTCTGTTGTATCGCAGCAGGGGACAGGCTTATTGTCGTCTCTATCCGTACAGGGAAGCCGGACGGAGATTTATTATACATGAGTGGATGTACCCAAACGGGAGCTGTAGCTATTTCTGCTTAGTAGAGGCTTTAGCTGTATTGGTTTTAGCAGGAGCCTTGGCATCTCCTTGAGCAGGAGTTTTACCTGCATCCGCTTTACCGCCATCTACTGGTGGCTTGGATGGTTTCACGCCATTCACCATATCTGTCATCATTTGTTTTAGATTAGAAACGCGTTGGTTATATTCGGTTGCTGTAATTTTACCGTTTTGTTTTTCCGTAGCCAGTTTCGCTTTCATATCCGAAACCATCACATCAATAACAGAATTTACACTTACGCCTTGTGCTTTGGCGATTGTAGCAAGGGATTTACCTGCTTTCAGCTGTGTATCCAATTGACTGGAGGATAATTTTAATAATTTCAGGAGAGCTTTGTTCTCAGCATAGTTTCCTCCTGCGATTTTAGGGCCGTTAGCATCGCCTGGGTTACCCTTAGGTGCCTGTGCTTTGTCTGCAAGGGGAGCCTTCTCAGGTGTAGTGGAAGCAGCATGAGCTGCGCTTGTGGAGTACAGTGCTCCGCCTCCTAAAAATGCTAACGCCATCGTTCCAGCTAAAATTGCTTTTTTGGTGCTCTTCATCTTCATTTTCCACCTTTCAGTAATGGGGTGTTTGGTACGTGGTACATCATAAGGGATCAACTTGAATGCTATCTGAGTGTAAGCTGAGCATTTACTGAATGAATTTGGAGAGCGTGACTAACTGACATTTTGGCTAATAGAGTACTTGTATTATGTGTATTAAGTGATATAATACACTACAGGCACGAAAGATTCAGCCGATTAGGGGGAAACACCCATGGAAGAACAACGGGTTGGCTCGTTCCGATTTTTAATTGATTTTAGCCAGCCATTATATGAACAAATATTAAATCAAGTACGAAGCTCCATTGCTAAAGGGGAGATCGAAATGGGAAGCAAAATGCCGTCTGTTCGTGATCTGGCGCAGGAATTACGCATGAATCCGAATACCGTGATGCGAGCGTATCAGGAGCTGGAGCGGGACGGATTGACTGAGAAACGGCGTGGTCTAGGCACTTATGTTACGTCATCCAGTGAGCGGATTGCTAGCTTTCGGGAACAACTGGCTATGACGTATATAGATCAGTTTCTCGGACAAATGAGCAGCCTGGGACTATCCTGGGGAGATGTTCAGCAGTATATACGAAGCAAACAGGACGGAAATGAGAAGGAAGGAGGCGATAAAGCATGACGGAGTCTGTTGTGGTTGCGAATCATCTGGTGAAGCAATATGGCAGTAAAAAAGCGTTGGATCAATTGGATGTTGTCATTCCGGCAGGACGCATAGTAGGCGTGCTTGGACCCAATGGCTGTGGGAAGTCCAGCTTCTTTCGAGCGATCACTGGATTGATTCAGCCAGATGGGGGCGAGCTTCAGGTGTTGGGCCGACAGCCTGGTTGGGAAACCAACCGGGATATATCCTATCTTCCTGACCGGGCACGCTGGTACCCCAATCATACAGTTCAGCAGACGCTGGAATGGGGGAAGTCCTTTTTGCCTGGCTTCAATATAAAAGATGCCTATAAACTTGCTGATCATATGGACGTGGAGTTGGAGCTGAAAATGGCCGGGTTGAGTCGCGGGCAGGAGGCGCGTGTGCTACTGATTTTATGTCTGGCACGTGAGGTTCCACTCATGATTCTGGATGAACCGTTCGCAGGTATTGATGTCCTCTCCAGAGAGGCGATTGTGGCCGGGATTATTGATTATTTGGAGGGTCGGCAGCAATCTATACTCATTAGCACGCATGATATTCAGGAAGTGGAAGGCTTGTTTGACTACACGGTCATGATGGGCCGCGGACGGATCCTATGGTCTGGTGATTCGGATGATCTGCGTGCAGAGCATGGCTCGCTGAATCAGGTGTTCCGCAATTTGTACAAAAAGGAGTGGAAGGCGTGAATTCATCAGGGCTGTTCAAAGATTTAATACGCCATGAATTTCGAAATAAAGGAAGCTGGAGAAAACAGAGCCGCAATCGACTACCGAGATCGTGGAGACTTGTGTATTTCTCACTATTTCTCATTGCGGCGTTCGCTATTTCCTTGTACTTCGCGCTTCACAACCAACTGGAATTGACAAGGCTGTGGTATGTGACCCTGGGCTTGCCGTACATGATCATTTTCATGGGTGTGGGAAGTTTGAGACGAGAATGGGAAAATGACACCTACGGATGGTGGCTGACCCTTCCCTATCCGCGCATGTGGCTGATTAGCGCCAAATGGATTGCGGCAATTCTACAAACCATTGTCGTGATATTGTTCCTGTTTGTGGTGGGTTCTCTGTACGCATTGTTCATCTCATCAACGATACAGCCTTATACGCTCGCGGATGCAGCGTCCTTTATTATAGCTGGATTGAACTGGTTTGTGCTGATTATCGCTTTCACACCTTTTGTTATTGCGCTGGGCCTTCTGACTGCCAGTACCAAATACAGTACCTTGCGGCCGCTTAGCCCGATACTGTGGATTCTTTTGATGGGTGGCGGGAGTGTCTTTTATTGGTCGGGCGATCATGGGCTTTATGAGCAGTTTGATCATGCTCAGACAGGACAGTGGTTTTCTTTTACCTGGCATTTCCCGGTTGCGGTGTTGATCAGTTGGATTGCTGCGTATATATTAATCCGCTTGAACGCTTATTTGTTGGACAAAAAGCTGTCGATTTAGACTAGCGTATCCATATGATCTATGAGGAAGGAGTTACACCATGACGACGATATTCATATATGCATTGGTAGCTGTTCTGGTGGGCCTGATGATCTGGTTAAGAACCAAGAGACGAAGGGGGCCGATAAAGGGAAACGGAACCCGGATTCTCCTCCCCTTGTTTATCGCATTCCCGCTTATGATGATGTCTGTGTACCAATTAATGCATATTCCCGGTCAAACGTACGCGCCCCCCGCCTTTTGGGAACTGCTGGCTGCCGGGCTATTAGGGGCTCTGTTTGGCTATGTTATCTTGCTGCATACAGCGTATGAAAGACGGGATGACGGTCTTATTTATCCCAAGCCGAACCCATATTTTAAATATATTATTATCGCTATTATCTTGATTCGCGTCGTTTTGACCCAGTATCTCAGTAGTTTGGGTACGACCGAAATTAGCATGCTGGCGATTACGATGGCACTGGTGTATATCTCAATCTGGCGGATCGGGAGCTTTATCAAGTTTCGGAGGACGTTATCCGTATAACAATAGCAATGGGGTTAACACAGCGGCTTACTATTCAAAAAGCGTTCATTCGCTTGGCGATAGGAGCCGCTTTTTTTGAGTTTTGGCATTAGCAAGTTATCACACATTGTTATTGCTCCCCATATCCTTTATTCTAAGGCTTGTGGCTTGCATTGTAGCAGTACAATTATAAATTTTTGAAAGGAGGGTTATTGAGGTTTCAAAAGATTTAAATGGGGTTTAAAGTTAGATAGGCGGGGAAAAGTTGCTTCTTGCGATTAGGTGTAACTATATTAGTTACATAAAGGGAAAATGTTTTCCACATTTTATTTTACATGTTGAGAGGGGTTCACATTCATGAAAAAACATACGGTTACTGCCGCACTCGCTGGTTTGCTCGTGCTATCTTCTGCTGTACCGGCCTTGGCGGCCGAAGCAAAACCCGCTACAGGTATCCAGGTTTGGGTAGATGGCAAGAAAGAGGCTTACAAGATTGCTCCTATCGTGGAAAATCAGCAGGTTTTGATTCCTTTGAGACAATTGGCTTCCAGTTTGGGGATTCCACTGGATTCCAAGCATATTACGTTCAATACGGCGCGTCAAAGCACAACCATTCGTTATGATCAGGCGACGGTTGTACTGGTGTCGGGCAGCCCGGAAGCGCAAATCAACGGGATTAAGGTACCGCTGTCCACCTCACCCATCTTGACTAAACAAGGGGTAACCTATGTACCGGTCGATGTCATCAAAGAAGCATGGGGCAAGCAAGTGATTTGGGACCCGACCAGCAAAACGGTGCAAATCGGGGTGAGTAATAAGGATAAGGTTATAGAGATTCTGAAAAGCTTTGAAACCGGAAATACGAAAGCGGCCGAGACTTGGATCAGCAAGGATCAGTACATTCAGCACAATCTGAGCTTTGCTAGCGGGAGAGATGCCTTGCTGCAAGGGATTAGCCAATTGAAGGGAGCCAATGTACAGGTTGAAATCCAACGTGTTATTCAGGATGGCAATTATGTAGCGGTTCATTATAAAAAGTCCATTGCAGGGAAAACGAGCATTGTGTTTGATATTTTCCGCTTCGATAGCAACGGTAAAATTGTCGAGCATTGGGACAACATACAGGACTCGGCTCCAGCCAATCCAAGCGGACATACCATGATTGACGGAACAACACAGATCACGGATCTCAACCAAACTGAGACGAACAAAACACTGATCCGCAAGTTTGTGGATGATGTCCTGGTTGGCAAAAATCGTGCTGCATTGGAAAGCTACTATAACGGTGACCATTACATTCAGCATAATCCTCTTTTTGGTGACGGTGTATCCAATTTGAAACAAGCATTTTCCGCAGCGGGAAGCCAGGGTTCTCCCTTTGGATATGATCAGGTTCACATGGTCATTGGAGAAGGCAACTTTGTGCTGGTTGTGAGTGAATTGACATCGTCTAAGGGAACTTCAGCCGCTGTCTATGATCTGTTCCGGGTAGAGAACGGCAAGGTAGCGGAACATTGGGACGTAGTTCAGGAGGTTCCAGCTAAAACAGAGTGGAAAAATACAAACGGCAAGTTTTAAGAAAGTGCATTTGTGGTATGGCGTGATTGGCATGCTTTCCTAATCGTCCTCTTCCTGTTAAAATGATGCAAACTTATAACAGGAGGTTGGACGATGGAAGGCTTGAAGCAACGTGTGGGCTGCCTGCATGCACATCACTCGAACATAGCCTATGTGGAACGAGCTTTTGCTTCTTATGAGGTGGAGCTGATACATTTTGTGGACCCTGGGCTTATGCGCCGGATCTCGTCAGACCCGCATTTTTCTGCGGACGATGCCAGTCGCAAGGTAGAAGAGCAACTGAGATGGATTGCTCAAAGCGACATAGACGTTATTTTGATAACGTGCACGAATTATATTGTTTTGGCAGAAAAGGCTCAATTGCCCCTGTCTACACCAGTAATTGCGCTGGATGAGCCCTTTTTTCATGAGATATGCGATGGTTTGCTGCCACGGACCTTGGTATTCACGAATCCGGCTACTGTAGAGGGAACGATGAAGCGTCTTTATCATACGGCTGCTCTGTTAGGCAAACCAGATATCTCTTATTGGATAGAGGTCAAGGTGGTGGAGGACGCTTTTGAATTGATTATGCAGGGACGTGAAGACGAGTATAAGGAACTGCTGGTTCGTTCGCTGTATGAGCTAAGGGAGGCTGATCCAAGCAGAGGGCTGGCTGTAGCACAGTTGTCTATGGTTGATGCTGCGTTACAAGTGGAGCTGGAGACGGGGCAAACGGTTGGTAATCCCTTACGGTCGTTGTCGAATTCAATTGAGGACTTGTTAGGTTAAAAAGTATAACCAAAAGAACTTCCAACCCGTGTACTGGGACTGTGGAAGTTCTTTTTTTGGAGGTCGGCGAGCAGGTTACTTGTGCGTTGCTCATCACAGATTCTGTTGATCTTGGGTGATGAATACTGCGCCTGCTGATTCTCTTTGGACAAGCGTAACGTATAAACGTTCATGCTCCACGTCTTCCCCGGCAATGATTTTGAGAACTTGTTCGGCAGCTACAGCGCCCCATTTACGTTTGGAGTAGTCAATCGTTGTCAGACGGGGCTGAATATATTGCGCCAGCTCGATATTATCAAAGCCGACGATATGAATATCCTTGCCAATCGTCAGCTCTGACTGAGCCATTCGATTGTAAAAGCCCACTGCCATTTCATCATTGAGGCAAAATACGGCTACAGGTTCCAAACCCGGGCCAACTTGTTGCTGCAAAATGATTTCCGCCGCCTGTTCGCCGCCCGATTTCTCAAAATCGCCGTAAATTTCAATCATTTCAGCGACGCCGCTACGCTCAATGGTCTGCTTGACCGCCTGCATCCGTTGCCATGAATCGTAAGAACCTTCTGGTCCGGTAACCACATAAAGCTTACGGTGTCCCAATTCCAATAGATGTTCTATGGCGAGAGCGGCGCCTGCTTTGTTATCCAGCAGCACCTGGTTAATGTTAGGATGATTCAGTTCACGGTCCAACACGACAACTTTATGTCCTCGCTCGGCGTAGTTCAGTAGCTCCTGACTTTCAAACGTCTGATCCAGCACAATGGCGCCGTCAATCATGCGTTCCGGCAGCATTCGGTGAGACTGCTTACCGCTACATACGATGAGATCATAGCCCTTGCGGTTCAAAATTTCCTTGATGCCGTACAGTAAATCTCCATAAACGTCTCCACGAAAATCAGTTAGGAAAACGCCAATAATTTTGGTCTGCCTTTTCTTGAGATTACGTGCGGCGGCATTGGGCACATAGTTAAGCTCTTTGGCAATGGCTAAAATACGTGCGCAAGTTTCTTCTGTTACCTTATCGCTACCATTCAAGGCATATGAAACGGTAGATATGGAAACGCCCGCCTGTTTGGCGATATCTTTAATGCTGACCACATCGTCACCTCCTTGTCGTCCGTCTTATCATTGCTATTGTATATTCATTATTAACCACATATCTATTCCAAATGTCGTAGTCCTACACCTAAGCAGCAAAGGGCGATCCCGCAAGATCGCCATCCCTTTGTTGCCTATACCAGATTAGCATCAAAAACTCTTTATAAAATAATCTCCAGACGATGTACACCATCATGCTCTGCTAACGTCTGCTCGAAAACCTCGCGTTTGATGCGTAAGGCACCGGAGCGGTAGCGATTATCGCCGGCTGGCTCGCTTTCCAGTGGTGTTCCATTCAATACTACACGGCCCTGCTCACCGCCAGTATGCTCTTGCAACATACGGTAGACGAAGGTGATCGGTTTCCCTGCAAAGGAAAACTTAAATTCCAATCCGTCGAGATGATCCGGCAGCACAGGGTCCAGGATCAGGTCTTCGCCTGACTGACGAACACCAAGGACATTCGATATCAGCTGATTCATATAGATTCCCGGACCGCTGGAATAGATTCTCCAACCGCCTTTGACGGGTACAGCTCCTTCACGCAGTTCACCAAACCGTTCCTGTGCTTCATAGCGGGAATTAAATTTACCGTCCGAGCTACTGAAATAGGCGTTGCTTTGGCGCCATTCGGCATTCGGTACGGACGCACGGATGCCGACCGGATTGATGAGCTTCAAGCTATGCCAAGCGTCATCCTTGCGTCCCAACTTGGCCATCGCTTCCGCAAAGCGGATATGGGCATGCACATATTGCAGCCCGACTTCACGTCCAAAGTTGGCCGCTTGCTCTGCGCGCTTGAAGTGCGAGCTCACACCGCCATCATACTGTGCAGGACGGTTCATCAGACGCACACCATCCGGGCAGAGGAACTGCTCACGGATGAGTTGCTCATGAGCCAATGCTTGCTCAGGCGTGAGCAGCTGGCTGATCATGCTGCGCGTCATCGGCAGCAAGCGGTAATGGATTCCCGTCTCAGTGTCAGACGGATGGAGCATCAGCTTAGGTTGACCGGGCTCTTCCATATACACGAAGCCCGGAATAATTCCGCTCTCCAGCATGTAGCGGTTGAAGTCTTTACGGATGCCATTGGCCATCTGATGTAGATCTTGTGCAATCTTGTCGGCTTCGCTTACTACACCCGCGGGGGCCTGCTCCAAAGCTGCAGCAAAGTTACTAATAACTTGGTAGGTGAGTGCAACCGTCCAGCTGCTCGCCATGTATTGCTTCAGCTGTGCATTGGCTGGCTGGAGGGTATCGTCCCAATCGCCGTCGCCATAGGCCGACAAATACGTATCATGCAGGAAATTATCTCGAATGTATTCGATTTCCTTCAGGACATGTTCCATGAGAGTCGCGGTCTGCTTGGTATAATCGAAAGTATGTCGATGGGTGTAAGGTACATTTTCTTCCAGAATACTGTAATCACGGGTAGCGGTCAAATAATCGCCCAGTACCTTGAGCGGCCAGACGATAATATCCCCATGGCTTTCTTCTTGCTGCACGTGAGTATAGTTGTCAAACATAAACCATTGCGGCCAGTTTCCGCTGTCCTCGTACTGATGGCTGAAGACAGTCAGCAGAATGGAACGAACCTCATCGAACTTTTGCACAGCTGAGAAATATTCCACAGGCCCCTGACACACATCGCGTGTTCCCCAGGCTGCACCGCCGTATTGCTCCAGACCGTGAGGTACAGAATAGTGAACGAGCATATTATGGGTGTACCACCAAGCCACTGCGTTCACACGGAACAGCTCGCTTGTTTCATGTTGACCCAGCGATAGATGGAAACCGTTCATAAGCTCGGCAAAATATGCCCGATAGTGCTCGCGCTCATCTTCAAAGGAAGCGTGACGCTCTTTGTGTGCTGATTCTTGCCCGGCTGAAAGTCCATTCAGCCAACCCTGCACGGTGCAGGTCCATTCGCTGCTGTCACCCAGCTCTAGCACAACCAGAGATGCATCAGGGGAAGCATTACCCTGTAGCAGTGCGTGAGCGTCGCTCACATGCTGTAATGGAGCGCCTTCTATGTGCATTCGGTACAGCAGGTCGGGATAGGCTTCGGCACTTAGGGAAGCAGAGTCTGCCCGGAAGAGTAAGGCGTCGCCTTCACGTTCCATATGAAACGGAAGCTCATATTCGTTCACATGCATAGACATTTGCTGAGTGATGAGGAACGGATAGGTTTTGCCACTTGCCGCACGCATGTGAAGCCGTACTTCTGGGCTATCGGCATTCGTATAGTTTGTAATAATGAATGTATCGTCAGCCGTTTTGTAGTACCAGCGCACATAATTAAAGCCAATCTCGAACAGGGAAGGCATCGTGAGCAGGCGGTATTTCCCTTGGATTCCGACATAAATGCGCTGACCGGATGTCTTGGGAATATTGAGCGCATTACGCGCGTTGGTAATCATTTTGTTGAAATTCGTATTGCCGATTACGAGCTGGGAATTGAACACTCCGTACATATAGGAGGTGGTTGTAATGGTTTCTTCCTTACCTCCTGAGTAATGCCCGCCCATTAAAATGTGCCCGTGGGGACGCTCTACACGAAGCTCTTTGGATTTGAGTACAACATGCTCATAGCTGTCCGTGAAAAAGGAAAGGAGTTTATTGCCATCCCATTCTTCTTCCTGCCGTTTGGGGAAAAGTTGATTCACTTCGGCATCGGTGAAGTCCAGCGTACGCAGCGGCTCACCGATGGTTTGAGCTGGAGCCACACGCCCTGCCTGAAGATCGCTTGCCGCGTGTGTCGGTATGCTGGTCTCAGAGGCGTCTGCTAGAACGGCAGTTACTTCGTCGCGTGCCTTTGTCACCAGTTCCTGATACTCCAGCTTTGTCACTGCGGCTGGATGATTGGGCTGGAAAAGACCGTAAAAAGTAAAGCGAGCTTCCCCGGCAAGTTCCACTCGCTCGGACTGCAATGCGGTATAGGCGAATTCGTATTGGCATACTTCATTGGCGAGCGAGTCGCGACGGAGTGCTTCCGGCTCATTCGTTTCCTTGTACGATAGTCCAAAGAACTGAAAACCGTCAGTCGAGTAACCAACAGTGCGGGTTAACGAGCCTTGTTGAATGTATGGGAATGTCTGACTTTGAGGCTGGTTTTGACGTGAGCAAACAGTATAGCCTCTTTGTTCATTATGGTAGACGGTGTGGTCAATATATTGAGACAAATAAGCTTCATTACTGCGTACAGCAGCGGTATCGGCAATGCCGATATCCTGACCGTACACGACATCTGCTTCCACGTCATCGCCCTGTAGGGTTACATCCCAGAACCATACTCCCAGGCGGCTTAGCGTGAAGGTCACCTGATAGCCTACACCAGCGGTGAAACCTTCCCAAATAATCTGCTGATCTGTTTGTCGGATGACTCCCGGTGAGCGAACTCCAAGCAGGGGAGTGATACTTACACCGGATGGACGGTACAATCTCAAGTACAGATTGTTCAGGGAACCATCGACTGAATTGGTCAACAGCTGGTTGATCATCGTTGAGCCATGGGCGATCTTATACACATCACCGCTGCTCAAGAAGGTAAAAGACAGGTCGCCGGCCCGCAGCAAAATATTTTGATCCAGACTTGTATTCATCAAAGGGAACGCCTCACTTTCTTGTTTATTTCACTAACCGAAAACGGCTTTCGCTGGTATCTCGGCTGTTAGGTCCTGTAAAGACGGCAAATTCACCGCTGTCACTGCTGAAGCTCAAATCTGCATGATGATAGCGCAGCTGAGGCTCGGTCAATGCAAATTCCACTTCCCGGCTTTCGCCTGGGGCAAGAAGGACTTTGCAGAAATCTTTCAGTTCTTTCATTGGGCGAACCGTATCACCGCTGATATCACGAACATAGAACTGGACGGTTTCTTCGACTGGACGTGTTCCTGTGTTCGTTACCTGCACTTTCACGGTCAGTTCCTGACCAGGTATAAGGGTATCGCCGGAAAGCTGTACGCTATCATAAGCGACATCGGTATAACTCAGTCCATAGCCAAACGGGAATAAAGGTTCGTTCGGTACGTCTAGATATTGAGACACATAACGTTCTTTTGTATTCGGATCTAACTGCGGGCGTCCTGTATTAAAATGATTGTAGTACACGGGCACCTGTCCGACCGATTGCGGGAATGACATGGTCAGGCGACCCGTAGGTTCGGCATCACCGTACAACAAGTCGGCAATCGCCGCGCCGCCTTCGCCACCAGGGAACCAGGCTTCCAGTACAGCGTCTGCTTCTTCAATAACACCGTGCAGATCCAACGGACGACCATTAAATAATACGGCTACCATAGGCTTGTTCAGCGTCTTCAGGCGCTTCACCAGTTCCAACTGGGCTTGTGGCAGGCGAATATTGGAACGGCTGCCTGCTTCACCACTCATATCCGAGCGCTCTCCAAGCGCCAACACGATAACCTCTGCTTGGCTGGCAACTTGCAGAGCTTCTGCATATTGCTCCTCAGTTATATCGTCGATAGAGCAACCTGTCGCAACCGTGAGCAGCGAGGAGGATATTTTCGATTGGAACCCGTCAACAACGCGAATAGCTTCCTCTTGCGAACCGCTCCACGACCAAGAGCCCAAGATATCACCACTCTCTGCAAAAGGCCCGATCAACGCAATATGTTGATTGCGATTCAATGGAAGAACGGAATCATTTTTGAGCAACACGCAAGATTTAATAGCTAATTCTTTGGCAACCGTACGGTGAGCTTCACAGAACACAACTTCACGTTCACGCTCAGGGTCTGCGCCGCGTAGCGGATTTTCGAACAAGCCCAGCTTTTGCTTGAGCTTCAATATACGCATTACTGCTTCATCAATGAGCGCTTCATCCAGCTGTCCGCTGCGAACCAGTTCAGGCAGATGCCCGTTATAGCAGGAGGTCATCATTTCAATATCTACGCCAGCCAGCAGTGCTTTCTTCGCTGCCTCGCGCTCATCCTCGGCGATGCCGTGAGGGATAAGCTCCTTGATGGCGGCCCAATCCGAGATGAGTACACCATCAAAGCCCCATTCATCACGAAGCAAATCACGCATCAGGCGCTTATTGCCCGTTGCGGCTACGCCTTCTACGGTATTGAAGGACGTCATCACCATTTCGCAGCCTTCATCTAAGGCAGCTTTGTAGGAGGGGAGATAATACTCTCGCAGCTGCCATGCGGATACATCTACAGTGTTGTAATCCCGTCCGCCTTCACCAGCTCCATATGCGGCAAAATGCTTCACGCATGCGGCCACCCGGTCGGTATCGTTCGTCAGATCTTTACCCTGAAATCCGCGCACAAACGCACGGGCAAATTGACTGTTGAGATGAGGGTCTTCCCCAGTAGATTCCATCACACGGCCCCAGCGCGGGTCACGCACCAGATCGACCATAGGGGCGAATGTGACGTGAACACCGGATACAGCCGCCTCGCGGGCAGCAATGGTAGCGCTCTCTTCTGCCAGCCGCATATCCCATGAGCAACCAATAGCCAGCGGTATAGGGAAAATCGTTTTGAAGCCATGTACAATATCTGCCATAATTAAAAGCGGAATACCCAGACGGTTTTTACTCAAATGAGCCTGCTGAACACGAATTGCTTCCTTGGCCCCTGCGATGCCAAGCACGGAACCGACGTTATGGACATTTTTCTCTGTGATGCCAAGAGAAGCCATAGGGCCGGTAATTTGACTATCTGTTCCCGCTTCTTCAAAGAAGGCACCTACAAGCTGTAGCAGTTGATCAACTTTTTCTTCAAGCGTCATGCTTTCTAAATAGGAATTCAGGTGTTGTTCCATCATAATCCTCCATAAGCTGTATTGTTGGTGGACAGCTCTCTTTTTCAGATTCATGAGATTTTTTGGATAAAGATGATTCAAAAAAGTGCTAAAAAGGCTAATAGCTAGTATAGAAGCATAATGTTCTGTCGTATTATTAATCGAAACGTTTCTATTATTGAACTCAGTTGGATTATATACGCTTTCAAATACAGAGTCAAATCCAATTCAGGGTCTTTTCATAGGTTAAATAACGTAATAAAGATGATATATATGAAAAAAAGTTGGTATTCTGAACAAATAAAAAATAATATTCCTATTGAATACGGTTTCAATTTGTTCTATAATGACTATCGAAACGTTTCTATTGAAGGGTATGGTCCTTGTGCTTTGAACATAAGTGTTATAGCGGTATGCTTTAATCGCTAGGTATTTACATGCATCAGGATTTTACAAAATTCGATTCTTGTCGTTTCAAAGTGCAATATATGGACGAATTAAACCATTTCGTTCTATATAATGTTCATTGGAAGTTGCTTATTGAATTTTTGCAAAGTCCTCGTATTTGAATCCGTTATCATATTGCATGATCGGTAAACCGGTCATCTCGGGAGGAATTCGTATGATGAAAAGAACGTTAGGGATCATTTTGGCAAGTACCTTATTACTGGGGGGCGCGCTGGTGGGCTGCTCGTCCAAGGATGATTCGTCTGGCAAAGATGCGAGTGGCAAGACGACCATCACCTTATGGGGTATGGGAGCGGAAGGAAAGCTGCTGCCTGAAATTGTGAAAGGTTTTGAAAAGGAAAATCCGGATATTCATGTTGAGGTACAGGCGTTGCCTTGGGATAACGCTCACGATAAGCTGCTGACAGCAGTTGCTTCAAAATCCGGTCCGGACGTGGTTCAGTTAGGTACATCATGGGTTCCAGAACTTGCGTCTGCGGGTGCATTGACGGATATTACCCCTTATATCAGCAAGTATCCTGAGCTGGAATCGAAGAATTTCTTCGAGGGTGCTGTAGGTACGACAAAATTTGAAGGAAAACCGGTCGGTGTGCCTTGGTACACTGAAACGAGAGTTTTGTTCTACCGTTCTGACCTGCTGAAACAAGTCGGATATAATGAAGCACCTAAAACGTGGGAAGAGCTTTCCGATGCTGCCCAAAAGCTGGCGGCTCGGGGCAAAGGCAAATATGGTATCTCCTTTAGTGCAAAGGAGCAGTCTATGGGCTTTATGTTTGCTCTCCAGAACGGTTCCAAACTGGTTGACGAGCAGGGCAATCCGCTGTTCAACCAACCACCGTTTGTAGATGCTGTGAAGTATGTAAATACCTTTTTCCAAAATGGCTCTAACGCAGTGGATATTGGAATTGACTCCGTTCAAGGTTTGCAAGGCGAGGGGATCGTTCCAATGTTTATCAGCGGCCCTTTCATGATTAAAGAAATCAAGAGCAAGGCACCAGAACTGGAAGGTAAGTGGAATATAGCGGAGCTTCCTGGAAAAGTAAACAACCTGTCCGTTTTGGGTGGTGCCAACCTTTCAATTATGAAATTCAGCAAGCATCCAGAGGAGTCAGCCAAATTCCTGGCTTACATGAGCAAACCAGAAACGCAGCTGAAATGGATGGATCTGTCCAGTAACTTGCCTGCGACTACTAAATCGTGGGAAGATGCCAAACTGAAGAGTGATCCGATGCTTCGGACGATTCGCAAACAGCTAGATCATTCCGCAGCATTGCCGCAACTGGCTGCATGGGAAGAGGTTTCTCAACAATTTATCAAGAGCTTCGAGCGTATTTACCGCGGTCATGCCGATGTACAAAAGGAAATGGATGACTTTAATCAGCAGGCTGCAAGTATTATGAAAAAATAATGATCCATATCCGCCATTGTCAAAGGGAGTGAAGGCATGAAAGGAAGCTCGCAGAAGCTTGCGCCATACTTGTTTATCGGTCCCTCCATCATCCTGTTAACGCTGTTTTCGCTGTTGCCGATACTACTGGCGCTCGTGATCAGCTTCACGGATATGGATCTGTCCGGACTCGTTAATTATGATAGTATTCGCTTTATAGGTCTCGAAAATTATACAAACGTACTATTGGACCCTTCCTTTATAAAGTCCCTTGGTAATACCCTGTTCTTCGTCATCATAGGTGTTCCGTTGGTGCTGATATTTTCGCTTAGCATCGCGATTCTGATTAACATGGGTAAATCACGTGCTTTCAAAGTATTCCGCGTCGTGTTCTATCTACCGTCCGTAACGAATGTAGTTGCGGTCGCGGTCGTTTGGAGCTACTTGTATAATCCGACGCTTGGATTATTCAACTATGTACTTGGTTTGATGAATTTAGGTCCCGTCCCATGGTTGACCGATCCAACAGTTGCGAAAGTTTCGTTAATTGTGTTAGCAGTTTGGCGGGGCATCGGCTTAAACATGATTATCTTTATTGCGGCTATTAAAGGGATTCCGGGTTCTTATTATGAAGCGGCTCAGCTTGACGGTGCCAATACATGGCAGCAAATTCGTTATATTACGCTTCCGCAGCTTCGTTACGCTATTTTCTTCGTGTCCATCACAACGATGATCGGCTGGCTGCAATTTTTCGAGGAACCGTTTGTCATGACCAAAGGGAAACCGCTCGATGGCACACTGACGGCATCCCTGTTCATTTACAATAACGGCTTCCAATTTAGTAAATTCGGGTATGCCGCGGCGGGATCGTTCATTCTGTTCTTCGCAATCATTGCGGTGACGCTGATTCAGTTCCGTTTGCAAAATAAAGCGGAGTCCTGATAGAGAGAGGTGATGAACGTGAAAACAGCTGTTCAGCAAGCCCGCGCCAATACGCGCAGTGGTGAAAAAACATTTCAATGGTTCGTGGCGACTCTCCTGACCGTGGGAGGTCTGTTGATGGTGCTGCCTTTTGCGTGGATGATTTTATCCTCCTTTAAGACTGAGGGCGAGGTAACCCAAATTCCCCCGACCATCTGGCCGCAGCATTTTACACTGGATAATTTTAAATTACTATTCGATAGCATGGCTTTTGGAACCTATCTGACGAATACGCTGATCATTGTTTTAGCTTCTTTCTTCGGATTATTCCTGAATGCCATGGCGGGTTATGGCTTTGCCAAATTCCAATTTAAAGGCAAAGGGTTTCTGTTCTATCTGGTACTAGCAACGATGATGATTCCAGGTCAAGTGACGATGATTCCCGTCTATTTGATTCTGAACCAGATGGGATTGACCAATTCCATGCTGGGGATTGTCCTGCCTGGATTGGTAGGCGCGTTCGCGATCTTCCTGTTCCGGCAGTTCATGTCCGATATCCCGGAAGAACTGCTGGAGGCGACACGTCTGGATGGAGCAGGGGAATTCCGCACTTTTCTACAAATTGTGCTGCCCATTTCGACGCCAATTATCGCAGTACAGGCCATCCTGACCTTCATCGGCGGATGGAACAGCTTCTTGTGGCCACTCATTATTGCGAACGATGAGAAGCTGTACACCTTGTCCGTCGGACTGTCACTGCTTAAGGGACAGAACGAAAGCCAATTTGCCCTGCAAATGGCAGGTTCGACCTTCATGGTCGTTCCGATCATGATTATCTTCATTGTTTTCCAAAAGTATATTATTGAGAACTATACGATTTCGGGGATTAAGTAATCGTGTAGTGTGAATACAATTCATAGTCACAAGAACGGACAGCGGAGCTTCCCTTTGGGAGAGGGGCTCCGCTTTTTTGCTTTCATGGATAAATTTATATATGAGTTAGGCAATATTGATGGGACAATGTACGAAGTTTTCTTTTCAGTCTATAGATTCGAGTCGTTGTAGCCGTAACCGAAATATTATATTTGACAGCAAGGAAGGGCACAGCCAGTTGTCGACAAAAGTAGTCTTCATAGAGCGTATATTCATTGTTGGAAAGCTGCATTAGTATATTAACGATAACCGTATCCACATCTCCCAATCTACGATTTTCCCACTCCTCCTCTACCGAATTTGAATAACTACAGATCTTCTCACATTCAAGCGTAGTTTCATGCTTTTTTTGTGTATAGTAGCACCTAAATGATTTATATATAAGATTTTTAGCCGTGAGGTACAGCCAACCTTTTACATTGGGGTGTTGTTTGAGCTTGACCAGTTGCTGTCTTGCCGCTACAAAAGTATCTTGTGTACATTCTTCTGCCATAAATGTAAAGCAAGACTGATTCTTGACTAAATGCATACAGAAACGGTATACCTCGCTCAGATAAAGTTCACAAATTTTTCTGTAAAAGCATCTGGAACTACCTCTGCACTGATCCTCTTTGCAACAGTCGATAACCATCGTGGTCGGCATTTGTTCAAGCCCCCTTTGGACGGATAAAAAAATAAGTGATTTTTGTATGTGCCAATCATATACATTAATTCCAATTTTCAAGAATGACATAAATCATATTTAATCTCGTAAATATGGAATTACTAGAACAGTTAAAAGATGTTTTAAGGTGATTTTGATTCTGATACGGAATTAGTTAATAGGGGGAGAAGGTACATCTGATGAAAGGGGGAAAAGGATGAAAGAATCCATAGTATATAAACGTCTGGTGGCAACATTTAGGCCTTATCTGAAGACGGTCACTATCATTTTGATATGTCTCATCCTATCAGCGGGCTTGAATATATTATTGCCTTTAACAAGCAAGGTTATTGTGGATCAAGGTCTTCTGAAAGGGAATATGCAGGCTGTAATCCTGTACACTTCTGCTGCGTTTTTAATCGTTTGCTTGGACAAGCTGCTGAATGTGTGTAAAGAAACCTTTCGGGCAGGTTTAAGCGCACAGGTTACCTTTTCTTTATTTGAAAAAGCGTATTTACATCTGACAAGAGTACGAATGAGCTATTTTAACCGAACTAATGAAGCGGAGTTGCTGAACCAAATTGGCACGGATGTAGGCAATGTATCAAGGATCACAGATAGTGGAGTATTTTTTGTAATTATGCAGGCGTTCAGCATGATTGGTGGTTTATGTGGTTTGCTGCTCATTAACTGGAAAATGACTGTAATCGTGCTGCTTTTTTTACCCATCAAATATGTTGTGGTGAAGTACTTTGTGAAGCGTAGAAAAAAACTGGTAGGGGATTTTATTGAAGGCAGTAGTGATTTTGCCCAGTGGTTTGGGGAATCTGTCGGGGGCATGAAGGAGCAGCGAATGTTTGGTCTTATTCCACATAAGCATCAGCAGTTCTCAACCAAGCAGCGTCGAATTGTAGATTCAGAACGGAAATTGTCACTTCTGGACGCCTGGAATATCGCTTCGGAATCTATTTTAATTCAGCTTCTAATGATGCTTGTGTACGTTGTGGGAGCTAATCTTATCTTTCGTTTACAGCTCACTGTAGGGGGGATTTTTGCCTTTGTTTCTTACAGTGCTTATGTTACCACTCCTGTTTTCGCTATTTTAAACATTGGCTACATGCTGGCTGAAGTCGTTCCCTCCGCCATTCGATATTATCAGTTCTTGGACTGGGCAGAGGAAGAGACATCTAATTCAGTCACCCCAGCGTCTATACTAACTGAGCCGCCATTCGAAGATCACATTGCATTTCATCATGTTTCTTTTTCTTATACCAAGGATGAACCCGTCCTATCCGACGTGAACTTTAGGATTGCCCGAGGGGAAAAGGTAGCTATCATTGGAGCAAATGGGGCAGGGAAGTCTACGCTGCTGGATTTGATGATGAGATTCAGCCAGCCTGATCAGGGGATAATCACCTATGACGGCATTGACATCCAAAGCTATGAAATAGATGAGTATCGAAGTCAAATAGCTTTGGTCAGTCAGCAGGTGTATTTATTTGATACTACTATTTTTGGCAACATCCGCATAGGCACAGAAGTCACTAATGATGCAATAGAGGCTATTATCGCGGAGATTGGCCTGGAAGAATTGGTTCAGAACTCGGCAGATGACTTCCTCATAGGCTCGAACGGCTCCAGATTGTCGGGTGGGCAAAGACAGAAAATTGCTATGGCCCGGGCATTGATCAGGGAAGCGTCATTGTTTATTCTCGACGAGGTGACCTCCAATCTGGACACAGAAGCTAGGCTAAATGTTCAGCGATTGTTGAAGACCCGATTGCGTGACAAGACCGTAATCATCGTTACACATCGCAGCGAGATATTAGCGCATGTCGATAGAGTTATTTTGTTGGAGAACGGCGAACCAGCCCAAATAGGATCACACTCCCATTTTATGACCTGTCATGCGGAATACAGAGGATGGGTATTAGAGAAAGAAGAGGTCCCCATAAAATGATGAAAAAAACAAACGCATTCATAGTGTGATTTAACACCATGTACGGAATTAGTATAGGTGAACACCTTTTTAAATCATATCATGAATGGGAGGAGTAGTTTAACATGCGTAAGCTTGTGAAAAGAAGCGCGAATGTAGGCGACACGATTGAGGCATTTGGCTGTGGTTGTTCCTGTTACTGTCCTTGCTCCTGTTATTGCGCAGGCAGTCTGACTCGAAGCTCCAATACATCGCGAGAAAGTGACGGTTCTTATCGCAGAGATAATGGAACTGGAATTGGTAATTATTAAGCTTATACCTGTATGGAGGAGCCTGGACATTCCAGGCTTCTGTCCACATCAAAACAGAGTAGGTGTGAATCATGAACATGTGCCAACCCTTTATATACACATTTCAAACGAGACTCCACCATTATGTATATGATGTAAATACTAATTTAATTTTGCGGATTAAAGAGGAGGCTTATCATTTTCTGAATTCGCATTCCAGCTTCAACCTGGATCAGATGGAGGCTACACCGGAATTGCAGCAGTATATCCGTGACTTGTTGGATAACGGATTTTTATCTTCACAGCGTCCGCAGATTATGAATCATCCCAAGACAAAGCACCTGGAGCATATGCTTCAGCATCAGCTGAAAACCCTCACCTTACAGGTAACTCAAAATTGTAATCTTAGATGCTCTTACTGCGTTTATTCAGGAGGATATGACAATCGAGGTCATACGAATCTGATGATGGATTTTGAGACAGCGCGCAAGTGTATTGATTTTGTCATTGATAGATCAGTAGACAGTGACCGTCTGGATTTCGGTTTTTATGGGGGAGAGCCGCTCATTAATTTCCCGTTGGTCAAGAAATGTGTCGAATATATCAAGGAGCAGGTGGCGTATAGAGATGTAGGTTTTCATTTGACGACCAACGGTACGCTACTTAATGACGATATTTTGGACTTTCTGGATGAGCATCGTTTTGTACTTACGATCAGTCTGGATGGAGATCAAGAGAATCATGATAGAAATAGACGATTTGCTGTTAACGGACGAGGCTCCTTTGATACCATTATTGCCAATGTAGATAAAATTAAGAGAAATTACCCGGACCTCTTTGAATGGATTAATTTTAATGTAGTGCTGGATACCCGTAATGATTTTGGTTGTATCAATGATTTTTATACGAATTATGAAACCTTCGAAAGTCTGTACAGTGTAAGGTCCTCCTACATTAACGATGCTTATGTGAAGGATGAAATTTTGTACAGGAATGAATTTATTGAGCAGAGGGGCTATGAGGTAGTTAAAATGATGCTTTCCAAATTTGGGAGAGTAGATGAAAGCCATGTCTCGAAGCTGATTAAGGACTATTATATTCAGATATATTTCCGAATGTTTCATTATAGAAAGCCTTCTGCGGGGATGCCGATAGAGGCGCATCATGGCGGACCCTGTGTGCCTGGTGTACAGCGATTGTTTGCGGATGTGCATGGAAATCTGTATCCATGTGAACGGGTCAGTGAGCAGTCGGAAGTGGTGCAGATTGGAACGGTGGACACGGGCTTTGAAGTGGATAAAATCAACCGGATTTTGAATGTAGGGACAATCACGGAGGATGCATGTAAAAACTGTTGGAATTTCCGCTTTTGTACGTTGTGTGTTGCTGTAGCAGATGATTTGCATACCTTGTCCAAGGAAAAGAAGCTGAGTCATTGTTCGGTAGTCAAAAACGATATTCGGCACACCCTACTTGATTATTGCATGATGAATGAGCTGGGCTATGATTTCTCCGAGGATACGATTCTCGATTTTGAAAAAGCATGAGGGGTGTCTCCATGACCAATAAATTAATCATTTTTCCGTTTGATTATGAAACGATAGCCCTAGTTAGGAACTTGAATCTATTAGGAAGTTATGAGGAAGTTGTCCTTATTTCTTTTCAAGGGTCGGGGATGATCGGGAAAGATGCCTGTGTAACGGACAAGGGGGAAGTGACAGGCTTCATCGTGAAGCCAGAGTCTTGTTTGGAGCAAGAAATGGAGCGTTGTGATGCTATATTACTGGTGAAATCCAATTTCAAGCTGGATGTAGCTGAGGTGTATCTTCCCGTGATCAAGAAGGCTGGACAACTTGGCAAAAAAGTCATGTGTAATTTCACTTTGCCAGACTCATGTATGGAATTCATCGAACCCTGTGAGGAGCATGAGGACAAGCTGATTTTAAAAAATACATTTGATGTACGCACGAAAGATATTTTACCGCCTGACCCGGGCTCTGTTATTCATGATTTTTTTACACCGGTTCTATTTGTATTAGGGTTGAACGAGCGAACGCATAAGCTTAATTTACAGTTTAACCTTCGGCAGAAGCTTGAAGCACAAGGATATCGGGTGTCACAAATCACATCTAATGGATGCGGGGAGCTGATTGGTGCACATTCTTTTCCACAGTTTATGTTTGAGAGCGGTATGACGGAAACCCAGAAGATTATCATGTTTAATCGGTATTTGAAAAAAATAGAGCAGAGCGAAAAGCCTGATCTAATACTCGTGGGCATTCCAGGTGGGATTGTTCCTTTTAACAATACGTTCACGAATTATTTTGGAGTAACCTCTTTTTTGGTATCCCGTGCTGTCAGACCGGATGGACTGATCTGTTGTCTTCACTATGATGAATACAATATAAAATATTTGGAGCATGTGAAACAGTACATGGAAAACCGCTTTTCCTCTTCCTTATTGGGATACGCCATATGTAACAATGTATTCGACAGTTACTCTTCTTCCACGGTCAATATGCAATATGCATCTGTTGATCATCGTTTCGTGGAAGAGAAAAAACAGGAATTTTCCAATTATTCCGTGCCCGTACTCCATCTGTCCAACGATGAAGATATGAATAGGCTGACGGAGAATATTTTACATTATTTTTCGGTTGATCATCATGTAGTTCAGTTGTAATGGAGGGAAGAACATGAACTTTACTCAGGATGTAACGGGAACAGGAATGACACTGGAAAATATATTTTGGAAGCTTTTTAAAATAAAAGCGGGCGAGATCAATAAAGAGGCTACATTACTGGGGCCTGATATGGGGTTGTTCCCCAGGGATCTGGTATATCTATTATTTGAAGTGGAAAAAAGTTTTGCTATCCTAATTCCGGAAGAGCGTATAGTGGGAGGGGGGTTGCTTACATATAACAGCTTGTATGAGACGATAAAGGGCTGCTTAACAGTGGAAAAGGAATGAAGGATTTGTGAAAATGATGATAAAACATACAAAAACATACAAAAATATCCGATATACCTCTAGAATCACTTATTTCAGGATTTTGCAAAATTCGATTTCAGTCGCTTACTCGATTTTTGAAAAAATCCTCATTTAGAAGAGAATTGGAGGTTTTAGGATGAATGTATCATTTACATCATCTCACCAATCGCCGTTCCGCACCGCAGATAACAACCGACTTGAACTACGGCATCCCTTTTCCGCTCAGGCTGAAAAGAAGGGTATAGGCAAGCCACAAAACAAGGTTATTCAACAATTGACAGAACAAAAGCAAAATTTGATGGAGAGGCGTTCGGACTATTTAAGTAATGCGCTCAAGCGTGGTCTCGGTCCAGAAGCTGTAAAAGCTGAAATGGAAGAGATAGATAAACAGATTCAGCAAATTGACGAGAACATTCAAAAGCAGTCACTGGAAGAGCAAAAAAAGGCTTTAGGCATGGATGAGGAGAGTAAAAAAGAAGCTCAAAAAGGTAGAAAGGAAGAATATACGCCTAAGACTGCTGAGGAGCAGCAGCAAAGATTGGTCACCTATACAATGCATAGTGTTGTATCTGCAAACAATGAGTTGAAGAGTGCCAAAATAGCCAAAACGGCACAAATCACATTGGGAAGCGAGGCTAAGGGGTGGGAAAACGCTAACCCTGCAAAATCAGCGTCTTTGCGTGAAAAGGCAGAAGGACTTAATGGAAAGATCATGGAAATCGCTGCGAATATTAATGAGCGTATCAGTGAAGCAGTGAATAACGAACCGATGATTACAGATCGGGTTGAACCTAAGGAAGAGCAGGAGGCAAATCCAGAGGCAGGCAGGGTGTGGACTGAACAAGAGCTCAATGCTTATCTGGACTCGGCCAAAGACGGGGCGAAGACTGCAGGCACGAAGGTGAATATTGCAGTCTGATCCAGCTATTATGTACATGGTTTGCTAAATTAGGAGGGTGCTTTCAGACGAACGCTATCGTTCGCAGAGGCACCCTCCGCTTACTCTAATAGAACGGAACAGAGCCGTGAGATTCATTCCACAATCCGAAGAGACAGGGGGAGAAAACATGAATGGCAAGATTCATGTAGCCATTATTGACGACGGGGTTAATGCTGGCTTTTTAAACACCCAATTATTATATAACGTCGAAATAGCTCATGGAGACGTAGAAGATGGACGTACCTTAAATCACGGTACGCTATGTGCAGCTATTGTACAAACGTATTTTCCAGATGCGATCATTAGCAGTGTAAAAATAATGAACCATAGAAAAGGAAATGCAACTCAGCTTTGTGCTGCGCTGGATTGGTGTGTAAAACATGGTGTACAGGTAGCAAATATCAGCCTGGGGAGTATAAATTATCGAGATCGAAGCATGCTGCGGGAGGCTGTAAATGATGC
Source organism: Paenibacillus sp. FSL M8-0228 (assembly GCF_038007385.1). Lineage (NCBI taxonomy): Bacteria > Bacillati > Bacillota > Bacilli > Caryophanales > Paenibacillaceae > Paenibacillus > Paenibacillus sp. FSL M8-0228. The sequence goes on from NZ_JBBOXA010000001.1 coordinate 363,035, forward strand.
AGCTATGGCGGGATTAATTATAGTATGTGCTGCACAAAACGGAGGACTTCTTACTTATCCGGCCTCCTTTGCCAATGTGATTGGTGTGCGCTGCGATCATAGCGGTATTCTCACAGCAGGACAATATACATATGATGCTGAGTTAGCATTCTCAAGCGGTATCGATTTTATCGCTTTTGCCAAGCATGAACTAGTAGGTGCAGCTGGAGAGGCTGTACAATGTCCCAACAGCAATAGCTATGCCACTCCATTGATTACAGCACACATATGTAAAGTTTTGCAGCAGTCCAAAGCTGTTCCTTCCATAGAACAGCTAAAACATATGTTACATAAGTATAGCTATCTTCCGATACAGGATACTAAATTACCCGTAATGCGTTACGGACATCCGGATTGGATACGGCGCGCCTATGTGTTTATAGAGGAGTGTGCAATTAGTTCGAAAGCACCCTATTATTTTCAGACCCAATGTGAAGCTCAACCCTCTGGCGACAAAGTTGCCGCGATCATCGAACAAGCCATCCTGCGGGAGCGAGAACAACAGGATACAGCGCTCGAAGGTGGACAACGGGTATGCGACCTGACAGATACGATTGTCTTGCTAGGGGAAATGGAGCCAGTGAGCTTGCAGGAAGTGGAACAATTGGCTTCACGGTATGGAAAACATGTCGTCTATATCTCTAAAAATCAACGACACACCCCATCACTGAATTTTTCATCTTGCTATTTGCGCTGGTGGCAGCAAGAGGAGGGGCTCTTTATGGCGCAGGAGGAGGCTAGCTCAATAGAGGATTCACGCATTCCGCATATTTGTATTTATTATGATAAGGGCATTGACATTATTTATTTTTTGCATGAGTTGAGAGGGGCCTTTGCCCGGGATGAATACCAAAGCTGGATCGCGGTGGACCAGTCCGCGGCAGTGTTGCATGATATGGAGTATACGCTCCCTTTGGATGCAAGCAATGGATTACAGGAACTGTTATATAATGCGGGTAAAATGGCATATAACGCTTATACGGATATTGCTATTTTGTGTGTAAAGGCTGCGAATACTGAGGATTGCACCAAAGAACGAGTTTTATTAGGCGTAGATATTGAGCTTTCTTTGCTGGTGAAAGTGGAAACTGAAGGTATTTACATATCTATACGGACAGAGCAGGGATATTTGAAAGAATGGGTCCTCTCAGACTTAAACGCGGGCGATATAGGTGGTATTTATACATATTTAGAACAACTGTTGGTAGACTGATATTCACTATTTAAAACAGACTGCAAGATACGGCAGTAGCACTATTTTGAACGCACCTATAATCCGTTATTATTATTATTTGGCAAAGTGGTTATTCACTCAATAAGTTTGTTTATAAAACAAAATATTTAGAAATACGTAACCAATTGCTTATCGTTTATTATAAATGTTAATGAATATATTAAGTATTTAATGATAATATTGACTATAATAAATAGGGTGTGTTATATTAAAACCGTAAATAAAACGGCTTCTTAATCTTGGTGGTAGAAAGGATTTTATTTTCGCATTCAGAGAGGATGGTTTAGGTGGCAGCAGCTGTAAAAGCAAAGATGATTGTAGACAAATCTTTTCGTATTGCTGAAGTCGATAAACGCATTTATGGCTCTTTTGTAGAGCATCTCGGGCGTGCCGTATATGGCGGTATTTACGAGCCTACTCATTCAACTAGTGATGAAAGCGGTTTCCGTAATGATGTTAAAGAGTTGGTAAAACAGCTTGATGTTCCTATTATACGCTATCCGGGCGGTAACTTTGTATCCGGTTACAATTGGGAGGACGGTGTCGGCCCTGTCGCGTCCAGACCTAGACAGTTGGAGCTGGCGTGGAGAACGGTCGAGCCAAATGAAGTAGGCACGAATGAATTTTTCAAATGGGCCAAGGATGTAGGTTCCGAAGTCATGATGGCGGTTAATCTGGGTACACGCGGAATTGATGCTGCGCGTAATCTGGTCGAATATTGCAACCACACAGGCGGCTCCTATTGGAGTGATCTACGTCGTAGTCACGGGGTTGAGCAACCACATAAGATTAAAACCTGGTGTCTTGGTAACGAGATGGATGGCCCATGGCAGATTGGTCACAAGACAGCAGAGGAATATGGCCGTCTGGCTGTTGAATCTGCAAAAGCTATGAAGCTGATTGATCCTGACATTGAGCTTGTATCCTGTGGAAGCTCCAGTTCCACGATGCCAACGTTCCCGGAATGGGAAGCAACCACACTGGATCATACCTATGAGGTAGCCGACTATATTTCCTTGCACCAATACTACGGCAATCATGACAATGATACGGCTAATTATCTGGCACGCTCTATGGATATGGATCATTTTATCCATACGGTCATTTCGACTTGTGACTATATCAAAGCAAAGAAACGCAGCAAGAAAAAAATGATGCTCAGCTTTGACGAATGGAACGTATGGTACCACTCCAATGATGCGGACAAAAAAATTGATCCGTGGTCTGTGGCACCACCGCAGCTTGAGGATATCTATAACTTTGAGGATGCATTGTTGGTAGGCAGCATGTTGATTACGTTCCTGCGCCACGCGGATCGTGTGAAAATGGCTTGTCTCGCCCAACTGGTCAACGTTATTGCGCCAATCATGACCGAGAATAGTGGAAAGGCGTGGAAACAAACGATCTTCTATCCGTATCTGCATGCCTCCCGTTATGGTCGTGGGATATCGCTGATGCCTGTCGTGGATTCGGAAAAATACGACTCCAAGGACTTCACAGACATCCCTTATCTGGACAGCGCTGTAGTTTATGATGAAGAGGGAGACGCGCTGACTGTCTTTGCAGTGAACCGTCATTTGTCTGAATCGCTGGAGCTGACAGTAGATGTACGCAGTTTTGAAGGCTACCGCATTGTCGAGCATACTGTATTGGAGCATGATGATCTTAAAGCGACCAACAGTCCAGCCGGTGAAAAAGTTACGCCTCACAACGGCGGTAACGCCAAGCTTGATGACGGAATTGTAAAAGCTCATTTGGGCAAAGCATCGTGGAACGTTATCCGTCTCGCTAAGTCTCATTAATTCTCTTCTGTAAAAGGGTACAGCTTCGACTGTACCTAAATAAGCTCGCATTCTCTCTTGTAAGAGTACTACAAGAGCGGCAATGCGAGCTTTTTGCGTAAAATGAGCCATTTGTCCCTCCATAGATATAGGGTTCTGAGAGAAGGGTGGATTTTAAATAAATATTATGTTTATTACTAAATTTAACTAGACAAAGATGATCCTTATTCACTAAGTGATCGTACTCCGTACATTTTTGTGAAGTTAATTAGACCCAGTGCCAGACTTCCCGGGTGAAAAAAGGCCCTGTTATATCGTTATCAACGTACTGATACCTGAAATGCAGGGTGTGCAATCCGACTTAAATCCACGTTATACTTTAAAAGACAGTCTATTTAAACCAGATGATGGCAGTAGCATTTCGAGAAAGGAATGATCTCTATGAGTCAAACAGACCAATATCGTTTTCAAGTGAACTTGGGCGGTATGATTGATATTTTGGCCAATCATTTATATAGCAGTCCACGAGTGTTTATACGTGAGGTTCTGCAAAATGCAACAGATGCGATCACGGCTCGCAAGGAGCTGCGGAAGGTTGCTGCTGAAAGTAAAGTATTGAAAGAAGACAAGACCCTTGAAGCTACAGCTTCTGAGAGTAACAACTATGAAGGCAAAGTCATCGTAGAGTTATCTGGTGCCGGGGAGCAACAGGTATTGATGATTCAGGATAACGGCATTGGGTTGTCAGAAGAAGACATTCACCGTTTTTTATCGATTATCGGTCAGTCTTCCAAGAAGGGAGCCGATTTGCTGGCTTCTGAGACTTCGTTTATCGGACGATTTGGGATTGGGTTGCTATCCTGCTTTATGGTGAGCGATGAAATTGTGGTGCTGACCCGCTCGGTGAAGGAAGGCGTCTCCATGGAATGGAGAGGGAAGCCGGATGGGACGTATACGATTCGTCGATTGGAGACCGAACTGCCTGTAGGAACGCAAATTTATTTGCGCTGCAAGCCGGGAAGTGAGTTTTATTATGAGCCGGCGCATGTAGAGGAGTCTTTATTCTATTATGGTGCGTTGCTGCCGTATCCGGTCATGCTGTCTGTAGACGGGGAGACCAAGCGCGTCAATCTTCCATCGACGAGCTGGATGCAGGACCCAGAACAATTACGGAGCCGCCGTAGTGAGGTGCTAGATTTAGGCTATCGCCTGATGGGCGAGCGCTTCAGTGATTTTATACCGTTGCGGACGGCATCGGGCAGAACAGGCGGGATTGCATTCATTTTGCCTCGTAGTGTTAATCTGAACAGCAAGCGGCTGCACCGGGTGTACTTGAAGCATATGTTGGTGTCCGATAAGGCGGAAAATGTATTGCCAGAATGGGCATTCTTCATTAAAAGCCTGATTTGGACAGATGAATTGCAACCAACGGCATCACGTGAATATTTTTATGAAAATGAGCAGCTTGATGCGGTTCGTTCTGAATTGGGGACCTGTATTCGGGAAGAACTGCTACGCATGGCGGAATATGAACCAGACCGTTTGCAACACTGGATTCGTTTGCACGAGCTGTCCATGAAGGCGCTCGCGGTCGAGGATGATGAATTTCTGCGGATTATGCATCGCTGGTTTTCCTTCGAAAGTACATTTGGGCGGCGTGAACTGAGTGAACTGATCCGAGAGGCGGGCGGACGTCCGTTGCATTACACATCGACAGTAGATGAGTATCGTCAGATTACGCATGTGGCGGCGGCGCAATCCATGTTGGTGATCAATGGCGGCTATATTTATGATTCAGACATTTTGGAAAAGCTGCATTGGATTGACCCTAACCTGCAAACAGAGCGTCTTAGCCCTGAGGAAGTATCTCTATCATTTACCGGGCTAACACAGGAAGAGCGCGAGAATTATTACGGTGTACTACGTGTCATGGATGCTGCTTTGCAGCCAATGCGTTGTCGCGCTGAGTTGAAGCGTTTTGAGCCTGCGAGTTTGCCAGTATTGTATACCATTTCTCAGGATGCACTGACCTTGCGCTCCATGGAAAACACGGTTGAGGAGACAACCTCACTTTTTTCCAATGTGCTTGATAGTCTGAAAGCAGGAGTCCAGCAAAATTCGGGCTACTCCACTTTATACTTTAATCTGAACAACCCGGTGGTGGCCCGAATTCTTGAAGCTACCGATACGCAGATGGTTACGGCTGCTACAGAAATGATGTATGTGAATGCGCTTATGATGGGGCACTACCCGATGAACCGCAGTGAATTGGGACTGATGAATCGCAGTGTACTGCATTTTATCAATTGGGGATTAGGGAACGGACAGAATACGTAATTGCGTAATTAAGGGAGGATTCAAATGGAAGAGACAATATATGAATTGATGGAGCAGGCGCAGGATATGCCCGGAGGGGCGGCAAAGCTGGCGATTCTGGAAGAGGCTGTTCGCTTGGCAGACACTTCCGGATTGAAGGAACTCGCTTATGAAATTCGGGGAGAGATTGTAGACTGCGCTATTTTTAACGGATATCCATTGAAGTCGCTGATTGCTTTTTCGTGGCAGTTGGGCCAATTTGATCAAAATCCAGAGGAATACGACGCAGATGAGCTGTTGTGGAATTACAAATGGATACTTGGGAAGGTGTGCAGCTTTTCCAATATATCGAAGACTCAAATAGAAGATCTGGCGGAGGATATGCGCAGACGTTATGCCGAATACGGGTATAATGAGCGTCCATATTACTATTATAAGTTCCGCATCGCGATGGACATGGGAAATCTGGAAGAAGCACGGCGATATCTGGATACCTTCCGCTTGATCGAACGGGACAGTATGAGTGATTGTGAAGCCTGCGAGCAGAGCCAAATGGTGCGGTTCTACTACTTGGCCGGAGAGGATGAGCAGGCGCTTGCCGTGGCAAAACCGATTTTGTCGGGTCGTATGAGATGTGCAGAAGTGCCGCATGTGACGCTCTCGCAGGTGCTATTGCCGCTTTATCGTCAAGGCGAGGTTGATCAGGCAAAGGAGCAGCATCGTAAAGGCTATCGCCTAGTCCGGGATGACCGTGACTTTCTGAAAACGATAGCAGAGCATATCGAATATTTGACGATTGCTGATCCGGTTCAAGGGATCGAAGTGGTAGAGCGTCATCTACATATGGCGCTAGACTATGAGAGCGGGCTGGAGCAGATGTATTTTTACGCGACGATGGTGAGTCTGCTGCAAAAGTTGGATACTTCGGGAGAAAAACGGTTGATCCGGTTGCCGGCTTCCTTGGAATGGGGGAAAGAGGAGCGCACATTGACGGAAATCATTGCGTATTTTAGGCCACTGGCAGAGTCGGCGGCGGCTGATTTTGATCGACGGAACGGGAATACGTTTTATTCCGAGTGGATCGGGAAAATTGTTCAAACGGCATAGAAGAAGTGTAGCTGTGACGAATATTTTATACTGCCCAAACAATGAGCAGGTATAATGTTCCTGTGAAATGACAGGAGGGGTTATGTTGTGACTGTAACCGAAAAGGTGATTAATTTCGCGCACCGCGGAGCTTCAGGTGTATGTCCTGAAAATACGATGGCGGCATTCCGCCACGCCTTGGAACTGGGAGCAACAGGTATAGAGACGGATGTGCAGCGTACCCAAGATGGGCATCTGGTGCTGATTCACGATGAGTCGCTGGAGCGTACGACAGGTTGCTCACTGGATGTAAGGGATATTACGCTGGAAGAATTAAATAAATTGGATGCGGGCGGCTGGTTTGGTGAGAAATTTCGAGGTGAGCGGGTCCCGATGCTGGATGAGCTACTGGAACTAGCCCAATCCTCCTCGAATACAATTATTAATTTAGAGTTGAAAAACAGCATTTATCTCTATCCGGGTATGGAGGAAGAGGTCATTGCTGCCGTGAAGCGTTTTGGATTAGAACAGCAGGTAATCATATCCAGCTTTAATCACGAATCGCTGGCGCTCTGTGCGCAGCTTGCTCCTGAAATCAAGACGGGGGCGCTGTATATCGAAATTATGGTCCGCCCATCCGAGTATGCCACCCAATTCGGGGTTACCGCACTTCATGCCTACAAACAAGTGGTTACACCAGAAGCTGTATCAGAGGCTTTGGCATTAGGCGTCGTCTACCACCCATGGACGGTGAATGAGCCAGAAGAAATGAAGCGACTGCTGGAGGCCGGGGTGAACGGCATCATCACGGACTATCCTGATCGGTTGGCGCACTTATTGGCTGTCCGCTCTTCCTAGGTTGAAGACACAGTGGAACTGCAACTAAGGTTTGCAGGGATATGAGCGTGGCTATTTATTGAAGAAAAAGACTCTCCTGTACGCACTCGTTTTTACGAGGTGAGGGAGAGTCTTTTTTGCCCTAATCCGAAGAGCGCGTCATCCACGATGACCTTGATTTCTTTCTACTTGATGCCGAGCCGCATACGATAGCTGAACAGGATGTCTAGTGTTCTGCCCTGAAAATGATTCTCTACCTGCTTCACGAAGTGGGCTATATCTTCGTCAAGCGCTCGATTGCCAAGTTTGAAAAGACTTTGAATACCCCCTTGGCTGAGAGCGAGCCCTGTATAACGAGCTGCGTCACACTGCTCACGGTTGTGGAAAACAATCTCCCGGGTATATCGGAATTGTCCGCTGCGGTGCAGATTAGCTAAATGCCGATCCTTGCTCCATTTATGAGCTTGCTGCTCTACTGGGGCTTCCTGTTCCAAAAGGGTATCCGCTTTGGTGATAAGCTCTGTATAAGCTTGCTCTATCTGCCATTGCAGCACCGGAGGCCAGTCACAGTCAAAGGCTGCGAACACGCCGCCCTGAGCCAAGACCCTGCCCGCTTCCTGAAGCGTGCTCTCGGGGTCCATCCAGTGAAAGGATTGAGAGCAGGTGATGACGTCTACAGTTCCGTCCTCAAAGGGCAGGTTGTTGGAGAACCCGCTTTTGAAGGAAATGGTTCCTGCCTTTGTCGTTCCTGCTGTCTCCAGCTTGTGCTGCGCTTTTCCTCTCATGTCCGAGTTAGGCTCGATACCGACGACTTGCCGAGCGGCGTTTTCCCATATGAAAGTTGAAAGTCCTGTACCGCAGCCAATATCGGCAACGAGCTCTACGTTTCGCTCCAGATAGCGGCTGACGATTTCCACGACGAGTGACGGTGCTTCCGGGCGGTGCTGATCGTAGTCGTCGGCAAAACCGCTAAAACGATCTACGTTGCTTTGCAGATTTCCCTCAGGTATTATAGGTCCTCTTCCTCCTTAGTTTCGACCGGGCGGCCGAGCAGATTCAAATGCTGCTGTACTCCTACATTGTACAGGTTTACATGTTCATCCATCTACTCTCGTGATTTCACAGCACCCGTCGGATTTCGGAGGGGAAATTCCCTATTTTATCATTGAAGCAAGCGCCCACTCGCGCATCATGGAGTCAAGCATTGGACGCAAATCTTCGCGTTGCATACCCATGTGGAGCACGGCTTCCAGATATCCAGCTTTATCTCCAATATCATAACGTGTGCCTTCCAGTTCCAATGCGAGCAGTTGGTTCTGCAATGCTACCTGATGGAGTGCGTCTGTCAATTGATATTCACCGCCTGCCCCAGTGGACAGGTTTTCCAATATAGAGAAAATGGAAGGCTCCAATACATACCGACCAATGACTGCCTGCCGCGAAGGGGCATCTGCCGGAGAAGGTTTTTCAACAAGCCCGCCGACTTCGTGGATGAGACCGTTCTGGTGAGTAGAGTCAATAATGCCGTATTTACTCACATCTTGTTCTTCCACCGTGCGCACGCCGACCACTTGCTTGCCAGTCGCCTCGTAGACATCCATCATTTGACGGATCGCCGGGGTGGAGGAATTCATAATATCATCGCCCAGCAACACGGCAAAGGGTTCATCGCCGATGAACTGACGAGCGCAGCTTACCGCGTGTCCCAAGCCGAGAGGTTCTTTTTGACGGATATAGTGAATGACTGCTTTACCCCCGATGCTTTGAACTTCACGCAGAAGATCGTATTTACCTTTGCTCTCCAGTACCTGCTCCAACTCCACAGACTTGTCAAAATGATCCTCGATGGCTTTTTTATTACGCCCCGTTACGATAATGATGCTCTCAATTCCGGACTTGATAGCTTCTTCTACGATATATTGAATAGCCGGCTTGTCTACGATGGGAAGCATCTCTTTCGGTAAAGCTTTCGTAGCTGGTAGAAAACGGGTTCCTAATCCGGCGGCTGGAATAACAGCTTTTGTAATTTTTCTCATAGAAACTCACTTTCCTTTCGGGATGGGGAACCAAATACCCAGTATCGGCTCCCCATATAATTGATGATCATTCCGGCTGCGGTGGCGATCAGCTTGTCTAAAGCAAGTGGCAACTCGGTTCCCGTGTGGAGCACTTGCAGTAATAGGGAGGTTATCCCTAATACGACCAGGTTGATGACGATAAATTTGGGTAATTGACGCTTGTTTGTGTCGTTTGATAGTTGTTTGTTGAATGTCCATTTGCTGTTCAAAATATAACTGTTGGCTGTGCCGCAGCTGTACGAAATGATCTGCGCTACAATGACCGGCACTCCGCCCCAAGCTAGCAGCATAAAAATAATATAATCTACGCCTGTATTCACCAGACCTACAATGCCAAATCGAATCATAGGAAGCAGCTGGGCCATGCGACTTTTCATAGTTTAGGCTCCATGACCGGATTTGGGTCCGGTATATACCGCACTGTTGCCGCGCACTGTGCGTCCTGCCGAAATCAGGCTTTCACGGGTTCCTTGCATGTACAGGGACTCGCGTGGTTCAGGGGCCTTCATAGCATGTGTCGGACCGTTTTCATATTGTCCACCCAGATGCTCACGGACAATGTATAGCGGACGTGCTTTGGTTTCATCATAAATCCGTCCAACATATTCACCCATAATACCGAGAATGATGAGGATCACCCCGTCGAAAATCAGGCTGATGCTAATCATAGAAGACCAGCCCTTCATCACATAGGAGTCGGTGAAAAAGTTGAGAAACAGTACGTACATCAGATACAGGAAGCCAGACATGGAGAGAAGTGCACCGATATACCCTGCCAGCTTGAGCGGCTTAATCGAAAAGGATGTGATCCCGTCCAGACTGAGCTTGATCATTCGTTTCAACGGATACTTGGTTTCGCCTGCGAGCCGCTCGTCGCGCTCATATTCTACAGCAGTTTGTTTGAATCCGATCCAGCTGACCAGTCCACGAACGAATCGGTTATTTTCTGGCAGCCGTTTCAATTCTTCTATGACCTTGCGATCCATTAGGCGGAAGTCCCCGGTGTCGACCGGGATATTAATATCCGTTGATGCTTTAAGTACACGGTAGAAGAGGCTGGCAGACCATTTCTTGAAGCGAGTTTCTCCATTGCGTTTGAGCCTTTTGGCGTAAACCACTTCATAGCCTTCCTTCCACTTGTTAGCCATCTCAACAATCAGTTCCGGCGGGTCCTGGAGGTCGGCGTCAATGACGACGACCGCCTCCCCCACCGCATAATCCATCCCGGCGGTAATCGCTAGCTGATGACCAAAGTTGCGAGAGAAATCAATCAATACAATCGTGTCATCTCTGAGACTGAATTCCTTGATCAATTGGACGCTGCGGTCCGAACTTCCATCATTGACGAAGATCAGCTCGTAGGGCTCACCCATTGAGCCCATGACTTGTTTCAGCCTCCGGTAGGTTTCCGTAATAACGGCTTCCTCGTTGTACATCGGAATAACTATGGAATAACGGATGGGTTCACTCATTCGTAGTTCCTCCTCATTTATAATGTGATTTCGTATAAAGTACCGCTTCCGCCACGTTCGTCTCCGCCAGGGCCACCTTGACCATCCTGGGCGTTCGCATTGCTGTTCGTGGTGTCGCTTCCGCTCTCGGTGGCTTTAACGTCTGTACTTGTTTCGTCTGTTGTTGTTTTCCATTCATCTGTAGGGATCAACTTGCCGTGTTCTTTGATCCATGTAGTGACTTCAGAGTTACCGCCGTCCGGTCCGCCGCCTCCACCAGAAATCATGAAGTACTTCACTTGGCCGCTTTCGACCAGTGCCTTAATTTTATCGACGGTATAGACTGGATCGGAAGATACAAAACCGTTCATAATAATTACTTTTTGTCCGGCCTCGACCAGGTAAGGAGCAGCCGTTGAATAATTACTTGCTGCGAAAAGGTAGGTTTCACCTGTGTTATTTTTTTGCAAATAGCTCAACGTTTTTTGATCTAAGCTTTGGCTACCGTTGGGTCCCCCCATTCCTCTGGAACGGGTAGAAGATTTTTGCTCCGTGTCTGTACTTGTTTGTGTGCTTGAAGTATTTCCATCAGGACTGGAATTCTCTGCATTATTGGTCTGGTTATTCGTTTGAGTTCCTTCGGCTTGTTGTCCATTGGCGCTCTGACCTCTATTGCGATCATTGCCACCTGGCATTCCGCCACCACCACCGCCGCCAAATTGAGTGGGTCCGGCTTGTGGAATCATGCTGTTCCCTCCGTAGATGATCGGTGTCAATGCCCAATATGCAGGACCGATAAACATAGCGAGTACACTTGCAATGATGGCGAACCTTGTGAACTTCTCAGATTTCATTCGTGCCACTACCTGCAGCACCGTGCCGATGATCCCTAAGATCAATACCGTGATGGACCAGCCGCTGCCAATGGTATCGTTGTAATTTTGCAAAACAAACCAGCTAAATACCGAGGTTGCCAATACTGCTGCGGGTAACAGCCAGGAGAGCCAGTTGGAACGCTCACGATACTGCTTCCACAATTCTACGAATCCTGCTCCAAAGAGCGCTGCAATTGGTGGCGCGAGCATAATCAGGTAATAATGATGAAAGAATCCTGCTACGCTGAAAAATGCAGCTACGGGAATCAACCAGGTCAGCCAGAAGATGACCTCTTTGTGTTTTTGTGTGATATTACGACGTCGAATGCTTGCAAGCAGGCCGATGGAAGCAATTAATGCAAATGGAAGCAGCCAGCTGGCTTGACCTGACAGGGAGGATTGGAACAACCGTAAAGGTCCTTTTTCGCCAGTACCGAACATGCCGCCACCAGAATTCCCTCCCGGTCCACCGCCTGGACCGCCCTGGCCACCTTGCCCGTCTCCAGGACCACCTTGTCCGTTGCCGCCAAATCCACCCGGTGGCATTTGACCACCTGCACCCATGTTGTTGGCACCTGAGTCATCTGTAGAAGTAGTGCTGTCCAATGATGTGGTCGTCTGAGCCTGATCCGTGTTTGTGTTGCTGCTATTCGTTGCAGCGTTATTGTTCCGATCCGTACGTTCTCCGCCACGATTGCCACCTGTACCCTGATCTCCTGTCAGACGGGACAGGCCGTTATAACCAAAGGCCAAATTCAGCACAGAGTTCGTACCGCTACTCCCCATATAAGGGCGTTCATCTGCCGGAGTAGAGTCCACTACGACTGCCCAAGAGAGTGATACGATCAGGAGGACAACTGCTGATCCTACCAGTGTTGCTGCTTTTCGCTTCCAGTTAAACTTGGAAGCCAGCAGATAGAACAGACCCAGTGCGGGAACGATCATATAGGCTTGTAACATTTTTTCGTTAAAGGCGATGCCTACGACTGCGAAAGCAGCAAGGATCAGCCCGGTTTTGCTATTTCTAAGGCCTCTGAACAATAGCCATGTTGCGAGCAACAGTGTGAAAACCAACATAGCGTCGATGTTATTCGTACGGCTAACCGCTACGGCTATCGGTGTCGTTGCCATGGCGAAGGCGGCCAAACGTGCGGCCATCGTACCGAAGCTCGGTTTGACGAGCAAGTAAACGAGCAAGACCGATCCGACTTGAGCCAGCGCCTGTGGCAAGATAACGCTCCATCCGTGAAGCCCGAATATATAGGCGCTCAGTGTCTGAATCCAGAACACCACAGGGGGTTTGTCTACCGTTACCGATCCGGCAGAATCAAGTGAGGCGAAAAAGAAGTTGTGAAAGCTTTGTAGCATGCTTGCTACGGCCGTCGTGTAGTAGGTGTTTACATATTTGTCTTGCCAGATGTTGTATCCGTTCAAAAATGCGGATATCAGCATAATGATGATCAGGGGGATGTCCGCCCTGGTCTTAAACCATTTCTTAATCATGTTCATTCCACTCCCTGTGAAAGTTTCTTTGTATTTATTCCGATCTTGGCCCGGTGAACTACCGGCTTGCTATTATCATGCCAGACGTACCTTAATGCGTTCTGAGCGCTCCCTGAACGTTAGCTGAAAGCTGAGCAGGGGTGCTTTTTTTGCGACAGGATTCAGGTATATTAGATACAGGTGAAAATGAATCGACTTTTATATGAGAAAAATGCAGCAACATGAAAGGGAAGATGAATAATGAATCCAATACACGGAGTTAAAATTATGCTGGCAGATGATGAGCCTCATATTTTGCAATTTTTAGAGCTTGGACTGATTAATGAAGGATATGAAGTCAGAACCGCCGAGAACGGGAGTCAAGCGCTCGATTTGGCAAAAGAGTTTCGCCCGCATGTAGCGGTGCTGGATGTGATGATGCCGGAAATGAACGGTTTTGAGGTGTGCCAAAGTCTCAAGGAGACGGAGGATAACATCGCGGTCATTATGCTGACTGCCAAGGATGATGTCGACGATCGGGTAAAGGGATTAAAACTCGGCGCGGATGATTATGTTGTAAAACCCTTCAGTTTTAATGAGCTGCTGGCTCGCATTGAAGCGCGCTTGCGCAATCAGTTCCCCGATCTGCTGGGAGAAGTGGTTCACGGCCCCTTTCAAGTGGATGATCGACGGAAGGAAATCCGTTATCAGAGTCAGGTGCTGGAACTGTCGCCTACCGAATATGAACTATTGAAGTTTTTGGTGTTGAATCACGGGATTGTGTTAAGTAAAAGTCGTATTCTGGACCGGGTATGGGGGTACGATTTTGGAGGCGAGGATAATATTGTTGAGGTGTACATTCGCTCCTTGCGTGAAAAACTCAAAGACAAGGAGCACCGGGTCATTCGTACGCTGCGCGGTGTGGGATACCGGGTGGATCTGCTATGAAGGCGGGCGGGAAAAGTCGGAGAAAATATGCACTCCGTTCTCTCCGATCCCAGCTTTTGGCCAGAACGTTACTCATTTTGGCTTTGTTGCTTGTATTGATTGGTTTTCTACAATATTTTCTGATGAAAGATTTTCTGTATCGCAGTCGGGCAGAAGCCATGAATACACAGCTGAATTCAATTCCTGCCGATTTATTGATTAAGGATTCGCAGGAAAAGAGCGGGGCTGGGGTAACCGTTCCTCAAGATGAGTCCAATCGAAGGAGTAATCGACCGGGACCGTTTCTGTTTTGGCCGGATATGTCGCTTGCTTCTATAGGTATAGACGGCACCTTCCAGAGCTTGTCCAATGAAAATGGACTTAAACCGCCGCGTCTCACCACTCAGCAGTATCAAGCAATGCAGCAGAGTAAGCGCATGCGTCACGGCTATCAATTAATCACGGATGCCCAGGGGAAAGAGCAACTGGTTGTATTCCGTCCGCTTGGTCCACCTGACCGTTCTTCCGGTTTACTTCAAATGGGCGTATCCACGACTTCTATGCAAGAGCAGTTGATTAACCAGCTCCGCACCTTTATTTTATTGTCTCTGATTGCACTTGCGATTGGGTTGGCGCTTATGCTTCCGGTGCTGCGCCGCACGTTGGTACCCCTTTCCAGGATGGTTGAGGCAGTCAAACGTATTGATGCCGGCAATCTGGCCGAGCGCTTTGATGCAGAGCAGGGGCAGTATGAGGTGGATCGTTTGGCGGTTTCATTTAACGGAATGCTGGAACGGCTGGAGCATTCTTTTGCAGCCGAACGGGAATTGCAGATGCAGATGAGACGATTTATTGCGGACGCCTCCCATGAACTGCGCACCCCGCTCACGTCTATTCACGGCTTCTTGGAAGTGTTGCTTCGTGGGGCTGCATCCAATCCGAAGCAGCTCCAATCAGCATTAGAAAGTATGTATGGTGAATCCAAGCGGATGAATAAGCTTGTCTCTGACTTGCTATTGTTGGCTAAGCTGGATCGAACACCGGAGTTAAAGCTGGAAGACATACCCCTAGATGCGTTGCTGCTGGAAATGAAACCGCAGCTTCTTATGCTAGCAGGTACACGTAAGGTGGTTTTTGATATGACGGCAGGTATACGGGTATTGGCAGAAGGGGATAAAATCAAGCAGGTCGTGCTCAACCTGTTTCACAATGCGGTTCAGCATACCGATATGGAAAGAGGTGTAATCCAGGTAAACCTGTCTGCAGGTAAGAAGTTGGTGGATATCCAAATTCGTGATAACGGGCCAGGCATGAGTAAAGAACAGCTGGAGCGGATATTTGAGCGTTTTTATCGTGGAGATGAATCGCGTACACGTAGCTCAGGCGGGGCAGGTCTTGGTCTGGCCATTACACAGTCTATCGTGGAAGCACACGGCGGGAGCATTACGGCCGAAAGTATCCCGGGAACGGGAAGTGTATTCAAAGTAACGCTACCTTTAGTGGGAACAGTATAGTATTGCAGATTATGGCGTAACATAAAAATAGCCTCCCGAACCGCAGCTTTGGTTATAACACGGCTCGGGGGGCTTTTTAATTGTTAGTTAATCAGCGAAGCTTTTTGTAAGAGCACATGCAGCACCTTGGCAGATGCCTCACGGGTTGTAGGTGCATTCGGCTGGAAGTAGGAGGAGCCTTTAATCGCTTCCCCGTTGATGATGCCTGCTGCACTTACTTTTTCAATACTGTCCTTGGCGTAGCCTGCAAAGGATGAAGCATCATGGTACGGTGTGCGTGCAGGACCATCGGCTGCTGCTTTGATTTGAAGCAGATCTACAGCTTTACCCAGCACGACAGCAATTTCTTGACGACTGATATTAGCATTCGGATCGAACTTGTCGCTGCTGCGGCCCGTAATCAATCCAGCTTCATAAGCGGCTGCCACATCGCCGGAGTACCAGCTACCTGCCGGGATATCACTGAATGGTCCAGCAGTACCTGGTGTCAGGCCGAGTGCTCGGGTTACCAGGGCTGCAAATTCTGCACGTGTCACGTTTTTCTTCGGTGAGAAAGTCGTGTCGGTCGTGCCGTTAATCAGCAACTTGTTTGCCAGCGATTGAATTTCGGATTGGGCATACGACGATGAGATATCTTCAAAGCTAACGGGACGTGTCGCCGCTGCATACGTCGAGAAGCCCGGACGGCTTACCTTGACGACGGTAGATCCATCAGCCTGCTTGGTGAAGACGGATGGAACGGGATAAACATTTCCGTTTGCCGTATAGAGTACACCGGCTGTATTAGAATCAATTTGACCAGGTACGGTAAAGGATCTGCTAATAAACTGTCCTGGAGCAACTTTGAGCGATTGACTCTTGCCACCAGTGACAATGTTAGCTTCAAACCCTACCGGGGTGCCGATCACATTGGAGCCTTTCAACTTGCCTGTAAATGTACCGCTCGCCTCTGCCTGGCTGCTGATGATCACTTCAATGCCTGCACCAGCAGGAACATTTTTCAGAGCGGATACTGGCAAAGCCAGAGAGGAGCCTGTATTGCTTACAATCAAGCTGCTTCCTGCTGCAGCCTTGCCCAGCGTTACCAGTTGTGTGGAAGTGAGCGATGCTTTCGTCGTTTGGCCTGCTTGGCTAGTAGCCGACAGTACAATAGCTGTCGGGCTGGAACCTGCTGCTGTCACGGCAGCCTGCAAATCTGCATCGGTTACTGTCAGCGACTGTACATTATTGTTCATTGCAACGGCTGTAGTGACAGTTTTAACAGCCTGTCCTTGCTTCACTACGCTTTGAAGTGAAGGAGCAGATGTAGGAACAGGGGGGGATGTGTTCGTTGCAGCAGAAGGTGTAGTATTGCTTCTGCCGCCACCTCCACCACCTCCGCCTCCACCACTACCGCTGGATGCGGCGCTATTATCCACACGAATAGCTTTAGTGGCGGTGAACAGTTTAGGGCCATCGGTATTGCGTTTAACTTCGCCCTTTTCATTCAGTTCAGGAGAACTGACTTCCAGCTTGTACACGCCATCTTTCAAGTGTTGAATAACGGGTTGACCATTAGCATCCAGCACAGGCTTGCCATTGTCATCTAATTCCACGTAACTTCCGTCAATACCCTTAAAGGAATATACGCCTTGTTTGAGGCGAGCGTTAGCTCCTTGTTCTTTGGAAGTCGTTATTCCATCAATCAGACCGATCAATTTATCATCTACGCCGTATACATAAAGCGCGATCTGGTTGGTTTTATCTGTGGTCAGGCGGAAAGCCAAATCTGTTGAGCGCTGAGCACCTGTCCGACTTGGGTAAATAATCGGGTTGGTAACACTCAGGTCCTGTAAGCCAAAGCCTGTCGTTGGATTTTCTTTGCCCACATGAACGACGAACGGCAAATGTAGTGTTGGCAGTCCGGCGCTTTTCAGAATAACTTCCCCTTCATATACACCTGTGGCTGCACCCGAATTTGGTTGCACAGACAGGAAGAACGGTTGCGATTTACCCGGTTCTGCCGAAATTGCTCCATTCGCGCCAACACCTTGCAACTGAACGGCAATGTTGCTCACGTCAGGTGTAGCAATCGGCTTAGTTGGATCAGAGGTTACATTATCATGTAACACGGTGCTGGCTTCATATTGCACAGTGTTAGCCGACAAGTTTTTGAGTTGAAGCTGAATCTGCTTCGCATCACTACCAGGTCGTAACACCCCGAAGCTGGCGGAAGGATTGTAATTCACAACCTCCTGCCGATTAAAGTTTTTGTCGAGAATCGTAATCTTTTCGACGGTTTCCAGCAGGGCTGGCGTCTGAATCGCATTAGCGATGTTTACAAGGCCTGCACCTTGGGAATACACATCATATTGGATTTTATCCTCATCAAAGAGTGTAACCGAAGTGTTTGCCAGAGCAGCGCGGATATCAAACGGTGTCCAGTTCGGATGTTGCTGCTTCAGCAACACGGCAAGTCCAGCCACATGCGGAGATGCCATACTCGTTCCGTTGCTGCGTTTGTAAGCTTGCTCATAGGATGCATCCGGATAGAACTTGGCGAAGGCAGGGTAGGTTGACATGATGCTAACCCCTGGTGCGCTCACGTCCGGCTTGATGCTCAGCAGTTCATCGCCATTGGGTCCGCGGGAGCTAAATCCGGCCATGGTATTACCAGGATTGTCAGTACGATGATACTCTTCTCCAAAAGCAATAAAGAATTTTTGTTTGTGGTTTTGGCTTTCAATGATTTGTCTTGCCAGTGCTCTACCTTCTTTTCCTGTCATGTCAAAGGTAGGGATATAATCTACATTGTCTCCTTGATTCGAATTAATGTAACCATCGTAACCAGGGATAGCTTCACTCAGATTGGCTCGTGTGCTGTCGCCAGATTTCGCTTGACCATTAAAAATAATAATAGCCTTTGCACCATTTTGTTGTGCGTTTGCGATCTTGTCTACGAAGCCCAAGACGCCACGCGATACGATCACAACCTTATCTTTTACATCTTTAGAAGTGAAATCATCTGGATATCCCAAATTGGCATAAACCAATTCCAATGGTTCTGTCCCCATAATAGAAGAAAAATCCTCATGAAAAGTTTGCCAAGCCATCATATTAAAATTGTAATAGGTATCTGATGTAACTGTTAAAGGCTTTTCATCATTACCATAGGTTACAAGATTGACGGATGCTTTATTTGAATAGCTATGGCTCGGGGAAGTGGCTGCACCGACGGAAATCGCCAGCTGGGATGTTGCGGGAGAACCCATGGAATAAAAGTAGGGTCCTTGTTGGGCCGCATTACCATTCGCTATGACCGCGACTACGCCGGAAAGTACAGCATTATTAATAGCAATGGAATCCGGGGAGTTCGGGTCCTTTTCAGAATCCGAGCCCAGCGACAGGTTAATGACGTTCATACCATCTTTGACAGCACGTTCAATACCATCAATGACCTGTGCGGAGGAACCGGAGGAGCGACCCGTCTTGGTATTGCGTCCAAGCACTTTATACACGTATAAGTCCGATTTATAGGCAATACCCTTTTGCACAATATCCGAGGATTTATTGGTGGCTTTACCAGCAATTGTGCCAGAGACGTGAGTACCATGTGTCGTTCCGCTAAAACCTGTGCCGAATGGATCATTCTCCTTTTCGAGGAACGGTTCCTCGTAAGGGTCGTTGTCCTGTTCAAAAGAGTCATATCCGCCTTTGTAGGCTTCTTTCAAGTCCGGATGCTCATAATCGATACCGGTATCAATAACCCCGACCTTGATTCCCGCGCCATTCAATCCTTTGGCCCAGGCTTCAGGAACACCAATCTGGTCCAGCGGTGCGTTATCATAAGTGGCTTCACTGGCTGTAAGTGTTGGCGGGTCCTGTACGGGGATGGAATAATACGTTTTGTTTTCATGAATGGATTTTACGCCTGGCAGTTTAGCCAGTTCTGGAATCTTATTGGCTGGCAGTGTGACCTCCAAGCCGTTAAGCACCGTGTTGTACTGGTAATTCACCTGAAGAGAAATACCATGCTCAGCGGCTTGGTCTACGAACGTAGTTTGCTCAGTGGCAATCGCGGATTCCGCTTTTTGCTCAGATTGAGCTGTAAAAGCTTGGACGCCTGAACGTGCTGCATATTTGTCCACGGCTAAGGGCTCACCATCAAGCTGTACGATGACTCTGACCTGACGGGAAGAATCTGTGCTGAGCTCTGGCGAAATGAAGGCCGGAGCCGCCTCAATAGTCAATGCTTGCTGAGCTTCCAGAAATGAGTTGATTTGCAGATCTGCGCTAGCAGCAGAACTGACAGACGGCAGAGACAAGCTTACCGTCAAGGCAAGAGCGAGTGATACGACAGGTATTTTTTGCAAAATGATCGGCTTTTTCAAAGATTTCCCTCTTTTCAATCAAAATATGATATCTCTACATACTAGGATTTGAAGCCACTGCCGTTATTCTCACGCCTCCCTTAATATCTAAAATAATAGAATTGACCACTGGTGACTAACTTGCCAGTTTTGAGGCATATCTTACCATATTGGTGGGATATATTACTATATGTTTTTTATATTTTTAGAAAAAATAAGGTTAACATTACATGTAGATTCCATGGAAATGTTATGAATTTACTAGATTATTTTTGAAAACAATCGAAGAGGAATGGGAGAATGCGAGATTTAATGATATAATCTGCATTGGAATTGTTGAGGTTTCACAATCATGTAAAATGCCTAAGGCAAAGGAGTCGATTATGTTGGCAAAAACATTGATTTTCGGGCATAAAAATCCGGATACGGATACCATTTGCTCAGCTATTGCTTATGCAGACTTAAAAACCAAACTGGGCGCGGACGTAGAGCCGGTTCGTCTGGGCGAGGTGAACGGGGAAACGCAGTATGCACTGGATTATTTCAAAGTGAGCGCGCCACGTCTGGTTGAGCAGGTTGCTGCTGAAACGGACAACGTCATTCTGGTCGATCATAATGAACGCCAGCAAAGCGCCGCTGATATTGACAAGGTACGTGTAACTGAAGTCATCGACCATCACCGGATCGCTAACTTTGAAACAAGCCAGCCGTTATACTTCCGCGCTGAGCCAGTGGGTTGCACAGCCACCATTTTGAACAAGCTCTACAAGGAAAATGGTGTAGCAATTCCGAAAGATATCGCAGGTCTAATGTTGTCCGCGATTATTTCCGATTCTCTGTTGTTTAAATCCCCAACCTGCACGGATCAAGACGTAGCTGCTGCTCGTGAACTGGCTGAAATTGCTGGTGTGGATGCAGATCGTTACGGATTTGACTTGCTTAAAGCGGGAGCTGACTTGAGTGGTCATACCATTGAACAGTTAGTAAGTCTGGATGCCAAAGAATTTCAGATGAATGGTCGCAAAGTGGAAATTGCTCAAGTGAACGCAGTAGACGTAAACGATGTGTTGTCCCGTCAAGCTGATCTGGAAGCTGCATTGGCCCAAACCATTGAAGCTAAAAATCTTGATCTGTTCTTGTTCGTCGTAACAGACATTGTGAACAGTGATTCCATTGGTATTGCGCTGGGAAGCCAAGCCCAGGCAGTTGAAAAAGCCTATAATGTTCAGTTGGACGACAATAAGGCTGTTCTGAAAGGCGTCGTATCGCGCAAATCGCAAATTGTACCTGTATTGACTGACGCTTTTAACAGTTTGTAATGATAAATAATAAGCCTCCTGAACCCGACTGCATAATGGCAGTGGCAGCAGGAGGCTTATTTTTATTTCTTCAGTTCTGCCAGACGTTCCGATGCGGAACTCAAATGCCAATTTCAACTTCAGCGCTGCCCATCATGAAACCGCTACCATGAAAAATGAAGAATACAGGGAGTGGATGATCCTTTCTTTCCGATGTACTTTGGGAGAATACGAAGGTTTGAAATCGGACGCAGCACCCATTCTGCCAGCAGATATGCGGGCAAGTTTGACGAACAGTTTTTGCCTCAGTCTTCGCACCATTTTTCTCTCTTCTCTCTGGAGTCGGTTAGACGCGAACCTTTGACATCTTCAAACGCAGAACGTACGCGTGACAAATAGGTTTGGAACTGACAGATTTCCGACTCACTAAAGTCTGACATCAGACGTGAAGCCAGCCCTACGAAAAAGGGATCCATCTGTTGAATTTTACTTTTTCCTTTATCGTTCAGGGACACGAACACTCCCCGCTTGTCATTGGGATCGTCATATTTATTAATGAATCCCTCTTGTTCGAGAGAAATAACCATGGAACTGATTGCTGCCCGGCTTACACCCATCTTTTCAGCCAAAGCAGAAGGAGAAGACATTTCATCTCTTTGTGCTGAAAGTACACAAAGCGCGATATATTGCCCGTAGGAGAGACCAAATTCACGTGAACGCTTCTCCATGTTTTTACGTATTTCATAAGTTATGGAAAATAAATCTACCAAAACACCAATTGGTTTATTGCCACCTGGAAAGAGATTATAGGCCAGTTGACGAATTTCGGAGTCCAAAAAAAAGAACATGCGATCCACCTCGATGTAGTTAATTAGTTAACTGTAATTTAATTAACCACTGGTTGCAATGATTTATACAAACTTTGTTCCGCATTTTTTGAAAATATATCTGTAAAACGTCACATCCAGGGGCCGATACACTGATCGAGGTCCTGATTCACAAAGGCTTGTATGGAGGGCTGACGCAGGGTACGTCCTTCTTGCCACCGCCACTCACTATATTGAACCTTGGCGGTATACATGGGTTGCACCCAAAACGCATCTTGATGCCGATCCGGTTTATTGCTAAAGGGTCGTTCCGATATGGTATGTGGTAGCAGGCGCTCGGTAAGCTGACGCCAATCTTCCCGAGTCAGCTTGCCCGTACCCACATGCCCGATATAGCGCAGCATTCCTTGTTTATCATATTGGCCCAGCAACACAGCGTTGATAATGCCTCCGTTCAGGGTATAGCCACCGATAACGGCAATGATATCGCCATAATTTTTGACCTTGAGCCATCGTCCGTCCTTTCCGCCCAATGTGTACGGACTATCCAGCTTTTTACACACAATACCTTCCATTCCTTGGCTGCACATAACCTGAAATAGAGCTTGTCCATCAGGATGAGCGGGAGCCAGTTGAATCCGTTCATTCGGTATGATGATCTGATGCAGCAGTTCAAGCCTTTCCTGTAACGGTTTAAGATGAACCCACTCCCCGTTCAGATAAATAATATCAAACAACATGTAAGTAGCAGGCACAGCTTCATAGGCTGACTGAATTCGATCCGTCCGACGAATCAGATCCCGTCGCATAATTTCATGGAACGATGGTTTACCGTCGGCACCGAGTGCGATCATTTCCCCGTCCAATATGACCGAATCAGCCTTGCAGTAGGAGGGGAAGAGAGCAAGCTCCGGGTATAAAAGCGTTCGTTCGTGCTGTTTGCGGTTGAACAGGCGTGTGCTGCCCTGGTTGTGATACGTCAAAATTCTCGTACCGTCCCATTTTATTTCGTAACGCCAAAGGCCTGTTGCATCTACAGGTACTTTTTCGCTCAGTTCCGGTTCAAACGGGATGACGGGTTTTATTTCTGTACGCAACGCAGCACCTCCCTTGCCTTTATATGAATAAATATAGTGTCGACGATAGATCTTATTTTATGTATCAGGATTTTGCAAAATTTGATTCCAGTCGCTCCGAAGTGCAAGATATAGACGAACTAAACCATTTCGATCTATATCTTGTTCATTGGAAGTCGCTTATGGGATTTTTGCAAAATCCTCGTATGTGATGTTTCTCTGATCCCTAAATAGGGGAATGATAAGAATATCTAGCGTCGGCATGAAGTGATTGCATTAATTCGTTAGCATGAGTTTTACGGGATTTTCTTCAGTCAGAAAGGGGATTGGTCTCATGAGACAAATTCGCGAGGAGGACCATGCAGTAGTCATGGTGGATGATGGACAGGTAGTTGCAGAAGTAGGTTATAAATCCGTAGATGACCACTCATTGGTCATTGACCATACATTTGTATCCGAGCAGTTACGGGGTCAAAAAATTGGCAAGGAGCTCATCGACAGAGTGGTTGAGATGGCAAGAAATCAGCATAAAAAGGTTATCCCTGCTTGCTCGTACGCACTTGCTCTGTTCAAGCGCCATAAAGAATACAGTGACGTGTGGCAGCAATGAATATGGATCATCAAGGCTGCTTAACTGCATAACCGACACAACACCGGAGCGGGTAATCAGACTCTTCCGGTGTTTTTTTGTGTGCATAAAGCTTTTAAAAAGAATGCATTCTACCGTTGATATAGGGAAACAAAGGGCTATCCTCAAATGTTGAAGCACATTTCTTGCCGGATGGCTGTGAAATTGTTCATACTGTTGTCACTTCACAGGCTAACTATGAGTTCTATATAATATATTATGGTTATGACCGCAAAAATAATGAAAACCTGAATTTAAACGAAGGAGACGCTCATGATGAATAAAGCGAGTGAGGACAAGCAGTACGTTCCAACGAGCAATCGTAATTTTACAACCTTGATTATCACCGTTTCCATTATAGCCAACGTGATTATTTTGCTGCTATTCTTTTCGCCGATCGGATACCAGGGGAGTGTCAGTTTTGATCTCACTATTTTCCCAAGGTTGAATGCGATTTTTAACAGCTTCACGTTTATTTTCCTGGTGGCTGCATTGGTTGCTATTTTCAAGAAGAACATCAAGGTGCATAAAACCTTTATTCTGCTGGCCTTTGCCAGTACCGTTTTATTTTTATTTTCCTACCTGACCTTTCACTACATTTCGCCGGAAACTGCAAAATATGGCGGTGTGGGTATCCTTCGTCCGATTTACTTTACATTGTTGATTTCGCATAGCATACTGGCTGCGATTATTGTACCGCTGGCACTGTTCACGGTTGTATGGGGATGGACGATGCAGGTAGCAAAACATCGTAAGATTGCGCGCTGGACGATGCCAATTTGGCTATATGTGAGTTTGACCGGGGTATTGGTGTACGTTTTCATGGCCCCATACTATTAATAGATGTGAACCCTTTGATGGGTTGATTTAGGGAAATGGCGTCTCTGCTGAGGAGGCGTCTTTTTTGTATCCAATAAAAGAAAAATTATTCCTTCTAAATTTATTTTATTAAAAAAACGTTCCTTCTATAACGGTATTTCTGCTATAATTTGCCTTAATCAACTAAGAACAAGGGGGTCACCATGTGACAAAGAAAGCGAAAGGCAGGTTACGGTTGCTTGTATCTATGCTGGCGCTGGTTGTACTGCTGAGCAGCTGCGGTGGTGGAGGATCAAAGTCGGAAAAGGTTGACGGAGGGAAAGTAACACTGCAATTTTGGACCATTGCACTACAACCTACATTTACCCCGTATTTCAATCGGGTGATTGCCGATTATGAGCAGAAGAACCCCAATGTCAAAATTGACTGGAAGGATTACCCTTATGACGCAGTAACCAACAAGCTGTTGACAAGTATCGCTAGCAACAGCAGTCCGGATGTAGTTAATCTCAATACAGAATTTGCTAGCCAAATGGGCTCCAAGGGTGCGGTTGTTGATATGAACGAGCATTTGTCGCCCGAGGAAAAGGCTGCTTATTTCGAGGGTATTTATAATTCCACAGTCATTAACGGTAAAGCTTATGCGCTACCCTGGTATACCGGTACAGAAGTGCTTTACATGAATACAAAGCTGGTCAAAGCCGCCGGATTGGACCCTGCTCATCCGCCCAAAACCCGGGAGGAATTGTCTGAATGGGGCCGTCAGATCAATAGAAAAATTGGCAAGGCAGGCTATGCTCAGCAGCTTGTATCCAAGCTTTTCGCTGTGGACGGCATTCCTATTCTAAATAAAGAAAAGACAGCGGCGGCGTTCAATACACCAGAAGCAGTCACCATGATTGATAATCTAAAAAAACAGATGGAAGATGGCGTTGTACTCAAGGAAGACGCTGACTTCTCACAACAAGTGAAATATTATGCCGGCGAGCAGGTTGCTTTCGAGCTGGCAGGCCCCACGTTCATCAATTTTATCAAAACGGCAGCGCCAGACGTTTATAAGAACACAATTGCTGTCCCTGTCCCAACTGGCAAAGCCGATGTGCGGCTCTCCAACTCTATGGACTTGGTCGTACCTGCTAAGTCTGTACATGTGGACGAAGCAGTGAAATTTGCTGTTTTCTTGACAAACGCAGAGAGTCAAACTGCTTTTTCTAAAGCGGCGAATACACTACCTTCCACGAAAGACTCCATTAAGGATCCATATTTTACTCAGTCTGACAAATCATTAGAAGCACAAGCCAAGGTAGTATCCGCGCAAAGTTTGGATAAGGCGACAGATTATATGGTTGGTGTGCCCAATGCCAAAGATGTGAATAGTGCCATCGCGCGAGCCTTGCAAAATATTTTATTGAACGGAAGAGATACGAAGGAGACGCTAACTGCTCTGGAGCAGGAAGTAAACGATATTTTAAAGCAATAGGTTTGACAGGGGGGAGTGAATACTCCCCTGTTCATTTATCGAAATCAGGTGGTGATGCAGCATGATCAAATGGTTGAGGTCGGAGTCTTTTACGGCCTGGGCTTTTATGACGCCGGGACTGTTATTGCTTGCCGTCTTTGTATTTTGGCCTATTATTTACAGCATTCCGCTGGCATTGACAGACTACTCTGTCATATCAGATACCCATTTTGTCGGTTTGAATAATTTTGAAGCGGCGTTTAAGGACCGTAACTTTCTTATTTCGATTTGGAACTCATTGTTGTACGTGCTCATTGTCCCCTTTCTCCAAATTTTCTCCATCCTGATGGCCGTGCTTGTGAACAGCCGTATTCCGGGAATCAAAATATTCCGCACGACCTACTACATCCCTGTTGTGACTTCAATGGTAGCTGTAGCCTTAATTTGGAGCTGGCTGTTGGGCAATAACAGCGTAGTGAACTACTTGCTCATACAGATCGGCCTGATTAGCAAAGACATACACTGGTTATCGGACAGCAACTTGGCCTTGTATGTACTGATGTTCATCACAATGTGGAAGGGACTCGGGTATTATATGATGCTCTATCTGGCTGGATTACAAAACATTCCTCAAGATCTGTACGAAGCCGCTAGAGTCGACGGTGCAAGCCGATGGCGTCTGATTGTTCATATTACTCTTCCACTGCTAAGACCTTACGTTCTGTTCTGTACCCTTATATCACTCATGTCAGCTATCCGCGTATTTGATGAAGTATATGTACTAACCAAGGGTGGACCGGGAACGGCCACGTTGACATCGAGCTTGTATATTTTTCAAAAGGGGATGGAGCAGTTTAATTTTGGGTATGCTTCAGCGCTTGGCTTAATTGTCGGTGCAATGATTGCCGTACTTAGTATTATCGTATTCCGATTCAATAGGAAAGGTGGTGTCAATCCCTATTGATGAATCTAAAGGATGACAAATTGCTATGCTCATCTCTTCCTAAAAAGGAAAGTAGCCGCAGCATGCGCAGTCTCGCCCGAATGCTGAGAATGACGGTCATCTACATGCTTCTAGTGCTACTCGCCCTCTTTTTAATGGGACCGTTCCTCTGGCTGCTCAGCGTATCCCTCATGCCAGGCCGTAACATTTTTTCAACGCCGCCCGCTATTTTTCCGACCTTTATTAATTTCGACAACTATGTTCAGGTGTGGCAGTTCATGAATTTCCCGAAATATATGCTGAATACGGTCATCATTACGGTGTTGGGCGTTGTGCTCAATGTGGTACTCGCCAGTCTGACAGGATATCCCTTGGCTGTGTTTCGTTTTAAGGGTAAAAATCTGGTGTTTACGCTGCTGATTGCCACGATGATTATTCCTTCCTACACCGCATTTATTGTGCATTATCTGACCATTCAAGGGCTTCATCTGGGCAATACATATTTGGGTGTAGTGTTGCCTGGGGCAGTCTCCGTGTTCAACATTTTTCTGATGCGACAGACGTTTATTCATATTCCCACCGATGTACGTGATTCCGGTAAAATGGACGGCGCTTCGGAGTTTCGAATTTGGTGGCAGCTGGTGCTTCCGCTGGTCAAGCCAGCGCTTGCTGTAATTTCTCTGTTGGAGGCGATGTCGTTCTGGAACAGCTTTCTGTGGCCTATCGTTATTTTGAACGATACGGAGCTATATCCGCTAGCAGCTGCGCTCACGTATCTCAACGGTCAATTTGCCTATAACTTCGGCTGGATTGCTGCCGGCACAATGATTTCGGTACTGCCGATCATTATATTGTTCCTGTTTACACAGCGCTACTATATGGAAGGTTTGGCGGGAGCGGTAAAAGGATAGCCAGTAGTCACGGCTACGAAGAGCCTGTGAATGGAAGGAGACGATTGCGATGGAACTGTCCGAAGGAACGGGGCCTTATTCGAGTGTAGGGCTAGCACCGCAGGAGATTCAATATTATTTTCGTGATGTGTATGACAGCGGGGAAAGGCTGGTTATCTCCGAACCGCGACTGATCTGTGAACTGTCCTCTCGCTTTGCAATGAATCAGGAGTATGAAGGTGTGCTGGACCCTGAGGGACCGATCAAGCTTATTGTACCTCCAGGACCGGGTGTACCGACTGAAACACGGGGAAGCGTACAGTTGGTGCTCGAATATGACGGAACGCTTGCTGCAGACGGATATCGGTTGGACATTCAGAAGGACGGGCGAATTGAAGTCCATGCTTCCAATAAAAGAGGGCTCAAATACGGCATGGATGCCCTGCATCTCCTGCTTCAAGTGGAACAGGAGCGATGTACTCTGCCGGTGATGTCTATTCGGGATGAGCCTTCCTTCCCGGTCAGAGGAATTATTGAGGGCTTCTATGGGAAACCGTGGAGTTTCGCGGATCGGCTGGATGCCGTCCGTTTTATGGCTACGCATCGGATGAACACATTCATGTATGCCCCCAAGGATGATCCATATCATCGTGAGCTATGGAGAGAGCCGTACCCTGAGGATACGTTTGCCCAGATTTGCGAATTAAAGGAAGCCTGCGAACGGCATGAGGTTGATTTCCATTATTGTATCAGCCCAGGGAACGACCTGAGCTTTGGCAATGATGAAGACTTCCTTAAATTGACTGAAAAGCTGGCGGCCGTGATTGCGATTGGCGTACGTCATTTTTCTGTGTTAATGGATGACATTGACTACGTACTCAAAGGGGGAAATCGACATTTGCTGGGCCGCTCGGGTCACGCTCATGTCTTTTTGACGAACAAGGTGCATGCATGGCTAGCTGAACGACTGCCTGAATTTACGCTGACGGTCTGTCCTTCGGAATATTGGTCATATTGGGATACCGAATACAAAAAGGACTTCCGTGAGCGGCTGCATCCGGAGATTAAGGTGTTCTGGACCGGGTACTTTGTTTTTGCTCCACAGATTAGTCGCGAGCACGCCGCTGATAATCATGTATTCTTCGGGCATGAGCTGTGGCTGTGGGATAACATCCCGGTGAATGATTGTGACCATGATCGGTTATTCCTTGATCCGCTGCGCGGACGATATTCCGGGCTACCAGACTGTGGACATACCGGTATGGTGGCCAACCCGATGAATCAGTGGGAATGCTCCAAAGTGACGCTCATTACGATGTCCCACTATATGTGGAACAGTGAACGGTATATGCCTGAGCGATCTTGGGAATGGGCTGCGCAGGAGTTAGTGGGAGAGCGTGCGGATGAATTGATGTTTTTTTGTCGTCAAAACAGGAACAGCCGACTAGGCGGCAACGCGTATGAGGACGTGGACCTTGCTTTGCAAATGCGCGATATCCCTGCGCTGGATATGTACTTTGAGCGGCTGCTTCAGGCCGTGAGCGTCCTACGGAGCGTGCCTGCCGGTGATCCAGCAGCAGGATTCGTGTCCCAGGCCGCACCGTGGCTGGAACGCGCCGAGCTGGATGCGAGCCTGTGGCAGGTGCTGCGTCAAGCTGCACTCAGCAGCGAGCGACAGGACGATGCACAGTCGGGGGAGAGCGGCACGCCGAGGGAAGCTGTTGACGAGCAAGAGCCGTCACCTCTGACAGACGAAATCGTAGGAGAACTGCGAAGCGGTATCACTGCTTGCTTAGAAGCGGAGGCTCGGCTGGGTAGCAATCCGGCGATCCGTGCTGCTGCGCAGTGGGGTTATGTCGATCAGGACGAACAAGGAAAATATCGGCTGATTTTGTGAGTATTTGCGCTGGATTAAGCAACCAAGGCAGCATAGCTGCCCTGAAAATAATCATTTGCCGTTAGGATAACGGTAATTTTCAGGAGAGGTGGAACGTATGGTAAAGCCCAAAACCCGATTACTTTTTATACCGCTGGATGAGCGGCCCTGTAATTATCAATTTCCTTATTTACTGGCACAGGGCACAGACTTGGAGATGGAGCGGCCCCCATTAGAATGGATGGGACAAAAGAAAACCCCTGGCGATACGATCAGACTATGGGCATGGCTCGAAGAACGCGCAGCGGCGGCTGATGGAGCCATTGTTGCGATGGATACGTTGCTGTACGGAGGAATCGTACCTTCTCGACTACACAGTATGTCGAGCGAGCAGGTCAAAGATAGAGTGAATCGGCTTCGCAGGCTAAAACAGCTATATCCGCAACTGACCCTGTATGCATTTCAACTGATTATGCGCTGTCCGCAATATTCTTTGGCTGATGAAGAACCGGATTACTATGCCGATTGGGGTCGTGAGATATTCAGAAAGGGCTTCATTGAGCATCGTCAGGAGCTGGGGATTGCTACCGCAGAAGAGTTACTCGAATTAGCTGATATCAACGAGCGTCTGCCAATGGAAATATTGGATGATTACCTAGGGCGTCGCCATGTGAATTTGGAGGCCAATGAAGTTGCGCTGGATCTCGTAGCAGAAGGTATCATTGATTTTATGATCATCCCACAGGATGATTCGGCTCCCTACGGCTATACCGCCAAGGATCAGCAGCGGCTAAGAAGTCGTATTTCTGAGCTTGGGCTGGATTTGAATGTATACATGTACCCGGGGGCAGATGAAGTGGGTTGTACGTTGCTGGCTCGTTGGGTTAACAAGATGAATAATGTAGTCCCACTGGTGTATCCCCGATTGTCTGCTTTGCAGGGGGCATTCGTAGTACCGCTTTTTGAAGATCGCTATTTTTACGAAACCTTAAAATATCAGATTATGGCGGCAGGTGGGCTGATCGCTTCCTCAGCAACGGAGGCTGATTTGATTTTGTTGGCTAACACACCTGGTGACACGATGGCAGAGGCTTCATCCCAGCAGCGTGCAATGACCGGATATGATGTGCATCGGAATGTAATAGAGCTGGTTGAGTACGGTTCTTATATGCTGCAATATGCAGGTCAAAATGTTGCAGTTGCTGATGTGGGCTACGCCAACGGCGCAGATCTCAAGCTACTTAGACTATTGAAGCAAAAAGGACTGCTTTTTAAGCTGGCGGGTTATGCAGGCTGGAATACCAGTTCTAACACGCTGGGCACCGTCATTGCCCAGTCCATGCTGTATACCCACTATGGCTCTACGGAGGAACATTTGGATTTTCTGTCGCTGCGCTACGCCGAGGATGCCTGTTATTGCGCTGTGGTACGTACGGCTATGAATAACGGAATTGTGGAGCAGATGGGTTTTACCAAGTTTATGCTCGATGGACCGAGAGGCTCGGTAGCTGCGGTTATTCGCGGACGGCTGGAGCAGGCGCTCAATGAATATGTGAACGGGCCGGAAGGCCGCGTGGAAATTATAGATTGCTACATGCCGTGGAACCGCACCTTTGAAGTCGCATTAACCGTACGGCATCATGCTGAGAAGAGAGGGTGATTCCTATGGGAATGGAAGGTGTATTATCCAAAGTTCAGCACGGACTGATCGTGTCCTGTCAGGCGCTACCAGGCGAACCGTTACATGGAGCAGATTCTATGGTCAAAATGGCGCTTGCCGCACAGCAGGGTGGAGCTGTGGCGATACGCGCCAATGGCGCATCGGATGTACGTGCGATTAAACAGGCAATTTCTCTACCAGTGATTGGCTTGGTTAAGCGGGATTATGATGATTCTGATATTTACATTACGCCTACCCTTCGTGAAATGGAGGAACTGGTGGAGGCAGGCGCGGATATCATTGCGCTGGATGCCACATTACGACCGCGCCCAGCGGGATGCAAGCTGAAGAGGCTCATAGATTATGCCCATGAGCAGGGAGTCACTTCCATGGCAGATATATCGACACTGGAGGAGGCACTTCATGCGGCCTCCCTTGGCGCAGACTGCGTATCCACCACGTTATCCGGGTATACGCCGTACTCTGCTCAGATTGAGGGTCCTGATCTGGAGCTGGTTCGGAGAGCGTCGGAACTGGTTCCCGTTCCTTTAATTGCAGAGGGCAAAATCTATGATCCTGCGCAGGTTGAGGAAGCATTCCGAATGGGAGCACATGCAGTGGTTGTAGGCTCGGCGATTACCAGACCCCAATTGATTACGCAGCGGTTTGCCGATGCCGCAAGGAAGGCAGTGAAATGCATCTATGGAGATGAACGACCGAATTAAAACGTATTATCCTTCATTAACGAAATCGGAGCAGAAAGTTGCCTTGTGCGTACTGGAGCATCCCGCAGACATCATATATTTCTCTGTGACGGAGCTGGCGGATTTTGCAGGTACAGGCGAAACGACCGTCATGCGCTTTTGTCGGAAGATTGGTTTCAGAGGTTATCAGGATTTCCGACTGTCCCTAGCGCAAAACCAGACTTATCGTAAAACTGATATGGGCGAGGAGAACATCGACCCAGATGACGAACAAGATATTACGCGCACGGTGTATCACAACATGCTCGATATTTTGCACTCCAGTATGGGGCTGCTGGACCATTCAGAGCTTGGTCGTGCGATTGCGTGTCTCGATCAAGCGGGCTATGTTCAATTTTTCGGCGTAGGTGCTTCGGGGATTTCCGCGCAGGATGCTAAAAACCGTTTCTTACGCATCGGGCGTCGCGCCGAGGCTGTGGCAGACGGACATATTCAGTCGATGATGGCGGTGTCCATGAACCCGGGTGATGTGGCTATCGGCATTAGTGTATCAGGAAGTACGCTGGATACGAACGATATGCTGTATAAAGCCAAGCAAAACGGTGCAACTGTTATCGCAATTACAAATTATGCGAAATCACCCATTACCTCCATTGCAGATATCGTGTTGCTAACAGCGGGCAAAGAAGCGCCGATAGAAGGTGGTTCAATCGGTGCTAAAATCTCACAACTATTCGTGATTGACCTCATCTGCGAAGGGCTTGCTCGCAAGCACACGAGTCACACCAAACAGATGAAGGAAAAAACAGCGAGGGCCGTTATTGAACGAAGCTATTGAGATTTTTCAGTTGTGAATTGAAAACTGTGCGTTTCGACAGGTTCAATGACTTGTGTTTGTGGTGCTTATGAATGGCTATTTCATGTATTGCTATTAATAGAAGGTTTGTACAAAGAGCTAGTAAGCTTTTATGTAGGGTAACAAGGAGGTTGGTGTGGTGGCAGCTGCTGTGAACAGAGTCATTGGAATCGACATTGGGGGCACATCGGTGAAGGCCGCCATAGTGGCACGGGACGGATCGGTGCTTGATGAAATCCGGCTGGATACGGACGCTTCCCGGGGACGTGAATGGGTATTGTCGCAGGTGTCAGAATCTGTGCTCGGACTGTTGCGTTCTTTTGGAGATACCAGCCTCGGTGCCCATATAGATGTAGGCGCTCTTGGCATTGCTACTGCTGGCAGAGTAAATGTGGAGAGCGGCGAAGTTGTGTATGCCACAGATAACCTACCTGGCTGGCAAGGTACATCCTTAGTAACATGGGCTAGGGAAAAACTGGCTTTACGAGCGGTTGCTGATAATGATGCGAACGCCGCTTTACTTGGAGAAGCGTGGCAGGGAGCGGGGAAGGGCAAGCGACGCTTGGTGATGCTCACGTTGGGAACAGGTGTCGGAGGTGCATATATGGAAAATGGCCTCTTGTGCAGAGGGGCTCATTGGAGCGGCGGTGATTGGGGGCACAGTATTCTATTCCCCGGAGGACACCCCTGTAATTGCGGAAGAAAAGGGTGCGCCGAGCAATATGTATCGGGGAGCGCCCTCTTACGTCGAGGTAGGGAACACGTCGGTAAATTGTACCGCTCGGGGAACGAGATTGTGAAAGAAGCCGCTCACGGTAACCAGGAAGCAATCCAGGTGCTGGATGATTACACCGCAGATTTAGCTGTACTTCTAGCTAACATCTCAGTGACTCTTGATCCTGAGGGGATCATTGTAGGCGGAGGAGTATCGGACACGGGAGAGGTCTGGTGGCCCATGCTGGAAAAGCATCTGCACCCATTTGGAGTTCAAACGGAAGTAAGTCGGGCATTGTTGGGCAATCGCGCTGGAATTATCGGTGCTGCACGGCTTGCCTTCGAAATGACCGAGTCCTAGTACAAGAATGAAAGGGGAACGAACCATGACGCAAAAACGGCTTGATACCGACATTGTTGTGATTGGCGGAGGTCTGGGGGGGACATCGGCAGCTCTTGCGGCGGCGAAGGCTGGCATGAGAGTCATCGTGACAGAGGAGACGGACTGGTTAGGGGGGCAGTTAACTTCACAGGCGGTTCCCCCAGATGAGCATCGATGGATCGAACAATTTGGTTGCACAGCAACATACCGTGAGTTCCGTAATCGTGTACGTGACTATTACCGTCAGAACTATCCGTTAACCGAAGAAGCTCGAAATAATCCCATTCTCAACCCTGGGAACGGTTGGGTAAGCCGTCTGGCCCATGAACCACGGGTAGCTCTGCGGGTGCTTGAAGATATGCTCGCTCCCTATTTGAATACGGGGCGCGTTCATGTATACTATCACACCGTGCCTATTGCCGTTCAGACGGATGGGGACTGTATTACTTCTGTAACTGTCCGTACCTCGAATAGCGCTGATTATAAGTGTGGATTTAGAGTGCTGCACGGAGCGTTTTATCTGGATGCGACAGAGTGTGGTGATCTCCTTCCAATGGCAGGAGTGGAGCATACGAGTGGAGCGGAGTCGCGGGCTGCTACGGGTGAGCCTCATGCACTGGAGTGTGCTAACCCTTTTGATATGCAATCTATCACACATGTGGCTGCCGTAGACTATATTCCCCAGGAAAGCTTCATTATAGAGCGGCCGCAACAATATGATTTCTGGAGAAATTATATTCCTTCCTTTTCCCGTTTTCCGATTTTGAGCTGGTTTGCTACTGACGCGGATGATACCAGTAAACTAAAACAGTTCACATTGTTTCCTAACGATCAGGGCATTGTATCCTTATGGGATTATCGTCGTATTGTAGATCCCTCGATATGGAGCAAACCGCTAAATGATGGTGAGGTAACTCTTTTAAACTGGGCGCAAAATGATTATTACCTTGGGCCATTGATCGGTGTCACTGCTCAGGAGCAGGCAAAACATCGAGAAGGAGCGCGTGAGTTGACTCGTTCATTAATATATTGGCTTCAAACCGAAGCGCCCCGGTTAGATGGAGGGTTCGGCTATCCGGGAATTCGACTACGGGGTGATGTTCTCGGCACATCTGACGGTCTGGCTAAAACGGCTTATATTCGCGAGTCACGCCGAATTCAGGCCAAGTATATGATATCTGAGTTTGATGTAAGTCGTGAGCTTCGGGGAGAAGAGGGACCCAAGCGATATATAGATAGTGTAGGTGTAGGTAGCTATCATTTGGATCTTCATCCAACTACGGTATCTCAGCGAACATTCTACATCCCTAACTATCCTTATGAAATTCCATTGGGCTCACTTATTCCGGTGAGGGTGCGCAATTTACTTCCTGCCTGCAAAAATATAGGGATGACCCAAATAGCCAATGGCTGCTATCGATTGCATCCTACAGAATGGAATATAGGAGAATCATCAGGAAGTCTAGCGGCTTACTGTGTCTCCAACGAAGTATATCCCATTGAAGTGAGCCGATCAGCAGAGCATCTTGGATGTTTTCAAAATGTTCTTCTTCGCCAAGGTGTGGAACTGCACTGGCCTGCAGAGGTATTTGAGCCAGAGGAAGTCATCAGCTAATGAAGGGGCAACTAGCCCCTCGACTGATTTTAAATGAGCTGAAAGATGAGTGGATTTATTCTAAAATAAAAAAAACAAAAAAAAGTGCTTGCTAAGTTGCTGGGGTTTATGATATATTATTTGAGCTGACAACAAAACAGCAGTTTCAAAAGCGAAAAGCTTGGGTGAAATGATTTTTAAAAAAAAAGAAAAAAATAGCCCTTGCATTTTTGAAACGAACATGATATGATCTTATAGCTGCTGAAAAACGCAGCGAAAGAAAAATGTTTGATCTTTGAAAACTGAACAACGAGTGAGTAAAACGATTTTGTTCGCAAAATCAAACAAGAGATATTTTATCTCGTCAGTTTCAACATGAGCTTATCGCTCTTTCTATAAACCAGCTTCGGTTGGTCTTTAATGGAGAGTTTGATCCTGGCTCAGGACGAACGCTGGCGGCGTGCCTAATACATGCAAGTCGAGCGGGGTTAGTTAGAAGCTTGCTTCTAACTAACCTAGCGGCGGACGGGTGAGTAACACGTAGGCAACCTGCCCACAAGACAGGGATAACTACCGGAAACGGTAGCTAATACCCGATACATCCTTTTCCTGCATGGGCGAAGGAGGAAAGACGGAGCAATCTGTCACTTGTGGATGGGCCTGCGGCGCATTAGCTAGTTGGTGGGGTAAAGGCCTACCAAGGCGACGATGCGTAGCCGACCTGAGAGGGTGATCGGCCACACTGGGACTGAGACACGGCCCAGACTCCTACGGGAGGCAGCAGTAGGGAATCTTCCGCAATGGGCGAAAGCCTGACGGAGCAACGCCGCGTGAGTGATGAAGGTTTTCGGATCGTAAAGCTCTGTTGCCAGGGAAGAACGTCTTGTAGAGTAACTGCTACAAGAGTGACGGTACCTGAGAAGAAAGCCCCGGCTAACTACGTGCCAGCAGCCGCGGTAATACGTAGGGGGCAAGCGTTGTCCGGAATTATTGGGCGTAAAGCGCGCGCAGGCGGCTCTTTAAGTCTGGTGTTTAATCCCGAGGCTCAACTTCGGGTCGCACTGGAAACTGGGGAGCTTGAGTGCAGAAGAGGAGAGTGGAATTCCACGTGTAGCGGTGAAATGCGTAGAGATGTGGAGGAACACCAGTGGCGAAGGCGACTCTCTGGGCTGTAACTGACGCTGAGGCGCGAAAGCGTGGGGAGCAAACAGGATTAGATACCCTGGTAGTCCACGCCGTAAACGATGAATGCTAGGTGTTAGGGGTTTCGATACCCTTGGTGCCGAAGTTAACACATTAAGCATTCCGCCTGGGGAGTACGGTCGCAAGACTGAAACTCAAAGGAATTGACGGGGACCCGCACAAGCAGTGGAGTATGTGGTTTAATTCGAAGCAACGCGAAGAACCTTACCAGGTCTTGACATCCCTCTGACCGGTCTAGAGATAGACCTTTCCTTCGGGACAGAGGAGACAGGTGGTGCATGGTTGTCGTCAGCTCGTGTCGTGAGATGTTGGGTTAAGTCCCGCAACGAGCGCAACCCTTATGCTTAGTTGCCAGCAGGTCAAGCTGGGCACTCTAAGCAGACTGCCGGTGACAAACCGGAGGAAGGTGGGGATGACGTCAAATCATCATGCCCCTTATGACCTGGGCTACACACGTACTACAATGGCCGGTACAACGGGAAGCGAAGCCGCGAGGTGGAGCCAATCCTAGAAAAGCCGGTCTCAGTTCGGATTGTAGGCTGCAACTCGCCTACATGAAGTCGGAATTGCTAGTAATCGCGGATCAGCATGCCGCGGTGAATACGTTCCCGGGTCTTGTACACACCGCCCGTCACACCACGAGAGTTTACAACACCCGAAGTCGGTGGGGTAACCCGCAAGGGAGCCAGCCGCCGAAGGTGGGGTAGATGATTGGGGTGAAGTCGTAACAAGGTAGCCGTATCGGAAGGTGCGGCTGGATCACCTCCTTTCTATGGAGAATCGTTTCCTGCAACGGAAACATTCAAATATGAAGCATTAGCTTCAAAACTCAGGTTTAGGCCTGTTACTCACTCGTTGCTCAGTTTTGAGAGCTCAAACTCTCAACATACTGCATGAATATCATCTACTCGGTTGAGTTAGACCGATATTCACACAGGCTACAGTTTCATCGAAACTGTATTGCACCTTGAAAACTGGATACCGAAACGAAATTGCGTTTTAGAATATTCCTTTAAGCTGATCTTGTGTAAACAAGTGAAATAAAGGTAGCTGCCTTGAATTTCATTCACACGTAAGTGTTGAACCGAAATTCAAAGCAAATCGTATTTACGATGTAAATACTAGGTTAAGCTACAAAGAGCACACGGAGGATGCCTAGGCGCCAGGAGCCGACGAAGGACGTGGCGAACAACGATAAAGCCTCGGGGAGCTGTAAGCAAGCTTTGATCCGGGGATGTCCGAATGGGGAAACCCGGCTGTCTTCATCGACAGTCACTTTCTGCTGAATACATAGGCAGAATAGAGGCAGACCAGGGGAACTGAAACATCTAAGTACCCTGAGGAAGAGAAAACAATAGTGATTCCGTCAGTAGCGGCGAGCGAACGCGGATTAGCCCAAACCAAGGAGCTTGCTCCTTGGGGTTGTGGGACGTCTCACATGGAGTTACAAAGGAACCGGTTAGATGAAGAGGTCTGGAAAGGCCCGCCAGAGAAGGTAAAAGCCCTGTAGTTCAAAACTTGTTCTCTCCGAGACGGATCCCGAGTAGTGCGGGGCACGTGAAACCCCGTATGAATCCGGCAGGACCATCTGCCAAGGCTAAATACTCCCTGGCGACCGATAGTGAAGCAGTACCGTGAGGGAAAGGTGAAAAGCACCCCGGAAGGGGAGTGAAATAGATCCTGAAACCGTGTGCTTACAAGAAGTCAGAGCCCGATCTATGGGTGATGGCGTGCCTTTTGTAGAATGAACCGGCGAGTTACGTTCCCGTGCAAGGTTAAGGTGAAGAGCTGAAGCCGCAGCGAAAGCGAGTCTGAATAGGGCGATCTTTAGTACGTGGACGTAGACCCGAAACCGGGTGATCTACCCCTGTCCAGGGTGAAGGTGCGGTAACACGCACTGGAGGCCCGAACCCACGCATGTTGAAAAATGCGGGGATGAGGTGGGGGTAGCGGAGAAATTCCAATCGAACCCGGAGATAGCTGGTTCTCCCCGAAATAGCTTTAGGGCTAGCCTCGGAAAGAAGAATCGTGGAGGTAGAGCACTGATTGGGTGCGGGGCCCGCAAGGGTTACCAAGCTCAGTCAAACTCCGAATGCCATAGATTTAGTTCCGGGAGTCAGACAGTGAGTGCTAAGATCCATTGTCGAAAGGGAAACAGCCCAGACCATCAGCTAAGGTCCCCAAGTGTGTGTTAAGTGGGAAAGGATGTGGAGTTGCACAGACAACCAGGATGTTGGCTTAGAAGCAGCCACCATTGAAAGAGTGCGTAATAGCTCACTGGTCGAGTGACTCTGCGCCGAAAATGTAACGGGGCTAAACACACCACCGAAGCTATGGCTTGATGCTTGCATCAGGGGTAGGGGAGCGTTGAATGCGGGTTGAAGGTGTACCGTAAGGAGCGCTGGACTGCATTCAAGTGAGAATGCCGGTATGAGTAACGAAAAGATCTGTGAGAATCAGATCCGCCGAAAGCCTAAGGGTTCCTGAGGAAGGTTCGTCCGCTCAGGGTAAGTCGGGACCTAAGGCGAGGCCGATAGGCGTAGTCGAAGGACAACA
Organism: Paenibacillus sp. FSL M8-0228; assembly: GCF_038007385.1. Classification (NCBI taxonomy): domain Bacteria; kingdom Bacillati; phylum Bacillota; class Bacilli; order Caryophanales; family Paenibacillaceae; genus Paenibacillus; species Paenibacillus sp. FSL M8-0228. Next base: position 402,489 of record NZ_JBBOXA010000001.1, read on the forward strand.
GGTCGAAATTCCTGTACCACCGTAATCCGTTATGAGCGATGGGGTGACGCAGTAGGGTAGTGACGCGGACGGATGGATGTCCGTCTAAGCAGTGAGGCTGGTGTGTAGGCAAATCCGCACATCGTTAAGGCTGGGCTGTGATGGGGAGCGAAAATTGTAGTAGCGAAGGTCATGATCTCAGACTGCCAAGAAAAGCCTCTAGCCAGGAGAAGGTGCCCGTACCGCAAACCGACACAGGTAGGCGAGAAGAGAATTCTAAGGCGCGCGGAAGAACTCTCGTTAAGGAACTCGGCAAAATGACCCCGTAACTTCGGGAGAAGGGGTGCCTCGGTAGGGTGAATAGCCCGAGGGGGCCGCAGTGAAAAGGCCCAAGCGACTGTTTAGCAAAAACACAGGTCTGTGCGAAGCCGCAAGGCGAAGTATACGGGCTGACGCCTGCCCGGTGCTGGAAGGTTAAGGGGAGTGGTAAGCTCGCAAGAGCGAAGCTATGAACCGAAGCCCCAGTAAACGGCGGCCGTAACTATAACGGTCCTAAGGTAGCGAAATTCCTTGTCAGGTAAATTCTGACCCGCACGAATGGCGTAACGACTTGGGCGCTGTCTCAACGAGAGATCCGGTGAAATTTTAATACCTGTGAAGATGCAGGTTACCCGCGACAAGACGGAAAGACCCCATGGAGCTTTACTGCAGCTTGATATTGAATTTGGGTACGATCTGTACAGGATAGGTGGGAGCCGTCGAACTTTGAGCGCCAGCTTGAAGGGAGGCATCCTTGGGATACCACCCTGATCGTATCTAGGTTCTAACTTGGTACCGTAAACCGGTGCGAGGACAGTGTCAGGTGGGCAGTTTGACTGGGGCGGTCGCCTCCTAAAGAGTAACGGAGGCGCCCCAAGGTTCCCTCAGAATGGTTGGAAATCATTCGAAGAGTGCAAAGGCAGAAGGGAGCTTGACTGCGAGACCTACAAGTCGAGCAGGGACGAAAGTCGGGCTTAGTGATCCGGTGGTACCGCATGGAAGGGCCATCGCTCAACGGATAAAAGCTACCCTGGGGATAACAGGCTTATCTCCCCCAAGAGTCCACATCGACGGGGAGGTTTGGCACCTCGATGTCGGCTCATCGCATCCTGGGGCTGAAGTAGGTCCCAAGGGTTGGGCTGTTCGCCCATTAAAGCGGTACGCGAGCTGGGTTCAGAACGTCGTGAGACAGTTCGGTCCCTATCTGTCGTGGGCGTAGGAAATTTGAGAGGAGCTGTCCTTAGTACGAGAGGACCGGGATGGACGTACCGCTGGTGTACCAGTTGTTCCGCCAGGAGCACCGCTGGGTAGCTATGTACGGAAGGGATAAGCGCTGAAAGCATCTAAGCGTGAAGCCCCCCTCAAGATGAGATTTCCCAGTATGTAAGACCCCTTGAAGACGACGAGGTAGATAGGTTGGGGGTGGAAGTGCAGTAATGCATGGAGCTGACCAATACTAATCGGTCGAGGGCTTATCCTAAAGATAAAGCGCAATGAGTTTCGGATCCAGTTTTCAGGGTGTAACCTTGAAGGTATGTACAAGTGACATACGACAAGCGCATGGCTATTCATTCACACAATAAGTGATGAACCGAATAACCTTACGGAAGAATTTGCGTAGCAAATTCATGTTTGGTGGCGATAGCGGAGGGGTTCCACACGTACCCATCCCGAACACGACCGTTAAGCCCTCCAGCGCCGATGGTACTTGGACCGCAGGGTCCTGGGAGAGTAGGACGTCGCCAAGCGATATCCTTTAGAGGATGATAAATTTTTACATGTTAGGGCCTTTAGCTCAGCTGGTTAGAGCGCACCCCTGATAAGGGTGAGGTCGGTGGTTCGAGTCCACTAAGGCCCACCACTTCTAGAATAACAAAAAGATTGGGGCCATAGCTCAGCTGGGAGAGCGCCTGCCTTGCACGCAGGAGGTCAGCGGTTCGATCCCGCTTGGCTCCACCAATATTCCCTGATAGCTCAGTTGGTAGAGCACTCGACTGTTAATCGAGTTGTCACAGGTTCGAGTCCTGTTCGGGGAGCCATATTTTGAATATTTCTGACTTTTATATATTAAGGTGGCGGCGTAGCTCAGCTGGCTAGAGCGTACGGTTCATACCCGTGAGGTCGGGGGTTCGATCCCCTCTGCCGCTACTCGGAGAGATACCCAAGTGGCTATAAGGGGACCCTCTGCTAAGGGGTTAGACTGCGAAAGTGGTGCGAGGGTTCGAATCCCTCTCTCTCCGCCATAAATTTATTGAGACCAGAACTTATTTTGCAAGGCCCGTTGGTCAAGGGGTTAAGACACCTCCCTTTCACGGAGGTAACAGGGGTTCGAATCCCCTACGGGTCATAATATGGAGGCTTAGCTCAGCTGGGAGAGCATCTGCCTTACAAGCAGAGGGTCGGGGGTTCGATCCCCTCAGCCTCCACCATAAGAAAAATTGAGAAATGCTTTTTAATGTCGCGGGGTGGAGCAGTTCGGTAGCTCGTCGGGCTCATAACCCGAAGGTCGTAGGTTCAAATCCTGCCCCCGCAATTAATTTCCTATTGGAAATGCCTCTGGAACTGTGGTGTAGAGGCCTAACATGCCTGCCTGTCACGCAGGAGATCGCGGGTTCGAATCCCGTCAGTTCCGCCATTTTAGCTTCATATATAATTGGCATATATAGTGCGGATTATATGATGTAGTAATAAAATTTAATATGGCTCGGTAGCTCAGTCGGTAGAGCAGAGGACTGAAAATCCTCGTGTCGGCGGTTCGATTCCGTCCCGAGCCACCTTTCAAGTGGGAAATGAGTAATGTGCCGGTGTAGCTCAACTGGTAGAGCAACTGACTTGTAATCAGTAGGTTGGGGGTTCAAGTCCTCTCGCCGGCACCATTTTGGAGGATTAGCGAAGTGGCCAAACGCATCAGACTGTAAATCTGCTCCCTTACGGGTTCGGTGGTTCGAATCCATCATCCTCCACCAGTCTTTTCATAATCATATGGCGGTCGTGGCGAAGTGGTTAACGCACCGGACTGTGACTCCGGCATTCGTGGGTTCAAGCCCCATCGGCCGCCCTTTATTCTTAATTTATTGGGGATTAGCCAAGCGGTAAGGCAACGGACTTTGACTCCGTCATGCATAGGTTCAAATCCTATATCCCCAGCCATTAAGAGCCATTAGCTCAGTTGGTAGAGCACCTGACTTTTAATCAGGGTGTCGAAGGTTCGAGTCCTTCATGGCTCACCATTTATAATTATTTTGCGGTCGTGGCGGAATTGGCAGACGCGCACGGTTCAGGTCCGTGTGGGCTAACCCCCCGTGGAGGTTCGAGTCCTCTCGACCGCACCATATTTTGCGGACGTGGCTCAGCGGTAGAGCATCGCCTTGCCAAGGCGAGGGTCGCGGGTTCGATTCCCGTCGTCCGCTCCATTATCCATACGGCGCCATAGCCAAGTGGTAAGGCAAAGCTCTGCAAAAGCTTCATCCCCAGTTCAAATCTGGGTGGCGCCTTGACTACTCATTATGGAATTTAATATGCGCCCTTAGCTCAGCTGGATAGAGCGTTTGACTACGAATCAAAAGGCCGGGAGTTCGAATCTCTCAGGGCGCGCCATTTCTTAAAAAAATGTATAATGTCGGGATGTAGCTCAGCTTGGTAGAGCACCTGGTTTGGGACCAGGGGGTCGCATGTTCAAATCGTGTCATCCCGATACTGTTTTGCGGGTGTAGTTCAATGGTAGAACTCCAGCCTTCCAAGCTGGTAGCGTGGGTTCGATTCCCATCACCCGCTTTTTGCTATAGCGGATTCTTGTTGCCTCAGTGGTGACACCTTATAAATAAAGAGAGCCTGTCTGGGGACAGAGCTCTCTCTTTTTTTGTATTTATCCTCATGTAATCCACAATGTGTTGATTATCCATAATCTTCGGTATCGGTGTATATCGTTCTGATCATGCAACTGGTATACACCGATAACCGATCTAGTGGACAGTTTTTACACGGGAATGGTCAGCTGGATGGAGGTTCCCTCGTCTGGAGCAGAGGTTATGCTCATAAATCCCCCTACCCCTCTAGCTCGTTCTTCCATACTGAACAATCCAACTCCCTCTCCTTGGGACTTTCCAGAGAATCCAATGCCTTTATCCCGAATGGTCACTTGTATCATTTCATTTTGATCCTCAACGTCGACATATGCCTCTGCTACATCTGCGTATTTGGCTACATTCGTTAATGCCTCTTGTACAATCCGATAAATTGCAATTTCCTTGCGAATATCAACCCGTTTACGTAGATTGCATTGAAAATGCACCTCAATCCCGTAATGAGAACAGAAGTTTTCAATATAGGTTCTTATGGCTGGGACGACACCCAGATCATCCAGAACTGAGGGACGAAGTTCCCACGCTAGACCACGAACATCTTTGATGATGTCGGTCACCTGCGAACGGAGATTCTCCAGAGTAGCACTAGGTTGTTCGGCAAGTTGGCTATCCAATTGGATAATAAGTGAAAATAAGCTTTGCCCTATCCCATCATGCAGCTCTCTTGAAAAGCGTTTACGTTCTTCTTCCTGTATTTGCATGACTTGTGTCATCATAGACTGAAGTTCAGCTTCTACTCTCTTCAGTTTAGTGACCTCATTGCGGATCGCTAAGTACTGATAGGGTTTACCTTCCTCGTCCATAAACGGAACGATCGTAGTATTCACCCAGTAGTAGCTGTTATCTTTAGCACGATTACGTATTTCTCCTTGCCATACCTCACCTGAACGGATCGTAGTCCACAGGTTTTTCATGAAGGCGGGGGTATGATAGCCTGAATTAATGAGACGATGATCCTGACCGATCAGCTCTTCACGACTGTATTGCGAAATCTCACAGAACTTGTCGTTTACGTACTGAATAATACCTCGATGATCGGTCAAAGCAACGATGGAAGACGTATCTAGAGCAAATTTCAGATTGGATAATTGGTGGAGTGAGTTACGCAGCGCATGAAGAAAAGGGGATTCTGGTATATAAATTTCCAGATCATTCAGCAGTTTATCGGTTGATTCACCAAAGGCATGCTGCAGTAAAGGGTTAGAAGGTTCATTCATAATGGAGCAGCCCCTTTTTTAGTGCAAATTTGACTAGCTCAGGTCGTGTTTTCAAGTTAAGCTTCTCCATAAGATTGCTTTTATGGGACTCTACGGTTTTGACACTAATCACCAGATGCTCGGCAATTTCCTTGTTGGCATAACCTTTGGCTACCCAGGATAGAATCTCTTTCTCCCGCTCAGACAAGGATTCATAGGGTCCGGCTATGCCTTCCTGTTTGATTTTGTCCAGATATTCACTCATCAGTCGTTTGGTTGCATTCGGGTACAAATAGGCACTACCTTCGGCCACAGACTGGATGGCAGCGAGTAACTCCTCGTGAGGTGCGCTTTTTAAAATATATCCGGATGCTCCAGCTTGAATGGCTCGGAACAGATATTCTTCATCGTCATGCATCGTTAAAATAAGGACTTCTGTATCGGGCAGCTGTTTTTTTAATTCAGTGGTTGCTGTGAGACCATCTTTTCCAGGTGGCATGCTAAAATCCATGAGCACAACATGAGGTTGTAGCTCCACTGCCTTGCGGATTGCCTCATCCCCGTCTGCTGCATCTCCTACTACCTTAATACCGTTTTTGCCGTCCAATAGGGCCATGAGGCCAGAACGTACGACAACGTGATCATCCACTACTAGTATACGAATCAATTTGTCATCCCCTCGAACGGTAAAAAACCGTACGTTTTGTCATAATCATAGCAAATTTTAGGGATTTCAATCAACAAAGATAGTTAGGGACAGCTATATCAAGTATCTGATGAGGATCATTATCTATAGAAACATTGTTGAGCTATGGAGTGAGAGGGTAAGCACATAGTTGGCTAAGGCGTTGAGCTACTTGAGTAGCCTCGGCTATATCAGACTCTGTGAACATCCTCACATCACGATTACCAAGAAGCAGCACACCGTTGGGCAGATCCCCTGTGCTGGAAAAGGGAATGGCAACAGCAGAGTGAAGCTGCTCGGCCAGCATTAGTGCACATTCCTGACGCAGACGTATACTACCTGATAGCAAAGCACTTACAGTTACGGTACGTCCCAAGCGAACAGCCATACCGGCAATACCATGGCCAATCTTAAAAGAAATAAGGCGATAGCGATTGCTTCGGCTACCAGAGGCGTAATACCAATGCAACTTACCACCTGACTTAGACATAAATGCAAGGGCAGTGAGATCACCATAAATAGTATCTCTCAACTGGTTCAGTTCTTTTCGCATTTCATCCGTTATTTGTAGCATAGAAGACACATCCTTTTTCATAACCAAACTATATCTCTAGTTCATTGTAGTTTCGACAGTTGCAAAAGTAGATCGGGGAACCCCCTGATCTATAGGCGCAGGAAACACTGACTTTTCATCTGGTCGGATAAGGAGTAGGGAAATGGTCGATAAATGGGGCGTTAGCTTACTTCAGAAGTGATATTTATCACAGCAAATCAGGGAGTAGGAAGGTATAAAATCAGGTGTTCTCCCGATAACAACCCAGGCGTTAAAACATTATGATATAGATATCAGGTAAACACGAGGAGGACGCTAACATGCAAGCCACTTGTATGGAACGGTTTGGGGACGAAGCGGAACGCACGGGAATTCAGATTTATTTGACAGATGAGCATTTTGATCTGCTAAAAGATATTATGTCCTGGAAGAAGGTAAAGGCAGGCGTTATGCTTTTCCGAGAGGGCGATGATGCAGAGCAGCTTTATTATATACATTCAGGTCATGTCAAACTTCGTAAATCGACAGAAGATGGTAAAGAACTGATTCTGACCATTCAGCATCAAGGCGACTTAATTGGGGAATTTAGCGGGATAGATGGAGAAGAGTATAGTTGCACTGCGGAAACAGCTGATGTGTGTGAGTTAGGCGTCGTGCTTGTTAAGGATCTGGAGTCGCTCTTGTCCAAAAATGGGGAAATGGCACTTCAGTTCATCCAGTGGATGGCGATGAAGCAACGCATTATGCAATCGCGTTTTCGGGACTTACTGTTGTATGGTAAAACTGGAGCGTTAGCGTCTACATTGATCCGTGCTAGCAATACATGTGGCGTGGCTGTGAAGGATGGCATTTTACTAAATATGAAGCTAAGTCACTCCGAATTAGGTGAGATGATTGGAGCGACGCGCGAGAGTGTGAACCGGATGCTGAGCGCGCTGAAAGAGCAGGGAACCCTAGATACAAGGGATGGAAAGATTGTCATTCACGATCTCAAGGTATTACGTGGCATGTGCTGCTGTCCTTCGTACGGCCAATGTGCCCATGAAATTTGTCGCCTCTAATATATGAATACCATTAGGCGGGGTCCAAGAGACTTCGCCTTGCCGCAGGTCTTATAGCAATCTAGCACATGGGGTACGAACAACATAGATTACCAAATAACTAATTAACGTCGTATAGCGGCTAATTAGCAATAAAGTATATATATTAAATGGAACTGAATGCATGACATTTTATGCACCAACCGTTTTGAAGTAACAGTGGAGCTAATTCTAATAATGGTTGAATAAAAGGAGGAAGAAATCCCATATTTAAAAAAAAGGATATTTTTACAAGTTGCTTTCTCTGGCCGAAAATGATATATTATTTGAGCTGACAACAAAACAGCAGTTTCAAAAGCGAAAAACTTGGGTGAAATGATCTTTTTTTTAAAAAAAAAGCCCTTGCATTTTTGAAACGAACATGATATGATCTTATAGCTGCTGAAAAACGCAGCGAAAGAGAAATGTTTGATCTTTGAAAACTGAACAACGAGTGAGTAAAACGATTTTGTTCGCAAAATCAAACAAGAGATATTTTATCTCGTCAGTTTCAAAATGAGCTTATCGCTCTTTCTATAAACCAGCTTCGGTTGGTCTTTAATGGAGAGTTTGATCCTGGCTCAGGACGAACGCTGGCGGCGTGCCTAATACATGCAAGTCGAGCGGGGTTAGTTAGAAGCTTGCTTCTAACTAACCTAGCGGCGGACGGGTGAGTAACACGTAGGCAACCTGCCCACAAGACAGGGATAACTACCGGAAACGGTAGCTAATACCCGATACATCCTTTTCCTGCATGGGCGAAGGAGGAAAGACGGAGCAATCTGTCACTTGTGGATGGGCCTGCGGCGCATTAGCTAGTTGGTGGGGTAAAGGCCTACCAAGGCGACGATGCGTAGCCGACCTGAGAGGGTGATCGGCCACACTGGGACTGAGACACGGCCCAGACTCCTACGGGAGGCAGCAGTAGGGAATCTTCCGCAATGGGCGAAAGCCTGACGGAGCAACGCCGCGTGAGTGATGAAGGTTTTCGGATCGTAAAGCTCTGTTGCCAGGGAAGAACGTCTTGTAGAGTAACTGCTACAAGAGTGACGGTACCTGAGAAGAAAGCCCCGGCTAACTACGTGCCAGCAGCCGCGGTAATACGTAGGGGGCAAGCGTTGTCCGGAATTATTGGGCGTAAAGCGCGCGCAGGCGGCTCTTTAAGTCTGGTGTTTAATCCCGAGGCTCAACTTCGGGTCGCACTGGAAACTGGGGAGCTTGAGTGCAGAAGAGGAGAGTGGAATTCCACGTGTAGCGGTGAAATGCGTAGAGATGTGGAGGAACACCAGTGGCGAAGGCGACTCTCTGGGCTGTAACTGACGCTGAGGCGCGAAAGCGTGGGGAGCAAACAGGATTAGATACCCTGGTAGTCCACGCCGTAAACGATGAATGCTAGGTGTTAGGGGTTTCGATACCCTTGGTGCCGAAGTTAACACATTAAGCATTCCGCCTGGGGAGTACGGTCGCAAGACTGAAACTCAAAGGAATTGACGGGGACCCGCACAAGCAGTGGAGTATGTGGTTTAATTCGAAGCAACGCGAAGAACCTTACCAGGTCTTGACATCCCTCTGACCGGTCTAGAGATAGACCTTTCCTTCGGGACAGAGGAGACAGGTGGTGCATGGTTGTCGTCAGCTCGTGTCGTGAGATGTTGGGTTAAGTCCCGCAACGAGCGCAACCCTTATGCTTAGTTGCCAGCAGGTCAAGCTGGGCACTCTAAGCAGACTGCCGGTGACAAACCGGAGGAAGGTGGGGATGACGTCAAATCATCATGCCCCTTATGACCTGGGCTACACACGTACTACAATGGCCGGTACAACGGGAAGCGAAGCCGCGAGGTGGAGCCAATCCTAGAAAAGCCGGTCTCAGTTCGGATTGTAGGCTGCAACTCGCCTACATGAAGTCGGAATTGCTAGTAATCGCGGATCAGCATGCCGCGGTGAATACGTTCCCGGGTCTTGTACACACCGCCCGTCACACCACGAGAGTTTACAACACCCGAAGTCGGTGGGGTAACCCGCAAGGGAGCCAGCCGCCGAAGGTGGGGTAGATGATTGGGGTGAAGTCGTAACAAGGTAGCCGTATCGGAAGGTGCGGCTGGATCACCTCCTTTCTATGGAGAATCGTTTCCTGCGATGGAAACATTCAAATTAGCAGGTATAACGTACCTGCGACCGGATATTCAATTCGGTTCATCACATTCGTGTGAATGAAATGAATATCCTGAACTTACTCACTCGTTGCTCAGTTTTGAGAGCTCAAACTCTCAAGCTTCGACGAATACTTCATTCACACGTTCGTGTGGAACCGAAATATTCATCGGGTTTCGCTTCGATGAAGCGAATTGCACCTTGAAAACTGGATACCGAAACGAAATTGCGTTTTAGAATATTCCTTTAAGCTGATCTTGTGTAAACAAGTGAAATAAAGGTAGCTGCCTTGAATTTCATTCACACGTAAGTGTTGAACCGAAATTCAAAGCAAATCGTATTTACGATGTAAATACTAGGTTAAGCTACAAAGAGCACACGGAGGATGCCTAGGCGCCAGGAGCCGACGAAGGACGTGGCGAACAACGATAAGGCCTCGGGGAGCTGTAAGCAAGCTTTGATCCGGGGATGTCCGAATGGGGAAACCCGGCTGTCTTCATCGACAGTCACTTTCTGCTGAATACATAGGCAGAATAGAGGCAGACCAGGGGAACTGAAACATCTAAGTACCCTGAGGAAGAGAAAACAATAGTGATTCCGTCAGTAGCGGCGAGCGAACGCGGATTAGCCCAAACCAAGGAGCTTGCTCCTTGGGGTTGTGGGACGTCTCACATGGAGTTACAAAGGAACCGGTTAGATGAAGAGGTCTGGAAAGGCCCGCCAGAGAAGGTAAAAGCCCTGTAGTTCAAAACTTGTTCTCTCCGAGACGGATCCCGAGTAGTGCGGGGCACGTGAAACCCCGTATGAATCCGGCAGGACCATCTGCCAAGGCTAAATACTCCCTGGCGACCGATAGTGAAGCAGTACCGTGAGGGAAAGGTGAAAAGCACCCCGGAAGGGGAGTGAAATAGATCCTGAAACCGTGTGCTTACAAGAAGTCAGAGCCCGATCTATGGGTGATGGCGTGCCTTTTGTAGAATGAACCGGCGAGTTACGTTCCCGTGCAAGGTTAAGGTGAAGAGCTGAAGCCGCAGCGAAAGCGAGTCTGAATAGGGCGATCTTTAGTACGTGGACGTAGACCCGAAACCGGGTGATCTACCCCTGTCCAGGGTGAAGGTGCGGTAACACGCACTGGAGGCCCGAACCCACGCATGTTGAAAAATGCGGGGATGAGGTGGGGGTAGCGGAGAAATTCCAATCGAACCCGGAGATAGCTGGTTCTCCCCGAAATAGCTTTAGGGCTAGCCTCGGAAAGAAGAATCGTGGAGGTAGAGCACTGATTGGGTGCGGGGCCCGCAAGGGTTACCAAGCTCAGTCAAACTCCGAATGCCATAGATTTAGTTCCGGGAGTCAGACAGTGAGTGCTAAGATCCATTGTCGAAAGGGAAACAGCCCAGACCATCAGCTAAGGTCCCCAAGTGTGTGTTAAGTGGGAAAGGATGTGGAGTTGCACAGACAACCAGGATGTTGGCTTAGAAGCAGCCACCATTGAAAGAGTGCGTAATAGCTCACTGGTCGAGTGACTCTGCGCCGAAAATGTAACGGGGCTAAACACACCACCGAAGCTATGGCTTGATGCTTGCATCAGGGGTAGGGGAGCGTTGAATGCGGGTTGAAGGTGTACCGTAAGGAGCGCTGGACTGCATTCAAGTGAGAATGCCGGTATGAGTAACGAAAAGATCTGTGAGAATCAGATCCGCCGAAAGCCTAAGGGTTCCTGAGGAAGGTTCGTCCGCTCAGGGTAAGTCGGGACCTAAGGCGAGGCCGATAGGCGTAGTCGAAGGACAACAGGTCGAAATTCCTGTACCACCGTAATCCGTTATGAGCGATGGGGTGACGCAGTAGGGTAGTGACGCGGACGGATGGATGTCCGTCTAAGCAGTGAGGCTGGTGTGTAGGCAAATCCGCACATCGTTAAGGCTGGGCTGTGATGGGGAGCGAAAATTATAGTAGCGAAGGTCATGATCTCAGACTGCCAAGAAAAGCCTCTAGCCAGGAGAAGGTGCCCGTACCGCAAACCGACACAGGTAGGCGAGAAGAGAATTCTAAGGCGCGCGGAAGAACTCTCGTTAAGGAACTCGGCAAAATGACCCCGTAACTTCGGGAGAAGGGGTGCCTCGGTAGGGTGAATAGCCCGAGGGGGCCGCAGTGAAAAGGCCCAAGCGACTGTTTAGCAAAAACACAGGTCTGTGCGAAGCCGCAAGGCGAAGTATACGGGCTGACGCCTGCCCGGTGCTGGAAGGTTAAGGGGAGTGGTAAGCCTTCGGGCGAAGCTATGAACCGAAGCCCCAGTAAACGGCGGCCGTAACTATAACGGTCCTAAGGTAGCGAAATTCCTTGTCAGGTAAATTCTGACCCGCACGAATGGCGTAACGACTTGGGCGCTGTCTCAACGAGAGATCCGGTGAAATTTTAATACCTGTGAAGATGCAGGTTACCCGCGACAAGACGGAAAGACCCCATGGAGCTTTACTGCAGCTTGATATTGAATTTGGGTACGATCTGTACAGGATAGGTGGGAGCCGTCGAACTTTGAGCGCCAGCTTGAAGGGAGGCATCCTTGGGATACCACCCTGATCGTATCTAGGTTCTAACTTGGTACCGTAAACCGGTGCGAGGACAGTGTCAGGTGGGCAGTTTGACTGGGGCGGTCGCCTCCTAAAGAGTAACGGAGGCGCCCCAAGGTTCCCTCAGAATGGTTGGAAATCATTCGAAGAGTGCAAAGGCAGAAGGGAGCTTGACTGCGAGACCTACAAGTCGAGCAGGGACGAAAGTCGGGCTTAGTGATCCGGTGGTACCGCATGGAAGGGCCATCGCTCAACGGATAAAAGCTACCCTGGGGATAACAGGCTTATCTCCCCCAAGAGTCCACATCGACGGGGAGGTTTGGCACCTCGATGTCGGCTCATCGCATCCTGGGGCTGAAGTAGGTCCCAAGGGTTGGGCTGTTCGCCCATTAAAGCGGTACGCGAGCTGGGTTCAGAACGTCGTGAGACAGTTCGGTCCCTATCTGTCGTGGGCGTAGGAAATTTGAGAGGAGCTGTCCTTAGTACGAGAGGACCGGGATGGACGTACCGCTGGTGTACCAGTTGTTCCGCCAGGAGCACCGCTGGGTAGCTATGTACGGAAGGGATAAGCGCTGAAAGCATCTAAGCGTGAAGCCCCCCTCAAGATGAGATTTCCCAGTATGTAAGACCCCTTGAAGACGACGAGGTAGATAGGTTGGGGGTGGAAGTGCAGTAATGCATGGAGCTGACCAATACTAATCGGTCGAGGGCTTATCCTAAAGATAAAGCGCAATGAGTTTCGGATCCAGTTTTCAGGGTGTAACCTTGAAGGTATGTACAAGTGACATACGACAAGCGCATGGCTATTCATTCACACAATAAGTGATGAACCGAATAACCTTACGGAAGAATTTGCGTAGCAAATTCATGTTTGGTGGCGATAGCGGAGGGGTTCCACACGTACCCATCCCGAACACGACCGTTAAGCCCTCCAGCGCCGATGGTACTTGGACCGCAGGGTCCTGGGAGAGTAGGACGTCGCCAAGCACGATAAAAGAGAGCACAGCCCGTTAAGGCTGTGCTCTTTTTCCTATAACCGATTTATTTATCATTCACCTGAAAGATCACCATTATGGATTCGGTCAAAAGTTTTATGGTATCTTGGTTGTCCTTTATATAGTGGTGCCTAGTCAGTATTTTTAACTGAGGACAGTATTAACTGGGGCAGTTAATCTATTTCAACCTGTTCTGTCTGAAGGACACTCAAGGCTTGAAGTTTACGGGTAATTTCTTTTTGCCACTTGGTATCTCCGACTTGTACGGCAAGATTGAGAAGGTCCAAATAATCATCAATATGCAGGGAGGTTTTACTGAAAGTTTCTTTCACTGCGGTCCTGCCTCCTTTAAAGTCTATGTGTATTTATCATTTAATAATGATAATCATTATCAAATGATGATCTTATTCATATTATGCCTGTGTTCTAGATAAATTGCAAGTTATGATATGAATGAATTTTGAAGCACGCAAATGAGGGCTTGAAAAAACAAACCCTTCTCCTTAAGTTCACGCATTGTTCACGTCTTTTCTATGGAACATAATGAAAAGAACAAGCGGGCATTGAGTGTCCACCAATAAGGAGGGCAAATTGCGCAATGCTTCAACAAGAGGAGGAAAAAGACCATGAGCAGAACAAAAATGAAAGCGTTTGCTATTATGATGGCGAGCGCCTTGGCATTGACGCTGGCAGCTTGTAATAACGGACAAAGCGCAAGTCCGGGAAATTCAGGAGAACCGAGCAAAGGCACCGCAACGAAAGATGTTACGATTACCTTTCAGAACATCAATCCTGATCCGAGCACCCCTTCGTACAAAATGATTAAGCAAATTGTAGGTCAATACGAGCAGGATCATCCTCATGTCAAAATTGAATTGGATTCGCTAAATACAGATCAACAAAAGCTTAAGCTGAAAACACAGGCAGCGGCGAAGGAAGTGCCTGATATCACGATTGTAAACCCTGCTGCACAGATGAAGCCATTCGTAGATGCCGGGCTGCTAGCTCCATTAAACGATGTGGCTGATAAAGAGGGGTTAAAAGATACGTTCCAGAATGGACTTCTTAATTACTATAGCTTCGATGATAAGCTCTACGCTTTTCCGGACGGCAACAATATAGAAGTGGTGTTTTACAATAAGGAACTGTTCAAGCAGGCGGGAATCCAGAAGTTGCCGACCACCTTTGACGAGCTGATTACGACGGTCAAAACGCTGAAGGCGAAGGGAATTACTCCGATTGCCATTGGGGAAAAGGATTCATGGACGGGGTCCCTCCTTTTTATGAACATTTTGTTGCGTACGAATGAAGGACCGAATTTTCTCAATGATGTACTGGACGGCAAAAAGACGTTTAACGACCCGGCTTTTGTGGAAGCGGTGGATGCATTCCAGGAATTGGTGCAGGCAGGAGCTTTCCCGGATGGAGCTACGTCTATTGATTACAATGCAGGTGGTAATATTTTTAAAACAGGAAAAGCCGCGATGTATATCATGGGTACGTGGGAAACGGGGTCAATTGATGCTTCTTCGGTAGCGGGTAAGGTAGGAGCGTTTCAATTCCCTACGGTGAATGGCAAGGGTGATGTGAATGAGTATGTAATTGCGCCGGGCAGCGCATTTGCGGTATCTGCGAACAGTGAACATTTACAGGAGACGAAGGATTTTCTGCACTATTTTATTAAGGAGATGCCCAAAATTCAGTTTGATCTGAAAAATGCGATTGGCAGCGGTCAGAAAATGAAAGGTGATCTGAAGGAAGCGGGCTACTCCGAGTTAGCAATTAGTCTTAATGAGCTGTTCAAGAATGTAAAAGGGGGCGATCTCGCCTTTGATAATACGATGAATCCGGCTATTGCGCAGGCGCATCTGAGTAGCATTCAAAACCTGTTCGTACAAAAAGAAGACTCCGCACAAGTTGCTAAGGAACATCAAAACACTTTTGAAGCGAATAAATAAGTGAGGATTTTACAAAAATCCAGTAAGCGACTTCCGATGAACAGTATATAGATCGAAATGGCCTAGTTCATCTAGATATTGCACTTTGGAGTGACTGGAATGGAATTTTGCAAAATCCCGAAGTAGCAGGCACTAGGGAGGGGGCGGAATGCTTCTTCCCTGATTGGAAATCATGTAGGTTGTACATCCTCAGAAGATGTTCAGAATCAACATAAAGGAGATTAGAGCATGAATGTACTGAAGGTGCCAGCACGTACCATTGCCGTTTTCGTGCTACCCTGCCTGTTGTTGTATACCTGTATGGTATTTGTTCCAATTTTGGTGTCGGTATATTGCGGATTGCTGGATTGGAACGGAATCGCCGAGGCAAAGTTTGTGGGGCTGGCTAATTTTGAGCGGATTTTCACATCAGATTCAGTGTTCTGGCCATCCGTGAAACGGACTATGATGTTCGCTGTGTTTTCCATGCTGGAAATTCCGTTTTGTCTGCTGCTGGCGATCTTGCTTAATCGCTATGTGCGTAAGGCCAATACGCTGGTAACGATGTATTTTCTGCCGGTTATTCTGTCGGTGGTCATTATCGGGCAGCTGTGGAAGACGATCTATAATCCAGCCTCGATGGGTGGAATGCTGAACGGTATTTTGCTGGCGATTGGGCTGGAAAGCTGGACACGCTCATGGCTGACGGAACCGCTGATCGCGATGTACGCCCTCTATTTTGTATCGTTATGGCAGTATTTTGGCTATCATTTGCTTATCCAGTTTACCGGGGTACAAAATATACCGAATGAGCTGTACGAAGCAGCCAAAATTGATGGAGCTGAAGGATTCAAAGCAGACCGCTATATTACGCTGCCGCTCATTGTACCTATTTTCAAGATATCAATTGTATTAGCATTTATCGGCTCCCTGCAATCGTTTGATTTGATTTGGGTGATGACGGGTGGAGGACCAGCCCATGCGACGGATACAGTATCTACGTATATGTACAATATGTCCTTTTTATCGATGAAATACGGATATGGCAGCGCATTGGCTTCAATTCTCGTAGTGATTTGCTTGTCATTTACAATTGTGATAAATTTTGTTTTCAAACGAATCGAAAATAAGGTAAGCTAAAGGAGATGGAACTGTTGAATGTCTTGAAGAAAACGGGAGTCTTTTCCTTATTGGCAATCTTAATGGTCACGCAGCTGTATCCACTCTTTTGGCTTCTGACCTATTCGTTGAAGACAAATGAAGAGATATTGAGCTCAAGCTTCTTTGCACTCCCTCAAGTGCCTCAGTGGCACAACTATCAGGAAGCCTATGAATCAGGGAGCTACTTGCGTTATTTAGGAAACAGTGTGCTGGTAACCGGGGTTACGATGATTTTCGTCATTTTATTAAGCTCGATGACTGCTTATGCGATTACACGTTTTCGTTGGCGCTTCGGGGCTGTTGTGCTGACCATGTTTCTGATCGGGATGATGATCCCGATGCAAGCTACACTACTGCCGCTGATGGTGATGTTTAAAAATGTCCATATTCTGAATACGTATTTCTCATTGATTTTACCCTACATTGCTTTTCAGACACCGATTGCGGTCTTCATCCTATCCGGCTTTATGCGGTCCATTCCCCACGAAATTGAAGAGTCCGCTTACATTGACGGAGCGAGCATTTATCGTATTTTCCGCAGTGTAATCTTACCCATCTCGATTCCGCCTACCATGACGGTATGTATTTTAACTTTCATTAATATCTGGAATGAATACATTATGGCTGCCACCTTTATCTCGTCCGAGAAGCTCAAAACTCTCCCTTTCGGCGTATATACGTTCGTCAGCCAGTATTCTGTGAACTACGGTAATATTGGCGCTTTTCTAGTCATGGGTGCCTTACCGGTCATTATTATTTATTTTGTTCTGTCCGAAAATATCACCAAGGGCATGGTTGCGGGAGCGGTTAAAGGATAGGCGGCCGATGCGAAAGGAGCGCAGAGAGGTATGATGCGCCGTTTTCAATCCATTCAATACCGCTTGTTTGTTCTGTTCCTATTAAGCATGTCGGGCATTGTGCTGGCGGTCAGTCTATTATTTTACAACCGTACTACGGTGCAGTTCCATGATAAGGTCAGCGAGCTGGCGCGTAAAAATGTATCCCAGACGGCAGGACTGTTCGAATTGCTGCTCGGCAGCTATAATAGTCTCTCCAAATCAATCAGCAACAATATGGATTTGGTTCGTCTGTTGACGACGGATAGTATTGATTTACCTGCTGTCAATTACATCAACGAACGTACGATTACGAATATTCTGGGGGCTATCTATTATTCGCGTGAAGATCTGATTGGCATCCATGTCATCACAGACACAGGCAAGGTATATAACTATGGCAATTATATGAATGTCATTGATACTCATTACGAACAGACGGAATGGTATAAGGAAATTCGAAAGTCGGCGGGAAAAATTGCATGGCTGGGCGTGTATCCTCACTCTGTCATTGATCAGGTGGAAACCAGACCCGTGTTTGCGTTTGGACGGCAGCTCTATGATTTGGATGAGCACAAGCCGATTGGTATTGTCCTGTTTGAGGCTGAGCCGGGTTCTGTTTTGTCGGCTCTCCACAATTTGCGGTTAGGTACCAATAGTCAGGTATATCTGCTGGGTCATGAAAATCGAATTGTGTCGGCCACTTCCCCTGATCCGCCACCGGATTTGCGAAATCTAGAGCAGCAGGTGCCAGAGGGGGAAGTTATTGTAAATCGAAGTAATGAGAATGTTGTAATCGCTTCCAAGTTGCCGTTTGCCGACTGGTCTGTGATTAGTGTGACACCTAGTGAGGATCTGAACGTGGAGCTGGTGCAAAATCAAAGGTACCTATTTATCGTGGCACCTATACTTATTATTGTGTCGGCGTTAATTGCGTCCATCGTCTCCAGAAGCATTTCCCTTCCGCTCAAGCGAGTCATTCGGGAGATGAAGCGAGTAGAGACAGGGAATTTCCGCCATACGGTAAACACCAAATCCTATGAAGAAATCAATCAGTTAGCTACTTCCTTTAACCATATGGTAAGACGAATTGCAGAGCTAATCGAGCTGGTGCGTATATCATCGGTCAGTGAAAAAAATGCGGAGCTACACGCGCTACAGACGCAGGTCAATCCACATTTTCTGTATAATACGCTGGATATGATCTATTGGATGCTGGACGAAGAGGGACAGGATCAGCTCGGAGAGGTGATTCTCTCCTTATCCCATATGTTCCGTTACAGTAGCCATTGGGAAGAGGGGGCTGATGTAAGCCTTCGTGAAGAAGTGGAGCAGGTTGGCCACTATCTCACCATTATTCAAGCTCGGCTGGAGGGCAGGGTATCTGTAGACATTAGCATTAATGAACGATGGATGGATATCCGCTTGCCAAAAATGACCTTACAGCCCTTGATTGAAAATGCGGTGAAGCACGGACTGGAGCCTCTTCATGCGAATACAGGTGGCAAGCTGCTCGTCAGAGCGGAGGAATATGAGGGTGTATTGAGCCTGCACATCATCGACAACGGTGCAGGGATGGAGTACGAACGATGGGAGGTGGTCCAGGTCGCTTTGGCAGAACCCGGCAAACAGGCGGGCAGCGGGCAGGCGGGAGGCATCGGCCTGCAAAACCTAAATTTACGGCTACGGCACATGTTCGGAGAAGAGTACGGCCTACGGATCTCTAGCGCACCTGGGGCCGGAACAACAGCCACTGTAAGTGTGCCTCTGCCACAGAAGGAGGAGAAACATGAATATTCTGATAGCTGACGATGAAAGTATGATACGGCAGGGGATTCGGCGTACCATTGGCCAAGCTCTACCCACCTGCGGCATTCATCTCGCTGCTTCCACCGAGGAAGCAGCAGGCATTCTGGCGGAGCATCCTGTAGATATTGTATTAACTGATATCCTGATGCCTGGCATGGATGGTCTGGAATTCATGCGTATTTCTAAGCGAAAGCATCCTCATCTGCAGTGGGTTGTCATTTCGGCCCATTCCGACTTCCATTATGCACAAAGAGCAGTAAAGCTGGGTGCCAAAGACTACCTGTTAAAGCCGATTGGTAAAAGAAAGCTGCTGGAATGCATTGAAATGTTGGCAGCCGAGGCGCTTGTAGCCTCGCAGCAGGCGAACGAGGGTAGGCTTCTCAAATCCAATATGGTTTATTTGCGTGAGGCCGTTTTCCAGCGCTATGCCCTTGGATTGGATACTGGTAAGCTGGATATACAGCCTTTTGTCGAAAATTATCCGGAATTCCATCTCTTCATGGTTCGCATGGAACCTGATCACAAGCAGACACATCTGGAGCATTTTATGATTGAAAATGTACTGTCCGAACTCGTTGAGGCAGGGGGCAGCGGCTTTGTCGTTAGTCTAGACCGCCATAGTCTGCTGGGTATTGCAAGGCTAAGGAGTGAGGCAGAGGCCGCACGGCTAGAGACGTTGCTCGAATCCCATTTGAAGCGTTATGTGAAGGTGCCCCTACAAATTACACGTTCGGGTGTTCATCACAATTTTGCTTCCATACCTGAAGAGGTGGCGCGGCTAAGACGTACGCCAGAGGAGATTGCAGCCGCAGCAACGGATACAGGAGAATGTCTCCGCAAAGGCATGCATACGGTAGATGTGGCGTTGCAATACATTCGGGCTCACTTTACAGAGGAGCTGTCACTTGAAAAAGTGGCCTCAATTGTATTTTTAAATCCGGTGTATTTTAGCCAGTTATTTAAGCAAAAGACGGGACAAGGCTATAAGGATTACGTCATTTCCTTGCGTATGGAGGAGGCGAAGCGGTTGCTCAGTGATCCTCATTTGCGGCTGGCTGATATTTCAGAGCGGATCGGCTATCAGGATATGCGGCATTTTACACAGGTATTCCGGCGCAAATGTGGAATGACTCCAACCGAGTATCGACATCAGGGAGTCAAGTAAGGCGATATCAACGACCGAATGAAGGAAGTTTATCCAGCATCAGACTGTTTCAGGAGTAGAGCGGTAGAGCATCTACTCGGGAACAGTCTTTTTTGTGTTTTCAGCTTGTAGCAGTTCAACCAATTTGCGAGCTGCATTGGATAAATAACGATCCTTGCGCCATACGACGGCAGGCCGTGTGAAGGGGAACGGCTCCTTAATGGAGAGTGTGCGAAATCTGTCCCCGTATTCTTGTCCCAAGCCAGCGTCTGGAATGATGGTAATTCCCATGCCTGTGGAAACGAGCGAGAGAATGGTCGATATTTCAGGACAGTCCAGTACGACGCGCGGAACAAGATGGTGTTCCTGAAATTTGCGTATGACGGTTTCGTATAGTCCGTGTCCCTCTGTTCGGCGTCCCAGCAAGAGGTCATAGTTGGCAGCTTCTTGTAACGTAATTTCCCCACTGGGATGACGATCTGCCCATTCAGACGGAAGTACGGCAACAAAGGAAACGCCCTCCAACTCAATTGAATGGTACGATTTGTCATCTACCGGAAGCAGCAACAGGGCCAGATCCACTTTATTTTGGTGCAGCAGCTCTTCCAGATGATGTGTGTCTCCGTGTCCTATTTTAATGTATACCTCTGGATAATCTTGATGAAAGCGGCTGAGTTGTTCAGTAATCAGAGACATACAGGCGGATGACGTGCCTATAGCAAGTGTGCCGGTTACTTTGTTTTCAAACTCCCCAATTTCTCTACAGGTGTCCTCCATTTCAGCCAATAATCGTTTGGCGCGTGTATACAGTGTATACCCGGCCTCGGTAACTTCCCACTTCTTTCCTTCACGGTAAATCAGCTTTACGCCAAGCTCGTCCTCCATATTTTTGAGTTGTTGACTCAGTGGAGGCTGGGCCATGTTGAGCGTTCTGGCAGCCTTGGTGATTTGCCCATCCTCCACGATGACACAAAAGTAATACAGATGCTTCATATCCATTGGGATTCCTCCTTATTTCTAAACAACGCTTCAATTAGGATACTTTTAAAGTATGTATTACATATATTATATATATTTTTCGTGTGCAGGGAACAGGCGTATAATTTTTGACAGTAATGCATGGGTGAACATAAAACGATGGAGTGGATGGAGGGGACATATGAAAAAAATGATTGTAGGAATATCGGGAGCGACAGGGTCGATCTTTGGTATCCGTATATTGCAACAATTACGAGAGGCTGGAGTTCAAAGCCATCTGGTACTATCCCCGTGGGCTATTGCGAACATTCCCTATGAGACAGGCTATACGGTGAAGGAAGTGGAGGCAATGGCGGATGCAGTCTACTCGTATAAGGATCAGGCTGCGCGTATTTCCAGCGGCTCCTTTCGGGTAGACGGTATGGTCGTCGCTCCTTGCAGCATGAAGACTCTTGCCTCTATTCGTATCGGTATGGCGGACAACCTGCTCACCCGATCAGCGGATGTGATGCTGAAGGAGCGAAAGAAGCTACTGCTCATGACCAGGGAAACACCATTAAGCAGTATCCATCTGGAAAATATGCTGGAGCTGTCACGTATGGGCGTGATGATCCTGCCGCCGATGCCTGCCTTTTATAATCATCCTGCAAGTATCGAGGAATTGGTAGATCATATTGTTTTTCGCGTATTAGATCAGTTCGGTATCGTCACAGCCGCAGCCAAACGATGGGATGGAATGAAGCAAACTGACTCCAGACTGCACCAGAATTGAGAAATCGAAAGACGAAGGAGAATGAATGATGGCTTATAAAGACTTTCGCGATTTTCTAAACACCTTGGAAAAAGAGGGACAACTACTCACGATCAGCGACGAGGTAAAGCCGGAGCCAGACCTGGCGGCAGCTAACAAAGCATTAAGCAATCTTGGTGATAAGACACCTGCTCTCTTTTTCAACAATATCTATGGATATACGGATGCTCGTATTGCAATGAATGTGATGGGCTCCTGGCCCAATCATGCCCTTATGATGGGAATGCCAAAAAATACGCCGCTGAAGGAGCAGTTTTTTGAGTTCGCCAGACGCTATGAACAATTTCCGGTGCCCGTGAAGCGGGAAGAAACGGCTCCTTTTCATGAAGTCGAGATTACAGAGGATATTAATTTGTTTGATATTTTGCCGTTGTTTCGTTTGAACCAGGGGGACGGAGGATTTTATCTGGACAAAGCGATTTTAGTTTCACGCGATCTGGATGACCCGGACACCTACGGTAAGCAAAATGTCGGCTTGTACCGGATGCAGGTGAAAGGAAAGAACCGTTTGGGCATCCAGCCTGTACCACAGCATGATATTGCGATCCATATCCGTCAGGCTGAGGAACGCGGCGAAAATCTGAAGGTGGCTATTGCCCTCGGATGTGAGCCTGTTATTACAACGGCTGCTTCTACACCGCTGCTGTACGATCAATCCGAATATGAGATGGCTGGGGCCATTCAGGGTGAGCCTTATCGTGTGGTCAAAGCGAAGGACGCAGATCTGGATCTGCCTTGGGGAGCCGAGGTCATTTTGGAGGGCGAAGTGTTGGCAGGTGAACGTGAGTATGAAGGTCCATTCGGTGAATTCACAGGTCACTATTCCGGCGGTCGCGCGATGCCAGTCATCCAGATTAATCGTGTATATCACCGCAAACAGCCTATCTTTGAGCATCTGTACATCGGGATGCCTTGGACGGAAACGGATTATATGATCGGTGTGAATACAAGTGTACCGTTGTTTCAGCAGCTTAAGGATGCTTTTCCTAATGAAATCGTAGCCGTTAATGCTATGTATACGCATGGGCTGGTCGCTATTATTTCCACGAAAACCCGGTATGGCGGCTTTGCGAAGGCTGTGGGAATGCGTGCGTTAACGACTCCGCATGGATTGGGGTATTGCAAGCTGGTGATTGTGGTGGACGAGGGGGTCGATCCGTTCAATCTGCCGCAAGTCATGTGGGCTTTATCCACCAAGCTTCATCCAAAGCATGATGCTGTCATTGTTCCTGGCTTGTCTATTTTACCGCTTGACCCCGGCTCTGATCCGGCAGGTATGACGCACAAAATGATACTGGATGCGACGACACCTGTAGCACCGGATATTAGAGGCCATTACTCGCAGCCGCTCGATTCCCCGCTGGGTGTAGCGGAATGGGAGAAAAAGTTGAGCCAAATGCTTCGCTAAATATTTTAAAAAAACAAAGAAAGATTAAAGGAGTGCTGACAGATGCATATTTGTCCCCGTTGTGAGTCCAATCGTTCAGAAGTTGTTTCCCATTCGCCGGTTAAAGATGCCTGGGAGGTTTTGTTGTGCCCTGTATGCCTGTTCACATGGCGAACCTCAGAACCGGATAGCATTACGGATCCAGCAAAGTATAAATCGGCGTTCAAGGTAAACCCCAAAGATATTCCGAATGCTGCTCATGTTCCTCCTATTCCAGAGCGGTTATAGGGTCGTTCGTAAGTAGCCGTAAATTATGGTACTTTGAAGTTATAGGCCAAAAGTAAAGGGGATTATACTTCATGCAGACACCAAGGATCGGTAAGGAACTGTTCACGCTACTGGACGGCAAGGCATTGGAGAACAAGCAGCATGAAGCCATGATGCTGCTGACGGTCACGGAAGATCAGTGGCCGCACATAGCGATGATTAGTGTGGGCGAAGTTGTAGCGCTGGACGAGGGGAATTTGCGTCTGGCCCTATGGCCGGGTACAACCACGACGGGCAACATGATCCGCACTGGGAAGGCGACGCTTGCGGTGTTTACCGGGGGGAAGGCGCATTATGTGCGGTTGTCACTGGAACATCTGCCTGCTTTGCCCGGAGCCAAGCATGTACGTGAGCGATTTGCGGCTCATGTTTTTGCAGCCAGAGAGGATTCGGCCCAATATGCGGATATTTTGACAGGTGTCACGGTTCGTCTCAAGGAACCGGAATCGGTGATTCATCGCTGGAAGGAAACGGTGGCTGAGCTGTTAATGTAAAGCCATCTGATTATGATAAATAATCTATGTATTTACCAAGTTTACCGTTAAAATAAATGCGAGGGAATAAGCGCTTACAAGAAATCACGCTGAACTTGTTGGAACAAGAATTAGAGCGCGAGGGGAAGCTTGTTTCTTTTGAAGGAAAAATAGGAGGGATGAATATGTCTCGTTTTGACAAGGTAGATCAGCTATTGCAACAATTTATAGTAAATGGGCCGGCAGGTTGCGGTTGTGCCATTGCCCAGAATGGTGAAGTGTTGTATGAAGGGTATCATGGATATGCTGATCTGGAAGCCGGAAAGCCAATCACTGAGGATACAGTGTATCGCTTGTTTTCCATGACAAAGGTTGTTGTCTGTGCGGCTGCACTTATGCTGTACGAACGTGGGCAATTTTTGTTGAATGAACCCTTGTATGAATATTTTCCCGAATATCGTAATGCGCATGTATTCAAAACCGCTCCTAACGGATACACCTACGTGGATAAGGCAGAGAATCCCATTTTAATTAAGCATATATTCAATATGAGTATGGGTCTTCCTTACGCTTCCGAGTCTTCAGAAACAGGAAAAGCTATGCAGAAGGCCATTGCAGGATTAAAGGAAAAGCAGGGGAAATATGACCTACGCACAGAAATTGAAGCGCTTTCTGAAGTTCCACTTGCGTTTGAGCCCGGAACACGCTGGTTATACGGATATGGACATGATTTTGTTGCAGGCCTTATTGAAGTGATTTCAGGTAAATCAGTAGGACAATTTTTAAAGGATGAAATCTTTGATCCACTTGGAATGAACAATACAGGTTACCGTTATCGTGGAGATATTGAATCGCGGATGGCCTCCATGTATCAACGGAAAGACGCCGGAAAACTTGAAAAAATGGAGGGTTTCCTGGATGAATATCATCAGCCAGATGCTATATATGAAGGCGGAGGCGCAGGTTTATATTCGACAGTCAAAGATTACCTCACATTTGCACAAATGATGTCAAATGGCGGCACGGTAAACGGTGTGAACTTATTGGGGAGAAAAACCATTGATTTAATGCGCACCAATCATCTGAATACAGCTCAACTATCGGATTTCACCAATTCATACCATACAGGTTATGGCTATGGACTTGGTGTGCGCACGTTAATGGATAAAGCGGTTGGGCATGCAAACAGCTCGATTGGAGAATTTGGCTGGACGGGAATGGCAGGCACCTGGGTTTCTATAGATCCGAGCGAACAATTCTCCGTCGTATATATGCATCAGCTCGATCCCAATATGGAAGAGTACCATCATTTGAGAGTTCGCGCGGCAGCTTATAGCTGTTTATAAATGCGGGATTGTGGATCTGTTGTGAAAACTCTTCACTATGGCCCTGAAGATACACAAATTGTAATGTCTAAATCTTTATCAGAAATGATCTAGTTAATAAGGACCAAATTTCCCTTGAAGCCTAAACTATTCTTTTCCATATGACGACATAAAACGTAGGTATAAGGATTTTGCGAAATCCTTAATTTAAGTTTTGAAATGGGAGGGAATTAGATTTTGAAGAATAGATGGTCCGGTTTTCTGGCGTTGGTCATCCTGATTTCAAGTTTTACATCATATGCAGGGTTTGCATCTGCAGCAGAAGCAGTGCTTTCCAAGATTGTCCTTTCGTCTAACGAGGTAACTTTGCAACAGGGGGATACAGCTGCATTGACGGCTACGGCTGTTTTTAGTGATGGGACAACCTCAAATGTAACCGTAAGCACGGATTGGAAAAGTGATAACACAGCTATTGCTACTGTGTATAATGGTACAGTTTCGGCCAAGGCTGAAGGGGAAGCCACCGTGGTTGCGACCTATAAAGATAAGGTACAATCGGTTCAGGTACATGTAACGAAAAAGGTTAAGGCGCTGACATCTAGTGTACAAAGCCTGAACTTGCGTTCAAGCGGTACAGGACAGGTTGATTTGACAGCGACATACAGTGATAATACAACAGCTCAGGTTTCGGGTGATGCTACTTGGACCTCGGATAATCAAAAGATTGCAACTGTAGTTAACGGTTTGGTTACCGCTCAGGGAGCAGGTACAGCCAATATTAAGGCCGTATATGGTCAGCAGACCGTAACCATTGCTGTACAGGTAGAGCAAGTTAAACGTCTTGATGTCAGTTCATCAGAGGTTTCTCTTTTGCTGAAGGATACTGAGAAGGTTAAACTTTCAGCGACGTTCCCGGATGGATCGGTACAGGACGTGACAGAGTCCGCTGAGTGGAGCTCCAGCAATGCAGCTGTGGCGGATGTACTGAAAGGCACCATTACCGGCTATAGCGCGGGAAAGGCGACAATTACAGGTAAATATGGCACGATGTCCGCTACGATTTCGGTGGATGTCGATCAAACGAATAAGCTGAAAGCCAGCGAATCCAATATTTTTCTCCGTCTGGATGAATCTAAAAAAATACAGGTTTCTGCTGTTTACCCGGATGGAACAGTAACGGATATCACGGATAAAGCTACTTGGGCATCAAGCGATGAAAAAATTGCAACGGTGAATAAAGGAACGATTATGGCCATCGGTGCGGGTTCGGCAACGGTGACCGCTAAGTATGGAGATAAGACCGTTTCGATCAAGACAGATGTCGAAACCTCTAGATTTCTGGATTTGAGCGAGGACAAGCTGAGCTTGAATGCCAAGGAATCCAAAAAGCTCAAGCTGACCGCAACGTACGTAACAGGTACGGAAGAAGATATCACAAGTAAGGCAGAGTGGAAGTCCAGCAATGAAGATATCGCTTTTGTCAGCGCGGGGGAAGTCACAGGTTATAAAACAGGTGAGGCTACCATCACCGCTTCTTATGGCGGCAAAACAGTTACAGCTACGGTATCCGTAAATGTACCCGGGGATCTGTCTCTGTCCTCCAAAACGGCAACAATTGATATTAATGAGGACTATACTGCAACTTTGACGGCTACTTATGCGGATGGGCGTAAGGAAGATGTAACACAGGATGCAGAATGGGCTTCAAGCGCGGAAGATATTGCCTCTGTGTCCAAAGGAACGATTACGGGTAAATCTGCTGGTAAAGCGGTTATTACAGCGACCTATAATGGCAAAAAACTAACAATTAACGTACAAGTGGGCCTTGTAGACCGTCTGGAAACAGACTCGCGTGTAATTGCGCTTGGTGCTCAGGAAACGAAGCAGCTGAAAGTAACAGGAGTTAAGAGTGGTGGTACAAAAACAGATGTAACCAAGGATGCCACCTGGACAACTAGCAATGTAAAAGTGGTTGAAGTTAGCGAAGGTTTGATCAAAGCGAATGGTAGTGGTAAGGCAACTGTGACTGCTTCATATGGCAAGCAAAACATTACGTTTACGGTAGAAGTGGACGTAGCGCAAAAGATTGAAGCGGATGCAATCGCGCTATCGCTCAAATCTGGAGATCAAAAAACCATCGCGATTGTGGTTAAATCGAGCGATGGTAAAGAAAAGGATGTTACAACCCAAGCTGAATGGAAAACGTCCAATTATAAGGTAGCCACTGTTAAAAAGGGTCAGGTTACCGCGGTCAGCTACGGTAAAGCTAACATTCAGGCGAAGTTCGGCGGGAAGATAATCAGCGTACCTGTAGATGTTGATACGCTTAAATATTTGCAAACAGACGAAGTCGCCTTGAATTTGAAGGCAGGACAGCTGGCTAAGGTTACGGCTACAGCCACGTATAAGGATGAGTCGGAGAAGGATGTTTCCAAACCGGCTGTCTGGTCCTCGTCCAGAATTATTGTGGCGACCGTCAAAGACGGTAACATTAAGGCACAGGGCAAGGGCAAAGCAGTAATTACTGTGAAATATGCAGGTAAAATGACGAAGATACAGGTAACCGTTCAGTAATCTGTAACCCGACTAAAAAGAAAAAGAGCAAGCATACGTCCAGCGACGATATGCTTGCTCTTTTCTTTATAAGGGCGAATTCTCTTTCCCTAGGACAATGTAGGGGAGAGGTAGTCGCCTTGTTTTATAGAGGAAAAGTAATTGGTTTAAAGCTTAGAAATTACGACTTATTCTTCTTGATTGATGCGTTGCGTGTAAGTGATTCGGTCAAACGCTTGCCAGTCGGCGTCTGAGCCAAGCCGCCTTTGGCGGTCTCGCGGTGCTTCGACGGCATCGCGCTGCCGACTTCAAGCATCACGTCAATGACTTCGTCAGACGGAATAGCGCTGCGCACACCCGCCAAAGCCATGTCCGCTGCGGCAAGCGCAGTCACGGCTCCCAGCCCGTTGCGCACGATGCACGGAATCTCCACGAGTCCGGCGACGGGGTCGCAAATCAGGCCGAGCGTGTTCTTAAGAGCGAGGCCCACGGCGTGAACAGCCTGTTCAGGCGTACCACCGCGCAGCTCGACCATAGCGCCAGCGGCCATCCCGATAGCTGAGCCAATCTCAGCCTGACAGCCTCCCTCCGCGCCAGAAATGAAGGAGTTGTTGGCGATCACGTAGCCAATGGCTCCAGCGGCGAATAGGCCGTTCACCATATGCTCATCATCCCAGCCGAACCGTTCCTGCGCACTGATGAACACACCAGGGATAACCCCACATGAGCCTGCGGTAGGAGTGGCGACAATGCGACCCATGGATGCATTAACCTCCGACACGGAGAGGGCATAAGCCATGGCGAGCGCGGAGGCATCACCGGAGCAGGTCTCCCCTGACCGCAGATACTCGGCCAGGCGCTTGCCGTCGCCGCCCGTCAATCCACTGCGGGATACGGTGTCTTGTGTCTGACCGCGATGAACGGCTTCCTTCATGATTTCATAATAATCAGACATTTGGCGAAAGATTTCTTCCTCCGTTGTATTCGTTTCTTGTACCTGTTCTTGAATCATCAAGCGGCCAATCGTGGTGGATTCTTCAGCGCATAAAGCGCTGATCTCATGCAGATGGCTAAACCGCATCGGATTCAGCTCCTTTTTTCAAATTAATCATCTTAATTTCATACATATGAGGTAAAGAACGCAGTTCCGCAATCAGTTCAGCTGGAGCAGAACTGTCCGTTTCAATGGCGGTGAGTGCTTCACCATCCCGGCCTTTGCGATCTACGTGCATATAGGCAATGTTAATGTGGGCCGCGCCCAGCGCTGAAGTTATTGCGCCCAATGTACCGGGCTTATCCGAGTGGAGAAGCACCAGCGTAGGCAGCTCCCCGGTCAGATTGACCCGGAATTCGTTGAGTTGCTGGACATGGATGCTGCCGCCGCCGATGGAGGAGCCCAGCAGTGTGCGCTGATCCTCGCCCTTCCACAACTCGAAACGGACGGTGTTCGGATGAGGAGCGGGGAGTCCACTGACGGCGAATTCCACGGTCATCCCGGCTTGCTCGGCCCATTGCTCGGCATCTGGAATCCGGTGATCGTCCGTATCGTAATTAAGCAGTCCTGCGATGAGCGCCAGATCCGTACCGTGTCCTTTATACGTATCGGCAAAGGAGCCGTACAGTGTCATACGGGCACGGTCAGGCTGCGCCCCGAGCCAGTGCCGGGCAACGCGTGCGAGTCGCACCGCGCCTGCGGTGTGTGAACTGGAAGGTCCGGTCATGGCCGGGCCGATAATAGAAAATACATCTTTGAAACGCATGGTGTGGCCCCCTGTATGTTCTAATACCATACTATATGGTATTTCCGCGTCTTTGCGCGGTTATGACGGTTCCTAATGCTGACGCACAATGTGAGCACAAAAAAAGGACAGGATAAGGAAGTTTCCCTTATCTCTGTCCTCGTTACCTGAGAGTTTCGTGCGGTGTTCTTACCGCCTTACCCCTTGGGTGGCTTGCGCTCTCTCCAGAGTTGCGTCAGATGACGATACATGGACCTGAGAGATTATCCGCCAGCCGGGTGCTGGCGTCTTGCTCCTTCGGTGCCGCCAGAGTGTAAGCCTCCTGGACAGACTCTCCCGTCATCTTCATTCGCGTATACCGTTCTACATGTCTTTCTTAGCGTAATGTATGACGTGCTCGGTGTCAATCACAGGGTTTAATTTTTACATAAACAGGTGCATTTCCAATAAAAAAGATTAAAGTTTACATAATTACGGATGAAATCAGGAAGGAATTAGAAGATTGGCGGCTAATCTGATAGAGGACAAGTACATTTATGGAAATCATAGGAGGGATATTGACGTATGGTAAAAGGCTTGCGGTTCACAGGTTCACGCTTAAAAGGGATGCTGCATCTAGCAGCGATCGTTTCACTGCTGATCGGGATCTTCGTTCCGTTCGGTCAGATCAAGGCAGAGGGAGCATTGACAGTAGCCGAAGCACTTCAGGGCCAAAGCAGTGGAGGTACGGTGACGGTAGAAGGTTATATCGTCGGACATGCCACCGGATCGAAAACGGCTAACTTTTCTTCTCCGTTTGCGAATGATTTTAACGTACTGATTGCCGACCAGGCCAATGAACGTAGCACGTCTAATCTATTGGATGTACAGCTGACATCCGCGTACAGAGGGCAATTTGGGCTAACAGGCCATCCTGAGCTGATTGGCAGCAAAATCCGTGTGACGGGTACACTCGGCGCCTACAATAATTTTGGTGGAGTGAAAAGCCCAAGCGCTGTTGAACTGGTGAACGGAAGCGAGCCAGGGGAACCTGGTGAACCTGAACCTGGCAACCCGGGTCAACCCGGTACTACATTGCCGGATGGAAAAGGCAAAAAGGTGCTGCTCGATAATACGCACGCACAGACCGCTGGTGCAGCAGATTGGGTCATTGAAGGCGCCTTCTCCGACTTTGCCAATGGACTGCGTAATGTAGGCTTTACGGTAGACCCATTAAATCGTCCCATTCCTTTTACTTATGGAGAGCAGGCCATAACCTATGACAAGCTGCGCCAATATGATGTGTTCATTATTGGTGAAGCGAATGTTGCCTTTAAGGCATCCGAGCAGGCTGCCCTGCTGCAATACGTGAATAACGGAGGGAGCGTCTTCTTCATCTCCGATCATTATAATGCAGATCGTAACAAAAACCGTTGGGATTCCTCCGAGGTTATGAATGGCTACCGTCGTGGAGCCTATACTAATCCGGCCAAAGGCATGACTGCAGAAGAGGCTGCATCACCGGCAATGCAAGGATTAACAAGCTCCGATTGGCTGGCGGCCAACTTTGGCGTTCGTTTCCGTTACAATGCGCTCGGTGATGTGAATGCTACCGACATTGTAGCCGCAGATCAATCTTTCGGTATTACCAAGGGTGTGCGCTCGATTGCCATGCATGCAGGATCTACGCTGGCTATTATTGATCCTACCAAGGCTAAAGGCATTGCTTATATCCCTTCAGGCACGAAAAAATGGGGGAATGCGGTAGATCAGGGGGTTTATAACGGCGGGGGCCGTGCGGAAGGACCTTATGCCGCTATCTCCAAGGTAGGCCATGGCAAGGCGGCATTCATCGGTGATTCTTCCCCTGTAGAAGATGCTACACCGAAATATGTGCGTGAGGAAAACGGACAGTCGAAGAAGACATATGATGGCTTCAAAGAAGTGGATGATTCAACCTTCCTGGTGCAAACGGTTCAATGGCTTGCATGGAAGCAGGACTACACGAAATTGTCTGATGTGGCAGGTTTGACTCTGGATCAACCAACGAAGCTTCTGCCATTCGAAGAGCCTGCGGCGTCCACGGAACCACAGCCTGAGCCTTGGTCTGCTCCGGCAGCAGGCTACAAATGGTACGATCCTAGAACATTCAAGTCTGGCTCCTATGGAGCGGCTTCGTAAATTATATTGTCAGGAGCTCAATGTGAGCTTGGGTTAGTTAGTCGTTTGATCCCTGCTGAGGGATCAGGCGACTTTTTTTGTGATGAAAATTAACCTGTGGTTGGTTATTTCATTACATTTTGTGCCAGAAAGGCCGCACTATTGCTGGATCATTGATTTTTTAAATGATGTTGATAGCATAATCTTAATTGATATATCCATATACTGGTGATAGGATGTATTCAAATTATTCCGACAAAAACGGTATGTAATGTTCATGAGAGGTTTTAAACATCAAACATGGTGAGAATAAGCGGGACAAGACCATGGAGAATGGAGGAAGCGCGCATTGAATACCGAACCTGTGTTGGAAATTAAAGGATTATCCGTATCTTTTCGCATCCAGGATCAATATCACCCCGCAGTCGACCATCTGGATCTGACGGTCAACCCCAATGAAGTGCTGGCTGTAGTCGGAGAATCCGGCTGTGGCAAAAGCGCGTTAGCGCTTTCGATCCCGCAACTGCATGACATGGAACGCACGCGTGTAGAGGGGGAGGTCTTTTTTAAAGGAACGGACTTGAACCGTCTTTCCTCAGGGCAAATGAATAAAATCCGCGGAGCGGGAATTGGCATGATCTTTCAGGACCCGTTGACAGCACTCAACCCGTTGATGAGCATTGGCAAGCAGATTGAGGAAAATCTCGATTATCATACGTCACTATCTACGAAGCAAAAAAGGGAACGTGTGCTTGAGCTGCTGGAAAGTGTAGATATACCGAATCCAGTGCGTGTGTATGATCAGTATCCGCATGAACTGTCAGGAGGGATGCGGCAGCGTGTGATGATCGCGATTGCCATAGCTTGCCGACCTTCTCTTATTATTGCAGATGAGCCGACGACTGCGCTCGATGTAACGATCCAATCGCAAATTCTCGACTTGCTCAAACAGCTTCAACAGGAGACTGGGAGCGGTATTATCCTGATTACGCACGATCTTGGTGTTGTGGCAGAAGTAGCCGACCGCGTGGTGGTCATGTATGCCGGAGAAATCGTGGAGAGCGCTGATGTTTTTGAATTATTCAGGCATCCACAGCATCCGTATACGCGTTCTTTGCTTGCTTCCATGCCGGGATCGCATACCAAGGGGGAATCACTGCATGTCATCGGCGGCATTGTTCCCTCATTACAAGATATCCCCCGCAATAGCTGCCGCTTTGCTCCACGTATTCCCTGGATTCAGCAGAGGGTGCATGAAGACCATCCCCAATTAAATGAAATTTCCCCTGGACATTGGGTCCGTTGTACATGTTATCAGCATTTCCATTTTGAAGACGAGGCAAAGGGGGAGGCTGCTCATGGCACTACTGGAGTTAAATGATTTGAGGGTGCACTATCCGGTGCGCGGTGGTTTCTTCCAGCGTGTTATCGATCAGGTGAAAGCAGTGGATGGCGTGTCGATCAGCATTGAGGCAGGCCAGACCTACGGGCTGGTGGGGGAATCTGGCTGTGGGAAAACGACGACAGGCAGGACGATCATCGGTCTAAATAAGCTGACGAGCGGACGGATTTTGTTTAAAGGAAAGGACCTTGCAGCTCTAAGTAGTAACAATCGTCATCCATTGCGTAGAGATATTCAGATGATTTTTCAGGACCCATACTCTTCGCTTAACCCGCGTAAGCGCGTATTGGATGTCATTGCTGAACCGCTGCGAAATTTTGAAAGGCTGAGTAGTGAGGAAGAACGGAGAAAAGTACAGACGTTGCTGGAAAAGGTCGGCTTGAACGCCGATGCAGCCTATAAATATCCGCATGAATTTTCCGGGGGGCAACGACAGCGGATCGGGATCGCGCGTGCGCTGACATTAAACCCCAAGCTGATCATTGCTGATGAGCCAGTGTCAGCACTGGACGTTTCCGTGCAGGCACAGGTGCTTAATTTTATGAAGGATGTGCAGCAGGAATTTAATTTGACGTATTTGTTCATCAGCCATGATTTAGGTATTATCCGCCATATGTGCGACCAAATCGGTATTATGTATCGGGGCCGTCTAGTGGAGCAGGGGAGCGAGCAAGATATTTATGAGCGTCCACAGCATCTGTATACCCAGCGCCTCATTGCAACCATTCCCAATATTGATCCTACAAAACGGCTGGAAAATGCTCAAAAAAGGCGAATGCTTTTATCCTCCTACAAAACAGAGCTACCCAAACATCTAGACGCGAGTGGAAAATCGTTTGCACTAAAATCAGTAAGTCCATCCCATCAAGTCGCGCTACCATAAGGGGGTACAGAATATGTGGAAATTTACACTGCGTCGGCTACTGGTTATGATCCCTCAACTTTTTGCACTGAGCGTGCTTATATTTTTCCTGGCTAAGGCTATGCCGGGGGATGCCCTGACAGGACTTATTACTTCGACACCCAATCTGAATCCGGCCGCACTGGAAGAGCAGCGACAAAGACTGGGACTGAATGACCCGGTGTGGATGCAGTATGGGAACTGGCTCGTCCAGCTTGCTCACGGGGATCTGGGCAAATCTTATGTACATAAAATTAGCGTTACCGATCTGATTGGCAGCCGTCTGGGGAACACGTTCTTTCTGGGCGTAGTCATTCTGGTTCTGACGTATCTGATCGCCATCCCGCTCGGCGTACTCAGCGGTCGTTATCAGCATAGTCTGCTGGACAAAACCGTAGTGGGCTATACCTATCTCAGCTTTGCGACACCTCTATTTATACTCGCGTTGCTGCTGCTGTATGTATTCGGCTTTAGGCTCGGCTGGTTTCCAACCAGCGGCAGTGTGGATGTAGGTGTGGAGCCGGGGGCATGGTCATATTACGTGAACAAGTCGTATCATCTCATTTTACCGGCGGTTACAGGCGCATTGCTCAGTACAACGGCTACGATTCAGTATTTGCGCAATGAGGTCATTGACACAAGACTGAAGGATTTTGTGAAAACAGCGCGTTCCAAAGGGGTACCCGAAGGTAAAATTTATTCCCGCCATATTTTCAAAAACTCTCTATTGCCGATTGCTGCCTTTTTGGGCTATGACCTGACGGGAGTCATTGCAGGCAACATTTTTCTTGAATCTATTTTCGGTTATCCGGGGTTGGGCCAATTATTTCTTCAGTCCATCACTCAACGGGATTTTTCAGTCGTGAACGCGCTGGTCATGATTTCTGGCTTCTTGGCACTATTAGGGACCCTTTTATCTGATGTCATCCTGAGCAAGGTCGATCCCCGCATTCGAATTGAATAGCGAACAAGTCTAGAGAAAGGGAGGGATTATGGTGTCTATACAGGTGGAGGAGGTTTTCACGCCGGGAATCATTCGTAAATCACCATCCAGTTGGTCTGTACTACGTCGTGAGCTGGTGCGTGACAAAATGGCCTTGGTTTCCATTGGCTTTGTGATTCTGTTCTTGATCTTTATATATGCCTCTGTCCTGTTTGTAAATCAGGATGTAGTCACGACGGTCGATTTGGGCGCGATTCGTGAAGCTCCAGGCTCAGTGCATTGGCTGGGGACAGATCGAGCGGGCAGAGATATTTTCGGCCAACTGGTCATTGGAGCCCGCAATTCCTTCACTATTGGCTTTACGATTACATTGTTATCCGCCGCTATTGGCTTAACATTAGGTTTACTGGCTGGTTTTTATGGGGGAATGGTCGATAACATCATCATGCGGATTATTGATTTTATTTTGGTGCTTCCATTTTTGATGTTGGTCATCGTATTTGTCAGCATTGTACCCAAAAGCGGCATAGGGTCCTTTATTTTTATCATGACTGCCTTTTTATGGATTGGAAAAGCACGCCTGATCCGGGCGAAGGTGTTGTCGGAGCGCGAACTGGATTATGTGCAGGCTTCCAAAACCCTTGGCACACCCAATTGGAAAATCATCTGGTTTGGCGTGCTGCCCAATCTTAGCTCGGTCGTGATCGTCAATCTGACCCTCAGTCTCGCGGGGAATATCGGGATTGAGACCGGGCTTTCTTATCTCGGCTTTGGCTTACCGGAATCTACGCCAAGCTTGGGTACACTGGTGAGTTATGCCAATGACCCGGATGTTTTGCAGAATAGCTGGTGGATGTGGTTACCTGCCTCACTGCTTATTTTGGTGTTAATGCTGGCGATTAACTTTATTGGCCAGGCGCTCAAACGCGCCACGGATGCCAGACAACGATTGGGTTAACCGAAGTTCAAGGATAAGGACAATGACAAGGAGGGATTTACAATGGTTAAACACTGGAAAAAAGGGATTCTGCCTGTTCTAGCTGCAATTTTGGTACTTTCATTGGCGGCATGCAGCGGTTCGCCTTCCGCTTCAAATGGAGGGAAATCGTCTGACGGTACAGGCGGCTCAGGGTCCGACAGCAAACAGGTGAATGCGACAGCGCTGGCGAAGGCGATCAAGAACGATAAGGCCCCGATTAAGGGTGGCATCATCAATTATGCACTCGTGTCTGATACCCCTTTTGAAGGCATTCTGAATCCTGTATTTTATGAAGGCAATCCTGATTTTGAAGTCTTCCAGTTTTTTTATCCTTCTATGTTTTCGATTGACTCCAATCTGAATATTGACAATAAAGGGGCGGCGACGATTTCCTTTTCCCCAGACAATAAGGCGGTGACTGTGAAAATTGATCCCAAACTGAACTGGACGGATGGTAATCCCGTAACGGCGGAGGACTATGCTTTTTCCTATGAAGTGATCGGTCATAAAGACTACGAAGGTCCGCGTTATGATAGTTTTATGACGAATATTGTGGGTATGGAAGATTATCACTCGGGTAAGGCCAAAACCATTTCTGGCATCAAAGTGCTCAATGAGAAAGAGGTTACCATTCATTTCAAGGAACCTAATCCTTCGGTGAAATCGGGACTTTGGTCTACACCCCTGGAGAAAAAGGTGTTTCAGAATATCCCCGTGAAAGATATGGCCGGATCAGACCCTGTCCGTAAAAATCCGATTGGCTATGGGCCGTTCAAAATTAAATCCATGGTTACAGGTGAATCTGTGGAATTTGTCAAAAATGAGGATTATTTTCACGGTGTACCCAAGCTGGATGGCCTTCATCTGAAGGTGGTGAACCCGAATGTCATTACCGAGGCGCTGAAAAGTGGAGAAGTCGACTGGGCCAGCTATCCAACCACCCGTTACAATGAGGCCAGCAATCCAAAAAATGTACAGTTTCTCGGTCAGGAGGAATTATCTTATAGCTATGTAGGCTTTAAGATGGGCAAATTCGATCAGGCCAAGAGTCTAAATATCATGGACCCGAACGCCAAGCTGGCGAACAAGTCATTACGTCAGGCCCTCGGCTATGCGCTGAATAACGAGCAGGTTGGCAAGCAGCTCTATCATGGGCTTCGGACTCCTGCGACATCCTTGGTCCCGCCCGCCTTTAAGGGATATCATGATGTGAATGCGAAGGGCATTGCGTATGATCCGGACAAGGCAAAAAAGCTGCTGGACGAGGCAGGGTATGTGGACACCAATGGAGATGGATACCGTGAGGACCCTAAGGGCAAGGAACTGGTGCTCCATTATGCGGCAATGAGCGGGGATGCGACAGCCGAATCGCTGGCGAAGTTTTATTTGCAAAATTGGAAGGATGTCGGGCTTCATGTCGAGCTGGTGGACGGCCGTCTGCTTGAGTTCAATTCTTTCTATGACCGTGTGCAGAAGGATGACCCTGGCATTGATATTTTTGGCGGCGCATGGAGTACAGGTACAGATGTAAACCCTAGTGGGCTGTATGGACGCGGAGCCAGCTTTAACTACTCGCGCTTTACCAGTGAAGAGAATGATAAGCTGTTGCAGGAAGGGGTGTCTGTGAAAGCCTTTGACGACAATTATCGTAAAGATATATACAATCAGTGGCAGGCGTATATGAGCGAGGAGGCACCCATTGTACCGACGTTATTCCGTTACTCGTTGGAGGCAGTGAATAATCGGGTAGCCAATTACGATATTACCCGTGGCAAGGAGTATGATGCAGACACGTTTGCGAATATTACGTTGACTGCGGAAAAAGCAGAAGTAGCCCAATAATCTAAAAAAAGCGCAATAACCTGAAGAAGAAGCGCGAACCGGTTTGATCCGATTTTGCGCTTCTTTTGACCTTTTATGCAATCATTCTGGGGATTCTCGAAGGGAGAGAAGGAAGACGGAGATACGTCAGCTTCAATACTTCATTGCGGTATGCGAGGAACTGCATTTTACGAAAGCTTCGGAAAAGATCGGAATCTCCCAACCCACACTTAGCTTGCAAATTAAGGCGTTGGAAGAGGAATTGGGCATGACTCTTTTTGACCGTGCAGGCAAGAAAATTAAGATGACAGATGCCGGGAAATTGTTGCTGCAACACAGTGCACATGCGCTCAAGGATTTACAGCAAGCAAAGGCTTCCATTGAGGAGTTGCGCACCGAGCAACGCGGGAGTTTGCGGATTGGTATCGCATTACCGGAGCTGGAGGAACCATTACAAGAAATGTTTATCCATTTTCATCAGTCATTTCCTAGAGTCAGCTTGCACATCCATCCATCATTTGATGTCACAGAACAGCTGCTGGATAACCGAGTGGATGTTGGCATCACGCTGCATTCGGGTACGGATGAAAGGCTTGTCCAGCTTCCTCTTCGTACGGAGAACTACTGTCTTGTTGTTCCGGTAGAGCATGTGTTTTCCAACCGTTCTTCCATTACGCTGGACGAATTGAGGCATGTACCCTGGGGGATGCAGCCAGAGTGTCATCCCGGCAGGAAACTGATTGAGAAGTGCTTCCGTGATCGCGGGTATCCTTTTGCAACCGTCTTGGAGACCAATTCCATACCTTCCATCCTGCGCTGGGTGCAGGATGGACTTGCCGTAACCCTACAGACGGAGTCCCTTGCAACAGAATTGGATCACTCACAATTTTGCACTGTACCTATTTTGTGCGACGTGCTCCAGGGTCAGCTAGAGCTGGTTTATCGGTCTGGCCGTTATCAGGGAGAAGCGTTGAAGCAATTGATTAAAGAGATACAAGCTGTACTAACCGTGCGTTCCAACTAGTGGCAACCCTGATGAGTATCACGAGCTTTAATGTGTACGAACTTCCAGCCTGCGTGCAATCAGTGACATACTGTAATTGACAGCAAAGTACAGGAAAGCTGCGAACAGCAGGGCTGGAATGACAAAGGATTGATTTTGCCCACCGACAATCTGAATATTATGCGTCAGCTCCGGCAAACTGATAATGACAGCCAGTGAGGTATCCTTGAATAGGGAAATGAACTGGCTGACAATCGGGGGCACCATGCGACGAAGCGCTTGGGGCAGAATGATATGCCATAAGGTTTGAGAATAGCTTAGACCAGAGGAACGTGCGGCTTCCACCTGTCCTTTATGGACCGAATTCAGACCGCTACGCACAATCTCAGCAATCATGGCTCCCTCGAAGATCGACAGGCCTGTAATGGCTGCCCACTTGAGGGAAATGGAAAGACCGATAGATGGTAAAACCATACCGATGAAGAAAATAATGAGCAATAATGGAAGATTACGAATGAGATCAATGATAAAGGCTGCAACCTGTGAAATGACAGGTAAGCGGGTATAGCGCAGAATGCCGAATAAGATACCAAGAGCGAAGCTGAACACGATAGAGTAAATAGCAACCTCCAGCGTGAGCAGGAAGCCCTCCAGTATAAAACGCACATTAGGCCACACAAACAATCCACCGAAATCCATACAGGCTTCCCTCCTTAGGATGTTTTGGACAGACGCCGTTCCATGTACAGTACAAGAAAGCTAAGCGGAACTGTCAAGATAAGATACAACAACGCCGTGATGGCGTAGACTGTGATGGGCAGGAAGGTATCCGAGTTAATGAGGTCCGAGTAATACATGAGGTCCAGCCCGGCCACAATAGCCAGCACGGAAGAGTTTTTGACCAGATTAATGAATTGGTTGCCGATCGCAGGCAGTACAATTTTGATGGCTTGCGGTAAAATAATGCTGATCATCGTCTGGTTGTAACTCAACCCGGAGGACCTTGCCGCTTCAAATTGCCCCTTGGGCACAGATTGAATGCCGGCACGTATGGCTTCAGCAATAAAGGAGGCTGTGTATACGGTCAATCCAAGCGTTCCAGATACGAATCCGTCCAAAGGGATGCCCAAAGTGGGAAGCCCGAGATAAAAAAACAGCACGACGATCAGCAATGGGATATTGCGGATGACCTCTACATAGACGGTACCGATCCAGTTTAGCCATTTAAAAGGCGCAATTCGGAGGATGGCAATAATAGCCCCCAGAATAAAGCTTCCGATCAAGGCAATGACACTAGCTTGAACGGTATGAAGCAAGCCTTCTCTGAAACGGTCGCTATGATCGAAAAGTACGTTGATATCAAAAGTAAGCATCTACAGGTATACCTCCTTATCCAGACTTAAGAAAGGAAGGAGCTCGCAAGCGCGGCTCCTTCACAAGAATACTATTCGGGCTTAACCCCAAGCCATTGCTCGTGGAGCTTATCGTATTCACCGTTGCTTTTCAGTTCCTTGATCGTATCATTAATGGCTTGTAGGAGTTCGGTTTGTCCCTTCTTTACTGCAATGCCGTAAGGTTCCTCTGTGAAGTTCCCGCCTACAAGAATATAATTCGGATCTTGCTTCTGCATGCCGAGCAGAATAGAGTTATCGGTAGTTAACGCTTCTCCTTTACCTGCTTTGAGGGCATTGAAAGCATCCTGATAGTTTTCGAATTCTAATATCGTCGCTTCTGGTGCTTTTTCACGGATATTTTTGGCGGAAGTAGAGCCTTTCACGGCGAGCACCTTGGTATTCGGGGTCAGGGACTCCAGCCCGGTGATGGGGCTCCCCTTTTTCACGAGTAGAGATTGCCCGGCGTTAAAATAGACGTCGCTAAAATCAACCTGCTTTTTACGTTCATCCGAAATGGTCATCGTCGCGATAATGGCGTCGATGTCCCCGTTTTGCAATAAGGTGATTCGTGTTTTGGACGTGACTTCTTTTAGTTCAAGTTTGGTTTCATCGCCAAAAATATGTTTGGCTACAGCCTTGGCGATGTCGATATCAAAGCCTTCTACTTTTCCGCTAGCCGGGTCTTTCAGTCCGAACAGCTTGGTATCGTATTTCACACCAATGACTAGTTTGCCACGCTGTTTGATCGCTTCCAGCCCGTTGGCTGCTGCCGGCTCATTTCCCGACGTTGCCGCTCCTTCTTTGCCTCCGCAGCCTGCCAAGACGAGCAGACAAGATAAAGCTACCAGCACCAAAGTACTCCATTGAAATCTTTTTCTCATCAGAACATTCCCCTTTCGATTTACGCTACATTGGTAAGTCTGTTTAATGATGAATCAGACGGCTCAGGAACAGGCGGGCCCGTTCTTCACCCGGATTCTGAAAAAATTCGGCAGGTTGGCCGTCTTCCAAAATCTGTCCTTTGTCCATAAAAATCACGCGGTCCGCCACTTCACGTGCAAAGCCCATTTCATGAGTGACAATGACCATTGTGATGCCCTGATGGGCGAGCGAGCGCATAACATCCAGTACCTCTCCGATCGTTTCGGGATCAAGAGCTGAGGTAGGCTCGTCAAACAACATAATTTTTGGATTCATCGCGAGCCCGCGGGCGATCGCGACCCGCTGCTGCTGTCCACCAGACAATTGGGCGGGGTAGCTCTGTGCCTTTTCCTCGATTCCGACGCGCTTTAGATAAGTGATGGCTGTTTGAGTAGCTTCTTCTTTCGAGATGCCCAGTACCTTCATAGGTGCCAGTACAATGTTTTCAATTACCTTTTTGTGGGGATACAGATTGAAATGCTGGAACACCATTCCGATATTGCGACGGAAGGCATTAATATCAATCTTTTTGTCATGTACAGGGATCTCGTTAACGATCAGTTCCCCATCCGATATCGTTTCCAGACGATTGATGCAGCGAAGCAGGGTGCTTTTACCCGAGCCGGAGGGACCGATGATGACGACGACCTCGCCCTCCTTAATCTGAAGATTAATGTCTTTGAGTACATGAAAGTGACCGTAATGCTTGTTGACATTGCGAAACTGGATCAGAGAGCTCACCCCTTTTAGGCTTGGATACATAGCTTAGTAGACGGATTGACATGACCAAGCTCTATTAGAATTTAAAAATTTCTCTCATGATACTATAAGCTTACAATAAAAAACAAGATTTTATGTTATAAAACTTCACGTGTAATGTATTTTGGTGTGATTTTTACTAGTGAACTATTATTTATATGATGAAAATGAGTAAACATCCGTATTTTTATGTTATTAAATTTCACATAAATTATTGATCCCCGACAAGCCAAGGGAGAAACGTGACAAAAGCAACGCTATGTTTTACAGTAGGGAAGAAGGAATTTAGGGTAAAGGAAGGTTAGACAATGACGAAAGCTATTTCACCGCTAGTCACGGCATTGGGCATGGAGCCCCATCCAGAAGGCGGCTGGTACAAAGAGATGTGGAAGGCCAATTTTCAAATTCCGAAGCCTGTATTGCCGGATGTATATTCTGGTCCGCGCTTTGCAGCTTCGTCTACGTATTTCTTGCTGCATCCGGGCGAGTTCTCCGAGTGGCACGTGGTCCATTCTGATGAGCTGTGGTTATATCATAGCGGAAGCCCTGTAGAGTTGAAATTGGGTGGAAGCGGAGAAGAGCCTGGTGAAGAAACTGTGATTATTGTTGGTGCAGATGTGGAGGCAGGACAGCATCCACAAGCACTCGTCCCAGGAGCAGTATGGCAAACGGCACGTCCGCTTGGGGATGAGCCCGTACTGGTAACCTGTGTGGTTGCACCAGGATTCCACTTTGATGATTTCAAGTTGATTGCCAAGAATCCAACTGAATCGTAATGTGAACATTGGCGGGTGTATTTCTGTAAATGAACAGGAATGGCCCGCCTGATTTATTTTTACTCATAAAAATAGGCGCTTTAATGGCTTTAGGTGCTTAGTTTGGCCTGAACAATGAGACGATGGGTGGGATTTATGAGAGGGTCACATGTAATCAGGGTGAGCAGCTTTTGTTTTTTGAAGCTTTTCAGAACAGACACGTCCGTAGGATCGACCATCTTCAGGCTATAAACGCTATATACATATTGGTTACCCCGAGTGTTAACAACAATCTTATCCCCGATCTTCAATTCATTTAGACGATTAAATAAACGTCCAGAGGTGCGGGCTCGATGAGCAGCAATGGCGGCATTCCCCGCCTGTCCCAGCGTCCCCGTTTCCGGCATATGTACAGCCGCGTGTCTCATATTTATCCTCGTTGCGCCTTCCAATACAGGGAGCTTTAAAGCAATACGACTTATACTAATAGTGGCTATGGGAGTTTGTTCATTAGCGCTTCCAATGGTAACAGGGGGTGTGGAAGTATTTTGTCGTGCTTCACGAGCCGGGACTTCCGTAAGAGTAGTGGACAAGCGAGCATAGCTGTCCGTAAGACTGGGGGGCCATAGCGCATCGCTTTTTCCTGATGGTAGTTCTGCTGCTTTTAATAGCTTGCTTTGTTCCCGATCCTCATTCCATTCCGTCGCTTTAGGAAACAAAATAAAAAGTAAGCCTAACAAAATAAATACGTAGGAAAGTTTACGCAGACTCAGCAATCTCGCCTCCCCTAAGCAAAGTACGGATTATACATATTTTTTTGAAAAATGCCCCATTCCCGGCTCATTCCAATCGGAAATGGAATGAGGCGAGAGATCAGGGCAGGTGATCCATTTTATTTTTTGTTCGTCCGTGTGAATTTCAACAATACGCCCCACATAACCAACGCTATGCCTGTCAAATAGAACGGAACGGGGCTGCTTTCACCTGTTTGGGGCAACTGATGTACCGCAGGTGGATCCTCTGGCTCTTCTGGCTCTTTCCCGGGAACCTTGACACGGATCTTAGGTTTGGGATCGTCTTTCGAATCCACCGGAGGAGAAGGATCTTGATGAGGCATGACGGCTGGCGGCTCCGGCGGTATAGGTGCAGGTTCCTCCTGTAGAAGGGCTATGTCCTCCGGAGACATTGGCAATGACGGAGGAACGGTTACAGACGGAGTATCGGGTATTTCCGGATCTCTGTCATGTTTCTTACCTGAGCCTCCAGACGGGGGTGACGGGTCTGGATGAGTAGGCGTTCCTGGTTCGTTTTTCTTTTCTTTACGGTTGGTGATCACAATCTTTTTTACACCAGAGCTTTGTCGCAGTGTTGCGTCTATTTTGATCTCAAGCTTGCTCTCGGTGATTTTATAGCCCTCCGGTGCTGCCAATTCCTCCAAGATGTAATCGTCATGAAGCAAGGAGGAAAAGATGATTTTGCCTTCCTGATTGGTGGTCTGAATGAGAGGGGCTCTTTTTTGACCTTTATCATAGAGTGCAAACTGTGCGCCAGGCAGTACCTTCTCAGGCATATCCTGGTCTACCTTGGTCAACTCAAGACTTTCGGTCACACCCCCGCCGGAACCGGAGCCGGAAGACGTTCGTACAATGATTTCCTGGCTGGTTTCCCGTATCTCTGTCGTCAAGCGATCCCCCTCAAAGGCAACCTTATTACTCACTTTGGCTTTGTCCTCAGCATGAATGAATGATTGGTATTCAAGAATAAAAGCAGAGGAAATATCCTTGGCAAAAGCAAGTTCAAAAGTTTGCTGGCCTTGAGCATCTGTTTTGATATACAGCTTGTAATCTTGGTTTCTAATCAACTCGGTGCCCTTGGTGGTATTTCCGTTGGCAGCGATGATTGTAGAGTACAAATGAAAGGAATCCTCGATTAAGATTTGATTGCTGCTAGGCTGATCTATAATTTTAGCGTTGGATACATGTGACTGTCCTTCATTGATGCGGATGCTCCAGTCGATCTTATTTCCATTTTGTGTACCGACT
This sequence comes from Paenibacillus sp. FSL M8-0228, assembly GCF_038007385.1. NCBI lineage: Bacteria > Bacillati > Bacillota > Bacilli > Caryophanales > Paenibacillaceae > Paenibacillus > Paenibacillus sp. FSL M8-0228. Next base: position 447,135 of record NZ_JBBOXA010000001.1, read on the forward strand.
TTAGATACATATTCTCCACCATGAGGTACCGTGACTTGCGCTGCCCATTTGGAGACTGTTTTTTGTCCATCCAGTAGAAGGGCTTGATTATGAATTTCCTTGTCAATCAGTTCTCCTTCCAATGAAGTTTGAAAGGTAATCCAGTAGGGAGTCTGTATCTGCTCCTTGAACTGGATACGCAATTCATTCCCATTTTGCTCGGAGGGAGGGATAATGGTGTATTGATCTGCCGGGATTTCAGCCCCTTTTTGTACGCCATCCCACCATCCCAGCAAGGTCATATCGTGTACTTTCACGGAGCCGGGCAGTAACTTCTGACCTTGCAGCAAGGGGTCTCTCACTTCCGCGTGGTTTAGGATCTTGCGATTGTAGTTGGCTTTAATGTCCCAGGTAATGAGCTTGGAGGTCGCATTATAGCTTCCTTGCTTGGCACCGTTTCGTTGTGTCATAAAGTCCGGCCAGATCGGGCACTCCACGGCATGCGATGATGTTTCTCCGTCTTCAAACTGGTATTCTATAATGGATTTATTACGAAACTCAGGCTTCGTCGTATCCGTTTTCCAGTCATTGTTATAGGTGGTTGAATACTTGATCGTATAAGCTTTATGAATGGTTTTATGAAATTTGAGCGTAAATCCTTGTTTATAGTCCTGTGATAGCGGAATCAGCTCATAATCCGTGGGGGCACGTAGCTCCGTTGTTCCGTCAACAGTTTGAATTTTCAGGGTGTCCGGCAACAAGGCCAAGCCCCCGTTTGGAAACACATCGTGAATGACAATATTTTTCATGGTGTATAAGTCTGTATTAATGGTAATCACCCAAGGTATGATTTTGGTGTTGTAATTGGGTGTGTCATACATTTTAGTCATAACTCCGCTTGTGATTTCTGTCGATACGATCTTCTGGATTCCATCTGAGGTTATGATGTTTATAACTTTTCCATTTTCATAGACACGGCCTCTGGCTTGAGTCTGGTATCGGATGGTATAGGCTGAATCTACGTCGAAGTTAAATTGAAGTTTGAAGCCGTTGCGGTCCGGATAATCAACTGGGATGACAGTATACGCCCACGATGGGAGTTCCTCCAGCGTGTTTCCTTTAAATACTTTCAAGGAACCGGGTAGCAATTCTTGAGTTTTGTTGAAATGATCAATTAAAAGAGCTTTGGCTTCGGGGATTTTTGTCTCGCCGAAGTTGTATCGTATGGCCCACGAGAGTGTTTGTGTGGCATGATCATATTTTTCAACCTTTTTGGACAAAAACTCACCACGTTCTACCTGAACAGTACCGGTAGCAGCAACGTTCTCTATCGCATCTCCTGAAAGCGTTGCTGTGTTGGAAAAACGAGTTTCGTCGCCAGTAATGCGCGTGGAATATTGAATCTGGTAGGCCGTGTTCATGCTATCGTCTTGAAAACGAATCACAAACCCTGTCCCGGCTTGATCTGCTTCAATGGCATATTCACTCGCATTTACTAGGTCTCGAACAACGGTCGATCCGTCGATATTGACTTGGAGATGATAGAGCCGGATAGAGTCTCTTCTGAGTTCCAGTCCTAAAGGAATTGGATCGGTGATGAAGGCATGCTTTACGGTGTTTAGCTGTTTGTTCACATCAATGGTCCAGTCGATCTGATTTGTGCCAGCTAGTTTCCCTTGTTTGCTTAGGGTCGGCCCTGACTGGGGCTTTACATTCACGATGACCGTTTGCACCCCGCCTTTGATCGGAATCGCAATGATGACCTCTGTACTACCTTTCACTATTTCTTTTGTAAACTCGGTTTTGATTTGCAGTTTGCCGCTGACATTGGAATGAGTCTCTACATATGGGTTAAAGGTCATGATCACCTTGCCCTGACGATCTACTGTGAAGTATCCCACGGTTCCGTCGGTAGTGACTAACGGAGATGAGATATCAGTGTAGATGACAAACTGTTCTGGTAAGTGAAAGGTGAAAGTGTCTCCTGACTTATAGGTATTGTCAGGAAGCTCCCATTCATAGCCTAGTTGGATGGCTGATCCGATGTCGAATTGGCTGTCGGGACTATATACTGCATCAATGACATGCCCTGATTCGTCGGTCAGGCTCAACTTCGTTAGTATGCTCTGCGGAGTTGCATCATGTTGAGATTTTGAACTGACTGCTCCTTGAACGAAGGGGGGCGTGTTTGAAGGAATCTCCCTGGGAGGTTCAAGGTTTGGGACACCGTATACAGCATCCGTAACGGTATGTGTAGGATCGGATACAGCACTCTGCGGCAGTTCTGGGGCTGGAGCATCTGCGTAAGCCAGTGTTGCGTTGAAAAAGCTTTGGACAATGAGCAATAAGGCAATGATCATTACATTTATTTTTGTTCTCATGCTCCAAGTGATTCTCCTATTCATCGTAATATGGCAATGCTTCGTTCGAAATTAGTATATTCAGCATGCTAGGCTGACATGACTATCCCAATAGAAAAAAAAGCCCTGATCATAGCGATCAGGGCTTTTTTCGAGATAGGCATAGCAAATTGTGGTGGATCTATGTAAAAAAGGGCATAATAAAAAGCTCGTTCATCTGGTAGCTGGCTGCCATCCGGATAGGAAGGCCCTATAGTTTTGCGTCACTGCCTTTCGACAGCTTTGCCATTAACTTGAATAGCTTGTGCGTCTATCATCTATCAAACTGGTTTCATGTAACCTCTCATTTACAGCTTGGAACGGTTCCCCCACTTTTTGCGGAAGGAATGAGGTGTTTCTCCTACATGCTCCTTGAACAGGTTAATAAAATGGCTCGTATTGGGAATACCTACGTACCTTGCGATATCCACAATGGACATGTCACTGGTTTTAAGCCAGCTTTGAGCGGCCGTGATACGGACATTAATGAGATAATCAATCGGAGAGAAACCGATCTGCTTTTTGAAATTTTTAGCCAGATTAAACTTGTTTAATTCAAACATATCTGCCAGCGAGTCCAGTGTTATTCGCTCACAGTAGGACTGATCCAAATATTGCTGTACCCGACGTACTTCGCTGAGGGTTTCAGCATTCACATGCTGGTGATCATAGGGATGCTGCAAGATGCACATCAGTATTTCACCAATGAGCCTGGACGTTAGCAGTTCAGCGGAAAGACTTCTGTCAGACTGCCCACAAATCAGAGCATGCAGTTTGTCCAATATAATATACGGATTATGCATGGATATTACCGGTTTATTATGCTTGGCAAATTGTTCGTAAAAGTTTCCGATCAGGTTGCCGTACAGGTATAAGCTGATAAACTCCCAGGCTTCATGACCGGAGGTGCTATATTGCACATACTCCTCACAATTAATAAAAAACAAATCATGAGGCTTTAAAATATATTTCTTGTCCCGGTATAGTAATTCTCCCTTACCAGACAACGTAAAAACAAGCAAAAAAGAGGCGAGTTCTTTTCTTTCCACCGTAAAAGCAGAAGTTTTTTGGAAGTAGCCTAATTCCTGAATATATAAAAGGGATTGCTTGGCAAAAGCGGAGGGAGTGCGCACAATTACGACAGGTTCGCCGTTCCAGAGGCCCTCGTTGTTTTTTTGGTCTGTTGTCATATTCAATTCCTTTACAAAGAAGCAATTTTATCTAGCTTATCTTGGTTTGATTTAACCAATATATAATGGCTGATTAAACATGATTTACTATATATAAAAGTTTATTTTATCACATGAAATATGTCTATATATCAAAATATGTTTGTAAGTTTTATAGAAGCCTCGCTCTTATGGACATCTAACCTGATCGTCCGTATAAAAGGTCGAATATTGTTGAAAGAATTCTGAGGTCATCATGGATTCAAATCCTTTCTGGGGTCAAAGATAGAATTAGTGCTGAAAAAGATATCTTACATGCCCATTCAACTTTTCCCTTCACTTCTCCTTTCGGTTTAAGAAATTTAGGACTTGGTTCTGATAAAATGGTTCGTAAGGCTTATTATTAAAAATGAGATTTTGGGCCTAGTGTTGTGATTTAGTTCACGAACATGAATGTAAAAAAGAGAGATATATGCATAAAAAATTACGCAAAAAGTGGCCTTACGCGTTTCATCAAGAGTGCTTTCAACTTTGGAAATGACACGGGCAATGATATGATGGGTAATACAGGTATAGTGCTTTACTTACTCGACAGTCAGTTTGGAGGATTACAGGATGGGAAAACCCAAAAATACGAAAACCGCAGCGGCTTGGTCGCTTGTTATTCTAGGGGCAGGCTTTGCAGCCACATTGCCCTTCCAGCAATATGGCTGGGCTCGTTTGTTAGCCGGAGCTTTTGAGGCAGGACTTGTAGGGGGACTGGCGGACTGGTTCGCTGTCACTGCTTTGTTCCGTCATCCGCTAGGCATTCCGATACCACATACCGCGCTGCTTCCTAAAAATAGGGACAAGCTCACAAATGCCTTGGTGAGTACGGTGGAAAATAACTTGCTAAACAAAGACAGCATCGCATCTAAAATTGCAGATATTCGTTTGGCCGATTTGGTGCTGGGTGGTGTGGAAAAAGGTTTGCGCACGCCGGAGGCGGCGGCATCCATAGATGTTCTTGCCAAGCGGCTCGTCCAGTCGCTCCCGCTCGCGGAATTGGCTCCGGTCATCGTGGCAGAGCTCAAGCGGCAGGTGACTGACTTTGACGCCGGACCGCTGCTGGAGGCGCTTGCTCTTCAGACCAGCGAGAAGGGCTATGATCGCCGCGCGCTGGATTACACGCTGGAACAAGCCGAGTCCTGGCTTTTGCGACCCGAAACGGGCTATACGCTGGGTACCTTAGGTATGCAGGCTGTCAGCGGTTTGCAGGTGAGCGGACTGATGCAGTTTGCTTTGAACGCATTCCTCGGCTATCTGAACGAAGAGCGTATGGGTGAAATGATTCGTCATTTCCTGCTGGATCAGGTAGCAGAACTGCAAAGGGAAGAGCACCCGCGCCGTCAGGCCGTGCTGGATGGTCTAAGAACACAGGTGACCCGATTGGCGACGAAAGATACGGTTCAGGAAGGATTGAACGGCTGGAAGGATAGCCTTGTTGAAGCCTGGGAAGGCGATGCGTCAGTGCTGGGCAAAATGGAAGAACTGCGTATACGCTTATTGGACTACATGGAAGACGGAAGCTATGTGCAGACCTATATTTTACCGCTATTGGATCGGATGCTGGCTGATTTAAAAGGGAATACCGAGCTGCTGGACAAGATCAATGTGCGAATTGTGGAAGGTATTACTGGACTGGTGGAAGCCAACCATAGTCGAATTGGTAACTTGGTGCGTGAAAATGTAGACAAAATGGATAACAAATCCCTGATTGCACTGATGGAGGACAAATTGGGACAGGATTTGCAGTGGATACGTATTAACGGCGCAGTTACAGGCTTCCTGATCGGCATTGTGCTGACAGGTATCCGTATGCTAATCCATTAGAACAGAAAAAGCGACAGATAGGGTTGTGGAAGCATGAGGCTTTGGCATGAACATTTAATCGACAAGTTACCCCGTCCGCAACTGCTGGGGCAACATCGTGAGTGCTGTGCCCTGCGCGGGAATGGGTGGGGCAAGCCACACGCCACGGTGAATTATGTGTTCGACTATCATCCGATGCTGCTGGTGCGCTATCATAGGCTCATTATGGACGAAATGAAAAGCAGAGGGTACAACGTTGATCCACTATGGGAACAGCCATTGTATCGCGGTAAGCAGTGCGAGCCTTGGGGCGCGGAGCTAGGTGAGGAACTGGCAGGCGCGTGTGCATATGTGGAGCATGACGATGAGTATATGAAGGAGTGCCTGGATAACCTGGCTTCCAAGGGGATTTTAATAGAAGTTGAAGTGACCTAAAAAAGGCGGGTTGCGGTGTGTTCATCATTCAGATGAAGTGCCGCAAGCCCGCTTTTTACGTGCTTTAATGTTCAGAGTTTGGGAAAGGTATGGGACCAGGTTACAGAATCCAGCGTGTGACCTTTTCCAGTGGTTGTCTGGATTTTTCCCGCTTGGGTTCATGAGCACGATAACCGAAGGCAGCAATGACCGAAATATCGAGCAGCCCGTTCTCCAGTAGTCCTTCTTCCTCCAAAATGGCATGCACCTGATCGTAGTTAAAGCCCTCAATTGGACAGGAATCAATACCGATCTGAGCCGCCGCGGTCATCATATTGCCTAAGGCAATGTAGGTTTGCTTGGAAGCCCAGTCAAATAACGTACGTTCATTTTCCAGCAGGCGTTGATTTTCACCCTGGAAAATCTTATAGCGGCCTGGCAGTGAGGAAAAGTCCTCCTCAGACATACCTTTAACCTCTTTATACATATACTCCACGTAAGGAGAATCATAACGAACATCCTTGCGCGCCAAAATCAGGATGACGTGGCTAGCCGCAGGAATCTGCTTTTGACCACCGCTGGAAACCGCCGCCAGCTTTTCTCTCAATGCCTGATTTTGTACAACTACAAACTGCCATGGTTCAAAACCGACGGAGCTTGGAGAAAGTCGCCCGGTTTCGAGAATGAACTGAAAATCCTCTTCCGGTATGATGCGATTGGGATCAAATTCTTTCGTGGCGTGCCTAAACAGAAAGGCGTCCAGAATCTCCTGTTTTTTAGCTGATGTATTAGACATAAAATGTACTCCTTTGGGTATGGGTTTAGTTGGTACTCTATGGGTTTTCTGCTACTATAATGAGAGCTGATATCGAATATATAGTTATCATATAGAAAGTTTTTGCAGGGAACAAGTACGCACATATTTGTTCCTTGTCATACGTCTGGGGCTATTGGTTTACACATTCTACAGAAAGAAGGGTATACATGGCACAGGAGATGGAACATGCAGTTAGCGTTAATTTTGGATGTCCGGTAGCGAAAACCGTCGGGGTTATAGGCGGCAAATGGAAGGGAGTCATCTTGTATCATTTGACCACAGGACCGCGGCGCTATAACGAAATTCGACGGACCTTGCCTAATATTACACAGCGGATGTTAACCTTGCAGTTGCGCGAATTGGAGAGAGATGGCATTGTGCACCGTGAAATTTATAATGAGAACCCACCGCGTGTGGAATACTCGCTTACCCCGTTAGGAGATACGTTAAGGCCGTTGCTGGGTTTTATGAGAGACTGGGGGATCTTCTATGGAGAACAGGGTTGCGAGCCTGTGACGACAACTTCCAAATCAGGCAAGCACTTTTGTTAAAGGGAATGAAGAAAGCCCGCCAGATGATTTCATAGAAGACTCATAAGAAATCATCTGGCGGGCGAAATAAGGTCGGTTTTACTTGGATAAAATGTACACTTATTTAAACTCGATGGCTTCGTTCATCTGTGACCAGGCCGTTTCTCCAATGATGCCCAAGCGCCAGATAGCGATTCCTTTGAGGTCATAACGTTTGGCTAAACCGATCTTGGCGTTAACGGTGCTGTCTTTTTCGCTACCCATCGAAATCCCCAAAATGAGCTTGTCCCGCGAGGTTTCCTTCAAGGCCAGTTGGATGGCTTCATCCACTTTTTCCAAAGGCTCAGGTGTAGCCTTTTGTCCATAATCATAAGCCATGATGATCAGATCGTCCGCCAGATTGCCCAGCGTTTTGTAGTCATAGCCAGAGTAAGAGCTGTTCAGCGGATGCAGAACGACGGTGAGCTTGAGCCCAGCCTGATGCGCTTTGGTCGATAGCTTTTTAATAAAGGTGTTGTAGTCTGAACGAGCTTTGGCTTTGTCGCCGCTCCAGCCCAATCCTTCCAGGTCTAGCGTAATGCCTTTAAATTGTTTGTCGGTGGCGGTGCTGACAATTTGGGAAATGGTTTGTTCTTGAAGCTGCGCATTTTCCAAAACTTTGGTCAGCTCGTGATTGCCATCTCCGGAATAGACCATCAGGTAGGGAGAAGTTCCCTGGCTGTCTGCCTCCTGCACAATGGACTCCGGCGTTACGGTTCCAGCGGCTTGAGGCCATTTGTATTCTTTGCCGTTTGTCGTAAATTGTCCGTTCGTATCAATTCGACTCCAGCCGAAGGCAACTGCGTTAAAATCCGGTATTTTGGATTTTTGGTCAAAGGAAGACAGCGCATAGAAGCCTATTGTATACATCGATTCACGAGGCGATGTAATGGAGACCGTCCGTGTTCCCTGGTTCCAGTTCACCGTGGCTCCAAACTGCTGCCCGAAAAAGCCCAGCGGAATCATCGTGCTGCCGCGCACGGTTTGCGGAGCTGCTGTTAGTTGAACCGTTTGTCCGTCCACTGTGGCATTGCGGCTACCCATCTTTAGAACCACCTGCTTGGTAGCAGTGCCTTGCGCTTTGGTAGCAGTGATGCTTTGGCTGGCTTGATCCCATTTCACTGTAATGCCAAGAGCTTCAGAAATCGCGCGAAAGGGAACCATGGTCGTGCCGTTCATCATGGCAGGTTGTACAGGGAACGGTAATGGATATCCGTCCAGCATAATGCTGATCTTGCTGGCCTCGGCTTGTGCCAAGGGGCTGTATATGCCCGCTGCGGTACTTAGAAAAATAGCACTAGATAACAGAGCCTTATTTACGATTTTCATCCTATGATCTCCTATGCTCAATAGATTGCAATGCTATCATGTTAGAATCGTGAGGGTTCTACCTATTTTACCAAAAAAATGATAGAAAGGTGAATGTGAAATAAAGATGCCTCGTCGAATTATTGAAAAAAAAGTGGATTTATTTGGTTTAGTGAGATGAAAATCACTTTTTTTGTTTTTAGGAATCTATAAAATATAAATGGGATTATATTCAATTTATTATATTCCTTTAAAGAAAATGAAAAAAATAGAGGGGGTGCTTAAGGTGAAGGAAGTTACTACATTTGAATTGGAAAATTGGGAAATGGAAGAGTTATCAGTGGAAGAAGTAAAACAATTTTCTGAAGTTATCTTTGCTTCGTGTGGCATTGGATGTGGTGGAAGTAGCGGTACGCAATAATCGGCTTACTTAATAAGGGAGGTAGTAGTGAAAATTCATTACTACCTCTATTCATTGGGAGGGTGTGATAATATGTTGGAAAAGAAGTTAATGGATCAGTATCATTTCTATCTTAGTAGTAGTAATAACTTACAATGTCTTGTTTTAGACAAGATTAGTTTCGGCATATTTAGAATTCCCTATAATATAGGGAGAATACTGGAATATTTTAAAAATGTTAAGGATGTCGATTTGGTTTGCTTAAAATTCAATATCAGTACTGATCAACTTAAACAAATTCTAGTACGCTTTAAAAGCAATATCCCCAATTCACCAGAACACTTACAAAATAAAGATGATAGCGAATTACAAAGTAGTCTGAAAATACTTAGATTAGTAGTAACAAATATATGCAATTTGAAGTGTAAATACTGTTACGCGGATGAAGGTACTTACCACTCTGAGAAAAGATACATGACTAAAGAAGACGCTAAAATAATTATTGATAAAATATTAAGTGTATACAACGGAATTGAGGAAATTTGCTTTTTCGGAGGGGAGCCTCTCCTTAATGTCGATACAATAGAATTTGTATGTAAATATTTAAGTGAGAAGTTTAGGGACGGCTTAATCTCTTTCTTTCCCAGATTTTCAATAGTTTCAAACGGTACTATTATGAATGATAAAATTATTAAGCTGATCAATGAATACAAAATATATACTACAATAAGTTTAGATGGTCCAAAAGAAATAAACGATGAGCTCCGCGTTGATAAGGCGGGATTTGGAAGTTTCCAACGCATCGAATCCAATATAAATCGACTACGGCAGTCTACTCCCCAGCCTTCTATGATTGAATGTACTTATACCTCTCTACATGCAGAATATCAATATACAAACAAAGAATTGCTTACATATTTTGATCAGGGCTTCGGTGTTAAAACAGTCGTTATTAATCCGGTTGAGGTTAGTGGGAAGAATGCAACTTCAAAAACATTACTGCTTAATGAATCACAAATGAAAAAAAGAGTTAGCAGTATCCCAGAACAATTCAATGAATTTTTAGAACAAGGAATTCAACATACGGGCGTTTTGAGATTTATTACTTCTCTGCATAATAAAGTAGAATCTGCGTCTTCATTATATCACTGCAATGCCGGCATACAGCAATTGACTGTAAATACTACAGGGGAGGTATATCCTTGTCAGCTATTTATCGGCCTTGATAATAATAGATTTTCAATGGGCAATATCTTGGAGGATGAAGTATACAATGAAAGTTTTAAAAATGTTCAAAAAGTACTGATTAAGAATAGCAAACAGAACTCACCCAAATGTAAACAGTGCCCGGAGAGACGTTTATGTGATTGCTGTATAGCAACTATATTTGAAAAAAACAATGTGTTAGCACCTTGTTCACCTGACTATTGTGCTAAAAGAAAACGAATTAACGAGCAATATATGGATTCTGCGCTTGGTATTTATTTAGATAAGAACAAGTACAATCTTCTTATTAATCGTATTAAAGATTTAAAAGAAGACTTTAAATTACGAGGAATTGACTTATGAGTAATTATGATTTAGTTGTTGAAATGAATCCGCCATTGGAAATCCTTTTAAAAAAGTATTTCATTGGAGAGCAGTATGAAAAAATTGCATTAATTCCTTTTAGTATTGCTAATGAGGATAGGACCATTTTTATTACTTTGGAGAAAATAATTTATGTACCTTCTAAAGCAATGGGAGTTCCTAATCAATTTCACGTGCAGCTAGATCCCCGATTTTTAAAAAGCGCTCTTGCATACTGTGCAAGTTCACAATTACATTTTGGGATTATTCATAATCATCTTAATAAAGATATACAATTTTCTACACAGGATATAAAAGTAGAGTGTATTTTGAGAAATTATATATTTACTAAATTTAATTCGAAAATGATGTTTGCTAATTTTTTATTTTCTGAGAATAGAGTGAATATGAGGGTTTTCTTAAATAATATTCAGAAGGAAGTCGATAGATTTTTATTTGGGGGAAGGAGCGTTTTAGCGAATAATAGTACTTTGCATTTGCAATAATTAAAACGGGGGTAAACATGTATGTTGAAATTTGTATTAAGGTACAAGGTTAAGCTCCTGCTTGTCGTTTTTGGGGTTATCGGAAGCAGTTTGTGTAGCATTTATATGGCTTTTGTTTTCAAACATTTGGTTGATAATATTAGTAGACCAGCGCAAGTTTTCTATACAACTGCAATATTTTCAATTTTATTTATGGTAGCCAGTACATTGATCAAATTGTGGATGCAGTATATGAAATCACTATATATGAAAAGCACAATGATTCATGTGAAAAAGGAAATATTCCATTATATAGTGCGAAAAAATGTAGCTCACTTTGCTTCAAGTAATAGTGCTAAATATGTATCTATTTTAACAAATGATCTGAAGATGGTAGAAGATGACTATTTCAAAAATATTTTTTTGTTGCTTGGGACAGTCTCTTCATTTGTGTTTGCTATAATTGGTATGTTTGCGATTAGCTATAAATTGGTTCTTTATTTGATTGTTATGGCTTTGCTTTCTGCTTTAATTCCGAGATGTTTTGGCAAAACTTTGAGCGCTTTAAAGAAACAATGCTCTGATACTCTTGAAAAGTTTACAATTAAGGTTAGTGATATATTTTCTGGCTTTGAAGTTGTTAAGAGCTTTGGTATTGAGAGAAAAATAGAACATGAACATGCAACCGTCAATGAAGATGTGGAAAATACAAAATATAGATTTAACATTCGGAGCAGCTATGTGGATGCCATAAGTGAGGTGTTTGGCGGCTTTATTTTTATGTCTATCTTTATAATTTGCGGATATTTGGTTATGCAAGGTGAGATTACTCTTGGTGCAATGATTGCCGGCATTCAGCTTACTAATAGTGTTGTGAACCCTATATATATGAGTATTCAGCACATCACACGCATTAAATCTATGCAGGATATTTCTAAAAAGATTACAAATATAGTATCATCCGTCAATCCAGTTAAGCCGATCGATTCTGCTTTGAGTGAGGTATCATTTCTTCATTCTATTCGTTTTGAGAATGTTTCTTTTTCTTATGATGATAAGATACCTTCGTTAGAGAAGATTAACTTAGTCATTGAAAAGTCAAAAAAGTATGCCTTTGTAGGAGTCAGTGGTTCGGGAAAATCAACTTTTCTCAAACTGTTGCGCAAGGAATATGAAAATTATACTGGGAAAATTGAGGTGGATGGATGCGATCTGAAAGAAATATCGTCGGAAGATGTTTATCAATTTCAGTCTGTTCTTCATCAAAAGCCTTTTTTATTTGATAGTACAGTAAGAGATAATGTTACTTTGTTTCAGCCATATACGGATGAGGAGATTGCGGAGGCGATAAAGATTGCTGGATTACAGGAATTATTACACAAGCTGCCGTATGGTTTGGATAGCTTGGTGGGTGAGAATGGAAATCTAATATCTGGTGGAGAAAGGCAACGGATTGCACTAGCACGTACAGTTATTCGACGCATGCCGTTGCTTGTTCTTGATGAAGCGACTTCTTCTCTTGATAATGAAACTGCTGTTGCAGTGGAAGATAGTATCTTGAATTTGGAGAATGTGACTTGTGTGGTAGTTACACACAGACTGATTCCACAGCTATTGAGCCGTTATGATGAAATAATTGTGATGCGTGATGGGCGAATTGTGGAGCAGGGGGCATTTGATAAGTTAATACAGCAAAAACGACATTTTTACAACTTATATTGTGTCGCTAACGCTTCTTTACAAGATGAAAAACAGATAAATCCAGATGAAGTTGTTGGGATATAACCTAAAAAACACAAAAACCTGGCCTGAACGGCGCGGATTTTTGTGTTTTTTATTACTAGTAGCTAGTGATTTTACAATACATTTTTACCTTTATACTTAACCCAGATTACTTGCGGCGCTTGAGTGCAATGCCGACAGCTGTGGCACCAAGAACGACTGCAATGATCGAGAGAACGAGTGCTGTCGTTTGTGCAGTAGAGCTGGCTGGAACAGAAGCGGCAGGTGCAGCTTCTACAGCATTGTTTGAAGCAGGTGCGGGGCTGCTGCTATCTTTAGTCGTATCTGTGCTCGCGTGACCTGCTGTCGTACCCGCCGAATCGTGTCCGCTGTCTGCGGCAGGGACAGGAGTTGCGGACGTGGCATCCGCCGTGATTTCGGTAATAGAATGAGGACTGTTACTTCCTTCATCGCCTGTCCATTCCACGATACTTCCGTCACTATAATATTGGAAGGCGTCCCAGGCTGCTGCGGTATTCTGGTCTGCATTTTGCGCTACAAAGCTAAAACGCTGATATTGACCTGCTTGAATGCCGTCTTTTTCAGTCGTCCAGGTCACGGTGATTACTTTGCCAGAGCTGTCTTTTTCGGTGGCTACCTTCCAATCCGGTACAGGCTCGTATTGTTTGAAAACGACCTCTTTCGGAATTTTCAAGGCGACTTTGGTGGTTGGAATGTTTTTTTCCACGGGTACTTTCAATGTGTACGTTTCCCACGCATTAGGTTGTGAAACAGAAGGCTTGACTGTCACATGTGCACTGGCCATACCTGCAAAAAGTAAGGCACCCGCTGCGATTAGACCCACAGAGGTCGCAAACCTGGAAAATCTGGATTTTGCTGTTTGAATTGTTGTATTCATATTCAATTATTCGCTCCTTTTAAGTGAGGATTTCACAAAATCCTGAAGTATAAAATAATTATTTTTTACCGCCTACATGCAGGGTGAATTCAGCATCAACCGCATCGAGTGAAGCCGTCAGAGCATGTACCTTTACCGCCCATGTTCCTTCGGAGGTCATCAATTCCTGACTGCGGAATGGCTGTTGCTGCTTCACAGGTAGAACAAATTCCTGTTGATCTTGGTCAGGGTCTGCTGGAGTGAGCGTTAATGTAACCTGCTGGATTCCTGAAACGGCAGCACCCTTGCTGTCCTGAACGGATACCTTAAATTCATTGCTGCCCACAGCATTGGGACTGACTGCCAGGGTAACGTTATATCCACCCGTAGTGCGAGTCTCCTCAAACGGTACAGCAGGTGCCTGACCGGGTGACAGGTGAGTGAGCACCGCAGTCAACAGCATCACGAGCAGGCCGACGGACAACTCGGCACGCAATCCCCGGGCGGCTTGCTTGCTGGGCGCCGCTTGCCGTGCGCTGCGGAACTGGCTGGCCGCGAAGGCCAGCATGACTAGCAGCAGCGCTGCCTTGCCGAGCAGAACGAGTCCATAGGACGTGTTCAGCAGCATGGAGGGAGCCGGAATGTACAGCACGGCTCCATATATACCGGTGGCGAGTAACGCCGCCACCATAGCAATGCCCCAGCCGGCGAAGCGGCGCAAGGCGGCTTGTCGTAGAGTTGCCCGCTCGGATACGGGCAACTCTGCTCCGGCAACCGGCAGGCACACGACCATGACGGCAAGTGAGCCGATCCAAAAGGCTGCTGCCGCGAGATGGACGAAGTCCGCCGCAATGGCTGGAGCTGGATGGGTAGCCGCTGCCGGGTGACCGACAAAGGCCTTGGACAGCATGAGGCATAGCGTTAGGAGAGCCGAGCTGTAGCCCCAAAGACGGCGCTGGCGACTCGAAATGCTGTAATCCAGCGCGTAAATCAGCGTTACGCTTAGGAGTAGCACGAGAATCATCTGGATAAACCAAATTTGTCCGGCTCCAGTAAACTGGAGAGCTTCTCCCAGAATCGGGAGTGAGAAGCCCTCCCTGATGGAAACCCCGGCATCCCATGAAGCCTGAAGTGGCAGGCTGATCAGAATGGCGGCAGACGTTATGCCGTAGCCGCTCCATAGCAGTTTATTCCAGCGGGGCGATGTTTCAAAGGGCCGCTGATTTTGCTTATGCTGTTCACTTTGATTCTTGTCTTGGCTTATGCTCGGTAAGATGAACAGCCGGAAACAAATCGCTCCAAAAAGCAGCGATAGTCCTATGTAAAGAAACCAACGGACAGCGATTAAGTCGATTCGTGATGTCCCTGAGCCTTCAGGTGCGGTAGCTTGATGGGTAGGCGCATTGGAACCGCTGCCTACTTGAAATGGAATAACTCCATTAACTGGATGTCCGTCTGCGGATAAAGCTCTCCAACTAACAGAGTAAATTCCATTTTTCATCCCTGGGATCAATTGGATTTCCATGGTGGCTTTGTGATTCGGGTCAAGCTGTGCTTTTCCTGTGTCGACCCGCTTGCCTGTTTCGTCGGTCACTTTGATCGACATGAAGGCAGATTGCAAATCTTCATTGAAGGTAATGGTCACCTGAGAAGGCGACTTGTCCAAAACCTGATTTTCGGTCGGACTGGATTCAATGACAAATGCATGAGCCCACGAAGAGTGAGGAAACAGGACCAGAAGGGGGAGACACAGCAATAAAAGACAAGCCACACGGGCTGGTCTGGACAGATACAACATGCTTGTGAAGTCACCTTCTCTCGATTACTTGAAGCGAGGATATCCCCATTTATAACATTTTATACAGGAGGATTTTGCCTGACGGACAAATCCATTCCTATCTTAATCATAGTGCATATAGCGCGAATAGATGGAGCGAATTATGACATTTATATGAAATTTGAAATAATAAGCATTATACAAAATGTCAATCATATGAAAGCCCCTAGTGTGGTTGAATTCAGGACGATTTCAACCACACTAGGGGCAAAGAGGAAGAGCCTATGAAGGAATTAGAGCCCTGTTTCCATGAGATCCGTGAAAGCAGGTTGCTTATGTTGAATATAATGGATAAAAGTAGCCGTTAGTTTGGGATCGAATTGGCTACCCGAGCAAGCACGTAATTCTTCAATGGCCTCCTCGAACGTTTTGGTGGGTTGATAGGGACGCTCGGTTGTCATCGCATCAAAAGAGTCGATGATCGTCAGCATCCGACATAAAAGTGGAATTTGCTCGCCCTTAAAGCCAAACGGATAGCCTCCTCCGTCATAACGTTCATGATGCAGCTCCACAAAAGGAATCAAATCTACGAATCGTTCGTTGGCTTCTACAATACGCTTGCCCCACATGACATGCGCTTGCACCATCTGCCATTCCTCACCGGACAGCTTCTCTTTTTTATTGAGGATATTCCAGGGAATCTCCAGTTTACCAATGTCATGAATGAGAGCTCCTAGTATGAAACGCCGCTTATCCTCCGGTCCGAGTTGAAGCACATCGCTCATGTCTGCTGCATATCTGAACACCCGTTTTGAATGCTTGAAGGTATTAATATCCTTGTATAAGAACAAATTAAGCTGCTGCTCAAGATCACGAATATCCTGCCCCAGATCCACCTCACGCTCCACTTCATTTAAGCTTCCATGCGTATGAACGATGTTTTTGCCCTGTTTCTTGGCGTAGTACAGGGCTTTATCCGCTAGATCGACCAGCTGTGATTTGTCGTAGATGTCAATGCGGCTTTGGGCAATACCTGCGGAGAAGGACAGACAGCCATGTGGAAAAATTTCGACACCCTCATAACGAGAATCATTTAATCTTTTTCGAATAGCATTGACTATTTCATAAGCTTGTTCAGCGGTATGATCAGGCATAAGCAGGGTGAATTCTTCTCCACCGTAGCGGGATACGGTGATGGGGGTGTCGGAGGTTTCCTTCTTAAGAAACTCACCGAGAAATCCCAGTAGCTGATCGCCTTTAAGATGACCGAAATGATCATTGTATTTTTTGAAATCATCAATATCAATCAGCGCCAGACTGAGGGGAGTATTCTCGGATCTCGATATATTTAATTCAGCTTCAAGTGTATTTTCAAAGTAGCTGTGATTGTATAGCCCTGTTCTGCGATCCATGTTCGCTTTTTCTTCGATTTCCCGATACAGCGTGAACATTTGCTTGAATGCGTGAGACAGGAGCATGCTTAGCCCAAGGAACAGCAAAAGTCCTAAAATGCCGTTGTAATAAATCAGCGTAGTCAATACCAAAGACAGAATGAGTGTACATAAGTATACGAGCAGGGATTCAGCCAAAAAAGCCTGTTTAAGCTCATTGAAGGACCCTTTGTATGCACTATAAAAGTAGATACCCAGTGTGATGGTGTTCACCGCAAAGTAGCAAATTAACGCCAGCAGGTAGGAAGCGAAATGCTCTTGGTTTAAAGCTCCCTGCGTTCCGCCGCTTAGTTCAAATACTGTTGAAGACAGGAAAATGGAAAGGGCGTAAATGGAAAAATTGACGGTATGCTTCCACCATGACAACTCAGTGTGCCGGAACATAGCGATGATTACATTTAACAGCAAAATCAGGATGGCAATTTCGGTACCATGCACAAAAATACAAGCCAGATACACGGAGGAATCCATGGACTGCTTGTTACTGGCTGGGGGTAGCTGGAATGTAAAATGCTCCAGAATCAGAACGGCTCCCAATAGGGAATAGATCGTGACCCACTCTGTTGTCGTATAGTGCAAAAAGGACCATTGGTTCGTATACAGGAGGACGATCACGCCTACCATACATATGGAAAACACGTATATTCCCGTCGCGGTAACCCGTTCTTGCAGCTTTTTTATTATACTCATCATTTCTTCTCCTGCCTTGTCGTATCTTGATGTCAAAGCTACCAGGGGTGAATGGGATAATTTACAATTTTGTAATCGAAAATTTCACATGAAAAAACAGGCCGGAATCCAGCCTGTTTTGTTGAGCCTGTGCTTCCTTTTTTTCTTATCGGTGACTAGCCCCCGATTTTGTAACCGGAAGTCAAAGCAATTATGACAGAAGCCACGATAATAGCATTGATAATGACACGGGAGTATTTCAAGTTTTTCATAGGGTTCCCTCCCTTCCTTGGAATAAGGTGTGCACTAGGCGTGGCGGGGATTGGTTTCTTGCTGCTTATCCTTAGTTCTCTTCACGACCATAATGCTTTGGATAAACAGGAACATCCCGAAGTTCATAACAACATCCCCAATACTAATTACCTGCGTGCGGGGATAGGGCTTGGAGAGAGGAATAATGTCACCAAGCAATGATAGACGGGTGCTCGCATCCATCATGTAATGTTTTGAGATGACACTTCCGGATTTAAGCATATCTGTATAATAGGGACCCAGCACCTCCGAAGCGCTCAACGAGACCGGCATCCTGCCGCCATTCACCGCCATAACGATAAAATTCATCAATACGCCCATTATAATAAGTTTGAATCCCTTATGATGTCTGTTCAACCAGAGAAATATCAATCCAACCACGTAGACTCCCATAAATAGATACCCGTTAATGGCTGCCAGCCAAGCCCACTTTTCCTGGGCATAAAAAATAATGAATTGTACCAGCAGCAGCACAGGGAACATCCAGCCGGCTATAAGGCGAATTTGACTGAAACGGATCAGACCTTGCCGCCAGCCTCCTCTGAACAGACCTACAATGAGACCCAGTAGCACTCCATCATAGACCATTATCATTCTCCAGATTCCACAAATTTTTGTTTTGGTTACCGTATAATTCGACCTGAAATTGGTAAATTCCTGCCTGATATATAGCAGTTTTGAAAAAAAATTGCGGATTAGCGTGTAATTATTCGAAGCCAGACGAAATGAGTGATATCATGATGTATTGAAGTAATTATTTATATTTTTGTGAAAAGGATGATTATTATTATGAACCGGTTATCCAATACTGTTATGGTTGCCGCAGATATGACCAAATCGCGAATATTATGGATCGCCTTTGTCCTGGGTGCATTGAGTGCTTTCGGGCCGTTGTCCATAGATATGTATTTGCCGTCGCTGCCTACATTAGCCGACAATTTGCATACGACTACTTCATTGGCGCAGCTTAGTTTGACCGCCTGTCTGTTGGGACTGGCCGTTGGCCAGATCGTTGCTGGTCCTCTTAGCGATGTGAGAGGTCGCAGAGGACCGCTGGTGATCTCGCTCATTCTGTACGCTGCTGCTTCGCTGTTATGCGTGTTTGCGCCGAATATCGGTATGCTCATTGCGCTTCGCTTTATTCAAGGGCTTACGGGCTCGGCGGGGATCGTAATTTCCAGAGCTGTAGCCCGTGATCTTTACTCGGGCAAAGAGTTGACACGCTTTTTCTCACTGCTCATGCTGGTGAACGGCGTGGCCCCCATTGCTGCACCGGTACTGGGCGGTGTCATATTGAACTTTGTTTCCTGGCGTGGTGTATTCATGGTGCTTTGTGTAGTGGGCGTGGCTATGCTGATTGCCGTCGTGTTGGGTTTGCCAGAAACGTTGCCAACGAACCGCCGCTCATCCGGTGGCTTGAAGCAGACGCTAGGAACACTCGGTCATCTGTTTGCCGATCGACGCTTTATGGGCTATGCCTTCTCACAGGCGCTGATTACGGGAGCGATGTTCGCGTATATCGCTGGCTCACCATTCGTGCTTCAGGATATTTTCGGGGTTTCCCCTCAGACGTATAGCATCATTTTTGCAGTGAATGGTTTGGGGATTGTACTGTTTTCCCAGTTAACGGGTAGACTTGTGGGTCGCTTCAGCGAACGACAGTTACTCTTGTCGGGTCTGGTCATTGCGGCTGTAGCCGGAATCAGCTTGCTTACTGTAGCCTTTACTGGAGGTCAATTGTTTGCTGTTTTAGTTCCTCTGTTTTTTGTCGTTTCCTGCGTAGGGATTGTAAGTACAACGACGACTTCATTGGCAATGCAGAGTCAGCAGCGCTCCGCAGGCAGTGCGTCCGCTATGCTTGGTTTGTTGCCTCTATTGCTGGGTTCCATCGCTTCACCGCTAGTAGGCTTGGGGAGTGGAACAACCCCCGTACCCATGGCGGTCGTTATAGCTATAGCCGAGGTTGGTGCGCTAATAAGCTTTGCCGTACTTGCTAAGGAAACACGCGCGAAGGCTTGAAATTAGGCGAATTGAACTAAAAAACTCCCCTGGACTGATACGTGAACCATTTCAGTCCAGGGGAGTTTTTTACCGTTTTGCAATCGAGATATCTTCGGCTTCCTTTGCGGGCAGAGGTATCTGTTTTAAGTACATACGAGATGGTTTGTGAACCAGAATTGAAATAAGCATGCAGATATGAACGGGAAAGAAAGGGTCTATTCCGTTGATGTTCAAACCAAAAATGGATACGAAAAGCAGTAAAGTAAGGGTGAGTTTATACTTTTTTGTCGCAATAAACAGCAAGATCATTATTGTAGGAAGTAATCGAAAGAGCAATTTTCCGAATACAAATCCGACCATATGAGCGGTAGAACCTTCAAGTGGAGGTGTGATGGATAGCGTGCGGGAGGCCATATGGATTAACCGAGACTCCCCACCTGTCGGTTGGGCTGAAATAAATACACATCCTGCGATAATGATTACAAGGATTTTAAACCACAACAGGCCTTGGATAAGCCGTAACAAGGGTGTAATCTTTATTTTCATTGACTTCTAATAAGCTCCTTCGACGTATGATTTGTTATTATTGCTCGTTTGTATATATACAAGACAAATGGGAATTGCAACTTTAATATTATATCAATATATTACCAAAAGAGTAGTCCTGCTAAAGAATGATTATGCGGAGACTATTTTCCTGATGTTGAGACAGAATCGAACGATATTTTGGTTTCCTGCCAAATATATAGATGTGAGATGAAAGAAAGGGGGAGATCAGGATTGGACAACGCAAGGAGGCGGGCAAATTTGATAAAGAATGATTTGATGGTTGCTCTTGTTACGGAGACGCTGGCTGGCAGTCGTGAGGCTTACAGAGAACTGTATGATCAAACAATTCATACAGTCTATAGAACGGTGCATTTTTTGTTGGAAGAGAAAGTGGATGCTGATGATGTGGTGCAGGAAATTTATATTCATGTATATAAATCACTTGGGCAATTTGACGAAAGACGTCCTTTTCATCCTTGGCTAATGGGGGTCGTTATGCGTCAGATCCGGGCTTACCGTAGAAAACAATGGATGAGGCTACGAATCACAAGCAAAGCAAAAAGGCTCGAACTTCATACATCTCATGATTTTTCTGAGGAAATTGTGGACAAGGTTGCAAATCATGTATTGCTCCAAGCAGTTCAGCAGCTTTCGTTCAAGCTTAAACAGGTAATTGTGTTGCACTATTTGCAGGAATATTCCCAAGAGGAAATCTCCAATATTTTAGAGATACCGTTAGGCACGGTGAAATCACGAATTCACGCGGCTTTGCAAAAGCTTCGATCGAAAGAGCAGCAGGAACATTTTCTAATCGGAAAGGTGGAGAAGATCCATGAAGCTTGAGCAAGAACTACGTAGGGTGATGCAGCAGGATGATGACCACATATTGGCTCCGGCTGAATTAAAAGAAAACATTATGGGTCAAATTGAACGGCTTGAAAAAGGAGGACCTAAATCTATGAAAAGGTATATTGTGATAACTCTTCTCGTAGTGTTATTACTAATTCCAACAGGTGCTTTTGCTACTTACACTTATTTGGCGGATACAATATATGGTTCACAGGAAAAGCTAATTGAAATGGGAGGATCGCCAGAGGAATATAATAGAGTAGAATCCAAGTTGCAGCAGGTGCAGGGGCATTTAACGAAAGAGGAGTTCACTGTTTTTATAGGGTTATTGAGAGAACTCGGGGCCTATAATCTGAAAATGACGGATGAAAACGGCGCACTCCACAAGGAGCGCTTAAGCGCAGAGGAACAGCGTGAATACGATCATATATCTGCCAAGCTGGAGCCGTATTATGACAAGTTGAATCAGGGGAAAGCGCTAACCCAAACGGACGATGGTAAAAAAGATGGCGGTGATTCTGCCATTACGGGCACATTAGATGCAAAGGCCCACGCAGGCATCGATTTACAGGTCGAGCTGGACTATGCGAAAAAGGTTCTGACTGAGGATGAATTTGTAAAGTTTCGTGTACTGTTCACGAAGTTCTACGAGTATGTACCCCGCATTACAGGGGCCAAAGGTGTACTATATCCAGATCGTTTATCTGAGAGGGATAGAAAAGATTATGAGGAACAGTTAGAGTTGCTACAGCCTTATTTTGATCAATTTAATTCGCTTGAGTAGAAACAGTGGCGAAAATCAAGGCGAAAAAGTGACATTTTCCTGGAATGTTGACATACCCCGTGGGGGTATATTATGATGGGGATATAACAAATGTTTAAATGCATATATACACCACACAGGAGGCTGATGTATGGCTGAGGAGCAATCTGCTTCCCACACTGAAGTCCATGAGAATCACTGTGGAACAGACGGGGAAAAGACAATTAGAAAAAGTCATCATTCGGCAGAGTTCAAGAACAGCCTCGTATCCCGGTTGAACCGTATTGAAGGTCAGGTTCGCGGAATTAAAGGCTTGATTGAGAAGGATACCTACTGTGACGATGTACTGAACCAGATTGCGGCTGTCCAGTCCGCGCTGAATGGTGTCGGTAAGCTGCTGCTGGAAGGGCATATGAAAAGCTGTGTCATTGAGCGCATGCAGGCAGGAGAGCAGGAAGTGATTGACGAGCTGCTGGTTACGGTCAAAAAGCTAATCCGTTAAGAGTAGTATTCATACACATTATGGGTACGGAAGTACCCCAGAGGAGGAAAAGAAAATGGCACAAGTTACATTGAATGTAGAAGGCATGAGCTGCAATCATTGCGTGAAGGCAGTAGAAGGAGCATTGGAGAAAGTTGGCGCTACCGGCAAGGTCAGCCTCGAAACAAAACAAGTGAATGTAGAATATGACGAGTCCAAGCTGAACGTTGAAGCGCTGAAAACAGCCATTGAAGACCAAGGCTATGATGTTGTTTAAGTAATGAAGGTGTTTTATGTGTGAAAAGACTTGTTTCGAAGGAGAAGCTTCCGTATTAGAAGCTTTTTCTTTTTGGATATGATATACCCCACTGGGGTATAGGAGGAGGGTTATACCATGGAAAACCGTGCGACCGACGGTGACAAGCAGGCAACGCTTCACATTACAGGGATGTCCTGTGCCGCCTGCGCAAGCCGTATTGAGAAAGGTTTAAATCGAATAGATGGTGTGGCACAGGCTAATGTGAATTTGGCTTTGGAGCAGGCGTCGATATCCTATGATCCCAAGCAGGTGGAGATCGCTGAATTCCGCGACAAAATTGCTTCTCTTGGGTTTGGAACTGTAAGTGAAGAAGCCAATCTGAATGTAACGGGCATGACTTGCGCGGCCTGTGCAACCCGGATTGAAAAGGGATTGAATCGGATGCCTGGTGTAACAGGTGCCACGGTAAATTTGGCGATGGAAACCGCTCATGTGGAATATGCCGCGGGGAGTATTGCGGTTGGTGATCTGGTGAGCAAAATTGAACAGCTAGGCTACGGAGCGATCCCGCAGAGCGCTGAGGACAATATCGCGGATGTCCGCAGTAAGGATATCCATCGTAAAAAATGGAAGTGGATTGTGTCCGCAGTGCTGTCGTTGCCGTTGTTGTGGGCGATGGTGGCTCATTTTTCCTTTACATCATGGATTTATGTGCCAGAACTGTTCTTGAATCCATGGTTCCAACTAGTGCTGACAACGCCGATTCAGTTCGTCATTGGTTGGCAGTTTTATGTGGGCGCGTACAAAGCGCTTCGTAACGGCAGTTCGAATATGGATGTGTTAGTTGCACTAGGTACGTCTGCGGCTTATTTTTACAGCTTGTACCTTACTCTGCGTCCGGCTGATGTTATGGAGGGGATGGCGGGAATGCCTGTCATGACCATGCCGGAGTTGTATTACGAGACAAGCGCGGTGCTAATTACGCTTATTTTGGTTGGTAAATGGTTCGAAGCGGTAGCCAAAGGGCGTTCGTCCGAGGCGATCAAGAGCCTGATGAGTCTACAGGCGACAACGGCACGTGTAGTACGTGATGGGCAAGAGCTTGATATTCCGATTGAACAGGTACGTGTGAAGGATATCTTTATTGTACGACCCGGCGAGAAAATTCCTGTCGATGGTGTGGTCGTAGACGGACGTTCGGCAGTGGACGAATCCATGTTAAGTGGTGAGAGTCTTCCGGTTGAAAAAGAAGCTGGTTCCGCAGTTACAGGGGCGACGCTCAATAAAAACGGGGTTCTACGTATCCAGGCTGAGCGTGTGGGTGGTGATACGGCGTTGTCCCGTATTATTAAGGTCGTGGAAGATGCGCAAAGCTCCAAGGCTCCCATTCAGCGGATTGCGGATCAGATTTCCGGTATTTTTGTCCCCATTGTTGTTGCTATCGCTGTGTTGGCCTTTATCGTCTGGTTTTTCCTTGTGACGCCGACTGATTTTGCAGGCTCACTGGAGAAAATGATTGCAGTTCTCGTCATTGCTTGCCCTTGTGCGCTCGGATTGGCAACTCCAACGTCCATTATGGCAGGATCGGGACGTGCCGCTGAATATGGTATTCTGTTCAAGGGCGGCGAGCATTTGGAGATGACCCGTTCAGTCAACGCAGTGGTGTTGGATAAGACAGGTACAGTTACGAATGGCAAGCCCGAGCTGACGGATGTTATGGTTGGAGCAAGCGGCATGGCTGAAAAGGATCTGCTGCGGTTGCTCGGTGCGGCAGAAAAAAGCTCGGAGCATCCGCTGGCGGAAGCCATTGTAAAGGGGATTGCAGATCGAGGCATTGAGCTGGTAGGACCGACAGATTTTGAAAATATTCCGGGTTATGGTGTGAAGGCACATGTGGAAGGTAAACAGGTATTGGCCGGTACACGCCGATTGATGAGCAGGGAAGGCATCGCAATAGATGACTTAGCTGAGCAGTATATGAATGATCTGGAAAATGCAGGGAAAACTGCGATGCTTGTTGCTGTGGATGGTTCCTATGCTGGACTGGTGGCCGTGGCGGATACGATTAAAGAAACGTCACGAGAGGCCGTTGCCCGTCTGCGCGCGATGAACATTGAAGTCATCATGATTACGGGTGACAATGAACGGACTGCGCGGGCTGTTGCCGCCGAGGCTGGAATTGAACGAGTGCTGGCGGAGGTATTGCCTGAAGGAAAGGCTGAAGAAGTGAAACGACTTCAGGAACAGGGCATGATCGTAGCTATGGTTGGGGATGGTATTAACGATGCGCCTGCGCTGGCTACTGCTAATATTGGGATGGCGATGGGTACGGGAACGGATGTGGCCATGGAGGCGGCGGATATTACCCTCATGCGCGGCAACCTGAACAGCATTCCTGACGCGATCGAAATGAGCCGCCGGACCATGACAAACATACGGCAAAATCTGTTTTGGGCGCTCGGGTATAACGTGATCGGTATTCCGATAGCCGCTTTGGGCTTCCTTGCCCCATGGTTGGCGGGAGCGGCCATGGCATTTAGCTCTGTTTCAGTTGTGCTGAATGCGCTGCGTCTCCAACGAGTAAAGCTGTAGGTGTATGGATGTATCGGCAGGATAGCGTGCTGTCGGACTTCTGTATCGAGATAAAGTTATTATCAGAGTATAGAGCAAGTACGCGCAATTGGTTGGTTTCTCTGCGTGCTTGCTTTTTGTTGTGTTTGGTTTTTTAAAACCATCAACTTTCATTACGTCAGGTTGCTTATCATTCGCGAAAGTTCCATAATATTTGTAGGAGTGCCATGCAAGCATGCAAGAACTTCTTCGTATACTCACAGCTTGAAGTAGATAAAGAGCTTATATTATGGATTAGGAGTGAAGCAGTCATGAATGATACGATTTCCTTGTTGATGAATCACCGGTCTGTGCGAAAATTCAAGTCAGACCCCATTACCGACGAGCAGCTCGCAGCTATTGTGGCAGCTGGCCAAATGGCTTCCTCGTCCAGCAATGTGCAGGCATATACCGTTATCGCCGTTACCGAGCCTTCTTTGAAAACAAAACTGGCGGAGTTGGCAGGAGGGCAGGCTTACGTTGAGCAATGCCCTGCGTTTTTGGTATGGTGCGCAGACCTGTATCGCTTGAAACAGGTCACGCTCCACCATCAGCCAGGTCAGCCTTCCTATGAGGGGTCCGTTGAAAATTATACGGTTGCGACCATTGATGCCGCGTTAGCTGCACAAAATGCAGCGGTAGCCGCTGAATCACTGGGCTTGGGCATCGTCTACATTGGCGGCATTCGTACTAACATAGCAGAGGTGTCTGAGTTGTTAGGGTTGCCAGAGCTGGTGTATCCAGTATTCGGTATGTGTATTGGTGTACCGGATCAGGAAACGGGCTTGCGTCCACGCCTTCCGCTGTCCGGTGTTTTGCATATGAACGGCTACGACAAAAATCAGACGATGAAAGCTGTAGAGGTATACGATCACACATCAGCGGAATATTTGAAGGAACGTACGGGCGGTCAACGCTCTACGCCATGGTCTGAGCAAATGGCCGGAAGATTGACCGAGCCAGCACGCTTGCAGTTGAAGCCATTTTTGGAACAGAAGGGTTTCCTGAAGCAATAAAATTTGAGTAGCGACAAAAAACTCTGCAAAATACAAGTACATTTGAGCTATATACGTTTGAAAATACAAGAACCTCCTTATTTACGTATGATGAAGTTCCGCGTAAATAAGGAGGTTCTTTGCTTTGGTTGCATGTTGTGGTTGTAAACCTTCCAGTCAGTAAACAGCTGGTATATCTTTATCCATCAGATAGTGAGTAAAAGCGTCTCGTATTTTCATAAAATAATTGATGGACGGCAGATTCATCTTGCTGGGTCAGCTTGCTGTACGCGCGAATGACGTCGGCAGTCATCCGGGGATGTGTCTGTTGTCCGGTAAAAGGACCCTCGAACGGCCAGGGACCGTCTGTCTCTGCCATGATCTGATCAGACGGATACTGTCTTGCCAAACTGCGGATCTCTTCTTCGTACAGGAGATCCGGTGTGAAGGAGACATAATAGCCGTTCCGGGCGATACGTTCGGTCGTGGCGGCAGAGCCTTTAAACCAGTGAAAATGCGCCTGCATGACGCCGTGACGTTCCAGAAGGTCACAGGCGATGTCTGCGTCTTCATAAACGGCGTGCAGGACAATGGGCTTGCTATGCTTGCTTGCAAACTGGATGAAACGCTCCAGTAGCACTATGTAGGGAGCGAGGTCAAAAGGAGCTCCGCTCTGCGAGGCTTCTAGCCGATTGTAATAGGGTAAGCCGACTTCACCCACGGCGACCATCTGCTGTACATGTTCGTCCATCCAGTCGAACAAGAGGTCAAGCTCAGTTTGCGGTGGAAGGGCCTGTTCGGGATGAAAGCCAAAGGCTGGCCGTACTAGCCCAGGGTAACGCTCGGCTAACCGTAGATTGGCTCGGCCGGAGTCCAGATGCATCGACACGGCTATCACAGCTTGGACGCTGCTATCAGCAAGTGAAGCGAGCAATAGCTTCTGTTGCTCGGGCGGGTAGCTGTCTACATGAATGTGCGCGTCGATTAATGGAGCGGGTCTTGTTGTGGTCAAATCCAAGCCTAGCTTTGTTTGGCTGTTCCATTTCGATGCACATCGAACTTTTACGTCACTCATGCCGATTCAATCCATCTTCCGGGATATTCTTGTGAACGCTCTGAGCATTGTCCATGTCGCCGTCCAGTTTGTACTTTTCCTCACGCATCCAGCCGGTCATGGTTCGCTTCCATTCAATAAAGAGAGGATCGAGGGTGATTTCTTCCCTACGCGGGCGGGGAAAAGGGACATCTACGACATGCACCACCGAAGCAGGTCGCGCTGACAGCACATAAATGCGGTCGGAGAGCAGCAGCGCTTCTTCAATGCTGTGGGTAATGAACAGCACAGAGCGGCGGTTCTTCTCCCACATCCGCAGTAACCATTGCTGCATATCTGCACGTGTCAGCGCGTCGAGTGCGCTGAACGGCTCATCCAGCAGCATTAATTCCTGCGGGCTGAGCAGTGCGCGAAGAAAGGCTGCACGCTGTTGCATTCCACCAGACAGCGTATGTGGATACGCCTTGGCGAATTTGCCTAGTCCAACCTGCTCGAGCCATTGCAGGGCTTCTTTGCGACGTTCGCGTTCACTGGCGTACTGAGGGGGGACTGCTGTATTTTTACGTGGAGCATTTTCCTGCCCAAGCAGTACATTATCCAGCGTGGTGCGCCACGGGAAAAGGGCGGGCTGCTGTGGCATATAGCTGATATGCCCACGTTCACCAGTCATGTCTCGTCCGTGCATACGGATACGTCCCTGCTGTGGTTTGAGTAGCCCGCCGATGATGTGAAACAGCGTACTTTTTCCGCTGCCTGACGGACCGATGAGAGAAACGAATTCTCCCGGCTTGACTGTGAGGGATACATCCTGCAGCACGGGCAGTAAGCTTCGCTTTTCGCGGAAGGCGAGGCTGATCCCGTCCAATTCCAGAGCAGAAGGGGCAGTCGAAGGACTCTGCTGGTCCCCGGCTCGTTGTTCATTAGCAACGTTGTGTGATGATAAGTCAGTCGGATGCAGACTCATATGTGCCACGTCCTTTCTTTGCTGTATTTAATTCAAGGAGGAAGCTATTCCTGATCCGGTTTCCAGCGAACCAGCCATTTTTCCAGTAGTACTATGATGACAAACATCAGTAAACTGAGCGCGACAATGATGCCGATGGCGGCAAAAATGAGGTCCGTGCGATAGGCCGATTTTTGCAGCAGCATATAATATCCGATTCCTTCGCTCGCACCAATCCATTCGGCAATAATTGCGCCCATCACACTGTAGGTGGCAGCAATCTTGATGCCGGAGAATACTTGCGGCAACGAGTGTGGCAACTCCAGCTTCATAAAAATAGCCATGCGACCTGCACCCGACATCTGCATATAGTTCATCATCATACGGTCCGTCCGTGTCAGCCCGTCCATGGTCGCTACAGCCACGGGAAAAAAGCATACTAAGGTAATGACCATCAGCTTGGGCAGCATGCCAAAACCAAACCACACCATGAGCAGCGGCCCCAGGGCGATGATCGGAATGTTTTGGCTCAGGATAAGCAGCGGATACAGGGCGGATTTGAGAAAAGGAATGGTATGAAGAACGATGGCGATCAACAGTCCCGTTGCTGTCCCTATAGCGAATCCCACAAGTGTCAGGCGAATTG
The DNA here is from genome assembly GCF_038007385.1 of Paenibacillus sp. FSL M8-0228. Lineage (NCBI taxonomy): Bacteria > Bacillati > Bacillota > Bacilli > Caryophanales > Paenibacillaceae > Paenibacillus > Paenibacillus sp. FSL M8-0228. The sequence goes on from NZ_JBBOXA010000001.1 coordinate 476,074, forward strand.
TAGCCCATGTATGGGCACCAAGCAGCGCCGTCTGGGCCATGCCCTCCTGTACGATGAGGGATGGAGCTGGCAGTAGCCAGGATTCAATATGTAAATAGGAAACCGCCCCCTGCCAGGCTGCTAAAAAGAAGAGGACCGCCACAAGGGGCGGCCATACGCTTTTCCACCAGGATGCGTTCTTGCCTTTCGGATTCATGGGCGATATTTCTCGGTCAGCTTGTTCATGCTGATGCCTTGTGGGTTATGTGCGATTTTGATCTGTGAAATGACGCTGGGACTGCCCGCTTCCGTCAAAGCCTCATGCATTTCTTTAACCACTTTCAGCAACTCGTCGAGCTCGCCCTCCATGGTCGTATCCAATGGGTTCACCTGATGTTTGACACCGGAGCGCTGAATGACCTCAATCGCCTTATCTACATACGGGTAAGAGTCCTCGTTATTAGGAGTTTTAGGGATTACTTGAATACTGAGCAGTGTATTAGCCATGCAAATTCACCTGTCCTTCATTTGGAGTGTTTTAGAGAAAATAGGGTGGTTTAAGGCGTTTGAGACCGCTCCGCGTTTCATTTGGTCTTACGATCGCTGTTGCAGGGGGATTCTTGGATTATTTAAGTTTTCAAAGGTAAGAATTCCCCTGCAAAGGCGAACGCTCCGCTTCTCCAGATTCAAATGAACCGCTCCGCTGCTGCCCGCCTTAAAAGCACCCTATTTTTAAAGCTGGTTTGTGCGGCATTTTTAACACACAAGCGCACCTACTTAGCGCTTAGATAATATGAAACTAAAGAATAAACCAAGTTGAACGAGAACGAAGTGGGCGGAATGGTGCTGTACAAGCGTTAGCGTTCGCTTTAAAAGCTTTCCGTAGGAAAGCTCGCTTCGGAAGCATAACCTCCCCGGATTTCTACACTAATCATAAGTTTTTATTAAGAAATCCGGGGCGGTGGCGATGGGAAGCACCATCCGACTGCGTAGTAGGGCTTCGTTCACTTCTCTAGTTCAGTCTTATTTAGTGGTTTAACAAATGGTCAGCGCTTGGGCAAGAAGTCGTTTGTGAAGGCCTTATCGACTTCCAAAGGCTTGCTGAGCAGCTTGCGTTCGTACATCCAGTCCGAATAGTTTTGCCATACCTCCGCTTTTTGCACGCCCCATTGCGCGGCATCATCCTGATAACGTGGGCTTAGCCATTTTTGGCTGGCAAGTACCAGTTTTTTATCCAGCTCCGGTACAGCTTTGCTTAAGATGTCCGCGGCTTCTTCCGGATGGGCGATAGTGTATTCATAGCCTTGGGCGGTAGCGTCCATGAACGCTTTGACCAGCTCGGGATCATTTTTTATCGTCTGTTCGTTGCTCACAATTACAGGCGTATAGTAGTCGAGGCTTTTGGAATAATCTTTTACATACAGCATATCCAATGGCTCATCTCGAAGTTGGGCCTCGATTCCGGTCCATGCGTAGAAAATCCAGGCAAAGTCGATATCCCGCTTCACGGCTGTAAAATAGTCTGCATTGCCCATGTTGACGATCTTCACTTTGCTCACATCGCCTTTGTCTGAATCCATGATGGATTTCATGACCGCTTCTTCTACGGGAGAGCCCCAACCGCCGTATTTTTTACCTTCAAAATCTTTCGGGCTCTTAATTCCGCGATCTACCGGGGCTGCGAAGCCTGAGGTATTATGCTGAATCACCGCAGCGATGGATACAAGCGGCACACCTTGCGTGCGGGCCTGTGTGACGCCTTCTTGGTAGCTGATACCAAAAGGTGCAGCATTAGAAGCAACCATTTGATCGGCTCCGCCTGAACCAGGTTGAACAATTTGGACATTCAAACCTGCTTTTTCGTAAAATCCTTTGTCCTTGGCGACATAGAGTCCCGTATGATTCGTATTGGGTGTCCAGTCGAGCACGATTTTAACATCTTTGAGCCCCTTTGCCGGAGTAGACGTTTGAGTGTCGGTAGCGGAAGCCGCTTCTTGGGATGTAGGGGGACTTCCACCGCAAGCGGTCAGGGTCAGGGCCAAGAGCCACAGACTGATCAGTCCCAGGCTTAATATTTTCATGCGCTTCATCGTTAGTGTTCTCTCCTTTTGATTACCCGTTATCCATCCAATCAGACAGCTTAAGTTTCCCATTTTCATAAAAATAACATCTGCCGGACGCGATCTTTCCAACAACTTAATCCTCAACAAAAAAAGCGCCCCGAGTTTCCGGGACGCTTGCGCTTGTATATACCAAAGTAAGGGATGGTCCTATGTAAAAAAGGCACATCTTGCTTAAGCATTCCTACGCTGGCATTACCCAGATCAGGTTGTAAGGGTCAGTGTCTTGGGACACACTCTCAGCCGGCCGATTCCAGCACCCCTGGCATTGTATGGTTTAATGGGTTCATTTATTCGGGTTTACTACGACGATTATATGCTTTGAATGCAGGTCTGTCCAGCATGAAGGGAGAGATAACGGTTCATTTGCCGAACGACAGGGTACACTTTTACTGTGAGCTTTGATCTGAAAATGAGTATGAATCAATCCGATTCGATCCGGTCATGTTATTTTCAGAACAGCTGCGCAGGTAGGTTCAGATGGGCTGGTGCCCAATGGCATGGCGTAGAGAATTCTAATTCGTGAAAAGGAGTTGTTGTACTGTGGGTAAAACGGAAACATTGGATCGCAACCAACTGGAACAAGCCATTGTGAAGGCTTTGGATAACAACAAATTTTGTACGTTAGGTACGGTAGAGGGTGGCAAACCGAAAGTACGCTATATGGCCCTTTTTAACGATGGAATGAACATTCATCTGGCGACAGATCGCAAAACGCATAAAGTGGATGAGCTAAAGGACAATCCGAATGCTTATCTGCTGCTGGGTTATGAGGTTGGCGGTACGAAGGAAGTTGTTGAAGTGGAGGCTACCGTCCAAATTACAGCTGATGAGGGGCTACGCAAACAAGTGTGGAACGACTCCTTGAAGGAGTGGTTTTCCGGACCGGACGATCCCGATTATGTCATTCTGGACGTGAATCCGACTCGCATTGAGTATGTGGGTCAGCAAACGGAGCGCCAGGTGTGGAAGAAATAATACGAATATAAATGGATAAGCCAGTAAATCTCCAATTTTTTCAGGAGGTTTGCTGGTTTTTTTATGTTTGAGAAAATTAATTATTTTTTCATAAATAATTTTAAGTAAATGACTACTCTTTTGTCTGGCGTTGGATTAAAATAGAAATGGTGAGTTCAAGGCTTACATATATGTGCAAAAGTATGTATATGAGGCATACACCTTAATGAGGAGGGGTATATTTTGTTATTACGTAAAAATTGGTTTAAAGGGTTTACAGCAGCAGTTGTAGCTTGTAGCATGCTGGTGTTTTCAGCCGCTCCATCCTGGGCAGCTAGTGATTCTCGTGATAGCGCTACGGTGAATTTGCGGATCATGGAAACAACGGATATCCATGCGTCCCTGATGAACTACGATTACTATTCGGACAAAGAAACCAACGAGTATGGCTTGGTTAGTACAGCTAGCTTGATCCAGAAGGCACGTAGTGAAACAAGAAACAGTATGCTGTTCGATAATGGTGATTTGCTGCAGGGCAACCCATTAGGCGATTATATGGCCCGCAACAAAACCTTTGAGAAAGAAGGCGGTGTCCATCCGGTCTACAAGATGATGAACCTGATGGGCTATGATGCAGCTACAGTGGGCAACCATGAATTCAACTACGGTCTCGACTTTCTGGACAAATCGCTCAAGGGAGCTGATTTTCCTTATGTAAATGCGAACGTTTATGTTGATAAAGGGGGCCAAGCTACTAAGAATTATTTTACCCCTTATCAGATTCTTGATAAAACAGTAACGGACGAGAAGGGCGAAGAGCATACACTCAGAGTGGGTGTGATCGGTCTGGTCACACCTCAAATTATGCAGTGGGATGAAGCCAATTTGAAGGATAAAGTCGTTACGAAGGATATTGTGGAAACGGCGAAAAAGTTTATTCCTCAAATGAAGACGGAAGGTGCTGACATTATTGTCGTGCTTGCGCATACCGGTTATGAGGATGTGCCACAAACGCCACTGATGGAGAATGCCGTTAAGTATTTGAGCCAGGTGGACGGAATTAACGCTATTCTGTTTGGGCATGCTCATAAATCTTTCCCTGGCCCTGATTTTAAAGATATGAAGGGTGTAGATCTGGATAAGGGAACCATTAATGGGGTACCAGCCGTGGAAGCTTCCTCATGGGGCAAGGATCTGGGTATCATTGACCTGAGCCTAGAAAAGAAAAATCGCGAGTGGAACGTGACTAACTCTCAATCTCAAGTGCGTCCGGTTGTGAGCACCACTAATCAGACTGTGCAGTTTATCCCTGAATTTAAACTGATTGATGCGGTCAAAGAAGAGCATCAAGGAACGCTGGATTATATTCGCCAGCCTGTAGGAACAACGACGGCGCCAATTACCAGTTATTTTGCATTAGTGCAGGACGACCCTTCCATTCAAATTGTGACGAATGCACAGAAATGGTATGTTCAAAACCATCTCAAAGGAACTGAATACGAAAAACTTCCAGTATTGTCGGCAGGCGCTCCATTCAAGGCCGGCGGTCGAAACGGAGCCGAGTATTACACTGATATTCCTGAAGGTACGGTAGCGATTAAAAACGTGTCCGACCTGTATGTGTACCCGAACACGGTTCATGCTGTAGAAGTGACCGGTGCTGAAATTCAGGAATGGCTGGAGTGGTCTGCGGGTCAGTTCAACCGTATTGATCCGAAGCAAACTGAGGAGCAATCGCTGATCAACAAAGATTTCCCAACCTACAATTTCGATGTCATTGACGGTGTGAATTACCAGATTGATGTAACGCAGCCTGCACGATATGATGCCAAGGGAACTATTATTGATTCTTCAGCGCATCGTATCAAGGATCTGCAATACAATGGGAAGGCTATTGATCCTGCGCAGAAATTTATCGTAGCCACCAATAACTATCGTGCTTCCTCATCCAAACTGGCCAACCCAGATGGCAAACGAATTGTGATGGCAGCACCGGATGAAAGTCGTCAAGTCGTTGTTGACTATATCCGTACGAACGGAACGATTAATCCATCGGCGGATGGCAACTGGTCTATTGCTCCTTTTGGTCAGGCAAAGGTTACTTTCGAGTCCTCTCCTGATGCCAAAGACGTGCTGGCAGGCAATCAACAAATTTCATACTTGAGCAGCGCGGCAGACGGTTTTGCCAAATACAGCTTAAAAGCTGGCGCTAAGCCTAGTGCAGCAACGACTCCTGTAAAGGAAGCTGTGGCTCCCGCGGAAGCAACAGCAAAGCCAGCTGTTAAAACGACCAAACCGGCGGCTGTTAAACCAGCTAAAACAACAAAGCCAAAGGCGTCCAAATAACTTCGAATTTTAGTTTTCACTCAATATCAGAATGAAGCAGCAAGTCTCTTTAACCAAGAGATTTGCTGCTTTTTTTAATATCAAAAAAAACGGCCCCGAATTATTATGAGTGTAAAAAGGTTTTGTTTTTGTCGAATATGTACTTAAGTCCTAAGTTATCGTTAAGAATAAGCTGCTTTTTTGTAAAAAAACGTAATTATATAGTACTTTTGTTCTAGTTATTTGTGATATAATGGTGAAAAAACCGGAAAATTGTTCCGAGGAGGACCATTATGACATGCAGCAATTGCAGCATCATATTACCTATAAAGGATCAAGGATTGCTTAGAATTAGGTATTCCAGGGTGTCGCTTACTCCAGCATTAGATGGTTTGGGTATGCTATCGGAACAAATGAAGCAGCAACATGAGCGTGAGGGCGGCATAGAGTTTCGCTATGACAGCCGTTCAGAGTTGGAACAGCTGGTTAACGAACTGGCTCGTCTGCCGCAGGAATACTTGAACCATATACAAGTTGTGGTGACTGGCTTGCATCATGTCGAAGGATATGAGGACTGGCTTTTATTTAGTCAATTGCAAGCCAGACTGCAACATCCGGATATCGTGAGTATTATTAAGGATCAAAGTTTTTCCAGCCATATGCAGCCTATTGTTGACCACAAGCTGGATATTATCGGGTTTGAGTTTTTGCTGCGTCCGTCACATGCGGAGAGACCTTTTCAGCCTTTCCGACTGTTTGAAATCGCCCGTGAAGCTGGCTTGCATGCTCATCTGGATCGCTCGGCTCGTTTTTCCGCTATTGAAAAAAGTGCAACATGCCTTCCGGCGGGGATTAAACGTTTTATTAACTTTCTCCCTTCCACCATTTATAATCCGGCTTATTGCTTGAATCACACCTTTGAGACGATTAATCGGTTATCCATGAGTACGAAGGATTTTGTATTTGAGGTCGTAGAAACGGAAGAGATAGACGACCTTAATTTTTTGCATCATATCTTTGAGCAGTATCGTAATCGAGGAGTTTCAGTTGCCCTGGACGATGTGGGGGCAGGCTATTCTACGACAGAGCTTATGAATTGCCTTCAGCCGGATTATGTCAAAATTGACCGTAGCATAATTGACGGCTGTCATAGTAACAGTAATCAGAAGCGGCAAATCACAGGAATTGTAGAATCGGCTTTTCGTTTTGGAGGCCAAGTGTTGGCTGAAGGAGTAGAGCAGATAGAGGATTTTGAATTTTGTCGTGAAGCAGGTGTGTCACTGGCTCAGGGTTATTTGTTTGGCAAGCCGGAGCCCGGTCCGCCCTCCAATTTTATGCTTAGCAGCGTAATATAGTCAGGAACAAATTTAAGTAGATGTAGTTTATAAAAATTGGAGCTTAAATAAGGCTGTCGTATTAGCATTAATGTAAAAAACGCGAGTGCAGAGGTTATTTCACCCCTGCAACTCGCGTTTTTTGGTCATGCTTGCCCACCTGAACAAGCTCTGGCAAGCAAAGCCATCCAGTCTCCAATTTTACTTGGTAAGGGACGTTAAAAGCCCGGAAGCAGTTTACGACCGTTTTTTTTAAAAAGTAAAGATTGACGTTTTGAAGAGAATTGGATACAGTGTACTATATAAGAAACGGTGTTTCCTTGGTGATACACTGTATCTATATTAGGTAAAAGGTTTAACATTACAGGGAGGACAACCAAAATGAAAGCAGTGCAACTGAAAAACGGTTTTGGCTTTGAAGAGTTAACCTTGATGGAACTTGACACACCGGTGCCGGGACGGCTGGAAGTTCTGATCCGCATAAAGGCAGCGTCCCTCAATTACCGTGATTTGGTAGTTATCAACGGAGTCATGCCGATCGGCATTCAATTTCCCTTCATTCCGTTATCCGATGGAGCGGGTGAAATTGTAGCTGTGGGCGAAGGGGTGACAAAATTTCAGGTTGGACAAAGGGTAGCGGCAAATTTACAACAGAAATTCATTGGCGGGAGCACGAGAGCGGAGGTCTTAAAGGACAGTCTGGGAGGCCCGCTCAGTGGAGTGGCGGCTGAATATATCGTTCTGCATGAAGAGGGGGTCGTCGCCATTCCGGATCACCTTTCTTGGGAGGAGGCTTCCACCTTGCCGATTGCGGCATTAACCGCATGGAGCATGCTGATGGAATCCGGCGGGCTGCGAGCGGGGGATACGGTGCTCTTGCAAGGAACAGGCGGTGTTTCCATCTTTGGGCTTCAATTTTCTCTGATGGCGGGAGCAAGGGTAATTATCACATCGAGCAGCAATGACAAGCTGGAACGGGCAAAGGCTCTCGGCGCATGGCAGACAATCAACTATTCGGAGGTTCCAGAGTGGGATAAGGTAGCTCTGGAGCTGACAGGCGGCGGAGTCGACCATGTTCTGGATGTAGGGGGAGCGGCAACAATGGCGCAATCCATCAATGCACTTCGTACTGGAGGGACTGTGAGCATGGTCGGATTCTTATCGGGCTTGACCATTCCTGAGTTCGATGTCACCAGCATTTTGCAGAAGGCTGCGACGATTCGCGGCAGCCAGGTTGGTAACCGGGAACATTTCGAAAACATGAATCGTGCCATTTCCCGCCATCGTTTACATCCTGTCATCGACCGGGTATTCCCGCTCAGCCGAATCGGCGAAGCCTTCGCACTTTTGGCTGAAGGAAAACAGTATTTCGGTAAAATCGTCGTTCAAATATAAATGAGCATTTTGCATAAATCCCAAGAGCAATTTCAAATCAGCACTATATAGATCGAAACGGTTTAGTACGTCTATATAGTGTACTTTCGAGCGTTGGGAATTGAATTATGCAAAATGCTGAAATATTATTCACATTACATAGGAGGCACTCTAATGCCCAGTAAACCTGATTTATCTGTCAAAGATTCTCAAGGAAGAAAGAATAAGAAACCGCGTAAATGGGTACGCAGAACCGGATTATCGCTGCTGTCGGTAATCCTTCTGGGAGTGGTTATTTTTATGCTCATCCCTTCCCCTGTACAGCCTGCAAAATGGCTTGCACCTTCGGCCCCCTCTTTTGAACAAGCGGGTCCATGGCAACAAAACAACAAACTCAGCTCCGCCGAGCTTGTTACAGATGCCCCTAAGTTTCCGGAATTTATCACCTTTGACAAGGAAGGAAATTTATATACGGGAGACTCCGACGGGAAAATTTATAAGGTTGCCTTTGATACAAAGGGCAATCCGCAAAAGGCCCAGCTATATGCAGATACCAAAGGAACGCCCAATGGACTTATGTTTGATGCAAGTGGAAATCTGATCGTTACGGATGTTAAGAAGGGGCTACTGTCGGTAGATCCTTCCGGAAACGTGACGGTGTTGGCCAATCAAGTCGACGGCACACCGATCTATTTGGCCAACGAGCTGGATATTGCCAAAGATGGTACTATTTATTTTTCTGACACCTCCAATTATGGCAGTGTAGTCTTCAAAGAAATCGCCGAGAACAAGCCACATGGACGTTTGCTGAAATATGACCCGGCGACCAAGCAGACGACAGTTCTGTTGGAAGGCCTATATTTTGCGAACGGGGTTGCCTTGTCTGCGGACGAAGATTTTGTGCTTGTGGCAGAGTCGTATCACTACCAATTGACCCGATACTGGCTCAAAGGGCCGAAGAAGGGGACTTCGGATATTTTTGTGGATAATCTTGCCGGTTTTCCGGATAACATTACGCGTGATGATCAAGGCCATTTCTGGGTCGGTCTCTTCACGACACGTATTCCCTTTGTAGATCAAATGCATGGAAGCCCGTGGCTGGCTGGAATGATGGCCAAATTGCCTCAATCGCTGCTCAGCGGTGCAAGCGCACCTGTGAAGCATGGGCTTGCTGTGGAGCTTAATCCGCAGGGGAAACTCATCGGAAGCTGGCATGATCCTGAAGGCTCGCTTTATGGGGTAACCACGGCTGTAAACCATGATGGATATTTATATATAGGTACAGCTCCTGGAGGCAGCCAGGGTGTTCATCGCGTGCTTTTAACCAAATAAGCTTGGGGAGGGTTTAACATGATATTGGATGAGTTGAAATTATCCTGGACAGCGAAGGAAAGCCTGGCCGGGAAAGTAGCTTTGGTAACAGGCGCAAGCAGCGGCATTGGGGCATCGATTGCAAAAAAACTGGCAAAGCGTGGCGCGTATGTAGCTGTATTGGCGCGCCGTCAGGAGCGATTGGATGAATTGGTTCGCGACTTGCACCAAGAGGAATTGTATGAGGTCATGGCAATACCTGCCGATATCCAAAAGGCTGAAGACATACAGCAGGCGGTCCACGCCATTCTTGAACGCTGGGGGCGGCTTGACATTATCGTTGCCAATGCCGGCTTCGGGTATCGAAGTCCGCTGGCAGAGGTGGAACTGGAACGCTGGGAGGAGCTTTACAAGACGAATGTGCACGGTCTTGTCCTGACACTGAAGTACGGACTTCAGCCAATGAGGGAACAGGCCAAGGGGGATGTTGTCATTGTCTCCTCTATTGCAGCGAAGGAAGTGGTTGCCGGAGGAGGACTATACAGCGCTACCAAGTACGGCGTTAGCGCCATAGCCTCTGCATTGCGTTTGGAGACCAGTACGCAAGGAATTCGTGTAACTGCGATTCACCCCGGGGCGGTGGCGACGGAGTTTTCGCAGGTGGCCGGATATCCCGAGCAGGAAATTCGGGCGTTTGCTTCGAGCGTTTTGCCGCTGCATCCCGATGATGTTGCAGAAGCTGCCCTTTATGCACTAGAGCAGCCCGAGCATGTCAATATTCCAGAGTTGACCATTATGCCTTCGAGGCAGGTCCAGCGGTTCAAATAGAGCGATATTTATTCTGACACAAACCGGGTGACCGGGTATGGTCATCGCCGATGCCGGGTATGGCGGCGAGAGGGCTCGTGCCTTCGCTTGACCATAACCTGCTCAAATGGGTGAGCATGAACCAAAGCGCGAGCTACAGGGGGGAATAACCCTTGCACTCGCGCTTTTTTATACTAATGATGAAGCGTGACTGTCCAATAAAGTTTAAAACCACTTTGGGACAGCTCCATTTACTATAGAGGAGACCATATCCCGTAACATTTTGGCCCCACGTTCGCTCATCCAGTCATCGTGAGCACAGCTATAGTGTAATGACGTACAGACCTAGCGGCGTAGTTGCGCTACCTGCAACCATGAAGCTGAGAGAATAGCTGGATCTGCCGGGGGGAACGCTGATATCAGCCAATCGGCATACCTTGGTATTATCTCGTAGCAAAGGGATACCATATACACGATCATTCACGCGTACAGCCCCGGCGAACGCGCCCCCACGTGGATTCGCGTAGATTCTTACGATACGTACCTCGTCACTGTCGTTAACGATGGGAATGGTCGCGTTGTATATGGTTCCGAATTGTCCGCGATTATCTAGCGCAGGCCCCAGCTCGCTGCGTGCCCCGGTAAACAGCAGATCGGCAGGAGCCTCACCGTTTAGCTTTTTGGTGGCACACGCCCGATAGTTTGCGCTCTGTCCCACCACGTACTCTGGCATCCGCGCATTCGTTTCGGAAAAGGACCACACCCCTCGTGGATGCGCCTGTGGTGGAGGTACGGGAGGAAGCGCATCCATATGAATCTGGCGCAGATCGGTCTGCGTGTCCTTGCTGATCACGGTGCGAATCACATAATCCAGCGTACCGTGGCCTTCAGCAAATTCTACGGTAAGGTCATAGATGAATCCGGCCAGCGATCCCTCGGGCAGCTCAAATTCCTCCAGCAGAGCGGTGCCTTTGCCGAATTTATGACGGTCTGCTGGCCTCACACGTTCCATCGTACCCGCCAAACAGCTTTTGGCAATAGACTGCCCGACATCAATAATCCAGTTGCCGTCCTCAGGCACAATCTTAAGAGCGCGTTCAATATGGCGTACTTCCAGTTTAGCAGCGCTCCTGTTCTCTACAGTGATGCCCAGTTTAACAGGGCTGTCGATTTTGTTATAATGCCAGCCGAAAATGCGATGTTTGACTGTTCGGGTTGTCGAGCGAACCATGTCATGCCACAGGGTGGCTTGCTCGGTAGGTACCGTCACATGGGTAAGCGTCTCCGGGTTATCGCTAAGCATCAGGCGGCGTGTTCCGCCCTCAGTGGCTGACTCCACATCCACATGGATGTTGGGCGGGATCACGGCAGTTTCCACAATCAGATCCTTTGGCTCCTTGGATCGATGGTTCATGTAAATTCCTCCTTTTATTCAAAAGTGGCACCGCTTTGGGTACATGTATATGGGCAGTTCATAAATATAGGTAACGCCAGATCCATTTATACAACCTGTTTTACAAAATATTTTTTTAAAATAAACCTCCGCAGATTATAGCGGTTCTGCTAATGCATCGAAGCAAGCTTACAAGACTCTTGTTCCCAATCACCAACGATTCGCAGCCAGGTATTGCGTGTATGTTAAGAGCATAAGCTATTGGATGTACAGAGAAGCTACAGGAGGGAAACATGCCTAAAAAAATATGGTGGAAGGAAGCCGTTGTATATCAGATTTACCCGATCAGTTTTCAGGATTCTGACGGAGACGGTAAAGGGGACTTGCGAGGCATTTTGTCCAGGTTGGATTATTTGTGTGAACTGGGTATTGATGTTATCTGGATTTGTCCGGTATATAAATCGCCCAATCACGATAATGGATATGATATTAGCGATTATTATGCCATTATGGATGAGTTTGGAACAATGGAGGATTTTGACGAACTGCTTCACCAGGCGCATGAACGAGGTATCAAAATCATGATGGATTTGGTATTAAACCATACATCGGATGAGCATCCGTGGTTTACGGAGTCACGCTCGTCCAAGGATAATCCGAAGCGGGACTACTACATATGGCGAACAGGCAAAAATGGCGGATATCCGAACAACTGGGAATCGTATTTTTCTGGCTCAGTGTGGAAATATGACAAGCTTACAGACGAATATTACATGCATCTATATTCCGAGCATCAGCCGGATCTGAACTGGGAAAATGAAGAGATGGTGGGCGAGCTCTACCGCATGGTGGAATGGTGGCTGAAAAAGGGAGTCGATGGCTTCCGTTTTGACGCTATTGCCCATATTGTCAAAGCCGAAGGGCTGCCGGATGCCGATAATCCCGACAAACAAACCTTGGTACGGGCTTATCAGCTCTTTTCCAATCTGGAACAGGTACATGTGCTTCTACGGATGCTGAATGAAAAGGTGCTGGAATGTTATCCCTTAATGACAGTTGGCGAAACGTCTGGCTTAGGACCGGAACAGGCGCTTGATTATGTGGGAGACCAGCGGCATGAATTGAATATGGTCTTCCAGTTTGAACACATGTTTATTGATGCACAAGGGCTAGGGACGGAAAAATGGAAATCCAAGCCATGGACGCTGGTGGAGCTGAAAAAAATAATGAGCAGTTGGCAGACAGTGCTTCATCAGGAAGGATGGAATGCCAATTATCTCAACAATCATGATCAACCTCGGGCTCTCTCCAGATTTGCGAATGATGGACAATATCGTGTGGAATCCGCCAAAATGCTGGCAACCTTCACACATATGCTTGAGGGTACGCCTTATATTTATCAGGGTGAGGAAATTGGGATGACGAATATTGCATTCCCGTCGATTGATGATTATCGGGATGTGGAAACGTTAAACTATTATGAGCAGCAACGAAAGATTGGTGAGCCGGAGGAGCAGATTATGGCGGCAATCTGGCGAAAAAGCCGGGATAATGCACGCACTCCGATGCAGTGGGATGCTGGTCCTGCGGCCGGATTTACCGATGGAGAGCCGTGGATGAAGATTAACGATAACTACACACACATTAATGCAGAGGCTGAAAGAAATAATCCAGGCTCGATTTTCCACTATTATCGTAAGTTGATTGCTCTGCGCAAACAACATGAGGTCATAGTCTATGGCGAATACAAGCTTCTGTTGCCACTGGATACAGAGCTGTATGTATTCACTCGTATGTTGGGAAAAGAGCGTTTGCTGGTCATTTTGAATTTCTTTGACCGTGATCCGGTGTTCCACTGGCCCGAAGGTGAGGAGCTTCCTGCCGCCAAGGCGGAACTACTTCTCTCCAACTACGAACCGGTACAAGGGGAACAACTGCATGCCTTGAAGCTGCGGCCTTATGAAGCCAGAGTGTATAAGCTAACCATGCATTAGGCTTTGCTATCTTTAGAATGGTAAAAGAAGGGAAGGCCCATAGAGCCTTCCCTTCCTTGGAGTAAACTAAAAAGCCCAATCCACACTGGCTACCATGGGCAGGTGTGGATCGGGCTCATTATGATATGGTCTCATTAAATGTAGTTACTTTTTAGTGATAATGTTTCACCTTAAGGTCGTCTAGACTTTTAAACTCATACCCTTGCTTGCGAGCCTCGTCGATGATAGAAGCAAGCGCCTCGGCATTATCCTTGGATACGGAATGGAGCAAAATGACCGCTCCAGGGTGGAGCTGCTTCATGACTTGACGATAGGCATAGTCCGTTCCTTGCTGAATTTTTGTGTCCCAGTCCTTGTAAGCCACAGACCAGAATACGCTCGTATATCCGGCTTCTCGACAGGAAGCCAATGCTTTTTCACTAAAAATACCGCGAGGCGGCCGGACATATTTCATTTCTTTTTGCCCGGTTAGCTCTGCCGATGCATTTCGTACCCGATCCAGCTCAGACCGGATCTCTGCCGAAGAAATGGTGCTCATATCAGGATGGCTCCATGAATGGTTGCCGATAATATGGCCCTCACTCGCCATGCGTCGCATCAAAGCTGGCTGGTCTTTTACAAAATGCCCCGTCACAAAGAAGGCGGCCGGAACCTTTTTGGCCTTCAATACATCCAGCACTTTCGGAGTATACCCATTCTCATAGCCGTTGTCGAAAGTGAGAAATAATTCTTTTTTAGTCGTATCCCCCAGAAAGATGCCACCTTGTCTTTCGATCAGGTGCATAAAGCCTTCTTGTGCGATGGAAGGCAGCTCCCCTCCTTTACTTTTTTTAAACCCAAAATGATAAGGCTGTCCGTCAACAGTCTGAGTAGCCCATGCGGGTTCCGCCGTAACTGCCAACATACCCGTTACTGCAATGCATAGCCACAAGGTAAATATTCGCTTCATCTATGTTCCTCCGCTTTCGTCCCGTTCGGGTAAGGTGTGTATGCTTCGACATATTTCATACCATCTGCAATATCGTACTGATTTATGCAAGGACATGCTTTGACCGAATGTAAAACTCATATTGACATGAATATTAAATCGAAGTAGTATACTTTATAAAACTCACTAGAATACTCGGATTTAATTCGATCGTTTATGCCGAAGAAAAGCATCAGCTCAGAATATCTTACATACTTGTAAGAACGGAAGGAGTTAGGACTCATGATTGAACTTAGGAATGTATCTAAAACCTACGTGAGAAAAGGCCTAAGTATTGAAGCGTTAAAAAATATAAATATCAAAGTGGATAAAGGGGACATCTTCGGATTTATCGGATTCAGTGGCGCAGGGAAAAGTACGCTAATCCGTTTGGTCAATCGTCTTGAGAAAGTAACCAGCGGAGAGGTTCTTGTTGAAGGGGAGCAGTTAAATACCTATTCTACCTCTGGACTGCGGAAGGTAAGGAAGAAGATTGGAATGATTTTTCAGCATTTTAATCTGCTGGAATCAAAAACGGTGTTCGACAACATTGCAATTCCGTTGGTGCTGCTTAAGCGCAACAAACGCGAAATAGAGGGGCGTGTGAAAGAGCTTTTGGCGTTCATAGGATTGTCGGACAAGGCGGACAGCTATCCCAACGAGCTTTCCGGCGGACAAAAGCAACGTGTCGGGATTGCACGGGCGCTTGCGAGCAACCCATCCATTTTGCTCTGTGATGAGGCGACCTCGGCACTTGATCCGCAGACCACACAGTCTATTCTCGACTTGCTTCGCAAAATCAACAAGGAATACAAGATCACCATATTGATCATTACCCATGAGATGTCGGTGATTCAGCGAATTTGCAACAAGGTTGCCGTAATGGAAAAAGGGGAAATCATCGAGCAGGGCAATGTCCTGGAGGTATTCGGACAGCCGCAGCACCCGACGACGCAGAGCTTTGTACGCACGGTCATTCACGATGCAGTACCCGAGAGTGTGCTACAAACGTTCGAACAGCAAGAATCACAGCGGATTTACAAGCTGGAATTTATAGGACAGGTTGCTTCTGATCCGGTAGTTCATGAATTAATTCGGCAGCATGATATCCATGTGAACATTTTGTTTGCCAACATGACGGAGATTCAAGAAACGACGATTGGCTATATGACAATCCAACTGCGTGGTGGACAGCATTCCATTCAGCAGGCTGTTGATTTTATCAAGAGCAAAGGAGTCCATATTCAGGAGGTAGAGAGTCTATGATGATTACAGGAACCACGATAACCTGGGATCAACTGTGGGAAGCTTTGTATGAATCCGTGCTCATGGTCAGCATATCCTTATTCATTGGCGCCCTGATCGGTATCCCTATCGGTATTTTACTCGTCATCACACGCCCGGGCGGAATTCTGGAGAACAAATGGCTGCACAATATTTTGAATCCGATCATTAACATTGTTCGTTCCTTACCGTTTATTATCTTACTGATTGCGATCATTCCGTTAACCCGTCTGATTGTGCATACATCCATTGGGACCAGCGCGGCAATTGTCCCCTTGATTATATATATTGCGCCATATATCGGAAGGCTGGTCGAAAACTCGCTGTTGGAGGTGAATCCGGGGATATTGGAGGCAGCAGATGCGATGGGGGCGACCCCGTTCCAGGTCATTCGATACTTTTTGCTTCCTGAGGCATTCAGTTCTCTGATTTTGTCGTTAACGACAGCAGCCATTGGTCTGATTGGTGCTACTGCTATGGCTGGTGCGGTCGGCGGAGGCGGAATTGGCGATCTGGCGATCGCATATGGCTATCAACGTTTTGATACGCTGGTTATGCTGATTACCGTCATCATTCTAGTCTTGTTTGTACAAGGTGTTCAGTCCTTGGGGAACCTATTGTCCCGTAAAGCACGCAGGGGTTAAATTAGATGTTTTTTTTCACCTATTGTCTGTTCATAGCTTGTAATTTTATAATCCATGCGTTCCAATACGTTGTTCATATCTTTCATTTTTGCAATGAGCTGCTTGCGCTGCTCTATTAGGAGTTCTTTTCTCGCATACATTTAATATATTCAACCCATCTGCAATCTTCTTCCGTGTAATCTCTGATGCCACTTTTATTACGGTTCACACGCGGAATAAGTCCGATGCGTTCATAATAGCGGAGTGTATCCTGAGATAGTTCGAATTTTTTGCTTACTTCTGCGATCAACATGCAGACTTCACCTCCTGATTTCTGATCAAGAAACGCCCTATGTAAATAGATAGGGCGTTCTTGTCGTTTCTTATTTCGAAACTGTCATTTCATCCATATTTACTGGGCGCCAACTACCGGATGAGGAACATAAGGCTCTTCCAGCAATGCGATTTCTTCAGGTGTTAACGTAATCGAAAGAGCAGCTACTGCATCTTCAAGATGAGACGTTTTCGTAGCACCGATAATCGGAGCTGTTACCGGTTCTTTCTGTAGCAACCAGGCAAGTGCGATTTGAACGCGGGGAACTCCGCGTTTTTCTGCGATGGCCGCAACCTGCTCCACGATCAATCGATCGGTATCTGCAGTCGCATCGTATTTAGATTTTGCCACTTGATCGGTTTCGGAACGATGTGTTGTTTCCTGCGCATCACGCGTCAATCTTCCACCTGCAAGTGGGCTGTATGGAATCACACCGATTTTTTCTTCCTTACAAAGCGGCAGCATCTCTCTCTCCTCTTCACGATATAAGAGGTTTAAATGATTTTGCATCGATACAAACCGGGTCCATCCATTCTTCTCAGCTATATGCAAAGCCTTTAGAAACTGCCATGCGTACATGGCAGAAGCTCCGATATATCTTGCCTTCCCAGCCTTCACCACATCATGTAATGCTTCCATCGCCTCTTCAATAGGGGTAGTGTAATCCCAGCGATGAATTTGGTACAGATCCACATAATCTGTCCCCAGTCGCTTAAGGCTCTTATCGATTTCACTCATAATAGCCTTTCGAGAAAGTCCCGCACCATTGGGGCCTTGATGCATACGGAAATGAACCTTCGTTGCAAGGACAATTTCATCTCGATTCGCAAAATCTTTTAAAGCCCGTCCGACGATTTCTTCGCTAGTTCCGTCTGAATATACATTCGCGGTATCAAAAAAATTGATGCCTAGCTCCAGGGCCTTTTTTATAATGGGACGACTGCGCTCTTCATCTAATATCCATGGATGAATCCATCGTTCTGCAACCCCAAAGCCCATACACCCAAGACAAAGCCGGGATACATCCAAGCCGGTATTTCCAAGTTTCATATAGTCCATTTGATTATACATCTCTTTCCTAGATATTGTTTTCTTCAAATGTTCTACTCCAGCTACTTACACCGGATATTATTACATTTGGAGTTCACTCCAAGTCAAGCGATTTTGTTGCGTGATGCCTTCATATAGGACTAATTGTTCAGAATCGGTTCAGTGGGGTTTCGTATAATTCTCTTAGCATAGTTCCTTGGTTGCATAATCCGTAGAACTAAACATGACTAAAGACTTTGATAAAACAGGATATATGCCAATAAATAGCGTCTAGGAGTGGAAATGTTGAAACTTATAAATCGAAATAAATGGATTGCATCTGCGATGGTATTGGGGATTGCTTCAGGCTCCATCGTATCTTTGCCTTGGCTGGGGGGCGCTCAGACTGCTTATGCAGCGACAGCAGATACACAAAGTGAAACTGGATTTGTAGCACAAGCTCGTACTTTGGGTTTGATGACAGGTGGGAATCAGGGCGATTTTATGGCACAAAAGAATTTGACCCGCGCTGAAGCGGCCAAAATTTTGTGCGGTCTGTTCCAGTTGGAAGTTAACAATCAGCCGCAGACTTCTTTTATGGATGTATCGTCCGATGCATGGGGCGCTCCCTATATTGAGGCCGTACGTGCAGCCGGGTATATGACAGGTAACGGAGAACTCTTCCGTCCGGGGGATGCCATTACCAAGGAAGAACTGATTGTTTCGCTCGTACGTGCAATGCACTTGCAGGATACAAGTACTGCGGATGCACAGCAAAATGCAGTTCAGGTTGCCCGCTCTTACGGTCTGTTAACAGAGGATGCTTCTGCAACGGATTTGAAAAATCCATTGAACCGGGAGAGTGGTGCAGAAGTATTCGTCAGCCTGCTGGATCATCCGGTAGGAGAAGTGAAATCAGAGGGCAATACCGTTCGAATCGGAAATATCCCGTACCAGTTGGAAGGATCTTTGCAAGGCTTGTTTGGTGAAAATAACAAAGCTGTATTAAAAGGGGCAAAAATCGATCTTAACCGTAATTTGCGTACACTCACAGGTGTAAATAAGCTGGAAATTAACGCAGACGGTGGTGTATTTGACGGTAAGGGTGTGTCTTTTGATGGACGCCTGATCGTCAATGGTTCGGTAACCTTGAAAAACATGTCCTCCACAGGCGTATTAGAAATCAAAGGCTCAGGGACCCAGCCTGTATCGGCCATTTTGGAAAATACGACATGGTCCGGTGTAGAACTGGGCTCCAAGGATGCCAAACTGACTGCAACCGGGACGACAAAGATTGACAACCTTACGCTGAAAAATGATGCATCGATCGGGACCGAGGGGGATGCCGCGATTAGTCGTGTTTCATTGCAACAGGGACTAGGCAAGCTGTTGGTGAGCGGAAGTATTGGTTTGCTGGATGCATCACAATATGTGGGTGTTCCTTTTATCACACTGGCCAAGGGGGCTGCAATCAACCAGCTCAATCTGCCGGAACAAAAACAGCCGCAGGATGTTATTGTTAACTATAATGCGATGAAGGAAGCTGTTAGTCTCGTAAATGGTACGAAGAACTCATCCTCTGTTGGATCGGTTGTCACGGACACAGATAGCAAAGATAAGAAAAAACGTGACAGTGATATCGTCAGTATAGACCGCAGTCAGTTGGAGACGGAAGTCCATGCAGCCAAAGAACTGTTGGAGCGTGCAGGTGAGGGTGGACTGGATCAGGCGCTTTACACGGTCGCAGCGAAGGAAAACCTGTCCATAGCAATCAATCAGGCTATGCTGGTACTGAACAATACGGCAGCTACACAGGCAGAAGTAGATCAAGCGCTCAGCACATTGAAACAGGATGTTTCTGTGTACACAACCTCAGCCACAGAGCCGGTGATTGGAACACAGGAATTAACTAGACTGGTTCAGTTAGCTTCGACTACCCTTGAACAAAACCGAATGGTTGGTGATGAATTTCCACCTCTTTGGGACGACTCACTAAGTCAAGCGATTCAATTTGGCAACAATGTGTTGGAAGGAAATGCGCCTCAAAATATTGTGGATCGGGAAGCAGAAAGCTTGCGTCGAGTAATAAAGGTATACAAAGCATCAGTAAAACTCAGAGATGCCTATCTGCATTTTGTCGATGTAACGGATCGTGTGGATAATTTGAAAACAGATAAAGCGCGTTACAAGTCCTTAGTAAGAGAAGGATCAAATGTATATGTGAATCCATTGGCTACAACTGAGCAGTTGGAAGAATGGACACAAAAAATAGATCTTGCTACAGAATCATTCTTGGCACTGCAAGCAGCGGACTTCTCGGTGCTTAAGAATACTTTACAAGAAGCGCAGGTTATCTACGATCAGAATGGTTCTCAAAATGCTGAACTAGATAACTTGATTCAGGAATATACAGAGAAGATGCACACTGCTATGACCCAGCAGGACGTATTGAACTTGAACATGGAGCTGAGTCAAAGGCTTACGGAGTTCACTGTGCCATTGCCTGCTACAACTCGGGAAAAACTGCAGCAGCTGGTTCAAGATATTCAACTAAAACTGCTGTCTAACCCTGTGGCTCGTAATTACTTGAATACGGAAATGCTGTCTTTAGAGCAACAAACAGGACAAGCCAACTTTGCACTCATTATGCCATTTACTCCTGAGGAGCAATTGGTCATCTCTTATAATCAATTAAGTCAGGCTAAAGGGACCTATCTTGAAAAATATAACGAGAAAAGACTACAATTGAGAGACAAAGTCATTGAAATGCAGACTTCGATCAATGTAATTTTGCTGCAAAATTCAGGCGCATTAAGCGCTGAGGCTCAGCAAGCCTTGTCTTCTGCTTCAGAGCATGCCTCTACTTTCTTAGGCTTGTCCAGCTTTGAATTACAAGACGTTGTTCCTGTATATGAGGAGCTGCAACAAGTACAGAGCCAGTATGCTGCACCTATAACGGTGGATACTACGTTGTTGAATCACAATATCAATTTGGCCAATAATGAAATTTTGACGTTCGGCCGTCATTATACGGAACAAGATAACGAAGAACTTCAAGGGCAGATTAATCTGGCAAACCTTGTGCTTAATAATCCGGATAGCACACAGGTACAGGTAGACCAAGCTAATACGGATCTGATTACAGCGTTTGCGAACTACCAATTCAAATGGATCGTAACTGATCTTGATATCAATGAGCTTAAGAACATTGCGAACAATCTGCTTACAGTAAATGGTACAGATCCTACGACGGTCTACTTTCACAGAGTAGTGGATGCATTCAATCGTTTGGACCAGTATTTGCCTATGCCAGAACTTAAGAAAAATTACATGGATCTGGAAGATGCGATTCAGGAGTATAAAGATTTTGTAGCCAGCCAGCAACAAAACAGCGGAACAGGAAGCAGTGACAGTAACGGTCGACCAACGCCGCCGAGCGATAGCGACGGAACAGGAAGCAGCGACAGCAGCAGTGGAGCAACACCGCCGAGCGATAGCAACGGAACAGGAAGCGGCGACAGTAGCAGCGGAGCAACACCGCCGAGCGATAGCAACGGTACAGGAAGCGGCGACAGTAGCAGCGGAGCAACACCGCCGAGCGATAGCAACGGGACAGGAAGCGGCGACAGCAGCAGTGGAGCAACACCGCCGAGCGATAGCAACGGAACAGGAAGCGGTGACAGCAACGGTGGAGCAACACCGCCGAGCGATAACAGTGGAGACGATTCAAGCTCGATTCCTGGCGGTAGTATTGATGGCGTTATGATTCCTTAATAGGAGAGGCTAGAAACTACAAGTACGTATTGAAGGGGACGATTCCGCACAGATTTTATCTGCGGCGGGCGTCCTTTTTTGTATGGACAACGCTTCTAATGTAGCTGAATAGAATAACCGATACAAAAGATAGACGTTATTGAAAAGAGCGGAGGATTTATGAAAAAACAGGGTGTTTTATTTTTTATTATACTTCTGCTTGCGGTTGCGTTACCAGTGTATCCGTTAGTGTCGGGTGTTTTATCCGGAAACAGTCATTGGAAAGCTCATAACGGTATTATTGATTTGCGTAATTGGGACCCTCATAAGGAAGGCCCTGTACAGCTGGGAGGGGAGTGGGAATTTTACCCTAATCAGCTTGTGCAACCTTTATCCTTTCATGAAATGCAACAAGATAAGGATTGGGAAAGTCATCAGAGTTCTTCAGAGTTGGGGATGGAAACGAGATCTTCTGCCAAGATTGTGGATGTGCCAGGTAGATGGAATCAGTGGATGCCTAAGGGACAGGCGACCGGATATGGAACCTATCATATCCGTGTGCTGTTGCCTGAAAAAGCGGAAAATCTGTACGGCATCTATATGCAAAACATTCGCAGTGCCAGCCAAGTATGGATTGACGGAGAAAACGTCGGAGCGAGTGGTATTCCCTCTGTTTCTGCCGACAAGGGTAAGCAGGGCAATGTTCCCTATGTTGGGTTTGCATCGGTAGATGGACATTCGGCTGATATTACCGTGCATGTGGCTAATTATAGCTATTCTTCTGGTGGGATTATTTATCCACTGTTATTTGGGGATTACGAGAGTATTACGCATAGCCGGGAAGTTGCAATGGCAGAGGACACCGTACTGATCGCAGGATTTTTTATTCCTACCGTATTTTTTATCATGCTATACCTTTTGCGTAAAAAGGAGAAGGCATTACTTTACTTAGGATGCTTCTGCATCGCGGCTTTATTTTATATTCTGACACATGGAGAAAAGCTGCTAGTCTGGGGAATACCGGATTTACCTTATGAATGGGTACTGAAAATACAGTCGTTCTCGTCAACGCTGTTCTACTATTTTCTGATCCGCTATGTTCATCTTTCGACGCAGATTGTTATGAATCGGATCGTGCTGCGCTTCTATCATATTACAACCGCACTGATGCTGGGTATGGGGCTATTTTTGCCTACATTGGTACTCTCATCCTTTGAATTGTTTATTCTTCTTTTTGGTGTAGTCAGTGTGGGATACGTGTTACTAATCTTGATTCGTGGGCTTCTTCAACAGACGGATGACGCTGCACTGCTAGTCATTAGTATTATGAGCATTCTTATGATTGTAGTGACTAGTTTTGTGTATATTCTGGGCTGGGGAGATGTACGTGGGGTGACAGCCTATGAAATGCTCATATTCGTATTGGCTCAAACGCTGCTGCTGGCCAAACGTTTTGTACATTCGTTTATGGAGGTTGAGAACCTGTCACGACGATTGCTCACACTGGATGGGTTGAAAAACGAATTTCTGGCGAACACGTCACATGAACTGCGCACTCCTCTGCATGGAATTATTAATATCGCTCAATCCATGCTAGACCGCTACGGGACACAATTCAATGAGCCGCAAAAGCACAATTTGGCCTTGATTGCGAATGTAGGACGCAGACTTTCTTATTTAATTAACGATATTCTGGATTTTTCTAATTTGAAAAATGGCAGATTAGCCTTAAATCGTCGGCCTGTCAATGTACAGGCAGCTGTGAATTCCGTGCTGGAGGTATTGGGGCATACGGTGGGTAAGAAAAAGCTTCAATTCGTCAAAGAATGGCCCAGTTCGTTGCCCAAAGTAGATGCGGATGAGGATCGGCTGATTCAGATTTTATACAATTTGTTGGGTAATGCGGTGAAATTTACGGAGGAAGGCAAAATCGTAATCTCTGCCAAAGCGGGGACCCGTGAAATGGAAATCAGTATAAAGGATACCGGCTCCGGTATTGCCCAGGAGCATCTTTCGCATATATTTGAACCTTTTAACCGAGGGGCGAATGCTGAGGATGAAGGATACAGTGGGACAGGGCTTGGATTAGGCATAGTCCGTCGTCTGGTGGAACTGCATGGGGGTCATATCCGGGTAGAATCTAGATTAGGTAAGGGTTCGACCTTTTATTTTACACTGCCCTTGGCGCAGACCGGAACGTTGGGACATGAAGCTCAAAAAGATGTTTCGCCTGCGGTTATATTGCAGCCTGGCGTGACGTCGGGTCAGAATGTGATTCCGCATGAAGAGGATGCACTGGAGCGAGTCCAGACTGTCCCTTACAAAGTGCTGGCTGTAGATGACGACGAGGTTAACCTTCGGGTGCTGGAGGAACTATTATATGCCACAGGTTGTAGCGTGGTGGCTGTGGATCATGCCGAGGAGGCACTTCACATGCTGAATGGCCGTACCCGATTTGACCTGGTCATTACGGACTGGATGATGCCGGAAATGTCCGGTATTGAGCTGTGCCGACGGATAAGGGAACGGTATTCCCTGTCCGAGCTACCGGTGTTGCTCCTGACGGCACGCGATCTGCCCGGCGATATCCGCGCAGGTTTTATGGCCGGAGCGAATGATTTTCTACGTAAGCCTGTTGATGCTGAGGAATTAAAGGCACGTGTGCGCACGCTGCTGAACATGCGCCATTCAGCGGAGGAAGCGGTGCGTTCTGAAATGGCCTTTTTACAGGCACAAATCAAGCCGCATTTTCTGTACAATGCCTTGAATGTCATTGTTTCGACCGTAGCCGTAGACCCGGACAAAGCAGCGGAGCTGCTCATGGAGCTAAGCCAGTATTTGCGGGGGAGCTTTGATTTTCAGAACAGGGAGAATACGGTACCGTTATCCAAGGAGCTGGAATTGGTAGAATCGTATGTGGCACTGGAAAAAGCACGATTTGAAGAACGTTTGCAGGTAACCGTAGAGGTAGGGAGGAACATCCGGTCGCTCATCCCGCCGTTAAGTATTCAACCCATCGTGGAAAATGCGATACGGCATGGTGTGATGCAACGGGCAACAGGTGGAACCGTGCGAGTGGTTGTGCAGGAGGATGGAACCGATTTTGTGGTCAGCGTGACCGATGACGGCGTAGGGATTCCACCGGAGCGACTGGAACAACTGCTGTCGGATGATCATATATCTTCCAGCGTGGGACTGCGTAATATCCATCGCCGTCTTATCCATATGTATGGAGAAGGACTGCGGATTGAAAGTAATCCTATGCAAGGGACGACGGTAAGCTTCCGTGTGCCGGAAACGATTTCGCCCCGGAATACCGATGAATAAAAAAAGTACAGTACATTCGTCGGAAAAGCTAATGTCACGCCCGCGACGATACGATATATAAAATATAAGAAATTAAAATTCGTAAGGATAAAGCAGATAGCATGTAGATAGAGCATCATGATGGATGGTTGCAGCAGGAAGGGAGCATGGACACAAATGAAGGCGATTTTGATTGATGATGAGAGGTCGGCATTAACCTACTTGGAACGGTTGCTGGAGGCGGACGGACGGTTAACGGTAATGGGGAAATATACGTCTGCACAAGCGGGGCTGGATCATCTGGCGTCAGAACGTGCGGATATTGTTTTTATAGATATCGGAATGCCAGAGATGAACGGTCTGGAGGCCGCCGAGTGGATTCAACAGCTGGATTCCCATATTCATATCGTCTTTGTGACCGCGTACTCGGAATATGCTATTGAAGCGTTCGAGCTGCAAGCACTGGATTACTTGTTAAAGCCCGTTCATGCCCGGCGGCTATCCAAAACGATAGATCGGATTGCAGCCACGCTGGCTGATTCCCGTTCCTCCAGCTTGGGAGTTGCAGCAGAGCAATCCCCCAAGGTACGTTGTTTTCAAAAGCTTGAAATTTTGGAGGTTGGACAGGAAGCCGTAGGAGCGAAACCACTCAAATGGCGCACGTTAAAGTCACAGGAGCTATTTTCCTTTTTACTACACCATGAAGGGGAATGGGTGAGCAAAGAACAATTGCTGGATGCGCTGTGGCCTGAATATCATTTGGACAAGGCTGTTGTTCACCTGCACACGTCCATTTACCAAATTCGCAAGGCGTTGAAAGAACGGATGCAAGATACAAAACTAGAATACAATCTGGATCGCTACCGCTTGAACCGCAATGGCTGGATTACAGATGTAGAGCTATTCGAGCGGGGAATATCCGAATGGGCTGCATCCGGTAGCGGCGGTACGCCGCGTATTGATAGCCTGTTGGCTCTATACCGTGGCAACTACCTGGAGGAGCACGATTACCCGTGGGCGTATGCAAAAAGGGAGAAGCTGCGCAGTATGTATCTGGCATGTGCTTCTGAGCTGGCGAGAGAAGAGCTTCGCTCAGGTCGTACCCGGCAGTCTGTTCAGCGCTTGCTCAGCCTACAGCAGCGGGAGCCGTACTCAGACGATATCTGCAGTCTGCTGCTGACCGCCTATGCCCAACTGGGCGATTATACCGCTGCGCAAAAGCATTATGAAAGCTTCGTCAGAATATTGGAAGATGAGTTGGGTATTGAACCGCAGCAGGTGACGCACCAGTTGTACGTGCAATTGAAAACACAGACGCTACCTGCGTAAACGGCTGTACTGGCTCAGGTCGTATGAATAGGCCAACCAGAGATTACTGGTTGGCCTATTCTATTGGAGATTCTACGAGGGAGGCAGCCGGGAGAATGTGATAGCGCTGCTTTTTAGTTTTCACAACCGCTTGCTGAAGCTTTAATACACTTTTCTCCTGGTGGAGGATAAATACCCCAATTCTTCACGGTATTTGGCTACCGTTCTGCGTGACAGCTCTAGTCCTTCCTTTGCCATCAGCTCTGTGATTGCCTGATCTGAAAATGGTTTTTGCTTCTCTTCAC
This sequence comes from Paenibacillus sp. FSL M8-0228, assembly GCF_038007385.1. Taxonomy (NCBI): domain Bacteria; kingdom Bacillati; phylum Bacillota; class Bacilli; order Caryophanales; family Paenibacillaceae; genus Paenibacillus; species Paenibacillus sp. FSL M8-0228. The sequence goes on from NZ_JBBOXA010000001.1 coordinate 502,577, forward strand.
TGTCGATGATCTGCTTTATCCGCATTTTTGCGCTCTCTGATGAAGTAGCATCTCCGTCTTTCGATCCTAGGGCGGAGGTGAAGAAATATTTGAGTTCAAACAATCCACGGGGCGTCTGCATGTATTTATTACTGACCGCCCGGCTGATCGTGGATTCATGCAGGCCGGTTATTCCAGCAATCTCCTTTTGGGTCATCGATTTCAGATGATAAACGCCATGCTCAAAAAATTCCCGTTGCCTATCAACAATAGCCTGGGCCACACGCATCAGGGTCAGGCGGCGCTGCTCAAGGCTATGAATAAGCCATAATGCTGTATTCATCTTCTCACGAAGAAATCGTTTCTCTTCCTCCATTGCCGGCTTTCGAAGCATACTTTGGTAAAAAGGATTAATCCCGACGCGTGGGACTGTGATATCATTAACTGTCACAACGTAGTCGTTTTTGGATTTCTCCACTGAGATATCTGCTATATGATACTGGCGTTCATATGGAGCAAATGCCGCTCCCGGACAAGGATTCAGTTTGCGTATCTGATCGGTCATTTGTTGTACCATGTGAATGTCGATCCCTAGAGCATCCGCGATTTTTTGTATGCGGTTACATGAAAGATTGACCATGTGATGTCGCACGATTTCTTCCAGGTAAACATCATCATTCCCGGCATATCGCAGCTGCAAAAGAAGACATTCCTCCAGACTGCGGGCAGCGATTCCTGCCGGTTCAAAGCCTTGGATCAGGGCAAGTATATTTTCAACCTCATCGGTGGGGACGTCAAGTATTCCGGCAGCTGTATTTACATCCAGCTCAAGGTAGCCTTTTTCATTTAAATTCCCAATTAGAAACATGCCAATCATCTGTTGTAGTTTGGATAGCCCGCGGACCATCCCAAGCTGCGCTTTGAGATGTCTATATAAATTATCTGCGGGATTAGAGACAAAGTCCAGAAGGTCTACCGGATTATCATTTTTTCGTAGCGAATATTCTTCTTCTGTGTTGATTCTTTCGATGGACATATCGATCTCTGCCAAGTCAATGATCGGATTTTCATTTGCTTGCTCATGAAGATATGACATTAGATCGACCGAAGAATATTGAAGAATCGTGATGGCTTGTCGTAATTCTGGAGTTATAGCCAGCCTGAATGTTTGCTCTTGCTGTAATCCGTAGCGTATCATTTTATCTCAGCTCCTTACTGGGAAACAAAAATAACTTTTTATGCAGCTTATTCGTGAAGCTTATGCAATTATACTGCCAACCTTTGATCTTGGAAAAGAAGTGAATGGAATGGGCTGAATTTGAGTTTTGGATAGATTCAATAAAAAGGGTATCAGATTAATGATTAACTTGTCAGTTTATTTTCTTGTAGAGGATTATTTCTTTTTTTATATACTAATTAAATAAGAACTAGTCAGCATGGGGGAATACCGTGAAACGAATTGATGAGATCTTAGAGTATATTGCCAATGGGACAAAGAAACTGTCAGTAGAGGCCTTGCAGGACGGCGGTGGAATTACGGCTGCGGAAATAGCCGATCAACAGAATATGTTAAGAAATAATGTAAGCAAGGAGCTTAATAGCCTACTTCGCGCCGACTTGATTATTAAAATCAAGGGGAGACCCGTCAAGTTTTTGCACAAGCAGGTGATCGAGGAGACCTTTCGGGTTCAGCTTAAAGAGAAACAAATCCAAGTCAACAGTATTCATGAAATATTGCTGCCTGGAGAGCAAGTGGATCCGTTTCACGCCTTAATTGGTTTCATGGGGAGTATGAGGAACCAGGTTGAGCAGGGAAAAGCGGCAATATTATACCCGCCGAAGGGCCTACATACGCTGATTGTGGGACAGACTGGCGTTGGGAAAACAATGTTCGCTAGGTTGATGTATAATTATGGGAAATATATGAAGCGCTTTTCAGAGCAAGCACCGTTTATCGTATTTAACTGCGCTGATTATTACAATAACCCTCAGCTGCTACTTTCCCACATTTTTGGTCATGTAAAAGGAGCATTTACCGGGGCTGATCGGGAGAAAGAGGGACTGGTCGAGAAAGCGGATGGGGGCATTCTGTTTTTGGATGAGATTCATCGGCTGCCCCCAGAAGGCCAAGAAATGATATTTTATTTCATGGACACGAACAGTTACAACAAATTGGGCGAGTCGGAGCGCAAGCGGGAAGCGAATGTGCTGCTCATCGGCGCTACGACCGAAGATCCCGGTTCTTCCATGCTGAAAACCTTTATCAGACGGATACCGATTACGATCAACATTCCTTCCTTGCAAGAGCGAACTGTTGAAGAGAGGTTTTTGATCCTGAAGCATCTCTTTGCAAACGAAGCCCATCGTGTGAACAAGCCTATTAGGGTTGAATTGGAAACTGTAAAAGCACTGATTGGCAGCGTAACCTATGGAAATATCGGTCAGTTGAAATCGAACATTCAGCTTGTGTGTGCCAAAGGATTTTTGAACAGCATACATGAAAATAAGGAAGAGATTGAACTTGATTTTAAAATTTTGCCCGGAAATATCAAGGAAGGTCTATTTAATATGGGGAAGAACCGCAAGGAGATTGCCGAAATGGAGATGGTCAACTCCTCGCTGTATATTACTCCTGAAGGCAGCAAAGGAATGGATGAAGTAGACGCTTTTGAACTGCCGTTCAACTTGTACAAATTGATTGAAGACAAGATAGGGATGCTCAAAGAAGAAGGACTCGACGACAGTTTTATCAATAAGTTTATTACTACAGATGTCAATATTCACATCAAAAGCTTCTATAACCGATTTTATAACATCAAAGGGGGAAGGGAACGGATCCTTAAGATCGTAGGCAGAAATATCCTAGAGTTCGCTGAACAGGTGCAAGAGATGGCTCAAAAAGAATTGAACAGAAATTACAGCGACAGGTTTGTTTATGCCTTCAGTCTTCATTTAAGTGCTTTTTTAAAGCGAATCCGGGAGAAAAAATATGTCAGTAAACAAATCTATGAACCGATGAATGATCAGGATGAAGAATACAGACTGGCACTCATTATCAAGGATTTGATCGAGTCCAAGTTTGAAGTCAGCGTACCCGATGCCGAGACCACCTATGTGGCGATTCTTCTGAAATCGGTAGAAGAGGAGCACCAGGGAAATGTGGGAATCATCGTAGCTGCACATGGCAACAGTACGGCAAGCAGTGTCGTTAGCGTTGTCGACAGCCTGCTGGGGAGCTCAAATATTTGCGCAGTAGACATGCCTTTGGATGTTAGCCCCAGAGAAATCCTGGAAGTTATTGTGGAAAAAGTGAAGGACATTGACAATGGCAGAGGCGTATTGCTGCTGGTTGATATGGGCTCCTTGCTCAATCTTGAAGCAACCATTATGGAACGTGTCGGGATTAAGGTGAAGACTATCGATATGGTTTCAACCCCGCTTGTGTTGGAGGCTGTGCGAAAGGCCAGTATTTTTGATATGAATATAGAGGAAATTTATCAATCTTTGAAGGATTTTCGTGGATATAACACTGGAAATGCTGGAGTGAAAGCGGAAAAGACCAGTAATAAGGTAATCGTGACGGTCTGTTCTTCCGGCAAAGGTGCCGCCGCCAAGCTAAAGGAGTTTGTAGAGAAGGTTGTTTATGACTTAACCGAAGAGAAAATAGTTGTTGTACCGGCAAAGGTCAGGGAATTGGATAAAGTGGTGAAGGATTTACGGGCCAAGCATACGCTTCTTGCGGTGATTGGGGTTAAGCGGCCAAGCGAGCTCAATGTACCGTTTATCCCTTTGGAAAAACTGATCGAGGCAAGCGGTGAACAGGCATTAAGAGAATTGTTGCTCAACAATCAGTTGCCTGTTATGCATGAACACGGAAGCGTGATCGTAAGAGATCTATGTGAGGATACGCTAAAGGAGTTTATGACTTATTTGAATCCTCACAAAATTTTGGGGATTTTGATGAAATTTATCGAGCAGCTGGAACAGGAACTGGAGGCTGATTTCCATTATGCAAAGAAGGTTCAGCTTGCTGTTCATACGGCTCATGCGCTGGAACGAATGGTCATTGGAGAAGGGCTAGTGTATCAGGAGGATGTATCCTTGCTTGACCAACGATTAATCGATGTGGTGAACCGTTCCTGCAATATATTTGCCTCCAGTATTAACATTAAGCTGACTAATGATGAAAAATATTATATTTGCGAAATCCTAAGCGAAGTATATAACTGTATCCCCAAGTAGTGGCGCAAGTGTATAAAACGATGCTGGATGTGTATTAATCATGCGGATAAGGATAATAAGTAGTTGGTGAGAAAAGGCCAAATTCCCGGAGCAGCCGAGGGTTTGGTCTTTTTTTTGATAGTTAATCGCATCATACAGAATCTTGGCATGAGACTTGCATATAAGTATAGGCGAAGGATGCAAGGAGGGGGTGAAACAAATGATAGGTGTTATTGTTGGCACTCATGGAAAATTTTCTGAAGAGATCCTAAGATCCACGGAAATGATTTTTGGCCATCTGGAAAATGTGGTGGGTGTAACGTTTGAACCAGGTGAAAGTGTTAACGGACTTGTTGAGAAGTACAAAGCGGCCTTGGAAACAATTGATTGGACGGACGGATTGATTTTTCTCGTCGATTTGTTTGGTGGCAGTCCCTATAATGCGGCCAGTAGGATTGTGGCCAGGTATGAAAAAATGGACATTGTAACAGGGGTGAACCTGCCAATGATCGTAGACCTGCTGACTAATAGAGGGCTGGAGAACGTGGAGAATCTAAGTGATCTGGCCATCCGTGCGGGTCAGGATTCAATGAAGTCTTTTCGTGTCATCCGGGACATACAAACAGAGGAGGAATTATAGGTATGGAAATATCATTTGTTCGTATTGATGACCGTCTAATTCATGGTCAGGTGGCTACTGTGTGGGTGAAGGAAACGAAGTGTAACAAAATTATCGCCGTCAGCAATGAGGTCGCTGCGGATACGCTGCGCAAAACCTTATTGTTACAAGTGGCGCCGCCGGGGATTAAAGCTTATGTTGTCACGATTGCGAAAGCGATTGAAGCTTATAACAATCCTAAATATAACGATTTCAAGACCTTGTTCCTGTTTACCAATCCCACGGATGTACTGCGGGTTGTAGAAGGTGGGGTACCGTTTACATCGGTAAATGTAGGTGGAATGTGCTTCAAAGAAGGCAAAACACAAATTACCGGAGCGGTGTCCGTAGACAAGCAGGATGTAGAGGCATTTTATAAATTGCACGAAAAGGGGATAGAACTGGAGATTAGAAAAGTGGCCAGTGATCCTAAAATTAATTTGATTAACAAGCTCCAAAATGTCCAGTTTTAACAACACGTACGCATAAGAGAGGGGGTCAAACATGAGTGTTTTTGAAATCGTAATGGTCACGCTGGTTGCAGCCATTTGCGGAATGGGCAGTGTTTTGGATGAAGGACAGACTCATCGTCCTATAGTTGCGTGTACACTGATCGGTCTGGTCCTGGGAGATCTCAAAACCGGTATTATTCTAGGCGGTACGCTGGAATTGTTGGCTTTGGGCTGGATGAATGTCGGAGCGTCCATGGCTCCGGATGCGGCTTTGGCCAGTGTAGTCTCAACCATATTGGTTATTGTCGGGCACCAATCGATCGGTGCGGGAATTGCCGTTGCGATTCCGATTGCGGCTGGCGGACAAGTGTTAACTATCTTTGTTAGAACGATTACCGTGTTCTTTCAGCATCTGGCAGATAAATATGCCGAATCTTCAAATTTCAAAGGAATTGAATTATGTCACTTCATAGCCCTCCTTCTTCAGGGATTACGCGTCGCTTTGCCTGCCGTATTGGTGGCTATTGCAGCAGAAACCGGTCTGGTTACGACTTTGCTGGACGCGATCCCGGAGGTCATTACAAAAGGGCTGCAAATTGCTGGGGGATTCATCGTCGTTGTAGGGTATGCCATGGTTATTAACATGATGGCAGCCAAATATCTGATGCCTTTCTTTTTCTTGGGCTTTGTCATCGCGGCATTTACAAGCATCAATCTGGTTGGCTTTGGAATCATGGGGGCGGTTCTGGCTCTGCTGTATATCCAGCTCAATCCTAAATATAGCCAGCGCAAAGATCAAGTGGGTGAAATTGAAGAGCTCTAAAGAAATTCTTAATGAAAGAGTGGGGTACTATGGAAGAAAAAAAGTTGACCAAAAGCGATTTAAACAAAATGTTTTTCCGTTCATGGTTCCTGCTGGGCTCGTTTAACTTTGAGCGTATGCAGTCGATTGGTTTTTGTGTCACCTTGATTCCGGCAATCAAGCGGTTATACAGCAAGAAGGAAGACCAAAAAGAAGCACTAAAGCGGCATTTGGAGTTTTTTAATACTCAACCGTTTATCTCTGCACCGATTATGGGGGTAACGGCCGCTATGGAGGAGCAGAAAGCCAATGGCCAGCCGATTGATAATGCTACCATAAGTGGTGTGAAAGTTGGCTTAATGGGACCTTTGGCTGGAGTAGGAGACCCTATTTTCTGGGGAACATTACGCCCCGTTCTGGCTGCATTAGGAGCTTCCATTGCGTTGTCCGGAAGCGTTATCGGGCCTGTCCTATTTTTCTTGCTTTTTAATGTTATTCGCCTGGCCACTAAGTGGTACGGACTGAAATACGGCTACAAAAAAGGGACGGAGATTGTGTCCGACATGTCCGGAAACCGACTGCAAAAGCTTACGGAATCGGCCTCCATCCTGGGACTATTTGTTATGGGCGCCCTCGTATCCAAATGGACTACTCTGAATATACCACTCGAAGTATCCCGATATACCCGTTCGGATGGAGTAGAGGTTGTTACGACGATACAGATGATTCTGGATCAATTGATACCTGGTCTGTTACCTCTCTTGCTGACTTTTTTATGCATGAGACTGCTCAAAAAGAAAGTAAATGCTATAGCTCTGATTTTTGCTTTATTCGCAATAGGAATTATTGGATACGCTCTTGGTGTATTGGCTTAAGCCAATTTGTAAAGTGATCCGGTCAAGCAGCCGTCTCTGACCGGCAACCTGCCGCTTAACTTGTAAACGCTTTAAATTTTACGGATTAAAATATTCAATCATCTACAAGCGAATCTGCTAGCGTTCAACGATAGTCATGAAAGGCTGCTGGCTTGTTGATAGCTGATATAAGCAATGATTCTATATCATTAATCACTACAGGCTCAATGATGGTTTTAAAGCCACATTGAGCCTGTAAAAGCAGGTTCCGCTCTTTTGCTGTTAGTATGTTCGTTGCAATTTCTTGGAGGAGCTTGCCAGCTCGGGTACTAATAGCCTCTTTTCTCTATGATCTGATATTCGCCGAGACCTGTTTTCTTCAGCGGCATATGCATATAGCATATCTCTCCACAGTTAGGTCATATTGAGAGGTTTATGAAGCCATGAAGACTTAAGGAGGCCACTGCATTGGGAAAAAGGAGACGAACTGGCTTTAAGGGCAAAAGAATTAGGGTGGACGTTAGACAATCTTCTTCAGCTCAAACAGGGCAAGGTGGTAACCCCATTTCAATCAATGCTTCGGATGTTGGGGTAGTAAGAACAGATGTTAAAAACAAATAATCGACTTGGATAGAAGCTCATATTCAACGTAAAAAGACCACCAGGAACAAGTTAACTATCTTGTTCCTGGTGGTTTCGCTTTTTTTGCCGTATTCGGCAGGTACTTTCATCAGCATCCGCGTCTATATAGCCTATGCCTTGCTTTGCGTCTTGTTGTCGACTTCTTTTGCAGAGTTGATTGATCGCACAGGCGTTGCCTTCAGCACAACATATCCGTAAGGAGGAAGCTCGGCATGCAGTCCCTTCGGTCCTACGGACCACTGGCTTTCGCCAAAGGCTAATTGCCATTCCTGCTCAGGAATGTCCAATTCAAAAACGTGATCCTCATCGGAACGATTGAGCAGCACGAGCAGCACTTCTTCCCCGCTGCGGCGCTCGTAGGCAAGTGAGGCACCCTCCGGCTGTGCCTCCAGGAAAGTGATGCCTCCTTGATCACGGAGGACCGGGTGCCCCTTACGAAGCGCAATCAGCTCGCGGTAAAAGTCGAACAGCTCGTGGTCCTGCTTATCGGCATCCCACTCCATGCACTGGCGGCAGCCTGGATCGGCATCTCCATCCAGGCCGATCTCATCGCCGTAAAAAATGCAGGGTGCGCCCATATACGTGAACTGGAACAAAGCAGCCAGCCGCATCAGTCGCTTGTCGCCCCCGCACAGCGTCAGTAGGCGCGGTGTATCATGGCTATCCAGCAGATTGAAAGCAACCTCGGATGCTTGCTGTGGATAGCGGGCCAGCTGTCGTCCGATGGCGTAGGCAAAGCTTTGGGCATCGGTCACTTTTTTGACGAAAAAATCATTCGCCGCGTAGGTGAACGGATAATTCATCGTTGCATCGAATTGGTCCCCCTGAAGCCATTCAGACGATTCATTCCACATTTCACCCAAAATGTACGCATCCGGATTGGCCTGCTTGACCGTAGTGCGGAATTCCCGCCAAAAGGCGTGGTCCACCTCGTCTGCCACATCCAACCGCCAACCATCGATGCCGATTTCTTCGATCCAATGCTTTGCCACATCCAGCAGGTACTTTTTTACCTCAGGATGTTCGGTGTTCAGCTTGGGCATCATCGGTTCCAGCCCGAATGTATCGTACGTCGGTATGCCATCCACCACTTTCAGGGGAAAGCTATGTACATGGAACCAGTCCTTGTAAGGCGAGGCTTCGCCTTTTTCCTGGACGTCGACGAACGGTTTAAAAGTACGCCCTGAATGGTTGAACACCGCATCAAGCAGCACCCGAATTCCTCGATCGTGGCAGGCATCGACCAGTTTTTTCAATGTCTTTTTGTCCCCGAAATGTGGGTCCACCTCCATATAATCCTCTGTATCATATTTATGATTGGTCGTCGCCTTGAAGACAGGAGTCATATATATGGCGTTAATTCCCAGCTCGTTCAGGTGGTCCAGGTGATCCAGAATCCCCTGTAGATCGCCACCGAAAAAATTGTCTCTTTGTGGGGTTCCACCCCATGTCTCTGCACCTTCTGGGCTGATGGAGGGGTCACCGTTCGCAAAGCGTTCCGGGAAAATCTGATAAAATACCGCATCCTTCACCCATGCGGGTGGCTTCAGAATATCAATCGGGTTCAAAAACGGATATTGGAACAGTTTATCTGCATTTTCGGGTTCTTGGGTAGTAAAGTCGTCCTCGTTCATCCAAATACGTTCCTCACCGTCTTCTAGCAAAAATCCATATTTCAGCCGACGGTGAGTAGGTTTTATACTGCACTCATAGTAATCAAACCTGCCATCAGTAGCGAATTTGGACATCGGGACAAGCTGTCGGGTGCGGTCCCAATCGTATTTATCTCCGGTGAGAGCATGAACGGTGTTCAGGTCATTTTTCTTCGCACGTAGCCGTAGAAATATCGTTTCATCATTATAACCAAAAGCCCAATTGCGTTTCGGGTGATGGTATATAGCTTCCAGCAGCATCGGGTAGGCCTCCTTTTTTCATAAGCATTCAAATTTGAAAATGTGAAGCGTATGTCGTATAAGATAGTTATTAACCTTTTTAAGTGGGTTATGTACCATAAATGCTATAATGCCCATTACATAAAAGAAAAACGATAAGTAGGTGCTCATGATGAAAACAAATGTGTTATACATCGAAGATGACCAGGATATCGGTGCTTGGACGCATCAGTATTTGGAAGAGCGGAATTACGCTGTAGTATGGCTTCGCAGCGGGGATGGGGCTGTGGAGGCAGCCCGTACGTGCCAACTCGTGATTTTGGATGTGATGTTACCTGGTCTGGATGGATTCACCATAGGGAAACGGCTCAAGAAAGAGTACCCGGAGCTTCCCATTCTCATGTTGTCTGCTCGTACCTCCATAGACGATAAACTGCAAGGACTGGATTTCGCCGACGATTATGTAACCAAGCCCTTTCACCCGGACGAGCTCATAGCACGTATGGAGATTTTGCTGCGCCGATCAGGAACCGTGCCTGAAGAATCCTTACAACTGGGGCATCTCTCTGTGTTCTCTCCTGATAACCGTATTGTGAACCGTGATACCGGGGAGGAAATTACACTGACAGGCAAGCAATATCACATTTTTGCTTATTTACTGCGGCATTTGGGCCAGATTATGACGAAAGAGCAAATGTATGAAGCGGTATGGGGAGATCCATATATCGACGGAGACAAAACTTTAATGGTTCACATCCGACACCTGCGCGAAAAGCTGGAGATTGATCCTGCGACACCTCGCATCATTGAGACGATCCGTGGTGTAGGATATCGGGTGAAAGCATAATGAACAGGACGCGCAAGGGTTGGAGGAGGTTGCATCCCAGCTCTAAGCCGGATCAGGGAGGTCGGTTTCGCAGTTCACTGTTGTTCCGTTATCTGGTCATCATTGTGGTTGCTATGATGCTGTTGCCCATTGTGTTGCCTGCTACAGCCTTGATATATAGCGTGTTATTCAATTGGGGGGCGGGGTCCAAGCCTAAAAACGCTTACTATCCCTCTGCTACCCATACCGAAAATAGCTGGCATCGCGAAGCTGTAGCCTTGAAGGGAGCCACACCAGAGCAAATCTCAGTCCATCTGCGCAAAATACAACAAGATATGTTCCCTAAATCCCAAATATTTTGGGTGGATACCGCAGGGTTAACTAGGTTGGAGTTACCGACCCAACCTAACCTGCCAAAACAATGGAACGCTGCGCAGGCTATAGCTTTTATGAAGCAAGCAAGCTATGAGGGGCCGTTTACGGTAGTAGCCTTTATTGGCGGGGGCAAGAATGATGTAAATCAGGGCTATATGGTATTAAAAGTGCCTCGTTCGTTCTTTGAACAGCCACCTACTGATAGTAGTATGTTGATGTACTATTTCTTTTTTATTGTATTGATTTTGGGCGCTTTTATATCCGTATCTCTTCTGTTTTTTGGAGACATTCGGCGTAGACTGTTGCAGCTTCAGGCCGCCATGTCGCAGCGAGGAGAGGACGGCTTGCCTATTCTTGTTGCCACTGGACGCCCGGATGAAATCGGCAAGCTGGAAGAAGCATTTAATCAGATGGTCGAGCAGTTGGCAGAGAGTCGGGGACGTGAGCGTCAGGAGGAAGAGCTACGGAAGAGACTGGTCGCGGATCTGTCACACGATATTCGGACGCCGCTTACGGTCGTGCGTAGCCATCTGTATACACTAGATGGTGAAAATCTCAGCAGCAGAGGGAAACAGTCGATTACACTAATGGAAAACAAGCTAAAGGACCTTGGGAGTCTGATCGACAACTTGCTGACCTATAATCTCCTATCCAGTGGCAAATACACCATGAATAACACACCGCGTGATATCCTGCGGCTAGTGCGGGAGTGTGTAGCCAGCTGGTATCCGGTGTGGGAGAAGGAGGGCTTTGAAGTGGATATCGACCTGCCTGAGCATAGTATGGTGTGGAATGTCGATGAGCAAGGCTTCCGTCGTCTGCTGGACAATCTCTTTCAAAATGTAGTTCGCCATGCTGCCTCAGGCCGATATATTGGTGTTCAAGTCCAGAAGGATAATGGGACAGAGGCATTGGTTATCACAGATAAAGGGCCTGGTATGGAGCAACAGTCCAGTGAAAAAGGAGCCGGGATTGGGTTGGCGATTACAGAACTGCTGGCTCGCGAAATGAATTTGGAGAGGGAGATTTTCAGTTCATCAGCCGGGACCCGAATCCGTTTTTTAAACAAAACTTAAACTCAGAGTTCCCTTGGCTTTAAACTTGGCACGTTACGATAGGTGTCGAGGTGAGGAACTTGAACGAATACATTATTGAAACGAACAGTCTCAGCAAAATATACAAAGGCCGCGCGGCGGTTAATCAGCTGGACCTGAAAATAGCTCGGGGAGATATTTACGGATTTCTGGGTCCAAATGGAGCAGGGAAAACGACAACGATCCGCATGCTGCTTGGACTTATTCGCCCAACTCGAGGAACGATCCGTATATTCGGCAAAGATATTCGCAGACATAAGCTTGATATTTTGCGTAAAGTCGGCTCGTTGGTGGAGTATCCTTCGTATTATGGTCATTTGAACGCCATTGAAAATCTGGAGGCCATTCGCCGTATTTTGAATGTACCCAAGCAAAACATTGCGGAAGTGTTAGAGGTCGTCCGACTGACCAAGCATGCCAAACGTCCAGTCAAAGGCTACTCGCTGGGCATGAAGCAGAGACTTGGTATTGCAGCAGCCCTGCTTGGGAATCCAGAAGTGCTCATTTTGGATGAGCCTACGAATGGTTTGGACCCGGAGGGTATTCAGGAAATGCGCACATTGATTCAGGCGATGCCCAAGCAACGGGGGATCACCGTACTGGTATCCAGCCATCTGTTGAGCGAGGTAGAGCATATGGCGAATACCGTAGGTATTATTCGTGAAGGAGAGCTGGTCTTTCAAAACACGATTCATAATCTCCGTCAGGAATCCGCGGGCGGAATTCGGATCGTCGTGTCGGAACCGGAAGCAGCCCAATTGATTGCGCGTGAGCAGGGCTACCATTCGGTGAAGGACGGATCGGCGCTGGAGTTCGAGAACATGAATGATGCGGCTGTTGCGCTGCTGGTCAGAAGATTGGTCGAAAATACGCATGCCGTATACCGTGTGGAGGAACGCCGCAAATCGCTGGAGGATATGTTCATGCAGGTGGTGGGCAAAGGAGGGGCTTCCTTATGATGCTGCGAGCACTCACGGCGGATCTGCTCAAAGCACGCAGAAAGGGAATCTGGTTCTTGGTGTTCCTCGGTCCCCTTGGGCTGGTGGCCATGCAGGCGCTCAACTTTGGACTTCGATATGACTATCTGATTCCGCGTAACAAGGGTCATCTGTGGGAAGTTTTGATGGATAACATCGCTCTTTTTGTACCCCTTGCGCTGGTGCTAGGAGCTACTATGGTGGCTTCCATGTTGGCGAATGTGGAGCATACATCTAACTCATGGAAGCAGTTGCTGGCCTTGCCGATTTCCAAATTCAGCGTCTATATGGCCAAGCTGACGTTGGCGATTGGGATGCTGTGTGTGTCCTGTCTACTCCTGACGGTAGGGACTTGGGTGTTGGGAATGATCCTTGGCTTCGGGGGAGAACCTGCACCCGTAGGAGAACTGCTACGACTCGGATTTTGGCCCTTAGGCGGCACGTTGCCTATGCTCGTATTATTGTTGTGGTTAACAGTCACATTCCATAATCAAGCGCTACCTGTAACACTGGGCATTACGTTAGGCATCGGCAGCTTGTTTGCTTCACAGCTGTCCGAATGGTTTCCATTGGCCTGGCCTCAATTCGCCTGGGTTGCACCTCAAGCGTGGATGTTTGCGTCCGTCGGGTGCGGAACGGGTATGCTTCTCAGCCTGCTGACAGCGGCCCATTTTAGCCGAAAGGATGTGGCGTAATGTTCGGAGGATATGCACGGTTACTTTCTGTTGAACGGTTGAAAATGGCGAAATCGCCCGTCTGGCTGCTCGCGCTCGTCAGCCCGGCGATTGCCGTCCTGATTGGTTTGCTGGCGAATCCGGGAGGGAACTGGCTGTTGCTGTTGTCAGCCATGCTTACAGTTCATGCGCTGCTGTTCCTGCCGATGCTGACGGCCGTGTTTGGGTCTCTGGTCTGCCGTTTCGAGCATGGGGGCGGCGGCTGGAAGCAGCTGATGTCATTGCCATTGTCCCGCACCAGTCTGTACGCAGCTAAGCTGACTATCATTATGGCCTTGGTCGGATTGACCCAGCTACTGTTCGGGGGAGCGTTGCTGAGTGTTGGAGCTGTGCAGGGGATGAACGGACCGATTCCTTGGGCTGTGATCGCTCAAAGTCTGCTCGCAGGCTGGGTAGCCTGCCTGCCGCTGGCTGCGTTGCAGTTGATGGTATCCTTCTTGTGGTCCAGCTTTGCCGCACCGCTTGCGTTGAATTTTGTGTTCACCGTGCCGAATATTCTGGTCGCCAATTCTCAAACCTACGGTCCGTACTATCCATGGACACAGCCTTTATTGGCGATGATGCCGAGTGGAAGAGACAACTTCGGGGCGTTCATGGTGCCAACTGATACACTATTGACGGTTATAATGGGCAGCTTTGTCGTATTTACGTTGGCGGGACTGACGGTATTTCGTTATAAAGAGATATAGGGCGAAATACGGGGATTGCAAAAACTCCTTATCCTCAATGAGGGTAAGGAGTTTTTTTCTGTGCTATTGGTTTACACTAAGTCTGAAATGGCACGGATATTATTGCTGATAAAGTGGCAAGAGGCGTCGAACTTCGCTTGTTCCTCTGGACTTAGTTCCAACTCGATGACCTCTTGAATTCCTCCGCTGCCGATAATCGCTGGAACGCCCGTGCAGACATCGGTGTGCCCGTACTCGCCGTCCAATACAGCAGAGACCGCTATAATTTTACCATCATCATTTAAAATGGAACGGGTAATGTATGCCAGAGCATTGGCAATACCAAAATAAGTGGCGCCTTTGCGGGTGAAGATTTCCCAGCCTGCATCCCTGGTTTTACGGGCAATGTCGTCCAGATCGACGTGGCTGAATCGTTCCTTATGCTGCCGTAAAATGTGTAAAAGCGGCTTACCGCCAATCGTTACGTGTGACCAGGCAACGAATTGGGATTCGCCATGCTCGCCAAGAGCATATCCTTGTACGCTGCGTGGATCTATGGAAAACACCTCAGAAAGCAACGTCTTGAGCCGGGACGAGTCGATAGAGGTGCCCGTGCCGATCACCTTGTTGCGCGGCAGACCGGATATACTTTGTACCATATACGTTACAATGTCGACAGGATTAGCGGCAATGACGAATATACCGTCGAAGCCACCCTCCATAATCGCTGTTACAATCTCTCTGGTGATAAGCACTGCGTCGTCCAGTACAGACAGGCGGTCTTGACCTGGTCTAGGGTTGGCTCCAGCCGTTATAATCACCACGTCCATATCCGTGCAGTCTGCATACGTGCCTGCACGTACCTTAGTGCGTGTGGACGTAAACTCCATACAATGGGACAGATCCAGTGCATGGGCCAAAGCCCGATCATACGTGCGGTCAATCATCATGATTTCATCACAAATGGACTGATTAACCATTGAGTAGGCACAGCTCGAACCGACCATTCCCGCGCCGACAATAGCTACTTTCCTTGCCTTCCCCTTCATCTATGTTGCCTCCTCGTTCCAGCGAACGTTAATATGCTACAAATTATGCCTGAAATCCATTTTACGTTACATAACATAACATATTGCTGATCTTTTGAAAATATCCATTTTTTTGTCTCCATTCCGGAAAATTAAAAATGAACTGTGAAAGAGGTGTCTTTCTGCGATTAATTGTAGAATGAACGTAAATTATCAATACTTTTACTGGAAGGTAGGAGAGTGCATTTCAATTTATATTTAAGGTGACCGCTGTATAAATTATAACATGAACTATGTTGATGGAAGGAATAGTGCCATAGGAATTATAAAAGTATGACATTTATGTGATGCTCTTTAAAGAGTCTTTAGTGTACATAGAACGAAGTATTCTCTGCAATGTCGTTTCTTGTATTTCTACAAAGATTCCGTTATGACAAAGGTTCTTAGCAGTCTGCAATATTAGAACATTTTTGCCAAAGGGTTTCCAATGGATTTCGCGAATTCTACATATACAAGCTTATTTCTTTCCATACCATCCGGGGAGGTAATGATTAAATGGAAGAAATCAAATCGACGACGGAAGCAGCAAAACAGTTGGGAATCGGGGCGAGTACCCTTCGTAAATATGCAGCGGCGCTGGAGGAGCAGGGGTATGTGTTTCAACGTTCCGCGAATCAATCAAGAATGTTTAGTGCTGAGGATGTTGAGTGCTTGAAGGTGATGAGGAAGGCGTTGCGTGAGCAGCATATGACGATGGAGCAGGCGGTTCAGGTGGTGCTTGAGAGAGTGACCGCTCCCTTTCCAATGGAGGATGAAGAATTCCGCTTGCCACCCATCTCGGATGCTGAGTCACTGACCGCAACCTGGGAAGAAATAATGGCGGCGGCTGAAGGCAGGGAAGAGACGGTCATGCAGGCTCAAGTCGCTGCTACGGTTGAACTGACAGAGTTACAGGATGAAATGAATGCTCAGACACTGTCAGAAGAACCCATGCAGCTACAGTTGCAGGAAGAGTTCCAGACTTTGGCATCAACTATTGAGTATAGATTGAAGCAAGCGCCTGTATCTGTACAAACACAGGATTCCCTAGAGCCACAAGAACTGGCGCAGATGCAGGACATGGTGCAAAACGCTTTGTTGGAAATGCGGAGCCGTTTGGAGGAGCTGGAAGCAGAGCACAGCCGTTTGGTGGAAAAGAATATCAACTTGTCTAACCAACTGGAGGATCAAAAACGCTGGATAAAAGAAAAGATCGACGAGGAACGGGATCGGCAGTTAATTACGAATTTGCGTACCTACCAGGGCAGACAACGAAAATCGCGCAGTTCGTTGTTGTCCTGGCTTGGTCTGACACCACGCAGACGCAGAGAGGCATAACTAGCATCTTTTCTGATAAAGACCATCAGACCTTCCCGGTTCTGATGGTCTTTTAGCGTATAAAGAAGAAATAAGAGGAATCCTTAATTTTATGTAGAAATATCTTTTGATCTACTATATTAAAGGAAGGAGAAATTCAATGAAGAAACAAAAGGAAGATATGAAGCTAAGTAAAATAATGAGCAAAATGCTGCGACACAAACCCGAGGAATCCGGGCTAAAGTTAGACATTACAGACGGCTCTTGTACTGTGGAACACTTACTTCAAATCATTCAAAGCTTGCCAGGCTGGTCAGGTGTAAAGCAGACTGATATTGAGCGGATCGTGCGCAATTCAGATAAGCAGCGTTTTGAAATCCATAACGGTAGAATCAGAGCTAGATATGGACATAGCTATCAAAAGATAGAGTATACTCCCGGGAATCCACCAGATGTACTATACCATGGTACGAATAAGCAAGCATTGCCATTTATTATGGCGGATGGTTTAGATCCTGTTGGCAGAAAGTATGTACATTTATCTGAAAGCACTAACTTTGCAGCATTAGCAGGGAGCCGAAGAGGTGAATTGGTCATGCTCAAGGTAAACACGATTAAAGCAAGAGAAGAGGGAATCGCATTTTATTATGCAGGGCATGAGGTGTGGCTTGCTGAGTGGATTCCTTGGGACTTGTGCAGTATTGATGATGAAGAGAGCAACACTTGAGGGGTTCTATAATTTTGAGGTTAATACATAATGCTAGTCTCCAAAATAAACAGGCATTCGCCGCAAAAATGGGGGAATGCCCCCCTTACGCATTTGACCAGGTCTACATACAATGATCCTGTAAATGAGCGAAGGGAGTGTTGTAAATGAGTCATATGTGCGGAGTAGGCGGTATGGGTTGCGGCGTAGGCGCATGGACCTCTGTAGGAGCGATTCTGGTTCTGTTTATTTTGTTGGTGATCATCTCTAAAACCCTGTTTCTGTAATTTCGGTCTTGGCCGATTTCCTGTAAAATGCACAAATGCTGCTCTACGTGACGAAGGGCGCACAACAATAAAGCGAAGACCCTTGATGAGAAGGGTCTTCGCTTTACAAGTTTAAGGGCCTATGGCTTCGCTGCTGTAACTCCATTTGGTTTACCTTGTAACTCAAGACTGTAGGGACTTGGCCTGAAATTCCGCAATATCCTTGAATTCTTCTTCGAATTTACGTGAAATGCGAATATAAATCGGCAGTAAATCGCGATAAATATCCACGTGTTCTGCTACCGGTTTGTGCTGGTGAGTGGTACCAATCATACCGGACACAGCATCCAGCGAATCAATCCGTCCCAGTGCGTACAAGCCTAGAATAGCTGCACCCAGACATGAGCTTTCCAGACTTTCGGGAATAATGACTTCCTGATCAAATATATCTGCCATGAGCTGTCTCCATAGCTCCGAGCGTGCAAATCCACCCGTGGCGTGAATGACTGACGGTCTGTCGATGACTTCTTCCATGGCAAGCATGACGGTATACAAATTGAATAGCACACCCTCCAGAGCGGCGCGAATCATATGCTCTTTTTTGTGACGCAGGGACAGACCGAAGAAGGAGCCGCGAGCATTCGGGTCCCATAGGGGCGCACGTTCACCGGATAAGTACGGAAGAAAGAGCAGACCGTCGGAGCCAGGACGTACCTGTTCCGCAATTTGGGTCAGCACATGATATGGATCAAGTCCCAGTCGTTTGGCCGTTTCCACTTCGGAGGCTGCAAATTCATCCCGGATCCAGCGGAAGACTATACCTCCATTGTTCACCGGGCCGCCGATGACCCACAGCTTTTCGGTCAAGGCATAACAAAAAAAGCGCCCTTTGGCATCCGTGAGCGGCTTATCAACTACGGTGCGGATGGCTCCGCTGGTGCCGATGGTAACAGCGACAACTCCAGGCTTGATCGCATTCACACCGAGGTTGGACAAGACACCGTCGCTGGCCCCGATCACAAAAGGAGTCGTCTTCAGTAGGCCCATGTCATGTGCATAGGTCTCATCCAGCCCTTTGAGCACATGAGTTGTCGGCACCAGCTCGGATAGCTGCTCCTTCGTCACACCTGCAATATGCAGCGCTTCCTCGTCCCAGTCCAACTGCTGCAAATTCATGAGTCCGGTTGCAGAGGCAATCGAGTGGTCCACGACATATTGGTGGAATAACCGGGCAAAAATGTACTCCTTAATGGAAATGAATTTGTACGTCTGGGTCGCAACATCTGGTAAATCCCGTGTAATCCACATTAGTTTTGTGAGCGGTGACATAGGATGAATAGGCGTTCCGGTACGTAAGTAAATATCGTGTCCGTTGTATTCATGTTTGAGCGCTTCGGCCCATTTGGCGCTACGGTTATCTGCCCAAGTGATAGAGGCGGTCAGCGGTTTGCCATTCTTATCCACTGCCAGTACGCTATGCATGGCCGAACTGAAGGAGACGAACAGTACATGCTCAGCTGACACTCCGCTTTGTTTCATGACCTCTTGCACCGTCGTCACAACAGCTTTGAAAATATCTTCCGGATCTTGTTCTGCCGCATCCGGCTCAGGTGTATGGAGCGGATAGCCCACATGGTGCTGGGCGGCAATATTGCCGTTTTCTTCGAAAAGAACTGCTTTGGTACTGGTCGTACCGATATCGACGCCGATCATATATCGGGTGTCTGTCATATTCAATCTCCCCTTCACTTACCGTTATTAGCTCATTATCGTTAAGTTAACACACTCAGCAGCATAATCAAACTGAAAGCAACCAGGGAGAGGATGGTTTCCATAACGGTCCATGATTTTAGAGTCTGCGGAACCGTCATATTGAAAAATTCTTTAATCATCCAAAATCCGGCGTCATTCACATGAGACAAGATCAGCGACCCTGCTCCTGTAGCAAGGACGACCAGTTCGACATTCGCGCCGGGTGTGAGTGCCAGCACAGGTGCGACAATACCGGAGCCTGTCGTCATCGCGACTGTCGCTGATCCAGTGGCTACACGAATGAGCGCAGCGACCAGAAAAGCAAATACAATCACATTCATATGGGCTCCTGTAGCGACCGCTGCAATGGCCTGACCTACACCGCTGTCGATCAATACCGTTTTAAATGCACCACCGCTCCCGATAATTAAGATAATAGAGGCTGTTGGTGCCAGACATTCACTGGTAAAACGGGACAAGTCCTCTTTCTTTAGACCACGTGCATAGCCTAGCGAGAAAAAAGAAAACACGGCCGCAATCAGTAATGCCATAACCTCATCACCAATGAATTTGAAAAATACAGTGAGCGGATGTGTATTGGCCGGGTCTACAATTTCAGCGACTGATCCGCTAAGCATTAGAATAACAGGTAACAAAATGGTGAACAAAGTAATCCAAAAGGGAGGCAACGACCGCCCCGTCGTATTTCTGAACTGCTCGTCCAGCCTCTCGGAAGGTCTGACCATGATTCTTTTGCCAATCCAAGCGCCGAAGACCGGGCCTGCAATAATGGTGGATGGGATGCCCACGATGAGTGCATATCCTATCGTGCGTCCAATATTGGCGTTAAAGGCTTCAATCGCGATCATCGGAGCCGGGTGGGGTGGTAAAAGGCCGTGTACCGTCGATAGTCCTGCCAGCATTGGAATACCGATTTTCAGCAGAGACATATTCATTTTACGGGCAACCGTGAACAGGATGGGAATTAATAAAATAATACCAACCTCAAAAAACACCGGAATTCCCACGATAAAGCCTACGATCATCATCGCCCAATGAACGCGTTTTTCACCAAAACGATCCATCAGTGTAGTCGCGATGCGTTCGGCGCCGCCGGATTCTGCCATCATTTTACCGAGCATTGTGCCTAAACCGATCACGATGGCGATGGAGCCGAGTGTACTGCCGAGCCCTTTGGTGATGGAGGCAGTAACTTCATGTCCAGACATCCCGTTAACCAGTCCGAGAAATACCGACGAAAGCAGCAGTGAAACGAAGGGATTCCATTTGAATTTAGCAATCAGCAAAATCAAAAGAATGACGGTAACTAGCGCCCATATGAGCAGGGACGCGTTATGGCTTAAGCCGAATAACGTGTTCATGAAGGTATGCCTCCTTATTCTTATATGCATAGTTAAATGTATACTTGTCGACAACTTCAATTAAAAGAGAGCCGCGCCAGCGAGAAACGCATAAAGCGCGGTACATCTGCTCTTTGTCACGCATATTGTGGCTAGGACGATGTCTTTCTTCTGTAGGGAGACAGGACGCTATCGTTAACCGCGTTGCGGGTATCTCGATAATGATCCTCAATAAATCCTGACAACTCCTGAGCATCCCTCTGATTTAAAGCGTTTGCAAAGGTTCGATGTTTGTGAATCGTGACTTGTGATTCTTCGATGTTGGACGCAAATCGTTGTTCTGTTGCAGCTAACATGACCGTCAGGATTAGCTGTCTCATGCCGTTCCAGGTATGAAGAATACGGGTATGGCCTGCTTCCAGAACCAGAGCTTCATGAAAGTTAAAATCCTGAAGAGAAAATTCAACGACATCCCTGTACTTGAGAGCGACTTCCATTTTGTCAATCATCTGATTCAAAACAGTCACCAATGTGGCATTATCACTATGTACATACCTTTGTACAACAAAATGTTCAATCAGCATTCGCACATCGAATAGCTCCTCCATATCACCGGGTGTCATGCCGACGACAATCGCCCCCATGCGCTCCAAACGGATCAGCCCTTCGCCCGAGAGTGCCTTCAAGGCTTCACGCACCGGAGAACGACTGGTACCAAAATCGGCAGCAATCTGATTCTCAGATAGCACAGTGCCTGGTGTCTGAACGCCGCGTATAATCTGAAGCCGAAGTTCACAAGCAATCCTTTCCCCAAGCGATGCGCCCTGCAACCAGGTTGTTGGATATTTCATAGGATACTCCTATCTAGGAAATGATTTTGCATACTGGTATACAAGTTATGGAATATTATATACCCCGTTTAAGATCCTTGTAAACGGTATCAGTTGACATCGGTTCCATTTCGCTGCTTTTAGCGTTACAATAGAAGTAGAAAAAAGAAGCAGTGAAAAGTGGAACGAACACGGAAAAGAAGGAGACCGTTTAATGATTATCATTAAAACCAAAGAACAAATTGAAAATATGAAAAAAGCTGGAGACATTTTGGCTGCTTGCCACCGGGAAATTGCCAAAATGATCAAGCCGGGCATTACGACACTGGAAATTGACGCCTTTGCGGAATCCTTTATGAAGAAGCATGGCGCAACACCGGAGCAAAAGGGCTATAACGGCTACCAGTTTGCAACTTGTGGCTCACCTAACGATGTGATTTGCCACGGCTTTCCGAATAAGACACCGTTGAAGGACGGGGACATCGTGACGATCGACATGGTTGTGAACCTGAATGGCTGGCTGGCAGATTCCGCTTGGTCGTATGCGGTGGGTAATGTGTCTGAGCAGGCGCAAAAGCTGCTGGATGTTACCAAGGAATCGCTGTATAAAGGGATTGAGCAAGCCGTTATCGGTAACCGGATCGGTGATATTTCCCATGCGATACAAACCTACGCGGAAGCGGAAGGCTTCTCGGTCGTACGCGAATTTATTGGGCACGGTATCGGAGAAGAGATGCATGAGCAACCGCAGGTTCCACATTACGGACCTCCACACCGTGGACCACGCTTAAAAGAGGGTATGGTCATTACAATTGAGCCGATGCTCAACACAGGCACATACCGCAGTAAAATTGATGCGGACGGCTGGACCGCACGCACGTTGGACGGCGGCTTGTCTGCGCAATACGAGCATACGCTGGCCATTACAGCAGAGGGTCCGATCATTTTGACCCAGCAATAATAAAAGCAGGCATCCACCGCAAGCATACAGACTACCGTGGTGAATGGTCTGGACATATTACAGAAAAGGGGCTGTCCAGAGGACAGTCCCTTTTGCTACGTGCATTCTATAAAGGTCCAGTACATGCGGGGAATAATGGTTTCATCTCCAAAAACCGATTTTGGCCAAAAGGCGAATATCGGTTTTTTTCATTTCATGAGTGCCAGGCCACCATTTTAACGAAATATACACTATGCCATCAGAGTGATCAGCTTAGTTCTGGACGCTAGGATACGCTAAGTGTGTGATTATGAATCTTCTATATAGTACAAAAATAACAATAATTTGAAAACAAATTCATAAGAATGAAATGAAAAAATTTCCTTTATTACACATTTAGTCCCTACCACATTTTGCAGAAATTGTTTGTTCATTGTTATATGAATTATTTTTTTGCTCTAATAGAACTATTTCAACTTTTTTCCTTGATGTCGATGTAATTGAGGATCACAAAAACGTATTCCTTTAGGAAGATGGAGATCCACTCGCTAAAACGAAAAACATGTAGGTTGCGAGTCAGATTGTCCTAGGGGAATATCGGTCACATCTTAAGTCTTGCGATTACAAACAGCAAGATATAAACATCAGGAGGATAACCATTATGAATTCAGTCAAGAAAACGAAGAGCTTGATCAGCGCCCTGACCGGGGCTGCATTATTATTCTCGCTACCAATGACGGCAGGCGCGGAGAGCAATATCAACTA
This sequence comes from Paenibacillus sp. FSL M8-0228, assembly GCF_038007385.1. Lineage (NCBI taxonomy): Bacteria > Bacillati > Bacillota > Bacilli > Caryophanales > Paenibacillaceae > Paenibacillus > Paenibacillus sp. FSL M8-0228. The sequence continues at coordinate 525,755 of NZ_JBBOXA010000001.1, forward strand.
TACTGGCATGTTCCTGGGCTATGACGGAAGTGTAAACACCAGTCCTGTCTGGACCTACAACCCTGACATCGTCTCCTATGATCTGCTGAACTGGAACCAGGGGGGAACCGATGCAGCCTCCATTACCTCCAATAGCGCCTCCGCCATCCAAGCCTTGGGGAAAATCGTCACCGTTTCCACCCACATGCCCAATCCCCAGGGTGGAAATGTAAACGCCCCGATGTCTGATTCCGATTTCGAGATCTTGGCTAATACAGACATTTCATCCATCAATTCGTCCAGCCCCGCATGGCTGCAAAATTATAAGGCCCAGGTTGACAATGTCGTGACCGGCCTGCAAAAGTTTAATTCATCCCCCGTTTACTACAGACCCTTCCATGAAATGAACGGAGGCTGGTTCTGGTGGGGGGACAAGAACACGACGGACTATAAGAACCTGTACATCAATCTGTACAATTACATTGTGACGACCAATGGCATGTCCAACGTCAATTTTGTCTATGCTCCAAATAAAGGAGCCAACGCGGCTGCTTATTACCCCGGCTCCAGCTATGTCACCTGGATTGGCATCGACGCTTACAGCGACGATCCGTCCAATGACAATGAAATTAAGATGGCTTACAATGACATCAAAGGACTTGGCAAAACTTATGGCTTCTGCGAAATTGGACCAGCCGTGGGTGGCGACCATGTGGATCGCAACAATAATCAGCTCAAGGAATTCGATTATTCGCTTTGGAACAAGGCCCTGAATGAAATCTACACCGGAGCAAGCTTCTTTATCACCTGGGACGGCGCTTATGCTCCGCAGAACAACATAAACGGCAGCACGCTGTTTACAAAAGAAAGCTCCCAGTAAGTGCCTAGCGCCCGGCGTCCGGGCAAGGCGGAAATGTAGCCTCCGATAGACTAAAAAGACGAAAAGACCAAAAAGGCACGGCCTCCTGGCTGGGAGAACGTGTCCTTTTTTGGTCTATACAGCAATATGCTAGCAAGCATGTTAAAAAACCGTTGGTCAGATGCGGACTTCTGTCTCGTCCGGAACGAATTGACGATATTGAAAATACATACGGAGCCGCCAGTGTAACAAGGTGCCGAAGGCTAGGATGAAAAATAGCCCTGCTGTCTGCGGAATGGTAATGTAATGCTGAATAAATTCATGCAGTAGCAATCGGACGATCAGCAGGCTGAATAGGATAAAGAAGAAGGTACGTGAGCGTTGCACGAAAACCAGCCCTTCTTGCAACTCAAATTTGGTGCTGCGGATCAACGGGTAAGAAAAAATAAACCAGCCGACCAGAAAGGCGCCCAGCGCCCAAAGCCAGGGAACCCGTACTTCCGGCACCACGAACATCATAAAACCGGTGCTCATGCCGAGCGGAGGGATGATGATTTTTTTGGCATTAATCGGGCGATGACCTGTCTTCATACGGATGAAAATAGCCGATATAGCGATTAAGATCATACCGAAGGTTGCGCCATATTGCAGCAATGGGGTGCTAATATGAAACATGGACTGGCCCCCTCTATAAGGAATATAAGCGTTATTGGACAGACTGCAAACCTTTCACATTATACCACATATGCAATGGATATATTTAGTTACAGTCTCTCCCCCGGCAAGCGGATTATACGCCTCTTGGTGATAACACTGGCCCTATAATTGGGTCTCTTTCATACTTATGCGAGTTCTGTTGCTTGTACCTCTCCCTGAGCTGATTTTTTCTCCTTTCGCATGATATAACCCATGGCTACAATAATAAGGATAAAGGCGATTAGTGCGAGAAAAGGAATGGTGATGAAATCGAACCAGTTTAGGTAATCCTGTTCACAGGATACTCTGCCGCAGGAAGTTGAAGTTTGCGTAGCTGCTTTGGCGGCTGCATGGATGCGCTGAATGGTAAAATGATAGACCGAAATCGCACCTCCAATGATAGCCAACGGCATGACATAACGTCGTATCCCCGAATCCCCTCGAAAATAGGCGATCCCGAGTAGAAGGGTCAGGGGATACATCAGAATGCGCTGAAACCAGCATAGCTTACAAGGCTCATACCCCAAAATCTCGCTGAGATACAGACTGCCCAAAGTTGCCACACAAGCTACAACCCAGGCGGCAAACAAAGCAATATCTGTTTTTTTAAACGATCCAATCATAGTAACGCTCCTTTTTTAATTCAAATGAGAACAAAATGAACTCATTATGTCTTGTCCCATCGGCAGGCATCTGCCGATATGTATGTCTTTATCCGTATTGTACTGTATTTTGAGTGCAGGGTCATACTTAAACATATTGACATGACTAACTATCATTTTTATAATTGCAGTAGTTTGGGAAGTTAATGAGGATTCAAGTTAGATATATATCATAAGAAATTAGGAGTGTGCCCAGAATGTCGAGTAGTCCAAAAAATGAAACCCTATCTACTATTAGTGAAAGACACGCGGTAAAGAGCTATGTTAAGGATTTTAAATTGCCAGAGGAAGATTTGGAGGCTATTTTGACTGCGGCGATAGAAGCTCCTTCCGCTTGGAACCTTCAACATTGGAAATTCCTTGTTATCGAAAGCGAAGCGGACAAGCAAAAATTGCTGCCTATCGCCTACAATCAGGGTCAAGTAGCGGAAAGTTCCGTTACGATTGCCGTATTGGGTGATTTGGAAGCGAACCGTAACACCGTCATTTATGATCAAGCGGTAGAAGCAGGCGCACTGCCAGCGGAAATCCGTGACGCATTGGTAGGTCAAATCAATGGCGCGTACCAAAACCCGCAAGTAGCTCGCGATGCAGCCATCCTGAACTCTGCTCTTGCAGCACAAAATATTATGTTGGCTGCTAAATCTCTGGGCTACGACACTTGCGCAATGGGCGGTTTCATTCCAGCACAGTTGATCGAGCAATTCAATATTCCAGCACGTTACCTGCCAACCCTGCTTATTAGTGTAGGTAAGGCACAAGTGCCAGCACGTCCATCAGGACGTTTTCCACTCTCTGAAGTTGTTGTAAAAGGCAGCTTCTAAGAAGATTTGTGAATATAAAAGGGTGTTCCAGCAACCGTTCGTGGTTGGGAACACCCTTTTTTACGTCGTGTTAGACTATTAAAGTCCTGTTGTCAGCCCTTTGTTTAGTCCGAGCGTTTGGACACGAGATATACCAGCTCCAGCGTCAGGATCGGTAGAAAGACAGAAGCTGGATAGGCCAGATAGCGCGGCTCCCATTGCGGCTTGAACTTATCCTTAAAGCGCCGCAGCCCCTGAAAGCCGTAAAAATGTCCCCCGTATTGGAAAACGAGTCGGGCCAGCTTTTCCTCGCGCAATGCCTTTTCGCTTTGCCCTACCTGGGACAGCGGTGCCATTCCCAGATTAAATGTCGTATACCCACTCTCCTTGGCCCACTCAATGACCCGTGTGAATAAATAATCCATCGTGCCATTTGGCGTGTCAGGCAAGTGGCGCATCAGGTCAATGGAGACCGTCCGTCCATGATCATAGGCAGGGGCCATCGTAGCGAAAGCGATGACCTTCCCTTCAGAGTCCCTTAGCAATGCAATCGGAGCCAACTGAAGATAAGATTCTTTGAACCAGCCGAGTGAATATCCCTTCTCCTTGCGCCCATCCAGCCAAATATTCGAAACCTGACGAATCTCCTCAATCAGTGACGCCTCTAGAGGCGGTTGGATGATTTCGAACGAGTAGCCCTCGCGGTCAAAACGGTTTTTGGCGCTGCGTAGCGCTTGATTGCTTTTGCCTGTCAGTGTAAATGATTCCAGCGGCACCAGTGCTTCCTCGCCCAGTTTGAAAAAGCGATAGCCGTTCTCGTGATAGATGGACAAATACTCCGGCGAGGCCTGATAAAATACAGCCGTTAACGCATACCGATCTGCGAACCGCTGAAATTCCTGAATGGCTTCACTCACACGTTCTTTTGGACCGAGTGGGTCACCTAATACAATCAGTTTGTCCCGGCTACGAGCGTAGGGAATGACAACCTGTTCATTTTTGGTCCAATACAGATATTTATCGCCCAGAAAAAGCATATGAGAGACGAGATTACCACCCTGCCGTTCCAAAAATTCTTTTAGCTTATCCAGCTCCTGCTCGTCGGGTAGATTAGCGATGCTACGCTGAGGTCGAAGAAAGAAATATACCGTCAGGAATACCCATGCCAAAATCAGACTAAACACGGCGGTAACTCCGTAATCGCTGCGGTTCATAAAAAAGTCTAGATGGACCTTGGCATGCAAATGGCGCATAAAGGGAGTGTTGGAGCCTGCCCCAATGATAAAATAAGCCCCGGTTACGAGTAGAGATAATCCACCCCATATTAAAATGTTGTGCCGATTCAGCGGCGCACTGACCCGATAAAACCGCGAACGCGAAATCCATAGCATTAAAGCCACAAACAGTAGGAATAAAGCTTCTTCAAAATCCAGACCTTTAGTGAAGGTGAAAATAGCTCCTGTCAGAAGCAGTATCAATGTCAGTCGTAATGCTCTGCGAATACGCAGGGAGATTCCATGGGACAGGACGACAAGCATAATTCCGATGATGACCGAGATTTCATGCGACAAGCGCATGACGGGCAGGCTGAGCAAATGCTCAGCAAAACGAAGCCGATATAACAGACCGGGCGTAGCTGCCGACAAAAGAAGCACCACGCCGGATATGAGTACCAGCTTACCAAGCGCCCATACCCCTAGATCGGCCAAAAACCGGAATTGACCAGGCCAGCCCCATACCTTCTGCCAGGCATTAAGGGAGTAATCCCAACCTGTCTCAGCTAGCTGATTCAGGCGCTCGTTACGCGGAATCATTTCCAGCGCGGCTAACACCAAGCCGATGAGCCACGGGATGATGTAATAAAAGACGCGAAAGACCAGTAGGACAGCCAGTGCCCGATCTGAGTTGGCTCCCGCCATTTGCAGCCCGAGCAGGGCAATGATGTCGAATGCCCCGACCCCTCCGGGTGCAAGACTGATTAACCCGGCAATCGCGGCTATTACATAAATGCCGAACACAGCATGCATCGGCAGTTCATGGAGCAAGTGCGAGCCGATCCATGCAAAGGTAAGGCCAGCCAGCAGCCATTCCAGTAGGGAAGCACTGATGGAAGCGGAGATGGTGGACCAGGAAAGCTGTCCTTCTCCCTTGTTGAACCATGTGGAGTACCGTTTGGAGCGCTGCATGATCAGGAATAGCGGTAGGTACAATGCCATTCCCCACAGCGCCCAATGAAGCCACGGGTGAGCATCCAGTACAGGCTGTACCGGATACAGATGAACAATGGCTCCCCAAGCCAGCAAAGATAGTCCGGTAATGACGACTGGCGAAAGAAACACGACCGCAGAGGTGATGACACCCAACGGCACACCGCTTTTCTTATACAGCACTGTGCGAAGTCCCGCTCCTGTAAAGCCTGCAAAACCAAAGACATTATTAAAGGTATTGGAGATCCAGGCGTAGCGAAATGTTGTTCCAGGCTTGACCTGAAGCTTGAAATGATGTCTGATTACGTAATCATATGCACTCATAGCCGCCACAGCAACCAGTGAGAACAAGCCAATCTCGATGAGAAAGGTGGCATCCATTCGCCGCAGCTCATGAAGCATACGCGCCAGATTAAAGTCTTTTAGTTCTCGTCCCGCCTCCCATATAATAAAAGCCAGTACAGCCAACGGTAGCAAAATACGTGTCAATCGCTGCCTGTAGATGGTCATTATGAACTGTACGATTTTAAAAGACTGAATCGGTTTGTGATTAGATTTCATAGATTCACCTACTTGGAAAAGAATGAGATATACACGGAATGAGGTGCTTAGATTTCATACCCGCTGAACATTACTATATATTATACCTGTAATAATCGCTTCAATAACAACAGAAGGGTTACGAAATGGGATTTCAGATTGATTGCTGTAAATAATTCCAATATAATGATGAAAAACCTAGTGAATTGCTTGGCAATGGAGCTGATTTGGATATGAGTATATGGGACCGTAATCTTTTTATACGTCGCCTGGAGCTGCTATGGCCTCCAGATGCGGACAAGAGCCAATATCCGTTTAACTTAAAGGCCTTACACCAGTGGAACGAACTCAAATTTCATCCTTCCGTCACCTATATTATTGGAGAAAATGGCGTAGGTAAATCGACGCTTATGGAGGCAATCGCGGTCGCGTGGGGATTTAATCCAGAGGGAGGTACTAAAAATTTCAATTTTTCTACACAAGCCACGCATTCCTCACTGTATGAGCATATCCGGCTGGTGAGAGGGGTAGAAAAGCCAAGGGATGGCTTCTTTTTCCGGGCGGAGAGCTACTATAATGTGGCGACTCACATCGACGAGCTGGATCGAGAAGGAGGAGGGCGACCGATTCGAGATTCCTACGGGGGTAAATCGCTGCATGAGCAGTCGCATGGCGAGTCTTTTTTTGCTGCCTTTGTGCATCGGTTTGGAGGGCAAGGATTGTATATTTTGGATGAACCGGAAGCTGCATTATCGCCTTTGCGCCAGATGGCCATGCTTGCACGGATTCACGAGCTGGTGCAGCAGGGCTCACAGTTTATCATTTCTACTCATTCCCCTATTTTGATGGCTTATCCAGATTCCATCTTGTATCATCTGACACATGAAGGGATCGACACCCGGACGCTAGAGGAAACCGATCATTTTATCATTACGAAACAATTTCTGAATAACAGGGAAAAGATGATACAGGAGCTATTCGAAGATCCACAATAAAGTTCGTAGGGACCGCCAGACCGTTCCAGAAATTCATCCTGGTCGTTCGTTATGAGAGGGACAACATCGCCATTTCAAGTTGTTCCTTTTTGCTGTTCTGCCCAAAGGAAAGATTCAGGGTTATCGGAAGTATTTTATGATTGTTATTTGTCCTTCTCTCTATTAATATAATGAAGAGTTTTGCTGGAATGGTTGCAAAATAAGATTTTCGTATACGAAATAAAGAACCTGAGGAGGACAAAACGCTACATGTCAGATTCACAACAGTTGAAAATGGGGCCGCTGGTCATTTTGATGATTAATATGTTTATTGCCATGCTGGGGATTGGCCTCATTATTCCGATCCTTCCCAAGTTTATGAGCTCCTTGGGAGGCAGTGGTGAAACGGGTGGTTATTTGGTTGCCGTGTTTGGCTTAACCCAATTCCTGTTTTCGCCGTTAGCGGGAGAATGGTCCGATAAATACGGACGTAAAAAAATGATTATTATCGGTTTGGTAATCATGACGGCGTCTTCTGTATTGTTTGCGATTGGGGAATCGTTAACCATACTATATATCTCCCGTTTGCTGGGAGGTGCAGGAGCAGCTTTTATGATTCCTCCGATGATGGCCTATATTGCTGATATTACAACGGTCCACAATCGCGGTAGAGGAATGGGGTTGTTGGGTGCTGCCATGTCTCTTGGCTTTGTGATCGGTCCTGGTGTGGGCGGCTTGCTGGCAGATATCTCGATTCGTACGCCCTTATATGTTTCGGCGGCCGTATCGGGCGTAGCTGCACTGATTTCCTTGATTATGCTGCCCGAAACCTTGTCGCTGGAGAAACAGTTGAAGTTTCGGAATGTCAAGGCCAAACGGGATAATGTGATTAAACAGTTTGCCCTTTCTTTCCGCAAGCCTTACTTTATGCTGCTGATTATGATATTCACGCTAACCTTTGGATTGACGCATTTTGAAACGATGTTTCCTTTCTTCGTGACGGGCAAGTTTCATTACAATGAGCGTGATATTGCTATCATTATTACCGTAGGAGCACTGGTCGGAACCGTGATTCAAGCTGTGGTCATTAGCCCGATGTTGAATCGTTTTGGCGAAAAAGGTGTCATTATCGGCTCCTTTCTGTTTTCAGCGATTTCCCTTGTGCTTATGCTGCTCTCCGGCAACTTTTATTATGTACTCGGGGTATCGCTTATCTTCTTTACCGCTACGTCGTTGCTGCGGCCAGCCATTAATACTGCTTTATCCAAAATGGCGGGGGATGAGCAGGGAGTTGCAGCCGGCATGAACAATGCTTATATGAGTATTGGTAATATTCTGGGGCCTGCACTTGCGGGTAAATTGTTCGATGTGCATATCAATTTGCCATATATTTTTGGGGCAGTCATTCTCATCCTTAGTTTGGGGCTGGCTGTAAAATGGAATAGCAGAGATACGCAAACCACAGCGGTTTAATGTTGTTCTTGTCGTAAATTTAGTCTCTTTTGGTGTGAACTGTGACGTTCTTATGAACCACAGATGGCGCCGAAGGAGGCTATTTTTTTGCATACATTGCGAAACGTTAATGAAACGACAGAATCTTGGGTAATAATGCATGATGGTTTTACAACAAGACAAATAGTAGAGCTAAAAGCCAGATAAAAAAAGCTAGAAGGAGCTGAGAGCCGATGGAAGAGCGGAATGAGCAGTTATTTTATACAGGGACTTATGCGTCTCGTCAGGAAAGAGGAATATATGTATGTGCTTTGAATGTGACCCATGGTGATCTGCGCATGGTTGGAGGTGTGGAAGGGATGGAGAGGCCTTCTTTTCTCGCGCTACACCCGGATGGGACAAAGCTGTATGCTGCCAGTGAAACAGAAGGAGGCGAGCTGTATGCGTATCAGGTGAATACCCAGACGGGGGAATTACATCCTTTGGATCGCAAAGGGACAGAGGGAGCACATACTTGCTATGTTTCCGTAACAACCGATGGACGATATGTGCTGGCTTCCAACTATTCAGGCGGCAATGCCGTTGTGTTCCCTGTGACGGAAGCTGGAGGATTAGGAGACATGTCGGGGCAAGTTCAGCATACCGGCTCAGGTATTCGCCAGGACCGTCAGGATGCGGCACATCCGCATTCGATTATTCCAGATCCTTCAGGACAGTATGCCCTGATATGTGATCTGGGGCTGGATCAGATTGTGGTATACCGTTTGACAGAGGATGGCAAACTGGTGACCCATCGTGAGACAGATTTGCCACCTGGTTCTGGACCGCGTCATCTGGTTTTTCATCCTTCGCGTCCATATGCTTTTGTCGCCAATGAGTTGAACAATACCGTCGCTGTGTTTAGTTATAACGAACGTAATGGTGAGCTTACATTGCTGCAAAGCCTGTCCACACTGCCAGAAGGCTTTATAAATGTAGATAATACAGCAGCCGATATTCGGATTACGCCCTGTGGACGCTTTTTGTATGTGTCAAACCGCGGCCATGACAGCATCGTGCTATACCATGTCGATCTGGACAGCGGCAAGCTGAAGACGGTTGAATGGGTGGAAACCTTCGGCAGCACACCGCGTAACTTCAACATCCTGTCCGGTTATCTGGTAGTGGCGAATCAGGATGGAAACAACCTCGTATCCTTTGCCATCCATAGTGAGGATGGAAGGCTGACCCGAACGGGATATGTGCTGGAGGTTCCTTCACCTGTGTGTATTGAACCTGTACGCTAATCGGATAGCACGTGGCAAAAGAGTACGATATAAGTGAATGAAAAATAAAACACGGCGCTTTGTTTCCCATGAAAGGCATGGGCAAAACGCCGTGTTCAGGTCTTGAAGTGGACTAAAACTATTTGCTGCTATCGCCAGCTTCTACCGTTACTGTTTTGGTATGATTTTCTGCATGTTTGTAGTACAAACGGAACAAGATGTCCTGATTGTAGTTACCGAATCCGGTGCCGAACAGAGTAACCCCTCCCACATGCTGGGCATCATCCAATATGGCAATACGGAATTTCCATTGTTTCTGATCAATCAGCACTTGGCTTAAAGTCACGTCAGAAATTTGCTTCCCATCCATAAAGGTACCCTCGGAGGTAACGCGAAGTCTTTTGAGGAGACCATATTGATTGATAAAATCAGGCCACCATGCAGGTGTGTATTTACCACGGTTATCCCCGAAATCCCCTGGGCTGGTCCATGTACCCAAATTCACATCATTTAGGAAAAAAGTGATATCTGAAGGCCAATTATCATTGGTAAAAGGGGCCTCGGATGATAGTTCCATCGAAATTTCCAGTTCCTCAGCTTTTTGGCTGGACAGTAGGAAATTCGGCACCTTATAATCCATATATCCTTGGCTGAACCATAGAATTTTGGAATTGAAGCGCTCAGGGTCCAAGAACGAACGAGGCTCATCGAATTCACCAATGATCTTTTCGACGGTAGCCAGTCCGCAGGTCGCCTGTATTTCAAAATCTGTAAAGTGTCCGACGGAAATCTCTGTCTGATGGAATTGCCGTACATCCTGCTGATAGCGTGGCATGGCGATTTCAATTTTGTCTGTTGCCAGTGAGCACACTTTCTGTACCCCGCCTCGTCCGGGCAGCATTTTGGTCGAAATAATGGACGCTCTCTCCAGTTTCTTGACATGCATCGTCATAATCGCACTGCTGAGCCCCAAAGCTTCCGCCAGCTCACGTATATTCATAGGCTTCTCCGCAAGCAGAACAATCATGTTTAGCCGAACCTCACTGGCCAGCGCCTCATAAACGGGAAGTGATTTTTCAGAAATGTCCAGTTGCATAGTTCCTCCAATTCTAACGCACATCATAAATTGATGGTAGTTTAACATATATGGATTTTTTTCAATAATAATACATAAAAAACGATATGATTTACATTTATATAAACAATATACCCTTTCCTTGATCATTGGCACAAGCCTAACCCCACAAAAATCCAAAAATTGTTCAAAAAACAGGACACCCCATAAACTCTTTCTTTGTTGTTGGGATGTCCTGTGATGGTATGTGATTTGCAGGCAGGATACGGGTAGAGGCATGTGCCATTGGCGTTTAGGATCGGATATGTTCTTCTGCCAAAGAAGAGTCAGCCGTTTTATCTGTATCTGCTGCGCGTAAATCCTGATGTTGAGAAGCATCTGCCTTGATCAAGCCGGGATGACCAACATAAGGACGATCACTGCGCGAGCGACCTCGGGTAAGTCGGAAGCCGATCAAGAACAGCACAAGCTGAACAGCCAGTATGTAGGGAGATGCTTCCGGTCCGATCCATTGAAACAGGGCGACAGCGGCGATTACCAAGCACAACAGGCTTGTTGGAAAATGGGATGCCGTCACGTCCAGATCATTTTGTCTGCGCAGGGTCATCAGCCGATATACATACAGTAGGGCGATCAGGCCTGAAACGAATCTCATCCATGCATACCCTTTGAGCCATGAGGCAGATTGTGCAGTGTCGGGCAGACTAACATCAACATGGCTGGAGGCTGTCAGTTCCACAACCAGCCTTGTGACCAACCAGACGATTCCTGCCAGTGCCAGCGGACCAGCTGCTGGACGCAATAGCTTCCACAATGCTGTTCCCCAGCCCGGAGCATGAGATTCCAGCAGAACAAGACGCCGTTCCTCAATGAGTTTGTTCATTTCACGCTCCAGTGATTTGAGAAGCAATTCTCTGCGGAACGCATCACACTCCCGAAGGGATGCTTGAACCTGCTCTTGAAGGTGAGGGGTCAAATAGGGAGCAGCTTTGGCTTCCTGAAGAGCGTGGATGAGTCCGTTCTGGTACTGCTTTTCGCTGTTATTGAACCCGTTCTGGGTAGTGGTTTGGAGACAACCAGCTAATCGTCCATAGATACGCAGCGATTCCTGTAATTCTTCCAGCCGCTGCTGACGCGAATTTCGAAGCTGGGCTGCACTGTGAACATACAGCCATACCAGCAAAGACAACGCCAGCAGGAAGGCGATCAGACCGGGTGAGATATATGCGACTAACGCCGCGAAGTCCGTCGGGGACACCCGCAATCCCTCCTTCCATTGTTCTTTCTACACTATTGCACAGACTACACAGGCATTTCAAGGGCTTGTATACCTTTGACCAGGATATATGAAGTATTTTTTGGTAAAATAGACAAGATACAAGCAGGAGGGTAGATTCGGTATGGATAAAAATATAAAAATTGCAACAGAAGATCATGAGACATCGAATCGATATCTTGCACGGGTTTAAGCTGGAGATAAAACGGATAAATAACAGTAAGTAAATTATAGACAGGAAGAAGGCAGTGAATATGAAGGTTATTATTTTCGGGGCAACAGGAACAATCGGCAAAGCGTTAGTAAAGGAAGCTATCAAGCGTAAGTATGAGGTGACAGCAGCGGTGCGCGACCCCCAACGTGTGACGGAGCAAAGTGAATACTTGACGGTGGTTCAAGCAGATATTCTAAATCCGAATTCCGTTACGGAAGTGGCTAAGGGGCACGATGCTATCATTAGCGCATACGGTCCCAAGTTTGGAGAAGAGGAAGAACTGCTCGAAGCGACTCGTTCTTTGCTGGAAGGAACTCGGCGTTCTGGCGCGGAGCGCATACTTGTCGTTGGTGGAGCGGGAAGTCTGAAAACAGAAAACGGTGAACGCCTCATGGATACCGCCGAGTTTCCGGAGGAAGTGAAGCCGCTGGCGGCTGCCCATGCAGATGCACTGGAGCTGTACCGCGCTGCGGATGTAGACTGGACCTATTGTAGTCCTGCCGGAATGATTGAAGCAGGAAAACGTACAGGACAGTTCCGTATTGGTTTGGATCATTTGGTGGTTGACGAATTAGGCCATAGCCGTATCTCGGTCGAAGATTATGCGGTAGCCCTGATTGATGAGTTAGTAGAAGGGGAATTTGTCAATTCCCGTTTTACAGTTGGATATTAATAAGCAGGGATAGCCATACGGGAGGCGAAAGGCATGTATATGGTGACCGCCGAAGAAATGCGAGAATTGGATCGCTATACAATTGACAAGCTGGGTATTCCGGCCCTTACCTTGATGGAAAATGCCGGGCGCGCGGTAGCTGACGAAGTATTGAAGCTTTCACACACAGGGCCGGGGGATATACCGGAACATGGCGGTGTTATACGGACAGAGACGTGGAGTCAAGGACGACATGACTTACGGGAACGAGAACACTGGTATATCCTCGTAGGCAAAGGCAACAACGGTGGTGACGGACTGGTGGCGGCCCGCCATTTAACCGATGCAGGTCTACGCGTCACCGTTGTGTACGTCGAGCCGCCAGACACGCTGCGGGGTGAAGCGGCTGCGCAGCGCGATATCATCGCGGCTCTGGGTATCCCGGTGATCCTCTATGGCCGGGATACCCTCGACCTGCGCGGCGCCTCCGGCATCGTCGATGCCCTGCTGGGCACGGGCACGCAAGGCCCGCCGCGCGAACCCTACGCCTCGCTGATCCGCGAGGCCAATGCCAGCGGCGTGCCGCTGGTGTCGGTAGACGTGCCTAGCGGCCTTGACGCCGACACAGGTGCACTGCACGAGCCGTGCATTCGTGCGCGTGTCACCGTATGCCTCGCCTACTTGAAGCGTGGGCTCGTCCAATATCCAGGCGCCGGGACCGCAGGCGATGTGGTGGTACGCTACATCGGTATTCCACCCGGCCTTGCCCGTGAGTGCGGCGTGCAGCTGCAGCTCTTGACCCGTGACACGCTGCGCGCTGCGCTGGACGTGGATGTAAGCCGCAGCCGCGTGCCGGATGGACACAAGGGCACCTACGGCCACGTTCTGGTCGCGGCTGGAAGCCTGCGCATGAGCGGCGCGGGCTTGCTGGCCGCACGTGCCGCCCTGCGCATCGGCAGCGGCCTTGTCACGTGGGCGGTGCCCGAAGCGCTGCTGCCGCGCGTCATTGGCGCCGCGCCGGAACTAATGCTCGCTGCCGCAGCAGCAGGCGGAGACGGCGAATGGAACGCCGACTCCGCAGACGAGCTGCTACAGCTCGCGCAGGCACGTGATGTGCTGGCCGTCGGCCCCGGCCTCGGCCGCTTTGCAGGGGACACCGGCTGGCTACGCCGCCTGTGGGAGGAATACGGCGGTCCGCTCCTACTTGATGCGGACGCCTTGAACATCCTCGCCTCGGCGGGGCCTGAGCTAGAGGCTTGGAAGCCGAGAAGTGCGGCAGTCGTACTGACGCCGCACCCCGGTGAAATGGCTTGTCTGCTGGGCATACCGACAGCAGAGGTGCAGCGTGACCGTATCACCCATGCCCGGGAGTACGCCCGAACACGTGGGGTCACGCTGGTGCTCAAAGGAGCGCGCACCGTCATCGCTTGTCCCGACGGAGCGGCCTACGTCAATACCACAGGCCATGCTGGGATGGCGACAGGCGGTGCGGGCGATGTGCTAACAGGCATCATCGCAGGTTTGCTGGCTCAGGGCCTGAGTGCTTCGCAGGCAGCAGCTTTTGGCGTGTATTTGCATGGTGCGGCTGGAGAAACAGCCGCACGTCATCGCCAGCATCCTGCCTCTGTGATCGCTGGCGACATTATTGAAGCCCTATAGGCCATAGCAGCAGTGGCAGGAGGAAGGCCAGCATGATCTGTAATCCATATTCACGGTTCAGCCAGTGCCTTCCTCCATAATACAGCAGTGTAATCCCTGCACCTGCTATGCCGTTGCTCCATGAAATGCCCGTTCCGGCAGGCGACATCAAAGAACCTAGCAGGAGAAAGACACTGAATCCTGCAGCGAGGTATAGGGTGAGCTGCTCGGGCTTGTGAAGCCAGGGTAAAAGATCGCATAGCGCATCAGCGGCAAGAGCGGCAGGAAGGGCAAAACCATAGGCCCACAGCTGCGCGGTCAGTTCACCACTATTGCCTGCTATAGTCAGAGGAACCCCTATTACTTCCTCTGTCAGATAGCAGTAGACCCATAAGAGGCCAAAAACCAATCCTCCACAGGCCAGTTTATTCAGCGCATAACAACCAAGCTCCATCCGCCAAGGCATTTTGGAATTAAATTCATTCCAAGGCTGTCTCATGTTGCGACTCCTCCTCTGATCACACTCGGTATTTACAACCAATCAAGGAATTTATTTTCAATTACAATCCGCTTACCGTTTACGACATTTCAGTTTACGTTAGCTGTGTATCATGTTCCTAAGCAAAATAAAGATTGCGGATAGCCGCGGTACGGAAAGGCGGGGATTGCATGATACAGGCGGTTATTTTTAATCTCGAAAGTACATTGTTAGACCCCGGAGGACGAGGCTTAACCCAGGGAATGCGTGATATTTTCAGATGGAAAGGTATACAGGTAACTGAAGAACAGGTATCTCATGGGCGAGGAATGCCGATCCGGGATCATATTGCGAATGTGCTGGGACTTTCAGAGGTTCGGAAAAAATGGCTGGAGTGCTTTGGTGCGCATCCTGGCAGAGTGGATATTGAGCATATTTATCTTGAGCTTGTCCCTGTTCTCCGCTCCTTGATCCAAGGGGCTGAGCCTGCTATCGGTATAGACAGGGCGCTGCAGGAGTTGCAGGATCGTCGCATTCAGTCAGGTGCCACTGCATCCTGTCCAATGGAGATGCTCAGTCACGTATTTACGCCTGCACAGTCACCCTATACGCTGGATTGTATGGTTGCCCCTTGTGAAGTTTCGCAGGGGAGACCTTATCCGTGGATGATCTATGAAATTGCACATCGCTTGCAGGTATTTCCGCTGAGCGATATTGTGAAAGTAGGAGATACAGCAGCCGATATGCAAGAAGGACGGAACGCCGGTGTATGGACGATTGGTGTCTTGAACCATAACGAAAGCGTGACGACCGTAGCTCAAACGACCAGCCATGAAGCGGAAGACAGAGTGGCTGAGGAACGGCGCAGACAGAGTGTATATGGTTTGAAAAGAGCAGGAGCCCACATCGTGATGAACTCGGTCGCTGACTTGCCGCGTATTCTGCGTGAAATCGAAATGCTCCAGCATACGGGAGGCTATCCTTCTTACACAAAACAGGTGAAAACAGCGGCGCTACCTCCATCATAAGAACGGGTATGATTCTGGGTTGCTTGAATACACACTTCTAGGTTATATGTATGCACCTACTCGGATAAAGGTGAACTCTGCTCGGCTTTCAAAACATAATAATGGAGCATTCGCTACGTTAGCGAATGCTCCATTTTAGTTTACTTTTTTTGTTTAGTTGAATCGAATCCAGCATCATATTTACTATTCAGCGTTTTTTACCCGGAACTGGTCGGCATGACGCTGCAGATTGTTTGATAGTGTGGTGAGATTGCGGGCTACTTCGGATAGTTCTTTTACCGCTAGGGCCTGTTTCTGAGCGCTTGCTGATACATCTTCTGTCATTCCGGCAGTCTGCTGTGCCGCGCTGGCTGTGTGATTTAAATGTTGATCTACGCTGTGACGTACCTCTTGCATCTCTGCCGTCAACTGAGCCAGATGTGCAGCTAACTCCTCAACTTCCCGTGAAACCTGGGTGACTTTGTCAACAGACTGTAGACATGCTGAAATTTGGGTTTCTTGTTCATTGACGGTCTTTATGTTTTCATCAAATTGATCACCCATTTGCTCAATTTGCTCAACAAAGCTGCTTAAGATTTCGTCGATTTCACGAATCGATATGGCGGATTGTTGGGCAAGTTGCCCCATTTCATGAGCGACCACAGAAAAACCCTTGCCAGCTTCGCCTGCACGTGAGGCTTCAATAGATGCATTGAAGGACAAAATCTGCGTCTGCTTTACGATGCCCTGTACCTGTTGACCGATGTTAGCTGCCTCGCGGGATTTTTCGGTTAACGCGTGGGACATGCGTTGCATCTGCTTGATACGCAGGGCGCTTTCTCGTCCTTTTTCTAATAACAGTTCATGCTCACTGGCTACCTGATTGCGAACCTCATTGAGATGATGGGCTGTATCCGTGAATTGCTGCACATGGCTTCCGACTTCATCCAGCGTTTGTCCTAATCGGTCAGATTGTTGAACTGATTCCACCGCTTGTTCTGCTTGGTTAATAGAGACATCGGCAATTTGCTGGAGCGTACGGGACAGTTCCTCAGTCTGATGGAGTGTCCCCTCCGTTGTCACGACGATATTCTTCGAAGCATGCTGGAGTGTACTTGAACTGCTTTGAATATCCACAATCATATTCGACATGGCTTCCACCATTTTGTTCGTCAATCCGCTGATTTCGCCTAACTGATCATAGGTTACTTGAGGCGATGTAACCGTAAGGTTGCCGTCGGCTACTTGCTCCAGTGTATTTTTAATAAATCTCACCTGACGCAGTATCCGCCGGGTTACCAGCATCATAGCCGTAATGGAGATGATCAGAATGATGGAGACAACAGGAATAACTAATCGGTAGGCCTCGGGCAAGGTATGTTCGTATACTTCAGTCACAGAGGACAGGGATCTATCGATTCCCAAATAACTAATGATGGTTCCATCTGTATCCTTAATGGGAGTAAAGGAGGAAAACATCGTCCCCCACTCAGGGTCCGTTGTAATATCTGTAGTCACTGTTTCCCCTTGTTTCAATTTCTCTTCCGTTTCTTTAAGGGTAAAACTTACAGGAGTTCCGAATGGACTGTAGTCTTTGTCGTCCCATGCGGCTCCATCTACCGTAATTTTCCACTCATTGCCCACACGGTTGTACATATAGATGTACAGGATTCCAGTTTGCAGCCTGAGCGTATTTAACTCGTTACGAAGTTGTTTATACTCGCTACTTTGCTCCGATGAATCCGTATTTAAGCTCTTGACTGCGGATTTGTCCAATAACTGGGCCGTGTTCTTTGCCAGCGTTTCATTATTTAGCTGCATGGTTGATAGAGAAGCATTCTGGATAGATTGATTGATTGGTCGTCCACAGAACAATGACGCCAATCACTATTAAAGGAATGAGCAAGATGAAGTAGAGTTTGGATTGTAATCCCATTCTTTTTTTAACGCTTCTTTTCATAATATGCTCCTTACTATGTTTTTTTTACCTTCATATATATCGTGTACAAATAGGAAAATATGAATAGTTATTCAGATGTTTCATGATTTTTTTTGCGTATTTGCGTAAATTCTCATGAAAAAAGCCTTAGCCCGGTAAGTACCGAGCTAAGGCTGTATCTTATGACTTACAAATCGTCAAATCCGTTGTCATCTCCGACCTTGCCATAATTGCGTGATTTTGCTTCAAAGAAGTCCGTTTTTGTCGCATTCAGCGCTTCATCTGAGAATGGTTTAATCCAAGGCATACAGTTTACATCTACGCCTTCGTACGCTTTGTCCATACCAAGCAATCTCAGGCGCATATTTGCCATGTATTTGATGTAATCGCTCAGCTCGTTCAGGTCGATGCCGCGAACCTCTTTGAGCGTATAATGCGCCCAATTCGTTTCCAGCTCCACAGCGCGGTCAATCATACGATAGACATAGTCCGTATTTTCCTTGGTATTCAGCTCAGGGAAATCAGACAACAGCTGCTTAAACACTTCGGCAAAGAAGTAGCAATGCTGATTTTCATCACGCTGAATATACGAGATCATTTGGCTGGTTGCCATCATTTTCTGATCACGGGCCAAATTGTAGAAGAAAGCAAACGTACTATAAAAGAAAATGCCTTCCAGAATCAAATCGGCTACCATCGCTTGGAAAAAGGTTTGCGGGTTCTGCTCATCGCGGAACTCCTGGTAAATGTCCGAGATGAATGTGTTACGCTCCAGCAGGACAGGATCGTTTTTCCAGTATTCAAAAATTTCCTTCTGTTCCTGATCTGACACCAAAGAAGACAGAACGTAGGAGTAGGACTGGTTATGCACCACTTCCTGCTGCCCGATAATCGCTGAAATAGCTTCCAGTGACGAGTCGGTAAAATAGCGTTTTACATCCCCGACAAACATCGTTTGCA
Organism: Paenibacillus sp. FSL M8-0228; assembly: GCF_038007385.1. Lineage (NCBI taxonomy): Bacteria > Bacillati > Bacillota > Bacilli > Caryophanales > Paenibacillaceae > Paenibacillus > Paenibacillus sp. FSL M8-0228. The sequence continues at coordinate 544,431 of NZ_JBBOXA010000001.1, forward strand.
TCGAATCCAGTACAGCCAGCAGGCCGATGTTAATTTTAAAGGTGCGCTGTTCTTCGGCATCCAGCACAGGGAACTGGGACGCGTCCTTGGACATCGGAATTTCATCTGGAATCCAGTGGTTCAGCAGTAGCACTTTATACAATTTGTACATATGTGGCATCCGAATATCGTTCCAATTCAAAATACCGGAGCTTTCGCCTTCAATAATACGGGTAGAGCGATTTGGCGCTTCCGTGTTAAAAATCTTCTGTAACTGCATGAGAGCTTCTCTCCTTTAGTTTAGGATGCGCAGCTATCACATTCTTCAATCGTCAGTGCGCGGCTGCGTACATAATAGGTCGATTTCATACCTGATTTCCAGGCATGGATGTGCAGCTCTAAAAATTCAGTTGCTTTAATATCAGGCCGTACATACAGGTTAAAGCTTTGGCCCTGGTCAATATGACGCTGACGTGCAGAAGCCATGTTGATCGAAGCGTGTTGATCCAGCAAGAAAGCCGTCTTGTAGTACCAGATAGTTTTTTCGTTCAAGTCAGGTGCAGGGTTAGCAATCTTGTAAGTTGTTTTCTCTTCATAGGAAAGCAGCTCATACAATGGATCAATGCTGGCGGTAGAGCCTGCAATAATAGACGTGGAACCGTTAGGCGCGATGGCGAACAGCCATGCGTTGCGGACACCGTTTTGTTGGACTTCTTCTGCAAGCTCACTCCACTCGGAGGTAGTGACAAATTTGCCTTCGCGTGTACCATCTGTATAGCCACGGGAAGTGAAATAGTGCCCGGTAGACCAGTCAGAGCCCTCGAATTTGGCATAACGGCCTTTTTCTTTCGCTAGCTCCATGCTGGATTTGACGGCCAGGTAGTTAATTTTTTCATACAAATGATCGTTATAGGTTACCGCTTCATCGGATTCCCAACGGATACCTTCCAGTGCGAGTAGATGATGCAGTCCGAATGTACCCAGACCGACAGCGCGATATTGGCTGTTCGTATATTGTGCTTGCAGTACTTCAATGTTGTTGATATCAATAACATTATCCAGCATACGTACCTGAATCGGCACGAGGCGATCCAGCACACCTGCCGGAACCGCACGAGCCAGATGGATGGAGTTCAGGTTGCACACCACAAAGTCGCCAGGAATTTTGGAAATAACGATGCGTGTTTGTCCGTCCTTGGTGACCAATTCTTCTTTTTCCACTACAGTTGCAGATTGGTTTTGCATAATTTCCGTACACAGGTTGGAGGAATACACCATACCATGGGCGCGGTTCGGGTTGGCCCGGTTTACCGTATCACGGTAGAACATGTAAGGCGTACCTGTTTCTAGTTGTGACTTCATCAGGCGCTTCATGATGTCGATAGCAGGCACCGTAATACGAGAGAGAATCGGATGCTGCGACGCCTCTTCGTATTTCTCGCGGAAGGTACCTGAACCGAAGGTTTCATCATAAAAATCTTCCAGTCCCAGTGGACGACCGTTGTCATCTTTCCAGCCCATTACTTTCTTCACTTCATGCGGACAGAACAGATTCCATTCGCCCCGTGCTTCGACCCGCTCCATGAACAGATCGGGCAGACATACGCCATGGAACACGTCATGTGCACGCATCCGCTCGTCACCGTTGTTCAGCTTCAGGTCAAGGAATGCGAGGATGTCCTTATGGAATACGTCCAGATATACGGCAATTGCACCTTTGCGAGTACCCAATTGGTCTACGCTAACAGCTGTATTGTTCAACTGGCGAATCCACGGAATGACGCCGGAACTTGTATTTTTATGTCCACGGATATCGGAGCCACGCGCCCGTACTTTACCAAGGTATACGCCGATGCCGCCGCCCATTTTGCTAAGACGGGCTACATCCGTATTGGAGTCGAAAATACCTTCCAATGAGTCGTCTACGGTGTCGATAAAGCAGCTGGAGAGCTGTCCGGCCACCTTTTTTCCGGCATTGGACATAGTTGGTGTAGCTGCTGTCATGTACATGTTGCTCATCGCCCAGTACGCTTCTTTGACCAGCTCCATCCGCTTGTCGGCAGGCTCTTGGTGCATCAGGTACATCGCGATGATCATGTAGCGTTCTTGAGGCAGTTCCATTACGCGTCCGTCAAAATCGTTGGCCAAATAGCGCTCAGACAGTGTTAACAGCCCGATATAATCGAACAACAGGTCATTTTTCGGCAAAATGGAATCGCCCAACTCATCAATCTGCTCCTTGGTATAGTAGTCGAGCAGTTCTTGACGGTAAATTCCTTTTTGGACCAAATCAGTGATCAGTGGATAAAAAGCGCCGTAAGGCTCGTCCGCATAGGATTTGTAACGGCGGTGAGTAGCCGCTTTTTTATACAAGGAAGTGAGCAAAGCACGTGCAGCGGCAAATTTCCAGTCCGGTTCTTCCTTACTAACCAATTCAAGGGCAGCCATTGCAAACGCGTTGCTAATGTCATCCCCCGTGACTTCGTCCCGGCGCAGCTTGCTAGTTACACCGCGAATGAGTCGATCCTTATCCAGCTTGTCCAGTCCGCTGAGTACACGGTCGGCATATACGGAGATGCGTATTTCGTCAAAAGCCAACTGGCGATTGTTTGGTTTGGTTACGAGTTGTGGCATAGGATTAATTCCTCGCTTTCCTGATTTGGAATCATACTTGGGAATAGGCATGAAAATGATCATGATGAGAAGATAATGGCGAAAAAAGCGATGGTCAGACAGCATTTGGGGGCTGTATGTAATCCAATAACATAGAAATAGCGATGTACCTGCCAATGAAGGGGGAAAAGATGGTTCCCGTACGATTTATCGGCTACATCACTATATTTAGACGTGTTATGAATATTTAACCCAACATATTGTGTGTAAAAACTTAAAATTTCAAATAAGTGCAAGGAGTATTATAGCAACATTCGAAGCCATACGTAAAGGAAAAGGAATGGAAAATCAAAATATACAGAGAAGTCGCGGGCTGTATTTGAATTGAGACAGTTTGAACGGTACAATGAATGATAAAGATGTTTCCTACAGAAACAAGCAGCATACATATGAACTTTTTTTGTGAAATAAGGCTGCTCGCTCTATAGACTGAAATTTTAGATTTTTAAAGAAGCGATGATTTTAATTTTAGGGAGGAACCTGGCGATGGCTATTGCAGAAGTGACAGTGATCCCGATTGGAACGGGGAGTACAAGCCTGAGCGACTACGTTGCCCAGATGCAAAAAGTGTTGAAGACGCAAAAAGGAATTACCTATGAGCTTACCTCCATGAGTACGATTATTGAAGGTTCGTTGGACGATGTATTCACCGCCATCGCTGCGCTGCACGAAGCACCATTCCTGTCAGGAGCGAAGCGTGTTTCCACCTCGGTCAAAATTGATGATCGCCGTGACAAGCCTTCCTCCAGTCACCAAAAGCTCCGCTCTGTAGCAGAGAAACTATCTGGCACCGTGACAGGAAATGTTACCGAACTAAATCCAAATCCTAGTTGAAAAGGTTGATGTAAGTGATTGATTTTTATGTAACTAAGAGTATAATAGTTTTTGTTGTCAGTTACACTGACCTGCTGGTGTAGCTCAGGGGTAGAGCAACGCACTCGTAATGCGTAGGCCGGGGGTTCAATTCCCTTCACCAGCATAGCTATCAACTCAAGCACAGCGCGGCTTCCAAGCTTTTTGGAGGACGCGCTTTTTTTGTTGGAGTGAGCATTTTTCTACCATTTTTCTAACCCTTTAATCTAGTAAAGTGGGTTTTTCAGTGCTAATACTCTCACCTGTAATTGAATCGCCAATGTTTTTTAACACCGCCTCTTGGAGATTCGGAAGAACATGTGAATAGGTATCCAGAGTTACATTGATAGACGAATGTCCAAGTTGCTCTTGAACGTTCTTCGGATGAATACCAGCTTTGAGAAGTAAGGTTGGTTATTTTTACACTTTCAGGATTATGCGGTTCCAGAAATTAAAGCAGCATTTTTAAATCTTATTGTTAATGTGCCGGATAAGCTTTTAACCACCATCATAGCATTCACCCTCAAGTTACCATTGGAGGATTTTAAAGCACAAGCTCTGCTAACCTTATGGTTGGCAGAGCTTGTTCGTTATCGGAACTCCGTATTTGTTTTCGCAGCTCCTATCGTTAGATACGCTTAATTTATTTCATTATATCGTTCGACTGCCTTGCTTAGCTTATAATTGAAATTCTCAGGTGTGCCATCCGTAGTGTTCAGGAACTGGCCGTTCAGGTCAGAATCAGATACAGGTTCCTTCTTATTGATGCGTTCAATAATTTTTGAAGCAGCCGCTTTTGCCTCAGTGGCTGAGTCAACATAGTTCCTGATACTGAAGCTGTTAATCCCTTCTTTTTGAACTCGATTCTTGTCTTTTGAGATTGTCATGAGCGCACTTAGATCTGCGGTCATAATGTCGTATTTGGCTTTAAACTTCGTCATATCAAGCTGCAGCACATTGTCGGCGGTGATACCCTGCTCATCCATTTCAATGGCCGTAGCCTCGGCATCTATCATGAACTTCAAGGCATTATACCTGATCTGCTGGTCTGAATCCTTGAGTTTTTGCAGTTCAGCCAGACGCTGCTCGTTACCCAATTTTTGCATAGCCGTGAAGTATTGTTTGGAGACAGTCTCGTAAGCGAGATTGGCACTTACCAGCTTGGTATGCAGCTGTTTTCCTTTTGCGAAGTCATCATCCACGTAGCCTTTTGTATCATAGTAGGCTTTCATCTCGTCCAGGACGGACAACAGATCATTGATGACCGGTGTCAGTTTGATCACTACGGGATCTGCGTTCGCAAAAGCAGGTTGGCTTGCGGTATAGCCGTTCGCTTTATCAATAACTTCCCGCTCAGTTTCAGCAACGCCGAGCATGATGAAGCTGAAGTTCTTCTCGATTACAGGCTGTGTATCCACTCCGAACTTCTCGAAATAATGAACCAGAACCTCATTGATTCTGCCTGTCATCAAGTTATTCAGCCTCACATACGCATTGTATTTTTCGATTTCTTTGCTCTCGCCGGACGTAACGCCTGCAGTCGCTTGATCCACGGTGGATGTAATGGCAGAACAAGCGGACAACATTGCACCCAACATAATAATGGAAATAAAGAATGATAGCTTTCTCAAAATAGTGATTCCCCCGACTGAGTAATTTAACGTGCTCTTCTTTTGTAAGATGTCTGAATAGGAGAGAGAACAACTGACCTTTTCCGGGCGATTAAATTCCCTCTTCGCCGCATACCAATGTTAATTGTAAAACAATCTATTCAATTTTAAATTTATTTGGTGAATAGGTCTTGAGACTTGAGTAGCATAATTTTATAAATTTCTTTGTTGTTGACGATTGCTCTGCCAACTTTCTAAATGCTTATATTCCTCTGGTCTCAGTTATAAACTGTTGTCAGGAGATATAAGTGTGCTTCAAGATTATGTTGAATATATTGCAGCAACATCCGCCACTAACGAGAATGAGAAAATCTCAAAACTGTTGAATGTTATAATTTCAGCAAACCAATATAGTATAGATGTAGAAGGTATACTTCAGCAATTTGAAGCCGAAATAAATGCTTTTGCACAACAGCAACTATCATCAGATGATATGTATACCCAACAAGTGATACCGGATTATATCGCGTGGTTTGGTTACGAGTTATCTTATTATTATTTACATCGAGGTTCTTACATTGATGGTTTTAAACATTTGATGTATTCATTAGTAAGTTATCATACACTAAATAATGAGACTTGTTTTATAAACTGTTTGGGTTTGTTTTTACATTTTCGGGATTATGCGGCTCCTGAAACCAAAGCAGCATTTTTTAATTTTATGGAAAAGGTGTGGATGTAGCTTTTTGTTTATTGTTACTGTGCCGGATCAAGCCCTTAACCAACACAATAGTATTCAGCCTTACGTTACCATCGGAGGTGCTTAAACGTAACAAAACCAATCCCCGCTAACCTTAACTGGTCGGCGGGGATTTTTGTTGAACAATCTAAGGGGAACAGTGTGTTGAGGAATCGTACTGGAAATTTAGGCTTTAACTGGTTCAGGTCTTTTTAATTGAAGAGGGGGGGGGATTAGCCAACCCTTTTCTTTATTCATTTTTAAAATACGAACTCCCAAAGCAGTCTTAGTTAGATGATATTTCGCAAATAAAGCCCCGATGTCTTCTCTAATGGATTGACCCATAGCTTGGCTGCAAGATGTCAATCCTACAGTGGTATCTAATGCGATTTTAGCTGCGATTTCGGGATCAGTAAACCTTGCACCAACCGGGATATCCTCAAGTTTCACAGGGGGTCTTTCAGGCAAAATAGGAGCTGGGGCAATCCCATTATCAGTAAGCATTGCGTCGCATTCTTGGATTTCCAGTTTAGCTTGATCAATAAGATCATCCAGTATTTTTTTGAGTTCTTTGTCTCCTGCGTGGTTTAAACATGCTTGGTAAAATGAAACGCTGCCTTTCGCTAACGCTGAAAACTGCCATACACTATAAACTTCTCCGTAATGCATGGGCTCGTCTTTTGGATTCCCGCTTAGGATACCCATTATAAACACCACTCCTTTTTTAATTTTAATGATGTACAAATTTATGATTCCCAGTAGTGAAGATTTAATGTGTGTATAAGAAATAAGTTCAATTGGCATGCTAAATACATTAAAAAATTGATTGCAAACACAAATTTAAAGGAGTGGTTTAGGTATGTTGAAAAAAATGAAGATAATGGCTGTTGTTGCATTAATGATTTCAAGCTTTGGAGCGGCAGTAGCATTTGCTGAAAACAGTCAAAACAATATGGGCACAAACGACAATGGTAGAACACAAATGCTAACTACTACTAATGATAACGATAATAATAATAATTGGGGGTGGCTTGGTTTGTTGGGATTAATTGGATTGGCAGGTTTAAAACGTCGCGAGCCTGAAAACCACAGTAAAAGATAATCGTAAACAACAACTCAAAACAACCAAACAATCCCCGCTAACCATACTTGGTCAGCGGGGATTGTTTACTTTTAGATTCAACACACCGATCACCGAATAGCTATTAAGATTAACTAATCTTATTTTTCCGTGATCAATGTGAATTTAGAGTAAATGAAAGGACTCCGCTAATATATTGCCATAAGAGTCTTTATTTGATTACTCACTTACTTAAAACGTCAGAGTATCTTTACTGTTTTATGGAGTAGTGGGTAATGCAGTTTCCTTCTCTTCGTTATTTTTAACTTTTCTTGTTACTTTCTTAGTTCTCCGTCTAAGAATGACGAACATATAAACTATAGCAATCAAAAATGACTTTATATAGAAAATGTCATCTAATTGTTGATAATAGAAAGACAAAACCAAAATAAAAGTAAAGACAGAGACAATAATCCTTACCGCCAGATGATGAATAAATTTTATAAATTTACTATGTTCATTACTTTTTTGAAGATCAATTATTAAGTATAGTACAAAAACAGGTATGGCAATCGAAGCTCCTTTTAATATATCCTCTATTGATTGTGATCTAACTGTAATAAATATTAGATACGACAATGCAAGCGTGCCAAAAGTAATAAAGGAAGTGACGACATTTTTAAAATTTAAGAATCCTAATAACCATCGTACCAGTACTTTGAAAGGATATAATATAAGAATTAGTGCAAACAAGCCCATGAATACTTCTATCATATATTCCATTCTAACTCTCCTTATGTTATTTAGAACTTAATTCTATACACTTACTATTTTCATTTATTAAATGTTCTCATATATCCACATCGGTTGTGGTATTTGCTTTTTATCTGCCATACATATTATCGGTATTTCCTGTTATTTTCTTTGATTATTTGTTCCATTGAAACAATTTTCTAACTAATGTGATAATGCATATCTTGAGAGTTTTTAGCAGCAATTAGAATTCTTAAGAGTGGAACCAAGTCAAAGATCATCATTCTGCTAGATACAAAGATAAGTATTTTAGAAACCATTAAGGCAACGGTCTCGTCTTGTTACTACTTGAGCGCGCATGGCTCCCACAATGATGGAAAGCTGTAGATAATCACTAATCCTCTGTATAAAATTTCGGATATTTCAACCATAATAAGACAGCCTGTTTTATTCCAAACGTACAGAGGAGTAGATAAAATTGAAAAACAAATGGCTGTTGCCGTTAACCTTGGCGCTCGTTTTTAGCATAACTCCGTTAGTATCGCGCAAGCGAAGGTAGGGGAGGAGAAGGGATCTGCTTGCCTAAGTTCCAAAATGGTGCAACTGAAAGGCGATATGCAGAAGGTATGGATCGACCATACGATATGGACGAGGAACTATATTGTCAGCGCCATATCTAATCTTCAAGATCAGAAGGACGTATTGGACCGGCTTTTACGGAACCAGCAGGATATAGGCAATCTGATCAAGCCTTATTATGGGGAAGCCGCTGGTAATAAGCTGGCTGATCTCCTGAGGGAGCATATTCTGATCGCAGGCAAAATTGTAGTGGCTGCCAAAGCGGGCAATCAGGCGGATGTGAAAATGCTAGAGGCGGATTGGCATACAAACGCCGACGATATCGCCAAATTTTTAAGTGATACGAATCCGAACTGGCAGTTTAAAACGTTACAAGATATGCTGTATACGCACCTTCAGTTGATTACGGAATTAGTCCTTGACTATATCAAAGGAGATTGGAGAGCGGAGATTGCAGCAACCGACAAAAACGAGATCCATATGAATCATTTAGCGGACATTCTGACAGAAGGCATTGTCAAACAGTTTCCTGAAAAATTTTAAGTGAGCGCTATAGACGCTACTAAGCAGATTAGCTTTCTATAATTACCCCAAAGGGTTGTTATGGAAAGCTTTTTTTACCGAGAAGCCGCCTCAAAATATATTTCAATACATATACTTGGAGCATGAACATTCGAAGAAATAGTTTTCGAGAAAAATAGGGAAGTTGGCTTTTATGCAAAATAATATTTTCTAATTTTAAAATGTAGAATGGAGGGAACTTCTTGTGCCACGAGCTTCAGTTATACTTCCAGTTTATAACACTGTGTCCTTTGTTTGGGAAGCGATCCACAGTATATTAGCTCAAACCTATTCCGATTTTGAATTGATTATTATTGATGATGGCTCAACAGATGGATCCGCTTTTGTTATTTCACAGATAACAGATCCTAGAGTAGTTAAAATATTCCATAGTACCAATCAAGGTTTGGTTGCTACTTTAAACGAGGGATTCAATAGGGCAACTGGTGAATATATCGTTCGTATGGATAGCGATGATATTTCTACGCCAGATCGACTGGATGTGCAAATATCATTCATGGATCAAAATCCCTTAATTGATGTATGTGGTGCTGCTTTTACTACTTCTAGTGGAGGGGCACTTAAGGTGAATCCGGCTAGTCATGAAGAAATTAGAACATGGTTGTTATTTCATTGCTGTATCTGCCATCCTGCTACAATATTACGCAATAGCATGATACATCGGCTAAACATTCAATATGATAGTAGTTATCCTCATGCCGAAGACTACGAACTGTGGAACCGATTAGCCTCTCAGGTACAAATAGCAAACCTCCCTATAAGCTTATTGTATTATCGTCAACATAAAGGACAAGTGTCCATTCAGCACAGAGCCATACAAGACGACACCGCTCGGAGAATTCGACAAAGACAGTTTAGCCAGTTGGGCTTGGAATTATCAGATGAAGAGAACCAGATGATGCTGAATATTCTTGAGTTTAAAATTAATCCCTATGATTATAATTGCTACACTAAAGCTGTTGGATTTGCAAATTGGGTGTTGGATCAAAACCGTAAGTATCAGATTTACAATCAGGAACTATTAAGCATGGCTTTTTCGCGGTGTATATCTCATCTTCCATATTAACAAAGCTATCAGCACGCGATCGGAAAGTATCCTAATATTCCGCTGGCATGCGTAAATGGAGTGCTTTTTATGTTTACCTGAATGCCCGGTCATAAAACATATTTACACATATATTAAGATGAAGACAAATAAAGGAGGGCTAAAGCTATGAGCGGATGTGCAGGTGCAGCTGTTTGCGGTGTGTGGACTTCTACAGCGGCTATTTTGGTGCTCTATATCCTCTTGGTTATCATCCTTAAATCATGTTGGGTTTAATTTTGCGAAAAGAATTGTATGATAATGACCCATCAATCAAGTTGAACGACCTTCTTTCATTCTGTCCGAAATTAGATTAGATAAAAAGCTCTGCTAACCTTAAGGGTCGGCAGAGCTTTTTGCATTTGAACAATTTCCTAATCACTTTATTTAGCCGGATAGAGTCCCTCTCGTTGTGTATTTAGTTGAATACTCGCTTAAGGGCTTGCATGATTAAAATTTATTGATTTTCTTTCGTGAGAAAAGAAGCTGCTAACAGTGTAGTATTCGTATAGCCACCTGAAATATTTTCATATGAAAAATTAGCGATAGGAACTCCAATAACTGTAGCAACGTCTCCTTCAAAAATTTCCCCACTTGCTCCCGGATAAACTGCCATTACTGTATTATCATTTTCATCACTAATATAAACGATAGCCGTTGTTCCTATAGGAATGTTATCTTCTTCTATATCTATTACATCGCCGCTTATTTTTACAAATTTGTTTAAGTATAAGTTCAAATTTTTATTTAAGTGTTTTGTTGTTACGGATTTGTCTACTAGATTAATGACTTTGCTTTTATCTGTGGAAGGAAATAAGTCACTGTTTTTAGCAATGAAGTCATAAGACGTTTGTTCCATAGAAGCTTGATCTTCTGTTAACATGGGGGTTCCATCTTTCATGAATTCAGCAAATAAATATTGTTTATCTGTGACCTGATTTGTAGAAGCTTGCTGAGCAGTATTTTCATTGCTTGCTGTTTGTTCAGTAGCAAAGGATGTACTTGAAGACCCAGACCTTGTCGTTGCTTCTTTGAAATTGCTTCCACAAGCTGTTAGAGCTACAGAAAGTAGAGCAATGAATAGAGCTTTTTTTAACATGACGAATTCTCCTGTGAGTATCCTCATCGGTTGAGGTAGTTGCTCATTTTATCTTGTTACCTTTATTATCGAATATTAATGTTGAATAAATAAGCAAAGCACAGCTTCCAGGTTTTTTGGAAGCCGTGCTTTTTTTGTTTAAAGAACGATTTGCAAACTTTTAGTCTAGAAAAAATGTATCGTCCAGTTATAGCAGTTTAGGCGTGATTTCGAGATTAAGTAAATATAAAGAAGGACTTCATCGGCATGTTAGCCGACATGAAGCCCTTCATATGTTTATTTAGTTGAATATTCGCTTACTTCAAATGTGAGAATTTTGTTGAAGATTACGTAGTCTTTGCGATTGCTGAATGGACCTTTGTTGTTATTGTGCTTGTCAATGGCAAAGAAAGAAGCACCTCTACCAGCATCTTTAGCGTCATACCAAGCGATGAAGGCATTCAGTTCTTTTTTACTCAAATCGAATTCTTTATCAAACCCATTGTCCATGGTTACAGTGAGAATGGCACGATCACCAGTTGGTTGGGAGGCCCCATCTGTATCCGACGGATCGGGCTTAGTGGACGGATCCGGTGTAGTAGACGGATCGGGCTTAGTGGATGGATCCGGTGTAGTAGACGGATCGGGCTTAGTGGATGGATCCGGTGTAGTAGACGGGTCAGGCTTTGTAGATGGATCAGGTGTTGTAGATGTATCCGAATCTTGATAAGGTAAAAAACCTTCTGGTACAGAATATTTAAAAGCGCTTGCTCCAAAATTAGCAGTAAGTTTTTTTTCTGATGCATTGCCATTGTAGATTAGTGGGAACACTTGTGATCCAGCAAGCTCTGAAGGTTTTGCAATGCTTGTTCCTTGGGAAACCCCATTTTTGTACCATGTGACTTTGTCGTTGTCCAAATCTAAAGCTACACCAATCACGTCATTGCTGCCAAACATACTACCATAAGGAGTTCTTTGAATATTGTTTGATGTGTTTTTTGTTCTAATTAACAGTTGACCATCCAAGCCATATTTAGCCATCATTTCCCATGACGATGTGGGTAGTGTACCTGTTTCCCCAGTAATTCCTATTAAAGTTATAGAATCGTACCTATTATCATTTACGCTTACTTCCCAGAACCATTTGCCTGAAGCTTTCCCAATAGTTGCTTTGTCGGCATCACCGTTACTCCCAAGAATCCTTACTAAAGATCCATTTGTCCAAGTCACATTTGTAGTCTCTGCGTTTGTAACGGTAGGGAACAATGAGAACACCGAAGCTCCAATGAGAAGGGCTAACACTATTGTTCCTAGTTTTTTGAATATAATATTGTTCATGACTTCCTCCTAAATATATGTAATAACAAGTGAATTATAGAACTAGATTGGGAGAAATGTCCAAACATTAAATGATATAAATTCAAATATGAGTATTATTATGGAATTTAATTTGTTTCAGGGGAACCTAGGTCGTCGAAAGTATGAAAAGGAGAAAACTCTAAAAGATCTAATAACTTTGACGGTCATTAGCCAGTATGAAGAAATATTTCAGGTACATAAATAAGGCAACAGAGTTACGAGTCACAATAGCTCAACTTCAAAATTAGATTTGTATGAGATTTGGAACTTCATCATTCATAATGACCTGGCATATCCCATATGACTAAGTAAGTGCTTTTTGCTCACATAGAGGAGGGATATGATTGGATGCATTCGTAGCGCGCTCATTAGATGAAATACGATTTTGGTCGAGGATTATGAAGGAGCATTCCTTTTTTCTGGGGTTAGGTTTTAGAGCGGAAGATACTCAACTTAAAACAGAAGCCAATCAGTTTTACGCTATTTTCGAGGATATCGAGAAAAGGTCGCATGAATTTAATAACAAGACAGATCCTTATACAATCAAAGAGTTTAATACGGAAGTTCAGAATGCGGCGACGAATATTTGGGCATTTAAGAGGATGGTACTGGGCCTTATATTACAATGCAAGCTTCCTGGACAAACCAATTTTCCTTTACTGGTAGATCACGTAAGTCGGGAAGCAAATTATTTCAGAAACCGTTTAGGAGAACTGAATTCAGGAACACTTGAACCCTTACCTGATGCTATTATTGACGAAAATGTATTTTTCTTAAAAATCATGGCCGATCACGCAAAATTTATAGGCCATTTGCTTGATCCATCCGAACGTAAACTGGTTGAACAAGCTAGGGAGTTTAGTAATGATTTTGATATGCTAATGTTTCAAGCGATTGACCTAAGTCATATGCGACCACAGTCACAAACCGTTCCACTCCTGAGTCAATTTGTTGATGAGAACCGTGTCTCTGTGAAGTCCTTGCGTGATTTTAAGAAAACAGCGCGTGATTTAATCGACGAGTGCCGAATAAAAAGCATTATCCATCCTTTATTAGCCGATCATGTATTTCGTGAAGCTGAGAGGTTCCTTTTTATTCTCGATATGTTTGATCAATCCTTATCAGGTGTTAAGGTGAATAAGAGAGAAATCATGCACTGAGAGAGCCCAGCCAAAAGAACACAGTTTCTGTAAAATATCCAGTGGAAATAAAGCTTTAGACTGAACAAAAAATCAAACAGCGGCGGACCAAGACTTGAAAGATAAAGTCTTAGACAGCCGCTGTTGTCATCCAACTAACGTGTATGAGCATATAGAAAATCCAATATGTCAGCATTAAGTCCCCTATGGAAATGTTCGCGATCAAAGCCGGGAGGGTCTTGCGATGGGAGAAAGGCTGGAGTCCTCATCGATTTCGGGAAAGGACTCAGAAAGGAGAAATGTCCGGCGTTTTTTACTGTTTTGTATTGTACCTTCTTAGGGTCCAGCACGCCATCCAATATTATACGCGCGTGTAAAGAAGGAGTGTACTGATCCTTCTCTGCATCCATCATTAAGATAGGTAGATTAACCGTACGCAAGCTATCTTCAGCTCGAAACCAGACCGACGCTGGCGCTAGTAAAACGAGGCATTTTACTCGGTAATCTGGTGTAACCTCTATAAGCTGGGGCTTTCCGTCCGAGGTCTCGTGAGGAAAAGAAGTCGGCACGCCACCTGCCGCTGCTAATACCGTATAACCACCCATGGAATGTCCAATGAGCGACACAGCATTCTGTATCAAATTGTCCTTGAACAGCATACTATCGAAAAACCAATCGGTGGCCATATTAAGATGTCTAGGTCTATAGATAAGATTCTGGGCAGTCCCTTCCAGACTATTATCATTTCGATTGTTAAATGGATGCTCTGGAATGCCGACAATAAAACCATTACGTGCTAAATACTGCGCCAAAATCCGATACACAAGCGGTGTACTGCCAGTACCGTGAGAGATGATAACCAAAGGGAACCTTCCTTCCGATGGCCCTGCCTCTCTCGCCAACTCTAACTGGTATGGACCCAATCGCTCTATTTGTTCGGGTTCGTCCGTTGGATACATTACCATCATGGGAAATGTAATGCCTAGAGAGGAATCCTTTATTTCTACTTCTCGCCATCCTGCATAACTATTCTTAAATTCTGCGTTTCTTATCATCCACTATACTCTTCCTTTCTCGAAATTTTTGTTTAACTATCCCCCCTGCCCGTTGCTTAGTGCAATAATAGACAGCTACGGAGTGCATACGCCCCATCTCCGATCAGCTTCAATTTTTCTTGTTCACTTCTAATTATTGCTATATATTCAAATCCAAGTATCATTGGCTGCCGTTAATTCTGACTCTGCTCCTCCAGTATTTACCACTCCCCTCGGCTCTACTAGCATGATATGGCACTCCTCATGGGCGAAAGGTTTATGTTCGACCCCCTTAGGTACAATAAACATCTCTCCCTGAGAAACTTGTACCCGTCCATCTCTAAAATCAATGAACATCTCACCTTCAAGTACAATAAAGACCTCGTCGGTATCCTGATGATCATGCCATACAAAATCCCCAACTATTTTCACCAATTTAAATTGATAGTCATTCATTTCACCAATAACTTTCGGAGACCAATGATCACTAAACTTAGATAACTTTTCATTCAGTTTGATGGATTGATACTTCATAATAACCTCCTTTTAAACTAGATATCCTCTGACGGATTTATAATCGCCAAAACCTGGTGATCCTCCCATTTTCCGTTGATCTTTACGTTGCTTCGAGAGATGCCTTCTTTGTGAAAGCCAGCCTTCTCAAGCACACGTATGGATCCTGGATTCTGGGGAGAGGCTTCCCCGAAGATCCGGTGAAACTTTAGCTTATCGAAAGCATAGCGAACCACCTGCTTCACCGCCTCCGTCATATAGCCCTTGCCGTTATATGCTTGATCTAGGCTGTATCCGATCATACAGCTCTGAAGCGGTCCTCTCACCACAAAAGATAGGCTTATGCTGCCTATAATCCGGTCGTCCTCCTTGTGGCATACCACGAAGGAATATTTCCGGTCTTCCATCATGTCGGCCTTGCTTTTAATAATCGTCTGGAGCTGGTGCTCCTCCGTATAGTACTTCTCTTGGCTGTTTGGCGAAAACTTCTCAAAGAATTCTCGATTGCGCTTGTACATTGCTGCCAACTCTGCGGCGTCCGTCTCCTCAGAGAACCGGATGTATACTCGCTGCTCCGACATCTGCACCATCCTTCCAAACTGTAATATTGAAAGAATTATATCACAGGATGAAGATTGGGAAATTGATTTGATGAATGGTGTATATCAGGCAGCATTCCTTTGAATGTTAACTAAAAATATATACCGTAATTATTGGATTGGATATAATGTTTTCTAAAAAAGGAGGATATATTGTAATGAATAATGCTTACGAAGTGCTTGAGGAGCGTATATCCGAATGGGGAATCTCTAATAAGGAAATTATTGCGGTTTATATCGTTGGGTCCCGGGCAAGAGAGGACAAGCCTTTTGATGAGTTTTCTGACTTGGATGTAGTCGTCTTTTCAACGAATCCAGATTACTATCTTCAAAATGATCAATGGTTACTAAACATCGGCAAAGTTTGGACCAGCTTTATGTTTCGAACGGCAAAAGGGGATCCGGAAAAACTCGTTCTCTTTGACCAAGGGGCTGAGGTTGATTTTCTATTCCGTCATATTTCTGATCTGGATCATATAATCAAAAATGGGCGTATTCCTGAAGGGTTTCAGCGGGGGGTTAGGATGCTGTTCGATAAGATGGGAAATGGAAACCAAATCATCCCTCAAACCACTACGATCCCGGGTACTCCTCCGATATCTGAAGGTGCTTATCTACAGGTTGTTAATATGTATTGCTTCGCCTCTCTATATGTGGCTAAACAAATTTTGCGTAATGATCTGTGGGTAGCTAAGCAAAGAGATATGGACTGTAAACAATTATTGCTGCAAAAATACGCGTATCCGGATGAATTATTTTCCCATATTCAAAACTGGTTAGGGGGACAATATGATAAGCATAGATAAAAAGTCGAGCACCCTAATTGTTGTACTGCATGAGATTTATGGGATTAACAAGCATATACAAAATTTTTGTAGCCTATTATCAGATCAGGGTTATGATGTCATTTGTCCAAATTTACTAGGCAAAGAAACGCCTTATGACTATTCGCAAGAGGAAAGTGCCTATACCAATTTTATAAAAAATATAGGATTTGAACGCTCTTTCTATCATATCGAAAGTTTATTATTAAGTATTCGAGCTCGCTATAAAAAGGTATTTATCGTCGGCTTTAGCATAGGGGCAACGGTTGCCTGGCTGTGTAGTAAAGAAAAGTATGTTGATGGAATTGTAGGATACTATGGCTCTCGTATTAGGAATTATTTAGAAATAACTCCACATTGTCCAACACTGCTTTTTTTCCCACAGGAAGAACCATCATTTAATGTGGATGAGCTCATTTCAATTTTAGATAACCGTAATATCCGGGTACATAAATTCAGCGGACAGCACGGATTCAGTGATCCGTACTCTCCCCGATATAACGTACATTCGGCTCAGCAATCATTTAACGAAACGGTAGAGTTCTTCAAGAGAGGTTGATCAATGAACAGCTTCATCCAGCCCACACCTGTTTCATTACTCTGGGGAAACGCACAGTCTTGATATGCGGATTAGTCATATGTATACACATCATTGACTATGAAAAGGAGACGTATGTGGCTGTGGCTACCTTTTTTTCATAATACCATTCAACCTTCTCCGGCAGATGGGGCAAAAGCGGCGGATCAGAGCGGGAAAGCTTCTTAATTTATCCTGCTTACTACGACAGGAGTTAACTTTCAGGACTCCGCCATTGCTATTGCCCAATTCAAACAGTCTGCTTGATTTGAGGTAATGCGAAAAATAAAAGGGCTCTGATGATCTAGTCGACCTCTATCGAAAATATCTCTTTAAAACCTCTTTTACCCTCGGCTGTAATACGTATCGCTCGGGTTGTAGGCAGACGCTCGATCCAATGTAATTCGAATAATCTGTCCAGAATAGCACTTCCTAAAGCACCGGCAAGGTGATGGCGTCGTTCACTCCAATCCAGGCATTTATGTGAGAAGGAGCGGCGCTTTTGTCTTGTTTTTGTAAGGTCAATCTGAAAGTCAGTGAAGAAAGTCTCTCCTTGGTCCGTAATATGAAGCCCGTCCTGATCCTCGGAAAGAATCCCCTTTTGCATGAAAAAATTCATGAGCTGTACGCCTAATTGACCCGCAACATGATCGTAGCAAGTTCTTGCCAACCGTATGGCCTCGTTTTCGGAGGCTTGTTTGAATGACTTGATTGGAACAGGTGGAGCTATGGATAAAAATGACTCCATCACCCGGGCAACTTCGGGGTCTTGAATGCCATAGTAACGGTGACGCCCTTGTTTTTCCACAGTAACGACGTGTGCCTCGGTCATTTTAGCCAGATGGAAGCTGGCCGTTTGCGGTTTGATGCCTGCCATATGGGCCAACTCACTTGCCGTGTGGAACCTGCCGTCTAATAAAGCGGTGAGTATAGCTGCACGAGAAGGCTCGCTAACAAGAGAAGCAATCATAGCTACATTTGACTTGGTGCTCATGGCACGGTTATCCCCCTTTGTAATCCATACTTCGATGAAGGTTGAAATATTTATATTTTACAATAGGGAGGCAGATCTGAATAGAAGGAGAAGAGATAATGAACCCAATAAATCAGATGAATGGAATGAATCATAGCCCAGACGTTAAAACGATTAACCCTAGCATTTTATATTACGGAACCCCTGTGATTTTACTCAATACGGTGAATGAGGATGGAACGACCAATATTAGCCCGATTTCCTCCTCGTGGGCATTAGGAGATTGTGTGGTACTAGGCATTGGAACAGGTGGCAAAGCATTAGAAAATATGGAGCGGCATCCCGAATGTGTAATCAATGTTCCGGGACCTTCCATGTGGGAAAATGTAGAACGTTTGGCTCCTTATACAGGTAAGAATCCTGTTCCAGCGGAAAAAAAGGGACATGGATTTATGTACCATAAAGATAAGTATGAGATCAGCGGACTCACTTCGATTGAGTCGAATAGGGTCAAGCCTGCCCGAATTAGGGAGTGCCCTATTCAAATTGAAGCCAAGGTGAGGGATGTAAGAATTCCTGACCATTCTCCTTATTTTGCTATCGTCGAAACTCAAGCCATACAGGTGCATGTTCATCAGGATATCATCCTCGGCGAGAACCATATTGATCCGACAAAGTGGAGTCCGCTCATCTATAATTTCCGCCATTATTTTGGTCTGGGTGAGCATTTGGGCAAAACCTTTCGATCCGAAACCTGATGCTTTAAATAAAATGATAATATCCTACCTGAATAATGAGAATTTTCTTCCCAAATCGTTCTTTTTGTGCGAGAATAATTGAAAAATCATCCATGACTACGCATACAGGAAGAGACGATTCATACAGCACGTATAACAAGGGAGGAAATAATCATGTCAGAAGAACGCAAGCTGTCATTCGAAACTCTCGCTGTCCATGCCGGACAAGAGATTGATCCTACTACCTTTTCCCGCGCCGTTCCGTTGTACCAAACCACTTCATATGGATTTCGGGATGCCGAGCATGCGGCTGATTTGTTCTCGCTGAAAGAATTCGGCAACATTTATACGCGTCTGATGAATCCGACCACGGATGTGTTCGAGCAACGGATTGCAGCACTGGAAGGCGGGGCTGGCGCGTTGGCCACAGCTTCGGGAATGGCGGCGATTTCCTTCTCCATTCTGAACATTGCGGGAGCTGGAGATGAAATTGTATCAGCCTCCAGCCTGTATGGCGGTACATATAATCTGTTTTCTACCACACTGCCCAAGTTGGGTATTAAGGTGCATTTTGTCGATTCGGATGATCCAGAGAATTTCCGCCATGCCATTACGGATAAAACGAAGGCCATCTTTGCCGAAACGATTGGCAATCCACAGGGCAATGTGCTGGATGTGGAAGCAGTAGCGGCGATTGCGCACGAATATGGTATTCCGCTGATTGTGGATAACACGTTCCCAAGTCCTTACTTATTGCGTCCTATTGAATACGGAGCGGACATTGTCGTGCATTCGGCAACGAAGTTTATTGGCGGACACGGTACGTCTATTGGTGGGGTGATCGTGGACAGCGGCAAGTTTGACTGGAAAGCGAGTGGTCGTTTCCCGGGGCTGACTGAGCCGGACCCGAGCTACCACGGAGTTGTTTACACCGAGGCGGTGGGACCTATCGCATATATTATCAAGGCACGGGTGCAATTGCTACGGGACTTGGGAGCTGCCATTTCTCCGTTCAATTCATGGCTGCTGCTTCAAGGCTTGGAGACACTTCATCTGCGGCTGGAAAGACATAGTCAAAATGCCTTGAAGGTAGCGCAATATCTCGAAGGCCACAAGGATGTGGAGTGGGTCAGCTACACCGGGTTGCCGAGCCACCCGTCCTACGCATTAGCTCAAAAGTATTTGCCGAAAGGACAAGGAGCAATCCTGACCTTTGGTATTAAAGGTGGAAGCCAGGCGGGAAGCAAGCTAATTGCGAATGTAAAGCTATTTTCTCATTTGGCGAATGTAGGTGATTCCAAGTCTTTGATTATTCATCCGGCAAGCACAACGCACCAGCAGTTGAATGAGGAAGAACAGGTTGCTGCCGGAGTCAAACCGGAGCTGTTACGCCTATCTGTCGGGACAGAAGCAATAGACGATATATTGTATGATCTGGAGCAGGCGATCGCGGCCAGCCAGCAGTAGTAGCAGTAGACTCTTCTTAGACTAAGTGTGACAGAGCATTCGTGTAGCATCGCAAGTGATTTTTCGACCCAGATCGGTATTCGTTCAGGGTTGATCAGGCGGGGGGCAACCTCCGTCTTTTTTTGCGTGTTGACAACATACCCCCATAGGTATATATTATACCCCATAGGGTATATAAGGAGGGGAAGAAGTGGGTAGAAAAATAGTTATTATTGGCGGGGTAGCAGGTGGAGCTTCTGCTGCTGCGAGATTGCGTAGATGGAATGAGGAAGACGAGATTACTCTGTTTGAACGCGGAGAGCATGTTTCTTTTGCGAACTGTGGCCTTCCCTACTATATTGGCGGGACAATCCATGCGCGGGAGAAGCTGTTTCTCCAGACACCTCAAGGGATAAGAGACCGTTTTAATATAGATGTAAGGGTACTGAAAGAAGTGATACAAATAGACCGCGAGCAGAAGCTCGTCCATTTCCGCGATATGGTTACAGGGGAAACAGATGAGCAGCCATACGATATTGTAGTATTGTCGCCGGGAGCCAAACCGATGATACCGGACATTCCCGGATTACATGAAGCTGTGAATGTATTTACATTAAGAAACATTCATGACACGGACGTCATTAAAGCATATGTAGATGAAGGACATCCCCAGCATGTCACGGTGATCGGGGCCGGATTTATTGGGCTGGAGATGGCCGAGAATTTGCGGGAGCGTGGACTTGCAGTAACTATTATTGATATGGGACAACAATTATTGAATCCGCTGGACCCTGAAATGGCCAAATGGGTAGAACAGCATATGAGACTGAACGGGGTGGAGGTGCGTTTAGAGGAAGGAGTCACGGCTTTTGAAGAGCAGGGTGCACAACTTCGTTTGACCTCCGGGGGTGTACTTCAGACGGACATGGTTATTCTGGCGATCGGTGTTGTTCCTGAAAATGAGTTGGCCAAGCAAAGCGGATTGGAACTTGGTTTTCGCGGCGCCATCCTGGTCAACGCCCAACTGCAAACCAGCGATCCGGCCATTTATGCGGTGGGGGATGCCATCCAGGTCAAGGACCGCAATCATGGGTTTGCAACGATGGTATCGCTAGCTTGGGGAGCCAATCGTCAGGGGCGCTTGGCAGCAGATCATATTAACGGTCAGACAATTTCTTATGATGGGGCGCTCGGAACATCCGTCATTAAGACCTTTGCATTGACTTCAGCATCTACAGGTAATAATGAAAAAACATTACAGCGGCTGGGTGTTCCTTATCAGGCTGTTCATATTCATCCCGGTTCGCATGCTGGTTATTATCCTGGCGCATCACCCATCGCTATGAAGCTGCTCTTTAATCCCGAGAATGGGATGATCTATGGGGCGCAGGCTGTTGGAGCTGATGGAGCAGACAAAAGAATTGATGTCATTGCGACGGCTATTCGTGGTCATTTGAACGTCCGAGAACTGGCTGATATTGAACTTGCTTACGCACCTCCCTATTCTTCAGCAAAAGACCCTGTGAATATGGCGGGCTACGTGGCTTCGAATATCATGGATGGGCTGGTCCAAACGATACAGTGGCATGAAGTTGATGATTTTCACCGAAAGGGTGGTCTTATTATTGATGTTAGGGATGCAGTGGAGCTACAGGCAGGAGCCATTCCAGGTTCGATTCATATTCCTCTGGCCGAGATTAGAGAGCGGATGGCGGAAATCCCTAGTGATCTGGAGATCGCGGTATCCTGCCAAGTTGGTCTGCGAGGCTATATTGCGGCCCGAATTTTGATCCAATACGGTTATCGGGTGAGGAACGTTGATGGTGGCTATAAGACGTATTCGGTTATGGCTGAACGTGATCATCTCTTAAAATAGTTCATCACCCATCCAATCTGGTTGAGGTGATCTGTTACTTCGCAGTGCAGCGCACCAAAGAAAGTATCTTGTAGCTCCACGGTAACGGTACCTTTTTCTGCTAGTGCGTGGTAAGCCTGCTTAAGCTCGTCCTCACTTTCACAGTCGAGAATGATTTGTACATGCTGTGCTTTCAGCGGCTTACCGTAGGAATCCGAAAAATGGATATGACTGCTACCCAGGTGAAGTTCAGCGTGCAAGAGTCTGCCTTCCTGCTTGTTTAGCACTTTGATTTTTCCGCCTAAAACCGATTGGTAATAGTCAATTGACTGCTGCACGTCGTTTACAATGACAAAAGGGCTTGCACTTCTCATGGAATCATTTCCTTTCCTGTCTTTAATGTAGGATTGCTACTGTACATTATTTACGTTATTCGCAGAGTTTACCCCTTTTCTGATCAAATTATGGCTTGGTTCACTGTGTGACGTCTGTTACAATAGAAGAGGCATATACGAATGGATAGAAAAGAGGTTGAACAGTGGGCACTTCAGTGATTTGGGAAGCAGTTATATATTGGGTAATCTTGGTGATTTCCGCTCTGTGCGTGATCGCAGTATCTGGTAGTCGGAAGACGGCAAGCACGATTATTTTGGCGCCCGTTGTTTTATTCTGTACCATATTTATGATGCAGGGCTCGGTGTTTACTGCCATGCAGCACCCGACGATGGGGTCTAATGTGGGTTTGGGTATGGCATTTCTGACAACATGGGTAGTCAGCGGAATATTGTTTGCTGTTGCGCTTGTAATTGCTTTTATTAAATATAGCAAGAAGAACAAGGCGTAATTTAGCCCTAACCTCATATGAATAAAGGCTTTCGGTGATGTGCCGAAAGCCCTTTTTGTATTCCTTTTTAACCATGCAGGATGTCTCCGCTTATCTGCGTCTTCTCATAAGCAACACAACGATCAGCACGACGATGATCACGATCAATAGGAATTTCATATTCGATAACCTCCTTGGTCTGTCTCATATTTGGTATTAACCATTTTTAGTTAGTATGCACCGATGGATCTCAAGCAAGTATCTATTGTCGAGTTCTTGGGGAAATTTAGAATGTGGGATCAAAAAGAGGTTTACAGGCTTAGCTGGAAAGTGTATACATAAAGTAAGGGAGGCGATTGCCATGAGTGATCGTGCATTTCATTTGTTCTATATTATTTTCTTAACGGTTCTGGCACTTGGAAGTGTTGGTGGAGTCGCTTGGTGGCTGCGCTCTGTCGGTCGTCAAGAGAAGGAAAAAAACTGAATTCAACATGGGAATACAAGCCCAGTGCATCTTCCAGTAGGAGGGTGCATTTTTATGTGTTATAATGGGAACATATGTTCTTTGTAGGAGGGAAGACGATGTTGCCAGATTTGGAACGAAAGCTGCTACGTATTTTGTATAATTATTTCGCCCAGCATCGCCACATGCCTACAATGGCGGAATTGACCGTAAAAACGGGCAAGCGAGACGCTGAAATTACAGTCGCCTTGCGACATATGGAACAGGAGCGCTACATCACTTGGGAAAACAATTCGGGTACCCAACATGTTGTTTTACTGGAAGGATGGGAGCGTCCCTCGACCCAAAGGCGCACTCAAGCCGAAACAAGACGTTCCACTACGCAAACGATGCCGACCGATGGTACAGAATATTGGACGAATTATTAGAAGGTATATAAAACTGGAGAATTAATGAGTTTTTAAGGTGCATATCATTTAGTTTTAAGAAAGCGAGACTATAATGACCCTATTAACCCCTTTTTGATCAAGCTATAGGCCCTGTCGATGTATCGACGGGGTCATTTTTTTGTTCATGATACGGTTTCCGTAAAATGAAAAATCCCCCGGGGATCATCCGGAGGATGGGTGCAGTTTGCATGTACTGCACAGCTTGCCCAAACTTCATCGTTTGATGGCATAATATATATTCAACCCCTGCTACCTTGCAATATATGGTCAGCATGTTCATAAGGGGCAGTGTGATTCCACTGTTCATTTTCCAAACGACAAAAGCCCTACCTCTCTTTCGTCCTTGCGGCTCCGATGACCGCGCCAGTGTGAATGTGAAAATCTTCGGCAAAAGCTCAAAATTCTACATTAGGGTTATACATAAAATTTGGAGAAGCTCCATACGGTGATTAGGAGTAATAGCTTGTTGCGTGGAATCTTATGGGGTTAATACATACTTTAATAGTATAGCAGGAATATATCTAAAACACAAGGTGTGTTTGGTTTCTTAATTAAGAATAGTATGATTTCCCATCTATAAATTGCAGACTAAAAGTCGTCTTCGTATTGTAAAATGCTCAAGCAAGAAGGTAAACTTTTGATGGTTGGACTCCGATATTGAATACACAAGATATTTTAGAGTGTACGGATGAAAAGAGGGGTAGCAATTTGCCGACCTATAAGCGCTTTATTCAGCATGTTATCCTGAACTATATTATAGGTTCGTTTATCACTGTATTGTTGGTAGGTATGATTTTTGTATTTTCCACGTTAAATGTAGCCCACTATGAAATTTGGGGTCTTGTTAAAATTATTGCATTTTCCAGCGTCATTATGATTGCTTGTGAAACCATAGTGTTTCGAATCCATTTGAGACCAGTTCATCGTTTTTTTCTAGGTAACCAGGAAACACTCAAGGATGTAGAAGCGGTGTATATCCGGGTTCATCATCTGCCTAATTTGTCAGTTTTACGTATTGTAGGACCGCATTTGTTAGGCTTCTCTATCCCGGCAACCGTCATTGCGTTATGGATGATACATACTGGACAACTTACTTTTCCCTTTTATTATGTAGGAATCGCCTGTATAGGAGCTTGTCTGGTTGCTTCCATGCACGCACTGGTTGAATTTTTCCTGACCATGAGAGCAATCAAACCACTGCTGGAGGAAATTCGGGATCGAACCTACCAGCAATATGGATTGAGCCTGTCCCTGCGAGGACGAGTCCTGCTATCGCTTCGGCATAAATTTCAGTTAAGTGCGACGCTCATTGGTGCTTTTCCTTTATTTTTATTTTGTTTAGCTACACAGATTCGCTTGGAACGTTTGGAGGCGGCGAATTCTAGTTCCTATTGGGCATGGGCGGGTGCGATTTTAATCTTTGGTGTAGCCTTTGCTTATCTGGGAGGCAGGTTGCTGACCCGTGAGATCGAACAGCCGATCCACCACCTGCTGGAAAAAATGAATGAAGTGAAGGAAGGCCGCCTGAACAGTAATGCCAGCGATTTGTATTCGGACGAATTTGCGGAGCTGGTCGAAGGATTTAACATGATGATTGAGGGCCTAAAGGAACGGGAAGAAAAGAACGGTCAGCTATTGGACAGTTACTTCGCCACCTTGGCGGCAGCACTGGATGCACGAGATGCCTATACCGCAGGACATTCTTTGCGTGTAGCTGAATACTCTGTACTCATTGGGCGCAAGGGAGGTTTGAATGAGGCGGACATCGATTTGCTGCGCAAAACAGCCTTGCTGCATGATATCGGTAAAATCGGCGTGGCTGACGCTGTGCTACTCAAGGACGGCAAGCTGACGGACGAGGAGTTTGATCAGATTAAAATGCACCCGGTTATGGGGGAGAGCATTCTCCGGCAAGTTGAACCGGCTTATGCTATGGCCCCTTATTTGCCTGGCGTGCGCTCGCACCATGAACGTTATGATGGCAAAGGATATCCTGACCAGCTCGCTGGGGAAGATATCCCCTTATTTGGACGAATCATTGCTGTAGCGGATGCTTATGATGCAATGACGTCTAATCGCCCCTATCGGCAAGGTATGAAGGAAGAGAAGGCGGTTATGATATTGGAAGAGGGAAAGGGAACCCAATGGGATCCTTATTTTGCCGAATTATTTGTCAAGGAGTGGCGCCAGAACAAAGGCATCACAAGCTGACTCTATAGGTATCAGCACATTAGGGCGAGCCATTGAGGTTCGCTTTTTTATATAGGGAGGTAAGCATCTTTTGACATGTCGAAAGATGGGGCTTCATGTTATGATGTACAAGAAAGGCAGACGAGGTTAACATAGGCCTGGCATCCAATTTTTTGCGCTATGGGAGTGTGAGTCCATGCAATTTTCAATGATGTTTTTAATGAATTTAGGGATGCTGATTGCCGTTGCCTATGTGGCGAACGTGATTTATAAATATGGTTTGAGTCGTACCTCTTCGCGGTTCAAATATGTCAGCTCGGTGCTGCTAGTGATATTTGGCGGATGGGTCAGCTCTTGCTTTGGTTTTAACTTTAGTGAAACGGTTATTTTTGATCTGCGTTTTGTGCCGCTGATTATCGCGGCATTGGTGTATCCCCGCTCCTATACGCTTATTATTATTGGGGTCGCAATCGGACTTACGAGATTTACCTTTGGTCTGCATATGGCGGCGTGGGTCGGCTTTTTGAATATGAGTATCCTGGGCGTCCTGTGCGCCGGATTGAACTACTGGATGCGGCGTTCCACCTGGCGTCTGATTATTAAGGCATCGGTGACTATTTTAGCGGTTAATATCGTAAATACGTTAAATATTGCCTGCCTGGGCGTCATTCCCTGGCGCTATTATGTAGCGGAGGTTGTTCCTCTGACACTGCCAATTGGCATCGTCCTCAGTTTTCTATTTGCTCTGATTTTACGGGACTTTCAGATGGAGCAACAGCGGAATCATCAGATTAAGCAGGCGAATGAGTTGTTATCAGAGCAGCGAGATGAGTTGCAGAAGGCAAAGGTCATTCTAGAGGAACGTGCCAAGCAACTGATGATGGCTTCCCAATATAAATCGGATTTTATGGCAACGATGTCGCATGAGTTACGTACACCTCTTAATAGCATCATTAATCTGGCGCAGATTATCAACGAGCAGGGAAAGGAACTGGATGAAGACGAGTTATACCAGTACAGCGATCTCATCTATGCCTCGGGGCATGATTTGCTCCAACTGATCAACGACATTCTGGACTTGTCCAAGGTCGAGGCTGGACACATGGAAATCGTAAGTGAGCCGGTCAATGTGCGTGAGATTGCGCAGGTGATGATGATGCAGTTTGAAGTCACTGCGAAGGATAAAAACCTGGAATTCAGCTTAAAGGAGCATGAGCCTATACCGAATGAAATTCGGTCCGATTCCAAACGAGTACAGCAAATTTTGCGTAATCTGTTGTCCAATGCCTTTAAGTTCACTCATGAAGGACGTGTATTGCTAGAAATGAGTACACAGCATCTGGATCAAAAGGGGCAAGAGGGAGATTGGGTTGTATTTGCTGTAAAAGATACGGGCATCGGTATTTCCAAGCTTCAGCAACACGTTATTTTTGAGGCATTCCAGCAGGCGAACGGTTCCATTAATCGTAAATATGGAGGAACTGGGTTGGGATTGTCCATCAGCCGTGATTTTTCCCGCTTGTTGGGCGGGTTTATCCGTCTGGAGAGTGAGGAGGGCAATGGAAGTACATTTTCCCTGTACCTACCGATGTGTCCGTCCAAAAGCAAGGAGGCGGACGAACAACCCTTTAAATTAACCTAATCGCAATTGTAGGAGCAGGAGCGTTATGGCACAAAGGAGGTCTATCATGGAACGTAAAGCGGTCGTTGTGGGTGCAACAGGGCTTGTCGGGGGTTATGTTGTACGAGAGCTGCTGGTGCAAAAGGAATACAACCGCGTCATGGTTATGGGCAGACGTCCGTTGGACATCAAGCATCCCAAGCTGGAGCAGGTGCTCATCGATTGGGAACAGCCGCAGAAAGCGGCGTTCGCCTTCGAGGGGGTGGATGATGTTTTTTGTTGCCTTGGGACAACGATGAAAAAGGCTGGCTCCAAGGAGCAGTTCCGTCAGGTGGATGTGGACTATCCAGTGCTAGCTGCCCAGTTGGGCAAAGAGGCTGGTGCTGTACAGATGCTAGCTATCTCAGCGATGGGGGCCGATCCAGATTCACGCGTGTTTTATAATCGCACCAAGGGTGAGGCTGAAGAGGCGCTTGCCGCTATCGGGCTGTCTGCGCTGCATTTGTTCCGTCCGTCGCTGATCTTGGGAGCGAGACCTGAACGACGTTTGGGCGAAGCCGCTGCCGCTGTTGTCATGAAAGCGCTGGACGGTCTGATGACGGGCAAGCTGGCTTCCTACCGTGCCATCCCGGCTTCGGTCATCGCACGAGCCATGGTACGAATCGCTCTTGCGCAGGCGAGCGGCGTACATATTTATCCGAACGACATCATTCGGGTCATCGGTGCGGAGCTAACATCCGATGTTGAGGAAACTGGTTCAGGAACGGGTGCGGATGCGGATGTAAACGTGTAAAACCACGTTTAGGATTAAAAATGATAATAACGCCGCTGTTGCCCGATGATTCGGGCAGCAGCGGCGTTATTTGTGTTTTATGGGTGGTCTGTATGTTGCGGCACATCGATCGTAATCTCTAATTCATCAAGTGCGTTAATCCGTCGCACGGAATAGTGGCTTTGGGCTTCACATGCTATAATACGGTGAACCAGTATCAGGAAGGAGAATCCAACCCATATGAAAAAAACAATTGCGACTGAAAAAGCACCCGGTGCTATCGGCCCTTATAGCCAAGCGGTAGAGGCAGGCGGGTTTGTTTACACTTCGGGACAGCTTGGACTGAATCCGGCAACAGGTGAGTTTGGTAAGGATGTACAGGAGCAGGCACGCCTGTCCTTGAGCAACGTACAAGCCATTCTGGAAGCGGCAGGCAGCAACATGAACCAGGTTGTGAAAGCGACTGTATTCCTGAAGGACATGAACGATTTTGTCAGCGTCAATGAGGTGTACAGTTCTTTCTTTGAGCAACCCTATCCAGCACGCAGTGCGGTGGAGGTAGCCCGTCTGCCTAAGGATGCACTGGTGGAGATTGAAGTCATTGCATTGAAGGGCGAATAGTCTGAAAGGTCCGTTCATAAAATAAAAAGTTTGCATGGCAACCGGGTGTCCCTATTAAATAGAGGCACCCGGTTGCTCAAATTTAATGTGTTTTGTTTTGTTGAATACAGAGTGGAGGTGGAGATGATTAATAAAAAAATAATTTTCACTGGTGGAGGTTCTTCAGGACATGTAGCAGTAAACTTAGCTTTGATTCCTCACTTACTGGAACAACAATGGAGTGTCCAATACATAGGCTCTGAACAAGGGATTGAAAGAAAATTGATTTCCGGACTAGAAAATGTGTGTTATTTCAGCATCTCAACTGGGAAATTGCGCAGATATTTTGATTGGGATAATTTTAAGGACCCTTTTAAAGTGCTGAAGGGGATTTCTCAAGCGTACCGGATTATAAGAAAAGAAAAACCGGATATTATTTTTTCAAAAGGCGGGTTTGTTTCGGTTCCTGTGGTACTGGCTGGGTGGTTAAATAAAGTCCCTGTAATCATTCATGAATCAGATATTACCCCTGGATTAGCTAATAAAATTTCCAGCACATTTGCTACAGAAATTTGTACTACCTTTCCTGAAACCACTCAGTACTTTCGCTCTAAGCATACCCGGTATGTAGGGGCTATTGTGAGAGATGAACTAAAAGATGGGGTGGCAGCTAAAGGTTTGGCCTATTGCGGTTTTACTCGAAATAAGCCGATCATTCTGATCATGGGTGGGAGTTTAGGTTCCAAGAAGATCAATGAGATGGTCTGTATGAATTTAGAGGCTTTGCTCGTTTATTTTCAAATCGTGCATATTTGTGGTAAAGATCAAGTGAATCATTCCATTCATATGCATGGCTACAAGCAATTTGAATACATAAACGATGAACTGGCGGATGTTATGACGATGGCAGATATGGTTGTTTCTAGGGCGGGTTCAAATTCCATTTTTGAATTCTTGACGTTGCGGAAGCCTATGCTATTGATTCCTCTTTCAAAGGCGGTTAGCCGGGGAGATCAAATTCTAAATGCAAAATCATTTAAGGCGCAAGGCTTTTGTGAATTTTTAGAAGAGGAAGAGTTGGAATCTGAACGGTTTGTCGACATGATTCTTCGTTTGTATGAAAAAAGGTCGGATTACATTATCAATATGAAGAAGATAAATGCAGATCACTCGACAAGCAAGCTTATAGATTTGATCAAAGTCTATACCTAACCATATTGGATAAAATGAATAAACAAAGCAAGCGAGCTTGGGCTAGATGATTCAGACCCGAACTCGCTTGTTTTTGCTAGTAGATATCAATAGTTTCTTTAATCCCGGTCTCGATTACGGGCAAAGAATAGCCATAGGGCGTACACCAGAATGATTGCTGCCAAGATCAATGCAGCCAGCCGTACATTTTCATGGTTCGGATGCTCGACGGCGATGGCGACATAGGCCCATACAAATACGAGAGGATAAATGCTGTCACGATAAGGAAAGCTGACCATGATCGCCAATATGGTGCCGATGAGCAGGATAATGATCGCCCATGTCGTATCACTGAGTCCCCAGCCACTCCATTCATTCTTTTCCAGTGCCACTGCAATATTGATAATAGTAGCAACGGATACCCAACCGAGGTTGAGGCTGAACGGTAGCTTGACGAACCACATTTCTCCGCGGGTTGGCTGAGGTGTGCGGGTACGTACATACACGACGCCCAAGGAAAGCAAGTATAAAATAATAACGATGACGCACAGTTCTACGTATACATACTGCCAGAGGAAAATCCAGATGATATTGAAAAGACAGCCTAGAATAAAAAAAATACCGATGGATTGAACGCTTGTCTTGGCTTGCCCTGTAGGTGTAGCTTGATACACAACAAAGCAGGCGAGCAGCACGTAGATGACCGACCAGATGGAAAAAGCGTAACCCGCTGGGGTGATCAAGGTAGGGTACATGTTGGATACAGCAGCAGTACTTCTGCCACCGATAGGAAGTGTAGAAGCCAGAAAGTTAATGAAAACGACAGCAATAAATACAATAATATTCCACCATTTATACGGATGGCTTCGTGACATTGGGATATCTCCTCCTCAACGAATGATGATCCAAAATGACTGACTGGTCACAATCTTCTACTATGAATATACCCACTTTACTTTCGAATATGTCGGAACGGTAAAAGTTTCTTGATCCCGGCATAATCATAAAAAGTGGTATGTATATGCAGTCATATGTAGTACAATGATAAAAATTTTAAGCACTATATAAGCTGTATTTCCTCAAATTCAACTTATATAGAAGTAAGGAGATAAGTTGAATGAATAGATTGGAGAAAGTAGGGAAATTTGTAGGAGGGACCTTTTCCATCTGGGTACTTTTATTTGCATGCTTGGGATTTTTCTTTCCTGCGGCGTTTACAGGGTTGAAAGGATACATACAGTTATTTCTGGGCATTGTCATGTTCGGGATGGGGCTAACTTTATCTGCGGCTGACTTTCGCGAAGTATTCCGGCGTCCAGTGGATGTGGCTATTGGTGTGGTCGGGCATTATCTGATTATGCCGTTTCTGGCCTTTGGATTGGCATTAGTATTGCAGCTGCCACCGGATATTGCGGTAGGTGTCATTTTGGTAGGCTGTTGCCCGAGTGGAACTGCGTCCAACGTAATGACGCTTTTATCCAAAGGCGACGTGGCGTTGGGGGTATCGATTGCTTCGGTGTCGACGCTGATTGCTCCACTGGCTACCCCAGCCATGATTAACCTGCTTGCTGGACGTTGGATGAATATTGATGCGAAGTCCCTGATCATGGACATTCTCATCGTAGTTATTGTCCCCATTGTGCTGGGTGTTATCATCAAATCGCTATTTCGCAAACAGGCAGAAGCCAGTGTCCAGGCGCTGCCGCTCATATCAACACTGGTGATTATGCTCATCGTGGCTATTGTGATTGCAGGTAGCAAAGGCAAGATTTTGGAGACAGGTCCGATTATTTTTGGTGTGATTATTTTGCATAACGGAATCGGGTTCCTGCTTGGATATTGGTTTGCCAAGCTGTTCGGCATGGATCTTTCCAAGCGTAAAGCTGTTACGCTGGAAACGGGAATGCAGAATTCCGGACTGGGTGCTGCGCTGGCAGCAGCTCATTTTAACCCGATTGCTGCTGTACCGAGTGCGATTTTTAGCGTGTGGCATAATATTTCCGGCTCGTTGCTCGCGACTTGGTTTTCCCGCCGGGAGGAGAAGAAAAGCACAACCGGGAAGCATTAAGCTTTGTTAGTGGCTTGTGCCAAGTGGCTACGGTTCAGCTTTTTCGAACAGTTTAGGGATGGTCAGAAAGGATAGATTTGACTTTATAGTTGCGGATCATTATACTGTGGTTATTATAACCACTGTATTTAAGTAAGCAACAGTAGTTTGAGTCGTTATGGAGGAAAACTACATCGAATTCGTATTTGGCTTCATGCTCAACAGCCTTATATTATCTGATCTGATTTAACTGAAGGAGAGAGAAAGAATGAACCCAAAATATAATTCTCTATTTGAAGCTTTTACCCTGCCATCCGGTGTTACGTTGAAGAACCGTATTACCATGGCACCTATGACTAACTTTGCTTCCCACGAAAATGGTGAAGTGAGTGACGAGGAACTGGCATACTACCGTGAACGCTCAGGGGGTGTGGGCGCAGTTATTACCGCTTGTGTGTATGTAACTCCAGATGGTAAAGGATTTGTTAATGAGTTTGGTGCGGACAAGGATGAAATGATTCCTAGCCTGCGCCGTCTGGCGGATACGATTCATCAGGAGGGCGCGAAAGCGATCCTGCAAATTTATCATGGTGGCCGCCTGTGTCCACCGGATCAGATTCCAGACGGACAACCGATTAGTGCAAGCGCAGTAGCTGAGGAAAAAGAAGGCGCACCTGTGCCGCGTGAAATGACATCCGACGATATCCATCGCGTCATTCGCGCCTATGGCGAAGCAACTCGCCGCGCGATTGAAGCAGGCTATGATGGTGTGGAGCTGCACGGAGCGAATGGTTACCTGGTGCAGCAGTTCTTCTCCCCGCACTCCAACCTTCGTACCGATGAATGGGGAGGAAGTGTTGAAAAACGAATGACCTTCCCGCTGGCGATTGTTCACGAAGTGAAGAAAGTGATCGCAGAACATGCAAAGGGGCCATTCATTTTCGGATACCGCTTGTCTCCTGAGGAAGGACACACGCCAGGCATCACGCTGGATGATACGATGGTGCTTGTAGACCGTCTGGCGGATCAAGGGCTGGATTACCTGCACATTTCCGTAAATCATTTCTTCGGTGGTTCGTTCCGTGACCGTAGTGACGAACGGTCACGTACCGTTCTCATCCATGAGAAGGTAGGTAACCGTGTGCCGATTATGGGAGTCGGATCGCTGAATACACCGGACGAGGCGCTTGCAGCACTGGAGACAGGTGTACCGCTTGTATCGCTGGGACGTCCACTTTTGATGGAGCCGCAATGGGTTCAGAAGGTGCAAAACGGCACAGAAGATACCATTCGCACGACCTTATCCAAGCAAGCCCAGCAGGAGCTAGTCATTCCTGACTACCTGTGGGGTGCGTTGACGACCCTTCCAGGCTGGATGCCTGTTACGGACTAAATTTTGAATGACGGAGATACCCTAGGCTGCTCTCATGCACCTGGGGTATTTTCCTGTCTTGTGACCGTGAACACAATAATATAGGAATAACTGAGAAAGAAGGAAACTGACAATGTTACATGGAGCTAATGGCGCGATTTTGATGGAGTCAACCCATCCGGGGCTACAGATTCGACTGTTGCAAGTAAATGATGCAGAACGTTTATTAGAGATCAGACGTGAAAATTTTGATTTTTTCAAACCGTTCGAGCCAGAACGGCCTGAAGTTTACTTTACCCTGGAAGAACAGGCGCGTCTGATTTCCAACGGTTTGGAAGCGGCACAAGCCGGACAGGGATATACGTTTGGACTTTTTTTGCCGGAAAATAATAAGCTGATTGGCAGAATAGAGCTGTCGGGTGTCGCTAGAGGCCCCTTTCAAAACGCCAATCTGGGCTACTTTGTAGATCCTGCTTACCACGGACAAGGCTATGCTACTTCCGCAGTGAAGGATATTGTACGCTACGCCCTGAATGAGTTGGAATTACACCGTATTCAAGCTGGAGTGATGCCAAGAAATACGCCTTCCAATCGAGTGATGGAAAAGGCAGGATTTCGCCGCGAAGGGCTAGCTCTCAACTACTTGAAGATTAATGGTGTGTGGGAAGATCACGTGCTGTATGCGATAACGGCTGAGGATTTGCAGAATGGCGTCTTCTGAACTCGCCAGGCGTGACACCCTCCAGTTTTTTGAACACCTTGCCAAAATATTTTTCATCCTGATAACCAACCATACCGGCAATATGATGAAGGCGCAGCTTGTCATTCAGCAGTAATAGCTTTGCCTTGCCCATCCTGATCTGGCACAAATAGTCCGACAGATTAACCCCGTACTCCTGCTTGAATTTACGAGAAATATATTCCCGACTGAGGTAAAAGCGGCTCGCCATATCCTGTAGAGAAATGTCTTCATCGTAGTGTGCATCCAGATAGCGGGCAATATCACGGATGGTCGGGTTGTTTGGACTATGGCTTGGTGTAAGTGCCTGACCGGCTGCCAGCAGTCGGTTTTCGACCTGTCTTTGCCATAAGGGCAACGAAAGCATGCCGCGGTTGTCGATCGGCAAGGCATGAATGGAGCCGGACTCATCTGCCATCTCCTCGCCATCGGTATCTCCGGGTCTGTCATTCAACCAGCGGGCCAGCATCCAGTCCAGCTCTTGATTCCAACTGGCTAGCTGTTCTGCTGTAACCGAAGGCAACTCGGCTACGGCTGCTATCCAGCGGCCTACCGCTATAGACACACGACTGGCATTACAGCTGAGCGCACTAAGCCGTAGTTCCTCTTCCATGTCAGGTAACTGGGGAAGACGAATGCTCTGCCGTGTCTGGGTACTCTGGTGCATCCAGTCGGCTTGCAACACATCCCGTTTCCACAACGCTTGCCTTGCCTCTTGGTAGGCAGTGGCTGCCGCTATGGGAAAGGCACCAAAAGAGCCAACCCCGATGTGCATGTAGCACCGCAAAGCGGTTTTGATTCCTGTATGAATATCCTGCAA
The DNA here is from genome assembly GCF_038007385.1 of Paenibacillus sp. FSL M8-0228. Classification (NCBI taxonomy): domain Bacteria; kingdom Bacillati; phylum Bacillota; class Bacilli; order Caryophanales; family Paenibacillaceae; genus Paenibacillus; species Paenibacillus sp. FSL M8-0228. The sequence continues at coordinate 579,563 of NZ_JBBOXA010000001.1, forward strand.
GAGCTTTGACCAACGAGATGGATCGCCCCAATATAGCAGAATAATTTCGTCCATACGCTCCAGATGGCGGAATGCAACTCCGGTTTGAGAAGTTTCGAGAAATTCGTTGCAGATGTTAGTGAGGGAAAAGCTCAAAAGCGCACGCCGCGTTTTATATTTGTCCAGTATATCGGCATCCAGCTGAGTAGTACTCATCACAGCTGCATTACATATCTGAATAGCTGCGGGAAGACGTAGCTCCTCGCGTAAGGGCGTAATGGAAAGAGGGGTATTCGCTATCCCGGAAACGATTTCAGTCAGGAGCTTATCAGCATAGTGTGGCCTCATCCGATTGACTTCCATGGCCTGCATCGTCTGCCTGTTCCGGTCTTGCTCTGCTGTCCGCCAGGCTTGAGTGGCTTTTTTTACAGCCTCGTTAATCTCCACTGGATCCACGGGCTTAAGAATATAGTCCATGCCTCCCCGGCGGATGACCTGTCGAACCAAGTCAAAATCATCATAGCCACTGACCACCACGACTCTGGTTGCTGGGGAATTGACTTGAATCCACTCCATCAGTGCTATCCCATCCTTGCCGGGCATCCGCATATCCGTGAGTACAACGGGTGGGGAAAGGGCGGTAATGACCTCAATCGCCTGATCGCCCGACTCGGCTTCAATCACCTCGCTCACACCGCAAGCTTCCCAATGTACGAGCATCCGTATGGCATGGCGCACATGCTTCTCATCATCCACAATCAGGACTTTCATTGACAGATCACTCTCCCTTAATATGAATCTCCGTATGGGTTTCCGTGCGAATTTCGAGTGTGTACCGGACACCATGAGGCAGAATGTTGTCTACGCACAGGGTGTTAGAACCATCCTCCGAGTGAAGCTGAATACGCAATAGAACATTACGAAGGCCAATGGAGTCCTGCTCGCTAGTGTCTGGCTCCTCGTAGGCTTTTAGCGGACGTTTTAACATATGCTGGAGTTGCTCCAACTCGGCTTGTGGAATGTTAGTTCCGTTATTTTCCACTGTTATTTTCACAATACCTTCCCGGATTCGGCTACCTGTAATGCGAATTTCACCGGGCCCCAGCCGGGGATCGGCACCGTGTTTAAAGTAGTTTTCCACCAGCGGTTGGAGAATCATTTTAGGCACCCGATCATTCAGGACTTCATCTTCCCACTGGTAAGTGACCTCTAATTGCTCACCGAAGCGTTCCTTTTGTAAATCAAGATATTGTTTTACATGTTCGGCTTCTTCCTTAAGAGTAACGACCGTATGGTCCCTCATATTATAGCGCAGCATTTTGGCAAGGGAAGAGAGCAACGAATAAATTCGCGGCACCTCATGCTGTAGAGCCAGGGTTCCAATAGACTGTAGCGTATTATATAAAAAGTGAGGATTAATCTGTGCCTGGAGCGCTTTCAATTGATGTGTCTTGTTAGCCAGCTCCAGCTTGTATTCCCGCAAAATGAGGTTATTGATGGTATCCATCATCTGTCTGAAACGGCGCGACAGTACTCCGATTTCATCGTTACTCATGGCCCGAATGTCTACATCCAGTTGACCGGACTGAATCTGGTTTATGTAGCGAGTCAGTCGCTTAATAGGTGCCGTGATTTTTATCGAAATCCATAACGTGGCAACAATGGCAAGTAGCAATGCTGCGCCTGTAATGACCGCATTGATCTGAGTCAGGCGGGTAGCCCGTAAATACAGCGTACGATGTGGAATTTTCTTGACGAGCGTCCAGCCTGACAAATTGGCATCCAGCTTGCCGTACACGTGCAATGCTGTATCATCCTCAATCACTCCGTGCTCGTCTTCTTTAGAAATTCGATTGAGCAGGTCAGATTCCTTCCAGTGTGTTCCAATTAATGCTTCTTTTCCGCTATATATGATCGTTCCGTTTCGATCAATTAAAAACAGCTCCTCTGTATCCGCATCATACAATTGACGGCAAATACTGCGCAGCGGCTCCAGATCAACATCTATAGCCAGTACCCCAAGCGTCTCTGAGGCAGGAATGTTCCGAATCGCCCGATGAAGTGTAAATACTTGCTGCTCTGTGCTGTGCTCCGCATAGGAAACCGCCGAAAAGCCGTACAAATGCTTCATATGCGTGGGCTGTATGAACAGTCCGGAAGGGCCATAATGAATAAAACCGGTAAAGGGCTCCAGCCGGAATTCCCGTAGAGGAACCGTGCTGGTAATCAGCGTAGATTGCCCAGCCTCAAAAGAATGCAAATACACCTGGTCAATGCCTGACGTAGCATTCATCATCGTTTGCAGAGTGGTGTAAATTTCAGCGACGGCCCGGTAATCATCCGGAATTTTGGCCAGATTACGCAGAAAATGAGGGTCATTATAGACTCCGATGGACGCGCGATTCAAACCCTGTAAATAGTTATCCAAATTCGTAATTCCCTGAAAAATAAGCCGCTCATTTTCTTGTGTGGCCTGCTCCCGCAAGGAGTGCTTGGTGAGAACGAAGGTCATGGTCATCGACAGCAGTAGCGGCAGGGTGACCGCAATGAGCAAAAACCAGATTAGGCGAGAACGAATACTGTAAAATTTCATGCAGTGAGCTCCTTTCACAATTCAAGGCGAGCCAGAGGTCAATATTTTCCCCCTTAATGGTTCACGATCCTACGTGTTCTCGAGAGCGCTTATTCGACATAATGAACATGTGAATCGCTTATCCTTACGGCCCAAACATCATACTGCTGAAAGAAAGCCGTAAAGGAGCGTTCCAGACACCAATAGACAACATAAGGGGGGATCGGTTTGAATCGCGCCAAGTCGTCGCAATGGCTACAGCAATGGATTTTTGTAGGGCCGTCGACGTTATTTTTCGTTATCATTATTGTAATCCCTTTCATGCTCGGAATGTACTATTCTTTTACAGAGTGGAATGGAGTAGCCAATCAGGCAAAGTGGGTCGGGCTGGATAATTTCAGTCACATTTTATGGAATGATGACAAATTTGGGACAGCGTTCTGGTTTACGGTCCGTTTTACGGTGGTAGGAGTGGTGGCTGCGAATATTTTTGGCTTTCTGCTGGCGTATTTTCTAACCAAACCGTTGAAAACAAAAAATGTACTAAGGACCATCTTTTTTATGCCCAATGTGATCGGAGGTCTGTTGCTGGGCTTTATCTGGCAGTTTATTTTCGTCAAGGGATTTGCAGCAATCGGAGAGAGCACGAACTTGTCCTTCTTCAATCTGTCCTGGTTGGGAGATGAGATCACGGCCTTCTGGGGCATTGTAATCGTGTTTATCTGGCAAACTGCCGGTTATTTGATGGTGATTTATATCTCTTCCCTAACCAATGTGCCCCGCGATATGCTAGAAGCAGCCGAAATTGACGGAGCTAGTCGGATGCAAATTTTGCGGTCGATTATACTTCCTTTAATCATGCCTGCCGTTACGGTTTGTCTTTTCCTGGCGATATCATGGTCATTCAAAATGTTCGATCTTAATTTGTCACTGACCAAAGGCGGTCCCTTCGGGTCCACAGAGTCGGTTGCACTCAATATTTACAATGAAGCGTTTGTGAATAATCGTTATGGGCTGGGAACAGCTAAAGCACTCATTTTCTTTATCATTGTTGCTCTGGTTACGAGCCTTCAGGTACGACTGACGAAAAGTCGGGAGGTGGAAGCGTAAATGGAAACAAGCAAGCGCTACCGCTTTGGAACATGGGCGACCGAGATAGTGATGATCCTCGTCGCATTGTTATTCCTCGTCCCGTTTTACTTTTTATTCGTGAATTCGGTCAAAAGCTTTGGTGACCTGCTCACCGATTCTGCGGCCTGGCCACAAACCTTTGTATGGAGCAACTACGCTAGAGCGTGGAGCATCACGCGTTTTCCCGAAGCTTTATGGAATTCATTCGTGGTTACGGTAGTTAGTAATCTGCTGCTCGTACTGATCAGCTCAATGGCAGCTTACCGAATGGTCCGGCGTCCGACGCGTTATAATCGAGTGTTGTTCAGCCTGTTCGTAGCTGCTATGGTTATTCCTTTTCAATCGGTGATGATTCCTTTGGTCAAGGTTGTAAGTACACTGGATTTAATGAACAGTATAAGTGGTCTGGTCATCTGTTATCTGGGATTCGGAGCTCCAATGTCGATCTTTCTCTTTCATGGATTCGTCAAAGGTGTGCCAGTCGAGGTGGAAGAAGCAGCTACGGTGGACGGCTGTACGCCTTACGGAGTGTTTTTCCGAATTGTGTATCCGTTGATGCTGCCGATGATGGTAACTGTTATTATTTTAAATACGCTCTGGATTTGGAATGATTATCTCCTGCCTTCTCTGGTACTGCAAAAGGCTGAGCTGCGCACGATTCCGATTGCGACCTATGCCTTTTTCGGACAATACACAAAGCAGTGGGATTTGGCTTTGCCTGCTCTGGTGCTGGGCATCTTGCCAGTCATCGCATTCTTTCTGGCTATGCAAAAATATATTATACAAGGTATTATGGCGGGTTCGGTCAAGGGTTGAGTGTGGGATGAGCTGAAAATGTACACGGTGTGCCACTCCGCAAACGGAGGGTGCTTACCATCGCTGTTGCCTCCAGATTTCCCTGAATAAACGAGTAAAGGTGGAAATCTAGAGACAAAGGCGAGCGCTATCGCTTGTTCAGTACCATTCCCTTTGCCCCGTCGCCACATGAATTTTTCGAGTTCATCTGATATGAATTTAAAATAGAAAGGAACATCAACATGAAAACGCATACCTTTAAAAAGAAAGCTCAAGCATTAATCTTGCTTCTCGCGGCCTTTGCCCTGGTTTTGGCAGGTTGTAACAGCAGTGGCGGACAAAACGCAGGCCAAGAGGAAGTGAAGGAAAAAACCATTCACATTTTTCAGTTCAAGGTAGAGATTGCAGAAGCGCTGAACCGCATGAAGGCGGAATACGAAGCGTCTCATCCAGGGATCAAGCTCGATATTCAGACCGTGGGCGGGGGCAGTGATTACGGAGCGGCTTTAAAGGCGAAGTTTGCTTCCGGGGAGCAGCCGGATATTTTTAACGTCGGCGGTTACCGCGAGCTGGATACGTGGCTGGAATATTTGGAGGACCTGTCTGACCAGCCTTGGGTTGGGGATGTGGTCGATGTCGCCAAAGAGCCGATGACCAAAGACGGCAAGCTGTATGGTCAGCCGATGAATCTGGAAGGGTACGGCTTTATTTATAACAAGGATTTGTTCAAGAAGGCGGGGATTACGGAGACCCCTAAAACATTGTCCGAACTGGAGGGAGCTGCACAAAAGCTCCAAGCCGCTGGGATTACTCCATTTTCTAATGGATATCAGGAGTTTTGGGTGCTGGGCAATCATTTGCTGAACGTGGCATTTGCCAATCAGCCAGACCCTTCGGCCTTCGTTAAGGGACTGAATGATGGAACTGCAAAGATTCCGGGCAACGCTGTATTTGCCGAGTGGGTTAAGTTGTTCGATCTGACACTGAAGTATGGGAATACGAAGCCGCTCACGACTGATTACAACACGCAGGTAACGAACTTCGCCACTGGAAAGGCTGCCATGATGCAGCAGGGGAACTGGACTCAAGTCCAAATTGATGGAATTAATCCGAAGCTGAATCTGGGTATTTTGCCTATGCCGATTGGTGAAGACGCAACAGCCGGAGATAAGCTGTTTGTAGGTGTCGCCAACAACTGGGTGGTTAATAAAAATTCGTCTGTCAAACCCGAGGCGAAAGAGTTCTTAAACTGGATGGTAACATCCGAGCAGGGTAAAAAGTATATCACCAAGGAATTCAAGTTTATTCCAGCGTTCAAGAGCATCGAAGGGGCAGAGGCTGATATGGGCCAATTGGGTGCTGAAGTGGTGAAGTACAGTAAGGAAAACAAACTGCTGGGCTGGTTCTTTAGCCGCTATCCTGAAGGAGCACAGCAAGAATTCGGAAGTCAGATGCAAGCCTATGTGGCAGGTAAATCGGATGCTGGGAAGCTATTCGATGATTTCCAGAAAACATGGGAAAATTTGAAGACTAAATAAGAACAAAAGCACGCGATAAAGCCTTCGTATGTCAGGGAAATTGCATGATCCTGAACATACGAAGGCTTTTTTGCAAAATTAATTATATATGGTAATGGAGAAGAACAATATCCCCGCGGCGTTCTATTTCTTGGAGTTCAAACGTACTTGGTAGTGTTCCCTCTGGAAATAACGGTATTCCTTGTCCAAGCACTTTGGGAATGATCGCAATGATAGCTTTCTCCAGCAGTCCAGCTTGTAAGAAGGCCTGGACTAACTGGCCTCCACCGACTAGCCATACCGCACCTTCCGATTGTCCTTGTAGACGTGGAACCAGTTCAGTCAGAGCTTCGTCCGTAAATGTAATATGTGGCGCCTGCTGTTGCTCCGTTAATGCTCGTGTGAGCACATAGCATGGCTTTCCAGCATAAGGGAAATCATCTGAGAGCTTCAATACTTCCTCATACGTCAGTCTGCCCATCAGCACCGTACCAACGGTATCGTAAAAGTCGGCATATCCATTGTCCCCACCATCCCCTTTAACATCATACAGCCAGTCCACCGAACCGTCCGGCAAAGCGATATACCCGTCGAGACTCATGGCAATATACAGCACAACTGCGTTTGATTTCAAATCCTTCATAGTGTTCATTCACTCCTTTCTATATCCTAATGTTACAATGTATTTATGACATCGTATGTCGTAGTTAAACGGTCATTTTAAATTAATTTTTGATTAGAGGGGTACCTTATGAACGAACGCAGAATTGCTCTTATGAGGATACTGGATTCCCGAAAAAAATATACGGCGCGTGAGCTGGCTGAACGTTTTGGTGTCTCCGTCAGGACGATACAGAGAGATCTCGACTATTTGCAGCAGACCGGATTACCCCTTTATACCGAAATGGGTCCTCATGGCGGGTATCGGGCACTTCCCAATCGGCTTCTTCCTCCCCTTCATCTTGCTCGTGACGAGGCCTTGGGTCTTTTTCTCATGCTGCAACTGTTGGAGAACATTCCAGATATCCCTTTTGGCTCAGTTCGTGAGCATTTATCCGAGCACTATTATGCCGAACTTCCACAGGATGTGCAGGACAGTATCGATCAATTAAAGGAGTACATTTCTTTTCGTATGCTACCCACTCACGCAGAGTCACCCTACACCTCAATCATTTTGGAGGCTGCGCTGAATAAGCGCCGGGTGAACATGCATTACCGCTCCGCTTCCGGGGCAAAGTGGACTCAGGTATATCCGATTGGACTGTATTTTGATCACGGATATTGGTACATGCCAGCACATAGCAGAGACCGCATCATTTTGTATCGTTCAGATCGGGTGATCACAATAACGATGCTGGACGACACCTTGGACACCCTTCCTACACTTCAGGAATGGTTGGCTTCGGAGGATTCCCGTATAGGAATTCCGTCCAAAATAAAATTTACCGCATTGGGTGTCAGGCTGGCCGGATCAGATGCCCTCTTCCAAAATGTTTCCCATCAGGAAGGGCAGGCTCAGGAATGGCAGGGATATATTCCGGTCGAAGAGTTTAGATATGTATCCCGACTTTTGCTAAAATACGGGCCAGAGGCCGAGGTCGTATTTCCCAAAGAACTGCGTGTACAGGTCAAGCAACTGTTGCAAGACAGCCTGAACCCTTATCTGAAGGATGCAAAAGCGGATGATGAAGAAAAAGACAATTAATCCTGTAAATTGATTCTCTTATTTATAGTTAACCACATGAATATTTAAGGTTATTGACTTATGACTTTCCATTTATTTTTGTGATAAAGTTTTGAAAAGAGCCCGTTTTCGTATATGATGAAGAGTAATAATTCAAAAGGCTGGACGGGAGACAGATATGAATCAACCGCTTTATGGGATATGGCTCGGAGATGTGTTTTTTTGCTTTTCTGGTGAGACGTCGGAACCACGTATCGATGCGTGGAGCAGTGTAATTCGCAGGCTGACGCTAAAGGGAGACCTTCGGCCGTTTCGGCAGGCTGCGTTGCGCCTTGCCGAGGTACGAATACCGAACACTGCTCGTGTGGAAACCGCGGGCAGAGGTGGCAAAAGACGTTCCATGCTGGGGCGTACATTGGAGGGCTTGGCGCTGGAACCGCGCGAGACGATGGCACTGCTGACCCGCATGGACGAGAAGGGCTGTGCGGCATCGGGCATTACGCTGGGCGAGGAAATGCAATATTGGCAAAAAGCCGCTTATTTTGCGCTAGAGCTGATGCAGCGGGGCGAAATTACGCCATCGCTTACAGAGGCGCGTCCATCGGGACCGCGTCGTCGCGGTCCGGAAGCGGCTGTCGGGGTGTGGATTCCTCGTCTGTATCAAGAGGAGGACATACGCCGCTTTCATGAGCTGGCTGCTGCAATGCCGGCTGTTTGTATGGCGGCTCCTGCCGTGTTCGCGGGTAAGGAGCCTGAAACACGCGAGGATGCAGCCGGAATCGTGCTGTACTCCTTCTTGTGTGCGGTCATCCATGCGGAAACGACCGCGGTGTTGGCAGCATCAGACCGTGAGCTGGGACGATATCGTGCAGAGTATCGGCGCGGAGGATCGCCGCTGACAGAGCTATGGTGGAACAGTCTGCTGACAGGTTCCCGCCCGGTGGCGATTCAGGGAACGCCCGCGGAGATGGAGGAGCTGGTTCTCCAAGCGTCCTCTCTTAAGGGAAGCGCAATGCCTGTCACGGAGCGGGAAGACAAGGAGCCGATAGAAGGGCAACTGCGGTTGTGCCTTCGTTTGGAGCCTTCGCTGGAAGAGAGTGTGAAGGAATGGCGCATTACCTTTTGGGCAGAAAGCGATGCTGAGCCGGGGTTGCGACTGCCTGCTCTGGCACTGTGGGCGCATCCTGAACGCGATCTGGTTCGCGGCGGAATTGTATATCGTCAAGTGCAGGCGCAACTGCTAATGAGGCTCGGACAGGCTGCTGAAGCGGCACCTATATTGCAAGAAGCGTTGAACCGCCCTTATCCCGAAGGGCTGACACTGGAGCCGGAGATGTTCTTCCGCTTCCTGACGGAAGCCGTTCCCGCATTACAAAAGAACGGTATTACCGTGCAAATGCCTTCACGCTGGAGCCGGGAGGGCCGAAGACGTGCAGGCTTGCGGCTCAAAATGCGTTCGACAGAGCAGGGTGCCAAGCCGGATGGTGTGATTGCCGATACATCGACTGTCGGCATTAACCGCATGATTTCGTTTGATGCCGAGGCTGTGCTGGGTGATACAACTTTGACGATGGAGGAACTGGAAAGCATTGTCGCCGCTAATTTGCCGTATGTACGTCTCGGAGGGGAATGGATCGAGGTCGATCCTAAGGAAATTCGTCAGGTGCTGCGCTTTATCAAGCGCGGTGAGAACGGTGAGATGAGCTTGTCCGAATGGATGCATCTGGCCGCAGAAAATGAAAGTGCAGGCGAGGCCTCATGGAAAGGCTTGTCCATCTTTGGCGCGGAATCCGCCGGATTGCTTGCGTCTTTGGCTGAGGGCGGCGTACTTCGTTCGGTAGAGCCGCGACCTGTGCCAGAGACGCTGCACGGCGCATTACGGCCCTATCAAGAGCGCGGCTTTCAATGGCTGGCCGCGATGCGTGGATTAGGTTTTGGCGTCTGCCTTGCGGACGATATGGGGCTTGGTAAAACGATTCAGGTCATCACCTGCCTACTCGACGGTGGCATCGGCGCAGATGATCAACGTCCGGCGTTGATCATCTGTCCAACGTCCTTGCTCGGCAACTGGCAGCGCGAGTTGAAACGCTTTTCACCGGATTTGTCACTGTATATTCACCATGGAAACCAGCGACTCCACGGCGAGCTGTTTCAGGAAAGTGTACGTGAGTATGATATCGTCCTCACTACCTATCATTTGGCGGGACGGGACGGTAGCGATTTATCTGCGGTATACTGGTCCTCCATCGTGTTGGATGAAGCGCAATATATAAAAAATGCACGAACAAAGCAAGCACAAAGCGTCATGAAGCTGTCTGCTCCACATCGGATTGCCATGACGGGTACCCCGGTAGAGAATCGGCTGAGCGAGCTGTGGTCTATTTTTCAATTCCTGAACCCAGGTTACCTCGGTACGGCGTCTTCATTCCGCCAACGGTACAGTCTGGCGGGAGAGGAGCGGGGGTCTGCGTTGCGTGAGCTTCATCGCCTCGTCTCCCCGTTCATGCTGCGTCGACTCAAAAGCGACCCAGATATACGCAAGGATTTGCCGGAGAAGCTGGAGTTGAAATCCTACTGTGTACTGACACCAGAGCAGGCCGGATTGTATCGGGGCGTAGTGGATCAATTATTGGGAACACTGGATGGGCAGATCGGTATAGCTCGCAAAGGGCTTGTTCTGTCTTCACTGACCAAGTTGAAGCAGATTTGTGACCATCCGGGTCTGATCATTCCGGGTCGGGCTGATAGTGGTAAAACGCAAAACTCGGGCAAAATGGAGCGACTGCTGGAATTGGTAGAGACGATTCGCGAGAACGGCGAATCGGCGCTGATATTCACCCAATATGTGTCGATGGGAGAATTGCTGGTCTCCCGTTTGGCCAAAATCTTCGGGGAAGAGCCGTATTTTCTACATGGAGGACTGGCGAAAACCAGACGGGATGAAATGGTTCACAACTTCCAGCAGGGAGAAGGGCCGAATATATTCGTACTTTCCCTGCGTGCAGGTGGTGTGGGCCTGAACCTGACACGTGCCAGCCATGTCATTCACTATGACCGCTGGTGGAATCCTGCAGTGGAAAATCAGGCGACAGACCGCGTATTCCGTATTGGTCAAAGCCGCAATGTACAAGTGCACAAGCTGATTTGTCAAGGTACACTGGAGGAGCGAATCGACGAGCTGATCGAGAGCAAAAAGGCACTTTCCGAGCAGGTTGTCGGCTCCGGTGAACATTGGCTCACCGAAATGTCTGATGATGAATTGCGCGGTCTGATAGCGTTGCAAAATGATGTATGGATTGAGTGAGCAGAGAAAGGATGAAGGCGATGACGAGGCCGCGAGTGAAGCTGAAAGTAACTGACGGTCAATGGATAGCGGAATTAGACAGAAATGGCTTGGAAGGCGAATCAACGGGTGTACCTTCCGCACATGCTGTCCAATGGATGGGTCCAGCGCCTGTACTAAACCCCGAACAGCGAAAGGCATGGCTGGAGCAGCTAAAAGCAGATCCTTTGGACATCTACCGCTTTTTGCAAGGGAAAACCTGTCTATCGCTGGATGAGATCGTTCAGCTAGCAGCTGAGACAGCCACTTCCAGCATGGAGGATGGCGTGGGTGTAGTCGACGATGTGAAGAAGGCTCTTCAGACCGGGATGGAAAGCGAGCCGCAGACCTGTCTGGAATTGATCGGAATGACGCGGGAAGAGCTGCTGGAGTACGTATTCAGTGCTTGGGCCGGAGAGTTATCTCATGTGCAGGGGACATCCCCCGCGCTTGAGTCTACCTCGCGGCCGGAAGGCGGACGCAGTGGATCGGCTGCGATTAGCGAATGGATTGCCGAGTCAGCGGCAGAAGGAGCATTACATCGTCCCGGTGCAGGTTTTCATGCGATTGAGATTCATCTGCCGCAGAAGCTTGTTCCTAAGAAGGAAGCGGATATTACGGCTTTGCTGCCGGGTTTACCCCGTGCGGAAGAGGCATTGAAACTCATACGTGAACGGGTAGCCGAGCGGGCCCGAGCTGCAATTCCGCAAAAACGTCATACTCCGTAACAATTCGGGTATATACTTCCTTTTTCGAGTCTATTCGCCTTCATCGAACGGGATAACGGCTTCGAAGAGTGTCCAAAGTTCAGTTACAATGGGGGAACGGAAAAGTCACTGCAAGTCATGTATCAATTGCAATATTGGAGGAGATACCAGCATGAAACGACATATACAACAGACGCGCACATCTCAGCGATGGACCAAAGCGCTCATTCCAGGGCTGATCCTGCCAGGGCTATTACTGGCAGCCTGCCAGCAGGGAGGATCAGGTGGACAGGAAAGCGAGCCGTTAAAGTCATCTACAGCGGTACAGGAGAATGTGCAGCCTTCCACCCAGCCGGATGCGGGCAATGGTAGCACTAGTGCTGGACAAGCCTCTGCGGGTACAGAAAGTGGACAAGCCGACCCAGTGATGGCGTTGCGGAGCCAGAGTGCGCTGCAAGCCACGGTTAAGGAAGAGGATGGAACCGCGATTGTCACCAATGCGACTTCGGATACAGTCGTTGTGAACAAAAAGCGCAGCTTGCCTGTGGGCTATGTCCCAGACGACCTGGTGGAGCCGCAGGTGCAATTTTCCTTCGAGGGACCGCACGAAAAGCGGCATTTGCGTAAGGAAGCGGCAGAGGCACTGGAGAAGCTGTTCGACGGTGCGAAAAAGGACGGCATCGAGCTGCGTGCGGTATCGGGATACCGTTCCTATAAGCGTCAGGTGTCTATTTTCGACAACAATGTAAAGACAAAGGGACAGGAATATGCCTCTAAAGTCAGCGCTGTACCGGGTACGAGTGAGCATCAGACGGGATTGTCCATTGATGTATCCAGCCCAAGCGTAGGTAATGCGCTGGAGCAATCCTTCGGAGCTTCCAAGGAAGGCGAATGGTTGGAACAACATGCACCGGAATACGGATTTATTATTCGTTATATGAAGGGTAAGGAAGATGTGACCGGCTACGTGTACGAGCCTTGGCATATCCGTTATGTGGGAATAGACATTGCGGAGGATGTAGCCAAGCAGGGGATGACGCTGGAGGAATATTTCGACGAGAACAATATCAAGCTGTAGCAGCTAAAATCAAGCCGTAATCCTAGGGATTGCGGCTTTTTGTCGTGTTTTTCTTCCAAATTGAACCTTTTCAAGGTAGAATCTCGTATAGTGATCAACGACAGAAGCGCTTTGATTTGTTGCAAACCTCATGACAGAAGCGTACAGGAAGGGAAGGGAATCATCATTTATTATTCATTAACGTATCGCGAATGGTCGGAAGACACTCAAAAGGAACTGCGCAGCCTGACACGGGAATCCGTATCGGGAGATGAGCTGTTTCTACGCAAGCTTGTAGACGCTACGCGTCTCCATGACAAACTATGGTCGCATATCTCGAATGAAAGTGAGGGACATACGGATCATTCCGTCTATGTGACTGAATTTACAGGGGAACGTGCAAAGCCTTACGGTGCGTCTATCACAGACCTCGTGCTTGCCAGTGAGGGAGGTTACACTTCCACATACAGTGCAGTGTACTGGATATGGCATGAACCTGCATTCCGTAGTATGGATCAGCGGGAAGGTTCGGTATTTACTTTGGAGTTGGCCCAACGGCTATTAGATCACTATACAGTACTGGGTGGCAAAACATATGAATTTATATATTCGGTACTGGACCCTCAGCTGAAAAAGGTGCATCTGTTTGTGAAGGAGGTCGATCTGTGATGGAGCATTCTTGGGAAAAAATGAAATCCAAGCCCGGCTCTCGTACACGGATGGCGGCCTTTGCCCTGATGTTGGCTGTCCCGGCCGCTCTGACGGGTTGCGGTGACGACGAGTATTATGACTGCGATGAGCTTCCTATATCGGAACAAACGGCGTGTCGGGATTCAGGCAGCAGTGGGTATTACTATGGCGGATCGACTTATTATAGTGGAGGCTCCTCATACCATAGCAGTCGTTCTTCTTCCAGCTCATACCGCAAAAGCTCATCCTCATCTTCCAGCTCACACAGCGGTTTTGGCAGCAGCGGCTCACGCAGCGGCTTTTTCTCTGGGGGTTAAGATGAGCATGCGCACGATTCGGCAATTGCCTTATGAACATGATGAGCTTTTTAAGGGTGAAATCAGCCGTATCATCCCGTATCACCGCATGTATGGCAAGTCCTATTGCGTGCCGGCCTTAACGGTATATCGGGAAAGCGAGCTGGCAGAGCTTCAGGTTGCTTCTGAGGCGGTACATCGTATTTATCGCAAGGTTCAGCAATTCGTTCAGCGCTATATGCCGGATGAATACCTGGTGGAACGGTTGGGGATTCATCCGGGCTTGCTGCGTGCTGCACGTATGGAGGCCGAGCCGGATGGGATAACCCGCCAGGACTGGATTGTGGGGGAAGCGGGTATCAAGTGCATTGAGAATAACACCGATACCCCAACCGGAATTCCCGAGGTGGCTTATCTCGAAGGAAAGCTGCTAGAGGTGCTGAGTAAGGGAGGAATGTCGGAGGATGACAATGCACTACATGGACCCTCAACTGGAATGGACGAGGCGATTCAGTCTGCCTTGACGGAGCTCATTCATTTTTATAGCCGCAAGGGATTAGGGACAAAGGTGTATTTCACTTGCTATGACTGGCACATCGAGGATCAGACGAACACCAAATATATTATGCGTTTATGTGAACAAGCCGGATTCGAAGTCGTTTATGCTCCTTTGGAAGAACTGGAGATTATCCCGAATGAAGGATTGTATCACCGGGGAGAGCAAATCCGCATTCTCTATCGCCTGTATCCGCTGGAGTATCTAATTGATGACCGGGAGGAGAATACGGGGCTTGAGGTGGGGCAGGCGCTAATGGATATGGTGGCAGACGGGAAAATAGGATTAATCAACCCACCGCAGCATATCATTACCCAGAGCAAAGGGTTCACCGCAACCGTATGGTCACTGTATGAGCGCAATGAGCAGACACCAGAGTTCTGTGGTTTTCGTTTGTTTGACGATCGCGAGCTGGAGGTGATACGAACCTACCTGCTGCCTACGTATTTTGAACCCTCGGTGTTTATGCAAAATAAAGAGCCCTATGTGGCCAAAGGTATATGGGGTCGGGAGGGTAAAGGGACGCACTTGATTGAACATACCGAAGACGAGGAGAGACTAGAAGGCGTCTTGGGAAAGGTTCAAAATGCGAAGACCGACCATCCTGATCTGCTTCACCAAGCTGATGCCCCACGAACGCCTGAGCAGGAGGAAGCCGCACATGTTGCCGCTTATTATGAAGGACAGCCTAAGATTTATCAGCGGCTGTGGCCGATGCAGACCGCAGAGGTACAGACCGAGGAAGGGCTATTTCACGGCTATGTGTTAACAGGCATATTTGTAATTGGGGGGCGTTTTGCGGGTGTCCTGCCGCGAATCGGTGAAAAGGTAACAGGTGATATGGCCTACTATTGCGCCGCCGCCGTTGCCACCGTACATCCTAATCCGCCGGTAGTATAAGCTAAATTGAAAAATATACAATATTCGAACATATCTGTTTCATTTTCACAAGTGAGGATTTTGCAAAATCCTGAAGTATCATAAGGAGGAAAAAAATTGGACTCTCATATCAGTTTGGGCAACGCACTGGGCAATGTAGGTATCGGCCTGCTTGTCCTGTTTGCCATCTTAATCGTAGGTTACTTTGTGTTCAGCTTACTGACACGTTATAACGATAATCAAGAAATCGCACACGGCAATGAGGCGGCAGGCATCTATATGGGGGCAAAGCTGCTAGGTCTGTGTATCATCGTGGGGATGGTGTCGTACAGCAGTCATTCATGGCTCGATATGCTGGCCTGGTCGGCTGTGGGCATTGTAGTGCTGTGTCTCGTCTATGTGATTTTTGATCTGGTGACGCCGCGTACCAAGGTGTGCGAGGAAATTGCCAAGGGCAATGTGGCTCTGGCACAGCTGCTGCGTTCAATCATCGTCGGGGTTTCTTTTGTGGTAGGTACATTTTTGATGTAGTCGATATAGAGAAGGAATACCAAGGATCTGCAACACCGGACAACGGAGCTGCAGATCCTTTTTTTATGAGACATTGTATTCACTACCGGCATCAGACTGTTGAATTAAGGGTTGCAACGATCACTTCCTGTGGGGACTATTCTACAAAGCAACGGGTGATACTGCATAGCAAAAGGAATTTGCTACAGAGTTCAAACCAAATTGAAGAGAAGGGAGTTCTGAACCTATGAGTACCACCACCTTCCCAACCAAACAAATTCGGATGGGTATCATTGGCCTGGGTCTTATCGCTGAATATCACATGAGATCACTGCACACCATCTCGGGGGTATCTATTGTGGCCGTTAGTGATGTGAATCCCCATCGCCTTCAAGCCATCGGAGAACAATTGCAACTGCCTACTTCCAAGCGGTACGCCCATTATGAAGCATTAATCCGTGACCCAGAGGTAGATGCGATTCTGTCGCTGACACCCAATGATGTGCATTTTGACATTATTCGTATTGCGCTGGAAAAACACAAAGCTGTACTGGCAGAAAAACCATTGACTCTCACATGGGAGGAAGCGGATCGGTTGAAAAAGCTATATACAGCGAATCCGGTGCCTGTGCTGGTTCACTATAAGCATCGCTACGGCGCGGCCTTCCAATATACCAAGCAACTGCTGGATGAGCAAAAGCTGGGTAAAATCTATAACATTCAATTCCGTTATCTAATGGATGCATTTGCGCCGTATCGTCAGCATCCGTATACATGGCGTCACAATTTGGCCAAGGCTGGTTCTGGAGTAGTGGGGGATACAGCCTCACATATCATTGATCTGGCCCGTTTTCTGGTGGGTGAATTTAAAAGTGTCGCAGCGCTGCTACATACCATTACACCCGAGCGGCTCGATCCGATCACGGGCCTGCCTGTAAAAGTGGATGTGGAAGATCTCGCTGCCTTTCATGGCATCATAGGCGACAATACCGTGGGAACCTTTATCACACATAAAAATGCCATCGGCATACGGCACGATATCGAAGTCGATATCTATGGAGAACTGGGTACGCTGCACGCCAGCCTCAGTAATCCGGAAAGTATCCGCATTGTGCTGCGTGACCTAGAACACCCGGATGCCGAATACGAGACTTGGACTGTCCCTGCAATCTATAATCATACGGCCTATGAAGATTTTGTTGAGCTGGCAAGGGGAGAGTCTGTGGATCGTGCCCCCTTATTCGAGGACGGCTACAAAAACCAGTGGGTACTTGAGAAAATACTGCAATCATGGAAAGAGAATGGACGTTTAGTAGAAGTGTAGGGACCCGCAAGAGGGTTCCTTGGAAAGAGCAGCCATCTTGCGGTTTAGCAATTCAATTACCTGTAAAGACATCTTTTTCATCATTTTCGCATCGCAACGCTTATAGGGCCTTCGCCTTCACACTCCTTTACCATCAATTTTGTTCCGCATGCATAGTAATGTTTCATGTGAGCTCCACCCTTGTATCCCATTTTTAAAATTGTAAATGTTACCTTTTATCCCTTTTCTTGCTGCGTTCTTACCCGTCTAGCCCCAATCAGCCGCCAGCCTGTTAACAATGCCGCCACAAGACAGATGGACGCAGACGTCATAAAGACTACATGCATGCCTGCCAGAAAAATTTCTGGATGACCCGGGACCAAGCCGGTGACCCGATAACCAGCCTCTTTACTCATAATATAAAAGAGGATTGATGTGGCCAAGGTGATCCCCACAACCATACCGACGTTGCGAACCAGCGAATTGACGCTACCGGCTGAGCCGAGCTGTGTGCGGGGTACCGTGGACATAATCAGCGAGTTGTTCGGCGATTGGAATAAACCACTGCCAATGCCCAGCATGGCAATCCACAGACCCACGAGCGGGATGGAGCTGCCTGCATGCAGTTGGGCCAATCCAATCTGGGCAATGACCATAACGACCAGCCCGGCGAATGTGAGCAGTTCAGACCCGATTTTATCGGAAAGCGCACCGCTGAGTGGGGCCACAATAACCATAGAGATGGGGAACAACATCAGCAGGAACCCGGCATGAAAAGGCGACAAGTTCAGCATATTCTGCGCATAAAAAGGTGAAATGATGTTAAAGCAAAAGTTAGCGACGAACACCAGAAAAGCACACAAAATACTGAGCGAAAATAACGGATTTTTGAATAGCGCGAGCTGTAGCAGTGGCTGTGGACGGCGAAATTCCAATCGAATAAACATGGCAAAAGCAACTACAGCCACCACCAGCGAAGCAACGATACGTTTGTCGCCATACCCGACCTGTTGTCCCAGCAACAATCCGACGAACAAAGTGAGAATAAAAATAGCAAATACCAAGCTACCGGGAACGTCAATTTTATCTTTCAACTTGATCAAATCCTTCGGCAGAAGCTTCCAGCCAAGAAAGACAGCGACCAACCCTATCGGTACATTGACCCAGAAAATGTACTGCCAGCCGAGTGAGGAGACAATAATACCGCCCAAGCTTGGCCCGGCGATACTACCTAGAGAAACGAAGGTTCCAATGAGGCCAAGTGCTTTGCCCCGTTCATTGGAGGGGAAGACATCTGTCACAATCCCCTGGCTGTTTGCCATGGTCATGGACGCCCCAATCGCCTGAATAATGCGGGAAATCAGCAGCATAGAGAGTGAAGAGCTAAGACCACACAATAGGGAGCCAAGAATGAATACGACTGTGCCGATTTTAAATATTTTGATTTTACCGACGATATCTCCAAGCTTGCCAAAAAATAAAATAGCGGTACATATCGCCATTAAATAGGCGGTTGTCACCCATTCAATCTGTGCTACGGGTAAATGTAATGTGCGAGACAACACAGGAAGAGCGATATTGACGATGCTTCCATCCAATGTGGACATAAATGTAAACAGATTCAAAACAATTAAAATCAGCCAACGTTTCTTCTGGACTTCGATATTCTCTTGATAGGTTGTAGCTGTTGTAGCAGTTGAACTCATCATTACACCTCGTTATCGTTGACAATTTTCATTTAGTTGCACGCGCAACTAAATGAACGGTTCTAGTGTACAGCAAATTAGTTGCGTGTGCAACAATATTATTGTAAACTTTGCTTTGGTCCCAACTGGGGATGTGTCATTTTTAAGCCAATGAGGTGTATTTGATGAGAAAAAAACAACCGATTGGAAAGCTAATTTCCCACCTGTACCGTCGTAATCAAAAAATATTGTCCAAAAAACTGACTCCTTACGGAATCGGCAGTGGAGGACAACACAGCTTTTTAAAGCTCATTTTGCAGCGGCCGGGCATTACACAAGAGCAGTTGACGAATGAACTTAAATTTGACAAGGCAACCACGGCGCGCTCTGTGAAACAATTGGAGGAATCAGGCTATATTGAACGGAAAACAGACCCAAATGACCGCCGTTCCCATCTTTTGTCTCCTACAGCCAAGGCGCTAGAGTTTTCCCCTGTCCTACAAGGAATATTGGACGAGTCCAATGTCAGCCTTGTCCACAATCTATCCGAAGAGGAAGAGGACCTTCTGATCGACCTGCTGCAAAAAATTAGTATAGACCCTGACGAATAAACAAATCAGGAACTAGCCAGAGGATCGTGGCAGGTAAAAGAAAAAGCAGCCCTCACAGAGGATACTCTGTGAGGGCTGCTTGATGCCACGTCATTCAGTCCAAGCCAATTCCTTTGAACGCATTCATGACTAATTGTCGTACATAGGAGTCGTCTAATGGATAACCGGTTACCAACAATCGATAAAAAACGGGCCCATAAATGAGATCGATACATAATTCAATATCGAGATCTTCCTTCAATTCTCCGCGCTCCATTCCGCGCTCAATAAGAAGCCTGGCCTCAAGTCGCCGAGGGTGGAAATATCGGGTCCGGTATGCCTCTGACAATCCTGAATCAAGTTGCCCTTCGCCTATTAACTCCGTAATGATTTTACCCTCTCGACTTATTAAGAACCGCACTAAATTCGTGGCATGAATGAGAATATCATCTAATACAGAGCCCGTGTCGGGCACGGGCAATCTTGCTATGGTGGCTGACAGGAAACCATCCATCACTACGGCAGCTTTGTTAGGCCACCATTTATAAATGGTGGCTTTGCTAACTTTCGCTCGTTCAGCAATTTTTTCTACCGTAACCGCCCCAAAGCCTTGCTCCAACAGTAAATCATAGGAAGCGTTAAGGATAGATTTTTGCGTCTCGACATTACGTGGACGTCCTCTTTTGCTCTGCACTGGAATGCTCACCTTCTTAATAGATATAAGTAACCACAAAAAATAAACTATACGTTCAGTATATCAAATGCCATGTAAAAATAAAAAGTTGATTTTGTCTATTTACAAAACGAAACGTTCAGTATATTATTCAACTATCGAATTAATGAACTATACGTTTAGTATTTAAATTAATGAGGAGGATTATCATGCAAAGAGAACAACAAGCCTTAGAAAGTAACCGTATCTCAAATTGGATGATGTTTTTGTTAGCAGCCGCATGCGGCCTTATTGTTGCCAACCTGTACTATGCTCAAACCCTTGTAGGACCTATTCATATTGCTATGGGCCTTTCTTCTACAGCCGCGGGCTTCATTGTCACCTTGACTCAAATCGGCTATGTGGTGGGATTGCTATTTATCGTACCGCTCAGCGACATTATCGAAAATCGACGGCTCATGGTCGTATCGCTAATCATTACAGTCTGTGCATTGGTTGTTGCCGCTTTTGCTACCAATGCCCCGTTGTTCCTGACCGCATCCTTGTTCATTGGAATTGGATCTGTGGTAGCCCAAATACTGGTGCCGTACGCCACCTATTTAGCATCCGAAGAGCAACGCGGCCGCGTTGTTGGGAATGTCATGAGCGGACTCTTGCTAGGCATTATGTTCGCACGGCCAGTAGCAAGCTTTATCACCAGCATCTGGGGGTGGCAAGCCGTATTTATTTTGTCAGCCATTGTCTTGACGCTGTTGACGATTCTGCTCTCGCGAGCTCTTCCAGAACGCAAGCCTGTGCCTACGGTATCTTACAGTAAATTGATTTTCTCGTTAGGTACTCTTCTAAAACAAACGCCTGCATTGCGTCGCCGTGCCCTCTATCAAGCCTGCCTATTTGGTGCATTCAGCCTATTTTGGACTGTTGTTCCTCTACGTTTGGCGGATGATTTCGGAATGTCCCAACAAGGGATTGCATTGTTTGCTTTAGTAGGCGTAGGTGGTGCAGTAGCTGCTCCGATTGCCGGGAGATTGGCGGATAAAGGTTGGAGTAAAGTATTAACCGGGTTAGCTATGATCATTGCAGCCTTGTCTTTTTTGCTCATCTATCTTTTTCAAAGTCATTCGACGGTTGCACTCGTACTTCTCTTTATTTCCGCGATTACACTGGATATGGCTGTATCGGGAAATCTTGTACTTGGACAGCGTGTGATTTACTCCTTGGGAAGTGAAGCGAGAGGGCGTTTGAATGGATTATTCATGTCTATTTTTTTCATAGGCGGAGCGATTGGATCATCATTAGGTGGTTGGTCGTATGCGTTAGGAGGTTGGAATTTCAGTGCTCTGATTGGAGTCGTCCTGCCTGTGCTGGCTTTGCTGTACTTTTTCACTGAGAAAGAAACGAGTGGAGACGTGCGAAAGAAACAAACCACCTGATAGAGGTCAGCTTTAAGCTATGCCGTACGCAAAAACATAATGATTAAAATGGCTGTTCCCAAGAGAAAACAAAGGGGCGAGTAGAGCATAGTGTCCCATTTTGCAAAAACGGTTCCTTTCTTTCTCTTGCAGAACCCTACCCATTTGAAATCTCCTATAGAACGTAAAATAAATACGCACGACAACAAGCCTGCACCGTAGGAATGAAAGGGCCTGAAAAACAGGAATTGTGTTACTCCACCTAGTTCTAGGACGAACCAAGCGGCTAAAGCTAGTAAGATGGCAACAATTGATGTCCCTATCTTGGAGGGGTTAAAGAGTAAATCCGTTCCCGTGCTTGGGATCGCTGCCTTAGCGCCTTTTTGTCCGCCGAATACCCAATATAAATGCATGCCGCTCAGTACCCATAGAATTCCGCCAACTGCCCATGTAAGTAATTCAAACATCCCACATCCTCCTTAATTGGGTTCATTCGAAATCCACTCTGTCCAAATCATGTGAATATGCTGTTGAATGGCTTCGTCACTTAATGTCTCTTGCTTGTGACGCTCATACCAGCCTAAGTAGTAATGGTACAACATCCATGATCTCTGAAAGGCTTTCTCTGGTTGCATTCCCTTCTGTATTAAAAGCTCTTTCATAAACTCCATTCTCATCTGTTCAACTTCATCGAGCAAGGAACGGTAACTATCATCCTTCAATGACAGTTTTCGCAGATAAAACAGAAAATCTCCTCGTTTCGTCTTCCCGAACATCTGGGTTAACAACTCTTTGATCCGCTCATCTGCAGCAGCATGGATGATGGACGCTGCAATCACCTGTTGTGTCGTCTGTTCCTTCCATGTCTCCACAATCTGTCTAATGTAGCTGCTGCGATTGTTAAAATACCAATAAAAACTGCTCTTACTGCACCCCAAAGAAACGGCCATTTTTTCAACTACGAGTTGATCAATTCCACCCTGTTCAAAACGTTCGATTCCTTTCCGAATCCATTGTTCTTCTGTGACAATAATTCTAGGCATCTCTCCTTCTCCCTTTCTGTACGGTGTCGTCTAGATAAGTGTATATTATAGTGTTTTCAGAGCTGTGTAAATATGGATACATAAACGCCCACTTGAAATACCTGCGAATTTGATCTATAATGCTGTAGCATATAGTGATATTCAAGGCATTGACCAAAGACATGATTTCCTTGAAGGGCCGTTCAGAGAGAAAAGACGAGGCTGAGAGCTTTTCCGGCAACCGCATGTGAAGTTACCCCTTTGTAGCCGTGACGTTGAACATGTAGCTGTGCAATCTGGCAGTGACATCAGTAAGCGCCTACCGCTTTATCCCCGTTAACGGATACCAATGGAGGGTCACGCATGTGTGCATGAGCATGTTCCGATGAACATGAATGTACGCACAGGAGCGGGCCGAACTAGGGTGGAACCACGAGCTGAACGCACTCGTCCCTTGAGGGAGAGAGGCGTTTTTTTGCGTTCAATTTTTGATATAGCACACAATTTGAATGGAGGCTTTAATCGTGAGTATTCAAGTGAAATTGCCGGATGGAGCCGTACGCGAGTACGAGCAGGGCGTAACGATCGCCGATGTGGCGGGTTCGATCAGCTCCGGGCTGAAAAAGAACGCCGTAGCAGGTAAAGTGAATGGGAAGGCTGTAGACCTGAACACCGTTTTGGACCAGAACGTTGACCTTGAAATCATTACGCTGGACGGTGCAGACGGTCTGGAAATTTATCGCCACAGTACAGCGCATTTGCTGGCACAGGCGCTCAAACGCATTTACGGTGAGAAAAATGTGAAGCTGGGTATCGGTCCGGTCATCGACAGCGGCTTCTACTATGACATTGATATCGAAAACCCCTTGTCCGTTGACGACTTGGCCAAGATTGAGAAGGAAATGACGAAGATCGCACAGGAAAATCTGCCGATTACACGTCGTGTGGTCAGCCGTGAGGAAGCCACTCGTATTTTTGGAGAGTTGGAAGACCCACTGAAGCTGGAACTGATTCGTGATTTGACGGAAGAAGCGGAAATTACAATTTATGACCAAGGCGAATTTTTTGACCTGTGTCGTGGCCCGCATTTGCCATCTACTGGCCGCATCAAAGCTTTTAAACTGTTGAGTGTAGCGGGTGCATACTGGAGAGGCGATTCCAACAACAAGATGCTGCAACGTATCTACGGAACAGCATTCCCGAAAAAAGCACAACTGGATGAGCACCTGCATTTGCTGGAGGAAGCAAAAAAACGTGACCATCGCAAGTTGGGTAAAGAGTTGGAACTGTTCATGTTCTCCGAAGAAGCACCGGGTATGCCGTTCTACCTGCCTAAAGGTATGGTTGTCCGCACTGCATTGGAAGATTACTCCCGTGACATTCAACGTCTGCATGGCTATGAGGAAGTACGTACACCGCTGATGATGAACAACCGTCTGTGGGAACAATCGGGACACTATGAGCATTACAAGGAAAACATGTACTTCTCCGAAGTGGATGAAACTACATTTGCGCTGAAACCGATGAACTGCCCAGGGCATATGCTTGTGTTTAAAAATGAGCTTCATTCTTATCGCGATCTGCCAATTCGTATAGCCGAATTTGGACAAGTGCATCGCCATGAGCTGTCCGGTGCGTTGAACGGTATGATGCGTGTTCGTACATTCTGTCAGGATGATGCGCATATTTTTGTCACACCAGGTCAGATTGAACAAGAGATTTCAGACGTAATTAAGCTGATTAACGAAATGTATAGTGTGTTTGGCTTTGACTTCACAGTGGAATTGTCCACACGTCCAGATGACTTTATGGGCGAGCCAGCACTGTGGGATCAAGCGGAACAAGCTCTGCAAAACGTGCTGGATCACCTGGGCATCAACTACCGTATTAATGCGGGAGATGGAGCATTTTACGGTCCAAAAATTGACTTCCACATTCTCGATGCGCTCAAACGCAGCTGGCAGTGCGGAACGATCCAATTGGACTTCCAAATGCCTGAAAAATTCGACCTCACTTATGTGGGCGAGGACAACCAAAAGCACCGCCCAGTCGTTATTCACCGTGCCATCTACGGTTCAATTGACCGCTTCATGGGCATCCTGACTGAGCATTTTACAGGTGCATTCCCATTATGGTTGGCTCCTGTTCATGCGAAGCTGTTGCCAGTATCCGAGAACTATATCGAGACTGCTAATGAGATACAGGATGCGTTGCTGAAAGCGGGTCTGCGCGTCGAAGTGGATACTCGCAATGAGAAGCTTGGTTATAAAATCCGCGAGGCGCAACTAGAGAAGGTTCCATATATGTTCGTTATCGGGGAAAATGAAAAAACAACCGGTACTGTAGCGGTTCGTAAACGCGGCGAAGGCGATCTGGGATCACTCAGCATTGCGGACATCGTTGAGAAAATCAGCACAGAAATCCGTGAGAAACAGTAATATTTGATCGAAAAAATGTGTAAAAGAGCCATCAAAACCATGATGAACGTGGTTTTGATGGCTCTTTTTTTGTACATTACAGAATTCAGCGTAAGACTGAACCAACGTTTTTGCAGCCTCGACGGAATTCTTAAGTTATCTTACACACAAAAACTTAGCAGGTTTGTGGCCGTGAAGTGGCGTGATCTGCGGGGAGGGAGAGTGTCTTCATGGACGACTCTTCGGATGGTTTCTCCGGGGTTTCCTCCGCATCCTGTTCCTCGCTAAGCGATAAAATTTCGCCGCGCAACTTCAGCATTTTCTGATCCAGCTCGTAGGTTGCACGTGCGGCTTCGGTCAATCCATTAACGACATGTTCAGGCACTTTCTTATCGAACTTATAATACAAAATATGCTCCATACTGGCCCAGAAATCCATAGCCAATGTACGCAATTGAATTTCAACCTTGATCCAACGTGTGCCCTCAAACAGGATCAGTGGAATTTCCACAATGACATGCAGGCTCTGATAGCCGTTGGGCTTAGGATGGGCTATATAGTCCTTGACCTCCAGAATACGAATGTCTTCCCGAGTGTGTAGATGATCCATCAGACGATAAATATCTTTCACAAAGGCGCATACCACACGCATCCCCGCGATATCATGAATTTCACGCAATATATTGTCCAAGGTCACTTCATGCCCTTTGCGCCGAACCTTTTCCACGATGCTGTGGGGCTCTTTGATTCGGGTTTTAATATGTTCAATCGGGCTAAAACCGTCTAACAGCTTCCATTCCGTCTGGATCAGCTTAATTTTATTCTTTAATTCTTCCAGAGCCAGCTGATAAAGGACGGGAATCTTTCTCCACTCCTCTAGTTGCTTGGCGTCAACACTGTTTTGATCCAGCTGTAGCTGAAATTCCTGCAAGGGTAATGGGACAGCATTCAGGTGCTTCCAATCCGGTTCATTCACAGAGCATTCTCCTAAATGAGGCTTATGATGTCCTCGATCTTTTTCGTAAAAATGCATTATCGTATACATTGTACACTATGTCAAAACCTACAGGCAAAGGAGAGACGGACAAAGAAAAAAAGAAATACGACAAGAATTATAGTGGTAAAACCGAGTAATCCGATGTATAATTACAAAAATGCTGATTTGGGGCATTTAATTCTTTGAAAAAAATCACAAATGTAGAGTATCCATCATTAGATTAAAAATATAAATTACAGAAAAGAGGAAAAGAAAAATGGCAAAAGTAGAAAGTTTTCAATTAGATCACACGATTGTAAAGGCTCCTTATGTAAGAGCAGCGGGAGTAGAGCATGACGAAAAAGGAAGCACAGTACAAAAGTATGACTTGAGATTTTTGCAACCCAATGAAGATGCACTTCCGACAGCAGCTGTACATACGCTGGAGCACTTATTAGCCACGTATCTGAGAGATGAAATCAAAGGAATTATTGATATCTCTCCTATGGGATGCAGAACGGGGTTCTACTTGATTTTATGGAATGAACATGAGCCTGAGGAAATTGCACTCGCTTTGGAAAAAACCTTGAAAAGAATTCTGGAAACGACAGAGGTCCCGGCTGTTACTGCTTTGGAATGTGGGAACTACAAGGACCACTCCCTTTTCTCTGCGCAGGAATATGTGAAAATTGTATTGGAAGCAGGCATTAGCCGCGATCCTTTCGAAAGAGTATTGTAAAATCTATGATTTCGATTGACCTATCTCATCAGACAGCGGTAGTGACAGGCGGTAAGTCAGGCATAGGCAAGGGAATTGTAGAGCTTTTCATTCAAAGCGGAGCTAAAGTGATTTCTGCTGATATCTCTTATGAAGAGCTGTATAGAGTGGTCAATCCACAGTTGGTTGAAACTCAATTGGACATATCCAAACCGGATGATATTGAAAGATGGTGCGATCTACTAATCAGCGAAGCGGGAGTTCCTGATATATTGGTGAACTGCGCGGGTACTTCTACGATGGATTATGTCATTGATAGTGAGTTAGCTGATTGGGAGAAAGTATTTTCGATCAATTCAACCGGATTATACGTAACGTCCAAGCGTTTTGCCAAAGAAATGGTGGCAGCTCGTAAATCAGGGCGAATTATTCAAATGGCTTCGCAGGCTGGAAAAAATGGATATCGGGCCATGGGCGGATACTGTGCTTCCAAACATGCGGTTCTTGGCTTGACCAAGGTGATGGCTATTGAGCTTGCCCGGCAAAATATTTTGGTAAATGCGGTCTGCCCCGGCATTGTAGAAACGCCGATGAAGCATCGTGAACGGATTGAAGGGGGCGTCATTCGCGGAATGACCGCTCAAGAAATATACGAAGAAGATTGTTCACAGGTACCTTTGGGGAGAACGGCCGAGGTGGAGGATGTCGCCAATGTGGTGCTGTTTCTGGCCAGTCCGCTCTCAGCATATATGACAGGACAAGCGATTAATGTTACAGGTGGAATGACGATGCACTAGCATACATGATCTGGGGGAAAACAACATGAAGAAATCGTTCGTTTTACTATTAGGGATTAGTTTATTATTGGTTGCCGCAGGATGCGGTAATAAAAGTTCAGACAGCAATGGCTCCAGCGCCGCTTCCGGTTCGGAAACGCAAAAAGTAGTCATCGGCTCCATGGGCTCTGACGCCCAGATCTGGAAGCATATTGCCCAGTCTCAGGCCGCCAAGGATGCCAAGCTGGACATTGAAGTGAAAGAAATTAACGGCGGAATCGAAACGAACAATGCGACCAAAGAAGGCGAAGTAGACGTGAATGCATTCCAATCGTGGGCGTACCTGGTTAGCTATAACAAAGAGAGCAAAGCTGATTTGAAGGCTATAGCCACAACCTACCTGGAACCCATGGGGATTTATTCGCAAAAATTCAAAAGCATCGATGAAGTGACCGACGGGGCTCTGGTAGCTTTGGCAGATAACCCAGCCAATACGGCAAGAGGTTTAAAGTTATTGGAAGCATCCGGTTTGATTAAGCTTAAGGCTGACTTTAATGATGCCTTGGGTACAGTCAATGATATTACTAGCAATCCTAAAAACCTGAAATTTGAACTAATTGATGACAAAACAGGACCACGAGTGATTCAAGATGTAGGCTTGGTGCTAATTGGGAATACGATTGCTTTAGAAGGGGGCCTAAATGTACTGAAAGATTCCTTGTTCCATGAGGAGATCAGTCAGGCAACCAAAAATAATATTAACGTTCTGGTTACTTCATCTGATAAGGCGAATGACAAAGGGCTGCAAAAGTTAGCGGATCTCTATCATAACGAGGATACTCAAAAATACATTAAAGATGAATTTGGCGGCACCAAAGTAGAGGTTAAAGAGCCGGTTTCTTATTTGGAAGGACAAACTACAACAAAATAAACTTATGAGATCAGCCAGTTTTTCTGGCTGATCTTTTTTGTTCGTAAGAGCCCCGTACCGGTAGTCGGGTAGAAGTCATCTCTGCTCTTAGACTCCACGCCGAATATGTGACAAGCGTTGAGTTGATGTCTCCCATCTTCCACATGAGCCAGTGATTGTATTTTTAGTAGTCGACTTGAGTTTGAGTATGGGTTTCGGTTCGATAATGTTTGGGGGAGAGTCCCTTTACCTTTTTAAAAATTTTTGAGAAGAGTAAAGGGTCGTTATAGCCGACTGAACGGGAAATATCACCGATCGAAAGTTCAGCGTTTCCCATCATTTCACATGCTCTGTTGATCCTATAGCGAACCAAATAATCCTGAATACTTGTGTTCACTTGTTGTTTGAATAACGAACATAAATAGCTTCGATTGAGTCCGATAAAATTTGCAATGTGCTCAATGGTAATTTTCTGAGCATAATTCATTTCGATAAAATCCTTCACTTTTTCCACGTAAATTTCCGACCGGCTTTCCTTTTGTTCGAGAGGTGTTACCGGACCGAATTCTATAAGCTCCGATATCATTAAGCAAAGCAGACCGGTCAGTCTGGTTTCCCGAGCTTTATGGCATTCACTTGATTCGTTCATTCGCTGCAAATACTGATGAATCAAATGGTCTCCTTCAAAGTTGAGGATTGGACGCGTCATCGTTAGACCTGCTTGCTTGAGGAGTGTTTCTGCCAGTGCCCCGTCAAATCCAAACCAGCAATAAGACCAAGGATTCACTACATCGGCTTGATAATAAGTAATGACCTGGGGGCAGATTAGAAACCACTGTCCTTTCCGCAAGCGATAACTGAACCCACCGACCTCGAAGGTACCTTCTCCGTCCAAAATATAATGAAGCAGATAGTGATCTCTTATCGCAGGTCCAAAAAAGTGACTCGGTATGCATTCCTCTATGCCAAACTGAGTTAGATACAATTCAGAATGCTGTTTACTACGCGGCAAATATTCTATCACGCTAAATCTCCTTATGTAAATTATCAAGCATTATAACATAAATAGTGAGCACCATGCCATGTACTTCATATCTAAAGTTAATATATCATTTCTATAGAACCTATTGCGAATATTATGAGGAGATTATCAAGCTTTACACCATGTGAACTTAGTTGATGGCTGCTACAAAAAGGTTCTTCTATGTACCTTTTTAGGTGCGGATTTCCGAGAGGTATGATCTAGAGGAAGGGGTTATTTTTCCATGGGTATCATTGTTCAAGAGCAAACGGGGCTGTTTCATTTGCAGTCGTCGGACATGAGTTATATTATTCAGATTGTAGATGGATTTCCTGTACATGTATATTGGGGAGGCAGGCTGAAGCACCGTGAACCCATGGCCGATCTATTGCTTCACACTCCTGCGATGGTTGGATTGGATCGGTTGCCGCAAGAATATCCGCAGTATGGGAGCGGGGACTTCCGTAACCCGGCGTATCAAGTAGAGCTTGAGGATGGAACTCGTATCACGGAGTTAAAGTATAATGGCTACCGAATCACTAAGGGAAAGCCATCATTAACCGGGCTTCCGGCCGTATATACCGAAAATGAAGGCGAAGCGGATACGTTGGAACTGGAGTTACAAGATGACTTTTCAGGCCTTAAAGTTGTTCTTCTTTATACCGTCTTCACGGATCGAAACGTAATCGCTCGTTCGGCTCGTTTGAGTAATGCGGGAGCCAAGAATCTTCGGCTTCTCCGTGCTCTAAGTGCCAGTGTCGATTTTTCAGGTAAAAGCGATTTAGAGTTCATGTATCTTTCGGGAGCATGGGCTCGGGAGGGGAATATTACCCGCAAACCGATTCTTCAAGGTGAAACCCGAATTGATAGTAAAAGGGGCATGAGCAGCCATCAACTCAACCCTTTTGCTGCATTGG
This sequence comes from Paenibacillus sp. FSL M8-0228, assembly GCF_038007385.1. Classification (NCBI taxonomy): domain Bacteria; kingdom Bacillati; phylum Bacillota; class Bacilli; order Caryophanales; family Paenibacillaceae; genus Paenibacillus; species Paenibacillus sp. FSL M8-0228. The sequence goes on from NZ_JBBOXA010000001.1 coordinate 609,678, forward strand.
TCACTCGGGGAACAACGGAAAGCTATGGTGAGGTATTCGGCTTTAGCCTCGTGTACAGCGGGGGCTTTGAGGCGGGAGCAGAAATAGATTCATTCGGCTCTACACGGTTTAGCATCGGCGTGAACTCCTTTGATTTTTCGTGGTTACTGAGCCCAGGGGAGAGCTTCCAAACGCCAGAAGCCGTTATGGTTTACTCCGGTCAAGGACTGGGAGATATGTCGCGGACGTATCATCGCTTGTATCGGACTCGACTTTGCCGAGGGAAATACCGGGATGAAGAACGCCCTATTCTGGTCAATAACTGGGAAGCTACCTATTTTGACTTCAATGCAGATAAGTTGGTATCGATAGCGAAGGAGGGGGCAGAGCTAGGCATCGAACTTTTTGTCTTAGATGACGGTTGGTTCGGAAAACGGGATTCCGACAATTCGTCTCTCGGCGATTGGTACGAGGATCGTCGGAAGCTGCCAGACGGACTCGCGGATGTCGCGAACCGTATCAATCGGCTGGGCCTTAAGTTCGGGCTCTGGTTTGAGCCAGAGATGATCTCTCCAGACAGCGAGTTGTACCGGGAGCATCCAGATTGGTGCCTTCACGTTCCAGGACGGCGACGCAGTGAAGCCAGATGGCAGTTGGTGCTGGACTATACTCGCAAGGAAGTACGCGATTACATCTACGATTCGCTGGCTGCCATTTTCTCCAGCGCCCCAGTTTCTTACGTGAAATGGGATATGAATCGCTGCCTGACGGAAATCGGTTCCGCAGCTCTGCCGCCGGAGCGCCAATCTGAGACTGCCCATCGCTATGTTCTTGGATTGTATGAGCTGCTGGAGCGCGTCACCACCGAATTTCCGCATATTCTTTTCGAGAGCTGTTCAAGTGGCGGAGGACGTTTTGACCCAGGCATGCTTTACTACATGCCTCAAGTCTGGACTAGTGATAATACCGATGCGGTGGAACGCCTGAAGATTCAATATGGAACTAGCCTTGTCTATCCTGTAAGCGCCACCGGAGCGCATGTGTCAGCAGTTCCGAACCATCAAGTTGGACGCATAACACCCCTTGATTTTCGAGGTGATGTGGCCATGTCCGGAAATTTTGGATATGAGCTTGATCTCACGAAATTCACCGATGAGGAAAAAGAGACGGTCAAACGCCAAATCGCAGTATATAAGCAGATACGTGGCTTAGTTCAGAAAGGTGACTTGTATCGTCTAAAGAGCCCGTTTGAAGATAACGAATCGGCTTGGATGTTTGTTTCTGAAGACCAAGAGGATGCCATCGTCTACTATTTCCAAGTGATGGCTGTTCCGAACGCGCCTTGGCGAGCCCTGCGCCTTGACGGACTAAATCCAGAGCTCGAATATGAAGTTAAGTCAGGAAATAGCGGGCAAAAGTCTATCCATGGGGGGGATCGGCTTATGAAGTTGGGCCTCCCTCTTCTCTACAGACAAAAAGACTATGAAAGTGGATGGTTCAGGCTTCGGGCAATAAAGCCCGGTAAGGCTTAAAGGACAGTACAACTGCCGAAAGAGAAAAAATCGATTGAGTTATGCCCCTTTTTGTATGAAAAGGGGCATTTTGCGTGCAGCAGCAGTACTGATCGAGGAGGGGGAAGCCATGTTTTTCATACGAATGATGAATGACATGAAACTGAGGAAGAAGATGACGCTTACATTTATTTCGGTAACTGTTCTTCCCTTGCTGTTATGTGGTCTGTTTCTGACTGGGAAGCTTCGAGAGATCGCCATTAAGGACGCCTTTATGCAAGTGTCCAACAATGTCGAGCGGGTCCGAAATCGTACAGAAGAATTGATCAAAGTGCCGCTGGACATCTCGTACCGGCTGACCAATGACAATCGGATGAAAATGGTAGCCAGCCAGAAGTATGACAGCTACATCGAAGTCATTCAGGCATACCGGGAGTATACAGGTATTCGTGACTACCTCCAGTTGTACAAAGAGATATCCGGCATCCGTGTCTATGTCTCTAATCCTGGAGCACTTAATAATTGGGAATTTATCCAACCGGATGATAGGATCACAACCGCAGATTGGTACAAGGAGGCCATCGCGCAGAAAGGATTGGCCGGCTGGAATTTAATCAAGGATGAGAGGGACGATGCTGATTATCTCAGCTTGATTCGTTCATTTTCAGTGGATTCACCAGGGCGAAAAGGGATTCTGGTCATAAATGTTAACCAGCGCCAATTAAATTCAATCCTGAATCAGGAATCGTTCCCTACCTTAATCGTGGATAACCGGAATCAGATTGTCGCGTCCAATGAAGCAGAGTTGTTTGGGAAGAATCTTTCTGAAATTCATGCCGACGAAAATATACTTTTCCAACAGGAAGGAAGTTACAACACACTCATTAACGGAAAAGCATCGAAAGTGGTGATCGCAAATCTAACTCCACAGAACAGTTGGAATGGACTTCGCATTATTTCCATTTTTTCCGTTTCTGAGATTACCCGAGATGCTAATCAAGTGATATGGCTTGGCGGAATCGCGATCACAGCCAGCCTGATATTTGCAGCCTTGCTTATCTATGCTTCTGCTTCGCTATTATCCAGAAGGCTTCTTCGCTTGAGCAAGCATATGACCCAAGTAGGGGCGGGCTCATGGGAAACCTATCTCCATATCGATGGGAAAGATGAAGTGGGGCTATTATCGAGGGAATTTAACGCGCTCGTCAGTAGCGTGAACGATTTGGTTCAGGAGGTTCAAGAGACGAATCGCCAGAAAAGTCTCGTGGAGCAAAGACAAAACGAGATCAAGTTCAAAATGCTGGCAAGCCAGATCAATCCGCATTTTCTCTTCAATTCTTTGGAGTCTATCAGAATGGAGGCCCACATTCGCCAACAGGACGATATCGCTAAAGCAGTCTGGCAGTTGAGCGCGTTGTTGCGCAGCAGTCTGGAGGCTGGTAACGACAAGATTCCACTGCGTAAAGAGCTTGAGCAAGTGTGCTGTTATCTTGATCTTCAAAAGTTCCGATATGAAGACCGTTTGAATTATCGTTTAACGTTTGATCCGAATTTGGAGGAGATGTTGGTCCCGCCGTTGATTATCCAACCATTGGTGGAAAATTCCATTGTACATGGTCTGGATAATCAAGCAGAAGGAGCTGTCATTGAAGTGAAAGTTAAGGAAATCCCGGAGGGGGTTCGAGTTATGGTATGTGACAACGGCGCTGGTTTCACGGCCGATCGTCTCGCCCTAGTACAAGCAGAGCTTGCTGCATCCGTACATGAACAGGAGGTCCAGCGAATTGGACTACGAAACGTAAATGATCGTTTAGTCTTACTGTATGGGACCTCAAGTGCTTTACATATTGAGAGCGAGCCTGGTAAAGGCACTTGTATTCAGTTTTTCATACCTGGAGGTGAATCCAAATGATTAAGGTAGTCATCGTTGACGATGAGCCGAAGCTTCGTCAAGGGCTTCAAACGCTGATCCCATGGGAAAGCCTCGGATTTATCGTTACAGCTACGGCAGCCAATGGAAAAGAAGCACTGGAAGTCATCGAGGAAAAAGCCCCTGATGTCGTAATCGTCGATATCCGCATGCCGGTTATGGATGGCCTACAGTTGATTGAGCACTTGAGATCCAACGGTCATCATTTGCACTTTATGATCCTCAGTGGATATGCCGACTTTGAGTATGCCAAACAAGCGATCAAATATGGGGTATTCGGCTATCTCGTTAAACCGGTCGACATTGATGAAATGTCGTCCAGTTTAAAACGGATACGCGAGCGGATCGAAGAGGAGCGTCTTCAAGGGGAGTGGCGTAAGAGAGAGGTTATAAATCGGGATTTATACCTGCATAGCCTGCTCGTCCCTCAAGAGAGAACTGAAGATCCGGCCAAGTTGAGAAGTAAGGCAATAGAAGCGGATTTGTTGTGGAGCAACTACGAAGTCGTGGTCGTCTACCCGCGTGTTTCTGAAGTGGACCGTTCTGATGTCGCATACCAGCTTTCGAATGGATTGAAGGCAAAGATCGAGGGGCAGATGATGGGGCTTGTCACAGTAATCCCACCGTATACAGTCCTGTTGCTCAACGCGCCGTTGCGTGGAAGAGAACGGCGTGAAATTCTGCACAATGAGATTCGTAATGCTGCGGATAATGTTAGGTTCGTCGCTGCAACCGGAGGGGCAGTATCTGCTCCTGAAGATATTTGTAAATCTTTTTTAAAGGCCCAGGAAGCGGTAAAACAATCCTTTTTCAGTGAGAAGAACCGACTGCTAGGTCCGTATCCTTTCTTTTCTACTGCGCTGGATTCCCCCCGATTATCTGCTGATAAAGCTGAGGAAACGATGGAGGAATTCATCTTCCGCCTGTATTACAGTCTGGAAGTAGGAAACCAAACCGCAATACTGCCATTATTGAACGAGGCGGCTGCATTTTTTCTCCAACAGGGGCAAGATGAGAAGTCAATCAAAGAGTCGTTCTTTTTTATGTCAAATGCGGTCATTCATAAGCTGACCGCGGGTTTCTGTATCGAGTTGAAAGAGACGGAGGAAGTTTCCCGTTTTTTGAATGGGATATACCAGCATGATCATTTACATGATCTTTTGGAAGAGACCTACCGTTTCCTGCTAGCTTTGGCGAAAGACTCCGAACCTCGTGGAAAGGAGCAGGAATTCAAAAAAATGATCGACTTCATTCACAGTCATTATACAGACAACCTGAAGCTGGAAACGCTGGCTGGACTACTAAACTATAGTACTGCCTACTTAGGCCAGCTATTCAAGAACAAGACTGGGGAGTACTTTAACACCTATCTGGACAGAGTCCGTATCCACAAGGCAAAGGAGTTGCTGGACCAGGGAATGAAAGTTTACGAAGTCGCTGAAAGCGTCGGCTATACAAGTGTTAACTACTTTTATAGCAAGTTCAAAAGGTACGAAGGCTGTTCACCGTCGGAATATAGAAATCCATAATTTGTGGATGATTTTTCCCGAAATCCGTTGTATGGGCTCTGACTCTCCTCTGTTTTATGATGGATTTAAGAGAGGGGATGAAAAAAATGAAAGCGGTAACAGCAAATTCGGAAAACGTATACAAAAAACCGAAGCGGAATGCTTGGAAGGTATTTAAAAGCCAAAGGTATCTTTATTATATGTCCATTCCGTTTGTGATCTGGGTCTTCATCTTTCAGTATTTGCCGCTATGGGGCTGGACAATGGCATTTCAGAAATACAGACCTGGTTTGAGTTTTTTTGAACAGAAGTGGGTGGGCTTGGAGCATTTTCGTACTTTGTTCCAAGATGATCATTTCTACCAAGTACTGCGGAACACGCTGGCTATGAGCCTTATGGGACTGGTCGCTGGTTTTATTGTACCCGTTGTCTTTGCTCTATTGCTCAACGAGGTCCGCATACAAGTGATAAAACGATTTGTTCAAACCGTATCTTATCTGCCGCACTTTGTTTCATGGGTGGTTGCTGCAGGCATTGTCACCAAAATGCTTTCAGCGGATGGCGGTGTCGTAAACGATATGCTCATGGGTCTAGGCATCATCGATCAGCCAGTCCAGTTTATGGCCCAAGGTAAATTATTTTGGTGGGTTGTAACTTTCGGAGACATCTGGAAGGAAACGGGGTGGAACGCCATTATTTATCTGGCTGCCATCGCCGGTATTGGTCCTGAATTATACGAGGCTGCGCGGGTGGACGGCGCTAGCCGATTACAGCAAATGTGGCATATCACGCTGCCGGGGATCCGGCCGACTATTATCATTCTCCTAATTATGTCTATTGGTCATCTGCTCGGTACAGGATTCGAGAAACAATTTCTGCTGGGCAATCACCTGGTCATTGATTACTCTGAAGTACTTGATTTATATGCGCTTAATTATGGTCTGGCAATGGGACGTTACTCTTTCGGAACGGCCATTAATATTTTTAATTCGGTGATAAGCCTGATCCTATTGTTTGCAGCTAATGGAATCTTTAAGCGCTATACCAACGAGAGCATTATGTAAGGAGGAGAATGGACATGGAGGCTGTCAAAAGCACTACGCCGGTCGGCGGATTAAACAACAAGCTTCAGGCGAAATCACTACAAGACCGAATCCTGGGGGTAGTTGTTTATGTTTTCATGATTGTGGTCACCGTTCTGACGATCTACCCGTTCTTAAATGTGCTAGCTATCTCTTTTAACGATTCGGTAGACACCATTAGAGGTGGGATCACCATCTGGCCAAGGCAATTTACGTTGAAGAATTACGACTTGATTTTCACCTATGAGGGGTTAATCACTGGATTCAAGATCTCCTTTCTGCGAACCGTCATTGGCACCGTAGCGGGCTTGGTCAGCGGCTCGATGCTTGCCTATACGCTTGCACGAAGTGATTTTCAAGCTAGAAGGTTCATCTCCATCTTTCTGGCCGTCACCATGTATGTTTCTGGAGGGTTGATTCCAGGTTTTATCCTGATGAAGGAATTGCATTTAATTGATACATTTGCCGTCTATATTTTACCAGGTCTTGTAAGTGCGTTTAATGTCTTCATTATTCGATCCTTCATTGATGGTCTGCCTTATGCGTTACAGGAATCAGCCAAGCTGGATGGTGCCAACGATTTCACGATCTACTGGCGCGTTATTCTTCCTCTTTGCAAACCGGCATTAGCGACCGTAGCGCTCTTCTTGGCAGTTGGGCAATGGAACTCTTGGTTCGATACTTACCTGTTTAATGGGTCCAACGAATCGTTGACGACCCTGCAATATGAATTGATGAAAATTCTGCAAAGTACGACAACAAGCGCAACCAATTCCCAGGACGCTGCCAATATGGCGGAGCGTATGGCACAGGTATCCCCGGAATCGGTCAAAATGGCAATCACCATCATTGTTACTGTGCCAATTCTTATTGTCTATCCTTTTCTACAAAAATATTTTGTTAAAGGTATGACGCTCGGGGCGGTAAAAAGCTAACACGACGCAACATTCATTATAATGGGAGGTTTTGCTCCATGAAGCCAAGAAAAAATAGAATGGTCGTATCTTTCGTAATGTCACTGACTTTAGTCGCGACCCTTGCAGGGTGCAGCGGTAATAATCCGTCTGAGGCTACCAAGGCCGTAACAACAGGAGACATCACACTTACTTATTTCTCGGAAGACTCCAGCACAAATTGGAATAGCATGAAGGATGAAGTCGGTAAGGTCATCGCTGAAAAAACCGGAGTAACTCTAGATGCTGAATTCGCTGTCGGAGACCCGGTCCAAAAGATTTCGTTGATTGCAGCCACAGGAAACTATCCTGATTTGATCGCTGCTAAGGCGGATGTCGGCAAACTTGTCGATGCTGGCGCAATCATTGATTTGACGGATTTGATCGACAAGCACGCACCGAACATCAAAAAAATGCTGGGTGACAAGCTTGTTCGGACAAAGTACAGTTTGGACGACCCATCGATCTATGTGATTCCGACCTGGTCCGCTGTCGAGGAGAAAAAAATTAAACCCGACGTAGGATTTAAACTCCAGCATCGTGTCGTCAAGGAAGCGGGATACCCCGACATTCGTACGGTACAGGATTTTGAAAAAGTCATTAAGGACTATATCACCAAGCATCCGACGGACGAAAATGGCAACAAAAATATTGGACTGTCCCTAAATGCGGACGATTGGCATATGTACCAGGTAACGAACTCAGGATTCCAAACGACCGGGGGGCCAGACGATGGCGAATACTACATCGATCAAAAAACACACCAAGCGACTTATCATTTCCGCCGACCGGAAGAAAAGGAATATTTCCGCTGGTTGAATCACATGAACTCCATTGGATTGCTGGACCCAGAAAGCTTCGTACAGAAGACAGACCAGTTTAAAGCGAAGATAGCTTCAGGACGTGTACTGGGCTTGGCCGATCCAGAGTGGGACTATGGCGACGGACAAAATGCGCTGAAAGCGGAGGGCAAATTCGACCAAACATACGGTCATTATCCAGTCACCATGAGCAAGGAGTATAAGGATACCAATTTCTGGCTTCCTGGCTTTGATGGGGGGTACGGAATCTCAATCTCTAGTAAGTGCAAGGATCCGGTACGCGCTATCCAGTTTCTCGACTTTCTAGCATCGGAAGAAGGGCAAGTCCTGAATAACTGGGGAATTGAAGGAAAGCATTACACGATTAAAGACGGCAAACGGACGATTAGTCCGGCTGTACTTGAACGGATGAACAATGACAATGCAGCTTTCCAAAAAGAGTCTGGAATCGGTCTATATTGGAACTTGTCGGTCCATTATGGTGATGGCATCAAGGATTTAACAGGCAACTATTTTACTCGTAGTTATCCGGAACTGCTAACAGCGACTTACAACAAATCGGAGAAGGAAGTCCTGAAGGCCTATAAGATCGAGCACTGGAAAGATCTATTCCCAAAAGAAGAAGAATTCCAACCGAGAGCATACGGAGCAGCCTACACGATGTCTCTCCCCAATGACGATCCGGCTGTTATTCTCGGAGCCAAGATGAAGGATATTACATGGAAACGAATTCCGGAGGCTGTCATGGCTAAGCCGGAAAACTTCGATAAGGTTTGGGATGCCTATATGGCAGAGCTGGAGAAAGCCGGAGTACAAGAAATGGAACAATCCTTTACCAAACATATTCAAAACCGGATTAAGCTATGGTCCACCAATTAATTCGTTTTGCATAAAGAACGGGTCCGTTTCCACTTTCCAATTGGAGAGGAGACGGTCTTTTTTCATTAAGGTTTGCTATAGATTGCATTCGTTCAAGTTACAAACCAACAGCGGCCACCCCGGTTACTTTCTGGGGTGGCCGCTGTTCTTTAGCGACAGGCTTCTACGCTGCTTCATAGTGCTGGGTGGAACGGTACGGTGAGTCCCGTAGGAGCGCCTTACTCCGCTTCATTCTTGGAGGAAGTAAATAGGTCTTGAGGCAGCTCATCTCTCGTGATCACGTAATCGCTGTTGAACACTTTTATGAGATGATTCAGGGAGTTATATTGTCCATTGCGGACGAAATCGCCCGTCCATGTGGTGAAAAAGAGCCAATGTGCTGAATATGCTTGAAGCAATTCGGGATCGCCAATCGGGCCGTTTTCGGACAGACCAACCAGCTTCTTGTCTTGCACGAGATTTACCAAGCTGTCGTACTTGCCGATACTTGGACCGTAATTAGCCGCCGGGTTGTAGATATCCACACTTACAATATCGACGACATCGTCCCCCGGATACCATTCGGGGCTCTCGGAGTTCCATACCCAGATCAGATTGTTCAGGTGATGGTAGTGTGTTAGACGGTCGTACATGATACGGTACAGCTGCTTTGCGGAGTCTGGCCCTTGGGCGCCCCACCAAAACCATCTGCCTTCCGCCTCGTGCAGTGGTCTCCACAGCACCGGAACGTGAGCGTCTTGAAGGCGTTTCAACTGAGCGGCAATGGCATCAATGTCCCGCTGGATAAGCTGATATTCTTCCGACTCGGGATGATTAAGCGCATATTGAACGTCGAATGTAGTCGCCTCGGTGTAAAATCCGCGGTACCATTCTTTGCCTGGAATGTCATGTAGACCCTTAGGGGCATTCCAGTGCCATACAAACGTGACAATTCCACCTTCTTTGGCCCATTGGATCGCCTTGTCCACCTCAGTTGAAGTGGCACCGTGCTCGACGCGAGAGGGGGAGTAATCCATCATGTCCGTTGATAACATGGCAGGGTACTTTCCGGTGTGGTCTTTAATCCACTGGGCATCCTCCAGAGTGTGCTGACCGGAAAGAATGTTGCTCCCGTAACCCTCGACGAGATAACTCATGAGTGCCTTGGTTTCCATAGTCGCATTCGGGTTTACCGGCTTTTTCTCAATCTGATGCAGTTTCGGGGGGAGCACTGCTGACAGCTTGATGTAGTCGATATGATACTGGCCCAAGTCGACATTGAACTGTATTGTATTGTTTCCCGAATTCAGCATGATTTTACCGCCGGATACCTCGGTATAGCTTTCTGTTGTCGGAAGGGATATTTCGCTTGCCTGACCGTTGACCACCATATGGGTCTTTTTGTCACTATTAGGATTACTGTAACCGATTGCAAGATTGTAAAGACCACTTGAAGCTGCGTTATAGGCAAGGGTTAACGACCCTGTGCCTTTAAAGGCTGCGTAACCGGTACCAGAATAGCCCGTGCTGGCGGTTTCAGTGCTGACCTTACCAGTAATGACTCCGTCTTCGGCTTCAATTTTGATGTTTGTAGCAGGCAAACTGGCGAATTCAACCTTCACGTATTCGATCCCGTAATATCCCCAGCCTCTTGAAAAAGTAACCTCGTTTGTACCGGCATTCAACATGATCTTGCTTACCAACTTCTCGTTTACAACCGCACCTCCCGGAGGGGGAACCAGCGTTATGCTTTCAGCCATTGTACCATTGACCTCGAAGCTGGTATCCTTGGAGCCGGTGTCCGCCGGAATATAGTAACCGAGGCTCAGCTTATATAGACCTGCTGTCGGCACATTCACTTTAAACGTAGCCGTCCCGTCAGACTTGCCCGAATTTGGGTCATAATCATAAAAGAAGGATACATAACCGTCGCCTTTATAAAGTGTATCGCCGGTATAGGGAGTATCCCGTTTTTCTACGCCGTAACCTTGAATAATTGCATCCTTGGAGCTGACAACTGTAGGAGGAGATTTGCCATTAGTGGATAAATCTTGACTTGCACCCATCGTCGTTTCATCTTCAACTTCGGTGACCAAGTTAGTTGATTCTGCTTTTGCTAAGCTTGGAATTAAATCGAGAGATACCAACAAAAAACATAAGAGAACAAAACTAAGAATACCAAAAAACCTTCTTTTCCACGGATCTGGCATATGACTCACTCCTTGAATTAGATGTTACCGTCTTAATTGTCCTGCGGCGCAGCTTGAAGAAATCGTTTTCAAAAATAAAAAATTAAATAATAAACAACTGCTTCCATAATCCCATCTTTATTTGTATGCGTTTTCAATATTTCCTTTTAAGTTTTTTAGTTCATCACCTCGCTTTAATTTCATCATAAATTAGAGGCGAGGCAGGAACCATACAATGAATTTCGGAAGAAATCATCCTTAAATTATGGATTTTTAACTCCGATGGTAAACAAACTTCATATCTTCTGAATTTGTCTGGGCGAAATTTGCTGAACGAATTCTTCCTTAATTGATGAATTCATTTCTAAATTTCCGGAATTCTTTAGGTGTTTTTTTATGATGTTTCTTAAAAGACTGAATGAAGTGATTTACATGATTGAACCCCACTCTGTGGGCTATTTCAGTTATTGTAGAATCTGTTGAAATTAATAACTCGCTGCTTTTCTTGATACGGTACTTAATTAAGTAGTCGTAAGGTGTCATATGAATAGTTCTCTTAAAACTACGAGTGCATTCCGAAATACTTAAATGTGCTATAGCAGCAATTTCTTGCAGTGTTATATTGTCTGAGTAGTTTTGATGGATAAAGCTGAGCATTAATTGAAGTCGCTCCTGTTGCAATTTTATGTATTTAGGTGCTTCCTCAGAAGACAGCGAAATATTAGATATTAAGACTAACCATAATTGTACCGTTTTGATGGAAACCTCGTATTCCCAGCCCCATTTTTTTTTCATATCAAATTTCTGCTTCATATCCCAAAGCATTTGCAGTATTTGAATTTGCCATTCAACATCTCCTTTGATTACGAATGACAATAAGAGAGAGTTTGTATAAGGCAGTACATAATTTTTTTCCATCGCACTATCTGCATAAAAGGCCAACAGCTTCTCAGGGAAATTAAAACTGACATATTGACCGTTATGTGTAAGGTGTGTAGTAACGTGAAGAACACCCTTATTAATCAAAATGGCCTGACCTGTTTCTAATTCATGATCAATCCCGTTAACTTGTATCACTAGCTTTCCTTTGGTAACCAAAGTGATTTGTAGTTCCTCATGCCAATGTAAATCGTTGAATCCTCTACCTTCAGGACTACTTGCATGAATAGTATGGGTGTACATGATGTATGGAAATGAAACATCGGGATATAGAATGGTCTCATGCAATTGTTTTTCCATTTTAGCGAGGTCCTTTCTGATGACGATATTTCTATATAAATTAAAGATATAGTTACACAAATAAAATAAAAGTGGTGATATTATTATACCAGATCTTCGGCTTATCATTACAATCCTGTGCACAGGCGATTGGATAAGACATCTTGGAGGCGTACATGTGAAAATAAATCAATCGTCGTTACCGTTTCATCCGTATATTTTGCTTTTAATCAGCATACTGTCTGTTTCTATCTCATCCATCATGATAAAATCCTCAGATACTCCAACCTCTGTGGCTGGGATGTACAGATTGTATATGTCAGTACTCATAATGCTTCCCTTTGTACCTTGGAAAATGTTTCGTTCCTTAGAAATGAACAAAAAAGATTGGAGTACTGTTTTCATAGCTGGTCTTTTTCTCGGGTTGCATTTCTTATTCTGGATGGAATCTTTAGTATATACCTCAGTTGCGAGCTCCATGGTCATCTTATCCTTGCAGCCTTTATTTGTAATGCTGGGTTCATACTTTATGTTCAGAGAACGAGCAAATATATTAACCATTCTTTGTTTAATCGCCGCTCTTGTCGGTTCAATCATTATAGCTTGGGGAGACATAGGGATTTCGAGAGAGGCATTAATCGGAGATGGATTATCTTTAGTAGGAACAATCTTGGTTTCAGCATATATGTTGGCAGGACAGAAAGTAAGCCACAAAATAAATGCAAATGTATATAGTGTTATTGTTTTTTTTATTGGTGGCAGCGTCATGCTGGTCTACAATTTGTTGAATCATTATTCCTTGATCGAATATGACTCGTCGGATTGGATGTATTTCTCTTTACTTGCAGTAATCCCAACTATTTTTGGACAATATATTTTTAATTTGTTGTTGAAATCGATGGGTGCAACTACGGTCTCAGTTGGTATTATTGGAGAGCCTGTTCTTGCCATAATTCTCGCCTACTTATTCTTGGGAGAAATAATCTCTGCATTTCAATTCATAGGTGGAATCATGACTTTATTCGGTATGGGGATGTATTTTTGGGCAAAATCTTTAAAGTATACTACGGTTGCAAAATATTAAATTTGAAATTCATTATCGCGAAATTGAAGAAAATAATCGATGAGGAGAATGTTTAGATGGCAACGATTGATGATTTTTTGAAACTAGATATTCGAGTTGGAACCATAATTAAAGCTGAGTTTTTTGCAGAAGCAAAAGTACCTGCTATTAAACTTGAAATTGATTTTGGACAAGATATCGGAATAAAAGCTTCGAGTGCACAAATTACAAAAAGATATGTGGCTGAAGATATTATAGGGGAACAAATCATAGGTGTAGTCAACTTTCCACCTCGACGGATAGCAGGCTTTAATTCAGAGGTATTGGTCCTTGGAGGAATTCCCGAAAAGGGGGATGTGGTTTTATTGAAACCAGGTATCAAACTACCTGATGGAACACCTATTGGATGATTGATCGGCTGTTTAATCCGTAAAATATATAACTTCACAACAGGCAAGGCATTGAACTAACGGGATACGATTCTTCAATAGCAAGTTGAAATAGATAGCGGCAGACTAGGACTTTATTTTCACGTCCTAGTCTGCCGCTTTTTCTTTTATTGGTCTGTCTAAAGCTTATTTGATTCATTAAAATCTGCAACAATTAGGCTGGAAATCCCGAGTGTCACCAATCCAGTAAAAGCACAATTCTCCATACCAGCTATACGCCTTATACCTATCTGGCTGGGATGCTGCGTGTCCCCTCTGTCATCGGGGAGGAGCAGAGCGGGCATACCGGCGGCGTGCCTGTGCTAGCCGCGCTTGTACGGCGTCCGCTTGTTGTGTCGCGCCGCATCCACGCCTTGCAGGCGCCGTCGGTGCATTTCCACACGGGCACGTTGATACGTGGCTCTGCCGAAGACCCTGCCACCGACGAGGTCGTCCGTGCCGTAGCGCTGCTTGGTCCCGGCCTGCTGCTCACGCGGGTCGCTGTGCCAGACGCTGGCGATCCAGCGCCAGCACGGCTGCTATACCCGGAAGCACCCTTCGGTTGGCCGAAGCTGCTGCGGCGTGCTTCTGGCTTGGAAGCCTCAGGGGTGATCCCATAGGCTTCCAGCAGGAAGCGTGACACGGCGGCAGGCTTGCCATGATTAGAGGCGGGAGAGGTGATGTACAGCAACTCCTTCGCCCGGGTGACGGCCACGTAAGCGAGGCGGCGCTCTTCTTCAAGCGCTGCATCGTTATCCACAGCCGTAGTCGGGGCGGCGCCTGCCCGCCGATCCTCCGGCAGCTCGCTGTGCAGCGCCGAGCTGTGCGGCAGAATGCCTTCGCTGGCTCCGATCCAATATACGCAAGGGAATTCCAGCCCTTTGGCGCGGTGGATCGTCATGAGCCGAACAGCATCGCTGTCTTCCTCTCTGCGCAGCGATTCCATTTGGCGGTGACGCTCGGAAAGCTCGTCCGCAAAGCTGACGAACGCCTCCACGGTGTCAAACCGCTTGGCTGCCGTTTCGAGCTCCTCCAGACTTTCTTGCATCGTTTCCTTATAATGAGTCCACGCGCCCGTATCTCCGCTCTCCAAATATTTATCATAAAAGATGCGCCGCATTTCTTGAATGGCATAGGCAGGTTTCATTGTAGTGAGACTGCGAATCAAACGAATACGCTCTTTCACCTGCTCACGCTGAAAATCACGTAGTCGATCCCAGCGGCTGAGATGAATCAGCGGGTATTTTTTAGCCTGCTGTTTCTCCTCGCGCATAATCCATTCCATCCCCGCCTCACGGGATACGTACAGCGGCCCGAGGGTGCTCGGAATGGATTCCATACGCCGGGGATTTAGCGACAAGCGCAGGTGATCCATTAAGGGACGAATCAGGGACTGATCATAAAATACAGCCCCTGCTCCGTACTGAATAAATGGGACATCCCGCATAATTAATTGCTCAAAAATAGATCGGCTTCCGCTGGCTGTCCGGTGCAAAATAGCGATATCCCGGTAGCGCAGCCGACCTTCCTCTACCTGCCCGAGTAGATGAGTAACAATATGCCCCGCTTCCTCCTCGGGTCCGGATGGGGTGGCAAACTGCGGCGGCAAGCCTTCACGCCCGGCAGCCGAAAGACGTTTGGAGCGTCGATGGACATTTTTGGCGACAATGTTAGAGCCCAGCCCCAAAATCCGCGCATCGCTGCGATAATTAATATCCAGGGTAATGACCTTTGCATCCTTATAAACCTTGTCAAACTCCAGAATGGATTCCTGGCGTGCCCCATTAAAGGTATAGATCGTCTGATCATCATCCCCGACGACCATCAGATTGCGATGTCGGGCAGCCAATCGCTGCACCATCTCATATTGCAGGGCATTCGTATCCTGAAATTCATCGACCATGATATGTGAAAAACGCCGCTGAAGCGGCTGAAGCACATCCGGGTCACGCAACAGTGCGGAGGCACGCAGCAGAATATCGTCAAAATCCATTTTATTGCGTTCCTGTTTCCACGCTTCATAAGCGAGCATGGCACGTTTGGCATCCGATTCCTCGCGCACGCTTTCCGGCAGCTCGTCCGCGCTGCGGCCTTCCGCTTTCCAGGCGGAGAGGGCAGACAGCAGGCTTTCCGGCTGGAAAGCCTCGCTGAGCCCAAGCTGACGCAGCATCATTTTCATGACGGTATGCTGGGCCTGCGTTTCACCGAACACTTCATCTTGCACGCCACGATGACGCAGCATCGCCAAAGCGAATGAGTGAAACGTGCGTGCCTGAACTGCACGTGCAGCGGCAGGGCGCACACCGGGTAATCCTGCGATGCGCAGTTTCATTTCGGCAGCTGCCTTGCTGGTGAAGGTCACCAGTAGAATGGACGATGCAGGGACATCACGCATCGCCATGAGGTAGCCTGCGCGGGCAGCCAGCACTGTGGTTTTGCCGCAGCCCGCCCCTGCAAGGGTCAGAAGGGGGCCTTTGCCGTGGCGGACGGCCTGGATCTGCGGGCGGTTCAGGTGAATGCCGGCGTTCTCTAAAGCACGAAAATAGGCAGAGTCTTGGTCGGTGTCGGGCACCAGCGTCATACTGGTATCCATGGAAGCACGACGTGCCTGAGGGCTCGACGTTGAATAAGGAACCCCGATGGGTCGGGGGTAAAAAGAAGGATTTGGGTCCATAATCCTGAAACCCCTTTCGTTCTTAAAATCTTCCATTTTCACAAATGGGGGTAGTTTTTGGTATGATAGAGTTCTAGTCAGCTTTAGCTGACGATAAGAACAAGGCGATGGACTAAAATAATGCTGAAATTCATGCGGATCTTGCCGGAGCGACAGAACGTCAATACGTTGACGCTAATGCCTATAGCCTTCAACCAGGCGATATGACCGCATTCCATTATACAGGAGTTCGAGGTTAGCCAACAGAAAAAAACTTTGGGATATACGGACGGTACAGTGAAATCCGGCTGGATATGGGGAGGAAATAACGATGAAGCTGATTCAACGTATAAAGGAAGGCGCTAATCGCGCCACAGAAAAGGCGCAGCATGCTGTCGAGATTAGTAAGATCAATTCACAAATTACAACGATTCAGCAGGAAATGGATGTTCATTTCTTACGAATGGGTCAGATCTTTTACGAAGGCTACCGAGCATCCGACATGTCGGTGGCAGAAACCGAGATGACACAGCTATCCACCGCATGTGATGAGCTTCAGGATGAAATTGACGAGCTGCGCAGTAGAATTGCAGAATTGAAAAACGCTCATTTATGCACCTGTGGAGCGGTTGTGCCTCTGGATGCGAACTTTTGCCCCAAATGCGGACGCAAGCTCAATGAAGGACAGGCTGCTTCCAAACAAGTGGCTGCTGTGCGTGAAGAGGTGCCAACGGACGTCTATTCTTTTGATCTGCGCAAGCCAGAGGTAGTGAAGGATGCTGCACCTGCTTACACGGAGTATGCAGAACATGAAGTAGTCGATCGGCATGAACAGGAACAGGATGAGCGGTATGAAACACACGAACCAGCGGGACTAGACCGCGATTACACAGTGTCTGATTTTACACCGGAAGAAAAAGCGGCATTCGACGCTGAGTGGGAGCGCCGTCGTCAGGAAGAGCTGGAAAAAGAACACCGTCGTCTTGAAGAACTGGCACGTGAGCGTGAGCGTCAGGAAGAGCTGGACGAGCGGATTCGATATTGGAAGGCCAACAACTCCGGGGCTGATAAGCCGGCAACGCCGTCTGCACAAGTACGTGAAAATGTAAAATGCCAAATCTGTACTGCAGAACTACCCAAAGGGTCCAAATGGTGCCCGCGTTGCGGAGCTGAACAGATTTGACGCAGCCGAACAGGCTGCTGCAGGACACAGACATAACGCCGGGCAGCATAGGGGGAACAGAATATATGGAGCGTTTGCTGCATCATCTGCGGAATCTGGGTTTTACGGAAATGGAAGCCAAGGTTATGGTCGAGCTTTCGAGGCAAAATGCGGCTTCCGGCTATGAAGTGGCTAAGCGTCTGGGTGCATCGCGTTCCAACGTGTACGCGGCTTTACAGCGTTTGGCCGGGCAGGGATACCTCAGAACCAGTGCTGGAGAGCCTGTTCGTTACAGCATGCTGCCACCGGGTGAACTGACTCGGATGATCGAAGGGCAGATGCAGGAGTCCCTGCGTGCGGTGGAGAAGGAAATGCCCCGAACAGAACCAAGCAAGCCGACCTTTTATAACGCGGAAGGCGATCGGAAGGTACTGGAAAGTCTGACACGTGAATTGGAACGGGCAGAGCATGAGATTGTGTTGGATTTGTGGCGCGAGGAAGCCGAACTGCTGCGGACAGAGTTGGAGAAAGCCGAGAGTCGAGGTGTGCGTCTGCTCTGGTCCTGCGATAACGGAGAAAGCATGATGGGACCGTGGTTACCGCTTAGGTCTGGTACAGACGGACAGGAACCAGCAGGGCGCAAGTTTTCTTTTGTTATTGATCGGCGTTGGTGCATGCTGGGTATGCGGGGAGAGAATTGTCCGACACAGGCGCTTATCACCGAGCATCCGGTAATGACAGGTCTGCTGCTTAATCATTTTGCTCAGGATCTTATTCTGTATGAGCTGGAGCATGATATGGGCAGAGAGCTGTCGACCCGGTATGGCTGGCGGTATGAAGGCATTATCGGCAAATATATGTCAGCTGGAGAATAGCTAAAGATTACCGGGTAGGAAGTTCCATCAGTGCCCGGCATATAGATGTAATATAGCCCGCCTTATGAGGCACGAATTGATCCGATGTAATCAGGCGGCGAGTTTTTTCTGGGTTCGGCCCTGACGTAATGCCTTGGGCTTCGATAAAGGGAATATGGCCTTCAAAAAGGGCCAGTGCTTGGTTAAGATCTGCTTCGTACAGTCCGGCTACTTCTTCTTGCTGGAGGTGATAAGCTTCCAATGGCTGGTTCGATAGCAGTCCAAACACCGAGCTAACCTCCCGGTCCCAAAAAGAGATACCCTGTGCGGTACCTTTGCTTTCATACCGAACGGTCATCAGCGGTGTTAATGAGGTAAAGGGAACATGAATGCCCAGTTCTTCCTCCAGCTCACGAGCCGCCTGAGACATATCTTCGCCTGCCGTCAAGTGACCGGCTGCTGTAATATCGTAGCATCCGGGGAAGGTGTCCTTCGTATCCTGACGCTGTTGGAACAGCAAGCGACGGCCTGTCGAAGTGTCTCGTGCTAGCCAGCAGTGAAAGGTATGGTGCCAGTATCCCTTGGCATGTGCGTCTTGTCGCGAGGCTGTGCCAAGAGAGTTGTCTTCATCATCGTAGATATCTAGAAGCTCGCTAGTCATCGTGGTTCCTCCTATAGTAAGCAGAAATTCAAAGGTCTACTTTACAGTATAACGTGTTTTCTGTCCTGACGATATGAAGGCGGGTGTGGAATGTGGAGTGGCATTTGGGGTATGCTGGGAACATAAGGATTTGCAACATTACACAGGTTTATGATTGAAAGGAGCGATTTTACATGGAATGTATAGTACATTTTCGAGTCATGCATCCGGAGGAACCCAAGGAACTTCGTGGGTTAATTATGCTGGAAAGTGGGGGCAAGCCGGGGATTGATCAAATCACGGATATGTTCAAAAATATGGGCTATGATGTCCGCCCAGACAATCCGGACGAATTGATTTTTAAACCAGTCGATGTCAGAGCCAATTATACATATATCCGGGTTATTGAGCTGGATACGGGTGAGGAAGTCTACCAGGAAGATAGGGATTTGCGCGCGATTTTGGAAACTTTGCTGAATAAACGTTAAAGATCAGGAGAACTAATCGATGAAATGAGATAGAGCGATCCTGTCGCCATTCATAGGAACGGAGAACAATGATGAGATTGTATATTATCCGACACGCTGACCCCGATTACCCCAATAACACCATCACACCGGAGGGACATTTGGAAGCCCAGGCACTAGCCAAGCGGCTTTCCAGTCACGGACTGGATCGAATTTATGCCTCTCCTTTGGGGAGGGCTTTGGATACGATGCGCTACACCGCCGACTCTCTGGGTATGACTCATGAAGTAGAACACTGGACGCAGGAGCTGGCTCTAAAGCTGGAGGAAACCCCATACGGCCGTCTTTCCCATTGGGATTTGCCTGGTGAAGTGATCCGTTCCGAGTTGCCCCTGCCCACTCATGACTCTTGGCAGGAGATTTCCTATTATCAGGGAACGCAAAGCCCTGAAACCTTCGAGCGGCTGAAGCTTCATTCCGATGAGTTCCTGAAACGGCAAGGCTTTGAGCGGGTGGAGGGCAGGTACCGGATTCTGAAGCACACTGAAGATCAGGTGGCGGTATTTTGTCATGGCGGCTTCGGGCTGACCTGGCTTGCTCATCTGTTGGAGCTGCCATTGCCCTTGGTCTGGTCCGGTTTTTGGATGCCGCCTAGCTCCGTAACCACGATCTTGTTTGATGAGCGCTCCCAAGAATGGGCAGTTCCCCGTTGCATCGGCTTCGGTGATGTTTCCCATCTGTACGCTGAGGGCTTGCCCGTCAGACCCCGTGGCATTATCACCAATTTCAACTAATTGGATTTTTTATACCATGCCAAAACGGCTTAAGACGATACACCGTCTTAAGCCGTTTATTGTAGTCATATAAATGGGTTGAGTCAGCGTGCTTCCACGTACCCTTCCAGCTTGGAAGTGCAATGTGCGCAACGGGTAGCGGCTACAGGAATTTCGGATAGGCAATGAGGACATTCCTTGATCGTTTTTTCCTGAGGAGGTTTTTCTTCCTCTTTGCGTTTCAGCATGTTAATCCCTTTGACCAGCATGAACACACAGAAGGCCACGATCAGGAAGTCCAGCAGGACGTTAATGAACTGACCATAGGCGAGGACCGCAATCCCTGCTTCTTTGGCCTGTGCCAAAGTCATGCGTGTACCGTCAGCATTTAAAGGACCGGCATTTTGTAAAGCTACATACAAGTCTGGAAAATTCATGCCGCCCAGAAGTTTACCAAAGGGTACACAGGTACAAATTATGCGAAAGCTATTCCTTTAATTCCCCATTCTTTCCCCTCTTTTAGAATAGTGATTTCTTGGAACAACTCTTGAATTAGTTGCTTTTGTGTTGATCGTTCCATGTACCACCAATTATCTTGGATATCTTTCATTACGCTTATCACTTCTGCTGGGTCAAGCGTCGATACTACAGCTCCAGGTAATCCGCTTAGTTTTTCCTCAAGCTCAACGACACGTTGCATCTCTTCCTTCATACGTTTGCTAAAGTCTTGATATGGCATAAACCCATCGCCGTATGCCATTTGCCAACGCTCCCGTCTTTCTTCGCTTGCTTTGATCGCTCTTCTAATTTGCTCTTCCTCAGAGTTATTAGATTCTTTTACATCATCTTTCCAAAATAGATCCTGGTTATCCATATCAAGAGATTTAAATAACATTTTTACGAGTTTTGTTTCTGATATAGACGATTGATCGCAGGTATGATAACGTTCTTTGTTCGAACAAACATAATTGTAGGTTAATGTGCCGCCACTAATTGCGTATTTGCCCTTGTATCGTCCTCCGCATTTACCACAACATAAGACACCACCGAATGCATAGTTGTAGGAATTACGTGATCTAAATCCGTCTCTACGTCGTTGTATCCAACGTTGTACCTTATCGAATGTTTCTTGATCAATGATTCCTATGTGAGATCCTTTTCTTATTATCCGGTCTTCTTCTTCTTCTTTTTTGCTCTTCCAGGTTATATTTCCAACGTAGTGTTGGTTTTCTAAAACGTCCATAACCTTTGTCTGGCTCCATCTACCACCACGAGCTCGGCGAATGTTCAAATTGTTAAGTTCTTTTGCTATAGTGGGAGTTCCCTTACCATTTAAATACTGTTCAAATATCCATCTTACCCATTTAGCTTCTTCCTCATTGATAATAAGTTCGCCCTCTGGAGTACGAGTGTATCCAAACATATTTACAAATACATTTGGCAGACCTTTTTTAGCTCTAGCGCGCATTCCTTTTGTGACTTCCTCAGAAAGGTTCTCTCGGTACCATTGAGCAAATATACCCAACATAAAGACAAACATACGCCCCATAGCGGTATCTGTATCAATTTTTTCGGATATAGACACAAACTTAATGTTATATTCATCAAACATTTGGAGCATCTCATATAAGTCTTTTATATCACGGGTCAAGCGGTCCAATTTATGAACCACCAATGCGTCTAAGTTTTTGCTTTTAATCTCTTGTATCAATCGTTTCACGTCTGGTCTGTTCAGGTTTTTACCTGAGTATCCGGGGTCCTCAAAATATCCAGACAATATCCACTTTTCATTTTCTATATATTTTAGGTTGAATTCTCTCTGAGCATCGAGAGAGTGACCTTCGTTAGCCTGCTCTTCGGTACTCACCCGTCCATACCCAGCAGCTCGTATCATTTTTAGTGTAGATTCCATCTTGTGCACCACCTGTTTAGTGTTTGTTTGTATTGTAGGTGACTATTAACAAAATAAAAAGCCCTCTTAATAGAGGACTAATGTGGTATAATCTGGGTTGTACAACACACCTTGAGTGGACGCACCCTCCGAAAGGAGGTGATGCGATGCACATTTCGTTCGGTGAAGTGCTTACTTTCGGGATTTTCCTGATTGCTTTGCTTACTTACATTGATAAACGAAAGTGACCCACTCACAGGTTCGCGCCAGTGTGGGTCACTCTTTCTGATTAGGCATTAACTCAGGAGGGCTTCCCCACTCAAGTTGTTTGTACTAGGGACGGTTGGTGCACCGTCCTTATTTCTATTCTTATGGTAACACATTCATTTTATTCATTGCAATTCAATTTCCATTTCCGATACAATGAAATGAATAGATGTTATATTTAGGAGGATGAATAAATGGATACACCAGCAATTGACCCTAAAGTTATTAAGCTTACATATAATTTAAGTGAAATTGGATTAAGCGAACAAGATATTGCAGAATTACTGAATAAGCATGGTGTACCAAAAACAGAGCAAGGGACCTACAATCTTGATGACCACTTGAGTGATATTTACCTATCGGCATACAAATTAAAATTATCCAAAGTCATAAATGAATTTGAAGAATCTACTGAACACATACATACTTTACTTGACGACAAACATTATGATGAGTTCCGTAAAAGTACAGAAGGAATTTTGAACGCCGTTAGGAATATCATTAAGTAAAAAAACGAAGCTCTGCCGACCCATTAAGGTTAGCAGAGCTTTTATTCATTCAGACAAATCATTATTCTCAGGCTTTACCCAACCCTCGTTAAATCTGAAATACGTTGTTTCTCCAGTAATCCGGTTCACTTTGACCAATGTTTCTTTTGAATGTGTATATAAATATGGTGTCGGATAAACATAGTAAAATATAAGCAGTAAAAGCATCAGTATAAATGCGTATTTGAAAACATCCTTTATTGCTATTACTGCTAAATTCTTGTCTTTTTCTTTTGAAAAAATTAATGAAGCAGTACCAATGAGTCCTAAAATAATAAAGATGGATGTTAATCCAATTACGATATAGATAATAGTAGTAATCAATAGGTCAACTCCTTAGTTACTGGTTATTTTCTTCCAGCTTAGTTATTGTATTTTTATATGACTCCATATTTTGTCTGAAATCAGCGAATGCTAATCTAGGTTGTACTTTTCTCCCGCGGATCGCTTCGTATCTACTGATTTTACCGTCACCATCAGTGTCATCAATTTCTGGTTCTGGCTGTTCTGTATTTTCAATGATAAGACTATAAGTATAATTTAGATTATTATATGCAGAATTCAAGTCACTAAGAGCACTACCAACTACTTTATCATCTTGCCACTTTGGAGTTAGTTCCACTAACTTTTCATTCATCGGTTTAAGAATTTCCACCTTGGATAATGCTTCTTCATAGGTTACATTATCAACCATTGTATTAATGCCATCTCCAAGCGACTTTAGTTTTTTATACATTTCTTCTGTATCTTTTGTAAAGTCATCAATAACTTTCTTGTTCTCGGTTTTTTCTTTCTTTTCTTTTGCTTTTTTCATCAATGCAATTGCATCTTTGTTGGTGGGTTCTTCAATAAGTGCATTATCAATGTTTTCAATGGCTTTATTGTAGTCGTTGTTTATCAGTGCATCTTTACCCTTTCTCATATATGTGTCAAATGAACTGTCGAAACATCCTGAAAGTAATAGCGCTAGCATTATAATAGTTATTATTGGCTTCATTATTTTCATCTCGCTTCTTTATCTAATCTTATATATTATCGTCATTTCCCGATAT
Source organism: Paenibacillus sp. FSL M8-0228 (assembly GCF_038007385.1). Lineage (NCBI taxonomy): Bacteria > Bacillati > Bacillota > Bacilli > Caryophanales > Paenibacillaceae > Paenibacillus > Paenibacillus sp. FSL M8-0228. Next base: position 633,525 of record NZ_JBBOXA010000001.1, read on the forward strand.
TTCCAATAGGTTTTTTCTCGCCAGAATTCACCAATATATGATATGTTTAACCTGTAGCGCAATATTAGCGCTTCACAGTACGTGAATGAGTGTACTGTTACCCCGGTCAGAGCGACTTTCGTCACTCATCTGCTACTGCTATCTATGCGTTCGTACAGATCTTCCATGTGACAGCCAATAGCCCCGGCAATGGTCATGGCTGTTCCGTAAGACATCATTGTTCGGTTTGTTGCGTAATCGGATATTTGTGATTTGCTCATTCCGATCTGTTCGCATAACCATTGTTGAGTCTTACGGATCTCTTTTAAACGTATAGTTAGCAGGCAGCGACCAGGCTTAAATACCATGATCATGCCTCTCTTTTATTAATTATTATTTTTTGGTTGAATAAGAACAGTTGTTCCCTTACAATTATATTACCAAAAGGCAATCTCTCAGAAGGGTAGCTGACATCAATGGAGAATCAAAAAAAAATAATAATAAATATAAAAAATATTTTTAATGATATATCTGATCTTCCAGAGGAGCTTCAATGTAAAATTACTGATTTTCTTTTAAAGCTCGACGAGCGGAAAAAATCCCTCGAACAATAGCTAGAAATTCTATTTTTTCTTCAGTAGTCAATTCCATTCCTTCATAATATAAATCTAAATTATCTAATGTGTTTTCATCAGCTAAATCAATTTTTGTTTTTTTTGCAGGAGAGAATACGACTTTTTTCTTTCCATTATCGTTCACTACAATTAAGTCGTGTCCTAGGTTAGTTATATTAAAAAACATAGAGATCTTAGTATCTAAGCTTAGATCATCAAAAAACTTTCTAGGATCGTCTATTTCTAAATCGTTGTCATTATTTTTCAGATAACCTACTAAAAAATCATCAACAAAATCTAAAAAATTTTCGCCAGCTGCTTCAAGTAATTCAGAAGGAAGATTTTTTTTGAAATCGTCTAGATATCCTGACCTGTCCATTAACTCTTCGTAAGTGACTCCTAGAGGTTTACAAATCTTTTTCAATATTTCTGGCTTAGGTATATTTCTTTTTCCGTTTTCAAGTTGAGAAATATATGCATTTGATACACCAGAATAAAGAGAGAGTTGCCTTATGCTCATATTTTTATCTTCTCTTAAAGACTTAAGATATTCCCCAAAACTGTTTGTGTCCAAGTTTAAACTCCTCCTTAATTGATAAGTATAACCATAAAATTAGCAAAAGTTATCTTTTTGATACTTTTTATAAAATATTCTGCTTGCAATTGTTATCAACTTGTTATACAGTATAAATATCAACTGATAACAAAAGTTAACGGCAGAATGGGGGGATAATTTTGATTAGTTTCATTGATGTTGATTCTTTTCTATTAGAACTTATAAAAAAGGGTTATACGCAAAGAAGTTTTGCGAGAAAAATTGGAATTTCTAGTCCATATATGAGCCAAATCATTAATGGATCAAGGAATCCAGGGCCAAAAGTTGCAAAAAAGGTATGTGACGGATTAAGTGTTTGCTTTGATGAAATTTTTTTTATAAAAATGGATAACAAAAGTTATCAAGAGAAAACTGCTTGATTTTTTTAAAATAAATGATAACAAAAGTTATCAAAGGAGAGAAAACATGAACCAATTAAAAGTAATTGAAAAAAACAATCAACGTGTACTGACAAGTGCTCAACTTGCTGAGTCTTATGGAACGGATGCTAAGTCAATTAGTCACAATTTTTCAAGAAACAAAAAACGGTATACAGAAGGCAAACATTATTTTGTTCTCGCTGGCAAAGAACTCCGTGACTTTAAAACTGATCATCAAATTGGCGACCAGTCAAAACACTCTCCTCTTATGTATCTCTGGACCGTTAAGGGTGCACTACTTCATGCAAAATCACTTGGAACGGACAAGGCTTGGGAGGCATACGAAAGTTTGGTAGACGATTACTTCAATAAAGTAGAACGTCTTAAAAATCTTCATGTACCGACAACAGTTCCAACAACGATTGAAGGAATTCTTGAACTAGCGGTGCTCAATATGAAAGATCTTAGAACTGAATTAAATGAAGTTAAGCAAGATAATCATCGTTTGCAACTTGTAGTAGACAATGAAATCTGGTTAACAGAGAACCAAAAAGCAGATGTCCAAGAAGCTGTAAACGCACGTGTTGGTTTCCTTATGAAGAAAGGGTACGACGCACATTTCCAAAGCATTTACCGCGCATTGAAATCTCACTTCAATGTAGCTAAATACGATAAGATCAAACGTTCCGACTTTGAACTTGCATTAGACCTGATACGCGGTTGGTATCCCAAAAAGAAAGAGGAAGCCAACTAATGATATACCTCAAAACTGAAGTTGATGGAAAAGTCAGAGAAATTGAGATATACGGTACCGAGATTTTCACAACTTGCTTCAAGTGCAGTAAAGAATTTCAAGTCGATGAAGACTTACAAAGAGAAATCCTAAAAGATGAAGGTTCCTTTAGCGGAGTAAGTCTTAGCTGTGGATGTAATACCGAGAAACCAAATTTAATAAGGATTAAATAACAACATCTTGACGGATATGTAAGAACAACCACAACCCATTGTACATCTTGTATGTTAACCATGAAAGTGAATTTTTCCCACAACATTTAAAGAAGCGGAGGAAAGAGTATGAGCACCATGTTTCTGCACAATCTGCCAGATAAGGAAAAGCCAAAATTATCACTAAACAAGCTATCATCTGCGCTCATGAAACAAATAGCTTTAGATGTTAAAAAGAACAAGTTGAAGGGGGAGAAGAAAAGTGGCTAAACATCCAAGAGAGATTGAAAACCGAGTAGTTACCCCGTTCCCGTTTAAACGTCCTGAATCAACCAATGCAGTGATCTGCAAATGCGGATGCGGCTGTGAGATTCACACGAGCATGGACAGCTATGTAATTATCGACGGTGATTTGTTTTTGGACGATGGATGCGTAACAAATTGGCTCATTAAAGAAGCAGGAGGGCGGCGAGTATATGGCGGGGCTTGCTAACATGACCAGAACTGAGTACATCGCTTATCTGCGAGACCAATCATTTTGGCTCAGTCAACTAGCTGACGAAATGGAGAATGGCAGGCAGGATAGTCGGTGGGCAGTGGATTTTGATTTAAAGCGTCCTGATGTTATTTACGAACGGCGTGCCGTTGAATTGGACAAGATGTTTCACCCAGAGGAACGGGAGGGCAAACGCACAGCATGAGGTTTCGCAACGTAGACGATATTTTAAAGCATTACGGTTGGGGAGGTGAGGTCAAACTTGTGGAGGTGAAGAAGGATGACGGATCGCAGGGTGTTTCTGGAACTGGCAAAGATAGCAAAACAACGCGGAACGCTGACAAAAACGTTGCTAAGGGTTTACCTACGGAACATGGTGATAGCTTATAAAAAAGAAAAAGCCGCCGAAGCAACGGCAGCCTAGTTGGAGCACTTAGGAAAATAATTGAGTTCATTATAACAACAGAATGGAGGAATAGCAATGGTTACTAGATACCGTTATGTACCACAACATAAGAATGGACACTTCATCAATATATATTCTGAACCTACAGAGGATTTTATGAAGGCAGCACACTTTTCCCGTGAAGATGATCTGAATATATGGATATTAGGTCGCTATGGTCCCGATGATCCGCAAAACTTCCATGTAGTACCGGTAAAAGTCACGTACGAATTGGAAGCAGGAGAAATCCATGTGCAATAAGAGCGAATCAATCAAAAATATTGCCATGGCACTGGTCAAATTCAACGGGGAAATTGAGAAAATCCAAAAGGACAGCCTGAATCCACATTTTAAAAATAACTATGCCAGTTTGGACAACATCATAGATGAAGTAAGACCGATCTTACAAAAGCATGGTTTATCCATTATGCAGTTCCCAGGTGGTGACGGCGAAAGGTTCAGCATGACCACTATGCTACTTCACGAATCAGGCGAATGGATAGAATCACAGCCCATTGTAATGAAGCCTGTAAAGAACGATCCGCAAGGTATAGGCAGTTGTACAACCTATGCACGTAGATACAGCCTTAGTGCCTTCCTATCACTTAACACAGGTGAAGATGATGATGGGGAAAACGCAAGCCATTCAACTGTATCATCATCTAACAACGCACAAACAATACAAAGTCATGGGTATTCTGGTGGGTTTGCAAGTGAAGGACAAACCAAAATGCTATATGCAAAGCACAAGGCTACAAATTGGCCCAGCTACAAAGAAATTAATGATTTTCTGAATTATGAAATTACCAAATTTGCAGAAGTGCGGTCGGCTGACGTAACCAAGCTTGCTCAGTATCTAGATAAAAACAAGGCGGCGTGAATATGAACAAATATGACCGTGATAAAGACCCATTCTACGACGATGGTGGCCCCTTACCCGATCCCATTGACGGACCATTTTAGGAGGTAGCTATGGCACTCGCGAAAAGAAAGAAACCTATACCAGAGTGGCGCCAGAGTATTCTGGCCCACCATAACCGCCGGGATCGGCCTACAAAGAAGCGTGCTCCTGTTGATCCAGAACCTATGAGCAAGGAAAAGGTACGTGCTGCTGTATCAGAACGAGATGCCACCGTAAGCGCTCATAATTGCTGTCTGTTGAGTGGTAGACCGGGACCCGGATTACACTTACACCGCATCATTTACGGATCACAGGGAGGCAAATACGAGGTAGACAATTGCGTATTGCTCTCATATGACATGCATGCATTGGTGCACAGCAATAAGCGAGTATGGCAACCCATATTACTAGACCATATCAAAGCAATGAAATATGCACCTGATATGACACCAATATATCAAGCAAGGAATCTATAGCCCCCAAGGGCAGAGAGGACAAACACATGGATAAAGCAATTTTAACCCAAGCGCAGGCGGAGGCAATTGATTATTTTCTAACTGCTTCACACTGGACGTCTGAAATGTTTGTACGCAAACATGTAGAAAATCCACATCGTTGGTCTGCACCTCGAGATGTACTCAACGGAGTTCCTTTGGATACCATTATCCGAGCTTTATACATCGGATATGAAGTAAGGCAAACGATGGAAGAACGGATGCTTGCACATTTCAAAGAACCAAAAGGTTATTTAGCTGAATATGACACGGAGAACGTAATATATCGAAAAGGTATGGCAAAGGCTCTTGAAATAGCAGGTATTAAGGTGCCTGGCATTAACGATTAAGCCCCATAGGGGATAAGAAGGAGGCTTAGCCCTCCATAAGGGGGAGAGACATATGAATGTTATTTCGCTTGGCGTTGGTGTTCAATCCTCTGCGATTGCTCTTATGGCGATGAAAGGTGAGATTCAACCCCCGCCCGATCTAATTGTCTTTTCCGATCCGGGATGGGAGACCAAAGCGACCTATCAATATGCACGCTGGCTCAAAAGAACATTGGAGACTGGCGGCATGAAAGTCATATATACGAATAATGGGAACATAAAAAATGATTTGCTGAAGGCTGCAAAATGGGGAACGAGAGTAGCGTCATTACCTTTCTTTACTCTCTCTAAAGAAGGAGATACAGGTATTGTAATGCGGCAATGTACGTCTGAATACAAGATAAACGGCGTACGCAAGGCAATTAAGCAATACAGAGGCTTCAAGACAAGCAGGGGATTTGCAGACAAGGAGATTAAGCTTTGGATGGGTATAAGCACGGATGAAATACAGCGTGTGAAGCCCTCACAGGAACGTTGGATAGAGAATATATACCCGTTAATAGACAAGGGTATGAGTCGGATGGATTGCATGAGCTGGCTTGAAAGAAACGGTTATCCAGTGCCTCCAAAAAGCAGCTGCATCGGATGCCCATTCCATTCCGATCGCACTTGGCTAGAAATGAAGAGGCATGACCCGGAATCGTGGAAAGATGCTGTAGAAGTCGATAAGGCGATTCGGAAGATGCCGAAAATCAAAGGTCAGGTATTCCTTCACCGGAGTTGCAAGCCCCTGGATCAGGTAGAGCTTAACGAAAACCAACTGGAATTTGATTTTGATGGGTTCGGGAACGAATGCGAAGGATTTTGCGGAGTTTGATATAAGGGGGATACACCCCCTACTACCTATAAAGGAGAGATATACACATGAGAAACTGGAAATATAGCGAACATGATGGTAAACATATCATCAACGACGATCGAGGTGTATTGGTTGCAATGGTCGTGGATGCTCAAACAGCAGAATTGATCGTTCGACAACACAAGAGGTTGGCAGACGAACGAATAATTACTTTGCCAGATGGTTTGGAGCCTATGTCAGGGGATGATTTGCAAACGATTTGGAACAAAGCCGACAATGCTCGGGGTGACCAAGCTCATCTAAGTGATGATGTGTTCGATTTAGTCAACGCCCTCGAAGCGGCTTATGCACAAATAGACTCACTCCAGCATCAGTTAATCCAGAAAGACCGTGAAATGTCACATGTATCTGAAAGACTTAAATTCATTGACGATGGGATGGACAAGACTGTTGCTGGTTTTGATAGGGTTGTTGCGCAACGGGATGATCTCAAGAAGCAGCTTGCAGAGAGGGACCGGACAATAGCCCGGCTGTCTGCCGATCTAGATTCATCCGTTTCAAGTCAAATAGACATGACAGACAAAGCCTACAGATTCCAAAAGGCACTGGAATTTTATGCAGATAAGGAAAACTATAAGCTTACAAGACCATTTAGAGACGATGAACCAACATGCGGAAATGTATCGGAAATTGAATATGACAACGGTAAGTTAGCCCGTCAGGCATTAGGGGAGTAACCACAATACAATACGCTCTGTCACCCAGACGGAGCGTTGGAAGGATGATAGATATGTTGGATATGACAGACCAGGAGCTAAATAGAGCGCTGGCAGAGTTCATGGGGTACAGATTGCAGACACTGGAATTTGACGACATCTACTACAGCGTTGCCAATCCGCATGGTTTCCCTGGGCCGTATCGTTACACGGTTGATGATGCATTTCTTTGTGCCGCACCCGAATATTCATCCGATCCTGCCGCCTCTCTGGAGGTACAGGCAGTAGCATGTGAGGTTCATCCAAACACATATATCCGTTACTTGGAAAAAATTAAATGGGGGCAATCGACCGGATGGAAGGTGAGCAACCGCGTGGTAGCACAATTGTGCAACGCCAGCCCGCGAGAGAGGGCAGAAGCTGCCTATTTAACATTATCCATTAAGGATTAAACCAATACAGGGGATTGACAAAAGCTTGTTGCAACTATCTCACTAAAAAAACGTGTATTTTGCAACCAAAAGATATTCAGGGTGTAGGTCCTACACCCACTAAGGGAGGATATAAGATGTTCGAATATTTGAAGAAGAACCCATCTCCATTGTGGGAGCTTGAACAAAAGGAAAAATTTGAACAAGCGCTTAAAGAAGACAAATGGGACATGAGAAATCCACCAATCACCACTTACTTTATGTTGGCGCAAGCGAAAGCAGAAATGGAAAAGTTGCAAAAGGAAATAGAGATAAGTCGTAGCCCAAGAACGCTTGACGAGTGGGGAGAGGATTATGGAGACGTTCTTTGGTGGAAATTCCCGATTGATGAACCACCGTATTGCGGTACTCCATTGGATGCAGACTGGCCCGATTATCATACGCATTGGACTCCAATAACTATACCCGTTTTAAGGGAGGAACAACAATGACAGATAAACACTATGTAGATAAAAATAGTATCCGAAATTGGATTATTAGTGAAAAGACAGAGTTTAAAGATGGGGAATCCAATTATACAAGAGGTAGAGTGGATGGTTTGGAACTTCTATTGCGGCTTTTAGATGGAGGCAAGTTCGATCCAGACCCACCACAGCAGCCAGATATACAGGTAGGGGATGTGCCTCAACATATCCTAAGTGCGTACAAAGAAACAAACAGCTTCCTGCATTATAACGGAAAAATTTATCGTGTTACACAGCGGCTTACTGGCTTTGAATGTGTTTCAAACGGTGGAGACACTCCATGATAAGAGCCTATACCTCTATATTATGCGCATTACTGTTATATGTGGGTGTAGTCAGTATAGATAGGTACATGTTGATTGAGCATATCGAACCGAATACTTTGAGCATAGGGAGAGTTGCCCATGAGTGACGCTATACGCCCGTCTCACTACGATGTAGGAGTTGAGGGAGAAGTGGAGTGCCTTGATGCTATAAAGACCGCTACAAAGGGCCTGAGTGGCTTAGAAGCTTATACCACAGGTGCATGCATTAAATACTTGTGGCGATGGAAGCGAAAGAATGGAGTAGAGGACCTACGAAAGACGGTTGAATACATTGAACGGCTCATACAAGACTTGGAGGACAACGAAAATGGCAGCAAACAGCGATTACACACTACTGAAAATTGACCTCGCCTATGCTGTAGAGAAGCGAGACGAGGCCGACAGATACGGTAATTATGCGGATGTCATGCACTACGAATGGCAGATAGACCGCATCAAGCAAGCGATGTAGGCGGTGATCCTATATGGCTGCTCAGCTAGAGAATGGTTACACCCTGATAGCGCATGAACTATTAGAAGCACTTTATAAAACGAGGATAAATGGTTCCCAAGCAAACATAATCATGTTCATCTTTAGGTTCACATATGGATTCCATCGAAAAAGCCATGAACTAGGGAATGCATTTATTGCAGAGGGGACAGGCATCCGAAAGGATCAGGTTAAACGAGAGATTAATAAGCTTATTGATATGAAGATCGTGAAAGTGTTTGAGGAAAGTACACATGTTAAAGCACGAGTGATTGGAATTAATACGAATACTGCAGAATGGGATTCTAACAAAAAAAGTACCCAGGGGGCTAAAAAGACCCCAGGTAACGAAATAGAACCCACTGTGGGGGCTAATCAGTCACCACCCCCAGGGGGCTATTTACCCCCCCAAGATATATATTCTTTTAAAAATAATCTTAAAGATATTACTACTGACGAAAATAATGATTTTGAAAAAGTAAACAAAGAATATGGTCGCATTCATCAGTGTATGGGTTTAAAACCAGCAGAATGGCCTACTGTTACTGAATTGCTGAACAAAGGAGTCCAGGTTGACCTGATTATAGAGGTGATGGAAGAGAAACATGCTAAAAAGATTGAAGAAGGCGGAAAGGTTCATTCATTTTCCTTTTATACCAATGCTATTAAAGAGAAACATAAAGGTATCGGAGTAAAAAACAGTCGCATGTCTATATTTGATGAATTAGAAAGGGAGCTGGGGTAGATGGAAAAAAGGGAAGCTATTGATATCGTAAAGAAAACAGCAGCATATTTCCCAAGCTGGAAGATTGATAAGTCGGTCGTAGATATTTGGGTGGATAAACTCCAGCAATATGACTTCGAAACCGTAATGGCGAACTTGACCGACTACTTAAGTTTGGGAAAAGACTTCGCCCCTGGCATACCTACTCTAATAAAAGCGAACGAGAGAATTGAAGCTAATAAAGAAATCGAGAGAACGCGTGAGATGATCCGCAGGCAGGATGAAGAACGCAAAGATATACCGAAAGATCCGCCGTGGGTCAGGGAAGGTATAACCAGACAGGCTTGGATGCAGAGGTTGCTGGCAGAGAAACGGGCTGAGGCTCAATGAGTTACTTCAGCCTAGAGGCAGAACAATCTGTACTTGGCTCCATCCTGTTAGCTCCAGATTTGATATACGAGAGTCTATTAATGCCAGATGCATTTTATCACGAGGGACATAGGGTCATATTTGAAAACATGCTCTCATTACGGGAAGAAAATAAAAAGATAGACGTTGTGTCTATAACTTCACGTATGGGACAGGTTTTGCAGGATGTCGGCGGTATGAGCTATTTGGTTGACCTGAGCAAGTCGGTTCCATCCGTTTCGGACTTCGCTTCCCATGAACGTATTGTGAAGGAAAAGTATTTAATGAGAACTGGATTGATTGCTGTCAAAGAAGTATATAGCGGTGGTCATGAAGATCCTACCGAATTTGCGGCAGAGTTAATGAGTATTGCTGAAAAAATCGGTGACCAGTCTCGAGATAAAGAAGGCTTCTCGCATATCAAAGATGGACTCATGAACCACTTCGAACTTTTGAATGACAAGAAGTACAACGGACAGGCATTAGGAGTCAGTACAGTTGGCACAGAGTTGGATCGGATAACAGGCAAATGGCAGAAGCAGACACTCAATATAGTGGCTGCAAGACCTTCTATGGGTAAAACAGCCTTCCTCCTAAACAACGCCGTTAGAAACGGTAAGGAGGGCCTTACAGTCGCTATATTCAGCCTAGAACAGCCTGAGATGCAATTGTATGACCGGATGATAGCCGCCGAGTGCTACATAGACGGTGAACGCATCCGAACCGGACAGCTGCGAGACGACGAGTGGGAGACATACACTCTTGGATTATCAGTGCTGACAGAAATGAATGTGTTTATAGATGATCGTCCGGGACTGAGTATTCAAGAAATACGTGCAGCTGTCAGAAAGCTGAAAAAGAGGCATCCTGATTTGATTGTATTTATCGACTATCTGCAACTCATAAAAGGCGGGAAAAAGTTCAGCAGCCGCAATGAAGAGGTGGGTTACATCAGTGCCAGCCTTAAGCAGATGGCACGTGAAAATGATTGTCCGGTTATATCACTGGCTCAGCTCAGTCGTGGAGTGGAGCAGCGTCAGGATAAACGGCCAATGATGAGTGACTTGCGCGAGTCTGGAAACATCGAGCAAGACGCAGACACCATATCCTTCTTGTACCGGGACGACTATTACAACCGAGATACTGAGAAAAAAAACATTATCGAAATCATTGTCGCCAAGAACCGTGAGGGATCTGTAGGAACTGCGGAAATGATGAATCTGAAGCAATACGGTAAATTCAAGGATTTTGACTATAGACTCCAATAAGAAGGGAAGAAGATACCCTATGACCAGAGATGAAGTAATAGCTAAATGGGATGAGATGCCGGAATGGGAACGAAACATTTGGATTGCTACGGATGTGATGGGCTTAGAAAAAAGTAGAGTGCGCGCAGGATGGATTAGAGTGGGGAATTTTGAACACTACCCCAAGAATTATTGTAAAGACATGTCTGCAGCATGGGAAGTGATTCAGAAGATGAAGAGCAAAGGGTTCTCTTTTACTCTCGGTGAAGCATCTGAGAAAAGTGGATCAGTCATTCTAGGTGAAGCAAATTTAGGAGACCAAATGTGTAATTTTCATATCGTAACTAAGAACATATTCATCCATGTGTTTAAAGAAACGATGCCTGGAGCCATCTGTTTAGCAGCTCTAATAGCTCAAGGAGAGGGGATAGAGGAATGAATGACAGAGTGAGAACCCTGAACGACTTGATTGAATTATTGATTAAAGAACGTGATATATACGGAGGAGATATGAAAGTGGAGATTGCCCGCGAAAGAAACGGCGATGTGGATTGCGAAGCGATAGGCGGTGTTTGCGAGCTTGCCGACACGGACGGGACCAGCACAGTAGTCATATACGGGATATGGTCAGATTTATAAGCCCTAAAGGGCAAGGAAAGGGATAAGCCATGACTGCAAACATCTCGAAACATATGAACGTTACCACGCTTGAGATCAAAACAGGATTGAAAGGTTTCGTGTACATCCATAATTACGGTAGGCACTCAATACAGGGATCAGGCTGGGGATTCTTTGCTGGTGGTAATCTTTACGCACTTAATCTTGTCATGGTAATCAACAACAACGATGACGTGCATAAGTGTATCGCAAAAATTAACGAAATTGACTGGATCGATTTGTATGACAAAGCGGAATGCACAGACTTTTTGCGCCGGATGATTAGAGATTAGGGATTACTAGCATATCAAAGGAGAGGAATAGATTGATTGAAAAATGTAACTATTGCGGTAGCCAAGTAATCTGCGTATCGACAAAAGAATTCTATGGTCGTGACTACGGCGGTCACATATGGAAATGCACAGGCTGTGACGCTTATGTGGGGACGCATAAAGGCTCTAAAGTTCCACTAGGAACCTTAGCTAATAAGGAACTGAGGAAGCTTCGTAATCAGGCTCACACTTTGTTTGATCCGTACTGGAGAAAAAGACATATGAGCCGCCATGGAGCATATCGAAAACTTAGCGAATTTATGAATCTTCCAAAGGCGGAAACTCATATAGGTATGTTTGATGCAGATAAATGCCGCAAGTTAATTAATGGATTTGCTGATTTTATTGAAAAGGGAGGTCTAAACCATGGATAAGAAGATACAAGAGATACGGGAAGCACATGCACGTGAAGATAATATGCTGCTGAAATACCCAACGAGCAGTACGCGGAAGGCGCATGAATATATTGGCTACCTCCTACAACAGATAGAGATTAAGGATAAGGCACTGGAGTTTTATGCGGATAAGAAAAACTATGAGCAGGAAAAAGTGAGTTTTGATGCTGAAGGCATAGATGTTTACTGGGAAGCGCCTGAAATACAAAATGACGGTGGCGAACGAGCCCGTGCAGCTTTGAAAGGAGAGGATACAGATGAGTAAAGCAAAGATAACAATCACTTTCGAAGCTGTATACGAGGTGAATCACAAAGACTATTTAAAACACGTTAATACAGATGAACAAGCACTGGATTGGGATATAAGAGCGATAAAGTCGGAGCCTGAAATGTTTTTGGAAATGTTCGATTATGAAGATATGGCACTGGTAAATGTAAAAGGCGAGTTGGTGGAAGGAGAGGATACCCCATGAATCCAATAGACGACTATGACTACTTAGATAAGGACCTAGAAGGATCGCTTCGTATAGCTAGAGCAGAGGTAGAGTGGGAGAAAGCACAGGAGGATGAGGCAGCATGATGAAAAAGCATTATCGTACAGGTGGATCTATCCGGGAGCAGGCACAGCCAGTAAAAACAAGTAAGTTGCCCATGTACGCTGATGACCTCATAGAAAGCCTGTATAAGCCATTACACCCAAGGGATACCCAATACATTCTGTTTCAGGATGAACAAGGCGTGGCGCGCTCCAAGATTGCTAAGAAGCTGGGTATATCAAAAGCCAGAGTAGTCCATGAGATTATACTCCTTCAAGAAATGTCTACAAGAGAAAGGAATAAGTACCGCAAGTATGAAGAGGATGAATCAGCATGAGGGCTAACAAGTATGGAGCCCAGCAGACAGTATTAAACGGGATAACCTTTGATAGCAAGATGGAATCTATGTATTACACACAGCTGAATCTTATGGAACGAGCTGGCTTGATATCGGATTTAGAGTTACAGCCGGAGTTTGTATTGATACCAGCATTTAAAAAGCTTGGTAGGACGATCAGAGCAACAAAGTACCGAGCAGACTTTAAGTATAAGGAGCACGGTAAAACCATAGTGGTAGATGTGAAAGGGGTGAAGACCAAAGACTTTAACATCAAGCGAAAACTATTTGACTCCAAGTACCCGGACATTGAACTCAAGTTGATTACTTACAAAAATGGAGGGTGGGAAGAGATATGATAGCATGTTGGATCAACCACAAAGACGGATATACCCTTATGGACGATTCTGGGACTTGTATAGGCGCGTTACTGGTCATGGATGACCGAATACTAGGACGCAAGTTAAAAGGCCTCTACGAGCCTGTTACGTGGTTTAAAATGGATGGTCATATTTTCATAGGCAAACCACCTGATAGACAAATAGGAGCCTAACCATGGATTTAATAGCAGCGTTATTAATATATGCAATCGTAATGGTTGCCATACGCAAATATTTGAGATAGTCAAGTGACAGACACATACGAAATGTTGTGTAATAGTGCGAAAAATGTACTATAACGACACTATATATGGTATAATCATAGTATAGAGATGAAAATAATCGGATAACGAGGTGTGTGTAGGTGGACAAACAACAACAGCTAGAAATTTTGCGATATGAATTACGGACGGAACAGCAAAAACTCGCAGCAGCGGACCAAAACAAGGTGGCTGTGCTTACTCAACAAATAGCAGATCTTGAACAGGAAATAGAACAAGAAGCGCGACTTGCCGAATATAGTCAGCGAGAGGAAGAAGCGCATGCTGAAATTGCTTATATACTGGACGGGCTTGAAGTAGATGGTATGAAAATGCGTCAGCTATGCAGTAATGAGGGAGCTTACCAGGTTCTGCGTATCGCAGTACAGCAAATGATGACTGAACGGGACACAAAATATCTTGAAGAACTAAAACGAACACAAGAAGAGGCAACGGCCGTTAAAAAAGAGCGCGATGATCTTCAAAAGCAATACGATGACCTTTATGAACAAACAGACAGTCTTAAAAAGGAATTACAAGCGGCTCAAGAGGAGATTGCAGACCTTGGACAGAAACGAGATGCAGCTGCTCAAGAAATTACACGGCTTAATAGCCGCATTGATGACTTAAGAGCTGAGGCTGCTATTGGTGCATCTGCTGCAACTAAGGTGATCAACAGCAATACATCTGGCGCACTGGCTGAGGCTGTTAAGGCATATAAAGAGTCATTGCCAGCTATTTACGACGTGACCCCATTGGATAACGCCGGAAAAAAATTCGGTGCTAAATACGCCGCAACAGACGAATATTTTGAAGACTACTACCTGTATATACGCAAATACCGGGAGGTAACGGCCCAAGAGGCCGAGCAGTTTCGAAGAGAAGCCGAAGAACAAAAACGTGCTAATGAGGATCTGGCACAATCTGGCGGTGTGGAAAAGGCAGACATCGTAGAACTGCCTACGCAGTTTCAAACGCAAGAGGACACAACCGACGGAGTGGCTAAAGGGGACGCTGGTGAGCAAGTGGCAGGAAAGACAATTGAGGAAAGACTCACGGCGTTAGAAGCAATGGTATATGGTAAAGGAGAGGTAGCCTAACGGCTGCCTTTTCCTCACATGCTTGAGCGAGATAAAAGCGTGATGCAGCATTATTGGTTTAATCATCCGGGTATAGAGCACCCATACGCGGTGATGATTGACTTAAAGGATGAAGAGGCGACAGGTTCATTGCTGGTCTACTTCGACTTTGATAGACGAGGTTGGAGTATTGGACGTTGGACAAAGCCATCATTTCACTTATACGAAGAATACAAATTACATGAAGGGTACAGAGAAGTTGCTTTTGTGCCATTGACCGAACTGAAGGAGGGAGAACATGGATAAGGAAAAAGTTATTAAATTACTTATAGACTACAGGTCTTATGAATTTGCTGTAAGAAATATAGAATCAGGTATAGGTTCATCAGGACCATTAATGCCAATAAACATGAAAAATCACAGGCTAATGAGGGCAGGTGATTGGGATTATAGACGATATTCGTTGATTGTAAAAATGATCAAAGGTGCAGTTGATGAAGTATTATCTGATAACGAACGAACTGTAATCACCCGAAAATATCTGGATCAAAATAAGAAGTCTATCAAACAGATAGCACATGAACTGCATCGAGATCGTGGTACAGTAACCTCCTGGCATACATCAGCATTAAAACATCTGATAAATGCCTTGAGCCCGTTGGATGAAGAATTTGAACATATTGAAAACTGCGACCACATGTATGATAGGGACGGACACTTTCAATATCCCGCATAAAACCCTCATAAATCCAGCATATTATTCCCACAAAACCCACACGGGAACGGGTATAATAGTAGTATAGGAAATATGCGATGGGCAACGGTAGCTAAATGCGCAGTCGCTGTCCACGCTGTTTCTTCAAGATAGCCACATGCATAAGGGGCTTATCGGATTAGCCATCGGAAAAGATGCATGAAAAGGTGCATGCGAATAACCGATATACATGCAGCTGAGGCGAATCAAAAATGATATCTGTACAGAGAGGGTAACGGGTAACCGTTGCTCTTTTTGTTTTGCCGAAGGCCATCGAGTCGACCGAAATACTTAACGAAGTGGAGGCCGTATAGAGGGTTTACTATATAGCATCCCGTAATCTAAACCCGAAACACCGAGAGGTGACGGTAAAGTAAGGTACACGGGAGAGAGGAGGTACACATGGCAGGACGACCGAGTAAATACGAATCGCATGTACAACCAAAGCTCCTGCTAATTGAGGCTTGGGCAAGGGACGGATTAACTGAGGCTGATATATGCAAGAATCTAGATGTTGGCAAGGATGCGTTCATTTCTTACAAGAAAGAATATCCCGAATTGGTAGAAGCCTTAAAAAACGGTAAGGAAGTCATTGACGTTATGGTTGAGAACGCGTTGCTCAAGGCTGCACTTGGATATGAATACAGGGATGAGGAACTGAATAAGGCCACAGGAGAACCGATTGAGCTAAGGAAAACTGCTCATCCTAATACAACAGCGTTAATATTCTGGTTGAAAAACCGTAAGCCGAAGGAATGGAGAGACAAACAAGAAATAGGTTTGGAAGGAGATCTGAACATAAAAGTATCACTGCCGAAAGGGTTTGGAGCCGATGCCGACGATTAACATCGATTTAACCGAGTTGCCGAACCTGACGAACGACACGTTCTATCCACTCTACGGCAACAAGGATAGATATCTGGTGTTAATGGGTGGCGGCGGTTCGGGTAAGTCGGTGTTTACGGCTCAGAAGATCATCCTGCGGCTGCTGACTGAACAAAAGCATCGTATCCTTGTATTGCGTAAGGTAGCTAAAACATTGCGTGAGTCGGTGTTTATGGAGCTTAAGAACGCCATATACCGATGGGGGCTTGAAAAGCTGTTTAAGATCCCAAAGGGCACCAGCTCTGAATTGCATATTAGCTGTATTAATGGCAACGAAATATTATTCGCTGGTTTGGATGATGTTGAGAAGCTTAAGTCTATCTCAGGTGTAACCAGCGTTTGGATGGAAGAGGCGAGTGAGTGTACTCCTGAAGACTTCCGTCAGCTTGATATACGGCTACGTGGACGTACTGTGAACTATAAGCAAATGATGATTACGTTTAACCCGATTGACATTAATCACTGGCTTAAGAGGGAGTTCTTCGATAACCCTAAGCCAAACGCTACAACGATCCATAGCACATACAAGAACAATAAGTTTCTGGATGATGATGCTATTAGGGTATTGGAGGCATTTAAAGAGACTGACCCCTATTTCTATCAGGTGTATGCGCTTGGTGAATGGGGAGTGCTTGGTAAAACAATATTCAACGCTCAGAAAGTCAGCGAGCGTATATCATACCTTCGTGTCCATGATCCAGTGGTGCAACGAGGGTATTTTATTTACCAGAAGGATGTAGCGGATAAGATCATTGACGACACTATTAAGTGGATAGAGGACGACAATGGATATATTAAGGTGTTTGAGCAACCGCAGTCGTACACACCTTATGTTCTTGGCGGTGACACGGCCGGCGATGGATCAGACAACTTTATAGGACAGGTAATCAACAACATTACAGGCAATCAGGCTGCTGTATACAAGAATCAGTTTGACGAGGACTTATACGCTGAACAGATGTACTGTCTTGGTCGTCGCTATAATGACGCGCTGATTAGTATAGAAACCAATTTCAGCAGTCACCCAGGTAAGGTGCTTACACGGTTGGGCTATCGTAATCAGTACGTCAGAGAACGAGAGGATACGTTTACTGGGTCCATAACGAAGGCATATGGCTTTAAGACGGATAGATTAACTCGCCCCTCTGCTATTGCTGATCTGGTTAAGATAGTGCGCGAAGAAGTACACCTGATCAATGATATTGATACGCTGAATGAAATGCTGACGTTTGTTCGTAATGAAAAAGGTAAACCAGTAGCTCAGGAAGGCGCACATGATGACTTGGTTATGGCGCTGGCTATTGCTTACTACAGCCGAGGTCAGCAGGACGATAAAGCATTTGAAAGAATGGTAGAAGAAAAGCCAACGCCATTCCCGTTCCGTAGTGATGATATGAATACAACTGACAGTTACTTAGCGTGGTAGATAATGTTAATATAAGGAAAAGGGAGTGGTGAGTAAATGTCGAAAACATACGGGAATTACGTTGTAGTGGATGGCGAATTGGGTATTATTGATGAAAAGGTCATTGAAGAAGCGAAAGAGTTACTTTTGGAACACGCTGAAGAATCCATGCTAGAAACAGGTGTTGAAATAGACAAAGATCGTGTGGAATGGGTGATTAGGCAAGCTTATAAAAGCTCTTTCGGACCAGTGCCTGAGAAACTGACAGAAGATTCTGAACCGGTTATAACTATAGGTTGGAAATATATTGTGAACGAAACCGAGTAAATCTCAAACAACCACACATATTGAATTTAGAGCCTGTCCTGCGAGCGTAGGATGGGCTTTTTGATACTAAAATGCCTAAAGCAGGAGGTGGCATCAAATGGATGAAGCTATCAAACTGGGCGACCTACTCAAGCTACCTGACCTGGAGGAAGAAACAAAGCAGCTTATTAACGCCAAACTACGTGAGTTGATAGGTGAGGTGAAGCCGCCTGTACCGCTCACAGAAGCACAGCAACAGGGCATGATTAGCCTGATGCAAGAGTATCTACATGGCCCTGCGAAGAAAGAAGGTGAATAAGCATGCAGCAGACAGTTGATAAGCTGGCTGGAGAACTGGAGAAGCAATATAAAGATGGCCTGTCCTATTTCCGTAGGATGGGCTTTCTTGATAAATGGCCTGAGTATGAGCGGTTCAAAGCGTCTGACCAGTGGCCCGCTGCTACACAAAGGACTAAGCATCTACCGCGTCCGGTGTTCAACGTCATTAAGATGATCGAGACGCACAAGGTTGCTAACGTCATGAGTGAGCAGATTAAGATGATATTCAGCCTTGAAGAGGTTGATGATCAACAGCCGGAGCAAGAAGACGACCCGGGCGAACTGTTTAGTCGTAACAGCGAGGCTACATGGGAGCGTATCAAGCAGGATGAGCTGAACGAGGAGGCTTTGGACACAGCAGCCAACACAGGCACCGCCATATGGCATTACTACTGGGACAACAGCATTAAGGGTGGCAACAAGTACCCATACATTGGAGAAATGGAAGGTGAAATCCTTGATCCGATTAATGTTTTCTTTGGTAACGAGCAACAAAGAAATGTCCAGAAGCAACCTTTTATTATTATATCCAGTCGCGAACCAGTCGAAAGTGTACGGGATTATGCAAGAGCCAACGGAATATCGACAGCCATGGCAAAGCAGATCAAACCGGACAAGGAAACTCAGGATCAAGGGTATGACATGGCGAAGGTGGAGCTTAATGATAGTAACAAGGTAACGGTGCTTACGAGGTATTGGAAAGGAAATGGAAAGGTAATGTTTTGCAAGGTTGCTGCTGGTATTACCATCAAGAAACCAACATCGACCGGGTTATCCCTTTACCCCATCGCTGTCATGCAGTGGGATAGACGTAAGAAGTCCATACGCGGCATAGGAGACACGGAGGGGCTTATCCCTAACCAGAAGGCTATCAATACATTAGTAGCCATGCAGATACTGTCTGTGCAGCTTACAGGCTGGCCTAAGCTGGTATACAAGTCAGGCGCTATTAACCCGAGCAAGGTGACTAACGCACCAGGTGAGATGATAGAGGACAATTCTCCTCCCGGCAATGGTGGAGTTAGTTACCTTAATCCGGGGCCGATAAGCGCGAATGCAGCTAACCTAGTAGAGTCCATTATGGCATTTACAAGACAAATGACCGGAGCAGACGAGGCAGCGACTGGATCAGCACCCAGCGCAGACCTTAACGCTACGGCTATTATGCTGCTACAAAAGGCGGCCGCTATCCCTATCGAGTCTATTAAGCGCCGTTTCTACCGGGCTATAGAGGACATCGGTCGTATTTGGGAGGATTTTTGGAAGGTTAAATACAATCTGTCACGCCAGGTCTTGCTAAAAGACGAAGAGGGTGACGATTACGCCACTATGTTTAATGGATCACAGTATCAGGATGTGGGATTTACTCTTAAAATCGACGTTGGTCCATCATCCACATACAGTGAGTCATTGGTAGTATCCGGGCTTGAGAACGCGCTGGGTGCTGGCCACATCACGTATGAACAATACCTCAAGTACATGCCGAAGAACACAGTACCTTATCGAGATCGTCTCATGAAGGAAATGGACGAGAAGAAGGGTATTATTGGCATGATGGAACAGATTGTAGAACAGATGTCACCAGAGGAAAGAGCACAGTTCGACACACTCACGCCTGAACAACAGGTCATGACGCTGCTTAATGTGGTTGCACCACAGCAGCCAGCACCAGAAATGATGGGGCAATCACCACAAGCAGTACCAATGCAACAACCAATGCCAATAGGCATGTAATACGGGCTTCTGCTGAGACTGCGGAGGCCCTTTCTATATACAAAATCGGGCGTTGAATCGTTATGGTCGCCGCATAACAAGGAGGAATTAGTGTGGAAGATCAATTGGGAGTGCAAGAAACGGGCGTTGAAGAGGCATCTGCCGCCGAGATGCAACAAGAAACAGGTACAGAATTACAACAATCCGAGCAAGTAGATACAAACACGGGCGTTGAAGGGTCTGAGGTCGCCGCTCAGAACGATGAAAAAGGTTTTGCTAATGCTTTGAAGGCTCGTGAAGAACAAATTAGAGCCAAACTTGAGCAGGAATATGGAACTAAGGCTAAAGAAGCTGAAAAGTACCAGCAAATGCTCGATCGAACAGCAAAATATTACGGTTTCGACAACCACGATGATTACATGGCAGCGCTGGAACAGGCTGAGATGGACAAACGCATCCAACAAGAAGCTGACAAACTTGGCGTGGATGAAGAGGTTATTCGAAATCACTTGCAGCCTCTTAACCAAAAGGTGAGCGAGTACGAAAGACAATTGAATGAATTGAGGGAAGCCGACGCATTACGTCAGGTAGAAGCTCAGATTACCAGCATGGAGAAGGATACGGATCAATACCCGGACTTTGCTAAGTACAAGGACGATGTGATCAATCTTGCTGCTAATAATGGCTACCCGTTGGACGTGGCGTACAAACTCGCTACGTACGAGGCGCGCGTAACTAACGCTAAAACTCAAGCGGAGCAAGAGGCAATACGAAAACTACAACAAAACGCGGACAGTTCCACGGGCTCACTCGGTGCCGATGCGCCAGATCAAAAGGGTGGATACCTCGGTATGAGCCCAGCTGAGCGTAAAGCATTTAGGGACAGCAGGCGTGGACGCGTAATCTAAGGAGATGACCAGACATGGCAACACAAGTACAAGGTTATAACGCAACAACCGGAGTTAACGCATTAACGGCTGAACAAGCGGAGTTTTACCAAGACGAAATGCTGGAGAGATTGATTCCCGAGCTTCAATGGACTAAATTTGCTGAGAAAAATAAGAACATTCCTAAGCGTAAGGGTGCGACAACCAGTTTCCGTCGTCTGAATTCTTTGGCTGTTAACACCACGGCGTTGACTGAAGGTGTTACTCCAGACGGTGTGAACTTGGATATCGTAAAAATCACTGCTACTGTACAGGAGTATGGTGCATGGGCAAAAATCTCTGAGTTTATTGACCTGACTGGCCTAGATCCTTTACTGCAAGAAACATCAGGATTGATGGGGGAAAACGCTGGTGAATCAATTGACATCATAAGTCGTGACATTGTGGCTGCTGGTACAAACGTATTTTATGCAAATGGCAAGGCATCACGTAGTACGTTGTTGCCAGCAGATAAAATCACAGCGCTAGATATCTTGAAGGTACGTCGGACGATGAAGCGTAATAAGGTTAAGCCTATCCGCTTGCCTAATGGTGGTACTGGATATGTAGCGCTTGTACATCCGGACGTCGCATTGGACATCATGCAGATGCAAGAATGGAAGGATCAAAATACCTATGTTGACACCAAGAATCGCGAGGAAGGTATGCTGGGCAAGATGTACGGCATTTACTTCATGGAAGTAGACAATGGCGTTAAATTCGCTTCCGGTTCGGCTGGTGCTCCTGCTGCCAATGATGCTTACGCTACTATCTTCCTTGGTCGCGGGGCGTATGGCCTGCCGGACATCGAGGGATCTATGAAACCTGAAATCATTGTTCACCAGGCTGGTTCTGGTGGTGTAGCTGATCCGTTGAACCAATTCAATACAGTCGCCTGGAAATGCGCCTTCGCAGCTGTGCGTTTGCAGGAACTGGCTATCGTTCGTTACGAATCTGGAGCAACAGTATAATACGCGGAGCCTTCGGGCTCCTTTTAATTTGAGGAGGAAACAATATGGCGACGAAAGATAATGAGAAAACACCCGAACAAATGCAAATGGAAGAGAAAGCGTTGGAACGTCAAGCGGCGGCCGATGAAAAAAGCGCAGCTGAACAGTTGAAAGCAATGCCCAAAGTTAAAATTATGATCCCGGATGATCCTAATAACCCGAATGATAAGGTAGTTCCTATCGTCTTTAATGGCGTAGTGAACACGGTGCCTCGTGGTAAACCAGTTGATGTACCGCAAGCCATTGCGGAAATCTATATGTATAGCTATGAAAAGACGCGTGAGGTTAACCAACGCATCGAGAACAGTACTAAAACTGAAATAAAAGGTATGTAACAAGGCCCCACTTGGGGCTTTTTCGTTTATAGAGGGGTGACACAATGTGAAACTGCAAGAAATACTGGATGAAATTGCAGAGAAATACCCGCATGACCTGTCCAATGAAAGTGTAATCCGAAAAATTAATACCGTGCAAAATGAACTATTTCGTACAACTTTCCGAATCAACACAGTCTGGCAGGATGACATTTTAAGTGATGTGTTTATCTACCCCTTGCCATGTTCACCGACAAACGTAATTGATGTATTAGTGAATGATCAGGAATACATGTATCAGGATGTAAAGAAAGGATCGAATGAACCGTTCTATTACTTCACTGATGGTGATGACCTTGGCATCTATCCAACGCCTGAAGATGACTGCCAAGGAAGATTAATGATTTTTTACTATCGCGAACCATCACAACTGACTGTATCAGATATGAACACAGCACCAGACCTAGACCGTGATTTTCACATGCTATTGGTGTACGGAACGCTTGTGCAAATTGCAGAAAACTTCAATGATGTGGCTATGGTGAATAACTTCACAGTCAGATATAACGGTCTGATAGAGGAATTCCAAAAATCGAATGATGAAAGACCGGATTACCCTGTTATTGAAGATGTCATGGGGGTGTGGTCATGAGCCATGGTTCAAAATTGATTGCAGAACAATACCGTAATGCAGAGTTAGTAAAACGCTCCTTCGGAGATGTGTTTTATGTTGCCCCGTCTTTTGGCGTCTTTCCTGGTGGAACAGATGTAACTAGCAAATTACAAGCCGTGGTTAATCAAGCGAATGCGGAAGGCAGGACTACCATTGTTATGCCTAGCGGCGAGTACAAGGTAACTGCAATTTCGAATGATGAAAATATCGTGTACTTTGGGGACGGAGCCAGCTTTGTCGGTGGGTACAGCAAAACGATAAATAGTCTTAGCTCACAGTTGAGTATCACGGGACAGATAACGGATTTGGAAAATTCAAAGTTAGATAAAAACGGTACCATTATAGTGCCGCAAATAAGTAAAAACGGTGGTCTTATAGACCAGACTTATTTGACAGATGAACTCAAACAAATGATAGCCGGAACAGCGCCAATCAACGCAGTACCAGCGGATAATAGTATAAATTATGACAAGACCACATTTCTAAAAGCCGCAACAAATCTGTTTGATACATCAAAGGTTGTTTTTGGAATCGTTAGCTCAGCTGACGGAACCATAATTACGCATAGTGGTTATTACGCTAGTGACTTTATCCCTGTGTCTTATGGGAATGTTTACAAAACAACGGCAATTGCCGACTACGCTTTCTATAATGCCAGTAAAGTCTTTGTATCTGGAGTAGAAAACCCATTAGCGCCAGCCACAATAAATCCACCAAATAGTACCGTGGCATTTGTGAGAGTGACAATACCAGTGTCCAATCTTAATACAACAATGGTGTCAAAGGGACAACTGCCATCTACTTATCTTCCATATGGTGATTACAGAGTCGACATTGTGGATGAAGGCCTACGAGAAGCGATTAATAACAGCGTTAATTACAGATCGAAATGGACGGGGAAAACGTGGAACGCCATAGGCGATAGCATTACTGAGCACAACGCAAGAACAACAAAAAACTACCAAGACTACATCCAGGGCATAATCGGATGTACTGTAAACAATTATGGATTGAGTGGAACAGGATGGCGCACACCTTCTGTGTCAGGTGGTTCTGATGCTATTTATCAAAGAATGGGCTCATTTACAACAGATGCTGACTTAATAACCGTCTTTGCTGGTACAAATGATTGGGCAGAAGTAGGGATTGCATTCAACATGGGAACATTCGGAGATACAGACCCTGCTGTAAGCTTTTATGGTGCACTAGATTATACGATTAAGCAGCTTATTAATAAGTACCCTACCAAAACAATAGCTGTCTTTACACCAATCCCACGCGAACCAGCCTGGGCGCTTAATAACGGTGTTACGCTTGAACAAGTTGCTGATGCAATCATTAAAGTAGCAAATCATTACAGTGTGCCTGTGCTTGATCTTTACCGCACAAGCAACGTATATGCATGGAACGAAGTCTATAGAAATTACGCGCTTCCTGATGGTCTACACCCCAATGATAATGGGCATATGAGATTAGCTGACAAGGTATTGGCATTTTTAAACAGTTTATAGTAACCTAATAATTGTCGGCATATTCCATATATTTCATTGGAGGGGAAAAAGATTTGAAAAAGTCAAAATATCTTATCATTGGCGCTATTATAGGAGCTATTTTGATTACATGCGGAGCCGTTTTTGCTGGTACTCCAAGTGATGGAATCGAATCTTCAAAACGTGAATACCTAGTTTCTAGTAAGTGGAATGGCAAGGTTTGGAATGTCATCGGTGATTCTATTACTGAACACAACACAAGAACTCATAAAAACTACCAAGATTATATACAAGATAAAATAGGTTGTGTTGTAAACAATTATGGAGTTAGTGGCACTGGTTGGCGTACTCCATCTGTTACAGGCGGATCTGATGCATTTTATCAAAGATTGGATTCGCTTGATCCAAAGGCTGATCTAATTACAGTGTTTGGTGGAACGAATGATTGGGCAGAGGTAGGAACGAAGTTTGTCCTGGGGAGTTTTGGTGATACTGACCCAAAGAAATCGTTTTATGGGGCAGTCGACTACACAATAAGACAATTAATCAACAAGTACCCAACTAAAACCATAGTTGTGTTTACTCCCTTACCAAGAGAGAACCCTTGGGCCGTTAACAATGGGGTGACTCTTGAGCAGGTTTCTGATGCCATTATAAAAGTCTCAAAACACTATTCTGTACCAGTTCTAGATTTGTATCATGAATCAAATGTATACGCATGGAACGCTGATTACAGAAACTACGCACTGCCGGATGGGTTGCATCCAAACGATAATGGACACAAAGAATTAGCAGACAAAATATTGACATTTATTAATACATTGTGAGGTGAAACCGTGAAACCTTGGATTGCAGCACCTCAAAAAAGTAAAACAGCTGTTGTTACATTAGCTGATGGTATCAATCAATCTATGGAAGCCATAGAAATCAAGGATAGCCAATGTGTTGCAACAATCAATCTTGATTCGTTTTTGTATCCTACGCTGCAAGTGACGGATGGACACACACTACACAGCCAACATACTGGCTATATAAGCCGCATTTTCAAGTTTGGCAATAAGTTGTATTGCACCAACGGCAAGGGACTGTATAGGTATTCTGGAGGTTCTTGGGTGGCGGTATTCGAACCTGGAGGAGAAGATAACAGTCGTCCATGGCCTTATTCAATGTTCTTTGACGGTAGTAAACTATTTTTTACTGATGGGGACATTCGTCTTCGCCAGTGGGATGGCGCTTTTGTTACCACAATAGATAATGCCCCAATAGGCGAATCGTTCATAACGTCGCACTCTAACCGTTTCTTTTTAGCTGGTAAAGGTGATAACCTGTTGTCCTTCTCAGGGCTACGAGACGCTACAGACTGGACAAGCACAGATAAGTATGTTGGAACAGGCAAGATCACAGTAGAAACGTCGGATGGTGATAAACCAAGCGGACTGACTGCTTTTTCTAACCATGTCATACTGTTCAAAAAGAACACGATGCATAAGTTGTTTGGCGAGGATTCTACCAACTTCAACATGACCCAGCCTTACGGCGTAGGATGCGTCTCAGACCGTTCTATTGTACCGACAAGGGATTCACTTTACTGGCTTGGCCCGGATGGATTTTACGACTATATGGGCGGTGCTGCCCCAACGAAGATTAGTGACCCAATAAAAAATTACATCGCTCAAATTAATATGTTATACGCCCATAACTGTTGCGCTGGCACAGATGGGCGTTTTATATATCTATCATTGGTCACGGGTACAGCAACATTGCCTAATGTGACGCTTAAATACGATATGCAGGGCGGTCGCTGGTGGCCTGTTAGTTTTGTGGCTACTTCTTATTACCTAGATGGTCAGACGCTTTACTTCGGCACGGCTGACGGAAAGATCATGCAAATGGGCGGCAATGACTTTGCAGGGTCAGCTATTAACTGGAGTATCGAAACCAAGCCGTTTTCAGAGGGCGACGAGACGATAAGAAAGACCATTAACCGACTGTTTATCGTGGCAGACATAGAACCAGGATCAACGCTCAATGTCGCCTATGCTGGCGGCACAGAAGGTGGTACGTGGAATCAGGTGTATACCACTAGTAACGGCACAGGTGCAATCCAAAGTATCCGTATCCCGGTTATTGTCCGCACGCCTGAAACGTGGTACCGCCTCAAGTTGTACGGTACAGGCAAAGTGAAGATACATCGTATTATAAGAGAGGTGAGCAAGCGCAATGGCTAATGTTGAATTGCCATCTGTAAACCCTAGCTTAGGGGATATAAGTCAAAGTGGTGTTGATCAGCTTCGCTCGCTGGTTAAACAGTTGCATAATGCGTCAGTTATGCAGACAGAGGAATTATTGTACATCCTTAATAACCTGGATACGCGTAACGTAAACGAGATTGATGGGGATATCCTTGTTACTGGCACGATTACGGCGGCTAAAATGAACGTTCAAAAGCTATCCGCTATTGCTGCCGATCTCGGAACAATAACGGCAGGGGTAATTGATTCAGTTGAAATATACGGCTCATATATCGCAACAAGCCGTGACCAGTTTCCAAAAGTGGAAATGTCGCCAGCTGGATTTAAGGCATACGGTCCTTCGGGCGGAGAATCCATGTCACTTGGTCAAGCTGATGATGGTGGAGCGCTACTATTTATGGATAACGGGTCCCCACGCGGTTCGATCTTTGGTGATGCCAATGGTCTTCAAGTAGGGAATATGGCGAGTGTTCATATTAAGTCAACCGATGATAAGACTTATCTGGATGGTGCAGTTAGTTTTGAAAATGCAACGGAAGTTAGCGGATTGAAGATGGAGTACATTGAATTATTGGAGAACACTTTGGGTGAAATCAGAGGTAATATCAAAAATGACATGATCATAAACGCTACTTTTGATCCAGATACAAGAAACTTGAAACTTTTTAGTGAGACGAGAACAGTAGCAACTGTTTTCATTCCAAGCGGATCAAGTTCTTAATTTTGTTTACTCACCCCACATTGGATGGTAGAATCAGGATAAATCTACTATTCGGAGGATGCAAACGTGAAGAAATGGTCTTATTTACTAAGCGGTATATTAATTGGCGCAGTGGTTGCAACAACTGGTAGTGTATTTGCAGATCAGATTAAGTCTATGGTCGGACAGACAGTAGCAGGAGAGTACAGCGTGAAAGTTAACGGTAATTCGCTGACTGAAAATGCTATTGTAGTCGATGGCAAGGCACACGTACCTTTGCGGGCTGTATCCGACTCATTGGGGGCTGGTGTAAAAGTGGACGGGAAAACAATTCAAATAGATACTCAAGCTAGTGCTAAATCACTGGTGGAAACCCAAAATACTTCTCAGCAGGAATCTGAAAATAATCAAATTTATACTCAAAATATAGAAGCAAGGATAGCGTCTATAAAGAGTGATAAATCTTTTTGGGAAAATTCGCTTAAAGGTGCAGAGGATAGCCTAGCAAAAAACAATAAAAGGATAGATGAATTAACAAATCTTCCAGCTAGTAACGACCCAATTACTCAGGAAAGTAGGAAGAGATCTTTAGTTCACACGCAGGGACTTATAGAGGAATATAATAAAAAAATAGCTGAGTACAAAGAAAAAATCGCCAAGTATGATGAAAAAATTGCAAAACTAGAAGCGGAACTTGAAGCTTCGAATAAATAAATCACTAAGGACTCTCAAACGGGGGTCCTTTTATTATGCCCAAAGGGGTGAAGATATGGCGGTCACGAAACAATTGAAGATCGGTAATGGTGGAGCAGACTATAACACGGCTGAGGGAGTATTAAAGAAGAAGATTGCACAGAACCAGTCTAGTATAGCCAATAACGCTGCATACAAGCAGAACGAGACACAGCGTGCCTTACAGGTCATACAACAACGTCAAGCGGCTGGATTGGATACATCGGCACAGCAAAAGTACCTGACCACAAACCTCGGGTACAAAGCACCTACTACTACGCAGTCACAGCCAACAGCAGCGCCATTCAAGCCAGTTAACACGACCAGCACCAACACACAGCAAGGGTCTGAACTCATGGGCCTAATGAAGCAGATAGCTACCAGACAGTCTACGCCATTCTCGTATGACGTTAACAGCGATCCGGAGTATCAGGCAGCCCTTAAGCGTGCTCAAACAAATATCCAGACGGGCAACAATCAGGCACAAGCCGAAATGAACCGTCGCGGCATATTAAACAGTACAATCACATCCGATCGCATGGGCGAGATTGCCGCAAATGAAATGGGCCGAGTAGAAACGGATGTTGTTCCTTCACTAGTTAGTCAGGCTTACCAGCGCTACCAGAACCAGCAAGCACAGGAGCAGCAGCAGTTCCAGAACCTTGGAACCACAGCACAGATGTATCAGGGAGAGGATCAAAGAGGCTTTGGTAACCGTGTAACGGAAGCTGGTTTAACAGGCAATTACATGCCTGAGGGAGCACAGGGGATTGTAGATAATATCCTATCTCTCAAGCAGCAAGCAGAGGCTAAGGGAGTCACCGCGCAGCAACGGGCACAGTACAGCGCACAGGCTGACGGATTACGGGCGCAGCTTCTTTCTATGGGCGTTAACCCTAATGCTTATGCAGCCAATGTAAACTCTACTGCAGCACGTGCTGTTAATCCGGGTATCCGCACTCTGCAAGCTCAACAACAGGATCTAGCAGCACAGGGTCAAGCGTTTAACCAGAACCTACAAACAGCACAGTATAACCAAGGTGTTCGCCAGTATGATCAAAACTTTGCTTATCAGGTGGCACGTGATGCGATTACAGATAAGCAGTGGCAAGCAGTCTTTGACCGGGATGTTAGTCAGTTCGGCATGAACTATGCTCTACAGAGTTTACAAGAAAGAAATAACCAAGCATATCGTCAGGCTACTCTTGCACTTGATCAAGATCAGAATACTAGACAGTGGCTAGAATATGGAGATGGTCTAAATGCTGGAACTCAATCCAAGTATAGCGGC
The DNA here is from genome assembly GCF_038007385.1 of Paenibacillus sp. FSL M8-0228. Taxonomy (NCBI): domain Bacteria; kingdom Bacillati; phylum Bacillota; class Bacilli; order Caryophanales; family Paenibacillaceae; genus Paenibacillus; species Paenibacillus sp. FSL M8-0228. Next base: position 663,173 of record NZ_JBBOXA010000001.1, read on the forward strand.
GCTACAGTCAGCCAAGTAGTTGATGCTGTACGACAACAATTCGTAGATCCAAACACCAAAAAAATACCTACTGATGAAAAAACACAGGAAACTATTTATCAGCAAATAGTAGGTATGAATTTGCCAGACGGACAAGATGATCAGGCGATGTTATTATCTGGACTTTCGCGTGATATCATCAAAAAGTTTGATAAAAAATATGGAATAACATCGGGAAACTGACTAGCCCCGGTGGTTCCGGGGCCTATCAAAACTATTACAAAGCTGCAAAAGACGCAAAAGCAAATCCACGTAATTATGCTTCTGCTTCTGGCGCAATATCTCGGGCAATTTCTGACGGTGGGTATCCAGCCAACTGGCAGCGAGCAGTAGAAGAGTTAGTAGCGCGAGAGTCTAGTTTTAATTCAAATGCGAAAAATCCAAAGTCCACAGCTAAGGGGTTATTTCAATTCTTAGACGGTACTCGTAAAGGGTATGGTCAAGGAATAACAAACTGGAATGATCCTTATCAACAATCAGTTGCAGGATTGAAATACATTAAAGCTAGATACGGAACACCTGAGAAGGCTCTCGCATTTTGGGATAAAAATAAATGGTATTGAGGTGGAGAAAATGGCATCGCGATATGAACAGTTTGTTGAACAGCAACGGAAGCGAGCGCAACAAGTAAAAACAGATGCTCTTAATGGTACGCTTCAACGGCAACAACCCCAGCAGAGAATGAATAGGCGTACAGCAGCATTTGAAGCTAATGTTGCTGCGCAGCCGAAGCTCACAGATACAAGCGCATTATCTGCGTTGCCAGATGCTCTCAAGATCGGACCGGGATTTATCGAGGGCAGCACATTTGCACGTGCAGCAGCTGGTAACCAAAAAGCTAAAGATACGTACAAGGCGGCTACGGGCCTGGATATCCAGCCGCCCCAAGGTCCCCCTAACCCTACTGAGTACCAATTGCGTATGGCTGAAATTAATGAGACATTGCGCAAACATCCTTCATTGGAAATGATACGGCCTTTTTCAGAAGGTGTGACTAAGTTGATGTCCGATACAGACACAGGTAATTTTGCGAATCGTATGATTAGCACAGGCGGCGGCATGGTAATTGGAGATCGACCGTACTACAACGTCACTACAGGCAATGCAACAGCGGATAAAGTAGCGGACTATGCAGGTAATGTAGGTGGAGTATTAGCAATGGGATTTAATCCTGCTGCTCCAGGCGTTAAAGGACAGAACCTATTCACTGGTCCTTTGGAAGCAGCAGAAGGTGCACTCGCTACACGTACGGGTCAAGCAGTTACCGGAGCGTTAAGCAAACAAGCCTCCCGATTACCAGGAGTAAGCGCAGCAACTGCAAATAGTTATGCGCGTGGTGCCTTGAGTGGGGCGGCGGCTGGAGCAATCAACAGCACTGCAATCGGGATCAACCAAGACCAGACTACGGGGAAAGAGATGTTGCACAATGCGACATTAGGGGCTGCCCTTGGTGGAGGTGGCGACGTCGTTTTAAGAGGGTTTGGATCTGGCTTACGTGAAGGATTGAACAGGTTAAAAGGCGGAGAACAAGTGATGCCACAAGCAGAAGAAATGCTTGCTTTACCTCTTGGACGTACTGATCAACGTATGGCACAAGCTGGTCAGCGTTCAAGTCTGACACGTGGAGACGATGCTATTGTAAACCCTACAGATTGGAAGCCTGAACCTTTGGGACTTCCTGCTGGGCGTAATTCTACTTTTATTGGTGAGTCGCCATTACCGACGCAGCGTGTGGGAGCACGCCCAGGAGCAAGCCGTGAGCCCGTACAACGGGTGAGTGAATCTTCTATTAACCGCCAGCGAACATTTAGTATGAGTGATCCTGCTGTACCTGAGTTTATGCGTGTGAGACAGGCTAGACAAGAGGCGGCTATGGCTAGACAACAAGCGCTAATTAACGAGCCAATTGTTGTTCCAGAATCAGTACCTAATCGTATACCTATTAGCGAAGCTCCACCAATGAAGTCAAATTGGTTCACCAATTTATTTGGAAATAAAGGAGTCGGTATATCCGCCGGGTCGAGAAATGCAAGAAGAAACTTAGCTACAACAGAAGGGCAGATTGTTGATAACCCTTTGCGCACAGATGTGGAAGGTATAAAGGCCCAAGGCAAGTCTATGCTACGCACATCCTACAATAATCAAGTAGATTTAATGCGCCCACTCAAGTATATAGACCAAGAAGCGTATGAGGCAGCTCAGGACGTAAGACGTGCAAATAACCTAGCCAATACAACGGTACAAGATAAGTTTGTTGATCTAGAAGGTAATGTAATTGGTCAGAGCCTTAAAGAAATAGGAAATAAAGTAGCTCGTGGTCAGGGGCCAGCTTTTGAAGACTATCTTATTTTGCGCAGAGCTGAGACTCGTATGGCACGTGGCGAAAATGTGTATGATCCCAAATTGGAAATGACCTTAGAAAAAGTAAAAGCACGTAAATCCATGCTTGAGCAGCGTTATCCTGAGTTCAAAGGAATAGCTGCTGAGTGGGACGATTATTATCGTAATTTACGGAGACTTGATCCTGATCTTGTGAATGAAAGTCAGGTAGCTGCTATGGAAGCTGCAGAACCATTTTATGCGAGTATGAGAAGACAGTTTTCTAAAGCCGAAAAATATTCTCAGCCATTTGCAATGAAAACGCGGGGATTCAGCGGCCAGAAAGCACCTATTAAAGATCTTAGCCCAAATGGTTCGGTTCGCAAGATTGTTAGCCCGTTTAGATCGGCAATTGAACAAACAGGTAGCTGGTACAATGCTTCTTTACGTAATCGTGTTATGAAAAATGTTTATCAGCGGATTGAAGCTGATCCCAAAAGCTTAAAGGGCATCATTGAGATTGTTCCAGAAAATGCAGAGATGCGTGCGAAATCACTTGAGGAAATTAATAATGTGTTGAAGACCGATGGAGTAGAAGGCTTGATGGAGAAACTTGACGCTGAATTAGTGCCGATGTTTCGTAAATCTGCTCAGAAAGGTGAGCGTACAGATAATATAGTTACAGTTATGATTAATGGTAATCCTGTAAAGATGCGTGTGGAGAATCCAGAAGTATTCAAAGCTTTGGTTGGAATGGGACCAGAGGAAAGTAACTTTGTGATGGATCTCTTGGGTAAGTTGACGAACGCCACTAAATATGGAGCTACTGGTGCGGGTGCGCCGTTATTTGCTGCTAAGAGCGCCAGTATAGATGTTATCCAGTCATTGATACAATCCAAGAACCCAGTTAGACATTTACCTGATTTGTTCCATGCAGTTATATCTTCTATAGCGGATACACTGCCAAAAGGGACGCCAGGCGTAGAAAGAATTCGGGCATTAGCTCAAGATTTTAGAAGAACTGGCGGCGAATATTCCGCCGTACTCTTGGGTGATAAAGCCTTGAACCGATCGGTATCGGGCATTCTACGTGAACCTTTTGCATCTCCTAGGGGCATTGGACGAGGAATAAGGGCTACTGCATCAACTCCATTCAAAGTTCTACACAAGGTTTCTGATATATCCGAGAACGTTAACCGTATCGCGGCTTACAAAAATGGATTGCGTCAGAATGGTAATGTAAGAACCCCTGAAGCTATCCGCAGTGCGATGCGAGATTCTCAAGAGATAACGGTAAACTTTAGCCGAAAAGGGGCAAAATCACCGGGGCTCGAAAAAGTGTTCCCTTACCACAATGCTGCTGTACAAAGTATCCGCAAATTTACAAAACAGTGGAAAGATAACCCTGTCAAAACAGCATTCGCTGTAGGTGGTCTTGTCATTGCACCTAAGCTTTATGAATATGCACAATTTAGTGATGATCCTGACTATCAGATTATTCCTGCTCGCGAAAAGTACCGTAATTTCATTGCACGTAAAAATGAGGATGGTACATTTGCTAAAATACCAATGCCGCCAGAGTACAATGCTATTGGAGCAGCTTTAGTTGATATGCTAACTGAATTCAAAGATGGTAACCCAGTAGATTGGGGTAAGTCAGCGGATGCTATAGTAAATGCTTACACACCTCCATTTCTAAGTGGAGCTCTACAAGGGTTTACGCAAGGCGGAGGTATCAAAAAATCATTATGGGGTACACTCAACGCTACGTCATTAGCGGCACCAATTGCCGTGGCATCCAATCAAAGTTTCACAGGTGCGCCTATTGAATCCCAGGATCTAGCGGCAAATTCGCCTGTAAATCGTTATGATGAACGTACATCTAGTGTGGCTAAAGAAATATCTAAAAAGCTAGATAAAATCAATATGGGGCTGTCTCCTAAAAATGTGGATTATCTTTTGAGAGCATATGGAGGCGATCCAGCTAGATTACTGCTACCGTTAACTAGTGAACAAGGGGCAGGCAATGTACGCAATACACTGCTTAAAAACTTTATAGCTGACCCTCAGTTCAGCAATACACTCACATCAGATTTTTACGATGCCAAAGAAAAAATCACACAGGCTTATGCAGATCACCAAGATGGTAAAGCAGACTTGCCAAGTTGGTATAGTGAAGATCTTCGCAAGCTTATTACGTCACAATCAAGCGGATCAATAACGAAGAGATTGTCAGAATTGAAAGGTCAGAAACGAGAAATAGGAAAAGATAAATCTTTATCTGATGAACAGCGAGCGGAACAGCAAAGAGAAATTCAGATGGAGATTAACAAAATCTACATTGATATAAATCAACGTATGGAAGAAGCAGGAGTACCATTATAATCGTTTCATAATAGTGCATTGTGGTAATAATTACTAACTACACACCTTATTAAGGACCCCAGATTATCTGGCGGTCCTTTTCTTTATGGAGGTCACTATGGATTACATTGAGCTGGATGATGATAGCCGTGAGTGTGCGGTATCTCCAGAGTTTTTGAATATGGTTTTATGGTTACTAGGCCCGACAGCACGAGACAAGTTTTTATACCCGGCGGTGGACAGCAATGTACGACTTCATAATTTCAGCGGCAGAACAGATCATCAAGAATGGGCTTTCACTGTCGACGGCAGCCGGAATAATATTTTTGATTCTGAAACAGAAGAAAGTGAAAAGACTACTTCGGAAGTGGCTACCTTGGCTACTGACAGAGGAACAAGATATACGAATGATGCGGATGGAGTCCAAGATAGATTTAATCATGCAGGAGGCCGGGATTGAATGGGATGCGAACACGCCAAACGAAGATTTGCCAAACTTTCTGAAGGGGCCAAGACGGCCCTTTTTATTATCCTGGGCGACGTCTACCTTTGCCCAAGATGCCGACAAATCCAACAACTGGAGGGACAACGAGATGGCGAAAAAGACGATCGTAATTGATGGAGGACATGGAGCTAAGGATTCGGGCGCACTCGGTCCAGCTGGTAAGAAGGAAAAAGATTTTAACCTAACAATGGCGATTAAGGTAGAATCATTTTTAAAAGATAACCCAGAACTAAAGGTAATCCTTACGCGCCGTACAGACGTATTTCTGGAGCTAAAAGAGCGTGTATCCATTGCCAACAAAGCTGGCGCACATGCCTTTGTATCCATCCACGCCAACAGCAGCAGCAATCCAGATGCAACAGGCACAGAAACGTATTATATGCGTCCTACCAGCAAGAACCTTGCTAACACCGTACACAAACATATGGTAGCAGCTACAGGGCTTAGAGACCGCGGTGTTGCTTATGGTAACTTCCAAGTTATCCGTAGCACAACAATGGATGCAGTCCTGGTTGAAGTCGGCTTTATCAGCAACTCAGTGGAAGAAGCAACGCTGTTTGACGAAGATTTTCAAAATCGTGTTGCTCTTGCCATCGCCAAAGGCTTGTGCACTCACGTAGGCGTACCGTTAACGGGTCCAGATAAGCAGCCTACACCAACGCCTGTTATACCTAAACCAGTCGATAAGCCAGTAACGTACCCAGAAATTGAGGTGATCGTAGGTAGACAGGATTTTGTTGGCTATAGCATTAACAATGTAACCTTTGTACCATCCCGGCCTATCGGTGAAATGCTTGGCGGTAAGATTGGATATACAGGCGGCAAGGTTACTATCAACGGTCAGGCGGTAGAAACGGTAAACATCAACGGTATCGGTCATGTGCCAGCTCGTGCGCTAACCATAGCACTAGGAGCACGTATCTTTTGGGACAAGACAAATCCAAAACGGGTAGACATTTTCCCTAAACTATAAAAAAAGAGGAGTGACATATAATGAAGGAACAATTAATAGAAGCGGCTCAACCATATGTGTTAACCATCGTAACTGCCTTAATTGGTTTACTGGCTACCATTGCTACAAGCGCATTGAAGCAAGCACAGAAGAAAGCTACAGAATACTATGTATCCAACACATCTGTTAAAGACCGGGAGTTTTTGCACAAAGTTGGTGTTGAGGCGGTCGCTTATGCGGAATCAGTATTTAAGGACTTCGAAGGTGATAAGAAGCTACAGGAGGCCACAGACTATGTTATTGGCAGGCTACGGGTAATGGGTATCAATGTAACTGAACAGGAGATACGGGCCGTTATCGAAAAGGCTGTACAAGATTACAATGCAAATGCAAAGAAATCTGCTTGAGCCCTTCGGGGCTCTTTTTTATGTTAAAGTTTGTACCTATGCACCCAGTGGTTTACCAATCGGAGGCATGATAATATCGTTTACCACAGAAGTGACAATCTTGCCAAACGCTCCACCGATGATAACACCGACCGCGAGGTCAATCACGTTACCCCGTACAGCGAATTCTTTAAATTCTTTTATAATACCTTTTCCGCTCATGTGAGTGCTCACCTTCTTTGCATAAAATCATTTATCTATAATACATGCTATGTCAATTGAGGGCAATTCCAAATTGATGTATTGCACTTTGTCACAAAATCACATGTTCATTTGTCTTCTATATGTAAACCAATAATGGAGGCGATGTATCGTGAGTTTAAGATTCAATCACAGAGCAGTGAGTCCTAGCACGTTCAAGGCAATGATGGAGATGGAAAAATATATTTCCGGTCGTTTTACAGACAAAGTATTGTACGAACTACTGAAAATTAGAGTATCCCAAATCAATGGATGTTCCTATTGTCTGGATATGCATGCGAAGGATTTGCTCAAGCTGGGGGATTATGCTGACCACATTTTGCAGCTAGCCTTATGGCGGGAGGTTCCTTTGTTCACGGAAAAAGAACGTGTTATGCTTGAATTAGCTGAAGCGGTCACCCGTATTTCTGAACAAGGGGTACCTACGGATTTGTACAATAGGGTCAGAGAACAGTTTACAGAGGAAGAATACGTAGATTTGATAACCGCAGTTAACGTGATTAATAGTTGGAACCGGATTGCAATTGCAACGGGGATGTATCCGGGCATTCTTTAATGAACAGGGGGCTATGCTTTGTCTGGCAAAGAACATAGAATTGAACAACAATCGGTGGATTTAAATCTGGAGGAGCTGTATCAAAGATATCGCAAATATTCTTTTGCCATTGCTTATCGCATGCTTGGAACGGTTACAGATGCCGAGGATGTAGTTCAAGACTGCTTTGTCGAGCTGAAGAATAAGCCCCTGGATGATTTACACAATCCCAAAGCCTATGTAGCCAAAATGACGATGAATCGGTGTCTAAATCTGTTGAACTCTGCACGCAAGCAAAGAGAGACATATGTAGGACAGTGGCTGCCGGAGCCGTTGGGTGAAAGTGCAGATCTTCCTGCGGATTGGTTAGAGCGTAAAGACATGATATCTTACGCTTTTCTGGTTTTGCTGGAGCAGCTAAAGCCGATAGAGCGGGCTGTTTTTGTGCTGAGGGAAGCTTTTCAATATGATTACAAAGATATTGCGGAATTGCTAGGGAAGACTGAGAGCAACTGTCGTCAGTTGTTCAGTCGCTCCCGTCGTATTCTATCTTCGGGAGAATCTGCCCTTGAGGCTCAGTCCAGTCGCAATGTGAATAACTCTTCCCGAATAAAACTACTAGAACGTTTTACAACCGCCTTTCTTGCCTACGATGTGACTGCTATGCTGGAACTACTGGCTGAACAACCTGTATTCGTGTCAGATGGCGGAGGTAATGTGCATACGGTGATGAGACCGATGGTTGTACGCAAAGGTGTTCTTGCCCTGTTGACTTCTCGTCGGGTATTAACCGTTTTACGAGAAAGAGATGTGTTCCACACCGTCATCAATGGCGAGGTCCAGCTGGCATTTCTGGAAGACGGAAAAGTGAGAGAAACCTTATGTCTCATACTGACACCGGACGGGGAGCATATTCAGAATTTTTATTTAATGGTTAATCCAGATAAGCTGGGACACATCCATATAGACGGGGATTTTGCAAAAATCCCATAAGCGACTTCCAATGAATAAGATATAGATCGAAATGGTTTAGTTCGTCTATATCTTGCACTCCGGAGCGACTGGAATCGAATTTTTCAAAATCCTGATAGGACAGAAGAAGCTAGTGTAAAAAAATGAACTGCCCAAACATAAAAAACCTTGATTCCTTGCTTAGGATCAAGGTTTTTTGCTGTTTTCATAACTGCCGGGCTTGATGAAGAGCCAGATCGCCTATCCAGGGAAGCTTGAGCCACTTTCCTTGTCCCGCACGAATTAACAAGATAATCCACAAGGCAAGGCCTGCCAGCGTTAGCAGGGAAGCGAAGAAAGGACCGAGTAGGGGGATGAATCCTACCAGCACATGTCCGATCATGAGGGCTACAAAAAGAAGTATGGATTGCAGTGCGTGAAATAATACGAATCGGCTTTTCTTTTCCAGCATGACAAAGGCCAGCGCGCCAATAAAGGCGAACAAATAGCACAGGACAGCTGCTATATTTTCATCCAATCCTGTGGAAGACTTATAGACTGACATGTCAGGCATATCCTCCTTTATAAAAAGATTCAAGCTAAGTCTCCGTACTATACAAGCTATGAGGACAGGATTGAAGGATATGCCCGATCTCGGTAAAAAAAATGGCTCTACACAAAGGATAAGCGGTCAAGCGAGTGGATATACTCGAATTTGGCGATAACCTTTGGACTGCGCTTCTGTCGCATCGCCCACAAGCTTCGCAGATTCGATGTTCGACTGTAGCCAGACGAGCTTGCAGACTCATTGAACCACTTCCACCTTACGAATTGCCTGATAGTCTTTCCCGAGAATCCGTTTCGGTTCCCGCCAAACGTTTTAGAAACGTATTTCTCCAGTTTAAGGACAATTCTTCAACTTCAAGAATTTGCTTAATACCCTCGATATGATTCTTCTCTTGATGCATAATTCGATTGGCAAATGAAACCGTAATTGCTTTCGGATGGCGATGAAGGAGGGATAGTCCGTCGGCTTTAGAGGCAACTCCCTCTTCCAAAACGCGGAAGTAGAATCCCGTGTGGCCTGTTTGCTGTACCTTCAAGGGCATGTCCGGTACGCCGTACTTGATGGACAACTTGTAGCAAGGCTGTCTCGGTTGGCTAACTTGAACGATAGCTTTGCCAAGCTTAAAGACGTCTCCAATGCAAACGTCGGATTCTAGCAAACCCTTTATCGTTAAATTTTCCCCGAACGCGCCGTAATCGAGCGGTCTCCGTAATTCATTTTCCCAGAACGGATAGTGCTCGTAGGGATAGACGCATACAGCTTTCTCTTTACCCCCGTGATGAACTAGATCGCCCTGCCCATCCCCTTCGAAGTTTAGATAAGATAAATACAAATATTCATCTGTGGCCGACTTGAATATCCCCGTAGAAACGTTCTTCTGATTAAACTGGATCTGCTTGGGCATGCCGACATTAAGTGAAAGGATTTTAATAGATGCCATTCGGATCACCCCTACTCCAAATTTTGGTCAACGAGTTTTGCTAGATGCTTCTATATACCGCGTTCCTGCATATGTTCGCCCGCCTGAAGCGAGAATTTCTATGATGACTACGCCTTATTACATTTCGGTAATTCCTCTTTTGACTCTGTTCGTCCTCGTTTCCATTTTACACTCCTCTATGCGCTATTTGCGAATTTTCGATGAGTCTCCGTTAATGGGATAGAGTCCTTTTTGGGCAACTCATCGTTCCGGGAGCGATTTTTCGTTCGAACATACCCGATCTCGGTAAAAAAATGAATTAGAGAATGTGTATAAAAATACGAAAAAGGCTGAACGAAAAGAATTCGTTCAGCCTTTTAAACGGTTATGCACATGTTTTGCACATGTTGTATACACTTTATCCACCACATATTAATGTTTATCCACAGAAATAACATTATTTATACACAAGTTGTGCACAATCTGTAGATAATATTACGATAATTTATACTTTGCACACAGTTTGTCCACAAACTATCAACATATTGGGTGTAATTGTGGATATACTTTCGTAATTATCGGTCACCAGTTTTTAAATGGCGGCGTGGATGTGTGATTTTACCCATTTTATTCTTGTCATCCTCTTTGGGGATAAGTCGTTCATCGGTACGTCCCTCGTGATGGTTATCAAAGGCATATTCGGTCATTTTCCACTCGGAAGTACCCAAAACTACATCAGCGGGAAAATGCTGGCCTCTGTGCAAATGCTGCTCATGTCCATCCTCATCAATATAAACACCGTCCACTTCTACCTTATCACCCGTTAGTGGGAGTAAATCCTTTCCTTTGCGTTCCATTGGTATCCCCTCCGTCTGGCTTATTCTCCGTTAATTTGTCCGGACGGAGGTTCTTTTATCCACAAGCTGATGCAAAATATCCTCGGCAATTTGGTCTGCGGGATGAGGTTTGCGAAGTAGCTTAATCGCCTGCGTCATCTCTCCAGCAAGAGAGGGGATGGAAATCAGGTCGAGACAATGCTGAATCAGCTCCTCCGTAGTGCGAGCAATCCGAGCAGCTCCTTTTTGCTGCAAATATAGAGCATTATTTAGCTCCTGACCGGGTACGGGCTTGAACACAAGAATAGGCAAACCGGATGCAATGCTTTCTGAGAGTGTAATGCCGCCCGGCTTCGTAATCACCAGATTGCTCGCACGCATAAGTGCTGGAACAAAGTCCACGAATCCATAGGTGTAAATGTCCGGGTAGTCTGCATACAGCGCATCCAATTCTGCCTTCAGTTGCTGGTTACGACCGCAGACGATGAGTAGCCGCAACTGAGGAAGCTGGCTTAATTGCTGACAGATATCCATTATGCCGGATAGCACACCATAGGCGCCAGCCATAATGAGTAGCGTAGTAGTCTCAGCCTGTAGGGGTGGGATTAGCTGTTCTTGAACAGGCGCTTCGTCGGCAGACATGTTATAAAAAGAAGCGTGGATCGGAATGCCCGTCGCGGCAATGCGTTCGATCGGTATTCCCCGCTGGGCAGCTTCCTGCTGCATATCCTCAGTGGCTACATAGTAGCGGTCAATATCGGGATGCAGCCAGCGCCCATGCAGATCGAAATCCGTAACCACGTTGACAATCGGCAAATGCATTCCCATTTTGCGACGTAACGCCGGAAGCGCGAGCTGCGGGAATGTATGTACTACGAGGTCGGGCAACTCCTTTTTCAGTGTGAGCGTAAGTTGACGCATTCCGAATGAATGCAACACATGGCCGAAGGCCGATGTAGCCTGCATACCGCGCGTGATGTTATAGACCCATCCGTAAAGCTGTGGAATGGTTTTGAAGCTTTGCATATATACAAATTTGGTCAGACTGTTCAACCAGGGATGAGATTCAGCCATTAGGTCAAGTAGTCGTACCTCGCAGTGTCCGAGTCTTCGCAAACTGTCCTTAATTGCCCGGGCGGCCTGTACATGGCCTTCCCCGTAACTGGCGTACAATATTAGAATTTTTGGTGGTAAGACTTCCATGATTGTTTAGCCCCCTATATTCAATAAGCACATTGAAGCTCATTTCAGGAACGTTCCAAGTTGAGGGAGGATACGGCTGGCAAAACGTAACGCTCCAGTAGTGTTCGCGGATTTTTCCAACGGCTCACCTTGCTGTCTGCTGTAAATACCGCGACTGCGTTCGCTTCTGGCACAAGATAAATTTGCTGTCCTCCATGTCCGTGTGCACACGCGTAGTTGATGCCGTGGAGTCGTCCTGTCCACCATTGGAATCCGTAATCCCCGAATTCTGGATAGCCTTCGACCTGTCGCTGTGTCGCCTGATGCAGCCAATCGGCCGGTATCAATTCTTTTCCGTTCCAGCTGCCTTGATGAAGGCAGCAGTCGCCGAATTTAGCCATGTCACGCGATTCAGATATAGCCCGATATGTCCCATGGTGTAGCCCTCTGGATCTTGTGCCCAACCACTTCTCCCAAAACCTAAGGGTTCGAACAGATGCTGGAGAGCGTACGTATAGGCGTCAATCCCACAACAATGGGTCAGTAGCACGGACAACAAGTGCGAATCAACACTGCGATATTGGAATACACCGAGTTGATCCTCCTGTACAGGTAAGCGCAGGGCAAAGGACGGCCAGCTTTTGCTGCGATGAAAACGGTGGATAAAAGCTTCTCCGAGCTTTTTGCCTGTCTGCCAATACAAGCCGGATGTCATGGTCAACAGATGGCGAATCGTAATCTGCTCTAGCAGTGTTTCCTTCCGCCTAGGTAAATACTCAGGCAACAGCTTATGTACAGCCGTCTCTGGCCCGGGCATATCACCGCGAGCCATAGCTATGCCGATGAGCGTGGAAGTGAAGCTTTTGGTCGCTGATCGCAAATCGTTCAGAGAGCTTGCTTCATGACCGTTGTAATAGCGTTCCCAGATCAGTTTACCGTGGCGCAGCAGCAGGAAGCTGTGCATTTTAGGAAACTTGGCTTGAACTTCACGGTCTGCCTGATCAAGTAAGGAGGCATTGATGCCCTCCTCTTCACAAGTTCCTATGTTCAGGGCAGACATACGGGCAACAGGTGCAGTGAACAGCGGAGCATAGCGGCTCATCCTTTTCCCTCCTTGTTATGTTTATTTATTTTACCCCAAACACATACACTCCAAAAACCGATAAATAAGGTATACCCTCTGTGCAACAGCTGATGTAGTACCCCAAATGACATGATGCGTAAAAGATAGGTAAAATCAATGTAAATTTACTGGAAAGCTGAAAGCTGTATCTGAATATGTTATAATGGGGTAGTGATTCAGCCAAAAGAAAATCGGTTAATACAAGTGTCAGGTACATGCCTGCCTAAGGCGTTCCCGACCTAAGCTGCAATTAGACATACTACTTCACTGCATAAGGACATCAATACTTTTCGGCATTCTCTTCAACGGAGCACTTATTTTCAACGTTTTGGGAGGGAGTTACATGGCAACGAAAGGTCACAATGAAGTTAAGGAAAGTCTGCGGGAAATGACTCGAATTTTCCGGCCTAAGGATCCCAAAAAATTTGTAAAGGAATATGTGCGAAAATACCGGATTACAGGAGGGTATGAGGAAGAGTTGACCATGGTGGTGGAAAACGAACTCGGTCGCATAAATTCTTCAGTATCTTAAAGGGTTCGATTACCCGAAAAACTAGAAATACGACTTTTATAAACCGTCTATCCACAGAGGAGACGGTTTTTTTGTGTCCGCCTTGCATACAATGGGATAGGTTTAGTGAATTTGTATGCTCAAAGGAGGCGGATTCCAATAGAGATAGCGATACGAACACCGGAGGAAATCGGCTACATGAGGGAGGCCGGACGTATTTTGGCAGATTGCCATCGTACGCTGGAAAGTCGTATTCTTCCGGGAATTACAACGCTTGAAATCGATGCTTGGGTGGAGCAGTTTTTAAGCAAGCGTGGAGCCACGCCTGAACAAAAGGGCTATAAAGGTTTCCCTTATGCCACCTGCGCTTCGGTCAACGAGGTGGTGTGTCACGGTTTTCCATCGGAGCGAGTGCTTCATGATGGGGATATTGTGACCATCGACATTGTGGTTAACAAGGACGGTTGGCTGGCTGACCGAGGATGGACCTATGCGGTAGGTAACATTAGCCGCCCGGTAGCACGACTGTTGCGGCAGACCCATAAGGCGTTGATACGAGGTATCGAGGCTGCCCGCCCGGGGAGGACGTTGGGGGATATCGGGCATGCTGTGGAAAAAACGGCAGGCTGGCGGCGGTTCGGCAACGTCAAGCCTCTGATCGGGCATGGCATTGGTCGCCAAATGCATGAGCCGCCAGAGGTTCTGCACTACGGTCGTCCCAAAACGGGATTACCCCTGCGCGAAGGGATGGTGATTACCATCGAGCCGGTATTTACCCTCGGAACCGAGGGGGCCGTGCTCTGGGGGGACGATGGCTGGACCATCAGCACAGCAGACGGCAGTTGGGGAGCCCAATACGAGCACACGATTGCGATTACAAAGAACGGCCCTTATATTTTGACCTCGTAAAAGCGAGTTGTGCCATAGGGAGTCAATGTGCGGGTCCTTTGCATAAGGCTCTCTAGGTAAGTTTTTTTCAGGATGATGCATTCATCGGAAACAGCCATCACAATTCCCGCCACTTTGCCGTCCAGTCCTGGAAAAAAGCAGATACAGAGAATAAGCGCGAGAATTGCAAAGCTACAGAAAACAGCCTACCGATAAAGATAGGTTTGGTAGCATCACGATAATACGTATGACGAGCTGAATGTCATCCATGCCGTTCGGTGCTTGTTAATAATAAGTCCCTGATATATGTTACGGACAGCTACCCATATGTATAGTAAAGTAAGAACCTGAAATACGTTCTTGGTAGGTTCGATCAATTCCGGGGACATACCAAATACATATTGAAAGACCAGATTGCCTACGGGCGTCAACCCGATACTCCAGCCTATGATCAATACAGCTACAGCCACGAACGTACATAAAATGAAACAATTTTATTCAAGTCGAATCCTTCAGGAATGAATGAATAGCAGTGAACATTTTTATTATAGATCAAGATTCGGATCGTCGGTATATGGAAAGTATAATATTGGAAACTAGGAGTGGAACTCACATGATCATCAGGGAAGCAACGATATCAGATGCCGAGGGCATCGCCAAGGTGCACGTAGATTGCTGGAGGACGACGTACAAAGAAATAATGCCCGCCCAGGTTCTGGAACAGATTTCCTATGAGCAAAGAACAGAACTGTGGAATGCGAATCTATCCAGTGAAGACGGTCATCGGGTATATGTTGCTGAAAATGAGAAGGGGGAAATCATCGGATTTGTGAGTGGGGGTCCGGAAAAGTCAGGTGAATATCCCCCGTATGGGGGAGAAATAACGGCAATTTACGTTTTGAGTGAATACCATAGTTTAGGCTTGGGGAAGAGACTATTTTTACGTCTGCTTCAACATTTCAATAGTATGGATATTCTCTCTGTGATCGTATGGGTGCTAGCAGATAATCCAGCATGTACCTTTTATGAAAGGTTGGGAGCCAAACTTATAGTAGAACAACATATTATAAGTTTGGGTGGCAAAAATCTGAACATGGTGGCTTACGGTTGGATACTATTCGGATAGAATACGCTTTTGTCCTTCCAAGGCACGAATGGGTGCGATATTTTGCGTAAATTCCAACGTTCCCAGATAGCGGCCCTCTGCATCACGGATGGCAAAATAACGAATGTAGACAAATTTATCCTTGATTGGAATCCAAAAATCTTCAACATCCTTGCGGCCTGCCTTAAAATCTTCCAGCAGCTTCTCAACGACATGCACGCTTTGGGGTGGGTGGCAATTCTGTACGGTACGACCAATGACGGCTTTCGTGCGCGCGAAGATTCGTTCCTTACCATGGGAAAAATAGCGAACAACATCATTTTCATCGATAAAGGTCAGGTCAACAGGTAGATGGTTCAACAGCAGTTCCAATTGTTGTACGGATACAATCCCTGTCTCGAATCGCACGAAGCCTTGCGGTGTTCCTGATGTGCCTTCCGTTTGCTCAAGGGCTTCTGCAGGCTCCTCTGCCCGTTCGGGTATCCATTCGCGTTCGGGGGCGGTCAGGCAGAATCCAATTTCCTCGCTTTCCCGGGCTATTTTCAGCCATTCATCCTCTGTCAGCTTACTGAGTGCCATCGGCAGCAAAATATTCTCTTCCTTGAATATCATTTCATTTACTTCACTCATGATATGGGCAAGCGCCTTCCCAATCTGTTCACGATCCCCGTTATATTCGGCGAGCAGACTCTTCGCTTCCTTAATCGCGGCACGAATGCCGTCGTCCACACCCCACATGACTTTGGTCGGGCCAAAAATTCCATAGCGTTCTAGATAAGGAAAGACCAAGTTTTCTTTACGACTGTAGTGCTTGTCGAGATCCATTAGCAGACTTAAATCCTCAAGCAGCTTGTAAATAACCTTGGGACTGTCCTCCTTTTGAAATTGCTCTGCATGCAATGCCAACTTAAAGTTGACCAGTCGTTCGATCTCCCGATTTTCCAGCTTGAATGTGTGGACAGGATGTCCCGGTTGTTCCTCCGGTCCTGAAGGACGGTGAATATCCTCAATGGAGCCCTTGAAGATCGAAGTATGCACGGAACAGAGCCGCTGAACTTCCGATACGGGAATTCCCTCCTCGGTCATCAGTGCGTGCTCCATAGCTGAAATTTCCGCCACACTTACTCCGCCAACAGCCTCTGCAAAACGCGCTTTCACCTCTTCGACGCTTTTCCCGGCATGTAATTCTTTTATAATTTCCTTCAGTGTTCGTTGACGTTCTGTTAATTCCTGTGCTGTATGTTCACGGTTGTTAATTAGCTCGCTCATGATCGTTAGCTCCTTTATTTTTGAATGGTAAAACCATGTTGCAAAAACGTGCGTTCCACGGTTTCCATAGCTACTTTTTTCAATGCAATACCTTTGGACAATGTCATAAAACGACCTGCGGTTTGTAACATGCCAGGCTTGGCGATATCATGAAAACCCAGCTCTACCATAATGTCCTTCACTTCGGGATAACGGTTAACAAGGTTAAAAATCGGCTCATCCCAGTGCAGTATCTTATCCATTTGTTCATCCCCTTGATTGAGAACGTTTATCATTTACAGAGTAGCATAGGTCCTGACGAGCTATTGTGATTGTACGCACAATTTACATTCAGGTATTGACAGTTGTAATTCATGGTTTATATACTGTGTATAAAGATATATACAGTAATAACATTGATTACTTTAATAATAACTTCGTATGAAGAGAGAACGAGGTCGTCATTACAGGCAGTGCAGAAGGGATCAGGATAAGAAAATGACAATCATCAAGCAGGCATGGAAGATTACCCGGCAGGATTTTCGCAACAATCCATATGTTATGCTGTGGACATTGCTGTTTATTGCGTATTTGGGATTTACCATGAGTTTTGCTGTAAGTGTGCATTGGGATGAACGTGGAAACTTGAGTCCGGTAGCCGATTTTATCATGCTGGTGTTGATTCCGTTTCTCGGATACATTTATAACCGCCGTGCATTTAAATATCTTCAGGAAGATTCCTATACGCATATGCTAGCCTTTTTCCGCACCTTGCCTATACCGATGAATGCGGTGATTATGAGTCGAATTCAACAGGCGCTTTTGGCGTTTGTTGTGAATAGTGTGATATTTTTCACTCTCTTGTTTACGTTGTCAGCTACGTTTCGGGTATATGCCAGTACAGGTTTCTTTGTATCGTTTGCACTTACCTGGATAGGCTACGGAATGCTGATTCAAGCCATTTATATTCATTTGGAATTTCTTAAAAAAGGTAAATCCTACTTTTGGCTATCCATTGTCATCATGCTAATTTGTGGGATAGTTACGATTATAGTTCGAGTATGTGGGGCCAATCTGGTATCGATAACGGCATTTTACAGCAAGGAATGGCAGCTGTTGTCTCCGGTGATGTGGGGAGCGCTGCTGGCAGGAGCTCTGGGTATGTGGATGTCCTACAGGGTGACACAGCGTAAGCTTATGAAACGGGATTTAACTTAGCGGTATGTGTACAAAGATAGATAAAAAGGGGGGAGAAGCAGGTGAATATACCAGTGCAAATTGATGAGAATAGCGCGGAACCGCTGTATGCGCAGATTGAAAAGCAACTTCGCTCACTCATCGTAACCGGACAGATTGCAGCGGGAACGCTGCTTCCCTCCATTCGGGAGTTCGCAGGGACGCTCCGCTGCAGCGTCATCACCGTCCGGCGGGTCTATCAGGATTTGGAGAACGAAGGCTTGCTTCGTACCCGGCAGGGAACGGGCACCTTCGTAGCTCTGGTCGAAGACGATAAGCGCTCAGGTTACCGCCTTAAAGCAGTGACCGAGGCGTTGGAAACGGCGATTGACACAGGCATCGCTGTACAGATGACAGAACAGGAATTGTTGGAGCTTTTCGCAGAAATGGTGAAGAGAAGGTATGAAGTCCAAGTGAAGGAGTGACGCCCGTGAAAAACGATGTAAACCATCATGTGGAAGTTCCTATGGGGATACAGATAAAAACACCCATTATTGAGATGAGCCAAGTCTATAAAACTCGAGGTAACCGGGAAATTGGACCGATTAATCTAACCATTGAACCGGGATATGTAGTCGCTTTGGCTGGACATAACGGATCGGGCAAAAGTACATTGATTCATCTGCTGACTCAGCTTATCCACCCGGATTCCGGTGAAATACGTTGGTTCGGTCAAGCGTATCCGGACGGCATGCCGGCAGATACACGACAATGGGTTGGGTATATGTCAGAGCAGCCGACCCGTGAGGAAGATCGACTCACAGCAGAAGCAGCAGCGGCGTTTCGAGCCTTGTGGTATCCCGGCTGGGATGAAACACGTTTTCAGCGTCTGATGGAACGATTTCAGGTTCCTCAGCATACGAAATTATCGCGCATGTCCAAGGGAGAGCGCCGTAAGTTTGAACTGGCTGCAGCCTTGGCGCCTCACCCTCGTTTGTTGCTGCTGGATGAGCCTTCGTCGGGTTTAGACCCTTTTGCCTGGAAAATCATGCTGGAGGAACTGCGGGATTGTATGGAGAACGGCAAAACGACGGTCATTATTGCCACTCATATCATAGACGAGATTAAGCGTTTGGCGGATTATATTGTCCTGATGCATGATGGCAGGCTGCTCGGCAAGCTGGAAAAAGACCATTTGCTCGAAAATAGCAAAGAAATGTGGTTTGAAGGCACACCGGAGGAGGCATCGGAACTTCCGGGTGTTGTAGAGATGGAGAGCGAAGGCGGATTGCAGCGAATTGTAACGTTGGCAGCCGGAGAGACCAGCGCCATCTTGGAACAAGCGGGCATCCGCCCCATCCGTGTGCGGCGTTTGGAACTGGATGATATTTTAGTATATTGGTCTGCGGGACAACTATCAGAAGATGCGGAGACATACACGCAGAAAAAAGGAGCGGAGTAATCATGAACATGCTGGAATTGAAAGAGGTCGTGAAGCAATATGGGAACCACACGGCGGTGAACGGAATTTCGCTGAATGTGAACGGTGGGGAGATTTACGGACTACTGGGAGGCAATGGAGCAGGCAAAACGACAACGATGCGCATGGTGCTCGGTCTGATTTACCCTGATGGAGGTAACATTCAATATGAGGGCAAGCCCTACAGCAAGGAGCTACAGCGGACGATGGGCTATTTGCCCGAGGAGCGAGGGTTGTACCCCAAGGTGAAGGTGAGCGAGCAAATTAACTATTTGGGCAGGTTGCGCGGAATGTCGGCTAAGGAGGCGGACAAAAGTCTACGCTACTGGCTGGAGCGCTTTGGGGTGCCCGAATATTACGACAAGCGGATTGAGGAGCTATCCAAGGGAAATCAGCAGAAAATGGGCTTTATTGCCGCCGTTGTGCATCGCCCGACGCTGCTCATTTTGGATGAGGCCTTTAGTGGGCTTGATCCGGTAAACGTTGAATTGCTTAAGGATACGGTGAAAGAGCTGAGGGACGATGGGGCTGCGATTTTATTCTCGACCCACCGCATGGAGCATGTGGAGGAACTGTGCCGCCATATTACGATTTTGCATCGCTCAAATACAGTTGTGCAGGGAAGTGTGCAGGAGATTAAGGGCCGTTACCCGCGTGAAAAAGTTCGTCTCATCACTACAGGTGAAGTGAACGGACTGGAACAGCTGCCCGGCGTGCGCCGTGTAGAGCCTATGGATCGCGGCTGGATGCTGCATATTGAGCAGCCGAATGCGGCGAAGTTGGTATTACAAACGGCGTTGGAGCAAACGGATGTAGAGCATTTTGAGATCAAGGAACCTACGCTGAACGAGATTTTCATAAGAGAGGTGGGTGATTCCCATGAATAGACTGGGTACGGTAATCGGTTTTACGTTTCGTCAGAAGGCGAGAACCAAATCTTTTATCATTACAACGCTGGTACTGGCCTTGCTCATTACGCTTGGTATGAATCTGCCATATTTGATTTCTTTGTTTAAAGCAGATGGGACAGGAGGTTCGGGCACGACGGCAGCCGAGCATCATCGCTTGGGACTGATTGCCGGGAGCCGGATAGAAGTGGCGAATCAACTGGAGAAATTCACCAAGGAGCAATCCAACCCGGCAGCCATCTGGAAGCGTTATGACAACGTACAAACACCAGCCATGCAGCAAGCCTTGAAAAATGGGGAGCTGCAAGGTTACGTACAGTTCACGGAGCCTACCGACAAGGGAGACACGTTTCCTAAAGTGGAATATGTCTCTGTAGAAAAAGAGCCATCTCCTGCTGTAATTACATTGTTGCAGACGGGACTTCAGGAAGCTAAGGTCAAAGCCATTATGGGCGGCAATGCATTGACCAGTGATCAAATTCGTGAGATTAGCACACCTGTAATAGTGGACAGCAGGGAAGTAGACGGTTCGTCTGAGGCAGGGGGAGCTGTGGGGACAGAGGAAAAAGAGACCTCTATGATTAACTATGGTTTGGTCTATGTACTGATGATTTTATTCTTCACCTCCTCCATGATGACGGGGAATATGATTGCTGCAGAGGTGACATCGGAAAAAAGCTCACGTATCATGGAGATTCTCATCACAAGTGTCTCACCGTTGACCCAGATGTTCGGAAAAATTATCGGCATTTTCCTGGTCGGCCTGCTGCAAATTGCTGTCTTTGCAGCCGCTGTATGTGCCAACCTTATGCTGCCGCATAATAATGTCATTCTTAGCTCAGCCGGGCTGGATCTGTCGCAACTGAATATCGCGGTGTTGGGTTATGGTCTGGTATTCTACATCCTCGGCTACTTTCTCTACGCAGTACTGTTCGCCGCGGTGGGCTCCATTGTTAGCCGTACCGAGGAGTTGGGACAGGCGATCATGCCGATTACCGTGCTGTCACTAGCAGCCTTTTATATCGGTATCTTCAATATCGCCGCATCTGATACGATTTTCGTAAAGGTTGCCGGGTACATCCCATTTTTCTCGCCAACCGTCATGCTGTTGCGGATTGGTCTGGAACGGGCGAGCCTGCTGGAAATCTGGCTGTCACTTGGTATTCTGGTCGCCTCCATTTTGCTGTTCGGTTGGCTGGCCGCCAAGATCTACCGTACGGGTGTCTTAATGTATGGTAAACGTCCTTCGTTCAAAGAGCTAAGAAAAGCTATGAAGGCTTACAAGATTTAAATTTTTAGCAATACATGTGAGTGTGTGGTGTCATAATTAATGAGAATGTATTCATAATTAATGAGAAAAAAATTTCATAATTGATGAGAAATGAATATTTATACACTAGTATACATCGGTGGAGTTATTGTATGGTGTCCGAATATAAGAAGATGGCGAAGAAATAAACTATTTGAGGGGAATGATTTAAAATGACAAAAGAAAAGGATTAGTACTGTAAAAATAAAGTAATAGACTGGAGTCGTTGACTTAACAACGTTTTCGAATTGAAGAACCGTCAACTTTTGAGAAATAAGTTTTAGACTAATCCATTAAATGAAACAGCGGCAGAACAAGACCTGATAAATAAGGTCTTAGACTGCCGCTGTTGTTGTTAAACTAACGTTTCCCGTTAGTCTAACATTACATATTTAACTATTTATAAAGTTTTTTAAATCATTTTCTATAAAGTGATTTGGTTTCCATCCTTTTATTAGCTTATCTACTAAAAATGTATCTACCGCACTCAATGAAATTCCTAATAAAGTGCCAGCTCCTGAGCCACCTACTGTATTAAGTAAACCTGCACCTGTAAACAGCCCAACCTGATTGTTTTAGATGGTAATTTCTCAGCCCAAGTATTTGCATTATTAGCATTAAAGTATTCCTGTATTAAATTAGCTTCTGGGGGTAAATCACCAATAAACTCCTTGAATTTTCTACTATTTTCATATATAGATATATACTCTGAAAAAGTCTTTTCCCCGGAATTCAAAACTCCTCTAACATTTCCAGTTTTCAGTACAAAATTATTAAATGTTTCTATACTATTACTTCCACTAACGATTTTGTTATAAAGGGAATCAAATCTGTTCGCAATTAAGATAGAAGATGATGGGCTTAATTGGAAATCCGATGAGTGCTTTGACCATACTTCAAAGCTAGAAAAAGTCGAAAAATAACTTCCTAGAAATGAGAGAGGGTCAATTATCTCTTACCTAATATTATGTTCTAATTCATATCTTTTTAAAAGAGCATCATCTTCTATGATGTGTAATTTTAACTTAATATCTTTTGGAAGTTTCTTTAAAAGTAAAGGATTGGTCTTTATAAGGAAATTTTCTAAGTAATTTATGATTTGTTCTTCAGATTCCATTTCTTCTGCATACTTTTTTGTTGTTTCAAAATAAATATCATCTCTACTCATTAATCTGTAAAGTTTTCTTGCCAAAGGTAAGTCTGTAAAATGCCCATTAGGACTATTCAACCCACCTTTTTCCCACAAGTAATCTAAGTATGGGTCTACATCATCTTCATCCATTGAGGTAAACATTATTTCTGTTTTATCATCGTGGTGGAAAGTTCTAGTAACTGGTACAACCCAGAAATAAACTAATTCAATATTTTCTTTATGTTCTTCTAAAAATGGAATAAATTCAGCGGGATGGACTTGTGAAAACAAACGATTTAACAGATTCTCATTGACGATTATTTTTACCTTATCATAAAAAATTGCTTTCTCTGCTCTTGTCCCTAAATCGCAATCACTAGAAACACATATACTTTCAAACATTACAGCAACCTCCATATAATCCACATGGTATAATCTACCATTACTAATCTGCTGCATTAATTCAAGTACATTTATTCACAATCCATATAGTAATTTTAACATAAAGACTCAATAATAAATCACTCCCCCCTTATGAGGGATCAATATTTTTTACAATGCTACAACCATACTAGTTATTGAAATCTCATGGTTAACCTATCTGTCCGTTAGCTTAATGAAGCATCGTCAGTCTCTCTATTTTCTCAGTCTACAACTTTATTTGCTGAGTCTAACACTTTATTTTTTAGTCTAGAACGTTATTTTCTCCTGACAATTAAAATGCGCTGATGTTATTGAGTATTGTGGTACTACTGATTCTTTGGGATGGCTAATGAGTACAACAGGTTCAATACTAAAAGAAGCCAGGAGAATGATGGGCTCGGAGTCTTAAGTAGGATAAGAAAGTAAATAATATGTAATTTCTCCGAATAGGTAGGTTCAATTGCGAACCTACCTTTTTTCATTGAATACAGTTATAGCTATTTCTATAAATAAAAAAATTATTTGTATTATGCGACATAAGGACAATTTATTTTTAAATATATCTTTTAAGAAAATCTAATATAAACGTATTATTTATATCAGATTCATTTAAGTATAAACTGCTACTTATAAGCCTAACTTTACGCAAATGCAATAATTAGAAAGGAGATAGGGCTGAATTGTGAAGAGGTTTTTCGTCTTTTTAAAAATGAGATCTACGCTAAATGCTTCTCTTAACTCATTTTAATTTAGTTACCAAAATACCTTCTACAGTTCGGGCGCTTACTCATCTGAAAAATTCATTACACATCAAAACTTAATTAACGCGAAAAACATAACTTATTTGGAGGAATATCATTGAAAATCAAAGTGCTGATTCAATTTCTTATTTATTTATGTCTATATTGTAATGATAGAAGTACACTATGGTTATTAACTATAAGGAGCAAAAAAATAAAACATAAGAATGTGAGAAAGATTAATTTTTTAGTTTTGCTATCTCTCTCATTCATACTACCTTGGTATCTGAAAATCTTATTCATCTTACCTTGCTTAAAAATAACAGTGTATATGCTCTGAATAAAAATGGTTCCCTGTATCTTTGTTACATACAACTTGATTAGGAAGACTTCGTGGAGCCTCTATGAACGATGCATGTCTCAAGATGAATGGTCTCATTCCGTCGATCCGGCTGCTCCAATCGAGCCAACAAGGACTCAACGACGCGTGTACCGAGTCCGTACGGATAAGTATGTACGGTCGTGAGCGGAGGATCGATAATCTTGGCATTAGCAATATCGTCAAAACCTGTTACCTCGATTTGTCCAGGAACATCGATGTGCAACTCCTTTAGCGCACGAATAACCGAAATTCCAATATCATCGTTGGCACAAACAAATGCTGTCGGAAGCTTTGGAAGCTGCTTCAACTGTTCAAGCATCCACTCAACAGATAGATAAGGATTGTTGTCCTCAAGCTTGATGCTGAACGTCTCTCCAGATGAAGCGCGATGCATCCGGAGGGCTTGATCGTAACCAAGCCAACGCTCATAGAAGCTTCGACAGTGATTGTGGTCTCCGATAAATCCAATCTCCGAATGGCCGCGTCCAATGAGAGAACGAGTAAGATTGTATGTCGTGCGGTGATTCTCCATCAAGAGGATGTCGAATTTGTGTGGAGAGTTCAACGACTCTGGCAAAAAATCGATAAATACCGTTGGAATGCCCGTGTTTAGAATAGTTTCAATATAGGCTTCTTGGAAGATCTCAATACAAACAATTCCGTTCACATTTGATTGGTTAATATTGGAGGGCAGTGTGCATGAATGGATATCCTCAGGATTGACAAGAGATAAGATCAGATTAAAGCCTTCAGCGCGCAGGGAGGTTTCCATTCCTTTAATCGTTTCAGAGTAGAAGCTGATGGCGTTAATGTCCCCTCGTGTAAGAAGAGCAATATTGCCTCCATTCATAAAACTGTAGTTTTTGTATTTCATCTCCGCTGCTTTTTGGATTACTCTCTTTTTTGTGCCCTCTGGAATTTGCGGATGGTTGTTGAGGGCTTTGGATATGGTATTTCGAGACAGCCCCATTGCATCCGCGATGTCTTGAACCGTTACTTTCTCAGCCATAATAAGCTCCTTTTTATCCTGCTTCATAAAATCTTAAATGATAAACAAAAATTTATTCAAATGTAAATGTGAATGTGGTTTTTAGCTTGAAAACAATTCTTTGATCTTGCATACTGCTAATAAACATTCCCCTCTTATACTACACTACTCTTTGCCTTTTTTGTAGTAAGAGTTAGATAAAAAAGATTCTATACTATTAGGATAAATCGGTGTTCTTCTAAGAAAAGAAAGAGAGCTAGACCCCTTCTCGTGAGGGTTTGCTATCAAGGAAATATATAAACTTAAACAAGTAACAGAGTGAGTGGGATTTTCATTGCTTTTTATTTTTGAAAGCGCTATACTTTTGGTTATATAAATTAATGTTTATAAATATTGATTATAAATGTAAACTTGATGAACAATTAAATGCACAAGTATAAGTATTTTGAGGGTAAGGATGGAGGTAAACTAAAATGAGCTCTGTATAACCGGCTGTGATTTTATTGAGCTTTTCCGCCGGATAGCCAAATTACAGATTCGCTACACAACTCCTAAGACGGGGTCGAAAATTACAAACACTGAGTATTCTGCGGCGGGTCTTGCCGTTCCCGTTGGCTGGGAAACCGATGTCAATGCAGCAGTTTATAGCGAGATTTAAATGGGGTGCTGCGTAAGGATTCCTACTGCTTGTAATATATCGTAGGTACGGGGGGGCGGTGTTAGTGTTTATTCGGAAGGTGAAATTATACATATACTTGTATATCCGAAGAGTGGACAAATGCTGACCAGACGGCATTCTGAAGATGAATTCGTTAACATAGGGACGCCTTGAAGGCCATTGAAGCCAGATGAGAAAAAGGACCACGAGCTGCCGTTGAACCATATCGCATTAGATATGGAAGCCTTCTATATTGCTGGTCCATAAACCCGTGTCATTTTACTTTTGTCAACTCACAAAATTTTTTGGGCGGCGTTATGCAGCTGCTGCTGATTTTCCCGCTGAACCGGTAGGTTGTGCTCCGGAACCTGAACGGTTATTTCAATTTAAGTGCCATCTTGGAGCATAAGGATGAGTATAGTGTTCCACCGGGCTCGGATATTATTGAAAATTAACAAAAAGGGAAAGAGAGAGGGGAGTCGGAGTTTGAACATTCCCAATAGTCTCGTTCAAATTCTAAAATAGAAATCACAAGTTCAAGCTCTATATATTTTATAACAAATTTAATATGCTATCCCGGCCAGTTACTGTGCTGTAACTGGCCGCCTTCTACTTTTTTGGTAGAAGATGATTATTCCGTAGAGTAGAAATGGAGGGTAATCGATGAAAAAGAAATTCAAAGCTGTGCTGCACATCCTCATGGTGATGGCTATTATTATGACTTCATCTGGAGTTTACGCCGCTAGTCCTGATACCGGCTGGGCTGCACGGGCGGAAGGTAACACAGGAAAATCGGAAAAGGAGGGTCTTTCTATTTTTGAAAACGTTATAAATCTAAATACAAATTTGACAGGATGGCAGGTAAAAGGAAATGGCAAGTGGGGAGATGCCGCAGAAGGGCTCCTGCTGACATCTGATCCGCAGGAGGACGTGATGGCCATCTCAGAAACAATAGCAGATGATTTCCTGTATGAAGCCGATGTTATGATCAAGGATATGCAAGCGGATGCTTCTTTGCTCTTCCGTTCCAATGAAGACGGATTGAATTCGTATATGCTTCAAATTGCACCGCAGTCCGGTATTATCCGTTTAAAAGATGCGGGCAGTGGAGCAGGTAAATTAAATGAAGAGCATCCGGTTTCGCTCAAGAAAGGGGAGATCTATCATCTCAAGGTAAAAGCTGAAGGGGCCTCGCTGAAAGTATATTGGGGAACTCAATATAAGCCTGTGATTGATGTTCAAGACAGTTCATACCGATCTGGCCGCCTTGGACTTCACGTCTGGGATGGGTCAGCCTTGTTCCAAAACATAACCGTTAGCGATCTGAAAGGGAATCTGGGTTTGGTACTTGTGAAAAAAGGACAGTGGCAGCCTGACCTCAGCGGCCAAAAAGGAACGTCTGTGAACCAGAGCAAGGCTCAGCAAATCTATAGCAGGCAAGCTGCTGACTTTGTATATGAAGGAACAATCGTTTTCCGCTCCGATGCTGCTGCCGCTCTAGCTTTCCGGTCCTCTACCGATGGAACACGTGGATATGAAGCTACTCTGGTGAAGGAAGGAGAGCAGGTCCGCGTATCGCTGACGAAAGCGGATGGAACTGCAATTGCAGGCTCAGAGCGACCTTATCCGAGCTTAGCGGGGGCGAAGCATTATGTGGAAGTAAAGGCAATGGGTAACCGGATTCAAGTTTTCGTGGACGGTTATACTCCACCAGCAATCGATGTAACGGATCATTCGTATTCAACAGGAAACGCCGGTCTTGTTGTGAAAAAGGGAAGCGCTTACTTTCAGGATGCTTATGTCACGGAGTCTAATAATTATTATACTGAAACCTATCGTCCCCAGTATCATTATACACCGATCCGTGGGTACGCCAGTGACCCGAACGGGTTGGTCTATTTCGAAGGTGAATACCATCTTTTCCATCAGGATGGAGGCACATGGGCCCATGCCGTCAGCAAGGATATGCTGAGCTGGAAACGTCTGCCGATTGCACTTCCGTGGAATGATTACGGGCATATCTGGTCCGGATCTGCTGTGGCGGATGTAACGAATACTTCAGGCTTATTTACGGATTCGGGCGGCAAAGGTCTGATCGCCTATTATACTTCCTATAACCCAGATGGTCCTAATGGCAACCAGCGCATTGGCCTTGCTTACAGCAAGGATCAGGGGCGTACGTGGCATTATGCCAAGAATCGTCCGATCGTGGTTGAGAACCCCGGCAAGAACGGGGAAGAACCGGGGGGATGGGATTTCCGCGACCCTAAGGTGATTCGCGATGACGAGCATAATCGCTGGGTCATGGTAGTGTCCGGTGGTGATCATATCCGGTTCTTTACATCGGCTAATTTGCTGGACTGGACGTTGACCGACAATTGGGGTTATGGAGATTATGTTCGTGGCGGTGTGTGGGAATGCCCTGACCTGTTCCCACTGGTCGTGCAGGAAACGTCAGAGAAGAAGTGGGTTCTCATGATCAGTACAGGGGCGAATTCGGCAACAGGAGGATCGGATTCTGAATATTTTGTGGGAAGTCTGACTGCAGAGGGGAAATTCGTAAATGACAATCCGGCAGGAAAGGTGCTGAGAACGGATTTTGGCAAGGAGTATTATGCATCCATGTCTTTCTCGGACATGACGGATGGGCGCAGAGTGATGTTGGCGTGGATGTCCAACTGGGATTATCCGTTCGCTTTTCCGACTTCGGGCTGGAAGGGGGGACTGACTGTTCCGAGAGAGGTTGCTCTGGTCATGACCCCCGACGGACTCCGTCTCGCCCAGGGTCCGATCAAGGAGATGGAACATCTGCGCAGCAGGCTGTTCTCTGTAACTGACAAGATGATCAATCCATCTTCTCCAAACCTGCTGAAGGGACTTGTTTCTGGAGCATATGAGATTGAAGCCGAACTGGAGATTCCGGCTGGAAGTAACGTAACAGAGTTTGGTTTTAATCTACGTGAAGGTGCGAATCAGAAGACTGTGGTGGGTTATAAGCCAGGCGAAAGTAAATTGTTCGTGGATCGCTCTGCTTCCGGAGCTACGGATTTCTCCAATCTGTTTACCACAAGACATGAAACGGGGATGAAAGCCGAGAACAAGCGGATCCAGATGCGGATTTTGGTGGATGAATCCTCTGTTGAGGTCTTCGCTAATGGAGGCAAGGTGGTTTTCTCCGAGGTCATATTTCCTGATCCGGCCAGTAGGGAGATGAGCTTCTATAATCAGGGTGGCAATGTGAAGATTGTTTCTCTGTCGGTAAACAAGCTTGGATCAGTGTGGAATTCGGATAACGATTCGCCACTACGGATTGCAATGGACACGGGTGACCGTGAACTAGGGATAGGGCAAAGCGAAACGCTGCGGGCGGCAGTGGAGAATGGGCCTGGCAATGGTGTTCACCCGCTGGAGTGGAAATCCAGTAATGCCAAGGTGGTAGGCATAAAGGGAGCC
Organism: Paenibacillus sp. FSL M8-0228; assembly: GCF_038007385.1. Classification (NCBI taxonomy): domain Bacteria; kingdom Bacillati; phylum Bacillota; class Bacilli; order Caryophanales; family Paenibacillaceae; genus Paenibacillus; species Paenibacillus sp. FSL M8-0228. Next base: position 692,514 of record NZ_JBBOXA010000001.1, read on the forward strand.
GGCGCTTCTCAGGCAACTCTTATGGCCAAAAAAGAGGGCGAGTCCGTCATTACTGTATCCACCCCAAATGAAAAGGCATCCGCCAGCCTTCTTGTAAAAGTCTCTGGCGGCGAGTTTCATACCAGTCTCAGCGGCTGGACCCCAGATCCGTCAATGGCTTCATGGGTACTCAGCAAGGATGGAATTCGTGGAAGATACTCAAGCGACGCGAATTATATGGCCCAGGAGCAGGCTGGGGATTTTACTTATGAAGCTGAACTGAAGCTTGGCACGTCCGGCGGGGCTGGTTCACTTCTGTTCCGTGCAAGCGAGGATGGGCACAGCGGCTACTACCTGAATCTAGATCCTAACATGAAGTCTATTCGCCTGTTCTACAAAATAGATGGACGATTCGAGGAACGACAGGTTCTGGCGAAAGTCCCGGTCTTCATCCAGCGAGGCCAAACCTATAAAATAAAGATTCAAGCGGAAGGCCCGCATATCGTGGTACATATGGGAGGACTGAAAATAATGGATCTGAAGGATGGGACCTTTGCCGAAGGTCATTTCGGACTTCATGTCTTTGGCGGCTCTGTCTCTTATCAGAATGTAAATGTGACAGGAGGGAAACCGGCCAAGTTGAGGGTATCAAGCCTCGTGAACGTAGCATTCCAAAAATCCATATATACAGCCCGCCTGGCAAATGGCGAAGCAGTTAGTGTACAGGATGCAAATGAAGCCTCGGATCAAAAATGGGTGTTTGTGCCGACCGGAGATGATGCAGGTTCCTATTCCATCCGAACGACCTCCGGACAGGCGCTGGATCTGGACGCGGAGCACAATAAAATTCAGCTCTATTCTTATTTGGGCTACAATAATCAGCGGTGGATTGTCCACAAAAATAGGGATGGTTCGGTTGTCATTATCTCAGTTTATCATAATAGGGCTTTGACCATATCCGAGGATGGTTCAAAGCTTACGTTAGAGACTCCTCCAACGGATGAAATGCGACGAAATAGGTGGAAAGTAAGCTCTGATTTTTAGTTCTATCCTGTAGAAAAGCCCCTTCGCTTGGCGTAGAGGGGCTTTTGGCAAAAGGCGGATTTGTTATTGTGTTCATGCAGCTTCAGCTTACTTCTGTCAGGTTAGGAAAATCAATTTCTTGCTGGTCAGGAAAGCGTCGAGCTTCTTTCGCTTTTCGTATCGCCAGCGAGTGATAGAGACTGAGTGATAGAGACATATGAACAAGACCCGTTGAGATGTCCATGCTGCAAGCACCAGATGTTGCTTGTGGTGATTTGGCATGCCGATTTGGACGGATTTATTATTATGTGCAACGAGAATATAAAAAATCAAAAGAAATGGTGAATAATAAATGATGATAAACCACGAGGCCAAGGGAACGAATAGGATAAAATGAAATGGATTTGTAGGAGCCAAGGGAAAAGAGCTTTAGGTATGGATAGACTTTGTGTGGAATGTGGGACGGAATCGAATAAACCAAACATAACTTAACGATGGGGGCATTATTAATGAATATGGATGATGAGAAATTACTGTAGTGCTTTCAGAATGAGACTTTTCCCCTTGTAAGAAACAATTTTTAGACAGGGGAATGATGTACTTTGAAAATTTCAGATCGAGTATTAAGGCTTTATCTAAATCACATTTGCTTGGATTTGTGGCGGGGGCCTTACGGCGGTAAAAAGCACTATGACTAAGACGAAAGCCTCCAAGTGGGGAGTATTATTCTTCTGATGACCATACCTTTGATTATCAGGGCAAAGCTAACCCTCAGGACCATCCGGCAATTTTAAGTCACTTTATCGATTGGGAGTGGTTTTTCTTAGGTTGTGGGAACGATAGAGTCAATGGTTCTTCGGTCTTTGATGAAAGTGTTGAGTTCATTATTTTAGAGTTATAACAAATGGGTAAAAAGAAGCCCATTATCGTCGATACCTTTATGGAACCAGCATTTTTAAGAGGAATTTCTGCCTACAACCAGGTTTTCTTTGTGTTTGCCGAAGATGGACTAATTCGATCAGAGTATTTAGATCGAGATCACCTGAGAGGCATGGAGGATTTATTTCCTGTTTTATTTGATCCACAATGTACAAGAAGTGAAACACTAAATACAGTTGTTAAAGCTTCAAATCACTACCTACAATAAGCACAGCAATGTGAATTAAAATGTTTTATGAAAACATCTGAGTCAAATAAAAATGGAATATTATCGGCAATCGAAAATATTTTGGTCTGTCTTAAATACAAGGAGCTACTACATAGGATAGTAGTAGTTTCCTTTTGATTAAACTCCCTTGATATGATTTAGTTTCCTCACTTCACTTTCCAAGGAATAACTAAAAAGGTGTCCAGCGACCCTAGGATCGTCGGGACACCTTTGCTGTTCTTACAGTTCGATTTTTGTTTCACCCTGTTGCTCTATGAAATGCTTAACTTCTTCCAACGATGGCAAGGCTGCAATCGCTCCAACTTTAGTGCACACGATAGCGCCGACTTGATTGGCAAGTGTTATAAATTCCTGCTGTTGCTCCCAATCGGAGGTAAATGCCTTGGGCTGACTCAGCTGGCTGATTTGATACAGCATAGCTCCGACGAAGGCATCACCGGCACCGGTAGAATCGATCGATTTAACAGTAATACTGCTGATTAGCGAACGGGAGGTACCGCTTGAGATGAGAGTACCTTCTTTCCCCAAGGTAACTGCCACCGTTTTGGCTCCCAACCCATGCAAAAGATCCAATGAAGCATTGCGGTCAGTCAGCCCCGTAATGATATTTAATTCCTCTTCGCTTACCTTTACGAAATCCGCATTGTGTATTCCTCTTCTGGACAATGTTATAAACTCCTCCAGCCTATCTTTCCAGAGGTCCCCCCGGTAATTGGGATCAAAGGAGGTAAATTGCCCATTGGCTTTCGCTTCGTCCAATAAAGACAAATACGCTTCCCGGAAAGGATCGGCGAGCAAGGCCGTTGCCGAGCCAAAATGCAGAATGGCAGCCTGTCGAGTCCATTCTCTATCAATGTCCTGCAGAGACAGCTGACGGTCAGCTCCGCGGTTGAATACGAAATCTCGTTCGCCGTTAGCGGCAAGGGAAACAAAGGCCAGTGTAGTCGGTGTTTCCGGATCAAAAAGAAGCATGGAAGTATCCACATGCTGCTCCTCCAGCGTTTGCTTCAGGTAGATACCGAAGGGATCAGCACCGATTTTCCCCAAGAATGACGCTTTTCCTCCGAGTTTGGCTACGGCTGCGCTTACATTTGCCGGAGCACCGCCAGCCTGCTTGGAGAAATGCTGACCCTTGGCAAGATTAACATCAATATCCGTGCAGAAAAAATCAATGAGCAACTCGCCCACACAAAGAACCGTTCTGTCATTTTTCACTTTGATTCACCTCTTGGTAGATTTAGTTTAGAACAGGGGTCGAGTCCCGGTATACGATATCCGTTGCAACATGAGTCACTCGGTATGGCATGGTATTGTCTTTGATTCTGGACAATAACATTTCGGCTGAAATAATACCCATCTGACTACTGTAAATATGCACGGTTGTAAGATGAGGCTCGACAACCCGGGATTCCGAAGCATCATCGAACCCGCAGACAGCAACATCTTCTGGGACTTTAATCCCTTTGTTTTTTAAAGATTTGATCACGTTGATGGCAATGAAATCATTGGCGCAAATAAAGACGGAGGGACACTCCCTCAGAGCATCCAACTGCTGTTCCATCCAGTTCTCCTCTATAAAGAAGTTGCGGTCAGGCGCTACAATGCTATGGGCAGGATCTACGGCGATTCCTGCTTCTGCTAAGGCCCTATTAAATCCGGTCCAGCGTTCATTGAAGCTTTTGCAGTGATTGTAATCGCCTACAAAACCGAAGCTTTCATAGCCATGATCGATTAATTTCCGGGTAACACAGTATGTGCTGTGTTCATTTTCCATTAATACCAGATCCGCCTTCAATTCTGGATACATCATATCCGCAGCGCAATCAATAAAAATGGTTGGGATGCAAAGATCTGTGATCAGCTTGCTGTATTCCTTGCTGAACATTTCGATGCAGAAAATGCCAGCCACATTCGAAGGTTCAAAATTGCCGGGTAGGGTCATCGAATTGATATCATTCTCACGGACAAAATAAATGGATAAAGTATAGCCCTGTTTGCTGATTTCCTTCTCCAGTCCGCTGATCAACAAAGATCCAAAGTGTGAGCTATTAGGAAGATTACAGGTCAAAAGTGCGATATTGCCTTGTTTTTCAGAAGCTGTTTCCATATAAGAAAATTGTTTGTATTTAAGCTCCATTGCTTTTTTGACCACCTTGTCCCTAGTAACGGTGGGAATACTCTCCACTCCATTAAGCGCCTTGGATGCAGTGTTTCTGGAAATTCCCAAGGCATCAGCGATATCTTGTATCGTAACCTTTGACTTTCTCGTCATATTGTTCACCTTATTCTCCGAATTAAGATTCTTCATATTTCTAAATATATAGTATTTTCATGTTTTTAACAATGTATTTATTCAAATGAACAATAAAGGTTTACGTTTGTTTATTTATATTGTGTATTTTTGATGTATTTTTGCTAAAAACATTATAATTATCTTGAAATACGCTTTTTGAATGAATTTTTCACCCGAATTATATTGACTAATTAAATGTACATCTGATAAATTGTAAGAGTGAAATATGTTCAAATGTAAATTGTAAGCCCATTCATTTTGGGAATGTGTAAAATTCTCGTTCTGTTGGAGGTGTGGATATTACAAGCAAGTATTTGAAAAACATCTTGGTTAATTATGTCAGAGAGATGACATAACATGGCTTATATTTTGTGTCGTATAACAAGCCGTGAACAGTAGGAGGGAAAATATTGGCAAATTCGATCGTTCAAAAAAGGGGATTAAAGGCTTCAGAAACAAAAAAAAGAAACCATTGGTTAAGCTATATGCTTCGAAATTATATATTGTATTTGTTTCTGCTTCCGTCCATAATTCTTACCGTCATTTTCAAGTATGTTCCCATGTACGGCTCGATCATTGCGTTTAAAAATTTCAGCCCAAGAAAAGGCATCCTCGGCAGCGAATGGGTTGGATTTGAACATTTTCAGCGGTTTCTTTCATCACCAAATTTTTATGACATATTAATGAATACGCTTAAATTAAGCGCTTACGGTCTTATTCTCGGCTTCCCAGTACCCATCATTCTGGCCTTAATGCTAAATCTGGTCAGAGGAGCGAAGTTCAAGAAGAATATTCAGCTTATTGTATACGCACCTAACTTCATCTCGGTTGTTGTTGTTGCCGGTATGCTGTTTGTTTTTCTATCGCCAGCTGGAATAGTGAACGCTTTGGTAACAACCTTCACCGGCAAGCCGATTGCTTTTATGACTGATCCTGCCTATTTCCGAACGGTATATATTTTGTCTGGTATATGGCAAACAGCGGGCTGGTCCTCTATCATTTATGTGGCCACCTTAGCCAATGTGGACCCGCAGTTGCATGACGCTGCAACAATTGATGGTGCTTCATTGATGAAGAGAATCTTCCACATTGATCTGCCAGCTCTTAAACCCGTCATGGCCGTCCTGTTCATTCTCGCTGCAGGAGGTATTATGTCGATCGGCTATGAAAAGGCTTACCTAATGCAGACGGCTCTGAACACACCTACCTCGGAAATCATCGCGACTTACGTATACAAGGTGGGGTTGCAATCCGGCGATTATGCTTATTCTACGGCAATCGGGTTGTTCAATTCCGTAATTAATGTATTCCTGTTGATTTTCGTAAATACCGTCGTCAAGAAGCTGAACGAAGGAGAAGGGCTGTATTAAAGAAGGAGGTATTTATGGATATTCATTACACCGGGAAGGACCGGATTCTGCTCATCATCAATTATATTCTACTTGGTTTGTTTGTTCTCGCTATTCTGTTACCGCTGGTTTATGTGGTGCTTTCGTCCTTTTTAACTCCAAATACCCTGATTACCAAAGGGTTTGCCATTACATCATCAGACTGGACACTCACGGGATATGCCAAAATCCTAAGCAACAGTGCCATGATCCGCGGTTTTTTTAATGCTATTTTTTATTCAGCAGCCTTTGCGTTCGCAACCGTATTATTTTCCGTCTTCGCGGCTTATCCGCTTGCGATTGAAGAGTTGGTAGGGAAACGGTCCATTATGATCTTTTTCCTGATAACGATGTTTTTCGGTGGCGGTCTGATTCCTACCTATCTAGTGATTAAGGATTTAGGCATGTTGAATACGGTGTGGGCCATTATTCTGCCCGGCTCGATCAGCGTATTCAATATTATTCTGGCAAAGACCTATTTCCAGGGGCTTCCCAAAGAGCTGTTCCAGGCGGCGAGTATAGACGGAGCTTCTGAGCTCAGTATTTTCTTTAAAATCGTCCTGCCGCTTTCCAAGCCTATTATTTTTGTTCTAGCTTTATACGCTTTTGTCGGACAGTGGAATTCTTATTTCGACGCCATGATTTATCTGGATGATCCGAAGCTGTTTCCGCTTCAACTGGTACTGCGCTCCATTTTGATACAGAATCAGGTTCAGCCCGGCATGATTGCCGATGCGATGGCACAAGCGGAGCTTAAGAAATTGTCTGAAATGATTAAATACTCTGCCATTGTCATATCAAGTCTGCCTTTGATTGTCATGTATCCATTCTTCCAGAAGTATTTTGAAAAGGGTGTCATGGTAGGTTCGATCAAATAACAAATCGGGGGAATAGAGATGAAAAAAACATTACTAACCTTGTCTGTGTTGGCACTTTCTACTTCACTGCTTGCCGGATGCGGCGGTTCGGGCAATAATTCTGCGGCATCCGAAGATTACAAGCTGGAAAATGTTACTCTGCCGCTTAAAGAGAAAGTTACTTTGCATTTTATGACTCAAAGCTCGCCGCTGGCACCTTCCGATCCAAATGAAAAGTTGATTTATAAAAGACTGGAAGAAAAAACAGGGGTGCATATCGATTTTACCAACTTCACCTCCGATTCCTTCATTGAAAAAAGAAACCTTGCTGTTGCCAGTGGAGATCTTCCAGATGCCATACTGGATGCCGGATATTCCGATTACGATTTGTTGAACCTCGGAAAGGATGGAACTATTATCCCTTTAGAGGATTTGATTCAAAAATATATGCCCAATCTGCAGAAGGTATTAAAGGAAGCGCCTGAGTACAGATCCATGATAACCGCACAGGACGGGCACATTTATGCCTTTCCTTGGATTGAAGAACTGGGTTCTGAGAAGGAGAGCATTCATTCTGTAAACGACATGCCATGGATCAATGTGGAGTGGCTGAAAAAGCTGGGACTTAAAATGCCAAAAACCACCGAGGATTTAAAAAAAGTTCTGCTCGCATTTAAAAATGGCGACCCTAACGGAAATGGCCAAGCGGATGAAATCCCGCTGTCCTTTATGCTCAATAACGGCAATGAGGACCTGAATTTTCTGTTCGGATCATTCGGTCTTGGGGACAACGGCGATCATACGGTAGTGACCAATGAGGGGAAAGTGGTCTTCACTGCCGATCAGGACGGTTACAAAGAGGGGATTAAATATCTTAATGAGCTGTATAAACTGAACCTGATCGACGAGGAATCATTCGAGCAGGATTATAACACGTATCTAGCCAAAGGTCAGAGTGAAAGATATGGCCTCTACTTCCAATGGGATAAGGCGAATATTTCAGGAGACAACGATAAATATGAACTGATGAATCCGCTCGCCGGACCAAGCGGTGAAGTCAATGTGACCCGCACGAACAATCTCGGCTTTGACCGGGGGAGAATGGTGATTACCAGTGACAACCAAAATCTCGAGCTTACGGCAAAATGGATTGACCAGCTGTATGATCCTATCCAGTCCGTGCAAGACAACTGGGGTACCTACGGCGACAAAACTCAGCAGAACATTTTTGAATACGATGAAGCGAGTCATATGCTGAAGCATCTTCCGCTTAAGGGAACGGCCCCTGTCGAGCTACGGCAAAAAACGAACATCGGTGGTCCATTAGCAATTCTTGACGAGTATTACGGAACGGTTACGACTAAGCCCGATGATGCAGTGGGACGGCTTAAGCTCATGAAGGAAAGACTCGTTCCTTATATGAAGGCTGACCATAATTTCCCGAAAGTCTTCTTCTCTCTGGAGGATCAGAAGCAGATCTCCACATTGGAAACCGATTTGTTTGCTTACGTTAACCGCAAGCGGGCGGAATGGATCAAGACGGGTAAAGTGGAAGAAGAATGGGCCGAATATAAAGCCGAGCTGTCCAGACTGGGGCTAGATAAATGGCTGGAAATCAAACAGAAAGGCTATGACAGATATCTCAAAGATCAAAGCTGAAACATTTAAATGGTAGTATTTCAAATTCATTTGCAAACGAGCAACTCAAATTATTATGTTAAATACCTTATCAACAATCAAGAGGAGAGCGGATACTATGAAAGAATTAAACCTAACGGACGACTATAGCGGCAGAAAGAGAAAAAGTAACTATAGTGAGACGTACAGGCCTCAATTTCATTATTCACCGGAGAAAAATTGGATGAACGATCCCAACGGCATGGTTTACTTTGAAGGAGAATACCACCTGTTCTACCAGCATACGCCCCATGATACGCAGCCTGATTTTGGCAACATGCATTGGGGGCATGCGGTAAGCAAGGATCTAGTGCATTGGACTGAGCTTCCACCAGCGATTCCACCTGGGGAGGACGGAGCGATCTTCTCGGGGAGTGCGGTGGTGGATAAGAACAATACCAGCGGATTTTTCAAAGAGGAAGGATCAGGATTGGTGGCCATTTATACAAATGAGGGCAACAAGGCTCAGCCTGGAAAACCGCAGGTGCAAAGCATTGCTTACAGCAAGGATAAAGGTCGAACCTGGACAAAATATGAAGGTAACCCGGTTTTATTTCCAACGGACACGCTAGACTTTCGTGATCCGAAGGTGATTTGGCATGATGAATCATCAATGTGGATCATGGTTCTTGCCGTAAGGGACCGTGTAGAATTTTACACATCTCCAAACCTGAAAGAATGGTCTTTTGCAAGCGAATTCGGTTCCGACATTCCACATATACACCGAGGGATATTTGAATGTCCTGATATATTTCGAATCCAAGTGGATGAGGATCCTAATACCACGAAGTGGATTCTGATGCTAAGCGTCGGGGATAGAAATGGTGTGAATCCAGACGATCCGGAACCACCGGCAGGCGGTTCTGGCATGATGTATTTTGTAGGCAACTTTGACGGTAAGTCGTTCACGCCAGATGAAGCGTTGGAATCCATCGATACTATCAAATGGGTAGACTATGGATCAGACTTTTACGCGGCCGTGTCCTGGAATGGCATTTCGAACGAAGACGGACGAAAGATTTGGATCGGCTGGATGAATAATTGGCGTTATGCTACCACGCTTCCTTCAAAGGAATGGCGTGGCAAGACATCAATTCCCCGGGAGCTACAGCTAAGGACTTATCCCGAGGGACTTCGCCTAATCCAAACACCCATAAATGAATTAAGTCAGCTAAGAAAACCGATTTTGTCTCTACAAGACTTGACGATTAAGCCAGATATGAACGTGTTGTCTGATATTTCCGCAGCCAAGGCAGAAATTATTGCAGAATTTGAAATCGGTACTGCTATGGAATTCGGGTTTAAAGTACGGAAGTCCGCCAATCAGGAGACGATCATCGGATATAATATCTCGAATGAGGAATTGTTCGTCGATCGGACGAAGTCGAGCGCCACTGATTTTCATTCAGATTTCACAGCAATACACAAGGCCACTATGAAGCCAGAGCATGAGAGGATACAGTTGAGCATTTATCTGGATTGGTCAAGTGTCGAAGTCTTCGGCAATCATGGAAAAACAATCATTTCAGACATGATTTTCCCGGACTTCGAAAGTAAGGGACTAGAACTCTACGCCATTGGTGGAGAACTGAGGGTCGTGTCGCTTCAGATCAATGATCTGGTAAGCATTTGGGGAAATGAGAATGTTTAGACAGTAGTTATGATTATCATTCCAATTGAAACGTTCTTACAACAGAACCCGTTAAGCAGCGGCTTGATTCGACGAAATGGTTACAGCCCGATTGCTTATATCCGTATCTAAACTGGTCTCCAAAACTAATTAAAGTATTATCTTATGCCTGGATACGTAACCTCCCGTCGGCTCACAACCGTACCGGGGGTTCGTATCCTTAGAAGTTAGCAGAAATCGAAAGACTAACACGGAGAATTTCATAATATAGTTTTACAGTGGTAAGAGGGCGTAAGAATCTTTCCTTGCATCTTACCTATAATAATATGATGATTGACAATAAGATCATATTCTTTTCCCAAGGGGGTACCTAGTTCTTGTTCTCAGTTCGGGACAAGAACTTGCAGTGGTTATGAAGTCGCCAATTTGGCGGCTTTTTGTTTTACAGATAAATGATATTGTCTCGTGTTAAGACAAGGGCAATTAAGCGTTTGAATTAAAATAATGGGGCTGGGTATGCTAAATTAGCAAATATGGAATTTCTTGATTTTCATGAAAGGGTGAGACCGTCATCATTCTGCAAAAGGTACTAACTTATCTTATTAAACCGGATATATGGTTAGGAACTTTTTTCCCATTTGCTCTTCCGTTTGGAGTATCAAGAGTATTTCAATGGTTGCATACAGGGAACGGGAGAAATTTACACTGGTTCAGCTTTGATCAAAAAAAGTTTCATGAAACAAGAAATACCTCAACTAGTCGTTCCTTTTACAGCAGATCTAAATCAAAATTTGCTGGTGATGAAAGAAATCATCGGGCATAACTCAGAGAGCCTCTGAAAAGAAATATTACTAAAGTTGAAACTGAAAGAAACCATCTGGCTAGACGTGAAGTTGAACTGTTGAAAGAGATAGATACTCTTAGAACGCAAAGAACAGAATACAGAAGAAAACTAAGAGCTAGATCCAAAGAGTTTGGGGCAGTTTTACAGTTCAGTCACAATTCCTAAGTTATTAACCCTTCTCGATGAAAGGCCTAAGCTTAGCAATGTGTTTGCATTCTATCAGTTAGATAAACTCAATAGAAGGTACAATAAACTAAAATTAGCAGCTAGAGAGGTATTAAAACAGGAAAGAATAAAAAGACTACGTGATGAAGCTTATAAGGAGAAAATGGCTGCTGGCTATAAAAAAGTTAACGGATATATCGTAAGTGATGAGAGATGACTGGTACCTCTATGATCCAAACAATATTGTATACCTCATAACAGACTCAAAAATTAAATTAATTGAAGATTTACCAGCTACTGCATCTTTGTATTTAATGATGGAACTGCATATGTTTTTTATATCCATTTTGAAACGGAGAATAAAAAAGAAAATGAGAAGTATATTGTAGCGATCGGTGAAGGATTAACCGAGATTCATAAATATATGTTGAACAAAGAAAGTTGCCAACCGGCATTTTTTGTGCCCTTTTTTGTATCTTTAGGGTTACTCGATGGTAAAATAATGTATACAAGTGGATGTATTTTTATGCATTTAAGCAATGTGGATATTCTCATTAATTATGACACCACACAGTGAGTAACGGTAATAATTGAGACTGATTTGGTTGATAACCGAGACATTTTTGGGTATATGTTTGAGACATTTTTAAACCAGTAGAAACAAAGCCCCTTGTTTCTATTGGTTTTTTGTGTTTCTATTTACTCTATATATCCTATAAATGTTAACATATGGTATTATCGATATCGAATCCAAATTACGATCATAATTGATACTTTTCGTAAAGGTGGTTTGGTTATGGATTGGAGAAGTTGGACGTGGAGTTTGGAAGATGAGTTAATAAAATCCCCAAGTGTTGTACAAATCTCTTCAACTGCAATTTTGGAATACATAAGATGAAAACCTGCTTGTTCTCCATGGATTCTCAGGCTACTAAGCCTGCTGCTACGAAGCCTACAGGAAGTAGACGAAAGAGCGCTGCTGATGATAAGAAGACCGAATAAGGAGAGCGTGCCATGGAAGTCCGATCCAGACAATTCGCATAGCAGCCATTGGCAGAAAAAAGGGGTTGTCCCATAAGTCATAAAAATGACTAGGGACGTCCTGTTCTCCAATTGTAAAACAATAAGAAACCGTTCCTGGGTAAAATGGAGGTATCACCCGACCATTTGAAAGGATATGGTTTCTTTGTACATTCAATATACCATTATGAGATAAAAAGAGGAGTTACGCAGGACTATTCCTCATCCATGTTATGTGGCTTTGTGGCCAGCCCCTCAATTAATGTCTATTAGCTCTTAAACCTTCAATAAATATGCGGTGTAATCCATCAAGAACTCGTTGGCTTGTAAAGCCCTCATCTTGGAGATGGTAATCGATATTGTGAAGCACGGCCAGCAGGGCTTCAATAGTATATGAAATGTCCACCCCGGATACGTCTCCCTGTTCAACGGCCTCATTTAGCAGATTTCTGCTTATATTGCGCATCCATTGACATAACGGGGATTGTAACGGACGATGCCCGGTTGAGGCCCGGCTGACCTCACAGAGCCAAGGAACTTTCGCCTCTAAAAAAGAGACATATCTTACGATTACATGGTAAAGCCGGTCCAAGGCAGCGGTTTCTGGGGATTGATCAAGAAATGCTTGAACTTCATCAAACAAAGGTTGGTATTCTTCATACGCGATCTCCTGACATATGTCGCCCTTATCCGAGTAGCGGCGGTATAGGCTTGCTTGTCCTACTCCAGCAGTCTTCGCAATCTGATGCATATTGACATTGTCAACGCCTTTTTTGATGAAAAGTTCTCTAGCCGCCGCCAAAATTCGTCTTCGGTTTAACTCCTCTCTGGGAATTTTCAGAGAGACAGATTGCGATTCTGAATTCACCATAAACATCTCCCTTCATCATTAATTTAACTGTTATTTAACACGAAAAACGGACAATATGTCCGTTTTTCGTGTATAGGACATGTTGTCCGTCTTCATAATTATAATACATTTCGTGAAAAATTAAAAATACATTCATTTGGGTGACCGATGAGCTTTTTTTATCTCTTGGTATAGTGCTTTTTGTAAATTGGAGGCAAATGCGGTTCAATGCCCGATAGGTCCAGTTCCTTTAAACTTGCGATCGTATGAATAAACTGCTCGTATGCTTTTTTCTTGTCGCTCGTCGTATCTGTTCCGGTTTCGGTTGATGCTCTCCTGCTAACTTCAGAGTTAAGTTGCTTTTGATCCATAGATTACCCTCCATCAAATATAGTCAGGCTTACAAATCCGGATGTCTCTTGTGCCAGTCTGTATTCATTTCATAAGTATTGCCGATACCTAGTACTGTCGCTTCTTCGAAGGGGCGGCCAATCAATTGCATATTAATCGGCAGACCGGAAGGTGAGAAGCCGCAAGGCATGCTCAAGCTAGGCAAGCCAGTCAAATTGGTCGGAACCGTAAATGAGTTCAATCTGAATACACTAGCTTCATCATCTGCACGCGGCGCAGTGATCGGTGTTGCCGGCGTCAACAAGATGTCGATTCCGGACAATGCATTCAAAAAATCATTGACAATTAGTTGCCGGGCCCGCTGAGACTGAAGGTAAATGGAAGCCGGAATATCTCTACTGCTTTCAAGAAACATTCGGACGTCCGGTCCATACTGTTCCAATTCTGTCTCAAGCCACTTCTCGTGGTACGAGTACATTTCCGTCATCATAATGGCCATCGTCGCACTTCTAACATGTTTGATCAGGGGCAGGCTAACTTCGATGATTTCTGCTCCCAGTTCTCGGAATTTATTGATAGCGGCCTTCATCGCAGCTTCCACTTCTGGCATCAAATCCTCGTAATAGTAGCTTGTCGGCAATCCGATACGCACACCCCTGAGACCATTCGGATACATCTTGATACCTGGCGCAGGCAGATCGACAGTCGATTCATCCTTTGGATCGAAGCCAGACATCACATCCAAGCACAGGGACGCATCCATGACACAGCGGGTCAACGGACCCGAGTGGTCCAATGACCAGGCCATTGGAATGATACCATACCGACTGACCCGACCGTACGTCGGCTTCATCCCTACGACACCGCACAAAGCAGCGGGTATGCGGATCGAACCTCCGGTATCCGAGCCTGTGCCCAGATAAGTAAGTCCAGCCGCTAAGGCAGAAGCCGAGCCGCCGCTTGAACCTCCCGTTACAAGTTCAGTGTTCCACGGATTGAGACAAGGACCGAAGTGTGGGCTAGTTGTTGTCAATCCCGCAGCGAACTCGTGAGTCTGTACTTTGCCTAGCAGAACTGTTCCAGCCTCATGTAGCTTAGCTGCAACCGTCGAATCGTAATCGGGGACGAAGCTGTTCAATATTTTTGAACCGGCAGTTGTTCGGATCCCTTTAGTGTAATATAGATCCTTATGAACGATGGGAATCCCGTGAAGGGGCCCTTTGTACCGACCATGCATAATATCGCGTTCCGATTGCTTCGCTTGTTCAAACGCCAGTTCGGACGTTTGGGTAACGAAAACGTTCAGTTTCGGATTCAAACGTTCGATGCGGTGAAGCGCATGTTCTGTAATCTCTACCGGGGATATTTTCCTTGTACGGATCCTCTCGGCCAGCTCATGAATAGCAGCAAAGGACAGTTGGAAATTTAATTTACTCATCTATTCATCCTCCGTATCTTTCGGACATGTCGTAAGTCTACTAAACTAATTACCATAGCTTCCGCTAGGATTTGCTTTTCTTGCGAATAAGTATGTCAGGATTGCCAACAGGGAAATGGTAAAATAAACAACAGAAAAAGGCATCTTTAGATCAATCAGTCGGCCGACCAGCGCAGGGCCGAATGCTCCGCCTAGGAGATAGGCCAGTGTGAAAATACCCATCCCCACACCCAGCTCAGCCGAACGGAGTGTCGTCGAAACTAAATTGCTGCTAGAGGTGAGGACACCGTTGAATCCAATCATAAGGATAATGATCAATAAAGCGTCGATCCATGGCGGCAAATGTACGGATACCCCCAGTAGTATAAATCCGCTGATGACGAGACTTTGCGATATGACAAGCACACGGGAGCTTCCGAAACGATCTGTCCAACTTCCGATCCGGGATCCGAGCAAGGCTGCACAGGCGGCACCGGGAAGCATCAGCAGACCGATTTTACTAGTTGGTAAATGAAAGGAGTTCTTCATCATGACAGGAAGAGTAAAGGTTAACCCCGTGTTGCATACGAAGGTAAGGAATCCAATCCCTAGAATTCGTCGGTAAGGAGCATTTTTCATGAAAGATGCATCGATAAATGGATGTTCTTTTTTCTGAATATGAGTACCGAACCATAGAAGAACTGCTGCTCCTGCAATGAGCATAAACCAATAGTTCGTAACCCCTAGCAATACCAACGCCAGTCCCGCGGAGAACAAAACAGCTCCGAGAAAATCGAATGAACCGCGGTCGTGTTTCTTGTCAGGAACATACTTGAATATCAAAGGGATAACAAATAGGCTCAGACTGGACACGATGAACAAAGCACGCCAGCCAAAGTATTGCTCTACGAAACCGCCGAACACAGGCCCGAAGCCGGAAGCAAAGGCAATTGTGGCGGATAAGGTTCCCAGCACCCGTCCCTTGACTGTAGGCTTAAAATACAGGGTTACTGCCGCATAAGACAGGGGAGAGATGGATGAGGCCCCTGCTGCCTGCAGTAGTCTTCCAATGATGACTTGCAAGTATGAAGCTGCAAAAAAGCCGATCATAGAGCCGAAAGCTAAAAGGATTAAACCAATGACATACAGCTGGCGAAAGGAAAAGGACTCCGTTAACTTGCCGTAAGTACCGGCGCCGATAGCCATCAAAATGCTGTAACCGACCATAACCCAGCTCACCTGCGAGGAGGTCAGGGCAAAGTCAGCGGAAATCGAAGGTATAGACAAATTAAACATGGTCATATTGATGTTTCCGAAAATAATGAGCAAGCAAAGTGTCCCCATTAATTTCCGCTCATTGCCGGATAAAGCCATTGATTGAGTATCCATAGCCTGTCCCTCCATTACAGGAAGTCAGGAAAGGTGCGGCATTTTTGCGCCTGATCTCTATCGTGTCCCAAGAAAACATAGGACGGCCGAACATCCTGAATTAACTCCTGCATGCGAGTAATCGATTTGGCAGCCATCTCTTGATCGAATGTCAAGAACGGTACGCTATTCTCGAAGTTCTCCCGAGTATAAGCAACATCAATTATCAGTAGCACTGGACCCGACTTTTCCGTTGTGACAAGGACTGATTGATGGCCAGGGGAATGACCCGGAGTGAATAAAATTTGAACCCCCGGAATCAATTCATGGTCACCCTCAATGATT
The DNA here is from genome assembly GCF_038007385.1 of Paenibacillus sp. FSL M8-0228. Lineage (NCBI taxonomy): Bacteria > Bacillati > Bacillota > Bacilli > Caryophanales > Paenibacillaceae > Paenibacillus > Paenibacillus sp. FSL M8-0228. Next base: position 708,889 of record NZ_JBBOXA010000001.1, read on the forward strand.
TGATATTGTAAATCGGGCAGCCTGCACTCTAATGGAGAGTAATCCTCATTGTTTATGGCCGCATCATACTCTGCCCTTTGAATAAGGATCGGCGTATTGCGGAAATGCCCGTTTCCCCCAGAATGATCCAAGTGTAAATGGGAGCTAATGACCATTTGAATATCGTCAGGTCGATAACCGACACGCTTTAACACATTTACGATCGAGTCGCCGTCAGACATGTTGGGGACGACGCGCCCTTCACGTCTAGTCCCCTTGTAGTAATCGGGATTGTTGATAAAAGCGTCGGGCATTCCCGTATCGATGAGTATCGGCCCGCTGGTCGTTTCCAATAGAAAAGACCACACAGGCATTCCGACTAATTTCCCGGGGGCAAGGGTTCGATTAACTGCCGATTGATCTAGGAAACATTCACCTACAGGTAAAAAATACAACTTTTTGATATTCATCCCAGTTTCACCCTTCATATTATAAATTCGGACAGTTTGTCCGTTTTGTTTTGATTATATCGGACAAATTGTCCGATGTCAATTTGTCATCGGCGGTTGGGCATCGGCAAAAGCCTTACACCTGCAACAATACGCCAAGCTAAAGAATGTCGCCTAGGTGGAGTGCAAAGAAACAACGGGGCTGCGTTTGTACCAAATGCTAACGAGAGCACGACAGGAGATTACTGTTGTAATCTATAAAAACAAGGATATGCTGAATGCCTGTTTGAAGATAATGGGCTTAAAATGATTGATTGTAGTCAGGAGATAACAATGTTTCGGTTCAGCCATCAATCCGGCGGTAGAGGAGAACATCCGGTTTGAAGTGTTGAGAAATGAATCGGGATTTGAAATTAAGGTTTTTGATCGATTGGTAAAGTTAGATAAGGAACCTTTTTCGACTGTAGATCAAGGGGACTGACCCCATAACGTGAGACAAATCAAAACACCTTCAAGAGAATCAAGCCATGTCGTAAGATATGGAGATAACCTTGGAGGTGTTTTTACGTTGGCAACGAGAGTGAGTTACCCCCTAGAAAAATGCAAGCGATTGAATTGAGATTGGCAAGAGTTCCGGTAAGAGAGGTTATGGAGCAACTGGGAATACGAATAAGACACAGCCAAATCACCAGCTTCACTGACAGCGACATCTGGATTGAGATATTCACTCCGAATAATATTAGGATTTTTAATAGTGTGACATTTTGACACTACTGTATGTGACAGAAAAATACTTAGAATCATAGAGGCAGTTTAACACATTAACAATAAACGAGGAGGGGAGATTTTCATTGTGTATGATAAAAAAATAAAGAGGCGTGAAAGGGGAAACAGGTATGACCTATTTATGAAAAACAAACCAGTAACAAGAGTGTTTTAAGGAAAAGAAGTAATTTCTAGGGTTAACATACATGTGAAAAAAAAGGAATTTACCGTTTGTTAGGACACAATAGCGTTTGTGAAAATAATAATGAGTAAAGATAATTGCAAATCCACTCTTGCCCTAAAACAGCAAATAACTGCCGATACAATATGAATAGAGGAGAAGAATATCTTTATGAAAAAGCATTGTCAAATTGCATCTACAGGTTTAGTCCTTTTAATGGCTGGAAGTTCTCTGTTATACACAACACCAACCTCAATTGTAAAAGCGGAGTCCATTCAAAATGTATCTAGTCCGTTACAAACAAGCACTCAAAGTGAACGTAATTCCGTCAAAGAAGCAATGCGGGATACATTGCAACTTGGATATCCTGGGATACTTGCTAAAACTTCTGAGGGTGGAAAAACATGGAGTTATGCCGCTGGGTTAGCGGACCTGAGCACCAAGAAACCAATGAAAACAGATTTTCGCTTTCGCATTGGTAGTGTAACGAAGACATTCATTGCAACAGTTCTACTTCAATTATCTGAAGAGAACCGCTTGAATCTAGACGACTCCATTGAAAAATGGTTACCTGGTGTCATTCAAGGAAACGGATATGATGGTAACCAAATTACTATCCGGCAGATATTGAATCATACAAGTGGTATCGCTGACTATGTAAATTCAAAAGACTTTGATTATACGGATACAAAAAAATCGTATACGGCTGAAGAATTCGTAAAGATGGGGATTTCTCTTCCCCCAGACTTTGCCCCAGGAAAGGGTTGGTCTTATTCAAACACAGGATACGTAATACTGGGGATCCTTATTGAAAAAGTAACTGGAAACAGCTATGCGGAAGAGGTTGAAAATCGGATTATTGAACCGCTTGATTTGTCAAATACATTCCTACCTGGCAATTCAAGCGTGATTCCAGGCACCAAGCATGCCCGTGGCTATTTCCAACTAGACGGAGCAAGTGAGCTAAAAGACGTTACTTATATTAACCCAGGTAGCTCGGATGGAGATATGATTTCTACTGCTGACGATTTAAACAAATTCTTCTCTTACTTACTCAGTGGTAAATTACTGAAGGAACAGCAACTAAAACAAATGCTTACTACAGTTCCTACAGATAGAGAAGGAACCGGATATGGTCTTGGGATCTTTGAAACTAAGCTTCCAAACGGTGTCTCGATATGGGGACACAAAGGTAGAGTTCTAGGGTTTACCACTTTTGCTGGTGGCACACTTGGAGGCAAGCATACATTGGTCGTCAATTTGAACAGCTTTAAAGCTGATAGTCCTGATCCATTTAAAAATATTTTACTTGCTGAATTTAGCAAGTAGGAAAAAAAGAAAAAAATGGTTTAAACTGGGCTCCTTAGAGCATGTCAAAAAACTAACAAGTAAGTATTTTAGGAGGGTATTATGAAAAAGAAAATGATTATTGCACTTGGTGTTTTTGCTATAATACTGACTAATTTTGTAGGAAGTACTTATGCAGACTCGAAAACAGGAGTTTCTGTTACAGCTCCCTACAATACAAATCAAATAACGGAATGGTTAGAAATGCATGCAAAGCCTTTAAAAACAACTAATCCAACTGCATCTTTTAATGATTTAAAACCACTTAAGAATATGGTAGGTTCAGCTTCAATTGTAGGTTTAGGTGAAGCTACGCATGGGGCTCATGAAGTTTTTACAATGAAACAACGCATTGTTAATTATTTAGTATCTGAAAAGGGATTCATCAACTTAGTTTTAGAAGAGGGATGGGACAGAGCTCTGGAGCTTGATCGATATGTTCTTACTGGTAAGGGAAACCCAAGCCAACATCTATCACCTGTATTTAACACAAAAGAAATGTTAGATCTACTTAGTTGGATTCGACAATATAATGCTAATCCAGAACATAAATCTAAAGTGCGTATCATTGGGATGGACATTCAATCAGTAAACGAGAATGTTTATAATAATATAATAGAATATATAAAAAGAAACAATTCAGATCTTGTGCCTAGAGTAGAAGAGAAGATAAAAGGTCTCATTCCTGTAACAAAGGATATGACTACTTTTGAGGGCCTTACAAAAGAAGAAAAAGAAAAGTATATTTCAGATGCTAAACAAATCAGTGCTTTATTAGAACAAAATAAAAGTTATCTGAACGGAAAATCCAAAGAGTTCGCATGGATAAAACAAAATGCTCGTATTATTGAACAGTTTACTACAATGTTAGGAGGAACATCCCCTGATAAACCATCGGATTTTTATTTGAAACATGATATTGCAATGTATGAAAATGCGAAGTGGACTGAAGAACATTTAGGGAAAACCATAGTTTGGGGACATAATGGACACGTTTCGAAAACAAATATGATTCCATTTATATACCCTAAAGTAGCTGGGCAGCATTTAGCAGAATATTATGGAAAACGGTATGTATCTATTGGAACATCAGTTTATAAAGGACAATATAATGTTTATAATAATGATGGTGAATTTGGCCCATATGGAATATTAAAATCAGATGATCCAAACAGTTATAATTACATTTTTGGACAGGTCAAAAAAGATCAATTTTTTATTGATTTACGTAAGGCGAACGGAGTGACAAAAACTTGGTTAAACGAACAACATCAAATTTTCGCTGGAATAACTAAAGAAGGCCCTGCTATACCAAAAACTGTTGATATATCATTAGGTAAAACGTTTGATATACTTGTTCAAATTCAAAAAGTGAGTCCATCTCAACTACATCAATAAATTTGTAATAATGTGGCTTAACGAAGTGTTGTATTGATGATAGTGTTAAGTGTCAATAGAGGTGTTTAAAAATGTCAGCTAGGTTATTCCATTAAAAGATCATTAGATGGAATAAATGTTTTCGAATTAGAGACGATGTTGGGTAGAAGCACATTATTATCAAGTTAACAAAATAAATCCGAATTGAAACAGCCTCTATCCTGCAGGTTCAATCTGACTGAGCACAACTTGCACGAGTCTGTTCATTTGTATCGGGTCTGCCCAAGGGCAGACTCTTTTTTGTACAAGAAAAAGTCCATCTTATAATCGTCAGCTTGGTTTTTTGTGAAAATAAGAGAAACAACTAGCAGCAATACAAAAAGCTCGAACCGTTCAGTTAGCCAAAGAAAATCAGAATATATCATTTTAGATGTGAAAACCACCGGTTTAGATGGCGACTCTGAGATCGTAGAGATTGCAATTATTGATCTTGACGAAAATCCTCTTTTTGAAACGTTAATCAAGCCGGTATCCCTCATTCCAGAAGAAGCGACCGCCATCCACGGAATCACAAACGAAATGGTTGAAAATGCTCCAAGCTCATCGCTAAAAGAAGAGTTGTAAAAGAGGATGCTAAAAATACGGGTTGAAGGAATACCTGAAGAGATTGATCAGTTTTTGGAGCACTTCGAGGACTATTACAGAGTGCTGAAGCGTTCAAAGGCTTATCAGAACAGAAACAGTGAATATGTTCGTGTTTATGTTGATGTAAGCAGTCCAAACGATCAGCCTCTAAAAGCTTAGAGGAAACAAATTGCGGTTTGTATCAATTTCGCTGGTATTACCCCATTTTAACGTACATATTTTTATATATTGATAAAAGAATCAAAATTACAAATGTTGGATTTCGGTATACAACTTTATTGTCCGAAGAAAATAAAGTTTTAGACTGATCCGATAAATGCAACAGCGGCAGATAAGGACGCGAAAATAAATTCCTAGACTGGCCGCTGTTGTGGTCAACATTCAACTATCGTGTCCTGTTAGCCTAATAACTCTGCAGTTTGTAAGAAAGCGTCCAGCCGCTCCTTTTGAAGAAGATGATGACGGTAATGCATCTCCACCATCGTGAACCATTCGACCGCGTTTAACGCGCCGAAGGCTACAGCCGGATGAGTCGCCTTTCGCTGCAGCCGCTCTGGGTCTATGTTCTGTAGCGACGCCCCAATCTCATGCATGCGGCGCCTTGCTTCCTCCAGCTTGGCGACAAGCTGCTCCTTGCTTTCTGGCTGTGGGGGCGTATATTGCAAGTCGGCCGGTACCTGAATGCGAACCGGTGGGAAGCTCCCTTGCTCAAACACGGCATGGCCGGCCTCCGTCTTCCCGTCGCCCTCCTCGTTGCCGCCACCCAGCGCCATGCACTGCTCCGCAAGACGGAGCTGCAAGTTCATCGTGGAATGGGGCAGATGCAGGTACATTTGCCCAAGCGACCATTCGTTTTCGCTTGGCTTGCGACACAGTTTCGCCAGACTATACTTGTCCAGCTCCCGAACATAATGCTTCGAAATCTCGTCGAACCTTACCAAAGTATCCTTAATCCCTATGTTCTTGTTCATCAAGATCATCTCCTCGAATACTGAATTACTCTCATCATATGAGAGGGTTCAAGAAAAAAGCATATTCGTAGTTTATATCTTCAATACTTTATTTTCCAGTCTAAGACTATATTTTCTAATTACACGGGCGCAGTCGCTAGCGCGCCGATCGCAAAGCTGGACTTCATTCCGGAAGAGCTGGAGAGCGCAACTGCAGCCGCGCATGCGGGCCACGCGTCGCCAGTCTATAACTTATCTCAGTCTAGTTCTTTAATGTTTAGTCTAAAAAATTATTATTCGCTAACAATTGACAATGAAGAAGTAGTACAACTTCGAGTCAATGAGTTTCCATTAATTATGAAAATGATCGTTGAATTATCATCTGACATGCATCTGGGGAAATGAGACTGCTTAGGCTTTAGTTTTCCATTATCATTAAAATTGAAATGATCTTATGACAGAGCCTATTAAGCAGTGGCACGATTCGACGAAATGGTTACAGCCGCAGGCAATACGGTGTAAGCTTCTTCAGGAGGATTTTTGCTCATTTCTATGATGTAATGATCAACAAATTCGCTATCATATCAATATCCTTGTTTTTTAGCGTCTTCTTTGACCAGTTCTTCTGTCGCCAAGGAGATTCTTAGAGGGAGACAAATCTGAAGAATAATCCATAAGAATGCTCAAGCATGTTTTTTAACATTTAACCATGTTAAAATGAAAAAAATTAGAGATATGGCATGGAGAGAAGGCAGGGAGAATCAATGAAACCAAAACTTAACGATGTTGCACAATTAGCAGGAGTTTCACCGACTACGGTTTCTCGCGTACTTAATAATCGTGGCTATATCAGTCAAGAAACGAAGGATCAAGTTCATAAAGCGATGCAAGAGCTAAATTACTTTCCAAATGATGTGGCTCGGTCATTATTTAGTAAACGAACAAATCTGATTGGATTAATCATTCCAACTACAAGCAACCCATTTTTCGGAGAGCTGACTTTTCATATAGAGAATATTTGTGCGTCATTAGGCTATAAGCTGTTGCTTTGTAACAGTTTGAATCAGCTGGATAAAGAGGAATCATATGTGGATATGCTTATGCGAAATCAAGTTGACGGTATTATCGTTGGTACACACAATCGGGGTATCGTAAATTATGAACAGAAGAACATTGCCGTCATTGCGATCGATCGCTTCCTATCCGATTCAATCCCAGTTGTAGGATCGGATAATTATATGGGTGGAAAACTGGCGTCAGAACTACTTATTGAAAAAGGGTGCAAGCATATCTTACACATAAATGGCCCTGTTGAATTGGAAACACCAGCAAGCTTAAGAAGAAAAGCATATGAAGATGTGATGGAGCAGTATGGTCGAAAGGCAATTACCTATGAAGTACATGATCCCTTCCACCAACAGAATCACGACGAACCGATTAAACGCTTGCTCGATGAACATCCTGAAGTAGATGGATTGTTTGCGAGTAATGACTTGGTGGCTGCGTCTTTTATTGCTAAAGCAAGAAGAAGAGGAAAACGTGTTCCTGAAGATATTCGCGTAATTGGATATGACGGAACAGAAACAACCCGCAATCTTCTCCCTGAATTAACGACAATTCAGCAACCAATACAGGAGATTGCCAGATCTTCCATAGAGTTACTTATTAAAGAAATTGAAGGTGGATTCAGTGATGTCCCGCGAGAAACCTATCTACCAGTGAAACTGATTGAAGCTAGTACGGCTTAATACAGTTTCCATAGTTTTCAGCATTGTGATAGAAGGTGGAGCTATCCTTATTAGAGTAATTGAAATCAAGAGGAGAGCTCTTTTTCTTTCGAAAATATGTCAAGCGGTTGACATATGAAAGCGGTTGACATATAATCGATCTGTAAATACGAAAGTGCTTTCATTTACATTAAATGTTCAACTTGAGGAGCGTTCGATATGAGAAAGTCAAAGAGCATGTACTGGAAACTAAGTGCCTATTTTTTCTTTTTCTTCTTTACTTGGTCAGCAAGTTATTCATTGTTCTCCATCTGGCTAGGGCAAGAAATCAGTCTGAATGGTGCTGAAACAGGTGTTATCTTTACTGTAAACGCTATCTTTGCGCTATGTATGCAACCGCTTTATGGCTATATATCTGATAAAATCGGATTAAAGAAGCATATTTTATTTCTAATCAGTTCTTTGCTCTTATTTGTTGGTCCTTTCTATATCTTTATCTATGGGCCGTTACTTCAATACAATGTATTTCTCGGTGCCATTGCAGGTGGATTATACTTGGGTATTTCTTTTTTGGCAGGGATTGGAGCCATCGAATCTTATGTCGAGAAAGTCAGCCGAAAATATGACTTTGAATACGGAAAATCTCGTATGTGGGGCTCGCTAGGTTGGGCAGCAGCAACGTTTTTCGCTGGTCAGCTCTTTAATATCAACCCTAACATTAACTTCTGGATTGCATCAGTATCTGCTGTCGTTCTGTTTATCATTATGATGACAATTAAAGTTGAAATGACAGATTCCGAGATGGAGCGAGCAGAATCCGTTAACTTTAAGCAAATCGGCCATTTGTTTGCAAATAAGCATTTGTGGTTCTTCATTTTATATGTTCTTGGTGTTACCTGTATTTACAATGTGTATGACCAGCAGTTCCCGAATTACTTTTCATCGACGTTCTCAACGGTTGCATTAGGCAATCAAGTTTACGGTTACTTAAATTCCCTACAAGTGTTCTTGGAAGCAGGCATGATGTTCTTAGCGCCTTTCATTGTCAACAAAATTGGAGCAAAAAAGGGTCTAATATTGGCAGGGTTCTTGATGGCGTTCCGGATCATGGGTTCAGGCTTAGTTATTGGACCTTATGGAATCTCAGCTATGAAATTGATTCACGCATTGGAACTGCCAATCATGCTGATCTCCGTATTTAAGTACTTGGCTGCAAATTTCGATACGCGTCTGTCTTCGATCTTGTATCTGGTGGGATTCCAGTTTATGAGTCAGGTAGGAGCTTCGATCTTCTCGCCAATCGCCGGTATGTCTTATGACATTAGAGGTTTTGCAAATACGTACGTGATTATGGGTGTTTTCGTATTTGTCTTTACAACAATCTCAATCTTTACCTTAAAGAAAGAACCGAAAAAGCTGGATCCCAAGCCTAACAAGCATATTGAAACAGCATAGGAGGAAGAAAGATGAACACATATAATAACAATACGAAGCAAGCTGAGGAAGCATTGAAACAGGCAGAAGCGAAAATGAACAAGCGGTACCGATTAGGTTATCATATTATGGCACCAGCAAACTGGATTAACGACCCAAATGGATTAATTCAATTCAAAGGTGAATATCACGCCTTCTATCAGCATCATCCTTATGATGAGAACTGGGGCCCAATGCATTGGGGCCACGTGAAGAGTAAAGACCTTGTACATTGGGAGCATTGTCCGATTGCATTAGCGCCTGGAGATGCGTGTGACCTTGATGGTTGCTTCTCAGGAAGCGCAGTAGATAATAACGGCGAACTGACATTGATCTATACTGGTCATCACTATATTGATCAACCAAACAATATCTTTTTCCAAAATCAAAATGTGGCAGTAAGCACAGATGGCATTCATTTTACAAAACTAAGGCAGAATCCCGTAATCGCTGAACCTCCGACTGATAGCTCACAGCATTTCCGTGATCCGAAGGTATGGAAGCATGAGGATACATGGTACATGATCCTAGGTAACAGCACGAAAGAAGATCTGCCGCGTGTTATTCTATATACATCTCCTGATCTTAGGACTTGGACCTATCATGGTGTGCTTCTGCAGGGAGATAAGAATATGGGCTTCATGTGGGAGTGCCCTGATTTCTTTGAACTGAACGGTAAGCATATATTTATGTTCTCCCCACAAGGTATTGATGCGCAAGGAGATAAGTACAATAACTTGTTCCAGACGGGATATTATGTTGGCGAATATAATTATGATAGTAATGAATATAAGCATGGAGAGTTCATCGAGTTGGATACTGGTCATGACTTCTATGCGGTTCAAACTTTTCTAGATGATCAAGGTCGCCGCATAGCGCTTGGTTGGATGGATATGTGGGAATCGGATATGCCGACGAAAGCAGACGGCTGGTGTGGAGCAATGACGATCCCGCGTTTAATTACGTTGGGTGACAATAATAAAGTACTGATGACTCCAGTTGAAGAAATGAAGTTACTTCGTCAAAGTAAACATGTTTTGTATCAATATGGCGCTATTTCTGGAAGTTACTTCAAGGAAGTTGAAGAGGACTTGCTTGAAGTTAAGGTAGTGTTCGACCTCACGAAGTCAAGTGCAGACCTGGTAGGCTTGAAGTTTCGTGGAGCAGGTCGAGAAGAAACGGTTATCACATATTCTATTCCGGAGCAGAAACTAATGCTTAATTGTTCTAAATCAGGTAAAAAGACAGATGGAGTACGTCAAACAGCCTTCAATGCTGAGGGACAGCTGACATTGCATGTATATCTGGATCGTTCATCCATTGAAATGTTTGCGAATGAAGGGCAAGCTACGATGACAAGTCGCATCTATCCGAGTGAGAAATTGCTAGGCATAGAAATCATAACAGAGGGTGGAGAGGCGCTAGTAAATGGGCTGACATATTGGAAATTGAAAGATATATGGCAAGCCGAATAATTCAATGAAAAGATTGCAGTTCATATTATGTATACAGTAAAAGGATATGGAATCTATATATATCTTGATAGAGTGGCTGAAGGGGGGAATTCCCAAGGGACTGGTTCGAGAAGTCTTCAGGGTTCAGGCCAAGAGTTTTATTTGCAAAGTTCACCTTATTAAGTTGCTTCGAAACAAAAACAATTAAAAATAACACTAACAAGTCGACACTGGATATGCAGTGTCGTCTTTTTGAAAGGCTACATGTGAAAATTTGTTGTCTGACTTCCTTTTGCTACGATCTACGTTGTTCTTCCATTTCGTCATGATGTTGTTACCGCTCACTTGAAAATGCTATTCCTTTACATTCAACAGGTCGATTATGGTTAGATACCACCATGATTGACGTGTTCTTTTTTTGATATATTCGCTTTCTCACATTTTTAAGATTAATTGCAGCAATGTATGTACATTGGAATATAGTTACTGTCAATAAAATCGCCACTCTGAAACGAGAACCATTATGCTGCATTTGCATGCTGGTTCGGTGACGACGGATTGTAATATTCAAAATAGGGTATGGGTTTTGACCATTCCATTTAAGCTTGTTACAATAGGATAAACTTAGTGGAAATACTTTAATATAGAATGGTGTGGTCTAACTTGCAACATGAAAACGAACTTTTGGATGTATGGTTGTCTTTGTCTCACATCCATTCCACTTTAAATGATAAGTTAGAACAAGCCCTACTACAAAATTATGATTTATCTTTGAAGGAGTTTTATGTTTTGGGTTTCATATCCAATTCTGAGGAGAAAAAATTACGACTGCAGCAACTTCAAGAATTGGTGGGTTTAAGTCAGAGTGCGACATCGAGACTCGTAGTTAGAATGGAAGCCAAAAACTGCGGGGCTTTAGAAAGACATACATGCGAGGATGATCGACGAGGTGTGTATACTCGGATTACGGAATTAGGTGAAAATAAATTCCAGCGTGCACTTCAAACCTTTAATCAGGTGTTACAATCAGAACTTCAGAAAGATGGAGTGAAGTCACAATTTCAAAATCTTACGCAAAAGCTGTTTTAGACTTTGCGACCTGTGTATATCGTTCTTAGTTTCCTTAGGGTAATATATGGCTTGAACGTTGTGCCGCGAAAGGCTCTTTACGGAAGCTAAGTTTATTACCCTACACGATTCAATAGTAATGTTATGAAGTGGAAAGTGACCATTTGCATGATTGCACATGCATATTTAAATTAGACTTTCAACCATGTACGTATAGAAACGCCCTTCCGAAACTAACTCCTCCTCATAAGGAGGAGTTTTATCATCTGGAACCACCGCTAACCCCCTTTGCTTAAGAAACAGAGGCCGTATTGCGCTTTTCCTTGGCGTTGCCGCGGTCGCGACGACTCAGCAGAAACCCGACCAGAGATGCTGTGGATTGTTGGAAAATCATCCCCAGTACAACGGGCAATGCTACCGGGGCCGGGAAATAGGTGATGGCAAGCACGGCTCCCGCGCTAATATTGCGCATGCCGCCGTTAAAGACAAGCGCCGTACGGTCTGCATTATTCCACCGCATCAGTCCTGATATCAGATAACCGATCGCATATCCAGTGGAGGCAAGGACGATTATGGATAGGCATACTCCGACAAGCTTAAGATTAAAATCGACCAGATAAGGCGCAATGACAGATCCGTTAATCATGACGACAAGAGCCATAGCCAGCTTGGAGAACGGTCCTAGCCGTGGTCCCCATACCTGCTTGATCTTCCCTTTGGTCCATTCGTTCAACACCATGCCGATTAGCGAAGGAACGACAATCATCCAGAATAGGCTCTGCATCATCGCCCAGGTATCGAGCTGCACATCCGCTCCGATCAGTAGGGACATGATGCCCGGCACGGCAAATGGGGCCAAAATCGTATCAATTAAAATGATCGCCAATGTCAGCGCTGTATTGCCTTTATAGATGTTGACCCACACGAAGCTGGAAATGCCCGTAGGGATAGCTGCACCAAGAATAAGTCCAGTAATCGTGTAAGGATCATCACTGAAGGCCAGATGTCCCAGCATCATGGCGAGAAGCGGCATGGCCAGGTGAAGAATAAACAGACAGGCGATCAGCGGACCAGGATGCTTGATCACATGGACAAAATCCTTAAACCCCATACTGATGCTGCCCGCGAAGGTCATGAATGCAAACAGCCAGGGAGAGAGTTCGGTATATTCTGACAACGGCGTACCGATTAGGACGCCAATTAGAATGCTGATTGGTGTAATTAGCGGCATAGCTGCATTTAGTCTACGATTCAACGTGAGGAGCATACAAAACTTCCTTTTTTAACCTTAAGTATAGACCTTGCACCCGTGATTCGTAAATGATCTGTGACCTTGCGGTAGCCCGATAGAAGCAAATTTGAACGCTCCTGATGAACATAGATTAACCCTTCAAATTATTTCGATATTCCAAAGGAGAGCAGCCCATTATTTTTTTGAATAGTCTGGAGAAGTAGTAAGGGTCCCTAAAACCGAGTTGTATGCTAACTTCTTTAATAGAGGCATTCGTCAAATCCAAAAGCTGACTGGCCCTCTGTATCTTCATTCTTAAATAGTAATCGACAGGAGAGTAGCCGGTGGATTGCTTGAATATCAGGTTCAGATGCTGCTTGGATACCTGAACATGCCGACTAAGCTGCTCAAGCGAAACGGTGGATTCCAATTGTTCACTCATATAGCGTGTTGCCTTATCCACATGACTCTGGTACGTACTGTCTTCCTTGCGAAATGCAACCGATACAACAAAACTCAGCAGATAACGGACAGTTTGCGATACTTGAACTAAATGTATAATGGAGTATGATTTATTCAATAAAAGGTCGTAACACTGATGAAATAGCTCCAGTAGTTTGACTCCATCACTGGCAGATATCGAAATATACGTTTTAAAAGGCTCAAACAATGCTATAAAATCATCCATTTGGTCCCCTTTAAGATGAAACCAGTAAATTGTCCAAGGATCTCTATGGTCAGCCCCATAAGCATGCGGCATGTCTCTGGGAATGTACGCAAAGCCTCGCTCTGTCATGTCAATCGTTAGGCCATCCTTTGTTCGTATCCAACCTTTTCCGCTGGTACAGTAGATGAATATATGAGAGTCACATCCGTGCATTCTTTCACGAAAATGATGGCGGGCATGGCTGAAGCAGCCTATATCCGTAATATATAGATTTTTTGTAAGCGGATTCATATTTAATTTATCCAGTATATAGGGTGGAACGACATATAACTTTTCACCCTCAAATCCATCAGCTTTCTTATTCATAATCTATCCATCTCCTAGCCTTAGGCGGCTCTAATGATGAAATACGTATATAGTCCATCATAAACAGTAGATTGTCAATTGTCTGTAATGTCGCTTACTTGTAAGCTCTGAATATAAGAGCGACTATGAGGGAGTGATGGAATTGAGCATTTTCGACGCTAGGGCACGCGTGTGGGAGCAAACCGTGCAGATCCCCACGTATGGAATTGGCAAACCCGACAAAAATCCAATGTTTCTGGAGAAACGTGTCTATCAGGGAAGTTCCGGTCGAGTGTATCCGCATCCGGTCATTGATAAAATTGAGGATGAGAAGAAACTTGAAAATTATCAAATAGTTTTCCTAGAAAATAAATATTTGCGCATTGAGATCATGCCAGAGCTGGGAGGACGCATTTATCGTGCGGTCGACAAGACCAACGGTTATGATTTTGTTTATTATAACAGGGTCATCAAACCAGCGCTTGTGGGCTTATTGGGACCATGGATATCTGGAGGCATTGAGTTCAACTGGCCGCAGCATCACCGTCCCAACACTTACGGACCCGTTGAATACAAGTTGGAAGAACACGACGACGGAAGCGCAACGGTATGGGTGAGCGAAATTGATCGTATGTTCGGCACGAAAGTAACAGCTGGTTTTACACTTCAACCGGATAAGGCATACCTTAAAGTGGGGGCCCAGCTATATAACCGGACTGCCGAGCCTCAAACATTTTTATGGTGGGCCAATCCAGCCGTAGCAGTACATGAGCATACGCAATCTGTTTTTCCTCCAGACGTATCAGCCGTGTTCGACCATGGAAAGCGAGATGTATCCCGTTTCCCGATTGCTACAGGCACTTATTATAAAATGGATTATTCTGAAGGCGTAGATATCTCCCGATACAAAAATATTCCTGTTCCCACTTCATATATGGCCTATAAATCGGATTACAATTTCATAGGTGGTTACGACCATATGAAACAAGCTGGGCTTTTGCATGTGGCCAACCATCACATCTCTCCCGGGAAAAAGCAGTGGACATGGGGAAATGGCGAATTCGGCCAAGCTTGGGACCGCAATCTAACAGATGAAGACGGCCCCTACATCGAGTTGATGACGGGAGTGTATACCGATAATCAACCAGATTTCACTTGGCTTCAGCCGTATGAAGAAAAGACGTTCTCGCAGTATTTTATGCCTTACAAACATATTGGTATGGTCAAAAACGCTTCAATTGACGCAGCCGTTAGTTTGGAATTAAATCGCAGCGAAGGGACAGTACAGATTGGCGTCTATGTAACTTCGTCATTTTGCGAGGCTGTTGTGGAATTAAGCAGCCAGCGGGAAGTTTATATTCAAGAAACCTTGGATCTGACACCTAATAAGGCCTTGATACAGAAGACAGTTATTTTGGCTGAGGATGAGGATTATGATCTATGCTTAAGCGTCAAAGACGCGACCGGAAGGGAGCTGATTAGCTACCAGCCTAAGCAAAAGGAAGTTGAGCAGATGCCGGCTGCTGCCGACCCCCTGCCACAACCGGAGGAATTAAGAACGAACGAAGAATTGTATTTAGCAGGACAACACTTGGGGCAATACCGTCATGCTACCTTTGAGCCTGAGGCGTATTACCTTGAGGGCCTGAAAAGAGATAAGAATGACAGCCGTATAAATATGGCATATGGTACGTTGCTTCTTCGCAGAGGGTTATATGCAGAAAGTGAAGAGTGCTTTCGTAAAGCCATCTCGCGGATAACCTGGCGTAACTCTAATCCCTATGATGGTGAGGCCTACTACCAGCTTGGTTTGTCGCTAAAACACCAAGAGCGGATGGATGAGGCGTTCGCTGCATTTTATAAATCAGTATGGAGTGCGGCATGGCAAGACAGCGGGTATTTCTCACTGGCACAGATTGCGACAGAACAAGGGAACTATGAAGAAGCATTGGAACTCGTCGAGCGCTCGACAATCCGAAATGCTCGCAATTACAAGGCACGCAACCTGAAGTCGGCTATTCTTCGTAAGCTCGGCAGGAACGAAGCAGCAATAGCCTTTTCCAAGGAAACGATGAAGCTCGATATCGCCGATTTTGGAGCTTACCGTGAGCAAGCATTATCTTTAGAGGCTCTCGGGTTACGAGATGATGCTAAAACGGTCTTTGAAGAGCTGGAAAAATGGATGCGTGGAGATGTGCACAACTATATAGCGGTAGCATCGGACTATGCGGCGGCAGGACTCTATGAGGATGCAGCATGTGTGCTGGAAGAAGCTCCAGAGCAGGCAAAAACATACCCTATGCTGTATTACGTTCAGGCCTTCTGCTATGCTAAAATCGGCAAGCTTGAGCAGGTGAACAATGCTCTCGCTCAGGCCGCAGATGCAGTACCCGATTACTGCTTTCCTAACCGTCTGTTTGAGTTGGATGTGTTACAATTTGCAATTCGAACAAGACCGGAGGATGACAAGGCGCATTATTACTTAGGTAATTTACTCTATGATAAGAAACGGCATCAGGATGCTATTTCCAGCTGGGAAATGTCTCGTTCCATTGACGATACTTACCCCGTTGTTCACCGTAATCTTGCTCTTGGATATTTTAACAAACAAGGCCAAGTAGAGAAGGCTCGCCATTCGTTAGAGCAGGCCTTTGCGTGCAATACTTCAGACGCACGTATTCTTTATGAGCTTGACCAGCTGTATAGGAAGCTGAACATCAAGCCCAACGACAGATTGAATCTAATGGAGAGTTATCCGGGAATCATAAAGCTTCGCGATGATCTGTTTTTAGAATATGTAACCGTTCACAATACGATGAAGCAGCATAAGATAGCGTTGTCCTTGCTGACAGGGAGAATATTTCATCCATGGGAAGGCGGAGAGGGGAAGGTAACGGGACAGTATAGGCTGGCCAAGGTAGAGCTTGCCAAGTCCGACCTGAGGTCTGGGCGGATTGAACAGGCTGTAAAGGGGCTGCGGGAGGCTTTAGTGTATCCAGAGAATCTTGGCGAAGGTAAGCTAGAGGGTTCCCAAGATAACGATATCTATTATTATTTGGGCTGCGCGTATGAGCTATTGAAATTAACAGATGAGGCAAGACAGGCCTTTTCCACGGCCTCTCAAGGACTGGGGGAACCCATTAATGCCATGTATTATAACGATCAACAGCCAGATATGATATTTTACCAAGGATTGGCCTGGCGGAAACTTGGTTATGCGAAGGAAGGCAATCGTCGATTCAACAAGCTCATTGATTACGCCGATAGATACTTATTCGAACCCGTGAAAATGGATTATTTCGCGGTCTCGTTACCCGACTTTCTCATCTTTGAAGATGACCTGAATATTCGTAATCAGGTTCATTGTACTTATATGAAAGCACTTGGTTTGCTTGGATTAGGGCGACAGGACGAAGCCATCTTGCATTTTGAATCGGTGCTTAAGCTAGAAGCTAACCATCAAGGAGCGTTGAACCATATGGACTGGAGCTGGGAGGGGAAATCAATTGAGTAATCTCATGAGAACTGTACCGCGCAAATTGACGATCACCATGTGGGACTTTTCTTGGTATACCATGACACAGGAAGGTGAGCCCTACAGCGATCTGGAAGCCCGTTTTAAAGAAGCGGTCGAAAGAGGCTACAATACGATCCGAATATGTGCAATGCCATTCATGTTGTTTACAGCGGATGGCAAACGCCCCGGACCCTTGGAGTTTGCTAACCTTGGGGAAGTAGGCCAGCGTACGCGTTGGTATAACTGTCGTGGAGGCGCAGTACTGGACGGGCATGCTCATTTGCTCGAACTGTTCAAACAAGCAAAGGCTCATAACTGTTACATTATGTTATCCTCTTGGGAATATCAGCAGAGTCCCAGCTTTCTGGCTCATGCTGAGCTTAGAGATGAACTAGCTGCAATTCCTCCTAAGGAGAGATTCATGGCCATTGCAAAATCAATGGATCAGTTGATCCGTTTCGTCACAGCAGAAGGCTACAGGAGTCAGATCATCTATACAGAGCTGCATAACGAAGTGGAATTTGGGCAGTTAAACGCCGTCGGAACGTCTGAAGGCATAGCCGAAACGAATGTACCGGCGCTTATTGAAGCCATGCAGCCCTACGTAGAAGAAGCGATAGAATATCTTCGCCAATGTCATCCTGATATGATGATGACAGCCAGTTATACGTTAAATGAAGCCTACCCCAAGGCTTACGTCGCGCGCAATATGCAGGTGGCCCATTTTCACCTATATATTAAAGGGGTGCTCAATGAGCTTATGGAAGCGGCAGCGCTTTATGATGAGTTGGCGCCGTTCCCCAATCCATTCGTACAATCCCTATTAAGAGAAGACGCTCCTCCATTTGCAAAATGGACCCTGCCTCCGGGGCAGAATTGGCGGATGGAAGGCAATCCAGTCGGCATGAGACTTATTTATTTGCACGACTGGGTAGATCCCGATCAATGGGATTTATTTTTGTACGATCGGTATGGAGACCATAAAATGGCCATGTTGCAGAAGGCCGACACCCGATTGGAAGAGATTCATGAATGGACTCGTCATCCCGGCATTCCAATTGTCATAGGAGAAGGTTATGTAGGCTACACGCCGCTGCATGCCCAATTTGAAGAAGGCCCAGTCGGCAAATTTATCGCTGAATATGTGTTGCGAAAAGGAATGGCACTTGGGTTCTGGGGAATGACCCTCTGTTCTAACTGCGCTCCCCATCATCCATTCTGGAATGATATCGCTTGGCAGCGCAAGTGGAACCAATTTATCCTGAATTCAGATTAACGAGTGAGGGGAGTGAACTCCATGAGAAACTATCGAGTTGCGGTTAAAGACGATCAGAAGCATATTGTTAAAGGACATATCAAACTTGGCGGCACCAACCCAAAAGGAGAGGAGATCGGATTCACCAACTATTTTATGGAGAAGGACGGAGAGCCCTTTTTCGGTATTTGTGGTGAATTCCATTATGCCCGTTATGATGAACGCTATTGGGAAGACGAAATTATTAAAATAAAAATGGGCGGCGTAAACATCATTGCCACTTATATTTTTTGGAACCTACATGAAGAAGTTGAAGGTGTTTTTAATTGGAGTGGGAACAAGAATCTTCGTCATTTCATCGAGTTGTGCGGCAAACATCAGGTATACTCCATCATTCGGATCGGTCCCTTTGATCATGGGGAAATTCGAAACGGCGGTATGCCAGATTGGTTATTCGGTCGACCATTTGAGGTTCGTTCTAATGATGAGGGGTATCTGTTCTATACAAGAAGATTGTATAACGAAATCGGTACCCAGGTTAAAGGGCTGTTATATAAGGAGGGGGGGCCGATTATCGGCACCCAAATCGAAAACGAGCATCATCATTCATCTGCCCAGTGGGCATTGACTGTAGGAATTAATGATATGTGGCTAAACAGTGGAAGTGACGGTAACTCGCATATGTTAAAACTTAAAGAAATAGCTCTGGAAGCGGGGATTGATACTCCGATCTATACGTGCACAGGATGGGGAGGAGCAACAACTCCTGTACCTGATATGCTGCCGTTATGGGGCGGGTATGCCTATTGGCCATGGATCTACTACGAAGAGGGACGTTTGGAGGGGATGGACGAGCATCCTGCGACACCGGAATACATTTTCCGCGACAAGCATAATAACAAGATTCCAGAGAGTTACAATTTCGAGCCTCAATACGCACCTGAAGACTATCCGTACGCTTGCTGTGAAATGGGTGGCGGCATGGTTCAGTTTTATAAATATCGGTTCGCATTTCCCTACCGCAGTGTTCCAGCAATGACTGTCATGAAGGTTGCAGAAGGCTGTAATCTGATCGGATATTACATGTATCATGGGGGTTCCAATCCTCGGGGTAAGGTTAACCCGTTCACCAATGATCTAGCCACCCCCAAAATCTCCTATGATTTCAACGCCATGATCGGCGAATTCGGTCAAGTAAGGGAATCGTACCATAGAACAAAGCTGCAGCATTACTTTTTTTCAACGTTCCAAAAGCAATTCTCACTAACAAAGACTATTCTGCCAGGGGATACGTCCCAGATGGACCCTTATGATGTGGATACGTTACGATATGCAGTGCGATCCAGTGCTGGATCGGGTTATCTGTTTCTAAATAATTTCCAAGACCATGTCGAAAATGACGACCTGTGCGATTTTAATGTGAGCATTGAACTGCCCGAGGAAACGATTGTAATCCCTAGTCAAGGTGAGCTGATGTTAGGACGTGAAAGTTTCGCTATATTGCCATTTAACTTTAATTTAGATGGAATGAAGCTCAAATATGCTACGGTACAGCTGATAACAAGGATAGAAGAAGATGGAGAAGTATACTACTTTTTCTTTGTACCAGAGGGGATGAAGGGAAGATATGAAATTGAGTCAAAAGATATCATCAGTGCCACAATCGACAAAGGCTCGATAGAGCAGTTGGATGGGAACACGATCATTAAGGTTGCTGAAGAGGACGATAGTCTCATCCATCTGGTATCTGAAAGTGGCAAAAAAGTTGCCATCTACACGATGACTGATGAGCAAAGTCTTACATTTTGGAAGGTAAACATGCAAGGCCGGGACAGAGTCATTTTGACCAATGCCAATGTACTTGTATATGAGGGCGATCTAAGGCTGGAATCGACGGATCAAGAAATGGTATCCCTGAGTGTATTCCCTGATTTCGACGCCTCGATCACATCTATTACTGGTGGAGAGCTGCTAGACATAACAGAAAACAATGTATTTAAAACGTATCGTTTAAAGGCTCCTAAGCGAGAAATTCATTTCAATTTGAAAAAAATAAATGACGATAAACTTACTATTGATTTTGAGATAGATGCCTTTCACGGAATTAAGGAAGCTCTGCTGCGTATCGATTATACTGGAGATATCGGTTATGCTTTTATGGATGGCGAACTGATCAACGATAATTTCTGCAACCATACGACCTGGGAAATAGGCTTGAAAGCATTTGAGCATCGGCTCATCGAGCAAGGGTTGTACGTATATGTTTCCCCAATACGAAAAGGTAAGGTTCTCAACAGCAATACGACTATGGCTGGCTGGAAAGAGACGGCAAAGGAACGTATCGTAGATATCGGCGCAGTCAGCATCGTGCCTGTGTATGAAATTCGACTCACCGTATAACCCAGGAAGTGTAAGTTCAGAGACGCACAGTGGGTACTTTTAGTATAAAGTATAAAAATGTAAAAGCTCATGGTCGTTCAA
This sequence comes from Paenibacillus sp. FSL M8-0228, assembly GCF_038007385.1. Taxonomy (NCBI): domain Bacteria; kingdom Bacillati; phylum Bacillota; class Bacilli; order Caryophanales; family Paenibacillaceae; genus Paenibacillus; species Paenibacillus sp. FSL M8-0228. The sequence goes on from NZ_JBBOXA010000001.1 coordinate 729,800, forward strand.
CCATGAGCCTTTTTTACTTTCTGATAGTACGTTTAGTAGATACCAGCCTTTTTCGATGTTTCTTTGATCCCGTTGCTTCCGTTAACTACAGTTTTCCCCCAATCCGTCAGATTGCCATTAGGTCCTGTTACAAGATCAAGGTAGGAAAGATTGGAACTATTACCATACCAGGACCAGGCTAACCAGCCTACTCCTTTGGATTGACCGTATCTCATGATTTCTGTCTCGTCGACGTCTGCTCCCTGGTGGTAACCGCCAAATTCGCCAATAATCAGAGCGAGTCCTTGATTCAGAACGTTATCAATATTGGTTCGAACAGTTTGAACATCTTTACCAGCGAACTCATACATATGGATGGAAAATACCGTATTCTTCAAAGAATCAGCTGCGAATACAGATTTACCAAAGTCATTGATAGATTGAGGATATTGTCCCCATCCGGCACAATCGACGATGAGTGTATTTTTGATACCTGCGTTTCTCAGCTTGGGAATCGCTTGCTTGTATCCATCAGCCCAACCACTTCCATTCCAAGAACCATACCATTCGTTTGCAATGTTTACGATAACCCGGTCTTCCTTGCCGATCAGAGCATCCTTTATGCTAATCCAGTAGTTCACAGCTGCATCCAAAGACGCGTAGTCGTCTTTGCCTGTAGCATCATGAACTTCAAGCACAGCAATCATTTTATGGTTGGAGACGAGAGAAATAATATCTTTCACGGAATTAATATCATCCTTGGTGTACTGGTTTCCGTTAGAAAGGACAATTCGGACGGTATTAGCACCTGTCTGGGCAATTGCCGGGATCGCTGTATAAAGATCGTTTTTGTACCATGTGTGAGCATGATTGACGCCTCTCATAACAAATGGCTTGCCTGTAGAATCATACAATTTGGTACCGCTTACATAAAATCCTGAAGCAGCTTCTACCTTGGAGAAAACTCCTCCTAAACCAATCATGATGAGCAAGCCGATCATTCCAGACAATAGTGATTTTCTTAACAATACCTTCATTTTTATTCCTCCCTAAATATATTATTCAACTTCCTGCTATACAGAGATGAAGTTAGGTATGTAAGTGTGTAAATAGCAGTAAGCTAAACACAAAATTAAGCGCTTTCAAATATGAAAAAAGTTATTTTTGTTATTCTATCATTTGTGTTTTTGTTATTCAATCGGTTATTTTGGTTATTTTTTTGTGTTTTTGAAGTATAAACACATGGATGTATTATTTAAGTGCTATTTTCTGTGGTTTCATTGTATTTATTGTTTATGTTTGTTTAAAATTTAGTTTATATTGATAAAAATAACCTAACTATATTTCTGTGATATTCCGAATTTGTGTAGGTTGACCTAACGTTTTTCTTGGTTAATTATTTTGAACAAAGGTGAGATCTATCGGACAGCAATACCTAAGCTTCACCGCGATATTAAATTATAGTATGATATTCTTGTGAAAAATTTTACCAGAGTGAATAGGGGCAAGCTGATGAGAAAACCAATCATTGCAGTCGATATGGACGATACCATCTGTCATCTCGTCAAACGAGCCATATACCATAACAATAGTGAATTTCCCACTCATCCGCTTCGTTATGAAGAAATGTTAGATTGGAACACCGATCATCTACGTCATCCCAAAAGCACGCATGATGTATTTTATGGGCGACCGGGTTTGTTTGAGGAACTTGAACTGTTTGACGATTATGTTGTAGAAGAAATGGAGAAGCTTTGCAATGCTTTTGATGTCATTATTGTGACAGCGGCAGAGCCCAAGACCGTCGTAGAGAAATGGAATTGGCTTCAAAGACATATGCCATTCATTCCGATCGAGAACTTTTTCCCATGTAAACGAAAGAACCTGATTAACTATGATCTCCTGATTGATGATGGCCCTCATAATTTAGTACCTGCGCTAAAGGAGGGGAAAAAGGTGCTTTGTATTCCTCATCCATGGAATCTGAGAGCAAGAGAGCAATATGAGTTCCCCGTCATGACATCCTGGCAAGGAGCAAAAGAACGAATCGACTCCATTTTAGGAGTTCTGTATAAATAATAGAATTATTCGTAAAACAGCTGGCTCCTCTGGAACTGGCTGTTTTGCTAGAAAGAATAGCGCCTATGGCTGAAATAAAATGGTACAATTGCTATGCATTATCCATGAGGAGGGAACGTGTATGACCATGACTATGGGTCTGATTGTGAATCATCTGACCAAGGGAATAAGCCTACCCCACACCACCGTAGATCTGCTGGACCCAGGATCTGTAGATACTGAGGTGCAAGGAATTGTAACCGCTTTCTCCGCTTCACAGTACGTGATAGAACAAGCTATTTCTCTAGGTGCAAATTTTATCATTACACATGAAGGCATTTTTTATAGTCATCAGAGGATGCATGAGTGTCTACTACATGATCCGGTTTTTTCGCAAAAATCTCGCCTCATTGCCGATGCAGGTATAGGCATTTATCGGTTTCATGACACCATACATCGTTATCAACCGGATGGAGTGATGGTTGGGCTTCTTCAGGCGCTTGGCTGGCACAACTACATGGTAAAACAGCAGCCGACGGCCGCCATTTTGACTATTCCCGCTATGAAAGTTAAGGAGATCGCTGAATATATCAAAGCCAAACTACATATTCGTTATGTACGGGTGGCTGGCGAGGTTTCCATGCCATGTGAACGAGTGGGAATTTCAGTAGGATACAGGGGAGGTGGCGATCTAGCCATTCCATTATTTCTAAATGAAAATGTAGATGTAGTCATCGCCGGTGAAGGCCCAGAATGGGAAACACCAGAATATGTTAAAGATGCTGTCTATCAAGGGCACAGTAGAGCACTTATCATGCTGGGACATGCTGAAAGTGAAGCACCTGGGATGAAGTATCTCGCAGATGTGCTTTCCGCCCAATTTCCGATGCTTCCCGTACACTTTATTGAAGATCACCCGGTGTTTCAAATATTGTAATGAGAACACGTTTTTTGTGATGGTCATCCAGCACTGCTGTTATATCCGTTCATCCACTTTATGAAATGGAGGCGAGATCATGGGAAGCAGAGTGATTATGCCGTTCAAAACAGACTGGAGATTTATAGAAGGAAATTACGCGGGTGCTGAGAAAATGGACTACAACGATGAGCATTGGCGGCTCCTTCATGTCCCTCATGATTGGAGCATTGAAAAGTCCTTTGATCCACATATGCTGTATGGTGGCAATCAGGCTTATTTGCCAAGATGGTCTGTCGGATGGTACAGAAAGCATTTTAATGTGAAGCCCTCCTCTCCAAAACAGCGCGTATACATACAATTTGATGGCATTCACAGTAACAGTGAGGTTTGGATCAATGGGCATTTTGTGGGCAAGCGACCCTATGGATATGTTAGCTTTCAATATGATTTGACTCCATATATTCGGTGGGATGAGGAAAATGTGATTGCCGTCAAAGTGGACAATACGATTCTTTCACCTGACAGATGGTATTCGGGGGCCGGTATTTATCGTAATGTTTGGCTGATTTGTACGGATTATATTCATATAACCGAATGGGGGACTTACATTACCACACCTGAAATTTCGCCAGATGAAGCCAAGGTGACTGTCAGAATCCAGGTCACTAATCAACACGCGCATGCCGTAGAGTGTACGATTATGACTGAAATGCTGGACCCACAGGGACAGATCCAAGGAAAAGTGGAAAACCGAGTTACTCTTTCGAGCTGTGAAACGGGGGAAATAGAGCAAAAACGCGAGTTTTAGAGCCAGAACTATGGTCACCGGACAACCCAGTGCTCTACGAAGCCCAGACGACGATCTATTGCGACAATACAGAGGTGGATCGTTATTGTACCTCTTTTGGCATAAGAGAAGTGAAGCTGGATACACAAAAAGGTTTATTTTTGAATGGGCACAGCTTAAAGCTAAAGGGAGTGTGCATTCACCATGATTTAGGCTGTCTGGGGGCTGCTTACCATGATACAGCCATGAAAAGAAGGCTGCAAAAGCTGAAGGAAATGGGCTGTAACTCGATCCGTTTTGCTCATAACCCGATGGCGCCCGAATTATTAGATTTATGTGACCAGATGGGGTTCTTGGTGGTTGATGAGGCTTTTGATAAGTGGAAATCTCTTTTCTATGAGCATTTATATGATGAGTGGTGGGAAAAAGATCTGGAGGCAATGTTGCTCAGAGACAGGAACCATCCCAGTGTTTTCATGTGGAGCGTTGGGAATGAAGTGGAAAACCAAGGGCAGCCATCCATGCTAAAAATGTTGGAGCAGCTCGTGGGTTTCTGCCATGAAAAAGACCCAACCCGATCGGTTACATATGCGCTTGAGCCGCATAATACACCGATCAGCTTGCGTGAGGGTTCGATTGAGGCCAAAGTGGAGCATACTAAGCAGCTGGCACAACGAGTGGATGTTCTGGGGTTAAACTATCAGGAGCAGTGGTATGAGCACTATAGGGCGGCCATGCCGGATATGCTTATCCTTGGAACCGAGACGTTTCCATACTATCGGGGCAAGGATAACCGGGTTAAAGGTTATTTGCTTATGAATCCCTGGTTTGATGTCGCTAATCATGATTATGTGATCGGTCAATTTGTTTGGAGTGGAATTGACTATTTGGGAGAAACGAGCTATCCCTCCAAAGGGTGGTCTTCGGGCCTGATTGATACTTGCGGATTCCGCAAACCAGTATCTTATCTCCAACAAAGCTTATGGTCTAATCAGCCTGTTGTGCACATAGCCGCATTTAACGAACATATGAAATCGGAATTTAATCCGACATGGACAATGCACTGGAAATCTCCGGCCATGGAAGATCACTGGACATTTCCTGACTACGGTGGAAAATTGATACGGTTGGTTACCTTCACCAATTGTGAGAGTGTGGAATTGATCGTGAATGATGAATTATACGGTGAGAGGAAGCTAGTGGATTACCCTAATCATTTAATCCTATGGGAGCTTCCCTATACACCGGGCAAAATCCGAGCTGTGGGTCGTAATGGAAACGAGAAGGTTTGTGAGCATGAACTGACTACTGCCGGGACTCCTTATGCTCTAAAGTTGGAGGCCGATCGGACGGTTCTACCTGCTGATGGGCATGAGATATCTCATGTAGAAGTAACCGTCATAGACCAACATGGGATCATTGTACCTAACCAGGATGTTGAATTAACCTTTAAACTACATGGGAATGGTCGCATCCTTGGAGTAGACAATGGGGACCTCACCAGTGATGAACCCTACAAGGGGAATGAGAGACGAACACACAGAGGAAGGTGTCTTGTGGTTGTACAATCTGGGAATGTGGCTGGTGAGCTGTTGCTTCAAGCATCAGCAGATGGAGGGTTACTGGGAGAAACCAGGCTGAAAGTGGAACAAGAATATAAATGACAATTCAAGGTTGATTCAGTAAAGACATTGTATTTTAGCTTACGTATTATTGTTACTCTTGACCAGCTTCTGGGCTGGTCTTTTTTATTTTTATATATAGGTAGGTTTCAGAATTGACATAAAAATAAGAAAGTTTTATAATTTCGGTATTAAAGAAATTAATTGAATAGTTTAATGGATGGGGTGTTTAATAGTGAACGAACGAGATTTCAAAGATGGGCTTTTCACCGAATACGCACGGATCGGAAAATGCTTGTCCAGCCCGAAAAGGTTGGAAATTCTTGATATTCTCATACAAGGACCCAAATCAGTTGAAGTTCTATCTAAAATGACTTCGATGTCCGTTGCCAATGTTTCTCAGCATCTACAAACTCTATATCAAGCTAAGTTGGTTCAATCCAAAAAGCAGGGAAACTTTGTGTATTATGAACTTTCTGATTCATCTGTTTTGCACTTTTTAAATTCACTGTATGACCTGTCTGAAAAGCAGTTAATTGAAGTTCAGCACATTAAGGAGCAATTTTTGGGTCAATTCTCGGATGTTGAAGGAGTCACAATGGAAGAATTGGCAATGCGGATGGAAAAAGGAGAGGTCACACTTCTTGATGTACGGCCGCGAGATGAATATGAAACTGCTCATATACCGGGGGCTGTTTCCGTTCCAATTGAAGAATTAGCGGAGCAGTTATCTTTGTTGCCAGCCGACTCGAAGATTGTGGCTTATTGCAGAGGCCCGTATTGCTTAATGGCGGTTAGAGCTATTGCATTGTTGCAGGCTCGTGGTTTCGAAGCTAGACACTTGGATAAGAGTGTTCACGATTGGAACGACTTTATCAGGGAAGGAAGTTAGCCTTAATGAATTTGACGAATGCTTCGCAGAAGAGGCAAGCGCTTATCAATTCCTATGCGGAATCTTCAGATAAGCAAAGAAAACTGTATCGTCGTACGCTTATCACCGTTATTTTCTCTCAAATTTTTGGAGGCGCCGGACTTGCTGCCGGAGTAACCGTTGGTGCGTTGTTGGCGCAAGATATGCTGGGTACGGATAAATTTACGGGGATTCCTGCGGCACTATTTACACTTGGTTCAGCGGCTGCAGCGCTCCTCGTTGGTCGGTTTTCCCAAAGATTCGGCCGACGAATGGGGCTGGGACTCGGTTTTATTGCAGGGGGAGTTGGGGCGATCGGTGTCGTTGTTGCAGCCCTTATGAATAGTATTACCCTGCTTCTAGTCTCCCTTCTTGTTTATGGATCGGGAACGGCTACAAATCTGCAGGCTCGTTATGCCGGTACAGATCTCGCAAGTTCAAAGCAGAGGGCAACAGCTGCGAGTATGGCTATGGTCTTTACAACGATCGGAGCGGTAGCCGGTCCCAACTTAGTTAACGTTACCGGAGAGTTTGCGTTATCCATTGGAGTTCCCAGTTTAGCGGGACCTTTTCTTTTAGCGGCGGTAGCCTATACATTAGCAGGCATAATATTATTGCTACTTCTTCATCCTGACCCTTTATTGGTGGCCAAAGCAGTTGCGAATCAGGCGGCACAAGGAAGCCAGTCGTCTTCTGATCTTGAGGCTACTCGTGATGGTAGAAAAGGAATTATTCTTGGCGCTTTAATCATGATAATAACTCAAATTGTCATGGTTGCGATTATGACGATGACTCCCGTACATATGAAGCACCATGGACATGGACTCGGCGAAGTAGGATTAGTCATCGGTTTTCATATTGGTGCTATGTATCTTCCGTCTCTAGTTACGGGTATTCTTGTCGATAAGATTGGTCGTATAGCGATGGCGATGGCTTCAGCTGTAACGCTACTTCTCGCTGGCGTAGTAGCTGCGTTGGCTCCCACTGATTCGATGGTTTTGCTTATTGTGGCGCTTTCTCTTTTAGGGATAGGGTGGAATTTTGGACTGATTAGTGGAACCGCTTTGATTGTAGATTCGACGACAATATCTAATCAAGCTAAGGTACAGGGATCGGTGGACGTACTTATTGCTTTGGCAGGAGCTTCGGGAGGAGCACTGTCCGGGATGATCGTAGCAAATTCAAGCTATTCCATACTTTCTTATGCGGGAGGAATTCTGGCGCTGGCGTTACTTCCTATCATGTTATGGATGCGTTCAAAGAGAGCATAGACTAGCAAAAAACGACCTTATGGTCGTTTTTTTGTGTTTACCTAACTGTCGGGGGGAAGCAGCCATAGTTCTCTTTTTGACAAATAGTTTGGATACGAATAGAATGACTAATTATGATATAACTTATTAAAACATTAATAAAAAGTGGTGATAAGTAGATATGTAAATGCCAGTAGAATCATCCATGAATCCTCGGGTAATTCGTAATATCTTGTTTTTGTTGTTCGCTTTACCGGGTGTAGCTTTTGCTTCCTGGGTATCTCGAACGCCTACTATACGGGGTAATTTACATGTCTCGACTGCCGAAATGGGAATCATTATTTTTGGATTAGCTGCATTTCTTTAGCGGGACTACTTATAGATCCCCCAGGCTTAGGGTTTTTAGGTGAACATGTTGGAACTTCTGCATGCCTTGATTGTAGTGCTTGTTGGCGTTATGGTCGCTGGTTTGATATCGGGTGCAGCCCAACCCATTGGAGTGAAAGAAAAAATCAGATTAAAAAATAAAGGGGATTGTCGCATGACTATGAAAACGGAAAAACAAAAGATGATAGATGGAGAACTGTATGTAGCTGCTGATCCTCAATTAACGAGTGAAAGAGAGTATGCGAGAAGATGTGTCCGTCTCTTTAATCAGACGACAGAGACGGATCGTGTTCCAGATCATGTGGTTGTAGCTGGAAATCCAGCACGAATAATTAAGCAGATTGAAATCTCCTAAACAGCATACAGGCAAAGCATTTAATATTTGTTCCGATGATCCTATTAAAATAGCTCTTTATTTTAATAGGATCATTTAATTTAAAGACTAGTATGCTTATGGTCTTCAAGATTGAACTATACAGAGTAATAAATAATCATATTCATCCGAACTAGTGTTTCTCCTAGATTATAGTAAATGTGTGGACGGTCTGCTTTAAACCGGATTGAATCTCCAGCTTTAACTGTGTACATTTCTTCGCTGACTTTTATCACCATTTCACCCTCAAATACCGTAATAAATTCTTCTGTACCTTCACGGTGTGGCGCTGAACTCAGTTCCCCGCCTGCTTCAATCTCTACGGTGTAAACCTCAAAATTTCTACTTCCTTCATAGGGAAAAAACGGATACAACCGATAGTGATTATTTTCTTCAAGCACTTGCACCTTGGTTTTCGGAACGACTACTGCATCTGCAGGGGGTTCATTAATCAGGGCAGTGAAAGAGATTTTCAAACCGTTCGCAATTTTCCATACGGTTGTAATCGAAGGATTTGATTCTCCCCGCTCAATCTGACCAAGCATCGTTTTACTGATCCCCGTCAGATCGGCTAATTTATCTAAACTTAATTTTCGTTCATTTCTTAGATATTTCAAATTTTTACTTAAAATCAGATTAATATTCTCCATAATTATTCGCCCCTATTGTGCTTTATAAAGAACGTATTGTACAATCATAAAGTACAAACGTGCGTTTTAACGCACACTTTATACAATTATAACATACTGGAGTTGATTGTTGCATGCCGGTTATTCCGTTTCTTTCTTATGTGATTGTTACCAGCTTTACGCCCGGACCCAACAATATTATGTCATTAGACAGTGCCAGGCGGTTAGGTTTGAGAAAAGCATTTCCATTTTTGCTGGGAGTAACAGCGGGCTGTTTCGCTATTATGCTGTTAGCCTGCTATTTTAATCTTGCTTTGTATCATTTTTTGCCACGGGTTAAAATCTGGATGAATGTACTCGGTAGTCTGTACATGCTTTATCTGGCGATAAAAATAGCGAAGAGCAAACCTTCTTCTAAAAATAATGATCACAATGAAGGATATTCCTTCAAATCAGGATTGCTGCTGCAATTTATCAATTTAAAAGTCATTTTGTATGGTATTACGGTCATTTCAACGTTTGTTATGCCTTATGATGTATCGTATATAGAGCTTATTATGATTTCATTACTTTTGACCTGTATTGGTTTTATAGCTGTAGTGTGCTGGGCGATTTTTGGGGCTATGTTTCAGCGTTTCTTGAACAAGTATGAGCGCTCCTTCAATATCATAATGTCCTTATTGCTCCTTTATAGTGCACTATCGATATGGATGTAAATGAATACCGTTTCCATCATAGAAAAGAAAGGTTCCTGACTATAGGCAGGAGCTTTTTTTTCGTGTGAATTGAGCTTATTTTACGAGTTATAACATACAATCGGACAGAATGGATGAGTCTCCTGATCATTTAGCTGCAAAACGGGTATTACCTTAATAAATAAAGCTGTTGACAACTTGTATATACATGACTTAATCTTGTATATACAAGATATTGAAAGCGTTATATTATTTTTTACGCTACTTCATTTCGCAAGGAAGGAATGAGCATGAATGGAAGCAACGAATAGGACTTTGGTTCCTCAAGATAAGGACTGGTGGCGAAAATCAGTAGTCTATCAGGTTTATCCCAAAAGTTTTAACGATACGACGGGTAAAGGAACCGGTGATATAAGAGGACTGACGCAAAAGCTGGATTATTTGCAAAAACTGGGTACCGATATTGTCTGGTTGCAGCCTGTATATGTCTCACCACAACGTGATAACGGGTATGATGTAGCCGATTATTGCCGGATTAATCCTGACTATGGAACAATGCAGGATTTTGAAGAATTGAGCCGGGAAATTCGGGCGCGTGGGATGCACTTGATGATCGACATCGTGGTTAACCATTCTTCCACAGAGCATGTCTGGTTTCAGCAGGCGCGGCTTTCTAAGGATAGTGAGTACAGGGACTATTATATCTGGCGTGACCCAGCACCCGATGAAGGACCTCCGAACAACTGGATTTCCAAGTTTGGTGGACCAGCTTGGCAGTATGACGAGGCTACAAACCAATATTTCTTGACACTGTTTGATAAGACGCAGGCGGATTTAAACTGGGAAAATCCCAAAGTTCGTCAGGAAGTTGTTAATGTGCTGGAATTTTGGGCAGAGAAGGGAGTTAGTGGCTTCCGACTTGATGTCATTAATTTGATTTCCAAAGATCAGCAATTCTCGGACGACGATGGAAGCACGGCTCCTGGGGACGGGCGTAAGTATTATACGGACGGCCCAAGTGTGCATGAATACCTTCATGAATTACATGAGAAAGTATTCTCAGCGTATAACAGTGTCACTGTAGGGGAGATGTCCTCCACCTCACTGGATCACTGTATCCGTTATTCCAATCCAGAAAGAAAAGAATTGTCCATGACCTTTAATTTTCATCATTTGAAGGTAGATTATCCAAATGGACATAAGTGGGAATTGATGCCATATGATTTTGAATTGTTGAAGAAGCTATTCTCGGATTGGCAAACGGGCATGCAACAAGGTGGCGGCTGGAGTGCATTGTTTTTTAACAATCATGATCAGCCAAGGGCGATCTCTCGCTTTTTGGATGATGGCGAATACCATGCGGAAAGTGCCAAGCTGCTAGCAACCACGTTACATGGTCTTCAAGGAACGCCCTATATATTTCAAGGTGAAGAGATTGGGATGGCCAACCCGCAGTGGGCAGATATTGAAGAGTTTCGGGATGTTGAATCTCTGAATATGTATCGTATCTTACAGGAACAAGGCAAAAGTGCAGAAGAAGCATTGAATATCATTCGAGAGCGGTCTCGTGATAATTCGAGGACACCGATGCAGTGGGATAACACTCGCAATGCGGGCTTCACTACAGGCACGCCTTGGATTAAGGTAGATGATCGATATCCACAGATCAACGTTCAGTCTCAGTTAGAGGACCCGAACTCGATCTACAATCATTACCGTCAGCTGATTCACCTGCGTAAGACGGTGCAGGTCCTTACTGACGGGAGTTATCAACGTTTGGACGAAGCTCATCCTCAGGTCTACGCCTATCAACGCAGCAATGAAGAGGAGACTTTGATCGTCATCTCTAATTTTAGCGGACAGGATGCGCAATTCCGTATACCGGATTCATTTTATTCATCATTAAAAAATCAAGCGTTGGGTGCGGCTGAGCTTTTAATAGGTAATACCCAGCACGTCCCGGAGCTAAAACAAGAGATCACTTTGGCCCCATATGCTTCATATATGTGGATTGTCCGTAGTCTTAGTGAATAGTATGGAGATAACTAGTAGTACCCCGGGAACGTTATTTTTTATAACCGGGGTTGCTGCTAAAAAAGAGCAAACGTTAAGGGAGTGGGCTAGATGGCGATTGAAAGATCACAGGTAGAAGACATTATAAAAGCCGTTGGTGGCAAAGACAACATAGAGGCCTCTACGCATTGCGTAACTCGTCTGCGATTTGCCCTTTATGATGATAAGCTGGTAGATAAAGATGCACTGGAACAAAATGATTTGGTCAAAGGCCAATTTTCTTCACAAGGACAGTATCAGGTCGTGATTGGTCCAGGCCTGGTGGATAAGGTATATAACGAAATGATCTCCATTACAGGAGGTAGTCGGGCTTCTAAAGACGATGTCAAAAATGCAGCAAGCAAAAAACAAAATCCAATTCAGCGTGCCATCAAGACGCTGGCAGATATTTTTATCCCCATCTTGCCCGCAATCGTGACTGCAGGTTTATTACTTGGAATAAATAATATTTTGACAGGCAAGGGGATTTTCTTCGAAGGTATGGCTCTGGTTCAGGTCTATCCTCAATGGACTGACTTTGCTGCTATCATTAACACCATTGCCAGCACCGCTTTTACATTCCTACCTGCCTTAATTGGATGGTCAGCCGTTGTCCGGTTTGGCGGCAGTCCTTTACTCGGGATTGTACTGGGTCTGATTCTGGTTCACCCAGATCTATTAAGTGCATACGGTTATGCGGATGCCGTTACCAAAGGAACCGTTCCGGTTTGGAATTTGTTTGGGTGGGAAGTGAACAAGATTGGTTATCAAGGACAGGTTTTACCTGTTTTAGTATCCGCTTACGTACTTGCACAAATTGAAAAATTCCTAAATAAAAAGATAGCGGATTCATTTAAGCTGTTACTCGTGGCACCGATTACATTATTAATAACGGGATTTCTGGCTTTTACAGTGATCGGTCCGGTTACTTTTATGATTGGTAATGCTATTACGTCTGGTCTTGTATACGTTTTCGATTGGGCTCCTGCGGTGGGAGGCTTGATCTATGGAGGCTTGTACTCCTTGCTCGTGATTACGGGAATGCACCATACTTTCCTGGCGGTGGATGTGCAATTAATTGGTACGCAGGGTGGAACGTTCCTCTGGCCGATGCTGGCGCTGTCCAATATCGCTCAGGGGGCCGGAGCATTGGCCATGATGCTGGTATTGAAGGAGCAAAAGGGAAAAGGGTTGGCTCTTACCTCTTCTGTGTCTGCTTTTCTGGGTGTAACCGAGCCTGCCATATTCGGGGTGAATATCCGATATAAATATCCGTTCGTATTTGGAATGATCGGTTCGGGTATCGCAGGTATACTGCTTACCGTAAATCATGTGATGGCTTCTTCCATTGGTGTGGGAGGGATTCCAGGCTTCTTGTCTATTTTCCCAAACAACTGGGGTGTATTCTTCATTGGGATGGCGATCGTATTGATTGTACCGTTCACTTTAACCTTTATGTATGGAAAACTGCTAAATAAGCGCCGTCAGACTCCAGCTACACCAGCTAACGACTCCGTACGGAAAGATTCGGGCCGTCAAAATTCTGCACTGGATGTGCTTGAAGTAAAGACTCCGGTACTGGGACGTGTTGTGCCATTGGAGCAGGTTCCTGATCCGGCTTTTGCCGAACGGCAGATGGGACACGGTATCGCAGTGGAACCGAAGGATGGCAAGATTCTTGCCCCTTTCAGCGGAAAAGTTATTCATATCATGATGAAAAGCAAGCATGCCTTGATTTTGGAGCATCCGACAGGTGTACAGATTCTGGTACATGTGGGGATCAATACGGTGTCACTGAAGGGTGAGGGATTCACCATACATGTGGAGACAGATCAAACTGTGAAACAAGGACAACTATTGATGGAATTTGACCGTGATCTGATTCAGAAATCTGGATATCCCATCATTACACCTGTCATTGTCCCGGATGGCCAAAGTATGATTAAATCGGTTGAGGAACTGCCAGGTGAGGCAGACGATTTGCAGTATACCTTAATGAAAATTCATTTGAATTCTTCATCAGGTCATAGGAATTAATTCAGTTTCAATTCGCACAGTCTATTATAGTGAACAGGGAAGTGAAAGAATGCTACAATGAACGTGGTGATGAAAATTGACAAAGAATATATTTTTGCAAATTTATCAGGATTATTCGGGACAGATTCAGACAGGCGAATTGGCTCCAGGTACGAAAATGCCATCTGAAAATGAACTGGCCCGGGAGTATAACACTTCTCGCGAAACCGTACGTAAGGCACTCCATTTGCTTGCACAAAATGGGTATATCCATAAAATAAAAGCTAAAGGATCTTTTGTTCTGGATATGGGACGGATGGATTTTCCTATAGGAGGTCTGGTCAGTTTTAAGGAAATGTCCGAACGGATTGGGCGTACATCACGAACCATTGTACATGAAAATCAACTACTTCCAGTTCCAGATGACATAGCCAATCATCTTGAGATTGACAAAGACAAATATTTGGTCTGGAAAGTCGTTCGTGCACGTGAAATTGAAGGTGAATGCGTCATATTGGACAAAGATTACTTTCGATCAGACATTGTATCTGTGCTTACTGAGGAAATTAGTCGTGGATCCATCTACGAATATTTGGAGGGAGAGCTCCATCTTCAAATCAGTTATGCAAAAAAAGTCGTTTCCGTAGAAAATGCAGACGAAGAAGATCATAGGCTGATGGACCTTCAGAACTACACTCATGTGGTCGTAGTACGTAACTATGTTTATCTGGAGGACACCACGTTGTTCCAGTATACCGAGTCAAGGCATCGGCTGGACAAATTCCAATTTGTCGACTTTGCCAGACGTTCCCACGGTGGAGACAAGAGAGCAGATTTTTTAAAATAACGATCAATAATATAGTTAAGAAACCCCGTCTTTTAAGACGAGGGTTTCTTTTTTACCTTGGATGCAACTGCTGAGCAGCTTGTATACTGGCATTTGAGGGATTTGAATTTGCGTTTTATCCAAAAGCTGTTTATAGAATATTAAAAGGTTATATACTGTTTAGAATACAATTCCATGATCAATGCAATGGAAACGAGGTGTATGTTATTTATGTATAGAGTGGCTATCTGCGATGATGAGCACAAGCAGAGAGAGCTTGTTAAAAATATGCTGATTACTTTGTCGATAAAGACCAGTATAGAATTTAAAGTTGAATTATTCGACTCCGGAGAACAGCTGGTATCTCATTATCAAAACCATGAGTCTCCATTCCATATCTTAATATTGGATGTTGAAATGAGTGGCATGAACGGAATCCAAACCGCCCAAAAAATAAGGAGTTTAAATCACCTGGATGAACAGATTGTTTTTTTAACGAGCTACCCTGAATATATGGTGGAAAGTTTTGACGTAGTCACATTTCAGTATTTAATAAAACCGATTGCTCCCCATATCTTTGAGGAAAAAATGATAAAGCTGTGTCAATATTTTCAATCTCTCGATAAAAAATTCGTTATCATCAAGTCAGCTTATGAGGAAGTGCTTTTAAAATATGATGATATCATTAGTATTGAAGTGGTCAAAAGCTTAACCATAAAAAACAAACTACATTTTGTAACCTCTACTCAAACCTATGATAGCAAAGGGATTCTTTCGGACTATGCTTCAGCATTAAAAGAACATAATTTTCTACAAATTCATCGTTCGATTATTATAAACTTAATTCATGTGAAAAAATTTGCTGGCGGTGATGTTTTGATGTCAAATGATGTGAAGTTACCTATTGGGCGTTCTAAAATAAAAGAAGTTAAAGATATATATACCAAATTTATGATCATGAAGATGCATTAATATGATGGAATATAACTCCCTGCTTCTTAATCTTTGCGTTGTCCTTGTTATGTGCTTCCAAGTGAATTTTTACTTTAACTCGGTTTTTGATAAGTCCAATCGAAAGCCGAACAGATTCGTGTACTTCATTATTTTTGGATTGCTGGATTCCTTATATTTAAGTGTTTATTTGACTCCTACGATAGCTTCGATCTTAGCATTACTTGTCATATTTAGTTTAGCGCAATCGTATACAGTGGAAATAAAGACAAAGATCATTTTTTCTATTCTTTATGCTGTATTGATAACCAGCGTTAATTTTATATCTCTTTATATTTTATATGTTGTAGGCTCCGTTAAAATTGGCAACTTTATCTATTTGAGTGGACAAGATCACTTAATATTCTCAAAGGTTATGCTACTCAGCTGCATTATCATGTTTGCTGTCATTCAGATTATACGGCTATTTGCCAAACGCAGAACCTTCCCTTTGCAACATCGTTACTATATTTTATTTTTAATCGTTCCCATCATAAGTTTATACCAGGTCAATGTTTTATCTGTTTATAGTGAAAAGAATATGTATTATTTTGGTTCTATTATTGGCTTTATTTCCTTAAATGTTTTTATCATATATATTTTTGATAATGTCATTGAAAAATTTCAATTAATGCATGAAAATGCTCAATTACAACATCAGATGGACTACCAAGATGCTAACTACGAAAAAACGGTTCACAGCTTCAAAAATATAAAAAGAATCATTCATGATACACACCAACAGTTTTTGTATATTGAAGAATGTATCAAGAGAAATGAATTGGCAGAGGCGAGTGAACATATTAAGGTTACCTTAAATAAGATCGAAGGAGCATATCAAAGGGTTAATACCGGTAATCTGGTTATAGATGCTCTTGTCACGAATAGTCTTAATATTGGGCAAGCCAATGGCATAAAGATAGATACCCAACTTAACTTATATTCACAGAAAGTAAATATTGAACGTTATGATTTATGTGTAGTCCTAGGGAATATGCTGGATAATGCCATAGAAGCATCTAAAAAGGTCAAGATTGCGGATGACAGGTACATTCTTATTAAAATACATTCCAATGAGTCCGCGCTTTTCATTCACATCCTTAATCATGTGGAGAATGAAGTGGCTCATTTGCATAGTCAAAAATCAAACCCAGATGTTCATGGCATTGGCTTAACCAATATATCTAGAATATGTGACAAATATGGTGGGAATATGACCATTGAAACGAAAAATAAAGTATTCAATAATATGGTTTTATTGCCATTTTATAAGGACATTCCTTAGACATCATGTTGTTTAGGGATTGTTTTTTTCGTTTAAGGGTGTTTTTTTATATAGAATCCTCGTTCATTGTATGATCAGGTCAGTAATAAAATCTGGTGAAGCTATAAGAGGAGGAAATATGGAATGAAGAAAATAATAGCTGTGTTCGTTTCTGCTATGCTTTTTGTACTGCCGATGACGAATACTTTTGCTCAAGGCACTGATGAACCTATCAAGGAAAAGGCTCGCAGTCTGGCCTCGGAGCTGGTATCCAAATACGGTGTTAGCGGTGTGCAGTATGCCATTATGGATCATGGAAACATCGTATTATCGGATAGCGTGGGTGTAAAGAATAAAGCAACCAACGAGCCGATCACCAAAGATACGATGTTCGGTATAGGCTCTACAAGCAAAATGTATGTATCTGCTGCAACGATGATGCTGGTGGATGCCCATAAGGTAGATATTGATCAGCCATTAACAACATACATTAAGGACTTTAAAATGTCTGATGAAAGATACAAACAAATTACACCGCGTATGCTGTTAAATCATTCGTCAGGTCTTTATGGTGCTCACTATAAAAATAGTATGTTATTTAATAACAATGATACAGAAAATCATGATGAGCTCTTGCTAAGGTTGCAATCAGAAACTTTAAAATCAAACCCTGGCGAATATTCCGTATATACCAATGATGGATTTCAATTGCTTGAAATATTAGTTGAGCGGGTGAGCGGTCTAAGTTACACCGATTTCCTGGCAAAGCATATGAGTACCCCTTTAGGTTTGAAATCTACCAAAACACCTCTCGATCAATTTGATAGACAAAAGCTGTCCAAAACTTATTTTCCTGCGATTGAGGGGGCCTTACCGGTTGAAAATGCCAATGTCATCGGGACAGGGGGCTTATACTCCACCGCAGAAGAGGTGGCTATGTTTTCAGAAGTGTTAACGGGGAACAGACCCGATATTCTATCTGCCCAATCGGCGAAGTCCATGCAAAGTCATGAATATCGAAAAGGAATATGGGTACCTGAAGAGACAAACAGCTTTAATTATGGACTTGGTTGGGATGCGGTTCAGTTGGCACCGTTTAGTGATTACGGAATAACAGCGTTATCCAAGGGTGGGGATACTGTTTTGTATCACTCTACTTTGATCACCATACCAGAGCATCATATTTCTATGGCTGTACTTTCATCTGGAGGGTCTTCCATCTTAGATAGTATTTTTGCCTCTAACATTTTATTGGAAGTTTTAAAAGATAAGGGCATCATTAAAGACATCCTACCGGAGAAAACATTTGAGCCTCCTGTAAAGGTGGAAATGCCATCTGAGTTACTTTCTTATTCGGGATTATACGGTTCTGTGGGTACAACCATCAATGTAGAGATTAAAAACGGTGAGTTTGATTTGCCTGCTTTCTTGGATGGATTCGTCCCGGCGCAAAAATATGTGTATATAGGCAATGGACAATTCAAAAGCAGTGATGGAAGTGTAGTTGTAAGCTTTGACCAACAAAAAAACGGGAAAACGTATATTAAGGCTAACCTATATTTAGACTTTCCGGGATTAAGTCAAATGGTTATGGTGACTTATGAGTATCAAAAGCTAGATGCCAATCCTGTAAATCCCACAGTTAAAAAGGCATGGGAAAACAGAAACGGGAAAAATTATTATGCTTTGGATGAAAAGATATCTTCCATATTTTATCTGGCTCCCTCATTTATAACGAAAAAACTATCCGTTGATCATAATGGATACGCAAGTGGAACTAAAATTGTGGATGAGAATAAAGCAGTAAATGCCGTTGAGATTCCTGTTATGAGTGGAAGAGATGCATTTGATCTGAATTTTTATACCAAGGATGGTTCGGAGTATTTAACCATAGATGGACAATCCTATATCAGTGAAGATGCTGTTAAACCTATCTTGGGAGGAAAATCAGTGTATACCATACCATCTAATGGCCAAGCCACATGGTATAAAATAGATAAAAACTCAGCCAATAAAACGATGACCGTTGATTTTCCAACAAGCGGAGGGTTCGCTGTCTATGATGAAAACGGAGCGGTTGTACAATTTTCAACTGCTAGCAATAACAATTCGGTTGTACTGCCCAAAGGTGGCTTGATCGTTTTGGGTGGCAATGCAGGGGATGTATTTAAAATCAATTTGAATTAAGTGTGTAGTCGCTTCTGTAAATTCAGGAGCGACTATTTCATTCAGCAGATGAACCTAAATCCGTAATGGATAATTTTATATCAAAGGTTACGGGTGTTTTGCTGAATTTGTAATCCCAATCATCCTTTACCTTTTTCCACACCTGCGGTTTCTCAATATGCAAATGGTCACCAAAACCGGCAACATCGACTTTATATTCTGACTGTAATTTGTGCATAAGAGACTTAATCCTGCGAGTCACTTGTTTTTCAAACTCTTTCTCAGCCTCCTTCATGTTTTGTGTCTCAGTCGGGTCCGCTTTATCATCCCAGTTTTCGATTAAACGTCCTTTGGATTCAATTTTTACGTGAAACGAGATATCGTTGCCTTCGGTTACTTTAGTTGTTATTTTGCTTTTTACCGATTTGATTTCGTAAGTTATAGCTTCATTCCGCTTGTCATATGTTTTTACAGCTCCGCCCTTAACATCACCTGTAATCCAGCCAATACTCTCCACGTCTTGTTGGTCCAAACTGCCTATCCAGTGACCGGTATCTCCTTTAATAATACCAGCACCTGAAAATTCCAATTCCCCATCGGATTCAGTGATGTTTTGCAATATATAGCTTTTTTTGGAATGCATCATCCCATCCAATTCAGACAAATTGACCCCCCTCATTACCTTGCTGGTTCTGAAATGGTTACGAAGCATATACAGAATATGAATGGATGGGACTTCTTCCTTATATTTGGTAACTAAAGTACTAGCTGCTCGTCCCTTGCTTAAGAAGACCAAGCAACTCGGGCGAATATCATTATCACGAAGCGCAAAATCCATCAATTGCTGCATCGTCTGTTCTTTCGCCAAATCGGTGGCAACCACCATGACCTTTAGATGGTGGCCAATAACGGGGCGATCCAAACGGAGAGAGAGCTGCCGGAAGATTTCAAGCAAAGAATCTCCTGTGCCAGTTATGTTGTTATAGTTTGGCTCTTGTCCCCCTCCTCCGCCTTGTTGGTTTGGGCTTCCAGATGATTTTTTGGGGACGATTTGTACGCTGGCCGTAATTTTATTTTTCTTGAAGTAACGGCTACCTTTCTTCTCCAGATCCTGTTCCAATGGAGTGAGCTCCCCCTTATCCAGAGAAAGTCCTGTATATATGCTAAGTTCCTCTACTTCTTTGCTGCTCCAAC
The DNA here is from genome assembly GCF_038007385.1 of Paenibacillus sp. FSL M8-0228. NCBI lineage: Bacteria > Bacillati > Bacillota > Bacilli > Caryophanales > Paenibacillaceae > Paenibacillus > Paenibacillus sp. FSL M8-0228. Next base: position 749,917 of record NZ_JBBOXA010000001.1, read on the forward strand.
AACCGACTTGAGTCACCAGAAGAATAAAGGCAAGCAGTACAGATAGGATAGGTCGTCTACACATTTTGCTTCATTCCCTTCTTCCTGATCATGAACACAATGGAGAGAAATACCGGAATCAAAATAAATAATAGGATTCCCATATATCCGATCGCATCGCCCAGGCTAAACACTTCCATCATACGAACAGGAGTCATTGTGGAGATAAAGATTAGCGGGATTAAACCGAAAACCGCATAACGATATTTAAAACCAAACACCTGTGAAACACCTAAGGATGCATTGAAGAAAAAACTGCAGGAATTACAAAACATTTGCATCATCCAGATCACTAGCAGTGGAAACTCTAGACGTTCAAAAAGAAATCCGGGGATTTCAAAACTGCGCATCAAATTAATGGTAGGCCAAGTACTTGTCACAGTGGAATCTACCGATAGCCCGCCGATGACCATAACTACGGTCAAAAAGTACAAAATTAAAGGGATACTGATCCCCACTACCATGGCCTTAAATGCTTTCTCGGGGTGTTGCATAAAAGCGACCAGTGTCATGACGACTTCACATCCACTGAAAACAAGGATAGTTGATTTCAGTCCCTTGATGACGGGTAAAACCCCTTCACTCAATACGGGACGAAGATGATCAATTTCAAAAATCCTTAAGCTAAAGAGAAAACAGAAAAGCAGAAAGAAGAGACTGATCGGAAGTACAATCTGGTACAGTCGCGCGATAGAATTAATGCCTCCAAAAACCAAATAACTCCCTACCCAGATAAATGGAATCACAATTGCCCAGATAGGTGTGCCTTCGAGTAGAAAAAACATGGTCACTTCAGCTAACACACGTATTTCAAAGCCGGCAATGATTATAAAGTATATAATCAATAGCACGCTTAAGATTCCTCCCGGAACAGTGCCTACAATTCTTCTGGAGTATTGGTATATGGTGTTTCCGGGAAACTGTTGACTTAATTTCACCATGACCCAGACGACGAATATGACAATACCTCCACCGATGAGGACAGAAAGCCATGCATCAGGAGTCTGTACTTGTTCAGTTACACCCCTCGGCAGTGTCAAAATCCCTGCGCCCAATACGGTATTGGTCAGGAATACAGCCGCCTGCTTCGTTGTGATCTTGTCATCAGAGCGTCTAAACACAGTAGCTCCTCCTTCGTCTTGGCATCATGGTCTACGCCTTTTTTGCTGCGTTTTCATCATAACAGGTCTTCGTTTCATTAGAGATATAGGAGCTCGGATGTACATATCTTTCAAGTCGCTTAGACGCATCGGGGAAAAGGGAGTCACATATGGGACGCCGAAGCTTTTCAATTTCGTCAGATGGATACAAATCAACAGAAAGAACAATATGGTTCCGAGCATCCCCAGGATTGCTGCAAAGAGCATGCCGACGAAACGCAGTAGGCGCAAGGTAATGCCCGCACTGTATGTCGGTATCGAAAATGAAGAAATGGCAGTTACCGCAACCACAATCACCAGGAAGGGGCTGACGATGCCCGCATTTACAGCAGCGTCGCCGATGACCAAGCCTCCCACAATGCCCATTGCAGGACCAATGGGTTTGGGCAATCGGATGCCGGCTTCCCGCAGGATTTCGATCGAAATTTCCAGAATCATGACTTCAATGACGGAAGGAAAAGGGACGCCTTGACGGGTCTGAATGATGCTAATGACCAGCTTGGTCGGAATCAAACCGGGATGAAATGAAATAAAAGAGATATACAAAGCAGGGCCCATCAGCGCTATGAAAGCTCCAAAAAATCTCAGCAAACGTAAAAGTGAACCTGGAATCCAGCGTTCATAATAATCCTCGGGAGATTGAAGCAGCATACTGAAGGTCACCGGGACAATAAGTGCAAAGGGAGTCCCGTCCAGAAGAATGGCTATTCTTCCTTCCAGTAATGCATTAATGACACGGTCGGGTCGCTCTGTGTTGTGAACCTGCTGGAACGGACTTAAGTAATTGTCTTCAATGAGTTGCTCCACATAACCGGATTCAGCCAAAAAATCCATATCTATTTTTGATATTCTGCGGTTTACTTCTTCAAGAAGATCCGGATTCACAATATCCTTGATGTACGCGACAACCAGATCCTTTTTGATTCGGCTTCCCACTTGAAATTTCTTCATTTCCAGACTTTTATTTAAGCCCTGGCGTCGAAGCATCGAAGTATTTTCACTTAATACTTCCGTAAAACCGATTCTGGGACCCCGAAGTAGTGCTTCAGAGGTTGGTTCATTGACGGAGCGAATGGCGCCATTAGGCGAGCCTACCAGTAGTGCTTCCTTCATTCCTTCAATTAATAAGGCAGTATGACCTAAAAGGATGAACTCGTGCAGTTCCTCCATACTGGTAACTTCACTAATTTGCGTAAGTGGCATCAAGCTATCTTTTATAAAAGAGCTACTTATACTTTCCGGCTGTTCCTGTTGGTCCTGCTGGCCCTCAAACATCAAGACCTCCAATACCTGATTGCTCATAAGCTTTTCATCCTGCATGCCTTCTATGAAGACTAATACGGACCGAGCATGAAATTTTTTCAACATAAACTCACGAAAATGCACATCACTATTTCCGCCTATAGACTCTCGGATCGAATTTAAATCGGAATCGTAATTCCCTGTAATTTTAGAGTTTGGTTTATTCTGTTGATCAAGGTGCCCTTCGTTATTTTCATCGGAGAGCGGCCGACCGGAAGAATGTTTGGATTTCGCTCCCTTACTACCGACAAACGAATAAATCGAGGTGTTTATATAATAAATCCCTAAAGGAATAATCAACGCGAGGCCTGCTTGAAAGAGTATACTCCAGCTCGGAATATAAGAAATTATTTTAGACCACAAGATGACCACCTCCAAACGATTCAATTCTAAGATACAAGTTGTCCCTAAAGTATTCCTTATAAAGGTTGTATTTACACATGAACTGGAAAGATTCGTTCGATGACCAGAGCAAATGATCATCAACTACACTATTTTTAAATCTAATCATTACGGCAGATCTCACACCAAACACTTCTGTTTTTGTTTTAGGGCTATCTAGCACTGAGAGTCAGCGTAGGGAATGGTGCAAAACCCCTTGAAACGGAATAGGGAAATCCCTAAACATTCTTAATGCGAACCACATTGTGATTATAATCACATATAGCTCTATCTGCTGTATTAAAATAGAAGCATAAACAATATTCATTAGAAACGTAGAGATGTCGTCGGATAGGAAGTAGCGTCGAATGAATGGAGGAACCGGTATATGATAAACAGTAAAAAGAAGCTTGTGGTTATAGGGAACGGGATGGCTGGTATCAATACGGTCGAACAAATTTTAAAATTAACAGATAAATATGAAATTACAGTCCTGGGAAGTGAGCCGCATCCGAATTATAACAGGATCATGCTCTCTTATGTGTTGGAAGGTAGTAAAAAAATAGATGATATCATACTGAACGATTTGCAATGGTATGCGGATCAAGGGATTACTTTATATACAGGAAAAATGGTTAAAAGTATCGACGGTGAGAACAAGAAGATTCTCACCGAAGACGGACTGGAAATTGATTACGATGTGGCTTTGGTGGCTACTGGTTCACAATCGTTTATTCTGCCTATTCCGGGTAAAGAATTACCGGGAGTTATTGGTTTCCGAGATATCGCCGATTGCTCGGCAATGCTGGAAGCGGCAAAGACCTATAAAAAGGCCGCTGTCATTGGTGGAGGTCTGTTGGGGCTGGAGGCAGCTAAAGGCCTGGTCAATCTGGGGATGGATGTTACGGTCGTTCATTTAATGGAAGATTTGATGGAACGTCAGCTAGACCGGGAAGCCTCTGCGATGCTAAAAGCAGAACTAGAACGCCAGGGAATCAAGTTTGCTATGCAAATGCAAACTTCGGAGGTGTACGGTCAAGATCGGGTACAAGGACTGCGGTTTTCTGACGGAAGCGAGCTGGAAGCGGATTTGGTCGTTATGGCGGTTGGGATCAAGCCTAATATTCAGGTAGCTGTGCAAAGTGGTATGGAAACGAACCGTGGTATTGTAGTCGATGATTTGATGAGAACCTCTGTGCCGGATGTATATGCTGTAGGGGAATGTGTTGAACACCGCGGAATCTGTTATGGTCTGGTAGCTCCGCTGTTTGAGCAGGGAAGTGTCATTGCCAAACATTTGGCAGGCGCGGAAACTGAAGGTTATATGGGATCGGTGGTTTCCACCAAGCTCAAAATTTCAGGGGTGGATGTTTTCTCAGCTGGCGAATTCATAACCCAGCCTGAACATACGGTGATTGTAGCAAAAGATGAGTGGAAGCGGACCTACAAAAAAGTGCTGCTTCGTGAAAATAAGATTGTTGGAACTGTACTGTTTGGCGATGTGAGTGAATCTGCTAGCCTGCAAAAATATGTACGTCAGCAAACATTGATGACAGATGAAATATATGGACAGCTCATGGGTACTGGATGCAGCAATCACGGGTCGAAAACATCATCCGCTGAAACGATGGCCGATGATGAAATTGTGTGTGGCTGTAACGGTGTAACTAAAAAGGCCATTGTTGATGCAATTAATGACAATGGATTGACTACAGTCGATGAAATTAAGGCATGTACCGGAGCAACTCGTTCTTGTGGAGGATGTAAGCCGGTCGTGGAGCAGATTCTACAATATGTTCTTGGAGACAGCTTCAAGACGTCAGCCAAGCAAGGAATATGTAGCTGCACAACATTGAGCCGAGACGAGATTGTGGAAGCGATCAAAACCAAAGGGCTGACAACTACGCGTGAAGTGATGAATGTACTGGGTTGGCATAATGATGAAGGTTGCTCCAAATGCCGGCCAGCGCTGAATTACTATCTGGGAATGATTAACCCGGATACCTATGAAAATGAGGGAGATTCCCGTTTTGTAAATGAGCGATTGCACGCAAACATTCAAAAGGATGGAACGTTTACAGTTGTTCCTAGAATGTACGGCGGTGTAACGACCCCAGAAGATTTGAAGAAGATAGCAGATGTTTCTCTTAAATACAACGTTAAGGTCGTTAAAGTAACAGGAGGACAGCGGCTTGATTTGATCGGTGTCCGTAAAGAGGATCTGCCTAAAGTATGGGAAGAACTCGATATGCCGTCGGGGTATGCCTACGCGAAGTCACTTCGTACGGTTAAAACCTGTGTTGGATCGCAATTTTGCCGGTTTGGCACACAGGACTCGATGGGAATGGGAGAAGTGTTGGAACGGAAATTCGAACGACTGGACTTCCCGGCAAAATTCAAATTAGCGGTTAATGGATGTCCACGCAACTGTGCGGAATCATGTACCAAAGATATCGGAATCGTAGGTAATGATGGAGGCTGGGAGATCTTTATCGGTGGTAATGGCGGTATTAAAGCACGGTTGGCTGATTCACTCTGTAAAGTGAAAACCGACGCCGAGCTGATTGATATTGTAGGCAGCGTAATGCAATTCTACCGGGAAACAGGGCAATACCTGGAACGTACTTCGGAGTGGGTGGAACGGATCGGTCTGGAAGAGATTCAGAAAGTAGTCGTTCATGATACAGCTAATCGCCAAGCTTTAGTAGAACGTATCGAATTTGCACTGCAACAGGTCGAAGACCCTTGGAAAAAGATCATCAATGATGAGGATTCACGCAAGAATTTATTCGAGGTTGTCACCCCGTCTATTGTGTAATTGTATCTAAAATGCCTGAGGAAGGGAGCAATCAAGCAAATGATCAAAAATGCCGAATGGCTTGTCGTCGGTCACAGTAAGGATTTTCCGATCAGAATAGGACGTACCATCCACATCAAAGGTGTCGAAATTGCTGTTTTTCGCACTTCGGAGAATGAGCTTTATGCCGTTGAAAATATCAATCCTCATCCCAAAAGAGGTCCTCTTACAGAGGCGATAGTATCTGGTCATTATATCTATGATCCTTTATATGACTGGAAAATTGACCTGCAGACAGGCATCGTTCAAGAGCCTGATCACGGACAAGTTAAAACGTTCGCTGTTTGTGAAGAGGGAGAAGAAGTAAAAATATCGCTCGAAACGGTTTAGTTCATCTGATGGAATACAAATAAAAAGGGCTCAACAGGACAATCCTGTTGGGCCCTTTTCGGCTTGGATCAGGTAATGGTAATGCCTGCACTCGCATAACCCACCACGGTGTTGAGGAGGGAGGCTCCTGTAGCCGTTGCTGAGAAGACCATAAGTAGACGGGTCTGCGCGGTTACGGGTATAGCCAATTCGGTAGTAATACCACTAGAGATCGTTCCCAAAGCAACAATGTCAGTCAGTGGGGGAGTCAATATAACGGTAGCTCCGGGAATCGCTGTGAAGGAATTATTAGGTGTTGGGGAACTAAACAACTGGGCAGTAATGCTAACGGATGATGCTAAGAGGGTCAGAGCAGCTGTTGTACTGAAGTAACCAGCAATAGAGGTAATTACGCCATCCCGTGGTACGGAAAAAGCAAAGTTAATAAGCGGTCCTACAAGCGTACCTGTGAGGTCAATGGTATCGCCTACGAGGCCAATACCTGTAGCTGAGCTTCCGAAGCCGATCAAACTTGTGGTTCCTACCAGCCCACCAAGAACAGTTGTCAGTGTAGCAGGCCCTCCGGAAGCAAACGGGATGATGGCTCCCGAGCCGGTGGCTCCGGTAATCCCTGTAACGCCCGTAACACCCGTGGCCCCAGCGGGTCCGACAGCGCCAACCGCGCCCGGTAGACCATCGGCTCCCGTAGCACCCGTAGCGCCCACAGGTCCAGTCGCTCCAACAGGTCCCGCAGGCCCGTCAAGGCCCACAGGTCCGGCCGCTCCGATAGGTCCTGGAGGTCCTTGTGGCCCTGGTCCACCTGCTGGTCCAGGCGCACCGCCGGGTCCCACCGGTCCCACCGGTCCTGGAGGTCCTGGAGGCCCTGGAGGCCCTGGGGCTCCTTGTGCACCGGGCTCCCCTGACAAGTATGTTTCACCTAATACGTTGCTAACCATCGTTCCAGTGATTCTGATCGCGTTGATTAAGCTGTCCTTAAGAGCAGGATCGAGGGATTCTTGTAAAACGATGGACAATAGCGCATCCAGCAATTGTTGCAGTGCAGTACCTACGCCGATCGGCGAGAAAGGTGTAGCTTCTAACGCAACAATAGCAAGCTCCAGCGCTGCCAGTATGTCTGCCTTGGCCCCGCCGCGAAGCCTTAAGCTTTTCGCCAGAGACAACAGACGTCTTAAAACCTGTTGCAAGGAAGATACATTAGCCGCAGAAGGGTTTGCGAACACGATGGGGATAATCGCGGTCATTTCATTAATCAGCCTGAGAAGATCTTCGATACTTCTATTTACTCTTGTTGGTTTACAGTCTTCATCTTTTTTTGATGCACCACTGAACCTGAACGGTTTTTTATGTTTCATGCTCAAATATCTCCTCCTGATCGTTCTTCCTACAGTAGAGGTGACAGGTGGTTCATCGCCCCGTTTCGCAGATACTCATAATATATTTTCTGAAGCGAAAAGGGTGAATGACCAAGCAAAAATGATTGTTGAAGGCTCGTTACATAAAATACACATAAAAAATACGGCCCCCCGAAAAGCTTGGAGGCCGCGTTGTATTGGCTATACTCATCTGATCTATGAAACTTGAAAATTCTTATTTAAGCATACGTACTAACAGTTCAGCCATCTCACCTCTGCTGATAGCCGCTTTTGGCTTGAGCGTTCCATCTGGATAACCGCTGATCCAGCCGGAGGATACTGCATTTTGGAATGCTGCGGAGGCCCACGCTGAAATCTGCTGCTCATCCTTGTAGGATTGCAGTGCAGTAGTGCTGGAAATGGATGTCTGATTCTGCATCGCGTGTGACAGGATCACCATCGCCTGTTCACGGGTAAGGCTTTCATCAGGTCCGAAAGTTTGAGCGGTTAGCCCTTGAATCCATCCCTGACGGTAAGCAGAATCCACAGATGATCCAGCCCAGTGTCCCTTCATATCTGTAAATGAGGTAGAAGGGCTCTCATCTCCAGCAGTTCCCAATGCTCTGGTCAGTATGGCTACAAATTCTGCACGGCTTACAGCGCGCTCAGGACGTATGTTGCCGTCTTTATAGCCTTGTATCCAGCCTTTGTCTGCAAGAGATTGCAAGGACTTCGCTGCCCAATGGCCTTGTACATCTGGCCATACTTGAGCTAGCTCTTGCGAATCTGACGAATTGATTGGGGCATTTTGCACACGGGTATGACCGGTTTGAGGCTTTGCATCTGTGGCGATGGCAAAGGTACCTAACCCGGTCGTATTCAGACTCACACCCGACAAAATCCCTTTTGAATCCATTACAGCAGTACCTTTTAGAATCTCACGCTCGCCATTCTCATGAATAACAAGAATGGAGAACTGGGGCTCTGCATTGTGTAACTCACCTAAGGATTCGTTATCCAGCGGTAGAATGATGGTCGATGTCCCTGTCACATTAGCTTTGATGTCTGTAACCGGACCCATCAGCGTCAGGCTGGATTGTTGCTCAGCCCAATCACGGATCTGCTGTGCACGCTGTACATCTACCTGCTGGAATGACAATGTAACGTCCTGCTGACCTGAGGCCATGCTGGTTAAGGTGTCACTGGATATCCTCAGTGTTCCATATCGGGATATTACCAATGCACCCATCTTATCCCACTTATTCAGTAAAGAATGAGGAAGGAGAACACGACTCATTTGTTTTTCCTGCTCCAAACGAATGTCTGCGTATGCTTTGCCCTCACGAAGTGCTTGCTGTATCTGCTCATCCAGAAATGCCGGCGAAGGAACAAAGAGGGAGAACTCTTTCCCTTGTTCAGAAAATCCGATCTGTGGCACGAAAGTAGATAGATCCTCAGTCTTATCTTTGTTAGATTTGCCTGTATTCGCAATTACCTTGGCAGGAACGGTGACTTCTATGGCTTGCGTCAAAGCATGAGAACCATCACTTACCCTCATAACATCCAGCATGATAGTTACAACGGAAGGAGTACCTGCTTGAACAATAGTTCCGTCTGTACGCACGATGTCTGGCTGGCTACTGCTGCTGATGGTCACACGGAAACCATCAGGTACAACAGGCAACCTGAGCAATGTATCACTTGTTGTAGGAGGTGTTATGCTTGTGATGGAATCGGCAACGCGCTGCGCGGTTAACCCTTGCGGATACACTAGCCCTGACGGAGCGCTCTTCATGCCATTTACGTTCTGTAGCACATAGTAGGTGGCTCCTTCAGGAACGGGTATAAATGTATATCTACCCTCTCCGGAAGCAATTCCTTCCGCTATAAGCTCCTGCTGAGCATTGTACAGCTCAAGCCGTGCGTTCGGTAAGGCGCCTGTAACGATCACAGAGGCTATATCCTCATTGCCTGCTGCGGCTGTAACAGCACGAGGCAGCACGTTTATATGGCGTTCTGCAGGCTCTGCCGTCCAACCCCCGTTGTCGCTATAAGCATAGTTCAATACATATACACCAGGTACATTTGTATCAACATTCCCGCTACCTGAAAGCTCAGGGAGCAGGATATTGCCGTAAACACTGTCCAGTACGCTGGCTCCTGGATCAGTGAAGCTGTCGCCGGTTTCCAGAACAATTGGATTACTGCCGTTCAATCGTACGTAAGGTGTATTCGGCAATGCCTTCAGCACTGTGATCGTGAATGTTCTTTGTACAGAAGCTGCACCTTTAGAAATAATGGCAACTAATTGTACATTCGCATCACCGTCTGTATATTTAGGCCGATTCACCTGACCGCTGTTGCTGAGGATATCTGGTTGATCCGAAGACCAGTCAATCTGGGTGTCAAATGCTCCTGTACGAGGCAGAGCAATAGAATCCTTAATCCCTTGCGGATAATCCAAATTTAGAGTATTTGCTGCCAAATTTACGGCTTCATCAGCACTTACGGGCAGTGCGGGCACGAGCAGGCTGAATGTTTTTCGCAGATCAACCCCGCCTCGTGACACAACTGCTTCCAGCGTGATGGTCTGATCGCCTTGCACATAGCTTGGGAATGTTACATGCCCCGTATGATCCAGGAACTGGGGCTGAGTCGATGACCATGACACCTGAACACCATTCAATGCGTCTTTTGGCAAATATACGTCTCCGGTTACTGTAGTCATTGGCAACTCAAGCGCCCTGTATGCTGCGTCAACGGCTTCTGTATCGCTCATGGGCAGACGGAATACATGCGCAGTAAAATTCTTTGTTTTCGTTAAGCCTGCAAGTTGCAGGGTAGCCGTTAGGATAACGTCAGTATCTCCACTACTATAAGAGGGTCTGGTGAGTGTTCCATCTGATGCAATGACAAGAGGTTTGGACGAGGACCATTCGATCTGCGTACCACCATAACCGGATAATGGGAGAGATATATTTTCTGTCAGCGCAGACAAATCGCCAAGCGAGAGGGCACCTGCTGCTTGATCCAATGTATCATGTGCAGTTATCTTCGGTACGGTAACTTCGAAAGTTTGAGTATCCGAGGCGGTTCCTTTTGCAATCGTAGCTGTCAGTTTTACTTTTCGGTCACCCAGATCGTACCGCGGGCGTGTGACAGCCCCCTCATTCGTAATGACGTCAGGAGTATCCGAACTCCAGCTCACCGTCGTATCATTCAATCCAGTGAGGGGTAGTGTCAGATTTTGAGATACCGAATCAGCTGTATCTCCAGATGCAAAGCCTAAAGCAAGAGCGGCTTTTGCCTGTGCAACTCTCTCGGCATCGGTAAGTATAATCACTTTAACCTCTGAGGGAGTGCTCTCCCCTTTAGCATTCACAGCCTGAACCGTATAAATTGCTTCACCTGGCGGCAAGGCTGAAGTGTCTATGAATTGGGTTAAGCTGCCTGTATAGAGCGTTACGCTATCTCGTATGACTTTGTATGATGTTGCATAAGGAACAGCATCCCAGCTTAACTCCACTGTATTTCCATTTTTGGTTCCTGCAAAATGGCCTGGAGCCTGTGGAATAGGCAATTGCTCCCCATAAGCTGCGAATTCCATGATGGAAGTCCATTGATTGTTTCTTGCATTTCCTTGATCAATAGTTAATCGCAAGTATCGTGTAGTTACAGGGGCAATGCTCTTTTCAACATTAGAGCTTCCATTATTCTGTACGGTATCAACAGTCACCCAATTAATTCCGTTGCTGCTTGTCTGCAATCGGAAACTGTATGGATCACGTTGATCGTTCCATCCATAATGGACACCCATACCTGTAACAACGTATCGATCTACGATATACCAATCTCTCAAGTCTACCTGGATCCATTTCTCACCGTTGCTAGCTTGATACCAGCGGCTTGTTGGCTCGATTGACCCATCTACCGCTCTGGAGGGATCATAGGGTTGCGTGTAACCGCTTGAGCTTACAGGCTTGTGCAACACTACATTTTCCCAACCGGCAGCATGTGCCTCATTCGTCCCTATGAGCAGGAACGCACCGCCGATGAATGGCAGCAATGGAACCAGCAACCGATAGGGTTTCAATTTGTTGCGTGTGAAGTTATTGCCTTCGAGCACGCTATCACCTCTTCTTTATTAAATAGCACACTATTGAGCGTATTCATCTTATGGGCGGGACGGGTATGCCCCTTCGGTTGCGATGTAGTAGTTTACATTTGGCAACGGGGAAGCTCCGCGCAAGTCAGGCAATGCAAATGTGCTCATTCCATCGCCGCCAAAATTAGTGCCCAGCAGGCTAAATAATGCTGAATTCTGAGCAATGCTCAAGATCTGGCCCTCGCATTTTAGCCAACCTTTAGGAGCAAACATGTACGGGTACACCGTAATTTCCCCAATATAAGGCTCATAACCTGCATGTGCCTGTTTGGGACTGATTGCCGTTCCACCTAACAAAATGACCGCTAACAAACTCAACACAGCGGTTTTCTTCCAAAAATGATTCTTCATACCTACAACTCCTTTTTAGATTCGAATAATGGACCACGAATTCAACAAATTTGTGACATTAGTCATAGAATGAATAGATATTATCATGGATTTCTACATTTGACACTACAGTTCATCTATCAAATTCACCTTTTTATTCCTTTTGTGAGCAAAGAAATTTATTCCATCCCACCTATCGTCCATGCATCTTTTTTCTAATCCAGGTAAATCTATATACAAATCCTATGGAAGTAAAGGAGGAAAGAACGTGTGGCAGGTCATCGGAACTCATATACCCAAATGGAACGTATGGATAGAAGCTGTCTTTTTGTTCATCATACCTTTGATTATTTTTCTGACGGTACGACAAATTAAAGCGATGGATGGTCGAGAGAGCAGACGTATGGAACGATTAAAGCTTCTAGAAGAAGAAGACCGTTCGGAGCAGGCAGATCGCAACCCGTCTGTAAGTGAGGCAGAGAAGGAAAAGGGAACCTTTACCGAAGATTATGAGGCGAATATAGAAAAAGTCAGACAAGCCGTCGCGGATATGGCAGATGTGAACGAACGATCTATTTTCCTGGGAAAACTGAACGCTGTAGGTACACTTTTTTTTGTGGATGGATTAACAGACAAGGTTGGCATGGATCAGAACATTTTAAAGCCACTGATGGATTGGGGCAGTTCAGGACAAGGCGGGGGGGATCTTCCGAGAGGAAAAGAGCTTCGGGATATGTTTATTCGTCAGGTCATGCTGGTATCGGAGACAGAGTATACGTTAGAGGTGCAGTTCTCCTTGCAAAAGGTGCTGTTCGGTTCTGTCATACTTATAATTCAGGGCATACCCGGCGCTTTTGTGCTGGGTACACCCAAAGGGAATACACGAGGGGTGGAGGACCCGATATCGGAATCGGTGCTGCGAGGACCGCGAGTCGGTTTTACCGAGACCCTCAGCGATAATACGGCAATGCTGCGCAGACATGGAGAAAGTACGGAACTGGCCATGTCGTCCTTCAAAGTTGGAAAAAGAGTGGAGAAGCAGTTGATGGTGGTGTATTTCAGAGACATTGCCGACCCGGAGCTTGTGGATGAGGTGAAGCGGCGGGTCCAAACCATTGATATGGATGAGGTATTGGAGTCGGGCTATGTGGAGCAGCTTATTGAGGATAATTTTCTTAGCCCCTTTCTGCAAATTCAAAATACGGAGAGACCGGATCGGGTCATGGCTGCATTGCTGGAGGGACGTGTGGCGATTCTGCTGGACGGTACACCTTTTGCGCTTCTTATGCCTGTAACGTATGGGATGATGCTCCAGTCCCCCGAAGATTATTATGAACGATGGATACCGGGTTCGCTTATACGATTCCTTCGTTTTATGGCAACTTTCATATCGTTGTTCGCCCCGGCGCTCTATATCTCCTTTATCTCGTTTCATCCCGGATTGATTCCAACCAAGCTGGTCATTTCCATTATCAGTGCGAGACAAGGGGTTCCGTTTTCGACGCTGGTTGAGGCCCTGATTATGGAGATTTCTATCGAAATTTTACGTGAGGCGGGACTTCGGCTCCCCAAACCCATCGGTCCAGCGATGGGCATCGTCGGCGGTTTGATTATTGGACAGGCCGCTGTTAACGCCGGGATTGTAAGCCCGATTCTCGTAATTGTGGTGGCCGTTACAGCGATTTCTTCCTTTTCAGCCCCTGTATACAGCGCTGGGATTTCCATGCGTGTCATGCGCTTTGGAGCCATGTTTACGGCGGCCACCTTCGGGTTGTATGGCGTAATCATGTTTTTCCTAATGCTGAGTATTCATATGGTTAAATTACACAGCTTCGGTGTGCCGTTCCTGAGTCTAACGGTCCCCCGTTCGTTGAAGGACTGGAAAGATTACTTCATACGAGCACCGCTGCAATTTATGAAAAATAGACCCATTCTTTTGAAGCATAAAGACCCTAAGCGACAAGGATGAGCTCAACACAGGAGGGAGCAAGATGGCCCGTGGGAAAAAAGCGGATAAAATTACAACGTTGCAGACAACGGCAATTGTGGTTTCCTTTATGCTGGCTGCCGGGTTGCTTACCCTTCCCAGAGTAGCAACTGAAGTTGCAAAAACACCGGATGCGTGGATATCTGTCATTTTAGCAGGGGGGGGCACTTTCCTGCTCGGATGGATTATGATCAAACTAAGTTCAAGGTTTCCAGAAAGTACCTTTTACCAGTATGTTCAGCGGATAACAGGCAAAGTCATTGGCAAAGGGATTGGTATGCTGATTGTTATTTATTTTGTTTGTATAGCCGCATTTGAAATCCGATCTGTGGAGGAAGTAACGTCGTTCTTTCTGCTTGAAGGCACTCCGGCGTGGGCAATTTCAGCACCTTTTATGTGGCTCTCTCTGTACCTATGCATGGGAGGAGTAAGTTCATTAGGGAAAATATGCCAATTAATATTCCCGATTACGACGGCTATCTTTTTGTTGATATGCTTGCTGAGTTTAAATATTTTCGAATTGAATAATTTGCGTCCTGTCTTGTCGGAGGGGGTGATGCCAGTGGTTAGAACGCTCAAGACTACAATCCTGACATTAACGGGGACAGAGTCCTTGCTGATTATTTTTTGTCGGATGGAAAAACCCGAGAAAGCAACCAAGGCAATCGGACTGGCGATCGGGATCGCGGTCGCTTTTTATACAGCAACGCTGATCCTGTGCATTGGCGCTTTTTCGTTCGAAGGAGTCTTGAGCAGAACCTGGCCGTTTTTAGATTTGGCTCGCAGTTTTGAAGTGGAGTACCTGTTATTGGAACGGTTCGAATCCTTATTGTTGACCATTTGGATCATGCAAATTTTTTCCACATTTAGTATTGCTTTTTATTGCGCTTCGCTCGGAGTTTCTCAAATTTTGAATAGCTCTTATTCCAAGACGCTGTTCATTTTGCTTCCGATCATCTACTTCCTATCCCAAATTCCCAAAAATCTGAATGAGTTATTTTCTTTTGGAACGATCCTGGGGAATGGAGCTTTTGTTTTATTCGCTCTGCTTCCACTGCCACTTCTGCTTATTTCTCGCTGGAGGAAGGTGCGGTCATGATGAGGGCACGGTCGGGATTACTCGGAATGACCGCACTCCTAGTATGTTGTACACTTTCAGGTTGTTGGAGCAGCTCGCCGGTGGAGGATCTAAATCTGATGACAGGTATTGCTATGGATGTAGAGGCAGAATCTTCGCAAGAAGAGCAAATTAATCGAAAAGGAGGAGATTATCCAAAAAAAGAGTTAATCACTGGAACCTTCCAATTTGTCATCCCAGAGGAAAGCGGAGGCTCCAATAGCTCCTCCCCGCAAGCTAAAAAATTTTTTAATATTACGGAAACGGGGGATTCCGTTTTTGAAATGCTCAGAGAAATTTCATTGCGGACCAATCGACCTCCCATCGGGCAACATTTGAAAACGATTATTATCAGCTCCAGTCTGCTTCGCAAGATTCCGTTGTATGAGCTGCTGGACTTTTTCTTGGGGGATAATGACATTCGGCCCAGCGTACAGCTACTGATTAGTACAGACAAGGCGGGGAATGCGCTTCAGGAGAAAATTCCTGGTCAGATTCCTGCTTATATATTAAAGGATATATTCCAAAACCGTAAACGGAACGCGCGGTTGATAAAGCCCATGGCTTTGGCTAAAGTGATCGGACCCATGAAGGGTGAAAGAAGCTTTATATTACCTAATGTCATTACGGCGGAGAATGAAATCAAGCTCGCAGGTGCGGGAATCATCAAGGGAAAGACACAAACCTACGGTGGTTATCTGAATGAGTCGGAGGTCGAGGGTCTTATGTGGATCAAAGGCCAATTGGATGGAGGCGTGCTGAAAAGCAGCGATCCGAAAACCGGTAAAAATATAGCATATGAGATCAAAGCGGTGAAAAGCAAGATCAAGGCCATCGTTCAGGGGGATGACATTTCCTTTCAGGTAAAAATGACCTCAGAGGGACGCATTTCGGAGGTGCATATAAAGAATGAAAATTTGCGTAGCAACAATGTGCTTGGACAAGAAGAGAGTCTCTTTCAGGAGAAAGTGAATTCATTAGCTGAACAAACGTTAGCTAAAATGCAAAAGCTAAAGGTTGACGTCGGAGGTTTCGGAGAGGCCTTGAGGATTCAGCATCCTAAAGTTTGGCGTAAGGTCAAAGAGGATTGGGATACCACTTTTAGTACCATTCCTGTACGGTTTAGCACAGATATCCATATTGAAGATTACGGCTCTTCGATTACGACGGCAGACTAGTTTGCACGTACTTATTTTAGAAAAACCTTCAATACCACGAATCTACGTGACGTTGAAGGTTTTTTAGGCTATTCAAACAGGGACAGTGTTTCTTCCAGCCACGTAATATAGCTTTCTTCCCGATTAATGGCACGGCTCAGCACCAGATAATGCCCGAATTGGTTAGAGCCGGGGGATTGAAGATTCTCGTCCAGCTGTTGGAGGGATTTTTTACTTTCGTACAGATACTCCAGCTTTTCTTTACGTTTGGCAATCTGGTCCTCGAACAATCGCTTGTTCTCTTCCTTGGGGATGGCCGCTGAGAAATACAGCATAAGCATAAACTCATCTTTTTCCGTTTCCGGTAACTCCTTGGGGCTTAGCAGCCATTCGGTCAGCTCTTGGGTTCCTTTGGGGGTAATGCAGTACAATTTTTTTTCCAGCTTGGCTCCTGTAATGGAGGTCCGATATTCAATGAGTCCCTCTTCGGTCAGCCTTTTGAGCTCGGGATAAATCTGACTGTGCTTGGCGCTCCAAAATTGTCCGATTTCCTGCTTGAATTGGCTCGTAATATCGTAGCCGCTCATTTCCTCTTTGTGAACCAGGCCCAAAATGGCATATTTTAAAGTGCGTTTCAACGTAGCTCTCCTCGTAAAACGGTATTTGACACTAGTATACCACAGTGCTACAATTTATATGTAGTTAAAAACATGTTTATATTTACATGTTTGAATTGAATATTTATTATCTTTGGTATCCCATTCAATTCATGAAAAATTATAATTTAGGAAAGAAGGATGCAAGATGGACAAGTTTATCGGCAGCCACATGATTTACACCTATGAGAATGGTTGGGAGTATGAAATATATATTAAAAATGAAGATACGATCGATTATCGCATTCATAGTGGTATGGTAGGTGGCCGCTGGGTACGTGATCAGAAGGTCAATCTGGCGAAACTGGTGGAAAACGTGTATAAAGTATCGTGGACCGAACCGACAGGCACTGACGTGTCTCTGAATTTTATGCCTGAAGAAAAACGTATGCACGGCATTATTTTCTTCCCTAAATGGGTTCATGAGCATCCGGAAATCACTGTGCGCTACCAAAACGATTTTATTCCGCTAATGGAAGAATCGCGTGAAAAGTATGAAACGTATCCAAAGTATGTGGTGCCTGAATTTGCAGATATTACATTCATCGAAAATGCGGGTGTGAACAACGAACAATTAATTTCCCAAGCACCTTATGAAGGAATGACAGACGATATTCGTGCAGGTAAACTGCAAGTGTGATCAACTCTGTGCTGAAAGTGTAAAAGCCTGGCCTGTGATAAACAGTCTCAGGCTTTTTTGCATGAACTGGAAAGTAGATTGCTAATGGAGTGGTGGACGATATTTAGAATGAATAGTAGACCAGGCCATGCTCGATGAGATACGAACGACTAATCCGAGGGGGGAGGATGGTCGCTAATGGGGAGAGAATGTGCAGGTTCGCATGGGCAGTCAGATCGGATAAGGCAGATAGAGCCAGCTCTGTTTTATCAGGCCCCCAGTGATCAGCGTGGTGCTGAATATATTGCTCAGCCTCGGTTAAGGACAGACCCTTGAGTGAGGTAAACACGGAAGCCCAGCGGACGAGGTCAAAGGCGCCTTTAATTTCAGGTAACTCATATTCTGCCAGACCTTGAGCGCCGTTACACGACATAGTAAGCAAGCCACAGCAATGGTGTTGATAGGGTTTCGAGTCAGGAAATTGACGATAATCGTATTGAATCATTTCCATGGAACCAATGCGTAATTGGGTCGCTTGGGACGTTGTGGGCTGGGCAAGCGTCATGCTCATGCTAGAATGGCCTCCTTCTCGAGTTCACTGTAAATAGGGATGGAAGAATCATACGTCACAGCGGATGTAATGTAAATCACGAATACAAGTGTAAAATGAGGATATGTAGCGGAAAACGAGCTTTAATGCCAATGGAAACGGATACTTGCATCCATATCTCTTATTATCTTGGGGAACGTCTTTATATCACAAAAAACAACCCCAGATCTCCCGAGGCTGTTTCTACGTGAAATATAGTTCAGCATTTCGCAAAATGCTTGTTTGCTGGTCACACGGGTGTGACGTCTTGAACCGCTTCTTCTTCTTCTTTCCAAATCACGTTCTCGCGATAGTTTGATCCCCAATCGTACATTGCTCTCAGTACCGGAATCAGGCTTTCGCCATGCTCTGTCAGTGAATATTCCACATGCGGAGGGACGACAGGATAGACTTTACGTAGAATGAGTTTATCTTCTTCCAGCTCGCGCAATTGGTTGGTCAGCATTTTTTGCGTAATATGGGGAATCAGCTTCTTCAATTCACCAAACCGCTTGGTGCCTTCCATACCGAGATGCCACAAAATAATCAGCTTCCATTTTCCACCGATGACGGCGAGAGTCAATTCCTTATCACAATTAATCAGCTTCAAATCAATCCGGTCTTTTACAGTAGTGATATTCATCGACCTCCTGTCCGTAGTTATTCCAAGTATACTATTTATAGTTACTATACGCAAAAGGATATACATCCATTTTGGAAACTATGCATACGTATATGGATACAGATCGACTGGACAGTGAAGCATGATGATTACGTAGGACCGGAAAACAGGAACGTAATATTCCTAATATATGCATAATTCCAGAAAACTGCGGCGTTAAGAAGGAATCACGATCGTATTAAAGGACTCTGGCTCCAGTTCCAAACGGTGTGTTGTTTCTCTGATAGACAGGTTCAGTACCCGAGATTCCCTGAAGGGGTTGGCGATGACTAGCACCTTTTGCCCGTCTGTATTTTGAAAAGCGACTGCATCTCCAGTCCATGAGCCGCGAAGTCCGATGCGTTGGGCACCCGGTAATACAAAATGAGAAAAATGCTTCATGACATAATACTCTGGATTCAGGACAGGTTTTCGATCCGTTGGATCAACGGTAATCATCGAATTTTGCTCCCAGCCCCATGTGCTCTTGCCTTTCGGTTCCAAAACCATATTCCAGTAAATATAAGCATTCACACCATTGGTGAAGTAGTGCTGGTACAGATTATATACATATTTGGCGTAGTCCCATGAGTTCTCTCCGTTACCGCATTCATTTTCGGTTTGCATGTAACGAAGCTCAGGATAACTGGCAACGGTGCGCTGAATGGCATTTTTGCCTGCCCACTGGTAGCCTACACCTTTAATATATTTGTAGGCTTCGGGGTCACTTAACACGGTATGGGCATACTCATCGAATCCGGTCGAAGTCTTTTTCATTAATTCCTCCCACGGATCGGGTGCGTTAATGGTGCCCAGCCAAATTTCCGTATCCAGTCCGTGTTCCTCAAAAGCAGGACCCAAATAGTCGCGAATAAATTCACGCAGTTGCTCTCCGGTCCATACACAGGAAGGAAACTTCTGATCGGCAATGACTTCATTTTGAACATGAATCTGATGGATCGTAATCCCTGCCTCCCGGTAAGCCTGAACAAATTTGACAAAGTACAATGCATACGCTTTCAAAATATCCTTTTCCCAGCGCAACGTGCCGTAATTGTAGGCTTTCGGTGATTTCATCCATGTCGGCGGACTCCAGGGTGAAGCGAACAACTTTAAGTCCGGATTGAGTTGTAACGCTTCTCGAATAAAAGGAATGAGATACTGCTGATCGCGCTCGATGGAAAAATGCTTCATCTCCACGTCGCCGTCTGTTTCATTGTGGCTATACCATTCCAGCGCGTAGTCACTCGCTCCAATAGGAAGTCGGCATATCGTGAATTTGTGCTCGCCCTCTGGGTGAAAGAGAGAATGAAGCACCCGATCTCGGTCGTCCTTTTCCAAATGATTCAGGGCCACATAACCTAATTCATTAAAACAGCCACCAAAGCCTTCTACAAGCTGATATGTTTCTCCTGTAAGGATTAGGTTGGCACTCTCTTGGGTATCGGTCAAATGGTGAGCTTGGGATTGCCAAGCTTTAGCTTTGGAAGTGGAAAACCACTGAATGGTTTGATTGCTCATGTGTTACCCTCCTGTCAGGCTTTTTGTATCTCAACTTATTATAGGGTAGGATCTTAGAGGAAGAGATGGTCTGAGCGATGACAAATTTGCCCTAATCCAAGGTTGAATTTGCGGATGGGAAGTTTCAGTAAATAAGAAGTGGTGAGAACACATAAAGTACACATGTTTTTGATATACTGGTGTCCTAGAATGACCGAAAGAGGGAAGTCGATTGAAGAAAAGAGTTCTTCTTGTCGAGGATGAAATACGTATTCGTGAAGTGATTGCGGATTATTTTAAACAAAATAATTGGGAAGTCTATGAAGCAGGCAATGGAAAAGATGCACTTATCTGGTTTGATTCGGTGCAGCCTGACCTGATTATACTCGATATTATGATGCCGGAACTGGATGGTTGGGAGGTATGCCGCCAGGTGCGCAGCCGTTCAGGTGTGCCGATCATTTTGTTGACAGCCAAATCCGGTGATGATGATAAAATATTAGGCTTTGAACTGGGAGCCGATGATTACGTGACCAAACCTTTCAGCCCCAAGGTGCTGATCGCCCGCGCCAACGCGCTGATGAAACGGGTGGAAGGACATGTGCAGCCAGAGTCGCATATCTTGCGGTTCGGTAGTGCCATTCTCAACACGATGGCTCATCGGCTTGAGGTGGATCAGGCAGAAGTCGAACTGACGCCCAAGGAGTATGAGCTGCTGCGGCTACTTATACATAATAAAGGCATCGTTATTTCACGGGATGCGATACTGAACCGAGTGTGGGGCATCGACTTTGAAGGAGATACACGAGTTGTCGATACGCATATCAAAAAGCTGAGAAGTAAGCTGGGCCGTGAATCACGCCATATCCGCACTATTTTTGGTACTGGCTACAGGTTTGAGGAGGAAGAATGAACAAACGGGGAGTTACCTTTAAGTTGTTCATTATGACGGTTGTGTTTTTCCTGTGTTTTTACGGTATGGTGATTTTAAGTCAATTGTTGTTTTTTGAAAATTTTTATCAGAAACAGAAGATTGGGCGTGTGGAAAGTCGTTTGCATAGCTTCGGTCAAAGTTATGTCCAGGAGGCTTGGGGATCGGGCAGGGTTTCGCGTGAGGCAGCTCGTTTTATGCTTCAGAATAAAAACCAGTTGGCGATTGTAACGCTGGACGGCAAAGTAAAGCTGGATGATGCGTTTCATATCAATGTAAGAAAAGCAGATGGTAAAATCGTTAAAATATCGCTGTCTCTGTTTATGAGTGAGTATGGAGATGAGCTGAGAGCTGCCCGGCTTCAGCCTGGCGATACGGTAACGGTTGAAGGTGAGGGATTGGGAACGGAAGGCATATCCTCCGCCAATTTAATTTATCCAACCGGCATACAGAAGCTTGGCTTCAAAAGTATAGGATCAACTTTGGAAGAGGCAAGCACAGGTGGCAGTGTAAGGTTTTCCGGTACGGTGACAGAGATTGTACTGCCGGATCTGAAAACATGGAGTCAGCGACAAGGTTTACTGTTTAGTGCGCTGGAGGAATGGTTTCCTTTATCACAGTCGCATCTGGAGAAGCTTAAGAATTTCGAAGTGTTGGAGGAAGATTGGACGGAACCTTGGACAGGGGTACGCAATGCAGTTATAGTCCATCCTGTTCGTCAGAGCACAGGCGAGATCGACCTCCTGTTCACTGTGACATCGTTGCAGGAAATCAGTGAGACGAATGAGGCTTTGCGCTGGTTTTATCTGTACTTAGGGATCGGAGGATTTGCACTCATTCTAATTTTGTCTCTGTTCTATTCTCGGATGGTGACCCGCCCGCTCATTGCTTTGAATAATACCGCCAAGCGGATGGCTAAGCTCGATTTTACAGCCCATACACCAATCCGGCAGAATGATGAACTGGGCAGCTTGTCCTACAGCATGTATACCCTGTCCCAGAACCTGGACACCGCTTTGCGCGAGCTTCAGGAGGCCAATCAGCAATTAGTGGAGGATATGGAACAGAAGCAGAGGATGGAGGCTGTGCAACAAGACTTTTTTGCCAACGCTTCTCATGAACTGAAAACTCCGCTGAGTATCATTAAAGGCTTCGCAGAAGGATTACAAGATGGGGTTAGCGCCGGGAAGCAGGATCATTATATGAAAGTCATTGTAGAGGAAGCGGACAAAATGGAGCGATTGGTCAAAGATATGCTGGACCTCGCCAAATTGGAATCGGGTACTCTCAAGCTTCGCAAGATGACCTTTATCTTGAGTGAGCTGGTGGAGGAGGTCGTGGACAAGCTATTCCATTTGTTGAAGGAGAAAAAGCTGGAAGTAGTCATTATCCCCGCCAATGAGATGCCGATCCATGCCGATGTAGGATGGATGGAACAGGTGATTATCAACTTTGTTGTCAATGCCATACGACATGCTGAGGAAGGAAGCTCAATCACGATTCGTATCGAAGGTGCTGGGGATATCAGTTTTTTTTCCATTGAAAATAAAGGTGAGACCATTCCTGATGATCAACTGGAGCAGATATGGGATCGCTTTTACCGGGCTGAGCTGTCCCGAAGCCGCCAGACAGGTGGGACAGGGCTCGGGCTGTCGATCGTCAAACGAATTTTGGATTTGCACGAATTCCACTTTAAGGTGGAGAATACCAAGGACGGCGTCCGTTTTGTTGTTATATTCGGAGGCTAAGTTATGGCAAAGGAGTTAAGAGTATGAAATGGAATTGGTTGCCCTCACTATGCACGATTGCAAACCTGGGGGCAGGGGTCTTATCCCTGTATTTCACGATTCATGAGCAATACATGACCGCTTTTATTCTCGTGGTGGTGGCTGCTTTATGGGATGTATTAGACGGTTTGCTGGCAAGGCTGCTGCATTGTTCCAGTGATTTTGGCAAACAGCTCGATTCGCTGGCGGATGTTGTCTCATTTGGGGTTGCCCCTGCTTTTTTGATCTTGTTATACAAGCTGGGAGATACCCATTGGGTAGGACCACTTGTGGCTGTTTTGTTTGTCATATGTGGTGCGGTAAGATTGGCAAGATTCAACCTAATGGCTTTTAGTAAAGGCTTTGTGGGTATGCCGATTACGGCGGCGGGAGTGATCTTGTCCTTTATGTTTTTATGGAGTGAGCATTTGAAGCCGGGGTTGTTGCTTGCGTTAATGGTAGTGCTGTCGTTCCTGATGGTTAGCCGTATTCCCTTCCCGTCCTTCAAAAAATAATCGGTCAGGAGGTGGCGCTCCTATGGAATGGGCCATCAGCATGATTACACAATACGGATATATCGCTATTTTTGCTCTTCTTGCTCTTGGGATTATTGGCCTACCGGTTCCAGATGAAATTATTATGGTGTTTGTCGGCTATTTATCTTCTATTATGGTACTGAATTATTCGGTGTCTATCTTAGTCAGCTTCATCGGTGCAATGACAGGGATGATGATCAGCTACACGCTAGGCAAAAAGCTGGGTCAGCCCTTGGTGGATAAGCACGGCAAGTGGGTTGGATTGACACCGAAGCGATTTGCAAGAGTTAAGGGGTGGTTTGCGCGCTTTGGGTTGTGGACCATTTTGTTTGGTTATTTTATCCCAGGAGTCAGACATGCAACAAGCTATTTGTCAGGGCTTAGTGCGATGCCTGTCCGAAAATATATGCTGGTGGCAAGCGCAGGTTCTCTGATATGGACGCTTATTTTTATCTCCATTGGTTATATTGCAGGGGCGAATATAAACTTTCATTAAGGTGACCCCAAAAGTAATGTAGCATTTTTCACGTATACCACCGATAATATAAATAAAGATGATATTGTACAACCAGTGAGGGGATCTGTATTGAATGCATTAATGAAGTATATTGAGAAGTTACCTGGTTTTCTGCAAATGATCTTAAATATCTCGCTATTTCTGGTCGGGCTGATTTTAAGCTTCTTACTTCTAAAAGAAACATGGTCCATTTTTTCTTATGTTTTTTTGTACACAGAGGCCGACAAAAATTACTATGAATTCACGGAAGAGCTGCTTGTATTTTTCTTGTATTTTGAATTCATAGCATTAATAGTTAAGTACTTTAAAACCAATTTTCATTTTCCATTACGTTATTTCATCTATATTGGGATTACGGCCGTCATCAGGCTCATTATTGTGGACCATGATGATGCTAAAAATACATTCTGGTGGTCCATTGCTATTCTAGTCATGGTAGGTTCTCTATTGATCGCTAACAGTAAATTGTTAAAAAGAGAAAGTTAATGCCGGGAAAGATTGCAAAGGGTGACAGTCAAGTGGGAGAGAGGGAATAAAGACGAATGGTAAGAAACTGGATGAATCATGCGGGCGTCAGGCGGATAGCCGTCCTTGCGATAATCGTTTTGCTGTTGTTTATGTTAAGAAGCATGATGAATATTATGTTGTTAACACTGCTTCTTACGATCTTGATTGGCAGTATATATAACGGAGTGAATAAGCTGGTCAAGCGGTTTGTCAATGTACCGTCAATGGTCGTACTGCTACTGGTGTATGGTCTGCTGATCCTGATTATGGTGTGGGGCGTTTACCGAATGGTGCCGCTAATCATTGTACAGGTCAAGCAGGTGTATCTCATGATTCAGCAAGCGTATATGTATCCTGATCGTAATCAATGGAACGAAACGATTATCGAATTTATGGACACACTGAATGTTCAGCGGCTATTTGAGCCTGGCCTGAGTGCAGTAATGAAGGTCAGTCAATTGGGAACACAGCTTCTGGTGTCAATTATTTTGAGCTTGTTCTTCCTGATGGAAAAATCCTATATTACACGCTTTACAGCTACGTTTGTAGATAGCAAGCTGGGCTGGTTTTTCAAGGAAGTGGGTCATTTTGGCCGTATGTTTCTGGGTACGTTCGGGAAGGTATTGGAGGCTCAACTGCTGATTTCACTTATTAACTGTATATTGACCACGATTGCGCTCTGGATTATGGGCTTCCCTAATCTGCTCGGTCTTGCGCTCATCATTTTCGTACTGGGATTGGTTCCGGTGGCAGGTGTGTTTATCTCACTGGCACCGCTCGGCCTGATCGCTTTCAGTGTCGGTGGCATTCAATATGTAATTTATCTGGTTATATTGATCGTGGTGATTCATGCGATTGAGGCCTATTTCTTAAATCCGAAGCTGATGTCATCCAAAACGAATTTACCGATTTTCTTTACCTTTGTCGTACTTATTTTCTCTGAGCATCTGATTGGAATTTGGGGCTTGATTGTAGGTATTCCGTTGTTTGTTTTCTTCCTTGATCTGATTGGGATAAAACGCAAGCAAGAGAAGGATACTTGATTCAGCAATACAGATTCCGCCCTAGTATAGTGACTATTGATATATCACAAATGCCTGCGAAACCGCAGGCATTTTTTTATTGCCCTTTTGTTCACAGGAAAAATCGCTGACGCTCATCCACTTTTTAATTCTCTTGTTAGCTATAGTACACTGAATATGCAAGATCAGATCAAGTTCGGAGAAATGAGATGATACGGTTGGAACAGAAAATTAAGGTATTGGCTATATCGGGTAGCCTTCGTCATAAGTCCTCCAATACAGCACTTATGAAGGCTACTATGGGGCTGGCTTCTGAAAATATGATGTTCACAGTCTATGATGGGTTGGAAGATCTCCCGCATTTTAACCCTGACTTGGATGTAGATGAGGGGCCAGCTTCCGTAAGAGGGCTACGGGAACAATTGAAACAAGTGGATGGAGTGCTGATCTGTACACCGGAATATGGAAATGGGGTACCGGGTGCTTTGAAAAATGCCTTGGATTGGCTTGTATCTTCAGGTGAATTTGTAAATAAACCAACAGCGGTCATTAGCGCGTCACCGTCTCCTATGGGCGGCCATCTGGCGCATGCCTCGCTGCTGCTCACATTGCAAATGATCAACGCAGAGATTGTGGAGAATGGAAAGGTCATTATTCCGCATATCACATTAAAGCTGAACTCAGAAGGCATCATTACAAACGCTGAAACTAGACAGGAAATGGAGGCATTACTTCAAGGGCTTGAGCAAGCATGCAGAGGACAGGTATAGGAAAATCCAAAGCAGATCCTTCATCATAGAAGGATCTGCTTATTTGAATGGCCACCTACTACATATTCAACGGCAGGAATTCACCAGTTATCTAATATTAGTTGTGTCCAGCAAACGCTCATAGACCTTTAATCGGGCATACACCGTTTCAAGTATCGGATATGACATATTACGATTAGCCAATGCCAGAAGTGTTCCGCTCATGCTGGCAACAAATATATACTTTTGCCAAATTTCACGCTGAATGTCATGGCTGTGTGTAACCGTGAAACCTGCTAGCACTTTTTCAGCTGTAAGAAAAAATCATTTCGGCCACGACCTTTTTGATACCCGCAGCATTACGGGTAAACGTACCTAAAAGCGATACTCATATCGCTACTTCGGAAGCATAAGCTCTAATAAGACGCCGTCAGACGTTTCTTCTTATTGCAGACCCAAGCATTAATGCGGCGCGAGAGCAAGATAATAGCGCATATCCTTATTCTCACAAGTTATCTTAAGATAAAAAGAACTGGTATCTAATTATAGGGAGATGAGGGAACGGAAATGATTAATGTAACGAAACTACTTACCGGTATGAAGGGAGAAGGCGATGATCTTCGTTATACCATTAAGCCGGGCCACAAACCTCATGGCGTTTCCGCGGGCAGAGGGCCTGTCGTCGTATGGAATTCGACACGGGCTTGCAACTTAACCTGTAAACATTGTTATGCGAATGCCTGTCCTGCCCATGATCCCGATGAAATGTCGACGGAGGAAGCTAAGGTATTTATTGATAATCTGGCCGCCTTCCAAGTGCCGGTACTGCTTTTTTCCGGTGGAGAGCCTCTGATCCGCAAAGATATTTATGAGCTGATTTCTTATGCGTCAAGCAAAGGGCTTCGGCCGGTAGTATCGACCAATGGCACATTGATTACCATGGACAGAGCGAAGATGCTAAAAGAAGCAGGGGTTAAATATGTCGGTGTAAGCCTGGATGGGCTGGAAGAGCGCCATGATGAATTTCGCGGGCGAAAAGGAGCCTTTAAGCAGGCGCTTCAGGGTATCCGAAACTGCTTGGTCATCGGCCAGAAGGTAGGGGTCCGGTTCACGATCAGCAGACATACATATGAAGACTTGGATGGTGTCCTTGATTTGATCGAGCGGGAAAATATTCCTCGGGCCTGCTTCTACCATCTCGTCTATTCCGGCCGCGGGAGCGCCCTGCAGCAAGAGGATGTTACCCATGAACAATCCCGGCATGCTCTTGACCGGATTATGGCTAAAACGGTGGACCTGCATGGCAAAGGCAAACCGGTGGAATTGCTCACCGTTGATAACCATGCGGATGGCGTTTACTTATACCAGCGGATGATGGAGCGCGACCCGGAGCGCGCAGCTGAACTGCTTGGCTTGCTTCAGAGAAACGGCGGCAACCGTTCCGGAATAGCCATCGGCTGCGTGGATTGGCACGGCAACGTCTATCCCGATCAGTTCACGAGAGATATCGAAATCGGTAATATCCGCAAGCAGAAATTCAGCGAGATTTGGCGTGATGCCGCTCATCCGCTAATGGTCGGCCTGCGCGACCGTAAACCGCTGCTAAAGGGACGCTGCAGAGAATGCAATTGGCTGGATATCTGTAACGGGAATTTCCGGGCCCGGGCTTCGGTAAGCGGTGATTTCTGGGCGGAGGACCCATCCTGTTATTTAAGTGACCGTGAAATTGGAATCGTATAACACTGGAAAGGAAGGCTGAATACGCATGCTCGTTTCCTGGAATGTGACCAAGAAATGCAATTTATACTGCGAACACTGCTATCGTGACTCGGGGCCGACATCGTCTGTAGAAGACCAGCTAACCACGGAGGAAGGCATCCGGCTCATTGATCAGATCAAGCAGGCTGGATTCAAGCTTCTCATATTCAGCGGCGGCGAGCCCTTGATCCGTGAAGATCTCTGCGAATTGATCGCGTATGCCTCGTCTATCGGCCTTCGTCCCGCACTTGGCAGCAACGGCACGCTTCTGACCGCCGCCAAAGCTGCGGAGCTGAAAAAAGCAGGGCTGGGGGGCATTGCGATCAGCATAGACAGCGCCACGCCTGAGTATCACAACCGGTTCAGGAATGCGCCAGAAGGCTGGCAGCAAGCATTGGAGGGCATTCGTTATGCCCGGGAAGCCGGGCTGAGAGTGCAGATTAACATGACGCTGACCGAGGGAAATATGGATGACTTCGTGCAGGTTGCCCAGCTTGCCGAGGAGCTTCATGTGTCCTCTCTGCACCCGTTCTTTCTCGTCCCGACCGGACGGGCCGTCCATATCGAAGAAGACGGGCTGAAGCGGGAACGGTATTACTCGGTTCTGCGCAGTGTTCTGTCCAAACAGAAGTCAACATCCCTTGAAATCAAACCGACATGCGCTCCCCAGTTCATGCCGCTTGCCAAGAGCATGGGGCTGGAAATGCGGTACACGCGCGGTTGTCTGGCCGGGGTCTCCTATTGTTCTGTGCTGCCGAATGGCGAGGTGCATATTTGTCCGTACCTGCCGGTCAAGGTGGGGAATGTTCGCGAGCAGCCTTTTGATGAAATATGGCGGGATAATCCGGTGTTTCGGGATTTAAGGGACTTCAAGAAATATGAAGGAGAATGCGGCTCCTGCCCCGATGTGGGCATTTGTGGCGGCTGCCGGGCGAGATCGTACTATTACAGCGGCGGCAACTTCATGGCCGAAGAGCCGTGGTGTTACAAAAGATCGGCGGCGCTGTAAGCTGGGGAGGTGGGAATAGTGGACCTGGATTCGAACGACCGGAAGCTGCTGAATCGGCTGCAAATCGGGCTTCCTCTGGTCAGACGCCCTTGGAATGCCATTGCGGAGGAACTGGAATTACGCCAGGAAGATGTGCTTCAAAGGCTTGAAAGGATGAAGAAAGAGGGATTCATCCGGCGGATCGGCGGGGTGTTTAATCCGGCGGGACTGGGATTTAGAGGCTGTTTGTATGCGATGGCAGTCAGGGAGGAGCTTTTTTACCAGACCGCTGCTGTCATCAACAGGTATAGAGGCGTAACCCATAACTACCGCCGGCGCAGCAGGCTCAATATGTGGTTCACGCTGACTTCCCGGACCGAGGAAGAACGGGGGGCTATTCTTGAAACGATCCGTGAAGCGGCGGGAGGGCCGCTGCTATATGAGTTTCCCTCCGAGCAATTATTCAAACTAAAGGTCTTTCTGAATATGGAAGAAACGGCTGATGCATCAGCCATTACACCCAGCCCGAACTTGAATGGAGTCGCAACCTCCAAACAGGAACCATGCAAAATAGAAATAACGGATGTGCAGCTGATCCGCGAACTGCAGGGAGATCTTCCGTTGTCAACTGAACCGTATACCGAGATTGCCAATAAGACAGGTTGCAGCTTGGAAGAGGTGTTTCTGCGCTTGCAGGCACTGCAGGCAGGAGGAGCACTCAAACGAATCGGAGCCGTTCTAAAGCATAGGGAAGCGGGATTTTCAGCAAATGGCCTGTTCATCTGCGTACTTCCTGAGGAGCATATACCTGAGGCAGGAAAAAGGCTGGCCGATTATTCGGAAGTCAGCCACTGCTACAAGCGCCGGACGCACCCCGATTGGCCGTATAATTTATACGCCATGATTCATGGACCCGATGAAGCGTCTGTTCGGAAAGTTGCGGAGCAATTTGTTCGGCGGGAAGACATCAAGGATTACGATATTCTGTTCAGCACGGAAGAATTGAAGAAAACGAGCTTTTCGATCTAAAGCGCTTCTTATATTCACACGGATGCCGTCTCTTCAAGGACAGCGTCCGTTTTTCGTGTTGGCAGGTTAACGCTCTTTGACTATATTGAGTTTAATTCGTAATGCTTACAATTTTACATAGATCGGAAGTATCGAGCGTGCAGTCTGAAAGCATCGGCAAAGGCCCCGCTAATCTTAATGAACTGACCCCTAGATCCTGTGCAATTTGTGGCAGTAATCCAGCAGGCAGGCTTTCTGTAAGAATGCAGATGAATCCCGCCATGGCTAAAGCCAGCAACCCGACCCACGGGAGACGTTTGGAAGACGACACATTTGCACCGCCTTTTCTTATAAGAGCAGTGTTTGAGTTCACGAAAAAAATCTCCTTTATTTATTTTTTGCCGCTTAAAAAAGCTTTCGCTTCCGTATAAGCTTATATAAATAAAACACTTTTTTACATGGATGATTAAAGGGGGATGAAGTGAATTAAGAGGAAAATAGGCGCTACCTTATTGCGCCTAACAGTAGTCATTATTATTTTTCGCGAACCAGCTATCCTGTCCCATATAGAGCCAATCCGAACAGTGTGTGCGACGGTATCCGTAGTGGTTCACCTTTAGCACAGTTCCCCTAAATGTAGCACGGACTTAGTGTATATGTAGCGTATGAAGGTGATATAATAGGGCGCAAATAGGTAGGTTCGTAGAACAAATAACTCGGAACAGAGGAGAGAAGGCTGGTGTTTGAGCAAATTGTAGCATATGGTTTGAGCCAAAAAGAGGCCGTTAAGGATTACCCGTTTGGTGCTGATCCCCTGGTACTCAAAGTAGGGGGCAAGATGTTTGCTCTCCTGACTGAAAAGGATGGTATTAGCCATGTATCCTTGAAATGTGATCCAGTCATTGCGGTAAATTTGCGTGAACAAAACAAGGCGATTAAGCCAGGCTATCATTTAAATAAAAAGCATTGGAATACGATTGAGGTTGATGCTACCTTCCCACTGGAGGATTTGTACAGCATGATCGACCATTCGTATGAGCTGGTCTTCAAGAGCTTAACCAAAGCGCAACGTGAAGCGATTACGATGAGAATACGGGCAACGGATCTGTAAAGGGCTGAGTGAAGCCCTTTTTTTGTATCCAAAAATACTTATAGTTTTACTTGACAGAAATCACAAATAGATATATTCTTAATTTAAAGATAATTCATTTGAAAATAATATCAAGGAGTGGAACTTAACATGAGCGAACTGGTGAATATTATTCAAGAGAGAAGATCAGCTTCTAAATTTATTCCTGATGTTACTATAGATGCAAAAGAACTAGAAGAAATATTTCAGTTGGTGAAGTTTGCTCCATCGGCTTTTAATTTACAGCATGCGCGTTATATCGTAGTGCAGGATGCGGATACCAAACAAAGACTGCATGATGAGGCAAGTAAGCAGTATAAAATATTAACGGCTTCGGCGACCATTGTAGTGTTGGGGGATACAGAAGCTTATACCAAGGTAGCTGACCTCAACGAAGGATTCCTGAATTTAGGTGTCCTGAGCAAGCAGGAATATGATAGTACAGTGGAATCGGTAACTCAGTTTTATCGCGAGCGGGGACCTGTCTTCCAGAGAGAAGAAGCGATCCGTAATGCCAGCCTGTCGGCTATGCAATTTATGCTGATTGCCAAGGACAAAGGCTGGGATACATGCCCGATGATCGGTTTTGATCCGGCGAAGGTGCAGGAAGTACTGAATATTCCAGAGCAATTTGTACCGGTGATGATGATTACCTTGGGTAAAGAGGACGAATCGGGTCAGCGGGCACGGGGATACCGCAAGCCGGTTGGACAATTTGTCAGCTACAATGGATTTTGAAATTTGTAAATCATTTGTGTAAATAAATCAACATGTTAATGAAGGAGTGATAAAGATGTCATTGAAAACCGCTGGAATTCACCATATCACGTCCTTTGCAGGCGACCCGCAGGGCAACGTTGATTTTTACGCAGGCGTACTTGGTCTGCGATTGATTAAAAAGACGATCAACTTTGATGCTCCAGAAGTATACCATTTGTACTTTGGTAATGAAGAGGGCAGCCCGGGAACAATCATTACTTTTTTTCCAGCTCCGGGTACACGCAAGGGTAAGATTGGAGGCGGACAGGTTGGGATTACGACGTATGTCGTGCCATCCGGTGCTTTGGAATACTGGGAAAACCGTCTGCACAGCTTGAAGGTATCTTTCACGAAGGCTAATCGTTTTGGCGAGTCATTCATCCAGTTCCGAGACAACGAGGGCTTACATCTGGAGTTGGTGGAGCGGGAAGGTGGCCCGTTGAACACGTGGACAGCCGGGGGTGTGCCTACGGATAAAGCGATCAAGGGCTTTGGCGGGGCGGTACTGTACAGTGCGGATTCCAAACATACGCAAGGGGTGTTGGAGAACGTCCTGGGGATGACTCTCATCGGAGAAGACGCAAATGCAGGCTACATCCGCTATCAGACGACAGGTGATCTGGGCAACCTGATCGATATTCCGGTCAAAGATGTCCCGTGGGGGAATGGCGGTGCCGGTACGGTTCACCATATTGCCTGGCGCGCGCAGGATGATACGGAGCATCAAGCGTGGAACGAATGGGTTCACCAGCAGGGTTTTGGGACTATTGGCATTGTAGATCGCCAATACTTCAATGCCGTATACTTCCGCGAGCAAGGCGGTATTCTATTCGAGATCGCAACCGATCCGCCCGGATTTACGGTGGATGAGGAATTGAATGAGTTGGGGCACAAGCTGATGCTGCCTGAATGGTATGAGCCTCAGCGCACCCAGATTGAGTCTAACCTGGTTCCCATTGAACCTAGAGTATTAAAACAGGATTAATCTGCTCGATCCAAACAATCATATTAGAAGCAAAAAGGTCCAATACGGGAAGATTTCTACCGTGATTGGACCTTTTTGTGCATGTGGAATTAGCTAGATCATGAGCAGTTCGCGAATCTCCAGCTCGGTCAGTGCCGAAAGGGTTTCTTGCCCCGGCTGAATGACCTGGTCGATCATGTTTTTCTTTTTTTGTTGCAGTTCATACATTTTATCCTCTACTGTGCCTTGGGCGACGAGACGAATAACCTGCACGACTTTTTTCTGGCCCATTCGGTGTGCACGGTTGGTAGCCTGCTCCTCTACAGCGGGATTCCACCATAGATCATACAGTATGACTGTATCTGCGCCGGTGAGGTTCAGGCCAGTACCTCCTGCCTTTAGGGAAATCAGGAACAGCTCGCGTTCTCCTTCGTTGAAGCGATCGCACAGTTCGACTCGTTCCAGAGCGGGAGTCTGCCCATCCAGGTAAAAGTAGGACACTCCTTCTCGAGCAAGCTCGCGTCCGATCATTTGAAGCATCGTGGTGAACTGTGAAAAAATGAGCATCCGTTTCCCGGAGCTGAGACATTCCGTAATGATCTCCAACAGCTGTTCAAATTTGGCGGAGCTTCCCGTATATCCTTCGATGAACAAGCCAGGATGACAGCAGAGCTGACGAAGCCGGGTTAGACCTGCGAGAATTTTGATCCGATTTTTCTGAAATCCTTCCTCGTTGAGATGCTTTAACGTTTCATGCTGGAGCTTGGCCAGATAGGCCGTATACAGCTTTTTCTGATCTGGCAGAAGCCGGGATACCTGCACGGATTCGATTTTTTCCGGCAGCTCCTTGAGGACATCACTCTTGAGACGGCGCAGCAAAAAAGGACGAACCCGCTTGGCAATCACATTTCGAGGCAGGTTGTGAAACGCTCTTTTCCCGCCGGGAAATAACGCAGGAAATACAACGTCAAAGATGGACCACAGCTCTTCCAACGTATTTTCTACTGGCGTTCCTGTCAGGGCAAAACGGTAACGAGCTTTTACATCCTTAACAGCCTGTGCCGTCTGGGTGGCATGATTTTTGAAAGCCTGTGCCTCGTCCAGAATGAGCGTATGAAACGATGGCTTGCTGTACACATCTGCATCGCGTCGTAGCAGCGGGTAGGACGTAATGACGACGTCATAACTGGCGGCATCCCGTATGATCCGGCCGCGTTCTTCCGGGCTGCCATCTGCGATAGTAACGCGGATATGTGGAGCAAACTTCTCCAGCTCATTCCGCCAGTTGTACACCAGTGATGCAGGGGACACGATCATGGCTGGAAGCTGCTGGTTGCGGATTTCCGGCAATACTGAGACAAGGAAGGCGATACTTTGCAGCGTTTTACCCAGCCCCATATCATCTGCCAAAATGCCCCCAAAACGGTAATGCGCCAATGTCTTAAGCCATTGAAAGCCGTAAACCTGATAATCTCTTAAGATTGGGGCAAGCATGTCTGGAACTGGAAAGTCGAGATGGTCTGGGTTGCGTATATTTTCCAGTAGCTGGCGAAAGGTTTTACCCAAAGTCAGGTTTTTCCCATGATCGTGAGGATCAATTAAGTACAGTCCTTGCGTGACGGGAACACGAATTTGGGCTGCATCCAGATCACTTTTGCGGATACCTGTTTCATTCATGAACCGAATCAATTCCTTGTATTCCTCTGTTTCCAGCGGCAGCAAGGCACCATTCGGCAGACGGTGATATTTCTGTTTTTCCTCTAACGATTTGAGCAGTTTGCGAATTTCCGGTTCCGGTATGCCCTCCATATCAAATTTAAATTCAAGCCAATCTGTACGTTCATCCCACTCCGCGCGTATCCTTGGGGTAGGCAGAGTATTGTTTATTTTTGCTTTGACTGCACCTGTAGCATAGACGTCCAGCAGCTTTTCCAGTTGCGGAACCGTATGGTACAAAAAATCATACTCTGCATCTTCATCTTCCATAAAATATCCGCTGTCTGTTCTGGCAAAGGAGCTATGCTCCATCAGCTCCAAAATCCGTTGCTCCTGTTCTCCATCACGTATCAGAATTCGGTCGTTACCAGGCGTTCGTGCATCTGTTTCCAGCGGGTTGATGATGATATCCCCATATTGGAACTCCAGCCCTGCCAGCAGCTTGTCTCTTACTCGGTCCAGATACAGCTTGGCCTTCAATGGCTGCTGTGTGACCCGATCTGAGACGGAACGTGTTATATGAACACGTCCGAGCTTCATTAACCCGGGTACAACCTTGTCCATAAAAGATTCCATCTGCTCTGGCGCGATCTGAACTTTTCGCCTGTGATGTACTTCTACCATCCGTTTTAGCTCGGACAAACGCCGTAAGGGGTCGGCTTTCTGTTTGACAAGCTTGCCATCGGCAATGACGACACCATAGTCTTCCATGATGGTCAAGTCATCCAATCCTTGTATGCTTAGCTGGTAGCCTTCGGTTTCGGCCTCAGCCTCATCAAATTCAAATTGCAGCGGAAGCATCAGGTCGGACTGGGGAATACCCTCGTTCATGTTTCCGTGAATTTCAAAGTAGACGCCCTGTGCTGCTGTCAGCAAGGGGAGCAGCTTTTCCCAAGCCGCAGGCGGGATGAGGAGCATTCGCTCGCCGCTCATATGACTACTGGAAGATGAATACGTGCCTGAGGTTTCCCGAATCATACGCTCATGGTGGCACACCTGGGATAATTGCTGGAGAATAGCGTCATGTTCAGGTCGGAAGCGGTACAGCTCAGGCTCGTATGAGAAGCTTTTCGTGAACATGTAGCTATCCCCACGGTCGATACTCTGCAGAAACGGACGGATTTTCTGGACGATATATAATCGTTTGGGACCGGCCTTCATTTCCACACCAAACATATATTTTTGGTAACCGTAGGCAAAAGGTCGGATCACGAACTGAAAATCCAAGACCGCGCGAGTATCCAGTAGGGTTGGTGTGCTGCGAAGCGGTCGCTTGCGGCCAAATAGCTTTAACATGCTGTCGGTTAGCTGGAGATCGCCTTGTGTGATGTCAGAGGATCGTGCTGTTCTAGCAGTGTGATCATATGAAGCATCTGTAGATGTGTACATCCCGTCTGAATCCATGCTTCCTGCTGTATCTGGGGCAGTACCGGGATGAAGTCTGGAGGCATAGGAGCGCACAGACAGACTCTTTCCACGGCGTATATCATGGGCGTTAAGGAGAACAGCTGCGATATGTTTACAATATCGACCGGTGTTCTGAAATGTGCTACAGGTGCATTCTGCTCGGATACTTCCATTGGATCGGATCATCGCCGCAACAGCATAAAAGCTGCTTCCTTTGACCGTAGCTTCGTATACCCCTTCATCATGATCTATTTGTGTAAAGGCCACTCTTTTGGCCCGGTAATAGGCATCCCCGTCGTCATAAGCGGCTTGACTGCATAGTTGTCTGATGGCTCGTCGGGTAAGTTCAAAACTCATGGTTCGTAATCCTTTCCTGGGTTATTCCGTTTTCTTACATGATAACAGAACAGACAGGAGGATGGACATGTGGGGAATGTAATTGAAAAATATGGATGATATTATACGAGAAATAAAACTTATCAGCTAAGAACGGAAGGTTTCCACACCGATTTGATACCGTAGACTTAACCCTATCCCATGTCTTATGGCGTATTGATTGTCTTTGGAAAGAAAAGGTACAATTTATAAAAGGGATTTTGTGGATATAAAATGGATGTTACGCATATGAAAGGGATGATTAGGATCAGTCACCGATATCTAAAAGGAATGATGGTGTTGATAGCCCTTATTTTAATACTGGGAGGATGCCACAAGGTGAATAAAGACGAAGATGCTGAACTGATCAGTAAGGCGAAAGCTACGGCTGTTCAATATTTGAAGGAAAAATACGAACTAGACGTTGAAATCACATATGCAAAAAAATTTCCTCCTTATGTAACAAACAAGGTAGATATAAGTGGCAATGTAATAGGTCATGCAGAAGAGGATTTTACGATTTCTGTAAACTATGAAAATCAGGAAACTTCGAATTTTGCTATAAGTCCCGAGCTAAAAAAGGTGCTTATTGAAAATGGGACTTATCCAGGCTTTCAAGATAAAAAGAAAAATCACTAGATCAGAGGAGTGTAAATAGTATGAGTTCACTTCAAGTAAGTGACGAAACTTATAAAATAATGTCTGAAATGGCCTATAAAAAAATGAAAAAAGGTGCTGAACCATCAGAAGAACTCCCCGGCTGGAAAGTGTTAGACACGCTCGATCGCGAGGATTCGGGACTTGCCGCTGTCACATTTTACAACGAAGAAACGGAACAGGCCGTTATCGCCTATCGTGGGACGGAAACGGATGATCCACAGGATCTGTATAACGATGTGACTCTTGCACTTCCTGAAATTAACCGCAAAATTCACGGTAGCTTGAATATTCATTCAGATGAATATAATGAAAAAATGAAAAAAATGGACGACGCTTTAGGGTTCACGGCGTTTAACAACTGGATGGGAGAGAAAGAAAAAAGCGTAGATAAGGCTTTGTTCGGCAGCTCGAACCAGTTCTATCAGGCAGAGGACTATGCAAAGGATATACAAAACAAGTACAAAAACTACAACTTCTCGCTAACTGGACATTCGCTGGGAGGAGGGAATGCACAATATGTAGCTGCTTATACAGGGTTAAATGCGGTTACATTCTGTGCGCCTTCGGTCATTTCCAGTCTGACACCGGAGTACAGAGAGAAAGCAGAAAATGGTGAGTTTGACCATCAAATTACGAATTTT
Source organism: Paenibacillus sp. FSL M8-0228 (assembly GCF_038007385.1). Classification (NCBI taxonomy): domain Bacteria; kingdom Bacillati; phylum Bacillota; class Bacilli; order Caryophanales; family Paenibacillaceae; genus Paenibacillus; species Paenibacillus sp. FSL M8-0228. The sequence continues at coordinate 787,552 of NZ_JBBOXA010000001.1, forward strand.
CTGCATCCCAGTGATATGATAGCTAGCTTTATTGGGGGAGGGTACGATCTTCACGTAGGAGCTTCCTACCATATTGACAATAATTATCAAACAGCTAATGAAGGCTTAGGACTAAAAGAGAGAGTGGACAACACGTTGGGTGGGCCTTCCTATCACTCACTCAATCATTATAAGTTTGATAAGAATGGCTATGTATCCAACCCGCTATATGATCCTGTAACAGGCGAACGAATCGCGGAATCTCCGCGTATTCCATCTGACTTTAACCTAATGGAAACGGTGGATGGCTGGATACATCAATTAGGACAGACCTTAACTCAATTCCAAAAGGCAGCGCTGGTAACGGCGGCAACATCTGCTTCAGCAGGTACGATTCAAGTCATGCCGGAGCATCTACTCGCTGTAGCTGAAAAATGGAAGGCGAATGCACAACAATGTGATGCAGATTTCCAACGTGTCAGAGCCAGGCTTTCACGCTATTTGCACAGTAGTCAGAGTCGGCGGTTGCAGCCGATTGTAACACAGCTTGACTCCTCCATGATGGAATTTAGTCAGTGGCATTTACGGACGACTAATGAATTTCTTTACAATCTCGAGTACAAAATAGAGCAGTTTATCCAGGCAGATATTAGCTAATAACGCTAATAACAAGGTACTAACGATATAGAAAAATGAATACATAGGAGGTGGCCAGTAATTTGAACGGACAATTACGGGTCGAACTGGAAGAGCTATTGCTTGCCGAAAAGGAGCTGACCTGGCTACTCGCCAAACTTCGCACAGATGAACAAGCGGCACGTGTATTATATGGGCGTCTGCATGAATGGACTGGGCATTCGGCCAATGCTATCAGAGACCAAATTGAAGCTTTTTTTGTCGGGTTAACGAACAGAATTCATACTTTAGAGCAACAAAAGGCAGAGTTAATTCAGTATGTTGAATTGATGAAACGTACAGACGCTGTACAGTAATGAAGGTAGAGAAGTTTTTACAAGCTGCACATAGCAGGATACAATGGAAGTGTTAGAGAAAGGAGACGGATACTTTTGCAAAATGAAGAGAAAAAGACCGATTCCAAATCCGGCTCATCCAAATGGTACCTTGGTAGTGCAGCAGCATTGCTTCTTCTGAAAGGCAAGTCGTTACTTGCCCTTTTAAAATTCAGTAAATTTGGCGGTGCGCTGATATCTATGGCGATAACGATTAGCACATATGCGATCATTTACCCGTGGGGATTTGCGGTCGGCTTCGTGTTGCTGTTGTTTGTACATGAGCTGGGACATGTATTGGCCGCCAAGCGCAAGGGGCTTCCCGTATCAGCACCATTATTTATTCCTTTTCTCGGTGCGCTGATCACCATGAAACGTCAACCTTTGGATGCGCAGACAGAGGCTTATGTGGCCATGGGCGGCCCGTTACTGGGGACGATTGGGGCTATGGCAGTATACGCAGGAGCCTATGCAACAGACAGTCCCCTGTTGTATGCGCTCTCGTATGTCGGCTTTTTCCTGAACCTGATCAACCTGCTGCCGATTCATCCGCTCGACGGAGGACGGATTTCCACGGCAGTGACGCGTTGGCTGTGGCTGGTGGGTCTATTGGGTGGAATTGTAGTCGTAGTATATTTAAAATCCTTTTTATTTTTCTTGATATGGGCGTTCTTTGCCTACGATTTGTACAAAAAATATGTTAAACGCAATAAAGAAGAGGCTAAGGTCCAATCCTTTTTGCAAAAGCCACTGGTGAACGTACAGCATCTGTATGAACAAGGATATCCGCTGCCTGGACCGGAGCACACGCGCAGATTATCTTTTAATACCTACTCGGATTTAGAGGGGCAGCAATATGTGACGGTGTATATGGAAAGTCTGGATGTGGAGCAGACACTTCTGCTGCCACAGCAGTGTCTTGTCCAGGATGTATGGCTGAACGGTGTGGAACATATACCGACGCCGGATGCGTACCAGCTCAGATTGCTGTGTGGGATTGATTATATTCCGTTTGAAAATGATAAGTATTACGAAGTACCCGCATCATCGCGCTGGAAATTCGGCATCGGTTACTTGGCTTTGGCCGTATTCCTGATGGGGATGATGTATGTGGTGCACCAGCATATAGGGGATATTAGGCTGTGATCCGAATGATGAGAGCTTGGTGAAGATTTTAGATCATTAAGGCAACGGTACAGCTTGTAGAAAATAGAGACAAAAGAGCGCGACAGCCGCAATATTCGGTGTCACGCTCTTTTTTTGGGTTGAATAACACGGTGGAGCCTTTGCTATCCGTCCTTATATCTTAATCCTTTGTTCATTAGTAATCGGTTTTAACGTTTGGCGGTATTTAAGTGGGCTGGTGCCTGTCCAGCGCTTGAACTGTCTGCTGAAATGAGCCAGACTGGAGTATCCGAGCAGGGAAGCTACCTTGTTGAGTGGTAGATTGGGCTGCTGGATCAACACCTTAGCTTCATGCAACTTGGTTTCCGATAGATAGTGACGTGGTGAATAGCCGTATACCTTGCGGAACACTTCCTGGGCATAGCCAGGACTGATCCCGAGAGAAGCCGCCACATCTTCAAGTCGGAACGCTTGCTCGCCAGATTCATCTTCCCGATAAGGCTTAAACCTCGATTGAATAGCTTCCATGATGGCCTTGGCATATTGAACGGATGAAGGCGCAATTCTGGGCTCCAAACTGGTAGATATCATTTGCGAGAATATCCCGAATAGCTCAAATAAGGCAATCTGCATGCGAAAACGGTCTGCTGTCGTATATTCTCCGCTTTTCCGCACCATGCCAATCCAGCTATGGACAACCTTTTGCAGCTTGGCATTCGTTTCAGTACCCGCCGGAAAAAAGAGCTGATTGCTTTTAATCATTTCCTGACGGAATAATGGATCATCGACATTAAAATGAGAGCTAAAATAGTACATGCCGTTTGGGGAAACACACTGACTCACATGTTTAAAACCCGGCGGAATGATTAAAATATCACCTTCTCCAACCGAATATACGTTATTTTCCATAATCGTTTCCTGACGACCTTCTAAAATGAGTGCAATTTCAAAACCGATATGAGATTCCTCCGGCATGCACCAATCCGCTTGGACCCGGTGAATATGGGCGCCAAAAAATTTCACATTCCAGTCAATAATGGGCAGCCATTGGCAATCATGAAATAGAGATGGATCAACATCAGGATTTAATATCATCAGATCACCTTCGATTAGGGTAAATTTTACACCGCTTAGACAATCTCATTGTATCTAACATTTAACTATAATAAAAGAGCGCTTACAAATGCTATTGTATAAGCTTTTATATAAAAGAAAGTGCTTATATATAGACATTTTGAAAGTGATGCGGATTATGTTGACATATCTGTTTCAATTATCAGTACTCTATTTGTACTAGCCCGTATATGGAATGCACTTAGTGCTCCGATCTTCGGAGTGGCTGGAATCGAATTTTGCAAAATCCTGATGAACCTAATTGGAGGACGACTTGATGAAAAAGCTACTGTACGGTGTTGCCTATTATGATGAATATATGCCATATGACCGTTTGGACCAGGATATCCAAATGATGAAGGATGCGGGCATCAACGTGGTGCGGATTGCGGAATCCACCTGGAGTACGCATGAACCGCAAAATGGCGTGTTTGATTTTACTTCTGTGGATCGGGTGCTGGACGCCATGCATAAGGCGGGCATTGAAGCCATTGTGGGGACGCCCACCTATGCCGTACCCACGTGGCTGGTGAAGGAGCATCCTGATGTATTGGCGACAACGCCTCAAGGGCCGGGCAAATATGGTGCTCGCCAGATTATGGACATTACGAACCCGGTGTACCTGTTTCATGCCGAGCGAATCATACGCAAGCTGATCGGACGGGTGAGTCAGCATCCGGCGGTCATTGGCTTTCAGACGGATAATGAGACCAAGCATTACAACACGAGTGGGCCTAATGTGCAATTGCAATTTGTAAAGTATCTGCGAGAGCGGTTCGAATCGCTGGAGGAGCTAAACCGCAAATTTGGTCTGGACTATTGGAGTAATCGCATCAATAGCTGGGAGGACTTTCCTTCAGTGGTCGGAACGATTAATGGAAGTTTGGGCGCAGCCTTTTCCCAATTCCAGCGCAAGCTGGTGACGGACTTTCTGGCATGGCAGGTCGCGCTGGTGAAGGAATATAAGCGGGAGGACCAATTTATTACGCAAAACTTTGATTTTGAATGGAGAGGTCATTCCTTTGGTGTTCAGCCAGACGTGGATCACTTTGCGGCATCGCAAGCCTTTGATGTGACTGGGGTGGATATTTACCATCCATCACAGGATGACCTGACTGGTATTGAAATTTCCTTCGGTGGCGATGTGGCACGTTCGACGAAAAATAACAACTATCTAGTGCTAGAAACGGAAGCGCAGGCTTTTACCCACTGGGTTCCCTATCCGGGGCAATTGCGTCTGCAAGCGTTCAGCCATCTGGCTTCAGGGGCCAATATGGTGGCATACTGGCACTGGCATTCCATCCATAATTCCTTCGAAACCTACTGGAAGGGTCTGCTGAGCCATGATTTTGAGCCGAATCCAGTGTATGAGGAAGCACAGACCATAGGGAAGGATTTTGCAAGATTGTCTCCGCATTTGGTCAACCTGAAAAAGAAAAATAAAACGGCGATTCTGGTCAGCAACGAAGCATTGACGTCGATTGACTGGTTTAAATTTAATATGAGCAGCCCGTTGAATTACAATGACATCGTACGCCGTTTGTATGACGAGTTGTATAAACTGAATATCGGGACGGATATTGTTCATCCAGGTACAGAATCGTTTGACGACTATGATCTCTTGATCGTCCCGATTCTCTATTCTGCCCCAGACGCACTACTGGAGAAGCTGAACCGATATGTGGAAAAAGGTGGTCATGTAGTATACACATTCCGAAGCGGATTTACCGACGAGCATGTGCAGGTGAGAACGTCCCGGCAGCCGGGCGTGATTAGCGAAGCCTGCGGCATTCATTACAGCTTGTTCGTGGAGCCAAAGAAGGTGACGCTCAAAAATAATCCTTTTGAGGTCGCACCAGAAGACAATCAGGTAGATACGTGGATGGAGCTGATTACCCCGACGACTGCCGAAGTATTGGCCTATTACGATCACCCGCATTGGGGCAAATATGCCGCGATTACGCAAAACCGCCATGGTCGGGGAACAGCGACCTACATCGGCTGTATCGTCAGCTCGGCGGTCATCCGCGAACTATTCAGCTCTGTAGCCAAAAAGGCAGGAGTATGGGGACTGGATCAGGAAAGGTCTTATCCGATCATTGTTAAATCTGGCACGAATGAGTTGGGACGGACAATCCGGTACTATTTTAACTATTCCGAACAAGCAGGCTCGGTAGTGTATCCGTATGGAGACGGCAAGGAGTTAATCGGGGAGCGTACAGTTACCCAAGGACAAACGCTTTCATTAGAGCCTTGGGGTGTTATAATTATCGAAGAAGCGTAAATGATGATTAATGAGCTGAAACTGACTTGCGAATCATTTCATATAGGTATTCTCCGGGAGTATCCGGTACATGAAGCGCCCCTGCGAATTGCGGGGCGTTTTCGCATATGGCTGAATAGAGGAGTGCATCGCTATGCCAACCCGAGCAGTCCGCTGGTTCCGGGCGCTGACGGCCCCGTATCGACGTAGCATTCAGCTCAAGCTGATCTTAACGATGGTTGTTCTATCTGTGCTGCCGGTCATTGCTGTCACGGTGCTGGCTGCGGAGAAAAGCAGAGCGTCTATGGAAACCGAAGTCGTAGAGACGAACATGTCCAATATGAAATGGACGGGAATTTATATCAGCGATCAGCTAGATCGTCTGAATCATCTGATTTACAGCATTCAGATCAGCCCTGATCTGAGCGATTATTTGAATGAGCGCGAGCCTGACAATCTTTCAAGCCAATTTAATGCCCAGCGAAAAATGCTGAATACGATGGCGAATGTGTATTATTCGGCTGGGAGTCATGTGATCGGCATCCAGCTTTATTTGAAGCAATCGCAAACCCTGTTTACCTTCAATAGTATGCAAAATGAAATTACGACAGTGAGCGGTATTCCCTCGCAGTATGCCGAGATGTGGCAAGCGAATAAGGATTATTCGATTCGTCCAAGCTCTGCTGACCCGGAACGCTTTACTCTGACGCGCAGTATTCGGCGTTTTGAAGACCAGAAGCAGACGGGGGCTATTTCATTGGATGTATTGTGGTCGCAATTCGATCAGACGCTGGGCCTGCTGGGACGAGGGGATGAGCATCAGGTGCTTATTACAGATGCGGATGGCAGGGGTATGTATCCGGCACAGGCTCGGCAGTCGCCACCGCCTGCAGATGTGCTGACAGCTCTTCGTGACGTTAAGCCGGGCCCCGGAGTGATTCAAACGGCTGAGCATTATGTGTTCTATAATGATCTGGATGTGGTTGGACTGAGGCTAGTCAAAATCGTACCCACTTCCTCTATTAACCACAGCGCTTTTTCAACCATGCTGTACGGTATTATCGTAGGTGTAATTTCTATCCTGGTTTCTATTTGCATTGCCGTTTTCATCGCATGGCGGACTGCACGTCCGATTGTTCATTTGGCACGTTCCGTACAGGAGCTGGATATGATCAAAGGGCCGGTTGGACAGCCAAGTACACGTCCGGATGAGATAGGACTGCTGGAAAGAAGTCTGCATGGGATGGCAGGCCGAATCCGCGAGCATATCCAGACGGAATACAGTATCAATTTGCAAAAAAAGACGGCTGAATTGAAAGCGCTCCAAGCACAGATTCATCCACATTTTCTGCAAAATACACTGCAAATGATCGGAAGTATGGTGTTTTCCCAAAAGCCAGAGGATACCTATGAAGTCATTCGGTCGCTGAGTGAGATGTTCCGTTACGTGGTACGAGAACCTCAGGATTTGGCCTCTCTGCGTGCAGAGCTCGACCATGTGGGACATTATATGAGTATCCAGCAGCGTCGATTTCCGCAAAGATTAGTGTTTCAGGTGGAGACAGAAGAACAGGCGATGGATATTCGTCTGCCTAAGCTATCGCTTCAGCCATTGTTGGAAAACGCGTTTCAGCACGGTCTTGACCGTAAGGCAGGGGCATGGCGAATAGGAATTCGAGTGGAGATTATGAGAGAAGATGTGTGTATTACGGTTTGCGATAATGGAAACGGCATGTCCCCGGACAAGCTGGAAAAAGTACGGGCAAAGCTGGAAAACGCGTCGGAGGAACCGATCTGGGCGCAGGGTAGTCATATCGGATTGAGCAATGTGTCTTCACGCATACGGATGAATTTTGGAGTGCACTACGGAGTGACGATAGATAGTGAGCAGGGTGTTGGTACACGTGTTACCATCCGCATTCCATTCATCTCAGCAGAGGAGGGAAAAGTATGATCAGAGTATTAATTGTGGACGATGAGCCGTGGAATCGCGATATTCTGAAGACATTTGGCACATGGGAAAAACTCGGAATGTTGGTAGTGGGTGAGGCTGAGGACGGAGACGAGGCGTTCAGGCTAGTTGGGGAGTTAGCTCCCCATATTGTGATTACTGATATGCACATGCCGGGTGCGGACGGAGTGGAGCTGCTGCAAGCGCTAAATAACCATTGTCCTGATGTGAAAATCATTGTCGTGAGCGGATATGATGACTTTGCATATGCCAAACATGCCATCCGTTACAAGGCCGTCGATTATTTGTTAAAGCCAGTCAATCCTGCCGAGCTGAATGCAGTGCTGCTCAAATGCAAAAACGATCTGGAGGTCAAGGCGGCTGAACAGCAGCAAGAAGCGACAGAGCTGGATTATGAGTTTTTTCACAAGCTGACCCGGTATAAGCAACTGCTGCGTCTTTATTTTAATGAGCTGAACTGTGACGGGGTGAGTATAACCTGCAGGCAGGTTATGCAGGAGCTGGAGAGTTACGGAGCACCGAGTCCACCTATGCTGGGCAGGCTGGTACAGGAGCTTCTTTCCCTGCTGAAAGAGCTCGCAGCGGATAACGGGCTGGATACTTCTACGACAAAGGCAGGATTTCCACTGTCGCAGGATGCCGTATCCTCTGTAGAACATGCGCTGGAATTCGTATCGTCGTGCTATGTTCAGGAGCTGGATCAGCTCATTCGGCAACGGAAATACAAAAACAAGCTGAATTTAGAAGAGGTACGGCGATATATCGACAGTCACTTTGCTGGGCCGGTTACACTGGAGCAGTTGGCGAAAAACTTTTTTGTGAGCAAAGAGTATATGAGCAAGGTATTTAAGCAGGAGTATGGTCAAAATGTAACGGACTATATTGTAGCGCGAAGAATGGAAAAGGCGCGAGAATGGCTGGTCAATAAACAGGTTTCAATTAAAGCAGTTGCGGAGATGGCAGGATATGAGGATGTGTCTTATTTCTATCGGGTATTTAAAAAGCATTTTGGCATGGCACCCGGTGAAATGAGGAAGGAAGTTTAAAAAAGTCCAATCCAATAAGCTAAGGGTGTCCAATGGCAGAAGTGACCTCCCATCCTATAATGAAAGCGTATACAAAAGGAGTGATACAAAGGAATTTGGTCTTTATGAAGTTCGCACAGAGCCGAATAGAGATTGAAGACCGGCGGCATAGCTGCTTTGAATAACAACTGATTTGCCGGTGGGTAGCAGTTATTTTCAAAATAGGGGAGGTCATTTTTCATGAAAATGTGGAAAGGTGTATTGAGCACAATGCTGGTTGGCACGTTATTGGCCGGGTGTGGAGCGAATTCTTCAGGCAGTGACAGCAGCGGTTCCGGTGGAGACGGCAAAACGGTGAATCTCAAAATGTTTATTGCTCAGCCCCGTTTGAAGGAGCACTACGATAAATACATTAATGCGTTCGTAGCGAAAGAGAAGAAAGATAAAAATATCGACGTTACAGTGCAACTGGAGATGCCACCTGCGGACAACGCCGCACAAATTTTGAAGACAAGACTCGCATCCAACGATGCGCCGGACGTATTTGCATTACACGCGGTGAATGAAATTCCTCCGTTTTATAAAGCGGGCTATTTGGAGGACTTGTCCGGTCAGCCTTTTGTTAACAAATTGATGGATAGTGTGAAGCCTTCGGTGACAACCAAAGACGGAAAGGTCGTAGCGGTTCCTTTGGAGACGATCTCATGGGGCTACTTGTACAATAAAAAGATATTTAAGGATTTGGATTTGCAGCCGCCAGGAACGTTGACCGAAATGAAGGCTGTGGTCGAGAAGCTGAAAGCGAATAATGTGAAACCGTTCCTGTTGTCCTACAAGGAGTCCTGGATTCCACAGCTGTTCGTGCCGCTGACAGCGGGTGCGATGATGAACACACAGAATAAGGATTTTATCGACCGGATGAATCAGGATAAAGGCTCCTTTTCCGAAATGAAGAGCATGTTCGACATTATTGATCTGGTGAATAGTAACGGTACAGACAAGGCGCTGGAAATCGGCGGGGATGATGGATCGGCTGCGTTTGCCTCGGGTAAAGCGGCGATGTGGATTCAGGGACCGTGGTTTGCGGAAACGATTTTAAAATCGGATCCGAAGATGGATTTTGGGGTAGCACCGCTGCCGATCAATGACGATCCCAATGCGACACTGATCAATTTGTCCACTTCGACTTCGCTGGCTGTATCCTCTACAAGCAAGAATAAGGAGGTTGCGCTCGATTTTGTTAACTATGTGCTGGATGACAAGGATTCCAGCGCGTTCTATGAAGCATTGAAATTTAACCCGATCTCCAAAGTGCATACGTTTAAAAGCTATCCTTGGGTTAATGACGCTACCGAATATGTGAAAGCAGGCAAGTCGTACCAAGATCCATCGATCCCGCAAGCGGTCAAGGACGAAGCAGGCAAATCGCTACAATCCTATTATGCGGGTCAGCTCTCGCAGGATGACGTCATTAAGGCGCTGGATAAGGCATGGAAATCGTATAACAAAGTGAACAAGTAACGGTAACCTACAGAATTACACCAGGAGGGTGAGACTCCATGCCTTTTAAAATCTATAAAAAATACGTCATGCTACTGGCGTTTACAGCCCCGGCGCTGATCTTTTATGCCATCTTTCTGCTCATTCCAACGATCAGCGGCATGTACTACAGCTTTACAGACTGGAACGGATTGAATCCCAATTACAGCTTTATCGGCTTGGGGAACTTTGTGGAATCGTTGAAGGAAGACCCCGATTTTCTCAATTCCCTTTGGTTTACCCTTAAATACGTATTCGTCATGATTGTGCTGCAAAATGTACTGGCACTGGCTCTGGCCGTGTTGATTGAGTCGCGTACACGTACCAAAGGATTTTTCCGGACAATATTTTTTATGCCCAATATGATCAGTACCATTATTAGCGCATTTATGTGGACATTCGTTTTTTCTTCCGTGCTGCCACAGATCGCCGAAAAGACGGCTATCGCCTTTTTGGGCCAATCGTGGCTGGGCGATCCGAAAGTATCTTTCTTCTCTATCATTATTGTGTCGCTCTGGAATGGGGTCGGCTATATGATGATCATCTATCTGGCGGCGCTTCAAGGTGTACCACAAAGCTTGAAGGAGGCTGCTATTATTGACGGGGCGAACGCATTTCAGACATTGCGAAGCGTAACGATGCCGATGATTACTCATGCGATTACGATCTGTTTCTTCCTGACGCTGAATGGTGCCTTCAAGGTGTATGAGGTCGTATACGGACTGACTGGCGGGGGACCGGGGCGCAGTACACAGGTGATTACAATGAACATTTATGAGGAGGCGTTCTCCAACAACTTCCGTTATGGTTATGCGAGTGCCAAATCTGTAATTTTGTTCGCGATCGTTCTCATTTTCACCCTGATTCAGCTGCGTGTCATGAAGAAGAGGGAGGTGGAGGCATGAGGTTGAAGAAAGCCAACTCCTTGCTGATTACGTTGATTCTGTGCGTGGGCGCAGTCGTGTCCTTCTTCCCCATCTACATGGCGGTAATTAACTCGTTTAAAACACAGGGTGAGATGTTTGCATCCTTTACGGCGCTGCCGACGAAGCTTCACTTTGAAAATTACAGTCAGGCTTTTCATCAGACGCATTTGCTGAACAGCGCCCTGAATTCCACGATTATTTCTTTTATCGGCATTGGTGGCATTGTGATCTGTTCGGCGCTGGCAGGCTACAAGCTGTCTCGTACACAGGGGAAACTGAGCAGTGCGATTTTCTTCCTGTTTGTCGCGTCGATGCTGGTGCCGTTTCACTCCATTATGATACCGCTTACACGAATGGCAAAAGATTTGTCCGTTCAGGGTAGTACGTACGGTTTGGCCCTGATCTATATCGGCTTGGGTGTGAATATGGCGATCTTTTTGTATCATGGATTTGTCAAATCCATCCCGCGTGAGCTGGAAGAATCCGCGCAAATGGACGGTTGTAATGAGTTTCAGACGTTCTTTCGCATTATATTTCCTTTGCTGCTGCCGATTACAGTTACTATCGCGATTTTGGATTTTTTGTGGATTTGGAATGACTTTTTGCTTCCATTGTTGATGCTGACGGATGTGAACCATTACACCCTGATTCTCTCGACCAATATGCTGTTTGGAGAGTACAACAAGGAATGGTCACTTATCCTGGCCGCACTCGTGCTGACCTCCATCCCGGTTATCCTGATCTATGCATTCTTTCAGAAATTCATTATGGAAGGAATCGCGGAGGGAGCGGTTAAGGGATAAGGTGGAAAGCCTTCCTATCAATAAGGAAGGCTTTTTCTCTGATTCAGCTTTTTTCGCGCCAACGTTTCAATAAAAAGATAGGAAGGGTTACAAACAAAATTGCAAAGGCTACAATGATCCACCACTGAGGGTCAATGATATACAACACGACTCCGATCAGCAGAACTGTTGTTATTATGGAAATTCTCACTTTCAACATTGTTCTCTTACTCACCCTAGCTTCTAATTTTGGCAGCGTTATGAGGGTGATTGCAGTTAACGCAGCAAAAAATGTTGAGGTAAATGAATTATAGATAATATCAGCTCCTTAATCTAATTACCCACCCAGGAATGTTCGGAATTAATGTGATAAAACAGAAACCCTCCGCTGAGAAAGGCTTTTGTTTTGGAACGACGCACATCCAACGTTACTTCGAGAAAATACTTATAATAAAAAATAAAAGCGAAATGATGATCAAAGTTAGATATATACTAGAAACCCGTTTTCCGATTGTAGCTCCAAACTCTTTAGGATTTTTATATCCAATGATTAAACTGGGAATAAAAAAAATACTGGATAGATAAATGGTGTAGTGAAACCTAGTATTATCGACAGGATTGGACCATGCGGACAATCCAAAAAAGGAAAGCAACTGGTCTCCCAATATGTAATCGCCAAATTCAAAAGAAACAGCCATGCCAAGAAGAGATAACAGCAGTGAAAGTGATCCCCAGCCTACTTTTTTTCTGTTTTTTCTCAACAATTCAAAGATAATTAGTAAAATTGCAATTGCTTGTATGCTGTATGTCAACATGATTGAAAACATAAAGTACCTCCTTGAACATCAGAATCAAATGATAAGATGTCAATTTCGGAAATAAGTGTACCATTTTATGGTATGTTTTCATATGCTTTTCAATACAGCGATCGTAGATCAAATGGAACGCGAAGCGGCCTTAGCCATACAATATTTCATCTGAATGTAAAAGGAGATGATCATGTTGGCTACCTTCTCGGCCGCGCTTCAAGTGAAAAAGCGGATGGCCAAGCGAGTCTTAAAAATGTCCGGTGTCCACGGCATTGGCGTAGGATACAGGGACCCTGCCCATCCCAAAAGGGGAGCCGCTGTCATTGTGTACACGGACCGTTTAGCGTCGGCCTCTACTGGACTCCTGTCGGCCACCGCATTAGGAAAGAAAACAAACGTTCCAGTCCGAATTGTAAAGACTGGAAAGATCAGAGCCAATGCTACGGACTACAGAGTGCGCATACGCCCGGTCATCGCCGGCTACAGTGTCGGGACGATTGAAGGCTCCGGTACAACCGGACTCATCGTCGCCCCAACTGGAGCGCCGGCTACACGTTATCTTTTTAGCAACAACCATGTCCTCAATCCCTCCAATACAGACAATCGGGAGGCTACAATTCAGCCAGGCGGAGCCGATGGGGGGACGGTTGCTCAGGATCGTATAGGACGGCTATATCGTTACGTGCGCTTGAATCCTACCGGAACGAACCTGATTGATGGGGCGCTTTCGCTTCCGACCCGTAACAACCTGCTCAATCCGCGTTATGCCACAGTAGGAGCGATTCCGGGTCATGTGACCGCTTATCGCATAGGGGATAGGTTGAAGAAGGTAGGGCGTACGACCGGGCGGGTCAATGGCACGGTAGAGTCCGTCTATACGGACCTGCAAATCAATTATGGTGGAGAGTTGGGCTTACTGACCTTCGAAGATCAGACAGTTATTAGAGGTACGACTCCTGTATCACTACCCGGGGATTCTGGCTCTGTATGGCTCAGACAGTCTGATAATTATGCAGCTGCGGTTAATTATGCAGGCACGGCAGATGGTCGCTTATCCATAGCCTTTCCAGTGCAGTGGGCCATGCAGGTATTCAACACACGAGTAGCCCGACCCAGCGGGGCAGGCAGGGTGCTGAGGGTAGATACAGGGTCTTCCCCTCGCTCCTATACTAGACAACTCACCAGTGAGGAACTCGCTCGCTTAAGACCAAGAACGACACGTATTAGACGAAGCTAATTGATCTATAGATGGAATAGCTGCCGCTGATTACTTTGGTAAAGTGGTCGCTTTAAGAGATTTCCACAGGAAGGCTCACTTCGGAAGCATCACCTCCCCGGATTTCTCCCCTGATTACAGAATTAATATAAGAAATCCGGGGCGGAGGCAATGAGAAGCACCAGCAGAAATAATTCACGATCCCAATCATTTACGATGCAAATGTTTCACGATACAAATCATTCATAATACAAATCATTCACAATCTAAAACGTTAACGGCATGAATGAATGCATAATGCATTCTAATCTGCCCCCTCAGCATATGCTTGGACTCCCACATCAGGGGCTGTAATGATGCTACTTGCCGAGGCCAAGCCTCGGATTTCCTGAGCGGTCAGGGCTCTGTTGTAAATGATCAGTTCATCTACTGCGCCGTTCAGATAGGGATCATCAAACTGGGATTTCCCAATATAGTTCCGGTTTGTCAGTCCAAGACTGGAAGGATTCAGCGTCATGTTCGTGTTACGCGTCGCCTCTACACCGTCCACATACATCATTCCAGTATTGCCTGACAAAGTCACGGCGACATGCTTCCAAACCCCTGTTGCTAGCTCCGGCGCATTCAACTGTTGTTCCTTTCCGTTCCCCGCGATAGTGATAGCGAAGCGCATACCAGTTCCCTCGGCCTTAGGTGTCAAAAACATATACCGATCCGTGCTTGCTCCAAAATCAAACAGGCGTGCCCAGCCATTATGCGTGTTCACTCGTACCCATGCGGCAATGGTAAAGTCATTGAGGCTGCTAACTATTCCGCCGGGCAGGCTGGCATAGGCGTCTGTACCGTTAAGGCGCAGAGCATTGCCATTCCGTCCCGCGCCCCACGAGCCTCCATTTACACTGGCCTGTTGTCCATAACCGGAAGAATCGACTGCGGTAGATCCGGCCGTTTCGTCAAATTCATAATGGGCTATAATGTCTCCAGCGGGAGACGGATTACCTGTACTCGATTGAATACGGATATCATAGTTGGCTGCCGTACCGATATTCAGTCTGACCGTGATCGCAGAGCTGTTAGCAGCCGTGACTGATCCGGTTTTGGTACCGTCTACGAGCACGTCATACGTACCTGCCGCGAGTCCGGTCAAGCTCATAACGGTAGTATGAGTCGTGCCTGGGGTCATATTTTTCAGTGTCAGGCGCATGTTGTTCTTGGACTTGGACACGATGGCCAAGCTATATTGATCCCGGTTCAACTCCAGACTCAGCTTCTGGGTGATCAGATGCAGACGTTGGAATACGCCGTCTTTTGGAGTAACCGTATAGCTGTTATTGCTTTCTGTAACGTCACAGCCATAACCGAACAAACCGAATATGGGATCGACAGCAACATCCGAGCTTAGAATTTTAATGGCTCCAAACAGCCCTAGATCGGCTTCCCCGGACATGCCACGCCATCCGTTAAAGAGAGGGCCGCCGTCCAGACCCAGGGCGCCGTAATTGCCCTTGCCTGCCTGATATGTCCACGATACCGCCCCGATATTGGCAGGATCAGAGCTGATCTGTCCCGAGTTAATCGCCCCGATGTTCGCCAGCTTGGCGGCATAGGATAGACGCTGATCCACTTCAGGCTTGGACGAATAACGACGTGTCCAGTCATCCATCGCATAGCCGGCCAGTGAGGTCGTGTACTGGAAGTTCCACCAATTCTCTCCGGTAATGGTGACCGGATCGGCGTAATAGTACCAGACAGGCATATGACCGCGTGCAGCACGCGTTTTGGCGTTGATTTTGCTCATCATCGTCGTGTTGTTGTTCATTTTGGCGAGTGTATATACGGCTTCTTCGCCTGTATTGTCATAGTTATACTCAGAGCCATAAGGATAGGTGGTATTCTTGAAATTGTTGTACTTGGTAGCCATTTTGGCAATCAGGTCGTTAGCCTCGGTGGTCAAGCCTTCTTCCTGAAGCGCTTTAATAATATCAGGTGTAGTTAGCTCACCCATGAGTCCCGTGTTCCAGTTATAGGCAACAGGGCCTTCATACAACGCTTTAAAAATATGATAAGCACGTAGCAAATATGTGTTTTTGCTATTGCGATAGCTGATCAGGTTGGGATACAGCTTGGCAAGTTTATACATGCTAAAAAACGTATTATAAATGTGCGGATAGGCATAGCCCCGGTACGTTGGTGTCGTATTAGGCTGCGGCATCAGGAAATCAGGAACCAGATAATCGCTATGATGGCCTTCCATCAAATTCGTCCAGATGGCCACTTCCAAATAATCATCGACTGCCTTGATCTCAGATGCCACGGGCTTCTGAACGTTTTTCTCCGCCAGAAACTGACCGTGAGTTAGCCCCCAATCGTCACCCCAGCCCCAGTAACCAGCAAAGCTGTTGCGTTTGGCCTTGTACTGCATCATCCAGTCATCAAAGACCTTATCCCTCAGGTCGCCCGGAACGTTCCATTGGGTGCTGTTGACCATGAAGGTAGAGTGACGCTGAAGTGCAGCTTCGATTGGCTCGATGGCATAGAACTGGAGAACGGTTTTTTCGCCGTTACCATAGTTAACCGTAATATTGTTATGTCCCAGTCGTCCCAGTGTAAGTTCATATATTTTATGGTTTGTAGGGGCTGTTTCCAGATAGCTGATGGTCGTTTCCGACGGATATTGCGCGGTGACAGAGGTAATGGATTTGCTGGTATGCAGATCGAATTTAGCCTTGAGATTGGTTGGGAAGATCATACCCGGAACCACGGTCACATCCACATGTCCCTCACTGTACAGCCTGTCCTTTACGGCCTGCTCGTCCGCTACCTTGTAAAATTTAAAAGCATACGTTTTGCTTTCACCAGGAGCCAGCGACAGACTGGTGCTTCCAAGATAGCCACGGTTGGTGCTCTTGATGACATTGGAGTGGATATAGAACACATTCAGTCCTTCGGACCAGCCCCCTTGCTCCATAGCCCATGTGCTGCCGGGATGCTCCTCAGTTCTCCAATGGTCCTGATATTCGAGACCAGCCCCCGTTGAGGCATCAGGGATTAGTAGTACATACGGTCCGATGCCGCTAGGTCGTCCAGCGGTAATAAAGGAACTGTTATGGCCTACAAAGGAGTGTGAGAGTACTCTGGTTTCATAAATTTGTTCATTATTGCCACCCGACCAGTACTCGTTAAACGGAAGTGGCAGTCCCCAATCTCCGATCTCCAGCGTTTGATTAGAGCTGTTCGTTACTTTCATTTGCCAGTGCAAATAATCGTTAACCAACGAATAAGTTTCATGTAAAATGAAATTACGTATTCCCTGATGGTTTGATGAATTCTGATAGGCTACCTGGACACTGTTTCCAGAAGAGGTGATCTGGCGCGCATCAGCAGAATTGCTTGTCCATGCCCGAGTCCACGCTCCGTTGCCGAGACGATAGGTGAACATGAGTTCACCCAGCCATTGATGATCCGACGTATTCTGTTTAGGTGCGTTGGAGCTGTTCATAACATAGTTGGTATTAAAAGTGTCCCCTACCAGTCGCAAGGAAGAGAGATCCCCGTAATCTCCGACAGAGATGGAGAACACTTGATTAGATAGCTGTACTGCCATGTTATCAACCTCCTAACAAAGGTTCGTGAGCGTGCTCACTACGTTAATATATGTGTGAGAAATACTTTTGCTACCCTATGTATGAGAATTGATAGAAAATAGATTCATATAGATATCCTAGAGGGCTCTCAATCGTGGAGGTAGAGATATAATGAAAAATAAAATGGAGTTGCCAAAGATTCCTGCGGATTTACCCGTATTAAATGAAGAAATGCGCTCCATACGATCCAAAGACGAACTCAGTATAGGGTCTGTAGAGGATATCATTTTGGACAATATGGAAGCGGTTAAGGTTTCATTAGAGAAGATGACTTTTAAAAATGTAACGATCATGGAATCGTCATTGCCGGAAAGTGAATGGACAGACGTTATTTTTGATAAATGCGATCTATCGAATGTTAATTTTTCAGGTTCCTTTATCCATCGGGTAGAGTTCAGAAACTGCAAATTGCTCGGAACGGATTTTTCGAGAAGCAGGTTCCAAAACGTTCGTTTTTCGGATTGTTTAGGGGATTATTCGATGTTCCGTTTTGCTAATTTCAAGCAAGTTGGTTTTGAGGATTGTTCTTTGATAAGTGCAGATCTGTATCATTTAACACTACAAAAAACCTCTTTTGCCCGTTGCAATCTGGATCAAGCCACCCTGTCGGGGTCCAAGCTCAAGGGAATTGATCTCAGTGATTGCGAATTTGATGGATTACAAGTAGAGATAGAAGACTTGAATGGCTGCATCATCTCACCGCATCAGGCTTCATCCTTTGTGGGCCTTTTGGGGCTAGTAATTAAATAAGGGGATATATTCGAGTCATCCGCCGCAAATGACGAACGAGTCTCAGGCTACTCTTCATATTCTTCATATCGTTGCCGTCTTAACTTTCGAGCGCGTATATTTTTATCCAGCAGCTTTAATTGTCGTGCTATGGTATATCCTATCAGGTATGCAGCAGCGGATGTGTTACCATCGACCGTGAAGGGGATGATGGAAGCATCGGCAACGATTAAATTTTTGACTCCATGCACGTTACCTCTACGATCCACGACGCCTCCTTTATTTAAGGGGGCCATGCGAAGAGAACCTTGCTGGTGATGATTATGATCAAAATTTTGCTTGATAAACTCCTCCAAGCTGGAATCGTCGTCAATAACCTTAAGCGTAGGAGAAACGAGTTGATATGATGGGTCAATGGCCGTTAGCTCTGCCGCTATGTTTTTGACATAATTTTTATATATGTTTTTCACCGCTTCCATGTCCTCGGGATTCGAGAGAAAGCCTTCATCTGCAAGCACGATTTTCAGAGGGTCGTTGTTTTGCAGTTTGATCGATCCCCGGCTTGCAGGGCGTAAGTAAATCAAACCTAAGGTAAGCATGCCTTCCGAACCTATACCTAGCATTTGAACCGCCCGACGATGGTCCTCCGTTCCATTGGGATCAGGCAAGAAGGCTCCACCCGTATATAGAGCACTTGGATCATTAGAAGGCAGTGCGCGATCCTTGGGATTGGTTGAGAAGGAGGCAAAGTTCAGAGTATGGTTACGCAGGCGTTTGCCTACATTGGGATTATTAAATACTACATGAATCCCTTTGTCTTTAAGCGATTTTTCAGGTCCGATTCCGGATAGCATTAATAACTGGGCGCTGTTAATGCCTGCTGAGACGATAACCTTCTTCCGCGCATAAGCTCGTGTACATATTCCTTCACGGAGGAATTCCACTCCTACAGCGCGCTTGTTAGTAAAAAGAACGCGCAAAGTTGTTGATTTAAAGAAAACCCTCAACTTCCGGCCGTTTACGCCCTGTCCGGAAGAAGTCATGATGCCTGGCGAGAGAAAAGCGGTTGAAGAGCTTTCCCTGTGTCCATTTGGTTTTTGGAACAACTGCCATCGGGTAAAGGGACCAAGGGGAGTTTTAGGATCGTTATAATCGAGGATTTCCGGAAAACCTGTAGCACGTTCAATGGCCAAGGTTAGTTTCTGCGCCATAGACGTAGGGTTAACAGGGGCTTGCCTAATATCAATCCGTCCGCTATATCCGTGAACCCTTGGATTATTCGTTTCTCCATTATATTTTTCTAGTTTTTTGAATCGGCGAATGGCTCTTCTAGGTGACCATAATGGGCCTAAAAGTTTTTCCCATTCTCTAAATACAGCCGAAGTAGGCCGTACATACTGCTCGCCGTTAATTGAAGAGCCACCGCCTAGCAGCCGTCCTGTGGTCCATTCGAATGACCGATCGTCTACTCCATTTTGTGGAATGCCTTCCCCTTGCCAAAAGTATTCAGGGAAAAATTGTTCCTCCAGCTCCGGGGCAAAGGTAGAGTCCCTAATGGGTTTATCTTTATCGTTATTTTCCCCTGCTTCCAGCACAAGAACCGATGTTTGCTTATCATCCGTAAGGGTTTTCGCTATTACAGCACCCGCAGGACCTGTTCCTACGACAATATAATCAAAGATTAATTTGTTTTTCATAAAGCTCTCCTTTTAGATAAATGGGCTAATGTAGAATATTAATCTGTTTTGTCCTATGTTCCGCCCATAACACAAAAAGACCCGCCAAAGCGGATCTTTGCATTTATTGATAGCTTACTTTTTCTTAATAACCGGCCGTACAGGCTTCGTTGTCAAGACATTAAGCGCGTCACGCACTTCTGTGGCGAAAACAAGCGGTTTTTCTACTTTTTCGAAGTGGATGTACCAGAGATTGGGGTTATCAAATAGCCAGTGATTGTGCAGTGCCGTCACTTTGATATCGTGTTTACGAAGTCGAGAAATAAACGGATTAATTTCTGCGGTCAAAATCACGGTTTCACCAAGACATAATCCTTTTCCGTTACGGCCAATACTTTCGAAAGAAAAAGCTTGGGGTATGGCAAGAAAGGATCTGGCCCTTTTCCCTAAAATGATCGGCTTGATGTTATTTCTGACTGTAGATGCAGTACAAACTCCGTTGATGATTTGAGGTGTTGCTTTTAATATAGCTGCAAACTGTCTACAAAGCGGACTAATTGCCATTTCTCTCACTCCAATTCTTTTAAGTTACTAGCATCATATGAAAAAGTAAGGGAATGGAAAGGGCAATTCTTCTTTATCGTTAGTCTAATTTGCTATATACAAAGCGCGAATGGAGTACCTTTTTAAAGCCTCAGCTTTGCTCCGTGATACTCATGTTTGATACTGTCCCATGCCTGGCGCAGACGGTTAAACCCTTCAATAATTTGTTGCTCCGATAGATGGGCAAAGATAAAGCAAGCTGATGGAGGTCCCGGTGTCAGTTGGTAATCAGCGGCATCACGCCATGTGACTCCGTAAAATCGTGCTGTCTGCATCAAATGATGATACTGGGCAGAATCATGCTTCCAGATGGCATAGGCATGTAGTCCGCAATTGTTCTGATGCCAGTGAAACAGTTCATTCAACTGCTGTATTTCCCGCTGGAACACGTCGTAGCGAGACCTGTATATGCGAGTCATCCGACGCACATGGCGAACGTAGTCGCCGCGCATCATAAAACGTGCCAGTGCGCGCTGTTCCAAGCGGGCAGGCGGCAGGGGATCGTATAGTCGTTTGGCAGCTGTCAGCGCTTGGGCTAATTCAACGGGCAGGATTGCAAACCCGAGCCGAAGGCTGCTGAACATGCTTTTGGAAAAGGAACCGACATAGATGACACATTCTGCGCAATCCAGTGCTTTTAACGGTTCAATGGGTCGTCCTGCCCAGCGGAATTCACTGTCATAATCGTCCTCAATGATCCACGCTCCCTTGGATGCTGCCCATTGCAAAATATGTTGACGTCGTGTTAATGGCAACACTGCACCGGTTGGAAACTGTCGTCCAGGTGTAACAAACAGCAATTTGGAATCCCAATCCTGTGGGACAATTCCGTGTTGATCCATTTCGGCAGCGAGTATCTGTCCGCCTGAGGCAGTAACTGCACGGTAGATGCCGGAATAACAAGGATTCTCCAATACAATTCGATCTTGTTCATGAATAAGCAACTGACTTAATAACGTGATTACTTCCATGGAACCACTGCATAATACGACTTGATCCGGGCTGGCCGTAATTCCGCGTGTTCTGCCAACATGATGGCAAATCGCTTCACGTAGCCATTCATCACCGCTCACTGGCGCAGTAGTTTCGTCAGCCGAGGGCTTTTGCAGATCTTTTCCAGCGGCAGTCAGTGCGCTTTTCCATGCGATCTGTGAATTGCCCTCCAATACAACTTCTCCTGCCTGAAAAGAAATCAAAGGCTGTTGTGCACGGTCTCTATCTGTAGCAGAAACAGGAGACGACTGTAAGTTTCGTTCCCTTTCGATCTGCATGATTCGTTGTCCCCATGCTGACAGCGTAGGGGATTTTTGCTTGGAAACGGGTGGATTCTGATTCTGCAGGCCGATTTGAGATGGGTTTGGTAGCACCGCTGTCTGTTGCATAACAAAGGTTCCTCTGCCTACTGCCGAGTCTACATATCCTTCTGCCAGCAGCATATCGTATGCTTCTTTAACACTCCCTCGCGAAATTCCATACATCACAGCCAGATCACGAGTGGAAGGCAGACGCGTACCACTCGCAAGGGAACCATTGAGGATTCCCTCACGAAGAGCATGATACAATGCCAAGTATTTTAGATGATATTTTTGAAGCGCGCGCTGATATGCAATCGTAATATCCATACTCTTCTCCTTCGATTGGGCCACTCACTTTCGTTCATATTGGGTCTTTTTATGAATCCATTTTCAACATAATCTGAAATGTATCATTGGTCAATAGATGGAGGGAGAGTTCTCTATGAGAAGGAAAGAATTTGCGGTGGCAGAACTAGAGGAAATAGAGCAGTTTCTAAGCGAGGTCAGTTTCGGATTTTTAGGCATGAACAGCGAGGATGGTTTTCCGCGTGTGGTTCCCTTGAATTTCGCTTATGGAAATGGCGTTTTTTATATTCATGGCAGCCGTGCTGGAGAAAAGATGGAACAGATGAAAGAGGATAATCGGGTTACTTTTTCAGCCGCCAAAGAATATGCGCTCATTCCATCTTATTTTACGGATGAACATATGGCATGTCCGGCGACTTCATTTTTTAAAAGCATTACCGTTCGTGGTCATGCGGAGCATGTAGTGGATTTGGAAGAAAAAGCATCGGCCTTTTCCATTTTTATGAGTAAGCTGCAACCGGAAGGCGGGTATGACACGATTGATGCTAGCGATTCTCGGTATGCCTCACGTTTGAAAGGGGTCGCTCTGATCAAAATTGTACCGGAGGATTGGACCGCCAAGTTTAAATTCGGTCAAAATGTCAAAGATCAGGAACGTCAGCAAATTATCGACGGCTTGCAACAACGGGGGCTGGATGATGATCTGACGACGATTGAGATGATGCGCAAATATTGTCCTCATCACTGAGCGTAATAAATCCTGCTCGCTCGCCATCAGATTGGTTAATTATACCTTGTAGGGAGATGCCCTTGATTTTCCGAAACTTTCAGTCCTTCCGTATTAGGACTTTTGAAGGAAAGGTATATATCATCCTCAAGCCCGTTGTTCTTACTGCAAAGGAACTTTATAATACGATAGATTTGTGGCGTAAGGGGGCAAGACCGTGATGGGAGCAGGAGTCAGAAGTCGGGAGAGTCGACGGTTGTTACTGGAAGCAGGGGCTGAAGAGTTCGCTCAGACGGGGTTTTATCAGACAAAGGTAAGTTCGATCGCGGCACGCGCAGGATTGACGCAGCCGGATTTTTATATTCATTTTGAAAGCAAGGAACAGATGTATGATGAGCTTGTGGAGAGCTTTCGTACTTTGGTGAATGAAACGGTTCAAAGCATGAAGATAGGTCCGGATCAAAGCGAAGCTGAAATTTTGCAACGGGGACAAGTGTTTCTGGAGGCTATTTTTCGCGTGTTGTCTAACAATCCGGCGATCACCCGTGTCGGATTTTACCAGGCGGCAGACTCGGTGCGCATTAAGGCGGAAATGGCCGAGCATATCAAAAAGCATCTGCTGGCTGCGCAACGATGGGGCTCGTGCCGTGAGGAACTGGACCCTGAACTGATAGCAGAATGCGTGATCGGCTTGATTGAACGGCTGACGTTAACGAAATTGTTGCCTGGACGTGAAAGTCCGTCTGTACTTGCCAAGCAGGCACGAAACCTCCTCTATCACGGCATGCTCGGGTCCGAAGAATAACAGGACTATACAATACCAAACCTAGATTTGGGCGGCAGGCGCGGCATTTGTCCCTATCATGAATGATGGCATAAGCATAAGATGCTCTTGTAAACCATGAAGGGAGGAATCACCATGTCTGGAGTAGGCGCTGGTTATGGAGCTTTTACATCTACAGGAGCGATTCTGGTACTTTTCATTCTGCTCGTTATTATTTCCAAAGCATTCGTCATCTAATTCGTAGCTCATGAATCTGATTTCGGGCGATTTGTTGTAATCGACAGAGGGAGGAGGAACTTAAGATGGGTGAAGTAGAAAGAGGTTGCGGTGGTGGCGGCTACAACATGTTTACTTCCACTGGTGTTATTCTGGTACTCTTCATTTTGCTGGTTATCATCACACGTACCATTTTCATCTAAAGCTATATTCATGGGCTTGAGCGCCGATGCTTCGGGTCTATGACCGTGCTAGTCAAAACAGGAACCGTCTCCAATAGAGGCGGTTTCTTTTTATATCAAAGTTTACGTTGACGTTAACGTTATATAGGCGTAGTATTTATATATAATCTTTTTCATAAGGTGGGTGTCATGGTTACGTATAAAATTGATGAGGTCGCCAAGCAAAGTGGTCTGACGAAGCGAACTATTCGTTATTATGAGGAGATCGGATTATTGCCCTCCCCGCAACGCAGTGAAGGAAATATGCGCCTGTATACGCAGGAGGATGTGGATTTACTAAAAAAAATAGTGAGTGCCAAGGAAGTACTTGGATTCTCCTTGCAAGAGCTTCAGCGTTACATGTCCGCAGCGGAAATGCTCAAGGGTCAGCGGGAGGAATATCGCGAGCGAACGGAGCATTTGCAACCGAACGAGCGACGGGCCATGTTGGAGGATATGGAAGGTACACTGAACGAACAGTTGGAATTAATGGAGGGAAAAATCAACAGCATCCGTTTGCTCCAGACTGAGTTGGAGGAGTTGCGGGTCAGGGTTCGTGAACGCAAAACCCTTTTGGATGAGGAACTTGATCACAACCCATCATAACAAGAACATTTACATTCAGATGTGGAGGTAACATCATAATATGAGTTCACAACATGCATTACCTGAAGAGCTAAAAGAACGCTCAGGCTTGCTGTCTCAACCTAAAGCGGTATGGGCGGTCGCCTTTGCTTGTGTTATTTCATTTATGGGCCTGGGATTGGTCGATCCGATTCTTCCGGCCATTGCCGATCAGCTTCATGCTACGAAAAGCCAAGTGTCATTGCTGTTCACCAGCTATAACCTGGTAACAGGCGTTGCGATGCTGATTACGGGCGTCGTATCTAGTCGATTGGGTGTCAAATGGACGTTACTAACCGGGATTTTGTTTATTATTGTGTTTGCTGGACTTGGCGGCACGGCCAATACAGTTGGCGGAATTGTGGGCTACCGGGCAGGCTGGGGCTTGGGGAACGCTTTGTTTATCGCAACAGCGTTATCTGCGATTGTAGGTCTGTCTACTTCTGGAACAGCTAAAGCAATTATTTTGTATGAAGCGGCCTTGGGCCTCGGGATTTCAGTGGGTCCGCTGCTGGGCGGTGAGTTAGGCTCCATTTCCTGGCGTGGTCCGTTTTTCGGTGTAGCCGGACTAATGGTCGTGGGATTTTTGTTCATTACGTTTATGCTGCCTTCGATTCCAAAGCCCAAAAAACGCGGTTCCATTGCCGATCCGTTCAAAGCGCTTAGTTATCCAGCTTTACTCACGCTCGGTATTGTAGCGTTGTTATATAACTTTGGATTTTTTACGTTGATGGCGTATTCTCCATATGTAATGCATCTGGACGAGCATGGTTTGGGTTATGTATTTTTTGGCTGGGGAATTATGCTAGCCTTTACCTCGGTGTTTGTAGCACCAAAGATTCAAGCACGCTTGAGCGTGGTATCTTCCATTAGTATCATGCTGACGCTATTTGCCATTGATTTAGGTGTTATGGCGATTGGGACGGTAGCTGGCTCGCCAACGACTGTCATTGTCGCCGTCATTGTAGCTGGTATTTTTCTGGGGATTAACAATACATTGATTACAACTGCTGTTATGCAGGCTGCTCCAGTGGAGCGCTCGACAGCATCTGCGGCCTACAGCTTCATGCGTTTTTTGGGTGGGGCCATTTCGCCGTGGCTTGCAGGGAAGCTGTCAGAGTGGTACTCAGCAGAAACCCCGTTTTATTTTGGAGCATTGATGGTACTGATTGGTGTAGCTGTGCTGATCGTACGTCGTCGACATATGCAGGATATTCAGGTGGATGCACACTAATATCGAACTTCTGAGGAGGAAAAGAGTATGAACGAATACAAACATATTCTGGTCGCGATTGATGGTTCGGAACACGCGATGAAGGCGTTGGAGACAGCCAAAACGTTGTCTAAACAGCTTCAGGGGAATCCGCATCTGACTGTATTGCATGTAAACCCAGCTCTATCCATGAATGAGCCCCCGATTGGGGTGGATGTGGATGAACGGATCGAAGAGGAGGGGCGTCATATCTTAGAACCTGCATCCGACTATTTAAAGAACGCGGACATCCCTTGCCGTATGCTAGCGGGTCATGGTAATCCAGCGAGTATCATTTGTGAAATTGCAGATCAGGAAAAGGTGGATCTGATCATTATGGGAACACGGGGAAAAGGACTTGTTTCTGAAATGATACTGGGCAGCGTGAGCCATCATGTGATTCAGCATGCACCTTGTCCGGTGCTGACGGTAAAATAGATGGTAAAAGAGACGTTAATATAGAGAAAAGGAGGAAAAAGCATGCAGCAGCATTTATTTATTGGAGGAGAATGGAAGGTAGCTTCAACGTACACGACGTTGAAATCACCGTATTCCGGGGAAATCATTGCTGAGGTGGCAGAGGCCACGCCAGAAGATGTCAAGGCTGCTATTCAGGCGGCCTCTGATGCACGCTCGGAGATGCGAGCCATGCCAGCGCACCAGCGGTCAGCCATTTTGGAGAAACTGGCTGACCTGCTGGAAGAGCGGCGTGAGGATGCAGCGCGCCTCATTGCACGCGAAGCGTCAAAACCATGGAAAGCTGCGCTGGCGGAGGTTGATCGGACGGTGCAAACCTACAAGTTCGCAGCTGAAGAAGCCAAACGGATTCACGGGGAAACCATTCCGCTGGATGCCGCACCGGGCGGCGAGGGCCGTATGGCCTACACGCTCAAAGAACCTGTCGGAGTAGTAGGAGCTATTACACCATTTAACTTCCCGATGAATCTGGTCGCTCATAAAGTGGGTCCCGCGCTGGCAGCAGGCAATACAGTCGTATTAAAGCCTGCGGAGCAGACGCCGTTGTCGGCTTACCTAATCGCGGAGCTGTTGGAGCATGCTGGAATGCCTGCGGGCGCTCTTAACGTGATCAGCGGCGATGGTAAAACCATTGGCGACGTACTTGTCACTGATCCGCGCGTCAGCTATATCACTTTTACCGGTAGCCCGGCGGTCGGTACAGAAATTCGCTCCAAGGCTGGCTTGAAGCGGGTCACGCTGGAGCTGGGTTCCAACGCGGCCGTTATTATCGACCGTGATACGGATGTGGAAGCGGTCATCGACCGTTGTGTGAGTGGAGCCTTTGCCAATCAAGGGCAGGTGTGCATATCCGTTCAACGTATTTACGTTGTCGATGAACTGTATGATACCTTTGTATCCCGATTTATAGAAGCAACTCAACGTTTAAAAATGGGAGATCCGCTAGAGCCGGACACGGATGTATCCGCGCTTATTTCAGCCAAGGACGTCGAACGTGTCCGTGAATGGTTGGAAGAAGCGGTTCGAGCAGGTGCGAGAATCGCTCTGGGTGGCCAAGTCAAGGGAGGTATTTTGGAGCCGACGGTTTTGCTTAATGTGGACCCGACTTCCAAGGTATCCTGTCGTGAAGTGTTTGCCCCGCTCGTGCTGATTCATTCTGTTAGCTCTATAGATGAAGCCGTAAACCATGTGAATGATTCGATCTATGGCCTGCAGGCGGGAATTTACACACGTAATATCACGACCGCGCTGGATGCAGCAGACAAGCTTGAGGTTGGCGGCGTGGTGATCAATGACATTCCAAGCTTCCGTGTCGACCATATGCCGTATGGTGGTGTGAAGCAAAGTGGCACCGGACGCGAAGGCGTAAAGTATGCCATGGAAGAAATGCTGGAAACAAAGCTGATCGTTATTAAACGGTAGTAGTTATATAAAAGCCTATCTGATGGACATAGATAATACGTTTTGCGTATGTCTGTTCATTAGATAGGCTTTTTTGGCACCTTCTACGTGATTGTCAGATGAAAATAAAGTGTTTTCTTAGTGCTAGATTAAGATAAGGCTCTTTTAAATCACTACTGCTACCCGCGTATGTTCTTTAATTAATATTTAAAAATGGAATATAATGAAGGATGGTCGTAGCCCCAAAAAGACAATAACAAAATAGACCTAGCCAAATGATTTTTTAAAAAAGGCAGTGCCTGAGAAGGGTTATGAAATTAAAGTATCAAAGATCTTTCAAGGCTAAACGTAAAATGAGGATGGTGCAGCAACCAGAGTAGGCTTAATCTCCCATGAGTGCTTCCCAAAAGGGAGCGACAAGCCACTAACTTTTTGAAAATGCACGTTTCTCCTTGGAAGTTTACAGCAACAAGGAATTCACCCCAAAAAAGGTTGTTTTAGTTCATTCAAATGATTAAACTAACGGTTAACAGTAGGTTCAAGTAATCGATGAGATGAAGAGGGGGAAACCGAAATGAAGACGATCAAGTGCATGATGGACCACCTGTACTGGGCGGACGGACGCATCTTGGACGCGCTCGAGGAGAGTGAGACGAAGAACAAGGACCTTCTGAAGCTGGTTCGGCACGTCGCGGTCGCGGAACGAGTCTGGCTGTCCCGATTGCAGGGCAAGGGCAGCGCGCAATATTCGGTGTGGGAGGAAGCTGAAGACCTGTCGGCGATCCGGACGATGTTCGAAGAAAACGCCGAACAATATCGTGTCTATATCGAAGGGCTCGAGGAATCCGAGTTGGATGAGATGATCGACTATGCGAACCAGAGCGGGGTTCCGTTCCGAACGTCCGTCCGGGACATCCTGTTGCAGGTCCTCTTACATGGGCAATATCACCGGGGACAGATCAACCGGGCACTTCGGATCGAATCGGCAGAGCCTGTCCAAGTCGATTACATCACGTTCGCGAGGCTCTGAAAAGTTCCGCAATGAGAAGGAATGGAAACGCAGTAAAACCGAAATATCCTACTGCACAAGAAATGGCAAAGGTAACTCAGGATGAACTTAGGCAAACTCTAATTGCGATTGGAGCAAAATCGGCTGCTACAAAGCCTCCACGGTTTTAGCAGAGCTGTTTAGGATCAAAGAGAGCCCACACCCTTATAAATTGGAAAATTAATTTGCTTCCAAATACGGTTATGGGCTTATTGATAAAGCGTATTTAGCTTGAGTTTTAGACCGTTGGTACTGTTCCGCCGTCAATATTATATTCACTTCCTGTAATAGAAGCGGCCCGGTCAGATACCAGAAAAGCAACAAGCTCAGCGACTTCTTCTGGTAGTCCTGGACGACCAATTGGAATTCCTCCCAACGAGTCCATCAGTTGCTTTAATGCACTTTCTCGGTCACCTGTCGTCTCAGCAATCCGATCAATCAAACTTTGTGCTGCCTTCGTTTCGATAAAGCCTGGCGCAACTGTATTAATACGAATGCCTTGAGGCGAAAACTGCTTGGCTAACCCTTTGCTGTAAGTAGTTAAAGCTGCTTTGGCTGCAGCATAAGCCAATGTTGCATCATATAGCGGCAAGCGACGTTGAATGGATGAAATATGAATAATAACACCGGCTTCCTTTTCAACCATAGCCGGCAGCAGTCCACGGTCTAAACGGACAGCAGCAAACAGATTGGCGTTAAAAGTTTGCTGCCAATGCTCGTCTGTCAAGATAAGGGCTCCCCCGGATGGGGCTGACGAGCCTCCAACATTGTTGACAAGAATATCTACACCGCCTAGGCGCTCAAGAACGCTGGTTACCACTTTATCTACACCTGCAGGCGTACTAATATCGGCTGGAATAAATAGATCCGGATTTTCTAAATTAACTGGAGTAGTTCGAGCCGTAGTAATTACAGTAGCACCTGCAGCCGTAAGTCTCTTAGCAATAGCCTCTCCCATTCCTTTGGTACCGCCTGTGACCAAGGCCTTTTTACCTTTAAACTCACTTACAATGTTTTCTAATTGAAAACTCATGCGAATAATTCCTCCTGATTTTCACAATGTGGTTGAGAACTACCTCTAGGTATCTTCACTCCGAGTTCACTTGTTTTGCGAACCTTACACACTATCGACAATGATACCTCGGTACCGCCCTCCGCGCAGTCGATGCTTTAGGGCTTTTTGATAGGCTGGACTAAAGTACCAAGCTTGTGCTTCCTCAAAAGTGGGGAATTCCAGGATGGCCAACCCTTCAATATCGGGTCCTTCGAGGACCAGGTATGCGCCATACATTGCTAGGGGTTTGACGGAATGTCCCGCCAAACCTGCCGGTGCCAACTGAGAATAGAGTTGGAGTTCAGTTTGATCGGTACTCTGTTCACGTATAAAAACAACATAAGCGGACATATACGGTTTTCCCTTTCTTGTTTTTTCAGGATTTTGCAAAATTCGATTCCAGTCGCTCCGAAGTGCAAGATATAGACGAACTAAACCATCTCGATCTATATCTTGTTCATTGGAAGTCGCTTATGGGATTTTTACAAAATCCTCTTTTAATTACTTTATGGGAGTGTAATAATCAGTTCTTTAATTTTATTGTTGTTTACTAGAAATTGATGTTTAAGTAGGAGTGGGTCGGGAAGATTCGATTTATCAAAGTCTCCGTCTACTTTCGCAGTTACGACGACGGTATTATTTGTGTCATCCATATCCATGATCTCGAAGGTGACATTCGGCTCCAATATTTCTGCTTCACACCATGATTTTATGGCTTCCATACCTTTGATTTCGCGATGATTATCCAAGATCAACGCATCTTTATCGAAAGCGGAAGTAAATGTTTCAAGCCGGGATTTGTTGGCTGATGTAAAGTAAGTTTCTACTGCTGGTGGCATGGGTCTATGTGGATTCATTGATTCTTCAACCTCCTATGGTGAGTATGTTGTGAGCGATAACTTCAAACTCATCATAGCAGTGATAATATGACTACATGGTGTCATATTATAGAGGATCATTTAAATTTCTTTTCATCGTTTCTAAATGAGACAATATTCTTGTACGTACTTGTTCGGGGCTAACCTTTATAAGGAGGGGACCAAAGGACAGCAGATAACTGTCCAGCCAATTGCCTACGGGAAATTGTGCCGTGACGGTATAAGAGCCGTCTTCCTTCTGAGTAATTGTTTTCTCGGCAAATTCATCGTATACGCGGTAAGCACCTTGAGCAGAAATGTGAAGAGTTACTTCAATGGTATCAAGCAAATTGTTCATTTTTGTATCTGTAGATGCTACGACCGTTCTTGGCTCATAACTAATTTCGGAAACTGTAATCTCTTTCATTCGGCTAATCTTAAATACACGATGACTTTCGGTATTTAAACAGTAACCTTCCACATACCAGGATTTATCTTTAAACAATAGCTTGGCAGGTTCGACGCTACGATAACTCTGTTCCCCGGCGACGTTATAATAGCGGAACTTTATAACATGGTTTATAATTATTGCGTTGCGAATGAGTGTAAATAGCTGTCTTTGACTGTTTTGGCTTCCCCATGGCGAAAAATCTACCTCGATCCAGTTACCCATGTCTTTTTTAAAAAGCCTACTCAATTTGTTCAGCACTTCTTCTACCTGTGGGATGGTAGCGGTGGCCACACTCTGAAGGGCCATTAAGATATCATCTTGTTCCTGCTCGGACAGTAAAGAGGTGTTAAAGACATAACCCTCCATCAATGATATTCCGCCACCCTTGCCTCTACTGCTGTAGATGGGAATCCCAGCTGCGCTTAAGACATCTATGTCCCGATAAATGGTTCGTGTGGAAACCTCAAAATGTTCTGCCAATTCATCAGCAGTCACTTTTTTCTTATGGAGTAACATATAAATAATTTCAAAATGTCTGCTTAGTGGCATACGCTTCACCTCTCTAGGAGCATACACCTAATAACATGGCATTATAAAGTCATATTAAGTGATTGTTTGACACCACACCCTAATGGACATCAACTGGGGGACCAATCTTTTATATAAAGTTGAACAAAAAGCACTTGCAAAGTAAAAAGGAATAAACTATACTGAGGCCAATCATTAGTGATTGATCAATCACTAACTAAATTAACAAGCAATGGAGGTGCTATTCATGAGCAGGATACCGCTCAAGGTTACTCAAACGTATCTTTATTGGAACTATGGATTGAGCATATTCAGTTAGTTGAAGGTGTACAAAATTTAGTAATTGATCAATCACTTACTTTGAAGTAAATGGAGGAAAACCAATGAAACATCTTATTATTTACGCACATCCATCTGAGGGAAGTTTTAATCATGCGATTTTGAACACAGCAGTCGAGGGGCTAAAGCAAAAAGGACATGATGTGGTTGTTCGTGATCTATATGCAATCAATTTTCAACCTGTGGTTAGCAGTAGCGAGGTCATTGGAGACATTGGAGAAGATGTTGTACGGGAGCAGGAGTATTTGCAATGGGCAGAGGTAATCACCTTTATTTATCCTATTTGGTGGACGGGGATGCCAGCTATTATGAAGGGATATATTGACCGCGTATTCTCCTACGGATTTGCTTATAAATATGTAAATGGAGTGCAGATGGGACTGCTCAAGGGAAAGAAGGCTATTATTCTCAATACGCAGGGAAAATCACGTGCGGAATATGCCAGCATTGGTATGGATCAAGCACTTCGCTTGACGTCCGACAAAGGCATATTTGAATATTGTGGACTTGATGTCATGTATCATCTATTTTTTGAGTCGGTACCCCAATCTGATGAAGATACGCGTAAAGAGTGGCTTAACCAGATTGCAGACATGGCTAGCAGATCCTAATATTTATGTTCAGAGCCAGTGGCTAACCCAAAAGGCAACGCGTGCATTTGCAGGCGACGCCTTTTGGTTGGTCCAACATTGAATGTGTTCCAATCGACAACTCGCTTATGACAAGTGGCAATTGCTACAATAAGGGTTGAATATTAGTTTTTCCGATTTTTCCGATTGGCGCTACGAGATCCACTGGAAGGCCACTGTGATCCACTACCTTGACCATGTTGAGGCCACCACTGTGGTCCGCCGCTCTGACCGCCGCCTTGACCATGAGGATGCCAATGCGATCCACCGCCTTGGCTCCCACCCTGACCACCGCTTTGTCCTGGAACAGAAGGCATGCTTGGATAAGGGCCTTGAGCCTGACTGATTTGAGTAACATCAATATAAGACTGTGTGCCATTAGGATATAGCACTAACATAGATTTGTTAGCGGGATCTACGCTTTTTACAAAAGCAACGATCTGTTGACCGTTCACAGTAAATATTCCCCATAAATTAACAAAATTGCTCACTTCAGTAGTGGTCGCGAAATGTGGTTGTTACGGCCCCATCGAACGATGAGAAGAATGTTTTGACAAGGCATCATATGTGCAAACGTACTCGTTGGAATGGGCAATGTTGCTACAAATCGAGATAATGCATCTTAGAGAATTTAGTTAATCAATTGAAACAATTTGCCATGCGCCATCTTTATCTTTTTCAAAGTAGAAGGTATATCGTATATCGGGTGAATATCCTTCTTCATTATTCAGCCGTTCCCCTACAACGGGTATCAATGTCCGATTATTTTCTTTTATAGCTCCAGCAATACCAGTAAACTTCACCGGATGATCGAAGAGGTAATCGTGACCTGTTCCAACGTCTGGACCGAGCGCAGCATGGAATTGTTCCAAATCTTTTGACACGAAGGCAGCTATTACTGCTTTGAGTTTTGTTATCATGGCATCTTCAATTAGAGGATCTTTAACATCATTCCATTTGATCTCGTCTAAGCTTTGCAGGGCGGCTGGTTGATCTGTTCCTTCTTTGACTACCGTTTCTGAGGTTGTTGGTACTGTTTCATTGGTAGATGTATCTGTTGTTTCCTGCTTTCCACAACCAGCAAACACACTTACACTTACGGAAAGTATAAGAATAGAAAAAATTTGAGCAGGTTTGTTCATATTAGGTTCACACATCCTTTCTCTATCTATAAAACGAATACTATTTTTTTATGAGGAGAAGATGTAATGAAATGACGAAAAACTGACGAAAAGAAAAAGTATAGGATGTTTTACTACAGAAAAATGAATAAATAAATGAAATGACCTTCTCTAATTAAAGAAGGCCATTTTTTAATTCAGGAACCAATATTAAATGTAGCACTGCCTTTTGCTATAGGCGTTCTCGCTTGTAAGTCATTCAGTGGGTCTTTATACCTGGTTTGGAATTTTCGCATGAACGTTTTTGCATTTTGTCGGTTAGCTATGCTGCTGCGTATCACGGTTCAAAAGTGCTGTACATGATGAAATCACTGGTGTATATCTATGTAGGGTATCAAGCTGTAGTTATAGCATTTTTTTGAGCTGGGATATACGGGCTTGGGAAACCTCAAGTATTTTGGCATATTCGTGCTGTGCTGCATTGGGGTGTTTTTGCATTAATTCTTTTAGACTTTCGATCATCTGTTGTGTCGATCGCCGCAGACGTTTGGACTCTTTATTAGATCGTTGTGAGTTGGATAAAGCTGATTTGGCTGGTCTTAGGACTGGGCTGAAATTTACCCCCTTCTTTAAACTCTCAATACATTCCCCGCAAATAAAGCTGTCTCTAAAATAAGTTAATTGTTCTGTTGAACCACACATTTTACACGTCACCCCAGTATATTTTCGAAAGGCGAGAATACCGGTTTCCTCATCTGCAAAAATCTCAACAGGATCACCCACATTATAATCCATGGAAATTCGCATTTCTTTGGGAATAACGATACGGCCTAACGCATCTAGGGGACGTGTCATACCTGTACTTTTCAAATGATAACCTCCTTTTTTATATCCTTATAATACTAAATAGTTATGATAAAAAAGAATAGGCTTAGAGAAGCAATCGCATATATTTAGTAAACTGTTGAAAAGTATACAAGTAATTACTAATATATGTTTATTTATTGAGGGGTGTGTGAGGATAATTATAAAGAATTACCGATATATATTCATAAATCATATTCTAGTTGGCAATAAAATTTTTAGTAATACGGGATAAGGAGCAAGCTGTGGAGGCAATCGATTCCCATGCTGTATGAGGTGGCGTTTGGTGTGTAGAATTGGATGCAATATAAGGCGGTGCGGGTATGAACTCGATTAGCACGTGAAGGTCTTCAGACCGACCAGATTGTGGACGATATTATCAGCCATGTTGACGATTTTGGTTATGAGGCACAAGTGCCCACGTTCTATTTTCTGTCCGGACTGACGGGCAATAAGAAGGTTGCCTCGCTGCTGTAAGGTAGTAGGAATCTTAATTTTGCACTCTTTACTATGAAAACTTATACTTATCGTTAAAGCTGACTTGAAGAGAAAATTTAAGAATGAGGAGGGGAATAACCATGTACTCCATTAAAGAAGTTCAAATCAAGAGCGGATTACCCGCATCTACCCTTCGTTATTATGAAAAAGAAGGTATATTACCTGATGTCGGTCGGGATGAAGGGGGAAGAAGGGTATATACCGAAAAACAAATCGATTGGATCAGGTTCCTTATGGCCATGAAAGATACAGGGATGACCATTGAAGAAATTAAGGCATACCTTGAGCTAAATGTAAAAGGAGAAGCCACAATCCAAGAGAGAAGAGATTTCCTTGTAGCCCACAAAAAGAAGGTGGAAGAACATGTGGCACAAACGCAGCACAATTTGGAGAAAATTATTCAAAAGATAGCTTTTTATGATCGTGTGGTTATGGGAAAAAGCCTCTCTTAGGTATCGTTTGATCTGTAAATAGTGGTTAAGTCAAATCGAATATATGGAGCCCCCAGCATATTTGAAAATGCTCGTTGGTGGGCTTTTTTTTGCATAGTTATCTAAAGATGCCGATTGTAGGTCGCAAGTATGAAAAATGGTTGGTAAATGAGCGGTTCACAATGCGCTTATAGGGTAAAAGTGTAGTACCAAGGTGGGCAAGTGGGGGCGTTAACTCTCACGCCACGTGAGACTGTAGACTGTCAAGTAAGGGAGGTGAAGCGGAATGGCTTATACGGTGAAGGAAGTATCTAATCTGTCGGGAATCAGCGTACGAACCTTGCATTATTATGATGAAATAGGATTGCTGAAACCGCATCATATTGGAAATAATGGATATCGCTATTACGAACAGGAACAACTGTTGAGGCTTCAGCAAATCATGGTATATAGGGAACTGGATTTGCCTTTATCTGAAATTGGAAATATGCTGGAGCAAACCAAGGAACAAAAGGCCGAGGTTTTGCAAGAGCATCGAGCCAAGGTCGAGGCCAAAGTCTTCCGCTTGCATACTCTCCTACAAACCATCGACGAAACGGTGGCTTATTTGAAAGGGGAACAAGCAATGAAACCAGAGCAAATGTACCAAGGGTTTAACCCGGAAAAGCAGGAAATGTATGAACATGATTTGACAGACCGTTATGGTCAAGAGGCTCAGAAAACAATTCAGGAGAGCAAGACGGCGACGGAGAACTGGAGCAAAGAGGATTATTTGGATTCGCAGGCAGAGGCTGACCAGATTCATCGACGGCTGGCTGAAGCCATGAATAAAGGATTGAAGCATAACAGTGAAGAAGTACAGGCGCTGATCCGCCGTCATCTTCAATGGGTAAGCCGATTTTATACTCCTACCGCAGAAATTTATAGCGGGCTGGGAGACTTGTATGTCGAGCATGAGGATTTCAATAAAATGTATGAAGGCTATCGCCCCGGGCTGGCTGAGTATTTGCGAGACGGAATGAAGGTGCTGGCCGAACGGGAATTAAACTAGCAACAGCTGATGAAAGGGCTTAAATGATATGAAAAAGACGTGAACAACAAGCCGATTTGACGGCCTGCTGTTCACCCTTTTTTTGTGTAAAACAGCTTACATGCTGCTTGGTACTGTTCTCATGCCTTGCTGACTGCTGTTTCCGAACTGCTGCATGTTACCACTGCCTGCAAAATGCTGTCCAGTCGTTCCCATATGCTGCGGAAAGCTGTGATTCATGTGGCTTCCTGCACTAAAGGTGGATGGTTGCATACTACGGGAAGCATAGTTATCGCCAAATCCAGGCTGAGTCATTTGGCTGCTCGAGCGGATAGTGTTTTCCAGCTGACTACACAGTTGAATAACTTGTTGGTATTGTTGCATAGCTTTTTGGTGGTCCTGGATTGCGGTTTGGATCATTTGAGCTGCATTACGTTCACGTTGCATCAGGTTTTCAAGGCTGGATGCATTTTGTTGCTCTTGTTGCAGCAACTGCTGATACATGGCGGTTCCTTGTTGTGTTTGTTGTGCCAATTGCTGAATAATTTGTTCACATTGATGAAGTTGTTGTTGTGGAGCCATGTTGTTGAACATTGATCATCAATCTCCTTCGCCGGATAGTTTTGGGTTTCAGACCCTCCTATATTGTGGCGAAGGAAGACGATATATATGCGTTATTTTTGGTTATAGGCTGGCTAACAGAATAGCCGTAAATTCCTCTAGGAATACACGATCTTCGTGATCAAAACGACCTTTAAGTGGGCTGTCAATGTCCAGCACTCCTATCAGCTCCCCATTCTTGACAAGGGGAATAACGATTTCACTATTGGAAGCAGCGTCACAGGCAATATGTCCTGGAAACGCATGTACATCATCTATAACAAGCGTTCGTTGTTCTGCTGCTGCGGTACCGCATACGCCACGTCCCAACGGAATCCGTATACATGCAGGTAAGCCCTGGAAAGGACCAAGTACAAGCTCAGTGCCATCATAAAGATAGAAACCGCTCCAGTTAATATTTGGAAGGAAGTGACCGAGTAATGCTGAAGCATTTGCCAGATTAGCAATGGTATTGGATTCATCATGAATCAGTGCCCGGAGTTGCCCGAGAACGGATTCGAATTGTTCATGACGTGTGCCTTCGTAAGGTATAGTTTGAAACATGTAGAGTTCACGCTCCTAACATTAAATTTTCACATGAAGTGCTGTATAAATTGCCGAAAATAGGTAATTATGCAATTCGCTTTTACCATTGGTTAATTAATTTAAGATATAACGATTGTGTATATTCAGTCAAGTGGAAAACTATACGTTTTAGCGAGGCAAACAATATCGAAAGTAATTCAGCAAGGGTTGCCCTCATCTGTTTCCAGCTTATCCTCTATGGGTAAAAACAGTGTAACATGGTTGGCCTAGGCCAGAGAGGAGTTACAATTATGCATGCAGATGTTCAGAACTTGTTTATCCGTATACAGATGCTTTCTTATGCACATCAGAACGATCTCACGATAAGAGATATTCAACCTGTGTTGGAAGAGCGCGGTTACCGTGTAGGAGAACGTGAGGTCAAGCAGGAGCTTGAAAACCTGACGCAGGAAAACTTTCTGACACCGCATGATGATATGTACAGCATTACCGGTGCAGGGATCGATGAATTACAGGAAATTCAGTCGATGCTGGACGTACTGTACAAGGATGTTGTGAAGAAAGCGACACGCACCACTACCCGTGTCTCTTCTTAAAAGGCTTAGATGCTCAATACTTTTGATTCGGAAGACAAGCTCTCAAACGGTTTAATCTCTTATAAAATAGAAGATGCCCTTCTAATTCCTAATCCTAGGAACAGAAGGGCATCTTCTATATATAAGCTTCTCAGCTTTAAATAAGGTTGTGTTTGTTGAAGGTGTGTGCTTAAATGTAGCGTATATTTATTGTCATTTTAAATGCTGGAAGGATGATTGAACATGTGTGCATATGCATGTAAGGGGCATATACCACCGCAGGAAAGTTCGCGTCTTCGGCTGCGAAGGATGGAAAGCGGGGATGCGGCTACGATGTTCGCTTGCTGGTCTGACCCGGAGGTTCACCGTTATATGAACCTTTCTGGTATGTCAGGGCGTGAGGACGCAGAGGATATGATTGAGCTGTTGAATGAGCTGGCGAAGACGGAGGATGCGCTGCGCTGGGGAATAGAGCTGAAGGAGAACGGGAAGTTGATTGGAAGCTGTGGTTTTAATTATTGGCAGACAGAGGGAGCTTATAAAGCTGAGATTGGTTATGAGATAGCCAAGCCTTATTGGCGACAGGGTTACATGACCGAGGCGCTACGCTTGGTGCTGTCATTCGGGTATAACACGATTCGGTTGAATCGGATCGAAGCGCTGGTGGACCCGCGCAATACAGGCTCGCAAGCTCTGCTGTCCTCGATGGGCTGGACACAGGAAGGACTGTTGCGGCAGGTACAGCATACATCTACAGGCTTTAAGGATATGCTGATGTATTCTTTACTGCATGAAGAATGGCTCAGACTGGAGGCACAACGAAATGCTGTTTCAGTATAACGGCGGTTCATCACCACTGCACAGACTAGGGCCGTTAAGTAAGCTAATATGGGTGGGATGCTTTAGCCTCCTGTCGATGGTTTGGGATTCGACGCTGCGGGAAGCAGTTCTCTTGGCTGTACTGATTGCTGTGGCTGGCTTGGGCGCACGTTTGACCTTAGCACGCCAGCTTCGGGCTATGTCATTCCTGATTGGGTTAGGCATCCCATATTTTATACTGTCTATCCTAGCGATTCGAGAAGGACATCCCGTGGCTTCATGGGGACCCATTGTCATTACAGCAGAGGGACTGGACATCGCAGGGGCGTTAACGTTGCGGATTTTTGTGTTGTTTTTGGCGTCTTATATCTATCTCTCGACGACCGATCCCCGAGATTTTGTGCAGGCATTGAATCTGCGCTTGCGTGTTCCTTATCGGTTTGCGTTCGGTATTTCAGTGGCACTGACGTTTCTCCCCTTATTGGAAGAAGAAGGGCGAACCATTATGGCAGCACGGCGTGTTCGTGGACAGGAACCACCACGAGGGTGGAGCCATCGGTTATCATGGTGGAGCGGGTATGCGGCTGCCGTGTTGGTGAATGCTGTAAGACGGGTTCAGCAGACGGCGCTGGCTATGGAGGGCAAAGGTTTCGGTGCTTATGCGGAACGGACTTATCTTCGTACACTGAAGAATGGGCGTTTAGGCAACTTATGTGCTGTGACTGCTGTAGTAGCTACGGCTGTTTTAGGGTGGAGCATATAAAGTGAAGCCTCTTATTTTTAGTCTTATTGTCAACCTATGAAATATAATTAGGTTGACAATAAGACTGCAGATGAATACATTTATACAGTAGCAGCTTGTATAAGGATCAGAGCTGCAATCTTATAGATTAGATAGGGAGAGGAGTCAAGAATACATATGAAGGAATCTCGTATGTTTGCAAAGTTTACAACGCTGGATATCGTACTCATGGCGATGCTGGCCACGTTGAACGGCGTCATGACCGTGTATTTGTCGCTCATTAACAAAACATTAAACAGTCTGGGAGGGCCTATCGCAACTTCCACTATTGTCGGTCTGTACATGATATACGGTTTGTTGGCCTATTATATTATTCGTAAGCCGGGTACGGCGGTTATTGCTTATGCTTTTGGTGCGGTAGTGCAGTCTTTTATGGGCTCTGCCTATGGAATTGCTTCTATTATTGCGGCGGCTGTCTGCTATATGATTGCGGCTGAGTTGGTATTTGCCTTGTTGCGGTATCGGCGCTGGAACGCAGTTTCGCTGATGCTAGTGGGTGGGGCTATGGTTCCGCTGTGGTTTATTGTGGCAGCCAATATGTTTGGCTATATGCATTGGGGGTGGAAGGTGCTGACGATTGCACTGGTCGTTCGTATCCTGAGCGGCATTGTCCTGTGTGGTCTGCTGACGAAAGTGCTGGGCGATGCCTTAAATCGTACGGGACTGTTAAAACGGTTTGAACTAGGACGCGCTTCACGTGCATAGCCGTGGGTGGCTATGCATGTGGTTATATCTTCAACAATGGGGATCGAGGATATTTCAGTTATGAATGAACATAGCGATTATAATTCGAACAGTAAAATAGCCGTATCCTTGAAGAATTTTGGCTATCGGTATGATGATCAGGTGGAGCCAGCGTTACATGGCCTGACACTGGACATTGCGGTGGGCGAGCATGTAGCCATTGTCGGAGCCAGCGGAAGTGGAAAGTCTACGCTATGCCAGCTGCTTCATGGCGGGTTATCCCGTTCTGGCGAGGGCGAACGAACGGGTGAGTTGACCGTGTACGGGATGGACCCCGATACCGCTGATTTGGCTACTGTCGCCACCACTGTCGGCGTCGTGCTTCAGGACCCGGATGCCCAGCTGGTGCAGGGAATCGTCGAAGACGAGATTGCTTTTGGGCCGGAGAACCTGCGCGTGCCTCCGGCAGAAATAGCGCAGCGCATTGCCGCTGCGCTGGAGGCCGTCGGCCTAGCTCCCGAGCGCGACTCCTTCGTGCGGCGCCTCTCGGGAGGCCAGCGCCAACGCACCGCGATTGCTGCGGTACTGGCGTTGGAAGCGCCGCTGGTCGTGTTCGACGACGCAGCTGCGCAGTTAGACCCGCCGGCTGTCTGCGACTTCGTCCTGTTATGTCGGCGGCTCCATGCCGAAGGCCGGACGGTAGTTACCGCGTCCGGCCGCATAGACGATGGCGCGCGGGCAGCGCAGCGCATCATCGTCCTGAAGGGCGGGACCGTGCAGCTGCAGGGTCCGCCCGAAACGCTGCTGCGCGAACATGGTGCGCAGCTGGCCGCCTTGGGGCTGCTCCCCTCTTCCGCAGAGAGGGGAGACGTGCCGCGTGAGCCGGGCGCGAAGCCCGGGTCAGCGGCGGACCGCGC
Source organism: Paenibacillus sp. FSL M8-0228 (assembly GCF_038007385.1). NCBI lineage: Bacteria > Bacillati > Bacillota > Bacilli > Caryophanales > Paenibacillaceae > Paenibacillus > Paenibacillus sp. FSL M8-0228. The sequence goes on from NZ_JBBOXA010000001.1 coordinate 829,059, forward strand.
TGGACAGCCGTTGCTGGAGGTGAAGGGATTGCCCTTCACCTACCCCCGCAGCCAGCGCCCGGCGCTCAAGGGCGTGAGTCTTGCCCTTGCGCCTGGCGAACGAGCCGTGCTGTTGGGCGAGAACGGCTCAGGTAAAACCACGCTCGGCAAGCTGCTCATGGGCCTACTCCCCGCACCGAAGGGGTGCATGTGGTGGGAGGGGCAGGATATGGCGAAGCTGCCCATTCACCAGCTGGCTACCGAAATCGGCTATGTGTTCCAGCAGCCAGAGCATCAGTTTGCAGCTGCAACGGTGTGGGAAGAGTGCTTGTACAGCGTTCGCGCCAAGCTTGGTTTACGGACCCGGGAGCCAGTTCCCGCCGCATATGTGGAACGGGCGCATCACTTGCTGGCTGCCGCCAGGCTGGAGCACAGACTGGATGCCTCCCCGTATCTGCTAAGTGGAGGCGAAAAAAGGCTCTTGAGCGTTGCAGCACAGTTTATCTTGCCCAAAAAGCTCTACATTCTGGATGAGCCTACCGCAGGAACGGATTACGAAGGGGCGAATATTCTGCTCCGTATGTGCACAGAGCAGTCTACCGAAGGCGCGGCATTCCTGATCATCACCCACGATATACAGGTAGCTGAACGCTTTGCCAGCCATGTTCTTCGTATGGAAGAGGGGTATCTCTATAAAACGGAAAATAGCTGGAATGATCATACGATTACAGTTGACAAAAATTAAGGATATGTAGACAATAATATATATACATCGTACAAAACAGGCGGCCTATATAGGCCGCCTGTTTACGATTATACAGTGCGGGTAATCATCCATCTGAGAGGGAAAACTGCACAGATACAACACAGTTTTTATAAGGAAAGGATTTGTGATTTGCTTGGGAGACGATAAACCTATGAAGCGCGGACTCGTGCTGACAGGTGTTCTATTGGCCACTTTTTTGGCCGCAATTGAAGGAACGGTTATCGGTCCAGCGGGACCGACGATTGTTAGTGAACTGGGCAGCGTGAATTTGCTCAGCTGGATTTTTACGGCATATTTACTGACGATGGCTGTGACCACACCTATTTTCGGAAAGCTTAGCGATTTGTTTGGCCGAAAACCCATTTTTTTAATCGGCTGTTCGTTGTTTGTACTTGGCTCTTTACTTTGTATGATAGCTGGTACTATGGAGCAGCTTATTATCTACCGGGCCATTCAGGGGATTGGTGCGGGTGGTGTCATTCCTGTTACCTTTACCATCATCGGTGATATATACAAAATGGAGGAACGTGGCAAAGTCCAAGGCATGATCAGCTCAGTATGGGGAATTTCTTCCCTGATCGGGCCACTCTTGGGCGGTTATGTGGTCACCTATTTTGGTTGGGAGTGGATTTTCGGCTTTAACGTTCCTTTTGGATTGCTGGCTATGTACTTCATCGCCCGTTACTTGCGTGAACAGGTAAGCAAGCGTACCGCACGTATCGACGTACCCGGAGCGGTTACCTTTACCATCGGGATGACGGCTCTCTTGCTCGTATTGGCACTGGGCGGACAGTATATCGGTTGGGCTTCTCCTGAATTGCTGGCCTTGGCTGCCGTAGCCATTTTGTTCCTGATTCTGTTTTTGGTTATAGAAAAACGCGCTCAGGAACCGATGGTGCCACTAAAGTTATTTCGGATACGGGATATCGCTTTTTCCTGTGCCGCAGCCCTGTTAGTCAGCACCCTGCTGATCGGATTGACTAGCTATCTTCCACTATGGATTCAAGGTGTATACGGTGGGGATGCCGCTTCATCTGGTCTCGCATTGGCTCCAATGTCCATAGGCTGGCTATTTGGCTCTATGATCGGAGGACGCATTTTGCTGACGCTGGGCTCGCGTCGAACCTCATTGATTGGACTGACCCTGATTGTATTGGGAGCCTTCGTCATGACCTTGATGGGCCAAACGGCTCCTATCTGGCTGCTCTTCCTGTCTACATTGTTGTATGGACTGGGATTCGGTTTCTCGATAACTGTGTTTACGATTATTGCCCAGTCCTCGGTCGGGTTCCAGTTGCGTGGCGCGTCTACAGCTTTGAATACATTCCTGCGCACGTTGGGGCAAACGATCGGGGTTGCTGCCTTCGGTTCATGGCTGAATTATCGCATTGCTGCCCAGACAGCAGAAGGACAGCTTACACAGCAAGGGGTTACGCAGGAGGATATTAACGGTCTGCTTGCACCTCATGCTTCACAGAGTCTAAGTGACAAGGTTGCCGGATTGCTTCGTTCTGTACTGGAAAACAGTCTGCATTCCCTGTTCGTTATCATGGTCGTTATTGCAGTGATTAGCTGGTTTGTCGTGCTCGGACTGCGGAACCGTCCGCCGGGTACGGAAGAAGAGGCAGATCAGCGCGTAAAGACACCACAAAGAGAACACGCATAAAAAATAATATAAATCTTTCATTATAAAAGAGATAGCCCGGACCTTTGAATAAAAGTCCGGGCTATCTCTTTATTCAAAGGTCTCTCCTCCTAATGATTCAACAAAAAAACACCTCGCATAGGACCAATAAATTTCCCAGCATACAAAAAGGAAATAAAAATCCCCTTGAGACTGCGATATATTCATATGGTATAGGTAACAAAATAGTAAAAAAGTCTTAAGAAATTGTAACAAAAAATTTGTTTCTGGATGGAGCTGTAGGGTACTAAGGAACTATTTTTTTGAACCCGCTTACAAATTGGGCTTTGTATGATTTATTTTAGAATGATTTTGCATGTGAATGAAGCAACCAAGCTAGCAATATGAAACACGGAAAAAAATCAAGCAGCAAATTTTTCTGAATGTAATAAGAATGAAAAAAAAGGGATTTTCAGAAAATTACTAGGAAAATATGAGGATGAAATTCATAGAGTAACCTGTTTTCTTATCTCACATAATAGGGCTTTTCAGTCTATATCAATCGTTTGACATACCATATAAAATGGCCCTATCAACCAAAAAGTTGGTTTTCAAATCTAGAAGCATAATTAGATTAAGGGAGATGGAGTACTTGAAGTTTAACAAATGGTTCAGTAAAGCAGCCACTGCAACAGTAGCAACTACCTTGCTGTTAGGAGGCGGCGTTCAGGCTTTTGCCGAGGAAAATGATGCATCTGATCTCAAAACAGACAATGCATTTACGCAAATTACGCGTAATGACATGCTGAATATTTTCAAACAGCAAGGCAAAGAGAAATATGAGGTTCCGTCCTTCGATGCGTCTACAATTAAGAATATTCCTTCTGCTATTGGTCGCGACAGCTCAGGCAAGCTGACTGATTTTGATGTCTGGGACTCTTGGCCGTTACAAAATGCCGATGGCACAGTAGCCAATTACAAAGGGTATAATATCGTTTTTGGATTGGCAGGCGATCCTAAAAGAGCAGAGGATACATTTATATATCTGTTCTATCAAAAAGCGGGTAATACCTCGCTGAGCGGCTGGAAAAATGCCGGAAGAGTATTTAAAGACAATGATAAATTACTTGCCAACGATCCGATTCTAAAAAATCAGTCAGAAGAATGGTCCGGTTCTGCTACGTTAACCTCTGATGGACAAGTACGTTTATTTTATACCAGCAGACAGCCCTTTGAGCCAAATAACCAACTATACGGCAAACAAACCTTGAGCACGGCTCAAATTAATGTCTCTCAGCCTGATGACAAGACACTGAAAGTAGATGGAGTCGAGGATTTGAAATCGATCTATGACGGTGGAGATGGGAAAACCTATCAAAATGTACAGCAAAGCGTCGGAATAGATATGGACAACCATACGTTTAGAGACCCTCACTATGTCGAGGATCAAGGCCACAAATATATTATATTTGAAGCCAACACAGGAACAGAAACCGGCTACCAAGGCGAAGATTCGCTTCAAAACCCAGCTTATTATGGCGGCAATAAGAAATTCTTCACGGAAGAGCAACAAAATTTGTTGCAAAGTCCCAAGAAAAAGGGAGCTGAGCTGGCTAACGGCGCACTGGGCATCGTTGAATTGAATGATGATTATACGTTGAAAAATGTAATGCCTCCTTTGATTGCTTCCAATTTGGTAACAGATGAAATTGAACGGGCAAATGTGTTCAAAATGAACGGTTTGTGGTATTTATTTACGAGTACGAGAGGTTCCAAGGTGACTGTAGATGCGATCGGTGACGATGATATTTACATGCTGGGTTATGTTTCTACTTCCTTGACAGGGCCTTATAAACCCTTGAATGGAACCGGTCTCGTTCTTCATCAGGATCTGGATCGTGATGATATTACCTGGACGTATGCCCATTTTGCTATCCCGCAAGGCAAAGGCAATAACGTAGTCGTTTCGAGTTATATGACCAATCGCGGGCTTTTCCCGGATCACAAATCTACTTTCGCACCAAGCTTCCTGCTGAATATTAAAGGCTCGAAAACCTCTGTTGTGAAAAACGGTATTTTGGAGCAAGGGCAAATCACGATTGATCCAACGAATGACAAAAAAGAATCTCCAAATGAGTATGGAAAGAAATAAGTAGGTATATGTAATGCAGTATGTCCGAAGGCGGTAGATTGGTAGCAACCCGATCTGTCGTCCATCGGGCGGTACATAACGATGCAATGAGAGGTAAGGAGGATCGTCATAATGAAAAAAAAAACTCCCAAGAGCATTTGGATACGATCCGTTGTAATCATCACAGGCTTAACTATATTCATAGCTATGGGTTGGAGTATGTACCAACAGGATACAGCCGAACCCCCAAAATCTGCTGCAACTCCAAAAAGTCAAGCTAAACAAAGTAAGCATACAACACCGACCTATCGGTCAGCCTATCATTTTACCGTTCCGGATAAGTGGAAGAATGACCCCCAACGGCCCATTTATTTCGATGGAAAATATCATTATTACTATTTATACAATCGTGACTATCCCAAAAAGAACGGTACAGAATGGCGACATGCTACATCAACCGACCTGGTTCATTGGAAAGATGAAGGGGTGGCGATTCCCAAATATACGAACCGGAATGGAGATCCTTGGTCCGGTTCGGTCGTGATCGATGATAAGAATACCGCAGGTTTTGGAAAAGGGACGCTGGTAGCCATTGTGACACAGCCCTCCGCAGATGGCGGAAAGCAGGAACAATTTTTGTGGTACAGTAAGGATAACGGCAAGACGTTTACTTCTTACCGCAACAAGCCTGTGATGTCCAATCCCGGTACAAAGGACTTCAGAGATCCCAAAATCATCCGAGATACTGGGCGTAATCAATGGATGATGGTCATGGCAGAGGGAACGAAGATTGGCTTTTATAAGTCTAAAAATTTAAAGGATTGGCAGTTTACGAGTGGCTTTCAAACGGAAAATATCGGGCTTGTGGAATGTCCTGACCTTTACCAGATGCGTGCAGATGATGGAACCTATCAATGGGTTTTGGGCGCGAGCGCCAATAGCAAACCAACAGGCGGACCCAACACGTATGCCTACTGGACGGGAGATTTTAATGGAGAAGCATTTCTCCCTGATCACAGTGAACCTGAGTGGCTGGATTATGGGTTTGACTGGTATGGTGCAGTTACGTTCGAGGAAGGAAAAGACAAAGATAAATACAGTCACCGTTATGCTCTGGCCTGGATGAATAATTGGGATTATGCCAATAACACGCCTACCCTAAAGGAAGGCTTTAATGGAATGGATTCGATTGTTCGTCAAATTCGGTTGAAGCATACAGCAGATGCTGGGTATCGCTTGGTTTCACAGCCAGTAAAAACTTTGGATCGATTCCAAACTTCTACGAAATCATTTGGACAGATCAAAGTAGACGGTGTTTACTCGCTTCCGGTAGCAGGCGATACCTATCAGTTAGAGGCAGATGTATCTTGGTCAACGATCAAAAATGCGGGACTGAGGCTTCGAGAGTCAGCAGATGGCAAGCGCCATGTGGATGTCGGTGTTTCGGTGGATGGGCAATACTCCTACGTAAATAGAGCCAATACCGGACATCCGGATCAGAGTGGGAAATATGTAGAGAGCAAGGCGCCTTTTGATGCTAATAAGAAAAAGGTCCACCTAAACATTCTCGTCGATAAAACCAGCATTGAAGTGTTTGTAGATGATGGAGAAGTAGCTTATTCCTCCTTAATATTTCCACGATTAGAGGATCAGAAAATTACTCTTTTTTCCGATGGCGGTCCGGCTATGTTTAACAATGTAGTGGTCAAACATTTTAGTCGATAGCAGATACTTATGCTGCTCGTAAGCTTGGGCATATTTCGCTCTATTCAGGTATATAAAAAGTCCACCCATGAATATAAGGGTGGACTTTTCTAGTATAAATCTAATCTACGTTTAGCACAGCTAAAGATTGTTCATTTCTTCACAAATGTTTGTTTGCTAAAATTACTATACATTCTATTTGTGATAAGGTGACAGGTTATCAGCGCTACGACCCAATTTTTTAAGCAAGCCGATGAGTTGATCTCTTTCTGTTTCACTGATTCCGCTAAAGGCACGTTCAATCTGACGTGTATAATCAGGATAAATTTCGTCCATGACACGTTGTCCCTCGTCCGTCAATTCTGCATATATAATCCGACGATCTTGGTCGCACGGGTGACGGTGCAAATAACCGCGACTTTCCAGCTTGTCAATAACATAAGTGACATTTCCGCTTTGCAGAAGCAGCTTTGCTCCAATTTGTTGGATTGGCTGCGCGCCCTTGTGATATAAAACTTCCATCACGGCAAAGGCCGTTGGGTTGAAGCCCACCGTTTTGATGCCAGCAACCGCATGTTCGTTTACACTTTTGAATGACTTGGCAAACACGCTATACAAATGCATGGATTGCTGTGTCACCAATGTTCGGTAATCTATCATCTTCATTCCGCCTTTATGTATGGATTTGGGCATCCTTTGACCGCTCGGCTCGGATGACCGGGCAACCATACCCTTGTTACTAGCATAAAGGGATTTACATAGCGAAAACATGCGATTTGTCACAGTAGCTGCTTTTTTAACTATTTAATTTCAAAGCATTAAAGTAAATTTTTGAAAAATAAAGGATTTGAATGTAAAAATACTGTTCTGGTTGGTTATATTAAAAAAGAACATACCTAACCTAATGAACAAATTAACAAAATAAGCTAATTTAGAGGAGATGAAACACATGGATACGGGTTCTTTCCGTTTTCAATTTCGTGATCCGCAGCAAGCTGCTCAAGCCTGTGAAACATTAAAGGAAATTGGATACTCTGCCAGCACGAACGGTGACACAGGTCTCAATGTACATATTGAGAACCAAGATGTACTGTCTGCATTGGAAATTTGCCAAGCCTATGAAGGAAGCATGATTGAGGTAGGGACTCTTTTCTCTAAACCGGATGAATATCCCGGTTTGCAAGGAAATATAGGTGTACATAATCCAGGTTATAGCCCGGAAGACTGGATTATCCCAGCACATACGATCAACGAAGACTGGAGCGAAGCTTATAAAAATGGCTCCTCTCAAACGTACACTAATACGACGGAGGAGCACAACGTCAGCTCTGATCCTCAACCCGAGGACGATGTGGATGGATTTTCTGGAAGCATCCATACCTAATTTTATCCTAAAAATCATGATTAGAAATTTGAGTCTTCACTGTCCAGCACATTTTAAGGAAAAGTTCCTATAAGACCATGGATTATTGTGGCTTTGAAGGAGCTTTTTTTTGTGTGAGAAAAACTCAGTTAGAGCTTTTGCCAGAACTGAAACTCTGCAGGATTTGCATAAATAGCAGCGATAGCAGGGAATAACAATTTCAGAAAGGAGGTCTTGACCATGCAAAAATTAGGAGTTCACGAAAAATTGGAATTACATGAGCTGCTTACATTTAAAACAACTTGTCTCACAAAAGCCCAAACCATGATTCCTTTAGTGTCAGACACAAACTTAAAAAACATTTTGCAGCAGGATGTCAACGGTGGTACACAAGATATTCAACAGCTTAGAAATCTACTTGTGTAATTTTAAAGGAGGATTAACGTGAATTCTTTTATTGAGAATATGACTGGAACGAGTCCCATGAACGATCAGGTGATTGCTTCTGATTTATTAATTTCAGCTAAAAGCGGAATTAAGAACTATGCTCTTGCGCTGACAGAGTCAACCAGTTCGGAAGTTCGCAATGTTCTTTGTGACCAATTGAGCAAAGCGGTTAATCTTCATGAACAAATCTTTAATTACATGAAGAACAACGGTTACTATAACGCTTATGATCCGGAGCAGCAAATACAAATGGATATTCAAAATGCCGATAAGGCCCTTTCTTTATCTAAAGTTTGATCGTTTGAGTTTCACTTAACCCCTCGGACAATTTTATACATTTACAAAGCACCAGTAAACCTTAACGGGGTTCTGGTGCTTCTTTATTCATAAATAAAGCCAAGTCATGCTTCACATGAAATATGGTGAAATAGGCAATCTTAAAATAGAGAACTCGGTCTCAAATTCAGGAATAGGGTGATTCTCTTTTATGGGTAAGTCTTCGGATCGTATGCAAAAAGAAAAAAAACTAAAATGGTGGCAACTAAGCTTGTTAGGAGTTGCAGGTACCATCGGTACAGGATATTTCCTCGGGTCCGGCTTAGCGATTTCCATCGGTGGCCCAGCCGTACTCATTGCATACTTTTTGGCAGCGGTGGGAACGTATGTGGTGTTTGACGCCCTTTCGCGCATGACGGCAGATCATCCAGAACAGGGCTCTTTCCGTTCCTATGCCCAAAAAGCATTTGGTAATTGGGCAGGCTTCGGTAGTGGCTGGGTGTATTGGTTCTCAGAATTGCTTATCAATGGGAGCCAACTAACGGCGCTATCTATATTCTCACGCTTCTGGTTTCCTCAGGTACCGATGTGGATTTTTGCGGCAGGCTTCGGGATTTTAGGGCTTGTGATTGTTTTTTTTGGTAACAAGGGTTTTGATCGAGTTGAAAATGTATTGGCTATTATTAAAATGGCAGCTATTGTTATGTTTCTGGTCTTGGCCGTTGCTCTTTTGGCAGGCTGGATCGGAGGAGGAAAATATAATCCAAAGTTCCCCATCAGTTACAAAGACTTTTTTCCTACCGGCGGTATGGGATTATGGTCATCTTTTATTTTTGCCTTTTATGCATACGGAGGTATTGAAGTGCTCGGAATAATGTCTAATCGGCTTCAAAAACCGGAGGATGCACCTAAAGCAGGAAAAGTAATGTTGATGACGCTCGTTGTAGTATATGTGCTTTCGATTGGTCTGGCTGTGTCTATGGTACCCTTAAGTGCCTTTAACCCGAAAGAAAGTCCATTTGTGCTTGCGTTGAGCAGCGATCATCTGGTTTTTGTACCTCATTTATTTAATGGAGTGCTTATTATTGCAGGGTTCTCAACAATGACAGCGTCCCTATATGCAGAGACATCTATGATGATTACACTTGCACAGGAGGGAGATGCGCCCACATTGTTTTCACGGAAGTGGAAGGGCAAATATCCTCTGTATGCACTTAGTTTGATCTCCGTTGGATTAATCTCAGCCATCGTAATGTCGTTGCTGCTGCCGGGAAAAGTGTATGAATATATTACAACAGCTGCAGGGTTAATGCTGTTGTATAACTGGTGCTTTATTTTGCTGTCTTCAGGTAAGTTACTGGAATCGAGCACATCTAGCAACATTAAACGCTGGGTTGGATTATTGTTGATAGCTATGGCTGTGGTCGGATCCTTTTTTCATAAGCTTAGCCGTCCTGGGGTTTACATCAGCTTACTTCTGGTCTTGTTCATTGCAATATGTGACCTCATTGTACAATGGGTTCGCCGAAAGCACGCCAAGGAATCTCGTTAACTTTGTCAGGGAGTTAATCGTCAGTGTAAAAAAAGTAATTGAAATGCCTGTACACCAAAATAAAAACCAAAACCGATAAGAGATAATCCAGACATCCAAGAGATGGTTTTAAGTAATCCGGTTTTTAGAAACCTCCGGAAAATACTTGAAGCGGCTGCCATGGTTACGTCCCAGAGTAACACACCTAATACAATCGCTCCGCTAAAGATCATTAGCTGTTGTACTGGATATGTATTAGCGACGTTGGCCAGTATGGACCCGTAAATGCCAAGCCAGAAAAGGATGGAGAGAGGATTAAATAATGACATCAGGAAGCCTGCCAAAAATGAATTGGTTAAGGTATTGCCATTTCCCCTTAATTCAGATTCTGAAATCACACCTGCATTTTTGATGCTTTCAACACCTGTATACACAAGTACGAAAAAACCAAATAACCATAAAAAAGCTTTAACAAACGGGGCATTGAGAAGGTGGATCATTCCCAAATAGACAAGCAGCATATAGATTATATCTGCGGTTATTGCCCCAAGCCCGATAAACCAAGCATGCCAAAATCCATTCTTAATACCTCGATCCAACTGTGCAGCATTAATCGGCCCAATGGGGGCCGAAAGTGACAGACCGAGAAAAATATAACTGATAAATGTATTAATGGTGTTTTCCTCCTTGATTTTTTATGGGCTGTTATGTACTTGTCTACTTTAGTTTATTCGGACAAACCCATGGGTAAGACCAATTTTTTGCGTATTTTGTAGGTGTAATCTCGTTATGACCAAACACTCAATAAATCAAATCCCAATAGGAGCTCTAATTCTTCGACAAAAGGATTAGAGCTTTTTGAATGCAGAGTATTAAAAGTTCATTGAATAAATGGGCTTGACACTTTTGGTGAAAGCGCTTATATTTATCCCATAAACAATACGTTATATAACGTTATATAAAAAGGAGAGGTAAAAATGATGAATGTACAACAGACGGTTCAGACGATTTATGAACAATCAAGTGGAGAGATTTCTGAGGTTTATTTAGTAGCTTGCGGGGGCTCATTAGTCGATATGTATCCCTCAAAATATTTCTTGGATAGTGAAGCAAAGAAGCTGGTAGCAGGCATGTATACAGCAAATGAGTTTGTGCACGCGCTGCCAAGACGATTAGGTAAAAACTCAGTTGTCATCGTGTGTTCCCATGGAGGAAACACGCCGGAATCGGTTGCGGCTGCTAAATCAGCCAAAGAGAAAGGCGCTTACACCATCGGCTTAACCCACAATAGTGAAGCGACACTGCTCAATTACTCTGATTATTCATTCCTCTACGAGTGGGGAGATGAGAGCGATGTCAAAAATAACCCGATGGCTATTATTTTGGAGCTTACTGTTGAGCTGCTTCAAGTCGCTGATGGCTATATGCATTATCAAGCTTTCCAGAACGGCTTGGGAGCAATCAATGGAATTATTAACAGGGCCAAAATACAAGTCGAACCGCGTGCCACTGTATTCGCTGACAAATACCGCAATGAAGATCTCTTCTATATCCTGACCAGCGGAGCTTCTTATGGACATGCCTACGGATTTGCTATCTGTTCTCTAATGGAAATGCAATGGCTTCATGCGGCTTCAATCCATTCCGGTGAATTTTTCCACGGTCCGTTTGAAGTAACGGATAAAGAAACTCCATTTATTCTGATGATCAACGAAGGACGCACACGGGCATTGGATGAGCGGGCACAGACTTTCCTGAATCAATATGCCGAGAAAGTAGAAGTAATCGATGCGAAGGAGCTTGGAATCGGAACCATTGCTGACGAGGTTGTCGAGTTCTTTAACCCGGTTTTATTTTATAGCATTGTATGTGTTTATCGTGAAGCACTCGCAAATGTACGCAATCACCCACTGGAAACTCGCCGTTATATGGGCAAAGTAGCTTACTAAGCGCACTTACCAACAGGAGGAAACCATCATGAAAGTTCTAGGCATTGGCGATAATGTGGTAGATAAATATGTTCATCTGCGCATGATGTATCCTGGCGGCAATGCGCTTAATTTCAGTGTGTTTGCCAAAAAAGCGGGAGTAGATGCAGCCTTTATTGGAGTATTCGGGGATGATAACGAAGCACAGCATGTAGAACACATTCTCCGTGAGCTGGAAATCGACATTTCACGGTGCAGATATCACAGCGGTGAGAACGGCTGCGCACGTGTAACCCTGGAAGACGGGGACAGAGTATTTCTGGGCAGCAATGAGGGAGGAGTTACACGTCTCCACCCGCTGAAGCTGAGTGAAGATGACAAGGCCTATGTTGGCGGGTTCGACCTTATTCACACGGGCTTGTACAGTCATACAGGGCACTTGCTGCCTGAATTGGAGACGTTGGGAATCCCTCTTTCTTTTGACTTTTCAGATGATTTCGTAGATGAACAGGTCGAGAGATATATTGCGTACGCCGATTTTGCATTCTTCTCTTGCAGCCATATGACGGATGAAGAGACACAGAACTATATCCGCTCCAATCGAAAAAAAGAGGGGCAAATTCTGGTAGCCACACGCGGCGGAGATAGATCTATTGCCTATGATGGTACCAAGTTCTATTTTCAAACGCCTGATTCCGTGGACGCTGTGGATACGATGGGGGCAGGAGACTCCTATATCACCGCCTTTTTACTGAGTTTTTTGAAAAAGGGTAATATTCAGGACGCTATGGCAGAAGGATCGAGGGTTGCCGCCCAGAGCTGTCTGGTAGAAGGTTCATTCGGATACGGCGTCCGTTACTAATTATTTTTTTCAAATATCTTCACTTGTAAGAATATGTAACATTTGATACTCTAAGTGGGAGTAATATAACGTTATATGACAAGTGAGGGTACATTATGTTGAATTCAGATCAAGCAGAGCCATTATATATTCAATTACAAAAAGCGGTCAAAACTGCTATTCATAATGGAACATATACGCAGGGAAGTCGTATACCGACCGAAACTGAGCTAAGCGAGACCTACAATGTAAGTCGAATTACCGTAAGAAAAGCGATTGCCGAATTGGTTCATGAAGGTTATCTGACCAAACGTCAAGGAAAAGGAACCTTTGTCAATGTACCCAAAATTGGGCGGAAGATTGAACATGTGATCAGCTTTACGGCTGCCTGCAAATCCAACGGCCTCTCTTCACACAGTGTGGTCACAGAACGTGAAATCAGAGAAGCAGATGAGGAAATTGCACATCAGTTGCAGCTGCCACAAGGAGAAAAAGTGTTATATATTCAGCGCCAAAGATACGCCGGTGATCGACCGCTCATGCTGGAGAATAATTTTTACCCTTATGACCGATTTTCTTTTCTAATGGAAGAGCAGTTAGAGGGCTCTGTATATGAGCTATTGCGTCATAAATACAGCATCGATCCTAACCAACCGGGAGAGACGATATTACAAATCGCTTTGGCGGATGAATACCAGGCAAAGCTGCTAGAGACAGCCATCGGACAGGCGTTGTTCTACATGCATACGATTATTTATGATCAGCATGGAAGCCCCGTTCATGTAGGTAAGCAGTACATCATTGGGGACCGTTATCAATTCTCAATATAAATCCGTTGCCTGTTACGTAATGTTATTCAGGTACGGCGCAGCTTCTGCTTCCACTCCATGAGAGAAGCAGAAGCAATGTTATAACGTTATATTACGTTATGTTATGAAGCGGATAAATAATGAGGAGGTGAAACTGTGCAAGGGAAGAAGGACACATTAGCGGACAAGGTTCTACTGTCAAATGCTATTTTTAATGGCTTAGAAAATGAAGCTTCGCCTGGGTTTATTGCACTGCGGGGAGAATGTATTGCAGCAGTGGGGCGTCCCGAGGAAGCACAAGCTTGGATAGGAACTGAAACGGTTGTCTGTGATTTGGGTGATGCTTTTATCATGCCAGGAGTTCATGACAATCATGTATTTTTTACCGGATATATGTCGATGCATCGGGGCGTGGATTTGACTCATGCAGCCTCGATTGGAGAAGCAGTGGAATCCATGCTGCAAGCGGCAAACAATCTTCCGCCAGGGAAAGATGTAACCGCTTACGGTTGGAGCGAGGAAAGATGGGGCAAGCTGCCGGAACAAAGCTTGTTGGACGAGATGTTCCCTGATCGGGCGGTAATTGCCATTAACCTAAATAAAAGCTACTGCTGGATGAACCGACTGGCTCAGGAGAAATATCAATTTTTGCCGGATCAATGCAGTGCTGAGGCACGCGCTTTGCTACTCCAAGCCATGATGCAGGATCGCAGCCTTGTCAAACAAGAGTTTGTGGAGTTTTGCCGCCTGCTGGCTGCACGAGGAGTTACTTCCATAAAGGATATTGGCTTTGACCGACATAGCGAGCTACTGCCGATTCTAGAAGAATTGAAAGAAGCAGGAGAACTGCCACTCCGATTTCATTTTTCGCTTGAACCCGTTGTTGAACCGTTGGATGTTGGCACCGGTATCAAGTATAAAGCACTTTATAATGGAGACCTTATTCGTTTCCAAGGATACAAGCTGATGCTTGACGGCGTTGTAGCCGATCATACAGGGGATATGTTGGAGCCTTACGCAGATATGCCTGAAGTCACGAATTTAAGAACGGTTGATTATGAAAAAATTGAAGCCTCAGTTCTGGAAGCAGACAGCCAAGGTATCAAATGCTGCCTAACTGCAGAAGGGGATGCTGCAATTCGCCAGGCAGTATCGATGATTGAAAAATGCCGCGAACAACAAGGTAATCACCTTATTAGACATTCGATCAGTGATCTAGAGTATCCTCATCCAGATGATCTGATTAGAATGGGCGAGAACGAAATTTTTGCCGAAGTCTACGCCCAAATCCTGCTACTGAATCCTTCTTACGAGGATGCTTATATGTCTGCTGTGGTAGGTAAAGACAATGAAAACCGCTTTTATAATTATAAATCCATGCTGGAGGCTAACGTGCCAATAACCATTGGGACTGATCTGCCTTTATTTATCACTAGTGTCCCTGATTCACTGTATGCAGCCTCTCACCGATTATTCCCGGATGGCTCGCCTGCAGGAGGCTGGTATCCTGACCAAGGGATGCCGCCATCCGAAGTTTTAAGGGCATGGACCATTAATGGAGCCAAACATTGTTATATGGAAGAGGTTACAGGTACGCTGGAGGCTGGAAAATATGCTGACATCGCCGTTTTTGATCGCGACCTCCTTAACGCATCCGCTAGCGACATCAGGGATGCCCAAGTGATATTGACCATTATGGGAGGGAAGGTTACGTATAACCATTCTTGGAATGAGGGATAAACATGAACATCAAGAATAAGAAATGGAAATTATCCTTACCCCATAGCTATACTTTAATATTTTTGATTATTATTACGGTCGCTGCGTTGACATGGATTGTACCCAGCGGACAGTTTGAGCGTCATGAAGTGACAGTGAACGGTGTGACCAAAACGGCAATCGTTTCGGGAACCTATCACACTGTACCCAAAACGGGTGAGAATGGTGATTTAAGACAGGGAATCCCCCAAATCCTTAGCGCCCCGATTGAAGGGATTATCAATGCCGCCGATGTGGTCTCTTTTGTCCTTATTGTAGGCGGCTCCTTCGGGATTATACTGCAGACGGGAGCCATCGATCGTGCCCTGACAGCCCTTGCCAGACGTCTGAAGAATAAGGGGATTTTGCTTATTCCAATTGCCATGGTTATATTCAGTCTCGGAGGCTCTACCTTTGGGATGAGCGAAGAAATTATTCCGCTTTATGCAATTTTTATTCCGTTAATGTTTGCCCTAGGCTTCGATTCTATGACTGCTATTCTCATTCTATTTCTGGGAACGCAAATTGGCTATGTTGGTTCGACTGTGAATCCATTTTCAGTATTGATTGCCCAGGGAATCGCAGGAGTGGAGGGGAATCCTCAGCTCTGGCTGAGATTTATTGAATGGCTTGTATTTACTATGATTTCTATTGCCTTTACGATGTGGTATGCGCACCGGGTTAAGAGAAATCCGGAGAAATCCATTGTTTTTCAGAGTGATATTATAAATCGCGAGCAATTTATAAAAGAGAATACAGGTGAGGACGTCGTCTTCACGTTTCGGGACAAATTAATTATAGGTGGATTTATTGTAACGCTGGGAGCCATTGTCTGGGGAATTTTGGCCAAAGGCTGGTATATGACTGAAATCGGCGCCCTTTTCTTCGCACTCGGTCTTTTTGTCGGGGTAGTCACCAAAATGAGCCAGAAGGAGATAGCTGAGAATTTTGTAAAAGGGTGTGGAGAATTCATCTACGCTGCAGTGATTATAGGTCTCGCTCGCGGAATTCTGATCATCGCCGAGCAGGGTATGATCATTGATACCGTATTGAATGCACTCGCAGGCATCCTGGAAGGATTGCCAAATTACTTGTTCACAACCATTATGTTGGTTGCACATAATATTATTACTTTCCTGGTCCCATCTTCTTCGGGGGAAGCAGCACTAACTATGCCTGTACTTGCACCGCTTGGAGATCTTGTAGGCATCAATCGTGAAGCCGTCGTCACAGCGTACCAGTTTGGTAACGGGTTAACCAATCTCATTTCACCGACAGGTGGAGTTCTGCTAGCAGGATTGGCCATTGCCCGGATCAGCTTTGGACAGTGGCTGAAGGTAATCTTCAAGCTATTCCCCATCCTGTGGTTAGTTGCTGCTATTTTCGCTGCTATTTCGGCTGCGGTGGGTATCTAATATATCAAGTGAGAACCCCTGTCTTTTAGAGACAAGGGTTTCTTTTTGTGTATAAGTTTACGTGGAAAATGAATAATATGGATAGCATTTTTCTAAGGAGGAAATAAACTTGATGTTTGATGATAATAGATTACTCATTGCTGCTCTAGGCGGTGTGAATGAAATCGGGAAAAACATGTATTTCATCCAATACGATCAGGATATCGTCGTAATTGATTGTGGTTCGAAGTTTCCTGATGAGAACTTGCCTGGTATTGACCTTATTGTGCCCGATGTCACCTATCTGCTGGAAAATCAGGATAAAGTCAGAGCGCTCATTGTGACTCATGGGCATGAGGATCACATCGGAGGTATTCCCTATCTGCTCAAGCAGATTAACATGCCCGTTTATGGGACAAAGCTCACCATCGAATTAATTAAGATTAAGTTAAGGGAACATAACCTTTTGCGTGATGCCGAGCTTCATCTTATAGATGCGGATTCAACCGTTCAAGCGGGAACGATTCAGGCATCCTTTTTCACCACGGTTCACAGTATCCCGGATTGCCTGGGTGTCTTTTTTCAGACACCGGAAGGAAATGTGGTCCATACCGGCGATTTCAAATTCGATATGTCTCCCGTAAGCGGACCTTTTCCCGATCTTCATCGAATGGCTGAAATAGGAAAGAAGGGGGTGAAAGTGCTGCTCTCCGAAAGTACAAATGCGGAAAGGCCAGGATTTACCCCTTCAGAACGTTTGGTTGGCGGGCATATTCTAGATGCATTTGCCAGAGCCAAACAGCAGGTGTTTATCTCCACGTTCGCTTCTAATGTTAACCGTGTCCAGCAAGTCATTGACGCGGCTGTGGAAACAGGCAGGAAACTGGTTTTACTCGGACGCAGTATGATAAATGTGGTGTCAGTGGCCAAGGAGCTGGGCTTCTTGCATATGCCTGAGGATTTGCTGATTGAGGCGGGAGAAACAGAGCGGTTTCCCGCAGAAGAAATTGCAGTTTTATGTACCGGAAGCCAGGGAGAGCCGATGGCCGCATTGTCACGTTTAGCCAATTCCCTGCATCCCAAAATCGAAATTTTGCCTGGTGATACGGTCATCATTGCTGCGGGAGCCATACCGGGGAATGAGCGAAACCTATCCCAGGTCATTGACAACCTGTATGTGCTGGGTGCCCAGGTTATTTATGGATCAGGCAGCTCTACAGGAATGCACGTATCCGGTCATGGTAGCCAGGAAGAACTGAAATTAATGATGACTTTGATGAAACCACAGTATTTGATTCCTATACATGGTGAATTCAGAATGCTGTATCAGCATCGTCAACTAGCGGAGTCTGTGGGGATTCCGATGGAGAATGTATTTATCGTCCATAACGGTGACACGATTCAAATTGAAGAGGGAAGGGCATCCCTGGGCCCTAAAGTACCAGCCGGCAATAGCTTGGTAGACGGGTTGGTAACCGGTGACGTAGGTAATATTGTCCTGCGTGACCGTAAAAAACTTTCTTCAGACGGAATGCTGATTATTGTGATGACGTTGAGTAAAAATGAGAAGCAAATGCTCGCAGCGCCAGAGGTCATTTCAAGAGGCTTTGTATATGTTAAGGATTCCGAAGAGCTCATGAGTCAGATCCACGACACGATTATGTCCACAGTGAACGAGCTAACAGAAATCGAAATGAGTCAGTGGGGACTGATTAAGCAGATGTTAAAAGATGATGTTGGTCGGTTCATTTACAATCAGACGAAGAGAAGACCCATGATTTTACCTATCATTATTGAGGTTTAAGATAGCGGCAAATGTCAAAACAAGATGGATATTGTTCTTTACGCCATTTACAAAAAAAGACTTAAATCAGAAATACAACTGATTTAAGTCTTTTTCATTTCCTTTTCCTATCTCCCCCAAAAAATGAGGATGCAGTGGTGGTATGCAGCGCAGCGTCTTAATCGCTTACGGCCGCTTGTGTCCCTGCTGTATGCCCTGTCGTAAACGCCGCTGTAATATTATAACCACCTGTGTAACCGTGAATATCGAGAATCTCACCGCAGAAGAACAATCCAGGCATCAGCTTGGACTCCATCGTTTTCGGATTAATTTCCTTCAAATTCACACCGCCCCCGGTAACAAATGCTTCCTTCAGAGAGAGCGTACCGTTCACACGGATTGGAAACGCCTTAATGCGATGAGCAAGTTCTTGCCATTGCTGCTTGGGAATATGATCATAGGTCAAGTCCTCACGCAGTTCGGCTTGCTGGAGCAACAATGGAATCAAGCGTTCCGGTAAATAAGGCTTAAGCACGTTTTTGATCGCTTTTTTAGCATCGACCGATGCCAACTCCAGCGTCTCACGGTAGACTTCATCGGCATGTTTATGAGGCTGCAAATCGAGAGTCAATAACACCGTGTTTACCTTATCTTTTTTCATTCCCTTGACGACAAATTGACTGCACCGCAAAGCAGTTGGGCCAGATAGACCGAAATGTGTAAAAATCATATCTCCTTCATGGACGACAACTTTCTTTTGCTTCGCATTCCATACGGTCAGACTGATGTCGCGTAAGGATAGTCCCTGAAGCTCTTTCGTCTGGATGAACGTTTCGCCTGAGGTCAATGGCACCTCTGTTGGATACAGCTCCGTAATGGTATGCCCCGCTTGTTCTGCCCATGCATAGCCGTCACCTTCCGAGCCGGTATGCGGGACGGACTTGCCACCGACGGCTACAATGACATTACGGCTATGTAGGATTTCACCGGAACGCAGCCGTACCCCAGCTGTATGACCTTCTTTGTAAATAACCTCTTGAACAGGACGACTTGTCCGAATTTCGACTCCTTGAGAGCGTACCTTGTTAATCAAAGCATCGACTACTGTTTTGGCTTTGTCCGTCACTGGAAACATACGCCCATTGTCTTCTTCCTTTAAGGCTATACCCAGCTGTTCAAAAAAGGCGATGATATCCCGATTGCCAAAAGTCGCCAGTGCACTGTGCAGAAAACGGCCATTGCCGGGGATGTGCCGAATGAGTTCGTCCAGCTCTTTGGCATTCGTGACATTGCAACGGCCTCCACCAGAGATCCCCAGCTTTCGCCCGAGTTTATTTCCTTTTTCAAGTAAAAGCACCTTGGCGCCCTCACTGCTGGCAGCGGCAGCAGCCATTAATCCGGCTGAGCCGCCTCCGATCACAATAACGTCGTAAGTCATAAACCTCTTCCTTTTCGTCGACAAATTTTCAAAAAATTCAGAACGGCGTAACCAATTTTTCATCATATCGCAATACCGTCATTTTAGATAACCTAAGGGCACGGTAAACGTGTATATTTTTCAATTTACAGGATTTTAAAACGCGTAAAAACGATCTTCTTATATACATCTGGTATTTAGCAGATTTTGTCGTTCTATACCGGAATTTTAACACATATATTGTAATATATTGTAGCCTGTGCTTTAATTCAACTAACGGCGTCAAGGAAAGATGATGAGGGGGAGAAGTCCTTGTTAATTGCGTTGAAGGAAAGTGTGCTCCAAGTTCTCCTTGCCGTTATATCGGCGGGTTTTTTCTCTATATTAACGGATTATGGGGATAAGAAAAAGGTTTGGGGCGGCAATCTGCTTCCTGGACCCACTCAAGGAATACTGTATTTGTGTTGCTTACCAGCCATATTGCTATGTACACTCTTTCAATATCAGTCTCCGTATGGTCTACCTTCTAATCTCGGTATTATTCCCCTTGCTGTTGGCATCATGTACGGTAGACGTCGCACTGCCTTTGTGCTCGCTGCTTCCGCACTGATGGGTGTCCTGATTATAGCCCAGTCGACAGAAATGTCCCCAATGTATGTGGGCACTGGTTTTATCCTTTTTCCTTTTATGCTCCTGCATGTCAAGTTTTTTCAAAGAGGAACATTGCTGGACAAAAAGCTCCTGATCTCTGCATATGTTGTGGCTGATATGCTGTTTAAGGCGATATTTCCGCTACTGTGGGGCAAACAGGATGTTTCTGTATACATTCCTGACTTACTTACAACGTTTTGGAATATGGGTGCAGGGGTGCTGGCAAGTTTTACGGTCGTGAGTCTAATGCATAATGCCTTTGAGAAACTGACGCTTCGGCGTGATGTGACTGAGTTTACGAGCAAATACTTAATTGAAGTGGATAAGCTGCGTCAAGTTATGGATTTGATGCCGTTATCTCTTGTTACTCTGGACAGCGAAGAACGAGTTATACATATGAACAAAACGATGCTGGAACTCTATCGAAACTACGATCCCTACATTACACTGCCTGAGATAGTGGGTCGTCCATTGAGCACGTTATATGGTTTTGACACTTTACCTGTGGTTAACGAACGAGTTGCGAAAGCATTGGAAGGAGAGGCGGGTGCTGATTTTATAAATGTTACTCCCAAAGTATTCTTCTCCAGTTTCCTTCCTATTCGGGATAAACATGTAAACCAAACGACAGGCGTCATTATCGCCCTGCAAGATATTACAGAGCTTGAGACGCTGCGCAGTGAGCTGGGCAATTTCGAGAGGCTCAGCCTGGTTGGACAGATGGCAGCGGGCATTACTCATGAAATACGTAATCCGATGGCGGTTGTGCGTGGTTTTTTACAGCTTATGCGTGAGAAAAGCCCAGAATCCCTCAACCATTATTACCGCATTGTGATGGAGGAACTTGACCGGGCGAACGGGATTATTAACGATTTTCTTTCACTGGCCCAGAATCGAATTGTCGAGAAGGAGCAATGTCATCTGCATGATATTATTCGCGAACTGACGCCTTTATTGTGGGCAGATGCGAATCTGAGGGGGCAGACGATTGATCTAAAGCTGGAGGATCATGTGACGATGCTGCATTTGAACCCTAAGGAAATAAAGCAATTGCTGCTTAATTTATCGCGTAATGCGATGGAAGCCATGGGGGAAAAGGGAGTGCTGACCATTTCTACTCATGAGGAAGGGGATTTCGTGGAACTGGAAGTAAAGGATACAGGGCCTGGAATTTCGCAAAAACAGCTTGAAAAGCTGTTCCAACCTTTTTACACCACCAAAACGAAAGGTACAGGTCTGGGTCTGGCCTTATGTCAAAGTATAGTGGAGCGTCATCACGGTACGATTGCCGTAGATTCGGTGGAGGGAATGGGCACGCAGTTTAAAGTTCGATTGCGCAGAACCGTCCCGACTTACCGGGATCATTCTGAGCCTCCTGTCATGAGTCCGATACAGAAATAATCGTTCAAAAATATAGCCGGATTTTTGCAAATTACGTGAAAAAGATTGTATAATGAAATTTAGATGTCCATGCCTTTACTACGGCAAAGGATGAAATTAGAAACGTACTATACATGATTTTCGGAAAAGGAGTGAAAGAATATGTCTATGTCTTTCGATCAATATATGAGAGATTCAGTTCAGCCGATGCGCGATGAACTGACGAATCTTGGGATTCAGGAACTGCGTACCTCTGAAGATGTGGAGGCCAAGCTGCCTAATAGTAAAGGAACAGTGCTGGTGGTTGTGAACTCGGTATGTGGTTGTGCCGCAGGCCAATGCCGCCCGGGTGTGGGTGAAGCACTGAAGCATGATATTACGCCAGATCATCTGTATTCGGTTTTTGC
This sequence comes from Paenibacillus sp. FSL M8-0228, assembly GCF_038007385.1. Taxonomy (NCBI): domain Bacteria; kingdom Bacillati; phylum Bacillota; class Bacilli; order Caryophanales; family Paenibacillaceae; genus Paenibacillus; species Paenibacillus sp. FSL M8-0228. Next base: position 851,248 of record NZ_JBBOXA010000001.1, read on the forward strand.
CGGACAGGACAAGGAAGCAACGGCAAAGGCTCGCGAATTTTTCGCACCTTACCCACCGTCTTCCCCTTCTATCGCGCTGTTGAAAGACGGCGAGCTGGTTCACTTCATCGAGCGTCATCAGGTGGAGGATCGTTCGGCAGATCAGATTGCTGCTGATTTGACCAGTGCATTTGATCGTTTTTGCCGGTAAGACTGCTCAAGCTATGCCCCGCATTTTTCGCCTGCGAAACTTGCCGGGGCTTTTGCATGTTGGCTTGTGAAGGAAATTCCTAAAAAAGAGGTGCTTATCTGATGAGTTTGCAGGAACAGATTATTGCTGAATTGGGAGTACAGCCTACGATTAACGTAGAGGCAGAGGTCCGTAAGCGTGTGGATTTCCTCAAGTCGTATGTAACGAAAACGGGAAGCAAAGGGCTGTTGATCGCCATCAGTGGCGGGATTGACAGTGCCGTAGCAGCTGCTTTGTGCAAGCGCGCTACAGATGAATTGACGCAGGAACAAGGAGACGAATACAAAACGTTGGGTGTATTCCAGCCATACGGCCAACAGGAAGATATCGAGCATAGCTACGCGGTTGCCAAAGCGTTCGACCTGAAATATGCCGGGGAAACGAACATTAAGGAAGCCGTGGACAAGGTTGCCGTGGAAGTGGAGCATACGTTAAAGGATATTGGTCTTGAGCGTTCGATTACTCCGCAAGTGAGAGGGAATGTAAAGGCAAGAACACGGATGGTGGTTCAGTACGCACTTGCGAATGAGCTGAATTTGCTCGTCGTTGGCACAGATCACGCTTCCGAAGCCATCACAGGCTTTTATACCAAATGGGGCGATGGTGCGGTCGATATTACGCCACTTAGCACGCTGAACAAACGTCAGGTGCGCTTGCTCGCCAGCTATCTCGGAGTTCCGCAGGCCATTTTGGACAAAGCGCCTACAGCTGGATTGTGGGAAGGCCAGACGGATGAAAAAGAACTGGGGATCTCCTACGAAGCAAACAGTGACTATCTGGAAGGCAAGGAAATTGACCCGGCGGCACGCGAAAAGCTGGAAAGCTTCTTTACACGTACTGCGCATAAGCGGACAAGCATCCCAGGAGTCTAAGCATTAATCATTATGTAATTTTAAAATGCTCAAGCGAGGATTTTGCAAAATTCTGAAGTAAATAAATGCGGCGATCCGCCCGGCGGATCGCCGTTTGTATTGAAGGGGTAATAATTAATTGGCGATCCACTCAATGAAGCGGCGGGTTTCGGTAATCGCCTGATCCAGTGGAAGACTGCCTCCCTGGAATGGATGAACGGTATTAAAGGTATGATTGCCGCCTTGAATTTGTACCCATTCGATGTCGGGACGAACGGATGTGAGCAGGGCAGAGCCTTCTCGTAGACGTTTGGAATCTTCGGTTCCCTGGATCAGTACAGCTGGGAGCTGGCTGTTGGCAAGTCTGTCTACAATGGCAAAACGCTGGCGATTTTGTTCCAGGTCTTCCAGAATGATAGCATCCAGCGGGAGCTGTTGCCCGGTTCTGGCGTTCTCCACATAGCTGCGTCCCTTGGCGCGCATTTCTTCTTTTTGCGGTAAAGTAAACAGATCAAGATCTGTCACGCCATTCCATGAAATGACGCCAGCAATCTCGCCGGGATGATCTAGAGCATATACAAAGCAGCTTCCCGCGCCTCGGCTATGACCTAACAGAAACAACGGCAATTCTCTGAACTCATGACGGGCTCTCAGATTGGATAGCAATAGTTCCAAATCCTCTTGTTCGCGGCTATAGGTGTTGCGTGCGAACTTTTCCAGCTCGGTAAAATTCTCCAGATCCTCACCTATGCCATTATGTGAAAAGTTGAAGGTCACAACATGGTTATCCATACTCAATGCTTCTGCTATATAGGGGAACATGCCCCAATCCTTAAATCCTTTGTAGCCATGAGCGATGATGAGCAGGCTTTTGGCTGTATTTTTAGAGGGAAACCAGGAAGCCCGGATCACCGCATCTGTTCCTGCTTCGGTACCTGCTTCAACAATAATGGTTTCTGACATCCTATCCTTCCTTTCTACGGGGATTTTTTTAAAATGGGCATATCAGCTGAATTTCAAACATTCATCTATAGCCTTTCTTATTTTAACATATTTTGGTGCTGTTTTTACGCCTTTGTGACTCGCCAGGGTGTGGACGCACTGTTACAATAGATCCAGTAAAGTATAAAGGACGGAGAATACCCAAATGATCTACGGAATTGGACATGATGTGCTGGAAATAAGCCGTATGGCTCATATTTTGGCAGGTAAATATGCAGATGCGTTTTTGAATCGAGTGCTGACCCCGGCAGAACGCGAGCTTGCTGTGGAACGCAAGGGTAGACTAACGGAGTTCGTAGCAGGGCGCTTTGCTGCCAAGGAAGCGATAACCAAAGCCTTCGGTTGCGGAATTGGGCAAATCATCGGGTTTGGCGATATGGATATTTTACCGGAACCTGGGGGGAAGCCAGTAGTTTATTTGTCTTCATCCGCGTGGGATCGACTGAGATTGCCGAATACAGGTGACTCAAATTACAGCATTCACTTGAGTATTACACATCAGCCTAACATTGCCTCTGCTTTTGTGATTGTCGAATATAAGGAGACGTGATGTGATGACTACAAATACATTGGAACAAAAGCGTTATTTCAGCTTTGAACTGTTGAATTGGTATACGCGTAACAAACGCGATTTGCCGTGGCGACGTCATCGGAATCCTTTTTATATCTGGATCTCGGAAATTATGCTTCAGCAGACGCGTGTCGATACGGTCATTCCGTATTTTAATCGCTTTATTGCACGCTTTCCTACGATTGAAGCGCTGGCGGAAGCACCCGAGGAGGATGTGCTTAAGCTATGGGAAGGACTGGGCTATTATTCACGGGCTCGGAATTTACAAACTGCGGCAAAACAAGTAGTTGAGCTTCACGGAGGGCAGGTGCCAGATGATACACAAGCTGTTGCTGCACTGAAAGGAGTAGGCCCGTATACGACGGGGGCGATTATGAGTATCGCCTTCAATCGACCAGAGCCTGCTGTGGACGGGAATGTGATGCGTGTGCTGTCGCGTTATTTTCTCATTGAAGAGGATATTATGAAGGGCAGCACGCGGGCGCATATGGAAAGTCTGGTACGGGAGCTGATTCCCGAAGGAAGAGCTTCTGATTTTAATCAGGCTCTAATGGAGCTGGGCGCACTGGTCTGTACGCCGAAGTCGCCTCATTGTCTGACCTGCCCGGTCATGGAGCATTGCTCGGGCAGGCTGGCAGGTCGCGAGGAGACACTGCCAGTCAAGACCAAGGCAAAGCCGCCGCGGCTGGAGCCGCGCTCCGTCGCTCTCATCGAGGGCAGCGGAGCGAACACCGGCCGTCTGCTCGTACGGCAGCGCCCGGCCAAGGGCCTGTTGGCCCGCATGTGGGAGCTGCCGCATGAGCTTGCCGGACCGGAGGGGTACAACGGTCCGGTGCCAGATGAGCCAGCCATGGACCATCTGGCGGCTCATTTGCTGGCAGAGGGCGTGCTTGCGCGCCCGGTGCGGTTTGTACGTGAGGCGGAGCACACGTTCAGCCACATTCACTGGAACCTGCGTGTGTTCCAGTGTGAGGAGGTCGCCGCCCCTGCCGGGGAGGCGGGAGGCCCCCCGCTGGCTGCCGAGCAGCGGGCCAGCTACAGCACCGGAGCGAAGCCAGGTGCGTTAATTGCGCTGGCTGAGCAGGCGGAGCACGCGCATAATGCGCTGCCAGCGGGGTACCGCTGGATCAGCGAAGCGGATATGGCCACCTTGGCGTTTCCCAAGGTGTTCCTCGATCTGATCACCGAGTATTATGCGAAGCAAAAAGAGAACTGATGTTAATGAAATAACTGTCAGTAAAAGACAAAGTGTTTAATTTATCCTATAAAATGGAAACGGCGACAACTAAGGACGAGAAAATAAAGTCCTAGACTGTCGCTGTTTCCCTTGAACTAACGTTTCCCGTTAGCGGAATGCTCGCTAACCGTAACAACATTAGACGTACCTTTCTCGCGTATTGTTCTCTCCACCCCTAGAGTCTTCGCTCTTGTCCCCAATGGGGTTAGATTTGATTTCACATAACAAGCTATCTCCCCCTACCTGAATAAATAATATTCCTTAACTGGATGACCTGACTTTTAAGCTCTTTCTCTCTCTCCAAAAAGTAGAGCGAAGCTTGCAGCAACGGGAAGTTCGGTTCCGCTTTACGAGTTTCGTTCTGGATAAAATGGTAAACCTCTTTCAACTCCGAACGATGTTTTGCGCCGGATGGAAGAACATTAAGGGCCGAATCCATCTCCCGGAACAGCTCGGTAAGGAACTGCTCTCTCTCCCCTTGGCGGTCCTCGAGCCCCCAGCTTAAATACCTCTCGAACGAAGCCTGTTTCAGCAGAGGCTTCAGGTTAGAGGCCATCATATGCTTAACGAGCACATTGAGCTTATCCAAAATGAACCTTGCCGTTTCCTCAAGCGATAGAGACTTTTCTTCATAAACGATCCAAAATAAGTACTCCTTCAGAATCGCACGATAGATGGAAACCAAATCCCACAGGAACGGATAAATTTCTTCGCCATAAACCTGTATCAAGCACTCTTTATGCCATCGGATGAGCCGCCCTCTAACCTTGTGTCTAAGCGGCTGGAACTTGGGATCCTGTTGGATGGGGAGCTCCGTGAATTCGATCAGAATATGCTTGTATTCCATAAAATAACGGAATCGCAGAATGATCTGCTGCAGAAACTGCTCTTCTGGCGAGAGTTCGGGAAAGCGTTTCAGTTCATCGACTTGATCAAAATAGGCGTTATGGCATTGATCAAACACCTCGCTGAAGAGGTCTTCCTTGGAAGGGAAATATTTATAGACTGATCCTTTGGCAATACCGCAATCCTCGGCAATATCCTGTATCGTCGTCGAAAGAAACCCATGTTCCTTAAAAAGCTTCATCGCCGATTTTAAAACCTCTTCCCTTGTCACACTCATAAGAAAAATCTCCCCCTTGACTATTCATGAATGATAGTACAAAATACGGAACATGAAGTCAAATGACTATATGTTCGCGTAATTAGACATACGGTCAAATCGAAGAGATGAGGAGAACATACAGAATGGAACGATTATGGGATCCACAAAAAACAGCGTTGGTTGTTATTGACTTGCAAAAGTGGATAGGAAATCAATACGCCCCTTATTCTGCTGAGCAGGTAGTGTCTAACGCCGCAGCCTTGGCAGATACTTTCCGTGAGCAAAGCTCAATGGTTGCACTGGTCCGGGTATCTAGTAAAGATTTGAAGGATATCCCGCGTCCTAAGTTGGATTCGCCTGGACCACCCCTGAATCTGCCTGAAGGATGGGATCAAATCGTCCCGGAAATGCGGGTCACCGAGACAGACCATATCATCACGAAGAAGCAATGGGGGGCTTTTTACGGAACGGAGCTCGACCTTCAGTTGCGCCGCCGAGGAATTGATACCATCGTCTTATGCGGCATCGCTACTGAGTTGGGCGTTGATACGACTGCGCGGGAAGCGTTTATGCATGGGTATCAGCTGATTTTGGCGATTGATGCTATGACTGGATTTTCCGAAACCGGGCATGATTACGTAAAAAATTTCATTTTTCCACGCATCGGGCGTACCCGGACAACACAGGAAATCCTCTCTGCCCTTTCAGGCAACTGTTTATAGTTGAAAAAATGACTTTCCCATTTCCCGTGTATTATTTGACCGAATACACGAAGAACGCCACAGCTTGAAACTCGCTTTGCGTTTGCTGGGAATCTCATCTGGCCATACTTAAAGGACGATTATGTGTTCCCAGGGTGCACATATTGGCTGACGGCATGGGATACGACCTGCTGCACCAAATATACAAAGTAACCGCTGAATGATATAGAGCGAACGGCTCGTCGCAATTGGCACGCGCTTCTTGTATAGCAACCAGCATGAGTTCCGCAGTGCCCAATGGGACGAGTACGCCTAGTGGCGCAGCGCTAATGCTAATCATAATTGCCAGTGGAATTGGTGGTGCTCTTTTAAACGGTCTTTTCCAATCATGAGCTGCGCTTTTATTGTCTTTCGTAAGGCCATACGATTTATCGAAAGCTTTAAACTATCCTGCCCGTTAGTTAAACAAAGGCAGCCGATCACTATGATCGGCTGCCTTCTTGTCTTTTATGAGCTATCGTTTTCCGTTAGCATAATGACTTACTGTGATACGGTTCACCGTGCTGTTTGTAACGGCAAGTTTAATGGTCATCTACACGGAGGGCCTTCTTAGCGTTATAAGCTACAAACTTTACAACGATTACTCAGATAACGGACGACAGCATCAATAAGAGCAAGTCGGGAGAAACGAACGCGTTCACGAAATGGTTTGTAAAATACGAATGATTTCTTTTTCGATAACGGAATCGTCAACAGTATCCAGATACTCAGGACTAATCACTTGATACTGTTTCATCTTATAAAATTCCATAACGGCTTGTTTCAAGGTGAGATCATACCATTGAATACTAAAGGTCGGTTCCATAATGCGCCGAAGCGTAGCATCGTCTTGAACTAAGGACAGCGCAACGTGCATTCTGTTAAAAATCTTTTTATCCATACCGGATTGAAAAAAAGATTGTAAATTTTTAATTCTATTTTGTTGAGCAACGGAAATATTTTCAAAAAGTCGTGGATAAAATTCCTTAAGGTCTTGCAGGAACAAATCGGATAAATAAATAACACCTATTAACGATTCCAGAAACGTTTTTTGAAAGCGATCAATATATGAAACGGAATCATCATATACAACGGTGTCAGCCTGCTGCAAGTACTGAATTCCATACTCTACAACCTGTTCGATGATTTCATCTTTGGATGAAAAATGCTTGTAAAGCGTCACTTTACTAATATCCATATGTTTTGCGATATCGTCAATTTTCAGTTGGCTGAATCTGGTTCTTCTAATTACAGGTTTGATTTTATTAAGATATTGATCTGCGCTCATGGGTTTTCTCACGATTGAAGCCTCCTCTACCGCTCGTCAAATCATATTATATCAAAATAGAGGTATCAATAAACAATGTTTAAAAAGATTATTAAATTAACTAATTTTATTAAATTAGTTTACTTAGTTTATTTATCCGATGTATAATCTCTCTTGTAATGAATATCCAATCAAGGAAGGGATAACGGTCCCAATAAGCGATATCCATTTCTCGAAATCACATTAAAAAAGGAGATTACACAATGAAAATCACAGTTCTCGGCTCACTCGGCAATATTAACCGCAACTACCTCCCATCCCTAATCGCAGACGGCCACGATGTTACCGTCATCACAAGCTCCAAAGATCGTATCGCCGACATCAAAGCGCTCGGTGCCAAACCAGCGGTCGGCTCAAACCTCGACGTCGAATTCCTCGCGCAGGCTTTTGCAGGTAGCGACGTCGTCTACCTCATGATATCAGGTATCAATTATGCCTCTGGCACCGACATGTGGCAGACCGCCATTGATCTTTCTGAAAATTATAAGGCCGCTGTGCTAAAATCAGGCGTAAAAAACGTCGTCAACCTCAGCTCAGTCGGCGCCGACAACCCAAACGCCGGCATTCTCTACAGCTATCATTTTGCAGAAGAAGCGCTAAACTCGCTTGAAGACGTGAACGTTGTCCACATCCGCCCTGTCGGCTTTTACAGCAATCTTTTTGCCGACATGCAAAGCCTAAAAACCCAGCAGACCATCTTCAGCCCAATTTCAGTTGACATCCCACAAGGCTGGGTCAGCCCCGTTGATATCGCGGACGTCGCTTACGCCCTGATTTCTCACACCCCATCGGGTAAAAGTGCGAAGTTCATTGTTAGTGACTGGGCCACAGGTAACGACTGGCTCAATGCCCTTGCTGAGAATGGTATCGAGGCCAAATACCAACAAATCACCGTTGAAGCTCTTGCTGAGAATATGAAAAAAATCGGCTTCCACGAAAACACTGCCAATGCCTTTGCCCAAATGAACCGCGCCTGCGAGAACGCCGACGAGTTCTACGTCAGCCTCCGTGCCACCGACTACCACCTCGGTAAAGTCAAGGTCGAAGACTTTGCAAAAGTTTTTGCAGATGTGTATATTAAATCTGTTTAAACAGCGAGAATATTGTTTAACCTGCGGATGAGAACGCGCCTAAGTGCGCTATTTCTTTCGATAACTTGAGACCTCGAATAGGGTTTACTATGACTTGGTTTTGACATATAAAGAACAAAGCTCGCTGAAGTGACAGCGAGCTTTGTTCTTTATTGATGAATGCGCACAAAAAAATAACCTTACCTGTGATAAGGTTCATATCGATTGACTTTAAACTAATCTGCTCGTTAGCTTAATTAAATAGCGTCAGTCTAATGTAGTGTAGTGCTTAGGAGAAAGAAAATAAGCCCATCACTTTGATTTGGAGGTTAAATCATTTCCAATTAATAAAGGGATAGGCTCTCTTTGGTATTAAATAAGGCGTGGTAAAAGCCAATTTATTGAGCTATCGTTTCCCCGTTAGCGTAATCAGCGATAAATAAATAAGCTCAAATTTTTTTTAATATACGCGGCGGATATATTTTTGTTCAAATCTTGTTTCTTTACTTATTGTGTAGAAACAGCCCTTTATGCTTATTGAAAAAATCAAAGTACACTTTTGGGTTTTCTAATTCCCACCATTGCTTTATGTCGACTGGATTAGCTTCTAAATCATATATTTTTGTAAACTCCATCGCCAGTAAAAACGGTGAGTGCGTTGCAATGATAAATTGACATCCGCAATAGTGAGCCATTTCCTCTATCATTTTGACAAGTTCAAGCTGCATTTTAGGAGATAGACTGTTCTCCGGTTCATCCAAACAATATAATGTGTCATTTTTAAATTTGGAATTAAAATAACTCAGGGCTGTCTCCCCATTGCTGTTCAGTTTAATTTCGGTGCCGGCGACTCTGCGAATAAACTCCCTGCGTGAAATTGATTTTTTTCTTGAGAGCACCTGTAACCTCAATGCTTCATAATCATCCATGCTATTCATTTTCACTGTATTGCCGAATTTCAGATTTCCCCATTCCGATCTTATATCTTCTGTGCTATCCACGATTTCATCGTTGTTTGTGCGGACTGTAAGCATATAATCAAAAATATCGTCACTTGTGATTATCCTACTTCCATTTGGAATTCGATGTTTAAATCCCTCGTCGTCAAGTCCAAGTTCAAATTTACAATGTTCAACATATGAACTGAACAATTCACTTGAATTGAATGGTGCAATACGATTTAGTTCCAATTTATTCGCTATGAGATTTAGAAGTGTGCTTTTCCCCGAGCCGTTTCCTCCATATAAAATTGTGATTTTTGAAAAGCTCAAATCGGAAAACCGATTTTTTGAGAAAATGCCACATGGGTAAGTTTCGTCGACATATCCAAACCTACCGCCATTGTATGCCATTCTTTGTTCTATCAATGAGGATTCTTCATCTATAGGCAATATGAATTTATCTAAATACATTTTCATTCCTCCGTAATTCATCTAACCTGCTCTTATGTTTTCTCTTCCGTTTCAATTTGAAGTTTTCAACTAGTAAACCTCCCTCAATAATGTGGGAGCTTCCTCTTCTAAAAGCATTGATTGCTCAATCCCCTTCCATTCATAGTCGATGTAGGTATTATAGCAGACGAAATCTACTTATCTTATCTTGGTTGTGCTAATCTGCTCGTTAGCTTAATGAAGCAACGTCAGTCTAATACTTTATTTTTCAGTCTAGAACTTTATTATCTTTTGACAATAGCGACAGTATGGACATGAGGTTGATCCATACTACCGCTATTTTTTGTTTCTGGAACGAATATGCCTAACTTACTTGCGAGCGAAGGTGTTATTTTGGAGAATTTTTTCGGTATTCGGATGGAGTTACCTTGTTGACCGTTTTGAACATTTTGGAGAAAAGGAGTACATCTTTATACCCTACAGACCGAGCAATATCTCCGATTTTAAGGGAAGTATTTCTTAATAGGGAGCACGATTTTTCAATCCTCAAATGCAATAAAAATTCCTGCGGTGACTTATTTAGTTGCTGTTTAAATAAACGATGCAAATACGAACGGTCAATTGAAATGTACTTGGCAATATCACTTACGGTAATGAAGTGTGAATAGTTTTGTTGAATGAAGAGAAGCGCTTCTTTAATATACCGCTGCTGTCTTACCTCAGGGTTGACTTCCTGATTAGGGTAAAGATCAAACATCAGATACAGAAATTCATACAGCTTGGATGCAAGCAACAGGTCCTTGTTGGTTTTCAGCGTAGAAGAAACCACGATGCTCTCCATACAGCGGGCAAGGCTGCCCTCCGCTTCAAACCGGAAAATGGGATTGTCCCTATGGATACAGGTCCGGCTTAGATATTCTTTTGCTTGCACCCCATTAAAACCAATCCAGGCATATTCCCATGGGTCGAGCTCATCCGCTTCGTAGTAAATTAAAACTTTCGGTTCAATAAAGAAAGCATCGTTTTTCTCCAAATGATAGATTTTATCGTTGACTTTAAAGATCCCTTTTCCTTTTAAAATAAAATGCACCATATACCCGCTTCGAATGGCTGGACCATAAGAGTGTTTGCTGGTACAGCTCTCTTTGCCACATGTGTATAGATTGAGATCCAGATTGTTATAGGAATGATTGGAAAAATGCGAACTCATTTGGTTTCACCCCTTAATTCATCTCTGCATATTATCACACTGTTTCATATAGAGTCTACATTATTCCATATAATTATTAAAACTATTCAATTATTATTAGAATGTAAACGATAAGCAAACAACATAATTTATAATTTTGGGAAATCGTACTATTAGCGCTATAAGGGGGTTGCTATGGCTATATACATCGATAAAGAGAAGCTTCTATTCCATTTACAAGGTAGCAATACAAGTTATGTCATGCAGGTTATACGAGGTGGTTATTTATCCCATTTGTATTGGGGAAAGAAAATTCAGAACTATCGGGGGAGCAATAAAATCATCTTTATGGATAGAGGATTTTCGCCCAATCCCGATGGCGAGGATCGAGCCTTTTCACTGGATACCATCCCGCAAGAATATCCGTCATTTGGGAATAGCGATTTCAGGATTCCTGCGTATCAGATTCAATTGGAGAATGGTTCTACCGTGACCGATTTCCGGTATAAAGAACATCGGGTTTTCCAAGGCAAACCAAAATTGAAAGGGCTTCCTTCTACGTATGCAGAGGATGATGGCGAAGTAGCAACACTGGAAATCGTCCTTGAAGACCCATTAATTGATGTAAAGGTTGTACTATCCTATAGCCTATATCAAAAGCGGGATGTCATTACCCGTTCAGTCCGTTTCGAGAATGAAGGTCGGCAACAGCTAAAACTGCTTAGAGCGTTAAGTGCTAGTGTGGATTTCCGTGATGATGAATACGAGCTCATTACCTTGTACGGTGCGCATAATAATGAGAAAAATATAGCAAGGCGAAAAATTGTACCCGGAATTCAAATGGTAGACAGCTGCCGTGGAGCTAGCAGCCCTCAACAGGCACCCTTTATGGCACTTGTAAGAAAAGGGACAGATGAAGAACAGGGTGAAGTGTACGCCTTTAATCTGGTGTATAGCGGGAACTTTACGGCCCAGACTCAGGTAGATTCCTATCGGAACACAAGAATCACGATGGGGATTAATCCTTTTGATTTTACATGGCTGCTTGAACCAGAGGAATCGTTCCAAACGCCAGAAGTGGTCATGGTATACACCGAAAATGGCTTGGGCGGTATGTCGAGAATTTATCATGATTTATACAGGAACAGATTATGCCGTGGGCCTTTTCGTGACAAGGAGCGGCCGATCCTGATTAATAACTGGGAAGCTACCTACTTTAACTTTGATGCCAACAAGATTGAGCAGTTGGCGAAGGAAGCTCAAAGTGTGGGAGTGGAGCTGTTTGTATTGGATGATGGGTGGTTTGGAAAACGAGATGATGACAATACTTCATTAGGCGATTGGGTGGTGGATCGTCGCAAACTTCCAGATGGATTGCCGGATCTTGCAAACCGCATTCGAAATCTGGGTATGGAGTTTGGTTTGTGGTTTGAACCTGAAATGGTATCCATAGACAGCGACTTATACAGAAAGCATCCCGATTGGTGTATCCATGTCCCTGATCGTCCGTATACGTTGGGAAGAAATCAGCTGATGTTGGATTTATCGAGGAAGGAAGTGTGTGAATACGTTATTAAATCGGTTTCCGATATTTTATCGGATGTTCCAATTACTTATGTAAAATGGGACATGAATCGTCACATGACGGATGTGGGTTCGGCAGCCTTGCCACCTGAGAGACAAAGGGAGACTGCGCATCGTTATATCCTGGGACTCTATAATATTATGGAAGAGCTTACATCAAAGTTCCCCAATGTCTTATTCGAGAGCTGTTCTAGCGGAGGAGGCCGTTTTGATGCCGGCATGCTCTATTACATGCCTCAGACCTGGACGAGCGATAATACGGATGCCATTTGCCGACTGAAAATTCAATGGGGAACAAGTCTTGTCTACCCGCCAATTACCATGGGGGCACACGTTTCCACAGTACCCAACCATCAAGTGGGTAGAATAACTCCCTTGGAGACAAGAGGTTATGTCGCCATGGCCGGGAATTTAGGATATGAGCTGGATTTGACGACATTAACCATTGAAGAAAAAGAAGTGGTGAAAAAACAGATAGCTCTATATAAAGAAATGAGATCGCTCATTCAGTTTGGAAATTTTTACAGAATGATTAATCCGTTTGATGAAAATGAAGCCGCATGGAGCTTTGTGTCAGAGGATCAAACGGAAATGGCGGCCAGCTATTTCAAGGTTTTATCCCAACCCGCTGCCGCGATTAAAACGTTAAAATTCAAAGGTTTGAATCCAGACTACGTTTATAGAAATGTAGAAACCGGTGAGCTGTTCGGCGGTGATGAATTAATGCATGTTGGCATAACGCTTGCCAGGGTGAAGCAGGACTTTTTAGGCATGTTCTGGAGATTTGTTAAAGAAGAGATCTGATTCAGCTAGAGGAGGGTTTACTAGATGGAAGCAAAAGAAAAGCGGTATAAGCACATTTCTCAAGAAATTTTAAAATATATCGGTGGTGAAGAGAACATTATCGGTGTGGCCCATTGTGCCACAAGATTAAGAATTGTACTTGAGGACAATGAAAAAGCGGAATTAAAGAAGATTGAAGATATTGATCTGGTTAAAGGTGTTTTCATAGCGGGGGATCAACTGCAGATCATTTTTGGAGCAGGGTTGGTCAATAATATATATGCCGTGTTCTCCAAACTGACCGGAACAGAAGATATGTCATTAAGTGATGTCAAATCAAAGTCCGCACAAAAGCAAAATCCTTTTCAAAAAGCCATTAAATCGCTGTCAGATGTCTTCATTGAGATCATGCCGGGAATTCTCGCCGCCGCATTGTTAATGGGGATAACCGGGCTGTTAGGTCAGAAGGGGTTATTTGGTCCTAAATCGATTGTGGAGATGTATCCAATTTTTCAAGGGATTAATCGCTTTGTTCAAATCGTTTCCACGGGTATTTTCACCATCCTGCCGCTGCTTGTTGTTTATTCTGCAACCAAGAGATATGGCGGTCGTCCTATTCTGGGGCTTGTGCTGGGTGCGATTATGCTGCATCCGGCCCTGGCGGATGCCTTTGAGGTAGCTAAAGGGAGTCAAAATCCGGAATCGATCAGTCTTTTTGGCCTTCCCGTACAGTTGGTTGGATTTCAGGGTGGTATTATTATTGCTCTGATGATGGGGTATGTGGTAGCCAAATTGGATCAATTTTTTAACAAAAAGGTTCCAGACATGATTAAATTATTTTTGGCTCCTTTGCTGACGGTCTTTGTTTCTTCCCTGCTATTGTTCACGATTATCGGCCCTCTTGGGCGAGAGTTGGCCAGTCTGGTCACCGTTTCGCTGCTTTGGATGACGCAAAATCTTGGAATATTCGGTTTTATGTTTTTTGCAGGCATTCAGCAGATCATTGTTATTACAGGCTTACATCATGTTATGGGTGCGGTAGAAGCGCAGCTGTTAACCGATACAGGCAGAAATTTTATCAACCCATTGGCATCAGTAGCTTTGATGGCTCAAGGGGGCGCCGTTTTGGGGTATATTCTTTTGAATCGCAAAGACACTAAAGTTAAAGAATTGGGTTACTCTGCATTCGGGTCTGTACTTTTTGGAATCTCGGAACCAGCGATCTTTGGGGTCACTTTAAAGTATAAGTTCCCCTTAGTTGCTGGATGCCTCGGAGGAATGGTTGCGGGAGCATATGTATATTTAAGTAAACTGACAGCCATAGGATTCGGAACCACGGCTCTTCCGGGCTTTGCAATTGCAGCGTCGGATAATCACGGTCATATCAATTATCTTATCGCTCATCTTATTGCCCTGTTATGTGGAGCATTATTTACATTGGCTTACGGTGCTATCAAGAGCAAGAGGTCACGAGCCTGAACCAAAAGAACATTAGCAGGTTGAAAAAATTAAGCTTTTATGAAAACGGTTAAAGGAGAGAATATTTGTGGAATGGACAAGAGAGCATAGATGAAAAAATTAAAAGGGCCGTCCTCCGTCGTTATAAACGACCGAGGATGGCCCTAAGTTTTACATAGGTATGCATGTACATTCGTTAAAGCTAATCGATGCCACCATCGCTTTCAATCAGCCCTTTGCCGATTACATTGGCCGAAACCGGAGGCTTGCCGAGCTCCCGAGACCATATGGACAATTGCCCAATATGGTGGATTTGGTGGGCAATGACATGGCGCATCACCTCGCCCCAGGCATCCATTACAATTCTGCCGTCCGGGAGGTGATCTTCAAACCTTTTCCGTTCCAGACCATCATGCCAGGCGAGCACGAACGGCTCGACATCGAGTCGAAACTTCCCATCCAGCTCACGGACCTTGTCGAGCGTATCATACAGAGAGAAGTCCTCCTGAAAGTCGGGTTTGCCCTGAATCGTTTGAATCCAGCTCCACTCCACGTCAACGATATGGAAGAGTGTCTTTAGAATGCCGCCGACTCCGCCGACGCGTTGTTTCAGTAATTCCTCCTGCGACACCTCTTCACACCAGCGGTACCATTGTTCCCGAATCAACCAGTTGTAACGAAAAAAAGTCTGCATCCATCAACCTCCAGAGCCATATTTGAGAATCATCTCCACCAGTTTACCATAGGATGCCAAAAGGGCTGTCTCATTCGTAGAAAATCTACTTTTGAGACAGCCCTTTATTATAGGATTAGAATGTTGCTACTGGCTTATTTCTTTGCAGCCGCGTAACGTTTGTTGACTTCATCCCAGTTGATTACATTGTAGAAAGCTGAAATGTAGTCTGGGCGTTTGTTTTGATATTTCAGGTAGTAAGCATGCTCCCAAACGTCCAGTCCAAGTACCGGAGTCAGACCTTCAAACAGCGGGCTATCTTGGTTTGGAGTGCTAGTGATCGCCAGTTTGCCGTCTTTGCCGACAACCAACCAAGCCCAGCCGCTACCAAAACGAGTTGTAGCTGCTTTAGTGAAGTCTTCTTTAAATTTGTCATAGCCGCCCAGTTCATTGTTGATTGCTTCAGCAATTGCACCTGTTGGCTGTCCGCCACCGTTAGGACCGATAACTTCCCAGAACAGGCTGTGGTTGTGATGTCCACCACCGTTATTGCGAACCGCAGTGCGGATGCTTTCTGGAACGCTGTCCAGATTAGAGATCAGATCCTCCAGGCTTTTGCTTTGCAGTTCGGGAGCGCTCTCCAGAGCTGCGTTCAAGTTTGTAACATATGTGTTATGGTGACGATCATGGTGAATTTCCATTGTCTGTGCATCAATGTGCGGTTCCAGTGCGTCTTTTGCGTAAGGAAGTTCTGGTAATTGAAATGCCATAGTAAATCCCTCCTGGTTATATGGTTGGGTAAGTGTTCCTATGTAATAATACCCTCGACAGTTATATTAAACCGCATTCAGCCTATTTAATCAACATTTTTGTTTGTAAAATAGCAAACTGGGCAATACGGCCTGGTAGCTAGCATGTCCAAAAACCCGCTTGAAATACACAATATATAGGTAATAAGAGGTAAATTGTGAACATTAAAATGTAAACGCTTTATATACAGCGCTTACATGAGAAAAAGGGATGTATTCCGTCAAAAAGTATGGTTTAATGGTCAAGGAAGCAGAAATTTCGGCTTTTTTGTCGTCTGCTATAATCTGTCATGTCTATGACATGACGAACTTGAGGGCATACACCCTTTTCCTGTTCTTCATTTCATATATAGCAGATCGTATGCATTTTTATCATAATGCCTTGTGATTAACACCATGATAAGAAATTTAAGGATTTATGTAAAAATGACGGTGCTGTCTCAATTTTTTTATTATGCTTACGAAAAGGGAGATATTACTTATGCACGTTCGTTCCTTTCAATTAAGTGATGTGAACTCAGTAACGGAACTCATGCAAATTGCCTTGTCAGAGGAGTGCTACAAAGAGACGGTGAAAGCATTTGCCCGTCAGCTTTCGTGGGATTCCGGTTTGATTATCGTTGCAGAAGAAGAGGGAGAGATCGTGGGTGCTTTGATCGGCACGATCGATCAGAATGATGGTTGTTACTATCGTATCGCTATTCACCCGGATCGTCGTCGGATGGGAATCGGCAAATCGCTTGTGGAGTCCATGGAGCAGCGTTTTCAGCAACGTAAGGTTAGCCGTATTTGGGTAGCAGGGGACAAGCATAACAGTGTGGCCATGCCTTTGTACGAAGCGATGGGCTATGGAGCAAGCCAGATTTTACAGGCTTTTCAGAAGCTGAGTATTTTGGCGCCTCATTAATTGGGAATCGAAATAAAGAGAATTGAATAACATTAAGTATAATATTTACATTTAGAGCATATCTGAGTAACCGTTGCAATCGGGTACGGGATATGCTTTTCTATTTATAACAGGGTTGAGGAGGTTTAATTATGGACGCTTTGGCTCCTTCGTCAGGCCCGCCTCCCTCGCCGG
Organism: Paenibacillus sp. FSL M8-0228; assembly: GCF_038007385.1. Lineage (NCBI taxonomy): Bacteria > Bacillati > Bacillota > Bacilli > Caryophanales > Paenibacillaceae > Paenibacillus > Paenibacillus sp. FSL M8-0228. Next base: position 868,348 of record NZ_JBBOXA010000001.1, read on the forward strand.
AAACGTCCAAACAAGCAGGTCGCTCTGGTTACATACGCGATTGGTTAGTCACTCTTCTGATCGCTATGGTCGTCTTGCTGCTTCTGAACCTGTTTGTATTTAACTTGTCCACGGTTAGAGGACATTCGATGCAGCCGACGCTAATGGAAAGCCAGCATTTGTTCGTTAACAAGCTGGTTTATAATTTTCATGATCCGGGCAGGGGGGACATTGTGATTTTAAAAGATCCCGATTCCAAGCTGTCGAGCCCAAGATTTTTAGTGAAAAGAGTCATAGGTATTCCCGGAGATGTAATCCGAGTTGAACATAATCATTTGTATGTGAACGGTGAACTGCTAAATGAACCTTACACCAACTCTGACGTGGAGGATGGTGATTATGGTCCTTTTACGGTGGAGCCGGGGCACTTTTTTGTCATGGGAGATAATCGCCATACTGCAGCAAGCAAGGATAGCCGCTATTTTGGCAGCATTAAATCTCAAGATTTACTGGGACGTGCAGAATTTATATTTTGGCCGATATCTGAGTGGAAGTGGCTATAGAGCAACTAAAGTCTGAAATCAAGGAAAGGAAGAGGATGATGAAAGAAGTGATGGTATATACCGACGGTGCTTGTTCGGGAAATCCGGGTCCTGGGGGCTGGGGGATCGTTCTGCTGTATGGGGAGCATCGTAAGGAGCTGTCAGGTGCCGAGAAAATGACGACAAACAACCGTATGGAGATTAAGTCCGTGATTGAAGCACTGAAGCTGCTCAAGGAGCCTTGCCATGTGAAAGTACACAGTGACTCTGCCTATGTCGTCAATTGCTTCAAACAGGGCTGGATTAAGAACTGGCTTCGTAATGGCTGGCGCAACAGTAAAAATCAGCCAGTGGAGAATAAGGAATTATGGGAAGAGCTGTGGGAACTGATGGGTAAGCATGAGGTTGAATATGTGAAGGTTAAGGGGCACAGTGACAACGAACTGAATAATCGTTGTGATTTTCTAGCGACCAGTGCTGTTAAAAATTTACGGTAGCATCTGCTGCTATTTTCTGTTGAAATTTGAGATATGAGAATTTTGCAAATTCTCATATCTGTAATGATAAAAAGTGGAAGAGAGGTGAGTATCGGATGCAACGCGGATTGACTCAGGCGGCTGCCGGAACCGCTTCGACTTGGGCTTCGCTCAAGCAGGAAATTATTGAGGCGGCTCCAGGGCTGGGTATCGACTCCATCGGGTTCGCATCCGCCGACCCCTTTCTGTCTCTGAAAGCTATATTGGAAGAGCATCGTGCGAAAGGCTATGAATCCGGCTTTGAGGAGCCAGATATTGATAAGCGGATCTACCCGGAGCTGTATGGCTCACAGCCTGCATCTCTGATTGCTATTGCAGTGGCGTATCCTTCCAAAATGAAGGACCCGCCGAAGTCGGACAAGGGGAAGTACCGTGGTATTTTGGCGCGTTCAGCCTGGGGGAAAGATTATCATCTGGTACTACGCGAAGCGATGGAAAAGCTTGAGGCTTTTATAAGCGAGCGGGTGCCTGATGCCATTATGAAAAACATGGTGGATACCGGAGAACTGTCGGATCGAGCCGTTGCGGAACGCGCAGGGATTGGTTTTAGCGGCAAAAATACGATGATGATTTCACCGACACTGGGATCATGGATTTATCTGGGGGAGCTGTTGACGAACATTCCTTTCCAGCCAGATGAACCGGTTACGGATGGTTGCGGAGAGTGCACCAAATGTTTGGATGCCTGTCCTACGGGCGCGCTTGTAGGTCCTGGACAGCTGAATGCCCAGCGGTGTGTGTCCTTTTTGACGCAAACCAAGGGCTTTTTGGACGAGGAGTTTATGCTGAAAATAGGGAATCGGCTGTATGGATGTGATACGTGCCAAATCGTATGTCCCAAAAATCGAGGCCTTAACTGGGATCATCATCCCGAGCTTACACCCGATCCTGAAATTGTGAAGCCGTTGCTGCTGCCGTTATTGGATTTGAGCAATCGCGAATTTAAAGACCGATTTGGTCAAAGTGCGGCGGCCTGGCGGGGGAAGAAGCCGATTCAACGCAATGCAGTCATTGGTCTTGGCAATTTCAAGGATGTTAGCGCGGTGCCCAAATTGACGGAGGTTTTATTGGATGATCCGCGTCCCGAGCTGCGAGGCACGGCGGCGTGGGCTTTGAGTCGAATAGGAGGGGAAAACGCTATGACAGCGATCAAGCAAGCATCAGAGAAGGAACAACATGAGCAAGTACGCGAAATGATCGCACAGGCGCATTCCAAGCTAGAGGAACAAGAGCAGGCAGAAGAGCTAAAGGCATCTGAATTATCAAAATCAGAAGTAACGGCCGGGGATTCACAGAGTCCAACCACCATTTATTATGATGAGATGGAGACACCTGTGGGCACGTTAACGCTGTGCGCTACGGATCGGGGGCTGTGCCGAATAGACTATGGCGTTTTTCATGCGAAGGAAGCACTGCTTCAGCAATGGGCCCGAACATGGATTGGGGAATATGTCTATGTGCAGGAGCCGGAAAAGCTGCGCGAAGCTGCGGACCAACTGCGTGAGTATTTTGTTGGAGAACGGCGGGAATTTAGTATAGCTTATGATTTGAGAGGGACTCCTTTTCAAGAGCAGGTGTGGCGTGCACTGCAAAATATTCCGTACGGACAAAGTGTGTCCTACAAAGATATTGCGGAATCGATCGGACGAGCCAAGGCAGTACGTGCTGTGGGTGGAGCCAATAACAAAAATCCGTTACCCATTCTGTTTCCATGTCACCGAGTATCGGGTGCTAACGGAAGTTTGGTCGGTTATGCTGGAGGCTTGCCAGTCAAGACGAAGTTGCTGGATTTGGAGAAACAATAAGGACATATGTTTGCAAAAAGTGATTTGCTAGCTGTCCCATGTTTTGCTATGATAGGTTCGTGTGTAATTCAAGATGTTTCATATAAATATACAGAGGTGACGACTTCGTGGTGTGGAATATTGTCATTCCGATTATTACCCTGATTGCTGGTTTGGTTGGGGGATTTTTCATCGGTGCTTATTATCTTCGTAAACAGCTTGAGAAGATGCAAAACGACCCTGAAACGCTGCAAAAAATGGCTAAACAGATGGGTTACAACCTGAATGGGAAACAAATGCAAAAAGCCCAGCAGATGATGAAGAACCAACAGTTCTCCAAAAATCAGCCTGGTCCGCGTAAAAATCAGGGCCGTCGGAAATAATGAGCAACGTGAGTACGGATGCCGCATGAGGTTGCTGCATAGAGGAGGATTACTGTGGCTGGCGTAAAAGATTATATTAACCGCAAAGCTGCGGATAACCGGGATAAAATCGAGTACCATGTGGAGCAGATTTTACAACTGATCGGTGAGGACCCCAAGCGTGAAGGGTTGTTGGAAACACCGGCACGCGTTGCGCGCATGTATGAGGAAATATTTGCGGGTTATGAGGTTGATCCCCGGGATGCGCTGGGTGTGACATTTGACGAGAATCACGAGGAGCTTGTGATCGTGAAGGACATCGTCTATTACAGCCAGTGTGAGCACCATATGGCTCCTTTCTTCGGAAAAGTGCATATCGGCTATGTACCCAGCGGCAAAATTGTAGGATTGAGCAAGCTTGCACGCCTGGTAGAGGCAGTGACCCGCCGATTGCAGGTACAGGAGCGTATTACTTCACAGATCGCTGATATTTTAAATGAAGCGGTCTCCGCTCACGGGGTTATGGTAGTCGTAGAAGGCGAGCACCTGTGCATGTGTGCAAGAGGTGTCAAAAAGCCTGGTAGCAAAACAGTAACGTCTGCGGTACGCGGTACGTTTCGTGATGATGCAGCGCAGCGCGCAGAGTTTCTGTCGCTGCTTAAGGATTGATCGAACATCGCAAGACGTTTATGTGATGAACAAAAAAGGGTGGTTTACGCATAGGCGTAGCCACCTTTTTTTGTTAACATCAGATATAAACGACGGGATAGCCGCCTTAAAATTACGATTAGCCTATGGATAACAGTTATTTTTATAGATAGGGGATAACGTATGGAGAATGTACATAGATCAACAGAAAAAACAACAGCTTTGCCTGAGTTGCAGTGGTTTGAAGCACCACTTGCGGACACTCAGGAGGACGTTTTGTCTCCGCTGGCTTGGGAGGAGCTGGCCTGTCGGCAAGTAGGGAAAGGAGCTGCACCCATTTTGCATCTTTGGCGGCATCCGTCAGCGCTTGTGATCGGTCACCGGGACCGCAGGCTCTCTTACGCCCCACAAGCGATGGAGCGAGTGCGCAACGCGGGAACTTCGGTATGCGTACGCCCCTCAGGTGGAGCAGCCGTCATGCTGGACAGGGGGGTGCTGAACCTGTCCTTGATCCTGCCGAATCCACAGCGGGCCATCAGCCTGCATGAAGATTTTCGGCTCATGGCAGCGCTAATTGCCGATGCGCTGGTTCCGTGGTCTGGCGAGGCGCAGACCGGAGAAATCCCCGGGTCCTTCTGTCCCGGGGATTACGATGTCAGCGTCCGGGGCCGCAAGTTTTGCGGCATTGCACAGCGACGTCAAGCCAAGGCGTATATCATCACAGCCTTCGTGATGATTGAGGGCAGCGGTGCAGAGCGTGCACAGGCGGTACAGCAATTCTATACAGAGGCAGCCGGAGATACTTCGACAGGCGTGCAGCAGCAGGATTACCCCCGGGTGAATCCAGCAACGATGGGTAGCCTGGCAGAGCTGGCTGGAGTGCCGTCTGTTGAGGCGTACACGGCATCTTTGCGCCGTGTCGTCGAGAGCCAGACAGCCATTTCACCTGCCGATAGCTGGCTGGTACAACCGGAAGGATGGACCGAACAAATGGCAGCGCTCAGAGAGCTATACGATTTGCAGGTGTAGTTTGTCTTTAGCTTAGAAGCCTATTAGTGCGTGTTCAAAAAGTCGGCTTTTCAGGACCGAGAAAGTTGGATGAAGCTAGGGACTGAGTAGCGGAGCGTAGACAGATCTACGTGAGCAACGGAAGGCCCGGCTGAATTCAAGATTCGACGTCGAATCCGCTTCTTGAATAGCTTCGTTATGGAAAGACGACTTTTTGAACAACCTCTAGAAGGGTTGCCATCTCAGCTTGGAGGCTTGATCGTAGCGTGCTTCCACTTCAGGCCAGTTAACGACATGCCACCAATCCTCAATGTATTTGTTGCGCTCGTTTTGATGCTTTAAGTAATATGCGTGTTCCCACACATCTATCGCCAGCAGCGGAATGGACTCCCATTGAGTCAGATTCTGGTGCTTTTCGGCCTGCAAAATTTCAAGCCGTCCCGCGCGCGGACTCCATACCAGGATCGCCCAGCCGCCACCCTCGACCTTTTCGGCTGCCGAACTGAATTGTTTTTTGAATGCATCGTAGCTGCCAAAATCTTTTTTAATCTGTTCAGCCAGCGGTCCGCTTGGGTTTCCACCGCCTTGAGGACTCATGATCGTCCAAAAAAGAGTATGCAGATAATGGCCTGCGCCGTTGAATGCCAGTTCGCGTTCCCAATGTTTTACGAGATCAAAATTACCTGTTTTTCGGGCTTCTTCCAGCTTCTTTTCCGCTTTATTCAGGTCATTCACATAGCTCAAATGATGCTTGTCATGGTGAATGCGCATCGTTTTTTCATCAATATACGGTTCAAGCGCATTATAGGGGTAAGGGAGCGGTGGGAGTCGATGTCCTCCAATAGGAACCGACCGGCCGATTGAGGTTTTTTCCGTTGCCGAAGGTTGAGCCTGGCTGGATTTGACGCCTTTAGTCGTCCATGTGCCTTCTCCCCTTATGCCTGCCTGACGTTCTCGAAACGCTTCCTCTGGGTAATTCTCACCCTCTGTCGCTACATGATACAACCCAGCAGCCCTTGCGATGGAGCCAGGTTCTTGAAAGGGGGTTGTCGAGATCAGGAAATATTGGCTTTCATGTGCCGCGTGTAATACAACTCCAGCGGATTTTGGCTGCTGACGCAATGCATGACTGTGCTCGCTCAGCAGACCGAGCTGCCGTACATACTCCTGTGACTGGCGGTTTGCGGTTTGTAGCAAATCGTCCAATCGACGATTTAATTCTTGTGAGTCAGGCTGAGCGTTTAATGCTGACTCTGACGATGGCATCTTTACAGATGATGATGCGTCTAATCCCCTTGACTGTTTTGGAGGTTCAGTGAATTCGTGTGTATGTGCTTGTGGGGCAGCCGACAGCTGTTTCCATTCCTGATGCCACGCCTGATCTGCCGGATCAAGTGCGCTCCGTTGCTCTTCAAGCAACTCTATGGCGGTGCGTTCCGTCTGTTCGAATACAGTCCGCCAATCATCCAGCAGCCGTACATAAGTAGGCTCCAGTCCCTCGGTAGCGGATTTAATCACTTCCACATGCCAACTTTCCTGCTGCTTCCAATGCCGAATTTCCTCCAGCACACGTAAGGGCAGGAAAGACCCATAAGTACTCAGCATCGTTTTATACCTCCCGTATCCCACTATGGCTATCCGGCGGATCTGGCAGATCTGCCCTGGATGCATACGTACCCAGTATATTCGCTGTCCTATCGGGAATATGTCTATGAACTCGCTTAATTTGGTCACATCTGTTACGTAGAACAAGAATACCATGGTAAACGAAAAAGAAGCCCAGCTACGGCACGGGTTAGTGTCCGTAGGCAGGCTTCTTCAAGGTGAAGAATTAAATACAGTTTTTTTGAAAAATAATTCTTTACTTTGTAGTCGTTTGTTTGTGGGCATCAGCGATCGTTTTCTTGTCCTCCAGCTCCTGTACACTGCTTAGAAACGTCGATACCCGCCGTAGATATTCACGGGGATGCTCTCTGAAAATAAGCTCATGTATTCCGTTTTTGACAATCCATACACTGGAAAGTGGGTTGGTTTGATTGGCAGCGAGCTTTTCCGCAATAGGATAAGGAGCCTTTTCATCCTGTGTACCATGCACAAACATGATCGGGAACGGATAGTTTTCCTTTTTAACCTCCTGATATGGAATCTGATGCAAGCTGGTGCCGTTCAAGACTGGAAACAGCAACTCCAGAATTTCCAAAGACGGATGTCTTGGCAGGTTAATTTGATTGTGAATGTTATGGTACAGCGTATCCGGCTCCAACAGGAAAGTGCTGTCCAAAATCATTGCGTCCACATCCTTGGTTTGCAAGCCCGCCTGAAGAGCGGTTCCTGCCCCCATGGAGAAGCCCCATACGATAATCTCCGACGAGCCGCGTTGCTTCGCAAGCTGGATCGCTCCGAGAAGCTGCTGGGATTCCGCTTTGCCTCCGGTTGCGACTGATTTGCTGTTTTGTGACGCGAATCCATAATCGAACATGACCACATTAAAGTTCAAACTGTGGGCATAATGCGCCAGATCATACATGGGAATCCAGCTTTCTTCGCGGTTAGCTCCATAACCATGGCTGAAAATAATCGTTTTCCGCGATTGATCCGCCGGGATATACCAGCCTTGTACCATGCGGCTACCATCCTTGGCAGGGAAGCTGACTTCCTCATAAGGCATGTTTTTGGCCTGCATCGGATTAGAGTACAGCGGCGCGACGGTAGGATTCGTAAGTACCCATGCGATGTAAGCATGCAAGGCAATAAAACAAAACAACAGAAAAAAAACGACCGACAGCAGCAGAGCAATCACAACGTGCTTGAACCGCAGCAGACGGGGATTAAAGAGTGGGGTGGACGGCTCCTGAACAGCGGTCTGTAGCTGAGAGTTGCGCTGGGATGTAGAAATCATGTAAGAGCCTCCTTATATAAAATTGATCTTCGTTTCAATAGAATTTAGGTATAATTCCACTTGAAAATGATAGTGTATATCCGTATAGATACCTATTATCGTATGATGGGGGTTATCCAAAGTCAACGCCTGAACCGGAAAAGTAAAAATGATGCAAAGAATTGTCGATGTTTGTTCTCGTTCTGTAATATGGTTGTCACAAAAACATCGGTTTACAGTAGCCGCGACTATTCTATATAATTTATGTAACCATGTTTCATAGTGTGAAACGAATATGGATACAAGAGGAGCGGTTCACGAATGGAAGACCGTAAATTAACCGTTCGCGCTGTAGAGCGTGCACTTGATATATTGCTGTGTTTTACCGCAGATTCGGATCTTGGCCTAACGGAGATTGCCTCCAAAATTGGTCTACATAAAAGCACGGTTCATCGGCTGCTGACTACGTTGGAGGATCGGGGCTTTGTCGTTCGGAATGCCGAAACGGAAAAATATCGACTTGGCTTCCGCATTTGGGAGCTATCCACACATTTGTCCCAAAGTGACGAGCCGGCGGTGTTGTTACAGCCTGCAATGGAAGGACTGCGTGACCGTCTGGGCGAAACGGTCAGCTTGTACTTACGGGACGGCAGCATGCGTATTCGCATACAAGCCGTGCAGAGCAATCAGGCGATCCGCAGGGTTGCGCCTGTGGGTGCGCGTATGCCGCTGGCTGTAGGAGCCTCCAGTAAGGTGCTGGCTGCCTTTATGCCGCCGCAGGAGCTGGAAGCCCTGCTAAGCGGGAATGAATGGCCGCCCTCGGTAGACGCGGAGGTCTATAAAGCCCAGCTGCAGGACATTCGCGAGAAGGGCTATGCGACCAGCTATGAAGAACGGGAGCCAGGGGCCGCTGCTGTGGCAGCACCAATTGTGAACCGGAAGGGACAGGTCACTGCGGCTTTATCTGTATCCGGTCCGGTCAGTCGGCTTGCACCCGAGACGCTACATGACTTTGCTCCGATTTTGATCGAAGCGGCGAAGGAAATGGGGCTTATGCTTCCGTAACAAGAATGAATGCAGTTGAAGCAAGCAAAGTGATTTGGTGAGGAGCGTCTTCTTGCTAAATGGAACCTAGAAGGGTTGCCAAAGCCATAAATTTGAAGTAGTCTGATAAGGATGGCGGGATGTCTGTTATGTCCGCCTCATGTGAATAGAAGTATCGCAGTTACTGGGGGAGCCTGTAATGCCGGGCTGAGATGGAATCGTGTAAGATTCCGGACCCTTTGCACCTGATCTGGATCATACCAGCGTAGGGAAGTAATCGGCCATTGAAATGTATACGCAGCTGCTGTCTACGGTGACGCATTGGAATAGGATTATTCCACATGTGCACGGTCTGGATAGCTGCCTCGTTAGATTAGCCGGTTCCCTCGGGAACCGGCTTTTTTGCATAGATCAGCGCCACCCTGGGAATGGTTCCGGATCGGTGTGTCATTTCATCGAAACAGGAGGAATGGACAATGAAGCCGACAGAAGTAGAAGGAACAAAAGGAACAGAATTTAAATCAGCAGAAGTAAGGTTGGCAGGAACAAGGGAAGTTGGGGTAGAGAAGACAAACGGGGAGCAAGCCAGTGGGGTAACGCCCTTTCCAGGGAGCCGTAAGGTATATATTCAAGGCTCGCGGCCGGACATTGCCGTCCCAGAGCGGGAAATTGCTCTTCATCCTACACATACGCCGCAGGGCACGGAGCATCATGAGCCATTGCGTGTGTACGATACGAGCGGTCCCATGACTGACGAAGCCTATCAGGTCGATATCCGTCAGGGCCTGCCTCCATTACGGCGAGCTTGGGCACTGGAACGGGGCGATGTGGAGGCTTACGAGGGACGCGCCGTCAAACCGGAGGATAATGGACTGAAACCTGGCTCCAAACGGGAGACAGTTGAATTTCCCGGCGTGACCAACCGTCCGCTTCGTGCTTCGCAAGGTCGTACAGTGACGCAAATGCATTATGCACGGCAAGGGATCATTACGCCCGAAATGGAATTTGCGGCGATCCGCGAAGGGGTGGAGCCTGAGTTTGTACGGCAGGAATTGGCGGCTGGACGAGCCATTTTGCCTTCGAATATCAATCACCCGGAAAGTGAGCCGATGGTCATTGGGCGTCATTTTCACGTGAAGATCAATGCGAACATTGGTAATTCTGCGGTTACCTCCTCGATTGAGGAGGAAGTGGAGAAAATGACCTGGGCTGTGCGTTGGGGCTCGGATACAGTTATGGACCTATCCACAGGCCGTAATATCCATACCACACGTGAATGGATCATTCGGAATTCTCCTGTACCGATTGGAACTGTGCCGCTGTATCAGGCACTTGAAAAGGTGAACGGCGAAGCAGAAGCGCTGACGTGGGAGTTGTATCGCGATACGCTGATCGAGCAGGCGGAGCAGGGAGTGGACTATTTTACAATTCATGCGGGTGTATTGCTGCGGTATATACCGATGACGGCGAATAGAATGACGGGAATTGTGTCCCGTGGCGGGTCGATCATGGCAGCCTGGTGCCTTGCGCACCATCAGGAGAATTTTTTGTATACACATTTTGAAGAAATCTGCGAAATTATGAAAGCCTATGATGTGGCCTTTTCTCTCGGGGATGGTCTACGTCCAGGTAGTATCTATGATGCGAATGATGAAGCACAGTTTGCAGAGCTGGAAACGTTGGGCGAGCTAACGCAAATCGCATGGAAGCATGATGTTCAGGTCATGATTGAGGGGCCGGGACATGTCCCTATGCATAAAATCAAAGAGAATGTGGATTTGCAAATGGAGATTTGTAAGGAAGCTCCTTTCTATACCTTGGGACCGCTCACGACGGATATTGCCCCCGGATATGATCATATTACCTCAGCCATCGGGGCGGCGATGATCGGTTGGTTCGGGACGTCCATGCTGTGCTATGTTACGCCTAAGGAGCATTTGGGTCTTCCGAATAAGGATGATGTCCGTGAGGGTGTCATTACCTACAAAATTGCGGCACATGCTGCCGATCTGGCGAAGGGCCATCCACGGGCGCAGCAGCGGGATGATGCTTTGTCCAAGGCACGCTTTGAGTTCCGCTGGCGGGATCAGTTCAATCTGTCGCTTGATCCCGAGCGGGCCTTGTCCTACCATGATGAAACGCTACCAGCAGAGGGAGCCAAGGAAGCACATTTTTGCTCGATGTGCGGCCCCAAATTTTGTAGTATGCGCATCACGCAGGACATTCGCGCCTATGCAGCGGATAAGGGGCTGAACACCGAAGAAGCAGTGGCCGCTGGGATGCGTGAGAAGGCAGAGCAGTATCGGGATGGCGGTCAGTAAAACGAATGTGTGAGTTTAGGAACGCATGAATCAAAAAAAGCCGTGGTTCTCTACAGTCGATGTAGGAAACTACGGCTTTTTGGCTTATGTAAAGCGAGTCATGCAACCGGATAAACGGCGCCTTATTTTTTACCCATTTTTTCATTCAAAATGTCCTGAAAGCTGAGCTTCTTCTCCGAGCTATCTTCTTTCTTCTGCATACTCACCGCGTTGGCACGTTGGTATTGGTGGTGAAAGGGCATCAGGGTGTGGACGGTTAAGTTCATTGTATTCATGTAGATCATTCCTCCAATTCCATATTGTCAAATTCAGATTGAGTTGCTTTGGACGTCTGTATAGGACTATTTGTATGTACTTGATGTCGCAATGCTATGTAGGTTGCTTGGTTATGTTTCAATCATTATACCCACATTTATTCAAAGTAAAACGCTTTTGACATAAAACAGGAAGATGGTCATGTGTGTTCAAAATGCCGATTAGGAGGATGGTCGTTTTAGGGGAAAATGTGCCTAGGTCTAAAACAAGGGCTTGAGGCCCGTTTTCTTAGTTTAGTAGTCGGGATTGTGTTTTTTTGTCGAATAACCTTGTAAAAGGAGGGTTTTGCGGACTCCTCAAGTCAGGATTGAGGCAGTCTGGTGGCGAATTAAAGTGTCAAAGTTGTATTGACTTTATGTTTGGTAGTAGATACCATGAACTGGTTGTCAGCGTATTTTGACAACAAGAGTCAGCCAATCGATCTGGCGATTCATCCTTTGAAATGTTAGAGAGAGGATTAGAGCATATATGAAAAAATGTATTGCAGACATCGCATTTATTATTCTGGGTGCGTTTTTTTTCGCGCTAGCTGTTAATCTGTTTGTGATCCCGAATGAGTTTGGCGAGGGGGGCGTTACAGGGGTCACAATCATCCTGTACTACCTGTTTCAGTGGTCTCCCTCGATCGTTAATCTGGTGATTAATGGCTTGCTGCTGATTGTCGGATATAAATTTTTAGACAAGAGAACGACCTTGTACACTATCATTGCGGTCGCTTTTAACTCGCTGTTTTTACATTTAACAGTCAACTGGCGGATTGATTCGCATGAGCCGACGATTAATGCCGTATTTGCCGGAGTTTTGGTGGGGGTTGGCATAGGCCTAATCGTACGGGTAGGCGGCACTACGGCGGGTACGGTCATTTTAGCACGGATTGCCAACAAGTATCTGGATTGGAATATCAGTTATGGCCTGCTGTTTTTTGATTTGATTGTCGCATTCTCTTCCTATTTTATTATTGGCCCGGAGAAATTGATGCTAACTATCGTTATTTTGTACGTTGGTACGAAGGTGATGGACTTTATGATCGAAGGACTGAACCCCAAAAAAGCGGTCATGATTATTTCGGAGCACCAAGATAAAATTGCCGAGATGGTCATTACGAAAATGGATCGTGGAGTTACTGTCCTGTCAGGCCACGGTTATTACACTAAAAATCCAAAAGAAGTGCTGTATATCGTCATTAGTAAACAAGAGGTATCGGCGCTTAAAAAGATAGTGAAAGCCATCGACACAGCAGCGTTTATCACCATTCATGACGTGCGGGACGTGTTCGGAGAAGGTTTTCTGGATATTTCGAAGTAACTGGTGGTGTGAAGGTAAGGTTATAGGAGAATAGGGTAGGAAGTCGGTCCTGAGGGATCGGCTTTTTTGCTTTGAGATGTTTATTTTAATAATCGAAATAGGTAGATAGATAATAACTTCTTTTCGAAACAGAAGAAAAGCTATTTTTTGTAAAAAAATATTGTGAATGTGACTTTGATCTCTTATTTTTTTGAAAAATATGCATTATGATCTGACAATAATATATATTTTATTAAAATATATTCATTTTTTATAATGAAGTATTATAAATACACTTACTTCTAAAATCAACTGAGAAACAGTTCCAAGTGAGGTTGTTTTGAGTGGAGAATAACTATGATTTAAAAAAAGAATTTAAAAAGCCGTGGATTCAGATTTCTATTTTATTTATTATATTGCATTTTATAAATTCATTTATTATATTGCCTTCAATGAACCCGCTAAAGCTCCCTTTAGCTTTTTTTATTGTGTCATCAGGAGCGATGATTATCTCTTTTCTTATTGTTGTCTTGTATCCAAAATTCTCGAAACATAGAGAACAATTTTCTGAAAATAATTTGGTTCCATATCGTAAAATATGTTCCAGTGTGTTTGTTGTTCTAAATTTTATTTTTCTTTTTTTAATGTTACTGTATTCAAATGCTATTTACTTCAGTCCCTTAAATATAGTTTTATTGGTTTCAGCGATATCGCACTTAACAGTAGGTATCACATTCACTAAATTAACACCTAACCGTTTAATTGGTTTGAAGTTCCCATGGCTGCTTTCGAATGAAAAGGCATGGAAGAAGACGCATCGTATCTCTGCTTATATTTGGATAGCCTTTGGCTTAATCGGGATCGCTATAGGATTAGGACAAGAAGTTAATGTGTGTATGGTGCTCGCTTCTTGTTTACCGACGATGATTAGTTTTGTTACTTCTCTCTTTCTAAGCCATAGGTATAAAAATATAGACTGCTGATATCTGTATAATGCGGATCGATTTGGCATATTAGGGGGATTTCCATGAGAAGTAAATTAAATTTTTCTAATGTATTGTCTTTTCTTATTTCTGTTTTGCCTTTCATTATCTACCTTTTCATGTATCCGAGAATGCCTAGGAATGTAGCAATCCACTACAATTTCAATGATGTGGCTGACCGTTTTGTTGACAAATCCTCCCCTGAGGTATGGTTGTTGTGTGGAATTAGCCTCATATCTTTTATAATTATGCTTATGCTCCAACCCTATTTCAGTCGTCAGTTCAAGAGCGAAGAAGGCTCTGCAATCATGGAAAGCCTGCCTGGTCTCTTCACACTTCTTATAACCCTCGTATTTGCAATCTTGGGTATATGTTTTCTTTTAAAGGCTTGAAGCATGTAAAAAATCCCCTCTCAATGTGCAGTTTCCACTGCATTTGGAGGGGATTTTGTTATTTATACGCTCTTTACTCTTGAATCATTTGACGCAATACGGTTTGCAGAATACCACCGTTGTGGTAGTAGTCGATATCGACGGTGCTGTCCAGACGGGCAATTACCGGGAATTCGAACTTTGTGCCATCCTCGCGTTTAGCCACAACTGTAAGCTCTTGACCAGGCTTCACGTCATTGTTAATGCCGAGGATGTCGAAGGTTTCGCGGCCATTGAGGCCCAAGCTGGACCAGCCATAGCCCTCCTGGAATTGCAGAGGCAGTACACCCATGCCGACTAGGTTACTGCGGTGAATCCGCTCGAAGCTTTCGGCAATGACAGCCTTAACGCCCAGCAGAAGCGTACCTTTGGCCGCCCAGTCACGAGAGCTGCCTGTGCCGTATTCCTTACCAGCGATGACGATCAGGTTCTGATCGGCTGCCTGATATTTCATGGACGCATCATAGATGGACATTTCCTCATCCGTTGGCAAGTATTTGGTCACGCCGCCTTCAGTACCTGGAGCCACATTGTTGCGGATACGGATGTTGGCGAATGTACCGCGCATCATGACCTCGTGGTTACCGCGACGGGAGCCGTAGGAGTTGAAATCCTTGCGTTCCACGCCATGCTCCTTCAAGTACAGTCCTGCCGGGCTGGAAGGAGCAATGTTGCCTGCTGGTGAGATATGGTCCGTCGTGACCGAATCATTCAACAGGGCAAGCACACGGGCATTACGGATTTCCTTGATATCCTGCACGCCATCCTGAAGTTTTTCAAAGAATGGTGGATTTTGAATATAAGTTGATTTTTCATCCCATTCATACAGTTCGCCTTCAGGAACCGGAATGGAGTTCCATTTTTCATTGGCAGTAAATACATTTTCATATTTGCGACGGAACATATCCGGGCTGAGAGACAGGCTGATGGCTTCCTTGATTTCCTCGGAAGTAGGCCAAATGTCTTTCAGGTAGACAGGCTGATTGTCCTGATCGTAACCGAGCGGATCATTCACCAAATCAATGTTCACTGTACCTGCCAGCGCATAAGCGACAACCAGTGGCGGTGAGCCGAGATAGTTGGCTTTGACCTGCGCATGCACACGGCCTTCAAAGTTCCGGTTACCGGAAATAACTGCGCCAACCGTTAAATCATGGTCTGTGATAGCTTGACTCACTTCGTCAGGAAGTGGGCCGGAGTTACCGATACAGGTTGCGCAGCCGTAGCCTGCTACATGGAAGCCGAGGGCTTCGAGCGGTCCGATTAATCCCGCTTTTTGCAGGTATTCCGTCACGACGAGGGAGCCTGGCGTCAAGCTTGTTTTAACATAGCCTGGCTTTTTGAGCCCACGCTGCACTGCCTTTTTGGCCAGCAAGCCCGCACCGAGCATAACGCTTGGATTGGAGGTATTCGTGCAGCTTGTGATAGCCGCAATAACGACTGCTCCTGTACCTAACTCGCTGGTGGAGCCGTCCGGATGGGTCAGCGGAATCTTCTGTGCGATTTTTTCATCGCTCAGTCCATAGCCGCCCTTGTCCACCGGGGTACGAATAATGCCTTCAAACGTTTCTTTCATGCGGCCAAGCTCAACACGGTCCTGCGGACGTTTGGGTCCGGCGAGACTCGGTACAACCGAAGCTAGATCCAGCTCAATGGTATCGCTGAACACAGGGTCCGGTGTATCGGATGTGCGGAACATGCCTTGGGCCTTGTAATATTCCTCTACGAGGCTTACTTGCTCATCGGAACGTCCAGTGCTGCGCAGGTAGGCCAGTGTTTCCGCATCGACCGGGAAGAAACCAATCGTTGCGCCGTATTCCGGTGCCATGTTGGCAACTGTCGCACGGTCAGCCAAGCTGATGTTAGCCAGACCAGGCCCGTAAAACTCTACGAATTTGCCGACTACGCCTTTTTTACGCAGCATTTGTGTAACAGTGAGCGCCAGATCGGTGGCGGTAGAGCCTTCCGTCAGACTGCCTGTCAGCTTGAAGCCAATCACATCGGGAGTGACAAAATACAGCGGTTGCCCCAGCATACCCGCCTCTGCCTCAATCCCGCCGACACCCCAGCCAACAACACCAAGGCCGTTAATCATCGTGGTATGGGAGTCTGTTCCTACGAGGGAATCTGGAAAGACGACCGTTTCACCGTCAATGGTTTTGGTAGCGGCAACGGAGGCGAGATATTCCAGATTGACCTGATGGACGATACCTGTGGATGGCGGAACGGCGCGGAAGTTGTTGAACGCCGTTTGCGCCCAGCGCAGAAAACGGTACCGCTCCTCGTTACGTTCAAACTCTACATTAATGTTGTAATCCAGCGCATCACTGGTACCGAAAGCATCGACCATGACCGAGTGGTCGATAACGAGATCGACGGGAACGAGCGGATTGATTTGCTTCGGGTCCCCGCCTGCTTTTTTCACCGTATCACGCATAGCTGCCAAATCGACAACTACGGGGACACCGGTAAAATCCTGTAGCACGATGCGTGCAGGAATGAACGGAATCTCCTTGTTGGTGTCCCGATCCTCAGCCCAGCCTGTCAGCTGCTGTACATGTTCTTCAGTGATGGCGCGTCCGTCAAATTGGCGAACCGCGGCTTCCAGCAACACTTTAATGGAGAAAGGCAGCTTGGCGATACCGCTTTTTCCTTGTTCCTCCAGTGCCTTAAGACTGTAGTAGCGATAAGGCTTCCCGTTAACTTCCAGACTACGGGCGATGGAGAATTGATCTTTTCCTGACATAAGTATTACCTCCTTGAAGTGAATGCTTGGGGGAAAATAGGGATGTCGTTTTTTCGACGTCTTGCCCAGTTGGTTTAAATTGGTTGCGTTCTCAATTACATCTTCAGTGCTTCATAACGTGTTAGAGGTTGTGATGAATGCAATTTGTTTCATTAGATGAAACATGATTTCAAAATGATTGCTTTTGGATTAAGTATACCGTTTTCAGGCAGTTCCGTAAAGTTTTTTTGGCCTAAATGATGCCTTGCAGATTGGAAAATAAAACGTTCCGCTCCCTCGCGTTTCGATGTTCATACCAAGCTTTAGAGATTCATACTTATAGATAGAGAGCATATCAGACCAGAGAGGGAAAAAGGAAGTTCTACATCATTCCGGTTATCCCCGGAAAAGGATAGCGGGACGAATTTGGAGGGATAGGGATGGGGGAGCGGGAATGGAAACAGGCCCTTTTTGCTTACGTGAATCAATACAATCGCAGTGAAGTCAATGGTGTACCGCAGCCAGATGAGTATCTGGAGGTGGGCCAGCGGATGGAACGAGCAGCACGTGCGGCCAGATTGGAGCAGTGGTACAACGAACGGGATGCTGTTCCCCTACGCAGCGAGACACGCGCCAAGCCGCTACGAATGGTGCAGGATACGCCGGATGAGGCTGTGGTAGATGTACAACTGCATGTCCGACTCTTTTATGAGAAGGGCGGGATGACTCACCGGGAGGATCGGATTGAACGGGAGCGTCTGACGTTCACACGCGAGGGTGAAGCCTGGCAGGTAGCGAGAATTGAGCGAGATCCGGCAGAAAGGAAGCCAGCGGGGGGAGAGGTTCCTTTTGAACAGGCTTCGTTTAATCAGGGAGGGAGTTTGCCGCTGCTGAATCGCGGTGTGCTGGGCTTTGGTTCGTCCGCACGTCCCAGCCGATATCGCCGTGAAGAAGCAGCGGCTTATGCAGATCAGTGGTGGGATAGCTTTAACCCGGAGTTTGAAGGTTTTGATGTGGATTGCACCAATTATATCTCGCAATGCCTCTTTGCAGGGGGCGCACCGATCCACTATACTGGTAAAAGAGAATCGGGCTGGTGGTATAAAGGACGGGTCGCCGGACGTGAGCTGTGGAGCTACAGTTGGGCAGTTTCCAACAGTCTGGAGCGGTATTTGGGCTCCAGCTCATGGGGTTTGACTGCTGAGCAGGTGAGTCGACCGGAGCAGCTCATGCTGGGGGACGTCATTTTTTACGATTGGGATGGTGACGGAACCTTTCAGCACAGCACGGTGGTAACGGCCTTTGATGCGGGCGGCATGCCGCTAGTCAATGCGCATACGGTAAGCTCCAGACATCGTTATTGGGACTATAAAAATTCGTATGCGTGGACCGACAACACGGTATATCGCTTTTATCACATCGCCGACTATTTTTAAATGAGATGATGGATAACAGGTATAGTGACGCAAATCAGTCATAATGACGAAAGTAGGAAAGCGGAGGATAGGCATGGCAAATCAAAAATTGACCGTAGGGCTGGTGTACGGTGGCAAATCGGGCGAACATGAGGTTTCGCTGCAAACGGCGTATGCGGTAATGAACGCATTTAACTATGAGAAATACGAGATTATTCCTTTTTATATTACGAAGGCTGGCGATTGGCGTAGAGGGGCGCTATTAAGCGCTCCTCTGGCTTCTGTAGAGCAATTGAAGCTGGAACGTGCAGAGGGCGGTACCAAGGCGGCATTAGATACGTTGTTCGGCAAGCTGTACGGAGAGCAGACGCTGGATGTGCTGTTTCCGTTGCTGCACGGCACCTTTGGCGAGGACGGAACGATTCAGGGTCTGTTCGAAATGGCGGATATGCCTTATGTCGGTGCAGGAGTGTTGGCTTCGGCAGCAGGTATGGATAAAGGCGTCATGAAGAAGCTGTTTGAGCATGCAGGATTGCCGCAAGTGAAATACTGTTATTTTAATAGTACACAGTGGGCCCAAACCAGTCATGATCTGGTACGTAATATGGAAACCGAGCTAGGTTATCCTTGCTTTGTCAAACCGGCCAATCTGGGATCAAGTGTCGGTATTTCCAAAGCCAGCAACCGAGAAGAGCTGGAAAAGGCTGTAGATCTGGCTTTGCAATTTGACCTGAAGGTGATTGTCGAGGAGTACGTCGATGCCCGTGAGATTGAGGTCAGCGTACTTGGCAATGACGAGCCGATTGCCTCGGTACCGGGTGAAATTGTATCGTCGAGTGATTATTATGATTATGCTGCCAAATATACGGATGGCCAATCGGAAATGCTTATTCCGGCACCGTTGGATGAGGAAGTGGCAGATCGTATTCGTGAAGCCGCATTACAAGCATTCCGCGCGCTGGAAGGCTGCGGGATTTCTCGTGCCGATTTCTTCGTCAGACGCTCGGACGGACATATTCTTATTAATGAAGTGAATACGATGCCTGGTTTTACACCGTTCAGTATGTATCCATTATTGTGGAGAGAAACCGGCGTATCCTATGCAAGTCTGCTGGACCGCATGATTGCTCTTGCACTGGAGCGTTATGAGCGCAGGTCCGCATTGCACTACGAGAACTCATAAAAGAAACAAAGGGGAGCTGATCACTCTCCTTTTTGTTCATATATATGGCACTTACTTGAGCATTTCACTAAACCCTTAATGATGAAAGGTGGCGGCTACACATGGGCTTTCAAACTGAATTTAACTCCGTATGCAAATTCAAGAGCGAACAAGAACTTTACGAACTGCTGGAATACGGACGTGGCAAAATGGTTAAATCCGGGCTGCGCGTGTTTCCGACAGGCCAGAAGGTCATCGCTTACAGCGTGGACAACGTGGCAGTAGCCATCGTGCAGATTGTGGGCTGTATCGCCGAAATTAATTTCCAGGGCGATGAAGTGACCGAAGTTGAAATGATCCTCATTCGTAAGCTGAATGATGAGGAATCAAGAATTCAGACCGCATTGGCGGATGAAATGTTTTTTGGAGCACAGCAGCAATCCTAGCTGTTTGCTTCTTGCAATTTGTGCGATAACACCGAATCAGCATGTGCTTTTCCGGGTATGATCAGTAGAAAAGGGTTTTAGGTCACAGAACGAAAGCGGCCTTACCATCTACTGCGAACTACTGAAAGGAAGACACCCTATGATCGTAAGGTTAGGTTATGTAGCCATGTCGGTTACCGTGCAAAATGCATCCCCCTCTAAAACCATGACGATGGCCAGCTTTAACAAGATTGGAGACCGAGAAGCTGCGATCCGCAAGCTAGAACGGATAGCAGCTGAAAATCTCCATAATACATTGAGGCTGCTGCGCCATAATCGCGCGAGTGATATCCAGGTCTATCGTTTCTCATCCAAGCTGATTCCGCTCGCGACCCATCAGGATCTGCGGGATTGGAACCCGTTTCAGGCGCTTGCTGCTGACTTTGCAGAGGTTGGGAACTATGTCAAGGCGAATAGGATGAGGGTATCGTTTCACCCCGATCATTTTACAGTGTTAAGCACTCCCCGTCCTGAGGTGTTGGAGAGCTCCATTAATGACTTGAAGTACCACAAAGCGATGCTGGAGGCCATGGGGCTCGGTGCCGAAGCCAAGAACAACATTCATATTGGTGGTGCATACGGAGATAAGGTGACCTCAGGCCAGCGTTTTGTAGAGCAGGTTAGTGCTCTGGATCTTTCGTTAAGAGAACGGTTGACGCTGGAAAATGATGATAAAACATTCAATGCGGTGGAAACACTGGAAGCTTGCAAAATAACGGGCTTGCCGATGGTTCTCGATATTCATCATCAATGGGTCAATAACGAGGGTGAGAAGCCGTGGGAGCTATGGCCGGACATATTGAATACCTGGAAAGGGGAATTGGCCCAAGCCGGATCTTCTACTGATCATCCATTGCCGCCCAAAATTCATGCCTCCAGTCCCAAAAGTGAAAAAGACCCTCGTGGTCATGCAGACGGTGTTCTGGTGGAGCCGTTGCTGACCTTTCTGCGCAATATTGCTGGATATACGGATCGGATTGATGTCATGCTTGAAGCCAAGCTTAAGGATGAAGCGTTATTCGGATTGATGAATGAACTGCGCCTTCAGGAAGATAATGGGGTCAAAGTGCTGGATGGGGCTTCCGTAGAAATTATGCCTTAGAAAGTAGTATTTTGCGGATAAATCTCTCATTTGGGGAAACTTTATGCAGTTTATTGTGTATACTAGAATGTGTAAACTAGCAAACTTGTACTGAAACAGAGATGGTTAAGAGACTGTGCTGTAGGCCAGCTTCGTAAACCACGTAACAATGATATAGAAAGTAGAGTGAACACGTTGAACGAACATGAAAACGAAAAGGTTCCCTATATCGTATCAGGAAAAAGCTATACTGCCGTGGCTATTAACGCGGCATCCAAAGCCGGGGAATGGATTAAGAGCAGGCTGGGAACTGTTGAACATTTGAATACCAAACAGTCTCCTACGGATCTAGTGACCGAGGTAGATAAAGGTGCAGAACAGATGATTCGCAGACTGATTCTGACCCATTTTCCCGATCATGCGATTTTGGGTGAAGAGGGTGTAGAGCCGGGAGCCGAAGCTTCGGCCCGCGCACTAGAGGCTGCCCGTGAAGAGGAATATTTATGGATTATTGATCCGGTAGATGGCACGACCAATTTTGTACACAGTCTGCCGTATTACAGTGTGTCCATTGCCTTGGCCCATCGTGGAGAGGTGATTGTCGGGGTTATTTATGATCCGTCCCGTGATGAAATGTTTGTAGCGGAAAAAGGAAAAGGCGCATATGTACATGGTAATCGCATGCAAGCCTCAAGAGAAGAAACACTGGGAGATAGTCTGGTGTGCATCGGCTTCCCGCCAGATCGTACGTATGCACAACCGCTAAATATGAAAATCACGCAGGTTCTTACACCTCAGGTACGCGGCATTCGGGCGCTGGGCTCGGCAGCATTGCATCTGGCTTATGTGGCGTCGGGACGGTTATCGGCCTATTGCGAAATTGGTTTGAATGCGTGGGATGTAGCAGCGGGCGCTTTGCTGGTGCAGGAATCAGGCGGTACCATTACCGATACATTGGGCAGACCTTATGACCTGAGTGTACGGCATATTGCAGCTACGAATACAGCTATTCATTCTCAACTTATTCAAGTGCTGAAAGAAGCAGACGCAACCGGGTTATAATTCTACGTAGGGACCATCACCCTAAAGGAGGAAATCGCGATGAGTCAATCCGAAGAATTGGAACGCCAGCTCAGTGAACTGCTGACGGAAGGCGAAATTCGTGAGAATGAGGCCCAAAAGCGGGAACGGCTCAGCCCTAAATATGAGGTGCGGGTTCAGACTCATATCGATCCCATTGTTGAGGAAACGCGTAAATACCGGAGTATGGCACGGGAACTTGATGACCGATACGACGAATATATGAGCAAGGCGGACAAATCGAAACCAACCGATCAACGCTAAGCAAATGCAAATACCTCTTGCCGAATGACCAAGGCATGGGGTATTTTGTATGTTATAAAGGAGGCGACAATCACTGATTACCTACTTTAAAAGCGCTTACAAAAATGCTGGAATCCATCATAAAATGGTACTGCTGATCACGGTGCTTATGCTGGTTAATTTTGCAGTTGTTGCAGTCATACTTAAGTACGTATTTCACATTTATGATAATCAAATGTACAAAAAAACATCCGAAGTACTCAATATTTCTTCAATCGGTATAGAAAATGAGCTGAAGGATGTGGAAAAAGTTACTTTCAAGGTAACAACGGACGAGCAGCTTCAACGTTATTTGCTGCAATTGGAAAAAGAGAAATCCCCTTATGCCAAAATGGTGCTGCGTAAAAAAATAACGAATAGGCTCGTCGCCTTTGCCGGCTCTGAAACCTATGTCTATTCTATGATGGTCATCGACAAAGAGGGACAGGTCATGAGTGCGGGCAACCGCGAAGGTATTCCCCAAGAGCTTCGATCCACCCTGTCGGAGCTGGCAGACGAACATGACGGTTCCAATGCATGGTATGCCGCAGGTCATTCCTCCTTGCTGGCAGCTCGGCAGTTCAAATCCTTTACCGATTCCAATTTTACGCTGAATGGGCTCGGAACGCTTGCGATTCGTGTACGAATTGACCGGATTGTAGCGGACCGTGTGCAAACCTCCGGTCGTGACGGACAACTGATGATTACAGATGGAAGGCGGATGATTTATCCCGAAACACCACTTTTGAGTGAGAGTGATATTCAGGCCGAGCTGGGCCGGAAGCAGCCATACGGGATTGCGACCTACTCAGGAGGAACCTTTTTCGCTGCTCAAATCAAATCTTCTTATACGGATTGGACGTATTTGCATATGACCCCCTTCGATGATATGTTTCGCAGCATTACGATTATCAAAGAAGTTGTAAGCGCTATTTTTGTCATTATGCTTCTTATCGCATTGGCTCTGGGGGCTAGATTGTCAGGGAGCATTACCAAACCGATCGTTCAATTAATCCAGAACATGCGTAAAATAGAAAAAGGCGATCTCGACCGTTTGGAAGAGGAAGCACTTGGTGCGGTCCCCCTTTCCACACAGGATGAGGTAGGCTTGCTTCATCGAACGTACAAGAAAATGATTCGCCGCATTCGTGAGCTCATTAATGAGAATGTTGCCAAGCAGCTATTACTGCGGGAAACAGAGCTAAAGGCGCTCCAGGCCCAGATTAATCCACATTTTTTATACAATACATTAGAGTCCGTGAACTGGCTCGCCAAGGCCAATAAACAGGACCGGATTTCAGAGATGGTGGAAGCACTTGCTTTTCTACTGCGCAGTGCGGTCAGTTTTGAGGAGCAGCTAATTCCGCTTCGAAAAGAGCTGGATATTGTAAGGAGCTACGTAACGATCCAAAAAACACGTTTTGATGAACGTCTCGTTTTCCATCTGGATATTCCGGAAGAACTGATGGATGCACAAATTCCGAAGCTAACGCTTCAGCCCTTGGTGGAGAATGCCATTCATTATGCGCTGGAGCCGCGAATTGAACCCTGTCAGATTGCTATTATTGCGAGAGAAAGCGAGGGTGCTCTATTTCTGCGAGTTGAAGATGACGGACCGGGAATGACGCCGGATTTCTTGGAAAAGCTGCGAAGCGGGCAGGTTACGACTCGTGGGCAGGGCATTGGACTTACGAATATTCAGGAACGGATTAACCTGACATTTGGTACACCTTGGGGGATAGAGCTGCATAGCGAGTCAGGAACAGGAACGTCGATTCATGTCTGTATTCCATATGTGAAAGGGGATCAGGGTCGTGTACAAGGTGCTACTGGTTGATGATGAGCGTATGATTTTGGAAGGCATATCACAGGTGGTTGATTGGGGGAAAGCGGGCACGAGATTGGTTGGCACGGCACGTAACGGGATTGAGGCTTATGATCAGATTCAAGCCAGCCCACCTGATTTTGTGATTAGCGACATCTCTATGCCAGGACTAGACGGTATCGGACTCGTTGCCAAAACGACGGAGCATTTTCCAGACGTCCGTTTCATTCTGTTGTCTGGCTACAAAGATTTTGATTATGCCTGTCGGGCCATGCAATACGGGGTGAAGCACTACTTGTTGAAGCCATGCAATGAGCGGCAAATTCATGAGGCTCTGACCGAGTTGGGACAGGAGCGGGAGGAGCAGGAAGAACGCAAGCAGTTTGTAAACCGGATGAAGCTAGATTTTCAGCGTATGCTGCCCCATGTGAAGGAACACTTTTTGAAGGAGTTTATTTCCTATAAAACTTACGGTAGCCGCGATATCGCATTTTATGAGCGGTTATTCGGAATTGAATTGCAAGATAAGCAGGTTCGAATGCTGCTGCTGCGGGTGGAGGAATCCCATGAGCCGGAGCATCTGTTTGCATTGCAAAATATAGCGGCAGATTTGATGGATGATGTCTTGCTCAGTACGACCATGCAGGGGCAATTGCTCATCGTGCTGGAAAGCGAGGATGATACGTCACGGTTTATGAAACAGATTGAAGCGGTACGTGCGACATTTCATCGCTTTTACAAGCTGGAGGTAACGGTCGCAGTTAGTGAGTCGGATAGTATGCAGCATTCACGGGGGATGTACCGGGAGACACTGCATTGTATGAATCACCGTTTTTACACCGGGGAGGGCAGTCTGATTACGAAGGAGGATTTAGCGGCTGAGGATACCCGGGAGATGGCAGATTTGGAGCTGGACGAGGAGAAGTTCGGTCTGCTGATCAAGGCTGGAAATACGGTGGAGGTTGCACAGGAAGTGGATAGGTTGTTCGGTATTCTGTCCCGTATGAAGCTGGAAATCTCCGTGACCCGCTCCTATGTGCTTCAACTCTATGCTGCTATGATCCGTATATGTCCTGAAGAGGAGCGTGCGGCGTTTACGAGCCGAATGGTGGTGCTGGCAGAGCAAAAAACGCTGGCATGTCTCAAATCTTTTGTACAGGAAGCTGCCGAACGAATGACCGCAATCTATTATAAAAGTAATGTGTATCGCCAATCTTCTACCGTTGATAAAATGATCACTATTATTGAGCAAAACTATAGAAAATCCGATTTGTCGCTGAACGGAGTGGCAGGTCAAATGCTGTATATGAATTCCGACTATTTAGGGAAGATTTTCAAAAAGGTGACGGGGGAAAACTTCTCACACTACGTCAATCGTTATCGGATCGAACGTGCGGCTGAGCATATTCGAGAGACAGGAGATGTAAAGGTGTTTGAGCTGGCCGAATGGTTCGGCTTCGGCGGGAACGCGCAATATTTTAGCCAGGTGTTCAAAAAATGGGCGGGTATGACGCCTTCCGAGTACATTAAATCACATGAACGGGGATGAGCTGATGGAGTCCCACTGTTTTTTAAACCCAGGAAACCTGATTTGTGTATTCCAATGCTTCTCAGCTTTTGGGAAAATAACAACAGGAGCTAATGTAAACGCTATCAAAAATGCGTAAATACGTTGTCACTTGTAATTTGGCTCCTTTCTAGAACAGCGAAAAGGGGAGAGATAGGTGGGCAAAAAGGGATGGTTTCTGATTATAGCTATGCTGCTCGTTTTGACGACAGCATGTAGCGGAGCGGACGGCGGCGGCAATTCGGGCACAAGTGCAGACGGGAAAGTAAAGTTACGTATCGCTTGGTGGGGATCGGATACGCGTCATGAATACACGCAGAAGGTCGTTGATTTGTATAAGCAGAAAAATCCTAATGTAACGATCGATGTGGAATATGCCTCTTTTGATGACTATTGGAAAAAGCTCGCCCCACAGGCTGCGGCTAATCAGTTACCGGATATCGTGCAAATGGACATTTCGTACATTAGCCAATATGCAAAAAATGGTCAACTGGAGGATCTCGCGCCTTACTTAAATCAAAAAATTCAGGTCGCTGACGTGAACGAAAATGTACTCAGTACCGGCGTAATAGCAGGAAAGCAATATGGTATTCCAACAGGTGTCAATGTTCTGGGTTTCCAGTATGATCCGGCGTTGCTCAAGAAAGCAGGTATAGATAAAATTCCTGATAACTGGACATGGGATCAATACAAAGAACTGGCTTTAAAGGCAGCTTCCAATAAAGTATATTTTGACAGCTCGATGGCTGCCGATATTTTCTTCCACTACTATTTGCGTACGCAAGGAAAGACTCTCTACAATGCGGAAGGAACAGGCTTGGGATATGACGACGATAAGCTGTTTGTTGACTTCTTCAGCGGATTGGCTGATCTGATTAAGAAGGGAGCGACTCCGCCTCCTGAAATCATGAACCAGACCAAGGGGATTCTTGAGGAATCCGATATCGTAAAAGGAACAGGCATCGGTATTTGGCAGTGGTCCAATCAGTATGTGGGCTTACAGCAGGTTGTTAACCGCCCCATGGCACTGGCTCCAATGTTTGGGCCGAATATGGAAAAAGGCGTATACATGCAGCCTACGATGTACTGGACGGTTGCTTCCCGTTCACAGGTGAAGGATGAGGCCGCAAAGTTTATTGATTTCTGGATGAATGATGTAGAAGCGAATAAATTGATTAAAGGCGAACGTGGCGTGCCGATTTCCTCCAAAATCAAGGAGGCTGTTGCGCCAGAGTTGAGCGAGCCTACGAAGCAGGTGTTTGAATTTGTAGCTTCCATGGAGCCGAAGGCTTCTCCAATGAGCCCGCCGCCGCCAGTCGGATCGCCGGAAGTGATTGCGACTCTGACCGATTATATTGAACAGGTCAATTTCGGACAGATGACACCAGAAGACGCAGCGGCCAAATTCCGGGCTGATGCGAATACTATCCTTGCGAATAACAAGCAATAATGAGCGCAATGTGACCTTTAGGATATCTGACACTGTTTTAGCATAAGATCGATATGATCGAAGGAACGTTTCGTTAAGTTAACCGTGCGTAGTCCAAAGCATGATTGCGCACGGTTGATTGGACGAACCGACTGCATAAGCACCCTTTGCAGACATCACAATATTATTCACATAACAACGAATTATTAATATTATAAAGTTTTGCTAATTCTTTAAAATGCAACAGAAGGGAGGCTTGATGAGCTTGCGAAATCATCAGAGCTTGAAAGCCAATATGACCGGATATGCGTTTATCAGCCCGTTTATTGTGGGCTTTCTGGCGTTTACGTTAATTCCAATGTTTATTTCGCTGTATCTGTCCTTTACCACCTACAACCTGTTCACCCCGCCCAAATGGATTGGTCTGGGTAACTTCGAAAAAATGTTCACAGGCGACCCGAAATACTGGAATTCGATCAGGGTCACGTTTACGTATGTATTGGTCGGTGTACCGTTGCGACTGATTTTCGCGCTGTTTGTGGCTATGATTTTGAATACCAAGTCGCGTATGGTCGGCACCTATCGGACGATGTACTATCTACCGTCGATTATCGGGGGCAGTGTTGCGGTATCCATTATGTGGCGGAACATTTTCAGTAATAACGGCATAGTGAACAGCCTGCTTTCGACCTTAGGGGCGACTCCGGTGAAGTGGTTTGGTGACCCGGATGCTTCGCTTACGATGCTAATCACCTTGTCCGTATGGCAATTTGGCTCCTCCATGCTGATTTTTCTGGCAGGTTTGAAGAACATTCCTGTTGAATTGTACGAGGCGTCCAGTGTAGATGGCGCTAAGCCAGTACGAAAATTTTTCAGTATTACGCTACCGTTGCTTAGCCCCATTATTCTATTTAATCTGATTATGCAGACGATCAGTGCCTTTATGACCTTCGTCCCGGCTTATGTTATTTCTAAGGGCGAAGGAGGCCCGATGGATGGAACGATGCTGCATTCACTGTATCTGTTCCGACAGGCGTTTATGTTCAGCAACATGGGATATGCGGCAGCCATGGCTTGGGTCATGCTCATTATGATTGGGATACTGACAGCGATATTATTTATAACCTCCAGATACTGGGTATTTTATGAAACGGAAAAGGGGCGCTGATAACGATGGCATGGAAAACGGTCAAATGGCCAATTTATCACATACTGGTTGCTGCACTGGCGCTCCTGATGCTGTATCCCGTTTTTTGGATGCTGTTCAGCTCGTTTAAAGAAAGTCGGACGATATTCGTCACGGCATCCTCGCTTTTCCCTACAGAATGGATCTGGCAAAACTATGTAACAGGCTGGAAAGGAACGACTGGCTACAACTTTGGCACGTACATTCTGAACTCGCTCACGATCGTGGTGATTTCAACGATTGGAGCCGTGCTTTCCTCCTCATTGATCGCATTTGGCTTTGCGCGCTTGAAATTCAAAGGACGTAACTTGTGGTTTGCTTTGATGATGGTGACGCTTATGCTACCAGGGGATGTGGTACTGGTACCGCAATATATTATTTTCACCAAGCTCGGTTGGATCAATACGATCTTACCGTTGGTGGTACCCTCCTTTTTCGGGATGCCGTTCTTCATCTTTCTGATGGTGCAGTTTATACGAACGATTCCAGGAGAGTTGGATGAAGCGGCGACGATTGATGGATGCGGCAAGTTCCGGCTGTATTTTAGAATTATTTTACCCTTACTCAAGTCGTCGTTGGCTACAGCGGCAATCTTCTCTTTCTACTGGAAGTGGGAGGATTTGCTAGGTCCGGTACTGTATCTGAATTCGCCGGAGAAATATACCGTATCTATTGCACTCAAGATGTTCCTCGACAGCGAGTCGGCTTCCAACTGGGGAGGAATGTTCGCGATGTCTATCCTAAGCCTGCTTCCAGTTATCGCTGTATTCTTCGCATTCCAGAAGCAAATTGTAGAAGGAATGAGTACAAGTGGTTTGAAGGGATAAGATTCAAAATCCATAGCGTGAGGATATGAGGCTTACGAGTGGAAATGGAAGGTATCCGGGTTTATACAATTAAATGGTTGGGATTTGAGGGCGATGGCTGAGAGGTGAGTAAATTGTGGAAGTTTGATTTTGGTCCGGGGGAACCTGCGGATGGCTACAAGGGAGTGTCTCCGGATTGCGTATATACAACTGAACAGGGCTATGGCTTCGAGACTACGGAGCATGTGTACGGTCGAAAAAGGCAGTGTGCAGCTAAGGATGCACGCACGCAGCTACGAAGCAGCTTTTGTATTCCACTGAACGCTGCATTTGTTGCAGATGTGCCAGACGGGATGTATCTCGTCACTATACTGGTCGGCGATTCGCAGGCGGAAACGCTCACGCGACTCAAGGCTGGTGAAGGCAAGCACATGCTTCCCCCGGTACACACGCTGCCGGGCCAGTTCACCGAAGCCCTGTTTGCGGTGCCAGTCCGGGGTGGCAAGCTGCGCCTCACCGTATCAGGCACCGCGCCACGGCTCAATGCGCTGGAGATTGCGCCAGCGCCACAGACCCTCCGGCTATTCCTAGCCGGAGATTCCACGGTTACGGATCAGGACGCATCCGGTTATCCGTATACTGGCTGGGGCCAGGCTTTGCCCGCCCTGTTCAAGCATGATGTCTGCGTGGATAATCATGCCGTATCGGGAAGAAGCTCCAAAAGCTTTGTGGACGAAGGACGGCTGGGTGCCATTTTGGGCGAAATAAAGGCAGGAGACTTCCTGTTCATCCAGTTCGGCCATAATGATCAGAAGCCTGACCCGGAGCGGGCTACAGAGCCTTTTACAACCTACAAGGAGCGTCTTCGCCTCTACATCGACGGCGCAAGAAGCCATGGGGCAACCCCGGTACTGGTCACGCCCGTACATCGTCGCTATTTTAATGAGGATGGTACGCTATCTGACACACATGGTGACTATGTAACAGCGGTTCGTGAGCTGGCGGAAGAAGCGAATGTACCGCTGATTGATTTGTCTGCCCGCACGCAGGAGTTATATGAGCAGCTGGGTCCCGAAGAGAGTAAAGAGCTTTTTATGTGGCTGCTGCCTGGTGAATACATGAACTTTTCCGGCGGCTTAGAGGATAACACACATTTTCATGAGAATGGTGCGGTTCGTATTGCAGACATGGTGGTGGATGCTGTGAGGGCACTGGATTTGCAACCGTTACGCATGTATTTACGTTGAAGGACGACCTATTCATATACGGACGTCAAGGAGGTAACTCACGTGAAACTTACCAAAGGGGGGGACGTGGAAATGCCTGCATTGATATTTGATGAAGAACAAGTTAAGCAGGTGATCGACCGGGTAGTTGAACGCACATTTCAAATGCACTACAGCTGGGATTGGCCGGGTGGAGTAGCCTTTTACGGAGTATGCGAAGCGTATGAAGCGACAGGGAACGAAAAGTATTTGATCAAGCTGAAAGAATGGGTTGACGAAAGTATTGAGGATGGGCTTCCATCTCTCTCGGTGAACGGCGTTTCTGTCGGGCACTGTTTGTTGACGCTTTACCAGGCCACAGGTGAGCAAAAATACCTTGATATTGCCATCGAGATGGCAGAATTTTTGGCCAAAAAAGCGGAACGGTTTGCCGACGGCATTTTCCAGCATACGGTGAACTCACTTCATGATGTATTTCCGCAGCAAGCATGGGTGGATACGATGTTTATGGCCGGTTATTATTTGCTGCGTATCGGTCATCTGTTGGGCAACAAAGAGTATTGGGAGGATGGGGTTCGTCAATATCACGGGCATGAAGAATTTTTGCAGGACCCGGATACGAATCTGTATTATCACGGATGGGATCATGCGAATCAAAGCCGGATGTCAGGAATATATTGGGCGCGCGGCAATTCATGGGCAGCTCTCACGATGGCAAAAGCGCTGAAATTTGTGGAGGTGCAGCATCCATCTTATATGATCATCGATGGCTCGCTGCGTGACCAGCTCAATGCACTGGTGCGGCTGCAATCCCCCGAAGGGCTGTGGCATACGGTGCTGAACGATGATACCTCTTATCTGGAAACCTCGGGCTCGGCAGGAATTGCGACTGCCTTGCTTATGCAAGGAAGATTGTTTAACAAATACACACAAAAGGCGATCGACGGTATACTTTCCTGCATTAAGGAGGACGGCACAGTAACGGGGGTATCCGCTGGAACTGCTGTGATGAACGATATTGATGGCTATCGAAACGTCCCCTACAAACGCATTCAGGGATGGGGTCAGGGATTGGCGCTTGCTTTTCTGGCTCAACTGTTGCGTACCAAGGAGAATCCATACGGCTAGAAGAAAGGGCATATGCGCTAAAAAGTATTATGGGTAAAGGAAGGAGGCCAATAGTATGGGAAATGCTGAACTTTCTCAGGAAAAGGTGGCTAATCAGCCGCGAGGCAGCCTATTCTGGGTCATCCCCGATGGGTATATTCCACCGGAAAGCCGGGGAGAGCTGCTCAGTCATGAGAGTATATGCGTGCTGAATTGTGGGAGCCGTGTGGCAAATCTAAGTATAGACATCTATTTTGAAGACCGCGAGCCATTGGAGGGATTGATCGAGGTGGTGGAAGGAAGACGAACCCGTCATATCCGAACAGCCTCTTTGGAGAAATCCGGCGAACGGATTCCGACAGGCATTCCTTACGCAATTACGGTCACTAGCGATGTGCCCATCATCGTACAATATAGCAGATTGGACACGACACAGCCGGAATTGGCGTTAATGAGTGTCATGGCGTACCCTATTTAATCCGACGAAGACTAAGAAGTGAAAAAAGAAATCTCCCGGCTGGAATTGCGCAGCTGGGAGATTTCTTTTTTTTGCAGGCAAATTAGTATCTATTTTTAGCCCGTCTTTTGTGATTTTGCCGAAGTTGTTTTGATCGGCGTGAAGTTTTTTCGCCCTCCAAAATTGGTACCCAGCACGCCGATAATGATCATCACAGCCCCAACAATGTGATAGTAGGCGAGCTGCTCCTTCAAAATGTAAGCACCGGCAATCATGGAAATGAGGGTGGATAAATTACCGATCACACTCATTTTGGAGGCTTCGATCCACTTCAAGGCAAAGCTCGATAACAGTGAGGTGACGAGGGTAGACAGAATGCCCAGATAAATCAGTGCCATCCAATAACCAGGCTTCACCAGTGGAGCGGTATAGGCGCTCATGGAGCCGTCTATGGCATGATATCCCAGTGCCACCACGTTAAAAACGATACATCCCAAAATAGAGGTAACGTAGGTCAATTCCATGGGGCTGTACTTTTGTGTTAAGGGCCGTGCCAGTACATTATAACCGGATAGGCATATCGCAGAGAGCACGAGCAGAAGAATACCGCCATAGCTATTGGACGCTAGCGGTGCTCCGCTTTTCATTACAAATATAAAAACCACACCAAAGACAGAGAGCAGTAAGGAAATCTTTTGGACTACTGTTGTACGCTCTTTAATAAAATAAGAAGCTAACAGCAACGTAAAGATGGGAACGGTTGCTTGAATAATTCCACCTTCCGATGAAGAAGTGCTCATCAGCCCGAAGGCTTGCAGTGGAAAATACACTAATGGCGAGAGCAGCGCCAGTGGTAAAATGCGCAGAATGTCACGCAATTTGATGTTGAGCTTAATCCAACCAAGCAGCACTGGAACGGTCAAAGCGATAAAAGACAGCGCAAAGCGGTGGGCGATCACATCCAGCGGGCTCGCCTCTGTGACCGTCAATTTTACAAATAAAAATGAAAATCCAAGTATAGCTGCATAGCTGAGAGCTGCCAGATAGGCGGCTCCATTTCTGGAACGACTGTGCATAATAAACCTCCGTAGTCATGACCTTAACCTGTGGTTCTCTCAATATACCCGGATGGCATAACATGATACAATCCATAAAATCTGCAACTGTACGGGTACAGTTGTAAAATAAAAAAAGCCGGAACGAAGTCCCAGAGGTCGAATACCCTTCCCTAAGACTACTTCCAGCTCTTATCAAAATTCATATTCTATCACTTACTGCTGGGTTTACTTCCCTTGTGACATCGCCCGGAACGAATCGTCCGCCGCTTCCAGCGTAGCATCTACATCTTCGTCCGTATGCGCTGTTGTGAGGAACCAGGCTTCGTACTTGGATGGTGCCAGATGAATACCGCGATCCAGCATGTGACGGAAGAAGGATGCGAATGCTTCGCTATCCGTATCCTGCGCCTGTGCGTAATTCGTGATCGGATGATCACAGAAATGCGTCGAGAACGCTCCACGAATACGGTTGATCGTCAATGGCACGCCATAGCGTTCGGCAGAGGACTGAATACCGTCCGTCAGCCTCACAGCCAGACGTTCCATCTCTTCATACACGCCTTCTCCTTGAAGGACTTCAAGGCAGGCGATGCCTGACGAGATGGACGCCGGGTTGCCTGCCATCGTACCCGCCTGATAAGCCGGGCCGAGTGGGGCAACCTGCTCCATGATCTGTTTGCTGCCACCGTAGGCACCAATTGGCAGACCACCACCCATGATTTTGCCCAGCGCGGTCAAATCTGGCTGAATCGCATCATGGTTGTCCAAACCTGCATACGTTTGGGTAGAGCCGAAGTGGAATCGGAATGCGGTAATGACCTCGTCATAAATGACGAGTGAGCCGTTCGCACGCGCCATGGAGCACAACCCTTCCAAATAACCGGGCTGCGGCATAACCATGCCGAAATTACCGACAATAGGCTCGACCATGACTGCCGCCACATCGTCGCTCCAGCGCTCCAAAGCTTGGCGCAACGCGTCGAGGTCATTGAATGGCACAGTAATGACCTCGCTCGCAATGTTGGTTGTAATGCCTGCACTGTCAGGTATGCCCAGTGTAGAAGGTCCAGAGCCAGCAGCTACAAGTACCAGATCCGAGTGACCATGGTAGCAGCCGGCAAATTTGATGATCTTGTTCCGCCCAGTATAAGCCCGTGCCACACGAATCGTCGTCATGACTGCTTCTGTGCCGGAATTCACAAACCGGACCTTGTCCATAGAAGGAATGGCTTCCTTCAGCATCTTGGCCAGTTTGATTTCCAATACCGTTGAGGTTCCGTATAATACGCCGTTCGCGGCCGCTTCGCTGATCGCCTTGGTAATATGGGGGTGAGCATGTCCGGTAATAATAGGGCCGTAGGCCGCCAAATAATCGATATACCGATTATCATCCTCGTCCCAGAAATGAGCACCTTTAGCGCGTTTCATGAATACTGGAGCACCGCCGCCCACAGCTTTAAAGGAACGTGAAGGGCTGTTAACGCCCCCGACAATATGCTCCAGGGCTTCTTTATATAGTGCTTCGGAGTTTTCCCGTTTCATCATCAAAAACTTCCTTTCCGTTCATTAAAATAGGGTATACACACGCCAAAGGGCAGCGTTCACGGCTGCCCCTGCATACATCATTATAGCTCTTTTTGACTGTCTTTGTTGTTGATTGTTTGGAAGCATTCTCATCACTGGCTTTACTGCCCCCTGTAAAAGAAGCTTTATCCGTCTTGGTAGACGATGCACTGTCTGGCTGTTTTGTTTCGGTCTGATCCTTATTTTGTTCCTGTGTTTGTGTGGGTGGATTATTAAAAATATCCTGCACATACGTTTTCAGTTCTTCCGGATCGCGGACAGTAAGAACTGCCGCGCCGCCCACATTCTCTTCTCCGAGCATCTTCATCGGTGGAACCTGTTCACTGCCTGCAAAGTTGCTTTGGTACCCCACATTCGCCAGCTTCCACATATCGTTAACACTGAGATTTGTGTCGATGTACGGGTTAACCTGCTCTAAAATGTTCGGCAGGTTGGCGATGGAAGTCGTGGTCTGCATTTTCTGGGCTACGGCCTCCAAAAATGCGCGTTGCCGTCCTGATCGGGAGAAGTCGGACATCGCATCGTGGCGGAACCGCACATATTGAAGCGCCGTGTTGCCATCCAGATGCTGCATACCCTTTTTCAAATCAATGTCGTACTGATGTTTATCTGCATTACTTGTATAATGCATATCCTTTTCCACTTCAAAATCAATCCCGCCTACGGCATCCACCAGTTTGATAAAACCCTGGAAATCCGTGTACACATAATATTGCACCGGAATGCCTAACAGATCGCCAGCCGTCTTCATGGCTGTGTTGGGTCCGTGAGTAATGGCGGTATTAATTCGATTTTTTCCGTAACCGGGAATATCCACGTACGTATCACGCAAAATAGAGAACAGGTGGATTTTTTTCTTGACGGGGTCCAGTGACACGACCATCATGCTGTCTGATCGGGGGACTTCCCCTTTCTGGATACCGCGCCCATCGACACCCATTAGCAAAATATTGACCATATCGGTACCTTCCCACTTGGGCGGTTCTGGCGTACGAACCTGATCGACCTGCTTTACATTTTTGAAGGGGGAGTTAGCACCCTCTTTATGCAGATTATCCAGCTGATTATAAATAGATGTAAAATAGTACACGGCAAAGCCGACAATCGCGACGATTACCACGGCTAGAACCGACCATATCGTCCTTTTGGTTCTGCTTGTCATGGATGCTCTCCCTTTCGCTTTTCAGTTCATTACATTATAATTTCTTTTTGGAGCACAATCAATTTAACTATGGATTTTACAAATCCTGATTGAGAGGTATAACATGCTGGCAATAGATGTGCAGGATCTGCGCAAAACATTTAAGGTTCAAAAAAATCGCGAGGGCTTAAAAGGCGCCTTCCTTGATTTATTTGCCCGCGAATACAACGAGGTAGCCGCGGTCAAAGATATATCTTTCCGTATTCCGCAAGGAGAAATATGCGGTTATATCGGTGAGAATGGCGCCGGAAAGTCCACCACGATTAAGATGCTGACAGGCATTCTCGTGCCGACATCGGGACATCTCAAGGTGGGCGGTTATGTCCCCTATGAGGAACGTGAGAAATTTGTAGGCAACATTGGTGTTGTTTTCGGTCAGCGCAGCCAGCTTTGGTGGGACATCGGTGTGATCGAGTCTTTTCAACTACTGCGGAAAGTATATCAGGTTCCGGCTACTGACTTCAAACGCAGGCTGGATGAGCTGGTGGAGAGACTGCAATTGCAGGATCTGCTAAGCCGCCCGGTACGCAAGCTTAGTCTCGGGCAACGGATGCGCTGTGAGTTGGTAGCAGCCTTGCTGCACAATCCGTCTATTGTTTTTCTGGACGAGCCGACCATTGGGCTTGACATTATGGTGAAGTCCGAAATCCGCGAATTTCTGAAGGACATGAACCGGGATCACGGTACGACTATTTTGCTGACGACCCATGATTTGCAGGATATTGAAGCGCTGTGCTCGCGCGTCATTATGCTGGATGATGGGAATATCATTTATGATGGTGGTCTTGAGGATCTGAAGGCGCGTTGGGGTACAGGTCGAGAAGTACGGTTCCAGTTCGGCACATCGACCCAATTGGAGCAATTACAGGCATGGACTGCTGATATGCCATTGGCTTGGACGGTGGATAATGATTTGGCTGCCAAGGTATGGATTCCTCTTCATATTAATGTATCGGATGTGCTCGCTTGCGTAGTCGGTCGCACGGACATTACGGATATCAAAATCATTGAAACCAACACGGATGATATCGTCCGCAGTATCTATCAGTCTGGCTCGGCGGAACGCCAGGGCAATCCGGTAGTGGAGGCCAAAGTTCATGCTTAGCGTATACACCGATTTTATTCGTATTCGATTTCTCACGATGCTGGCTTATCGTGTGAACTATTATTCAGGAATCCTTATTTATTGCATGAATATTGGCGTGTATTATTTCACATACAAAGCGATATATGGCGATGCGGGTAGCATTGGAGGCTTTACCGCTGCTCAGATGACGACGTATGTAGCCGTATCGTGGATGGCGAGAGCCTTTTATTTTAACAATCTGGATCGTGAGATATCGACGGATATTCGTGATGGAAGCATTGCAATTCAGATGATCCGACCTTATAACTATGTACTTGTTAAATTTATGCAAGGACTCGGCGAGGGAATGTTCCGTTTTCTGTTGTTTATGATTCCAGGTATGGCGATTGCGTTGCTGCTATTTCCGGTGAAACTTCCCACGGATCCGGTAGCCTGGGTTGGTTTTCTGGTCATGCTGTTTTTCAGCTTTATGATCAACACTCAGATCAATATTATTACTGGATTAACGGCCTTTTTTATCGAAAATAATGAGGGCATGATGCGTATGAAGCGCGTAGTTGTAGATCTGTTTTCTGGATTGATTTTGCCAATTAGTTTGTTCCCAGGCTGGCTGGCGACAATCGCCCAATGGATGCCGTTTCAGGCAATTACCTATTTGCCGGGCTCTGTATTTACGGGACGTGTAAAAGGCGTTGGCATTTGGAATGTACTGGGTATCCAAATCATTTGGCTGGTCGTTCTGCTCGTGCCGATGATCATCATTTGGCGACTGGCGCGCAGACGTCTGTTCGTGCAGGGAGGGTAAGCCGATGATGTACTATTTGGGTCTCATTAGCGAATATTTAAAAAATTACATGAAGTCACGGCTCACCTATCGGGCCGACTTTTGGGTAGAAGTTATTTCAGATCTGTTGTTTCAGGCCACGAATCTTATTTTTATCCTGGTTATTTTTATGCACACAGACAGTTTGGGTGGCTGGAGTGAAAATGAAGTCGTGTTCGTTTATGGATTTTTTATGGTTCCTTACGGACTATTCAGCTGTTTCGTCAACCTTTGGAACTTTAGCGAGCGTTATATTGTAAAAGGTGAACTCGACCGGGTAATGACCCGTCCTGCGTATAATCTGTTCCAGATTTTCCTTGAAAATGTGGACCCGCCCGCACTGGTCGGCTCAGTGATCGGTCTGATTATTATGGGGATCAGCGGGGCACAGATGGACTTGGCTATGGAGTGGTGGTTCATACCGGCGCTGATCATTTTGAGCCTAAGTGCCGTGGCGATCTATACGGGGATATACACCATATTGACTTCCCTTTCGTTTTTTTCGGATGCGCCGACAGGAATTATTCCGCTCATGTACAATATTCAGGGCTACGGACGTTATCCAGTAACGATCTATAACCGAGCCATTCAGGTTGTGCTGACTTGGATACTACCGTTTGCTTTTGTTGGCGTATATCCAGCCTCCCTGTTCCTTCACCGAGAGGACATGCGCCATATGGCGCTCTTAACTCCTGTGATGGGAATTGTCTTTCTGACCTTGGGCTTACTGGCATGGAACTGGGGAATTCGCCGCTACAGAGGGGCAGGCTCATAGGTCAGGTTATATAAGAACCCCCACAAGATAGGAGATGATGAGATGTCCGCGGCATTTACCGTTATTGGACAAGCGGCACCGGATTTTGAATTGCCTGGCAGTGAGGGAAAGCATGTTAAGCTGTCAGATTATCGAGGCAGTAGGGTGTTGATATATTTCTATCCCAAGGACTTGACCTCTAGCTGCTCGACACAGGCTTGTGATTTTCGGGATAAACATACGGAGTTTGAAGGTTTGAACACGGTGATTCTGGGGATAAGCCCTGATCCACTCAAGCAGCATGACAAGTTTATTGCCAAGTACGGACTCCCTTTTCAGTTGTTATCTGATGAAGAGCATCAGGTCGCTGAGACGTATGGTGTATGGCAGCAAAAACAGATGTACGGCAAGCAGTACATGGGCATTGTTCGGTCTACGTTCCTTATTGATGAAAATGGTATCTTAGTTCACGAATGGCGTGGTTTAAGAGTAAAAGGGCACATTGATGCTGCGCTGGCATACATTCAGGATATGGCGTAAGTGAAGAACAAAAAAACCTTTTGGAATCGGATTATGCTTCTTTAAGCATCGGTTTCAAAAGGTTTTTGTTAATTTTTGGATACGTCCTGTCGATGCTTCCACTTTTGCTTGCAGAAATAAACACCCCATAAAACAAGCGGAATGATCAAGCCGTTTGTATAATGCCAGGTAGACATGGGATAAACAAGAGTTCTTACATAATAAAACACATTTGGGGTTATCAAAATGGTCATACCAAACACAAGCGCTCCTGCGGGGATGACAAAGGGGCGGATATTAGAAATTCGGAATAGCTGGGTTGTTCCGAAAGTAAACGCGTAAAAGAAAAGGACACCTTTGAAATAGGCAGCAAGTGCCCAGGTTAAAGTTACTAACGATTCGACTCGTGTAATATAATTGAGCTCGTTAATCTTTGTTGTGAGAGCAGAAGAAATGTATGGACTATAATTGGTCACAAAGGGACCAACGACAAGGAGAGAGAGAAGCAGAAACACGCTAATCAGGAATCCGCCTATAAGAGAGGCGAGCAACATGTCCTTTTTAAAATGGGCTTTTTTGTTTACATAAGGAAAAACCATGAGCATAATAGACATTTCGGCAAAAGGCATAGCCACGCCTGGAACCATTCCTTTAGCAACAGGAGCTAACCCGTTTTCCAAAACAGGCCGTACATTAGAAAGCTGAATTTGTGGCAGGAGTGCAAGGATCAGACCGGAGAAGATTAATATATATGCTGGTAATAGCATCTCGCTAACACGACCGAAAACTTCAATTCCCATTAGCGCAGTAAGCACCATTAGGGAAATTCCCATAACGAGCAGGACATGCAGAGGGGTTTGTACAAATAACTGGGTAGTCAGGTAATCGCCTACCTCTCTAGCAATAAGAGCGGTGTTCATTAAAAAATAAAACAAATACCAGCAGGAGACAATGGTTCCGAATACAGGCCCGAAAATTTTACGGATCGCTTCAATAAGTGTAAGGCCCGGGTAGAGTTCATGGACACGAAGGAGCACGTAAATAATAATTAAACCTAACGGTATGGACAGTATAGAGCTGATCCAGGCATCCTGATGAGCAATATGCGTAATCATAGTCGGATAAATTAAGAGCATATCCCCGATTAAACACATAAACATAAGGACAGTCACTTGCCGAACACTGATACGTTCTTTTTTTGACATTTGTGGCTGCCTCCCTTCTAAAAGCCAAATACATGTGAAATAAAAGCGTTAACAGGGTTATAGATGATCTCTATCAGAATCAGCGGACTTGGCGTAACCTCTAATTTGGCAGCAAGAATACTAAGCCATGTGCCTAATCCGAGCATAACGATGTACACGAACATATCCTTAAAGCGATGCTTTCGGTACAAGCCTGGCAAATCTTTGGCAGCGATGGCTAAGCCGATACAGATAATGATAGTGGTAATCAGCATGTCGATGCTCCTTCCTTTGAGGGTGAGGCTCAACCAGATCCCAGGCTATGATTGCCTTTCGATCTCAACTTGTATACGACAAGCAGCAGTAAAGGCAGGACAACGGAATCCGTCAAATCCCAATAAATCCAAGCGTGGACGATCGTATCTAGATAATAAGTAATGTTGGGTGCCGACACGATAATCAGACCAAACAGGATCATAAAGCTAGGGCCAAGAAAGGTCCGTACATTGTCTAATCGCAGTAGCTGAGTCATTCCTAAGGTAAAGGCATAGAAGTGTAAAATGGTTTTAACAAAGGTAGTGATAATCCAGGCTATGCTCATCATGGATTCAACTCTCTGTAAGAAATTTCCTATGTTGATTTTTTTAGATAGCGTATAAGAGGTATACACACTATGTTCGGTTACAAAAGGGCCCAGAACCATGAGAGAAACCAAGAGTAGTACGCTTAACAGAACGCTGGCAGTAAGTCCGGCTAGCAAAACCGATTTTTTTAGACCCGGTTTTTTGTTCACATAGGGAAAAATCATGAGTAAAAAAGCTAATTCTCCGAATGGGTAGGACAGTGCAAATAGGCTGCCTTCCATAATCTTGGGAATACCTTGCTCCAGCATAGGCTTAAGCTGCTGACTTTCACATTGGGGAAGCAAGCACAGGATTAAAAACAAAGTGAAAGCCAAGCATAATGGTAATAAGATTTGAGCCGTACGAGCAATAGGCTCTAATCCCATATACATCCCCCACATAAGCGCAAGAATTAAGAGTAAATTGATAACAGGCAGAGGCGTCATAACATAAGTCTGGCTGTTCATAAAATCCCCGACCTCTCTTAAATAAATCGCGGAATTCATTAATAAATGGAACAAATACCATATCGAGATGAGGGAGCCTAGCCACGGTCCCAAAATTCTCTGGCAGAGTTGAATAAAGGTGAGATCAGGATATAGCTGATGTACCCGCAGGAGTAGCAGTAATACAGCCAATCCTGCTGGGATACTTAGGAATGAGCTGATCCAGGCATCCTGCTTGGATATGCTTGTAATGAGGGAGGGATACACCAATACGCAGTCTCCGATAATACTCAAAAATACGAGTACGGCTATATTTCTGATGCTGATACGCCCTTTCTCCTCCACCCAGCTCACTCCTTCATTTGTTTTTGGAATGATTCAAACAAGGAACCAATTTTTTTAATCTTTGTCTGTGCCTTATATTCAATCTGTAAGTCCATAAATGGATTTTCTTTTTCTTCTTTTAGTCTTTTCCAAAGCTCGGGTTTGGACTGGTGAATCAGTTGACCAAAGCCGAAAATGTCTGACTTAAACTCATGCCGAACGGTCTCTACGGAATGTTTCATAATTTCAACAATTTTTTCATTGCTTGCGGCTTCAATTTCTTTAATATCGTCCATACTGTCTAGCTTCATATGCTGGCAGTTGACTTCTCGTACTGTGCTGTTGTTGGTAACTGATATAGAGATAACAGGTTCTCCATCACGAATGATTACTTTTTTTTGAGTGTCGCTACTCAAGGTTAATAGGGCAATGTTACCCCCACCCTGACAATCGGTGTGCCCCGTTGTAGACTCCACTTTATCCCTGATGTAACTGAGCCCTTTACTGTCAAGTTCATTGATCCATCCCAGCAATCGGTCTTTTTTGAATACACCATTACCCGAAAACCGCAATATGGTTTCAGGCGATATACTTTTGGTGGCATCCATACCTTTTTCATTGGTCGACTCTATATCTCCCACAGCTTCCAATGCGGGCAGAGTGGACTGGATGTCGGGATTAACCAGATCGCTAAGAAGTTGATCCATCGTTACTTTGGTAGCAGGAGCCCAGGTTTTGGTTAAGGTATCTAACGAAGCAAATAATTTATTTGCCGGCAACTTTTCCATTGGAGTGGGGATCTTTAACATCGTAGAAGCCTTGTTATTCTTGGCTATCGCAATATAAAAGTCACTTCTTGTAAAAGGCTCTCGCATCATGGCTTCAATCGCATCAGCAATTCCCTTTCTCGCATACTCCTCACCTAAAATCAGCATACGAATATGAGATAAATAAATGGAGCGCGGACTTGTATTCGTCATTTTTTCAATGGCCTCTTGAATCGTGGGTGCAGTGGCCTGATAAGTAACGACTGGAGGGCCTGCACTTGGTGAAGATTTGGAAGCTACAGCAGAAGGAATGACCACCTGAGCGGTTACCTGATACTGGTCGCCTTCCATGTCCACCCCGATCCCAATAGCTATGCCCAGCTCATTTAATTCCGTGCGATCCCAGCAACCACCTAACAGTAATGCAATCAGTCCCCAGACGAAGAACAAATGTATGGTCTGCTTCATGGTTTATCCCTTCTGGTTTTTGATTTATGGCCGATCCGTCTTTTTTTCGTTTTTTGGCGGATCGTATTTTGGATAGAGATGGATTGAGGACGTTTCTTCATATGAGGCCAGGGTAAGCGAAACAGCGTATCTTTCATATCGCTTTCCACATAGGGGCCAAACGGACTCATGTAAGATACTCCAAACGATCTCAGACTGGTCAAGTGCAGCAAAACTACGATTAACCCCATCAATATTCCAAGAAGTCCAAAGGCTGCGGCTAGCATCATTAAGGCGAAGCGTATAATACGAACCGCTATCGACAGGCCGTTTTCTGGAATAACATAGCTGGAGATGGCTGTAATGGACACGATAATGACCATAGCCGCCGAG
This sequence comes from Paenibacillus sp. FSL M8-0228, assembly GCF_038007385.1. NCBI lineage: Bacteria > Bacillati > Bacillota > Bacilli > Caryophanales > Paenibacillaceae > Paenibacillus > Paenibacillus sp. FSL M8-0228. The sequence continues at coordinate 911,506 of NZ_JBBOXA010000001.1, forward strand.
ACAACCCCCGCATCCACGGCTGCTTGCCCAATGACCAGTGTGCCAACAATAGATACAGCCTGTCCGACTGTCCTCGGAATTCGGACTCCTGCTTCACGCAAAATTTCATAAGTAATTTCCATGAGCATCGCCTCGACAAAGGCTGGAAACGGTACGCCTTCCCTTTGTGCAGCGAGACTGACCAATAAGTTTGTAGGAATCATCTCTTGATGAAAGGTAGTTACCGCGATATAAACTGCTGGTGCAAGCAAAGCGATAAAAAAGGAAAAGAAACGCAGCAAACGCAGCAACGTGCTGATATCAGCACGTTGGTAATAATCCTCTGCCGACTGGAAAAATTGCACGAATAGCGCAGGAATCAACAGAACAAAGGGTGTCCCGTCCACCAAGATAGCAATCCGCCCCTCCAACAGGCTGGCAGCGACCGAATCCGGACGCTCGCTGTTATAAATGGTGGGAAACGGAGTGAAGGATTCATCCTGAATTTCCTCTTCGATGTAACCCCCTTCCAAAATTCCGTCAATATCAATTCGGTCCAAACGTTCTCTCAGTTCCTGAATAACCCCTTCGTCAGCAATTCCTTTGATATACATCACGGACACATTGGTATGAGTGACTTGACCGATCTGTCTTGTTTCCATCCACAGGCGCGGATCGCGGATTCGCCTACGAATTAGAGCGGTATTGGTACGTAAATTTTCGGTAAAAGCCTCCATTGGACCCCGTACGACACTTTGGGATTGGGGTTCGCTAACACTGCGATCCTCCCAACCGACCGCATCAATCCATATGCCCTTTGCGTATCCGTCCAGCAAAATGATAATACCGCCAGATAGCATCTGGTTGAATAAGGCATCCATTTCGTCCACACTACCTGAGTTACCTGCAATCAAAACTTGATTCTTCAAATAGTCGAATGGTTCTGCGCCCTCCGGTACATGATGTTCATTTACTCGCATCAATGAACGGAGAACGGAATCATGGAGCAATTGAGTATTGACCAGACCATCAATATAAAATAGAGCTGCTGGCCATTTTTGCATCCATAATAGCTCTTTAATGATTACATCTCCGCTGTTTCCAAAGGAGCTTTCGATATGATTCACATTATCCTTCAAGTTAGAGGACACATGAGTAAGTGGACAACTTTTATTCTGATTTGGCATACGTAAAATCCTCCGATATTGGAGTTTGTTGGCTTAGTATGCTCTGAATATATGAATTTATGCCTTGCGATTATAGAAACGAATGCAGTCTGACATTCGCGATTTGCTCCGGTGAAGGGAGGACTGGTATGTCTTTTGTTGCTGGGGATTTTACTTATGGATTAAGCGGTAGTTGGCTTGCGGGGTAGGGGCCATTTGTCTGGATACATTATTAATACGGGAGACCCCATTGTATTTACAGGGTCCATTGTTGGGCATGCTGACGGCGTAGAGTCAAGGAATCATCGGAGTTCTATGCTTGGTGCAGGGGTGGCGATTGAAATGATGGAGCCGCGTACGTTGGGTTTGGCTGGAGGTGCGGGGTTTATTGTGATATCTATCGTGATTTTGATGTATTATGCAAGGACTCGTAGCCGCAAGGCAGCATGAGTGTGATTACTTCGTGTCATCCTTGTTGCTGGTTTTCACCGACTTTTCGGATTTGCGTAGCGAGCTAAATAGGAAGCTTCTCCACCGGTAAATAATATACAGCAGGATTATGAACCCAACGACTCCCGCAATTCGCAGTGCATACAGCTCTACCAAATGGAAAATGGCATCCCATTGGGGACCAAACAGCTTGCCGATGCTTAGAAAGAGGATGACCCAGAATAAAGCGCCGCTGTAAGCATATAAGACAAATTTACGGAAAGAAAGAACAATAATTCCGGCAAAATAACCGGTAAAATGCCTGACACCGGGGATGAAATATCCAAGGAAAATAAGCCAGTATCCATATCGTTGAAACCATTTTTGTGTTTTCTGAAGCTTGTCCGGCGATAACAAAACCCATTTACCATATTTCTGAATAAAGGGGAGTCCAGCCCACTTTCCGATAAAGTAGGTAATAGTCATACCGATGGTCGTGCCCAAAAAAGCTAGCAGCATCAGTTTACCGAAATCCAGGGTACCGGCATAGGAGAGATATCCCGCATAAGCCATGGTGGTTTCCCCGGGAAATGGTAAAGCAATAAACTCAAGCAGCAAGCCGAAAAAAAGGACGCCGTAGCCGTATTCTTCGAACAATTGCGCGATCCACTTCAGCACATCCATCGTTTACACTCCTACGAACAGATTGAGTATTTTAGAATCAATTCATTTTAACAATCTTTTCATGCCCACTCAACTCCGGTTGATTTCTTGACGTCTTGTTTTATCGTTGCGTATAATGAAACGAACAATTGAGGGAGGCACGGTAATGAATAAGCCTAATGAAATCGTTGTAGTTCTTGATTTTGGAGGACAATACAACCAGTTAATCGCAAGAAGAATTCGGGATCTCGGCGTATATAGCGAGCTCCTTCCATACAATACGCCTGCGGAGAAGCTGAGAGAGCTGGCGCCAAAAGGGATTGTTTTCTCAGGCGGACCTTCCAGCGTATATACAGACAATGCTCCTCAGGTGGATCGGGCAATTTATGACCTGGGCATTCCTATCTTTGGTATTTGTTATGGCATGCAGCTGATGGCTCACCAACTGGATGGTAAGGTAGAACGTGCGGGCAAGCGTGAGTATGGCAAAGCAGACGTGCAATTCAATCAGGATGCCCGCTTGGCTAAAGGACTGGATTCTCGTCAAACCGTATGGATGAGCCATGGGGATCACGTAACAGATCTGCCAACCGGCTTTACACTGGATGCAGGAACAGAGAGTGCGCCGATTGCCGCGATGAGTAACCTGGAGCGGAATCTGTATGCGGTGCAATTCCATCCAGAGGTACGTCATTCCGTTCAAGGTAACGAGATGATCAGCAACTTCCTATATGAAGTGTGCGGTTGTGAAGGCAACTGGACGATGGAGTCGTTCATTGAAGATCAGATTCGCGAGATTCGTCAACAGGTAGGCGACAAAAAAGTATTGTGTGCTTTAAGTGGTGGCGTGGATTCTTCCGTTGTAGCGATGCTTATTCACAAAGCGATCGGTGACCAACTGACGTGTATGTTCATAGACCATGGATTGCTGCGCAAAGGTGAAGCCGAAAGTGTAATGGAGACGTTCGTTGGTAAATTTGATATGAAAGTTGTCAAAATTGACGCACGTGAGCGCTTCTTGTCCAAGCTAGCAGGAGTCGATGATCCGGAACAAAAACGTAAAATTATCGGTAACGAGTTTATCTATGTGTTCGAGGAAGAATCTTCTCAATTCGACGATTTTACTTTCCTGGCACAAGGTACGCTGTATACGGATATTGTAGAGAGCGGAACTGCAACGGCACAGACCATTAAATCCCATCATAATGTGGGTGGTTTGCCGGAGAACATGAAGTTCAAGCTGATCGAGCCGTTGAATGCCCTGTTCAAGGACGAAGTGCGTAAAGTCGGCGAAGAATGTGGACTGCCAGCTGAGATTGTATGGCGCCAACCATTCCCAGGTCCGGGTCTTGCCATTCGTGTGCTGGGTGAAGTGACAGAGGACAAGCTAACCATTGTTCGTGAGTCAGATTACATTTTGCGCGAGGAGATTGCTAAAGCCGGTCTGGACCGGGAAATCTGGCAATACTTCACCGCTTTGCCGAATATGAAGAGTGTTGGCGTTATGGGGGATGCTCGTACGTATTCTTACACTGTAGGTATTCGTGCAGTAACTTCCATCGACGGTATGACTGCTGACTGGGCGCGTATTCCTTGGGATGTGCTGGAGAAAATCTCCGTTCGTATCGTAAACGAAGTGGATAACGTGAATCGCATCGTGTACGATATTACTTCCAAACCACCAGCAACGATTGAGTGGGAATAAACGCGGGAACTCCCGCCCTGTAACCACGAACCTTTAAGATTTACCAATACAACATCAAGACTCCTCCGTATCGGCGAAGTATCGCTATGCGGTTGGAGTCTTTTTTACGGGGGCAAGCAAGGACGGGATATGAAGTCATTTGTTGTTGCAAAACGGAATATGAAGTTGAAAAAAGGAGATATTATTCAATGGTAATGTATCTCCTTTTTTATATGGTTTTATTAGATTCAAGCTATAAATAGCTTAAATCAAGTATGAAATTAAACGTTCACCTCTTTTTCATGTCATGCTCTAATGGTATCATGTTTTGATACTAATATATTTTATAATGTACCTAGATTAAAGTGTTACATATCTCGTTTCATTAAACGTTGTTCTAAGGAGAATAAAGAGATGAAAAAATTATTTCTGTCGTCCTCATTTAAGGATGTTGCACCATGCTTAGTCCATTTCGCTGGTGAAAACTTAAAAGGAAAAAAAGTTACCTTCATCCCAACCGCGAGTATTCCAGAGAAAGTTAAGTTTTATGTGAATTCAGGGAAAAAAGCATTAGAGAATTTAGGATTAGTCGTGGATGAAATCGAAATCAGCACAGTACCATTGAATGAAATAGAGAGTAAAATTAGAGAAAATGACTATATTTATATTACCGGAGGCAACACATTTTATTTACTTCAAGAGTTAAGAAGAACCGGGGCTGACAAAATCATTGCTGATGAAGTTAATGCAGGGAAGTTATACATAGGCGAATCGGCAGGTTCGATGATTTTATCACCGAATATCGAATATGCCCAACTTATGGACAATGTGCAGGAGGCGCCTGCTTTGGATTCCTTTGTTGCGCTCGGGACCATTGAATTCTATCCAGTCCCCCACCATACGAACATCCTGTTTAAAAAAGCGGTGGAGAACATCATTGAGGAATATGGCAGCCAATTAAATTTATATCCAATCAGCAACGCGGAAGTTATTTTGGTTGAAGGTGACAGGATAAAAGTTGAGAACACATGACTTCATTAAAAAAAGGTAATTTTTCTGGAGGGAAGTCCACTGCATTACCACCATCGAGTGGAGTAGGGTTTTAACTGATTACAATATAAAGAACATTCAATTCCACATCATCGTGGTACTGAATGTTCTTTTTTATAATTCTACCTTACCATACAATCTTTTTCCCGGTTGCAGCCGATTCCTCGATGCGATCCAGTAGCTGATGCAGCTTTAAGGCATGGTTGAAATCAGGAGCGAGACGGGTGCCCGTCAAAATATCCTCGGCAAATACATGATGAGCCTTGGCTACATTCAGGGTTACCCCTTGTTTTGGAAAATCCAGTCCGCCATCAGGCTCAGCAGTTACACTTATTTGTTCAAACGCCCCATTAGGACCATGACTCTGCGTACTGCTTGGATCGTACGCAAGTTTTTCGAGTGTCAGATTCCCAAATTGAACATGCCCAAGCGTAGGATTCTGTGTCAAACGCAAAATGCCCTTTTTCCCCTGAATCTCTATCTCAAACTTAGAATTCACTCCGCCCTGAATGTGAACGGATATCGGCGCCCCCTTGTCCAATAGTCCGTGAATCAGAATCTGATCGGCTGTATCCTTGGAAATGACTTCACCCGTTTCCTGAATAGTGGCTTCATTATAGCGAGATGATGTGATGGCCGATAGCTCGCGGAATTCGCCAACGATGTATTGCAGCGCATCCAGAGAATGCCCGCCGTTAATCGTTAGTAGATTAGCGCCATTGGCTCTGTTCAGCAAATAAGCAGTGTCCTGATTTACTTGTCCACCTTTGCCGGAAGTAGCTACTTGCATATGGCAGGATAGAATTTCACCAATCTCTCCGCTCTCCACCAACTTTTTCATCGTTTGCACTTCAAGATCTTGCCGTGCCTGCAAGCCGACGGTATGATGAATGCCTGCCAGTGCCGCCGCCTTGACCATTTCAGCAGCTTCCGCAGTGTTTGCCCCCAAGGGCCATTCACAAAAAATATGCTTTCTCTCATGAATTGCCGCCATCACCGCCTCATAATGATGGGGAACTTTTACGCTCACCACGACCATGTCTACATCCTCGGAAGCTGCGAGCTTTTTGGCATCATCAAAAGCCAGTGCCGCACCTACTTCTTCTGCACTTTGTCGTGCACTCTCCATACGGGAGGTACCGACGGCAGTGATATCCAGGTTTGAGTGCTTGAGCAACGCCGGAATATGCGTTTGACTAGCCCATTTATTATTCATCGAACCTCCTACGATACCTGCACGAATCTTCTTTATTACCATGTTGCCATACCTCCTAATTTTTAAATGAGGGTGGAAAGTAGCGTCCAAGGTCAATATAATACACTTAACTCATAAATAATAATGCTTGTTTATGATATAGGTATCATTTTATTTGATGGGAGGTGAAGGGATGGATATTGAAAATATGCAGGCATTTGTTTCGGTGGCAGAGCTGAGAAGCCTGACAGAAGCTGCCCAAAAGCTGAATCATCTGCAATCGAATATGACGGCTAAAATAAAGAAGCTGGAGGCCCATTACGGCACAGCGCTATTTTACCGAAAGCCCCGGGGTATGGAGCTGACACCTGCAGGAGAAATCCTATATGCTCAGTTCAAGCAAATGTTGTTGCTGTGGCAAGACACGGAGATGAAAATGAGACCGCAGGAGGAAAAGCTGCGCATCGGTACGATGCAGTCCATTGTTGCGGGGGAAACAACAAGGGCGCTTACGAAGGTATACGAGCTGTACCCGCAGGCCTCGGTTACATTAAAAACCGGAACCACCACGGGAATGGAACGATTGATTCTCGACGGCGAACTCGATATTGCTTTTGTTACAGGGTATCCCGCTAACCCGTATATTCATTATCAAAAATTATGCCGTGAAGAACTGGTACTGGTGGGGAAAGGCATACATGAAGGCTCGGATCTTAAACAGGTACTCCAAGGAGCGTCTATTATCATATTGTCGGATGGCTGCCTGTACCTCACGTATTTAGAGAAGATGTATCAGGACATGCAATTGACCCATGGCGAGGTTGTGGAGGTTGGTGTGTTTGAAACGATGGTACAATTTTCCTTGATGGGAATGGGAATCACCCTTATGTCCAAAAGGCTGGCGCGGCAATTCAAAGTAACATCCTATTTGCCCGCTCCCCCAACCTTTGGCTACATGGATACATATTTAATAACCCGGCCAAATCACGAAATGACAGCGATTGAACATAAATTTATCGAAATCAATAATACGATCTAATAGAGTAGGAGTGGAATTAGATTGACAAATAATCAGGGCAAGTACCAAGGTAGCCATGCCGTATTCCTGGGCGATAGTATTACGTTTGGATATGAATTACGTGATGGAGAAAAGCCATACCCCCACCTCGTGAGTGATGTATTAGGATTCCAAACTTTTGAGAATCATGGCATATCCGGCAGCAGTGTAGCCAGCGGTGGCTTTGAACCGATGTGTGAGCGTTATGAGAAAATGAACCCTCATGCGGACGTGATCTTTTTTATGGGGGGAAGAAACGATTTTTCGATGGGAGAAATATCGTTCGGTAGCTTGGATACGCCATCGACAGAAACGCGTACGTTTTATGGTGCGCTCAAGCATATTGCCGAAGGATTAATTAACCGTTACCCGGACAAGCTGATCGTCTTTTTGACCCCGCCTCACGGATCAAGTGATACCGTTCCTGAGCATTTGCCTAATGCTATCACAGGTCAAGTCTATAGCGCGTATGCACAGGCCGTGAGAGAAGTGGCCTCACTGTATTCTTTCCCGTGCTGCGATCTGTGGAATATCGCTGGAATTCAACCACTGTTGCCTGTGCATAAACAGATGTACTTTACAGGGGAAAATGGTATCCCTGACGGCCTGCACCCGAATCAGGCAGGCCACGAGCGGATGGCGGCTCGTATTATCGGATTTATGAATACACTGTAATGTATGGACTATTTCATCGTTTCATCGAATGACCTTAACTACAATTCAAGAATGCTCAGGCTATTTGTTTAGCTTGAGTATTCTTGAATTGTAGGATTTGTCTATATAGACTTGTCTCAGGACTTGTTTATTTTTAGTGAGGGTGTATAATACTTGATATATCAATTGATAGGTCAAGTATTAGGAGGATGATTTGTCATCGAACATTGCTCTGAAAAAAGTCAGTTGTTTTATCGCATGCATCTTTTGTGTAAAGAAATGAATAACGCTTTTGAAGCACAGTTAAAAACCAGTTTTACCAAGGTTGAAATTTTGTATCATATTGACCATCGTCAGGAACTAAGCCAGCTAGAGCTCCAACATCTGCTCGTTCTGGATGGTGCAGCAGTGACTCGACATCTACGAAGGCTGGAAGAGGAAGGTCTGATTTTACGTAGTAAAAAAGAGCAGGATAAGCGTGTGACCTATATACGTTTGACCGAATTAGGGGTTCAAGAGCTGCAAGTTTTGTCAGAGCAAAGACAAGCCTTCCAGGAAAAGCTGCTATGTAAGTTTACAGATGAGGAAATTGTGGCTTTGACAGATGTACTACAGCGTATGTCCAACAATGTGAAGAATATATAAATGTGAGGAGGAAATGAATATGAAAGCCATCGTTATAGATCAGTATGGAAGCAAGGATGAATTGAAAGAAAGAGAAGTGCCTACTCCTACACCACTGGCTCATCAGGTTGTAGTCAAAGTGGCGGCTACCTCCATCAACCCAATTGACTGGAAGTTGCGTGAAGGTTACTTAAAACAAATGATGGATTGGGAGTTCCCGATTATTTTAGGCTGGGATGTAGCCGGCACTATTTCGGAAGTAGGCAGCGAGGTCACCGATTGGAAAGTGGGAGATGAAGTGTTTGCACGCCCGGACACCACACGGTTCGGTACTTATGCCGAGTATACCTTGGTGGATGATCACCTGTTGGCGCGTAAACCTGCCTCAATTTCTTGGGAGGAAGCCGCTTCTGTACCTTTGGCGGGGTTGACTGCTTGGCAGGCGCTTTTTACACATGGTCAACTGACCAAAGGGGAAAAAGTATTAATCCACGCAGGTGCAGGTGGCGTAGGCATGTTTGCTATCCAGTTTGCCAAACAAGCCGGAGCCTATGTCATTACTACAGCCAGTGAGCGTAATCATGAATTGCTTGCTTCATTGGGAGCCGACCAAATCATTGACTATCACACAACTCGTTTTGAGGAAGTTTTATCTGATGTGGACGTGGTGTTCGATACGATGGGCGGGGATGTTCAGAAGAATAGCTTTAAGGTAATGAAAAGGGGCACTGGACGGATCATATCCATTGTGAGCAATTTTGACGAAGAGCTGGTAAAGGAGTACAACGTAACGGCCAAAAATATATGGCTGGAGCCCAACGGACAGCAACTGCAGGAAATTGCCGACCTGTTGGAGCAAAAGAAAGTAAGATCGGTAGTGGGAGCGACGTTTCCTTTTTCGCAAAAAGGCATATATGATGCACACGCTTTAAGCGAAACCCACCATGCTGTTGGAAAAATTGCAATAACCTTCTCATAAGGATGAATACACATATACAGCACGAAAGGAATTGCGCACGATGAAGATTTTAGAAGATTATTTTCACTACTATGATTTAGCAAAAGATGACGAGAAGAGTAGAGAGCGATTAATTAGCCTTTTTTCTGAGAAGATTGAGTTTGTATTGAATGGTGATCGAAAACAAGGTATGAACAGTTGGAAAAGCTTCTTGAATATGTTCTTTGAGGGATCGCTCGAAATCAAGCATATGTATGAAGGTTGGAAACCTGTACCCAGAGAACCTGATACCTATCAAACCAAATGGGCAGTGTGTGGTAAAAAAGCAACAGGCGAAGTTTATACACTTACTGGAGTGGACAAGGCTCGGCTGGATGCGGAAGGTAAGATCGTTTATCTGGAGAATATCCCAGACACAGCGAATACATTTGATAAGTACAAAAACATCTGATTCCCTTAAATGATAACCCGTTAGCTGCATAATAGCTTGCGGGTTTTCTGTTTTCCGAACAATACATATATGTTTAATTTGTAACATTCGCTTTTTCTGTTGACAAGCAGTAGGTGAGAGCCTAAAATAACGAATGTAATAATATAGCGCATTGAATGCGAATATTACTTCAAACGAACGACAACAATACGAGTATGCTTTGCGTAGGAGGAATTACGACTCATGGAGCGTTTCTTTAAATTAAAGGAACATGGCACGAACGTCCGCACAGAAATTATAGCGGGGATTACTACTTTTATGACCATGGCTTATATTCTGGTGGTCAACAATACCTTTTTAGGTCCGACTGGAGCAGGTATGCCCAGTGAAGCTGTCTTTTTTGCGACGGCGGTAGGTGCAGGTTTGGTTACCATACTGATGGGGCTATTCGTTAATGTGCCGATCGGCATGGCGCCGGGTATGGGCTTGAATGCTTATTTTATGACTGTAGTCCTGAGTTCTAATGGCATGATTACTTGGCAAGCGGCACTTGGCGCTGTATTTATATCCGGTATCGTCTTTCTGATTTTAACCGTGACACGAGTAAGACAGATGCTGCTTGTTGCAGTTCCGGAAAATTTAAAGACAGCCATTACAGTGGGTATCGGTTTGTTTATTACGATTGTCGGCTTCAAGCTTTGTAATCTGGTTATGGTGAGCATCGTTCCAGGGACAGATGTTGGTCAACCGGTTCCGGGTCATGCTTTTAATTTGATTCTGGGAAGTCTGGTACATCAAAAGGATGCACTGCTGGCGCTAATCGGATTGCTTATTATCGCAGCACTGATGGTCGTTCGGGTCAAAGGTGCATTGCTGATTGGGATCGTAGCTACTACATTAATCGGTATTCCGATGGGAGTAACAAATTTGAGTAGCTTGACAACAGGCAACTGGATTCCTGATTTCAGTAATTTGGCTGTAGGTCAGTTAGACTTGAAAGCAGCTTTGCATATCGGTCTGTTTGATATCATTTTCATTTTCACATTTGTAGAGTTGTTTGATACGTTCGGTACCTTGGTAGGTACGGCTACACGCGCGGGTATAATGAAAGATAAGAAAAAAGGCGAGAAAATTATCGGTAAAGCAATGCTGGTGGATGCAGTTGGGGTAAGTACTGGTGCAGTATTGGGTACAAGTACGATTACAGCATTCGTAGAAAGCTCCGCAGGGGTAGAAGAAGGCGGACGTACTGGACTGACTGCTGTAACGACAGGTGTTCTGTTCTTGTTGGCCCTGTTTATTGCACCGTTGGCTCTGGTTGTGCCTTCTGCCGCTACTGCTCCAGCTCTGATTATCGTTGGGGTCCTAATGATGAGTCAGGTTCGCAATATCGACTGGGATAACTTCCTGTTGGCGTTTCCTGCATTTTTGACCATCGTGCTGATGCCTTTCACAGGTGGAATCGCGAATGGTATCTCTGCTGGTATTCTGTCTTACGTTGTGCTGGCTGTGTTTAGTAACCTGTTTACCAGCAATAAAGTTAAAATTCACTGGCTCATGTGGGTGCTTGCTATTATTGTAGTGATCCGCTTTGCCTTTATGGGCTCCGAATAATCAGTAGATATAGAACACAGAACCTCTTTCCTGTTGCTTAAGGGAAGAGGTTCTTTTTTTTGTAGTTAGACGCAGATAGATACAAAGGAGCTATTATATAGAAGGAAAACGAATAATAATAAAGTATTGTGAAACCTTATCTAATAAATGCTTGCAAAAGGGATATGTATATGGTATATTCTAATTCCGGCCAAGAAATACAATATTGCGAGCGAGTGTTACAAAAAAAGATTTCAAAAAAATGCTTGCAAAGTTGGTTCGGACATGGTAAGATATAAGAGTTGATGAGGCGACAAACCAAATCGACAAGAAAAGGATGTTTGATCTTTGAAAACTGAACAACGAGTGAGTAAAACGATTTTGTTCGCAAAATCAAACAAGAGATATTTTATCTCGTCAGTTTCAAAATGAGCTTATCGCTCTTTCTATAAACCAACTTTGGTTGGTCTTTAATGGAGAGTTTGATCCTGGCTCAGGACGAACGCTGGCGGCGTGCCTAATACATGCAAGTCGAGCGGGGTTATGTAGAAGCTTGCTTCTACATAACCTAGCGGCGGACGGGTGAGTAACACGTAGGCAACCTGCCCACAAGACAGGGATAACTACCGGAAACGGTAGCTAATACCCGATACATCCTTTTCCTGCATGGGAGAGGGAGGAAAGACGGAGCAATCTGTCACTTGTGGATGGGCCTGCGGCGCATTAGCTAGTTGGTGGGGTAAAGGCCTACCAAGGCGACGATGCGTAGCCGACCTGAGAGGGTGATCGGCCACACTGGGACTGAGACACGGCCCAGACTCCTACGGGAGGCAGCAGTAGGGAATCTTCCGCAATGGGCGAAAGCCTGACGGAGCAACGCCGCGTGAGTGATGAAGGTTTTCGGATCGTAAAGCTCTGTTGCCAGGGAAGAACGTCTTGTAGAGTAACTGCTACAAGAGTGACGGTACCTGAGAAGAAAGCCCCGGCTAACTACGTGCCAGCAGCCGCGGTAATACGTAGGGGGCAAGCGTTGTCCGGAATTATTGGGCGTAAAGCGCGCGCAGGCGGCTCTTTAAGTCTGGTGTTTAATCCCGAGGCTCAACTTCGGGTCGCACTGGAAACTGGGGAGCTTGAGTGCAGAAGAGGAGAGTGGAATTCCACGTGTAGCGGTGAAATGCGTAGAGATGTGGAGGAACACCAGTGGCGAAGGCGACTCTCTGGGCTGTAACTGACGCTGAGGCGCGAAAGCGTGGGGAGCAAACAGGATTAGATACCCTGGTAGTCCACGCCGTAAACGATGAATGCTAGGTGTTAGGGGTTTCGATACCCTTGGTGCCGAAGTTAACACATTAAGCATTCCGCCTGGGGAGTACGGTCGCAAGACTGAAACTCAAAGGAATTGACGGGGACCCGCACAAGCAGTGGAGTATGTGGTTTAATTCGAAGCAACGCGAAGAACCTTACCAGGTCTTGACATCCCTCTGACCGGTCTAGAGATAGACCTTTCCTTCGGGACAGAGGAGACAGGTGGTGCATGGTTGTCGTCAGCTCGTGTCGTGAGATGTTGGGTTAAGTCCCGCAACGAGCGCAACCCTTATGCTTAGTTGCCAGCAGGTCAAGCTGGGCACTCTAAGCAGACTGCCGGTGACAAACCGGAGGAAGGTGGGGATGACGTCAAATCATCATGCCCCTTATGACCTGGGCTACACACGTACTACAATGGCCGGTACAACGGGAAGCGAAATCGCGAGGTGGAGCCAATCCTAGAAAAGCCGGTCTCAGTTCGGATTGTAGGCTGCAACTCGCCTACATGAAGTCGGAATTGCTAGTAATCGCGGATCAGCATGCCGCGGTGAATACGTTCCCGGGTCTTGTACACACCGCCCGTCACACCACGAGAGTTTACAACACCCGAAGTCGGTGGGGTAACCCGCAAGGGAGCCAGCCGCCGAAGGTGGGGTAGATGATTGGGGTGAAGTCGTAACAAGGTAGCCGTATCGGAAGGTGCGGCTGGATCACCTCCTTTCTATGGAGAATCGTTTCCTGCGATGGAAACATTCAAATTAGCAGGTACATGTACCTGCGACCGGATATTCAATTCGGTTCATCACATTCGTGTGAATGAAATGAATATCCTGAACTTACTCACTCGTTGCTCAGTTTTGAGAGTTCAAACTCTCAAGCTTCGACGAATACTTCATTCACACATCCGTGTGGAACCGAAATATTCATCGGGTTTCGCTTCGATGAAGCGAATTGCACCTTGAAAACTGGATACCGAAACGAAATTGCGTTTTAGAATATTCCTTTAAGCTGATCTTGTGTAAACAAGTGAAATAAAGGTAGCTGCCTTGAATTTCATTCACACGTAAGTGTTGAACCGAAATTCAAAGCAAATCGTATTTACGATGTAAATACTAGGTTAAGCTACAAAGAGCACACGGAGGATGCCTAGGCGCCAGGAGCCGACGAAGGACGTGGCGAACAACGATAAAGCCTCGGGGAGCTGTAAGCAAGCTTTGATCCGGGGATGTCCGAATGGGGAAACCCGGCTGTCTTCATCGACAGTCACTTTCTGCTGAATACATAGGCAGAATAGAGGCAGACCAGGGGAACTGAAACATCTAAGTACCCTGAGGAAGAGAAAACAATAGTGATTCCGTCAGTAGCGGCGAGCGAACGCGGATTAGCCCAAACCAAGGAGCTTGCTCCTTGGGGTTGTGGGACGTCTCACATGGAGTTACAAAGGAACCGGTTAGATGAAGAGGTCTGGAAAGGCCCGCCAGAGAAGGTAAAAGCCCTGTAATTCAAAACTTGTTCCCTCCGAGACGGATCCCGAGTAGTGCGGGGCACGTGAAACCCCGTATGAATCCGGCAGGACCATCTGCCAAGGCTAAATACTCCCTGGCGACCGATAGTGAAGCAGTACCGTGAGGGAAAGGTGAAAAGCACCCCGGAAGGGGAGTGAAATAGATCCTGAAACCGTGTGCTTACAAGAAGTCAGAGCCCGATCTATGGGTGATGGCGTGCCTTTTGTAGAATGAACCGGCGAGTTACGTTCCCGTGCAAGGTTAAGGTGAAGAGCTGAAGCCGCAGCGAAAGCGAGTCTGAATAGGGCGAATGAGTACGTGGACGTAGACCCGAAACCGGGTGATCTACCCCTGTCCAGGGTGAAGGTGCGGTAACACGCACTGGAGGCCCGAACCCACGCATGTTGAAAAATGCGGGGATGAGGTGGGGGTAGCGGAGAAATTCCAATCGAACCCGGAGATAGCTGGTTCTCCCCGAAATAGCTTTAGGGCTAGCCTCGGAAAGAAGAATCGTGGAGGTAGAGCACTGATTGGGTGCGGGGCCCGCAAGGGTTACCAAGCTCAGTCAAACTCCGAATGCCATAGATTTAGTTCCGGGAGTCAGACAGTGAGTGCTAAGATCCATTGTCGAAAGGGAAACAGCCCAGACCATCAGCTAAGGTCCCCAAGTGTGTGTTAAGTGGGAAAGGATGTGGAGTTGCACAGACAACCAGGATGTTGGCTTAGAAGCAGCCACCATTGAAAGAGTGCGTAATAGCTCACTGGTCGAGTGACTCTGCGCCGAAAATGTAACGGGGCTAAACACACCACCGAAGCTATGG
The DNA here is from genome assembly GCF_038007385.1 of Paenibacillus sp. FSL M8-0228. Classification (NCBI taxonomy): domain Bacteria; kingdom Bacillati; phylum Bacillota; class Bacilli; order Caryophanales; family Paenibacillaceae; genus Paenibacillus; species Paenibacillus sp. FSL M8-0228. The sequence continues at coordinate 926,619 of NZ_JBBOXA010000001.1, forward strand.
CTTGATGCTTGCATCAGGGGTAGGGGAGCGTTGAATGCGGGTTGAAGGTGTACCGTAAGGAGCGCTGGACTGCATTCAAGTGAGAATGCCGGTATGAGTAACGAAAAGATCTGTGAGAATCAGATCCGCCGAAAGCCTAAGGGTTCCTGAGGAAGGTTCGTCCGCTCAGGGTAAGTCGGGACCTAAGGCGAGGCCGATAGGCGTAGTCGAAGGACAACAGGTCGAAATTCCTGTACCACCGTAATCCGTTATGAGCGATGGGGTGACGCAGTAGGGTAGTGACGCGGACGGATGGATGTCCGTCTAAGCAGTGAGGCTGGTGTGTAGGCAAATCCGCACATCGTAAGGCTGGGCTGTGATGGGGAGCGAAAATTATAGTAGCGAAGGTCATGATCTCAGACTGCCAAGAAAAGCCTCTAGCCAGGAGAAGGTGCCCGTACCGCAAACCGACACAGGTAGGCGAGAAGAGAATTCTAAGGCGCGCGGAAGAACTCTCGTTAAGGAACTCGGCAAAATGACCCCGTAACTTCGGGAGAAGGGGTGCCTCGGTAGGGTGAATAGCCCGAGGGGGCCGCAGTGAAAAGGCCCAAGCGACTGTTTAGCAAAAACACAGGTCTGTGCGAAGCCGCAAGGCGAAGTATACGGGCTGACGCCTGCCCGGTGCTGGAAGGTTAAGGGGAGTGGTAAGCCCTTCGGGGCGAAGCTATGAACCGAAGCCCCAGTAAACGGCGGCCGTAACTATAACGGTCCTAAGGTAGCGAAATTCCTTGTCAGGTAAATTCTGACCCGCACGAATGGCGTAACGACTTGGGCGCTGTCTCAACGAGAGATCCGGTGAAATTTTAATACCTGTGAAGATGCAGGTTACCCGCGACAAGACGGAAAGACCCCATGGAGCTTTACTGCAGCTTGATATTGAATTTGGGTACGATCTGTACAGGATAGGTGGGAGCCGTCGAACTTTGAGCGCCAGCTTGAAGGGAGGCATCCTTGGGATACCACCCTGATCGTATCTAGGTTCTAACTTGGTACCGTGAACCGGTGCGAGGACAGTGTCAGGTGGGCAGTTTGACTGGGGCGGTCGCCTCCTAAAGAGTAACGGAGGCGCCCCAAGGTTCCCTCAGAATGGTTGGAAATCATTCGAAGAGTGCAAAGGCAGAAGGGAGCTTGACTGCGAGACCTACAAGTCGAGCAGGGACGAAAGTCGGGCTTAGTGATCCGGTGGTACCGCATGGAAGGGCCATCGCTCAACGGATAAAAGCTACCCTGGGGATAACAGGCTTATCTCCCCCAAGAGTCCACATCGACGGGGAGGTTTGGCACCTCGATGTCGGCTCATCGCATCCTGGGGCTGAAGTAGGTCCCAAGGGTTGGGCTGTTCGCCCATTAAAGCGGTACGCGAGCTGGGTTCAGAACGTCGTGAGACAGTTCGGTCCCTATCTGTCGTGGGCGTAGGAAATTTGAGAGGAGCTGTCCTTAGTACGAGAGGACCGGGATGGACGTACCGCTGGTGTACCAGTTGTTCCGCCAGGAGCACCGCTGGGTAGCTATGTACGGAAGGGATAAGCGCTGAAAGCATCTAAGCGTGAAGCCCCCCTCAAGATGAGATTTCCCAATTAGTAAGACCCCTTGAAGACGACGAGGTAGATAGGTTGGGGGTGGAAGTGCAGTAATGCATGGAGCTGACCAATACTAATCGGTCGAGGGCTTATCCTAAAGATAAAACGCAAATGAGTTTCGGATCCAGTTTTCAGGGTGTAACCTTGAAGGTATGTACAAGTGACATACGACAAGCGCATGGCTATTCATTCACACGATAAGTGGTGAACCGAATAACCGTACGGAAGAATTTGCGTAGCAAATTCATGTTTGGTGGCGATAGCGGAGGGGTTCCACACGTACCCATCCCGAACACGACCGTTAAGCCCTCCAGCGCCGATGGTACTTGGACCGCAGGGTCCTGGGAGAGTAGGACGTCGCCAAGCAACAAGTAAAAGAGACCAAGATCTTCTGAAGATCTTGGTCTCTTTTTTGCGTTATAAGGCACTGGGATTTTATTTAAAGTGAGTTTGTTATAAGTTCAACTGGATAAGTGGATATTAACTAATAAATAAGAAGACGGTTTTAAAATAATTTAGTACCAGGTATTAGTATCTGGTGTTATAATATGAATAAGGATTACAAAGGAGAGTGATCAGATTGTTGAATTCAAAAGCTAAGCTTACCGCCTTTGGCACTTATGTACCTGAACGGATTTTGACGAACGCTGACTTGGAGAAGCTTGTGGATACGAGTAACGAGTGGATTGTACAGAGAACGGGTATGCATGAAAGACGCATTGCGGCTGAAGATCAATATGTATCTGATTTATGTATACAAGCTATTACTCGTATGATTAACCTGTATGACGTAAATATAAACGATGTTGAGATGATTATTGTAGCGACGAGTACACCTGATTACTACTTTCCAAGCACGGCTTCACGTATTCAGGCTCATTTTGATATTCCAAACACAGGGTCAATAGATGTTAGTGCAGCATGTGCAGGTTTTTCCTATGGACTTCATTTGGCAAATGGCCTTATTACGAGTGGTCTGCATCGTAAGGTGCTGGTAGTGGGAGCCGAAACGTTGTCCAAAATTACAGATTATACGGATCGGACGACGTGTATACTTTTTGGAGATGGTGCAGGGGTTGCACTTGTAGAATATGACGAGGATGAAGGATCATTTTTAACTTCAGATATAGGTACCTATGGGCAAGGGGGAGCACATCTTTACCGTGTGGGATTATCTGATCATTTGGATGGAGAGAAGCTGCAAGACCATGGATTTATTGCTCAAAATGGACGTGAGGTTTATAAATGGGCTGTTCGCTCTGTTCCAACGGGAATAGAACGATTATTGGATAAGGCAAATATGAAGAAGGAGGATCTTGACTGGTTTGTACCTCATAGCGCTAATTTGAGAATGATCGAGTCCATATGTGAAAGAAGTACAGTACCTTTGGAAAAAACGCTGACAAGCGTAGAATTGTATGGTAACACATCGGCGGCATCCATCCCGTTGGCTTTGCAGTGTGGTTTGGATGATGGACGTTTACGGTATGGACAACATGTGTTGTTATATGGATTTGGGGGAGGCCTCACCTATGCGGGTCTGCTATTAAAATGGAGTGTGCCTGATTTGTAAGTTATCCTAACCCATGTAGAAGCAATAGCACTAGTATGTACGATCATGTTAATAAGAGCCGTTGGCATTAGAATTTATCGTAAGTTGGCAGGATGGTATAATTAACACTATGAGAGAAAGGAGCGTAACATGAAGGTACTGGTATTGGCAGAAAAACCGTCCGTGGCCAGAGAGATTGCACGTGTGATGGGTAGCCGCGAGAAGCATAAAAGTTATATAGAAGGACCCCAGTACGTGGTGACGTGGGCACTGGGACATTTGGTCGGCTTAGCAGAGCCGGAGGATTACGATTCTAAGTATGCGACCTGGAATTTGGAGGACCTGCCTATTCTTCCGAAGAGTTCAAAGTTAAAGGTGCTGCGCGAAAGTAATCACCAGTTCAAAGCTGTGCAGCAGCTCATGAAGCGGCAGGACATTGGAGAGCTTATCGTGGCAACAGATGCTGCTCGTGAAGGTGAATTGTTGGCACGCTGGATCATCCAAATGGCAAACTGGAAAAAGCCCTTCCGGCGCTTATGGATCTCCTCGCAGACGGACAAGGCGATTAAGGCAGGTTTCGCAAAGCTATTGCCTGGTCAGCAGTTTGATCGTTTATATGAATCGGCTCGCTGTAGAGCTGAAGCAGACTGGATGATTGGTCTCAATGTAACTCGCGCGTTGACTTGTCGTTATAACGCCCAACTTTCGGCTGGAAGAGTGCAGACACCAACGCTGGGGATGATTATGGAGCGTGAGAAGGAAATTACCGAATTCCGTTCTCAGGAATATGATACTCTGACGGCGGATTTTGGCGATTTTCAGGCAACTTGGCGGGCAGAAAGCGGGGATTCACGCATGTTTGACCGCACTCAAGCAGAGGCTTTGCGCCGAAGACTTGAGGGGGCCAAAGGCACAGTTGCGAGTGTTAAAAAGAGCGAAAAGAACGAGCCTCACCCGCTGGCGTATGATTTAACGGAGCTGCAAAGAGATGCTAACCAGCGCTATGGCTTTTCAGCTAAACAGACGTCTAATCTGCTTCAGCGTCTGTATGAGCAGCATAAGCTGGTGACTTATCCACGTACAGACAGCCGTTATCTGACATCCGATATGGTGGATACACTTAAGGAAAGGCTCAGTAGTGTAGCAGTAGGTCCGTATGCTTCCTTGGCACGTCCGCTATTGCGTAACAACTTACCAATCACAAAGCGAATTGTGGATGACAGTAAAGTCACGGATCATCATGCGATTATTCCTACTGAGCAGACATTATTGCTTAATCAGTTGAGCCCAGAGGAACGTAAGCTGTATGATCTGATTGCACGACGTTTTATCAGTCTATTCTATCCACCTGCACGTTATGATGCTGTAGCCGTATCAGTAACGGTGGAGCAGGAGACGTTTCAGGTAAAAGGCACAACGGTAAAAGATAGCGGATGGCGTGCTGTATATGACGCGAACCATTATGATATGGATGATGAAGAAGCAGAGGATCGGGAAAACAATGGACGAGGCGTTATTTTACCTGAGCTGCAAAAAGGAGATTCCGTCCGGTTACAGCGTTGTCTTGTACGAGCTAGGCGAACGATGCCGCCGAAGCGGTATACAGAAGCAGCCCTCCTCGCTCAAATGGAAAAGCATGGACTGGGTACTCCTGCTACCCGTGCGGATTTGATTGAGAAGCTTGTCAGCTCGGATACGATTGAGCGTCAGGGGAACGTGATGCATCCAACCGGGAAAGGTAAACAATTGATTGATCTGGCGGCTCCACAGCTTCGAACGCCCGAATTGACGGCACGTTGGGAAGCGGAGCTAGAACGGATTGCTCGTGGTCAAGGACAACCGGAACCGTTTTTGAATTCTATTCGTGCTATGGCGAAAGAGCTGGTTTCCACTGTGAAAAATAGCAGTGCGGAGTACAAGCCTCATAATGTGACGAATAGTCATTGTCCAGATTGTGGTACAAAGCTATTGGAGAAGAAGGGCAAGAAAGGCAAGTTCCTTGTATGTCCAAGTGCGGATTGCGGTTACCGTCGTTCAGGGGAAAAACGTTTGTCCAATCGACGTTGCCCGCAGTGTCATAAGAAAATGGAAATGAAAGAGGGCAAAGCAGGATTGTATGTAAGATGCCTGCCCTGTGGCATTACCGAGACGTTGGATAAGGACAAGCAACGGGTAAACAAACGGGAACAGCAAAAGCTAGTAAGACAATTTGAAAAGCAGGAATCTTTTGGCTCCAGTTTGGGTGATTTGCTTAAAGCAGCGATGGAACAAAAGCAGGGCAAATAGCAGGGCAAATAACGGATGACCAAAAGTGCTACAGTCACATAATCAGCAGGTATACGTCGGTATAAAAACGATCACTCCTTGGCATGGTAAGCCGAGGAGGTGAGTATTTATGCCCAAACATAAGCCGCTTAAAATCAATAATCAGCAAAATAAATCAAGCATACTGGAGGAGGAAATTGCTGCTCATCCAGAGAAGCAAGCGAAATATCCTCCAAGCTTGAATGGGATTCCCAAACAGCAGTCTTGATGTTGCGTGGGAGGGACAACGAATTACTGTATAGAACCAAGACGATTGGATATCAGATGAAGTAGTTACTGATGCTAGACCAGTCTCGCAAAAAAAAAGAAGCAGCAGTTACGGTGGTCAACCGTAATCGCTGCTTCTTTTTCATAATAGAATGTTGATTTATTTGATTTGGATGACTACTTTTAGTATTCATTGAAAAAGGATTGAATTTGGTTAACATCGTGTGTTTGGGTCAAAGCAAGCATGAGCAAAATCCGTGCTTTTTGCGGATTAAGCGAATCGGTCGATACAAAGTTCGATGCCGCGTCTTTTGTTGACGGGGACACCACTCCACTTCCCACGCGGCTGGAGCGGGCAATGATCACTCCTTTTTTACCTGCGGCCTCTGCGCCTTCTGAGGAGGTCTTGGACAAGGAGCCATTACCGGAACCAGCTACGACAATTCCCTTGGCACCAGCTGCTACGGCTGCATCATACAGATAGCGACCATTGTTTTGATATTCGTATAAAATATCTACTTGTGGCAGTTCAGTCAGGTTAGAGATGTCGAATACAGAAGAAGTCGTATGCTTGTGTGTGGATTTGTTGTAGTAGTACACTTGATCGCCCACAACAGCTCCAAGGTATCCTTGCTCCACAGACTTGAACGTATCGACTGCTGTTGTGTTCGTTTTGGTGATGTATCTTGCTGCACCGATACGGTCGTTCAACAGGACGAGTACACCCTGACCTTTAGAGGCCGAAGCCCCGGCGACTTTCACTGCATTATAAAGGTTGAAGGGACCATCAGCACTGATGGCAGTAGCTGGACGCATAGAGCCAACGACAACTACTGGCTTATCGCTTTTGATAACAAGATTGAGGAAATAAGCTGTTTCTTCTAATGTATCTGTACCATGTGTAATGACAATGCCATCTACATCGTCTCTGGCAAGCAGTTCATTGGTGCGTTTGGCAAGTTTTAGGAGGATCTCATTATTAACGTCGGGACTACCTACATTAACAACTTGCTCACCACTGACATTTGCAATACTTTTCATCTCAGGAACGGCATTGATCAGAGTTTCCACACCCAACGCGCCTGCTTTGTAGCCGGTTGTATCCGTATTGACGGAAGATGATCCTGCGATGGTCCCTCCTGTGGCAAGTATTTTAATATTGGGTAAATGATTGGTTTGAGGATTTTCGGATTTGTCCGACGTTGTAGTGGTAGAAGCAGGTGCAGTTGTGCTGGTTGTAGCTGCTGCCGCAGCCGCAGCGTTGGCGGTAAATCCACCACTCCATAAAGTACTACCGAGAATAAAGCTAGCCAACAGGGGAATCATCGTCATTTTTTTCATGTTAGTCATATAAAGCTCCTCTCCAATCTTAAACCTCAAATATAAATGATAGATTAACTGACAAATATTTTGTCGAATTACGTTAATATCACGAATTATAGGGTGTAAAATTGCTTTTAGTCAACACTTATGTTAGGAAATATGACTTTAGAACTTATTTATTATAAATGTAATCGATTTCAAAAAAGTTTGCAAAACAAAACAACAAGCAGATATCTCATAAGGAGTCTGCTTGCTGTTATTGTGGAAGCTAAACAACAGATTTTACCCTGTAATCAATTCGCATAAAAGGCTGCAGGGTTAAGTTGATACTTTAGGTTAATAACGCGGCTATACAGCTTAATGCAGATTCGTTGATCAAGGATTGTTGGAATGCTGTTTTGTCGGCAAGCTGGCGCTGGGAGTTCCTTTTCCTCGTTTACGGTTGCGTTCTGCCTTTTTTGCATTTTCTCGCAGCTTTTCAACGTATTCATGGGTGCTTTCCATCGCAGTTCCTCCTTTAAGACGAAATAGATGCACTCGGGGATCGCCCTTATGCAACCTTACTATTTCCGCAAAAGCGCTATCCAAGTCAGAAGAGGCGTTGTTTCTGTAAAAGGGGTGGGGTTATAATGAGGGGGAGAGCGCTATATAAGGCCTAATACCTGAACTTGGTACGGTGTGCAAAAGGAGGAGAGACATTGCAGACAGGCTTGTTGGTATGGCTGCTGTTTATCAATGCAGTAGGCTATCTGGTAATGTCGGAGGATAAAAAGAGAGCACGTAAACATCGCGATCGTGTACCTGAACGGACGTTGTTTTTCCTGGCCCTGATCGGGGGAGCATTAGGCGTTCTAATTGCCATGTACCGTAAACGCCATAAAACACGGCATATGAGCTTCAGACTAGGTATTCCTGCGTTGCTATTCATGAACGCATTGCTGTATGGGTATTTTTTACGGTAAAGGGGAGGAGTTTAGGTTCTCATAGGGAAGTTTAATGATGAGTGAGAAGACTATTCCAGCCATCCGGTGACATGGAATGAACAACCACAGGAATACATATTTCAGGCTTTGAATCAATAAACTGAATGAGGAAGAGGTGCATATTATGATATTTTCAAAAGTATTGCTTGCTTATGATGGTTCGGATGCATCCAACAAGGCTTTGTTAAAGGCGGCTGAATTGGTCAAGGCATCACCGTCCTCGAAGCTTGAGGTGGTAACGGCATTCGATTTTCCTCGGATCTTTATGGGCGAAGGTTTGGCTCCAATTCCGGCTTCAATAAATAAAGAATATTACGATTTGGCCGAACAAACTACGGATGAAGTTAAAAAACGACTTGCTGAGCAGGGTGTAGATGCCAAGGTGGAACTGATTCAAGGTTCTCCAGCCGAAGTCATTTTGGATTATGCCAATGAGAATGGCTTCGATGCGATTGTGATCGGCAGCCGAGGTTTAGGTGGTATCCGTGAATTTGTATTGGGAAGCGTAAGTCACAATGTGGTGCAGCATGCGCGTATTCCTGTGCTGGTCGTAAAATAACTGAATAAAAAAGTAAAAGTCGGTTTACTGCCTGTATAGGGAGTGCCGACTTTTATTTTTTTCAGTGGGATGCGTTGCGGTCGCTGTTATCAGGGGAGGGGAGCGATAGCTAAATATAATACAATAGTCCTGACCTGTGGGTATATAAGGGTACTGATTTCACTAAACACGAACATTCTATTGTATGATTATTCTAATGTTCGTTTTCAAGTTGACATAAGGTGTAGGGAATTGTTAAACTAGGAAGTGTATTATCGATAAAAAATGAACTTAAGGTGCAATTTAATAAGGTACACATGTTTGAGCCGAAACAAACCACGATCATACTTGTAAAGAATATCGATTGGGATGGAATAGGCACAATGCTAACTCGTATAATGCCGGGGATATGGCCCGGAAGTTTCTACCTGGAAACCTTAAATTTCCGGACTACGGGAGACATACGGCTGAAGCCGCATTGGATGCGGTGGAAGAGGCTTGCTTTTGCATGCCTTTAAGAGGCTCTGTCGTTTGTTTTTTCGTAGTCCGGTGTCTTGAAAATAACTTTATTTTCGAGTGCCGGATTTTTGGCGCTTATTGATAAACAGGGAGTGAAGGACATGTCAGTGCAGGTCGCTGTCATTATGGGCAGCACATCAGACTGGGACACCATGCAGCATGCATGTGCTGTGCTGGACGAGCTTGAAATCGGATATGAGAAAAAAGTAGTTTCAGCCCATCGTACACCGGATTTAATGTTTCGTTTTGCAGAAGAGGCCGCTGGGCGTGGACTAAAGGTCATTATTGCTGGAGCGGGTGGGGCTGCGCATCTGCCAGGAATGGTGGCTGCGAAGACAGCATTGCCGGTCATTGGTGTGCCTGTTCAGTCGAAGGCTCTGAACGGTCTGGACTCCCTGCTCTCCATTGTGCAGATGCCGGGTGGTATTCCGGTTGCCACTGTGGCAATTGGTAAGGCAGGCGCTACAAATGCAGGGCTGCTGGCAGCACAAATATTAGGCGCTTTTGACGAAAAGATAAGCCAGCGGGTTTTGGCGAGACGCGACCGTATTCGTGATGAGGTGCTGGAAGGCAGTGACTCGCTATGAATGGGGCAAGTGAACCCGCAGGCCGTATCCGACCTCCTGGTACAACGATTGGACTTTTAGGAGGCGGGCAATTAGGAAGAATGCTTGTACTGGCCGGAACCAATCTAGGATATCGCTTTGTGACACTGGACCCTGTACCGTATAGCCCCTGTGGGCAGGTATCTGAACAAATCCGCGCTGCCTATGATGATGAGCATGCGGCCAGAGAGCTGGCTGAGCGGTGCGATGTGATCACGTATGAGTTTGAAAATGTGGACGCAGGTGTGGCTGCACTTTTGGAAAAGGAATCCAGTGTGCCGCAAGGCAGCAGTCTTTTGTACACAACACAGCATCGTCTGAGAGAAAAGCGTTCTATTGAAGCTGCTGGTGTCCCTGTCGCTCCGTATCGTGAAATCAGTAGTCTTGCGGATATGGTTCAAGCGGTAGCTGAACTGGGTGTACCGTGTGTGCTCAAGACAGCAGTCGGTGGTTATGATGGAAAGGGACAAGTGGTCATTCGCCAACCAGAGCAAGCCAGGGCTGCCTACGAACAACTGACAGGAGGCGGTGCGGAACTGGTATTGGAACAGTTCATTCGTTTTCGCTGCGAAATCTCGGTGATTGTAGCTCGCAGCACGAACGGTGAAGCCAAAGCCTTTCCACCTGCCGAAAACATTCACGTGAACAATATTTTGCACACGTCAATTGTGCCTGCACGTGTGCCAGAGCCTGTCCAGGAGGAAGCACGCAAGTTGGCGCTGGCTGTGGCAGAGTCGCTGGGTGCGGTGGGACTGCTCGCTGTGGAGATGTTTGTCACCGAAGACGGACAATTGTACGTTAATGAGTTAGCACCACGACCGCATAACTCCGGTCATTACACGATGGAGGGGTGCGCGACGTCGCAATTCGAGCAGCACATACGTGCGATTTGCGGTTTACCCTTGGGCAGCACGAAGCTGCTGACTTCCGTCGTGATGGTCAATGTGCTAGGTGAGCATTTGGAGGATGTGGTTCGGCGGTTTGCGCAATCGGATGTTGAAGCTGAAAGATTGGATGTTGTACCCAAGCTGCATTTGTATGGAAAAAGTGAAGCCAAGCCAGGCCGAAAGATGGGACATATTAATCTATTGTGCCAGGATGCGGAACAAGCGCTGGAATGGATTGAACAAACCAATATTTGGGGGAATAAATAGTCATGATCGAACGCTATAGCAGACCGGAAATGAGAGCGATTTGGACGGAAGAAAATAAATTTAAAGCGTGGCTGGAAGTAGAGCTGTGTGCCTGTGAAGCTTGGGCGGAATTAGGGGTTATCCCAAAAGAGGATACTGTGGCTCTGCGTAAGAATGCAAGTTTTGATATTGAACGGATCTATGAAATTGAGCAGGAGACAAGACATGATGTCATTGCTTTTACCCGCACGGTGTCCGAAAGTCTTGGAGACGAGCGCAAATGGGTACATTATGGCTTGACCTCCACAGACGTAGTTGATACGGCACTGGGCTACCTGTTAAAGCAGGCGAATGAAATCCTGGAGCGCGATATCTTGAATTTTATTGAAATTTTGAAGGAAAAGGCATTGGCTTACAAGCACACACCGATGATGGGACGTACACACGGAGTACATGCTGAGCCAACAACGTTTGGACTGAAGATGGGATTGTGGTACGAGGAAATGAAGCGCAATCTGGAACGCTTTCGTTTTGCGGCTGACCAAGTACAATACGGTAAAATGTCCGGTGCAGTTGGGACATATGCCAACATTGACCCGGCCGTAGAAGAATTTGTATGCCGCAAGCTGGGCACCAAGCCTGCACCAATTTCTACACAGACGCTTCAGCGCGACCGTCATGCCGAATACATGGCAACATTAGCGTTGATCGCCACATCGTTGGACAAATTTGCTACAGAAGTCCGTGCTCTGCAAAAGAGTGAGTTCCGTGAGGTGGAAGAAGCTTTTGCCAAAGGTCAAAAAGGTTCTTCTGCGATGCCGCATAAACGCAATCCGATCGGCAGTGAAAACATCTCTGGCCTGGCACGCGTGATTCGTGGGCATATGGTATCGGCGTATGAGAACGTAACCCTGTGGCATGAACGCGACATCTCGCATTCTTCTGTGGAACGTATTATCCTGCCAGATGCAACAATGCTGTTGAACTACATGCTGAACCGTTTTGGCAATATCGTAAAAAATCTGACGGTCTTCCCTGAAAATATGAAGCGCAATATGGCACGTACGTATGGTGTACCATTCTCCGGCCGTATTATGACGAAGTTGATCGACAAAGGCTTTAGTCGTGAAAAAGCCTACGATACCGTGCAGCCGCGTGCTATGCAGGCGTGGGAAGAGCAACGCCAATTCCGCGAAATCGTCGAGGCAACTCCGGAAATTACTGCCGTGCTCAGCGCAGACGAAATCGAGGATGCGTTCAACCCAGCCTGGCATCTGAAGAACGTGGATACGATCTTCAAAAAGCTGGGATTAGGGGAGTAGGAGGGAAGGTTGCTGCGTGGTGAGGCCGCTGCGCGAACGGATCATTCCTCCGATTGCTGTTGCCCCTGGATTCCTGTGATTGTATAAGACCAGATATTGGTTGGAATCCAGAGGCAAAGGCAAGCGCTGACGCTTCTCCAGAACGATTCCGTCCGCTCCGCTGCACCCAGCACCAACCTTCGTGTGGGAGCAGAACTAGGGAAGGTGCGGCACATAAGATGCCGCACCTTCCCAAAGGCGATGGAAAAGCGTGTTCCACTGCTTTCTATCGCAGGCCACGTTCTCGTGAGGGCTGCCGAATTTGCGCAGCAAACAGCCCGCTGCCCTCACGAGAACGCGCAGGCTCAAGAAGCGAAGCCTTGAGCCACCGTATCCGTGTGCAGCGTAGCACATGCGCACAACAGGGCAAAGCCCAATGCTCGCTGCACGGCATGCCGTGCTACGGCCACGGGCCGAATGGTATTGCGGCGGCATACGCGTAAAAACGCTATTTTGTACCGACGTAAAAGCGTTGCTGGATGACAGCTTGTGTCAACAAGCCTTAATCCAGCGGAACGCGCTCACACCACCCCAGCTCCAGTAACCCGCTATCCCCTGCTCACTACGCCAACCCTTGCGGGAGTCCCGAGGGCAGCAGCCCTGGGGGTTCTCCCTGAGGGGAGGATTTAGGAGGGGCAAAGGTTGATTTAGGAGGGGCAACTTCTATGAAAGAGGTGTAATGAAATGTCATTGTCTACTGCCGAAGGTCTGATCCATGCGCCGCTCTTGTATAAAGGCAAGGTGCGTGAACTGTATGATCTCGGAGAGCATTTTCTGATTGTGGTGACAGACCGAATTTCGGCTTTTGATTATGTGTTAGAGCCACCCGTGCCCGAAAAGGGGAATGTGCTGAATAAGCTCAGCGCTTTCTGGTTTGAGCAGACGAAAGACTTGTTGGAAAACCATGTCGTGCACACTGATGTGAACAAGCTCGGGCATGTGATCGACGAACAGAATAAAGAGTTGCTGAAGGACCGGATCATGGTCACGCTGAAGGCTGAACGCATCGACATTGAGTGTGTGGTGCGCGGATATATTACCGGAGGCGGGTGGCGTCAGTATGAGCAGAACGGTGAGGTGAACGGCATTCCATTGCCAGAGGGGCTGCGTAAAAATGAACGCTTTCCCAAGCCTTTATTTACACCAGCTGCAAAAAATGATGTTGGACACGACGAGGACATTTCCCTTCACCAAATGAAAGAACTGGTCGGGGTTGAACTAACAGGTGAGCTTGAGGAAAAGAGTTTGGCGTTGTACGAATTTGCACGTGCTTTCTGCGAGAAGCGGGGGATTATTTTAGCCGATTGCAAGTTTGAGTTTGGTCTTGTTAACGGGAAGGTTATTTTGATTGACGAAATTTTCACTCCGGACTCATCCCGATTCTGGGCACAGGAAAAGTATGAGCTGGATGTTGAGATTGACAGCATGGACAAGGAGCCGGTACGAAGTTATTTGGCATCATCCGGTTGGGACAAGAATAGCAAGCCTGATCCGTTGCCGGCTGATGTCGTAAAAGAAACAACTGCAAGATATACGGATATTTGGCGGCGTCTGACGGCACAGTAAATAGTAATCATAATTCAACCAATAGGATTCACTCATTCGGAGGAGGAACTGAAGGAACATGATGAAAGCAACAGTCTATGTCACGATTAAGCAAAGCGTTTTGGACCCGCAAGGGGTTGCGGTGCAAGGCGCACTGCATTCTATGGGTTTCGGAGAAGTGGACAGCGTCAGAATTGGCAAGTATATGGAACTGAATCTGGATACAACAGACCGCGAGAGTGCTGAAAAGCGCGTCATCGAGATGTGTGAAAAGCTATTGGCCAACACGGTCATTGAAGACTACCGCTACGAACTGGAGGGCTAATTCCATGAAATTTGCAGTTCTGGTTTTTCCAGGATCCAACTGTGATATTGACTGCTATAAGGCGATAGAGGACACGGTCGGTGAACCTGTCGATTATGTATGGCATACTGCGACGGATCTGTCGTCTTATGATTGTATTCTTGTTCCTGGCGGCTTCTCTTACGGGGATTATCTACGCTGCGGTGCGATTTCCCGGTTTGCACCGGTGATGAAGGAAGTAGCCAAAGCGGCTGCCGAGGGCAAATATATTTTGGGGATTTGCAACGGTTTCCAAATTCTGACCGAAGCCGGTCTGTTGCCAGGGGCTTTACGCCGTAATCTGTCGATGAAATTCCTATGCCGGGATACGGTGTTGCAGGTTACGAATAACCAAACACCTTTTACTAAAGATTACGCTGCTGGTGAAAAGATCGTCATTCCGATCGCACACGGCGAAGGCAACTATTACTGTGATGATGAGACGCTGGCTCGCTTGCAGGCGAATAACCAGATCGTATTTACGTATAAAGATAATCCAAACGGTTCCATGACGGATATCGCAGGGATTTGTAATGAACAAGGAAACGTGCTGGGCATGATGCCTCACCCTGAACGCGCGGTGGACGCATTGCTCGGAACGGATGACGGCAAACGTATGTTTACATCTATTTTGAACGCATGGAGGGATCGACATGGCACAGCAAGTGTCCGCTAAGGAACCAACGGCAGAGCAGGTTGCCGAGCATAAACTGTACCAGCAGATGGGTGTGTCGGATAGCGAATATGCGTTGATCTGTGAATTCATGGGACGTCAGCCGAATTATACGGAGATTGGTGTATTCAGTGTCATGTGGTCAGAGCATTGTGCTTACAAAAACTCCAAGCCGTTATTGCGTCGTTTTCCAACGAGTGGTCCACGAGTGCTGATGGGACCCGGTGAGGGCGCAGGCATTGTAGATATCGGTGATAACCAAGCGGTTGTATTTAAAATCGAAAGCCACAACCATCCGTCGGCTGTGGAGCCTTTTCAAGGAGCAGCGACTGGGGTAGGCGGTATCATCCGTGATATTTTCTCCATGGGCGCAAGGCCTGTTGCGGTGTTGAACTCTCTGCGTTTTGGCAAGCTGGAGAGCGACCGTGTGAAATATTTGTTCGAGCATGTAGTATCTGGTATTGCGGGCTACGGGAACTGTATCGGTATTCCGACTGTAGGTGGCGAGGTTGTATTTGATGAAAGCTACGAAGGCAACCCACTCGTTAATGCAATGTGTGTCGGACTGATTGACCATGATAAAATCCAGCGAGGTGTTGCTAAAGGGGTCGGTAACCCGGTGTTCTATGTGGGCCCACCGACAGGTCGTGATGGGATTCACGGAGCGACATTCGCATCGGTTGAGCTGACAGAAGAATCTGAAGCGAACCGGACTGCGGTTCAAGTAGGCGATCCTTTTATGGAGAAGCTGGTTATGGAATCATGTCTGGAACTGATCGACAGCGGTATTGTGCTGGGTATTCAGGATATGGGTGCCGCGGGACTTACCTGCTCCAGCGCGGAGATGGCGAGTAAGGCTGGCAACGGTCTGGAACTGTATCTGGATCAGGTACCGCAGCGTGAAGAGGGCATGACACCTTATGAAATGATGCTGTCCGAATCACAAGAACGGATGCTGTTCGTAGTAGAGCCTAAGGATGAAGCACAGGCACTGGAAATTTTCGAGCGCTGGGGCGTTATTTGTGCCAAGGTCGGTAAAGTGACGGATGACGGTCGTTTGCGTTTGTTCCATCACAATGAAGTGGTCGGAGATATGCCAGTGACGGCGCTGGTTGATGAATGCCCGATTTATGACAAGCCTTCCGAAGTCCCCGCTTATTATGAGCAAAATGCTGCCATTGACACACTTCGTTATGCAGAAGTGACGGATTTGAACGGTGCGCTGAAAAAGGTGCTGTCTTCACCAAGTGTAGCTAGTAAGAAATGGGTATACGAGCAATATGACTACATGGTTCGTACGAGTACAGCCGTTCGTCCGGGATCGGATGCAGCTGTAGTGACTGTGCGCGGAACTCGTAAGGGACTTGCCATGACGACAGATTGTAACGGACGTTATGTATACCTTGACCCAGAGGTAGGCGGACGGATTGCAGTCAGTGAAGCAGCGCGTAACATTGTATGTTCTGGCGGCGAGCCGTTGGCGATTACAGATAACCTGAACTTCGGTAACCCTGAAAAGCCGGATATTTTCTGGCAAATGGAAAAAGCCGTAGATGGTATGGCTGAAGCTTGCCGTGTACTGGATACACCTGTTATCGGGGGGAATGTCAGCTTGTACAACGAAAATACCAAAGGCTCCATCTATCCGACGCCTGTTGTCGGTATGGTAGGTTTGGTACATGATACGGATCATATAACAACACAAGGCTTCAAAGCCGAGGGTGATGTGATTTTCTTGGTGGGGGAAACGAAGGCCGAGCTGGGAGGCAGCGAGTTCCAAGCTGTCGTACACGGTGTATCCGAGGGACGCCCGCCTGAGCTAGATTTGAACGTAGAGAAAAAACTGCTGACTGCGGTACTGGGAGCGATTCAGGGCGGATTGGTACAATCTGCGCATGATTTGGCAGAGGGCGGATTGGCTGTAGCGCTTGCGGAATCTGGGATTAGCGGCGGATTGGGAGCACAGGTCAACGTAGAAACGACTTTGCGTCCTGACCATGCTTTGTTTAGCGAAAGCCAATCCCGTATTTTGTTATCTGCATCGCCGGATAAAGCGTCTGCTCTGGAAGCACATCTGCGTGGTTTGGAAGTGCCAGTTACTGTATTAGGAAAAGTTGAAGGATCACAATTGACAGTTGAGGTGAACGGACAACCCGCTTTGAACGAGGCAGTCGCCAGTTTGAAGCAAATCTGGGAGGATGTCATTCCATGTCTGATGAAATAACAGCACGGACGTTGTGGACTGGAGATTATTATAATGAAGGCTCTGGTAAAGAGGGGCTGTTTGATAAATTAAAAGAGGAATGCGGCGTGTTTGGAGTGTATAGGCACTCCGATGCCGCTTCCCTAGCATATTACGGATTGCATGCACTCCAGCATCGCGGGGAGGAAAGTGCAGGCATCTGTGTGAGCAGTGGCGACGAGTTCCATTATCATCGTGGAATGGGGCTTGTAAAAGAAGTATTCAATAAAGATTTGATGGCTTCGCTGACAGGCGATATTGCCATAGGACATGTGCGCTACTCGACAAGTGGAGACAGTAAGCTAACGAATGCACAGCCTTTGGTGTTCAAGTATCGTGATGGCGACCTAGCGGTAGCTACGAACGGGAATATTGTGAATGCTTTGCAAATTCGACATGAGCTGGAGCAGGGCGGGTCTATTTTTCAAACGACCAGCGATACAGAAGTAGTGGCGCATTTGATCGCACGATCATCCAAGGATTTAGTGGAGGCCGCGAAAGATGCATTGAAGCGGATTGTCGGCGGATTTGCTTTCCTTATTATGACCAACGACAAGCTGCTCGTGGCTTCCGACCCCAATGGTCTGCGTCCAATCACGATGGGCAGACTGGGAGATGCTTATCTGTTCGCATCCGAGTCTTGTGCCCTGGAAACGATTGGTGCAGAACTGCTGCGCGATATCGAGCCGGGTGAACTGCTAGTGCTGGATAAAAACGGCTTGCATGAAGATCGGTACACGGAAGATAAGCACCGTAAAGCGTTATGTGCGATGGAGTATATTTATTTTGCTCGTCCTGACAGTGACTTGAATGGTTCTAATCTTCATGCTGCACGCAAAAGAATGGGTAGCCAGATGGCGTTGGAAGCTTTTGTCGATGCGGATCTGGTGACAGGAGTGCCGGATTCCAGCATATCGGCTGCGATTGGTTATGCAGAGCAGACAGGTATTCCTTATGAGCTGGGCATGATTAAAAATAAATACACTGGACGTACCTTCATTCAGCCGAGTCAGGAGTTACGCGAGCAGGGTGTGAAAATGAAGCTGAGCGCTGTACGCCGTGTTGTTGAAGGTAAACGGGTCATTATGATCGACGACTCTATCGTCCGGGGCACTACATCCCGTCGAATCGTGAATATGCTGCGTGATGCGGGAGCGTTGGAGGTACATGTACGTATTACCTCGCCGCCTTTCAAAAACCCGTGCTTCTACGGTATTGACACGCCGGATCGCCGGGAGCTGATTGCTTCATCCAAAACCGTCGAGGAAATTCGTGAGGAAATTAACGCCGATTCGCTTTACTTTATGAGCGCCGAGGGTTTGATTGCCGCTGTAGGTGGATATAACGAACAAGATTACAAAGGCGGTTTGTGCCTAGCTTGTTTCGATAATGATTACCCAACTCAGGTGGATTTCAAAGGTGAAGAAAAGTTCGGATGTAGTTGTTGAGAAACGGGAACAAAAGAGATACAGGTGGCGCATGGTGCAGGTGAAGCGGTTCTGAGGGGGCCACTCCGCGTGTGGAAGGTTCTTCCGATCGCTGTTGCCGCTGATTCCCGAATTGGAATAACCCCTTAGAGGGTTGGAATCCAGCGGCAAAGGCGAACGCTTCGCTTCTCCAGAATTCTTCCACCCACTGCGTTTCTCAGGTGTGCAGCATTTTGCAGCAGTGCCTGTACCTCTTTGGTTCCCACCGGGAAGAGGATAGGTAAGGTCGTTAAAAACTCATGGCATAACTATTTCATGCCATGAGTTTTTAACGGAGCGGTGACTCACAAAAAGTCACCCTGCTCTTATAAGGTTGAGCCAGCGAAGCGAAGCTCAACAGCAGGCAAGGCGAAGCTGCCTGCCTCAAAGGGCAAAGAAGTGAGCCACTCGTAGGCACCGTTCACTTCTTTGCCTGGCACGTCCCCGCCTTTGCGAAGCAAACAGCCCGGGACGTGCCCGCCGCCGTGAAGGCGGCCACGCACCAAAGCGTGTCTTTGTGAATTGCGGGAATGACCCGCAATTCACAAAGGACAACACGCGACTCACAGCACGAACCAACCACCAAGCAGCACCCAACCCTACACATCTGACCGATTCTTGAGGGGTCCAGGGGGAGCAGCCCCATGGAATCCTCCCTATTAGGGAGGACTTAGGAGGGTCAATCATTTGAAGGAGTGTTCATGAATGTCCGAAGCATACAAAAACGCAGGGGTAGATATCGCTGCCGGTAATGAAGCAGTAGAACGGATGAAAAAGCACGTTAAACGTACCTTCCGTCCCGAAGTGCTGACGGACTTGGGCGGATTTGGTGCATTGTTCGGCCTGAATAAGGATAAGTACGAGGAGCCTGTACTCGTTTCCGGTACCGATGGTGTCGGCACGAAGCTGAAGCTTGCTTTCGCAATGGATCGTCATGACACCATTGGTATTGACGCGGTTGCGATGTGTGTAAACGACATTGTCGTCGGGGGAGCGGAGCCACTCTTTTTTCTGGATTACCTCGCTTGTGACAAGGTTGTGCCCGAGAAAATTGAAGCTATAGTCGCTGGAATAGCAGAGGGATGCCATCAATCGGGCTGTGCGCTGGTCGGCGGTGAAACCGCAGAAATGCCAGGGATGTATAGCGAGGGTGAATATGATATTGCCGGATTCACGGTAGGGATTGTAGATAAAAGCAAAATTATCAACGGTAGCTCCATTGCTCCCGGAGATACAGTGATCGGTCTGGCCTCCAGTGGAGTTCACAGTAACGGCTTCTCACTGGTGCGCAAGCTGTTATTGGAACAGCAGGGTTATGATTTGCATGATGAAATCGAAGGCTTGAACGGCAAACTGGGCGATGTACTGCTGGAGCCGACGAAAATTTACGTGAAATCCGTTTTGGCATTGCTGGACAAGGTAAAAGTAAAAGGTATGGCGCATATCACAGGTGGCGGTTTTATTGAAAATATCCCTAGAGTGTTACCGGATCACGTCAATGTGGATATAGAATACGGCACTTGGCCGATTTTGCCAATCTTCCAGCTCATGCAGGAAAAAGGTGCAATCTCCAACAAAGACATGTTCACAACCTTTAATATGGGAATTGGGATGGTAATCGTTGTAGGCGAAGAGCATGCACAGGCTGCACTGGAAGTTTTGAAGGAACAGGGCGAAGCCGCATATGTGATCGGAAAAGTAACGGAAGGCAGTTCTATCGTGACCTTTACGGGAGCAGAGGTGTAATGAACGAGTACCGGATTGCTGTTTTTGCATCAGGCGAAGGGACGAATTTTCAGTCATTGGTGGATGCGGCTGCGCGAGGAGAACTGGGCGGCGCCTCGGTAGAATTGCTCATCTGTGACAAGCCTGCGGCTCCTGCCGTAGCTAGAGCACAGAAAGCTGGAATTGCGTGCCATACTTTTCGACCCAAGGAATATCCTTCTCGAGAAGACTATGAGCGTGAATTGGTGGCTTTACTGGAGCAGAAATCGATTGATCTCATCGTGTTAGCTGGCTACATGCGTTTGCTATCCAGCGTCATGGTCGATGCCTACGCAGGAAAAATTATTAATATTCATCCGTCACTACTTCCGGCATTTCCAGGGAAAGATGCTGTTGGACAGGCATTGACCTATGGGGTCAAGGTAAGTGGCGTCACCGTTCATTTTGTGGACGGGGGCATGGACACGGGAGCCATTATTGCCCAGCGTGTCGTGGAAGTTGACGACCATGATACAGCGGAATCCTTATCCGCAGCCATTCAATCCGTGGAACGTCAGCTATATCCAGAGGTAGTTGGCAAATTGGCCCAAGGTAAAATCCAATTAAATGGTCGCAAAGTGATTTCACTTCTCTAAGAATGATTGTAATTTGTCATATCAAGGATGCTGTACAGGCATTTTCCGATATTTCTCGGGAAATAAAATGATAAAAGAGAATTTTGCAAAATTCTGAAAGAGCTAAAGGAGGAGACAGGGTGAGTATTAAAAGAGCGCTCGTCAGCGTATCGGATAAGCGAGGGATCGTGGAATTTTGCCGCGAGTTGTCCAAATTGGGTGTGGAGATCGTTTCGACAGGGGGAACGAGCAGCTTGTTGTCGAAGGAGGGCATTCCCGTCATCGGCATTTCAGAGGTAACGGGTTTTCCTGAAATTATGGATGGACGTGTTAAAACACTCCACCCTGCAGTACACAGCGGCTTGCTGGCTGTTCGGGATAATGAAGAGCATCAGCGTCAGATGAAAGAACTTGGATTGGGTTATATTGATCTGGTCGTTGTGAATCTGTATCCTTTTGCGGAAACGATCGCCAAACCCGGTGTAACTTATGAGGACGCGATTGAAAATATCGACATCGGCGGTCCAACGATGCTTCGTTCTGCGGCAAAAAATCATGCTTTTGTCAGTGTGGTAGTCGATGCTGATGACTATAGCACAGTGTTGGAGGAAATTCGTAAGGATGGCGATACGGAACTGAATACCCGTAAGCGTTTGGCCGCAAAAGTTTTCCGTCATACGGCGTCATACGACGCTTTGATTTCCGATTATTTGTCGAATGTAACAGGCGAGCCATTGCCTGAGCGGTACACTGTAACCTATGAAAAAATTCAGGATTTGCGTTATGGAGAAAATCCACACCAGCAAGCGGCTTTTTATCGTCAGCCGTTGGCAGCGAAAGGTACACTGACAACAGCCAAGCAGCTTCACGGTAAGGAGCTATCCTACAATAACATCAACGATGCTAACGCGGCACTGCAAATCGTCAAGGAATTCAGCGAACCAGCAGTGGTGGCGGTGAAGCATATGAACCCTTGCGGCGTGGGAATCGGCGGTAGTATTTATGAAGCGTACAGCAAGGCGTATGCGGCTGATCCAACCTCCATTTTTGGCGGCATTGTAGCGGCTAACCGAATTATTGACGGTGATACAGCCAAAAAACTGAGCGAAATCTTTTTGGAAATTGTACTGGCACCGGGCTTTACGAAAGAAGCGATGGAAATTTTAACCAAAAAGAAAAATATCCGTTTGCTTGATATGGGTGAGATGTCCCCGTCTGAACAGCCGGAGAGCCGTTTCGTTGTGACTTCTATTGAAGGTGGCATGGTCGTTCAGCAAAATGACATTCACGCTGTAGACTCGGATGCACTTACAGTTGTAACGGAGCGGGCACCATCCGAGGAAGAAATGAAACAGCTTTTGTTTAGCTGGAAAGTGGTTAAGCATGTGAAATCCAACGCCATCGTACTGGCGGCAGATAATATGACCATTGGCGTAGGCGCAGGACAAATGAACCGTGTCGGTGCGGCCAAGATTGCTATCGAGCAGGCCGGTGACAAAGCAAAAGGTGCCGTACTGGCATCCGATGCATTTTTCCCGATGGGCGATACGTTGGAGTTGGCAGCTAAAGCAGGCATCACAGCAGTTATTCAGCCGGGCGGCTCCATCAAAGACGAAGAATCCATCAAGGTTGCTAACGAATACGGCATTGCCATGGTCTTTACAGGCGTACGTCATTTCAAGCACTAACTTGTATGAGTTGAGGATGCAGCAGCATTTTCACCTGAACAATCTTAATGGGAGCGGGAGGAAACACCTGAATGGATATTTTGGTTATCGGAGGGGGCGGCCGCGAACATGCAATTGTGTGGGCGCTGAAGAAAAGCCCCAAGGCCGGGCAAATCTATTGCGCACCAGGCAATGCTGGTATCGGACAATTAGCGGAGTGCGTGCCGATTCCGGTGAGTGACTTTGACGCGCTGACAGAACTGGCGGAATCCAAAAAGGTAGGACTTGTCGTGGTTGGTCCCGATGATCCGCTGGCAGATGGTATTGTGGATGCTTTTGAAGCGAAAGGCATTCCAGTATTCGGACCGCGTAAAAATGCAGCGGAAATTGAAGGTAGCAAAATCTTCATGAAGGATTTGCTTCATAAATATCATATTCCGACAGCAACCTATCGCAAGTTTTATACTTACGAGGAAGCACATGCATACTTGAAGGAACAACCGATTCCGGTTGTCATTAAGGCAGACGGACTCGCGGCAGGCAAAGGGGTAACGGTCGCTTACTCAATGGAGGAAGCGGAAAAGGCCCTCTCTGACATTATGGTGACCAAGGTGTTTGGTGAAGCCGGGGCACAGGTCGTGATCGAGGAGTTTCTGGCTGGTCAGGAAATGTCGATTCTCTCCTTTGTCGACGGTGAAACGGTTCGTCCGATGGCCGCGGCCCAAGACCACAAGCCCATTTTTGATGGTGACAAAGGGCCGAATACAGGTGGCATGGGTACGTATTCTCCGTTGCCTCACATAGCCAATTCTATTATTGAGGAAGCTATTGAGACGATTATTAAGCCGACGGCCAAGGCCATGGTTGCTGAAGGGCGTCCATTCCGAGGTGTATTATTTGCCGGATTGATGATTTCGCCGGATGGCAAGCCAAAGACCATTGAGTTTAATGCACGTTTCGGTGATCCTGAAACTCAAGTGGTTCTGCCTCGTTTAAAATCCGATCTGCTCGATATTTTTCTTGCTGCTATAAATGGCACGCTGGATCAGGTGGAGATCGAGTGGAAGGATGAAGCGGCGGTATGTGTGGTGCTGGCATCTGGAGGTTATCCTGGAGCTTACGCTAAAGGTGTACCTATCCACGGATTGGAACAGGTAGACGAAGCTATCGTGTTCCATGCTGGAACGGGCATCAACGAACAGGGCGAGTGGGTAACGAACGGCGGACGTGTATTAGGTGTGGTCGGCTTGGGACGTGATATTGCCGGGGCACGGAACAAAGCTTACGAACAGGCGGATCGTATTACCTTTGAAGGTAAACAAAACCGTACGGACATTGCGGCAAAAGCCTTGCTGTAGCAGCGATATAAAGGATAAAGAGAACCTCTGTGGAGGTTCTTTTCTTGTTCAAAGGAAATTAAGTTGTAGACTGAGAAAATAAAGCGTTTTCTTAGTGCTTATATTACAGCAACAAGGAATTCACCCCAAAAAGGTTGTTTTAGTTCATTCACATGATTAAACTAACGGTTAATACTAGGTTCAAGTAATCGATGAGACGAAGAGGGGGAAACCGAAATGAAGACGATCAAGTGCATGATGGACCACCTGTACTGGGCGGACGGACGCATCTTGGACGCGCTCGAGGAGAGTGAGACGAAGAACAAGGACCTTCTGAAGCTGGTTCGGCACGTCGCGGTCGCGGAACGAGTCTGGCTGTCCCGATTGCAGGGCAAGGGCAGCGCGCAATATTCGTTGTGGGAGGAAGCAGAAGACCTGACGGCGATCCGGACGATATTCGAAGAAAACGCCGAGCAATATCGCGTCTATATCGAAGGGCTCGAGGAATCCGAGTTGGACGAGATGATCGACTATGCGAACCAGAGTGGGGTTCCGTTCCGAACGTCCGTCCGGGACATCCTGTCGCAGGTCCTCTTACATGGGCAATATCACCGGGGACAGATCAACCGGTCGCTTCGGATCGAATCGGCAGAGCCTGCCCAAGTCGATTACATCACGTTCGCGAGGCTCTAACAGAGCCTAATAATCACCTTTACTCGGAATGGGATTGGCATTGAACGACGGGTACGAAAGCTCAACAAATTGCTTTTACCATATAAGAGCAACATGCTAATGTATATTAGCAGACGATGGTGTTTTATAAGTGATAAGAACCTACACTGCCTTATTTAGGATCAAAGAGAGCCCATACCCTTATAAATTGGAAAATTAATTTGCTTCCAAATACGGTTATGGGCTTATTTACTTTTCATAAGCACTACACCACATTAGACTGCCGGTACTTGTTTAAGCTAACGGGCAGGATAGTTCAAATACGTGGTATCATGTGGTGAGTAATTAATGGAGCCCTCTTTTACAATGTTGAGAATGAGGGAAATCGTGGTCGGCTTGGAATGGGAAGGTTTGTATAGAGAATTGTTGGGAGATGGAAACCAATTGCTTATGGAAGGCGCAATGGATGTCTGTCATCGCTTATCAAAGACCCATCGAATGTTCGTAATCACGAATGGTATCACTCACACGCAAATCAAACGCTTGAAGCAGTCTGGGCTATATAAGTTTTTCGAGGATATCTTTGATTCGCAAAGCATTGGTTATCAAAAACCGAAGGGAGAATTTTTCAATTACGTCATAAGTCATATTTCAGATGGTGGTCTTCAGTCGGGCATTGACACCTGTTGGGTCAACAGAACCGGACAAATAAGTCCGGCAGAAATTAAAAGCACATATACAATCTCAAACTTAATGGAGCTCACTTCCATCTGTTAGGCTGTAAAAACAAACGCTTGTGCCGCCTCAATTATCACTTTTTGGTGACTATATCACAAAAAAGTGGGTACTGTTTTTCTTGTAACTTTTCCCCCATACTATCGTTCATAGGAGGTTCATGAAGCAGACAGAGCATCCTATACCATATAAATCATTATAAAAGGAGTGTAATAGAATGGGGAAATTTGACGGGAAGGTAGCAGTTGTAACCGGAGGTACAAGCGGCATCGGTCTCGCGTCGGCACAACAGTTCGTAAAAGAAGGGGCTTACGTTTTTATCACGGGACGCAGACAACGTGAACTGGATGAAGCAGTAAAGCAGATCGGAAAGAATGTTACAGGTGTCCGAGGTGACATATCTAAATCGGAAGATCTAGATATATTATTCGAAACAGTTAAGCGAGAAAAGGGACACTTGGACATTCTCTTTGCAAATGCCGGACTAGGGTCATTGCTTCCATTAGGAGACATTACAGAAGCACAATACTACAAGACTTTCGATGTCAACGTGAAAGGAACCATCTTTACAGTACAAAAGGCATTAGCTTTGTTTCCAAATAAAAGAGGTTCGATTATTCTAACGGGATCCACTGCTGGCTCGACGGGGATGCCAGCGTTTAGTATCTATGGTGCATCCAAGGCAGCGATCAGAC
Source organism: Paenibacillus sp. FSL M8-0228 (assembly GCF_038007385.1). Lineage (NCBI taxonomy): Bacteria > Bacillati > Bacillota > Bacilli > Caryophanales > Paenibacillaceae > Paenibacillus > Paenibacillus sp. FSL M8-0228. The sequence goes on from NZ_JBBOXA010000001.1 coordinate 952,498, forward strand.
AGCTCGTCCGCAGCTGGATTCTTGATATGAGAGGGACCGAAATTCGTATAAACATCCTTAGTCCGGGAACAATCGTAACGCCGGCGTACGATGAGTTATTTGGCTCTGAACTAGATCATTTACTGGAACAGGCAAAAAATGATATTCCGCTCGGCAGAGTGGGGCAGGTTGAAGAGATCTCCAATGCTGTCATGTTCCTAGCCTCTAATGAAAGCAGCTATATGAACGGCGTTGAATTATTCGTAGATGGCGGAGTAGCTCAAGTTTAACCAGGACATAGTAATTTTCAAACGACAAAGATTTTTAAATCAACTTAAAGGCGATTGTATTATCCCCTCCATGTAACGTTCAATTTTTCCTTCAGTGATCCTTGAAGGATCAAGCGATACATGAAGGGGATATTCTTAGATCGGGAGATGGTGTATTGATATGAAAACATTTTTCTGTGAACTGGAAGTTACACTAGAGGTTATCGGAGGAAAGTGGAAGGGGCTTGTTCTGTACTATTTAATAAAAGGACCTAAACGGACGGGAGAGCTTAAGCGACTCGTTCATAATATATCGCAAAAGATGCTGATTCAAACTCTTCGGGAACTGGAAACAGACGGATTAATTCGCAGAAAGATGTACAATCAGGTACCGCCTAAGGTGGAATATTCAACGACGGAACTGGGTCAATCACTTGAACCCATTTTGAGATCGCTTTGTGATTGGGGGGGGAATTACGCAGAGCAATCCTTCGCTCCGGGCGAGATTGAGATTTTGTATCTGGATTAACTGTCGGGGGACAAGAGCATAGTCCCATTTGAAGTCGCTATTTTAGCGGCTTTTTTGTTTTATCGTTTTACGTTGATGTTTTCGAGTGATGAGCAATATTCTAGTACAGGTTACTTCGTAATTAACAAGGTGCACTACAAAACTAAGGACACAAAACTTGTCTCAGAGATTAATAAGTACGTCTTGGATTATGGCAAAAGCATCATGCCCCAGCTGTTGCCAGGAGTCTGAGCAAACAAGTAAGCGGTTGAGGCTAATGACAGAACCCATTACGCTAACGAGAAACGTTAGTTTAATAAAACAGCGGTAGTCTGAGACTGCCGCTGTCTTTTTTGTTGGCGCCAGTCTAATACTTATTTTATGGGATCTGTCGGTTTTTAAAATTTAAAAGCCGCTTGGAGCAGCAAAACTTTATTTTCTTCTGACACTTTTTTCTTTGACAAAAGTATACTTATCCTATAGGATTAAAAATACAAAACTGACTGACTGATCAATCGGGAGGAGGGAACCCATGCAGCCACGGAAGGCGAAGCAGTCCGAGACCGTCTCAAATGACCAACCTGCCGAGCACGCGGGAGAAGAAACAGACCGCAGAACACAGCTTCTTCACATAGCATTGAAGCGGTTCGCCGAGCAGGGTTACCATCAAACGAAGATTTCAGATATCGTGGTAGAGGCGGGAGTAGCCCAAGGCACGTTTTATTGGCATTTTAAAAGCAAAGAGGCACTGGCGCTGGAGATTATCGCTACCGGTCGTGAACAACTACTGTCAGCGATTGGACAGGGATATCGCCGTGATGCGGGAACGCTGGCTGATATGGTTAAGGCATCGGAGGCGCTGTTTGTTCGGTTATTTGATTTTGCATTGGAGAACCGCTATCTGATGGGTTTGCTGCTGATCGGCAGTGGTGTCGATGAACCGGTGCGCCAGAGTATCCGAGAGACAAGGGCCGCGATGGAGCTGGCATTCCGGCGCAATATGGAAAGAGCGATCGAGCTGAACATGTTGCCTGCTGAATTGGATGTCGAATTAAGGGCGGCACTACTCATGAGTATGATCGAAGGTGTCATTACACGCTGGCTATTCGGTTCAGAGGGAACATATGACCACATCACGCAGATAACTGCTAAAAGATTGGCAGCAGAGGCGGCTAATTTTGAGTTTTATGGACTACTAGGTCAAAGCTAGAGGGTCAACATCGCATGAATGGGTAGTTGGCAACAAATAATATAGCCAAATCACATATATGAACTCAATCATTTACATCCAGACAGGAGAGAACGATACATGAAAACACGTAAAAAAGGGTTCTTGGTAACTATACTCATGGCTGTGGCATTGTTCAGCCTTGTGCTAAGCGCTTGCGGTACTAAGCCAGAAGCTTCTAATACTAGCAATGGAGCGGGTAGCAGTAATGGGGCAGCGAGTAACCAGCTCGAAGCAATCAAGAAGGCTGGTGTGATTAAGGTAGGCATGATGGGCACCTATCCGCCGTACAATTTCTTGAACGATAACAAGGAATTGGACGGATTTGATGTGGATATCGCCAAAGAATTGGCGAAGCGGATTGGAGTGAAACCGGAGTTCACGGCACAAGAATTCTCGGGGCTGGTTCCAAGTTTGCAAAAGAAAAAATTCGATGCAGTGATTAGTCAGGTGACGATTACAGAGGATCGTAAGAAGGCTATTGACTTCACAGAGCCTTATATCACAAACAATGTAAACATTATCGTAAACAGCAAAACAAATGATATTACCAAGCTGGAGGACTTTAAAGGCAAAACCATTGGTGTCGGCTTGGGAACGAATGATGAATCTTATCTGCGGAATGAAGTACTGCCGAAGGTAGGCGATTTTGAGATTAAAACGTATGATGATGTCATTACTTCCTTAAAGGATCTAAACTCTGGTCGTATTGACGCAACAATCAACAATCTGTATGCTCTCAAGCCCATTATCGATAAAAACGGGTTCCAAATTAAAGCCGTAGGCGAGCCAATTAAATCGGATCAAGCGGGTGTAGCCATTAACCAGAAAACTCCTGAGCTCAAAGAAGCCTTGAACAAGGCTTTGAAGGAAATGAAGGAAGACGGCACTTACAAAACAATTTTCAAAAAATGGTTTGGCGAGGAGCCAAAAGAATAACGTAAGCCTGTTAGAGGCGTCTGGCTCCAGTCTTGGCTTTCATGCTGACATGGGGCCACTCGTCTGAAAGAAGGGAATATAACCAATGCTTGAATTAATGTGGGAGAACGTCCCTTTTTTATTAAAGGGTGCTTATTATACGCTATATATTACGATTGTCTCTATGTTTTTTGGCCTAATCATTGGTTTGGTTGTTGCTGTGGCCCGGTTGAAGGGGAATCGACCCGTTCGATGGCTGGCGCGCATGTATGTATCGATCATTCGGGGAACGCCGGTTTTGGTGCAGATTGCGGTCATTTATTATGGACTGGATGATTATGGAATATCATTCGGATCGCTGACGGCTGCTTGTTTAGCACTTAGTATTAATACAGGGGCGTACTTGTCGGAGACGTTCCGTGGAGCTATTTTAGCCGTACCCCAGGGACAGACTGAGGCAGCTTATGCGACGGGAATGTCGCCCGGTCAAACGATGTGGCGTATTATTCTTCCTCAGGCGGTACGCATTGCAATTGCACCGATGGGGAATACATTTGTGGGTATGCTTAAAGAAACATCGCTGGTGTCGGTGATCGGGGTCAGTGAATTGATGCGACAGGCCCAGCTTTTACAAGCACAGTATTTGCGCTACATGCCGTTTCTGCTCGAAATTGGCCTGATGTACTGGATTATGAGCATTGGATTCTCCGCTATACTGGAGCGGGTGGAAAAGCGTCTGGCTCGAGCTTATTAAGGTGGAGATGATAGATGATGATAACAACAAGCGGATTAGGTAAACGATTCGGACAGGTAGAGGTTCTGAAAAGCATTGATTTTCAGGTTGCCGCTCGTGAAATCGTCGTATTACTCGGCCCGAGCGGCTCAGGTAAAAGTACCTTGCTGCGCTGCCTGAACGGTCTGGAAGAGCTGTCTTCCGGCAAGTTTGAGGTAAATGGGATTGAGGTCGATGCTACAGCTCCCGTTCGTGTCCGCCAAGCAGCCATTCGTGATATTCGCAAACAGACGGGGATGGTGTTCCAGCAATTCAATCTGTATCCGCACAAAACCGCCATCGGCAATGTCATTGAAGGACTGCTGACCGTAAAAAAAATGCCGCGCGACAAGGCTATGTCCATCGGACAACGGTTGTTGGAGCGGGTGGGGTTATCGGACAAGCAGGATGTACATCCTTCACGTCTGTCCGGTGGACAGCAGCAACGGGTAGCCATTGCGCGTGCGCTGGCGATGGACCCGGCAATTATGCTGTTCGACGAGCCGACATCGGCGCTTGATCCCGAGCTGGTAGGGGAAGTGCTGGGTGTTATGCGAGAATTGGCTCAAGATGGGATGACGATGGTCGTGGTTACCCATGAGATGAAATTTGCTCGTGAGGTGGCGGACAAGGTCGTATTTATGGCAGATGGTATCATTTTGGAGGAGGCAGCGCCACAGGCGTTTTTTGATACTCCCCAGCATGAGAGAACACAGAAATTTTTACGCCAAATCAGTGAATTTTAAAATAAGATCGAGGATGAATCATAGATTATTAAAATGGAAAGAAGGCCTTTGAACATGAAAGTATCTACAACTTGGCACGGCAAACGCGCGTTTACTTCGGAGGGACCATCCGGTTATTCTGTAGGGATGGATGCTACGGCGGCTTATGGCGGTGATGGTAAAGGAATGACACCCATGGAACTGCTATTGGCAGGTCTGGCAGGATGTATGGGTATCGATATCACAATGATTTTGGATCGTTTCTTGTCAGACATTACTCGCATTGATATTGACGCAGAAGGTACGCGCAAGGAAGAAACGCCGACAGGCTTTACAGCGATTGATCTGACATTCCACGTAGATGGAGATATTCCGGATTACCGCGTATGGAAAGCAATTCAGATGGGTAAGGAAAAATATTGTGCCGTATCCGATTCCTTAAAAGCGGAAATTCGAATGCACCTCATTTTGAATGGAACCGAAGTACCCTATCCAGCATAAGTGTTGAAGAATAATGAAAGAGAGTCAGCCTGTGTTATATACAGGAGACTCTCTTTTTTATGTTATTTGAAAATATGACACGTAATGAAACCTTTTGTACTGTGTTTTCGTTTAAAATAGAAATTGAAATATAAAAATGGGAAAATAAACCTATGTATGAAATGCATACAGGGGGAGGTTATAGTGAAACGAAAGTGCCTTATCATAATAGCAACTATTGTGGCTACAGTGCTCATCGTTATGGGTGTGACAACAGGATTACTATCTTTCGTGCAGAATCAAGTGGCTAATCCCCCGAATACCGTCCGACCCACAACTGCGATTGCAGCTGACGTTAAGGAAGAAACGAAGGAACAGGATGCTGCCACGCGTTTACTTCATTTTGTGGAGGCGAATGCAGAAAAGGTTTCGATTACGATTCTGAGAGATGGAAAAAAGCTGGCAGGCCAAGAAGAGAACCGTATGATGCCTTTGGCGAGCACCGTCAAAACGATCATTGCGATTGAATATGCCAAGCAAGCGGCGGTGGGTCAGATTAACCCGGATAAGAGAGTGAAGCTGATTTCGCTGGAAAGGTTTTATTTGCCGGGTTTGGATGGTGGTGCTCATGCGGCGTGGCTACAGGATATGGAAGCTAAAGGGCGGATACAGAATGAAACTGTATCTGTACGCGAGGTTGCCAAGGGGATGATTCAATTCAGTTCCAACGCCAATGCGGAGTATTTAATGGACAAACTGGGGTTGGAAGCGATCAATCGGACGAGAGCCAACTTGGGTTTGCAAAATCATGATCCTATTTATCCTTTTGTATCCTCTATTCTGATACCTTACGAACGTATGAAGGAGAGCCAAGGTGAGAATTGGAATAATACAAAGAATAATATTTCTGCCAAAGAAGCCATCCAGGCGATGTCTGGCACGGAGTTTCGCCGATATGCCCGTGTGATTCATAACAAGCTGCGCCGTGATGTGAGTGGTTCTTACAAGAGAAACGCAGATATTAAGAACTGGTATGACCAGGATTATGACCGTATCAATACGGATCGTTTTATAGCTTCAACGACAGCCGATTATGCCTTTTTAATGAGTAAGCTGAACCGCCGTCAAGGGTTCACAAAAGTTGAGCAAAAGTTATTGTCCGAGGTCATGGAGAAACCACTTATGGTTCTTCCTGAAAACCAGCAATTTTTGAAACATACTGGGCAAAAAGGTGGCTCCACAGCTTACGTTTTGACACTGACAATGTATGCAACAGATAAGGAAGGGCATTTGACAGAGCTAGCTGTCTTTTTTAACGATTTGGATCCTAACACAAATGCCAGCTTGCCTGAAATGATAAATGATTTTAAAAAGAGATTACTACATGATAAATCGTTTACAAAAGAAATTAATCAGCGTATCGGTGTACAGGTGAGAAGGTAACGCAGCTAAACGCTACGGTATAATGCAGCGTTTAACTGCGATGCGTAACTCCTTATCCTCATCCTATCCGCTGCCTTTCTGTTTGCGTTCCCGCAGTAATAGATACAAAAAATATGGCGCGCCAATGACGGCTGTCACGATGCCAGCGGGAATTTCGAGCGGCGGCTTCAGACCCCGTCCGAGCGCGTCGGAGAGGACGAGAATCAGCGCGCCGATCATCGCCGAGCCGGGCAATAGATAGCGGTGGCGATTGCCAAATAACCGTCGTGCCAGATGCGGTGCCAGCAGTCCGATAAATCCGATGGAGCCGATGGCAGCGACACAGGAGGCAGCCAAGGCGACTGACACGGCTAGCAGTCCTGTACGCACACGCTTCACGCTAAGTCCCAGCCCAGCAGAGCTTTCCTCATCTAGGCTCATAATATCCAGCTTGCGCTGTAGTGCATAGGCGAGAGGTAGTAACACGATTAACCACGGCAGTAGCCCATACACTTCGTCCCAGCCTTTGCCCCACAGACTTCCAGCTAGCCAAGTGAGCGTGTCGCTGGCTTCGAGTGGATACTTGACCAGTATATAGTCGGTCGCAGCCTGAAAAATAGCGCCCACCGCCAGTCCGGTCAAGGCTAGCATATTGGGACGCATGCCTCCCTTCATCGAAAGCTGTACGAGCAACAGTGCAGCTAGCCCAGCCCCGACAAAGGCGGCTACAGGCAGCAGTGCCACTGGGGATGAGGGCAGCAGCACGATGACGAGAACCGCCGCAAAGCCGCCCCCCTTGGATACACCTACCACATCTGGCGAGGCTAGCGGGTTGCGGATCATGCCTTGCAGCAGAACACCGGCTACTGCCAGCCCAGCTCCGGCCATGATGGCCAGCAGACCGCGTGGCAGCCGATAATGATGAACGATGAACCAGGAAGAGGCACTCCGGTCCGTCAGAGCCTTGATCAGCTCAGAGGGCGTAATGTAGGTGCTGCCCACGCCTATAGCTATAAAAGCAACACCCAGCATGAGCGCGAGTAAAATCCACAGTTTTTTCATCGTGAAGCCCTCCCGTTCTTATGCGCCAGATATAAAAAGAAGGGCGCACCCACCAGCGCGGTTACAATGCCAACGGGTGATTCATAAGGAAATGCAATAAATCGTCCAAGCACGTCCGCATAGGTCAGCAGCAGAGCTCCGCAGATTGCAGACAGGGGAATGACCCGTTTGTAATTGTCGCCTGTAAACATCTTGATGATATTCGGTACCATCAAGCCCACAAAGCCGATGGAACCGGCTACCGCTATGGCAGAGCCTGCCAGCATAATCACTGAGGCCGAGGCCAGTAGACGGACAAGACGTACGTTTTGTCCCAATCCCTGTGCGACCTCCGTCCCGAGGCTCAGCACAGATAGCGAGGGGGCCAGCGCTAGCGCAAGAATCATACCCACGGCGAACCATGGTAGCACCAGACGCGTGTCGGCCCAAGTGGACCCGTCGATGGCTCCGGCGAGCCAATATAGCACATCGGATATTTGCTCGTTGAACACGAGCAGTCCCTGGGTGATGGAGGCCAGCAGCAGATGCACGGCCATCCCGGCAAGGGCCAGCTTGACCGGCGTCATGCCCGCCGTTCCGGCCAGCGCATATACGAAGGAACCGCCTGCGATGGCCCCGGCAAAAGCAAAATAAATGCTGCCGGACGATCCGATATTTGGCAGCAGCACGACGGACAGCACGACAGCCAGCGAAGCGCCTGAGCTGACCCCGAATACCTGCGGCGAAGCCAGCGGGTTGCGTGTGATGGCCTGCATCAGAGCTCCAGCCACGGCAAGCCCGGCCCCGACGATTAGGCCAATAACGGCACGCGGTAGGCGTACCGTCAAGACAATGAGCTGATCCTTAGACGGATGCTCCGTGAACAGCGCAGTCAGCATGGTGGGGATGTCCATCCTGACTGGGCCAATCGCCACGCTGAGCAGCAGTCCAGCCAGCAACGCAGCGATAAGTGCAAAGAAGACCGGCTTATTCAGCCGGTCGCGTGAGGCTTGTCCGATCACCGGGAGCCGTCTCCTTTACTTTGCGCGGGATACAGAAGCGAAATGGCTTGCTCCAGTATTTTTTCGGCTGAGCCGAGTCCACGGTATCGGGTCCACAGTGCCCGGTTTACTTCGTAAACTTCCCCTTTTTTGACGGCCGTAATGTTTTGCCAAAGCGGGTTTTGCTTCCATTCCGCAATCAGCTTCTCATCGGCTTCCACCAAAAAGATCACATCAGGATCCGCTTGTGAAATTTGCTCCAGCGTCAGCTTGACGGTAGGCTCGCTTGTATTTTGAAGGGCATTGTGGATACCCGCTTGCTCCAGTAGTTGTCCATCAAAGGATGAAGCGCCGTGAGCCGATAGTGAATCAGAACGGAATACCCCTAGCAATACGCTGCGTGGCTCACCAGCTTTGATGCCTTCTTTCAACTTTTCCATTGTAGCTTTATGCGTAGCGAGAATTTGCTCGCCTTTTTCCTTCTCACCCAACGCATCGGCGATGACACCGAAGGATGCCAAGTTTTGTTCATAGGAGGAATTGCGGCTCTTTAGAACAATGGTCGGAGCAATCTCACTAAGTTCTTTGTATATGCTTTTATGACGATTCAGATCAGCAATAATCAAATCCGGCTTCAAGGAGCTGATCGTTTCCAGGTTTGGCTGTTTGCGTGTTCCTACTGGTGTGAAGTCGATTTTCTTGCCGAGCAGCCCATCAATATCATCGTCATTTTCCTGAGCTATACCGACAGGAGTTACGCCCAGTTGGGTTGTGGCATCGACAAAAGAGAATTCCAGGGTTACGATTCTTTTGGGTGTACCTGTAACTTTGGTTTCTCCCATCTCATGTTTAATCATTCGAGTGTCGCCTGTTGCTTGAGGTGCTACTGCGCTGTTATCTTGTGACTGGCTTCCACATCCCGCCATAATGACCGTCAGTAGTGCCAGGATCGCTGCAAGCAGCATACCTGTGCGCAGTGGTTGTTTCGGTATTGCCATATGTTATCCCCCGTTCCAGTATGATTATCAGAGAAACTGATAATCATTATCAATCAACTAACTGTTGATCATTCTAGCAATCGGGAAGGAGGACGTAAATAATGTGGTTATTTAAACCGTTTTGATCGATTAAGTGAATTAAATTCAATAAAATTATGAATAGGAGGAGGGGAAGTACCAGGACATCAGAGTTGGACGGTTTATGCATCCCTCCGCTGTCGGCGATAGATACGCTCCGGTCTGCCGACGGTTCCGTACACCTGATCGTGGTGCGCGTCGCCACTTTCCACTAAATACTCCAGATACCTTCTGGCTGTAGAACGGCTCATACCCAGCTCGATTCCCACTGTACCTGTAGTCACCTCACCCCGTCGATTCAGGAGATCTAGCACTTTGTCGCAAGTTACTTTATCGATGCCTTTGGCCCATAGTTCTCCGACTCCGTTCCCCGCCATCCGACCGGTGCCCGCGCTTTGAAGTAAACTGTCAATTTCAGATTGCTCGACTGTGGATTGTTCCTCTTGCCATGTTGTGATTTGTCGCCGAAACCGGGCATATTCCTCCAAGGTCGCACGCAATCTCTCGAATATAAGCGGCTTTACGATAAAATCAAACACGCCTGCTCGAACGGCTTGTACCACTGTTTCAGCTTCTTTGGCGGCAGTCAGCATAATAACATCTGTCCCCGGATAGTGTTGCTTGATGAACGATAGCAGGGTTAGACCATCCGTATCAGGAAAATAAACATCCAGCACGACTAGAGGAGGACGGAGCACGTCCAGTTGAAGTTTTGCCTCAAATTCGTTCGTCGCGATTGCACATACGGTGAACCCGTCCACCTTTTCAATAAATCGGCGGTTAATCTCCGCAATTCGCGGATCGTCTTCAATAATAAGAACCTCAATGTCCGATAAAACCTGCTCATTCATGGGCATAACCTCCTTTTGCATTATTACTCGTATCTGTTCTATGTAAAGGAATGTAAACCTCAAAAATACTTCCTCCACCAGGACGTTTGTGCACTTCTATAGAGCCGCCCATTCGTTCAGTGTACTCCAGCACGAGAGCAAGGCCATATCCATGTCCTGCTTCTGCTTTGGTCGAAGCTCCTCTGACAAACAACTTTTCTTGGATATCGTCCGAAATTCCCGATCCGTTATCCGCAACTTCGACGATGATGGCTTCAGTCGTTTCTTCAAGCCGGAACCAGACCTGTCCGTCAAAGATGGAGGACATCGCAACAGCTTCCATGGCATTGTCCAGCAGGTTTCCGGCTATGGAAGCGAGAAAGGACCACTCCAACGTAGGGGACTGGGTTGAGAATGCTCCTTTAATATCAGAATGGAGTAAAACCCCTTTTTCCAGCGCCTGTTTCTTCTTACCGATCAGTAGGCTGGCGATGATTGAATCGGGCAGGAGAGCTGTGGCAATCGGCCTGTGTACACGATATTCCTCTGATTCCTGGGTGATAAAGTCCACCGCTTCGTCATAACACTCCAACTGAATCAGGCCGGATATGAGATACAGCCGATTGGCGTATTCGTGTGTTTGTGATCGCAGTACTTCCGCGTAATCTTTGACCTCTGTCAACTGTTGTGTCATGTGGAGCAGTTCGGTCTTGTCACGCAGACTGGCAACCGTGCCCATGATGCGACCGGAACGATCCTGGATCGGCACACGGCTGACGACTACAATTCGCTGTTGGACCTCAATTTCCTCATTCCATATGTACTGTCCCTGATCTGGCCCCATCGTTGAATGCTCTACTGTGTAATCGGCAACAAGCATATCAACCAGTACATCCGGAACACCAGTCAAGTGACGAAGGTCGCATCCGTAGATAGAGGTTTCCGGCGGGAGTCCGATCAAGCGAGCTGCCTGTGGATTGGCAAGTGTGATTTGTCCGTTACTATTAACCGCGATAATCCCTTCGCCGATGGACTCAATAATGGCTTGCTTTTCCTGGTACAACCGTCCGATCTCCACTGGCTCCAGTCCATGCAGTGCGCGGCGTACCCGTTGCGCTATAACCAGGCTTCCCAATATGCCGATCATCAGCGCGCCCACCATAAACCAGAGCCATGCATATGTGTATGTACGAATATTTTGCTGCACATCTGTCATTAAAAAACCTACAGAGACGAGCCCGATGGCCTTACCTTGCGTATCATAAACGGCTGTTTTGGCGCGTATTGACGGTCCGAGAGAGCCCGTCGATTCAGTGATAAAGGACTGCCCTTGCAGTACCTTATCATTCATGGGGTCTATCATAGGCGTGCCGATGCGCTCCGGGTTTACATGCCACTGCCGGATGAGATGATGATCAGCAATAGTAATAAAATCAGCGCCGCTGCTGGCTTGGACAGGCTTTATGACCTCGTTGATACGCGAACGCAATTGCGTCGTCTCAGTCTGCTCCAGAGCGTCTCTGACCTGCGCATCTACGGCGAGGGTATTGGCGACGGTGAGCGCCCTTTCTCCGATTTCATCATATAGAGCGGAGGTGATCATATATCGAAAGGATAATCCCAACAGCCCGGTAACTACCAGTACTAATAGGGATATAAATACCATTAGTTTTGTCTGAAAACGCACATGCCTTCACCGCCGTTAAACAAAATATAGGAGGAACGGATCAGTTGATCTCTCCCCCATACGATCTATTTTACTGTATTACAGAAACGCCCGCACTTTTATTCTTTCGAAAGAATGGTCTATAATAGAAATAGTTACATAATACGAGGAGGAACATAATATGATTATTATTCATGCCGATATGAAAGTTTTACCTGAAAAAAGAGAGGCTTTTTTGCAACAAACCCAAGGGCTGGTCAGCGCATCCCAAGCTGAAGAAGGCAATGTACGCTACACGTTAATGCAGGATCTGAATGATTCCAACGCATTTACGATGGTTGAAGAGTGGAAAGATGCTGCTGCTGTAGATTTCCATAATAATTCTGCCCATTTCCAGGCATTTGTTGCCGCGGCTAAAGAATTGTTGGCTGCTCCGCTTCAAGTGAATGCTTTTCAGGATGCAACTAAACTGTAATCATCCCGTTGGATAATTCATAATCAGGAACAGGAGGAATAGACATGGGGAACATTGTGGATACAACTGTACTGAATAACGGAGTTCAGATGCCTTGGCTCGGTTTCGGTACTTACAAGGCGGAAGGCAATGAGGTCTACGAAGCGGTCAAAACAGCTATTGAGGTCGGTTACCGTCACATTGATACAGCGGCGATCTACGGTAACGAGGAACTGGTTGGACAAGCCATTCGTGATAGTGGGACGTCTAGAGAAAATCTGTTTGTAACTACCAAGCTATGGAATCAGGATCAGGGCTACGATTCAACACTGCGTGCCTTTGAGGAAAGCCGTAAGCGGCTGGGTCTGGATATCATTGATCTGTATCTCATTCATTGGCCTGGCAAGGATAAGTACAAGGAAACCTGGAAGGCATTCGAACGACTGTATGAAGAAGGAAGCGTACGCGCTATCGGAGTTAGTAACTTCCAAGTTCACCATCTCGAAGACCTCCTCAAAGACAGCAACATGGTTCCTGTCATCAACCAAGTGGAGCTTCACCCTCGTCTGACTCAACAAGAACTGCATCAATACTGCCGGGAGCACCAGATTCAGCTTGAATCGTGGAGTCCACTGATGAAGGGGAAATTAACCGAGCAAGCGGACATCGTTGAGATTGCTGCCAAATACGGTAAAACCTCTTCGCAGGTTATTTTGCGTTGGCATCTGGATCGGGGGATTGTGACGATTCCCAAATCGGTAACCGCGCATCGTATCCGCGAAAATGCCGATTTGTTCGATTTTGAACTGACGACTGAGGATATTGACCGAATCAATGGTCTTCATCTGGATGAGCGTGTAGGCACCCATCCCGATAAACTGTTGTTTTAAATAAATATTCACTTGTAAAAAGAACCTCCCATTCTGCGTTTATCGCGGTTTGGGAGGTTCCTTTTTAGGTTCAGGTGTAGCTTTGTTTAATTACTTGTTTAGCTTACGATACAACAAGTAAGAATAGAGTACAGGAGAGATAACGGATATGATCAGCACGGTAAGGAAAATGACTACTCCCGCCATTCCACCGACCCATGCCGCCACCAACGCTGAAGCACCGCCAAGCATCATCATAGGCCCACCGAAACGGTGCGTTTTACGCCATACCTCGGGATTAGACAGAGTCCACGGCGTGCGGATACCGAACGTATAGTTCGGCTGTACCTGAGTCATATAATTCCCCATCGCCATCAGCATCAGGCCTATTAACCCTAAAATTATAGCATTCATTTGCAGTCGTATATTCAGGTTATACAGCAGCATTCCCCATCCAGCTACAGCGAGAACTACAGAAACACCTGCACGCGTAACTTCATAGGCTTTTGAAAATTTCTCATAATTAGCTCTGTTGGGGTCCATGTGGCGAGCCAATCGAATGACCAGCGGGACTAGGCCCAACAACACGAGCATGATAATAGAACCACTTTTGCTCGTATACCCGTCTGCTGTATTGTTAAAGTTAATATGCGAGGCTAGAACATTGGGAAGTCGGTCGTACAGCAGTATAGCGCCTATGGCGGGTGATAAGGCAATCAAAGTTGTCAAAACATCCGTCAAGCTCCAAGGTGTTCGAAATTTCATTCAGATTCCTCCCCATCCTTAATATGATTCCTATTTTTTTTCGCAGGGGTATCGGAGTGGGCGATACTGAACATCCAACCGATCACATCCGCCACAACCGTTGTATGCAGGGTGTAGATAATGTTTTGCCCCTGTCGTTCATCCAGCACCAGCCCAGCCTGCTTCAGGATATTGAGGTGGTGGGAGATGCTGGGCTTGCTAATTTGAAAATGTTCAGCCACTTCGCCTGCGCTCATACTTTTCTCCTTTAAAAGCTGTAAGATTGTACGCCGGGTCGGATCAGCCAAAGCTTTAAAGGCATCGTTCAAAATACATTTCCTCCTTTAGATATTTAGATAATATTCTAAATATCTAACACCATAGTAAAATACAGCTATACTACATGTCAATGGAACAAGACATCATTTTAGAAAAAATTAACGAGGTCAATTATGTTTGTATAAAGTAGTGAAATGGGCTATAATCAATTTATACAAAAATAAGATTCTTAATTTAAAGTTAATTAGAGGAGGGAATAGATATGAAACACGTCTTTCGTAAAGGAAATGATCCGCAAGCCCCGGTTATTTTGCTGTTGCATGGTACAGGCGGGAATGAACAAGACCTAATACCTTTGGCTGAGATGGTAGCACCGGGAGCTTCTGTGTTAGGCGTAAGAGGAAATGTGCTGGAAAATGGGATGCCGCGTTTCTTTCGCCGTTTGGCAGAAGGAGTGTTCGACATTGAGGATCTCGTATTTCGTACCAAAGAACTGAGCGAATTTGTGGACACAGCTGCAGAGCAATACGATTTTGACCGTAATAACGTGGTGGCTCTGGGCTATTCCAATGGTGCAAACATAGCCGCCAGCATGCTCTTTCACGATGCAAAAGCGTTACGCGGAGCTATTTTGCACCATGCAATGGTGCCGTTGCGTGGGCTGGACTTGCCTGAATTGAACGGTGTCCCTGTATTTCTGTCTTCCGGTGAAAATGACCCGATTGTTCCGACTTCGGAATCCCGGGAGCTGCAAGCATTATTGGAGGGAGCCGGAGCGCAGGTGGAAGCATATTGGGAACGCAATGGTCATCAATTGACCCGTACAGAAGCTGCCGCCGCAGGCCAATGGTTTGGAAAGCATTTTAATGTATAAAATAACTCGATAACGATCAAGCTACGGTTTAGCGCTCCCGTGAGCGATTCTATATTAGGAGGCGTCAAACCAATGGCAAAACCGGATAATCGAGCCGATAATGTTGAACACTTGCAACAAAGTATTCAGAACACACAGCAGAACCTGCGTGAAGCTGAAGGATATCTAAATGAATTTTCCTCTGAAATCAGCAACGAGGAGCGTCAGCAGATCGAAGAAAAAAATAATCGTCGTAAAGAAAGTATTAGATCATTTCGCGAAGAAGTGAAGGACGAAGCAGCTCATTCCCAAGAGTAGTAAAAATAGAGAGGCCCAACTTCGAGTTTTAATTCGGGTGGGGCCTCTTTTTTATGCAAAAATCATCATAACTGTATTCATTTCAATTGCCCCCTATAATGCAGTGGAGACGCTAATCTTCGTTGAAAATAAAAATTTTATAAATAATGTTGTTGTAAACTAATTTGTATTGATGTTAAATAATAAAAGAAAGCGCAATCATTTATGAATTAGGATTTCATCATGCGAAGGGGGAAGGATATGCTGCTGCGAAGAAAAAGCATGGCTTTGATGCTTATGGCGGTGGTTTTGATGGCTGGACTGCTGCAAGGCTGTTCTTTCAAGACCGATGAAAAGGAAGGGCCGGGAACAGAACTTGTATTATGGACGTTCAATGAACTGCATGAGAAGTTTTTTCTGCAAATGGCTGACCAATGGAACCAACAGCACCCTGATGAATTGATTAATTTGAAAGCGAATACATTTCCTTATGACAACCATCACAGCAAGCTGTCGATTGCGCTGCAATCGGGGGTGGGAGCGCCGGATATCGCGGATATCGAGGTGAACAAGATCGGTAATTTCCTCAAAGGGATACCGCAACTGGTCCCGCTCAATCCGGTGATTGACCCCGAGATCAATAACATTGTACCTTCCAGAGTACAGATTTACGGCAAAGACGGTAAATATTACGGCATTGACTTCCACGTTGGAGCCGAAGTGATGTATTACAATAAAGAGATTATGGACCAGGCGGGGGTAAACCCGGATTCCATCGTCACCTGGGCAGACTATGCTGCTGCAGGCAAGCAAGTACTTGCGAAAACAGGCAAGCCAATGGCGACCTTAGAAACGAATGACCTGTGGAGCTATTGGCCGATGATCTCCCAGCAAAATTCAGATTTTCTGGATGACAAGGGCGAGTTGACGTTGGATAACGAAACCAATATTAAAACACTTGAGTTTCTTCAACAGATGGTAAAAGACAAAGTCGCTATTCCCTCACCGGGCGGCGGGCATCATATGGAGGAATACTACGGGTTTATGAACAAAGGCGGGGCTGCTTCGGTATGGATGCCGATGTGGTACATGGGGCGTTTTACGGATTACATGCCTGACCTGAAAGGTAAAATTATCATCAGACCCATGCCGGCGTGGGAAAAAGGCGGCTATCGCTCAGCGGGTATGGGCGGAACCGGAACGGTAGTCACGAACCAATCAGAGCACCAGGATCTGGCGATGCGTTTTCTAGCCTTTGCCAAGCTGTCCAAGCAAGGGAATGTGGAGATTTGGAAGCAGCTAGGGTTTGATCCCATCCGCAGTGAAGTGTGGACAATGCCGGAAGCCAAAGCCAAAAACAAATTTACGGAGTATTTCGGAACAAATATTTTTGACACGCTGATCGAAGTCAAAGATGAGATCAATGCGGTGCATATTGGACCGAAAACGCCTGACATCGCCAGTGCTGTACGCAATAAAATACTTTATCGGACACTACAGAGTGGCGAAGATCCAGCCACGGTGCTGCATGAGCTAGCAGATGAACTGAGATAGACCCCAACAGGAAAGGGAGTGAGATTCATGGCAACGCCCGTTCATACGAACGCTAATGTACCGACAGGTCAGCCGCCAAAAACTCAGCGTCCGGCCAGAAGCCAATGGAGCCGATTTATTCATTCCAGTCGTACGGCACCGTATGTGTTTGTCCTTCCATTTTTACTGTCCTTTGCGCTATTTTTTGCCTATCCGGTCATCTCGACGGTCATTATGAGCTTCCAGGAAGTCCTGCCAGGGATAACAACTTATGTTGGACTGGAAAATTATAAGGATTTAATCAACCCTACGTTTGGAAAGGCGATATTGAATAGCGTCCTGTACACGCTGCTTACACTGGTTGTGCTGATTCCTCTGCCGCTGGTATTGGCAGTATTGCTGAATTCGCCTAAAATGCCGGGCAGAGGGTTGTTTCGCTCCGTGATGTTTATACCTGCACTAACCTCGGTGGTGGTAGCAGGAACGATCTTCCGCCTCATGTTCGGGGAATTGGATGGTTCGCTGATGAACTCCCTGTTGGGGGTCTTCGGTCTGGAGCCGTATAAATGGCTAATGAACGCCAACACCGGCTTTTTAGCGTTGATCGTGCTGGCCTTGTGGAGATGGTTGGGCGTAAATATGCTGTACTACATGTCGGGACTCCAGAACATTCCTCCCGAGTTGTATGAAGCTGCGCAGATTGATGGAGCCAGTCGATTCGATTCATTTTGGCGGATTACGATTCCTATGCTGAAACCAGTGACGATCTACGTATTTACGATTAGCATTTATGCGGGGTTGTCCATGTTCACGGAAAGCTACATGTTGTGGAACGGAAATAACTCCCCGAACGATATTGGTTTAACGATTGTTGGCTATCTCTATCGCCAAGGTCTGGAGCAGAACAGTATGGGCTTCGGAGCTGCGGTGGGCATTGTATTGCTCGTATTTACACTCGTGCTGAACCTGATCCAGCTCAAATTTTTCGGCATGTTCCGGAAGGAGGATTAAGCGATGGCTCAGAAACAAAAAGGCTCATTATCCGCATTGCTCGTTGTCCTGTTCATTCTGTTTGCCGGGTTTGCCCTGTTTCCGCTATTTGCCGTGACGCTTGCCTCGTTCAAGCCATCTACGGAGCTGTTGCGCTACGGCTTGAATCTTAAGCTGGAGTGGGACATCATGTCCTTGAAAAACTATGCGTTCATCTTTCAGGGGACGACGGATTATTTTCAATGGTACTGGAACAGTATTGTTATTACCGTCTTGTTTACGGTGTTATGTCTGATATTGTCCGCGATGGTGGGCTATGGTCTGGAGATGTACCGTTTTAGATTGAAAAATGTGATTTTCACACTAGTGCTGGTTGTAATGATGATTCCGGTAGAAATTATCATGCTGCCGCTCTACAAGCTAATGATCGGCATGAAGCTGATTAATACAGTATGGGGTGTAATTCTACCCTTCGTCGTCGCGCCAATCCCAATCTTTTTCTTCCGTCAATATTTGAGTGGAGTACCCAAGGATTTTATGGATGCTGCGCGGGTTGACGGCTGTTCAGAATATGGCATTTTCGTACGCATTATGATGCCTCTAATGGCGCCTGCATTTGCGGCAATGGCTATTTTGCAGGCGATGAACAGTTGGAATAACTTCCTGTGGCCGATGATTGTATTGCGGACCAACGACATGCTGACACTGCCCATTGGACTGTCCAGTCTGCTGACGCCATATGGCAACAATTATGATGTGCTGATTGCGGGCTCCGTTTTGGCTATTTTACCGATTCTGGTCGTGTTTCTATTCTTCCAGCGTTACTTTATTGAAGGAATGACGGCAGGTGGAGTAAAAGGGTAATCGGAAAGGTATTCAATGGAGCGAATGAATACAAGAAATGTGCAACGTCAGAAAGGGCTGGTCGGGCTTTGTCCCGATCTGCCTTTTTTTTGGTTCGATTGATTTTCATTCTCATTTTCATGTCTATCATCTGCACAAGCTATGGGTAAACGTGGTATGATATTTGAAAGATTTCAAATACAGAAATATTCAGGCGGAGCGTGGAGAACCTATGGAACCAACAGAAACCCAGAAAACTGACCCGGCCATGGCGTCAACCGTTGGCATGGAGGATATTGTACGGGCGCATCATATGCTGCGTGAGGTGATTGTACGTACACCTTTACAGAGGGATGCCGTCCTATCGGCCAAATATAACTGTAATGTGTATCTGAAAAGAGAAGATCTCCAAGTCGTGCGGTCCTTTAAAATCCGTGGAGCTTACAACATGATCCGTAGCTTGACCCCTGAGCAAATGGAAAAAGGCATCGTGTGTGCGAGTGCAGGGAATCATGCGCAAGGTGTGGCTTTTTCATGTAATGCACTTGGTATCCACGGTAAAATATTTATGCCGAGTACAACGCCTAATCAGAAAGTGAAGCAGGTTCGTCGCTTTGGGGGAAACAGTGTAGAGGTCATTTTGACCGGAGATACGTTTGACGATGCTTATGATGAGGCCATGAAGGTGTGTAGCGAGCAGGCAATGACCTTCATCCATCCGTTTGATCAGCCGAAAATTATTGCGGGCAATGGTACGATTGCGATGGAAGTGATGGAGAGTCTAGATACACCTATGGATTATGTGTTCGTAACGATTGGCGGCGGCGGTTTGGCGGCAGGCGTAGGTACGTATGTTAAAACCGTGAGTCCATCCACCAAGGTAATTGGTGTGGAACCCCTTGGCGCGGCGTCGATGACGGAAGCGATGCGTTTACACAAGGTGGTTACACTGGATCAAATAGATAAGTTTGTTGACGGAGCTGCGGTGAAGCGTGTGGGTCAGCTGACATACGATATTTGTAAACATACCTTGGACGATATTGTGAAGGTACCGGAAGGTAAAGCATGTACCGCGATTCTGGAGCTGTATAATGAAAATGCGATTGTTGTGGAGCCTGCGGGTTCACTGCCTGTTGCAGCACTTGATCTGTACCGCGAGCAGATTCAAGGCAAAACGGTTGTCTGTATCGTCAGCGGTGGTAACAACGATATAGATCGAATGCAGGAGATTAAGGAACGGTCCCTAATTTACGAAGGACTGAAGCATTATTTTATGGTGAATTTCCCGCAAAGAGCTGGGGCACTGCGTGAGTTTCTACAGGATGTGCTTGGACCGGACGACGATATTACTAGGTTTGAATATACGAAAAAGAATGATAAGGAAAATGGACCAGCTCTGGTCGGCATTGAGCTGTTCCACAAGGAAGACTATTTTCCTTTAATTGAACGAATGAACCGCAAGGGGCTTAAATATACGGAACTGAATAAAAACGAAAATCTATTTAATATGCTAATTTGAAAAGGAGCCTGCGGGCTCCCCTTTTTGTATCAGGATTTTGCAAAATCCTCGTATGTAAAGCGTTATGCGTAGTTTATAAATTTCTTTTTATTTGAAATAAAGCGTTTACAAAACAGAATGTGATAGGTTAATATATGGGTAACTTCATAAGTATAAACACTAATGTAATAGGTGTGTCACCTGAATTTCATTATAAGATACTCATTCGGAGGTGCGAAAGAAATGTTGAAAGCATGGAAAAAATCAGTACGGAGTAAATTGACCCGAACGGCGTTTGCTGCTGTAACCTCGGCTGCTTTGTTACTTTCAGTGATGCCATCTGCATCCGCAGAGCACTGGGCGTTAACTGGTGATGTGGCAGTACATGATCCGTCCATTACGAAAGAAGGCAACGCTTGGTATATTTTCTCCACAGGGCAGGGGATACAGGTTCAAAGATCGGACGACGGACGCAATTTTTACAGATTGCCGCAAATATTCCTGTCGCCGCCATCATGGTGGAAATCGTATGTACCTAAGCAAAAGCCTAACGATGTGTGGGCACCGGACGCTCAGAAGTACAATGGACGTGTCTGGGTTTACTATTCCATTTCTACTTTTGGGTCACGCACTTCGGCCATTGGATTGACTTCAGCAACAAGCATTGGCGCGGGGAGCTGGAGAGATGATGGACTCGTGCTGCGTACGACGGATGCCAACGATTATAATGCGATTGACCCGAATCTCGTCATTGACGCTTCCGGTAACCCGTGGCTTTCCTTTGGTTCATGGAATTCAGGCTTGAAAGTGACTCGATTGGACAAGAATACGATGAAGCCTACGGGGCAGATCTATTCTATCGCCAAGCGTACGGCGGGTGGTTTGGAAGCGCCCCATGTTACATACCGCGATGGGTATTATTATCTGTTTGCTTCCATTGATAACTGCTGCAAAGGCGTAGATAGTAATTATAAGATTATTTACGGTCGCTCTACTAGTATTACTGGACCGTATGTGGACAAGAGCGGCAAAAGCCTGATGGACGGTGGCGGAACGATACTGGATGCGGGGAATGACCGTTGGAAGGGACCGGGCGGCCAATCCGTCTATAACAACAGTGTCATTGCGCGTCATGCCTATGATGCCACTGATAAAGGAAATCCAAAACTTCTGATTAGTGATTTAAAATGGGATTCGGCAGGCTGGCCTACGTACTAAAGAGAGGACCGTTTGGAGTCACCTATGTAGTAAAATCATATAGATATATTCAAAAACTGTTCCTCTTATGGGGAACAGTTTTTGGCTTGCAATGTCATAGAAACATGCTATTATGTATCAAGTTGATAACAATTATCATTATCGTTATTGTTTTGGAAAACATAATGATTTTTTCAGGTACGGAGGGAGTGACCTCACCAAATGCAGTCTAAAGACAGCATGGACAAACATACAGCTCGGACAGAGAGGGCAGTTCCTGAAGTAGTCATAACAGCACGTCCAGTACTTCGAGCGGGTAGGATTCGGCAGGCGTTGTTGTTCACAGCTTCGGCTGTATTGTTGGGTTTGGCCATATTCGCCGCCATTTCTCTCGGAGCCAAGGACTTGACCGTAAGCACCGTGTGGTCGGCAGTATTTCACTATGATCGTTCGCTGATGACACATCAGATCATTCATGAGTTGAGATTGCCGCGTGTACTCGGTGCAGCTGTTATTGGAGCTGCGCTTGCGGTTGCAGGTTCTCTGATTCAGGGCATTACGCGCAACCCGCTGGGAGATACAGGTGTGCTGGGCATTAACGCAGGAGCGATGTTTGTAGTTGCAGTGAGTTTTGCCTTTTTTCCCGATCTTCCTTATGGGACGTTAATAGTATTGTCGTTCCTGGGGGCGCTGATGAGTACCTTACTGGTATTTGGTCTGGGAGCATCTGCGCCTGGTGGATTGACACCTATGAGACTGACGGTGTCTGGAGCTGTGACGGCTGCCCTGTTAGGTTCCATGACTTCGGGGATTGCGATTTATTTTGATTTAAGTCAGGATTTAGCCTTCTGGTATGCGGGTGGTGTAGCCGGGATCAAATGGTCGCAGCTTGAGATTCTTGCACCGATTTTGCTTATTGTGATCGCCTGGTCTATGGGGCTGGCACGTTCTATTTCGCTGATTTCGATGGGCGATGAGGTGGCGTTAAACCTTGGGGTGAATCTCAGGCGCATTCGGCTTTTGGGTCTGCTGACCGTAGTGGTACTGGCCGGACTCTCTGTATCGGCTGCTGGAGCCATCGGCTTTGTAGGTTTGGTTATCCCACATATCGCTCGCAAGCTAATCGGTGTGGATTATCGCCAGATCGTGCCGCTGTCTGCGTTATTGGGAGCCGTGTTACTGGTGCTGGCAGATTTGGGAGCGAGAATGGCAAATCCGCCAGAGGAGCTAGCTATTGGAATTATGGTGTCTTTTATCGGAGTACCCTTTTTCCTCTTTCTCGCCCGTAAGGAAAGGAGGGATTTATAGTGAGTCGCTCTTTAGGGATTGGGGACACAAGAACGAAAAAGGCTTGGCTCGTTTGTTTGGTATTGGCGGGAATCAGCTTTGCCGTCCTTGTTTTGGGTTTGAATACCGGAACGATTCGTATTCCACCGCTACGCGTGCTGGATACGTTGTTTGGCGGTGGCAGCGGACGTGATCATATCGTTCTGTTCGAGTATCGTCTGCCTCGTATTGCTGTAACGGTGCTGGCTGGAGCGGGACTAGGCGCAGCCGGGGCGGTCATGCAAGGCTTGTCGCGGAACGCACTTGCTGATCCGGGAGTGCTCGGTCTTCATGCAGGGGCTGCGTTGGGACTGGTAATGTTCGTTAGCTTTTTTCGCGACTTGGACGGTTCGGCCGCCGTCCTGATCCCCTTGTTTACCTTTGCAGGAGGTGTCATTGCGGCGGTGCTGATTGTTTTGTTGTCCTATAGCCGTAACAGAGGAATCGTGCCAGTGCGTCTGATTTTGTCCGGTATCGGTGTAGCCTCGGGCCTTAGCGCTATAACGCTGTATTGGTCCTTGCGGCTGGATGAGGATACATACGCATTTACCGCACGTTGGTTGGCTGGCAGCGTTTGGGGCCGGGACTGGATACATGCAGCAGCTTTGCTGCCTTGGTTAGTCATTGTATTACCCTACGTTCTGTCGCAGACGCGCAGTCTGAATAACCTGTCGTTGGGCGACGAGACCGCGGCTGGAATCGGTACAAGTGTGAAGCGCCAGCGCCTATTACTGCTGGGCGCAGCCGTGGCTCTATCCAGTGCCAGCGTATCCATGGCCGGAGGCATTGGCTTTATCGGGCTCATTGCGCCTCATCTGGCTCGCCGCCTGGTTGGGCCGATGTACCAGCATTTGCTGCCAGTAGCCTGTTTGGTCGGGGTCGTCATTCTGGTCACCGCCGACACGATTGGGCGTTCGGTGTTTCAGCCAAATGCGATTCCCGCAGGTGTGGTGGTTGCTGTGGTAGGAGCTCCGTATTTTCTATTCTTGTTGTCCCGAACAAAATGACAGAAGGAATAGGTACATATGAAATCATATGATGCAAATGATACAAGCCGCTGAAATTAATAACTAAGTAGAAGCCTTCTATATTGATCATTATAATGTAGAGTTTCTGTAGCATAGGAGAGAGTAATCATGAGAAAGCACAAATTTGAGGGTTCAGGTTTTAAACGTTCATGGGTAGTCACAACTCTTGTTGTATGCATGATCATGCTATCTGCTTGCGGACAAGCAGCCGACAAACAGACTGCCGATACGAAAGCGGCGGACAGTGCGCAGACAACTATTAGTGCGGATTCGCGTATTGCTTCGATGTCTATTCATTTGACGAACAACCTGCTGGCATTGGGCATTACTCCGGCTGGTTCGGTCATTGGCGGAGATGTGAAGGATTTTCTACCGCATGTAAAAGATCGTCTTCAAAGTACCCATAAGCTAGGTGTTGTCACTGATCCGGATATGGAAGCGGTACTGGAGCTTCAACCTGATCATATTTTCTTGGACAAAAAATATTCGGGAACCGATGTGGCCAAGTTTGAAAAAATTGCGCCGACCGACGTTTTTGATCTGGATGAAGGCACATGGAAAGATCAATTGAAAAAAATAGCCGTTATGGTCAAACATGAAGCACAGGCAGACGCATTTCTAAAAGACTATGATACACAGAGGGAACGAGTCAAAAAGCTGATTCATTCAAAAATTGGGGACGGAACGGTTATGGCTGTACGTGTGACGGCGAAAGAGGTTCGTGTTATGGGGATGAAGCGTCCGGTAGGACCGCTGTTATATCAGGATTTGGGCTTGAAGCCAGCCAAAGGTGTAGAAAAGATCAACAAGGCTTATCAGGTGGTTTCCCAAGAGGTTTTACCGGATTATGATGCCGATGCGATTCTTGTTATCATCAGTAAAGGCGCGGATGCCCAAAAGGTATACAAGCAGCTGGAAGGAAACACAGTATGGCAAGGTCTCAAAGCGGTGAAGCAAGGGCATGTCTACATGTTGGACGGACAGCCTTGGCTGGACTATTCCGCAATGGGACACAAAATGGCTCTGGATAATGCAGAACAACTATTTTCCAAATAAGTTTATAAAGTATATCAAGCCGTATTTCTCCATGCAGCTTCTTGCAGGCCAGGAATACGGCTTTTTGGCGCACACCCCAGCTGTAAGTCGATTGCCTGATCGAAATGAAAAGGAGCTGCTATGACCCAAAATGGGGCAGCTCCATATAATGAAATTGCGGGCTATGAACGTTTTTTACGCAGAAAAATTGGTTTGAGTCCAATAAAGCCGATGGCGGCGAGAATTAAATTTACCCAAGGTGAGATCCTGAATACCGGCAGTACACTGCGCAGCGCTAGTCCGGCGACAAGAATCACGACAACTAACACAACATACATCAAGATGGATTTAAGATTCATCTGGGGCTTTACAGGGGCGTGGTCTGGCTGTTGTGTCTCCTCGTCATCTTCGGGACGGTCCATAAAATTCATCAGGGCTTCAACGAGTAGAATGGCTCCTGCGGCGATGATGATAAGGGTGGATAGGCTGATTTCTTCAAAGGGTTTGAGATCTCCGCCTGTAAAGGTGACGAACCATCCGATAATCGCCTGTGTCAAGAAAAACATGGACAAGGCAATCCATGCAATAAGCGTATAATTTTTTGCTTTATTCATTGCTTCCTCCTGCTTTATTCATTGCTTCCTCCTGCTTTATGAGCGTATCCCGGGCTGATGGAACCGCCATTTCGTAACAAAGACAGTATACGTGAGGAAGCGTCGGATGGCAAAAGACTTTATCTATAGCATGTATATTACCGTTGCATTCTCCTCAAACTGGATAGAGGGTGAGCACGTGGAGCAACCTGAATATAAACGTTGAGAGGATGTGGCATCATGAAACTGGAGAACCAGGCAGATTATTTAGTCCAAAAACGACTGGGAAACGCTTCGAATGGGAATAGCGGGGCGGCCTCGTCTACAAATGTGAGTCACCGGAGCGTTCAAGGAACATCTCCAACGTACCGTATAGTGGACGATATCGAAGTGGCTGAGGATACAGAATTTGCAGGTGAGCTAGGTGCACAGAACTACCGCAGCCTGTGGCATGAGGATGAACATAACGGCGACTCTTGTAAACTGCAGTGGGAAGGACGAACGGAGACCCACCAAATGTTCAGGAACAGCTACGAATAACGAATGTCACTTTAAATGTAGTGGATTCACTCACATAAGTGTAGTATAGCGTTCTCCGGAATCGCATCGGGGAGCGCTATTTGTTTACTTTTTTAACGATGTGAACTGACAGGTTGACAAGGAAGCAGGGCGATGATAGACTGACTTTACTATAAAACTTATTAAACTTATCGGAATTAAAGTGAATAAATATCCTGGATGGATATTCCACGTTACTATATGAGTTCGAATTCATAAATGTGTAGTGAAGCTTGAAACAGGGGGAATCAGGATGGAACGGCAAATTGGAATTCGTTTTGAACATGAAGAGCTGGCCGCAACAATTCATTATCCAAACCGTACAAATGAGGGAGAGCGTCAGAGACGAGTTCCCCTCGTTGTTATATGTCACGGTTTTGTAGGCAATCGTATCGGCGTAGATCGATTATTCGTCAAGACTGCGCGTGAACTGGCCGAAGGGGGATATTTTGTCCTGCGCTTTGATTTTGCCGGTTGTGGGGAGAGCACAGGTGAATACGGCAAGCAGGGGCTCGAGTCCATGATTAATCAGACACGTACCGTATTGGATTACGCCGTCAATTGTGCGGACATTGACCCGACCAAGGTGACGCTGATCGGTCACAGTCTGGGGGGCGCGGTTGCTCTTCTCACAGCCGTACGGGACAAGAGAGTACAAAATCTGGTCCTTTGGTCAGCAGTGGGCTATCCGTTCAATGACATCGTCAAAATTACGGAGCGAAGCGTGTACGATGAGTCTGTTAAAACTGGTCATGCCGATTATTTGGGCTATAAGTTTACGCCTGCTTACTTTGAGTCGTTAGCTCAATTTCAGCCGTTCCAGGAGGCCGTTAAATTTAACGGGGATGTGCTCGTCATTCATGGAACCTCGGATGATATTATTCCTGTCGATTATGCATTTCTGTTTCAAAAGATATTCTGGATGCGTCCAGAGGGACGCTGTGATAAAGAGATTATTTTCCAGGGAGATCACACTTTCTCGTCAGGTAAAGAGCGGCAACGGCTCATTGATCGGACGCTTGAATGGCTGGATGAACAGGAAAATATTCAACGTGATTGGCAGCACTGGATGATCTGATTTCAGTGTGTAACGGATTGTATTGGAAATTGCGCCTCCGCCGGAGTAAAATGGAAGAGTAACACTATACTGGCGTGTGGAGGTTGGCAGCGATGACATTACCCTCAATTTTTGTTGCGCATGGTTCACCGACACTGGCTGTAGAAAATAACGCATATACCAGCTTTCTTGCAAAGCTGGGCGCGAGCCTGCCCCGACCCAAAGGAATTGTCATTTTTTCCGCGCATTGGGATAGCCCCGATCAATGTATTGGCGCGGATGATCAGCATGCAGCGTTGCACGATTTCTATGGCTTTCCTGAAGAAATGTACTCAATCGATTACCCTGCACCAGGCGATCCAAAGCTGTATGAGGAGATAGAGCATCTGTTCAGTCAGCATAACTTGTTCCACCAGCCGGTTCGGAACCGGGGACTGGATCATGGAGCATGGGTGGTTTTGCGGCATATATATCCTGATGCGGACATACCGGTCGTACCGTTATCTATTGATTCTCGGCGCGCTCCTCAAGAGCAATACGAGATTGGACGGATGCTGGCGCCGTTGCGAGAACAAGGGATTTTGATTATCGGTAGCGGCGGATTGGTCCACAACTTGCGGACACTCAAGCAGACGAGTGAGCCAGCCGATTGGGCCGTTCAATATGATGACTGGATTGCACAGCAGCTTCAAGACTGGAATTTACGTCACTTATTCCAATATGACAAGAAGGCTCCATATGCCAAACAAGCGGTACCTTCTTATGGAATAGAGCATTTTTCACCTTTGTTTTATGCGATGGGGGCTGCGGATCAGGAGCGCTCCGCGCATAAGCTTTTTCAGTCGTATGTCCTTGGCTCGCTGAGTCTCAATTGTTGGGCTTTTGGTCAAGAAAGTGATACGTAAATGTAAAAAAGAACTTCCGAATCCACATGCTGTGTGGGAATGGAAGTTCTTTTGTGTTTTTTGCGTCTTCGATTAATTAGAAGGCACGTTCTTTTTTAGCCAAGTGGATACCTGCGAAGTACGTTGATCTCCATTTTGATCCAACAGTGTCATAAATGCTTTCAGCTTTTGAATATAGGTGCTCTTCGAATCCATATTACGTTGAACGAACCATTGATACCCTTTTTTGGCATACGGATGAATCTTCCCGGTATCATGATCGAATAATGGCGTATTGTTCGTGCCGTAGAAAGTATAGAAAAAGTACAGATCGTGCAATTTTTTTATAGCTTGTGTACGATTGGAATGTGGATATTGGTTTAAAAACAATTCCTGTGCCAGCACTCGTCCGGCTAACTGTTGATAGCCGATACGGAGCGCGGCATCTTTGGTAGCAGCCTGTCCGGATTCCATCGACATGATGTCAATATAGCTGCGGATATCTACCGTGGTGTGCTTCCCGAATACTTTATATTTTTCATAGTTGATGATTGGGTAATACATGCCTTCTGCGGTTTCAAGTTTGTAGCCGGCATCTCTTGTTTGAGTTAGCAACTTTTTCAGGTTCGCATCGCTTGTACGGCTGATTACATTTGTGAACGAATCACCGGGTTTATAGATTTGATTTATTTTGGTTTGAACAGAGGTCGGGTATAGGGTCTGTGCATAGGAATCCAATTGCTGGTTCTGTGCATTTTCCAGATGAAGCACCATGAGGGTAGCTTGAGAAGCTGGAATGGATTGAATATGCTTTTGCAAATAAGTGAATGCCTGAGATAGCTTGCCGGGTTGGCCTAGTAGCTGCTCGAAGGTCTTGGAGATATGTTGTACACTTTCTGCCTGAGATGTCGTAGTAGACGTCGCCGCTTGGGCTGATGCCGTATATCCCGATCCCATAGTCTGCACTGTGAAAGTTACTGCTGCGAGCATGAGATAGGCTTTGGTGATTTTTTTCATGATATAACCCTCCATTACGTTCTTTGATGTAACTGTAGTGTATAGGGTAAATGTATCGTGAGCATTCCATGTTGTATCCAACTTGTAAACGTTTGGGGAGGATAATGAATCCGATAAAAGAGTCCGAGTTAGGAGGAGCTAAAATCCTCCTTGTGAGCATAACAGCGCAAAAAATAACCATTATCCCGGAGGATAACGGTTATTTGGGGGATGTTTAAGCGATTTTTCGACTAGGGTCCGCTGGAAAGGTATCTTTATTTTTACCAAACAGTCCACGCAGGAAGGGCAGTACCCAACGGTCAAAGCCAATTCTTCCGGCATTTGCGCCAGCAACTACGAGGAAGATTTCAAACAGCAGGTAGATTGCATTGGTGCTTACTGTACCCGAGAACAGGAACGAGAAGTTCATAACCATGGCCATCAAAGCAGCCAGTGTAGTCAATGTACCGAGAAGCAGGCCAACCCCGACCAAGAACTCACCCAACGGGATCAGGACGTTGAACAAACCTACATTCGGCAGGGCAAAGGCTTCGAGGAACGATCCCCACCAGCCTTGTACAGCGGGATGGTCTCCACCTGTTTTAGCAATGGCCCCCGAGATAAATCCGCCTGCATCGAATCCACCTGTCAGCTTTTCAAGTCCGTGAGTCATCCATTCATAACCTAGATAAACCCGTACGACAGTCAGCAACCACATTGCGACTTTGTTCTCACGTAACCAGCTATTAAACATTCAAACCACTCCTCTTTCTTAATCTATAATGTTGGTTGTATTTCATTTTGTTGGGATGATCATCTTTGCTACACCTTTATTGTAGTAGGTTCAGTTACAGTTATTTGTGATAAAAATCACAAAGTCTGAATATTTTTAAAATTTTAATGTCTTCAGATAAGTATTCTATAGAGAGGTCATGCTTCAATCAAGACAAAAACAGGAAATAAAGCTTATAATGAGAAAAATAACGAAGTGGAGGGATGAACTTGTCCGGGCCCATTTCCCAACGAAATCATTGGTTGCGTGTAATGGCCTCAGCTCTGTTATGCATGACGCTGATGTCTTGTTCTGCTATGTCCAATACGGGAGATACTGAACCCGTTCCTCAACCGACCAAGCATAAAACAGAGAAGGAGGCGCTTGAACCGCCGAAGGAGCAGTCTACTCCGGCATTTACAGCTCCGCTTACCGGTCTTCCGGTGGAGCAGCCAGTTTTGGAGCGACCGCTCGCTGTCATGATTAACAATGCTCCAGCAGCACGTCCGCAGGCAGGACTTAGTCAGGCAGATATGGTATATGAAGTTCTTGCAGAAGGCGGAATTACCCGTCTGGTCGCTTTTTTCCAAAGTCATGGCGGAGATGTAAAGGTTGGTCCGGTCCGTAGCATTCGTCCGTATTTGATTGAGCTGGGCGAAACTTATGGTGCGTTGCCGATACACGCAGGGGGAAGCACAGATGCCTATGCGATTTTACAGCAGCAGCGGAAGGAACATTTAGATGAGATTTCAAATGGAGGGGCATACTTCTGGCGAAGCAAAGATCGTCGTCCTCCGCATAATCTATACACGGACGTGAATAGACTGCGCAAAGGAAGCGATAGTAAAGGGTATGCTACGCATACGGACGTTCCAGTATATACTTACCTTAAATCCGGCGAAACCCCAGTTATGGTGGACGAGACTGCAACATCTTTACAAATCCGGTTTTTGCTTAAAAGCTACCGGGTATCTTATACCTATGATCCAGCGGATCAACAATATAAGCGTTTTGTGAACGAAAAGTCACATGTGGATCAAAATAATAACCAACAGCTCTCAGCAGCCAATGTCATTGTGATGAGCACCAGGCATCGAACG
The DNA here is from genome assembly GCF_038007385.1 of Paenibacillus sp. FSL M8-0228. NCBI lineage: Bacteria > Bacillati > Bacillota > Bacilli > Caryophanales > Paenibacillaceae > Paenibacillus > Paenibacillus sp. FSL M8-0228. The sequence goes on from NZ_JBBOXA010000001.1 coordinate 983,319, forward strand.
TTGGATGATGTAGGCAGATTAAGTGTTGAACTGGACGGCAGCGGAGAGGCCATGGTGTTTCAACAAGGACAGTTAATACAGGCTGAGTGGCAACATACGCCAGGTGATGCGATTCGTTTTATGAAGAATGGGGTTGAAATTCCGTTAACGCCAGGTACATCCTATATACATGTGGTGCCTGCAGATACGCCACTAAAGGAACATGTAACCATAGAAGCGAATTAGAAAACGAATTACACCTTTTTAGGAAAAAATTGTCGGATAATGAGCTTATATGTCGGGCACTGTATACGTATATCATGAAATTTGCTTTTACAAACATTACAAAAACATTGATGAGTGTGATAAGATAGCAAAGGTTGTCTATTGCAGTCGAAACAGGTTGCGGATATTTTCGTAAAGGGGTAATCGTTATGAGATTGAAGAAAAAGGATATATTCTTCGAGACGTTGGAAAATATGGCAGATACGATCGTGCAAGCAGCCGATTATTTTGCCCAACATACTTCAAATCTTCAAGATGTGACTTTGTTTACAAATGAAATGAAGAAGTATGAAAATAAGTGTGATGATTACACACACACGATTATTACTGAACTGAACAAGACCTTCATTACGCCGTTGGAACGCGACGACATCATGGAACTGACAACAACCATGGATGATGTGTTGGACGGTCTTGAAGCGACGGCTTCCCGTTTTTATATGTACAACATTACGGAGCCGGACGAGTATATTGTGCAGTTCGCTGATATTTTGCGTCAATCAGCTTACGAAATTCAGAAAGCTGTACATTTGCTTTCGCAGAAAAAATTGCTGGCCATTCGTGAATACACTATTCGTCTGAATGATTTGGAAAATCAGGGGGATGAATTGTTGCGTATTTGCATCAAAAACCTGTTTGCAACTGTAACTGACCCTATTGAACTGATTAAACGCAAAGAATTGTACGAACGCCTTGAAACGACAACGGATTCATGCGAGGATGTTGCAAATATGCTGGAATCCATCATTATGCGTAACTCGTAAGGAGTCCTTTTACATGGATACAAGTTTACTGGTATTGGGTATTGTTATTTTTCTTGCTCTGGCATTTGATTTTATTAATGGGTTTCATGATACGGCGAACGCGATTGCAACTTCGGTATCGACCCGTGCATTGACCCCGCGACGTGCGATTATTATGGCTGCGGTCATGAACTTTCTCGGGGCAATATTGTTTACAGGGGTTGCGAAGACGATTGGTGGAAGTGTGGCTGATCCAACCAAGCTTACGAATGGAATTGATATCGTCATTGCGACGCTGATCGCTGCGATTATCTGGAACCTCTTAACCTGGTGGTTCGGTATTCCTTCATCCTCTTCTCATGCATTGATTGGTGCATTGGCTGGAGCGGTGTATGTAGGTGCAGGATCGGAAAAATTAAACTGGAGCGGCTTCATCGGGATTGTCGAAGGACTTATTTTCTCCCCGTTGATTGCTTTTGTTGTCGGTTACATCGTGATGATGATTTTAAAATACATCTTCGCTCATCGTAGTCCGCATACGGTGAACAAAGGGTTCCGTACAATGCAGGTCATTACAGCAGCGCTTCAGTCGTTCACGCATGGTACGAATGATGCTCAAAAGGCGATGGGGATTATTACATTCGCACTCGTTTCGTCGGGGTATCAGGACCATTTGGAAGTACCCATGTGGGTAAAAATTTCAGCCGCAACAGCCATGGCGCTAGGTACATCTATCGGGGGCTGGAAAATCATCAAGACGATGGGAACCAAGATTTTTAAAATCGAGCCAATTAACGGATTTGCAGCCGACATTTCGGGAGCCTCTGTTATTTTCACAGCTACATTGCTTCATTTGCCCGTAAGTACCACTCATGCCATTACTTCGGCTATTTTGGGTGTGGGTTCTGCGAAGCGTTTTTCCGCTGTGCGTTGGTCGCTGGCCGGTCGAATTATTATTACTTGGGTGATAACGATACCGATTGCTGCGCTGTTATCTGGATTGATTTTCAAAATTCTTTTCTAGTTCGTTATTATTTCTTGAAAAATAGGTACACACTATAGAACACACAATAAGCTTCCGTCCGCTTTTTGCGGCAGGGGCTTATTGGCATTCTGGGGCAAAACGGCTTCTTCAAAGTTTACACCTCCAGATAGTTCCATGAAACGTTTTTCAAAAATACCTGACATCAAAGTAGTCAATTTTTAATAACTCCTGTAAAATAAACAGAAAACTTTGAACCGTTCAACTGACTGGAGGAAATTATGCAAAAATCTAGAAAACTAATAGCACTTATCATTTGTTTGTTTTTTGTGGTTGCCCTGGCCGGTAATTTCGGTGTAGTGGCACATGCAGAAAATAAAACAAAGTATGATATCGGCACGGATACAACGTTCGCGCCTTTTGAGTTTGAAGATGTAGATGGTAAATTCGTCGGAATTGATATGGATTTGCTGGCAGCTATTGCCAAGGATCAGAATTTTGAATATACCATTAAGCCTCTTGGCTTTAACGCGGCAGTGCAGGCCCTTGAAACGAATCAAGTGGATGGTGTCATTGCCGGGATGAGTATTACCGATGAACGCAAGCGGAAATTTGATTTTTCTGAGCCTTATTTTGATTCAGGCGTCGTCATGGCGGTCCGCAAGGATAATGATACGGTTAAACGCTATGAGGACTTGAAAGGGCAGCGTGTCGCTGTCAAAACAGGCACGGAAGGTTATACATTCGCTGAATCCATTAAGGCCAAATACGGCTTTACTACAGTACCGTTCGACGATTCTTCTCAAATGTATGATGAAGTTAAAACAGGTAATTCGGTTGCCTGCTTTGATGACTATCCGGTACTGGCATACGGTGTAAACCAGAACAACGGCCTTAAGCTGGTAACAGATAAGGAAAAAGGTGCTTCTTACGGGTTTGCTGTTAACCAAGGCAAAAACAAGGAGTTGCTGGAGAAATTTAATGCAGGGCTTGTTAATCTGCGTAATAGCGGGGAATACGATAAGATTTTGGCTAAATACCTTGGCGAATCGGGCAAAGGTGTGGCGCCTGTAGAGACCAGCCGCTGGGGACTGATTTCCGCTTCGCTGCCTTCGCTGATTAAAGGCATGGGAAATACGTTGTTGTACACACTTGTATCTTTACTCGTAGCCTTTATTCTAGGATTGGTGTTTGGCTTTATGAAAGTAAGCCATAACAAGGTGTTCCGTGGTATTGCAACTGTTTTCGTCGATATATTCCGCGGTATTCCGCTGATCGTGCTTGCTTTCTTTATTTACTTTGGTATTCCACAGGCACTGGACTTCAAAATGCCACTTTTTGTTGCGGCTGTATTGACGCTATCCCTGAATGCGGGTGCGTATGTAACTGAGATTATCCGTGGTGGTATTCAGTCCATTGATCCGGGACAAATGGAAGCAGCTCGTTCGCTTGGTCTACCCTATCGGACGGCTATGCTTAAAATCATTTTGCCACAAGCTGTGAAAATCATGATCCCGTCGTTTATCAATCAGTTGGTTATTACGTTGAAGGATACGTCCATTTTGTCTGTTATCGGTCTGGTCGAATTGACCCAATCGGGTAAGATCATTATTGCGCGGACATTCCAATCCTTTGATATTTGGCTGGTAGTAGCGGTGATGTATCTTATCGTCATTACAGTCCTGACCAAAATTTCCAACCGTCTTGAAGGGAGAGTTCGCCGTGGGTAAAATTATCGTTAAAAATCTTAAAAAAAGCTATGGTAGTAACCAAGTGCTAAAGGGCATCGACATGCAAGTACGTGAAGGCGAAGTTGTGTGTGTCATTGGCCCCTCTGGTTCGGGAAAAAGTACGTTTTTGCGTTGTATGAACATGCTTGAAGAAATTACCGCAGGTGAGGTCATTGTCGATGACTACAACTTGAGTGACAAAAACGTGGACATTAACAAAGTTCGTGAAAATATAGGTATGGTATTTCAGCACTTCAATCTGTTTCCGCATATGACCGTGCTTAAGAACATTATGTTCGCGCCGACTGAACTGGGGAAGCAGTCTAAGGCAGAGGCCCGGGAAACGGCCATGAAGCTGCTGGATCGTGTGGGGTTGGCCGATAAGGCAGATGCACTGCCAGGACAGCTTTCCGGCGGTCAGAAGCAGCGTGTGGCGATTGCACGTGCGCTGGCCATGAACCCGGACATTATGCTGTTCGACGAACCGACCTCGGCGCTCGATCCTGAAATGGTGGGCGAAGTGCTTGGCGTAATGAATGATCTGGCGCGTGAAGGCATGACGATGATGATCGTAACGCATGAGATGGGTTTTGCACGCGAAGTAAGCGACCGTGTTGTGTTTATGGACGGTGGTTACATCGTAGAAGAAGGAACGCCACAAGAGGTATTTGGTAATCCGAAAAACGAGCGGACCATTAGTTTCTTAGAAAAAGTATTGTAAGAGGATTAAAAGTGAGGCAGGGTTTGTGGATGTAGGCGGGGATCTCGTTGTAAGACGCTCCGCGTTCCATTTGATCTTTCGATCGCTGTTGCCCCTGAATTTTTTTGGATTGTATAACACATGAAAAGGTTAAAATACAGGGGCAAAGGCGAACGCTCCGCTTCTCCAGATTCAAATGGACCGCTACGCTACGGCTCGCTGATTGCCCTTTTCGTGCCATGAGCCTGCCTCACTTTTGAATGAGTGGGTGCAGGGGAAGAGGGCGCGACGCAGCTCGGTGCTTGCTGCGCCGAGGGGGATATACGAGGTAAGCATCCGACCGCTTTGTGGCTTATGATGTTTATTTTCATAAGTGAGAATTTTGCAAAATTCTGAAGTGGAAGGCTTGCTTTGAAGATAAGAACTGCTCTGCACGAGGATAAAGGATATCTTGGGACGGCTTGTTGACCCGGAGATATCCTTTTCTTATTTAGTGTATGGGAATGTAGAGCGTGAGATTTGTATAATGCTGATTGGCTTATATAAAATATAAATGACATATCAGACGGAAGTGTAAGCGAGGGGGACGTACGGTGATACGTACATTGGCTATAGGTCATGATCATCAGGTAACAGTGGGAAAACCATTGGATCAGATCGTCATGGAGGATTACATATGGATGTGGGTAGATTTTAGCGAGCCTACAGATCGCGAGACGGAGCTGCTGACGAGTTATTTTCATTTTCACCCATTGGCTGTGGAGGATTGTATGCATGTTCTGCAACGTCCCAAATTGGATTATTACGAGGATGTGCAGTTTCTGGTCGTGCATGCGCTTGATGCAGATACGTTAGCTGCGGAAGAAGTGGATATGTTTATTAGCAGTCGTTTTTTGGTTACATATCACCATCATGAGTTAGAGGAGCTGGATCAAGCCTGGGAGCGGATTGTCCAGCATGCGAATGAACGCAAAATATGGTCGCGAGGACCGCTGGCTGCAGCCTACACGGTGATGGACAAGCTGGTAGATAACTATTTTCCGAGCCTTTTTATGATTGAGGACGAATTGGCTGAGCTGGAGGGCTTGGGCGGTCGCGAATCCGTAGAGGAATTAATGAAGCAGGTGTTTGACCTGCGTGGCAGGCTGCTCAAGCTGCGCCGTACCATCGTACCTATGCGTGATCTGATGTACCGAGTTTTGAATTCACAGCATGTGCAGGGCCAAGGAGATCATATGGCTTATTTTACCGATATATATGATCATTTATTGAAGTTGACAGACATGCTGGAGGCCGACCGCGAGATGACAGCCGACCTGAGAGACAGTTATATATCGCTCAATTCCAACCGCATGAATTCAATTATGAAGACGCTAACCGTAATTACGACCGTTTTTATGCCCTTGACGCTGATTGCAGGAATCTATGGTATGAATTTTTCGAATATGCCCGAGTTGGGCTGGAAATATGGATATTTTGGCGTACTGTTCTTCATGTTTTTGTTGAGTGTTGCCATGGTGGTCTGGTTTATGCGCCGAGGCTGGTTCAAATAGTATAGTCTACTTTCTTGTGCGTTTGCGCGGACGTCTGCGCGGGGTAGTGCTACTTTTGCGCTGTGTCTTTTTCCGGCGTCGGCGTGGTGGTGTATATTCATCCAGTTCCTCAGTAATTTGTGTTGTAGATTTTTTGCTTGCGTTTTTGTTGAATGCTGGGAGCGAGCCCATAATCAGTTTTGCCATCGGAGCAAATTGCTGTACGCTAGACATGATCTTTTGTACCTTGCCGACCGTAGCAACAATCCCGTCAATACCGCCCATACGGTCAATAATACCTTTAATATCGTTGAGATTACCAAGATTGCCAAGGCCGCCAAGCAGTCCTCCTTTGGCAGGGGCGGGGTCTGGTGTAACCACGGCAGAGTCTGTTATACTCGCTGGCGCCTCGTAAGGAACCAGTGCGGAGGAATCGACTTGCGGAACCTCGCTGTATGGATCGAGTCCAGGATAGGGAGTTGAACTATACGGATCGGAAATGGAACGCGTTTGCGTTCTCCGATGATAGTAATGTCCAGGCATGAGATCACATTCCTTTGCAGGTTGATACTCTACTGTATGTTACAAACGCACAGTGGGTTTAGGCGCGTGTCCCGAAATCAGGTATAAAAGCGGATTTGGGCATTCGTACGGTATGTTTCTATGATCATAATGTTGTTCTGTAATGCGTGAAACCGTTAATGCTTGAAAAACTGACTATTCCTCAGGTACAATGAGGAGAGATCGTAACCTTGGGAGATGATAATCCATGCAGCTTAAAAAGCTTAATGATAAAAGTATTGATCAATTGTTCGAAGCTATTTTAACTCTTAAAAATTTGGAAGAATGCTATGTGTTTTTTGATGATCTGTGCACGATTAACGAAATTCAATCCCTCTCCCAACGTCTGGAGGTTGCCCGTATGCTAGGCAAAGGCAGCACATATAATCAGATTGAAGCAGAGACAGGAGCCAGTACAGCTACCATTTCACGTGTTAAACGTTGCCTGAACTACGGTAATGACGGGTACAAAATGACTCTGGAACGTCTGGGACGCTAATGCGGAGCCCTGGGATACTGGTCATCAGCCATGGCTCTAGGGAGCCATATTGGGTAGAACAGGTGGATCAGGCAGTTGCAAAGCTTCATTTGCCGGAAGAAATACCAGTAGAGGTTTCATTTTTGGAAACGGTTAAAGAAAGATTGATTCAAAATGGTATTGACCGTCTGGAAGCCTTGGGTGTAACAGATATATTGGTTATTCCTTTGTTTGTGTCATCAGGTAGTACGCATGTAGATGAGATTAGCTATGCGCTGGGTGTCAAAGATGCGCCGGACAAAGAAACAGATTTGGAGCCGTTTCGATTGAAAGCGCGAGTGCATTTTGGTAGCCCGCTGGATGACGGAGAAGATGTTGCTCACATGGTGTGGGACAAGGTTCGCCCGCTATCAGCCGACCCTGCGAGAGAGGTTATTTTACTCGTAGGTCACGGCAGTGTGCATAACGGCTTTTTTCAGCGCTGGGAGCAGGGGATTTCTTCGTTGGCCCGTACGGTGCAAAACGTGAGTGGTATCATCACGGACTACGCTTTGCTAAATCCCGAGAGTGTGTACGACAAGGCAGCGTACTGGAATCAGGAGCGGGGTCATGATGTTATTGTGGCGCCGTTATTTTTGAGTTCGGGATATTTTACAAGTCGTATGATTCCTAAACGCTTGCAGGGGCTCGAATACCGTTATTCGGGAGATCCTTTATTGCCGCATCCTTTGCTCACAAGCTGGATGGACAGGCAAATTCATGAATTATTGCAAAGCATGCAGAAGCAAGCGAGGTCAAGTAATAGATAGTCTGGTTCGGCTATAACGTCATTTCAGCCTTAAATTTCCTTATTTGGGCAAAGTCTGGCTTCTTTTATTGTAAAAGAGGTCTTTTTCCAGTATGATGATATTTTGTACAGACTGAATATGATGAACTGCGATGTGAATATAAATATCATTAAATATACGGGTGGCGTAACGGAATGAAAAGAGCTAGATTAATCTATAATCCGACCTCTGGGCGTGAGGAAATGAAGCGTCGTCTTGCGGATGTTTTGCAGCGCCTGGATGAAGGTGGTATTGAAGCCTCTTGCCATGCAACTACGGGTGAAGGGGACGCAACACGTGCCGCAATAGAGGCCATTGAGCGTGGGTATGACATGATTATCGCCGCTGGTGGCGACGGTACATTGTATGAGGTCATTAACGGGATGGCTGAAAGAGAAAACCGCCCGCCCCTAGGTGTGTTTCCTCTGGGGACGACGAATGATTTCGCCAGAGCACTGGGCATCCCCAAGCACTGGGAGGATTATTGCGACCTCGTTATTCGTCAAAATCCAAAGCCACTGGATATCGGAAAAGCGAACGACCGCTACTTTATCAACATTGCAGGCGGGGGAACTTTAACCGAGCTTACGTATGAAGTTCCAAGCAAGCTAAAGACGATGATTGGCCAGTTGGCGTACTATTTTAAAGGTATGGAGAAAATGGTCAGCCTTGCTCCACAGGAGCTGATCATCAAGGCATCGGGTCAGGAAGTGATCCACGACGAATTTATGCTTTTCCTGATTGCGAATACGAATTCGGTGGGCGGGTTTGAAAAGCTTGCTCCTGGGGCGACAATAGATGATGGACTGCTTGACGTCATCGCTGTGCGGAAATGCAATCTGGCGGAAATGATCCGATTGGTAACACTCGCGCTGCGTGGTGAGCATTTGCAGGACAAGAAGATTGTTTATTTCAAAACAGATTACATGGAAGTGACCTCACCCGGCTATGTCCAGCTTAATCTGGATGGCGAACTGGGGGGCACTTTGCCAGCGACCTTCCGGAATTTACCTCATCATTTGAATGTTTTCCGGTGAGGAATGATGAGGAAATATTTCTGCTTCCGGACGGCAACGCAATATAGTATATGGAATGCAGAGTAGGTAGTTGTTTTTTTGTGTGAGCATATTGGTTCTTGCCGTTCTCCGTGGGGAGTAACGGCATTTTCGAGTTGATGTTTGTATGTTTAGATGACCATTCAAATTAGACGTACGAAAGAAAATACCGCATAAAAAGAAGATCAGAAAGAAGTGACATTCATGACGAATAACCGTAGCGGACGTGGAAAAAGCCGCCGGAATGCAGCAACAGCAACTCCTGTTCAAGGAAAGCAGTACAAAAAGACTATGAAGGCGACAAGAGAGAGCGAACCGGAACAGTCTCAAGTCAGAGCTGAAAATGGGCTACTTCAAGCCGAAATCAAACATAAAAATGGAAATGTGAATGAAAATATGAATGATTCGGATCGGAAGAAGAGAAAGAACGGACGAGATACTCGTCGTTCTTCCAACGGTGGACGAAGTCAGGAAGCTTCCAATCGTAACCGGTCTAGTGTAGAGCGTAGCGATCTGCCTGTACAAAAGAACGATGAGGCCGTGATAGACATCATCGGCATGAACCACGATGGCGAGGGTGTAGGACGTGTCGAGGGTTTTACGCTGTTCGTTCCAGGTGCGTTACCGGGTGAAAAGGTGCGAGTAAAGGTGCTGAAAACGAAAAAGCAGTATGGCTATGCCAAGCTGCTGGATATCGCGCAGGCTAGCCCCGACCGGATTGCAGCTCCGTGCGCTATCTACGATCAATGCGGTGGCTGCCAGATCCAGCATATGAGCTACGAAGCGCAGCTCAGCTGGAAACGCCAGCATGTCGTGGATGTGCTGGAGCGTATCGGGAAGCTGAGTGTGGCTAGTGACGACGGCACGTCCGTTGATTTGTCGAGTGTACATGGCGTAGTCGTGCATCATACACTCGGTATGAGTGAGCCTTGGCGATATCGCAACAAAGCCCAGGTGCCGATTGGTGTCACCGAGGGCGGGCTTGTCGGTGGCTTCTACGCACGTGGCAGCCATCGGATTGTGGATATGAACACCTGTCTCATTCAGGACGAGCGTAATGACGAAGTGGTCGCACGTGTGAAAGAGATTGGCCGAATGCTGGGCATCAGTGCATATAATGAAGAAACCGGACGTGGGCTACTGCGCCATGTCGTTGTAAAGACCGCTTTTCGCACGGGTGAAATGATGCTGGTGCTCGTCACGAATGGACGAGATATTCCGCATGCAGATGCGTGGATCGGCAGTATCCGTGAGCATATTCCACACGTGGCAAGCATATGCCAGAACGTGAATACAAAGCGAACGAACGTTATTTTTGGCGACGAGACTCGTGTACTGTGGGGTCGTGACGTGATCTACGACTACATTGGAAACGTACAGTTTGCGATTTCCCCAAGATCCTTTTATCAGGTGAATCCCGTACAAACGGAAGTGCTGTATGGCAAAACCGTCGAATATGCCGGGCTCACAGGCAAAGAAACGGTGATTGATGCGTATTGCGGCATCGGTACGATTTCTCTGTTCCTCGCTCAGCATGCGGACCAGGTGTATGGGGTGGAGATCGTCAAAGAAGCCATCGACGATGCACGAAGTAATGCGCTGTTGAACGAAATGCGTAATGTGAAATTTGAGGTAGGCGCGTCCGAGGACGTCATTCCTGCGTGGAAAGAGCAAGGCATCACCGCCGACGTTATCGTCGTCGATCCGCCCCGTAAGGGCTGTGATCCACGCCTACTCGACACCATTCTGGAGATGAAGCCAGAGCGCGTGGTGTACGTATCCTGTAACCCAAGCACACTGGCGCGGGATTTAAAGATACTGGAGGATGGCGGGTATAAAACAGTGGAAGTACAGCCTGTAGATATGTTTCCGCATACGGTTCATGTGGAGAGTGTTGCGCTGTTGGTCAGAAAAGGCTAGTAGTTGAGGTGTATTGGCGTTTGAAAAAGGTGAAAATCAAAACAAACTTACTGATAAAAACATCAATAAGATTATCGAAACGTACCTAAATCGTGTAGATGTTGATAAATATGCTCGTGTGGCATCAGCTGAAAATTTTAGGTATTCATGTGTAGAAATTGACGAAAAGGGTCAAGGATATTATTCCTCGGCTCTTTTTTTAAGCTATTCGCATGGGAACGACGTAGGCTGGGGGAAGTTATGCCGTGCAGTATTTCTATGAACTGCGGTGCAGTACGTTATAGAAGATGGCAAGGAGGGGCTGCGCTCTTCCTTTTTTTTGCGAGTCTTTTGGGGAGTATGCTCCTCTATTGAGTATGATATACTCATTTAGATGTCTATGCTTAACATATACTGCCGTTTGAACTACGTTGCTTAAACATGTTATATGTGAAGAAGAAGCAAGGACATGAACAGGTTAGCTTTACCATTTTGGGACCAAAGATTTGTCCTGGTATTTATAGAGGAGTTTTTGATATGACGAATAATTTTTGGCGTGATTTGCCACGACCTTTTTTTATACTGGCACCGATGGAAGATGTGACGGATGTTGTGTTTCGCCATGTCGTAAGTGAAGCAGCCAGACCGGATGTGTTTTTTACGGAGTTTGCGAATACAGAGAGTTATTGTCACCCGGAGGGGAACAAAAGTGTACGCGGGCGTTTGACTTTTACAGAGGATGAACAGCCCATGGTGGCCCATATCTGGGGAGATAAGCCGGAATATTTCCGTGAAATGAGCATCGGTATGGCGAAAGAAGGCTTCAAAGGCATCGATATTAATATGGGTTGTCCTGTAGCGAATGTAGCCGAGAATGGGAAGGGAAGCGGCCTGATCTGCCGTCCCGAAATCGCAGCGGATATCATTCAGGCCGCTAAAGCCGGGGGACTGCCCGTCAGTGTAAAAACAAGGCTCGGTTTCACTACCGTAGACGAATGGCGCGACTGGTTGACCCATATTTTGAAACAAGACATTGTGAATTTGTCCATTCATCTGCGGACAAGAGAGGAAATGAGTAAAGTAGACGCTCACTGGGAACTAATTCCGGAGATTAAGAAACTTCGTGATGAGGTGGCACCAGATACACTGCTGACCATTAACGGAGATATTCCGGACCGTCAGACCGGCTTGAAGCTCGCTGAGCAATATGGTGTGGATGGCATTATGATTGGGCGTGGTATTTTCCAGAATCCATTTGCGTTTGAGAAGGAGCCGAAGGAACACAGCAGTGAGGAATTGCTTGAACTGCTACGGCTTCATCTAGATCTCCATGATCATTATTCAGCGCAGGAGCCACGTTCGTTCAGCCCTCTCGCCCGCTTCTTCAAAATATATGTCCGTGGATTCCGAGGGGCAAGTGAACTCAGAAACAGCTTAATGAACGCCAAATCAACAAGTGAAGTGCGTACATTGCTTGATGAGTTTGGAAGCAAGGATCATGATGAGGTAGAGGAACGTGGAAATTAAATTGCCAAGTTGGGAGACGGGCTGTTAGTAGGCATTGAAAACATAGGAGGATATATGTCCTGGAGTAAATTGAAGCAACAACTGGAGAGCTTCCGCTGTCCTGCATTAGACGGAAGAGTCGAATACCGAGCGACCAGTTACCGTTATTTGCCTGATAAGTCTGGAATCTGTTATATAACTGTAGATAAGAAGAACATACTCAATATGAATGATATCACTAGTTCGATCAAATGGTATCAGACGGAGTTGGAAATCAAGAATGATCCAGATATCCAAGTTCCTATCAGCAATGAAGACATTGAAACGGTCAGAAAAGATACTAATGGTAACGTTCCCGAGGAGCGTCTACAAGTAATTGCAAGAGGTAGAAAAATATCAGAACATGCAAAGGAGCTTTTCTCAGCACAGGCCTCATTAAGCAAGGCTAATTTTAATGTTGTAGCTAATAAATTTTTAACTAATTCTATAGAGGAAAGCTTAGAGAGTAATGATATCTTATTGAATATTTTAGCTTTAGTGGACAGACGAGTTGGAAAAAAACGAATATTAAACATGACCGAGAAGATGAAGTTAAAGCATCCCATTGTGCAGTATTTTTATGAACTACGGCGTAGTACGTTATGAAAATAAATAACTTTCATTGATGGGGGCACGTCGTGTCAGGATTAAGTGCTGTTCATTGTTGCTGCATTGCACAATGGCAAATAATTTGGATGTCTGGGAAAACAGCAAAGAGGGGCGGCGTGCCCCTCTTATTTGTGTGATGCTGAATATTTTCGCTTATTTACAGAAATCGTAGCAATTAGTTTCAAAATTTTTCATCGCAAAAAAACTTTTCTCTCATTCAATGATCTTGCTATATTCGATAAAAGCTGAACTGTATTTCTTATCTCATCTTCCGTAGTGTCCGGGTGAATTGCACAGATTCGGAGAACCGTTTTTCCATTAAGTTGTGTTGTAAGCACAGAGGCGTATCCGTTTGTCGTCATTTCTTGGGAGATCCTTCTATTCAGTGAATCTAATTCTTGCTCAGATAATCCAGTTGGCGCATATCGAAAGTTAACAATCGCTAACTTAGCGGGGGATACAATTTCCCAATGATTATGTTTTTTGATTTCATCTTCAGCCCATTCTGCGAGTTGAACTCCATGCTCTATGGCTTCACCGACAGCATTAGTTCCTAAAGCTTGTAGTGTCACCCATAGTTTCAAACTTCGAGCAGGCCGGGTTAATTCAGGACCCAGATCCCAATAATTAATATGTTCTTCATTAGTCTCGGCATCTTTCAAATATTCTGGATGTGTGCTGAAGCAGTTTCTGAGCTGTTGATTTTCTTTGGCTAAAACTACGCTACAGGAATAGGTCTGCATTAACCATTTATGTGCATCCCAGGTAATGCTATCTGAACGCGATATTCCGCTCAAAAGGGGCTTATATTTCGAAGAGGCCAAAATCGATGCACCGTAAGCTCCATCCACGTGTAACCAAATGTTATGTTTTTCACATAGGTCAGCAATATCGTTTAGCGGGTCAATGCTTCCTGTATTGGTTGTGCCTGCCGTGGCAATGATCGCAAAAGGTTTCATGCCAGTCGCCTGATCATCCATTATTTTTTTCTCTAAGGCTGAAACATCCATACGAAAATTTTTATCACTTGGAACCTTTCTGATTTGATCACTACGGAATCCGAGGATGCGTAGCCCTTTGGCGACCGATGAATGAGTTTGATCTGAAACATAAGCAGTTCCAATGGCATATTCCTGCTCGGATAACCTTGCATTGCGTGCAGCCGCTAAAGCGGTCAAATTCGACAGCGATCCGCCCGACAGAAATAAGCCTCCAGCAGTATTGGGATATCCTGCTTGGTCACACATCCACCGTATCACTTCCCCCTCTAAAAGGCTTGCGCTCGAACTCAGCATCCAGCTTCCGGCATGGGTATTATAGGCGCTAGTCATGATATCTCCTAACCACGAGTAAAGAGACATTGGACCAGGAACCAATGCGAAAAAGCGAGGGTGTTGCATGAAGGTTTGGTGAGGATAGACGTTTTTCCTCATTTCATCGACGACCTCTTGTATCGGTCTTCCTTTTTTCGGAAAACCAATTCCCCTTAAATGAGCTATTGTATCCCCATCTGCAGTGTTGATTACTTTTTGAGATCGAATGTTATTGTTTTCTGCTATAAATGAATGTATGAACTGCTCAATAATCTCACCTAATTGTTGATTTAGTTCTTGATTCATCATAAGCATCTCCTTTGTTTAACTTCAACCAAAGTATAATATAACATCTGTTGTCATATTGTGAGATTCACCGATTTCATCATTACGTTTATTTTTAGGCTCCACATGCAGACTATATTTATATGGCTCAGGTTTAATCCATATTCATGAGGTTGAGTTCGTTTTATCAAGTTTATTTCTGCTGTTATGCTAAACCCATCCCGTAAACTCCAGTATAGACGCTTTCGCAGATTGCGCTTCAGATTGTGCCCCTTTACGCCATTCTTTTGGCGGCTTTCCCATAAGCCTGGAGAAGCAACGGTTGAAGCTGGAAATGGAGTGAAAACCGACTTGTTCGGAGATCGAAAGAATAGAATCCTCCGTGCTTTTTAACTGCTTGCAAGCCTCTTCGATTCGGGTGCTGTTTAGGAAATCGAGAGGCGACGTCCCCATAATTTCATGGAATTTTCTTCGAAAATGAGTTGTACTTAAATGGCACAGGTCGGCCAAAAAATCCATCGTAATGGGGTTCATATAGTTTTTCGTGATGTATTCCAAAACCGGAGAAATGACAAAATCGTTTTTCAGGCTATGCTCTGTTTCTTGATCTGCCAACAGTTCATTCCTGGAATGAATTCTAAGGAGTTCTATGTAAAGGGATAGCAATAAGCCATAGGCACTTTCCTGATAGTAAGGATTCTGCTGTTTTAATTCTTCTACGATCGAAGTTGCAAGTGTATAAACCTTGGGATACTGCTCCTTATTCAATATACAGTTTTTTCCCTTCACCACCCACAAATTTGGTTCGAAGTTGCTGTAAGCACTTTTAAATGAATGTTGAAAGAGATCCTCTGGTGAAAAAAAGATATAAGACCACAGACTGGCTGTATTTGGCGAACTATACGTGGTATGAGGAAGATACCTGGGGATGAAGGTCACATCGCCGGCTTTGAAGGGTACAGATTCTCCTTTGATCTCCATGACGCCGCTATCTGAATAGCATATACCAATCTCCAAATGGTTATGGAAATGGAGATGCTCACTTTTAATATCAGAAATCTTCCAACGTTCACCGCTTAATAGCAAGACAGGGAAATTTATGGGCAAGCTATAGTGTCGATATTCTATAACGGGCTTCTTTTTTCTGGGCATATTCAATACCCCCATGACTTTGGTTTTAACCAGCAGATATACATCAGGATTTTGTAAAATCCTCACATAAATGATTGGAAATGCGCAGTTTTGTTGCGAATATGCTTAGATGGAGACTATTTTACTGCGTAGAATGGAATAAGTAAAGCGTTTTCAAAATAGTGACGAACAGCTCTCAAGCGCTTTGGGGAGCGTGGGCGCTAAGAGAGGGGAATAAAGATGCTTCAATTGGTTTGTGACAAGGAAGAGATATTAAAAGTTATCGACAAAGTCGTCAGAAAAACCATGACGATGGATTTAACGTGGGATTGGCCCTGCGGTGTGGCTTACTATGGTGTATCCAGAGCCTATACGAAAACAGGAAATAAAGAGTATTTAAATATGCTTGTGCAGTGGGCGGATGAATATATCGAGCTGGGTCTGCCGCACTGGACGGTAAACACATGTGCTATGGGCCATATGCTGATCACGTTGTATGAAGAAACAGGAGACCCAAAATATTGGGATATTGTGATGAGCAAGGTGGATTACATCCAAAACAATGCTCTCCGGTTCGGAGACCATGTTTTGCAGCATACGGTATCCGTGGCTAATGATTTTCCAGAACAGGCATGGGCGGACACATTGTTTATGGCGGCATTTTTTCTGCTGCGTGTAGGAACCAAATTAAAGGATGAGGCAATGATCCAGGACGCCTTAAATCAATATTACTGGCATATCAAATACCTGCAAGACCCTAGTAGCGGTCTCTGGTACCATGGCTACAATAATGTCAAGCAGGATCACATGTCCGGATTTTTCTGGGGGAGAGCGAATGCTTGGGGAGCATATACCATGTCGCAAGTCAAAATTCATTTAAAAGACTGGTACTTGTATCCGCAATGCATGGACGTAGAGTGTTCGCTTCGGGATCAACTGGCGGCACTAAAGGGTGTTCAAACGGAGAATGGTTTGTGGCGGACGGTACTGGATGACGAGGAGTCCTATGAAGAAGTGTCGGCATCTTGCGGTATCGCGGCGGCCATGATCAATAACGGCAATCCGCTGCATACCAAGTACGTGCAAAAGGCATTGGAGGGCATCTTGAACCATATTAGCGAGGACGGTCGGGTACTAGGTGTGTCGGGCGGCACAGCGGTTATGAAAGATCGGGATGGGTATCGCAATATTCCAAAGGACTGGATTCAGGGCTGGGGTCAAGGCCTGGCATTGGCCTTTCTGTCTGATATGTTGAATTAGGAGGGAAGCAAGTTGTCCAAACAAACTACGGGGAACTTTACACTACCGGGAGAATCCGGTTATGAGGCGCTGACCCTGAAATTAGCTGAACGGTGGGGTGCCGATGTCATCCGTGATAGTGACGGCACGCAATTGTCCGATGAGATTATTAACGCTGGGTACGGCATATATTCGACAATCTGTATCATCAGAGATCATAATGAGTGGGCGTCCCACCATCTGGATAAGCTGCAGCAGTGTTTTTTAATTACAAATCCAAAGGTAGCTGTACAAGATTATGTATCCATCTATCTGATGGAGGATTTTTTTGCTGAACAGTTCAAAGTGAATGATTCCAAAGAGGCGTTTAACTATTGGCAGGTTTTTGACAGAACGACCGGAGAGGAAGTTCCAAGAGAACAGTGGAATTATGAAAGGGAATCCGGAAATGTGGTCATTACCGGAATTGTTCCTTGGCATAAATACACGGTAAGCTTTATGGCCTACCGGATCTGGGAAGAGATTTCCATGTACAATCACACCACGAATCATTGGGACAAAGAGCATTTGATGCAGATTGATCCTATCTATGCAGAAACGCAACAGTATCTGCTGGATTGGATGGAAGATTGGTGCCTTCAGCATAAGGAGACCACGGTTGTTCGGTTCACTTCCTTATTTTATAATTTCGCCTGGATCTGGGGCAGTAGTGAGCGCAATCGCCATCTGTTCTCTGACTGGGGTTCATACGATTTTACGGTAAGCTCAAGGGCGCTTGATCTGTTTGCCAAGAAATACGGGTATTCGATGACTGCCGAGGATTTTGTGAATGGCGGGAAATACCGCGTCAGTCATATCCCGGCTGAGCAGCGCAAGCTGGATTGGATGGCATTTATCAATGATTTTGTAATCGAATTTGGCAAGAAATTAATTGATATTGTGCATAAGCACGACAAGCTGGCCTATGTGTTTTATGATGACAGTTGGGTTGGTATGGAGCCCTATAATGACCGTTTCCAAGAGCTTGGTTTTGACGGATTGATCAAATGTGTGTTCTCAGGTTATGAGGCGAGGCTGTGTTCAGGTGTGAAAGTGAATACGCATGAGATTCGGCTGCATCCATACTTATTTCCGGTTGGCTTAGGCGGGCTTCCTACCTTTATGGAGGGGGGCGACCCCACGCTGGATGCCAAAAAGTATTGGATTAATATCCGGCGCGCCTTGCTGCGGGAGCCTATTGACCGGATTGGATTGGGCGGATATTTGCACCTTGTAGAGCCTTACCCGGATTTTTGCGATTACATCGAAAAGATTGCCAATGAATTCAGAGAAATTAAAGAACTGCACCACGAAGGCAAACCCTATCATATGAAGACGAAGGTAGCTATTCTGCATAGCTGGGGAAAATTGAGATCGTGGACCTTGTCCGGACATTTCCATGAAACGTATATGCATGATTTGATTCATGTCAATGAAGCTTTATCTGGATTGCCGATTGAAGTGCAGTTCATTGACTTTGAAGATATCCGTCAGGGAATTCTACAGGATTGTGATGTAGTGATCAATGCCGGCTCTGCTGGTTCAGCATGGAGTGGTGGGGAGTACTGGAATGACAACAAGTGTGTGGACTTACTGACCCAATGGGTTTACGAAGGTGGTATCTTTATTGGCATCAATCAGCCTTCGGCGGTAGAAGGTCACGACAGCTTTTTTAGAATGGCGCATGTTCTCGGACTGGATGAGGATACAGGCTCCAGGGTAGGTCATGGAAGATGGACACATGAGGTTAGGGATGAGTATGGTTTGGTGCCTGAGGGGGCAAGTATAACGCCAAAGAATAGCATTTATCTTACGGATGGGTCAGCTGCGGTAGTGGAGGAAGCAAGTGGTATGATAACACTGTCTACACATGCCTTCGGTAAAGGACAGGGAATTTACCTTCCTTCATTCGAATTCAGCTGGGAAAACACAAGGTTGTTGCTGAATATGATTCGCTTTGCAGGTAATGAGTTACATGAAACGAAGTACATTACGGATAACCTATATACAGAGTGTGCTTATTATCCAGAAAGTAAAATGTTGGTGGTTATTAACAATAGCGATCAACTTCAAAGAACGACGGTTGATACGGAATATGGCAAACAAACGATGGAATTAGATCCGTATGACACCATGATCACTCGTATTGGCTTAACAAAATCGGTATAGAAACGGAAAATAATAAGAGTAGCGGTGTCAAGCCCTCCTTTATTTAAGGAAGGGCTCTTTGTTTTAGCACCTCCAGAAAATCCAGCCAATTTACCGGGGATTTTGTCCATTCAAAAGTATCTACTCCATCATTAACTATAAGTAAAACAATGAAGGAGATGATTTCTTTGAGAAAGGCAACCTTAATGAAAATTAAAAATGCGGAAGCCAAGTTGGGAAGAAAGTTAAAAAAAAGAAGTCACGTGGTTATGAATCTTAAAAAAGCCATTCGTGTAACTCAACTTGGAGATGGATTTGCGCGTTTCACTTTCGCTGCGGTTACTATCCCCCCAAATAGCTTTAGAAGCACTACGATTAACGGTAACGCCTACAATCTGATTAGCGGTTCATGG
Source organism: Paenibacillus sp. FSL M8-0228 (assembly GCF_038007385.1). Classification (NCBI taxonomy): domain Bacteria; kingdom Bacillati; phylum Bacillota; class Bacilli; order Caryophanales; family Paenibacillaceae; genus Paenibacillus; species Paenibacillus sp. FSL M8-0228. The sequence continues at coordinate 1,002,812 of NZ_JBBOXA010000001.1, forward strand.
ATTTTCTCTGGAAATCAGCAAGGGTTTCTTCTCGATAACTATTCTGCGGCGGAAGACAGATGGTTCTTTACTGCATGGAATCCAACTGGATTCACAAGAACGGTCTCCTATGCTGTTATCGCCAAACGGAAGCCATAATTCAAATGTCATCGTTAGCAAGGAAAAGGAGCTTGATCCTTCTTTTCCTTGCTAAAAGGTAGAGGAAATGTTGAACAAACCTTCGATGATCTTATAATTTTTGATAGTGGTTCAAGAGATGCTCAACTTTTTCTTTAATAATCTGTTTTAAAGATTCAGGCTTCACAGATCGTACATAATGACCATATCTCATAAAATAATGAGCGATAAACTCTTCTTCTCCAGGATTATAGAATCCCTTAATGACTGTCTTATCACCATTTTCTATTTTCATAGAGGGATAATGTTCTTTATAGAAAATGTCCTTCGCTTGTTCTACAATCTCTACTTCAAAGTCAATGCTCTTCTCGGATTGATACATTTCTAATGAACGATTAAGGAGCTCATCTATAGAAAAGTCAGAATTGCTCTCCTCTTCTTCTATTAAGGTTATTCGATCACATCTGAAAACTCTATATTTATTCGTATTTAACTCTATGCCAGTAGCATACCATTGACCAAACTTAGCGGAAATTTTGAAAAATTGAATATAGTAACTTTTTTTCTGATTATTTTTTACATATTTAACTTTACAGGTACTCTCATTAAGAATGCTTGTTAGAATTTTATCTAAATAACGACTAACATGAGTATGCTGATATACTTCAAATTGTAAGACCTTTTTCATTTTATGAATCTGGTCTATTTGTGTTTTAGAAAGACAGTGTTCAAACTTTTCATTGAGTTTATTAATACTTAAATGAAAGGGGGTGGATTGATAAGCTTCTAACGTCAACATTGCAAAGTACAGAGCATATACTTCATCCATCGTGAAAATAATGGGAGATAACAACCTATTTTTTAAGATACCATATCGCCCATGTCTGCCATGTTCCGAAAAAATAGGCATACCTAATTGTTCTAATGAATGAATATCACGTAGAGCTGTACTTTTTGAAATATGGTATTTATCCATCAGGTCATTTAAATTAAAGAACTCTCGACTGTTTAAGTATCTGATCATATCATTTAATCTTTCTGATTTCTTCATCTAAACCTCCTTATAAAGGTGTCATGTTTTGATACCTTTTTATATGATAATAAGCTTAAGGGAATATATCAAATTCATAAGATATCTACCTGAGGATTTTACAAAATCCTGACTAAGATTATATATAAAGGAGATTGATATCATGAGTGCAACACTGGAAGTAGCTATTTTCTTATCCATGAACGGAAAGGCAAAGGAAGCTATGCATTTTTACAAAAAACACTTCAACGCAGAGGAATTGTTTCTGGTTACCTATCAAGACATGGCCCAACGTGACAGTTCCATACAGATTACGGATGAAAATGAAAATTATATTTCTCATTCTGTCTTATCCATCGGAAAAACAAAAGTAATGATAGCAGAAGATACAATGAATCCCAGTGAAAAATATACAGTTGGTAATAACACTTCATTATGTATTCAAAGTGCTGACTTAGAAGAAATTAAACATTTTTATCATAGCTTAATTACAGATAATCGCGTGAAAATTATCGTGCCTTTATCTAATAATATGTTTAGCCAAGCCTACGGTATTATTGAAGACCCGTTCGGTATTCAAATACAATTAATGTTTGATAATCGATTACAATAAAAAGGTTGTTAAAAGCTAAAAAGCACAATAGCATGGTGAAAAGTGGATAATAAATGGACAGAGGTAAAAACTAAAAGGGGAAAATCCAAGATACCACAGCAGAAAAGGAGACACTATGACGGAGAGAAAAGAAATAGCAGATAAAATAGGGTGGAACTTCGACAACAGTTACTCTCGTCTGCCGGAATCCATGCTTACAAAGCTCAACCTAACTCCTGTCCGCTCACCAAAGCTGATTATACTTAATCATCCGTTGGCAGCATCACTGGGGTTGAACGGCACGGCGCTGCAAAGGAATGATGGCGTAGCGGAGCTGGCCGGCAACCAAATTCCTGAAGGGGCTACGCCTCTTGCTCAAGCTTACGCAGGACATCAATTCGGGCATTTTAACATGTTAGGAGACGGTCGTGCTCTGCTGCTTGGCGAACAGATCAATCCCTTGGGTGAACGGGTTGATATTCAGCTCAAGGGCTCTGGCAGAACGCCATACTCCCGTGGTGGTGACGGGCGTGCGGCACTTGGTCCGATGCTTCGTGAATACATCATTAGTGAGGCGATGCATGCGCTAGGTATTGCTACCACCCGCAGCTTGGCGGTGGTATCCACAGGTGAGACGATCATCCGGGAAACCGAGCAGCCCGGTGCCATTCTGACCCGTGTGGCTGCCAGTCATCTTCGCGTCGGAACCTTTCAATACGTCTCAGCATGGGGCACGTCCGAAGATCTCCGTGCTCTGGCTGATTATACATTGGAAAGACACTACCCGGAAGTTGCCAATGACGAAAACCGTTACCTTTCACTGCTTCAGGAAGTGATTAAGCGTCAGGCCGAGCTGATTGCCAAATGGCAGCTGGTTGGTTTTATTCACGGGGTGATGAACACCGACAATATGACCCTTAGCGGAGAAACCATTGATTATGGTCCTTGCGCCTTCATGGATACCTATGATCCTGAGACGGTATTCAGTTCCATCGACAGGCAGGGACGCTATGCTTATGCCAATCAGCCGCATATTGCTGCGTGGAATCTCGCGAGATTTGCTGAGACGCTCTTGCCACTGCTGCATGACAACAGGGAGCAGGCTGTCACACTGGCTGAGGATGCAATTTCAGATTTTGTAAAAATGTTTCACAGTCACTGGCTTGCAGGAATGCGAGCGAAGCTAGGGATCTTTAACGAAGAGCAGGAGGATGAATCTCTTATTGAGGATCTTCTGAATATCATGCAGAAGCATCGTGCTGACTACACCAATACCTTCCGTGCCCTAACTTTGGACAAGCTGGAGGATACGGTTCTGTTCAGCACTGAGGAATTCACCCAGTGGCACGAGCAGTGGCAGGCGAGACTGGGCAGACAGCAGGAATCCCAAGATTCATCGCATCAGCTGATGCGCAGCAGCAATCCTGCAATCATCCCGCGCAACCACCGAGTAGAAGAAGCATTGGAAGCTGCGGTGGAACGAGAAGACTACCATGTGATGGAGCAACTCCTTGAAGTTCTTTCGAACCCTTATGCTTATTCTGACGAACAGGCTATTTACTCTACATTGCCTGAGAAATCCAACTGCTCATACCGAACCTTTTGCGGTACCTAATGTAATGTAATCATGTTGAACAACTCGATGATAACCTATTTCATGCGTTGGTGGAGAAGATAGCCATTCTCTCACCAGCGCATTTTGTTTTTATTTTGGTAGGCTGCAACTAATTAATCCAGCTCTTGACCGTCATTTTCGATTTGTATGTGCCCGCAATAAAGACATTGATGCGTACAGTTCTGTGTAAGAGCAGGCTGGCCTTCGATGCGCATGTCGCTTTTTCCGTTCAGCCAAGGCATCGTAAGAACAGGAATACATGGAGCCTTTTTCACCCCATAAATATCGACCATCTCACTGGCTTGCACAGTCGGATTCAGCGGACTGGAGCAATTTCCAAAAGATTTTATGTTCACTCCAGGCACATAATCTCCAATATTCATCTGGGCTTTATTTTTGACATACACCCCGTGGCTAAAAGGGCGCTTCAAACGCGTAGGCTGTGTACCGTAACTACAGCTTAAAATCGCACCTGCCACGACATAGCTTTTTTTCGCACCTGACCCAGGCTGCACACTTGCTTCTTCCATACGGATTATTCCTCCTTTGTGGACATCTCCACTTTTTGCACACGAACACCTGTAAATGGACGACGCAGCAGACTTTCCGCTACCGCGAGATTGATATAGATATGAGCTTCCAACAAGCCGGCGATCCGAAATATAGACGATTGGATTTTTCCGTGTTTAAGTACCAACTGCTTCAAGGTATGGTCAGGATACCACTCGGTTTGTGAGGAAAGACAATCCACCACAGGTGGACGCAATATCCAGTACACATCCTGCCTGGCCTTCTGAAAATCGGTAAGTATAGCGACCTTCCATTCCAGCTCCGGCATATATTTTTCCAACAGGACTTTCATGGAGTCTGAAACCAGTGGCAAAGGGAACTCCAGAAAATCCGGATATACGGTTCGTGGATCTGTATGTACTGCTAAAAACAGGGGAGTGTCCTCCGCCTGAATGGTATGACCCGAAAGGAGTTCTTCCACCTGCAAGGGAGACAGGGGCGCAGTCTCTACCCGATGCTTTACGCGCTCGTCCACCATGAGTCGAAAATATCTCATTTACCCCCACTCTCCTTACTCACTGTATCTGTTACCTGTGTAACCAGGGGGGCTTCTACAGCAGCAAGACCAATGGCTTCGCTTAGTTGGATATCTGTAAAGATTGCCCGGTGTAGCTTTGCCCCTGTAAAATTAGCTTTTACTAAACATGCACCTATAAACGAAGCGTCAGTGACATCAGCTCCTACAAAGCAGGCACCTGTTAGATCCGCGCCGTTAAATAAAGCTCTTTGCAGCGCGGCATCTTGGAAAGTAGCTCCTTGAAGCTGTGCCTGTTGAAAACGAGCTCCCTGTAAATTAGCTCTTGTAAAATCCACTCCATCCAATCCTAACGGTTCCCAATCCAGCCAAGCATCCGATCCATATTCGCTATTGCTTAAAACTTCGTCCAGTACAGCCTCTTGCAGGGAACAGCCACGGAAATCGGCTCCGTGAAGCAGGCTGTGCGAAAAGTCGGTTCCATCTAGCTGAGCTTCTTGCCATACCGTGCCTACGAGGATACAGTGATGCAATCGGCTTTGTTGCATCCCGATCTGGCGAAAGACTGTATAACGAAAATCCAAGGAACTGTAATCTCCATCCGACAATTGCACTTGAGACAGTGCTTGGTAGCTGTAGGCCGATCCTTCTTTTTCCTCCAGCCAAGACTTTATGATGTTAGCATCCACGGGTCTTCGATCTTCCCGGTACACGGAGACACTATGATCCATATACTCTCCGACGCGAATCTCAAAAGCTTCTTCACGATCCAACGCCTCAAACTCTGGTAGGTGGACTGCTTGCTTCATAGCCTGACGAACCAGACTAACGATCATCGTATGAAGATATCCCGCTGCTTCCAGCATGATCTGCTCTAATTCAAGTTCGGAAAGGGAGACTTGCTGGTTCAAGGTTTCAGCCCCAAGTTGTTCATGTAATTGAGTCCAATAGAGAAAAATCCAACTTGCATCGTATTCCAACTGAACGGGCTCAGCATCAAGTATCCATAAGGCATCCGTAGCTTCAACAAGATAAACGGGCTTCTGTTCAAGCCATGTGGTGCGCAGCATGGAGTAGGTGATGTAACCGATATGACCTTTACGACCTGTGAGTTGCTTTTGCCGAACCAGCTCACAAAAGGCGCGAAAATGTTCTACTATATGCTGTAATCGTTGTGTTTGTGTTGATGTACATTTCAACGCCCATTCTTTGCGAATGAGAGACCAAGCCTGTTGAAGAGCTGCTTGTTGCTGATCTAACACATCTGTTTGCTTTTCCATTGCTAATCATCCTTAATTTGACTTCACTTCGCTGCCTTTCATATCCGCTGACCCGCTTAATTCAATATGACTGCCGTTACAATCCATACGGAGCTGACTACCTGCGGACAGGCTCATCGTCTTTCCCGCAGACAGGCTGAGATTGCCTCCTGCCGAAATATTCACTTGCTTGCTGCTGGTGATATGAATGCCTTCTTTATCATCCAGTTTGATGTAAATAGCGCCGTCCTTGGCTGTAACGACCAGTTCATCCGGTCCCAGTCGAACTTCCTTGCCATGCGGGGTACGCCATATTTTCATTTGCGGATTGGAAAAATGGTTATGCGTACTCTTGCGATCTGCCCGTCTCACCGCACTACCTGCCACGCCGTCTTCTTCCCGACTACCGGGGAAATAGAGAGAAACGGAATCGCCTTTTTCTGGCATGACGTACCAGCCAGTATGGCCACCGCCACTGTAAACAGTAGAATAGTTGAACCAGTGTGCTTTGCTTGCGTCTTGTTGTTCATCACAATCCAGATGAATGCGTACCTGATCCTGACGTACGTCCAGTACAACACCGCTTAATGAGGCTCCTGCCAGCTTATCCTGGTAGTAGCTTTTTTGCCGAAATCCCTGGTAAGAACCCAACACATACTGATGCCGCAGCAGTCCTTGACTCATGGCGGTGTAGGCTTCCATGACATACAGGTTATGCCCCTGAAAATTCAACTGAGCGCCCAAGTCGAGTACCTCATCTGTTTCTACCTCATAAAAAGTAAAATCGTGTTCACTCAGTTTGGTCTGTTCATTCTCCTGAAAATAACGAAAAGGAAGCAATTGCTTACGTACGGTATAACGGGTATGATCCAGTATCGCCTGTGCAGGGCTGTCCTCAATACCAAAATAAAATTTGGGACTGTCAAAACGGGCTACAGGCATCAGACTCGTATGATAACGGGAGGCTATGCGTCTTAAAAAAGCCCAGTCTGTCTCCTGATACTGAATGGCAAGCCGCCCGATGGCTTCTCCCCCAGTAGCTCCGTCGATCACATCCAGTCCTTCATAGTCCTTACCTATGTGCTCCAGCATTTGAGGAATCGTCATTTTCGTATACTGAAAAGAACGAGTACGCTGCTTCATGTCCATCCGGTACGTATGGGAAATAGCTTCCACCTCCAGATAGTACACACCTCGCACGACTTTTACCTCGACCGAGAGGGCAATCCCACTAAATAGCGGTTTGCTTGCGCCAGACTCATCTTGTTGACTGACTTCAATGATGGTATTTTTTTCTGTCGTTTCCACGTAACTGTCTTGCAAGTCTTCGGGGATAACACCTGTAAAATAAAGCCGAGTATGCTCGTTAACTTTTTTCGTTAAGGTGAGCTCTTCTAAGTCCATTTGTTCATAAGGGTGAATGTGAATTTGATCGTATCCCAGACTCATGGTGTAGTCATTCCTTTCTCATTTGTAGGATAGGTGGAGGGTGGAAGGACAGAAAGGGATTGAACCCAGTATTCTGCTACAGGTAACCAGACTTCGAGATCTACCTCCAGACAGCTAAAGGAACCTATGACAACTCGTCCATTGTGGATGAAGAATAGCATTTCGTTGTATAGATTACCGTCGATCCCCGCCCCAACAAAACGAATCTGCCCAACTGAAAGTCCGGAACCGTTGATAACCATTTCGGTACCTAACCAGTTGCGAATCGGTTGTACAGACCGTAAAATATCCGCCATTTGCTCTACAAAATCGGGCAGCTCTTCCGCTTCCAGAGCAGTATCTGTAGGATTAAAAGTGATATTGATAGTCTCCTCAGATGAGGTATAAATGACCTTTGGTCGATGCTCTGAAGGATATTTGATTATAGCTTGCTCCATTGGCATAGGAGTAAAGGACTTGGGAATGTAGAAACCAATTTCTCCGTGTAGTATTGTAATGGGCTCCAATGCGAGATAATCGTTTTCAATATGAAGTAGCTTTGTTTCTTCAAACATGGAACCGTACTGTTCCGATTTCTGAGTTTGAGCTGGAATGGATTTCACATTATCGTTATTAGCTGTCTTCCGATCCACCATTTTAGCTTTGAGGCTAAGTATATGCTCGTCTAGATAGTTCATAGGAAGCCCCCTTTTAGGAAAAATACACGTTTGTACTTGAATATGTAAAGATGGGAGGAGATATTTAAGTACAGAACCAGCATATGTATTTATCGGTTAAAAGAGAGATTTAGTTTACAAAATGAACCATTCGTTGGGGGGCATTATTTGATAATAGCTCCTATTTCATGCCATAACCCCTTTTTGCCGTAACAATTCGGTAGTAGTACTCCAAAGTAGGCGTTGCATCTTGCTATCCCCACCAGGATATGTCGGCACAATCGGCTTACCAGTGCCAACATTAAAATATCCACCTGTCACTTCTCGATATTGAGATTCTGTTGCTAAACGAATAATAATTTCTGCTCCTCTCCGTGGGTCTCCGATGTGCAAAGCGTTCAATATTTTTGCAAGTACTGAAGAAAATCCTAACTCACGGCCAAGGCCGGTAACGTTAAATCCTGGATTAAGTGCGTTAACTACGATTCCGGTTCCATCCAACTGACGTCCAAGTTCTTCTGTAAACATGATATTAAGAAGTTTAGTCTTTCCGTATATCTTAGATGAACCTCTTGCGGTAAATGCAGATATATCTGTTAAATCCTCCGGTAATTTTAATTCGCCATGGTTGCGTGACGCTTCAGAAGCCACATTGACGATCCTAGCATTTGTGGATTCCATTAGTAAATTGAGTAGGGTATGTGTTAACAGCCACGGGGCAAGATAGTTTACTGCTATCATTTCTGCCAAACCCTCTGAGGTTATTCGCTGTTCAAATCCATGTAATCCAGCATTGTTCACTAATACATCAATCTTTGGATAATTAGCTTTAATTTCATCACCAATACGCCTGACATCCTTCATAAGAGACAAGTCCCCGAAAAAAAAGTCTACCTTTGTACTTGGCGCCAGATCTTTTAGAATATTTTTAGTCGTTTCAGCACGCTTTTCATTTCTGGCTGTTAAGACTAGATGCGCTCCGCGTTGGGCTAATTCAATTGCTACTAATTGTCCAAGACCGTTAGTAGCACCAGTGATTACAATAGTCGGGTATGTCGACATATACATCATCCTCCTAATTCTCGATCCAAGCCTACGCTTTACGGTTGTAGATGCTTTATACTGTAGATCTTCTGCTTGACACTTACCAAAGCTGAAAATATGATTGATATATATCAAGTATATGTATTTTGATTGATATATGTCAAATATATTCAAACTCATTCAAATAAGGTGGAGACATATGGATCATAAAACTCAACATTCAAATTCTACAAGAGAGCAATTAGAACTGAATCTTGGTGAACAACTTAATGCACTTATAAGCGCGTCACATGCACTCAATGTAAGAACAGTGGCACTTTTCGATCCATCATTACAACCTGCGGCTTTTCTGATCGTACGCTGCCTTCTTTCGTACGGTCCGGCAAGCGCTACATTTTTGGCGGAATCCACCGCTATGGATCGAAGCTCTGTCAGCCGACTTGTTACTCAGCTTAAACACTTGAATTATGTAAAAAGTGAAACTCACCCTGAGGATCGTCGGGGAGTGTTAATATCCCTGACAGCTAATGGTCGTGAAAAAGCCCTAGAAGCTTTAAAAGAAAAAGAAAATGAGTTTTATCAACGCATTTCAACATGGGAGGATTCCAAACTAGAAGCGTTTATTGGTATGCTGAAGAGTTTTAACGGGCAAGAGTGCGAGGAGTAATGATTCGATATAAAGCATCGTATGATGAAAATAGGGGGCATTCAAGAGTGAAAGAAAAAAACATTAGGGAAATTAGGGGAACTGATTATCATGATATTTATTTGTTAAACCAAGACTTTAATCCCAATCTAGATCTATTTCCTGAAGTAAAAGTAAAAGAGAAAATTGAAATGATTATAAAGGAATCAAAAGATGTGATCTTTGTTTGTGAAGAAAACAACGGGGTGATAGGATATATTCATGGAAGCCCATATGAATTGCTTTTTTCTGAATCTTTGGTAAATGTATTAGGATTTGTTGTTAAAGAAAAGTATAGAAATCAAGGTGTAGGTAGCATGTTGATTGAGCGTCTTGAACAGTGGGGAAAGTCCCATGGATTTTCCGGGATCAAACTGTTATCTCACCCAAGTCGGATACAGGCCCACAGGTTCTATGAACGACGTGGCTATATGTTTACCAAGGATCAGAAAAATTTTATAAAAAGTCTCAAATAAATACATATTCATTCATCATTGAATAAGTGGGTTCAAAAGCCTGATCTTCAGCTAGGCTTTGAACCCTTCAATTTTATAGATGAGAACCACCACTTGCATCAACCCATTGACCAGTTATATCTTTATCTCCTTGTTTAGAATTCATGCCTAGTTATATCACAAGGTAATGTTTGAAATGTTGCTCTTTCATTCGGAATTCATGTTTTCCACTGTTTGAATACAGATTTCAAATAGGCTTAATATCGTGATATTTATCATTGAAAAACTAGTTATGTTTAGCACTCTAATGCATCGCATTAAATTGACCATTGTTCAGAAAACATGAATCACCTTCCTTTCCATTTCATGCCTAAATATGTCTGCTAATTAGCAGTTGTATTTAGGCGTTTTTTGTCATACAATGCATCTAATGCTACGGACTCGGTCTTAGAAACAGTAAGGTTTGGACGGTAAATAGGACGTGGTTTCCTTGTATATTTAAGAATCGTGGAACTACTTTGTAGTCGTTCACTCACGACCACGTCAGTCTGAAAAATTAATAATGTTTGGGGGCAGTTTTCCGGATCATTAGCGTTTGATGATGAACATATACGAAGGGGAGCGTTCTTTTGGAATCGAAACAATTAACGAGAGGGCTAAAGCCACGGCACGTTGAGTTGATTGCGCTTGGAGGCACGATTGGCGTCGGTTTGTTTATGGGGTCGGCAAGTACGATAAAATGGGCAGGTCCCTCAGTACTGTTGGCTTATCTCTTAGCTGGGATTATTATGTTTTTTGTCATGCGGATCATGGGGGAAATGCTGATTCTTGAACCGGTGACAGGCTCATTCGCTACATTTGCTCATAAATATATCAGCCCTTTAGCCGGTTTCTTGACCGCCTGGAGCTATTGGTTTTTATGGGTTACCGTAGGGATGGCGGAAGTCACTGCGATTGGGGTATATGTGGGCTACTGGTTTCCAGATATTCCGCAATGGCTACCAGCTTTGGCAGGTGTAATTATTATTGCATTGGCCAATTTGGCGGCTGTGAAATTTTATGGGGAATTTGAGTTTTGGTTTGCGATGATTAAGATTGTCGCTATTATCTTCATGCTAGTAGTGGGTACGGGGATGATCTTCTTTGGACTCGGTAACGGTGGACAACCGATAGGTCTATCCAATCTGTTCAGCCATGGTGGCTTCTTTGCAGGTGGCTTGAAAGGGTTTCTATTTGCACTCTGCATTGTAACAGCGGCTTACCAAGGGATAGAGATGGTAGGTATTACGGCAGGTGAAGCTGAAAATCCGAAAACGACACTGCGAAAAGCTATTAAAAACATCATTTGGCGTATTTTGATTTTTTATGTGGGTGCAATCTTTGTCATTGTTACGATTTATCCTTGGAACCAAATTGGAGAGATCGGTAGCCCATTTGTTCTGACTTTTGCCAAGGTAGGAATTGTGGCTGCTGCGGGTATCATTAACTTTGTTGTACTTACAGCTGCGATGTCCGGCTGCAACAGTGGTATTTACAGTGCGGGCAGAATGTTATATACATTAGCTAAGAACGGACAAGCTCCCAAGTTTTTCGGGAAAGTTTCCCCAAGCGGTGTTCCTAGAAATAGTATAATTACGACCATTTCTTTGCTGCTGGTAGGAGTGTTATTTAACTACTTAATGCCTAATTCCAAACTGTTTCTGTACATTTACAGCGCCAGTGTTCTCCCAGGCATGGTACCGTGGTTTGCATTAGCCATCAGCCAATTTAAATTCAGGAAAAAGTGGAAGGACGAAATGAAGGATCACAACTTTAAGTCTCGTTTTTTTCCGATCAGTAATTACATCACCATTATCTTTTTGTTGCTTGTGATCGTTGGAATGTGGTTTAATCCAGACACACGCTTGCCGTTGATTGTCGGGGCAATATTCATGGCGATCGTCATTGTTGGATATTTTATCTTTGGCATAGGAAAGCGGCAGAGAATTGAAGAATTAGAGGAAAACTAAAAGAAGATTGCTAAATACGTAACATTTGCCGAGCGCAATTCAGATGATTCTGAGTTCGCTCGGCTTTTCTTTTACATGACGAGAGAGAGGGCTATGGAAGGTTATTACTGAGGTATAAAACCGTGTGGTTAGCCTGTTCGCACTACAAGTGTAAATATAGATACAAAAAAGGTGAGAACGAAAATTGAGAAGTTGATTATTGCTATACTCTTACGATTGGCCTTAAACTCTGTAATTCCCGAAAATAAAAATATAAACCCTAGAAAAAATTGCGTGATTTTGTATGAGTCCCTATAGGTGTCCGGGTATGCGAGTGATAAAGAGGAAGAGATCATAACAACTAATGCAAATATTAAAGTGAGGATTTTGTAAATATCCATTTTCTTAAACATAGATAAGTTCCACCTTCCTATTTATTCCTAATGTATTATATTCTAAGGGTGGAATCTTTGGATTACAAATAAATGCAAAAAGAGGAAATGGACAATAGGATGGTACACAGAATAAAGTGAAGGTGTCCCAAGTAATACTTTGGGGACACCTTCAAAATTAAAATCACTTGTATAACTTATGATTTACATAGCTTACATTGTGCTAATGTCAATCACGAATCTATACTTCACATCAGAAGCTAACACTCGTTTGTAGGCTTCGTCAATCTGGTCGGCCGATATCACTTCAATTTTAGGAACAATATTGTGTTTTGCACAAAAATCCAACATTTCCTGTGTCTCACGGATGCCTCCTATCATTGAACCAGCAAATGAACGGCGATGTCCGATAAGGGACATCACATTTAGTGACAACGGCTCCCCAGGGGCACCGACATTCACCAAAGTTCCGTCTAGATTGAGTAGTGCAAAATAAGCATCCATATCGATGGCAGCACTTACCGTGTTAATGATCAAATCAAAGTGCCCAGCAAGTTTTTTAAATGTTTCTGGTTCGCTTGTAGCATAATAGTGGTCCGCACCAAATTGCAAGCCATCATCTTTTTTCTTTAATGTTTGGGATAGAACAGTTACCTCAGCACCCATAGCATGTGCAATCTTGATAGCCATATGACCAAGGCCTCCCATTCCCACAACGGCCACTTTTTTATCTGGACCAGCACCCCAGCGGTTCAACGGTGAATAAGTCGTAATACCTGCACAAAGTAATGGAGCAGCCACGTCAAGCTCAATGTTATCTGGAATTTTCACTACAAAATCCTCAGTTACGACAATGTGGGTAGAATATCCGCCTTGTGTAGGCTCGCCGTATTTGTCAACACCAGCATAGGTAGGGACATTTCCTTTAAGGCAGTATTGTTCCTCTCCTTTACGACAGTTCTCACATTCGCCACAGGAATCAACCATACAGCCAACCCCTACCCGGTCACCAACGCTGTACTTTGTAACCTCAGATCCTACCTCCGTGACAATCCCTGCAATTTCATGTCCAGGTACGAGAGGGTAGTTCACTGGGCCCCATTCGCCGTGAGCAGTGTGGATGTCAGAATGGCATATGCCGGCATATTTAATTTCAATCAGAACATCGTGTGAAACAAGATCCCGTCGTTTAATTTCAGCCGATCGAAATGGTTTGTCTGGGCCATCGACAGCTCGTGCTTTAGCAGTTATCATAAATAGCCTCCTATTATTTGTATTTCTCAAGAGAATGCAGTTATATCGGTATAAATTGAAAACTTGCTGAAGTCGGTTGAAGTTCCCCTTCATTCATTTCCATTTATACTTTTTCTCTTGCAAATCAATGTTAATCCTTATAGTTAACTCTAAGTCAAGCGCAGGTTTATAAGCCTCTATTCAGTAATGTTGTTTTCTTGCTAATTATATTTTGTTAGATAGCATCTGATTCTACTTTTCCTATAAGGAGACTTTGACATTCTACAAATAACTTGATAGAATCCCCCTTATATCATAGAGTTAACTCGAAGTCTATGTCATTAAGAATAGGAGATACATGATGAAGACGTATTCTATCAGCGAAGTTGCAAAAGAATTGAATCTTACAGCATACGCTTTGCGTTACTACGACAAAGAGGGACTTATGCCTTTTGTAGAACGGACATCTAGCGGAACAAGATTATTTAAAGAATCCGATATCGACGCTTTAAAAATAATTGAATGTCTAAAATCCACCGGGATGCCGATCAAAGAAATTAAAAATTTCATTGATTGGTGTTCTGGTGGGGATTCCACACTACAACAAAGATATGACATGTTTATGGAACGAAAAGCTACTGTAGAAGCACAAATGGAAGAACTTAAAAAAACAATGGAAGTTATTGAACATAAATGCTCATATTACAAAACTGCATTGGATGCCGGAACGGAAAATATTCATAAAAACAATAAAATAGGGAGTCTCATTACTAACTAATAGATAAGCATCTGTAATTCATCCATTTCTATATGAATTACAGGTGCTTTCGTTTGTAATATTCGATTTACTACAACCTACTGATTTAAAACAGCACGATCAGTTTTAGAAAACTAGGAACCAAATATGATGTAACTTGAACAGGCAGGAGTAGTACCGAGGATCAAGTATTCCGAAAGTCAACGGGCAATTTGCCCATTATGTAGGTTGAGAGCCACGACTTTAGTTCAGAAAACAACGAATTACTATAGAATCATCGAAGATAATCAGGAGTATGGTCCAGTATTCTCTCATTTTTATTTTTGATAAGATTAATTCCATATTATTGAAGTCTACTATCAAACCACGAAAGAATGATACATAAGGAAATGAGGAAGATACTGATGAAGGCAAAAGCGTATATTATTTTGTTGACTGCTGTAATAAGTTTAACTGCTATGCTGACCGCATGCGGTGACTCCAAGAAGCAAATTGAAGGTGAATCTACGACTGGAGCAGCAACGGCAACCACTACGACTACCCAGAATGCCAAGGCGGACAATGCGGAACAGGCTGGTGTGGATGGTGTTGTGAGCAATACTACAGACCAAGCTACAAAAAGTAATGGAAAGACGTATTCCGACGTGGCTAAAGAAGCAACGAAACCCGATCAGCCAGCAGGACAAATAGGGTTAAATACGACGCAGGAGCAGCTTCTTACCTTTGCCGATCGTTATGGACTGGTACGAGTGCAGGATCATCCGATTCGGCGGGTTTCCGATCCAACTGGGAAACATGTAAACATTGCAAATTACAGTGATTCTGTCGTGAATTTATATACAGAAGAACCCATCCACCTGAATACAGATGAATTTATTCATGAAGCTTATAATTTTTTTACAGAGGGAGTTGCTCCAGGTGAGTCCTACAAGAAGTGGGAGGAAACCTCTAATACTGAAAGAGGACTCGTCAAAATGCTCTATTTGTCACGAGAGGGACTTCATATTTTAGAAGAAGCGATGAAGACGCATGATTATTCTAGTCCATCGGTCCAAAATACGCTGGGATTTTTTAAGGTTGCCTCGAAATTTGAGTCTATGATGCCTGTTGCCCAGACACCTACAGACATCAGCTTGTACGATATGTACGATCAACGCGTTAAGCCCGAGTGGAAGAAACTAAGTGACATTAAAAACCCTGCCGCGAATGAAAAAGCCTTCGCTGCGGCCTATCAAAAAGCAAGAGATGAGACCAATAATCTTATGGGGCTATTAAACATTATGGTGTCTACAGAAATGGAAAAACGTCTCAAAGCTGCAACCGATCAGTAAAACACAGGCAAATAGTAAATTATCAAGGACATAATTTATCCACACTTTCTTCTAATATTTAACTGTCGATAGATTTATTGAAAAGCTATAATGCTAATGATGATTTGAGTGTACTTGGAGAAAAGAGGTTGAGGGTATGAAGTTGAAAAAATGGCCGTTAGTATTCATGATAGGTATTCTCATGCTGTTATCCGTAGGCTGGAACAGTGGAGTATCTTATGCGAAATATTATTACGAATACACTTGGGATCAGTACAAGGGGACTGAAATCAAGACGTACAGGCTGACACCAGTAGCTGGAAGAGCCGGATTCATGGATCAGGAAAAGGCCTTAGCTGCTATTGGCAAAACCCCGAATGTGTATGGAAAGTTCAGTGGCTATAGAACAGAGAAAACAACTGAAATTGCAACCAAGAGTGTAACAGATGAGGTTTATAAATATGCAGTTGTTGATTTTATTAGCGACAAGGAGCCAGAAACTGTAGAATACGTTAATCCAAAAGGTGGAGTTCCTCATACATGGAACGGAACCGATGAGATTCGAATTTTTATGAGAGGGTCTGAGGCAGCTTCTTTGGCAGAGCTGTTTTATGAGGGAACTCCAAGTGAAGGACGCTATCATTTTAATGCTGACGATGTTTACTTAGTTACATTCTGGTCCAACACAGTAAAATCAATCACTGGAATGTCTGCTGAAGCGCTAGTTGAGGAAGGCCCCCCTGCGTTTATAAATCGAGAGTTGGTTGGTCAAATAAAAGGCAAAGATCCTGCTGCCTATCCACAAAATGGGGCTTTAAACGGCTACTTTTATGTTTATAAGGGTTCTGAGTTTAAAGAGAATTAAAACAGCAGACAGGATTTTATAAGTATATATGTACACGAGAACGAGATAACATTTTGTATTCTTCAAGCGAATGCGGATACAGATGTTATCTCTTTTTTTATTTGTATACGGGATCAACATAGTAACACAAAAAGATGATAAATATTTAATTACCAATGAAAACCATTGTTTAGTGATAGGGAATTACGGCTTAAAAAAAGATGGTGAATAAACAGGATAGTAGATTGCCAAAACTACTTTTTTTACTGGCTTTATTCAATCCTAGGGAGATTATTCCGATAATTCAAGTATATACAGTTTGGTGTTAACAGTAATGAAAAACCGATTGAAAACAAGAGAGACTAATTTTCAAAGTTGATATGAAAGTACAGGCGAAAGTGGCTCAGTGCTATCTAGTAAAGGAGGTGTAATGATTCCGAATAATGAATTATGAAAAAAAGTTAAAACAAATTAGGCATTACATGGCTGGTTTACTGGCTGTCTGGTTGTTCTGTATACATAGTGCGCCTGTTTTTGCGGACAGAGCCTTTAACGATATCGAACATTCCTATGCAGCTGATGCGATTGAGGCCATGGCTGCTCAAGGTTATGTTACGGGTTATCAGGATGGGAGCTTTCGACCTTTACATTTTATCTCGCGACAGGAATGGGCAAGCATTTTCGCTAAAACCTTAAAGCGAACATCGAATAACAGAGGCGTAACTTCTTTTCGTGATGTGTCACCATGGGCTCTACCTTATGTACAGGCCTTACAGGAAGAGAGCATTACGAAAGGAATTAGTGATCAATTATTCGGTGCCAAGCACAATATGACTCGTCAGGATATGGCCGTTTGGTATGCCCGCTATTTTGGTGTTACTGAAGATACCCGATCGGCTGGTATATCCAGTTTTGTGGATCAATCTGATATATCAGATTATGCACAAACGAGCGTATGGCTGATGGAACGGCTGGAACTGATCGAGGGAGATACGAATCACTATTTCCATCCTAAAGAGTCTGTGAGACGGCAGGACGCCACGCTGGTTGCTTATCGAATATGGTTAGGCGGTGACGGTCTGAGAGAACGTGCCAAGCGTTTGCTAGGGTCATTAGGAGATGGAACTGCAACGATGCCTCAGACGACCAGCCAACAAGAATCGAAGAAGATCGAGGTCGATGTGACACCGGAAATTAGTCAACAACCTGTGAATTCGGAAGTCGAGGAGCCTAAAAGGCATCGCCCAAGCCCTGATTCACCAGTATCTCCGGTGACACCACCAGAACCGAAGCCGGAACCGTCGGTGACACCACCGGGACCTAATCCCAAACCACCAGTAATTCCGGTAGATCCATCGGATCATTCTTCGGATTTTCTGGTAGATGAGGTCGTGATCAAGGCGCAGGAGCTGGTAAATCAACCGGAAACATACCCTTCATATCAGCTATCTTTTCAGCTCTACAATAAAGGGCGACCCGTAAGCATTCCTGCTGCCAGCGTCACAAGTGTTACGTACACATTTAGTGATGGGTTAGGCATATTTGATGAACAAGGAAAAATTGCACATCCCGAAAATATTCCGGTTGCGGACAGCTTCATTCCTGTAGAAATGAAGGTCACCGTTGCCAAACCTTATCAGGTCCTTACAGCTCAGGCCAAGCTAATCGTGAAAGGGAAGACTCCGCCGGCAGAGCCACCGAACGTAATCAGGTCCGTATACTTGGCTACGTATACCATTTCAGAGGCTGCTACTTTAGATCCTACTGCTTGGAATATGTCCTACGTATTTCATAATGCTAATGGAGAGGTTATAGCTCCTGGATTGCTGCCCTCAGACTTGATACTTCGGGTAGAGGATTCCAGAGGAATATTTGATGAGGATGGAAAGATTGCCAACCTGCATTTGATTCCGGTAGTAAACTCGGTCATTCCATTAAAGATCACGGTTGAGTCGCCATCTCAAGGGGTTCACTTCACATCTGATGCGGAATTAACGGTAGAACCCGGGGAACGCAAAAAGCAATACTTTGCTGTCTCCATCATGCTGCAGGGAAGCGCGACGACGGTAGATCAAATCAAGCAAGCGCGTCAATTGCTGATGGACCACTTTGGTCCTAATATCAAAGTGACGTGGGCGATGGAAAACGGATTTGTTTTTGTAGAAGCAAATCGCCCGCAGCTTAGACAGGTTTTGGCATACGTTGATCAATATGACGACGAAGTCGGAATGTTGGATGGGTATCCGAACCAGTTGAAGTTTCCTATTTGGGAAGCAAAGATGGATGAGTGGTTGTATATGTATCGTTATAATGCATTCAATGAGCTGCACCAATCCGGTACAATGGGATCACCATCTGTGTTTGAAAGCATGGATACAGACCAATATCGGAAGTATCTGCCGAAATCATTGACCAGCTTTACGGTGAATCCCGAACAGACTCAATGGCTTAAAGATCACTATCGGATTACATCCGCGATGGGATGGTCGGCTACACAATATAATGTCAACGGTATGTATGGTGAGGGCTCTCCATTGATGCCTTACTGGTCCCATAAGGACAATCCGATTGTTCCCGCACAGGGACTTGCAGATAATAGCGGTACCGTATTCATGAACTCGGTTACGATTGATCCGATTGGATCACGCTATACGAAAGATTCCTCACGCTGGACTCTTCATCCGCTTGACCCATATGTGACTGAGACGGATGCAGCACCACAACTGTATATAGTACAGCAATATTTGGATAACCCTTATCAACGTATAAATACGGTAAACTACTTGTCCATTATTTTGGACATCAACGCACTTGCCAACACCCATAACATGGCTCCAATATGGGAGAATTTTGTGAACCACTTCCCTGTTGATCGCAAGGTTGAGATTGTAGGCGTGGACGGGCTGAAACAGATTTATGAATCGGTAGCAGGATCCAATAATGATCATACGGAGTTTACGCTCATGTTTAGAGGCTCAGGTATTAAGACGGCTATGGATTCCAATAATTCACCAGCAAATCTGCGCTATTTGTGGACCGAAAATGCCTCACAGCGGATTATTTTATCCAAAGAGGATGGAGATGCGGCATGGTCCATTATTGACTTTACCGATTATACCCGAAAACCGGTTCCGAAGATGGACTACAACTTGGATGGTCACACGGACGTAAGCTATGTCACCGGAAGGAACTTCAAGCTATGTCCAACTGCTCCTTTAACAGCGGATGAAATTCAACGCGTAAAGGATCGTTTGAAGGATATTTACTTTGCAGAAGAAGTAAATTATCAGTAAGTAATTGGAAAGAGTTAAGAACTGAGGTTTTATGAAAAAGGGGTGTCCCCAAAGCCATCGAAATGGCTGTGGGGACACCCCTTTGTTTTAGAGAAAAGGTTTTACACCCACTCAATAACCTGATCTACAGGTCGCCGAGTTTTGCCACGCGGCTCGTTGAGACGGTAGCCAAATGCCACCATACAAGAAATACCGAAATGCTTGGCATCCATAATGCCTTCTTCAGAGAGGATGCGTTCGATTTCCTGTTTATTAAAACCTTCGATAGGGCAGGAATCAATGCCGATTTGAGCTGCGGCAGTCATCATGTTGCCCAGTGCGATGTAGGTTTGTCGGCAGCCCCACTCGAACAAGGCTCTTTTGTTTTCCTCCAGCGCAAAATCTGATTTTAGGAAGGCGTCATATACTTTCTCTTTGCCTTGCATCACTTCAGCTGGTAATTGCTGCACGTTCTCCATCATACTCTTGATATAATCGGAGGAGGCTATCATATCTTCAGGAAGTCTAGAGAGGATGAGTACAAAATGGCTGGCTGTTGGCAGTTGTTTTTGGGCCCCCCAAGAGTAAGGCAGTAGCTTCTCACGCATAGCTTTACTCTGAACGACAACAAATTTCCAGGGTTCAAAGCCAAACGAGCTTGGAGATAAACGACCGGTTTCAAGAATAAAATCAAAATCGGAATCGCTAATTTTCTTATGACTATCAAATTCCTTCGTTGCATGTCTGAACTCGTATGCGGATAAGATTTGATCTTTAGTAGTAGCTAAGGTTTCCATCGTTATTCCACTCCTTATGGATGTTGATTAAAATTGACGCTTACCAAGTGACATGCTTAATATTAGAATATACATGACCGTTTTTGAAGTACGCACATTAATGTGCTGTAGTATATAAAATGATACTAAGGAGGAGAAAAGCCTATGCGTAATCGGAAAGGCGGCTTTGGGGAATGTACCGCTGGAAATGATCAGGCGTGTCCAGTTGAGTTCACGCTGGACGTGATTGGGGGCAAATGGAAAGGGATTATTTTGTATCATCTTATGTATGGGACTAAGCGATTTAGTGATTTTCGGCGGATCTGTCCGGGGATCACCCAGCGTATGCTGACACTCCAATTGCGCGAGCTGGAAGAGGATGGTGTCGTTCACCGTGAAGTATACCAGCAGGTTCCGCCTAAGGTTGAATACTCTCTCACCGAATTCGGAAAAACGCTCATCCCGATTATTAACTTGATGAAAGATTGGGGAGAAGAATATAAAACAAAACAGCGATCACCAGAAAGCAGCCTTCAGCAACCTAGCCCCAATGTGTAGGCTTTTGAATACGGCTCCACGAAAAAGACCTGACCATCATTTTGGCAGGTCTTTTGATTTATTAAGGAGGAATGTACAAAGTTCGTTTTTCAGTTGACAGCAAGGACGACGCTTGATATATTTCTTACGATATTGATAATCATTATCATGTGTATCGGGGAGATCTCTCCACAATATATAGGGGGCTAATCAGTTGAGAAGAAAATCGTATTTTATGATGACAGCTATGTTACTTGTATTGTCTGTATTCATCAGCGCTTGCGGCGGAAATAATAATGGGAGTAATCCGGCTTCATCTTCAGGAGATAAGCAAGAGTCAGCTACTACTGGAGAGACTAGAAGCTTTAATACGGTTAAAGGGGATATTCAAATTCCTGCTAAGCCACAGCGTATTGTAACGGATTTTTACGGTGGAGAACTGCTGTCCGTAGGTGCTAATGTGGTGGGTGTAGAGCCGACAACGTTTCAAAATCCCTTTCTGACCGATTTGCTGAAGGAAAAGGGAACCAAAGAGGTGGGTGATCCGACCAATTTGGAAAAGACGCTGGAACTCAAACCCGATCTGATCGTGGTTATGAAGGGTACGAATTATGAGGCTTTGTCTAAAATTGCACCTACCCTGTATATTCCGTACGGCACGACGACTAATATTTATGATACGGTCAAGTTGTTCGGCGATATCACCGGGGAAAAGGAGAAGGCTGAGCAATTTATTGCTGCATTTGATAAAAAGGCCGCTGAAGGTCGCGCACGTCTTAAAGGTGTGATTGACGAAAAGGCAACTTTCGGTCTGTATGAGCTGACGGACAAGCACGCACTTTGGATCTTTGGCGACAATGCGGGTCGAGGCGGACAAGCTGTCTACAATGCGCTCAAACTGAATATGCCAAAGAAAACTGTGAACTCCAAGGAACAAACGGTGCAGCTTTCGATGGAGGTATTGCCACAGTATGACGCAGATTATATGTTCCTGACTACGTATGATCCCGAGAAAAAGGGTGACGCGCTCAAGCAACTGAAGTCGTCCGCTGTATGGGGGAATCTTCCTGCGGTGAAGAACAATAGAGTGTTCTTTAACGATTTTGATACGTATTATCGCTATGATCCAATCGCTATTACCGGGCAAATTGATATGATCGTAGATATGCTGGTCGAAAGAGAAAAAGAGAATAAAGCTAAACAATAAGCAGATTCTGCGTTGTGACGAATTGTTGAAATAGATAAGAGATCGCATATTATACACAGTATATAGCATTAAAAACCAGTCCAACATGAATCATGTTTGGACTGGTTTTTGATTTACTATTTTGTCGTAATTTCAATAGTATCTTCTTTTTGTATCCAATCTACCTTGGCCCCCAGCGTTTCGCTGATCAGCCTTAATGGAAGATAACCAATACCATTCACCATGAAGGGCGGATTGGTAAGCTTTACAGCCTTACCGTTCACTTTTGCTTGGCTGGTTTTGAAATTTATTTCTAGAAAGACAGGGTGATCTTCTGCCTTGGACTGATCTATTTTTGCTATTTTGCTGTTGAAGTCATAAGCGATCTCGGCCCCCAGTTTATCAAAAACAGAACGAAGGGGAATAAACGCTTGCCCGTTGCGGGTAATGACACCATTACTCAGAGAGACAGGCGAACCATTGAGACGGACAAGAATCGGTTTTTGTACAGGAACTGGTGAACTATACAGAAACTCATAGTCTCCTATACCTAGCTGCGCGTGTTTGTTGACACCCCAGCCCCATAAGGCCCCATCTGCTTTTTGCATGATTACGTGCCGTGGACCTGCTTTGATACTTTGAATATTTTTAGCAAGCAATGTAAAGGGGGCGTTGGATGGTAACTTTTCACCATCTAGAGACGCAACATATACATTCCCAGCTGTGGTGAGGGCGAGTATGGAGCGTTCGGCGAAAAAGGCGTCTTTAACATCTTTTACTCCTGATAATAGCACAGGGGTATTTTCATTGTGATAGGTTGTATTATCTGAGTAACCTGTGACCGTTTCACCCCAGAACCATAACCGTCCTTGTCGATCAATCGCGAGATTGGAACTTCCATTGGTCTTAATTATTTTGATGTCCGATAAGGCTTGAATCTGCGATACGGATAAAGTTTCGGACGGAGTTACATTTTTATCAAATTCTTTGGGCCATGTCCATACAGTACCGTCTTTCTTTAAGGCTATGTTTTTGGAGATAGCAGTAATATCCTTTAATGATGGAACAAGCTCGAAGCCCTGCAAGGACCTTGTATTTTTCCATACACTTCCGTCCTTCTTCAAGAAGATCCAGCGTTCCTCATATTGCGGTCTTTTTTCATAGTAACTATCCAATTCTGTAACATTTTCGATGCCGGATAGGGTTTGAAAAGGAGCAAAGTTGCCACCATTTTCGATTCGATCAGCGGATAATACGGTTCCTTCGGCGTTTAGGGCGAGCACATGATCATTCATAATACGCACGTTTATGATGTTTGGTAGTCCTTCCAGAGAAATGAATTTCACGGATTCAGAAATGTTGTTTCTTGGCACATACCAGGCGGAATGATCTTGTAAGGTAAATATCAGATCGCCTTCCTGGATTATATTCGAAAATGTTCTTACAACGTTTGGCTTATCCTCTACACGAGTCGGTACGGATTGATTATAGCCCCATAACCACAAGCTTCCATCGGATTGAATCAGACTCCCGGAATCATATGAACGAATACGGGACGCCGATTCATCACCGGCCGCCCATGCACTGGAGCTGAACAATAACAGCGCGATCATACTGATTAACAGAGTACGTCTTTTCATGCGTTTTTCCTCATTTCTTCATCAATGTATATAAGGTTAAATAACGCCTTGGGGAATATCTCCTTATCAATAGACGAAGAATATATAGAAAAGTTTTCCACAAATCGTTGGATTCCAATAAAATAGCCTCCAAACCCACGAGCAGAGGCGGGTTTGAGAGGCTATTTTTTGAGCATGGAAGCAGAATATGACTTGGGACGGGTTCTTCCAATGGTCAGCCCGTTATTCGGCTGCGCACCATCAATAAGGTTTGTTCTTTGATTTGTCCGATTTCACGGAGGAGTGCGGCTGTTTTAGCTTCGTAGGATTGTTTGACATCCAAATCTTTCAGCGAAGCAAGGTTAATGTCGACGGTAAGCAGGGCAGATTGAGCGGCGGCTTCGAACAGGATCGCGCCGATGCCAAGATCCGAAATCACATTTTTATTGGACACTTCCACAATGTTATAGGCTTGCGACAATCCGTCTCGGCATACTTCCAGCAGGCGCATGGGTACCTCAATGGCAGCGATCACCGCTGTCTGTAAGGAATGGGTACGATAGCGCTTTTCTTCGTCTGTTTCCTTGGGCAAACGCAGGGCAGTCATATACTGTTCAAAGGATTGGATGTCTGCGACCATTAATTCCTCACAATGTGTAGACAATCTTTCCATGCTGCTAATGACGTCCGTGATTTGTTCATGGATGTGCGCGTATTTTTCTCCTTGTGAAAGGTTGGCGGTCATGGAGGTCATAGCCGCGCCTAGTGCCGCAGCCAGTGCGGATACACTTCCTCCGCCAGGGGTAGGAGCTGCACTTGCAGCCTCTTTCAGAAAATGTCCGATGGAATGATTCCACGACAGTTCACTCATGAGTAAACCACCTCTCTGGAGTAGTGTTGCAGATGTATTGCTTTGAGCAGATTTTTGTACAAAATCGCAGTCGTTAAGGTGCCAACACCGCCGGGAACCGGAGAAATAGCATGTACTTTTTCCCCCACGTCTAAAGCGGCATCTCCCACTATTTTTCCCTCTAGCGTCTCATTAATTCCCGCATCTACCAAAATCAGACCGGGATGAACCATATCTTGCGTAATCACATCAGGGCATCCGACTGCCACGAAGGCAATGTCTGCATGGCTCAGATGCTCTGCAATATCACGCGTACCTGCATGACAGGCGGTAACGGTGGCGTTTTCTCTTTGCAACATGTGGAAAAGGGGAAGTCCCACTGTCTGTCCGATGCCCACGAGCGTGACATTTTTGCCTGCCAATGTGTGACCGTAATGCTTGAGCAGCTCGATACAGGCTTGAGGTGTTGCGGGATATAGTCCGGCGTCACCTGTTACAGTAGCCAGCTTGTTATCGGGTGTAATCCCATCAATATCCTTGTAGGGGGCAATGGATTGTTTAATAACGGAGGCGGAAAGATGTTGGGGAAGCGGCAGTTCCAGCATAATGCCATGTACATGGGATGCATCGTTCAGACTGCCGATCAGGTGCAGTAGCTCGGTTTCGCTAACATGACGATCAAACGTATGGAGATGAAATGAGATGCCCAGCTTCTCCGCTATTTTTTGCTTGGTCCGTGCATAGTATGCAGATGCCGGATCACCTTCTACCAATAGGGTTGCCAGATGGGGACGGTGTCCTTGCTGCTTCATTTCTTCTACCTGTGAACGGATCGTTGCATATACTTGCTCAGCTGCTTCTTTGGATTTCATGATAATAGCCATAGTCCGAGCCTCCTCTGAATTTATTGCATAATGGAATCAACAGGGTGTCATGGTCTTGTAAAACGAAAAAAAGTATTTGCACAAGGTCGTCAAGACAGACGAATCCTCTGCAAATACTTCTCCCAGGCGAACGGTACGCTTTTTTTGTATGCTCCCTCGTGGTTCATTCCACTGACTTCGCCAGTCACATACAGCGTTATTATACCTTATATTTTAACAAACAATCATCAGAAAAGAAACCCGCGAACATTTGGAAAACGGGTTATGTTACTTGTCTATATGACAAATGTCATATACACGAACTGACGTTTATGACTACAGCGCCTAGAGCGTTCTCCTTATACTGAGATTAGATCAACATGTACGCCTAACAGGATCAAGGTATAGGCGTCATCTTTAAGGAGGATCATAATGAGTATGACACAACTCCCATTAGCCCAATTGAAAAAAAATATGGCTCCCTACGAGAAAATAAACACGAAATCCAGCGTTCTGCAACTTATCAATACCTTGGGTCCACTGATCCTATTGTGGTATGCTGCTTATCTTAGCCTGTCGGTTTCGTACTGGCTGACGCTTCCCATTGCCATTGTTGCATCGGGGTTTGTGGTACGGACGTTTATTATTTTTCATGATTGTGGTCATCAATCCTTCTTCAAAAGCCGCAAGCTGAACGACATTGTGGGAACGATTACAGGTATTATTACGCTCTGCCCTTATCACCAATGGAAAAATAGTCACGCGATCCACCATGCAACCAGCAGTAATCTGGATAAAAGAGGCACAGGTGACATGTGGGTGCTTACGGTAGAAGAGTACACAGAGGCTTCCACATGGACACGGTTGGCCTATCGCATATACCGAAATCCTTGGGTTATGTTCGGACTAGGTCCGATCTATACTTTTTTGATTTCCTATCGCTTTAATATCAAGACAGCCAAACGCAAGGAAAAAATGAACACTCATGTGACGAATATATCCATCGTTGCATTGTATGCACTGTTGTGCTGGGCTATTGGATGGCAGGCCTTCCTTCTCGTACAGGCACCTATCTTTTTTGTATCCGGTATGTTGGGAATCTGGCTATTCTATGTACAACACCAATTTGAGGATTCTTATTTCGAGCACGATGAAGAGTGGAGTTATATTAATGCAGCCGTAGAAGGCAGTTCTTACTACAAGCTTCCTAAAGTATTGCAATGGATTACGGGCAATATCGGATTTCATCACGTTCATCACCTGAGTCCCAAAGTTCCAAATTATAATTTGGAAAAAGCACATGAAGCGACACCGTTACTTCAAAAGGCGACCACGATCACAGTGAGTAGCAGTCTGCAATCGTTGAAGTTCCGACTTTGGGATGAAAATACGAAAACCTTTTTGACCTTTAAACAAGTGAAGCCGCTCCTCAGCAAACGTGTTGCAGTTACGAAACCCATGCCTACACCTGTTGTAGGCACAGAAAGAAAATAACGTTGAACAAAACCTGGTATGATAAGATAAGGAATATAAGTCATGTGAAGTAGAAGAGGGTGGGCAGGATGCAAAAATGGTATCAGATCTTCCAAAGAAATACAGGGCTTAGCCCTTATGTTTGGGTCGTCTTTTATATCCTGCCCTTTTACTACTTTAGCTCTTCATCTACAGGTCATATTATTTTGGGTACTGCTATTATTTTGGTATTCTTTGCATGTTATGTACTGGCTTTTGTCTCAAAAGGCTGGCTCATATACTTTTGGACCAGTGTACAGATTGCCATATCGATTACCATGACACTGCTGTTCAGCTATATGTACTTTTCCATATTTATCGCCTATTTGATCGGTAATATTAAAAGTAAGGCTGCATTTACGACGCTGTATATTATTTTAATGGTTATTACGATTGGATTGATCAATTATGGTTTTGTTTCTCAGAATCCCGTTTTTATTAAACAGATTCCTTTTATCCTGCTCAATCTGATCGGTGTGATTCTCCTTCCGATTACGAATTTTAATCGCAACAAAAGCGATCGGCTCCAAGTTCAATTGGAGGATGCCAATAAGAAAATATCGGAATTGATTAAGCTGGAGGAACGGCAAAGAATTGCGCGTGACCTGCACGATACCTTAGGTCAGAAGTTGTCACTCATTGGGCTGAAGAGCGATTTGGCGGGCAAACTGATGGATCAGTACCCGGAGCGGGCGCATGTCGAAATTAACGATGTTCGTCTCACGGCAAGAAGCGCGTTAAAAGAGGTACGGGAAATGGTTACTCAAATGCGCGGTATGCGACTAGAGGATGAGCTACTACGTATTCGGCAGATTTTAAAGGCTGCTCACATTGAATTAACTCTAGAGGGCGACCCGAAGCTGGAGCATACATCATTAATGAATGAAAATGTTCTTAGCATGTGTATGAAGGAAGCCGTAACCAATGTAGTGAAACACAGTGGAGCTACCGCTTGCTCCATCACGATTGAGCCGTCTCGTAAGGAATTGACTCTTCGGATTCAGGATAATGGAGTCGGTATTACGAGAGAAAATGGAACCCTTCGTGGAAACGGCCTGCAAGGTATGAAGGAAAGGCTCGAATTCGTGAACGGATGTATGGAGCTGCGTTCAGATCAGGGAACGACCTTGGTCATTAAAGTGCCCAATATCCCTGAAAAGCCGAACGAGGAGGTGGGGCCATGATTCGAATTGTCATTGCAGAAGACCAGCGTATGCTGCTGGGTGCTCTAGCTTCTCTGCTAGACTTGGAAGAGGACATGAAAGTAGTCGGAAAAGCAAGCAACGGGGAAGAAGCTATAGAACTGGTGAAGCTGCATCAACCGGATATATGCATTATGGACATCGAAATGCCAATAAAGAGCGGATTGGATGCGGCTGAAGAACTCAAAGGCTTGAACTGCAAGATGCTGATTTTAACTACGTTTGCCCGCCCTGGGTATTTTGAACGAGCGATCAAGGCGGGGACACACGGTTATCTACTCAAGGACAGTCCCAGTGAAGAGCTGGCTTCCTCCATTCGCAGTATTATGGCAGGTCGGCGTATCTATGCTCCGGAACTGGTCGATGATGCTTATGCCGAAGTCAACCCGCTAACAGAGCGTGAAAAGACCGTCTTGGCGCTCATCGCTGACGGAAAGAACACAAAAGAGATTGCTGGTGAACTGTATTTAACGACAGGGACGGTGCGCAATTATATTTCAGTCATTCTCGATAAGTTGGGTGTCAGTAACCGGATCGAAGCGATTACACGTTTTAATGAAAAAGGTTGGTTTAAATGAGAAACAGAGACGCTATGAAGCAAAATATAGCGCTCTGTTTTTTTGTTTTATCCATAGATTTGGTATGCCTTTAGCGTACTACCTTGTGATACAATAGGATAGTTGTCCACAGGATGGACTGGAGTACAAGGAGGAGCAGAACCGCATGAAACAAGCCCCATTTATAGCCGTTGAAGGGCCCATCGGAGCAGGCAAAACGACGTTAGCTTCGATGCTTTCAACCGAGCTACATTGGCCGATAATCAAAGAGATTGTCGAGGAGAACCCATTTCTCGATAAATTTTATCAGAATATAGATGAGTGGAGTTTCCAGTTGGAAATGTTCTTCCTCTGCAATCGGTATAAGCAGTTGGAGGATACTGGTCTGCAATATATCGAGAAAGCTCAGCCTGTTATTTCTGATTATCATATCTACAAGAATTTGATTTTTGCTGAACGTACGCTTAAGGGTGTGAAGCTCGAAAAATATCGTCAAATCTATCATTTGCTCACAGATGATATGCCTAAGCCGGACATTATCATTTATATCAAAGCAGATTTGGATACCTTGCTGGGGAGAATTCGCAAGCGTGCACGCTCTTTTGAACAGGAGATGGACCCTGCCTATCTGGAGCAATTGATCATAGATTATGATAAAGGCATGCAGTTTCTCGCTGAACAGTCCCCTTCCCCTCGTATATTGACCGTGAACGGGAATGAAATTGATTTTGTAGAAAATCAGGCACAATTTAAACAAATTGTTTCCGATGTAAAGGAGCTTATATAGTGAATAATTACAACATTCCTGCAAATGCCTTGATTACGGTAGCGGGCACAGTGGGTGTAGGTAAATCCACGTTGACCGGTGCTTTGGCCGGACGCCTTGGTTTTAAAACCTCTTTGGAGCAGGTCGATCATAATCCCTATCTGGAGAAATTTTATCACGATTTCGAAAGATGGAGCTTTCATTTGCAAATTTATTTTCTCGCGGAACGCTTCAAGGAACAAAAGAATATTTTCCTGTCTGGTGGAGGCTTTGTGCAGGATCGTTCTATTTATGAGGATACAGGCATTTTTGCGAAAATGCATGCCGATCAGGGAACGATGAATCCTACCGATTATGAAACGTATACTAGCCTGTTTGAGGCGATGGTGATGACACCGTTTTTCCCTCACCCTGATGTGCTGATCTATCTGGAAGGCAGTTTGCCCTCCATTCTGAGTCGGATTGAGGAGCGCGGTCGCGAGATGGAGATCCAGACCGAGCGTTCTTATTGGGAGCAAATGCATCGCAGATATTCCAATTGGATCAACGAATTTGATGCCTGTCCTGTACTGCGTCTGAACATTGATGAGTATGATGTACATGACCCTGCTTCCATGGATGCTATTTTGGAAGAAGTAGGAAAAGTAATATCAAAAAAATAGAGATATAACCCCAAATAACTGACAGGGACTGTGGTACAATCAGTATAAATTAAGCTGATAGACCGCAGTCTTTTTTTGTCGAATAAACATGTTGAAGCACGAGATATGGCTAACGGTATAGTGGACAAGTTTAGGCTGGAATGCGAGAATAGGTACATATGAATTGTAATGACTCACGGGAAGGATGGGATACTGTGATGCGTTTTGGTATTGTTGGAACCAACTGGATAACAGAGAGGTTTATTCAAGCTGCGATGGAGACGGACGAATTTTCCCTGACGGCGGTATACTCACGCACAGAGGATAAGGGCAAAGCTTTTGCTGACAAATATAACAGCCAGCCGGAGGTTTTTACAGACCTGGCGCAAATGGCCGCAAGTGACCAGGTCGATGCCGTATATATTGCCAGCCCCAATTCCTTACATGCGGAGCAGGCGATCTTATGTATGAATCACGGAAAGCACGTGTTGTGTGAGAAACCTTTTGCGTCTAATGCAGCAGAGGTGAAGAGTATGATCGAAGCCGCGCGCAACAACGATGTTCTGCTGATGGAGGCCGTTAAATCCACACTTATGCCTAACTTTAAAATAATAAAGGATCATATGTATAAAATAGGCCGGGTTCGGCGTTATTTTGCAAGCTACTGTCAATACTCCTCCCGCTTTGATGCTTTTAAGCAAGGTAAGGTATTGAATGCGTTTAACCCGGCCTTTTCCAATGGTTCCCTGATGGACCTTGGCGTGTATTGTTTGTATCCTATGGTGACTTTGTTCGGCAAACCTGAGGAGGTTCGGGCGGTTGGTGTGCTTTTATCCTCTGGTGTCGATGGCGAGGGCAGTATCGTGATGAAGTATCCTGATATGGATGCTATCGTCATGTATTCCAAAATTACAGATTCCTATCTGCCTGCTGAAATTCAGGGTGAGAATGGAACGATGGTGATCGACAAAATCAGTCAGCCCTATGAGGTGAAAATTCATTATCGGGACGGCACGATTGAGGATCTGACCAAAGCTCAGACGCGTGAGCCCATGTATTATGAAATTCAGGAATTTATAGATCTGATCAAGATTGGTGAACGCAACAGTTCCATTAACTCTTTGGAGTGTTCACTTACAGTCGCTGAAGTGATGGAGGAGGCAAGACAACAATTCGGCCTTCGTTATGAAGCAGATTTGAAAAATACTTCTGCACATTAGTCAGTGGAATGATCGAAATTGCAATGCACAAAGGGCTGCCGATTTTGCAAACTTTGCAAATATACGGTTAGCCTTATTTGGCTTTGTAGCCCTAAAAGGGTAAAGCAGTTATCCTTCTCCTCAATCGCTAGGTCACTTAACACCTCGTTTTTACAAATTACTATATTTCCTAAAACAACGTATTAACATTTGATTGATATGATCATATTTATAACTTTTACATATTAACTACACAGAGGAGTGTACACATGTTTAAGAAGTTTCAAAAATGGTCAGCAACATCTATGTCTGTTGCTCTTGCACTAGGTTTGATTACGGGCATGTCAGCCTTGCCTGTCCATGCTGAGTCATCAGGGAATACAGATCATGGTATTAGTAAAGTTACAGCTACATTTTATGGAGACACAAAAGGTTCCAAAGGATTTACCTGGTATACTTCAAAACTTTCCACGAAGAGCACTGTTCAAGTAATCAAGAAAACGGCTTCTGAAGCTGATTTTACGAGTGCTCTTACATTTGAAGGGACTTCTTCTCCATCGACCAATTCTCCAGAAGAGCTTGTCCATAAAGCTGTAGCTACAGGTCTTCAAGCGGACACAGCTTATTATTATCGTGTGGGTGATGCAGCGCGCGGGATATGGAGCGAAACAGGTACGTTTCAAACGGCTCCTAAGAGCGGCGAATTTACCTTCATTGATTTAGCTGATACACAAGCGAAAAGCGAAGATGAAGCCATATTGTCTTCACAGACGCTCGAAAAAGCACTTCAAACTGTAGGTAATGCTCAGTTTGTAGTCCACAACGGAGATATCGTAGACACCGGTACCAAAGAAGAGCAGTGGGACTGGTTGTTGGGACATTCACAAAAAAGTCTTTTGAATACAACCATTGTTCCTTCAGCAGGTAATCATGAGGATGAGAACTACGCTTTTTATGATCACTTTAATATTAATCAACCAGCTGGTTCTGCTACTAAAACAGGAGCGTACTACTCCTTTGATTACAGCTATGCTCACTTTATCGTACTGAACTCCAATGAGGACTCAGAGAAATATGCCAATTTTTCTGAAGATCAAGTTGAATGGTTAAAGAAAGATGCTGCGGCAGCCAAAAGGGCAGGTGCAAAGTGGATCATTGTTAACATTCACAAAGGTCCCTACACTACCTCTAACCATGCAACAGATTCTGACATCATGGATAACAATGGAGTTCGTAACCAAATCGCTCCACTCATGGACAAACTTGATATCGACTTTGTCGTGCAGGGGCACGATCATATTTATGCTCGGACGAAACCAATCAACCAAGAGGGTAAAGCAACAACGTCAACCAAATTAAAAGATACATTAAATGATAAGACGATTGAATATAGTGTGAATCCGGATGGAAGTATCTATGTCATCCCAGCAACTGCTGGCCCCAAAGTCTACTACAAGAACCCGAGTGAAAAACTTGGAGATAAGTACTATAATCTCTTTGAACTAGCTGAAGAGAATCATGCGGCAGTATATGGCCCGGATCCGAGTGACAATCGTAGACCTGTACGAGGACAGGTACAGAATTTTGTTGGCATCACCGTAGACGAAAATAAACTTACAGCCGTAACGTACGAAATTGATCAAAACAAAAATGATGCCAAACCTTTTATTGTGGATCAATTCGGAATCATCAAAAAATATTAGTAAAATTGATTAATGGTTTCTAAATAATCATAAAAGGATATCCTACAGTCTGGTCGGCTGCATGGATATCCTTTTTCATTTTCTTATAGGGACTTTCTTATAGAGACGTCTGATGTTGTGCTTGTAATACTTACGCCCTGTTCGGAAGCGGGTAAACCGTACATAATGCTATTAAGAGATCCAAAGTTCAAAAGCAGTCAATTTTACATATAGAAATTTTCTTGCAAAATATGGAGGGATAAAACGATGGTTTATCAAGAAATCAATGGAGTACGCGTATGGGGATCACCTGACCCGGGGGCACTATCTCAAGCCCGCACATGTGCCGAAAATGGTAATGTGATTCAGGCGCTACTGATGGCAGATCATCATAAAGGCTACAGCCAGCCGATTGGCGGTGTGATGGTGTATGACGGACAAATTTCACCTTCAGGTGTCGGGTATGATATCGGCTGCGGGAATAAGGCGGTAAGAACCAAGCTGTTTGCCGCAGATATTATGCCACGTATTTCAGCCGTGATGGATGAGATTGCACGTCATATTTCGTTTGGCGTAGGTCGTGTGAATGCAATTCAGGTAGACCATGAGCTGTTCGATGACCCGGATTGGGCAGTATATGCGGCGATTGGGAAACAAGAGCATGACAAACTGAAGTCCTTGGCGAGGGAACAGCTGGGTACAGTAGGGAGTGGTAATCACTTTGTTGATGTGTTCGTGGAGGAAGCGACAGGACAGGTCTGGATTGCCAATCATTTCGGCAGCCGGGGCTTTGGACACAAAACAGCAAGTGGGTTTCTAAACTTGGCCGCAGGACGAGAGTTTCTCGGAAAGGCGCCGGGAGAACATATGGATCAGCCACCTGTGTTGCTAGATATAAACAGTGAGTTGGGGGACATGTACTACCGTGCGATGCGCCTTGCCGGACGCTATGCGTATGCGGGACGTGACTATGTGATAGAACAAGTGCTTGGTATTATGGGGACCGAAGCGGATTTTACGGTGCATAACCACCATAATTACGCGTGGAAGGAACAGCATGATGGACGCGACACCATTGTAGTCCGCAAAGGCGCAACCCCCTCGGCCCCTGGCCAAATGGGCTTTATTGGAGGAAGCATGGGCGATATCTCGGTGATTGTGCGTGGGAAAGATTCGGTAGAAAATCGGGATTCCTACTATAGTACAGTCCATGGCGCAGGTCGTATTATGAGTCGTACCCAGGCAGCCGGTAAAATGAATTGGAAAACCCGCACACGGAGTGGTGGACAAATCACGGATGTACAGATGAAGGAGGCTGTTCGGAACTACGGTGTCGAGCTGCGCGGAGCAGGTACAGACGAAAGTCCGTTCGTCTACCGCAAACTGCGCGAGGTACTGGACGCTCATTCCGAGACCGTGGAAGTTATGCATGTGCTGAAGCCAATCGGGGTATGCATGGCTGGGGCCAATGAGTTTGACCCGTATAAGGATTAATGAAAAGAGAAGGAAGAACGGGGCTGTACCCATAAAAAAGACGATGCCCGGCAGAAGTGTTCATTCGCCGAGCATCGTATTTAAAGTACATATATGCGTATATAATAGAAGGAACTCATGGCTTGATGTGCTTGTTGAGCAGCTCTAAATCTTACAGTTGATCAGCAAAAAGCTGTTCTTTAATATAAGCGACTGGCATCTCTTGGCCTGTCCACAGTTCGAAGGCTAATGCGCCCTGCCACAGCATCATGCCCAGACCGTTAATGGCGGTTGCACCTACGGATTCAGCTTGTTCCATCAGCTTGGATTTAGCTGGGCTGTATACTACATCGGTTACAATCAGATCGGAACGAAGCATGGACACATCCTCAATTACACTTTTGCCTTCCAGCGGTTTCATACCCACACCTGTACCATTAGCGAAAATATGACTTGTAAGAATCTCTTCACGCAGCTTCTCCTGATTCTCTAATGCATAGATATTCGCCTTGACTTGGGCATGTTTCATCTCTTCATTAATCATACGGACATTTTCTTCCGCCCGGGCAAAGAACTGGTCATTACGAGCGAAAATTGAAATTTCAGCGAGACCAGCTCGAGCGGCTTCAATAGCAATCGGCGTTGCAGCACCGCCTGAGCCGACGAGTGTCATTTTCTTACCTTTCAGATCAATGCCGTTCTCCTGCAAGTTACGAACATAACCTGATCCATCTGTACTGTAGCCTTTCAGCTTACCATCCGTATTCACGACAGTGTTGACGGCACCTGTAAATTTAGCGCTGTCGTCTAGCTCGTCAAGATACTGGAGTATAGCTGTTTTGTTAGGCATGGACACGTTATAACCGCGTATGTTCAGAGCGCGCATCCCCCGTACGACCTCTTCAAGCTGTTCATTGCCTACTTCAAAGGCCATATACGCGTTATTTAGGCCCAGCTTTTCAAACGCAAGATTATGCATAGCCGGGGACAAAGAGTGTCCGATCGGTGTAGCTAGCAGTCCGATTAATTGTGTTCTTCCGTCAATACGTCCAGCATTTTTCATGATATAAGCCTCCAAGTAACGTGTGTAGTTTAATGAAACACTTTTTTATATCGATAAGCAACAAACACGGCCAGCAAAATACTGACTACAGCAATCGCAATATCCAGAATGAATACGGAGGTAATTCCCAGACTTTTGGACATGCTCCCGGTAGCCAAAGGCATCAGGATGAACGATAGGCTGGCTGCTATGTTTACGAGAGAAGTCGTAGTTCCTTTGTTCTTGCGGAAAAATTCCGTCATTACCGTAAGGGCAATTTGGAATATGCCTGCGGTAGACAAGCCGATTAAGAATGAACTGATCAAGGTAGCGACAGGATTGTGCCATACAATTAAAGCCAGCAAAGAAAGTAGGGCAATAAGCGGATACACAATCATGACGGTAATGGGCTTAATGAATCTACCAAGTACCATAGCCAACAAAATAACGGAAACTAATGAACCTATACTATAGTAGCTCAGCAGCTTAATGGCGCTGGCTTTGTCCATGCCAAGAGCCTCTTGTCCAAAGGTAGGAAGCCATAGCTGCACGATCATGAACAATACAGTTGAAGTAAAACCGATAATAATCAGAGACAAACCTTCTTGCCAAAACTTAGGCTCGCTGTGGAACGAATCCGTTGATTGTCCAGTCTCGGCTGGAGCCTTTTGTTCCTCGGCTTTGTGGTTGGGGAAAGCGGTCATTGACAAGAAAATCCCGTTCAGCAGATAAATTCCTGCTGGAATAAAGAAGGAATATCCATAGAACATATCGTGATTAATAAAAAATGCAATCATGAAAGGAATAACAATGGCACCGATCGAGATGGATGCTTTGACTAGGACGGTTGCAGACCCGGCTTTTTTTCCGAACCCTTCAATGAGTGCGGGATAAGTCCCCGCATCCATCATCGAGTTGCAGAGCCCTGCGATAATGGCAAACACGAATGCCAAGGTGTAGTTAGGTGCAAGCGGAATACCGATTAGGAAGATTAAATAAGCAAATGATGCAATAACAATCAGTGGTTTCCTTCCGTATTTATCTGACATTTTTCCGGCTACTCCGAGAGCGAGCAGTTTACCGATTCCAATCGCTGACACCAGATAGCCGATGGCTGCTTTATCCGTGTTCAATTGCACGGTCAGAAAGCTCATATTCGACGAGAGAATAACATTAATCATACCCAGAAGAAAATAGTTGATATAAAGCCCTGTTGCCATTCTGATATAAGGATTTTTCATAAGTGTAACTCCCAACATAAATTTTAGATCAATGGCCTAGGTAGGCATCGTCCAGGTGTATTAAAGTACGCCCACAAACAAGTGAAAATATTCACATAATGTCTATGTCTTAATTATATAAGGGGTGATATTATAAATCCAATGCATATTTTTATCGTTTTTCATAGTTTGGGTCTATAATTTAAAATATGAATTAAAGAAGGGAATTACATAATTATGAACCTGAAGCACTTACAATATTTTCGTGTACTTGCGGAGATGGAGCATTTTACTCAGGCAGCTATGCGGCTTTGTATCACTCAACCCAGTTTAAGTCATGCGATTTCAGAATTAGAAAAGGATTTGGGCGTTCATCTGTTTGAGAAGCAGGGGAGAAATATTCGGTTAAACAAATACGGACGATTTTTTCTGAAGTATGTGGAGCACGCGATGGATGAATTGGAAAAGGGGGAGCATAACTTACGGGAATTAGTGAGTCCAAGTCATGGTAATATAGATTTGGCGTTCATTTACACACTAGGTTCACACTTCATTCCAGCAATAATCCAAGCCTTTTCAGCTCTGGATGCCCGTAAAGACATTTCCTTTTCGTTTCACCAAGGGAATACGAACGATATTATTCAAGGCCTGAAGCAGGAACACTATGACGTGGCGTTCTGCTCTCACGTGGAAAATGAACCGGATGTGGAGTTTATTCCGTTGGCTCAGCAGGAACTGGTGGTCATTGTTTCGCCTGATCATCCACTGGCTTCTCTGGACCAAATTGATCTCAAGGATACAGCAGATTACCCGGTGATCTTCTTCAACAAAAAGAGTGGGGTTCGGCCCATTATTGAGAATTTGTTTGCCAAGGCGGGCGTTACGCCACAGATTATTTGCGAGATTGAAGAAGATACGGCAATGGCAGGACTGGTGTCTATCAATTACGGGATCGGAGTTATGCCCCGCATTTCATCGTTAGATTATTTTAACGTCAAAACATTGCCTATTATTAATCCAGAATACGAGCGTTTTATCTACCTAGCCAGCATTAAAAATAGATATTTATCCCCGGCAGTAGTAGAGTTTCGGAACTTTGCCCTAAGTTACGGCAAGGAGTTTTATCTGAAAACGCATCAGCGTGTCTAAGCCGGAGTCTCGCAATATTTAAACTTGATAAATTTTAAATTGTGTTCTATACTTCATCATCGACACAAGCAATGTGAAATGATTCACGTTTTGATACTACAAGACTTACTTACAAAAGCAGGTGAATTCATGATGAAACGTACTTCTTTTCCAGTGGCGACAGGACTTTATGTAAACTATCTTTTGTTCGGCATGTTTAATATTATGCTGGCATCGCACATGTCCTTTTTAACAGAGCATTTGCATACAGATCAGGCGGGCATCAGTCTCTTGGTTTCTGCGATGGGATTTGGCAGGTTGTTTACCCTGTACATATCCGGGGTGCTCTCCGACCGTTATGGTCGTAAGCCGTTTATTGTGGCAGCCGGGCTACTGATGGCTGTATTCTTGGTCGGTATACCGCTGAGTTCCAGCTTTGAGATGGCGATCGTACTGGCTGTGCTGGCAGGCGTAGCGAATTCTTTTCTTGATTCAGGTACTTATCCAGCGCTGATCGAAGCTTTCCCCCAATCCTCTGGTTCGGCTACAGTATTGGTGAGAGGTTTTATATCCGTTGGGGCGGCATTTTTACCGCTAATGATTATCTTTTTTATGAATCACGATATTTTCTACGGGTTCTCTTTCTTTTTACCTGCCCTCATATTTGCTTTGAATGCAATGTACTTGTTCAAAATGAAGTTCCCAGACATGCGCGTGCAGCCCGCCAAGGGGCAAAGTGGCGGTAATTCTGTATCAAGCCTAGCGGGAAAATTGGAGGCAAATGACCGGAGTAAGCCGCGGTTTTGGCAGGAAGGGCTATGCCTTATCTTGCTCGGATTTACGGGACCTACCTTGCTTTATATTGTGCAGTTATGGTTGCCTACTTTTGGACAACAGTTTATCGGTATGACCGAATCAGAGTCTCTCAGATTATTAGTTTATTACAATATGGGTTCGCTGGTTTCCGTGTTTGTATTGGTCATTGTGTTAAGAAAATGGGTTAAACCAGTTCACATTATTCTTATTTATCCATGTATTTCCCTGTTGGCTTTTGGAGCGCTTCTCCTTTTCAAGTCAGGGGCTGCGTCCATTATTTGTGCGAGTGTTATCGGGTTTTCAATATCAGGTGTACTTCAGCTGACATTAACCGTAATGAGTGAATTTTTTAGTCAACGAAAAGGACAGATTACCGGGTTTGTTTATACAGCAACCTCGCTTTCATACACGATCATTCCTGTGTTTACAGGCTTTCTGTTGAAACATTCTCAGATATCGAGTGTTTTTATGCTAGCTATTATTGTGAATGTGCTAGGGATCGTACTGGCGGTGTTTGTTAATTTTCGGTACAATTTAGTTTTTCCAGCAAGTCGCAAATTGTCGCCTAAAATTGCACTTGAACCCAAATAACGACGACTGGATCATATCATCTGCATGCTTATTCAGAATGCGTTATACTATGAATTATTGTACATGTTCGACTTGAAACTGTAATTTGGGAGTGAGAAAGAGATGGCTAAAATCGTAAAGGTGAAAGATGTCCTGATTGGTGAAGGAGCGCCAAAAATTTGTGTGCCCATGGTGGGAGAAACGTTGGAGCAGTTGAAGGAAGAAGCTACTTATTTACGTACGCTCGACCTGGATATCGTGGAGTGGAGAGTCGATTTTTTCGAACATGTGGAGGATCTGGAAAAGGTAAAGGCTGCCTTACATGAAATTCGGTCTATTTTAGCCAATATTCCACTCGTATTTACGTTCCGTAGCGCTCGGGAAGGCGGAGAAAAGGAAATCAGTGCGGCGAGTTATGTGGAATTGAATCGTACAATAGCCGCAACGGGGCAAGTCGAACTTATTGATGTAGAGCTTTTTAATGAGGAGGCTGATGTGAAGACGCTGGTAGAAGCAGCACATAAGCATAACGTGTATGTGATTATATCTAATCATGACTTTCATAAGACGCCGTCGAAGGAGGAGATTGTTTCCCGATTATGCAAGGCGCAGGAATTGGGAGGCGATCTGCCTAAGATAGCAGTGATGCCGACCAATACAGCCGATGTGCTCACTTTGCTGGATGCCACGCGTACTATGGCAGAAGAGCATGCAGATCGGCCGATTATTACGATGTCGATGGCGGGGAAAGGTGTCGTGAGCCGCCTGACCGGAGAACTGTTTGGTTCGGCTTTGACCTTTGGTGCCGCTAAGAAAGCTTCCGCACCGGGGCAGATTCCTGTCACTGAACTGAGAGAGATATTGACGGTGCTGCATAGCCATTCTTAAAAGATGGATGGCATACTCGCCAGTTAGTAATTAGTAATATATCCACAATGAATTAAAAAGGAAGGCCCCCATGCGGTAAGCATGCTGGAGCCCTCCTTTTTGGTGTAACTCTTAATTCAATCCCCGAGTAGGTTCATATAACTCCCAACCTAGATTCAGCGTTTGAATAATATAGTCTGCGACTTCTTCCGCATCCAACTGATCTGTATCGATCTTGGAGTGATTCACCGCGTAGATGTCCTGTCTGGAACGGAATAAATCCTCAATTTCCCCTAAAGTCTTGTTTTGTAGATTAGGACGGGTGTCAATCAGCATCTTGAGCCGATCTTTCCAGGAATCCCAATTTAAATCCAAGAAGAAAACAATCGATGAAGCCAAACAAGCTTGCTTCACCTCTTCCTGTAAAAATGCACCACCGCCAACGGAAATGATTTTAAGGCGTGTGTTGCTGCACAGCTTCAAAATATGCTCTTTTTCAATCTCACGGAAACGCTTCTCTCCATAAGTCTTGAAAATCTCTGTTGTTGGCATGTTGTATTCTTGTTCAATCTCCTGGTCAATATCCACGAAATCGCGATACAGCTTGCGCGCTAGATGGGAACCGATCGTTGTTTTGCCTACACCCATAAAGCCGATGAGCACAATATTTTGTTCTTTTAATGGAATCTCACTATTGTTTTGCACGATAACCACTCTTTTCTCACCAGTAATGTTGAGATGTAACGCTTCAAAGCACTAAATACATTATACGTTCATCAACCGTGTCATTCAATAGTATAGAGCACATCAGCAATGAGGTATACGATAAAAGAGACTCTGAATACCAATTAAGTGATAAACAGCAGGCAAACGAAACAAGGTATTTAAGTATTGTTTAATGCGTAAATTGAAGAAAAACAAACTTGCACAAGTATAAAAGAGTCAATTTTGTGTACTTAATTGAAAAAAAGGACATATTTTGGCGGAAAATATATTGAAATTACTGGAAATAGGATTATAATAGAATTATACAAATTGTAAATGTAATCGCTCTATTTACAATTTGTTCTTTATATTTTTTATAAAACGAAATTACTTTGAACCAAAAACCAAGTATACATATGCAAATAGTTGAATGATGCTTTATAGACGTGTATCGGTCATTGGGTTCATTGTGCGAAGGTGGTGATACGGTCTACACGTTCTAGTCAACGAAGAGTTGGAACAATGAAAAATATCTACGAGAGGGATGAATTGACATGAAAACAAACACAGCTAACGTATTGAAAAAGGGAATCAGTATCGCTTTATCAGGAATGTTGGTCGCCTTATTTGTCGGCAATTATTCTGCACATGCAGCTCCAGAAGTCGTCCATAAGACTATACTTGTTAAAGCAGGAGAAGTTTACGATGGTAAAGGCAAGACTGTAGTGGCTGATCCCGATACCTTGGGAGACGGAAGCCAGAAAGAGGCTCAGAAGCCTATCTTTAAGCTTGAAAATAATGCAACACTGAAAAATGTGATCATCGCTGCCCCTGCTGCGGATGGGGTGCATGTATATGGCAACGGCACAATCTCCAACGTAACGTGGGAGGATGTCGGTGAAGATGCGTTGACGCTTAAAGAACCAGGTACGGTAAACATTACGGGCGGTGGAGCGTTCCACGCATATGATAAAGTGTTCCAAATTAATGCCGAAGGCACGATTAACATTAAAAACTTTAGAGCCGATGATATCGGTAAGCTGGTTCGCCAACTTGGGGGCTCTACATTTAGAGTGAATATGACTTTGGATAACTCGGATATTTCCAACGTGAAGGATTCGATCCTGAGATCGGACGGTCCTAACAGCAAAGCTAAAATTACGAATACTCGTTATCATAATGTAAAACAATTGTTCAAAGGTTTTAAATCCAGTAATACGAGCGAGTCCGGCAATACTCAATATTAATTGGTATAGAATAGAGTAAGGATAGGAGTGCGGATGTGATAAGGGGCTGCCCAACAGGTCGTATGATCTGCTTGGACAAGCCCCTTTTTGGGTGCAATGAGTTACCCCTAGATGATCTGGGCTTCGTTCGGAACGAGGACTGTGATATGATCGTGCTATTACATTTTATACAAAAAAGTTGGGTAGCTATGAATCCTCTTTATCAATATGTGAATGTTGACGGCACTTTGAATGATACGCTGGTGCAGAATCGTGAAATTTTATATACAGGTACGAATGGTCGACATGTGGAACGTTTTTACGTGTCTTCCTCTGAAAGTTATATATTCAAACCGCTAACCAATGATGATCAGAAGGGGCGGGAGAGATGGGTGT
Organism: Paenibacillus sp. FSL M8-0228; assembly: GCF_038007385.1. NCBI lineage: Bacteria > Bacillati > Bacillota > Bacilli > Caryophanales > Paenibacillaceae > Paenibacillus > Paenibacillus sp. FSL M8-0228. Next base: position 1,045,388 of record NZ_JBBOXA010000001.1, read on the forward strand.
ATGAGCATGTGCTTCCTGCGTTATCACCGATCTATCCCCGATTGCTAGCCTGGTCTGATGCAGGTGTGGATGGCGGAGAAGAATGGATGGTTTTTGAGGATCTTGGTCCGTTACATCATCTACACGCAGACGAAACTTTATTGCGAGCTGTTAGACTTGTTGCATGGTGGCATGCTTTGCCGACGGATCGTTTTGCTGGGATACCGCTGCGGGGACCAAAGCCACTCATTCAGGAGATGGTTTCCGAGCTATACACGCGCAAGCCGGATGTGTTACAGCTTTGCAGCTCACTAGGATTATCTAAGCAACAGATGCAGCGTATGTATGTACAGCTGGAGCATGTATCTTTTTCACAGCAGCTTGTACTGTCTCATGGTGATCTTCATCCGGGGAACTATGCGCTGAGCGGGGAACGGCTTATGGTGCTGGATTGGGAGCATACTCATCTGAACACACCGCTGTGGGATGTATATCACCTGATCGACATGTCCCATCCGTTGTTTCCCCGACGCATGACGTCCGAATTGCGTATTCGTATACTGGACACCTACGTGGAGCAGCTGGAGCTGTTGGGGATAAGAGTGGATCGAACGGCTTTTATGCTGGAATATGGCATGTTTGCTGTGGTATTTTCGCTCTGGATGCTGTTGTTAATCACAAGTGATTTGCAAAGGATTGGAACGCACCTGCATAGAAACGGCGACAAATGGTCAAAAGAGCAATTAGAGTCCCAGTTGGACGAAACGTTAGCCTGTTTGAACCAGTGTGCTGCGATGATGGATTGGGGACAAGCCCAGCGATGTAGATAGTAGCTTAAGACATAGACTGTATTTAGTTAGCCAAAGAAGGTAGGGAATATATCCATGAAAAAAGTTGGTTTGGTCATGAGAAAAATACAATTTGCTGAAGCACAGGGTCCGCGTATTTTCGCAGAACGTCTGAAGCAAATCGGGTTGGAATTGGGGGTGAACATCGTATTTGTATCACCGGAGCGCCATGTGAGCAGTCATGACTGGCTTCCGGGTTATGAACACGAAAAAGGCGACCTGGTCAATTATGACGTCGTACTGGACCAACTCCATGAGCAGCAGATTGAGCACGTTATTTATACGGTATCTGGCTTTACCTATTTGAACATGTTTTTTAAAAACAGCGTGCTTTTTCCGCATAGTTTTCCTGATCCGGCACTGACAGGCTATGAAATGATGAAGCCTTTTTATCAGATCGTGGACAAGGCTATCGTACAGACTGCCTTTCTCAAGCAGGAGATGGCTTCGAAGTTTGGCGTAACCGATGTGACAGTCATCCCGATCGGATTTAATGAGCGGCTGGTGGAAAAGCATTTTGATCCCTCGCAAGTGGTAGAGAACCGGGTGATGTGGATTGGTAGAGATGAGGAGAACCGACGTCCGGATTTGGTACTGGAGTATGCGAGGCATAATCCTGACAAGGATGTCTATATGGTATTTGGCGGTGAACGCTACAAGGAAAGTATGAAGAAATATGATATCCCGGACAATGTTAAACTTCAATTTGCGTTGACGCAAGATGAGGTGTTTGCGCTGATGAACACGGCGAAGGTGTACTGGAGCTGCTCCAAATTTGATACGTTCGCCATGCCGCTGACCGAAGCGCTCGCTATGGGTAAAATCGTGGTTAAGCCAGAGCATCCTTGCTATGGACATATCAGCTCTACGCATTCTTTTTCAGGGAATGAGAAAAACTGGTTTGAGCTGGTCAATATGGCTGCCGCCTCACCCCGTCGGGTTTCTACAGAAAATCAGGCATACGCCATGGAACAGTTTTCAAGTCAGGTGATGAAGCAGGGATACCGAGACTTTTTTGATCATTGGTTAAGCTGAGCAGCGAGGCATAATACTGTGGTTGCAACTCGCGTTTGGGTATCCAGAGTGAAATAAAAATAACCCGCAAGGGGGTCACTTTTTTTCAAAAATTCCATCTTGCGGGTTACGGTTCATCATTGACTTATCGTTTGGACTTTACTGGAACCGGGGTTCCTTTTTTAAAGCGAACCGGTCTTCTCGGAATTCTGTTAATGCCGGAGTCCTCCGATTTGGAAGGTAATGCTCTACGAGTTTTCTTTGTTGACAGTAAGCTTTGATTGGTTCTGCTGAACTCAACAGTGTAATTGTCTACAGATGAATCAATGGCAAGTCGGCGCATCCCCACTCGTCTGGATGATCCACTGCTATCGTTCCAACACCAATGAAAATCATGGTCAGTACTTCTCGGAAGCCGTGTGCGGTACGTACCACGCCACCTATTGGAGTGATTCTCAGCATAATAATAGAATGTGGTTCCCCCTACAGACCCGCTCCATACTTCTCTCGTATCACCAGGCTCTAGCCGATACCAGCCCATTTTAGAATAATTCATGGGATGACAGTCGGAATCAGGATAAGCATAGGCAGCATAGATGGTGTTACTCGTGTTGTTTGTAAAAAAAAGGCTCATCATGCACACTTCTTTCCTCATAAATTGGTATTACAATGTCATACTATGAGGAATGTAGAAGAAGAGAGTGGACAATATCTCTCAATCTATGAAAAATGAACCATTCGTTTACGTCCAACTTGCTAAACGATTCTATGATTGTATCTCCGCTATCGCTTCAGTATGAGCTGTCTTGCGATCCACAATGTAGCTAACTACCATGAGTAGCAGACCGCCGACAGTAATTAGCGATGCAACCCATGGAATAGCGGCTAGCCCCATTTGATTAATAACAACTCCCCCGATAAAAGCGCCGCCTGCGTTGCCCAGATTCAATGCGGAATGGCTGGAGGTAGAGGCAAGCAAAGGAGCCTCATAGGCCAGATTCATGATGCGAACCTGAATACCCGGCATGATGCCGAACGCAGCAATGCCCCAGATAAAGACTGTAATAACCGCCAGTACCTTGTTTTGAAGCGTAAACGTCAGAATGGCCAAAATAATAGCCAGTACAGCATAGTTTGCGATCAGGGATGGCAGCAGTTTCCAATCCGCAAGCTTGCCGCCAACGATGTTGCCGATCGTTACCCCTAGGCCAAACAGGACGAGAATCCAGGTAATGCTATGCTCGGCAAAGCCACTAATATCCGTAAGCAAAGGCGTAATGTACGTAAAGACAGTGAACAGACTGCCACAACCGACTGCACCTGTGAGCAACATCAGCAGCACTTTTGGATTAAACAGGCTTCGGACTTCTTGTTTGAGACTGGAAGGCTTGTCCTGATGAATCACCGGAATATAACGAATGATACCAAACAGAGAAATCAAGCCGATGACCACAATGGCTCCAAAGGAAGCACGCCAGCCGAGTTGTTGTCCGATAAAGGTACCAAAGGGTACGCCTATAATGTTCGCCACGGTCAAACCGGTCAGCACCATGGAAATAGCACCCGCGCGTTTGTCAGGACGAACCAGTCGGGCAGCGATCAGGGAACCAGCTCCCAAAAAGGTTCCGTGCGATAATGCAGTAGCCATACGGGCCGCAATCAGAAACTCGTAATTGGGAGCAATGACGGAAAAAAGATTGCCTAAAATGAATATGATCATTAGCAGACATAGCAGCTTTTTCTGTGGTACCTTATGGGTTAATACGGTAAGCACAGGTGCACCAATAGCCACACCAAGTGCGTAACTGGTAATTAACTGCCCGGCTTGCGGAATTGTAACATGAAGATCATGGGCTACATTGGGCAGTAGTCCCATAATGACGAATTCGGTCATGCCAATGGCGAAGGCACCAAGGGTCAACCATAGCAAGGAGGGAGGGAAGCGGTTTGCTGTCATATTTTCTTGAGTACTCATAAGTGTCTTGTATCCTCCTGAAAAAATAGTAATGCGAGTATATCACTACAGGCGATATCTGGCGACCCATTTTGCAAGAATTTTACATACTAAGTTGATAAGTTTTATGTAATTTACAAAAGCGACAGGTAGGAAGGAGCCAAGTGTGTTATTTTGGTAGTATGATATGAAGATCGTAAATAACGTTGTAAGGAACGATCCAAGGAGGATACAACGATGGCACCTAAAGTGGTATATAGTATTACAGATTTAATAGGAGATACACCTTGTGTAAGGCTCCAACGGCTCACAGGGCCGCAGGATGCGGAAGTGTATGTGAAGCTGGAGTATTTTAATCCAAGCGGCAGTGTTAAAGACCGGGCGGCGGGCAACCTGATTGCCGAAGCGGAAAAGGCAGGACATCTAAAGCCGGGAGGCACCATTATTGAACCGACAAGTGGCAACACGGGAATTGGCCTTGCGATGAATGCGGCAGCCCGAGGTTACCGTGCGATTTTGGTGATGCCCTCGAATATGACGAAGGAACGGGTCAACATTTTAAAAGCCTACGGGGCTGAGGTCGTACTGACACCAGCAGAAGAACGGATGCCAGGAGCAATTCGCAAGGCACTTGAACTGGGGGCTGAAATTGATGGGAGCTTTATCCCGCATCAATTTGAAAATGAGGCAAACCCCGATATTCACCGTACAACCACAGCACTTGAAATTTTGGAACAGACGGAAGGGAAACTGGATGTGTTCGTCGCTTCTTCGGGAACGGGCGGTACCATTACGGGAACGGGTGAAGTGCTGCGTCAGCATTTGCCAGATCTGCGGATTGTTGTAGTTGAGCCGAAGGGCTCGCCAGTACTATCTGGGGGAAAACCCGGTCCACATAAGCTAGTTGGAACGAGCCCGGGCTTTGTTCCCACCGTACTGAATACGGAAGTGTATGACGAAATCGTGCAGGTTTCGGATGAGGATGCGATTGCAATGACACGGGCGATTGCTGCCCAGGAAGGGATTCTGGTGGGCCCCTCTAGCGGAGCTACGATATGGACGGCGATTCAGGAAGCTCGGCGTTTGGGAGCAGGCAAACGGGTACTTTGCATTGCCCCGGATACCGGAGAGCGATATCTGAGCATGGGGATATTCGGATAAGAAGATGTGGATTGGGACCAAAGTGATTCGACTCATTTATATGTAGTATGATCCAGCCTCATTAAGTGAAGTAACAAAAGTGAATTGGCGATATGGCAATCAAGAATACACAAGTATAACAAGATGACTCCTGGAGCGCCTACTTCTTCACTAGCCTATTATAGCTCGACCTTGAAATATTATCTTTGAAAGAATAAAGGATGATGGGAGCGATATAGTAGATTCTTTTTCAATGGAGGAACATAGACATTGAATACATCCTTTTCATAATTCATAGGTTAATTTCACTCCTGACAATTAATAAGCCACAATCCATAAGGTTGTGGCTTATTAATTGTCGATTATAGCTTATATTCGTGAGAATTTTAAAAGTCTCACGGTTCATGCTCCGTTCTTCGATCTTATTTGTCTCTTCAGGATCCTCTTGAAAAACCCAAATAATCAGAGAAGGAAACACCGAGCCTACTATCCATTTCAGCAAGAGCTGCCTCAAACGGGTCAACTTATTAGTTGACTGCTTAAATGGTTGTGGAAAATAGTATAATGTACGCTGACATTTTTTGGCTTCTCTAATATTCGTGCAGCGATTATACCCAATTCAAGCTATTTATCAAAAATATGCAGCGGCTACGCAAGTGGGTTGATCGGTTGTCCACGTATCGATTGTGACCACTCGCACACCATCAGGCCACAACTCTTCCGAACGCACCTATAGAGGTTAAATGGACTGAACAGCAAACGATCGCTCGCTGCCTCACTTTTCATATTTTTGGCGGCTAGTACGTTTCCACTAAAGACTTCGCGCAAGACGTACAATTTTTCATTGCCTTTTTCCGGCTGGACTCCACCCATAGACAAGAGAACGTCACCGTTTTGTTCCGTCGTTTCGGCCAGTATCGTACGAATATGGTCATCGAGATGCAGCAAAAAGAGCTTGATATCGCTCAACAGATTTTGGGTACTTGTTGGGATGCCTGTAGTGCGTCAGTCAGTTCCTTTACAGTCATGTCCTGTTTGAATCGCAGTTCGTCCACAAGAGCCAGCACATCGTAGCCATAGGACGAGCGCTTCATGCTAAGCATCTCTTCTTCAGCCGATTTATACGAGACACCTGTATAAGAACATATCGGATTCTTGCAAGCATACGCCATGCTCTAAGCGTCAATCGTTTCGCTCTGTGTCGGTATTTTTTTATGCCATGCCGCATGGGCAGCAAAATGACTGCAATTTAGGAGGTTTGGAATACCTTTCAGGAATAAAGTATAAAAAACGGGAGAATTAGATATATTCTTTATTCATCGACAGCAAGATATGACATACGGTCACTCACAATAAACGTGATTTAGGGGTACCACTGAAATCATGTTTATTATAATCTAATTCAGAGAGGAAGAGGAAAATGAAAGTAGATCAAATGTTTGACCTTGATTTAAGAAAGAGCTATGAGGCCAGTGAGCTTAGCCCACAAGCTTCAATCATCAAAACAACCATTAAGGTATCCAAAGCAGTATGTAAAACTCTTACCTGTATCTGTACCGGTTCTTGTTCCAATTGTAAATAATTCATAAGCGATTCGTAAGTCAGGGGTAGTGAAATAGGCTACCCCTACTTACATTATGGAGATTGCATGATAAAACCTAATATATACAATTGGCATGTAGCCCGGCTGACCGATCATTTTAGTTGTGGTGCAACTGTTGGTCAGCCGCTTACTATCCTGTTTATTGATACAGGCGTCGATAAATCCCACTCAGAGATCCAAGGTAATCTAGTTGAGGCAGAATGCAAGTCATTTGTACCTTATGAGCCTTGTCTAAGCGATTACGTCGGGCATGGTACACAAATGGTTAGCTCTGTTACCGGCAAATATATATTGAAGGGGATATGCCCTTTCGCTCGGGTTGTTGTCTACAAAATTACGGACAAAAAAGGAATAAGCAAGCTTGAATGGTTGTATAGAGCGCTGGAAGAGGGTATTGCTAAAGGATATCCAATTATCAACGTCAGCTATCGTACAGAATATGAGGTCGACTTATTCGAGTTCAATAGGTTTCAGGCTTTGGTTGACTGCGCCAATGCGCAAGGCATATGGGTAGTCTGTTCCGCAGGAAACGATGGACGCGATATTACGCAGGAGTACAGAGTACCTGCGAATTTAAAGGGAGTATACCCAATTGGATCAACTAATAAGAACGGGGATATCTCCGGGTTCAGCAATACGCTCAACGATCAATTTTTTGCGCCGAGTGGTGATGAGTATGAAATCAATTACAACAATGATTGGGTAATGGTTGCCAAATCGAGCTTCGACACAGAGGATTACTTATATGAAGTGCTGGGATTTGACAAAGCATACACAGTGGGTATCGGTACGAGTATTGCCAGCGCCTTATTCAGCGGAGTTGTTGCCTCTCTTAGCGGAGAGCTTATCGCGCAGGGGATGAATGCCGGACGCACAGAAATGGAGTGTCTGCTCCGTCAAGGCGCGAGACTGATTGATGTTCAGCGGAATTATTATGAAGTAAGCCTTGCCGGTTCAATTCGTGCTTTAAGACAGATGAGAGGTTGATTGCATGTTGGAGAACTTTGAAATCTCGGAAAATTACATGTACCGGAAAACGTTGCTTGGCATGGAGTATTATACGCAGATATTTGATCATGAACAACTAGATGATGATGAATACCTTGACAGACTTGTACGGTTCGTTCAGCAGCAGGGGTTGATAGATTCCATTTATGTCTCCAGCCCCTCGACCTACGCTGCACTGCAAAGCCTGGAACAAGGCAGAACATTGAAGTCCAAAAAAAAGCGGAATCTTATCCTAAGTCTAAGCAAGTTCATTTCGCGGGCAATTTGTAGACCAACACCGTTTGGACTGTTCGCGGGAGTAGGCATTTCCCGATTTGGAAAAACGGGAGGCGCCGGGGAACATGTCGTCTGGGCAACTCCGGATTATAGCCTAATTTACCGCTTAATAGGGCTTTTCCATGGGGATACGGATGTCCGCAATGAATTGAGACTGAGTGTAAATAACACCTCTTACATTGACCATCACAGGCTCGTCATCTCTTATCAGACTCTGTTTGCAGCAGATCAGGAGGAACGAAGCACTGAAAATATATCTATTCTCAAAACCCCGGTCATAGATTTCATCATGAAGATCCTTGATAAAGAGCAGCAGACTTTTCTGCAGCTTATGCAAGCTATAAAAGACGCCTTCGGCGTGGATGACACGATCAGCACAGATTTTTTGCAGCAATTGATAGAACAAGGCTTTTTGGTAAGTGAGATGATTCCCAATCCTCGGGATAGCGCTCCTCTGGCGCATCTGATACGTACACTAAAGCTGCTTGCTACTCCCAAGGCAGCATATTACTCAGATATTTTGGAGAGAGTTGGACAAGCCATTCAGGACATTACAGTTGCTGCGGTCAAACGCGAAGGCATTGAGGCTGTCCGAAAACTAGTCCAGCTTATCCTTCCCGATTATCAGGGCGACTTGGTCAAAATAGACGTAAGACTGAATCAGGTAAATGAAATTCTATTGTCGGACAGCGATAGGCAATCGTTGGCCCAAATAGCTTCAATATTGAGCATGCTTTCTACGTACAGGAAAGAGGATACACTTTCCGACTATCGTCAGCAATTTACTGAGAAGTACGGAGTATATGAAGAAGTGCCCTTATTGCAGTTGTTCAGTAAAACCTTGGGGCTCGGCAAACCTGAAGAGTACAAGAGCCACTACCAGAACGGAGATAAGTACAGGCACAAGGATGAAGGCAGGTTCCGACAGCTTAAGGCGCTAATTGCGGAGTGGCAGACCGAAGCGCTTGTCAATCATTCGGATATCGTGCTTGACGAGGTCAAAATCCAACAGCTGTCTGAATTGAGTCTGGAGAATGTCCATGTCTCGTTCGATTTGTATTATTCCTGCATGGAGAATGAGCAAGGTGAAGTTACGTTTTATTTAAACAACAGAGCCGGATCATTGGAAGCGTGTCAGAGCTTCGGAAGATTTGCCTACATGTTTGACAAGGATAGCCGTGATGAAATCTTCAATTTTGTCAGGAACCCGAAGGATCAGAAAGCAGGGGAGAGCGCCGCTGAAATCTCATTTTACCCATTCAGTCCCAAAATAACTAATATTATGACGGCAGGCCCGACACCAGACCAATCTATGGATATGGCCACGTTTCCCGAGAATCGGAAATTAGATGTTTCCCAGCTGCTGGTAGGGGTGGAGGATTCGGGATACTTTTATCTGAAGCACAGGGAAACAGGCGAACTGGTATTTCCCAAACTCAGCAGCATGTACAATACAGAGCTGGCGCCTTATCTGATCCGGTTTCTGAATGATATTAATCTGCAGTATCAGACCGGATGGTCCCATCTGGAGGAGTATCTCTATGATTCTTCTTTTACACCGAGAGTAACCTATAAAAATATCATCATCTGCCCCAAAAAATGGACATTATATGCGGATAAACAGCTCCAGAGCGAAGAACAGTTTCTGTCCTTTCTGGAGGATTGGATCATAAAGTATAACATTCCGCGATATGTATATTTGGTGGAGCTGGACAATAAGCTGTTGCTGGATTTGGATCGCCATCATCATCGAAAGCTTTTGCACAAAGAATATACCCGGAATCCGGAAGGCAAGGCGGCCGTTATTATGGAAACGGAGAAAGAATTGTTCGCTTCCGCTAACCGATATATGGAGGAGTGCGTATTTTTTTGCAAAAGCCCGATGTTTCAGTACTTGCCGATAGACAGATTGTCTGCACAGGCTACCGATAAAAGCTTAAATAAAGTGCTGAGTTCTTCGGTGAATGCCGTTTATTATCCAGGTTCGGATTGGATATCCCTGCAGGTATATTACAATCAGGAAATGCTAACCGATTTGCTGGGCAGTGCATTTAAGACATTCATGGACAATAGCGCCGAGTACTTCATTGACCAGGTTTTTTTTGTCCAGTATGCAGATAAGGAGCCGCATATCAGGCTAAGGTGCAAAATGTCGGGAAGCGTAGAGCATCAGCGTTTCACGGCCTTGAACTATGTTTTTGATTTCCTGAATACTGTAACCTCGTCCGGATTGGTTAGTTCCTATTCGGTTGTTCCTTACCGGCCTGAAATTTTGCGGTATGGCGGCGCAGCCTTCATTGAACAAGCGGAGAGGTTATTTGCTATCGATTCTTATCTAGTTTCAGGCTATTATGCAGGCAAGAGGTCAATTAATGCAACCGATCAGATGTTATTTTGCTGTACCGGACTTTTTGAGGTTGTGAACTGCGCGTATCCGCTGGCAGAAGATCAATTGAAGGCTATGGCTGCGATTATTGATCCAAAGAAATTCAGACAGGAGTATCGGGAACACAAAGAAGCGCTATTCCAAAGAATTCAACAGACCCGTTCCATATCCTTGCCAGCAAGCGATACAGGCGACAGGTTGCGGCAATACGCTGCATATTTCACGGCTATCCGGGAAGCTGACGACAGAACCAATTATTACGATGATATTATGTTCAGCATCATGCACATGTTCTGCAACAGAGTGTTCGGCCTGGACCGGGAAAAGGAAGAGCTTGCCCTACACCTGTGCTACTACAGTTTGGAAGATTATTTACAGGTAAGCAAATACCATGTTGCTTATTGAGGAGGAGCTTATGGCGGTCAAACAAGTCCCGGGAAATTTATCTGAAATAGTCAGGCAAAGCGCAGAAATTTACAAAGATATAGATACTGTAACCCTGCTAATCAAGAAGCACGCCATGCATGATTACCCTGAAATGGAGCTGATATCATTGGCTTCAGGATATCCCGGGATCAGCCTTCTTCTGGATAAACTAGATGAAGTCTACCCGGGGGAAGGGTGGGATGCGCTTGCTTTCAAGTACAATCAGGAGATTGTGCGCTTAATCGGCAATATACCGTTCCATTCATTGTCACTGTATACCGGATTGGCAGGTGTTATTTATCTGTTCAACGAGTGTTCAAGAGGTTCAACAAGATATACGAATGTGCTCTCACAGACGCTGGATATGTTTCTTAGCAGCTATGGGGAATTCTATGAGGAGACAAGGGGGAAATTGGAAGACTCCTTGATTGAGGATAGCGACTTGGATTTGATTTCAGGATGGACGGGGATTGCAGCTGCATTAATGGAGGTTAAGGAACGCCAAGACAGATACGCTGGGAAGCTGGATGCGGTGCTCCTTAAGATCCTTCAACTGATTACGGATGCTGTAGGCAAGCTGAGACATTTCGGGGAACTTCCCGAACAGACCATTTACTATAATCTTGGCATGGCGCACGGAATTACAGGAGCCATTAATTTGCTGGCTGTTGCACATCTCCGCCGCTACCCGTTAACAGGATTGAGAGAAGTACTGGAAGTTGCCAAGACTTTTCTACTCGGAAATATCAGAGAGTGGAACGGCACCCTTGTCATACCTAATATGTTCACACCGGATGAATCCGCAGAGACTAGTCGGAATCCAGGTTATCACAGAGATGCATGGTGTTACGGCACACCGGGAGCTTCTGTGGCTATGTTCCGGCTGGGATTGGCCCTGGAGGACAAAGCGCTGCAGCAGCAGGCTCTGCAATTGTTCAATACCGTCTACTCCAGACCAGATTCGCTAAGAAAGGTAATTTCACCGACGATCTGTCACGGCTATGCAGGCTTGCTCCTGATTCAGCACCATTTCAGCCGTACGGCAGCCATACCGTTCAAGAATGATTTTTTGCATCGTATGTTATCATACCGGAATACTCAAGAGGCAGTACCCTTTACAGACCTTGAGGGAAGAGTTGATGATCCGTTATCTCTCGATAAAGTAGGGCTGCTCGATGGATGTGCAGGTGTATTGCTGACACTGCTGACCTGTGATAATGAGAACTTGAGTACATGGAAGCAGATGCTGGTATTTAGCTAAAAGGAGGAGACGGTAATGTTCATTTTATTAAAAGAAATTATTACAGTCATGGTGGGACTGATTACCGATTTTCTCTCTTTTCAACTGGATGCATATTTTTATATTTGGTTTCTGGTCCTGTTTATTTCAAGCTTGGCAGCGACCCTGGTTCAACGAAGCGAAGGGACTATTACCTACAGCACAGCCGAATGTGTCGGAATAAATGTGCTAGTTGTCGTATTATACCTAGTAATCGGTACAATTTTGGCCAGATACTTTGCAAGTTTTGAGGATCAGCAGATTGTTGCTGGAGATAAGATTATGCTGTATAAAATTTCTTTTATGCTTACATCCGCTGTAATTATAGTGGATATTATACTAGATAGGTTGAAGAGAGGGCGGAAATTCTCCTACTCTTTGGAGTTTCTTGCCGGAAGCGCCGTGTGCTTCTTACTGTTCCAATTAAGCAACCAAACGGACTGGATAGGAACCAAGCTGTCGCTCTCCTATATTGTCATGGTAGCGATAGCCGCAGGTGTCTATACAATGGCAATGAAGTTTTTGCTAGAATACGAAAATCACAAAGAGAAATAGGTGATTAAGCCATAATGGAATTGAATATGGAGAGCACGGCATATAAAAAGATTGGTGAAGAAAAACAAACGGCCCATTCCTTGCTGGAGTTAATCAAAATTGCGAGATGGCCCAAGCTTGCGCTTGCTTGGAGCATCGTATTTACACTGATTTCCGCCGCTTTTTCATTAGTATTGCCGATCATTACAGGCAAGCTTGTCGATAAGATCTCAGCTATGGAGCTGACGATCCAGACCGCAGCTGTGCTTATTTCGCTGTTTCTGGCCGGAGGGATTTTAAACGCCGTGTCTTCTCTGCTCCTCAGATATGTGGGGAGCAAGTTTTTTCAGGAACTGCGACTGAAAATTTGGGAAAAAATTATCCATTTGCCGGTTAATTATTTTGATAACAACGAGAACGGCAAAATCATCAGCAGAATGACGAACGACCTTGCTATTGTAAGTAATTTTCTGGCTATCACTCTGCCTTCTATTCTGGCTGATGTCCTGATGGTCACTGGTTGCATCATCATGTTATTTGTGTTGGATTGGAGATTAATGAGTGTACTCGTTGCTCTGATTCCTATAACGGCGCTACTAATCTATCCCATTGGAAGAAGGATGAATAGAGTAGCGATTGAGGCACAGGATGCAGCCGCAGATTTTTCCGGTGAGTTATCCAAAATTCTCTATAACATCAGATTCATTAAAGCGACGACGTCGGAAAAGCTTGAAATGAAATATACTCGGGAGATACTTGGACGTATCTTTCGCTTGAACATCAAAGAGGGAATATTGTCAGCTGTCATTGAGCCGATTGTAACAATTATCATCATGCTAGCTTTGGTAGGAATGTTTTGGTATGGAAGCGCCGGCATTGCCGCTGGACATATCACTACAGGTACTTTGGTATCCATGATCTTTTATTTGTTTACAATGGTTTCGCCTCTGACCCAGCTCAGCAGTTTTTTCTCGCAGTATCAGAAGGCCAAGGGAGCAAGTAAGGAAATTTATACTATATATAACCAGCAGGATGAGAAGCAAGAAAAGTTAGGCAGTGTGCCGGACATGAAAAGTCATGATCAGAATTCGGATATCCTGCATTTTGCCAATGTTTCTTTCTCGTACAACCAGGGCCAACCGGTATTATCCAACGTGGAGTTAACCTTCAGAGGCGGTACCACTACAGCGATCGTAGGGCCTTCCGGCTCGGGAAAAACAACAATATTTTCTTTAATAGAGAAATTTTACTCAGAATATAATGGAGAAATCTATTACAATAATGTATATTTGGATAAGATTAGGACGGAAGAATGGCGTCGCAAAATATCCTATGTTATGCAGGATAGTGACTTACTGGTAGGATCAGTGAGAGACAATCTGGTATATGGCCTAAACAGAGACGCGGATGACCATGAGATTTATGCGGCTCTTGATACAGTAGGCTTGAAGGAGGTAATTTATCAATTACCGGATGGTTTGGATACCTTTGTTGGAGAAAGGGGAGTCAAATTATCGGGGGGACAGAAGCAGCGAATCCAGATTGCCAGATGCTTGCTTTCAGACCATGAGATTCTGCTGTTTGATGAAGCTACCGCCAATCTGGATAGCGAGTCAGAGCAGCTTGTACATGATGTAATCAAGCTTCTCTCCAAGAATAAAATGACCATTGTTATCGCTCATCGTTTGTCAACCATCTACAAAGCGGACCAGATAATCTTTTTGGATAAAGGAGAAGTAACGGGGGTAGGCACGCATCACGAATTAATGAGTTGGCATGATAAATATCGTGATTATGTTCAATTCCAGCTTCCTACACAATTAAGTTAGGGAGGGGCGGTGGCGTTGTATCATCAATTGTCAACGTGGATCATTGATAAATACTTTCAAGACGAAGAATTGGAAGCGGAGAAGCGTGCTTATGTGCTTTATTATCTAGAGAACATACTGGCTGGCACAGAAAAAATACTTCTTGTATTGGTCAGTGCCTGTTTGCTCGGTGTATTAGCCGAAACGGCTGCGATGCTGCTTTCCTATACAGTGGTCCGGCGAAAGTCCTTTGGCTGGCATGCTCGCAAGTCGCATCATTGCACCTGGGTCAGTCTACTGACCTTTGTGTTTCTTCCCTGGCTCTTAAAGGAAGTAGAATGGAACCGCTTTTTTTTGGCGACGCTCTGTCTGCTTTCTATCATTCTGATTGCCAGATACGCTCCGGCCGATACGGAGTGCAATCCATTGGTAGATCCGAAGTTAAGAAGAGCATGCAGATTACAAGCTATCTTTTTAAGTATAGTGTTTGTTTTCGTGGCCATCGCACTAGATTTTTATCCTTGGTTAATATTCGGGCTGTTTCTTGAAGCAGTCGTCATCACACCAGTATTCTATTCCATAATGAGAAGGAGTTATGCTAATTATGAACAATATCAAGAATATTAAAGAACACAGAAACAACCATACCCAGAGACTCAAGGCTAAGCTACTGGAGCATATGAGTAAAAGAGGTGAAGGAGGAGGGATTTGTTTCGGGTTGTTCTATGAACCAGTCAACCCAAAAGTTTGGAAATTGAACAAAAAATGATTACATCCGGCATTTATTTTTTGCAATACACCAGCTATCTTGTAATATATCATATGGTCAGCGGCAATGGTCTAAGCGTTTTCCGTATGAATTATAAGCTGCTGCTGTTTTTAGTCATGTATTATTTTATCGGAATAACAGCTCTGAATAACTTCGGACTGATTGTTTACCTATTTCTATTTGTGCTACTGGCATTATACGGGTGGTTGACCGACAAATATGAATCCTTGTGGGTCATAGGCTTCTACGCCATCCTTACCATCTTTATTACGACACTGCTGGGTTATTTCATAACGGTAATCAGCTATGCGGTTCCTTATGAATATAAAAACAAATGGACGGCGCCCTTCCTAACCGCTTGTTCACCTCCGCTGATCTACTTGGCGCTCCGAAAGCTTGTGTCTTATTTGTTTCCTACTCCGGCGGTCAGGCTTTTGAAGCTATATCGGATTAAGCTTATCGTCGGAGCTTCTTTAATCTTAGTCTTGGGGATCATCGGACTCGGACTCATTATCTATTCGGAGTGTGAAAGCAACAATCCGTATCCAAGCAGATTAAAGATTGTGTTGATGCTGATCGGCTTGACCTCCATCTTCCTGATGACGATCAATTGGCTGTATCGCTTCCTGCGTGAACGTGAGCTAGAGAAGAACAAGACGGAACAATACCTGCAGCTGGAGGCTTATATTATGGAGATTGAAAAAATGTACGAAGACATCCGCGGCTTCAGACATGACTATACCAATATCCTGTTAATGCTGGACGAGGGGATCAGAACTGGGGATTTGTCGATGATCAAGCGGATATATGAGAGTTCTATCCAACCTACTGCTTCACAGTTGAACGGATATTCCTATAGTCTGGATAACCTGATTAATCTGGACGTGAGTGAGCTCAAGAGTATTATTACATCCAAGGTGCTGGTGGCAAAGAAGCGTGGAGTTGACGTAAAACTGGAAATTGATAGCGGTATCAGTGAAATGTATATGGATATTATAGACCTTTGCAGA
Organism: Paenibacillus sp. FSL M8-0228; assembly: GCF_038007385.1. Taxonomy (NCBI): domain Bacteria; kingdom Bacillati; phylum Bacillota; class Bacilli; order Caryophanales; family Paenibacillaceae; genus Paenibacillus; species Paenibacillus sp. FSL M8-0228. Next base: position 1,061,422 of record NZ_JBBOXA010000001.1, read on the forward strand.
GTAATCTCTTGTTTCCTGGACAATGCAATCGATGCGGCATTAGAGACCTGCAATCCGTCCATAAATATTGTACTGATCCATGAAGACGATATTCAGACGGTGACGATACGAAACTCTTATAATCATTCTGCACTTGACGGGATTAAGGTGAATGATCTCTACAAACGGAACTTTTCAACGAAAGCGGACAATCGGGGTCTTGGCTTGTACAATATAGCAAAGGTGCTGCGCAGCAACAAGTATGTAACTTTGGATACCAAAAAGGAACCGGATTTTTTCACGCAAACATTAATTATAAAGAGAGCGACATCATGAATATTTTTATCCTGGAAGATCAGTTTATCCAGCAGCGCATAATGGAAAAGATGGTCCGTAAAAGCTGCGAGGAACTTGGCATCTGCTGCAGCAATCTCATTGTCACCAGTAAGCCGGATCTCCTGCTTTTTGAATCTAAAGCTTGTGCGAATAACTTGTATTTCCTTGATATTGAAATCTCGGGTTGCCAGATGAAGGGACTGGAAGTTGCCCAAGAAATCAGAAAATATGATATGTATGGGCATATTGTCTTTGTAACTACCCACGGTCATCTGTCTCCGCTTACCTTCCAATACAAGGTAGCAGCTCTTGATTTCATTATCAAGGATGCTACTCAGGATGAAATGGAAAAAAAGGTAAGAGACGTTCTTGCTGTTGCCCATCAAAGAAAGCCTGTGTTGGATGTCGATGATTGGTTTATACTCGACAATAAATTTACGAAATTTCAAATTTCCTTCTCCAGCATTTATTACTTTGAAACAACCGGTGTTCCCCACAAAATCCGTCTGGTTTCCGAAAACAGAACTCTTGAGTTTTACGGCGATCTGAAAGATATTGAGGCTAAGGACCCCAGGTTGTTCCGGTGTCATCGGGCATTTATCGTAAACCTGATGAAGGTGGAATCTATAGATAAGAGCAAGAAGGAGATCATTTTTCAAACCAATCAGAATTCCGGAGAAGCAAGGCGCATTATTCCCGTTTCCCGCCAATTGTTGAAGCACCTCTTAGATAAGATGGGAGACCGGAGCCTCCTGAACAGACCTGTTTACGAATAGAATAGATATGGAGGGCATAGTCCTTCGGGAAGAAAAGGGGAGGAATATGGAACAAAGATTATCCGTTCAAGCAGAGGTGAAGGGCATTGATGCCACCAGTTTAAAATTAATTGCAGTATTAGCAATGCTAATTGATCATATTGGAGGGCTATTTTTTGCCGATTTTTTGGGCTTTCAGGTGGTAGGCAGAATTACATTGCCTATCATGGCTTTTTTTGTAGCCGAAGGATATATCCATACCAGAAGCTTCAAAAAATATACAATACGCCTTGCTCTAACCGGGCTAGCCAGTGTGGTGCCTTACGGATTGGTATTTAAAGATTGGTATACTTCGGGAAACATCATGCTAACGTTGTTGATGGGCCTACTGGCAATATGGTTCTATGACAACACGACCAATCCTGTACTTAAATACTTGGCGATTTCGGCTCTTTGCGTAGTCTCTTTTTTGGGAGACTGGAGTGTAATTGGAGTGTTACTGGTTCTAGCTTTCTATGTCGCTCGCAAACAACAGAAGATTTACAACGGATGGATTATTGCAATAATTGCGCTTATGTTCATTTTCGGAGTCATCATTATATGGGCTGTTCCCGATTCGCTCAGCATCATGGGCATCAACGCCAGCACAATGAACGAATATCTTTATCCGTTTGCGATCGGCGGGGCCTGTATTTTTGCACTCCCTCTGCTATCCCGATATAATGGAGAGAGGGGAAAAGGCCCACGAACCTTTTTCTATTTGTTTTATCCGCTGCATTTGCTCGCGCTTTATCTGCTGAAGTTGGCTATTGATTATTACATATAAGAAGGGCTGTCTAATAAGTAACTAAAATAAAAAAATTGGACGGGAAACGACATGTTTTCCGTCTATTTTTTTATATAGTGCGATCGGTATGAATGATAACTTGGCGGTGAAAGTCCGCCAATATACGCAAAAATACCTTGCTTGGCCTCGTCCCGGATTTCATAACGATTAAGGTGAATCAGTTCTTTCTTCAGTATGCTGTGGAAGGACTGAACTCAATACAAGCATTGTCGAACACGACCGTAAGTAAGTGGTAAAATAGGTGTGTGATAGCGGTCCCACGGACTCTTCATATGTGGATGAAGCAGGGAATATTTTGAAGGTTGAAGGAGGAGCAGCATGAAGATTATGCCTTTACAGAAACGTGGAATCTCCGATAGTCGGCTGGCGCTTGGTTGTATGCCTTTTGGTGGAGAATGGAGCCATGCACCGTTTACGCAGGAGCATGTCGTTGAAGCGGAGAGAGCTGTAGAAGCTGCACGATCCATTGGGATTACGATGTTCGATCATGCGGATATTTATCGTATGGGGAAAGCGGAAGAGATTTTCGGTCAGATTTTAAAGGGACAGCCGGGCTTGCGTGAGCAAATCGTAATTCAGTCCAAATGTGGTATTTTTCTGCCAGATGGTACGCTCCCGGGCCGTTTTGATTTCTCATATGCTCATATTATGGAGTCCGTGGATGGGATCCTGAAGCGTCTGGGTACGGAATATTTGGACATCTTGCTGCTGCATCGCCCCGATCCGCTGGTAGAGCCGGAAGAAGTAGCGAAAGCGTTCAGTGAGCTCAAGGCATCCGGCAAAGTAAGGCATTTTGGCGTCTCTAATATGAATGTAAGCCAAATTCGTTTTCTGGAGCGGAGCCTGACGGAGCCGCTGATCGCTAATCAACTGGAGATGAGCCTGGCACATCTGCATTTTGTAGATCAGACCGTACATGTGAACCAGCAGGCGGGGACGAATGTACATTTTGGTGAAGGGTTGCTAGAATATTGCCAAACCGAGGATATTCAGCTCCAAGCCTGGGGACCGCTGGCGCAGGGACGTTTTAGCGGAGGTTCTTTGGAAGGGGCGCCTGAGCATGTCGTTAAGACGGCAGAGCTGGTGCAGAAGCTGGCTTCTGAAAAGGAAACGACACGTGAAGCGATCGTCCTTGGCTGGCTTATGAAGCATCCAGCACGGATTCAGCCTGTCATTGGCAGCGCCAATCCTGAACGAATCAAAGCATGTCAGGATGCGGAACGCCAGAGCGAGCTGATGACCCGTGAGGAATGGTATGAATTGTACGTCAGTGCGCGCGGACAAGCCTTGCCATAACTCGTTTAAAAGCCCTTTCCCTCGTCTCATTAACAGACGGAGGGAGGGGCTATTTACATGGATGTATCTCATATTTGCCTCAGTAGCTATTCCTCTTCGTAGCGTGCAAGGGCCTTGGCTGTTGTCTCCTTCATTCGTGAGATCAGCCGGGAGCCTTGGACGACCTTGACACGTTTGCCCAGGAAACGGATTTTGGATAACACATATTCACATTCGTCTGCCTGGAAAGTGAGTGTAATACGATAGGTATCTGCTTCCTGAACATATTCGACCTCTTTTTCAAAGCAGGAAAAAGCATATAAAATACGAGACATTTCACCGTTATATACAGGAACAATTTCGATGATGCCCTGTTCCTTGCGCGACTCCAGTATACCGAGTATACGTTGGGTGAATTTATCGGCCTCTTCGGGTAGAAGCTCATCTTCCGTGATGTTCACGATATTAGATAGCTTGGTAGACATGAGCGCGCGGTGTCTGCGATTATACCACAGCAGGCTCCATTCTTTTTTGACCATGGAAAACTCCAGCTTATATGGAAAACCGGACATTCGCTCATGCAAGCGTCCGTTGCGCAGTTTGTAGGTCACACAGATGCCAGAACGGGATCGCAGAATGGAACGCAATTCACGCAAGAGTGGATGGTATACCGAGACAGCAGGGATACCTGCCTTTTCCCGCAAACTTCCATCGGCCTCCAGCGGCTCGTCGTCTGCAAGTAATTGCCGAAGCTTATCAAGTGTAGCCGGGGTAAAACCCTCTGTCGCTGCCGAGTCTGCAAGCATAGATTTGAGCCAAATTCTTTCCTGTGATGTGGTAGCAAAAGCGCCCGATTCATCCAGCCGTGAGACGATCTGGTAGTTAAATATTTTCTCGAACAGGCTCATAATAGGCTTGCAGCTCCTTCCATTCCTGTCTGAATTCCTTCCGTAGCCGCTGAGGCTCCAATACCTCACAGCTTGATCCGAAGCTGCGAATCCACGGTTTAATCTCAGTGATTCCATTCACTGTGATTTCATAGATAAAGGATTCACTTTCCTCCTCCGCGATCGTACCCCATTGTCCCTGTGACAGCACACGTTCCCGAATAAAGTTGCGCTTCGCGCCCTCAGGATTGAAAAAACGTACCCGCACCTTCACAGGACGACCCGTATCAACAAGCCAGCTGTACCGCATTTTTTCTTCCAACACCGCTAGCAGATCGGCATGAAACTGCTCTGGTACAGGCTTGCCCTCCACCAATTGAGTCATGCCCTCCATACGAAACTTCATGATTCCTTTACCGCCTACATGACCCAGAATATACCAACGTCCATATTGATGATCATAGATGACTTGTAGGGGCAGAATGGTGTGTTCACGGCCGTCGGTCTCTTTTTCAAACAGCGGGTTTGTGTTTTGTGACCCGTACATGCTTCGTTTGGATGTCGAAAAATATAAAAAAGTTACACAGCGGCGTTGCCGAATGGCGTGTAGAAGCGGATGAATATGGGCTTCGTCCAGAATGCGTGAATAATAGTGGTATTTATATAAAAAAGGTTCGGCCATCTCCCGATCTCCGAGCTGACGGCGCATGGCTTTTTTAAGATGATCTCGCAGCAGATATCCCTGTACAGAGGGGAGCTGGGTGTTGGCCATAATGTCTACAAAATCATATAAGTCCAGCAGCTCCTCGTCCGTCAGTTCTGTCACCAGATCGTTGCGGACAGCATAGCGGTAAGGTCTGCCGCCGGGTTCCTTGCGAACGACGCCGACTTCAACCAGATATTTCAGATCGGAACGAATCGTTTTCTCATCCGGTAGTGAACTGTCGGAAGGCAGCCCGTTGCAGCAAGCATCCAATAGTTCCATGGTGGTCATAGGCTGTGACTGTAGCGCTGTCAGCAGAAGGGATAAGCGGACGCTTTCCGATTCCTTGAGCGATTTGGCCCGAAACAGAAATAACAATAATGGATCAGCCGATTCGTAATAATTAAAGCGCAGCATCTCATTAAAATCATGTCCGTGTTCCGCAGGCAACTGCTGTTGTACCGATTGGACAATTTCCTTGAGACGCCGGATTGTTTTATCAAAGGTATGTACCGAAATGCCCAGTCTATCTGCGAATTGCTGCCGATTATAGGCGCCGCTTGTTAATGTGAGCATACGCAGGAATTGAATTTCTTTATCAAAACTTTCTCTCGCCATGATGCATTCCCCGTTTCTGTTGCCGTTCTCCGAAAGCAAGTATCCCTTTATTCTAACAGGGAAGGGATGCAGGAAAAAGGGAAATTATTCATCTTTGTAATACTTTCACCATGTTCACGACTTCCAAAATAAAGCATCATAGGAGTATAAGATAGCACGATGAAATAAGAAGCAATACATAACAGAAGGGTGATGCAACATGTTTGGACGACGCAAAAATGAAGTGTTATATCCATGGGTAGGTAAGCTTTCGATTTATGAAACGATTAAGCAGGGACTGGACCCTCAGGGCAGGCTTACGGATGATCATTTACCAGATGATGAAGAATATTGGGCAGGTCACACGATGCGTTGGGTGGCAGGAGGATTGGATGGAGCATTTGGGCATCATGGCGCTGGTGGAGATGGAGAGACTGACAAAATTAAGGATCTGGCGCAGTTGTTGTCCAGACAATGCCGCAAGCCAGGGATGAAGACGAGACGTGAGACGTATGTACGCTTGATGGAGGAAAATGCGCTCAGCCTGATTGATACGCTGCTAGATGCGGTGCGCGAGCATCCAGCAATTCAGCCGGATCGATTGTATGAGGAAGCACGTTGGCTGGCTGAACACGGAGCACATCGCAATGTGGTGAAGGTCGGTATTGCGCTGCTTGGATTACTGGAGACGGATCAGCACCACGAACTTATTTTAACACTAGCCAAGCATGATGAATTCACGCTATATGCAGCTGTAGCTATCCGTAATATTTCGGAGCAGGCCAACGAACAATTGTATAATTTAGCCTCACAGGTACATGGCTGGGGACGTATTCACGTAGTAGAACGGCTGGAGCCTGCGCGGCAGGAAATACGTGACTGGTTATTAAGGGAAGGATTCCGCAACAATGTCATGTATGAGTATCTTGCTTATGAGTGTGCTCATAAAGGCGAACTGCATACAGCCATCGCTGTACCGCACATTGATCAGGAGTTGTTTGACGGGGCGGGTGATATTCTATCGGCTTTGCTGGCAGCAGGCGGACCTGCGGAAAGTATAGACGATTATGAGCATGCCACTATGGTCATAGGCAACTACCTTCGCCATGCTAAGACCATGTGTACGACTGTGAAGCATTTTACGATCATCATGGATACTGCGGATTTTCTCGATGAAGAAGACGATTCATGGGAGGCACGTTATGAGCATGAATGGACGCCGGAATTACGTAAACGTTACGCGTCAATATGCCAGCAGATGATGGACGATCCGCAGTGGGTGAAGCCAGTAGAGCAGGAACTGCAGTATGCAGATTCACCGCATCTCCACTGCGCCATTCGCGTAGCTCGAATGCTAGCACTAGATGTATGGCCCGTGCTATTTGATCAATTAAGTAAATATCCAGTCAAGCCTAATCTATACTTTGAACTCATCAAGACAGAGGATGAACAGCGGGCTCGTAAGCTGGTGGCTTTTGCAGAAAAGCACTTGCCTCTGGAAGAAATTTCTTCTGGTCCTGCTGATGTGCCGGGCTTTGGACCGGAGTATGAAGCGCATCAATGTCTGGGTATTTTGCTTCAGCTATTGTCTTCTTACGAAGGAATGGGACAAGAGCTAGTTGCTGCCGGACTTTGGAGTCCGGTGATCTCCAATCGTCATGCAGCACTTCATGTACTCAAGGAATGGCCTTCTGAGATGTGGGGAGAGGAAACGACAGAGCGTCTTCGCCGCTTATCGATAGATGAAACGGAGGAGTCGATTAGAGAACAGATTCGGGAAATACTTTAATGATAAGGGAGGGAACAACATGACGGATGTGAAGCATGGGCAGGGTTTCATTCAACCGGAAATGCGTGAGACGATTTTGCGTGAGCTGCGCGCGTTGGAGCAAGCGGAGCAGGTGCGCATTGTATACGCCTGTGAATCAGGTAGTCGGGCGTGGGGGTTTCCTTCACAGGACAGTGACTATGATGTACGATTTATCTATGTAAGACCCATAGAATGGTATTTATCTATTTTTGATAAGCGGGATGTGATTGAACGGCCAATCAGCGATTTGCTGGATATAAACGGCTGGGATTTAAAAAAGGCGCTCCAATTGTTTCGCAAATCCAATCCGCCTTTGCTGGAATGGCTGCAATCTCCGATTTCCTATCTGGAGCAATATGCAGTGGCTGATCAGATTCGTGCGATCTCGCCGTTAACCTTCTCTCCGAAGTCCTGCATGTACCATTATCTGAATATGGCGCGGGGAAATTATCGGGATTATTTGCAGGGAGAACAGGTGAAGATTAAAAAGTATTTTTACGTGCTGCGCCCGTTGCTGGCCTGTAGCTGGATTGAACGTCACAACAGCATGCCTCCAATGGAATTCGTAGAATTGCTAGAGGAACTCATTCCGGCACATACCGAACTTTATCAGGTGATCGAACATTTGCTTGATCGTAAAAAAGCGGGCGAGGAGCTGGATGTGGAGCCACAGCTTTCGGTGGTGAATGATTTTATCGAGCAGCAAATTGCTTACTTTGAACAGAAGGCGCCGTTGCTTCAGCATATGGAGGGCGGACGGGATCAGCAGTTGGATGATATGTTCCGCGCTGCGGTGAATGAAGTATGGGAAGTATAAGCTGGGAAGGAGAAGTAGAGTATGCACATCACGCTAAAAGCAACCGGAAACAATGCTGGGATGATTTCGCATTTGCTTGCCAAAAATCCCTACAATACGTATGATCGCACGGAAAAGGGTGCGCGTGTACGCATGGTGTACACCGTGTTTACCGAGGAAGAGGCAGAAATCGTCATTCAGGCTTCGCCAGATTCGATAGATTTGGTCAAAAACAGTCCAGATAGCTATGATATTACACAATATATTAATGACCGGGAGTTTGTAACCAGTAGCTTATTTTGCACCTATATTCGTGGCTCGCTTGGTACGGCACTGAACGGCAAACCCAAAGAAGAGTATGCAGGATGGGTGACGCATCCTTTCGCGCTGGAGTTATCGTTTGGGCCCGTTGCTTCAGATTTGCCGGATTCTGTGGTGGAGGGACTATTTGCTCCGCTGGGCTATCAAGTAGTCATAGAACGAGGGAAAGCGGATTATTCTTTTCAACTGAAAAATCGAAGCACCGTCAGGTATGTCACGCTAAGTGGGCATCAGACGGTGCAACATGCGTTGCGTCAGTTATTGCTGTTGATTCCGGTGCTAGATAATTATAAGCACTATTACATTAGTGAAGAAGAGTTTGACAAGCTGAGACGCTATGGTGAGGGCTGGTTGCCAGAGCATCCACTACGCGAGCTTATCATTCGACGCACGCTTCGTTTTACCAATCTGATTGAGCAATTTGAGCAATCAGATTATGATGAAATAGGTATTAAAAAATATATTGAAAAGGATACTGTCCAAGCTCAAAAGGATAAGCACGAACAGATTCAACAGCCAGAACAGCCACATGAGGAAGGGAAGCAACAGCCTACAGTACGGCTAAATGAGCTGCGGTATCAAGCTATTATGGACGTAATTCGCAAGCTGCCTCGCAGACAGAAAATCGTAGATTTGGGTTCAGGGGAAGGGAAGCTATCGGCTCGGATGGCCCGAATGACGGGCGTTGAAGAGATTTGGGCGGTGGAGCCGTCTGCGTATGCACAGTTGAGAGCCGTGGAGCGTTTTAACAAACTGGAAAGGCATGCCGATGCGATCAGTCCTACACCCATGATGGGCTCTCTCTTTTATTATGATGAACAATTGCGGGGAAAAGATGTGATGATCCTATGTGAGGTCATTGAGCATGTGGATGAGCATCGTCTGAACCGGGTGATGAAGACGATTGTAACGGAGTATCAGCCGGGCGTGCTGATCGTGACGACTCCCAATCGTGAATATAATGAAGTGTATCGTATGAATCAGCAAGAGATGCGGCATGGCGATCACCGTTTTGAATGGAGTAGAAGCGAGTTTCAGGAACGATGTGAGCAGTGGATTGTGGAAGCTCCTTATTCGGTAGCGCTGAAGGGGATCGGAGAAGAGGTCGAAGGCTTTGGACAACCGACCCAAATGGCTATATTTACGCGCAGAAAGGAGCAGAAGGAAGCATGAGCAATTCATCCAAACGTACGATTCATTTACCGCATGCTGGACTGGTTGTGTTGGTGGGGGCCTCCAACAGTGGGAAAACCACATTATTAGACAAGCTGGTGAGCGAAGGGATTCTGCTGGAGACAGAAGTGGTATCCTCGGATCATTTTCGCAAGCTGGTCGGAGATACGGAATTTATAGACTGGAGTGGACTTCCAAGACTGGAATCGGACGTACTGTTCTATGAGTATCAGCAAATGTCAGCCAAGGCGTTTGAGGCGATGGATACGATTCTGGCTATGCGCTGTCGCTTGAATAAGCTGACGGTTGTGGATGCCACCCATTTGTATGCTGAGGACCGTCAAAAATATGTACAGTTGGCAGCCAAGGCGCATGTTCCTGTAATGGCTTTGGTACTGGATGTATCCGAAGCTGTGCTGCTGGAACGTGATTTAGGCAGGGAGCATCCGCGTGGCCGCCAACGGGTCAAGCAGCAGGCACAGCTGTTAAAGCGGAACCTGCGTGGGATCCGTGAGGAAGGCTTTAACGCTTGCTATATCCTTAAGGATATAGAAGAAATGAATTTTGTTCGCCGTGCGCAGCCACTGTTTCATGAGATTGGCTCAGGTATTGACATCATTGGTGATATCCATGGGTGCTACCGTGAGATGCTGGAAGTGATAGAGCGGCTAGGATATACGGAAGATACGGAAGGACTATACCATCATCCAGATGGCAGAAGACTGGTATCTGTCGGGGATGTGATGAGCCGTGGCCCCAAATCGTTACAAGCGGTGCAGTTCTGGAAAAAGCACGTGGATGCTGGACTAGCGTATATGATTGACAGCAATCATGGCTGGAAAATCGGCCGTTACCTTGATGGAAGAAAGGTGACTCTCAGTCATGGGGATGAACGATTTGCAGAGGAACTGGCCCAGTATGAACAAAAAGCGGGCAAGGCAGCGGCGGAACAGCTTAGAAGCGAGTTAAGGGACTTTCTGCTACATGCACCCTCACATCTTATTTTTGGCAGGAATGGATTGCGACACGTGGTCGTGGCTCATGCGGGGATTAAGGATCATTTTATCGGCAAACAGTCGGCACGTATTTCTGATTATTGCCGTTATGGAGATACGGAAGGACAGGATGCAGACGGAAAACCAATCCGCAAAGATTGGTTCGTAGACCATGAATCGGGAGAAATAGTAGTATGGGGACATGATCCTAGACCGCAGCCTACCCTTGTGAATCAGACGGTGAATATTGATCAGGGTGTGGTATTTGGCGGTATGCTAACCGCTTATCGTTTTCCGGAAAAGGAATTTGTCAGCGTTCCGGCACATGAGAATTATGCGAATGATCCCGATAGCCCACTTGTCCGGTGGCAGAGAAAACGGTTTTCCCCGCCGAATTTACGCAAGCTCATCGCTGGTTACAGTGTACTGACGGAATCGTATGGCGAAGTGCGCGTTCAAGGAGAATCGGTCAAAACCGCTATAGATGCCGTGTCACATGTGACAGTACCGATAGAGGAACTGGTGTATATTCCACCGACCATGAGTCCTGCTCCAGCGGTGTCTGCAGAGGAAGGTTATCTGGAGCATCCGCGTGAAGCGCTGGCTTATTATCGCGGGCAAGGGGTACAAACGATGGTGGCCGAGAAAAAACATATGGGTAGCCGGGCTATTTTGCTATTATTCAAAAACGAACAGGCCGCTGTCGAGTATGTAGGCTACCCGACATTGGGCACGATCTACAGTCGGAGCGGGAGAGCTTTCTTTGAACAAAGCCTTGGGAAGCAAGTGCTGGAAAAGCTGAATGTGGATCTACGGACTGCCGGATATTTTGAACGGAACCAGACGGATTTTGTGTTGCTGGATGCGGAAATTGTACCGTGGAATCTCAAGGCTCGGGAATTGATTGCTGCACAGTATGCGCATGTGGGTGAAGCAGCTCTGCTGGATCGCAGTAAGCTGGTAGACAAGCTGAAGCAGGCGAAGGTTGCGGGCCGAGAGGTTGGAGACTGGTTGGAGGAAATGGAACAGAAGTACGCGAATGCCGTGACGTTTCAAGAGGCTTTTCAAAAATATTGCTGGGATGTGGACGGTCTGGATGAGATTCGTATCGCACCGTTTCATACGCTGGCACACAGCGGAAAGACTTTTTTTGACCATTCTCATATTTGGCATATGGAGCAAAACCGGGAGCTGGCTGGGCTGTCTTCCCTGTTTATGGAGACAGAGTATCGCGTGATCACGGACGAAGCAAGCGAGGAAGAGGTCATTCGTTGGTGGAACGAGATGACAGAGGATGGTCATGAGGGGATTGTGATCAAGCCGGAACGCTTTTTGATGAAAAATCGGGACAAGATGATTCAGCCTGCAATCAAGGTGAGAGGCCGGAAGTATTTGCACATCATTTACGGTATGGATTATCTTGCCCCTGAGAATTTAAAGCGTCTGAAGCAGCGTCGAACGAACAAAAAGGAGCGTCATGCCCTGATGGAAGGAGCGCTTGGTATGGAAGGCGTGGAACGTTTTGTCCGCAAGGATACGGTAGATCGTATTCATGAATGCGTCCTTGCCGCACTATCTCTGGAATCAGAGCCGATTGATCCAAGATTGTAGTTTGCGAGGGAGGGATTGAGATGGAAAGGGGTACACCGTTAATTGATATTGGTGTGAACTTGATGCATCGTTCGTTTCATGCAGATCGGGAACAGGTGGTAGAGAGAGCCGCGGCTGTAGGGATTTCACCGCTGATTATTACCGGGACCAGTGTCCGCAGCAGTCGGGAAGCTTCTCAGTATGCAGCGCGTTATCCGGGCAAGCTGTATGCGACAGCTGGCGTGCATCCCCATGATGCCAAAGACTGCAGTGCAGACACGATTCAGCAGCTCCGCCAGTTGGCGGGTCAGCCGCAGGTCGTATCCATAGGGGAATGCGGATTGGACTATAACCGTGATTTTTCGCCACGTGATGTGCAGCGCCGATGGTTTGGCGAGCAAATCCAACTGGCGGGTGAGCTGAAAATGCCGTTATTTCTGCATGAACGAGATGCACATGAGGACTTTGTCGCTATGCTTCGGGAGTATCAAGGGCTTGTCGATAAAGCGGTAGTGCATTGTTTTACCGGCACGGAACAGGAATTGCGTACGTATGTAGAAATGGGACTGTATATCGGAATCACCGGCTGGATTTGCGACGAACGGCGGGGGAAGCATCTGCGTGAACTGGTCAGAGATATTCCCTTGGACCGTCTGATGATTGAAACGGATGCTCCATTTTTGACCCCGCGTAATTTGCCTGTGAAGCCTAAAGAAGGGCGTAATGAGCCCATGTATCTCGCTCACATTGCTGCTACGATAGCCGAATGTACAGGTCGAAGCATGATGGAGATCGAAATCGCGACGACGGAAACGGCTAAACGTTTCTTCGGATTATAGGATTGTCAAAGCCATAGATGTGGTATATATTATAGTGAATTAAAAAGCATTGTCGGGAGCTTGAGAAAGTCAGGCTGAGAGGGTGGCCCTTGCCACTGACCGTGAAATCTGATCTGGGTAATGCCAGCGTAGAGAAACCAAGAACACTATACAGGAATGCCGCTTTTTTTTTGCGGTTGTCGATAGATTCAATGTATGTCCTAGCATTTTACCTTGATCCTGACTTGGCTGGGTATCAGTGTAGTAGTTTAGACTACTGGTTATATAAGGCATATCGACGAATGATGTTTTGTATGGTGCTTCACCTTTTACTGCGCATAAAGCTTGCCTGGAGATTCAGCTCCAGACAAGCTTTTTTTCATGGCCAAGAGGCCAACTATAAGGAAAAAGGGGAGCACGCAATAATGAATACTGCTGTAAGAGCGTCCAAAGGGTTGAAACTGACGGATATTTTGGTCACGATTGTGATCGCTGTTGTGTTCGGGTTGATCTACAAAATATGGGGACCTGCCTATGATTTGATGAAACCATTGGGTCTACACGCCGAGCAACTGATGTATGGCATGTGGTTTATGGCAGGTACGTTTGCTTATCTCATCATTCGCAAGCCGGGTGTTGCGATTTTGGCAGAGGTGGCAGCGGCAACGGTCAGTGCTTTTTTGGGAAGCGAATGGGGTATGTCCACCTTGTACTATGGCCTGCTGCAAGGCTTGGGAGCGGAGCTGTTTTTTGCGGCTTTTCTGTATCGGAACGCAAACCTGTGGGTTGCTTCGCTAGCTGCGGCTGGGGCGGCTGTCACTTCTCTGATTTTAGACTTCAGCTACGGGTATATTGATCAGCTATCGACTTGGAACTATGTTTTGTATATTGGATTTCGGATGATTGGCAGTATTGTGATTGCCGGGGTATTCGCGTTCTATCTGGCTAAGGCATTGGAGGTAACCGGAGTCACGCGAAGTTTGAGGCCTGCAACGGAACAAGATTATAAGGGGCTGGATTGATGAGCCGGGCAACCGAAGATGTGGTGGCTTCGATCACCCGGCTACGGTTGAAATTCCCCGGTGAGCAAGAGCTGCTTTTTCACAATATGTCTTTGTCTGTCCGCAAGGGGGAAAAGCTGCTGCTACTGGGACCGAGTGGATGCGGTAAATCAACACTGCTCCAAGTGTTAAGCGGTCTGATTCCACGCACGATAGAAGTGCCTATGAAATGCGATGCTGCTGTAATCCCAAGTGTCTCAGGTATTGTATTTCAAGATCCTGATACGCAGTTCTGTATGTCATATGCAGATGAGGAACTGGCTTTTGTGTTGGAAAATAATCAGGTTCCCCGGGAGCAGATGCGATCCCGTATTCGCGAGCTGCTGATACAGGTGGGTCTATCGACGGATGATATACATATGCCCATTGGCAGCATGTCACAGGGAATGAAGCAGCGGCTGGCGATTGCGTCTGTGCTGGCTATGGAGCCAGAAGTGCTTTTTCTGGATGAGCCCACGGCTTTGTTGGACGAGGAAGGCACTACACAGGTGTGGGATACCATTCGCAACATTTCGGTAGACCAGACACTGGTGATTGTGGAGCATAAAATTAATGAAATTGTCCATGATGTGGATCGGATTGTGGTGCTTTCTGCTCAAGGGGAGATCATTGCAGATGGAAGGGCCGAAGAAGTATTTCATGTGCACCGGCAGGCATTGTCCGAGTACGGCGTGTGGTATCCGGGAGTATGGAATGAATCGTCTTCGCCACGTTGGAGTGAAGCAGTGACGCAACAGAATGGTGCGGGGACTGATGTGCTGGAGTTGGAACATTTTAGCGGCCTCCGCGGTTTAAGTTCAGTGATTTACGTGGAGCATGCGCAGGTGAAGCCTGGCGACTGGATTGGCGTGGTTGGTGAAAACGGGGCTGGCAAAAGCTCGTTGCTGCTCTCCATGATGCGCTTACTTCGAACACAGGGGCGTTATAGCGTGTGCGGAATTGAGGTAGGCAGTACGGAACAACTGGCAGAGCGTATCGGGTTCGCGTTTCAAAATCCCGAGCTGCAATTCGTAGCACACACCGTACGAAAGGAACTAGAGTATTCGTTACCCAAGAGCTTGTTTAGTGCTGAACAGTGCCGGGAGCGGGTGAATCGGATGCTCGTACAGTTCGGACTGGAGCAGCTGGACGAGCGTCATCCGTATCAGCTTTCGTTGGGTCAAAAAAGGCGGTTGAGTATTGCTACGGCTATGATCCGTGAGCCGGAAGTGCTGCTGCTGGATGAACCGACTTTTGGGCAGGATGCGCGTAATACCTTTGTCATGCTGGATATGTTGGAGCAGCTGAGAACGGCAGGCACAGCCATTGTGATGGTCACGCATGACCCGGAAATTGTCCGTCGATATTGTACCGATATATGGCGGATTCAGAAAGGGGAACTACAGTATGAACCTGTCCTTTCCCCATCATAAAACATGGCTGCATCGCGTGAATCCGGGTCTAAAGCTCGTGATGTTTTCCATACTGTTTGTGGTCGTTATAGTCATCCATGATCCGAATGTCATGTTTAATGTTGCGTGTGCTATGCTGCTGCTGCTTATCTGGTCAGGCCATCCATGGAAGTGGCTGCTGCTGTATGGTTCTCCCTTTATATTGGTGTTTATTTCAACCTCAACAGGCATGATGATGTTTGGTAAAGGGATGACGACCTGGTGGACATGGGGCCTGATCCATATTACACAGGAAAGTTTTTATCGGGGCATGCATCTGGGCTTTCGTGCGCTGAGTATGGCTGCGGTGGGGTTGCTGTTTGGCTTAACGACTCGTCCGGTGGACCTTTTTTATTCACTGATGCAGCAATGGAAGCTCCCTCCGAAGTATGCATACAGCTTTTTGGCAGCCATGCGGTTGATGCCTATGATGGTGGAGGAATTCCAGGCATTGAGACAAGCCCACCGTATTCGAGGTTTACATCAGCATGTGTCCAAATGGAATATGTATGCCACGCTTCGCAGGTATGCGATTCCGCTACTCGCTCAAAGTATTCGGCGTGCTCAGCGCATTGCTATTGCTATGGAAGCCAAGGGTTTTACCAATGAAACCAAGCGAACGTATTATTATCCGATCGGCTATTCGGCTATAGATATTGTATTCATATTCTATTTTGTCGTCATGCTTACGCTGGCTTGGGGACTTGGGATTTGCTTTCCTTATGTAGGGGTGTGGGATGTACGTTAATTGTTGTCAAAAGGCTTTGCCCGTTTTCTGCTCTGTGGTATATTAATGCAATGGGAATTGACGGCTCGTACAGACCCGCCTGGGCTGGCGGGCTTATTACATTTTCCCTGAGAAATGGATCATCAGGAGGCCAGGTTTCA
Source organism: Paenibacillus sp. FSL M8-0228 (assembly GCF_038007385.1). Taxonomy (NCBI): domain Bacteria; kingdom Bacillati; phylum Bacillota; class Bacilli; order Caryophanales; family Paenibacillaceae; genus Paenibacillus; species Paenibacillus sp. FSL M8-0228. Next base: position 1,077,683 of record NZ_JBBOXA010000001.1, read on the forward strand.
TGATTACGCTGCATCAGGTAAACAAGCATTATACCACCTCAAGCGGCCAATTTCATGCGGTTCAATCCGTGTCCCTTCAAGTGGAGGAGGGGGAAATCCACGGTATTATAGGTGCCAGCGGTGCCGGTAAGTCTACCTTGCTCCGGTTGATGAATGTATTGGAAAGGCCGGATGAGGGAAACGTGGTTGTGAACGGGGAAGATCTGACTCGCATGCCGGAAAAACGTCTCCGTGAAGCGCGGCGATCCATAGGGATGATTTTCCAGCATTATCATCTTGTTCACAATCGGACGGTCAGTGGAAATGTAGCAATGCCGTTGGAGCTGTCAGGTGTCGCGAAAAAAGAGAGAGCAGAACGTGTGCGCGAATGCCTGCAATTCGTCGGTTTAGCTGATAAAGCAGAACAGTATCCGGCACAATTGAGCGGAGGCCAAAAGCAACGTGTAGCGATAGCCAGAGCGCTGGCGAATCGACCTGCGGTGCTGCTGTGTGATGAGCCGACCTCGGCGCTTGATCCGCAGACGACCGCGGATATTCTGGGCGTGTTACGGGAGATCAACCGTGAACTGGGAGTTACCATTGTAATTGTAACGCACGATATGGACGTGGTACGCAACATTTGTACCCATGTATCAGAAATGCGGGATGGACAGCTGCTTTCCACGCAACGTGTAGCTGACGCTGCGGTAGGTTCAACAGCGAAAGCAGGTGAAGCTGATGAATGAAATGCTGAGCATCATTGCGCAATATCAGTCTGAGATATGGAAAGCCATCGGAGAGACGTTTATCATGGTAGGGATTTCCATCGCAGCAGCTGTACTGTTAGGGCTTCCGGCAGGAACGATTTTGTATTTGTGCGGCAAAGGGCAAAAATATGAAAATCGACTGCTGTTCACCCTATTGAACAGTGTGGTCAATGTCATTCGCTCGTTCCCGTTTTTGCTGCTCGTCGTGTTTATGATTCCATTTACACGTCTGGTCGTAGGGACGGCGCTGGGTACGATGGCTGCTACGGTTCCCTTGTCAGTGGTGGCCATCGCCTATTATTCGAGGCTGGTGGAGCAATCATTGCTTGAGGTGCCGAAGGGTGTAATTGAAGCCGCTACTTCTATGGGGGCATCCACTCTTCAGCTTATCTTCAAATTTCTGTACGTGGAAGCTCGTTCTGGGCTTGTACTGGGTTTGACCACGTCCACCATTAGCTTCATCTCCTACTCCACGGTGATGGGCATTGTGGGCGGTGGCGGGGTAGGCGATTTTGCCATCCGCTACGGTTACCAGCGTTTTGAAACAGGCTTGATGGCGTTCACCATCGTCGTCATGATTATTTTCGTACAAACGATCCAGTTCACTGGAAGCACCATATCCCGCCGGATCGACAAGCGGTAAATGGTTTATGAATCTCTTCATTAACACTTGCACCGCCCACTATGGGAAATAAAAATGACTTTACAGTGCCTCCAAAGCGGAGCGGGCAGAATTGTTCTGGAGAAGCGTCAGCGATCGGAAGAACAATCTGCACGCGAAGCGGCTATGCTGTAACTCATTTTTATCTTCCCGATCACAACTAATTTTGGAGGTTCCACATCGAATGAGTCGGAAAAACAACATGAAAACGAACTTGAAATTACTTACACTATTTGCTGTCGTTATGCTACTGGTTGCCGGATGCGGTGGTCAAAAGCAGGCTGCACAAGAAACACAGTCCAAAGAAGCGACTTCCCAAAAAGAAGTGACCCTGAAAATAGCGACGCTCATCCCACCGATGACAGATGTGCTGGATATCGTGAAGCCGCTGCTTAAACAGGACGGAGTCAATCTGGAAATCGTCGTGCTTTCAGACAATATCCAACCGAACAACGCATTGGCAAGCCATGAAGTGGATGCTAACTTCTTTCAGCATGCTCCTTTTATGCAACAATATAATGAAAGCAACAAGTCTGATTTGGTAGCGATAAAACCAATTTACAACGCCATTTATGGTGCGTACTCCAAAAAATACAAGAACGTTAAAGACCTGCCCGAAGGTGCGACTATTGCCATTGCCAATGACCCGGCCAATACAGGACGTTCTTTGGTAATGATGGAGCAAAACGGTTTGATCAAGCTTAAAGAAGGCGTAGGCTATAATGCTACACAGGCTGATATTATTGAGAATAAGAAAAAGTTTGTGTTTAAAGAAGTGGATTTGTTGATGCTGGCGCGCTCACTGGATGATGTGGACATGGCTGCCATGTATCCCGCATATGCCAAGCCGCTCGGTCTGACACCCAAGAAGGACGCGCTGATTACCGAAAAAGACGATACGCACTTTGCCATTAATCTGGTAGCGCGTAAGGATAATGCAGATTCCGATGCCATTCAAAAGCTGGCAAAGCGAATGACCGGACCGGAAGTGCGTAAATTTTTTGAGGACAATTACAAGGATAGCGTTGTTCCAGCATTTTAATTAAATAAGTATTGAAACATTATTTATGATGATATTTGACCTGTATAATGGAGTGAAGTCTGTGAAGAGCAGATGGTCTCCCTTGTGCAGGTTTTTTTCTTTTTCATCCTTAATATGGATAAATTTCATCGAAATCAGGGTACAAAGTCTTATTTTTTAAGATTTTAGTGTATTACAGCATTATGAATTTTGGTCATAAAGGGTGATGGAGTAATGATAAGGAACCTATTAAAATAAATATACGAACAAACATTCGTTTTCGATTTCGTTAACGGTGTTTTAAATGGGTCAAAAAATTCAGCTGACAACGGGTCAAAAGCGTGAATAAAAAGGAAGGGGAACGACATGAAGCTGCTTGTAACTGTAAAAAGTCTGGGAAAACGCAAGCCCGCACTCGCACGACAGGAAATAGAACTGAGTCCTGCTCCAGAAACATTGCGAGATTTGATTACTGCAACCGTTGCTTTGAATGTTCAAAAGCTGCGGGATAAGCAGGAGAGTGTCGCGCTGATTCCATTCCTCACGGGAGAGGAAGTTGAGGCACAAGGCGAGATAGGCAAAGTAGGATTCGGTTCCGTATATAATGATGGTGTCCCGGATATTAAGGATGCTGTGAACACAGCGATGCAGGCTTTTGAAGATGGTTTATACAGAGTTTTTGTGTGTGACGAGGAAACTATTGAACTGGATGCTCCTTTGGCACTTAAGGATGGGAATGAAATTGTATTTATACGCTTCACAATGCTGGCTGGAGGCCTATGGTAGAGGGGGAAATGAAATATGCATCGAGAGAACAATGAGCAAGAATATTTCACCACACTGAAGGAGCGCGCGGCGCAACTGGAGGGACAACAACAGGAGTTGGCTCAGTATGTTGTGGAACTGAGTAAGCTTCATTACATACAGGAGAACGAGGAGCCATTTAACGAATGTCAGCGAATATTAAAAGAACGGGCGACAGAAAGCGGAGAACCGCTGTTTAAGCCACTGACAGAGGTATTGCGTGCTCTAATTGGACAAACAGCGGGCGATGTATTCGCACATCTAACAGAGCATGTGACTGAATATCCATACAGCACCGGGTATGCGCGAAAGCCGTTTCGTACTTCGGATATTACGGCCCATACTTCCCGGATTTATAAAAGAATGGTGCAGTTGATCCGAATGAACTGTATCGGATTCTCTATAATGGATTATTTAACGAAAAAAGATTATGAACCAGGTAGGGATTACCGGATTCAGGAAACGATTGGTGATTGGATTGCTTACGAGCTAGACAACGGCAATTCACAGGTGCTTGAGGCGCTAAAAGCTATTATTTATGGGGATAATCAGGCGGCGTTACTTACACGCAATATGATTAAAGGCATGCTCCTGAGTCATCAGGAGGAGAATTATCGCATGATCGGAGAGCTCCTGGCAGCTGCCAAACTCCAAGAGGGATTGCGCCAAAGTATTGTGGAACAAATGGATGAAGGAGCCCCGGAGGCTCTAATATATCTGTTAAAGTTGATCATTGACCAAGGCTTCATTCGTTACAGCTCGGTAGTGCGGGCGCTTGCAGTATGGACGGGAATGGGCTTGGAATCCGCCAATCAACGGGTCGTTCGCCAACTGATCGAGCAGGCATATGAAGCATTGACTCGTAGTGAACTGCGCCAGGAATGGCTGACCAGCTCAAATGCTAATGAAGTGTATATGAGTTTGTGGGCTACCGCAGTACATGAGGAACGTGATCTGTATGGACAGGTTCGGAAACTCATGGAGCAGGGAGCAACTTACCAGAAGATCGTAGCACTGTATGTACTGTCTAACAGTGACAACAAGGATGTGCGCCTCGGAATTGCGAGAGAATATCTGGATGAAACAGATCCGGAGCTTCAATATTGGATTCTGACGAACTATACAAGCAATTATTTTTATGAATGGATAGAAGGCGGGACCGTCGCGGATCGGATCGTTAAAGTGGTGCGCACTCCTTTGCTGGAGAGCAAAGAGGAGCGGCGTAAGGATTTTGAACGACTTCATAACCTGTTTGTACATATAAAAAAGGGTGAGTCCACCGAGCCCTCCAAGGTGCTAGATTTTGTAAATCTGTATCACCGCTCAGATGCACCTATTCAAAAAATGCTATATCTCGCTGGCTATGATATGGACGCTTCTTGGATTGGGGAAATCATAGCCTTAAAGGAACAGATTAGCCCTAATCTGCGTGGCGAACTGTTGAACCATTTTGTGCAAAATCCTGAGGATACGGTACAGCGTGATTTTATTTTTTCCAGTTTGTCGGACAAAAGTATGAGTATCCGTGAGTTCGCTGTGGCCAAGGCGCGTAAGCTGACGCTGTCGGAACCAGAAATGCAACAAATGGAAGCCTTACTAAAGCTCAAGACGGGCTCATTGCGACAAAGTGTCATTGGTGTGTTGCTCTCACAATCGGAAGAGCCGCTCGCTGGCTCATTGGAACGCTTGCTGCGTGCTAAGGCGGAGCTGCAACGATTGGGTGGACTGGAGGTATTGACGAAGATATATGCAGATCCGGATCGTGCCGAACAGTATGAAAACCTGCGGGCTTTGGCCGATATCATTCAGCAACCTACCGCCAAAGAGGAGCAACTGCTGTCCAAACTGGGACAGGAGGATGCTTATACAGGGTCTAACGGTTTTGGCCTGTACGATCCGAATGTCAAGGAAGCTTGGTTGGAAGAGAAAGTGGATCTGGGTGATTTTAGATTGGCCGATGTTTTTGTTAGTCCATTGGAGAAGCTCAAGCAGTTTTTGACTGGACTGGATGAGCTTGTTCATCATCATCGTGATGTGGAATATACAGCGGAATATTATTCAGGCTACAAAGATACATTGCTTATTGGGACGAACCTTCGTCCTCTACGGCTGGTTCAGGTCGATGAAGAAGTAGATTCCAGGCTGTCTTTATATCCTCTTTACGAGGAGTGGGACCGTTATTTGCAGGAAAGCGGCATAGAAGCACGTGAACTGCTGGAGCTTGTTTTTTATGACCGATTGGAGCCTATGGACCGAACGCTGGATCGCTACTATCGATACTTTTCTTTTAAAATGGACTATTCAGAGCTAAGCAAGCACAAGCTGCTGGAAGGATGGCGTAAAGACTTCGCTGAGCAAATGTATCCTGTGGATCGGATTAACGAGGTTCAAAGATGGATGGCAGAGCTGACCTACTCCGATCAGGTAAGCACATTAGTTAATGCTTATTTTATGGACACATCCGGTGACCAAACATTTGACGTAATTGACCTTGCTTTAAATTCACTAATGCAGTGCGTGCCTAAGGACAGACCAGCAGAGGATTTGGGAATGCTCCATCTATTGTCCAGCCCGTGGGTGGCGCTGGAGAAGGGGCAGGTTCATGATAATGAGTCCTTTAAGCGCTTTTTCCATACTTTTGTGAACTACGCAGAACTGCCAGGAGCGGAAAATCGTTTTTATTCTCCGCTGGATCTGGAGGATTATTTCAAAGCCTATGAAAAAGGGTTGATCGGTGTAGGGGAAGTATATCGGGAACTGCTGGCCGGTAGTGAAAGCAGAAGACATATGAGTACCTTAACCAATGCCCGCAATACATGGATTTCTAGCAACCCGGAATTTTTGGAGATACGCCGTACGGTTATTGATCGACTGTTAGAGGTTGAATTGGTTCGAGGCGATTTGCCTACCGAGGCTACGCCAAAGGTTATGGGCTTGAACCGAATTGAAGGCATGGATTATTTTATCCGTATTCTGGAGGGTCTCGACAAGGAAACATTCGTGCGTGGTTATGTGTACGGTTACGGTGATCGTATTACCAAAAAGGAATCGTTCAGTCACTTGCTCAAGGCATGTTATCCGAGTGAGGGCGAGGATGCCACGTTGCTCAAGGAAAAGTTAAAGGACACTAAAATTACAGATAAACGTCTGCTGGAGGCGGCAATGTATGCCCCGCAGTGGATTGAGATTGTAGCGGGTTATCTCGGATGGGAAGGACTTCGCAGTGCGGCATGGTATTTCCATGCACATATCAATGAAGGTTTTTCGGCCGAGAAGGAAACGATTGTAGCTCATTACTCGCCGATTGCTCCGCAAGATTTTAATGATGGTGCCTTCGATATTCACTGGTTTCATGAGGCTTACGAGACGTTGGGCGAGGAACGTTTTGATCTGCTGTACGATTGTGCCAAGTATATTTCGGCTGGAGCCAATCATCGTCGATCCCAGTTGTTTGCGGATGCGACGCTGGGTAAGCTCAAACGGAGTGAAATGGAAAAATCAGTGGAAGACAAGCGAAACAAAGACCATTTGCTGACCTACAGTTTGATTCCACTTGCTCAGCCACCTGAACCAGATGTACGCGAACGTTATGATTTTATCCAAAGGTTTCTGGAACAAAGCAAAAAATTTGGGGCACAGCGTAAGGCTAGTGAGGCACTCGTTTCACGAATTGCACTCGGGAATTTGGCACGTAACGCAGGTTATGATGACGTAACCCGTCTTGTCTGGGACATGGAGGCTCGCAAGCTGGATGATCTCCGGTCTTATTTCGAGCCACATGCTTTGGACGAGGCTACAACGGTGCAGCTCGTCATTGATGATGAAGGAGCGGCAGATATTGAAATTGTAAGCAAAGGCAAGACGCTGAAATCCATTCCGGCTCGTTTCAAGAAGGATGAGTATATTACGGCATTGAAGGAGCTTAAAGGAGATCTGGTGGATCAGTATCGCAGAGCTCGGAAGGAATTGGAGCGCTCTATGGAGTCTGGCACGACCTTTATGGTGAAGGAATTGAGAGGATTGCTGGGTAATCCTGTGCTTGCTCCGTTGGTGCGGACACTGGTTTTCAAGGCTGGCGAGCACCTCGGATATTTTAATGGGGATACGTTGGTGTTGACTGATCCTTCTGCTGAACAGCATTCTATAGGAGAAGAGGATAAGCTGATTATCGCTCACCCCCTTCACTTGTTCGAAAGTGGCCGTTGGAGCGACTTCCAGAAGGACTTATTCGACCGTCAGATACGCCAGCCATTTAAGCAGGTGTTCCGTGAGCTGTACCTGCTGAATGCTGATGAACGTGCCAACGCGACCGTTTCCCGTCGATATGCGGGACACCAGGTACAGCCGAATAAGACGGTATCCCTATTGAAAGGTCGCCAATGGACGGTCAGCTATGAGGATGGGCTCCAGAAGGTGTACTATGCTGAGAATCTGATTGCCAACCTGTATGCCATGGCGGACTGGTTCTCACCAGCAGATACCGAGGCTCCTACGCTGGAGACCGTGCAGTTCTTTGATCGGACAACGTATAAGAGCGTACCGTTGGACGAAGTTCCTCCTGTTCTGTTCTCCGAAGTTATGCGGGACGTGGATCTGGTTGTCAGTGTTGCCCATGTAGGCGGCGTTGATCCAGAGGCCAGTCTGACGACGATTGAAATGCGTAGGGTCATTGTGCAGGAATCACTTCGCCTGCTGAAAATTAGCAATGTACGCGTGGATGGGAATTATGCACGTGTAGATGGGACTCTTGGCGAATATGCTGTGCATTTGGGAAGCGGGGGTGTCTATAAGCAAGCGAAGGGAGCGCTGCATATTATTCCGGTGCATTCGCAGCATCGTGGACGCATCTTCCTGCCGTTTCTGGACGAAGACCCAAGAACAGCCGAGATTTTATCCAAAATAGTGTTGTTGGCCGAGGATCAGAAGATCAAGGACCCGCAAATTCTTACACAGCTTCAAGCGTAGAATAGAATTCTGATGTATATAGATTTATAATGAACTCAACGTTCGCATCTAGACAATGGTTTCAAATCCTCGACTGTGTAGGTGGAAACTTAGTTTAGTTGCGGAGGTTGAGTTATTTAATATTGAGCGTTTATCAAGCACGAATAAGGAGATATGGGTAATATTTTAGGTTCTGTGGTTTGATGGAAATCTAACAGTATAACAATTGACGATCATAGGAGAACATAACGATGTTTAAAAGTATCTTTCTAAAAGAGTACTCAACTGAGTATCAATCACAAGTTGTCGATTTAATTTTACATATTCAAAAAGATGAATATAATATCGCCATAACCAAAGAGGATCAGCCAGATTTGCTTGATATTGAAAACTTTTATCAGCGTGGTAACGGCAACTTCTGGGTGGCTCTTCGTGAAGGAACCGTAGTGGGGACTGTAGCTTTGTTAGATATTGGGGACCGTAAGGCAGCACTCAGAAAGATGTTTGTAAAACAAAATTATAGAGGTAAAACATTCAATGTTTCGAATCAATTATTGCATCATGCCATAGGATGGGCTAAGGAAAGGTCTATTGAAGAAATCTATCTTGGAACAACACCACAATTCGTAGCAGCTCATCGATTTTATGAGAAGAATGGATTTGTTAGTGTAGATCCAGGAGAATTGCCGATTAGTTTTCCAGTCATGAAAGTGGATAAAAAGTTTTACAGATACATTATTCAATAAAATGATCCTGAACCAAAACAATGCTGAGGGAAATTCCAGTTCAAAATGTGTGACTTAGTGGCCGCCGTGTCGTCTTGCTGCCAAGCAGCAATATAAACTATCGCTGAGCAGGAATTTCTTTTGTTTAGGACAGGCGTTTGCTAGAATAAAAGGGTATGTTGTAAGTCAACGTTAACCAAATTGCTGGGAGGGACACAAGTATGAGCAAAAAGATTAAATGGGGAATTGTCGGCACAGGCTGGATCTCAGATCAATTTGTGGCGGATTTGGCGCATGTTACGAATGGAGAAGGGTATGCCGTTGGATCACGTACTATTGAAAGCGCTACCGAATTTGCAGCTAAGCATCAAATATCACGAGCTTACGGGAGCTATGAGGAATTAGCACAAGATCCCGAGGTAGATGCTATTTACGTAGGGACTCCTCATCCTTTTCATAAAGAAAATGTTCTGACGGCTCTTCGGGCGGGCAAAGCGGTCTTGTGTGAGAAACCCTTCACCGTCAATAGTAAAGAATTGGAGGAACTAATCGGCTTTGCACGTGAGCGTAAGCTATTCCTGATGGAAGCAATGTGGACACGTTTTTTGCCTCCGATTCGCCAAGTGCAGGAGTGGATACATGCGGGACACATTGGCGAGGTAAAGCTGGTTAAGGCAGAATTTGGTTTTCGGGTAGATTGGAACCCGGAGGGCCGGCTTTTGAACCTTGAGCTGGGCGGAGGTGCTCTGTTAGATGCAGGGATTTATCCGGTTTCTTTTGCTTCAATGGTCTTCGGTCCTGAACCTGAGCATGTATGGAGCACTGCTCATATCGGGGAGACAGGCGTTGACGAGACATTTTCGATCTTGCTGGATTATGGGCAAGGACGCACGGCTATGCTTAACGGGGCAGTCCGTCTCGGATTGACGAATGAGGCATACATCCATGGAACCAAGGGCTATATTCACATTCCGTCATTCCTAAACAGCACATCGGCTACTTTAGTTGTGGACGGTGAAGAGGCACAACACTTTCAGGATGACCGATCCTCTACAGGCTATGCCTTTGAAGCAGAAGAAGTCGGGCGTTGCTTGAACGAAGGTTTGCTCGAAAGTTCTACTATTTCTTTAGATGAATCATTAGGAATTATGAAACTGATGGATCAGATTCGTTCACAGTGGGGACTTCGGTATCCGTTTGAATAATCATATTCATTCCAGGGACCTTTCAGGTTCTCTGGAATTTTTTTGTTTGTGAGCGTTATTTTTGTATACATAAGTCTTTCCAATTCCCAAATAGCGACTTTGGTCGCACGCTAGGTAACGCCATATGAGTAAGTCAAGAGTGGGACATATGAATCATTTTTTGTGATTTAAATTAGTTAAAAAACCGTCATTAAAAAGTTACAAAAGTGTAATTTATTCATCGGTTAACTGAATTGTGAACGCTCTCTTTTTATGAAAAAGAATGAAGGTCCTAGTATTGAATTTCCAAAAGCTTTCAATGAAATTTCCGAAAATGTGCGGTAGGGTGGTAAACGTGTCACTTGAGCCATTGCGGCTTTTGCTGACTTGCTTGCTTATCCCGTGGCTCTGGATTCTTGTCGGAGCTCGCAGGATCGAGAGCCTTTGCAAGCCTGTGAGCGTTGAATAGGCATTCACCTCATGACCTAACATCAAGGAGGAATTACAAACGTGAAAGTGAAATCAACATGGTTGTTCCGTATGGTGATGATGACAGTGATCGCGGCTGTCGTGATCGGACCTATGAATATTGCAGGAGCGGCAGGAAGCCGGACAGATCGGCCTTGGATGAACACTGCCCTGTCGGCTGAGAAACGGACAGCGTTGCTGTTACAGGAAATGACGCTGGAAGAAAAAATAGATTTGGTGACTGGCAAGGTCAACAATTACTATGGATTCTATAATAATTCGATGGAGCGGTTGGGCATTCCGGCGCTGACGATGGCAGATGGACCTGCAGGTGTACGTATCGCTAATCCGGATGTGCAGGACAAGCAATCGACTGCGTTGCCTGCTCCAATTGCGCTGGCTGCAACGTGGGATATCCAAGCTGCCAAACAGTATGGGGATTTGCTCGGAGACGAGGCTTTTAATACAACTCATAATGTGGTGCTTGGACCCGGGATGGATATTGCCCGAATTCCATGGGGATCGCGAAACTTTGAATCTATGGGCGAGGACCCGCTGCTGCAATCTCAAATGGCGACCGCTTATGTCAAAGGTATACAAAGTCATCCTGTTCTGGCGACTGCCAAACATTACCTTATGAATAATCAGGAGACAGAGCGTTTCACAACAAATGTCAAAGTCAGTGACCGTGCGCTGCATGAAATTTACATACGTCCGTTTCAGGAGGCTATTGCCAAGGCAGACTTGGGCGGAGCTATGTGCTCCTTTAACAAGGTCAATGGCGAATCGGCATGTGAGAACAAGACCATCATGACAGATCTCTTGAAAAAGGAAATGCAATTCAAGGGCTTCGTGATGAGTGATTACGGCGCGAACCTGAGTACAGTCGAATCGGCAAATAGTGGCTTGGATCTGGAAACACCGGGGACTCCTTATGGAAAATGGGGAGATCAGCTGCTGGCTGCTGTCAAGAATGGTAAGGTAAGTGAAAAAACGATTGATGATAAGGCTGGGCGCATTCTGGTGCAAATGTTCAGCAAAGGTTTATTTGATCACCCGGCTCAAAATAACCAAATTGATGCCCATGACCATGGCAAGACAGCCCGTCAATTGGCTGAGGAAAGTATGGTACTGCTTCAAAATAAAAACAATGCATTGCCATTGTCTAAAGATAAACTCAAGTCTATTGCTGTGATTGGCCCCGATGCAGATAACGGCACTGTGGCAGGCGGAGGCAGTTCGCTGGTGAATCCGACGTATACCGTGAGTCCGTTAGAGGGCATCCGCAATCGTGTCGGCAAAGGAGTTACCGTCCAATATGCACCGGGCACAGACCCGATCTCTGCAGGAGACATTATGCCAGGGCCATCTGCTGTTCCGTCTTCACTGTTGACTACATCTGATGAGAAAGAGGATATCAGTGTTGGATATGCGACTTATGGAGATGGCGAACAGGGACTTCGAGGCGAATACTGGAAGAATAACAAGATGGAAGGCAATCCGATTCTTGTACGCAATGATGACCAAGTCAATATGAACCTTGGATTTTATAATTATCAGGGCTTCAATGCAAAGTCTCCTAAAGTTCCAAATACACCAACGACACTGAACGGCTTGATATCTGCACGCTGGACAGGGGCAATTGCAGCTCCCAAGGATGGTGACTATGCATTGTCATTAACCAGTTTGGGATCAAGCAAGCTGTATCTCGACGATAAGCTTTTCGTGGATAATCAAGGTGAAAAGCTGGGCACTACGAAGAAAAACATCTCCCTTAAAGCGGGTGAAAAGCACAAGATACGTATTGAATACCGCGCTGATTATCCGACCAATGGTCGGGATTCCGGTGGTATGGTTCGTCTGGGCTGGGAACCTCCGGCAGATACGTCAGATAAGCTGATTGACAACGCTGTGAAATTGGCGAAAAAATCGGATGTTGCGATTGTTGTTACGCGCACGTATGAGAGTGAGGGATATGTTGAGCGTTCCGATATGGAGCTCCCGAACAATCAGGATCGGCTGATCCGTGCGGTTGCGGCTGTAAATCCGAAAACCATTGTCGTACAAATGAGCGGTAGAGCCGTGCAAATGGATACATGGCAGGACAAAGTCCCTTCCATCGTACAAGCATGGTTTGCTGGACAAGAGCAAGGGAATGCTATAGCGCGCGTCTTATTTGGAGATGTAAATCCTTCGGGTAAGTTGCCGGTAACCTTCCCAGTTAACGAGCAGTCTACACCTGTATCCTCACCAGAGAAGTTTCCGGGTGTGAACGGTATAGGTGACTATTCAGATGGTATTTTTGTAGGCTATCGTGGGTATGAGAAATCGGGTATTCAACCGGCGTTCTCCTTTGGACACGGTTTATCCTATACAACATTCGGATATAGCGATCTGAAAACCAAACAGCATGCGAGTGGAAAAAAATCCGATCGTATGAGTTCCGTCGAAGTTTCGTTCAAATTGAAGAACACTGGCAAAACAGCCGGAGCTGAGGTTGTACAAGTGTACAGCGGTAAGCTTCCGACAAACGTAGAGACTCCATCCCGTCAACTGGCAGGCTGGTCCAAGGTAGAATTAAAGCCTGGTCAAGAGAAGAAGGTTCGCATTGAACTCGACCCGAAAGCTTTCTCTTATTGGGATGAAAAGTCCAAAGCATGGGTTATGCCGGCGGGTGAAGTGCCCATTTATGTGGGCAGTTCCTCTCAGGATTTACGACTAACAGGAAGTGTTACGATTCCGGCTACCTCTACAGCAAAGGCAAAAAAGTAAATCCCGTTACATTTGTTTTAAAATGGTTATATTCAAGAGAGCACGGACACAAGCACCGGCTCTCTTTTTGCTATCGGTATGTAAACGTCCAACAGGTATGCAAAGGGAGACCCAAGTGAAAGCTGAAATAGTAGAGAGAGTGGGGACAGGCTAGTGATGGGGAGAGGAGGATATTAGATGAAGAAACTCCAAAAGCAACGACGTACTGACATCTGGCTGCTTATAGCTGTAGTAGTCATTTTGATCTGTGCAGTCCTGGCCAGTATGGCTATACGGAATGTTCCGGGGCCGAAAGCAGAAAATAACGTCAACATGTGGCTAACAACACCCAACCCGGCGAATCGTCTAACCCAACAAGCCCCGATCCGTTGGGATAAGAATGATAAGGATAGCAGTAAAGAAAAGGCTGCGAATGCGGATACACTGACGATTGAGATTAAGCCAGATATTCGTTACCAGACGATGGAAGGGTTTGGGGCAGCGGTGTCCGGTTCGTCCGCTTACCTGATGAATCATGGCATGTCTGCCAATCAGCGTGATCAGCTGCTAAATGATTTGTTTACAGCCAGTGGCATTCAACTCAGTTATATTCGCCATACCATTGGAGCCTCAGATTATTCCGTAGATGAACAGGGACAGCCTGGCAGCTATACCTATGACGATGTGGCAACAGGCAAGGACTATGAGCTGAATCATTTCTCCATCGCTAAGGATCGGGATGTAATCGACGTGCTGAAGCAAATCTTGAGAAGAAACCAGGATTTAAAGATTATGGGGACCCCGTGGACAGCTCCACCCTGGATGAAATATGGGGAGCAGATTTATAACGGCTGGTATTTGGACTATACCGATCCGCGCGTCTACCAGGCTTATGCTGACTATTTTCTTCGTTACCTACAGGCTTATGCGAACGAAGGGATTCCGATTCAGGCGATTTCCATTCAAAATGAGCCAGAATTCACGACGTCCAAGTATCCCAGCATGAGTATGGGGGCAGCAGAACAGGCGAATTTTATTAAACAATATCTGGGCCCAACCCTAAATCGCAACCATTTATCTACTCAGATTATTGCCTTTGACCATAACTGGGATACAGGGAGTGAATATGCCAAGACCGTGTTAGGAGATGAACAGGCTCGAAACTATACGCATGGAACAGCCTTTCATTGCTACAAAGGAGAGCCCACGGCGATGAAAGATGTGCATCATGCTTTTCCTGATAAGCCTGTATATATGACAGAATGTAGTGGGGGAGCGTGGAGTCCGGGCTTTGGAGATGATTTGAGCTGGGATATGTCCAAGCTGATCATTGGTGCACCCCGAAATTGGTCGCAAAATGTCCTCTTTTGGAATATCGCACTTGACCCGTCCGGGGGTCCGACCAATGGGGGGTGCACCAACTGTAGAGGTGTAGTGACCATCGACCCGTTAAGCGGTGCAGTTACAAAAAATGTGGAGTACTATGCGATTGGGCACGCCAGCAAATTTGTTCGTCCAGGTGCGGTACGTATTGATTCTACACATTATAGTGGAAGTATCGAAACGGTCGCCTACTGCAATCCGGACGGTACGCTTGTCCTGATTGCCGCCAATACAGGAGAGAGCACAAAGACATTTAAGGTTCGGCAGGGAAATAAGGTTTTCAAATCTACCCTTCCATCCAAGTCCGCGGCTACCTTTCAATGGAATCCTACGGCTTTCTGACACGGCCTGTACATCAACGTTTTATAGAAGTTTTAGAGCGCTTAGCCCATCTGGCTGAGCGCTCTTTTTTCATTTGCTACAAAATCCAGACTGCGAAAAAAATAAAATTTTAATATTGTTCAGAATTGGTTCAGAGGCGGATGATAAGATCTTTTCACTAATAACAAGAATGAACCGTTTACGGGGGAGAGTCTGATGAATCAAGAAACAAATAAAGAATGGCAAAAAGTGCTGATGGTGACGTTGCTGGCAGGTATGGCATGGGGGCCCCAGCTTGTTCATGCGGAAACGAAACGGGAGACGTCTGCGATTGTGACTAAAACCAGTACAGTCTCTTTTACAGATCAATCCACTATGTCATCCCAGGCATTACAGGCGGTGCAGGAGGCTGTGAAGCAAGGACTAATCACGGGTTATCCAGATGGTTCCTTCCGTCCAGATCAACCGTTAACGCGCAAGGAAATGGCAGCTTTGCTGGCTAATGCACTTAAGCTTGACGCTACGGAGCAAGCAGTAACTTTTAAGGATACGCAGGGGAGTTGGGCCGCTTCTTATATAGAAGCTGTACGTGCGGCAGGTCTAATGACCGGAGATGAATCAGGTGCTTTCCGCCCGAATGCTGCGGTGAGCCGTGAGGAATTGGCAGCAATTCTGGTGAGAGCGATTGGAGGAACCCATGTTCAAGGCGGAGATGTTCAAGACTTTTCTGATGGGGATCAGGTGAGTTCATGGGCCAAAAACAACGTAGAAGCAGCTCTCAAACTGGGGTTAATGGATACGCCGGATAATCGGTTTGACTCTAAAGTACAGGTAAAACGTCAAGATATCGCAGCCTTTCTGGTGAATGTGTTCCAATCGGGTGAACGGACGGGAATCCTTTCTCGTATCGACGGGGATATCGCTTATATGGATGGAAAGCCCTATTTGATCGGCCAGCAATTGAAGCAACTGTTCGGAGCGGACAATGTGCCGGCGCTTCAAGGGGCTACCCTGACCTATCAGGCATCGAACCGAAACGTAGCTGATCTGTCGGCGCTTCAAATTGTGCAAAGTGGTACAGCCCAACATCCGGTGACTTTGTATAGCAAAGGGTCAGAATTTAAAGGCAAGTTAGCTATTGCAGCGGATTTTGTGCGAATTCAAGGAGCTACGTTACCTCAGGTAACCTTGATGCAGGGCGCCAAAAATGTAGAGATTCATGCAGACGTAAACGAAATGATCGTAGATACGCATGAGCCTATTCAGATCCAGGGAAGTGGTGTATGGCAGCAGCTTAAACTGAATTTTGCCGATACACAGGTACGTCTCGCCAATGGGATACAGACTGTACAGACCCGTCTTGCGGAGCGGGGAACAGAGACTCAAATTATACGTGATACCACGTTGGATGCATCTTCGGATACATCCCCAACAAGCACTAAAAAAAGTCCATCCGGTGGTGGCGGTGGCAGTTCTACAACGAATCCAACGCCAACACCAATACCAACACCTAATCATGTACCTGTCTCAGCTATAGTTCCTTCCGATCAATATGCCATTATGGGTTCCGGAGATACGCTAGTGGATTTGAAAAATGTGTTTTACGATGCCGATCAGGATGAGTTGTCGTATCATGCGGTCACTTCGGATGTATATGTAGCAGAAGCAGAAGTGGCAAATAAACAGCTTACTTTAAAACCTAAATCAGTAGGAAGCACACAGGTATTTGTTACGGCAGAGGATGGAAAAGGCGGCAA
Organism: Paenibacillus sp. FSL M8-0228; assembly: GCF_038007385.1. Classification (NCBI taxonomy): domain Bacteria; kingdom Bacillati; phylum Bacillota; class Bacilli; order Caryophanales; family Paenibacillaceae; genus Paenibacillus; species Paenibacillus sp. FSL M8-0228. Next base: position 1,094,448 of record NZ_JBBOXA010000001.1, read on the forward strand.
AGCGAGCGTGTTTTTCAGCTATACAGTGACCAGCTCTACTTATGAGGAGGACATTAATCACAGTCCTGTCGCGAGCAACAGCCTAAATGACATTCCTTTGCTCTTAAATGAAGGTGGCAAGCAGATTAGTCTGTCTGACTTGTTTAATGACGAGGATGGCGATGCACTGACCTACACGGTGGAATCGGCTTCGCCAGAAGTGGCCACAGGAGAAGTTACAGGCGATCAGCTTATACTTACGCCGCTTCAAGCTGGCACTAGTCTAATGACGATAACAGCCCATGACGGCAAGGGAGGCACAGCCTCGCTTCAGTTAGCTGCTATGGTGAATGCGCCTTTGCCTGATCCGCAGCCTGAGAATCACATACCTGTGGCTTTGCCTCATTTACCTATCGTAGTTACTAATGTGTTACAGGACAAGCTGATGCTGTATCCAGGTTCGTTATTTATGGACCAGGATGGCGACACCTTGACGTATACCCTCACTTCCTCCAATCCCCAAGTAGGCAGTGTGGTGGAGAATGGAGAAGATTCATTTGTAGCACTGCATAACGCTGGTATTACGATGATTGAGATTTCGGCGAATGATGGCCGTGGGGGCGTTTCTTTCACTTCATTTATGCTCCAAGTTGAAGCTCCTCAACCCGTAAATCATCGTCCGGTAGTGACCCGTGTGCCTGAACCTCAATATTTGGACCCGGGAGATGGTCAGCAAATATTGCAGCTGAATGATATGTTCTCTGATGAGGATGGCGACACGTTGACCTATACTGTGGTGTCTTCTGATCCATTGGTGGCAGGGGGGCAGGTAGAAGGGAATACACTTTTCATACAACCGTTGCGTAATGGTGTGACGTTCCTTACGATGACAGCAAATGATAATCGTGGTGAAACGACATCTTTTACGATTCCAGTGATTGTTGAGAAAAGAGATTTGTTCATTTCCGAAGTCGTGTGGCAAGGCGAACCGGATTATCTGGACCAGGCGATTGAATTGTACAATCCGACCAACAGACCGTTGGAGAAAAATAAAATCTGGATTGAGCGATCCGACCAACCAGACCCGATTATCATAAATGCCAATGACGGAGATGTCATTATGCCTGGGCAAACCTTTGTAATTGCGAATGATTTGAGTTCGTTCGGATCGGAAGATTGGTATTATACCTTCCTGCAGTTACAACATAACAATTCGGAACCCGTTACGCTTAAGCTGTACTACAACAACGTGCTCATTGATATGGCAGTTATTGGTCAAGGGCAGGCCTTGGGACGGAACAGTGGTACGGTCATTGGTAATACAGATCCATATCAAGCTGGCGAATGGAATGTTGAGGGGACGAACTCCCCTGTTAATTTAGGTGACTTTATCGGTAGGGAGAGAATGACACCATGAAAAATAAGAAGTTAACCGCTCAGCTGGCAGCTGCATTGCTACTGCTGAGCCCCTCGCTTCCTGCCGGAGCAGAGCAAGCTACCGTGATAGATGCGGCTTCCGTAGCCAATGGGCCGACAGGGAACAATACTGCCACCTGGACGGACGTACAGCAGCTTACAACACAGCAATTGGAACAACTGCAAAAAGCCCGTGAACTCGGGATTATCCAAGGCGACCCCGCCGGAACGCTCCGACCTGGGCAGAAGCTCACACGTCAGGAGCTAGCCGCACTGCTGGTCAAAGCGTTGCAGCTTCCGACGGGCAACCTGGACGGCGCTGCCTCCTTCACGGACGTGCCCGCCGATAGTTGGGGGCGCCCGGCTATAGAGGCAGCCCGTAAGGCCGGGCTGATGCAGGGCGACGCCAACGGACGCTTCCGTCCGAATGACCTGATCAGCGCCCAGGAACTGGTCGCGCTGTTGGTCAGGTCCGCTGGGACGGGGACGTCTGCGGGCACGCCCGCTAGCACAACCGACTCGCCGTCGGCACAGACGCTGCCGACGGCGTGGAAGGACGCCAGCCCGTGGGCGGCCCCGATGATTCGGGCGGCGCTGAATAACGGGCTGATGAGTGAATTTGGCGGAAATCTACACGCCAAAGACTCGGTAAGCCGCGTAGATGCGGCCAGCCTACTCGTATCTGCTTTGTTTCCACAGGAGCGTGCTTCGCAGCTCGAGGAAATGGACGGCAAGCAGATACGGATCAATGGCATCGCGTATGACGTGGCAGAGCCGCTGCGCGGCATTTTTCACGCGGATAATCAGACCGCGCTGCGCAACGCGGGCATTCGTTTCCATGCCACAGGCCGAACAGTGGACAAGGTGACTTGGTTGGAGCTTCGCAGCAGCGGGACTTCGGCTCGTGACGGCGAAGCAGAGTTCAGTGGAAACATTGTGCTGAACGGACACGGCTCCACGCTAAACGGAGATTTGGTGATCGCTGGTGATTTTACATCCGTACTGCACTTGAATGTGGAACAGCAGTTAACGGTGGATGCCCGGGTACAGCAGGATTTTTATGCACAGGATGTACAGGTGCAGGGACAGACCCATATTAATGGCGGAGATAACAATACAGTTGTATTTGATAGCTCAACGTTGACGCAAATGGATGTCACAAAGCCAGAAGTTCACGTTGTACTTAGTGGTACCGCAAGCGCGACGATCATGAACGTCCAATCCAGCGCAAGCATTGAGGTTAGCGCGAATGCTTCCTTGCCGCAGCTAAATGTTAATGAAGGGGCGAACAAAGTCAATCTTCAGGGAACGGTTCAGAGCGTTCAGGTAAATGGCAGCCAGTCCGTCGAGATGACAGGTAATAGTACAATCCAACAGCTGACCGTCACAGGGACGGGGGCTTTGGAATTGAAAACGACAGGCAGTATTGAAAATATTCAAGTCAGCAACCCGGCAGCTAAGGTAAATGTGAGTGGAAATGTACAGGTTTCTGCGGTCACACTGGGTACCGGAGTAGCTTCCAACGCTGTTACGGGTCTAGCTGCGGCAAGTGTAACAGGTACGTCCTCATCTTCTGGAAGCTCATCCAGTTCAACCAGCAGCGCTAACCGTTCACCGGAAGTCGTAAATGCTTCAGTAGAGCGTGTAATTACAGAAGGCGCTGGTGAACAGTTGTACGATTTACGCCAATTCTTTACCGATCCTGATGGGGATACCTTGACCTTTTCGGCAGCTTCTCTTCAATCCGGCATCGTACGGGCGTCCGTATCGGGCAATATATTAAAGCTTACGCCAGTCAGTGTCGGAAAAGCATCCATCAGTGTATCGGCTAATGATGGACGGGGAAAAAGGGTGTCGTCTACCTTCAAAATTACCGTGAATGGCCAGCCAGTATCTGCAGGTATACCAGATCAGGCGCTTACTGTAGGACAATCGGACTCGGTACTGCATTTGAATGATTATGTTCAGGACCCGGAAAATGCAAGCTTAACGTATCAGGTTACGGTTGATGATCCTGCTGTAGCGTCGGTGGTGCTTGCGGAGGATGAATTGCGTCTGAGTCCGCTTCGAGCGGGCAGTACAAGCGTTCATGTCACTGCCAATGACGGACAGCAAGGAGAGGATGGCAGCACAGGCCAAAAGCAGATTGATTTCAAGCTAACGGTTCAGGGCGCTCCTAACCATGCTCCACATGGACAAGCCCCTCAGCCGTTAACCGTCACATTGGGCCAGCCGGATATGACACTGGATCTTTCAACAATATTTACGGATGCAGATGGCGACCCACTGGTGTTCACAGCGATCAGTTCGGATGCTTCCATCGTGCAGACTACCATAATGAGAGCTCAGCTTTCTTTGCAGTCGCTGCAAGCGGGGAGTGTAAGTATTACCTTGACGGCAGATGACAGCAAGGGTGGAACAGATACAGTTACCTTGATTGTAACGGTTTTGCCCATACCTAACAGTAGCCCGGTAGTAACCCGTGCACCAGACGCTGTACATCTGATTTTAGGCAAGGCTGACGGAACTGTGGATCTGTCCACCATCTTTGCTGACCCGGACCATGACCCGATTCGTTATGAGATCAGTGCGTCTGATCCAGCCGTGGCAGATGCTACAGTTCAAAATGATCAGCTTGTTATTCATGGGTTGACTAGCGGCAATACCGTGATTACCATCACGGCTAAAGACGATAGAGGCGGAGAGATTAGCGCAGACCTACAGGTTCATCTATTGGAAAATGCGGTTATTACAGCGATCCCTGAGCAGTTGCTTCAATTGGGAGATGCTGCATCAGAACTGGATCTCTCACCGTTCTTATTGAACTGGGATCTAGCATCCCTGTCAGTGACAGCAGACACGTATGATCCAGGAATTGCTACGGCCCATATGAATGGTCAGAAACTACAGTTAAACCCAGTAAGTGTAGGGACCACGAGTGTAACACTCAGTGTGTATGATCAGTACGGACGTGCAGAGGGAGCGACGTTCCCGGTTACCGTCAGCATGCCTCAGCTAAATCAAGCTCCTCAAGTCGTAGCGGCTATAAACGAGCAGGTATTGACTCCCGGAGTTACACAGCAAAGAGATTATGATTTGCAACAGCTGTTCAGCGATGAGGATGGAGATGTGCTTCAGTTTACGGTCAGCTCCAGTGATCCGACATTGGTGAGTGCATCAATTAATGGCAGTATCTTAACGGTGGCTTCTGGAACAGGTAGCGGTCTTGCCGCTGTTACCATTACAGCCACGGATGGTCGGGGAGGTTCTGTGCAATACACGTTGAATACACGCAATGCCGAACTGGTTTCCGGCGGGATCACTCCGATAGGGGTTAAATACGGCTTGCCGCACAGAACCGTGGATCTGTCCAGTTATTTCCCAGGACAATCTAAATTCCTGGTATATAGAGGAACGCCATCATCGACATTCATCGGTCCTGTAGAACTCATGGGCACCTCCATTCCCCTTTCCCCCGAACCTTTACTGGTATGGGTGGTAGGAGCGGATGGAAGAGCTGTCGTATTTCAGGTCCAACAGGAACCACAGCAAGCGCCTGCTGTATATTTCTCGCAATATGTGGATGGCGGGGATGGAAGAATTGTTTTGCAATTGTATTATAACGGGAATGGAGATCCTTCCCATCGGGCAGACGGTTACTCACTGGAGTTTCATCAATGGATGAAGAAAACAAACCAAATGAAAGTTACCACTCTACCGATTAATCCGGTTTATCCTGCCATGCCCTATATAATCATCGACACTATTTTCTATGATTTCATGGATATTACGAATGCTTGGTATTTCAATGATGAGGGCGATTTCTACAACCCGAACGAATTTAACACTGTTGCATACGTTTTAAAATACCAAGGACAAGTGGTGGATGTATTAGGAAATCCAAATTCACATGAACAGTTTACTCCACAAGGAGGAACGTTCGTCCGCAAGTCAGGAATATCCTATGGATCGTCTGCCTATAATCAGCCAGATGAGTGGAATGCGTTCCCGAAAGGGACCTTTCAATTTGTCGGCATTCATACACCATAAACGGTATGTTTGTCTGCGATCGCCTGTTTTTTGAAGACAGGTCATGAATTCTTAAAAAGGTGTAACCCATCAACTATGGAGGGTTACACCTTTTTATGTACAAAGAGGTAATGATAAAAGAGATCATTTATAGCAGTGAGTGCAGTCACATAGACATATACAAAAACATGACTATAATGTACATATAGTTTAAATTTAGTCTTTTTGGGGCTGACGGTTCCACACACTTTACTCACAAAGGAGAGGATTCATCTCATGAGCATACATTTGGAATTGGATTCCTTATCCGTTGAAAGGCTAGAAATGGCCCTTTCAGGACGACCGGGAATGTTCAAGCTGTTTTATGACACCGAGGATTGTGGATGCAATGGCGTACTCGTCATTTTGGTTGTCACCGCGCCCAATGCAACTGATAAAGCAGTACAGTCTGAGCCTTATTCTTTTTGGGTAGATCAGCAGCAGGAACAGCAGTTCGATAGCAGAATGCGGCTTGAGGCAGACCCTAGTTACCCGTCGTTCAAGCTAAGTAGTGATGCCGGTATATTTAGTAGCAATGTTAGAATTCAAGATCGGCGCGCGAACTCGTCCGAGGAGTGATGTGCGGAGGTAATAGGAATTCATTAAGCACCAAAAAAGCAATTCTGATTTACACCAAGTTTCCAAAAGACGAACCTTGTTTAGCCTATATGGCAGAGGTTCGTTTTTTTTGTGTTATATTCCGTTCGTTCCTCCAAAAAATGAAGTGTTTAGTGGCCTGCTCTGAAGTGGTACAATAACCTTTATGATAATCGGAGAAGGACGTTGAGAAGATGAAAAACTTGCTCGTTTCGGGCTATCGTGCCCATGAGCTGAATATTTTCAGTCAGAAGCACGAAGGCATTCCATATATTAAAAAGGCGATTGCAGGCAGGCTTATTCCCCTGATTGAAGAAGGGCTGGAATGGGTGATTACCCCAGGCCAATATGGGGTGGACTTGTGGGCCTGTGAGGTCGTTACTGCACTAAAACAGCAATATCCCCACCTCAAATGCTCTATTATGATGGCTTATCAAAATATGGACGAAAAATGGAAGGAGGACAAAAAGGAATATTTTCAGCAGATTTGTGCCGAAGTTGACTATGTAGGAGTAGTCAGCCGCCAGCCTTATCAGGGGATATGGCAACTTAGGGCACGGGATGAACTTCTTTTCCGCAAAACAGACGGTTTATTGCTTGTTTACGATGAGGATGCCGGAGAGGGCAGCCCACGTTTTATGAAGGAACTTGCATTGAAAAAACAACAGGCAGAGGGCTATCAGTATATTAGCATCAGCTCGGAGGATATCCAGAGCATTGCGGATGAAGAACGATTATTCATGGACCTCTGATTTTTAAAGCATTAGCCCGGATTTTTGAACAAAAAGGACGTATTCGTCCCTTTACATCGATGTAAGCGCTGTCATAGAATTTAAACAACAATAACTTATCAGTCACATAAAATAAATTTATTGAAAATACAAACTATGAAAGGAGCTAATGATTCAGATGAACAAAAGGTTTCGGTATACTGCGTTGCTCTGTCTCGGTGTCATGTTGTGTGGAGTGGTTACCCCGATGGATAGCCAGGTCTCTGCTGCCTCTACGAGACAAATGGAAAAGCTGAACCGGGGAGCCGTCGCTGTTAAGGTGCCTGAGGGTGTACTGGTGAGCTGGCGCTTGCTGGGCACGGAAGCGGATTCGGTCGGCTTTAATTTGTACAGAGGGACAAGCAAGGTGAATGATGCGCCGATACCATCGAGAACCAACTTTTTGGACAAGGCAGGTTCGACCTCATCTTCGTATACCGTTCGTGCCGTGGTCAATGGAGCAGAGCAGGCCGCTTCTCCTGCGGTGAAGGTATGGAACAACAACTATCTGGATGTTCCGATCCAGCAGCCCGCGGGAGGCACAACTCCGGATAATGTGAGCTACACGTACCATGCCAATGATGCCAGCGTAGGGGATCTCGATGGGGATGGCGAGTATGAGATTGTGTTAAAATGGGACCCTTCCAATGCCAAGGATAATTCGCAATCCGGTTATACGGGAAATGTATTTTTGGATGGCTACGAACTGGATGGAACGCGCAAATGGCGGATCGACCTGGGACGGAACATACGGGCTGGAGCCCACTATACGCAATTTCTCGTCTATGATTTTGACGGAGACGGCAAAGCAGAGATCGTATGTAAAACAGCAGACGGCACGGTAGATGGTACAGGTGTAAAGATTGGGGACGCTTCGGCTGATCATCGAAACACGAGTGGATATATTTTGAACGGACCCGAGTTTCTGACCGTGTTCTCAGGAAATACAGGCAAGGCTCTTAGTACCATTGACTATGTGCCACCACGCGGAACGGTATCGAGCTGGGGAGATAATTATGGTAACCGTGTAGATCGTTTTCTCGCCGGGGTTGCTTATCTGGATGGCGTGAGACCCAGCATAGTGATGGCACGTGGGTATTACACTCGCACCGTTCTGGTCGCATATGATTGGCGGAATGGTAACCTGAGCCGACGCTGGACCTTTGACAGCAACAGCTCCACCAATGCTGGAACTGCTGGACAGGGGAACCACAGTTTGAGCGTGGCAGATGTGGATGGAGATGATAAGGATGAGATCGTGTATGGCTCGCTGGTTGTAGACGATAATGGAGCGAAGCTGGCTAACACGGGGATGGGACATGGAGATGCACTTCATGTTGGCGATCTGGACCCCGACCGTTCGGGCTATGAAGTGTTCAAGGTGAACGAGGACAAAAATGCTACCTACGGAGCTGCCATGTACGATCCGCGTAATGGAAATATTTTATGGGGCGTAAATACAGGCAAGGATACTGGAAGAGGCATGTCAGCAGACATTGACCCGCGGACCAAAGGGAACGAGCAGTGGGCACCGGGTATTGGATTGCGTTCAGCCAAGGGACAGCTCATCACCAACACGCTACCGTCTTCCATTAATTTTGGCATCTGGTGGGATGGGGATCTCCTGCGTGAACTGCTGGATCATACCTCATCAAGCGCTGGAAAGATAGACAAGTGGAACTATACGAACTCGACTACTTCCAACTTGCTTACGGCAACAGGAACGAGTTCCAATAACGGAACCAAAGGAACGCCGTCCTTGCAGGCCGATCTGTTCGGTGACTGGCGTGAGGAAGTCATTTGGCGTAAAAGTGATAATTCAGCGCTGCGTATCTACACAACACCATACGAGTCAGAACATCGATTTTACACGCTTATGCATGATCCAGTGTATCGCTTGAGTGTTGCCTGGCAGAACGTAGCTTATAATCAGCCGCCGCACACCGGGTTTTATCTGGGAGAAGGGATGCCCAAGCTCCAGCAGCCGAATATGTATACTCCTTGATATGTCGTTCGGCAGTGGTTGAAAGCAGGTAGAATGAACAAAAACAGAGAGGGCTCCAAGCGAATTGGAGCTCTTTTTGTCATGAGAGCCCAAAAGCTAACGTATGATTTTCATAAAAATGGGAACATTAGTTCTTATTGATGGAATACATGTATGAAAAAGGAGGCGGAATCTGTGGGTTCTTTAACGACTGAAGGCATGATTGAGCTCGTAACTAATGTCGGATTCCCTGCTGCATTAAGTCTGATTCTATTAAAATACATCCTCGTCACTTTGAATCGCAGATTGGAGGAGCTAGACCGATCTGTTAAGCAACTGTCGCTATCCTTGGAAGAGATGGAGGCAAAGCAGTTGAAACAGTCAGAACAACCGTCCCCGGCAAATACGGACAAACTTCGTGTAGAATGAACAAAAAAAGGCAAATAGAAACAATTTAGCAACCCAATCGAGAAGCGAAATTCTTATAATAGAAATGTCTGCAGTTTATGCAGACATATGATTATGGAGGTGTATATAAGTATGAAATTAAATACGAAGCTATCCGCACTGTGCATTGCGGCCACACTTATGAGCGTGGCACAGGCCGCTGCTGCCGCGCCCGCTGTGACGGCTCCAGCGGAAGCGACGCAGCCGAGCGTTGCCAATCCGGCCGCATCCGCCCCGGCTCAGGTGCCAGCACCAGCAGCGTCTGCACCGGCTACGACTCCAGCCCCGGCGCAAGCGCCGTCGGCTCCAGCAAGCTCGCCCCCGGCTGCAGCCGGAGGTTCTGCCAAAGCCGCTACACCAGTAGCTCCGTCTGCACCAGCACAGCGTCCATCTACATCGGTAGCACCCGCGGCTGCTCCGATCGTACCTTCGACTGTGAAGCCGTCTAAGCCGCAACAGCCGTCCACTGTGGCGCCAGCAGCAGCGGCTACCAACGTGAAACCGACGCAACTGGACAAGCTGAACCACGAGAGTGCGGTTCCGCTTGTGCTGGAGGCGCAGTCTCGTTATCAATATGCAATCAGTGGTGGCAGCCCGGTGGGTAAGTCGTTCCAGTTGAACGGTAAAAGCTACCGCTATCTGTCCGAGGACATCGGCACGAAGACCAAATTGATCAGCTATCTGACGCAGGCCTACACAAAGCAGGCGAGTGAGCAATTTGTCGGTAAATTTTTCGTCGAAGTTAATGGCAGATTAGCTCAGTTGAACGCAGATGGTGGCAATTTGTTAGAGTTCAACCGGGCTACGGCGAAAATGGTAACCATGACTCCGGTGAAGCGCAGCTACCTGCTGACCGTGCCTTATCCGGCAGAAACCAAGCAAGCGAATGAGAAAATCACCGTGAATTTTGAAAAGGTCGGCAGCTACTGGAAAATCAGCTCTGCGCCGCATGTCATTTTCTAAATTAAGATTTTGCAACAGGCTTCATATGGGGTAAAGTGATGTTAAGGCTTGTTTCGTAAGCCTCAATTCAATGCAGGGGAGTGCTGTGCAATGATGACACCCATCAAGGTAAAAGACGTTAAGGATATTGAAAAAATCAATCAAATCGTATCCAATTATACGTATGACATCTGGATTCATGGCAAAAGCGGCATGGCAGATGCCAAATCCATTTTAGGCATGTACGTGCTGAAGCTGGATGAGCCGCTAACTCTGGTTGTACCTGACAATGTTAATCCCAAGAAGCTGTTCAAGGAGTTGGAGGAGTTTATCCATTTTCCTGCTCAAGAAGGATAAAAGGCAAGAAACTTGTAAACACTGGATGATCTATTACTAAAATAACGCAAAGAAGCCGTGGAACCTAAGTCCCACGGCTTCTTTTTTTAGTGTTCTTTCTCGTCCAAAAACGGGAGATTCACCGAATAGTACATAACCCCCATAAGCAGCACGCCGCCAACCAGATTTCCGAGCGTAACCGGAACGAGATTATGGATCACGCCAGCGACAGAAACTGTACCCGGATGGTCCAGCACGAGCGCAATGGCGAAAGTACACATATTAGCCACACTATGCTCATATCCCGAAATGAAAAAGCAGAACACAAACAGCATCATGGCAAACATCTTTGCACCATTTTCCTTCATAAACATGGGAACAAAAAAGGCAAGACAGACCAGCCAATTACACAAAATAGCTCGGAAGAATAGCTGCATTGCAGGCGCTTCCATTTTATGCTCAACCACGCTCAGTAGAAAGCTGTTCACGCTGGAGGAGTCAAACAGACCGGTCAAGTAAATAAGGAGTGCAAATACCCCCGCACCCAGCAAATTACCGCCATAGCTGGCAGCCCATAATCGAAGCACCTGTCCCCAGCGTAGCTTTTTACGGAGCGCAGCATAAGTGTAATAGAAGGTGTTACCTGTAAACAAATCCCCGCCGCCGTAAGCGATCAGAATGATAGCCGCTCCGAATGTGAGCGCCGCCATGGGATAAGTGAATGGAGAATGCTCCATGTAAAAAAAGTTGCCCGTCTTGAAGGCTACAATAACGCCGAACCCGATGAACATACTCGCCAGCATGGAACGTGCCAAATACCGGAGTAGGCTCTGCTTGTAAATTTTGTACTTCTTCATGGCTAGCTGTTCGACATTGCGTAAGCCTTCCGTCTCCATATTTAAGGACAACCTCCTATTTTCTCATATGTAAGTCTTTAAACAGACTTTATTTTTCCCGAAACATGTCCAGTCTATCAGCAATTCTGTTAGCTTAACAAACCAAGCTTTTGCAGTCCGTACAAAATACCGTCTTCATCTGCGCGTTTTGTGACCATTTTAGCTGCGGCTTTGGCTTCATCACAGCCGTTGCCCATCGCGACGCTGTTATGTATAGCTGTCAGCATCTCCACATCATTTAAGCCATCGCCAAAGGCGTATTGATTTTCAGCGGCAATGCCCAGTCTGGACGTAATTTCGCGAATACCCTTCGCTTTGGAGCCAGCATGAGGAACAACGTCCACAGAACTCGGATGCCAGCGCACAAAGTCAAACGCCTTGAATACCGTTTCATAGAAAGGCTCTTCTTCTGCTGTACACATCAACAGCGTCTGATAAATATCTCTTCCTTGGAAATAGAGCGGATCGTATCCAACTGAAATCTTGGCCTTAAGCGTTTGGACCGATTTCTCTACAAGCTCATCGTTAGGAATATTGGCCTTCATGTCCATATGATCCATATATACAAGGGCATGATTATGTGTGAGGGCCAGATCGGTCATCGTTTGCAAGGCTTCTCTGTTCAACGGATTGGTAGCGACCACTTCCCCGCGGAGCACGACATATTGCCCATTAAAGCTGACGTAGGAGTCAATTTCCAACTGCTCGCGGATATCTTTGAACATAAAAGGTGCACGGCCTGTTGCAATGGCCACCTCATGTCCCAGCTCTTTCAAAGCAAAGACGGCCTTTTCTGCCGTTAACGGCATTTTCTTGTCATCGTCCAGCAATGTACCGTCGATATCGAAAAAGATAATTTTTTTGTCTGACATGTCCTTACACCTGACTTTCAATAATGTATTTGTCGAAATGAACTCATATGGATTCATTATATCAAAGGAACTGCTTCTGAATACACAAATACGTATAAATCCTCATGAATGTCCGACCTCTATAGCTTACAATATGAAATAAGGCTTACTGTAAAATATAATTTCTATCTCCTATTTTCATAGATGGGATGTGATCACCATGACAAAAATCCAAGTCACACCGGAGCAGCTGGACAGCGTGGCCTCCCAATTTGCCAATGCCCACGGCACACTGTATAACCAGTTAAATGGCCTGGATAGCACAATGAACCACCTTCACAGCCAGTGGGATGGTATGGAGAGGAATTGTTTTTATAATGACTATCGAACGGCTAAATATACACTATCTTCTATATTAAATAAGGTTCAATCCATTGAAATTGAGCTGAAAAGCATCGCTTCGAAATTTAGAAATGCGGATGGTGAAAGCACACGTGGCTTCTGGACAGCCCTAGCAGCGGCAATGAGCGCTAGCGCAGCGCTGGCAGGCAGTGGAGAGGCTGGAGATCATGGTGGTGAAATTGCGAAGCACCCCAAAAACATAGACGAATGGGAGCAGGCAGACGCGGTTAAATATCATCAATATGAGGAACTACTGAAAAACGCCGAGGCCATCGGCGACAAGCAGGTTATGCAGAAAATTCACGACCAGATGAATGTCCTGCAGCTGCAATATGAGGACTCCGTTACCCGTACAGATTACAATACAGGAGAGACCTCCAAGATCACATCCGATTCCCTTGTCGCCGTCACTGAACTGACAGGTAAAGACGGAAGCAAAACGGATATATCTATAGATAAAAAAGGGAATGTTGTGAGTTATGAGCAAAATACGGATAAATACGATTACTGGGTCCAAAAGCATACCCAATCAGCCGGAGAGCATGCTCTAGGTAAAACGGCCCAGACCGTCACCGGATATGGAATAGGTCTTATTTTGTCGCGCGGGGCTGGTGTTAGTGGGGGAAGTTCGGGCATCGGTACTGGCGCAGCCTCCGGCTGGGGGGAACACGTCGTCGGCATTGGTGGCGGCATGCTCAGTGACAAAGTACTTTTCTCTGTACCCGATGAGGGCGAAACCCGTACCATGATCTACCGAACGAATAAAGAAACTGGACATATTGAGAACATGATCATCGTCACCAAAGGTGAGAATGAAATGGAGTATCGCTATTGGGAAGATTATAACTAGATCTTGAGCAGTGAACGATAATAACGTGTTTAGGAGTACCCATAAAATCTACAGTCTTTTTTTCTAGAACAGGTGAGCGGCAGGTGGAAACTGTAAACTCACTAGCTGGAGAGGTCTGTGGATTTTTTTTGTTTACCATTTTTTTCTGAATTCCGATATATTAAATAGATAGAATACATATCCAAGGTAATTTAATTGAATATTCGAAAAAGATTAAAGTACTAGTTTTAGAGGGAGAAATAGTAAATGAAAAAACCATCCATTAGTAGTCGTGTTGTTTTGAGAGGGTAGGGAGAGGAGTTACGATATGCAACAATCAGAGACATTACTGTACACGTACAGGCTAACATTGAAAGATATCATGTTATTTAATTTTTGTTTGAAGTATCAGAAGTCTACTGGGCTTAAGTTGATGGCATCAATCCAGTTTCTGTTGGTCATTATGGCTACATACAAGCTTATAGTAGATAATGAAGTAGATCCTAATACGATAGCGATGTTCTTCTTTCCATTCTTAGTTTTTGTAATTATTCCTTTCTTTACTATTAAAGAAGTGAAAGCTAACTACCTAAATCACCCACAATGGCCTATTGAAAAAGATTATGAGTTTTCAAAGGAGGGTCTTCATTTTACGTACTCTGCGGGTTACAACTGGGATGAAGTAAAGGGGGTCATTAATACGCTGACTGCCTTTTATATATTGCTGCCTAATCATAAATTTATATTGGTCCCCAAGCGGATTTTTTCTAGTAGGCTGGAGCGCCGACAATTCAAAGAACTGTTGATAACCCAGATCGGATCAGAGAGATGGGATTATAAATTTATAGACAAAATGAGCAAATTAAATAGAAAATAATTATATTTATGGTAAATAAAATTAAAGGCTAATACATTTGTTAAAAGGAGGAACTCATATGTATCTTCTATTTTGTAGTGATCCTCTAAATTCTAAAATTGTAGATATGGATTACCGTGAAGAGTGCGAGGTTGCACAGAGTCTTGGTTTTGATATAGGGTTGGTCAATTTTGATAATCTGATCGAGGATGAACGGGAAGGATCAGAGTCTAACCCATATATTGTTTCTAAGAATATGCGAGAGTATGTTGCTAAACAGGGAAGCGAGTACGTGAACGCGCTATACCGTGGATGGATGTTAAGGCCCAAAGTATATGGTGCTTGGACTGCAGCCTTGGAGGCCGATCGAATCAGGATGCTGACAAGTGCTAAGAGTTATAGGAACTGTCACTATTTTCCCGATTCATACTCGTTAATTCAAAATTTTACGCCTCGGAGTGTATGGCTGGAGCGGGACCAATTGGATGCGGAGCATATTCTAGAGGCGGTCATACCTTTTGGAACGACAGCAATAATGGTCAAGGACTTCGTTAAATCACGGAAACATGATTGGCTGGACGCCTGTTATATCCCGGATGCGTCAGATCAGGTGCATGTGGAACGGGTGATTCGTCGTTTTGTTGAACTTCAGGGGACAGAATTGAATGGAGGAGTTGTGTTAAGGGAGTTCGTACCTTTAGAATTTCTTACCCTTCACCCCAAAAGTGGCATGCCCTTGTCTAAAGAATATCGTCTATTCTTCATGTTCGGAGAGCCTGTTTTTACAGTTAATTACTGGGATGAGGCTGCATATGAGACCGTTCCTACAGATCTGGATGAATTTATTCAGATTGCACGTCAAATCCAAAGTCCATTTTTCACAATGGATATTGCTCGTACACAAGCAGGACAATGGATTATTATAGAATTGGGAGATGGGCAAGTTTCGGGACTGCCTGAGAACACGGATCTTGAAGCGTTCTATACAAATTTAAAAAAAGTGGTGGTGAACCGTGGATTATGGTAAAAGGCACAGTGCTTCTGTTGAATTGGAAGGCTGTGCCTTTCTATCAATTTTGACATTTCACAGACTTGCAATTGGGGTAGCAAATGATGGATGATAGAAGAGGGCCTTTTATGTAGAAAATAGGGCTAAAGATAGAGAGGATACTAATAATAAATAGATCGGATTTACCGTATTTTTGTATATTATTGTAGAAAAAGATCGTAATTCAGGTTATAGTAAAGGAAGAAATTAACTAGGATACCTTTACCCAAATACGTAATTGTGGAGGGAAACATGAGTACATTTAAAAATTGGTTGAATACAACTAAAAAAGGACTTGGAGACCAAGTTAAGAAGTTTAAGAATAAAGATTTTATGGAAGCTGTTGTTGCAGGCTGTGCATTAGTAGCATTTGCTGACGGTACGATTAGTCCGGAAGAGAAAACAAAAATGGCCGGATACATAAATATCAGTGAAGAATTGAAAGTGTTTGATATGGGTGAGGTCATCAACCGTTTCAATCACTATGTAGCGAACTTTGAGTTTTCACCTGAAATCGGTAAACAGGAAGCACTGAAGGCGATTGGTAAATTGAAAGGTAAGCCAGAAGTAGGCCGACTCGTCGTTGGCGTATGTAGCGCTATTGGCGCAGCTGATGGTGACTTTGATGCCAATGAGCAGCGAATTGTGGCTGAGATTTGCGGCGCGCTTGGTTTGAATCCGTCTGAATTTAGTCTGTAAATTTTACGGAAGGGAGGTGTGTTAATCAGTGGCTGTAATTAATCTGGTCAAGGGCCAGAAAATTGATTTGACCAAGGGAAACACAGGACTGACCAAGGTTATAGCAGGATTGGGATGGGACCCTGTACAGTCCAAAGGATTTTTTGGCTTCAAGAAGCAACCCAATATTGATTGTGACGCTTCTGCCATTTTGCTGGATGCCAACGGAAAACTGACTCAGTCAGATAACGTAGTGTGTTTCCACAATAAAAAAAGTCCATGTGGCTCTGTCGTGCATTCCGGTGATAACCTGACCGGACAAGGTGACGGCGATGATGAACAAATTGAAATTGACCTGGCACGTATTCCTGCCAATGTCGACAAAGTGCTTGTTGTTGTGAATATATATGATTGCGTTAACCGGAAACAGGACTTCGGCATGATCGAGAAAGCGTATATCCGCATTCTGGACGGTGCTAATTCCAAGGAACTGGTGACGTTTAATTTATCTGATAATTATGAAGGGCTGACCGCACTGGTCTGTGGAGAACTCTATCGTCATAACAACGAATGGAAGTTTGCTGCAATCGGTGAAGGAACCCATGCCGTACATATTGATGTGCTGGCTCAGCGTTATATGTAATTTTAGGTTGCTCATACAAAACTTAATGTGAAAAGGGGTTCTTACTCATGGCAATTAACTTATCCAAAGGTCAAAAAATCGATTTGACGAAAACAAATCCAGGTTTGTCCAAAATCACAGTGGGTCTCGGTTGGGACACAAATAAATACGATGGCGGTAAAGATTTTGATCTGGACGTATCCGTATTTTTGGCTAATGCGGAAGGTAAAGTAGAATCCGATAAGAACTTTGTCTTTTTTAATAACCCACAAAATGAGAACGGCTCTGTCGTTCATACAGGGGATAACCGCACAGGTGATGGCGACGGAGATGACGAGCAAATTAAAATTGATCTGGGTAGCGTGCCAGCTAACGTTGAAAAGATCGCTTTTACGATTACAATCTATGAAGCACAAGAACGCAGCCAAAACTTTGGACAAGTGTCCCGTGCTTACGCTCGTATCGTAAACGAAGCAAACAATGAAGAATTGGTCCGCTTTGATCTGGGAGAAGATTTCTCAATCGAAACAGGCGTTGTTGTAGGCGAACTGTATCGTCATAGCGGTGAATGGAAGTTCAATGCCATTGGTAGCGGCTATCAAGATGGTCTTGCAGGATTGACGCGCGATTACGGTTTGGCATAAAAAATCTATACAAAGAAAGCAGGTATGCGGAATGACCATTAGCCTTTCCAAAGGACAACGTATTGATCTGACCAAAACGAATCCTGGCTTGACTCGTGTCGTTGTAGGTCTTGGATGGGATACGAATAAATACAGTGGTGGCGCGGACTTTGACCTGGATGCTTCAGCTTTCCTACTTTATGAAGACGGCAAAGCCAAAGCTGCGGATGATTTTGTATTTTACAACAACCCGACAGGTGGAGCAGGATCGATTACCCATACAGGCGATAACCGTACAGGTGAGGGCGATGGGGATGACGAGCAAATCATCGTTGATTTCTCGAAGATTCCTGCGAACATCCACCGTATCGGGATCACGGTTACCATTTATGATTACGAGGCACGCGCGCAAAACTTTGGTCAAGTGTCCAATGCTTTTGTGCGTGTGGTAGATGCAGCAACGGATCGTGAAGTGCTGCGCTACGATTTGGGAGAAGATTTTTCCACCGAAACGGCCGTCGTATTCTGTGAATTTTACCGTCAGAATGCAGACTGGAAATTCCAGGCTATCGGTAGTGGCTTTGCTGGTGGATTGGGTGCGCTTGCTAAAAACTATGGCTTGGACGCTCAATAATATCCACTTGGGGTGGTGTCCATAGGGCGCTACCCTTTCTTTTTAAGCTATTACATTGAGCATTTTGCATAAATCCCAAGAGCATTTTCAAATCAGCAATATATAGATCGAAACGCTTTAGTTTGTCTATATATTGTTCTTATGTGCGTTGGGAATCGAATGATCCAAAATGCTACATTAGCGTACGCTGACACATGACAAACCGACAGAAAGGTGACACAATCATGGCTGTTATCGTAGTAAAGGGACAGAAGGCGGATTTGACGAAAACAAATCCGGGCCTGACCCATGTCAACGTAGGGATTGGCTGGGAGTCCCCAGCGTCTCTGGAGCTGGATACTTCGGCATTTTTGCTAGGTCCTGGAGGAAAAGTATCGGGTGATGAGGATTTAATTTTTTATAACAATCCGACCACGCCCTTTATCACCTATTCAGACGGACAACAGTCCGGTGACAAAAAGCAATTTGCCCTTGATCTGACGCGAATTCCTGCAAACATCGAGAAGATTGCGTTTACGCTGACGATTTATGATGCGGATCAGAAACGGCAAAATTTTGGACAGGTTCAAGGTGGGTTCATTCGTTTTGCTCATCCGGTTAGCGGAGAGGTTTTGCGGTTTAATTTGGACAGTGGATTTACAGTGGAAACGGCGATTGTCATTGGTGAACTGTATCGTCATAACGGGGAATGGAAATTCAACGCGATTGGCGCAGGTTTTTCCGGTGGATTGGATGCGTTGTGCGTTAATTTTGGGATTGAAGTGGAAAATAATCCGGCTCCTCCCACGCCAGTGCCTACACCTCCGTCTCCAGCGCCTCGACCAGCACCAGCGCCTCGACCAGCACCAACGCCGCCACCAGTACCACCTGCTCCGAAGCCAGAGCCATCTGCAACACCGGTGAATCTGAATCTGCGGAAAATTGAGCTGAAGAAGAAGGGCGACACCATTAATCTGAAAAAGGGCTCAGGCGGATTGGGTGAAATCCTGATCAATCTGAACTGGAATCAGGTGCAGCAAAGCAAGGGATTTTTTAATCGCGGCTCCAAGGGTGTCGATCTGGATCTGGGCTGCTTATATGAGATGAAGAATGGAGATAAAGGCGTTGTACAGGCGCTCGGGGAAGTTTTCGGTTCTCTAAATCGCTTTCCGTACATTGCTCTGGATGGCGACGACCGAACAGGCTCTGTGAAAACAGGGGAAAATCTTCGCATCAACGGTGCTAAAATTTCTGAAATTAAGCGAATTTTGGTGTTTACCTTCATCTATGAAGGAGTCACGAACTGGTCACAAGCGGACGGGGTAGTCACGCTGTACCAGAAGGATGGGCCGGACATTATCGTTCACATGAATGAACATGACAATCGCAAAGGGATGTGTGCAATTGCCATGATCCAAAATGTAAACGATGAAACGTTTAGCATTGAAAGACTCGTGCAGTTCTATGGCGGTCATCGTGAGTTGGATCGGGCCTATAACTGGGGCATGCGCTGGTCGCAGGGTAGCAAATAAATTGAATTATCGGAGGCACTCTTTTCATGTTGAATGATTTGTTTAAAAATATCAGCGAAAACTACGGCCATTTCTTTTCATGGAGTGATGTTGTAGGTACGCTTACTGATCCAGTGAGTTGGGGGATTATAGGAACTCTCATTTTGCTGGAAGGACTTTTATCGGCGGATAACGCCTTGGTTCTCGCAGTTATGGTTAAACACTTACCTAAGGAACAACAGAAGAGAGCCTTATTTTACGGGATTTTGGGTGCGTATATATTCAGGTTCCTGGCTATCGGCTTGGGTACATTCCTGATTAAGTTCACCCTGATTAAGGTACTGGGTGCAGCTTATCTGCTCTATATCGCTTATAAGGGCTTATTCAAGTCCGAAGGTGATGGAGAAGTGAAAAACAAACCTACTTCTTTTTGGAAAACGGTATTAATGGTCGAACTGATGGATATTGCCTTCAGTATTGATAGCGTCATTGCGGCTTTCGGTGTGAGCGAGAAAGTATGGGTTCTGTTCCTGGGTGGTATTCTCGGCGTTCTGATGATGCGTGGTGTTGCTCAAGTGTTCCTCAAGCTCATTGATAAATTTCCGGAACTGGAACAGACAGCCTTTATTATGATCGCCATTATCGGGGGTAAAATGCTGGCTGCTGCTTTTGGCTTTCATATGTCGCAGATTTTATTCTTCGGCATTTTGATTGCTGTCTTTGTAGGCACAATGGTTATCAGCTCGGCGAAAAGAAAGAAAAAGGCCGACAAAGAGGCTTAATGTACAAAGTATAGCGAAATCCCTCCTGAAACTAAGGGGGGATTTCTTTTATACCCGGAGCACAGGGCTTCAGTCAGGCAAGAAAGAGCAAGAGGAGGGGAAGAGCCCTGAAATATTTTAATGATTTAACCTCTGAGGAAGTAGAAGCGATCTTTTATACTCCACCGTTGGAGTTTCATAACCGTTCTCCCAAAAGTATATTGGCTTATGCGATAGGAGCGGCTTTGTACATGCCAGCGACCCGCTCGGAAGTAGCGGAAGAGATCAAAAATGGAAAACATGAAGGGTTAACAACGGTCATTTTGGATTTGGAGGATGCGATAGGGGATCAGCAGGTCGGGCAGGCGGAACAATCGCTGGCGCGGCAGCTGTTTCAACTATTGTCTTATGTACGGACGGGGATGATGAGTGAACAGCAATTACCTTTGTTATTTGTGCGTGTGCGCTCTGTGGAGCAGTTGGAACGACTACTGAACGGTTTGGGTGAATCTTTGTCGCTGCTCACGGGCTTTGTCTTACCCAAGTTCTCTTCTGATAATGGACGAGCGTATTTTGCACTCATTGCAGAATATAACCGGAGTATGCATACAGGGGCAGGAAACGAAAACAACATGCCTGTGCTGTACGGGCTACCGATTCTTGAAAGCTCCAAAATCATTTATCGGGAATCCCGCTGGAAAGAGCTGTTGTCGATTAAAGAAATCTTAGACGAGTACCAGGAATATGTGTTGAATGTACGCATTGGAGCAACCGATTTTTCCAGTCTATATGGCTTGAGACGCAGCCCGGATATTACGATTTATGAAATTGCCGTCATTCGGGATTGCATCGCAGATATTATTAACTTGTTTGGACGCGTGGGCTCAAATTACGTCATTTCCGGTCCTGTATGGGAATATTTCTCTCACCGAGAACGTGTCTTTAAACCTCAATTAAGAGTATCTCCTTTCGAAGATGCACTTGGGAAGCCGGGCCGACACTTGCGGATGGACTTCATCTCAGATGCCGTAGACGGACTGATCCGAGAAGTCATGATGGACAAAGAGAATGGGATTATCGGCAAAACGATTATTCATCCCTCCCATATTAAGCCGGTACAGGCCATGTATGCGGTGACACATGAAGAGTATATGGATGCACTTGAAATTGTTGAGCGTAACGATGGTAGTCTGGGGGTATTCAAAAGTACCTATGCCAACAAAATGAATGAAATTAAGCCGCATTTGAATTGGGCTCATCGAATTATCAATAGATCAAAAGTATACGGGGTGTTACATGAACAACAACATTTTGTCAGTCTCTTACCCAACCACGAAAACACATCTGCTGCCAATCCTGGAGCAGTTCAGCGTTAAAATTACGGAGACTCATAATCCATTCCGTCTTCCTGTGGACAAGCTGTTTGCGATGGCGGCACGGGTCAATAAAAAGCGTTCGTTTTTATTTGTCAGCAAGGTGCTGGGCAAGCATATTCCGGTAAACCCATACACCTCTCTGCTCAGTGGTGCGGCGCTGGCGATCCTGCTATATAAGGAGCTTGTCCCACAAGCGGGACAACAGATGGATGAACTGATTGGAGAGGCCGTGAGAGGACTACTTAACCCGGACTATGCGAAAGAGGCCTACCGAAAGCTGATGGATGAGCGTTTAGCTTTTGCTTTTACGGAGCCGATCAAGTTTGTTGGTTTTGCCGAGACGGCTACAGCACTGGGACACAGTATGTATCGGTTGTTTGACGACGGGGCCTCGTATATTCATACGACGCGCGAGGATATCCCGGGCCTTCGGCCTATTATTCGGTTTGAAGAAGAGCATTCGCACGCTGTTGATCATCGTTGCTATGCACTGGATGAAGGTGCTTTTGCGGGTGATGGCCCGATTGTGCTGGTAGATGATGAAATTACGACGGGGAAAACAACGCTTAATATCATACGGGATATTCAGGAGCATTTTCCGCGTAAACAGTATGTGATTGCTTCGTTATTGGATTGGCGGACAGACAGCGACGAGCAGGCTTTCGCTGATCTGGAGGTAGAGCTAGGCATTACGATTACGCCTTTAAGCTTGCTCAAAGGAAAGATTGAGGTACAGGGAGTACCAATACTGGATCACGCAGAATATGCTGGACAGGCTGGGAACCCAGAACATGCAGCCACTAGCATGGCAGAGGTTAATAAAGATGCTTCTGGAATAATTGACCACCGTTTTGAACAGGAGGCTTCCGGTTTTGAGCGGGTAGTACACAGCTCCATGTCAACGGACGGGTACACCAATACAGCTCCTTATCTAAAATATACAGGCCGTTTTGGTCTACAATCCATTGACAATTCAGCGTTGGATGCAGAAATCACGCGTACAGCCGAACGACTGAAGCAACTTCGTTCTGGGCAACGCACGCTGGTTATGGGCACGGGAGAATTCATGTACATTCCAATGCGGATTGCAGCAGAGTTAGGCCCGGATGTGTATTTTCAATCGACGACACGCAGCCCGGTATATCCCCACCGAGAAGAAGGGTATGGAGTCGCTTGTGGTGTGACATATCCATCGCCTGAGGACAGTACGATACGCAATTTTATTTATAATGTAGACCCTGGTCAGTATGACGAAATATTCGTTTTGATGGAAAGGGAGTCGGACCTAGAGCGGATGAACCCCATGCTGGAGGCTTTGAACCGTCTGGGCTGCGATAAAGTGCATGTCGTTTATTTTAACGGTTTAACTAGACAGGAGAGTAAAGGAGCGCGGATATGAAGCAAGCACTCATGGAGCAAATACAACAGAAGAACATTCATCCGCCCAAACCTCTAGGCAGTTATCCTGCCTCGGATGTCACATTTTTATTGAAGGATTTGAGTAGGGTTACGTTGGAAAAAGGGACGGAGGATCGTGAAGAGGCGATTCAGTCGGGCGTCCATTATTCAGAAATGCTGCCAGTGGAATACGAGCCCACCGCAGAGTATATTGCATTGTTTCACGAAACGCTTGCCCAATCTGCCCAAAAGGTTGCATTAGCGGCAGCTTCTGTGGCTGAGATGATTGTGAGAAAAAGAGGCTTAAATACGGCGATTGTTTCTCTGGCTAGAGCAGGGACGCCCATTGGTATCCTGATCAAGCGTTATATTGACTGGAAGTATAGCGTATCCTTGCCGCATTACAGCATTTCTATTATTCGTGGCAAAGGCATTGACCGGAATGCGATATTATACATTTTACAGCAGCATGGGCTGGGGATTGAACTTCAGTTTGTCGATGGCTGGACGGGGAAAGGGGCAATTCGCCAGGTATTGATTGAGGCCTGCCGTGAGATGAATGCGGATTACGGGTTGCGCCTAAATGATGATCTGGCGGTGCTGGCCGATCCGGGCAGATGTTCAGAAACCTTTGGTACACGAGAAGATTATTTGATTCCAAGTGCTTGTCTGAATTCGACTGTATCAGGTTTAATGAGTCGGACGGTATTACGCGACGATCTCATAGGCCCTGACGATTTCCATGGGGCCAAATTTTATGAATCCTGGCGGTCAGTGGATCAGTCCAATACGTTTGTGGATACGGTATCCGGGTATTTTCAAGACGTGGCTGAAGCGGCCGTTGCATATGCTGAACTAATGACATTGAATCCGCCTGCGGTGACATGGCAGGGCTTACGGGATATTGAGGCGATTCAGCAGGCATTTGGCATTCGGGATATCAATCTGGTCAAGCCCGGAGTGGGGGAGACGACTCGTGTACTGCTGCGCAGAGTGCCGTGGAAAATTCTGATTGATCGCGAAGATAATCCGAATCTCCAGCATATTATGCTGCTGGCAAAGGATCGTGGAGTGCCCGTAGAGGTATTTGAAGGATTGACTTATTCCTGCTGCGGAATTATCAAGCCGCTCAAGGGGGGACAAGAATGATCTACGCAAGTGATCTGGATCAGACACTGATTTACTCCAAACGTTCGCTTGGCGTACCGCTGGAGTCCCCTGGTCTGTTGCCTGCGGAACAGATAAACGGGGCGACATCGGCTTTTATTTCTGAACAAGCCCTGCAATGGCTAAAGACACTGCCTGAAGATGTGATGTTTATGCCCGTGACGACTCGGACGATGGAACAGTATCGACGAATCACCGTGTTTCAGACGGAGTTGGTTCCCGCATATGCCGTGACGAGTAATGGTGGAAACATCATCGTTGGAGGCGAGGTGGATCGAGAGTGGAATCGACGTATTCATGAACAAGTGCGCCGTGATGGTGCTCACGCGGAAGAAGCACGTCAGGTGTTCGGGCAGGTGCTGCATGAAGATTGGGTGGTAAACGAACGCTTTTGCGACGAGTTATTCTATGCTTTCATGATTGAACGGGATCGTATGCCGCTGGAACAGGTGCTGGAGAAGGCGCGAATCATGCGTGAAATGGGCTGGGAGGTATCCATTCAAGGTCGTAAGGTGTATTTGGTACCTGCAGCCGTGAATAAACAGGCAGCCGTGGAGCATATCCGTAACCTCACGAATGGAGGGACCGTGGTTGCGTCCGGTGACTCTTTGCTAGACCGTTGTCTGCTGGACTATGCCGATTATGCGATTGCTCCGCGTCATGGTGAATTGTATCGGGAACAACTGCGGGATAAGCTGGAGGTCAATTATCGTTTTACAGAAGTGTCGGGGGTTTATGCAGCGAACGAAATCATGGCGTATGTTCATGAAATACACCGGAGTGTGTTCGCAGCTCAAACTTCATTTTCAGAATAGATAGGGGACGTGGCTCTGTGAAGAAGGTTAAAGTGTATTTTAACCGCTGGTTTTCAGTGGCGTATCATTATATGAATGCTATTCGTAACAATGAGGACGGTATTCCGTTCGAGATCTATGCGACGCACTCTGATCCGCAGCATATGGCGTTACAGGCCAGTGATGTAGCTGAAGTAGAGCCTCGCACCAGTGGTGTGGAGTACGCACGGTTTTGCGCTGATTTTTGCAGGCGGCACGGAATTGATGTCTTTATCCCACGGTGGAATATGCTCGATATTAGCAAGCATCTTTATTTGTTCGATGATATTGGGACAAAAGTGATGGTATGCCAAGATACCGAACTGCTGGAGCAACTGATGGAAAAGGATCTGTTTTATGAATCCATCCGTCAAAAGGACATTGTCACGATTCCCGATTATGCCATTGCCAGCAATGCTGAGCAGTTTAAACAGGCTTATGAGTCGTTAATAGCACTTGGGCATAAGGTATGCTTCAAGCCATGTAATGCGGAAGGCGGAATGGGCTTTCGTATCATCGACAATGAACGTAATCCGCTGGAGGAACTGTTCGGCCATGCGCTGAATCATATTTCATTCGAGGAAGCACACCGCGTATTGTCATCCACAGAATCATTTCCCAATCTGATGGTGATGGAGTTGCTGGAGGGATACGAATACAGTATTGACTGCCTGGCTGACCGGAACGGAAAGCTGCTAGCAGCAGTTCCGCGTAGGAAGGCAGGAGGACGATTACGGCTGCTGGAGCAGCATCCCGAGCTGTTGGAGGTGGCACAGAAGGTCGCTGAGGCGTATCATATTCCGTACAATTATAACATTCAGGTAAAATATAACGGCGAGCATGCCAAGCTGCTAGAGATCAATCCGCGGATGTCCGGAGGACTTCATGTATCATGTTTGTCAGGTATCAACTTTCCTTATCTAGCGGTGAAATCGGCTTTGGGTCATGAGATCGGTTCACTTCATCCGCAATACGACATTTTAGCCAGTCATATCGAGCAGCCAATCACCATACGTAAATCCGTACATTGACACACACAAATATTGTTTTCTACAATATGGTAAGGGTTTACGTCAGGAGGTACAAGCTATGACGTCAAAAATGTGGGGTGCCACGATTGCTGTGGTTAGCTACCTGATTGCGCTTTTACTAAGTTTTTGGTTGCCACTGTTTGTGTGTTTGGCGATTCCGATCCTTGGTTTGGGAGGATACAGCGCCATCATGGCTGTTCGCCATCCTCGCCCCAATCTGACCGGTTCCGTGATTCCGGTGGTGCAGGAGCAGGTCGGTGAGACACAGCAGCATGAAAAGGAAGCTGCCGTTCGACCGCAGTCTATGACAGGACAAGTACGTCAACCAGATCAGGTGAGCAGTGAATTTGCTCAGGTGATGGAGTATTTGGAGGTACTGGAGGATATGGTGATCTCCGAGGGGCAGAAGGATGCGCTTGATAACGAGATTGTCGAGAAGGCGCTGGCTCTATTTGCACGTTTGCAGCGGGTCATTCCGCTTTTGCATGAACTGAACAACAGCGAAGTGAATCATACGGTTCGGAGATTGATTTTGAAGGATTTGAATGGGCTAATTAATCCGTTTCTTCGGCTCAGCGGCGATGCGAAGCGTACCAACCGGAGGACGTTGTTAAACGGATTACGGGATGTGGATAGTAAAATATCAGTAATTGTATCCACGGTGGAGCATAAGGATCTGATGGAATTACAGAGCAAAGCGGAGCTTATTCACCAGCGTTATAGCAGTTCCGAATTGTAGGCGATTTGTAAGAAAATAAAAAAGTAGCAAATTAGCTGCTCTGAAAAACAACGATTATACTTGGGAACAGTTGTTTTTTAGAATAGGAGGTAGCGTATGGCGACCCCATGGGCTGAGTTGAAAAAAGAAGATGAACAGAAGGTGACTGAGGAGGCTTCACAGCTGATTCAGAAGGTATCACAAAGCGATGTCATGAGCTTGGATACCTTAATGGATGATATCGGTAAGTTGGGGGTTAAAACGCAGGAACGTGCGGGGCAGACCCTTAAAATGCTGGATCGTCCGGTAAACGACCTCATGTCCGGTGATCGGGCTGAGGTATCCAATATGATCTTAAAGCTGCGTGATGAATGTGAAACGCTCCAGCAGAGCAAAAATGTGAGTTTTTTTGGCAAGCTTCTGCGTAAAAGCCCGTTAAAAAACTACATTTACAAGTATCAGTCGGTGAAGACGAACATCGAGAAAATCATTACTGCCTTGAGAGATGGTAAGGATAATCTGGAAGAAAACATCGTCAGCATGAGACAGTTGAAGAAAGCCTCCATTGAAGAAATCTACAATTTACAGACGAAGATCGCCTTTGGTAATCGCCTGAAAGAACTGTTTGAGACCGAGATTGCCAAGCCGGAAAATGAAAACCGCAAGCCTCATCTGGAGCGGGGATTGCGCAAGGTGGTTACTCGTACGCAGTCTATGACCGAAATGATTTTGTTATACAATCAGGCGATTGCGGCAACGGATATTATTAATGATAACAATGATAAACTGATTGATTCTGTAAATAATGCGATTGATAAAACATCGAATCTGATCACTGTATCGGCTATGATCGCGATGGCGCTGGCGGATCAGGACAAAATCATTTCAGCCGTCGATGCGACCAACCGTACCATTGAAGATCAATTCAAGGAAAATGCGAAGCTTCTCAAAACGACGACCGAGAGAACGACAGATCTGCTTAGCAAGCCTTCTATGTCACTGGAGGCTGTGAATCAGGCGATTGGTGATTTGGTATCTGCTTTGGATCTGTCTGAAAAATCAAACCGTCGGATTATTGAAAGCTGCCATGATTATACAAGTAAAATGACAGCAATCAATGCCAACCTTAGCCAACGTTTGGGGATCGAAGGGAAAGAACCTTCCAAACCGCTGAAGGATAGTAATTCTTCTGAGGGTCTTAGCTCGTTTTTGAACTGATGACAATGTAGAATAATAGACCAATCTATGAAAAAGACGCCGGGATGACTCCGAAGGGCGTCTTTTTTTGGTTTGCCAGCAGCTAATAAAGGACATGATGAACATACATAGCATTCTCGTGCATAAACTCTTAAAAAGCGAATGACAAAAGGAGAGAGCGAGCGTATGATGTCTTTTATTTTGGGCTGTGTCATTGTCTATTTACTTGTGGCTGCCAGTAGCGAAAAAGCAGATTCAATTGTGGAGTTAAATGATTCTGTGAAATAAAATTTTTTATTGAAAATCATGCATTTTCTGATAGGATAGAGTTAAATATTGGAATCCAAAAGGAGAATGCATGCTGGAATTTTCATTTGAAATCATCGACGAATCGAAAATTAACATTGTATATCAGTATGGAAGCAGCAGCTTCAATTTTAATTTATTTTTTAACTACGGTGTGTGGACGCTGCATCCTTTTGACGGGATTCTACTGCAGAACAAGGAAATGTGCCGTCTGATCGTTACGGATCTGTTTAAGAACAAAGATTTTCATGTCATGCTGGCACGCGAAAATATTTTATTATCAACCCTGCGTACCTCTATTGATCTCAATCCCGAAACTCGGGGAGATCGATATCAGGAACAGGAATTTGATGAACTGTCTGATTTTGCCGAGACACACAGCTTTGAAGAGGTACTGCAAATCGAGCAGGATTCCGTCCGCGAACGTATGGACTTTTTCCAAAACATCATTCAAAAAATGTATATGGAAGGATTCGGCCCCGAAGACAATGATTTTAACAAGGTACAAGCTATTCTTCGAATCTATAAGGCTGCACATGACCAACTCGGAGAATTAAGCGACTTTCCCCTGAGAGGCGACGAACGACGCAGATGGTAGAGTAGACGTACTAGACGTACAAACGCAAACATCATAGAGGAGCGTGGGGAACATGAGCAGTATTTCTTTACTTAAAAAGAATGCGCAACTGGTACTGACTAAAAAGAATCTAACGAATGTGACTGCGAGAGTTGGATTGGTGCTCGATATTTCAGGATCTATGAGAAGTTTGTACAAAAATGGTACCGTTCAAAAGGTGTTGGAACGAATTGTTGCAGTAGCGAGTGCTTTGGATGATGATGGTGTACTGGACGTATGGGTGTATGATCACCGTTTTTCACGGTTGCCTTCCGTTACCGAAAATGATGTTGACAACTATGTTGAAAGACATATTCTGTCCAATGATTATTTGCCCAAGTTCGGTCGTAATGATGAGCCGCCTGTGATGCGCGATGTCATCGCCAAATACACCAAGGAAGAACCCTCTTCTGATCCGGCCTTTGTTATTTTTATTAATGATGGCGGTGTGAAGCGTGGAAAAGGAGACAACATCGACAACGCGGTCATTGATTCGTCAGGAGAGCCGATTTTCTGGCAATTTATAGGTGTGGGTGAGTCCGATTTTGGTGTATTAAAGAAGCTCGACAACATACAAGGCCGTGTGGTAGATAACGCTAATTTTTTTCAAATACAAGATATCGAATCTATGGAAGATAATGAATTGTACGAACTATTGCTTAACGAGTTCCCGTCATGGCTGCAAGAAGCGAAGGAAAAGCATATTTATTAAGGATACTAAGTGTTGTACTAGTACTATGAGCCCTTTTCAAAGCTTAATATATAAAAAAAATGCAAAAAGAGAGAGTTCCGCTAGCAAACGCTTTGCGAAACTCTCTTTTTCTTTACACACCTCTAAAACGTATAGAATCTCCACGGAGGTTGCCAGCGGAGCGGGCAGAATTGTTCTGAAGAAGCGAAGCGTTCGCCTTTATCCCCGGATTTTACCCTTACAGGTTCTATTCAATAGAAATCCGGGGATAACAGCGATCGGAAGAACAATCTGCACGCGCAGCGCTCACCAACCGCAAGAAAGCTTCTCATACCACCCTAACTTATCCCCATTAGTATCATCGAGCAAAGGATAAGCCCTGCTCCGCACCCCGAAGTATATACCTTGAGGTGGCGGAACATGGATGTTTTCCAGGCTGACAAAGATTCATCGGAACGCAAACGCTCATTTTCCTCTCGTAATGCCTTGGATTGACGAATGAATAACTGTCCGATGTCGGCAAATCCCCGCAGGAAGAGGGTTAGAAAACCGCTTTGCAGAACGTGGAAGATTGCACCGATCACCAAGCCCAGCAACCCCAACAGGAATAACAGATTTGCAGTAGCCATGTGTTCACGACCATTCAAGAGATGGGGGGTGGCGTACAGAAACCCTAAGGTACTGACAATCAGGGCGATGATCCCAAAACGTAAAATCATTATTTTTCGACCCGTTTCGCAAAGCGCAGGTCTGGGTTCGAACGAGCATCAAATACGATACCTTGAATCTTAGGGCTGATTAATGCAGTGTCCGCAGAGAACTGGATCGGAATAATCGGCAGATCTTCCATCAATACGTCTTCTGCCTGATGGAGCTGTTCAAAGCGTTTTGCCGGATCAAGCTCAAAGGTTGAGGATTCAATCAGTTTGTCATACTCCGGGTTGCTCCAGTTGGTAAAGTTGTTCGAGTTTTTGGAAGTATAATGCCCCAATACGCCGAGCGGATCCAGGAAGTTTCCTTCCCAGCCCATACGGGCGATCTGGAAGTTCTTCTGTTTAAAGGTATCAATGTACGTTTTCCATTCCTGATTCTCCAGCGTCACTTCAACACCCAGGTTTGTTTTCAGCATTTCCTGAATCGCTTCAGCTACTTTTTTATGCTTGTCCGAAGTGTTGTATTTGAAGGTGACTGGTGGCAGCTTGGTCAAACCTTCTTCTTTCAGACCTTCGGCCAGCAATTGTTTCGCTTTTGCAGCGTCAAACTCATAGTATTTTTTCGGTGCTTCATCACGGAAGTCCTTGCCGGATGGTGTTGTTGTTCCGTATGGAACATAACCGTAAGCCGGAGTTTCGCCACCTTTGGTTACGCTGGTAGCCAGTGCTTCGCGGTCAATAGCATAGGCAATGGCTTGTCTGATTTTTTTATTGTCAAACGGCTTTTGTTTTACGTTAAAAGAATAGGTGTACACACTGAAAGACGGATGCGACAGGAATTCCTTGTTGCTCTTTTCCTGATCCAATGTATCTACGGGAAGGCTCAAAATCAGGTCCAGATCGCCCGTTTTGTACATTTGATAATACGTTGTGGAGTCTTGCACCATTTTAAAATTAATCGTTGCCATTGTAATGGCATCTTTGTTCCAGAATTGATCGTTTTTCGTCAGCGTAATTTGTTCGTTATGTTTCCATTCCTTGGCTACATACGCACCGTTGCCGACAATTGTGCCCGCTTCTGCTGCCCATTTGTCATTTTTCTCAACAACTGATTGGTTTACTGGCAGATAAGCATGACCCACGGCGATCGTGGGGAAGAAGCTCAGCGGTGATTTCAGCTCAACTACAAGAGTTTTATCATCTTTGGCAGTAACACCCACGTCTTCAATTTTACCTTTGCCTGTGTTGTACGCTTCGGCACCTTTGATGTAGTAGAGGGCAGAAGGATCGTAGGCAGCTGTTTTTGGATTTAGTACCCGTTTCCAGGAGTACTCAAAATCCTTAGCTGTCAGTGGGTCACCATTCGACCATTTTGCACCGTCACGAATAGTAAAAGTGTAGGTTTTGCCGTCAGGAGATACGTCTACTTTGCTAGCAGCGCCTTCTACGATTTTACCGGCCTTATCGTATGTATACAGCCCTTCGTACAAGTTATCAATTACAAAATAGGACGTTGTATCTGATGCGAAAGCAGGGTCTAGCGTATAAGGTTCTCCACCTGCCAGATTGGCAGTAATTTCTTGCGGGATATCTGCTTGAGGCGCAGCGGACGGGTCGTTGCTTGCTGTTTTGTCTGTAGTACCAGAGCATCCAGCCAAAGCCGTTACGGCCAAAAGTAAGATGATCGTCATCCAATGCATTTTTTTCATCGTGGTTTTCCTCCATTATTGTGGTTAGTTATGCAAAAAATAAAGTACACCGTACCGGGGTTTATTCATCCTCCTTTCCCGCAGGTATGCCGCGTGTGCGCACTTCGATAAAGGAACTGCCGTTCTTCCTGCGGTTAGGCGAGAAGCTGCGGATCATGGTGACATCCCTCCTTGTCCAATTGGGATCTTTCTGTTGTTAATGCTGTGAACGCGGGTCAAGTGCATCCTGAAGCCCATCTCCAAGCGTATTGAACGCTAGCATGGTGAGCGATATCATCAGCCCGGGGAAAAATAGGCGCCACCATTGACCGCTTAAAATAACGCCAAGTGAATCGTTAGCCATCGTCCCCCAGCTGGCCGAAGGAGACTGAATCCCCAAACCGAGAAAGCTCAGGAACGATTCGGCAAAAATAGCCGACGGAATAGTGAACGTTAAATTCACGATAATGATTGCCGCTGCGTTTGGTAGCAAATGTCTGAAGATAATACGCGAATGAGATGTCCCCAAGCTACGGGCTGCCAACACATATTCCTGCTGCTTCAGCTGTAAGATTTGCCCACGTACTACACGTGCCATACCGACCCAGCCAGTAATAGATAATGCAATAATCATCGTGAGCAGACCGGGCTTCATAATGACGAGCAGCAGAATGATGACTAGCAGATAAGGAATACTATACAAAATTTCAATAATACGCATGAGAATGCTGTCGATCCGGTCGCCCGTTTTACCCTGCCCAGCACAATAGCCAGCAACACAGCCGACGAGAATGCCAAGTACCAAATCAATGGCGGCAGCGGCAAAGCCGATCATGAGTGAAATTCTAGCCCCGGCCCATGTCCGTGCCCATACGTCCCTCCCCAGATCATCCGTGCCAAACCAATGCTCTTTGGAAGGAGAGAGATTCGTCTTCAAAAGAGATTGATCACTCGGTGCATAAGAAACCATGGAAGGTCCAACAATCGCCAGCACAATAATCATGATTAGTAGGGAAAGCCCCAAAAGAGCAAGCTTGTTGTTGAAAAGTCTGCGTAGCCGATCCCGCCAGAGTGATTCTTTGGGTCTGGTCAACGTGGCGGTGGGGATCTGGCTGCGGTCTACAAGACTGAACAGACTGTCCTTTTCGACAGTAGGTGCTGCTTTCATGTTAATCTCCTTTACTGACTAATTTGATTCGTGGATCGACAAGGCGATAGGAAATATCAATTAAAAATAAAGTAACGACTAGAATGGAACTGTAGAAAATGGTCGTCCCCATAATCACTGGATAATCCCGGTTAAAGATACTATCTACGAAGTATTTACCGATGCCGGGAATGGCGAATATTTTTTCAACGACAAAGGTACCTGTAATGACGGAAGCGAATAGCGGTCCGATAAAAGAAAGCACCGGAACCAACGCGTTGCGTAATCCGTGACGCAGAACTACTGCCCAAGAAGACAACCCTTTCGCTTTGGCAGTGCGTATGTACTCCTCATGCATGACTTCCAGCATACTCGTCCGCATAAAGCGGGCGATAACGGCAAGAGGTGAAACAGCGAGAGCCAGCGATGGGAGCACCGTATGCTGCCAGGTTCCCCATGAGGCGACCGGAAGAAGGTGCCATTGAACGGCAACATACTTGATTAGCAACGGTGCCAATATGAAGCTGGGTACGGAAATACCAACAATGGCGATAAACATCGAGATATAATCCAGTGGTCGATTATGGTGTAGAGCAGCCAGTGTTCCAAGCGAAATTCCGGCAATAATCGCGACCACGATGGATTGAATACCGAGCAATGCAGAAGGTGGAAAACCTCGGGCGATGAGCATATTGACGTCCGTCGTTTTCGATTGAATAGACGGGCCCATATCCAGCACTAGCAGATTTTTGAGATACAGCACATACTGCACAGCGAGCGGCTTGTCCAGATTGTACCTGGCACGCATGTTTTGCAATACCGCTTCCGGAATGGTTTTGGAATCGTTCGAGAATGGGTCACCCGGAATGATGTGCATGATGATAAACGTTAAAGTGACGATAATCCACAGTGTAATGAACATCGTAAAAAGACGCTTTAAAATGTACATGGGGCTTAATTTCTCCTGTCTATCAAGCTGATTTACATACTATTGCTGCTAAAAATTTAATATAAGTAAAAGTATATAAGAATACTAGGAAATAATAAGACGGTTTAGGTGACATGTCAAGGTAAGGTTTTACATTATAGAACACAGGTCAAATTTTCGTCACAGGTTTTCCATTTATATAAGGCTAAGATTCCGCTCATTCCTCTCGACGAGTATCCTGCGGTGTGTTATGATGATACTCTGATAACGTGTTAACGAACTAAAGCGTTTGCCACCTGTTCTTGGATACGGGGGTCACCATTGTTGGAGGGGAATAAGATGAGAAAAGCAGCCATGTTTACGATGTTAATTGGATTGATGATGATCGTGTTGGCCGGATGTTCCGGCGGTAAGGACGACAGTAAATTGATTATTGGCATTGATGATAAATTCGCCCCGATGGGCTTTAGAGATGAAAATAATGAGCTGACCGGCTTTGATATTGATTATGCGAAAGCGGCCGGGGAACAAATGGGTAAACAGGTGAAATTTCAGCCGATTGACTGGTCTGCCAAAGAATCCGAGCTGAACAGCGGACGTATTGATCTCATTTGGAATGGATACACCATTACGGATGAACGTAAGGAAAAAGTGCTGTTCACGAAGCCATATCTGAAAAACAGTCAGGTCATTGTCATACCAGCTACTTCCAGTCTTTCCAAGCTGGCTGATCTGGCGGGCAAAACGGTGGGACTCCAGACGCTGTCTTCAGCAGCCGATGCATTGGATGCGAATCCGATCAAAAGTAAATTGAAGTCAGTGTCTGAGTACCCGGATAACGTTCTTGCTTTGACAGATCTGAAAACCGGTCGCCTGGATGCGGTTGTCATTGATGAAGTCGTTGCCAAGTATTATATGTCGAAGGAACAAGGGACGTATAAGCTGCTTGATGAATCATTGGCCCCTGAGGAATACGGCATCGGTGTGAAAAAAGGGAATGAAGAGCTGTTGACGCAGCTGCAATCCGCTTTGGATGAGCTGCACAAGAACGGAAAAGCTGCTGAAATTTCGAAAAAGTGGTTTGGTGAAGATAAAGTATTAAATTAATACGTAGTGTATTGAACTAAGGTTTAGGAGTCGAAGGTCATGAGTATGGAATATATTTTACGAATTATGAAGCCTATGCTTGAAGGGGCACAGATGACGGTTATTTTATTTTTCATCACGCTCATCTTGTCTATTCCATTGGGTTTTGTCGTTACGTTGCTGGCCAAAAGCCGGATTAAGCCAATCGCTTGGCTGATGCACACGTACATTTATGTTATACGCGGCACGCCGCTTTTGCTGCAATTATTGTTCTTTTGTTTTGGTCTGCCGATGTTGCCTGTCATTGGGGAGTATCTGGTAATGGATCGAACAACGGCTGCCGTGCTGGCATTTGTATTGAATTATGCGGCTTATTTTGCAGAAATTTTTAGAGGCGGAATGTTGTCGATTGATAAAGGGCAATACGAGGCTTCGCAAGTGCTGGGCTTGAGCAAGTCGCAGACGCTGATAAGAGTCATTGTGCCGCAAATGGTACGGATCGCTTTGCCTGCGGTAACCAATGAGGCGACAACATTAGTAAAAGATACGGCACTACTGTATGCAGTAGCGGTACCGGAACTGCTGCATTTTGCCAATACGGCTGTAAACCGCGATTTTTCGATTGTACCTTATGTTGTAGCAGCGGTTATTTATTTGTTGTTAGCTTTGGTGCTGACGCTATTCTTCAGGGCGCTGGAAAAACGTTTTAAATTCGAGTAAAAGGAATGTCGGGATATGAATACTAATGCAATAGAAGTTATCGATTTGAAAAAATCGTTCGGCAAGCTCGACGTTCTGAAAAGAGTGAGCTTTAACGTTAAAGCGGGCGAGGTTGTAGCTGTCATCGGTCCTTCAGGTTCAGGGAAAAGTACCATGCTCCGTAGTTTGGTACACCTGGAAGATGTGACAGGCGGGACGATCCGCATTCATGATAAAGCACTGGTGGAAAATGGTCAGTACGCTCCGGCAGGTGACATTAAGGGCATTACTACCGGTATGGGCATGGTCTTTCAGCATTTTAATCTGTTCCCTCACTTGACGGTGCAGGATAATCTGGAGCTGGCTCCGAAGCTGGTGAAAAAGGTGAGTAAGGCTGAACTGCGCCGCCAAAGCGCTGAGTTGCTGGCTAAAGTCGGTTTGGCAGATAAAGCAGATGCGTATCCATCCCGACTGTCGGGAGGGCAGAAGCAGCGCGTGGCGATCGCCCGGGCAATGATGATGAATCCAGATATTTTGCTGTTCGACGAGCCGACCTCGGCCCTTGATCCCGAGCTGACAGGCGAGGTGCTGCGGGTCATCAAAAAGCTGGCTGAGGAGAATATGACGATGGTCATCGTGACCCACGAGATGAATTTTGCGCGAGATGTGGCGGATCGCGTCATTTTTATGGATAATGGCGAAATTGCAGAATCCGGTACACCGGAGCAGATTTTTGGCAATCCGCAGTTGGAGCGGACGAAGGTGTTTTTGAATCGGGTGGAAGCTTAGCCCAAGATGCATATCATCTTTGCATACTTGTGTATATGTGTTTTATATCTCCCAAAAGCGACTTTAAAGAAGTATTCTGATGTAAGCTGAAGCAGGCTATTTGAGCTCTGTTAAGCGAACGAAGAATGCTTTTTTTTTTTTTTTTTGAAATGGTTCTTATTCCAGTAAATGTGATCTATTTCATATGATTGTGTAAGAAATGGGGTTTAACATGTAAAACATGCTACCACGATTTAAACAAATTCTGTTACTAGCTCCACAATTTAAAAGTGGAAGGTTGGGATTTGAATGATTGATCGTTTTCACATTTATTGTCACATTCCGTTTTGCAAGAAGCGCTGTCCATACTGCTACTTTACAGCCAAATTTTCGGAAGAGGAGATGATTAACCTCGATGTAATGGATGAGTATGTTAAAGCCTTGAAAGTGGACATTGAATGCACTGAATTTCCAAAATCAGCAATCACCTCGATAGTTTTTGGTGGAGGAACCCCATCCCTCCTAAATGAAAGTCAGCTAGACACTATTATAAATTCCATTCGAAATAGGATTACCCCAGAACAATTTACCCACATGAAATTTATGGCGTATGAAGTTTCCCCAGATACCGCATCCAAAGAAACCTTGTCTATTTTCAGGAGAAAAGGATTTAATCGTGTAAGTATCGGTGCCCAGTCTTTTAATAATGAAGAGCTCAAATTGCTGGGACGGCCCTATTCACGAGAAAAAATTATAAAGGCTGCAAGCCTGATCCGAGAAATTGATTACGACATGTTAAATATTGATCTGCTAATCGGAATCCCGGGGCAGACGCAGAGCACGGTCATGGAAAGCATAAGGGATACAGTGAATATACGACCGGAACATATTTCGGTTAGTCTTTTCTACTCCTCTTATCCAGGGGGAAAGGAATTTGTCGAGCGATGCGAGAAAAGAGGAAAACATATTTTAGCATTGTCCGATAAAATCTCAGTTTATGAAGAAGTGTGCGGATTTTTACAACAAAACGGATATATAAGAGTAGATAATACTGTTTTTTCTTTACCAGATTATATATTTCCTTATGAAAAAGATGCTATAAGTGAAACAGAGCCGGTGTTGGCTTTTGGACCCGGATCTGCGGGATATTGGGATAATAATCGTGTACGCTTCACACCTCCTTATATTAAAAATTATATAGAACTTCCACATTCAGTCGAAGAAGAAATTACAGTCGATAATTATGCGTTTACGATTGTATGGGGGCATTTGAATGCCTATGGAAAAATCGAGGAACGAACGTTAGAGCAGTATCTAGGAGTTAATTTTGAAAAAGTAATGGAAATGGAGAAAGATGTTAATATTCTTTTGTCCGTTTTAATTCAAGAAAATCTGGTGGAACAACAAGACTCGGCTTACATATTAAAACCAGAAAGTCTAAATCGCGCGATTGTACTAATGCATTATATAAGGGATGGCTGGGGATACAAGCTCATGACTGCCCCGGATGAAATTAAAAACTAAGAGTAAAGTGAAGGTGAATACAATGAATCAAGAAGAATATTCAAAATGGATTAAAAACGTTTCTATTGCCTATCTGGCAACGTATGATTCATTCAATAATCAACCTCATGTAAGACCTGTAGATGCGGGGACTGTTCACAACGGATATATATATTTCTCTACCTTCAGCAATACAGATAAGGTTGAACAAATCCGGACGTGTGAGAATGTGGAGCTTACTTATTTTGGAGACGGGGCTCAGCTCAGAATGGCAGGTAAGGCCAAACGGGTGAGTGAAAAGAAGGAAGAAGATCTATTTTTGGAAAACAACCCTATGATAAAAGAAACCTTTAGCAATGAGAAAAGAAATCAGTTTGTATTGTTTCAAGTCACACCCCATGCAGTAAGATTTATGGGCGAGGAAGATCATCAATACTCTCCTGTAGATTGGAAGCAGACGGACCGGATAGGCATGTGACTCATGGAGACAGACGAACTGATTTTTGATTTTCTAGGTCCGGATACGATTGAAATGCAAAAGTTTATTGGTGATGTCTGGCCTGAGAAGATACATGCAAGGGTTTTGGACCTGGCTTCAGGGAGTGGTGAACACTTATTTGGTTTTATAAACAAGTCTATTGAATCTGTAACTGTAGTTGATCGTTCGCCGGAATCGTTGCAATTGTTGCTCAACAAGCATAACGATCATGGAAATATGATTAATACGGTATGCTCTGACTTAAATGATTGGTCTTGCCCTCAAAAATTTGACATCGTACACATTGGGGATAATTCTATCCAAATGTTCCCTGCGTATAAAAACCAATTTGATATTTTTAGAGTAATTGCTTCAAGTTTATCAGCCGAAGGGGTTGGAATGGTTAATGTTACGCCAGTGACGGAACATCAAATCATGGAATATGGCGGGGCACCTAAAGTGATTAAATCACTGACTATCGACGGGGAAGCATTTGAAGTATATGGAGAAGTCAAAATCGATGTTTTTAATCAGATCTTAATGATGTATTTCACAGTTTATAAAAATGAAAATGAAACCAGCCGTTGTACCTGTCGATGTCGGATGTTATTGAAACATGAAATAGAGGAGATGGCAAAGGCTGCTGGACTAAAAATAGTGCAAGTTAAACAACAGAAACTTAAACGGGGAAACGATTCTTACTATTACCTATTGCAACTCAATCAATAGAGCAAATGGGAGAATAAGGGTATGTCCAAAACCGTTTCATTGAATCCAACGGCGTTAATGAACAGGGCTTTTTTACGACAACTTAGACAGCTTGAAAAAAATATTTTGGTTACTAAAAATAATTTATCCGGAATTATGGGTTTTGAAACCGAATACCTTCTTTTTGATTTTGAGTTTAATTTGGTAGATGAAAAGGTCCGGAATCGTGTAATTGAAAATGCAACATTTATAAAACGGGAAATAGGTGCCAGCCAAATTGAATTGGTATCCCGTCCTTTCACACTTGCAGAGGGACTTGAAAATCTTATAAATGAAATGCAGGAAATGGAGCAAGAGGCGGCAGCCATAGCACATGCCCAAAATAATAGACTGGCGCGTCTTGGTACCTATCCTGGTTCATTTACTGACTTGGAAATTACAGATGACCGGGAAAATTATCAAATGATACTCGACCAGTTTAAAAGTTCAAGAAAACATCACCTTGAGCTTCATTTGGGAGAAGTTGATCTATCAAGTCGTGTTCATGAGCTAATTAGCGGGTGTCAGTCGACACAAATGAATGTACAGGTTAACTATAATCAGGCTGCTATTGATCTTTTGAACAAGACGATTGAGATCTCACCTCTCTTTATTGCCATTGGGGCCAATTCTCCGATTTTGGACAGGCGATTAACCGGATTGCTCGAAACTCGTAACCTGATTTGGGAGATTGGTTATGATTTGCGGACCTATTCTGAATTTTTGGCAGCTCTGTCTACTCGCGTTTCATTTCCTCATCAATATTATGCAAATTTCCATAATTATTGGGCAACTTTGTATCAACAAAAACATATGAAATCCGATCCACGGTATGCATTTAGCCTCAATCAAAAAATGAATTGGAAAATTGCGAGATTAAAACTGGTAGGTGGCAGCGGTAAGCCCACAGCATGCTTGCTTGAAACGCGATTTATACCGATCCAGCCAACACTTCGGGAAGATATTGCGTTGCATCTCGGAGTCTATGCGCTTTTGGATTTAAGCCTAAGCAAAGGCGGAGAAAGACTTCTTCCCGTTACTTTTGTGAAGGAAAACTTCAGGAGGGCTTCATGCTACGGAATTGACTGTGAGCTTTACTATTTTACATCCGACGGTAAAAGAATCACTGAGTATGCAGCCACGGAATTAATAAATAGAGCTGGCGAGCGTATTTGTGATTATTGGAAAAGAAAATCTTCTTCAACTGCAACACTTGTGGAGGAGGTACTAAGCAAGCGACTTAGAGTAGGCCCTCCAGCCTTATCACTAATAAACAATATCAGGGGGAACTCGAAAAATACACTTCTTGGAACGCAAGAAATAAAGCGAATAGTGTCGCAAAATTGTATTCCTGTCAATGAGGGATCGTAAGGAGGACTTTGGTATGTCTGCTAATAGTTCAAGGGCTATATTTTTACTGGAGCCTTGTTTTTTTGGAGAAAAATATATTGAATTTGCCGCTGAACTTGAGTTGATTGTAATTGTTATTCGAAGAGAAGGCGGCCCCAAGGTGGAGAAGGCGCATCTGGTACATTTTGAAATCATCAGTGACATTACAGATGCCGAGTCTACTTACTTGAAAATGGAGTATTTTTTCAGTCAGCATCCGGATATATCCCGCAACTCGGGTATTGTACCTGGTCACGACTATGCAGTACCGGTCGCCGCGATTATCTCCCAAAAGTTTGGCTGGAATTCCATTCGCCCAGATGTAGCCCA
This sequence comes from Paenibacillus sp. FSL M8-0228, assembly GCF_038007385.1. NCBI lineage: Bacteria > Bacillati > Bacillota > Bacilli > Caryophanales > Paenibacillaceae > Paenibacillus > Paenibacillus sp. FSL M8-0228. Next base: position 1,135,426 of record NZ_JBBOXA010000001.1, read on the forward strand.
TAATGCCCGCAGCAAAGAGTGTATGAGAAACGGGCTAAAAGGTTCTCAGTATGTATCCAATCCAGATTACCATTTGTATCACAGCGTATCCGAACTAAAGGAGCAGTTGGACCAGATCCAATTCCCCGCTATTGTTAAACCCGTTGATATGACAAGTAGTATGTTAGTCAAATGTGTGCAAACATCTGAACAATTAATTAGGCAGGCCGAAAAGATTATTCAGAATGAGGATAACTTCGGTTATCCATCGAATCTTTCATTTCTAGTAGAAGAATATATCAGAGGCCAGGAATATAGCTTCGAGGCTTTTATGTTTAAAGGTGCTTGTAAATTTGCCCATATTACTGAAAAAATGAAAACTCCCCTTCCTTATTTTGTTGAGCTACAGCATACCCTTCCAGCATCTATGGAATCTTCAAAATACACTCAATTATTAAACAGCTTCATAAATCTTATGGCTGAGCTTGGAATTACAGAAGGACCCTGTCATTTGGAATTTGTGCTGTCCGGGGGACATATTTATATTATCGAATATTCTACTCGTCTTGCAGGGGACCGTATAACTGATTTGTATAGCTTGAGTTACGGAGTAAATCTGCATAAGGCTTCGATTTTGTGCGCTTTGGGAGAAAGACCGGATGAGTACCTGCATGAAACCCGAAACGATATTTCAAGAATCCGTTATTTCTATCAAAAAAGTGGAAAAATCAAACAAATATCAGGGGTGGAAGAAGCCAGACGTTTGCCGGGTGTCATAGAGATGGTTATAGAAAAGAAGGAGGGAGATACAGTACCGGATGAGATGACTAGCAGTATGGACAGATATGGTTTTTTTGTTCTTAAAGCTGATACTTATGATGAATTAGAGAAAGTGAGCCACCAAGTTGAAGATACGATCCAATTTGTGATGGAAAGAGAGACTACTTATGAAAAGCAAAAAGGATGAAAATCAATTCGAAATTTTGCTGATTAATCCACCCTTATGGTACTACCAGTCTGTGCCACCCGATATTACGGCTGCGGCTGCTTTATTACATCACCAAGGAGTGGGTACCAAAATCCGTGATTTAAATTTGGAATCATTTCATTACTTTTTTCGGGGACGTTCGGACATCATCACTCATCTTACGGACACTGAACTGTTTTATAATTTTGAACATTTAGAAGAAACCTGCCAAAAAATCGCTGAGATTTATGATCGTATTAGTGAACAGATTTCACCCGCGGTGCTGCGATGGAATTTATATGATCCGGGAGTGGATCTACGTAATATTGATGAGGTACTAAGGATTGCCGAACAGAAGGAACACAATCCATATTTTGATTTTTTCAAAGAAATTTTACCGGATCTTGTCCCTGAAGGCGTCAAGGTGGTTGCTATTTCAATTTTTCATCCAGATCAGGTTATTCCCTTATTTTCGTTGACTTCATTGTTAAAAGAATATAACTCTAATCTACACATTCATCTGTTCGGCAATCTGGAGGATCAGATTAATACAAAAATATTAGTGCGAAATCTTCCAGATAAGGAGTATCATTTGTTGTTTTCTCATGTGGATTCGTTTGGCTTGGGAAATGAGCATTATCGATTGAGCGAACTGGTTAGAGCTGTTGAGGATTCATCTAAGTTGGAAGAACTATCTTGGTTACTTACTCAAAAAGAACTTCAACCTTATATTGAAGAAACTAATAAACACTATTACACCAATAAAATAACATTACCCGTTTTATCTTCTCTTCCTGCAAGTGGTCTAATGCCGGAAGAGGTTTTAAATGTAGCTGCGTCTGTAAGTTGTTACTGGAAGGGATGTACTTATTGTTCTATTAAAGAGCATGGTACTTATCAGAAAGAGAGTATTGAGAGTATCCTGCAATTAATGGAGAATTTTTCAAAACAACAGACATTTTCGGTATTACGATTCAGAGACTGCTGTATTTCACCCACAGATTTAGAGAAAATAGCAACTCAAATTGTAGAAAGGAAGCTTATATTATCCTGGGCCTGTCGTGCCAGACTGGAAAAGGGTTTTAATTCCCGATTGTTTGAACTGTTAAACCGTGCAGGATGCATCATGATCTCTTTTGGAGTAGAGACCTTTGAAACAAGGGTATCCAGACTGATGAACAAAGGAATAGATCTTGAATATGCGCCTGTGCTGATTAAGAGTTGCTATGAGGCTGGGATTGCGGTGAAATTAACAGCGATGATCGGGTTTCCAGGTGAAACCAGTGAAGAAGCTCTTGCTAATCAAGCACGGCTACGGGAACTGTTTCCCTATTGTATAGATATCCGATATAACCGTTTTATTCTATTTGAAAATTCTCCTATTGCTGCCGATCCTGCTATGTATTCCATTCAAAAAATACCTTTTAACAATCGCCAGCATTTACGATTTTATAGTGAGTTTAGCAGGGAAAGTGGGATGACACAGGTGCAAGCAGATATACAGGCTGCTGAGTTTGAACAGGAAATTAAACAAACTTATGCTTTTTTTCTGTCAGAAGAACATTTGCTTTTATATTTGAAAAAATGGGGACTTTCTTTTTGTATGAATCTTGTAAATGCCAGGTCTCTCTATCAATAAAACGAAAGGATTAGGGATGGATAAACATTATGTAATTTTCGCGAAATTCGAAAACTTTTCTCGTATTGTGAATGAAGGCTTGAGCTCTTTAAGGTATGAAAAAACGTTGATTACTAATAATCAACGTTTGATTGAGCGTTGTAGTGATCATTATCACCATTTCTTGTGTGTCGAAGATTTAACATCACCTCAAGTTGTTGAGTTTATACTAACACTGCATGATGAAAAGCCCGTGAACGGTATTTTTTCCGAGAGTGAGGATTTGGTGCAGTTTACCGCTTTGCTTAGAGAGCGATTGGGTCTTACGTGTGGAGTCATCGGGAGAGATGGTGATTTTTTTAGAGATAAGGTAAAAATGAAAAATCATCTTGCTCAAGAGAAAGTTATTCTTATTCCTGAATATCGAACCGTTCACCACTTTGCTGATGCAATCGACTTTTTATCTAAACATGCTCCCGAGGCCATTATTAAACCAATTGACGGAGCGGGGTCCCTTCATACGTTTCGGGTTCATTTGGATAACATCCACGAATATGAACAATTGCTTAACGACCATGCCGGAAAATTTGAGATTGAACAATATATTGATGGAAAAATGTTCCATATGGATAGCGTTGTATATAATAACCAAGTTGCATTCACTTCAGTTGCCTGCTATACGCATAGCACTTTGGAATGCAGGGAGGGGAAGCCACTGTGCGGGTATTTTTACCCTGACCATGAGATGCCCTTGGTCCAACAGCTTATCGCGGCAAATAACAAAGTATTGAGTGCAATGCCGATCACAAGTGGAGTAGCTCATACTGAACTATTAGTCACTAAGCAGCAGGAGATCTTATTTTGCGAAACAGCGGCACGAATTGCAGGCGGAGGAATTATTTTTGGTATAGAGGATACATGTGGAGTAAACCCGCTACTGGAGGGGGCTCGCGCTTTTGTCGGCGAACAGCCGCTTTTCAATCAATATTATCCACAGACGAATGGCGGGTATCTGCTGCTCTATAAGAAGAAAGGAAGGGTTAAACACGTCACCCCAAGCTCTGACTTTCTTCAGATACAAGGTGTGAAGCGGGCTGATATTTTACCACAAGTGGGTGACTGCTTGTCTTTTAGCGGCAGTTCCGGTGATGTGGCTGGAGTTGTGACTTGGTCAGTTGATTCTTTTGAGGAAAATGAGCGTATTCGTAATGAGATTGAGCATTTATGGGAACTTGAAATGGAAGTAAGCCTGTTTGATGAGGAAGGGGAAGCGTAGGTGGTTAAAAAGTTTGAAAGTCAGGTCAGATTATTTGGTTTATTGAGGTTTCTGAACACATTCTATGTATATAATTCCATTTTGGTTTTCTATTTTAGTAATATGATTAAGCTTAACTATACCCAAATTGGGATTGTAATGGCCAGTTACTATACGGCATCCATACTATTTGACATACCCACGGGAATGATCGGAGACCTGATTGGGAAGAAAAAGGCTATCCTTATCGGAGCGATTTTTCAATGTATTGGTATCTTTCTTATGGGATCATTACAAACTTATATGCTACTTATTATAGCTCATATCATTTTTGCATTGGGCTCATCCTTCATATCAGGTTCGGAACAAGGCTTGATTTATAAGCTTCATGAAAAGCATGACAAGCTTGATGTCTTGAACCGTAGCTACGGAAAAATTTTTTCAGCAAGTATTTTGTCTACGATTGCTGCTGCTCTTCTAAGCTCAGTAGTTATTCAATATAGCTATTCGGTTACTTTTTACATTTCGGCATTCTCTAATTTTTTAGCGGTGTTTTTTGTGTGTCTGGTTCATGAGGAGAGAGTTTATGAAGACAAAACAGGTAAAAAAGCGTTTCAACGAGTTCGCCCTCTACAAATAATGAAGGAATCCTTTCAGGAAATCAGAGTCAACAGGCAACTACTATTATTTTCTATTTACTATATATTCACAGCTATCATTCTAACCTCAGTATTCTTTCAATATCAACCCTATCTACAGCATTTAAAAATTTCACCGACTTTTTTTGGAGTTATTTATGCTCTTTTCGGCATTATTCCACTCATCTCTGCTCAGTTATCACATTTAATCAAAGGGAAGTATATATATATACTTAATCCTTTGATCCTTGCTGTTGTTTTTTTAGGGATGGCGTTAACCAAGTCCATTTGGCTTGGGATCGTATTGATTTGTTTGTTTCGGTTTAACTGGGGGATCATTATTCCAAAAATACAAAGTCACATTGATACCAGCATCACGAGCGAAACTAGCAGGGCGACAACCGTATCTACTGTGTACAGTGTACATAATCTTCTCCTATCTATGATGCTTATCATCAGTGGGCATCTTATTGAAAGCTACAGTATTGCTGTACTCCTGATTATCTATTCCTTGTTTAGCCTTTTATTTTGCTTGTATGTCTTCATTTTCCGTAGAAGCTACAACAACACAGAGGTACCCTCCAAAAGCACTTTAATGATGGATTCGAAGGAGTTGTAGTGGATGAATACCGAGGTCATCTTAATTCGCGTTTCCCCAAAAGCTGTTTTTAGCTATGATATCGAAAATGGTCATTTTCATAGGGAGAACCCCTACTCAGAAGTCACGGATTACAGTTATAGCTCGGAATTTAAACATCATAAAAGAGCAAATGACCTTTCTAATTTTGTGAAAATAGAGCGTGTTTATCAACTGGAAAACACGGACAAGGCTCAGGCCGAAATTGCCCAGCTTGCGCGCAGGTTACATCTGACTGATTTCAGTGTAATTGAAGGACCGCTGGAACGTCCTGAATTCGTTGCAGACTACAGACCTAGTAGCCCAACAGCTTACCTGGATTTTTTTCTACAAAAATGGCACAGGGGCTGTAGTCCCTTGTATTCGGAGGAGGAATTGCAAGAGGGAGAAAACCACATTAAAAACTTGCGTCATACCCATCCTTCTTATGGTGAATTAAATGAGTATGAGTATATTGCAAAAATGCTGAGTATGTTGGACTCGAATCAAACCCAATTGTTTCCCTGCGAAGCTGGGGTACATTCTTTTCAAGTAAATGGTGATGGAGCGCTTTTTCGCTGCAATAGATATGCTAAGGCGGGCTTGGAGAAATCAAGCGACGAGATAGGATGTATCGATTCTGTGGACGATTTGGCACCTTGTAAAAGTTGTTTTTCAAGATATATGTGCGGAGGACGTTGCAATTTATTGATTAATCAGCTTCAGAGCAATGCATGTGTCCTGTTTCGGGAGTTTACAATTGTTTTGTTGAAAGCGATCATTAGTCATCATCTGGCTGAAAAATCGGCTGGAATTCTGGTAAAGGAGTAGACATATGCGAATTTGTACAGGATTAGTGACCATTGATGATTTAGTGCCTTTTATTCAGGCCGGAGCCGAAGAATTTTATTGTGGCGTCATTGATGAACAATGGTTGGATCGGTATAACTATATCGTTGCCTTGAATCGCAGACCTTGGCCTGATGCGAACTTTTCCAGTTTTGCTGAACTTGCGGAGGTCGTGAATATAGCGCATGCTCATGGGTGCCAGGTATTTTTTACGATGAACGAACACTGCTATAACAACCAGCAGCTTGGTATCCTGGATTACTATTTGGAGCAAGCTGTTCGTTGTGAAGTGGATGCTATTATTTTTGCTGATTTGGGCTTGGCCGGTTATTTTGCGGATAAGAAAACGAATGTGGATGTGCATATCAGTACAGGCGGCACGATTTTTAACTGTTACACAGCAGAAATGTACACCAAAGAATTTCATGCGGATCGGCTTATTTTGCCCCGTTCCTTGTCCATGGCAGAAATGAAAATCATAATTGAAAGCTCACCAAATACAGAGTTTGAGGTTTTTATCAAAAATGAAGGCTGTACTTATATAGATGGCTTTTGTAATTTTGTGCATGGGACTCGATTTATGAATAACAATGATGGGGTCATTTTTAATCCTCCATGTGTTTTGAGATATCAGGTTATTGAGAGTATTACGCCCATACCGTATGATGTACCACTGCTGGAGAAAAAGCTAAACTGGATTTTAGACAATAAGGGTGACTGTGGTGTTTGCAGCTTATATTATCTGAACCAATTATCGGTTGATAGCTTGAAATTGGTCGGGAGAGCTTCAGACAGAAGTCAGGTTTTAAGTGATATCAGGATGATAAAATCAGCGATAGATTTATGCGGCGAGGTGGCAAACTTCGAAGAGTACCATCACATGATTTCTTCGCAAATATGTCAGAATAGCTGGAAAAACGATCAATTGATTACACATTGCTACTACCCGGAAATTCTGGACCATGTAAATGGCATTCATAATGTTCAGGGGAGTGTATAATATGGAAAAAGCGATGATGGTTGACGACCTGCGTAAATTAACGAATGTGGAGAACCAGTATCAGCGTCTGTATTATGGACAGGAGTTTTGCCCGCGTACTTTCTTAACAGTAAGGGAGCTAAAATCAGTTATCAGCTTTTGTGAGCAGCACGACATGAAGCTAACCTTGATTACTCCTTATATGACGGATGAAAGTATGAACACGATTGTGAACATCTTAAAGGAAGTAAGTGAAGCATCTATTTTTGATGAGTTGGTGGTTAATGATTTCGGAATGTTGTATTTTATTGAAAATCATTATCCCGGCCGCTTTAAACTTATTTTAGGTAGACTACTGAATAAAGCTAAAAAAAGTCCTTCTATTGCAAACTATTTTCCCAAGCTTGATGATGATTCGAAAAGTGCCTTACAGAATACTGCGGGAGGGTTTGTCCCCAATATTAGGTTCATGCGTAAATATAAAATTTCTGCTATTCAATATGATAATAGAATACAAGGTAATAAGCTGGATATCAAAGACAATCATGATCTGGTAAATAATAATGATATTGATGATGCTGATACTGATGTGCTCCCTTTTAGCAGGGAATTAGTATACCCTTACGTACACATTACAACTGCCCGAAGATGTTTTTCCAGCATCCTGTATAGCAAGTCATCTATGTCTGAGTGGAAAACGTCATCATTATGCAATAAGAGCTGCAAGACTTGTCAAACAGTCCTCTATAATGATGTGATGAAAAAAGATATTATATTAAAAGGAAACTCTCTTTATTACGAAAATGCCAAGCTTCCCGTCAATTTAGCGGAGTATTCACGAATTATAACTCAGGTACTATAAATACTAGATCGGAGTGGTTTGCCCGCTTTTATTTTGAAAGAGCAGGTGGTCTAACCTCGCTGCTCTTTTCTGAACTCATTCGTTAAATCTTCCTATCTATTACTGGTTCCTTCACACTCGTTTTGGTATAAACTCGTGTTCCCCGCTAAACACTTCAATCATCGTTAATGCCCCGTTCGATAGCCGTGGATGAACGCTGCTGCCGAGTGTAGGGAAGTTGATTCGCTTAGTAAATCAAGCATGACTTCAATTTGTTCAAAATCGACTGCTGGTAGTTTATTTTTTTAGCATCTCCATAAGATCACTAATTTTTTAATTCACTTTTTGAGACTCAGGGTCGGTTGACTTTATTCGTTCACTGGGACGCCATTTCCTCTCTATAAATTCTGTTTTGCTAAGTCTTTATCCTCACGTAAATCCATCACCCAAGCCAAAGTTCACTACATGTGGAAGCTACATATAAGGTGAGCATTGAATTTATTCTTGGTCAGACAGGTAATCCTAAACGTTAAAGGTAAAATGAATAATTCCAGAAATAAAGCTCCCGCGGTGATGGGACTGACCCGATTTTGAACCAATGGAAAATCCTCAACAACAAAAGACTACAAAGGTGTCGGAGTACAAGACTTGATTCCATTGCCGAAAGGGACAAGAACTTGGTATCGTTACTGATTAGGTGAATAGCTAAAAAGGAAAACATAAAAAATGGATTCGCATATTGCTCGAATTAATTAAAAGCAGCCAAGCCCTTCTTTCAACGTTACGGGACTCGGTATCTATTGTTACCCTCGACGGGTTCTAAAATTTCAAAGAAAGCTAAACATAATAGAGTTAAAGCTTTAATTTGCTAGGTTTATATGCAAACGCTATTATTCTATAATTTCACTCAGAAAGGAGGTTAAAGTAAAAAAATACGGAATATGGCACGGATAGGTGATATACTGCAAAGAGAATCAACCAACAAGCAAGTGTATGGGACAAATACAAAATTTTAGGAGGTAGAGTATGTTTAAGTTTAGTAAGAAAATGATGACGGTAGTTCTTGCAGCTTCCATGAGTTTTGGGTTGTTTGCAACAACCTCAAGTGCAGCGACAGACTATTGGCAAAATTGGACCGATGGCGGCGGGACGGTCAATGCTGTAAATGGATCAGGCGGTAATTACAGCGTAACATGGAAGGATACCGGGAATTTTGTTGTCGGCAAAGGCTGGACTACTGGATCGCCAAACAGAACGATTAACTACAATGCCGGTGTCTGGGCGCCGTCCGGTAATGGATATTTGGCTCTCTACGGGTGGACGAGAAACTCACTCATTGAATATTACGTCGTTGATAGCTGGGGGACTTATCGACCTACCGGAACGTATAAAGGTACGGTGACCAGTGATGGGGGCACATATGACATCTACACAACAATGCGATACGACGCACCTTCCATTGAAGGCCAAAAAACGACGTTTATTCAGTACTGGAGTGTTCGACAGTCGAAGAGACCGACCGGGGGCAACTCCACGATCACTTTCAGCAACCACGTGAAAGCGTGGGCGAGCAAAGGAATGAATCTGGGAAGTAACTGGTCTTACCAGGTGTTGGCGACAGAGGGGTATCAGAGTAGCGGGAGCTCTAACGTAACGGTGTGGTAACCACTTAACTGCAAGCTGTTCAACGAACAGGCGCGGTTGGGGCTGTCTCACGGGATAAACGGGTTCCGAAAGCTGTCTGATAGGATTTACACGAATTGGTCCATGGAGGAAACACTGATCTCTAAGCATTGTAGACAGGCCGATGGCCGTTCTCCTCCAGTCTATCCGTCAGTGCGGATGCGTTGCAGGCCGTTACCTGCTAGACGAACGGCCTTCGACGCTGCTGGAGGCGAATTGCGGGCCGTCATGGCCTATCATTTTCCCTATCAGCTTAAAGGGGATATATCAATGAGAAAGCTATTGATTTTCCTTTTAATAGCACCAATGGTTGTGATCAGCGCTTGTTCGCAAGATAAGCCTGAGAAAAGGGATAACCTTGTATTCGTGGAAGGTGGGACTTTTCAGAACAACAAGTACAACAACTCTGGAAAAAGCGTGGCCCTATCGAACTTTTATATCAACAAATATGAAGTAGTTCAAAAAGAGTGGGTTGAAGTCATGGGAAGTAATCCCTCGGTATTCATAGGCGACAGTTTGCCAGGAGAAATGGTGAGTTGGTATGACGTTGTGGAGTACTGTAATCAAAGAGGTATACGAGAGGGCTTAAAACCGTATTACAACATAGACAAGGATAATAAAAGACCCGAATAAATAAGGATGATAACGATAATATAAAATGGACAGTAACGATTAATGAGGGAGCTAACGGTTGCCGATTGCCTACAGAATTGGAGTGGGAATATGCTGCAGACGGAGGTCAGGCGAGCAAGGGCTACACATACAGCGGAAGCAATAATGCTGACGAGGTCGAATGGTATTGGAAAAACGCCGGAGACAAATACTTATCTGGAGACTGGAACTGGCCTATTATAGAGAGCAACAATAATAAAACAAAATCAATCGATACCCGGAAACCCAACGAGTTAGGAATTTACTACGATATGTCTGGCAACGTAAGAGAATGGTGTTGGGACTGGTATGGAGACTTGGATAGCGAAAGCGGTTTCTACCGAGTTGTGAAGGGTGGTGGACAGCGACCGTCTAGGACTTTATTTTTTGTCCTCGGCTGTCGCTGTTCAATTTATAGAGCCAGTCTAATACTTTATTTTCTGCTGACAAAGAGAGGGATTTAGAGGCTTAAAAAATATTTTGGGCATGTTGAGTAGAAGATGGTCCAGGATATGTCTCCGCCATGTTTGTTCATCACTTTTCGCATAATCCCAGCAGCTCTCGTCCTCTATACACAAGATGACGAGGCATTAATTAAGCGACGGGCAGTTATTCAAAGTGACTTCATAGTGGATATCTTTTTAATATAGACTGTATGTTCAGCCATGGCTAAAATGGTAATCAGGAAAATATTACCACATTGGGGAGAGGAACAAGGTGGAACTTTTTTACGAAATCGAGGGGAATGGAGTCCCTATAGTCATGATTCACTCGGGAGGTGTCGACTCAAGGGTATGGAGATATATGGTGCCTGGACTGGCAAAATCATTCAAGATCATTACCTTCGATGGTCGAGGAACCGGCCGCTCGCCTGCTATGCAAGAGCCGACTTCACTTGTGGAGGATTTGCGCAAACTTCTCGAACATCTCGGACTGGATCTTGTCACACTTGTTGGCCATTCCATCGGTGGGCAAGTCGCGACTGATTTTGCGTTATCATATCCTTCTATGGTTGAGCGGCTAGTGGTAATTGCCCCTTCATTAACGGGATTTGCATATTCGCAAGAATTTACCAATTATATGACATCGGTGAATGCGGTCGCTCCCGATATTTCAAAACTTGTAGAGTTGTCCTTAGCCGCACCGATCTATCGGGCTACGATGGCTAGCCACCATCGGAGTTTTTTGACTGAAATGCATAATCACTACATGACAAGGGTATTTACCGAGTGGAGAAGCTTTGAGGTCCTTTGGCCAGAGCCGCCTTCGATTGAACGTTTAGAAAAAGTTGCAGCGAGTACGTTATTTATACAAGGAACCATAGAATGGCCGGATATGTACAATATCGCCGAGCACTTCAAGCGTGTACCTGCAATTAGGTTTGCCGAAATCAAAGGGGCCGATCATATGCTTGTCCTTACTCATGCGGAGGAACTAGCTAATAGCATCCGACAGTTTTGTCACAGGTGAGAACCATACGTGAATAGATTGGGTATCTCTTGAATCAAAGTATTATAATGGATGATAAGAAGTTTTGAAACTTAAAGGGCAACCCGGAAGAAACATCTTGGTGCTTGGAAGCGGCGGATGAGTGGAAAGCGGATGTTTACAGATAACATCAACACGATGTCTCTCAAGCATGTCTATACCAAGACCTTATATTAGGGAGCAGTTGAATTGACGTACCTATCATCAAAAGAAGACTAACGCCTTCCACCAAAAATCAGAAAGTGTTTAATTGAACTGACGGGATACGTTAGCTCAATAAAACAGCGGCAGGCTCAGACTGATAAAACAAAGTCCGAGCCTGCCGCTGCTTTATATTGGAGCCAGTTTTATAATTATAATCCGGAGCCCTGACGGTAAACTATACCAGCTACCCTGCATTCCACAGACGGTTCTTACGAGCTGTTATTCTGAAAATAAAGCATCCGTTGCAACCGGTTGAAGGATAGGCAGTGGCTGAAGGGCGGTGGTCCGGTCGAGATGAACAAACGCATCATAACGATCCGCCATGCTGGAAGGCACGTAATTGCCGAATCGTTCATGAGCAGGCTCATATACCACACCGATGGCTCGGTGGCCAATGACCGTATGCAGTATGGAAGATGCATCGGAGAGCATTACCATGCCATTCCGGCCGTCTCCCGCCCGGTGCATGCAATACTCCCAGCTTCCTGGCTGTCCGGGCGGCACGGTCATTTTCTCAACCGGAGTTCCCCAAGCTCTTCCCGCCAGTACCTCGCCCTGATAGGTTCCGAAGCCAACGGCAAACACACGATGTTCCGGATCTTCCCGCAGTAGCTGACCCACATTGACCATGCCGTCAGCCATCATATCCGTTGCCCGGGCATCACCGATATGCGTATTATGCTCCCAGACAATGGCTTTTGCCGAGGCGCCGTAATAGGACATGATTCGCTTCAGCGATTCAACCATATGTCTGTCCCGTATATTCCAGGACTGCGGACCGCCCCGGACCATCGTACGATAATAGGCCTCCGAACTGGAAGTGACGAGCATGTTCACCTCCGCATTCAGTTCTTCCTCACTTCCCGGATACGCCATGCGCCTGCTCTGAATCTGCTTTAGTAGCTCAACCACTTCTTTCTCACAGCTCTCCGAGAGCAATCCTGCCGCAATGCCATAAGTTTGATGGTCCCTGCTATATGGATCAAAACAAGCATATGTCCTGCGGGCCTGTTCCAAGTGGGGAGACTTGGTCTCCTCCAAATAAGCGATGATTGCCTCCATCGATTCCCATAACGAGTACATATCGATGCCATAAAATCCAACCTTGGGACAATCACTTCCGCCCCCTTGATTCATCTCATTGTACTCCTTCAGCCACTCCGCGAAATCACGAATATCCGTATTCGCCCACATCCAGGTCGGCCAGCGGGTAAAATCACCCAGTGCATCGGCTGCCGAAGAATCGGACCCCTCCATCCCTTTAACATACCGGTTTAACCGATAAGCAGAGGGCCAGTCTCCTTCCACGCCGATAATGTTAAATCCCTTGCTTGTAATTAGCTTCTTCGAAAGTTCGGCCCGAACTTGGTAAAAATCAGACGTCCCATGGCTCGCCTCGCCAAGCAGCACAATATCTGCATCTCCGATGGCCTTAACCATGCTGTCCAGATTCTCCATTCCGTCCAATGGGATAAATAAGGCATTCAGCTCTTTTAAATATGCGTTCTGCTCTGATAGATTATCATTAGAATTCATGAATTTGTTCCCTCCTTTAGACGGTATGAGTGGATTATTTCCGAATTGTCCATTCATTAACCCAAAACAGGCCTCCCTTAGTGATAAGCCAGGGTAAGTCTGGTGGGGGCAAAATTTGAATTGATTAAGATGTGCACAAAAAAGGAGGAGAAATATAATGTCCGCTGAACGTTTTCATATTCACATAGTAGATGAAGTCCTTGCTGATTTAAAGAGAAGACCGCTGGCCGGATCAATTGGAAAACTCAGCTTGGAGTGATTGTGGAGGTGACCTCCGTCAAAGATTTAGCGAAGATGAACTCATTACATATCATGGTTTATTGGCTTACTAACACAATCGGGTCGTCAACGCGGATGTATTACGAAAAAGTGTTTATGATGGAGCGGATACCTTAGAATAATTATTTAAGAGCGAAAAGGCCTTTTGAGTATGTACGAACATCCAATTGATTCAGCGTTTGGTTGATGAAAAAGCTATGGATAACCCTTTATTCGAATGCTTTAAATAATTTTAAAATGCGCACTAAAACGTTACTAGATATATTAGTTCAATAAATCTGCCTTAAATGATGTGGGTTAGTATCCATTATTAGAGGCGGATTCACGAAATTTAATATAAGGCTCCTTAACGTTGTAAATCCGCATTTTGCTGGCGATACCCAAATAATGTGAAAATTTATACTTCATTATCGTTCCTATAAAGTATACTTTTAGGAACGATGTCATGAACCGCACCTCAGACAGGATAGCGTTCGCGCCTTGTGGACACTCCTGGCGGTTTGATCCACTAGAAGATGTTTTTAAAGGTATACCTTTACAGACGGTAGAGAACGGAAAAATATTTGAAAATAAAGTATCAGACTTACTGATGGCTCATTAAGCTAACGGGTAGTTTAGTTTAACGAGCGCTGTTTTAGTCATTTACAACAAATGGAAAATATGTTCTAATGATAGTGGTGTTAATTTTCTAACTGTGTAGGGTTTTTAGCGTGACGCAAAACGGGATTGTGTTGGTTGTGAGTGTCTCGATACTACATGAAGATAAGCTGCTTATGATCAGAGAAAACAAAGCATCTGTTAAGAATACATGGAACTTCCCGTCAGGGAGAATCGAATATGGTGAAGATATTCTTGAGGCAACACGTAGAGAAGCAAAAGAAGAAACTGGCTACGACGTTAAAATTACAGCCACTACAGGTATTTATAATTTCATGAGTAGTACAAATCATCAGGTTCTTTTATTTCATTTTACTGGTGAAATCATCGGTGGT
>NZ_JBBOXA010000001.1:1152500-4395000 GCF_038007385.1 Paenibacillus sp. FSL M8-0228
TTCATCACGTTCGTGTGAATGAAATGAATATCCTGAACTTACTCACTCGTTGCTCAGTTTTGAGAGTTCAAACTCTCACATTGGATTTCCAAAATATACTTGTATTCAAGTATTGAGGAATTTGATATGATATTTTTCCGGGGTTAAAGCCGGGGAGAATATTGCACCTTGAAAACTGGATACCGAAACGAAATTGCGTTTTAGAATATTCCTTTAAGCTGATCTTGTGTAAACAAGTGAAATAAAGGTAGCAGGTAAGGAAAAATCTTTTGCCTTTGGCAAAAATCATTCTTTATCGAACATCGACATTTTCTTTTATCAAAGAAAAGTCAAGGTTAAGCTACAAAGAGCACACGGAGGATGCCTAGGCGCCAGGAGCCGACGAAGGACGTGGCGAACAACGATAAAGCCTCGGGGAGCTGTAAGCAAGCTTTGATCCGGGGATGTCCGAATGGGGAAACCCGGCTGTCTTCATCGACAGTCACTTTCTGCTGAATACATAGGCAGAATAGAGGCAGACCAGGGGAACTGAAACATCTAAGTACCCTGAGGAAGAGAAAACAATAGTGATTCCGTCAGTAGCGGCGAGCGAACGCGGATTAGCCCAAACCAAGGAGCTTGCTCCTTGGGGTTGTGGGACGTCTCACATGGAGTTACAAAGGAACCGGTTAGATGAAGAGGTCTGGAAAGGCCCGCCAGAGAAGGTAAAAGCCCTGTAGTTCAAAACTTGTTCTCTCCGAGACGGATCCCGAGTAGTGCGGGGCACGTGAAACCCCGTATGAATCCGGCAGGACCATCTGCCAAGGCTAAATACTCCCTGGCGACCGATAGTGAAGCAGTACCGTGAGGGAAAGGTGAAAAGCACCCCGGAAGGGGAGTGAAATAGATCCTGAAACCGTGTGCTTACAAGAAGTCAGAGCCCTATTTATGGGTGATGGCGTGCCTTTTGTAGAATGAACCGGCGAGTTACGTTCCCGTGCAAGGTTAAGGTGAAGAGCTGAAGCCGCAGCGAAAGCGAGTCTGAATAGGGCGATCTTTAGTACGTGGACGTAGACCCGAAACCGGGTGATCTACCCCTGTCCAGGGTGAAGGTGCGGTAACACGCACTGGAGGCCCGAACCCACGCATGTTGAAAAATGCGGGGATGAGGTGGGGGTAGCGGAGAAATTCCAATCGAACCCGGAGATAGCTGGTTCTCCCCGAAATAGCTTTAGGGCTAGCCTCGGAAAGAAGAATCGTGGAGGTAGAGCACTGATTGGGTGCGGGGCCCGCAAGGGTTACCAAGCTCAGTCAAACTCCGAATGCCATAGATTTAGTTCCGGGAGTCAGACAGTGAGTGCTAAGATCCATTGTCAAAAGGGAAACAGCCCAGACCATCAGCTAAGGTCCCCAAGTGTGTGTTAAGTGGGAAAGGATGTGGAGTTGCACAGACAACCAGGATGTTGGCTTAGAAGCAGCCACCATTGAAAGAGTGCGTAATAGCTCACTGGTCGAGTGACTCTGCGCCGAAAATGTAACGGGGCTAAACACACCACCGAAGCTATGGCTTGATGCTTGCATCAGGGGTAGGGGAGCGTTGAATGCGGGTTGAAGGTGTACCGTAAGGAGCGCTGGACTGCATTCAAGTGAGAATGCCGGTATGAGTAACGAAAAGATCTGTGAGAATCAGATCCGCCGAAAGCCTAAGGGTTCCTGAGGAAGGTTCGTCCGCTCAGGGTAAGTCGGGACCTAAGGCGAGGCCGATAGGCGTAGTCGAAGGACAACAGGTCGAAATTCCTGTACCACCGTAATCCGTTATGAGCGATGGGGTGACGCAGTAGGGTAGTGACGCGGACGGATGGATGTCCGTCTAAGCAGTGAGGCTGGTGTGTAGGCAAATCCGCACATCGTTAAGGCTGGGCTGTGATGGGGAGCGAAAATTATAGTAGCGAAGGTCATGATCTCAGACTGCCAAGAAAAGCCTCTAGCCAGGAGAAGGTGCCCGTACCGCAAACCGACACAGGTAGGCGAGAAGAGAATTCTAAGGCGCGCGGAAGAACTCTCGTTAAGGAACTCGGCAAAATGACCCCGTAACTTCGGGAGAAGGGGTGCCTCGGTAGGGTGAATAGCCCGAGGGGGCCGCAGTGAAAAGGCCCAAGCGACTGTTTAGCAAAAACACAGGTCTGTGCGAAGCCGCAAGGCGAAGTATACGGGCTGACGCCTGCCCGGTGCTGGAAGGTTAAGGGGAGTGGTAAGCCTTTGGGCGAAGCTATGAACCGAAGCCCCAGTAAACGGCGGCCGTAACTATAACGGTCCTAAGGTAGCGAAATTCCTTGTCAGGTAAATTCTGACCCGCACGAATGGCGTAACGACTTGGGCGCTGTCTCAACGAGAGATCCGGTGAAATTTTAATACCTGTGAAGATGCAGGTTACCCGCGACAAGACGGAAAGACCCCATGGAGCTTTACTGCAGCTTGATATTGAATTTGGGTACGATCTGTACAGGATAGGTGGGAGCCGTCGAACTTTGAGCGCCAGCTTGAAGGGAGGCATCCTTGGGATACCACCCTGATCGTATCTAGGTTCTAACTTGGTACCGTAAACCGGTGCGAGGACAGTGTCAGGTGGGCAGTTTGACTGGGGCGGTCGCCTCCTAAAGAGTAACGGAGGCGCCCCAAGGTTCCCTCAGAATGGTTGGAAATCATTCGAAGAGTGCAAAGGCAGAAGGGAGCTTGACTGCGAGACCTACAAGTCGAGCAGGGACGAAAGTCGGGCTTAGTGATCCGGTGGTACCGCATGGAAGGGCCATCGCTCAACGGATAAAAGCTACCCTGGGGATAACAGGCTTATCTCCCCCAAGAGTCCACATCGACGGGGAGGTTTGGCACCTCGATGTCGGCTCATCGCATCCTGGGGCTGAAGTAGGTCCCAAGGGTTGGGCTGTTCGCCCATTAAAGCGGTACGCGAGCTGGGTTCAGAACGTCGTGAGACAGTTCGGTCCCTATCTGTCGTGGGCGTAGGAAATTTGAGAGGAGCTGTCCTTAGTACGAGAGGACCGGGATGGACGTACCGCTGGTGTACCAGTTGTTCCGCCAGGAGCACCGCTGGGTAGCTATGTACGGAAGGGATAAGCGCTGAAAGCATCTAAGCGTGAAGCCCCCCTCAAGATGAGATTTCCCAGTATGTAAGACCCCTTGAAGACGACGAGGTGGATAGGTTGGGGGTGGAAGTGCAGTAATGCATGGAGCTGACCAATACTAATCGGTCGAGGGCTTATCCTAAAAAATAAAACGCAAATGAGTTTCGGATCCAGTTTTCAGGGTGTAACCTTGAAGGTATGTACAAGTGACATACAACAAGCGCATGGCTATTCATTCACACGATAAGTGATGAACCGAATAACCGTACGGAAGAATTTGCATAGCAACTTCATGTTTGGTGGCGATAGCGGAGGGGTTCCACACGTACCCATCCCGAACACGACCGTTAAGCCCTCCAGCGCCGATGGTACTTGGACCGCAGGGTCTTGGGAGAGTAGGACGTCGCCAAGCAACCCCATAATGGGGATTTTTTTTTCGCCTATCAGGCTATTGATTATACATACAAAAATGATTTTTTAGATGGGGCTATAGCTCAGCTGGGAGAGCGCCTGCCTTGCACGCAGGAGGTCAGGGGTTCGATCCCCCTTGGCTCCACCAATATTCCCTGATAGCTCAGTTGGTAGAGCACTCGACTGTTAATCGAGTTGTCACAGGTTCGAGTCCTGTTCGGGGAGCCATGTGGAGAGGTGTCCGAGTTGGCCGAAGGAGCACGATTGGAAATCGTGTAGGCGCCAAAAGCGTCTCGAGGGTTCGAATCCCTCTCTCTCCGCCAGCTCTTAATAATAGATATATGGCCCGTTGGTCAAGGGGTTAAGACACCTCCCTTTCACGGAGGTAACAGGGGTTCGAATCCCCTACGGGTCATAAGCAGTATGGAGGCTTAGCTCAGCTGGGAGAGCATCTGCCTTACAAGCAGAGGGTCGGGGGTTCGAGCCCCTCAGCCTCCACCATTTGAAAAATAAATATTTATTACTGTCGCGGGGTGGAGCAGTTCGGTAGCTCGTCGGGCTCATAACCCGAAGGTCGCAGGTTCAAATCCTGCCCCCGCAATTACTTCAACTAAGGAAGTTTCCTCTGGAACCGTGGTGTAGAGGCCTAACATGCCTGCCTGTCACGCAGGAGATCGCGGGTTCGAATCCCGTCGGTTCCGCCATTTAACTTAATACGCCGGTGTAGCTCAACTGGTAGAGCAACTGACTTGTAATCAGTAGGTTGGGGGTTCAAGTCCTCTCGCCGGCACCATATTGGAGGATTAGCGAAGTGGCCAAACGCATCAGACTGTAAATCTGCTCCCTTACGGGTTCGGTGGTTCGAATCCATCATCCTCCACCAGTTTTACGAGCCATTAGCTCAGTTGGTAGAGCACCTGACTTTTAATCAGGGTGTCGAAGGTTCGAGTCCTTCATGGCTCACCATTATCATTGTATGCGCGTGTGGCGGAATTGGCAGACGCACTAGACTTAGGATCTAGCGTCTTTGACGTGGGGGTTCAAGTCCCTCCACGCGCATCTTGTTTTTGCGGACGTGGCTCAGCGGTAGAGCATCGCCTTGCCAAGGCGAGGGTCGCGGGTTCGATTCCCGTCGTCCGCTCCATTTATTAGTCCCCTTAGCTCAGCTGGATAGAGCGTTTGACTACGAATCAAAAGGTCGGGAGTTCGAATCTCTCAGGGGACGCCATTAACTTCATAAGCCGGTGTGGCGGAATTGGCAGACGCGCGCGACTCAAAATCGTGAGGGAAACCGTGGAGGTTCGAGTCCTCTCACCGGCATCTATTTCGGGATGTAGCTCAATGGTAAAACTCAGCCTTCCAAGCTGGTAGCGTGGGTCCGATTCCCATTACCCGCTTTATATAGATGAAAAAGGAGAGATGGCTTATTTTTATGCCATCTCTCCTTTTTTACTTTTAAACTATTTCTATCGACATCACAAGCAGTAGAAACCCCAAGGCAATCTCCTCCGTTTTTTTGCGTTATTAAGATAGGGCGTACAACTAACGAGGAACGATAGTTAAATAACACACAATGTTGAGCAGGCGCTTCAAGTCTGCTCTTTTTATTAAACTAACGGGCAAGTTAGTTTTAAGTTTACTTCACCAACTCAACACAGAAAGCGCAAAAGTCTGTTGGGAAACTCGACAGACTTTTGCGCTTTAGAAGATGAAGCTTGCGCGGCCGGCGTTAGCGGATATCGTAAGGCCTCTAACACGCGAAAGCCTTCGTCCATAGCCGCGATCATCTGCCGCAACAACTTGTCGTCCCCAGCGATTTTTTTCATTTGGCGCTCGTGTGTAACCGTTACAAAGTTTAGTACAACGATAGGCACGATATGATTCTTCAGCCATGCATCTATATTTTCATGATAGATAGGCATCATACTCATTTGGTTTACGTATGCGGGTGCTCCCCTTCCATGCAGAGGAGTTTTCCAAACAAACATGGCCTAACGGCCACCATCATGAATGAAAATATCTTTGGCTTGTGAATCTGAACCTCCTTAATGGAAGTACAGGACACAGGCCGAGAGTTTTTTGGTAGGACATACTCTGAGTCCTTAATTTCCCGACCTCGAGGAACTATAGGCAGCATCGTTTTATCTCGCTGGTCGAATATTTAAAGCGGTGTTTGTGAATACCAGTCTATGTGAACACTATTTAACAAACTAACAAATTCGCCATTCAAAATCTTCTCTTGAATCAATTTTGGTATACTATGTGGTAGATAAGAGAATTAATTTGAAGTCTGGCTATAAGTATGTTTCTACAACAACTTGAGAAATGAATTTGATTTTGGTGAAATGCGGAAGCTGTTAGGGCGTAAAGAGAGAAGAGGAGGAATGGAAATGTCGTATCTCGTTGATTTTAAAGATGTATCTACGGTTGGTTTAGAGTCTTCACCTGTAGCAGAAGCGCTTGCTGGTTTACGTGCTAATGAAGCCCGTTATTTTATGAACAAGTACAAGTATGAATTTACGGTTGTACCAGCTAGCGAAAGCCAGGAGAGCCTTGATTATGTGAACCGAATTTTGAGAGAAGAACGTAATATTGCGTTTGCGGCTAAACCTTTAGAAACGTCGCGTTTTCAAGTGGAAAATATCCAATTTACCTACGTTTTTTATGAGGATGGTCTTGCAATCAATGTCATGTATACGGTGGATGACCCTAAAAAGCGGGCTGTTGGTTTTAAGCTTTCTGAGGGGATGGAGGTACCAAAGGAGCTAGAAGGGAAGTTTAAGTTTGCTAGGCAGAAGTCTAAACTAGCTGGAACAATTCGGGGTTCGTTTTTTGTAATTAAAGGACAATATTAAAGTAAGCAAAAGCGCAAATGGAGGAATCCAGCACCTTATTCTCTTTGCAAAAAAGTGAAATTAAAGAAAGGGCTATCCCGCAAAAGGATTGCCCTTTTTTGAAAGAATGATGAAAAGCTACCGCTTATCGTATGATTATCAAACAGGAAGATCGCGGGTAGTCTCTGATAAGGAGACTATTTTTTTTGAGAACTTGCCCTTTCAGCCAACGCGGTGAACCATACCATAAGTGAAGATGAAAAATTTCCTTGTGGGAAGTGAGCCTAACAATACGATTAGCCAGAATAGTTTGCTGCGAATGAAGGTAACAACACTTAGTGTGGTATGCACTCGTGTTGATCTTGTTTTAATATCCAAACTTCTATTTCATACATGTTGTTGTTAGTCCATGTCTTACTTCGCTTTTCTCAAGTGCTTTATTAAGCGGCCCATGATCGATTCTCGGTCTCGTCTCCAATCAGTTGTTGAAGTAGTGAGACTGTTCGAGGTCGTGGATCAGTGCAGGTTGCACAGACAGCCATCCCAGAAGTTCCTGAGTTGCAACGCTTGATCTCGGGATATCGAGCGCTGCAAGTGTGCTGAGGAAGCCGAAGTGGGTGTCTGCTTCTTCACGTGAAATGCTGACTACAGGCACGTTCAGGTGTTTACCGATAACACTTGCGATGTCGCGAAATGGCACGCCTTCATCTGCGACCCCATTTAGTCGTGAACCGGCGGGTGCCTTTTCTAACGCAAGGCGGTATAGATGTGCGGCGTCAAGGCGGTGCACAGCTGACCAGCGGTTGGTCCCCCCTTCCACATAGGCTGAGAAGCCCTTCGTTTTGGCAATGTTGATCAGTCTCGGCACAAATCCTGTGTCACCCTCACCGTGTACCGAAGGACAAAGCTCTACGATTGATGTCCGCACTCCGCGCTCAGCCAGCAATAACGCTACGTTTTCTGCTGCCACTCCATTGGCGTGCGTGGTGATCACGAATGGCTTACCGGACCCTTCCAGCGCCGCCCCCATCGCTTCAACGGCGTGCAGATCTGCTGTGAGTGCCCTGGCGAAGTTCGAGAAGTCGTGATTGAATGCCAGATGAATAATGCCATCCGCAGCAGCCGCACCACTACGAAGGCTGTCGAGATCGTCGATGTCACCGCGGTGTACTTCGGCCCCGGCCTTTTTTAGTTTCGCAGCGCTATTGTCTGAGCGCACAAGACCGACGACCTGATGACCCGCATCCATGAGTTCACGGACGACAGCGGAACCGATGTAACCTGTTGCTCCTGTTACGAAAACACGCATCATGAAATCCCCCTTAAGCTACTAACCATTATTGTATAAATTATAATTACCACGCGATGGGTCCATCCTCATCTGAAAACGTTCCTGTTGGACCGTCCGCACCAATCATCGCAAGCCGGACTGCTTCACGCGACCCTTGTTCAACACTACGAGTGCCAGCAAAATTATTGAGCGCAGTCGATGTAAAACCTGGACATGCCGCATTGACCTTGATGTTTGTCGATTCAAGCGCAAAGGCAAAGGCAAGAGTCACCGCATGAACAGCCGATTTTGACGCCGAATAGGCCCCAAACATCGCACGATGTGAGTTTTCTGGAATGGAGTTCCAGCTAAGAGAGCCGCCGGTGCTGCCCATGTTGACAATGCGTGCTGCCGGAGCCTCACGTAAAAGTGGTAACATGGCCTGGGTGACAGCAATGACACCAAAAACATTAGTTTCATAAACCGAACGAATGTCTTCGAGCGAAGCAACGGTCAAAAGACCGCTCGTCGCGCCACTGCTCGGAAACGGATCGCCCGGTTTACCTGCGTGTGATATGGCCGCATTGTTCACAAGTACATCGAGATGACCAAATTCGTTCCGAATACGCTCTGCTGCAGCAACAATGGAGTCCTGATCGGTAACGTCGAGCTGGAGAGCGTGCGCATCCGAACCGATGCTTTTGGAAGCAGTTTCTCCATTTTCGAGGCTGCGTGATCCGACGAGCACGGTGAAGCCGTGTTCCGCTAGATCCTTCGCAATTTGTAAACCTATTCCTTTATTGGCGCCAGTGATCAAGGCAATGGGTTTGTCCTGCATGGTTGTAATCTCCTTTTTGGTATGGGATACCATCTATATATTTCCTGTGGGATGTGGGATAATGATATTAAATCACACAAAATCGAAACTGTAAAGTTCCGGAACTAATAAGTTTCTAAATATATATTTTAAAAGGAGCTAAGTTTATGAGTAAAATAAAAAAGAAAATGTCTGAGAGGGGCGAATTATCTGAGGTCGTGGCAGAAAAGCCTGCGCAAGCATTGGGCCGCAAGCGAGATCACACGCGGGATGATAAAATCCTTGAGGCGACAATCGACATCCTCGCCGATACGAGTTTCGATGGTATGACAATGGACATGGTCGCGGCTCGAGCAAAGGCTGGGAAGGCGACGGTTTACCGCCGCTGGTCTTCCAAGGCGGAGTTAGTCCGAGACGCCTTGGCCTGGATGAATCGGAATCATCTTAAGCTCGAAAGCTTGCCTGATACAGGAACCTTGCGCGAAGATCTCCTCGTGCTTTTGAAGCCGCAATCGATCGCGGAAGAAGAACGCAAATTTCGAGTCCTAGCGGGCCTAGGCTCCTTTTTGCAGCATCCGGAATTTGCCGAAGCAGGAACAGCCGGGATTTTCGAGCCATGGGTTGTTGTGAACCGTGAGCTTATGAACCGAGCCGTCGTCCGCGGTGAAATTCCCGCTCACGCAGACATTGAGATGGCTTGCCAGGTCATTACTTCAATGGCTTCTTTTCGCGGACTCATCCAGCGCAAACCGTTCGACAAGCCTTTCTTCACAGCGCTAATCGATGGCATTCTACTGCCTGCACTCAAAAACCCGCAAACAGCTCCAAATATCATGGACAGATGATGACCAGGCGCTTACCAGAAGAATCTACAAGGTGGATCAATCACAGAAATGATTCAACTAACGGGAAACGATATTTGAATTTAGAACAGGGAGCACACTGCCGCGGCAAATGCTCCCTCTTTCATGGAAGTAACGGGCAGTACAGGTTAATACAGTAGCGTTGAAAAGTGAGATATAAGGGATTAGGAGGCACGGATTTGCTCGTCTCGAAGTTTGCGCTGGGAACGATGATCTTCAGAGGTAAGAACTTTCCGATGAGTGTGGCGATGGGGGCGCTGAATAAGCAAGATCGTGCAGGTAGGGGGCATTTTCCTTTTTAAAATGACAATTGCCCTATTCCCCGTCCATGTACCTAAAAAAGGCAGGGTCGGGGAGTGTCCTTATCCTGCCTTCTTGGGTGTTATATGTTTTCTACTGTACTAACTTATCCAATTCTGGCTGCAATTTGGTCCGCAAAACATACAACATGATGGCACCAACAAGGAATGCGACCGCATCCGCAATGACAAGCGACCAGACCACCCCGTGGAAGCCGTTCATTTGATTGGCGATAAACAACACAGGAATCAGAGTAATTCCTTGAATAATTGACATAATAAACGCGGCAGTTCCTTGCGCTGATGCTTGGAAGATCCCGGTAAACAATGTGGTCATTCCTGTAATGAACAAGGATAGGAACGTCACATGTAGAATGTAGCTGCCCATTCCAATTAATTGCGAGTCATTTGTAAATAAACCAATTAAGTGGTCGGAAATCAAATAGACGATGATGCCGAATACGACTGCTAACGCCACAATCACTTTGATCGTAAATCCAATGGTATTCTTCATGCGTAATTTATTCGCTGTGAAAGAGAAGGCAATCAACGGCACGACTCCCTCGCATAAGCCCATCAGAATAAACTCAGGAAATTGCAATAAACGTGATGAAATTCCGTAAGCCGCTACGGCCTGATCCCCGTATTCGACAAGAAAATGGTTAAAGATGAGCGACATTGCACCCAAAAAGATACTCATAATAAAGACGGGAACTCCGATTTTGAATACATTGCTCAGAATGTCCTTGGTAGCCTTGAACCATTTTACGGAGACGGTTAAGAATTGGCTCTTATATCCCATATGGAAGGCGTAGAATGCACTCGCAACCAAGTTAGAAATGACCGTAGCAGACGCAACGCCGATCACATCCCAATGGAGCACGAAGATGACTAACGCGTCGAGAATAATATTTATAACAACACTGAGAATCATACCGATCATCGATGTGATTGCTGCACCCTCCGAACGCACGATATTCTCCAGTGTGAAGAATAATACGACGAATGGTGAGCCAATAAGCATAATCGTGACATAGTCCTTCGTGAATCCGAAGGAGTCAGACGTTGCTCCCAGGCCATGAACGATTGGATTGATCAACGGGAGACCCACGGCCATCACGATAAGACCGAGAACTAAACTGCTGTAAAAGGCAAATGAAGACACATGCTTTACCTCATCATATTTTTTCTCTCCTAGCAAACGGGAGATGAATGTACCGCTACCCATGCCAATCAAATTGCCTAGCGCCATAATGATTGCGAATAACGGCAGGGTCAGTGCGAGTGCGGTTAACATGGCAGTATTGTGAAGTGTACCAAGGAAATAGGCATTCAAGATGGAATAAATGACACTCATTGACGTGCCTAGCATCATGGGTATAGCGAAGTGAGCTACGGCTTTTGCGACCGGTGCTTTTTCAAAGTAATGGAGGTTTTCTGCATCCATGCGGATCACTACTTTCTCTATTTATTTTGCCTTTCAGTCTAACACTGTTAGGTTGTGACTTACAGTGTTAGATGGTATCATGAACCAATGAACCTGTAAAGCATAAACTTACACTGTTAGATAAAAGGGCGGATGACATGAAAAAGCAGCAACCTCAGATTTCGGAGGATAAGATTTTGGAAACCTCGTGGGAGCTTCTTGGAGAGGAGGGCATCGAGAAATTAAGCATGAGACGATTGGCCGATAGGTTAGGGATTCAGGCTCCCTCTCTGTACTGGTACTTCAAGAGCAAACAGCATCTCTACCAGCGTCTGGCCAACCAGGTATCGAAAATGATTCTGGAAGAGTTCCACTCCGAGGGGGAATGGAAGGAGCAGCTGACGGGGCTTGCGGTAACGGTACGGAACGTGCTCAGCCGATATCCCTGCTCCACGCAGCTCATGATGATGACGCTGCCCCACGAACCGGACATCATCCGGTTCACCAACCGTATGCTGCTCTGCGTGGAATCGACGCCGCTTGAGCAAGAGCAGAAAATGCAAGTGGTTACTACGCTTGTGAACTATGTCTTCTATTTCGTTCTAGACGATTATCAGCATGAGCGCAATGTCTCCGCTATCTTTAAGGACCAGAAAGCGCATCCGGGTGAGGAGATGATTCGCCTTCTGGACTCCATGAGCGAGACGGATGTGGGACTGTTTCGGAGGATGTTCACGAACGGGCTGTTCAATCTGATGGGAACCGACGGGGCGTTTGAGTTCGGCTTGAAGCTGATTCTGTTGGGGATTGAGCAGGTGATAAAGGAGCAGGAGAAGGAGAAGTAGTATGTAAAAACCGCCCATCCGGTTATTGGATGGGCGGTTTCAATTAGGTTTACGTTTACCCTAAATTGTTGGTTCTTTTGGCGTAATCAAAACCTACGGGGATCTTTTGAAAGAGGGTTAGATATCGAGTTTACGGGTACTGATCCATTTCACCATGTCAGGATCGCGATGTGAAAAGAACAGGCTCTGTTTCGTATCTAACGTAGTAATCGACTCCATATCCTCCTGGCTTAACTCGAAGTCAAAGGTATCGAAGTTTTTGATAATTCTCTCTTTACGAACAGACTTTGGAATCACAACAACTTCTCTTTGTGCCAACCAGCGTAAAACCACCTGAGCAACGGATTTATTATATTTTTCAGCTATGGATACCAATATTTCATGCTGGAACAAGTTGTTTTTCCCTTCAGCAAAAGGCGCCCAGGATTCGATCTGAACATTATTCTCTTTCATAAATTTTGCATTTTCAATTTGCTGGTTGAATGGGTGCGTTTTCCAGTGATTTTTCAAATGCCTTTTTTGTACGCTCATAACCAGTATCCTGAACCCAAAGTTTCGTAGTGATAAATAACTCCTCTCTTGCCACGCCACTACGTTTGATCGCTCTGCCAACTGCTTCTTCATTTAGATAAGAGGCAGCGGTATCAATCAGCCGATAGCCTGCCATAATAGCGTCATAAACGCTTTGTTCACATTCATTTGCATCTTGGATCTGATAAACACCAAAACCGAGTATAGGCATCTCAATCCCATTGTTCAAAGTTACTTTTTGCATATAAAATCCTTAGTATTAGGGAAATACTTTTACGGAATGTAAGCAAAACTTAATTTAATTCGGGGTTCAACTAACGGGCAGGATAGCCTAATAATTTGGTTGTCGTTATAATGTTTAATAGGGACATTTAATATCTCCAATTCATCAGGAGTTACCAATGACCTGTTTCGAAATATTCGAAAAGGGGCAAGTTGTGTGAAAAAGACTGAAAAAATTTACAACACCGCAGTTGAGGCAACTTTAGAGGTAATTGGTGGGAAATGGAAACCTGTTATTCTCTTTCATTTGACATTCGGTAAGAAACGTAATAATGAATTTAAGAGCTTGATTCCCGCAATTACTCAAAAGATGTTAACGCAGCACCTTCGGGAGCTTGAAGAAGAGGGCGTCATCTTACGTATTTCTTATAATCAGGTACCACCTAGAGTTGAGTATGAGTTGACAGACTACGGCTGGAGTCTAAAGGAACTCCTACATCTGATGTGCCGTTGGGGGGATTCGCATATAGAGAGAAAGTACGAGGGAAAGGCTACTGTTCTGGCTAATCCAATGCTTACAGACGTGAATAACAGTTAAGAAACCGACCCAATACAAGGTCGGCTTTCTTATTTTATACGGTAGTTTACGGGATGACTTTACGCTTGCGGAAGTCGTTGAAGATGTTCATAAACATTGCTTCGGTATCGACGAATTCGTGAAAGCCTAAACGACGAGCCTTAGTTCCGTCGGCAAAAAAATCGTAATCCCATGCAAACACGAAATCGCCGAATAGCCAAGAGGAAACGTCTTTATAGGAATTCCGAGCAAGCCCATGCCTCTCAACCATTTTGTTCCAAATCTGCTCCTTGTCCTCCATGACAATGTCCAGAGACATTTGCAACGGAGGGGCTGTTTCCATACCAAAGTATTGAGCGATCTTCGGCCATAACTCATTCCAACGGAACAGATCGCCGTTCGTAATGTTGAATGCCTGATTCGCACAGCGCTCGTCGGTCGCCGCCCATACTGTTGCCTTTGCGAGAAGCCCAGCGTCTGTCATCTCCAAGAGGCTGTTGTAAGCTCCTGACTTACCTGGAAACCGCAAAGGTATTCCAAGTTCCTTCGAAATTGAAGCGTAAATCGCTATGACCATTGCGAGGTTCATCGGATTTCCAAGCGAGAAGCCGCAGACTACAGAAGGACGGAGTGCAGACCAAGTCCAAGCCTTACCTTTTTGCCGTTGTTCTAAAAAATCTTGCTGATCAATATTGAACTCAGGAGGCATGTGGTTAGCGTCTGTCTCACGAGCAGGAGTTTTGAACGGGCCGAGATGTGCGCCGTATACCTTATATCCCTGCATCAGACTGACATGTTTCAAGCCCGGCGCGATTGGTTCGATCACTTCTACGATGTTCACTAACATGGCGAGGTTCGGTGGAACAAGTTCAGCCCAAGTTTGACGGTCTTGGTAAGCAGCATAAAAAATGTGTGTTACCCCAGTTAAATCGCTTAACTTCTCGTGAAGATCGTCTATATTGAGTAGATCCGCAGCCACATATCGAACATGGTTGCTAGATTCTCCACCGCGACGCGATACACCGATCACGTCCCAATCAGGAAGAGAGATGAGGTGATCAATGAGGTTGCGACCGATAACACCATTCGCACCTACGACCAAGGCGACTTTGCGTGTTGTTGTAGATTCATTATTCATAGTGTTTCAGCTCCCTCTGTACTATTCTTTCTTTGTACAACATTATTTTGCATCAACTAACCATACATAGGAAGTACGCACATTAAAGTGACATAAGCACTTTAAAGTAATCGAGGTATATCCAGACGAAAAGAAGTCAGTCAACTCTCTCTTTGCTTTCTTAATCATTATGGTAGATGGGTATACTCGGCGCTAGCTTTCAAAGGTAGTTTTAGTTAACGGAAGACGATAGTTCAAATAATATAGACTGCTGGCATGATTCGCCAGTCTATTTAGCTAACGGGCAGGTTAGTTCAAATATGCGTTAATATTGATTATTTATGTAAGACCAATAAATTAATACGGGCTAACCCAGGTGATTTGTATAAGTTTAACCCACGAATTTTTCCTTCTAAGCAACCATTTTGATTTGAATTACTGATATGAGATTATAGGGGTGTAAAAAACGCCGGTGACCTTAAGCAGGTGACCGGCGTTTTCATATTAGCGTTTCGGCATTTTGCTCTCATCCATGTACAGCAGGTTCCAGCGGTGACCATCCAGGTCGGCAAATCCTGCGCCGTACATCCAGCCGTCAATTTCACTCGGCTTGCCAAAGATGTTTCCTCCGGCAAACTCTACTTTTTGAATAAAGGCATCTACTTCTTCTCTGCTTTCAGCGCCAATGGAATGGAAAATATTACTTCTGCGGTATTGGAAGTATCTGCGGTTTTTGAACCTGTGAATTGCTCAAACGCCGCATCCGGGAACAGCAGAATCGTTGTTTGGCCTATGGCAAGCTTGGATCTCTCGTTACCAACGCTCACCGCATGGAATCCAATCTCATTGAAAAAGGCAGTTGACCTCTCAACATCTTTGACCGGCAGGTTAATCCAGATATCCTGTGACATGGCTGTAGCCTCCTGGAATATTTTTTCAACTACTCCTACTATACTCTACTTCTGGCAGCAGAAGCGAATCTTATAAAAGAAACTGCAAGGTATGACATTCCTGTCATGCATTCTGCGGTTTCCTTAGTAAACTTATTTACTTCTCTGTTCCAGCATCGTCTCCGTCAAGGTATCGATCTAGCCAAGAAATGGATTTCGCATCAAAGTAGAAATGCGTTTTGTAATCCAGTCTATAGATAAGCACCCTCAGCGCGAAACATATAATTACTGAAATTAAATTTTTGGGACTAAAGTAGAATTAAAACATTGAACTAACGAGAAACGATAGTTCAATGATAAAGTGGTGGTCTCGAAAGGTTGAAATCCTATAAAAATCGGTTGAAAATGTTGATTTCACCAGTGGACAAGGATTTGTACAATAGAGTTGTAACGCTTACATTTCCAAGGAGGTTGCGGCGAAATGAAGAGACTTCAGGTGATTGGCAAGCAAATCAGGACCCCGAAATCCAAAAGGAGGCCGTGTTGATGAAATTTAAGGGAATATTGGCGGCGTTTTTATTTTTAACCACAGCGTCTGTGTTGTTTGGAGTGCATACGGCAGAGGCCCATGAACTATCCAATGACAAGCTGACGATTCAGACAGGCGAGCATGGCGAAATTTCATCCATACGTATCAAGGGAGATGCTTTTCCGACAGAGTATGTCATGAACGCAACGGTAACACCTGAACAGAACACCGCAGATCATCAGTGGCTAGGGGAGCTGATGTTCACGTATCGATTGGATGGAGGTAGCTGGACGAAAGCATGGACGAACAAGTCGGCAGACGCACGCAAGATCACAATCAGTGGTAACCGTGTCACTGTCACGTACGAGAACTCTACTAATGCAGAAGGCATACGCAATTTTAAAGTCATCGAAACGTATTCGGCAGAGTCGAATGGTTCGGTGTTGTGGAATATACAGGTACAGAATACAAGTGGGAAAAAATTGGAGATTGGCGATTTCGGTTTGCCTCTGCCTTTTAATGAGCAATGGACTAATGGTGATGCGATCTACGAAACTAGAGTGGTGACGCATTCCTTTGTCGGCAATAACAGCTCCTATATTACAGCTGGGCGTCCCAGCGGCATTGGCTCTTCCCTTTTGCTGATTCCTGATTCGACAACAGGTGCGGGTTTTGAATATCAGGATCACTGGCGGGATGAGGAGCATCCGGGCAGCAAATGGGCCTGGAATCCGGCCAATGAAGGTAAATGGCTGGAAGGGCTGAATGTATTTTATATTCATTCCAATGTCATCAAGTCCACCAACCGGGGCTATTTGCCCAATACAAGCCTGATCCTGAATCCCGGTCAAAGCAAAAACTATGGCTTCAAGTTTCTGGCTGTGAAGGACGAGCATGATGTAAAAGATACGTTGTACCAAGAAAACTTGGTGGATACAACAGTCGTACCCGGCATGATCGTGCCTACGAATCAAAAGGCGAAGGTGGACCTGCGCTCCAAGCAGGCGATCAGCAAAGTAACCTATCCCGACGGAACCGTTATTCCAGAGACGGATAGCAAGGCTGGAGGACACCACATTTATGAATTGAAATTTACTAAATTGGGTCCGAATTTCATAACGGTAGAATACGGCAATGGCAGCAAAACGGTTCTACAATTTTATGCCATCGAGCCGATTGATCAAGCGCTGCAACGGCACGCTACATTTATGGTCGACAAAACCCAATGGAATGTACCGGGTGATCTGCGCGACAAGGTATTTGACGATTGGATGATGCATACCAAATCCAAACGGAACATTTTCAACGGCTACTGGGGCTGGGGAGACGATTGGGGTCTGACGCACGGACAGTTTCTGGCTGAGAAAAACACACTGTCTCCGGTCGCTAAAGAGGTGCGGGCCGTAGACGATTATTTGGAAACGGCGATCTGGACGAATCTGATGAACGGACATCATGAGGATTATTTAATTCATGATTTCTTGATGCCAGAGCCTAACGATACACCGACCTATCGAGGGTATGCTTATCCGCATGTATACAACACGTATTTCAGCATGTACAAGATTGCCAAGGAATACCCGGATCTTGTTACTTACAAGCATCCAAAGGAAACGTATTTGCTGCGGGCGTATAACATTTTCAAAGCATTGTATGAAGGGCCAGTCGCGTACAACTGGGAAACAGGTTTGATGGGCGAACTGACCACACCGGATATTATTCAGGCACTTCATGATGAAGGCTATGATGATGAAGCGAATGATCTTAAGGAAAAAATGGATCGTAAATATAACAATTTTAAAAATACAAAGTATCCTTATGGTTCTGAATATAGCTATGACAATACAGGGGAAGAAGCTGTATATACGTTAGCCAAGCAGAATATAGATACAGAGGGCGAGCAAAGTAAAGCCCTGGAAATGATGGGTAAAATCAATGCCAAAACCCGTGCGGCACGCGGTCATATGCCCGTATGGTACTACTACACCGATCCGGTGACGATTACCGGGGAGAACTGGTTTAACTTCCAGTACACGACTTCGCTTGCTGGATATGCGATGGATGACTGGATTCGCCATCATGAGGACAATCACCGTGAGGAACAACAACGGTTGTCCTATGCAGCTAAAATTGCCAATGTCGGAGCGATTAACTCCGGGCAAATCAGCTCGGACCCTGAAAACATCGGGGCGGTCGCATGGACGTATCAAGCGGAAAAAGGCAATAACGGCACGAACGGCACTGGCGGCGGTAAAAATGTTCCGCTCTTTAACGGCTGGCGCGGCATGAGTGGTGAGGCTGATCTCGGATTGTTCGGTGCGCTCAAAACCTTAAGCGCTGATATCGCGATGGATCCGATTTTTGGATTGACGGGCTACGGTGCAGAGGTGAGCAAAAGTGGCAACGTGTATACGATCAAGCCGCTGGACGGTTTGTTCAAGCGAATCAATCTGATTACGGAAAAGATGTATATCGAGCTGGAAAAGGATCAGTATACAGAAGCCAAGCTGGCAACTTCCAAGGATTATGTATGGCTTCAGTTGAAAAATCAAACGCCAGGCCAAGCTCATTCCACGTACATTACATTTGACGGTTTGAAGAAAGGAACGTATTTGGTTAAAGTAGGCGGTCAATCACAAGGGAAGTTTAATGCATATGCGCCTTCCAACAAGCTTAAATTGGAGATTGGTACAGCATCCTCCTACACGGTAGAGCTGACACCAACCACACCTGATCCGAACAAGGCACCTGTTGTAGACGCTGGCAAAGATTCGAAGGTGAAGCTGCCGGATCAAATTATTTTGAAAGGCACAGCTACGGATGATGGACTTCCGCAAGGAAAGGTGACGAGCGAGTGGAGTCTGGTCGAAGGACCACAGGACGCGAAGGTCACATTCAGCAGCAAAACATCGCTTCGCACGAAGGTGGACGTTTCCGAGCCAGGAACGTATGTGTTCAAGCTGACAGCCAGCGATTCTCAGTTGTCAGCGGAGGCTAAAGTAACGGTGGTAGCTGAACCGGCCGCTCCGTTACTTGAACAGCTTGCCGTTTACAAGTTTGATGAAACCAGCGGTTCTGTAGTTGCGGATTCTTCGGACAGTGGCAATGATGCTGCCGTGAAGGGAACGGCTGCATGGGCTGCGGGTAAAACAGGCAATGCTGTCAGCCTGAACGGCAAGGACAGCTACGTGCAGCTTCCGGCGGGTATTGTCAGTCGTGCACAGCAATTGACCGTATCCGGCTGGGTCAAAGCGAACAGCCTGAGCGATTATGTACGGATTTTTGACTTCGGCTCCGGGACGAATGAATATATGTTCCTGACGCCTAAAGCAGGAAATACCATGCTGTTTGCCATTACCAATCAAGGCAACGGGCAGGGACAGGAGCAGACGATTGAAGGCCCTGTACTGCCGACAGGCGTATGGAAGCATGTTGCGGTCACGCTTTCAGGTTCCACAGGTATTTTATACGTGGATGGAAAAGAAGTGGGACGCAATACCAACTTGACCCTGAATCCTACCAGTCTGGGACAGACCAAAAATAATTTTATCGGCAAATCTCAATACCCTGATCCTTATTTCAATGGTCTGGTGGATGAATTCCGGATCTACAGCCGTGCTTTGAATGCTTCTGAGGTAGCAGGTTTGGTCTCCGGTACAGCACAAAGCCTAACGGGAGTCGAGAAAATTACGGCTTTAAAAGAAGTAAACGTGACGACTCGTACGGGTGAAAAACCCGAACTGCCAAGCGTAGTGGAAGCTACGTATGGCGAAGGCTCCACTAAATGGGTGGCTGTGGAATGGGAGGATATAGACCCTGCACAATATGCTGCTCCAGGTTCGTTTGAGTTGAAGGGCAAAGTAGAAGGGACAGAGTTAAAGGCAATGGCGAAGGTAACCGTGATTGAGGTAGGGGCTGCGGTTCCATCGGTAACACCGGTTGGCCCGGAGAATTCAGTAACCCCGCCAACTACGACATCCCCGGTAACATCTGCCTTACCGCCTCGACCTGTCAGCTCCGCTAAATCAGCGGGGGTATTCTGAATGGGCGGCAACAACGCATAGTCATGACTAATTTTTCCCATCGTCACTTTCCTCCTATAAAGGGGAGAGTGGCGGTGGGTATCCTTGCATTTGGAGTGCAAAGCTGCGAACAAAATGTGAATGGGGGATAAAGTATGAGCAAGATTACATTTCTGGGTGCAGGCAGTACGGTATTTGCTAAAAATGTGCTTGGCGATTGTATGTTGACGCCTGCTTTGCAGGGCTTTGAACTAGCGTTGTTCGATATTGACCCCGTAAGGCTGAAAGATTCAGAAAATATTTTATCCAATTTGAAAAAAACAACAGGGAGCACCTGTGTGATCCGCTCCTACACTGACCGCAAGGAAGCACTGCGTGGAGCGACTTATGTGGTAAATGCCATCCAGGTGGGCGGCTATGATCCGTGTACAATTACGGATTTTGAAATTCCAAAAAAATACGGTCTGCGCCAAACGATTGCCGATACGGTCGGCATTGGTGGCATTTTCCGCAATTTACGCACGATTCCGGTAATGCTCGATTTTGCGGCAGACGTGCGTGAGGTGTGCCCGGATGCTTGGTTTCTCAACTACACCAATCCGATGGCAGTGCTGACGAATGTAATGAACGTTTATGGCGGTGTCCGTACGGTAGGGCTGTGTCATAGCGTGCAGACGTGTATACCGGAGCTGTTCAAAAGCCTTGGGCTGGAGCAGGAAGGTGTAAAGGCAAAAATCGCAGGCATCAATCATATGGCGTGGCTGCTCGAAGTGAGTAAGGATGGTGTAGATTTATATCCTGAGATTAAAAAACGAGCCGCCGCTAAACAGCAGGAAAAGCATCATGATATGGTACGCTTTGAAATGATGCTAAAATTCGGCTATTACATTACAGAATCGTCCGAGCATAATGCGGAATATCATCCGTATTTTATCAAACGGGCATACCCTGAGCTGATCGAGCGCTTCAATATTCCTTTGGATGAATACCCGCGCCGCTGTGTGAACCAGATTGCACGATGGGAAACGATGCGTGAGGAGCTTTTGGGCGATCAGGATTTGCGTCATGAACGGTCAAACGAGTATGCCTCTTATATATTTGAGGCGATCGAAACGAATCAGCCTTTTGCCATTGGTGGCAATGTGATGAACACAGGCTTAATTACCAATCTGCCGAAGGAAGCCTGTGTAGAGGTACCTTGTCTGGTGAATCGTAACGGGGTTACGCCAACCTTTGTCGGGGATTTGCCACCCCAATGTGCTGCACTGAACCGGACGAATATTAATACCCAGCTGTTAACGATTGAAGCTGCAATCACCGGGAAAAAGGAGCACATTTATCATGCTGCTATGTTGGACCCGCACACGTCCGCAGAGCTGTCCATAGATGATATCGTTTCTCTGTGTGATGACCTGATCGCAGCGCACGGGGAATGGCTCCCACCCTATGTGTAAGGGAGACAGATGAATGGGAGGCCGGGGTCGTCAAAAGTTCGCCGGGATTCCTACAATCCGTGGGAAATTTATTGTACTGACGCTGGTACTCACCGTCATTCCGATGGTGGTATTGACCTTTACCTTTTACCAGATCGCGGCCCATTCCATCGGTGAGAAATCAGAAGCATTAGCTATGCAGTCTCGGCAAATGAGTGAAAATTACGTCAATGCCACGCTTTCCGATTTGAATGACCTGACCAATGCCATTCTCAGCAATCCTGATGTGCAGTCCATGCTGGAGACCAAGCCGGAAGATGATTATGAATATTTACGGAACGATGAAACACTCAGTATGGTTGTCCGTACGCAAACCCAGACCAAGCCGTATATCACGTCCTCTCTCATATATGCCGCCAATGGCGGGCTCAAGCATTCTCTCTATCAGGGGAATGTTTCGGTCCGTTTTGGCGGCCTTCCTACATTAGAGGAAGCACGTGTGTACTATCGCCGCCTGCTCGCCGAACGGCCCATGATGTGGATGGCTCATTCGCCGTTTGAATCAGGACGCGGGATGGCGAGGGATCGCATCTATGTGGGGAAGCTACTTCGAAAAACGACTGGAGATTACGCACCCCTCGGATTTTTGCTGCTGGAAATCGACAAGGCTAGTCTGTTTCGGGGGCTTGCTTTTCATGAGACAGACGGCAATACCCAGATGTGGGTGCTGGATCAGGAGGGCGAGCCTGTATACCGATTGCCGGAGCAAAGCGTTGCGGATCAAGCGCTATTGCGGCAGATTGCTAAATCGGCTGTGGATAGGCCAGTGCTTACGAAGGACTGGAGAACATGGAACGGTCGCCAAACGATGATCTCTTACGGCCCGTTAAATGAAGGACAATGGACGCTGCTGCAAAAAGTCGATCAGTCTGTGCTGTTCGAGGATGCGCGGAAAATTGGTGCCTGGACCATCTGGACTTTTCTGGTTGCACTGATGCTGGGCTGGATGCTGTCTTATCGGCTGAGTGACACGATTCGTCGCCCCCTGCTTCAATTGAGCCGATTAATGGCGGTCGATGGGAGTGTGAATGCTACAGGCTCAGCCCAAGCTTTCGAAGCTCCTACTTCCGTTGTTTTTAATCCTAAGGATGAGGTAGGGCAGATCGGGGAGCGTTTTCTTCATATGATGCAAAAAAATCATGAACTGTACGATCAGGTCTACGAAGCGTTGCTGTCGCGTAAGCAGGCTGAGTTCCGCGCGCTTCAGGCGCAGATTAATCCGCATTTTTTGTACAACACGCTGGAGTCACTGAAGGGAATGGCATTGGCGAATGGGCAACGGGATATGGCAGAGGTAATCGGTGCCTTCGGTAAATGTTTTCGCATTTCACTAAGTTATGGCCGAGAGCAAATCAGTTTGGGACAGGAAGTTGAGCATGTAAGCGCCTATGTGAAGGTGCAGCAGTTCAGGTTTAGGAATTCGTTCGAGTGGATTTGCGAGGTAGAGGAGGATATTTGCGGATTTTATGTACCCAAACTAATCCTCCAGCCGCTCGTCGAAAATGCTATTTACCACGGTTTAAAAGGGCGCACCGACCATGGCTATATCATGTTATCCGGCACAAGGGAAGGGGATATGTTGCGTTTGACGGTCAGTGATGATGGGGGCGGTATTGGAGCCGAGCGTCTGGACGATATTCGGAAGTCGCTAGATGCCGAGCGGGGAAGTGCTATTGGCTTTGGACTGCGCAATGTACATGAACGTCTTGGGCATTATGGTCCGCAATATGGACTGTCCGTGACAAGCGAGCCGGGTCAGTACACCTCGGTTACCTTACTGGCACCCATTCGAACTGAATAAGAAAGGGGAGAATGGCATGTACCGGCTGCTGATTGTGGACGACGAATATCATATTCGGGAAGGACTGAAGCTGATGGTGGCGGAAAGTGGCCTATCAGTGGAAGTCAGTGATGTGGCGGGGGACGGCGCAACGGCATTACGTTTGTATACGGAGCAGCGACCGGACATGGTTTTACTGGATATTAATTTACCGGATATGAGTGGACTGGACGTAGCAAAAACCATTCGGGACAAGGATCAGCAGACCCCGTTATTATTCCTGACAGGGTACGAATCTATGACGTATATTCGTCAGGCAGTCTCGCTTCAAGCGGTCGATTATTTGCTCAAGCCGGTGACCAGCGAGGATTTCGAAGCGGCATTGAGCCGGGCTGAGGATCGTATTGCGCAATGGCGAAGAAGCGAGGAGGAAGCGATTCACCGCCATCGTTCATTGGAGCCATTGTACAGGGAGCATCTACTGCTGGATTTGCTCCAGCAGCGGCGTCCTGCAGCCGAGGTCATTCGGGAGATGGACGGGCTGAGATTTTTCGGCGAGACGAGTGGGCCGCCTTATACCGTGCTGTGTTGCGAGCTGGAGGAGGCGTCGCAGCAGGAAGCAGCCGCTAGCAAGTCACACGGTTCCATGCATAAAAACAGCCATGTATTCGCTGGACTGGCTGGGGAGGCTGCGGCAGCGACCGGAGCGAAGGCGCACAGTGCAGCGGTTTCCCGCGATCGGCGTGTTGTGCTGCTGGCGACGGCATCTTGCAGGGCGGCGGAGCGGGCGGCACAGCAGATTCGGCAGGCCGTGCAGGAACGATTGAGTCTGGGCGTGTCCATCGGGATTAGCCGTCCTGTACAACGGATGGAGCAACTTCCCGAGGCGTATGAGGAAGCCGTGCAAGCGGCGGAGCATCGGGGGTGGGTGGGCTATAGCCAGATCATCCCCTACGAGAGCATTCAGGCGGCCGAGCCAAACAGCAGTCAATTACTGGAGAAGGAACTGCTGATGATTACGGAAATTCGAGCCGGTAATGATGCTGCCGTACATGCGATTTTACAGGAATGGTCAGGACAGTTGGCAGGGTTGCCATTCAAGCAGGTGAAAATGATCGTCACCCAGCTCGTGCTGTTCGTCATGCGGATCGTTCAGAATGATGCATCTGTAGGACAAACGTCCATGCAGGAGCAGGACCCGTTGCTGGAACTGTCCCGATTACGACATGGGCCCGAGATGGTTGATTATGTATCGCGCTATTTTGTTCGGGTGGGTCGACATGTCCGAGAATCACGCGAGAAGGATATTCCCCGCAAATTCCAACGGGCCAAGGAATGGATTCGGGAGCATCTTCAGGAGGATGGAGGGCTGAACCGTCTGGCAGAGTACATGAATATGAGTCCCAAATATTTGAGTACCCGTTTCAAGCAGGTTACAGGTGAAAGCTTCGCCGACTACCAGACGCGTGTTCGCTTTGAGCGAGCCCGAGAACTGCTGCTGGACCCGAATCGCAAGGTGGCGGAGGTAGCGGAGCTTGTGGGATTCACAGATACGAACTATTTTAGCATTGCCTTTAAAAAGCATACTGGACTGACCCCGACGGAGTTTCGTAAAACATTTTTGTAAACGCGCTGTTAAAAAAATCATACCAAAACAAAGAGAGTCTGGAGTCGTTGGGTGGTCGGCTCTGGGCTCTCAGCGCATAATAGGCTTGTAAGGAGAAACCAGTTCAGGAAGGGGCCGGTTGATTTGCTGAAACGAAGGTTACGGACATGGATGGCTCTCGTGATGACGGTGATGTTGACAGGGCTGACGGCTTGCAGTGGTAACGCTGGCGAACCGGCTAATCCCAATGCGGTCGAACTCAAGTTCATGTACTGGGGAAGCAATGATGAGAAGCAGGCGATGGAAAAAATGATTCAAAGCTTTAATGCATTCCACCCGAACATCCGGGTGAAGGGCGAGCATGTCCCTGGTGACTACACGACGAAAATTAACACGTTAATGGCTGCCAATCAGCTTCCTGATATCGCCTACCTGGGTGATTCCCTCACAATGAAATGGGCAAGTGAAGGCAGACTCCTGGATTTATCCTCTTATTATGACGAATATCCCGAATTAAAAAACAAGCTCAAATCCTCCTATCTCTACAGCGAACCCGGCAAGTCTATCGGCAATTACACCGCATTGGAAGTGATGCAGTTATTTTACAACAAGGAGTTGTTTACAGAAGCAGGGGTACCCGTCCCTCCGGCTGATCCTGAAAAAGCGTGGACATGGGATGAATTCCTGGAAATTGCCAAAAAGCTGACCAAGGATCAGAACGGCAAGCATCCGGGAGACAGTGGATTTGATCCGAAAAATATTGTGCAGTACGGCTTTGCCTTCGGCAATGACCGCAGCTCCTGGGGACCGCTTTTAGCAAGCAACGGCGGAGGTTTGACTGACAAAACGGGCAAGAAGTACACCCTGAACAGTCCTGAGTCGGTGGAGGTTTTTCAGAAGCTGCAGGATCTGGTGTTCAAGGAGCATGTTTCTCCTGATTTGATCCAGCAGCAGGACATGCCGTCTAATACGATTCGTCTTCAGACGAGGAAGGTCGCGATGGTGGTGGACGGAACCTGGTCCCTGCTTGATTTTTCGAACAACAAGCAGCTGCAATGGAGTATCGGCGTTCTGCCGAAGCTAAAAGAGCCCAAAACGATGATTGTTGCGGGAGCCACGGTCATTTTCCAGAGCACCAAGCACCCAAAAGAAGCGCTCGAATTTTATTTATACCATAACAATCCCGAAAAGGTGGATCTGTTCAAGTCCGGTCTTTGGATGCCTATCGAGGAAAAATATTATACCGATGAGCAGGCTATCCAGTCATGGACGAACAATGCCGCACATCCACCGGAATTTCAAAAGGCTGGCATTGAGTATGCCAGAGATTATGCGATCAAGCCGACAACTTCGACCCTTCGCAACTGGCCTGATATCGGTTCCAAACTGACCCCGGGGCTGGATCTGATCTGGACGAACAAGAAGACGCCGCAGCAGGCGCTGGATGAACTGGAACCTATCATTCAGCCATTGCTTCAAGGCGTATACCCGGATGAATAATGCGGCGGGACAGCTGCGAAAGGAGAACAGCCCATGAAGCGACCAAAATCAGGAATGATGCGCATGGAGCGAAACTGGGGTCTGCTATTCGCGCTTCCTGCCATCCTCGGATTAATGATTTTTACAATTGGACCGATCGTGGCCTCGTTCGTATTCAGCTTAACCAATTGGACGATTGGTGGACAGATGACCTTTATAGGATTGGATAATTACCGAACCATTTTGACCGAGGATGCTACCTTTTCCCAATCCATGTTCGTGACCACATATTATGCACTGGGCAGCGTGCCTCTCGGCTTGGCGGCGGCTTTTATCATTGCGCTGTTATTAAATCAAAAGGTGAGGGGGTTGTCGGTGTTTCGTACGATTTATTATCTACCTACTATTGTACCGAGTATTGCTAACACGATGTTGTGGCTGTGGATGTTCAACCCGGATTTTGGTCTGTTAAATTCGCTGCTGGAGAGCGTTGGACTGCCGGGGAGCAAATGGATTTATGACGAGAACACTGCAATACCCTCCCTGATCATGATGAGCACCTGGGGGATCGGAAACACGGTCATTATCTTTTTGGCGGGACTTCAGTCGGTTCCCACCCATCTGTATGAAGCAGCTGAGGTAGACGGCGGTAATAGGTGGCATAAATTTTTTCATATTACCATTCCTTCGATGACACCAACCATTTTCTTCAATCTGGTCATGTCTTTAATCAGCACCTTTCAGGCCTTCAATCAGGCATATGTTATGACCAACGGGGGGCCGAATAATTCAACGCTGTTCTATGTGTTCTACTTGTGGCGTACGGCCTTTACGGAGACTAAAATCGGCTACGCCTCAGCGCTGGCCTGGATCTTATTTTTCGTCATCATGGTGCTAACGGTTCTGATTTTCTCCACATCCAAAAAGTGGGTCCACTATGAAGGAGGGGAACGTTCATGAATCAGGTCACTTCTTCTGTCAATTCTTCAGAAACACCACAACATCCGCTTCCACAGCCTGAACGTTCCCGAAGTCCTGCGACCGCCACCCATTCCAAACCCTTCCCACTCAGCCGTGTTGTACTGTATATCGTTTTAATTATAGGTAGTGTTTTAATGCTGTTGCCATTTGCATGGCTTATTCGCAGCTCTCTGATGGGGACATCGCAAATTTTCGTGTTCCCGCCGGAGTGGATACCCTCTCCTTTTCAATGGAGCAATTACCCGGAGGCGCTGACTTCAGTACCGTTCGGCAGGTATTTTATGAATACGTTCATGATTGAGGTGTGTGTGCTGGCAGGAGTGATGTTGACCTCAATTGTGTCGGCGTTTACCTTTGCCCGCCTGCGCTGGCCTGGACGTAATCTGATTTTTTCCCTGCTGATCGGGTCGATGATGTTGCCTTACGCGGTGACGCTCATTCCCACTTTCGTGATGTGGCGTGAGCTGGGCGGGCTGAATACATTTCTGCCACTGATTGTTCCTGCATGGTTCGGTGGAGGGGCGTTTAACATCTTCTTGATGCGACAATTCATGCTGACGATCCCGCGCGATCTGGACGAAGCGGCTTATATGGACGGAGGTACGCCTCTGACTGTATTATGGCGTGTCATTATTCCTTTATCTTCGCCTGCATTGATCGTGATCGGAATATTTACATTTATTGATGTGTGGAACGATTTTTTGGGCCCGATTATTTACTTAAGTGACGAAAAGCATTTTACGCTCGCGCTGGGGCTGGCGACTTTCCGGGGATTGAACAATACCAACTGGCCTTACCTGATGGCGGCTTCCAGCACGATTTTGGCTCCGATCGTCGTGATATTTTTTATAGGGCAGCGTTATTTTATTGAAGGCATCACATTGACAGGGATTAAAGGCTAAAGGAAGTTAGGACGCGCTGGTGTGTTCTAAGGCATATGCCTTGAAAAGAGATGGGAAATAAGGAGGCGTACGAGTGAAAGTGGAAGACAGTCAGAAGACAAAACCGTTACAGGGTGTTCCTGGCAGACTGGCCCGGTTACGCTCGAAATTCACGGCTCTAGGGATAGATGCACTGCTTATTACACATGGGCCCAATCGAAGATATATGACCGGATTTACAGG
The DNA here is from genome assembly GCF_038007385.1 of Paenibacillus sp. FSL M8-0228. Lineage (NCBI taxonomy): Bacteria > Bacillati > Bacillota > Bacilli > Caryophanales > Paenibacillaceae > Paenibacillus > Paenibacillus sp. FSL M8-0228. Next base: position 1,180,736 of record NZ_JBBOXA010000001.1, read on the forward strand.
CTCCGCTGGAATTGTGCTTGTTACGCAAGAAGAGGCTTTTTTAGTGACGGATTTCCGCTATATGATGCAGGCAACAGATCAGGCAGTGGAATATTCAGTGATTCGGCATGAGGCGCAAATCTTCCAGACCATCGCTGATCTCACAAGTAAGTTGGGGGTTCGTAGACTGGGTTTGGAGAGCAGGCATGTCTCACTTCAACAGTCGGGACAGCTTCAAGCCGCGCTGGGCTCGTTGGAGTACGTGCAAACGGAGGATGTAATTGAACGGCTGCGCGATGTGAAAGACGAAGAAGAGATTCGGACCATAAGTGAGGCAACGCGTATTACCGATGCTGCCTTTACGGAGGTGCTGAATTATATTCAGCCTGGGGTCACAGAGCGGCGGATTGCGGCGGAACTGGAATATCAGCTTCGGCTCGCAGGCGCGGAATCAGGCGGTTTTGCGTTCATTGTCGCTTCGGGTGAGCGCTCGGCATTGCCGCACGGACTGGCCAGTGACAAGGAAATTGGTCAGAACGAGTTTGTCACAATGGATTTTGGCGCAAATGTGCGTGGCTATCTATCCGATATCACGCGTACCGTATTCGTCGGCAATCCGTCGGAGCGGCACGAGGAACTGTATGCTATTGTGCTGGAAGCGAATATGACGACGATTGCTGGACTTCGCCCTGGCATGAGCGGTCGGGAGGGAGACAGTCTGGGGCGGGATGTGATTGCCTCCTATGGCTATAGGGAGCAGTTTGGTCACGGGCTGGGCCACGGCTTTGGCTTGGAGATTCATGAGCAGGTACGGCTTTCCCGCGAAAGTAAGTCGGTGCTCGTGCCGGGTCATGTCCTTACTGTGGAACCAGGCATTTATATTCCAGGCTTTGGCGGAGTTCGGATTGAGGACGATGTGCTGATCACAGATGTCGGTGTCAAGGTACTGACCTCTTCCCCTAAGGAGCTGCTTTTATTATAAAACGCAGTGGCGCTATAGGTAACTATCATAGTTTAGTTTGTAAGTCATTCAAAAATGAGATGGAGGGAATCAAATGAACACGCATAAAAGACACACCAAAATATGGCTGACTGCGCTGACGGCTTCTCTCATTGTAGCTTTGACACCAGCTATTCCGGGTCAACAGGCTTATGCCGAGGCAAAATCGGGTGTAAAAGTCGTCGACATTTTTAGCCGGACGGTGAACGATTATGGTATAGATCTGGTTGATTGGCAAGGATATCTGGCGAACCCGTATGTAAAGCTAAAAGTGAAGCCGCCAGTGGATGCTGCTTTTCCGGTGACGGTTACGCTGAATGCGCGGGGCACGTCCCGGCTGATGATGGATCTGCCAAGTACGTTGTCGGCACAAGGAGCAAGCAAAACGTTGACTTTTGCCAATGCACAGGAGGAAAAAGATTTTCGGCTAGCCATCCATCCTGACCGGATTGGAGGAAACGGTGAAATAGAGAATTACACGCTGTCTATGTCTGTTGCTGGAAATGATGGTCACACGACCGCTCAGTCCATTCCGATTCGCGTGTTGGATCAGGACGATAATGAAGAGCCCACAATCCCCCTCCATTTTGACTACAGATTCGATACGATCAAGCCTTATTTCAATGATGCGGCTACCAAAAAAGCCGCAGAGCTGGCGGTAAAGGACTGGTTCTATTTCTTTGATCTGGCTCCTTTCGATGAGGTTCCTGCCAACGCGGAGGTAAACCATCTGCCAGGAGACGACTGGCAAAATGAAATACAGGTGACAAATGATAAGCCCTACAAAGGCATGTGGGTGTTTATGAGAGGGCTGAACGGACCCTATTCTACAGGCTTTCCAGCCACGAACGGCAATTATCATACACGTAACGGTGTGACCGTCCCGGGGAACCTGAACCGTTCCTATAGTTTGATTTTGGATTTCTATGATGATGCGATTCCATTCACATCCGTAGACGATGAAGAATGGTATCAATCCGATCTGTCCAAGGTGACGGATGTGCATGGGCTGATCATGCATGAATTTGGTCATGCGATTGTGTTCAGCGACACATTCCCGGGTGTCAAAGCGCTGAAGGAAGCGGCGGGCAATGACCCTGATATTATGGCTTATCAGCACAGACCGGCTGCATTGGATGACAGCTATCATCTATCTGGAGAGCTCGCAGAAGTCGACAGATTGAGTGGACAAAATGGAGGCTGGCGCCATCTGTTCCCGACCCGGCGCTGGATGAACACGAAGCTTTCGCTACTGGTAGCAGAAAAAGCGGGCTGGCCGCTGCGTAAGGACCTGACTCCTTTCCTCGCGCCAGAAATCATGACGAAGGTATTGCCAGCACCCGTCAAAGGCAAAGCGTACATGGCTAAGCTGGAGGCCAAGGGAGGGGTTCCGTTTTACGATTGGATGGTGACAGGCGGTCAACTGCCCGCAGGGTTCACACTGGATCGCTTTACAGGAACGATTAGCGGAACAGCGGACAGCGGAGCAGGCAACAAGACGTATACGTTCACTGTACAGCTGCGGGATTATGATGAGCTGAGCAAGCCTGTGACGCAAACCTTTACGCTCAAGCTGTAAATAATACCTCATAAGCAGATTAAAACGGCCGAAGGGAGGGAAGCGAATGAAACATGATGCCGCGGATCTGGTCATTGTAGGCGGCGGAATCATCGGTACAGCCATCGCTTATTATGCAGCTAAGTCCGGTATGAAGGTCGTGCTGGCTGAGCGAGGGGAGATTGCTGGAGGCACTTCGTCCCGTTGTGATGGAAATATATTGGCAATCGATAAAGAGCCCGGGTTTGACAGTCGAATGTCGTTGGTATCGCAGGAACTGGTGGCAGAGCTGGCTAGGGAATTGGAGGATGAGTTTGAGTATCGTGCGCCTGGAAGTATTCTGGTCTGTGAAAACGATCAGGAGATGCAAGCGGCTGAGCAGTGGGTAACCCGTCAGCAGCAGGAAGGACTTCCGTTTCGCATGCTGGATCATCAGGATTTGCGAGAGGAATGGCCACATTTGGCCAAAGATTTACCGGGTGGGCTGGAGTGTGCGACAGATTCCACTGTGAATCCGATGTTGATGACGTATGCACTGGCCGAGGCCGCGCGTCGGATGGGGGCCAAGTTATTACCGCGCATGCCGATACAGTCCATCCTTCAGGACGAAAGGGGGAACGTCCGCGGGGTCGAGACGCCTAATGGCGTTATCCATGCAGGTGCAGTGGTATTGGCGGCAGGTGTATGGACACGCAGCATGGGTCATTCACTCGGTATGGACCTTCCGATTATACCGCGCAAAGGACATATACTGGTGTCTGCTCGAATGCCTTCCATTGGCAACCGCAAGGTAATGGAGTTCGGCTATCTGATGAGCAAGTTTGGCGGTCAGCGGTGTGTGGATGAGCTTTATGAAAAATACGGTGTAGCGCTGGTATTCGAGCCAACCGCATCTCAAAACATTCTGATCGGCAGCAGCCGTCAGTTTGTCGGTATGGACACACGTGTCGATCAGCAAGTGATTCGCTTAATCGCCCGTAGAGCCATTCGTTTTTTTCCTGCTTTAGCCAATGTACCGCTGATGCGGGCGTATACTGGCTTACGTCCATGGACACCTGATCATTTGCCAATTGTATCAGTGGTGGACGAAGTACCGGGGCTGTATATCGCTTCTGGTCATGAGGGGGATGGCATTAGTCTTGCGGCGGTTACGGGTAAACTGGTGACCGAAATGGTACGCGGCGAACCCACTTGCATTCCGGTGGAGCCGCTGCGATATGACCGATTTGGGGAGGCTTTTACCAACCACGAGGTTCACGGGGAGGTAACCGGATGAGTGTACTGGGCAGAATTACTACCATTGATACCCATACGGGGGGCAATCCGACGCGAACGGTCATTCACGGCGCGCCTAAGCTGGTAGGTCGTACGATGCTGGAAAAAATGACTTATATGGCAGCACATCATGATGATTTTCGCCGTTTGCTGATGTTCGAGCCGCGAGGGCATGAGGTGATGTCGGGCTGTATTTTAACAGAACCGTGTCACCCAGATGCTGATATCGGTGTGGTCTTTATAGAGACCGGTGGCTATTTACCGATGTGCGGTCACGATACGATTGGAGTATGTACGGCGCTGATGGAGGGCGGACTGATTGCTGCGGATAAAAAAGCAATATTGCTGGACACTCCGGCAGGCCCGGTTCAAGTGCAACTGGAGGTGGATAAGGGCAAGGTGCGACAAGTCACGTTCACAAACATTCCTTCTTTTGTGTACCGTCGTGAGGTGGAGGTCCAGGTAGAGGGCATCGGGCAAGTCACGCTGGATATTGCGTATGGAGGCAACTTTTACGGCATTGTAGAGGCGGCTTCCATCGGTCTTGCACTGGAGCAGAGCCATGGGGCAAAAATTGTACGAACAGCGGTGCAGATTCGGGAGGCAGTGAATGCGGTTGTTGAGGTCGTGCATCCTGAAAATCCGGTTATTCAAGGATTGACACATATTGAATTTTACGGGGAGCCTGTGGCTCCACAGGCCGATTGCCGCAATGTCGTTGTCATCCCACCGGGAGGTATCGATCGTTCTCCTTGTGGCACAGGAACCTCGGCCAAGGTAGCGGTGTTGCACGCCAAGGGAAAACTGGACTTCAATGAGCCGTTTGTACATGAAAGCATCACAGGTTCCATGTTTCGGGCTGAAATCGTGGGGGAGACGCAGATCGGTCCTTATCCGGCAGTCATCCCACAAATTACAGGCTCGGCTTGGGTGACGGGACATCATCAATTTGTGTTGGATCCTGAGGACCCGCTTAAAGAAGGTTTTTTGCTGATGTGAGCATTTTACATCATTCCCGAATGCTGAATATGAAAATAAAGATCGGAAAGGGTTGGTAAGCATATGGCACGTTTTGAAGGTGTATATGTGGCCTTGGTTACACCGTTCACGGCAGAGCTGGAGGTAGACCATAAGCGTCTTACCGAGCTATGCGAGCATCTGATTGCAAGTGGCATTAGCGGACTGGTTCCTACAGGATCGCTGGGAGAATATGCGGCTTTGTCCCCGGAGGAACGGTCGCAGGTTGTGCATACCGTAATTGACGCTGCGGCAGGGCGTGTCCCGGTTGTTGTCGGCTCGGCGGCTCCGTCCACCAAACAAGCGGTGCATTGGATTCAGCATGCGAAGGATGCTGGGGCTGCGGGTGTCATGGCACTGCCACCCATTAATTACAATCCACTGCCTCATGAGGTAACGGCCCATTATGAAGCATTGTCAAAGGTGGGCTTGCCGATCATTGCGTATAACAACCCCCATGATTACAAGGTTGACTTGACTCCAGATATTCTTGCGGACTTGTCGCGAATTGAAAATATCGTAGCAGTCAAGGAATTTTCCGGTGATGTACGGCGTATTCACGCTATTTTGGATCAGACAGAGCTGGAGGTCATGGTCGGAGTAGATAATCTAGCGATGGAGGGGGCATTGTTCGGCGCGACAGGCTGGATTTCGGGGGTGCCTAATGCGTTGCCCAAGGAAGGGGTAGAGTTGTTCCGACTTGCGCAGGCGGGAAATATGGCAGAAGCGTCCGCGTTGTATCGCAAGCTGCTGCCGCTGTTCCACTATGATGCCAGCCCGCAATTGGTACAGTCCATCAAATATATGATGGAGCTGGCTGGATTTCCGGTCGGTCCGACACGTCCGCCCAGACTTGCGCTGCCGCAGGCGGATTATGACCGCATTCGCGAAGCATTTGAGGTGGCGGTTCGTCCAAGCGAAGTATCATCCTGAATGGAGGTGAAGACGATGGAGAGCCGAAATTGGATCGGTGGTGAGTGGCTGAGCCCTTCCGGCGAGGAAATGGTGGTTCACAATCCTTCGGACTTGAAGGAGGAGGTGGGAGTCGTCCATTTTTCAGAAACGAGCGATATTACACAGGCCGGGGATGCGGCACGGCTGGCTCAGGCGGGCTGGGCCGCTTTAAGTCCCGCAGCGCGGGGAGTTTATCTGTTCAAAGCAGCCGGTTTACTAGAGGCAGCATTACCTGAATTGGCTGAGCTGGCCAGTCGTGAGATGGGCAAGCCGATTACCGAGATGCGCGGAGAGGTCATGCGAGGTGTCCATCTGCTTCGGTACTATGCAGCAGAGGGCGTACGTTCCATCGGTACAGTCATTCCTTCGAATGAGCCGGGAGTGCTCCAATACACGAAGCGCATTCCGCTAGGTGTAACGGCTGTCATTACGCCGTGGAATTTTCCGGTAGCTATTCCGCTATGGAAAATCGCCCCTGCACTTTTGTGCGGAAACACGGTCATCTGGAAGCCTGCCGAACATGCTTCATTAACTGCAGTACGGGTCGCCGAGCTATTCGAGGCGGTGCAGTTTCCGCCCGGCGTACTGAACTTAGTCATTGGGCAAGGTAACCGTATTGGCGATGCCTTACTGGAGCATCCGGTACTGGATGCAGTCAGTTTCACGGGTTCTACCGCTACAGGTTTGGGCATTGCCGAGCGATGCGCGCGCCGTAACATGAAGTACCAGACCGAGATGGGCGGTAAAAATGCCGCCATTGTGCTGAAAGACGCGGATGTAGCACAGGCGGTGGCGATGATTGTCAGCGGGGCTTTCCGTTCAGCCGGGCAAAAATGCACGGCCACTAGTCGGGTGATTGTGGAACAGTCTGTCTATGAGACGTTCACGGAAGCCTTACGCCAAGCGGTGGAAAAAATACAGATCGCTCCGGCGCTTGACGCCGGTGCGTATCTTGGACCTGTGGCATCCGCAGGTCAATACGAGAAGGTCATGTCCTATATATCGCTGGCCCGCCGGGAAGCCGAGATTTTGGCCGAAGGTGGAGCCGCTGCCGGGACAGAGAACGGGTATTATGTGCGTCCACTGGTGGCGACTGGACTCAATTCGTCCCACCCGTTGATTCAGGAGGAGATTTTTGGACCTGTGATGGGGGTCGTGCAGGCGGACGACTTCGAGGATGCAATTCGACTGTGCAATGATTCTATTTATGGATTAAGCGCCTCTCTATTCACCCGCGATTTGCGGTTGGCTCATCGGTTTCTGGATGAGGCGAACGCCGGTATGGTTCGGGTTAATCAGGAGACGGCTGGTGTTGAATACCAGGCTCCGTTCGGCGGTCTGAAGCAATCCAGTTCACATACCCGGGAACAGGGCCAGGCGGCGCTGGATTTTTATTCAGCGATTAAAACCTGTGCGATCAGTTATGAGTAAGCGGATGACGGGACGAAGTGAGACGATCGGGTGCGCATCAGGTCATTTGCTCATATGTCGCTGTGAAGAAGTGAGTATCGCACAGATGGAGCAGGCTTGCCGCATGGGTATGGACACCGTGCGCCAGCTTAAAATGGCTACGCGGGTGACGATGGGGGCATGTCAGGGTAGGGTATGCCGACAATTGGTGGAGTCATGGTTTTACAATCAGGTTCCTGCTGCCCGCCGGGAGGCGGAGCTGTTATCGCAAAGGCCACCAGTGCGTCCCGTAACGTTCGGGCAGCTGGCAGAGGGAGGTTCTTTATGAGCCGCACGCGTATTGTAAATCATCCTATTTTGGGACCAAAGCCGGAGCGGCGGCAGGTATCTTTCTTTTTTGACGGTCGTCCCATGCAGGGATTGGCTGGAGAACCATTGGCAGCAGCGCTGCTGGCCAGCGGTGTCCGTTTGCTGAGAAGGCATGAGGAATCCGGTACGGCCAGAGGCGTATACTGCGCCATTGGGCATTGTAACGAATGCCGCCTGACGGTTCATCCGTTCGGTACCGTCCGTTCCTGCCTGACCAAGCTGGAAGAAGGTATGGTGGTGGAAACCGGGCGGCAGCTTTCGAATGAAATCACAGGGAGAATTGTGACATGAATGAAATGGCGCATCTTATCGTCATTGGGGCGGGTCCCGCCGGATTGTCCGCAGCGGTATCGGCTGCTGAGCAAGGATTGCCAGTCACAGTACTGGATGAGTTTACAGAGCCGGGTGGACGTATGCCCGGGCAATATCATGAGGAAGGCAGTCAAGGCTGGTGGGTTGGAAAACACGTTTCGGATGAGCTGATTACCCGTTGCGGGGAGCTTGGGGTGGACATTCGCTGCGGCGTTTCCGTGCATGGTATGGAATATACAACAACGTGGGAAATTTCCACTTCCTGTGGATTGTTCACTGCGGATTACGTATTGCTAGCGACTGGAGCTGCCGAAATTCCCGTTCCGCTGGATGGCTGGACGTTACCGGGCGTCATGTCTATCGGGGCCGCACAAGTAATGACTAATGTTCATTACGTTAAGCCGGGGGAACGCGGCATCATCGTAGGCATGAACGTATTGTCGATGGCGATTGCCCGCGAGCTGTCTGTCGCCGGGGTGAAGGTGGCGGCAATTACACTGCCGTGCGCTAATCCGCTGGCTGGTGCGGCGGCAGATCCGACAGCCTCCGCGAAGCTGCTGCTTCAGCTGTCGGGGCTAGCTCCTGCCGCCTGGATGCGTGCAGGCGGCAGGCTGGCAGCGGCGATGCGGATGGAGAAACTCATCGCGTGCTGCTATCCCCACAGAGGCTTCCGTCTGTGGGATATCCCGATCCGTTTGCGGACAGCGGTGCTGTCCGTCAACGGCCAGGACCGGGTCGAATCCGTGACCCTGGTCCACGTTAAACCGGACGGCTCGCCTATTCCCGGCAGCGAGCGCGTCGAACCCGCCGACTTCGTGGCGCTGAGCGGCGGCTTGTATCCGCTCGCCGAGCTGGCGGCGGTAGCCGGGTGCAAATTCGTGTACAGCCCTGAGCTGGGCGGGCATGTTCCACTGCATGGTGAGCGAATGGAAACCTCGCTCAAAGGGCTGTACGTTGCCGGCAATATTACCGGCATCGAAAGCGGGGTGGTCGCGATGGCCCAAGGTCGATTAGCCGCCGCTTCCGTGCTCCATGCCGCTGGACTCGGCGGAGCAGGCGGGGAACAGCGGGTGCAGGAGGCGATCCGTGAGGTCCATTTTGCACGGAAGCATGCGCTGATTCAGTTTCATCCCGGCATTACAGAGGCGAGAACGCAGCTGTACCAGCAGTGGGGGCAAACCTTTGGCAGCGGCGCGTAACGGCTCGTTGTGTTTGATATGCGTTTTTTTGTCCCAAATTCGTCTTAAAGGAGGAACGGAAAGTGACTCTTAAAGCAAAAGCCCATATGAAAGCAAGACCGTTCGCACTGAACGAGGTGGTATTGGCTGAAGGTCCCTTCAAACAGGCGATGGAGCTGAACCGATCTTATCTGTTGGAGCTTCAACCAGACCGTCTGCTGGCGCGTTTTCGGGAATATGCCGGACTTACGCCCAAAGCGCCTCAATATGAGGGCTGGGAAGCGATGACTATTTCCGGTCATACACTGGGACATTATTTGTCCGCTTGCTCCATGATGTATGCTTCAACGGGCGATGAGCGTTTTAAAGAAATTGCACATTACATTACGGATGAACTAGCCGTTTGTCAGGCAGCGCACGGTGACGGATATGTATCCGGTATTCCTGGGGGAAAGGAACTTTTTGAAGAGGTGTCTGCTGGAAATATTCGCTCGAAGGGGTTTGACCTAAACGGTGCCTGGGCCCCCTTGTATACACTACACAAGTTGTTTGCTGGCCTGCGTGATGCGTACCATTTGACAGGCTGTGACAAGGCATTGACGGTGGAGCGCAAGCTGGCGGACTGGCTCGAAGGAATGATGAAGCCGATGAGCGATGAGCAGATGCAGCAGATGATGTTTTGCGAATATGGAGGCATGAATGAGGTATTGGCCGATTTGTATGCGGATACTGGGGAAGAGCGCTACTTGCGGCTGGCTGAGTGCTTCTGGCACAAGCTGGTGCTGGACCCGCTTAGCTCGCAGGAAGACTGTTTACAGGGCATTCACGCCAACACACAGATTCCGAAGCTGATCGGGCTTGCCAAGGAATATGAGCTGACTAATGATACGAAGCGCCGGGAGACGGTGGAGTTTTTTTGGGAGCGGGTGGTGGATCATCATTCGTATGTCATTGGCGGGAATAGCTTTGGAGAATATTTTGGAGCGCCGGATGGCTTGAATGATCGCATCGGGCCTCATACGACGGAGACGTGCAACACCTATAACATGCTCAAGCTGACAAATCATCTGTTTCAATGGAATGTTTCCGCCAAGGAAGCCGACTTTTATGAGCGAGGTCTATTCAATCATATTTTGGCCTCGCAGGACCCGGTTCACGGGGGCGTAACGTATTTTCTGTCGCTGGCGATGGGCGGGCACAAGCATTTTGAAAGCAAATTTGACGATTTCACATGCTGTGTTGGTACAGGGATGGAAAACCATGCGAGCTACGGCAGCGGTATTTATTTTCACGATCACGATAAGCTGTATGTCAATCAGTTCATTGCTTCCACGCTGGAATGGAAGGACAGAGGCGTTACGCTAAAACAAAACACTTCCTATCCAGATACAGATCATACGACGCTGGAGATTCAATGCGATCAACCTGCCTCATTTACGCTACTCATCCGCTATCCATATTGGGCTGAAAAAGGAATTACCATTCGTGTAAATGGCAAAGAACAGTCGGTTGTATCGGAACCGGGCAGCTTCATCTCTATCGCCAGAACGTGGATTGACGGGGATGTTGTAGAGGTGACGATTCCGATGTCGCTGAGGCTGGAGCAGATGCCGGATAATCCGGATCGGGCGGCTGTTATGTATGGACCGTTGGTGCTGGCAGGCGACCTTGGACCCTTAGAAGATCCTAAAGCCAAGGATTTCCTCTATACACCGGTATTTATCCCTCAAACGGAAAAGCTGGATGCCTGGATACAGTCTGTAGAGGATAAGACGAATACGTTCCGTACCTTGAATGCAGGGCATCCTCGGGATGTGGAATTGTCTCCTCTGTATAAAATGCATGATCGTACGTATTCCGTATATTGGGATATTTTTACGAAGGAAGCGTGGCAGGAGGCGGAACAGGAATACACAGCGGCACGCGAAAAGCTGGCGATTCTGGAGCAGTGTACGATTGATTTTGCCCAACCCGGAGAAATGCAGCCGGAGCGGGATCATAACTTCCAGGGAGATGCTTCGACTCGCACTGGATATGTGAATAACCGACCTTATCGGAATGCGGGAATTGACGGCTGGTTTTCTTTTGATTTGAATACAGATCCATCTGCTCCGATGCTGTTGGTTATTACCTACACGGCTACGCTGGAAATGCCAAACTGTGGTTTTGATATTTTGGTTAACGGTCATCCGCTTGAGCATTTTAGTGAAGGTTTTGATGAAGCCGATAAATTTTACAACGTGAATGCCGCTATTCCGGCTGCATATCTGGAGGGTAAGGATCAGGCGACAGTGACCTTCAAAGCCAAGCCGGGACAGCGTATCCGCAGATTGTTTGGGCTGAGGATGGTCAACAAGGACGTATATGAGCAACTCTATCAAGCTGGAAATTCAGGTATACATGAATGATCTTTGAAATGTTTCGTGAGAAAAAGTAACGTTTGATTTTTCGTCCGGTATGATTTATGATGTAAGAAATATTGGATGATGCTGGAATAATCCATATGGTGGTATGAGTTGATATATTCATAGTTTTTTGCGCGTGAAGCACACGGGCTGTTTCTTCCTTCATAGGGGAGAGGCAGCCCTTTTTTGTTGATATTTTGCGGAAATATAAAACTTTTTAATGAGTCAGTTCTATGATTGAGGGGGAGGGATTGCTTTATAGAGTCTATTTGTTTGGAATACTTTGTATTAGAAGTTTTTCTTATAGATTTTGTAAGAGGGAAACCCTATAATATATAAGTTGTATCCAGTATTTTCCGAAAGTGGGGATGCGATAAGTTTATGAAATTAGAGATGATATACATAGTTTAAAGTTTAAGCCGACAAAGGGGATAGAGAGATGAGTATGAAAAAATGGATGTTGAGTTTGACCGCAGTCACGTTGCTATGGGGCGCGACAATTACGATTCCAACGACGGAGGCGGCAAGCAGCACCAAGCCCATTGAAGTCTTGTTAAACGCGAAAAAAATACAGTTTCCAGATGCTAAACCTTTTCAGGATAGTAACGATTATGTGATGGTTCCGATTCGTTTTGTATCCGAAGCGCTAGGGGCTAAGGTAGGCTGGGAGAAAACAGGCGGTCAATTGGCTGTGTCGATTAAAAATGATGCCCATGCTGTTAACATGACAGTGGGTCAAAACACCGCTACCGTGGATGGGCAGACCAAAACGTATGAGACGAAGATTATTTTGAAGCAAAACCGTACTTTTGTGCCGCTGCGGTTGGTAAGTGAGGGTCTGGGGCAAACGGTGGAGTGGGATAAGGTCAGTCGCTGGGTCTGGATTGGAAAGAAGGAAATTGCTGCGCTGGAGGATAAAGGACTCCAAAAAGTCAGCATTGAACCGTATAAGAAAGCAATTAACACAATACCAAATCTTATAAACGATATTTATCGTCAACCATATGACAAAGTAGTGGTTTTTAAGCAGTCTGACTTGCCTATCAAGTTGTTGCATGATATTTACTCTGTTGAGCCTTACACAAGTTCTAATGGCACACCTTATCTGAAAATGAGAGTAAAAACTAAAGCTACAGCAGGAAGCATTTTCTTTCTGACTAAGGGCAAGGATGCCCGTTTACGCTACCCAATGGACGACATGATGAAAGATAACGGGGATGGTACAAAGATGGTCTATTACCCAATCTATTCATCTGGAGACGAACTATTTCAAGGCATCAAAAATTATAAGTCTTTCAAGTTGGCAAGCATTGAGTACATTGCATTTGCATTAGCGTCAGAGGACTACATCCCTATGATGGTCAATCCGTGGAAGGGCAATTAACCACATGAAAAAGTCACAACGGATTCTGGCAGTATTGCTGGTGGGGGTACTGCTATTCTTGCAGATCCCACCTTTTTCTTTTCCTACACATAAGGCGGCAGCCGAGACGGAGGTTACACCGCTGTCCTATTATTCAGATAAGAACGACCGTTATTTTGTCGGTATGATGTACTTCGACATGTGGAAGAACACAGCAGGGGAATGGGTGACCCAAAAGAAGGAGCCTGGGAAGGGAATGCATGGTGAGGCCACTTTCACCTACAAATTTAGTTTTCCTGGTCGTAAGATCAAAAGCGTTGAAGCCAATCTATATAACCCAGCAATAAAGGCTAACAAAGATAATCCTAACTATATAGAGTATTTTTTAAAATCCCGTTCTGACAGTTATTCTGATTATGTCCAGGCCATAAGTAGGGGCACAGAGGAAAAAGACATTCGCCCCTACCAAATACAGGGGGTCGGAACGGACACCACTATTATTCCAATCACGGTAAATATGATGCTGAATGCTGAGGTTCAGGCACGTAATATCAAATATGAGAGTTGCCCTACCTGTGCCAAAGAGGTAGAAGCCTGGCGTATCTTTCAACCAATCCTGTTCAAGATCGAACTGGAGAGTGGTCTGATCGTCAAGCATTTTACCACTGACGGGAAATCACTTAACAACGTATTTACACCAATAGAGGATGAACTGAAAGCTGATCAACCGTATGATTTTCCCCCGCCAACCAACCCGAAATATGAGTATGTGGGTTATAAGAAAAGCACGACAGGTAAACCGCCAAGCGGAGATATTTTGCCGGGAATTGTACCCGGGTTTACCTATGACGGTTCTTTTGAACAGTTTACCGCTTACTTGTATTACAAAGAAGCTCAGGGCTGTCCTAAGCCTGGAGAAAGCCAAGAGGGAGCACCCTCGGATTGTCAAGATCATGAACAGCCAACGAAAGGTGTTGTCTGCTCCCGCCCCGTTCCAGGTCTGCGCTTGGAAACTGCCGAATTGGACCCGACAGTATCTGCCGTTATTAAAGCCGATCAGCGAGGCGCGTCACGTTTTGATGTAGCCAAGGGTATTCCAACTTCTGAAAGCCTGTACGGAAACGTGCTGGCCCGGAATTACCTTTTTCAAAACACCTACCAACAGCTCAAAGGCGAGTGCACCTACAACGTCAAGCTGAAGCGCACGTATGATCTGGAATGGGAAGATATCAACGATACCCGGCACATGAAGGTCGTGGAGTATTACAAATACGAAATTGTGAAACCGTACTCCTACTGGGTGATCGACAACCTTGAGGTGTACGGTATCAAGAACGCGCAGCTACGCAACTATGCACTGCCGGGAGGTAGTATTACGATTCCACCAAGGAATTACACGCCGCCGTCTGTAGAATCAGCGACCAACGGAAAATACTATCCGGCTCCTTCTCCGGGCATCGTCGATGGGGGTTCACTTTATATTTATGGCGGCAAGAGTATGCCGAAGGTGCCCAATGAACAAAGATCACTGGAGCCTGTGGCCCAGAAGGCTACACCAGACGTGGAAGTTGAAAACGATACTGTGAAATTCAACGGTCAAACGATCATGGACCACCAGCGTGTCAAGGAAAAGGGGCCGACTCCTGGCAAAATCCCTGAACCCGTAAAAATCGGGTTGGATATCCTGTACAGCCCGGGCCATATGATTGAAAAGCATAAGATCAATAAACCCAATACGCCCAGCAGCGGTGACATCACTTACGCTATTCTCAAAGGAAATATCAATGGAGGTGCGGATAAAACGTTCCCGATACAGGGAATTAATACGGTGACTGTCCACACTCCCGTAGTGAATCTGTCTAAAGTGTCGGACGATGCTGCTCATAATCAGAAAACCCAACCTACGAAGGGACGATCCGCACTTATTTTGGAGCGACCTTTCCGGGTGACGATTTCAACAGCGGGACCACATTTGGATATTCCCGGATATGGTGATCGGGAGTATGCCAAATATGTACGAACCAAGCAGGTTCGCTTTCCGTTCGATGTGTACGACAAAGGAAAGACGCATTTTTATCCGCGGGGTACCTGGATCGACATTCCAGTGCTGCAGCTCAACACAGACTTTTATCTTCCCGTGTGGGTAGATGAAGGCAACTACACAGTTGAGTTCCGTACCATTGCCGAAAATGCACCGGACGGGTTCACTGAACAGCGCCATGCCAACACGGATATCGCCCATCATGTCGCCAATGATGTGGTAAATATAGAGGTCATCGGACGGATGTATGATTTTCATATCACGGATATTGCCGATTACCATTGGGAGCGGGTGTTTCGGCAACGAAAAGGGAGCCCGACGCATAGCGGCCTGTCCTATTGGACGGGGCTTGGCAATATTGACGGGTTACCGAGAGGGAACCAGGAGCCATTCACCTTGCCCATTCGTCCCGGCAGTCACCCACATGAAGGTTATGCAAATGTGTCGGTCAAGACAGGCTATCATTTCAAGTTTGATCTCAAAACCAAAGGCAATATGTTTAGCGCCAAGGACGGTATTCGCATCACGCCATCGTTCTATTGGGTGAGCAAAGATGGGCGACAGCGGGGAGAGGTGGATCTGTATACACACTCCGGCAACCGGAAATTTATCCGTTTGGGATCGGCGGAGGACCGGGAGAAGCGATATGTTATTTTGAATGAACGGCTGCGCAATGTGCCGATGGAGGAAATGCAGGACACGGCAGCCTACCAATACAAGCATGAGCTGAGTGAAGCACAGCAAAGCCAGTCGACGCTGGAACGCTATGTTTCTCTGTATGCCCACCGTATTGCACGCAGCAAGACCTGGATTGGACGTTACGACTGGCTGGTGCTGCCTGCGGCTGTGCGTACCTTGATGGGTCCGAAGACAGACCTGCCGGATGGGGTCAATGTGGATCGCGCTAATGCGTCGATTCAGCGCTGGTATGGTGAATATAGCCTGCCTGCTGATGTGTACGCAGTCACCAAAGGCACAGATTTGCGCGAGGTCAGTCGCCGTCAGGAGCTTAACGAGCATACGGATATATTTAAGAAAACAGGCTTTATCGTCGTTCGCTTTAATTTGGAGTCACTGCGTCAGGGTGACACCGAGCATCCGCATTTACAGTATATAAATGGCCCGCTATTGAACCAGTGGCAACTGGAGGGTTACCACCGAGAGATAAAGGACCCGTACGGGCATACCTTTCATTTACAGGACGGGGATGTAGTATTTTATCATGCGGATCAGTCGAGCAGGGACGATTTCAGTTCATTTGTCCCTCACTAGGTTGCAGTAATCAAGACGAATCCTAATCCGTAACTAGCGCGAAAAATACGAAAACGGACAATGGGAACAATCCACTGTCCGTTTTTTATTTCCTTTTGCGTTTATGCGAATATTTAGACCTATCTTCAGCCCTCGACATGCCGTTTTCATACAGCCTTGGTGGGGGCTGTTTTATTTGGAATGAGTAAACAACACGGATTTGTGTAGGGAAATCCTCGGATATTTAAACGCGTTTGAGGGAACGGCAAAACTATAATAATAGGGAATTTAATTTATGTAAGCGCAATCATTTTGGCGTACTTGCTTGTCATCACAATACTATTGAGGAGGACGACCCGAATGGCTCAAAGGAAAGGCGCATGGCGAAAGGGAAGCTTGACCGCTGCGTTGGCAGCGATGCTGGCGATGACGGGCACGACTGGAGGAGTGGCTGCGGAAGATTTGTCCGAACCGACACTACAGGCGGAATCAGCCATTGCAGTTGAACAGAACCGTAGCGGTAGCATTCAGCTGGAAAAGTTGGATCGCGGACTGGTAGCTGCGGTGACGCAGGAAGGGGTCTTTTTAAGCTGGCGGTTATTGGCTCAAGAAGTGAACGGTTACGGTTCAACGGGGCTGACAGGAGCGGACTTCAACGTATACCGTGACGGTAAGAAGATTGCGACAGTGACCGACAGTACCAACTATGTGGATAAGGAAGGGAATGGTAAATCAGTATACAGAGTGGCTTCAGTCGTTAATGGGCGGGAAAAGGATCGTAGCGCTAAAGTGAAGCCATGGCAGCAGGGTTACTATGAACTTCCTCTCCAAAAGCCTGCCGATGGGGTAACACCCGCAGGTGAATCCTATACGTATTCGGCCAACGATATGAGTGTGGGGGATGTGGATGGAGACGGACAATATGAATTTTTTGTAAAATGGGACCCGTCGAACTCCAAAGATGTATCTCAGAAGGGGTATACCGGAAATACGTATGTTGATGCGTATACGGCCGAAGGCAAGCTGCTGTATCGGATCGACCTGGGCGTGAATATTCGATCAGGTGCGCATTATACACAAATGATGGTGTACGATTTTGACGGCGATGGTAAAGCCGAGCTGATGTTCAAAACGGCTCCAGGGACCAAAACAATTTCTTTTGATAAGAAGGGCAAGGCGAAAAAAGAAAAGTATATTACTCTGCCACGTGAGGATCGCAAAGCAGGGATCACACATGAGGATGATTACCGTTTGAGTCGCTCGGATTATTATGAGCATGTGGTGAACATGTTCATGAACTGGACGAAGCATGAAGAAGTGGTCAAGGGACAATGGCCTGCTACGCTGGAGGAATGCTTTGGCATCGCTCCGAAGTACAGTTATCCGTTATCCCGAAAGGATGCGGAAAGCCTGACAGACTACTTTATGGATGTATATGCACCATCACGGAGCGACAAAAACAAGCTGAGAGAGTTCGAGGGCTTTATTGTCGATGGACCAGAGTATTTGACAATTTTCAAGGGGAAAACGGGAGCTGAGCTGGATACCGTCCGCTATGAGCCGGAGCGTCATGACGATGGCCTCATGTGGGGCGACTACGCCATGGCCCGAATTGAACCCGCCAACCGTGTAGACCGCTTCCTGGCAGGTGTGGCCTATCTGGACGGCCGCAAGCCGTATGCCGTATTTGCACGCGGCTATTATACGCGTTCCACTTTGGCCACCTACACATGGGATGGTCGCCATCTCCAAAAACATTGGATGGTGGACAGTGGCTGGACACCAATGACCAATCCATTTAACGATGGTCCGCACGGGCGTGATGGAACGGACCCGAAATTTGGCACCTTGACCACACAGGGAGCGCATTCTTTGAGCGTGGTGGATGTGGACGGTGACGGCAAGGACGAAATCGTATACGGTTCCGCCACGATTGACCATGATGGCAGCCTGTTGTACAGCTCATTTGATGTCATGCCTCCTGAAAGTGCAACTCCGGGTCAAACCGCCAGATTGGGGCACGGCGATGCACTGCATGTAACCGATATTGACCCGGATCGCCCCGGCAAAGAAATCTTTATGGTACATGAAGGTGGCACTTACGCTCCATATGGCTATTCTTTGCGGGATGCCAAAACAGGTGAAATCATTTACGGCGCATATTCCGGCAAGGATACAGGTCGGGGAATGGTCGGTGACATAGACCCGGATCAGCGAGGTCTGGAGACCTGGGCCATAGGCCTGTGGACCGCAGCGGGCAAACAACTGGATACGAAGATACCGGGTACCAATATGAGTATCAAATGGGCAGCCGATATGACCACACAAATCGTAAACGGCGCAATTGATGTAACCCCAACCATTGAAGATTGGAAACGAGGTACATTGTTGACCGCCACTGGAACCAAAACGAACAACTATACGAAAGGAACGCCATCGCTGGTAGCCGACATTTTCGGAGATTGGCGGGAGGAAATGCTCGTCCGTACAGCGGATAGCTCAGCCATCCGTATCTATCTGAGCACAGAACCTACGACGCATAAATTGTACACGTTGATGCATGATCCGCAGTATCGCACGGATGTGGCGCGTCAAAATACCGGGTATAACCAGCCGTCCTACACGAGCTTTTATTTTGCATCCGATATGGATTGGGCGAATGTGCCGATTCCCAAGCTCTACACGCCAAAAGCCTTAATAGAGGAAGAGAGCAGTGACGAAGCGGATGAAGTAGAGGCAGCAGAGGTAGATGAAAAAGAAGTCGATGGAACGATAGTCGATGGGACGAAAATAGATGTGAAGGAATGATAAGCGGAGACTATTTCCCAAAATATATAATAAAAAATTAAAGTTTCTTATCTCAAAAGGAGAGCCGTATTTACGGACTCTCTTTTTTTACGTCTTGATGTTATTGAGAATATAAAATGTAACCGCACACATGTAAATGTTGTGATATCTTACCTAACGTGAAATTTGACACATATGTGAAATGAGGATAAATGACAGAGATTTCATGGAGAAGTGAATTGACTGTATTTGTCCCTGTCTCTAAGATGTAATTATATTCCAGACAAAACAGAGGTTTGTGTAAGGGAATATAACGTAGAGAGGAGGGAATGAATGGACTCTTTGGCTGATCTCTCGGAAACCCCCTTAGCATTAGAAACCCTCAGACGACATCCCTGTTATAACGAAGAGGCACATCGCTATTTTGCGCGCATTCATCTTCCAGTAGCCCCGGCATGCAATATTCAGTGCCATTATTGCAACCGCAAATTCGATTGCGTCAATGAAAGCCGTCCCGGCGTTGTTAGTGAACTGCTTACGCCGGAGCAGGCGGCGAGCAAGACCTATGGCGTAGCGGCACAGCTGATGCAGCTGTCCGTTGTCGGCATTGCGGGACCTGGAGATCCGCTGGCCAATGCGGAGGCAACCTTCGGTACCTTCCGCCGGGTCCGTGAGACAGTTAAGGACGTCATATTCTGTCTCAGCACGAATGGCCTTACTTTGATCAGGCATGTCGACAGGATTGTAGATCTGGGCATTTCGCATGTCACGATCACGATCAATGCTGTAGATCCAGTGGTGGGGAGCCGTATTTATGGATGGGTCTACGATGAAGGAAAACGCTATGCAGGAGAGGAGGCCGCACGGCTGTTGATTGACCGCCAGCTGGCAGGCTTGAAGATGCTGGCTTCGAGAGGCGTATTGTGCAAGGTGAACTCGGTGCTGATTCCCGAAGTCAATGATGCCCATCTGCCGGAGGTAGCCAGGGTGGTCAAGGAACACGGCGCAGTGCTGCACAACATTATGCCGCTCATCATCGCACCTGGTAGCCGATATGAGCAGGAAGGGATGCGTGCCCCCCGTCCCCGCCTGGTCCGGCAGCTGCAGGAGAAATGTGCTGAAGCGGGAGCTGTCATTATGCGCCATTGCCGTCAGTGCAGGGCGGATGCGATTGGACTGCTGGGCGAGGATCGCAATCAGGATTTTACATGGGAGAACATTGCGGCTGCTCCTCCCATGGATGAAGAGGCAAGGGCACAATTTCAGAAAGAACTGGATGAGAAGGTGAGAGTGAGAATGGAACGCAAGGAGGGACAATCGCACCCCAAACAACCGTCAACCGGGGCTGGATGTAGCTGCCCGTTATCTGGGGATAAGCCTGAAGTGAGCTTTACCTCAAAGCCAGTCCTAATCGCTGTGGCCAGTCGTGGCGGAGGGAAGGTGAATCAGCATTTCGGCCGTGCCAAGGAATTTATGATCTATGAAAGCGACGGGATTATCGTAAATTTCATAGGCATTCGTAAGGTGCAATCCTACTGCCACGGGAAAGCCGATTGCAATGGAGACAAGGCCGAGACGATGAAGGAGATCCTTTCCATGGTGCATGACTGTGCATTGCTGCTGTCGGCCGGCATAGGCGAGGCCCCCAAAGAGGCATTGCAGGAAGCTGGCGTGCTGCCTATTGTATGCGGCGGGGATATTGAGGAATCCGTTCTGGAATATGTAAAATTTCTACGTTATATGTATCCTGTGCAGAGCAATAAGGGAAGTCAGCGTAATAAGGGAGTTAAGGGCAGTCATTCGGATTTACCCATTGAACATTTTGGAGGCTGAGAAAATATGAGACAAATTGCGTTTTACGGTAAAGGCGGTATCGGCAAATCGACAACCTCGCAGAATACACTGGCTCAACTCGCGACCAAATTCAAACAAAAAATTATGATCGTAGGCTGTGATCCCAAGGCAGACTCCACCCGTCTTATTTTGAATACGAAGGCCCAACAGACTGTGCTGCATCTGGCGGCTGAAAGGGGTACGGTGGAGGACCTGGAATTGGAGGACGTTGTCCAGAAGGGCTTCGGTGACATTCTGAACGTGGAATGCGGTGGGCCGGAGCCTGGTGTCGGCTGTGCAGGGCGCGGCATTATCACGGCCATTAATTTTCTGGAGGAAGAGGGGGCCTACGAAGGGCTGGATTTCGTATCCTACGATGTACTGGGGGACGTCGTGTGCGGGGGCTTCGCCATGCCGATCCGGGAGAAGAAGGCGCAGGAAATCTACATCGTATGCTCAGGCGAGATGATGGCTATGTACGCTGCAAACAATATTGCACGCGGGATCTTGAAGTATGCCAACAGCGGTGGGGTGCGTTTGGGCGGCTTAATCTGCAACAGCCGGAATACGGACCTGGAAGCGGAATTGATTACAGAGCTTGCAAGAAGACTGAACACGCAGATGATCCACTTTTTGCCGCGTGATAATGTTGTCCAGCACGCTGAGCTGCGCCGTATGACTGTAACTCAATACAACCCGGACCATAAGCAGGCTGCGGAGTATGAAGAGCTGGCAGGTAAAATTTTGAATAATGACATGCTAACGGTTCCCACCCCTATTTCCATGGAAGAGCTGGAGGATCTATTGATGGAATTCGGCATTATTGAGGATGAAGAAACCGCAATTAACAAAGCTGAGGCGTCCGGGCAGTAGGCTGTAGCCAGAAGGCTTAATGACGGAATCATCGTGTGATGATGGGAGGAGCTGAACGCGCAGCTCGCAGGAGGGAGGAATAGGTCAAATGAGCAGTATTGTGGATAAGGGTAAGCAGATCGTAGAGGAGATACTGGAGGTATATCCCAAGAAGGCCAAGAAGGACCGGACCAAGCATTTTGAGATCGCGGATGAGGAGCTTGTGAACTGCGGGACCTGTTCCATCAAGTCCAACATGAAATCACGACCCGGCGTCATGACAGCAAGGGGCTGTGCTTATGCAGGGTCCAAGGGTGTGGTATGGGGCCCGATTAAAGACATGGTGCACATTAGCCATGGTCCCATCGGCTGCGGACAATACAGTTGGGGTACCCGACGTAATTATGCGAATGGGGTATTGGGAATCAATAATTTTACCGCTATGCAGATTACAAGCAATTTTCAGGAAAAGGATATCGTGTTCGGCGGAGATAAGAAGCTGGAGGTGATCTGCAGGGAAATCAAGGAGATGTTCCCGCTGGCTAAGGGCATCTCCGTGCAATCTGAATGTCCGGTCGGACTGATTGGTGATGATATCGGGGCTGTGGCCAAGAAGATGACAGAGGAGCTGGGCATTCCGGTCATTCCCGTACGCTGTGAGGGCTTTCGCGGGGTGAGTCAGTCTCTGGGCCATCACATTGCCAATGATGCTATCCGCGATTTTCTGATGGGGCGCCGGGAGCTAAAGGAGTGCGGGCCTTATGATGTCTCCATTATCGGGGACTACAATATCGGCGGTGATGCCTGGGCTTCGCGTATTTTGCTGGAGGAAATGGGACTGCGGGTCATAGCGCAGTGGTCGGGTGACGGTACGATCAATGAGCTGGGGATTGCCCATAAATCCAAGCTCAATCTGATCCATTGTCATCGTTCCATGAATTATATGTGCACAACGATGGAGCAGGAATACGGAATTCCCTGGATGGAATATAACTTCTTTGGCCCGACCAAGACAGTGGAGAGCTTAAGGGCGATTGCAGCTCGTTTTGACGAAACGATTCAGGAAAAATGTGAGCAGGTCATCGCCCAATATATGCAGCAGATGGAGGCAGTCATCCGTAAATACCGCCCACGTCTGGAAGGTAAAAAGGTGATGCTTCTGATTGGCGGGTTGCGGGCAAGGCATACCATCGGTGCCTATGAGGATCTGGGGATGGAAATTGTGGCTACAGGCTACGAATTTGCCCATAAGGATGATTACGAGAAGACATTTCCCGATGTAAAGGAAGGCACTATTCTGTACGATGATCCAACTGCCTATGAGCTGGAGGAACTGGCCCAGCGGCTGAATATTGACTTAATGGGCGCCGGAGTCAAGGAGAAATACGTGTATCACAAAATGGGCATTCCCTTCCGTCAAATGCACTCATGGGATTACAGCGGGCCTTATCATGGTTTTGACGGCTTCCAGATTTTTGCACGTGATATGGATATGACCATAAACAGTCCAGTTTGGAGCCTGCTGCCGTCCCGGCAGACTGCGGAGGTGTCGGTATGAGCGAGCGTCTGAATATTGTCGATCACAATCAGCTGTTTCGGCAGGATAAATATGTGCGCCAGCGTGAGGAGAAACGAGCCTTCGAGGCCCCTTGTTCGCCAGAGGAGGTTACCGACACCCTGGAGTACACCAAGACCAAGGAATACAAGGACAAGAATTTTGCCCGCACAGCCGTAGTCGTGAATCCGGCCAAGGCTTGTCAGCCGCTGGGAGCGGTTATGGCTGCACTGGGCTTTGAAAAAACGCTCCCGTTCATTCATGGCTCACAGGGCTGTACGGCTTATTTCCGCAGCCATCTTGCCCGCCACTTCAAGGAGCCTGTTCCTGCCGTCTCCACCTCGATGACCGAGGATGCCGCCGTATTCGGCGGCATGCGCAACCTCATTGACGGTATAGAGAACTGTATTGCCTTGTATCAGCCGGAGATGATTGCGGTATGCACGACCTGTATGGCAGAGGTGATCGGAGATGACCTGTCTGCCTTCCTGGCTAATGCCCGTCAGGAGGGAGCCCTTCCCGAGGATATGCCAGTTCCTTTTGCCAATACCCCCAGCTTCTCCGGTTCACATATTACAGGCTATGATGCCATGCTGCGCTCTGTGCTGGAGACGCTGTATAACAAGTCAGGCCGGACGCCGCAGCCTGGTCATGAATTGAAGCTGAATGTACTGCTCGGGTTTGACGGGTATACGGGAAATTTTGCGGAAATGCGGCGCATACTGGGGATGTTCGGCGCTACGTATACCATTTTGGGTGACCACAGCAGTAATTTTGATTCAGGAGCTACTGGAGAGTACAGCTACTATTACGGGGGAACGCCGCTTGAGGATGTGCCCAAGGCCGCAGATGCTGCCGGCACGTTGGCGATCCAGCAGTACTCTCTTCGTAAAACATTAGGTTATATGAAGCAAACCTGGGGGCAGCAGATGTTCTCCATCTCCACACCGCTGGGTATCCGGGCTACAGATCGCTTGCTTGAGGAGATTAGCCGCCTGTCCGGAAGAGAAATACCCGAGGCATTGAAGCAGGAGCGTGCTCGAGTTGTGGATGCCATGATGGATTCGCATGCTTATCTGCACGGCAAACGAGTGGCTATGGCAGGAGACCCGGACATGCTCATCGGCCTGATTGGCTTTTGTCTAGAGCTGGGCATGGAGCCGGTGCATATTGTTTGCTCCAATGGAGACCGGAAATTTGAGAAGGAAGCAGAGCTTCTGCTGAAGTCCAGCCCTTACGGTGCAGAAGCCACGGTTCATTCTGGTCAGGATTTGTGGCATATGCGTTCGCTGCTGTTCCAGGACCAGGTGGACCTGGCTATTGGCAGTTCCCATCTGAAGTTTGCGGCGAAAGAGGCGAAAATTCCTTTGCTCCGTGTGGGCTTTCCGATCTTCGACAGGCATCATCTACATCGTTATCCGATTATCGGCTACCAGGGTACGCTGAATCTGCTTACCCAATTCGTGAATACCGTACTGGATGTCATGGAAGAGCAGGCTCCGGATCATAGCTTTGATTTGGTGCGCTAATTGCTGTATCGCGTAGATGGAAGTTGGCAGCTTGGCTTGTGATTTCAATGGATTCTATCTGAAATAAGGGGGTGTGCGGATGGAGCCGGCTGTGTCTAACGGAAGGCTGGAGGTATCCTGCGGCAACAAAATTCCCAAAAGCACGCCCTGTCCCCGGCCTGTGCCGGGGGAGGCTTCGGGTGGCTGCTCCTTTGACGGGGCCCAGATTACACTGATCCCCATTGCAGATGCGGCTCATCTGGTGCACGGGCCGATTGCGTGTCTCGGCAATAGCTGGGAGAGCAGAGGCAGCCTGTCCAGCGGCCCGGGGCTGTCGGCGTATGGCTTCACTACTGATCTTGGAGAACAGGATATCATTTTTGGTAGTGAACAGAAGCTGCATGAATCGATCCGCTACATTGTCAGCCGTTTTGCTCCTCCCGCTGTATTCGTCTATACCACATGCGTCACAGCCCTCACCGGTGAAGATATCGAGGGGGTCTGCAAGGCTGAATCGGAGCGGCTGGGGACGCCGATCATTCCGGTGAACAGTCCGGGATTTGTGGGCAGTAAGAATCTCGGGACTCGGCTGGCCGGAGATGTATTGTTCCAGCATATTATCGGCAGTACCGAGCCGGAACAGACAACCTCCCATGATATCAATCTCATCGGGGAATACAATATTGCGGGCGAGATGTGGCATATCGAGCGGCTGATGCAGCAGACGGGAATGACTATCCTGTCCCGAATTACCGGGGACGGTCGGTTCCGTGAGGTGGGATGGGCGCATCGTGCCAAGGCCAACATGGTCGTATGCAGCCGAGCTTTGCTGGGCCTAGCAGTCCAAATGGAGCGTAAATACGGCATTCCTTATTTTGAAGGTTCATTTTATGGAGCAAAGGAGACGAGTTATTCCTTGCGGCAGATGGCTTATCTGACCGGAGATCGTGATGTAGAGCGACGGGTGGATAAGCTGGCCGCACGGGAGGAAATGAGGCTATCGCTGGAGCTGGAGCCCTATCGCAAGCAGTTGAAAGGAAAGCGGGCAGTGCTCTATACCGGGGGTGTAAAGAGCTGGTCTGTCATTACGGCTTTGCAGGAGCTGGGCATAAAGGTGGTAGGTGTAGGCACGAACAAGAGCACTGCCGAGGATGTATCCCGGATTGCTGACCGTATCGGGGATGATGCGGAATACATCCCGGAAGGCGGTGCCCGGCAGATTCTCAAAACCGTACGGAGCCGCAAGGCAGACATGGTCATTGCCGGGGGCCGGAATATGTATATGGCGCTTAAGGAACAGATTCCTTTTGTGGACATCAATCAGGAGCGGCACAAAGCCTATGCGGGCTATGACGGGCTGTTGTCTCTGGCGAAACAGCTTGTGCATACGCTGCAGCATCCGGTGTGGGAGCTGACCGCCAAACCAGCTCCATGGGAGGAGGAGACGGAATTTGCCGATTAAATCCGCCACGAAGCCTGTCAGTATCAACCCGCTCAAGGTAGGACAGCCTTTGGGGGGCGTGCTGGCTCTGCAGGGGATGTATCGCTCAATGCCTTTGCTGCACGGCGCTCAGGGCTGCTCGGCCTTCTCCAAGGCGCTGCTGACTCGCCATTTTCGAGAGCCGATAGCCGTTCAGACCTCTGCGCTGCAAGAGATGGACGTTATATTTGATGCAGACCGGAATCTGGAGGAGGCACTGGATCATATCTGGTCCAAACACCATCCAGATGTCATCGGCGTCATCAGCACAGCCCTCACCGAGGTGGCAGGCGTTGATTTTCAGTCCAGGGTAAAGGCGTTCAAGCGAGAACGGGCCTTGAAAGACAGTCTGCTGTTTTCTGTATCGCTGCCTGATTTTCACGGCTCTCTGGAGACGGGCTACAGTAGTACAGTAGAGTCCCTAATGGATGCTGTACTCGGATTGGCCGGAGGCAAGTCCCCCAGAAAACAGCGCCGGATGCAGGTCAATCTGCTGCCAGCTTCTTATCTGACTGCCGGAGATGTCATGGAAATCAAGGATATTATCGCTTCCTTCGGCCTGGAGGTTATTACGCTCCCCGATATCTCCACTTCCTTGTCCGGTCACCTGCTGACAGGCTTCTCCCCTTTGACAAGAGGGGGGACTCCGCTAGATTCAGCCTGCCAGATGCTGGAGTCTTCCTGTACCATTGCCATTGGCGCGAGCATGGAGCGGCCGGCGCGCAGGCTGACTCATGCCGCAGGCATTCCCTACCACTTGTTCGCTGGTCTGTTTGGCTTGGCCGCGAGCGATGCGTTCATACATTTTCTGCAGAAGATCAGCCGCGAGCCAGCCCCCGTTCGCTTTCGCTGGCAGCGTGAAAATCTGTTGGACAGCATGCTGGATGCCCATTTCTATTATTCCGGCGCTTCGGCTGTAGTGGCGCTAGAACCGGATCATATGCTGTCGACCGCAGCCTGGCTGGAGGAGATGGGAGTGGAACTGAAGCGGCTAATTACACCCTGCAGCACGCCCGCACTGCAAAAGACAGAACGGGAAGTCTGGATCGGTGGCCTGGATGATGCAGAGGAGAGCGCGCAGGGTGTTGATTTGTGGATCAGCAATTCACATGGGAGAAAGGGAGCGGCACGGGCTGGGGCCTCATTCGTACCGGCAGGCTTGCCGGTGTATGACGAGCTAGGCGCCCACACATCCGTAAGCGTCGGATACCGTGGAACCATGGAGTGGGTGAATAAGGTGGGCAATGTATTGCTTGCCGAGAGGGGGAGGGGAGGATGAAGGTTGCATTTGCGACGGAAGACGGCGTGCTTGTGAATGCTCATTTTGGGCAGAGTCCTATGTTCACTGTATTTGAAATCCGGCACTCAGGCGTCCAGTTCCTGGAGCATCGGCGGATAGCCCTGGGGAGCGATGAGAACGAGGCGGGCAAGATCGCCAGCCGAATTGGCTTGATCGAGGATTGTACCTTGATCTTCCTGGTACAGATTGGCGCTTCGGCCGCCGCACAGGTTACCAAACGGACCATTATGCCTGTGAAGGTGGCCTTCGGTAGCACCATTGAGGAGCAGGTCCAGCGTCTCCAGAATATGCTGGCTCGCAATCCGCCCATGTGGCTTGCCAAAATCCTGCATGCTGAGGAGGGCAGCGGCAAAGCCGAATCATGAGCTCTCCTGTAAGGAAGAGCAACCCTATAAGTTATCAAGATCCTGCGGACCGAATATCTTAAAGGCGGGAGCCGCACATGGAGGGGGTGGACGAATGGTACAGCTGCTGGAAGACAGTAGATACGGACGCCAGTTGAAGCTGTTGGGAGTAGAAGGTCAGAACAGGCTAAAGCAGGCTACTGTTATGGTTGCAGGCATCGGAGGATTGGGAGGGACAGCGGCCATGTACCTGGCCGCTGCCGGAGTAGGAAAGCTGATATTGGCCCATGAGGGCATAATCCATCTGCCCGATATGAACCGGCAGGTGCTGATGGACAGCGGACGAATCGGGGAGGAACGGATGGAGACGGCATTACAGCATTTGCATCGTATCAATCCGGAGACGGAGCTTGAGGGCCACGCCCACAGAATCACAGAAGAATCTTCTGGATCATGGGTAGAAGCGGCCGATATTGTGATAGATGCACGTTATGACTTTCCGGAAAGATATGCGCTGAACAGACTATGTGTTCGACATGGCAGACCGATGATAGAAGCGGCCATGTACGCCTATGAAGTATCATTGATGACCATTGAGCCCGGTAAGACGGCATGCCTGGAATGTCTTTACCCGGAAGGCGGACAGCCTTGGGAACCTCTGGGATTCCCGGTCCTGGGAGCCACCTCCGGCTTGATTGGCTGCATGGCTGCACTGGAAGCGGTCAAATGGATTACAGATGCGGGTAATCTGTTCACTGACCGCATGTACCGTATGAATGTGCTGGATATGAGCAGCTGTACCATAGCGGTCAAGCGCAACTCACGCTGTCTGTGTTGCGGAACGGGAGGGGATACAGATGAGTCAGTTGCATATTTGTGATACAACACTGCGTGACGGAGAACAGGCTCCGGGCGTTGCCTTTTCGGCCGAGGAGAAGAATGAAATTGCCATCATGCTGGACTCGGCGGGGGTGGAGCAGGCTGAGATCGGAATTCCGGCAATGGGAAAGGCGGAGTGCAGATCTATTGCCAGAATTGCTGCTCTTGGACTTCAGATGAAGCTAATGACCTGGAATCGCGCGGTGTTCACAGATATTGATGCAGCTGAATCGACAGGTGTCGGCTGGGCCCATATTTCGGTTCCCGTGTCGACGGTGCAGATGAAGGCCAAGCTGGGTATGAATCCTGAGCAGGTGACAGAACTGATCCGCAAGTCTGTCGATTACGGTCAGTGTAAAGGATTGACTATTTCCGTAGGCTTTGAGGATGCTTCAAGGGCAGATGACTTGTTCCTTGAACAGTTGGCGAATCAGCTCTACAGGGATGGTATCCGGCGCTTCAGATATGCCGACACGCTGTCCGTTCACCATCCTGCTGCCATAGCTGCCCGTATAGACAGGTTTGTATCGCGCGTGCCGCAGGATGTGGAGCTTGAGATTCACTGTCATAATGATTATGGCCTGGCGCTTGCCAATACTTTGGCAGCTTTGCAGGCGGGAGCTGTCTGGGCCAGTACCACGGTGTTGGGACTTGGGGAAAGGGCAGGTAATACGGCGCTGGAAGAGGTGGTGATGTCGTGGAGGGACCTATATCAAGGAACCTGCAGCGTCCGTCCCGAACTGCTGAACCCGCTGGCTGCACTGGTGTCCCAAGCCTCCAACCGAATCATTCCCGAAGGCAAGCCCATTGTGGGAGACATGGTATTTGCCCATGAATCCGGCATACATATCAACGGTCTGCTAAAGGAGCGCGCCGCCTACCAGGCCCTTGATCCGACCGAGCTGGGCACTGACCATTCGTTCGTACTCGGCAAGCATTCGGGCAGAAGTGCAGTTCAATATATGCTGGAGCAGGAAGGAATCGAGGCAGGCTCCGGTGAAATCAAGTTCCTGCTGGAGCGGCTTCGCCTAGTCGGTGAAGATCCCAAGCTTGTCATCCATAGCGCGGATTTAAGGCGCTGGCTGCAGTATTATCCGGCAGA
The DNA here is from genome assembly GCF_038007385.1 of Paenibacillus sp. FSL M8-0228. Classification (NCBI taxonomy): domain Bacteria; kingdom Bacillati; phylum Bacillota; class Bacilli; order Caryophanales; family Paenibacillaceae; genus Paenibacillus; species Paenibacillus sp. FSL M8-0228. The sequence goes on from NZ_JBBOXA010000001.1 coordinate 1,210,488, forward strand.
GCTGCCGAAATAACCGAAAAGGCGTTCCCGTCCGGTAAGTGTTACTGTGACTGGAATGCTTTTTTTGTATATTTGTTAATTCCTGCAACCGGAGTCTCCAATTTGCTGGTTAAACGAAGCCGTTCAGAAGGGTATAATAAAATATAGTGCTGTATAAAGTGCGTATATATGGTTTTACAGCAGGCGGGTTCGAATCTTGTAACCATTACACGCTGATCTGGAAGGACGGCTATGGGCAATTGGAGGAATGCTTGTGGGGATGATGTTCTCTTTTCTAAAAAAATATCGGGTTCCAGCCATCGCGGCGCTCGTGATGATGTTGCTGGAATTGACGGTAGAGTTATCGCAGCCGTATTTGATCTCCAAAATCATAGATGAGGGCATTCGGCAACAGAATTTGTCCGTCGTCTGGTTATGGGGCAGTGTACTGGTGGGCAGTGCCGTTATCGCTTTTATGGCGGGGATATCCAGCTCTTTTTTTGCTTCACATGCAAGTCAGGGCTTCGGCTATGATTTGCGGGAAAAGCTGTACTGTAAAGTGCAATCCTTTTCGTATCCTGTGTTTAAACGTTTTGCCACTTCGTCGCTGATTACGCGCCTGACCGGAGATGTCACGCAAGTACAAGATACGGTGTTTATGAGCCTGCGGTTTATGACACGGGTTCCGCTTGTAGTCATCGGCAGTATTGTGATGGCACTGGTTGTACATTTCAGGCTTGGACTATTATTGGCGGTTATGGCCCCGGTGCTGTTTGTGTTTGTGTTGGTGATGATGCGGCGAACGGTCACTTTGTTTAAGGGTGTCCAGCGTCGCCTAGATGACGTTAACGGAGTGATTCAGGAGAACCTGACAGGAATCCGGCTCATCCGGGTTTTTGTACGGATACGGCATGAAATCGAACGTTTCGCTCATTACGGAGGTGAATTGATGAAAGGGACGGTGTCCGCTCTACGCTGGACGGAAACGACGATGCCGTTCATTTTGTTTACGATGAATGCAGGGATTATTGCAGTACTTTGGTTCGGACGCGGCCAAATTTCCACTGGGGATGCCAGTGTAGGACAGGTGGTCGCAGTCGTCAATTATTCACTGCGGACGATTGGAGCCTTGTCTGCCTTATCAGGTATCGTTGTTGTGTTTTCCCGGGCAACTGCATCTACGGGGCGGATCCGAGAGATATTGGAAACATCTAATGAAGATAGGCAAGGGCTGGAGCCTGTTTCAACACATCATACACGGATTGAGGGACAGGTGGAAATGGACCGGGTGAGCTTTCATTATCCGGGCAGTGATCTGGCTGTCCTAAAGGATATATCTTTTAAAGCGCAATCGGGCGAGCGGATAGCTATTATGGGGGCCACTGGCTCGGGAAAATCCTCACTTGTGCAGTTGATTACGCGTCTCTATGAAGAGGATGAAGGTCATGTGCGCTTTGACGGAAAGGACGCTCGTGAACTGGATGCGTCCATATTGCGAGAGGCCATTGGCTATGTCCCTCAGGAGGTACTGCTATTCACTGGCTCGATTCGGGATAATATTGCTTGGGGGCTGGAGAATGCCAGCCTGGAGCAAATTAAGGAAGCCGCACGCATGGCGCAAATCCATAATATGATTGAACGCTTGCCGCAAGGCTATGACACGATGCTCGGGCAGCGTGGCGTCAATCTGTCTGGCGGACAGAAACAGCGACTTTCGATTGCCCGCGCACTGGTGCGCCAGCCGGCAGTGCTGATTTTGGACGACAGCACAAGTGCGCTGGATGTAGGGACGGAAGCAGCACTACTGAATGCACTCGATGGCCTGTCCTGTACGACATTTCTCATTACGCAGAAAATCAGCTCGACCGCATCGGCAGATCAGATTTTACTGCTGGATGAGGGTCGTCTGATGGCAAGCGGAAGTCATAAGCATCTCATGGATAGCTCGGATCTGTATCGACGTATCTATGGATCACAATATGGAAAGGAGGAGTCGCATGTTCAAGGAACTCATTGAACCGTTCTGTCAGCCTACACCGCCGTCCGGTGTGCTGCGAAATCCGGCGGGAGCTGAAGGACGCCGCAAGGCCAAAGCGAAAAACTGGTCTGGCACCTTAGGACGGATATGGGCTTATCTGGCTCGTCGTAAGGCCAAACTGATGCTGGTACTGTTCATGGTGCTGCTCAGCTCCGGGCTGGCTCTGCTGGGTCCATATCTGGTTGGTGTAGCGGTGGATGATTTTCTCGAAGGTCCGGGTGGACGCACGTGGATTTATTTTCTCATCGGATTAGGGGCTGTATATCTACTGAACTCGCTGACCTCCTGGCTGCAAAATATCTGGATGATTGAGATTGCCCAAGAGACGGTGTACCGTATGCGTTTCGATCTGTTTTCACATTTGCATCGACTACCGATTCCTTTCTATGGCAAACGTCAGCAGGGAGAGATCATGAGCCGTCTGACCAATGATATCGAAAATGTCAGTTCTACGCTCAACAGCTCCGCCATTCAGATTTTTTCGAGCATATTGACGCTAATCGGTACACTCACGGTGATGCTGTGGTTAAGCCCGCTGATGACCCTGCTGACCTTTATCGTAGTGCCACTGATGGCTGCCGGGATGCGCTGGATTACACGTCGCACCGGGCCCTTATATAAGGAACGCCAGAAGAATGTGGGCGAACTGAACGGATACATCGAAGAAACGCTGTCCGGGCAGCAGATTATTAAAGCATTTTCGCAGGAAAAGAGAGTCATCCATGGTTTTGGCGAGCGCAATGACCGTATTCGGCTGTCGGGCTTCTGGGCACAAACGATTTCAGGCTTTATACCGAAGCTGATGAATGGACTGAATAATCTAAGCTTTGCTATTGTAGCGGGGATCGGTGGGATTTTGGCCATTCGCGGCTCCATTACTATAGGTACAATTATTGTATTCGTAGAATATGCCCGCCAGTTCACCAGACCGCTGAACGATTTGGCTAACCAGTGGAACACCCTGCTGTCCGCCATTGCCGGAGCTGAGCGTGTATTTGAAATATTGGATGAAGATGAAGAGTCCAAGGATGAACGCGGTGCAGTGGAAGTAGGGCATGTAGAGGGGGCGGTGCGGTTTACGGATGTTTCCTTCGGTTATGATGAGGGAAGCGCTACGCTGGAAGGTATCTCTTTTGAAGCCAAACCTGGTGAAATGATCGCGCTGGTCGGTCCGACCGGGGCAGGAAAAACGACACTGATCCAGCTCCTTTCTAGATTCTATAGCCCCGACAAGGGCACGATTACGCTGGACGGACGCGATATTACCACCATACAGCGTGAAAGCTTGCGCTCCCGCATGGCATTTGTGCTACAGGACTCCTTCCTGTTTCAGGGGACGATTCGTGAAAATATCCGTTTCGGCAGACTGGACGCCACCGATGAGGAGGTTGAACAAGCATCGAAACTGGCCAACGCCCATTCCTTTATCATGCGGATGAAGGACGGATACGACAAGGTGCTGGAAGCGAACGGCAGCGGCATCAGTCAAGGGCAAAAACAACTGCTGGCTATTGCCCGTGCTATTTTGGCCAACCCTTCCATTCTTGTACTCGACGAGGCAACCAGCAGCATCGACACCATTACTGAGATGAAGATACAAGAAGGACTGGAGCGGCTTATGCAGGGTCGAACAAGTTTCGTCATCGCACATCGGCTGAATACCATTCGTCAGGCAACCCGGATTCTGGTCTTGAAGGATGGCCGTCTGGAGGAGCAGGGTTCTCATGATGAGCTGCTGGCTCACAAAGGCTTTTACAGTGATTTATATTATGGTCAATTGAGTAAGCAAAGCTCTTAAGCCGGCTCTCGATTCACAGATTTGTAGGCAAGATGTAGAAGCTTTATGATGCTAAAAAGGACTACCCTGGGGGTAGCCCTTTTTAAGTATGCCTTTTGGTGACAAGAGATGTTTGAAATTAACATACCCCCTTGAGGGCAGAGGCTTTTACGCTGGTAAGCGTATTATTACTTCAAAAGGTCACTGTTCTGGTTGTGGGCAATATCGTCTATGAAGAAAGCCGAGCAGTGTTTTCACAAAATTAAATATACCCATACCCTGTATATGTATGTTAGTATGGGTGTGCAAGAATAAAATCCCACTCCAAAGGAGAGTCATCATGAAAATCGCAATCATGCTTTTCGATGGAATCACAGCATTAGATGCCATAGGTCCATATGATGTATTTGCTGCTACACTGAAATGTGAAGTGAAGTTTGTCGCTAAGAAAAAGGGGTTAGTCAAACTGGACTCAAATATGGGTTATTTGCATGCCGATTACAGTTTTTCTGAAGTACCTTCAGCTGATATTCTTGTTGTTCCAGGCTGCAGTCCGCCAAATTATAAAACTCCAATGAATGACGAAGAAACGTTAAACTGGATTCGCCAAATACATGAAACTACGAAATGGACCACGTCGGTTTGTAATGGCTCTCTGATTTTGAGCGCCGCAGGCTTGTTAAATGGAACCGTAGCCACCAGTCATTGGGGCTCCTTAGACCTGCTTCAATCTCTTGGAGCCATTCCAACAGATGAGAGAGTGGTTCGTCAGGGCAAAATCATTACAGCAGCCGGTGTCTCCTCTGGTATTGATATGGCACTCCAGCTAATAGCATGGGAATTGGGAGAAGACATGAGTAAAGGAGTCCAGCTGATTTTGGAATACGATCCTCAGCCTCCGTTTGACACGGGTTCACCCAAGAAAGCACCTGCTATATTGGTAGAACAAATAAGAGGTATGTTACAAGAGTTTGCAAAAAGGGAGCCTCATGTGTAAATCAAGAATAACAAGATCTCTTTTCGGTATTAGCTAGGCTCAATAGGTTTGTATTTTTATTTACAATGCCCCCTATTTCAACTAATATAGTTTACACATAGTAAAGGGTTACATAGTGTAAAGGGTTGGAGGGGGTTACAAACATGAGCAGCTTACCTAAGTCTGCTACATTTCCGCTTTTCATTCTGATGCTGAATTTGTTTATTGCTTTATTGGGTCAAGGCATGGTGATTCCCATTCTGCCTGAATATCTGAAACAATTTAATGCGGCAGGAGCTGCTGCGGGGTATCTTATTGCCGCATTTGGAGCAGCACAGTTTATTTTTTCGCCCCTAGGTGGGCAGCTTTCGGATAGATGGGGTCGAAAATCCATGATCATCACCGGTCTGTTTTTAACGGTCATTTCGGATCTCATGTTTGCTGTATCTACGACATTGCCCCTTTTATATATTGCCCGATTTATTGGGGGGATGGGTATTGGATTAATGGTTCCTTCCAATATGGCCTACGTTGCTGATATTACCACTCCTGAAACTCGCGCTAAAGGAATGGGGTACTTGGGTGCTTCCATGAATTTGGGGATGGTGCTTGGTCCGGGGTTAGGCGGTATGATCGCTGAGTTTGGCATAAGGGTGCCCTATTTTTTTGCTGGTGGACTTGGACTTGTTGCTACGCTGCTTAGCTTGTATATGCCAGAGACATTACCCAAGGAAAAACGAAAACCCGCTAGCCATTGGGTCCGCCGGGAACCCATTCGCAACCAAATCCTAAATTCATTTCGGACATCCTATTTTCGTTATCTTCTCCTCATTCTGATCATGACATTAGGTTTGATGAATTACGAAACAGTGTATGCTCTTTTTGTGGAACGAAAATATGGTTTTGATGCCACTAAAATCTCAATGATCATTACGGTTGGTGCAATTATAGGCATCGTTGTGCAGATATGGCTACTTGATTATCTCATCAAGAGACTTGGTGAGATGAAGCTTATACGTCTTTCTTTGATCATGACAGCCATCGCTTTACTGTTAATGATCATTAAGATTAATCTAGGTTATTTGCTGGCGGTATCTGCTCTATTTTTTGCTTTTAATGCCTTCCTAAGACCAACGGTAAGTACAATGATCGCGAACTCAGCTGGTGATCGCCAAGGATATGCCGCTGGATTGAATACGACGTATACCAGCCTAGGCAATATATTGGGACCCATTTTAGCGGGCTTGTTGTTTGACAAACACATTCATATTCCTTATATTTTTGGTGCACTTATCCTTGCATCTGCCCTTTTCTTAACCTTACAAAAATCGAAAAATAAGAAACGGATGGTTGTGAATGACTGAGAACTGGCACCAGAATTTAAAAAACAAAAATCGGGAAGAACTCATTGCGGCTGCGAAGGAACTTTTTATGAAGCAAAGCTTTCTCAAAGTTAATATTAAGGATGTATGCAACGTGGCTGGTGTAAGTCGGGTCACATTCTATAAGCACTTTCAGTCCATGAACGAACTGATCTTTGAGGTCCAGATGGAAATCCTTGAGAGCATGACCGAATTTGTTAGAAGGGCACCTTCAGCTGAAATGAGCGGGAAGAAGATGCTTACTTCGATGCTTGATGCATGGATTAATTACGCTTGGCAACATCCGGAATACATCAAGTTTATTCTTTTATTCGATCTGCATTACGAAGCTTATGATTCAAATCAAGAACTCAAAGAACAGTACAACAATTTTGTTAGCCGGGAAAAGGAACGACATTTCCTGATGGATGCTCTGGAAGCTGGATTCCAAGATGGATCATTAAAGTCCGACACGGAGCCCTTGAAGACCGCTCATTTTATCTTCACGTCTATGATGGGTATACTCCAGAAAATGAGTCTGACGTCCAAGGACGAACGGAATAACGAACTTGAGGATATAGAAATTGCTAACCGATTTGTGGGGATGTTGATTCAGTATTTAAGTCCAGAAAGTGATGAATCCCCTACCTTTTAGGTAGAAGTCGCCTGCTACATTCCAAAGGATTATAGATCGTCCAATGGTGTGAAATAGAAGTACACGGCTCAGTCTGTTAAACTGTGAAAATAGAGCGATTTCAGATACGTTGTCGTGTTAGCCTTATCTATTTAGTGGAGGTGCGGGGATGAACGGAAGTCTGTTTGAGCTACGGCTACGTGACGGGGATTATATTCCCCGTTTTTTTGCTTACTATTACAAGCAATGGCATGACTATACCATGTCTTACCACGATCATCATTCCACTGAAATTATGTACATGATTTCCGGCTTTTGCAGGGTAGATGTACAAACGGGAGAGAACACGGAAGAAAGCATCACGCTGCGTAAAGGCGAGTTTATTATGCTGGACGCAGGTGTACCGCATCGACTGGTGGTGGAAGGAGAACAACCGTGCCGGATGCTAAATGTAGAGTTTGGTTTTACGGAAGGGGTGAGGGTAGGGCCGTCTATCCGACAAATCGCAACGGAGGAGCAGGAGGTCACGACTCTCATGTCACGTCCGTTCCCGTATCTGGTACTATCGGACCCGGAAGAGGTATATTATGCGCTGAAAAGTCTCGTGCTGGAGCTGGACCAACGAAAAGAACAGCCGGGTGCAATGGCAGAGATGCTTTTTATGCAATTGCTAGTACGAATTGCACGTCTACGGGAAGAGGCAGAGCGTAGCAACACGCAGCAAACGGATATGTACATCAAACGATGCATTGAATTTCTCCATCTGAACTATGATCGAGAGATTGTGGTCAAGGACATGGCGGCGGCCGTGAATCTGCACCCAGGTTATTTGCACCGTATTTTCAAAAAACATACGGGGCTAACACTCACCGCGTATTTAACAATGCTGCGAATGGACAAGGCCCGTATGCTTCTTCAGCAAACGGACATTCCCATTCAAGAAATTGCCGATTATGTAGGCGTAGCCAGCAGGCAGTATTTTCATATGCTGTTCAAAAAGCACACAGGCCAAACCCCTGTAGAATACCGCTCTGCTGTAGAGCGCAATGTGAGGAACTATGCGGAGGAGGAAGGGGACTGAATATATAGGAAGTTTTATGATTTATTCATATTCGCGTGGAGCTTACCTGATAAATAAGGTAGGCTTTTTTTTGATTTTGAAAATAGGCAATTGGATTCAGGTTCAAAAGAATCATTTTTTGGGAGTTGAAATTCATATAATTATTTTAAATCGAAGATGTTCAGAGGCGAATTAACTTTATTTCTTTGAAAATGAAGACGTATTTTCACAAGTATGGATGCTTGCTTTGGGTAAAAAGAATCTGAATGATAGTAAATCTTTCATTTTTATGCATGATAATAGGTCTTATATCTTGATTGTTTTATAAGAGTTATAAATTGACAATAACAAAAACACTTCGTATGATACCTATAATGTAAGGTATAAATTGGAATTAAAATGGTTCTTTGGATTCAATTATGTTATAAAGTTCCATGAAATGAATATTGAGATTGAACATATAAAGGAGTTTTACCGTCGATGGGACATATGGATGAACAAATTGCAGACATGATTAATACTGCACGGAAGGAACAACAGGGTGCATCTGGTCTCCCGAAATCGGATTTACACAATTACATAGAATCTGAGAGCGGCTTGGAACTTTATCCACTTAAGATGCTGGACGGAGAACGAATCGCTTTTGCAGAACGTCCTTTGCTGAACGACAAAATTTCGATATGGTTGCCCCGGACTTTCACCGAGATGGGTGAGCGGGAGATTGAACTTAAATATCCTTCGAGTTATCGCCCACCGCTCATTTTGACCGATCCAACAGGGGAGATCAATTTTTCTTTTAACCTGACACCAAGCGAACTGACGGATGAGGAGCTAGAGGCGTTCACCAGCGAGATGATCTACATTTTGCACCACACGCAAAAGTTGACGGAATGGTATGCAGACGGTGTGTGCAAGGTGTACGGACGACGGGTCGGATACTGTGAATTTATGACTCCGGCTTTGAATACGCGTCTGTATAATCTGACCTTTTTTGCAGCTCTGGAAGGGCATGCGCTTATATGCTCATTTAACTGTACGGAGGAACGTATGGATACATGGCGTCCGGTCGCTCAACGTATGATGACCACACTAAAAATCCTGCCTAGTGAGGCTGAAGGAGAAGGAACATGGAGCAGATAAGCACCACCTATTCTAATCTGAAAATCACGCCTTATCAGCTTATCAATGTACAGGAGCTCTACCTGGTCAAGCAGCTGAACGACCACACTCGGTTGCGTTTTACCGCTGTCGTGCCTGAGGAACTAAAAGATACTTATGTGGATATGACCAAATTTGACTCACCTGTCGGAATCTCGCAGCTGGCTGAGGATGGCACGGAGGTTCCCTTGTTTAGCGGAACAGTGCTGGCGATTGAAGTGAAGGCGGTACGAGATGTGTACTACCTGGAGGTAGAGGCTGTGTCGCATACCTACAGGCTGGATGTACGCCCCCAAAGTCGTTCTTTTCAGGACAAAAATATGAAGGTGGATGAACTGCTGCGTCGTATTTCGCTTCTTTATCCTAGCTTGGACATCATGGATTCGGCCACCGGAGGAGCGTCGATCGGGCGGATGTGGGTGCAGTACCGCGAGACTGATTGGGCTTTTCTCAAGCGGCTGGCTTCCTATTACCATACCTCCCTTATGCCCGCGGCCATATTTGATACCCCAAAGTTCTATTTTGGCATTGAGGAAAGTGGAACAGCCGTTCAACTGGACAATTATCATTACACGGTAAGCAAAAGAATCTCGGCATATCGCTACTTTGCAGGCAATGATACAGCTTCGGTGGACGAGCAGGATTTTCTCGATTATACCGTTGAAACAGAGCAGGTGCTGGAACTGGGCAATGAAATCCAATTCCGTGGCAAAACGCTATATGTATACGAGGCACAAACTCGTATGACGCAGGGAGTACTGCTGCACACATATACCTTGACGACACATAAGGGGTTGCGACAGAAAGCGTATTATAACGAGCAGTTGACGGGTCTGTCTCTGGAGGGAAAAGTGATCGCTGTCGAACGTGATCGGGTTAAAGTGCATCTGGATATCGACCCGGAGCAGGACAAAAATACAGCCCACTGGTTTCCATATGCAACAGGGTATAGTGCAGAGGGGCATAGTGGCTGGTATGTGATGCCTGAGCTGGGGGATAAAGTGCGTATTTATTTCCCGAACCAGCATGATGACGAGGGCATCGCGAGTAGCTCGGTCCGGCAGGATCGGGGGGATGGCGGCCACAATCATTTGAAGCATCCCGACGTAAAAATTTTCCGAACGCCACATGGTAAGGAAATCCGCTTGACACCGGACGAGGTGGTGATTACCGGCAAGGATGGCGCTGTTTTCATCAAGCTGAATCAGGGCGACGGTATTCATATGGTGAGCAACAAAGATATTCATTTTTCGGCAGGCGGTAACATCCACATGGAGGCGGGGCAAAAGGTGACTATTTCCGCCGGTCAGGAAATCAACCTGTCCAGCCGCAGCAGCCATATTACACTCGGTGGTGACACATCGGTCGTTGGCAGCGAAGTCAAAACGAATTGACGGAGGAAGCAGACCATGGCAAAAGAAAAAGCATCCATGACCATTCAGGCCGGATCAGGTGCAAAAAAAGGATATGTGGTTGCAGGGGCTATTTTGAAATGCAACCGTGGTACACAACCCACCCGGCTCAAGCGTCCGTTTAGCCACGGTGTTTACATCAAGGACAAGGCCCAGATGAATGTGGGGGATCACGAACCGGGAGTTCATATATCTGGGTTTGGTAACTGTTTTAGCTCGGCCAATCCGGCGGTTCAAAATAGCGAGATGGTGGACATTTTCGGTGTGAAGAAGGCGCCTTGTATTCCGGTCATTCTTCGACCCTGGATTGGGGGCAAGCAGGATGTGCTCGTCGAGGGACAGCCTGCCTTGCTGGAGCATTGTACCAATGCCTGCCTGTATTGCGGAGCAATAACGATTGAAAATGACGGGCAGAATCTGGAATGATAGTGGGGGTTTCTCATCAAATGGACAAGGTGCAGGAAACATCCGGTTACCGTCATGTGGAATTACTGAGTAAAGTTCCGCTGCAAACCATGACAGACATTCGTATTGAGCGTAGATTGGGCGACCATGTGCGTTTGGTAGTAAGTGGTATCGTGCCGGAGGAAAATCAGGAACGGTTTATGGAGTTAGAGAGTGAAGCCGAACCGGTTGAAGTCATCGAAAAGGACAAGGATGGCCAGCGGCTGCGTACGTTGTTTCATGGACAAATGACGCGTATCACGCTGAAGCAGGTACACGGTATTCATTACGTACAGTTAGAGGCCATATCACATACGATTCGGCTCGATGTGAGGCCTGTGACCCGGTCTTTTCAAAATCATACCATGACGTATGGGCAGCTGCTGAAGCAGGTACTTACTGGTTATACAGGCGCAGATGTGATTGATACGGTCAGCGGGGGTGCTCAACTGGGCGCTTTGACATTGCAGTACAGAGAAACAGACTGGGCATTTTTGAAAAGGATGGCTTCCAGATTTGGAGCTGTGCTTGTGCCTGAGGCTGCCGCAGATGCCCCCAAGTTCTGGTTCGGTATTCCCGAGGGGCGACCCGCAACACTGGATGAGGTCCCGTATCGTTCAAGAAAAAGCTTTGTCGGCGCAGATGGGGCTTTTTCTGACGGGGACGGTTTGTCATGTGGAGCATCGTCGGTGTACGAAGCCGCAGCAATCCTTGGCGGCCCTCTTCCAGGATCGGGTCATGTGGACGACGGAATAAAATATTTTTGGAGTGATTCAAGCAGCAGTGAGCGACTATCTGCTGTCAGCGTGGATGGCTTCATGGGTAGAGCATTGCCTGGAGGAGCAGACCTTTGGCAAAGACAGCCGGGGATTCAAATCGGTATGCGCCATAACGAAGCCAACACCCCCTATGGTACGTTCTATACTGTGGAGAGTGCACGATATTTCCGCCCGGGAGATGTACTCTCTTTTCAAGGCAAGGAACTGCTCGTTGCGGATATCGTGTCCCGGATGGACCGGGGGTTGTTTTTACATACCTATACACTGGTTTCTGAAGATGAAATTCGGCAAAAGCCGATCTGGAACCATTCAGTGAGAGGGGCCTCCCTAGAGGGCCAGGTACTGGAAGTTGAGCGGGATCAGGTACGTGTACATCTCACCATAGATGCTGTACAGGAACGGGAAAAGGCATGCTGGCTCCCCTATGCAACAGGCTATAGTGCAGAGGGCCATAGCGGCTGGTATGTGATGCCCGAAAAAGGAGACATGGTGCAGGTACAGTTCCCGACTTTGCAGGAGTCGGATGGTTTTGCAGCCAGGTCTGTGAGGCGCAGTGGCAAGCCTATACCCGAGTTAGGCAATCCGGACATTAAATACTGGGGCACTCCTCATGACAAGCTGGTTAAGCTAAGCGCGCAAGAGTTGCTGGTATCGGCTAAAACGGATAGCGTATATATTTCACTTGATGCGAAGGGAATACAGGTACACAGTGACCATACGCTTTCAATTGCGGCCAAACGGGGGCTGACGATCCATGCGGAGGACACAGTGGATATAGCGGCAGTCGAGGCCATTTATTTGCAAGCAGGCAGCAGCAGTATGGTGATGGATGGCGAGACGGATATTCGTGCATCCAGGGTTAAACTGGATGGATTTACAAAACGCCCTGTTTTCGTAGCGGATTTAGAGCCTGTACCGGAGCCGCCGCTGATGTCCATTCAGGCTTATCAGGCTGCTCATGCGCCCAAAAGTACTGGCGGATCTGGAGCGGGCTCACCTAACGGAGGAAACTCAAGTGGTGGCCAGGCGAGGAAGACAGGTGCTTCACCCACCACACCTGCATCGCCGAAGGCAAACCTGCTTGGGGGGATACTAAACGTAGCTCAGAAGGCGCTGAGTATCATCGGTACGGTTCCCGTATTGGGGACGCCTGCCCGGATGGCGAACAGCAAGCTCACTTCGATTCGCCGTGACGTTGCCAAGGGAGGGCCAACCCGTGCCTTGAAGTATGCGGCCGCTGGTTTATCCATGCTGGCAGGCGTGCCATCAGGAGGCTGGGCTGTGCTGGGCGGAAGGAATCTGGCGCGGGAAGCCGCAGCCTTTAGCCGCCGGGTAGCTGCTTATAAAAAGAACGGCGTCGGACAACGCTACGCCTCCGCTTACAGGGGCAAAGTATGGACAGCAGCCCGCAACGTCGCTAGTTCCAGATCATTAGGGGAGCTAGCGAAAAATCTAGCCCATAATATGGACAAGCTGAACACGGAGTATCACAAAATTCCGCTTGAAGTGAGAAAAGGTTGGCGGAATAAGGAAGTTGAACAGTTACAACCCTTAGATGCCACCGGAGCGAAGAAAATTCTTGATGAGAAATTTGGTTCCATTAATCAAAATGACCAAAATAGAAATCTTGAATTTGAGGAATATGTTAAGAATGTAATGGTGATGCGTGAAGGAGAAACAGGTTTTTTAGAAGAAAAAGAAAGATTAAGGAATGAGTATGAAAGATATTATAAGTTTAATCCAAATAGGGATTTTGAAACTTGGTTTGCAAGGCTAACACAAACGAGTAAAGTAGAAAGTAACTCGGAGACAAAAGCCCAGTGGGCCTTCGTAGAGCTGATTTTAAATAAAAAGGATCCGTACCCTAGGCCAGTAAATCCCGAGCTAAAAGGAAAAACAGAGCCAGATGTTCGTTTAGAAACTGTGATGAATGCAGGAGCCAAAAAAGCGGAAAAAGAACAAGCTGAAGCTGATCTAAGGCGATGGTATCAAAATTTATACAAGGGTAAGCAACAACAGACTTTTGAAGAATGGTTTGCCCATCTTACAAGTAGTGATAAGATGGAAGCCGAGCAGGCACTAAGTGAATTCCGTGGGAAGATAGCATTAGAGAGCGCAATTTCTCAAGCACAGTTCGAACTCATAATTTCCACCGCATCTATCTTCCAATCAAGACAGAGCACCCGTCCGACTCTTGGTATTGTATCTCGCGGCATGTCAAAAGGAGCAGGGGGCATTAAGGGGAATCCTAAGATACCAGAGGGGACGGGGAATCCTTCACCTGAACAATTGTTAAAAATTAAGCATGCTAATATGAAGAACCCTAGAGGGGGACTTAATGATTTGATTCCATTAGATATAAGGGTAGCTAAAAAGACGCAGAAACCTGTACGTAGGCATCTTACCCAAGGTGAAAAGAAACTAGCTCATCAGCATCTAGACGATCTTGCAGCACGCAGGAATGGGGATCCAAATGCAGCCCAAAGATTAGCTTCCGATAAGTACAGAGAACACCCCCGTGATGATGGATGGACTAGCCTCGACATTATTGATGAGAAAAAAACTACTGGAATAACGAACGTTATGAGGCTTCTTTATAAAGAAGTAGATGATGGGATAGAATGGAGAGTTATTCAGAACCATTAAAATTAGGAAAGGCGAGTTTTAAAATTTAAGTAGAGAAGCACCAGCAAAAGGAAATTATCCATGGTAGGCTTCAGCCTTTAAGAAGATATGGATACTATTTTAAGCGGAATGGAAGATGAAAAAAGATGATTAAAAGGATTCTAGAATTAATAGCGAATGCTCTTTTAGACGAAGATAATTATCTCTTAGAAGATGCTTTAAGGTTACTAAAGACTAATGCTAATTTAGAAGAATTAGTAGATGATTACTATACTCAGCTTGTGCGCATAATTCCTATGGTTAAGGAAGATAGTGCGAAAGTACTTTTAATCGAAACCATAGTTAATTCTCCAGATTTCAATGGTGATGATGAACTCTTAGATGAGTATATAAAACTGATCGCACAAGGTGCGACTTATGTCAAGGATGCAGTCAGCTGTTTAAATTCATTTAATAATCATGGATGTAATGAGATATTTGTAAAACTAGCCGAAAATGTAGATAAAGAACTTGCCTTTGAAATATTAGTATTAATGGACGAATCTAAGTGGGGACCAGTCCCTAAGTCTCTTCAGCCCTTTTCACAACAACTTGAGTCATTTGCGAAAGAGGTTCGGTTACAACAAAAAATAGGGTACCGTTCATGGATTATTGGAGCATTTTTGTTAATTGTTCATCCGTTGTGTTCAAAATATGCATCTATAAGTGCGTTAACCTTCGGATATCCTTATACTGAAGCGGCCGTAAACGATTGGGCGTGGGTAACTCCAAAAAGTACGGAATCTATAATTGAATCTAAAATAGTAACCCCGAAGGAAGCTGAAATATTGAGGGAATTAGGCGGATTATTATGGAATAAGACGAATCTGACTCCAGAACTAGCTACAAAGCTTTACTCGGAATTTTTTGAGGATAGGAATCCGTTTGATGTTATTTTTACTTTGCCAGAGTAGTATAATTCTTTGACAATAAAAAAATGTTAAGGAATGAAAGGGGATAATTCTTTAAATAGTTTGGTAATTTCTTTACAATTCCAGTAACAAGATCGTACAATACAACCAACAAACAAACACTTGATAAATTTTCAAAAGCTCTTCCCAACTTGAACCCTGAGTAGGAATGAGCTTTTTTTGCCTGCAGAAAATGAGCTGAGGAGCTGAACTAAATGACAAAACGTGAACAAGTCATTCAACAGATGGGGCTGCTTACATAGGCACATAAAGCATACGAATAGCTTATGGATGAAATTCGTGGTTACTGCCAGCAAGCTAAGGAATTGTGCGAACAGTTGGCGTTAGTCAACGCTACGTCGTCGCTATCCATTAATCAAAAACTGCCCATCATAATTTCGAGTGATTAAAGGAGAAGCAGGAGGATAAATTACACATAAGCAACAAGAAGCCTCTGAACCATTGCCGATTTAGGTCGGTATGACTCAGAGGGCGTGTGTTTTGAAGCATTATAACATGTGTCCGGGCTTTTTGAGAGCTAAAGTTGGGTCATTTCCCAAGCCACATATTTTCCATCTGTTCAAGTGATCTCCCCTTGGTTTCGGGAACCTTGCGCCATATAAAGACTACGACGAACAACGAGATGGCTCCGAATAACCAGAAGGTATTAGACGGGCCAGCTGAGCTCAGCAGAGGAGGGAATGCCTGCGATACCAGATAATCGCCGGCCCATAGTGCCATCGAAGCGATGGCTACAGCTTTGCCGCGAATGCGGTTCGGAAAGATCTCAGAGATCATGACCCATACGATTGGCCCAAGCGATATAGCGTAGGAGGCCACGTAGATCAATATCATGATGAGTACGAGCGGTCCGGTGGTCAAACCCATTTTGAATGCGGCTCCAATAATGACCAAACAGCAGGTCATCAACGAGGTGCCGATTATCAGCAGGATTTTTCGTCCCGCTTTGTCGATCAGCCATACAGACACGATGGTAAACAACACATTGATCAACCCGATCCAGATGGTCTGGGTCAAAGAAGCGTCTGTACCGAGTCCCATTCCTTTAAAGATAACCGGCGCGTAGTACAAAATGGCATTGATGCCGGTAATATGCTGCATAATGGCGAGCATGACACCGATAAAGAGAGCGACCCGAATACCGGGAGTAAACAATTGTTTCAATGAGTTGTTCTCATTTTTGAATGATTCCTTGATATCAAGCACTTCCTGCTTAGCGGCTTCTTCACCGTGAATTTTCAGCAATATCGGCAACGCTTCATAAGGCCGATTCTGTTTAATAAGCCATCTCGGGCTTTCGGGTATGAAGAGCATCAAGAGCATAAAGATCAGTCCTGGAACAGCTCCCACTCCGAACATCCAGCGCCAGGCTGTTGAGACACCCCAGGCTTCATCCCCCAGGCTGACGATCCACGAATTCTGAAAATAAACCAGGAAAATGCCCGTTACGATCGCCAGCTGATTTAAAGCAACCAAACGGCCGCGGTATTTGGCAGGAGCGATCTCCGCATTGTACACCGGACAAACGGTGGAAGTGATGCCTATGCCAATGCCGCCGATCATGCGAAAGATAACATACCCGGTGAACGAGTCTTGAAGCGCAGAGCAGATCGAGCCGACGACGAATAAAAATCCGGCGGCCAGTAATACCTTTTTTCTACCGATCCTTTCACTCATGTAGCCAGAGAGAGCCGCTCCCGTGATACTCCCTACAATCAGACTCGACACCGCCCAACCAACCTGAAATTCGCTCAGCGAAAAACGCTGCTGTAGGAATTCAACTGCTCCCGAAACGACCGCGATATCAAAACCGAACAGTATCCCTCCAAGCGCAGCTACGATGGATACTAGTGTCACGAAAAGCATATTGGGTTTTTCCGATTGAAGCGCTTTCTGTTGAGCGCTTTCATTATGAATGATTACTCCCATATAATCATCTCCCCTCCAGATTCCTAAAACCTCATTCCGTTCTTCGAGGAGAAGTATAACATGCGCTTATAAAAGAAAGGCCGGTTATCGTCTTCAATAAACGGACCTTTTCACGCACGATTTTGGCTTCGGTTCTCGAATTGGAGACGGAGGAGCTAAATCTAGCATTACCTTGTCATTCGAGCTTAAAAAAATCCATGCCGATGGTCGGCATGGATGAATTTCTACTATTTTTGGCTTTTGAACTCAGTGGGAGGAACCCCCGTTATCTTCTTAAAGACACGGCTAAAATAGTTTGGGTCCTTATAACCCACTTCAAAGCTGATTTCCTTCAGAGCAAGGTTACCCTCCTTGATCAGAGAAATAGCTTTATCAATCCGTAGCCGGGTTACGAAGTCGATGAACGTCTCTCCGTATTCCTGTTTGAAAATTTTACTGAAGTAGTGGGGATTCAAATGGACAAAATCAGCCACTTCTTCCAGCGAAAGCTCATCGTTGAATCGTTCCTCGATATACATTTTCGCTCTGCCCAGCATAGTCAGTGTTTGAACCTCCCGCTGTTCGCGTATCCGTTGCAGTGCTGACATGACGTACGTCTGCTGAAGCATTCCATTCTCCGCTTTGACGGCAAGCACAGAAGCGTTTCCAGCCTCTGACGACTTCAGTTCGTCAAAGTGGCAGTAACCTCCATCCCGCTTGCGTAGGGTGGAGGCAAAAACGGCTTCGAAATAGGACTTGCGAAGTCCTTCCTCGCCGCTATGCAGCGATCCGATTCCAATGGCCGTCTTAATGCCAAGTTGCTGGTGGGCAAGCTCGGAGAGCTGCTGAACGAGGTGTTTAACCAACTGGCGCCAGTCGTTTTCGCTGGTGGCAGGCGGCTTGCATAAAAAAGTGGCTACATGATGGTCGATCAGGGAGCTTACAATGGCATTCGGGCCATGTGTTTTTACATAGCTTCGGAAATGATCGTAAATTTTCTTTTTATCCTGCTCGTCCGGATATCCGTCAAAGGCGGCAATGATGGCGCTTCCCTGATCAAGAGGAAAGTCCAGCCATTCTGATAGCTGGGAAGCGCTCGAATCCACTGTCTGGTCGACCATAAGCATTAAAGCCAGCTCATTTTCTGCGAGCGGCATCAGCTGTGAGATTTTGTGCCTAAGCTCCAATTCTTCCGTACGTGCTCGCTTCTCGCACTCAATTTCTTCAATCAGTCGTTTCAGTGTGCCGATGATCAGTTCTCGCTTCGCCGGCTTCAGAATATATTCTTTTACGCCCAAAGAGAGCGCCTTCTGGGCATAGGCAAAATAATCGTAGGCAGTGACGAGCACGAATCGGGTATCGGGAAGCCGCTCCTTTAATTCACGAAGCGCTGCAAGCCCGTCGATTCCGGGCATATTGATATCCAGAATCGCAATATGGGGACGGTGCTCTTCCGCACATTCAATCGCCATGCGACCGTTGCCAGCATGAATAAACCGGAATATCCCCGGCATCGCCCGTTCCACTGTCAATTCCAGTCCTTCTCTCTCTAAAGCCTCGTCATCCGCGATTAACAACCGATACATCAGTCTACTCACTCTCCTTCTTGACTGGAATTCGTATGGTTATGGTAGTACCTCGTCCGGTACTGCTACTGATTTCAACCATTCCTTCTTTTCCGTAGAACAACTGCAGCCGCCTAAACACATTTTGCATTCCAAGTCCTGTTGAACTGTCACTTTCGACTTTGCCTTCAAGACGGAGCACGGACAGTCGGGTTTCCTCCGTCATACCCTTTCCGTTGTCTGAGATTTCAATTTGTACATCCTCGTTCGCTCGCGACAACGTCAACGTGATAATGGCTCCGTCCTCCATATCTGCCACACCATGAAGAAAAGCGTTTTCAATAAATGGCTGGATCGTCAAGGCCGGAATTTGCTGCTGAAGAACGGAAGCGTCAAAGTGCAGATTAAAGAGAATTCTGTCCCGGAAGCGCGCCTGCTGAATGGTCACGTATTCGCGAATATGATCCAGTTCCTCCTGAAGAGTTACGGGTTTGTCCAGCTTCTGCAGACTGTACCGTAGTAGATTGGACAGCGAGACGATCAGGTCGCTGGTTTTCTCCGCCCCTTCCAGGATCGCCAGCTTGGAGAGCACATTTAAGGTATTGAATAAAAAATGCGGATTAATTTGATTTTGCAGAGCCAGAAGCTCCAGTTCCTTCACAAGCCGCCGCATTTCCAGACTCTGTTTATCCTTCTCAATGAGGATGCTCAAATCGGCGGACATTTGCGAAATGGCGTCCGACAGTACGCCTAGCTCGTCATCCCGTCGCGGTGGGGGCTTGATATTCAGATCACCTGTAGCGATTCGCTTCGCCAGTCCGACAAGTCTGCCGACAGGGCCAGTAATGCTGCGCGAGATCCAGATTGCAAGCAAAACCCCCATCAGCGCGTTCATGCCGAACAATGCCACTCCTAAAACGTTCATTCGCTCATTTTTGTTCCGAATGTTCTCGATGATCGGCCGGTAATAGGCCAGTTCAGCATCGATCAGTCGCTGTCCCTCCTCATGAATATAGCTGACGGTTTTCTCCGCTTCAATATAATGTTCAAAAGCCGATTGAGGATCTTGTGTATTTGCATCCAGAACTGCGGCTTGTTTCTGTTCAAGAAATGTGGTCAACAAATTCACGTAGTCCTCCTCGGCGAAAGAAGGGTCGGTCGAGTCGGAGACTTCTTGGATTTTGCCTTTCAACTGCATTAATTGGTATTCTGTCGGACCCTGCATAGCCTTATCGTCCCTTGGATTAAGCAGATAGGCATATAGGAGCTTTAAGTTGCTCTCCGCCGATTCGGAGGTTTGCTCGATGAGGAGAATGCGGCCAAGCATTTCATCGTAGCTCTGTTGTACGACCTTTCCGCTTTGGAATACAAAATAAGCGATGATATTGGCGAACACAACTAGAAGAGGGATGAACAGAAGCAGCTTCGTTCTGATCGTCATCGTCTGTCATCTCCGGACATGTTGTCGGGAGTGTCCGCATGCACTTCATATACCCTGGTGTATGTTAATTGCTGGGGATCATTCCCCTTTAGATAATCATTCAGCAATTTTATGGCCTTAGCCCCCATTTCTTCTGGCTGTTGAACAAGGGTCAGTTCGATTTTGCGATCTTTGATCGCTTCCAACGTCTCGGCCATATCGTCAAAAGCGAAAATTTGCAAATTCCGCGCGCCGCGCCGCTCCGAGGCTTCCAGAATGCCAAGGCCGTCCAGCGCACTGAATCCGACCATGTAGCGGATCTGCGGATATCGGGCGAGCATGTTTTGAGCTTGCTGGGCTGCCTGAAGCCGTGAAATATTTGAGGAGCGAATCTCCACAATGTGGAGATTGGGATAGCGGCTGATCACGGAGCGAAATCCGGCAAGCCTGAGTCGCTGATTCTCGACGTGCTCGCTACTGATCATAACTCCAATGTCGCCACGCTCTCCAGAGGCTTTCGCTAATAGCGCGCCCATCTGTTTTCCTGCTCCTTCGTTATCCGTTCCGACGTAAGCCAGCCTTCGGGAGTCCGGTTCGTCCGTATCGATCGCGATGACAGGTATGCCAAGTCCGGCTGCTTTGTCGATTAATCGTCGATACTCCGGATCATTTATCCCTTGAACCAGAATTGCATCCGCCTTGGCAGCGATCGCTTTATCCAGCAGTTTGATCTGCTCGGACGGATTAATGCGGTCTGGACCGATATAATCGAGCCGCATACCGTACTGTTCCGCTTCTTTTCGGGCTCCTTGTTCAATGGACCGCCAGTAATAATTGTCTAGCTCTTGCGATATCAATACCACTTTTGTATCGGAACCCCCGTCGTTTGGTGAAACCGTCTTCAATTGTTCTGCAAATTGGTGGATTTGAAAGGAAGACAGAGTGAACTGAAAGAGCAGCCAGGCAAATAGCAGGAAGACCGGGATAAGGATAAATGTCCATTTACGGTTTGACATGTCTTGCTCCTTTGTAAATATTTAGAGACTTAACTCATTATACAGTAGCCAAAGAAGCGTAGGCAGCTATCGCCATCATAAGCGCGATTATTGAGGAGATGGAAGTCGAGCAGACACTAAATGAATTCCGTGGAAAGATAGCATTGGAGATAGGCCCCTACCAGTAGGATTAGGACATTTTTAAGTCCAGAAACTGCTGCAGGGGCTTAAGTATATAAAAATAACCTCACTAAATCAGACCATGCTTTTTAAAGCTGTGAAACAGTCCATCTTCATCCACAGCATCCGTAATGTCATCTGCAATGGCTTTGAGGCCCGGTTTGGCATTTCCCATGGCAATTCCTAGGGCACAATATTCAATCATTTCAGCATCGTTCATCCCGTCTCCGATAGCAATGGTGTCTTCTTGGGATCTTCCCAAATGCTCAATAAGCTTTTCAATAGCTACGGCTTTGTGAATACCGGGAACCATTAGCTCACCACTGTCTTGCCCGAAAGCAGATACAGTACATTGAATAACCTCAAATTTCCCTGCGAATTCCTTTTTGATTTGTTCAAAAGGAACATTTTTATTTTCCAAAAAACATGCTTTGTTCACGTCACTACGGTACAGGTTGTCCTCTCCTATAGTTAGGCCGGTGATAAAAGGATGCGGGCGTTGTTCTTTTTTTTCTCTGGCCACGGGATCATTGTCTACATCTCCGTAGATAAGCCGTTCCACATGGGGCAAAAAGTTTTTACTCGCAAACAGTCCCCCGTTCGATTCCAAATAAAAGTCCAAATCATGTTCATCAAAGTAATCGACCATATGTCTAACATCTTCATCCGATACTTTGTGGTGATATAACATCTCACCTTCGATTTCTACAAAGCCCCCGCCAGCTCCGATGATCCCGTCAAAACCGACCTCCATGATAAAATCATAAATCTCCGCTTTGGATCGGCCAGTGCATAAATAAATCAGATGTCCGTTCTTTCTCGCTTCGATACATGCTGTTTTTGCAGATTCGGGAATCATACCATCATCATTCACTAGCGTTCCATCTATATCTAAAAAGATAATCTTTTTGTTCATCTTAGGCTGCTCCTTGCTCTCCAATGTTTTCTTTTATGTTACTACATTTACCGCACTTAAAGTACATATTGAACTGAAAAAACACTAGATAGAAAGAGAGAAACGGGATGGATCAAAATGGAAATGGGAAACCCTCTGATCACGCGAAAGTTAGGATTTTTGACACCTAAATACGAAACTGGTCATGATTTTGATAACGCTTTCCACAGGCCTATTGCTACAATGACGGTATATACCCATTCTAATTACCGGAGGTTGAATGCCGTGTCATTTAAAGTAGCTTTTATTGGAGCAGGAAGCATCGGTTTTACCCGTGGAATTTTGCGAGATCTGTTATCGGTGCCGGAATTTAATGATATTGAAGTGGCTTTTACGGATATCAGTCAGCACAATCTGGATATGGTTACTGAGCTGTGCCAGCGGGATATTCGCGAGAATGGTTTGTCCATACAAATACAGTCCTCTACGGACCGTAAGATAGCTTTAAAGGATGCCAAATACGTCATTTGTACGATCCGGGTTGGCGGGCTGGAGGGCTTTGCAACCGATGTGGATATTCCACTGAAATATGGCGTGGATCAATGCGTGGGCGATACACTGTGTGCAGGAGGGATTATGTACGGTCAGCGTGGTATTGCTGAAATGCTGGCCATCTGCAAGGATATCCGCGAGCTAAGTGCACCGGATGTATTGCTGCTGAACTACTCGAACCCCATGGCAATGATGACGTGGGCCTGTAATAAATACAGCGGTGTGCGTACAATCGGTCTATGTCACGGCGTACAGCATGGGCATCACCAAATTGCCGAGGTGTATGGTCTGGAGAAGCAGGATGTGGACATTGTGTGCGCCGGAATCAATCACCAGACGTGGTACATTCAGGCGTCACATGAAGGCAAGGATCTGACAGCCGGGCTGCTGGAGGCTTTTGAAAAACATCCCGAATATAGCCGTACCGAAAAGGTGCGCATCGACATGCTTCGCCGTTTTGGCTATTACAGCACAGAGTCGAATGGTCATCTAAGTGAATATGTACCTTGGTACCGGAAGCGTCCGAATGAAATTATGGACTGGATTGATCTAGGCAGCTGGATCAACGGAGAAACAGGCGGCTATCTGCGTGTATGTACAGAAGGACGTAATTGGTTTGAAACAGATTTCCCTAACTGGATGAAAGAAGAGCCATTGGAGTACAAGGCGGAAAATCGCGGTGAAGAGCATGGTTCATACATTATCGAAGGTCTGGAAACCGGACGTGTATACCGGGGGCATTTTAATGTCGTTAATAACGGTGTGATTTCCAATTTGCCGGACGATGCGATTATTGAAGCGCCTGGATATGTGGATCGGAATGGTATCTCCATGCCACATGTAGGAGACCTTCCGCTCGGTCCTGCTGCCGTCTGCAATGTAAGTATTTCCGTCCAGCGTTTGGCTGTCGAAGCAGCTGTACATGGTGACGACATGCTACTTCGGCAAGCGTTTATGATGGACCCGTTAGTGGGCGCGGTGTGTAATCCCAAAGAAATTTGGCAGATGGTCGATGAGATGCTAGTGGCACAGGAAGCATGGCTGCCGCAATACGGAGCAGCGATTGCCGAGGCGCGCCAACGTTTGGCTGCAGGCGATCTGATTCCAACCCGGCCTTATGAGGGAGCAGCACGACTTAAGGCGAAGACGGTTGAAGAAATGCAACTGGATCGGGATGCCGCCAATAAAAATGCAGGACAATCCGACAAGGGCAAGGATCGCGAAAAAGTGTAGAACAACAAGGGCAGAGATTGACTTCACAACAATAAAAGGGTGTTTTCACGGTCATGAGGGCCTGAAAACACCCTTTTGCTGTCGATAGATATAACGATTTGGCATAGTTGGCGTGCTGGAGTTTATCATTGTCGATTTAGGCTGACGGAAATTAAAGAATACGGTCTTGCTTTTTATGAATTTGCTCTTTTGCCGTCGATCCTAAATCTCCCGAAAGCTTGTTATAGCAGGGATGTTCAACAAATGAAGAAACCGACTTCAGAAAAAGAGGGGCCGTGATGAACCACTAGGGTGGCAATTCATATGCCTAATTAATAATGTAGTCCTTAATTTATTCAATTTACAGCAGATTTCCAGCTCACTATAATCTAACATAGGAGGTGACAAAAAGGGGAAAATGTGAGCGCATGCACAAATAGAAAGCGCTTACCTTTCGCAACTATGAACGCCACTTTTTTTGGAGAGAGTAGAGTAGGCGTAACTCACAATTAATCATGTAACAATCAGGTGCCGACATAGGAAGATTCAACAAAATCCACGGAAAGATAGGTGAAGCAATTGAAAACAAAGCAAGTGCTTCGTAAAAGCATGAAGTATGCTTTTGCGCTATCACTCGTCGCAAGCAGCTTTCTACCAGGTGCAGGATTTACGGATAAAATACATGCAGAATCCCATGTCGATAATCCTTACCAAGGAGCGACAAAATATGTTAACCCTGATTATGCGGCTAGTGTCGACACATCGATTGCCAAAATTACGGATGCCAATCTGAAAGCAAAAATGCAAACGGTCAAAACGTTCCCGACAGCCGTATGGCTTGATCGTATTGCTGCTATTAACGGTGGTGGGGGCAAGCTTGGCTTGGAAGCGCATTTGGACCAAGTATTGGCGCAAAAGAAAGGCAACATGCCGATTACGGCGGAATTCATTGTGTATGATCTGCCCGGACGAGATTGTCATGCCTTGGCTTCCAATGGTGAATTGCCGTTGACTCAGGCAGGTCTGGAAACGTACAAAAAGGATTATATTGACAAAATCGCTTCTATTTTTGCGAATCCCAAATATAAGGATATTCGCATCGTAGCGATCATTGAACCGGACAGTTTGCCAAATCTGGTAACCAATCTGGATACTCCCCAATGTGGACAAGCCAAATCTACAGGAATTTATGAGGCTGGCGTTAAATACACAATGAATAAGCTGAACGAGATTCCGAATGTGTACAAATACGTGGATATCGGTCACTCTGGTTGGTTAGGTTGGGATAACAACCGTACAGCAACGGTATCTCTGTTTACAACTATCTTCAAAGATACTAGCAAAGGTTTGTCCAGTGTGGATGGCTTTATCACGAATACAGCCAATACTTCACCGTTGACAGAACCGAATCTGCCTGATCCCAACCTGAATATTGGCGGGCAGCCGATCAAATCATCCAAATTCTACGAATGGAATCCTAATTTCGATGAATCGGATTTCGCTGAGTCCTTGCATAGAGATTTTGTCAATGCAGGCTGGCCAAGCTCGCTCGGCATGTTAATTGATACCGGCCGTAATGGATGGGGAGGACCTAACCGTCCGACTTCCGCAGTCGGCAATGATATTAACTCCTATGTAAACTCAGGTCGTGTGGACAAACGTTCGCACCGTGGTAACTGGTGTAATAGCAGCGGAGCAGGTATGGGAACGCCGCCACAAACGGCTCCAGCTGGCCATATCGATGCCTATGTCTGGGCGAAACCTCCGGGTGATTCCGATGGTTCCAGCTCACTCATTCCGAACGATGAGGGTAAAGGCTTTGACCGTATGTGTGATCCTACCTATACAACCAAGGATGGCACATTAACAGATGCTTTGCCGAATGCACCTATTTCAGGAGCTTGGTTCCATGATCAGTTTGTGATGCTGGTACAAAATGCGTACCCTGCAATCGTGCCTTCCACTGGTGGTGTGGACCCAGCGCCTACAGCTCCAGCTGTACCGTCTGGCTTAAAGGCCGTAGCTGGTAATGCTCAAGTGACGCTGACTTGGAGTGCGTCTACTGGTGCCGATAGCTACACGGTAAAACGTGCCACTAGCGAAGCAGGTCCTTTTACAGCCGTTGC
This sequence comes from Paenibacillus sp. FSL M8-0228, assembly GCF_038007385.1. Lineage (NCBI taxonomy): Bacteria > Bacillati > Bacillota > Bacilli > Caryophanales > Paenibacillaceae > Paenibacillus > Paenibacillus sp. FSL M8-0228. The sequence goes on from NZ_JBBOXA010000001.1 coordinate 1,236,555, forward strand.
CCCTCTTGTAACAGAAAGAGAGTACACAGATAAGGGACTGACGAACGGAACAACTTACTTCTATGTTGTAAGTGCTACGAATGCGAAAGGAACAAGTAAGGATTCTGCAACGGTAAGTGCTGAACCTAAAGGTACACCGACTGATCCAACAGAACCAGCGGGTGATCTGGTTGTAATGTACCGGGCCGGGGACACCGACCCAGCGAATAACGCAGTTAAGCCTTTCCTTAACCTGAAAAATAAAGGCACAACACCCGTGAAGCTGAGTGAGCTGAAAATACGTTACTATTTTACGAAGGATGGCAGCCAAGAGCTGCAATCCGTAGTAGACTATGCGCAAGTAGGCAATGATAACGTGCTGCGTACCATTACAGACAACTATATTGAAATTGGTTTCAGTGCTGCTGCCGGCACGCTTGCTGCTGGAGCGCAAACAGGTGATATTCAGATCCGTATGAACAATAGCGACTGGTCTAACCTGAACGAATCCAATGATTATTCCTTTGATCCAACTAAAACCTCTTATGCAGAATGGAACAAAGTAACGTTGTTCCACAATGATAAGCTGGTGTGGGGAATCGAACCTTAGGATTTGGCCAGAACATGTGCCCTTGAGTGATTGAAAAGTAGTAAAAGAAGGCTACGGCATAACTGTCGTGGCCTTCTTTTACGTCTTCGAATAAAGAATTTGATGACCAAGGGAATAAGCATTGAAATTGTGTATAATGAAAAAAAGAATGCTGTTTCTACTGTGGAGGGTCATCATGAGCAAAAAGTTAATCTTAGATGTAGATACGGGCATTGACGACGCGCTTGCTATTGCGTACGCGGTCCATTCGCCGGAATTGGAGCTACTCGGTATTACAACCACCTTTGGCAATATCTCGGTGGAGGAGGCAACACGTAACTCACTGATTCTGCTGGAAAAACTGGGGGTAGAGGCTCCGGTCGTGTCTGGGGCTCACAAGCCGTATGCTCGGGAGCTGTTCAAACCTTATTCTCGGCATATTCACGGTGAAGACGGTATTGGCAATCAGTTGAAAGGAGCGCCCTCCCGTCAGGCTGCGTCTGGGGATGCCGCTGATTTTATAATCGGACAGGCTCGTCGCTATGAGGGCAAACTTACCCTGGTAGCTGTGGGACCGCTGACCAATCTTGCATTTGCATTGGATCGCTGTCCCGAATTGCCCCAATTGCTTGAGCGTCTGATCATCATGGGCGGCGCGGTCACAGTGAAAGGGAATGTAACTCCAACGGCTGAAGCGAATATTTACGCCGATCCAGAAGCCGCAGCCTATGTGCTGGGAGCGGGCTTTTCGCTTACGCTCGTCGGGCTGGACGTCACGATGCAGACACTGCTTCCCCAGCAGGATGTGGACAAATGGCGTGAGCAAGGGACCGAGCTGGGCGCGTTTATGGCAGATATGACAGACTTTTATATGGAAGCCTATCGCAATTTCAGACCTGGCATTGCAGGCTGTGCTTTGCATGACCCTTTAGCCGTAGGGTTGGCTATTGACTCCAGTTTTGTGGAGACGCGTCCAATGCACATTGCCGTCGAGGTGGGCGATTCCACCGAGGTTGGTCGCACCCGTGAGATGCAAAATGAGAACGAAGCTCAAGCACTGACTACGGTTGATGTGGCACTTGAAGTCGATGCGGAGCGATTTTTGCGTCATTTTCTTAGCCGGGTGGTATAAAAAAATAATTCAAAGATTGCCGATGAATCTGCATCGGCAATCTTTTGTGCATACATGTTTAAGGGCTTTCATCTAGAGGTGGACTCACCGCTATAAAATCCCACGTCATGGTATAATATGTGCAATTGGATAAAACTGCCAGACTACAAAGGAGGAGATTGATTGTGTTTTCTGCTGCTCGACGACTACCTTTGCTGGAACATATGTATAATCATGCCCCGACAGGAATCGTGATTTTGTCGAGGGAAGGGAAGTGCCTGTACGTCAATCCCGCCTTTTGCAAAATGGTCGGATATGAGCAGGAGGAATTACTGGATATCCGATATTACCATCTCTTGTATAAAGAGGCTCAGGATCAGCGAGGGTTGAGGGAGGCTTACGCAGGTTGGCTACAGGCTACGGATCAAGTCTATAAGACAGAGCTACGTTTGAAACATAAACGGGGAACATCCGTCTGGCTATCGCTGGAATTAACCATATTTGATGATGAGGCTACCGAGCAATCATATTTGATTGCGTATGCAATGGATATCACGGAGAAAAAGGACATGGAGCAGGTGCTCTCGGATAATGAGGATTTGTATATGCTGATTACGGAAAATACGCCGGATGTTATCTCATATAGCACGGCGGACGGCATACTCCAATATATCTCTCCTTCGGTGGAAAAACTCCTAGGCTATACGAAACAGGAGATGCTTGGGAAAAAACGATTGCAATTTTACCATGTCGAAGATGCCGATTACATGCGTGTACATGGAATGTTCAAGGAAACAGGCATCATGAAGCGGCGTGTTCGTCATAAGGACGGGCACTATTTGTGGCTAGAAGTATCGTACCGCATTATTCGGGATGAACGGGGCAGAATCAAGCGAGTTCTATCCATCGGACGAAATATCACAGAGCGCCAGAAGAGCGAGGAGAACCTGGCAAAAGCTCAACAGTTGGCGATGTTCGGCTCATGGGACTGGGATCTGGTCAACAATGTTATGCATTTTTCCAAGGAATTTCGCAGCATATTTGGCTATTGTGTCAAGCCGGTTGAAACAAGTATTGACGCGTTCATGGCGGCTGTTCATCCAGAAGATACAGAGCGCATGAAACAGATTATCACCAACGTTATATTGAAGGGAATACACGAAGAGACCTTTTACCGAATTGTATTGCCGAATGGGGAACAAAAGGTACTGCGTTCAATCTGGGAAGCTGAAATGGACGAGCATGCAGGCAAGCCCGTTCAAGTGGTGGGTATGATCCAGGATGTTACAGAGCACCGGGAAATGGAGCAGCGCCTGCGTGAAAGTGAAAACCGCTATAAGTCACTATTTCAGCATAATCCACTCGGGATATGCGCCGTGAATATGGAAGGTCATATCTTAAGTGTGAATCCGAGCTTGGAGGAGCTTACGGGTTATACGAAGGATGAGTTGCTTGGGGCTGACATACTTATCATGGCTTCCTCTGAGGAACAGGATAAAATCAAGCGTCACATGGAGCTGGCCCAGCAGGGTGAGACGCAAACCTATGAATCGGAATTTATACATAAGGAGGGGGAGCGTCTATTCATCAAGATGACGAATATTCCGATTTTCGTACAAGATGAAATTGTAGGCTGCTACGGGATTATAGAAAATGTTACCCCTCTTAAAAGCTACATTGCTCAAATTGAGAAGCTTAGTAATGAGCATTCGCTTATTTTGAATGCCGTATCCGAAGGAATTGTGGGTTTAAGTACCGAAGGACATGTCCGCTTTATGAACCCGGCAGCTGTCGAGATGTTCGGCGTAGGATCGGCCAAACCGCTGAATGGCGCATGCATAGACTTGATCCGCCATGCTGACGAAATTGGCAGTCACTTTCCGGACGAACAGTCCTCTATTCTTCAAGCGATTCGAAGCGGAGCCTCTTATCAGGCAGAGGAAGCTGTATTTTGGAAAAAAGGCGGGTCCAGCTTTCTGGCCTCCTATCGAATCAGCCCTTTGATGGATAATGGCGAGCGAAAAGGGGCTGTGATGGTTTTTGTAGACAGGACGAATGAAAAGGAGATCATTCGGGCCAAGGAGTCTGCCGAGCGCGCCGATCGAGCCAAGTCAGAGTTTCTCTCTGTGATGAGCCATGAGCTCCGTACACCGATGAACGGCATTATAGGTATGGCAGGGTTACTGGCAGATACTGAATTGGATGAGGAGCAGCGTAGCTATATAGACATTATTACCAGCAGCAGCGGTGCTTTAATGCAGATATTGAACGAGATACTGGATTTGAGCAAAATCGAAGCTGGCAAAATGTCTTTGCTGCACGAGTCCTTTGTGCTAGATAATGTGGTGGGCAGTGTGGCTGACCTATTCAGGACGCAGGCTATGGAAAAAGGCATTGAGCTGGAATGGCATGTGGATCAGGAAATGCCGGGAATGCTGGTCGGTGATCATGTGCGTATTCGACAGGTGCTAGTGAATTTGGTGAGTAATGCGATCAAATTTACGGAGCGAGGGCGTGTAAATATCTTTGTGGAGAGAAAGGCTTACAGCCGTCGTAAAAATAGATGCCTGATTGAGTTCAGTGTTACTGATACTGGAATCGGTATTCCAGCAGACCGCCAACATCTATTGTTTCAGCCTTTTTCCCAGCTTCATCCGGCACTGAACCGAAAATATGGAGGGACAGGACTAGGATTGTCCATCTGTAAAAACTTGGTCAAGCTGATGGGGGGTTCCATTGGTGTAGATAGCGATGAGGCCAGAGGAGCGACGTTCCGGTTCCAACTGGATCTTAAGCTGCCGGAAGGTTCAACGCTTGCGAATATAAGCCGTGATGAACCTTATGAATCAAAGGAAGGCTAAAAAGAGATAACCGTGATGCATCATGCATCACGGTTATTTTTGTAAGGAATACCCAAAGAAAAGATTGACAAACTGTTCTAACTGTACTATTAATGATAGTACAGTTAGAACAGTTCAGTATATACAAGTGAATCAGAATAAGTCCTGAAAGGAGGAAGTCCATGTTCGAGCTGGATATCCGCAGCCGCAAGCCGATCTACGAACAGCTTATGGACAGGGTAAAGGAAATGATCGTGTACGGATCACTTGAGCCGGATGAGCAATTGCCTTCTGTACGGGCATTGTCCGCTCAACTTACGGTGAATCCGAATACGATTCAGAAGGCGTATCGCGAGCTGGAACGCGAAGGATATATCTATTCCGTTCAGGGCAAAGGCAGCTTTGTCACGCCTACCCAGCAGCAGCCGCAACAAATGAAGCGGGATGAGATTCGGGTGGCATTGTTAAAACAGATGATCGAAGCTGTCCATTTCGGTTTTACACAGCAGGAAGTGGACGACATATACGTGGAAGCTATGCAAACAAAGGAAAGGGGGATGTCCCTTGATTGAATTAAGGGAAGTCACAAAGACATTTACAGAAGAAAAGGCTGTCGACCAGCTCGCCCTTAGAGTGAAGAAGGGCTCCATTTTTGGACTGCTGGGCTCAAACGGGGCGGGGAAAACAACACTGCTCAAAATCATCGCCGGGATTTACCGACCGGATGCAGGAAAGGTACTGATTGGCGGACAGTCCGTATATGAGCAGCCAGAAGTCAAGCAGCACATTCTGTTTATGCCAGACACCCCCTATTTTTTTCCGCAAGCGACAATTCGTCAGATGGCCCGGTTTTACCGCTCCATTTATCCGAGCTGGAGCGAGGAACGCTACATACAGCTTACGGAGATTTTTAAGCTAGATCCTAAACGAAAGCTTCACCGTTTTTCCAAGGGGATGAAGCGTCAGGCTGCATTTTTGCTTGCCTTGAGCTGTATGCCTGAGCTGCTCATTTTGGATGAACCGATTGATGGGCTGGACCCGGTGATGCGTAGAATGATCAAAAATTTACTGTTCCAGGAAACCGCTGCACGCGAGATGACCGTCGTGATCTCATCTCATAATTTGCGTGAAATAGAAGACATGTGTGATCACGTCGGCATTATGCACCAGGGGCGGATGCTGTTGGAAAAAGAGGTCGACGACCTCAAGTCTGATACGCATAAGGTGCAGGTTGCCTTTCGTGAAAGCACGCATGAGGAAACCGTATGTGGACAACTTTCGGTTGTACATAAGGAGCGGAGGGGCAGTGTTCTGCTGCTCATTATCCGGGGGGAACGAGAGCGGATTGCAGAGACGATTGAGGCGTATGAGCCGCATGTGTTTGATTTGCTGCCGTTGACGCTTGAAGAAATTTTCATTTATGAAATGGAGGACGCAGGTTATGACATCCAACCGATTCTTCTGTAGCGGCGGCGTAATTCGCCAATGCCTGAGACAGCATGGCTGGATCGGTCTATTGTACTTGGCGGGGTTATTGTTTACGGTGCCACTGCCACTATTTATGAGTACTGGAAACGAGCGAGTGCCCACGGTTTTGAGAAGCTTGTTCGATAGTACAATCCCAGGAAATGAATTGCAAAATATTATTTTCTTGACTGTGCCTGTGCTGGCGGGCGTGATGTTGCTTCGTTTTATTCAGCGGAAGGGTTCATCAGATTTATACCATAGTCTTCCTTTACGCAGAGAGCATCTGTTATCGGCACATTTAATTAGCGGCCTTATCCTTTTACTCGTACCTATTTGGCTGACCGCGGGAGTAACTGCCCTGCTAAATACGTCGGTTGAACTATCTTATATTTTTTATATCAATGATATTGGATCGTGGGCTTTGGTCGTATCCGTCCTTACGATTTTCCTGTTTACCTTTACCGTGTTTGTAGGTATCTGTGTAGGACAATCGCTGTTGCAAGCTGTTGTAGTGTATGTTTTGCTGTTGTTGCCCTTTTTCTTGTACTCCATGATAAGTCGTTTTCTGGGGCACAATCTATATGGTTACTCTCAGATTTTGGGAACCATTGTTCAGAACGGTAATGGCGTGGGGTTGCGTAGCAGCAATAATATTTGGTATAGTTTATCGCCGTTCGTCCGCATTATGGATTTGTCGAGTAGCGTATTTTCATATGTGGAGCTGCTTATTTATATGGGTGTTTCCTTGCTGTTTGTGATTTTAGGCTATGTGTTATATCGCAAGCGGCTGGTAGAAAAGGCAACACAGGCTATGGCCTTTACTTTCTTTCAGCCCTTTTTTAAGGCAGGGGTCATGTTATGTGCCATGTTGCTGATAGGAGAATATTTTTATAGCACAGGAGGCCAGGGGAGAGATTGGTCAATTTTCGGGTATGTGCTTGGAGCTATTTTAGGTTATATTGCTGTGGAGATGGTCATCCGCAAGACATGGCAAATTGTACGTATTCGCGCTTTGCTGGAGCTGGTTGCATATGGGGCAGTTTTGGGTCTGGCAATGTACATCCCCACGTCTAGTTGGATAGGCTACGAGGAACGGATTCCAACCGCTCATTCAGTCGAGCAAGTCTATGCTGGGCAAAATTTGTATCTGGACGGGGGAGCGACACAGAAAAATCTCTATTTTTCGCAAGATAAAGTTTTTATTGCTGCTGTGCTGAATTTACAGCGTGAGCTTGTAAGTGCACACTCAGTTGGAGAGTCGGCTGGGTCCAATAAAGAACCGCAACAAATGATATCCATTGCCTATCGTTTGGACGATGGTACCATTATGACTCGTAGCTATACATTTCCAGAGCAGCCTTTCCGGGCAGCGCTGGCGAATGTGATGCTGTCTGAGCCTTACAAAACAGTAAGCTACTCACTTGATAAGCTGTATGGTAAAGCGGAGACGATCAGCATTCAATCGGCAGATGATAATGAACGGCGAGTTGTTCTGACTGATCCGGAAGATATTCGTGAATTTGAAGCTGTATTGAAAGAAGAAGTTTTGGGCATGAGCTATAGTGAAATGCAGGCAGGTTCTTACGCGTTGGGGAATATTAATATTGTGAACAAACCTTCATCTATTTTGTCAGAAGAACCAGAGTGGACTCGCACTGTCTCCTTTAATTGGCGTATATCCTTCCACAAGCTGAATGCTTGGCTGGAACGCAAAGGATACGCCGACAAGGTGATTGTCACGTCGAAAGACATTATATCGATTCGAGCTATTCCAATGGTTTCTCAAGAGAAGAAGTCGTATCAGCCCGGTAAGTATATTGAACCAGCGAATTTGTTCAGAATATTGCAGCAGAAGTATAAAGTCACCACAATTGAAGATCCAAAACTTTGGAATACTGTGCTGGATAACCGAAATGACTACAGCTATGATCCACAAGTAGAGAAAGGCACTTATCTGTTCCAAGTTAAAATCAAGTCCATCAGCGGTTCCGGCTTTCATACGATTTATTACTTATTAACCTCAAAAGACATCACACCGGAGCTTGCGAAGGCATTACCGACAGCTCCTTAAGTGGGACAGCATCTGGTTTGGATGGCATATGGACGGAGGTAGATGAACATGGGATGGTTGGGACACGACATATAACAACCTGATCGACGGGCAAGAGCTCCTCCACATTAGAGATGACATAAAATAGATGCACAGAGAGATAGAACGTAGAACATACAGAGAGAAGAGTTCAATAACGTACAGCTCAATGGTGGAGGAGCAAAAATAATATGAAATATACAGAAGATCGTGAATTTCTACAGTTCTTGGAGACTTATAAGCAGTCATTTTCCGGATGGGATTTTTCATTCATCTCGGATACGGGACGTGTGGCGAGCGAGCCCTTGGAATGGTCTTATGTCAGCAAGGCTATGAAGTTTATTCATTCATCCAAGGCGATGCTGGATATGGGAACAGGCGGGGGAGAGCTATTATCTCGGCTACGCCCTTTTCCAGAGATCGTATGTGCGACAGAAGCGTATGCACCGAATGTTCCTATCGCCAAGGAAAGATTGGAGCCGCTGGGTGTGCGCGTTATGACTATACAGGATGGCGATTCCCTTCCGTTTGGCGATGCCGGGTTCGACCTCGTGCTGAATAAGCATGAGTCATTTTCGCCAACGGAGGTACGGCGTATTTTGCGACCAGGTGGGACGTTTTTGACTCAACAGGTAGGGGGCCTAGATTGTGCGGGCATCAACGACCGTTTGGGAGCACCTGATTACGAGTATGCGGACTGGACCCTTTCTCAAGCACTTGCAGGTTTGAAAAGCAATGGCTTCGAAATTTTAGAGCAGCAGGAACAGTTTCCGATACAGCGCTTTTACGATATTGGAGCGATTGTCTATTACTTAAAAGCAATCGAATGGCAGATTACAGACTTTCAGCCGGAGAAATATATAGAACAGCTATATGGTCTGTATTTAGATATTAAACGTGATGGCTATTGGGACGTGAAGCAGCACCGTTTTTTGATCCATGCCAGAGCAATATAAAGAAGATTCGATGACAAAAAGGCCTTTCCCGTGGGGGAGGCCTTTTTTGCCATACGCAGCTTGAGTAATTCATCGCTGGGAAGATCGGATAAGGCTTTTTTTTCCTCCTCTCGTATACTAATCTTTACCATAATTGTACAATGAAGAAGCAATGGCTTCTGTCTCATTTCATTCAATTAGTTATAGGGGGATGTACATGTCTGATCCAAAGGGAGTTATAACCAAGCCGGAAAAGGATGAGTCTGTTCGGACAGCATGGTTTTGGCCATGGTTGGGCGGTACGTTTATGTTTGGATTGTTTTCAGTCATGTTTAATGTAGTTTGGAGTATGGTTGTGGCACCCCAAGTGCAGCTTCTACTGAGGCATGAAGGTGTAACGGATACAACTGTGATTGTAATACTGCTTCTATATGCATGGATTATCGGTCTCATCTTTGCAGCTTATGGTGCCTTGAGTGCGCGTATGTCCAGCATGGGCAAGCTTTCGCTGATGCTGACCGGGCTATTATCATTATTATGTGGGCTGTGGTTGTGGATTGTAGGAATACAAGGGTCTGGTGGTCAACCTGCTGAAGTGTCGGGAGGGGCGTGGGGGCTCTTTTCATTCTATCATGCTTGGGCGGAGCCTGTGTTAGAGGTATTGGGTCCATATACACAGCATGGCGAAATCTGGTTTCTACTGGCTGCACTGCTGCCGATAGTTGGCATGGTAGTAGGAGTTGGGGTGAATCGTTATCCAGCGCTAATCGACAAGAATGGTAAGGTGGATCATAGATGGCAATGGATTGTTGCTGCGATATCTGCTGCGCTCGTCATTGTGCTGACGATTACACTGATGCTTCCTCAACGCCCATACATTGCAGAGAGAGATTTTCCGGTAGTTGACGGGGCTACAGCGGCCATTCCGTTTGCGCAGGATATGCTGCATGAACTGACCGGAATGAGCAAGGCGCGAGCAGCGCACGAACTGAGATTCAACACGACCCATCAGGCATATGTCAATTTGATCGAAAAGAAGGCGGATCTGATTCTGGTGGCTGGTCCTTCCGATGAGGAACTGCGGCTGGCGAAAAGTCGGGGAATACAAATGAAGCTCACACCCATTGGGTGGGATGCGTTTATTTTCCTCGTACATCAAGACAATCCGGTTAGAGGACTTTCTTCGGAGCAGGTTCGCCGTATATATGAAGGGGCTATCCGTAATTGGAATGAAGTAGGGGGCAAGGATCAGCCGATCATTGCTTATCAGCGAGAAGAAAATTCAGGCAGTCAGACATATATGCAAAAGAAAGTGATGGCAGGCCATGAAATGGCTGACCCGCCACGTGAACTACAAATTGGCATTATGGGTGGTATGATTAATGCAGTCGCAGATTTTAACAAGGATCACAACGCGCTCGGATATTCATTTTATTATTTTGCAAATGTGATGCATAATCGTCAAGAGGTCAAATTTTTGTCTATTGATGGAGTGAAGCCGAACAAAGAGCACATCCGCTCGAAGCAATATCCATTCACAGCTCAACTGTTTGTAGTCACACGGGAAGGCGAGGAACCAAGCCCTTCGATGCAACGATTACTCGAATGGCTGCAAAGTGAAGAAGGAACTCGGGCCATCGAAAAAGGCGGCTTTGTTCCTGTAAACTCGTAATCCTGTAACGTTGGTTTGCATTCAGTCCATTCCGTATATTCACCTTAAGAGTGAAACGAAGACAGCAGGGTAATACATAGAATATACATGGCTGTGAATACAATACCCGCACAGCCATGTATATCACCAACATAAGGGGATGAACGAAAATGAAGAAAAAAACATCGGTCTGGGTGCTTTTACTCGCCGTAGCCATAGTGACAGCGGGGTGTGAAACAGGCTCACAAACAAGTTCGCAAACAGGACAAACGGCTCAAAATGAGCAAAAGGGTGCCGTCTCGGCACAAGCGAATGGTTCGGGAGCGACTGTAGATACACCGAAAACAGGAGGACAAGCAACCACAGACACTACTATAGCGAAAGTCCGCATGGACAATATTACCGCGTTGCGTTTGATCGACGGCCAATCCGGCTGGATCGGCGGAAATGGCTGGATTGCCCGAACGGACGCGTCTGCATCCGGTTCAGTCGGATCGACGTGGAATGTGCAATATCAGGGCCAAGGTACGGTTCAGCAGATTTTTGCCTTGAACGGGCAGCAAGGCTGGACTGTTATGGCAGACAGCGGATCGCTGCTGGCCACTCGCGATGGCGGCAAACGCTGGGAGGTTGTTGGGACTGTACCTGAGCAAGGGCAAACGGGCTTTTTACACTTTGTATCATCCAAGGAAGGGTTCAGTGGCAACCAATATACGAAGGATGGCGGGCAAAGCTGGTCTTCGCTCCCCGTGCCTGGCCACATGGTAGGACAGCCATATTACCATGATCGGCAAAACGGCTGGGCGGTTACGCAGGACACAGACCGTTCATTCCAGATTTTACATACCGTTAACGGGGGCCAAAAGTGGACTACTGTCATGTCACGGACAACGGAGGCGCCTCTAAATGGAGCCATTATTCGTTCGGTAGAACGTGGCAACGCGTGGATCGAGCTGGTTGGAGATACGGGGATGAATCAGACGTCGTATTCGCTTTGGCATACTGCCGATAGTGGACAAAGCTGGCGTCCTGTACTGGCGAATGCCACCGCTGGCGGTGGCCCGGCACCAGGTATTAGCCAGCAAGACAATCAGGTTCCTAAAAATGAAGGGGCGGCACCAGGTATGCTCTATGCGGTTAATAGCATTACCGCATGGATGGGCGGTTATTGCGCACCGTGCGACAAGCCCAATACGATTGGCTGGACGACTGACGGCGGCAAGACGTGGAACAATGGAAAGCAAGGCTTTGACGGTTATGGCGGTCAGCAAATCGGGATGGCAAATGCCAAAGAAGGCTGGGCTATTTTTTCGGACTCAGAGCAGGCCCCAGTTATGTACACTACCTCGGATGGTGGACAGCATTGGACGCAGAGCCATGTCTTTGATAAGCCTGTGACACCAGGCTCCTAAGGAGGGAATGCATATGAGCCAACATAAGAAAAGTGTGATCACATGGACGGACGGTCGTGAAGTACCGCTCATCGGGCAGGGCACGTGGAATATGGGCGAAAAAGCCTCACTTCGGCAGGAGGAGGTGCGTGCGCTTCAACTTGGCTTCGAGCTGGGCATGTTGCTGGTGGACACGGCTGAAATGTATGCGGAGGGCGGCGCAGAAGAGATCGTCGGAGAGGCCATTCAGGGGCGCCGGGACGATGTCTATCTTGTCAGCAAGGCTTACCCTCATCATGCGGACCGCCAAGGACTGGCTCAAGCGTGCGAAGCGAGCTTAACCCGCATGGGAACGGATTACATGGATATGTATTTGTTGCATTGGCGAGGGAATATTCCACTGGAAGAGACAATAGAAGGTATGGAACAACTGCGTGAGCAGGGCAAAATCCGCAGCTGGGGAGTGTCCAACCTGGACAAGTCCGACATGGAGGAGCTATGGAACCTGAGTGGAGGCGAAGCCTGCGCTGTCAATCAAGTGCTGTATCACGCGGCTTCGCGGGGCATCGAATATGATCTGCTACCTTGGAGCCGTGCGAATGGAGTGCCTGTGATGGCCTATTGCCCGATTGCCCAAGGTGGTCGCCTGCGACGGGGCCTGCTGGAGCATCCTGTTATGGTAGACATTGCTGCCAGCCACGGGGTAACTCCATCGCAAATTGCGCTTGCGTGGGTCATACGAGACGGTGATGTCTGGGCCATTCCGAAGGCGGTACAGGAATCGCATGTACGAGAAAATGCAGCGGCAGCAAGTATTCGGCTCACCCCTGAACAACTTCAACAAATAGACGAAGCTTTTCCTCCGCCGATGCGGAAGCAGCCGCTGGATATGGTTTGAGGAAGGAGGAGCCCATGACAGAGCGAGAGACAGAACTGCATGAGGTAGATGATCATCTGGATTATGGATTATCCGTTGTATTCATCGGCTTTAATCCCAGCCTGAAATCAGGCGAGGTAGGACATCATTATGCGAATCCGCGCAACCGCTTTTGGCGCATACTTGAGGGAGCAGGCTTGACACCTCGCTTGTACAATCCATCGGAAGATCGGGAGCTGCTGAAGCTGGGCTTTGGTTTTACGAACATTGTTTCCCGTCCCACGAGGGGAATGGAGGACATTGCACGCGAGGAATACGCCGAAGGACGTCTGAAGCTATACGAGAAGCTAAAGGAATACCGCCCGAAGGTTGCTTGCTTTGTCGGCAAAGGCGTGTACACCGAATACAGTAAAAGATCCAAAGTAGATTGGGGATTTCAGCCTGAACCGCTAATTCCTGAGATGCATGAATTTGTGGCACCTTCGTCTAGCGGACTGGTGCGCATGTCGCTGGAAGAAATCACAGATATTTATCGCCGTCTTCAAACGTTCCTTTCGTCAGAAATATCTGAAATGCAGTAAGTACGGTGAATATAGCTAGTACAAAAAGAACCACACGCTTCGGTCCCTGCTGGGAAGAGCGTGTGGTTCTTTGAGCTGTTTCTATTGTAAGGCTTTCGCCTGCCATGCCTGTTCCACGGGAACATAGGGATATCCCAGATCACGTGCGACCGCTTCGTAGGTAATATGTCCATTCAGGACATTGGTGCCACTAAGCAGTGGTTTGCTTCTGCGAAGCGCCTCCTGCACACCCAAATCTGCGAGCTGGAGAGCAAAGGGGAGTGTCGCGTTCGTCAGGGCCAGCGTCGAGGTTTGCGGTACCGCGCCCGGCATGTTTGCTACCGCATAGTGAATGACGCCATGCTTCACATAGGTAGGCTGGTCGTGTGTCGTAATGTGGTCAATCGTCTCGACAATGCCGCCTTGGTCGATGGCGACATCCACAATCACAGAACCGGGCTGCATCGTCTGTACCATGGCTTCCGTTACGAGCCGCGGAGCTTTGGCACCAGTGATTAGGACAGCGCCGATCAGCAAATCACTTTGCGCCACGGCTTCAGCAATGTTGGACGGGGTGGACACTAGCGTATGGAGCTGATTGCCAAAAATATCATCCAGTTGGCGCAGTCTTGGCAGGCTTAGGTCGATTAGTGTCACATCTGCCCCGAGACCGATGGCGACCTTGGCAGCATTGGTACCGACCACCCCTCCGCCAATAATGGTCACTTTACCGCGTTTGACCCCCGGCACACCTGCCAGCAGGATGCCTTTGCCACCCTTTGGTTTTTCCAGCAGTTGTGCTCCAATTTGTACAGCCATTCGACCGGCAACCTCACTCATCGGAGTAAGCAGCGGGAGGCTGCCCTCAACATCTAGTGTCTCATAGGAAATAGCGGCTACACCGTTGTCTGTTAAAGCGCGGGCCAGTGCTGGCTCGGCGGCCAAATGCAGATAGGTGAATAAAATCAATCCTGGTCGGAAATATCCGTATTCAGAGGAGAGCGGCTCTTTTACCTTGATGATCAGATCCGCCTGGGACCACACGTCCGCAGCTTGCTGCACAAGAGTCGCACCCGCAGTGGCATAATCTCCATCCGTAAAGCCGCTTTCAACACCTGCGTGGCTTTCCACAAACACATGATGTCCGTGTTGGATCATTTGAGCTGCACCTGCGGGCGTTAGAGCGACACGATTCTCATTGTTTTTAATCTCTTTCGGAACCCCAATTTTCATTTCATTCACCTCTCCTAAAAATAATGGTTAAGAAAATTTCACTATCATTTTTATGCAGCCTGCTGATTAGTTACATGGACTCAAGCCGATAAATGCAATTCATGTTAGATTAGGTACAGTTTACAAGGGGTGAAGCTCCTTGACATCATACATTTTGTCGGATTATCTGACTTAAAGGCTCGACTTTTTGATGAATATATGTCATGTAAAATGACATAAAGACATATACATAAGGAGAATGCCGATGAACGGTAAAAAAACATTTACCATTGCGGATGTGCTGGAACGTCCCGTTTTCCGGCGGGCGAAGCTGGCGGCGGGGGAACAGGGCGTACATCGCCGTGTGGGTTGGGTCCATGTGCTAGAAATCACAAATGTCTCTCCGTTTGTGAGCCGTCATGACTTGATTTTGACGACCGGCCTGTGGCTTACCCGGAAGGGGGAAGAGCGCGCCGAGTATATGGAGCAACTGATCCGCTCGGAAGCTGCGGGATTGTGTGTGGAGCTGGGCACGAGCATTCATGAAATCCCTTCTGAAATTCTGGAGTTGGCGGAACGACATCACTTCCCGGTCATCGTATTTGAGCAGCCAGTACGTTTTGTTGAAATTACACAAGATATTCATTCCCTACTTATTAACCGACATCATGAACTCCTAAAAGATCTGGAACGATTTTCACGTCAACTTCAGCAGGAAACCCTGCGCAGTACTGATATGAGCGCCCTCTTGCGTGTGCTCCATGACTATGCAGCCCGGCAGGTCATCTACATGTCTTCCATTGATACCAATCGATTCGTACCTTCCGTCCAGCCGGATCTAGCGGACCGTATTGCAGATTTTTATGCCCATGAAGTGGAATCTAGTATGACCGCCGATCGGGAGGGGCATCTGCTGTTTCACCTGAATGAATCCACTGCCGTGTTGTTCCAGCCCGTTGTATGCTTCGGTCAGGTGTTTTCCGCAGTAGGTTTGGTGCTGCATGGTGAAATGCCGACAGAAGAAATGTCGCTGCTGCTCGATTACACGGCCAAGGCAGCCGCTACATTGGTGCTGAGAACACAGTTTCTTGAAGACCGATTGCTGCGTAATCAAAATGAATTGATTCAGGATGTGCTGAGCGGGCAGCTTCCCAGTGAAGAACAGGCCCAGACCCGAATGGGCCTGCGATTGTTATCGAAGGGACAGTATTTATTTTGGGCAGGGGTCATTGAGGTGGAACATCAGGACAAAGATGCCAGTCAGGTACGCAAGGAGTCCATCAATCAGGATGTGCTAGTGCTACTTCGTTCATTGTTGAAAAAAGAAACGTTGCACAATCTGTTGATGATGAAGGGGAGTCAGTGTTACATCCTTTGTGCCAAGGAGGAATTAACACTACGTTCCGCAGCGCAAATGAAAAAAGTGCTTGCCCATACAGTTCAATATATTCAGAACTATGCCGCAGGACAGCTTGATAAGGTGCGCATTCATGCAGGCTTTGGTAAGGTAAGGCATCGCATGACGGGGACGGATCGCAGTTTTGAAGAGGCATATGAGGTCATTGAAGTGGCACGAAGCGTCCCAGTCATGAAGGATCGGTTATTTTACGACAGCATCGGAATCTATCAGTTGTTGAAGGCGGTGCCCCGCATTCCTTTTCTACAAGAGTTCGTAGAGGACCATTTGGGTGGGCTGATTGCGCATGATCGTGAGCACCATATGCAGCTTTTGGATACACTGGATGCCTACTTTAAATCCCATGGTTCCAAGCGTGATACCGCCGGAATTTTGTACATTCACAGACAGACCCTTTATAATCGGCTGGATAAAATTAATGAAATCATAGAGGGAAATCTGGCAGACCCTGACAAACGTCGTTGCCTGGAAATGGCACTACTGGCTTACCGGATGCTGCAGGCTGAAAATTGATCCTAAATAACTAGTTCTATTTTCCATTCTACTCATTTACAATGCGTGTTAACACTGAGATAATAGAAGAGATTACGGAAATATCTTGAAAGGGGATTAATATGAATATAAAAAAATGGATTGCCGTCCCTCTTATTCTGTTAATGGTAGCTTTGACAGGTTGCCAGGCAGTAGGCGGATTTGATGTAAGTAAAAATTTATTGGGAACACTTGATGTGAAATCCCAGCAGACAACGGAGAAAATCTCTCTTAAGTTGACTCCCAAAGAAGGAATCACGCAAGGAGATAAAGAAATCGTAGATTTGATTAATTCGATTTCCGTCACTGTGGATGAAGCCAAAGTACAATCGGAGGAACTTGCTTCTGCCAAAGGTACATTGCACATCGATAAGTATAATTTGCCGTTTGAACTTGCTTTAGACCGCCAAGGTTTGGCTATTCAACTGGAAGGTGCCAAAAAACCTTATTACATATCTCTGAACTCGCAAGAGAGTTTGAGCGGTCTGCCTGCTGGATTTGATCCATATGTATATTCCAAAGACGTGAGAGAACTGACGAAAACAGCCGCTGCACTTATGCTCAAGCATGCGCCTAACCCTTCGACCATTTCTGCAACGTCTGTAACCGAGGAAGTATACGGTGAGAAAGACAAAGTGAAACTGACCCATCTGCATGCTGAACTTCGTGGTGATGAGCTGGTAACATTGGTAAAACCGTTCCTGGCGAATCTGGCCAAGGACGAAGCAGGCTTGAAAGAGCTGATCGGGCAAGCCATTGATATGACGAAGACGATTGCTTCCGGCATGAATATTGAAGATAGTGATAAAGTAACAGCGGAACTGAGTGCTAACAAAGAAAAAATGGTCAATGAGGCTTATACCGAAGTTAAAAAATATTTGGATCTAGCTGTTGATCAATATGATGTAGGAGTTAGCACCATGTATGCACAGTCCCCTGAAATCAAAACGGTCCTGAGTGCTAACACGGTTCTGAAAAGCGACATGTATTTTGATGAAAAAGGAAATGTTCGCAAAGCGGCAACAGACCTGACGGTTGCTTTGCCAGATGTGGATGGTCTTCCGGTGAAGTCCTTCACAATTCTGACCGAAACTCAATCTTGGAACGTCAATGGTAGTGTGACGGCTGATAAAGTGGATATTTCTAACGGTGTTATTGACTTGAATAAACAAGCTGAATTAACTCCGGGAGCGACGCTGCGCAATTTTGAAGCGAATTCTCCGATCTACAACATTTTAAAAAATGATTTGGAAATTACAAAAGTAGAAACAACTTTCGATCCTAAAGACGATTACTACGTCTTGGAGAATCGTGGTGGTACTGCCTTTATTCCATTGCGTGAACTGACGAGCGAACTGAACTCCGAGTTAAAATGGGATGCAGCTGCCAAACAGACTACTGTAATTGATGATATTACAGGTAAGACGATTAAGCTGAAAAGTGGCTCTAAACAAGCTGTATTGGAAGGAAGCACATTGACGTTGCCACAAGCTCCATATACGGATGAATATGGCACATTGTATGTTCCTTTCAAATCAGTTGCCGAGGCGCTTGGCGCCACAGTAACTCGTAACAGTGATGGAGAATATGTACTGAAACGCGACTAAAAAGAAATTCAAGGAACCGGCCCAATTAGGGGCTGGTTCTTTTTTAGTTATATTGATAAAATGCTCAGTAAAGCGATTAAAATAAGCGCTTACAAATTTTAAAAGTGCCATACTTTCATACAGGGAAAATTGAGATAATGATAGTATCATTCCAGCATAGGAAAACACATACAATTAGGGGGATATACGATGAAAGATATGGAACTATTGAATTCCAGAGAGGGACAAATAGTGCTTGCCCGAATGTACGGTCAACAGCAAATCTCTGAGCAAACGACTCGATATGAATCACTTATACAGGCGTATCGGGAGCATTTTGGTGTAGGGGATATTGAACTGTTTAGTGCTCCGGGGCGCTGCGAAATTGGTGGAAATCATACAGACCACAATCACGGGAAGGTGCTGGCAGGCAGTATTACACTTGATACCATCGCTGTAGCTTCTAAAGTGGAGGAATCTGTAATTACATTCTTTTCTGAAGGCTACAAGACGAAGTACGTCATCGATTTAACTGACTTGTCGCCAAAACCGGAGGATGACAGTACGATGCTGCTGGTCCGTGGTATTGCCGCTGGTCTACTTGAATTCGGATACCGTATTGGGGGATTCCAAGCTTATATATCAAGTAATGTATTCTCTGCTTCAGGTTTAAGCTCTTCCGCTTCTTTTGAAATGTTGATATGTACGATATTAAATCATTTTTATAACGAGGGAGCGTTAGATGCTGTTGCTAAATCCAAAATTGGTCAGTATGCAGAAAATGGCTATTGGAACAAGCCGTCGGGGCTGCTCGATCAGATGGCTTGTGCGTATGGCGGCTTGATTTCCATTGACTTTGAAAATCCCAAGGAACCGATCATAAATCCTGTTCATTGGAATTTTGAACAAAACGGATATTCCCTTGTTATTGTAAATACAGGTGGAAATCATGCTGATTTAACGGACGATTACGCGGCAGTGCCCAACGAAATGCGTGCAGTGGCACAATCTTTAGGCGCAACGGTTTGCCGTGACTTATTGCCGGAGGATCTATATGCCAACCTCAAGATGGTCAGGGAAAAAGCAGGAGACCGTGCAGTGCTGCGGGCATTGCATTTTTTTGAAGAAAATAGACGTGTGGATGAACAGGTGAAATCACTGGAGGAAGGGCGCTTTACTGATTTCCTGAGGCTCGTTACCGAATCTGGTAATTCCTCATGGAAATGGCTCCAAAACGTATATAGAAGTGGGATTGCGCGGGAACAAGACGTATCGGTTGCACTGGCTTTAACCGAAATGTATTTAAAGTCAATAGATAACAGCGCATGTAGGGTACATGGTGGTGGCTTTGCTGGTGTCATCTTGACGATTCTTCCGAATAATCATGTGGATAATTATAAGGAGTGGATCAGCGGCATGCTGGGAACTCCGGTACTTGTTGTCAACGTCCGTGAGGACGGTGCTGTTAATGTTAGTGATTTGATCAATGTTGAACGGACTCATTGCGAGTCTACAAACTAGTCAGTCAGTAGAAGACTTTAACCCATGGGTTAAGGTCTTCGTCCTTTTTATCGCCGATACAGCTTGGGTTTGCGTTATAATAAAGAGATGATAGTTTTAATGAAGGAGGGCCTGTCATGGCTATATACCCGTCCTGGTCCTATTCGCAATCGAGGGCTCAAACGTTCGATGAATGCTTACGCAAATACTATTATCATTATTACGGCTCGCATAATGGCTGGAATTCGGCACAGGGCACTGAAGAGCAAGTTACATTGTATCGGCTCAAGCAACTGAGCAACTTATATATTTTATTCGGGAATATTACGCATCAAATGTGTGAATCCGTCATACGTGGATGGATGGAAAAAGGGGCTATCCCGCGCACAGCATACCTTGAGACAGCTATGAAGAACATGTTGAATAACAGCTACAAGGAATCGCTACACCGTGAGCTATGGCTACAAGATCCGAAAAATCGCGTCATGCTGGCGGAGGTTTATTACGACGACGAGGTGCTTTCGGAACGGATCGCCCTTATTAAGGAACGACAGCACGCGGTGATACACAATTTGTACCGTACTGCGGTTTGGCGTGAACTGCAACAGGGAAAGGCCCGAATTGTAGAAGTGGAAAAGTGGGATACGATGCTCCTTCATGAGACGAAAGTGTATGTCAAAATGGATTTGCTCTACCGTAGAGACAATGGAGACATGGTCATCGTGGATTGGAAAACAGGCAAAGAAGGCGATTTTTCCGACCAACTTTTTTTGTATGCTTCCTACGTGCAGGAGCACTATCAGCTTCCTTTGGAGAAGATTGAGGTACGTGTGGAGTATTTGATGACAGGAGAGCATGAGGTATATCGTCCCGCGCAAGAAGATATCGACAAAGTGGTTGGTAATGTAGGACGATACATCGATGAAATGAAGTCCTGTCTCGATGACGATTACTATAACCGCCCCAAGTCCGAGTCTTTCTTCACTCCGATGCCTTCACGCAGAGCGTGCGGAGGCTGTAATTTTCGTGAGGTGTGTAAGTACCGAGCGGTGTGAAATGACTTGATCGCCTTTGCCACCGGATTCCTACCCTAATTAAAGCTAGTGAATCCGGCCATATGGCAAATCTATAATTCTTCTATATTTTGAAATCGCTTTATAATTTAGATGACGCGAGGTATGATAAGGGTATTATTGGAAAATATGAAGGAGGAAGTTAGGAAGATGACGAGTACAGAACACGCACGTATTCTATTTCAGGGAGATTCTATAACAGACGGAGGAAGGGGACGAAATGAGGATGCGAACCATTGGCTGGGTCAGAGTTATGTGTATCTGATCGCAGGTGCATTGGGGAGCCGTTTGACGACCACACAGCCAGAATTTGTGAACCGGGGAATTTCGGGGGATCGAGTTTCAGATTTGTATGCACGCTGGAATGAGGACATGTTTAGCCTGAAGCCGGATCTGCTCAGTATTCTAATCGGAGTGAACGACGCCTGGCGGATCGTCGAGCAGGAACCGTCCGGGGTGACGGACCGATTTGAACGAGCGTATCGCCACCTTCTGGAGGAAACGCGTGAAGTGATGCCTGATCTGGGACTCGTGCTGTGCGAGCCGTTTATTTTGAAAACAGGAGCTACCGAAGCGCGATGGAACATTTGGCAAGAAAAAATAACGGGGTATCAGCGTATTGTACGTCAGCTAGCGGACGAATTTGGTGCTGTATTTGTGCCGCTCCAGAGCATGTTGAACGAAGCCGCTACCCAGGCGGACGCCTCCTATTGGCTGCATGACGGGGTTAATCCGACAGCGGTTGGGCATCAGTTGATAGCTGATCAATGGATAGATATCGTGCAAAAGAGTCCGCTGGCGATTCGCTAACAGGGTCATACATAGTCTACTCCTTGTCATTTTTGGGTAATACACGATTATGGACATCATTACTTATGTTATGGTTCCATCCAAAAATGAATGTCAAAGGGGGTGCTTCTTGCTTCATCATGAACGGAGCAAGAGAGGGCTATGGAAACGATAAATATCATTCTGGTTATATTACTTATCGCATTAACTGCTTTTTTTGTGGCCTCGGAGTATTCCATTATTCGTGTGCGGGTATCTCGCATCAATCAATTGGCCTCTGAAGGCAACAAAAATGCGAAAGCTGTTAAAAACATTTTGTCTCGGCTGGACGAGTATTTATCTGCTTGTCAGCTCGGAACGACATTAACCTCAATGGCGCTAGGCTGGCTAGGGGAATCTACTGTTGAACATCTGCTACACCCCCTGTTTGTGCTGGCTCATATTCCGCCAGGCCTGACGGGAGTGCTCTCCTTTTTGCTGGCTTTTCTGATCTTGACCTATTTTGAGGTGGTCATTGGGGAGCTGGTACCGAAAACATTCGCCATACAGATTGCGGAACCGATGGCATTGTTTTTTGCCCGTCCGATCACGATATTTTATAAAATGACCTATCCTCTGAATTGGGTTCTTAGTCGTTCATCGCGTGTCATTACAGGTCTCTTTGGGCTCAAAAAAGTATCTGAAGAAGATGCAGCACTTAGTGAAGCTGAGCTTCGTTTGGCATTATCTGAAGGTTTTCGTAGTGGTGAAATTACACCGACAGAATATCGATATCTGAACAATGTATTTGATTTTGACGACCGTGCAGCGCAGGAAATTATGGTACCGCGCATCCACATCCGCTCCATCTCCCACCAGGCAACAGTGGCCGAGTTTATGGAGCTGATCGAGGACAAAGTTTATAATTTTCTACCTGTAGCTGAACATGGCGACCGGGATCGTATTATCGGGATGATTCGCGTTAAGGAAGCCCTGCATGATTTGGCACGTGGGCACAGCACAGGGAATACGACGATGGCTTCTTATATTCATCCGGTGCTTCAGGTTATCGAGACGGTTCAGGCTCGGGATCTGCTGATTCAGATGCAAAAACGGCGCATTCCAGTAGCGGTGCTGGTGGACGAATATGGTGGAACATCTGGACTTGTCACACTGGAGGATATTATGGAGGAGATTGTTGGAGACATTCCTTCCTATACCGACACCGAAACCCCCGCAGCGTTAACTCCACTCATTACAAAAACAGATGATCATCGTTACATACTCAAATCACAGGCGCTCATTCATGAGGTCAATCGGCGCTTGGAGACGGATATTGAGGCCGGGGACGTATATACGATTGGTGGATGGATGCTTTCAGAGCGTTTTGATATCCAGCAAGGAGACAAGCTGACCATCGGTTTATGGGAGTTTACTGTACTGGAAAAAAACAGTCACCAAATAGACACAATTGAAGCGATGAAGAAAGCAGTCGTTGAACAGAAAAATGACAATGATTTTTAATAATGGAAAATGGCTTTGTCGAGTAACAGCTTGCTTAAGATGTGACGAATAGCCTGTAAAGCTTGTGGCAACGCGATTTGTCCATCTTAAGATGCAAGCTGCTACCTGGTAACATAGTGTTTTTTGTAATTAGGATAGGGGACTTAAGACTCTGTATCTTTATGCTCATAAATATATCTGTCTGTGAAAAATTCTACTAGAAATGTAGCAATTTTATGGTAAAATGGAATCAAATTTGAGTTTTTTGGGGTGGGCTACAGTACATGAAGATGTCACTAGGTACGAAAATGGTTACTGCATTTGTCTCAATTTCTGCAATAACCTATGGAACAAGCGCTTTTTTTATTTTTGTACTCAAGGACTGGCTTGCTCAAGGTACACAAGAATGGGTGTACACTTCGATCATTCTGTTATTGGGTGTCCTGTGGAGTGGCATTTTGGGCTGGTTGATCTCAAAATTACTCACGCGGCCCATTGTTAGGTTGGCGAAGGCGGCAGAGGAAGCTTCGGCGGGGAACCTGTCTGTTGTGATTCCTGAACGTCGCTCGGAGGATGAAATCAAAGTTCTGTATGATGCATTTCGGCACATGATGCTGAACATTAAAGATATGTTCAATGAGATCTCGTACAGCACCAGAACCACTTCGCAAAGTGCGGAAAATCTGAGCTTGGCTATTGTACAGGCTACCACACAAATTGAGTCCATGTCTTCGGTGGTAGAAGATATTTTGAATGGCGTGGAGCAGCAAAAGCAAGCATCTGCCCAATCGATTAAAACAGCAGACCGAATGCTGGGCGATTTTAAAATGATGCGTAGCAAATCGGGACATATGCTGGAACTGTCTGGCCATATGGAGCATTCAGTAGATTCGACGCAGACCGTATTTTCATCCCTGATGGATGGAATGGGAGAGCTGACAGCATCACATGGTCGTTCGCAGCAGGTAATTGCACGACTGGAAAAAGAAGCTTCCCAAATTGAAGCGATTACAAGCACCGTGAAGGATATTGCTGAACAAACCCATTTGCTGGCGTTGAATGCTTCCATAGAAGCGGCGCGTGCGGGAGAAGAAGGGAACGGGTTTGCGGTAGTGGCTCACCAAATTCGCGCACTTGCCGCCCAAAGTACGGAGTCTGTGCAGCAAATAAATGCCATCGTTAGCCGTGTGCAGTCACAAATCGTAGAGACAGTGCAGTTGATGCATCAGCAAACGTCATTGGTCAGTGCCGAGGCGGAACGGACAAGCTCTGTGGATCAGACGCTGAACCATTTGAACGCTATTGTACGTGAATTTGTCGAGAGCATCCGTTTAATGGAAGAGGCCGTGACGGAGCAGACGAATCGGGTAGATCAAACCTTTGAGCAGATCCATCGTATTCAGCAAATGTCTGGGGCCTTCTCTGAAGGGGCTCACAAAATTTATACAGCTGCTCATGAGGAGACAGCAATTATGCAGGAAATTTCGTCTTCTTCCGAGGATTTGAAAGTGCTTACGAATAAACTCATGATGAAAACACGTGGAATGCAACTATAATCAGAAATCGTCATGTGAGGCATGATATATACGAACAAAATGTAGCCGCTATACACCGGAAAACGCAGCAAAATGGTTTCCCGGTGTGTAGCGGCTATTTTTTAATTTCAAAAAACTCACATTGTTTTCTAGGGTGGTAAGCCAGATCACTGACGCTGGATTGCACGACGATGGTTTGATCGTCAAAACGGATTATGATTCCGCCAGAGCCAATCAATTGGTCATCCTGAAATACTCGGACACGAAGATGACGTTCCAGTGCCTCATTGAAATCCTGATCTGTAATTAATCGGCGATTAATGGCCATGAGGGTTCTCCTTTGAATATAATATCTTTTATCATAAAGGTAAGGTATTGAACAAGCAAGAAACGCGGCTAGAACATAATTGGCTATTGGGTATAAAATAGAAGGCAATGAAGCGAGAAAGAGATCGAGAAAGAGATCGAGAAAGAGATCGAGAAAGAGATCGAGAAAGAGATCAAAGGGGGCTAGCTATGGATAGGTCGTGGTCAGGGCCTTGGTTTGATGCCAACGCGCCAGAAGGGTTCGAGGCTTTTTCTCCGTCACATGGGTTGGCTGTATTGGGACTCATTGTTTGCGCTTTGCTGCTGTGGCTGACTAGGGGATGGATTCGGTCGAACAAGCCTGTAAGTGAGGGAATTCGCTGGTTGTTAATTACAGTCCTCATTCTGTCAGAGGTGACTCTGAATATTTGGTATGTGATGCAGCATATTTGGGATGTCCAGACTTCATTGCCATTAGAACTGTGTAGTGTGACACTGCTGTTGTCTATCCTGATGCTCATTTTTCGAAGCCGCTGGTTATATCCGATCATCCTTTTTGCCGGAATTGGAGGGGCGCTCCAAGCAGTACTCACGCCTAATTTGGCATATGCCTTTCCGCATTATCGTTTTATCCATTTTTTCGTAGCTCATAGTGCTATTATTTTGGCAGCCTTGTATATGACCTGGATAGAAGGACTCAAACCGACATGGAAGAGTGTGGGGGGAGCTATGCTTTTTCTGAATGGCTTGGCGCTGATAGTGTGGATCGTAGACGATGCTCTCGGTGCTAACTACATGTTTCTAGCCGGAAAGCCGTCGACACCGTCGATATTGGATGTTTTGGGGCCATATCCTCTGTACATTCTGGCAGAAGAAGCCATTGCACTGCTGTTCTTTTCGCTTCTGATGCTGTTGTTCGAGGTGCTCCCGGGAGGCAGGCTGTATGTCCGCTTTCGCAAAGGAGCTGTGCATGGTGCTGATAGGTCGACATCAAAGCCGTTGTAAAGCCATATGAAAGCAGCCTTCTCCACAAGTATCTGACCAAGGATAAGGCTGCTAAGAATGCTAAGAATGCCTAAACAATAGTACGCCTGGGGATAACGTTCTCCATTCTAATACTTAACGCAGTAGTGATTCTGCTCCGTCTACATAAATTTCCGTACCCGATACATGAGATGACTCGTCTGAGGCGAGAAACAGGACCAGATTGGCAACCTGCTCTGGTTCACCAGGGGCACCCTCTAGCGGATGCTCTCCGCCCTTCGGAAATTCGACTGGAATTTCTACCTTCTTCAAGTCTTCCGAAGGGTACGTGTTATTATCAATTTGCGTGTCGATGGCTCCCGGGCATATCGCGTTGACCCGAATTTTGTAACGTGCCAGCTCCAGCGCTGCCATTTTCATAAACGCAACCTGAGCTGCTTTGGTGGAGGCGTAGGCTGAGAATCCAATACCCGAAAAGGTGCGATTACCGTTGATGGAGCTGGTAATGATAATGCTGCCGCCGTGTTCTTTCAGGTAAGGGACGGCATATTTAACGGTAGCAAAGGTGCCGCGAAGATTAATGTTCATCGTGCGGTCCCATTCCTCTAGCTCCAGTGTCTCGATAGGGGCCATGGTGCCGTTAATGCCTGCGTTGGCGAACACGATATCCAACTTTCCGTACGTTTCCACGACTTTAGCGAACCCCTGCTGAATCATATCTGGCTTGGAAATATCACATTCCAGCACAAGTGCTTCACCGCCAGCCTGCTCAATAATTGCTTGGGTCTCCTCTGCATGCTTGGGTGTCCGATCCAGCATGACCACCTTGGCGCCTTGTTCTGCAAAACGGATCGCGGTCGCCTTGCCGATTCCTGAACCTCCACCACTGACCACTGCTATCTTTCCTTGCAATCTCTGCTCTGCCATTGACTATTCCTCCCATTCCGTTCATAAACTAAACCTGACTCGTTATTCCATACCTCTGTACGTTGATGGTGAAACAGTCACCGCTGGATTTCACCCCATTTGCGAAATATGGTAACATAGGGAACCAGCAGGAACTTATAGCAGGAACACGTATCGGGGAAGACCGGGTGACGGAGGTGGATCGAATTGAGCTATAACGCAAATGACCAACCCGAATCGACAGACGCTATAGCACTGACCGGAAAAGTGAAACCGTGGGCACTGAGCGGCCCCAGTATTCAAATCGATCCGTTGTTTCCCTATTACGCGAACCGTTCGCGGGACAGTATAGCAGATGAGATCGCCCTTGCGGGCTACCAGACCGTTCATTATTTTGTCGTGCGTGAAAATGAAGTGGATGGAGCGCTTGTTGCTGCTTTTCAACGCAGAGGCATAGCGGTGTGGGCGATGGTGCTAGGCAACGGTTCTTTTGGCGTGTCCCAGCTGCCGCCGGAGTGGAAAGGATGGCGCATGGAGCTGCTGCGCGAACCGAACGACGGGTTTCAGCGGCTTTCGCATTTTGCCCAGGAGTATGTGGAATGGAAAAAGAAAGCTGCTGCCCGGCTCGTCACCGACATTCCGTTCGACGGGTTCGAGGTGGCGGAGCCTTATTTCCCCGAATGGAACGGGCTGCGCAGTGGAGTGTACGGGGATATTGGGCCACATGCACAGCGCGCCTTTCGCGAGCGTAGCGGTGAGGACATTCCGGATTTTCGCGACAAGCATGCGCGGAATTATTACCGGAAGGTTCCGAAGCTGTACGCGCAGTGGGTTGATCTGCGTGTGGACGCCGTGAATGGCCTGATCAGCGAGCTGGTAAACGGTGCGGGTGGTGTGCGAGATGTCCGACCGGACATCTGTGTGGCGACATGGTCGCTTGCTGTGAGCGGACGCGGCGATGTCCCCGGCCAGCTACGGGAATGGCAGGGTCTTGACGCGGTAGCCATGATCGGGTGCGTAGCCCCGGATATGCACGTGCTCCAGACCCATTGGCCGGACTGGATGCGTCGCCGTCTGCCGCCGCAGTATACTCGCGGCTACGCCCGCATCGCGCAGTCGATACGAGCCGCTTATCCGGGCCTGCCCCTCGGGGTGCAGGCGGATATCGGTTCTCTCGCGCGTATGGTTCGGGACCATGAGTGGACGCGGCGGTTTGGCGCTGCCGCCTTGGAGGGCGGGTACGACGCCTGGACCGCCTATGAATACCATTTGGGTGGTTACATGTACGATGAGCCGCCCAAACCGCTTAAGGCGGAACGATCAGCTGAAGATGAGGTGGTTATTTCTTTCAGCAAGCGGATTGCTACACCGTCTGTAGATGAGCTGCGTATATGGAGCCGGGAGGACAGAGCAGGTACAACACGTGACCTGAGCCGCCACCTAAGGAAGGATTCACTAACGTTGTTAGAGCTTGTGGATGCCGTAGCAGACGGAAACCGTCTATTGCTGCGTATACGCAATTTACCAGCGGGGGCGTTCAGCTTGCGCCTTGATGGTGTACAGGATACACCGGAGTTGTGGCTGCTTAAGGGGAGAAAGGTACATCGCAATCTGCCAGAGCATGAAGTGAAGATACCTTA
This sequence comes from Paenibacillus sp. FSL M8-0228, assembly GCF_038007385.1. Classification (NCBI taxonomy): domain Bacteria; kingdom Bacillati; phylum Bacillota; class Bacilli; order Caryophanales; family Paenibacillaceae; genus Paenibacillus; species Paenibacillus sp. FSL M8-0228. The sequence goes on from NZ_JBBOXA010000001.1 coordinate 1,265,005, forward strand.
AAATTTGGGTAATAACAAAATAACAGCTGTATAAACGGCTCATTTGCCGTAGCATTATTGAGTTGTATATATTAAGGCAACATCTTTTCAAAACATAAATAAATAGTGGAGTGAAAAAAGTATGTGGGATTGGGATTATCTGATTCGGGTCATGTTCGCTGGCTTGTGCGGTGCGTTAATCGGCTATGAACGGAAGAGTCGGATGAAGGAGGCAGGCATTCGCACGCATTTCATTGTCGGTATTGGCGCAGCGCTCATGATGGTGGTATCCAAATATGGGTTTCAGGATCAAGCCGTCTGGTCTAACCTGTCGCTGGACCCTTCCAGAATAGCAGCGCAGGTTATAAGTGGAGTCGGCTTTATCGGCGCAGGGATGATTTTCACACAAAAAAATAGAATCAAAGGATTGACCACTGCCGCAGGCATCTGGACTACCGCCGGAATCGGTATAGCCGTAGGTGCAGGGATGTATGGGCTTGGTGCAGGTGTGACGCTGTTTATTTTAGCGGCTCAGTCCTTGCTCCATAGTCGGTTTTATCAGATGGCTACCCCGTCTACGCGACAAGTGGTTGTTCAGGTCGACAATGAACCGGGCGTACTGAATCGGATCAAAGAACTGTTGGAGCACAAGAAGCTGACCATTCACAGTTTTCACGCCGAGCGCATCAATAACGGTGAACAGTTGGTTATTCATATGCTTCTAAAGCTGTCCCGGTCAGAGGGAGTGGAGGAATTGCTGTCACTGCTGCAAGAGATGGAAGGTATTCGTTCAGTCGAGGCCAAGTCCAATTAGACGAATATTTACTGCTCATACAGTAGTTTTTTTGTCGAACGCTGGCGGCTCTTATAACGGAAAAAAACTTTAAAAATAATGATTGAAAACGCTTCCTTTTGTGTATATACTCTTACTACATCATAGAGGCAGCAGCTTAGAGAGCATCAAGGGATAAGCAAAAACGACCTCACGCGTATGCGCAAGGTCGTTGCTGTTATCCCGTTTTGAAAGAATAATTTGAATGTCTTACTTTACTTTGACTGGAGCTGGATATTTTTTACCCAGCGTATCCACAGTTACTTTTTTCATCGTAGCCGGTTGGATCGGTTTGTCATTGCTATCCCGTTTGGAATTGACGATAGCATCGACCACGTCCAGCCCGGACGTTACTTTACCGAAAGCAGCATATTGACCGTCGAGGTAGTCCGCATCGGCAACCATGATGAAAAATTGCGATCCGGCCGAATCCAGATCCGCTGAGCGGGCCATGGATAATACGCCACGTGTATGTTTGAGTGTATTGTTAACACCATTGCTCTTGAATTCGCCTTTGATACTGTAGCCGGGGCCACCTGTACCGTTACCTTGCGGATCACCACCCTGAATCATAAAGCCTGGGATCACACGGTGGAAAATGGTGCCGTTATAGGCTCCCTTTTGTACCAAAGAAATGAAATTGTTAACCGTGTTCGGTGCTACTTCCGGATACAGCTCAAGCTTAATTTTCTTGCCATCATTCATGACAATCGTGACAATCGGATGGGAAACAGCCTTGTTCTTGTCTTTAGTCGCAGCAGGAGTTGAAGTGCTTGTCCGGCTGGCAGCTTCCACATCGGCCGCTTTTGTACCGCATCCAGCAACCAGCACGAGCATGATGGCCAGTAGGCACAGCGTGTACCATGGGCGTATCGTTTTTCGGTTCATTGATATTCCTCCTGAAAGGTTGGATGGTGTAACATCCTAATTTAAAGTTTGGGGGCAGCGCAGAACACTTTTCCATTTTCTATCATACCTTTTTTGCTGGGGATAAGGAAATACGGGTTTGAAAGCCGTATTCTTGACCCATACTGCTGCTATTCCCAAGGAAAGGGGCAGGATCATGATGGAGGTAGACAAAAAGCTGGCAAAAGGTCTCATATGGGGTATGGCGTTCAGTCTGCCGGTTTGGGTAGGGGTGCTGTACTCAGTACAACATATTCGTGACTGGCTATAACATAAAGCGTAAAGATAGGCCAAAACCGTTATGGTTTTGGCTTATTTGTATTTGTGCCAGTCCAAATTGCTGTTATTCAGCAGATGCTCAAAGTTGTTATCTAGCTTCTTCTGTTCAGCTTTTTTTGCTTCGACGGCACGCTGCCGTTCGTCTTCTTTACGCTTGTCCTGTTCTGCTTGGGCTTCATTGGCTTGAGCCTTAAGCTTATTCAGCACATCCTGACTCAACAGATCCTTTAACGTAGCAGGTTTGTCCTGAGGCGCAGGAGCAGGGGAAGACGAATTTCTTTTCTTAGCCATGTCATCATCTCCATTCCATTCGATTATATCAGCTTCTTCACGGTTGTTCCACGATGGAAGGATGAGGGGGGCGGTAGACTTTTCTAATTGAGGGGGTAATAATGGAATGAGCAGAAGGGACGTGTGGCATCATGCATCTATATTGGAAGCGAAACCTGGTCATTTTGTGGATTGGCGTGTTGTTTTGCAGCATGGCCTATTCCGTGTCTATTCCGTTTTTACCTATTTTTCTGAATACGGAAATGGGCGTAAATGATCATTTGGAACTGTGGTCGGGGACTGCCTTTGGAGTCACTTTTTTAGCCAGTGCGCTGATTGCCCCATTTTGGGGTTCGCTTGCAGATAAATATGGACGTAAGCCGATGCTGATTCGTTCAGGCTTTAGCCTGGCGGTGTTGTACCTGATATGTGCCTTTGTGACAGATCCATATGTGTTCGTAGGAGTACGACTGTTTCAAGGTCTTCTATCCGGGTTTATTCCTGCTGCGATTGCGCTGGTCGGAACGGGTTCGCCAGAAGAGAAAACGGGCTATGCGCTCGGTATAATGGCGACCGCTGGGGCGACAGGCAGCATTATAGGCCCGTTGATCGGTGGTGTAGTGAGCCATTATTATGGCAATCGGAATGCCTTTTTCTTCTCTGCAGCTCTTGTACTGGTATCTGCATTAATTGCGACCTTTGGCGCTAGAGAGGACAGCTTCAAGGGAACCCGTACCCGCTCGCATGTTCGTGATGATATCAAGGAGGCTATTGCTAACCGGCCATTGTATTTTTTGCTTATTTTGGCGGGATTAAGCACCTTTTCTGTTATGATACTGGAACCATTAATTACGGTATATGTGCTTGAGATGGGAGTTGACCGCAGCCAAGCGTCTCTAAGTTCCGGAATTGTATTCTCAGCCGTAGGTATTGCGGCCGTGCTGATGGCCCCCCGGTGGGGACGGATTGGAGGACGGACCGGATTTGCACACGTGCTGCTGATTGGGCTGATCGGTTCGGGAATCGGGAATATTCTACAATTTTATGTAACCAACTTCGTTGGTTTTGGTGCGCTTCGGTTTGGATATGGATTGTTTTATGCGTCCGTTATGCCTGCTATCAACGCAATGACTGTGGAGGTCACCAAGCCGGAGTTTCGCGGACGAGCCTTTAGCTTGAATCAATCAGCCACCCAACTCGCGACCATGGCGGGGCCGTTGATTGGCGGCATGCTTGGCAGCTGGATGCCAATCCGCTGGATCTTTGTGTTAAACGGTGGCATATTGCTGCTTGCAGCGTTGTTGCTATGGGCCAAGGGAAAAAACGTTTTTCCGGTTTCAGCCAAGAAGAACGTCACGGATCAGGATATTCATTCTGCCGGATAGGAGAATGACAGCAGATTGTCTAATGGCATAAGCTTAAGGCTCCTAGAGCAGGTCTTTTTTTGCGCGATTAGATAATTATCCCAAACCTTTACTTTTAGTATACTTATTCATAACCCTCTACACTGATAATATGACAAGGAGGGATATATTATGATAAGAGACGACATTTTGCGTCAACAGCTTGAGAATGCTCGTCAAAAGCTGTATATTTTGCAAGCAAAACATGGTTTTAATCATGCCAGTGTGCTCAGACAGTCTGTAATTATGGATAACCTCATCAATCAATATAACCACCTTTTTTATATAAAAGAAAAAAAACCGACGGCATAAATGTAACCGATGGGCGAGAAACTTTTGGTAAGGTCACTCGCCCTTGTATTGTAGCGCTGATACTTATAACAACGATGCTTGTCTTAACTTTTCTAACAGTGTGCAATCTATCATTTTAGGTACGGTTTGTTTGATGGGCACTTAGTAAAACACCGATAATAACGACCAAACCGCCGATGATTTGGCGCCATGTAATCGTTTCTTGCAAAAGCAACACAGAAAATAAGACTCCAAATATCGGAACCAAATTCATCAGAGAAACGGAACTGCTCGGTGACAGCTTGATTAATCCGTAATTATAAAGCAAAAACGCGATAACGGAGCAGAATACACCCAGATATACTAACAACATAAACGATCCTGTTGTTGGAACCTGCCAACGATCCTTTTCTAATAGAGCCAGAGGTATAAAAAAGATACTCCCTGCAACGGTTTGATAAAAAGATAACGTCACGGGTGGATATTTGTCCACAACCTTACGCGTCATAAAAGTGTAAAACGCCCACGCAAAACCCGTTCCAATCAATATTAAATTTCCGATGAGTTGATTCTTACTATCCGAACTTTCGCCTACTGAAGTCAAGAAATATACCCCAATCATGGCCAGTGCTATGCCGCAAATTTTATATTTGGATAATTTCACTTTATACAAAATAAGTTCAAGCAGCGATGTAATTGCGGGATAGGATGCAACAATTAATGCTGCGTTGGAAGCGGTAGTCAGGCTAACCCCTATATTCTCCATTGAAAAATAGAGAGTGATTCCTAAAACACCACTAAACGAAATCGTAGCCAAATCTTTTGGCTTTACTTTGACATGTTCTTTTTTAATCAGCAAAACGATACCTAGCACTACGGAAGCTATAATAAATCTGGATAGACCCAAGGTAAGAGGGGGGAACGTCGTGTAGGCTGCTTTGGTGGCAATAAATGATGTGCTCCAGATCAATAGGGCCAGAATCGTAGAACCGTAGTAAATCCGGTTGCTTTCGCTGTGATGAGCTATGACTTTATTCAAGTTGAATCCTCCCTGAGGTAATCCTCTGTGAAATGATGATAGTAGCTACTATAGTAACTACTATAAAAACGTTACTAAAAAGATAGTGTGTATATCAGTTTTTGTCAAGGGGAAGTGATATAGTAAGGATGAACACGAATTGAGGAGAAGACGTCATGAAACCAAAACCAAATATATTAGAAATTCTACGGGATTTGAATTTTAGTGAATATGAAGCCAAGGCTTATGTGACCTTATTGGAAAGCTCTCCACTTTCGGGATACGCCGTTTCATTGAATTCTGGGGTACCGAGATCCAAAATTTATGAGGTTTTGTCTGGAATGGTCAACCGTGGGGATATCATGATCAGTCAAGAAAATACGCCTCTGTATGTGCCGCTTCCGCCGCATGAATTGATTGCCCAGAGAAAACGCAAAGCAGAGCAGATTTTCAATGTGGCGCAAGAGAGTTTGGAGCAGTACACAGCATCATTTCAAAACAGAGAAAATATTTGGAATATTTCGGGGTATGAAGCCATTATCAATCGCATAAATGAAGGGGTAAAGGGAGCAAAACACCGGATTTTATTGGAGATTTGGAAAGAGGATGCCGAGGTGTTCCGAGATTCCTTAGGGCAAGTCGCTCAACAAGGAATTGAAGTGATCATTGTAGCGTATGGGGAGCTTAACTTTGATTTCGCTACTGTTTACCGCCATGATATGAGTGAGGAGATTACGTCTGAAATTGGTGGTCGGTGGATTGTACTTAGCGTAGACGACCGGGAGGTCGTTGCTGGCATACTTTCACTTGGTGATGACAGCCGCGCTGCATGGACGTTGCATCCGGGTCTGGTGATGCCGATTACGGAAGTGATTATTCATGATATTTATATCATGGAAATCCTATATGAGTTCCGTGAACAATTAGAAGAGAAATTCGGCCCTAATCTAATCCATCTCCGCAATAAATTTGCTATGGGTCCGAATGGCAAAGGATATTATATTCCTTTGACTGAAAAAAGCATGAAACGTGTATAGAGATTGTCTGAGGTCCGATGTGCAAAAATAAACAGGCCCATGGAGTGTTATTCCATGAGCCTAATTTTATTGGATGTTGTGTTCTATTATTTTACGGTTACAATCACACGTTGATAATGCTTTAAAGGATGTTTTCCATTGTCCTGTACTTCTGCAATGATATGAAGCGTATTCCCTGACTTAGCATCTGCGGGAACTGTGAAACTAACTGCATTCGTATCACTACCTTGCAAGTCAATCGTGTTTACTTTCTCTCATTTTTGTTCCCCACTCTGAACGCTCCTATGATGTTTTTTAGGATTATGACCATGTAAGTATTCTTTTTATTCAAGATTTAGGCATAAAAAAAACCTAAACATATATATGTCTCAACAATAGTTGAGCATATATACATTTAGGTTTTGCCTGCATGATCAGTCACAATCCTGATCCGATTTTACATCAATGTCCGAGAAAATGAAAGCGGTTTACAAGTCCCAGCATAAAATTAGTTTTACGCTTTGAATAAACCGGATTCTTTGACTTCAGATAGGAAGTTGTGGAACTCAGGAATGTTCAGCTGTTGCTGAGCATCGGACAAAGCGACTGCCGGGTTCGGATGGACCTCCACCATGATACCGTCGGCTCCAGCAGCCAGGGCAGCTTTGGCGCAAGGGGCCAGGATGTCCTTACGGCCTGTCGAGTGAGTCACGTCCACCAATACAGGCAGATGACTTTCCTTTTTCAAAATCGGAACAGCGGAAATATCCAGCGTGTTACGCGTCCATTTTTCGTACGTACGGATACCGCGTTCAATCAGCATGACTTGCGTGTTACCACGGGAAACGATGTATTCAGCAGCATGAAGGAACTCTTCCATTGTTGCAGCCAGTCCGCGTTTGAGCAGAACCGGAGTTCTTGTTTCACCCGCAGCTTTGAGCAATTCAAAGTTGTGCATGTTACGTGCACCAATTTGAATAATGTCGATGTATTGGATCGCTTCCTCCAAATGTCTTGGATCGACGATTTCACTGATTGTAGCCAGTCCGAACTCATCACCTACACGTTTGAGAATTTGCAGTCCTTCCACGCCCAGTCCTTGGAAATCGTACGGAGACGTACGTGGTTTAAACGCGCCACCACGAAGAATCGGCACACCGGCTTCCTTGAGAGCCGCACCTACTTCACGAGTTTGCTGGTAGCTTTCCACCGAGCATGGACCTGCGACCATGATGGAGGCTTTGCCGCCTACCAGCGTATCTTTAACCTTAATAATTGTGCTATCTGGTTGATTTTTGCGGCTGACGATCAGATGTTTTTTGTGTTCTTCTTTTTGATAGTTCAAAGAAGCCTTGAAAATATTTTTGAACAGTTGGCGAATCGTAGCATCGTCAAAAGGCCCACGGTTAGCCGCGATCAGCTTGTCCAGCATTTGTTGCTCACGTACCGGATCAAAGTCAGGTACCCCTTGAGCTTCCTTCAATTTTCCAAGTTGTCCGGCCAGTTCAGCGCGTTGGGACAGCAGCTCCAGCAATTGCAAATTTGTAGCATCGAGTTGTTCACGCAGCAGCTCCAAAGAATTTTCATTTGTAGACATACAGTACTACACCCTTCCCGAATTTAATTTGTTTTTTCTGTCAGTCCATGGACTTTTTTGCAGAAAATAACACAAAAAGGCACTCGCCGCAAGGGACGAATGCCGTGGTACCACCCTAATTACAGAAGTATACATACAAATCGTCAACGTCGTTCAGTCGACAGCAGTAACTTCTGAGCTTGATGCCCGTAACGGGGGCTTCCGGAAACCTCTACTCGGACAAAGGAATGAATCCTTCTGTCGGTTCAAGGCTCGACTCGGGAGTGAATTTCAACGCGGGATTGCGGTACGCTCTCAGCAATTCGTACCTTTCTGTGGGAATCCATTAGACGTTTACTTGTCTCCGTCGATGTCTTTGTTCATGGTATTCAAAAGATTTGACCTTATTTTAAACAAAGTAGGTGCAGAAGGCAAGCCCTGATTATCAGGTTCAAGTTTTTGCCCTTGAATTGCTGCCCTTTTATTTTCCTTGATCCCTGGGTTCGGGATTCGCAGATGCAACTCCTCGTGGGTTATCTTCGGTCGAGGTATCGTCCGTATTCGTCTTGTCCGCAGTCCTACGGTCGTCTGCTTCCACAGGATTCAGGGCTTTATACCGTTTGTATTCCATATCGGCCTGAGACATCGGATCTTTATACATAGGAGATCAGTCAACTCCTTTCTGTTATACACTACATTACCCGTATAGCAGAATAGGTAACCGTTTTCTTCCATTCGTTAAAATGAGTGGTTAATCCAGCATATCGTCGCTTTCCAGTTGATCTTCTTCATCCCCATCGGTACCATTCAGCAAATCGGTACCATGCAGGAATTCGGCAGGAGCAGAAGGATCAACGGGACTGTTCGGTGTCAGTTCATCGGCATCTGGTACGTCCTCCAGAGGAGTATCCGGCCCTTCGGTCAGATTCTCCCAGTTGGTTTCTGCATTTTGCAGAGAAGGCTCAAAATCATTGTCATGTAGCTCAGTAGTTCGATCGTCACGATTTGCCATGTTGCTCAGCTCCTTTACTTTTTGTTGCTTATTTCGACCTTACCCAAACAGCGGAACGGCTAAACCTTCAGTTAGTGTGTCTGTAGGAAGTTAAAATCATGCGAATAGGGAGATGCCCATTCTCAATTAGCGTTTTTTTGGTAACTGCTGTGATATGATAAAGAAGATAGGGAGGGATATGAATTGGAATGGTACATGTTTGGTCCGATGATTAGTCGTATCCGCGTAGGACAAAAGGCATCTACCCCGGGATTTTCCCGCACCCTCATTCGACGCCCGGAAGGCTTATACTGGACAGATGGCGGACAGGCCGGAAAAATAGTAGAAATACGCGATTATTTATTTTCCGATATTTGGACGATCTATGAAGATGAAGATTGTGAACCATGGTTGGGGCTTAGAGAGCAGAAAGAGCGGCGCGAACAGGAAATGATCATTAATCAATATGAAGATTTTACAAAAAATGAGTAAAAAGAACATGATATCCTTCTTGTGAAGAAGGTATGCACATCATCGTATAGAATAATATAATTTCAGGACGTAAAAAATGTTAAAACGTATACAAACTTGTAAATCCTACTATGTAACTTTGAGGTGCTTAATATGAGGCATGTGCCCAAAGCTGTCGCCGCCCTGCTAGCGGTCATTGTGATGCTGTTGTCGCTGGGTCACTCCGCCTATGCGGCCAAAATGACCCCGGAAGGGGATTATAAAATACCCTCCTGGGATATGAGATGGGGAGAGGTAGACGAGGATGGCTCTTTAGATGAGGTAAAGAATCCCAGCAAGATCTGGATGCATATTGAAGATGATACACAACTGCTTAGGCAGCCCGGCAATATAGGCTCCGCCTGGATTCGTATTAAGTTACCTTCGCTAAGTGATGAAACGCCAGCGATACTTTTTGAAAATATTTATGGCAGGCATATTACGCTGTATAAGGATGGGACCAATTTTTACGAATCCTACCGTGGGTACAATTATGAGAATAATCGTATTCTGATTCCGCTGAAGCCGGAAGACAGCGGTAAAACATTATACATATGGACGGAAAGCAGTAAGAAAAGACTGGGCATCATCGGTAATGTGATGACCGGTGATTATCGCGATTTGTTGGGGACCTTGGTCAGAATGGATGTTTTAGATATTGTACTGGGCAGTACGTTTATCTTTATCGCCCTGGTGCTGCTGATCTGCTCGTTTTTTCTGTTCCGTCCGAGTATGGCCATGTGGCTGTCCCTAAGTGCGATTGTATTGTCTATTGGTCTGATGATCGTAACGTATTCACCATTCTTGTATACATTCTATCGCGGCTATGGCAAGCTGTACTTACAACTTTTTGATGTGGCACTATTTATTCTGCTGCCCTCATTAGCCTTCTTTTTTGAGCAAAACATCAATTCGATTATACTGATTCGTAAATTCAGAAAGTTGTTAACCGCCTACTCTTTGTTCTGCTTTACCATGATGATTGTGAATTTAGGAGCACAGGAGCGGTTGAACAACATATATTATTTTTTTAGTGTAGTCATTCTGGGTATATTACTCGTCGCCTTAATGATACTGCTGGTATTTGCTTCGGTTCGCATGGCACTTAAGGGTGATCACGAAGCGATCATCTTATCGACAGGCTTTGCATTTTTTGCAGTCATCTCTATCGGGGAACTGAGCTGGTTTTTCATTCTGGACGGACACTACAATATGTTTTTGTGGAAATGGGGCGTGTTCGGTTTTGTACTGGCGTTGATCGCGATTTTGGGCAGAAGACTGGCAGAAAAGCACAAGCAGGTGGTTCGGTATTCCAGAGAACTGGAAATGTTCAATAATGAGCTTCAACGTTCGGAGAAAATGGAGATTATTAGCGATCTGGCTGCATCTGTAGCTCATGAGGTACGTAATCCCCTTCAAGTTACACGTGGATTTCTTCAGTTGATGAGCAAGCAGGAGGATGGTAAGAACAAAGACTATCTACATATCGCTCTGGAGGAGCTGGATCGAGCTTCCGCGATTATTACTGATTTTCTGACCTTTGCCAAGCCAGAATTTGACCAAACCAAAACCTTGACCATATTGGACGAATTCAAGCATATTGAAGGAATCATCAGTCCAATGGCTAATTTGCAAGGTGGAAAAATTTCGCTGGATATTCCCCAGGAAATCAAAGTACGCGGGAATTCCTCCAAGTTCAAGCAGGCGTTCATCAATATCATCAAAAACAGTATTGAAGCGCTGCGAGACCAGGGGCTTATTCATATATGGGCTTATGTGGATAACGGAGAAGCTGTCATTCATATTCGGGATAATGGTGAAGGGATGGATGCTCAGACTTTATCCAGACTAGGTGAGCCTTATTTTTCGAATAAGACAAAAGGCACGGGTTTAGGAATGATGGTGACTTTTCGGATTATTGAAACGATGAATGGAAAAATAACTTTTACAAGTGCAAAAGGGGTGGGAACAGAAGCGACCATCCGCTTCCCCGTAGCCGGATAATATCCGGCTTTTTTGCGTTCGGAGAAAACGGAGGGAAGCTTGCTGAGCCCACCCCTATGAGGTTAAGGAATCTAGATTAAATAAGCATTAACAATCATTCTACCACATTGAGCGAGGTTTCTGGGATGCAGCGAGCACGCCGGAGGGGTCTGGAGGAATTACCAGAAAAAACTGATCAGGCGTTTCTTCTAATGTTTTGATTTGGATATGATCGGGGATCACGACTCCTAACACATCACGAATTGCAGATTTGGGATCAGTCATCAGTTTCTCTCTGAAACTGGCATCCTCCCAAGCTTTTTGAATGACTTGTGTTTGAAGAACTTCAGTAGCCATCAAAAATCACCCTCTCATTCAATTGGTTATATTTACCTAGTCAGTATACCACGAAGGGCTCAGAAAAATCTAGCATTATTTCATATTTTTGGAGAGCCAGTAGTCAAGTCCGCCTCTTCTCAAATGCGAGCGTCCGCCTTCAATTTCTGCCGCCACTTCGCCCAGCTCAGCTGCGATAGAATGTGCAAAGCTATGTAGGCCGTGGATAGAAGGCTCCAGGGTCTCTAACTGTTGGACTGCTTGATCGGCAATGTTCACATAGCTGGCAAGCGCACCGCGTACATAAATCGCTTCCTGAATCTGTTTGGGTCCCAATCCTTCACAGTAAGCCGTCTTTTGCTCGGCACTGATATGGGACAAAAGACAGTTATAGCTATGTTCGACCAAATCTTCTGACCAATCCGCCCAATCATCCGACATTTGAAGCACGAGTAGCGCCAAGTCCGTCATATTTGTAATGTTTTGAATCAGATCAGCACGGCCTGCGAGCAGCAAAGCACCCGTTCCGGCCATTTTTAATGGACTTGCTTTCAGCGCGACCTTATTTTTTTCTCCTTGAAAATAGTCCTCTGTTCCTTCGGATATCACACTAACGGCCCATTCATCAACATACGTTCGGGCATATGACCAAAAAGGAGAGGTTGCCGGAAAAAGGTCCCGATATACGCTTAGACACTCGGTATAGAATAGTTGACTTAAAGCGAGTTGCGTTTTACGGTTGTCTGCTGCTGTGTCCATCACATCGTCTTGAATTAAATAGTGAGCCATGACGAACACGTTGCCAAGTGACAGCCTGCGGCATGTTTCGGGGGGCAGTCCTGTGAGTTCTTGCAGCCAAAATGGAAGCAAATAGCATATGTAATTACGCGTGCTGTCTTCCCGCAACGGATTAAAACGCGCCAGATAGTCCAAACCCTCTTGCTGAAAGGGAGCTGGAAACGTGGACGTCCGTTCCTCCGCTTGACGAAATACTTTTTCCAATTCGTCTTTGTATGCAAAATACCATTCCATCGCCATCACCTGCATCTCTTATGAATATTTTTATAGCGACTTCTAGTTGTTACCCGCCATTATACAACAGATTGCAATTTTCAAGATTTTGTTATTTTTACATTGAGAATGTTGTAAAAAGGATATCGACAAAAATCCCGGTTGGGAAGATCCCGCCGGGATTTTGTTTTTTTTAAATTAGATGATCTCTAAATAGTCAATATAAGCATCCCATGTCCCATTATCGGCTGTTACAACAAGCTCAATCTCTTGATTTCCGGTTCCATGGCTGACATTGTTTAAAGTATAGACCGCAGGACTGCTCCCGCCGTAGTAGAAGGTACCCTTCGTTTGTCCACCAATTTTCAAGTCAACTTTGGCCATGTTGGAATTATTTGAAGCACCACGGAGTGAAAAACTATGGGTGCCGCTGGTAAAATTCTGTGTGAATTTCACTGAATCATTGTTGGAGTATAAAGCCACTCCGTTGAACGGCGAGCTGATATTTGAAGTATACTGACCGCCTTTGGTCATATTCTCTGCTTCCACTTTTGTGCCTTTGTTTGGCGGCGTTTCGCCGTTTCCGCCATCAGGCGCTACCGCCCGGCCATTGCTTGGTGAGATCATACCAGAGCAAAGGTTACGATTTTTGAGGTTCTGTGCAATTTGTGGAATAGCTTGGAGTGTAGTCTGGTACTGATCATGCATCAGGATCACATCGCCGTTTTTAAGTTTGCCCGCAGCAGCTACGATCTGTGCGGTGGAGGCGCCGTTCCAGTCTTGGGAGTCAACGTTCCACAATACTTCGGTAAGACCGTTTTGGGTCTCAATGGATTTGAGGGTTGCGTTGGTCTCGCCATACGGAGGACGGAACAACTTTGGTGCCGTGCCAGTAATGGACTGTATCGTTTGCTGCGTGCGTGTAATTTCCGATGACATCTGCGATGTGCTCAGTTGTGTCATATGCGGATGTGACCATGAATGATTACCGATCCACATGCCTGCTGCTTGCTGGTCACGTACAAGCGAAGGATTATTCTGCGCGTTTTGTCCAAGATTAAAGAGCGTCGCGCGTAAACCGTTTTGCTTCAGAGCACTAAGAAGCGCTTTGGTGTTAGAGGGATTGGGACCATCGTCGAAGGTTAACGCTACATAACCGCTCGAGCAATCAGCCGCAAGCGCCTGGTTGCTCGAGATCACCAGCGAGCCTGTGAATAAAGACAAGGTGATTGACATAATCGCCGTCCATTTTCCTGCTTTAGCTATAAACATGGGTCTACCTCCTAGCTATTTTAATATAGTATGGATGTTCCGATACTCCGAACCGATTCAACTCTTTACTAGATTTGAAATTTTAGTTGATCTCCAAATAATCAACATAAGCATTCCATGTTCCGTCATCGGCTATTACAACGAGCTCGATCTCTTGGTTTCTGGTGCCATTATTGCCGCCAATCGTAATTGTATTACTAGTTACATTGGCACTCCGACTGCTTTGGTATCTCTCTACAGTAAGTGAATCTTCATACATCTTGTCCATGTATTCCCACTTTTTGAAGTGCTCGCTGACCGATATGGTTTTGCTCGTGCGTTTGGATGTCCACAAAAATAACCTTATTTTTTTGTTTCATTGGACTTTTCTCCTGTAGCCTCACTATGATGCAGTGCATTCTGTAGTAGCTTGATGCAACATGTCTTTCCAAAAATCGAATTGTAAACGTTTGCAATTCGATTTTATCATATTTTCTTTAATATATAACTTGAAATTTTTCAAGTTATATTGTAGAAAGTATAGTTATTCATTCTTGCTCACTCTACAGGATAGGGTTCCCAAGGAGCGCGTGTAGATCGAAGGTTGGGTGTAATTGTGATAGCAATGTTCATAATTTCTTTTTTCCCGTCTTATGGTTACTTAACAGGCGAAAATATGAATAAAAATAGCGGGAAAAGAAAATATTATTTTAAAAAGGATGAAAGAAGGGTCTGCAACATGAAAAAACAATGGAAACTGACCGCTGCTATCCTGTATGGAGGAGTGATGATGTATGGCACTGCGGGTGCAGCTGGAGCTTCCGGGACGGAACCGGGTAATTCGTTGCAAGCAATCACCCCCAACGCCTCTATCCAAGGGGCAGCCCGCCAATGGAATGCTGAACCACAGGACGAACACGGGCATGTTCACAGACATAGGCACGGCAAAAGGCCTGGCGGCTTGAATCACCATCTCAACGAGAAAGTAGCCAAGCTGCTGGGCATCACTCCTGTCCAGTTAGAGAAAGAGCTGGGACAAGGGAAGTCGTTGGCCGAGGTTGCTAAAAGCAAAGGCATCAAAGAGGACCAGCTCATTGATAAGTTGAAGAATGAAATGACCGTGGACTTGAAACGGCTTGTGAACCGTAAAGGCCCGATTACATTCGATCGTAAGTCCGGCGCTTCGAATGAAGCTCAATTGAAGCGTTAGCCGGGGATACCGTGGTATATCTGCTCTTGAATAAGTCGAGGAGTAGATCGTTTGACAATAAAAAAAGGATGGGGAAACCTATCCTTAAATTTCTACTTCCTTATCTTGTGCTATGTCATATTTAGTTACTTTACTGGTGTATTTATCTACATAATAGAATCCATAAGTTGCAATGTGATCAGGGAAATCTTCGTAAACTCTTATACAATATTTAGTTCCTTCCAAACCTTCAACCATTAAGTTTAAATTATATTTAACAGCATCCTTTTTTATTTTATCAGAAAGAATATGGAGTGCTTGATTTTCTGTAATCATCTTTTGCTGTTTACCTAAATACAGTTTATTATCAATGAGGCTGATTTGTCTGCTTTCTGCAATCCCAATATCTTTAACAGAGATATACGTGTTTCCGTTGTAAATCAAGCCATCGGCAGTGTTCTTTTTTGTCCCCTCTAAAAATACATCAAACTTTTTCACAACAGCATTTACGCTTGTTCCAGATGCAGCCATTGCGGTTGCACCAGTAATCATCATACCAATGGTTAAGCCCACTAATAGCCCCTTTAATTTGTCATTCATTTTAATTACCCCTCTTATGTATGCTAATTCCCTCACTATAGTATCCTAAATATCACCATACATAAAGTGATTGTTGTGGGAGAGCAGAAGAGTCAATTATCTTTAAAGAGCTTAAAAAAATCAATGGTTTCTTTTAAATCTTCATCATCAGTATAAATGTTCATCACCTTGCCTATTTCAATTGCAAAGTCCACATACTGATTTGGTTTAGCCGTAATGATATTCTTGTGTATCTCCAGACCCGTTGGATGATTCACAGGATTTTTATAGGAGACACCTGCTATCTCCAGTAGTTCAGTGGCAGAACAAATGGTCGCTATCACTTTATGATCATTATTTAGTGTACTGATTAGAGCTAGAAGTTGCTTGTTCGTCTTTAATAGAGTGTTATCTCCACCAGGTATAATTAGGAGTTGAATATCCTCAGCAGACACTTCATCAAGGGCTACCGAAGGCGTAACTTTAAAATCCTCATAGGAAATTACAGGGTCTTTGGTTACTCCAATCGTAACAATGTCCCCTTTGGTTTTCATAAAATAGGTTGCTAGCATAATCTCAAAACTCACATAACCATCATAAATTAAAACGTGTGATTTCATTTATACACCTACTTCAACATTAGTTTTTAGCTTTGAGTCAATATACCACTTTGATAGGTTTAATTCCATAATTTACAGCAAATATAGGCTTAGAAGTTTAAATAACCAGTCGCACGAAATCAACCAGCGACTGGTTATTTAGCTTTGCTAGAATATGAGTTGAGCGATACCTATAATAGCTTTTTAAGCTGGGAAATACGGCCTTGGGATACGCCGAGCCGTTCAGCGTATTCGCCTTGCTTGGCGTTTGGATGCTCGTGCATGAGTCTTCTTAGCTTCTCAACCAAATGTTGTGAAGACAACCGATGTACACTTTTTTCTTTGCACGCAGGTTCCTTAATAACAGGTACAGGTATTTGACTCACACCTATGTTTCCCTTCAGATCGTTTATGCATTTTTTACATAAAAATGAACCCCTGAAATAGCTTAAATCCCGAACCGAATAGCATAAATGACAGCAGACTCCTATATACTTTCGCATGCTCAATAATCCTGTTTCAACATCCAAATAAAATTCTAAAGACTCACCAGCTTGAATCCCCATAGAGGTTCGCATCTCCTTAGGAATAACAATCCGGCCTAACGTATCCAAGGGACGTGTCATACCTGTATTTTTCAAGTGATCTTCTCCTTCCATTGTCCAACATCCAATGATCTCCTAAAAAAAATATAAAAATCAATAAAGTAAAAGCATTTATGTTTGTTCCAAAAGATGGTATTATCGTGAAAGAAAATCAATAATTATACCATTAGTTTCCAAACTACATTGTTTATTGAAATTGAAATTGAAATTGAAATTGAAATTCTATGAAAATGCTGAAAGGGTGGTTTATCCATGGAAATCACACCTACGATACAGGCAGAAATTCAAACTTATCTGAAACGAAAAGGCTTAACGATGACCAAGTTTGGTCACACGATTGATTTGAATGTAGGTACAGTTAGTAGCATTGTGACTGGTAACCGATCTATTTCTGTTCATCAACTGGATAGTATTACTGCGGGAATGAATTTACCACCGGATTATTTTTACGAACGTTATATTGAAGAATGCATTGAAGAATCTCCGCTAAACTGGAAAAAAATAAGCCCTTTCTTATACCGATGCATTGAACTAGGACGACTCGACTGCTTGCAGCGAGTTGTAATTTTGCTATTGGATAACCCTAATTATCCGCCATCGCTCTTTGAAGTTGCCGAAAATGTATACAAAGACGGTTACAACGAAGCAGCGGCATACCTTTACAAAAAGGTGGCTGAAAGTGAGAAGCAGCAGCATTCAGAGCGATTGGCGGTCTGCCAGTATCGTTTGTTCCAAATCAATATTGGACAAGATAGAGCTGTAAATCTTCAAGCTGCCATTGAATTTGCTCCTTTTGTGGATCGTTTAGACGAGATAGAGCAATTAGATGCATTAAAAGATTTGGCTAACGTCTACAGGTCATTAAGCATGTGGGACAAGGTGTATGAATTTGCCCATCAGATGGGTCAATTAGGACAGATCCAATATAATTTGGTTCATAACTCCAAGCGAAAAGGAACAGATTCGAAAAAAAAGCCAATTAGACCGTTTTTCACCTACATAGCCTATTCTGATCTAATGTGTGCTAGTGCTTGCGATGCAAGAGGGGATCATGAACAAGCATTAGAACACATTCATTGTTATGCGGATCTAAGTTGGGTGAAGGAACAAGATTCTGAGTCTCTCTATTGGAAGAAGCAATATCTGCAATGGGCGAAAATTAATACGTACGTCAATAGACTTATGTCCGGGGACATCAGTGTTCTGCCAGATTACGTAGAACATATGGCTGCCGAAAAGGAGATTTTTGCCGAGCTACTGAACGTCCTTGAAGTAGCTAATCGATATAATGTAGATGTAGATCATATCCTTCGACGCTTTGAGTCCCAAATTGCAGCGTATCAGGAACCATCATCTTCTGATACGTATACTCAACAAGTTTTATCGGAAGAATACGTACGCTTCTGGTACAAAATGGCCAAGTACAGCCTAAATAAAGGCAGATATCCATATGGTTTCAATTGTTTAATAAACGCTTTTGAAAAAGCTGTTACAATTAACCACGTACTACTTATTGCCAACTGTTTTGGATTATTTTATCATTTCAAATTACATGCGGCTCCTAAAACACAGGCTCGGTTTCAATCCATTTATGAGGAGGTGTGGGAGAAAAATGATCAAAAGGATGGCTTTCTGCTTAGCGGTAACTAGCTTTTTACTGGTATTCACAGTACCATATCAAACTGCAAACCTAAGCCATGGCACAATCCAAACACAAGGACACGTTGGTGGAATGTGATCCAAGTAATCATCATCTTCAAATTCATTACTATTGACCAGCTTATAGCTGGTCTATTTTTGTATTATTTTGTAATTTTTAGGTTCAAAAAAGATCATGACGTATTTGTACATCCCTCCTTAAAATAAGATTCAATAGGAGGTATGCAGGATGAACAGGGATAAAACGGAAACGTTAATTCAACAAATGGAACACGCCAGACAACACTTGCATGATCTTTACGCAGAGTATGGCTTCGGACATGCTTGTGTACTTGAACAGTCTATGCTTTTGGATGAACTGATTAATCAGTACAACCGTATGTATCAGACCAGAAAGCAGCCTCACCATGTTTTGGATCAGATCATTAACAACGACGATGTTATGTTCAGTCCATCCTCCCCTTTCTCTTTATGCAAAACTGTGACTTCTCCCACGTAATGTTTATTATTATTCTATATAATGACTTATTTTAAAATAAAATACATATTCATGTCATAAAATGTTAATCATTTTTTTGGGGACAGCATACTAAGGCAACAAAAAAAGCAGAGCTCCATAAGAGAGCCCTGCCAAAGTCCATTGGATTTATAACCCCATGCTGAAACACAGACGCACAAGTTTAGCCAAGCTCCTGCGTGCTTTTGGAAGCGCGCTTAGAGGAAAGGAACTGGAAACGAAACGCATGCCAGTTCAACCGCTGTCTGCCTTTGGAGCCAACAATCCAGTTGCCGCCGGGCAGATGGGCAAAGAGCCAGCTGATGCCCAGAGAAACACTTGCCACGACGACAAACGTAATGAGCGTAGCTGTAAAATGATGATCACCCAGTGCAAGCGGGCGGGTGTAGTAGGATATGAAGGACAGCACGAGCGCATGGGCCAGATATCCTCCGAAGGAATAGCGTCCAATCCAGTTCAGCATACGGCGAAACGGCTCGGATCGCGTATCTTTTTGCAAATGAAGCAGCAGTCCGTACAACAAAAGCAACTGCGAGACAATCAGCACGAAGGTGCTTGGTTTCAGATAAGTAGAAATATTGAGATTGATCGTAACACCCGACTGGATCAGCATCGTGTGACCCATGAGCATGAACAAACCAATAAAGACAAATACATTCCACGGCAACGTCTGTTGGGCCAATCCCCGCCAGGTGTCCGTCATATAGGCGCACACTGCGCCCAGCATAAAATAGAAAAAATACATAACAAAGTTATAAGTGCGGTAATCTAACAGAGTCTGCCAAAAGGACGGCAACCCAGTGCTCCATGCAGACATGTCATAGTAGGACCATTGTAACAACAAAGCGTAAGCCGCAGCGGCAATCAGCATAACAGCCAAAACAAGCTGTTTGCGTCTTTTCGTGCTGTAACGGCGTAGAAACGCTTGAACCTGCCCGGCTGCTTTTGAAAATAAAGGAAACAAAATATAAAACTGAAAGATCATCACTACAAACCATAGATGATATCCGCTGACGGGGATGATCATTTCCTCGAACATACCTTTGTAAAAATAAATATTTCCCCACTGCGCCGTTGACCAGTTTTGAGTACATACCCAATAAATAACCGTCCAGCAGAGGAAAGGAACATAAATATCTCGAAACCGCCTGCCAATATAGCGAGGGTAGCCAATCGGTTTGTTACCATTATAAAAAAGCAGCGCCGCAGACAGGAAAACGAACGTCGGTGTGCCAAAACGTGTCAAATGATACAGCATCGCGAGCATCACAGAATCTGGCTGTTGGATGTCGCTGCGATAAATATATTCGCCAATGCAATGCTGAAGCACGACAGCGAGGTAGGCGAGGCCCCGTAGTTCTGTCCACTCCGCGATACGCGGCTTGCTCATCCATATCACTCCTTTTCCTCAAGATACGCACATGTTTTTCCTAGCGCAATTGTAGGTATTGTAACGTAGAAACATTAGTGCAGGATTAACGCCACCTGAAAGTAAGAAGAGTGAAGTAGTTCCAATTTAATATGATTGCGTTTACAATCTAAGTGAAACCAGAATAAATTAAAGTGAATTTATAACTTAAGGATACACACAGGAAGAGGGAGGAAGGATGAAAAAAACGCTGCTGGTATATATGCTGTTGATTGCGGCCTTTGCTCTCTATGTGTTCAGGTATGAACAAACTGGCCCGTTGAATGGTACTTGGGAAGATAAGGGGCTACGAGGCAGCATCGGAGAAACCTATATGATGATTACCTTCCAGTCTGGCTTGGAGTATTGGAAAAGCGGGCTCAAGGGTTTCGAGGATGCAGGAGATGCTTTGGGAGTGACTGTGGAGTATCGGGGAGCTACCCGTTATGATGCACAGGAGCAGACGACAGTTATTGAGCAGGCGATTGCTCGTAAGCCCGCAGGGATTGCCATATCAGCGATTGATCCTCACTCTCTGATTCCGGTAATTAATAAGGCGCTGGATGCGGGCATTCCTGTGGTACTGTTTGATGCCGAAGCGCCGGGGAGTCGGGCGTATTCTTTTTTGGGCACGGATAATTATAAGGCGGGCGTGACCGCTGCGGATAAAATGGCAGAGCTGTTGGGACGAGAAGGTCAAGTCGCTGTTTTGACGCTACCCGGTCAGCAAAATCATGAGGAACGCTTGCGTGGCTTTCGCGATACCATACAGCGGCAGTATCCTGCCATGAAGGTGGTGGAAGTAGCGGATGGCCGCGCAGACGCGATGGTCTCCCGGGATGAGTCGCAAAGGCTGATGAAAGCTTATCCGAAACTGGCGGGCATTTTTGTGACCGAAGCAACGGGAGGAATAGGTGTAGGTGAAGCGGTACTGAGTCAAAAAAACAGCCACCCGCTGAAAATCATTTCTTTTGATACGAATAAAGCGACATTGGATATGATTCGTGGTGGCACAATCTCGGCAACAATTGCTCAGGGAACATGGAATATGGGCTATTGGTCGCTTCAATATCTGTTCCATCTGCATCATCATTTGACGACTCCTGCGCCTTCTTCCACCGGAGACAACACTCCGCTGCCCGTGCGGGTAGACACTGGAATCTCTGTTGTCACCCAGGCGAATGTAGATGATTATTATGCGAAATAAATTTTGGAAGCGTATCCAGCTAGGAGTGCACCACATGATGCCGCGGTTACGCTTGCGCAATATGCCCTTACGCTATCAGCTGATGCTGCTGTTCCTGTTGTTTGGCATTGTACCTTCGCTGGGATTAGGTCTGCTGGTCAATTGGACGGTGGAACGGATTATTGAGCGGCAGGTGGAAGACCATACGATGCAGTTGATTGGCAAGGTAAATGAAGCACTGGACACCAAAATGGAAAATTTGCAGAACATGACGTATCTGATTGCTTTTAACCCCGATATCGGGGAGTTCTGGAAAGGGAAGACGCTGGCTGACGGCCACGCAGGTCATGCGAGTGTAATAACACCGGAAAACCAGGGGGAGCAGACTCAGAACTCGGCGCAAAATCAGGCTCTCAGCTCCAAGCAGGCATTAAGTTCTGTACAGGAGCAGGATACGCTGTATAAAATGAAGCAATTTTTGCAGGGCTATACTACGTTATATCCTGAAATTGCAGGGATTCTGATCGTGAACGAAAAAGGCGACTATATCAGCAACGAAATGTATGCTCGAAGCACGCGTAGCCTGACGGAAGAAGATTGGTACCAACAGGCGGCGCAGCATGCAGGCATATTCACTGTGCTAGGACAGCCGAGCCACCGTAATGTGACCACTCATGTCCGGTACAAGGACAGTGAAATTGTCTCCGTCGTTCGTTCGGTTACGGATTCGGAAACCGGACGCGTGCTAGGCGCGATAATGATTGACCTCAAGCTACGGGCTGTGTCGCAGGCCGCCAGAGATGTAACCTTGGGCAAAAGTGGGTATTTAATGGTGACAGATGCTGAGGGACGCAGCGTGTACAGGCCGGATATGCCTTTGATTGAGCGCATTCCACCGCAATGGTTCGGGGCAGGTGACAGCGGGATGTTTACCCGTGAAGCTGGGGGCAGGGAATTGCTGTTCATGTTCAGGGCTTCCGAATTCACGGGCTGGAGAACAGTGGGGGTATTCCCGGCACGCGAATCTACACTGGAAGTGCGACAAATTCAGTTCTATGTCGTCTGTTTTGTTTTCATTGTATGTCTATTTGGCTTAACGGCATCCTTGCGATTGTCGAGTTCCATTGCGCAGCCAATTTTCCGGCTGATGTCCTATATGCGGACGGCAGAGACAGGGGATCTTACAGTTCGCCAATGGAGTGACCGTGGGGATGAAGTCGGAATGCTGGGGCGGAGCTTTAACCGGATGCTGGAGCAAATTCGCCGTCTCATGTCACTTAGCGAACTGAGAGAACGGCAAAAACGGGATGCCGAGCTACGCAGCCTTCAGGAGCATATTAAGCCCCATTTTCTATACAATACGCTAGATACGATTCATTGGATGGCCCGAAGAAATGGAGTAGACGACGTATCTGACATGGTAGGAGCGCTATCGAGATTGTTTCGTCTCGGGCTGAGCAAGGGGGATGACTTTATTCCGCTGCGCTCCGAGATTGAGCATATATCTAGCTATATGCAAATCCAGCAAACCCGCTATCGTGACCGACTTCGCTGGGAGTTGAATGTACCCGACAAGCTAAAGGATCTGTTCGTGTTGAAGTTGATGCTTCAGCCTGTAGTGGAAAATGCGATTTATCACGGCATCAAGGCCAGACGTGGCCCAGGCACGATTTGGATAGAAGCTAAAGCTGAAGGCGACAAGCTGCTGCTGACGGTGCGTGATGATGGCGCAGGGATGGCGGCAGAAAGGCTGCGTGAGCTGCGTGAATTGCTGGAAATACCGCTGGAGGCGATGGAAGGACAGCAGAAGCAAAGTGGGGCTAGTACAAATGGTAGAAGCTACGGCATGCTGAATGTACAAGCGCGTATCCGGCTATCTTTTGGTGAGGAATATGGAATTGTACTGGATAGTAAAGAAGGAGCAGGCACCTGCGTGACGATCATTCATCCGCTGCTGCTGGATATGGCGCAACTGAAGAAGCCGCATGAAAAAGGAGAGGGTCAGGATGACGAAATCAAAGGGCAGAGACAACTCAACGACGGTGAGTCTGATTGACCAGGCCATAACGGAAGTGATAACAGGGACAGCACAGCGTTACCAAGTATTGATCGCAGATGATGAGCCGATCATCCGAGAGGGGATACGGGATTGCATAGACTGGGCGGCACTCGGCATGGAGGTCGCAGCTGAGGCGGAGGATGGTGAAGAAGCGCTGGAGCTGGTGGGTCAGCTTCGCATAGATATCATGCTGGTCGATATGAATATGCCGTTCATGGACGGGATTGAACTGATTCGTCGGCTGCGGGAAGTACGTCCGGAGTGCCGCTGTCTAATCATTTCCGGGCATGATGAATTTGCTTATGCGCAGGAGGCAGTCCGACTTGGCGTAGAGGATTATATCTTGAAGCCGGTAGATGCTGAGCAGCTTCACGCTGCGCTGTCACGGCTCGGTCAGCGGCTCGAGGAAGAGCGTAAGCGTGCCGCCTATGTAGAACAAGCTGCCGGGCAGATTGAGCGGAATATTCCGTTGTTGCGCCAGCGGTTTTGCCTGGAATGGCTGGAAGGGCAACATACGGGCATAGATGTCATGGAGCAGTTGGCGTTTTTACGGCTTCCATCGCGGCCGCCTGCTCAGATCGGTGTCGTACGGTGGCCAGCGGCAGAGGCCCGGCAGACGATTATGCGCGAGAATGACCGACAGTTGTTTCTTTTTGCCGCTGAAAATATTATTGGCGAACTGCTGGAGGACCTGCCACATGTGTTGTTCCGCGATGCGAACGGGCTGATCGGCATATGCCTGTGGCAGGAGGCACCCGAGACGATTGGCGCTTCCATAGAGCAGGCGATTGGACGCTACCTGAATATAGCGGTTCATACGCATGTGGAATCCAACGCGGGTGGGCTGGAAGGCGCAATGGATGCGTACCGGATGTGTCGGGATCGGGTGTATGGCGAATCGCAGCTGTCTCCCATCGTACGCCGTGCTCGGCAGCTTATTCAGGAAGGCTACGCCGATCGGGAGTTGACGCTGGAAGCCCTTGCCTCGCGGCTACAGGTATCCGCCGTATATCTCAGCCGTGTGCTCAAAAAGGAGCTCAACGACAGTTTCGTGACCCTCGTCACGCGTGCCCGTATCCGTAAAGCAGTGCAGCTACTGGATTCCACGACGTTGTCTATCTATGATATAGCAGAACGTACGGGTTACGACAGTCAGCACTATTTTAGCACCGCTTTTAAAAAGACCATGGGTGTGTCCCCTGTGCAGTACCGTAAAGGCGGGGGAATTCAGGAAAATTCGCTGGAGTAGGAATGATTGGCATGTGGAATTGTCCTACACTGTTCTATGATGATAAATGCTAAAAAAATGTGTGTGTAATCACACCTACGCATTCAGGGGTTTGTTACGCTGGGGATAACGAACAAATATCTATAAATATTTGGAGGAAAACGATATGTTTTGTTATCAGTGTGAACAGACGCCGAGTGGCGGGTGTAAAGTAGTTGGGGTGTGCGGGAAAGATGAGACGATAGCGAGCTTGCAGGATACGATGATTTTTGCATTAAAAGGGATTGCTGCCTATGCGACACATGCTCGCCAGTTGGGCTATACCGATCCTGAGGTAGATCGCATCACGCATGAAGCGTTATATATGACCTTAACCAATTCTAACTTTAATGTACAAGAGCATTTGGAAATGGCGATGAAGGTCGGAAATGCGGCTGTACGGATCATGGATGTGCTGGATCGTGCGCATACGGATCGTTTTGGCATTCCGCAGCCGATTACGGTCAGCCAAAATAAAATCGAAGGCCAATGCATCGTCGTGACCGGACATAATCTGTATGCGCTGGAGGAATTGCTGCGGCAGACAGAGGGCAAGGGCATTAATATCTATACTCACTCGGAAATGCTGCCTGCTCACGGTTATCCGGCATTGAAGAAATATGCACATCTCAAAGGGAATATCGGTAAAGCCTGGTACGATCAGCGTAGACTGTTCGAAGAGTTCCCGGGCGCAATTCTGGCTACGACGAACTGTGTTATGCCGATTAAAGGCACGTATGCAGACCGCTTCTTCTCTTATGAAGTAGCCGGGCTGGAGGGAGTAGCCAAGATCATGGACGACGACTTTTCACCATTGATCGAGCGCGCGTTGGCTCTGCCAGCCGCAGATGTAGATTCAGAGCAGGTGCTTACAACGGGATATCATCATGAGACAGTTATCGGGCTGGCTCCTGAGATTATTCAGGCCGTTAAAGACGGACATATCCGCCGTTTCTTCGTCATCGCAGGCTGCGACGCACCAGGCAAAGGCGGCAACTATTATCGCGAGCTGGCTACATCCTTGCCGAACGATACGGTCATTCTGACCACATCTTGTGGTAAATTCCGCTTCAATGACGTGGATTATGGCACCGTTGGAGATACCGGCATTCCGCGTTATATTGATTTGGGGCAATGCAACAATTCGGGTTCTACTGTGAAAATTGCTCTGGCATTGGCGGATGCATTCGGCTGTACGGTGAACGAGCTGCCTGTCAGCATTGTTCTGTCCTGGTTTGAGCAAAAAGCGGTTGCCATTCTGCTGGGCTTGTTCAGCCTTGGCATCCAGGATATTCGCATTGGGCCGAAGCCGCCTGAGTTTATTTCTTCTGGTGTACTGGATGTGCTGGTGGAGATGTTTGGCTTGAAGCTAATTACGACCGCAGAGGAAGATATGAAAGCGATGTTGGCATTGTCGTAAGAGATTGGTGGGGAACTGCAAAGTGCAGTTCCTTTTTTGTTTCATCGTTCATCGATTCTTATAAAGATGTCCGTAAGAATCTTTAATGCCAGTTCAGTATCTTTGGATTCACGAGTTCTTAGGAGAGTTAAAATGGTTTTTATACTTGAATGTTCTTCGGTAAGCTCATCATTGTCCTTCACATATGTAAGCAACTGATAGACGCCCACGTTCAATGCCTTCGCTATTTTCTCCAGATTTTTCAAAGATATATTTCTCTCCGCTCGCTCAATAAATCCAATATAACTCGAATTGAATCCTGCTTTTTCGGCTAAAGCTTCTTGGGAAAGCCCTTTAGACTTTCGAATATCTCGAATACGTGTACCGACTAATTCCAAAAGTTCTGACATGAATACACCTCTCTATAGTAAGGGTTCTACAAAATCGATTTCAATCGCTCCAAAGTGCAATATATAGACGAACTAGATCATCACGACCTATATATTATTATTGGAAGTCGCTTGTTGGATTTTGCAAAATCCTCTAGTTAGAAGTGTAGAGAAAGAGTTACATCTAATTAATAAGTGTTAGTAAGTAAATTGAATTAAAAACTACTATATAGTAATATTTATTAGGAAGCTTGTCCGGTAGCTAGAAAATTATACATCTTGATGGTTACATATTTGTGCTACGTTGCTCACATTTGTTTCAGGATTTTGCAAAACCCTTATTTATGAAATTTTAATTCAGGAGTTGATTCCCCATGAAACATTACTCCTTAAGTCCCCAACTACATAATGATTCTGATTTCAAATTGCCTAAGTACAGCGACACCTACATATTCAATTGCATGATGGATTTTCAAAAGCTTGCCGAATACCAGATCAAGCTTGCACAGATGATGCGCGACCATCATCAGTTTCAAAACTGCCTCATTCTTTGTGATCGAGCGATGTTTTCTATGGCTAAGGCCATGTATGTTCATCGAAACCAAATCATTCCATCGTACATTTGTTTATCCGTAACTGACCTGTTCCCTTTAATTCACACAGAGGCTGAGCCCAATCTAGATATGGTGCTGTTTATCGGTACGGTACATTATCTGGTTTCGGGAGAAGATGATGTAACTAAAGAGCCAATGAAGCTGGGGGAAGTAGACAAGTTGCTTTATAAAACGGACTCTATTCTAGAGTCTCTGTCACAGCGGATCGTAGCTGATCCGTCTAAGCGGTATCCATCTATTTATAAAGAAAATTCGTTCAATGAATCGGTAGATCTTTTATCAATAATCCCCGGTTCTTTCTGAGCTAATGATATAATGAGGAAAAGGAAGATGTTGGATACGCCTTGGAGCTTCCCACATCAGAAAGGGTGTTATTTCATATGCCTACATACAACAAACTGGTGCGGGATCGGATTCCGCAACTCATTATGTCTCAGGGCATGGAATGTCGGACACGCATTTTGGAACCAGAGGAGTATAAGCAGGAGCTGCGGACGAAGCTTCGTGAAGAAGCCGAGGAATATTTTGAAGCGAATAAAGGTCAGGAAGCGCTGGAAGAACTGGCGGATATGCTGGAAGTCATCCGAGCACTCGTAGAAGTACATGGAGCGAGTGTACTGGAGCTGGACAAGCTGCGGGTGGACAAAGCCGAGGCCCGAGGCGGATTCCAGGAGCGGGTGTTCCTAATTGATGTGGATGAAGCTTAATGTCAAGTGGTACACATGGAATAAACCTATTTTCTTATATATTATGTATAGTTAGCAGTCGTAATATTTTTCCATTTGATGATACAATATAAACATGGTTCAAAAGGACTATTTCAAATACAATGATTCATTTAATTTATTATGTTCCTTGTTTTCACGAAGTTCGTAAATATGAAGTTATAAGATCATAAAATTCGGCTTGGAAGAACAAGAATAGATAAGAGCAGGAAAGAACGGAAGGTATATCCTATGCGGATCAAGGATTGAAAGTTACGAGCTAAGAGCGGACGAGGAATGCTTCCTAAGCGGAAGCAGAGTGGGATTGAAGTTGGGAGTAGATGCTCCGAAGTCCGCCGATTTAACAACATAAAACATAATATTCACGCTGCGAGCATTCGCTCTTGGTCCGGCATGGAAGAATTTCGAGGAAGTAGAAGGCAGCCGGACACCCGGCATTCGCCGGGTCGTGAATACAGTGAACGTTATAGGAAATAAGAAAGAATTTTGAATAAAGGATGATAAAAGTATGAATGAACGACGTTATTACTCTCAAAGACAAGGTTTTATAAAGCCACTGGTTCTAAAAGACTTAAAATTAGCTTTTCAATCAGTATATAACGACTTCAAAAAGAGATATTACTTTATTGAATTTTTGGGAACACGTTCATATAGATATGATGGGATAATTGGTAACAGTTTCGAAGCTTTCTGCATGCGTAAAATAAATCGAAATATCAAACATCCAGACCTTGCAATGACTTATGAAGAAGAAGATTTATTTAATGTTATAGAACTTTTACATGAATATATAACTTATCCATTCGTTAATAAAAACGAAGATTATTTTAGTATCTCAGAAGAAGCATCGCCAATTCCTGAGAAAAAAGAGATTGCTCAAAAAGAATTTCGTGAAGAAATAAACATATTTCTCAAGCAATATTCTAGTGGTTGGGAACTTTCTAATGATGGTTACATCAGAAATACATTAGAAGAAAGCTTCGTAAATTTGGTTGATAACACCGAGATTTATGGTGATGAATCAAATGTAGACCTTAAAATTCGCCGTGCTAAAGAATTATATTTAAAGCATGGATCAAATAAAGAGGATAAAAAGGCGGCAGTAAGGGAAATTGGGGATGCTCTAGAATTTATAAGAACTGATTTAAAAGAGAAAGTAGGAAAGAATGAGATAGATTTATTTAATATATTGAATAACTTTGGAATAAGACATAATAACGTATCTCAAAAAAACGATTATGATTATGATATTTATCTTCCTTGGATGTTTTATATCTTCCTTTCAACATATGATGCATATGTAAAATTAAGAAATAGAGAATAAAAGTAAACTGACATCCTATAACATAATATTCACGCTGTGGACATTCGTCCTTGGTCCGGCATTCGCCGGACACTCAGCATACGCTGAGTCGTGAATACAGGAACGTTATAAGAAAGTCGGAAAATTTAGAATGGTGTGATGTGAAAATATGCTAGAAGTCATGCTAGAAAACTTGCAGATATTAATTTATGTATCATTTGTGTCTTTCCTCATGATTGGAGTAGTGGCGTTGCTTGCCCTTATGTTTATTTACGCTAAAAAAGACTCTTTAGAATTAAGTTATAGAAGTAGGATAATCTTATTTCTTTATGCTGTTCTTGCAGTCATATTTATAATTGTTTTTAGTTTGAGTTTTTTAACTTTCTCCATGCATTTATTGTTTGCTTTTATTTATTTTTTTTGTTGGTTTTTTGGTTTAAACCAGGTTGTTACGAACTATCTGGCATTAACAGTTACCTTTATCGGATTCTCTTTTATACCTAAAAAAATTGCAAAACTTATTTTGAAATTATTTCCAACAAATTTCTATAATGATAAAAATGTGATAGTAAATATTCTTGTTGGATTTTTAGATGTTATAAATATTAAAACTTTAATCTATCTATTTTCGTTTGTATTAGTGTTTATAGCCGGGATAGAGTCATTAAGTGGTAAGGTGATTTTTCATGATGTCCTATTATGGATCAATATTAAACAAATTGTATTGGAGAGTGTCGTTTCGTTTATTGCTTTTGATAGATTTTATAAGGCAGTTGTTGAAGATTTCGACAAAAATAAACCTAAAATAATATCTTTATATAATGTTGTTACTGATTATTTTAAAAAAAGTCAGTAAGCATCTGCTGAAGTTCCGACCTTCTTTAACATTATATTCACGCATCAGGTATAGACCCTCAGTCCGAAAAAAAGGATTTCAGGGAAGTAGGAAGCAGCCGGACACACCTGGCATTCGTCAGGTGTCGTGAATACGAGAACGTTATGTGAAAGTCGTATCAAAAAGAAATGAAAGGACGATATGAATGAATAAAAGGCAAAGAGAAATACTTAATGAAAGACTCGGAAAGAAAGTTATGTTATCTATAGGTGTTAATAACTATGAGAACGAGTGTTTCCAAAATTTAAACAAAGCATGTAAAGATGCCTTAGGAGTTTTTGAAGTCTTTAGCAAAGTGAAAAACCTAAACTTAAATGCAGAAAAGAGTAAGGTGATTGTTTCAGATGGATTACGTAATGAAGCTACAAAAAGGAATATTATTCAAAAATTAGAGAATATCACTAAAGAAGTGGCGGTAAATGAAGATCTGGTGATTTACTTTAGTGGACATGGATATGCATGTAATGGAAAAAACTTTATTGTCCCATCAGATTCGATGAATAGCGAGGAAACTCAATTAATAGAGATACAAAGAATTATTGAGATTGTTGAAATATGTGAGTGTAAGCACAAGTTGATAATTATTGATGCATGCTTTAGCGGTTTCGTAGATTCAGTAGTTAAGGGGATAGAAAGCTATAATTTCAGAAATCTTAAAGATTATCTAAAAGAGTCACGGTCTCTAATTCTTCTTAGTTCGAGCGGAAGAAATGAGCCATCTTATGAAGAATCTCCTAGTAGTGAATATAGTCTATTTACTACTTTTTTGATAGAAGGGCTTCAAGGAAAGAGTGAGAGCTTGAAAAATGGATATCTAACTGTTCGAAGTATGTATGATTATATTTTCAATAGTGTCAGAACAATATGTCGTGAGTATCAAGGTATTCAACAAAGGCCTAATATTGCCGAGATCTCTAATGGAGAAGTTGTTTTAGGACTTTATGATGAATTGAGTTTAGAAGGTGATAATGATTTTGACAATCACACACTTATACAAATTAGAGAGGATGAAAATATATTTAATTCTCTTTTTAAGGATTTGAAAATTAGAATTTCGGATTCTCTATGGCAAGATACTAAGTGTACACTTACTGAGTTAATTATGAATGGTTTTGAACATGAAAGATCGGATGATATTAAACTTGCAATTTCATCAAGTGAAATAACTTTGTACATTAGTGGTAATGAATTCGACAGTTTAGAAAAGGCAAAGAGAGCAGAACAGAGGGGTTTGGGTTTTGTGAACAATTATTCAATAAAGTACAATAATAAGGTGATTATGACTTATAAATACGAGAACAGAAATAACGTTATTTCGCTCATTTTTGAAGAAAAACCAGCTTTTTTCATTGAAGATATTTGTGTCATAAAATTAAATGAAGTGGGTTTTAGGAAGTATACAGCTAAAGATATTATATTACCAAGTGGAGTATGTAAAAAATATTATTATTATACTCCTAAAAGAAATATGGCGATGAGTCAGGTTCGTTCTGCCGTCTCTATAATACTTGAAAATATACCAGAGGACAGTGTTTTGATCGTATACGATACAAATCTTAAAAAAGGCTCAATTAGTTTTCAAGATTATATTTTGAGTGAAAGAATACTTTATAGATAAAAGACTATCGCATAACAAAATATTCAAGTTGCGGCTCCTGACGGAGTCTTGGTCTGCTAAATGGATTTCGAAGGAGAATTTCAGCAGACAACCCCTTTGGGGGTCATGAATACAGAAACGTTAGGTGAAATAACCCAAATTCTAAGATAAAACGACCTTTTCTAACACTATGTTTTTGTGGTAGAATTTTCATATATATTGTTCCATAATCAAAGGGGATGTCACAAATTAATATATTGGGTTTTTCAATTAGTTCAAATGAAATATATGTATCTACTTTCAATAAGAATGATCGATCCTTGGCAATTGAAAAGTTTGTTTTGTCTAACGACTCTGGAGAGTCTCTTAGAGAACTTTACAATTATATTCAAATGATAATTAAGAGATTCACGGAAATTGAAAGATTAATTTTAGAGGTCGCTTCAAATGGACAAAGAAGTCCTTCAATTGAGCGAGTAAAGGCTGAAGGAATTATAGATTTGGCGATATCTGACATTGGATATGCCAAACAATTAACTAAGATAAAAACACAAAAGACCAAAAAGAAATTTAAGGAACTTCCGACAAACCCATTATGGGTGAGTTTTAACGAAGTTAGATATTCAACCAAAGCTCAGCAAGTTATCGCTTACTTGTTATTAGAGGAATTAATATGAGTAGTGACACTTCTAATCTATCTATGTATCAAGATTTCTTCTTAAAGGAAAGAAACATCAAATTGGAGAAAGAGATCTTTGAAGGTTCTAGTGTAGCATTTCAAGGTTATCATGAAACTTTTAAAAAAAAGGTATTCGTTAAATTTATTCCAATTCCTTGGGATGAAGGCCAAAACATTGAACATGAAGTTGAAACACTGATTAATCTTAGAAATAAACAAAATATTGTGAATGTATTTGATTCATTTATTGACTCACAGACAGGGTCTCAATTGGTCATTGTCACGGAATACCTTGAGGGGCACACGCTTGATAAATTTTGTGGACTATCACAAATATCATTAAAGCAAGCAATTGATATCATCATGGAATTAATAGTGGGTGTCAGTGATGTACATAATCTTGGGTTAGTACACCGTGACTTGAAACTTGAGAACATCATATATGATGGTATTAAGCCTATAATTATTGATTTAGGTTCTGTTAAGTCTATCGGTGCAAAAGTATTGATTGAAGATCCTATACCTTATCTGTATAGATCATCTGAAGTATTTTCAAAAGGAATTTATTCAATTCAATCGGATATATATCAAATAGGATTGATTCTTTTTCAATTAGTTAATGGAACACTACCAACAGACGTAGAATCTTATGCTAAGTTAAGTAAGGTAAAGTTAGATCCTGATAATACCTATCAAGAGGGAATAAAACAAATAATTAAACTTGTTACAAACGATCGGTTAATAAATGTGATGCCTCAATTGCCTATATATTGTTCAAAAATAAATAGAGTAATAAATAATGCAATAAAACTACGATATAAAACCTTAGATGCATTTTATAAAGATTTAGCTAAAACAAAGAGTGAAGTACCTGACTGGATAGTCCGATCTGACAGTGAATATTTATGTAAAGATTGGAGAAGAAAGAAATATAAGGTGGTAAAGAATGAACAGGGATATAGAATTTTCAATCAGACATTAATTAGAACAAGAGAGCTTGTTCAAGTTAATACCTCCTTAGAGCTTAATAAATTTTTTCAGAACATATAATTTCGAAAGCCCATTTTACATTATGTAAGATGGGTTTTAAGTGTATTTCAATGAAGTTGATTACTTCACCTAACATTATATTAACGCATTGGAACCTGACGTTCCCTCGGTCCGCCCGATGAAATTTGCAGGGAAGCGGGATCAGGCGGACACAACCACACCGACTAACTGCGCAAGCGCAGCCGGCTCCTGATGGAACCTTAAGTCGGTGGGACGTCGTGAATACAGGAACGTTATACGACAGAATCAAAAGAAAAAAGAGCCAATAGGCTCTCAATCTAAAGATATATGTAATTCGTTATGCAGGTGAAGAGCGTCCTTAAAACCTTGCAAATAAATTTCACGCTCTAAAATAGCTTGAACAGAAAGGTCTGCGTCATCAAAAAGGAATAGAGTCTTTTGTATATCTTCTGGTAGTAGTTCATGTAACTGTTTGAAGTAAAGATTCCGTTCGGATGAGAATTGGTTGTAGCTGGAGTTGTTTTTGATAAGCTCGCCATATAAAGATTCAATTCGATTACGAATCAGTGAATCGAGTAAGACTTCTAAAGAATTATGCATAATTAAACACCATCCAACGGATTTGATTTTGTGAATAAAAGTTCAACTTGTTAAATATAATTTTACCATATCAAATAATCAAGTCAATACATGTTGAAGATGTTTTTGATAAAGAAAATATACTTTCATATAATTAAAGAAAAATTCACTTGATGTGTGAAAGGAATACCAGATGATTAGTTATAAACCTTTTCAAAAATTATTGATCGACAGGGAGATTAAGAAGCAGGATTTATTGAAAATGACAGGTATCTCGTCTGCTACAATGGCGAAGCTCAATACGAACGAATATGTATCACTAGAAGTGATTGACAAATTATGTGCGGCTTTAGGGTGTCAGCCAGGAGATTTATTGGAGCACATAGCAGAGCAATGACAGATCAGGATCAAGGAAGAATTCTGATTGATCGAAGAAGTGATTCCGTCGCATAACATAAATATTCAAGCTGTGGCTCTGTTGGAGCATGGGTCTGTGTGAACTCTTTAGATAGCCAATTTAATGATTCAACAAATTGAGACTTTGCCAATCGTAAGAAAGGCTAAGTCTTTTTTCGTTTTCAAAATAAATGAGTGATCTCCTGATAATCTTCATTTCCCTCAAATCCAAATACCCT
Source organism: Paenibacillus sp. FSL M8-0228 (assembly GCF_038007385.1). Classification (NCBI taxonomy): domain Bacteria; kingdom Bacillati; phylum Bacillota; class Bacilli; order Caryophanales; family Paenibacillaceae; genus Paenibacillus; species Paenibacillus sp. FSL M8-0228. The sequence continues at coordinate 1,299,551 of NZ_JBBOXA010000001.1, forward strand.
CCCCCCCACACACAAAGGTTAAAATTTTATAAAAAAAGTTCAAAACCAGCAAAGACCTTTCCCGGCCTGGAATGATACCATGTGTTTGCACATAAAAAAAGAGAGGTGCTCATCGCCTCACTTATGTAAGCGCTATCTCATCTCAACTCTAATTAGCACTGACCTGAGGATTTTACAAAATCCTTACCTTCAAATTGACCCGCATCACATGAGGAAAGGGGAACTTCATATGAAAAAAGGAGCTGTTGTCGTTTGGCTTCTGGTTTTGGCCCTGATGCTTTCGGCCTGCAATCTGGCGGAGAGTGGAACGGGCAGCAAGGAAAAAGGCTATGTGGGCATTTCCATGCCGACCAAATCGTCCGAGCGTTGGGTAGGGGACGGAGAAAATATGGTCCGGTTGTTTCAGGAGCAAGGCTATAAAACGGATTTACAGTACGCCGAGGACGTAGTAGAAAACCAAATCTCCCAAATCGAAAATATGATCACCAAGGGCGTCAATGTTATGGTGATCGCTTCGGTCGACGGAAACACGCTGACGGATGTGATTCAGAAGGCACATGACCGAGGCATTCAGGTCATTTCTTACGACCGTCTGATTCGCAACACACCGTATCTGACGTATTATGCGACTTTCGATAACTTTAAGGTGGGCGTACTACAGGCGGCATATATTGAGAAAAAGTTGGGACTCAAGGAAGGCAAAGGCCCTTTCAATATCGAACTGTTCGGTGGTTCACCGGACGATAATAACGCTTATTTCTTCTTTAATGGTGCGATGTCTGTACTTAAACCGTACATTGATTCCGGTAAGCTGGTCGTACGCAGCAAGCAGATGACGATGGCGCAGATCGCTACACTGCGATGGGACGGAGCTTTAGCGCAGTCGCGGATGGATAATCTGCTGAGTGCCTACTATTCAGGGGCCAATCTGGACGCGGTACTATCCCCGTATGACGGCATTAGCATCGGTATCATTTCATCCCTGAAAGGGGTCGGATATGGATCAGCGAACAAGCCGCTGCCGATCATTACAGGGCAGGATGCGGAGCTGGCTTCCATCAAGTCCATTGTGGCTGGGGAGCAGACGCAAACTGTATTTAAGGATACCCGCAAGCTGGCTGAGCAAACGGTCGTAATGGCCAACAGCATTTTACAGGGCAAACAAGCGGAAGTGAATGACGTCAAATCCTATAACAACGGTAAAAAGGTCATTCCTGCCTACTTGCTTGATCCGATCTCGGTAGATCGGACGAATGTGGAGAAGGATATTGTCGGCAGTCACTATTACACCAAAGAGCAAATTGGACTGAAATAAGAGTAGGAATCCAACCGAAAGGAGCGTATCCCATGACTGGAATCATTTTGGAAATGAAGGGAATTACCAAAACCTTTCCCGGTGTGAAGGCATTGGAAAATGTAAATCTCAAGGTCAAGGAAGGCGAAATCCATTCCTTGTGCGGTGAGAATGGTGCGGGCAAGTCGACGCTGATGAAGGTACTAAGCGGTGTATATCCGCATGGAACCTATGAAGGGGATATTGTTTTCCAGGGCAAAACGTGTGAGTTCAAGGATATCAAGCAGAGCGAGGAACTAGGCATTGTCATTATCCATCAGGAGCTGGCGCTGATCCCGTATCTCTCAATTGCGGAAAATATTTATCTGGGCAACGAACGTGCCAGCGGCGGCGTGATTGATTGGAAAGAGACTTTTGTGGGTACACGCGATCTGCTGTCCAAGGTCGGTTTGAGTGAGAATCCCAATACATTAGTTACGAACATCGGGGTCGGGAAGCAACAACTGGTCGAAATTGCGAAAGCGCTCTCTAAAAAGGTAAAGTTGCTTATTCTCGATGAACCGACAGCGGCGTTGAATGAGGATGATAGTGAAAATCTGCTTAATTTGATGCTGGAATTTAAAAGACAGGGCATTTCCTGCATTCTCATCTCCCACAAGCTGAATGAAGTCGCAAAGGTGTCGGATTCGATTACGATTTTGCGGGACGGGAAGACGATTGAGACACTGGATATGAAAAAGGATGAGGTCACGGAGGATCGGATCATTAGCGGGATGGTTGGACGTGATCTGACCAGCCGTTATCCAGAGCGTCATGCCGAGATTGGCAAAGTCGTTCTGGAAGTGAAGGATTGGACGGTGTATCACGAGCATCATGCAGACCGCAAGGTGCTGGATCAGGTGAATTTGAACATCCGTCGCGGTGAAATTGTCGGTATTGCCGGGCTGATGGGAGCGGGACGGACCGAGCTGGCGATGAGCGTGTTTGGCAAGTCATACGGACGCAACATTTCCGGTCAGCTGATTAAAGACGGCAAGCCGATCCAGAACAACACGGTTACAGACGCGATCAACAACGGCTTTGCCTATGTGACAGAGGATCGCAAGGAGTATGGCCTCATTTTGATGGATGATATCAAGCGTAATATTTCGCTGACTGGCCTGAACAAGCTGACGAAGGGCGCTGTCGTCAATGAGCAGGAGGAAGTCGTCATTGCAGAGGAAATGAAAAAAAGCATGAACATCAAAGCGCCGAGCATTTTACAGAAAACGGGTAACCTGAGTGGTGGCAATCAGCAGAAGGTGGTGCTGAGCAAATGGATTTTCGCCGGGCCGGATATTCTGATTCTGGATGAGCCGACACGCGGCATTGATGTGGGTGCCAAATATGAAATTTATACCATTATTCATCGACTTGCCGCTGAAGGCAAGGGAGTGCTGGTCATTTCGTCCGAGCTGCCAGAGGTACTAGGTTTGTGTGACCGGATTTATGTCATGAATGCTGGGCGGATCACTGGAGAGGTTAGCCGTGAGGGCGCGTCGCAGGAAACGTTGATGAGATATATGACCAAGTCAGGAGGCGTGAAGCATGGAAACCATAACTAAACTATTTAAAAATAACATCCGCCAATATGGCATGATGATTGCGCTGGTCGTCATTATGATTTTGTTCGAGGTGCTGACGGGCGGCCTGCTGTTGAAGCCGATTAATATTACCAATCTGATTCTGCAAAACAGCTATATTCTCGTGCTGGCGATCGGGATGGTGCTGGTCATCATCACTGGGCATATTGATTTGTCCGTCGGCTCCATAGCCGCTTTTGTCGGTGCGGTTGCCGCCATAATGATGGTCGATTGGCAGCTTCCAGCATGGATCGCTGTGATTGCATCTTTGCTGGTCGGAGCGTTAATCGGCGCATGGCAAGGGTTCTGGGTCGCTTATGTACGGATTCCGGCATTTATCGTTACATTGGCGGGAATGCTGCTCTTCCGTGGATTGACCATGATTGTGCTGGAAGGTCAATCGATCTCTCCATTTCCGGGGGGCTTCCAGAAAATCAGTTCAGGCTTCCTGCCGGATTTTTCATCTACCGGTTATAACCTGGTATCCATCATTGTCGGCATTGCACTCACGGTATGGTTTATCGTGAACGAACTTCGCGAACGTCGTTCTCAGCTTAAATATGGATTCGAGGTTCCGTCACAAGCTTTATTTGTACTCAAGTTGATTGTGGTAGCTGCGGTCATCAATCTGTTCACCTTCATGCTCGCGAGCTACGCGGGGATACCTAACATTCTCGTGCTGCTGTTCATACTGATCGTTGTGTACTCCTTCGTCATGAACCGCACGATTATGGGACGTCATGTGTATGCGTTGGGTGGAAATGAAAAGGCAGCGGGTCTGTCCGGTGTCAAAACGAAAAAAGTAACGTTCTGGGTATTCGTCAACATGGGGGTGCTGGCCGCCATTTCCGGTCTGATCTTTGCTGCACGTCTGAACGCGGCTACGCCGAGAGCGGGTACGAACTTCGAGCTAGATGCCATCGCAGCCTGCTTTATCGGTGGAGCTTCCGCATCCGGCGGGATCGGAACCGTTTTTGGAGCCATTATCGGTGGTTTGGTCATGGGCGTACTGAATAACGGTATGTCTCTGATCGGTCTGGGTATTGACTGGCAGCAAGGAATCAAGGGCTTGGTGCTGCTGCTGGCGGTTGCCTTCGATATTTACAACAAAAACAAAAGATCTGCTTAAGCTCAGATTCGGTATCGTAAAACAAGAAAACCTCCAGTTCCACTAGAAATGTGGATGCTGGAGGTTTTCTTGCTTGTTGGGTCTTGTGGCTATCAGCCAACGAAACTAAGTCGTGACCATTTGGCCGCCGTTTATATGCAGCGTTTGGCCTGTAATGTAGGAACCGTCATCCGAAGCCAGCAGCACATAGGCAGGAGCCAATTCATAAGGCTGCCCGGCACGCTTCATTGGTGTATTGCTGCCGAAGGTGCGAATGACTTCAGGCGACTGTGTGGCCGGATTCAGCGGAGTCCAGATCGGACCGGGAGCAATCGCATTCACGCGAATACCCTGATCGACCAGATTATTAGCCAAAGCGCGGGTGAAGCTGACGATAGCTCCTTTGGTAGCTGAATAATCAATCATATTCTTTTGACCCACATAGGCTGTCACCGATGCCGTATTGACGATGCTGGCCCCAGCCCGCATATACGGCAATGCTTCTGTAGTCATATGGAAGAAGGAAATAATATTCGTATCAAACGTATCACGAAGCTGCTGCTCACTGATATCCAGATACGATTCGCGCACAAACTGAATACCTAGGTTGTTAATCAGGATGTCAATACGACCAAAGGTTTCCATCGTTTGTTGAACAACCAGACAGCAGTTGCTTTTTAGCCTTAGATCCCCCGGAATTAACAAACAACGTCGGCCAAGCCTGTGAATGACATCACGGGTTTCCATAGCATCTCGATGCTCATCGAGATAGGCAATGACCACATCGGCCCCTTCCTTGGCAAATGCCACTGCAACCGCGCGACCAATACCACTGTCCCCACCGCTAATAATAGCCACCCGATCCTGAAGCTTTCCAGTGCCGATATACTTTGGATTATCATAAATAGGGCGTGGAACCATTAGGTATTCCAACCCCGGCTGTCTATATTGATGCTGGGGAGGAAAAGTAATCGGAACTTCTTTACATTGGGTTTCTGTACCGTAATTAGGATATTGCCAATTCATCGATAATCCCTTCTTTATACGTTTTGAAATCCAATATATTCAAAATAGGCGCAAACGGTGACTCAGGACGATCGCCTTACTCCGAAACCGTCGCTCCATCTGCCGGAATATGGACGCGCCCCTTTAAACCTTCACGGTTGATATGTTCCGTAAGCTCTGAGCGAGTTAGTAGACAATGATTGATTGCTTCCATGTGGACAGCCACGATTTGTGTATAAGGGGCATGTTGTGCTACCGTCGTTACATCCTGGGCAGTCATAATAATGGGATCACCCACCGTAAATCGAGCTCCTCCAGCGTTCACGATCGTCCAGTCAGGGCGGTATTTATCCAGTGTTTCCGCGACTTCACTGCACCAGATCGTATCCCCGGCCAAATAGACGACAGGCTCACCTGGAGCCTGAAAAACAAAGCCGGATACGGGTCCCATCTGCTCCCCAATTTCTCCGGTGCCGTGATGCCCGGTTGTACGGATAATCTCAATTTCTCCCACAGAACCAGCCAACGGAATCGGAGTAACCTGTGTAAAACCATCAGCAGTGATTTGTTCTTCATTTCCGGGCTGACAGAAGACGGGAATTTGTTTGTCCAACCAGCGTACTGCTGCCGGGTCCCAATGATCGGGATGTAAATGTGTGACGATGACAACGTCAGGCTGTCCGAGTGCCTGCCATTGTGGCGGCAAGGGAACCAGTGGATTACGGCGGGCATTTTCCGTATTGGGGACCGGCGGATTTGCGCCAGCATCGCTCAGCATCGGATCGATCAGAAATTTTACTCCAGCGTATTCCAGCCATAAGGTTGCGTTGCGGATTAGTGTGATTTTCATATATGGAAGCTCCTTTTGGTAGTGAATGTTTTTTGACCGAGTGTATTTTCGGTGGTTCTTTGTTTCTGTTACAATCATATCTGACGCAAGGAGCTACAGGCTACGGCCTGCTGAAAGGAAAACTAGCATTCTCGTTTCATCATGAAAGGAAAAATAATAACTATGGAACTATTCGTACCTGATGACACCGATTTGCGCATTCTTCATCATTTAATTGAAGACAGCTCTTTATCGCACAAGGAGATCGGCCAGCTTGTTCATTTGACAGGCCAAGCCGTAGGGGCGCGTGTTCGAAAAATGCAGGATGCGGGCATTATCGAAGGCTATACGCTGCGCTGGAACCCTGAAAAAATTGGACAGACGATTCATGCCTTTATTACGGTTTTTTTGAATTCAGGAACGACTCACAGTGCTTTCCAAGCTTTTGCACGGGAGCATCCCTATATTGTTGAAATCCACCGGGTGAGTGGGGAGGGCTGTTATTGGATGCGGGTGCGCATGTCCTCACAGACAGAGTTAAATACCATGCTGGATGAACTTACGAAGTTTGGTAATTACAAATTGAGTTTTTCCATTGGTAAGATTTAACGACAAAAGCTTTCGGCGTTGGTGCCGAAAGCTTTTCTATTTGGGCGAGGGCTATCGAGGTCAACTTATAGTGTGTGTTCAAAAAGTCGGCTTTTCAGGACCGAGAAGGTTGGATGAAGCTAGGGACTGAGTAGCGGAGCGTAGACAGATCTACGTGAGCAACGGAAGGCCCGGCTGAATTCAAGATTCGACGTCGAATCCGCTTCTTGAATAGCTTCGTTATGGAAAGACGACTTTTTGAACAACCTCTTATAGGCTCATTTTAAAAATATGCTGCAAGCCGTGTTGTCCCATTTTAGTGTCACCTTCATCTATAAAGCCGCATTTGCGATACAGACTTTGGGCAGACAGATTACGGGCATTGACGCCCAGTACAATCTCGCGAATATGTGGGAAGTGTCTGGCGATGAACTGTGGTAGTAGAAGCAACCCTTTTTTGGCGAATCCTTGTCCCTGATCTGCGTAATGAATAGAGAACGCGCGTAGCAGCAGTGCCTCAGAAGTAGTCGTATAGTCCGCTAATTCATCCCCATTGTATAAAATGAAAAATCCAACGGGTCTTCTAGTAGCCGTAATCACGACAGGATGGCGGTGCGGATCTTCCTTGGCCAGTATGAGCATTTCATCCGGCATTCCAGTAAACTGCTTCTGCTCCTCAGGTAAGTAGAAGGTATGTAAAATGGCATCATGCCCACAATGGTAAGGGACAAGCTCTACATTATTCATCATTACACTCCGATCTGTATGAATTTTTAACTTTCTTTATCATCTAGTTTGCTAAAAAAAGAAACCTGAACTCGCCTTGCTTACGTATTACCCATACATAAACTAGCATAGTCAAAAGGAGACGTCTACGCTTATGAAGCAGCTTACAGAATATCGGGAAAGCCAGGACGTATTGCGTCATGAGTTGAAGAATATTGAAAAATGGGAGAAGGAACAGAAGGACATTTTTTTCTGGGAAAAAATCGGCAGATGGCCTTTTATGTTGCTGGATCGGCTGACGCCCAAAATCATTAAAGACAAGCTGGAGCAACTGCTTAACGAGCTGGGCAGCTTCATTCAGAACGGCGGCAAATATTTGGTGAAGGAAGAAACGGTTCTGAACAGGCTGAAAAAGACGGCCTATGAACATGTCATTCAGCAAAATGGTGCAGATTCCGCTTCGGATACGCAGGACCTGCCTCGTGCCGGGGAAAACGTTGATTCAGAACATAGTGTCGAACCTATGTGGGAGTTGAAGCAGGCGGCTGAGCTCCCGCTAACCATCATGAATCGGACTGCCGACGATATGACATCGGCTCGCATTACCTTTGCCACCGCTCAGGGAGCAACAACGGGGATTGGCGGTGTGTTTACGATTGCGGCGGATATTCCTCTTTTGCTCGGCTTGTCGCTCAAAGTGCTTCAGGAAATAGCCTTGTGCTATGGCTTTAATCCCCATGATAAGCAGGAACGCATTTTTATTATTAAATGTATGCAATTTGCTTCATCCGATATTGTGGGGAAGAAGGCCGTATTAGAGGAGCTGGCTTTGTTCGATGATCCTTCACGTCAGGCACAGGTGTTTTCCCAGATGCAGGGATGGAGAGAGGTTATTAACACCTATCGTGACCAGTTTGGATGGAAAAAGCTGCTTCAAATGGTCCCGGTTGCGGGTATTTTGTTTGGCTCCATTGCGAACCGAAGCGCTATTAGTGACGTAGCTGAAGCAGGGAAAATGCTGTATCGGAAGCGTCGGATTTTGATGCGTTTGGCAGAAGTAGAGAGTGAGGAATCACGTTAGTTGGCTATAAAGGTGTGCAGCGGCCAGGATGGCCGCCACACGTTAGCCTGTTACACTTCGGCTCCATTTTCTTCCGCCCAGCGGTTCAGGGTTTTATCTGTAGGAAGCAGGAAGGTTAAGATGCCGAGCAGTGGCAAAAAGCCGCATAGGAACATGATGTGGGTGATGCCTACTTTGTCGATCCAGTTGCCGAGTACGAGTGCGCCCACACCACCAAGGCCAAAAGCCAGGCCCGTAATGAGACCAGACACGGTCCCGATTTTACCAGGCACAAGCATTTGTGCATATACGACTGTGACCGAAAAGCTAGACAGCATAATAAATCCGATAATTGCCAGCAGGATTGCCGTCCAGAATTGGTTAGCATAAGGTAGTGCCAGCGCGAGTGGTGCAGCTAATACCATGGACAGAAAAATCATATTGCGTTTACCAAAACGGTCCGCGAGCGGACCGCCAAAGAAGGTGCCCAGCGCTCCAGCTCCGAGGAACAGGAAAATGTAAAGCTGTGCATCAGCCAATGGCATTTTAAATACTTCCATCAGGTAAAACGAATAGTAGCTTCCGACCGAGGTCGAGTACCACGAACGGACGAATACCAGTAGAATGAGGACAATCATGGCAAACATAACGCGGTTACGCACTTCGGGCTTCATGCGGCGTGCCACCGCTTTTTTGCGTGCAATGCCTTCTGTACGTAGGACGTTACCGTACCAGCGTGCGATGAACGATTGCACCACAATTCCCGCTGCCGCAATACCTGTGAACCAGATCGCACCAAATTGTCCCAACGGGATAAAAATCCAGCTCGTGAGCATCGGCGCCAGCGATTGGCCCGCATTACCGCCAACTTGAAAAATGGATTGTGCCAATCCCCGACGCGGCCCGGCCGCCATATGGGATACGCGCGAGCCTTCAGGGTGAAAGGCAGCCGAGCCCAGACCCACAAAGATGACTGCGATCAGCACCGCTTTATAATCGGCAGCATAGGCGAGCAACAGCATGCCAGTCAGCGTAAAGCCCATGCCGATGGGAAGGATAGCGGGCGTAGGCCGTTTGTCCGAAAACAAGCCAATCACAGGCTGCATGATTGAAGCTGTAAAATTGATCGCGAATGAAATCCAGCCGATCTGCGTGTAGTTCAGGCTCATAGATTCCTTTAAGATCGGAAAGATCGCTGGAATGACCGATTGAATCGAGTCATTGAACAGATGGACGAAACTGATCGCAATCAGAATCGCAAAAACGGTGCCTTTCACTTGCGGCCCTGGGAGGGGGAGCGATTGGCCCGTTTCATTTTTTGTAGCGGATTTACTAGTCATGGCAACCTCCGAATATGTATGTATATTTTAAGATATAGGAAGCGATCCGTTTGCAGCAAATGGCTGAAAGTGGGATGAAGGCCACCTTTACTCATTACTGCTTGCCCATCCTGCTGGATACTCTTCATTGCTCCATTTAGTTAGAATTTCTAAAATGGCATATCGAAATTCAAACATTTACCATCCTCAAAACCGATATATATGTGAGTATTTTGTATCAATCCCAAAAAGGCTTTCAAATCAGTAATATAGAGATCGAAGCGATCTAGTTCGTTTATATATTGTATTTTTGAGCGTTGGGAATGGAATTATGCAAGTTACTGATATGGAAATAGAGATAGAAAAGGGGAATCACGATGAGAAAAGCAGGGATGATTTTGCTGGCAGTATCCGTGGTATGTGGAGCGGTGGTGGGAACTACGTTAAACACTGGAGAAACAGCAGTAGCGGCAAATGTAACGACGAACAACACTTGGAAAAATGCTAAAATTATAGACGTGATCGACCGGAATAACTACATACTGGATGATGGTTCTTTATGGAGAAAGAGTATAGATGGCCCGGCTATTGAGAAATTGAATTTGAAGGGCATTACAGGCAGCAAAGACAAGAGTCAAGGTTATTATGGCTGGACTGAGGACGGGAAGGTAGCCATCTGGGATGATAACTCCGACCCAAAAGTGACGGCCCAATCTTCAGGAGTAAAGGAGATTACCGGAGAGGGTCTGGCTATTAAAACCGATGGGACGATCTCCTGGGGAAGAGAACAGGTCGAGGGAATATCGGATGCTATAGACGGTGATAAGGTAAGTACCTACTTTACGGTTCTTACTCGATCCGGTGATGTATGGTATTCCACAGGGTACGCAGAATCTAAGCCCCGCAAGATAGGTCATGTAGATGGTGCGCTTGATATCAAAATGAGTACGGCGTATGCTGCAATACTTAAGGAAGATGGTCATGTCACGATGCTGGATATGCTGACCAATGAACCGCCACGTGAAGTGGGAAGTGATATTACTTCGATATTGTGGAAAAAAGGTACACATGTCTTGATTACTGTACATCGCGACGGGACGGTATGGAGCTATGATCGGCTGAAAAAATATCCTGCGGTGCAACTTAGCGGGTTATCTAATGTTGCAAGGTTGGTTGATTCGCCTGACGAACTTTTTGCACAATTAAAGGATGGCTCTTGGGTCGGCTATAAGGACGGAACCACGACTGCGCTAAGTTTGCCTACATTAACGGGTATGTCCTTGTTGACGACCTCCAAAGAGGCTGCCATCGGCGATACGATTCAATTAAATGTACAAGAGACGTATTCGAACGGTTATCGACTAACACGTCATCCCGAAGCTAGTGAGATTGAAGTGGAGAAACCACAGGTTGCCGAGCTACAGCAGAATGGTTCCGGTACACTCAAAGTAAGGGGCATTGGCAGCACAGCCGTATCTCTGCGGAACGAAGGTATACCCTCTTCTTTTACACTAAAGGTATCGTCTGACCAAACCTTGACCGGGGCGGCTATACTAAACGGCAGTGTGTATTTGCCTGTGCAGTCTGTGTTCAAGACGCTGGGTGGATCTGTTACCGTGGCAAACCAGGCATTTACGATCAAGCTGGGTAAAAACAATATCGTACTCCAAAAAGGGAGTTCCACCGCGATAGTGAATGGTAAACCTGTTGCACTGAAGGGCAAGGTTCAAACGGTTAACGGACAGGTTGTATTCCCGGGAACATTACTGACCGATCTGAAGTTGGGCGGATTCAAATGGAATCGTGACCGTCAGCAAGGCGAATTATCTGTGGGCGCTACCAAGCTGGTCATTGAGACGCCGGAAACGGCTAAAATTATCAAAGCCATTGATCTGGGTAGTCTGTCCAAATTAATTGGCAAAACCTATTGGGTCAATAACTTCTATAACGCTGGAGAGCGATTTGGCAAGGTAACAGTTAAAGACATCGAAGTCAGCACAGACCCGAACGGTGTTAAATCTTACGAAGTTATTTTCCAGGGGGCTAATGGCGAAACTTATGACACGTTTTCCATTATCGGAGCTTCACGCATTCCACAAATGCTGTCTGATTCCGATCAATTTCTAACTTACGATCCGTACAACAAATACCAATGGTCGCAAGCCATCTGGAACAAGATTAAAAATAACGAGGTAAGCTTGGGCATGAATACGACGCAGGTGCAGTTCGCATGGGGAAGCCCAACAGTCAGAGAAAAGGGGGCTGCTTCAAACGGAACTCAAATCGAAGCCTGGGTATACGGCAATCGTAGTCTTTATTTCAAGGCAGTAGCTTTCGTAAATGGCAAAGTCATAGAAGTATGGCTGTAGGGTAGCTGATTTTCTATAACGGTTTGAAAGAGGTATCTCCAGATTCGTATATACGAATCTTGGGATGCCTTTTTTTCATTTAACAAAACTAAGCTCTTAATTTAACAAACTTAAGATATGATTCTTTATGTCATACATCTTGTTATATAGATAATAGCTCCGTAGAGAAAGTATGAAGAGCACAAGAGAAGAGAGGATCTGATTTGAGAATGAAATCGCTAAGGAAACCATTATCAGTTGCATTACTATCTTTACCCTTACTTCTAGGTTCCCTGGGTGGAAGTTATGCGAGTGCAGCAACCCTACCAACAGCGGTAACTCCAACAGAACCGTCGTGGGGATATTTCGTAGATCATTATAAAAATAATAGTTCTGCAAATAAGACGGAAAGCTCTAATCCGACCCTCGGGTTGCTCTCCGAATTTAATAAGCTTTGGACTCCCGGCGCTACCTGGGATACAGGTACCAAGCTAAACAGCAGCGTGCTGGACGCCAATATTCAAAAAGTGATTGATATCGCTGCCCGTCGCACTTCCAGTGAGGCCAATGCGGCTTATTTGGATGATCGCAGAAACCAGAGCTACAGTGTGATCGACGGGCTGGGTTCGCTCACTGATGTATATCGTAAGAATGCAGGTGCCACGACAACAATCAACGACATTCCGGCAGATGCCCTGACTAAGAAATACGAAGATGAGGGAACGAATGCTGGGAGTACAAGCTCCAATCTCGGCAACATCGTAAATCTGGTAAATACCTTGCGCGGAGAATATTCTACGACGAACCCGGCTAAGTCTTATTTTAGCTATCCTCGCCCGTTTCGCTGGAGCGATAACTCTGTAGTTGTTCCGAGCCTTATTCCCGCTCTCAAAGCTGATGCTACTAGCGATGGCGGCTTTCCTAGCGGTCATACCAATGCTGCGTATCTCAGTTCTATTGCTATGGCCTACGCCGTGCCGGAGCGTTATCAAGAACTGCTGACGCGAGCTTCGGAGCTGGGCAATAACCGTGTTGTTGCCGGTATGCATTCCCCGCTTGATGTTATGGGAGGGCGTGTCATGGCAACAGCGATGGCTGCTGCTATCCTGTCTGATCCAGCCAATAGCAGTTTGAAGAAAGCGGCTTATCAGGATGCTCGTAAACAACTGCTGTCTCAAAAAGGTACAGCTCCAGATCGGTTCAGCAATTATGCCACAAACAAAAAAAATTATAATCAACGATTAACATACGGATTCAGTCAGGTTAATCCAACCGCGACGCCTATGATAGTGCCTAAGGGAACTGAGGTACTATTGGAGACACGCTTGCCTTACCTGGATAGCACACAACGTCGTTGGGTTTTGGCTACCACGGGAATTCCTTCCGGATATCCTGTACTTGATGATGCTGAGGGATGGGGACGATTGAACTTGTTTTCCGCTGCGGATGGCTACGGTGCTTTCGCCAATAATGTGACGGTGAATATGGACGCTTCCAAAGGTGGTTTCAATGCATTGGATCGCTGGCGCAATAATATATCTGGTGTTGGAAAGCTGACTAAAAAGGGAACAGGTACGTTGAAACTAATGGGCAACAATACGTATTCCGGCGGTACACAGATCGACCAAGGTACTTTGGAGGGAACTTCGGACACGGCTTTCGGAAGTGGCGGAATTACGAATTACGGGGGAACTCTTCTTAAAAATGCTTCTGGGAAGCTGATTATTGGCGGAAATTACAGACAATCTGCCAAGGGAACACTTGAGCTTAACCTACGCACTAAAAATGATGTGCTCAAAATAAAGGGAACAGCTATACTCAACGGAAAATTACGCCTGAACTTTTCTAACAAATATGTGCCGGCTAATGGTGCTACGATCTTAACTTATGCTAAACGAAATGGAGCATTTTCTTCCATTGAAACGGTAGGTTTACCAAGCAATTATAAAGTGAAGGTTATCTATACAGCTGACAGTGCTCAGTTGAAAGTCACTAAGTAAAACGTAAGTAACTCTCTATACAACAATTGAAGTGCACCTTTAAAATACATGGGAATAAACCAGAAGGTTATTCCATTGTGTATTCTAGGGGTGCACTTTATTGTTTCATCAGGCACCAGTTGCTAGTATGCATTTATAATCAAGGATATAAAAAGGTCAAAATTTGACCTTAATGTAGTAAAATAATCCCGCTGTTTGAAAGCGCAGTCATGATATTCTTAAGAAGCATATTTGATCAACGTTTTAATGATTCAGACTAACTAAGAGGAACAGAGGAAAGGAAGAGACTGATGAGTCTTGAAAAAGAATACGTTAAAATAGCCCAAGATGTCATTAAAGGGCTTGGCGGAGAAGACAATATTATTTCCATGGCACATTGTGCCACACGGCTGAGGCTGATTGTAAAAGATAGAGAAATTATTGATGATGAATTTATTGAGAATATTGATAAGGCCAAGGGCGTTTTCTTTACCTCTGGGCAATATCAAATTATTTTTGGAACCGGTACTGTAAATAAAGTATACGATGCCATGGTTGGCCAAAGCATATCTGCTACATCAAAGGCTGATTTGAAAGAGATGGCCTCCACTCAAGGTGATAATCGGTTCAAAAGAATGATCCGTGTTTTCGGGGATGTATTTGTTCCGATTATGCCTGCATTGGTAGCTACAGGATTATTCATGGGAGTTAGAGGCTTAGTAACTCAGCCTGCACTGCTCCAGTTATTTGGACTTACACCTGATCATATTTCTGCGAATTTCATATTGTTTACGCAAATATTGACCGATACGGCTTTTGCATTTTTACCCGTGTTGGTATGTTGGTCGGCCTTCCGGGTGTTTGGTGGATCACCACTATTGGGGATATTGATTGGATTAATGTTAGTAAGTCCTTCGTTGCCTACATCTTGGGATGTCGCTCAAAAAGTTCAGGAACCACTAGTATTTTTCGGATTCATTAAAATTGCAGGCTATCAGGGCTCGGTTTTGCCTGCCTTCATAATAGGTGTCGTGGGGGCGATGCTAGAGAAAAAAATCAGGAAATCAGTCCCGGATGCATTGGACTTAATTCTAACACCATTTTTGACATTATTAATCACACTGGTACTGGGATTGTTCGTGATCGGTCCCATTTTTCACGAGGTGGAAACTTTAATATTAATGGGTGTTACCGCCATTTTAAAATTACCATACGGCATCGGCGGATTTATTTACGGTGGCATCAATCAGATTATTGTAGTTACCGGACTGCACCATGCCTTAAACCTGATTGAAATACAGATGTTAGTAGGCAATGGTTGGAATATGGTGAACCCGATCAGTTCAGCGTCGATTTGCGCACAAGCGGGTGCTGCATTGGCTGTTGGTCTAAAATCTAAAAATGTAAAAACCAAATCCATTGCGTATCCTTCTACCTTGTCTGCGTTATTGGGTATTACAGAACCCGCTATCTTTGGGGTGAACATTCGATATGGCAAACCGTTCTTGATGGGCTTGATTGGCGGAGCGGTTGGCGGTTTCTTCGCACGTATATTTAATGTTCAAGCAACGGGCATGTCAATCACAGCCCTACCGGGAATGTTATTGTACCTGAACAATCAGATATTCATATATATCTTAGTTTGTGTAATCGGCTTTGCTGTGGCATTTGCACTAACGTGGATCTTTGGGTTTAAAGAAAAAATAGATCACAAATAAAATGATGTGGGGAGAATCATGGACAACAACACACTGCTTAAGAAATTGGACAGCCTTTCAATAGAAGAGAAAATAGGCCAGCTCATCCAACTGACCGGTGATTTTTTTGAAGGGGATATAGACACTGTTGTGACGGGTCCTTTAAAAAAATTAGGGTTAAACGCCGGCTACAATATATATAACACAGGCTCCATATTGAACATCACTAATCCAGAAAAAATTATCCAACTGCAAACGGATTATTTGGAAAAATCGATTCATAAAATTCCGCTGCTGTTCATGGCAGATATTATCTATGGGTATCGAACCATCTTCCCGATTCCGATTGCACAAGCATGTAGTTGGAATTATGAGGGTATAGAACATGCAGGTTCGATTGCTGCCCAGGAATGTTATGACGAAGGTGTGCACGTGACCTTTTCCCCCATGGTAGATATCGTTAGAGATCCCCGTTGGGGGCGGGTGATGGAATCGCCTGGAGAGGACACTTTGCTGGCGAAGAAATATGCCGAAAGCATGGTTCAGGGGATCCAGGGGAGAAACTCGGAGGATATCATACCAGCCAATAAAATTGCCGCTTGCGTCAAACATTTTGCCGCTTATGGGGCACCTGTCGCTGGACGTGAGTATAACGCCGTGGATATGTCGGAGCACACGCTGCGAGAATATTATTTGCCAGGGTATCAAGCTGCAATCGAGGCGGGGGCAAAGCTTGTTATGACGGCCTTTAATACCTTGAATGGCGTTCCTGCAACAGGAAACGAGTGGCTTAACCGCGACGTGCTAAGACGAGAGATGAATTTTAATGGTGTGTTGATCTCGGATTACGCCGCTATAGAAGAACTGATCATGCACGGTTATGCCGAAGATGAGGCTTCCGCTGCAAGGCTGGCATTGTTGGCTAGTGTTGATGTGGATATGAAGACAGCAGTATACGCCAATCAATTGGAGAAAGTAGTATCTGATAACGAGCATATGTTGGAGCTTTTGAATGAAGCGGTATACCGTATTTTAAAGCTGAAAAATGATTTGGGGCTGTTTGAGGACCCGTTCCGCGGATTACAGGAAACCGTTCAGCGGTCGAGAAACAGCATTCTGTCAGATGAACATAAAAAAGCCGCGCTGTCCTTGGCTGAAGAATCCGTAGTCTTGCTGAAAAATGAAAATCAACTGCTGCCATTGTCTAAACATACCAAAGTAGCTTTAATCGGTCCTTACGCAGATGAAAACTCCACCCTGGGCATGTGGGCCATTAAGGGGGATGAGGCGGATACCGTCAATTTGAAAATGGGATTATTAAAGCATGTTGATCCCGACAATCTCTCGGTTTGCAAAGGGGCGCACATGCTTCCTGCTAATGCAAGAGAAGCCCTTGGCAAATATGCGGACAAGCTGGCTGCTGAAACAGTCGATGAGGAGGCCCTGCTGCGCGAAGCAATCCGAAATGCTAACGAAGCGGATGTCATTGTCCTCGCCTTGGGAGAAAGTATTTATCAGAGCGGAGAAGGGGGATCGCGAACGAACCCGACGCTTCCTAAGCCGCAAATGAAACTACTCCATGAATTAAGTTTACTGGGCAAAAAGACGGTTCTGATCGTTTATAGTGGAAGACCTTTGATTCTTACCGAAGTAGCCGGAAAAGTGGACGCTATTGTTCAAGCCTGGTATCCAGGAACGATGGGCGGAGAAGCACTGGCCAATATACTGTATGGGGAAGTCAATCCATCGGGGAAATTAGCCATGACCTTTCCACGGAGCGTGGGACAAATTCCGATGTCCTACAATGAGTTGAATACAGGCAGACCGAATTTAAAGGAAAATGGCTCTTATCGGTTTGCATCCCGATATATAGATGAAGTGAATGAACCCTTGTATCCATTTGGCTATGGCAAATCCTATACCTCATTTGAATACAGCCTATTAACAATTAGCCAAAAAGAAATGAAGAAAAATGAGTCAGTTGATATCTGTATTTCTGTCACCAACACTGGAATTTATGATGGAAAGGAAACGATCCAATTATATATTCGCGATAAATTTGCAAGTGTTGCAAGACCAGTGAAAGAATTAAAAGACTTTAAAAAAATGTTTTTGCAAAGTGGCGAGACCCAAAATGTTGAATTTTCAATTCATGAAGAAATGCTTAAATTTTATGACCGTGAAATGCAATACAAAAGTGAACCCGGTGAATTTGATGTTTATATCGGGTCAAGCTCGCAGGAAATTTTGCTGAGTTTTAGTTTTGTTTTTTTACCGGAGGATGAGCATGAATAAAAGCGACGCGTATAACCTGAAATATCATATCACCCCTCCTTACGGTTTGCTCAATGATCCTAATGGACTTGCTTATTTCAATCATCAATATCATGTGTTTTATCAGTGGAATCCAAAAGGAACTGAGCATAAAAATAAATGTTGGGGCCATGTTGTTTCCAGCGATCTGGTGCACTGGCAAAGGAAAAGTGTCGCGCTGGAGCCTTCGGAATGGTATGACAAGGATGGCATTTATTCGGGCGGGGGCATTGTTCATAATGAAAAGCTGTATCTGTTTTATACAGGAAATGTAATCCGAGATGATGGAGTAAAAGAAAGCTATCAATGCGCCGCGATTTCGGAGGATGGAGAGTATTTTCAAAAAATCGGCCCTTTGTTTGAGCATCCCCAAGGTTACACTAGGCATGTTCGAGATCCGAAAGTATGGAGAGACCAACACGGGAACTGGTGGTTGATTGTTGGTGCTCAGAGAGAAGATTTGACTGGAGATACGCTTATCTACAAATCTGAAAATTTGTCCGATTGGGAATGCCAAGGATCATTTGTTGATCATGATCATCAATTTGGATATATGTGGGAATGTCCGGATGTACTTCAATTTGCCGAAAACGATGTTTTTGTTTTCTCTCCTCAGGGTTTACCGGAGAGAGGCGAATATTATAAAAATCCTAATCAATCGGGATATATGGTTGGCAAATTATCGAATACAGGCAAATTCAACGGGGACCTTTCCGATTTTAAAGAGCTTGATCGAGGATTTGATTTTTACGCTCCACAATCATTCAAAGTTAATGACAGAACCATTATGTTCGGATGGATGAGCGCCATGAATGAGGAAGCGGAGAGGGCTGTCCCGACCATTCAAGAGGGCTGGATTCATGCATTAACACTTCCTAGAGAAGTTGTGCTGATGAACGGTGTGTTGTACCAGAAACCATTGCCGGAATTACAATTGTTAAGACTGGATGGCATGCATTACAAAGGGGAAATTCAAAGTAGTAGTGAGTGGGTGCTGCCTTCTACACAAGCGGAGCTAATTGTTGATTTTTCCTTACTGACAGAAAATTTTAAAATGATCATAAGGGATGCTGTGCAAATTGACTATGATCAGGAACAAAACAGTCTGACCGTTTGGAGAACAAACTGGTTGACTGGCGAGAGAGAGTACAGAAGAGCAACATTAAATAATAAGCTTGCAGAAATGCAAATATTCATTGAAAGCTCAAGCCTGGAGATCTTTGTGAATGAGGGTGAAGAAGTGTTTTCCCTGCGTTATTTCATAGAAGGTGCAGACCAAAGCAATGTATTACTTGAGGCAGGACACAATGTAGGAGAAGTTAGAATGTATCAGTTGCAGGAATGTGTAGGGTAACATTTTTTTGCTTGCCGGGTTGCAAGCAGGTTAAGGAAGGCTGTTCATTATCCCGTTTGCGGGAAGAACTGCCTTCTTTTTTATTTTTGGTCCGTTGAATAGATTCTGCTTGTCCGGGCATTTTACTATCGGTATAGTATGAGTATTAGTATAAGAGTTTATGCCTTAATATAGAATACAGATGAATTACTCATGGCTGGCTGATGAGGTGTGGTGATGAAAAAAATATATGAACATATCGAAATAGACAGAAAAAAAATGATTAACCTTTTTATGTTCCAATCCAGAGATACAGAAAGAGTCATTCCTATGCATTTTCACAGCAATATGGAGTTGATCTACTGTACAAGTGGAAGTCTAAAGGTGTGGCATGAAGGAAAAATAACTATTTTGATGGAAAAGGATGCGCTATTCATTAACAGCAATGTTCCGCATTCCACGCAGAGCATTACGGAGAACCAGGTCATTGTGCTGCAATTTCCAGACACTTTCTTTGCCAATGAACAAGTAATCATCCAATTAAATACGCAAGAGAAACAAGTTGAAGAACCCATAATCTCTAAATTAAGAGGATTGTTTATGGATATATATGATCTACATATTTCCAAAGGCAAATACGACTACATTTTAGAGCAAAGCCGAATTATTGAACTGAAATATTTGCTTGTCAATCATTTTAGTCAGACGACAGACATTCCACCGGAAGTATTCAGTGAAAAGCAACAAAAGATAAAGACAATCATGGACTTTATTAAAGAGCGTTATACTGAAAATATTAGCTTGGCCAAAACGGCCCGTATCTGCGGTTATTCGGAGGCTTATTTGTCGCGAATGTTTCATAAATATACAGGCCAGACGTTTACCGAATACAAGCAAATTCTTTGTTTGGAGAAGGCGATCGATTTACTGGATTCAACTAATAAGTCACTTACAGAAATTTCTTACGAGGTCGGGTTTCCAAACGAGAAATCTTTCAGAAAAGCTTTTAGAGAAGTTATGGGTAAAACACCGTATGAATATAAAAAATCAAGATTTGATCTGGATGTGTAATGCCACAAGCGTGCACAGTCTCCTTTCAGTAAAACGAAGGGGTTGTCCCTGAGTCATTTGATGACTTTAGGACAACCCCTTGATATTTACGCTATGTCAGAAGAGTTATTAGCTTAACGGTTATCAACCTTTTCTGGGTACATATCATGATTCATCATGCGGTGCTCCGCTATCTGTTCATACTTTGTTCCTGGCTTGCCGTAGTTGGTGTACGGGTCGATAGAGATACCGCCGCGTGGCGTGAATTTGCCCCATACTTCAATGTATCGAGGGTCCATCAGCTTAATTAAGTCATTCATGATGATGTTGACGCAGTCTTCATGGAAATCGCCGTGGTTACGGAAGCTGAACAGGTACAGCTTAAGGGATTTGCTTTCTACCATTTTAATATCGGGAATGTAGCTGATGTAGATGGTTGCAAAATCAGGTTGTCCTGTAATCGGACACAGGCTGGTGAACTCCGGGCAATTGAACTTTACAAAATAATCCCGATAGGGATGTTTATTATCAAAGCTTTCGAGAATGGCGGGATCATAGGCAAAAGTGTATTGTGTGCCTTGATTGCCAAGCAGGGTAACATCGGTCATTTCTTCGGGTGTTCTTCCGGTCATATGGATAAGGCTCCTTAAAGTAAGTTGGTTTGGTAAAAGAGAGAGGGAGTTATGGTGGTGGGAGGTCGCTCCGCGAATGATTTGAGTCTCCGCTCCGCTGCCGACCGCCGTCACCATCCTAAAATCCCTACCCGTTTACATATTGGTTGGGGCAGAAGTGAGTAATGCTCTCCTTTGTGTATCACATACAGCGCATACGGAATATATTACATATAAGTGTTATACGCCGCGTTTGTTGCCCCATACGAGGGTGTGGAGCTGCGGGAGTACTCTTACATGGTTTAGTAGGGAATCGTCCATGACACGGTCGATAAGCCATTCATAACGATGGAGTAGAGACTCCGCTATCTGTCCGGTATTCTCCGTGTTTACATCTGGATTACCCGTCTGAAGGAACAGCGGTACGTGTGGATAGCGCTCGTGAACAGTGCGGGCATAGGCAAGATCGGTGTCATCGAAGATGACGACCTTCAAGCTGCAAGCTCCGGTATAGAGCCGCGCAGATTCATTAGCGGGTTCCTTCAAGTCTGTTGCGATTGCGACGTGGGACGTCGCTCGTAACTCGCCAGCCATCTCCCGGTTCGACAGACGGGCGACAATATCATCCAGCACGTCCCAGTTGGTCGTCATACCCGAGCTGGGCGGTTTCGGGGACAGGGTTACCTCATCGATATCGTACAGCCATTCCTGCCAACGGGAGCCTTGTGTTTCGACAGCGGTGGCAATGCCTTGACTGCGTAGCAGGGTGATTAGCTCCCCAAGCTGCGGTAGCAGGGCAGGATTGCCTCCAGAAAGGGTCACATGCGAAAAGCGTTCGCCGCCGATGGCCTTCAGCTCCTGCCAAATGTCCGTGGCACTCAGACGACGGATCTGATCCTTGGCGCTGCCGTCCCAGGTAAAGGCGGAGTCGCACCACGAGCAATGGTAATCGCAGCCTGCGGTACGAACAAACATCGTTTTACGACCAATGACCATACCTTCGCCCTGAACAGTGGGACCAAACACCTCCAGTACGGGAATAGGGGCTATTTGGGTGCCGTGGGAGGCTGTCATGGGTTGGTGAGTAGTCACGGTATTACTCATCGAGCATCCACTCCCGTCGGAACTCGGCGTAGCTGGTAGGTGTCTCGAACAACCGTACAAACTCGGTACGTCCACTTTCGACACGGTTGCAGTATGCATCCGAGGTCAAGGCTGACTCCATTTGTTCAAAGATCCAGACGACCATATTTTCCGCCGTTGTATTCATTGGAGGAAGCGTCTCATTCAAGTAACGGTGGTCCAGAAAAGGCTCAATCCGCTCTTTCCAGATCGTTTTGATGTCACCAAAATCTAGCGTTAGACCCGTTTCGCCCGGTATGCCACTTATGCCAAATACGACGATATAGGTATGTCCGTGCAGATTTTTGCATTTGCCTTCGTAGCAGTGCAAATGATGTGCTGCATCGAACGTAAATTGTTTGCTGACGAGTACACGTTTGCGGTGATAACGCAGCTGAGAGTGCTCAATGTCTGTCCCAAACTGCTGGAGCTTGTCGACAATGCGAAAGGTACCTGGCTCACGCATGACCTTCAACTCCTTGGGATGAAGCTCCGCGCACCGCGAGATATTGCTCCAGTCCGGCACGGCGAAGTTTGCAAGCAGGGCATTCGCCACAGCCGTCGCCAATGATGCCGTTATAGCACGTTAGTGTACGTGTTCTTACAAATTCAAAAGCTTTCAGCTCATCGGCCATGTGCCAAGTTTCGGCCTTGTTCAACCACATAAGCGGGGTATGAATCACAAAGGGATAGTCCATCGAAAGGTTTAGTGTGACGTTCAGCGATTTGATAAAGGAATCCCGGCAATCGGGATAGCCGCTGAAATCCGTCTCACATACGCCTGTAATGATGTGGCGCGCTCCTTTTTGCTTGGCGAGAACTCCCGCGAAGCTCAGAAACAGTAGGTTGCGACCGTCTACAAAGGTGCTAGGCAGTTCGCCTTCCTGTTGAGTAATGTCAATGTCTGTGCGTGTGAGGGCATTAGGGGCTAGTTGATTAAGCAGGCTCATATCCAGTACCGTTTGCGGAACACCCAGTTCGCGGGCGATTCCAGCGGCTACTTCGATTTCCTGCTTGTGGCGTTGACCGTAATCGAACGTCACAGTTTCTACTTCAGCAAAATGTTTTTTTGCCCAAAATAAACAGGTTGTGCTGTCTTGGCCGCCGCTGAATACGACGACTGCTTTTTCGTTTGCAAACATAAAAAAACCTCTCGATCTTCTTGGAATGGTGCAAGACACAAGTCTTGTCACTTGGAAGAAGGAGAGTTCTTGAACCGACTTCAACAAAAAACAGGCCTTGCCCCGAGAAATCATTTTTCTTGCGGAGGACAAAGCATCGTTAGTTTTTTATAGAGGGAGTTCGCGAACCTCTCCCATGCATGACGCATGGATTTTCTTCATTAGTATCTGCCACGAGGACAGACGGCTTTAGCATTGTCATTATAGCATGGCAGGGCTATTTGATAAACACTCCACCAAATGGAATGACTTCCCTTAAAAATCGCTTGATCACGCCATCGTCGTTCATATCCTGTTGGAGCCGCCGATGATGCTCCCCGGCATGGAATAGTACGGTACCCTGTCCGGTCATTTTAAAATGATAGTTCATATGCTGGCTGGCCAGATGGTTGCCGTACACGGTCAACTCCAGATGGGCGTTTTCGGGGTAGGCAATGACGCTGCTCGCATCCACATATATCGGTTCTGTCGGATGAAGCTGTTCCTGACACACCAATCCCTGCGTCAAAAGACCGATTTGACCCACACCATCAAATTTCATTTTTATAACATCACGGCTAAACAACATGTTTTTCATGCTTAGCAGCTTAGTACGCATTTGGATACCGGAGCTGTACCAGAACAGGTTGCGAAAATCGTATAACAGATCATCGCTTCCTTCAAGCTTAATCATTTTTAGACTAAAGCCAGGTGGAAGTGCAGCAATTAGGCGACAAGCTCCTGTGAAATCGGCCTGAATCAGTTTGTGTTTGCGATACATGCCCTTAATATTCATCAGTTTATCACTGCGGCCTGAGCTGGGTCCGCGGTATGCGATGATTTGCTGCGGATGCAGAACGTGCAGCTTTTCTCCTTCCGCCAGATCGAGCGTTACGACCGAACCGACGCTTTCATCATGGTGTTGTCCTGCTTGTATGTCCATTCAGACCTTTCATCCTTTCAGACAGTTAGTATCTTCCCGAACGTCGACGCATCCCGTAACGCAACAGTCGGATACCCATAAAATAACCGGCCAGCAGAATTATAGCTGTGATAATGAGCAATTTATTTCGATGTGAAGCCTGATCGCGCTGGGTTTGAAGATTTTTTAATTCTGTGACTGTGTCAGTCAGCTTGCGGTTTTGCTCCAGCAATTGGGCGTTTTGCTCTTGATAGGCTTCTAAGCTGTTACGGGCCTTTTCCAGATCCTCCTGGGTTTGTCGATAGCTTTCCTTGAGCTGATATACATCACCAGGTAACCGCGAAAATTGCTCGAAGCCCTGATATACATCATCCCAATAAGCAGCATGTACTTCGGGTACACGAGTTATCCCAAAAATAAACAAAAGTGCTATAGCAGCGCAGACAATGCGGCGATACAAAGCAAAGCGACAAGTTGGTCGTGCCAAGAGATGTTCCCCCTTTTGATAAACCAAGATGTTAGATGATATAGATCATTACCCATATGACATGGTTACGTATAATATAACGATACGGATGCAGATTTTTGAAGAAACGGACGATAAATACGGAGAAAATGATCTCAAAAAAAGTCGATATATGAGTTTAAGTGTACCAAAAAACGGGTATATCAAGGAAGCGGCAACATTCCGGCATTTTTTCTAGCATACGAGTAAAGAACGATCCGCACCTGATCAGGTCTTAAATATGAATATATAAACTGAAATATATTAAAAATTAATATAGAAGGAGATTTTGCAAGATGAATGAGAAAGAACAAAACTATAAAACTTTAAAAATCACTGTAAATGGAAAGCCGTTATCAAAGGATCTCGTCGTAGATAGTACTACTTTTGCCCCTATATCTGATATTTGCACAAAAACGAATGTTTCTTTAACAGAAACTACAATCTCATAAGTTTAAGTATAGAAGTAGACTATAAAATAGCCCGGCATACGCCGGGCTATTTTTGCGCGTTCATGTAATTCAAATGGTTTAAAATGTTATTTACCAAACTAGGTCCCCCTTCATAAAGATTCCCATGTATAATTTTCACAATCGAACATACGTTCCCTGACAATATAGTGTCAGATAACACTGTTAATTTAGAGTTACATGTTCTTTTAGGGGGAATTTACCAGTGGTGAAGTCAATGCTCAATGTAACGTACACATGGGACAAAGAGTCTATATCTGCGAATGGGTCCAAACAAGTAAATCTACTGATAGAATGGGGCTATGGAGCTAAACGTAAAAGAAAAGGAAATCTAATACCGAAAGCAGCGGGATGTGACCTTCAACTCCAGTTCATTCCAGAAAACGGGGTAAGTCTATTAAAAGCTGAAGGGGTAAGGCTCGGTTTTAAACGCTCGGAAAACGGAGATAGCATGTTTGTTCACTGTGGTGATGTACGGCGGGGAAAATATAGACAGGCTATTTTGACGTTTTCTATACCGGCTCACTCGTCCGGAAGACATACGATTGGAATGATGGAGTGGAGCTGGCGCAAGCCATCGCAGGAAAAGCGAACGATGATTCGGACAGACCAGCTCTACATCCATTTTACGCATCATCTTGGTCTGCTGAGCATTCCATCCAACCCGAAGGTGGAAAAATACATAAAGCTGAATGAGACGTCCCCTATTGTAAAAAAGGCATTGCGTATGTACGAGAAAGGGGAATATGAGCAAGGGGCGTTCATCCTTACCAGACAAGCAGATGAATTACTTATACGTGCAGCAAGAAGCGATGATATGGACTACCTGCAGGAAGCCGAGTTGCTTCTGGCTATACGTAATAAATGGAGTGGTACTTTTGTATCATTTACAGCGTATAGTTCTAAAGTCTTTTTCAATAAGGCAATATCGCTAGAAGATGTTCATTTTACTGAAAATGATACTTTGAGATAGGCAATTATGCTAGTTTATTTGTGTAATATAGTGAGTCTAATTTACTATCTTTTTGTAAAGGAGAGACTTCCTTGACTGATCGGTTGATACGTTTAATGCGGATTATTACTATTGTTCAGGCAAATCCAGGGATATTGGCAAGAGAGCTTGCCGAACGTTGTGAAACATCAGAACGTACCATATACCGAGATATGGAGGCGCTAAGCGCTATGCATATACCGATTGCGAATATGGGGCATGGCAAGGGGTACATTTTTATTAGCAATTTCGCTTTGTATCCTCTGAATTGGACGGAAGAAGAGGCAGAGGCTTTTACTAAGCTGGGAGAGATTATGGAAACGGTAAAGCCTCTTTTACCGCCAGCTTTTGAAAGTGCTTATGAGAAAGTGATGGCCTCTAGTCAGAAAAAAAAGATGGAACAGACGAGCTTCGCGCAGGAAATGAAAAATATTGTCCGGCTCGGCTCGACACTTGATCGGGAAAACCAGCCCTATCTGCTCAGGCTGATTGTTTTAGCGAGTCTTACGCAGCAGACGATTGAAGCGGAATACAGCTCACCTCAAAATGAAGATGTATCACTCGTTCAGGTGGATCCTTATTGCTTGGTCCCGCAGGATCGGCGATTCTATATGCTTGGTTTTTGTCACAAGCAATCCGCGATGAGAACCTTTCGGATCAGCCGATTTCGGAACATGAGAATTTTGCCGTATACGTTTCAAAAAAATACAACTGAAATGGAAATGTTTTTTAAAGGGACCTGGTCGGTGACCAAAGGAAATCAGAATATCCGGTTTGTGGTACGTTTTTCTGCCGAGTCTGTATATCGGGTCAAAGAAGAGGAGCTGTTCATCAAGCCTTTTCTTAAGGATTTGCCGGATGGAAGTTTGTTGTTTGAGGTGACGGTCAATCATGACCGTGAATTTTTGGATTGGCTCACTTCCTATGGAGCTGAGGCCGAGATCCTGGAGCCTTTACGGTACCGCAAACGAATGCAAGAAATGCTGCGGACCTGGGGGGCATTCTATTTCGATAAAAAGGCAGGAAATTAAGAATAACAGGGGGAGATCCCCCGGAACGGGCCGGGGAGCTATCCGCTTAACGGTCCTTAAACAGGTTGGCGAGATTGCCAAAAGGACTGTACTGTTCCTGCTCTTCTTCTGGTGAGGAGTAGACGAGCTTCGATCCACGGCTTTCCTCATCGTCAGCAGCATTATGAACTAATGTAATACGATCAAAATGGTACATGAAAACCTGAGCGGTGTTCACGGCATCATCCAGTGCCCGGTGTTGTTGACCGTCAAAGTCAATGTTGCACAATTCCAGCGCCTGAGACAGGCTCAACTGACGGTACTTTCCATTGGAACCAAGCAGACGGGAAATCTGCTTCTGTATATCATTTGTATTATGAATCCATCCGAGATCTACATGATGGGTACGACAATGGGATACCAGCTTCTGACGGTCATCCGGGCCCCATGCGCATAAATAATAAGGGGAATCCGTACCGAGCCAGGCTATGAACTCCTTCACAGCTTCAGGAAATAGTGGAGCGGCATCAATGTCTCGTTGAGTAATACCCGTGAACTGAACGGTATCAGTAGAGAGTACAGGTCGATTCGAGGGTCTTACAAAACTGTGAAACGTATCCGCAACGTATAGGCCATCGTCTCCCTGAACAACTTTGACGGCACCGATATCAATGATTTCGGAGGAATATCTGGCGTTACGACTAACGGTAAATTCAAGATCGTAAATAATGTATTGCATTTCTGGACTCCTTCCACACATATAACTGATCCCGATGGGGATCGGGACGAATGTTCTTGCCCGAGTGACTCTTCTCCATCATACCTCTCGGTTCACAACTTGTCAGCGGTTAAAAGGTTTGCTTTTTAAAAAAATATGCGATGTCCAAATGAGCTTGGACTATCGCATATCTATAAACGCCTGACCTACGGCAGCATCCGGAACCACTAGGATGCTGCCTTTGCTAGCTATCAAATTAGGCCGGGAGATCTAACTTTTGTCCGGGATAAATACGGTGAGGATTCTTCAACTTATTCAACTGTTGAAGCTGTTGCCAGGTGGTACCATGTTTGCGGGAAATGTCATACAGCGTATCCCCGGATTTCACAACATATACATGGCTATTTGTAACTTGTGCAGAATCGGATGTCTGCTGTGGCTTGGCTGTTTGAGACTTTGCCGGTGCAGGTTTTGCGGGCGCTGGTTTCGCAGCCGGTGTAGAGACGGATTGCGGCTTTTCCTGCACAGGTGCGGGTGTTGCGGTTGAAGCAGATGGCGCAGCTTGTGTGGCAGGGACAGACATTTTACCGTCAGCCTTGGCTTCTTGAATGCGACCGTCTGCTTGTACTTGCAGGCTAGCGGAGCCCACCTTTTGCATGTAGCGGATTAACGCCTCATCAAGCGAGCCGAACATACCTGCCTGTGGATATTTAGCGAACATCGTATATTGGTCACCACCTACGGCAGTAAAATCATTGGTGGCCAGTGTATATGTTGCCTCAGGATCAAGTGTCTTTCCGCCGATCAGAATGGAATGAACACGGCTGCCTTTGGCTGCTGATGTGTCTATTTTGAACGAGATACCTGATACCTGCGGGAAACCTCCGCTTGGCTCTGGATAGGAGGCTGTACCATTTTCCAGTGCGGCCTGAATGTCAGAGCCTTTCACCTTCAAGGTAACGATCTGGTTGCCGAAAGGTAGCACAGTGATGACGTCTCCCTTGGTTACCGTTCCCGTCTTGATGGAAGCCCGGATGCCGCCACCGTTCGTTAAAGCCACATCTGCTCCCGAAACGTCACGCATAGCATCGGTGAGCAGGTCACCGAGATTGGTTTCACTTGCACGTACCTTTTCGCGTGCTCCTTCCAGATCCACACTCGTTTGCGTTACAACCTCTTTAAGAATAGGTTCCTGGTCCTTCTGAATGGAGGCGATCAATGCAGCAATTTCAGCGTTGGGCTGAACGTCCACTGCTTGAGTCGAATCAATCAGCTTGGCTTGCTTTTGCGTAACCTTACCGCCGTCGACCCATAAGTCCACAACACCCAAATACTTGGTGTATTCACCTGCGCTAGCGATCAATGTATCATTGTCACTAACCAAGCCTTTTTCCAGTACAGTATGGCTGTGTCCATCGATGAAAATATCAATGCCAGGCACTTCCTTAACAACTTTGAGGCTGGTGTCCTTACTAGACGCATCCTGCCCCAGGTGACCAAGAACAACAACGACATCTACTTTGCTGCGGATTTCATCAACAGCCGCTTTGGCCTCAGCCGCAGGATCGGTGAATTGAATACCCTCAACATTTTTGGGATTCGTCTTATATGCTGTTTCTGGCGTAGTCAGACCGATAATACCGATTTTAACGCCATCCACTTCTTTAATAACATAGGGTTTGAACAAACGTGTTCCGTCTGTTTGTTTAATATTGGCGCTGAGCACAGGGAACTGAATTTCCTTACTTAGCTCGACAAGATGCTTCCAACCATAATTAAACTCGTGGTTACCCGGAACCATAGCATCATAGCGCAGCTTGTTAATCACTTTCACAATGCTCTCACCGTAAACCAAAGTAGCGAAGGTCGTTCCATGAACGGTATCCCCGTCATCTAGCAGCAGTGTATTGGGATTAGAAGCCCGGTACTGATCAATGATACCCGCCAGCTTGGCGAATCCCATTTCCTTGTCATTCGCGACCACGTGGGCATGGGTATCGTTCGTATGTAGGATGGTGATGTGTTTACCGCTGACTGGAGTCGTTGCCGTTCCCGCTGTTCCCACATGGGTTGCTGGGTCTGCTGCTGCTGTACCGAGACACCCAAGTAAAAGCGCGGCAGTCGTCAGGATCGACGAGAGTTTTTTCCATGAGTTCATGTTGTTCCTTCAACCTCCCATAAAATGAATGAATTAGAGAAACCGCTTACGACCACATTTTATCAGATGATTGTAAAAATAACTTCTATTTTATATCAAAGCACTAAAATTTTTTGATATATCGGTTGTTAAACCCATCGTCTAGTTACCTATATTATAGAGGAAGTAATAAACAGTAACCTACGGGTGGGGAACTAGTGTTCTGTTTTGCGATCAAAAAAAAGGGCAGTCTCTTTGGGCAGCCCAATGCGGGGTAAATAGTGATCCAACGTTTCGTCAGCTAGTGGCGGTTTTCCTTCACTCAACAAAAGCACGGCAAACCGATTGGCCTGCTGTTCAAATTTTCCTGGGGAAAAGTAGGAATGCTCCTCCATAAAAAAGCGGCTGATGCCTTTATGCAGTCGGTCATGTCCCAATTCATGCGCACAGACGAACCGTTCCCATTCGGGTGTGAGGCCATTGTGGATAACGATAAATCTTCTACGTAGCTTGTGGTAATACAGCCCTTTGGTTGTGGGGCCTAGATCGCAGTATCGGATATGGATACCCAGGGCTTTCGCAATATCGAAGGGGCAGTTGGTACGGTATTTTCGGACAAGTTTGTGAATGAGTTCGTTCATACGCTCACCTGCTATCCCTGATCTTTGCCCGCTTGGGGCTCTTTGGGCTTTTTATGTTTGTTCATCTGTTTGGCTTCCCAGAACAGACCTGTCAGAACGTCCTTGATCCGTTGACGATCTTTTTCATCCAGCGGAATGCCATCGAACATTAATTCGTCGTCTTCCTCCAGCATTTTTTTAAAATCCCGGCGGTCTTTAGAGGTTGCCCATTCCGGTACAGTAGAAGGATAAAGTTCATATGGACTTTGCTCCATTGAATCATCGTCTCCCCAATATCCGGCGGCCTTCATCATTTCGGTATAGGATACGCTGAGCGCGTCCGCTATTTTGCGGAGAGTGGAGGGTTTGGGAATTCCGCGCAGTCCATTTTCAATGCGGGAAATTTGTGAATTGCTAATACCTGCGGCGTCTGCCAATTGGTTGATGCTCAAGTGTTTGTGCTCGCGCTGCTGTTTTAAGTAAGTTCCGAATGCTGGCTGTTCCACAATGGGGGCTCCTTTCTGCAAGAGAATCATAGATATTGCTTTTATTATACCATTAGGTAAATAGTAAAAGCACGTAATATGCCAAAAGGCATAGGAAAATAAAGCGAATATCCTGTTTTTGGAGCTATACTGCTTTTTTTGAGGATGGATACCTATCCTAAATAATGTTATGTTATACTCAAGATACGAACAAAAGGGGAACACAATGTAAACATGAGCGTTTTCTATTTGAGGATTTTGCAAAATCTTCATTTAAAAATACATCATTGTCAAAAGGCATATAAGGAGTGTTGCTTTACATGAGAAATAACTTACCCGAATTGGACCGTCGCAAAACGCAGAATGCATTGGAGGGTGTGTTTGAGAAATACCGAATTTATAAAACGATTACCTTTATGGATCGGGAGAGCTTTATTACGGCTGGCTATACGGATCGCCCGAGCGGCCCAACAAATGTGACAAGCGATCCAACGGCCCGGACAGCCGTATATAATGTAGATGCTCCTGCCGCCCGCTTGGCCTACTGCGAAATGGTGGATGCCGTAGTGAGCCGCTTGAATGAACGCGAACAGCTGCTTATCCGTGAACGTTATTTAAAGGATGACGATGTGTTCGATTACAAGGTTTACAATTATGTGTTAGACCCGCCAGTCAGCAAGGATACGTATACGAAGCTTCGCACGCGTGCTTTTTACAAAATGGCGCTTGCACTGGCGGACCAAGGCGTTTTAAATTTGGCAGGCTTGCAGAAGGGCGCGGATCGAAAATTGGGTTGATGTAATAATTATCCACTTGTTCTCATTTCTATTTTAAAATGGTTTCCTAAAAGGCTTTGATTTCCTGTAATAACAGGGGTCAAGGTCTTTTTTTACGATACGAACATGTGTTCTCAAAAAACCTCCCAACATCATCCCTATCCTCTGCTTTTATCGTCCATTTCCCCGGCAACGCATTCGTTATTAGGGTGTAAGATTATATCATCGGGAATCAAGACAAGAGGACATACCGAAGACACACACAGTCAAACGTTAGCCGGCCATTAGGGCCGGTTTTTTCATGCGGTGATCGTCTCTGTCGGTTCCCGGGAATTCGTTGAATAGAAAGGAGGAGTCGTGTTGCCTAAGCAAGGGATGCTGCAATGCATGAGTATGGAGCTGCGCCGGATGAGAACACGGAAGTGGAAAAAAGCCTGGCTGAATAGCCACAACATGCGAACGCAGGGTACGCAAAGGTGGCATGCCGCAGAATGAGACAAGCCTTTAAGCAAAAGCTCATTGAAATTATTCCAGCGCTGCAAGGGCGTGTATACGATGTTCAGCCACCGTCGCAGACGGCAGAGGAGCCGTATGCTGTTATGGCGCTGGGCGAGGAAATCTGGAAGTCTTCCTGGGCCGGCTATCGGCAGGTTGTCCGCATCATGCTGTACGCAGGACAAGCCGGACTGGCGCAGGCTGACGTATGGGCGAATGCCCTGATTGCCGGGCTGCACCGGGAACCCGTGACAGGTGCAGGTGAGGATACATCGACTTTTACCGCGCACTATTTGGGCGTGCGGGATGCAGAAAAGCTGGACACCGTTACGGGCAAGGCCTATAGAACGCTTCGTTTTGGCGTGTATGTGCCTGAGACGGAAGGTGGTTTGGCCGTTCCAGCAAGCGGTGCTACACAGCCGGAAGAGTGGCTGGCCGCGCTGGTCCGCTGGACGCAGAAGCAACTGGGTGAAACGTGGTCGGTATACGCCGACGCATGGCCCGCACAGCCGGGGCGGCAAGCGGTACTATGGCGGATGAGCGGCTGCGAAACTAGGATGGCGGGAGCCTCCATGTATGAGCTGCGCAAACGGTTCATCGGGCATATTACCGCCCCGGACACCACCGAGGAAAACCGCGCAGCTTTCGCACTGATCGAGGGCTTTGCCGCTCAAATCCAGCTTCCTCTGGATCAGGACAAGGGCCGTTATATGTCTACAGCTGAAGCTTCAGCCGATTTGCAGGCAGATGCCATTTTAGATGGTCAGCTTCGGCTGATGTTAGTACAGCGGCGTATGCGTCCGGCTGAGGAAGCGGCGTTGATTCGCAGAGTGGAAATTCATCCTATTTTGAAATGAGGTGGTCCGAGTGACCTTGGAAAACCATGAGAAGGCCCCGGTATATGCCGGGCAAGAAGCAAGTGGCCCTCGCTATACGCTGGAGGAGCTAAAAGAGCACGCAGAACCATTGTTTTCCGTGAAAGAAGAAGTGCTGGCAGGCGCCTTTTTTGGCACACAGGACAAGCTGTTTACGGTAGCAGAAGCACACACTAAAATCGAACAATTTATGAAAGCGAAGGTGGACTAATTATGGCAGGCGGAACATGGGAAAACACGAATAAACCGGTATTGCCGGGTTTGTATATGAATTTTCAGGCAGCAGCAGCTTCAGCGATTCAAGGTGGGTCGCGTGGTACGGTCGTTGTGCCCGTTAAGGCGAATTGGGGCCCTGTACGTGAGTTTGTAGAGATCGGCAGTGAAACGGCAATCAGCCAAATCTTTTCGGGTGACAGTCTGGACGGTGCGACCGCGTATTCGACGCTGTATCTGGCTTTGCTGGGCGGTCCGAAAAAGCTCTTAGCCTACCGTTTGGCAGATGATACAGCTGCTGAAGCATCTGTGACGCTGAAAAGCGGCGGTGCGACCCCGGCGGATGTGCTGCGTCTGAAGGCTTTGTACACAGGTAGCCGCGGTAATGGTTTTGCTGTAACTGTACAGCCAACTTTGGGTGATGAGCAAGCTCGTGAGGTGCGCCTCTATGAAGGAACCAAGCTGCTCGGCACGTACAAAGGCAGTGACGGTACGGCTGCCTCTATCGCCAAGGCGATGAACGAGAACAGCGAAAATGTATGGGTGAAGGCCGAAGTTGTCGGCGACGGCGGCATTCCGGTGGATGTCAGCGGCGTACACCTCACTGGCGGCAACAGCGGCAATAGCAAGCTGGTTAATGCCGATTACATCGCGATGCAGGAGGCACTTGAAGGGCAGGAATTTAATGTCTTGGCTCTGGATTATGCAGCTGATCTGGCATTGCTGCAAAGCTTCGCTGCCTGGATCAAGCGTGTCCGGGGCGAAGGTAAAGGCGTAATCGCTGTATTCGGCGGTTCTGCGGCAGATGATGTGTCCAAAACGGCTGTTAGCTTGGCCTCTGCACGTTCCCTGGCGCTGAACCATGAAGGCATCGTGAACGTCGGTACAGGCGTACGTCTGGCAGGTACGGACTACAGTTCTGCCCAAACGGCTGCTTATGTAGCCGGACTGATTGCAGGCCAACGTCTGAATCAATCGGCGACTTATGCGGTTACGCCTTTTGAGGATGTAACCCGCCGCTGGACACGCTCTGAGCAGGAGCAGGCTGTTCGTAATGGTGTCTTCCTGCTGTTCTTCGACGGCCGTCAGGTCAAAGCGCTGCGCGGGATCAACAGCTTGGTGAATCCATCTGCCGGGCAAAACAACGCATGGAAGAAAATTCGTTCCATCCGTGTCATGGACGCTATTAACGCTGACTTGCAGCGTGCAGCTGAAGAGACTTACATTGGCAAAATCAACAATACGGTGGAAGGCCGTCTGGCACTTATCGGTGCAATCAAAGAATACTTGGCACAGCTGTCGCTGAGCAATGTCATCGAAGCAGATGGCTACGATGTCATTCTCGACCCGGCTTACTACGGCGATGCGCCAGTCATCAAACCGGAGCCGGATCAAGTGTTCCTGCAATGGAACGTGAAGCTCACCGACGTGATGGAGCAGCTGTTCGGCACATTTTACGTGCAATAAATAAGCATTTTACGTGTATAAGCATTTTGCAGGCAATCGGCAGAAATGAAGTAGCTTTTTAACAACGAGGATTTTATGAAATCCCGAACTATATTATGGATTATTTTGAGGAGGAAAAAGAAATGTTGGATGCTTCAAGAGTCATTTTAGGTACGTTTGGTCAGGCGCATGTGGACGGGGTGTGGCAGACGAATATCAATAAGCTGGAAGCTAGCGTAGAAATGGAAAAACGCGAGCTGAATCTCGTGGGCAACGAGTGGAAGGTGCACAAGCGTGGTATCAAAAAAGGGACGGGAACAATGAGTGGCTACAAGGTCACATCCGATATGATTCGTCGCGGTTTTAACCGTTTTGAGATTATTACTAAATTGGATGATCCAGAAGCCTTCGGACATGAAAGTATTCGTCTTATTCGTTGCACTCCTGACAAAATCCAGCTGGCCAACTGGACAGCAGGTGAAGAAGTACAGGAAGAAACGACCTTCACCTTCGAAGGCTATGAGCTGCTGGATCCGATTGTAGCGAACTAAATTGGAAAACGGGGGATGGGATGCTGTCAGGCGTTCCGTTCCCCAAATACAAATGAACAATAAGGGAGAATGACTTATGAGCTTGAATGAGAATATGACAGAAGAACAAATTTTGGACAGCCTGTTTGAAGCTGCTGAAAAACTACCAGAGGAAACGGTACGTATCAAGCGCCTCGATATGAAAATTGTACTGCACGGTTTGACCTCCAGCAAAGTGGACAGCATTCGTGAACGCTGCACAATTCGCCGAACCGTGAAGGGGGCTGTAGATGAAAAAGTAGATACTGAAACGTTCAACGCCTTGTTGATTTCGGAAGCTACCGGCAAGCTGGAAGTGAAAGGCTTGTCCCTTAATGGTTGGGGCGATCCCCGTATTACAAGCCGCTTAAAGCTGTCCGGTGGCGAACAGTCTGTCCGCCGTATGCTGCTGGCGGGTGAGCTGGATGCAGTAGGGGATAAGGTGCTGGAGCTGTCCGGTTTTGGCGTTGAGATTGCTGACCTAAAAAACTAATCGGCTCCGGGGGAATGACGACGATGCTGTACCACTTGTGGGTCCGGCACCACCTCCGCCCCGGAGACTTTTGGCGGCTTCCCCGCGGTGAGCGTATGCTGCTGCTGGCGTTTGCCGAACAGGAAATGGATAGCATAGCAGCTTCAAAAGCATAAACAAGGAGGTGAACATGATAGATGGCAGAAGCATTAAATTACCGCATGAACCTTGTGATTGATCCTAAAAACGTCATTAAGGCGAACAGAGAATTGCGCGCAATGGAACGTTATTTTGAGCGGATTCAAGGACGTGTGTTGAAAATCGGCCGCACTCGCATGGCCCCGGAAATTGTGCTGAACGATATGGCTTCCAAAGGCTTGGATAATCTGTTAAACAAGATTAACCGGGTTAAATCCCAGATTATTAATGCCTCGGGCAGTGTGAATTTGAAGGTAAGCAGTAGCAGTAGTGTGTCCATCGACGGCATTAGTGGTCTTATAACAGCGTTGGAGAACAACACGAAGGCAGTTAGAGGCAACACTGGTTCAAACATACTAAATAGTACAAAACCTAAAGCAGAAGAGGAAAGTAAACTTCCTGCTTGGGCTGAGGCACTGCAAAAGTATAATGAACCTGCTAAGGTTGTCCAGGAAGTGTACAAAGGGGTTACAGGTGAAGATTTAAGTCTTCAAACGTTTAAAAAGATGCCCGCCGCTTTTATGGAAACCAGACAAACGTGGAAGGAAGGCGGAGCAAAAGGAGTACTTAAAAAATTCTTTTTTCCAGATAAGAAAGAAGATGCTGCAGAAGGAAATGCTGAAGGCGCTTCAGGCAATAAAGACCTTTCGGAGATTAAAGAGTTAATTCAGAAATTAATTCAAGTTACCTCAGATAAATCTACTGGCGGGTTTGGCGGTGGCGGCGCAAGTAGCCCGGGAAGAAGGAACAAACGTTCAGGGGGTAGAAGATCTGGTAATAGAGGCGGTAGTCGTCGGTCTTCGAGTAGTCAAAGAGATTTTAATTCAAGAGCCGGAGAGATAGCAAGAATTAATATTAGAGATCGGAACTCGATACAAGGAAACAGAAGCGGACGACAAAACGCTGGAGGTTCAGCAGAATCCAATCCTCGGATTAACCCTGCCCGAAGGGTTCCAAGCCCAAGAAATCATCCGAGAAATCCTGGTAATCGCCGCTCTTCCAAGTCGGGTGGTATTCTTAGCTTTGCAGGCGACTTGCTAACGGGTGGAACAGATATAGATGCTTCTTCTGTCCTAGATATGGTGAGCGATAGCGGATTAGTTGAAAAAGTGAGTAAGGGCCTGGGCGTAAGCAAAAAGTTCATTAGTGGGCCTTTGGGGGTTCTGGCAGATGCAGCAAGCATAGCTACAGCAGCTCCGGGCAAGGAACGCGCACAAGCGATTGGTTCCACCGTAGGTGGGGCGGTTGGGAGTACGGTAGGCGGAGCAATTGGAACATTTTTGCTTCCAGGTGTCGGCACTGCTGTTGGCTCATATGTGGGCGGTTTAGCAGGTGACTTTTTAGGGGGCAAAGTGGGCGGTTGGATTTCAGACCATGGCTCTGAAATAAAGGAAAAGGCATCCAAAGTAACCGGATGGCTTTCTGAGAAGAGCGAAGCCTTTGGTGATAGCATCTCTAACTTCTTCTCTTTTGGTAAAAAAGATGAACCTAAGAAAGCCCCAGCTAAGCCGCCTGAAGTACCTAAACCTGCTATACCACCTCAACCTGCTGTAGCTGTGGCTACCAAACCGTTAACACCTATGCCACCATTTCCGGGGTTACCACCCGGCTCTCAAGTGATGTATGGACCTCAGCAACCAGGTGCAAAAGGTGTCCCTAATCCTTATGGACCGATGGCTATAGCTAACCAGGGAGTCAATCCCAACCCACTACTGAATACTGCGGCTCATGCGAATAATGGAGCCAAAGCTAAAGGCAAAGGTAATGGTAATCCGACACCTCAAGTAGTACAGATCAGTCCTGAACAAATGGGAACACTGTCTGGCTTTTTGAAGGATTTTAAAACGGAAACCACCAACCAATTCAATCTTCCTGCGGGGGCTGTACAGGTCACTGTACATGAGAACAAGCTGGATGTGGATGGGCTTATTATGCAAATTGGCCACCGTCTCAAAGCTGAAATTCTGCGTGCAACGCAGAACACCAAGCCTGTAGGCGCTGTAGCTAAGTAATACAGTAGATGGGAGTAATGGGGAGGGAGGAAAGAGATGGAATTTAGTTTGACGGATGGTAAAGGAAAAAAGTTTCAGTTTCCGGTAAATCCTGAGGAAGTGACGATCTCACGGCAAAAAGGGTTTGATACAACGACGATTTTATCCTATGGGGAGTTTGACTTCCCGCAAGGGGAGAAGGTGAAGGAAATTTCCTTCTCTTCTTTTTTTCCGAAAGAATACAATCCAGCGTATTGCACATACAAAGATATTCCTGATCCGCAGGAGGCCATGAACACGTTGAATGGCTTTTTGTTATCTAAGAACCCGCTACGTTTTATTATTACGGAGACAGCCGTGAATGTGCCAG
The DNA here is from genome assembly GCF_038007385.1 of Paenibacillus sp. FSL M8-0228. Taxonomy (NCBI): domain Bacteria; kingdom Bacillati; phylum Bacillota; class Bacilli; order Caryophanales; family Paenibacillaceae; genus Paenibacillus; species Paenibacillus sp. FSL M8-0228. The sequence goes on from NZ_JBBOXA010000001.1 coordinate 1,337,978, forward strand.
TAATTGTGGCATCTCATAATTCGATCTTTCGCGGCGGCGAGTATGGAGATGTGAATTTTGATCTGTCACTGCGGACCTGGAGTGATATGAAAGTTGCCAAAAAAGCTGGTGGCACAGGAAGTAAGGCGGCTACGGTTAACAAAAAGCCCCGCACAGATATGAAAGAAAAGAAAAAAATATATACGGTTAAGTTCGGGGATTCCTTGTCCAAAATTGCCAAGCTCGAATTGGGGGATAGCTCGCAATGGAGTCGTATTTATCAGCTTAACAAAAAGGTTATTGGGCAAAATCCGAATGCAATTAAACCGGGGCAAAAGCTGGTGTTGTCATGAGCTATAAAGTCATTTTACAGGATAAATATGATTTGTCGCCGCTTGTGGAGAACATTAATTTGAGGGACTCGCTGGAACAAATCGCCTATCAGGGAACCGTCAATCTAGTCGTTACGTCGGATATGCCCGCTATTTCCCCTGGGATGTCCATTCGGGTTAGCGGGATTCCTTATGGTAAAAAAGATTATGTTCCCTTGTTGTCCCCTGCCGTGATTTGGGAAGTAGAAACATCTAACAACGGGCTTAAACGCATGACGCTGACGTTGTATGACCGTACAGTGTATTTGGACAAGTCAGAGGATGAATATTTACTCCCTGCCAAGCAGACGGCTACTCAGCGTTTTCAGAAGTATGCTAGGGACTGGAAGTTGAAAATCGCTTCATTGCCAGATACGAAAAAAACGCTGGGACGCGCCGTATACCGCACACAGTCCATCTATTCTATGATGCTGGGAGATCTGCGCGAAACGGCAAAGGCGGGGGGAAAGCTGTATCATCCGCGGATGATTTCTTCCGGGTTGGATCTGTACGAGCTAGGAACGAACAAAGACGTGTATGTTTTGGAGAGAGTGACTGATACGACACAGTCCCGCACGCTGGAAGGTGCAGCTACGAGGGTGAAAGTGCTGGCTACGGCGGCTAGTGAAACAGGTAATGAGGTTCCTTCCAAGGTGATGGCGCTTGAGGAAAAGGACATTGCCAAATATGGGACACTTCAGGTGATCGTGCAGGATGACGAGGTCAAGTCCGGTGCAGCAGCCCGTGAGCTGGCTAAAAGTAAGCTGAGAGGCATACAGCAAACGATATCGGTAAATGCACCAGATATGAACACGATTCGAGCAGGAGACGCAGTGATGCTAGGTTCCATAAAGCTACTGGTCATTTCAGTGAGCAGGGAATTGGGCAACCCCGGCAGTATGTCGCTGGAGCTCGGAACGTATGACGATGTAAAAAGGAGGTTTTACCTTGAATAAGGACCCCTACGGGCATTTGGCTACTGCGCTGCAATCTTCATTTCATAAGCACACCAAGCAAGCGCTGAGTGGAGTGGGCGCGGTACTAGGCACGATCACCTCCACGGGACTCAAGCTGGACGATTTTAAACATGAGCTTCAGGATTATCTGGTCGCGGAGCTGCCGGGACTGCTATCTGTACCACGCCATATGTACAAAGGTACCTCAACCGCAGTGGAATCAGAAAATTGGGAAGGTAAAGAGCTGAAAACTTCCTTTTATATCGGGGAAGACGAGCTGGAGGATGTGAATCTCAGTTTGAACGAAGGACTCAAGCCTGGAGATCGTGTACTGGCGGTTCGGGTGAATAGCGGCAATGATGTGGTGGTCGTGTGCAAGGTGGTGAGTGGACGTGGCTAATTTATTTCCCGAAACAGATGATATGATCTGGACAGACAGGGATATGACCGACCCGGATATACTGGAGGATAACCGTGCAGTATTTGGGCGAAGCTGGAGGTTTGATTTTGAAGCCGGCGAGTTTGTTATGAGCCCTAGTCGTAAAATCGTGACTACAGGGGAGAAAGAAGCGTGGGTACAGTGGTGTGAAAAAGCGATTCGCACTCCTCGCTACCGGCATGTGATCTATTCACCTGACTATGGGAGTGAGCTGGAGGAGCTCATTGGCAGCAGCTATGGGCACGGTGTGCAGGAAAGTGAAATTAAACGCATGGTCACAGAGGCGCTACTAGCAGATGCACGTACGGCTAGTGTGGATCAGTTCACGTTTCGCTGGGAAGGCGAGGCGTGCCATTTTAGCTGCCAGATTACGAACGTGCGGGATGAAACGGAAATTGTGGAAAGTGTGGTGATCTAATGGCAGACTTGCCGGAATATTTGGTAGACCAGACGGAAGAGGAAATTTTAAATCGAATGCTGGAAAAAGTGCCTTCGGATATTGATAAGTCCGAGGGCTCTTTTATTTGGGATGCGCAGGCGCCGGTGGCATTCATGCTCTCGGAAGCGGCGATCTGGGCGCAGGAGCTGCTGCGTCGGGGCTTTGCCAGCACAGCAGCCAGCGACAACCCGGATTTTCGTTCGCCGGAGCTGGATTTGCGGACAGCAGAGCATGGGGTGACACGGCGAGAAGCGGTTGCGGCCTCAGGTATGGTTACGTTCACGGGCACAGCGGGAACGACTGTCCCGGCGGGAACCTTGGTGGCGACCCCGGCAGATGATGTATCCGGGGAAGCTTCTATTGAGTATGCGACCACGGCTTCGGTCACGCTGGATGAACAAGGTGCCGGGGAAGCGGCTATTCGGGCGGTCAACCCCGGGCGCAGCGGTAATGTACCTGCGGGCGTCATCCAGGTGATGGCCACTCCGATTAGCGGGGTTGCCTCTGTGATCAATACGGAGGAAACCAAAAGCGGTACAGACGTTGAGAGCGACCAGCTATTGCTGGAGCGTTTTTATGCCAAGGTGCGGAACCAGGGCACAAGCGGCAACAAGGCGCAGTATACTCAGTGGGCGAATGAGATTGCTGGAGTGGGTGGCGTGGAAGTAGTTCCGCTCTGGAAAGGACCGGGAACAGTGGGGTTATATGTGCTGGATACGGATAAACGCGCAGCCAGCCCAGATATCGTCGCTGCGGTGCAGAAGTACATCGATCCGACGCAGGATGGACAAGGAGAAGGACTGGCGCCAGCGGGCCCTGTGGTGACGATCATGCCAGCAGCAGAAGTGGAGATTAACATCTCAGTCAAGGTACAGCGTACCAAAGAGAAGCCGTCCACACTGGATGAAATCAAAAAGCTCATCGAGAGCGGTGTGCGGACGTATTTGAAGCAGCTTGCCTTTTACAAGGAAGACCCGTTGGTACGGTATACCCGGATTTCTGCTGTTTTGCTCGATATTCCGATTATTATTGATTTCTCTGAACTGAAAATCAATGGACAGAGCAATCAGAATATTGAGATTGGCTCAGGCCAGGTAGCCGTGCTGGGGACGGTGAGCGTCAGTGAGTAACAATGGAACGAACAGTTTTGGCGATTTATTGAATAACCCAGACCAGGGAAAACATGCAAACCGTAGTGGCACTTTGGTTAATCGAGTAACGATAGCGGAAGATACAGTGGGCCAAATGAGCAGCGAGCGAGGACGTGAGCTGCTTTCCTATTTGCCTTCCTATTACGAAACCTCACGCGTGATGCGTTCCGATATGGATGCTAAAGGAAGCGAATTGGACGCCTTGTATCTTGCAATGGATGCAACGGTGGGACAGTTTTTTGTACGTACCGCCACATGGGGGTTGGAACGCTGGGAAATGGAGTTGGGGATTGAAACCGATCTGGCGAAGCCATTGGACCAACGGCGTGCGGTGGTGGAGTCGAAGCTGCGAGGGGCAGGAACTTTTTCCGGTCGGCTTGTCAAAAATGTAGCAGAGGCGTATGACGGAGGTACGGTAGATGTTATTTTTCACCCTGCCGAATGGGGATTTACGGTCAAATTTATAGATACCATCGGGATTCCACCCAACGTAGATGATCTTAAAGCAGCCATCGAGGAGATCAAGCCCGCCCACATGGCAGTGGAGTACAAACTACGCTACCTGACCATTGCCGAAGTGGAGTCTATGACCCTCTATGAAAATGAACATACAACACAGGATAGATATTTAGGAGGTGGCGCATAACATGGCAAGTGAAAAAACACCGAATCTTGGTTTAAATCAAATTGACCGCACATCGCCCAAAACCACGTATTTTGATTTGGAGAAGTATTTGGACCAAAACTGGCGGGCTGTTGATGAATTTGCTGGTGACGTGAATGATGGTGTGAATGCGATCAAGAAGCGTTTGGATACGACAGAGCGTAAGACGGTAACTCTCGAACCCGGGGTGCAGATGGTTCATACGGAAAAGGCTGCGCCATTTTCGCTGACGGGGCTGAGCGGGCGTACGTTGGTGAATTTGTTGGGACGGATGGGTAGCTGCGAGACAGTGAGCGAATGGTCCTCAAACGTAGCTATTGCAATAGACTCTAACAGCAAAACCAACGGCAGCAGTTCATTTAAAATTACGCTGGGTAGTGCGTCTGCAACTGCGTCTGCAAGTTTTTTGACCACACCTGGACGAAAATATATCGCAATAGCGGACGTGAAAAGTGGTAATACCAGCAAGGTGGCGATATCAATAAATGGTATTGCTGGTGCTGTGGGTAACGAGGTAACTTCTGCCTCTGTTTTTGCTCCGTCTGTTGTACGGTTCACGACGAAGGACTATTTTCACATTGTTACAGTCACAGGCACGGGTGCAAGCGGCAATACGTTTAATATGGACAGTGTGCGCGTATACGAGATCAGCGAGGCAGACTACACAGCAGCTGCAAGTTATACGCCAGCACAAGCAGCAGCCAAATGGCCCTATGTTGACAGTTTAATGCCCGTTCGTAATCCATATGCGATACGGTACGGGGAAAACCTATTGCCGAGCTTTTATGAATGGTCCACCGTTGCGCAGGCGGGAACGGCAACAACTATAGGTCCTAATCAGGTGCGGCTAGATAAATCGACGGGGCTGTCTGGCTTTAATACACTGGGGTATAAAGTCAATGCGGTACCAGCAACAGACTATACATTATCGGTCACGGTTGATGTGTCTAACATAGGCGGTACTATTGGATCAGGGGCATACTGGAACTTACAAGCCATGGGAAAGAATGGGGAAGTGTTAGCGGACTTCACAACTGGTCCGTTTGCCACATCCAACGGAACAAAAACAATGGTTAAGAGTTTCACAACGCCAGCCAACACGTCATATTTACAGGTGATTGTAGGTCTTGATATTGCCGCAACAGGTACGGCGGTATTCCGTGATGTTTCTATCAACATCGGCAGCGCAGCCAAACCATTCAAACCACGCGAAGACTCAATGTTAGCGTTGCAAACAGACCTGTACGCCGACCCAGTTACGGGGGCTAATGCGGATACAGTGTTTGAACGTGATGGTCAATACTTCAAGTCCAAGAAGTGGCATGGGGTTACGTTAGACGGGAGTTTAGCATGGGTACAAGGCGAAGGCGGCGCTACTAACGGGAATAGACAGGTTAAAGTGTCGGGGCTGTCGGCTGGAGCGGTAGCGGGTAGCGGCATTGGTACAAAGTTCGACGGTAAGATATTGCCACAAGGCAGTACGGGCAATACACCCGATTCAAACGCAGTCACAGCAGCCGGAGAAATTTACCTAGGCATCCCACTTGCCGATAGTGGATGGGCAGACAGCTACGGCCCGGACCAGAATGACATCAAAGCATACTTTTACGGGTACAAGGCGTACGATGCTAACACCATCACTCCTGCGAATGCTCAAACCATGACCACGGCAACGTGGAACGGTACAGGCACTAAGTATTGGGTTCAGCGTGTAGGCGCACCTAACTTTACCCAATCCGTACCGCAACAATCCTATGCAGGGTATACGCCGTATCAACTTGTATATCAACTTGCAACGCCTACCGTGGAGCCTATCATATCAGAGGGTCAACTTTCCTTTACTGAGGGAGACAATCAGGTTGAAGTAGGCACAGGGATTGTGTTGCGTGAACGGGCTAATCCGGTATTTGAGAGTAACGGCAACTACCAAATAAATAATGCTGCCTTACCGGGTTCGAATCTGTCTAAAATGACAGAAAAGATACTGGCTGTATACCGTGGAAATGTCGTTGATAATAGGTTCAGTCTTATCAGTTTTGCGTCGGCTTATGGTAAACAGATGGCTATAATATACACAAGCAACTACGACCAAGCGGCAACATACACCGCTACGTACCTTATGCTTGACCGTTCGCCAGTCGTGCCGTTTATAGGCTCATATGCAGCCAACGAAAAAACGCTACTTGCGGATTTGGTAGATAGCGTTCAGCAGAACACGGCGCGTGTGTCGGTGCTGGAGAACAAGAAGGCTGACAAGGATAATCCTGCTTGGTTAACACCTACATTGCTTAATGGGTGGTCTTCTTCTTCCGTAAAGTACCTTAAAATGAACGACGAACTTGTCGTTATTAGAGGCATCACAACAGGCGGTGTAGTAGCACCAGGAACGTTGCTGTTCACCTTGCCAGTAGGATACAGACCTGGAAACCTAACAGAAATAAGAGTGCGATCTAGCAACGGGAGCGGGGTCGAATCCCCCAATGCTACAATAATGATAGATTCAGCAGGACAGGTAAAGACGCAGAATACAACCTATATGACCGTCTGGTTAGATGGGCTGTCATTCCTTGCAGAAAAATAAGGAGGTCACAACATGAAAGTAGTTCCTAAAGTAAATACAGAAGGCCTCTATCTGGAGGACGAACTGGTGGACGACACCTTTTCAGGTATCGTCCCTTTTTACACTCTATCTTCGCCTACGCAATCTGAATCTGATACAAACCAACAACTAGACACCCATCGGCTTGCTGACAGTAGCTCTAGTACCACAGATGTAACAAGTTCAGAAAGCATCCCTGCTGGTTATACAGTAGGGATTTCAGTACCACCTGGTCTATACCATCCTCGTTTTGACATCCAAGGTTGGCTGACCTATGAAGCAGTATACGCAGAAAAACTGTTAGAAGCACAAAACGCATACGAGCAACTTAGCAAAGAGGCTCATGCAACGTTTCAGAAGCTGCATGGTGAATGGCAAAACAAGCCTGAAAACGAACGTGGAGACGAACCTGTATATTCTGCTCAGACATTCACGGCCCCAGAGCGCAGAGACCCCACGACATTTTGGAGTGAAGGATTGAGTGAGGAAGCAATTAAGGAACTGACACAAAAAGCAGAGCAACAGCCGAGTGAGACAGATCAATTGAAGCAACGTATTGCAGATCTCGAAGTGACACTGACCCAGCTCATGCTTGGTAACGCAGGAAAATAAGGTGTACTGACAATTATTCGTAATAGAAAAATTTATAAAAAGAGGTGAAGTTATAGTTATGGCCGCTTTATCAGAGGCTCAAATGCGTATTTGTGCTCATGCTTGCATCACTCGCTATGAGCGGGGTGAGGGCGATATAGCAACGATCATGGGAAGTTACGTTTTAGATGAAGAACAGCGTGAACAAGTAATGAAGATTATTTTATCCAAGCGTTCTGATCTAATAGCGGGCAACGTAGAAGGATCGTCATCAACCGATGCTTTAAATGAACAGGAAGAAACGGTTAAATGGTATACCTCTATTTTCCGTAAAAAAACAGTATAGAGAACAAAATAAAAATCATTGTTTTTATGCCCTTGGATCAGTCCAAGGGCATTCACTTTACACCTAGGTTCAAAAGGGGGAACAAATATGCATGAAAAGATCGATCAGATTTGGCTGGGGCTTTCCACGGGGACCTTGATCGGTTATTTTTTCGGGGGGTGGACCACAATGTTGACGTTGCTGTGGTGGATGGTCGTGATCGACTTTTTCACCGGATGGGCAGCGGCCTGGATTAATGGGGAGCTAAAAAGCCGCCAGGGGTATTACGGTATTTTTCGCAAGGTTACCGTGTTTTTGCTCATTACGGTAGCTCACCTAATCGACGGTATTCTCGGGGATGCACATTACTTCCGGGATGCCGTCGTTTTCTTTTATTTAGCGAACGAGCTGTTGTCCATTATTGAAAATGTGGGCAGAATGGGAGTGCCGATGCCGGATATTTTACGGAATGCGGTAGCTATTTTTGAGTCCAAGTCAAGTGGAGAAAAAATAAAGTCAACCGACCCTTCCGACAAAGAGAATAAAGTTTCATAAAGTGCCACCAGTGACCACCACCCAAATAGGCTGACTACCTTTTTGCCCTTTTTTCGGTGTAAAAGTGGAAAAGCCCAGACCGTATGGATGGTCCAAGCATATATAACAGAGACAGAGTGCTACAACATTATAATGACAGGGAGGGAGCGCCTTATGCAAAGTCGTAGCCCTAATGCTACCGAAGGCATTGACGTGTCCCGATATCAGGGAACGATTGATTGGAAGCGTGTACGAGCCGATGGTAAATCGTTTGCCTTTATTAAAGCGAGTCAAGGACAGCGTTACGTCGATCCGACATTTATCACGAATGCAAAAGGGATCAAGGCAGCCGGGCTCTTACTGGGAGCGTACCATTTTGTAGATGCGACCGATGTAAATGCAGCAAAAGCAGAAGCCAGGCATTTCGCCGAGGTGTTGGAGCAGGTGGGTGGGGCGAAAGCGCTGGACTTGCCAGCGGTGATGGATTACGAAAATAATCCGGGAGGGCTTAGCTCGGCCACGATTCATGAGGTTGCGTTGGCATTTGTAACGGAATTTGAACGGGTAAGCGGCTGTAAGCCGATGGTATACACAGGGAATGCTTTTGCTGCCCATTTCAAAGCGCCATTGGGCAGTTATAAGCTGTGGATTGCACGTTATAGTACACGGGTGCCCGGCGACACCACAGCATGGAAGAACTGGGACTTTTGGCAATACAGCGATAGTGGACGGGTTGATGGAATTCAAGGGCCGGTTGACCTGAATGTATACGCCGGAACAGAGGCCGAGCTACGCCAAGCATTTGCAGGAGAAGAGGGGGATGAGTCAATGACAGCAGAGGAAAAAGCGGCATTTAAGGCCCTGCAGCAGCAGGTCGCCGCTCTTGAAAACAGCAAAGATGTGCTCAAGCAGACGTTGAATGAACAAAGCGCTTATATTAAAAAAGTGGATCAGCGGGTAGCTGAGCTGGAGGCGCATCAGACTATGCCTGTACCGACCTGGGCGAAGGAAGCAATGGCTGCCGCTGTTGCATTTCATCCAGCAAGCCCGATTGTGGATGCGAAACTGCCAAGCAGTTACGATTTTTATCGCTTACTGGTCGTACTGAACCGTCTGGGTGTGTTTAAAACGACCAAATGATCTTTTATAAATTTTATGCGAAAAAGGGATTATTTTCATGAAAACTAATCCATACGCCTGAAACGTAAATAGACAGGCGGTTCAAAGGCAACCGCCTGCACTTATTGTAAAGTGATGTTCTTCATGATTTCTACATAAGCTGAACTAGAACGTTTTAAAAGTGTGAATCATTGGGTGGAAATGCAGCATGTCTACCAGCCAAATCAAGCGGTAAAAGCTCTTGTATGTTTGTTTATTTCAGAACATACCTGGGAATTAGGATATTAAGGATGTAGGTTTGGTGCTGAATACATTTTTGAGGTAAGATCATGCTCCTGCTTGGAGGTTAAAGACCCCCAGCAGGAATATATGTTTGGTATGATCGTGTAAGTTGGTTTGTAATATTAATTGACATGATGTATAAAAACATATCGTAATGTATGAAAAACCCCCTTGTCGTCTTCCAGATTTTATAGTAAAGTATCCAATAATCAACTTTGTTTGAGCATAATATTCACTGTTTGTGAGTATATGTCACACTTTCACCACGACCTGACATACTCCTCTTTCTCTTTATCACATCACATTTATTTATTACCCTACAGCATCTCTTACACCACTAGATTATGAACACTTCTGTCCTACTACACCTATTTGATGAACTCGGAACCTGGGATTACAGCTTGAGGACAAGCTTGTCATGTCAATTCAAGAATTGACATTCATCCGGTATCAACGAATTAACAATATATAAGGTGTGAAAGGGGTTTGCTGCATGAGCAAAAAGTATGCAAAACACAAAATCTGGACCGTTCTGCTGGTGCTTGCGCTAGGAGCTGTTTTGGCGCTTTCCGGTTGTGGGGGATCAGGTGAAGGAGCAAAGCCAGAGGCAGGGAAAACACCAAGCGGAGCAGGAGAGGGCGTGCAGGACACGCTTATTTATGGACGCGGCGGAGATTCCGTGGCGCTAGATCCTGCCATTGTGACTGAAAGCGAGTCGCTAAAAATTGGAATGCAAGTGTTCGACACACTGCTGGAATATAAGGAAAACACAACGGAGATCCAACCGGGACTTGCAGAGAGCTGGGAAGTATCACCGGATGGACTGGTCTATACGTTCAAGCTGCGCCAGGGTGTAAAATTCCATGATGGAAGTGACTTTAACGCTGAAGCGGTTGTGTTTAACTTTGACCGCTGGGCTGATCCAAAAAGTCCATACAAATTTGAAGGTGACTCGTTTGACTATTATGATTCTATGTTCGGTCCTGAAGGAAGTAGGGTGATTAAGGAGATTAAAGCGGTAGATGCGAACAGTGTCCAGTTTACACTAAACAAGCCGCAGGCGCCGTTTTTACAAAATATCGCTATGCCATCCTTTAGTATTGCAAGTCCCAAGGCAATTCAGGAGAAAAAGGCTGATTTCAAGAGTAATCCGGTCGGCACGGGGCCTTTTGTATTTAAGGAATGGAAACGGAACGATACCATCACGCTGGAGAAGAATCCAAACTATTGGAAAGAGGGCCAGCCGAAGTTGGCAAAGATCATTGTTCGTTCCATACCCGACAATACCGCGCGATTTAATGCTCTGCAAAATGGAGAAATTGACCTGATGGAGGATTTGAATCCGGATGATGCAAAGCAGCTAGACGGTAATAGCGAATTGGTGAAAATTGAACGTCCCTCCTTTAATGTGGCGTACATTGGATTTAATTTAAAGAAAAAAACATTCAATAATCCCAAGGTGCGCCAGGCGCTGAATCACGCAGTGAACAAACAGGCCATTATTGATGCATTGTTTGCAGGGCAGGCTAAGCCTGCGGTCAATCCGATGCCACCTACGTTATGGGGGTACAACGATAGTATTCAGGACTACGCCTATGATCTGGATAAGGCTAAATCTTTACTGGCGGAAGCAGGCTTTCCTAACGGGCTTCCCGAGCCGTTAACCTTCTATGCAATGCCCGTATCTCGTCCTTATATGCCTGACGGCAAAAAGGTGGCCGAGGCCATTCAAGCCGATTTTGAAAAAATAGGCGTCAAAGTCAACATCCAATCTCCAGAATGGGCTACGTATCTGGATGATCTTAAAGCAGGAGAGAAGGATGATCTGTACATGCTGGGATGGAACGGGGACAATGGTGACCCGGATAATTTCCTTTATACATTGCTGGACAAGGATACGATTCCAGGCAATAACCGTAGTTTTTATGTGAATGAGGAACTCCATAAAGTATTGGTGAAGGCGCAGGTTGAGGTCGATCAGGACAAGCGTGGGGAACTGTATAAACAAGCACAAGTGATTATTAAACAGGATGCACCGTGGATTCCCTTGGTTCACAGCACACCGTTGATGGCAGGTAAAGCGAACCTCAAGGGTTTTGTACCTTCTCCGGCAGGTATGGAAGCGTACGGAAATATTTATTTTGAATAGCCCAAACGCAAGCAGGCGGTGAATAGGATATGAACTCATATATTGTAAAAAGACTGGCCATATTGATTCCTGTATTACTAGGCATGACGCTTATCGTATTTTCGATTATTCATGCTATTCCGGGTGATCCGGCGGAAACCATACTAGGAGATAAAGCTACGGAACAGTCCAAGCAGGCGCTACGTGAGCAATTGGGACTGGATAAGCCGTGGTTTCAGCAATATGGAACCTATTTGAGTGAACTGGCACATGGAGACTTGGGTGATTCCATTCGCACCAGACAGCCGATTGCCCGGGAAATGCTTCCTTATCTGGCGGCTACGCTGGAGTTGACAGTAGCGAGCATGTTTTTTGCCATAGTAGTTGGAATGAACGCTGGCATCGTGAGTGCCTGGAAGCGAAATTCCTGGTTTGACTATGTCAGCATGGTCATTGCACTGGTCGGAGTATCGATGCCGATTTTTTGGCTGGGCTTGATGGAGCAATGGATTTTTGCAAATAAGCTGCATTGGCTTCCTTCCATCGGACGCATGAATTCCCGTGATCCGGTGGAAGCTGTGACACATTTAGCCGTGATTGATGCGTTCATAGGTGGACGTATGGATCAGGTGTGGACCGTTATCAAGCATTTGATCCTACCCAGTATCGCACTGGGAACGATTCCAATGGCGGTCATTGCGCGCATTACCCGTTCCAGTATGCTGGAGGTTATGGATGCGGACTATATCCGTACGGCTCGGGCGAAGGGGCTGGCATCTTTTCAAGTCGTGTACAAACATGCGCTTAAAAATGCTGCGATCCCTGTGCTTACTGTCATCGGTCTTCAGACGGGATCACTACTGGGAGGCGCGGTACTGACAGAAACCATTTTTGCCTGGCCCGGCATCGGGCGGTACATTTTTGAAGCGATCAGCTCGCGTGACTATCCGGTTATTCAAAGCGGAATTCTGATCATAGCGTTTCTGTTCGTCATCATTAATCTGATTGTCGATTTGTTGTACGCGGTTCTCGACCGGCGTATCCGTTATCAGTAATCAAGTCGTCAATTGTTCAAGGGGGAGCTTGTCCGATGTCACAATTTTCAATGGAACCCAACAACATACCGACGACACGCAGTACATTGGCGCATTTGCCTGTTGTGACTGGCCCTTGGAGGGACGCGTGGAGGGCATTCCGTCACAATAAAATGGCGTTCGTCGGCCTGAGCATTATTATCTTCTTTGTCATCATTGCTTTGATCGCGCCGTGGATTGCTCCTTTTGACTATAAAGAGCAAAATTTGGTGAGCCGTTTGCAGCCTCCTTCTGCGGAGCATTGGTTCGGTACGGATGATCTCGGTCGAGATTTACTGACTCGCACGCTGTATGGAGCCAGAATCTCGTTGTGGGTCGGTTTCTTGTCTGTTATTGGTTCAATGATTGTAGGAACCGCCTTAGGTTTAATCGCAGGATTTTACGGAAAATGGGCAGATATGATCATTTCGCGGCTATTCGACATTTTACTGGCATTTCCGGGGATTTTGCTGGCCATTGCTATTGTGGCCATTCTAGGGCCTTCATTGGAAAATGCGTTGTACGCCATTGCCATTGTCAATGTGCCAACGTATGGAAGGTTAGTTCGCTCTAAGGTGCTGAGTGTCAAAACAGAGGAGTATATCACTTCTGCTAGAGCGCTTGGAGCCAATAATACACGAATCATCCTCCGTTATATTTTGCCTAACAGCCTGACACCAATCATCGTACAGGGAACGTTGGGGATCGGAACGGCTATCATTGAAGCGGCAGCGCTTGGATTTCTAGGCTTGGGTGCACAACCTCCTGAGCCAGAGTGGGGTAAAATGTTGTCCGATTCGCGGCAATATATCCAGAACGCGCCGTGGACAGTTATTTTTCCGGGGATATCTATCATGCTGACCGTATTAGGCTTTAATCTGATGGGTGATGGGCTGCGGGATGTATTGGACCCGAGGGCAAAGCGTTAGAGCAAAAGTGGTGAGGGATATAAAGTTGAGTAAAAGGTGTTCTCTGGCCTGTAGCAAATGGCTGGGGGACACCTTTTTTATATTAGATTTTCAAATTCGATTCGAACTGAAAAAGTACAAGTTAAAAATATGTTTACTATTTAATATCTTTCGTATATATTAATATTTGGAAATTATTTTTTCACAAATATTTCCTACAAAACTAGATTGAATTAACAGAGGAGATTATTTCAATGAGCATTTCATTAAGAATAGAACGTAAATCCGGTGGTGAACCAATCGAGTTTGTAAAAGGTGAGATCACTGGCTTTACTTATAAAAATAATAGTTCCCTAAACCTTTCAGCTAAGTCTACAAACTTGGTTCATTCGCTACATATTCTAAGCAAAATTCCGCTTCATTCGCTTCCTTCAGTTATAGACAATGCGGATAATTCCAACATGCTGTACACATGGGCAAACACAGAATATGAACCTGATACTGAGGATTACTATCGAAAATGTAATATCCAAATCGTTAGAAATGAAAACACAATTCGAGATATTACGTTTACACACGCTTACGTACATGAGTATCAAGAACAGATTGATACCAGCAAAGAGATTCTTGAGTTTGAACTTGTTTTAAAACAAAAAGAAGATCAATTGGGAAAAATTCAATATAGTCCTCAGTTAGAACTTAAGGAAACAAGAGAAAAGGAACAGTCTGATGTCTCGGAAAAAGTACTAGAAGATGCATATAGTAAGAATATGTTAGTGTATGCAGGAAGTAATACTTTTCCGTTTGAAAATCCTATGGTAGAACTAGAAAAGACTTGGGTGCGAGGCGTAGAGAAGGTAAAGAATTCTTCAGATACTGTACTACATTATCCTGATCGTAAAGCTTTTACATTAGTAGCTGTTCCTATAGCTCGAAAGAAGTACGGGGACATCACAGCCAATTTACTTCAACATTCACTTGATTACAACCCAGGAAATTTACACTTTAACGAATGGTCATATGAGGCGCAGCAAATTAAAAAATCTAAAGAACACATCGCAATAGTTAATGACGAAGTCAAAAAAGCTAATGCTAATAAAGCTAAAAGTTTTTCGAATAATGAATCTAAGGGATTAGAAAGTGATAAAGATTTATATAATGCTTTTCACAAGATGTATTATAAAATAAATGGAAACTACGTTGACGGGCAATGGAAAATTACTACAATATATTATGATAAATATAATTTTGAGTATAATTTTAAACAAATGTTTACTGGGAACAACAAACTTGGTTGGGCTGCAGCAAACCTAACAAATTTAATGGAATCATGGGGAACATTAAATGAGTATACGTCTTATGTAACAGTAACTGATACAAGAAAAGCTTGGAAGTGAGTGTGAATTGTAGATGAAGCGTAGATATATCTTTATTTTGATCTTGATCTCTCTACTAGTTATAATTACTACTCTAATTTTCCTGGTGAATTCTGGGGATGATACGAAGTATAAATACCCATCAGGCAAAGATACCGTAGAATATTTTGGTGACGGGACTTTTCAAATTTTTAGAGGGGGGCCGGACGACCCTTTAATACTTTATAATCATCTTGCTGATCCAACGGAAAATACTGTTGATAATATTGTGTCATATAAGATAAAAAACAATATCGTATATGTGGTTGGTGAAAATAGCTTCATTAAGCTGGATTCAAGTACCAACACATACAAGCAAAAGAAACGGATTTCCGATTTTACTTCCGAAGATAGAGAAATATTCAATAAATTAATGGAAAAATAGAAGTTATCATAAGCAAAAACAAGTCTCGGGACATAGTTGGGACTTGTTTTTTTATTTCTCATCGTCTGACCACTGGCTTGACTTGATAGGCGATAATGCGCTCAGTCCATAAATCTTGCAGATTGGTATACAATCCTTTCTACTCTTACGAATAGGTGAGATAGTTTGATGCTTACATATATAACTGAAAGTCATGTGAGCTTTCATGAAGCGCGAAAAAAATGTATAATCACTCCAATTGAGTACGTAGGGAGTGGGATTTATGACATGGCAGGACAAGAGAGAGCATCGGCAATTTGCGGAACAGACACGAAGCGACGCTTCACGGGCCGCATATGAACGGGATTACTCCCGTTTGATTCATTCACCGACTTTCCGTCGGTTGCAGGGTAAATCACAGGTATTTGGTGCAGGCACGGGCGATTATTATCGCACACGACTGACGCATTCTTTGGAGGTAGCGCAAATTGCGCGTGAAGCATCCCGAAGCTTGCTGCGCCGCCATCCTGAAGTAGAGCTGGAACAGGCAGATAACGCAGGACTGATCATTGACCCTGAGGTGGTAGAATGTGCTTCCATCGCACATGACTTTGGGCATCCCCCGTTCGGGCACAAGGGAGAAGAAGTACTGGACGGGATTTTGGATCAACTGATTGAAACAAAGGTAGAAAAGATATCCTCTGCCGGAGGCTTCACACTGGAGTCCAAGCGTGGACAGGAGGCCTATGCGCGTGAGCGACGAATTTATGAGCATTTTGAAGGGAATGCGCACAATTTCCGGCTGATTATGTTTTTGGAGAAGCGTGAGAACGTGGATGGTTTGAATTTGTCGGACGCTGTGTTACTGGGGATCAACAAATACCCGTACCCAGGGATTCTGAACAAAAAAGGGTTGTATCTGCATGAGTGGGAATATATACGTTCCATCCGCGAGGATTGGGGTATCCCTGATGGTAAAAAAACGCTGGAAGCCCAGCTTATGGACCTGTGCGACGATATCGCTTATTCTGCGCATGATTTGGAGGATGGGATTAAGGCTGGAAAAATCGAGGTACACGAGCACTTCTTGTATGATCCGTATTTAATTCGTCTGATTACGGAGAAAATCACCACGTTGGAGGATAGCTTCTGGCAAGGCTGGCAACTGGCTCAGATTGAGCAGAAGGTAGCGGCTGTGCTGAGTGAATTTTTGAAGGTGTGGAATGGCAAGATGCCGATGTGTGAACACGATTATTCCAGGACCCGCCGTGAAGTGAAGGCATACTGGGTCAGTCTGTTTGTCAGCAGCTTGGGTGTCATTGATGATGGAAATTGGAAAAAGGTGACCTTTGTACGGGATGGAAACGAAGATTTGGATATGCTGCGCACGGTGAGTGTATTGAAAAGCTTTGCTTGGGTTACGATGATCCGCGATCTGCGCGTACAGCGACTGCAAAAACGGAGTGAGTGGATGCTCAAACGACTTTGGTTGGCTTTTCTGGACCCGGAAACATCCAAATCTATTATTCCAAGCGACTGGCTCCAGCGCTATGAGCGCGACCAAGCCAAGACGAAGCCGATCTGGACATGGGAGCATATGGTCATAGACTATATTGCAGGCATGACCGATGCTTTTGCTGAAAAAATCTATAATGAGTTATACGGCCTGAAGGTGGGTTCCATTTATGATCTGGATTAACCTTTAAATTCCCCCTATATAGTAGAAGAAACTGGTTTATAGCTGATAGTAGGAGGGAGGATTGTGTCTATGCCATCTCGGTCTTTATCTATAAAAAGGTTGAATCTCGGTGTGCTCGATATGGTGCCGTTGCTGCCCGGTAACCGTCCGGAGCAGGCGGTTCAACGAGCTGGCGAACTAGCGAGACAGGCAGAAGCGTGGGGATATACACGCTACTGGACCTCGGAGCACCATGATATGGAGGGGCTGGCTTCCTCCAGCCCGGAAGTGCTGCTATCTCATATCGGGGCGGTGACGAAGACAATCAAATTGGGTGCAGGTGCTATTTTGCTCCCGCATTATAGTCCAGTCAAGGTCGCGGAATGGTTTCATCTGCTGGCCGTTCTATATCCTGGCAGAGTTGAATTGGGTCTAGGGAGAGCACCTGGTGGGGGACCTCATGCTTCGATGGCACTGAGCGGCAATTTTCTTCAACATGTGACGGAGCTGCCACAGACGATGGAAGCTCTATTGGCTTTGCTGGAAGGTACTTACGAATATGAGCAGGTGCCTGTGTTTGCTCGGCCGATGCCTGAACAGCCGCCAGCAGTGTGGATGCTGGGCACAAACCGAAAAAGTGCCGAATATGCCGCCCAGTATTCAACAGGCTATGTATTCGGTCAGTTTATGAGTGAACAGCAAACGGAAGAAATGCTCAGCATTTACCGCTCCAGCTTTCAGCCATCCAACCGGATAGACAAGCCACGTACCATGGTTGCTGTAGGCGCAGTATGTGCCTTGACGGATGAGCTGGCGCAGCAATGGACTGCTCAGATTTCATTGGGCGACCCGGCAATGCGAGCCAGTTGGCTGGTGGGAACGCCGTCGGTTATTGCCGAACGGTTACGTGGCTTGCAGATTAAATATGATAACGATGAGTTTCTGTTGGTCACACCGATTCCCGATTATGAGCAGCGGCTTCACTCCTACCGTCTAATAGCGGAGGCCGTAAATTCTAGCCTTGATTCCAAATGAAAAGAGATATGACATGAATAAACAGAAAACGAATATCGATGAAATGAAACCAAGCTACGTGTATACCTATGCGTGTCATGAAACAGAGCGTGAGTTATGTCTTTTGGAATTAAAATGTTTGTTCGGTCAGCCGCCCGTGCAGGATTCCATCCTGTTGTCCCATCGACGGCTGGAACCGGGGACCAGCCCGTTTATTCATCTTCGGCTGGATGTAGTGACAGATGCGGGAACACTGGAAGAGCTATGCGAAGCGGCTTCCATGTTACAGCTTGAGGAAGGAAAGACCTTTAAGGTGTTGTGCCTTAAAGAAGGTGACCATGAGGCCGGTTATGACGAGCGGCGCGGGATCGAACGCCGGATTGGTGCGCGTATTCATGGGCAGGCGCAAATGAAGACACCGGATATCACCCTTGGTGTTATTCGGATAGGAGAACGGTGGCTACTGGGCAGGTGTCAGTATAGCGACAGATCGTGGCAGGAGCGTCGTCAGAAGCCGCAAAATTATTCTACTGGACTACCTGTTCTGGTAGCTAGGGCACTTGTGAATTTGGCAGCAACTGATCTAACAGCAGCAAAGGGAGAGTCAGGCTCATTGAAACTGCTGGACCCGTGTTGTGGTATGGGCAATGTAATGATTGAAGCATTAAGTATGGGAAAGGATATTCGCGGTTGTGATATCAATCCGTTGGCGGTGCGTGGAGCACGAGTGAATTTGCGTCATTTTGGATATGAAGAAGATTTAGTGAAACTCGGGGATATGAATAAGCTCGAAGGCACATACGATGCGGCCATATTGGATATGCCCTATAACCTGTGCTCCGTGCTCCCGGCTGATGAACAAAAGAAGATGCTGCGCAGTCTGAGACGCTTGGCCGCGCGGGCGGTGGTCGTGAGCACGGAGCCGATGGAAACATTGTTATCCGAGTCAGGTTGGACCCTTACGGAGCAATGCCGCATACATAAGACAGGTATGAGTCGGGAAATCTCGATCTGTAAGTAGTGTGTTAATACTGAGTTTTATAATTAACCAAATTCAATGGCAGTTCCTGATCAGCGGCATAGGCATTCAAATTAGTAAGAAAAATATCTACCGCCCGTTCGGCGTATCGGTCCGTATCACCTGCAATATGCGGTGTGATCAAAACATGGTCCAGACCCCATAGTGGATGTGACGCAGGTAGTGGTTCTTCCTCGAATACATCCAGGCCGGCAAAGGCAATATGCTTTTGCTCCAAAGAGCGTACAAGCGCATCCGTATGAACGGTTCCACCGCGACCTACATTAATGAAGAAGGCTCCCTTACGCATAGCTGCAAATGCTTTTTCGTCAAAGAAGTGATGAGTCTCCTCGGTGAATGGCAATATATTTACCACGATATCCGCTGCTCCCAATGCATCGTGTAGTTGTTCGTTAGTATACATATGCTCTACATGCGGAGCTTCCTTACCAGAACGCCGGACTCCGATTACCCGCATGCCAAAGGATTCTGCAATCCGCGCTGTTTCACGGCCAATTTCGCCAACGCCTGTAATCAACAGCGTTTTGCCACGTAATTCCGTCAGTTGGCCTTTCGGTGGCTGCCATGTTTTCTGACGCTGAAAGAGAGCTGCTTGCTGTAAATAACGTGTATGCGATAGCAGCATTCCAAAGATCTGCTCTGTAATTGGAATGGCATGCACACCACTCGTATTTGTGAGTAAAATGTTACGCTTCTCCAATTCGGTAAGCGGTAGCTTATCAATCCCAGCCGACCAGGTTTGTATCCACTTCAGCTTGCTGTCTGGATGTAAGGCCTCCTCGGCAATATGCTTGGACCAGCCTAGAATAACCTCGGCCTCCCGGATTTGTTTAGACTCTAATTCCTGAGCTTTGCCAATAATCAACTCGTAGTCCGAAGCCGCTGCACGGACTTGTTTTTTTTGCTCTTCCGTCAGTTGATGTAAGCTTAAAATGTTTCCCATAGTTCATAGCCTCCTCGATTTTTGATTCCTTGGAGTTTCCAATATATTCTGGCGAACCATCTTTTCAAGAATAACAGATTGCTGAAAAAATTGCATAAGAAGGATAAAAACGAGCTCGCGGTGTCACTATATATAACAACAAATGGCTTTACCCTGATTAGGGACAATCCAAAATGCTGCTTTTGAGATATCCACAAATATCTATAGCAAAGGAGGTAAAGGTTGATGAAAGATGAATCGCAAAGACTTTTTACAGCTATTGCTCTCCCAAATGAGCACAAGAAGAACTTACATCATTGGGTGGAGCAGGATTTGAATGATCTTTCTTTTCGCAAATGGGTTGATTTCAGAGATTACCACGTGACACTTCAGTTTTTGGGTGATGTGGAGACCTCGGTTATCCCGAAACTTGAGCAGGTTTTAGTTCAAGCGGCAGCTGAGCATCACCCGTTCACACTTGGCATTGGAGAAGCAGGTTTTTTTGGCCGTGAAGAATTTCCACGTGTACTCTGGAAAGGAGTGACTGGACAGCGAGAGTCGCTAGAGCAGCTATATCAGTCTATACTTCGTGCTACCAAACCGCTTGGTTTTAAACCTGAGGACAGACCCTATCGGCCTCATATCACCGTAGCACGTTCGTACACAGGGGGACAGCCCGTTCCAGCTTCTGTGTGGCAGCCCAATGATCGAAGCGGCGGGCCTTGGGAAGTGGGAGAATTTGTTTTATATGCAACACGATTGGGTCAAAAACCATTGTACCAAATAATTCAAACATTCCCATTAATGAGGCGAAACCCTTGATCTATCAGCGAATTTAGTGATATAGTGTTTCAGCGTTATTCAAAAAGCGCATTTTGGGTTACATATCTGAGGAATGTGCTTAAGTTAACGGGAGGAACATTATGGAAATTATTAAAGAACATCGTTGGTTTGCACCTCTTTTGAGTGTGCTGCTTGTTTGTATATTGGGGATAGGCCTCTACGCTGAGGTTCAGCAAACACAGAATAATCATAAAAATGCATCCATGCATTCTCTGAGCTGGTCAGGGAACTCTGCAGCTCCTACATATGGCGACAGGATGGGGACCCATAAAGGGTCTAACAGGACAAGCCCCATCTTTGTTGCTGCTCATGGGCAGCCAAGCTGGAAAGAAATCATGCCGACTCCGTTACCCGCTTCCCAGATGAAGCAGGCGGAACAAGCTCGGAATAACGTTGCTACAGGCAAGAAAAAGCCTGAGGTCCAGCATAGCAAGTCCGCAATCCTAACCCCTCCTACAACCATCTACTTTACGAAGACAAAAATGCTCACGCAGGATGACAAGGCGTTGTCTACCTGGAGCTACACAGTCTCCGCTAAAGAACTGCTCCTGCTGCAAAAAATAGTGATGGCAGAAGCAGAAGGCGAACCGTACGAAGGCAAAGTGGCAGTTGCCAACGTTGTCTTAAACCGGCTGCGGTCAGCCCCATTTCCCGATACGATTCAGGCAGTGATTTATCAAAAAGCGCAATTTAGTCCGGTCGCGAACGGGCGTCTTCGTCGTGTTCAGCCCAACCAGGACAGCATCCGTGCGGTTACTGCTGCTTTGAACGGCCATAAAGCCGTGCCTGATAACACCTGTTTTTTCCTGTCGCTTACGTTGGCTCAGGACCTTACGGTTCATCATTCCCGTACCAAGGTGAAAACGATCGGTCATCATACCTTTTATAAATAAAGGCACCCTTCTACAAATAACAGCCCTTTCTAAACAATAGGGTTCAGCTTTGTGAACGGATTTTGTGGTACAGGTGAAGCCAGAATGCAAAAGAGGTATAATAGGTAAAGGAAAGTAACCCAAATAATTAAAGTGACAAAGGAGGCGTAGATGATATGAAAATCACATATTATGGACATTCAGTTGTACTGGTAGAGGCAGAGGGGAAACGGATTATTATTGATCCTTTTTTGACGGGAAATCCTAAAGCAACCGTACAGGCCGAGGATATTCAGGTGGATGCCGTGTTGTTGACACACGGTCATGCCGATCATTTTGGTGATGCTGTTGAAATTGCCAAGCGCAATGATTGTCCAGTAATCGCGGTCGCGGAACTGGCCGAATATTGTTCATCCTTGGGGGCCAAAGCTCACGGTATGAATCTGGGTGGGGGTCACCACTTTGACGGTTTCCATGTGAAATTCACACTTGCGTTTCACAGCTCATCTTTGACGGTGGACGGACAAACCATTTACATGGGAGAGCCTGCGGGGATTTTATTGACCATGGGAGGCCAAACCTTTTTCCATGCAGGGGATACTGGTCTGTTTGGCGACATGCGTCTCATTGGGGAGACTAACTCCATCGATGCTGCGGTATTGCCGATCGGAGATGGTTATACGATGGGACCGGAGGATGCATTGCTGGCAGCAAAATGGCTGCGTGCAAGCCGCGTAATACCGGTGCATTACAATACGTTCCCGGGTATTGAGCAGGACGGAGATGGCTTCTGTGATCGTCTGCACAAAGAAGGTATTGAAGGGAAAGCATTGAAGCCCGGCGAAAGTCTCGAATTTTAATACGGATATCTGATTTGCGTGAATACACTAGATGGTCTATTAACTTATCGTATCTCCTTTGTCAGCCTTTTCTGTTCCTTAGAGGAATAGGGAGGGTTGTTTTTTAAAAGTGAATATTTATACATAAAAATGAGATAAATTTGCATTGATACGTTGAAGCTGTAATGTAAAAGATTTATTATCACAATCATAAAAACTTTGAATTGCTAACATGATAGGTCAATGATAAAATGATAGAACTAATTAGATTCATCAGTGGAATCGACGTATTTTTCAAGTCAAGCCATTGCATAATTATTGAAAAACATACGCATTCGGTGGACCGTACCGCCTTGAATACGTCACATGTTTTGTCCCCCATTCCTCGTAGTTGTTCTTTGAGTTACCTCTTGTTGCCACTGTCTTCTATTCGGCCGCCTGTATTTCAGGCCAGCATGACTTTATAACAGAAAGGTTGCGTTCCATGAGACAGACAGGTTTACCACCCAAACAGGGACTATATGATCCCCAATTCGAAAAAGACGCCTGCGGCATGGGCTTTGTTGCCCACATCAAGGGAAAACCATCGCACGATATTGTAAGTCAGGCTTTGACCATGCTCGTGAATATGGAGCATCGGGGCGGTCAGGGAAGTGAACCTAACTCCGGTGACGGAGCAGGGATTATGATTCAGGTCCCTCATCTGTTTTTTCAAGAGGAAGCGGAGCGATTGGGCTTCAAATTGCCAAAGGCCGGACATTATGGCGTGGGTATGCTTTTTGTATCCAATGATCCAAAAGTTCGTGAGGTGCATGAGCAGAAGCTAAGAGATATCATCGTGGACGAAGGTCAAAATTGTTTGGGTTTTCGCGATGTTCCAACTTATGACGAAATGCTGGGTAAATCGGCAAAAGCAGCTAAACCGGGTGTGCGTCAGGTATTCATCGGTCGCAGTAGCGATTTGAAGGAAGAGTTGGACTTCGAACGGAAACTGTATGTCATTCGCAAACGTGCAGAGCTTGCTATTCGCTATAACCAAGAGGATGAGAACGGTGAGTCGTTCTATATTCCAAGTTTGTCCTGTCGCAAGGTTGTATACAAAGGAATGCTGACAACCGAGCAGGTAGGTAAATTTTATCTGGATTTGCAGGATGAGCGGGTGACATCAGCGATCGCGCTGGTCCATTCCCGTTTTAGTACGAATACGTTCCCGAGCTGGGATCGTGCGCATCCTTATCGTTTTATGATTCACAACGGTGAAATTAATACGATGCGCGGCAATGTGAACTGGATGCATGCGCGTCAGGCGCAGTTTGAAAGCGAAGCGTTTGGCGGAGACATTAAGAAGGTAAAACCCGTCATTAACCCAGATGGCTCGGATACAGCCATGTTTGATAATACGCTGGAGTTTCTGTATCTGAGCGGACGATCCCTTCCTCATGTAGCCATGATGATGGTGCCGGAGCCTTGGAACAAGCATGAAACCATGGACCCGAAGAAGCGGGCATTTTATGAATATCACAGCACTATGATGGAGCCGTGGGACGGACCTGCTGCAATGGCGTTTACAGACGGTATCCAAATCGGGGCGATTCTCGACCGCAACGGTCTGCGTCCTGCACGTTACTATGTGACCAAGGACGATCTGATCGCACTGTCTTCAGAGGCGGGTGTATTGGATATTGATCCTGAAAATGTGCTCTATAAGGATCGTCTCCGTCCGGGTCGTATGCTGTTGGTTGATACCCAAGAAGGCCGTATCGTTTCTGACGAAGAGTTAAAGGAACGTATTGCTTCCGAGGAACCTTATCAGCAATGGCTGGATGAGCACTTGGTTGATTTGGATGAGCTGCCGGAAGCACTAGAACAGCCGGAGCCTAAACATGAAAATGTAAATCAGCTTCAGCTCGCTTTTGGATATACGTTTGAAGAACTGCGCAAAATTCTGGAGCCGATGGCACTTACAGGTGCAGAACCGATTGGCTCAATGGGATACGACGCACCATTGGCGGTGCTGTCTGATCGTCCGCAACGTTTGTACAATTACTTTAAACAAATGTTCGCCCAAGTCACAAACCCGCCGATTGACGCCATTCGTGAAGAGATTGTAACGTCAACCGCAACTACGATTGGACCAGAGCGCAATTTACTGCATCCAGAACCGGAAAGCTGTCGCCAGATTCGTTTGGATTCGCCGGTGCTATCGAATGAGGAGTTTGCCAAAATTCGCCACGTGCACCGTCCAGGCTTCAAATCGATGACGATCCCGATCTTCTTTGAAGCGAAGGAAGGTGCTGAGGGCTTACGCAAGGCGCTGGAAGGATTGTTTGAGGCGGCTGACCGTGTCATTGACAAAGGTCATAACATCCTGATTTTGTCCGACCGTGGAGTGGATGCGGAGAATGCAGCCATTCCGGCGTTGCTAGCTGTTTCCAGCCTGCATCACCATTTGATTAAACAGGGTACCCGCACACGTGTAAGTATTTTGCTGGAGTCCGGCGAGCCAAGGGATGTTCACCATTATGCGGTGCTGCTTGGCTACGGTGTGAGTGCGGTTAATCCGTATCTGGCTTTTGAAACGCTGGATGTCATGATTCAGCAGGGTTTGCTGCGCGGCATCTCGCACGAAAAGGCAGTTAAAAATTATATTAAAGCGGCAACGAAGGGTGTCGTTAAAATATTGTCCAAAATGGGTATTTCCACGATTCAGTCGTACCGTGGGGCGCAAATTTTTGAGGCCGTAGGTTTAAAACAGGATTTTGT
This sequence comes from Paenibacillus sp. FSL M8-0228, assembly GCF_038007385.1. Taxonomy (NCBI): domain Bacteria; kingdom Bacillati; phylum Bacillota; class Bacilli; order Caryophanales; family Paenibacillaceae; genus Paenibacillus; species Paenibacillus sp. FSL M8-0228. Next base: position 1,363,285 of record NZ_JBBOXA010000001.1, read on the forward strand.
TGACCGTTATTTCACCTGGACACCTTCCCGCATTGGCGGTATTGGTCTGGAGGAAGTGACTATCGAAGCGCTGGTTCATCATAATCGTGCTTTCACCGACAAGGACGGCAACGACAAAGTGCTGGATTCGGGCGGCGAATATCAATGGCGTAACGATGGGGAAGAGCATTTGTTTAACCCGCAAACGGTGCATTTGCTCCAGCAGTCGGTTCGCTCGGGAGACTACAAGCTTTACAAGAAATACGCCAAGCTGGTACAGGGTGAATCTGAACAGTATTTGACGATTCGCTCCATGCTTCAATTGAAGCCTGCTGGTGAGCCTGTGCCGCTGGATGAAGTGGAATCCGCTGCATCCATTATGCGTCGCTTCAAGACAGGAGCCATGTCCTTTGGCTCGATCAGTCAGGAAGCGCATGAAGATATGGCGATTGCGATGAATCGGATCGGTGGCAAGAGCAATACGGGTGAAGGTGGGGAGAACCCTGCACGTTTCATACCGGATGCCAATGGTGATTCTCGTCGCAGTTCGATTAAGCAGGTAGCATCGGGCCGATTCGGTGTAACATCGAATTACTTGGTGAATGCCGACGAAATTCAGATCAAAATGGCGCAAGGCGCGAAGCCGGGCGAAGGTGGACAACTGCCAGGACGTAAGGTGTACCCTTGGGTCGCTGAGGTCCGTGGCTCTACGCCAGGAGTAGGTTTGATTTCACCACCGCCGCATCACGATATTTATTCTATCGAGGATTTGGCAGAGCTCATCTATGATCTCAAAAACGCCAATCCGCGTGCTGACATTAACGTGAAACTGGTGTCAGAGGTAGGCGTAGGTACGATTGCTACAGGGGTAGCTAAAGGCCGTGCTGACATTATTCTAGTCAGCGGTTACGACGGTGGTACAGGCGCTTCTCCGCAAGGCTCCATTCGTCATGCGGGTATGCCTTGGGAGCTGGGTCTGGCGGAGACGCATCAGACGCTGATGCTAAACAACCTGCGCGACCGCGTAGTATTGGAGACAGACGGCAAGATGCTGTCTGGCCGCGATTTGGTAGTAGCTGCCCTGTTGGGCGCGGAAGAATACGGCTTCTCTACAGCGCCGCTCGTGGCGTTGGGCTGTATTATGATGCGGGTATGCCAAATGGATACATGTCCGGTTGGTGTGGCTACGCAGAATCCGGAGCTGCGCAAAAATTATATGGGCGATCCTGCCCATGTGGTGAATTTTATGCGTTTTATTGCAGAAGATGTCCGTGAAATTATGGCGGAATTGGGCTTCCGTACGATTCAGGAAATGATTGGACGTACGGATTGCCTGGATACCGTGAACGCCGATTCGCACTGGAAGAAGAAGGGCGTAGACCTGAGCTTGCTGTTGCATGTTCCTGAGTTGGAAGAAGGTAGTGTACGTTACCGTGTACAACGCCAAAACCACGGTCTGGAAGAAACACTCGACATGCAGCAGCTCGTACCGATGGCTGCGAAAGCGTTGGAGAACGGAACGCCTGTTGAGGGTACCTTACCTATTACAAACGTGAATCGGGCGGTAGGGACGATTCTGGGCAGCGAGGTCACCCGTAAGTATGGAGCGGCGGGTCTGCCTGAGGATACGATTCGCTTTAACTTTATTGGATCGGCAGGTCAGAGCTTCGGAGCATTTATTCCGAAAGGCATCACGTTGAGCGTGGAAGGCGATAGCAATGACTATGTCGGTAAAGGGCTATCTGGCGGTAAGGTTATTGTGAAAAAGTCTCACAAAGCGACCTTTAAGGCAGAAGAGAACATTATTATCGGAAATACAGCCTTGTATGGAGCGACCAGCGGTGAAGCTTACATTAGCGGAATCGCAGGCGAGCGCTTTGCCGTTCGGAACTCCGGCGCACGTATTGTTGTTGAGGGCGTTGGAGATCATGGTTGCGAATATATGACAGGCGGACGTGTAGCTGTATTGGGTGGAACCGGACGGAATTTTGGAGCTGGAATGTCCGGAGGTATTGCATATGTCTATGACCCTGAGGGGACGTTCCTGAGCCGTTGTAATCTGGAAATGGTGTTGCTGGAAGGTGTGGAAGAACCTACAGAAGCAGCGGAGTTGCGCGGCTTGATTCAACGCCATGTCACTTACACGGGTAGTGAAGCGGGACAACGTATTTTGGATGATTGGCAGACTGCGATTCAGCAGTTTGTACGAGTGATTCCAAAGGATTACAAGCGTATGGTTGAACAGATCCAAAAAGAAGAGGCAACTGGTTTGAGCGGAGATGAAGCTCTATTGGCAGCATTTGAAGCCAATATGCGTGAATTAGCACGTGCCGGGGGCTAAAATGTAGACTACCAGGTTCACTAAAAAAGGACTCGCTGAATACCGCTGTTGTAATCACAGTGGTACCAGCAAGTCTTTTTTAGGTCGCAAAAATGTGATTTATTTCCTTGACAAACGTCATAAATTCTGACATTACCCCCAAAATGTTTTCCTGAAACGGTAAATATGTTATAAAAAGTACCAAATTTTTTGGAATGTAACCGTTTACGTAAGAGTTTATGTCTTGTTATTTATTTTTGGATTGGTTATGATTTTTTAGAGTACACAAACCTAATATGCCCATCGTCCCTTCAAAACACAGAATAGGGTGACAGGATGAAGTTGAGGAAGTCAGCAGAAGACAAAATGATTTTTCTATACCGTTATGTATCACTATCTTTAACGTCACTTGTTTTTCTGTTCGAATCATCTAGATTAATCGTGTGGCAGAAGCTGTTACTGATTGGGTTTCTATTTTTATCCGTTACAGCATTTACTTGGATTTACCGTAAATACAGACTTCATGATATGGTATTGAAATGTAGCATTGCACTAGAAACAGCAGGGATCATTTTGTTGTTATTCCCGACCGGAGGGATAAATAGCCCGTTCAAATGGTATGTGATTACTCCCATGCTGGTAGCTTGTGCTCATCTATCTATGAGGTACAGCTGGACGCTCCTACTTTCTTATATCGGTTTGGTGCTTACATTTTGTTATATCTTTTTTACACCAGGTCAATATTTTTTGTGGGATCTTATATTGCAGAACATTAATTTGTTTCTGGTATTGATCGTAACCACGATGGCAATGCAGGTTATCGGCGTCATGAAGGACGAACTGAAGGTGGCTAAAGAACAAGCCAATGAGACGATGGATCATATCAAGTCAATTTACCACATCATGGAGACGACCAGCCATAATGAGGCATTAAATCTGGGTCAGGTCATCTCGGATTACACTGTCAAGCTTACCAAGCAGAGCCGTGCATTTTTCTGGCTGGATAGTCAGGAGGAGGATGCACCGGCAAGCAGCCAGACAGGCTGGACGGTGGAGGAGGAGGAGCAGCTATTCGAGGAACTGGAGAATTACCGGGAGGAGTTCAGGGAAGAACGCGAACCATTTTTCAGACATCTGCCAGAATGGGGCGACTTTCTCATGATCACCGTACCGATGACGACCCGCTTTGTAGCGACGATTGGCCTCAAGCTGGGACCGGATCAAAGTCTGACAGGAAGACGCTGGCTCGTGCAACAACTGATATTCTTGGCTGAGCTGAGTGCTGTGTTTTTGGAGCGCTATGAGCTGGAGCGTATTGAGAATCAATTGATTGTGACGAATGAGCAGAACCGGATTGCAAATGAAATGCATGACAATGTTTCTCAGAGCCTTTTTGGTATTGTGTACGCAACGCATTCTCTCCGGCAAACCTGGTGTCATCAGCCAAAGGAGCAGGTGGAGGAGCAAATTGATCTAATTCAGCAATCTGCCAACCAAGCGGTTAGAGAGCTGAAAGGGGCGATTCATAGTCTAAGCTCGAAAAAAAGTGGAGGCTCAACTTGGTTAGGGACGGTGAAAAGTCATCTGCATACACTATCCAAGCTGAATCATGTACAAATTGATTTTGACATTCATGGTGATCATTATTCACTTCCGTATTTGTACCAAAAGGCTTTGTTCCGCATCATTTCCGAAGCGGCGGGGAACGCAATCCGTCATGGATTGGCCAAGCGAATTGATGTGAAGTTAAAATTGACGCCCCAAGTGATTAGACTGTCTATTCATGACGACGGAGTAGGGTTTGAGACGGCGAGAATGGTAGCAGGAGGTGAGGCGGTCAGTGCAGGCGGGGGCCTGGGCATGATGAATATGGAATATTTAGCTCAATCGATGGGAGGCGAATTTGATATTTCAAGTCGAATCGGAGAAGGAACACAGATCCGATTGTCCATTCCGGTAAATGCTTATGAATGAGGATTTTGCAAAATTCTCGAATAAAATGTGTGAACATTCTGCAATACAAAATCTGCGGTAACAATCGGATACATAGGGATTATGCAAATCCTGAACTGTAGACAGGAGGCCGAATCATGAAAATTGTCATTGTCGATGATCATCCTTTAGTACGGAAAGGACTCGCTGCGGTTATATCCATGCAGCCCAATGTTCAGTTTGCGGGAGAGGCCCAGAATCAACAGGAAGCACTTGTGGTGATTGAGGAAACGGATCCGGATCTGGTGCTGCTGGATTTGAAACTAGCTGATGAATCAGGGCTGGATATTATCAAGATAGCGCGCGGACGTGGTTTCAGAAGTAAATTTATTTTGCTGACCTCTTCCGCAACACGTGAAGATTTTCTGAAAGCAGAGGAAGCTTCCGTGGACGGTTATGTGCTTAAGGAAGCGTTGCCTGAGGAACTAATTTACGCGATTCATCTTGTCAACAAAGGACGCAAATATTATGATCCGGCTATTCTCGAAAACAAGCTGCGTGAAGATGCGGGCAATCTGACGGACGACCTGACGCCAAAGGAAAAGGAAGTGCTGGTCGAGTTGGGACAAGGAGCTTGCAATCGTGAAATTGCATCCCGATTATTTATCAGTGAGTTTACAGTCAAAAAGCATGTCAGTCAGATCCTGGCCAAGCTGCGGCTGGCGGATCGCACGCAGGCAGCGTTGTATGCCAATGCCATTGGTCTGGCGAAGTACGAGCCAACAAACATGGTATGATGCGCTGACTCTATAAGTTGCATTGCACTTTCATATGCGAGTGGAATGAAAAGCCTCAAAATCACCAATTTTTGTGATTTTGAGGCTTTTTTCGATTTCTTTTTCCATAATCAACAATGTATGGTACAAAAGTATACCATGCTGTATCCGAAAGTATACATTTCCCTCCCCCTGTAGTGAGGGAGAAAGTGCCATTCGGTTCCATGTCGTTCACAGAGCCAATTGTTACAATAAAGTCATACTTAAATATGAAGAGAAATTGTATAGGAGGGAGGATTTTTGTGGAGAAAACCATTTTGGATTATCTAGTCCTGATTAAAAGAAGATTGTGGCTGATTGCGATTTTTGTCATTCTCTCATGTGTAACAACATACTTTGTGAGCGACAATGTCGTGAAGCCAGTCTACTCCGCTTCAAGCCAACTGCTGGTTAATCATATTTCCGCCAAGCAGGGGAGCAACAATCTGAACGACGTCAACACAAGTCTTAATTTGGTGGAAAGCTACAAGCAAATTCTCACTTCACCTAAAATTATGGACGCTGTTGTAGCGACTCATCCCGAATTCGGTTTGACACAGCAGAAGTTGGCAGAAAAGCTGCAGATTAAATCCTCGGATAAAAGTCAGGTTATCGGTTTGACGTTTGAGGCAGGGAGCTATCCACAGGCCGCAGCGGTTGTAAACGCGGTTACCCAGAAATTCGTACAGACGGTTCCGGGATTGATGGAATTGAATAATGTGAAAATTTTAAATGAAGCGGATCCTCAGGCCAATCCTGACCCGATTAATGGGAACCCGCTCATGAATATTGCGATTAGTTTTCTCGTATCGCTGATGATTGCATTGGGCACGATTGTGTTCCTGGAAAGCATTAACGGCACGCTGCGCTCGGAAAAAGAGGCAGACGCAGACATCGGTATTCCGGTAATTGCATCGATTCCAGTCATTCGCAAGAAGGACATCGATGGAGCAGCCGGAAATTCCAAAGAACGGGTAGGGGAGCGTAAATATGCTGCGATTGAATGACATGTTGATTACAGAAAGTAATCCATCATCGTATATCTCGGAATCATTTCGATCCCTCCGTACATACATTCGGCAGCAAGTGATTGGACAAAAGGACCGTGGGACGGTTCTATTGTTGACCTCGCCGGAAAGCGGAGCGGGTAAAACAACACTGCTCGCCAACATCGGAGTTTCTTTTGCACAAGAAGGCAAGAAGGTGGCTCTGGTGGATTGCAATCTGCATAAGCCAGCGCTGCACGAGATATTCGGAATGGAGAATACCGGAGGTCTATCGGCTTATTTGCGCGGTGGGGCTTCTTCCAAGTCTATCGTTAGGCATGGTGGCCTGGAGCTATCGGTTGTTCCCGGTGGAGACACCCTGTACAACGCAGCGGATCTGCTCGGTAGCGAACGTATGGCTGAGCTGCTGGAAGAGCTCAAACGTGAATATGACATCATCTTACTCGATTCAGCTCCGGCGCTGAATTATACGGATGCCCGCCTGATTGCAGGCTTGACAGATGGTGTGATTCTCGTTGCTAAACATGGTCGTACCAAACGGGAAGATCTGCGCAAAACAAAGCAACTCATGGAGCAGGCCAGTGCGACGCTGGTTGGAATTGTGATGAATCAGGTGAAGTAAGCAACACCAAAATTCGATGAAGCAAGGAGAATGAGTGCGATGACGAAAAGAGTGAAAAAGGCCATTATTCCAGCAGCAGGGTTAGGTACGCGCTTCCTCCCTGCCACCAAAGCGATGCCTAAGGAAATGCTTCCAATTATCAACAAGCCTACGATTCAATATATCGTGGAAGAAGCAATTGCTTCTGGTATTGAGGACATTATTATCGTTACGGGTAAAGGCAAACGTGCCATTGAGGATCACTTTGACAACGCATTTGAGCTGGAGTCAAAACTGCTCGAGGACGGTAAGCTGAAGCTTCTGGAGGAAGTACAGCGTTCTTCGGGAGTGGAAATTCACTACATTCGCCAAAAAGAACCCAAAGGTCTTGGACATGCGGTATGGTGCGCAAGACGCTTTATCGGGGACGAGCCGTTTGGTGTGCTGTTAGGCGATGATATCGTAACAGGTCAGAAGCCTTGCCTGCGCCAGCTGATGGATCAGTATGAGGAAACACAAAATTCGGTTATCGGTGTGCAGCGGGTACCGCAGGAATTTACGAACCGGTATGGCATCATTGAACCGGATCAGCAGGACGGACGCTTGTACCGAGTGAATAATTTTATAGAAAAACCGGCTCCAGGCACAGCGCCATCCGATTTGGCTATTATGGGTCGCTACGTGTTCTCACCGAAAATTTTCAAATATCTTGATCTTCAGGAAAAAGGAGCTGGCGGCGAAATTCAGTTGACGGATGCGATCCAAAAGCTGAATCAGAGTGAGCGTGTGTACGCCTATGATTTTGAAGGCACACGTTATGACGTAGGTGAGCGTCTTGGATATATTTTAACCACACTTGAATTTGCACTTGCCAGCGATGATTTGAAGTATCCGGTTATGGAGGCCATGAATGAATGGTTGAAAAAGACCGAGAAAGCAACCACGGCAGGTTGAGAGGGGGTACGTCAGCATGAGCATGGAAAATTTACCGGAGGACGGCGAGGCTGTCATGTCAGGTAAAGCGTTTTACATGCCATACGGAAATACACAAATTCAGGATAAAACGTCCTACCTGGTCACAAAACGCCTCCTTGATATGCTGCTGTCGTTCGTGGGCTTGATCGTCTTGCTTCCGCTTTTTGTAGTGGTAGGCGTTCTGATTAAGCTCGAAGACCCAAAGGGAAGCGTGTTTTTCAAGCAAACTCGGGTGGGCAAGAATGAGAAGTTATTCGATATGTATAAATTCCGTTCAATGGTGTCCAATGCTGAGGAACTGAAAAAGGACTTGATGGAGCTGAATGAAGTGAGCGGCGCCATGTTCAAAATTAAAAACGATCCTCGGATCACGAAAATTGGTAGTTTTCTGCGCAAGACGAGTATTGATGAGATTCCGCAGCTGTGGAACGTGTTGGTCGGCGACATGACTTTAGTCGGTCCGCGTCCGCCGTTGCCCAGCGAGGTCGAGCAATATTCCGATTATGATAAGCAACGCCTGATTGTAACACCAGGATGTACGGGTTACTGGCAGGTGAGCGCACGTAACAGTGTAGGCTTCGAAGAAATGGTGCAAATGGATTTGAAGTATATTCATGTACGCAATACGTGGCTCGATTTGAAAATCATCATGAAAACAGGCGTTAAAATGCTGTTCTCCAAGGATGCTTATTGATGGATGCATTCAAGCGATGTCCCGCAGTATCCGTCGTTATTTGCACCTATAACCGGGCGGATCTGCTGGAGAAAACGTTAATGTCCCTGCTGGAGCTGGAAGACCTCGCACTGGCTGAGATCATTGTGGTCGATAATCGGTCCACCGATCATACAGCGGCGACGATCAAAAGGTTCACCGTCGCCCATGGTCAGAATATCCATCTCCGATATCATTATGAGCGCGAACAAGGACTGTCTGCTGCTCGTAATGCAGGCATTACGTTATCAAGAGCGGAAGTCATTGCTTTTCTCGATGATGATGCAATTCCGTGTGTTACATGGTTGCAAACGATTATGTCAGCATTCGGGAACAATCCTGAGCTGACGGCTATGGGTGGGAAAATTGACCCTATGTTTGAGACGGAACGACCGGGTTGGCTGACAGGCCCGCTTGAACTGCCTTACACGATTATTGATCTGGGCAAAGCCATTCGTGAATATCCGTCGGGACTGAATCCATTTGGAGCGAATATGGCGATGCGTAAAACGGCTTTTGCCGCTGTTATGTTCCCGCTTCATCTAGGCAGAAAGGGAGATATCCTTCTATCTGGTGAAGAATCGTGGGTATTCGAGCAAATCCGTAAAAATGGTGGAACGATTATGTATCATCCACACATGTCTGTGGAACATTTTGTGCCGGCTTCACGGTTAACAAAAGAATGGATCATGAACCGCTACTATTGTCAGGGCATGTCTAACGCTGCTCAGGCCGTAGGTCTGCGCGGCAACGCGATGCTGATGGCGAAGACGGCAGCCAAAGTGTTATACATCACTTTGGATTCCCTGCTGGCGCGTAGTGAGGGCAGGAAGCTGTTGAACCGGTGCAGGCTTGAAAGTATCCGTGGGACGCTGGATACACTGCGCAACCGGAAAAGCGAGTCAGCTGCGGGGTGAAAGATGGAACATGAGTAACTATCCTTGGACTACTAGAATAAACACCATACAGCATGTTTTTATTTTTCTACTGGGCGCTCTTGCTGTAGGAATTGCGGCTACCTATCAGCCGGTGGTCAGTATTGCGGCGGTATGTTTACTGCTCTTGCTGGCTGTTTCTATCCATCATCCGGAGCGCATCAGCTATGCTGTTTTGCTAAGTACAGCAGTCTCAGTCGATTCTTTGTATCAGGGCGGCGTGTTCGGTATTGAGATTTTGTCATTGTACAAATTGGGCATTTTGGCTCTGCTGGTGCCGTGCATGCTCGTGTATGGCATACGTCTCAAGTTCAGCTATCCGGTCTGGGCATTGGTGATCATGCTGGGGATCACATTTGGATTTTCAGCATGGATGCCTTTGTTAACGACCTCGATTGCCGTCAAGGCGTTCGTCGGTTTATCACTCCCTTTCTTTTTTTTACTGATCCAGTGGAAAAAGGATGTGGCAGAAAAGCATATCCGACTGATCAGTCTGTTGCCAATTATTAGTGTGGTCATTGGGCTGGGTTTGCAGGTTCTAGGGCTGCATTCGTTTACGGATGTGGAATTTACGGGCGCAGTCAGAGTACAAGGAGCGAATATACCGCCGCATCTGGCAATGCTCTCCTTTCTCGGAATTGCCGTCTCTCTAATTGAGGTCAAGCGCAAACCCAAGCAAGCCGCTTTTTATTACACAGTGTTGGCACTGAACTTTTTGATTCTGATCGCCACCGGTACACGTGGACCGATTCTGGCATTGTTATTAATGTTTGCTGTGTATCTGTTTGATATTGCCCGTCAGTACCTCAAGGGGAAAGTCAATTATTTGCTACCGCTGGCCGGATCGTTTTTGGTTGCTCTGGGGGCGGTGGCCCTGCAATGGAACAATTTAAAAAAACGCTCCTTCGAACGGGAGACCGATACAGGCATTGACCTGTCGGGACGCTCGGAGGCATGGGAATATTTTTTGAACAGAGTACATGATTACCCTTGGTCAGGTAGAGGTCTTGGCGCGGTAACGGTTGCGAACGACGGGACGTTATTCAATGGTTTCGTTGTACCGCATAATGAGTATATTCGCTTTTATTTTGACACGGGATATATCGGTTGCGGGCTATTAATGCTTTCATTGCTGATCGTGTTCGCTCTCATTTACCGGTCGCTTGCCAAGTCTATCAAACCTTATTTTGCAAGCTTAATTGCAGGCTTTCTGATCTACTCGTTTTCAGATAATACGTTGTCGACGGTTCAGATGATTATTCCATTTTGCTGGTATTTAAACGCGTTATACCAGACATCTACTCAAACCGATTTTCGCAAAGAGAAGTGATACGATGAGCAGAGTGAACATGTTCGATGTCAACTTTGATAATTACGATTTTAATGATCTACTCGAATTTATAGATACTTCTATTGAACATCAGCGTCATTCCTACATTTTGACCTGTAATGTCGATCATGTGATCAAGCTTCGCAAGGATGATGAATTCCGCAAGGTGTATTCAGATGCCGGAGCTGTAGTGGCCGATGGGATGCCTATCATATGGGCGTCCAAGTTACTGAAAAAGCCCCTCAAACAAAAAGTGTCCGGGTCAGATTTGTTCACTCGGTTGGGGGAGGCTTTTGAGGATCGAGGCTATCGTTTATTTTTTCTGGGTGCAGCTGACGGTATTCCTGAGAAGGCTATGCTCAATCTCCAGGAATCTTATCCGAACATGAACGTGGTGGGCTGTTACTCTCCTTCTTATGGATTTGAGAAAAACGAAGAGGAGAACAGACACATTGTCCAATTGCTGCAAGAGGCTCGCCCGGACATCGTTTTTGTTGGTGTAGGCGCACCTAAACAGGAAAAATGGATTTACAGATATTATGAGACTTACCGCGCTCCGATTTCGATTGGGGTGGGAGCGACCTTTGATTTCCTGTCGGGAAATGTGAAAAGAGCACCGGAGCTGATGCAGAAGACGGGATTTGAATGGTTCTGGAGATTGTCTCAGGAGCCTAAACGATTGTGGAAAAGATATTTGATTGAGGATTCCCAATTTCTCGTTCTGCTGTTTAAGGAGATGTTCAAGCGGAAGCGGATGAAGGGAGGTCAGGGGTGAGAAACATGAGTCGGTTGGCAGATCAGCAGATTTCCGTTTGGCTAGGAAATCGGCGTGGAATCGGCATGATCGGCATGGGGTTGCTGGCTTGTATGCTGCCACTCGCCATCGGATTTGCCAGCGCCAAGATGAATCCCACCATGAGCCAGCAGGGAGCCATATTGCTGGCGCTCGTTTTTCCGGCCTTCCTGCTGGCGATCTTGCAATCCCGGCTACTGATTCCTTACACGCTGGTAGTGTGGGCAGTAGGCCCGGAAATCCGCCGTATTGCGGATTGGTTGGAGGGAACCTACCACTCGGTTTCCTTGTTGAGTGTGGCACCGCTGCTGGTAAGCAGCATGTTGATTATTCCTGTGCTGCGGGGTATTCATCTGGCGGAAAAGCCATTAACCCGAATTGCTGTATTTTTCGGCATGGAATTGGCCTACGGAAGTGTCGTCGGGTTATTCAAAAATGGTATTGTTTTTGCTTATGATTTAGCCAATTATGTGGTTCCTTTGATCCTGTTGCCTTATCTTGCGATTAAGCCCATGAAGGCGAAGGAGCTGGACCGACTGCTGTATTCATATGCCAACATTGCTGTTCTTGTGGCAATTTACGGCATTATCCAGTACTTGACGGTGCCTCCGTGGGATGCATTTTGGATGAATCATGTAGAAATGAATTCCATTGGTGTTCCAGAACCACTTCAAATCAGAGTATTTTCTTCCATGAACTCGCCCGGTCCGTGCGCTATTTTCCTGGCAATGGCACTTGTACCCATGCTAATGGAAAAACGTTGGCGTGGCACTTTGGGATGGATCGGAATCCTGCTGACGGTCGTTTGTCTCTTAATCACGCTGGTACGTTCAGCCTGGCTAATTGCATTCGTCATGTTGCTGGCTTATATTCTCAGTTCATCTTCCACGGGGAAGTGGAAGACCTTGGTTCAACTAGCTGTCGTCGGTCTTCTTCTCTACATTATTGTTCCAAAACTTCCAGGGGCAGAGGGTTTGGTGGCTCGTATGCAGACGTTGACGGATATTCAACAGGATCATTCGTACAACGAGCGTTTGGATTTACTGCATACGATGCTTCCGGCGATTACTAGCAATCCAGTCGGGCAGGGGATCGGGAGTGTAGGAATCGGAACCAAGCTTGATAACGGCGGCGATCTCGGTGAACTTGGGATTATGGATAATGGGTATATTGCCATTTTCCTCACCTTCGGTATTTTCGGAGCATTCTTTTTCTTCGGTGGTCTGTTCGTTATCATCAAGCGCCTTCTCGTCCGTATTGCCGAACGAGATTCCAGTCAGCCTTATATCAGACTGGCGTTGGCTACGTGGGCTGGAGCTGTAGCCAGTCTCATATCGGATAATGGTTTCCCGGGTATGCGCGGCTATCTGATCTGGATGATGATCGGAATAGGACTATGGGCAAAAGATGTCATCGCGGAAAGAAGGTAAAGGCTGTGCAAAACTTACAAGCATTATCCGCACCTGTCCGGACACTATGGTCCACAGTGATTCGGTTTGCCAAAAGCAAGGATAACAGCTCTGCAGCAGTAAAAACGATGATATTCAGTATGCTGATTCTCGTCGTGAACATGCTGACTGGTGTGCTAACGGCACGATTCCTGGGTCCTACTGGACGCGGGGAACAGACAGCGATGGTGAACTGGTCTCAATTTCTCGCCTTCTGCATGAGCTTCGGTGTCCCTTCTGCATTGATTTACAATGCGAAAAGGAAACCGGAGGAAACGGGCAAGCTGTATGGTTTGGCCTTGTTGCTGGCTACCATGTTCGGGGGCTTGGCGACACTCGTCGGAGTATTTCTAATTCCTTATTGGCTGCGCTCTTTTTCTTCATCGGTCATCCTTTTCGCGCAGTGTTCCATGATGATGTGTCCGCTCATAGCGATTTCACAGATCAATAATGCATTGCTTCAAGTTCGCTCGGAATATAAGCAGTACAATTTATTCCGGTATCTGGTACCGCTAAGTACGTTGCTGGGTCTGGCGATTCTGATCCTAACCGGAAATATGAATCCGTACACCTCGGCATTGGCTTATTTACTACCAGGCTTGCCGATTTATATCGGTGTCACGATACGAATGATTCGGCTGTACAAACCCAAGGTAAAGAACAGCTGGACGCAATTTAAAAATCTCTTTACCTACGGTATGGGTTCATACGGAAATGATCTCATGGGGCAGGTTTCCACTTATATTGATCAGATTTTGATTGCGGGTCTGCTCAGACCCGCTGATCTCGGTTTATATGCAGTAGCGGTCAGCTTGGCCAGGATGGTGAATGTATTTTCTACCTCGATCATTGTCGTGCTGTTTCCCAAAGCCTCTGGTCTGAATAAGGAAGAGGCGGTGGACATAACATTTCGGGCATTTCGAGTGACATCAACAGCAACCTTTCTGGCTGCGATGATGCTGATGCTGATTGCTCCGTTCGTATTTACATTGTTATATGGTCAAGAGTTTAAACAAGCGCTTACGGTATTCCGGTTCCTTGTGCTTGAGGTTGCTATCAGTGGAGGGACCATGGTGCTGGCACAACAATTTATGGCGTTGGGTAAGCCCAAACTGGTTACCATTCTACAGGGTGTCGGATTGGCGCTCGTCATTCCATTGCTGTCCATACTCGTGCCGAGATATGGATTGACGGGTGCAGGGATAGCAATGCTGTCTTCGGGGATTCTACGGTTCATTTTCATTTTATGTAATGTTAAATTCGTTCTAAAAATGAAGATTCCAAGACTGCTTATTTCCAAACAAGATTTTCAATGGCTCCGATCAACGATGTCACACTACATCCGGAAAAAGCCAGTTAACGGTTAGATAAAGAAGGAGGCACCCGCTAATGAACCACATGTCTAGCGTTCCCGCGGACAACCGGATATCCGTAGTTATTATCGCTCAGGATGATGGCACTCGAATCACAGCCGCCATTAAATCCTGCAAGCCCTTTGCGGACGATATCGTCGTCATTGACGGAGGGAGCAAGGACAATACGATTCAGGTAGCTGAATCCTTGGGCTGTCGGGTGTTTTCTAACCCGTGGCCCGGTTATGCCAAGCAGCGCATGTTTGGTGTTGAAAAAGCGGAATTTGATTGGATATTCCTGATTGATACGGACGAAGTAGTGGATGCAGAGTTGCTTGGAGATTTGTTGAAAGTAAAAGAAACGCTCCACGATCCGGCCAAAGCATATTCCGTATTTCGGATTGGTGATTTTCTCGGCAAATGGATGAATAAAGGCGAATATCTGGTTCGTTTGTACAATCGTCGTATTTATGGCATTACGAATAGTCTTGTTCATGAAATGCCGGATGTAGCCTCTTCCCAGATTGTCAATCTGGAGGGTGTGTTATGGCACTACGGCTTCCGCAGCATCAGTGATCATATGACCCGTTTTAATAAATATACAGATCTGGAAGCAGAGACGGCGTTTAACAAAGGAAGATCCTTTCGGATGACCAGACTGTTGTGGCGGCCTCCTGCCCGCTTTGTGCAGAAGTATTTTGTCCAAGGCTTATACCGCAAGGGATTGGCGGGTTTTGCCGTAGCCGTTTTCTGGGTGATGTATGAGTTTCTCGTCTGCTTCAAGCATTATGAGCTAACCAAGCGGCGAAAAAAGATAGAAATCGTGGATGACGGACATACCGAGCAGAAAGGAGAAACCAGCTATGTCGTACAATAACGGATTTCGTATTGCGGCAACGGGGTTGAGCTGGCCGTCTTTGCAGCCAGGAGGCCTCAACACATATTTCCAATCGATCTGTGAGCAGCTTACGTTAGAGCGCAATACGTTGGATGCTCTAATCTGTAGTGACGAGCAGCCGCAAGCACCCGACCGTATTCGGATTCATACGATTGGCAGCAAGCAGCAATCCATCTGGAAGCGCCGGGAGCTAATGCAAAAATATGCAGCAGAGTTGTTCGACAAGCAACCGATGGATATATTGTATTCCCATTTTGCTCCCTATAGTGTCGGGCCAGCGCTGGAGGCGAAAAAAAGAGGAATCCCGGTAGTTACCACCTTTCACGGACCGTGGACGGAGGAAATGAAGATTGAAGGACAGGGTATCAAGCATTTTCTAAAAACGACGTTGGCTAAATCCATTGAAATGAAGGCCTACGGTCTGTCGGATAAATTTATAGTGCTTAGCGAGACTTTTCGGAATATTTTGCATGAGCACTATAAGGTTCCACTCAGCAAAATTCACATTATTCCCGGAGCGGCGAATGTAGAAAGGTTCCACCCAGCAGAGGATCGGGGAGCAGTACGAGAGCGTCTGAATTTGCCGCAAAACGCGACGATTGTGCTAACCGTTCGTCGTCTTGTTAATCGAATGGGACTGCTACAGCTACTCGAAGCATGGCGACGAGTAACCGAGCGTCATCCTGATCATCTGCTGCTGATTGGAGGGAAGGGCCCCTTGATGGAGGAATTGGCTTCCAAGGTAGCGGAATACAATCTTCATAACCATGTAAGGCTGCTCGGTTATGTGTCGGATGAGGAGCTTCCACTGTACCACCAAGCATCGAATTTGTTCGTCGTACCTACACAGGCGCTGGAAGGTTTCGGTCTGATCACGGTGGAGGCAATGGCTTCGGGACTGCCAGTGCTGGCCACTCCTGTGGGCGGTAGCAAGGAAATTTTAAGGGGATTCCGTCCCGAGCTATTGTTCCAGGGAACGGACAGTGAAGCCATTGCTGAAGGGTTGCTGCGTGTGCTGGATCATCGTGAACTTCTACCGAATGCAAGGGAATGCCGGGACCATGTCCTGAGCAGATATACATGGGGACATGTAGCGGAGCAGGTGGAAGAGGTGTTCCGACAGGTCCTTGACAGAAAGGCGGCGGCGAAATGATGAGAGTAGCTTATATTGACCATACGGCAAGATGGAGCGGCGGCGAAGTCGCTTTGTATAACATACTGACGAATATCGGGGAACATATCGACCCGCTCGTTATTTTGGCAGAGGAGGGCGATTTGGCAGATCGGCTTCGGCAGCGTGATATTGATGTGCGCATCGTTCCATTGGACGATTCGATTCGCAATCGGGGACGGAACGCCGTGAATCTAGGTGCGCCTGCAGCAGCTTTTCGTTTGCTGGCATACGGTAGAAAACTTGCGCCCTTGCTGCGTGAGGAAAAGGTCGTGTGCGTTCACACGAACTCGCTCAAGTCTGCACTGTATGGTACAGTAGCTGCCAAATCGGCGAAGCTGCCCTTGATCTGGCATATCCGTGATCACATCGGTCCGCCGTATCTGAAGCCGATTGTAGCCAAAGGGATTCGGCTGATGTCCCGCTTTTTGCCCAACGGAGTGATTGCCAATTCCAAGTCCACGCTGAGTGCATTGGAGTTACCCCCGGACAAAAAGACGCTCGTCGTTTATTCCGCTTTTGCCAAAGCAATTACAGCACGTGACACGGCTGCGCATTCACGTGGTGATGACTCGTTTAACGTCGTATTGGTCGGCAGATTGGCGGAATGGAAGGGACAACATATTTTACTGGAAGCGGCACGTTCCTTTTTACCAGATCAGCGCGTGAAATTCTGGCTGGCTGGAGATGCATTGTTCGGAGAAGAGGAATACAAGCAACGATTAGAGTCCACGATGCGCGAATACGGGTTGGCTAATGTCAATCTGCTGGGGCACGTCGATGACATTCAAGGCCTGATGCAGCGTTGTGATTTACTGATTCATACCTCTATTACACCAGAACCATTCGGTCAGGTCATTATTGAAGGCATGGCTGCTGGTCTCCCAGTGATTGCTTCCAATGAGGGTGGACCCAAGGAAACGGTGGTACCCCATGAAACCGGGCTACTTATTGAACCGGGTGACCCGGCTAAGCTGGAAGAAGCCATCCGCTGGATGTTGGAGCATCCACAGGAACGTCAGCAGATGGGTGAGAGAGGGATGGAACGGGTCAAGAAGCATTTTGTCATCGAGAACACAGTTAAGGATATAGTTCATTACTATAAGGGTTTGTTGGCAGGAGTCTGACCGACATTCGCGTTAAAGGATGATTTAGATGAAAATAGCGATAGCACACGATTACTTAATCCAAATGGGCGGAGCGGAAAGGGTAGTAGAGGTATTCCACGATATGTATCCGGAGGCTCCTATCTTCACAACGGTGTTCAGCGACGACCGCCTGTCGCGTAACTTGAAAGATGCGGATATTAGAGCCACTTGGCTACAAAAAGTCCCAGGAGTGAAGGCCAACTTCAAAGGAGTGCTGCCGCTATATCCCATCGCTATCCGTGATTTTGATTTTAGGGATTTCGATATTGTTTTAAGCTCCAGCAGTGCATTTATGAAAAGCATCCAGGTACCCAAACATACGTTTCACATTTGTTATTGTCACACACCGATGCGGTTTGCCTGGGATTACGATACATATATGGCCCGGCAGTCCAAATCCAACCTGCTCAAAAACATGCTAAAGCTGTACATGAACCGGTTGAAAACATGGGATGCCAAAACTTCGCGCAACGTAGACCAGTTTGTCGCCAACTCTTCGGTTGTTAAAAGAAGAATTTTGCACTATTACCAAAGGGATTCGGATGTCATTTTCCCACCTATTAATACATCCCGTTTTAAACGCGCTACAAACATCGGTGACTATTACCTGATCGTATCCCGATTGGTGTCCTACAAGCGCATCGATCTCGCGATCGAAGCATTCAAACGTAACGGTCTCAAGCTGCGCATTGTGGGTGAAGGACCAGATCGTAAACGACTCGAAGGTATGGCTGCCCCGAACATTGAGTTCCTCGGCAGGCTTGAGGACGAAGAGGTTAACAAGCTGATGGCAGAATGCCGAGCGCTCGTTTTTCCGGGCGAAGAGGACTTCGGTATTACGCCTTTGGAGGCGAATGCGGCCGGACGGCCTGTCATCGCTTTTCAGGGTGGGGGAGCGCTGGATACGATTGTTCCTCATGTGAACGGCGTATTTTTCCGCAAGCATCAAGTAGAGGATGTGCTAGAGGCCGTCGCAAAGGTCGAGCAGCATGCATGGAATGTGGACGATATCATTACCCATGCCCGCAAATTTGATGAAGATAACTTCAAGGATCAACTGAAAAAGTATGTAGAACAAGCCTATGTGAACTTTCTAAAAGGAGGATGAACGGAATGAAGCTGGCTGTAATTGGTACTGGATACGTTGGGCTCGTCTCGGGTGTATGTTTTGCGCAAAAAGGTAATGAGGTGATTTGTGTCGATCTGGAGCAGTACAAAATCGACATGTTGAACCGGGCAGAATCTCCGATTTATGAACCGGGTATTGAGGAATTGATCGCGCTGAATCTGGAAGCAGGTCGATTGGAGTTTACTTCGGATTTGGCTGATGCGGTACGCCGCTCGGATATCGTCATTTTGGCGGTAGGTACGCCTTCTCTGGCTAACGGCGAGGCGAACTTGTCCTACATTGAACAGGCGGCTGCTGATGTTGGGAAAGCCATGAACGGGTATAAGATTATTATGACCAAGAGTACTGTACCTGTCGGAACGAACGAAAAGATTAAGGACGTATTGGCTCGTCACACGAGTTTGTCTTTCGATATCGTATCTGCGCCGGAGTTTCTGAGAGAAGGCTCAGCCATCAATGATACGCTTCATCCGGATCGCATCATTATTGGTTTGGACAATACTGGATTGCGTGAAACAATGGTCACTCTGCATCAGGTGTTCACGGATAAAATCTATGTGACGGATATCCGTAGTGCTGAAATGATCAAATACGCGTCAAATGCGTTCCTGGCAACTAAAATTTCGTTCATTAACGAAATCGCTAATATTTGCGAAAAGG
This sequence comes from Paenibacillus sp. FSL M8-0228, assembly GCF_038007385.1. NCBI lineage: Bacteria > Bacillati > Bacillota > Bacilli > Caryophanales > Paenibacillaceae > Paenibacillus > Paenibacillus sp. FSL M8-0228. The sequence goes on from NZ_JBBOXA010000001.1 coordinate 1,382,490, forward strand.
TTGGCGCCGATGTAACCTGTGTGGCTGATGGCATGGGTATGGACAAACGGATCGGCTCCTCTTTCCTACAAGCAGGGATCGGGTATGGTGGCTCTTGCTTTCCAAAAGACACAAATGCGCTTATCCAAATTGCGGGTAATGTAGACTATGAATTTAAGTTGTTGAAATCGGTGGTCGAGGTGAATACCGACCAGCGCTTTATGATTGTATCCAAGCTGCGTGAATCGCTGGGTCAACTGAACGGTGTGTCGATTGGCATTTGGGGCCTCGCCTTCAAGCCAAATACAGACGACATCCGCGAAGCTCCAGCACTGGAAATCGTAGAAACACTCATTCAGGCAGGCGCAATTGTCAAACTGTATGATCCCATTGCGATGGATAAATTCAAGGAGCACGTGGATCACCCGAATATTGTGTGGTGCTCATCCCCACAGCAAGCCGCCGAAGGTAGCGACGCTGTGTGCCTGTTGACCGATTGGGAAGAGTTCAAAAAGGTCGATCTCGTACAACTGGCCTCCCTTCTGCGCAAACCGGTTCTAATTGACGGTCGTAACGTATTCGCCGAGGAACAGATTCAAGGCTCCGGGCTGGAATACTATTCCGTGGGTCGTCCGCGGATGAGTGGGTGGAACAGAGATAAAGTGGAAGTTTAAAAAGTGACTGTGGTGGTGGGGGAGGCGCTGCGCGTGCAGATTGTTCTTCCGATTGCTGTTACCTCCGTATTTTCTTGATTGTATAAAACATTCAAAGGTTAAAATCCGGGGGTAAAGGCAAACGCTGACGCTTCTTCAGAACAATTCTGCCCGCTCCGCTGCTTTCCGCCGTGGAGTCACAGTTTTTAAACTCCCACCTTATGGGATGGGAGTAGGAAGGGCGTATCGGAAGGAGCGGCACCGTTGAGGCCGCTCCTTCCGGTCAAGCGCCGCTGCGCCGCCCCTGTGGAGCAAGCACTACCATGCGGATACGCTATGCTGCTCCTGCGACGCAAAGACGCCATTGCTGTTGCCGAAGGCGTGAGATTTTTACAGGCTGACCGGACTTAATAATGTCCGGTCGCGCCTTTTGCAATAAACGATATGATCGGCATGATGCATTTTTGAGTAGCGCAGGGGTGGATTTGAATCTGGAGAAGCGATAGCGTTCGCCTTTGTACCGGGATTCAAACCTATATACGATTTTATATAATCGAATGAATCCCGGTCCAACAGCGATCGTAAGATCAAATCCAGCCCGTAGCGGACTACTCAACCCTGCCCCATCCGATCACCCATACATTATAGAGAGGAAGTGGAGAGTTATGAAGCTCGTACTTTTGTCTGGTGGTTCCGGTAAAAGATTATGGCCTTTGTCCAACGATTCCCGTTCCAAACAATTTTTGAAGGTACTGGAGAGCCCGGAGGGGACTTCGGAATCCATGGTACAGCGGGTATGGAGACAATTGGGAGACAACGGATTATCAGAATCCTCGTTTATTGCGACAGGGAGAGCACAGGTCGAAATGATCCAGAGTCAGGTTGGGCCGAATACGCGTATCATTGTTGAGCCAGAACGCAGAGACACCTTTCCTGCGATTGCGCTGACAGCGACTTATTTATATTCCATTGCGGGTGTTTCACCTGATGAAATTGTAGCTATATTGCCTGTAGATCCTTATGTTGAGGATGCTTTCTTCGCCTCCGTAGCCCAACTGGAACATACGCTTCAGGAGAGTGAAGGCAAGCTTGCATTAATCGGGGTTGTCCCTTCCTATCCTTCAGAGAAATATGGTTACATTATTCCGAAAAACGATGCCACCCAAGGTAGCACTGGCTACCGCGAAGTGAGCCATTTTCAAGAGAAACCCGACCGGGAGCAGGCGGAGCGTCTGATTGAACGCAATGCTCTATGGAACTGCGGGGTTTTTGCGTTCAAATTAAGTTATTTGCTGGATATCTTGGCATCCAAGGGATTGCCGCTGAATTATGAAGAAATGCAAAAGCAATACGCATCTCTGGAAAAAATCAGTTTTGACTATGAAGTAGTCGAGAAGGAAAAGGACATTGTAGTTCTTCCGTATGATGGTTTTTGGAAGGATTTAGGTACTTGGAATACGCTCACAGAAGAAATGTCTAATCAACAAGTGGGCAGAGGTGTAGTAACGGAGGATTGCGTCAATACGAGTCTTATTAACGAGTTGGACATTCCTGTGGCGATCATTGGAACGAATGATCTGATTGTAGCCGCTAGCCCGGATGGCATTCTTGTGACCAATAAGGCAGAAAGTCCTCGTATTAAAGAAGTGCTCAAGGCTCATGATCAGCGTCCAATGTATGAAGAACGTCGTTGGGGGCAGTATCGGGTTGTGGATTATGTCAAATATGACGAGGGTAACGAGGTATTGACCAAACGAATCCGCGTACGAAAAGGCAAAAATATCAGCTACCAGCTTCATTTCAAACGGAGTGAAATCTGGACCATTATTAGCGGTGAAGCGGAAATTATTTTGAATGAGAAGCTACACAAAGTAAAGGCTGGTGATGTAGTCCGCATTCCTGAAGGGACGAAGCATAGCATTTTGGCTGTGACCGATGTGGATTTTATTGAGGTGCAGACTGGCTCTGAATTGGTTGAAGAGGATATTGTCCGCTTTTGTATGGATTGGAATGAAATTTCCCGTCACCAATTTATCTCATAATTATTTTCGTGAAAACGAAAAAAAGACAAATTCATGAAAATTCATGGCCCAAACTGTCGAATTTGGGCGAAAACCTGTAAATTCATGAACATGACCTATTAAATTTTGGTAAAATAAAGTCGATACTTAGGGTAAGAAGGAATCCAAACTCCTTCCAACGATAAACGCAGCCCTGTCGAAAGGCAGGTACGCAAAGCTAAAGGGCCTTCCACAAGGATGGCAGCCTGGCTACCGAAAGGAAGAGCGAAAGTGAGATTCAATTTTATTCCTCTGTATCGACTGATACGTCATGTACTCCCCGTTGTTATACTTTTTTCATTGTTGCCCGTCGGTTTTGGTGATTCTCTGTCTGTGGCGAATGCCGCTTCATTACAACCTGTTAATTCGGACGCTTCTATTCAGGCCCGTGAACTATACAATTATTTACTCAACATCTCAGGGAAAAAAATAGTCACCGGTCAGCATGATTATTTGGAAAGTCCGGATGAATTAAGTAACAAGGTCCAAAAAATCAGTCAGGCATATGTAGGTGTACACGGCTATGAGATGGGAGCTATCTCTGGTCAATCTGACGCTACAGAAGCAGCGCAACGTAAAAATGTCGTCGATAGTGCTATCCGTTGGGACAGATCCGGTGGTATTGTGACGATGACTTTTCATGAAGCGCTACCAGGTAGGCCACTGACTTGGGCCAATGTACAGGCGAAAGTAAGTCAGACAGAGTTCAACAAATACGTGACCCCAGGTACTACGCAGTATAACCTCCTCATTGCCGATCTGGATAAGGTCGCTGTATCGTTAAAGCAGCTTCGTGATGCAGGGGTTCCGGTTTTGTGGAGACCTTACCACGAGATGAATGGCGACTGGTTCTGGTGGGGAAACAAAAATAATTTCAATCAGCTATGGAATATCATGTACGACCGTTTTACCAACACACATCAATTGAACAATCTGCTGTGGGTATGGAGTCCGAATGCGCCCAATTCGTATACTGTCCCGTACACCCCGAAATACCCGGGGGATGACAGAGTGGACATCTTGGCAGTAGATATCTACAACAATGATTTTAAGCAAAGTCATTACGAAGGTCTGCTTGGGCTGGCACGGAATAAGCCGATTGCCATTGGGGAGCACGGTGAGATGCCTAGTTCTGAGGTGTTGCAGGCTCAACCTAAATGGGTATATTCCATGACTTGGGGCAAGATGCTGACTGAGAATAACACAACAAATCAAATTCAGGATTATATGAATGATTCGAGGAGTTTGACGCGGGATGATGTGAAGAATGGATTGGAAACGATTCAACCACCTGGGACAGATATACCGACCTTACCGGACGAGGGACAAAGTGAGCCTATCCCGGCTCCGCCAGTAGTGATCGTTCCCCCAGCTCCGACTCCTCCTTCTGTTCCTGATGTGGTATATGTGAACGGGTTGCGTGGCGAATATTTTAACAATATGAATTTGAATGGAAGTCCTGTTTTGATCCGTACAGATAGCAAGCTGGACTACAACTGGCGTGCCAATGCAGCTGACCCTAAGGTGAATGCCGATCAGTTCTCGGTTCGCTGGACGGGTAAAATCAAACCGCAATATAGCGAGACCTATACGTTCACCACGATATCCGATGATGGTATCCGTGTATGGGTAGACGGCAAGTTGGTGATTGACAGCTGGTTCAAACAAAGCTGGACAGAGCGTAAAGGCAGTATGACTTTGGAAGCAGGCAAAATGGTAGATTTAAAAGTAGAATACTATGATGAAAAAGGCGACGCGATGGCACGTCTAATGTGGGAAAGTCAGCATGAAGCGAAAGCGGTGATTCCCGGAAACGCTTTGTTTCTTCCTTGATTAATACTCTTTCCCGGTCCAAAAATTTGAGGAGAGAGGGTCGATCATATGATAAAAAAATGGTTATCCCATAGGTATACAGGAGTTTTATCTGGACTACTAGCGATCGTAGCTATAGCGATGATCGCTTGGTTTATATACACGCCTTCAAGAAGCGCAGAATTGCAGACGGATAAAGTAGCAGCTGCCAGTCCAGTATGGAAGCTGGGGCAGAGGGATGACTCTTCAGCGGAATTCAAAGGTGTGGTCGGCAGGGATAATATCGACATTTCTACAGCAGCTGCCTCTACCGAATCATCTGCTAAAGGAGCAATGTCAGCGTTGTCGGTAGCAGAAGAGAGTACAACAGTTCCGGTATTGCTCAGCAGTGGAGATATTCCTCCCGGTTTGAATGCGTCCACGAACCCTGAACTGACACTCCAGTATAAGCTGAACCAGATACCTCCCAATGGTATGATATTCCGTGTTCGGATTTTGGATGCGGGCAAAGCAGTCCCGCAAATGGCTGTATTTTCAAATCATCAGCTGTCCGGTATTATTCAGATTGCCGGGGTATCCGGTACTGGGAGTACTTATAATTTCAAAAACAACTACGAGTTGTATATACCCAAAGAGCAATTGCAAAGCGGTGTTAACGTACTCAAGCTAAAGACAGCGCGCTGCCTATACTGCTCCTCTGCAGAAGATAAAAATGTGTGGTGGACTTGGGATGACTTGAGCTTGGAGACGTTAGCTTCACCTGCGACCGAACCGGTACACGGTAAATATATACTGACCGGAACAAATGTGAACAATAAAGAATTTTATTATGATCAGGGTGCAGTTAAGCATTTACCATACGTTCTCAAATGGCTGGGCATTGCTTATAGTGGCAACGTCATGAGGGTCACCTGTGCCAGTAATGTGGGTAAGGCATGTACAGACGTGGATGATTACTATCAAACGTTAAAGCAGTATAATATGCAATCGTCTGCTTTGTATTTATATACAGGTGATATTAAGCTGCAAAAAGATGGTTCTCTGCCAGAGACGGCCAAGCAAAAGTTGCGCGATTATGTAAAAAAATACGGTTCTTACCTTCAATATTATGAAGTAGATAACGAACCTGGATTATTTAATCGCTCCAAGGCGGTAAATCTGGCTGTGGCCAAGTGGTTGAATACAGAAGGCAAGCAATTGGCACCGCATCTCAAAACCGTAGCACCCGGCTGGGCCTATTGGCCAACGTACTCTACCAAGGCGTGCAAAAATCAAACCAGTGGTACGCAAAAATGCGGTGACCCAGATGGATGGGAACGGGACCCGGCACAACGTAAACAGCTGGAGGAAGTCACCGACCTGACTAACGGACACGCCTATGGTGAATCGTATAATGAAGAGGGCGGAGGCAGCTTCATTCAAAATTTGAAAACCTTCGGCGGTTCGAGCGACGGACTGGCGAAGAAGATGCTGAACACGGAGTTCGGTACCAATGATACGCATCGAGATAATCCAGATTACGGGGCTAGTCAGCCACAAGCAGCCGCATTCGACCGGATTATGCGTTCACAAATTGGGTTTGCCGATATGTTTATCCAGCACGCTGCTTTTTATAAAGATTATACGCTGTTTAAAACAGGCTTCGATCTGCAAAGTCATAACCCGGCCAACACAGAAATTTATCCGTTCGGGCAGGGACAGGACACTCGTGTTAAGATCATGAGACGCTTGAGTCTAGCCTATGCCACCCATGGGAAACCTCTGACTTATACAGTGCTGAATCCAGAGGATACCAAGGATAAAATGGTGTATGTGCGTGCGGTGGATACGTCCAAGCTTAAACCGCTGGCAGGTAGCGGCGCTACTTCAAACAAATTGCTGGTAAATCTAGTGAATTTCGAATCCACCACGCAGACCGTTCGTGTACGGGTGACAATGCCGAATGCCGGTTTGTACACGGGTGAACGTTTTGGAGCGGGTTCCACTTACAGTCAGGCACAGCGTTCCATATCAGGGCTCAAGGCTTCTCCTGCCCTTGATTTTGAAGAAAAGCTGGGCCCTGGCGAAGCGGTACAATATATTTTGGAATTAAAAAGTACAGATCAGACCGCAGCTTCAGCTCCAACAGGGGTGAAGGCTGCCTCTGTTCAGGATGGGGCGGTAGAGATTAATTGGCTTCAGGCAGAAGGCGTATCTTCCTATGATGTGCTGCGTGCTGACGGAACCGACGGGGCCTATCAGGTGATTGCCTCGCAAGTAGCGGGAAGCACGTATACAGACCGCACGGTAAAAGCCGGAAGCCACTATGTCTACAAAGTCCGAGCGACCGGAGGTACTCAGGTTTCCCAGGCAGCCGAGGCCGCTTAATCAGATCGGAATGCATATAGGACCTTAGAGTTCGAATACCTAACATCATTTCGAAATAAAACAAAAAAGAACCTATCAGGAGAAAATAGGACCTGACAGGTTCTTTTTTGTTGGAAAATCGTTCTGATTTGCCAATACTTTACGTATAATGAAGAAAAAAATAAGAAAATCCTTTTTTATTCTCGTCATAAGACGACAACATTGCAGGTGTGTATTCATATATAATAGTTTTGTTCACGACTATACATACAAGGTTTGTGGGAAATTTCTTTCCGGTGACCAAGAATAATAAAGTGAGGTTAGTGCTGAATGAACAAGGAGACAGAATTAGGGGGGAACAACCCTCTTTTTCAAAACAACGTACAGAAAGCAGGCAAAGCTGCCATCCACTTGGACATCCGGGACATTTTGCTCCAATGTGGGTTCACGATGCCAGAATGGCTAGAAAGCGACGCGGATGGAACCACATACCGGAAGGACAAGCGCGTGTAAATTCCAACGGCTGGTCTTACTTGAGCGAGACGTGAAGCAGTCGGCCGCTTTCTTTATTCCATCATTCGTTCCATTCGGACAAATGCAATAAAACGTTTGGCTTCTTCCTCAGACAAGGTGCGTCCATCAATGGTCAGGTTGAAACGTTGCAGAATATCCTCATCGGACAGTTCAAGCTGGTCCACAAATTCCCTCACATCTGAATCCAATATTGCCGCCGGATGGCTCGTACGTCCCACCAAGTAGTCAATCGTTACCCCGAAAATATCAGCGAGCTTGGTCAGGATCTCGAAATCTGGCTTGCGCCTATTTTTTTCATAGTGAGAAAGAGCTGCCCGCGTAATTCCGAGGGATTGTGCTAGTTCCTCTTGTTTTAATCCCTTATGTTCTCGTAATTCAGCGATGCGGGTGCCATAATTCATCCGTTTTTCCTCCTGAAGGCAAGGTTAAGAAAGGTAAAAAAGCAAGTTTACGCTTGACAAGATACGTTTTGTATCATAAATTAGTTATGTAAGTTACATAACGTATCTTTATTTAATAGTTTTCACTGATGTCTTCGTTTATATACCCTAAGAGGCCACCGATGATGAGCATTTTGTGCTTATTCGCTGGCTAGACCTTCTATGCGCTATTATACAACATTTTACTATAGATTAGAGGGTCATGCACCGTTCTTTTCCCCGTTATGCAGAGGATCAGTACAAGCGTTATTGCATCGAAAACAAGTCAATCAGGGAGGACTGGTCTTGTGCAGTTGAAAGAGTACATCCGTTTGATCCGTAAAAGAATGTGGTTGATTGGTAGCATCGTACTGCTAGTATGTACTGTAGTGGGCATAAAAAATATGTATTTTACCCCGCAGATTTATGAAGCTACCGCAAAGCTCATTATCAACCAGACGCCACGACCGGATCGTGCAGGTGTCGTCGATTACAGTGTAGTTCAAACGAATATAGCCTTAACGAACTCCTATAAGCAAATTATGATCTCCTCGGCGATTATGGATCAGGTGGTCGCCAGCTTCCCCGATCTTAAGGTCACTCCGTCAGCATTGGCGCAAAAATTAAGAGTGAACACCGCAGGTGATTCACAGGTTATGGATGTAACAATCCGCGATTTATCGTATACGAAGGCTGTGAAAACCGTCAATGCGGTAGCCAAAGTATTCAAACGGCAAATCCCCTCTATCATGAAAATGGACAATGTCACCATCCTAAGCGAAGCCAGTCTGAATGATCCAGCAGTTCCCGTGAACAGTAATGCCACTATACAGATATTTATTGCTTTTGCCACCTCTTTATTGTTGGGAATAGGCTTGGCGTTTCTGCTGGAGGTACTGGATGATACATTTAAGAATGAAGAGGATATTGAAATAGAACTCGGTCTGCCTACCCTAGCCCTGATTACGAAAATGAAAAAAGAAGATAAACGCTCTGACAGCTCCACTACAACTCCTAAACAGGTAGGTGAAGGGCAATATGCCGCGATTAATCAATAATCAGCTCGTTACATCCCTACATGCTCAGTCTTCCGTTTCGGAGGAGTACCGCATGCTTCGCACTAACATCCAGTTTTCTTCTATAGACGAGCCGATTGAGGTTATGATGGTGGCGTCCGCTCAGGCGGGTGAAGGCAGAACGGTCACAATTAGCAATTTGGCTGTAACCTATGCGCAAGAGGGGAAAAAGGTGCTGATTATGGATATGGATCTGCGCCGTTCCTCCTTGCACCATATGTTTGGTTTGCGTAATCATACAGGGCTGACACGGGTGCTTGCCAATCAACAGGCATGGCAGGATGTGGTTCAAGAAACCGGGATTGACCATCTGCATGCAATTACAGCCGGACCGAACCCGCCCAATCCGTCCGAGATGCTCAGTTCTCGCAGAATGAATGCTCTGCTAGTTGAGCTGAAAGAACATTATGACGTGATCCTAATGGATACACCGCCGTTGCTGTCCTTTCCGGATGGCTTCATTATAAGCGCCATGTGTGACGGAGTCATTCTGGTGGTGCAGGCAGGGAAGGTCAAAAAGGATGTCGTCAAGAAAGCAAAAGCGAATTTGGAAAGAGTAAAGGCACGCATTCTGGGCGTAGTACTTAATAATGTGAAGCGTTCGAATACCCGTGCCGAGCGGGGGATGGAGGAACGCAATCTGACATGAATAAAAAGGAGGAAAATGAGAGTATATAAAATTCTTTTAACAATGTATAAATAATACTTATTAATAAGGAGCGAGGTGATGAGACGTGTCTTCTTCCCGCTCGAATGAGGTCGAAGTGCGGGGTGCGTCAGTGGATGTTTATTCGGTCGCTCATGGGCTTGAACGGCGGCAAGGATGGAACGTATACCCGTTTGTGAAGCGAAGCATGGACATTATATTGTCTTTCATTGGAATCATCGTGCTATGCCCGGTATTTCTGCTTGTCATTTTGCTGATTAAGCTGGAGGACCCCAAAGGAAGTGCAATATTTTATCAAGTACGTATTGGAAAAAATGAGCGGCCGTTTCGCATGATCAAATTCCGTTCCATGGTGTCTGATGCCGAAGCCAGATTATCTGCACTGCTGGTGGAAAATGAAATTGAGGGTGCGATGTTCAAAATGCGGGACGATCCCCGAATTACCCGTGTGGGTCGCTTTCTTCGCAGAACGAGCATCGACGAGTTGCCACAACTGTTCAATGTACTGCGTGGGCAGATGAGTCTGGTAGGACCCAGACCCCCATTGCCAAGAGAGGTCCATGATTACACAGTGAGGGATAAGCTGCGTCTGACGGTTACACCGGGCTGCACTGGTTTATGGCAGATCAGCGGCCGTAATCATCTAAGCTTTAACCAGATGGTAGAACTGGATTTGGAGTACATATCCAGACGCAGTTTCCGCACAGATATGATTATTATGCTGAAAACATTTCGTGTGCTGCTAGGCTCCAAGGATGCGTATTAAAGTCTTTCATTTTCACGAAGAAGGTAGGGGATAAGTATGGATCTTCATTCCAACATATATGTAGCAGGGCATCACGGACTGGTGGGTTCCGCTATTGTCCGAGCGCTTCAGGAAGCGGGTTACCGTCATATTATTACTCGCACAAGCCGTGAGCTGGATCTACGTAATAAAGAGGCAGTAGATCATTTTTTTGAAACAGAGCCTGTGGATTATGTATTTTTGGCAGCGGCCAAGGTTGGTGGGATTTTGGCGAATAACGAATATCCGGCTGATTTTATCCGTGACAATCTGCTTATACAAACAAATGTGATTGATGCGGCATACCGGGCAAATGTAAGTAAGCTATTATTCCTAGGTTCTACCTGTATCTATCCTAAATTTGCTCCGCAGCCGTTACGGGAAGAATATCTGCTCACGGGTGAACTGGAGCCTACTAATGAGGCCTATGCGATTGCTAAAATTGCCGGGATTAAAATGTGTCAGTCTTACAACCGTCAGTATGGAACCCGGTTTATTTCTGTGATGCCGACGAATTTATACGGTCCGGGCGACAATTTTGATCTCCAGACTTCTCATGTGTTGCCTGCGCTCATCCGCAAGTTTCATGAAGCCAAGCTGAATCAATCTCCGACTGTAGAAGTATGGGGTTCTGGTACGCCGCGGCGAGAATTTCTTCATTCTGATGATTTGGCTGAGGCCTGTCTATTCCTAATGAACAATTATGAGGGAAATGAAATTGTAAATATCGGCGTAGGTGAGGATATCTCCATTCGTGAGCTGGCTGAGCGAGTGAAGAATGTAGTCGGCTATGAGGGAGAAATTACCTTTAACACCTCCGCTCCTGATGGAACGCCGCGTAAGTTGGTAGATGTATCCCGAATTTCCGGGCTGGGCTGGTCGGCGCGTATTTCACTAGAAGAGGGATTAAAGTCTGTGTATCAGGCATTTCAAGGTCTGGATCTGGTTGAACAATAAAAAAACGGTGGGGGAATTGGAATGAAAAAAGCGCTGATCACAGGAATTACCGGGCAAGACGGGTCCTATCTGGCTGAATTGCTGCTATCCAAAGATTATGAGGTGTACGGGATGCGCAGACGAACCAGCACACCGAACTTTGAAAATGTAGCGCATATCCAGAATGACATCCACTGGCTTTCCGGTGATATGACCGATCTGGCTTCATTGATTGAAGCCGTTCGGCAGTCCGACCCGGATGAGGTCTACAACTTGGCTGCTCAATCCTTCGTAGCGGCCTCATGGCCGCAGCCGTTGGCTACAGGGCAGATTACAGCATTATCTGTCACCAATATGCTGGAGGCGGTTCGAATTGCCAAACCGGAAGCGCGCTTTTACCAAGCGTCAAGCAGCGAGATGTTTGGTAAGGTGCTGGAGACACCGCAGACAGAAACGACCCCGTTCTACCCACGTAGTCCCTACGGTGTTGCCAAAGTGTACGGCCATTGGATTACAGTGAACTATCGTGAAAGCTTTGATATGTTTGCTTGCTCTGGCATTCTGTTCAATCACGAATCCCCACGTCGAGGATTGGAATTTGTAACGCGTAAAGTGTCGGATGCGGTAGCTCGTATCAAGCTGGGGTTGCAGCAAGAGCTGCGCATGGGAAATTTGGATTCACTGCGAGACTGGGGTTTTGCAGGGGATTATGTAAAGGCGATGTGGCTGATGCTTCAGCAGGATCAACCGGATGATTACGTCATTTCCACGGGAGAAATGCATTCTGTGCGTGAACTGCTGCAAATTGCCTTTTCCCATGTAGGTTTAAATTATGAGGATTACGTCGTGATCGATCCTCAATTTGTCCGTCCGGCAGAGGTAGATCTATTACTCGGCGATTGTGCCAAGGCGAAAGAAAAGCTGGGCTGGCGATTGGAAGTAGGCTTCGAGCAGCTCATTCGTATGATGGTGGATACAGACTTGGAGCGGGTAAAAAGGCAGGCTGCAGTTGAAGCTTCTGTCGTCGTGTAAGAGATGGAGAGGCCATCCGCCTGAGCGGGGGGTCTCTTCGCTGTACGCAAGGTCATTTTTCAAGATGGAGTAAAACCTATGACATTAGTCGAAAAACGCGCCAAACCGCGCAGAAGTTTGCTGGTGAATACATCCTGGCTGTTCGGTGACAAAATGATTCGCATGGTGTTCGGCCTGGCAGTCAGCATCATCATGGCGAGAGTGTTGGGACCAGAGGAACTGGGAAAGTGGAATTATGCGGAATCCTTTTTCGGGATGTTTCTGATTTTTACGACCCTTGGCTTTGATTCTATATTAGTACGCGATCTTGTCAAAGACCCCAAGGATGAGCATGAGCTATTGGGTACGGCGGTTCTGTTGAAATTGTTAGGTACTCTGATAGCCATTGTACTGTCCTATTCCTTCATTTCACTACTCAGACCGGAAGACAGTTCGGTGCGGTTGATCAATCTGATCTTGGCTACGGCCTCGGTATTTCAATTGTTTGATATCATCGACTACTGGTTTCGTGCGCAGATGCTGTCCAAATACACGGTTGTTGCCAAGAATACCGCTTTTGTTCTCGGCTCCACTGTCAAAATCATTCTGTTGTTATCGGGTGTTCCGATATGGATGGTGGCGTTGTGTGCTCATGGAGAGTTTCTGTTGGGAAGCCTACTGCTGCTGTATTTCTTCCGTAAGGAAGGACGACGCGTGAACCAATGGACGTTCCGTTTAGCCACAGCTCGGCGAATCATGAATCACAGCTGGCCGCTTATACTGTCATCCTCCGCTGTATATGTACAGGCACGGATCGACCAAGTCATTATCGGTGAACTGCTGGGAAACGCTGCGGTTGGGCAATACTCCGTTGCACTCCGACTCATCGAAGTGTTGGGCTTCATTCCGGTCGTTCTGACAACGGCTTATGCTCCGGTGGTGACGCGTTCCAAGCAGAAAGGAAGCGACGAGTACAGACAGACATTGTCCAAGGTGTATCGGCTGATGTTTATATGCTTTCTTGTGACCTCGATACCTTTATTTTTTCTATCCCAATGGGTAGTGGTTGTGCTGTATGGGAGAGAATTTACCGAAGCAGGTTCGCTGTTGTCTCTATTCGCGATTCGTCTGTTTTTCACCAACTTCAGTGTTGCTAAAAGCTTGTTTATTACCAATGAAAATTTGTTCAGATACACGCTGCTGACCTCGGTGGTGGGGGCGGTCACGAATATCGCTTTCAATTACGCGCTAATCCCGTTGCTTGGTGTCCGAGGGTCGTTAGTGGCGACGATTTTGTCCTTTACGATATCTGTATTTCTATTAGATTTGTTGTTTAAGGAAGTTAAATCTAATTTGGGTTGGATGATGAAGTCCATCCTGACCTTCTGGCGTGTTCATATTACAGTACCGAAAGTTGGAGAGAACAATCATGATACCCATTAAACCGTTTGTTCGGCATGAGGAACAGTGCCCGCATTGTGGAGGTAAGGTACGTGGTGGAGAGGTGCTGTGGCAGGGAATCCATGTATGTGTCAGCACTGTGTGTGAGGGGTGCGGACGCGAGTATCTTGAGGACATGAGGGTCGGTCATGCCACGTATTCACCTTATCGTGTAGAAATGCCTGACTATATTCTGACCGGTGATGCGAAGTCGAGAAAATGGCTCGGAGAACCTTTGCGACAATCGTTGATGAATCCTTCCTATGACTTAGCAGTCGGCATGACCGTGCATAAAATGAAAGCTTCTACACGTGTAATCATCGTCAACACAATGGATTATTTGTATGGTCATGCTTTGCTCAAGCTGCTCAATGTGCAACGCGAATACGAGCAATCGCCGGACCTGGGCATCATCGTCATTGTGCAAAAGTCGCTGGAGTGGATGGTGCCAGCATATGTGTCTGAAATTTGGACGGTTGATGTGCCGTTCAGCAGGGCACGAAACTTTTATCCTGTACTACATCATCGGATGATTGAGGAACTGATGCGTTTTGATGAGGTGTATGTCAGCCCGGCGTATTCACATCCCAATCAGTTTGATATTGAGCAGTTTACAGGTGTCTCCCGTTATAACGAGGATCGTGAACCGGAGCCGCGCATTACCTTCGTATGGAGGGAAGACCGCTTGTGGAGCGGCAGCCATCATATCGCAAGAGCGGTACAGAAATTTCCGCAGCTCAAACGTGGGCTAAAACCGCTAATTTATCATCAGCGCAGTAAAATCATACGGCTGTTCCGCAGGCTGAGAGAAAGCTTCCCGGATCATCGCTTTACAGTCGCTGGACTTGGGCGTACCGGGAGCTTCCCGGCATGGATTTCTGATGAGCGTGTCACACGCTTCGACCGGGAAAGTGAGCTGCGGGTCTGCAAGGTATATGCAGCCAGCCGATTAGTGATCGGCATCCACGGCTCTAATATGCTGCTGCCCTCTGCGCATGCCGGTATGACCATTGATTTGATGCCCAAGGACCGATGGGGGAATTACGCTCAGGATATTTTATTTCACGAAACCGACCATCGGCTTACAGCCTACAAATACCGCTTTGTGCCGATGGAATCGAGTGTAACTCTAGTGGCAGATATGGCAGCTGCCCAGCTCAAAGGGGCAGATCATTTTAATATGCAGATGACGGAGGAGAGGCAACGGGAACATTCAAGTTGGAGGGGGGAGGCCGCTTCGGGACGGATTTGATCCTGGAGCGACTTTTGTGGATGGAAGTCCGCTGCGGGACGGATTTGATCTTCCGATCGCTGTTGACGAGGGATTCCCTAGATTGAATAGGCCCTGTAAAAGGGCGGAATCCCTCGTCAAAGGCGAACGCTGCCGCTTCTCCAGATTCAAATCCTTACCCTCCGCTACCCACCGCCGCCAAAAAGAATTTCCCCCAGCCTATTGGGTGGGGAAGGTAAAAGCCGCCTGGTGATAGCTTCGCCCTATCGCCTAGAACTTCTATGCCGGGCATGCATCCCGGCGTAATTAATGTTCTGTACAGTTCTCTGTCAGGGTGACAGGGTCCGGTGGATAACAATCTGGACAGGCGACAGTCTAGCCATAGTTAAGGCATCTTGGTCAGCTAGCGGTAGTAGTTCCATGTTGTTTTGTGAGCTTGCCATAACCGTACCAAGCTCACAAGCTGTTCGACGAGGTCAGCGCCCTGCATGCATTTGCTCGCGTATCCACGCAGCGAGGGCACTTCATACCCAGCATTCCCTTTTTTTAAATGGGGTGACTTTATGGACACGGTGGTCAGCAGCGGAGCGGTCCATTTGAATCTGAAGAAGCGCTAGCGTTCGCCTTTGCAGTGGGATTCCTACCTCGGAATGTTTTATATATCCAGGAATCCCACTGCAACAGCGATCGGAAGATCAAATGGAACGCGCAGCGTTCTCTGAACCCTCCGTGCTCCATAACTCACTCAATATGAAATGGCAGGAGCCCTGATGATGATTCGAAAAATATTGTATCTCCGCAATTTTGCCAGCAAGGTGAACGGGGACTCATACAATTTACAGGAAGTCGGTTTGGGCAAAGCACTCGTTCGAAAAGGCTATGATTGCGACATTGTTTACTACAACGATCGTAAGGAAACCCATCTGGAACAGGTCTACCGTCACGAAGGATGCACCTTGCGTATTATCTGGCTCCACGGGTTTAAGTTCCTAAGCAACAGCATCTACAGAGATGTTCTCAAAGATTCTTTTCTGGATGCTTATAGTCTGGTCATTACTACAGAATACAACCAGATCATGACCTATCTGCTTTCCCGCAAATGTCCTGATAAGCTGGCGTTGTATCACGGCCCATACCGAGATAACACGCACGCGCTGATCCGCAAACTGTACGATATTATGCTGCTGCCGAAGGTAGCAAAATCTCTACGCCGTACCTATGTCAAATCCGATCTTGCCAAGCGCTATTTGGAGAATAAAGGTTTTGACAACGTGGTTACGATTGGAGTCGGATTGGATCGCAGTAAAGTAGAGAGAGCATCCGACAGTGACACCAGTAATAAAAGTGACAACATAAGCGGAGAGCGTGAGGAAAACCGTGAGGTCGCGAATGAGCTACGTCGAATCGGAGATCGTCCGGTGCTTTTGTATGTTGGTGTACTGGAGGAACGGAGAAATATACGTTTTATGCTGAGTACGTTCAAAAGGGTACTCCAAAAGCATCCTAGCTGTCTTTTGTTAATGGTCGGGGATGGACGGAAGACGGACACAGACCGCTATTGGACATATGCTCATGAACTGGGAATAACGGACAGTATTATACATTTTTCAAGAGTGGAGCAACGTCATCTGTGGCAAGTTTACGGAGCGGCGGATGTGATGCTGTTTCCGACCCAATACGATATTTTTGGTATGGTGCTGCTGGAAAGCATGCTGTTTCGCGTTCCGATTATCTCTTCGGTAAACGGGGGCTCGGTTACCTTGATTGAGGACGGAGTGAGCGGAGTGATGCTGAGAAGCTTTTCAGAAGAGGAATGGTCTGGTCGAATAGACGATTTGCTGGATAATGCTGAGCTGAGACGAAGTATGGCGGAGAAGGCCTTCCTTACGGTCGAGCGTATGTCGTGGGATCGCATTGCGGATGAAATCGTAAGCCATCAAGGGATCAAGCCCAGAAGTTCGAACCACGCTATGCAATCAACGCAGGAAAGAGGGGCAACCACGTGAGCCAACAGGTCAGCAGACAGATGAGCCCTCCTGTGAGCAAGGTGCTGATCATCCATAACTTTTATCAGCAAAGCGGGGGAGAAGACAAGGTTGTCGAGCAAGAATCAGCTATGCTGCGTTCCAGAGGAATAGAGACAGAGCATTACTATGTGCACAACGACAGCATTCAAAGCAGAGGGCTAGCGAACATGGCAAAGCTGGCGGTAGAGGCGGCATGGTCTCTGCCGGAATTCAAAAGAATCAAGAAGCTGCTTTTACAGGTGAAGCCAGATGTGGTACATGTGCATAATTTTTTTCCGGTTATATCCCCTTCGGTCTATCATGCTTGTGAACGGCTGGGGATTCCGGTTGTCCAGACACTGCATAATTACAGGCTGATTTGTCCGGCGGCAACCTTTATGCGAGGGAATAAGGTTTGTGAAAAATGTCTGCACGGCACGCTGCTGCATTCCATCCGTCATGGATGCTATCGAGGTTCACAGCTTCAGACGATTCCGGTAGCGGCGATGATTAAGTTCAACGATCTGATCGGCACATGGCAGCACAAGGTAAGTCGCTATATCGCGCTGACAGAGTTTGCACGGGACAAATTTGCCGAAAGCGGTATTCCACTGGATCGTATCGCGGTAAAGCCAAATTTTGTCCATCATAAAACAGTGAAAACCCAATATGACCCGAATGATCGTTATTTATTGTTCGTGGGACGGATTTCAGCTGAAAAAGGGGTTCGCAATCTGCTGCAAGCTTGGTCACAGTTGGAAGATCGGGGGGGATTGAGACTGGTCATCATTGGAGATGGTCCGGAAAAGGCTGAATTGACCGCTGCTTATCCACAGGAAGATGTTCGGTTTCTCGGTAAGCAGGATGGAGACACGGTACTGGATTGCATGAGCCGGGCCATGTATGTCATGGTGCCTTCCATTTGGTATGAAGGATTTCCCATGACCATTGTAGAGTCTTTTTCTGTTGGAACTCCGGTATTATGCAGCCGGCTCGGCGCACTGGAGGAAGTCGTGGAGGACGGGGTGACGGGTTTCCATTTTCAACATGATGATTTGGAAAATATAAAGACCGTGATTCACCGCGCAGTAGCCTATGAAAACTATGCAGCTATGAGACAGAAGGTGTCGGAAAACTACGCTGCACGCTATACGGAAGAAGTGAATGTGAAGCAGCTGATGGCGATATATAGCGAGGCGATGGAGGAGCGTGATTATGAAGCAGCTGCCCCAATATAGAGTTGGAAGGATTGCGGATGCAGATATTGCAGCACTTACGTTTCAGGAGACGGTACACACGCTGGAACAATGGGCAGCCGAACGAAAGGACGGCTATGTATGTATTTGCAACACGCATTCCATTGTCACAGCCGGGAATCATGCTGAGTTCCACAAAGCGCTCACTCAAGCCGATTTGTGTACTCCGGATGGTATGCCGTTGGTATGGGCGCTTAAGCTATACGGATTTGAGCGTCAGGATCGGGTAGATGGTCCCAGCCTGATGCTCAAGTTGTGCGAACGTGCGCCACAGACGAAGGTGAGTATATATTTTTACGGCAGTACGCCGGATACGCTGGATAGCTTAAAAGAGAGAGTAGAACAAGATTACCCTGGAATCTGCATCGCGGGCAGCTTTTCACCGCCATTTCGTGAGCTTCACCCAGATGAGGAGGAGCGGATCATTGATGAAATCAATGCGTCCGGCGCGCATATCATATTCGTCAGCTTAGGCTGCCCGAAGCAGGAAATATGGATGCATCGAAACAAAGACCGCATCCGTGGCGTGATGATTGGAGTAGGGGCGGCCTTTGACTATATCACTGGAAAGGTTCGCAGACCGCCGCTAGCGGTACAAAAGCTGGGGCTGGAGTGGCTGTATCGTCTGATCTGCGAACCGAAGCGATTATGGAAGAGGTATGCCTACAACAATCCGATATATGTATACCGTTTTCTAAAATCTTATCGGCAAAACAAACGGCTTACGCTTTATCAAAATCGGCTTGCAGGAAGAGATATAGAGAAGTGAAGTCGGTAATAGCAGGATGCAATGAGACAGCATGTAAAAGGGGGAGTTGCTTTGAAGCTATGTGTAATAGGTGCGGGGTATGTGGGGCTGGTGTCGGGGGTCTGTTTTGCCGCACTCGGGAATACCGTCGTCTGTGTAGATCAGAATGAGGACAAAATTCTTCAGCTGCGTGCAGGTGGGGTGCCGATTTATGAACCGGGATTAAAGGCTCTAATTAAAGATAATGTAGAACAAGGCCGACTAAGCTTTACAACAGATACGGCAGCTTCGGTAGAGGCGGCTGAAATTGTTATTTTGGCGGTCGGCACGCCTTCACTGCCGGGCGGGGAAGCGAACCTGTCCTATATTGAAGAAGCAGCCTGCGAGGTGGCAGACGCCATGAATGGCTACAAAGTCATTGTCACCAAAAGCACGGTGCCTGTCGGAACGAACGAACGCATTCAAAATTGGATTGCGAGCCGCACAAACTATTCTTTTGGTGTGGCTTCGGTTCCTGAATTTTTGCGCGAAGGTTCAGCAGTCCTAGACACCTTACAGCCAGATCGAATCATCATCGGGGCTTCCGATCCGCATGTGTCCGCAGTGCTCACTACACTGCACGAGCCGTTGACGACAAATATCGTAACCACAGATATCCGTTCGGCGGAGATGATCAAGTATGCGTCGAATGCTTTTTTGGCGACCAAAATTTCGTTTATTAATGAGATTGCAAATATTTGCGAAAAGGTGGGCGCAGACGTTACACGTGTGGCACACGGTATGGGGCTGGATCAGCGGATCGGCTCCTCCTTTTTGTCAGCAGGTATCGGCTATGGGGGTTCCTGTTTCCCAAAGGATACACAAGCTCTAATCCAAATTGCAGGCAACGTGGACTATGAATTCAAGCTGCTGAAATCTGTGGTGGAAGTGAATCAGGGTCAACGCTTTAACGTGATTCGTAAGCTGAAAGAGGCGCTGGGTGATCTGGAAGGAGCAACGATTGGTATATGGGGACTGGCCTTTAAACCGAATACAGATGACGTAAGAGATGCCCCGGCGCTGGATATTATGCAGTCGCTGCTGGAGGCAGGGGCGCAAATCCGTGCATATGACCCGATCGCTACCGCTAACTTCCGCAGACTGCTGGACAGCTCGGAAGTAACGTGGGCAGATAGCGCACGGGAAGCAGCAGAGGGATGCGACGCACTGTGTCTATTGACGGAATGGGAGGAGTTTGGTGAAATCGGGCTGGGTGAGCTGAATGAGCTTATGAAGTATCCTATTATGATCGATGGACGCAATGTGTATAGCGAGGAGCAAATCAGACAATCCGTCTTTGCATACTATTCTGTCGGTAGGCCACAGATGAACAATCTGGATGTAGATCGTCATCAGTCTGTAGTAAATCCGTAAAGGGGAGGCTGCATATGAAACGGTGGCTGAAGATAACATTGGGGGCTGCGGCGTTATTGGTCATAGGGGCTACTGCCTACACCGCTTATGTGTATCATTCTTTTAAAACAGCGGCGAATGCGATGTATCATCCGCGCAGCATCGTGCAGCCTGGGGCGGTTTCTACCCTTGCAACGGGCGGAGCAGGGCGATCCGTAGATACAGACTCTGGATCAATTACACCCAATCCGGCAGCCATCTCCCAGTTCAAGCCGTTCACCGTGCTGGTGCTGGGCGTAGATCGGCGGTCTCACGATCCAGGACGATCGGATACGATGATCGTCTTGTCTGTTAACCCTGCCGAAGGCTCTATGTTGATGTTCAACATTCCGCGCGATACGCGAACAGAGTTGATCGGTAGGGGGCGTGAGGACAAAATCAATCACGCTTTTGCTTTTGGGGGCGTGGATATGTCGATCCGTACGGTAGAACATTTTTTGAACTATCCGATAGATTACTATGTACAGATGAACATGGAAGGGTTTGCGAAAATGGTGGACCTTGTGGGGGGAGTCGAGGTTCATAATCCACTTGAT
This sequence comes from Paenibacillus sp. FSL M8-0228, assembly GCF_038007385.1. Lineage (NCBI taxonomy): Bacteria > Bacillati > Bacillota > Bacilli > Caryophanales > Paenibacillaceae > Paenibacillus > Paenibacillus sp. FSL M8-0228. The sequence continues at coordinate 1,403,436 of NZ_JBBOXA010000001.1, forward strand.
TTTCAATATGAGGGTCATCATTTTGCACAGGGTAATTTGAACTTGAGCGGGGCTGAGGCGTTGGCCTACGCCCGTATGCGTTTCGATGATCCACGTGGGGATCTCGGAAGAAATGCTCGCCAGCGGGAGCTACTCAAGCAAATTCTTGCCCAGTCCATCAGCAAGGAAGGGCTGTTGAGGGTAAAACCGATACTGGAGGCAGCGGGGGAGCAGATTCGCACAGACATTACCTTTGACGATATGACCACCTTCCTGACCCGGATCGGTCCGTCCCTCAAGCAGACGGATACCGTTGAACTGAAGGGACATGGGCGTAAAATCAACGGGGTGTATTATTACATGGTGGATGAACAGGAACGCCAGCGTATCCATGGAGTGCTGGAGAAGCATATGCTTACCACTACCATATCGCCTTAGGTAAGCCTTATGTAGGCGGGTGCCCTGTTGGGAGGTCACCCGTTATTTTCTTCTAAAGTCTTCTAAAAAAGGCTTGTCCCACATACATCTGTAGAGAATTCGGTATAGTCCAACAGAGGGAGGGGCAGTGTGTGCTGTTTAGAAGAAGAGCGGCTTCGGCGTTCGTTCGTAAGCTATTATATTTTGCCATCATAGGTGGATTGTTATGGCTGCTGTGGCTGGGTCTGCGTGGGGTGATGTCTACAGGCGAGGGCGATCAAGCGGTAGAAGCACTGAACGAGTTCTACACGATGGAGCAATCGGGAAATTTCGGAGGTTCATGGGAGCTTTTTCATTCGCAAATAAAAAAGAAATTCGAGAAATCTACGTATGTACAGCAGCGTGCGCACGTTTTTATGCAGGATATGGGGACGGATACGTTCACGTTTGAACTGGGGGAGCCGCAGACTGAATATGACATTCGTACGGATCAGAATGGAGAAGAGTTAGGGAAAGTTTACCGTATTACGGTCACTCAGCATTACAAGACCCGATTCGGTAATTTTGATATCGTACAGCCTTGTTATGTGACGCAGGAAGATGAGAAATGGCGGGTGCTTTGGATATACAAGGACAAGGAATAGAGGTTGCGAGGTGTTTCTAAAAGGTTAAATATGGTACAATACTTCCAAAACCGGAAATGTACAGTAAATGGATAACAGCTTCACTCCGGATGGAAGGAGTTTCATAGCATGCAGCAAGCGACAGGACAGGTTCCCGTCATACGTATGGAGGGTGTGAGTAAAATCATTTCCTCCAAAGCGATCGTGGATGATCTGACGCTGGAGGTTCCGGCGGGGCAGGTATTTGGTTTCCTTGGACCCAATGGTGCGGGAAAAACGACAACCATCCGTATGATGGTTGGCCTGATTTCGATCAGCAAGGGCGATATTCATATTTGTGGAGACAGCATTAATACTGATTTTGAAAAGGCCGTTTCCCATGTCGGAGCGATTGTTGAGAACCCGGAGATGTACAAGTTTTTGACAGGCTATCAAAATTTGCAGCATTTTGCGCGAATGTCTCCTGGGGTGACCCAAGAACGCGTGGATGAAGCGATTCGTTTGGTGGGACTCGGAAACCGGATTCACGATAAAGTAAAAACCTATTCGCTCGGGATGCGACAGCGACTTGGAGTAGCTCAGGCGATTTTGCATCGACCGAAGCTGCTTGTGCTGGACGAGCCGACCAATGGTTTGGACCCGCAGGGTATTCGTGAACTGCGGGATTATTTGCGTCAATTGACCCGTACGGAGGGAATTACCGTATTCGTATCAAGTCATTTGTTGTCCGAGATGGAGCTGATGTGCGACCGTGTAGCCATTATTCAGAGCGGACGGCTGGTTGATATCAAGCAACTGAAGAACACAGGGGAGGAAGTGCAGACGGCGGAAATTGCTTTTGAGGTAAATGATGCCGAACAAGCCTATGCGCTTGCTGGAGCAGGACGCGTTGAAGGTAATCAACTGCTGCTTCACCTGGAGCGGGAACAGATTGCAGAGATGAACAGCCTGCTGGCTGCAAACGGAATTAAAGTATATGCGATTCGCCCGGTTGCCCGTACGCTGGAAGATCAATTTTTGGAAGTGACGGGAGGCGGGTTTATTGGGTGATTTCTTCAAACTGGTACATAACGAAAATCTGAAAATTTACCTGCGTGTGCGCACATGGATTATGCTGGGATTGCTGGCGGTCATCACTGCTGCGATTCCGATGCTGATCTCCCTGGTTTCCGATCAGGTCAGTGTGTGGGATGGGATTGCGTTGACGACGTTGTTTACGTTTTTCCTCAATACGACGTTTACGGTCATTGTAGCTGCTGATTCGGTGGCTGGTGAATTTACTTGGGGAACGATTAAGCTGCTGCTCATCCGACCTTGGACTCGCAGCAAAATATTGTTGTCCAAGTATATATCCGTGATTTTGTTCAGTTTGCTCGGAACGATCATTTTGATCTTGATGGTTACGCTGTCCTCATGGCTGATGTTATCCAAGGATGCACCAGCGGGTTCTGTTCCGCTGTTCAGTGATCCGATATCTTACGTAACGTTGAACTTCTTGTATAGCTATATTGCCTTGTTCGTGACGATGGCCTTTGCTTTTATGCTGTCCGCTGTTTTCCGTTCCAGTGCCTTGGCGATTGGGCTGTCGCTGTTCATGATGTTCACCAAAACAATCTATAACTCTATTGGCTTGTTCAGCACAGATCGTTTTGAATGGACCAAATATGTACTATTTACGCATATGGATCTGAAAAAATATCTAGATATGCCGCCGGGTACGGTAAGTTCCAGTCTAACCTTTTCGCTCACCGTGCTGGCCGCTTATTATGTAATTTTTATCGCCATTGCCTGGGTGGTTTTCGTAAAACGGGATGTTTCAACCTAAATCGCAGTGTCTTAGAGTTACACAAAGGACGTTCAAATGCTCAGCATTTGGACGTCCTTTTGTTATTTCAGGATTTTTCAAAATCCTCTTTAACACTGTTTATCCAGTATCTATGTCATTTTTGTTACATATTCTGCGTGCAGAGGTATATTGTAATCTATTTTCAGCAAGAATCAATCAATAGGGCCATTTTGCGTTTAAAGAGGTAGAGAGAAACAGAACAGAGGGGGCCGCATGGTATGCTGCAAAATAATCGTTTTTTTCGTGTAACTACAGGTATCGTCATGCTATTACTCATCATTTACTTGGGCACCAAAGTAAGCTTTATATTTAGTCCTCTCGTATCTTTGGTCAGCTTGCTGGTGGTACCGTTAATGCTATCTTTTTTCCTCTATTATTTATTGAGGCCGATTGTAGATGTAATGGAACGGAGAAAAATCAAACGATCGATCTCCATCTTGCTGATTTATTTGGTCATTGGAGTGTTATTGTTTGTTTTCTCATGGGGTGTGTGGCCTACACTGCGTGATCAAGTAACCAATTTATTTGAAAATGCGCCGAAGCTCATTAAAAGTCTGGTTGATCAATTGAGCCAATGGCGGCATAATCAATCCTTGAGACAAGTGCTGCCTCCGGGTGAAGACCCGCTGTCACAACTGTCAGATACGTTGAACGAAGCTTTTTCGACGCTATCTGATTATTCGGTAAAGCTGGTATCGTTCGTGTCCTACTTTTTTATCGTATTGGCTACCTTTCCCATATTGCTCTATTACATGCTGAAGGAAGGGAGCAAGTTTGGCCCTAAAATGCTAAACTTCTTTCCTAAAAAATATCACAAGGACGCATTGGAGGTTATGGAAGATATCGATAGTGCACTCAGCAGCTTTATCGTAAGTCGGGTGCTGATCAATGTCGCGTTGGGTGTGATGATGTTCCTTGGATTTTTAATTATTGGTTTGCCTTATGCCTTGCTGCTCGCCGTTATTTCGATTTTTCTTAATTTTATTCCCTATGTGGGGGCAGTGGCTGCTTCTATACCCGTGGTTATTATTGGATTTCTCGAATCACCTTCGATGGCGCTCTGGTCGCTGGTCGTGGTGATTGCTGCACAGCAAATTCAGGATAATTGGCTGTCACCTATAGTTTTTGGCAAGCAACTGGATATTCATCCGTTGACTGTCGTTATTTTACTGTTAGTTGGTGGTGACCTGCTCGGGATTCTGGGCATCATTTTGGTGATTCCATTGTATATGTGCGGAAAAATCGTCATACGCAAGGTATACCAATTATTTTTGGAACGCAGAGTGGAGGATATTATGGAATGAATGGAGAATGCACTGGATTTAAAGGAGTATATCCTGATTTTACCCTGCTTCGGATTGCAGAGTGGCTTGGCTGTCCTCCCTGTCTTTGCTGAAACTAGATTGGGTTTCGTCGTTTGGCTCATCCGTAGAAGCTGACAACTCTACATCCTTTGTTCGGTTCATTTGACTTGTGCCGTCCAGTACACCGCCTTCAGAGATGACCAATGCAGCGGTCGCGGTATTTCCGTACAGCTCACCTGTCGGCGTAATGGTTAGTCGTCCTTCTGTAGTAATGCTGCCGAACACCTTACCGGCAAGGATGACGTCTTGTGCGAAGATGTCCGAACGTACAACAGCAGATTCTCCAATGACGACAGTACGAGTGCTGCGGATATCGCCCTGAAAATGACCGTCAATCCGAATATTGGCCTCTGCCTCAACTGTACCTTCAAAGCTGGTGCCATTAGCGAGCAGTGTATCCATAGCTGGGGTGGAGAGCTTTTTTTTGGATTCCTTGAACATGATGGTTTTCCCCCAATCCTTTATTGTAAAGATTTTGAAAAATCCTCATTGTACATACAGTAATGGATCGACAGGTTGGTTATGCTTGACGATCTGAAAATGAAGATGAGGTCCTGTGCTTCTCCCAGTACTCCCCAGCAGACCGATGGTCTGTCCTTTGTGGACACGATCCCCCGGGGTCACCTGCATGCCGCTCAGGTGCATATACCAGCTCTGGAGTCCGTCAGGATGCTGGATGATGATGCACTTGCCGCGGGCGCCGCTAGAAGCAGCTTCCAAGACGGTGCCTGCTCCTGCTGCATAGACAGGATCACCGGTTTGTCCGGCAATGTCCACGCCTGAATGAAAGGCAGATCTGCCGGTAAAAGGGTCGCTGCGATAGCCAAAGCTGGAGGTCATTCGCCGTGAACCTACAGGCCAAACGGAGGGCTTCCCTTGCTCGGCAAGAGCCAGCCTACGAGTCTGGAGTAACTGTGCGGCTTGTTTGCGCTCCAGATTTTGCTGGACGGCATTTGCTTGCTGAATAGAGCGGGGAACCGTACGCTCCACCGTGTCCAACAGAGATTCGATCTCCTGAAAATCATCCATTGCCTGGCGAGTTAGGAAGGCAGTATTTTCATGTACTGCGATCAGCTCACCCCCAATATGGTCGGAAGCATCCCAGGAGAGCGGAGTCATGGTCTTTTTATGGTTACTTGTGGCAGATGAGTTTCCGTGTTTACGAATGAATTGCTGCATTTGTTGTTCCAGCTCCGTTACGCGCTGAAGGCGTTCACGAATATGGGTGGCTTGATTTGTCAGCTCCATGACTTCCTGCCGTAGTCGCCCAATGGCTGCGTCCTTGTCCGCTACCGTGACCTCCATCTGCAAACTCTGGACAGCAAGATTCGTTTCCATTTGGGAAATAATATGGGAAGAACGGATTTGCAGCCCGATCACGAGCGTAGAGATAGACGCGATCACAAGAGTCGGGACGAGAATGACAGCGGCTGTAGAGCATTGTAGCTGCTTGGGCGGTTGCTGTGCATCCCGAATAACAAGCAGGGTCATCCGGCGATTTAGGCTTCCTTTTTTCATAATCGCTCCTTTCCGGACATCGCTCCTATAGTGCTTGGTTACTATCTATTCAGCTTAAGAGGCAAACATGTCAAAAAAATTGGAGCTTAGTATAAAACGTAGATGAGGATTTTGCAAAATCCTGAGATATATAAGGAGGCTTAGACATGCTGTGGTTGCTGTTGGTTTTAATTGTTTTTATTTTTCAGACCGGGACGATCCTGCTCTTTGAATTTCGCAAGCCGTCCAAAGCGGTAGCCTGGCTTTTTATTTTGTTTTGCTTCCCGCTCATTGGCTTTGTCGTGTACTACTTTGTTGCACAGGATTATCAGAAGCGTAAAGTGGTTCGAAAAGGGGGATCGCAGCTGTTTCGTGAATTCCGCGAGCGTCTATGGGCGCAATCCAAGGTCATTGAACATGTGGAGCAAATGCATAATCCTCATTTCAAACATCAGGAGCGCCTGTTTAACCAGTTAATTCGTATGTCGGAAAACCCGTTGACTGGATGTAACCGCACACGTGTGCTGACGAACGGTGAAGAAGCCTTCGAGGCCATGCTGGCAGCGATGGAACATGCGCAACATCATATCCATGTGGAGTTTTACATATTTCGGGCCGACGAAATCGGAAGAAAGTTTCAAGAGGTCATGATCCGCAAGGCACGTGAGGGAGTAAAAGTACGATTCGTTGTAGACGGTGTGGGGAGCTACAATTTACCCTATTCCTTTATTCGCACCTGTAGTGAGGCGGGAGTGGAATTTCATTATTTTCTACCTCCGTTTTTCGCCACACTGGACCGCCGGATTAACTATCGCAATCACAGGAAAATCGTGGTGGTAGATGGCATGGTTGGATTTGTAGGAGGGATTAATGTAGGCGACGATTATCTCGGAAAATACCCCAAAGTAGGATTTTGGAGGGATACGCATTTGCAGATTGAAGGAGATAGCGTCTATTTTCTACAAAATGCGTTTCTTAGTGACTGGAAGCTGGCCTCAGGGGAGAGACTGATGGATGTGAATTTATTTCCTCCACATACCTGTACCGGGGATGAGGAAGTACAGATTTTGAGCAGCGGTCCCGATCAGGTATGGGATACGATTCAGGAAATGTGCTTTGGGGCGCTCACAGTTGCCAAAAAGCGGATTTGGATTACGACGCCGTATTTTATTCCCGATCCGGGCATTTATGAGGCGCTCAAGCTGGCGGCAGTCAGTGGCGTAGATGTGAAAATTATTATTCCCTATCAGTCCGATTCGAAGTTAGTTCATTTGGCGTCTCTGTCCTATGTACAGGAACTGCTGGAGGCAGGGGTGGAGTTCTACCAATATCGAAAAGGATTTATTCATGCCAAAGTGGTGATTGTCGATGATTTACTCGGCTCGGTCGGGACTGCCAATATGGACATGCGCAGCTTTTTCTATAATTTTGAGTTGACCGCTGTCGTTTTTGCTAATTCAGCGCTGGAACGGCTTTCGGCAGATTTTGTAGAGGACATTTCCAACTCCTCACGCATAGATTTAAACGTGTTCCGCAGACGGCCTAGATCTCAGAAAACAGCTGAAATTCTAACTCGCATGCTCTCTCCACTCCTATAAAGGCGATTTTCGCCGTTTTTATCGCTATAATCCCGCTTTATTGTGATTTATGTGCTCTTTGCTAACTTTTTTGCGCGAAATCACAGTTTTGTGATATACTATTTATATAAATAGCGCGGTAAAGAATAGGGGACTGCGGATAGCAGCCCCTTTTTTGTCCAATATATCATACTGTAACGGGGGGATTTATATATGAGTGTAGTGAGCAAGGAAGTCCAAAGTTTATCTGAGATTACAGATGTGACCGGAGAGTTGACCAAGATCAGCAAAATTCCAGCTAATCCGAAGAACAAAGTAAAACGCCTGTTTCAGCGTGCAGCCATGATTGTAGTTGGTGCAGCTCTGATGGCAGTGGGATTGGAAATATTTCTGGTTCCTAACGGCGTTATTGACGGAGGCGTTACAGGTATTTCCATTATGGCCTCCAAGATTACTGGCTATCCGCTCGGTATTTTCCTGACCCTGTTGAACCTTCCATTTTTACTTATCGGCTACAAACAAATTGGTAAAACCTTCGCTTTATCCACATTATTCGGTATCGTCGTTATGTCCATTGGAACCGCGTTACTTCACAATGTAAGTGCGTTGACTCCTGGTGAACCGCTGCTCGGCGCTATTTTTGGGGGCGTCATTCTCGGTGTTGGGGTGGGTCTTGTGATTCGGTCCGGCGGTTCGCTGGATGGAACAGAGATCGTAGCTATTCTCGTCAGTGAAAAGACTCCTTTTTCGGTCGGTGAGATCGTACTGTTCGTTAACATATTCATTCTGGGAAGTGCAGGTTTTGTGTTCGGTTGGCCAAATGCCCTGTATTCCATGATTGCTTATTATATCGCCATGAAAATGATTGATATTACGATTGAAGGTCTGGATCAGTCCAAATCGGTCTGGATTATTAGTGACAAATACCGTGATATCGGGGATGCCCTGACGGATCGTCTTGGACGGGGCGTAACTTATCTGGAAGGTGAAGGTGGCTTTACAGGCGAAAGCAAGAAAGTGATTTTCGTCGTCATCACCCGACTGGAGGAAGCGAAGCTGAAGAGCATCGTTGAAGATTGGGACCCGCACGCTTTCGTTGCGATCGGTAACATTCACGATGTGAAGGGCGGACGCTTTAAGAAAAAAGGAATACACTAGCGCAAGGGGACAATTCCTCAGCCTAATGGCTGCGGGGTTCGTCCCCTTTTTTGTTCTTCCAAGCATGGATCAGGTTCGGTGTGCCTTGGTGCGCATATGCTTGAGGACATCTTCTACAGGTTGGGGAGGAACCTTGTCGATCAAGTCGCCTACCTGATTTAGTCGTTCCTCAATATTCAGCAAATGGTAGTCAAGTGGTGATACATCTTGCCGTACCTCTTCCCATGTTAGCGGGGTGGAGACCGTAGCGCCGGGGCGTGCCCGCGGGGTATAAGGAGCGGCCAGAGTTTTCCCCTGATAATGCTGCAAATAATCAAAATAGATGGCTGTTCCACGATCCTTCTTTAACCTTTCGAGTGTGAACAGATGCGGGTGCTTTTCTGTCACAAACTGTCCGACTAATAGCCCGATGCTGCGAAGTTCGTCGAAGGTTATGCCTGTACGGATCGGAACGATAATTTGTACACCTGTGGCCCCGGATGTTTTGGGGACGGAGTCCAAACCAAGCGAAGCCAGTACTTCACCGACAATAGAGGCTGCCTCCATAATACGTGGCTCCACCTCTCTGGATGGATCAAGGTCAATCATCCATTCACAGGGCAGCTTGTTTCCCGCTTCGTGCAGAGAGGGGTGGAATTCCAACGCAGCTTGATTACCAAGCCAGAGGAGTTGTGGCAATTTGCCGAGCACGATATATTCAATGCCATCATGCAGGGCGGTTTCAATATAGTCCGGCCGAGGACGTGGGGCATTTTTCTGATAAAAAAAATCACCGTGAATCCCATGTGGCCAGCGGATGACGGTCAGCAGACGATGATGACAATATTTGAGCAGGAAGGGAGCCAGTACCGCGAGCTTGCGAAGATACAGCGCCTTAGTCACGCCTGCTTCAGGCCACAGCGGTTTATCCGGGTTGGTGATAGGAATTTCCTGACCTTCAATGGTAATAGTACCTTTAACAGCTTGTCCCATTGTGCTATCCTCCTTTGGCTAATATGCAGCAAAATCTTTATTTACAGGCTGATTGTTAAGCTTTTAGATCTACATAGGGTTTAACATGAACGTGAAGTGCTGAATTTATCCATCAAAAGGATTGACAAGATACATTATGTATCATAAATTTATAATAAAAATACGATATGTATCTATTAAAGTGTCTTGAGCAGAGGTAGAGGAGGAGTTTGCTTGATTGAAAAGCAAGGCGGAGGGCTGGTATTCCTGTTAAGTGTCCCTCGGAGTGGAAGCTCGTTGCTTACCGCCATTTTGCAAAACCATTCCCGCCTGTTTGCCACGCAGGAAATGTGGTTTCTGCTCAGTTTATATGATCTTCCGCAGTCACATACACGCCCATATGGAGGAACAGGGATACTCCGGCAATTTTTTAAAGGTATGGTCCCCTCCGACGTATTGGAGCAGGCCTCCCGTTCGTATGCACTTGAAATATATAATGGTTTGCTTCAAGGTACAACAGCAGATATGCTTATCGACAAATCCCCGCGTTACTATACGGTGCTGGAATTTATAGACCGTTTATTCCCTGCTGCCCGCAGGTTGTGGCTTATCCGAAACCCTTTGGCCATTGTGGCCTCATTCAAAAAGGTCAATCAGCTACGGAACGGACGTTTTCAACTACTGGAGGAACTGGGGAGTCCGCATTTTAATATGAAAATGACGGATATTACGGTTGGTTTGTTCCGTTATACTCATTATTTTGCTACACCTCATCCACTTGCATACCCGCTTAGATATGAACAGCTCGTATCCAATCCAACGATGGAGATCGAGAAACTGTGCAGTTTTTTGGGAATCCATTATGAAGCGGGGATGGAAAAGTACGGAGATTTCGCGGATACGCCCAAATCCAGTCTTTTTTATAGTATGGGAGCGGGCGATCCATTCGTAGGAGAGCATGAACAGGCGCATCAGGATTCGGTACATAGCTGGCAACATGTGTTGAGTAAAAGGGAAATTGAGCTGTATTGCAGAAGCATTGGGTCCCGCATGTTTAAGCAACTTGGTTACGCGGAAGCGCTGGAGCAGGCTGAACAGATGACTGGAGTTCGCTTTGAAGATGAGCCAGATATGGAGCTGCTGAGTCGACGTACACAACAATTCCTCCAGCAAAGCGGCTTTGAATGGAAGGCAGCTTATCGGATGCTGGAAGAACAGGATACAGATAACAGAGAACTCATGACAAATGCAATCCATCATACTCCACCCCAAGATCCGACATGGATGCATGTGGACCAGAGCGTGAACGATCGACGGATCCAATCACTGGAAAACAGGTTGGCACATAGCTATGAGGAGCGGAACCGTCTTATCGCTCAGCTTCAAAGCTATCAACGCCCACATCAAGGTCTCCGATCTCGCAGCCTCTTGGCCCGTAAACTCAGGTACTTGGCGTCTGTAGCATTATCAAGTATAGGAAAAGAAAAAGGGGGAAGAACGTGAGTGCGATTGCCGGAATCTATAGCTTTGGGCATGAGTCTGTATGCACCGAAGAAGGCGGGAAAATGATGCAGGCCCTGCGGAAATATCCCGCTGACCGCGTATGCGCTTGGTGTGAAGGCTCTATTTTTTTGGGTTGTCATGCCCAGTATGTGACCCCGGAATCTGTTCATGAGCGTCTTCCCTTTTATGATGAGCTAAGAGATTTGGCAATCACGGCGGATGCGATTATTGACAATCGTTCCGAGCTGTTTGAACGGCTGGGAGTTGAGCAGGAACGGCGGCAAGATATCACGGACAGCGAGCTGATTTTGCTGGCATATGACAAATGGGGAGTGGAGGCAGCCAGTTATCTGATAGGTGATTTTGCCTTTGTCATTTGGGATGCCAAGGAATATCGATTATATGGTGCTCGAGATATGACAGGCCATCGTACGCTGTACATCTACCAACATGACCGAGGATTCGCGTTTAGCACGGTAGTCGCTCCGCTTTTGGCCCTGTCCTCTCTGCGAAAAGAACTGCATGAACCGTGGCTGGCCGAATTTTTGTCCATCCGCACCATGCAGGAATCCGTCGATATCGGGACGACCGCCTACAAGCATATCAACCAGCTTCCTCCTGCACATTGGTTCACTATGGAGGAGGGGAAGCGAACCCTTCATAAATATGCATGCCTGGATGAGGTAGAGCCACTGCGGCTCAAAACAGGAGGTGAGTACATAGAAGCTTTCCACGAGGTGTTCACACAGGCGGTCACTGCCCGATTACGGACGCATCGCGCTGTAGGGGCTGCCTTGAGCGGAGGGCTGGATTCCGGAGCGGTTGCCAGCTTTGCCGCGCCAGCGCTGCACTTGCAACAAAAGCCGCTACATGCCTACAGCTATGTGCCTGTTCAAGATTTTACAGACTGGACACCGCCTACATTGCTGGCGAACGAACGAAGCTACATTCATTCTACGGCTCGCTATGTGGGCAACATTCACGAGAACTATATGGATTTTGAGGGAAAAAGTCCGTTTTCAGAAATTGATATTTGGCTGGATTTGATGGAGGCTCCCTACAAATATTTTGAAAACTCCTTCTGGATCAGAGGTTTTTATGAAAAAGCGCAGGAACACAATGTCGGTGTACTGTTGACCGGGGCACGAGGCAATTTTTCCGTATCGTGGGGCCCTGCACTGGACTATTATGCCCGTCAGTTTCGTCATTTGCACTGGTTGCAATCCTTTCAGGGATTGAGGCGGTACAGCAAGCTTACGGGCAGGCGTATGTCTCATCTACTCCCCGTGATGTTGAAGAAAGCGACTTCACTTGAACCTCGTTTATGGCTGCGGCGTGGCCATCGCAGTCCCGTTCCTTCACTGATTCACCCAGAGTTTGCCCAACGGATGAATGTAGAAGATATTCCTGTATTGAGCGGAACAGGTTGGATGAAAAATGCCGATCAGACGAGAAAAGAGAAGTTCTCAAATTTGGCGATTGCCAACAAAAATGGTGTGGTCGCGACCAAACTTTCACTACGTTACGGCCTATGGGAACGTGATCCGACCGGGGACAGCCGGGTAATTCGCTTTTGCTTATCGGTGCCTTTTGAGCAGTATGTACAAAACGGTCGGGACCGTGCCCTCATTCGTACGGCCATGCGTGATCATCTACCTGATGATGTTCGGTTGAACCAGCGGGTACGCGGCGTGCAGCCTGCAGATTGGCTACATCGTATGCTTCCTTGTTGGGATACGTTTATGGGGGAGCTTCAACTGATGTGTCATGATTTACGAGCCGCCGAATATCTCAATATTGAGTTTATTAAGACGGCTATGGCAAAACTTCACCACCCCGGCCCTGAGCAGGCGTCTGATCCGAATATAAGACTACTCATGCATAGCCTGATTGTGTACCGTTTTCTCTGTAGATTCAACTGATCGAATCTGTTCGGTCAGACAGTTCGCCATTCGTTGGAGGGGAGGTGATGAAATGAGTAAAAAAGAATGGCAGGAACCGACGATAGAGGTGCTGGATATTAGCCAGACCATGGCGGGTAAAGGCTGGAGACAGATTGATTGGGTGTCCGACCACGATGCCGATATCTATAATCCAAGCTAATAGATGGTTATACATGTTATACATGCAGCCAATGTTGGACTGGAAGCCAGACAACTGGGCCGATAACGATTGAATGAACGAAAATAGCATGATCCATTGGACTCGTATTCAATATACAGCCGTCTTTATTTCTTTCGGGTTAGAGGTGTTGCCCAAGAAATAAAGACGGGATTTTTAAAGACAGAGGAGTGAGTCCTACGTGCATGACAGGAGTGCAAATGTCAGTTGGACGAAATATACGGCCTTTGGACTCAGGATTGCGAGTGAGCTGAATCTGCCTGAGCTGATGCTGGCAGCACCAGGAGTGGTAGAGGATGTAGTCATTCGACAGGCTGATTTGACTGCATGGAGTGGTCAGCTGGAGCAGGCCAATTTTGTGATGCTGGATGAGCGATTTATGTTCCGAATACCGGGCACGGCCATTTATGCCGTCAGGGAAGGCAAGGAGATCGAGGTAAGTATATTCTCTGGGGCTGATCCTGACACCGTGCGGCTGTTTGTGCTGGGTACATGCATGGGTGTTCTGCTGATGCAAAGACGAATATTACCTATTCACGGAAGTGCGGTCGTCATCGGGGGGAGGGCCTACGCATTTGTGGGTGAATCGGGTACGGGGAAATCGACATTGGCTGCTGTTTTTAGGCAGGCAGGTTATCAGATGGTTAGTGATGACGTGATTGCTGTAAAAGCTACGGGTTCCTCTGCCATTGTGTATCCAGCTTATCCGCAGCAAAAGCTGGGGCTTGAAAGCTTGCTCCAACTGGAGGCTTTACGGGAGAACAAGCATGTACGCAAAAGAAAGCACATACAGTCCCTAACTGACGACAATTCTGTAATGCCACAATACACAGATCTGCGTACGCTTGCAGGTGAGCTGAATAAATATGCCGTACCCGCTGTAGATGATTTTTATAACGATCCGCTGCCCTTAGGGGGCGTATTCGAGCTGGTGGCAGATTCTCCAACCCGTGCGTTGATGCGCGAAGGGGAGCTAGTGTCGGTTACGGAACAGCCCTTGAACGTTCTGGAGTGCTTGCATACATTACTACAACATACATATCGCAGGGTGATTATTCCGCGAATGGGTTTGAGTGAATGGTCGTTTGATACAGCGGCTAGGATGGCTCGGAAAGTGGAGGGCTGGCGCTTGCTGAGGGATAGTTCCGTCTTTACTGCGTCCGAGGTTGTACAACGGGTACTTGAACTCATTCGTAAGGAGGAAAAGAGTTATGGCAGCCACTAATCCAGCTAAGGATCATTATCGCGTCATTTACAATGAAGAGGTCTACGTCAGTGATATGGACGGAGAAAAAGTGATGATGAGCATTAACACTGGTAAATATTACAATTTAGGCTACACAGGAGGACGAATCTGGGAACTGGCAGAATCCGGTCCTTCACTTGGCGATATCGTAACTGTCCTGACGAACGAATATGAGGTGGACGAGGAACAGTGCAGACAGCAGGTACATACCTTTGTGGCTGAGTTGGAGCGGGAAGGACTGTTAAAGCTTCTACGGGAGCCGGTATAACATGCGGATACAACGGCTTCTTCTCCTGTCTCCAGAAGTCAGAAGATTGTTGCCGGAAGCCTGGCTGGAGCTGGGATGGGCGAGGCTGCGCCAGCGTCGTTCTTTTTGGGATTACTCAAGGGCTTGGGGCATACGTATGGAAGAAACCCCATGGCAGTGTGACGTTGGGCAAGAGAAGTCCATTCAGCAGATTTCACACGCTGTAGAGCTGGCAAGCAGTTATACTCCTTGGCGTAGTAGTTGTCTTGTACAAGCCGCTGCGGCGATGACGTTGCTGGGGCGCAGGAAACTGGACTGCACGCTGTATCTGGGTACAGCCAAAAATGCCGCTGGACGCTTGGCTGCACATGCATGGGTACGTAGCGGACCGATTTATGTTACGGGGAAACGGGAGATGGAAGCATTTACGGTGGTGGGGATATTCGGAAGACGTGCTGTGATGGATACAAATAAGAATATGGAAGATAAAAGTAGTTCTTTACTTTAATGCGATGAGACACGAAGGAGAAGAATGCATGCCCACCAAGTCTGTTTTGGAACTTGCGAATTGGAATGAGGATCAAGAATTAACGTTGTTACTCTCTCTATTGGGGAAGGACGTTATTCATTGGCAGGATACGACTGCTGCTACCCAGCTGCGTGAGATGGATTGGGTCCGCTTTTTACGTCTGACCGAGCACCATCGAGTGGTACCTACGGTGTATCTCCAGCTAAAAACATTGAATCAACCATTCATTCCCGCAGAATTGTTGCGAAACCTTCAGGCGCAATATCATCGAAACACGCTTCGCATGCTCCATCTTCAAGCAGAAGCCGAGCGTCTGACCAGGCTGCTCATAGCTCATGGAATTCGTGTGCTTATGTTGAAGGGGCCTGCTCTGGCGCAGCAATTATACGGGGATGTTTCTCTGCGTACTTCCAAGGACATAGACTTACTCATTGCCCCTGACGATATGGATGAGGCTGAGCATTGGATGCAGGAAGCTGGATATTCGTCCAAGAGCGGAGAAGTGCGTGTCCTTGGCAGTTGGAAATGGAAGGACCATCATGCATCCTATTTACATCCGCAAAAACGGGTAGAGATAGAGTTGCATTGGCGGCTTCACCCGGATGGGGGTGGGGAACCCTCTTTTAACGAGCTGTGGAACTGCCGGAAAAAGGGCAAAGCTGCAGGAGCCATTCGGCAGGTACCGTTGGGATCTGCCGACAACAGGACTGTGATGACGTCCTGTATGTATACGCTTGGCAGCGAGCATCAATTTCTGTACTTGAGTGCGCATGGTGCGCGTCACGGTTGGTTCAGGCTGCGCTGGCTGGTTGACATCGACAGGCTTGCGATATGTGCTGTCGATTGGGAGGCGCTACTGCCGATGATGCGCCGCTACGGGGGCCTGCCTGCTGGCGGGCAGGCTTGGGCACTCGCCGCTGCGCTGTTGGGTACGCCGATACCGGAGCCGATGCGTCCGGTATCGGCTACCCGGCAGGCGCATAGGCTCGCGCTGAGCGCGCTGGCCTTCATGCAGGCCAGCGTACCCGCACTGTACCCGATCACCCACGGGTCGGGTACAGGTAGGCTTGCTCCATCAGAGCTGCTGCACAGCAGAGCCTTGGCGGAGCAAGCGGAGGCCGCCCCTCCAGGTGGCGGTCCTTCAGTATGCAGTACCTCTGGCGAAGCAGCCATGCTTGCCACCCGTGGCGTTACTAGCATCACGGAAGATGCCAGTAACGACGATCATAGCCCGATGAGCACCGCTACCAGTTGTGCCCCGATGACTCCAGCTGCTGCCTCCAGCCAAGTCATGACCAAAAACAGGGCTGTCTATCAGCCGGTCAGCCGCACTTACTTGCTTTCCTTAAAAGAGCCAAGACACAGACTATGGTATCTCATCAGCCGTTTGTTTCCTTCTACGGGCGATTCGAGCGTTTTTCCATTGCCTCGTCAGCTGCATTTTTTGTATATCCCTTTACGTCCATTTCTCTGGCTGAAGCGGCGATTTTCAAAGCACTGACTCGATAGAGGATTTTGTGAAAATCCAATAAGCGGCTTTTAATGAACAATATATAGATCGAAATGGTCTAGTTCGTCTATATATTGCACTTTGGAGCGATTGGGATCGAATTTTGCAAAGTCCTGAATAAGGAGTGTGCATTATGGTTCACCTGCGATTATATATGACAAAGCTGTATAGCGTGAACGGCGGTGCGTTATTTCTCAATATTGGGTGTATGATCATTGTCAGTCTACTGGAGGGTTTTGGCATTTATATGCTTGTTCCTATGCTGGCGGCCATCGGCGTATTTGTCGGTCATTCAGGGATGCCATTTCTGTCTGATGGATTGGATCATTTTTTGCCGTTCGTTCCTAAAAGCTGGCTATTGCCGGGGATGTTGATGGTTTTTGTAGTGCTGCTTACAGGGCAGGCTTTGCTTCAGCGTTACCAATCCATCCTGAATTCGCGGATTCAGCAGCGTTTTATGCGTTCTCTTCGAATAGACGTGTACACTTCCTTTATGAAGGCGCAGTGGGCCTTTTATTTGCGTCAGCGTAAATCTGATTTTAGCCATGTGATGACGACCGAGCTGGCGCGTGTCAGTCAGGGAACAAATTTGCTTCTTCAACTGACTACAGCCGTCATGTTTACGCTGATCCAGATTGCGCTGGCTTTTTGGTTATCCCCCTCTTTAACCGGACTGGTATTTCTGAGTGGATTGGGGCTGTTTGTTGTGTTTCGCCGCTCCATTCGAAATGCCAAACAATTAGGTGATCGTACGACTGAACTGTCACAGGTTTATTTTGCTGGAATTACGGATCACATGAACGGTATGAAAGATATAAAAAGCAATCTGTTGGAAGCGGCGAATATCCATTGGTTTCGCTCCCTGACGCAACGCATGGAGGATAATACGACTCAATTTGTCCGGCAAAATGCGACCACACAGTTTTTTCATCGTGCAATGGCAGCTGTTTTTGTCGCTTGTGTCATATTTATATCGCTGCAGTGGCTGCATGTTACACCTGAAAAACTGATTGTGCTGATTCTTATATTTTCCCGCTTATGGCCTCGATTTGCTCTTATTCAAGCGAGTCTGGAATACATCATGTCTATGATCTCCGCTTTTGAAAGTGTCACCAAGGTGCAACAGGAGTGCGAAGCTTTCACAGATCCGTCATTGATTGCACTTGCATCCTCTGAGACTCGCGTTCCATCTGATCCATCGGTAGTCAATCTATCATCTGCATCTGAACGGCAACCCCTGTCCCTTCGTCATGGGATTGAATGCAGCCATCTGGATTATCGCTACGAGGGTGCAGCAGAGCCTGCACTGCGTCATATTAATTTGTTCATACCCGCCCGGGAAATGACAGCCATTGTAGGGAAATCAGGAGCAGGTAAAAGTACAATGGTCGATGTCCTGATGGGTTTTTTACGTCCAACTGGGGGGCAGATTATAATAGACGGGCTTGTTCTGGGCGACGAATTATTGCCCCAGTGGCGGCAGTCGTTTGGCTACGTGTCACAAGATCCATTTTTATTTCATGCGACTGTCCGCGAAAATTTGATGCTAGCGGATAAGGATGCTAGTGAGCAGCAGCTATGGGAGGCGTTACATTTTGCAGCAGCAGACAACTTTGTATCCAGACTGCCCGAAGGGCTGGACACGATCATTGGAGATCGCGGGATTCGTCTGTCTGGAGGAGAACGTCAACGGCTAGTATTAGCACGGGCTATCTTGCATCATCCTCCGATACTTATACTAGATGAAGCGACAAGTGCGCTGGATGGTGAACATGAAGCCGCAATTCAGGCAGCACTGGAACGGATGAAAGGTCAAATGACGCTGATCGTCATCGCTCACCGTCTGTCAACCATCAGACATGCGGATCAAATTGTCGTACTGGATCAAGGCGAGGTCATACAGCAGGGGAACTACCGCCAACTGGAACAAGAGGAGCGGGGGGCGTTCAGTCAGCTACTATCGTATCAAAGCAGTGTCACCGCCACCCCTTAACCAGACCTTTCTGTAACTCAGCTTAAGTTTCTTTACGTTTGGCAGTGCTTCTTTTCTTTTTGACTGGAGTCGGAGTGAGGTTGTCGCCTGCCACCGCCTGCTGTGCTGTTGGGGCTGCTGGTTTACGCGCAGGGCGTTTTTTCGCAGCAGGGCCGGGATCGGTAACGACAGGTTGCACTGCCTCGATGCTGGCCTGAAGGGCGGCCATTAAATCTACTACATTGGTCTGAGGCTGTGTTGGGGCGATTCGCACCTCTTCACCAGCAACTTTATGCTGAATGAGATCCAGCAGACGCTCGCGGTACTGATCCGTATACTTGGCTGCATCAAAAGGTGTAGATAGCTGCTCAATCAGCATTTTGGCCATGGTCAGCTCCTTCTCTTTAACCTCTTCCTGTCCGGGTAAGTTGGGAACTTGAGCAATGGGGCGGATTTCGTCCGGGTAAAACATCGTCTCCACCGCCAAACATTCATCCAACACCCGAATCGCCGCCAAGCTGCTTTTAGAGCGGATGGAGATTTGGGCAATCCCGATTTTCCCGGTATCCTTCATTGCATTCATGAGCAGCTTATACGCATTGGAGCCGGCCTGATCCGGGGACAAATAATACGTTTTCTGAAAGTAAATCGGATCAATTTCCTGCAAATCAACAAAATCCAAAATCACGATATTTTTATCCGCTTGTCCGCTAACTTGCTCCAGTTCCTCCTTGTCGAACATGACAAATTTTCCTTTTTCATACTCGTAGCCTTTTCCAATTTCCTCCCACTCAACCTCCTTGTCACAAACGGGACACTTTCGTACATAGCTAAGTGGGCTTCCACACTCCTTGTGAATGTAACGCATGGAAATGTCCTTATCCTCCGTAGCTGAAAACATTTTAACGGGCACATGAACCAGCCCGAAGCTGATCGCGCCTTTCCAGACCGTATGCATACCGCCAGTCCTCCTTTTCTTTAATCCGCATTTTGCATCCTTCGATTCCGGGCACCCCGGGATATGAGCATATGATTTTCACTTAGTATGCTTCGTATAAGTGATTGTATGAGATGTAGATGAAGACTGCGAATTGCTGCCGCTTGCGCATGGTTACAGCAATTTTGGTACATAGTAAGGCATATCCGATTCAAAGGGGGTACACAATTTATGTCCGGAAAATCCTATCCTCGGCAGATCAGTCATCGTGTGGGTCAAAGCCATATCGCCTTTCGGGGTCCCGCCGCAGGCGAACAAGATGCATTGCCGCCCGAGTTTGCCCTTTCACATGGAACTCAGCCGCCTTTTCCCGTTGCTGTGGCTCATGTGGATTTGGAGGCTGTAGTTTCAACCTCGCCTTCCCATAGCTTTCCTTCATTGGACGTTGAACGACTTATAGATGAAGACTAGGTGACCTACATTTGTAAATTAATGCACAAACAATCAGCAGGAGGAGAACAGCATGAACGTGGAACGAGCAAAAGCCATTTATGATTCATCCGAAAATATTGCCGTACAATTGGATGGCAAACCGATTTGGATTGAGCATGTAGACGAAGCAAACGGTATGGCTACCGTACAGGTGGGCAGCAACCCCGGCAATACTCAAACTGTCCGTGTGGATCGTCTGGAAGAGCAGTAGGAGATGGGAACCAAACATCTGGTCATTATCCATGGCCGTGACAAAAAGCCCAGATGCGACGAAATGCTTCGTCTTATTAAAAAAGCACTGATCGCAGGATTGCGTTGAGTGAACGAGGAAGCGGCACAAAAACTGGAGCAAGAGCAGATTTTACTGACATTTAACGGTTGAAAATGATTTCCATCTGATGCTGAATCGAAATTTAATAGAAACTATTGATGATCAGCCGCTTATTCAGACATTCTGGAAAGATAGTCACACTGGGCGTGCTAATCCCCACAACTTCTTTGCTTATCTTAACCATACGAAGGTGGCTGAGCATGTAGCGGATTGGATTTTACGCTCAAAAAGGCTCGCAATTGCTCGATGAGCAATTAGCGAACCTTTTTTTGTAATAACAAGTGCAGTCGTAGGGACGAATTAAATGCCAGACAAGTTAATTTGAAGATGCAGCTGGTTCCTTTCTATGACCTTCACACTGCAATGGCCCTCAAATGTGGTGAAACTATCAGTTTAGCCTCTGTTGCTAATTGAACGTCTTCCACCGTCAAACCCGGAGCAATTTCTTTTAGCATCAGCCCTTTACCCGGAATAACATCAATGACAGCCTTTTCGGTTACTATGGTCTTTACAACATTTACAGCAGTCAAGGGCAGCTTGCATTGTTCCAGTATTTTCGGCGCGCCATTTTTGTTCACATGCTCCATGGCTACAATCACTCTCTTGGCTCCAACTACCAAATCCATGGCTCCCCCCATACCCGGCACCTTTTTCCCAGGGATCATCCAGCTTGCAAGGTTGCCTTTCTCGTCGACCTCCAGGGCGCCCAGCACGGTGATATCCACATGCCCTCCGCGGATGATGGAAAATGAAAGTGCACTGTCAAAAAAGCATGCTCCTTCCATGGTTGTAACGTAGTTTCCGCCTGAATCGATACAATCGAGCCTTTCTTTTCCCTGAGCCGCTTTGGGGCCTACACCGAGGATTCCGTTCTCAGCCTGCAGCATAATATGAATGTCCTCGGGGATATAGTCCACTACCATTGTAGGCAATCCGACACCAAGGTTGACAACTTCACCACTTTTGAATTCCTGGGCTATTCTTCGAGCAATGAATTCTCTGTTATTCATGCGTTTTCACCCACCTTTACAATTGCGTCGACAAATATTCCGGGAACGTTGACATGATTGGGGTCAATTTCACCCGTCTTTACGTATTCGTCTACCTGAGCAACTACATACTCTGCCGCTGTAGCCATAACCATATTGAAGTTACGTGAAGAGCCGTTGATGACAAGATTCCCCGCTTCATCAGCCTTATGGGCTCTGATTAACGCTACATCCGCTTTGAGCGGGAGTTCGAGCAAATATTCCCTTTCATCAATTTTGATTTTCTTTTTTCCTTCCTCTACAACGGTGCCTACACCTACAGGTGTTAAAACCCCGCCCAAACCGGCTCCTCCCGCGCGTATTTTTTCAGCGAGCGTGCCTTGCGGGAAGAGTTGGACCTCAGCTTCTTTCGTCATCAGGAGCCTTCCCGTTTCCGGATTGGAGCCGATATAGGATGCAAAAATTCGCTTTACTCTGCCGCTTTTTACAAGCTTATAGATAGATAATTCTGGTGTGCCTGTGTCGTTGGAAACAATCGCAAGATTGCTGGCGGGATTGGTGTCGACAAGCGCACGAACCAGCTCCTCCGGAAAGCCTCCTGCCAGAAAACCTCCGACCATCACCGTGTCTCCGTCTTTGACCTTCTTAACTGCTTCTTCAGCGGAGATTACTTTGTTATTCATGGTTCCTTCTCCTTATATATATATTTTTAGGAAAGCAAACTTTATTGAAGATAATCGTAGAGGACTCTTCCATATGGAAGCGTTAAATCAGCAATAAAATGTTTCCCGCCAATATAAGATTTAACCGGCAAATCTGCCACAGGAGCGTTGACATGGGGGATCAGGCTTAATCTGGCAGGCCCTGACCAGGCTCCTTTTACAGTAATGTTCTCAAGATTATACGCTACTAACTGAGCGATTTTGGGGGTACCGTCAACATCAGGAATTAACTTTAAATTAACTTGTGTTTTTGCGATGGCTTTTGCCGTTTCCTTTTCATCAAGAATGTTATATTTGAAAGGCATAGTTCCCGTGGCCACCAGGACGTTGTTATAATGCAATGTACCCGTCAGCGTCTCCGTCTCCTCAACGATCAAGCGAGGCTTTGCCCATTTTTTCGGAAATCCCCAGACTTCGCGTCCCCCCAGAATAGCAGGTGCGTTATCCAAATACATTTGGGCGACAAAATTGCAGGGTTCTCCTTGAAAAGTACACGGAATGACAATACCGCTTTCCTCATAACTTCCTAACCCGGATGAATCGGGCATCTTGATCCATTCATAGGAAACCGTATTGCTTCCATCCGGCTGAAGAGGTTCCGGGACCGCCTGTCTAATCGCAGCGGGATCGGTCTCATAGGTAATGATAAAAAATTCCCGGTTGATGAATCGGTATGGCGGGCGCCCGTAGCTGCCGCTAGCCGCAGGCATGGATTGGAGTGAAAGTACATCTTTTTGATTCATAACGGTCTCCCTTCCTTTTAAGAGATATTCTAAAATTCATCTTGAATACGCACTTTAAATGAGCGCATTTTCAACCAGCATCGCTATGCCCATTCCTGTTCCGATGCATAACGAGGCGATGCCGTAACGTGAAGATCTTCGCACCATTTCATGAACCAACGTAGCCAATATCCTAGCACCGCTGGCCCCGACAGGATGCCCGATCGCGATCGCGCCGCCATTGACATTCACTTTGTCCAGACTGACCCCTAGCTCTTTCACTACCGCTAATGCTTGTGAGGCAAACGCTTCATTAATTTCAAAAAGATCAATGGCATCGATGGATACACCTTGCTGCTTCAGAAGTGTCGAAATGGCTTTCACTGGCCCCATTCCCATATATGCAGGGTCAACGCCAACAAGGGAATAACCCTTGATATATGCCAATGGCTTTAATGCATGTTCTTTGCATTTGTCTTCCGACACCACAAGTACGGCCGCCGCGCCATCATTGATTCCCGAAGCATTCCCGGCGGTAACCGTTCCGTTCTCCTTAAACGCAGGTTTTAATTGAGAAAGTTTTTCTTTCGTTGTATTTCCTCTTATGTGTTCATCCTCTGTGAAAGAAATAGTTTCTTTTTTGTTTTTGATCATGACTGGAACAATCTGCTCTTCAAAAAGCTTCTTGTTTTTTGCTTCTACGGCCTTTATCTGGCTTTGATAGGCAAATTCGTCCTGCTCCATTCTTGAAATTCCATATTTATCGGCAACATTTTCTGCGGTAATTCCCATATGGTAATGGTTGATCGGGCATGTAAGGCCGTCGGCCACCAGGGAGTCTACCAACTCACCGTTACCAAGTTTGTAGCCGTTTCTTGCATTTCTTAGCAGGTAAGGGGCATTCGACATGCTCTCCATGCCTCCGGCCAAGACGATGTTGCCTTGTTCAGCCAATATTGAATTGTAAGCTAAAGCAACGGCATGAAGTCCAGAACCGCAAACCGTGTTTATCGTTGTTTCGGGTACATCAATAGGGATACCGGCTTTTAATGCCGCCTGTCTGGCAGGATTTTGTCCATTGCCCGCCTGAAGAACATTTCCCAAATAAATCTGATCAATCAAAGAAGGCTCTAATTTACTTTGCTGAAGGCATGCTGTCATCACGGTTGCTCCCAGTTCGGAAGCGCTTAGAGGCGCAAGGGTTTTGTTAAAAGAGCCGACCGCTGTTCTTAACGGGCTTACTAAAGCTACTTTTTTCATTAAAAACTCACATTCCTTTCGCTGTGTTAAAACACAATACATCCATGATTGCACTTCAATTGGTAATTTCCGCTCTTAACCTACGAGACGCAGCGATTGCAAGATATATTTGCATGCGGGCATATCATGGTGCCTAAGACAGTAAATGTGACGGTTCGATCGCCTTCTCCCATTGGAAATTAAAACCAGTTTTATCATAGTTCTAATGCAGATTTTGCTCAATGTCCAAATATTTACATATATCTATGTACAGATGTTTATAGGGTCATATAGGCCACAATAATTAGGCCATTCTAACGTTTTCTGTTATTTTCTTGTTTTTTCTGAAAATCATGATCATAAATTGAATTTTATGTTAAAAATGAAAGTTGCAATCCATACGTAAAAAAGTTTTCCTCGCAAATATCATCTAACTCAGCTGGAAAATAAAAAAAGCCTCCAGAATTTTCTGAAGGCGGCTTTGTTTCTGACCAATCTGGTCTTGAAAAAGCTAGGCAGGTTGCCAATCCAATTGAATACATTTGGAATTCCAATAAAAATGATGACGTCTTTGCGAGATAGTGAAAACTTGTGAATTGGATCAATAGCTCACGAAAAATGTACATCTGCTGTCGCGAGTAAACGCACAAAACGATTGCCAAGCAGCTCATTATGATGAGCTACAATTTGTTCACTGCTCAGCACCTTGCTATCAAATGTACTATGCGCATCCAATACGAGCACGTTGTTCTGGTATCCCAGACTATAGGCGCTTCGGCAAGTCGTGTCGAGGCAAAACTCGGTCTGCATCCCCGCGATTACGAGCTGATCGGCCCCCAGTTCCTTCAGCACATGGCCCAATTCGGTTTGGTAGAAGCTGTCCCAGGATGATTTACGGACAATTCGTTCATGAGGAAGAGGGCGCACCACATCGGCGATGGCCCAGCCTACACTGTTTTCCCGGAAATCCTCATCCGCTTCATCGGTATGCTGTACAAAAATCACCGGTGTACCTGTAGCTCTGGCTTTGTCCAAAAGCTGCTGCAAATGCGATACAACTTCCTGCTCGCGATACAGCTTCTCATCATACATGAACATCGCCTGCTGAACATCAATCAAGAGTAAAACGGTTTGTCCCATCGTTTCGTTCCCTCCCTGTGTGTATCATCTAACTTACAATAGCATGTCTTCATGCCTTGCGGCGACATAAGGTGAACTATATAATAAAGAACAAGTTGGAACGGTCCGATTCGGACGAAAGGTGATTAAAATATATGACAATTTCGCAGGAGCAGTTTACGTTCCGTTCTGTCTCAGAGGCACAGACCGGGTCATTGGCAGGTTTTTTGGCAGCCAAAGCGGTTCCCGGAACGGTGATTGTGCTGGATGGAGATCTGGGAGCGGGCAAAACTGCTTTTTCCAAGGCTTTTGCCAGCCATTTAGGTGTACCGGGTATCGTAAATAGTCCAACCTTTACTCTCATTAAGGAGTACGAGGGCCGATTGCCTTTGTATCATATGGATGTGTACCGGATTTCCCAGGACGAGGCGGAGGATCTCGGGCTGGACGAATATTTTTACGGGACAGGAGTATGTCTGGTGGAATGGGGTAGTATTATACCGGATATATTGCCGGAGCAGCGGCTTCATATGTATATAGAAACAACGGATGTGGGGGAGCGCTTGATTCACCTGACCGGGTACGGCGAGCCTTATGAACAATGGTGCCGCAGTTTGCGGGAGAATGGAGTTTGAACCATGCAAAGAGAGCATACAGATGTGAATGTAAAGCCGCGTGAGCGGTTTTTGACGTTAGATACAGCGACGACCGTGATGGCGGCCGCTCTGATGAACGGAAGAGAATTGCTGGGAGAAAGCAACGTCTATGGCGAACGTAATCACTCCGTGCATGTGATTACCGAGCTGGAACGACTGCTGACTGAAGAAGGGCTGACACGAGATGATGTAGATGGTATTGCAGTTGGTGTTGGACCGGGGTCTTATACCGGTATCCGGATTGCGGTGACTGCAGCCAAAACACTCGCTTGGGCCTGGGGTATCCCGGTGACGTCCATATCGACTTTGCACGCTTTGGCGTGGGGTGGTTGGAATCGCGGCATCGAGATGAAGGGACAAGAAGATAAAAATGAGTCTGTGAATAACGGTTCGTCCGGAGCGCAGGCAGCAGACTGGATTGTGCCTGTGCTGGATGCGCGCCGTGGTCAGGTTTACACGGGGCTGTTCGCCGTGAATACAGTTGACGACGTCGAGAGTCCGCAACGGCTGGAGCCAGATGCAATTCGCTTAATGACTGCTTGGACCGATGACCTGCTGCAACGGCTGGAGGCTTTGCCCTCTGAAGAGCGTCCTCCAGTCATTTGGCTAGTCGGTGAAACGACGGTTCACGCCGAAACAGCTGAGCGTCTGCGTGCTTGGAGCGAGCTTCGTATTGTACCTTATGAGCTGGAAGGAAGATGGGTTGGCCGCCTTGGGGCGGATAAGCTGCTTCGTCAGGAACATGACGAGCTACATACGCTGGTTCCTAATTATACCCAGCTGGCGGAGGCGGAAGCCAATCTGCTTCGTCAGCGCTGAAGAGAGCGGTGAACAACATGGCAAAGAACATACAGCGGGAAGAGAAACTTGAGTTTCGCTTGATGCAACTGGATGATATTCCCGATGTGCTGGAGATTGAGCATGAAGCGTTCACGCTACCGTGGACGGAGGAAGCATTCCGCAATGAGCTGACGATGAATCATTTTGCTAAATATATGATTATGGAACTAGACGGACAAGCCATTGGTTACGCAGGCATGTGGACGATTATGGATGAGGCCCATATTACGAATATTGCGATTCGTGAGGCTTATCGCGGACGCAAACTTGGAGACAAGCTGTTGAATGAGCTGATGCAGACCGCCTCTTATTTAGGGATGGAACGTATGACGCTAGAGGTGCGGGTAACGAACCGGATCGCTCAGGGCTTGTATGAGAAAAAAGGCTTTAAGCCCGCGGGTGTGCGCAAAGGCTATTATTCGGATAATAACGAGGATGCCGTGATCATGTGGGCGGATCTTCCCGCGCATGGGGCATCCGGTGAACAGGAAGGAAGCGTGCAGAAGCAATGACGCAAGAGGAAAAAGCAGGTACAGGCTCCGCCTCCAGCGAGCCTTGCTATATACTGGCAGTGGAAACGAGCTGTGATGAAACGGCTGTTTCTGTCGTGAAAAATGGCACAGAGGTGCTCTCGAATCTGATTTCCAGTCAGATTGAAACACACAAAGCCTTTGGTGGTGTTGTACCAGAGGTGGCTTCACGCAAACATGTAGAGAGCATCACCTATATGCTGGACGAGGCCATGCAAACATCGGGAATTACCCCTCGTGAGATTTCGGCGGTTGCCGTAACACAAGGACCAGGACTGGTTGGCGCATTGCTGGTTGGTATTGTCGCCGCTAAGAGTGCTGCTTTGGCATTCGGCAAGCCGTTAATCGGGACGCATCATATCGCGGGACATATTTATGCCAATCAGTTGGAGCATGATATCGTATATCCGTGCATTGCTCTCGTTGTGTCAGGAGGACATACAGAGCTAGTGCTGATGGAGTCCGAAGGTCATTTTCAACTCATTGGTCGTACAAGGGATGATGCGGTTGGGGAAGCCTACGACAAAGTAGCGAGAGCCATTGGATTTCCGTATCCCGGCGGTCCGCATGTGGATCGTGTGGCTCATGAATCGGAGGAAGTGGTTACTTTGCCGCGTGCATGGCTGGAGCCAGATTCTTATGACTTTAGCTTTAGTGGTTTGAAATCGGCGGTGCTGAATGTAATTAACCAGACGAAAATGCGCGGAGAAACCGTTCATGTCGGAGCGATCGCAAGAGGTTTTCAAGAGTCGGTCGTCGAGGTGCTGGTGGAAAAGGCGATTCGTGCCATGCGTGAATACGGTGCGAAGCAGCTCCTGCTTTGTGGCGGTGTGGCTGCTAATCGCGGACTGCGTACAGCATTGCGGGAGCGCTGTGAGCGCGAAGGAATCGAGCTGCTTGTACCATCAATGAAATATTGCACAGATAATGCAGCGATGATCGGCGCTGCGGCCTACGCCAAATGGAAGCGCGGGGAATTTACCTCATTGGATATGAAGGCTGATCCAGGGCTGTCTCTGGAAGAATGGTCTGTCCAAACTTAATTGAAGAAGAATGAGCAAGACATGGCACAGTTGAGCCGTGTCTTTTTTGTTCCGCACCATAACGATCATAAAAATATAAATTCAAGAGGATAAAATACAGGAGTTTGAGCAAAAGAATGGCAGCATCTCATTCCCTCGCATGATTCGTCACAATGGTTCACGATTTTTCATAATCCATCAAAAAAATCTGGAATTTTGATATTACCCGAATAATGATGTGATTTGTCAAGTTGTGAACAAAGTTATCCACATATACCGTTTCAAATGTGGATAACCCAGCCCGAAGCAAGCAGGCTAAGACTTTTTGGAGATAGCAAGTTGGGGGATATGTAACACCTTTAGTTCTTGTGAAATCTGTGGATAATGTGGATAAAAGGGTGGATAAATTTGGTTTTCATTTGAAAGTGGCTTTTTATCAATAAAAAAATGGCCCAAAAGGCCATTTTTCAATCTCACTCATACACATAAGTTGTGGATAATCTTGTGTACAAAAAAATAGAAGAGGAAAATGTGAAATTTTTAAGGCTAATATTTTATGCAGTAGTGTCTATTCTTCTAACAGCTCTTCCCAAGAGGCATAGGTTTCAGTCAATTCCTGTTTATGGGTGTCGAGCTGTGCCTGAATATTCTGAAGCGCTGTGTAATCCTGATAAATCTCAGGTAGGGTCATTTGTTCCTCCAGCCCTAAAATTTGTTCTTCCAGCGTTTTGATCTGGTTTTCCAATGCCTCCAGCTTGCGTTGACGGCTACGTTCCTCGCTTTTGGCTTGTTTGTCTGCAGCATAGGTGGCGGCGCGTGATTTGGATGTGGTCTCGTCTGTCACGGATGCAGAGGTAGCCGATGTTTTGCCGCGTGCGGCCTGATTTGCCTCCAAAGCTTCCTGTGCAATTTCCTCCAATTCCTGCTTTTTGGCTACATAGTCATCATAATTCCCCAGGAAATGTTCTATCCCTCCAGGATGAAGCTCGATGACACGTTCCGCCATTTTGTTCAGGAAATAACGGTCATGGGAAATGAACAACAGTGTACCGTCATAGTCCATCAAAGCCGCTTCCAGCACTTCCTTGCTAAACAGATCCAGATGGTTGGTAGGCTCATCTAGAATTAACACGTTGGCTTCGCGCAGCATGAGCTTGGCCAGAGAAACGCGGGCTTTTTCCCCTCCGCTTAATGCAGCTACCTTTTTTAGTACATCGTCACCGCTAAACAGGAAATTACCCAGCACTGTACGAATACGTGCTTCTTCCATATGAGGATACTCGCTCCACAACTCTTCCAGTACGGTATTGGCAGGGTTCAGGTTCGTCTGCTCCTGGTCATACAGACCGATTTTGATTTTCGTGCCCCAGTGGATGGAGCCCGCAGCAGGTTTAAGTGATCCGGTCAGACATTTGAGCAACGTCGATTTTCCGATCCCGTTCGGACCAATCAGTGCCACGGTATCTCCACGTTTTAAGTCGAACGATGCGTGCTGGAATAAAGGCTTTTTCCCTTCATATCCCACAGAGAGGTCACGGACCTCCAGTACTTCCTTACCTGACATATGGGCTGTTTCAAAGGAAAAATGAGCCTTTTTCAAGTCTCCCATCGGTCGATCCATACGCTCCATTTTATCTAACTGCTTGCGCCGACTTTGAGCGCGTTTGGTCGTGGAAGCCCGCACAATATTACGTTGTACGAATGCTTCTAAACGGGCAATTTCTCCTTGCTGCTTTTCGTAATGTTTAAGATTCGTTTCGTACTCGGCGGCCTTCAGCTCCATGTAGCGGCTGTAGTTGCCTGTATATCGAGTAGAACGATGGCGTTCAATTTCAATAATCGTCGTTACCAGTCGGTCCAGAAAATAACGGTCATGTGATACAACCAGCAGAGAACCGGAGTAGCCGCGCAAATAGTCCTCCAACCAGGTTAGTGTTTGAATATCCAGATAGTTGGTAGGCTCATCAAGCATGAGGACATCTGGTGCGAGCAGTAGGATGCGCGCAAGCGCAAGCCGAGTTTTCTGTCCTCCGCTCAGAGTAGCTACAGGCGTCTCAGGTGCAAATGAGCCAAAGCCCATACCGTGCAGCACGCTGCGAATACGGGTCTCCATTTCATAACCACCGTGATCCTTGAACCAGTCTGAACGACGTGCATAGCGTTCCAGCAGATCTGCGTAGCGTTTTTCGTTTTGAGCATTGGCTAGGTCAGCGATGTCCTGTTCCATTTGCCGCAGTTCCCGTTCCGCTTCAATCAGGGGAGTGAACACCAGCATCATTTCCCCCCAGATAGAACGGTCAGAATTCAAGCCGCTGTTTTGCGCCAGATAACCGATGCTGGTCTCCTTTGCCTTGAAAATTTGTCCACTGTCATAGGATATTTCACCAGCAATGATTTTGAGCAGGGTCGATTTGCCTGCACCGTTCACACCTACCAGTCCAATACGTTCACGTTCCAATATTTGAAGGTTAATCCCGTTCAGAACGGGCTCAATTCCATAAGATTTAGTAATTCCGGTTACTTGCAATAGCATAGCGTATCGTTCCTCCATTACATTTTGCACAGTTCTACCTGCTTTTTTCGCAGGTACCTTCCTTCCAGTTTACATGAAATTACCCACTATTGCACTGCTTTCACCCTGTAAACCCTTGAGCCGCGTGTAGTCAATTTGTATAAACAATGATAAACTTAAGCGAGAAGTGAAAAAGAATGAAAAAAACTTGCAACGTACAGCACTTACTGACAAATGGGACAATAGCAACGTTTTAAAGATTATCGACGATTGTGCGGGAGGGCGGATGTGATGGATGTCTGTAATGTGAAGAACGCGCTGCGTTTACAGCAACGGGAGGCGCGTGACTCCATGGACCCGCTGACAAGGCAGAAGGCATCGGCTGTGGCCTGTCGGCATGCAATCGAGGCATGGGAGCAGCTTAGAATAGACAGAAACGGAGATAAGCTAACCTTATTTAGTTATCTCTCTTTTGGCAGCGAGATTTCGACGACTCCCCTCATTGAGCATTGCTGGTCACAGGGAGATCGTGTCCTGGCCCCAAGAGTGGATTCGGTAACTCGGACGATGGAGCTGAGGGAGATGGATCAGAACGGAGATATTGTACCCGGCATCTGGAACATCCCTGAGCCTGCTTTGACATGCAAGGAATGGTCGCCTGAAATGTGGACGGGAATTGATTGGGTTGTTGTGCCTGGCTTGGCCTTTGATCGTCGTGGGGGCAGGATTGGCTACGGCGGAGGCTATTATGACCGCTTTACCGTACAGGTAGAGGCAGAGAAGCGTAACAACAGCCACGTAGGTCCGCTGTATGTCTCGCTGCTACTGCCGGGACAATTGCTGACACAGGTGCCCATGGAGCCAAGGGATTTGCGAGTGGACGTGCTGTTTACTCTGGATGGACGCTTAGATTGTGATTATGCAAAATTGACAAATGATGAATGAAGTAAAGTTGGGTATGTGAAAGGAGCTGTGAGGGAGTCGTGGATTCCTTTACTCATTTTAACGAACAGGGACGTGCTCGTATGGTAGATATTTCGGGTAAGACGTCTACGGTTCGTACAGCAGTTGCCGTGACTCAGATTACGATGAATCCGGCTACATTGACGGCTGTAAAAGAAGGAAGAATCGGCAAGGGTGATGTTCTTGCTGTGGCCCAGGTCGCAGGGATTCAAGGCGCGAAAAAAACGTCAGACTGGATACCGATGTGTCATCCACTGGCTCTGACAGGCGTGAACATTACTTTTTCCGATAATGGACATGATGTGCTTCATATTGAAGTTGAAGTGAAGACCGAAGGTAAGACAGGTGTAGAAATGGAAGCTTTGACAGCGGCTTCAGCCGCAGCGTTA
Source organism: Paenibacillus sp. FSL M8-0228 (assembly GCF_038007385.1). Classification (NCBI taxonomy): domain Bacteria; kingdom Bacillati; phylum Bacillota; class Bacilli; order Caryophanales; family Paenibacillaceae; genus Paenibacillus; species Paenibacillus sp. FSL M8-0228. The sequence continues at coordinate 1,435,439 of NZ_JBBOXA010000001.1, forward strand.
ACCGTGTATGATATGTGCAAGGCGCTGCAAAAAGATATGATCATCGGCCCTACCATGCTGCAATCCAAAACAGGTGGCAAGCATGGGGATTTTCAACGGGAGGACCACCGGGAACCTTGACATAGATAAACATTGTCGCCGAGAGGGTACTGTGATGTGATGCAGGATGCAGCGTGGCTGTTTCTGATTTTCAGAAGAGAAAGTATTCTTTCATGATAGGAGAAGGGTGATCTTATGGTGTGGAAAACGGCGATCCTAACAGCCAGTGATAAAGGGGCAAGGGGAGAGCGTGAGGATACAAGCGCACAGGTCATCCGGGAACTCATCGAAGAAGAACTGGGCGGAGAGATTGTGGAATACCGGATCGTTCCCGATGAACCGGATGAAATTATTGCAGCTTTAATCGAAATGACCGATTATTTTCATGCAGACCTGGTACTAACTACGGGCGGGACTGAGCTGGCCATTCGTGATGTGACACCCGAGGCGACTCGGCGGGTCGTGGAACGGGAAGTGCCGGGTATGGCAGAGGCCATGAGAATGATCGTGATGCAGAAAAATCCAGCGGCTATGCTATTCCGTGGAATCGTGGGAATACGCGGACGAACACTGATCGTCAATTTGCCAGGAACGCCCAAAGGCGTGCATGAAAATTTGGCGGCGATAATGGACCAGCTTCCAGAAGCGTTGCTTATGGTGACAGGTCAGTTCCGGTAGAAGGCAGCACATCGTGTGTGGTATGATACCTATAAGAATTTATAAGGCCGTAAAACGGACAAAGATTCTTATTTTGTTCGTCAACATAAGGAGGATTACTACACATGCCCAATATTGGAGCACCGGGTTATATTTTGTTAATTATTCTGGCGCTGCTGCTATTTGGTCCGAACAAGCTGCCTGAGCTGGGTCGAGCTGTAGGGCGTACATTCCGTGAGTTTAAAAACGGGGCACGCGATATTTTATCAGAAGATGAACGGACTGAGCGTAAAGACAGCAAAGATAGTGTGGTCAAAGCATCACAAACGACGTCTTCAGAAGTTCAACCTCAGCCTCAGTCTGAGGATAAACGCTTGTCATAGATTTAGTGATCGATTCTTGATCTTGTACTAAACAAAAGCCTCTTCTTCAGTGAAGGGCTTTATTTTTTAGGAGGCGCTGCTGCGTTCCGTTCAGAAAGGAGGAGTGGATTTGACCCCATCAGAGCATGAAATGCCGTTAATGGAACATCTGGGTGAGCTTCGCCGCAGAATAATTTATGTGCTAATTGTATTTGTATTGGCACTGGCTGGTGGTCTGTTCGCGGCGGGTTCTGTCTATGACTGGCTTATTCGCTCCGGTTCGGCGCAAGCTTTTCAGTTAAACGCGTTTTCCTTTTGGGACGGGATTGGTATCTACATGAAGATTGCCATGATCATCGGGATTGCGGTGGCGCTACCGTTTGCATGCTACCAACTGTGGAAATTTGTCAGCCCGGGATTAAGGCCGCAAGAACGAAGTGCGACTTTGCGGTATGTGCCTTATGTGCTGCTTTTATTCATCATTGGGACAGCTTTTGCTTATTTCATTATTTTCCCGATGGCGATTCAGTTTACATCGTCTGTCACCAAAAGTATGGGATTACAGGAAACGTACGGGATCGCACAATATTTCACCTTTATGTTTAATATTGTACTGCCTGTAGCGCTACTGTTTGAGCTCCCCCTGCTTATCATGTTTCTGACGGGGATTCATGTTTTAACACCAATGCGGCTTCGCAAATGGCGGAAGATTTCTTATTTTCTGCTGGTGTTTGTCGCGGTTGTCATTACCCCGCCGGATTTTATTTCCGATTTTTTGGTGGCGATTCCGTTGCTGGTGTTATATGAAGTGAGCGTGTACTTGTCTTCGGTCGTGTACCGCAAGCAACTGCGTGCACAGGAGGAACGTGAGGCTCAATTGCGTGTAGCTTCAGAATAATAAGGCAGGACTTGAATGGCTCAGTAAATAATTTATTCGGGTCGCGCTTCATGGCAACTTGCAGATGATGAATAGCATTTGTATATCATGACTATGTACAGAGCATGAACAGTAGCGGCTTAGTCCCCTGAAAAATAACCATTAGCCTTGAGTTAACGGTTATTTTTCAGATAGATGGATATAATCGGGAAGGGCTGTCCATAAAAATTCCCATAAAAAATACATTAGGGACTTGAAATTCAATCCCAAGTTGAGTATCATAAAGTTGGTTGTTAGCACTGACGACTGTCGAGTGCTAATACATACAACATAACAACCAAATTACAGGATAAAACACTTAATAAGGAGGCTATTTTTTCATGATCAAACCTTTGGGTGAACGCGTATTGGTGGAAGCAATTGAGCAAGAGACAACGACTTCCTTCGGGATCGTACTTCCTGACTCTGCCAAGGAAAAGCCGCAAGAAGGCAAAATTATCGCGGTTGGCGCAGGCGCATTGAAAGACGGTGCCCGTATTCCTCTGGAAGTAAAAGAAGGCGACCGTGTCATTTTCTCTAAATACGCTGGAACGGAAATCAAATATGAAGGTAAAGAATATTTGATTATGAAAGAAAGCGATATTCACGCGATCATCGGTTAACCGGAACCCGGACAAGACCTGAATATAGGAATTGAAACAAATCATTCATAATCCATAGGGAGGTTTATCACAAATGGCTAAAGATATTAAATTCAGTGAAGACGCTCGTCGCTCTATGCTGCGCGGGGTTGACGCATTGGCTAACGCTGTTAAAGTAACACTCGGACCGAAAGGCCGTAACGTTGTACTGGAGAAAAAATTCGGTAGCCCGCTCATCACTAATGACGGTGTAACGATTGCAAAAGAAATCGAGCTGGAAGACGCGTTCGAAAACATGGGCGCTCAACTGGTTAAAGAAGTAGCGACCAAAACGAACGATGTAGCTGGTGATGGTACGACTACTGCTACTGTTTTGGCTCAAGCCCTCATCACAGAAGGCCTGAAAAACGTAACTGCTGGCGCAAGCCCAATCGGTATCCGTAAAGGGATCGACAAAGCGGTTAAAGCGGCTGTTGCTGAACTGCAAGCCATCTCCAAACCAATCGAAAGCAAACAATCCATTGCTCAAGTAGCTGGTATTTCCGCTGCTGATGACGAAGTAGGCGAACTGATCGCTGAAGCTATGGAAAAAGTGGGCAAAGACGGTGTAATCACGGTTGAAGAATCCCGCGGGTTTGCAACAGAGCTGGAAGTGGTTGAAGGTATGCAATTTGACCGTGGCTACATTTCCCCGTACATGATTACAGATACGGACAAAATGGAAGCTGTACTGGACAATCCGTATATCCTGATCACAGACAAAAAAATCACAAACACACAAGAAATCCTGCCATTGCTTGAAAAAATCGTACAACAAGGCAAGCCACTCGTTCTGATCGCTGAAGACATCGAAGGCGAAGCGCTGGCTATGCTCGTTGTTAACAAACTGCGTGGTACATTCAACGCTGTAGCTGTTAAAGCTCCAGGCTTTGGTGACCGTCGTAAAGCAATGTTGCAAGATATCGCTGCCCTGACAGGCGGTCAAGTGATCACGGAAGAACTGGGTCTGGACCTGAAAACAGCTTCCGTAGACCAACTGGGTACAGCACGTCAAGTGCGTATCACAAAAGAAAATACGATTGTGGTTGACGGTGCTGGAAACAAAGCCGACATCGACGCTCGTGTTAGCCAAATCCGTACGCAACTGGAAGAAACCACTTCCGAGTTCGACAAAGAGAAACTGCAAGAGCGTCTGGCTAAATTGTCCGGCGGCGTAGCAGTCATCAAAGTCGGTGCGGCTACTGAAACAGAATTGAAAGAACGCAAACTGCGCATCGAAGATGCTCTGAACGCAACCCGTGCTGCGGTTGAAGAAGGTATCGTATCCGGTGGTGGTGTAGCGCTCCTGAACGTATACAAAGCAGTTGCAGCTGTTGAACTGCAAGGCGACGAGCAAACAGGCGTGAACATCGTGTTGCGCGCTCTGGAAGCTCCAATCCGCACCATTGCTGCTAACGCAGGTGAAGAAGGCTCTGTAATCGTTGAGCGTCTGAAACGCGAAGAAGTTGGCGTAGGCTTTAACGCAGCTACTGGCGACTGGGTAAACATGATCGACGCTGGTATCGTTGACCCTGCGAAAGTAACTCGTTATGCATTGCAAAACGCTGCTTCCGTAGCGGCAATGTTCCTGACTACTGAAGCGGTTATCGCTGACAAGCCAGAACCAGAAAAGGCTGCAATGCCTGACATGGGCGGCATGGGTGGAATGGGCGGCATGATGTAATTAGGGCCTCAAAACCCTGTAATACCGCTATTTAAAGGGCTCCCGAGAGGGAGCCCTTTTCTATAAAATCACATAAAAATCACATAAAAATCACATTCTCTGCAACGAGTCAGATTTGAAGGATGTCTGAGAAGTGATTTTTAATCTTCGCATTGGCATTTTTCTTCATTTTCTCCGTAACGTGTGTATAGACTTTCAATGTCGTTTTTGCGTCATCATGACCAACTCGCTTCATGATTGTTTTGATATCAACTTCAGCTTCAGTCAGCATCGATATGTGAGTGTGCCGAAAAATGTGAGGAGTAGCTTTCTTTTTAATTGAGGTTTTCTTGAGAATACGTTCCATACGGATTAATATATTTTTTTGAATGAGTGCCGTTCTTGTGGGCAAAAACAAAGTTGTTTTCATGATAATCATCAAATAATTTCTTGCATTCAAGTCTGAAAGCTTGTTGTTTAACAATGTGTCTTTGGAGCAAATTCATAACGTTATCAATTATATTAAATTTACCAATAGATCCTGTAGATTTGGGTGGAGTTAGAATGTATTTACGCATATTATCAGGATTGTAAAGTGTCTTGGTTATTCGTAACTCATTTAATTCAAAGTTAAAGTCCATATCTTTTAAAGCACAGAGTTCCACAGATCGTATCCCTGAAAAGGCAAGCAAGTGAAAGATTTCAATGTCATCAGCTTGTTCAAGATGAAGGATGCTATATTCAACGAATATTTCTAAATACTTATTAACTGTAAATTGACGTTTTGCTTCGCTAATAATGCATTGCTATTAATTTGATACGATATGCTGATCATTTTCATGAGCGGGGCAATCACACCATTGCCCCCTCTTTTACATAATGCAATACCAGTTGACAGACAAGGAAAGGATCACTGCAAATCCAGTATTTTTTGAATCGTGAGAAGAACACCATTTTCTTCGTTTGACTTAGTAATGAAGTTTGCTGCCTTTTTAGTATTTTCACAAGCATTACTCACTGCAAAACTGTATTTCGCAATTGCCATGAGTTCCACATCATTCTCGCCGTCACCAAATGACATTGTTTCCTCGTATGTGACGCCCAACATTTCTTGCAGTTTCTTTACTGTCTCACCTTTATGCGTATGCAATGCCGTGATATCCAGCCATCTAGCTTCTGAATCAACAATATAAATTTGTCCACCCAACGTATTCTCAACATGCGCTCTTAATGCTGTACTTCGTCCCTCCGTGTCGAAGACCGTAATTTTGATAAAACAGCTATCTATGTTTGCAAAGGAGTCTGTTTTTAATACACGTTCATAGGAGCCTTTAACAACGTTATACATATCTTCTGAAATGGAAGAATGAACGTACGCAGCATCACTTGCACATACAATAAGTGTCATATTGTTGTCGAAGTCTTGAATTTGATCAATCGCCTGTAGAGCTAGATCTCGATCAATACTAAACTCTTTAACTACTTGGCCATCTTTTTTAATTCGAGCAGCACTGTCACCCAATATCCAAACTCCTTTGCCATGTTCGTCAAACAATTTTTCAACACGTTCACATTGTTTACCTGTACATGCGACAAATGTGACTTCTTTTTGCTGCATCTCTGCATAAACTTTTTTGAAAAGTTCGACATCGTACAAACTTTTATTGTTCAGAAATGTTCCGTCTAGATCAGTGACTACAAGTTTAATCATACTTATTACCCTCCTGTTTTTTGTTGGTCTTGTTTATCCTTCTGATTGCAATGATCGACGTATTTCACTTGCATGTTCTCCACCAGAATTTGAACTTTTGCGAATATACAATTGCGCTAATGATAAAATACGAACCCATCAAAACGCACGTGGTCAATATATCCACCTAATATTCCCATCAAATTCGCCTCCTGTGAAATTCATAAAACTCTTTTTTTAAATACTTTATAATGGACATTTAAAATGTCTTTAAAAAAATTCAAAACGAGTTGGTCACATGCTTATCTATGATCTCTCGCTACAAAACAAGATTAAAATATGTAACTGGTTTCATGTCAATAAATTAATTTCAGTACATTTTTCCAAGTTACCAAGCCACAATTATGATATGTGATCGTTAAAATGCCAGCTGTTTAGGAAGAGGTATTTTAGAGAATATTAAATTTCAGAAATATCATTGCTACTTCCTATGCCTCAATATACAATAGAAGGAAATTGTTGATGAGGCCGATATGTGATGAATATTTCGTTATTTGAATCACAAAAAATCACATAAAAAATCACAATCTCGGGAATATGAATGAATATAGGCAAATGAAATTTTCTGAACAGGGAACAAACCATGTTATAAAATAAGAGTTAAGTTCAAAACGTTTATAGGCGAAAATTAATCAAGTTTTTTCACTTCATTACGCTCTAAAATGAAAGCGTTGACATGTGTTTCAACCCACTATATACTTAGCTTAATTAAATGAATAGCACTAGGATTGTTACTGTTACGCAGGCAAAACCTAAGGAACAAAATGTTAAGATCCAAGGATCTTATGTATTTTGTTATACTTAGGTTTTTTTGTTTATAGAGAGAGGGAGGTTAAATACAAGTGGTTTCGGCACTCTGCTGAAGCCATTTTCTTCTATTTATGAGGTCACATCTGAGAGGAGCGATAAACTTGGAATACAAATATGAGCTGGTCCAGGCAGACCATCATTTTCCGTTAAAAATTATAGTTCATTCCTCCAATGAACCAGCATACATACCTGGGCATTGGCACGATAGCATCGAAATATCCTATGTACTTTCAGGAAGAATTGACCATATCTATATTGATGGTGCGAGTTATAGCTCCAAAGAAGGAGATATTGTGCTCATTAATTCGAATGCTATTCATTCCTTTTCTGTGGCTAAGGGAAAAGGAAGAGAGGCCATAACCGTTCTGATTCCTTCTGAATTTATTAGAGCAAATGTCAACGGCAGTAACCCCATTTCATTTGACTGTATATCCATTTTCGAAACTAACGAGCAGAGATTACAGCATTTTGCGGAGCTGCGTGATTTGCTAAACACCTTATTTGTGGCTTATCTCAATCAGCATAATGACTCTTTAGCACATATCCATTTAACATCACTATCTTATAAACTGGTGTATCTGTTATTAATGCATTTTAAAATGAATAATGAATCTATCCGCGGCTTTAACTCCGATAAATATTTGGAGCGGCTGACGCTGATAACCAATTATATCAAAGAGAATTACGATCAAAGCTTATCCCTGGATTCCATAGCCCAGGTTTTTGGACTATCTCCCGAATATTTGTCCCGTTTTTTTGTGAAGCATGTAGGGATGACCCTATTTCAATATATCAATGCCATCCGTCTGGAGAGATCTTATCGTGTTCTTATGAATACGGATCATTCCATCATACAAATTGCGTTGGAGCACGGTTTTCCGAACGAAAAGTCTTTTGCCAGGGTATTTAAGAAGGTTTTCCAGGCAACACCGCATCAATATCGAAAAGAGAACAAGAGGTATTCTGGAGCAAGGAGTCAGTAATTGACCTGAATTAGGCTAATAAAAGACAGGATGCAAATTAAAAAGATTATTAAAATAAACAATGTAAGCGTTCTATTAATGGATCTGGGAGGTAAGACATCATGTTTAAACGGTTTCAAAAGGCTGCTAAGACAACTATGTTACTCACTTTAGCTATCGGTACGACTCTTGTTTTCAGCTCCGGTGCATGGGCCAAGGATGTAAAGATACAGCCCACCTCATACCGGACGGTTGCGGAAGTTAAGGATTGGGGAGCAGCCATTACGAAGATCATTGTTAACCTGGGTAAGCCAGTCCCTAAAGATGCGATAACTAAGGATACATTTAAGGTGCATGTGGGAAGAAGCGACAATCGGTTGTTAAATCCCTTTATTGAAAATGGCAACCGGAAAGTCACCAAGGCCTATGTATCGGACAAAAGTGGCAATCCTGTAAATAAAACCGGAAGCTATGTTGTATTGGAAATGGAAATCGGTCCGACATTAACACTAAGCTCCGCTATTCATTATGATGCGGCAGGATCCGGGTTTAATGCATGGAATGATAACAAATACACGATCACGCAGCAAAAAACTATTAAAACCAAATCCGGAACGATTTCCGATTTGAAGATTGATACTTCCGCAGGACAGATACGGAAGTTGGTTGATCAATTTGCGACCGGTAAATCTACTTTTGATGGAGTTACTTTAACCTACGCAGACTATGCACCGGCAAAAGACAAAGTGAAAAACCCTTTGGTGATCTGGCTGCATGGTATGGGTGAGGGAGGTACCGATCCAACGATTCCGATTGCCGGAAATAAAGCAGCAAATTTTGCCTCTAAGGATATCCAATCCTATTTTGGCGGGGCTTATGTGTTGGCACCTCAGACCCCAACCTACTGGATGGATGGCTTTACAAGCTTTGGGGACGGAACCTCCAAGTATGAGCAAGCATTGATGTCTTTAATTAAGGATTACGTGGCCCAAAACAAAGACATTGATACAGATCGAATCTACATTGGTGGAGACTCCAACGGTGGTTACATGACTATGCTGATGATCCGTGACTATAAAGATTATTTTGCAGCAGCTGTGGTTGCATGTGAAGCCTTGAAGGATAGTCTTATAACCGATGAACAGATTAACGAAATGAAGAACCTGCCGATCTGGTTTGTGGCTGCCAAAACCGACACTGTGGTTCCGCCCAACGATTATACGGTTCCGACTTACAACCGTTTAGTGAATGCTGGAGCAAAGGATGTTCATATGTCGTTATTTGATAACGTAGTGGATACCTCTGGTTTGTACAAGAAGAGCGACCAAACACCGTATGAATACAACGGCCATTGGTCTTGGATTTACGTATATAACAACGAAGTATCGAAGGTGATTAACGGAAAGAAAACAACGATGATGCAATGGCTTGCCTCCAAAACATTGGACTGAAGTATAGCAATGATCTTATTAATTGCCGCGTAAATCGCGGCTTTTTATATTTTGGGGGATGAGTTCCTTTTCAAAACCAAATGCCAAGAGTCTCATACTGCAACGCTATATAAAACTCCGTCAAGAAATAATTGACGGAGTTTAATTCTTCCTTTCACTTATTCACTTCAATCAGCCCATCCGGTTTTTCCCGATTAGAGAGTAATTCAGATACCGTAACGAAGGTATAACCTCTTTTCTTGAGCTCGGGTAGAATAATTTTCAAGGCTTCAACGGTTTGCGTACTTTGATGTACATAATCGTGCATGAGGACAATGTCGCCGTTACGGACGTTGCGAAGGACCTTATTAGCGATACGATGTACACCGGGTTTTCGCCAATCTAAGGTGTCCTGATGCCAGGACCATAAAATAATTTTCAGCCCTTTCTCCTTGGAGAGCTTGACCAGCGAATCGGTATAGGAGCCGCCGGGCGGCCTAAAAAGATGGGTCCCCGCACCAGTTGCCTGTACGATGCTCGCCTGAGCTTGATCCAATTCGGACAGAGCTTTGTTGCGAGAAATATACTGAAAGGATGAGTGAAGGAAGGTATGGTTGCCAACTTCATGCCCTTCTTCTCGTTCCCGCTTGACAAGGTGAGGCAGCTTTTCTACACGACTGCCGACGACAAAAAAGGTCGCTTTAGCATCGTATTCTTTAAGCAAATCCAAAATGGCAGGCGTATTGCGTCCATCCGGTCCGTCATCGAATGTGAGGGCAATCAACTTGCGATGGGTAGGAACTTCCCATACAATGTCGCCGCGTTCTTCATAATAGGCTCTTCCCTTTGTAGGAGTAGGGGAGGCATAAGATGGGGCTTGTGCATTGGTAGATGGAGTGGGACAAGAGCTGATACACAGTAAAGAAACAGCGATTCCAGCGCACAGCAAACGGTTATATTTCATCAGGCTTCTTCTCCGTTCTTACGTATTCTCACATTAGCTTGCCAAGAAAGAGCGCATACCATTCCCCGTTTCTAAGATTCATCATTTAAAATCACTCAAGATTAGATCTATTTGTCGGATTCTAGAGGGAACATCACGCTGATTAATCAGGGTGTGAACGAGGTGTTCACCCACCTGCCGAGTGGAGATTGTATAGAGATAACTAAAACCTCCAACTTCGTAATGGGCCAATGGCAGGCTCCTTACGGAATTGGAGGTTTTTTTGTCTTTTTAACTAGACAGATTGTATTTGGATCGAACGCTAGCTCAACAGGGTTATAACCGTCCTTGTGCTCATACCTATAGAGAGTTGCTTTTACAATAAGAAAAAACATTAACATTTTACTCCAGCCCACTTGACGTTCCCTTTACATCAAAACGATACACTTACTGAGGTTGGTTTGAAAAGAAAGGGGCGCTCCGTTTTGGGTGAGCTTAACAAATCTATGGGACTGGGGACGAGGAGTCAGCAACAGACTTCGTCTAAAGCCCGCATACGCACGGGTTCGCTAAAAATTCAAAGACTGCGCGAAAACGCGCTGGCGTATACCTTTTTGGCTCCATCGCTTATTTTGTTTGCTGTATTTATGTTTTATCCGATGATCAAGTCCGTTTATCTCAGCTTGCATTCTACAGATCCCGCAGGAAACGTTGCAGCATATGTAGGATTAGATAATTTCACTACACTTTTCAGCTCGGGACTGTTTCTGCAAGGGATTAAGGTGACACTCCTGTTTGCACTGTTAACCGTACCAGTAGGTATTTTATTGGCGCTGGTACTGGCTGCACTTACACACAGTAAATTGCGGGGAATGCGTATCTTCCAGTTTGCCTTTTCGCTGCCGATGGTGTTGTCGGTCGGTTCATCTGCGGTCATTTGGAAATTTCTTTTTCATCCAACACTGGGGATGTTCAACTATGTGCTTTCCCTGCTACATATCCATCCGGTTCCGTGGCTGACCAGCCCCGATTGGGCGCTGTTTTCAGTAGCCATAATGACCATCTGGATGAATCTAGGCTTCAATTACATTATCTTATCGAGCGGACTTCAAGGGATTCCAGATGATATGTATGAAAGTGCCAAAATGGACGGAGCTGGCCCGCTCGTCACGTTCTGGCGTATCTCCATGCCACTGTTATCACCGACGATCTTTTTTGTAACCGTAGTTTCTATCATTGGAGCCTTCCAGTCTTTTGCTCAAATTAACATTTTGACCAAAGGCGGTCCGGTGAACAGTACAAATGTATTCGTATATTCCATCTATCAGGAAGCTTTCGTTAATTTCCGGTTCGGAACGGGGAGCGCGCAGGCCATTGTCTTGTTTGCTGTCATTCTGCTGCTCACGATGATTCAGTTCAAATGGGTGGAAAGAAAGGTGCATTACCAATGAAACGACACCTGAATTCTACATTGCTGTATGTGCTGCTTACGATTGCAGCTGCTCTCATTTTGTATCCGGTTATATATACGTTTTTTATGGCAGTCATGTCTCCCGAGGAAGCGAGCGCTTACCCACCAAGCTTTTTCCCGCATTCTTTTCATATGGCCAATTTTACTGAAGTGTTTGAAATCGTTCCGATTGCAGCCTTTATTGGAAATACATTTCTCATTTCGGGTCTTACAATGATTGGGCAACTGATTACAGCGAGCTTGGCGGCCTATGCCTTTGCCAAAATGGAATTCAAGGGAAAAAACTTCATTTTCAGCATGTTTGTTGCGACAATGATGATCCCTTGGGAAGTGACCATTATTCCAAACTACCTGACGGTACGGAGCTGGAATTGGCTTGATACATATCAAGGGTTGACGGTTCCTTTTCTGGCGACGGCATTCGGGACATTCCTGTTAAGGCAATTTTTTCTCCAGCTTCCCAAGGAACTGTTCGAGGCGGCTCGTATGGATGGGTGCGGACATATCCGTTACTTTCTGTTCCATGTGCTTCCGTTATCGCGCCCTGCGCTCGGAACACTGGCTGTGTATTCGTTCCTGAATATGTACAATTCGTACCTCTGGCCTTTACTAATCACCAATAGCGAGAATATGCGCACGGTACAGATCGGCATATCCATGCTCGAATTTCAGGAATCGACTTCATGGAATCTGGTATTTGCGGGTACGGCTCTTGTCATTTTACCGTCTCTGCTCCTGCTGATCTTTGGACTAAAACAGTTGGTTCGTGGAATGGCGGCGGGTGCACTTAAAGGCTGACCACATATGTCAAAAGAAAGCAACACCTGCGCAAGCAGCCCATATACAGAGCTTCAACACACAAGAATATCGCAAGAGAATGCCAATTCAAGAATCATTTAATCAAAGGGAGAGAAGAGAGATTATGAGATTTTTTCGTCTGAAAAGTGCATTGACCCTGCTTATTCTGACTGCCATGGTGGTTGCAGCAGGTTGTAGCAATAATACTGCTGCAGAGAAGCCGAGTAATGGTAGTGATGGGGCAGCAGCGGCTTCTCCAGTGAAGCTGACTTGGTGGCATTCGATGTCCGGTAACGGTGAAAAAGCAATCAAGCAGATCGCTGCTGACTTTAACGCTAGTCATAAGGACATTCAGGTAGAGCCAGTATATCAAGGCAAATATGATGATAGCTTGAACAAGCTGAAAGCGTCGCTTGGTTCCGACAGCGGACCGGACATCATTCAGGTATATGAAATCGGTAGTAAATTCATGATCGACTCCAAAATGATCACACCCGTACAACAATTTATTGATGCAGACAAGTTCGATCTGTCACAGCTAGAGCCGAATATTACACGATACTATACGATTGATGGTAAACTGAACGCCATGCCGTTCAATACGTCAAACCCGATTTTATATTACAACAAGGATGCATTCAAAGCCGCAGGACTTGATCCAGCTAATCCTCCGAAAACGTATGATGAGTTCGAAAAGGCTGCTAAAGCCTTGAGCAAGGATGGTAAATCCGGTGCTTCCATTGCCATCTACGGCTGGTTTATGGAACAACTGTTTGCCAATCAGAACGCAGATTATGTGAATAATGGCAATGGTCGTGATCAAGCGGCAACGGAATCCATGCTGAATTCGGATGCAGGTGTAAAAACCCTAACGTGGTGGAAGAAAATGATCGATGAAAAGGTTGTATCCAATCTGGGACGCAACTCGGACGATACGGCAAAGGCTTTTTCCGCAGGGCAAATTGCAATGACGCTGGATTCCACCGCTTCGCTGCGTAATATTGTGGAGCAGGTTGGCGATAAATTTGAAGTAGGCACAGGATTCCTTCCAAGAGCGAATGAAGCAAAAGAAGGCGGCGTGGTTGTAGGCGGCGCAAGCTTGTACATCATGAACAACAAGCCCGAAGCCCAGCAGAAGGCAGCATGGGAGTTCATTAAATTCGTCGCTTCCCCAGCTGTACAGGCACAATGGAGTGTAAATACCGGGTACTTCCCGATCACGAAAGCGGCCTATGACGAAAAGGTACTTAAAGACAATATGGTAAAATATCCGCAATTCCAGACGGCGGTTGACCAATTGCATGCATCGGCACAATCCACCGCTACACAGGGCGCAGTGATGGGCGTATTCCCAGAAGCGCGTCAAATCGTCGAAGGTGCAATCGAGGCTGTGCTGAGTGGCCAGCAACAGCCCAAACAGGCATTGGATCAAGCTACCCAAGAAATCACAGGCAAAATTGCGCAATATAATCAAACCGTGAAAAAATAGTCGGCCTTCCCTTAAAATCAGATGATAATCCGTAGAATGCGCCTCCTTATCATCCGATTTTATGACATAGCGGATCGAATGAGTGACCCCCTCACTTATTCGATCCGTTTTTGCATTTTCACTTTTAGAATAAGCGTTTAGACGAATTGTCTAAAATGAAATATTTTCATTTTTCCTATTGCTGGATAACTAAAAATGGGCTTATAATAAATACATAATTTTTGTACTGGACGGTCAGTTCAAAAAAGGAGGAAGCATGAAACAGCAGACAAAGGAAATTATTTTTAACGGCGCACTCAAAGCTTTTTCTGAACGAGGATTTAATGAAACAAATATGGAGGAAATTGCCAAAGTTTGTGGCATAGCCAAAGGAACCCTGTATTACAATTTTAAAAACAAGCAAGAATTGTACATTTACATTTTGAAGATGGGGATGGAGCGTTTTGTCCGGGATATCCATGAAGCAATGGCTCATACTCCTAAAGATCAGGTGGAGCTTAGGATTCGCAAGCTAATCCAAGTACATATTGAGTTTATTGTGAGAGAACCGGACTTTTGCCGTCTATTGGTCAGTAAGGGCTGGGTTTCGCAAGAGCAGCATTTTAATATTAGGCAGGTGCTGGCTGACTATTTTGATTTTATGGAGGCAGAGATCGATTCCGGCAAGTTTCATGGGAAAATTTCAAGTAAGCTGGATGCCAAAACAACAGCCAATTGCTTATTTGGGATTTACATTTTTGCACCGATGAGGTCAATGGTTTGGGGCGAAACGATGAATCTGCAAGAGGTTCGTGAAAGTATTGAAGTTTTTGTGTGTAATGCATTGGGCATGCAACATTAATATACAGATGGAGTGATGAAAACATGAAAGCTAAAAAGTATACGATTTATGTCGTACTTATTATTTTAATCGCGGTTGGGATATATGCCTTAACTGCTCTTCCACGGGGTGGAAGCAGCTTGTCTGCGGATCAGTCTTCTTCCATTCCTACGGCTTATGTGGAGTCGGATACCCTCAATGCCAGCTTTAAAATGGCAGGACGGATTGACCAGATGCTCGTCAAAGAAGGCGATCAGGTTAAAAAAGGGCAGGTGTTAGCCCATCTGGAAAGTCGCGAGTTGGAAGATAAGGTGAAGCAGGCACAGGCGGCATTGCTGGCAGCCAAGAGTAATGTATCCAAAGCAAAAGCTGGAGTGTTGCAGGCTCAAGCAGGCGTAGGCCAGGCACAGGCTACTGTGAGTGCTGCTCAGGCCAAGAAAAGCCAAGGCACGACATCGGTCAGTGTGACCGCAGAGGCTTCCTCCAGCCAGATTGAACAGGCCAAAGCGGCTGCGAACGCCGCCAAGGCAAAACTGGATGCCCTCAAGAGCGGGGCAAGACCACAGGAGCTTGAGCAATTGCAAGTATCTGTGAAGGTAGCCAAGGAAACGCTGGACCTGACCGTTAAAAATCTGGAGCGTGCCAAAAAGCTTCAAGAAGCCGGTGCAGCAACCCAGGCATCTTTGGATCAAGCGACATTGGAACATCAACAGGCAGTGGCCAAGTATAATGCAGAGTCGCAAAAATTGGATATGGCACGGGAGGGAAGCCGCAAGGAGGAAATTACGGCGGCTGAAGCTCAATACCGTCAAGCCTTGGCTGCGGTGAAGGAAGCACAGGCAGGAGCGGGCAAAGTTGCTCTGCAACAGGAAGATGTCAAAGCCGCTCAGGCTTCGGTAGAACAAGCGCAATCTGCGGTGAAGGCGGCGCAATCCACAGTTGAGCAGGCTCAATCTGCGGTTGCAGGTGCCAATGCTCAGGTAGCCCAAGCGGAAGCCGCACTTCAAGAGGCTCAGACCTATTTGAGCTACACTACGCTGCGTGCGTCCGAGGATGGAATCGTAAAATCCAAGTCGCTTAGCTTAGGTGAAATGGCTAGCGCAGGGTTCCCGGTCTATACCATTGAAACTTTGACACAACGTTGGGCTAAATTCTATGTACCTGAAACGTCTCTGAACGGTCTTCAAGCAGGGGATACCGTCCAAATTAAATTGCTGTCTGGCGGTAAGGAGCTGAAGGGTAAAGTCATTCTGTTAGAATCGGCTGCTGACTTTGCCATTCAAAAACCGAGCCAAAGCTCCGGTGACAAGGATGTCCGTTCCTTCGGTGTTAAAGTAGCATTGCCAGACCTTGCTGCATCGGTTCCAACAGGCTCCACGGTTCTGTTTACAGGCAAAGGGGCGCAGTAATATGCAGGATTCACAGGAAAGACTTCGTATCCGCGATGTGTTTCGCGAGGAATGGCTGAGCATCTTCCGGGACCGCCGCTTTATGGCTATTCTGCTGATTACGCCGATTGTGTATACGATACTATTCGGCTTCCTGTATTCACATCAGCGGATTACCGAGATGCCTGTCACCGTGTACGACGGAGATAATTCGCAGCTCAGTCGCCAGATCATTCAGGCGTTTGATTCGACCGATTCATTTGCCGTTACACGGCAAGCAAACAATCAGGATGATGTAGTCCGTCAAGTAGAGGCTGGAGAAGCTAAGGTCGGAATCGTCATTCCCGACAACTTTACCACTCGGCTTAAGCATGGGGAGAATCCACCCGTGCTCACGCTGATTGACGGCAGTAATATGATGTATTCCAATAGTGCCAGTCGGATTGCGAATCAGGTTATTAGTAGCGTGAGTGCCGGAGTATCAGTCAATTCCATGAAACAAAAGGGAATGAACGCCGATCAGGCCGCCTCGACGCTGACTACCATCCCGTTCCGATCCAGAGTGCTATTTAACCCGGTATATGATTATAAGCTTTTCATGCCCCTAGGGGTTATCTCTGCGGCTCTCCAGCAGTGTTTGCTGCTTGGTATCGCGTTGTCCTGCACGCGTGATAAGGAAGCAGGGACTTGGGGGAGATTTGGCGCATGGAGAAATACCCCTTGGCGTTTGGCTATTGCCAAACTGGCACCGTATTATGCAGCGGGAGCTTTCAATGTGCTGACTGTATTCAGTATCAGCGCTTTATGCTTCGATATTCCGTTTAGGGGACAGGTACTGCCGTTGATTTTAGTGTCGCTGGTTTTTAACTTTGCCTTGTGCGGATTAGGCTTCCTGTTCAGTCTCTTTTCCAAAACCAGAGTAGATGCGACCCAAACTCTGATGCTGATTGCTGTTCCTTCCTTTATGCTATCAGGCTATACGTGGCCATTAGAGGCAATGCCCGGCTTCTTGCGGGGGCTTGCTGAGATATTGCCACTGACGTATTACCTGGATGCTGTACGGAACATCACGCTCAAAGGACTGGATATCACATACATTTTCAAAGATATGATTGCTCTAGGCGTCATTGGTTGTGTAAGTCTGCTGGTGTCTTTCGCGATCTATCCGTTATTCTTTAGACAGCACCAGACGACAGAGCAGCATGCCGATGTGTCCGCTCAAAAAGGATTCACGCTAAAAGGTTGAGAGCAACTCTAAATATTGGATATCATAAAAAGGCAGATCAGGAGTAAACCCTGATCTGCCTTTACTTGTTTATGGTTTAAAAGCGGAAAAAATATTATTGCGGCGGATTAAGATCCTCGATAGAATCAATCGGCACATAGGATGGAACGACAAGCCCGGACATAACGCCAGTCATGCTGGTTCCGATGTCATCCACCTTATCCTTGTATTGAGCCCAATAATCAGCATGCGTCAATGGAAGCCAAGCGGCTGCGGTAGCATCTACACTTCCGCCGGCCACGCCAGTCCACATCGGGCCGATTTCCACTTGCAGAGCTGTTACTTTATAGCCCAATTTTTGTTCCAATACATATTTCAATACGTTCGTACTGGCAATTTCAGAATCCCAAGCAGCGTAGCTTAGCTTCAAAGGATCGCCGTTGACGGGCTGCAGACCCTTGATCCATTCCTGAACCTTGTCAGGATGTTTATCAGCCCAATTCTTGGCAGCCTGCTGTGGGGCAGTACCGTCCTGAATCGCGATCATCACTTCACCCATATCTTCAGCAGTCCACTTAAATCGGCTTAGAAATTCATTAGCCACAGGAGCATCCTGCTTCAAGCCTTTGCGGGCGATTGTATGAATTTCTTCCTTATCACCGTACGCCTTTTTAGGATCTTTCAAGTATTTCAAATCATATTTATTAAACATCCAGTGAGGAGTCCAACCTGTTACGACGATAGGCTGCTTGGCTTTGATAGCTTTATCCAGTGTAGCGGTCACAGCAGCTCCAGAGCTTTCAAGCAGCTTCCAGTCGGATAAGCCATAGTCATTCATAGCTTTAGCGGTCAGCTTCATTAGTCCGTCGCCGGGAGCGACACCGACAATGCGGTAGCCGACCTCTTTGCCAAAGTCCTCAGTTGTGGCGGAAGCCGGAGCCGCTTCGGCTCCGTTATCCTGCAAATCAGTAATCGATTTAACATCCATGTAAGCTGGAACGACCAATCCGGTTTTAACACCGCTCATATTAGCCCCAAGGTCGTCGAGCTTATCCTTGTATTTAGCCCAGTAATCCGCATGTGTTAACGGCAGCCATGCAGCCGGTGAAGCATCTACATCACCACTAGCGACACCCGTCCACATAGGACCTGCTTCCACTTGAAGTGCGGTTACTTTGTAACCCAGTTTGTTCTCCAAAATATAACTTAGCAAATTGGTGCTGGCAATTTCAGAATCCCAAGCCACATAACTTAGCTTGAAGGTGTCACCATTGACAGGTTGCAGTCCTTGAGTCCATTCCTGAACCTTGTCGGCATGTTTCTCCGCCCAATCTTGGGCAGCTTGCTCAGGACTGGTTCCGGCTTGAATGGCGACCATCATTTCACCCATATCTTCTGGTGTCCATTTGAAACGTTTTAGAAACTCATAAGCGATAGGAGCATCCTGCTGCAAGCCTTTACGGGCAATCGTATGAATCCCCTCGGCTTCACCATAAGACTTCTTAGGGTCTTCCAAATATTTGAGATCATACTTGTTGAACATCCAGTGTGGAGTCCAACCTGTAATAATGATCGGTTTTTTCGCTTTAATGGCTTTGTCCAGTGTGGCCGTCATAGCTGCACCGGAACCTTCAACCAGCTTCCAATCAGACAAATTGTAGTCTTGAATTGCTTTGGCAGTCGATTTCATAATGCCTGCCCCGGCATCAATACCGATAATTTTGTAACCGACTTCTTCGCCAACCGGGTTGGCAGCAGCGTTACCTTTGCCAGATGCGGAATGATCCGTTCCAACAAAATATTGGGATGCACCAGCGATCAGAATGACAGCTGTAACTGCAGAAGTAATCCATACTTTTTGCTTGCTGGATACGCGGCTTTTGCCTTTTTGCGTAGGTTTAAACAGGTTTTGCGTAAAACGGTCAAGCACAATAGCCAGAACGACAACAGCTAAGCCGGCTTCAAAACCTTTACCGATTTGCAGCTGTGTCACAGCACGGTACACAACAGCACCGATGCCTTCCGCACCGATCATGGAAGCAATGACAACCATAGACAGTGACAGCATAATCGTCTGGTTAATACCAGCCATTAAGGTAGGCAATGCAAGTGGAAGCTGAACTTTGAACAGCTTTTGCGCAGATGTTGAACCAAAAGCGTCTGATGCTTCGATCAGCTCACCTGATACTTGCATAATCCCCAAGTTGGTCATGCGAATGGTTGGGGGGATAGCAAAGATAACAGATGCGATAACACCCGGCACAACACCCAGGCTGAAAAAGGTAACCGCTGGGAGTAAGTACACGAACGCAGGCATCGTCTGCATAAAATCAAGTAAAGGCGTGATAATGCGTGATGCCGATTTACTGTATGCACACCAGATCCCGATGGGAATCCCGATAACAATGGATACGAGCGCAGACGTGATGACCAGTCCGAGCGTATTCATTGTTTCACTCCAATAACCAAGATTATCAATCAGCAGGAAGCCGATGACAGTAAATAGCGTAAGCTGAACCCGCCCGATCATAAAGGCGATAATCCCGATGATTACGATGAACACCAGAGGGTGCGGAAGCATGAACAGGCCTGAGAAAAAGCCAACTACAGCTTCTATAATGGAAGAAATAACATTAAACAATCCAGCCAGATGAATACCCATCCAGTCTACAATGGATTGAATCCACTCAGCGATTGGCAGTTTCGGTATCATGGGCATTCACCTCCTTCGTAGTGGTAACATCTCCACCAAGTGCGCCGAGCAATGCTCCACGGACGATAACGCCCAGCAGCTTTTGCTTGTCATCGACCACAGCCAGCGGCACCTTGGACGAGCTTGTAATTTCAAATAAATCATTAATGACTGTCTCGGCAGCAACCTGCGGTCCGTCCGTGATCAAAATATCTTCAATTTTCAAATTATTGCGCAGTGCATGAACAGCATCCTCGGCGTTAATAACACCCAGTAGCTTTTTGGTGCGGTCAATGACGAACAAATTGGAAATCCCACGCTCTCGCATCAATTCCAGAGCCACACGCGGACCACGATCCATGGTGATGGTTTCTGGACGAAGCATGACATGAGCAGCCGTCAATACCTTGGACAGATCCACATCCTCGACGAAGCGGGCTACATAAGAGTTAGCCGGTTGGATCATAATTTCTTCCGGTGTACCGATTTGTACGACCGCACCGTCTCGCATCAATGCAATCCGGTCACCAATCCGCAGCGCTTCATCCAGATCATGGGTGATAAACACAATGGTTTTCTTCATTTTATCTTGAAGCTCCAACAGCTCATCCTGCATGTCACGGCGAATGAGAGGGTCCAATGCACTGAATGCTTCATCCATCAGGAGCACTTCAGGGTCATTAGCCAGCGCCCGTGCCAGACCGACACGCTGTTGCATACCGCCACTTAATTCATCGGGCATTTTATCGCCCCAGTTTTTAAGACCAACCAGTTCCAGCGCTTGTTGCGCCTTTTCCTGACGCTGTGCTTTTTCTACCTTTTGAATTTCAAGACCATATTCTACATTTTCTAGTACAGTCCGATGTGGGAACAGGGCGAATTTTTGAAAAACCATGCTGATGGTTTTACGACGAACTTCGCGAAGTTGTTCTTTGTTCATCTTACGGAGATCTTTGCCGTGGACCAGAATTTCACCGGAGGTAGGCTCAATCAAGCGATTTAGCATTCGCACTAAAGTAGACTTGCCACTGCCCGATAGCCCCATAATTACGAAAATTTCACCTTGCTTAATTTCCATGTTGGCCTTATTGACACCAACAGTAATCTGTTTTTCTTTGGCCAACTTTTCCTTGCCCCAGCCTTGCTCCAGGAGCGGAACACCTTGCTCTGCGTGAGGACCAAAGAGTTTGCTGACATTTTTGACTTCCAAAATCGTCATACATACACCTCTTCTTTCTATACTTTGCTTGGTATTAACCCCATGTTGCATTAAGGATTGAGTATAAAAATCATAATTCTGAACATCCTGAACGGTTAATGACAAAATTAATTGTAACAGAAGCATTGCTTACATTTCAAACAAAAAAACTGTTCATAAAGTACGTACAGAAAAAACTGTACAAAGTTTCCTTCGATATGCTCCTTCGTTCTATAGAATGCTCAAACATTCGGAACTTTACAACCGATAGTGCTTTTTTTAAAATAGACAATGAAATATAACCATAAGAAAAAGATTTATGTATATCCATAATTTAAAAATTTTACTATCATTAGCAATTTTGCGAATTATGATTTTGAACGACCCATGCTGTTGTAATATAGACAGAAGCTTTGCTTTTGAAACATTTCATTTATTGTTGAAAAATTTCATATATTGCGTCAAAGCTAATCTTTTACGGGTAAATCGTTCATACTAGGTTGTGCAAAATGCTCTAAAATTAGGAGGTTGCAAGCATGAGCTTGTACCAGTTAGGTGATGAGCAGCAGGCTTCGCTGCAAAAAATTCGCAAACGTGTCATAGAAGCTATAGGTAAAAACATGGACCTGTATGGGATTACTTTGTCTGCGGGGCATTTATACGGTTTGCTTTTTTTTGCGGATAAACCAATGACGCTGGACGAGATGGGCCGTGAAATGGAAATGAGCAAAACGAGCATGAGTACAGGAGTTCGCACATTATTGGACCTGAAAATGGTAAATAAGGTATGGAGCAAAGGCTCACGCAAGGATTTGTATGAAGTTGAATATGACTGGCATCAAACATTTACTGACTTCTTCGCTATTAAATGGAGAAAAGCGGTAGAAACAAATTTACTGGCACTGCGCAAAGCCATTGATGAGCTGGACAAATTGATGAATCAGGGTGAAGAGTACGAGGAATTTAAGGCGATTCTTCAGCAAGATCGTTTGAAAATGAAGCAGGCCGTCGCTTATTACAAGTGGCTAGACCGACTAATTGACTCTATGGAAAGCGAAGAAATTTACAAGCTGATTCCAAAAGAAGAAGTTCGGGATTAATCGCTATTTCCCTATCTTGTTTATAAAAATGCCGGAGCGCAAAAGTGCTTCCGGTATTTTTTGGTTTGGCCGTGTGCAAAGGGTATAATAGAGATATGTAAAGATTGATATTATACCGATGTGTTGAACATACGAAATAAAGGGGGCTTCATGATGGAGAGTATTATAGTACATACTCGTCTAGGTCAATTGCGTGGGGAATCAGGAAATGGATATCATGTATGGAAAGGTATCCCATATGCACAGCCTCCTATTGGAAAACTACGTTTTCACGCGCCCCAGCCTTTGGAGTCTTGGGAGGGTGTGCGGGCTGCGACGAGTTTTGGGCCAATCTGTCCGCAACCTATGCCATCCGCTGAAAGTATGACTGGAAATCTGGTGGAACCGCCTAAGCAGTCAGAGGATTGCTTATACCTGAACGTTTGGACACCTGCTTCGAAGGCTCCTGAGAAGGGACGTCCAGTGATGGTGTGGATTCATGGCGGTGCCTTTGTCACGGGGTCCGGGATTATACCTTTATATGACGGGGAACGCATGGCGAAGAATGGCGATGTTGTGGTTGTTACGATCAATTATCGATTGGGGCCGTTAGGGTTTTTGCATCTGACTCCAAAGGGAGATGGCCTGACCTCTAATGCGGGACTACTGGATCAGATCGCTGCGCTGAAATGGGTTAGGGATCACATCTCTGCCTTTGGCGGCAATCCGGACGAAGTGACGGTGTTCGGTGAATCAGCAGGCGCGATGAGTATTGCCGCTTTATTGGCGATGCCAGCAGCTGAAGGACTGTTCCAGCGTGCGATTTTGCAGAGCGGTGCGTCGCAGGTATTGCCAACTTCACAGGCCGAGCAAGTGACGGCTGTGTATCTACAGCAGCTGGGTGTGGACACTCAGCATCCAGAGAGGTTGTTTAGCCTGCCGACAGATGCGCTGATGCTAGCGATGGCGAAGACGCATGAAGTCATCGGACCAGGGATGGCGATGATCTATCAACCCGTTGTGGACGGTGTGACCTTGCCAGATGTACCCCTGTCTGCAATCGCGCAAGGTTCAGCAAAGCAAGTTTCCGTTTTGATTGGAACGAACTTGCATGAGGGGGCCTATTTCATCCGAAAAGAATCCCATCTAATGAACAAGTCAACAGCGAGACAGGCATTGGAAATGATGACGGGCATGTCAGACATCGGCGACCTGATAGAACCATTTCCGGTTACGATTGAGGGACAGGCGCAAATGTTGACCGATCTATTTTTTTGGCGTCCTGCGTTGGCTCTTGCTGTTGCACAGTCGGCGCATGCGCCTGTATGGATGTATCGTTTTGATTGGACATTGCCCGGGCATCCTACCTTTGAACAAGCGGTTCACGGTGCAGAGATTGCGTTTGTTTTCGATAATCTGGAGCTGCTAGATAAGCTTGGATTAGAGATTCAACCTTCGATGCAGAAGCTGGCTCAAGATATGCAGCAGGCATGGGTTGCTTTTGCACGTGATGGGAAACCAGTGCTGTCCGAGGGGGCTTGGCCGATGTACGACAGAGAAGAGCGGACTACAGCTATTTTCCATCAGAATATTAAGGTGGAGCACGACCCCGAAGGAGATAGACGCCGTCATTTAACCGGTCAGATGACCCTATAAGTAACAAGAGAGAGAGCATATCAAGAACTCAAATGTAAAAAGCCTTCGCCCGTAATTTGTATACGGACGAAGGCTTTTGTTAGTAGTAAGTTAAATCTTAAATCGCTTAACCAGCTGTTGCAAATCCTGCGCCATGTTGGACAACTCCTGTGACGAAGAGGCGATTTCCTCCATAGCTGCCATTTGTTCCTGAGCAGCAGCAGATGTTGTCTGCGAGCTGTCCGCCGAATTGCGAGACAGGCTTGCCAAATGGGTAACGGTGGCGGAGACTTCCTCTGTACTGGCTGAGATTTGTTCAGCAGCAGCGGACACACTTTGAATTTGTTCCACGATATGAGAAGTAGAGCGCTCAATATTCGTAAATGCACCTTCTGCATCTTGGCTAATACGCATACCTTCACCTACCTGGTTACGAACATTACCGTTCATGGTAGCGGTAGAGCGTTGAATCAAATCGAGCATCTGAGTAATAATCTGACTGATGGAATCCGCGCTTTCCTTGGATTGCTCAGACAGCTTGCGTACCTCTATAGCGACTACGGCAAATCCACGCCCGGCTTCGCCAGCTCTGGAAGCTTCAATAGACGCGTTCAGAGACAACAAATTGGTTTGCTTGGCAATGGCGGCAATAGCCGTATTCATCTGCTTCGCATCGTCTGAGAGCTGGGATAGCTCATCCATTAGGCTAGCCGTTTGGCTGACAGCCTCCAGAATACGGTCCATTTGGGTCCGTACACTACTGATCATTTGACTGCCTTGAGCCACATCATGCTCGGTTTGTCCTGCTGAATCCACGATGGAGCTTGCCGATTCGGCAATGGTGCTGACACCCTTCGCCATTTCTTCAACGGCATTAGCGGTCTGCTCGGATGCCTCGGCGCTGGTGGCTGCATTTTCCGCGGATTCCATAACCGTTTCCGCTACATGTTGTACGGACTCCGTCGTTTGCTCTGTGCTTTCCTTGATTATCAGGGAAGAGGAAGCAAGTCGGGAGGAGGTTTGGTTGACCTCTGAGACCATCGTATGCAAGGAATGCGTCATCTGGTCAAAATTCTGTGCCAGTTCGCCGAACTCATCCTTGCTGGATAGATTAACACGTTCGGTCAGATTTCCGTCACGGACGATGCGTGTTCCTGCTTGCAGCTTGCGCAGCGGAATTAAGAATGAGCGGACCATAAGCACAATGATGATCGCCGCGGCAAGTATGGAAATAACAATCACAATCAGGCTTTGTTTCAGAATTGGTTGGGCTGCATCACTATAATCCTCCAGATCCGACAGTGCGACAATGCTCCAACCGGTGAGAGGGTCCTTAAGTGTAAAGGCCAGCATATCTCGATTCATAAATTGAATTTGCGACATGGAAGGAGTATCATTTTCGACGGTTGTCGCCACTTCGGGAAGTCCTTCTATGGCGTCAGCCGCTTTTTTGCCTGTCTTGTTGAAAGCTGTTCCAGTCCCAGATACAACTTTATGTTCAGAATCAACAATAATGAGTCCTCCGCGCTCACCAATCTTAACAGACTGCAGACTTTCACTCATTTTGTCCAGGTTCAAAGCCAGGGCAACAGCTCCTTCACCGTCCTCCAGCGTTCCCGATATATTAACGACTAAATTCCCTGTCGTGACGCTGGCAACTGGAACACCGACGAATACTTTACCCTTTTCCAGCATCGCGTTTTTGTACCATTTTCTCTCCCTGGGATCATAATCGGACTCCTGTTTTTTCGGCGAACGTATGTATTGCCCCTTCTCATTGCCGAGAAGCGCTGCATCTAGCTCGGGGTGAGCCTTGACGATAACAGCTAACTTTTTCTGAAGGGCTTCTTGGTTGGTACCGATGGAATCAGAATTGATTTCAGTGGTAAGCACGTCCAGATCTTTCATAATGGGCGCTACATACTGATTGACATTGCTTCGGATCAGATACAGATTCGTGTATACGGAACTGCCCATTTGCTGACTGAGTTGTGTCGTAGCCCCCTGATAAGAAAAGTACCCGATAAGTACGCTCGGAATCAATAACACAGCTAAAAAAGATATTATTAATCTTGTCCTCATTAAATAAAACTGCTTGAGAAACCTGTTCCACCACGGAACTGTTTGTTTTGTTTTAGTCATAGTTCTTGCTCCTCTGTGTCTGATGATCACTACATTGTTTTATTCGACATAAACCGACGAATTTTATAGATGTAATCATTGGGAAACGAGGAATAGTAGCATGTTTTAGACACTTTTTTTAAAAGACGGGTCTAAAGAACTATATTTTATATGGATACGAATACATAAAAAAGCCAAATCGGAGATGCAAAAGCATCTTCACAATTTGGCTTGGGTGAGTCATGAAAGAGACATTGAACTGTTAATTTTTTTGCTGACGTGAAATCATAAAGAGCGTAATCCAGATGAGCATAAAACCAGTCAATTGCGCTACCGTAACGATTTGCTGAAATGCGATCCAATTAATCACGACACCCACCATGGGAAAGCTCAATTCTGCCATCGTAGCATAAGACGCTTTGGTCGTACTTAAGCCTTTGTAATACAGCAATAAGCTAAGAAGACCCGGAAGCAATGCCTGCAATAGCAAGTTGATAATCACAGCTGCGCCTGCCCATGTACCGGCAGGCATATTCCATGGCGCATGCTCTACAGAGGTGAGGACAATCAGCAGAGGGAGCGCCACCATGAAGCGGAGGGAGGTTACCGTTTCATATTTCATTGAACGAAGCAAGTAGCTTCCCATGACTGTCGAACCGCCCCACAGAACTGCTGCACCCAGTGCAAGCAGACTACCGACCTGGACAAAATCACGAACATGCCCGAAGGGGAGCGACCAACCGAAGGTCAGAAGATACGTCCCGAACAGAGCGACGACAATTAATAATCCAAAATGACGCGGCAACATTTCCTTCAAAATAATACGGGCTAGAACAATAGCGACCAGTGGTTGAAGCTTCTGGAGCAAGAGTACAGCATTCAAATCACCATTGCTGAGTGCCATGGTAAAAATCACGCTGGCCAGAGCCGAGCCGCCCCACGAGACGAACAAAATAGCGAAAACTTGACGAAGCCGTACCGCTTTGAGTTCCTCACGATGTTTCCACAGCATCGGTGTCAGAGCGAGGAAAAGCAGCATATGCTCCATTAGTACAATTTGTGTTGAAGTAAATGATTTTAGCAAAATAATACGAAACAGCGGATCAGCGCCCCACAAGGCTGCTCCTATTGCGACCAGCCAAAAACCGCTTTTCATGTGGGAGCTATGATCAAAACCTTTGGATGTTAGTACAGTAGAAGATTGACTCATACTCAATTAGCTCCTTGCGAATACAGGACCGGTGGC
Organism: Paenibacillus sp. FSL M8-0228; assembly: GCF_038007385.1. Lineage (NCBI taxonomy): Bacteria > Bacillati > Bacillota > Bacilli > Caryophanales > Paenibacillaceae > Paenibacillus > Paenibacillus sp. FSL M8-0228. The sequence continues at coordinate 1,462,774 of NZ_JBBOXA010000001.1, forward strand.
ACAAAAACCCCCGTCCATGGCGAAAGACCATGCAAGACGGGGGTTGATCAAATAAACTTGCCGCTTTATGCAAGTTAAATGAAGTTACTGCAACTGCAAAATCCATAACGCAGCATTCATCCACTTTGCGGCATGTTGATATTTCGATCTTCTTCCATCCGGACTTTACCGTCGGCTTTGGCATCTCACCAAATCAGTCCGTATCCTGTTGCCAGATACAGAGTCGCGGGCTTAGCTCCATGAGCCATACCGCCGGTTGGGAATCTCACCCTACCCCGAAGATCCTTATTCCGTTTTTTAATTTCTCCTATAGGATATACCTGTTTTAGAATGAAGTCCAGTGAAAAATGTGTGTATAACTAACAATGATTTTCATCTATTTTTCGAAAGCGTTTTACTAAGTTACATACTATGAAGTAATATCCTTATACTCAATGCGTCGAATCGCTGCATAAGCCACAAGCATTCCCAGTATAGAGAAGCCTATTTGCACGGGGGCTATGGAGCTAAGTGTAGCGCCGTTATTATTGGAGAAAAGCAATGCTACAATCAGGATTGAGGTCACAATGGTGGTGGGTACAGAGTATCTTCGCATCCCCATATACAGCGGAACCAGTCCCATAAAGCTGGCAGCAACGGCATTGATCAGCGTCCGTGCTGATTGTTGACCCAGTATCGAAAGAGTAAGGTTATCGGGTACAATCAAGACAAACTGGTTGAGCAGATGAATAGCAGCCGTAATGATTATTTCCGAAATAATAATTGATAAGAAGGTAAACAGCAGCACAACCAAGAGCTTGGCGATCATCAGCTTTTGACGGTGAATCGGATACATGAACAGGATCGTAATCGATTTGGACTTAAATTCCCCTACGATAAAGCGGCACAGGAGAACAGAGGCAAACACAATAAATGTGGCTCTGACCAGCATGTCCATGAGATCGAGAAGCTGAGTGTACTGTGTAAATTCGGGTATTCCTGTACTTTGGCTGTCCAGCGCGATGATACAGAGCAGCCCAAGAATGCATGCATTGGCGATCAGTGCTGAACGGATATAACCGGCCAGATGAAATTTTTTCAGCTCCAATTGCATCAATTTAAGCATGGAGATCACCTCCGTTTAACAGCCGCAAAAAGTAGTCTTCCAGCGTACTGCTTTTCTGATGAATGGAATCCACTTCTATATCATTTAAAATGAGCGTCTTCGTAATTTGTTTCTGCGGTACATTTGAATCGTAAATACGTATACTCTGTTCATTGAGCACCCTTATATTATTCAGATTCAGATGATGGGAGAGGACGTAGGCCGCCTTTTTACAATCGTTGGTCGTAAATTCGATGTATTCCGTATTGGTTTCCCGCACCTGCTCCATCGACACTTCCTCAATCAGCCTTCCGTGATTAATCACGCCTACCGTATCCGCAATCTGCTCTATTTCCGCTAAAATATGACTGGACACGAGCAGAGTCATCCCATATTCCTTGCATAGCATGTGGAATAGTTGGCGGATTTCCTTGATTCCCACCGGGTCCAGACCATTAATCGGTTCATCCAAAATGAGTAGCTCTGGCTTAGTCGCAATAGCGCGGGCAATCCCGAGACGCTGTTTCATTCCCAGTGAAAAGTCTTTTACCGACTTGTCACCCGCATTCTGCAAGTTTACTAATTCCAGGGCATCCCGAACAGCCTGCTTATTATAGTAGCCCATGTATTCACAATGAAGTTCGAGATTTTGCTGCGCCGTCAGCCTATCATAAAAAATCGGGTATTCAATAATCGAACCCATCCGTCCGAGCAGATGATACGATTTTGGCGTTAATTTCTCACCGAATAATTCAATTTCCCCCGATGTCGGCTTGAGTAAATTCGTAATCATTTTCATCATCGTCGTCTTGCCTGCCCCGTTAGGGCCGAGAAAGCCATAGGTTTCTCCCTTGCGCACATTCATACTGACTCCTGCTACAATTTCGTTACCCTTCAGGGCTTTGGTCAATTGATGTGTACGTATTACGTAAGTCATGGGTGTTCTCCCTTCGTATACTGCTGATAATTCAAGGATAAAGGGCGAAATGTTCATTTTTCTTTCGTGATTCTTACAAATTTATTAAGTTGAGCATGTTGAGTCCGATTAATAGTTGATTTTCTTCAATGTAAAAGAGAAGACCGTCCGCTCATAAGGTTTACTAGTCAATTGAATTTCTCCGTTCATCGTTTCAACCAGACGTTTGGCAATCGTAAGGCCCAGTCCGCTGCCTTGTACCGCCTTATTGCGGGAGTCCTCCAATGTGTACATACGTTCAAAAACTTTATCTTGCTCAGATTCCTGTATGCCTTTGCCACGATCCCATACCTCTATACGCACTGTATCCTGCTGTTCTGACAGCGTCAGGCCTAGCGTTCGACCATCTGCCCCGTAGCGAATGGCATTCGAGATCAGATTGTTCAGCACCCGCCCAATCGCTCCTTCGTTCCCCAAGGCATGAATGGTATGCTCCGGGATCTCAATATGCACAGTAAACCCCTGTGCAGTCAGCAGGTCATAAAACTCTAAAATGCTGCGTCTGCACAGTTCTCCCACTTCCAGTCGTGTCAACGGAATATCCGTATCATTAGCTTCCAGTTTCGCCAAATTAAAAAAGCTTCCGATCAACTCAATCGCTTCGCTTGTCTTTTGATGAATTTTGGATAGCAGTTTTATACGTTCTTCCGGCAAAATAGTCGGATCGCCATCCAGCATCTCGGCATATCCAAGCACAACCGTAAGCGGGGTCTTGAGATCGTGTGAAATGTTCGAAATCATTTTGCGCATAGCAATTTGGCTACGGTTGTAATCTGCAGACACTCTGAGATTCAAGTCCAGCAGTCGATTAATTTCCGTCATGAGTCGTTGCAGTTCAACGTCACCTGTGACATATAGCAGCTTTTCCGCATGATTCACCGTCACAATCCGCTCTAGTAGGGCACGGATATCCCTTATTTTGCGCTTATTGGCCATACGCTCCCGCCAAAGCCATACTATAACGACTGACATGATGAGGCCGACAATCCATTCAGAAATGTTTTCGATGTTCATATCAGCCATTCTCCCATTTGTAGCCAATGCCCCATAGCGTTTTAATGTGGACAGGATGAGAGGGATCTTCTTCAATTTTCTCACGCAGGCGGCGAATATGGACGTTAATCACGTTCTCGTCGCCCATATAATCGTCTTTCCAAATAAATCCGTATAGTTGTGCTTTTGTAAATACCCGGTTCGGATTGGCTACAAACAGCTTCAAAATATCGGATTCTTTGGCTGTTAGCTGAATTTCATTTTCATTGCGAATGACTGTAAAATGATCAAAATCAATACGCAGACTGCCGTAGGTCAAAACTTGTGCTTGCGGCTGTTCCTCCTGCTGTTGCTGACGGGCATATGTAGTAGATCTGCGGATCGCGGACTGAATACGAGCGGTCATTTCCAGCATTGAAAAAGGTTTGGCAACATAATCATCTGCCCCAAAGCCTAGCCCAAGCGCTTTATCTACGTCACTATCCTTGGCTGACATAATCAGAATAGGTACGGCGCTGTGGGTACGGATTCGGCGGATCACCTCCATACCGTCCACCTTCGGCATCATCAAATCCACCAGTACCAGATCATAGGTATGACGTTCAAAGGCAAGAAGCCCCTCTTCCCCGTCATAGGCAGTGGTTAGGCTGTATCCTTCCTTGGTGAGTGCTTTAAGTAGCATTTCGGCAATGGATAGATCGTCTTCAATAAGTAAAATATGTCGTGACATAGGTGTGGAACACCCCTAATTTTTAGATTAAGCTCGTGTGACGAACTGTACCTGAATTATATAGAGCAGTGGAGGAGATTTCCATAAAAAATATCCAAAGAAAAAATGGAAACTCCCTGGATCGTCCCAAGGAGTTACGTAATCAGCTGTGTCTGGCAATATATCTTTCCTCTATTATACTGAAAGAGTTTATAATCCGGTGTTTGGAATACGATGTTATGATATACGTGACATGCTTTATACAAGAAATCAGGTATGTCGAATCACGCTGCGGTACAGGAGCGTCAATAAAGGAGAGCAACGATGTTTGTCATACGGGGAACACAAAAACTGCTGAAGGAATGGGAGACTGAACCACTTCAAGTTGATATTTATCCGCCTTTAAATAGTTGGCATGCCAGCTTATTTTTACTGAATCGAAGAAAAAATATAGTGTTTATGCATGATATATCCCGCTTAAGCATCACGCTGTTTGGGATTAAAAAATCGCAGTACAAGAACCTGCCGACTCTTTTTATACAAGCCTTGAAGGAATTAATGATCAGCGAAGGGTTTGATGAGCAGATCGTGAAGGCATACACACAGGAAGGCGAGCAGATGCTGGCAACTACGACGAATAGACATAGTGTGTTGGTAACCTTAGATGAGATTATATTTATTATGAAGGAACTGGATATGGAGCATGGGTGCGAGCTGGAAAAAAACCAGTGGAATAACCGGATTGTTTTCAAAACTGTTGAATACAAGTACCCTGTTGATGTTTTTAAAGAAGTGCTGGAAAAGCATTATAAACTAGAGCGGATTTGAGAAATTTATGATTTTACGAAATGAGTTCCATTTATTCCCTCTGTCCTATATAATCTAATATAGTTCTAAAAGACTATATAAAGAGAGGTAAGGGGTAAATGAAGATTAAATTAAGAAATAAAACTGGAATGATCAAGGAACGCAAAGTAGGTTTTTCATGGACTACGCTCTTTTTCGGTTTTTTCCCTGCGTTGTTTAGAGGGGATTGGAAGTGGGCTGTTATTATTTTTCTGGTATCGATCCTTACGAGTGGGGCGTCCAATTTTGTATTTTGCTTCATTTATAATCGCTTACATATTAATGATCTGCTGTCCCAAGGCTATGGCCCTGCTACTAAGAAATCCCAATCTATCCTGATTTCTAAGGGATTTATTGCTGAAAATTACGCTGCTAACTTTGCAGGTTAATTTGAGAGCTGTTTGTTAAACGAGACGTATCAAAAGGGCATCCACCAAAGTCCATACGGGCGGGGGAGGCTCTTTTTTTATAACTCACATGATAGCAACGCTTGCGATGAAATGAATCATAGCGCAATAAGCGGCACACTTTGGTAAAATAAAACGATACAGGGTTTGACACCATCGGTCAGACTTATAAAACGGGGGGTACATAACGAAAGATGAAGAGGATTATTGATATAGCCAAAGAAGCAGGAATTGAAGAAGAACATCTAGAGACGTATGGAAAATATAAAGCAAAGCTGAACCCGTCCCTGTGGGAGCAGTTAAAGGACCGTCCGAATGGAAAGCTGGTGCTGGTTACGGCGATGAACCCCACGCCGGCGGGAGAAGGAAAAACGCTGACCACCATTGGACTGTCACAGGCGCTGAATGCGCTGGGGCATAAAACCGTTGCTGCGTTGCGTGAGCCGTCCCTTGGCCCTTGCTTCGGCATGAAAGGAGGAGCAACTGGGGGAGGACAAGCCCAGATTGTTCCAGCGGAAGACATTAACCTCCATTTTACAGGTGATATTCACGCGATTTCGGCAGCGCATAATTTGCTGGCAGCGATGATCGATAACCATTTATTTCATGGAAATGCTTTGCGGTTGAAACCCGAGCGGATTGTGTGGAAACGCGCTGTCGATATGAACGACCGGAGTTTACGAAACATTGTAACCGGATTGGGGTCAGGTAATGGAGCAGTGAGAGAAAGTGGTTTTCTGATTACCTCGGCTTCAGAAGTGATGGCCGTATTATGTTTAAGTGAAGATATGGACGATCTTAAAGTGCGATTGGGTCGGATGGTGATTGGTTATAACGAAGATGGCGAAACGGTAACAGCTGAGGAACTACATGCGGTGGAAGGTATGGCTGTGCTGCTTCGGGAAGCATTGAAACCCAATCTGGTGCAAACGTTGGAGGGAACTCCAGTTATTGTGCACGGCGGACCTTTTGCGAATATTGCGCATGGATGCAGTAGTTTGATCGGTACGAAGCTAGCCCTGAAGCTGGGAGAGGTGGTTGTCACGGAGGCTGGGTTCGGGGCTGAGCTGGGGGCAGAAAAGTTTTTTGACATCAAGTGCCGTCAATCCGGTTTGCAGCCAGATGCGGCTCTGTTGGTCGTAACCGCCAAAGCGCTGAAATATAACGGCGGTGTAGCTAAAAATGAGCTGGACGCAGAAAATCTGGAGCAATTGCAACTTGGATTAGCCAACATGAATCGGCATGTACGGAATTTGCAAAAGTTTGGCGTGCCAGTACTGGTAGCGGTCAACCATTTTGTAACAGATAGCGAAGCCGAGCTGGAACTGATTTTCTCGGAATGCCGCAAGCTGGGAGTACCCGTAGAGTTGTCACAGGTGTGGGCACAGGGAAGCCAAGGGGGAGAAAAGCTGGCCCAAAGCCTGCTCAACCTGCTCCAGGAGGACAAAGCCCATTTTGCACCATTGTATGAGCATACCCTTGATTTGCAAGCGAAAATTAGTGTTATTGCGAAGGAGATTTACGGTGCGGCAGAGGTAGCTTACACTCCTGCGGCCAAACGGGTGTTGGCCGGTATGGAGCAGCTTGGTTTTGGACAACTGCCTGTATGCATGGCCAAAACGCCGTATTCTTTCTCAGATCAACCTTCTCTGCTAGGTGCACCGGAAGGCTTTACCATTCACGTGTCCAGCGTTGCTTTGTCTGCAGGGGCAGGCTTTGTGGTCGTGGAAACAGGCAATACTATGACGATGCCAGGATTGCCCAAATCCCCAGCAGCTGAGCATATGTCGCTGGAGGCAGATGGAAGCATTCAAGGTCTAATGTAGTATCTTTAGAAAATGGCAGCTTCTCAGGATGAAGTGCCAAGCAGTTTGGGCAGTGCAGTAAGCAGCTTTTGTCGGGTTATGGCATCGCTCCAGTTCCAGCGTTCAGCTTCTACGAAATATACCCGACCTTGACGTACAGCAGGGAGGCTGCGCCAGAGAGGGCTGCTGATCATGCGTTCCAGCGTACGTTTGGATTCTGGGGCTGTCGGGACAAGCATAAAAATGCGGTCCCCGGCGTAATCAGGCAATTCGTTCGGATCTATTTCCGCGAAGCCGTGTCCCTCGTCGAGCACCTTTTGGATCGGCTCAACGGGCTGAAAGCCCTGGGGGTGGTAGAGGGCCGATGAGAATCCGGACATACCCATGACAAAGAGCCGATCACCATGATCGAAGATGAAGACGGAGGCCGTTTCTCCGGCTGTGATTTGCGTACCGAGCTGCTGCCACATTGCCAGATTACGGGCTTTGAAGGTAGACAACCAGCGTTCGGCCTCCCGCTCCTTACCGAGCCAGGCGCCAAGTGTACGCATCCGTTCCTCCAGCGTGGCGAAGGAGTTGAAGGTGACGGTGGGGGCGATGCTGGCAATGCGCTTATATTCCTGTTCGTCCGAATTGGCGATGATAATTAGATCGGGATCAAGAGCACTAGTCAAGCGGGCATCCAGTGGAAGGCCCACATCGGCAACATTCACAAGACGATGTTTATAGACGCTGTATTCACTGAGTTGCAGACTTCCACCGATGGCTTTGGCCCCTAATGCCAATAGATCACCCATCGTTTCTCCATGATAGATGATGCGGCTTGCTCGGCGCGGAATATGAATATGGTGACCCGTCCAATCCTTGACGCGCACAGAACGGGAGACAGAAAGTGCGTACTTGCCAGGGGGAATCCCGGTCATTTGCCTAAATCGTCGATTAAAATAATATTCGTCAGAGAAACCAACCTGACGGGCAATTTCACGTAAAGGCCGTTTGCAATCCAGCAGCAGCCGCTTGGCATGATTCAAGCGCAGCTCAGTGAGGTAATGCAGCGGCTTTTTGCCTGTAATTTTACGAAACATTTGCGAGTATTGCCATATGGAAACGTTCGCCTGCTCGGCAAGCTGCTTGACGGTAATGGGCTTTTCATAGTTGTTTTCCATATATGAGAGAGTGCCTTCTACCGATGCTGGCAATGCCGGATTAGAGGTATTGTTTTGATCAATATCGGTGTGATCTTCCTGCCACAGCAAAAACAACTCTTGAAACATGATTTGCTGCCGTAATACGGATGTTTGGTTATGCGGCTGTACCGTTTGTTGGGTACTATAAAATAACTCTTCAATCAACTGAATAAGTTTGGAGGAAGAAGAGGAGACGATGTATTCGCGCGGTTCCGGCAGGACAGCTCCATGATATATGGATGGCATGCGCGCTGCGTGTTCAGCCAAGGCCATGTCCGCTTGTGGTTCCGACGTCAAAGCGATGACCTCAAACGTGATTTTGTAGTATTCAGGTACAGTTCCATTTAGGGGAGCGATTTGATAGGATTCACCTGGAGCTAGCCAATACCCATGACCTGTATGGAATAGATACTGCTCTAGGCCAATGTCCACCATCCCTGTCCCACTGATGAACATAAGCAGACAGTGATATGAACTGGGATGTGATAATAATTCATCGGTAGGCTCACCAATCAACGCAATTTCTTTAAAATGAAAAAGCAGTGAGCTGAACGGAGGAGGATATACGGACGACGAAGACTGGTTCACAGTATTGCTCCTTTTATTGAGAATGGTTATCATGTATATATGAGTATACCTCCTTTAGGTTCAACAAAAAAGAAGCCTATCAACAAGTGTCGATAAGCTTCTCCAATTTTATCTGATGAGCTTGGGCAATTCCTTCAGCAGCCATTCTCGAGTGGAAGCATCACTTTCAGTTTTGCCAATATCCTGAGTGTACACACGACCCTGTTTGACAGCAGGGAGCTGGAGCCACAGCTTGCTTTTCATTAACTGTTCGGTGGATTGTTCGGCTTCTGAACTTGGTGTTCTTAGTATGAAAATCCGATCTCCAGCGTATTGTCCGATCACTTCCTGAGATATTTGTACAAATCCTTTGTCTTCATCCAGTGCTTTCTGGATAGGAGGGGTAGGTTTGAAACCATTCTTTTCATACAGTAATTGTGACAGTCCTGTCCGTCCCATTGCGAATAAACGGTCACCTGGATAGTAGGTAAAGACTGAAGCAGTTTCCCCCGCCTTAACACCTTCTGCGTGAAGTTTGGTCCACATCTCCGCTTCCTTTATTTTATATTGGGCAAGCCAATCTTCAGCGTCCTTTTTCTTGTTCACAATGTCTCCGAGATGCAGCAAACGTTCGTTTAACGGAGCAAAGGTATCGAACATAATTGTAGGTGCAATTTTTGTTAACGCTGCGTATTGCTTTTCATCTGTATCGGCGGTAATGATCAGGTCAGGCTGTAGTTCCAAGGCTTTTTCCAAATTAATCGGGAACCCCAGATCAGCCACGTTCTGAACCTGCTTTTCGTAAACCTTGCCTTCAATCATAGAAGTTGATGTACCTACAGCTTGTACGCCTAAAACCAATAAATCCCCATAGTTTTCTCCAAAGTAAGCAATGCGCCGAGGAGTCGTAGGAATGTTCACTGTATGTCCCTTGTAGTCTGTGTATTCACGAGTTGTGGCAGCTTCCGATGTTTTTGTAGATGCTATCGTGTTGCTGTTTGCACTCTGATTGTCAGATGCGCCACATCCCAGCAGCAATGCCCCCATAAGAAAGAATAGGCAGATGAGAGCAGTGTATGGTCGAGTAGATTTTTTGTTGATTGTCGAGCTCTTGTTGGTCATAGTAACCTCCGTATAATAGAATGATTCAGAATTTTGCAAATGAGAATTATTATCACAAAAGCTATGATAAGCGCTGAACCCTCAATACTCAATGGACAAACTTGGTCAATGAATCCGATTTTGTACAAAATAAGTCTCAGGTGTTCTTAGCTCATTTCATTCTTCAAATTTTATTGATTTGTCATTTTTTATGGTATAGAATATCATTTTTATACATTTGAAAGGGGTTTTGAAATGGCATTGTTTATTACATATGTTTTACTAGGTTTCTCTATAGCACTACCTGTAGGTACAATTACGGTTGAAATGACGAAGCAAGGGCTAAAGAATGGATTCATGCATGGTTGGATTGTGGGCCTTGGGGGGATGACCATCGATTTGTTATTGATCACTGGCTTGTATTTTGGTCTGGCCTCAGTCTTGTCATTACCTGTTGTACAAGTGATTATGTGGTTCGTTGGAGCCCTTTTTTTGTGCTACGTGGGGTACGACAGCATTAAAAATGCAGATCATGATATTGCGCTAGAAGGAGAGAAAAAGACGAAATCATTATTTTCTTCCTATAAAAATGGGCTGCTTGTAGCTGTTTCACCAGGAAATTTAGTGTTCTGGGTGAGTGTTTTTGGAACTGTGCTGGCAAGTTCATTTGATCGGTCAAATACAAGTCAATTCTTGATTGTTGGCTTAGGTATTTTGTTTGGTATTCTTATCCATGATTTAGGCTTGATGACCCTCGTAGCCACAACACGGAAAGCCATGAATCGAACCGCTATCAAGTGGGTTACGATCGGTGCAGGCGTGGTTTTGATCGGTTTTTCGATTTATTTTCTGTATGAATTTATGATCACTCTCCAAAAGATTTTATAGCATTACGCAAGGATACGTTCAAGCTTGTCATGCCAGTCTGCATAAATCGAACAAGTCCTTCATAGACATGTACTAATTCATTTAAAACATGTGCTGAAGGGGTTGATGACATGCGCCGGATTTCATGGATGCTCGCCATGGTCATGTGTGTAACGCTGCTGCTGGCCGGGTGCGGCAAGAAGAGCGCGGACGATGTGGTTAAAGATTTGAGTGACGTGGTGAGCGACCTGAACAGCTACCACGGTACAGCTTTGATGACGCTGCATACCGGCGACACGCCGCAGGAATACAAGGTGGATATTTCCTACCGCAAGCCGTCCTATTACCGAATTGCCATGACGAACGAGAAAAAGGATATTACGCAAATTGTGCTTCGTAATGATGAGGGTGTATTTGTGCTAACACCCAGCCTGAACAAAAGCTTCCGTTTCAAAAGCGACTGGCCAAACAATCAGGGTCAAGTATATTTATATGAAACGTTGGTTCGCAGCATTATCGGCGATGCCTCCCGTCAGTTGGCTACCGACGATAAATCCTATGTGTTTGATGTGGCAGCGAATTACAACAGCCATGCGCTGGTGAGACAAAAGATATGGCTGTCCAAAAATGACTATGCACCCACTCAGGTACAGGTGTCTGATGCGAATGCCAAGGTAGTTGTTGATCTGAAATTCGATCAATTTGCTTTTGATACGAAGTTTGACAAGGACTCTTTTGATATGGAGCGGAATATGGCTTCAGGTAAGACGAGTACAGGTAGCGCAGGGGCGCCATCTTCCGGAGCAGTAGATCCCAGCAGTCAGCTTGATCCTTCCGGTGCGATGGATGGGACGACTGGCGTGACGACTGGCGAACCCGGACAAGAGCAGGGGACCGCAGGGGATGCAGTCCAGCAACCGTCAGGGCAAGCCAAGGTGGACGGTACTGCCACAAACGATACGTCCAAACCGGACAAAGCAGCCAACGCAGAGAGGCAGCAACAAACCCCGGGCACATCGGATGCTGCAAACGGAACGTCAGCGGGAACAGATGCGGCAGAAGCTGTGATGGGTGAGTTCGGCTTGATCGAACCGTCCTACACGCCAGCCGGAGTACAGATCAAGGATACGCCGGAGCTGGAGGATAGTGGTACACATGCCGTGATGCTACGGTATAGTGGAACATATAATTATACCATTGTGGAGGCACGTCCAAAAGATCGGGCGGTCGCACTGGCCGCAGGCGAACTGGTTGATATTGGAGGAAGCTTCGCCGTGCTGACCGGAAGCGAACAGCAGACGATGACCTGGATGAATGACGGAATCGAGTTCAGAATCACCAGTGCTGACCTGCCTGTGAGCGAAATGATACAAATTGCCGCTTCTATACAGGATCAATCGGGTAAATAAAATTTTATAGACGGATGCAGACGGTCTAGAGTGTAAAAATGCTCTGCTGCCGCCCGTATCCGTCTTTTGTTCATTCGCAGTCTAAGATGTGCATCGCTTGTATATCCTGTTCTATTGTAGAGATGGTAGAGGAGGCTGGTAAAGCCCCCCTGCCATTGACAGCCACGTTTTTGAACATTACCATTAACCTTTGGAAGCAAGCACTTTTGCCACACTCCGAATGGTAAAAGGTTATGTTACAGGCTAACAATTGAAGAAGGTGACTGGATTTGCAAGCACAATACAGATCGACCCGGGCCGAAATCAACCTGGATCACCTTGGCGCCAACTATGAAGCTTTTCGCAAGGCATTGCCAGCGGATAAGCTGATACTGGTCTGTGTCAAGGCGAATGCCTACGGACACGGTGCCGTGGAAATTTCAAAGGAATTGGAACGCCTTGGTGCGGATTATTTGAGCGTCGCTTTTCTGGATGAAGCGTTGGAGCTTCGTCATGCGGGGGTTCAGCTACCGATTCTTGTACTCGGCTATACCCCACCGGAAGCTGTACAAACGGCTTGGGAGCATGATATCTCATTGACTGTGTTCAGTGAAGAAGTGCTGGAGGGTATCCGCAGACTGGACTGCCAAGGAAATGAACGCAAGCTGAAGGTGCACATCAAAATAGACAGCGGCATGGGAAGACTGGGTTTGCTGCCTGGAGAAGAGGCTATGGCTTTTGTCCGGCAGGCTCACGAATTAGAGCAGGTGCTGCTGGAAGGCATGTACACCCATTTTGCCCGCGCGGATGAAGAAGACAAAAGCTATACACTGCTACAATATGATCGGTTTCGGGGCGTGGCGGAAGCGCTAAGGGAACAAGGTATCACCATTCCCATTATACATACGGCTAATAGCGCCGCTACCATTGATACCCCTTCTCTTTCCCCCAATATGGTGCGGATTGGTATCAGTATATACGGTCTGTATCCGTCTGATGAGGTTAACCGGCGAGCGATTGAACTGCTGCCTGTATTGTCATTGAAGACGGCGGTAGTTTATACCAAGACGCTTCCTCCTGGCTGGGGAGTTAGCTATGGCACCCGGTATGTGACTACCAGTGAAGAACGGATCGGTACACTGCCAATCGGCTATGCGGATGGATACTCCCGCATGCTGAGTGGGAAGATCGAAGTATTGATACGCGGTCGCCGCGTCCCGGTACTAGGCACGATTTGCATGGACCAGTGTATGGTATCCTTACAATCTTTCGCAAAAGATGCGGAAGAAATCCAAACCGGCGAAGAGGTTGTTCTCATCGGTCAGCAGTCCGGCGAAACTATCGCAGCGGATGAGCTGGCATCCAAGCTTGGTACGATCCACTATGAGGTGATCTGCATGATCGCAGACAGGGTACCGCGTGTATACACACGAGGCCATGTTCCTGTTATTCGAGTGAACTCGCTTCTTCCAACCCACTGGAATTAATTTCATAACGCAAATTACCGAATAAAAGCAGGAGTTTTCGCAGAACGTCCCGAAATATGTACAAAGGAAAGAAAAGAGCGCTATAACTGTCAAAAGACGCATCAGGCTCCGCTGACACTTGTATTTCGGGGATCAAACGCCTGTACGAAAACGAACTGCGTAGTTTATAATGGAATGCAGCATAGATGATATACGAATATCATATACATTCTTGTATTCCGTTTGAATAAATTACCGGGAATAACGTTATAATGGTACAATGGCGACAAGGTTTTGGGGGTGGAAGAGAAGTTGGCCAATTTGCAGAACACCAAAAGAATAATGATCAGTTTGCCAGATCATCTCTTGCAGGAAGTGGACGGGATCGTAGCTATGGAAAATTCCAACCGCAGTGAATTTATCAGGCAGGCCATGAAGCTGTATGTAGGCGAACGTAAAAAACGTTACATTCGTGAAGCTATGCAGCGTGGATACATGGAAATGGCTAAAATTAACTTGACCATGGCATCCGAAGCCTTTCACGCGGAGGAAGATGCAAACAGCACCTTGGGCCGTACAGTTAGCGGGGTGTAATCCATATTGATCGTAAAGCGCGGCGACGTTTTTTTTGCAGACCTTTCACCCGTAGTCGGTTCCGAGCAAGGTGGCGTCAGACCTGTGCTGATCATTCAAAATGATATCGGCAACCGGTTTAGTCCTACCGTGATCGTGGCAGCTATCACCGCTCAGATTCAGAAGGCAAAGCTGCCTACACACGTGGAAATCGACGCGGCGACGCATGGCTTTGATCGTGATTCTGTTGTTCTTCTGGAGCAAATTCGGACGATCGACAAGCAAAGGCTTACCGACAAAATCACCCACTTAGATGAAGAAACTATGCGCAAAGTGAGCGATTCGCTACAAATCAGTCTCGGTTTGATTGATTTTTAGCGTGATGGAACGACGAGTGAAACGGGAAAAGGGCAGCGCTTGGGCGCTGTCCTTTTGCGTGTCTGATGAAAAATGCAGGTAGGGCTTGCTCTAACGGCACCTGCTGGCGCTTTGAATCATTTTTTGTGATAATGAAAGACAAGCTGTATGACAAGAGTTGTGAGGAAGAAGGGATAGGTTTGTCTAACGAGGAAACGAAGACGGAAATCCGGCAGGAGCCGAACGAAGCAGAACGCCAAGAGCGGATTGTCAAACAAGTGGCGAGAGAGCTGTCGCTGGCACTCAAGCAAATTCGGACAACGATCAGTTTGTTGGATGAAGGGAATACAATTCCTTTTATCGCGCGTTATCGTAAGGAAATGACAGGAGAGCTGGATGAAAATCAGCTACGTGAAATTGAAGATCGTGTAGTGTATTTGCGTAATCTGGAGGATCGTAAGGTAGAGGTCATCCGCATTATTGATGAGCAGGGCAAGCTGACGGAAGACCTGCAGGCGGCTATCACCTCTGCGGTTAAACTTCAGGAAGTGGAGGATCTGTACCGTCCGTATCGGCAAAAGCGCAAAACCCGCGCCAGTGTAGCAAAGGAACGGGGACTGGAGCCGCTGTCCATCTGGATCTGGAGCCAGCCGAAGCAGGGCGATGCTCTGAAAGAAGCCGAGTCTTATGTAAATGCGGAACTGGGAGTGGACAGCGCTGAGGCGGCCATCCAAGGAGCCTTGGACATTTTAGCTGAAAATATAGCGGATGATGCGGCTATTCGCCAATGGGTACGCCGATATACGCTGGACCATGGTATGCTGACCTCCGAAGCGAAGGACGCAGAGCAAGAATCCGTGTATGAGAACTACTACAGCTATCGTGAACTCGCTAAGAAAATGCCACCTCACCGTATTCTGGCGATTAATCGCGGGGAGCGGGAAGGCATTCTTAAGGTTGGTCTGGAGGTAGTGCCAGATTCTATTTACAATTACATGGCAGGCCAAGTGATTAAAGGATCGTCTGTCGTGCAAGATCTGCTGCGCAGTGTCATTGAGGATGCGTATAAAAGACTTATCGCGCCGTCTATCGAGCGTGAAGTGCGCGCTGAAATGACGGAGAAGGGCGAGCAGCAGGCGATCTCCATTTTTGCAGGCAACTTGCGCAGCCTGTTGCTACAGGCTCCGATCAAGGGCCGACGTGTGCTCGGTGTCGATCCGGCCTATCGGACAGGCTGCAAGCTGGCGGTTGTCGATGACACCGGCAAGCTGCTCGAAGTGGCTGTGACGTATCCGACACCACCGAACAACAAGAAGCGCGAGGCTGCTGAAAAGTTCAAGCAGCTGATTGCCCAATACGGGATCGAATTGATTGTCATTGGTAACGGAACCGCTTCGCGCGAGACAGAGCAATTCGTAGCGGAAGTCATCGCGGACATTGGTGACAGCAGTCTAGCGTATCTGATCGTCAATGAGGCGGGCGCAAGCGTATACTCTGCCTCCAAGCTGGCACAGGAGGAATTTCCCGATTTGGACGTGGCCGAGCGCAGTGCGGCTTCCATCGCACGTCGTGTGCAGGACCCGCTGGCTGAGTTGGTCAAGATTGAGCCGAAGGCTATTGGTGTAGGCCAATACCAGCATGATGTGTCGCAGAAACATCTGGATGAAAGCTTAAAGGACGTTGTCGAATCAGCCGTTAACCATGTCGGTGTAGATGTGAACACGGCTTCCTCTGCGCTGTTATCCTATGTAGCAGGGATCAATGCGACGATTGCCAAAAACATCGTTAAGTACCGCGAGGAAAACGGTAAATTCAGCAACCGTCGTCAGTTGCAGAAGGTGCCGCGTCTTGGTGCAAAAACCTACGAGCAATCTGTTGGCTTTATCCGTATACCGGGTGGAGAAAATCCGCTGGATCGCACACCGATTCACCCTGAATCCTATGCTGTCGTAGACCGCCTGTTGGCGGAACTGGCCATCAATGCCCACGATCTGGGCACCAAGGCTGCAACGGAAGCACTGAACGTGTCCAACATTGACGAATTGGCTGCGAAGCTGGAAGTCGGCGTGCCGACACTGAAGGATATTCTGGACAGTCTCCAGCGTCCGGGCCGTGACCCGCGTGACGAGCTGCCGTTGCCGGTATTCCGCAAGGATGTGCTGAAGATCGAGGATCTGGCACCGGGTATGGAGCTTCAGGGAACCGTCCGCAATGTCATTGATTTTGGCGCGTTTGTCGATATCGGTATTAAAAGTGACGGGTTGGTTCATATTTCACAGCTGCGCAGTGGCTTCGTAAAGCATCCGATGGATGTCGTATCTGTCGGTGATAACGTAACGGTGTGGGTGTTAAATGTTGATTTGAAAAAAGGCAGGGTTGGTCTGACGATGAAACCTCCTGCAGAGGCGCAATCGCAGGCATAATACTTTAAATAAAACTGTGCAACCTTCTTGTGAAGGGTTAACAAAAGCCGGAATCTCCGAACTGCATCGGAGATTCCGGCTTTCATTTTGGATGCATTTAGCTTTTACCCGTTGTTGGCATCGAACTCCACGCCAGGTGCTTTATGATAAAAAAACCAACAATCGTTCAACAGTTTAATTTGGCGCCGGTCCTTTTTGTAAAAGGCCCGCATGAGCTGATTGCTGAGCCATTGAGGCAAGCCGATCTCCTCCTCTGCGTTACATCTGTATGCTTAGCATATGGGGTGGGTACCTAAAGTGTGCTTATGAATTGGGGGTTAGACTTCGGTCGTTATTTTATAATATGCTTGTCAGTAAGGAGCGAAGGAGGAGAGACCGTAAGGATGGAGTCCAAGTCCCTGAACAATTCAATGAACCATTCAATGAGCCATTCTATGAGTAATGAAGAGCTTCAAGAATGGGTAGAGCGCATTTCGCTGGAGAGCTTCGGTGTGCCGTTTCGACATCAAGCCACCTTTAATGCACGTCTGTCTTCCACAGGCGGTAGGTATTTTATGAAAAGTCATCATATTGAAATTAATCCACATCAACTCGCAGCTTACGGACGTTCTGAGGTGGAGAAAATTATTAAGCATGAGCTGTGCCATTATCATTTACATTTGCGCGGGATGGGCTATCAGCATCGAGATGCTGACTTCAAAGCATGGTTGGCCCGTGTAGGAGGAAGCAGGCATTGTCAGACTCTGCCGGGAAGAACGGAACGTAAGCCTCAGCCTTATCGTTACAAGCTAGTATGCGTTTCCTGTAAACAGGAGTATATGCGCAAGCGTAAGATGAATACACAGCGATATCGCTGTGGGAAATGTGGAGGTAAGCTTCGCCTGTTGGCACTTGACGGCACCCCCTGAATCATGGTAAATTAACCATACTGTAAGATAATTTACAGTAATGTTCCCTGATAGCTCAGTTGGTAGAGCACTCGACTGTTAATCGAGTTGTCACAGGTTCGAGTCCTGTTCGGGGAGCCATGGAGAGGTACCCAAGTGGCTATAAGGGGACCCTCTGCTAAGGGGTTAGGCTGCGAAAGCGGTGCGAGGGTTCGAATCCCTCTCTCTCCGTTGGTATTTTAAGTAGAAAAAGGACGCTCGTATGCATTGTAATGATGCTTGCAAGCGTCCTTTTTGTCTAGATCTGCTTTGAAAATAACGGTGGACTGAAATTCGTTTAAATGGAGAGACGAACGTGCTGCGTACGCCATGAAGCGACGTCAACCTGTCTTGTAAGCAGCCAATGACTTCTATTTCACAGTGTCAGCCTCAACTGTCTTAAGTATGTTCAACAGAGCATGAGCGACGCCATCTTCCGTATTAGTCAGAGTCACTTCGGAGCAGACGGCCTTAATGTCGTCTTTTGCATTGCCCATGGCAATGCCTCTTCCTGCCATTGTCAGCATGGAGATATCGTTGTAACTGTCCCCAATCGCTACAGCTTCCTGCATGGGAATGCTCAGATGATTCGCCAGATAACGCAATGCATTACCTTTAGACGCGTCCTTATGCTCGACTTCAAAGTTACGGTCTGAAGAGATGACCATGTTCAGGCCCTGAAAACTTTGGTAACGCTCACGGCCCCGATCCAATTTGGCTTGATCAAAGGAGAAACAGAGCACGTTATAAATCTCTACATCCAGTGGAATGTCCTCATATGAAGCGATGCGGGTATGTCCGGTCTGTTCATATTGTTTTTCGGCTGCGTGTAATAATGTATCCAGCGAAATATCCGGGTTGGCGCTCAGCAATCGATCCATTTCAACAGCAAGTAGCTGATGTCCGTTTTGTGGAGAATAAATAGCGCGGTCTGTCATGACCTCATAGTAAAAGTCGTTATCGTGCAGCCAGCTCAGCACTTCAAACGTTTCACTGCGGCCCATAGGAGTAGAGGTTAACTGACGACGATGCACATCGTGTACGGTTGCCCCGTTTGCTCCAATGACGGGAGTTATAAGTTCTGCTTCCTCTAGCTTTGTCCAGGCGTCATAAGCGGCTCTACCAGTGGCAATTGTCACCTGAACGCCTTGCTTTTGTGCTTGGCGTATAGCCTCCGCGTTCACTTTGCTTATTTTTCCTTCCTCGTTCAGCAGTGTTCCATCCATATCAATCGCAAACAGTTTCATTTCTCTCCAACTCCTGTCTTTCGATATCTCTGTGATAAATCTTGAGTTCTAGCTAAGCAGTCTCATATTTTATGAGGGGACAACAACTTCAATATCATGATGTTGCAAAATTTCCAGCATTGCTGGTTCTGGCAAGCGATCGGTGATCACGATATTAACTTCAGATAAATCAGCAAAACGATACGGGAAATTAATTCCGAATTTCGAATGGTCCGCAAGGATGATCACCTGATCCGCCTGTTTCATCATCTGATGCTTCAGCATACCGTCTTCTTCATGAATCAGGCTTAGTCCGTGAGATGATATGCCTCCAATCCCGATAAAAGCTTTGTCTACAAAATAGTGAGACAAAGTGGCGATTACGGACGAGCCATATACATACCGGTGCTCTTTTTGCAGGCGGCCTCCCAACAGATGAATGGAGACACCGTCTTTTCCAGATAGTACGTCGGCCTGATTAATTGAATTGGTGATAACCGAACATTCCTGCACATTCAGTCTTTCTGCACACGCCTGTACGGTGGTAGAGGAATCCAATATAATACGATCCCTATCTCGTACCATGTTGGCAGCCAATTGTCCGATCACTTGTTTCTCCTCAGATACAGTAAGCAGTCTTTCGTTATAATTTCCAATTGGATCGTGATGCAGTTTAGGGAGAAGGGCGCCGCCGCGGGTGCGAATAATTTTTTGATGCTCCTCAAGTTTTACCAGGTCTCGACGGGCCGTATCCCGTGAAACATTAAAAATTTCACAAATATCATCCACCGAAATACGCTTGTGAAGCTGTAAGTAATCAACGATTTTTAACATTCGTTCTTCCTGATACATAGAAAGCTCCTCTGATATATAATGATTTCGGTATCTCGTAAGTGATTATAAGTAAATGTAAGTGATATTGCAATCATTTATCATGATTTTTCAGGGATTAAATGATTCTAGATAAGTTAATGTAAGTGGACATGCATTTTGTAATGATAAAAACTGCTTTTTTTAAAATTTCAAAAATAAGTATTGCCATTTGTTATTCTATTTGATATACTCTTTCTTGTCGCCAAGTTGGCGCATAATAATAAGGCCCGTTGGTCAAGGGGTTAAGACACCTCCCTTTCACGGAGGTAACAGGGGTTCGAATCCCCTACGGGTCATTGTTGTCTTTATAGACTACATGTTGCATGCTTAAGGGAAATTCCTGAGGTCTGGTCTAATGGCGGACAGCTTGGATGAACAGCATGAGCCATTAGCTCAGTTGGTAGAGCACCTGACTTTTAATCAGGGTGTCGAAGGTTCGAGTCCTTCATGGCTCACCATTTATATTTTGTTATGCGGTCGTGGTGGAATGGCAGACACGCTATCTTGAGGGGGTAGTGAGCGTACGCTCGTGGAGGTTCGAGTCCTCTCGACCGCATCAATGGAATGAACGGAAAAGTCTCTCGCGGTAGAGGCTTTTTTTATTTGTGTAATGATGTAATAAAGTAATGATTATGATGAAATAATGATTCCATAGTATAATATAACGCCATAATGTTATAGAATGATAAGTATAAACTTATGAAGTGACGGTGAAAAATATGGACACTCAACTGTTAGGAAATATATCAGAAAATATTTTGGGCTTGTTTCCGATTGTGAAGAAGAAATTTTTCACCTACGGTCCGCTCGATTTCCCATTACACTTGTCGCCTAATAACTTTCAGGTGCTAATGCTCCTGCGTGAAGTACGTTCGTCTACGGTATCTGATTTATCCAAACAGCTCAATGTCTCACGTCCGAACATGACTCCTCTTCTGGACAAACTGGTGGAGCATGGGTTGGCTGACCGCCAGTCGTGTGATTCGGATCGCAGAGTCGTGAATGTGGCGATTACACAGGAAGGCGATGCTTTTTGTGAACAGGTATTTCATACCTTCTCCAATAAAATTCAAGAAAGACTGGTGTATCTGCCAGAAGAAGATTTATTGCATCTGAGTGAAACTTTGAATGAATTGAAGCATATTTTACTTAAAATCGACAACTCTGCTACGTGATTGGCGTAAGTGGACTGGCTTAAAGACCGCCCTTTCTTCGGAAAACAGGCGGTTTTTGTTGCGTGTTGTGGTATAATGGAAACCAACATACATAATTCGGTAATTTTAGCATACGTGATCTTTGAAATGGGAACAGAGAACATGATATCGTTATTTGAGAGCCTGCTAGGGAGGAAGGAACTTCTATGCAATCTATTTACCATCGCATCGAGGAACTCATCAAGGAACGGGGAATGACGAAAAAGGCGTTCTGCCAGCAGTTAGGCATTAGTACAGGGAACTTCGGGGATTGGAAAAGAGGAAAAACGACGCCGGGCACGAATAAACTCATTGAAATCGCTTCTTTTTTTGATGCGAGTCTGGACTGGATTATGCTGGGTCGAGATATACAGGGTGAGGTGCTAAAGGAGTCGCAAGACCCTTATTTTTTTGACGCTTCAGGGCAACTGAATTGCCAGGGGGAACCGCTTAGTGAGGCGGAAAGAAATTTTATACTTGAGTATATTGAATTTACCCGCTTTCGTAAAGAGAAAAACCAGCGCAATTCTACTATAGGGTAATGGTTGCTTAGGATTTAATGGGGATTACTAATGAGTAAGGCTGAAAAATGAAAATTATTTCAGAAAAAGTTACTGTTTCGGAGGGGAAACATTTTGGGAGATCAAACTATTTATCAACGGATTGAAGCTTTGATTAAAGATCGGGGAATGACCAAGAAGGCATTTTGTGAAAAGCTTAAAATCAGTTCAGGGAATCTCGGTGATTGGAGAAGGGGGAAAACAACGCCGGGTACCACTCATTTAATTCAGATTTCGGACTTTTTTAATGTATCGCTCGATTGGTTAATGAAAGGGATTAAGCCGGGAGAAGGCGTACTTCAGGAGCAGAAGGCTGCTTATTTTTTTGGAGTGATGGGGCCACTGAATTGCCAGGCAGAAGATCTTGAGACGGAAGAACAGAATTTTATTTTAGAATATGTTGAATTTGCGAAATATCGTAAGCAAAAAAGTGAGAAGGATAAAACAAAGCCGGAATGATTTTTTTGGCTAAAGATTGTCTGGGTTGAAAACCCGTAAACGAACTGGAGGGGTTCGCTTTACGGGTTTATTTGGTTTCTTGGTGATATGGAATGACCTGTATGTAACTGGAATGCTTGTTGGATTTAGAGTGGCGATGCCTCCTTATAATCGTTATCGTCGATGTTCAGAATTGCAGCAACTTGTTTTCTGTACCTTTGTGCTTTGCGGGTGCCGTGAATCAGATTGGACAAGCGTGAAGGCGGAATATTGTGTGTCTCACAAAATGTTTTCTGATCCAGTCGAAGTTCGACAAGCCGTTGTTTGATGGCCCACCCGAAGGAGGTGACAGGCATTTTGTTGTTCAAAAGAAATCGCCCCTTACGGATTCTTACGGAATAATTGGTGTGTTATAATAATCATCAGTAAACATGTTAGAATTAACCATCTGAAACTATGATACACTTTTATACGTGTTTTTACAATCGTAAATACGTTATTTCGTCAAATTAATTACTTAGTTAAGTGCTAGGTGGTTCTGATAATCCGTAAGGGGGCAACATTAATGCATAGTTCAGCAAGCGGTTATCTTTATGCAGGACGGTATTATTATCGCTCATATATGTAAGTTAAAATAATTATAATATTTTTGTTTACAAATAGTTGATGAGAGAGTATAATAAATCTGTTGCCTCAATACATTATGATTTGCGGTCGTGGTGGAATGGCAGACACGCTATCTTGAGGGGGTAGTGGGCGTACGCCCGTGGAGGTTCGAGTCCTCTCGACCGCATTATATGCAAGACCTAGTTAAAAAAGCATCCTGACACGGTTTACGTGAAAGGGTGCTTTTTTTGTTAAGCATTTTCGTTATATTCTTTAGCCACGGAAGCCACGGTTGCAACAGGTCGTTTATTAACTGTGATAATGAAGAATGTCAGTTTTGCTGCAAAAGCTTCTCTATATCTCCCGCCAGTTTATCTGGAGTGGTTTGCGGTGCATAGCGCTTAAACACGTTACCTTCTCTTGTAATTAAGAATTTAGTAAAATTCCATTTGATCGCTTTGGACCCTAATACCCCCGGAGCTGTTTGGGTCAGGTAGCGAAATAAGGGGTGTGCTTGATCGCCATTGACATCTGTCTTGGCGAACATCGGAAAGGTGACACCATAATTGATCTGGCAAAACTCGGAGATCTCCTCACTGGAACCTGGCTCTTGTTTGGCAAACTGGTTGCTGGGAAATCCCAAAATTTCGAGCCCCTGTTCATGATACTGGTCATATAGCTCTTGTAGCGCTTTGTATTGGGGGGTTAACCCACATTTGCTGGCAGTGTTCACGATAAGCAGAACGTTCCCTTCAAATGTGGATAACGGAATTTGTTTCCCTTGCAGGGTTTGCGCATCATATTCATAAACGGTCATAGCATCTCTCCTCATTCAATATTCAGCAATTAAATTTTAGACAATTTAAAGAAGGGTTGCAAGCCTGGAAAAGCTGTATAAAGCCTTCAGGCGCTGTAAAATCGTATTTTGCTCAAAACAGTAAATCGCACCGCAAATGGAGCGAATTAAGTTGTTTCTTCTTATAAAAGCGGGTTAAATCGGTGTTTAGCTGGTACATATAGCGTATTTTCTTCTCTTTTTACAAAAAAAGGCCAATAACGCTTTACCCTACGCCAATATTGACATGCTTGTCATTTTCAAAAAGGGATGAAAAACAGAGATTAAAGGAGATGTGAGAAGCATAGTTGCATTGTAAGCGTTATTATTAATCTTCTATGCTCTAAAGCCCGATTTATAACCCTGCAGTTGAGCTTTACAGTCTTCCATGCGCGGGTGTATGATTCAAGACGTAATTTCAAATTAACTTGAATGAAGCAACAACGAAATGTCTATAGCGCTGAATTTTGCAGTTGCAAAAGCGGGGGAACCAATCGAGACTGTACGGCTTCGGAAGCCGTGTGTCTCATGGGGTGAATTTTCCGGTCAAGTGCCAGAAATAGGGCGACTCTCACGTCCGAATCCGACAGCTAACCTCGTAAGCGTACAGGGAGAGGCAACAAACCGCCGTGTGCAGCCATGGTTTATTTTATCATGGATATGTCAGAAGCCGGAGGAAAGCCTTTTTCCTTCGGCTTCTTTTTGTTGTCTTTTTATACCGGGAGAGGAGCTACTGATGGAAGGTCGGTTAATTATTGTCACTGCACCGAATGAAGCGGGCAGAAGTTTTGTGAAATTGCTTATTTTCAAAAAATTGGCGTTTGCAGTTCTCACGAATAGCGCCCAGGAGGAACGACAGCTCAAAAAAATGGGTGTGGAGCACATTGTCCGCATCAATACCATGCAAGCGGGAAAATGGAATTTTCCAAAAAAAGAAATTGGTAGTGTGTATTTGTTCGAGAACAGCTTGAATCTGACTTGCCGTTTCCTGCAAATATGTCGACCACTAACATCGGAATCGATCTATGTTATTACACACGGCTGTAATCCACAAGGAATTTATCGGGGATTGGGAGCGGACCATGTGATCTACACATTGAACGGAGAGGTGGGTTTTCTGCTGAACGGATAAGCACTTATGACATAGTTGTTTTATGATTTTATGATGGAATAAGAATGGCGATCTGAGGATCGATACGGAGGGTATAAACATGATGGATATATACATGCTGCTCGTCATGGCTGTGAGTTATGGAGTGATACTGCTGTTTGTACGCTGGTGTGATGCGCAGACCTCTAAAGGAGGACGAAGAGGATGATCGTTATACTCGGGCTTACGGCTATTGTGTTTATGTATTTAATCTACGCACTCCTGAACCCTGAAAAGTTCTAGTCACTTGTAGGGATAGAGCGGGCGGGAACAACAGATCTGAGCATTAAAGCATCATTGGTAGCAGGTTTTCGCAAACGTGTGCACTTCATAGATGGTCTAATCGGGTCTGTTGTTCCAAACGCAGGAGCATTTTGAAGGAGGAATAGAGGATGGAGCTGCTTCAAATTGGAATTGTGATCGTTATATTGCTGCTCTTGGTAAAGCCAATGGGTACATATATGTATCATGTATTCTCGAATGAACCGAATCGAACGGATCGGATTTTTGGCAGAACAGAAAAGCTGATTTATAAGGTAGTAGGCTTGAAGAAAGTGGAGAGCATGCGTTGGACTACGTATGTTATGAGTTTCATTGCTACGAACGTCGTGCTTGTGGCAATCAGCTACTTGCTGTTGCGTTTACAGGGAATGCTTCCCGGTAATCCGGCTGGAAACAGTAATATGGAAGCATCACTAGCTTTTAATACGGTAATCAGCTTTATGACGAATACGAATCTCCAACATTATAGCGGAGAAAGCGGGCTTACGTATCTGACACAGATGGCGTTCGTCACGATGATGATGTTCACTTCGGCTGCTTCCGGTTTTTCGGTTGCTGCGGCTTTTATGAGAGGATTGACGCGGCGCGGTGAAGGGATGGGCAATTTCTTTCAAGATTTTATTAAAGCTATTATAAGGATTTTCCTGCCACTGGCCTTTGTGCTTACGCTGGTGCTGGTGGGATTGAAGATACCACAGACGCTACAGCCTACGGCGGATCTTACGACGCTGAGCGGAACACAACAGCAAATTTCTATGGGACCCATTGCTTCTCTGGAGTCCATCAAGCATTTGGGGACGAACGGGGGCGGTTATGCGGGAGCTAACTCTGCGCATCCTTTTGAAAATCCAAGTCCTTGGACGAACGTGCTGGAAATTTTGGCAATGTGGGTAATGCCGGCTTCGTTGCCGTATACCTTTGGATTGTTTGCCCGTAATCGTAAGCAGGGCTGGATTATTTTTAGCTCCATGATGGTATTGTTTCTAATTTTTCTATCCATTACGTATGTGTCTGAGAAGACAGGTAATCCGTTAATCCAGACACTGGGTGTGGATGCTTCTCAGGGAAGCATGGAAGGGAAAGAGGTTCGTTTCGGTATTGGACAATCGGCTTTATTCACTGCGGTCACAACAGCGGCAACGACAGGTTCGGTCAATAATATGCATGATACACTAACCCCGCTAGGTGGCATGGCTGCTTTGGGAGAAATGATGCTAAACGTCATTTTTGGCGGCAAGGGTGTCGGGCTGATGAATATGCTGATGTATGCGATTCTGGGTGTGTTTATATGCGGACTGATGGTCGGGAGAACTCCGGAATTTATGGGAAGGAAAATTGAAGGCAAGGAAATGAAGCTGATCGCCATTGCCATTTTGGTACATCCGTTTCTCATTCTCGCCCCAACTGCGCTCGCGTTTATGAGTCATTGGGGATATGATGCGGTCACTAACCCTGGCTATCACGGGTTGACTCAGGTGCTCTATGAATATGCGTCATCTGCCGCAAATAATGGTTCGGGGTTTGAAGGTCTTTCAGATAACAACGTATTCTGGAATGTAACAACGGGGATGGTTATGTTCTTCGGGCGATATGTATCTATGATTGCATTGTTGGCTGTGGCGGCTTCGTTGAATGCCAAAGCGCCGACTCCGGTGACGACGGGGACACTGCGCACGGACAACAAGTTATTTGGAGCCATTCTGATCGGGGTCGTGCTGCTGATTGGTGCGTTGACCTTTTTACCTGTCATCGTATTGGGACCTGTTGCTGAATTTTTGACCATGTGAAGAAGAAAATGAGAATGGATGAACGGGGTGTTTGACCATGAAGGAACAACGCAAACACATGCTGGACAGAAGCATCTTGAAGCATGCGATCAAGGATAGCTTTATAAAATTAAATCCGATGATGATGATGAAAAATCCTGTCATGTTCGTCGTGGAGATCGGTACATTGGTCGTGCTGCTAATGTTACTGTTTCCCGGTTATTTTGGAACTGACAAGGAAATAGGCTTTAACCTGGCCGTGTTTGTTATTCTGTTGTTTACGTTGCTTTTTGCCAACTTTGCCGAAGCGCTCGCGGAGGGGCGGGGTAAGGCACAAGCTGCCTCTTTAAAAAAATCCAAGCAGGACACGCAAGCTAACAAGCTCGTCGGAAATGACATTCAGGTGGTTAGCTCAACCGAGTTGCGTAAGGGGGACGTAGTTATTGTCTCCCAGGGTGAAATGATTCCAAGCGATGGTGAGGTCATTGAAGGTTTGGCTTCGGTGGATGAATCTGCAATTACGGGAGAATCGGCTCCGGTCATCAAGGAATCGGGTGGTGATTTTTGCTCGGTAACCGGCGGAACGCGAGTGGTTAGTGACCGGATTAAGGTGCGGATTACGACAGAGCCGGGCGAGACATTTATTGATAAAATGATTTCGCTCGTGGAAGGCGCTCAGCGGCAAAAAACGCCGAATGAGATTGCGCTGAACACTTTGCTGATTAGCTTGACGATTATTTTTCTAATTGTGGTGGTTACGCTAGCGCCGATTGCCCGTCATTTTAACATTGATTTGCCTGTTCCTGTGCTGATTTCGTTGCTAGTCTGTCTGATTCCAACCACGATTGGAGGACTGTTGTCAGCCATCGGGATTGCCGGTATGGACCGGGTCACCCAGTTTAATGTGCTAGCCATGTCAGGCAAGGCGGTAGAAGCTTCTGGGGATATCAACACGATGATTCTGGATAAAACAGGTACAATCACCTTCGGGAACCGGATGGCGAGTGAATTCGTGCCTGTAGAGGGCGTGGAGAAGGCAGAGCTAGTGAAGTGGGCAGCGACTAGCTCTATGAAGGATGAGACGCCAGAGGGTCGCTCGGTTCTCGAGTTGATGCGCAAACAGGAGCATACGTTGGATGAATCCTTGGCGGCAGGTGGAACCTTTATCGAATTCAAGGCGGAGACCCGGATGAGTGGTCTGGATCTGGCCGATGGACGAAAGGTACGCAAGGGCGCAGTGGATTCCGTTCGGCAATGGATCGTATCGCAAAATGGCAGTGTTCCAGCCGATCTGGAGGAAAAAGCGAATCAGGTAGCCTCTGAAGGAGGTACACCGTTGGCAGTCGCGCTAGATGATCAGATATACGGTATTATTTATTTAAAGGATACAGTGAAGCCAGGCATGAAGGAACGGTTTGATCAGCTCCGGGAAATGGGTATCCGTACGATCATGTGTACCGGAGATAATCCGCTGACAGCAGCTACAATTGCTCGAGAAGCGGGTGTGGACGACTTTGTAGCTGAGAGCAAGCCGGAGGACAAAATCGCGGTTATCCGACGTGAGCAGGAACAGGGTAAGCTGGTTGCCATGACTGGAGACGGCACCAATGATGCACCTGCGTTGGCGCAAGCCGATGTAGGTCTTGCCATGAATAGCGGCACAGTCGCGGCCAAAGAAGCGGCTAATATGGTGGACTTGGATTCCGATCCGTCCAAAATTATTGAGGTGGTCGCGATCGGCAAGCAGCTGCTTATGACGCGCGGAGCATTGACAACGTTCAGCATTGCGAACGATGTTGCCAAATATTTTGCCATCATCCCGGCGATGTTCATGCTAGCCATTCCACAAATGGGCGCTTTGAACGTCATGGGGCTTGGCTCCCCGCTGTCCGCTATTTTGTCGGCGTTGATCTTTAACGCGGTTATTATTCCGCTTTTGATTCCGCTGGCCATGAAGGGCGTGAAGTATAAGCCGATGAGCTCGGATCGCCTGCTGGGACGGAATTTGCTGATTTACGGTCTGGGCGGTATGGTCGTACCGTTTGTCGGTATAAAGGCCATTGATTTGCTGGTGCATTTGTGGATTTAGCGCAGAAAGGGTGAACGACATGAGTGGTTTTTATCGGATGATGTCTGGACGCAGATTTGCTGCACACGAAAAAGCTGAATCTGGCGGACAAGGTCATAACAAACATACAGGGACCGGGACTGTGTCGGAAGGAAAACCGGAGAGACAAGAGATGCGAGGAAGTACAGTTATTGGAGTGGCTTTGCGAACTTCGGTGCTGATGATTCTCTTGTGCGGTTTGGCATATCCGCTAGCCAGTACAGGAATAGCGCAGGTTCTGTTTCCGCAGCAAGCAAACGGCAGTATGCTTCGTGACGCGGAGGAGCGGGTGGTCGGCTCCGAACTGATTGGGCAGTCTTTCACTGATTCGGCGTTTTTTCAAGGTCGGGTATCGAGCGTTGATTATAATGGGGTTGGTTCAGGCTCTAGTAACTACGCACCGTCGAATCCGGCCTTGATACAGCGAGTCAAGGACTCTATTGCGGATTGGCAGAAGCATAACCCGGATGTGCCTGTTAGTCAGGTTCCGGTGGACCTGATTACGAACTCCGGCTCCGGTCTGGACCCACACATCTCGCCACAGGCGGCATGGGTGCAAATTCCGCGCATTAGCGGCTTGACGGGTATCCCGCAGGATCAACTGAGAGCACTGGTGCAGGAGCAGACAGAAGGCCGCAGCGCCGGCGTGTTCGGCGAGCCGCGTGTCAACGTGCTCAAGCTGAATCTCGCGCTTGAGGCGCAAATGAAAGTAGAGCATGTCAAGCCATAGATGGATCAAAAAAAGGTATTCCTGAGCGATAAGCTTGAGGGATACCTTTTTTTCAGGGACTGGAATGCTCTGTGGTGTAAAAATATGTAATAAAATGTTTTATTTCTTATGGGGATATGAATTTTTGGCTTTCCTTAAGGTTGAAGCGAGTACGAACATGTATATAAATACAATAATGCCTATGATTAAATAAGAGAACTTAATATTCATTAGATCCGTGAGAGTACTGCTCAAAATAGGGCCGATCATTAGGCCAATCGAGTATGCCGTGTTATAGAGTGCAAAAGTAATTCCATAAGAATGAATTCCACTTCGTTGAGAGATATCAGCAAGTTGAGGTAAGCAGGGAGCAAGGACCATACCCATGCTAACCCCTAAAATAGCTAAAATAACAGCTTGAAGCGATAATATTGCTGGAAGTGCAGTTAGAGGAAGTGCGATGGATACCATAAGTAGACCGAGGAGAATTCCGTTTTTATAGCCGATTTTACTAGAAAACTGTCCTATAAAAGGTGTTGCCAGGCCATAAGCAAGCGTGGGAATAGCAAATAATAATCCAATAATTCCTGGGTTAGCGCTAAATTTGTGCTGTAGGTGTAACGGTAATGTTGGCTCAAGTACGCTTGGGATGGATGCGCCGATAATCACCACTCCAATAACCAAAAGCAAATCTTTATTTTTCATGAACGAGAAAGGGGAAATATACTTTTCATTTTTCGCTTCCGGAATATCATGCAGGAGAATTAGTCGAAGTACAGCATCGATGACGGCCAAGGAGATGGCAAAGTAAAAAGGAAGCTGGTAACTTCCCCATTGATACAACCAACCGCCAATTGTCGGTCCGAGAAGGGTTCCGGCGGCTTGACCGGATAATGCCAAGCCCATAGCTTTACCACGTTCTTCAGAAGGGTATAGATCAGCCAAGAGAGCGAGTCCTGCTGTCCAGGTCATTGCGGCTGCTATTCCCTGAAGAGCGCGTGCCACTACAAGTAGCCAGAAAGTGTGGGCTATGGCAAACATTAAAGTGGAGGCTATGAGTCCAATTAACCCCCATAATAGAGGTGTCTTTCTCCCAATCCGATCCGTTAATAGGCCAAAAACAGGTGTAGCTATAAATAATGCGATTGCATAACTGCTGAATAAAAATCCGATTTCAGTTTGAGTTGCGCCCAAAGAATCTGCATACCTTGGCAAAATGGGAACGACTAATCCATAGATTAACATATCAATGAATACAGCTAATCCGACAACCATTAGTGCAGCTTTTTGCTTATTTTGTGCTCCTTTACTCAGTTTCATTATTACATCCTCCTCATAAATTTCTTCTGATTTCCTCTTTAATTTGTTTGACAAATTTTAATTGAAGCTCACATTGATCATAAATATTTCTGAAAATTAACATAACGTTTACAGGGATATCCATAAGTTCAGCTTTTTGTTCTTGCCCTAGTTTCATTTCTTTATAGATTTTTTCGATGGCTTGCTGCTGGAAACTTAAAGCTTCCTCAATTTCATGGAGCCCAGCCTCATTCATAAAAGTTAAAGCTGTGTACAGTGCTGTTGGAAATACAACAGAAGATTCCTTAAATGATTCGATTAAAAGCCGACTAAACTCACTTTTTCCAGCCTCCGTGATAGCATATATAGCTTTGGACCGGTTCCCTGTCTGTTCTAACGTTTCTAGCTGTACAATTCCTTCTGAATCCATTTTTTTTAAGGCATGATATATGGAAGCTGGTTGCACATAAGCCCATTTATCCGTTTGTGCTGATTGCATTTTCTGTTGTATTTCGTATCCTGACATTGCTCCATATTGCAGCAAGAGCCCAAGAACCATCACACGTGTTGTACTCAAGATAATATCTCCTCCATATAGTTTAATAATAAACTTTTAATACTAAACATTTAGTATTGTGATTTTACTGTAGCATTACAAACTAAGGAAGTAAAGAATTTTACTTAAATGAATAGACATACAATTGAAAATTGGTAATATGACTTTTGAAGTTAAAAAGAGCTTTTGAAAAGCAATACGAACAGGGTTCGTAAGTAAGGGGAGCGCTCTACAACTCGGGAATATTCGATCCGTGTCGGGTAAGGAGATCATGAGAGCATGCTTGATGTTAGATTTGTGGAAAAGAATGCGGAGCTAAGCATAAAGAAAAGAGATATCACTACGCCTTTTATGGCGTTTTGGATATCTCCTGTTTTGGGTGTAGCTAGGCGTCTGTAAGCATTATTGTTCAACCTGAAATCGTTTGGATGATGAGTACTACATTCAAGATGATAATGACTGCGGTCACGAGCCAGGTTAGTACTTTTTGCCACATTTTATTTGCGAATTCGCCCATAATCTTTTTGTCGCTGGTAAAGAGCAGTAATGGAATGATGGCAAAGGGAAGCTGGATGGACAGGATGACCTGGCTCAGCACAAGCAGTTCCTCCGCACCTTTTTCACCTGCGATGGCAGTGACGATGACCGCTGGAATGATCGCGATGAGGCGGGTCACCAGACGACGCAACCAAGGTGAAAGACGAAGATTCAAAAAGCCCTCCATCACGATTTGCCCGGCTAAAGTGCCTGTTACGGTTGAATTTTGCCCTGAGGCGAGTAACGCTACCCCAAATAGTATGCTCGCCAGTGTGGTTCCCAGTAGGGGCGAAAGCAGATAGTAGGCATCGCTAATTTCGGCTACATCTGTTCTTCCTGCCGTATGGAATACAGCAGCTGCCACGATCAAGATGGCGGCATTAATAAATAATGCGAACATCAGCGCTATACTGGAATCCCAAGTTGCAAATGTAATAGCTTCCCGTTTACCTGCTGAAGTCTGCTCAAATTTGCGAGTTTGTACAATAGAAGAATGCAGATACAGGTTATGCGGCATTACGGTAGCACCCATAATACCGATAGCAATATACAGCATGCTTGGATTCGTCAAAATTTGCGAGTCTGGTACAAAGCCACCCAATACGCCGCCCCATTCCGGTTGTGCCAAAATGAGATTAATGCCAAAACAGCCGGCAATCGTCGCCATCAGTACAATGACGAGGGTTTCCAATGCCCGAAAGCCTTTGTTTTGCAGCAGTAAAATGAGCATAACATCAAATGCGGTAATGATAACTCCGTATAGTAACGGTAGACCAAACAGCAACTTCAGCGCAATGGCTGAACCGATGACCTCGGCTAAATCCATGGCTGCTATGGCAATTTCGCACAAGAGCCATAAGCCGATCGCGACAGGACGACTGTAGGCATCACGGCACATTTGAGCCAAATCTTTACCTGTGGCAATGCCAAGCTTGCCAGATAAGGCTTGCAGCAGGATGGCCATCAGGTTGGAGATTAGAATGACACTAAGCAACGTGTAGCCGAATTTTGATCCGCCAGCGATGTCTGTGGCCCAGTTGCCGGGGTCCATATAGCCGACTGCGACCATATAGCCGGGTCCAGCAAAGGCAAGAAACTTCCGAAACCAGGTCCCGTCTTTTGGGATGCTCAAGGAACGATTCACTTCCGACAGTGAAGCGATTTCCGCGAAGTTGCCCTTTATATTTTTCATACGCTTCACCTTCTTTATGGATGTTAAAATATATTATTAGTGACATAACGATTGTGTTATCCCTATTGTACACTCCCAATAGTTTTTGTCTAGTACAACTTTTGTGTGGTCAAGCAAGTTAATCGTATTTTTGAAGCAATATGGCCATCGTATAAGCTGAACCATAGAAAAACCAAGCTATATCGCTCTGAGGGGAGCGGCTTGGTCGTTTTGGATTTTTTAAATTGTTGTCCATCTTCCGGGTGAACGCCCGTTCCATATTTTATTAATTTTTTTCTCGCGTGCGACAGGGTTACCCCATCGAATGGGTAGGATTATGAAATGGTCTTACCTTATTCTGTCCCCGAAAATTAAACGACTGGTGGAGATGGTTGTTCAATGTAGACGGCCCAAGTAGGAGCCTATAACATATAGTGTAAACATGGTGGGGTGGAACTAAACGGTAAATGTACTAGTTTACATCCATATTTCAAATGATTCATTTTATGTAGTTCGTTTAAAGTACATACGAGAAGGAAATCATGTATTAACATGACGATAGGTTCCTGCGGAATGCAAAAAATATAGTGAAGGAGAGATGAAAACATGGAAGCATTATACACAGCATCAGCAACGGTACATGGTGGAAGAGACGGTTCAGTCGCTTCATCCGATGGAGTTTTGAAGCATAAGCTCAGCACGCCGAAGGAACTGGGTGGCGCAGGTGGAGAAGCTACGAATCCAGAGCAATTGTTTGCGGCAGGCTATGGTGCCTGCTATGAGAGCGCATTGGCTAATGTGGCCCGGAAGGCTAAGGTGAAGGTGGACAATGTTGAGGTCACTAGCCACGTATCTATCGGCAAGGATCCAAGCGATGGCGGCTTCCAGCTGGCGGTACGTCTGGATGTGAAAATACCCGGTATTGAACGCGCCCAGGCCGAAGATTTGGCACGCCAAGCGCATGATTTTTGTCCGTACTCCAAAGCAACACGCGGTAACATTGATGTCGAGCTTAATGTCATTTGACTGCATTTCTATAACTTCTACACTCTGGCCGCCGATTTATCGGGGGCTTTTGCACATAGATCTTGATTCGCTGAGATTCACGACCATTTGACATCATCGCCAAAATTCATTAAGATGGCTTAGGTGATTCTGGTCATCAGGTACGAAACAAATTTGAAAAATACGGGTGATATGATGTCTTACAGACCGAATATTGTTAATTTCACGCTGGCTGGCAGCAACGAAAAAGAAGGGCTTTATGAGTTTAAAATGAGTTTGGCCGATGGAACGGAGTGCCGCGTTTTTTCTCAACGTCATCCGGAGTGGACCTTGACGAATATTAGTCGACTGCTAACGACGCCTTGCCCGGTATGCCATAAGGATTTTATCTGCAAGTGTATGGATAAGTTCCATGAGGAGTTTTTAGAGCAAATTAATACGAAACAGCTGTTTGAGAAAGCATTGAGCTAGTTTTTCGAACAGGTAAAGACTATACATTTCTAAACAAGCGTCGGATAATTTCGGCGTTTTTTTGTTTATATTCATATGGTTGCGTTGATTGTATTCATGCCGTTGATTTCCTGGAGGTGAAATGCTATATGAACCAGTCTGATCATGCTCATTCAGATTACTCCATTGTGTTGGTGGATGGGGTATGCCACTTTTGTCAGGGAGCAGTCCGCTTTATTATCAAGCGTGACCCTAAAGGGAAATTTCATTTTGGTTCCCTGCAATCCGAGGCAGGACAAGAACTATTACGTGCAGGAGGACTATCTGCGGATCAGCTGGATACGTTCGTGCTGATTGAAGACGGTACGTATTATACAAGGTCCACCGCGGCTTTGCGAATTGCCAAACGTCTTCGTTTTCCATACCCGCTGGCCTATGGTTTCATCCTGGTACCCCGCTTTGTGCGCAACGCAGTCTATAACTGGGTGGCGCGTAACCGATATCGTTGGTTTGGCAAGGATGAAGAGGATCAATGTCTGATCCCCCCACCAGAAATTAGACAACGATTTTTTTAGTTTCTTTTTTAAGTTTCTTTTTTGGAGCGATGTCTACGAATTAGTAAGATCACAGCGATCACGATCAATATCAGGCTCGTAACAGCTACATACATGATATGTCGTACATTGGGCACGTTAACAGACAATTTTAGCTCGTTAGATTCCAATGGAGCAATGTTCCAGTACAGTGTTTTTCCGTCTTCCGACACACGGTCCGCATTATGGGTAGCAGGTTGGATGGGTAAGGATAGGCTGAAGTTAAGATCCAGCTGCCGCTCCAGTAATTTGCGCGCAAACACATTCATTTGCTTAAATTTGTCACTCAGTCCTTGAGCTTCTTCAGGAAGCATCCGTGGTAGATCGAGCTTCATGGTAAGATCAATATTCGTTGTGAAAAAATGTTGGCTCACAGCGCGCTTTATTTCTAATCCCTCAGGTAGATGTAATCCCTGACTGGGATTTTTTTTGTTTGTGCTCCAATCTCCTTGATAATGCCCCTTGATTTGATATCCCTTTCTTCCCTGTTCAGCTAGCGGCTGTACATCTACATTGTTGCTTTGAATACGCTTGACTAATTGATCTAGCACCCCGGGATTGTCCAACATCATCAGTGTCTGGTTGTTTACGCTGAACGTCGCATCCATATCTACACTTTGATCGAGATGAACATCTACATGGATGTCACCTCGAGCACAGGAAGTTAGGGCAAGCAGACAGCATACCAGCATAAAAATGAGCAGTATTTTTCGTATCCGAACTTGCCGACGTTTGTTCCGATATGGGCTGTACCCTATTGGCTTCATGACCTACACCTCTTTATATGTATTCTTTGGTTTAACGATTGGATATCTTCTATATATTACACATTGGGAGAACGAAAATCGAACGGTATAACGAAATACATAAGAAGAATTATATTTCACAAAATGTTTCCCTAGGTAAAAACTTTAGTGTATACTCTAAAATATAGTATTGATAAAAAATAATTGAATCAAGGAAATAGTTTGTCCCAAAACGAAATTCAAAGGAGGATTTTAAAACATGAAAAAGCAGTTTAAGAAGGCTTTGCCGCGCTGGGTAACGACAGTTGGAGTATTGTCTCTAGCTCTGGTTCTAGCGACTGCATGTACCGATGCTAAGAAGAAGGAGCAGGGA
Source organism: Paenibacillus sp. FSL M8-0228 (assembly GCF_038007385.1). Classification (NCBI taxonomy): domain Bacteria; kingdom Bacillati; phylum Bacillota; class Bacilli; order Caryophanales; family Paenibacillaceae; genus Paenibacillus; species Paenibacillus sp. FSL M8-0228. Next base: position 1,498,924 of record NZ_JBBOXA010000001.1, read on the forward strand.
AGTGCGAGAGAGACGGGACAAAAAATAAAGGCTACGGCTACCATCGGTATGATCTCTGACATTGTCGGCAAGGTCGGCGGTAATTATGTGGAGGTCACGGGAATTATGAAGTCAGGCGTTGACCCGCATTTGTACAAGGCTTCACAGGGAGATATGCGCAAGCTGGATCAGGCCGACGTTATTTTTTATAACGGATTGCATCTGGAAGGAAAAATGCAGGACATTCTGGAGAAAATCAGCAAGCAAAAACCCGTCATACCCGTGTCCAAAAACATCGCACAGGATCAGTTGCGTGCAGGTAGCCCGGAAATGGGATCTGAGCATGATCCACATATCTGGTTTAACGTACAGAATTGGATGTCTGCAGTAGAAACCGTCAGAGATGAATTGTCGGCGCTAGACGCTGTTCATGCGGAGGAATATAAGGCCAACGCAGAAGCCTATCTTACTGAGCTGCGAGAGCTGGATGATTACACGAGAGAGCAGATTGCCAGTATACCGGAAGCCCAGCGCGTGCTTGTCACGGCACATGATGCTTTCGGCTATTTCGGAGATGCCTACCACATTCAAGTGAGAGGACTTCAAGGTATGAGCACAGAATCAGAAGCGGGTTCTCAAGATGTGACCAAGCTGCGAGATTATTTGGTGGAGCATAAAATCAAGGCCATATTCGTAGAATCTAGTGTTCCGAGAAAGGCCATAGATGCGGTTATTCAGGGGGCCGCTCAGCAAGGTCATACAATTGAGGTTGGTGGCGAGCTGTATTCGGATGCCATGGGTGAAGAGGGCACAGAAAATGGAACATATATCGGAATGGTCAAGCATAACGTCAATACGATTGTTAAAGCTCTTAAATAAGGAGGCAGAGATACATGGGGCATTCACCACTTGTCGTTCGTGATTTATCGGTAGCTTATCAAAAAAAGCCCGTTTTGTTCGATGTTTCCTTTGAGGTGCCGGAAGGCAAGCTGATTGGTATTATCGGCCCGAACGGGGCTGGGAAATCTACACTGATCAAGGCAACGCTTGGATTGATTCCAAAGCTTAGGGGCGAGGTGCTAGTTTACGGCAAGCCCTATAAGCAACAGCTGCTTAAGGTTGGCTATGTACCACAGCGGGAGTCGGTGGATTGGGATTTTCCGACGAACGCATTGGATGTGGTTTTGATGGGACGGTATGGCAGATTGGGCTGGTTTAAGCGTCCGGGAGCAGCAGATCGTCAGGCTGCAATGGAGAGTTTGGACAAAGTTGGAATGAGCCAATGTGCAGACAGACAGATTAGTCAATTGTCTGGCGGCCAGCAACAACGTGTTTTTTTAGCCAGAGCACTCGCGCAGGACGCTCAGCTTTATTTTATGGATGAACCGTTCGTCGGTGTGGACGCTGCAACGGAAAAAGCCATTATTTCATTGCTCAACGATTTGAAACAGCAGGGTAAAACCGTGCTTGTCGTTCATCATGATTTATCTACAGTCACGGATTATTTTGATCAGGTTATGCTGTTGAACGGGCATCTTATGGCGTTTGGAGAGACGACAGATATTTTTACCGAGGAAAATCTGCAGCGTACGTATGGCGGGCGTCTGAGTATACTCAAAACAGGCCCGGATTCCGGCACGATACTTGGAGTGAGGTGAGCAGTATGACAAGCTTGGCAGCGCTTTTGACCGATCCAAACATGCAGTGGATTTTGCTGGGCTGCATTTTGCTCGGTTTAAGCAGCGGGGTGATTGGCAGTTTTATGTATTTGCGCAAGCAGTCGCTCATGGGAGATGCTTTGGCACATGCGGCTTTGCCGGGGGTATGTGTGGCTTTTATGATCATAGGTACAAAATCTGTGTTTGGATTTATGATTGGGGCCGCCATTGCAGGGATTGTTGCGACCTTTGCCATCAGTGCGTTAACCCGGTATTCGCGAATTAAAAGCGATTCGGCGATTGCAGCGGTGCTGTCGGTATTTTTTGGCTTTGGCATTATGTTGTTGACCGAAATTCAGCATAGTGGCGCAGGAAACCAAAGTGGATTGGACAAATTTCTATTTGGTCAAGCTGCGGCAATGGTATTGTCTGATGTCTATACGATGGCGGTAATTTCAGTGGTACTCATCGGAATATGTATATTATTTTTCAAGGAATTTAAGCTGCTCAGCTTTGACCCTGGCTTTGCGCGCGGACTTGGTTTTCCGGCAGGTTGGCTGGATAAGTTGTTGATGCTATTGATTGTCATTGCGGTGGTTGCTGGCATTCAGGCCGTGGGAGTCATAATGATGGCTGCCTTGCTGATTACCCCGGCAGTGTCGGCAAGATACTGGACAGAGAAGCTGGGTGTCATGGTGTGTTTATCAGGCTTGTTTGGTGCTATAGCGGGGCTTGGTGGGACGCTCATTAGCTCTCTGGGGCAAAATCTGCCTACAGGACCGTTATGTGTGTTGTGTGCGACTGTGGTGTTTGGAATGAGCTTGATTTTTGCGCCGCAGCGCGGGATGATCTCCAAGGCTATCGTTCGGTTGAACGCCAGGAAAAATCTGGAGCTGACAGTCGGAACACAGCCAAGGGAGGAGCGTGCCCTATGAGTTCATTTTATGTAATTTTGACGGGAATGTTAGTGGCAGGGGGATGTAGTATCGTTGGGTGCTTTCTTGTGCTCCGAAAAATGGCTATGATCGGTGATGCAATCAGTCATGCGGTACTGCCGGGGATTGTCATTGCCTTTCTCATCAGCGGATCGAGAGATTCGGTGTGGATGATGTTTGGTGCGGCAGTGCTGGGTCTTCTAACGGTGTACCTGATTCAGCTGTTCCAACAAAGCGGTCTGCAAAGTGATGCTGCCATTGGCGTGGTGTTTACGACATTGTTTGCTATCGGTGTTTTGCTGATCAGCGTGTTTGCTTCCAATGCCCATCTGGATATGGATCACGTTTTATATGGGGAAATTGCTTATGTGCCGTGGAATACGTTAGAGATAGCTGGCTTTGATGTCGGTCCGAGGGCTGTGTGGATTACGGGTGCGATGTTTTTGATCAATTTGCTCGTGATAGGGGGCTTTTTCAAGCAATTTAAAATTACTTCCTTCGATCCCGCTTTGGCAGCTTCATTAGGCATTCCAGTTGTTTTTTTTCATTATCTGCTGATGAGTCTCGTCTCATTAACGACGGTGGCGTCATTTGAGAGCGTGGGCGCAATTCTGGTGGTTGGCATGCTCGTTGTACCGCCTCTTACCGCTTATTTGCTGACGGAGAAGTTGTCCCGTATGATTGTATACAGTGTCGGACTTGGAGCCATCAGCTCGGTCGCAGGCTTTTACACAGCAAGTGTATTGGATGCTTCTATTGCGGCATGTATGCTGTGTGTATCGGGTGTGTTGCTGCTTTTGGCTTTTCTCTTTTCCCCGTCTCATGGTGTGGTATGGCAAAAGTTAATTCAACAACGGGGGATCGTTGGCGAAGATAGCAAGTGATTGTAGGAAGTGATCCCATATGAGTTACCCAAAATAGCGTGCATTCAGGCATAGGAGACCTGAATGCACGTTTTTTTGCGCTTATGCTACCCTGTGCGGCTTTTTTTGGGGCAAGCTTGATTGATCATCTTGAATTGATTGGGACACGGGAGTACATTCATTACAACCATATAAGATGGACGGAACGAGCGGCTACGCTGTGGGGAGGAACGAAAGTGGAGAGCTTCAAACGTAAATCACCAGAGGAAATACTGGATTCGATTAACAAATTGCATCGAGGCAGACTCAAAATATACATGGGTGCGGTCAGTGGCTCGGGTAAAACGTATCACATGCTGCATGAGGGACGGTCGCTGCAGCATGAAGGTATCGATGTTGTGATTTGTGCGGTATCGACCATGCAGCGGCCTGAGACCGTGGAACAGGTCGGCACGTTGGAGCGAGTGCCTAGTATTCATTGGATAAAAGATGGTGAGGAGCAAAAGGATCTGGATGTGGAAGCTTTGGTGGCACGAAATCCTGAGGTGGTACTGGTGGATCATTTGGCACATCATAACCGGAAAGACGCCCCATTTCCAACACGGCTGGAGGATATTCGGTATTTGCTGGAGCAGGGGATTAGCGTCATTACGACGGTCAATGTTTATGAACTCGAAGGAATTACGGAGTGGGTATATCAGTTGACAGGCTTTGAAGCGGAATATACGGTTCCGGTTGATACACTGGAGCTGGCGGATGAAATTCGTCTGATTGATGCCACCCCGGAGATGATTTTGGAACGGCTGGCGAAAGGCTACATGCATACGCCCAATCCTGAGATGTTTCACCGGGGAAATCTGGGTAAATTGCGTGAGCTTGCCTTGCGATTGGTAGCAGAGGATGTGAATGATTCGCTGGAACGGCACCGGGAGGAGTTGGGCTTGCACGGGGCGTCAGGAGCCGCAGAGCGTATTTTAGTACCTGTCCAATATCATTGGAATGGGTCCATTTATGTACGCAGGGGGGAACAGGTCGCCAAGCGGTTGGGTGGAGATATGCTAGTAGTCTCCTTTGTCAGCTCGAAGCGCAAGCTGTCCAAGGAATCAGCAGCCTTTAAGCGCTCAATTGAGCAATTGGCCGACAAGATAGGATCAACATTTGAAGAAATCCCGCTTTTTTCCCGCAGAAGGTTGCCTCGCCAACTGATTCATTATGCGGTGACGCACAATGTTACCCGTATTGTTATGGGACATTCTCGGCAGACTCCGTGGCAGGAGCTGATGAAAGGATCGCTGGTGAACGGGATTTTAAAACGAATGAAAAATATGGATCTACTGCTGATTGCGGACCGAGCCGAGCAGGAGGGTGAGCGAATTTTACCAACGATGAGACAGGAGGTAGAAGAGAATGACCCGTATCATCGTTTGAGCGTTGAGGAAGCACAGGCTGAGGCAGCCAAAATCCTGCGAGGCAAGCTCAAGGTATACATTGGCGCTGCTCCGGGGGTCGGCAAAACATACACGATGCTGAGAGAGGGAAACGATCTGCTGGAGAGCGGGATTGATGTGGTTATCGGATTGCTGGAAACGCACGGAAGAGCAGAAACATTGGCCCAGGTAGGCTCTCTGGAGATGATCCCTCGTCAGTCCATTGAGCGTCATGGCGCACACTTGGAAGAAATGGACACCGAAGCTATTCTCAGGCGCAATCCCGAGGTGGTGCTAATTGATGAGCTGGCTCATACCAACGTCCCAGGAAGTCTGAGATCCAAGCGCTATGAGGATGTGCTCGCCATTTTGGAACAAGGGATCTCTGTGATATCCACAATGAATGTACAGCATCTGGAGAGCTTAAATGATGCGGTAGAACAGATTACTGGCATACGAGTGAGAGAGACTGTTCCCGACCATATGATGCGTCTGGCCGATGAAGTGCAGCTTGTTGATGTGGCTCCCAAATCGTTGCAGCAGCGTATGCGTGAGGGCAAAATATACGATCCTGCGAAGGTGGAACAGGCACTTAGCCACTTTTTTAAACTGGGCAATCTGATTGCGTTGCGTGAACTTGCTTTGCGGGAATTGGCAGATGACGTAGATGAGCGGCTAGAATCCTGGGATCGACACGAATCACTTCGGGGACCGTGGCGCAGGGAGGAAGTGATCTTCGTAGGCGTGACGCTAAGCGAAAATGCTGAAAGGTTGATCCGCCGTGGTTTTCGTATCGCCTTTCGGCTAAAGGCTGTGTGGATTGTGACGTATGTTCATGTCGGTGAGTGTATACCCGAGAGACTGAACCCTCGTCTGGAACAACTAAAGTTGTTGACCCACCGACTGGGGGGAACCTTTGAGATGCGGCTTGTTTCCAGCCGACGCGAGATTGCCGACATTTTGATTGCTCCGGTGGAAGGATATTCAGGTACGCAGCTCATCGTGGGGCAGTCTTCCCGAAGTAGCTGTTGGGGGAAGTCTGCGGTTGTGCCGAGGATTCTTCGTCAAGCACGTCATATGGATGTTCTAATTGTGGCGGATTATGATCCGGATATTAAGCTGGAGGTAGATCATTAATTCGCCCAGTAAATTCATAAATAGTCATATGCTGGTTACCGATGGTTCGCTGCTTCCATAGTATATTCTATCTCAAAGAAATGGAGGCGAATTTAAATGTTTAAACATCGTAAGCATCATTGTCATTTTCCAAAGCCAAAAAAACGTGTCTTTAAGAAGATCATTAAGGTGACTGTCATTAAGTTTAAACCTAAATTTGAACGTGATCATCGGAAACATGAAGATTTTGATATGAAATGTCATTGCCGGAAACGTCATCATCGCCATCATCGCCATCATGACTGTCATCGTCGTCACCACAAATTCTACTAAGATGAAGATGGTAGGAGGCGGGGCTAGACTGCCCGCCTTCTCTTAGTACGAGGATTTTGGAAGATACTTGCACAAAAAATACTTGCTCTAATATAAGCGCTATGCTATTCTACCAGTAATAGATTGCACGTGACGGAAGCACCGTTCACCAACCGTATGTACTTACGGATGGATGAACGGTGCTTTTTTGCGTTGTTGTGTTAGGGAAGGGATGAGCATTATGATTCCAGTGAAAGTGGTATTAGCCGTAGAAGGTCGGGATTATATTGAGCCGCTGCTGAATTATGTTCACGGAAGCGAGTATGCTAGAAGGCTGAGAATAACGGCTTTTTCGCAACCGGAGGCATTTCATCAATACATGATGGAAACCAGCGGAATGAAAAGACCGGATGTGGTGGTTGGTGAAACTGCCTTTTTGAATCTATGGACAGACAGGGAAGCTGCTGATATTCCTTGTTTGGTATTGCATGAGGGAGAACAAGTTAGGGAATATGGACAGCCTTTATTAAAATATCAGCCTTTATCTGAACTGGTCGGTTTTATTTTGGAAACGGCGAGACAGAAGTCAAATGGTCGGAAAAGTGTAAACAGCCGGGAAGGTGGGATGATTATCGGCATGGTAGCAGCTTCCGGAGGACTGGGCAAGACAACGGCCGCACTCAATATGTCCAAACAGCTGGGGAATGAGGGATATTCGGTATTCTATCTGAATCTGGAGACGGTGGATTCAAGCTCATTATTCACTGGTTCAGGCAGTGCTAGCGGAGCAGAAGGAGAAGGGCTGTCCAGGCTGCTCTATGATCTCAAGGCAGAAGGGAGTGAGGAGACTCCGTTATCCATGGCTTCCTATTGTGTTCGTCGCCCTGAAATTCAGGCGGATACTTTTCAGCCTGTCTATAATCGCAAGGAGCTGACGGACATGACTTGTGATGAAGCGAAAGAGCTGATTCGAACAGTTGCCGAAAGTGGACAGTATGATGTAGTGATCGTAGATGGCGATTCTGAAAAAGGTGATCGGGCTCAAGCCGTGCTTGAAGCTAGTCATAAGCTGATTTGGCTGCTGGCAGACGATTTAATGAGCATGCACAAGTGCGGATTATGGCTGGATGTTTTAGAAACCACGCGGCCTGAAGGGCTTGAAGACATGATATGCAAAACCAGCTTTGTGGTGAACCGCTATATGGGAACTATGATCAACTCGTTACCTCGTGACTTCATGGAGCTAAACGGAGCCTTACCCTATATACCTTCATGGAAACAGATGCAGCACCGTGAGCTGTTGCTAAGTTCACCGATTTATCAGCGGGAAATTCGTCATCTATGCCGCGAGCTGCTGAATGTGGACGGTGTAACACATCCGGCCACCGTTTGGTCTTAAAAGGGGCTGATGAACATGAATGAGGGACGATTTAAGGCATTGCGAGCAGATATCCGAAACGGGCTGGACGTAACGTCTTCGGTAAAGGATGCAGATCTGGTACGGCATATTGAAAATCGAATTTTACACGATGTAGAGCTGGTGGGCTTAACTTCCCGTGAGAAGCACGCACTTGTCCGCAAGATTTTTAACTCTTTCCGTGGGCTGGACGTACTCCAGCCATTGATTGACGACCCGACCGTTACGGAAATTATGATCAACAGTCACCGGGAAATCTTTGTGGAGCGGGCTGGTGAGGTGATGCAGATACCCGATCAATTTGAATCCCGCGAGCGACTGGAGGATTTAATCCAGACGATTGTAGCCGGGGTGAATCGAATTGTGAATGAGGCTTCCCCCATTGTGGATGCCCGATTAAAGGATGGATCACGCGTAAATATTGTGCTACCTCCGGTTGCTCTCAAGGGTCCGACGATGACCATACGGAAGTTTCCCGAGCGTCCTATGACGATGGATGACTTGATACGAATGGGTGCGCTGGATGCAGAAGCCGCTGCTATGCTCAAGGACTTGGTACGTAGCAAGTACAACATTTTTATAAGCGGAGGAACGGGTTCTGGTAAAACAACTTTTCTGAATGCATTATCCCAATTTATCCCGCCATCTGAACGGATTATTACCATTGAAGATTCAGCAGAGCTGCAAATTGTGACGGTCCCTAATCTGGTCTCCATGGAAACACGGAACGCGAACACCGAGGGGAAGGGAGAAATCACAATTCGTGATCTGATTCGTTCCTCCCTGCGTATGCGGCCCAACCGCATTGTGGTGGGTGAGGTCCGGGGAAGTGAGGCATTGGATATGCTGCAAGCGATGAATACTGGCCATGATGGGAGCTTGTCAACTGGGCATGCGAATAATATCCGCGATATGGTCAGCCGGCTGGAAACGATGGTGCTGGGAGGGGCAGAGCTTCCGCTTGGAGTAGTACGACAGCAGATCAGCTCGGCTATTGATATATTTGTTCATCTGTCACGGATGCGCGACAAATCCAGACGAGTGCTGGAAATTAGCGAAGTGATTGGTTTTGAAAAGGGTGAGGTGACGCTTAACCCCCTTTATCGGTTTCAGGAGCGAGGAGAAAGCAAGGGGCGAATCGTAGGAGGTCTGGAACGTTGTGGCGAGGGTCTGCAACATACTTTGAAGCTGCAAATGGCCGGGATCAATCCGGAAAACTGGCACAGGGGAGGCGTATCAGTGTGAAGTCAGGAAAAACGGCGGCCAAGCAAGTATCACGTGAGGCCCCTTCTCTGCCAGATTATACGGTGTATACATTATCGACAGTACAAAAAAGTCTGTGCATATTCTTTAGTGGCGTGTTGTTCGCGATGATCGGTTATCTATTTTATCACCAATGGATATTATCGTTGCTGTGCGCTGCCGGGGCTGGGGTGATGCCTCGTTATTTTAGGCAATTTTTGCTGCAAAGACGCAGGTCTGCCCTAAGCATCCAATTCAAACAGGCTTTATATTCGCTCTCGTCTTCTCTTTCAGCGGGAAGGTCGGTGGAGAATGGTTTTCGTGAGGCAATAGAGGATTTGAGATTGCTTAGTCCAGATGGAGATCACGACCTGATTTTTGAATTTAACATTATTACCGCCTGTCTCGAAATCGGACAGCCTGTAGAAACCGCTTTGCAGGATTTGGCCCGTCGGGCGCAGATGGAAGATATTACGAATTTTGCGGACGTATTTGCGGCTTGCAAACGAACCGGAGGTGATCTGGTGGAAGTCGTAAGACGAGCTTCAAGTGTCATTGGTGAGAAGCTGGAAATTCAGCAGGAGATCGGTGTAATGATTGCGCAGAAACGTTTTGAATCGAGGGTTATGTTTGCGGCGCCTTTTTTGTTTGTATTGTTTATGACCATGACAGCGGGTGATTACATGATGCCCTTATACAGCGGTACAGGTATGATTTTATCAACCTTTTGTTTATTGGTGCTTGGTGGGTGTCTCGTGTGGATCAACCACATTATGAAGATTGAAGTGTAAGGAGAGATGGGTGTGGTGATGTTGATTTGTCTGGTCATGCTGGTTCTGCAAGTGGGAGGTTGGGTGGTGCTGAACCAGATGCACGGTGCTAAGTATGCGCATTTTCGCCATATGAAGTTGGAGGGACTGCGGCTGCAAAGACTTTCAGTCCCATTTGTACACATGATTCATGCTTCACGTGCTACTCATAGACTGCCTTTGCTAATGTTCAAGCTCCAGCGTTCGGTGCAAAAGCTGTATGGTATGCGTAACAGCGGAGAAAAAACGATGCTTTTTCTGGCAGAAATGTTGGGTTACGGATATATGATGGCTGCTGGTGGAGCTATAATATCGCTTTTGCTGGGTGGGGATGCGACCGGGCTGGTGCTCGGATTGGGACTTGGTCTTCTGGTACCCATCGCGCTGATCAAGGATTTGCACGGGAAAGTACAGAAGCGGGATCAGCAAATTTTAATGGAACTGCCTGAACTGTTGAGTAAAATGATGCTTTTAGTAGGTGCAGGTGAGACGGTACAACGGGCATTGCTACATTGCGTGGAACGTAAAGGGGCGGATACGGAACATCCGTTGTATCGAGAACTGAGGCAGACGGTGGCAGAATGGGAAAGCGGCTTTTCCTTTCAACAGGCATTTGAGCACCTGAGCAAACGTTGTGGTATTCAGGAAATGACAGTATTTACGACGACAGTTTTGTTGAATTTGAGGCGCGGCGGGAGCGATTTCGTGATGGCTTTACGTGAGTTGTCCCAGACGTTATGGGGCAAGCGGACTTCAATTAGCCGCACAAGAGGGGAGCAGGCTTCATCTAAGCTGGTATTCCCGATGGCGCTGATTTTGCTAACGGTAATTGTGCTGGTGGGCGCTCCGGCTTTAATGATGATGAATATGTAGGAGGAATACAACGATGATGACATTAGTAACGGGCAGTATTCGTAAATTGTACAAGGATGAGGATGGTCTGGGTACGTTAGAAATGATCCTGATCATTGCCATTCTGATTGCGGTGGCAATTATTTTCAAGGATCAGATCAAGAAAATTGTAGAAGGGCTTTTGAAAAAGGCGGATAAAAAAAGTAACGATTTTATGGATTCATAATGCTGTGCAAATTGGCACAAAAAGAGGACGGGAGCTTCTCCTTGGAAGCTTCCCTCGTCTTTCCCATTCTACTGCTGGTCATTTTTGTGATGTTATTTTTTTGCCTATATATATATCAAAAATCTATATTGGTGCAAGTCGCTTCTACTGCTTCAGAAAGAGCCGCTTACAGCTGGGATAACAGCTTCAAGGACCCACGTACAGGAGCATTTGCGCAAGGGCAACGGGATTCTCTCTATTGGCGCTTGAAGGATGATGTTATGCTGGGAGCCCTGTTTGGCTGGACCGGAGCCAACAATCAGGAAAATGTACAGGTGCCGGGCGGCAATGGGGGAGGCTCGTTACCTGCTCAAAAGCTGTCCAATGCAGAAAATAAAATGCCTGCGGGCATGCAGGGGCAGATGACATATGAGAACAGTATGATTCACCGTAAGGTGACCACAAAGTTAAATAAGATCGTGAAGGTACCTTTGCTGAATCAGTTTTTAGATCAGACAGATTTGCAAGGGAAAATGAGCTCTGGCGTGGTCGAACCTGTGGAATGGATTCGTACGGTGGAGTTGGTCCGTTATTATGGTGCGAAGTTTATGGGCAGAGGATCAGGTGAAAAGGTAGATTCGGCAGTTGTAGGCAAAGTATTGATGCAATATGGTCAAAATGGTCAGTGAGAAGTAAGGAATAGGAATGTAACTGGGAAGGAGGAAGCGGGTGTTTGGTAAGGGTCACAATACAAAGGACGGGGAATCAGGTGCTGTCACGGTCTTTTTAATTCTGATTTTGGCGGTCATGTTCGGTTTTATTGCTGTATTTATTGATTACGCGAGAATTGCTGCACTGCATGTGCAGACCGAACGGCTGACCCATGCGGCGGTTCGTTCAGTGATGTCTGCTTATGATCCGACATTACAACAGGAGTACGGTTTGTTTGCTTATGGCGAAGGCGGCGGAGAACAAATTATGGTCAAAGTGCTGAATGATAGCGCGCGGCGTACGGCACGCGCAGAAACGCTACCGCTTATGAATATGAAGCTGGATTCTAGTTCCCTGCAAATGGAAAGGGAGCTTGGTAAATATGCCGTATTTAACGAGCAGATCCGTGAAGAGATGAAGTATAAAGCACCTGTCGATTTTACGTTTGAAGTGCTCGAAAAGCTGAAGCCGCTCTCTCAAAATATGAAAGAGGCTTCTCATACGGTAGATTTGCTGAAACGGCTGCAAAAGCTATACGACAGACGAGAGGCCAAACTTGATGACATGCTGGAGAAGCAGCGTAAAGCAGGAGCTTATATGGAAGAGGTTCGCAAGCGGATTATTAAACAGAGGGGCACCTATATGCCCAATCAGTATATATGGGACCCGCTTGAGGTTGTAGCCGATATTGCCGCTCAATATAAGCATTACGTACATGTATATGAAGACAATAAGAAGAGTGTGGACGACGTTAAAATCATGCAGATGGAAAAGTATGCACGTAGAGCGAGGGCAGCGCTTGATCGCCTGCGTCAGATCATGGTTCAGGCTGGGGAAGAACATGATAAGTTGCTTCTGGAAGCCAAGGAACCGTTAAATGAGGCCCAACAGATTAATGAAGAGATGCGCAAAGTCATTGCCCAATATAAGCAGAGGGCGGCCAATGCAGGCTACGATGAGGTTTCAGCAGCCCCTACTCCAAGCGGGACAGGCTCCAACGCAGATCCTTCGGTAGGAAGCGCACGGCAAAAAGCAGAGGATTTGTTGATTCCAGACAAGGAATTTGAGCAATGGGAAGCAGAAATTGAAAAGCAACGGACTTCTATAAATACTGCTAACAATAGAATAACGAGTATGATGCGTACGTTATCCTTTTATACAGATCCGTTTTTGAATGCAGACATGCTCAAGCAAGAAGTCGCTTCTACGCTTAAGGAGATAGATAAATACTTAAATGCGTATGCTTGGGCGGGACCCGCCAATGTGCTCGACGGTGAAGCCAGGACGATGGATACGCGACGCGGCCCGGACAAAGAACGCAAGAAAATGGAAAAAGAGGCGAAAAACAAACTCAAACAAGCCTATCGGATTATTGAGGTTCTATCCAAGGGTAAACAAAGTGCAGAACAATTCCAAAATCTGGAGCAGTATTACAATGAAAGTATTTCGTTTAACCAGTCTACATCCAGTCCATCTGTATCCGCTGATTTGTCCTATGACACCTATGATGCAGCAGGATCTTCCATGGATAGTATGGATGGTCTATACGGTGCGGCATCCAATTTACTGACTCAACTGGGAGACGAGTTTTACCAGAATGAATACGCGCTTTCTTACTTCCATCATGTGGATTTTAGTCGTTTTGGCAGTTTGGCCGGATCGGGTGGAAATGTGGGAAATGCTGCACAGATTTTGGGAGATCAGCTGGAGGTGAATAATCAGGAAGTTGAGTACATCTTGTATGGGTTCCATAATCCGACGGGTAATCTGGCATCCGCCTATGGAGAAATTTTTGCTATGAGACTTGCCATTCGAACAATGGAGGGATTGGTTAAGAACAGCTCAAAAGGTAATCCGCTGGTCGTTTTGGCGGCAGCTTTGTTATATGGAGTAGAAAAAGCGATAGAAGACATGATTATGCTGGCACAAAAGGGGGACGTGCCATTGTCTGATTTTCTGAAATTTCGAATGACATACAAGGATCATCTGCGATTGTTCCTGATGCTCCATAGCAATAATGAACGAAAAATGTCCCGTATGCTGGCTCTGATCCGTCTGAATACAGATGTCAATCCTGCTGAGCGGCAAACGTATGCAACGGGTGAGGTCAAGAATGGGATGAGGCTGTGGTTTCTACCTGGGGTAATGAAGATGCTCGGGACCGCCTCAAAAGAAGGCGAGAGTATTAAGGGAAGTGTGTACTATGTCACGAAAACAGCGCATTTTTCCTATTAATCGGTGTTTACGGAAAGTTTGTGGGCAAAAGCAATGTGAACAAGGAAGTATTGTTTTAGAAGCGTCATTGGTGTTGCCAATGTTTCTGTTTTTTATTATTTTTCTCATTTATATGGTTCAGATGACACTGGTATCTACAGCGTTGCAGACCACCGCTTCAGAAGCGGTTAAACAGGTTTCGGCTAAAATCTACCCAGTTTCTCTAGCCGTGGAGGCGGCGTCCGCAAAAATAGATGCAGTGCGTGAACCGCTGGATGAACTGCCCAAGTTATCTGTGAGTGAATATGCAAGCCAATTCGCTGCCCAGTTGCCACCTCCAATTGGTGATTGGGTAGAAAGCGCTGTTCAGGGCGGTCAAAAGCCGATGGAGGAACTGCGGGGGCGATTTACGGAAGCTGCACTCGATCCTGTTTTGAAGCCGATGCTAAAGCCTTTTATGGAGGAAAGCATTCTGGAATATGACCGTATTCATATAACGAGCGTACATGTACCTGCTCTTACAGGAACTAAGGACCCTTATTTTAGAGTAGAACTGTCGTATGAACTGCCGATGAAGGTTCCTTTTCTGTATCGCAGCATTGTGCTTCAGGCGGCAGCTGAGGAACGTCTTTGGATTGGCGACACAGGGGAAGGGGCAGGTACAGGAAATGCGACGGGGGACAAGGATGCGGAGCATTCCATACAGTTGCTCGTTAAGCCTGAACCTGCTGTGAAGGGTGTGTACAATTTAATCAAGGCCAAGGTTGAGCCTGGGACGACTGCTAACCTTTCTGTGCTTTATAAGTCGGGTGAAAGCACAGCTCAGCACTTGGGCTGGACCTCTGCCAACGCGGACGGGATTATAGAATGGAACTGGTTTGTGGGAACGAACACAACACCTGGTCAATGGAGCTTTGTAATTGAAACAGAGGTTGGTCAACGTATAGAAGTTCCGTTTACCGTGGAAAAGCCAGCTGATGGATAGGATGGATATAGACTTGTAGGGATAGCTACGATGGAAAATGATTTGGCAGTCTGCTAGTTCTATTTTTATAAAGGGGGAAGATCGCATTGACGTGGATGTATATTGTATGCGGAGTTCTGCTCGCGATTGCGTTAGTTACGGATTTACGTAGCATGAAAATCCCTAATAAGCTTACATTACCCGGCATAGTGGTAGGCTTGGTATTCAATACTCTATTTGGGGGGTGGCACGGTTTTTTATTTGCTGTTGCTGGACTGGGTACCGGATTTGGGTTCATGCTGATTTTGTACTGGATGGGAGCTGTTGGTGCAGGAGATGTGAAGCTGTTCGGCTTGATTGGAGCATGGACAGGTGCCGCTTTTGCATGGCAGTCAGCTTTATATTCGATTTTTTTTGCAGGTATTATTGGCATAGGGATTTTGCTATGGAAGAGGGAAACCATCATGAGACTGCAGCGCGTAGCTTTTAATTTAGGAGGATTTTTTCTATTTCGCAGCGGAAAAGCACTGACCAGTGGAAATGAAGCACACCTCAGGTTTCCTTTTATGACGGCAGTCATTCCGGGGGCGATCAGTGCTTATCTTTACTTCTTGCCATGACATGTCCGCTGGGGGAGATCATGCTACCTCACGGAGATAGGAAATTGTTAAGGAGGTCATGAATTGTTTGGTTTAAGCAGGGATTTTGCCCGGAACGGCGGGACATTTATGATTCTAAACAAGGAAGACGGGCTCAAAACCGATGATTTAAATTCCGTACAAACTGGAATGATGACTGGTAATCGGATTCCCGGTCTACTGGAACTTAGAATAAAGGAAGTCGATTTTCAGATTGAGTTACATTACGACATTTCGGGGCAACGCATGCTTTCCCAATTATGGAAAGGTGGGGGCGTGTCGACTTCTGATTTCTACCGGATTCTTTTTGAAGTGGCAGATGCCCTCCATCGCAGCCCGCAATATATGTTAGATATTCGCCAGTTTATTTTGCACGAGGATTATATTTTTCTAAGTGGTTCAGGTACAAGGGAAACCGCCAGTTTAACCTATGTTCCTTTACGCAGTGTACAGTATGCAGGGCAAACAGGCAGTCAATTTAAGCAGATGGTTATTCGTTTAATGACTCGTGTGGCCCACTTTCAGGGAGAAAATATACAACGCATACTCGATCTGTGTGATAGAAATGAATTTGAATTGGGTTTGCTAAAGGAACTGCTGTTGCAAGGAATGAAGGCTGGTACAGAGAGTGCTAGCGTGCAGGCAGAAAGTATGGAAGAGCGAGCCTTTTCATCAGCCGATCCTATCCTATCTGCTCATACCTCACAGGGGAACTATACGGATCGTGGCGGAACATACGCGCGAGAGCATCGGGAAACTCTACAGGAGATTCAGGAGCTTAAACGGATCAATCGGCTCAAACCGTCCGTGAAACCAGAGGAGAATTCCGAGCATGTAACAGAAAACGAAGTAGAAGATGTGGAGCCTGGATTGCAAAAATATAAAACCTACATTGCTCTCGGATGTCTGCTCGCTTCGGCCATCGTGTGGCGTTATATTTATCTGGACCATCCAGAGACGGTACCGTTGATTATTTCCATGGTGCTGACCTTGGTACTTGCCGCTGTTGCTTATATAAGCTGGACGGGGAAATGGGAGCGCAATCGAACTTCATCTCATATGTACAGCGATTCAGTACCTGTATTGGATTCGGAATGGTTAGGAACTACTTCTTCCCCAGCACAGCGCAAAAATGATCGTTATCAGGTAGATAAGCTGACCGGATTTGTAGCGGGACGTCATCATCAAGACAAGCAATCTTCCGATTCGAGTGATCAAGGGCCGGAGAACTGGAGATGGACTTTTCCAAACTCAGAATCTAAGAGCGTGGGAAATCGAGTTACGGAAAATAGTAAGAAAACTTCAGCAAATTGTGACTTACACGAGCCATCGTGGAAAGGTGCGGAACGGGGAAATGAATTGGAAGCCAGTGATACCAGCGAGGCTTATTATAAGTCTCTCTCCGGGGTAACGGAGCTTCTAAATGCTGCATCTAAGCAGGAAACGATGCTGCTTCGTGCAGATCAAGAGATGCAGATTTCACCAGTGCAGCAATCACCGATGGCTTGCCTGGATCGCAAGCCACCAGGTAGTGGAGGGACAGAGCGCATCCGGTTGCAGCCAGACCAATTCGTTGCAGGCAGTTTTATCATCGGGAGAGATCCGCAACTGGTTCAGTTTGTAGAGCATACGGATGGAGCTTCCCGTTCTCATATTGAGCTTTGCATAGTTACAGGAGAACATAGCCACATTGTTAAGGATTTATCCTCGACGAATGGAACTGTTCTGAATGGAGAGCCTATGGTGCCTTATAAGGAGTACACAATGAAGGATGGAGATACTTTTAAAATCGCTGGAGTTTCTTATACTTACCGGTTGGACTCTTTTAAATCCTCCAATGCATCATAAATGAAGGTTATATGGATATATGTCAAGAAGAGGCCTGTTATATTCAGAGCTTCTTTCTTTATGAATAGTGGACTATTCATGGGAATAAAATGGGGCATCTTAATAACTTGTAGTCTGCTTGAGAGATTGTATCTGACTAAAAAGAGGAACCCTAAGCTGGTAGTGACACTACCTACCAGCCAAGAGTTCCTCTTTTTCAATTCAATGCTGTTTTTGGGAAGAATGGAGTTCTTTAAGAGCGTCCTTAAGTGAAGGATAGTGAAACTTAAATCCGTGCTCCAGCGCTTTGCGCGGTATTACCTTCTGACCATCCAATACTAGCGTGCTCATCTCACCAACTAGCTTTGAAACGAGAATGCTGGGGACGGGAAACCAGTGCGGACGGTGATATACCGTAGCTACTGTCCTCCCAAACTGGTCGTTCGTCAAGGGTTGTGGTGATGAAGCATTCACTGCTCCGACGATTTCCGTCGTATGGATGCAGTACGTGATCAGACGAACGATATCTTCAATATGAATCCAGCTCATCCATTGATGGCCGCTACCTATTTTGCCGCCGAATCCGAAGCTATAAGGCATCTTCATGAGTGGGAATGCCCCTTTTTTTCTGTCCAGCACAAGGCTAATGCGTAACTTAATTAAACGGGCTTCAGAAGGGTAGGCATTGGCTGCTTCTTCCCATTGCTCAACTACCTGAGACAGAAAATCTCCCGAACAGCGCGGGCTCGTTTCATCGAATGTTTCGGTCAGGGATGTACCATAGGCGGCAACAGCAGAAGCCTGAATGATTACTTTCGGTTTTTTTTGTAGAGCATTCAATGCTTGAGCCAACCGGGCAACAGATAGCAGTCGAGATTGAAGAATTCTTTGTTTGGACTTATCCGTCCAGCGCTGATTCAGCGTTTCGCCTGCTAAATTAACGACCGCATCTGTGCCTTCCAGTACTTCAGGCTTTTGTTTTAATTCGTTCCAGCTCATATATTGCAAGCGGGGGCTCGCTTCGTGTCCTACCAGTGGCTTGCGGGTAACGACTTTCACGGTGTATCCGTCGTCTAGCAGGCTTTTGACCAGTGCACTCCCCACCAATCCAGTTCCTCCACATACGATGATGTTCATGGAGCCAGCTCTCCTTCCAATTCACAAAAAATACATCCGTTATAGAATATAACCCTTTTCGAGAGAAAAAAACTTCATATGAATGTCCTTTATACGGTTAAGTGTCAATCCATGATTTTATTTACCCCTGTTTGACTAACATATATTCTGATGTGTACTTTATCTACGTATTCCCTTAATAGAGTTATTTGAGGATTTTGCAAAAGCCCAATAAGCGACTTTCAATGAAGAATATATTGATCGAAATGGTCTGGTTCGTCTGTATATTGCACTTTGGAGCGACTGGAATCGAATTTTGCAAAATCCTGATTTAAGAAAGTTGCCATAAAAGCTATGTTGTTTGATTTCAATAATCACGTTAAAATGATTAAATTAAAATAAGACAAGCATAACAGGATAAGGGGATGAATCAGGGTCATGCTGAAAATTGGTTCTCATGTGTCCTTCTCGGACAAGGGTCTGCTCAGCGCTACAAAAGAAGCGTCTACTTACGGGTCCAGCTCCTTTATGATATACACGGGAGCACCGCAAAACACGCGTCGTAAGCCGATGGAGTCCATGTATTTGGAGGAAGGCAAGCAGTTAATGGCTGAGAAGGGAATGGAAGATATCGTGGTGCATGCCCCGTATATCATCAACCTTGGCTCTTACAAAGAAAATACCTATGAGCTTGCGGTCAGCTTTCTTCAGGAGGAAATTCGGCGCACACACGCGATAGGTGTGAAAAATATTGTGCTGCATCCGGGCGCTTTTACCGATAAGGATGCGGAATATGGAATCGGGCGTATTGCCGATGGTTTGAACGAGGTACTGAACGGCGTGAAGGAGACAGATGTTAACATCGCGCTTGAAACGATGGCAGGCAAAGGAACGGAAATGGGGCGTAGCTTTGAGGAGATTGCCTCCATTATAGATAAAGTAGAGCGTAACGAGCGTCTTACGGTTTGTATGGACACCTGTCACATTCACGATGCGGGTTATGATATCGTAAATGATCTGGACGGTGTATTGGAGCAGTTCGACCGTATTGTCGGCTTGAATCGCATTGCAGTTGTTCACATTAATGACAGTAAAAATCCAGTTGGCGCTCATAAAGACCGCCATACTCCGATCGGATCAGGCTGGATTGGCTATCAGACTATTCATAATGTGGTGCATCATGAAGCACTTCAAGGACGTCCGTTTATTTTGGAGACGCCATGGATTGGGAAGGAAGCCAAAACTCAGCGTCCGATGTATGAGGTTGAAATTGCCCTGCTTCGCGGAAATGTAAAGGAGCGCTTTGGGGATGAGTTTTTGGGTCAGGTAGAGCAATTGCATTCGTTTTTCAAAAAACAGGATGTGGATGTCCGCAAATTTGTTCTGGACACCTGGGCTCTGCTGAAAAATGATGCCAAAGCAAGAAAAGCCGATCCACGTGAGCCGTTGGAACGTCTGTATGACATGATAACGGAAGCAGCACTATTTCCAGATTTGAGCGAAGAACACATTAATCAACGGTTGATTGCCTGGTTTGCCGGCAGTCATTTGCCAGTGACGGTATAAGCTAAGGGGGATTAATAGCCACATGGAAATTCACGTAAAACATCAGCCAAATAGCACTCTATCAGCCCATGAAAACCGCGCGCGTATGCTTGTATCTTGTCCAGATGGACCAGGTATTGTAGCGGCCGTGTCCCGTTTTTTGTACGAGCATGGGGCCAATATCGTTCAATCTGACCAATATACAATGGACCCGTCGGGCGGTATGTTTTTTATGCGGATTGAATTTGATCTGCCGAATTTGAGTGCAACCCAGCCACAGTTGGAGCAGGATTTTGCCGCTGTTGCTGAGCAATTCCGTATGGAGTGGACGATTTCTGCGGTTAGCCGCAAGAAAAAACTGGCCATTTTCGTTTCCAAAGAAGATCACTGTTTGGTAGAACTGCTGTGGCAATGGCAGGCAGGAGATCTGGACGCGGATATTTCATTGGTGGTTAGTAATCATCCGGATATGAAGGAGTATGTGGAATCGTTTGGTATCCCATATCACCATATTCCGGTAACCGCCGATACCAAGCCGGAGGCGGAGCGTCGCCAACTAGAGGTTATTGGCGAAGAGATAGACGTTATCATTTTGGCCCGTTACATGCAGATTATATCTCCCAAGTTTATTGAGCATTATCGCAACCGAATTATCAATATCCATCATTCCTTTCTGCCTGCATTCGTGGGTGGGAAGCCATATGCCCAAGCCTATAATCGCGGTGTGAAAATTATTGGTGCTACTGCGCATTATGTAACTGAAGAATTGGACGGCGGCCCGATCATTGAGCAGGACGTGCAGCGTGTAAGCCACGGAGATGATGTAAATGAGCTAAAACGGATCGGTCGCACCATAGAGCGGGTCGTTTTGGCAAGAGCCGTGAAGTGGCATGCAGAGGATCGTATTCTGGTTCATGAGAACAAAACAGTCGTTTTTAACTAATCTTAAAATTTTAGGAAAAATTTGTGAATCTATATTTTTTGTTAAACAAAGCCCATCGCATAACGGGCTTTGTTTTTTTATATAAGGATTTTGCAAAATCCTCATGTGAATTATTAGCCTTATAGCCGGTCAGTACATAATATTTTTGTGATTTTATATTTTTTTAAATGAGGTTAATACATTACGGGTATATTTATATGAGGACACGGTACTACATTTCCCACAATCATCTTTATAAACGATCTGGCAAACTTTCACGGCAAATGGTACAATACTTAAGAATGTATAAGTCATATTGAAACATTCAAGCAGATTCACTCACTTCAACAGATATCGTTTTTGTATCAGGCGGTGATGTTGGGGAGTATGACCGAATGCAATTGACATACTTTTTACAATATGAGGAGGCTAACCATGACTGACCAGAACCAAGCGATTCAAAAGGATGAAAACTCCACGATCGACAATTTGTCCATCACAACTATTCGTACGTTGGCAATTGATGCCATCGAGAAAGCAAACTCGGGACATCCTGGTATGCCGATGGGCTCCGCGCCAATGGGATACCAACTTTTTGCTAAAACGATGAATCATAATCCCGATCAACCTACATGGGTTAACCGTGACCGTTTTGTATTGTCTGCAGGACACGGTTCCATGTTGCTATACAGCCTTCTGCACCTGAGCGGCTATGATCTTCCTATGGAAGAACTGAAACAATTCCGTCAATGGGGCAGCCTTACACCGGGCCACCCTGAGTTTGGCCACACTGCTGGTGTAGATGCTACAACCGGTCCTCTGGGACAAGGTCTAGCAATGTCCGTAGGTATGGCAATGGCTGAAGCTCAACTGGGCGCAACCTATAATAAGGACGAATTTAAAGTTGTAGATCACTTCACATATGCAATTTGCGGCGATGGCGATCTGATGGAAGGTATTTCCCACGAGGCTGCTTCGCTGGCTGGTCGCTTACAACTGGGCAAACTGATCGTATTGTTTGATTCCAATGATATTACACTGGACGGCAAGCTTAATCTGTCCTCTTCCGAGAGTGTTGCCAAACGCTTTGAAGCTTACAACTGGCAAGTACTGCGCGTAGAAGATGGTAACGACCTTCCAGCCATCCAAAAAGCCATTGAAGAAGCGCAAGGCGACTCGACACGTCCTACGTTGATTGAAGTGAAGACAGTCATCGGCTACGGAAGCCCGAACAAACAAGGTAAAGGCGGACACGGCGGTACTCATGGTTCCCCACTGGGATCAGAAGAAGCCAAGCTGACTAAAGAATTCTACAAATGGGTATACGAAGAGGACTTCCACGTACCACAAGAGGTTCGCGAGCATTTTGCTAAAGTAAAAGAGCGCGGTATCGCAGCGAACAAAGCATGGGATGAACAGTTCGCCAAATACAAAGCTGCTCACCCTGATTTGGCAGCTCAGTTCGAAACAGCTGTAAACGGCGATCTCCCAGAAGGATGGGATCGTGACCTTCCGAAGTACACGACTGAAGACAAAGCCGTTTCGACTCGTGTAGCTTCTGGTAATGCTTTGAACGGATTGGCTCCAAACGTACCTTTCCTGACAGGCGGTTCTGCCGATCTGGAGAGCTCCACAATGACACATTTGAACAACCTGACGAACTTTACGCCAGAAGACTACGCCGGCCGTAACATCTATTTCGGTATCCGCGAATTTGGTATGGCTGCTGCGATGAACGGTATGGCGTTGCACCAAGGTGTAAAAGTATTCGGCGGTACATTCTTCGTATTTACAGACTATCTGCGTCCAGCCGTTCGTCTGGCAGCTCTGATGGGATTGCCTGTAACCTACGTTCTGACTCACGACAGTATTGCTGTAGGTGAAGATGGTCCGACTCATGAGCCGATCGAGCAATTGGCTTCCCTGCGTATTATCCCGAACTTGACAGTAATTCGTCCAGCGGACGGTAATGAAACTTCTGCTGCTTGGGCTTACACGCTGGAAAACAAGAAAAACCCGGTTGCTCTGGTATTAACTCGTCAAAACCTGCCAATCCTGGCTGCTAGTGCTGAGCATGCACGCGAAGGTATCAAACGCGGTGCTTATGTGGTTGCAGATGCAACAGATGGCAAACCAGTTGCTCAAATTCTAGCTACAGGCTCCGAAGTGCAATTGGCTGTTAAAGCTCAGGAAGCACTGGCAGAACAAGGTATTCAAGTACGTGTTATCAGCTTCCCAAGCTGGGATCTGTTCGAAAAACAAGACAAAGCATACAAAGATTCCGTTCTGCTGCCAGAAGTGAAAGCTCGTTTGGCTGTAGAAATGGCATATCCACTGGGCTGGGAAAAATATGTTGGCGACCAAGGCGACATTCTCGGTATCAGTACATTCGGCGCATCCGCACCTGGCGATCGCGTGATTAAGGAATACGGCTTTACAGTAGAGAATGTTGTTAGCCGTGTGAAAGCTTTGTTGAAATAAAACATTGGAGCATCTAAAACAGACAGTCGTAACCTGAGTAAGGCTTACGGCTGTTTGTTTCATACAGTTGATGTTTTGCGAAAAGATCACTTTGGAATTCCAGTGTATTGTATACGTGATACAGTGTGTATTTTCATACTGAAGCTGGAATCAAATCTATGTTATGATGCACCAATATTCATTCAACCATTGAGAGCAGATGAGGGGATAACGAATGACACAGTTTGATGGAGTAAGCGTAGTTAAAAAAGCAAACGTTTATTACGATGGTCAGGTTACAAGCCGTACAGTCATCCTGGGTGACGGTAGTAAGGTTACACTGGGGATTATGCTGCCAGGAACGTACGAGTTCGGCACGGATTCCCGTGAGATTATGGAGATTTTGGCAGGGGATCTGAGAGTGTTACTTCCAGGTACTGAGGAATGGCTGGAAATACAAGGGACAGCAACCTTTCACGTACCTGCAAAGTCTTCCTTCAAGCTGGAAGTACGAAGTGTAACTGATTATTGCTGTTCTTATCCCGAATAGTAAGCTAAAACGGGTAAGCACACTCAGCCTTCAAGCTAAGTGTGCTTACCCTAAAGCTATGCCATATGTACACAAGCACAGCCGTATGGTTACACAGAAAGGTACAGCTTATTCGAGAGGTTGACCACCAATGGTGCGGCCAATCCATGCTTCGTATGTCTTCACGACAGCGGATAGGTCCTCGTCGCCGTAGCCTTGCGTTTGCCCGGCTTGAAATAGGCTTTTGGCAATGGATAACATAGGTGCGGGGATGGACAGGCTGTCTGTTAGTGAGGAAGCAAGCTTCAAGTCCTTAAGCATCAAGGCAAGTGAGAACTGGTTGCTAAAATCATGCTCAATGATTTTGCGCCCTTTCAGGTCAGCGGCCTTGCTGCCTGCCGATCCGAGTTGTACCAATTCAAGGAAGCTGTCTGCCGGGATGCCGGATTTAGCCGCGATAGCAAAGCCTTCAGCCAGAGCGAGGTTATGAATACCGACCATCGTATTATGAGCGAGCTTGGCTACGGCCCCGCTTCCATTAGGTCCCATATGAAGTACCTTTTTGCCCAGGGTATCAAAAACATCTGATTGTGCCGCAATGGCTTCTGCATTACCACCAACCATGAACACGAGTGTGCCGTCTACAGCGGCAGGCTTACTGCCTGTTACGGGAGCATCAATGAAGGAACAGCCCAGCTTGTCCGCTTCGGCGGCTAGTTGTTTGACCAGCTCAGGTGAAATCGTGCTGTTGTCCATCACGGTCATGCCAGCCGTAAGGCCGGCAAACACACCGTCTTCGCCGTAATAGATGTCACGAATGGAATGATCATCACTGACCATGGTAATGACCAAGTGCTGACCTTCAGCTGCTTCACGAGGGGTTGAAGCTGTACGTGCGCCTTGCTCTTCCAGTGGCTCGCAGCGCGAAGCGGTGCGATTATAAACTGTGACTCCGAATCCCTGCTTTAGCAGATTGGATGCCATCGGGGCGCCCATGGTGCCCAGTCCGATAAATCCGATGTTTTTCATTGCTAATCACCTTTCTTGTTGGAAGTTGCCGTCCGATGCAGATGCGAGTCGGCCCTGAATTGAATATTGAAACAGGTTGATCTCAGTTAATTGTAGCATGGGCATGCTACCCTATCTACAGGAGGGGCTGTCAAGCACAGGATACATAGGTAACGCAAGCTTGTCAGGCCCAGCAAATTAAAGTATCCTATTCCTAAGTCCTTATGTTCGTATTCATGGTCTTAGTAATACCAAACAGGAGGTTCCAAACATGTCTAAAAAAGTTATTTTTGATTACACTAAAGCTCTCTCCTTTGTAGGTCAGCACGAAATTGATTATTTTGCAGAGCCTATCAAGCTGGCTCATGAGCAACTGCACAACCAAACCGGTGTAGGTTCCGATTTCTTAGGTTGGATCGACCTGCCTACCAATTATGATAAAGAAGAGTTTGCGCGCATCCAAAAGGCTGCTGCTAAAATTCAAAGCGATTCCGAAGTACTGATCGTAATCGGTATCGGCGGTTCTTACCTTGGAGCACGTGCTGCGATCGAAATGCTGTCGCATTCTTTCTACAATGCACTGCCTAAAGATCAACGCAAGGGCCCAGCTATCTATTTTGCAGGCAACAACATCAGCTCTACATATGTGAATCATCTGTTGGAACTGATTGAAGGTAAAGACTTCTCTGTGAACGTCATTTCCAAATCAGGTACGACAACAGAGCCAGCTATCGCATTCCGCGTATTCCGTGCAGCTCTGGAGAAAAAATACGGTAAAGAAGAAGCGCGCAAACGTATTTATGCAACGACCGATAAAGAACGTGGCGCTTTGAAAAAACTGGCTAACGAAGAAGGCTACGAATCTTTCATTATTCCTGATGATGTGGGTGGTCGTTACTCTGTGCTGACAGCAGTAGGCTTGTTGCCGATTGCTACTGCAGGCATTAACATCGAAGAAATGATGCAGGGGGCGGCAGACGCTTCCAAAGAATACAGCAACCCGAATGTAGCTGAGAACGAGGCTTATCAATATGCAGCCGTTCGTAACGCTTTGTACCGCAAAGGTAAAGCAATTGAAATTCTCGTAAACTATGAGCCGTCTCTTCATTTTGTATCCGAGTGGTGGAAACAGTTGTACGGAGAAAGCGAAGGCAAGGATTACAAAGGCATTTATCCTGCTTCTGTTGATTTCTCGACAGACCTGCACTCCATGGGACAATTCATTCAGGAAGGCAGCCGCAATATTTTCGAAACGGTAATCCAAGTAGAAAATGTACCTAGTCACATCACCATCGAAGCAGATGAGGATGATCTGGACGGACTGAATTTCCTGGCAGGCAAAACTGTGGATTTTGTAAATAAAAAAGCATTCCAAGGTACATTGCTGGCTCACACAGACGGACAAGTACCGAACTTGATTGTAAATATTCCTGACTTAAGCCCTTACTCTTTCGGCTATCTTGCTTATTTCTTCGAAAAAGCTTGCGGCATCAGCGGCTACCTGTTGGGTGTAAATCCGTTCGATCAACCGGGCGTAGAAGCTTACAAGAAGAACATGTTTGCGCTGCTCGGTAAACCAGGCTTCGAAAAAGAAAAAGCTGAGCTTGAAGCGAGATTGTCTGAATAAGAGTGCTGTAATCTCTGATGCGAAACAGGATTTCGGTCAGAAGTGTTATAGTGTATAGCATCAATTAAAGTACAGGAAAGCAGTTCACCAGCTGCCAGTAGCGGGGGACTGCTTTCTTGTAAAATGAAGTAAGGAAGGTTATACGTGTATGTTGGAACAATACCGAACCGTACGCGGTGCCGGCAACAAGGAAATTGTGATCCGAAAATCCCGTTTTATCGGCCATATTCAGCCTGTTCAAACTGAGGAAGAAGCAGTTGCTTTCATAGAGCGCATCAAAAAAGAGCATTGGAACGCTACCCATAATTGTTCTGCTTACATGATTGGGGAAAGAGACGAAATCCAAAAGCAATCGGATGACGGAGAACCGAGTGGTACGGCTGGAAAGCCTATTTTGGAGGTGATCCGCAACCAAAAGCTGAAAAATGTCGCTATTGTTGTTACCCGTTACTTTGGTGGGATTTTGTTGGGAGCAGGCGGTCTGATTCGCGCGTATTCAGATGGTGCTGTTGCAGCAATCGAGGCAGGGGATGCAATTACACGTGTGCTGCATCGTGAAGTTTTTGTAGAATTGGATTATACCTGGTTGGGCAAAGTGGAAAATGAATTACGCAATCGCAGCATCCGTACTGGAGAAACAATGTTTACGGATAAAGTTACCTTAACCTGTCTGCCGCTGGCTGGTGATGCGGAATCCTTCAGCAACTGGATAACAGACTTGACGCAGGGGCAATCGCTTGTGTCGGAGGGAGAGCAGCTTTACTTTATTGAAGGGGAATAAATAATATGGCTAGAAGAGCAGTAGAACAGGAGTTGTCAAGAGGGCGGATTCTGGAAGCGGCTAGGCACTTGTTTATTACCAAGGGCTACCGTGCGATTTCAATGCGCAGCATTGGCCAGCATCTGGGGTACAGTCATGGTTCGTTATATTATCATTTTAAAGAGAAGGCTGAACTGTTCTATGCTATTGTGATTGAAGATTTTAATACATTGCGTGGGATTCTACTGCAAGCAGCAACAGGTACGCCTGATAATGGCTTGAGCAGGCTGGAGTACTTGATGCTGGAATTTATCCGTTTTGGTTTGGAAAATCCATATCAGTACGAAATTATGTTTATGATGCACGATGAAGAACTATTTGCATACTGTCGCACAGAGCAAAACCGTTGTGTGGAACTATTTGCGTCCATGATCCGTCAAGAATTGAGTGGTCTGGGGCATTCGGAGGAAGATTGCTCAAGGGTACCGAAAAGCCTGTTTTTATCCATGCATGGCTTTGTATCCTTTTATATTCAGGACGGTTTAACATTTGAAGAAATTAGGCCCGCTGCTTTAGCACATGTAAAGCTGCTGTGCAGACACCTATGAGCGTACCTGCATTCACACGCTTCACCCATGAACATGTAGGGCGCTTTTCTAGGTGTATGCACTTCATGACGGTGACTTATCATTACGGTACTTTGCGAAAGCGACTAAGAATTTAACAGACGATGATGCATCCAGTAGGAAAACATCATGGTCTGTTTTTTTACCCGTTTCCGTCAGCCCTTCATGATTTTCACATGGTATTGACGTCTGCGTGGTCCGTCGAATTCACAAAAATAAAGTCCCTGCCATCGTCCGAGCAACAGCTTTCCATCATGGATGATGATCGTTTGTGAGGGGCCTGTCGTGATGGATTTTAGGTGGGACGCTGTATTTCCCTCCATATGGCGATATTGGGGATGCTCCCACGGATAGACTTCATCTAGTCTTAACATCACATCATGTTTGACATCTGGGTCTGCATTTTCATTAATGGCGATGCCGGCTGTCGTGTGTGGACAATAAACAAGTGCGGTTCCTTGTTGCACCCCGCTTTTTTCGATCAATGAAGCAACCTCTCGTGTAATATCACGAATTTCATCTCGCCGTGTAGTGGATAATTCTAAAGTATGCAACAATAACTCCATCTCCTTTCTTCCTAATACTTTACCCTTTTAATTCCTAATATAATATATAGAGTTGACGAAAATTACTTTCCTTTGATAAAGTATCACATAAGAAAAAACATAGTATATGCATTGGAATAATTAAATGATTTTAAATGAGGTACGTGCTTTGCGGTAAGCAAGGCTGCTGCTGTTCCTGAACAGGTCCAGAAGCGGAAAGGAAGTGTACGGATATGCATGTGGAAGTAAGAGGATTAAACAAGCATTTCGGTAATTTTCATGCAGTAAAGGACGTATCTTTTGATATTCAGGCGGGCCATCTTATTGGCTTACTCGGTCCAAGTGGTGGGGGGAAAACCTCCATTCTTCGCATTTTGGCGGGTCTGGAGCAACCGGATGCGGGAGAAATTCATTTTCATGGAAAAAGGGTAAACGAGCTGTCCCCGCAGGAACGTGGAATCGGATTTGTATTTCAAAACTATGCTTTGTTCAAGCACATGAGCGTCTACGACAATATTGCCTTTGGTCTGAAAGTGAAAAAAAGCTCCAAAACCCGTATCAAGGAACGGGTCACGGAGTTGGTCGAACTAACGGGGCTCAAAGGATTTGAGCATCGTTATCCGCATCAGTTGTCAGGTGGACAGCGACAGCGAGTTGCTTTTGCGCGTGCTTTGGCACCAGAGCCTCAATTGCTGCTGTTGGATGAGCCTTTTGCAGCTATTGATGCCAAGATTCGTCAGGAGCTGCGCACCTGGCTGCGAGAGTTGATTGAGCGGGTGGGCATTACTTCAATTTTTGTCACCCATGATCAGGATGAGGCGATTGAAGTAGCGGATGAAATTATGGTGATTAATCAGGGACGACTGGAGCAGAAGGGAACGCCTTGGGATATTTATAAAAAACCGGGTACCCCGTTCGTGGCTTCCTTCATTGGGGAATCTACGGTGATTGAACAGGCAGGCAGTCTCAAAGGCTTCGAAGAAGCTGCTGGAGTGGGAACACGTGCCTTGATCCGTCCGGAGTATATTGATGTCGGGCCAAGCGAGGAATTTACGCTTCTGTCGGCGACCGAGGAAGGCGTAGTGAAGCATTTGCATTTTCGTGGAAGTGAGTGGATGGTTGAAGTACAAGTTGGGGACCATCGTCTCATGACGTACCGTTCGCTGGAGAAGTCTACGCTGGAACCTGGTCAGCAGGTGCGAGTGTTGGTGCATCGAGCCTATCTATATAATGACCAGTCCAGCTGGATGGTGGAAAACCGCCTGAAGGAAGATCCCATGCCTATCATCATTTAAAAATCAGGCTTTTGCAAAATTCTCAAATATATATGATCACGCTTGGGGGGATGTCTAGCCTGATTTCACGGCTTTGGGCATGCTCCTTTTGGCGTTGGACGCTGGAAGGATTTACGCAGATGATTTACGTAGAATCGGTCTGTTCGTTATAATAGTAGTAAAAAGACCCAAATAGATAGGAGTTAAACCATGAATCGGCTTATTTTTCTTGGCACGGGGGATGCAATGGGGGTTCCGCGTGTATATTGTGATTGTCTCGTATGCACAGAAGCTCGCACGACAGGGGCGAACATAAGATTGAGATCGTCTGTGCTGATCGAAAGCGAGACGGAGGACTTTATGATTGATTGTGGCCCGGACTGGCGCAGACAGCTAGAATTACGCGATCTGCGTTTTATCCCTACGATCCTTGTGACACATGCACATTTTGACCATATTGGAGGATTACCAGAATGGGCAGATGCCTGTCGCTGGACTGGGAACAGAGGTCGATTGTACGCGCCACAGGAAGTGATCGACACGATCTTGCGGCAATTTTCCTGGCTCTCTGGAAATTTGGATCTTATTCCAGTAGATCAGGGAGCCCAACTTGGCGGGTGGAATATCCGGGGATGGCGTGTGAATCACGGGAAGAACGGATATGCCTACGCTTATCGCCTGGAAAAGGACGGCTTCTCGTGGGCCTACTGTTCGGATTCGATTGGATTAAATGAGGCGGAAATTCTGCCTTTGCACAATCTGAATTTGCTCGTCCTGGGAACGAGTTTTTATCATGAGGAGGCCGAGTATGCCACCCGCTCTGTATATGACATGCTGGAGGCACAGGAGCTTATAGGAAGGCTTAAGCCCCAAAGCACAGTGTTTACACATATGTCCCATGATGTGGATGTCACACGCAATTATGGGCTTCTGGAAGGGATTAGTTTGGCACACACCGGCATGAGTTTGCCGTTAGAATAAAGGTGCATTTTACCTTTACATCGTTCGACTGATACGTAGAAGGGCGGAGATTCCTTCTTTGATTTGTAGCTCGTTGGCGTATGAATAGGACAGTCGTACATGCGTTTTACCCTCTGCGCCGATGGGATCAAATACATTGCCGGGGACAAAGGATACAGATTCTTGTACACTTTTGGCAAGTAATTCATTAGGTTTCAACGTAGAAGGCAGCTGGAGCCACAGGTTGAGTCCTCCCGCTGGGCTGGTCCATGTCCAACCGGAATCGCGGAGACTGTCTTCCATCGTTTCCTTACGAATCTGGAGCGCGATACATAGTTTTTTAATATGCTGCTGCATACGTGGAGATTGAAAGTATTCTAAAAATAGCTTTTGATTCAGCAGTGGCGATCCATTGTCCACCAACGCTTTGACGTTGAGCAGGCTGTTCATGAGCTGTGGTCGGCAGGTCACGGCTGCGATTCGTAGACCGGGTGCGACATATTTACTGTAACTTCGAATGTAGACGACGCTTCCCGAAACATCATAGGCGAAAATCGGAGAAGGAGGCTTTTGCCCAAAGCTGATGTCATAGGTGCTGTCATCCTCAACAATGAGGCAGCCGTAGCGCTCGGCTAGTTCAGGCAGTCGTTTGCGTTGCTCATCGGGGACCGTAAAGCCCGTCGGGTTGTGGAATGTCGGATTCATATAAAAGAGACGTGGTTTTTCCGTTTTCATGCACCACTCAATCTGGTCCATATCATATCCTTCTGGTCGAATATCGGTCATGGTCAGACGTGCGCCTTGTCTGCGGAATATTTCCATGGCAGGACCATAAGCAGGGCGTTCGATCAATACACGGTCTCCTGTATGGAGCAGAGATCGGGCAATTAAATCAATGGCTTGCTGTGCTCCCGAGGTAATCATCACTTCATCCGGTGATAAAGCAAAATGCTTATCCACGCTAAAATGCTGCGCCATGGCCTCCCGAAGCTCGGTATCACCCTGTACAGCGGAATAGGTGGCTGCTACTTTCGGATGCTTTTCAAAAACCTGCATCATCAGCTCTCCCCAAAATCGGTTGGGCAGGAGAGAGGGGTCAATCAGCGCTTTGGAAAACTGGAAATTCGCATTCACTGATTGAACGCGGGTAAGTCCATCCATTCCTCTCCAGGCTGAAACTGACGGATCATCTGCCGCATGGGCAGATTTGGAGTGAATCGTGAGGTCTATGGACGTATGTCTCGAGTAGCCAGCATATTTTGCATGTCCAGTCGCTTGGGAAGCATGAACGTAATATCCTGATTTGTCCCTTACATAGACCAGTCCTCGTTGCTTCAACTCCTGATATGCCCGGAAAACAGTTAGCCGATGTACACCCAGCTCCTGAGCCAAGCTTCGTACGGACGGCAGCTTCATGTCTGTTTGCCAATCCCCGCGATCGATCCGCACAGTTACATAATGGATAACCTGCTCATACAGCTTTAAGGCATGATCGGCTGGAAAAAGTAGTTCGCTGTTGTTCTTACCCATGCTATCCACGCTCCTTTGTGTGTATTGTACTATATAGCACTTCAAAAACGTATACAACTGTTCTGTAGTTATACAACTGTTCTGTTCGTCTCCCTGTATGCTTAAAAGCAACTGAAGGGAGAGGGACGTATCATGATTGGGATCGCGTTTACAGTAATGTGTCTTATTTTTGGCACAACGTTTTTGGCCATAAAAGTGGGAGTGGAAGCCGGGCTTCCGCCGTTTTTATCGGCAGGGGTACGTTTTTTCGCCGCAGGTGCGATATTATTTATTGCTATGAAGCTGACCGGAAAGGTGAAATGGTCGTTATTATGGCGTAAGGAAATGTTGCTGATTGGAGCAGGAACGACCTTCGGTACCTTTTCGGCCTTGTATTGGGCAGAGCAATATGTCAGCTCCGGGATCGGAGCTATTCTGTCAGCTACTGGGCCGATGATGATCGTCATTTTGCAATCTGTACTGCTACGGCAAAAAACGTCACGGATTACGGTCGTTGGCTGCATGATCAGCTTTCTTGGTGTGGTGCTGGTTGTGCTGCCCGGATTGGCGGTTCAGATCAGTGGTCTGTGGCTGGCGGGATGCCTTGTTATTTTGCTGGGGGAGCTGTGTTATTCAGGGGGAGCTCTTTATTCCAAGCGAGTGATGGATGTATTTCGTGAAACGAACCCGATTGCCCTGAATGCGGCGCAAATGATCCATGGGGGATGGATGCTGCTGTTACTGTCTGCGATCACGGAACCGTGGAGTTCTGAGGGGTGGCAGTACCTTCCTGCCATGGGGTCTTTACTCTATCTGATCCTGTTTGGTTCGATGATTGCACATACACTGTTCTACTGGCTCATGGAGCGTACAAATCCCCTGTTTCCGACGACGTGGCTGTATATATCACCGCCGATTGCGGTGGGCTTGGGAGCGTTGTTGTATGGAGAGCATGTAAGCTGGTGGATGCTGGTTGGGGTGCTGCTCATTGTGACCGGACTAATCCTTATGAACAATGGAATTATCCGTTTGGTGAACAGGCGTAAGTTACGTTCTGCTGCCTGATATTTTATAGCGGTCAGGTTATTATATGATCTGACAGAAAAGGCCTCCAAACTGTCGTATGTTACTGATCATGCGACAGTTTGGAGGCTTTGTTGTTGTATTACTTTATTTAAGAATTATGGGAGCAGGCACTTTTTGCTTATTCAACATTGAGTACGAATTTGTCGATGGCGTGCTTAACACCATCTTCGTTATTGCTGCGAGTGATGTAATCAGCCAGCTTCTTCAAATCAGGAATGGCATTCTCCATCGCTATGCCGAGACCAGCGCATTCAAGCATTTCATGGTCGTTCCAAGAGTCGCCGATGGCAATCGTTTCCGACAGTTCACAGCCAAAATGGTTTGCAAGGAAGGTAAGCGCGTGACCCTTGGTGCCTTCATGGTGCATAATTTCCAGAAAGTGAGGCTTGGATTTTGTAATGTGAACTTCATTGCCAAGCAGTACGCGAAGTTCAGGAATTAATTCATCCAACACTTCCGGCTCGTCGATAATCAGCAATTTAGGAGCCGGCTGCTCTATAACTTTACTGAATACAGGCTCTACAAAATATTCCGTGTTGTTCAGCTCCGTGTAATCTTTGATTTTCTGATTATCTTCACGTGTGTACAATTTGTCATCAATATACGTTTGTAGATGCAGATTGCGTTCCACGCAGAATTCATACAGACGACGTGCAGCCACGAGTGGAACATAACGCTCATACAGCACGTTTTCGTCCAGCAGGTTTTTAACCAAAGCTCCTTGATACGTAATGATCGGCACGTTCAAACCAGTCTGGCGAGCAATTTTGTGTGCAGAGGCATAAGCTCGTCCAGTAGCGAGGGTAACCACCACACCTTTCGCTACAGCAGCTTCTAATGCCTGTTGTGTCGCTGGTGTAACTTCTTTTTGGTCGTTAATGAGTGTATCATCAATATCAATGGCAATTAATTTATACATATCGGTATTCTCTCCTTTATCTCTATCATGGGGCAATGCTAAAATTGTATCTTATAATATTCAAAATGACAATATCGCAAGGAAAAGGGGACGGCTCCTATAAGAGCCTGTCCCCTTATAACCACTGAAGTATTGGTTTGAAACGATGGGAAAAAGTAACGGTTAGTCTTCCAAAAATACAAGTCCAACAAAATCGTCCAACTCAATATTACCAAAATAGTGCTTCAAATCGAGAGAGGATAAGGCTTGACGTACCTCACCTTCATCATAACGCTTGCCGCGCAGGATGTTTTCAATATCAGCAACGTCACCCACACCGAAGAAATCCCCATAGATTTTAATATCACGGAGGTAGCCTTCCTTAAGATCCATGCGGATATCAATAATACCGACTGGAAATTTACGTGTGTGCTTGATATTGCTCTCGGGGGATAGACCGTAGTTCCAATCCCACGATTGGTAGCGTTCTTTGGATATTTCATGGATTTTGGCCCAATCGGTATCGGTGAGCTTATATTGAGGTACTTGATCCAATTCTGATTCGAATATGAAACGCAACAGTTCCTCGCGAAATTGCTCTATGGTCATCTCACGGTCCATCAGTTCGCTGATGTTAGCTACGCGACTGCGGACAGATTTAGTGCTTTTGGATTTGAATTTTTCGGGATTGGCATGCAGTGATGCAGCCACATTGTCCAGATTCAGGTTAAACATCAATGTACCGTGGCTGAACATACGTCCGCGTGTGGCAAATTGGGCGTTTCCTGAAATTTTACGTTCTCCGACCTGCAGATCGTTGCGGCCTGTCATTTCAGCTTCTACTCCCATTTGGCGCAGAGCATCAATCACAGGTTGCGTAAATTTAAGGAAATTATGAAAGGACTCCCCGTTATCCTTGGTAATAAAACTGAAATTTAAATTACCGAGGTCATGATATACAGCACCGCCGCCGGACAGGCGACGAACGACTTGAATATTGTTATCTCTGACAAACTCGGCGTTGATTTCTTCAATGGTATTTTGATGCTTGCCTATAATAATAGAAGGCTGATTAATGTAAAACAGCAAATAGCTGTCGTCCAGCGGTAGATGCTTGAGCGCGTATTCCTCAATAGCAAGATTAATGGCTGGATCGTGTATCCCCTGGTTGTCGATGAACAGCATGTCCATTCCTCCGTATATAAACTGTGTAATTTTATGTGTGCCTCCTTCTATTGTAACCCAAGTGAGCCATGTACAAAAGCTCATTTGCATTGACGGGACGCAAAAAGCAGCCTCATAATGGAGCTAAATGATTGGAAACGGGCGGAAAGGATGAGAGGCAATGATAGAGGTTTACGGTCATGGCGGGGACAGGGAAACAGCTGCGGCGACATTTGGCGGGACTGCTGCTGATTTTGTAGATTTTAGTGCAAATATTAATCCGCTTGGTCCACCGCCTGAGGTGCTTGAGGCGCTGCAACACTCATTTGACACTGTGATTCGCTATCCAGACCCTGGGCATCGGAATTTTAAAAATATGCTCGCACGGCGACTGCATGTTCCACCGGAGTCGTTAAGTATCGGAAACGGAGCGGCTGAGAGCATGGCGCTCTTGTTATTGGGACTAGCTCCTAAGCGTGTGGGTACAGTGGAGCCGTGTTTTTCGGAATATGCCGAGCTGGCTGGCAAATTCGGAGCCGAGGTCAACCGGGTGTATGGGAAGGCCTCGCTTCAATGGAAGGCGGACGTGGAGGACATCCTTCAGCTCATGGAGCAGGTAGATGTTTTGTTCCTCGGGCAGCCGAATAATCCAAACGGTGTGCAGTATGGTGAGCAAGAGCTGTGCGAGCTGGCAGAGGCGGCTGGCACAACGGGGACCGTGCTGGTGGTGGATGAAGCATTCATTGATTTTATTCCGCTGGAACGGCGAATCTCACTGCTGCCTGTGCTGGATCGCTATCCTCATGTGATTTTGATCCGGTCAATGACCAAATTTTATGCCATTCCTGGCCTACGATTGGGTTGTGCGATTGCTCATCCGGACTATATCCGGCGAATGACGGCCAAACAGGTGACCTGGAGTGTGAATGGATTGGCGTTGCTGGCTGGCGAGGCGTGTTTGAGAAGTGGGCAAGCATATGAGCACCAAACACAGGAGCTGATTGCTGCGGAGCGCAACCGTCTGTTAACCGCCTTGGCGGAATGGGGCTGCGGTGTCGTTCCCGGTGAAGCCAATTACGTGCTGGCAAGGGCGCCGGGTACGTGGAGTGCATCGGCTATTCAGCAGGCGCTTGGACAACGCGGAGTTCTTATACGTAGCTGTGCTATGTATCCGGGACTGACGACGAGCCATTTTCGGATTGCGGTCAAGGATGCAGAAGCCAACGACAGGCTGCTATCTGTATTGGGTGAAGTGCTGGAGGAGGAACAGCGGCGTGACAGTTAGCTTGATTATCCTGGCAGCCTACCTTTTGGACAGGATGATCGGTGATCCGAGGTGGTTGCCGCATCCAGTCATCGGTATGGGACATGCCATTTCGGCATTGGAAAAATTGATTCGCCGCCAGGTCCGAAGTGACCGGGGGCTGAAACGTGCGGGTATACTGCTTCCACTCATTGTGGCGGGAGGCTCCTTTGCGCTCGCCTGGGCGCTGTTGCAATTGCTTGCCTGGATTCATCCGTGGTTATCTGTCGGCGCAGAAATAGTGCTGATTGCGACCACGATTGCTTCCAAAGGACTAAAGGATGCAGGAATGGCAGTCTACCGAGCGTTGCAGGCGGATGACCTGGCTGCGGCACGGCGGGAGCTGGGCATGATAGTCGGGCGGGATACGCAGCAACTTGATGAGCCTGAGATTGTACGCGGTACGGTTGAAACGGTCGCTGAAAATATCGTGGACGCGATTATTTCCCCGCTTTTTTATGCCTTGATCGGGGGAGCACCCTTGGCGCTGGCTTATCGTGCTGTGAATACGCTCGATTCCATGGTTGGCTACAAAAATGAAAAGTATCTGCATTTAGGCTGGGCTTCAGCACGTCTAGATGATGTGGCTAACTACATTCCAGCACGCCTGACAGCGGCAATGCTTGTGATAGCGGCGTGGATGTACAAACGAGATGCTGCAAGAAGCTGGCGCACAGTCAAGCGAGACGCTCGTCTGCACCCAAGTCCGAACAGTGGCTTCCCGGAATCGGCTGTTGCTGGTGCATTGGGGATTCGTCTTGGAGGATATAATGTGTATCATGGCGTGCGCTCCTTTCGTGCATACATGGGGGATTGGATACGACCGCTAGAGTCGAAAGATATACGGCATACGATCCAGCTGATGTTCGCCGTGTCCAGTATGTTTGTAGGATTGTGTTTGTTAGGAGCCGCAGGTTGTTTTGCCTTGGGATGGGTGCGGTGAGGGTGAGGAGTGACACACTGAATAATGATCGAGCAGGAAGTGACATTTCTTGAAACAAGATATAGCAGCAAAAAGGACAGTAGAATACGCACAAAGACCGAACTCACAGGAGGATAAGGTGCCGTATGATGCTAAAGAAGATCTGCATTGGGATATGGAGCTCGTGTTAGTTCGTCACGGCACAACCTTATGGAACAAGGAACGTCGATATCTGGGACACTCCGACTTAGGTTTGCTACCGGGGGCAGAGCAGGAATTAAAGCCTTTGCAGGAAAAATTGCAAGGTCAGTCCTTTGCTCGAATCTATTGCAGCGACTTAATGCGATGTCGCCAGACCTTGCAGATCATTGTGCCGGAATCAGAGTTGACGTCTGGGCGTTCCCTATCTACTATGCCTCCTATGATGGAACCATGTCTGCGAGAGCTTCATTTTGGCGAGTGGGATGGAAAAACGTATGACATGCTCAAGGATGTGTCGTTGTATCGGGCTTGGATTGATGAGCCGCAACGGATCACCCCACCTGGTGGAGAGTCTTGGACAGATTTTGTAAATCGTCTGCGCAAATTTCTTGACTCTCTGTATGAATGGCGTGTTGCTATGGAAGTTCAACCCATGGATTTGACTGCTACGTCGCCCTCTGTTTTGGTCGTTACGCATGGTGGCGTAATTCGTCAGCTAGCTTGCATGCTGATACCGGGCCATGATTTTTGGAGTCTGAATCCGAAGCCGGGAGAAGCATTAAGGATTCAATTGAGGCTGG
Source organism: Paenibacillus sp. FSL M8-0228 (assembly GCF_038007385.1). NCBI lineage: Bacteria > Bacillati > Bacillota > Bacilli > Caryophanales > Paenibacillaceae > Paenibacillus > Paenibacillus sp. FSL M8-0228. The sequence goes on from NZ_JBBOXA010000001.1 coordinate 1,537,129, forward strand.
CAGGACCGCACAATTACATAGCGGAAATGCTTCCTCATTAGGTTAGACACCAGCGGATAAAGAGGCTGTTTGGGTTGTAAGCCGCCTCATTTTAACCTATAATCATCAAGTAAAAGAACGGCTTGACTACCACTACATCAAATATCCAGCAGACGAGGTCGGCGCAGCGTGATGAAACTATGGTTTCCCTCCCTGCGCTGTTAAAAGGGAAGTCGGTGTGAATCCGGCGCGGTCCCGCCACTGTAAATGGAAACATGCCCGTTAGTCCTCTTTATATGTTACTAAGCATATGAAAGAATTTCAGGACATGTATTTTACCATAAGTCAGGATACCTGCCCGTCCGCCTGTCACCATAATCCTTCGAGGAAAGGATGACGTGTTCGCAGTGACTGTCCATGCGGAAAGAAGCTGCCGCCTGCGCACGATCTGCGCTAACGTGACCCCTGTGTCCTGATATGAGGATGCGGGGGTTTTTGATAGGAAAAGAAGGCTAGATTTAGAAGATATCTGATGATGTTCAAGTAACGCTCTTAACGATTTATTTATGAAGGGGTGCAAATCATGGCAGGAAAAAAAATAAAGGTGTGGACAACAGGTCTATTGGCTCTGATTTTGGCAGTTGTGCTGAGTGCATGTGGCGCTAATGGAAAAAATGCAGAAAATAAAGAGGGTCAGGCTTCTTCACAGCAGCCGGGACAGGCAGTAAACGCACAAGAGCCTCCGGGCAAAACGGTTTACCCGCTCACAGTTAAAGATGCAACAGGACAGGAATTTACATTCAAAAAAGCGCCGGATAAAATCGTTTCCGTCTCCCCGGCAGAAACCGAGGCGTTGTTCGCCATTGGGCTGGATAAGGAAATTGTCGGCGTCTCCGACTACTCTGATTACCCGGAAGCAGCTACGAAAAAGCCTAAAGTGGGCGGTATTATGAAACCGAACGAAGAGGCGATCATTGCTGCGAACCCGGAAGTCGTTTTTGCAGGGATATCACTTAGTGAACAGGCTACGACCAAGCTGCGCGACATGGGAATTATGATTTTTAAAACGGAACCGAAGACAGTGGAAGATGTCATGGCTAACATCGAATTGTATGGGAAAATCACCGATCATCAGAGAGAAGCAAGAGCGGTGACTGACAAGATGAGAGCAGATGTAGCAGAAGTAAAAGAAGGAATTAAAAATATCGGTAAAGGGCAGAAGCTGCGGGTATACGTCGAGTTTTCACCAGGCTGGACAGTGGGTAAAGGCGAGTTTATGGACGAGCTGATTACGTTGGCGGGCGGCGAAAATGTAGGTGCCACGCAGAAGGGGTGGTACCAAATCAGTGAGGAAAATATTATTGCTGCGAACCCTGACGTGATTTTGTACAGCAAAAGTGTCAAGGACGACAAAACGGGCCAGACGCTCGGTGATATCATTAAAGCTCGCAGTGGATGGGATCAAATATCGGCTGTTCGCCACAACCGGGTGTTTGCCGTGGATGATAATTTGATCAGTCGTCCGGGTCCACGCGTAACGGAAGGTCTCAAGGAAGTGGCCAAGGGCGTGTATCCTGAAATTTTCAAATGAACCGTAAACTGATCGGCTTTGGAGGGACAGGTCTTGTCCTGCTGTTGCTGACGCTGCTGCTCTGTCTTGGCATCGGCTCGGCCAAGCTTCCGGTCAGCCAAATCACGGGCATTCTGGTTAACCACCTACCGTGGTTAGGCGATACGTTTACACCGGATTGGAATACATCCTCAGAGCAGATTATTTTGAAGGTCAGATTGCCACGAGTGTTACTGGGAATGTTGGTAGGAGCAGCGCTGGCGCTGGCGGGAGCCGGATTTCAGGGTGTGCTGCGTAATCCTTTGGCTGATCCGTATACACTGGGGGTATCCTCGGGGGCTTCGGTAGGAGCGGCAGTACTGATTTATTGGGGCCTTCAATTTTCATTTGTTGGCATATGGACGCTGCCGCTAGTGGCATTTACGACCGGAATGCTTACGCTGTGGATGGTGCTGACGTTGGCACGGGAAGGTGGGAAAATTCCGACACAAAGTCTCATTTTGTCGGGTGTGGTGATGCAATCCTTTCTGGGAGCGGTTGTTTCCTTTCTGACAGCCATGTCGAAGGAGACGGTCAATGAAATATTGTACTGGACGATGGGAAGTCTTAGTCTGCGCGGTTGGTCATATACAGGAATCCTTTTACCTTATGTGGTCATAGGGCTGGTATTTCTATGGAACCGGGCACGTGTGCTGAATATTTTGGCTTTGGGTGAACGTCAGGCGGCGCACATGGGAGTTCATGTAGATGCGACGAAGCTATCTGTTCTGATTATTTCCACGCTGCTGACAGCAGCCGCTGTCTCGGTGTGTGGCGTGATTGGCTTTGTTGGACTCGTTGTACCGCATATCATTCGTCTGGTGACAGGTCCTGATTACCGTATGATTGTTCCATTATCTGCGCTCGGCGGAGCTGTTTTTATGGCTTGGGCAGATACGGCGGCTCGCACATTGTTAGCCCCCACAGAAATTCCTCTGGGCGTGATGACGGCCTTTGTTGGGGCACCGTTCTTCGCATATCTCCTGTACCGAAACAAGAAGCTGCGCAGGGGAGGACTGCTGTGACAGAACAAAGTGAATCACAGAAGGTGCGTGATCGGGCATTAGAGGTAGTGGGTCTGACACGTGCCTATGGAGAGTTCCATGCTTTAAAAAATATAAGCTGGAGCGTCGACGAAGGAACTTGGTGGGGGATTATTGGTCCGAACGGCAGTGGAAAATCGACCTTGTTGCATTTGCTTTCCGGTGTAGATCAGCCAACTTCGGGAAACGTTCATATCTATGGCAAAAAGGTCGGTAGCTACAGCAGGAAAGAGCTTTCCCGACTCATAGCCGTACTCCAACAGGAAGGGCTTCCTCCCGTGGGATACACCGTCAGGGAAGTCGTAGAAATGGGACGTTTTCCCCATCAGGACTGGCTAGGCAGGGAAAAGGGTGTTGATGTGGAGGCGATCGCGGATCGCGTGCTGGAGCGATTGGGTCTTACCACGCTGGCGGACAGAGCATTAGACCGTTTGAGTGGGGGACAGCGACAGCGTGTAGCTTTGGCAAAAGTAATGGTGCAGGAGCCACGAATATTGCTGCTGGACGAGCCTACGACCTATCTGGACTTGCGCTATCAGCTTGAATTTATGGAACTGCTGGCAGATTGGCGCCAAGAAACGGGTGTGACGATCATTGCGGTCTTGCATGATCTTAACTTGACAGCCCAATTTTGCGAAGATTTGCTTGTACTCAAGGATGGAATGGTTGAAGGATTGGGAGCTTCATCGAAGTTATTAACTGAGGATCGGATTCGACGAGTATACGGTGTTGAGCCTGTGATGCTTCCGCATCCTGATAGCGGTGTGCCGCAGCTCTTGCTGCGCAGGAGCGCTTCGGATACAGCAGATTAAATAAACGATGAAACACACTTAAAAAGAGCAGGGAGTGGAAGGTATGAACGACAAGCTGCGTCAGCTGATCGATAGCATTGCCCAGCCGGATGGGGTGGCGGCCTCGGCAGCTTCAGCCCATTTGGACCAATTAACAAAGCCACCGGGAAGTCTTGGAAAGTTGGAAAGTGTGGTCATTCAGCTAGCAGGAATTACAGGAGTGGATAAGCCTGAATTCGATCGTAAAACGGTTATGGTCATGGCTGCGGATCACGGGGTGTGTGAAGAGGGAGTCAGTGCCTTTCCGGCTGAGGTTACACAGCAAATGCTGTATAACATGCTGTCAGGTGGCGCAGCAATTAATGTGCTGGCACGCCATGCGGGCGCAGATGTCAAGGTGGTAGATGTTGGCGTGAATGCGGATGTCGCTCACGCGAATCTGGTGGACCGAAAGGTACGCATGGGTACTTCGAATATAGCTAAAGGGCCAGCGATGCTGCGTACGGAAGCGGAACAGGCGATTTTGGCCGGAGCTGGAGCTGTAATAGAAGCGGTCAAAGGTGGCACACGGCTATTCGTTACTGGAGAGCTGGGCATCGGGAATACCACAGCCAGCGCTGCGGTCGTATGTGCTCTTACCGGGCTAGAGCCGGAAGTTATCGTAGGCCGGGGAACGGGTGTAAATATGGCTGGGCTTACCCGCAAAATAGCGGTTGTCTGCCGCGCATTGGACGTGAACCAGCCAGATGCAAATGATGCGCTCGACGTGCTCACTAAGGTCGGCGGTCTGGAGATTGCCGCCTTGGCAGGAGTTATCCTCGGCGCAGCCGCACATCGCTGTCCAGTCGTGTTGGACGGCTTTATTTCCGGCGCAGCTGCCCTCGCAGCGCGTGCACTTGCGCCTGCAAGCGCTGCGTACATGCTCGCTTCGCACGCCTCGGACGAGCGCGGGCACGCGGCGGTGCTCCGCGAGCTCAAGCTGGAGCCCATGCTTCATTTGGACATGCGGCTCGGGGAGGGCACAGGTGGTGCGCTTAGCTTGCACCTGATTGATGCGGCGTGCCGCATTATGCGCGAAATGGCGACCTTTGCCGATGCAGGCGTATCGGACGGTCAGGGAGCCGCGCAGCGATGAAAGCGCTCGTGACCGGCGGGGCACGCAGCGGGAAAAGCGGCTTTGCCGAGCGATTATGCATGTCGCGCGCGCCTGGCGCATGCTACATTGCAACGGCGCAGGCCTACGACATGGAGATGAAGGAGCGCATCGCCCTTCATCGGGTCCAGCGCGAGTCTGCCGGGTACGACTGGCAGACGCTGGAGGAAGCGCAGGCGCTGCCGGAGCTGCTGCGACGGCTTGGCGGCGATCAAGCGTCGCAGCCATCACCCGCGCCTATGGTGTTAGTCGACTGCCTGACCCTGTGGCTGTCGAACGTGCTGCTGGCCGCAGGCGAGGACGGCGAAGCTGCGTCCAAAGTTGCCATTAATGAACTGACGGCAGCTGTGGAGCAGTATCCGGGGCAGCTTGTCATCGTGACCAACGAGGTTGGTGACGGCATTGTGCCCGAATATCCGCTTGGTCGGCTGTATCGGGATTTGAGTGGGGTTATGAATCAGCGGATTGCCCGTCTTTGTGATGAAGTATTTTTGGTGACGGCGGGTATTCCCGTAGAACTCAAACGGCTGGAATATAAGCTATGAGCCGCGAACGTCAGGCTGTTGCTGCTGCTTTTCAATTTTTAACGCGTCTTCCGGTGAAGGCGGAATTGGATTTTTCCCCGGATTTGCTTAAACGCAGTGCAAGTTATTATCCGCTGGTGGGAGTGGTCATTGGCATCATCGTCTGGGGCTTTGCGGCGCTTGCTTCTATGGTGCTGCCGCCGTTGCCGTGTACGATTCTTACTCTTGTTGTCTGGGTTTGGTTGACGGGTGGATTGCATTTGGACGGGTGGATGGATGCAGCTGATGCCTTGTTCAGCTACCGATCCCGTGAACGGATGCTGGAGATTATGAAGGATAGCCGTGTAGGGGCAATGGGCGTTATTGCTTGCGTGTTGCTGCTCATGCTCAAGGCTTCTTTGCTATATACGGTGCTGGTTGAACGGAATGTGTCTGGCTTGCTGCTGCTTCCGATGGTTTGGAGCCGCTGGTTTATGGTACATGCGATGAAGCGCTGGCCTAAAGCCCGTAATGATGATGGACTGGCTGCGCGTTTTGCTGATATGAGTGGTGGCCGCGTAGGGTTGGCCGTATTCTGGGCTGTATTAGTGACCCTGAGTGCTGCCGTAGGACAATATCTTCTGGCAGGTTTGGCTACAGCAACAAGGGATACTGGGAATCTGTCGTTGGCAGGATCATGCTTACAAACCTTGCCTTCATATTCTGAAAGCCTTCCAATCTCGATAGGTTTTGTGTTGATTCCGCTCTTGGCTTACGGTGTTGGAACCTTCACGGCAAACCGTATTAACCGCCGCTTGGGTGGACTTACGGGAGATATATACGGAACTTTAAACGAATTGCTGGAGACTGTTTTATTGTTGTTTATTGTCATTTTGTACGGGTTGTGACCAGATTTGAAATGAATTCGTTAAAGGGGAAGAGGCAATTGTCAACTTTCGAACCGTCCTGCACGAGCCCGGCAGCCGTATTGATGCTTCAAGGAACAGCGTCGGATGTGGGCAAAAGCGTGGTGACGACTGCGCTTTGCCGTATTTTTACGCAGGACGGATATCGTCCAGCACCGTTTAAGTCGCAAAATATGGCGTTAAACTCTTATGTTACCGAAGACGGCAAGGAAATTGGACGCGCTCAGGGGGTGCAGGCTGAGGCCTGCGGTATTGAGGCCACGACCGACATGAATCCGATTCTGATTAAGCCGGTCAAAGATATGCACTCACAAATTGTTGTACACGGTGTACCTTATGCCTATATGAGCGCCTCCGATTACCGGAGGGATTTTTTGCCAAAAGCCAAGCAGACCGTTATGGATGCTCTGAATCGGTTGCGCGATACCTATGATATTGTCCTTATGGAAGGGGCAGGCAGCCCGGCAGAGATTAATTTGAAGGACCGCGATATCGTAAATATGAATCTGGCAGGTTGGGCGGATGCTCCAGTGTTGCTTATTTCAGATATCGACCGGGGCGGTGTTTTTGCCTCTCTCGTAGGAACCATCGAGTTGCTGGAACCCCATGAAGTACAGCGTATCCGCGGATTTATCATTAACAAATTCAGAGGCGATCTGTCTCTGCTGCAGCCGGGATTAGACTGGCTGGAGGAACGGACAGGCATTCCTGTACTCGGTGTATTGCCCTATCTACCAGACATTCGCATTGAAGCAGAGGATTCGGTAGTACTGGATAAGAAGCCCAAGCTATCTGCAAAGGATAAAGAACTGGATATTGCAGTGATACGATATCCGCGGATTTCCAATTTTACGGACACGGATGCTCTGGCCGCAGAGCCGGATGTGAGTGTTCGTTATGTCACAGAAGCCGGACAGTTGGGCGTACCGGACGCCATTATCTTACCGGGGACCAAAGACACCATTGGAGACCTGTTGGAATTGCGTGAGAGAGGTCTGGAGAAAGACATTCGGCAGGCTATGAATACCGGCTGCACACAGCTAGTTGGCATTTGTGGAGGTTATCAGATGCTGGGTACAGCGCTATTTGATCCCGAAGCCGTCGAATCTGGGTTGCCGCAGCAGGCAGAGGGGTTAGGTTGGCTGGCTCTGTCCACGACCTTTTTGAAGGAAAAGCAAACCGTACGCGTACAAGGAACCCTGTCTAATCATTGTCCGCTTTTGCTTAGCGCTACGCCTGATTCGGGTTATGCCTCTAAGCCAAGCATTGAAGGTTATGAAATACATATGGGCGTTACGGAGTATGTTACGGAACCATACGCACCTACAGATGGAACTTTAAAACTAAGCGAAATGAAAAGGTTATTCCATATCCGGCGTGGCGAAGGAACAGTTTTTGAGGAAGGCTGGGGTACGACAGACGGTAAAATATGGGGAACCTATTTGCACGGTGTGTTTGATAATGACCGTTTTCGCCGATGCTGGCTGGATGGATTGCGACAAGCCAAGGGCTTGGCACCTTTAGAAAGCACTTTTACTGTACGTGAAGCCAAGGAACGAGAGTTTGACCGTGTCGCAGAGGTGGTTCGGGCTCATTTAGATATGGAGCAAATTTATCGTATGATGGGAATGAATTCATAAACTTCATAAAATGATTATTTAAATCGCTCTTAAAAATAAAGAGGTATCTCTACAGCCATTTTCATGACTGAGAGATACCTCTCTTTATTCAGGATTTTGCAAAATCCTCTATGGTATCGGCTTACGTAATTTTAAATTTTTGGACAGCCTTTTGCAGCTCGGTTGCTTGTTTGCTTAATTGGCGAACAACCTCGCTGTGGCTTTCCATTTCATTCAGTTGCTCATCGGCATTTAAACCGATTTCCTGAATCATATGCTGTGCATTGGCAGCGATGAGAGCTGTCTCTTCCACGGAAGCAGATACTTCTTCCGAGCTGGCGGATACTTGTTCCGTTGCTGCAGATACCGTTTGAATCGTAGCATTGATCTTTTGCATAAGCTCACTTAGCTGGTTAAAGGCTGAGCTCGCTTGTTGAACCATTTCCGTTCCCGAATGAATTTCACGGCTCACCTGGGTCACAGAGTCCACAGATTGTTGCGATACTTCTTGAATGGTAACCAAATAGTCGGAAATTTCTTGTGTGGCTTCTTTAGATTGCTCCGCAAGCTTGCGCACTTCTCCGGCTACTACGGCGAAGCCCCGTCCATGTTCGCCCGCACGGGCAGCTTCAATGGAGGCATTCAGGGACAACATTTGAATTTGCTTCGTGATATCGAAAATAGCCGAAACGATACTACCAATGGCTTCTGAGCGCTCATTCATACTATGGATGTATCGAAGCGATTCATCGGCAGCATGTCCTACCTGTGACATTTGAGCTACAGCTTTTTGAGCGAGCGTAGTACCGTTAACCGTTTCTTTTGTCGCTTCACTGATTTGATCGGATACATCATTGGCAGAGGAGGCGATGTGCTGAACACCTTGAGCGATTTCCTCCATAGCCTGCGCATTTTCAGCAGCAGCTGTAGCTATGCTGGTACTGCCCTTTGCTATTTCCTCTGCGGCAACTGTAGAATCCTGGACTTTTACACTCATAGCCTCAGTCCGACGAAGCAGCTCGTCCGATCCTCCAACAACCGCACCGGATGTAGAAAGCATATGGCCGATCATTTCTTTTAAGTTATGAGACATCGATTGGAAGCTGCGGGCAAGTTGCGCAATTTCATTGACGCCATGAACCTTCGCTTCTTGTGAAAGATCACCTTGAGCAATTTTTTCGCTATGACGAACCAATTCAGCAATGGGTTTTACAACTTTACGTATCACGAGGGTAGAAATAATTCCGCCCAGCAGGAGTGTTGCCACTGTAATACCTATGCAAATCCATAGAATTTGTTGGGATTTTTCTTGTACGAATCCAACATCTTCGTTCACGCCCAGAACTAAATTACTACCCGATATAGCAAAGAAGGCGGTTTTGTGTACTCCGTACGAATCGCTATAAATTTCACTGATATTCATCTCGCCTTGTTTTGCTTTTTTTACATCCTCTACAGGAATGAGTGCATCCTTGACCTTGTATACTGATTTTACATTCCGTGCGACGACTTCGGCTTTACCATCCTTCACTACCGCGATATATGCCGATTCTAATTTGAGGGTATCGACTTTGTCCTGCAGATAGGATTCCATCTGTATAGCGGAGCCGGAATCAGAACCGCTTCCTTGCCCGGCCTGAACAGCTAAGGAAATATTGAGATCCTGATATACATTTTTAGCCCCAATTTCTAGCAATTGGTCTACCTGAGGCATGACACTGTTATTAATGATACTCATGGATATTGCATAGAAACTGATGCTGAACAAAAGGGATGCAAAGAGCTGAATCAGCAAAAACATAATTCGTAATTTCGCGCCAATGGAACGATTAAAACTCTTCATGAAAATTCTCCTCTCACATGATGGTAATAAAGTCAGACGAATTCCCCTGCTTGATGTAGGCCGCTTGTCCAATAAGATGCTAGACACGCCATGATCTACTTGTTTTCCTCTCCTTGCTTGAAGAAAAGACTGAAAATGTTCGGATTCTATGTATATTTCAGCTGTATTCAAGGAACAAGAATGTGAAAGGGAAGTAATCCATGATTTACTAAAAAGTAGGTTAGACCTATTTTACATAATTAACAGGCGGTTGAATAGTCATATTTGCCCAAAAACAAACAAAAAATATATAACTATGGTCTTAGGTGTTTAGATGTAAGTTTGATGTAAATTATCAGGTGCATAAAAACGAATAGATTACTCCTTCTATAAAACTATTGTAAAAAAGAAGTAATATAAGTAGCATAAGGAATACCGCTTTTACGACAATATTCTTCTAAGCTTGGTTTGGTAAGTTCGAAAGTGTTCTTCAATATACATATAAAAGGGGAAAAGGTAGTTATGAATGGGGATTTACTTTCCAAAGAAATGATTTCGCAGGTCAGAGGAGAAGATGAACTAGAGCCGACTTCCGGCAGTAACAGAGCTGCTACAGGGGGAAATCCGATAAGTCGTCTATTAGATTATGTATCAGGCGTATTCACTCCGATCTTGCCGGCAATGATTGGGGCAGGAATCATCAAGGTAATTATATTAGTTTTAATGTCCTTCGGTTTATTGTTGTCTGATCCGCAGGTATATACTATTTTAATGGCTATCAGCGATGGGATGTATTACTTTCTACCTATTTTTGTTGCGGCAAGTGCGGCAAGAAGGCTGCGCAGCAATGTATTTGTTGCGGCAGCCATCGCAGTATCCGTATTCCATCCCCAACTAACAAGTTTATTCCAGTCAAGTGAGGAGGTACGTTTTGCCGGTCTGTCAGTTATAGACCCACAAGCTGCTTCATCTATAGTACTCATACTTGTTGTCGTTTGGATAGCATCGTGTGTCGAAAGATGGTTAGACAGGTATACCCCTTATTCACTTAAATTATTGGTTGTCCCGACTTTGACACTGATACTCACTATACCTTTGATGGTGTTCGCTTTCGGACCACTGTGGAGTTATCTCGGCCAATATGTATCGGATGGACTAGGCTGGTTGTTTGACAATGCAGGAATATTTACAGGGCTGTTGCTCGGAGGTGCGATGTCTTGGCTTATTATTGCAGGCATGCAATATATAATGCTACCGATTATGATCAGCTCGCTTACAACATTGGGTTACGACCATATTTTTCCCGTGGTCATTGCAGCGGCTTTCGCTCAGGCTGGCGCAACATTTGGCGTATGTGTTAAATCCAAAAATGCCAAAGTCAAAACGCTGGCTGCGTCCACAGGTTTGTTAGCCATGCTGGGAATCATTGAACCGGCCATGTATGGTGTCAATATCCGTTTCAAAAAACCGTTAATAGCAGTTATGATTGGCGGAGCCGTTGGTGGGGCTTGTATGTGTTTGTTTGAAACAGAGCTTACTGCTATTGGTACGTCTGCTGGGCTGCTCAGCTTACCTTTATTTTCTGAACCCACGCTTGTGTACGGTATTGTGGGTATACTGATTTCGTTTGTTACGGCTGGCGTAATTACGTATTTTATGGGCTTTGTGGATGAAAAAGATGAGCATTCGCAAGTAGTATCTACATCTGGCATGAATGCTTCTCCGAACTCGGTTGTGGAAAAGAGCCCCGGCAGCTAAATCGAATACGTGTCGTTGTGTCAGGATAACAAACAGCAAGCCTTCATCTTACGAAGGCTTGCTGTTTGTCATTTTGATAAATCTAAGGCTGGAGCAGATTTATTATTTTTATTTCAATAAAACCTACAAAAATAGTTGGCTTTGTGATATAGTAATCTTCGGATTGAAGGGTCACTTTAGAAAACATCTTACGTTGAAGTTTGGAGGAAATGATATATGGATACCTTCTTTATTATTTTGAATGTCATCGTGCTGCTTGCACTGCTCGGCGTGTTGGTCTGGATGCAGAAAAAGCACATCTCCTTTACAAAAAGGGTATTTGCCGCACTTGGCTTCGGACTGATCTACGGGGCTATTCTACAATATGCCTATGGGGCAGGCTCAGAGGTCATTACAAAATCAGTTGATTGGTTCAACCTCGCAGGTAATGGTTATGTCCGTTTGCTGCAAATGGTCGTTATTCCGCTTATCATGGTGTCGATTATTTCGGCTATTATGAATTTGAAGGGAAGACAGAACCTTGGCAAAATCAGCGTGTCCATTATTGCAGTACTACTGATTACAACGGCAATTGCTGCTTCAGTGAGTATTGTAACCAGTCTGTCATTTGATTTAAAGGCCATTGAGATTCAAGGTGGAGAAAAGGAACAAGCACAGGGCTTGAAGATGGAAGAGCGCCTTGGAACAGTTCAGGACATGACCATTCCACAGCAGGTGCTGGAATTTATTCCTTCAAATCCTTTTGAGGATATGACGGGAGCACGTCGTACGTCGACGCTGGCGGTGGTTATTTTCTCGGCTTTTATCGGGGTGGCTGTGCTCGGATTGGATCGTAAAAAACCGGAACAGGCGCAAACCTTCCGTAAAGTGATCGATGCAGTGTACGCTGTAGTGATGCGGATTGTAACGCTGGTGCTGAGATTGACACCTTACGGTATTTTAGCACTGATCACTAAAGTAGTAGCTACGACCAATCCAGATGAAATTTTGAAGCTAATCAAGTTTGTGCTCGCTTCTTATGTGGCTTTGTTGGTCATGTTTATCATTCATCTTATTTTGCTGGCCTTGTTCGGCTATAATCCGGTGACGTATGTGAAAAAGGTATTGCCTACACTGGTTTTTGCTTTTACTTCTCGTTCCAGTGCGGCGACCATTCCGTTAAATGTTGAAACGCAAACGAAAAAACTTGGTGTGTCCGATGGCATCGCGAATCTGTCTGCGACCTTGGGAGCGACTATTGGACAAAACGGCTGTGCTGGTATTTATCCGGCGATGCTGGCGGTTATGATTGCTCCAACCGTGGGTATTGATCCAACGAGCTGGGATTTTATCCTCACGCTTATTCTAGTCGTTACGGTCAGCTCGTTCGGCGTGGCGGGTGTAGGCGGTGGTGCCACTTTCGCTTCCCTGATCGTGCTTTCCACCATGAATCTTCCAGTGGCATTGGCAGGATTGCTCATCTCAGTCGAACCGTTGATTGATATGGGTCGCACAGCGTTAAATGTCAATGATTCTATTACCGCAGGTCTCATTTCAGGCAAGGTGCTCAAAGAGAACGATCAAGACGTGTTCAACAATCAAGGTATGGATTTGGATGCAACGGCGCACTCTTAAGTAAAAGATAGACAAGATGGTGTAAACTACAGTCTCATATCGCATCTATCGCATATGTAACACATGCACTGTGCACCTCAATACTTAGAGTCGACCTTAAGGTCGGCTCTTTATATTAGGCTTAGGACAGTGTAAATTATAGCTGTTCACGAATCCTAATCTATGATACATTAAAATAATGTTTTTCCGGCTTGCTTCGGATGAACCGCGGTTCGCAACCATCCCGCGCTATCAAAACTAGGAGGATTTCATGTTTAATCTGTTATGGGGGGCAGCTTTTGTCCTCGTCAATTTTATGTTCTTTTTGTTATGTTTTCGGTTGTTCGGTAAAAAAGGGCTGTACGCCTGGATTGGTGTTGCTACTGTACTAGCTAACATTCAGGTAACCAAAACGATTGATCTGGTCGGCATTACCACGACATTGGGAAATACGATGTATGTTTCTATGTATATGGCCAGCGACTTGCTGAATGAAAAATATGGGCCTAAAGAGGCGCGTAAAGCTGTGTGGTTCGGCTTTTTCACTCTGATTATGACGACGGTCACGATGCAAATGGTGCTGCAATTCGAGCCTACTGCAACGGATTTTGCCCAGACCCCGATGCAACAGCTGTTTGGATTGTTGCCAAGGCTTGCGCTTGCCAGCTTGACAGCCTATGCAGTCAGTCAATTGCTGGACGTGCGTCTGTACGCCTGGATTCGCAAGTTTTTCCCGGAACGTCATCAGCTCTGGATTCGCGGCAACGGCAGCACGATGATCAGCTCGTTTATAGATACGCTCATTTTCTGTACTATTGCCTTTTACGGTTATGCATGGGGGATATGGATCGAGATATTATTCACCACCTACATTTTAAAATTTGTACTGACCGCGGCGGGTACACCCATTTTGTACATTGCACGCAATTTCCGCTTTATAGAAGAGGAGGGGCAAACCCTAAAGCCATGATGGCTTGGGGTTACCCCTCCTTTTTTCTGCTTTTTATATAATGAATAGCGATGGGTTTATCCGAGCACTGTCAGTTCTTTTGGAAAAGAGGTAAGCACTTCAACACCATCAGAGGTGACCAGAACGTCATCTTCAATCCGCACACCGCCGAGGCCTGGCACATAGATGCCGGGTTCGATTGTGAACACGAAGCCTTCATGAAGCAGATCGCTATTGCCTCCGTGTACAGATGGATATTCGTGAACACTCATGCCAAGGCCGTGTCCAACTCGATGGTTAAAGGCAGGGCCATATCCAGCGGATTCAACAACAGCCCGTGCTGCCTGATCTACGGATGCGCAGGAAACTCCCGGGCGAATGGCGGCAATTCCTGCTTCGTTCGAGCGAAGAACCGTATTATAAATTGTTTCGAGCTCAGTCGATAGCTTTCCAAAAGCAAAAGTACGTGTAATATCCGAAGCATAACCATCGGAATATACGCCCATATCAAACATGAGCAGATCGCCGTGTTGCAGCTTGCGGGTACCCGGAACACCATGAGGCAAGGCTGTTTTGGGTCCAGACAGCACTGTTGTGTCAAAAGACGGGCCATCTGCACCGATTTTTTTCATCTGGTATTCGATTTCGGCCACCAGCTCGACTTCCGTCACCCCTTCACGCACATGGGTGAGACCGTGACGAAGGGCATCTTCCACCAAACGAGCTGCATGTTTCAGACGTTGTACTTCCTCAGGAGTTTTTCTCACACGCATTTCTTGAAGCACTGGACCCAGGTCCACATATTGAGCCGCGCCAATGGCAGTATGTAGCTGTTCGTAACGGAGGACGGAGACGTGCTCCTTTTCCAGTGCGAATGCTTTCACACCGGTGCCTGTGCGTTGACGAAGCAGATCATATGGATTGTCCGTATCGGTGTGGGTGGATATACGAGTCACAGAAGAAGCAGCTTGGGCGGCTTCTGCATCCAGGGCGGGTACGATCAGTTCTGGTTCTTGGTCCCGAAGCAACACCAGACCAAGAAAACGCTCATGCGGATCACTGGCAAAGCCCGTCAGGTAGTAAATATGTTTAGGATCGGTCACAAGCAGGCCGTCCCAAGACTGTGACTTCAGTTCATCATACAGTCGGGTTATTTTCTCATTCATAAAGTCTCATTCCTTTCTGCCTATTTATTCATTATAGCTCTTCATACATCATTATTTATAGCATGGAATGACTTATTCTCTTTCCTGACTTAATGTTTGCAGACGTGCCTGTACATTCTGATCATAGTAACCACCATGGTAGCAGAGTACCTTATCAACATCCAATACAGTCAGTTTATCGAGGCTCTTTAGGGCCAGTGGCATATCCGGCGTAGCCGACTCAGCGGGACCGACCAGTTCACCTTCGACTACCAGCAGTTCATCTGCTGCCAACAGCAGCTTTTGTGCGGGCACATACAAGCTGATATGCCCGGGAGTGTGGCCGGGTGTATGTATAATCTGTATTCCTCCACCATAGGGTAGATGCTCACCATCCTCAAGAATATGAGCAAAGCGCAAATCTGGCAGGCGGCGAATCAGATCCTCTGCTTGTTGCTTGAGCGTAGTATCCAACTGATTAATCCGTTCCGGCGTTAGCTTCACAAATGGTCGCTCTCCTGTCATATAAGGGACGTCATCCTTATGGGCTAACAGGGCAGTATTCGGCAGCAAGTCCAGCAGTGCATGAACATTTCCGATATGGTCAATATCTTGATGTGTTAAAATAATTCTTTTCAGGCGGCTGATATCCTCACCCACATCTGAAATAGCCTTGCGTAATGGCTCCAATTGGCCGAGCATTCCCGTGTCAATCAGTGTAAGTCCATCCTCGTCCTTGAGCAGTACAGGATAAATGGTTGTTTTTCCAAAAAAAGATTCCATAGGTATTTCCAAAATCAAGAGTTGAGTTCCAATATTCATATTAAGCTGCTTCAGAATCCTTGACTCCGAAACATACCTCCCGTCTCGTCATGTTAAATCGCTTACTCCGTTTTTGTTTTTCTTCAAGCTCTATTATAAAACCCTTTGGGACTAATCCGCAAAACAACTCGATATGGCTGATCGGGCGCTTGTCTTGTACAATAAATAAATCACACAATAGGAGGCGGATACGAATAATGAATAACGACCAATCTTTTTCCATTGAATTTGCATGCAAAGAGGATCTTCCCGATATTGTGGACATTTATAATTCTACGATCGCAGGACGAATGGTCACGGCAGATCTGGAACCGGTGACAGTGGAAAGTCGAATTCCATGGTTTGAGGCTCATCAGGAAAACCACCGGCCTTTGTGGGTTTTAAAACAAAAGGGTACAATTGCCGGATGGGCCAGTCTTCAGTCCTTTTATGGGCGTCCAGCTTATAACGGTACAGCAGAAATTAGCATATACGTCCATGAGGATTCTCGTGGAACCGGAACAGGAAGTCGACTGGTGCAGCACTTGCTAAATGAATGTCCGAGACTGGGGATTACCACGTTGTTGGGATTTGTTTTTGGTCATAATGAGCCAAGTATTGGGCTGCTACGGAAGTTTGGTTTTGAGCAATGGGGGTACTATCCGCGTGTAGCTGTGCTGGACAGCATAGAGCGAGATTTGGCGATATTGGGTAAGCGAGTGGATGAATAAGCTTATGACATATAAATATTCTTTGTAACGTGTACAGAAAAAGGCTGTTTCCAAAATCGTCTCATACACTGCAGATGATTTTGGGAGCAGCCTCTTTTGCTTTTCTATTTTCATCGCTTTTAGCGCTGTGGTTTAAAACGTATACTGTGAAAAATCTGATTAAGCACTTCAGACAGCACCAAACCAACAGCAATCGCTCCTGCGATCATCAGCGTGCTCATCGCCAGCTCCAGTGCCTGCGGATAATGTTGTTGTACGAACTGGCGCATGGCATTATAGGCCATTCCCCCTGGAACGAGCGGAATCATGCCTGCGACACTGAAAATAATCACAGGCATTTTGTACAGCCGCGCAAAGCCTTGACTGACGATGCCGATGAGGATCGTTGCCAAAAGGCTGGCGCTCACAGGTCCCATGCTGTCCGTAGTTGAATAATAGACCAGCCAGCCTAGCATACCGACGAAACCGCATTGCAGCAGCGAGCGCCGGGGGGCATGGAAAAGTATGCCGAATGCAGCGGTGGCAATAAAGCTTGTGAATAATTGTGCAAGCATAGACTTGAATCTCCTCCGAATCACATATAAGAAATGATCACCGCAACGCCAGCTCCAATGCCGAAAGACGTCAGGCAAGCATCGGCTCCCTTGGAAAGACCCGAAACAAGGTGCCCGGACATTAAATCACGGATGGCATTTGTAATTAACAAGCCTGGAACCAGTGGCATGACAGAGCCAATAATAATTTTATCCATCATCTGTCCCCAGCCTACTATCGTTAATAGAGCCGCCAGCAAACCGATTAGAAAAGATGCAGAAAACTCTGAGAAAAACTTAACCTTAACGAGCCTGTGAAAATACTGTACGGCTGCAAATCCGATACCTCCGCATAACACAGCTGCGGGGAAATCTCGCCAAACTCCACCAAACATGATCATAAAGCAACCGCTGGCCAACGCAGCAGCCATCAGCTGTATACGGTTAGAATAACGGAGGGGACCACATTCAATCTCCGAAAGCTCCTTGACGGCAGCGCGGGGAGACAAATCACCTGTGCTGATTTTACGTGAAATGGAATTGACCTCTGTCACCTTGTGCAAATCGGTGGTCCGCTCTACGATGCGAATGAGCGTGGCAGGCTCCGAGTCATTAATGGCAAAAAAAATCCCAGTTGGTGTGACATAGCTATGGGACTGGGATATGCCATAGGCCGAAGCAATGCGGGACATCGTGTCTTCAACACGATAGGTTTCGGCTCCATTTTGCATCATCAGTTTGCCCGCCAACAGACAAACCTCAATGATTTCAGGAGTAGGATAGGAATGATTATTCATGCTCGCTCTCTTTCATTCGTACCGGGCCGTTCGACCCTATTATTTTCATTTATTGTAGCACAAAAAGCCGCCTTTTCGGAGGCGGTTAGGTTAGGGGAAATCCAAGGAATTCGTCATGATTCTATCATATCAGGAATAACGGTATAGTAGGACTCTTCCAGATATGTTGCGGCCTCAGATAGGCCCATCAACTTAAGCTGTCCAGCTACAAAAGCACGAAGGGCAGAATGGGTGAACAGATGCCGTGTCTGGGCATCTCGAATAAAGGCCAGTCTGGCTTCACGCGAACCGTTGTGGAATAACTCACGCACAGCTTCGCCTTGTTGTTCCCAAAGGAAAGGCTCCGTTACGGTCAAGAGTGCACTCTCCTTAGAAGAGCTATGCTTCGCAGAAGAAGATACCTGAATGCCCAAGCCGTTCAGCGTAGGAGCTGCTTCATTGTGCTTCCGTTCTGTACGCAAACTATCGATATAGGCAGCCATATCCTGAATCGGTTCGATACCAAAGCGTTCCCGGAAGCATTCGCGTACAAACGCGGTACGTTCATCTACAACCTGAGGCAGTCGCTGACCTGCATGTCCAGAATAGTCATCTCCACTGGCGTAGTATCGTTGTAATGAACTGTTCTCTGTATAAACAACACTTAAAAAATCCTGCAAATGACGGGCAACCACCCATACACCCGTCCAATCGACGGGAGATACGCATACGATAGGGGCCTGTGAAAGGTCCTTTTCAAGACCAAAATCCGTTAAAAAGCCATAATGTATTCCGTCCACCCCTGCATGGGCAAAAGGAATAACATCTGGTGGTGTAGCCATATATCGTGGCGCGCGGCCCTGCTCCATAATCAATCCCAAATCAAAACTCAAAGAATGCCGGTTCGCTTCGAGCTCCTTTTCAAATTCTATAAGTGCCTCAATCAAAGGTGTAGCTGATCCATAGGCTAGGTTAGAACCGGAATCCATCGTGTATGCCTCCCTTATCCAATACATCCATAAAGCGTCCATCCCTAAAAGGTACGTGATTTTACACGAAATGTAAACCTGTATGACGAATCTTTTCAAAAATGTGACCTTTTACCCGTGTGTTGTCAAATAAAACGCTTTCGGGCAAAGCAGGACAAGATACCTATATTAGCTCGGTAGAGAAGTAAAGTGAGTTTGCGAAAATGCGGTCTTTTTCAGTGTATGTTAGCAACCGTGAAGTGTGAATGCAGGAGCGCAGTGTGAAGGACAGGGTGCAACGCAACAGGCCAACGGGTATAATATCAGGACAAGGTGAAAAGGAGCGACATCCGAAGATTTAACAGAAAGAAGTGGGCATATGAACTTGCAAAAGAAGGCTATTTTTTTTGATGTAGATGATACGATGTACGATCATTTGCACCCTACACGCGATGCATTGCGAACAGTATTAGGATTGAGTGAGCGTTTTCCTTTTGAGAAAGCCTACCATCGTATTCGCTATTATAGCGATGTACTATCGGCTAAAGGAGGACTACTGGAGGGGAAGGCAGGGACGCATGAACTGGATGAGATGAGAGAAGGCCGTTTCATTCTGGCTTTACAAGAATTCGGGATAGAAATTACCCGTGAGCAGGCAGAACATGTTCAAGAAGAATATTTGGATCGTCAGTACCGAATTGAGCCTTTTGAGGGGGCTACCTCGTTAATAAATGATTTGAGCTCGGCTGGCTTTTTAGTTGGATTAATTACCAACGGTCTTGAAGAACACCAGATGAGCAAGATCAAGGCTATGGCGTTGGAAAATCATGTTGCAGCAGAGCATATCTTTGTATCTGGAACCGTTGGCTATGCCAAGCCTGATCCGCGCATTTTTGAAGTAGTGAACGAACGGACAGGAACGTTAGCAGAGCACTGCTGTTACATTGGGGATTCCTGGCGCAATGACGTGGCGGGAGCTATAGCTGCGAATTGGCAGGTGATCTGGTTCAATCACAGGAACGCTCCCCCGGAAACTGACGTGCTAGGGATCTATAAAACAGCAGCAAGCTATGCAGAGTTAAGAAGGTTGCTTTTGCCGGACGCTCGTTAGACACGGCACATACCGTTTTTTCTAAAAGAATCAACCTATTTTGAAGCCATTCCCAAAGCTAACCCGTAATACTATTTATCTGTTATAGATCTAATTTCATTGGTAATGGTTTAGAACAGAAAAGGAGGGGATCGCGCATGGTAGAACAATGGAGGCAGGCAGAAGACATCATAAGTCAAGTGACCGTATACAGTACAGAGGATAATGATCCGGTTACCATTAAAACAGCCACTCAAGACGTCCGCTGTATTGGCATCGGGACAGATGCGGCCGTATTTACGCTGGATACGTTGCCAGGCTACGCATTCAAGGTGTACTCAGACATGGCGATCGACAAGAAAGATGCGGAGGCCGACGTATATGAGCGTTTGCGAGGGTCTGACTTTTTTCCTCATTATTACGGAAAAGGCGACAAGTATATTGTCATAAGTTATGAATCCGGTATTACGCTGCTGGATTGTTTGCTGCAAGGAATTCCTGTGCCAGAGCAGGTCATTCTGGATGTGGAAAAGGCGAGAGAATTTGTCCGATCCAAGGGGCTGAACCCCCGTGACATCCACCTCAAGAATGTACTCATGCAAGACGGGCGTGCCAAGGTATTGGACGTATCTGAATACGTGAAGGAAGGCGATGACAAGCGCTGGGAGCATTTGGTGTGGGCGTATCATACGTTTTATTCCGGTATCTCGGAGGTTAAAGTTCCCTCATGGATTTTGGATACGATTAAAAAATGGTACTACAAGCTGGACAACTCCAACTTTAATCTGGAGGAATTTGCCCAGCGTGCCAGTCAATTGTTCTCTAAATGGAGGTCATAACCGCTGTGGAGATAACGGATATGCAGCCTGATCTTCCCATAGCAAAAAGGATTGCACCCGCATTAGGGGAGCAATCCTTTTCTTTTATCTGAAATCCCGAGGCACTCTTCTCGCTGTACCGCTCGCAATCGCGGCTTGAATTACCTTTTCACGCACCCGTTGAACCGCACTCTCGTTAAATACACCAGGGATTATATACAGCTTGTTTAGTTCTTCAGGACGGATCGTGCCTGCGATGGCTTCTGCGGCCGCCAGCTTCATCTCTTCGTTGATTTCACGGGCACGGCAGTCGAGCGCCGCTCGAAAGATGCCAGGGAAACAAAGCACATTGTTAATTTGGTTAGGATAGTCCGAACGTCCGGTGGCGATGACACCCGCAATGTCCTCGACGTCCTCTGGCGCAATTTCAGGAACCGGGTTAGCCATAGTGAACAGTACCGGGGCTTCTTTCATACGTTTCACGTCTTCTCGTTGCAGTAGCCCGCCTGCCGAGAGTCCGATAAACACGTCAGCGTCCTTCAGAACCTCGGACAGCGTGCCAGACAGCCGTTCGGGGTTGGTATGCTGTGCATACCAGTTCCACATCTGATGCTCGTATGTTTCATCCGCTGTAAGCGCTCCGTGACGATCTACGCCAATGATATTGACTGCTCCTGCAGATAGCAAAATTTTCGTACAGGCCACACCTGCAGCCCCGATACCACAGACGACAATTTTGACGTCAGACAGGGCCTTGCCGACAACCTTGAGCGCATTGATCAGCCCTGCGTACAAAACGACAGCTGTGCCGTGCTGATCGTCATGAAAAACAGGTATGTCCAGCTCGTTACGTAACCGCTGTTCAATCTCAAAGCATCGTGGCGATGAAATATCCTCCAGATTAATACCGCCAAAGGCTGGGGCCAATTGCTTAATGGCCTTAATGATTTCTTCGGTGTCCTGCGTATCCAGACAGATGGGAAAGGCATCGACGGACCCGAGCTGCTTGAACAGCATAGCTTTGCCTTCCATAACTGGCATGGCTGCATAGGGACCGATGTTGCCTAGCCCGAGGACAGCGCTTCCGTCAGAGACGACGGCGACCGTGTTGCGCTTGATCGTCAAACGGAAAGCTTTGTCCGGTTCCTCGTGAATCGCCATACATACGCGTGCCACATCGGGGGTATATACCCGGGATAAGTCATCGCGGTTTTGAATGGGGACCTTGGGCTGCATTTCAATTTTGCCCCCGAGGTGTAATAGGAAGGTACGATCAGAGATGGATAATACCTTAACACCTTGTGCTTTTTTAATCCGGGCAATCATTTGATCGATTTCTGCTGGATCAGCAATGGTGACTGTAATATCTCTCACAGTGACCTTCTCAGAGGTGCGGATGACGTCAATGGCGATTACATCCCCGCCATGTTCGTTTACCAACGTAATCAATTGACCAAATTGGATGTGCTCTGTGGAAATTTCCAATCGTAAAATGATATTTTTACCGCCAATACCGCCTTGCATGCAAATTCCTCCTTTGTCTTCCATGACAAAATCATACGTAGGATCGATTGATTGCGCTTACAATATGAAGCGGATGTAAAATCTATGCTGATATTTCAAATTAATGGTTTCTTCCCCTATCATAGTGAACAATCACTCGCTTGTACAGATTAAGTTGAGTAATATCTTTTATTTTGCATCAAAAAAAGGACGAAAGCCTGGCTGTATTTCAGTCCAAGCGATCATCCTTTTTTTCAATGAAATGATTCACTTTATTTTCACACATTCGATCTGTTACGTCATATTTTTACCGTAGTAAATTTCGTCCATTTCAATTTTGAGACGTGTTGATATATTTTGTTGCTCTTTTTCAGTCAGACTTTCCTTGGTGTAGCCGAACAGGTAATTGTCTAAATCGAATTGTTTTAGCTTACATTTGGTATGGAAAATATTTTCCTGATACACATTCACGTCGATCATGTCATACTGACTGCGCACTTCGTCTGGAATATAGTTTTGAATGGAGCCGATATCATGGTCGATGAAAAGCTTATGTCCATTCATATCACGTGTGAAGCCGCGTACCCGGTAATCAATCGTCATAATGTCGGTGTCGAAAGAATGAGTCAAATAGTGGAGTGCCTTGAGCGGGGAGATTTCCCCACAGGTAGAGACATCAATATCTGCTCGAAACGTACTGATCCCCTCGTCTGGATGATATTCCGGGTAGGTGTGAACCGTAATGTGGCTTTTATCCAGCTGTATCACGACAGATTCAGGTAGGGGGCCTGGTGACTCGGCATAAGATTCAGTCGGAACCTCCACAATGGGTCCCTCTGATATAAGTACTGTCACGCTGGCTCCTTGAGGAACATAATCCTGCTGGGCTACGTTGAGCACATGGGCGCCGATAATGTCAGATACATTTTTTAAAATAGCTGTCAGCCGATCTGAGTTATATTGTTCATCAATATATTCAATATACGCCTCGCGTTCTTCTTTGGTTTTGGTGTAACAAATATCGTACATATTGAAGCTCAATGATTTGGTCAGGTTGTTAAATCCGTGCAGGGTAATCCGCTGTTCCGGTGTTATGGTCATAGGCTATTTCCCCTTATAGTCGCAGTATTCATACATAATATTCCCAACACGCCTTTTCATATACCGATTCATAAAATCAGTTCTGTAGCTGTTAGATTAAAGGCTTGAACAAGTATGTCTTACCCGTTTGGCATAATTAAAAACAGGCAGGGGAGTGGCTTTGTTTTTACATGTATGGAAATTTTAATGTATATATACTTTATTTCTTACTCAGCAATTTTTAAGTAACAGGACTTATAATATGAACTATGTATACGAAGAAGGAACTGAACTGACAGAGAACTCGTAGTAGAACTTAAGAACCAGGTTAGTAATTCAGTAATTTAATGTGTATCACCTTCACAATGCCGAAAGCTTAACCGAATATGATTATAGACCCGGAAAAATAGTGATTTTGTATATTGCATAAATCGAGAAAGCAACTTCAGCTAATAATATGCGTATAATAAAATAAACGTAAGAAGCTGAGAATTATGAAGTTAAAATGAATTTGTTAGCGAGTTTAATTTACAAACCGATCCCATGTTACTGTCAGGATTTTGCACAATTCGATTCCAGTCGCTCCGAAGTGCAAGATATAGACGAACTAAACTACTTCGTTCTATACCTTTGTTCATTGGAAGTCGCTTATTGGATTTTTGCAAAATCCTTTACTGTAAGAAAAACGGTGGAAGGAGTATCAAGATGCTGGCTTTGTCCGATCCGGCCTGGACTCTGCTCCAAGGCCCTTATGGTTCTTCTCAATACGTCCCGGAAATGTTGAAGCAGCTCCAAGCCGGATATGATGGCGAAATGGCTGACACCTTGTATTGGGAGGAGCTGTATCACCAAAATACGTTGTATACTTGTACATTTGCGGCTGTACCTTACCTTGTAGACATTGCGTTAAAAAGTTCTGATATAGGGATTCGTGCAGATATATATAACATTTGCGGAATATTCGAAGCGAAGAATAACAATCCCTTACATACCAAAGTTCCTTTGGAATTTACAAGGGATCAGGTGAAAGTGGATTCTAGTCTGGCTGAATATATTTACGCGCAATATCGGTGTGCCATTGTCCGACTTGCAGAATTGACTGAAGAAATGATGCTCTATGCGAAAGAACACGAAGGAGATGTCGGTAAACGCTATGTTCTGGCTGCGGGTGCCGCTTTTCAGGGTTATCGCAGCATAGCTTATATGCTACAAAGCTTCGATACTGGTGACGAATATACGCTGGATTGTCCGCATTGCGGTACCCCGCTCTATATTTGGCCTGATGAACAGAATGACACCCTGGTTGTCTATGATAAGGATCCTGTAAATTCAGATAATCTGGTTCCCCGACCGATCCGCCCCCGTTCATTAGATCATAGAGGTGCTAATATGCAGTGGTTACACGAATATGCCCAAAAAATTGAAGAGAACAAGCTGATTGCCCAATTACCCTATTTAAATGGTTGGGTAGATTGTCCAGTGTGTAATACGCCCATATATATATGGGATGAGTTGATGAAAATGGCTGATGGTGTTCGGAGGTATACCGCTTAATCAATCAAAAAAGGGTGCTGTCCTTCTACAGCCCCCTCATTTCCTCTTCTATTTTTCTATCTAATCTCCGTATGCTTTGCTCAATTCTACTCCCGGAACGGATTCAAAAAGGTTTTAGGGATGTCGGATTCAAAACGCAGCAATACCCCGGTGACGGGATGAATAAAAGACAATACCCTCGCATGTAGGCCAAGGCGCCCAATCGACTTGGATTTGGAACCGTATTTTTTATCTCCAACAATGGGATGACCGATATCCTCCATATGTACGCGGATTTGATTTTTGCGTCCGGTTTCCAAACGTACTTCCAGCAAAGAAAAATGCCGATTGGCTTGAAGTAGCTTGTAATGAGTGACTGCGTGTTGTCCGTCATTCGGATAAGGACTGGAATACATTTTTAGCGTCTTGCTTTCTTTCAGCCATGAGGTGATTGTACCCTCAGCTTTTTTAACCTGTCCTTCTACAAGAGCAATGTATGTTCGTTCATACACAACTTCCTTCCACGCTTTTTGCATTTCCTGCTGTATGGCTTCGCTTTTCGCAAACATCATCACTCCTGATGTATCACGATCCAAACGATGCAGTACAAAAATACGATTGTACGGATGCTCGCGTCTCACATGGGCCGTAAGCTGGCGATAGGCTGTTACTTCCTGCTCCTGCGCTGAAGCCACGGACAGCAACCCGGCATCCTTATGGATAACGATAATGGCTTCATCCTCATGCAAAATACGTAGCCCAGTCAGTGGTACGACGGGAATTACCTTTTCCTTGGAAAGAGCGACAGTCTGACCTTGCTCCAGTGGAAAATTATGCACGGTACGCGGAATGCCGTTGACGGACACCTGCCCACGAGCCAGTGCTGATTTAATGGAGTTGCGACCCATGCCAGTCACATGCTCTACTAAAAAGCTTAACAGCTCGGCAGGCTCCTGGACGATGTATGTTTTGGCAGGGGCTTTATCAAAAGCATTCGTTCTCCGTGGAGCTTCCGGTCTATGGGAGCCAGATCTTCCGGCAGGTTTATGACTGCGTTTGGAATGGCTTGCGTTTGACGTAGATTTTGTATGATTTTTCCGTTGGGGTTTCCGATTGTTCATGGGTTCTTTCTCCTTCTTGGAACCGTGTCTCTTCATAATTATGGACAAATTTTCGGCACCGTGTTCACTATATCATGAGAAAACAGCGAACGCCATAAGGGACTAAACCAGATTGGCAGTCTTCTAGCGGTTGAACATTACCCTGAACCCCGGTAAACTAAAGGTAACGAAAGAAAAGCCGATATGCGTCAAGGACGCTAGAAATATGAGGAGTTTTGAAACTATGAGTGTACAAGCACCAACCTTGGAACGGGCGCAGGACTTGCTGCAAAAATTTTATGGCTATCCCGATTTCCGGGAGGGACAAAAGAAAATTGTGGCCAGTATGCTGGAGGGCAACGATACGTTGGGCATCATGCCGACAGGGGGCGGAAAATCGATATGCTACCAGATCCCCGCGTTGTTGCATGAGGGGCTGACCATTGTCGTGTCACCGCTCATTTCGCTGATGAAGGACCAGGTGGATGCGCTGACCACGATGGGGATTGCTGCTGCCTACATCAATAGTACGTTGAGTGGTCGAGAAGTGAATGATCGCATACGAGCCGCACGGAATGGTGACTTGAAGTTACTGTATGTCGCACCGGAACGACTCGAACTGGACTGGTTTCGCGATGAAATGGCTCAGTTGCCGATTTCCTGCGTAGCGGTAGATGAGGCTCACTGCGTATCCCAGTGGGGCCATGATTTCCGTACCAGCTATCTGGCTGTGGCTCCATTCGTGGACGGGCTGTATGAACGTCCAATCGTGGCTGCGTTTACGGCAACGGCGACACCGCAGGTCATGGATGACATCGTGCGCTTGCTTCGTCTGCGCTCACCGGAGACGTTCGTTACAGGCCTTGGACGGCCCAATTTGGCGTTCAGTGTGCTGCGCGGGGAAGACAAACGCAGCTTTTTACTGAATTACGCCCGTGAGCATGAGGGTGAATCCGGCATTATTTATGCTGCGACACGTAAGGACGTGGACGATTTGTACCAACGGCTGCGTGACGCAGGCATGGCGGCTGGACGCTATCATGCCGGGATGACAGATCAGGAACGTGAAGATAGCCAGGAAGGGTTTCTGTACGACGATATCCGTGTCATTGTAGCAACCAATGCCTTCGGCATGGGGATAGATAAATCGAACGTACGCTATGTCATTCACTACAACATGCCTAAAAATATGGAGGCGTACGTGCAAGAGGCGGGACGCGCAGGACGTGATGGCGACCCGAGTCAATGTATTTTGCTGTTCGGACCGCAAGATATTGTGACGCAGAAGTTCCTGATTGAGCAAAATCCACAGGATGAAGACCGCAAGCGTAATGACTATCGCAAGCTCCAGCAGATGGTTGATTATTGCTACACGACTCGTTGCCTACGTACAGCACAGCTTGAGTATTTCGGAGAAGCGGAGGAGCATAAAGCTTGCGGCATATGCAGTTCATGTACAGATGAACGGGAACTGGTTGATATGACCATAGATGCGCAAAAGATTTTTTCGTGCATTCATCGCATGCGGGAACGTTATGGGGTCTCGATGGTCGCCTCGGTATTGAAAGGCTCGCGTAACAAAAAAGTGCTGCAGTATGGTTTTGACAGCCTACCAACCTATGGCGTGATGGGCAACCGGACGGAAAAAGAGATCGCCGAAATCATCAATGTTCTTGTTTCGGAAGGCTATCTGATGTTGTCCGAGGGACAATATCCAGTCGTACGCTTGCAGCAGCTTGCCGCTGAAGTGCTGAAGGGCCAGCGAGAAGTCATGCAGCGTGTTGTGCGACATGCCACGGCTTTTGCAGGTGGAGCAGGTTCACGCGGACGACAGGGACGCGATGCATACCCGGCTGCAGTCAACGAAACCGTGTTCGAGCAATTGCGCCTGATCCGCCGCGATCTGGCCGCTCAGGAGCATGTACCGTCTTATATCATTTTCAATGATGCGACGCTGCGTGAGATGAGCGTAGCGAGCCCGCAATCCGAGGCAGACATGTTGCGGATCAAGGGTGTCGGAGAAGTGAAGTTCCGCAAGTACGGCAAGCCGTTTCTTGATTTTTTTCAAAATCAAGGGAATATCGGAGGAACGGTAAGTGAGGACGAGATTTATACAGACGATGTGTACGAGGATTTTGAATAGCCATACTAAGATAAGGATATAAAAGTTCATGCAAACTATAGAAGGTTGTGACCTATGAAAGTCATTTTATCAACGTTAAATGCAAAATATATTCATACCTCGCTGGCCATCCGATGTCTCAAAGCCTACAGTGAAAAGGACTTTGATATCGAGCTAGCGGAGTACACGATTAAAGACCCGGTGATGAACATCGTATCCGATTTGTTTCAACGGGGGGCAGATGTCATCGGCTTTTCCTGTTATATTTGGAACATTGAAGAGACGATTAAAGTCATCGATGTATTGAAAAAGATTATGCCCGAAGTCAAAATTGTTCTGGGTGGTCCAGAGGTATCCTACGATACGGATCACTGGATGAAGCGTTTGGCGAATGTGGACTTTATCGTGGTTGGTGAAGGAGAGGAAACATTCCATCAACTGCTGCAGGAGCTGGAAGGGGATCGCAAGTTCCATTTTGTGTATGGACTGGCTTACCGTAAGGGAGAAGAGGTTATTCAGATGCCCGGTCGTCCGAAAGCGGACTTGAACGAGTTGCCGTCGCCCTATCGTTTTGCTGAAGATATACCGGAACTCGGGAAACGGGTTGTTTATTTCGAAACGAGCCGGGGCTGTCCGTTCAGCTGCCAGTTTTGTCTGTCAAGCATCGAAGTTGGGGTGCGTTATTACGATATTGAGCGCACAAAGTCAGATATTTTATATCTGATCGACAATGGAGCCAACCTAATCAAGTTCGTGGATCGGACGTTTAATATTAAACGCGATTATGCACTGGAAATGTTCAAATTTTTGATTGAAAATCACCGTGGATGTGTCTTCCAGTTTGAGATTACGGCAGATATTATGCGTCCCGAGGTATTGGATTATTTGGCGGAAAACGCGCCGCCGGGCGTATTTCGTTTTGAAATCGGCGTCCAATCAACGAATGATCCTACTAATGAGCTGGTTAAGCGTCGCCAGAACTTTACCAAACTTTCTCGTACTGTTACAAAGGTCAAACAAAGCGGTAAAATCGACCAGCATTTGGATTTGATCGCCGGATTGCCCTTGGAGGACTACAACACATTCCGTAAAACGTTTAATGACGTTTTTGCGCTCGGCCCGGAAGAGCTTCAACTTGGCTTCCTCAAAATGCTGCGTGGCACCGGACTGCGTATCGACGCAGACAAGTATAACTATACGTATATGGATGTTGCGCCGTATGAAATGCTGAGCAATGACGTCCTTTCCTTTGCCGATATCGTCCGACTCAAGCGCTTGGAAGATGTATTGGAAAAATACTGGAACTCTCATCGTATGGATCATACAGTCAACTATCTGATTGAGCGTGAATTCTCGTCCGCCTTTGATTTCTTTCAGGAATTCGGAGACTACTGGGAAGGACAGGGCTGGCAAAAAATCGGACATCAGCTCGAAGACTTGTTCACACGTCTCCAGTCCTTTCTGGAATCGCGTGGAACAAAGCGAATGGATATGGTGCTTGGACTGATGAAGCTTGATTATTTCCTTAACCATAAATATAAGCCGCGTAAAATTTGGTGGGAGCATAGCTTGGAGAAGAATGATTGGTCCAGCTATATGAAAATGGTTCTCCAGCACCCGGATGCGCTGTTGTCACCTGTGGTTGCAGATTTTGTGGCAGATGCGAGCAAGGAGAGTACAGGCGGAACGGATGTAGGCAGTCAACAGCCGCAGCCATACCGCGAGATTATCCCAGCCTTTGCTTCCTTGAAGCTGAGTGAAAAAGAACTGCAAAAGCACGCTGTGCTGGATGTACTGCCGTTCAGTCTGGATCATATCCTGAGTGGGGGTAGCCCATTGACTGCCGAAGGCCGCACGCTTCTGCTTGTAGTCTATCAGCAAAATGGACAGCAAAAGCCGCTCTACTACACCATGCCGATCGGCAAAAATATCGCTGCGATTTAATATAAGAGGCATCGACTTTGATATACCAAGAGTCGGTGCCTTCTTTTGTCTTATAAAAAACAGGTGAGCACTCCAAATTTTACATTCGTGTAATCTATTGCTTTACGATGCTTTACAAAGCAGATATATGATTACTTTATCATATATGAATATTAAATTTATTGGAGTGTGACCTTGTGAAAAAGCGTTCGATGAAAAAGAGTATCCTTGCTTTAGGTGCCATTACCGTTTTGAGTGCGCCATTGTTATCTGCTAATATCCCTAACGCTTTTGCAGCCTCATCTAATACCAAGTCTACTACGACACAGGTATCCAAAGGACAGAAAACCTCGTCAGCGAAAGTCGATGCCCCTAAGAATGTCATTCTCTTTATCGGCGATGGTATGGGAGAAGCAAGTCGCAACGCGATTCGCTTGGCGACGGTAGGGAAATCGGGATTACTTGAAATGGACAACATGCCTGTAACCGGCCTGGTTAGCACAAGTTCAGGGGATAACCTGGTTACGGATTCTGCCGCCGCTGCGACTGCTATTGCAACAGGTGTGAAAACGTATAACGGCGCGATTGGAATGGATTTGAATAAAAAACCAGTGACAACGATTATGGAGCTGGCTAAAAAAGCAGGCATGTCTACAGGTGTCGTGACGACAAGCCAAGTGACAGACGCAACGGGGGCTGCCTTTGGTGCGCATGTCGAAAAACGCTCCGCTCAAAGCGAGATTGCCAAACAGTATTTGGAGAAAAGCAAGCTGGATGTTATTCTGGGCGGTGGTGAGGATTTCTGGTACCCTGCCGGAACAGTAGGCAAACATCCAGATGCTCCGGCAGAAGATCCTGAGGAAGCGAGTAAGGGAACTCAAGGGAATTTGGTAGAACAAGCGAAGAAGCTGGGTTATAGCTATGTGACGGATCAGACAGGAATGAAAGCAGCCAAAGGTTCTAAGTTGCTGGGGCTGTTCGCCAATGAAGAGATGTTCCAAGCTCACAACAAGCAGGGTAACTCTTACAATCCAACGGTTTCTTTACCGGATATGACGACCAAAGCGATTGATGTTCTTTCCAAAAACCAAAAAGGTTTTTTCCTGATGGTAGAAGAAGAAGGAACGGATGAGATGGCGCATGACAATGAAGGTGAGCTAACGATTAAGGCTGGGCAACAGCTCGATAAGGCCGTTAAAGTAGCTAAAGATTATGCCAAAGCACATCCAGATACATTAGTGTTGGTGACGGCAGATCATGAAACGGGCGGTTTGGCGATTGAAGGCGAAGATGCGGAGGATGAATCCGGTGAGGGTGTTTCCAAAGAGGACGGCCCTTTTACTGTAAAAGGCTCTAATGAAAAGTTTTATATTGACTGGACCACGGGAGGACATACATCTGTTGATGTGGCGTTAACCGCGATGGGCCCAGGTTCTTCTCAGTTTAGCGGGAATTACCCGAATACTGCCATTCATGATAAGCTGGTTAAGTTGCTTCAATTAAAGAAATAGCTCGGGTGTAAGCCGCCACTTTAAAGGCTTTCCATATTGGCAATATGGTTTTTCCTGTGATAAACTAAAGCTAATAAGTATATACTGAAAAATAGCAAAGATGCAGCCAACATCCTCACTCTTTTACAACAGCCGCTTATAAGGGCGGTAGTTGTAGGGTTGAATTAGTAAAATAGACCGCATTCCTTTTCCAGAGGGCGGTCTATTTCTTTTTGTTGAAGGAAAGAATCAAGATCACCAATGTCGCAAATTGAATCATCAACATCAATGTATCTTTAACCTCCACAGGCATCACCTCCTTTGCAGGAGACTAGCCGACCGTGTTCTACCTTTACTCCTCCGTTGTTTTCTTTCCCCATACTAATTTCATTATAAAAAATATAATGGTCAGCATGATGACAAGCAATGCCATCTGCAAGCCATAACGATGAATCAGTTCTCCTACTGCCTGTACATGATCGCCAAAGATACGCCCGAGTAGAAAGAAGATCAGCGTCCAGATCAAACCCGTTGAATAAGAGAAGAGGGCATAGCGCTTGAAGCTCATTTTATTGATTCCGACAATATAAGGAATAATGTGACGGACGATCGGCAGCAAATAACTGATGCAAATAGTGAAGTTCCCATACTTATGTATCAATTTTTCCGAAAACGTAATGTACTTGTCCATTTTTTTCTTCCGGCGTAAACGTTCTAGAATCGGTGTGCCCACGGTTCTCCCCAATACATAACCTAAGGACAAGCCTGATATAACCCCAAGATATACAATTAAAAAAGCGGGTAACGGATGAAGTATGCCCATGCCTGTTACAGCCCCGCCAGTCATCACAATGACTTCATCCGGGATGGGTAGACCCACAATCCCAAGCCATAGAGAAAAGAATAATGCTGCATAGCCGTATTGTTCGATGATGGAAATTAAATATTCCACGTCCATACCCGTACTCCTTTCTTAAGCTTTCTTTCGGCATACATACACGAATGCGGGTGGAACATTCATGGGCACAAACTTGATTTCTTCAATATCAAACCATTCACCTAACTGCTGCTTCATCTGTTTAGAGTATTGAAAGGCCACAAACATTCCTCCATCCCTGAGCGATAGATGAATTTGTTCTACAATTTGATTCCGCATCGCTTGTGGAAAATTGAAAAAAGGCAGCCCGCTGATTATGCAATCAAGCTGTTCTATTTGGGCATTTTTCATAGCAAGCTGAAGCTCACGCGAGTCGGAATAGCATAGATAATTCGGGAATCTTCTTTTTAAACTCTGCTGCATGGTTTGGTCTTTCTCAAAGAGTAAAACCTTAGGTTGAAATTCAGCAGCAGACGGGATGTATTGGGTAATTGCCCCTGTTCCAGCACCAAGCTCGGCAACAGCATGAACTTCACTCCATGGAATGGATTCTATCATATTTTTAGCTAAAAATCTGGAACTTGGTGTTACACTACCCACGTATGCAGGCGAGTACAAAAATTTGACTAGGAACATAAGTCTCTCGTGAACCAAATGGCTAATACGGATCATACATCATTTCCCTACTTTCAATTTTTAAAATACGTTCATTTATTCTTTGCTAAGAGTAACAAATTATCCCTTTACTTACTCCTGTCTCAAGTAGGGTTGATCCCCCCGTCTTGCGGAGGGGATTTTCCTTGACTATGGTCTAGGAAATAATAAAAGGGTTACGGTATTAATGAGTCTGTATTGATTCAGTTATCATTCAGCATACCCTCAGGTTGCATTCAGATTTGCTACCGATGAAAGGTAGGTGGGCAGCTAAAAACATTATGTACACTGAGAGGGGATCTACTTTGTCACTATCCATTAACAGGCATCTCATCACGACTTCCTATGATCATTCGAACATGGTGAAGTCATATGAGAATGGACTAAATACCACGGGGCATACCACACACAAGAAATCTAACGATTCACTCGAACTGAGCAAGGAATTCATGAAATACACGGGAGGAATGCAGGCTCCGCTTCCTACGAATGCCACAGAGTGCAACACCATAGCTTAGAACCGGTTAGCCCACACGTGTAAACTCATACTTTTATAAAGGGGAAATCTCGTATGAACATTTCATCCACATCCAGCAGTTCTATATCTATTTCAAGCACTTCATCTTCATCCAGTACCAACGATACAGCTAGTCTGGAAAAGCAAAAAGCTCAACTTGAAGCGGAGTACAACAAGGTACAGCAAAGTAAGGATAATAAAGATACAAAAGAAGCAAAAATGAAGCAGCTTCAGCAACAAATTAAACAGATTGAAGCTCAAATTGCACAGCAAAGTTCGCAATCCAGCAGTACGTCAACTCCAAAAATGGAAAAGCCCGCTCCAAGTAACACAGAAACAACTCGTATCAACAGCGCTAACAGCAGCGATATTACGGGAGTTGGGAGATCACTGGATATTTCAATTTAATCATCCCCTCTCTTCTCCTGTATGGCAGACGATGGATATAAAGGATAGCAGGTTCTCCGTTTCAGAGGGGCCTGCTTTTTTCGTTACTAAATATTTTGCATGAATCCAGGGAACGACTTTAATCAGCGATATTTAGATTAGAATAATTCTGTCCATCTAAATTGAATCATGTGACTAAACACAGAAAAATATATACAATATATAACAGTAGAAAGATAAAAGTATTCTAATCATAGTGTTTTATATATTTGAATTAGGAAGGTGTTATTATTCATTTCAAATTGGAGGATTTATGCCATGACGCTGGAACCTCAGATGAATCGAAGTAGTAGAGATGAAGCCCGTTTAGTCAGAAATAAGTTGATTGAGTTTAATGCGAAACACGTTCCAACAGATATTCGAACCCAATACGAAGAGATTAATCTTACGCTTAAAAATGAAGACGGTCAGGTGATAGGCGGTCTCCTAAGTGTACTATGTTGGAACTGGGTGGAGGTTGATATTTTGTGGGTAGATCAGAGCTACAGAGGAAAGGGCTACGGTTCACAACTACTTGGTGAAATTGAACAAATTGCTAGAGATAAAGGGTGTGATTTTATACAACTTAATACCTTTACTTTCCAAGCGCCCGAATTCTATGAAAAGCAGGGGTATGAAGTCGTTGGTGTCATTGACGATGCTCCGAGAGGCTTTAAACACTATTATTATAAGAAAAATATCTACTGAGGACTCTATAGATGCGCGTACAGATCAAGGAAATAAATAAAGATCAGCATATCACCATTCGTAATATTGGCAAGGAAAAAGTATACGGCTACTGGACATATTTTTGGCATGAACTGACTTCTGGATATGCGTATGTTGTCCCGTATGAACAAAGCTTAAATAAGATGATTCCCGGTTGTGTAATTTCGGTCGAGACTTCTCAATCCAGTATAGAGGGGTTCAGGAGGCTGAAGCCTACTGAAGAGACAGGGATTTTTCGACCTCAACCAAAGCTAGGCGACTATTGGATTCAAGGAACGATACATCAAGTGATGCAAGGCGAAGCAGACGAGATAGAATGTGTGGAGATTGTAGTAGGAGACACTACGTTTATTTTGGATTCTGAAGAAGTGAATGGTGATGTCAACGTTAAAGCGGGCGACGGTGTCGCCTTTGAAATCATAGGCCTACAGTTGTTTGACGAGGGACTGTGAGCGTTCTATAGCGATTGATTCGAAAAGAGGTAACACATGTCTAATGATAATAGTAAATCGAAAACGTTGGGAGCTTTTCTGAAATCACGTCGAAATCGACTTCAACCAGAGCAGGCAGGTCTTAGACTTTCACAGGGTCAGCGAAGAACACCGGGGCTTCGCCGAGAAGAAGTTGCGATGCTGGCAGGTGTCAGTGCGACGTATTACACATGGCTGGAACAAGGTAGAGAAGTAACAGCATCTAAGGAGATTATCGAAAGTATAGGAGAAGCTCTACAATTAACTCATGATGAGAGAGCACATCTAATTCAATTGTGGAATCCCAATGAGGCGGTTGCGATTTCGCCCATCCATACAAGGCTGAATCCACAGTGGCAACATATTATTGATCAGTTGTCCTATCCTTCCTTTATCAGCAATGAAAAAGCGGAAGTGCTTGCTTGGAATAGCGCGGCGAATGAGGTGATTACCGATTTTTCTTCCCTGTCCGTTTCTGAACGTGTCATGATTCGTTTATTGTTCGTGGATTCCGAATTACGTCGTCGAATGGTTAACTGGGAAGAATTCGCGTCCTATTCGGTAGCTGTTTTTAGAACCTATTATGACAAGTATTTAGGAGATCCTTGGTTTGAGGAGACGGTAGAACGGCTGCGTGTGGAAAGTATGGAGTTTGACACCATGTGGAAGCAGCATCATATCCAGCTCAAAAAGGTGAATCGGGTTTCCCTTCAAATCCCTGGCGCTGTGGAAGCAGTTTCCTATGATATTAATTCTTTAGCAAGCATTACGGACCAACCGGGTCTGCACTTTTGTATCTACACGCCAGTAAGCCAATCCTCTGCCTGGTAATCTTGTTACTAGTATAAACGTACTGTGGTTGCCTCCATATGGGTTCATTAGAATGAGTACATGTTCATTCCATCCATTTACCCAAAGAAAAGAGGGAACCATGATATGCTGAAAAGGAAATTGGGACATGAAGGGCTGGAGGTATCAGCTCTGGGCCTTGGCACGATGATGATGCCGAACAACGAGGAGTCGGTGCGTACACTTCAGGGAGCGCTGGACCTTGGTGTAACGCTGTTTGATACAGCAGATCTTTATGGTGAAGAATACGCACAGCAGAAGTTCGGCGGCAATGAGAAGCTGGTTGGACGTGCGCTCAAGGGTCGTCGAGAGGAGGCCGTGATTGCCACTAAATTCGGGATCACGCACACTCAGGGGCCCAAGGGAGATCCGGCATATCTCAAAAAATCCGTGGACGCCAGTCTATTTCATCTGGGGATTGATTATATCGACCTGTATTATCAGCATCGAGTCGATCCCAATACTCCGATTGAAGAGACCGTCGGAACGATGGCCGACTTGGTTAAGGAAGGGAAAATCCGTTATATCGGCTTGTCGGAAGCGTCGGCTGAACAGATCCGCCGCGCGCATGCGGTGCATCCAATTAGCGCGGTAGAAACCGAATATTCCTTGTGGAGCAGAGAAGTGGAAGATGATGTTCTTCCGCTACTGAACGAATTGGGAATCGGCTTCGTACCCTACAGTCCACTGGGTCGAGGTTTCCTCACGGGACAGATCAAGAAATTTGACGATCTGCCAGTGGATGATTACCGCCGTCATTTCCCTCGCTTCCAAGGCGAGAATTTCACCAAAAATCTAGAGGTTGTCCTCCTGATCGAAAAGCTGGCTGCCCAAAAAGGTTGTACTTCTGCTCAGTTGGGGCTGGCATGGCTGCTTGCGCAAGGCGACCATATCGTCCCGATTCCAGGAACGAAGAGATTGGAAAGAGTGCGTGAAAATCTTGGTGCCCTACAGGTCTCTTTGTCGGAAGCAGAGCTTCAAGAGATCGAGCGTATTTCGCCTAAAGGTTTCGCAGCAGGTTCTCGTTATCCGGAGCGTGCCTAGAAAACGGAGTATTGGCATGATGATTAAGTTTAGGATAAGACCGTTCCTTTCTGGAGCCGCTTGGTAGTACCAGCGGCTCTGTAGAAAGGCGGTCTTTTTTTTACTAATTTTGACCGACTTAGGCATGAGTTCTCAAGTCTAGTCTATGGTTAGAGTTATTGCGCTCTACAAAATAACGAGTTAAAGTATGGGAAATGCCATATTTAACCACAGTTTGTCGGTGTGAAAGTAAAACTAGATTTTAGTGAATCGTGAATAAAGAAAGGTATGATCGGATTGACAACAGAAGTGACACACAAAATATATACCATGTGTATGATTCAGGACGGAAGTAAGGTATTGCTTATGAATAGACCCAATCGAAAGGGGTTTCCGGGTTATATTGCTCCAGGAGGAAAAGTAGAGTTTCCAGAAAGCATTGTGAATGGGGCCATTCGTGAAGTAAGGGAAGAAACAGGCTTAACCGTTACGAAAATCGTATTTAAAGGAATCGACGAATATTGTGACCCAAGCCAAGGGCTGAGATATATGGTCTTTAACTATTTGGCTACAGCCACTGAAGGTGAACTATTAAAAAATCCCCCCGAGGGAGAACTGCTGTGGGTGGATATGAAGGAAGCGCTAAATCTGCCGATGCAGGATTGGTTTAAGCGGAGATTTCCATTGTTTTTTGAGCCAGGAACGTTTGAAGTTAGTTCCGTGTGGCTGGCGGATACAGATGAAACTCTGGAAGCAACGATTAAGAGCTATGGTGTATAGAGATGACGACGACCATATATTTCTCATCTAATCGGCTAGGCGAGGTAACAATTGAACAAGTGCAAAGGATGCTGAATCGTTTTGATTTGGGACGTTTGCTGTCTTACGAAAAAACGGCAGAAGGTGTCCTAGGGCAAACTCTCTATGTTTCCTCAACGGCTGGGCAGTTTGTGCTGAAGGGGAACCCGCTTTTTCCAGGGCAATGGGTAGAAGAAAAATTTATGGTGGAGCAAATACAGACGCGGACTCCAATTCCCGTGCCAACGCCGTATCTTGTGGATCATACAGAGGACATTTTTGGCTGGAGCTATGCACTTATGCCCCGTCTATACGGTCAGCATATACATACACCTGAGTTGCAAGCAAAGCTGACCTCGCTGGATAAACAGCAAATGGCTGAAATGCTTGCTACTGTTTTGTTAGTGCTTCATAGATGGAAGGTTAAGAATAGTGGAGAGCTGGATACAACAACTCTAGGCATTCGTCCTTTTGAAGTCTCTTATCGAGTATGGTTGTATGGACGAATTCGCTATTGGCTAGAGGATGCCCAAAAATACTCGAACATTTCTGTACAGGATATGGAATGGGTAGAGGAAATATTGGAGGGCTCCCATCAAGCATTCGATCAGCTGGAAGCTGCCACTTTCGTGATGGGGGATTTTAAACCGCAAAATTTCCTTGTGCAGAATGGGAATAAAGGCTGGGGAGTCAGTGGTCTTTTTGATTTTACGACAGCCTATTTTGGGGATGGGGTTGCAGATCTTCCGAAAATAACCACCATGTATCTGGAGAACGGCGAAGAAGAATTGGCAAAAGGTTTTCTTACTGCTTACGCACAAGGGATGCAAGCTAAAGAAGGATTTACTGAGCGTTTCCGGGTGCATATGCTGCATCAGCAGGTTCTAAACTGGGGATGTGCCAAAGCGATGAAGCAAATCACTTGGGATGATAAGCTCTCTTTTGCAGATTGGGCGCAAAAATTCATGGATATTGAGGTATAAAGCAATAGCAGACAAATTGAGTGTTTAAAGAGGAGGTAGTGAGTGGGATGCAGACCGTCAGATTGGTAAAGCCGGATCAGGACTGGAAGGAAGCTTATCTTTCATTTTATGAGGAATGGAAACAGAGCCAGGAGCATATGGTACCTTGGGTGATCTCTGTAGAGCCGTACGATTTTGAAGGTATGCTGACGTTTTTAAGTAATCAGGAAAATGGAATGAACCTGTCTGAAGGCTGGGTCAAAAGCTCCACATACTGGCTTGTGAATGCGAATGAACAGGTTGTGGGAGCGGTGAATATCAGGCATGACCTTAACGAACACCTAATGAATGCCGGAGGTCATATCGGTTACGGTATCCGTCCTTCTGCACGAGGGAACAGGTACGCTGTTACAATGCTGGCCTTGGCGCTGGAAAAAGCAAAAGAGCTGGGGATTTCCCGAGTCCTGGTCGTATGCGACTCCGATAATATTGCCTCCAAAAAAACAATCATACAAAACGGCGGAATGCCGGACAAGGATTACATAGAGGAAGACGGAAACCGTGTAAACCGGTTTTGGATCGAACTGTGAGTGAGAAAGAGAGGAACGCGAGAAGCTCATGAAATTATGGCCTGAATATGCGCAAAATATCATTGTTGGTGTTATTTTTGCAGGAAAATGGAATTGGTATGTGACGGAAAGAGAATATTGGTTTTTGAATACCGAGATGGAAGAACGGTTTGGTATCCCTATTTTGGATGAAACCACAGCAGGAGCATTTTTGGATCACATCTGTGAATATAAGGTGGCTACAGGGGAACTAACTTCAATGCTCCAGTTGCTGGATGATGCTATTCAGCATCAGGATGAAGTGCTGGAGTTTTATCCTGCTCTGTATGTTAACTTTGATGAGAAAGTTCTCTATTCGCTATTTCCTGAGCCAGCTTCGTTTGAACACTATGTCCCAGTGGGGTGGAAAGGAGAATATCAAAACTTTTTGAACGAGGTACCTTCATCTGAACAGTATTGGATGATCGATGGAAGTAACTTTTTTGAAACATTCACTTGATAGAACGAAAGAGGAAATGAATATATGGATGCTTCCATGCATGAGTAGCTATATTAACCCATAAAATGTAGTTCTAAGGTCACGAAAACCTCTCCAAGGGCCATGTTTTTATTTCCTAATTGATATTGATAATTATTATCACTTATAATAAAAGCAGACATATTACGCTATGATAGGGAGAGTTGCAGAGTGACAGTGTCCTTGGAATTATATGATGTAACGATCATCGGCGGTGGTCCTGCCGGTATGTATACCGCATTTTACAGTGGAATGAGAGATATGAAGACCAAGCTGATCGAAGCCAAGCATGAGCTGGGCGGACGGATGCGCATATACCCAGAGAAGATGGTATGGGATGTCGGGGGGGTTACCCCGGTTTTATGTGAAAAGCTGATTGATCAGCTGGAGCAGCAAGCGCGGACGTTCGAGCCTACCATTGTGCTGGGGCAGCAGATCACTGGTTTGGATCGGCAAGAGGATGGCACGTTCCTGTTAACTTCTGCCACAGGGGAACAGCATTGGACACGCACGATCGTTCTGGCAGTAGGCTATGGTATTCTCAAAATGGCTAAGCTGGAGATTGAGGGGGCGGACCGCTATGAGGTTACGAACCTGCATTATACTGTACAAGAGCTGGAGCCGTTCCGGGACAAGCACGTTCTGATTTCCGGTGGAGGCGACTCGGCAGTGGATTGGGCGAATGAGTTGGAGTCTATTGCGGCGAGTGTGACCGTCGTACATCGTCGGGATCACTTTGGCGGACATGAGAAAAATGTAGCTCGTATGAAGTCATCTTCGGTCCGTGTTCTCACACCATACGCGGTAAGTCAGCTACATAGTAACAATGGAGAGACGATTGAACAGGTGACGATCAGTCATATAGATACGGACGAAATACAGGTGTTGAATGTCGATGCAGTCATTGTAAATCATGGACTAAAATCCGATTTCGGCCCGCTTCGGGATTGGGGACTGGATATGGGGGAGTGGCATGCCCGAGTGAGCGAAAAGCTGGAAACGAATCTGCCAGGGATTTTCGCGGCAGGCGATTTTGTCGAGTACGGAAGCAAGCTGTATCTAATTGCTGGTACGTTCACAGATGCCGCCCTTGCATTGAACAGCGCCAAGCTGTACATTGATCCAGCAGCTGACAAAGCGGCATATGTATCTTCTCATAACAGTCGGTTCAAGGAAAAAAACCGTGAGCTTGGTGTCGTGGAGTAAGATAAGGAAACATAAGTTATATAGGATTAGAGATAGGGTAGGGAAAATGTAAAAGAACTTCCGCGACTACGATTGATGTGGTTTGCATTAAAAAATCAAACGAACCTACCATAGAAAGTATGGACTGGATTGAAAGGTGACATATGAAGAGACGAACGGAGCAACAGGAAGCGATTTGTGCAGATATTATTCAAAAGGCAGAGCCCTTTGTACAGCAACAGTTGGAGCATGATCATAGTGGTCACGATTGGTGGCATATAGACCGGGTGAGAAAGCTGTCTCTTAAAATTGCTGCCAAAGAGGGCGCAGATTCGTTTATTTGTGAACTGGCAGCACTGCTGCATGATGTAGCGGATGAAAAATTAAATGATTCCAAACAAGCCGGGCTAGATAAAGTAGAGCAGTGGCTGCTTCTGCATGTAAGTGATCTGGATATAATCGCGCACGTAATGACTATTATAGCTACGATGTCCTACAATGGAGGACAAAACCCGCCTATGGAGACGCTGGAAGGTCAAGTTGTGCAGGATGCGGATCGGTTGGATGCTCTTGGAGCGATTGGGATTGCAAGAACCTTTATGTATGCGGGCTCAAAAGGCAGTATGATGCATCACCCGGATAAAGATTTTTCACAGCATGAGTATCGTGCCGCAGGTAAAAGTGCCATATACCATTTTTACGAAAAGCTGCTCAAGCTCCAGGATTTAATGAATACCACTTATGCCCGAGAGCTGGCGGAGGTTCGGCATCAATGGATGGAGATGTACCTGGAGCAGTTCTATAGAGAATGGAATGTGGATGATAAATAGGGTGATTTAATAAGGCTGTTTCCTCTAACCGAGCGTATCGGAGGGGAAACGGCCTTTGTTTTTTATAAATGTCATATTGATATTATCGGAAACGTGTGTTATTTTATTGATAATAACAAAATGATAATAACAAAATAATATAAACTGTAAAGAAAGCGAGGAAGCGGCTATGTTTGGATTTAATTTTGTTAAATTTCAGCCCAGTGAATATGTGATGAAGGTGAAAAACGGGAAGGTGGTTCGGGAGGGTGTTGGATTATCCTTTTATTACTACGCCCCGACCACCTCGGTTGTTGTCGTGCCCGTCTCTTCCATTGATGCGCCGTTCATGTTTGAGGACATGACGAATGATTTTCAGGCGGTGACGGTACAGGGGCAACTGACTTATCGAATTGTGGATTACCGGAGAACGACGCAGATTTTAAACTATACGTATGACTTGAAGGAACGATGTTACATTTCCGATGATCCAAGCAAGCTGGCCCAACGGGTGATTAACATTGCCAAGGTGCTTACCAAAAAGTATTTGGAGCGTGTCCCGCTCAAAGAAGCTGTTCAGTCCAGTGAACGTCTGGCCCAAAACATGACGAAGGATATTGCTCAGCATACGGAAATGGAAAAGCTCGGCATTGAGGTTATGGGGCTGTCGATTTTGGCGATTCTACCTAATAAGGAGACGATGAGAGCGCTGGAGGCTCAAGCGAGGGAAGAGATTCTTCGCAACGCGGATCATGCTTTGTATGAGCGTCGTAATGCATCTATTGAGCAAGAGCGGCGTGTGAAGGAAAACGAGCTGAACACTGAGATTGCAGTGGAGACGAAAAAGAAACAAATCCGCGAAACTCAACTCGATGCCGAGCGTTCTGTGAAGCAAAAGCAAAGCGAGATGAAAGAGGAGCAGCTACGATTTGACACGGCCTTGGAGGAGAAAAAACGCGAGCTGATTGAGCTGACCGTCACGAATAAAAAGGCAGAAGCCGATGCCAAGGCCTATGAGCTGACAGCCGTCATGAAATCGTTGCAGGATGTTGAACCGAACGTACTTCAAGCTATGGCTAACATGGATATGAGCCCGGATAAACTAATTGCGA
Source organism: Paenibacillus sp. FSL M8-0228 (assembly GCF_038007385.1). Classification (NCBI taxonomy): domain Bacteria; kingdom Bacillati; phylum Bacillota; class Bacilli; order Caryophanales; family Paenibacillaceae; genus Paenibacillus; species Paenibacillus sp. FSL M8-0228. The sequence continues at coordinate 1,579,984 of NZ_JBBOXA010000001.1, forward strand.
TTGCATTCCAGGAGCTTGCAGAAAATGCAGGAAAAATCGGTCAGCTAAATATTACGCCGGATCTGCTGCAAGGTCTCATGTCAGATACGGGAGCAAGCGGATCAGCAGGATCGAGAGGGTCTGGAGGAAGAACACGATGAGCAGCCGAATGACAGAGCAGAAGATCATTTTGGTGAAACGTAAAACGCGACTGGAAGAACTGATTGTCCGATACAATACAGTACAGCAGGCTCGCTTCTTTATGGAACGGCTGGGTGCGGATTTCAGTGATTATGTGCTGGAGGACGAAAATTACCGCAGGGCGGTGGCAACGGCAACGTCGGAGTTAACGGCCTTGGGACGTGTTCAGATTGTGGAGCGGGAGCATGTGCCGAACTTTATTTTTGGTGAGCAGGATACAGTGGTGGTGCTGGGTCAGGATGGGCTGGTAGCCAACACATTAAAATATTTGACAGAGCAGCCGCTTATCGGTGTGAATCCAGATCCATTGCGCTGGGACGGGGCATTGCTGCCGTTTACCGTATCCGACCTGCGCTGGGTAGTGCCGGATGTGTTTGTGCACAGACGGCCAATTAAGGAAGTTACGCTGGCTAAGGCCCAATTAAATGATGGACAATCCTTGTATGCTGTAAATGATTTGTTCATTGGGCGCAAAACTCATGTCTCCGCGAGATATGAGCTAAGGCTGGAGGATCAGGTTGAGCAGCAATCCTCCAGCGGCATTATCGTTTCAACCGGGTTGGGAGCGACAGGTTGGCTGACTAGTGTGTTGGCTGGAGCGGCCGGAATTGTCGGCAGTGCTACACAGCATCCAATCTCGCTGACTCCAGGCCAACTGATGCCCGGTGCAGCCTTCAGTCAGGAAGGGACAGCAGACGGAATGAGTCATGATCATCGTGCAACCTGGAGTTCGCCATCGCTTTATTTTACGGTGAGAGAACCATTCCCCAGTCGAACGACTGCTGCGGATCTCGTGTTTGGCCAGGTAGCAGCCGAAAAACCGTTACGGATTGCATCGCAGATGCCGGAAAACGGAGTTATTTTCAGTGATGGAGTAGAAAGTGACTTTCTGGAGTTTAATGCTGGCATTGAGGCGACCATTGGACCGGCGGAGAAAAAAGGTCATCTGATCGTATAGAGGTTTGTACAGGACAGCAATGGGTAATTATGAGTAAGGTACAACCATCAGATGAAATTAAAAAAGGAGGAATCAACATGAGCGACCACACTCAAGACGAAGCGAAAATCCGCAACAAGAAGGACGAGGACGGAGATTCCTTGATGGAGAAAACGAAGCTGGAAAATGGCGTGGATATCGAGCCTGAGGCTGATGAATGGATTGCGAAGCCCTCACCAGTGTCATACGATGATACGAACTCCTCTTCGAAGAAATAAGGCTCTGGCATTCCAATAGAGCAGTGATGCAAAGACAGATGATCCCTAATCGGGTCATCTGTCTTTTTTACATAGGTTAATTGAATCTGGAATATACCTTCCATACTAGCTCACGACGGCTGCTTACATCTGTTTTCAAGAAAATCGCTTTCAGATGATCCTGCACCGTGTAGGCAGTAATATGAAGTGCGCTGGCCAGCTCCTTGGTCGAAAAGCCCTGAACAATGAGTTGGACAATTTGTCTCTCTCGTTCGGACCATGAGTACACCTCGGCCATAAGCGGTAGCATGTCAGTTGCTTTAGCAGCCTCAAACCATACGGCTAGCTGCTTCTGGCCCGTATGCTTCTGTCCGCCTTGCAGAAGGGTGGCTCTGATGGTTACCCATGGGGTTCCTGCGTCTGCGGAAGGGATACATAGTCGTGCTGGTGCAGTGGCAGTGGATAGCGCTCGCAAGCATACCGCCCGGACAGGAGCCGGAAGGCCGTCTTCATGGATTCCCTCCTGCTGCCGAAGCAGCTTTAGCCACTGTACTGCTACTGTATTGGACGAGATCGGTTCTAGCTTATCGGAAAGCATTAGAACTCCTGGCTCAAGTTCATTTTCCGTGATCATGGCAGGGGCTGAAGATAAACCTACACTGGCCTGACGCAAATGGTAGGCTATGGACGGCGCTAACGTTTCAAGCAGTTGTTGCTCTTCCACGCTAAATACAGGCTTTCCGTGATGACGGAACAACGTAAGAAATCCCCAACAGCTCCCTTTGTACATAAACGGAACACGTAGCTCGTCCCCGAATCCGGCGGGTTGCAAAACATCTCTATATCGTGTGCTCTGATCCGGTTGGCCTTGTGTAGACCCATGTAGCGTCGCTACAGATTGTCCTTCTCGCACCAACTGATCATATTTCATCATATCGTCGTGCAGGTATTCGTATTCTAGCAGTTTGTTATGAATGTCCTCCACACCCGACTCTGTAAATGCCCCTGTGGAGAGCAGCGTACGCGGATCTACCGAGGTACAGCAAGCCGCATCGAAAGTAACCTGAGTGCGCAAGCGGTTGATTAGGGTGTGCTTGTAGTGTGCGTTCATCATTTACTCCTATCGAGAAAGCTGGAGATTCTCAAGCGCGATTATTAAATCCCACATTTATGGGATGGTGGATATTCGTATTGTCTTTATAATTGAGAATGATTCTTAATTAAATCTACAATAAACGAATGGCCTGGGAAGATCAAGGCTAAATGATTGGAGGAAAGCACATATGAAACATACCCCTATTGGAAATACGGACTCAAATCAACCTATGAGCTGGAATCATCCGAATGTGCACAAGTACGCGGATACGATTGCTTTAAAAATACCTGGATATGCTCATTTGTACGAGATGACAGACGGTTTGATAACCGCACAGCTTGAGGCACAAGCTCATATTCGAAATATAGATCCAAATGTGCTAATTGTCGGAGCTGGAGGCGGCCAGGAATTGATTACGCTCGGAGAGCGCCATGAAGCATGGTCCTTTACGGCAGTAGATCCCTCTGAGCACATGCTGGATTTGGCACGTAAGCGTGTGACACATGCGGGCATCAGTTCAACAATATCGTTTGTTGCAGGTACGTTGGAAGAGTCATCCAGAGGACCGTTCTATGACGCTGCAACCTGCCTGCTGGTGCTTCATTTTCTTCAGAACTTGGAAAGTAAACAGGCATTGCTACGTCAGATATCCGCTCGACTCAAGCCAGGTGCGCCTTTTTGTCTAGCTTCTATTAATGGGAATCCGCAGGATCCTTCTTTTACCATCCAAATGCAGGCGTGGAAAGGTCATATGCTAAGTCAAGGCATTTCGCTGGAGGATTGGGAACGATTCTCTGCTTCCATCGGTCGTGAGTCAAACCCGGTATCCAATGCGGCAATACAGGAACTGTTGATAGATGCGGGTTTTACCCACATCACCCGGTATTATGGCGCTTTTTTAGTAAACGCATGGTTTGCGGTTAAAAAGGGAGAGACGGCTTATGACAAAGGATAACATCATCATTATTGGTGGGTATGGCCATGTTGGAAAAATGGTATGCACGGAGTTAAGTGAAATGTTTCCCGGCAAGGTATTTGCCGCAGGTCGTAGCCTGGAGCGGGCCACTGAATTTAGCCAACAATCGCATGGTAAGATACGGCCTTTGCAGCTTAATATTCATGAGCTGATGGACCCGTCGATATTAGAGCAAGCCAAATTGGTGATCATGTGTCTGGATCAGGACAATACGGCCTTGGTACGTGCCTGTCTTCGACATGGGGTGCATTACATGGATATTACCGCGAATGCGGACTTTTTGAGTCAGGTGGAGCAGTGTCATCAGGAGGCCCGAGATTATCAGGCCACAGCCTTGTTAAGTGTAGGATTAGCTCCGGGACTGACCAATCTGTTGGCACTGCAAGCGACACAGCTCATGGATCAGACGGATGAGTTGAATATATCTTTGATGCTAGGCTTGGGGGATCGACACGGTCAGGCTGCCATTGAGTGGACAGTAGATCAGATTCATGCCGATTTAGAGGTTATAGAACAGGGACGTCCTGTGACTCGAAAAAGCTTTACCGATGGCAAAGTAGCAGATTTTGGTGCAGGAGTGGGTCGTCATCGGGCGTATCGATTCCCTTTTTCGGATCAGCAGACACTTCCTCGTACGCTCAAAGTTCCTACGGTTAGCACACGCCTTTGCTTCGATTCGCGCCTGACCACCCGGCTTCTGGCAGGACTTCGAACGATAGGAGTATCAGGTCTACTCCGACAGCAAACCGTGCGTGATGCGGTGGTTCGCAGCTTTGGCAAGGTACATCTAGGAGGGAATGCTATAGCGGTGAAGGTAGATGCTCGAGGAATTCTCAATGGCAAGGAGACGAAGGTCGAATGCCGGCTAAGGGGTCACCACCAGTCTGAATTAACCGCTAAGGCATCCGTCTTTGCAGCGCTCGCCCTGTACCGTTCAGAACTTCCATATGGTGTATTTCACATGGAGCAGGTTTTTTCGTGGAATCGCATGCGAGTTTGGTTGGGACAGCAAGTATCCGTAGATATTCAGGTGAACGGACAGCAAGCATAGAAGTCATACATTCTAATGAAGGACTCTCATATAATCCAAGCTTATTCAGCAATGTATTGCGGATAGGTCTTGGATTTCTTTTCCTATTGAACTACACTAGAAAGAAGTACATATGATGATCATGGATACCGAGCGCGCTAGCTGCTGAGGAGTCGATAAGAGATGGATATCGCTTATATCATAGATTTATTACGTAAACACGATGTGACCCTAGCTCCAGGCTTATCCATGCAGGAGATTACCGACGTCGAAGGCAGGTATGATATTCACTTCCCGCCCGATTTGAGGGAGCTTCTGATGAGTGTTCTTCCCATCGGTAAAAGCTTTATCCCTTGGAGAGATACGTCACCACAGCGGATGGGTGTAATCCGGCAAAGGTTGAATTGGCCGCTGGAAGGTATGATTTTTGATGTAGAGCAGCATATATTCTGGCCTCCCGAATGGGGCGAAAAACCGACAGATTCGGCGGAAGCTGTTGATATATGTAAACGTGAGTTTTTACGTGTGCCCAAGCTAATCCCAATCAACGGACATCGATATATCCCAGAGCAGCCATCTGAAGAAGGAAATCCGGTATTTTCCGTATATCAAACGGATATTATCGTGTATGGGGAATGTTTGCAGGAGTATTTCAAGCTGGAATTTGGGGAGAAGCCTTATGAACAAATTGATTTTAGTGCCGTAAAAAAAGTGCGTTTTTGGAGCAACTTGTGTGAGTGAGTGTCAGGAAGATGAATAAGTCGAAACGAGGGAAGGGGAGCATGATGTGAAGGTGGAGCAGGATTTGGAAGAAATCAAAGAAAGGTTGACCCAGATCGAGACCAAATTAGAACAAAAGTCGACCTCCAAGAGAATCTTGAAGTACATGATCATTATTTTCTTGTCTATTTTTTTTCTTTTATTTCTAATCGGAATTATTCAGTTTGTTTCAGCCTAATCAGTGCAAAAGGATGAAGGAAGGGAGCTATTTATGTCCATAGAAGCAATCATTTTTGATCTGGATAATACTCTTATTCATCGTAAACAGGCGTTTGCGGCATATACAGAGCGCTTTATAGAACGATTTATTGTGGCAGAAGAACCCGCGATCCGCGCGGCTGTCGTTGAACAGATACGATTGGCGGATCAGGACGGATACCGGGATAAGAAGGAACTGTATACCGAGCTGCATGCAGATTTGGAACTGAAAAATCCCCATACGTCAGTACAAGAGATGCTGGGCTTTTGGTATAGTGAATTTCATAAGTTTACGGTGTTGATGGACGGGGCCAAGGAAGTATTGTCCGAACTGCGGTCCCGTGGCTTGAAGCTTGGTATTATTACCAACGGCTCACTCCGCACGCAGCAAGCGAAAATCGACCGAGTTATGCTGAGGGATTATGTGGATTCTATTATCGTATCAGGCGGCGTCAATATCCAGAAGCCTAATCCTCGAATTTTCGAGTTGGCTCTGAATGAGCTGGGCATTGTCGATCCCGGCCATGCCTGTTATGTAGGCGATCACCCGACAAATGATATTCGTGGTGCACAAAGTGCAGGATTGCATACCATCTGGCTGGAAGGCTTTATGACGTGGCAGGAAACGGGCATTGTACCGGACTACCAGATTGGGAGTTTGCGTGAAATCACAGGTTGGCTGGATCGTCGCAGTTATTCAACGAATAAGGAGGAGGGTGCATCATGAGTATGGAGCAGCAACCGAATCCCATTCTCTTATCGTTCCCTGACCAATTCCAGACGGAGCGATTGACCATACGCGCCCCGCAGTGGGGGGATGGAGCGGCAGTCAATGAGGCGATGCGAGAAAGTGCGAATGAACTGCGGCCTTGGCTTCCGTTTGCAAGAAATCTTCCTACGGCAGAGGAATCTGAAATCCGTTCGCGCCAAGCCAGACTTAAATTTCTGGATCGGTCTGATATGATGTTGTATATATTTGATACGGTTTCGGGAGAATTTGTAGCCAGCAGCGGTCTGCATCGTATTGATTGGGAAGCACGAAGATTTGAAATTGGGTATTGGCTCAGAACATCATGGACTGGAAAAGGCATTATAACAGAGGCCGTGCACGGTATTACGGATTTTGCCATACAGCATTTGCATGCCAATCGGTTGGAGATTCGTTGTGATTCCAGAAATACGCGCAGCGCCAAGGTAGCGGAACGTGCAGGTTTTACACTGGAGGGGATTTTAAGAAACGTCGAGTACGATGAAAAGGGAAGCATGGCACACCAAATGGTTTTTGCCAAGGTGCGTGGTATTGAATTTTAGTATCCTCACATGAACAGTTTGGAAGTTGCTGATACGTTTGTACGATATTACGGAGGCTCATTATGATTAATTATATTATGAAAAATACAGACAAGTTGGTGTGCATACAATATGACATCAGCAAAAGGTTCAGCAATCTTGCAAGCGCTATCCAAGAGAGGATGCTTTACGAATTTCCATCAGCTTGGCGAAGATGTCCCAGCATTAGGACAGGTGATTTAGCATGAGGAGCGTTCGTAAGAGTGTCAGCATGAAGACCAATCGGGAAATAAAGGCGAAATTCCGCTGGAAGGCCCGCGCTGCGTACCTAGTTGCTGTGCTGGCCACGATTTTGTTGGGTTTGGGAAGCCGAGTCTTCTCCTCCCGGTTGCCTGAATTTGTTGCTAATCACTTTGGGGATGCCTTGTGGGCGTGCATGATTTATTTTGGGCTGAGAATGTTGTGGGTGAATCGTCAATTGTCCGTAGCCCTGTGGGGCAGCTTGCTGTTTTGCTTCGCCATTGAGTTCAGCCAGATGTATCAGGCTCCCTGGATTAACCACATTCGGGCAACGACGCTGGGCGGCTTGGTGCTTGGGAAAGGGTTCCTGGCTGCGGATCTGATCAGGTATACGGTTGGCATTGTGGTATCCTGGACGCTGGACCAAGGCTGTCAAAAGCTAGCGGGGAGCAATACACGTATAGAAGATGACAAACCACCCAAATAATCTGAAAAGCGAGGGTTGCGCTTGAAACAAAAGGGAAAGCGTCACAGGTTGTTCGGTAAGATGATTGGATTATGCGCAGGGTTCAGCTTATTGTTTGCAACCATACTTATCCCGGGGCAGGCACTGGCCGAAAGACAGCTTGCGGCGCCTCTTCGATTTGACTTTGGCCCCGGCAACGTAGCTGACGGCTACACCCAAGTCACTGCCAATGATGTTTACACGCCTGAGCGAGGCTATGGATTTACCGATCTTTCCAAAGTGAATGAAGAAGATCGTGGTGGAAGTGATGCTATACGCTCAGATTTTGTTCGTGTTCAAGGATCATCCTTTGTTGTCAATTTACCACCTGCGGATTACACGCTTTCCCTGATTGCCGGAGATATTGCCGGAAACACAGACATTACGGTTAAAGCCGAGTCCATCGTCAAGGTAGAACCTACTGCCAAAACAGCAGGACAATTTATCGAGGTTGGATTTGAACTTGCACTCATCGACGGTCAGCTCGAATTGTATTTCTCAGGTAATGAAGCGAAGATTAACGCTTTGGTTATTACCCCTAAGGATGCTCGAACGGCTGGAGAACGTCCTTCGGTATACCTTGCGGGAGATTCTACGGTTCAAACCTATAAATCCGCGATGAAGCCTCAGGCGGGCTGGGGGCAAATGATTGCTCCGTTCTTCACAGATGAGCCTATTTTTGTGAACCGTTCTATTGGTGGACGAAGCACGAAAACCTTTCTGGTACAAGGGCGGTTAGATGATATTTTACGCAATATCCGTCCAGGAGATTATCTGCTCATACAGTTTGGGCATAATGATGCCGCGATCAACAACCAAGAGCGTTATGTTTCACCCACGGATTACAAAGTTTACTTAAAAACCTACATTCAAGGAGCCATCCAACGCGGTGCAACACCTGTGCTAATTACTCCTGTTGGCCGCCGGGATTATGATGCGGCAAGTGCCTCGTTTCGGATTAGTTTCCCGGAATATGTGCAGGCCATGAAGGAAACAGCATCGGAGACAAATGTTGCACTGGTCGATCTTAGCCGCTTGAGTGTAGCGTACTATGATACACTTGGACTGGAAGGAACACTCCCGTTATTTTTGCATGTGGAGCCAGGGGTGTATCCTGCATTTCCTGATGGAGTGAAGGATGATACTCATTTTCAGGAATATGGTGCGGAGCAAATAGCTCGGCTGGTAGCTCAGGGAATACGTGAGCTGAATATTCCTTTATCCTCTTATGTACAGGTGGAAGATTCGCAATAAAACATTATTTCCATAGCCATGGTATACTTAGAAAATAAGCTGGCCCTACCCAAAGATAACATTGTTTAGGCTTGGGTAGGGCTTTAATGTTCTGGATCTTAAGGAGGAAGCGAGAATGACAGTCGCTCAACTTCATAAACTTATTAACGGTCAACTCCTGTACAATCAGCATCGGAGTTTATTTTATATGCGTGAGGGTTCTGTTCTGTTAGGACCTTCAACGGAAATGACGTACTGGCTGACGCAGAGAAGCTCAGAACTGATCCTCATGCTTCAAGGCTTGAAGCGCCAGCATATGTATAACGCTTTTGTGACGGATGTAGCGGCTAAAATACTGTCCCAGTTTGTAAATACCAATCAATATCTACATTTTCACACAGCTCATGTGAGGGAGCTTACGGAGCTGTATGATCGACTTTTCACCCGGATTGAGAACCTGTTCCAGAAGAAATGTATAGATAGAGCAACCTTGGACTTACTGCTTCAGCAGCATTACGGGCATTTGAGAGATTTTTTAACTCGTACCAACGGACGTGAAATGTTTGCTAAGTATGCAGAGTGTGAGTATACCTTTTGGATACCATGTGAGGAATATACGCCGGAGTTGCAAGCCAATCTGCTAGGATTGGACATTGCTCGTTTGCAAGAGCCTGTTCTAGATGTTGGTTGCGGATCTGAGGCACGGTTGGTTACTTATTTACGTGCCTGTGGAATTGAGGCTTACGGAACAGATCGGTTGGCTGAAACAGAAGGTTGGGTCACTCAAGGAGATTGGTTAGAGACCACCTTTGGGGAACGCACATGGGGAACGATCGTTTCACATATGGCATTCTCCAATCATTTTATACATCATCATCTGAAGGCAGATGGTAATATTCATGAGTACGCTCGCAAATATATGGAATTGCTTAGAGCCATTCGGCCAGGAGGGAGTTTTATTTACAGTCCGTGCCTTCCATTTATGGAAGGGCTTTTGGATGCCCGAATGGGTTATCAAGTAGAATATATCCAGTCATCTGAAGGTTACAGGGCCACGAAAATAACGCGTATACATTCATAAGCGCTAGTAGTAGTCCATCCATTCATTTGTCAGATTCCTTCTTGGAATGGTAGTATAAGGATAGATATTACTCTATTTGGGATTCAGTTGATGATAGAAATTCTCATGAAGCTAATTTGACACCATAGAGGATGATCATTAGCAGCATGGCTGCACTGAATAATAATGATTAGCCTACGGATAACTGAATTTTAGGGAAGATTAAACCATATTTTCCTAAAAGCCGATATATGGGAATGAGGCGAGAACATACTGTTATTATACCCGCCCGAAAATGGATGTATATAATTGGGTTAGGAGTGTAGAAGAAGTGTCAGATCTGTATACGAAAAAAGAAGTAGAAGATTATGTAACCAACGTGGTTTTCGAACGACCTTTAGGTGTAAGCATTTCAGCCATTTTATTGATCTTTAATGGAGCACTTTTGTTGGTGACCCAGCTATTGACGCTTAATGCATTAAATGAGGCTTCTACGTTAGTAGGCATTTGTAGAGGCATGTTTCAAGGATTTATCGCGTTACTCGGTATGGCAGGGACGACTGCCGGTATCGGCATGTTATTTGGTAAGAAGTGGGCTTGGTGGCTGGCAGTATTTTATTTTACATATGAGACCATGCGTTATACGTGTGCAATTCTGTTTATTCCGGATGTCCCTCCAACGTTGGGCGGTGTACAGTTAAACCCTGCTTTATACTACGTAAAATATGGTATGCGTATTATTTGGAATTTGTTGTTTACATTGTTCATGTGTCGTAGTAAAGTAACAGGTTTTTTTCAAACAAGTGGAATCAGCAAGTGGAGAGCATGTATTGCATTATTCTTCATCAATGGAGTGATAGTTGGGATTGGCTGGTGGCTGATAAGATAGGGTTCTTCGATGTGAAGGAGGAGATAGATCATGGCAATGGAAACGTTTCCGGTTTTAGAAACCGATCGGCTTCGTTTAAGACAGCTTACAGTAGGGGATGCGGAGGATGTGTTCGGTTATTTCTCCAAGGATGAGGTCACACAATATTACGACTTGGAAAGCTTTACAGAGGTAGAGCAAGCCGAAAAATTTATTCGTTCGATGCTAACCAGATATGAGAAGCAAGAGGGCTTTCGTTGGGGGATTACGTTAAAAGAAGCTCCTGAGCGGATCGTGGGTACAATTGGATTTCATAACTGGCACAAGGAGCACTCCCGTATTGAAATCGGCTATGAGCTGGCACCGGAATATTGGCGGCAAGGTCTGATGACAGAGGCGATGAAGGTGGTCGTGAATTATGGCTTTCAATTGCCGAAGGTTCACCGTATAGAAGCCTTCATTGATCCAGATAACGAAGGCTCCAAACGGCTGCTACTCAAAAGTGGCTTTACTAAAGAGGGTCACCTGAGAGACTATTTTTATGAAAAGGGTCAATTTGTCGACGCTGTTATTTTTGGATACCTTCGGGAAGAGCATCCCGTGAATCGGTAAGTTTAGTTTACAAATACCCTTTGTCCCCGTAAGGCTGGAGTCGATCAAGCCAGGTCTGCTCCAGCTTTGCTAGTGCATCTTTGACATCAAAGAACGCTGATTCCTTTTTCTTCAAAACGTCCAGCACTTCAAATTCAAACGAATCTTCGCCGTACTCATTCCATTCCTGTTGTAGCTGTTTATTCTTAAATCCACCCATATTTAGCTCAAAACGCCGTCCATTCAGCGACTTTAAATTCGGTGTGGAAGAGACGAAAATTTTCCCATTATGTGTATTGCGAATGCAATAGATTCCTGCCTCTGTCTTCATCTCCATGTATTGCTGCACCAGTTCTTTTCTTCGATTCATTGTCGAATCCTCCTATTTGAGCATTTTGCATAAATCCCAAGAGCATTTTCAAATCAACAATGTATAGATCGAAACGCTTTAGTTCGTCTATATATTGTACCTACGAGCGTTGGGATCCGAATTATGCAAAATGCTGATTTCATAAGCGCCTAGCTTCAAGATTCCTTCAACCAATATTCACTGCCATCCGGTTTGCGATCCAACAGACTGTATTCAATCATATATCTTCGCACCGTGACATAATCATCATACACTTCCTGTAAAATCGCATTGATATCCTTCTCATGATATATTTGTCCCTTTACAAAACGGCCCGCAATTTCACACAGCACAATCAGCTTGTGCTTTTCTTGCATTTTAAAGGTCTTAAGGCGCCCGTCTGTACCATTCGGAAAATACTTCGTGAGTACCTTTTGCTTTTCGTCTTCTGTAATGTTGTAGCGTTCGTCCACCATCCGTGCTCCTATGGGTACTTCTACAATGGCGGGAGCGTGACGGTCCTTCTCCTTTAGCAGCTCCATTAATGTGAGAAATACCTTGGCCTGCCGTTCTTTTTCTTTGAGACCAAAGCGATGATTACGTATGGTGGATGCGCTACCGATTCCGGTTTCCTTTTGAATATCCGCATCACCCATGCCTTGATAAAATAACTGAAGCAACCGATTCTGATGATCTGTCAGTCCAGTCAGCTTTTTGTCCAGGCCGATCAAATAGTCAAAGACCGAACCATACGTGCGCTCAATATGAAGGCGCATGTACCTCTCCGCGTCATAAAATACCCCTTGATCCTGATATATGATGCCTTGCTCAAATCGCTGTCCGTCCAATAGGCAAATTACCTGCTCTCCTTGGCGAATATATCCACGCTTCAGTTCTTCAATACCAGCATTCCAGAATAGTTCGGAATGATCCATTTTAGCAAACACCTCAATTAAATGATGATTATTTTATAGACAATATAACATTTTGTTTATTTTAAATCAATGAGTGGATATCTCTTTAGGGGTTCGACAATGTTCGCTATATACAAAAGAGACATAGGATTGTTATCATATGTAAATTATTGAATTGTTTTAAGACTGGATAGTTGCTATATATTGTAATAAGGTGGGTTGGTAAACTATGAACAAAATGCGTTTAGAAGAAGTCATAGAAAGTGGAGATTTAAAGGAAGCGGTAAAGATTATAGAGGATGTGGGTGAAAAGCTGGATCATACATTCACTCCAATATTATTGAAATATTTAGTAACGACGGATAGTGTATTGCTAAGAAATGTAATCGCCATTACGTTAGCTGATCTAGGAGACAGTGAAGCGGTGTTGCCTCTTATCGACTTATTAAGAAATCCAAAGACCAAGGGGAATAGAGGAACACTGTTATATGCTTTAGAATTTTTTGATGTATCTACTCATGTTGTGGCGCTGGTAGATTTACTGGATGATACCTTTGAAGCGAGTAGACAATCTTATCAACTGATAAGTAACGTGCAAGATAAAATTACTAAGGCGCAAAAGGACATATGTAGACAATTGATAAGAAGAAAGTTGGATGATCATAAAAACAAATATAAGCGTGACTTCTTGCTGGAATCTTTAGAGCTTTTTACATGAGGACTTACTGGATAAACGAGGAGAAGTCTACACCTTAGACGGCGAATACATATCTGATTTTACAACATTTTATAGCACTTGGTGAAGCGATTAATGGGCCCGGAGGGTACTATGGATTTAGCTTGGACAGTATATCGGACTGTCTCTGTAGAGGTTTTGGGACAGTAGGACCGTTCACGATCCATTGGAAAAACGCACATTATTTCTTGGAAAGATTCGAGGGAAGTTGTAAAAAGTAATCATAGTGGGTTGGATTGAGGCATTGTTTTTAAACCAAAGTCTTATATTAGCGTAAATCGTCTTGTTATCACTGGTTTGACTAAGGAAACAGATATGGATGTGATCATGATCGTAACGAATAAAATGTATCTGGTTCTAGACGGAGAGCGTAACCCCAATGCTTTATTCGACATTTATAATACGTGGGAGAAATATATTTAAAGTTGATAGAAAGGGATTACGAAGTTCGGATCTAATTTGAATGGGAAGGTCGTTAAAATTCGAATATTATATAAAGAACAGAGAGCCGTTAAGCATGTTAACGGCTCTCTTCGTCGTCTTCTGGCAAGTATTCGATCAGTTCACCAGGGAGTACGCCAAGGGTTCTACAAAGTGTGTTCAAGGTAGGAAAGTCAATTCGGGCATTTGCGTTGGAGGCCAAAGCTTTAACCGTATTCCTATTAATTCCCGTAATAGAAACAATATCTTTCTGTTCGAGTCCACGGTCTTTCATAATTTTATCAAGAGAAAATCTAATCACAACAATTCCTCCAAAAGTAATCAAGTAAACTAGTTGACAAGTGTAGGTTAGGGGTTTATATTTGTAAATAAGTAATCTAGTTAACAAGATTATAAGTGAACTAATTTAATGCCTTCATAGTATCAAAATGCTTTAAAATTAGCAACAGTTACTATTTTGATAATCCTAAACAAATAAATGCGTGAGGAGGCTTAAAAACCGTATAGAGGTTTTCTTATGAAATGCATATAACAACGCTTTAAGATTATTTTGAGTGGATTTAAAATGGATAAATTGTAATTCAGGTTAATATTTCATCGAACTAAGCTGTGATAACTGAACAAAGGAATGGAGCGAGGATGTATGACAGAATGGGTAATGGGATTGGAACGGGTATCCATGGTTCAGGGACCGTATGATTCACCTCATATGTATGAGATATGCGAAGGGGTTCTTTATGACCAACAATATTTCTTTTACCTCGAAAATGGCATACTGTGTTTGCGCCATGTGAAGAAGGTGGAGCAATCATATCATACACATCTTTACCTAGATGGAGAGAGCGGAGGATTGCAACTGGCAGAGGGAATACAAGGGGAAGTTATGCAAGTTGTCACGGAGATCATCGAACGCTTACGCGCCAAGGATGGACTGGCATTTTTATTCGATGAACTGCTGTGGCTACATGGTAGGGGGCCCATTGAATTAAACCTTTTCGATAAGAAGGATGGAGTGACCTCAGGTGGCAGACAACTTGCTACGAAATAAATGATCCTTTTGCTCCATATCATGGAACTTGCCGCATAGAAAAAAAGCTTATGATTTCAGTGAATGTAGCAGTTGTTGACTGATAAAAATGAGCGGATACCGAATCAATATGGTCAATTTCACCACAACAGCATCAACAGCAGGAGTAAACCCAAAATCACCTCCCAATAATATGTTTTGCTGCTGCTTTGATGAAGGGAATTCCGGTTCATCCAAGCCATACTGTTCTTTGAATCTCTCTTTCGTTTCATGATCTATAACAAGGTTATCCTGTGCAAAGGTATAGCCGATAGGAACACTTAACTGTATTAAAAGAAGTAATGCAACGGGTATAAGCACTTTTTTGCTTTGCATGGTTAGCTCCTATGATCTCTGTTTTTGACCTCTTAACTTTTGTATCTACCATATAGAAAACAACTTAAAAATGCAACGAAAGAATGAGAAAATAATCCCTTTACAGGATTTTATGGCCAGAATATAATGGTGAATAACAGCATCGATCTACATACACTGGGTTATCGGGGTATAGCGCAGCTAGGTAGCGCGCACCCTTGGGGTGGGTGAGGTCGTGGGTTCGAATCCCGCTACTCCGATTTCAATCAAAATGTCCTGCTGATGCAGCTAATGCGTCTGCCGGGCGTTTTTTTTTGAAGATTACATACCCTATTAGTCTTTGTCTCTACTGGGTTTTGACGAGCTAGTCGTATGCAACGAATGTATGAAGCCACCTCTGAACTGGATTCGGAGGCAGAAGTGGCAACTCAACAATCGCAATCGCTGGCGGAATGGTCTGCTGTATGACTTTTTTAATTTGCCTATAAAGATTCCTGAAGGGTCTTGGAAGAAGTACTGTAATCAGCATAACGGGGAAGCACAATAGTGTAGTATATTCCTACAATAACGGTACAGATCCCAACTAATAAAAACAAGAGTTCAATTGAAATAAATGAAGGAAAGCTTATAGCAATGAAACCTAATGTAAGAGACTGGGACAGCATCATTAACGGATTAATTAAACCTTGCACACGTCCCATCATTTGAGGATCTACAATACGAGGAAGCCATCCTCCTATGCCAATGTTAATGAACGGAAGTATCAGTGCAATGACAAAATTGATAATCAGAAAAGCGTAGATGTGGTCAACAAATCCTAGTATGCACATACCTATTCCGGCTACCAGAACTCCCGCTGCAATCATTTGGTGTAGCTTTAGCTTGGCGGAGATGAGAGAAGCGATTAGGGTACCAAGCAACACACCAGCTCCAAAAATAATACCTGTCCAAACCATATACTGCTCATAGTTGCCTGGAGCTAGCTTATATTTAAGAATAAACATCGGTAAAACGCTAAAACCACCATTTAAAATACCGAACATAAAAAAGCCTGAAACCAACCAAAGCAATAGTCTGTTGCGTAATATGTAAAGAAACCCTTGTTTAAAATCGATCATGACAAGTTTGAATTTTAATTGTTTGAATTGATGTGCCCCGTTCGGAAGGCGTACTTCCTTTGGAATTTTGCAGGAACGAATAAGCAGTGCAGACACAATAAAAGAAATAGCATCAATTAGGATGGCTCCAGTAATTCCAAAGTGCCAGTAGACGACGGCCCCTAGAGTTCCTCCAAATAACATGAAAAGACTCCCCATCATTTGATTGAGGCCTGCGGCAATGGTGTAATCATCTTCGCTTAATATCCCCTGTATAATGGCACTTTCGGCTGGGAAGAAAAATTTGGAGGCAGCACTACGAATGAAGAGGAGGGCAAATATCAAAGGAATCGAATCGACCCAAATAAAAATAAGCAAACATAAGGATAAAAAAGCGCTGATCCAGTCACAATTAACAGCAATTTTTTGTCTGTCCATCCGATCTGCCAGCACTCCAACCACGAGAAATACTACCAGCATCGGGAGCGAATACATTAACTCGGCAAGCGTTGCATAGTATGGCTGATTTGTAAACCGTTTCAACAAATAAAACATGAATGCAGTAACCCCGATAATTCCTCCCATTTGTGAGGCGAAGGTTGCCAGAAAAAACCTGACATAATTCTTGTTTCTGAGTACTTGTTTTAGTCCAGTCACAGTTCCATCCCTTTCGCTTTCAAAGCGGTTTTTAGATGCCTAATTAAAATAATAGTGAAAAGTAGGAATATTGTACAGAAAAGTGACTTTAATGTCACTTTACGTTTGAATTTGCATCGTATCGGACCTTCTGCCTTTTAAATTCTGCTGTTGACGGTAATTATAGTGGGGTGGACTGGGAAGTTGCATTCAAACTCGTTTGGCGTTATGAGGTGCAACATAGACTAAATAACCAGCTGTCAGTTGATATTCGACGGCTGGTTATTTAAGTTGCCAGGTGTTTGATTACAGGTTAGCCCGATTCATCTCATTTACGCATGGATATGTTGAGAAAAAGGAAATGCTCATAGCTAGAAAACTTTATACAATGGAAGAGGAATAAGAACTGTGAAATTCGACTTTTGATGAAGGATTTCATATAATGTGATCATATTGTGAACAACTTAAATTAAAGGCTTAATAAAAATGAAAATGATTTCCGTCCAGCTATGAATTTCAAAATTTGACGGAGGGAACGAGATGACAATGGAAGAGAGCAGTAGACAGGTACCTTGGCAGGCGTATTACGGACCTAATTTAGGTTATGTGCAGGACCAGTATGAGAAGTATGTAGCGGACCCCGGAACAGTTGATCCGGCTTATCGCGAGCTGTTTGATCAATGGGGTGAGCCGCCACAATCCGAATACTCGGCTGCTTCCATGATAGACAACAAATTGCAAGGCCCCCCCACAAGTGCTTTGGGGCATCTTGATTCGAATACATTACAGAAAGCGGTTACAGCGGGTAAAATGGTATGGAATATTCGTGAATACGGACATTTAGCCGCCCAAATCGATCCGTTGGAACTGGATGCAGAGCAGGATACACGCTTGCTTAATCCAGCATCTTACGGTTTAACTGAACAAGACTTGAAGGCTTTTCCAGCCTCTTTAATATGGGATAACGCTCCTGCGGGAACACTTAACGGATGGGAAGCCATTCAACGGTTACGTGTAGCATACACAGGTCCGATTGCCTATGAATTTAGTCATATTCATAACGAGGAGGAACGCCGCTGGCTGAACAGCTATGCAGAATCCGGTTGGTCCTCCAAGCCCCTCACCACACAGGAACGCAAGTCGTTGCTGGGCAGATTGGTAGAAGTAGAACAGTTCGAAGAGTTTTTGCATAAAACATTTGTCGGACAGAAACGTTTTTCCATCGAGGGTAATGATGTGCTTGTCCCTGTTCTCGACGAGATTATTCGTCTAACCACAAATGCAGGAGCAAGTCATGTCCTGATGGGTATGGCGCATCGCGGCCGTTTAAATGTACTGGCACATGTGCTGGGCAAGCCTTACAGTAAAATTTTCTCTGAATTTCATCATTCGCCGAATAAGGATTTGATCCCGTCGGAAGGTTCTACCGGAATTAACTACGGCTGGACTGGCGATGTGAAATATCATCTGGGTGCTGATCGTTTTGTAAAAGATGGGGGAGCGGTGCAGGCCCGTCTGACATTGGCGAATAACCCAAGTCACCTGGAATATGTGAATCCGGTGGTACAAGGATTTTCACGAGCTGCACAGGAAGACCGCAGTGAGGCTGGTTATCCGAAGCTGGATGTGAGCAAGGCAGCTACCATTATTATGCACGGTGATGCTGCTTTCCCAGGTGAAGGTATCGTGGCAGAATCACTTAATTTCACGAATTTGCGCGGCTTCCGCAATGGCGGTTCAGTTCATATTATTGTGAATAATCGTCTGGGCTTTACGACAGAGAGTGTTGATTCCCGTTCGACCCGTTATGCCAGTGATCTCGCTAAAGGCTATGAAATTCCAATTGTGCATGTGAACGCGGATAATCCCGAAGCTTGTATTGCAGCTGCTCGTATGGCTGGCGAATATCGCAATCGTTTCAAGAAGGATTTTCTGATTGATCTGATTGGTTACCGTCGTTATGGTCACAATGAATCCGATGACCCGGAAACAACACAACCGCTGGTATATCGTAAGGTGAAGAATCATCCGACGGTGAGCAAATTGTATACTCAAAAGCTGATGAAGCAGGGGATTGTGGACGAAGCGTTTAGTGCCGGCCTCATTGAGAAGGTGCAAAACAGACTGAAGGAAGCGCATGAGCAGGTGAAGAATCAACCGGAACAAGAGCCGGAGATTACTCCTGTGAAGGCGAAAAAGAATCAGAGTTCTGTGGTACGTACTGCAGTGGAATTGAAAAAACTGCGCCAAATCAATGAAAACTTACTCAAATGGCCACAGTCTTTTCACGTATATCCGAAGCTGGATCGAATTTTACAGCGTAGAAAAACCGCTCTGAACGAGGGTGAAAAGGTAGATTGGAGTTTGGCGGAGACGCTGGCTTTGGCTACCATTCTCGCAGACGGCAAGCCTATTCGTATGACAGGCCAAGATGCGGAGCGAGCTACATTTGCTCACCGTAACCTTGTGCTGCATGAGCCTGAAACAGGCCGTACACATTGCCCGTTGCATACATTGCCGGAAGCACGTGCTTCGTTCAGTATTCATAACAGTCCATTGTCTGAGGCATCTGTCCTTGGCTTTGAATATGGCTATAACGTGTATTCTCCTGAAACGTTAGTGATTTGGGAAGCACAATTCGGCGATTTTGCCAACTGTGCACAGGTTATTTTTGACCAATTTATTTCCGCAGGCCGTGCCAAATGGAGACAGAAATCGAGTCTGGTGATGCTGCTACCGCATGGTAGCGAAGGACAAGGACCAGAGCATACGAGCGCACGTCTGGAGCGTTTTCTCCAGTTGTCCGCACAAAATAACTGGACTGTCGCTAATTTGAGCAGTGCCTCCCAGTATTTCCATCTGCTGCGCCGTCAGGCTGCATTAAGCGAAAGTGAGGAAGCCCGCCCGCTGGTGATGATGTCGCCGAAGAGCCTGATTCGCAACAATCGTGTCGCTTCGCCTGCTTCTGAATTCAGTGAAGGAGTATTCCGTCCTGTATTGGAACAGCCTGGTCTGGGTGCACGTCCGGATCGTGTAGAACGCATTGTACTGTGCAGTGGCAAGATTGCCATTGATCTCGAAGAAGCATTGGAAAAGGATAAGAATGAGGCCGAAGAGCGTCTGCATATTATTCGTGTGGAGCAGTTATACCCTTTCCCGGAAGAGGAAATTCGGAATATTTTCGGACGCTTCCCGCATGTTAAGGAGTTCGTATGGGCTCAGGAAGAACCTAAAAATATGGGGGCTTGGAGTTACATTGAACCTCGCCTGCGGAATGTTGTGCCACAGGGAGCGGAAATTCGTTACGCAGGCAGACCAGATCGTTCAAGCCCGGCCAGCGGTTATCAGCAAGTACACAGCCTAGAGCAACAGCGAATTATTCAATCGGCGTTGAAGCAGGATTCCAAAAACAATATTACACTGGGGAGGTAGCGGCTGTGAGCGATATTATAGTGCCGGCAATGGGAGAATCCATCACGGAGGGAACAATCTCCAAATGGCTTGTGAAGGAAGGGGATTCCGTAGGACAGGGAGATGTTCTGCTGGAGTTGGAAACCGATAAGGTCAATCTGGAAATTAGTGCGGAAGAAGCAGGTGTGGTGCAGAAAATCCTTCGTCAAGAGGGAGATACTGTGGTCATCGGTGAAGCTGTTGGTCTGATCGGAAGCGGCAGTGGTAGTGCGGATTCAACTGGTGCTGGAGAAGTTGCAGCGACTCAAGCGCCTGAAGCACCGTCCGTAGCGACTTCACCGTCTTCCGTAGGAGGCGGCGTTAAAGCAGAAGAAAAGTCTGCACCGCCTATTTCATTGAATAGCGACGGAAATGGGCAGACGGCATCACCATCTGCCCGGAAATTGGCGCGTGAGCGCGGGATTGATCTTGACCAGGTACAGGGAAAGGACCCGCTCGGACGTGTATTCCAGGAGGACGTAAAAACGCATAACAGCGCTGAAGTATCACGTGCAGCATCTATATCTGCGTCTCCCGCTACTAGCAAGCCTGCGCCTCCGTCTCCAGCTCAAACGGAGTACAGCAAGCCTGTGGAACGCCAGCGCATGTCTCGTCGCAGAGCGACGATCGCTAAGCGTCTTGTTGAAGCACAGCAGACAGCTGCCATGCTGACCACTTTTAATGAAGTGGATATGACCGCCATTCTCGATGTGCGTAAACGCCGTAAAGATAAGTTTAAGGAAAAACATGATGTAGGCTTGGGTTTTATGTCCTTCTTTACAAAGGCAGTGGTTGGTGCTCTCAAGCGCTTCCCTACCGTGAATGCTGAAATTAATGGCGATGATATCGTACTGAAAAAATACTATGATATTGGGATTGCTGTATCTGCCAAGGAAGGTTTGGTTGTGCCAGTTGTGCGGGATGCCGATCGTCTTGGCTTTGCTGAGATTGAGAAGAGCATTGCAGATTTGGCTGGCAAAGCACGCTCCAATTCGCTTTCTCTGGCCGACTTGCAAGGAGGAACTTTTACCATAACCAATGGAGGTATTTTCGGTTCCCTGCTGTCTACGCCAATTCTCAATACGCCGCAAGTGGGGATTTTAGGAATGCATAAAATCCAACTTCGCCCGATTGCCATCGACGAGGAACGAATGGAAAATCGTCCGATGATGTATATCGCGTTGTCCTACGATCACCGGATTATTGATGGTAGTGAGGCAGTTCGTTTCCTAGTAACGGTCAAAGAATTGCTGGAAGATCCGGAATCATTGTTACTAGAAGGATAAAATAAATGGGGTAAGTGTATCTCCTCTTTACGTGTATGACAAAAGCAGACTCTTGCGAGTCTGCTCAGGCTGTCGAGAAAGTCTCGACAGCCTATTTTATGTTAATTTTGTTTAAGACGACACCGCGTTAATGTTGTATAATATAGGTAACTATTGTAGAACGGATGGTGTTGATATGCTACGCTCCAACCGCGAAAAACAACAATCCTACGAATTTGTTTCCATCGAAGATCTGGTTCCTCAAGATCACTTGCTCCGCAAAGTAGATAAGTATATCGATTTTTCGTTTATCGATGATAAAGTTCGATCACTGTATTGTGCAGACAACGGGCGTCCTGCCATTGATCCTACCGTATTGTTTAAAATGATCTTTCTCGGTTATTTCTATGGCATTCGCTCAGAACGGCAACTCGAGCGAGAAATTCAGACGAACCTAGCTTATCGTTGGTTTCTGGGGTTGGGCTTAACGGATAAAGTTCCGGACCATACGACGATTAGCTGGAATCGTCGCACTCGCTTTAAAGACACCACGATCTTTCAAGATATCTTCGATGAAATTGTGCTGCAGGCGATCTCTCACCGAATGGTGGGTGGGCGTGTTCTCGTCACCGATTCCACACACGTCAAAGCCAATGCTAACAGGCACCAGTACACCAAAGAACAAGTGTTGCAGAATACTAAAGACTATATGGACGAGCTGAACGAAGCGGTGAAGGATGACCGGAGAAACCACGGAAAAAAGCCTTAAAATCCCGAGAGGAAGTGAACGAAGAAAAAGAAATTAAAGTGAGCAAAACAGACCCGGACAGCGGCTATATGATCCGTGATGGCAAGCCCGAAGGCTTCTTCTATCTGGACCACCGCACGGTGGATATGAAGTACAATCTGATTACGGACGTGCATGTGACACCGGGGAATGTACATGATTCTGTCCCCTATTTGTCCCGTTTGGATCGCCAAAGAGAACGTTTTGGTTTTCAAGTAGAAGCTGTTGCACTAGATTCAGGTTATTTAACAACGCCGATTTGCCGAGGTTTGCAGAACCGAAAGATTTTTGCCGTGATTGCTCACCGAAGATTCCATCCCAGACAAGGACTGTTTCCGAAATGGAAGTTTGAATACGATGCCAAACGCAATGCGTATAGATGCCCAGCCCAACAGGAACTGCCCTACCGAACGACGGACCGTAAGGGATACCGGCAGTATGCCTCTGACCCAGCTCAGTGCCAGCATTGCCCACTGCTAAGTCAGTGTACCCAGTCTCGAAACCACCGCAAAGTGGTGACTCGGCATGTCTGGGAAGACAGCAAAGAGTGGGTACGGAGCAACCGGCTGAGCCCATCTGGTAAAAAGCTGTACCGCAAACGAAAAGAGACGATTGAGCGAAGCTTCGCGGATGCCAAAGAGCTCCATGGGTTTCGCTATTGCCGTTTGCGCGGTCTTCCAAACGTCAGGGAACAAGCCCTTATGACGGCAGCCGTGCAGAACATGAAGAAGATGGCGATCCACCTAGATCGCCTGGAGAAACAGGGGTAACCCCCCCTGCTTCTCCAGAGACCAGAGCATTATGATGTAAAAAAGAAACCCACGTCTCAAAATGACGGGGTTTCTCGACAATCTGAGCAGACTCTTGCGAGTCTGCTTTTTTTCCTGCATAGTTAACACATAAGGCTACAGACATTACTGTCAGTAGATGTAGAGAAGGGCGGGAACTGTTTTGGACAAAGACTTGCGCTATCCGATAGGATCATTCGTTGTTCCAGACACCATTACAGAAGAACAGCTTATCGCATGGATTCACGACATTGCTGAATTGCCTGCACAGCTGCGTCTGGCGGTCGAAGGACTGAATGAGCAGCAGCTAAATACGCCTTATCGTGAAGGGGGCTGGACGATTCGGCAGGTAGTTCATCATGTGGCAGACAGCCATATGAACAGCTATATCCGTTTTAAGCTGGCGCTGACGGAGGATACACCGACGATCAAGCCATATGATGAGGGACGTTGGGCTGAAATACCAGATGCCAGGGAGCTTCCACTGGAGCCCTCGTTGCAATTGCTGGAAGGGCTGCATGAACGGTGGGTGACCGTGTTGCGATCGTTGGGAGAGGATCAGCTACACCGATCGTTTATTCATCCTGAATCGGGCCAGACTATCCGTCTGGAACGAAACATCGGCATCTATGCTTGGCATGGCAAACATCACACAGCTCATATTACTTCCCTGAGAGAACGAAATGCATGGTGATTTTTAAAACTATACCCAAATGAAATATAAAGGAATAAGAAAAGAAACCTTCAATCCCACTTTAATCGTGGTTTTAAAGGTTTCTTTTCTTATTTCCTCACAATGCTGATGACTTGGGCGAGGTTGATTGTTCAGGTTCATCGGAGGCTCCAGACAATGTGGAAACAGAGGTCACCTCTGTATTAACATGACGGTCGAGCCAGTCTACGATGTCACTCATCACCTCGTCGCGGTTTGTTTCATGAAGCATCTCATGGCGACCATCAGGATAGAGGCGATACTCTATGTCCTGAAGCTCCAGGCTTCGATACATTTCCACTAGTGACAACACGCCTTTACCGAACAAACCCACTGGATCACGATCCCCGGCAAAAATATAAACTGGCAGTTTGGGATTGATATGTTTCAGCGAGGAAGGCCAGTGGATTTCTTGCAATAGCCTGAAAAAATCCAGAAAAAAGCCTGTCGTGCAAATAGCTCCACATAATGGGTCGTGCACGAACTGATCTACTTCCTCAGGATCACGGGACAGCCAGTCGAACGCTGTGCGCACCGGACGAAAGGCACGATTAAAGCCTCCAAAGACCATAGCGTTGAGCAACATACTGCGATGATCCATTCCTTGCAGTTTGGCTTGCAGTAGAGCAACTTGCTCACCGAGTTTTAGAAGACCACGTCTTCCGTTGGTTCCCGATAAAATAAACCCATGATACGTCTGCCGATCGTCATACATAATTTTCTGGGTTAAAAAGGACCCCATGCTGTGACCCAGCAAAAAACGAGACTGATCAGGGAATTCCTTAGCCACAATTTCGCCTAGCTCCAGCATGCCATTTGCCATTCGATTAAACGCATTAGCTCCCGGCATACCCAGCTTATCAGGATCACCAGCCGTGCGCCCGTGACCGATATGATCGTTGGCATACACACCGTAACCGCAAGCAGTAAGCTTTTCGGCCAGTCGGATGTACCGATAGGACGTCTCGCACATACCATGCGAAATTTGAACAATCCCCTTAATGGGCAAATTCTGATCAGGCAGCCAGCGGTAGGCAAAAAGCTCTGTTCCGTCATTTTCAGCGATGGTGAAGGTGTATTCCCGCATAATTAGACATCACATCCTTTAAGCCTTAAGGAAGATAAGATCTAAGTACGGTCATTCCGTCATTCAGCGTGTAACCGCTCAGGTTAGCGGGCAACAGGAAGCAATCTCCAGCTTTACAGGAAAGAGACTCGGTATTATTGTTCCATGTTATGGTCCCACTGCCTTCACATATCACGAGAATGGTGAAGCTGTCTTCCGTTGTAGAAAGTGCCCAACTTCCATCTACGATACCCTTTTCCACAACAAAATACTCACAGGCTGCCAGCTGGAGCCATTTTCCAGGCTGTAAGCCGTCCGTTTTCATCGTTGTTGCGCCTGCACCTTCGTAGGAGGTTACATTGAGGGAATCCTCGATATGCAACTCACGAGGCTTGCCATCCAGTCCGGGGCGATTATAGTCATATAAGCGATAGGTAGTATCCGAATTTTGCTGGATTTCAGCAACGACAACGCCTGCACACAGTGCATGTACGGTTCCAGCGGGGATGAAGAATGTATCGCCTGCTTCGACTGGAACCTGACGCAAACTGCCGAGGATGTCCCCACTTTCAAGAGCTGTACGCAGACTCTCGCGGGTTACACCTTCGGTCAGACCATAAATAATCTTGGCATCCGGCTTGGCATCAAGCACGTACCACATTTCAGTTTTTCCTAATTCTCCGGCTGGAAGTCCTTTGTAATCATCTGTCGGATGTACCTGAACGGATAAGTCATCATTACAATCCAGTAGTTTGATCAAAAGTGGGAATCGTCCGCCTTTTTCCGATACACCCTTGGCCCCGAGCCAATCTTGCCCGTAGGTCTCGCGAATTTCATCCAGTCCTTTGCCTGCCAGCTCACCATTGATGACCGTTGTTGTTCCGTTTGGATGATCGGCAATCATCCATCCTTCCCCGATATGTCCTTCTGGTGGGGTTAGACCAAATTGCTCTAAGGCCCGTCCTCCCCAAACTCTCTCTTTGAACTCAGGTTGAAATTGCAGCGGGTATGGCTTTAGCATAATTTCTCTCCTCCATAATGAGTAAATGAGTGTGATCTAACAGAATAGGGAAATCAATAACGTGCCGATGGGCAATAAACTGGGATGAATAGCGCCCAAACGAGCTAAAAAAATGATATATGTAAGGCGGCTAAAAAAGCCGCTCATAACCTGAGTTTAAAATCCGACATTATTTCTTCTCAACTGCCACTACGTAAGGTGAAGCGGCTCGTTGTAATTGACGATAAATAATGCTTTGACCGCTGGAGACCGGGAGAGCAGAAGCCCATTGAAGAACGGCATCTGCTTCTTCACTTCCTCCAGCATGCCCTGGATAGAGTACGGCAGTCAGAATGCCGCGTGATCGCAGCAATTGCAAGGCAGCATCCAGTGCGACGAGCGTACTGTCCGTATGCGTGATGACCGTAGGATCGGCGCCTTCGGACGGCAAGTAGCCGAGGTTAAACATGACCGCAGCGACTTTGCCATGCAGCATGTCTGGAACAGCCTCCCGCATTTGCTCATGACCTTGTAGTAGTAGCGATACTTCCGCTAATGAAGGTGAAGCGTTTTCTTCCAGTCGACGACGGGCGCAATGCAGGGCTTCTTGTTGGATATCGAAGCCGTAGACACGACCCCGTTTGCCAGCGGCTTTTGCCAGAAATAACGTATCTGCTCCTGTGCCGACAGTAGCGTCTATAGCAGTATCGCCTGGCTGCACCCGCGTAGCCACCAATTGATGAGCGTAGCTCAGGACGGATAGGAATCCCATTTAAGGCTGCCTCCAGTATTTTCCCTGCCACGTTTCGCGTGACTTCAGTTCATGATCAATGGCATTGAGCACTTCCCATTTTTTAAGCGACCACATGGGTCCCACTAGCAAATCGCGCGGGGCATCTCCGGTTAACCGGTGAACGATCATTTCGGGAGGTAAAAACTCAAGCGTATCAACAATCAGCTTCACGTATTCGTCCTTTTCCAGAAAGCGTAGCAATCCCGCTTCATACTGCTTGACCATAGGCGTTTTGCGCATGAGATGCAGCAGGTGGATTTTGATGCCCTGCACATCCATAGCCGCTACTGCACGTCCCGTATCAAGCATCATTTCATGCGTCTCTTGGGGCAGACCATAAATAATGTGGGCGCACACGCGGATATTCCGCTTGCGCAACTTTTCCACCGCCTCCAGATAGCATTGAGTATCATGAGCGCGGTTAATCAGCTCTGAGGTCGATTCATGGACGGTTTGCAGACCCATTTCGACCCACAGGTACGTGCGTTCGTTTAGCTCGGCAAGGTAATCCACTACATCGTCAGGCAGGCAATCAGGACGTGTAGCGATGGACAGACCGACAACGCCGGGCTGCTCCAGAATTACCTCAAAGTATTCTCGCAGTTCCTCAACCGGGGCATACGTATTCGTGTAGGCTTGGAAATAGCCAATATATTTGGCGTTTGGCCATTTTAGATGCTGTCGATCCCGAATCGTATTAAACTGGGTGACCAGATCATCACGACGACGCCCGGCAAAATCACCCGATCCGCGTGCGCTACAAAAGGTGCAGCCCCCTTTAGCGATGGAGCCATCGCGATTCGGACAGGTAAAACCCGCATCTAGCATGACTTTGAACACTTTATTTTGAAATTGCTCACGCATTTCGTAATTCCAAGTGTGGAACCGTTTATCTCCCCACAGGAGAGGAGCAGGCAATAAATCTGTTTTCATGGGTGTACTCCTTTTTTTACGATCACCCTATTGTAACAAAAATTAGTCTTCATTGGGAATCATTTGACCGAACAAGTCAATAAAATGTGCGGATTTCATGGCGTTTCGGATTGAAAAAGGTTACACAATATGTTATATTGTAAGCGGTACCAGACATACAATAAAAGGACTGTTTTCGATCCTGAAGATAAAAGTTATCCGTTGCTAATGATTATTCTTCAGGGAGGCAGCTGTGCTGTTTCTATCGCCTGTTTTAGGGTAAGTGCACGTCGGTTCCATCACAAATAACCCGTGAGGTGATCTTTTATGAATGCGCAGGATAAGACGCGTATGGATAAAGTTACTGTTGAGTTAACCTTTGATGAGGCGTTGGCATTAACTGGTGTCCGTTTTGGGCAGGATCGTCAGATTGGAACGACCGCACGTCAAAAAATCAGAGCGGCTTGCCAAAAGACAATTGATTTTTCACCTGCTGATGGGGTAGACTATGAACAATTAAATTAGTTGGACCCCAATCCAAATATATTGAAAAAGGAATTTCATTTCCGTATCTTCAAGCGGGGGTGAAATTCCTTTTTCCTTGATAACAGAGTATATGGAGGAGTAACATGCGTTTACGCGGAAGAAAAGGAATACGGGAAAGTCTGGAAGAACAGCAGGACCTAGTCATCTTGGAGCCGGCACAGTATAAGGGGAAATGGCAACAGCTTTTTGGTAATGATCGTCCCATTCATGTAGAGTTCGGTATGGGTAAAGGGCAATTTATAAGCCAAATGAGCTTCCGGAATCCGGAGGTTAACTATATTGGCTTTGATATGTATGATGAGCTGGTTCGCCGTGCAACAGAAAAGTCCCGTCTGGCCTGGAGTAATTCAGAGGTTGATACGCCGCCTAATATTAAATTGGCACTGGCAAACATTGAACAGATCGAGAATGTTTTTGAACCAGGAGAAATTGAACGCATTTATCTGAATTTTAGTGATCCCTGGCCTAAAGCCAAGCATGCACGTCGTCGTTTGACGCATCCGCGTTTTTTGGACAAGTACCGTCAGCTTTTGAACAGTAAAGGACAAATTCATTTTAAGACTGATTCGGAGACACTATTTGAGTTTTCTTTGAATTCGTTTGCCGATAGCGGTTTACAAATGACGAATATTTCGTTAAACCTTCATCGTGAGGGGATCAACGAGGAGCATGTCATGACGGAATATGAACAAAAGTTCATGGGCAAGGGTATGAATATTCATCGAGTCGAGGTGCTGATCGGCCAAGATGCTTTGGAAGAGTACGGAAAAACACGCCTTGAAAAGTACGGGAAATAAAAAATAGATCAAATGGATAAAATAAGACAGGGTGCTTCCTTTTAGGAAAGCACCCTGTTCGGTTCCAGTATATCCAAAATACTCTGTGCGCTCTGAAGAGGATAATATCGCGCTACATTGTGGACGTGCTCCTGTCGTTTGCGGACGATTTCTGGAAAATCGTGTAGCAGTCGGTTCATCCATTTCACGACAACATCCAGCGAAGTAATCGGTTCTCCGTAGCCTTGAGCCGTAAAGTATTGACAATTTTCCTCCTCCTGTCCAGGGAGAGGTTTGTGAAACAGCATCGGAATCCCTTTAGCCAATCCCTCGGTGCATGTCATTCCGCCGGGTTTGGTGATGAGCAGATTCGATACCTCCATTAATTTGTCGATTTCCCGTGTAAATCCGAAGATATGAATATTTGGATGATTAAACCTGGGATCTAATTGCATTTTACGACGAATTTTATCATTATGCCCCAAACAAAAAATAAATTGAATGTTCTCTCTCCACTGAGTAAGCGAACGATGTATGACTTCGTCATTCATAAGGCCCCAGCCGCCACCCATAACGAGTACGGTCGGGATGGGTTTAAGTCCAAATTGTTCTCTAATTTCATCGTGCCCAGGATGTTCCCAAAAATTTGGATGAACGGGAATACCGGTCACCTGGATTTTCGAGACGGGTACTCCGCGTGCTCGCAGCTTACGCATGACTTCAGGCGTAGATACAAAGTACCGGTCAACCTCGGGACTAATCCATGTTCCATGTGCATCGTAGTCTGTAATAACAGTACAAAGCGGAACATGTAAACCTAAGCGCTTCAAACGTGAAATTACCGCGCTTGGGATGGGATGAGTACATACCACCAAATCGGGACGAAGCTGCCGGAGAATGTTTCGGGTCTGCGTGTAGAACAGACGGTGCAAAGCGAGCGTTGTAAGACGGTTTAATGATTTTTTGTACTGATGACGGTAAACCAATCCGACTAGGCGAGGCTGCGATACGACAGTCTTCTTGTATGCTGTAATAATAAGGGGGGCCATTCTTGGATTCAAAAAACTCCCCAGCTCCAGCACTCTTGTCTGCACATTCGGAGAAAGCTTCCGCAAACTGCTTGAGAGCGCGTAGGCAGCTTGAGTATGTCCGGCACCGAAACCTTCCGATAATAATAACACTCGTTTTTTAGCCACTCTCATTTCACCTGTTCCTGCTGGGATGTTCTCAATCATACCATATCGGCTTTAAGGCCAGAATGCAACCGTTCCTATTGCTGCAGACGTTCCGATCACCGCTCCTGCAAGTACATCCGTTGGGTAGTGGAGACCTAGATAAATCCGAGAAAAACCTACAATTGTCGCTACAGGCAACAGCAGCAGTGTTAGCATCGGTGACTGTAGCATAAAAGGCACGGTAGCTGAAAAAATAGCGGTCGTGTGCCCTGAGGGAAAAGAATGGTCCGACAAGGGGTTACGGAATGTATTTGTACCTGGTAGCGCTAAATACGGGCGAATCCGCGGGTACAGCTTTTTAACGATGGCTACGGGGATGTGACTGACCCCAAGAGCGATGGCTCCCTTCATACCGGAATCTTTCCACGGGTTCGGAGCGAGCCACCAAATAAGGAGTGTGGAGGCTATAGTAAAGGTAGCCCCGCCTAAATGTGTGAGATAATAAAGCCAGAAGTTCAAAAAACGGTTGTGTAAGCGTCCGTTGATCCATTTGAACAACTGCTGCTCCAGACTTACAAGTTTTACGACTAGACGTTGCATTTGGTTTCCTCCGGTTGCCGGTTCAGGTCAGTCGGCAAATATTTTGAGTCATTTTGACATAATCAGACCATAAGTAATTATTCTCTTGCTCTCATCATATTTTTAAACGCTGTTCATTTCAAGAATCACTAAAGATTCATAACTTACTTGGTTCAATTCTACACAAAAATGTTAATGGAATATAAGCTGTATTGTATAACTTTCTTTGCGTTCATCCGTCTAATAAGATAGAGTGTTGAGAAGTGGTTGCTAATTGGCCCACAAAAAGGAGGGACCAAAGAAATAAAAAGTTAGCAAATGGATGAAAATAAGACCTAAACGTCATGAATGAGAAGTCCAGCGCTGCATTCCCGGTTTAAACGGGAGTTTGTTGTGTTTTTTTGCTGCTGAGACCGGTTTAAGGGCTTTGACAAAAGATTGAAAACCAACGAAAATCGTAATGGCGTTCCTGTGTCAGCCAAAAGGGGGCTGCGCACAGCCAATGAAGAAAGCAAGGGTCGGGTCAAAAACTACAGAAAAGGCGCGAAAAGCGCCGCAACTTGCGCTACACAGATAGAAAACAAACAAACGCAAGATTTTAAGGGGTATAAAAAGGGGGTAACAAGAGATCATGTTAGACGCTATTTTTGTGACGCTCCAGGTCATACTGGCGGTGATCGCAGTCTATCAGTTTGCATTCTCCTTGTTCGGATTGGTTCGGAAGAAAAGGAAAGAGCACGCGGCTCCAGAAAAGTCATTTGCCATTTTAGTCGCTGCCCACAATGAAGAACAGGTTGTCGGAGCGTTGATGGAAAATTTGAAGCAACTTGATTATCCGAAGGAACTTTACGATGTGTTCGTAATCTGTGATAACTGCACAGATAAGACTGCGGACATCGTTCGCGCTCACGGCATGAATGCTTGTGAACGTACGAATCCGAATCTGCGTGGTAAAGGCTACGCTATTGAGTGGATGCTCAAGGAATTATGGGCTATGCCACGCCAATATGATGCCATTGTCATGTTTGATGCTGACAATTTGGCGCATACCAATTTTTTGAGTGAAATGAACAATGATCTGTGTACAGGTGCCCGTGTTATCCAGGGGTACATTGATACTAAGAATCCTGAGGATTCTTGGATTACAGCGGCATACGGGGTATCTTATTGGTACATCAACCGTTTGTGGCAGCTGTCACGTCACAATCTGAACATGGCTAATTTCCTCGGTGGTACAGGCATGTGCTTTGAAACAAATCTGCTTAAGGAAATGGGCTGGGGTGCGACAAGTCTCGTAGAGGATTTGGAATTCACCATGCGCTGCACGCAGTGCAACGTATATCCAAGATTTAATTACGATGCCAAGGTATATGATGAAAAGCCGTTGACGTTCAAAGCCTCGTCCAGACAGCGTCTGCGCTGGATGCAAGGTCATTTCACGGTCGCTCGTCGTTATTTCTTCCCGTTGCTGTGGCAAAGTATCAAGCATAGAAGCCTGATTAAATTCGATATGGCTCTTTATGGTCTGAACGTGTATATCGTACTGCTCACCTTCTTGATGACAGTAGCTATGTGGATAGATATCGCCTTCTTTGGTGGACCTAATATCGAGAACATCTATGTACAGTTACCAGCTTGGACCGGTGTTATAGCTATTGGTTTGAATGTTGCTACTTTTGTGCTCGCAATGATTTTGGAAAAGGTCACATTCAAAAAAGTATATCTGTACTTATTGCTGTTCCCGGTCTATGCGATATCGTGGTATCCAATTACGGTCTATGCGTTCTTCACACAAAACAACAAGCAATGGAGCCATACCCAGCATACGCGTGTCGTTCGCCTAGAAGAGGTTCAGAGCAAGCAAGGGTAATTAGACGGTGGAATAGGACTAGAGATCGGTGTCATCAATTTTTATTAAAGTGTTGACACCTCGATTGCACCGTGATAAGATATTTGAGTATGTTAATTGAAGAGTATGGATTAACAAGTAGAAGGTCCGACTTCTCACCTGCCCGGTATTGCCGGCTGGTCATGATCCAATGATTTGTGAATTGAACTTTCATGATGAATTGAGTATCAGACAGGGATGTCGGCTGTGTAGTCGTCATCCCTTTTTTGTGCTTAAACACAATACAACAATAACAGGTTCTGGAGGTGGAGGGTTATTAGTAAGGAACATATGATCAATGATGAGATTCGAGTGAGAGAAGTACGTCTAGTTGGTGCGAACGGTGAACAAATCGGGATTAAACCGACGCGTGAAGCTTTGCAAATGGCGATTGACGCAAACTTGGATCTCGTGAACGTGGCGCCTCAAGCGAAGCCGCCCGTGTGTCGGATTATGGATTACGGAAAATTCCGCTATGAGCAACAGAAGAAAGAAAAGGAAGCCCGTAAAAACCAGAAGATCGTTGACATCAAAGAGGTATGGTTCCGTTCCAACATCGAGGAGAATGACTACCAAACCAAGTTTCGCAATGTGGTGAAGTTCCTGAATGAAGGGGACAAGGTGAAATGCTCCGTTCGTTTCCGCGGTCGTGAAATTACCCATGCAAGTGTGGGTCAAAAAATTCTCGAACGTGTAAAATTGGAAGTTGCTGATCTTTGTACCGTGGAGCGCCAACCCAAGCTCGAAGGACGCAGCATGATTATGATATTGGCTCCAAAGAGTCAATGACAAATTAAGGAGGAAGTTCAATGCCTAAAATGAAAACACATAGCAGCCTTAAAGGCCGCTTCAAAATTACCGGTACTGGTAAAGTAATGCGTTACAAAGCTTACAAAAACCACTTGCTTTCCCACAAATCCAAACGTGCAAAACGCGTTCTGGGTACTAACCCTGAGATGGCACCTGGGGACGTTAAGCGTCTGAAACAAGGTCTTGCTAACCTGAAATAGCACAGCACGGCAATGAATGAAGTATAAACATTATTTGGGAGGTCATTTGATATGGCAAGAGTAAAGGGCGGATTCGTCGTTCGTCGTCGTCATAAAAAAGTATTGAAGCTTGCTAAAGGTTATTTTGGTTCCAAACACCGCATTTTTAAAACAGCTAACGAGCAGGTAATGAAATCGCTTGTTTACGCATACCGTGACCGTCGTCAGACGAAACGTAACTTCCGCAGACTGTGGATCGTGCGTATCAACGCAGCAGCTCGTTTGAACGGTTTGTCTTACAGCAAATTGATGCACGGCCTGAAATTGGCTGGTGTGGACATTAACCGCAAAATCTTGGCTGATCTTGCAGTCAATGATATTAATGCATTCAACTCTTTGGCAACTGTTGCTAAAGGCAAAATCAACGCTTAATTATTCATAATGAAGGCGTGGAAACCACGAAAGTGGTAAAGAGGTATCCCAAGCAGTACGCTGTGTAGGGATGCCTTTTTTTGTACATACTCAATGTTACGGAAAAGACTTTGTTTTCTTCAAAACACGAATAAATATGACGTGGGATGGAAGAATGTATGTTTTTTTTAATATTGTAGCGCTTACATCGATGAGATTTTAAAAAAAATTGACCCAAGGTTATTAATTGTCTAGATTTTAGCCGATCATAATTGTATAATCTCTAAAGTAAGTCTTCTGTACGATCTGTCTCGTCAGTAAATGACATGCATGAGCATGTACATGTTCAAAGAAAAGAGACAGTCCAGGGATCTAACACTAAGGGGGAACAGTATCAGCATGAAGAAAATGTTCAGTATGTCTTTGGTTATGCTGCTGGCGATCTCGGTCATTCTCGCAGGCTGCGGTAACAAAAATCAAGGTGCGTCCAACGCAAATGGTGGAGACACAGGTGGTTCTGCCAAAACATCGAATGTCCAAATCGGCATGGTTACAGATGTGGGTGGAGTAAACGACAAATCGTTTAACCAATCTGCTTGGGAGGCACTACAAGCCACTGAGAAAGAATCAGGCGTTAAAGTTAAATACTTGCAAAGTAAATCTGATCAAGATTATATTCCTAACCTGAACCAATTTGTTAAGGGTGACTTTAACCTGACTTGGGGAATCGGTTTTAATCTGGCGAATGCGATTGGACAAGTAGCGAAAGACAACCCAAGCAAGAATTTGGCGATCATTGACAGTGTCGTGGATGCGCCTAACGTAAAATCGGTTGTTTTTGCTGAAAATGAAGGTTCCTTTTTGGTGGGGGTTGTAGCTGGTAAGCTTACCAAAACAAACAAAATTGGTTTTGTGGGTGGACAAGACAGCCCATTGATCAAACGTTTTGAAAAAGGATTCGAAGCAGGCATTAAAGCTGTGAATCCAAATGCAAAATTGGAAGTTAACTACACAGGTGCATTTGATAAGCCGGACCTGGGTAAAGCAGCAGCTGCGACGATCTATAACAGCGGTGCGGATATTATTTTCCATGCAGCTGGCGGATCTGGTACAGGTGTATTTAATGAAGCACTCGCACGTAAGCAACAAGGTCAGCAAGTATGGGTTATTGGCGTAGATAAAGACCAATCGCTTGAGTTTGGTGACGAGGTAACATTGACTTCGATGGTAAAACGTGTAGATGAAGCTGTAAAACGCGTATCTAAAGAAGTAATTGATGGTAAATTTAAGGGCGGTGTCGAGACATTGGCTCTGAAGGATAATGGTATTGGTTTGGCAGACACATCAACGAAAAACGTACCTAAAGACGTGCTTGATCTTGTAGAACAATACAAGCAAAAAATTATTAAGGGCGAAATTACAGTTCCTTCGAAATAAGTTTTGGCTTGAAGAACATAGAAGTGGCGACAAGGCTGGTTCATAAGACTAGCCTTGTTCTTACGTCTGGAGTTATATGGATTATAACGGGCAAAATCAGCTCATTGGAGCACATACTATAAAGTGTATAAGGGTGATCTCATGGATGCAGCGACCCCCGTCGTTGAGTTAAAGCAAATTACAAAACGATTCCCCGGCATCGTTGCCAACGACTCTATCAGCATCAAGCTGCATAAGGGAGAAATTCATGCCCTTTTGGGTGAGAATGGCGCGGGTAAATCTACGCTTATGAATATTCTTTTCGGACTGTATCAGCCGGATGAAGGGACCATTGAAATCGGAGGTAAACCTGTACAGATTGATAGTCCAAATAAGGCGATTGATCTAGGGATTGGCATGGTGCATCAGCATTTTAAACTCGTACAGCCGTTTACCGTTACCGAAAATATTGTCCTGGGCTCGGAGCCACGTAAGGGTCTGAAAATCAATTATAAAAAGGCTGCCGCAGAAGTACAGCGGTTGTCTGAGCAGTACGGCCTTCAGGTGAATCCGAATGCCAAAATTGAGGATATATCTGTGGGTATGCAGCAACGTGTAGAAATTATTAAAACGCTTTATCGCGGTGCAGATATTCTGATTTTCGATGAGCCTACAGCTGTACTGACACCACAGGAGATCACTGAGTTGCTGGACATTATGAAACGTTTGGTGGCTGAAGGCAAATCAATTATTCTTATTACTCATAAACTTAAAGAAATCATGCAAATTGCGGATACCGTTACGATCATTCGCCGAGGTCAGGTTATTGATACGGTCAAGACGTCTGAAACAACACCAAATGAGCTGGCTGAGAAAATGGTGGGCCGTCGTGTGTCCTTTAAAGTGGACAAGCAGCTTGCGCAACCAGGACAAACGGTATTGGAAATGAACAATGTAATTTCTAAAAACAAGGATGGTATTCATGTTCTAAATGAGTTGAACCTGCAGGTCAAGGCGGGCGAGATTTTGGGGATTGCCGGAGTAGATGGTAATGGACAGAGTGAGCTGATCGAAGCTTTGACAGGCTTACGCAAGGTGGATGGCGGGAGCATTCGTTTGCTCGGACAAGAGGTGGCCAATCAGTCACCACGCAAAATTTCAGAGGCAGGCGTTTCACATATACCAGAGGACCGTCATAAGCATGGGTTGGTGCTCGATTTTTCTATGAGTGAAAATATGGTGCTGGAGACGTATTACCAGGCGCCTTACAGTAAAAATGGCTTCTTGAACAAAGATGCTATAGAGAAACAGGCTAAAAGTCTCATCGAAAAGTTTGATGTTAGAACACCGGATATTCACACGAAGGCAAGAGCATTATCTGGTGGGAACCAGCAGAAGGCTATCATTGCGCGTGAAATTGATAAAAATCCGGACCTTCTCATTGCAGCACAGCCTACACGCGGTTTGGATGTTGGAGCTATTGAATTTGTCCAGAAACAACTGATTGCGCAGAGGGACCAAGGTAAAGCTGTATTGCTCATATCTTTTGAACTGGACGAGATTATGAATGTATCCGACCGAATTGCTGTCATCTATGAGGGCAAGATTGTCGGGGAAGTGCTGCCAGAAGAAACGAATGACCAGGAACTGGGACTGATGATGGCAGGAAGTGCAGTGAAGAAAGGAGTAGAGAATGGCTAATCTATTGAAAATATTCACAAAAGACTCCTTTGTACTGGCGCTGGTCTCTATTATTTTGGGTCTCCTTCTGGGTGCTATCGTGATGCTGATTGGCGGGTATGACCCTATTGTGGCCTATTCTGCTTTGTTTAGCCGTGTATACGGAGATTCTTATAACTTTGGAGAGGCTATCCGCGAGATGACTCCGCTGATTTTGACGGGGTTGGCATTTGCTTTTGCGGCCCGCGCCGGATTGTTTAATATTGGTGGCGAAGGTCAGTTTCTGGTAGGTATGACAGCTGCTTCGATTGTGGGCATTAAACTCCACGGACTGCCAGCTATCATTCATGCACCGCTAGCTGTGATTGCAGGCGCAGTTTTCGGAGGCCTGTGGGCTGCGATTGCTGGCTATTTGAAGGCCAAACGAGGCGTGAATGAAGTTATTACATGTATTATGATGAACTGGATCGGCCTGTATTTGGCTAATTTGGTGATCAATCAGTTCGCACTTATGGAAGGTGAGAATCGTTCTGTGGATATTCAGCCTTCTGCTTCAATTTCCATCGAATGGCTGTCCCAGATGATGGGGAATGCTCGGGTACATTGGGGTACGGTTATTGCTGTGCTGGCAGCAGTCTTTTTCTACATTTTCATGTGGAAAACAAAGCAGGGCTATGAGCTACGGGCTGTCGGATTTAATCAGGATGCATCCCGTTATGCAGGTATGAATGTAAATCGTAATATTATAAAAGCGATGTTCATTAGTGGAGTTTTTGCCGGATTGGCAGGGGCCTTTGAAGTGCTGGGAGTATTCCATTATCAATCTGTCATGGCAGGATCACCGGGAACGGGTTTTGACGGTATCGCTGTAGCTCTGATTGGGATGAATAACCCATTTGGTGTGCTGCTTGGTTCTGTTTTGTTCGGAACGCTTACGTATGGTTCTGCGGGGATGAGCTTTAGCGCAGATGTACCGCCCGAAATTATCCGGGTTGTCATCGGCTCTATTATTTTCTTCATTGCGGCCCAAGGTATTGTACGTTGGGTTGTGAAGCCGCTCTACTCCAAGCGGAAGAAAGAGAAGGTGTTGTAAAATGAGTTGGTTAACACTTGGTGAATTAATCCATACAACGCTCGTTTTTGCGACGGCGATTATTTTTGCGTCTCTCGGCGGAGTTTTTTCAGAAAAATCCGGTGTGACGAACCTCGGGTTGGAAGGACTTATGGTATTTGGAGCGTTTGCAGCGGGTGTTGGCGGATTTTATGCCGAGCAAGCTGGACTAGGAGGCACCTCTGCGGCTTGGGTAGGTGTGCTGTCAGCTGCGGTGTTCGGTATTCTGGTTTCGCTAATTCATGCTGTAGCCTCTATTACCTTTAAAGCTGATCAGGTAATAAGTGGTATAGTTATTAATTTTCTGGCAGCAGGTAGTACACTGTATATGGTCAAGCTTTTATTTGAGGGTGATGGTGACACTGGTCGGATTCAGGGTTTCAACGAAATATCCATCCCTTACCTTGTGGATATCCCGATTGCAGGAAAAGCCTTTTTCCAAGCTTACCCAACGACATATCTAGCCATTCTATTGGTTATTATTGGATATTTCACCTTGTATAAAACACCGTTTGGCTTGCGTTTGCGTTCCGTTGGGGAGCATCCAGGAGCGGCCGATACCGTGGGAATTAAAGTAAATCGTCTTCGTTATATTGGTGTGATGATTAGTGGGGCGTTGGCTGGGATTGGTGGAGCTACAATCACTCTAACTACAACCAACATGTTCTCACACAATACAGTTTCGGGGCAGGGATATATTGCTATTGCCGCTATGATTTTCGGTAAATGGAATCCGCTCGGTGCTTTTGGCGCAGCAGTGTTTTTTGGTTTTTCACAAGCCATTCGCAACTATGTGCAGCTGTTCGCATGGTCACAAAGTATTCCCCAGGAAATTATTTTTATGTTGCCGTATCTCCTGACGATTATTGTACTGGTAGCGGCTGTCGGACGTTCACGCGCTCCGGCCGCTTTGGGTCAACTTTATGATCCAAGCAAGCGTTAAACTTATAAACAACTGATGCTGTATGTTTTGCAAAATGTACATGGGTGTATAAAAAATCTGGTATCTGCATATGCAGGTATCAGATTTTTTTATATTGTGCAGGCATTTAAACATACGCTACTGGCATGAATGGAATAGACTGTGCTATGCAGATTGGACGGGACGCTCGGCCCCTGTCAGCTCCGGTCTATTTTGTGGTGGTGATGAGCTATCAAGGAGCCGTTCAATCTGTCCATCCGTTGAGAAGAAGGAGGAAATACGATGAAACAGGCAGTAACCAGAAAGCAGGTGGAGAAGCTTGTCGGCAAAGTCATCTTTGCTACTCGCAAAGATGGTTCCCAGGTCAGCGGCAAGCTGATTCGCATTTCGGGTAACCGACTGGTTCTTCAACCAAACCGCAAGAAAAAAGTAAACACGAAGGCAATTATTCCTCTGGTGCTGTTTGACTTGCTTGCCATCGGCACAGCTCCATACATTGGTGCCTATGGTGGGGGATATGGTGGCTACGGTCCGGGCTATGGAGGACCAGGATATGGTCCGCAGCCAGGCCCGTATACAGACGGGGGATACCCCGGGGTAGGATATCCGTATTACCCTAATTTATTTTAGTCATACAAAATCCTGAGCCCGAAAAAGATACTTTTTACAGTAACTTTTCGAGTTCGTGGCATCGGCTCAGAGCTACGTATCGCAGCATTTGATATTGATGACGCAGATAAAAGTGGATCCCCCTGATATTGTCTTCATCCACCATCACTTTAGCCCGCTTGCAGCGACGCAGTCGTCCGTAGTGTTCGGCATGCTCAAGCAGTTTTTTTCCGTATCGCATACCTTGATGAGCCGAAGAGATTGCGATCAAATCAATGTATAATAGTTCGCCATGCAGCATAACATGAATGAAGCCAACAACCTGTGCATTATCCGGTCTGCAAGCTACAAAAGTGATGCCCCGGTTTAAGCGCCGGGGTAATTCTTTGCGTATTTGTTCCATTTCTTGGGCACTTAAATGCGATAGGGGGACAAGCTCTTGCTCGATTAGACGAAAGATGATGTTGTCATCTTGAGAGCTGCGTTTTCGAATCATAAACGGGCCTCCTTTTCTACCCTTTTAACAAGATAAGACGTGGCTTTGGAGGAGTGTACTGTCTCACCGTGTGGTCTTTTTTATAATATGCGGGTACCTCTTACAAGCGTGCGACTCGGAGGTGCTTCAGAAAAGAAACATAAATTTTTATGAAATATGGGTATTGACTATCCCAGATGGGAGACATATAATGTGTCTAAACATTTGAAAGAATGACATGAACTCAACGGCAATGAAGAGGACGAAGTGATTAGGGCTCTTTTGTTCAGAGAGTGAGGCATTAGCTGCAAGCTTCACCAAAATCCCTTTTTAACGAGCTCACCTTGGAGCTGTTTTCCTGAAAAGTATTTGGGCCCGATGACATTAACGGTGCGCTGAATCACCTATTAGGGAAAATCGTACGGTCTACGTTACAGACGCCAGATATGGAGATCCTTTGTGATTTCTGTACCTGCCAAGGTTCGATATTGCGAAATATCGGGCAAACACGGGTGGTACCACGGAAGCTACAGCCTTTCGTCCCTCAGTAACAGCAAGTCTGTTCTAGGGATGAAAGGTTTTTTTGTTTTTACAAATGTCAGATGTATGTAAATTTTGTAAAGGAGGATGACCAATGAGTGCACAAATTCCTGAAGTTAGGTCAACCAATGAATTACGTGAAAAGTGGATGAAGCCTGAAGTGATTACAGGTTCGGAAATTTTACTCCGTAGCCTGTTGCTGGAGGGAGTAGATTGTGTCTTCGGATATCCTGGTGGTGCAGTGTTATATATCTATGATGCCATGTATGGCTTTAAGGATTTCAAGCATGTCCTCACTCGTCACGAACAAGGAGCTATTCATGCGGCAGATGGTTATGCACGGGCGAGCGGTAAAGTGGGCGTCTGTATTGCGACTTCCGGACCTGGAGCGACAAACCTGGTAACTGGTATTGCGACGGCTTTTATGGATTCGGTGCCGTTGGTGGTCATCACGGGTAACGTTGTATCTTCCCTGATCGGTACGGATGCTTTCCAGGAAGCCGATATTACGGGAATTACAATGCCGATTACGAAACATAGCTATCTGGTAAGAGATGTAGAGGATCTACCGCGAATCATCCATGAGGCATTTCATATTGCCAACACAGGGCGCAAGGGACCGGTACTGATTGATATTCCGAAGGATATTTCTGCAGCCCAGACGTTGTTTGTCCCACAAACGGAACCTGTGACCATGCGGGGTTATAACCCGAAAGTGTTGCCCAACAAAATTCAACTAGACAAGCTAACTCAAGCTATTTCCGAAGCAGAACGTCCATTCATTCTGGCAGGTGGAGGAGTTGTATACTCCGGTGGACATGAAGCACTTTACGAGTTTGTTCGTAAAACGGAAATTCCTATCACGACAACATTGCTCGGATTGGGTGGTTTCCCAAGTGGACATGAACTGTGGACGGGGATGCCGGGGATGCATGGAACATACACCTCCAATCAGGCGATTCAACAGTCAGATCTGTTGATCTGTATCGGAGCCCGCTTCGATGATCGGGTAACAGGCAAGTTGGATGGGTTTGCTCCTCAAGCTAAAATCGTCCACATTGATATCGATCCTGCTGAAATTGGAAAAAATGTTGCAGCGGATATTCCTATCGTGGGTGACGTGAAGGCAGTGCTGGAATTGCTGAATCAGGATGTGAAACGTGCGGACCTGGCAGATGCATGGAGAGCGCAAATTCAGCATTGGAAGAATGAGAAACCTTATTCTTATAAGGATTCTGAAACGGTGCTTAAACCACAATGGGTTGTTGAGTTGTTGGATGAAACGACCAAGGGTGGTGCAATCGTAACGACAGACGTGGGACAGCATCAAATGTGGGCAGCGCAGTATTACAAATTCAATCAGCCACGCTCATGGGTCACCTCTGGTGGACTCGGTACGATGGGATTTGGTTTCCCTTCTGCAATCGGTGCTCAAATGGCCAATCCCGACAGATTGGTAATATCGATTAACGGGGACGGCGGTATGCAGATGTGTTCGCAGGAATTAGCCATCTGTGCAATCAATAACATTCCGGTTAAAATCGTAATTATCAACAACCAGGTGCTTGGAATGGTTCGCCAATGGCAGGAATTGATCTATAACAATCGGTATAGTCACATTGACCTGGCGGGAAGTCCGGATTTTGTGAAACTTGCCGAAGCATACGGTGTCAAAGGGCTGCGTGCTACGAATAAGGAAGAGGCACGTCGGGCTTGGCAGGAGGCGCTTGATACACCCGGACCGGTCGTTGTCGAGTTTGTAGTCAGCAAGGAAGAGAACGTATATCCAATGGTGACGCAAGGTTCGACAATTGATCAAATGCTGATGGGGGACGAGTAAAATGACAACAAAAAATACCATTGCTGTACTGGTAAATGATCAACCCGGCGTTTTGCAACGTGTGTCCGGCCTGTTCGGTCGCCGCGGCTTTAACATTGAGAGCATAACTGTGGGACAATCGGAAGAAGTTGGATTATCCCGTATGGTCATTGTGACTGTAGGGGATGAGAACAACCTAGAGCAGATTGAAAAGCAGCTTTACAAGCTGGTTGATG
The DNA here is from genome assembly GCF_038007385.1 of Paenibacillus sp. FSL M8-0228. Taxonomy (NCBI): domain Bacteria; kingdom Bacillati; phylum Bacillota; class Bacilli; order Caryophanales; family Paenibacillaceae; genus Paenibacillus; species Paenibacillus sp. FSL M8-0228. The sequence continues at coordinate 1,622,724 of NZ_JBBOXA010000001.1, forward strand.
TGATCAAGGTCATCGATCTCAGTTCCAAACCAATGGTAGCCCGGGAATTGGCGATGATAAAGGTAAAGGCAGAACCGCCTCAACGGCCAGAGATTATGGGCGTGGTAGAAACATTCAGAGCAGCTGTAATTGATGTTGGAACGACGAGTTTGATTGTACAGGTCATTGGCGATACAGAAAAAATTGATGCCATGATCGAGTTGTTGAAGCCTTACGGTATTCGGGAGTTGACTCGAACCGGGGTTACAGCTATGATACGTGGCAATGCTTAATATGGAGCTTTAACGAATTACCGCTTATAGCGCATTACATCAATAAAGAACCGCCCGCATAAGAGCGGGGACTCGAAGAGATTTTTAGATGCTAATCACGAGGGAAAGTCTCTTGGAGTACCCGCTCATTATGAAGGGTCCAATTAAAAGGAGGAAATTAACCATGGCAGTTACAACGTACTACGAAAAAGATGCAGAACTCAGCGTATTGAAAGGAAAGACAGTGGCCGTTATTGGTTACGGTAGCCAAGGGCATGCTCAAGCACAAAACTTGCGTGACAGTGGTGTGAATGTTGTTATTGGTTTGCGTGAAGGCAAATCGGCTGATGTCGCAAGAAACGACGGTTTTGAAGTTCTGAACGTAGCTGATGCAACAAGCCGTGCAGATGTGGTTCAAATTTTGTTACCTGATGAAACTCAAGCTTCTGTGTACAAAAATGAAATTGAACCTAACCTGAAAAAAGGCGCAGCTCTTTTGTTCTCCCATGGTTTTAACGTTCATTTTGGACAAATCGTAGCTCCTAAAGATAGCGATGTATTGCTGGTTGCTCCAAAATCCCCAGGACATATGGTACGTCGTACTTATGTAGAAGGGTTTGGAGTACCGGGGCTGATCGCAATTGAGCAGGACGCAACGGGTCAGGCCAAAGAAATCGGACTTGCTTACGCAAAAGGCATTGGCTGTACACGTGCGGGCGTAATTGAAACCTCCTTCCGTGAAGAAACGGAGACGGATCTGTTCGGTGAGCAGGCGGTATTGTGTGGCGGCGTGAGCGCACTTGTAAAAGCGGGCTTTGAAACATTGACTGAAGCAGGTTATGCTCCTGAGATGGCATACTTTGAATGTTTGCATGAGCTTAAGCTGATCGTTGACTTGATGTATGAAGGTGGATTGGCAACGATGCGTGATTCCATCAGTAATACAGCGGAATATGGCGATTATGTAACTGGACCACGTGTGGTAACGGAAGATACGAAGAAAGCCATGAAGGATGTGTTGACTGACATTCAACAAGGTAAATTTGCTCGTGACTTCATCCTTGAAAATCAATCTGGACGTGCATTCTTGACGGCTACTCGTCGTAATGAAGCTAACCATCCGATTGAAGTGGTGGGCGGACAATTGCGTGAAATGATGCATTGGATCAAAAAGTAATAATCTTTTGTACTATGAATTCGACTACATGCATTATTTATAAATATTAATTACAATGCGGCCCTGCTTATTGCGTGAGCCGCATTGTAATTTAAGGGTCCTAATCCTGAGGAGGTGCGTTAGGTTGCGCAAAATATATATATTTGACACAACGTTGAGAGACGGAGAACAGTCACCTGGCGTGAACTTGAATACTCGTGAAAAAGTGGAGATCGCTCATCAGTTGGAGAAGCTGGGAATTGATCGTATGGAGGCTGGGTTCCCGGCTGCTTCTCCGGGTGATCTGGCAGCTGTTAATGCAGTAGCAAAAGCTGTAAAAAATTCGACGGTGATTGGTCTTTCGCGTGCAAGGGAACAGGATATTGATGCAGTTCGCGAGGCACTCAAGGGAGCTCAGGACCCGTGTATCCATATTTTTTTGGCAACCTCTCCTATTCACCGTCAACATAAGCTGCGGATGGAGAAGGCACAGGTTTTGGAAACTGCTCGTGCTGCCATACGCTATGGGTTGAAATATTTGCCTAAAGTGGAGTTTTCCTTGGAAGATGCAGGCCGTACAGAGCTTGATTTTGTGGTTGAAATGGTCACCATGGCTGTACAAGAAGGAGCTTCTGTCGTCAATATTCCAGATACGGTAGGTTACTTGACACCCTATGAGTATGGAAATATATTCAAACATATTAAGGAAAATGTAATCGATGTGGAGAAGATTCAATTGAGTGCACATTGCCACAATGACCTGGGAATGGCTACTGCTAATACACTTGCTGCCATCCTGAACGGCGCGGATCAGATCGAGGGAACCATTAACGGTATCGGTGAACGTGCTGGAAACACGGCCATTGAGGAAATCGCCATGGCACTGGAGACGAGACAGGAATTTTTCCAGGCCAAAACGTCTCTTCAATTGTCTGAAATTGCGCGCACGAGCCGTTTGGTTAGCCGTTTGACGGGGATGGTAGTGCCGGGCAACAAGGCAATTGTTGGAGCCAACGCTTTTGCGCACGAATCAGGTATTCATCAAGACGGCATGCTGAAAGAGAAAACGACTTATGAAATCATGACACCAGAAAGTATCGGTCTAAAAGAAAGCAAGCTGGTACTTGGTAAGCACTCAGGTCGTCATGCTTTTCGTGAGCGTTTGATCGAGTTGGGCTACGAATTGAACGAAGAAGATCTGAATCGCGCTTTTGGGCAGTTCAAGGATTTGGCTGATAAGAAAAAGGAAGTTTCGGACGATGATATTTTGGCATTGCTGGAAGAAAAATTGGCTGATGCACCTGAAGTCTTCAAGCTGGAAACGATTTTTGTTACCTACGGGAATAAGGCTACGCCTTCCGCACAAGTGCGTCTGGTTAACGATGAAGATCAGGTTATTGAGACAGAAGCTGAAGGAAATGGTTCAGTCGATGCGATCTATAATGCGATTGATCAAGCCAGCGGTGAGAGCGTTGTACTTTCAGATTACTCCATCAAGTCTGTTACCCATGGTAAGGACGCTCTGGGTGAAGTCCATGTAGTGCTGACGCAAAACGAACTGTCTGTACAGGGACGCGGGGTAAGCACCGATATTCTGGAAGCAAGTGCTCGGGCTTACGTGGATGCGCTGAATGGTTTAATCGACAAGCGTAAAAACTACAGTAATCGCGTAGATTATAAATCTTAGTTTTTATGCAGACTTAAGAGTTGGGTTTACAGGGTCGGGTTTTTCCGGTCCTGTTTTCTTTTTTTCTGATGAAAAAACCAGCTTATAGGCTGTGCCTATTGAATTGATAGATTCTATATCTTGGTCAAAGCCCTGCCATATATGTTACAAAGAAGGTATGAAAAATACGGTTGTATGGCTGTATAACAAGAGGAGTGTACGTGATGGCAGACGTTAAAAAGATTGCGGTAATAGCGGGAGATGGAATTGGACCTGAAGTGGTCGCAGAGGCAGAGAAAATTTTGAAACGTACGGAAGAAGTATTCGGCTTTTCATTTGAAACGGAGCATGCGCTGTTCGGCGGGATTGCCATTGATAAGAAGGGCACACCATTACCGGAAGAAACACTGGCAGTATGTCAGTCTGCAGATGCTGTTCTGCTGGGTGCGGTAGGAGGGCCACAATGGGATAACAATCCAAAGGAACTTCGTCCTGAAACCGGGCTGCTGGGCATTCGCAAAGAGCTCGGTCTGTTTTCGAATCTTCGTCCTGCTGTCGTCTTTGACTGTCTCAAGGACGCGTCTACATTGAAACCGGAAGTGTTGGAAGGAACGGACCTGATCGTGGTGCGCGAACTGACGGGCGGCATTTATTTCGGCGAGAAGTTCAGACGAGAAAGTCCTCAGGGTGAGGAAGCAGTTGATACTTGCGCATATAATGTAACAGAAGTAGAGCGTATCGTGCGCCAATCTTTCGAAATTGCACAAAAACGTCGCAAAAAACTTGCATCGGTGGATAAGGCTAATGTACTGGAAACTTCCCGTTTATGGCGTGAAGTAGTGAACCGGGTTGCTGTAGACTACCCGGATGTCGAGCTGGAGCATGTATTGGTTGATAACTGCGCCATGCAATTGCTGCGTCGTCCATCTAGCTTCGACGTCATCGTGACGGAAAATATGTTTGGTGACATTCTCAGTGACGAAGCGGCTATGCTGACTGGATCCATCGGCATGCTCTCCTCCGCATCACTGGGAGAAGGCAGCTTCGGCCTATACGAGCCGGTACATGGCTCGGCGCCTGACATTGCAGGTCAAGGCCTGGCGAATCCCATTGCAACGATTTTGTCCGTTGCTTTGATGTTCCGTCTTACCTTCGGGTACGAGAAAGCAGCAGATGCCATTGAGAAAGCCGTAGCTGAGGTACTGGATGCAGGGCACCGTACGGCGGATATTGCGGTGGATAAATCTCAAGCAATCTCGACAACTCAAATGGGTGATCTGATCGCTGCAGCTATTCGCTAAAAGCTCCGTAAATGCACCCGTTCTGAAAAAAAGCTTCCTATTATATAGTAAGGTTATACAGTCTAGCTTTTTGGCAAATGTTTAGCACAGTAGCTCCTGAGCAATCAGGAGCTATTTGTATATTCAAAGGTTCAAAATGTGAATAAAATGTGAATTTTTAAGCTAGTTTAAAATAATTATAAAAAAGTAATGGTTACAATATTGACTTTGATTTCAGCGAATGATAACATTTATCAAGTAAGTTGTTGTTTATTACAATACAGATGATTGAGGAAAGCACATTTGGTGTTTTTCTTACATATTTTAAAGGAGGATTTCATATTATGGCAGAAAGATTGGTAGGAAGACCCGCCCCTGATTTTGCATTGGAAACAGTGACTGGAGACGGTCAAGAATTTGGTTCGGTGAAGCTTTCCGATTACCGTGGCAAGTGGCTCGTATTTTTCTTCTATCCACTGGATTTCACTTTTGTGTGCCCTACGGAAATTACAGCATTGAGCAATGCTGCTGACCAATTCAAAGAGCTGGATACTGAAATTCTGGGTATCAGTGTAGACTCCGTGCACAGTCACAAAGCATGGATCAACACAGCTAAAGAAAACAACGGTCTAGGCAAACTGAACTTCCCATTGGCTTCTGACATCACGAAGAAAACAGCAAGCGATTATGGCGTTCTGATCGAAGAAGAAGGCGTTGCATTGCGCGGCTTGTTCATCATTGATCCAGAAGGCGAATTGAAATATCAAGTGGTTAACCACAACGATGTAGGTCGCAGTGTAGAAGAAACATTGCGTGTACTGCAAGCTTTGCAATCCGGTGGCTTGTGCCCAATGAACTGGAAACCAGGCGATCAAAATCTGTAATATAAGCTTCACAAGTTGAAATTAATTAAACAAACAAGCCCCCAACTAGCGGTTACTCTACCGTTATTGGGGGCTTGCTTGCCTGCTCTGTGCAGCGGAAAATGTGAGGACAGCCTGTTTAATGAGGCAACGCAGAGTGAGGTAACAAATAATTATGGAAATGTTGTTGTGTTCTGGAGGAATTTTGCCTGACGAAAGCGAATAAGGTATTGTAGAAGATAAGCAAGGCAGAACAGGTTTTGTTCAGAGGAGGCTGAGCCCGGATGAGTTATTGCTGTGGAGCAAGCATGGTAGGAACCAAGGGAACGCTGAAGCATTACCGCACCCAAGTTCATAATGTTCCTTTGCTGTTTTGCCCGGTATGTCGTCGCATTGAAGTTCATTATAAAGTCGAAAATGAGTATGAAATCTTGGCTGAATATGCACATGGAGATGGGGCAAGCGAGATTGATTTTCAGGATTATGTCATGGAAGACGATGATACGATATTTGAAAATTGTGTGAATCGTGAAAGTGAAGATGCGTTTGAAATTGTGAAGCGTCAAATTGACATATCCCTGGATTTATTGATGGTAGCCAAACAGATGAATGATGAAAAATGGCAGGGAGAGCTTAAGAGAAGACTGGCCGTTATGAGCCAAAGACGATCCCGGCTTCAACATAATAAGAGCGGCAGTTGACATCCTACACACCAAAGAAGCTCTCAATTCTGGAGAGCTTCTTTGGTGTGTAGGGCGCTTGTTCCTAACTTCATTTTTCATTTTGGTAATGTTGCGCAGATATTATGACGAAAGAAAACAGGATAAAAATTTGGATTCGACACTTTTTCCGATTGACTGCGATCCTTAATCTTGTCTATCATAAAATAAGACTGGAATTGGAAAGAGATGGTCGGATTTCTGTGTAACTGTTTTCTACACCATTGAAGGGTAGTCGATAGATGCCTTTCTTTTCTTCAAGATTATTACGCGTCCGATACGGCCAGTTTGTCATTCCGAAACAAGGGGGAAGCCTGGCATGATCAGTGAATTCCAAGAAGCCTTGCTTGATACCGTGGGAGCTTGTCCTTCCACACAGATCGCCAATAACAAGTATGAAAATGTGCTGGAGAACCTGGATAGTGGTATCATGCTGTTTGACAGTGACGGGGTACTGACCTTTATTAACGTGCAAATGGCGAAATTGCTGGAGCTACCACGGAGTTCGCTAGCAGGTCGCAATTTGATGCAAATTTTGCATCATCCTGAGTTAAGCCGGTTTAAGAAGAAGAAAATCATGCGGATTTATAAAGAAACTATCTTTCATAGAAAGCGCTATCATGAGTTAATTGATGAGTATGGTCGGCATTGGTTGATAACAGTAACCTATGGTGATCAGATGGATGGCGATTTTTTGTTTAGCGTCAAGGATGTGTCGGATTATAAGCAGATTGAGCAGACAGCATATCAAAACGATAAGCTGGCGATGCTGGGACGCATCTCGGCCTCTATTGCTCATGAAATTCGTAACCCGCTTACCGCAATCCGGGGCTTTATTCAATTGCTTCGACCGCATTTGGTGGAGTTGGGCAGGGATGAGTATGCCCGCATTATATTAACAGAAATTGATCGTGCGAACGACATTATTTATGAGTTCTTAAATTCGTCCAAGCCTTCGGCTCCGCAAAAAACGGCTGTATCTGTGATGGGGCTGCTGAAAGAAGTAGTGATGCTGACAGAAAGCGAAGCATTGATGAAGGGTTGCCAGATTGCATTGGACGAAAATGATGAGCTCATGAAGGTTTCCATTGATGTGAAGCAGATTAAGCAGGTTATTCTCAATATGATTAAAAATGCAATGGATGCCATTGAAAGCATGGGTGGGGAACGAGAGGGCTGCATCGATATTCATACAGTGCTTGAGGGCAATTATGTCCACATTTGTATTGAAGATAACGGATTAGGTATGGATCACAATACATTGACGCGTTTATTTGATCCTTTTTTTACAACAAAAGAAAGTGGAACCGGATTGGGATTGGCTGTGAGCTATCGAATTATCAAAAATCACGGAGGTTTCATACATGTAGACAGTAAACATGGAAGTGGCACACAATTCAAAATCACGCTTCCTGTAGTTTAATATGGAGAGGTTTTCGCAGAGGGGTCCTGTACATACTATTTCTTTTATGTTGTGCAGCGTTGGGGTATAGGTATCACCTTTTTGGAAAAGGTTATCTGAAGCGCATAATCTGACAAGATGATGCGCTTTTTTGGTGCTGTAAGCTCGGTTATTTGCGTAAATGCGAAAATGAATTCATGAATTTAAGACAAAAAAATGATTCACCTTTCACAGATTAAATGCTATTATATACCAGAATACAACATTATTTTTGATACTATAGACTTAAATAACGGCTTCCAAAGCTGTCAAACGTCTTAGATGATCGGAATCTCCGATATGCAGGGGGCTGAAGAGGCTGAATGAGTATACGGCTGGAAGTAAAAAAAACGATAGGTATCGGCATTGCTGCGATAGTTTTGTTTGTCTTGGTTCAGTTATTTCACGTAACTTTGAATAAGATATACTCCCATAATGTTTTTTTCTTGTTATATCCGATCATAGGGTTTGCCTGTGCTGCGATTTGTTTTTCTATTTTTTATCAATCCTGGTCCGTTTTACTGGAACAGTTATCCTTGCAGAGACTTCTTATTGCCCCGACGTTTTTGGTGGCTGGTCTGCTTTACCTTGTTCATATTGTTTCGTTTAGTTTCGTGAGCCTGACGGACTTTGCTTTGTCTCCGGGCGTTTCGTTATGGCTGCTGTTTGTAAATCGTGCCTTTACCTCTGTCTTGCTCTTATGCGTTTGTTTCCTCCCGTTTAACAAGACGAAATCTGAATACAAAGCGGTGGCTTTGTGGGCAGGGATAGGCTGCACTTTGCTGATTCTAGGAGTTATTAAGACATTTGGTGCAGGCTTACCGGATCTACGTATAAGATACGAAATAGGTAACCTGGGCTGGACGTTAAATCTGGCTGTCATGTTACTACTTGTGTTCACTTTTATTTTCGGGGTGCGAAAATATCGGAAAGTTCGCCCGGCGGAGTTGGGCATGTTGCTTATGGTTCGTGGAATTGGACTGTGTGTTGTGAGTCAGTTGTTCTATTTATTTTCTGAGCAAATGAGCGATATTAATCACCTATTGGGACTTTTGACCAACGCGATAGCATTCTATAATATGTTGAGCGGGCTGGTCCGGTTGATGGTTCTGGTTCCTTATCGTGAAAAGCAGGCAGCCGAATCTGAGTTTAATCACATTGCTTATAATGATGATATAACAGGACTCCCCAATCGTCGCCGCCTTTCCCAACGTTTAGATAAAATATTGCGCAAATCATTGAAATCGGATGAGACAGTAGCACTTTTAGTTCTAAATATTGATCGTTTCAAGGCGATTAATGATTCGCTTGGACATATGGCAGGAAATTATTTGCTGTATGCAGTAGGCGAACGCTTGGGGCATTTTAGCCATGAAGGGGAAGCTGTCTTTAGCATGGGCGGAGATGAATTTGCCTTTCTTCTAACGGGATACGAAGATACAGATGCTATGAGAAGTCGTATTGATGATATGGTGAAGCTGTTCGATCTGCCTTTCGATATTGATGGTGAGTCTTATCATGTGACGGTGAGCGTTGGTATAGCTTTGTACCCGTTGGATGCGAATCAGAGTGAACAGCTTATTCAGCAGGCGGATACGGCTGTACATAGTGCTAAAGAGCAGGGAGTGAATTTTCAGCGGTATGCTAGTTCGATGCAGATGCGAGCGCATGAAAGACTCCAGCTGGAAAATGATCTGCGGCGAGCGCTTGAAAATGAGGAATTTTCATTGGTGTATCAACCTCGTGTCCACCTGCAAAGTGGCGAGCTAACGAGTTTGGAGGCGCTGGTGCGTTGGAATCATCCTCATCGTGGGATGGTGATGCCAGGCGATTTTATTCCGGTGGCTGAAGAAAGTGGTTTAATTGTGCCCTTGGGGGAATGGGTGTTACGGGAGGCCTGTCTGCAAAATAAGCATTGGCAGGAGCTTGGGTACCCACCAATCCCGATTTCGGTCAATTTATCCATGCGCCAATTTCAGCAAAAAAAGCTGGTGGATGTAATTCGGGGCATTTTGACCTATACGGAACTTGAAGCACGCTATCTAGAGCTGGAGATTACCGAGAGTATGACCTTTGATAAGGATCGAGCCTTTGAACAGTTAAAAAAAATAAAGGCTATTGGTGTCGCAATCAGTATTGATGATTTTGGAACTGGCTATAGCTCATTGCATTATTTGAAGAATCTCCCGATTGATCGTCTAAAAATTGATCGTTCCTTTGTAAATGAGGTACTGGTCGACAGCAAAAATGCAGCAATTGTATCTACTATTGCCTCCATGGCTCACCATTTGAAGCTGAAGGTTACGGCTGAAGGGGTAGAAAATGAGGAGCAGCTTCATTTTTTGCAGGCACAAGATTGTCATGAGGGTCAGGGGTATTACTTTAGTCGCCCCATTCCGGCAGAAATCTTTGAAAATTTGTTTTTACGTGAACCTATGAATTGGCTGGCTCAGGATAGTATGTAGTATGCTTGCATTTTGCTGAAAGGTAAGTTATACTAAATAACATCCTGATTCAGCTGGTTGACGATAGGTTAAGCGTGCCATACATAAGAATCGAGATATTATAAAATGCGGGTGTAGTTCAATGGTAGAACTTCAGCCTTCCAAGCTGATAGCGTGGGTTCGATTCCCATCACCCGCTTACTATTTTAAGAAGTTCGAAACCCTTGTGACGCAAGGGTTTTTGTTTTGTTTGGAGTAGATAAATACATTATAGCCGGGGTGCCAATGGGGTATCACGGCTTTTTGCGTTCTTACGAACTATTTTTACATTGCCACACAAAATAAAATATAAAATATTTAGCTTATATGCTATAAATAAACAGATAAAAAGAACTATTTACCATTTACTAAAAAATAAGTATAGTCGCATTGTTGGGATTTAACTTAAAAAAGGATGGTGTAGCTGCAATGAGGAAAATTTCTTTTCTGTTTTTAGCATTAACTTTGGTGCTGCTTACTTTCCCTGCAAGTTCTACGTTCGCCGCTGCTGATTTTCCGAATACGTTGACGAATGGAATGACTGGTTTTGCCGGACAGGCTAAAAGTGAAAATGGAGTTACTAAGCCTGCCACAACAGGGGGAAAAGGCGGTCAGATTATCTATATCAATAATCTAAACGATTTAAAAAACCAGTTAGGGGATTCAACTCCTAAAATTCTGGTCATCGAAAAAAATATTTCTGCCTCCTCTAAAACCGTGGTCAACATTGGTACTAACAAATCGCTCATTGGTTCTTATGCGCAAAACAAACTGGTTAACATTCATTTGAAAACAACAAATAATTCGGGAAATGTGATCTTTCAAAATTTAACTTTTGAGCACAGTGCCAACATTAACGGTAACGATGACATCCAACTTTATCTTACTGCGGGCACAAATTATTGGATTGATCATGTTACGTTTGCAGGTCACAGTTATAATGCGAATGGCTCGGATCTGGACAAACTTTTGTACATAGGCCAATCGGCTGATTATGTAACCATTAGTAACTCCAAATTTGCTAATCATAAATATGGTCTCATTTTGGGATATCCTGATGATGGCAATAAAAATTATGATGGCATGCCCCATATCACGATCGCTAATAATTATTTTGAAAACTTACTTGTACGTGGTCCAGGACTCATGAGATATGGATATTTCCATGTTAAAAATAATTATATTAATAATTTTCAGCTTGCTTATACCATTGCTACGAATGCAAGAATCTATTCTGAGTACAACTACTTTGGAAAAGGTAGTGAAAAGGGCGGTATTCTTGATGATAAAGGCAATGGCGAGTTTAAAGATGAAGGGAGTTTTCCCACCATCAACAATCAAAAATCGCGTGTAACCAACTGGAATCCAAGCAAGAACTATAGCTATCAAGTTCAGACTCCTGAATATACTAAAGAGTTTGTAACGAAATATGCAGGCTCGTCGAATACAACTTTGGTATTTGGAAAATAACGAGGGTTATTTGCAAATGTGTTGTGATCTGCTATACTAACCGCAAGTAATTATCCCATGAAAAGGAAGGTAACCATACGTCCGATGAAGTAAGCACACTGATTTTCCCACTTAACTGCACAGTTACTGGCAGGCGGCTGTAAGCTGCAACGGGAGAAGTGTGTCTGAAAATGAATGTAGGGACGTATGCGTTTATTCTGGAACGGGATTTGGCTTATTCGTTTACGGTGTTATTTTTCATAAGCGTATATGTTCTGAAACGATTCATAACAGTCATTCTATATTCCTTGTATGCAAGCCGCAGCCTTCTGCGGCTTTTTTTATTGCTTCCGGGGTCAAAAAACCGGGCTGGGAAAGGATGATCGGTATGAGAACGATTTTGCGTATTCGCAATGTAGTAAAGGATTGGAACGGGACATCTTTATTTGAGAATGTGTCGTTGGATGTGATGGAAGGAGAACGGCTCGCACTGTTTGGAAGAAATGGAGCAGGTAAAACGACGTTATTGCGAATATTGCTGGGAGATGAAGTGCCAACCTCTGGTCAAGTAGAGCATGATTTGCCACTGGAAGAGCGGGGCTGGCTGAAGCAGCAGGATACGGTGGATGGGTCTCGAACCGCACTGGAGGCCGCACAGCAGGCCAGCCCTCGGCATTGGCTCCTCAAGCAAGCGTTGGGACAGCTGGAAGCTGACCTAGCCGATGCTGGGAAGGATATGGAGCATCATCTGGAGCGTTACGGCGAGCTGATGGATGAATACGAACACCTGCAAGGCTTTGCCTGGGAGTCTGAGGTGGAAAAGGCGCTCACTCGAATGGGAATGCCTGCCCAGACGTGGTCCATTGCTTATGGTGACCTGAGTGGCGGACAGAAGACGAGAGTGCGGTTAGCCGGACTGATGGTCAGGCAGCCGAAGCTGCTGGTGCTGGATGAGCCGACCAACCATTTGGATGCCGAAAGCTTGCTTTGGCTGGAGCAGTGGCTGTCCACGTATCCGGGAACGCTGCTGTTTGTATCGCATGACAGAGCCTTTTTGGATCGAGTGGCTACGAGTATAGTTGAGCTTGCATCAACGGGTATTGGGCGCTATAAAGGCGGCTATAAGGAATATAAAGCGCAAAAGGAGCGGGAACTGCGAGAGCAGGAAGCCAGCTATCGAAAGCAGGAGCTGGCGAAACAGGCGCTGGAGGAAACGATTCGAAATTACAGGGAATGGTTTCACCAGGCACATCGTAGCGCATCCAAAGTCGAAGTGGCTATTACACAGAGCTTCTATAAGGCCAAGGCTAAAAAAAATATCTCCCGTTATCATGCGAAAGAAAAAGAACTGGAGCGACTGGAGGCTAACAGGGTAGAACAACCACGTGAAGCTCCGTCTTTGCACATGAAATTAAGTGACAGCGGGTTTCAGGCAAAATATTTGCTGCGTGCTGAGCAGGTTGACTTTAGCTACGACGACCGTATCATTGTGAAAAATCTAAATCTGATCGTTGCACGTGGAGACCGTCTGGCTGTTCGGGGGCCCAATGGAATTGGTAAAACCACACTGCTTCGGTTATTAACAGGTCAACTGGAGCCGCAGACAGGAAAAATCACAGCCAACCCACAGTTGAACATCGGATATTTTTCACAGGAGCTGGAGCAGCTCCCAGAGGATCAAACGTTGCTGGACAGTCTGCTTGCGCTTCCGACGATGACGCAAACAGAAGCGAGAACAGTGTTGGGCTGCTTTCTTTTTGCGAAAGAGGACGTGTTTAAAAGGATCGGGACACTTAGTATGGGAGAAAAATGCAGGGTAGCTTTTCTGCGTCTGTACTTTAGTGGAGCCAATCTGCTGGTGCTGGATGAACCGACGAATTATTTTGACATTGAAACCCGTGAAATTGTAGAGGATTCTTTGCGTAACTATGATGGAGCACTGGTGCTCGTCTCACATGATCGGGAGCTGGTGAGGAGCACGGCAACTCGGTTACTCGATATGAAGCCGGGGGGCAGATATGAAATCTATGAGGGGACAGCCGACGAAAAGCAAGAAGATGAACGGAGCCGTCAACGGGAGCCAGAAGACCAGGAGCGGCGTGAGGAACGTCTTCGATTACAATTGCGTCTTACAGAGTTGATAGGAATGACAGGCACGAATGACGAAAATGAAAAGTTGTTGAGCGAAATCAGGCGCATTCGTGCAAATCTGGAGCGGTTGGATGATCTCGATATCTAAAGGGTTGAAACGTATGCCCTGCTTGCCAAAGCGCGGTAGTTTGCATATAATAATGAACAATAGTTCGAATTTTTGAAAATGTCTTGATGGAGAAGAGTAGACAGTGTCCGATTGAACAGGGAGGAAGCGTCGTAGGATTGAGAGCGTTTCTGCAAATACTGGGCTGTTGAAGTTCGCTCCGGAGCAGTTCCTTGAACCTCAGGCGCCATGTGAATGGCGAATGTGCAAGTAGGGGATACCGGTTCACGACCGTTATAACGTGCAGAGCGAGACGATGATGCATAGCATGAACAACCACCTGTAGCTAGTTGCCGTAAGGCAGAACGCCAGGTGAGCTAAGCTTATTGTCTAACGAGGGTGGTACCACGGTCTTTTCGTCCCTTACCGGGAGGAAAGACCTTTTTTTGTTGTCTGAAAAGCTGGATATGAAGAAAGGGGACTGAACAGGCGATGAGCGAAACCATCCAAATGAAGGAACATTTGCTGGCCTTGAAGGAAGAAGCACTGGAAGTATTGGAGAAGGTGGCAACACCCAAGGAGCTGGCTGATCTACGGGTCAAATATTCGGGGAAAAAGGGCGCATTGACTGAAATTTTGCGCGGTATGGGCAAGCTGAGCGCGGAAGAGCGTCCGGTTGTTGGACAGGTAGCCAATGAGGTGCGGGAGGCGATTGAAGAAGTCGTTAACCGTAAGCAAGACGAGTTCACGAAAGCGGAAACGAATGAGCGTCTGCAAGCGGAAAAGATCGATGTTACGCTACCTGGACGCACACTGCCGCAAGGCGGACTGCACCCACTCAACAAAGTGATTGAGCAAATCGAGGATATTTTTACAGGCATGGGATATCGAGTGGCTGAGGGTCCACAGGCTGAGACGGATTATTATAACTTCGAAGCATTGAACCTGCCTAAAAATCACCCCGCACGCGATATGCAGGATTCATTTTACCTGACTGAGGATCTGTTGATGCGTACCCATACGTCACCAGTTCAGATTCGCGCGATGGAAGCGATGAAGGGCGAAACACCTATTAAGGTTATCTGTCCGGGTACGGTTTTCCGACGTGATGATGACGATGCAACACATTCTTTTCAATTCCACCAGATTGAAGGGCTTGTCATTGGAAAAGACATTCGCATGAGTGATTTGAAAGGAACCTTACTTCAATTTGCACGCGAAATGTTCGGAGAATCGACCGAAATCCGTTTGCGCCCAAGCTTCTTTCCGTTCACAGAGCCGAGTGCTGAAGTAGACGTAACTTTTGTGAAGAAAAATGGCGAACGCGTGTGGATTGAAATTTTGGGCTGTGGCATGGTCCATCCGAAAGTGCTAGAGATGGGCGGTTTTGATCCCGAGGTGTACAGCGGCTTTGCATTCGGTATGGGTGTAGAGCGGATTGCTATATTGAAATACGGTATCGATGATATTCGTCATTTTTATAACAGTGACCTGTCGTTCCTGAAACAGTTTGCGCGTCAATAAACAACTATATCAAGGGAAGTGAACCCATATGAAAGTATCATTCGAGTGGCTGTCCGAGTATGTATCGCTGGATCAGGTAAGCGCGGAGGATCTGGCAGAGAAAATCACCCGTTCGGGCATAGAAATTGATGAGGTCGAGCAGCGCAATCAAGGGATTACTGGCGTCGTTGTCGGCTATGTTAAAAGCAAGGAAAAGCATCCTGATGCTGATAAGCTGAATGTATGTATTGTCGATGCAGGTCAGGAGGAAGATCTGCAAATCGTGTGCGGTGCCAAAAACGTGGATGCAGGTCAAAAGGTTCCTGTTGCAGTTGTAGGTGCAAAGTTGCCGGGAGATTTCCACATTAAAAAGGCCAAGCTGCGTGGTGTAGTATCCATGGGTATGATCTGCTCGGCCAAAGAACTGGGCATGAATGACAAGCTGCTTCCAAAGGAATTGCAAGAAGGTATTTTGGTGCTGCCTGAGGATGCTGAAATTGGTATGCCAATTACGAAGCTGCTGGCGCTGGATGATCAGGTGCTGGATTTTGATCTGACACCCAATCGTTCGGATTGCCTGAGCATGCACGGAGCAGCATATGAAGTGAGTGCGATTCTGGGACGTGATATTTCTCTGGCTGATCCGGCTAAGGATCTGGTGGAAATTAGCGATGCAGCGGCAGATCATCTGTCTGTGAAGGTAGATACTCCTGAACTGTGTACGCACTACGCGGCCCGTTATATTACAGGTGTAAAAGTGGGGGCTTCCCCATTATGGATTCAAAACCGTCTGATGGCGGCAGGTGTTCGTCCGATCAACAACATCGTAGATATTACGAACTACGTCATGCTGGAATACGGTCAGCCGTTGCATGCTTTTGATGCGGATAAGCTGGAAAATGGAAATATTGAAGTTCGACTCGCTCGTGCAGGCGAAACATTGATTACACTTGATGATCAGGAGCGTAAGCTGGAGCCGCATATGCTGCTGATTACAGACGGTGTGAAACCAATAGCATTGGCAGGCGTGATGGGTGGAGCCAACTCCGAGGTTACGGATGCGACGGTCAGCATTGCGCTGGAATCTGCGAAGTTTGACGGCGGTACAGTTCGCAAAACGTCTCGTCAACTTGGACTGCGTTCAGAAGCAAGTCTGCGTTTTGAAAAAGAGGTTGATCCAGGCGCTGTTGTGCCTGCTGTGAATCGTGCAGCTGCGCTGATTCAGCGTTATGCAGGAGGCACTGTACACCAGGGCATCGTAGAATCTGCGTCTGCAAAAGCTGAAAACCGCATTATCAAGCTGTCGCTAGATAAGATAAACCGATATTTGGGAACCGAACTGTCGCTGCTTGAGGTGAAAACGATTTTCGGTAGACTTCATTTCGGATGTGGCGACGCAGAGCAAGGGGTACTGGAAGTTCAAGTTCCTACACGCCGTGGAGATATCACCATTGACGTGGACTTAATCGAAGAGGTTGCTCGTCTGTATGGTTACGACAATATCCCGACCACGCCGATTGAAGGTCCTACAACTCCGGGAGCTTTGACAGCATCACAATCATTGCGCCGCTCCCTGCGCAGATTGCTGGCTCATGGTGGCTGGCAGGAGACGATCAGCTACTCTTTTGTACATCCGCAAAGTACGGGGTTATTTAATGCCCTGACAGAAGGCAGCCATCCGGTACGTTTGGCTATGCCTATGAGCGAAGACCGTAGTGTTTTGCGTACGAGTATCATTCCGCAGATGCTGGATACAGCGGTGTATAACATGAACCGGAAGCAAGACAATCTGGCGATTTTCGAGATGGGAACAGTATTTTATACAGAGGAACAAACATTAACCCGTCAGCCGCAGGAAATTCAAGTGCTGAGTCTGTTGTTGACTGGGGTACGCCGTGAAAAACAATGGAATATTGGTGCTGAAAAGGTTGATTTCTTTGATATTAAAGGCGCGCTTGAAACGGTGTTTGACTATTTCGGATTGAGTGCCAGCATTCGTTATGTCGCTGACCAACCGCAAAGCTACCACCCGGGCCGTTCCGCTTCGGTATGGCTGGATGTGAATGGAAGCTCTCAACGGATCGGTACCCTTGGGCAGATTCATCCGGAGCTCCAACAATCTTATGGGCTGAACGATACGTATGTTGCAGAAATTGCGTTGCAACAGGTCATTGAACACGCAAACTCTCATATTCAGTTCAGAGAGCTGGCTCGCTTCCCATCCGTGGAACGTGACATTGCCCTCGTGGTCAATAAAGACGTTGAGGCAGGCGAACTGCTTCGTGTTATTCACGCTGCAGGCGGAGAGCTGTTGCAGGATGCACGAGTGTTTGATGTATTTACAGGCAGTAAGCTTGGTGAAGATAAGAAGAGCGTAGCTATCTCTCTGACCTATCGTCACTGGGAACATACGTTGACGGATGAAGAGATCAATGCGGCGCATACTCCTGTCGTTACGTCTCTGGAACAAACTTTTGGAGCGGAATTGAGAAAGTAGCAGGAAATGCGGGAAGCCGTATCGAATCTTAGTGACAGAGGTTCGATACGGCTTTTTGGCCTATCATCATAGAAGCTCTCTTACTCTGATAATTACCCGCTGCGGGGAAGCCGGACTAATAAGGTTGAACGCTTCACGGAAGGCGGGTTACCATAGTACCGGACACACCTTAGAATCAACATACAGTAGTATTGAAGGAGGGCATAATTGTGACTACACCAGATCGTACTCGCGTCACTGTAGAGATCTACGGTACTTCTTATAAACTCGTCGGCAGCAATACCGATTATATGAAGCAGGTTGCCAATTACGTGGATGAGCGTATGCACAGCATTTCTCAAGCTCATTCGCGTCTGGATATGCCCCGAATTGCCGTGCTGGCTGCGGTTCATATGGCAGAAGAAGCTGTACAAATCCAGGAAATTCAGAGTCATATGAACCGCTTAGCAGCGGAACGAGCAGAGCTCCGGGGAGATCTGGCGCAACTCCAGACAGCTCTAGGGGAACAACAGCAGAAAAATACAGATATGCATCAATCTCTTATTCAACTGAAGGAAGAAAAGGAAGCAACGCAGAAGAAGCTGATGGAAACCGAATCTGTATCAGCCAAGGAGATTGCCCAATTGAGGGCAAAGCTGGAACAGCAGGAGAAAAAAGCGGCTGAACTTGAAAATGGACAAAAACAAGCTAAACGTGAATTGGAGGAGTCCCGTCAAGAAGCTTCTCGCAAGCTGAAAGAGCAGCAGGAGGCGGCCAATGCGCGTATCCGGCAGATAGAAGAGCAGATGAAGAAGGAAGTATCTGAAGCGGCTAAACAGGCAGAAGCCAAGCTGTCAGCTGCAGAGAAGACTCATCAGGAGCAAAAGCGCACAAAACTGGACAAGCTGCGATCTGCTTTGCAGCAAGAGCATAGCAAGAAGGTAAGCGAATGGCAAACCAAGTGTTCCGGACTGAATGAGCAGCTGGAGCAGGAACGTAAACAGGCTGAATTGGCGTTGAATGAGGAAAAGCTCCAGCATCAGGAAGCGCAGAAACGAGCTGATGAAGCTGCACTGGAGCAGGAGATTCGGGTCGAGGAGCTTCAGGAACAATTAGAACAAGTACAGGCAGGCAGTACAGAGCTTTCTTCTCGTCTGGGAGAGGCTCAAGAGCAAGCAAGAGTACTGAAGGAACAACAGTCCGAGCTGGAGTCTGTGCTGGAAACACAGCGACAGGCTGCGATAGAGCGAGAGCAGGCAGATACGCTTGCACGTGAAGAATTGCAAAGTCGATATGATCAATTAGAAGCTGAAGCCAAGGCTAAGCAGCAGCAGACGGCTAAGCTGGAGGAAGAACAGCGACGGATGCAGAAGCTGTTGGAGCAAGCTCACGTATCTTCTCGCAAGCTGCAAAGTGAGCTGGCTACGCTAGCTGAAAGCGAGAAGTCATGGAAGAAGCTTGCAGAAGAACGCCAGGTGGCAGTTGATGAGCTGGAGCTCTCCTTGCTGGAAGCACGTGAACAGAAGGAAGAAATACAAGAGCAATTACAGCACGCAGCGGCTGAGCTCGAAGCTATTAATGATAAATTTGCTTCACAACAGCAACGGCTAGTTCAACTCGAAGCGAGAATCAAGGAGCTTTCACCTGAGCTGATTCGCGTGCAGGATGAGCTTGAGAAAGCCAAAGTCCGAGAGCAAGAGGGAACTAAGGCGTATCAATCGCTTCAGGAGCAATATGGAAGCATGAAGAGCCGAGCTGGACAGCTGGAGCAAAATATCAAGCAGCTCCAGCAGGAAAATCGAGAACGGCGGAGTGAACTGGAACGTGCTGAGGAAGAATCCCTGGAATGGCAGCTTAAATACGATCAGTTGAAGGCTGAAGCGGAACGTTTGGAAGCCGAAGATGCTGCCCGTAAGGAAGAATTTGCTTCTTGGGAGCGGGAAATAGCGGTAACGGTTCAACAAAAGGAACATCTTCAGGAGGAGATTCGTTTGGCTGTTGAAACTGCCAAAACGGCGAAGGCTGAACAGCAGTCCATAGAGCAGGAACGAATGGCCTTGCAGTCTGAATTGGACGAAGTGGGTCAAAAATATGAAATGGCGGCGCATCAGCTTCGTCTGTTGCAAGTACAACAGGACGTAGATCGGGAAAATTCGGAGAGGATTTCTACGGAATTACGTCAATTACAGGAAGAATACACCAAGCTTCAAACTGAGTATAATGAATGGATTGAACTTATTGAACAGGATCAGTAGATACGGATTAAACATGTAAGGCAATCCCCGGCTGCTCATCGCCGGGGATTGTTTGTTTATTGTATCCACTCAGAGGTGTAAATGACAAAAAGCTGTCCTTTGGCAGATGAATTCTGCTTCGGGACAGCTTTGCCAGAAGCGATTACTGAAATTAATTCCCGTTTTTGCGACCGGCTTCAAACGGTGTCGATACCGGAATGAACAGGTCGATAATCCCGATAACCAATGCAGCGAGCAATGCGCCCAGAACGGAAACACTGACATGAGCGACGACATATTGAGCGACCCAGATCACCAGAGCGCTCACAAGAAAACCTACGATACCGCGTCCAAATGGGGAGACGCGTCGACCAAACACCGCCTCGACGATATAGCCAATCAAGGCAATGACAATGGCTAGGATCAGCGCGCTCCAAAAGCCGCCTACACTAAATCCGGGAACGATCCAGCTTACGACCATCAGCACCAGAGCGGCAACGATGAAACGTACAATGTGCCCGAGAATGCTCACGGAATAACCTCCTTTGTTTTTTGAATCAGGGTTAGACAAAGGTTAGTGTGTGGCATGAAGAGCTTTCTTATGTGTAAAACAGAGTTGGCAAATAGCGTAAGTTTGCTGCTTTCGGTATAATATAGATATAAGTGAAAGGAGTAGTGAAGTTGGACTCTAAAATTTTCAAAACCCTTGAATATCAAAAAATTCTAAATAAACTAAGTCACTATGCCCAAACGGCAACGGGACAACAGACAGCCCTTCAGCTACAGCCCAGCGATGATTTGGAGCATATCAAGAAAATGCTGAAAGGTACGGATGAGGCCTATGCTGCTGATCGCCTCAAAGGAGTGCCTTCATTTAACGGAGTAGTGGATATCACTCCGGCGGTGAAGCGTGCCCGTATTGGTGGAACATTAAGCCCGCATGAGTTGCTTGGCATTCGGACAACGGTTCAGGCCGCACGCCGTATACAAGTATACGTGACAAGTTTGCATGAAGAAAATCCTGTCGAAACATTGCTGTATTGGAGTGAGCAGCTTTCGGAGCAGAGAAGTTTAGAAAACTCCATCAAAGGCTGTATTGACGAAAATGCAGAAGTGTTGGATTCTGCCAGCACAGAGCTTTCACAAATCCGTCGGGAGCTGCGCTCGGGAGAAGTGCGTATTCGTGAGAAGCTGGATTCCATGATTCGTTCCTCAACTGTATCCAAAATGCTTCAAGATCAGTTGATTACGATTCGTGGAGATCGGTTTGTGATCCCGGTTAAGGCCGAATACCGTTCTTATTTTGGCGGAATTGTTCATGATCAATCCGGGTCAGGTGCAACATTGTTTATCGAGCCTGAATCTATCGTAGCCATGAACAATAAGCTGAGGGAAACAAGGCTGAGAGAAGAGCGTGAAATTGAAGTCATTTTACAAAAGCTGACCGCACTTGTCGCAGAACAAGCGGATATGTTGCTGTATGATGTGGACGTTTTGGGCAATCTTGATTTTATTTTTGCAAAAGCGCGTCTCGCCCGTGAAATGAAGGCAACCTTGCCTTTAATGAATGACCGAGGGTACTTGAAGCTGAAAAAAGGCAGACATCCTCTAATTCCGTTGGAGCAGGTCGTTCCCATAGATGTGGAGCTGGGCAATTCATACACCTCCATTATCGTTACCGGACCGAACACAGGGGGGAAAACCGTTACCCTGAAAACCATTGGCCTGCTTAGTTTGATGGCGATGTCTGGACTGTTTGTACCTGTTGAGGATGAAAGCCAGCTGTGTGTATTTGATGCAATCTATGCTGATATTGGTGACGAGCAGAGCATTGAGCAAAACTTGAGTACATTTTCCAGTCACATGACCAATATCATTAGCATCCTGAAAAATATGACGCCCAAAAGTCTTGTATTGCTTGACGAAGTGGGGGCAGGAACGGACCCCGCGGAAGGTTCGGCTTTGGCTGTGTCCATTTTGGAGCATATACATGCCATGGGTTGCCGTATGGTTGCGACGACTCACTATAGTGAATTGAAGGCGTATGCCTACGAGCGTAAAGGAATTATTAATGCAAGCATGGAGTTTGATGTCGCTACATTAAGCCCGACTTACCGCCTTCTGGTCGGTGTCCCCGGACGAAGTAACGCATTTGCCATTGCCGAGCGATTGGGATTGCCAGGGCGCATATTAGACTATGCCCGTGGTGAGGTAACAGAAGAAGACCAGCGCGTTGAGCACATGATTGCGTCACTGGAGCAGAACCGTTTGACAGCTGAGCAAGAACGGGAAAAAGCAGAGCAGTTGCGTAAAGAAATGGAAGCATTGCGTAGCCGTCATCAGATGGAGCTGGATAAGCTGGAGTCCCAACGGGACCGTATGCTGGAAAAAGCTGAGGACGAAGCAAGAGTTCTCGTGGATAAGGCTCGTAGCGAAGCTGAGAAAATCATTACTGATTTGCGTAAATTGGCTCAGGAAGAAGGGGCCTCGGTTAAGGAGCACAAGCTGATTGCAGCTCGCAGAGAACTGGATGAGGCTGAACCGAAGCAACGCAAGAAAAGTACTGTCAAACGCCCGGCCGCTACGCGTACTCGTTCTATCATGGCTGGCGATGAAGTATCCGTTCACAGTCTGAATAAAAAAGGCCACGTGGTTGAACTGTCCGGTACCAAGGAAGCTGTGGTTCAACTGGGGATCATGAAGATGAAGGTCAGTCTGGATGACCTGGAACTACTGCAACCTGCCCAAACAACGACTCCAAGAGTTCAAAAACCAGTCACTGGCGTTAAACGGACACGGGATGATAACGTACGAAGTGAACTTGATCTTCGGGGGGCGAACGTGGAGGAAGCCTTGATGGAAGTGGACCGCTTCATGGATGAAGCGTTTCTGGCCAATCTGGGTCAGGTACACATTATTCATGGCAAAGGTACGGGTATTCTGAGAACCGGTATTCAGGAGTACCTCCGTAAGCATAAACATGTGAAAAGCTACCGTATCGGTAATTACAATGAAGGCGGTACAGGCGTAACCGTTGCTGAATTGGAATAGTTATGGGTTGCGGCTTTGCCCGGGAACGCTTGGTAGAACGGGAGGGACGAAGTGAAGATGGCGATTGATGAATTGCTGTCACATCCGTTGGGGATGATGCTGGGTTATTTCTCGGTGGCGGTGCTGGAGTTAATTGTATTTTTGTCGTGTTTTGAGCTGGTAACCCGCTATAAATGCTGGGAAGAGATCAAGCGCGGCAATGTTTCAGTAGCCATGGCTACGGGAGGGAAAATGTTCGGTATTTGCAACGTGCTCCGCTTTGCAATGGAAGCCAAATCGAGCGTGTACGATACGATGATTTGGTCGTTCGTTGGCTTTTTACTGCTACTTGCGGCGTACTTTCTTTTTGAGTTTCTGACACCGGTATTTTCTATCGATCAACAGATTAAAGAGGATAACCGTGCTGTCGGCTTGTTTTCCATGATTATTTCAATATCGTTATCTTATGTGATCGGTGCCAGTGTAACTTGACACATCCTGTATACTAGAGCTTGGTATACGCTTGGAACGGAAGGATGATAAAGCTTGGAAATGACTATTTGTCCATGGTGTAACATGGAAATTATTTGGGATGAAGAATTGGGCCCTGAGGAAGAGTGTCCCTATTGCCATAATGATCTGAAAGGTTACTCTGACATCACTGATGATGATGAAGATGAGTCTGTTTCTCCACCTGTTCATAGACATGCCGGTGAGCATGGACATGAAGAGACGAAACATGATCATGTGACTTCTGTAACCCCGGCGCCTCACGCTCATGGAAAAGAAGACCTGAAGGGTTATCGTACATTGAGTATTCAGCTCGGTGATGATGAAGAGCAGGATATTTTATATGAGGCAGAGGATGAAATCGTAGTTGAAAAACCGGTTGATGCACCGTTGTTGCAGGATAATGAGCTTCATAAGCTGCCGGTGCTGCATACTTTGCAAAAATTTGAAGAAAGCGGTGCGGATCTGATGGCTTATGAACAAGGCGCTGAACAAATACTCGACAGACAAGATGAAGTTCTTGAATGTTCCCAATGTGGAGAGTACATGCTGCATGCGGGTTCGCAAACCGTAACCAGAGAAGGCTTTGAACCGTCGATGTCGCCAGCACTCGGCAAACCTGTTCTGGACTTGCCATTCGTCTTGAATGTTTATGTGTGTCCTAGCTGTTTTCATGTCCAGCACACATTGTCAGAGAATGACCGACTGCGGATGCTGGAGAAGCTCAGCGGTATTTCCAACAATTAATTAGCAATCCCCCGGATAGGCCCAAGCTCAATACGGGCATCTTAATCGAAGAAATCTTTGAACAAGCTGGCTTTAAACAAGCTGATTGGTGATTTTTCGGTTAGGGGGAACTGCATTGAAATCAAACCTAAACGGACAATCCATTCTGCTATTAAGCTTGAATGGATTGTTTGTGTTTGCAGCAGCATTGTCAGGCACATTTCTCAACGTATATTTATGGAAGAGCAGGCAGGATTACGCGATGATTGGCTGGTTTAATGTCAGCCAACAAATTGCGCTGGGAATTATGGTCTGGGTGGCTGGAAAATGGGTCAAGGAACATAACAAAATGAATGCCCTGCGCGTGGGGACAGCACTGTCCGGTCTGTTTTATTTAATCATGTTATATACGGGACCGCAGGCTGTAAACTACATATGGCCGCTCGGAATGTTATTGGGTGCAGCATTAGGTTTATTCTGGCTGGCGTTTAATGTCATTTTTTTCGAAGTCACAGATCAGGCAAGTCGCGATCATTTTAACGGATGGGTCGGTCTGCTGGGTTCGTTTTCCGGTATCGTGGGTCCTTGGCTGTCTGGTTGGATTATTGCTCGTATGGAGGATGATGCGGGTTATCGAGTAATATTCAGTATTTCCTTAGCTTTTTATGTCGTAGGAGTGGTGCTTAGTTTTTTTCTTCGCAAGCGTAAGCCGACAGGAAATTACAATTGGAAGGAGCCTAAGCAACGATTGTCACAAAAAGGGAGCATGTGGCGTCCCTTGTCGTTATCACTTGTTACCCAGGGCATTCGTGAAGGGGTTTTTGCCTTCCTGATTACGCTGCTCGTGTATGTAGCTACTCAACAGGAATGGAAGCTGGCACAGTTTTCACTTATCACCTCGGCGGTTTCATTTTTCAGCTTTTGGGCTGTCGGAAAATGGCTCAAGCCACACTATCGCTCGGCTGGTATGCTGTTGGGTGCTGTATTGTTGGTGATTGCGCTGTTACCATTATTGTGGCGTATGGAGTATATCACGCTACTGATTATGGGGATCGGCACCGCTATATTCCTGCCCTTGTATTTAATTCCTATGATCTCAGCGAGTTTTGATTTAATGGGTACGAGTGAAGGAGATGCGAATCAGAGAGTGGAACTGGTTGTACTGCGTGAACTGTGCTTAATGGTAGGACGGTTGACCGGTACACTCATTTTCTTGGGCGTCCTAAGTATCAGCAAGGCTCCTACAGCGATGATTTGGTTGTTGATTGGACTTGCATTAATGCCAGTGATCGGCTGGTTTTTTATGCGAAATGTGCTGAAGATGGAACAGAAGACAAAGCGAAGCAATTCTCATTCCCATGCACAACGCTGGCGCAAGCAAACGGAGTAACAGGAAAATTCAACACAAAAAGAACCTCAGAATTCACTTATATAGGCGAAAGGAGGTTCTTTTTGTATTCATATGTTAAACCATTGGTTTTGTTGCTTCTGGCGAGGGTTTGGTCGTACGGGTCAGAGAATACAGCTCCATTTCAGGTCGGTGTGTGCCCGTCAGTTCATCAGCCAATAGCTGTGCGGCCATCATATTCGTAACCGTCCCATTTCCCCCGTAACCCTCCAAGAAATAGCAGTTTGGAAAACGCGGATGTGGACCAATATACGGCAAGCCGTCGTGAGAGGAGCCGAATACAGCCGCCCAAGCGTAGTCGATCTGAAATGGCACACTGGGAAAATGCTCCTGTAGTGCTTGCAGCAGCTTTTGTTGTTGGTGTAGTAGCCTGATTTCACGTTGGTTGGCGTCCAATACAGGTTCATCCAAACCACCAATAATGATACGTCCTTCCGGTGTGGAGCGCATATATAGATAAGGACGGGCCGTTTCCCAGATCAGACACTGCTCATGCCACAAGGGAGCATCTCCGATTGGATTGGTGGCGATAGCATAAGAGCTTTGCAGAACGGCTCCCTGATCGGTTTTAATCTCTTGTGTTTCATAACCCGTTGCAAAAATGATTTTTTTCGCTCGGATCATTCCACCGCTGGTATGACAAACGACTTCATTTTCATTGAATTCAAAATGCTTGGCTTCCGTATGCTCATATAAGCGTACACCGAGACGGCTGGCGGATTGCAATAGTCCTTGGGCAAACAAAAATGGATTAACCTCGGCATCTTCGTGTGTGTACAAGGCTGCCGGTTTTCGAAAAGGAAATCGGGTAGCCACTTGTTGCTCATCCCAGTACTCCACTGGAAATCCAAACCGGGTTAGCTGTTTGTACTCTTCCTGAAGCACCTGTACATCTTCTAGTGTACTTGCATAGTACAGGCTGCTTCGCCGAATAAAGGAAGGGTCTGTATCCAGTGTGGCAGCCAGCTTATCTAACTGATCTAGTGCATCCTTGCACATGCGGTAAAACAGTACACCGTTCGTTTCACCAAACGTATTGATGAAAGAGGTTAAGGTCTTGTCATTGCTGTATTGCAGCAGGCCAGTATTGGCCGAAGAGCTTCCAGTTACCAGTTTGCGTTTGTCAATAACCACGGTGTCTACCTGTCGTTCTCCCAATAACCGGGAGCAGATGGCCCCTCCCATCCCTCCTCCGATGATCAATACATCACAAATTAAATCCTCTGCCAAAGGCGGAAAATCCAGTGTCTGCTCCACGGAATTCGGCCAATATGTATTCCCGCTTATCAACTCCATATAAAATAGCACTCCTCATAGGCAATATGTAGTATTTCTTATGTGTACATAGTATTTCGCCAAACGGACAAGATAACCAGCGTGCAACAAAACTTTTAAGGAGGCACAGAGATTATGCAATCTACGAACATGCAACCCCTGTCAGGCAAAGAGCTGGAGTACATCGTGGACTCCATCTCCAATGAAGAACTACTACTCAAACAATGTGCGGCCACAGCGGCGTCTATTCAGCACCCAGCCATCCAACAAGCCTGTTTACAACTGGCAAGAACTCATGAGCACCACTTGAATCTGCTTTCTAATGCTCTTCAACAGCATCAGCAGCTTGCTCCAATGCAACCACAGCAGTAATTTGGATTTACCAATAAAGGAGGTTTGACAGAATGTATTCACAAAACAATATGTCATTTATGCCCGAAGAAGATTTGCTCTATACCATTCTTGCTGATATGAAACGTACAGTGCGCGAATACACAACGGCGACGACAGAATCCAATTGTCCGTCTGTGCGTCAGATGTTCACCGACCTTACGAATGATACATTGCGTCTGCAAGGTGATTTGTATCATCTGATGAGCCAAAATAATATGTACGCCACTCCAACTAAAGCACTGCGCATCGATTTGGACAAACAGATTCAAGAAGCTCGCAAGACCCAACAAGAATGCCAACAGTTCATTCAGCAAAAGTCGACATCCGCGGGAGTATATGGTCAATCTATGCACCAGCAAGGCCAGTCTACACACCAAAACAACCCTTATTATATGTAAACGGGATTTTCTGTTTTTGAAGCAGATTCCCATAACAGCCGTCCACCTGCCGGGTTTACCGGAGTGGACGGTTTTTCTTTGCAGGTTTAAAGTGCGTATTGTATGATGTATAGTAATCTCTTTCGATGGAGGCCTTATGTAGAATGACAGAGCTGAATGAATTGAAATTAAAAGTGCTGGAATTGTTAAAAGAAGATGCAAGAAGAACACCGACTTTATTGGCTACTATGCTGGGGGTTGACGAGCAGGATGTACGCATCTCAATGAAAGAGCTCGAAGACCAACACGTGATTGTCAAATATGCCGCTGTAGTTAATTGGGACAAAGTCGACGACGAAAAGGTTACCGCTTTGATCGAAGTGCAAATTACACCCGAGCGTGGAAGAGGCTTTGAAGGGATTGCAGAACGGATTTATTTGTATCCGCAAGTTAAATCGGTCTATCTCATGTCCGGAGCATACGATTTGCTGGTAGAGGTTGAAGGCCGCAATCTTCGTGAGGTCGCTAACTTTGTGTCGGAGAAACTGTCGCCTATTGATTCGGTCTTGTCTACCAAGACTAATTTTACGCTTAAAAAATACAAGCAGGACGGAATTATCTTTGAGGACCATCAGGAAGATAATCGTCTGATGATTTCGCCGTAAAGGAAGATCATGATGAATCTCAAAACAGAAGCATTTACCGACAGTAACAAAGCTATGAGTTCCTATTTGTCCCCGTTGGTGCGCGAGATCCCATCTTCGGGTATTCGTAAGTTTTTTGACTTGGTGGGTGGCAACAAGGATATTATTACCCTTGGTGTAGGCGAACCGGATTTTACAACCCCTTGGCATATGCGGGAAGCCTGTGTCTATTCATTAGAGCGAGGTTTTACCAGCTATACGTCTAATGCGGGAACGCCAGAACTGCGTGAAGCGATCAGTGATTATCTGAATGAGCAATTTGAAGTCCGTTATGATCCTAAAAATGAGATTATCGTGACCGTTGGGGGAAGCGAGGCGATTGATCTTGCTTTGCGTGCGTTAATTGTACCTGGCGACGAAATTCTCGTGCCCGAACCGTGCTACATTTCATATTCTCCAATCACTGCAATTGGAGGCGGGATTCCGGTAGGTATTGAAACCTTTGCTAAGGATGAATTCAAGCTGACGGCTGAGGCGCTGGAGGCAAAAATTACACCTAAATCCAAGGTGCTGATTTTATGCTATCCGAGCAATCCAACTGGGGCTACGATGACTTATGAAGATTGGCTTCCGATTGCCGAAGTCGTGGAAAAGCATGATTTGATCGTCATTTCTGATGAAATTTATGCTGAATTGAATTATGGAGAGAAGCACGTCAGTTTTGCCGCTATGCCTGGTATGATGGATCGTACGATTCTCGTCAGTGGTTTTTCCAAAGCCTTCGCCATGACAGGTTGGCGTATTGGATATACATGCGGACATCCCGATCTGATTGCCGCTATGCTCAAAATCCATCAGTACACCGTAATGTGTGCGCCTTCTATGGGGCAAGTTGCGGCACTGGAAGGGTTGCGGAATGGTTTGGGTGAGAAAGATCGTATGGTAGAAGCCTATAATCAGCGTCGCCGTCTGATGGTTGAAGGGTTTCGGGAAATCGGCCTGGAGTGCCATGAGCCAAGAGGGGCTTTTTACGTTTTCCCTAGTATTCAAAGCACGGGACTCAGCTCAGATGAATTTGCACAGCGTCTTTTGGCAGAGGCTAAAGTTGCGGCTGTACCAGGTAATGTGTTCGGTTTGGGAGGCGAAGGCTATCTTCGTTGCTCATACGCGACTTCTGTTGCTCAGCTGACGGAGGCACTGGATCGGATTGGTCATTTTGTAGAAAAAGTAAGAAAAGAAGGTTAAAATTATTTTTTTATGGGTAATTCATAAAAAATAGTATTTTATTTCTAAATTTCTATGCTATAATTTGAAATCGATAGCAGGAAGTTCAATTTTTCAATTGTAGGAGGAATGCTCATGTCATATGTTGGATTTAATTCGTCTAGTTCAATAGGATACGACATTTCTCTGGAAGATGAAATTTTGTTCCTGCGCAATGAGATGATGCGGACGTTTCAGAAAGAGCAGTCCTTCACCTCTGATCTTGTCATTGAGATCAGCTGCAAGCTCGATTTGAAAATCAATGAATATATGAAGCTGTATGGTACGGAATGCAAGGTTTAACCGTGTGAAGTCAGCCAAATGTAAGAAGAAGGCCGTCGAGCCTTCTTTTTTTGCGTTCACAACTTATGATATATTAATGGCATGGAAGAGGGGGCGTACATATGAGAGCGGGGCTAAAAAGGCTATCGCCGTGGATCATCGGAATGCTGACACTTGTATTATTGGCTGGATGTGGGGGACGGGACAAGGACAGCTTCTCCATTTTTATTATGGATAAAGGGGATGCTTCAGTCATCCGTGAGGAGCTGGCACAAAAGCTTAAGGATAAGCTGGGTGAACAGGCTCCGACTATTGAGATTTCAGTCAGTCCGCTGTATAACCAGCAGAAGCTGGTTGTAGAATATGCGGCCGGGGAACATGATCTGTTTCTTTTGCCGGAAGAGGACATGAAGCTGTATGGACAGAATGGTTCGAATCTGCCGTTAGATGATGCTTTTGACAAGAAGACGTATGCCCGGGGCGTGTTCGAGGGCGGCGTATTTAAGAAGAAGGGGCAGGAGGAAGAAGGAACAGATGTGAGCAAGGAAACTCATTTGTTCGGAATTCCGGTGGAGCAGATGAAGATGTTTAAGGAGCTAAAATATAACTCCAAAACATTATTTGCTACCGTTCCGCCTCGTACAAGCAATAAGGAAGAAGCCATCAAGGTGCTGAAAGCACTTACGGAATGATAAAGGGGATGAAATGGAATGGGAATCTATACTAGAACAGGTGATGAAGGACAAACTTCTGTGATCGGCGGTCGAGTGTCCAAAGATGATGATCGTGTGGAAGCGTACGGAACAATTGACGAGCTGAACAGCTTTGTAGGACAAGCGATCAGCTTTGCCGAAGGGGAAGAGTTTGCGGATATTCGGACTCAATTGGAAGAAATACAGCAGGAGCTGTTTGATTGTGGTTCGGATTTGGCATTTGTTAAAATCAGTGAAAGCAAATATAAGGTGAAGGACGAGCTGGCAGAGCGTCTGGAAGGTTGGATTGATGCATGTCAGGAGGAAAATCCGAAGGTGGAGCGTTTTATTATACCAGGTGGTAACACATTATCCTCAACGCTTCATGTTTGCCGTACGGTTTGCCGACGCGCAGAACGCCGTGCGGTTACACTAGGTAAACATACGGACATCAATCCGGCGGTACGTCGGTATTTGAACCGCCTTTCTGATTATTTCTTTGCCGTCGCTCGCACAGCGAATGTCCGTCAGGGCGTACCCGATGTCGAATATGTGCGCAGCAAAAAAGTGTTCCGCAAATAAGGAGGCAACCGGGAATTTGTATGAGCTTGTACTATGAACCTATCGTATATACGATCCCTCCGGAGGAGGAGGGCATGCTGTTGAAGACTATTTTACAAAAACGTATGAACATTTCTCGAAAGTTAATATCCAAACTCAAGCTGACCGAGCAAGGTATTATGCTGAACGGGACACGTGTGTACATCAGCGTAAAGGTGAAATCCGGGGATCGAGTAGAAATTCGCATGGAGCGCGAGCGTTCTGATGATATTTTACCGGAACCCATTCCTTTTGAGATATTGTTTGAGGATGAACATCTGTTAGTGGTGAATAAGGCGGCGGGCATGATTGTCCATCCGACTCATGGTCATTACACAGGAACACTGGCTAACGGGGTTGTGCATTATTGGCAGACCAAGGGGGAGCTGTTCCGATTTCGTCCTGTTCATCGTCTTGATCAGGAGACGACGGGGGTGCTGGTCGTAGCCAAAAATCCATATGTACACCAGCATATTTCTGAACAGATGATTGCGGGAACGGTGGATAAGCGCTATACGGCTCTGGTGCATGGGCGCCCTGAGCTGCAGGAAGGTAAGGTAGACGGACCGATTGACCGCAACCCGGATGATCCGCATTTACGTATGGTGACTCCGGATGGTTATCCTGCACTTACGCTGTATAAGCTGGAGGAAGTGTGGAGCGGGGGAAGCCGCATCGGACTAAAGTTGGAATCCGGGCGTACGCACCAAATTCGAGTGCATATGACTTATATCGGTTGTCCGTTGATCGGAGATAAAATGTACCGGATTACACCTGATGATGCTGCGCAACGTGAGCGATATGATCAGCTTGATGCCAGGATGCCTCGACAAGCCTTACATGCTTCAGAGCTGTCCTTGGAGCATCCTGTAACCGGGGAGCGGCTGACATTCTATGCTCCCCTACCTGACGATATGGCTGAAATGCAGGAGCTTTTAAGAGAAAACCAAATGGAGGTTAATCTAGCGATGAGCCAACTGAAAGTATATCAGTATTCTAAATGCAGTACCTGCCGTAATGCAGTGAAATGGCTGCAAAACAAGGGGCATGAGACGGAACTGATTCCTATTTTTGAACAGCCGCCTGGCCCGGAGGAATTGGAAGAATTGATTCGCAAAAGCGGGCTGGAGCTGAAAAAGTTTTTCAATACAAGCGGTGAGGTGTACAAAGAGTTAAAGCTGAAAGATAAGCTGGGAGACATGAGCCGTGAAGAGCAAATTTCGCTTTTATCCTCAAATGGAAGATTAATCAAACGCCCGATTGTAACCGACGGTAACAAAGTAACGGTAGGATTCAAAGAGGAAACATTTGAGGGCACATGGGGAGCTCAATAACGCCCAATTTACCCCCACGATATGTTATACTGTGGGGGTTAAATATTATGATGAATGGGAGCAATACAATCTGTGACACAACGCAATGAACAATCCGTAATGCTGGTTGACGGCATGGCCCTGCTATTTCGCGCTTATTATGCAACCGCCGCAAACGGTTATATCCGTCGTACAAAAGCTGGGGTGCCAACGAACGCCATATATGGTTTTATTCGATATTTTTGGGATGCAGTCCAAACGTTTAATCCTACACATGTTATTTGTTGCTGGGATATGGGCGGAACGACATTCCGTGGGGAACATTTTGCTGCGTATAAGGGAAATCGAGCCGACGCACCAGATGATTTGATTCCCCAATTTACATTGATTCGCGAAGTGACGGACAGCCTCGGCATTCCCAACATTGGAGCGGAAGGCTTTGAAGCCGATGATTGTATCGGTACGCTTGCACGCCATTATTCGCAAAATGAGGACATGGATGTAATGATTCTCTCGGGAGATCATGATTTACTTCAATTAGTGGATGATCGGACACGGGTCATTATTATGAAAAAAGGCCACGGCAATTATATGGTATACACCCCGGAGACCCTGCTGACTGAAAAAGGACTTAAGCCACGCCAAGTGGTGGACCTTAAAGGCCTGATGGGGGATGCAAGCGATAATTATCCAGGAGTACGAGGTATTGGTGAGAAAACGGCACTCAAGCTGGTGCAGGAATACGACTCTATTGAGGGCATTCTGGAGAATCTGGATCAATTAACACCATCGGTCCGCAAAAAAATTGAGAGTGATTTGGATATGCTGCATCTTTCACGCAAACTCGCTGAAATTCACTGTGGTGTACCTGTAGCATGTGCTTTGGATAGTTGTCTGCTGACGTTGGATCACGTGCAAATTGTAGACAAGTTTGAGCAGCTTGAAATGAAAAGCTTGTGTACATTGATGGGTGTCGCAACCGGA
Source organism: Paenibacillus sp. FSL M8-0228 (assembly GCF_038007385.1). NCBI lineage: Bacteria > Bacillati > Bacillota > Bacilli > Caryophanales > Paenibacillaceae > Paenibacillus > Paenibacillus sp. FSL M8-0228. The sequence continues at coordinate 1,655,939 of NZ_JBBOXA010000001.1, forward strand.
TCATAATGAAGCTATTAGGCCTGGTACGACAATTTAAATAAAGTAAGTTATATAGGGATGCTGAGGCGGGATGCGTCAGTGTCCTTATTTGTATACGTTATGTTAACGGAGTTATATCGTCTTGTGAAGGATTATATACAATTGCGATTAGGGGATTGACCTCAGGTACATTTCAGGTGAATATAGTGGAGAGAGAACCGGATTATCGAAAGGGGACAACAGCAACTATGACAGTATTGGGAGCAATTGAGGCAGGCGGTACCAAATTTGTATGTGGAATTGGCAACGAACGTGGAGAGGTACTGGAACGAGCGAGCTTTCCAACAACCACACCAGCAGAAACAATGGAGAATGTCATCGCATTTTTTGAAGGCAAGGGCATTGAAGCATTGGGCGTAGGATCGTTCGGGCCGATTGATCCTATCGAAGGTAGTGATACATATGGTTATATTACAACAACGCCAAAGCCACATTGGGGAAATTACAATCTGATTGGTAAACTGAAAGAGCATTTTGATGTGCCTATGGGGTTTGATACGGATGTGAATGGAGCAGCACTTGGTGAGTCTATTTGGGGTGCCGCCAAAGGATTGGACAACTGTCTGTATATCACGATAGGCACAGGCATCGGGGCAGGTGCTTTGGTTGGTGGAAAGCTGATACATGGATTATCTCACCCGGAAATGGGGCATATTCTGGTACGTCGTCACCCAGAAGATACTTACGAGGGGACATGTCCTTATCACGGAGATTGTTTGGAGGGTCTGGCAGCAGGTCCTGCGCTCGAAAAAAGATGGAAGGTTAAAGGACATGAGCTTTCTGTCGATCACCCGGCCTGGGAAATGGAAGCGTACTATCTGGCACAGGCTTTAATGAGCTATGTATTAATCCTGTCCCCGCAAAAAATTATTATGGGCGGGGGAGTAATGAAGCAAGACCAATTGTTCCCGCTCATTCGTACCAAACTACAAAAACTTTTGAACGGATACGTGCAGCATTCGAGTCTGACAACAGGTATTGAGCAATATATCGTATCTCCAGGATTGGGTGATAATGCTGGATTGTGCGGTGCTCTGGCATTGGCAAAGGAAAAACTGAATCATTAGAATTTAGGGTTGACGGCACTCCAAGGTACGGTTATTATATAGGCAACAGTATAGTACGGCTCAAAAAGGGAAGCACCTTTCTTGCGAATACGCAGGATAGGTGCTTTTTTTTGCGTTTTTGTGTTGTGCGGGACTGTCTTTCAACGATATGAGGGAGGAAGAAATCATGGAGATAGTATTTTTAAATCGCTTGTCCAAACGGAATGAACAGGGCTATGAGGACTTTGCTCAGGTATGGATTGGGCAGCATGAAGGGGAATGGAGTGCAGGCTGGAGCACACACCATGTCCCGGATGAAAGTATAGACGACCTTTGGTATGAGGGCAGCTTGTGGCAGGAATTACTACATGTATACCGTCATGAGCTGGCGCTCAAAATGGCTGAGGGCTACAGGCCCCTAATCCATGGTGTATTTCATGAGCAAGAAGGATCATCAGGACGAGGACAAACGCTGCAAAAGCTGTATTGCTACAGTGATTTGTTTCCACGTGATGAAGTGTATGAGCAATTGACGATGTGGAGACGGCAAAAAGCAGCAACGGAACGAAAAGCACCTTATTTTATCGCTACGAATCGATTGCTTCGACTCATTAGCGTTTATCTTCCCCATACCGAAGAAGAACTGTTGGAGCTGCCTGGTATGGGTCAGGGTAAGGTGTCGCAATATGGGACGGAGCTATTGGCTATTACGACACAAAATGACCGGACCACGCCATTTCCGTTGAACTGGGTAACAGAGACGCTGGAAGAAGAAGTTTTTTTGTCATGGTTATACAAGCAAAAAGAGAACCAGTACAGGCAGGAGCTGAACAAATTCAGCTTAACTAGAACGATTATTGAAGGCATTTCGGACGGTCTTTCACTGGAGCATATCGGAATGAAGACAGGTTTGCATCGTAGAGAGATGATTGAAGCTGTGGAGCATTTGGATAGAGACGGTATTGATATGGACAAGCTGATCCACAAGGAATTGGTGAATGTATCTGAGGCGGAGCAGGCAGCTATCTGGTCTGCTTATGAAGAGTTGGGGGATACGTTGCTCAAGCCCGTCATGCTGAAAGTGTATGGGGAAGAAAAGGCAACCGAAACAGGACTGGATCAGATTTATGAGCGTCTGCGTCTGATCCGTATACGGTTTCGTCATCAGCAGGTACCCGGCCGACATGTTGGATAATATAGAACTATTTGGATAAAGATGGGTATTAAAGTATATTCAGGGTCCAACATACTAAAAAGCAGCAGCCAGTTCCTCACAGGACACGGCTGCTGCTTTTTATGACCAAGCTTGAAAATAGAAAAAAGTATCCAATTTGATACTTTTTCCCCTTTTATTTTTAAACCCAGTCTTTCTTACGGAAAATACAGAACATACTGACGCCTAATGCCACCATAATACCAATGACGACAAAATAGCCATAACGTGTATGAAGCTCAGGCATATTATCGAAGTTCATCCCATATATTCCGGTAATGACCGTCAATGGCATAAATACGGTCGTAATTGCTGTAAACACACGCATAATTTCATTGGCACGGTTGGCGATACTGGATTGATAAGCTTCTCGAAGGTTACCCATCAAGTCGCGGTAAGTTTCGAAAGTCTCCGAAATTTTCACAGCATTTTCATAAATGTCGCTAAAATATTTTTGCAATTGATCGTCGATGAGCCGCAAATCCCGCTTGTTCAGGGTATTGATGACTTCTTTTTGCGGGCCCAACACTTTTTTCAGCCACAGAATCTCACTGCGTAAGCCGATGATTTCGTTCAAATGCGACTTTTTCGTATGCATTAGAATATCTTCTTCCAGCTTTTCAATGCGGACCTCAATCCGGTCACCAACCAGAAAATAGTTGTCAACAATTAAGTCGACCAACAGATACATAAAACGGTCAGGCTGGCTGACTTCTTGCTCCCACAGCATAGGCTTGAGGGTACGAAGCTCATTGATTTTCTGCTTGGTCACCGTAATGATAAAATGGCGGCCGAGAAAAATGTTCAAAGCTCGCAAAAATATTTCTTCATCATCAAAACGAATGCTATTTACAACGATAAAATAATGGCTTTCATAAATTTCAATCTTCGGACGCTGTTCTTCTTCACTCAAACAGTCTTCTACTGCAAGATCATGCATGGAAAATAAAGGCTGGAGCACTGCCAAATCATCGACATCGGCATCAATCCAATAAAAACCTTCTGCCGGTGCAGTAAGCGCCATTTCAATTTCTTCGACAGGGGTAAAAACCCCGTTGTTGACCAAACGGATTTTCATATACGTCACTCCTTATGCTCCGCCGTAACGGAAATACGTTTACCTTAAGCATAAGGAATGGACTCAGTTAGCCGGTGCGGGTAAGCGTGCACTCTCATCAAAAGCCGGAGGCTTTTGGAGCATGCAGAGCCTGGCGTCCCGTCTTTCGGCAAGCTGAAGTCATTCCTATGCTGTTGTTCAGGGATCGCCGCCTATTCGGACTCGGGTCGCCTTCCATTCCGGATTCACCTCTCAAATGTTCTTTTTTTAGATTGCCACAGTATCGCAGGAAACACTCAAGTCTGCACTACTGCTCCATATTTTTGCCTAATAGCACTTGTATAGTATAACGCTCGGCCTACGGCCTTTCAAGCGCAAAATCATGGGCAAAATCAACAGTAGTGTCAAGAGCTTCAGCGATAGGAGGGATATGATTTAACCTATGGAAAAGGTAGACAAAATGTGAATGCAGGTTACAAATTTGCAAGTCCCATCTTGACGAAGCCCAGCCGATGCATTAAAGTGAACAACAAGAACTTTGTGAACCCAAAATGAATATAGCGAAATCTTATCAAGAGCAGGTGGAGGGACTAGCCCGATGATACCCGGCAACCGGCGATTTTAATCGCACGGTGCTAATTCTTGCAGGACGCGCGCTTTGTACAAAGCGCGTTGCCCTGACAGATGAGAGAGGCGCATATGGATACAAATATGACCTTTCTCTAACCAGAGAAAGGTCTTTTTATTATATGCCCGGCATCTCAACAAGACGATTTTCGCAAAACTTACCGAACAAGGAGTGAGTTTACATGCCGATTAAAATCCCAGACACATTACCTGCTAAGGAAGTGCTGGAGGGCGAAAATATTTTCGTAATGGATGAAAGCTTGGCTTATCATCAGGATATTCGTCCGTTGCGTATCGCCATTTTGAATTTAATGCCTACAAAGGAAACGACGGAAACCCAACTGTTGCGCCTGGTCGGCAATACGCCGTTGCAAGTGGATGTCACGCTGGTGCATATGAAGTCTCATGTATCCAAAAATACATCGCAAGAATATTTGAACATGTTCTATAAAACGTTTGACGAGATCAAGAACAGTCGTTTTGACGGCATGGTCATTACAGGAGCCCCGGTTGAACAGCTTGAGTTTGAGGATGTGAACTACTGGGAGGAAATCCGGCAAATCTTTGAATGGACGAAAACGAATGTAACTTCGACCATGCATATCTGTTGGGCCTCACAGGCAGGCTTATACCATCATTTCGATGTCCCTAAATATGGGCTCGACTACAAATGCTTCGGTGTATTTCCACACACCGTGATTAAACCTAAAGTAAAATTGTTACGCGGCTTTGATGAACTGTTTTATGCTCCTCATTCCAGGCATACGGAGGTTCGTCGGGAAGATATTGATCATATCGCCGAATTAGAAGTTTTATCCGAATCCGAAGAAGCTGGAGTGTACCTCGTAGCCACGCTTGACGGTAAACAAATTTTTGTAACTGGGCATTCTGAATATGACCCGCTTTCACTGAAATGGGAATACGACCGCGATGTAGCCAAAGGAATGGATATTGAAGTCCCCAAAAATTATTTTCCTAATGATGATCCTGAGCGCACCCCCCCCTCAATTTGGCGGGCGCACGCCAATTTATTATTCTCGAATTGGCTGAACTATTATGTATACCAAGAAACACCTTATGATATCGGGCCCCAGATTTAAAAAAGGAGCATGTAGTTTACCTTTGTAGAGTATCACCTTGCAGTAGCGCAGCAGTATAGTCTTTGACATCCATTTTTGCAGGATTGGTTATAGCACCCACTATGGAAGTTAACAGGAGGATTCATATGAGTGAGAAACAGTGGAAAATCGAAAGTAGATTGGCACAAATCGGTTCAGTAGAAGAGCCAGTAACCGGGGCTGTTAATTACCCGATTTACCAATCTACGGCGTTCCGCCATCCCCGTCTGGGTCAAAGCACAGGATTTGATTACATTCGGACGATCAATCCCACGCGAAAGGTACTGGAAGAGGCTTCTGCTGCACTTGAATCGGGTGATGCAGGCTTTGCATGCAGCTCAGGTATGGCGGCGCTGCAAACGGTATTTGCATTGTTTGGACAGGGAGATCATCTCATAGTATCGCTGGATCTGTATGGCGGGACGTATCGTTTGCTGGAGCGTATTTTGTCTAAATTTGGTGTGACAGCCAGTTATGTGGATACGAACGATCTTGAAGCGCTCGAACAGTCATGTCGACCGAATACCAAAGCTGTATTCATAGAAACGCCTACAAATCCGTTAATGATGATTACTGATATTCGAGCGGTGGCTAAATGGGCATCACAACATCAGTTGCTTACCATTGTAGATAATACGCTGCTAACGCCATATTTCCAGCGGCCATTGGAACTGGGCGCGGATATTGTGGTACATAGCGCAACCAAATATTTGGGCGGACACAACGATGTGCTGGCAGGGTTGATCGTAACCAAAGGCAAAGAGCTATCAGCTGAAATTGCATTCCTGCACAATTCCATAGGGGCAGTGCTTTCCCCAAGCGATTGCTACCAGTTAATGAAGGGCATGAAGACGTTAGCGCTGCGTATGGACCGGCACGAGCATAATGCAACAGTGCTGTCTAACTATTTACTGACGCATCCGGCTGTGGCGGAAGTATTTTATCCAGCTCTAGAAGGCCATCCAGGTCGTGAGATTCAAAATAAACAATCCAGCGGAAATACGGGTATCTTTTCCTTTAAAGTAAAGGATGCTCGTTATGTGGAACCTTTGCTTCGTCACATTAAGCTCATTGCGTTTGCGGAAAGTCTCGGCGGTGTGGAATCGTTAATGACCTATCCCGCTGTGCAGACACATGCGGACATACCAGCAGAAATTCGGGATGCAGTCGGGGTAGATGACAGGCTGTTGCGTTTCTCCGTAGGCATTGAGCATACAGACGACCTAATTGAAGATTTACGTTCGGCGTTGGAAGCGGCACGTCAAGAAGTAGAAGGAGGAGAGCTGCAATGATAGAGGATGCGAGGAGGATCGGGCAGGATCTGAACAAAGAGCGGAAGTTCGCTACCAAGCTGCTGCATTTTGGCTCTGAAATTGACAGCGTTACGGGGGCATCGAGCGTCCCGATCTATCAAGCTTCTACCTTCCACCATCACGATATTTTTAATCCTCCACAGCATGACTATAGCCGTTCAGGTAATCCGACACGACAAGCTTTGGAGGATTATATCGCTTTATTAGAAGGCGGGGCGTGCGGTTTTGCCTTTGCATCAGGTATGGCGGCCATCTCTACTACATTTATGCTCTTGTCTGCTGGAGATCATGTCATTGTTTCCGAGGACGTATATGGAGGAACATATCGACTGCTGACCTCCATTTTGAAACGGATGAATATCGAAACGACCTTCGTCGACATGACGGACCTCAACCTTGTGAAAGATGCGTTGCAGGAGAATACAAGGGCTGTATATATGGAAACTCCGTCCAATCCGACACTCAAAATTACCGATGTGGCAGGAATAACTTCTTGGGCACAGGACAACGGGCTTTTAACGTTATTGGATAATACTTTTATGACACCTTATTATCAACGTCCGATTGAGCAGGGAGTTGATATTGTATTGCACAGTGCGACCAAGTTTCTGGGCGGACACAGCGATGTGCTGGCAGGACTTGCGGTAGCACGTACCGAATCGTTGGGAAGACAAATCAAGCAGCTCCAAAATGGACTGGGTACCGTGTTGGCTCCGCAGGAGTCATGGTTGCTCATGCGCGGTATGAAGACACTGGAGGCTCGTATGGCTCACAGCGAAAAGAGCGCAGCGAAGCTCGCTAACTGGCTGAACGAGCGCAACGACATTGAGGCGGTATACTACCCGGGTCTGGAGAATCATCCAGGGCGTGAAGTTCATGAGCGCCAATCCAGCGGTTATGGTGCAGTGATATCTTTTGATGTGGGTTCTGGTGAGCGTGCAAAAGAAGTCCTCAGTCGCGTACGTATTCCAATTGTAGCGGTGAGTCTGGGAGCTGTGGAAAGCATCTTGTCGTATCCGGCGATGATGTCACATGCGGCTATGCCCCATAGTGTACGATTGGAGCGCGGGATTACGAACGGACTGCTCCGTTTCTCCGTAGGTTTGGAGGATATTGACGACCTGATCAGTGATCTGGATGAGGCGCTGCGCTAGAGCGTTAGCACATCCGCAGCATCTTTGTCGTTTTCACGCTGAGAGCAAATATGTACAGTACTAAACAGCAAGTTTCCAGTATTTCAGGAGGCTTGCTGTTTTCTATAAAATAACATGAACGACAGTGTGAAAAAAGACACTTTTCAGTTCTGTTTTCTTATTTTTTGGCTATATGCAACGTTGAGATAAGCTTGGCAGTTGCCTGTTTTCCTAGGTGAAAAGCAGAAAAAAGCGGGAATAAGTATGGTTGCTTACCTAAAGATATGTTAGTATTATCATTAGGTTTTACTATGCTAAATAGCACAGACAACATACAAGGCTAGTCATGAACATACATTACGGCAGGGTTCGAACGCAGGTTTGTGAAAGCATTCTCGTTCATAAGTCCTGTCGTTCATTTCGTCGCCCTGTGACAGCGAAGGAGGATACACCATGAGTGTAATCGACCATATTTTAGATAAAGCCCTACGCGGCGAACGCCTGAATTTAGAGGATACCGTTGCTTTGTTCGAATCAGACGAGGTAGAAAAAATCGGTCATGCGGCGAATAAAGTCATGAATCGCATGCATCCCGATCCCGTTAAAACCTTCGTTATCGGACGAAATATTAACTATACAAACGTGTGTGACGTATACTGTCGCTTCTGCGCTTTTTATCGTAGACCAGGTTCTGATGAAGGTTATGTTTTGCCGGATGAGGTGATCTTTCAGAAGATCAAGGAAACGCAGGAAGTAGGTGGCACCGAAATTCTAATGCAAGGCGGTGTGAACCCGAATCTGCCGTTCAGTTATTATACCGATTTGCTGAAAGATATCAAGGAGCGTTTTCCCGATATTACGATGCACTCCTTCTCGCCAGCTGAAATTCACAAAATGAAGGAGAAATCTGGTCTTTCTATGGAAGAAACAATCCGCGCCATTCATGAAGCTGGATTGGATTCGCTTCCGGGCGGAGGTGGAGAAATTTTGGATGACCGCACACGCCGCAAAATTAGCCGTCTCAAAGGCTCTTGGCGTGATTGGATGGATGTCATGCAAACGGCTCATAAGGTTGGGATGAACACGACTGCTACGATGGTTATTGGCTTTGGCGAGTTGATGGAGGAGCGTGCGCTGCATTTGTTGCGTGTTCGTGATGCTCAGGACGAATGCATTGAAAACAAATATAATTCTGAAGGATTTTTGGCCTTTATTCCTTGGACCTTCCAGCCAGACAATACCAACCTGAAGAAGGAACGTCAGACGCCGGAGGAATATCTGAAGACCGTTGCGATCAGTCGTCTTGTATTGGATAACATCAAGCATATTCAATCCTCATGGGTAACTATGGGACCTGAAATCGGTAAAAAATCGTTGTACTACGGTTGCGATGATTTTGGTAGCACCATGATTGAGGAAAACGTAGTTTCCGCTGCAGGCGCAACGTATAAGGTTAACATTGAATCCATTTTACAGTTGATCCGCGAGACGGGTCACATTCCGGCACAGCGTAATACCCGTTATGATATTATTCGTACTTTTGACAGTGCCAGCAGTATTGAACATGATTTTATCATGCAGAATTAATATCCGTTAATATAGTGTTCATTACAAAACGCCTATCTGTACTAATCGTTATACATAGATTAGTGCAGATAAGCGTTTTTTGATGTGTTACTTTGCTATGCTTTCCATCGTTTCATATACATGATCTCAGCTTGCGGGTCTGCCATTTGGATGACTGCCTTAAAGCGCTGCAAATCCAACAGATGAACGCTGTAAACGATGACCATTTGTTCTTTTTTATCCTCAGATTCGCTTTTGATCTTGCCCTCTATCTGGGCAGAGCCTTCAACAGGCGTGCTGTGTATACGCAACCTGCGATATATAGCATCCTCGACGGTTGGCTGCTTCTTGCTGACAACACAAACCATACGCGTCAGACCGGTAAACATCAGCCGGGTCGTTTCGTAGGCGGCGAGGCAGGATAAGGCTGAATATAGAGCTGGCTCCCAGCCTAGCACAAAGCCAGCTGTAATGAGCAGCAGACCGTTACATAGCATAACAATCTGTATTAACGGAATCTTGCGGTGTGTTAGCAACAATGTGGATGGACGGCCATCGCCTGTTTCGTTAAGTCCTAGTGAATCAAGCAGACCACCGTGACGAGCTGCCAGCCCTGCGCCAAGACCGATACAGATTCCGCCGCCCAAAGCACATACGACCGGATGGCCGCTCACTGCCGGAAAAGGCGAAAGAATGATGGCTGAGCCTGAAAAGGCGAACAAGCCGGGTAGTGCACGGAGCAGCATGGGTTTGTGAGTGGATAATGAATACAGCAGCATGAGTGGCAAGTTCAAAACGAATAGCAATAACCCAAAATGCTCTTGTGTATAAAGCGACATGAGTCTGGAGATCCCCGTGACGCCTCCAGCGATCATATCATGCGGATGCAAAAACAATTCCAGACCGACGGATGCCGTAATTCCGCCAATCACCGTATAAAAGACAGGGAACCTGCTCGCATCTTCTGAAGCGGGCTTCACAAGCCGCCTCATAGAGTTTCGGCATGTTTAATAGCGTGCGGCATAGCCTTCCCTCCTATGGATTGTCGTATCCAGCTTTACAGTTACGCCGAGTTACTTTCTTCTTTTCGTAGGCGGGGGTCCTTGAACTTGAATATTTTGTTTAACATATTAAAAATAGGTTTTGACTGCTTTGTGAGAAGTGGTCCAAGAATGGCCAGTATGAGTACATAGATGGCTGCAAAAGGTTGAACAATATCAAGTAAACCACCTTCTTTACCCAAGTTGGCCATGATAATCGAAAATTCACCCCGTGCCACAATGGTCAGTCCGATATTTGCTGACGCTTTGGGAGATAAGGAGGCCGTACGCCCAGCCAACATTCCTGCCCAAATGTTCCCAAATAACGTGAGAACGACTGCTGCCAGCGCAAGCCATATCGCGTTTCCTCCTAGGGACAGTGGATCAATGGATAGCCCAAAGCTGAAAAAGAACAGAGCGCCAAAGAAATCGCGGAAAGGAACAATTAAATGCTCGATCCGTTTGGCATGTTCCGTTTCGGCCAGTACGAGACCGACTAACAGGGCGCCGATAGCTTCCGCCACATGAATCGTTTCCGAAAAACCAGCCACCAGAAACAGGGAGCCGAAAACAACAAGTCCGAATACCTCATTGGAGCGAATACGGAGAATCCGATTTAACAGAGGGACGGCCTTACGACCCATAATAATGACTGCAAGCATAAAGCCAAGCGCGATTAGCGCTGATAGCAGTACACCCCCGAGCGAGGATGAATCGCTAAGAACCAATCCGGAGAGGATGGAGATGTATACGGCGAGGAAAACATCCTCGAACATAATAATGCCCAAAATCATTTCAGTTTCAGCATTGGCAGTCCGCTTGAGATCTACCAGCACCTTCGCAGCAATAGCACTGGATGATATGGTTGTAATTCCGGCGATAACCAGTGTTTCTGCTACAGGAAAGCCGCTCAGGAAGCCAAGAGCCAGCCCCAGTGTGAAATTGATGCCAATATAAATGGTGCCACCCACGGCAATGGAGCGGCCTGATTTAATTAACCGACCTACTGAAAACTCCAGACCCAAGTAGAAGAGAAGAAACAGCACTCCGATTCTTCCCATAAAATCAATAAAAGGGGCGCTTTCGATAAAGCGAAAATCAAAATGCCATAGCTCCATCGCATGCGGTCCAACTGCCATTCCGATCAGGATATAAAAAGGGATGACCGAGAAGCGCAGTTTGGAGGAAATAAGTCCGGCTGCAGCGATGAGAGCAATAGCCAATCCAACCTCAAATACCAGATGATCCATCCAATCACCCGCTTCCGTTCATAAGGATTTGTTTAAAGCGTTTTTGCTGATCGCGTTCCCCAACAACAACTACAGTGGCATCATCGTTAATAATCACTTCAGGACCAGGATTTACATATTTCATTCCCTTTTTCTCCACAATGGCAATAACAGTGGCTCCCGAATTTTGTCTAATATCCAGCTCACCGATGGATTTGCCAACACTTGCATAGTGAGATTCCACTCTATACCATTCGATAATAAAATCGTCAAACGTCATTTCTACACTTTCAAGCTGTTTCGGCTTATAAGTCATACCCCCGATGATGGAGGCTACCAATCGTGCTTCCTGATCATTCAGGGTTGTCATAGAAATACTTTGTTCCAAATCCTCGTAATCAAAGTGATACAACTCACGCCTGCCATCATCATGAATAATAATGACAATTCGGTCGCCACTCTCTGCATCTATTCGATACTTAATCCCGATTCCTGGCAAAATAGACTCTCGAATATCCATTTGTAAAGCCTCCTGTGCGATACGTTATTTAAATGAATGGTATGGGAAATAAATCACATGCTTTGGGAGTGACATGGAAACTTTCTTTTTGTATTAAATTTTATAAATTAACATAGAAAACCTGATAAATATACTTAACGTATTACACTTATTGGGAACGGTTAACAAATAGACATGCAAATGTGGTGATGTGCATGCTTAAGGGAGGTTAAGCCACATAACTAGAGGTAAATTTGATGGGGAACAAGTACAATTGCTTCTTTAGTTTGCAAATGACAGGAATAAAAGGCAGACGTAGTTTAGGGATGCTCAATAGCAGCACAAACGCTATCAAAATGACAAAGGGAAGTGATTTGGCCGCAGCGATCACCAGATGAAGTAAAGGGGAGGATTTGCGTATAGCTGGTTTGGGATGGTGCTCCAGACCGTGAGAATCGGTTTCTAACGAGGAAACATCAGCATGAGACAGGAGAGAAGATCCCGCAGTAAACTGAAGGGATTGAGTAGTGTCTTCCGCATGAAACGTCACAGGAAGGGACAAAATCTGAACGAGGCTCAATATGACGATCATGAATGTACGCAGCATGTTCAGCATCGTTGACATCTTATCTCCTCCCTCTTGTGAAAAATTCATATTAATTAACCTTAACATACCCCACCCTAAATATTCAAACGTCTTTCGTTTTTTTCCTATACCACAGTAATTGTTTATAACACGCCAACCGGCTTTTTGAAACCTGATCATCCTCTTTTGACTATGTCTTTCTGTTTCCAGTCGTTCACTTCGTATAACCCTTCAGAGGCCGCCATATACTGAAAGCAGTGATCGAAAGGAGTGAGCCAATGGAACTGTTTACAGTGTGGACCAATACAAACGGAGATCAGGAAACCGACCGGTTTTACGAAGTGGTCAAAAGTAGAACAAAGGGGCTACATATGTCACGGCGCGGATTTCGATTCACTTTCAGACAGCTGGACAACAAAGTGGCATGGACCTGCAAGGGCACAGAAAGCAATTCGGCGTTTGAAAGCTTTCTCCCCTGTGTATACAGCATCATGTCTTCGGCAATAGCGGATTATATTATCGAGGTCAAGGAGTGGGGGCTGCTTAATCTCATTCTCACCAAAGCCTGTTCGCTGCTGGAGAAAGAGGATACAGAGCAAATTCGCAGTATGATTCGTTCACTGTTAAACGATGATGGCCCGAGAGGTCGTTTGAAGCGTCATGGTAAGCTGACCACTCTCCTGGAGAAGGATTTTAAGGAGCTTCGTGTGATCAATTTGGAAGGACTGATTCAATTTAGGCTCCATGCGTATAAAAAAGAGCTTGAAGAAATCGTCGACTATGCCATGGAAGAATTCTGGGCAGATCGGCAATACGAAGAATTTATGGGGTTGCTTAAATATTTTGTTTTTTTTCAGGAAAGCAAAGTTCCGCTCGTACACGTACTTCACCAAGGCGGACATAATTTTACGATTCTGGATAGTGCCATGGTGCCGATACCGACTCCCGATGCAGATGACATCATTGTCGAGATGCCAGGCATTGAACTGGAAATGGAGGTCGAGGATCGAATCGTGAGCACCCTTATTTCGATTTCTCCTGCTTCCATTATATTGCATACAGACGATGAGCACACCCCCATAGTGCGGACACTCCTGCATATTTTTGAAGATAAAGTGAAGCTGAGCAGATTTTATCCAGGTCAGGATGTTCAAAAATAATAATCTGTTCGTATAAACCAATGGATTTCTGGAAAGCCTTTGCCTCAAGGGGAGGTTTTTTATGAGATCCATGTTGGTATGGAAACGGATTTTGGGAACCGTGTTAATCGCAACCTGTCTGGTATTGCCCGGCAATGAAGTTTACGGTCACAAAGAACCGGTCCAGCATAAGAAATGGCAGTCCACACCTGTTTTAGCTCCACGTGAAGAGCAGGTTATTACGACCATGACGGTCACAGCAACAGGATATACAGCAGGCTATGAATCGACTGGCAAACGGCCAAGTCATCCCGGTTACGGTATTACGTATTCCGGTGTAAAAGTGCGTCGTGACAAGAACACGCTGTCTACGATTGCGGCTGATCCCAAAACGTTTCCTTTGGGAAGCATATTGTACATTCCTGGTTATGGATACGGGATTGTAGCAGATACAGGTTCTGCGATTAAGGGCAATAAAATTGATTTGTATTTTAAAACAACCCGGCAGGTGTATTCTGAATGGGGCAAGAAAGATGTGGATGTTCAAATTATAAAAAAAGGTAACGGAAAATGTACGGAAAAGATGGTGAAATCGCTCCAAAAGGCGATAGAAACGCATAAAACCATTCCGACCGCGACACTGGATGCTTCCATATAATCCTTGAATATTGTTTTTTCCAACATCACATACTATGTTGCGGGATGAGTTTATCCCACAAAACATACTGGGAGGTTGAGAATTATGCCAAATCAAGGCGGAAGTTCTTTCACGAACAAAGGCTTCAATGCAAGCACAGGAAATCAGTTCAGAGCGGAATTTGCACAAGACAATACGGTAGGTGTTGTTTCACAAAAGGTAAAGCAGTCTGAACAAAATAAAATTCAAGACAACTTCCAGACACCAAATGAGAAGTATGATGAAGAATTTGCAACAGATCAAGGCGGTACAGGTGCAGTAGCACAAAAAGTTCAAAACTCTAGTCGCAACAAAATTCAAAACAATGCTCAAACACCGAATGAAAAGTTCGACGAAAACTTTAACACGAAATAAAAAAGCATATACAATCGATTATGCTCCGGATTATATCCGGGGCATTTCGTTTTGAGTAAAGTGGTTAGGTACAAATAGGTCTAAGGTTTTATCTCCTTTTTAATTGTTTTTAAGGTGGAATTAAGGTTTAAAGTGCAAAATAAAGTCAGTTAAACAACACCACCTTGAAGCATAGGGTTTGGGAGGAGATATACAATGGACGAATTTAAAAATAATAACTCCGGACGCCGGAACGACAACGATCAGGTTGATACCGATAACGTAACTCGGCAAAACGATTCGAACGGTTCCTCATATTATTATTCTTACGGCCCTTTTTCTTCAGTTCAATCGGACGGACAACGTAAGGAAGGGCAGTCGGTGGAAAAAGATGTTGAGATCACGCCACCGCAGGCAGTAAGACCCCTTCCTCCCTCATACCATCGTGCTATGCCTGAGCAACAGGATGGTTCGGGTCGAAATGGCGGCAACTGGCAATTCAAACCGAATAAGCCCAAGTCGCAGGTGAAAACAATTTTCTTATCTTTTTTGGCCGGGATGCTGGTCATTACAGTATTGATGTATACAGCTGACCGAACAAATATGTTCACACCCGAGACGGCGTTGACTTCGGCGGCAGCTGAAAGCGGAGAAACGACTAATTCAGGAACAACCAGTTCGACTCCAAGCGCAGTTCCGGCTGTGATGCCTTCAGGTACCGCTGATGTTCAATCTGTTGTGGCTAAGGCTGGACCGGCAGTCGTCAAAATCGAAACGCTTGCCAAACAAACCAGTGGCAGCAGCGGCAGACAAAGTAGCCCTTATTACAATGACCCGCTGTATCAATACTTTTTCGGTAATCAGTATGGTGACAGTGGCAGCAGCGGTAACAGTAATGAAAATGAAGGTAGCAACAGCGGACAGCTGACTCCGCTTGGTATTGGTTCCGGTTTTATTTTTGATAAATCGGGTTACGTCCTAACCAATAACCATGTTGTTGAAGGGGCGAGTGTGGTTCAGGTTACAGTAGAGGGAACTAATAAGCCTTACGAAGCCAAAGTCTTGGGCAAAAATGCTGATCTTGATTTGGCGGTACTTAAAATTGAAGGCAAAAATAACTTTCCGACAGTAACTTTGGGTGACTCCGATAACGCTAAAGTCGGCGAGTGGATGGTCGCAATTGGCAACCCTGAAGGCTTTGAGCATTCGGTAACAGCCGGGGTGCTAAGTGCGAAAGAACGTACGATCACCATTAATAGTGAATCAACTGGAAAACCGACGCAATACAAGCATCTCATTCAGACGGATGCGTCCATTAACCCTGGTAACTCTGGTGGACCGCTGTTAAATCTGCAAGGGCAAGTTATCGGTATGAACGTAGCTGTTAGTGCAGACGCACAGGGAATCGGGTTTGCGATTCCGTCCAATACGATTTTGGAAGTCGTCGATAAGCTGAAAAATAACCAGCCTATCCCTAAAGAACCTGTGCCTTTCATTGGTGCAAGTCTGTTAAATTTGAGTCCTGAAGTAGCCAAAGAACTGGGAACAACCCTGACCGAAGGCTCGGTTGTGCGGGATATTATATACAAATCACCAGCTTATCAGGCTGATCTGCGTCCTTACGATGTGATTATCGGAGCCAATGGCACGCCTTATAGCACATCACAAGAGCTGATCCAGTTCATTCAAAAACAAAAAGTGGGTACAGCACTGACGCTTAACATCGAACGAGCTGGGCAGAAAAAAGATGTTCAACTGAAAATTGGCAACAAAAATGACTTTAGCTCGACGCTCCAGCAATAAGATGATAACTTTACAAAAATGAACATGTGCACGCAAGAAACGGAAGGAAGATCCCTTCCGTTTCTTGCTGTATGAAGTAGCGAGATGCTACGCGCGTGTACTCCTGCTACAATAGAGGGAAAAGAAGAGATAAAGGAGTTCGATCGTGTATGCGTTCTACTATTTTGATCATTGATGACGATGAAAAAATTGTTTCCATGCTGCGCAGAGGGCTGGCATTTGAAGGCTATGAAGTGCTGACAGCCGCCAATGGAGCAGAGGGATTAAATAAAATGCTGACAGCTGAGCCTGATGTAGTCGTGCTGGATGTAATGATGCCGCAAGTCGATGGTTTTGAGGTATGCCGTCGCATGCGGGAGGGGGGGAGCACGGTACCTGTCCTAATGCTTACAGCCAAGGATGAGGTTGAGAATCGGGTTAAAGGCTTGGATCTAGGGGCCGATGATTATCTCGTCAAGCCGTTTGCTCTGGAGGAGTTGCTGGCACGAGTGCGAGCGCTTTTGCGGCGTAAAACCGAACAACAGGGCAATAACGGAAATAGACTTACCTTCGAGGATTTACAACTGGATAACGAATCCCGTGAAGTGGTTCGTGGCGGCAAACGCTTGGAACTGACGGCCAAAGAATTTGAACTGCTCCATTTGTTCATGCAAAACCCGAAGCGTGTTCTGTCGCGTGATCTGATTATGGACAAAATTTGGGGCTATGACTATAGCGGAGAATCGAATGTGCTCGAAGTATATGTTGCCATGCTACGACAAAAAACGGAGCAGGATGGCGGTAAACGTCTCATTCGTACAATTCGGGGAGCTGGCTACATTTTAAGAGGTGATGTGTAATATGTCTATTCGGTGGCGGCTGACAGCTTGGTATTCGAGCATCTTGGCTATAGTGCTTGTCATTTTTGGTCTGGCTATTTACGGACTGGTTTATTATTACACATACAATGAAGTAAAAAGTCAGCTTACGACTCAGGCGCCACGGATTAACAAGCAGCTACTGCTTACAATTAAAGGGGGGTTATTTGAAGTCCCCAATCTGGATTTGGGTTTAGTGCAAGAACGTGGAATTGATGATTCACAGCTATATGTACAAATTTACAATTATACATCAGGTGTTACCAAAACCACCCAAAACATGAAAGACCTCAATATCACCTTCCCTGTTCCATCTACAGCGACAGGAGCAGTTCAAAATGAGGGAATCCGGCGTGTGAACGTAAATGGGGATACCTTTATGATTTACCAACAGCCCATTAAGTCCGAGGAGTTGGGCTTGGTAGTCGGGTTGCTACAGGTAGGACAATTCACGGGCTCTCAGGATCGACTCATGAACAGGTTGCAAAATGTGCTTGTATATGGTTCGTTGTTTGCATTACTTGCTGCTGCGACTTCAGGTCTCTTTCTGGCCCGCAAGTCTATGAAGCCGCTGGTCAAGGTAATTGAGGGGGCAAATCAGATTCAATCCAGTAATGATTTGAGTGTTCGGATTGAATATGACGGACCACCAGATGAAATTGGACAATTAATCGGGACAGTTAACAACATGCTGGGGCGTACAGAGGTGTTTTACAAGGAGTTGGAAGATGCGTACGGTGCACAGCGCCGCTTTGTGGCTGATGCTTCCCATGAGCTTCGTACGCCGCTAACGACGATCCGTGGCAACGTTGATTTTTTGCTCAAAATGTGGACTACCGAACCAGGAGAGCGACCGAATATGGATGAAGAGATGATTCGTGAGCTTTCTATGGAGGCATTAAATGACATGGCAGATGAAGGCAAACGGATGAGTCGTTTGGTGAGTGATATGTTGTCACTTGCGAGAGCAGACACAGGGAAAACGTTCGATAAGACTCCCGTTGCGCTGGAACCCCTTGTAAGTGAGGTTGCCCGTCGTGCTCAGTTTTTAGAGCGAACGGCCGAATGGAATGTGGGAGATTTTTCGTTGCTGAATGGTATTTATATGGATGGGAGCAAGGATTATTTACAGCAAATGCTATTCATTTTCATTGATAATGCATTCAAATACACACCTGAAGGCACGGTCCGATTTGATGCCATTGTTTATCAAGGACAGGTAGGGCTACGGATCAGTGATACGGGCATTGGAATGGACAAGAGTGAGGTTCCCTTTATTTTTGACCGCTTTTACCGGGCAGATGAGTCGCGCGGGGTGACAGAGGGAATTGGATTGGGGCTGTCTATTGCCAAGTGGATTATTGATGAACATCACGGGTCTGTGGAAGTGGTTACGCGTCAAGGAGAAGGAACGACATTTGTCATCTGGCTTCCGGTCAGCTTTTCCGCGCCTTTGGAATAGGCTATAATAGGAAGGCAACTACATCATAGAATTGGCCGGTAAAGGCTTGGATGCCCACAGCTACCGAGTTATCGGAGCTGTATACTGTGTCGAAGAAAGCGGGGGCTCATTTTGGAAGTACTCAGAATTTCGCCCCGGGGTTACTGCTACGGCGTAGTCGATGCCATGGTATTGGCTCGTCAGGCAGCCAGAAATCTGGACTTACCCCGGCCTATTTATATATTGGGCATGATCGTGCATAACAGTCATGTCACGAATTCCTTTGAAGACGAAGGGATTATTACACTGGACGGCCCGAACCGTATGGAGATTTTAAGCCAGGTAGAGAGCGGCACTGTTATCTTTACTGCTCATGGCGTATCACCAGAGGTACGCAAGCTGGCACGAGACAAGGGGCTGACTACGGTAGACGCGACTTGCCCTGACGTCACAAAAACGCATGATCTGATTCGGGAGAAGTCTGCCGAAGGCTACCAGATTGTTTATATTGGCAAAAAGAATCATCCAGAGCCGGAGGGAGCTATCGGTATTGCTCCTGACCATGTTCATCTGATTGAAAAGGAAGAAGAGATCGACAGTCTTACGTTGCCAGCTGGCAAAATCCTTATCACGAATCAGACGACCATGAGCCAATGGGATATCAAGCACATTATGAAGAAGCTGCTGGAGAAGTTCCCGGGTGCTGAGATACACAATGAAATCTGTTTGGCGACGCAGGTACGTCAGGAAGCGGTAGCTGAGCAAGCTGGACAGGCGGATCTGGTGATCGTTGTCGGTGATCCACGCAGTAACAATTCAAACCGATTGGCTCAGGTGTCGGAGGAAATTGCTGGTACAACAGCTTATCGTATTTCTGATGTAAGCGAGCTGAAGAGAGAGTGGCTTGAGGGCGTAGCCAAAGTGGCTGTGACTTCTGGGGCTTCAACGCCGACACTGATTACCAAAGAGGTTATTACGTATTTGGAGCAGTATGATGCGGCTAACCCGGATACGTGGGAGATTCAGCGAACCATAGATATGAAAAAACTGCTGCCTCCTGTACGAGAGAAGTCAAAAACGACGAAATAGTATGCAATTGATTACAGCCGTTATTCGGATACAACCATCCGGATAGCGGCTTTTCAATTGTTTAAATTTATAGATATTATCCGGTAAGCTTCACTAAGTTTGAATATTGAATAATTCGGGATAATTAAACCTTGACGAGTATAGCTAAAACAGGTATAGTTGCTTTAACGAATAAAAGCTTAAAAGCGAACAAGCGTCTAAGTGTCATAATATCAATCTATTACTGGTTAATAAAATATGTTTCATAGAGAGGAAGAAAAAAATGATCGTTATCGCTGGTGTTCAAACACCTGAAGAGCATATTCAAGCTATTGTTGAAGTTATTGAGAAAGAAGGATTGCAGGCTCATGTATCAAGGGGATCGGATCGCACGATCATCGGACTGATCGGTAGCGTAGAGCCCAAGCTGGCTGAACATCTGCGTCAAATGAAAGGCGTAGAAAATGTGGTTAAAATATCGAAGTCCTATAAATTGGCCAGCCGTGATTTTCATCCGGAAAATACGGTTATCTCCATTAAAGGTGTAAATATCGGTGGGGGCGAGCTTGTCATTATGGGTGGACCATGTGCCGTTGAGTCTGCTGCACAGATAGATGAGATTGCCGGATTGGTCAAAGCAGCAGGTGCGCAAGTTCTCCGTGGAGGTGCCTTTAAGCCGCGTACAGGGCCTTACAGCTTCCAGGGAACTGGTGTAGAAGGACTGATCATGATGGCTGAGGCCGGCCAAAAGCACGACCTCCTGACCATCACAGAGGTCATGACACCTGAATACGTAGACATTTGTGCGGAATATGCCGATATCCTGCAAGTAGGTACACGTAATATGCAAAACTTTGATCTGCTGCGCAAGTTGGGAACTTGCGGCAAGCCAGTGTTGCTCAAACGCGGTTTTAGCTCGACTTATGACGAGTTTTTGAATGCTGCCGAGTACATCCTGGCAGGTGGCAATCCGAATGTTATGCTGTGTGAGCGCGGTATCCGCACATTTGAAACCTACACCAGAAATACACTCGATTTGTCCGCGATCCCTGTGTTGCAACAATTGAGCCATTTGCCAGTTATTTCTGATCCTAGCCATGGCACGGGTAGACGTGAATTGGTTGTTCCTATGACGAAGGCTTCGGTTGCTGCCGGAGCGGACGGACTAATTATTGAAATGCATACAGATCCCGACAACTCGATGACGGGTGATGGTGTGCAATCCCTGTTCCCGGATCAATTTTCAGATTTACTAAAAGATTTGGAAATATTGGCTCCTGCTGTGGGGAAAACATTTCACACGCCTAGTACCATTGCCTAAAACCAATGTTTAACATTAATGCATAAAAGTTTTGCTGCAACGCAGTAATGAGATTTAAATTGCCTAAAAGCCCGATGTTTCGGGCTTTTTGTGCTATCCAAATGTTATCAAGGGCGTAAGCATATCTAACATTAGTTTAAAAAATACCTTACATAGCTATTGACCCGTGTCATGTTTGAGATTTATAATGACGACAGAAAAAAACATTCGATCATGAACATTTCAGGGTTGTATAAGACTTAATGTTCGGAAAAATTGGGAGGAAGAAGACATGTCCGTTGAAAACGTATTGAAAACAATTCAGGAAAATAATATTGAGTGGGTAGATTTTCGTTTTGTAGATTTGTCTGGTCGTGCTCACCATATTTCATTGCCAGCTTCCGAAGTAGATGCAGAAACATTTGTTAACGGTGTTGCTTTCGACGGTTCTTCCATTCCCGGCTATCGTGGCATCGAGGAATCCGACATGGTTATGCTGCCCGATGCAGAAGCGGTTTTTATTGACCCTTTCACTCAGCATCCTACACTGAATATTCTGTGTGACATTGCTACGCCAGATGGCGAAAAATACGACCGCGATCCTCGCGGCATTGCAAAAAAAGCTGAGGAATTTCTGCAATCCGCAGGAGTCGGCACAGCAGCATTTTTTGCACCTGAGTCCGAGTTTTTCATCTTTGATGATGTACGCTACGAAAGCGGCATGAATAGCTCCTCCTTCTTCGTAGATTCCGAGGAAGCAGCTTGGAACACGAACCGTAAGGAAGAAGGCGGCAACCTGGGCTTTAAAGTGGGAGTGAAGGGCGGATATGTACCTGTAGCGCCAGTAGACACCCAACAAGATATCCGTAGTGAAATGTGCCGTTTGCTTGAAGAAGCAGGTCTGAGAATTGAGCGCCATCACCATGAGGTAGCTACGGCAGGCCAAGCGGAAATCAACTTCCGTTTTGACACACTCAAGAAAACAGCAGATAACCTGCTCGTTTATAAATACATTGTACACAACACAGCTCGTCAATATGGTAAAGTGGCAACATTCATGCCGAAACCGATTTTTGGGGATAACGGAAGCGGTATGCACGTTCACCAATCTATTTTCGATGGGGACACTCCTTTGTTCTACGAAAAAGGTGGTTATGCTAATCTGAGCGAAATGGCTCTTCATTACATTGGCGGTATTCTGTACCACGCACCTGCGTTGATCGCTTTGACCAACCCAAGCACCAACTCGTTCAAACGTCTCGTTCCTGGCTACGAAGCACCAGTTAACCTGGTATTTTCCAAAGGTAACCGTTCTGCGGCTGTACGTATTCCAGTAGCAGCTGTTACTCCTAAAGGCTGTCGGATCGAGTTCCGTACACCGGACTCCACGGCTAACCCTTACCTTGCCTTCTCAGCAATGCTGATGGCGGGTCTGGATGGCATCAAGCGCAAACTGAACCCAATCGAATTGGGATATGGTCCACTTGACAGCAACATCTACGAGCTGTCTGATGCTGAAAAAGGTAAAATCCGTAGCGTACCTGGTTCATTGGATGAGGCTCTGGACGCTCTGGAAGCTGACTACGAATTCTTGACTGAAGGCGGCGTATTTACGAAGGACTTTATTGATAACTATGTAGAGCTCAAACGTTCTGAAGCTAAATCGGTGAACATCCGTGTTCATCCACACGAATACAGCCTGTATTTTGACTGCTAATAAGTCGATAGCATAGCTGCTTTGAATAAAAAACATTAGCTTACGGGTAACACTTGTTATTCAAAATAGGTCTCCGGTCTTATGCCGGGGACCTTTTAATATTAAAGTGAAAATCACAGAATAAAGATGTTAAATATGTTAACATTCACAACTTTGTCACATCATAAATGAAATTGAAAACATTTTTATACAAGTCTTGAACGCATTTATGAATACTGCTATCATAGCGATAATATCCACACCAGAGTAGAGAAGGGATGGGAATTTGTTGAGTAAGAGAGCCTACAATTTTAATGCAGGACCAGCGGCATTGCCGCTCAAAGTACTGGAACGTGTACAAGCTGAATTCGTAGATTTCCAGGGAACAGGGATGTCGATCATGGAAATGTCACACCGTGGAGCTGTGTATGAATCTGTTCATAATGAGGCGCAGGAACGTCTGTTATCTCTGCTGGGCAATCCACAGGGCTACAAGGTGTTATTCCTACAAGGGGGCGCAAGTACGCAGTTTGCAATGCTACCTTTAAATTTCTTGCGCGAAGGACAGACTGGGAGCTATGTAATGACAGGTAGCTGGTCGGACAAGGCATATAAAGAAGCCAAGCTACTGGGCAAGGCTCATATTGCTGCATCCTCCGCTGATGAGAAGTACATGCGTCTTCCGAATGTGGATTCCTTGGACTTGCCTGAGAATACTGCTTATGTGCATATGACGTCCAACGAAACGATTGAAGGTACACAATTTAAGCAATTTCCGGATACGGGTTCCGTACCATTGATTGTGGACATGTCCAGTGATATTTTTTGCAAGCCTTTTGATGTTACTCAATTTGGATTGATTTATGCTGGCGCACAAAAAAATCTGGGACCTTCTGGTGTGACGGTCGTGATTGCCCGTGAAGAGTTGCTGACTTCCTCACCGGACAATATTCCTACCATGTTGCGTTATAGCACATATGAAAAAAATAACTCTCTCTACAATACCCCCCCATCTTTTGCCATATACATGGTGAATGAAGTGCTGAAATGGATTCAGGAAGAAGGCGGTTTGGAAGGTATTGAGCGTGTGAACCAGCAGAAGGCTGCTTTGCTATACGACCGTATTGACAGTAGCGAAGGCTTCTATCGTGGTTGTGTGGACAGCGCTGATCGCTCTATTATGAATGTAACCTTCCGCCTTGCGAATGGGGATCTGGAAAAACAATTTATTAAGGAATCCGAACAGGCCGGGTTCATCGGACTGAAGGGACATCGCAGCGTAGGAGGGCTTCGCGCCTCGATCTACAATGCTGTTCCATTGGAGAACTGTCAAGCATTAGCCGAGTTTATGGACGGATTCAAGCAACGTAACAGTTGATTACGTCGACATATATTTCGATACACGATATTTGAAATCGAAAAAGTAAATGTAGAGCCTTCCCTGAATGTGTATAGGGGAAGGCTTTTAGTGGTGTGGGTTGAAATTTTTGTCGTTTGATGTTCATATCTGTCTGATTTTGTTAAAATAGAAGAATGTGTATGTTTTCAATGTATACACTTTGGTTAAACTGTAGGTTATTTGTCTGATGAATTTAATGATGAAGGGAACGAAACGAGATGCCATTACATATTGTGCTTGTCGAGCCGGAAATCCCGGCCAACACAGGGAATATTGCCAGAACGTGTGCTGCAACCGGAACTCATCTGCATTTGGTGAAGCCACTCGGCTTCCGTACCGACGATGCCACGTTAAAACGCGCCGGACTTGATTATTGGTACGCTGTCCACATTGAATATCACGAGTCTTTTGCTGAAGTGCAGGAGAAATATCAGGAAGGTCGCTTTTTTTATGCGACGACCAAAGCAAATCAGCGGTATAGTGATATTGCATTTCAGGATGGAGATTTTTTGGTATTTGGTAAGGAAACGAAAGGCTTGCCTCCTGAATTGTTAGCTGCTAATCCAGATACATGTATCAAGATGCCTATGTCTGATAAAGTAAGATCTCTAAACTTGTCGAATTCCGCTGCAATTATCGTATATGAAGCGCTGAGACAAATGGATTTTCTGGATTTATCATAAAGAGCATCAGGTGAACAAGTATAAATGCGAATAAAGAACCAGGACCTTAGTTGCTAATAAAAGTTTCACTTTTATTGCTCAAAAGTATATGACAGTGGAGCTTAAATCAAGCTTGTATGGTCAAAAATTTGCGAAATTTCTCAACTAGGGCTAATAATAATTGGCTTTCCGGTCGATAAAAATATTATAGACATTCTGTACCATACTTTGATATGGTTCATGATTTTATGAAAAAATGTAATAAAATTTCCTGTGATCAGCAGGATTCGACAAAAAGACAGCGAATACTACATAAAGAATAGTGTCTTTGTACCTAGTTTTTCGCATGGTAAGAAATTGTAAGTTATTACTCAATAGGAGAGGTGTACGATCACGATGAAACCTGCCGGTGTGGTACGTAAAGTTGATCAGCTGGGGAGAATAGTTTTGCCTAAGTCACTGCGTAAAAGATATCAAATGAATGAGGGAGATCCTGTCGAAATTTTGGTTCAGGGTGACCACATTATTTTGGAGCGTTACCGTCCAAAATGTGTATTCTGCGGGTCAGTAGAACAAGTGAACGATTTCAAAGACCGTTATATTTGTGCTCAATGCCTGACAGAAATGACACAGTATTCCTCCTAAATGAGGCAAAAGCATCACGACATTCGTTCGTGATGCTTTTTTTCGGATAGAGACGTACGTCGGCAAGCATATTTAATTTGGTAGCAGACTACACATAACTATTTATAGAACAAAAAATGAGTAGGGACTGGACGCAAATTACCATCTGACGGTTTGTTTACGACTCGACCGTTAAGTATAAGCGACGAGGAACCGCCTCCGTCCAAATTATAGGCATCTTGAACACCTAGATTGTACATTTTTCCTTGCAGTTCTTCGAGCGTCGCGCCCGAACCCCCGCTTTCATTGTAGCCGTCTACGACAATAATGAGCAACTGATCATCTTTATAGTTGCCAATGACCGTACGTGGGGCCCGCTTGGGGGAGACTTTCCATTTGTCAGGAATAGGCATTTTTTGTCCCCTTTGCAGCAGGACGGGAACGAAGGTAGCCCCAAAGGTAGGCTTTAAGCTGTCAAGTGCACCTTGACTGTAAAATTTGCCACCGATAAGCTTGCCATCGTTACTCAATCCGACGAAGGATAAATCCTTAAAACTGGACTGAAAGCCAGTAAGGTAGTGGCCATTCAAGACAGTAGTGCTTAATGGATAGCGTTTGCCGTCTCCATCCGCAAAGCCGCCTGCATTGATGCCTGCAATAGCTCCGTGTCTCAAGACTGCACGCATGGTGGTTTCGGAGCCACCCAATTTGTCACTTCCCAAAGACATTTTCATAGCAGTAGGATCTTTAAGTTTGACCTTCATAGCGTAGCCATGATAAATTCCCGGGTTTACCTTAAACAATTCAATGGTAATCCGGTTGCTATCTACCCGCTCATAGGGAACCCCCAATTTGGCGGTGATGCGTCGATCATAGATGACCGCGGGCCGCTTGGACTGCGTAGAGGCAGTCACGACAAGCTGATTCATCGTTTGGGTCGTTTGCTTGTAGAGCTCAGAAGTCCGGCGAATTGTAGATAAGGTGTACGTTGCCGTTTGCTTGGCTTCATCAAGCTGCTTGCCTACTGATTGCGTTTGTAGAGTGACTTCAGCTTTTTGCAGACTTGAAGAAGTAGACCCAGGAAAGCTCAATGAGGGATGCACTAACAAAATACACCCTAACAAACCGATAAAAGGAGCAAGGGCCAACATAAAGAACCGATTCACTTGTTTTGCGTCTACATTCATTTTAGCAAGTCCATTTTTTTCTGAAGTGTATTGAGCTGCTGCTTGACTTCGTTTAATTGGGTGTACAGTTTATTACTGTTATCGGTCTTATTGTTTGCATTATCCTTCGTGAAGGTCAGTAGTTCATTGAAGGACTGGACTTTGCCTTGCAATCCGCTAACTTCCTTGGAAAGAGCAGTCAGTTGCTTTTCATAGTCAGATTTGAGTGCTTGAATCTGTTGGTCTGTATGGGTTTGCATCTCGTTTAGCATTTGCTGCTTCAAGTGATTGCTATACAGATAGGTTGCGAGAGCACCTAGTATAATAAGAATGAACCAAAATAGCAGAAAAGCCTTTATGGGTAACCCCTTTCTTGAATTGCTCCGCCGAGCTTCGGCAGAAGGACGTTCAGGTGAAGCTTGCATACGATTTTCAACTCCCGTGTAAAGTCAAATTTCCAGTCTTTATTTGCAGTTCCAATTCTATCATGGGCCTATTTATTTCGCAAAAGCGAAATAGTCGTATAAAAATATTGGAAAAAGAGATTGCATCGGAAGGAAGTCCTAGGATACAATTTCCTTAAACGTTTTTCGCTTCCTATACGTTCACATTCGCGCAATTTCTACATATGCAATCACCAATTTTAGGATTATTTTCGCTATTAACTATGTATTTTTTTGTAAAATCAGGAGGTTTAGATATGAGAAAAGTATGGCAGGTGGTCATCATAGATATCCATCCTACAAGTATGCTGGGAACAAAGCTTATTTTGGAAGACCAGCAGGATTTGCTTGTCAGAGGGATGTCTTCCTCCGGAACGGAAGGCTTGGAGCTGGCTTGCTCCATTCGACCAGAAATCGTTTTAATGGACTACAGGTTGCCTGAGGGAACGGCGGAACCATTTTTGACACAAATGCGGGCCTTGTCTCCGGACAGCCATATTGTTATTATGACGGATGAGGATAATATTACTTTGTTTCAGCAGCTAATTTCGCTCGGAGCAAATGGAATGTTATCCAAACAGGCATCACCGAGCCAGTTAATCCATCTGATCAACGGTTTACGCGAAGGATTTGCTTCCTTGCCGATGGATTGGATTCGGTATGGAAACTGGCCCTTTATGCCGTTAATGGCATCCGAGCCTTTTGACGAATTGACACAAACCGAAGTGTTTATTATGGAACGTATTGTACAAGGAATTACATATGACAAAATTGCTATCGAGATCGAAGTTAGCCGGCGCTCCATTGATAATTATCTACGTAAAATTTATGCAAAATTAGGCGTGTCCAGCCGGGCGCAGGCGATTGAACGTTATGCCTTATATGCGCGTCAGAGGAAGCAGCTATATGCCTGATGCGTCAGCCCGGAGATCATGACCTATTTTTCAGGAGAAGGAGGATGTTCATGCAATATTCCTTTGCTTCACGAACGGCTGCGATGTTGGCTTCTCCAGTGCGTCATATCCGGGAAAATGCGAGAAGACACTCCTTTATATCTCTGGCTGAAGAATTGCCTGCACAAGAGCTGTTTCCGGTGAAGTTGCTGGAAGAAGCGGCCCATGATGTGTTTGGCTCCGGCCCTGATGCCCTCCAGTATGGTGAACCGGAGGGCTATTTTCCTTTGCGAGCATGGCTTGCGGGTGAGTGGGAACAGCGTAAAGGAGTAAGAGTACCACCAGGTCAAATCCTTCTCACGACAGGTAGTCAGCAGGCCATTGACCTGATCATAAGGCTGATGGTGGATGAGCGTGATCCGGTATTGGTCGAAAATCCTACATCTCCTGGATGTTTACAAGTACTATCTATGCAGGGTGCACAGATCGTTCCTGTAGAATCAGATGGGGAAGGTGTCATTCCTGATAAGCTTGAAGCTTTAATGATCCGTTATCGACCCAAGCTTTTTTTTGCCACGCCAACGTTTACGAACCCCACGGGCTCCTTGTGGAGCGCGGCAAGGCGGCAGGAAATTTTGGACCTGTGTAGGCATCATGAGGTACTGGTAGTTGAGGACGATTCTTATGGTGAATTGCATTTGAAGCAAAAAAATGAGTCCCATGACAAGAGTCCGCATGGTCAGAGTCGAAAATTCGCAGAGACTTACCCCTCACTATTTGCGCTGGATCATGCGGGTCAGGGCGGTCAAGTGCTCTATATCGGTTCGTTCAATAAAACCGTTGCTCCTGCGCTGAGAACGGGTTGGGCTGCTGGTCCTGCGCCGCTGATTGAAGGAATGTACGCCTTGAAGCAGTTGGCTGATATGCAATCCAGTACGATGAACCAACGGCTGCTGTTCCAATTGTTGACCAGCTCGCGTTTTCAATGGCACGAGCACTTAGCGATGCTGAACAAGGAATATTCGACTCGACTTCAATTAATCTTGGAGTTGCTCAAGCGTCCGTTTTGGAAAGACGTGACGTATCATATTCCGTCCGGTGGCATGTATGTATGGGTGCAGTTGCCCGATGGGCTGGACAGCGCATTGCTGCTAAAGGCGGCGTTACCCAAAGGCGTAGCATTTATGCCAGGTGCGCTATGTGCGGTTGGTAGTGAAGGCGCGTCCCATATTCGCCTCAATTTTAGCCATCCGGGCCGTGAGCAATTGCTTATGGGCATGAATCTGATCGGTGAGACGATTAGTGAATTTACTGCACGGAGCTAGCAAAAACCATCGCCCCATGTCAGTCATCCTCCGTTTCCGCAGCAACGGTGGAGTAAGTGATTGGCGCTTCCGCAATCTGGCGCTGTCCACTATCCTCGTCAAGCTCTGCGTCCATTCCAGCGGCCGTTTTAATGCCATGTTCTTGCAGTACTGCCGCATACTCATTTAGGGCAGCTTCGCCAAACGGAGTCAGTCGATAGCGGCCGCGGGATACGCGCTCAAACCAGCCGTAGTAGTTATGCTGAAGCACGGCAGCAGCTGTGCTGACGGCTGCTATGCGAGCGAGCTGCGCCGGAGCGGCTTCCCCCAAGCTCTGCAAGGCTGCCGCTACGCGCAGCGCTTTTTCCCGATAGGCAGTGACCAGCTTGCGTCGGGTGCTGCCGCCAGTATTGTGGTCACCGCTGCGTGCGTGAAATTCCCGCAGTAGCTTTTCCTTGCGCGAGCCCGGGCGTACCGCTGCTGCATTGCGGGCATTGTCGCTAGGTAGCGCAGGGTTACACAGTACCTCAACGAGCGGCGGCTTCGTTTTGAAATGGGTGACGGTAAGCAAGCCAAGTCCTAACTGGCGGCACAGTCCCACCAGTTCGTTCCAGCGCTGATTCACGGCCCCTTTTTTGGCACGATTCCGTTCTACAGCCACATATACATTGCTGCTTAGTTTCAAACGCTGCATGCCTTGCAGCACAAGCGCCAGGTTAAACGTCTTTTTGATCTCTACAATCAGTGGTGTCTGTTGCCCTGGCTTGATACCCACCAAATCGCAGTTGCGCACCTCTCCTCTGACTTCATATCCCAAGCTCTCAAAAAAGGCTTTCACCGGAGCGTACAGCTCCGTCTCATGCCGAACCGCCATGACTTCTCCCGCTCCTTTATCCCATTATTCCGAGCTTATATTGTACCATAATGCGTCAGGTCCGCGTCGTTGTTGTATATTTTAGCACAGTGTATCCCTTGGTTTTTTCGATAAAGCAGAGAGACCTGTCACAAAAAATAGGTCAATTCTGAAATCAATCTGCATAGGTATGTATTACACTTTTTTTAAGGGGATTGCATCATATCCTGAAAGGCGTGACGAGTGTAGCCATAATCATCCGGAGTGGAGGATAGTCATTACGCAGTCATGGGAGGAACCGAGCATGAATATTTTTGAACGCGTTGCGGAGTACCGGGCGGAAAACAACCGTCTGGCCTGGAGCGGCACTTTTAGAGAGTATATTGAGATACTCAAGAAAGACCCGACGCCGGCGATGACAGCTCATGCACGGGTTTACAAGATGATTGAATCTTTTGGTGTAGAAGAGGTTGGGGGACATAAGCGATATAAATTTTTTGAGCAGGAGATCTTTGGACTGGATCGAGCGCTGGAAAAGTTGGTGGAGGAATATTTCCATTCCTCAGCCAGGCGACTCGATGTGCGCAAGCGTATCCTTCTTTTGATGGGACCCGTCAGTGGGGGGAAATCGACACTGGTCACGTTGCTAAAGCGTGGCCTGGAGAAATTTTCGAGAACGGATCAGGGAGCCGTGTACGCGATTGAAGGCTGCCCGATGCATGAGGACCCGCTTCATCTGATTCCCCATGAGCTGCGTCCCGATTTTGAAAAGGAGCTGGGTGTACGGATTGAAGGTAATCTCTGCCCATCCTGCCAGATGAGATTGCGCACAGAATTTGATGGCGATATTGAAAAGGTCCGCGTGGAGCGGGTGTTTATATCGGAAGAAAACCGGATTGGTATTGGTACGTTCAGCCCTTCTGATCCGAAGTCACAGGATATTGCTGATTTGACGGGCAGCATCGACTTTTCCACGATTACGGAGTATGGTTCGGAATCCGACCCGCGTGCGTATCGGTTTGACGGAGAGTTGAACAAAGCAAATCGTGGACTGATGGAGTTTCAGGAAATGCTGAAATGCGATGAGAAGTTTTTGTGGAATTTGCTTTCTCTGACCCAAGAGGGGAATTTCAAGGCCGGGCGGTTTGCGCTCATCAGTGCAGATGAATAGGTTATATACTCATAAGGCTAAAGAAATCACGCGCAACCAAACCCGGCTTTAAAACTGGGTACAATACATATTTAGCAGGAATACGGCCCCGACCTCGTTCCGTTAATTCCACAATAACACGATCAAAGACACTTCTCAGTATTTTATTACGATCAGATTTATCTTCTGCTGCTTGGTACGCCTCAAGAACAGATGTTAGATTATTCTTCACCACATCAATATCAATTTGATTTCTCTCCGTAGGAAGTGGTTTACTTGCTTCTGCTTTTAGAAGGGCAAGTTCCTGTAACTCCGAATCAATCTCCGCTTTTCTTTCGTCAAACATTTCATCTGTATACTTGCCAGTTTCATATTTTTCATAAATGAAATTCATCCGGTTCTTTAGTTCTTTGCTTCGCGACTCAATATATGAAGATACGTCTTCTTTATAATTAACCTTTTTATCTTCTGCAATAAGTTGGGAGAGTTGTTCTTGTAGAATATCCTTATCTAAATTTGAGAAATGCCGCAAAACTTCCAGTAAGTCTTCTTCTATAGATCTATATTTCAAAAATGTACAGCCGGAAGTAGTACACCACAAAAATTCTTTGTGATATTTACTTATAGCCCCCGATTTTGTTTTGTAGTTTTGAACGCTGTATTGTCTAACCATTCTCCGGCCACATTTATGGCACACACATAGGCCAGCAAGTTCACAAGGGGAAAAATCCATCTTGTTACGCGGTTTATGAGCAGAGTCAATTAATTTGCCCTGTGCCTGTAACCATATGGTAGGGTTAATGATAGCCGGGAATGCATCCGGCACGATTATATGTTCTTCTTCTGGACGCTGGACCATTTTCCCATTGATTCTCTGTGTAGTTCGGAAGCGCAATGTTCCTATATACCGCTCGTTGCTTATTAGCTGTAATAGTTGATTTGGATGCCATTCTTTTTTTCCTTTAGGTGTCCGTATCAATGTTTTTTTGCTTATATATGTAGCCAAAGCCCGGAAGCTAACAGCACGTCTTGTTCCGTCAGATTCTGGCACACCATTTACATAATAATCAAATATCATACGCACAATACTAGCTTCCTCTTCATTTATAACTAGCTTTTTCGAATCCTTATCATAATCGAATCCGAACGGAGCAGGACCAGCAACCCAACGGCCTGCAATTGCGTTGTTCACTCTACCTCCAAATAGACGTTCTCTAGTTGTTTCGAATTCTTCACGAGACATAAAGAGTTCAAAGCGGATTTGTCGTAGGTCAGACGGGTTACGAGGATCATATAATTTGTAAGGAGTTAGAATGAAAATCCGATTATCAACTATTAAATCATAAATAACACCCATATCAGTATAAGAGCCACGGCCCATACGTGATATCTCTTTAACTGCAATAGCCTGGTATTTCTTCATGCGAAGATCATCAATGACACCTTGGAAAACTGGCCGTGTTGATATTTTGTCACCGGACCCTACTTCGGGACGCTGTGTATAAGGTATTCCCAAAGGTTCAAGGACTCTATCCATTAACTCTTTTTGGGCTTTTAGAACATCTTCGCCCGTTCTTCTTTCATGTTCTTCGTCTGCTCTGGATTTACGCAGGTAGTTAATTATGTTTTCAATTCCTAAACTAAGTAGAAAATCAGCACTTACAGGAGCCATATACAACATCCTTTAGTTTTTATTTTGGTATGTGTAATGTATTATATCCCAAACAAAAAAGTAAAAGAACGAAAATCTTAGAAAAATAATAGCAAAATGATAGAAGATAGTTATCACATTTTTTATTTTTGATCTGATATATTTATAACATCGAAATTTGGTGATCAGGAAACTTTTCCTTAGCTTCACCAATCCATAAGCAAGCATGAGGGGAACGAAAATTCGTTCTCCTTTTTGCTATGCCAAAACAAGGAGGAAACTAGCATGTCTGTAAAACCACGTTTCGCATTTCTTAGTTCTGACGGTATTTTGCATCTACATGATGAAGAACACGCAGCACAGCACGGCAAGCACGTTCAAACATCCCTGACGGATGATGAAAGCGGCTTTCCGATCGTAGAGGGCCAAGGCGTTGTCTATTATGCCAAAGAAGATAAAGCCTACATCAACGGCAACGAGTCAGACGGTAAACTTATTTCCACACCACCAGTGCTCAAGCAACTTGCAGCAGAGTTATTGTAATACCTTACCCGGCTCATGCCGGGCTTGTGGTGCATAAAGGACTATGGGCGGTTCGACTCCGCTGTGCGCCATTTATTAATTGGGGGAAGACATATGTTTAAATCAACCAAACGACCGCCGCCTGTGCCTGCTGTGTCGCCTCAACAGCCTACCAAGTGCCAAGGGTGTGTATGGGGTAACTGGACAGGAACAAAGCAGACATGCATGTGGGCGAACTGTAGAAAGGGGATCATCAATGGGACATGAACAAGATTACTATTGTCAGATGAATCTATTGGATAACGGGGAACTGAGAGTCGTTGTTAATCTAAAGAAGGACGTACCTCATTATCAACTAAAACAGGAGATAGCAGCTAAAGTTATACAGTATGCCAAAGACAACAAGGTGGATGTACAGTCAGTCAAAATGATTTTGACTGAACCGCCGTCCTTTATAGATTTTGAAGTCAATTATAAGTAGGTGCAAATATGAAAATACTCAAGTGGATTGTACGACTAACGGCAGGCAGGGCGAATACTCCACGCAACCGAAAGGAGCGTCGTGGTGATAAGTCAATTCATAGATGACATGATACACATGACAGAGGGAGAGAAGCTAATCGCTTATTGGCCTTTATGGATCGTTATATTGATCATATGTGTCATAGTATCAATAGTCGTTCACCGTAAAGGCAGTGGAGAATAATGAGCGATGAAGAACTGAAAGAATCATTTATTGATATGGGGTTTATACTCGACACCTTCACGCATGAAGAAATAAGCAAGGCCATTGAAGCGGATGAAGTCAAGTTGTTCAATACTCTATACCAAGAGAAATATGGATATGAGTTGAATACAGCACAACTATTCTTCTTAGCAGGACTCAACGAGAAGGGCTTAGAGCATTACGGAAATAAGCTTAATTTGTAAATTATTTTAAATTTGGGTCCTTCCCAGGCCGGGGGTACCATGCGGGTACGAATGACCCCGAAAATTCGATATTTTTTATGAAAAAAAATCACTGTGCACTGTGCATTTTGGGGGTGGTATTTTGGGCATGGAAAAGCAGGTGAAAATGATAGATGAAGTCTTGTGTATCAGCGCTTCTTACGCTGCTGAACTGTTCGGGGTACACCGCAACACACTTGCACAGTGGGTGAAGCTTGGAATGCCCAAAGCGGGGAACGGTTGGTACCCTCTAAAATCTTCTTTCGATTGGGTCATGGAGTACCGTTTGGGTGGAGACGATGAGTCTGACGATGAGGAACCAAAAAGCGATGCCGCGCGGAAACTGCGTTTTGAAGCAAAGTTGAAAGAGAAGCAGGCGGAAGCAGCGGAATTTAAAAATGCAGTTACCAAAGGCCAGTATATAAAGCGTGATGAGGTAGTTTCAGAGCTTCAACGTTTTTTTACTACGTTGAAACGTTCTGTGTCCGGAATTAGTCGCCGTGTTGCAATGGAGGTCGCACCTTACGTTGACCCTGAAACGGTCAGGATGATTGAACAAAATATAGCCGACACAACAGGAGCAGTCTTGCAACAAATGTCTGTCCGGGGCGTGTATTATGCCAAAAAAGGCAAAAAGTAAGTGGGCTGACTGGCTTACTGAGGCTTTCCAAGTATTGCGACCGCCTGAAAAGTTGACAGTAGCAGAATGGGCAGACCGATACAGGGTGTTAGATAGCAAAACATCCGCCGAACCAGGGCAGTGGTCCACGGACAGAACACCTTATTTACGCGGGATTATGGACGCTTTTACCGATCCACGAGTAGAAGAAATTATTTTCTTAAAGCCGACACAGGTCGGAGGCACAGAATGCCTTAATAATATGCTGGCTTTTGTT
The DNA here is from genome assembly GCF_038007385.1 of Paenibacillus sp. FSL M8-0228. Classification (NCBI taxonomy): domain Bacteria; kingdom Bacillati; phylum Bacillota; class Bacilli; order Caryophanales; family Paenibacillaceae; genus Paenibacillus; species Paenibacillus sp. FSL M8-0228. The sequence continues at coordinate 1,691,250 of NZ_JBBOXA010000001.1, forward strand.
GTTGCCCAGGACCCAAGCCCGGCACTTGTTATGTATCCCAACTTGGACATGGCTAAATTTACGTCAGAAAACCGATTGCAACCGATGATGGAATTAAGCCCCGCCTTACGTAGTCGCTTTCGCCCGGGGAATTCTAAAGATTTGGAACTCCAATTTGACGGGATGTACACGGTTATAGCTGGGGCGAACAGTCCAGCAACACTTTCCAGCCGCCCGATTCGCTTCTTATTCATGGATGAAGTGGACAAATACCCTAAATCGGCAGGGAAGGAAGCGGACCCGCGTTCTCTGGCGAGAGAGCGTACCAAAACATTCCCATTTAACAAAAAGATTATGCAGACTTCTACGCCGACCGTTCGCACCGGACCCATCTGGCAGGCGTGGGAAGGCGCAGACATCAAACTGGAATATTACGTGCCGTGTCCTCATTGTGGACAGTATCAAACGTTCAAGTTCAAGAAAATAATCTTTGATAAGAGCTTGGATACGGAGTCTATCCGGGGGGCAGCTCACTATGAATGTGAGCATTGTAATGAAATTATACGGGACGCTCACAAGCCTGCTATGCTTCGAGCTGGAGAATGGCGAGATCCGTCTGGAGAAACTAAGCTGCGCCGAAAAACAGGCTTTTGGCTCAATGCCATATACAGCCCGTGGGTGCGTTTTGGTGATGTGGCTGCCGAGTTTATGACTTCAAGGAAAATACCGGAAGAGCTTATGAACTTTATCAATTCCTGGCTGGCCGAGCCTTGGGAAAACACGCAGATAAAGCTTAACAGTGACAAGGTGCTTGAGAAGGACAGCGGATATGAGGAAGGGGTAGTGCCTGACCGGACTATTCTGCTGACTGGAGGGGTGGACGTTCAGAAGGATCGGTTTTACTACACCATCCGAGCCTGGGGCGATGGAATGGTCAGCCAAAATATACGTCATGGTGTAGTGGAAACATGGGCGCAAATTGAAGATGTGATGAATATTTCATATTGCTCTAGAGATGGCACAGAACATTTAGTCAGGTTGTGTGCTATTGACTCCGGTTATAATGCGGATGATACCTATACATTTTGCGTCAATAACAGCGAGTGGGCAGTAGCAGTAAAGGGTTCCAGCAAGACCCTAACTAAGAAATTCAGTCTATCGAAAATCGACCGAGAGGAACGCGGCATGTACGGTATTTCTTTATATATGGTCGATGGCGGATATTATAAAGACTTCATTTTCAACCGTTTGGGGTTCAAGAATGACGACCCAGGCGGTTGGTTTGTTTATACAGGCTGTGATTTGGATTATGCCGAGCAAATCACAGCGGAAGAAAAAGTGATTGAGAAGCGCGGACGTAATGAATATGAAGTTTGGCGACCAAAGACAGCGCACGCAGATAACCATTACCTTGACACAGAGGTTTATGCCGCTTTTGCTGCGGATTGCTTGGGTATCCGGTACTTGCGATACGAAGAGAAGCCAGAACCCAAAAAAGAAGTTAGTAAAAAGCCTGCGAAGCAAAATTCATGGGTAGGGGGAGGAAATGGTTCATGGCTATGACACAGGAAGAAAGGCTCTTAAAGCTGCGCGAACAACTGCTTGAGGTTGAAACAGCAATTAGCGCCATACAGTCAGGGGCACAAGAATATTCAATCGCAAACAGGTCGCTTAAACGGGCAGATTTAGCCACATTGTACACTGAACGGAGCCGATTAGAACAGGAAATCGAAGCACTGGAAAGCGGAAACGGAATGTTCAGAAAGGTTTATTTTGAAGGGAGGTAAAGTTGATGAGTTGGCTTGATCGTTCGATAGCTGCTATTAGTCCGCGTTGGGCGTATAAACGCATGGCGTGGCGCACCGGGATGGATGTATTTGATTCCGGCAGTCGCGGACGACTCAATCATAATTGGAACCCATCTCAAACGCCAAACGAGCACATGAAGGCAACCGAAAGGTCACTAATCCGGGCACGGGCGCAGGACATGGAGCGAAACAGCGATATAGGCGGTGCGATCATCTCCGCTTTTGAACGAAATGTGATAGGGACCGGGATCATGCTTCAAGCGAAATTGCCGCATGACATGCCTGGGAATGCCAATGGCGAAATGAATAAACAGATTGAGGATCTATGGGAAGAGTTTTGCAAGGCAGAGAATGTGGATATTACCGCTACGCAGTCTTTAGAAGAAATTGAGGAAATGATGATCCGTCGTTATATTGTCGATGGCGGTATTTTCTTGATAAAGGTCTATGTCAAAGGTGAAAAGTTCCCTTTCAAAATTCAGGTTCGTTCCGTTGATGAACTTGACACGAAAAACACTATTGTTGCACCTGGTGATGGTAACCGAATTGTTGAGGGGATCGAGATAGACCAGTACAACAAGCCCGTGGCATATCATTTCAAGGTATCAGATGGATATTTTCTTAATCCGGTCGAAAATGTACGTATTCCTGCGAAGGATGTTATTTATCTATTCAAAAAGACCACGCCACAGCAGGTTAGGGAAGTTTCTAATCTGGCAACAGCATTACCACGTGTCAAGGACGCTAATCAATTCATTGAGGCCGTCTCCATAAAGGAAAGAGTTCTGGCCTGCTTGTCTGTTTTTATTAAGAAAGACACCCCGAGCGGCGGTAGAGTGGGACGCGGAGTCCAAACAGATAATGAAATTGACTATTCGGGTGTATCACTGGCTCCAGGGATGATTGGGGAACTTAATCCAGGTGATGAAGTTCAAACGGTTGTTCCTTCCGGTCAGGCATCGAATGCCAAAGAGTGGATTACCACATTGGTCCGGCTTGTATCAGCAGGAATTGGGCTGAGCTATGAAGCTGTATCTCGTGACCTATCACAAGTTAATTATTCATCGGCCCGACAAGGACTGCTTGAAGATCGTAAGCTGTACAAAAAAATGCAGAAGATGATTATTAAGCGCGTGCTGACACCGATCTATCAAGAGTTTTTAGATGCAATGCATCTCTCAGGCCAATTGGAATTGCCAAAGTACCAACAAAACAAGGAGTCGTACAGGGCGCATGTCTGGATACCGCCAGGAAGTGCTTGGATTGACCCTTTGAAGGAGGTGAAAGCAAATGAAACAGCTCTTGCTTCCAACCAAGACACTTTAGCCCGTATATGCGCCGAGCGCGGGGAAGATTGGCGTGATGTGGTGGCGCAGCGTGCAGCAGAACAGCAATTAATACGTGAGTTGTCCGGTTCAGAACCGACAGCCACGGATATTCCAAAGAAAGGAGCAGACAATGAGCCAGATGAAGAAAATAAAGATGCAGAAGATGCCGATGACGCTGCATAGAAATGCAACTGTACCGGATAAGCAATTATCTCGTGTATTGACTATCAATACTGAATCTGTAAACGAAGAAGATCGAACGATTGAGCTTTCTTTTTCATCCGAAGCACCTTATGGACGCTGGTTCGGTGATGAAATTTTGTCTCATGACCCCGGAGCGATTGACCTTTCTAGGTTGAACGATGTCGGGGTTTTATTATTCGCTCATGGCCGTGACCCTAATTATGGGAACATGCCAATCGGTACTATTAAACAGGTCTGGACAGATGATACCGAACGGAAAGCACGGGCTGTTGTGGAGTTTGATGACGACCCTGATAGTGACCGGGTGTTTCAGAAGGTTAAAAAAGGGACCATCAAAGGCGTATCAGTTGGCTATGAAGTCAGCTCCTGGGAAGAAGTTAAGGCGGGTAAGACTTCCGCCAATGGTAGATTCACTGGGCCAGCTTATGTAGCTCTTAAATGGCAGCCGTTTGAAATAAGTATCGAGCCTACACCTGCCGATCCGTCAGTAGGTATAGGACGTAATTTACAAAATGAAAGCGAGGATGAAAGAATGAAGGGATTGAAAATGTTGGCTTTGGCAGCGCAGGGATTGATGCACGCGCCGGATACAGGTGGAGAAATTGGAGGCGGAACCCCGGCAGGCGCAGGCCAACGATCCGGCGAACCACAGGCACCACCAGCGCCACCGATTAACGAAGATGGTATTCGGGCAGCGGCGGCAGCGGCAGAACGGAGCCGCGTAACGGAAATTAATGCGCTGTGCCGTAACTTCGGCGTGGATGCTTCACCGTACATTGAGGATGGCAGCGGAGTTGATAAGGTCCGTCAGGCCATTTTGCAAAAACAAATCGAAGATCGTAAACCACACGCCTCCGGTGTACAGGTCACGACAGAGGAAACGGACAAATTCCGTGCAGCTGCATCCGATGCCCTGCTTATGCGTGCGGGCAGAGGTGTTGCAAAGCCAGCGCCGGGGGCGCCAGAACTACGCTCGCTGCGGTTGCGTGATTTGGCTGTTGAGTGCTTGGTCCGTGCTGGAGAGTCGGGAGCGCATTTGTTGCGTGACGAGGACCTTTTACGCCGCGCTCTGTCGCCTGATAGCACATTCCAAGGCATTATTTCTAATGCCGCCAACAAAACGCTGTCACAAGCCTACGCAGAAGCTCCAACCACGTTCCAACATTGGACAGGTCGTGGTAGTAACTCCGATTTTAAGGCAGCAGAACACTATCGCATTTCTGAGGCTGGTGGTTTGGAGTTGACAGCGCAAAACGCTCCAATTCCATATGATGCAGCGATGAAGGATGAAAAGGTCACAAAAGCAGTGCTCACATACTCCAAGCGCTGGGGATTTACGCGGGAAGCGTTCATTAATGACGACCTGGACATGCTTTCCAAGGTGCCACAAGCCTATGTAATCTCAGCAAAACGTGGTATCAACGCTTTGGTGTATAAAATGCTGGCCTCAAATCCTCTTATTTGGGATGGTAAAGCCCTATTTGGTACGGATCATAAAAACTTGGGTACCGGGGCAGATATCAACACTGTTTCAATGTCTGAGGGTCGCACGGCTATGAGAACACAAAAAGGACAGCGCGGGGAAGCTACGCTGAATATCGCACCGCAATTTTTGTTGGTTCCCGCTTCTTTGGAAACTAGCGCTAATCAATTCCTGCACAGTGATGCGGACCCATCCGGCAAACACAGCGGAGTATCCAACGTTTTCCGTAACTCAATGGATATTATTGTGGATGCGGAACTCGATCAATATTCTGCCGCTGCTTGGTATATGGCTGCTAACCCGAATATTGCGGATACAATCGAGGTCACCTATCTGCGAGGACAAGAGGAACCGACGTTGGAAACAGACATTCCTTTTGACCGTCTTGGAATGGACTTCCGTATCTTCTTTGACTATGGTGTAACCGTGCTGGACAGCCGTGGATTGTTCAAAAATCCGGGTGCAACAGGAGGTAGTGGACAATGATTTTGAAGAAACCACTTAATTACGCTGGTCGTTTATGGGAAGCTGGCTCCAATGTAAAGGGCCAGCTTCCTATGGATTTTATTCTGGAGCTTCAAGCAAATGGAGCAATTGAGGATTCTCAGGAGCAGGAAACAGAAGGCGTAACGCCTGCTGCTGTTTCCGCTGCTGATTTTGGCGCTATGGGAGCCGAAGAACAAAAAAAGCTCCTTGAATCACTTGAGTTTACAGCATCCAGTAATAAAGAGGGTCGGCAAGAGCAATATGAAAAATGGCTTGCTGAAAATCCTGCCAAATAATAACGGAGGTGCGTTATGAGTTTGCGCGATCAAATCATTCATGATGTGCCAAATGTGTTTTTCAACCCTTTGGAGTTTTCGGAACTGCATGTGCTTGTAGCTGGTGGCAATCCTCGTCGTCTTAACATGATTGTGGAGACATTTACGTTAGATGGTCGTCCAATCCAAACGGCAGAGGGTGTATCCGCGCATAATGCAATCATCCATATTGATCCGCGTGTGTTGGGCTTTACACCCGCAAGGGAACAGGTAATTACCTTAGACAATCTCAAATATCGTATCACAGCGGTTTCAAACGACATGGGAGTGCTTAAAATTTCCCTATCCTCAAATGGTGGTGGGCGATAATGTCTTTTCTTGATGTCAGGAGTAATCTTCGGGCAGCTCGCAAGCAAATGGCGGTCATGGACAAGATACTCAAACAGGCTACACGTTCAAGCGTTAACCGCGCCACACAGCGTTCCAAGACAGAGTTGGGACGAAAGATAAGGGAAAGGTATGTTATTAAGCAATCTGAGGCTACAAAGACCGTCACGGTCCGCAAAGCGGCAGGTACGGGCATGTCTTCCGAGATTAAAACCAAAGGGAAGACTATACCTCTGATTAACTTTAGTGTTAATCCAAAACAACGACCTGCTAGACCTAAGACGGTCAAGGCGGGTGTGTTGAGAGGGTCGCCGCGCAAACCACTCAAAAGGGCGTTCATATCCAACATGGGCGGTCATACGGGTGTATTTGAGCGAGTTGGAAAGAAAAGACTTCCTGTACGCGAATTGAGGGGGCCAGCGGTGCCAGAAATGGCGAACAATGAAGAGGTTGTTACGCATGTGCAGGAGGTATATGCAGACGAAATGAACAAGCGTATGCCACACGAACTCAATAGGTTATTAGGGAGGTTGTAAAGATGGAATTGACACCAGCCAGTATGACGGACAGGATTAGGGACCACATCCTTGAAATCACGTCCGGTATGTACCTTGGCGACAAGACCAGTGACGATAATACCGATGGAAAAGTCAAAGTATTTACAATGGATTTGCCTCCTAGACAGGTGCCTGAGTTTGAGGCTATGCCTGATCCTTACGCGCCGCAGACACTAGAGCCTGTGCCTAACCAACAAACGCTGGAAACATATAGAGACGAACGATTCCCTTTTGTGATCGTTCGTTTTTTGCGTTCAACGGACACGGACGACATGATGCGGCTGTGTGAAATTGATCTGATATGTGGCGTTGAGGCAGAGGGTTTGCAGGCGCAGAAGGATACACTCCACTTGATGGAAGTTATAAGACAATCTTTGCTCAAGCATGATTACTCAGGGTGGGGGTTCAGAATAGCCCGTCCACTCGACATTGATTTTCATGAAGAGCAGACGGACCCCTATTTTATAGGCGTGGTCAGCACCAATTGGGAGGCACCCACAATACAAACGGAGGTACGACTATGGTAGAAAAAACTGAAGATAAAAGCGAAGAAACCAAGAGCACTCGTAAAGCCAAGGTTGTCGAAGCTGAACAGAGTGGTGTAATCGGGAATGAGCAACCACCTGTAGATGATCAACATCTTGTGTATATCGGCCCAAGATTGGAAAAGGGGCGATTGCGCACATATCAAATTTTTGTCGGTGGATATCCAGACCACTTGCAAGACCTGTACGACAAGTACCCGCAACTCAAGTCCTTATTTGTGCCTGTTACCCAGCTCTCTCAAGCGCAGATTGATGTAGGTGTCACAGGGCATCCACTCAACGTGGCTTATAAAATTGTGAAGGATGTGCGCTAATGACTGAATATCACGGCATTAGAACAAAGGAGTTATTCCGGGACCGCAGTGGTAGCACGGTGCAAACTACCACATTGCCAGTCTTTTTTGGTGCAGCTCCGGTCAACATGACACAAAGCCGGACACCTGTCACAAATAAGTCAATTTTGGTGTCGAGTATGGATGAATTCGAATACTACTTTGGCTATTCGGATGATTGGGCATCGTTCCCGCTTTGCGAGGCTGCTTTCTACTTTTTCGAGATTGCAAAGCTGTCTCCGGCAGTATTTATAAACGTGCTTGATCCTGCTACGGATAATACGGCGGTTGTTCCTGCTGCTGCTACGTTTACCGATGGGGTGTACACTGCTGCTGACAGCGGCGTAGTAAATTCCACAGTAATCGTAAAGTCTTCTGATGGTGCGACTACGTATGTGGCTGGCACTGACTACGCTACAACCTATGATGACAACGGAAAAACCGTGGTTACGATTATTCCAGGTGGTGCAATCCCTGCCAACACTACGGTGTTGCAAGTAGGTTACTCCAAACTAGACCCTTCAAAGGTGACAGCGGCTAAGATTATAGGCGGGGAAAACTCCACAACAGGCGTTAGAACGGGGTTGGAGGTTATCGAGGAAGTGTTTCTCACGACCAGACTTGTACCTAATCTGCTGGTTGCACCAGGATGGTCAAGCGACCCTACAGTCTATGCGGCGATGGTGGCTAAGTCTCTTAACATTAATGGACTGTTTGAAGCCCATGTTATTGCTGACCTGGACGCATCCGAACGTTACATTAACTTGGTCAACTGGAAAAACGACAATCGTTATACCAGCCCATACAGCTTTAATGTATGGCCTAAAGCCAAGTACAACGATGTGACCTATCACATGTCAGTGGTCGCGGCTGCTCGCACTGTGGCAACAGATGCAGATAATGGCGGTATCCCGTTCGAGTCTCCATCTAATAAAGATATTTTTGTGGATAGCTTGGTCATGGAGAACGGTTCAGAGGCTTACGTTCCGTTTAACCAAGCCACTTATCTAAATAATAACGGTATTGTCACAGGTCTTAATATGGGCAGAGGATGGAGGTTGTGGGGCAACCGCACAGCAGCCTATCCAACTTTGACGGATGCACAACGCGCCTTTATTCCGGTTCGTCGCATGTTTAGCTGGGTCAAAAACAATATTGTTTTGCAATATTGGAACAAGATTGACCGTCCGCTAAACAACCGCCTGATTGGAGAGATAACGGATGACGTAAATTTCTGGCTAAATGGATTGGTTGCAGCTGGTGCGCTGCTGGGTGGTCGAATTGAATACCGTGACAGCGATAACACGGTTTCCAACTTGGAGGATGGTATCCTGACATACCGCTTGTTCATCACACCTCCAAGCCCAGCACAAGATATTGAATTTATCGTTGCTTATGATCTGGCGTATCTGACTACGCTGGGCGCAGCGGCATAAGGAGGGGTAGACATTGGCTAAAAATATTCCGGTTAAATTGGTCGGTATGTCGATCTATGCAAATGGTTCAAGTACCGATTTTTCCACGGGTGACATTACGTTGCCCAACTTCACACCTTTGACAGATACATTGTCCGGGGCTGGCATCTTGGGTGAGCTTGATATCCCAACGCCAGGTCATTACGGTTCGTTAGAACTTGGTATTGCTTGGCGTACGATTGATAAAGATGCGTTTGGGCTGATAGGTACAAAACTCAAGTCGCTGGAGATTCGTGGTGCATTTACCGAGTTTAATACCACATCCGGCGAGCTGGAAACACGGGCCGTTAAGATAGTGGTTAAGGGCATCGGCAAAGGGATTGACCTTGGTACTTTCGCTCAAAATGCCACTACTGGCACCACAACTACGCTTGAAGTCACGTACATCAAAGTGTTTATTGATGGCGTAGCTGTCAAAGAATTGGACAAGCTCAACGGCGTAAGTCGTATCAATGGCGTGGACGATCTATTTGACATCAATAAAGCATTGGGCAAAGCCTAATCCTAAAAATAGAAAGGTTGATTAAACATGAGCGCACAAGGGACAACAGAAGAACAAATGAAAGAGGAAGTAGCACAACCAACAGGGACAGTCATTAGGCTGTCTCTTTCTGTTAATTGGGAGGATGTTGATTATAAAGAGCTTAATCTTGAATTCGACAAACTCACAGGCGAAGACATTATCTCTCTTGAGGGGGATTTTCTCGCTTTGAATCAAGGCAAGAACTTCCTACCAGCTTTCAAAAACGAACATCCGGCGTATCTGGCTGTCTTGGCTGCTAAAGCTGCTGGCGTACATCCCAATTTCTTAAAAAAGCTTCCTGCCAAAGACTTTAACCGGGTGATTGGAGCGTCTCGCCGTTTTTTGGACGGCTTGATCTAATTGGTAACCCGTCCGCGAAATTGATGGAGGATTGTATAGCTCTTGCCAAATTCGCGGGCGGTAGCCCGTTAGATTACATCAAGCGTCCGGCAATCGAACTGGATGATTGGATCGTTGCCATGAACAATTTTCACAGGAAAGTTGAGGAACGGCGTAAGGAAGACAACCCACAGTAGAATTGAGGTTTTTTAAATGGCTGGAGCTGGCGGAGGTTCGGGCGGTTCGAGACGATACGAGCTAACATTTGAGCTATCGGGACAGATTGACCCACGCATCATACGTAGCTTCACCGACTTGAGCCGAGATGTAGCTTTGCTTGAACAAAATCTAGATGAATTAAGGCGCACGCGTCCAATACCGGACGATGTGCCTGACTCTATACGGGATATAACCGACCGCGCGCGCGAGTTTGGTGATGTATTTCAACGGGCTTTGGACTTCACAGGTGCTAAAGCGATTATAGACGGTGTTACCGGGGCATTTGGTAACATGATCAACGATGTGGGCGAGCTTGAGGAATCTTTATTTAAGGTGCAGGCAGCTACTGGAGCAAGCGCCGAAGAAATGAAGAGTCTTGACGATTCCATCCGTGGCATGTATGAGGCAAACTACGGTGAGGGTTTCGGAGACATAGCCGATTCCCTGGTAAATGTTAAAAACGCCACAGGACTCACGGGCCAAGCGTTAAAGGATGCTACAGAATCAGCGATGTCGTTGCGTGATGTTTTCGGGTATGAGGTCAATGAAACCATGCGAACTGTCGGCGTGATGATGAAAAACCTTGGCATTACATCCGAGGAAGCATTTAACCTCATTGCACAAGGTAGCCAGAAGGGACTTAATCGTGCTGACGACTTTTTGGACACGCTGAACGAATATTCAGTGCAATTCAAGGATGCGGGCTACAATGCCCAACAAATGCTAAACGTACTCAATAGTGGCATGGAAAAGGGCGCTTTCAACACAGATAAAGTGGCAGATGCGTTGAAGGAGTTCCGTATCCGTATCAAGAGCGGCGACAAAGCTGTGGTTGATGCAATGGACGAACTGTTTGCAAGCGATAATGTAGGCGGTTATATCAAACAGCTTCAAAAAGGCGGACAAAAAACCAAGGAATTTGCCGATTTGACCGCTAAGACAAGTAAAAAATCTGCAACAGACCTGCTTAAAGCTTTGCAATCCGGTAAAAGTGGCCAAGTCGACAAAGCGAGCAAGACGATTAGCAGCTTGCTGAGCGGAAGTCAAAAGATTTTCAAAGGCATTTCTGATGGGTCAATTACAGCTAGGGATGCTCTTGCATTAGTAAACGATCAACTCCTTACAATAGACGATTTGCAGCAACGCAATGCCTTATCTGTATCGTTGTTCGGAACACAATATGAGGATATGGGATCTGGCATCACGCAGGCGCTTAATGATGTTACAGGCTCATTCGATAAGAATCTAAACACGATGGAGGATATCAAAAAGCTTAATATGGAGTCCTTTTCCAAACAGCTTCAAGGTTTGGGCAGGGAAATCATGACGGAAATTGTTATCCCAATCGGTGAAGAACTTTTGCCAATGCTTCATGAAATGGTGGATTGGGCAAAGGATAACAAGGACTTTATCGAATTTGTAGCACTGTCAACTCCTGCTGCTTTGATTGGCAAGAATGTAGCTGTGCTAGGCAAGGGATTATGGGGCTTGAAAGGTAAGTTGATCGAAGCGGCTGGAGCCGGAGGATTGCTAAGTAAATCACTGGCTTTCATGAAATCGCCTGCTGGTATTGCTGTTGGCGCTATCGGTTTAGTGACCGCTGGGGTAATTGCGTATAGAGAGCATCAAGAAGCTGCGCGAAAGTCTATGATTCACATGGGTGACACGCTCAAAACTGCTTTTGACGACTACAACGCTACGGACAAGCAACGTGATAAGCTCACAAACTTGGTCAAAGAGTATGATCGGTTAAAAGAAAAAATTGATAATGCCAAAACACCTGCTAATGAACTTGCCGAGGCGCAACGCAAGATAGCCGACATTGAACAGCAGATTATCGCCCAAAGTGATGGTTATATTACTGCTCAAGACGCTAAAACTGATGCATTACGGCAACAGGCAGGTGCTCAGCTTGATCTTTACAACAACATGGCTAAAGCCTCAGAACAAGAAGCGCGTTTCACAATTCTTGATAAAGAGGCGCAACTTCCTGATTTGTTAGAAGAGTACGGTGACCTTCAAAACAAAGAAAAAGATTTGAACACAGCGCAAGAACATAGTAGAAATGTTCTCACAAAGTTAATAGCTCTGCGCACAAAATACAACGATGTCATGAACAACACCCCGGCAGGGGCGGAAAAAGTAGCGAAGTTAAAAGCTCTTACTGATGAACTCCAAGAAATCACTAACCAAGATAATGCTAGATTGCCCGACATTAGCGAGCATGTTGACACGGCAAGAATGGTTATGACGAAAACGAGGGAAGACCTGGCAACAAACGCTGAAGAAATGAAAGCTTCTAAAGCTTCGATGGACGAACTCTACAATGCTAGATACCGCATGATAGAAGTCGAAGAACTAAATGGTGAATCCTTAAAGCAACTAACGAATCGTTATGGAACGCTATCCACCGAAGTTAGAAAGAACGTGGACGAGGCGGCGAAAAGGGTTAGGGAACTCAATCAGGAATTCGCTACTCTTCCCACATCAAAACAGATAGACGTTACCGTTGATATAAAACAAAAATATGGACCAATGGCTACTCCAAACAGTTTTCCGAACGTGGTGAAAAACACACATGGTTTCCCTCTCCAAGCTATTCCACCTCTTAAACCTCAAAAGTTTGCAGACGGTGGCATTGTAACAAGCCCTACATTGGGTCTTGTGGGCGAGGCTGGAGACGATGAGGCAATTATCCCCCTCAATAACTCCAAGCGCTCACGCGACCTCTACGCAGCCGCAGGGAGTGCATTAGGAATGGATGGTGGAGGGGGTGGACACTTTGCTCCTGTGTTTAGCCCTCAGATTATTATTCAAGGGAACGCAGACGAAAAGGTGATCCAAAAGTCATTGCGAGACTCACAACGCGAATGGGAAGCCAATATGCAGGAGTGGGAGCGCAAGAACAGAAGGAGGGCTATGGCCTGATGGCGACATATCGAACCATACAAGGTGACACATGGGATAATATCGCCTATAAACTCACAGGAAGCATCAATTTTATGACCGATCTAATGGCAGCTAACTTTAACCATGTAGATACGGTCTTTTTTGGTGCTGGCGTTATCCTGACTGTCCCTGCTATACCGGATGAGACATCGACCACATTGCCACCTTGGAGGATTGGAGAGGAAGAGGAGGGAGATGGGTAATGGCTGTCGTGAATGATGGGCGCACAGCAAGTGTCGCCCTTACTTACAATGGCAAGGTTGTCAGCAGCACGGTACTAGATCAATACCTAATTGATTTTACCTATTCAGACGGATATAACGGTCAGATTGACACCATTACAATAACACTGGATGACCGTAACAACGATTGGATTAAGGGCTGGGTGCCTTATATTGATGATAAGATACGGGCCGAAATTGTCACCCGAGATTGGCATAAAAACGGCGAGGTCAAAAAGCTGGTATGCGGCACGTTTTATGTCAAAGCGTTTCGGTTTACCGGGAAGCCTGACATGATCGTCATTGAAGCGAGCGCGTTACCTTTATCCGGGCAGTCTACCAAGCAACAAAAACGATCCAAGTCATATGAAAAGGTTCAGTTGCGGACGGTAGCTGCAGATATTGCTAAACATTCGGGTCTTGCACTTAGTTACAACGCCAAGGTAAACCCGCAATATGAGCGATTAGACCAGTCGGACGAAACCGACTTCGAATTTTTGATTAAGACCTGTCAGGCTGAGGGGATAGCTGTTAAGCTGTCCGGCAAAAAGCTGGTCTTGTTCAGCGAACTAGATTTTGAGAATGCCGCTCCTGTGATGGATATCGTCAGGGGTAAAAGCGATATCCTCAGCTACGAGTTTTCCAAAGACAGCGAAAGCACGGCATACGGAAAGGCTATTGTGAGCTACACAACAGCCAAATCCAAAACAGAAAAGAGCAAGACGGTAACCGGGACATATAGCGCTCCTGGCATGAGTAAATATCCGACCTTGAGGCTGAATGAACAGGCTGGTACCGTGGCAGAAGCCACCAGAATAGCCCGTAACAGGCTGAGGGAGCAAAACAAGAAGTCAGGCAAGGCAAAGCTTGAAATGAGCGGAGACACGCGCCTGGCGGCTGGAGTGACAGTAAGCGTGCTGAACGTTGGTTTTTATAGCGGCAAGTACATTATTGAGAGTGCAGAGCATCATATCAGTGCGGGTTCTCCTTATACGACAACACTTGAAATCAGAAAGGTGCTGGGGTGGTAAATATGTTAGCTAAATGGGGCACCTGCTCAACAGCGGATGAGGGGTCTGGCACAATCACAGCCACGTTCCCGGACCGGGAAGACTTTGTTACGGGTGACCTGCCCGTTGTGTTCCCAGCTGGGATGTTGCGGAAGACACTTCCCAAACCGGGAGACGAAGTTTTTGTTTTCATGTTTGACCGTAGTAATGGCGTGTGCTTTGGCGTTTCATCAGAGTTTGTTAATACAGAGGGTAACGGTGAAATGAAAGGCACGTTAACGATAGATGGAAACGTAAAAATAATTGGCACGCCACCGGAAACAGGTGGTCTTAAAGCGGTTGGAGATATCAAGGGCAATAACATATAAGGCGGTGTTAGCATGGCAAAGGATTGGGGCGGGTTAGCCACACTTGGCGATATTGTTTTTATCGTTACTCACTACAAGATAAGGACCTTCACCGACTTTACCCGCACCAACAATGACAGATGGGCGGCGAATGAAATCATCGGCAAAAAACCCCGTTCGCAATTCCTAGGGCCGGGGCTTGATACGATAGATTTGACGGTCCGAATTGACGCGTCCTATGGCATGAATCCCCGTAAAGAGGTGGATAAGCTTGTTGACTACAGCCGAAAGGGGAAGGTGATGCCTTTCGTGCTTGGTAACAAAGGGTTGGGTGTAAAGTGGTGGAAAATCAAAGGCATGTCGCAGAAATTTAACAATATCGACAACAAGGGTCGGCTCATATCCGCTACATATTCCCTATCATTGGAGGAATACGTATGACGGATCTTTACGAGATTACAGGGATATACAAGCCTTTTAAGTTTGGCTTAACAGGTATAGACGCAATTAAACAGCGTGTTCGAATTATCACTTCGACAGTGCTGGGAACGTGTGTTATGGACCGGGAACTGGGTGTAGATGATGTGAGTCAGGACTTGACCACGCTGGGCGCTAGACAGCTCATGATTGCAATGGTAATCACAGCAATCAATGAGCAGGAGCCTGCGGTAGAGATACAAGAGGTTGATATCGTCGAGGATGCAGACTTTGAAAAGACAGGCAGACTCGTGCCCATAATCAGATTTACGATCAATGAAGGCGGAGAGGGGACAGGCGTTTAATGGCACAGCAAATAACTTTACCGGATATCCAGTTTACAGATTACGATGTGCAAAAAATATTAAGTGAGTCCCTTGTATCTCTCCAAAACAAGACTGGAAAGGTCTACGAAAAGGCCGATCCTGACCGAATTTTGTTCCTGGCTTTGATGAATGAGATTATCCAATTGCGTGTGCTGATTGACCGGGAGAAAAAAGCGGACTTACTCAAGTATGCTACAGGCATCATGCTTGACTATATAGGTGATTTATACGGCGTGGTGAGGCTGGGCGCTAACGCAGCTACAACACAGCTACGGTTCACGCTATCCACTCAGCTCAGTACAGCGTCAACTATTCCGGGAGGGACAAGGGTAGGGTTACAAAATGGAGATGGCACGATCTACTTTACAACCAATCAAACCATTATTATACCCTCCGGCACGCTCACAGGCAGCGTAGAGGCAACAGCTAACGTTACGGGCATTGCAGGCAATGGGTTTGCAGTTGGTCAGGTTAATGTCCTGATGGATCAGCTACCTTTCATTGCGAATGTGTCCAATACAACCATTACGGGCGGCGGAGCTGCGGTAGAAGGAGACGATGCATTCAAAGAGCGTATTCGGTTGGCTCCTGAGTCGTTTTCAACGGCTGGTCCAAGGGATGGATACGAATATTGGGCTAAATCTGCCTCATCGTCAATTGTGGACGTTGGATTGTCATCCCCTGAGCCTTACGAGGTCATTATCGTACCTTTGTTGGAGGGTGGAGAGATACCGGGCGAGGAACTTATACAGAACGTTTACGACAGCGTAAATGACCGAACGCGCCGCCCGCTCACTGATTTGGTTAAGGTTCAGGCTCCGGTACAAGTGGCCTATGACATAAATGTCAAGTTCTATATAAATCGAGCTAACGAGGCCGAATCACAGACCATTGAGGCAAACATCCGTCAGGCTATACAGGATTATATCCTTTGGCAAAAGAGCCGTCTTGGTAGGGATATCAACCCCACCAACCTGATTGGACGTATGTATGCTGCTGGCGCGCTACGGGTTGAGGTCACAAGCCCTGTTTTTAAAGATATAGGTGAGCTTGAGATACCGAAGGAAACAACGCCTAATATCGTTTATGGAGGTCTTGTTAATGATTGATATTAAAGACGTTAGTATCGTTGACCTCCTGCCTCAAAGCTTAAAAGATGATCCTACCATGCAAGCCTTTGCCCTCACGTTGGACGAGTACCTTAAAGTAGCTAAGGACGAGGTTTACAAGCTGCGTAGGCTGACAAGGATTGACGAGCTAACAAATGACGAAGCAAACGACATGGCGTATCAGATGCATGTGGACTTTTACGACCCTAACCTTCCACTTGATACACGCAGGCAACTTATTAAAAATTCTATAAACTTTCACCGGATCAAGGGTACTCCAGCAGCGGTTGAACAACTTATAGATATTTTATTTGGTGACGGGGTTGTTGAAGAGTGGTTTCAATATAACGGAATACCAGGACACTACAGAGTTAAAACAAGCAATCCAGCAGCCACACGAGATAGAGTTGCGGAGTTTTACCGGGCTATCGATTCGGTTACTCGCTTCTCAGCCAAGTTGGACAGCGTGGTACTGGAGCAAACAGAGCAAATGGAGTTGTATTTTGGCGCAGGTTTGCATATGCGAGATATCATAACAGCAAGGATGGTGTAATATGGCGGCATTTGGTGGTTTGGTATTAACCATAAAAGGACGCAACCTGCAAGCTAAGGTACAGGCAGGTCAGCAGCTAAAATTTAGCAGGATGGGTTTGGGTGACGGTGTAATAACAAGCCAGTCCATCCCAAACATGACAGGGCTAATCACGGAACGCAAAAGTATAGCGGTCAGCCGGGTGTATACACCTAGCGCGGGCAGGGCAACGGTAAGCGCGATCCTTTCCAACCAAGATATAACAACAGGATTTTTCTTTCGTGAATTAGGTGTGTTTGCAGTTGACCCGGACGAGGGAGAAATCATGTATGCATACGGTAACAGTGGCAGCGGATCGGCAGAATACATCCCTCCAGGTGGTGGAGCAGATGTAATTGAGAAGCTGATAAACGTCAATTTGCTTGTGGGCAATGCTACGAATATCAGCATCACAGCAGACCCGTCACAAGTGTATGTAAGCTTGCAGGATTATACAGATTACACGACAAGCAACGATGTTAATATATTGGATTTGAAAAATCGTATGACAACCGTTGAAACAGATGTTGATGATTTACAAAATCGTCTGAATAATGTAGACACTAAACGGATAACGTTGGCTGGCGGAGTGCAAGTTTTAAACTCCATCAAGTCAGCGTTATTTAGTTTGGATGGCATTACGGGACGAATGATGGTTAACCTTCTTGGGCGCATGGGAAATTGTGAAAACGTAGGCTCCTGGTCATCTAACGTAGCTATTGTGAGTGATGCCACTAATAAAACCAGCGGAACCAGCTCATTTAAGCTTACGGTTGGCTCTGTGCCGGCTACGGCCTCGGCAACATTTTTGACCACGCCAGGTAAAAAATATGTTGCGATTGCTGATGTGAAAAACGGCAATACCAGCAAAGTAGCCATATCCATAAACGGCATCGCCGGAGCCTCGGGTAATGAGGTGACTTCAGCTTCTGCTTTTGCTCCGTCTGTTGTTCGATTTGTAGCCACAGACTATTTCCACATCTTGACCATTACAGGCACAGGTGCAAGCGGCAATACGTTTAATATGGATTCGGTACGGGTCCATGAAGTTTCAGACGCAGACTATGCAGCAGCCGCGACCCTTACGCCTGCCCAGGTAGCTGCTAAATGGCCTTACGTAGACAGCGTAATGCCTGTGCGTAATCCGTATGCAATTCGGTACGGGGAAAACCTGTTACCGAGCTTTTACGAATGGACGCTAGTTGAAACAAAGGCGACAGAGCCATATGCGGCAGCCATGACACCAACTGTTTCTAACCGCGTTACCTATTACGAGACATCTACAGCCCCAGGCAATGTATATACTCTTTCGGCGCAGCACAATGGTAATATTGCTCTGTCATTTTTGGATTCTAGTGGTAACGTTATCGGTACGCCTTCATATACAACATCACAGATGGTATCAGGTACAGCGCCAGCAAACGCGCAGCGGATGAGGGTGTCTTTTTCGAACCTAACCGTCACAACGGGTACGCTGAATATTTCAAACCCTATGCTAAACATCGGTAGTACAGAAAAACCATTCAAACCGCGCGAAGACTCTATGTTGGCGTTACAAACAGACCTGTACGCCGATCCAGTTACAGGGGCAAACACTGATATGGTGTTCGAGCGTGATGGGCAATATTTCAAGTCCAAGAAGTGGCAAGGGTTGACGCTTGATGGTAATAGAGCGTGGGTACAAGGTGAGGGCGGCGCTACCGCTGGAGTTAGACAGGTAAAACTGGTAGGGGCCGCAATAGGTGCAGTAGCGGGTAGCGGCATCGGTGTGAAGTTTGACGGTAAGATTATACCCCAGGGAAGCACAGGCAACACCGCCGACAGCAACGCCGTAACAGCAGCAGGAGATATATACTTCGGTATTCCAGTCGCAGACAGCGGGTGGGCAGACAGCTACGGACCGTCGCAGGATGACATCAAAGCCTACTTTTTCGGCTACAAAGCCTATGACGCTAATACCATCACTCCTGCAAATGCTCAAGCATCCACTACAGCAACATGGAACGGTACAGGCACTAAATATTGGGTTCAGCGTGTGGGCGCACCTAACTTCACTCAGACCGTACCACAACAGGCATACGCAGGGTACACACCGTACCAACTTGTATACCAACTCGCAACGCCTGCCGTCGAGCCTATCGTATCAGAGGGGCTACTATCCTTCAACGAGGGCGATAATCAGGTTGAGGTGGGTACAGGGATTGTGCTGCGTGAATCTGCCAGACCAAAACTGCATACTAATGGGTTTTATTACATCAACAATTCGAACGTCGCCGGAACTAATCTCACGTATTCGGTCAGTAAGGTTTTGGGGATATACAAAGGTTTACGACCCGACACTGAAAAGTGGGCGCTGTATATAGGTTCAGGCAGCACCAACGGCACGACAGCAGAGGCATCCGCCGCTAACTATGACGCAGCAGCAGCTTACAGCGTTACGTATCTTGTGCTTGCACCATCGCCAGTCGTACCGTTTACAGGTTCCTATGCAGCCAACGAAAAGACGCTGCTGTCAGACTTGGTGGACAGTGTACAGCAAAACACGGCGCGTGTGTCGGTACTGGAGAACAAGAAGGCTGACGAGGATAATCCTGCATGGCTTACACCTACCTTGCTTAATGGGTGGGTTGTGTGGGTAGGATCACAAGGAACATACACGCCAGGATACTACAAAGATAGCGCGGGCGTTGTGCACCTTCGTGGATGGGTTAAAGATGGCGTAAAAGCACAAGCTACGGTCATTTTTAGACTTCCAGTTGGGTATAGACCTTCACAGCGCAGCTTGTTCACAGTATACGATTCCAGCGATACGGGCACTAACCTGAAAACATCGGCAGTAGTTGTTAACGTAGATGGAAGTGTTTCTGTAGATGCCGTATCAGGAACAAGCGTGTCGTTTTATCAAGTTAGTTTTTTAGCCGAACAATAAGGAGGTCATAGACATGAAAATAGTACCTATAGTAAATACAGACGGCTTCTATATTGAGGACGAGCTAGTGGACGATGCCTTTAATGGTGTCGTCCCTTTTTATACCCAGCCGGATAACACTGATCAAGACGAGGATACCGAACCGAAAACGCCGGAGCTTGTAGGCTACACGGTTGGCGTACCACTTACAACACCGGGTCTATTTAAGCCAAAGTTTAATCTTGCCGTGTGGGAAATGTATCAAGCAGCCGTATACGAGGCACAGGAGGCGTATGTACAAGCGTTACACGATTGGCAGGCTAAGGGTTGGGCGGCAGAGGAACAGCCTGTGTATGTTGCTCCTAAGCAGCCTGATAACCTTTGGACAGAAGGACTAACACCGGAGCAAATAGCAGAGCTAACAAAGCCAGCTACGCCAGAGCCAAACGAAACAGATTTGCTCCGTCAACGTCTGTCCGATCTGGAATTAGTGCTTACGGAAATCATGCTAGGTAAATGAGGGGAGGTGAAGGAATATGGCAGCTATGTCCATGCCGCGCGTTCGCATTTGCGCCAATGCTTGTATTACCCGGTATGAACGCGGAGAACGAGGAATTGAAAATGTTGTTGATAGTTATCAGATGGATGATGAAAATCGCAACTTAGTTTTGGCCGAGATTTATTCCAAGCGTCCAGACCTTGCAGCCGATCCAGTACCTGAGCAACCGAAAGAACAAGTGTAACCAGCGCACCCAAAGGGATGCGCTATTTTTATGCCCCTGGAGTGGTCGGGGGCTTTTCTCTGCGCTGGAATAATTAAGAGAATATTTAACGGAATAATTTACACGGATTTTGACAAAGGTCAGGAAAAGTTTCCTGAACAGAGAGACGGGGGAGAACGATGGACGACAGATTAACGCAAATCATAAAAGGGGCGGCGGCGGGGTTTGGGGCGGTTGCTGGCTACCTGTTTGGAGGGTGGAGCGTCATGATACATTTGCTTTTTATGTTTGTAATTGCGGACTGGCTGACTGGGTGGATAGCTGCATGGATTCGCGGAGAGTTGCGAAGCCGGATAGGTTATCACGGAATAGCAAGAAAGGTCGTCATTTTCTTGATCGTGGTGGTGGCGCATTTTATAGATGTGGCATTGGGCAACTTACACTATTTCCAGGATGCAGTGATCTTTTTCTATTTGGCAAATGAGCTGTTGTCCATTATTGAGAATGTAGGTCGCATGGGTGTACCGATGCCGGATGTACTCAGGAATGCGGTCAAGATTTTTGAGTCTCGGTCACAGGCTCCTAAAAATCCAAATATGCCAGACCCGGAGCCAGATAAAAAAGATCAGGGACAAAAGCCTGCTGTATAAGGGGGAGTTATTTTGCAATCACGTAAAAAAGGTAACGCGCGGGGAATCGACGTATCCCGATATCAAGGAAACATTGATTGGAAGGCGGTTAAGGCTGACGGTATTTCATTTGTCTTCATTAAAGCAAGTCAGGGGCAACGTTACGTTGATCCTACATTCACCACGAATGCAAAAGGAGCCAGAGCAGCCGGGGTATTGCTGGGTGCATACCACTTTCTAGATGCCACCAGTGTTGAAGCAGCGAAAGCGGAAGCAAGGCATTTTGCAGAGGTATTGGAACAGGTAGGGGGTGGGAAATCACTGGACTTGCCGCCAGTGATGGACTTTGAAAACAATCCAGGGAACCTGTCTAAAACACTTATTAGTGCTGTAGCGTTGGCCTTCTTACTCGAGCTGGAGCGACTTACAGGACGCAAGCCCATTATCTATACAGGCAATGCATTCGCAGCCAATTTTAACGCATCATTGAGCGGTTATCCATTATGGATAGCCCGGTATGGTGATATTCGTGTCCCGAGCGATACAGTGACGTGGAAACGTTGGGATATTTGGCAATACAGCGACAGCGGCAAGGTAGCAGGGATAAAAGGGAACGTGGATATGAATGAGTATGATGGTACAACGGACGAACTACGAGAACGGTTCACAAAGCGCCCTGAGAAGACTGAGACAGTCACGTCCGGTTCATTCGTCGTAAATGGAAAGCAGGTAGGAAAGACTTTGCTTTTTAGTGGCAGGACGTATGTACCGCTGCGCGTGCTTTCTAATGCCTTGGGTCTGTCGTGTCATTGGGACACCAGCCTCAAGATTGCTTACCTAAACGGAGCCAAGCTGCAATCTGTTCAACTGGTTGAAGGTATGGCATATGTGCAGCTAAGACCTATAGCGGAGGCATACGGTGCTGTAGTGTCCTGGGATCCAAAATCGAAAATAGCTGTTCTGAAAACGAAAGGGGAATAACCATGATTGAACAATACATCACAACAATTGCACTGTCCGTTGTCGCTTTGGTTACTATCGGAGCTTTGACGCTTGGCACAGTAGTATATCGCAAAATCAAACCAATCTATGAAGCACGATTTAGCATTGAGCAACGCAACCGGATTGGGCAATTGGCAGGGGATGCTTATGCATGGGTGGAGCGCAATTATGCAGTAGCTGGCGCAGAAAAGTTTCACGAGGCTGTTAAGTACCTAACCGTCAAACTGGACCAAATTGGCGTATCCATCAAACCGGAAGAAGTCGAAGCAGCCATTCAGAAGGCGTGGGAAGAATATAATCCGAATAAAATTAAATCAGCTTAATGAATAACCCTACTGGCATTTAGCTGGTAGGGTATTTTTTTTGTTTACGTAGCTATGTTCCTATATTCGTGTAAGCTATGCGGAAAGTTCGCATCAAACATTAGTTGCATAACATATTGACAGGTGGTTAATTTTGGTGAAAAATGAAGTGTGTTTTTAAAAATTATGGAATATTTATGCGAAGGGTGGCTATGGCATGAAGCATACACCTACGATTCGAGCAGAATTAGACAGATACTTGCAACAAGAGGGCATGAGTCTAACACAGTTTGGGCATATAGCGGGCATGAATAGGGGAGCAGTAAGCGCCATTGTGTCAGGGAATAAGTCTATGTCAGTTAACCAACTTGACCTAATTACTGAGGCTATGGGCTTACCAGAAGGTCACTTTTATGATCTGTTTATAGAAAACTTTATCATCGACCATCCCCCGAATATGAGACGAATCGAGCCGTTTTTGTTTCGCTGTGCGGAGTTGGGCGAGTTGGATGCGATCCGTCGAGTAGTTGGAGCCATCATGGACAATCTGCTATATTCGCCCAAGCTATTTGAAATTGCAGAAGAATTATTGTCGCAGGGAAGAAATGAGGCTGCTTTGCTGCTTTATGAGGGTGTAGCTGAAACGGAGAGATATCAACATTCTGAACGCTTGGCAGTCTGTCAATATCGTATATTCACGATTCAAGTTGGAGACGACCAAACCCAAAATCTCCACGCTGCTGCGATACTTGAAGCTTTTGTTGAGCGATTGAATGAAATAGACCAACTTGACGCATTGAAGGACTTAGCGAATTTGTATCGTTCATTGAATAAGTGGAACAAGGTTGATGAAATGGCAAGAAAAATGAGAGAAAAAGCGGAAATCCAATATACAATTAAACATCAACAGAAGAAACGAGAGTGTGACGAACCTGCTAAGAAGTTAAGTCGTCCCTTGTTTGTGTACATCACATATGCCGATTTACTATGTGCAAGTGTCTGCGAAGCCCAAGGCAATTATCAACAAGCTCTAGAATATACATATGCCTACACTGAGTTAGATTGGGTATTGGAGACAGACGAAGATACTTTATATTGGCTAAATCTTTATAAGGATTGGGCGCAATGTAATAGTTACATTTATAAACTTTTGTCCGGTGATACAAGTGTGCTTCCAGATTATGTTGAATACATTGCCAAATCAAAAGTAGATAAAGAAATGGTAACTAAGATATTGAACGTACTGCTTGCAGCTAACCAGTATCAACTAGATATAGACGATATACTTAGACGTTTTGAAACTATAATTAATTCGTTTACTCAGAAGGTGCAGCCATCATCCGACATGTATACTAGTCAAGTTATACCAGAACAATATGCACGATTTGGATACGAGTTAGCTTATTATTATTTATATAGAGGATCATACGGTGATGGCTTTAAACATTTGATGTATGCAATGGTAAAGTCACATATAATAAATAACGAAACTTATTTTATAAACTGCATGGGGCTATTCGTGAAGTTTAGAACACATGCAGTTCCTGAGATCAAAGAAGAGTTTTTAAATCTTATTGAAAAGGTGTGGTTAAACAATGTTGAGAAAAATGGTTCTTCTGATCGTCGCAGCTAGTTTTTTATTTATTGTGAGTGGGCCTAATCATGCTTATGACCAGCACCCTACTATTCAGCTTAATGCTACCGTTGGAGGTTCCTAAGCTTAGATAAACACAAAAAACTCTGCTAACCTTAATTGGTCGGCAGAGCTTTTTTTTGTTAGCTTACTCTCTCCAGTATCCAGAAGGCGGCAAATTATCGTTATCGTATGCATCCTGTGCAAATATCACATTTATTAGTAACCTAGGGGGCAAGGATACAACAGTTTCACCGTTTTCCAGTAACTCCCGGACAGACTTGTCATCATCTTCTGTAAGATCAAAATCCGTTGCGGGCGCATTGCTTTTTAACCTTTGGTAATCATCATACACTTTCCTGAGTTCACTCGCTAAAAATGTGACCTCGGTTTTGCCCGACTCGCCTTGTAGCCGCGCCCACATAACGGTTGATTCTTTCATCGACTGCGTTAGTATTGTAGGCTTGATGGGCTTACTATGATCCCCATCCATATTCCCGATAATATGCATTTCCATAGTCATAGTCCTCCTATCTAATTAATTTACCGATCAGTTTGAACACAGTACACCTTATGGTATGCCGCCTTACGTGGGTTGCGGAGCCATCCCCAGCCCCGTGGCATCTTGAGTCCTGCACGGTGTGTAATCTGCCGTTTGAGGCTGGTACGGGCTGCTATACGCTTATTTAGGCTGGGTTTACGGGCCGTATTTCATTCTTCATTCTCCAATGTAGCAGAGCCTTTGAACATGTTAAGATCCAAATCAAATAGTATGCCGATCCGTACCAACTCAGCAGCAGTAAAACGGTCCTTTTTTAATTTTAATGAAAAGGTGACCTCTTTAATGCCTACTTGTTCGGCCACCCATTTATTTTTATATCCTCGCTTATCAATTTCGCGTACGATCATTTCCGCGATGGTCATATATTATCAGCCTTTCAGTACAATAATTAGAGTGATTACACTGATGATAAACCCGGCAATACTCATGATAAAGCTGGCAGCGTTTAACTTGCTCATATCAGGTGTAACCTCCTTCGCTTCGTGGTATACTTAATTAAAGAGAGAACATAAGCCCCGTTACAATCCGCCCCCTTCGGGGCGAACCGTAACCCTCAGCTTACTACCTAAGTAGTAAGACTATGAGGTTGATGATCGCTGTCATAAATGTAATCAGGACCGTCAAGAACTGGATTACATCTTTGACTTCAGGGGGCTTACGTTTTCTCTTTTTCTTTGCCATTCTTTTTCCCTCCCTTCTGATATTAATTATACACCTAAGTTATACTAATGTCAAATAAAAATTATATAAAAGTATAATAATGAATGAAGCAGGACAAGAGCCTGTTTGTTTTTTGTCTTGAATAACGAACGCTTGTTTGCATATAATATTTGCAGAGGTGATCAACATGTTACCAGACATCGAACGAAAACTACTGCGGATATTGTTTAATTTTTTTCGACAGAAAAGAAGAATGCCAACAATGCCAGAATTGGAGGTCAAGACAGGTAGGAATGTAACGGATATAAAGTCGGGTCTGTTATCATTGGAGAAGGAAAATTATATTCTGTGGGAAGACAAGTCAGACACGCGAAATATCGTCATTATAGAGGGCTGGGAGCGTGGACAGATCAGGCCTATGTCACCGGGAGATGCGACTAGATACTTCACGGAATATTAAAACCCCGGATTGCTCCGGGGCTTTTTTACGAATCGCGTTTCCAACTGTATTTAGTTACATATTTCTCTTCTATTTCATCACATAACCTCTGAGTCTTTTCTGGATCACCGTCTTTGATGGCTGCTGCAACCTCTATAAATTTCTCTTTAACGTCCTTATCAAATGATTCTGCTGAACTTTCCACAGCAGACGCAATCGTTTCTTGCATGTCAAAGTCTTCTTTTACATCATCATAAAGTCGTGCTAGTTTCAAAGTCGTTGCAATGAACCTCGTTTCATCGTCAACGTATACAATATCGTCCTGCGGATCGTTAGTAATTTCACTATCGGATGTTTGTATTTGTTTGGTTGCACAACCTGAAATCAAAAGGACAAATAGGACTAGAAAAATAACTGTTGTCTGTCTAAACCTCTGACCCAATTTGTTCCGCCTCCTTATTAATGGTCATTGAGGGTGTTTCTTTTTTATGTTCACCCAAGCGATCCATAATAAAAAAGAAGCATCCAATTATAGCGAACACAAGGGAAGCGACTCCATATAGGATACCACGCATACCCATAATAATGTAATTGTAGGCATCACCACCTACAACATGACCCATCTTATCCCAGGAACTGTCATACAACGAAGAGTATTCCGCGTTATAATCCCCGTAGTGATAGGCAACTACAAAACCAGTTATAAGTAATACAAACGAAAGCAAAAAGAAAAAATATGAAGCTTGCTTCATTTTTCAATCCCCTTTAGGTCTTATGATACGGTTAGTCTATCAGACCTAGGAATATTTTTCTATATTTTATTACTCTAGAAAATAGAGAGTTGACTTTCTAATGAGTGTTATGGTAAAAAATATTTATTAACGAATTCTAATTATCTTTGTCGATACTAATTGACAAAGGAAAGATTTGAACTTTTAAAGTTCAATATTACATATAGGCTTATTTAGCCATGGGATCATAACACCTCGTATGGGTGTTTTTTGCATTCCATGGCTTTTTTTGTTTGGTGGAGCAATAAATTCATGACAGTAACGGCTAATAGATGTTAGCAGCAACGAACGGTAAATATAGTTTGCTATTGTCAGAAAATTTTGGTAGAATAATTTCATAAATTATTTTTAAGACAAATTATTTTTTATATTAAATTACATGAGGTTTTATTTTTGAAATACTAAAGTAGTTTTGAAATACTAAAGTAGTATATAAAATGTTTTTTTAAGGAATGTTTGAATTAAGATAGAATGTTTTAATGAAGAGTTTAGGCGTTTGTCCCGAACGCATATGGATTTTGGAATGTGTAAGTGAAAATGATGTTTAAAAGATGGCAATAATGAGTAACAGGTAAGCGCACAATGATGCCACTGTAAATAATGATTACATCTAATTATTTATCAAATGTAAGGACGCTTTTATCAAAATGTATAGCAGTGAGCAAGTCGGGACCTTGCTCTAAAGTTAATTTTAACTGCGAAAAGAACATTTTGGTGAAGTCTGCCCATTTGAATGAATATTGATGGAATCTCTATTTACAGTGGTTTTTTTTGTGCGCTTTTTTTCGTTGATTCCTTTAAGGTGGTGATGCTGGATTTTCGTACTTATTTAGGTGAAAAAATACTTATAAATAGATGAAGAGGAGAACGACTATATGGAAAACGTATTTGAACCGTTGTTAGCAGTTGCAGCAAACCAGTCTGTTCAAAATGTGGAAAGCAGTGAGGGAGAAACATATTCCCGAATTGGTGAGCTGTTGGATGAACTTCAAAGTGACGATCCAAAGATGTCGAGATACGCTCTGGAATTAGAATCCATAGTTAATTATTTGGTGGGTAGCGCTGCTGAGGATGGAGTAAAAAAAGGTTTTGAGCTGTGCTTGGAACTAAAAAAGCAATTGTCCTAATAAAATAAAGAGGCCCGCAAGGGCCTCATTTATAAAATGCAATCATCTGGCTGGGAATGCCGTTTCGTTTAAAGTAACTTTCAAAGGTTTCGTCAGGTTGCATGGAATCTTTGGCGAGTAGTAGAGTTACAGCGAACTCATTAGCTTCACGTTCATACTTACCGGGATTGAAGAGGGTGTTTTGATCAATGAAGTAGTATCCCAGCCCTCTATGTAAAAAGTGGTGCCCGAGTTCATGGGCGCATACAAGCCTTTGATTCTCATACGGCAAAGCGTTATGTATTCCGATGTAACTTCGGCGCAACTTACGGAAATAAAAGCCCCGAGTTACTTTTCCGAGATCGTCATAAAAAATTCTGACCCCTAAATGTTCAGCAAGTTTAAAAGGGCAGTTGGTCCCATATTTTTTTACGAGTCTCTTTATAATTCCAATTGTGTCCATGGGCGTCAGTCCTCCTGCTGTTATTCGTCTACAGGTTTCCTTTTGTTTTGTTTCTTGGCATCCCAGAACATGGCTTCAATAACCTTTTTCAATTTTTCTTTATCATCTTCATCAATAGGTATACCATCAAATAGCACGGGTTCATCTTCTTCAAGCATTTTTTTGAAATCTCTTTTATCTTTATATGTCGCCCATTCTGGGTGTGTAAGTGTTCCAGAAGGATCGTCAATACGACCAAGTAAATAATCAGTGGAGGTACGCAATATGTTGGCTATTTCTGCAAGCTTGTCACCAGGAGGCACAGCTTTGTTTCTTTCGTAGTTAGAGAAATTAGCACGGTTCATGTCCAATTTTTCTGCCATATATTCCTGAGTGTATCCGCGTTTCATACGCAAGTCTTGTATTCTTTTACCAACTGACAAGGGTATCTCTCCTTTATAATAAAAAAAGAAAATTTAATTTACAATTTGGTGTTGCGTAAATAATATTTACGTGATATTATTCAAATCAAGAAAGGTGGTGCAAAGAAATGACAGAATATCGTACTGTTCGACATCGTCTAAAAGAACTTCGTAAAAAGAAGGGAACACAGGAACAAGTCGGTATGGCGTTAGGTGTAACTGGAACAATGATCCGCCTTGTGGAGAATGGTTACACAACGGGCAGCGGAAATCTGATGATACGATTGTGTAGATATGTGGGTGGGACGGTCGAAGAATGTTTTCCTGATGTTCACCAAAGCTCAATTTCATACTTAAATAGTAAATAATATTTCCTTTTGTTATTATATAACGTTAATATTATTTACGCAATAGGTTTTGTGATTTTCTTAAACCTTATTTAGTCACGCCTTCATAGTAAATTATATTTACATTGTGTCCGAACGAAGCAATAAATATTCACATCAACGTTGTATTGTAAACACTTTTTATTATGCGATAAGGAGAGAAGACATGAATAACAATGAACTAATGCTTTTTGATGGCCGAGAAGTTACGGTGCTGTTTCCGGCAGATGTCTCTTTCAAGTTTGTGGGTGATTTCATCATCAGCGCGAAGAGTGTTGCTGATGCATTGGAGTATCAAGGGAAAGCTTCCTCGAATCATGTTTTGAAATTTTGTAAAGAAAGTCATATTTATCACGTTGTGAATTCAGACCTTTTGAATCAGAAGGTCCGAAAATTAAACAATGCTGGAGAGAAGTTCATATCAAACCTTTCTCTAAACCGGGTGATGGGACAATCGGGACAACCAAAAGCAGAATCATTTCAAGACTGGCTGTATGAGGACATGCTTCCATCAATACAGAAAACAGGAAAATATGAGATGCCAGGATCACCAGAACCGGAATTAATTCACTTTAAGAAAGAAGCTTATATGTTGAGTGTTTCTGCTGATGTACTTCGCTTACCTGATTCTGGCCGTTTGAAGCTTTTAGGAGATTTTAATAAGCAACATGGATTGAATGTTCCTCTACCAGCTTATGCAGATGAAGGACATACCAAATCAGCTACGGCACTCCTACAAGAAAACGGGGTGAGGATGGCGACAGACAAGTTCAACAATCTGCTTATCCATCACGGGCTACTTGAGATAAAAGAGCGGCCTGCCAAGAAAATCGGCATACGCCAATTCAAGTCCCTTACTGATGAAGGTCTTTCATTTGGTAAAAACATTATCAGCCCCAATAATCCAAGGGAAACAGCACCGCACTACTACCCTGACACATTCCCAGCTTTGCTTAAGCGAGTTGGATTAGAGCAATAAGCAAAAACAAAAAAAACAAAATTCGAAGGGACGAAGAATAATGAACAAATTTGAAATGAAACAAAAATTGAATGCTTGGATGGTTAAAACAAATGAAAAGCTAGAGCAGTACAGCACTACACGTACTCAATTAGGGATCGACCTTATAGACCTTAATTTAAAAATAGGCGAATCAGTAGCGACTTTTTCCATTCGTAATATGTCACCTTCGGATGTTGAGATTGCTAGGAAGGAAGTAGGCAAGAGTTACGATCTTGACAAAATGTTGGCCCTTCCTTCATACAAAATGTCCAACGTTTTTGCAGCATTGAGAATTTACGGACGCAAGATAAAGGCCATTAACAGAAAGTTTAGAGTAGCAAAAGAAGAAATTGTTACTTTGCAAAATGAGATTAAGGAAATGAGCAAAGCTGCAAAAGAAATGGCGCAGACTGATTTTTCAGAAACTCTTGATACTCTTGTTTTTCAAACAAAGGATTATTGGGATCAATTAAAGAGAATTGTAGAAAAGCCCCTGCCGGGTAATGACGTTGATTTTATGTTGTACATTGAGGCTCTTTTCGTTAATGGAAGAGTTATCAACAAAGATGATTTTTTACAAGTCATTACTTTGGACAAGAACTCGAAATATTGGGATGGTAGCCCGAAGGAATCATTTGCAAGTCGGTACATCAAAATTCCTGATGAAATAGATAGCGAGGTTTTTAAGGAATTAATCTTTATTGAGAAGCTAGAACATGACCAAGATAGCTATTTATTGGACATCTTCATGAATCACATGTTCCGAACTATGGATAGATATAAGGCTGAAACAGGCGAGAATATGATTGATACTTTCGGGATCTTGGAAGAAATCACAGGTAAGCCCGTGCAGACCTATACAGCAGAGTTTGATGAATACGGGGATGTAGTGGGAATGACTCCAAAGAAACCTAATCTTAAGGTTGTGGAAACCAAATGAACGAGGTTATGACTCTTCCAGAACTGGCCCGATTATGGTTTGGCAATCCATTGCAACACGCTATTATCGTTCGTAACATCATTAAAAAATCACAGCGGTAAAGTACCGTTCAATAAAGGAGATAAAGACAAATGCAAAGTTTATTGCCTATGTGTGTGACTAAACAAGAACGTGAGTTAATTCAATTTATTAGAACCCTCTCTTTTGAAGATGTGTTGGATGCAGTAGATGGCATTTCTGGTGAACGAAAAAATTCAGAGACCCAATCTATTGTGAATTTCCACAAAGGAAATGAAATCAATGGGGCTGGCTTCAAGGAACGGGCTGAGCGTTTGGAAAGGCTGGAAGAATTGCTGGGCGGCGCCAATGAAGATTATCGGTCTCACATTTACGCTGATAAACCGGGGGTGATTCAATGAGCCTCGCCAACCAATTAACCCTGAAACAAGTTCGTGAGAACTGTAAAAAGTCAATTGAACAGGTTAGTGATGAAACGGGGATTTCAGTTTCAAAGTTAAAACGCTGGGAGAAAGATGCATCAAAAGCGGAAACGTACGAGTTCTTTTGTCTGTTGCAATACTACAAAATATCTTTCAATCATGTTCATGCAGGAAAAGCAGAAGACGTATACAAAGCTCATAGAGAGGCGGTGAGCGTGTAATGGGAATGGACCCTATGGTAATTGATCATTTGAATTGTCATGATAATGTGACGCAAATCAAAAAGGATTTAATCGAATTACTTTGCATTGTTCAGCAGGATGAAGTGTTCACGAGAGAAATGATTTCAGAAAAGATATTTAAAGCTGTTCAAGACCTAACATATGCAGAAGAAATCCATTTTGGTGTAATCAAGGGTTTCTATAATGAGCAAACAAAAAGCCTTAACAACACCTTGGCCGGGCGTTAAGGCAACATAAATCAAGGGACAAGCCCACGCGCAAATTATAAGTCATGTCTTCATAAAGCGCAAGGGCTGTCCCCAAAAATGGGGAGAGTTGAACATGAATAGATGCCAGATGGTTTCTTTTGGAGCAATTGAGACTGAATTTTGCAGACTTCAAGGTAAAGACCCTATGAATAGTGAACCTGTGTTAACGGATGTATTCGAAAACGGAATGATTGAGGTTCTTCGTGAACTGGCTACACATAAATTTTTAACCCGTAACACTTCCCGGGATATGCTCCCACACATCGAAGAAGCCAATAAAATTCTTTGTGATAATTTTTCTGCCTTACGCGATAAATTGCCTAAAAAGGAAAAAGAAGCATTAGGCGATCTGGAAGGCGATTTCAATATTGTTGCTGGATATGAAGAAGAAGAAGCCTTTGTTAAAGGGTTCATTGAGGGATATCGCTTTTTAAAAACATTACATGTGTCAACGGGGAAAGATTGAAACAATCGGCCCAAGCAAATGACACTTAAGTCACAGAATAGTGTGGTGGTGAAATGAATGACTTTATCCCTAATGGATATATCATCTTAGCGCGAAAAATTAGGAAGTCTAATCTTTGGCTTTCTCTCAAGGCTACTCATAGATTGGTAATGATTGAACTGCTTTTGCAAGCCGCATATCAAGATTGCGAGGTTGTTAGAAATGGTGAGATTATCCCCCTTAAACGGGGGCAAATTGCAACCTCTTATCAAATGATAGCGGATGATATTGGAGACAAAGCGGTAACAGTAAAAGTTGTGCGTAACGCGATTGAAAAATTAGAAAAACATGATTTTTTGGCAAAGGACGAGGCAAAAGCAAGGGCAAAGCGTGGATTGCTCTTAACCATTGTTAATTACGGGGTTTATCAAGATTCCGATAACTACAAGGGCAAAGCAGAGGGCAATGAAACGGGCATTATAAGGGCAAAGCAGGGGCAAAGCGAGGGCAAAGCAGGGGCAATACACAATAAGTTAAAGAACTTAAATAAATCTAATAATGATTTAAAAGATATATATGATTATTGGAATTCGCTTGAGATTATCAAGCATCGGGAACTAACTCAGAAAATGCAATCCAGCATAAACGCCAGATTGAAAAATATGAGTTTCGAGGAAATGAAAGAAGCCATAAGCAATTACAACACCATCATTAAAAGTGAGCTATATTGGTACACCTACAAATTCACTTTGGAAAAATTCATGAATGCTAAAAACATTGATCAGTTCTTGAGCGAAAACAATCCATTTGAAACATTTAGAAAGCAACAGGGAGGTGGAGGACGTGGACAGCGTAAAACCAGTCATGCGGGATCTTCTCAAGCGAGTGGAAGCTATGAAAGCTCAACAGAGGACCTCATCCTTGGAAAACCAATCGACGGAGAAGACGAAAATCTTTCCGAAGAGTTATTACAGCGAATTAGGAACACATGAGGGATGTCCTAAGTGCGATTACACCGGGACCATCAATTCTTTCCGTTGGGTGACTGACGAAAGCTATACAGACAAGAATGGAAACCCTATGCCAAGAGAAGTGGCTACGGTGGAACCGTGCTCTTGTTTACTGGATCGGCAGTTAACAAAATATACGGCAAACAGCAGCTTCAACCATGAGCAAAAGCAGCACACTTTCAAAAATGCTGATATCGACGCGAAGAATGCCCAACACTTTGCTATGGTTACGAAATTCGTCGATAACATCGAAGCCCACCAAGAGAAAGGGACCTGGCTTTATATCTTTGGGGATGAAACCCGGATTAAGGGGAGTCAGAGTGCATACGGCACTGGCAAAACGTATCTGATGGATTGTATAGCTAACGCGTTGGCTGAAAGACACATACCGGGTCTCTATGTTACTGAGGAGACACTTTTCGGGGATATCAGGTCTACCTATAGTCGGAACAGTGAAGAGAGTGAAACGGAAGTTTTGAGCCGCTACTATAACGTGCCCGTGCTAATGATAGATGATTTGTTCACCGCTTCATATTCTGAATGGGCTGAAGGCAAGTTGTACAGCATCCTAAATGAACGCATGGATAAAAACAAGATTACAATTATCACCAGCAATTACGCAACGGAACGTATACATCAGCGCTTGCCTCTGAATGGTCGGAAGATTGCCAGCCGAATTATTGGACAAGCTCAGAGAATTGAAATGATTGGTCCCGATCGGCGGGAAAAGAAAGCGCGAGATAGATTTCAACTGGAAACGGGGAACGAGTCATGAAGATAATTGTACGTTCAGCTCCAGTAGGAGCGCCATATGAAAAATTGGTCGGTAAAGAAGTGCATGTTATGTATAACGATCCAGCATGGGGGACAAATGATTTCATAGTGAAAAACGGGCCTTACTATGAGGGTCAAAATAACCTCCTTACTATTCCTTTTGGGGACGCTGTAATTACAGATATGAGCGGATCTGAATTTGAGGACGGACTTGAGCTAGGAATGAAGTTTGGAAAGCATGATAAAGCCCCTATAAAAAAGGGGAGATGAAAATTGAGGATAGAAGCCACAGAAGTAGCCCAACAGCTTAGTGATATTTTGAAGGGCATCAAAACAGAGTATGAACACCTTGACCGTGAAGTTCGATATTACGATTTGGAATGTACGGACCTGCTTCACGCTTTAGAGTTCATGGAAATTGATAACGATATGCGATTAAATATCTCTCAGCAGCTTCAAGATAACCGGAAGAAACGTAGAGTAATCAAAAACGAAAGAGAGCGCCTACAGCCCTTGTACGATGTCTCAGAAGGACATCCGCATTTAGTCTATGAATTTGAAAAAGCGAAATGGAGAGCTGAAAAGATTGAGTGCATACAGAAGCATCGTATGTACACACCGCGTATTAGAACGGATATGCAGCAGGCTTTTGACAAGGCCAACCGCAGGAATGATATAGCAGGGGGTTGAGTATGAGCCAACCAACAACCGATTTACCAAAGCTAGATGATAAGAAGACGAAAAATGCAATAGAAGGTGTTTTTGAAAAATATCAAATATTTAAAAATACGATAATTGAACAGAGAGAGGCAACCATAACGGCCAGTTATCAAGATCGTCCGAGTGGTCCGACCAATGTAACAAGTGATTCGACCGCAGATATTGCAGTGTCCAATGTGTTCAGAACCGAGCACCGCAGACAATTTTGCGAAAACGTCGAACTGGCTGTCAGTCGCCTATATCCAAAGTATAGAGAGATAATCGAATTGAAATATTTGGGTGACGACATGCCAACTGATTACGCAGTTTACAATTTCAAAATGGATCATCCCATTAGTAAGGACACTTATGCAAAATTGCGAAGAAAAGCATTTCAAAATTTAGCATATAGCTTTCATGCTTTTGGGATTATCAACATACAAAGCTTAGTGGACACAAAACGCGCGAACATACGGACAAGCAGCAACGAATAAACTATACAACCAAGATCGGAGGGGAGGGAACGATGTTAAGTCCAAAGGATTATGGCGACTCACACGCTCATAAAAAAGTGGAAATTGAAAATAAGGTCACAACGTACATCCAAGGCAAGAACGGACTCATTGGAATTATAATCCCGCCCTGTGAGGGGCCGACAAACGCATTAGAAGACCTTCACCGCACAATCGCTGAAATAGCAATTAAACAAGCTATAAAGAAAGAAGCCACTCCAGAATAAGGGGTGGCTTCTTTCTTTATAGCTAGGTAGCTTATGAAAAAAGGCTGCTACACCAACGTTTTTCTTTTGCATATATCATGACATAACAGATGAGATGATCGTGGCTCACACCAATGAATCCGAGTATAAAAGTTTCATTGCAAACAAAAAGAACGAGGCATTGCAATCAAGGATGATTGTAATGCCGATTCCTTATAACCTGAAGGTGTCTGAAGAAGAAAAGATTTACGCCAAGCTCATTAAACAAAGTGATATGAGACATATCCACATTGCGCCTCATGCGCTGCGTACGGCTGCCATTTTCTCCGTGCT
The DNA here is from genome assembly GCF_038007385.1 of Paenibacillus sp. FSL M8-0228. Classification (NCBI taxonomy): domain Bacteria; kingdom Bacillati; phylum Bacillota; class Bacilli; order Caryophanales; family Paenibacillaceae; genus Paenibacillus; species Paenibacillus sp. FSL M8-0228. The sequence goes on from NZ_JBBOXA010000001.1 coordinate 1,727,053, forward strand.
TACCCGCTTGAAGGAGACGAAGAAACAAGGGATGGATCTGGTCAAAAAGATGCGCATGTATGACGGTGAAGAGGTCGAAGGATACAAGGAAGCCGATCTGAAAGAAATGCAAAGTGAGTTTCTGGAGGAAGGTATGTCCGGGGTAGACCCGCGGTACGTCATTAATCGCATTTCTAGTGCATTGATTAAGCAAAATGTGGAATCCATCAATGCCCTGGACATTTTACGAGCAATCAAGGATGGTCTGGATCAACATGCCTCCATCACAAAGGAAGAACGGGAGCGCTATCTGAATTTCATTTCCGTGGCTCGTAAGGAGTATGACGAATTGGCGAAAAAAGAAGTGCAGAAGGCATTTGTGTACTCTTTCGAGGAATCAGCCAAGACGCTGTTTGACAACTATTTGGATAACATCGAAGCTTTTTGCAATTGGGCGAAAATTCGCGATCCGCTCACAGATGAGGAACTCGACCCGGATGAGCGGCTCATGCGCTCTATTGAGGAGCAAATCGGGGTATCGGAAAATGCGAAAAAGGCATTCCGTGAAGAAATATTAATCCGTATTTCTGCGTATTCTCGCAAGGGACGGAAGTTTGAGTATCATCATCATGATCGGCTGCGAGAAGCCATTGAGAAGAAGCTGTTCGCCGATTTGAAGGATATTGTGAAGATTACGACTTCAACCAAAACGCCTGACGCTAATCAGCTCAAACGGATGAATGAGGTGATTAAACGACTGATTGAGGAGCATGGCTACACAGGAGCCAGCGCTAACGATCTGTTAAGGTATGTAGGTAGCCTCCTGAATCGGTAAGACGAAATAATAAATAAGTACAGCATGGTGAAACTATGGATTGATCTGGATGGTGCCACACAGTTGTGAGGTTCCGATAAACGTGTTTTAGAGGGAATTCGGCAAGCACAGGGGGGTCAGGTGCCTGTCGAATTCTTTTTTTAGTATCATTAGGCAGCGGAGAGTGCCTGCAATATTGCTTCTTCGCAGGAACATACAGAGGAATTGGCTTCGTTCACGAAGCTGATAAAACATGGTGAAGGAATTGGAAATGCTACAGCACTCCTCGGAAATGTTAAAGGTGTAAGATGTGGCTTGAAGACTATCCTTACGTTGGAAGCTTTACTATTGCAATGATTCAGTCATAGACTTTTTCCATTCCATATGAGCCGCAAGTACTCTTTTCCATAACTCGTCCCGTTCCTGGCGACTGTAGTTAACGAGCGGCTCGCCAAATACATCTGCCAACACTTCCAGCCACTGCGATTTCTGATCCAGCTCTATTTTTTCCAAACCGTTTAGCCCGCGCTTTTTCCAAATACATCCTCTGAGTTCATTCGCCTCTAATGCTTGCCTTTGCCGAATCAGAAATAGGTTAAACCATGGAGATTCCGCTGAGCGGCTATAGAAATGATGTTTCGGCATGAATTCTTCCAAATCCTGAACAACCGCAGGAGCAAAATCAACGCCAACAAATGAAGCAAGCGAGTCATGCTCTAACCGCCAACCTTTTGTAACAACTCCGGATTCCATGACTTTATAATGAAGAGGAGCCTGTTCATAAGTTCCCATACGGAGTGGAAGAGGCTCATATGGCATATCGCCCAGCCCGACATCAACAATCCATACTTCATCTTCATGTTGCTCATTTAGCAAGTTCACTGTTAGTCCAAGATGAAATGAATTAATGCGTGGTTCAGCTCCCAGAGGTTGTACCCCGGCACGATGCAGAGAAACTTTGTACCCTAGTGAATATAGTAGTGCACTAAAGGCACCATTCAGATGAAAACAATAACCACTTCTCCCATGTAGAATGAGTTGAATGGATTCTTGAAAACCAATGGCTGCCGGCTTCCTTGCATAAATGTCCAATGTTTGCCATGAAAGATGTTTTACATGAGCCTTATGCAGCTCAACTAAATAGGGAAGGGTAGGAGGTTGAATTTCGGGAATTCCGATTCTGTTTAAATAAGCTTTTATTTCTTCTTTTGTCATGGTGTACATGTACAGTCACCTCTATTGTTGTTAGTTTCCCAGATTCTCTTCTCGAAACCATTGAGCATTGAGTCTTAGCATCATTGTAGAAGGGAGAAGTGATGTTTACAATGCTATAAATTTTTGATTGTACCGGTACAGTTAGCAAGTCGATTGGCTTTAGCGGCATGCGCTTTTCCTGTAGTTGTTGTCAGAACACAAAAAAACAGACCGTTTCATCGGGTCTGTTTTTTTGTTTAGTTCCAAGCTGACCGATTATAATAGTGATCTGAGTTCACGTCGGTATTTGTTCAAATGAACGAACGAGGGAATGACTCGTTTGGCAGAACGGAAGCCGCCTATTCTGATATTGCGGACCACATGATAGGGAGAGATCAATAGTGCGTGAAGCAGATGCAAATCATGGGTGCTCAATGGACGATATCGTTGATAGTAATCTATCGCGCGCAGCATCTTTGTCCCATTCCAAAGACAATTCCGATGAAGAAGATGGGAGAGATCTTTCATCCTTACATGTAGGGAGCAATTTTCAAAGTCGATCAAATGGATTTTGAGCTGTTTGTCTTTAATCAGATTGGGATAATTATAGTCGCCGTGTATAAATGCGGCGGCTTTTTGCTCCCGAGCAATGGCTTCTCTAACTTTGGGCTGCTGTAGACGATGGGACACTTCTTCACAAAGAGCTACGAGATGTGCTGTGCCTCTGTATGGGATGAGGCGTTTTTTGTATCCAGCTATTTCATCGCTCAAGCCTTCATAACGGATTCTGGATGGCGGAGCTTCAGTGACAGGAAAGCCCATGGCACTGGAATGGAATTTGGCTAAAGTAGCAATTCCCTTTTTGAAGTCTATTCTTTTTGTGAATTCTGGTCTGAGTCCATGAACCCAATTGGTTAATGTATACGAAACACCTTCATAGGTCATGTAAGCCGTTTGTTGTACTGTTGGATAGACCTTTTGGCTGCGTGTAAACCCGCGCTCATCCAGGTAGGACAAGACACGTGTAATAAAACGGATCTCTTCTTCCGGGAATTTGTAGGGTTTTAAGCAATAAGTCGTATTAGCGGTCTCAATCTTGTGAATGTCCTTCATTTGACGGGTACGCTGAATTTTGATTCCATACATCTGCTCAACGTTCGATAAAATCGACATTTTGCTCCTCACTTTCTTTTATACATGAGCCCACTCCTGCAAAATATGGATGATTTGTAATCGAAGAGGCCACGACTGATCCCAATGGTCCAGGATTTCACGATCTCTTGAACGGTGCGGGTGTCGGGAAGCATGCCAGGCTTCTCGTGGTAGTTTATATAAAGCCGTAACAATCTTCCGTTCAGTTCGGCTTAGTGGCTTGCGTTTTTGGTATCCCTTCAGCAAGGACTGCACAAATTCAGGATTGAATTGAGTCGTATTCATAAGGGCCTTTGCCAAATCAGCATAGACTGAGCCGATCTTAACCCGATCCCAATCAATGATTTTGAGATGACCATCATCCGAAATAATGACATTTGGGGTAGTGATATCACTGTGTATCAAGGAGGGGTGCCGATGTTCCATCCGAAGCAGCCTTATGATGGATGCATCCTGCAAATCCTTCCATGCTCGCCTGGATAAACGTTTGCAGTTTTCGCCGTGAGCATTGTACCAGTTACGGTACGTTTTATCATGGCGACTGTTTTTTATCATTTTTTTTTGAAAAAGACGATCTTGGTTTTTCCATATCCGCAATTGTTGAATGGTCGGAGGGGACTTTACTTTATCCATCCGATGCAAGCCGGTGGAGGTGGCGTGAAGTGTGGCAAGTGCCCGCCCCAGTTTTTCGAAATCTTCAGCGGTCTCCAGTCCCCGTCCTTTGACCCACTGGCTTACATAAAATGGCGTTCCTTGATATAGAGTCCATAACTTGCCGGAATGAATGGGGAGCCATGCGGGCATGTAGGTATACTTTCTCTTTTTCAAAAGCCTTATATGGCTCGCAGCTCGTTCCATCTGTTGAATCGTATTTGAACGGACCATCTTTGTACGACTAAAGGGTTTTAATGCATAAGTTCCTTTTTTCGTTTTCACCTGGATCACTGCATTTTTTCGGTATAATGATGAGACTAAGCTTGATTTTAATGGAATCAGGCCGAAACGACGGGTGATTTTGCGAATCTGTGCTTTAGTATAGGATTTCGCCATAAGAACCTCACTTGACTTTGAATTGAAGAACAAGGTAATCCTCTGTTAGTTATCAGTCTATTCATAAGGAAATAATAGGTGCAGTTTTATGAAGCTATCTTCGTTCTTTTCTTGTGTCACATGGGTCAAAAAAAACGGAGCAGCGAAAGTTCGCTGCTCCGTTTTAATTAGCTCTGTATTTAGTTACCCTGATTATTGACCTGGGTGATTAATATTCGTTGTCATCATCTTCGTCTGTATCCACGATTGTGCCAGATGATGCATGGATTTCAAGTTCAACGGTTCCTTCGTTGGTGAGTACCTTTACCTCGTAGATGAACTGTCCATTCTCCTTATCCAATTTAGAAGACAAAAGGGTACTCCCGGGCACGTGTTTAAGCGCAATTTGCCCAGCCTGCTTTTCAGTCAGGGTGATGTGATTTGGCTTGTTAAGGATGGACTCGTCATTCGAGTCATGATCAAGCTCAGAATGGGAACGGATGGTTTTCCCAGTATAAGCATCAACATCTATATCCCAATCTTTATCTCCTTGTTGGAGATCCACCTCATAGTAGACCTTTCCGTTTTTGCGCTCCAGTTCGACATCTTCAACTTGTGCATTATTCCCCACAGCTTTCTTGGCAATGTTGGCAGCGGCGGTCGCTCCAATAAGACCCGTAGGTTTAGCGGCCCATACGGCACTCGCTGAGACACCCGTAACCGTAACTCCAAGCAGAACCGTGGCTGCCATAATTCCTAATGTATAATTTTTTTTCATTACATCATTCCTCCTTGTGCTATAAGCATGAATACAGCTTATCTCTTGAACATGAGAGGAACATAATAGAATCATGAGAAAACCATGAGAAACATGAGCTAAGATGATCGTCAAATCGTCATGATTCGTCGTGCTCCTGTTTTTCTTTTTCCCAAGTTATAGAGTCAATAGAGCCCGATACTGCATTGACCTGTACTACTGCTTCACGCCCATCTTTTACCTCAACCTCAACCAGATAGTAGAGGCCTTTGTCGTTGCGATGAAGCTCAATATCATCGGATGTTCCGTTAACTGCTTGGGCAGCAAGCTTGGCTGCTTCTTTCTCCGTAATGACGAGAGAAGCTGGGTCAGGTTTATTAGTTGGATTCGATGTGTCTCTGGTTGGTGAGGTACCGGGCTTGTGGTCCTGGGGCTCCTGCTTCGCATCTGTATAAGCCTGTGCCCGCTTAATGGATTCGATGACACCGTTATAGGCATTGGCCTTTATGTCGTACTTGCCTTTAGCGTGTTCCAGCCTGATCAGATAAAAATCACCCAAGCGTTGCGTTTCAAGCACCTCACCGGGATACTGATGTAAAACGGATTGGATGACGGCCTTTTCTTCCAATGGAGAAGCTGCTAACGACCGTGCCCAAGGCCACTGTAAAAGGCAAATTGTGATCAATACAGCCGCCAGCGTACCCCCAATCATCCACACATAGATGGCTTTCATCGTTATTTCCTCCTTTGGCTTATTATTTTGGAACGGCAGGGAGGATGATCGTTGCAGTTGTTCCGCTTCCCTCTACACTTTCTAGCCCAATTTGAGCATGTATAGCTTGTGCAATTCCTGTAGCCAATGATAAGCCTAGTCCAGTCCCACCTTCCTCGCGGCTTCTGGCTTCATCCACACGATAGAAGCGGTCGAATACTTTAGATAACTTTTCTTCTGGGATTCCAATTCCTTGATCTGTGATTTTTATGCAGGGTTGAGATGTACCGTCCACGGTATCAATCATCAGGTATATCGGCTCGTTACTGTATTTGCGTGCATTATCCAAAAAGATAAATAGGAGCTGTTTCAACTTATTTTCATCGGTATAGCCAATGCATTCTGCCTGAACATCCAGTTGAATTTGTCGGGCGAACGCATTTTCAAATGTAGCTTTTAATTCTGTCGCGATGCTGGTCAGACGTACAGGCTCCAGCACGACATTCCACTGTTCTTCGTTTCTGGCCAACAAAAGAAGCTGCTCTGCCATGTCCTTCATTCGGATCGCCTCGGAATGGATCGCTTCAACGGATTCGGCAAAAATCTTGGGATGCTGCAACCCCCGCCGTTTGAGCAGGCTGGCATAACTTTCAATAATGGTGAGCGGTGTCTTCAATTCATGGGACGCATTAGATACAAATTGTTCTTGCCTGACGAAATTTCGCTCCAGCAGTTCAATCATGTCATTAAATGTTTCACCCATTTCGACCAGTTCGTCGCGTGATGATGAATGGAGCGGAAGACGTTTAAATTTCCCGCTGCGCTGAATTTCTTTCATCGTGCTAATCATAGATGTAATGGGACGTGTAATCAGTCTGCCGAGCAGTCTTCCCGATACCACGACAGGAATGAGCGCAATGCCAGTGACAGCAACAAGTACGATTCTGAGTACCTGTAGCGTCTGCATCGTCGGTTGCAGACTTTCGGTCACCTGGAGATTGACAACCTCGCCATTGGTCCAAATCATGGGGGCCGATACAAGAATGTAACGGTTGCTTTCATAGGTAATGATGCGAACCTGCCGTGTTTCATCAAAAACGCCCTTCATCAAGCTAAGAGATTGCTCGGAAGAAGAGGTGATAGGGGGAAGAAAGTCGCCTTCTGGTTTCATTAGCCGAAGCATGCCATCCAGCGGTACATAGGCTCGGAGAAGATCCTCAGCGGCTACGGATACCGGAGCACGTTGAATCCCACGAATCATGTTCTCTGCTGCGGCCTCTACCTGGTCTTTTCGACTGTCTATCGAAAGTTGGCTGAATAGGAAATAGACTGAGAAATGAATGGCCACAAGTAAAATCCCGAATAATAACGAGGTATACGTATGGATTTTGTTTTGTAGCTTCATAAGGATTCCTTCAGAACATAACCAATTCCGCGTACAGTATGGATCAGCTCAGGGAGCTGGCGCGTAGGGTCGATTTTATTGCGCACGTAGCGAATATACACATCGACCACATTGGTATCGCCCATATAATCTATGCCCCATACATTCTCCAGTAATTGTTCACGGCTAAGTACCTGCCGCTGATGTCTGAGTAAATGAACGAGCAAGTCAAACTCTCGCGGTGTAAGCTCAATGTTGTGCTCTCCTCGAAGAACTTCACGAGTACCTTCATGGAGACGTAAATCTCCGGCACTAAGCCATTGATCTACCACTTGTGGAGCCATGTCTTTCGTTGCACCCACTCTGAGTGCGGCCCGTACACGTGCAAGCAGCTCTTCGATCACAAACGGTTTGGTAACATAATCATTGGCTCCCAAATCGAGCCCCTCGACCTTATCTGCAATGGAACTTTTAGCCGTCAGCAAAATGACAGGAACGTTCGCATCATGCTTACGAATCCTCCGAAGTAGCTCGATGCCATTGAGACCGGGAATCATAATATCCAGCAATACTAGATCCCAATTGCCTTTGCAATACGTTTCCAACCCATCAATTCCGTTTTTTTCTTTACATACTTGATAGCCTTCAAATTGAAGCTCGATCTCTAGAAGCCGGGCAATCTTCTCTTCGTCTTCTACGATCAAAATAGAATGTTTCATGATCATGCCCTCCTGTAGGCGAATAGCCGATACGGGAGTATTTTAGCATATACGGACAGGTAAGACACTTCAAAGCGCAAGGCAGTGAGGGAAGAGATGTTTATACTGCGTCATATTTCCTTGACATTAAAAAGGGACAAAGTGTAACGATAGCGCTATGGAAAGTTGCAGTAACATAAGTTCAGGCCGCGGGCTTGCCCTTTGTCGCCAGGAGCGTAAAATAAAATGAAGCGAAAGCAGGGAGGGCAGGACATGGATAAAAAAATACTGATAGCGGACGATGAGGCGAGCATTCGAAATGCGCTGGCTTATGCGTTAAAGCGAGAGGGTTTTTTGGTGGAAACCGCCGTTGACGGGGAGGACGCCTTGGAAAAAATACGTTTGTTCCATCCGGATGTGCTCATATTGGATGTGATGATGCCCAAACTGGGTGGATATGAGGTGTGCCGCCGTTTGGAAAGTCGGAAGGGCATCGGTATTTTACTGCTGACGGCCAAAAACGATATCGTTGATAAGGTACTCGGACTGGAGCTGGGTGCGGACGATTTTATGAGCAAACCGTTTGATCTGAGGGAGCTGCTCGCTCGTATTAAAGCATTGGTACGGAGACTGGAGCGAGAAGGAGCACCTGCCCCGGAAGGAACAGAAATGGTACTCGGCCCATTACGGGTACGTCCGTCCAGCCGAACAGCTGAACTTGGAGCCATAGCGCTGGATCTGACCCCCAAGGAGTTTGATGTGCTGGCGCTGTTGGTGTCTCATGCCGGAAGGGTGTATACACGGGACGAGCTGCTGGAGCAGGTATGGAGCTTCGATTATGTGGGCGGAACGCGGACGGTGGATATTCATATCCAGCGTTTGCGCAAGAAGCTTGAGCCGCATCAGGCGATATTGCAGACCGTGTATGGTATCGGCTATAAGGCAGAGAAAATGACGTGAACGAACATCATTCACTCCATCAGCAAGGAAGCTTGCGGTCCACCGACCAGCAGAAGCGCAAACGCAAACCTACAGGCTTGAGCCTGCGTTGGAAATTTCCGCTGGTACTGGCGGCTTTGCTGCTGTTTACTGTCGGTGTGCTGAGCTGGCTCGTGCTTACTGGTATTCGCGCTAACCAGACAGACCAAATGGAACGCAGCTTAAAGCGTCAGGCCGAAATTGTAGAAATGCGTGTAAAACAGTCTTACCTGTTGGGAGTGCGCCAATCACCGGAAGACTTTATGAAGAAGCAGGCACCTGGGCTCGCAGTGGAACTGGGCGTATCCAGTAATATGCGCGTTATTTTATATGATGGTCAAGGGCATGAGGTTGGCAATTCTCTACCGCTGGCTTTTAGAACAGATGTCAGCCAGGCGCTCTCCTATGCAATCCAAGGCAAAATTGCATACATTACGGAAGGAAGCGCAATCACTTATTTGGCTCCGCTTCAAGGTCCGGACGGCTTACTGGGAGTGGTACAGCTTCACAGCTCAATAGAAGCGCAGCAGCAGTTCTACCGGGCCATTGCCCACTTGTTTCTATGGACGGGGGGTGCGGTGCTGGTATTGAGCTTTATCTTAGGTTTAGGCTATGTCAGCCGCCAGACGAGGGACATCGGAAGACTAACTCGCGCTTCTGAACAGATATCGGCAGGGCATTATCCGGAAGCCAGACTGCTGCGGCGGCAGGATGAGCTGGGAAGACTGGATGAAGGAATGCTCCAGATGAGCCATGTGATCCGGGAGAGCATTACCGCGCTGGAAAACGAAAAGCTTCGGCTGGAAGAAACGGTTCAGCGTTTGAGAGAGCTAGAGCAGCAGCAAAAATCTTTTATTGGAAATATCAGTCATGAACTAAAGACCCCGTTAACCTCTATTCAAGCTTATGCTGATTTACTGGATATGTATGGGGATGATCCTGAACTGGTGCGTGAAGCGAGAGAAAGCATCAGTAAGGAAACAAAACGGTTATACGAGCTTGTCGAGGACTCGCTGCGGCTATCTGTGCTGGATAAATATGATTTTGAATTGCATACGGAGGTTGTGGAACTGCATTCGTTACTGGAAGATGCGGGGAGCCATATTCGAGGAAAAGCGGCAGCGCGTAGACTGGATTTTTCGATAGATACCGTTCCAGCCCAGGTGTGGGGAGACCCTAAGCATCTGATGCATATTGTATTGAATTTGCTGGATAATGCAGTAAAGTATAATCAAGACGGTGGATGGATTACGTTATCGAATCGGGTAGAACAGGACACTGTGATTGTGTATGTACGCAATTCCGGTCCGTGGATTCCTAGGGAGAAATGGGACATGATTTTTGAGCCGTTTGCTACTTTAAGTCGTGATCGATCTCGTCAGGACAGCGGTACGGGACTCGGTCTTCCTCTGGCGCGCAGACTGGCGGAGCGCATGGGGGGAGAGTTGCAGCTTACAGCTTCAGATTATAGTAGCTTGGAAAATGACAAAAGCCATACGAATGTAAGTGGGAATGAATTTTCGCTTAGACTTCCCCTCTTGGTTCACGATATCTCCCTGTAAACGGCCGATTGTTAGCACAGGGCTAGAATGGTGTCTTGTTTACAACTTGGAAACAATTCGATGTATTCATGAGATGTTCGGGCATTAAACTGGGGGTATCGTTAACAAGGAGGCCGTTGTACATGATAAAGAAAAACATAGACAGCTATGGGCAAAAGAACGGCTCCTCTCATCGCGAAGATTCCCGTACAAGAATTTTCAGACAGAAAGCCACGGGGCTGCTTATGATCGGCTTAATCGCCGGGGGATTGCTCAGCGGTTGCGGCATGAAGAGCACAGGAGAGACAAATCCAGCATTCGGTATGAAACCGGGCCAACAGCTTACTGTGATTGACACGGATGCAGCCCAGCAGCAAGTAACGGACGAGCTGGTAGTATCGTCTATCGACAGGCTGGGGGATGTCTACGCGAGGTCTTGGCTGAGCGACGAAGAGCTGATTGTGGAGCGTAAAACCCAGCTGTGGATTCATAATGTAGAGACAGACAAGGAGCGGATTTTAACACCAGGTCGTAAGGCTCCACAGTTACTTGCTGTGGTATCACCGGATCAGCGCCATGTCTTCTTTACTGAAGGTAGCCCCAACAGCAAATATGATATTCAGGGCTACATTTTGGAACTAAGCAGTGGTAAGGTTACATCGATTGGCAAGCTGGATATAACTAATGAAGTGAGTTGGAGCGATGAGAATCATCTCATTACAGGCACACCGGATGGTAAAATCCGACTGATTGGTCTCGACGGCAAAGCTGAAGAATTGAGTTTTCAAGATCCGAATCGCTCTGAGTTGATTTCTCATGTCGAAAAAGTGGGCAACGCCATATTTTATACAGGCAGTGATAAACAAGGGTATCCGGTGCTGAATCGGTTCACCCTCAATCATCCTCAGGCTGTGACCATTGCTGAGGGTGCCATGTCCTTTGCCGTGTCGCCTGACGGTGAGTCTATCGCCATTGAAAAGCGGAAATGGAATACATCCGAACCAGCCCGTATGATCATTTTGGATGAACAGGGCAAAGAGAAAGGAATCGTCGGTCAAGGCACTTTAATGAGTCGTGGAAGCTGGTCCAGCGACGGGTCCAAGCTTGCTTTTTCCATTTATGATGAGGATCAGCAAGGCATGAGAGGGCTGTATGTATTTGACCAGTCCACGGGTAAAACCACTCCGGTTACGACCGATATCCAATCTTATGACAGCCCAACGGTATGGAGCCCATCCGCCCGGTTTTTATCCATGTACCAGAACATTTCGGAAGGTGGAAAACAGCTCAATCAAAGCTATATCGTCGAATTTAAGGAAAAGTAGTAAAAGACGCATATCCGTTTGTTCGGAATGCGCCTTTTTAAATGTAGGCTGGCTATTGATTTTATATGAGAATCAATTTCATAACTCATTAAAGTTTGATGGTTGTAACTAGAAATAGACAAATTAAAACATTTTGATCTATATCTAGTTTTAATTGAAGCAGCTAGAGGTATTATGAAATGGATGCATGACTATACAAACTTACGATGATGCTTCTTACCGTCATATGAGAATAAGGCGAGCTTACCCTCAATCATCGTTTCCAAATGAACGGTGCGCCCCCACAGCTGATATACATACGGAAGCGTGCGCTCCATATATTTTAAATCTAGCTCAATGCCTTCGTACTGGTGCTTGAGCTTCAACTCGCCCGTATGCAGGTAATCTCCATCCTCGACGACGATATAAGGGGAGCCTCCATTCACACGTGAAAACACGAGCTGATCCCGTATGTTTTCCCAGGATTTATCGGTAATTTTCCAATCAGGTCCTCGTTTCTCAAACACGTACAGATCCAAATCCTCTGTCAGCTTCTTGGTCATGTAATTGCGTATAAAAGAGGTGTCTGAGTCAAACTCTCGCACCTCGAACATTTTAGCTCGACCCTCGCCCGGTTTGCGCCCTTGTCGCTCTTGCTCCTCACGGGTTGGGTTATCCCAACGTTTTTCAATATCCTCAAATATTTTCAGTCCCAAATAGTACGGGTTCAGGCTTTGCTTGGAAGGCTGTACGACGGAAGCATTCAGCATCGCAAATTCAACGGTTTCCTCCCCGGTCAAATCCAGTTCCCTTACAATCCGCTGATGCCAATAGGAGGCCCAGCCTTCATTCATGATTTTGGTTTCCATTTGGGGCCAGAAATATAGCATTTCGTCCCGCAGCATCGTCATAATATCTCGCTGCCAGTCCTCCAGTACCTCGGAGAATTCCTGAATAAACCAGACGATATCTTTTTCAGGTTCCGGTGGGAACTGGCGTACCTTAATACCCTCGGTCTCGGCCGAATCATGCTGCTTTACTGTGTCCAGTGACCACAGATCATCGTAAGGTCCGATGGGACGCTGGTGTTTTTTGGGTTCTTTTTGCTCCTTGATTTTGAGTTCCATATAGCGCTGTTTATCCAGATGCCTTGGTTTGATAAGCTGTGGGTCTACATGCTCCTGTATCGCCAGTACAGAGTCAATGAAGGATTCAACAGTCTTTGAACCATATTCCATTTCATAGCTGTTGATTCGATCTGCTGTGGCCGACATACTCTCCACCATATTGCGATTAGAAGCTGAAAAGCGGGCGTTGTGTTTGAAAAAATCACAGTGTGCCAGTACATGAGCGACAATTAGTTTATTTTGCACCAAAGAATTTCCTTCCAGCAGGAAGGCATAGCAGGGATTGGAGTTAATGACCAGCTCATAAATTTTGCTCAATCCAAAATCGTACTGCATTTTCATCTTGTGAAACGTTTTTCCAAAACTCCAGTGGCTGAAGCGCGTGGGCATACCATAGGCTCCGAACGTATATACAATATCCGCCGGACAAATCTCATATCGCATCGGGTAGTAGTCGAGCCCGAATCCATCGGCAATCTCCATAATTTCTGATATCGCATATTCTAGCTCCTTCTGGTCGGTGCTCATCCCACCGTTCCCCCTTCCCGTTTGCGAAAAAAGGTGCGTAAGGCTTGGTATACCTCACCTTTTTCCTTGATGACATAGTACATAAACTGATCCTTTTTAATATTCTTGTAGGCTGACATCAGCGTGCTGCTGCGATTATATTGATTCACTTCGCCATAGCCGAACATATTGCTCCGCTTTATAAGTTCCTCGATTAGCTTCACGCACCGCTCATTGTCTGAGGTCAGGTTATCGCCATCCGAGAAATGGAAGGGATAAATATTGTAGCTGGAAGGAGGATATCGTTTGTCGATAATCTCTAGTGCTTTCAAATAAGCGGAAGAGCAGATCGTGCCGCCACTTTCTCCGCGGGTAAAAAATTCTTCTTCCGTAACCTCTTTAGCCTCGGTATGATGCGCGAGAAAGACAATTTCCACCTTTTCATACTGACGGCGCAAAAAGCGGGTCATCCAGAAAAAGAAGCTGCGAGCACAATATTTTTCAAAAGCGCCCATTGAGCCTGAGGTGTCCATCATGGCTATAATGACCGCGTTGGATTGGGGAATGGTCTTCTCTTCCCATGTCTTGTAACGAAGATCGTCCGGACTAATATGATGAATGCCGGGCTTCCCTTCACGGGCGTTGCGACGTAGATTTTCGAGAATGGTTCGTTTCTTGTCAATGTTCGCTTGCATGCCTTTTTTACGTATATCATTGAACACGATAGATTCAACCTCAATTTGATCCTTGTCTTTTTGCTGTAAATTCGGCAATTCCATTTCCTTGAACAGCATATCTTCCAGCTCTTCTATGCTGACTTCCGTTTCCATAATATCGTGTCCCGGCTGGTCGCCGGCTTTCTCACCTTTACCAGGCTTCTGGGAGGCAGAATCACGCCCGATGACATCTCCCACCTGACTATCTCCATCCCCTTGGCCTACATGCTTTTGCTTTTGATAGTTATAAATGAAGCGATATTCATCCAGGCTGCGAATCGGCACTTTAATAATCTGTTGACCGTCCGACATAATAATATTTTCTTCCGTTATCAGATCGGGTAGATTTTGCTTAATGACATCTTTGACCTTCTGCTGATGACGTTGCTGGTCCTGGTACCCTTTGCGATGCAGCGACCAATCTTCGCGGGATACGACGAATGAATATGGCTGGCGTGGTTCCGGCATTATTAGGCACCCCCCAAGTGGATACACGGCACAGTTTGGCCTTGTTGGTTATTAAGTATATTCACGGGGATGAACGATATGTGATGGAACTCGATTTAAATTCTGCCCGTTTGCTTTTATAATGAAAGTAAAAAATGTAAAAAAAGAATGGAGAACCTTGGGTTATGGAAGAAATTGCAGTACTTATAGTAGACGATGAGCAGGGGTTGCGGGATATGCTGACAACGGTGTTAAAAAAAGAAGGGTTCCTTCAAGTCAGGCATGCTGCAACGGGGCGGCAAGCGCTGCAAGTCGTGATGGAATCTCATATAGATGTGATTGTACTTGATGTCATGCTGCCTGATAACGATGGGTTTGAGATATGTCGTCAAATGCGACTATATACGGATGCCCCTATCCTTTTTTTGACGGCAAGAGATACAGATCTGGACAAATTAATGGGGTTCGGTATCGGAGGAGACGACTATATTACCAAACCGTTTAACCCGCTGGAAGTCGTTGCCCGTATGAAGGCTCGAATGAAATATCGGAAAGTTTCGACAGTGGTCATGAAACCGACCTTACGCACTTTAGATTTTGGATATTTTCGACTGGAACTGGAATCCGGTGTGTTGTATGTGGAGGACAAGCAGGTCGAGTGTCCGGCGCGTGAATGGCTACTGCTGGCATTTATGTGCAAGCATCCTAACCGTATTTTCAGTGTACGGCAGCTTTACGAGGCGATATGGAGCGAGGCCTTCTTGGGTGATGAGAAGACTGTAGTGATTCATATCTCCCGTTTGCGGAAAAAAATAGAACCTGATCCCAAGCACCCGCAATTTTTAATCAATGTAAGGGGGCTTGGTTATAAAATGATGTCAGTCAAGATGGAGGAATGAGGATGAACTCTCTGGTTAAGATGTCCTTCCGTTTTATGAAAGTAACGTTATGTTTTGTACTGGCCTATGTCCTATGTTTTGTTATTTGCACGATCTTATATATTTTTATAAAAAGTATATTTGGAGCATCTCAAAATATAAATATTAATCTATTCTGGACAGGACTTGGTATCGTGCAGAGTGCTGTGTTCATAGCTGCCTACGGATGGTATATAGGCAAGCCTTTGGTGTATGTAATCAAATGGATTGGAAATATTGCCACAGGGGAATTTCAAGCGCCACTAACTGAATTGGAACTACCGGAGCGTAAAAAAAATCAGAAAAATAGTTATAAACCTCCGTATCAATTGTATAAAGAAGTTTTTGAACAAATGAACATCTTATCGGCTCAATTGCGCAGCAATGAGGAAGAAAGAATGGAAATAGAGAAACGAAAACAGCAGTGGGTAGCAGGTGTCAGCCATGATCTCAAAACACCATTATCTTATATTGAAGGATATGCGGCCATGCTAACTGCTCAAGAGTATGACTGGTCTGATGAAGAAAGAAGAAGCTTTAGTATGAGTATCAGTGAGAAAGTGACTGAAATGAAGCAGTTGATTCAGGATTTGAATGCTTCTATGCAGCTTAATGAAAGTCCATTGCCCGTCCAATTGGAGAAGGAGGACATTGTGGAGTTTCTCCGTAGTGCAGTCATAGATATCGCTAACCATCCTTCGGCTGAGCAATACGAATTTTCTTTTACGTCCATGGAGGCGACTTGTATTATGTCCTTCGATAGCAAGCTATTAGGCAGAGCGCTGCAGAATTTTTTGATTAATGCTATCATTCATAATCCTCCAGGTACACACGTTTCCATGGAAGTAAGCAAAGCGAACGATAAGCTTCATATTTCTATCGAAGACGACGGAATAGGAATGAATTCCAATGAGTACATGCAGGTATCTCATTCCCAAGGGCATGGAATACCTATTGCCAAAAGCTTTATTGAGGCGCATAACGGAACGCTTCGTATCCTACCAGGCAGTAAAGCGGGTACAAGGATGGAGATTTCACTGCCGCTAAATATCTAATTTTTTAACATCTAATCTCACATTTTGCAGTTTGCTCGGTTTTTTTGCCTGTTGTTTAGGGACTGTTTACCTGATGTTTACTTTACTTCAGTAAACTGTATGTAACTTAAGCTTCAGCATTAGAAGTCGAGAGGAGATCAGGAAATGTCTGCATATGTAATACATACACAGCAGCTAACTAGGCGTTTTGGAAAACGGGAATTTGTAAAACGAATAAATCTCCAGGTACCCGGACAGCAGATTTATGGATTTTTAGGACCTAATGGAGCGGGTAAAACAACCACGATTCGTATGCTACTTGGGCTGATTAAATCCACATCCGGGGAAATTGAGATTTTTGGGAAAAAGCTGAAGGATCAGCGTATGGAAATATTGAAGGATATTGGTTCCTTGGTTGAATCACCTGCCTATTATGCCCATTTATCCGCATATCGAAATTTAGAAATCGTTACAACCATGCGTGGACTGCCGACCCGAAGAATTCATGAAGTGCTGGATTTAGTGAGATTAACCAAGGATGCGTATCGTCCGGTAAAGGGATATTCCTTGGGGATGCGACAAAGACTGGGGATTGCTATGGCGCTTATTGCCAACCCCAAATTGTTAATACTTGATGAACCGACGAATGGTTTGGACCCGTCTGGTATTCAGGAAATTCGGGAGTTAATTATGAGCCTTCCTGGCGCCTACGGAATGACGGTACTGGTTTCGAGCCATTTATTAAGCGAAATTGAGCAGATTGCAACCTATGTAGGAATTATTAATCAGGGTGAAATGATCTTCCAGGGAACGATGAAGGAACTCACCGCCAAAAGCAAGCCTCAATTATTCATTGAAACCCCAGATCCTGTTCTGGCTGCCGGTGCACTGATTCAGCATGGGTGGACGGCCGGGGCTGAATCGATTGAACAAAATGAGGTCGTGACTCCTATTGTAGATCGGCAACAATCTTCGGAGATGATCAAGGTGCTTGTGGAACACAATCATCCCATTTATCGGGTCACAGAGAAGAAAAAAACATTGGAGGAGATATTCCTGGAACTGACAGGTAAGGAGCGAAGCTTATGATACTCCGGGTTATAAAGGCAGAGGGGCTTAAGCTGAAGAAAATATGCTGGTGGATTCCTCTTATACAGGGGTGTGTACTTACAGGCATGACTGCTGTGGAATGGTATCTTTACTTTCGGCAAGGACCGGGAGGTGTCTACGCTGGTTTTGCCGTTATGTTTATGTTCCTTTCGTTTGTGATGCTGCTTGGCGGTACACTTTTGGCGAGCATTATGGCCGGTACAGAGCATGATACTCAAACATGGAAGCAGCTTATGGCCATGCCTGTTCCCAGAAGTTATATCTATTTATCCAAAATCGTATGGATTGTGATTCTGCAGTTGGGTACCGCCTTGATCACTGTAGCAGGTATGAGCCTCATCTGGGTGTTATATACAAACGAACCCATTCCTTGGCGGATCATGTTGTTACAGCCGATTAATGCAAGCTTGGCTACCCTACCAGTACTTGCAATTCAACTTTGGCTGTCTACGCTTTTCACTAATCAGGCATTCCCATTAGCGTTTGGTATATTCGGTTCAATTGCAAGCTTGTTTTTGGCACGCACAAGTATTCTGTGGATTAAAATATTGCCTTGGTCGTACCCTGCATTATCAAGTCCTCTGATGAAGGAACACATGATTTGGGTGATCGTTGCTTTAAGTGCAGGAGTCATCTTTACGGGACTTGGTACACTACAGTTTACCAAGCATGAATTCAAATAGAGAGGAAAAGATACATGGGCTCTATTTTACGCGTGGAGACAATAAAGCTTCAATGGATCATGGTTTGGATTCTCATTATATTGGATGCGATCATAAATTCTTTAATGGGAGTCCTGGAACTGAATGATTTGAAGCAGTTTTTTTCACCCAGTTGGTTAACTTTATATACTTATTCAGCGCAATTTCACTCTATGTTTTTTTATCCGCTCTATTGTGGAATTATTGCTTCTCTTTTGTGTGCGTACGAGCACCGGGATGGAGGATGGAAGATTTTATTGAGCAGCCCGTATCCTCGTCAGCAAATTTATTATGCAAAATATATATTGCTCATTCTCATACTGGGTCTGGATCAGCTTATATTTATAGTAGGCTATTTTGTAAGTGGAAATATAGCAGGTGCTCCAGGAGAAATCCCTTGGTCTGTCGTTCTTTCTACCGGTTTGGGAGGTTGGCTCGGGATTTTTCCCCTGGCAGCACTACAGCTTATGCTCTCGATAAAAATTCGGAATTTTGGAGCTTCTCTGGGAATGTCCATTTGTTGTGTGGTTCCTAATATTGTCATAACAGGCTTTCACTCTTCCATAGGTGCGTGGTTTCCTTTTACGATTCCTTATTATATTATGATGCCGCAAACAGCGACTTATGCACCCAGAGTTGAGCCTTATAGTCTCGGACTGATTGTCATTTTTACGTTTTTAGCCTATCTGTATGGTGGAAGAAAGATGTTTGTGAATAGGGACTGGTTGTAGTTAGGATAGCATGAGGATGTAATCCATAAGCGATCCTTTCAGTCGACAAGTTAATTGAAATAAACAATGATTACAAAAATAACGACAAAATCTTGCGGAAAAATTGCGTTGTTTACTTTCAAATCAGATAGTAATATATAGAAGAAAGAGCACTTCTTTTGGAAAAAATGTGAAAATAAAAAAGTTTTAAATAATATTATAGGATACTTATAAGGGGTTGGTATATTGGATTATATATTGAATTGTAATAATGTTACAAAGAAGTATGGTAGTAAAAAAGCTCTTGACTCATTAACTCTTTCAATAAAGCCTGGAACTATCTTAGGACTTCTTGGTCCCAATGGAGCAGGGAAAACGACATTAATGAAACTCATCGTATCTCTGCTGAGGGATTATAGAGGTGAGATTCGTATTAAAGGTTTGAAACCTAGTGTTGAAACGAAGAAGATCGTTTCTTATTTGCCTGACAGAGAATTTCTTTACCAGTGGATGACCATCGAGCAAGCTATTGCTTTTTTTGAACATTCTTTTGTCGATTTTAACCGAGGTTTAGCATACAAAATGGTGAAATCATTGGGTTTGGATATAAACGACAAAATTAAATCTTTATCTAAAGGAATGCAGGAAAGATTAAGTATTTCCTTGGCTTTTGCAAGGAAAGCAACGCTGTATATTTTGGATGAACCTTTGGCGGCTGTGGATCCTTCTACACGGGATAAGATTATACAAATTATACTTGATAACTTTGATCCTACTAGTGCGGTTATTATAAGTACTCATTTAATTAATGATGTTGAAAAATTGTTTACTGATGTAGCATTTGTGAATGACGGAAAGGTACTGCTACAAGGAAATGTAAAAGATATAAGAGACGAATATGAACAGTCTATAGAGGAAATATTCAAGTCTATGATCTAAGATGAGGAGGATTAATTTTGCGAGTTTCATCTTACAACGAATATTTGCTATTAAATGATTCTGATGAGGAAAGTTATTTAATTTATAACAGCTTATCGAATGGATTCGGTGAAATACATAAGGGTTTGTATAATGCCTTAATTCAAAAAGATATGGACTATCTTGAACATTGTGCAGAGAAAGAACAATTACTTCAAGGTCAGTTCCTATATGTAGGGCCTATAAAAGAACTAGACCAGATGGAGGAACAGTTCAAAATAGTTAGACATCAGAATGAGACCTTGAATTTAACTATTTTGCCTACATTTAGCTGTAATTTTAGATGTTCTTATTGTTTTGAAAATTTGACTTCTAAATCAGGAAAGAGAGCTTTTTCGCAAAAAATACAGAATGAAATTCTGACTTATATAGAAAAGTCGGTTGAAGAATTACATTTTAAACGTATTATTGTGAATTGGACAGGAGGTGAACCATTACTTGAATTTAAAAATATAACCAGTCTTATGGAGCGTATAAACTTTATCGCTAATAAAAATAAAATATCCATTGATCATTTTATGGTAAGCAATGGATATTTACTTACATCTGACCGGGCTAAGAAATTGAAAGAATTAGGTGTTAAAAGGATCCAAATTACAATAGATGGTTCAAAAAAAAGCCACGATCAAAGAAGAATATTAGCTAATAAAGAGGGCACTTTTGATAAAATTATAGAAAATATTAATAAATCATGTGAATTTATCCATATTACGATTAGAACAAATGTGGATTTGGATAATATTCATTTTATGAATGAGTATATTGAATATATGGGAAGGCAACTTTTCAAAGACAAGGTAAGTATTTATTTTTCAGCAACTACTGAATATAGCGCAGGGGGATGTGTTAGCAACAGCAGTTGTTATGCGAATAAAGATTTTTCAAAGGTAATTATAAAATTATACGAATGCGCATTAGAAAAAGGATTGAATATATCTTACTATCCTCAGTATGAACCGGTTGCTTGCGCTGCAATCGCAGCTAACTCTATGGTCATTCAGCCAGATGGAGGCATTCAGAAGTGCTGGAATACGGTTGGAAATAAGAACTATTTAATTGGACATATTAGCGAAAACTTTAGTATTGAACAACTTAATTCTAACAAATGGATAGATTATTCTCCTTACAAATTCGAAAAATGTAGGGGTTGTAATGTTTTACCTTTATGTGGTGGAGGATGCGCTCAGCAAGCATTTGAAAGTGAAGAAAAGCAGCCTGTTTGTAGAGAATTTAAATATAATTTAGAGGAAATGCTTGCGTTTAACTTTCGTCATCAATAAATCTAGGGAATTTAACTATAACTATTAATATATTTGAAAGGAGGTGAGTTGAATGCGGTGGATTGTAAAACCTCAAAAAGTAATGAACAATGTAACTCCTGCATTTTGTCTTGTAGATAACAAAAATTCTTGTGTCTTGTATGTTTAAACAAAATATTCTGGAATTACCGCCTGTTTTTTACTAAACAGGCGGCTATTTCATTGAAAAGGGGCCTAATATGTTATTTTCTCATATATTTAAAGTAGAAGTTAAAAGACATTTTATGGTGTTTGCTATTCTTACGATCTTAAGCGGTATATTTAGTCTTCATTTTTTAATTAATAATCATCAACAATTAGCATTCTCTTATCTACTAATCAATATGGTTATAGGGATATTGATACCCATTTACATATTTATGGACTTTTACAATGAGTTTTTTATAGGAAAAATGACACTTAATCATATGCTACCACTCAAAACATCAAGTCTATTCTTTATTAAATCAGTAGTGTTTTTAATTGGTATTATGGTTGTGTGGGGGGCAACTCTCATAGAGATTTTTCTTAATCCGCAAGGGCTATACTTAACACGCATTGTGCAGTCAACTAGTCCTTCCGAAGGTATTATATATTTATTTTGCTCAAAGTTTTTTGGAATGTTAAGTGGGCTTTCATTAATGGGGTTTGCAATCTCTTTAGCAAAATGGTTGAGTAAAAAGGTAGCGACAGGTCACCTATTGATTGCCTTTATTTTTATTGCAGTTATCGGCTTTCAATTTGCTTTAATAATAAAAGGATCTTGGCATTGGAGCATTGGAACATCATCACTAGAATCGTTTAAACAGTACGCCAATATGCTTACAATAAGTACCTTTTCCAATCGATCAACCTTTCCCGACATTAAAGAAACAATTCATTGGGATACAGTTGTAATAAATGTAATTGTTACAATAATTTCAGGAAGTTTTGCAGCTTTATTATTTAATTCAAAAAGGTACGAAATTTATGGTAAATAAATTGGCTTACATTCAGTGAGCCTTTATTTTAGTTCTAGGAGGCAAGGGGATGAGCGATATAAATACCATTGTAATCATAGAAAATCAATTGGCTTGGCAAAACAAACTCAAAGTATGGATTGAGCCGGAAAAGGACATGTATGCATTATTTTTTAAATCGTATACTGATTTTATTGAAAAAGGTATATTTGAGGATTACCAACTATTAATTTGTGATATAGAATTAATCAGTTTGGATGAACAGGAGCCCATATACAGAAGAGATCGGCCAATAATAACAAGCATTTCAAACCATAAGTCTCCCAAAATAAAGCAGTTAATGAAACTTGGCATCTCAGGCATTGTGTATAAGACAGCTACATCGGCACAATTGTTGCGGACCATTAGTAATGCTTTGGATGGATTGGCCACGTTACCAATGGAATTATTTCAAAGCTTACATACCATTCCAGAATATGATGATATATTAATCAGTCCTAAGGAACTCTCAATTCTAGAAGGGTTAGCACTAGGAAAAAGCAACAAAGAGCTAGCAACCCTTTTATATGTTAGCCAGAGGACAGTAGAATATCATTTGACACATATATTTAGTAAATTCAATGTTCATACAAGAACTGAGGCCGTAATGGCGGCTAAGTCTAAAGGAATAATTCATGTGTGAATACCTTTTTCTGGAGGAAAGAAAATGACTTTATTTCTATTTAAATATAAATATAGGTTTTTTGTAGTCATTTTTATGATCAGTCTCGCTAGTTTGCTCGATATTTATCTAGCCTTTATATTCAAAAGTTTAATAGATACCGCCACATCGCAGGGGGAAAAGCAGTTTATTGAAATTTCCTTAATTGCAATAGGCTTCATTATAATTAACTCTCTCGTAAAAATGTTTTCCAATTTATCGCAATCTTCTTATCTCTGTAAGACGGTGTTGTTTTTAAAAGAGATTGTTTTCCAACATATTCTATATAAAGACCATTCTCAGTTTACTTCAAACCATAGTGCAAAGTACATTTCGATCATGAATAATGATATTAAAATGATTGAGGATGATTACTTAAAAAATATATTTTCTTTGACCAGTACAGGAGTTTCGTTTTTGGCGGCTCTTTTTGCTATGTTTGTTTTGAGTCCTAATATTGTTGTTATATTACTTTTACTTACACTAATATCTATTTTAATTCCACGTATTTTTGAAAAAAAAATCCGAGCTAGAAAACGAAATATTGCAGATGCTTTAGAAAAATTTACGATAAAAATAAATGATGTTTTTTCTGGATTTGCTGTTATTAAAAGCTATGGAGTAGAGCAACATGTGGAGCAGCAATTTCGTTTGAATAATACTGTCGTTGAAAATAATAAGTATTTATTTTTTAAATTAAATGCTTATGTAAGCTCATT
Organism: Paenibacillus sp. FSL M8-0228; assembly: GCF_038007385.1. NCBI lineage: Bacteria > Bacillati > Bacillota > Bacilli > Caryophanales > Paenibacillaceae > Paenibacillus > Paenibacillus sp. FSL M8-0228. Next base: position 1,750,518 of record NZ_JBBOXA010000001.1, read on the forward strand.
GAGCGATGTATTTGGCGGAGTAATGTTTATCTCTGTATTTCTTGTTGGCAGTTTTTTATCCATTCGAGGAGCTATCACACTAGGTACTATGATCGCTTGTGTACAGTTGACTAATAAAGTTGTCAATCCAGTATATATGAGTATTCAATACATAACTCAAATTAGGGCATTGCGTGATATTTCGGCTAAAATATTAGAAATTTTACACGAAGATCAGGATGGTAACCAATATATAAAAAAAACATCAATAGAACACTCAGTTCGTTTTACAAATGTGAGCTTTGGTTATGCCCGAAATCACCTAAATTTACATGATATTAATATGGTTTTGAATAAAGGGGGAAAATATGCCCTTGTAGGGCCTAGCGGGTCTGGAAAGTCTACTTTGCTTAAGCTCCTAATGAAACAATATGATGATTATGATGGAATTATTTATGTAGATGATTTGGATTTAAAGTTCATATCTGCTGAGGATTGGTGTCGGTTAGAATCGGTTGTGCAGCAAGACGTTTTTTTATTCGATGGCAGTATTAAAGAAAATATTACAATGTATCAATCGTTCCAAGATGAGATTCTTTCCAATGTGATAAGTGCCTCTGGGCTTAATAAACTTATCGATAAATTGCCTTATGGTTTGGACACACAGATTGGTGAAAAAGGAGGGAGGCTATCAGGGGGAGAAAAACAAAGAATTGCGATTGCCAGAACCTTAATTAGGCAAACACCGTTATTACTCCTTGATGAAGCAACTTCATCTTTGGATAGTGAAACGGCGAATGCCATTGAAGAGGTGATATTAGGTCTCGAAACTATTACATGTTTGGTAGTAACGCATCGTTTGTCTAAAGCTGCATTGCAGAAATATGATAAGATATTTGTTATGTCAGATGGAAGAGTAGTAGAAGAAGGTTCCTTTGATTATTTAATAGAGAATAAAGGTTATTTTTATCATTTATATAAATTTGTAAATGATTCTTCAATAAATCAGACACAACCTATATATACTTGATTTCACGATTTAACTATAGTTAGTTCTACACCCTTTTTTGATCTACCCCATCCATAAAAGTCGAACTACAGCCATACTCACAATACCGACAACGACGGTAGCCAGCAGGTTTTTGCTCCACAAGGCGGTCACTAGCGTTGGAAAGACAGCCATAAGCACTTGCCCATTAAAAGTGACGGAGGTCTCGGTTCGGACGAGCAGATTTTCCATCACGAGTGCAGTGAAAATACAAATAGGAATATAGGAAAGCCATTGTAGCACTGGCTTGGGTAGCGCCAGCCTTTGCAGCACGACAAAGGGAATGATCCTTGGGATCGCCGTGACAATCATGGCACCGATAATGATATACAGGACATGGGGATTAATGTTCATTTGTCGGTTAACACTCCAATCGTTGCGGTGATCATGGTCGCTACAATGACAGCAATATGTGACGGCACCCACCAGGACAAAAGGTACATCAGAACAGCCATACATAGCACAAGCAGCAGACGATGCTTGAGTTTGGAGGTATGGACACTTTGGAGCTGGGAAATGAGTAGGGCAAGAAACATCGCAGGCAAGGCAAAATCCAGACCAAAAACCTCCGGTCGGGAAATCCAGTTTCCGAGAATCCCTCCTGCCACACAGGATGCAATCCAGGCGAGATAAGCTGTAATATTAAGCCCGTTCATCCAACGGTCACTGACCTGTCCGCCTTTAGCCAATTTATCAGACGCTACCCCAAAGGATTCGTCCGTCAAAAGAACGCCGATACCTATGTTTTTCCATAGTGAATATTTAGAAAAGTAAGGAGCCAGCGACGCACTTAACAGCAGGTGGCGGGCATTTACAATGAATGTCGTTAAAATAATGACGGATGGAGGACTGGCTACAGCCAGCATTGAGCACATAATAAACTGGGAGGCTCCTGCATATACAAGCGCCGACATCAGGGCAATTTCCATGGTGCTAACCCCTGACGAAGCGCCCACAATCCCTGCCGCGAACCCAATGCATACATAACCAAGCAATGTAGGAATGCAATCTTTAACCCCTTGTAAAAAGCTGAGTGAATCGTGCTTCGTTCCGCTCAACTCCGAAGCTATGGACATTTTAACCTTACCCCCAGTGTATAAATTTTATAATAGTATATAACGGAAGTTATGAAGTATCAATATATTATACAATTGTATGTTATATTGAATAATCCTTAAAAAGCTGTTTGATTTACTATGACAACCCAAAGAAGACTATGTATTTACCAAAAAGCTTCGCTCGTGTTCCGGTTGCAGACGATTTGGCAGCAGCCAGTATCCAAAAGCGGTGTTCAAATCGGATGTGTTCATACAAGGACTGTTTTGGCTGAATGGGGAGTTCGTAAAAAAAGGGCGTCCCAGTCAGTTCATGACTTATGGGACAACCCTAAGATGGTGACTTATATAAGCTCCTGCCGTTTTTTCAGATATCTGTAGAGAATAATTCCCGAGACCGCGCAGATGGCTGCGCATAGACCGATAACTCCATATCCCGCCTGAAGCCCGCGCAGCATGCCAAGCTCAGTAGTTGCGCCGTAGACTATCTTGACCCCTTCGATTACCCAGCCGATCACATAGTTGCCAATGACACTACCTATACCCATCAGCGTGACGACGAACGTAATAGCTGTATCACTGTCCTTCGGATATCTCCGTGCTATGAACGCCATCACGGTCGGATAGATCATTGCAATGCCTGCACCCGATACGGCAAAGAGAAACGCCAGTCTCTCCCCACCCGCGATTGCTGCGAACGTACATATCGCTGAGAAGGCGGAGAATAGAATCGTCGAAAGCACAAACCCCATCCGGTCAGTGAGCGGACCAAGCAACAGGCGCCCCAACGAGAAGGTAAGAAAGAACGCTGAGAGCATGCTGGACGCCTTCACCGTACTCCATGAATACGCTTTCTCTAAGAAGTTGACTAGCCAGCCCCCAACTGCGAGCTCAGAGACTACCCCAAACGACAGGATCATTACCATCATCCAGAGTGCCGGATCGCGGGTTAGGGTCTTGAGTGAGGTCCGTTCCTCATGCTGCAGATCGTCTCCCGGGAAGGTGCTGAGCAGTGCGGCCACAATCGGCAGCAGGCAGAGCGACAACATAGCCAGATACATCCCCCGCCAGTCCAGCGTATGTCCAAATACCGTCAGTGACATGACTCCCGTCGCCAGCAAAGGGGCGACTGTTGAGCTGAGCCCATAGAAAAAGTGGGACAAATTCATCATCGTGCCGGTATTTTTCACAAAAATCCTCGCCCCCAAAATGGCGAGCGCAATCTCCAGCATGCCGTTCCCAATATACATCAAGAAGTAAGACGAGGCGAAGAAAGGATACGTGTGCGACAGATAGATGAACACTCCCGAGATGATCATGGAAGCAAAGGAAATGATGCTGACCGCCTTGATTCCCCACTTACGGACAAGAACGGCGGTGAACGAGCAGGCAATCAAATAACCAAGTGCGTTTAGAGACAACAATGTTCCGAGCTGCTGTTCATCCAGATTGAAGTCGAATTGAATGCGTGGAATAGCAGGGCCTTTAATATTTTCCGAGATGCCAAATACAATAAAGCCAATAAAAATTGTCGCCAGCTGCATCGTGTACATGTAACGGGACTTGCGGGTTTGCGGATTCAATTTAGTCCCTCCTAGATAGTCAACGTTGGTTTTCTCACCTGTTGGGTGTTCAGGGACGGAAAAGTTGTAGGATAGCAACCCTCCTTCAGGATATTACAATAGTTTTCAAAAACGTTTTAATAAGTGAAGTTTAAGGACATTTATATTCAATGTCAAATGTTTTTATTGGCATGTTGAAGTTAACGAGGAACCTGACCATATTACAGTAAATTATAGCATGCCTACTTCCCGTTTAAGCCTTGTATATACCTTGATCGGCTTCTATATATAGCGAACACACAGTCTTTTGTGTATTCTTCTTATATAGACTTTTGGATACAAGGAGGCATCGTCCGTGGATTCAATGCAGTATATTATTGGCTCTAATTTGGCTCAAATCAGGAAGACTAGAGGATTAAGTTTGGATAAGGTGGCTGAACTGACAGGGGTCAGCAAAGGGATGCTGGCTCAGATTGAGAAGGGGAAATCCAATCCTACGGTAACAACCCTTTGGAAAATTGCGAACGGTTTGCACGTATCCTTCTCCACCTTTCTTAAAGAAGACCCGCCGCAAATCACGAAGATTCGAAGGGAAGACCTGCATCCGGTTATTGATGAGGACGGTAACTATTTTGTTTACCCTGTATTCCCGTATCACGCGGAAAAGAAGTTTGAGGTGTTCACGGTAAGTCTGAAGCCAGGCTTTACACACCAGGCAGAGAAGCATCTGGGAGAGGAAACGATTCTCATGATCCGTGGGGAAATGTACTTTGAGATGCAGGGGCAACAGCTCAAGCTGAGTGCAGGGGATGCCGTGCAATTTCAAGTATCTGACATACATACCTACCGTAATGATTCGGATGAGGATGCCGATTTTTATGTATTGATTTATTATGCGGATTAGTGGGATGATTAGCATAGTCTAAAACAGGCTTCCACATCAGGATTTTGCAAAATCCTGAGATATAAAAGAGAGCAACGAGGAAAAGAGAGGAAAGAACCCATGGAAAGCAAGTACATCCGAGAAACCTACTGCTTTAAGACATCCCGAGTATTTCCCAACGATATCAACAATCATAACACGCTCTTCGGCGGCCGATTGATGTCGTATATCGACGATATCGCATCTATTGCAGCTGCTAAGCTGTGTCGTACGAACACAGTTACAGCCTCAACGGATTCGGTGGATTTTTTGCTACCTATCCATCCGAGTGATTCTGTCACGCTAGAAGCGTTCGTAACCTGGACAGGCCGTAGCTCGATGGAGGTGTTCGTAAAGGTAATTCGTGAAGGACTAATGACTGGCGACCGAAAAATCGCAGCCACCGCCTTCCTGACCTTTGTGGCATTGGACGAGAACAACCGTAAAGTGACCGTGCCGCAGGTGATTCCAGAAACAGAAGAGCAGTTACAATTGCACCAGACGGCTCCATCACGCGCAGCCATACGGCGTCAGCGGAGGGAAGAAAGCAAGCAGCTGGCTAGTTTTCTGACAACAGATTATCCGTGGGAACTATAACGTACTAAAGATTATCAATTTCATCGTTTTACGTAAAAAGGAGCCGTTATTTCCGTTAGCAGTCACCATGATCTGCTCGGAATACGGCTCCTTTTGAAAATAACTTGGGCTATTCTACTTTAACTACACGGAAATGCTGATTTGTCCCACCATTATCGCCCCATTGAATGGCTTTGGCTCCATCGGCGGTGGCGCCTTCAGAAATATCGATCAGCTTGCCAGTTGCCCGATTTTTCAGCTTGTAATAACCACCGGTTACGGATACTAATTGCCAGTGCTGACTGGACCAGCCTCCGTCGCTCCACTGCTCAATAACTGTACCATCCGTTGTAGTACCGCTTTCAACACCAATTAGCTTTCCGCTGTTGCGGTTCACAATTTTATAATATCCGCTGCCTGCATCTTTGAGTTGCCATTGTTGGCTTGCTGTTCCCGCATCTGCACGCTGTTCCAGGTCTGCGCCGTCCGTCGTTGCATTGCCAATAATGCTTAGTGGCTTATTGCTCTTGCGATTCACTAGCTGATAATAGGCATCCGGATCAATGGCAATTGGGGTCGTTATCCCCTCGACCACACCACTGGCGGTGTCAATATTAATGCTGTCGAACCAATCCATAGCTAATGAAGTCGCTGTTGGAAAACGCAGTGGCAACCATACATATTGAGAATCCTGCACAGGACCGCTCCACGCACCCGCCCAACGGTCGCCCAAATACAGGTATGAAGTTGTCTGGGCACCTTCAACAGGAATCACGTAAGCCGACTGTGAACCATAAGTCGTACCGTCCCCAAAGTTTATCGTATTACTCCAGGTTCCTTCAATGCTGGATGCGGTAGCATACTTGGCCTGATTGGGATTCCAGCCGGTCGCCCCTGATGTAATCAGGAAGTAGACGTCTCCTTTTTTGAACATCGCTGGAGCTTCACGATATTGTCCTGGCCAAAGTGTAGTCACTAGCGACTCAACTTGCAGAAAATCCGGTGTCAGACGATAAATGTTCAGATCCGCGTTTACCCGGGTAGCCGAAATAAGGTAAGCTGTACCGTTATCGTTGTATACGGTCATATCGCGCGAATCGTAATCCAGAGGACGGAAGCTACCCTGATATGTGTAATCGCCGTCCACCGTATCGGAGGAGGCGACAGCCACTCGGGCCTCGTTGTAATTAACCCCATTCTCCTTGTGCATCCATAATACGTATTTGCGTGTTTTTTCATTATAAATCACTTTCGGACGTTCAATATTCGAAACATTCAGCTCTACGGCGGAGCTGCTGGTCAGTACGTTTTTACGAAACTCCCAGTTTTTTAAATCAGAGGAACGGTAGGCGGATACCGCCTTGAACGTGCCGTTAGGATTACGATTTTCACCAAACCAATAATAGTAACCGTCTACTTTAATCATACCACCCCCATGGGCATGGACCACGTTTCCATCTGTATCTTTAAACTGAATGCCATTCACGACATTCGCTGAAGCGGCTGAAGCGATCTTTGGTGAAAACATCTGAAAAATGCTCAACGTCAGCAAAATAGAGAGCATAATACACAGCAAGCGGGCAAAATCATATTTCATTGTTTCGTCCTCCTCTGTATGCTTTATTTTAAAGCGCTTTCATTAATGGACTCTATAAAGTAGTTTTAATAGAGCTACTTATCCCAATTGTATCCATATTGAATTGAAAGTGCTAGAGTAGTATATTGACCATGTACACGGCACACGCCATCCATATCTAACAGACTTCCATCGAACGGTGAGTGTTACAAACTGGCTGATATTCATTAGGTATATAGGAGGCGACCATGAAAATATACGCGATTGATACGAGCAAGCCGGAAGCTGAGGAGCATTACGAATTACTGGTACCTCGGGTTTCACTAGAAAAGCAGCGTAAGTTAGATCGTTTTTTACATCGGGAAGATGCTTTGAGGGGCTTATATGCCGATGTACTGCTAAGATGGTTGGCCTGTCGGCAATTGAAGGTATCGAATGCCAGTCTTCAATTTACATACAATGCATTCGGTAAGCCTTCCTTAATAAATGCACCTGCATTCCATTTTAATGTTTCTCACTCGGGAAAATGGGTGGTATGCGCTATTGATGATCACCCGCTTGGAATCGACATTGAGCAGCTCCGTCCTATTGATTTTGAGGTAGGTAGGGTGTGCTTTTCGGACACAGAGTATGATGCGTTAATGCGTCAGGATGCAGACAGCCGCTTATCCTATTTTTACGATCTATGGACGCTTAAGGAAAGCTTTGTGAAGGCCGAGGGGCAGGGACTAACCCTACCGTTGAAGTCTTTTTCATTTGAGCTAAAGGCACAACCATTCATAGGCTTCACGACAGAGGGCTTTACCACCGAGTATTATCATTTTAAGCAGTATGGGCTGGATCAGGATTATAAAATGGCTGTCTGTGCAGCTCATGACCAATTTGCCGAGCAGGTGCAGCAGATAGATATAAATACACTACGCTTGGAAGTGGCAACACAGGCGTAATATGAAGTGGGTATGCGTATAGTTGAAAAAAGGAGATGAGTGGCGTTGACATTCGTTTTGTTCAAGCACGGCCGGTTGTATGGGGAGTGGGCTTCCAAAGGAGACTCCATCGTTGTACAGCAGGGTCGGATACAGGCCGTCGGATATGCTCGGGAGCTTGAATTGCAGTTGTCCGGTAAGGAATATGAAACCGTGGATTGGGAAGATGCCTATGTACTGCCAGGCTTAACCGATTCACATATGCATTTGTCTATGCATGGTATGAAGTTATCTATGCTCGATTTAACATCAGCTACCTCCAAGGGCGAGATGCTGGCTATGCTACGCAAACGGGTCGCTGTAACACCGCCGGGAGAGTGGATTTTAGGACTTAACTGGAACGAAAATGCTTTTATTCCTGTTGAAATTCCGGATATATCCGAGCTGGATGCCATTACAGATCAGCATCCGGTATATCTCACTCGTACGTGCTTTCATACGTTTTTGGCCAATTCAGAGGCATTTCGACGTGCGGGTATTAACGAGGACACCCCTGACCCGGCTTCGGGGGCCTATGGACGAGACGCAGATGGACGGTTGAACGGATTGGTTTATGAGGAAGCCTCCTTTGCCTTTACTAGCGTGCAGCCAGAACCGGATTATTCGGTTAAGAAGGATACGATTCGGCGGGCTTCTATGGATGCGTTAAGGCTTGGTTTGACTGCTGCACACACGGAAGATTTACGTTTTTTGGGCAGCGTGGAGACGATGCAGCGAATTTACAGGGAGCTGAGGGAAGAAGGTCTTCCTTTTCGCACACACCAGCTCATCTATCATCCATTTTTGGAAGAAGCGAAAATGCAAGGGCTGCGTGCAGGTACTGGAAATGAGTGGATTAAAATTGGTGCGATTAAAATGTTTGCCGATGGGGCTATTGGCGGAAGAACGGCATTATTGTCTGAACCCTATAGTGATGCTCCGCATACCTGCGGAATGGCGATTCAACCGCAGCCAGAGCTGAATCAGATGGTGGCAGCTGCCAGGGCCGCAGGCTTTCCAGTGGCTGTACATGCAATAGGGGATGGGGCAGCGCACATGATTTTGACAGCGATGGAGGCCCATGCGCTCACGGAGGAAAGCGGTTTGCCAGATCGCCTGATCCATGGACAGGTGCTTAGGGGGGATTTGGTCAAGAGAATGGCGAAGCTGCCGCTGATTGCGGACATCCAGCCCCGTTTTGTCGCAAGTGACTTCCCTTGGGTACTGGATCGGGTGGGGAAAGAGCGGACGGAATATTTATACGCCTGGAAAAAGCTGCTGGAAGCAGGTATTCCATGTGCTGGAGGTAGTGACGCGCCGATTGAGCCGTTAAACCCTTTTCTTGGTATTCACGCGGCAGTGACTCGTGCCAAACCGGAAGAAATGCATGAGGGCTATCTTCCCGCTGAAAAGCTGGATGTACATGAAGCCATTCGTTTGTTTACCACGGGAAGCGCAGTAGCAGCTGGTGAGGCTGATGAAAGAGGGACGATAGCTGAAGGGAAAGCCGCTGACTTTACAGTCATTGACCGTGATGTATCGGAAAGCCCGCAAGCTTTACTTGATGTTAAGGTACGGATGACCGTTGTAAACGGGAAAGTTGCATATCGGTCATAGGCCGATGCTAAGTATGTATGCCAAAAGCCTTCAACTTCACTTTTCATGTGAGGTTGAAGGCTTTGTATTTTATAAACCACGCTCTATAAATCGGTCAGCGTTTTTTACACTGGACCACAGATCAGAGCTGGCTCCGCCCGCATACCAGTAGGCGAAGCCAGCAAACCCAGCATCCTGTCCCAAGCGATACTTACGAGTGAAGGATCGTCCTTCCTCGAGCCACAACTTATGAAGCTGTGTGTCTTTGTAAGACACGGTATACTGCTGAATATCCTCATTCCAGATTGGTTTGGAGCCGTAACGAGATACGAGCTGGTTTTGCTGATCTAGTGAAATATCAGAGGAAGCGATTGATTGCCCGCTAGCGTTAAGCGTCCAGTTCCGTGTAAATAATGGCAACGCCAAGATCGCTTTCTCCGGATAGGTGGTTTGTACAAAACGCCGCACGCTTTCACGAAGCCATGGCAGTGAGGACACAGAGCCGGGGATCGAGCTACCTCCCCAATGCTCGTCATATCCCATCAGGATCAGATAGTCTGCCGCAGCGCCAAGCTGTTTATAATCAAAGGCGGCAGTCCAGTCCGTTCCGTAATCAGGAGATACACAAATCGCCAGTACCGTATTCTGACTTTTTAACTTAGCTTTTAATTGTTGGACGAACAATGTTAAATGGGCACGATCCGGACCATCTACATTTTCAAAATCAATGATAAGTCCATTCAAACCGTGTACAGATACAGCATTAGCAAGCTGACTTATGGTTGTATTTCGTAGAACCTCACTGGACAAAATTTGGTGCGTCAGTGCCAGGTTGGAACGGTTGCCTACCATCGCCCAGATATTTTTATGATGCTGTTTGGCCCAGGTGAGCAGCGATGAATTGGTATAATCGCTGATAATACCTGTTTCATTCAGAAAAAACCAACGTGGTGACAGGGTGTTGATGTTGGATTGGAGCACCGTATTTTCAAACTGCTGAATGGTTTGATCATATTGCCAGCCAATTCGGATGGAAGAAGCGGTGGAAGCAGTTTGGTTAGCATGTTTTGTTGAATACGTTAGCAGTCGCTCCAGTAAGACCGCTGTTTCTTCACGAGTCAGAGAGGATGCAGGACGAAAATAGTTACTTTCACCTTTCATAAAGCCGTAACGATTTACGGTGGTTACCGCATTCAGAGCCCAATCTGCAATTTCTCCAGTATCTGTGAAGGAGGAAGTAGCATCTCCTGATCCGCTCGAAGAGCGGATGAGACGTGCGATCATCAAAGCCGCTTCTTGACGGGTTATAGGACTATTAGGTTGGAATGTGGTAGACGTTCCCCCCTGAACGATATTGAGCTGCGAAGCCGCTTCAATCCATCCATAGTACCACGTCTTTTTGGCAACATCTCGGTAGGAGGGAACGGGTGCTTGTACAGGCTCCAGACCGAGTGTACGGTCCAGTGCGGTAACCCATTCGGCTCTGGTAACAGCCTTTTTAGGAGAGAAGTAACCAGGTCGTGTACCGTTCAAAATTCCTTTAGCGTGCAGGGAAATAATAGACTGATAGGCATAGCTGTGTGCAGTATCCTGGAACGTAGCGCCGGATGCTGCTGCTGGAGCAGCTAAGTATGAAGAGAATGTTGTGAATATTGTGATGGCTGCCGTTGCTGATAGGGTAAGCTTGGCTAACCAACGTGATCGTTTGGAACTCATACCAAATAACCTTCTTTTTTATGATAGATTGTAGATTCATAGTTCGTTACTCGACGAATAATACTATCAAAAAGAGGAAAGTTATTCATTGCTAAATTGCTGGAAAAATACCAAAAAACCCGCTACCTATGCGGCAACGGGTCTGATATTGGATAAACTATGCCTTTTTGGCATACATAATACCGATAGTCTGTGGACCACAATGACTGGAAATAACACAGCCTGCTGTAGTTAGCAGTACCTCATGTGCGTTCGTTTCTTCTTTCAAGCGAGCTTGCAGCATCAGCGCATCTTCCTCGGCCAAAGCGTGCACGACAATAATGATATCGTTATCCATCTGATCTCGTTGATTCAGAGCGTTTTGCAGCATCTGATCCAGTGCTTTTTCACGTTTGCCGCGGACTTTGTAGGCTGGCGTCATTTTTCCGTCAATTACTTTGATCACCGGACGAATTTTGAGAAGACTGCCGATCAGATTTTGCATGCCTGAGCATCTTCCGCCTTTATACAGGTATTCAAGTGTATCAATGACAAATTCCGTATCTATTAACGGCCTGGTTTTCGTCAACATGTCTACAATCTGCTCTATCGTATTGCCGTTGGTTGCCGCACGAGCAGCTTTCATCACAAGCAGGCCAAAGCCACACGACAAATTCAAGGAATCAAAAACCGTAACGCGGCCTTCCGGAAATTCAGAGGCAGCGAGTAGCGCATTCTGGTACGTTGATGATAGCTCGGAAGACAGACTGATATATAAAATGTCGTCCCCTTGTTCTATGTAAGGAGCAAAGGCTTGAATAAAATCCGACGGAGAAGGTGCGGCGGTACGTGGTAAATGTCCCTCGCGACTTACACGTTGAAATAATTGTTCCGGGTGAATGTTCACCCCGTCCTGCAATGCTTCATCACCAAATACCGTATACAAAGGTACAATGCTAATCTCGTACTGTTGCCGCCAGTGAGTAGGAATATCACTGGTACTGTCGGCAAAAATTTTAATTTTGTTCATACATTGAATCCTCTCTGTGTGATGCAGAAAAATTATAAAGATTGCACGGAGGAAGGATAGATATCCGCTGTGCTATTCGGAACGGAAAGACCGATGGCAAGAAGTGCAATAAAGCCTACAATAATAAGTGCATTAATGATTAAGCCTGTAATAGCAAAGGTTTTCTTACGATTTTTTAACGCAATTCCAATGATACCAACGACAAGTCCGCTACAATTCAGCAACAGGCTGCCTAAAAAAATAAAAGGAAGCAATACCGTTCCGGTTTGCTGCAGAGCGATTTCCGGGTTCATCGTCTGGTATTGGCCGAAATGAGCCAGTAGATTAATAACCATAATAGCCAGAATAATATATCCGATCAGACTGACAAGCGACATAATAAAAGAAGCAATTCCGGGACCAGAATGTTTGAGCTTGACCGGAGGCTGGAACACAGGAGATTCTGAAAAAACAGGGTGCTCCTCAGACGCAGCAGGCTTTTGCAAATTAGGATCTTGGTTACTCATTTTTTCCACTCCTTGAACATAGTCCGAACAGGTACTAATTTTCCACAAAATAAACAAAAAAGCAAGCCACCCTACACATTACCCTTCAAAAGACAGGGTCTAATCATCCAATTCTGTATGCGGTCTGTTCACACACGCTGGCTGGTAAACTTCATACGGTTTCGATAAAATAAGAAGAACATTCGGCTAAAAAGGATGAGATGAAAAGGAGTACACAAACATGCAACGAAAATGGATACTTGTGGGATCTATAATGATGATGTTGGCGGTAGCCATTGGAGCGTTCGGGGCACATATTGTGAAAGCCCGGATCGACGCGGATGCTTTGGCCGTATATGAAACAGGTGTGAAATATCATATGATTCACGCTGTCGGTTTGCTGATCATTGCGTTGGCTGCTGGACAGTGGGGGCCTTCCAACCGTCTAAGATGGGCAGCTCGTCTGTTATTGACGGGTATCATTTTGTTTTCTGGTAGCTTGTATGTGCTAAGTCTGACCGGAATCCGTGTGCTGGGGGCTATCACCCCTCTAGGAGGCGTGTGTTTTATAGCAGGATGGATATTACTGGCCTGGGCTGCCATGGGTCTGAAGAAAGAGGATTAAAGTTTTTTTCAGATAATACAAAAAAAGAGAATGGACAAGAAAGACATCATGTTTTTCCTGAACGTTCTCTTTTTTCATGCTTCGTTTTTTTGTGAAGTATTTACATTTACGATGTGATTTCATCGATCTCATTCATTTTAAAGGAGTACACTTGCTTCTCATCTACATGATACACACTCAGCAGGCTATTATCATGGTCCAGATTGAGGATGCGGCAAGGAATGCTGCGTTGTCCACCATAGCGGTTTACGATTAACCGTACAAGCGTATTATCATGTATATAGCGTTTGATCCATTCATACGTACTAAGGTCTTGTTGTGTTGCAGGCTTTGGCTGTACGTGGGATTGTTTGATCTCTTGAACGACTGGCGGCTTGTTCGTAATTGCGGCTGATTTCTTTTTAGAAAATTTTTCCGCGAGCGTAGCGGCTGCATCAGATGGGCTATTCACGGCTGACTGTTTTTTTAGGTACAGTGCAGCTTCAATTAAATTGCCAAGTTCGATACCGGATTGAATCCGGCTATCCGCAATGTGTTCGTTTTGGCTCAAGAGATTAAGCAGGAACTGAAGGGCCTCTACATTCGAACGGCCTTTAACTAATACATCTACATTAAATAAATAACTGGTTTCGTCTTGATTTGATTCCTTTTTCATACATCCTCCAGCCCAAGCCATGGGTAATTAGTCTTTTATGGTACCTATCAATATATCATTAAAATGTAATCTATCATAGTGCCTAAGGCCCTGTTGTTGGATATTAACAAAAATAAAATCTATATAAAGCTTTATGTGTAAAATTTTAATGGAGTACACTGGAATTGTACATTTTTTGCATGTGTATACGAATGAGGAAAGTATGTGAGCATCGGATATAGATAAGCAAAGACAGAGTTACATATACAGAGAATAAAGGAGGTAGTGGGTGAAATCAAGTAGTTTAAATTTTAAATATATTACAGTGGAAAAACATAACGAAGAAGTATTATTCATCCAGAAGAAAAGTAAAATCCCCCCTTAACGAAAGGGGGACTTGGCCTATCAAAAACATGATAAATTATAGTAAGCGCAATTAAAGCAAATTTTAATTTCGATTAAAAGGGGATCCGTTGTGATCGAATAAGGTAGTCATGTTCGACTGCCCAATTCACAAGACCACTCCAGAAATCTTCACAGGCTGAAATGATCTTCGCTGGTTCAGCTAAATCTCCGGACATAACCAACTTAACTACATGATCAAGTCCTTCTGGACGACTCGGCAGTTCCAGGGCCTCCGGTAGAACCATTGAACCCGTTGAGAAGAGCTTCTGATTGTGTAACCCAACTAACATAGCCCCATATTGGGCAAACTGCATTACCAAGTATGGCAAGTAGGTATGAGGACCATTTACACGGACATTCCTAAGCTTTCCTATAAACTCGTACATTTCACCTACAAGCACTTCGTTGATGGCATGCCTGAAATCTTCCTTTGTGGGGGATTCGGCAGCTTCCTTTAATATAGAAAAAAAGTCTTCAGGATCATACAGACGAAGTGGGGAAAAGAAGGGGCCATGTGTCAACGGCCATTCGCCCTCAACAGTAGAGGCAATTTTAAGAAGAACGTCTGAACTACAGACGTTCACCTCCGCTTTCCAGGGTCCCGCTGACCATTCATGGCTAAATTCTACGGGGCCGTTTGATTCACTTAGTACACAAAACATTTCAATGTCCGAGAAAGGGCCGTCAGTACCTTTGGCAACAGATCCATAGACCCCTATAGCCAGAATTTTGTCTCTATATACTTCATGTAACCTCGCAGCTATATCGTGGCAAGTCTGAAGTCTCTCACTTCGAGAAATGTTGACAGGTCCATTCATGTTCATTAGTATCCTCCTCTGTTTTATTAGGGTGAGTTGAAACTAAAACATGGATGGAGGAGCTCGGGCTTAACGGGGGACATTTTTTCGATTCATTCGAATTCCTCCCAAGCGATTTTGTTATGGGGATTGTACCCAAACGGGTTTATTTTAGCAAGCATGTTGCCTTTTCTATCTTGCTTACGGCTATGATAGGGCGGTTATAGGGTGAATCCATAGCTGAAAATTGTTGCTGGAGAGCTGTGGAAAATAGCGGCAAGTTTAATGCATATATTTTATGAGTAAAGCGATGATCTGAAGAAGTTATTTTTTAAGGGAACTAGAAAAATTATGGTCAATAATTTTCTTTTCTCGAATCAATCTTCGTAAACCCAATACTTGCGCCCTACGCTATAGCACTTGGATGGGACTAGCCCAGAAAGAAACAGATGAAAACGGGACAGGCTGATCTTCTCATAGCTGAACTAGGCATAAGAGGAATGAGTCATATGTTCAGACCTCGAGGGCAACAAAAACTCAAGGTCTTTTTTATATGGATCGAGTGAGAGAAAAAATGCAGATTAGGAGTCTTAGAAGCAAGACAAACAAAAGCCAGACCTAAAAGGAGGGGAACGCGTGGAGCTGACAGACGATCATTCAATTATTGAAGCTGTACTAAAAGGCAATAAACAAGCGTACGCGGGCATTGTCCGGCGCTATCAGAATAAGCTTTACGGATTGTTCCGCAAGATGGGGTCTTCCGAAGCGGATGCTCAGGATCTGACTCAGGAGACACTACTTAAAGCCTATCGTAAACTGGGAGCGCATAACCCGACGCAGAGTTTTGCCGGTTGGATGTATACAATTGCTGTCAATTTGCAGAAGGACCGTGGACGCCGAAAAGATCCAAAGTCTCTGACACAGGAAGATACATATGAACGTGAAACACCTGAATCGAAGTTGCTGCAAAAGGAACTGCGTTTCGAATTGGATTGCTTGTTAGAGACGCTGCCCGAGCATTATCGACTTGTGTTGATTCTGCGCTACACCAACCAACTGAGTCACAAGGAGATCGCTGGTATTACTGGCATGTCGGTTCGGCAGGTTAACAACGCCGTCCACCGTGCTAAAATCAGTCTGCGCAAAACCGTAGAAGCCAAGGAGGGGCAACGTTATGAGAGTCTGGGATCGTACAACAACGAAAAAAGCCAATCTTGAAACAGAGGACGGCAAATCGACGATAGAAGACAGAAACTGGGAAATTTTGTTGTTTCACGAAAGGCTATCTAATGAGTTTACCGACCAGGTGATGCTGGCGCTGGAAGGAATCGAGATCGAACCAGCTGACAGAGCCGACGCGAGCGATCATGATGTATCCAGATACTCTCCGAGCGAGCAACCAGCGGAAACGGAGGCACAGATCTTGACGGGACCGACTGAATACAGGAATCGGCAACAGAACGCAGCCGCGTACGATGACACGTCCATCGTCGCCCAGGTGAAACATTACCGCGCTGCCAGACGCACTTCACAGTTTAAAGTATGGAGTTTGGTGGTCGCCGTCGTTGTATTTGTGGTTAGCACACTGCTGTATACGCAGCCGACTCTTGCAGATATGGTGAGGTCGCTGTTTGCGAAAGACAGCTATGTGGATAATGGCATGAAGAAGGTCCGTGAAGCAGGACTGGTACAGATTTCGGGTGCCAGTGCTAAAGATCAGGGTTACACTCTGAAAGTCAACGAACTTATCGCCGATTCGACTAGAATGATTATCGGAATCGAAGTTTTCGATGTTGAAGGAAATGCTGTAACCGGGGATTTTAGTATTCAAGATGTCGATTTCAGCCTCTTTGATAACCAGAGAGGTGATGTTGGCGCTGTTCCTTTTGAAGTAAGCACAGGGGGCAACGAGAATATTAGTAGGATTGAGTTCGACTTTATGCGGCCGGTACTGACCGACAAGCTGCAGCTTAGTGCACATATCCGTGAATTGAGGCTGTATGCGGACAAACTTAATGTGGAAGCTCCTATTAAAACGGTAAAAGGAGATTGGAGACTGGATGTGGAGGCAGATCTAACCAAAGCCAAAGCGCAAACGTTGCTGACTCCGATTGATAAAACGTATGAGACGCCAAGCGGCTTACGTATTCACATGCAGGGAGCTACCCGGACGCCGAGCGGCGGATCATTGGAATATACTACAGAGTTGACCCCAGAAGCCGCAGACCGAGCGCTGAACGGACAAAGCGGGTTCCACGAGCTTAAGTATCATCTGGAAGATGCACACGGGAAATGGCTTGGGGATAACAGAGACCCTGAATTCGGACGTCGATCTGGATTGGACCGTTGGAGTGGCAAGACGCACTGGTTCTACCAGTTTAATGATTTTGCCTATGATAAGCAGCAAATTCGATTCGTATTGGACGGCTATATAATTCGAGAGAGAAGCGAGGCGTCGGTCGTACTCGACCCGGCTCAAACTTCAGCTGTGCATCCCGTTAAATTCGAAGACTCGGGTGATGCTTATCTGTTCAAGGGGCTCAAACTTCGTCCCAACAGTTCTAATTCGGGCAAAATGTATGCGACCATTCCGATTGGCGGTATCTTCAGTAGTCCTAACTTCACGCAAGACATTTGGGTTGCCGTTGACGAGAATAATAAGGAGTATTCGATGTTTTTTGGCGGAGGCTACACAACAGATCGTTCAGGTGTAATCGAGATGCAGGAGGATGCCGGATATTTCGTCGATGGGCTAAATCAAATGCCGAAACAGCTCACGCTAAAACGAAAGGTCGTCAACCATTTGTACAAGGATGCCGATTGGTCGTTTGTCATACCGCAAACGGGAACGAACGGCGTCATCCTAAAATAAGCAAGCGGGTATGTATCGAGGTTGATGGATGAGAAGCGTTTTTGGTATGCTCCCTTGGTGCAAGTAGCTATGACAAGAAAGAGCCTGAATCATACCCTGTAACCAAGGAATTTATAACAGAGGGCCGAATGGGCCCTCTGTTTCCTACGGTCTAAGTGACTGGTCCAATTTACGGATTCGCCATTCAGCGAGGGTTTAATTTCACTTGTGAGCCCTTGCCGCCCGTCTGGATTCCAGTATCCTTCACTCCGGCTTCCTTCAAATCGATTAGTAGCCGCTCTAGTACCGCTTTGGCGACAGGCGCTTCTTTTGCACCAGACGCTTTAACGACCAGCTGCACCGGTTTGCCGGAACGCAGATGTTTGTCTGCCTGACGCAGCTTCGTGTCGTAATCATGTTCCTCAATATGAGCAGTGAAGCGAAGCTCCTTGATCTTTTCTTTGCCGCTGTTTTTTGCGGCTCGGCCGACATTTTTGCTTGCTGCGGCTTCTTTTTGCGCCAGCGCTTTTCCTTTACCCTTCGCGACCAAGCTACAGGGTGGTGGACTGCTCATCAATGAGGTGCAGACCAGGTCCACCCCTTTGGATCGGGCCATAGCCAAGGCTTCTGACTTGGATACAACGCCGAGCTTCTCCCCTGCGAGTCCAGTGAGTACCACTTCGTCAGCTTTAATTTGCTCGTTGGTTAATACCGCCACGTAAATGAAGCCTCCCTTAAACAATGATAAAGCTATCATATACGGAACCTGTTTGCGATTCAATTTTAGATTTATCTGTATTGACAAAAGTCACTAAGCCCTATAATCTTTTACTGATAATGATTATCATTTTCCAATGCAATATACATACAGGGGTGATTGAGAGAAATGAAAAAGATGTTGAATAGCCTATTATTTTTTGTAGTTTTTACTATTGTATTGGCGGGCTGCGGTGCGGCTGGGGATAGCTCGAAGACGGAAGGTACTGCAGGGTCTGAGCAGACATCCACAACGGCTGGTCCGGTTACGGTTAAGGATGACCATGGGGAAGTCAAGCTGGACAAGCCAGCGGAACGTGTGGTTGTACTCGAATGGACGTTTACCGAGGACCTCATTGCACTTGGCGTACAGCCTGTCGGCAATGCGGACAATGAAAACTACAAGCTGTGGGTAACACCGGAGGCGAAGCTGGCTGATACCGTAACTGATATCGGTACACGGGGCGAACCGAATCTAGAAGCGATTGCGGCGCTCAAGCCGGATCTTATTATCTCTAACGCCGATAACAATGCAGCGATCTATGCACAGCTAAAGGGGATTGCACCAACGATAGAATTCGATCCTTACAAGGGGAACGGCTATGATTACGACCGTATGGTCGAAATTTTCAAGCAAGTCGCTGTGGCTACCGGAAAAACGGAACAGGCTGATAAGGTCCTAAGCGAACTTGACCAGCACTATGCAGAAGCAAAGGCTACATTAGAGAAAGCGGGCAAAGCAGATTTCCACTATGCGCTGACACAGGCCTTCACAGCTCAAAATGCTGCTAGTCTGCGAATGTTCAAGGAAAATTCGGTTGTAGTGGGAACGCTCGCGAAAATTGGCATGGTGAACGACTGGAAGTCGGACAAGACCGAGAAGTATGGGTTTAGCACCGTTGGCATTGAAGCTCTTCCAGCTGTGCAGGACAGCAATTTTATCTATATTACGCAAAAGACGGACGATGTATTTGGAGCCGCGATGAAGAACAACTCGGTATGGAACGGACTAAACTTTGTCAAAGAAAAACGGACCTATCCACTGGACGGTACAACATGGACGTTCGGCGGCCCAATCTCATCCAAAGTACTGGTTGATCAGGTAGTCGGAGCCCTGACGAAATGACCCGAACAGACACAACGGGTTTATCGAAGACTTGGCGTGTAGGAAGCATCTTTGGGGGCGGATTGATCGTCCTCATCGTGCTTTTTTTTGTAAGCTTGTGTTATGGAGAGGCTTCGATCCCGCTTCACACGGTAATTGAGGCGTTGACCCAGCGTCAGGATACGCTTGAACATAACATGGTGTGGGATCTCCGGATGCCGCGTACGGTCATCGGAATCCTGGCTGGTGGTGCGCTTGCCATCGCTGGTGCTTTGCTTCAGGCCATCACCAAAAATCCGCTGGCGGCTTCTGATACACTCGGAATTAACGCTGGTGCCTACTTTGTGGTTGTCCTTGGCGCGGTGATGTTTCCCGGACTGCTGCATCAGGCGCCGTTTCTATTTGCCGCTGTCGGCGGCCTGCTGGCAGCGGTACTCGCTTACTTCATGGGCGGGGGACGAGCGGGAAGTCCGATTCGGTTGGCGCTTGCCGGCTTGATTGTATCCATGGTTCTCGGTTCGTTTACCGGAGCTTTGCATATCTTTTATTCATTTGAAACGCAGGGACTGTTTCTCTGGGGTTCTGGCTCGCTTGTGCAAAACGACTGGAGCGGGACGACTTACGCCTGGCCCTGGGTCGTAGGACTCTCGGTCATTGCCTTTCTGCTGTCAAGACAATTTGATGTCCTGGATCTGGATGAGTCCACATCCACGTCACTTGGACAAAAGGTTAGTTTGACCCGGGCGGTGGGTATTGTATTAGCTGTCCTGCTGTCGACCATTACAGTTAGCGTCATTGGACCTATTGGTTTTGTGGGTTTGGTAGCTCCACATTTGGTGCGCTTAAGCGGCCTAAAAATGCATCGCTGGGTGCTGCCTGGTTCCTTTCTGTGGGGAGCATTACTGTTGACAGGCGCTGACGTGCTGGCGAAGATGGTCCACCAATCAAGCATGGATCTGCCGACCGGAGCAATGATGGCCTTGATTGGGGCTCCTTGGCTAATTTGGTTGATTCTGTGGAAGATGAAGCTGCCTTCTGGGATTAATGGACAATCTTCAATGAACATAGGTGTGCGCTCTCGGAAATCACCCTATGGCAGGCTGGTCACGTTGCTTGGGTGCGGTGCCGTGCTGTTGACCGTATTCAGCCTGATGTTTGGAGGGATGCGAATTCCGGTTGGCGATTTGCTATCTGGCCTATTTGGCGGTGAGAACGCAAATTCGGCCCTGCTGCAGTTTAGAATTCCGCGCACGCTGGTGGCAGCCGGGGCTGGTATCGCGCTTGCGGTCAGCGGTGTCTTGATCCAATTAGCCGTTCGTAATCCCTTAGCGGATGCCTCGATCATTGGTGTTTCTTCAGGGGCTGGCTTTGGCGCGCTTGCAGTGATTATCGTTTGGCCTGGGCTGCCTGTTTATATGCTGCCTATCGCGGCGATTGCCGGAGCGACGGTGTCGGCGGCGGTGATCTTCTTTTTATCATGGAACAAGCACCTAAACCCGTCTGTGGTCATCCTACTTGGGATTGCTGTATCAGCGATCGGAGCAGCTGGCATTCAGATACTGATTATCCAAGGTTCGCTTTGGGGCAGCACAGGCTATATTTGGCTGACGGGTAGTACCTACGCTCGAAACTGGGGGCAGGTGGCGACGATTTTGGCTTTTCTGCTCGTGTTGTTGCCAATAGCCTGGTGGCTAGCTCGCCGCTTCGATCTTTTGGTGTTTGACGACAGCAGCGCTATGGGACTGGGACTTCCGGTGCGCCGCACCCGGTTGCTGGCGATGGCAGTGGGGGTGCTGCTGGCGGGCGGAGCGGTAGCCTGTGTAGGTACAGTTGGCTTCATCGGGCTGATTGCTCCGCATATCGTGCGTACGTTGATTGGGCACCATGTACGTCGCTCTATCGTTCTGTCTAGCATCTTGGGAGCGGTAATGCTGGTGCTGGCTGATACGATTGGACGGACAGTGCTTGCGCCGACTGAAATTCCTTCCGGATTACTGATCGCACTGATCGGTGCACCGTATTTCCTGTACTTGATGTATCGCTCCAATAAGAGTAAGTCAGTGTAGTTGAATATGTACTTGAACAGGCTGTTTCCCAACGGATTTCCCGTGGGAAAGCAGCCTTTATTATTTATTTTTCTACGTAATCATTGGACTTTATATTTACAAATCTAATAAAATAGATATAATGTTTTATATGGAACCGTCATTGATTTATAAAGCATTGTCAAACGAAACTCGCCGTCTAATTATGCTGTGGTTAAAAAAACCAGAAGAGTTTTTTGATGAACAGGCTTATCTGAAGCAAGGGCTTAATTTTCAAATTGGTGTATGTGTGGGAGATATTCAGGCTAAAGCGGGACTTGCGCAGTCTGTGATTTCAAGTTATTTATTAACGATGCAAAAATCCGGTTTGTTAGAGTCTGAGCGTATTGGGAAGTGGACGTACTATCGTCGGAATGAAAAAACAATCCGGGAATTTGCCGAGTATGTTCAAAAGGAATTATAAATAGAAAGGAGGTTTTTTTTCACAATACATATCTACAAATCTATATATATAATTAAATTGGAGGCTTATACTTAAAATGAAAAAGGTTAACCCGTTACTTATTATCATTCTGGCTTTAGGCGTATTCGGTATTATTACAACGGAAATGGGGATTATAGGCGTTCTTCCTCAAGTAACTCAAAAATTCAATGTATCAGCTGCCCAGGCGGGTTGGCTCGTTAGTATATTTTCTTTCGTTGTTGCCCTTTCAGGTCCGTTTTTGACCTTACTCGTTTCCAGCATGAATCGTAAAGTCATTCTATTAACCGCTGTATTCAGTTTTGTCATCTCCAATATAGTCTACGCCTATACCACTCATTTTGAGGTCATGCTCATTTTTCGTGTTCTTCCCGCTATTTTTCATCCTGTCTTTTTTTCGGTCGCCCTCGTGACTGCAGCTCATCTGGTCCCTCGTGAAAAGAGTAGTAAAGCCGTCACCAAGGTTTTCGCTGGAATTACGGTAGGATTTGCGTTTGGCGTGCCTTTGACTTCCTATCTTGCTGAAAAGATATCGTTAGAAGCTGCCTTCTTATTTGGAGCTGTCGTAAGCATGATTGCATTTGTGGGAATACTCGTATGGCTTCCTTCCCTGCCAGTTCAGGAAAAGATGTCTTATGGCAAACAGCTTGGTATATTACGTAAACCTCAATTGTGGTTCAACATTGTGACTGTTATTTTTATCTTTGCAGCTATGTTTTCGGTGTATAGCTATTTTGCCGAATATCTTGGAGAAGTAACTCTGATGAACGGGTCATGGATCAGCATGATGTTGATGGTCTTTGGAATCGTCATGATTTTTGGAAATTTTTTATTCGGGGGATTATTACATAAAAATCTGACCAAGACCGTAATTATGTTCCCATTGCTATATATGGTCATTTACGTATTCACCTATGCTCTGGGTGCTTCTTTCCTACCGATGATTGTGGTTGTGCTCATTTGGGGGGCCGTGCATTCTGGGGGGCTTATTATTAGTCAAACATGGTTAACCACGGAAGCGAAAGAAGCTCCAGAGTTTGGTAACAGCCTGTTTGTCTCATTTTCTAATCTAGGTATTACGATAGGGGCTGCTACGGGCGGGTGGTTTATCTCTCACTTGGGAATACACCAGCTCATCTGGAGCGGAATGATGTTCGCATTACTAGCTTTTTCATCCATTATCATAAAAATAAAAATATTCAATTCGAATGCAGCGGAAGCCAACGTGCGTTAAAATATGGAGAGACATTAGAAGAGTACTCTACAAGATGACCATAAAATGATGCATGGGGTGATGTTGATTGCATATCGTATGGACTTCGATCTTAATGACATTCGTAATCGTTAGCGGGATCTTGGCGTTGCTCATCTGGGGAGTGATATCCTTAATCAAGCGCTTTCGCTAAACGCAATGAGGAGTAGACATCTCTATGTGTTGAACTTATATTATCCAATTGGGAGGAATAGATGAATATTCGAATGTACCACGATCTGGAGGCTCAATTGGAAGAAGAGATTTGGGAGCTTGGAGAGGATGCAGCTCATACACTCCCATTAGATAGCAACTTGGCTGTGGAAAAAGCCCAGAAGGCTTGGGATCTAATACCCGAGCCTAAGCATAAATGGGGCATCACAGGTGTAACCTTGCATCAATACGTTCAAATTCTCAATTATAACGAGCATACTCAGCGATCAGTAGAGCTTTTAAATGAGGAGATTTTAGATTTGGAAGGTACAGGGTACCGCATTATACATGCTGAACCTTATATTCAGATGGCGGAAACACTTCTTCATCAGAGCAAGCCTGTATTAGCTCATGAATATCTCCAGAAGGCATACTCGATTGGGAGGGCAAGAGCGTTTCGGGACCAGCCCGAGCTTTATCTCGAAATAGCAAAAAGTAAAGCTCTAGATGAACAGGATATACTACTTCAATTTGCGGCGTTAGATGTGAACGCCAAATTTTTAAGCGACTTAAAGGATAATAAACAAACATTGTAATGACCTCATATAGTCTGAGATAAAATGCTGATATGGATTAGACGGACAATGGGTTTCAAAATTATTTGTGGGGAGGACCAGTGCATTGAAATTAAAAGAAGTGCTCTTAGGCACCCATAGTTTCGAAGCGATAAAAGCTTTTTACGGCTCTCTCTTGGATTTGCAGATTGCGGAGGAAAGCCCTTCGCGGCTGTCGTTTCAAGTAGGGGAATCGGTTCTTGCTTTTCAGGAATCCTCCCATATGGAAAATGAGTTTTATCATATTGCGGTTACGATCCCAACGAATAAATTCATAGAAGCAAAACAGTGGGTAATCGACCGTGGAATTTCATTGATTTCAAGACCCCAAGAAGATGAGTTTTTTTTCGAAAACTGGAATGCAACAGCGCTTTACTTCTATGATCCGGATCATAACCTTGTCGAGTTCATCGCTCACCATACACTCGACAATGCAGTCACTGAAGCTTTCGGGCCCAACTCTCTACTTCGTATAAGCGAGATCGGTCTTCCTGTCGATGATGTCCCTGAAGTATCTAGGATAATCACCCAAACGTTCCAACTTGATCCATGGGGAGGGGCTGGACAAAAATTTGCGCCGCTAGGGAATGTTGAAGGATCATTTATAGTCATAGACAAGCAACGGCCTTGGTTTCCTGATGATAGGCTTCCGGCCGTATTTAATACCAGTGTCTTGTTTGAAGGTCCATACTCTGCCCGTCTTTCACTGCATAATGGTTTGTATAAATTGAGGTCAACCTGAGTTAAGGCTTCATCTCATCGCCATCACCCCCGGATTTCTGGAATAAAGCTTACGATAAGGGGGGAAACCCGGGGGCCATAATACATTCAGGAGAGAATATATGAATATTAGACTACTTAATTCAAATGAAAAATATCCAATAGATCTCTTGCTACTAGCTGATCCTTCGCGCCAACTTGTTGAGGAATATTTGAAAAGAGGGCAGTGTTATGTAGCAGAAATTGACAATCATATTGTTGGAGTCTATGTTCTTTTACCTACAAGACCTGAAACAGTTGAGTTAGTGAATATAGCAGTATCAGAAGATATGCATGGTAAAGGAATAGGCAGACTATTAGTGACACATGCCATTGAAACAGCTAGGGCACAAGGTTATAAAACGATGGAAATGGGCACAGGAAACTCTAGCATTGGGCAGTTAGCCCTCTACCAAAAATGCGGGTTTAGAATTGTAGGTGTAGATCTAGATTTCTTTATCAGACATAACTATGTAGAAAAAATTTATGAGAATGGCATACAGTGTAGAGATATGATTCGTATGTCTCAGGATTTATAGAGCTTAATCTTCTTTACAAACCCTTCAAAGGTATCTTAAGTAAGGTTCTGAAAGGTATATGATATTGTGCCAAAAGATGGTACAATGAATTGCGGAAAGGCTATACAATCATTGGATTGCAATAGTCCTTTTTTAATGAGTTGATATCCTACTAAGTTCCTGACAAGGGGTGGTTACTTTGTACAACACAACAACCACGATACTCACAGAGATAACAAAACATATGAAAGATCATGATTTAATCCTAAGTGATTTAGCTAGAGAAGCAGAAATGAATCCGGGCACCATGAGCAGTATTATTAATGGGAACCGCACACTTTCAGTCGATCAGTTAGATCGAATTACAAAAGCAATGGGGCTTCCCGTTGGCTATTACTACGAACGGTATGTGTCTGAGTATTTAACAGAGGCTAATCCGAATTGGCGTCGAATGAGTCCTTTTATACATAATTGTGCGAAATTAAATAAATTGGACTGCATTCATGATGTGGTTAATTTATTGATGGATAAACTAGGCTATTCAGAATCTTTATTTGAGCTTGCCGAAGAACTTTTTAGAGAAGGGCTTTACGAAGCGGCAACTATTCTATATGAGAATGTGGCTCTAAGTGAGAAAAAGCAATATTCAGAACGTCTGGCTATGTGTCAGTACCGTTTGTTCCAAACGAGACAAGGAGATAATCAAGAGAAAAACTATGAAGCAGCCGTTCAATTTGAAATATACGTTGATCGACTAGATGAGATAGAACAGTTAGATGCATTAAAAGATCTGGCGAATACATACCGTTCGTTACGAAAATGGGACAAAGTAGAATTATTCGCTAAAGCTTTGGGAGACAAGGCAAAAATTCAATATAACATGGAGCAACAACGGCATCCTTCCAAAAAAGAAAATGCAAAGAAACCAAGCTTTCCTCTGTTTGCTTATTGGGCTTTTTCTCATTTACTTCGTGATGAAGTTTGCGAAGCACATAAAGATTATGAGAAAGCGCTTCAACATACGTACACATATGCTGACCTAAGTTGGGTGAAGGAAACTGATGACATTACCATGGAATGGAAAAGGCGATATGAAGAATGGGCTGAAGCCAACGCTTATGTAAATAAACTTCACGCTGGTGAAATTGGTGTTTTGAATGATTATGTAGCGTTTTTTTCTTCAAGGAAAGAAGAGACACTTCCTGGATTAGATAACGTAATTGAAGCTGCTAATCGATTTAATTTAAATGTTGATCATATTCTAAATCAATTTCAAACGGGAATTTTAGCTATGCGAGATAAACATGAGGGTGTAGGTGTCTACAATCAACAATTTATTATAGAACGTTATGCTCATTTTACATTTGAATTAGCGGTTTACTACTTTAATAAAAATAATTTTGCAGATGGATTTACTTTTTTATTAAGTTGTTTGGAAAAATCTACATTAGCAAACAATAAATCGTATATAATTAAATGTGTAAAGCTGTATGAATCCTATCTGGAGTATGCATCGTTTGAAACGAAGGCAGCATACAGAAATTTGATTAATAAGGTGGATGAGGATGGGACGTAAAGTGATGATAGCTTTCTTGGTAACAAGTCTTACACTAGCAGCGGTAATGGTTATCCCCCTTCAGTATCAAGACAAAGGATCTACTTACGAGCCGACTGGAAAACACGGAGGAATGTGAGAATAAAAAGGTCTCAAGTTCAAGGTCACAGTAGAACCTAGAAAATCACCATTATTAAGTGGTTAGACGGAATGATCCGTCTAGCCTTTTTATTACCTATTTTGCTGTATATCAGCAATATGAGGAAATCTTCTTTTGAGGAATATATGTAAAAAGTGCAAAAATGTAATGTGTGTTATTGTACACAACTGAAGGGTGTATGGCTTTGTTCTAAAAGACGATACAATTATGGGTGATAAAGTGATTTTTACTAACCATTTCTCTATTACATCGTTTAACTGCATATTATATGTCGAGTTTATGTTGAAAGGGTGGCTTATCTATGGAGATCACACCTACGATTAGAGCAGAAGTACAAACCTATCTGATACGGAAAAGCTTAACCATGACCGAGTTTGGTCACATGATTGATTTGAACGTAGGTACAGTTAGTGGCATTGTGACGGGCAACCGATCAATTTCAGTTCACCAGCTAGATCGCATCACTATGGGAATGGATTTACCACCGGATTATTTTTATGAACGTTATATTGATGAATGTATTGAAGAAGAACCGCTCAACTGGCGAAGAATCAGTCCTTTTTTGTACCGCTGCGTGGAGCTAGGACGACTTGATTGCTTGCGAAGAGTTGTAGGTATGTTGCTAGATAATCCTGTTTATCTTCCTTCACTTTTTGAAGTAGCCGAGGATTCTTATAAAAAAGGTTATACTGAAGCAGCGGCGTTCCTTTATGAAAATGTGGCAGAAGGGGAAAAGTATCAGTATTCAGAACGATTAGCCGTTTGCCAGTATCGATTGTTTACGATTCGTATTGGAGACGATCAAGAGAAAGACTATGATGCAGCCATTCAATTTGAGCCTTACATTGAACGGTTAGATGAGGTAGATCAGTTAGAGGCATTAAAAGACTTGGCGAATACATATCGTTCGTTACGAAAATGGGATAAAGTAGAACTATTCGCTAAAGCTATGGGAGACAAGGCAAAAATTCAATTCAAACTGCAACAACAGCGGCATCATGTACACAAAGATAATTCGAAGAAACCTAATTTTCCTTTGTTTGCGTATTGGGCATTCTCGCATTTACTTCGTTCACAAGCATGTGGTGAGAGGAAAGACTATGAAAAGGGACTTCAACACATTAAAAAATACGCTGATTTAAGTTGGGTTACTGATACAGATGAAGAAGCTTTGAAATGGAGAAAAAAGTACGAAGACTGGGCAGTAGTAAACACGTATGTTAATAAGCTTCTTTCTGGTGATAAGAGCGTTCTTTCTGATTATGTAGCTTATATTTCTTCAAGAAAAGATGAGATTCTTCCCGCACTTGATATTATGATTGAGGCAGCTAACCGATACCATTTTGATGTAGATAATATTTTAAAGCAATTCGAAGAAGAAATCATCTCCTTTCTGGAGCAGAAAAAAGTTGAAGGATTGTATACTCAACGATTCACAACGGAGCGATACACTCATTTCGCAAGGGAATTGGCGATCTATCTTTTGCGCAAGGGGAGGTTTTCAGAAGGCTTCGCATTTTTGTTTAGCTGTTTGGAAAAGTCTGCTGAATCTAATAATAGAATACAAGCAATCAGATGTATGAGATTGTTTACACATTTTAAAGAACATGCATCTGCTCACACGAAGGAAGTCTACGGAGATCTGATTAAAGCGGTTAACGAAGATGAAGAGTAAGCTGATCTCACCATTCCAGTTTTATGTTAGTAGCCAGTGAAGGCACCTCCTATTGAGCATTGAGAGAATGGCTCGAATTACGGACCAACGGGTCACCACGTGGCAGTCTGAGAATAAAATGCTCTCAAGTTCAAAATCACAGCCATTAGAAGGAGTAAGAGGATGAAGATAGATAAAATAAATGATACCTACTATGCTGGCTTTGAAGGAGAACCAGAAATAAGATTGATTTATACAAATTCAGATAAAAGCTATGTATTGAAGATATGGAATGGATACTTTGATACATTAATGGATTGTTTGGTTCAACTAGAATCTGCACAAAGTAATATACTAAGTGAATATTATGCTCACGAAGGCTGGTATGAGGAAAGTCCATGGGAAGTGGAAAATATTAGAGAGACCCTACAATTGTTTGATTCATTTGATATTAAATATTTGACCGAGGAAGAAGCGAAAAGTTTGACTAATATATTACCTGTACTTCCTGATCTTAAGAACGATATAATTATATTGTTACAAAAAGCCGTCAATGGAAACGGCAATGTGTTCATTGAGTATGATTAATATTTTATAAGCTTGCTCCTTAACATTAAAATGGGAGCAGGCTTTTTTGCATAGTTTGTCAATTAAATAAAGGGTCGATAAAGAAAAGGAGCTATTGCGATGGGTTGGCTCCTTTTGTTTTGGGATTATTCTGGGAAATCTACTTATTTCCTTTTATACATAAAAAAACGATTGTATACACCACTCCAGCAATGAGGCTTAGTATAAACGAGATTGATAAAGTTCTGAAAATAAAAGTAGAAGTGGGTACTGTATAAAACTCAAACATACCGTTGATTGAAGAACTCATTGTTGTTGGCCCTTTAATAAAGGAATAATAAATTCCTACACAAAAACCGTAAGACAAATACTTAATTAGATTTTTTTCAAATTTACTCATTTACTAGCCTCCAATAATGTTTATGGAAAAGGAGAAATTTGTACTATGAAGCCATTCAAAGTTATATAGGAAAAGCCTTTAAATATAGCGTCCTAGAATTATATAGTAAGGATGTTTATTGATATTATGTCAATTATATTGTTATAAATCAAGAAAAAGTAATAATGATATAATCAACATTAATCAATACTTGATCACTAGCCTGCGGATAGAACAGCTAAAACTAACTTAGGCATCATCTAACAGCGTTATACACTACTTTAGACATAATAAATCTGTTTATTTCAGTTCAAATGTCACATGGATTAAAAGGAAATAACAGGATAGCAGATGGATTTCCCTAAATCACCCCTTCTGATAAGATTATTTCCATCAAAATTAAAGTGGGCGTGGTAGAATGGGGAGAATATTAGTTCTACCTGACAAATTGATGGAAGTGGCTGACCAGTTCTTACACAGAAAGCATGAAATGGAACGTATGCTGAATTTTTTGAGTGGACGAATTGATTTTGTCCAACAAGGCTGGTCTGGAGCTACCCAAGAGAGATTTTTTCAGGAATTTCAGGTTTCTCGACAATCCATGAGTGTGACGATTGAACGACTATTGACAGTAGCACAAGAACTTATTTTTATTTCAAAAAACTTTGCACAGGTGGACGGGGAGAAAGTCGTACTGGATGTGCCGTGGCTAGGAGCTCCTGTTAAAACGGCATCCACAGGTGAAGGTTGGTTACATAAAATCTTTGAACAGATTGGACAAGCTGAGATCACTAAGGCTGAGGCTCAAATGGAAGCTAGCAAACTTCAAGGAGAAATCCTTTGGGATACTGCACAGGGAGCAAAAGGAGCTATTCAGGGGAATTTGACAGTGGGGATATGGCCTGATAAAGAACGGAATTATGATCATCCCATGGCAGCTAAAGTAGGAGAAATTCTCGGAAATGTAGCTACAACATTGCAAGGGGCAGGTGAGGTAGTAGCTGGAATAGGTGGAGAAGGATTATCCGTTGCTGTTTCATCTACAGGTGTAGGGAGTATCATTGGGGTACCCGGATTAATTGGATCGGCAGCTTTGGCGGCGCATGGAGCTACAACTGCGATTAAAAGTGCAAAAGGAGCAGGGGAAAGCTCAGCAGAATTGTGGCAGATGGCGAAAGGAGAAGGTGGAGGCTCATCAAAATCCACTCCTTCTTCGGGAGCTAAGGCAGAAAAGGCACCGCATGTCGTCGAGGGAACCCACAATTACAATAGGGGTAGCATAATTAAGGAAGGAAATAAGACGAAATATACAAACCCTGCTGGCAATGAACTGACATGGGTTGATCAACATCCCAAAAATATTAACCGTGATATTGAAAACTTTATGAATAGCTCAGATGTAGGAAAGGCAACTGAAGCAAAAGTAGCTGGCTTTTTAAAAGAAGAACGTGAAGTCACTGGTTTTGGGCAAAAAATATTAAAGAAAGATGGTCAATTTGCAGGTGATTTAGATGTGGTTACAAAAAATGAATTAATTGAGGTAAAGGCTTCGATCAAAGCAGTTAAAGAAGGACAACTTGAGAAAATGACAATTACTACTGATAAGCTTTATTTTAATCCAGAACAGAAGAAAGTTATACTTTATATTGATAAGCCTTTGGGCAATCTATCTCAAAGTAATATAGAAAAATTAGATAATATCAAGAAGCTAGGAGTAACTGTTGTAAATTCCTTGGAGGAATTAAGAAAGGTGGTTAAGTGATGGGGAGTTCGGCTTTTATTTTAATAGAACGAGAAAAATATACACCTGAGAAATTACTAGGAGATGCAATCGTAGCTGCCTTTCATGCAGATGCTGGATTATATTTTGACAATGATAAAAAATATAAGAACGAACAGTTTTTTTCAACAACTCTAAATATATCTTATAACCCACTAGGTGCTGAAAATAACCAGCAGTTTATATTCTATATTGATGGAATTTATAATTACGAAATTAATTATGAGCATGATGAGGATATTAGTGGATTAGATTCAAGCTTGTCCTTGTATCAAGTAGGATGTATTGAAGATGTTTATGGTGTTGAAGAGCTGATTTTTCGATTTATATATGAATATCTCAAGCTAAATCCTACTGACTATTTTTGGATTCCTGATTACGATTGGGTCTACAGTTGGGAAGATATGC
Organism: Paenibacillus sp. FSL M8-0228; assembly: GCF_038007385.1. Lineage (NCBI taxonomy): Bacteria > Bacillati > Bacillota > Bacilli > Caryophanales > Paenibacillaceae > Paenibacillus > Paenibacillus sp. FSL M8-0228. Next base: position 1,782,505 of record NZ_JBBOXA010000001.1, read on the forward strand.
AGAAGTTCAGATCTCTGCCCTATGATCCAAACTGGTGCTATAAAAATCCTAAATCAATATAATTCACAACGATTAATGAATATCTATAAGCTTGCTCCTTTAACAATAAAATGGGAGCAAGCTTTTTTCATAGTAATTTATCTGATAAAGAAGATAATTTGCATGCACCTAAGAATTAAGAGGTGGGTTTAAACAGGAGAGTCTCCAATCAGGCTACTAACTTAGCGATATGGGTAAAGTATACGGAAGGTGCGTGAATGTTATGAAGTATGAAGTATGATACATTCTTAAAATTATGGGAAGAACAAAATAGTCTAATGAGACTATTGTTCTGTGAAAATAAAGTGTTAGACTGAAAAACAAAGCATTAGACCGTGAAAAATAAAGTTGTAGACTGGCAGCCGGCATTAGCCAACGGGCAGGATAACGCAACCATCAGATGGACTTATGGTTCTCATTTGATACAATTTATCCCAGAAGTATCTTCGAGGGTTAATGAAAAGCAGCGGTGATGAACTAATAGGAGACCAACACAAAAAAAGTGGTAGTTTATGGATATGCAATAGTCTACTATAGGATCTTATTCTCGGTTCGTCTGAACCGATTGTAACGGAGATTCATGAAGTGCCTGGAGAGATGGAAATAAAAGTGTTGTCTGACAATGGACAGAGCGGGATTGGAAGAGCGGAAGTGAAGTGGCAAAGCCCGTAAGCGTAGGTCACAGCTCATAATACGAACGGAGAACTATAGCTTAACCAAGAAATTACTGGAAAATGCGGAGGGTAATTTGGATCGTAATTCGCTGGAATCGAGCGGAGATTCACTTCGCAGACAACTGGTGGCACTACGCGCCGAATGGAACTTGGTACTAAAAGGAGGGGCAGGACACATGCAAGAAGAACAGGAAATATTCGCGGGCGACGGATATAACAGGTCGTACGCAATGGCTACGGGTATGCCGATTTTGAATCTTAGGGGTAGCATACCGCGTGAAAGTAACGGCCAACTACCGTTTCCGTGGGTGACAACGGGCATCAGGATTGATAAAGAACAGATGTTGGAAACCGTTATGAAGCAAAAGACACTCGAGTATTTGTTTAATATGCAATTCAGTAAGGAGGAAATGACCGACCGCAATTTGGTTGTAGGCTGTTATGAATACAGGAATCCGAATGACAAGGAACAAATAATGCTATATGCGCTGGTTTCGTTGAAGGAATTTCTCGCGAGATACGGCGATGAACGGGCATTGGAGATTCTGATGCGAGTTGGCTGCACATACGAGAAGATTATGGAGGAATGTGATGAAGCCATTAAAGAACACTTTGCAGTGTTGCGCCGGTCACTTCATTTAAAGAATTTGAGGGACAAATATGATGTCGTTTACGAGTGGAGTGAAGAGGAAGGGGTAAAGACGTACATAATCAGATACACCAAATCGAGTTATACGAAGATTAAAGCTAAATCATTCGAAGAGTTGACCAAACTCTATGATGAGCAACGGAAGAAGGATGCAAAGAAGACGTTCGCGACTCTGGAGCCGTTAGAAGCATTCATGCAAGCATAAGAAAACCGCCCCTTTACGGGGTGGTTATTCAACATTTCATTGAACGAAGATTCGAGGAATATCCAGCGATAGAGAGGATTCTCGACAGTCGCATCGGAAAGTGCTGACCCGTACGCCAGATATGGTCGAATGGGGACTGATGGAAGACGTTGATCCAGCCGATTATTTCGGCAAAACCAATAGAGGTAGAACGATTTAAGGCGATTGGAAGCCTAGCGATTCAGGGAGAATTTATCGCCTCGGTGTTTCTTACTGACGGTAAGCCGATCGGCAGCACCGAAACGGTTGTAGATATATCGCATGAAATAATTTAGCACCACTTGTTACGCTAACAGAGAACGTTAGTTCAATAAACCAGCGGCAGTCTAGGACTTTATTTTCAGGTCCTTGACTGCCGCTGGTTTTATATTTGGGTCAGTCTAAAACTTATTATTCCAAGTCTGACGATTTAGCAATTCAGAATCAGCTTAGGACCAACAAATCCAGTCTAAATCTTTATTTTCATCGGACAACTATTAGAGAGGAGGGATTTAAGAATCGGAAAATTTTTTATCATGGATTTGATAAGAAGTATTTTCGGTTATTTTCATTGTGGGCTGGGACTTGCAAAAATATTGGAGGCTTATAGCATAAACAAAGAGGAGGTGCATGAAATCACCATGATACACATGGAACCTATTCAAGTGGGTGAGCATACATTTATCGGAGTCGAGGTCAAACTGCCTAAAACAACGCTGTTAACGATCTCTAACTCCCGTGGTTACATCATGTGTGGTGCGTCTAAGATGCGGCTATTTCAGGGGATATAAAATTTTCTTTATTTAAGCCTTAAAGTCAAGCAGGACAAGCTTTCATAGCAGTTTTCAATTTACTGATCTTTACTGATTCATTCTATTGAAATCTTATAAATGACTGAATTTTGTGACCTCTTGGAGGAGGACAAGCATGTGACTGTGCATTGCATTTCCGTTATAATCCTTCAAAGAATAATTATACGCCCCATCATCTACTCCTTTAATGGGGGCTTAGCTACGCTGAATAATTTTATCTTGCTCTTTTAAAATACCTTGCATTGGTTTCGTCCTTAAAAATAACTTGTGTACTAACTAAGGGAGCTTTACCTATTTGAGTTTTAACTGAATAAATTTCAGATGGTTTGTATCCTTGAATTTTTACAAGATAATCGAATACTTTATTTTGAGTATCACTTTTAGCGTAACTACTAAGCATCCAAACGCTTGCGAATATCATTACTATAAAGATTGATATTCCATATTTTCTCATAACTATCTCCTTTGTTGGAGCAAGCTAAAGTGGCGCTACCAATGACGTAATATTTGCTTCGAACCGTTACTTAAGAAAAGGAGCCGTTGCGATTTGGACAGCTTCTTTTGCTTTGGAGTTATTCAAAGAATCTACTTATTTCCTCTTATACACAAAAAAGTAATTGTATACACTACTCCAGCAAAGAGGCTTAGTAGAAACGAGGTTGATAATGTTCTAAAAATAAAAGTAGAAGTGGGTACCGTATAAAATTCAAACATACCGTTGATCGGAGTACTCGTTGTTGTTGGCCCTTTAATAAAGGAATAGTATATTCCTACAATAAAACCGTAAGACAAATACTTAATTAGATTTTTTTCAAATTTACTCATTTGTGAGCCTCCAATAATGTTTTTGGAAAAGTAGAATTCTTGTACTATGAAGCCATTCAAATTAGTATAGGAAAAGCCTAGTATTAAAAAAAATCTTTGTTAAGCTAACGGGAAACGTTAGTTGAAATCTGTTCATTGAGAGGAATGTTACATGAATGAAAAACAAAGTTTGAAGATTATTGTTACCATTTAGCTGGTATTAGATCTGGAAGAGAAGAATTATGGGTTTTTCTTGGTTTTAGGCAACACTTCGACTGCTATCTCAGCCCATTTGACAGAGCCGTACGGTGAACTACCTCCCACAAATACATCTGGACTTAGAATATTGACCAGATAAGTGCCAGGTTTTTGAATAACGACAGAACCGCTAAAGAATTTATCCTGTTTGAGGGGGATAACGGTCTTTTTTTCAACTTCAACAAAATCACCGTTCTGAAATGCTGCCACTCCAAAAGAAACTTCATTGCTTTCCAGATACGTAGCTGTCACGACTCCAGCAATTGCTATTGGGTCTCCAGCCTGTACACGGAGGTACCCCTGTGTCGGCTTGGTGAAGCGGATGTCATGCTCGTTCTCGGGATGGTTGTATCTAATAGGGACGGAGGACGGGTTTAATACTTTGCGATGCACCATAATCTTAACAGATCCTTTATCATTAGTGGTAATTTCCAACGGATTTGGACCGGGACGAAGCTCAACTGAATATTCAATCCGCCGAAATGTTTGCCCATTTATTATAATCGGCTTTCCAATGCTTTTTTCTTTTCCCTTAAACGTGCTAATGCTACCTCCAATGGAACTTGTCATGCCACCGTGCCCTGTATTTACCATAAGATAAGCATGCCCGAACTCTTTTTGTACTAATGCACTAAAAGTGATTTTTTCCTTATCCGTTGTATACGTTGGATGAAGCGCTTTAACTACTTTGTCGTTCCAGACCCAGTGCATGACTCCATTACTCCATGTATAATTTATTCCCATCTTAGGCAGAAGTGACGCTGGAATATACAATTGATCGTTTTTCATAAACGTTTTAGGGATTGGCTCATCCAGCGCTGTCATGGTTCCGTCTTCGTATCTGAAAATCTTTGCTTGGTTAGGCATCAACCGAAATGAGGAAAAAGGTACCGAGTTCTCAGTGTCAAACTCCGCCCACGTGCTGCCTGTCTTTGCATCCCACTTGGTGGTTGCCAAGTGAGCTGTTTCCAGCCATTTGAACGGGAAATACAAGTGATTATTTTTCTTCAGCAGGGGAGCGGTCTTTATGGAGACGGAATCCAGCGATAAAGAAGATTTGTTTAATTCGGCAGTCAGTTGGTGCGGAACCAGATAGAACACAGCCGCATCCTCTACTACAACGGGAAGATTGGAATTTGAATTCTCCGCATAACTCAGAGGCGCTAGAAGCAGGCCAGAAATAAGAAGGCAGGAAGATACAAGTAGAGAAACAAAAATTCGTCTCATTGAATAAACACCCAGTTTCATTTTTTTATCATATATACCAGAAAAACGAAAAAAAAGTTGCGTATATATAGTCTTTTACTCTGACCATTAGCCTTTTTGAATAACTTAGTTCTTTCATTCAACTGCTTTCTTATTTTGTTTTATGACAAGCTTTATGATACTTCGACACGACTTTTACTATAAGATAAAAAAGACTAATTTACTTTGGAGGTGTCTTTTTGGAGTTATTTCTATTTATACTTAACATTTTAGTTATCCTCCTTTCTATTGCTGGCGGAGTGCTTTTAATTGGATTAGTGTACAGAGGATATGTACTGCTAGGTTTACTTATTGCTGAGAAAAAGAGAAGAATAACGAATCAATCTCAAAATCAGGCTTGACTATTAGCCCAACATCCGATGGCGGTTACATTCTATAGAATGGCTGCTTTATAGCGGATACGCTTGTTGCCATTGGCATATAAATCCCTCCTCAAAATGAGTGCAAAAAAGCCGCCATAGCTTTGGCGGCCGTGATTGGTAGGTATGTTTATACCGATTATAAAATTGAGGAATCCAAGCGGACGTCCGAAGTCAACACGGAGTCAATGCTCATCCTCGAAAAAGCTACGCTGCATCAAAACTTTGACAGTTTGAATATAGGCCTCAAAATCTTGCGAATCCCAAAAGCAAATACAGTCATAGCGGTCCATGAGCTGCGCATATTCTGGATGTATTGATCGTTGATTATATAAGTCCGAGTGGAAGTAGGGCTCTTCAGACCGAACTCTTCCCACTCCGCCGGATCATTCGAACCTCCGAGCCTTACAAGCATATTCGCCGACTCGCTATTTACTTTAGCTGGAATTTGTTCGTATGCTTGGGTGATTTGTGCATGAAATTCGTCGATCGGATTGCCGCTGACAAGGCTTTCCAAGTGGATGCCTTCACGAAGGTAAGAAACGTATGCTAGATGGTCGGCCCAGAACTTGTCGATATAAAAAAGCCGTACGCGTTGCTCCAAAGGACTCATCAGCTTCTTGCCTTTTAAAATTGCGAGCCGCTCCTCGTATAGAATTCGTCGCTGTTCCTCTACCATATCCGAATAACGGTTTAGTTCTTGATGGATATCGAAGTTCTGGCCCATAATAACGCGCTGAATATGCGCGATTTTGCTGCGTAGCACCGGGTCTTCGAGAGTCTCATCCTGCCTGTGGGCGCGAATCGCTTTATCGATGCCGAATCGAAGTAACAACTCGTCCTCTAAGCTTACGAAAAATACGGAAGCTCCAGGGTCGCCTTGGCGCCCAGAACGCCCGCGCAGTTGGTCGTCGATCCGCACGCTTTCGTGCACATGCGTACCAATCACGTACAACCCGCCCAGCTTGGCGACAACTTCTGCTTGCGTAGGGTTGCCACCGCCGATCCGAATGTCGACGCCGCGTCCCGCCATATTCGTAGACACCGTCACGGCGCCGATTTCTCCCGCTTTGGCAATGACCTCGGCTTCTTCTGCGTCGTTTTTCGCATTCAGGATATGGCAAGGTACGTCGGCAACCGCTAGCGCCTTTGCCAGCATGTCCGACTCCTCCACGCTTGACGTACCAATGAGAATTGGGCGTCCCGTCGCATGTACGGACGAGATTTCTTGTACAAGCGCCTTAAGCTTGGCTTCTTTATGTGTATAAATTCGGTGCGGATGGTCGATCCGTATGTTTGGCCGGTTCGGCGGAATTTGCACGACCTGCAGTGCATAAATCTCTTTGAATTCCATGGCGGAAGCGTACGCGGTAGCCGTCATTCCGCAAATTTTTGGATACAGGCTAATGAAGTGTTGAAGGGTGATCGTCCCGAGAATTTTCCCGCCGACTTTCGAGTGCAGCCCTTCTTTGGCTGCAAGCGCGGCTTGCAGTCCTTCTGGCAAATGCCTATTCTCCGCCACGCGGCCGGTATATTCGTCGATCAGCTCGATTTTCCCGTCCCGGACGATGTAATCGACGTCTTTTTTCAATAACGTTTCCGCATACAACGCGCAATTTAACGACGACAACAAATGACTATTATGGCTTTCGTACAAATTGCCGCACCCCAGCAGCGCCTCCGCTTTCGCAGCGCCCGCCTCATTCAAATAAACGTTCCGCTTGAACTCGTCGAAGTCGTAATACTTATCTTGCTCGAGCTGCCTAGTCACATCTGCGAAACGAATTACGTCGTTGCCGGAAGAATCCGGCTCGCCAGCGATGACTAGCGGCACCCGAGCTTCGTCGAGAAGCAGTGAATCCGCTTCGTCGACGATGACGTAGTGGAAAGGACGATGCACGGTATCGGCTTCGCTTAGTGTGATCGTGTCGCGCAAATAATCGAATCCCGCTTCTTTGGCCGTCACATAGGTTATATCCGCGGCGTACGCTTCTCGTTTCTCGGACAAGCTCATGCCCGCTTGAACCGATTTTACCGTTAACCCGAGGAAACGATAGATCGGACCCATCCACTCCGCATCCCGATTTGCCAAATAATCGTTAAAAGTGAGCACATGAACGCCTTCGCCGGTCAGCGCATTTAGATAAGCAGGCATAACAGCAGAGAGCGTTTTTCCTTCGCCGGTATGTTGCTCGATCACAAATCTCTCGTGCAGAGCGATGGCAGCCATAATCTGAACATCGTAAGGCTGTAATCCGAGCTTTCGCTTCGCTGCCTCGCAGACTAGCGCATAGGCATCGACAAGCAGTTCGTCCAAAGGCGTACCCGATTCTGCTTCCTTTTTCAGCCGGAGAGATTCCGCTTTCAGCCGCTGATCGTCCCATGCTTCCAAATTCCGTTTCCTAATGAGCTCCGCTTTGTCCCGATAGCCTTTCAGCTTATTCTGAGTATCGCGGTCTTTGAATTTTTGCATCAACTTGACGGCTAAATTCATTGGAATTTGATCCCTCCTCGCTAGAAACACGCAATTCTAATAGTGGCTAAAGTATAATCAAACTCTATAACAATAGCAAAGTTTGGAATAAAAAAAATATATGGAAATGTCAAGGGTCAGCTTGATAGTTGGGTATTCAACTAAAGCCTATGAAAAAGAAAACTATTTTTATCATTATCGGAGTCGTTTTAGCAATTTTTATCGTCTTTTTCCTTTTTAACTTATGGGCGATTAATAATCTGCATGTTCCTGCTCAATAACTACAATGTGTCCAAAGATATTAAGCCTTCCTTTATTGGGAAGGCTTTTTGTATTATTAAAGTGGAAGCGTGGTTAACATAATGATTACATTTAAAATAGGAGGCTTAATCGCAATTCACGAGAAACAAATAGCTGGACAGTCGCTATTTGAGATTGGGCACGACAATTGAAGCATGTGAAAGAGAATGACTTAGTTCATGGTGAGTGGGAGAAGTGGCTAAAGACAGTCGATTTTACTCCCAGAACAGCACAAAGAATGATTAAAGCATTTGAACAATTCGGAAATGCGACGACGTCGTCGCTTTTGGCAAACAGTAAAATATTTGAAATGCTATCTTTGCCTGAATCTGTAGACCGCTTAGAGTTTATTGATCAGGAACACACCATCCCCTCAACTGGTGAACAGAAAACAGTGGATGAAATGACTGTGCGTGAGCTGCGGTATGATTCAACGCTGAGACAATTTGTCTTAGGCTTCAGCTATTACATATGAGTTGAGTAAGTATGATAGAGTGTTTGAATCGATTTTCTTATTGATAATATCGGAATGACTATTATAACACTCCCACTCCGCGATTCTTGTTACGATTTACGATACGTGTTTGCTGTGTTTAAAAATGTAGATAAATAAAGGATTTTCTAATTTTGATTTCGCACAATTTAATTTATAATAACTTAAAATTCACTTGATGCATCAAGCTTTTTTACACATTACTCCTCGATACCTACGATTGAAACCACAATGTAAAGCAATTCTTCACAAATCCCTTTATTTATCTATGTTTTAGCTATTTTTCGATACGGCAACAATTTAAATATATTCTGGCACAATTTTGAACCACAATGACTCAAAAAACCATATGAAATAAGTGTTTTATGCACATAAGATCAATTTTTACGATTGAGCTTCGATACGGGTGTAGTTACAGACTATCTCTACAGTGCCTCCCAAATTGGTGATACCCTCATATGGTTGACACAGCGTCAACTTCCTATCCACTTTACTGAGAACATCAAAATATTACTTTCAAACTATGATTACAAATAGCTTAAAAAATGTTGATCAATTTGACTTTTATTGAATCTATGTATATAATTTGAATATATTGGATAGGAATTTTTATCCAGTAGCTTAGAATATACATTTTTAATCAAAATTAGAGATTATAGCACATGTATAGATCGCCCAAATCTATATTTACTGGTACATACTTTTTCATAAATCTCTGTTTAAAAAAATTGATTGTTATTGGACGGTTATCCTGCCGGACATAAACAATATATTCGCAATTGCTACTTCTTACTTAGAAGGTGATTGCGTAAGCTCGTATTTCTATTTGACTTATGGAGCTAACTAACTAAATTTAACATACATCATCCTCCAAAAAATAGACATACGAGACTTTGTTATATGGAGGGACAAAAAATGAAGTATGGATAAACATGTAGACAAACTTTGAACAAGTACTCTCTTATATCAATTAAATCCCATTTGGAGGTATAATCATGAAAAATGTTCTTAGTTTGGCTTTTTCCGCTAGTCTTGCTCTAAGTATCCTTCTTCTTCCCAGTGCAAACATTTATGCCGCCGATGAAACATCGCCTTCTTTCAGTGTTAATGACAATTCTTATCAGAAAATGAAAGATGCTGGAATGAGTGATAATGATATTGAGTTACTCCGTAAACATAATGAAAATGATCTTCAGATCCTAAAAAGCGGGGAATTGGAAGAGAAGGCATTGAATGACCAAAAAACTAGCCAATCGCTCACTGATAGCTCGGAGAATCCTAGGCTAGCAGCATCAAGTTTAGGAACAGTCGGTGATATTTTGGTTGCCTATAACGCAAGTTCGTGGGGTATTGATTTCGGATATCCAGGACATGCTGCTATTGTTTCCTTACTAAGTGGTAAAACAGTAGAATCGTTCCCAGCTGATGGAGTTCAATATCACACAAATGATTGGAGAGGTCGCTCAAATGTTTATGGAATGAGCGTTAAAGGGGCTTCGGGTTCCCAATATAGGGCAGCTGCACAATATGCAGCTAATCAAATTGGAAAACCCTATAACTGGAATTTTGTTAATCCATGGACAGAAGCTAAATTTTATTGTTCACAATTGGTGTGGAAGGCTTGGAAAACTCAGGGGATTGATGTTGATTATATAACAATTGATCCTATTGTTACCCCAATGGAAATAGCTAAATCCGGTAATACTTCAATTTACTATAGTAACTAACAAACCTAATCACTCACAGGAATATATATTTTTTCCTGTGAGTGATTTCACTAAGGGGGGACATTATGCTCTTTAAAAAAAGAATAAGAATTATTGTTGCAACTTTATTTTTACTTGGATTGGCAGTTTCAACGTTTTGGTTTACTACAACACATCATTCATTGAAAAATATAACAAAATCCGAGACATTTACTGTTGTTTATTCAAATGCAATGGATGACGGTGCAGAAATTGTGAAATACAGTAATAAAGGCGAGATTTTAGACAAAAAAAACTTAGTTAATGCCCAGTCACTTTATTATTTTGCCAAAGTAAAGAATGACTATTATTTAATGTCTGAACGAAAAAATAGACATTACATACTTAATCAAAATGGAATTCTTCAACCATTTTTTGGACCTAATAAATATGGAAAAGATAGGAATATCGGAACTTCATTTTTGAAAGAAAGCGACAATCATCTATTTTTCTCCATGAACGTGGGTATTAATCCGAGTTATTCTCCCACACAGTACACCAATGAATTGGTTTATTTCGATAAAAAAAATTTGAAATATAGAAATATTCTTTTGAATGGATATTTATTATCAACCGTTGAATACAATAATATGGCATACACTTTATATGTGAACAATAATGATAATTCTGTAGGTATTTATGTCATTGATTTAAAAACATCAAAGAAGATCAAACAATTCACTATAGAAAATCGTTTACATGGTTTAAAAGAATACTTTCCGGTAGGCCAAAATGGAGCATCACTACAAATATTTAAAGGCAAGCTTATTGTATTTCTTGATGGCAATACATCTGATACACAATTTCATCCTATAATGCAGATAATTGACCCTAAAAATGGTAAGTTGGAAAATGAAACATCTTTGTCAGATACTTCATTTTTGTTTTATAACAGCCAAATTTACAACGATAAATTATATATTCTCTCTGAAGACTTAAATTATACTATTTTCAATGACCTCAACAAAAAGCCTAAAAAGTTGAGATTAAAACAAAGCAATTCCGTCTCCGAAAAAATACAAAATGAGAAAGGAGTAATATCTGGAGTACAGTATTTTGCAGGATCTGTTTTTGTCCTATATGATTATGTCAAAAATTCTCCTGTTGATAGAATAAGGGAAATAAGAGAATATGACTTATTGACAGGCAAAGAATTACATGTCATTCCTCTAGCATTTAAATCAAACAAGGAAATGATTCGTTTTTTTCTGACTAATTAACTTTAAGGAGTGATTATTATGATTTACTGGTTATTTCCAAAACTTAATCCCCTCTTCCCTACTTTTATATTTTGCCCCATTCTGGCAATCTTGATCGGAGTATGTTTCGCCTATTTCAAAGGAAACATCTACTTAGGATTAATACTAGCCTTGCTACTGCCTCTTATATTTATTGCCACCAATTTAGAAACCATTGCAGTTAATATAGATGCTTGGCTTCTATATGGTTTTATCTACGCAATTATTACGTTTGTGGCTTATAAGATGGTGTTTTCACAGTTAGGAAAATCGAGTTAATTTTTTTACACTATTATCAATAGTCACCACGATCAAATTTTCGCACACTAACTTAGGTATAACAGGCGACGATGCATCTTTTGAGTTCAATCCAGTTTATTTGCTAATTGGAAATCATTCCGGAAATGATGGGTCTGGTTACCCGATTAAAATTTCTGAGAATGGATATGCAAATTAATTAATGAAGGGTTAGGGAAGAAGTGAAGGCTAAATTGAAATTTTTGGGGTTGGCTGCCCTTACTGTTACGTTTGCTGTAGTTATTGGTAATAATGTTTTTGCTAGTGACGATACTTCTGAAGAAATGAAGGGCGTTACAAAAGCAATAGTCCCTGACAGTGTATTAGAAGAACTTAATCATCCTGATAAAATTTATACTAAAGATGGGTTATTTATAAAAAAACCGCAATCTCTCCATGATGAAGATAAGTTCAGTCAAGATGAAGTAGTCTACGACGTTTCAAAGGCTACGAACAAAACAAAAGCGATCATTCAATATGACGCTACTTACATCAAGGAAGAAGACAGTAAATAGATTTGTGTACTAAAGGATTTAAAAGTTAAGTTGTATAATGGAATATCTAGGGCGACTTCGGTTGCCCTTTTTATTATGCTCAATTTAGCCAAGTCTTTTTCCAACACTTTGTCATATAGTATATACTTTGACATACTTTGCTAAATACAATTAATGACATAGTAGAGGATGATCCATATGAGTGAGATTAGACGCTATGGTTACATAAGAGTATCGAGTAAAGATCAGAATGAAGCTAGACAATTAGAATCGATGAAGGACTTAGGTATTATGGAACGTGATTACTTCATTGATAAGCAAAGTGGCAAGAATTTTGACAGACCACAATATCAAACATTAAAGAGCGTACTTAGACACGGAGACATTCTGTTCATTAAGGAACTTGACAGACTTGGACGGAATGCTAAAGAAATCAAACGTGAATGGCAAGATATAACGTATGAGATAGGTGCACACATTGTTATCCTTGTATGCCTATCCTTGACACTAGACAATATCAAAATGGTTTGGAAAAGGTTATATCTAGTATCGTGCTTGAATTACTCAGCTACATGGCAGAACGTGAACGTGAGAAGATAAACGGTAGACAATCTGAAGATATAGCAGCAGCCAAAAATAATGGTGTGGTATTTGGTCGGCCTAAAAACGCAATAAGTGATGAGTTTATTACAGCATATGAGGAATGGAAGCAAGGTGGAATAACAGCAGTCGAAGCAATGAAGCGCGTAGAAATGAAGCCTAACACGTTCTATCGCAGGGTAAAGGAATATGAGCAACAGAAACAAGTAGGATAAATTGTTCATGTGTATGGAGCCTAGATGATTATGTCTAGGTTTCTTTGTTATGTCTGCTGATCAAATACTAGCAGGTACAATAAAACGGACGGGGGGTATTTTACATCATAAACGTCTATTTAATTTCCAAAATTGCCCCTAACACATTCACTTTCACACTCAAGTTATTTTTTGACTCGATACCGTCCCTAATATCATTAAGGTTGCTTGTATGCCATACATCCAATCAAGGCTCAATTCATAGATTAAAACACAAGGGAATGCGAACCTGACTATTAATCTGGTACTTTGTATTGGATGAGTTGTGTTCTAATTTTTTAAATAAACTATACATCAACATAAAGACGATATCCTTAATCATGAAATCATACGTAACTATCCCAAAAGGTATCTTGAGTACTATATGAAAGGTATATGATTTTATACCAAAAGATGGTACAATCAAGATCGTTAGAGCATTTTACTACTTGTTTCACAACTACATAATAATTTTTACTATGCATCGTATTGTGAGTCTACATTGAAAGGGTGGTTTATCGATGAAAATTACACCCACGATTAGAGCAGAATTGGAACAATATCTTAAACAAGAAGGCTTAAACCTATCGGAATTTGGACAAATTACAGGGATGAATAGGGGAATAATAAGTAGCATTGTAACAGGTAATAAATCTATGTCTATTAACCAGCTCGATCGTATTACTGAAGCTATGGGCTTACCAGAGGTTCACTTTTATGAATTGTTTATAGAAAATTACATCATTGATCATCCTCCAAATATGAGGCGAATCGAGCCGTTTTTGTATCGCTGTGCGGAGTTGGACAAGTTGGATGCGATCCGTCGAGTAGTGGGAGCCATCATGGACAATCTACTCTATTCACCCAAGCTATTTGAAATAGCGGAAGAATTGTTGTCGCAGGGACGACTAGAAGCGGCATTGATACTTTATGAGGGGGTAGCTGAAGCGGAGAGATATCAACATTCTGAACGCCTGGCAATCTGCCAATATCGTATTTTTAAAATTCAGATTAATGACGATCAAAATCAAAATGTTGGGGCGGCAGCCGTATTTGAAGCTTTTGTCGAAAGACTAGATGAAATAGACCAGCTTGACGCATTGAAGGATTTGGCTAACGTGTACAGATCATTGCGTAAATGGGATAAGGTTGATGAGATGGCGAGGAAAATGAGAGCTAAAGCCGAAATACAATATACACTGAACCATCAACAGAACAGCCGAGAACAGATCGAATCTAGCGACAAGCTAAGTCGTCCCTTGTTTGTGTACATTGCTTATGCAGACTTGCTCTGTGCTAATGCATGTGAAGAGCAGGGTAATTATGAGCAGGCATTACACTATACATATGCCTACTCCAATTTAGATTGGGTTAGAGAGACCGATGAGGATACCCAGCACTGGATTGGTTTGTTTAAACATTGGTCACAAGCTAACATACTTGCATATAGGCTTTTATCTGGTGATGTGAGTGTGCTTCATGAATATCTAAACTTTATTGATGACTCATCAGATACGATTCAAGAAGATAGGGTAACTCAACTACTTAACATAATGACGGCGGCTAACCGTTATGAGCTTGATTTAAACGATATACTTAAACGATTTGAAACAGAGATTGCGTCTTTATCTCAGCGACCATCATCAGATGATATGTATACCCAGCAAGTAATACCGGAATACTCTGCACTTTGTGGATATGAATTGGCTTATTATTATTTAGATCATGGGATGCACAATGATGGCTTTAATCATTTGTTTTGTGCAATGGTAAAAGCGCATATACTAAATAATGAGACATATTTTATAAATTGTATGGGGTTGTTTGTGCGTTTCAAAGCCCATGCGGTATCTGAAACCAAAACAGAGTTTTACAATCTCATTGAAAAGGTGTGGTTAAACAATGTTGAAAAAAGTGGTAATGTTGATCGTTGTTAGTAGCTTTTTGTTCACCTTAGCTGTACCTATTTATCTGGATAGTCATGATGGAGGATTTCAAGTCTTTGCAACACATGGAGGAGCTTAAATACGAATTGATTTGAAAATTCGTTAAAACTGCACCCCTGAAATAGGTTTAATTACGGAACCCAATAGGCCAACGCAGGGGAACCTCAAAAATTCTATTATTAAATAATGTTCTATTCCAAGACCTACAACTAAAGTAGGTCTTCTTTATGATTTGTTCAAACTTTTTTTGTGAACTAATCCATTATTAACCAAGACGAGGATTTGAAGAAGGAGGTGCATTATGAAAAGGGACGACGGTTTACGTCAAAGGATGGGATACCTTCAACGTTGTGCGTAATTAAGGAAGTAGCAGGATACTGTTTTATTAAAATTGTTGATATTTTAACACTTAAAGGAAAATGATTAATATAGTGGTGAATTACTATTTTTGCAATAATATTTAATAAAATGTTATATTATTGTATTTTCTGTATTATTATTGTATTGTATTCCAAATAAGAAAAAAGGAAGTGTCATTACATGAATAAAATAAAAATGACAGCATTTGTGCTTATGGGGGTATTAGCACTTAGTGCTATCGCTCCATTAACATCAGCCCAAGAGATCAATTCAGACAAAATCACACCTAGTTACATAGATTACAAATCTCTTCCTGTGCCTTCGCATAAACAAGAGAAATCTAATTGGTGCTGGGCTGCTACTTCACAGATGGCTATAGAACATTTAGGTGGAAATAAAACTCAATCTCAAATCGTAAAATATATTAAAGGTAGCCTCGTAAATAAGGGAGGCACGGATAAGGAAGTAAAAAGCGCGTTAGCATATGGGGGGTTGAACTCTACAATTGATAAAGAGCCGATACCCTTTGGAACTATTATCTCTCAAATAAAAAGAAATCAACCGCAATTAGCACATATCGTGTGGAAGGACGACTCTGATCTTGGACATATGTATCTAATAAATGGATATTCCGATAATACAAATTTAGGATTTCAAAAAGTATATTACAAAGACCCTGCCGTTGGTGAGAAGATGGATAAAATAGATTACTATGATGGATTTGTTAATAATAGAGATTTTAGTTGGTACAGCACTATAAACGAAATTTATGTTAATTAAAACGAGACTAAGGAGGACTGATAAAATGTATAAAAAAATAATTGGTATTGCGTTTTCTTGTATCTTATTGTTTCCTATAACCGTCTTAGCGGCAAATGAGGTTCCGAAAGAAGTTGAGCAATCTATTGAAAAGGATTTGGGGAATTTCAAAGATGATATTAGAAAGAATACAGGATTTAAAATAACAACTACTAAGGAAGCGGAAAATTTAACTCTTGATGAAGGTTTTAAGGTTTACACTGTTAATTCTAAAGCTGTTAGATCAGGGAATACAGATAGAGCTAATGACATTTTAAAATCTAAAGGGTACTTATTTTCCATAAAAAGTGGACAACAAAATAATGGTATTGTTTTTTCAGAAGATGGGAAAAGAATACGATCAGCTTATAGTGATCTTGAGTTTCCGAGTCAATTCGAAGAAGCAAAGAAATTGATTGGCTACGATGAAAGCAGCAAACTGATATATGATGATCGACTGGCTACGGTTGCTCTAATTTCTGATATAGATGGGAAGGAAGTTGTGGTTCCTCTTAGAGAGAGCGTATACATGGAATTTAAGCCATTGAAAGTATACAATTTACAGGAGTTTGTAGAGTTTCTATCTGCCAATGAGAAGGCTCGGCAAGAAGCTTCTGAAAAAAATGATTCAGATGAACTGATCTCTGGGGGGAGTCCATCTAATCTAAACTCGACTACTTCGCAGCTCATTACAAGCAAAATCAGCACAGAAAAAGTGTCACTATTTTCTATTGCAGGGTTAGCAATTATTGGTGGCATTTTTTTCGTAATTAAAAGAAGAAAAAAGTTATAGATTAATCTTGTATACAATAAACTGTGTAATAGTTTTGATATAATTAGACGGCTTGGCGGGCTGGAATTATCTATTTAAATTCAACTCAGATAATGAAGTGTTGTAGGTGGCTAGATGGATATTCCGTCTAGCCTTTTTGATTTGTGTTGATTTGGAAAGAATCTGGAGTGAGGGATGGGAGCGCCAATCTAGAAGGGAATAATCAGCATACATATGAAAGTGCTGAGCAAAATAATTTTGGTCAGCAAAAAACACAGGCTGATATTGCACATGAGTTAAATATAACAACTCAGCAACTAAGAAACTACAAAAAACTCCTTACGCTTATCCCTGGGTTGCAAGATATGGTTGAAGATCATGGCACGTTTTAAGTCTTTAGACGTAGGTAGAAAGGTTAATCCTTCATATAACAATTAGGAATTAAGTTCATTTTCCATAAATCGGAATAGTGTTACTATGTCATAACGAATTCATGACTAGAGGTAACTAACCTATGACAACTATTAAAGTGACGCCTGAGCAACTTATGACTATCTCCAAGCAGTTTGAGTTAGCACAGCAAACGGCAACTCAAGTGAATAGCAATTTAGTAAAACAAATTTCATCTATGGGACAATTGTGGGAAGGACTGACTAAAGAGCACTTTTACTAGACCTCTCAGAAGAATATGAATGACTTTGTTACCCTGATGGATTCTATTGCTAGGGAGTTACGTCACCATGCAGATAAATTCAGATTAGCAGATCTGATGGAAACAGGTAACATTGATGCAAGTTGTTTACCACCTCCACCGAATTCATGTGCTGTTCCTGCTCCAGATACACGAAATGCATTCCAGAAATCGGTAGATAGCTTAACTGAACTAGGTCAGGATTTTGTAGATGCTAATTCAGTACGTTATGAGAAAAAGTTTGATTCGGTTTGGAGCTTCTTAGATTATATGTCGTATGGTATTCCAAAAGGAATGTATCAAGGGTACATGGAACGAGCAGCTAAACAAAACGATTCGTGGAATGACATGCTCAATTTCAGTACATTTGGAATAACGGGTATGATTCAGGGCGCATTTAATCCTACCAATGCGTGGTCAAAGGAACATTGGGCTAATATGATTGGTACAGCAGGATTGTTTGGAGGAGTCAGCTCAGTTATTAAGCCTAAAATTGGTTTGAAACCATCTATTCAGTATGAGATTCCGAAGAATAATACGAGTTCCAGCTTACGGAATTCAATAGAATCTGAATCTAAAACAGAAGTACAAACAGGTGGGAGAAACGATCTTTCAATTGATGAATATTTTCGTAGAGAAGCTGAAGCAGATGAGATGTATGATCAAATCAGAGCTTCAGATAGTGATGTAAGAGCAATAGCTGAGAATTCTGGAATGAAGGAAAGTAGGATTCAAAGAATCAAAGAACACGTTTTCATAAAAGAACACATAAAATCAAGTGGTTATGGCAGATTTCATTCTGATTACGAAATAGCTCAAGCATGGGATAGATTACAAAAAGGGATACAAACAGAAAAAGATATGGATTTGCTTAACCATGAATTGTTTGAATCTAGATTTGAGGGTATATTTAAAACAGACTATGAGACTGCTCATAACGCTGCGGTAAGGTCGGGTCGTCCATGGGAAATAGAATAGAGGAGATTTTATAATGGGAGCATTTGTTTTACTTTTTAAAGAACATGAAGATGATACAGTAGTTATTTATAAATATGGTCCAAACGAACACACTATGGGGAAAATTCAATTAAACAAGGATACTAAGCTGTTCTCTGAAATTGAACCTTTACCAGATTCGAATCATTCAAACAAATTTTATTTTGATAGGGCTGCACAGCGGATGGCACGTTGCTTCGTTAAAGAAGGTGGTATATTTCCTGACAAGATGACATTTGAATCATAAAGTAGCTTCAGGAATACGAACCGAGCTTGCTCCATTGATAATAAAATGAGAGTAAGCTTTTTTCATTGCAATCTATCTGATTAAAGAGGAAAATTTTTATCCACCCTAGAATTAAGAGACGATTTTAGAAGGAGCATATCATGTTAACGCCAAAACAAGAAGAGAGCCTTAGTAAATTTATGAGTAAGATTCTTAGGCATACACCAGAACAGTTTGGTCTTGAGCTAGACCATGAGGGTTATTGTGACATTCAAGACCTGATTCAAGGAATAAGATCAGAGAATAGATGGTCTGACGTAAGCGAGTCGGATATCAAGCAAGTAGTAAGCCATTGTCCAAAACAAAGATATGAGATTGTTAATGGGTACATAAGAGCTAATTATGGGCACAGTGCAGGCAGATTGGATTATAAGGAGGCCACTCCACCAACCATTCTCTATCACGGTACAAACACAAAGGTAATCCATAACATTTTTACTGAAGGAATTAAGCCAATGGGCAGAAAGTATGTACATCTGTCTGAAGCCCTTGAGTTTGCAATTCTGGCAGGTAAAAGACGTGGGGAACTGGTGATCCTTGAAGTAGATACAGAAAAGGCATTGGCTAATCAAGTGAAGTTTTATAAAGCCAACCACGGTGTTTGGCTTGCCGACCTTGTGCCGCCACAGTACTTAAAAAAGTTTGAATAAAGCGTAACCCAGACCGTTAACGATGATCACCGAGACTAGATGAGAAAAAATTCGTCTGGTCTTTTTGATATCGTCTATTTTGCTGTACATACATTCCCCTCCTAATATTTTGAATGTATCCACGAGTGTCCACACTTACCCGCAAATGCCGCATAAAATATCCCGGATGAACAAAGAGGAGGTGCATGAAATCACCATGATACACATGGAACCTATTCAAGTGGGTGAGCATACATTTATCGGAGTCGAGGTCAAACTGCCTAAAACAACGCTGTTAACGATTTCTAACTCCCGTGGCTACATCATGTGTGGTGCGCTGGATGTTGGATTGCTCAATGAACGGCTGGCGGATCGGAAAATTCTTGCCGCACGAGCTGTGGGGGTAAAAACACTAAAGGAACTGTTGGAAGCGCCGATGGAGTCAGTGACGACAGAAGCCGAGCAACTTGGAATTAAACCAGGGATGCCAGGCTATGAAGCACTATTGAAACTGGTGTAGTGAAGCCTATGTGCATATGTTGCATAAAAGTAGAGGAACAAGAACCGAAAAAAACCGGACTTTTTGGCTCCGGTTTTTTTCTATGAAAAGTTACACTCTATCGAGCAGACTATTCGGCTTTATACGAACGGTATGATCTGCAAGAACGATTAATCGGCAAACAAAGCGGGGAGGTTGTCGCTAAAGGGTGCTTGGACAATTCCTTTTTCGGTAATGATGGCGGTAATGTACTCATGAGGTGTAACGTCGAAAGCCGGGTTGTAGACTTTGATGCCCTGCGGGGCAGTCCTTTTACCAAAGCTTTCGGTAACTTCCTCCGCAGAACGCTCCTCAATCGGAATATCTGCGCCTGTTGCGGTCTGCAAATCAATGGTAGATAGTGGCGAAGCGACATAAAAAGGAATGCCATGCGCCTTCGCTAACACGGCTAGGCTATAGGTGCCGATTTTGTTGGCGACATCGCCATTAGCAGCGACTCTATCTGTGCCGACAATAACAGCCTGTACCCATCCTTTGGACATCACCATGCCCGCCATATTGTCACAGAGCAGGGTGACATCAATGCCTGCCTGCTGAAGCTCGAAAGCGGTCAGGCGCGCTCCCTGCAGCACGGGGCGAGTTTCGTTGGCAAATACTTTGAGTTGGATGCCGTTCTCCTGCGCAAGGTACATCGGCGCGAGCGCTGTTCCGTATTTGGCTGTCGCCAATCCGCCTGCATTGCAGTGAGTGAGTACGCCCATCCCGTCCTCGAACAGAGGTAAAGCATGGATGCCGATCTGGCGGCATACTTCCTCATCCTCTGCCTGAATGGCTATGGCTTCACGCTCCAGCCCGGCATTCCAGTCTTCGACCTGACTTCCGCTAGCTTCAACGATGAGTTCCCCGGCTCGCTTCTTCATGCGATCCAACGCCCAGAACAGATTTACGGCAGTTGGCCGTGAAGTAGCCAAATGTCCGCACACGTCGTGTACATGCTGCAGCCACCCAGCAGCGTCGGTGTCGTCGTAGGCGGTAGCTCCTAGCACAACGCCGTAGGCCGCAGCCATCCCGATGGCGGGCGCACCGCGTACCTTCATGGCGTGTATGCCATCCCATACTTCCTCGACCGTGAATAAATCTAGCATGACAATCGTTTCGGGTAGCAGACGCTGATCCAACATGGACAAGTGGTTGCCTTTCCACACCAGCGAAGATAGAGCCTGACTGGACACTGCAGCTTTCCCAGAGGTCACGGGCGCCGCTTCTTTCTGTTCACTCATATTCATTAAGCTCCTTTAGTTTGGGCAGCTGTTGCTGTCCGAACAATGTCTCCCAGTTCCCGAATCGAATGAAGCCCGCGATTGCGAAGAACCAAGGATTTACCGATAGATAACGCCAGACGTTCCGCAGCTTCCTTGAGGTCAGGATCGGCTATTGTCTCGATATCTGCCACATGCGACAGGCTGATGATACGGCGGATCACTTTGCACCCTGCAAAACCAATCGTATCTTGTAGTACTTTCTGAAGATACAAGTCCTGATACCCCGCTGTACGTGCCATATGATCGGTGACATGCTCGTCCCACAGTTTGCGGAACCTACGCTCAAACTGCTCCCATACCTGAATGGCAGTCTCCAGAACCCAGTCGCGCCTTTCTTTTAGAGCCTTCTCACCAGAGGTCCATCCGGGCTGTGCAGCGTAGTTCAACAGCAGATTGGCGATCACCGCTCCGATATCAAAGCCCATGGGTCCGTAGTAGGCAAATTCAGGATCAATGACTTTAGTTGATTCGGTCGTTACAAAAATGCTACCAGTATGAAGGTCACCGTGCAGAAGCGCTTCGGTTCGTGTCAAAAACTTTTCTCGCAGCAAAGCCACTTCCAGATGAAGCGCTTGATCTGTACGGAGTGCCTCTGCTTCGTCTTCGATGTACGCACCATAGTTGTTATTATCTGAGAACCGATACGGTTCATCCAGAATCAGATCCTCAGTTATTTTGCAGAGATCCGGGTTGATAAAACGTTTGACTAGGTCTTTTTTATCCTGCTGATTCATGCCCAAATCTGAGGTGAAGAAGAGCGTGCGTGCCAGAAACTCCCCAATATGATTAGCGAAATATGGATATGTGTTTCCTTCTATTAGTCCCTTGCGCATGATGGTGTGGGAGCTAAGATCCTCCATTACGGTCAATGCAAGCTCATCGTCATACGCCAGTATCGCAGGAACCAATTCGGGGCAAATGTGGTGCTCCTGCTGAAGTGCCTCGCGTTCAATACGGGCACGATCCAGTGAGAGCGGCCAGGATTCACCCACAATTTTTACATAAGGAAGTGCCTGCTTGGCAATGATACTCTTGTTAGATTCAGAATCCGTAATATGAAAAACCAGATTTAGGTTACCATCACCGATTTCCCGGCATTCCAGACGAGCTTCCTGACTAAAAAATCCGGGGATGTTCTTCACGAATTCGATTGCTTCTTCAGTCGTTAAAGGATGATATTGGGACAACGAAGTCACCTCCATAAATTGTGCACATGTAAATAGTCTGGAAATATCACAATATTAAACCAAGTATTTTGATATGATAGATAAAGTATAACGAAAATCATTGAAGTTTTGTACATTTTTTTTATGGAGGATCGAAAGAGGGAGAAAGGAGAACTCTTCTTTTTGTTTCGTTTCCGTATAGAGAGGGTAAGTATGAAACAGACGTCCGGCAGGTGATTAGGATGCCCGCTGGCGTCTTACCGTCAGCAATGACGGTGATGGATACGTAAACGTTCCTGAAAATCAATTTGATGAAAAAGGAAGGGATTTATGATGGCTAAAACAACAAGTAACTCGAAAAATACGCAAACCAAATCGGTGGAGGAACTTTTAAACCGTCAAGTCGCTAACCTCAATGTGTTATATGTAAAAATTCATAACTATCACTGGTATGTGAAAGGCTCCAGTTTCTACACACTCCATGTTAAATTTGAAGAGTTATACAATGAAGTGACATTGAAAATGGATGAGATCGCCGAGCGTTTGCTCGCGTTGAAAGGTTCACCTTCCGCAACATTGAAGGAGTACCTGGAGCTGTCGTCGATTCAGGAAGCAACCGGCAACGAAGATGCTCCCAAGATGGTACAAACCTTGATCGAGGATTTTGCAACGGTATGCGAGGAGTTTCAGGAAGGTATTGAACTGGCGGAAAGCAATTCCGACCAACCAACTGCAGATTTGCTGATCGGCTATAAAGCGGATCTGGAGAAACATATGTGGATGCTTCGCTCTTATTTGGGCTAATTGTAGTGATGGGATTACGCTTTGAAATAAACTTTTTACATGTAAAACGCTACTGACGTCATGCTGTCAGTAGCGTTTTTATGGCTGAAAAGAGATCATGCATCTCATGTTTTTTGTACAAATTTATAATTATATAAACATTTGCAGGATGTATTTTGCCATTTGTGTGCTTGGTAGGGTGAACATTTTATGAAGAAAGTTGGATAACGTGTGTCTGTTGGTTGCACCCTTCAAGATATTTATTATAAAATAACTTGAGAATCATTGAGAATCAGTTTAGAATGATTATAAATAAATTTTTAAATATTACTTGAAATCAGGGGGCTCCCCTGTTTAAATATACTTTCTGATTTCGACACCACACTACATTTTTTGGAGGGTATTGCGAATATGGCTACAAACTTTAAGATTGAAGGTCTCAAAGCGACCATTGAAGGCAAGGAAATTTTGAAAGGTATTAACCTCGAAATGAAGGGCGGAGAAATCCATGCCATCATGGGTCCTAACGGTACGGGTAAAAGTACACTTGCGTCTGCTTTGATGGGTCATCCAAAATATGAAGTCACAGATGGTAAAGTAACTTTGGATGGAGAAGACGTGCTGGATATGGAAGTGGATGAGCGTGCACGTGCAGGATTGTTCTTGGCGATGCAGTACCCGAGTGAAATTGCAGGGGTAACGAACTCCGACTTTTTGCGTAGTGCGATCAACGCGCGCCGTGAAGAAGGACAAGAAATCTCCTTGATTAAGTTTATCCGTCAAATGGAAAGCAAAATGAAAGAGCTTGAAATGAACCCTGAGTTTGCTCACCGTTACCTGAACGAAGGCTTCTCTGGTGGTGAGAAAAAACGGAATGAAATTTTGCAAATGATGATGATTGATCCGAAAATCGTCATTCTTGATGAAATCGACTCCGGTCTGGATATCGATGCTTTGAGAATCGTGGCTAGCGGTGTCAATGCTATGCGTTCCGAAGAGCGTGGTTTCCTCGTGATTACTCACTACCAACGTCTGTTAAACTACGTTAAACCAGATTATGTACATGTAATGATGCAAGGACGTATCGTTAAATCCGGTGGTCCTGAGCTTGCTGAGCGTCTGGAAGCGGACGGTTATGACTGGATCAAGGAAGAGCTGGGTATCGTTGATGAAACTGTAGGACAAGAGGCGTAAGCCGGAAGCGAGGAGGAAAACTGATGACAACACAAACAATCCTTCCGGTAGATTCCGAGCAACTGCGTGTTCTGTCCGAACGTAACGGCGAGCCATCTTGGCTGGCTGAAGACAGACAAAAAGCACTTGAGCTTGCAGGCAAACTGGAGCTTCCGGTATTTGAAAAAACAAAAATCGAACGTTGGAAATTAAACGATTACGGTCAACATAAACAGAGCGAGGTCATTGCATCGGTAGGGCAGGTTCCTGCAGCCATTGCTGATCTGGTTAAAGAGCAACAGGAGGGCGGTCTGATTATTCAGCGCAACTCCGGCGCGGTATACGTGAAGCTGAGCGAGGAATTGGCGGCGCAAGGCGTCATTTTCACGGATTTACAAACAGCGGTTAAAGAGCATGCTGATTTGGTTAAAGCTCATCTGAACACAGTGATTAAGGCAGAAGAAAATTCATTATCTGCATTGCACGCAGCACTCTGGAACGGTGGAGTATTTGCTTATGTGCCTAAAAATGTAGAACTGAACGTTCCGCTTCAAGCTGTATTCCTGACAGACGATGCGACTGCAACGTTTGCGCCGCATGTGCTGCTTATTGTCGAAAGTCATAGTTCCGTGACGTACGTAGACAACTATGTATCTGCGGATTTGGCGGCACCTGTTCTTCATAACGGTGCGGTAGAAGTTGTTGCAAATGCTGGGGCTAAAGTTCGCTATGCGACAGTCCATCAGTTTGGAGAGCAAGTAACGGATATTTCAATTCGTCGTGCCACGTTGGGAAATGACGCAGCTATCGAATGGATTGTGGGCGAAATGAACAACGGCAATACAGCAAGCAATACCATGTCCGTGCTCAAAGGCAATGGCTCCAATTCGGATGCCAAGATCATTGCTGTAGGTTCCGGCTCACAAAAGCTGAACTATACGACACAAGCACAGCATTTCGGCAAAAATTCCGCTAGTCAGATGATAACGCGCGCAGTGATGCGTGAAGAAGCGTCTTCCATCATTAACGGAATTACAAAAATTGAAAAAGGTGCTACCAAAGCAGATGGTCAGCAAACAGAACGTGTTCTGATGCTCAGCCCGAAAGCGCGTGGTGACGCTAACCCAATCCTGCTGATTGATGAAGATGATGTAACAGCAGGTCACGCAGCATCGGTTGGTCAGGTTAACCGTGAACAAGTGTATTACTTGATGTCCCGCGGAATTAGCCGGGCAGAAGCTGAGCGTCTGATTATTTATGGCTTCTTGGCACCTGTCGTATCTGAGATTCCGCTCGAAGGACTTCAACATCAGCTGCAAAGCCTTGTTGAAAGGAAGTTAGGCCAATGAATACTGCATTGATCCGTGAACAATTCCCGATTTTACATCAGGAGATTAACGGTCATCCGCTGGTTTATTTGGATAATGCGGCTACTTCGCAAAAACCGCTGGCGGTCATCGAGGCGATCAAGCACTACTACGAATATGATAACTCAAATGTTCACCGTGGTGTGCATACCTTGGGTAGCCGGGCGACGGATGCTTATGAAGGTGCGAGGGAGAAGGTAGCTCGCTTTCTGAATGCCAAGCGCAGTCAGGAAATTATTTTTACACGCGGAACAACAACGGCGCTGAATCTGGTGGCTTCTTCTTATGGTAGAGCTAACTGTAAGGAGGGTGATGAAATTGTCATCACACAAATGGAGCATCACAGTAATCTGATCCCGTGGCAACAGGTAGCCAAAGCCACAGGCGCAACTTTAAAATATATTCCACTTCAAGAGGATGGTAGCGTTGATCTTGCTGATGTGGAGAATACTATTACAGAAAACACCAAAATTGTAGCGATTGCGCATGTCTCCAATGTGCTTGGTGTTGTGAACCCTGTCAAAGAGATTGCAGCTATTGCGCATCGCAAAGGCGCAGTTATCGTTATAGACGGTGCACAAAGCACACCACATATGAAAGTAGACGTGCAAGACATCGATGCTGACTTTTATGCCTTTTCGGGTCACAAAATGTGTGCGCCTACTGGGATCGGGGCACTGTACGGCAAGAAGGCGCTGCTGGAAAATATGGAGCCCATTGAGTTCGGCGGGGAAATGATCGACGATGTGGGATTGTATGAATCCACATGGAAGGAGCTGCCTTGGAAATTCGAAGGTGGAACTCCGATTATCGCTGGAGCTGTTGGTTTGGGAGCTGCTATTGATTTTCTGGAAAGCATCGGAATGGACGCCATTGCACAGCATGAGAGCCGTTTGTCCAACTATGCCCTCAAACGTCTCCGTGAAGTGGAGGGGTTGACGATATACGGACCGGCAGAACGTCATGTTGGGCTCGTAACATTCAACCTGGATGATGTGCATCCGCATGATGTAGCTACTGTACTGGATAGCAAAGGGGTGGCTGTACGTGCGGGACATCATTGCTGCCAGCCATTGATGCGCTGGCTGAAAGCCAGTGCAACTGCACGTGCCAGCTTTTATCTCTATAACACGGAAGAAGAAGTCGACGCTCTGGTCAGCGCCTTAATCCAAACAAAGGAGTATTTTGGCGATGCAACTTGATGACTTGTACCGACGCGTGATTATGGATCATTATAAAAATCCGCGCAATCGCGGACGTTTTGAGGATGATGCCGTTACGGTGGATTTGAATAATCCTACGTGTGGTGACCGGATTTCCCTTCAACTCAAAACGAAAGACGGCGTGGTCGAAGATGCCCGTTTTACTGGTGAAGGCTGCTCGATTAGTATGTCCTCAGCTTCGATGATGACAGAAGCAGTCAAAGGAAAAACGATTGATCAGGCATTGGATATGGCGAGCCGCTTCTCTTCTTTAATGAAGGGAGAAACCGTTGAATTTGATGATTATGAAGAATTGGAAGCTTTGTCAGGCGTAAATAAGTTCCCGGCCCGCATCAAATGTGCGACATTGGCTTGGAACGCGCTGCGCAAAGGGATTGATGAAGATAAATAATTTAAATAGAACAGAGGAGGTTTGAGAAACATGGCCAAGAAAGCACCGGAAATGGAAGAGTATAAATACGGCTTTCGTGACGAGCACAAGTCCATTTTCCAAACAGGTAAGGGTCTCACTCCGGAAATCGTAAAGGAAATCTCCAAAATTAAGGATGAGCCAGAATGGATGCTGGAGTTCCGTCTGAAGGCACTGAAGCAGTTTGAAAAAATGCCAATGCCAAACTGGGGCGGAGATATGGATGAACTGGATTTCAACGATATCCAGTACTATGTAAGACCTTCCGAGAAACAAGGGAAGACGTGGGAAGAGGTTCCTACGGAAATTAAAGAAACCTTTGATAAACTGGGTATTCCTGAGGCGGAGCAAAAGTTTTTGGCTGGTGTATCCGCACAGTATGAATCCGAGGTTGTCTACCACAGTATGCAAAAGGAACTGGAAGATCAGGGCGTTATTTTCATGGATACCGATACGGCGTTGCGTGAGCATCCTGAGATTCTGAAAGAGTATTTTGCAACAGTTGTACCTCCTGCGGACAATAAGTTTGCAGCACTGAACAGTGCGGTATGGTCAGGCGGGAGCTTCATCTATGTACCAAAAGGTGTGAAATGTGAAGTTCCATTGCAGGCTTACTTCCGTATCAACTCGGAAAACATGGGTCAATTTGAGCGTACGCTCATTATTGCTGACGAAGACAGCTTTGTGCATTATGTAGAAGGCTGTACGGCTCCGATTTACAGCACGAACTCGCTGCATAGTGCCGTGGTCGAAATTATTTGTAAGAAGAACGCACGCGTTCGTTATACAACGATCCAGAACTGGGCACCAAACATCTATAACCTGGTAACCAAACGTGCGGTTGCAGAAGAAAACGCAACGATGGAATGGGTCGATGGTAACATCGGTTCCAAGTTGACGATGAAGTATCCAGCCGTTGTATTGAAAGGCCGTGGAGCGAAAGGGATGGTCTTGTCCATCGCTGTTGCAGGCAAAGGCCAGCATCAGGATGCAGGTGCGAAAATGATCCACTTAGCACCAGACACCACGTCCACCATTGTATCCAAGTCGATCAGTAAGCACGGCGGTAAAGTAACGTATCGCGGATTAGCTTCATTCGGTCGTCAGGCTCAAGGTGCAAAATCCAATATCAAGTGTGATACGTTGATTTTGGATAATCAATCAACCTCAGATACTATTCCTTATAATGAAATCATGAATGATGACATCACGCTTGAGCACGAAGCAACGGTGTCCAAGGTATCGGAAGATCAGCTGTTCTATCTGATGAGCCGCGGTTTGACCGAAGCTGAGGCAACGCAAATGATCGTTATGGGCTTTATTGAGCCATTCACAAAAGAACTGCCGATGGAATATGCGGTTGAGATGAATCGTTTGATCAAGTTCGAAATGGAAGGTAGTATTGGTTAACGGAACAGCTAAGCGTATCGGCTATTCTTGGTTTTATTTATTGGTCATGATACCGATTAGTCGAATACGCTCATTGCTTCACGCTTTCTTTCGACGTAAAGGTGCCCGTAGGTGTTGGCTGTTTGCTTGATGTCGTCGTGTCGCATCAGTTCCTTTACGAGATAGATATATACACCTTTGTTAATCAGGTAAGATGCGTAGCTGTGACGTAAGTCATGAATTCGCAGTTCAGGAAAAACGCGTTTAAAATGTTTGCGAAAGTGTGAATAGTGGTATGGGGCCACTATACCGAATACAAACATATCATTATTGAATCCGTAGTTTTTCTCTGCGGATTCTTTTTTTATGCGTTCCAGCATTTCGCCTATAAAGGCAGGAAACGGAACATAACCTACACTGCCCTTAGTTTTGGTCGTAGTGATTTTGCGTGTGATTATATCAAGTGTTTTGTTTACGTGGAGCAGATTCTTTTCAAAGTCCATATCTGACCACTTTACTGCAAGTCCTTCTCCTACTCGTAAACCCGTGTAAAACAGTAATCTAGCCAACTCCTGGTAGTGTAGATGCTCAAGACCCTTAACCCGATGGTCAAAATCCTCACGTCTTATGAAATTAATATTCGGTCGCACTCGCTGAATTGAACCGGCCGCCAGAGTAGGATCAACTTTAACCCGAACTATTTCCACGACGAAGGATTGACCCTGGCTGTATATGATCGACCGCCTGTAAAGGTTGAAATCCCTGATCCCTACCAAAGTTATTCTGCTTTTCAAGGAGGAGGTAAAGGTGAGTGAACGGACATATAAGCTATAAAAGGGCGATCAGGTTGTAATACACGGTTGCTATGAAGCCAGTAAGGAGAAGTACAAGGATAAGGTATGGACAGTAGAATCTGAGCCTTGGGACTTGGGACTTGTGTGGTTCGGAGGTTGTGCGGCTTGAAGGGTACAACGGAGGATTTGCTACGGAATATTTGAAGAGGGTTGAGGCATAACAGCCTTTACCCCCGTACTCTAAAACCCTTCAGATTTATAAAACTACTTGCAACTACCAATTCAATTATAACTGAGAGAGGTATTCTATACCTTCTGTAACTATAAAAAATCCCAAAACGATAAATATAAAGTAAGCAAAAAAGGTTAGAGCTTTTAGTGTCGTTTTTGGGATTCTTTTTTTTGCTTCTGGATCACGAGTGATTATAAAAGCTCTGAATGCAGCATAAAGCGGAATACACATAAGAAGTACTGTTAAAAAGTTCATGTTTCTCTCCTGATTTTTTGAATTTAATTTTATCAGATTTAATTGAGGTGAACAATATGTTAAATGAAGTTATAGACAATATGAGAGACAAAGTTTTAACTCGATACTTATGATGATTGGATTGTCAACAGTAAATCTGGATTACTAAGGAATATTTCTTTTAAAAATGAAAATGGGAAAGTTTTAAAGCAAGTTTCCTTGGGTGGAGGAAGTGTCCAAGAAAATCTAACTGTTAATTTAACAGGGGTTCATAAACTTGACATTGAAATAACAGGAGACGGTTTTGGCATCGTAGATTTTATTAACCCTACTATTAAATAGTAACGATCAGTCATATAAAGTTTTTTTAAGCCACCCGATGCTGGTCATACCCCTGTCAAGTAGACAGAACTAAAAAGACATCTTTAAGCGGCAACCGTTTCTCGGTATTCAATTGGGGAACGGTTGTTTAATTTTTTCTGAAATCTATTTTCATTATAAAATGAAATGTACTCCCGTACGTGTTGTTCTACCTCCGCTAGGGTTCCGGGTTTCGTTAAATAAATCTTCTCTGTTTTAAGATGGGAAAAGAAGGATTCTATACAGGCATTGTCTAGGCAATTTCCACGCCTTAAATGGCTTCCAAGCATTCCAAGCCGCTTAAGTTTGCGGTTAAACGGCTTGGAGGTATACTGAAACCCCTGGTCTGAATGGAGAATGACACCCTCCATGTTCACGTTCTTACTTAGAACGTCTAGCGTCTCGCTAACTAGAGCAAGGTCATTTCGTTCCGAAAGACGCCAAGCCACAATTTCATTGTTAAACAGATCTTGAATGACAGAGAGATATACAAACCGCTCTCCAGCTCGTATGTATGTAATATCGGTAACCAGCTTGGATAAAGGAGAATCTGCCTGACATTGTCGATCTAATCGATGGGCATTTACCACAGATGCCTGTTTGCCGAAAAAGCGCCGCTTCTTTCGAATGACGGAACGGATTCCTAATTCCTTCATTAGGCGGTACACCTTTTTGTGGTTGACCAAGATACCTTCTCTACGTAAGCAACGGTCATACGCAGATAACCAAAATAAGGGTGAATCCGGTGGATCGACAACATATGCAATTCTAGGAGCTCTTCCTCTTGCTTACGCTGCTGGGTTGTTTGCTGAGTCTTTCTCCATTTATAATATCCTGCCCGAGATACATAGGCTAATTCAAGTAACCATTTCAACGAATATCGTGTTCGCATTCCCTCAATAATTTCAAACCTTGTTTCTTTCCTCGTCACTCCTTGTGTAGATTTGGATACTGCTTTTTTAAATATTCAATCTCCGCCCGTAGATACGCCATCTCTTCTTCCATACTGGAAAATTTCGTTTTGGGTCGTCCCTGCCTTGTGGTCGTTGGCTGGAGGTTCTCCCCCGCTCGATATTTCATCACCCAGTTTTGCACTTGGGATTTATTACGAATGTCCAAGTGTTTCGTCACTTCACGAATACTCATATGTTCTTCGTTCACCAACCGGACTGCCTCCATCTTCACATCTAAGGAGTATTGCCGGAATGATTGTCCCTTTTTAGCCATGAAAAATCCCCTCCGTTCAACAAGTTAAGTCCATCTTACCAGGTGTGTTTTTTCTCTTGTCTACTAGAAGGGGATAATACCATAAACAGAGGGCTTTTACTTTTATAAAAGAGGATTAGTATTAGACTGCCTTCAATAATAGAAATAACCCTATGCCTTAATACGTTTATTGAATCGGAACGCAAATTTCGCAATAATGATTATTAATAAGTTCAACTGTATATCGCTCCAAGATAGGTCTGGTTTCATCTAAGCTGAACCTTTGATTTTCCAACTCCAGGAATATTTCAGTCCAAGCCTTTTGAACAGCTTCTGCTGTATGATTTATTTTAAAAACAGCGTATCTTCCTCCACTAATGTTGCTCAGACTTACTTCAACAGTATTAACACAGTAATCATCAGGAAGAACCAAACATGCATCGTAGCGACAATTTTTCGGCTTCACAAATGCAGGATTATCTTGGGCAATACCAAGGATAATAGACTTATCATTAAATAATTTATTAGATTCTACCCAGTATTTAAATTTCTCCATTAGTTGTGAATTTGCAATTCCATAAGGACCAATCTGTCTCATGTATACAATTCTACAAGAAGGTATTTTTTCAATTTCAGCTTTCATTTTTTCTTCTCTTTCTTTTTATAGTACATCGATGTCTGAAACCATCATATAATGCTTTAAAATTAGAAACAAATCAATTTTTAAAATAGTCAAATTGGCGCCTAGTACCCACCGTTCTTTATTCTAAGAAGGCTTGGTAAATAATTGTTTTATAGGCTTTCTTACTTAATTCAGTGCCAACTCTTTTTAATTATTTTATCGTCTTAGGATTCCGATTAGAGTTTAGATTTAAGCCTATTAGTTCAGAAAACGGCAGCCACTTTATCGGCTGCCGTCTCTTCATGTTTATTGAGTTATTGTGTCCCGTTAGCTTTATATAAATATTTATCAACGTACAAAAACATAAAGGATTGACGCACTAAAAGGAATAGGTACCTTCACTGCCTTAAATAAATAAGAATATTATAGACACTATGTGCAATCGTTGGAGCCCATATCGAAGAAGTCTTTTTATATATAAATCCAAGAATGTATCCTACGAGAAATATGGTCACATAGTTAAGAAGTGAATATCCTGAAATAATACCTATTGGAAAGTGTATCCCCATAAAAAGTATCGCTTGTATAAAGCTATATCCTTTTACCCGATGGTCTCTTAGTTTATTCATAACGAATCCCCGGAACACCACTTCTTCAGAAAATGCCGCTAATGGTGTAATGATCCATCTGATTCCTATGTCAAATCTAAAACCATTAAAGATAGTAACCTCGATTACTACCAATAATAATCCAATAATTCCGCCAGTAAATACTCCCTTGATAATATTTTGTTTTAATTTTATGTAGTCAATGATTTGTTGCAACCTTACTCGATCGATATATACGAAATAAATGAATACCAGCCCGATCCAAAAAATCAGTTTTATTAAGAATGATATCAAATAAAGATTCAAATCAGATATTTTTGGATGGAATGTTAGTTCCTTAATTGTCCAGCCTATGTAAAAAAACAATATAAAGAGAATAAGTTTACTTTTAGTCATTTTATTGTTTCCTTTAATAAATTTCAGCTGATGGTTTAATATTACCATAAATTATTCTGTAACTCTAATATCTGTAGTGATTTTAGATTCGCGTTTATTGGGGATAAATAGAACAATGTTTCCCTTTAAAATCCGCAGCGTTATAGCAACAGAAGTAATTTAAGATATGAGTATGAAAGCCTCTGATAACTCAGGGGCTTATTTGGCGTCCCAAGGAGGTGATTATAAAAGTGACAAAAATAAAATCTGCATTGGATATACAACTGGATCTAACAAGGCCGGTTGAAGAATTGACGGAGGTAATTTCTGCTGTCATTGCTTCGCAACCAGCGCGCCGGAAGGAAATACTTAAAGGATTGGATATAGCTGTAGGAAATGCACTAGCAGAGATACAGGCTCAAGAGGAAAAGGATCAGAAAACAGATGATGATAGTTCAGGAAAAGTTTCCTGAACGCAGAGACGGGGGGGACACGATGGATATTACAGTTATTTTTTCGTTAATTGCTGCGATTAGTGGGATTATTTTAGGTTGGGCCGGGCGCAGCAGGTCAATGTGGCAAGACATCATTCAAGAGGCGGGAGCGGAAGCTTTGCAGCGTGCGGATGTTGATTACATCAAGCGCGGCGTGGACGACATTCGGCTCGAACAGCGGGTGCAGGGGCAAAGGATTGATGCCTTATCCGAACGGGTTACGCGGGTTGAAGAATCAGCGAAACAGGCTCATAAACGACTTGATCGAAAAGAAGAAACGGGAGGAATTTAACAATGGATTGGAATACAGTATGGTCGTTAATCGGCCCTGAATTGTTAATCGTTGTAGCTGTTTGTTGGGTTATTGGTATAGGGATCAAGCAAACGCCTAAAGTGCCGAACTGGAGCATTGTATATATCGTCACGGGTGTTGCTGTGATCCTAACGGTCTGGATTCAAGATTGGGGGCCGCAGGCAGTCATTCAGGGCGTGCTTGCTGGAGCATTCGCCGTGTACGGGAATCAGTTGGTCAAGCAAATGAAAAAGGGGGCTGACAAGTAATGCGGAAAATATCGAAAGCGGGCCTTAGTTTAATTAAGAACTTCGAGGGTTGCCGCTTGACAGCTTATAAAGCTGTTCCGACCGAAACGTACTGGACCATAGGTTGGGGGCATTACGGACCGGACGTTAAAGCAGGTATGACCATAACACAAGCCAAGGCCGATGCTATGCTGGTGGAGGATTTATCCAAATGCGAGGCGTATGTAAACAACCCGGCCTATGTCCCGGTAACCGACCAGCTCACGCAAAGCCAGTTCGACGCGCTCACTCTGTTACAACTGCGGGGCCGGAAGTCTGAGAACACTCTGTAAAGGACGCGCGGTGGCGCAGATTGCCGCCAACATCACGAAATATAACAAGGCTGGCGGGAAGGTGTTGGCTGGTCTGACACGCCGTAGAATTGCAGAGTGGGCTCTGTTCAAAAATACTGTCGCAGACACTAGAGATTATAAGACAGTGGACAAGGTTAACGTGGTTGTAAACGGTAAGGGTATCGCTGACGTTAAGATGATCGATGGCAAAACCTATGTTCAGCTACGTGCCGTGGGCGAGGCGTGGGGCGCTACAGTGAATTGGAACGACAAAACTAATACAGCTACAGTAAGCAAATAGGTGCAAGAAGAACGTCCTAATTAACAGAAGGGCGTTCTTCTATAAAGTAAGTTATTTTTACTATATGAGCACGATTTAATAATATTTCGCTATTATTAAATCGTGCTCATATTTACTATAAAGTCACCTTTTTTCGTAATGGTAATTAATCTAGCATTTAATAATTCTCCATTTATCATCTCAATGTTTAAGTAAACATTTTTAAAAAATGAACTAAGTGTTTTTTCAAGTAGTTCGTTTAACATAACAATAAATGAGTATGAAAGAACATACCCTATGAAAATTACCATAAGAAATAACAAAAATGATTGGGAGAAAATAGATTTTTGGTTTCGATAAAATTCCAATGAAAAATTTATTATATAAAAATAGACCATTATTAGCCATAAAGTTATAATGATAAATATGTATCTTCTAGGCATTTCTATATTCTCTTTTTTAATTTTCCTTGTAGAAATTATTGTAAAAGTAATATAAATGAGAAAAGCTGATACTGTTGCTAAATAACCATTTACGTATTTTGATAAAAAGAACGATACTGCAATTATCAATACCATTGAAATGGGAATTACTGTCCAATTACTTACTTTTCTTTTTAGCTTATATCTATTCTCCATTTTTTCAATCATACTTATATTAGTATCTAAAAAGTTTGCTGCTTTAACTATTGTCCCTAAATTTGAAAAAATCATTATTATGAACCCCTCACATTGATTAAAAATGAATTAAATTAAGATTTATTTTACAAACGATTCGACAGAAAGGATGATTTTTCCTTCTAACTATACAGTAGCGTTTTCATAATTAGCAAGAGCCTCTTTATAGCTATAAAGGGGCTCCATTAGAATAATTCTGTCTAACAAGGGATGATAATTTTTGTATAACACTAAATTGAAAAGAAAACATCATTTTATTCCACAAACTCATCTTGCTAATTTTACTAAGGATGGAACTATAAATAGCCGATTGTGGGTTTTTGACTCTCTAAATAGTGGTCAGTGGGAGTCAAAAATCCGTGAAGTTGCCCACAAAAGAGATTTATATAGGGTTCATTATCCAGAAGTCAAGCCTGATATTTTTGAGGATATATTTGGAGAAATTGAAGACAAGGTAGGCCCTATAATAAGAGGTGTATGTGAAAAACTACTTATGCCGATGGGCGATGAATACATATGGTTAATGAATTATATAGCTTTGTTGGCTGAAAGAACACCTGCTCGACGCGAAGTGATTTCAAAACCTATGAAAGAGTTACAGAAACTATTTGTTGAAATGGATTCTTCCGCTTCTGAATATCATAAAACCATGATGGAAGAAACATACATGGATAATATCACCAATAAAGAACGACGTAAGGTTACATTTGAAGATGAGCATTCCATTAGGCTTGATAATAATACACATATGAAATACTTACTTACTGCGATTGATGCTATCATACCTTTTCTAATTGATAGAAACTGGAGTGTTGTTTACTGTCCTCCAACATTAGGGGATTTTATCTGTTCTGATAATCCTGTCAGCTTACATTGGGTAGAAGATAAAGATCGAGGGATATATTCTTCTCCAGGGTATGGACTTATGGGAACAGAAGTGAGCATTCCATTAAGTAGCAGAGTGATGCTTTTAGGACGCTTCGAGCAAGTCCATCCTGCTTCTGGAATTATTCCTTCAAGAAGAACGCTCGCAATTTTAAATAGCTACACAGGTATGTTTTGTGATAGGTTTATATTTTCACGTAAAAACGATTTTTTTTGGTATACTGCAAAGAATAAAATAGGGAATATAAGAGATTTCAAACAGATAGTAAAAGAAGAAGCTGAATCCAAATAAGGAATATGAGGAAGAGGAAGTGGAATTGTTTATGAATATAGCTGGGTTAATTTTAAATATGTTAGGTACTGTGATAATGGCAATTGATGTGTTATGTGTAGATCCGCAAGCAGGAACATACGCTGATTTAACAGATGGAAAGAAGAAGGCATATAAAAGTAGAAAATTTGCAATTGTAGGATTGTTATTTATATTTCTGGGTTTCTTACTTCAATTTTTTGTTGAAGTATCAAAATAAGATGTAATTGAGATATTATGTCAGATAAGTAGTTATTGAGTATCTCGTTGAAGGATTGTCTAAACATTCACCGAATCATTATTTGAGGTTAACAGCATGAAACATACATATAAGATATTTGCAAAATAACCCAAATCGATTATACTCTCCATATAAATCCGAAAGCATCGGTGATACCCTGCTGGCATACGCTGGTGGGGGGTTTTTCTGTTTGCCGTTGGAAGGATATCAAATTAAACAGTTCAATTTCCGATATTATATTTAGTAATGCAGTGTATAATTTTATAAATCATACAGGGATTTTAAATATGAAACTTATAAACTGTAATAATGTAAAGGAATAATATAACATTTAGATCTTGAGTATGTTAGGAGGAAGTGTTTATATATGGGAGAACAAGCTATTTTGTGGATTTTTGTTATCGGTGCTTTTTCTGTTTTTTGTATAATACCGATTATAATGCAAACATGGGAAGACATCGACAACAAAAAGAAACCTATTGTGACCCGTGTGGCTAAGGTACTTGATAAGCGAATGTACCAAAAGGAAGACAGTTCGATTAGATACTACTATTTTACCTGTGAATTTGAAGATGGAGAAAGAGGAGAATTTGAAGCACCTGAATCTGAATACGGAGTAACTATTGTTGGAGATAGAGTTATTGTACTTCAGCAAGGTACATTTTCAAAGGTCGAGAGAGTTGTTGGCAATTAATAAGCATTGAGGTTCTACTTGCGTACTGATAACAACACATCTTGAAGCGCCGTGGCACCCTATTGGCTAAGTTGGTGGGGTGTTTTTATGTTATGGAATACTATATAATTTTGAGGAGTGAATAAAATATGCTCGAAGCGTTTCAAATTTTTCTTACCATGATCGGTTTAATATTAGTTGTTTTTGTGCCTATTATAATATCTTCAAACCGAGAACATGCTAGAAATTTAAAACAACCCAAAATTGAACGAATCGCAAAAATAATTGATAAACGAGTAGACTGGGTGGAGAATTCTTCAACAAAAAAATATTTTATTACATGCCAATTTGAAGGATCGGATCGGAAAGAAGTCAGAGTACAGGAAAATGAATATGGCATTTTAATCGTTGGAGATGAGGTTAAAGTAATAACCTAAGGTACTTCAGAAAAGGTGGAACGTATTACAACATGAGGTGATCAGCATGAACCAAACATATAAAGTGTTAAAGTCGGATATAGAATTATTTGCAGCTGCATTAAGCCAGGTAAAGGTGTACGTTGTTCAGTCATTGGGAGAGGATTTGATATCGGTTATAGACTATGGTGGCACTATAGAAAAGTTTTCGACTGATTCGGTTAAGATTGCCGAGCTTATTACATACGGAACCAGTTTGAACTTAGAGTAGATGTGAAAGAGGATTCCAACGGTATATAGCCGATAGAGTCCTTCTCTGTTTTATGTGAGGCGGATGTATATGAAGCCACTTAGTAATTTCTGTACATTAATTAGAACTGTCTTGCGCTTATATTGAGGTCCATCTGGGAACCGTCTTGGGTGTAAATGTATACACTATATGAGTTTTTACTTTGGGAATAAATTTGCAAGGTCTTTTGACTACCAGGTGAAACCGAAGTGTCTATAGAGGTGCTAGAACCTGCTTTCTTAATCTCTACATAAACTGTTGAACTTCCATTATCTTTAACGAACACATTGGCGTCTTCTCCATTCTCAGGGATCATGGTGAAGGTTTTCTCAAATGCTCCTTTTCCAGTGTGATGTATCGGATTAATCAATTGAACATCAAAAGGAGTAATAACATGCCCGTCCTGATTCTCAGTATTTTCAATCACTTTAATGAAACCATTATCAGTTTGATTTGCTGAAATTGAATCCTGTGCAAAAGCAGCAGGGCTTAGTGACAGAAGCAATGATGTGGCGATACCAAAACTCATTAATCTTTTCAAATTAAATCACTTCTTTCTATAATTTAACTACAAAAATAATTATAATTAATCTGCACATCTGTGTACATAGTCACTAAGTACCATTAAATGATGTTGTTATGTGAATCAACTGGGGGGATAGTTTGATTTATCTATATATAGTAAAAAGCTCTGCTAACCTTAATTGGTCAGCAGAGCCTTTTTCGTTGATCAGTTTGAATTTAGAGTGACGCGAAAAAGGCACTTAATCAAATGTGTATTTTTCATGTCAGACAAAACTCCCCTTACTTTGACAGTTATTAAGCTGTATGTTTATTGATGAAGATTAAAAGAAGGAGGGGACAGAAAAATGAGTATGAAATTAGGAAGGAAAGCTACTTTATGTTTTTCCACAATCGCTCTCTTGTTTTCAGTTATCGCTCCGCTGTCAGCTTCTGCAGATGCAGCAACTGTAACGCTTGACACTTACAAAAAATCTTCAAATCAAGAATTAGTTTTATCACAATCGGTAATTTTTAAAGATGACACGGCATATACAGATGTATCTATTATAGGGAAAAGAGTGAAATTTTCAATTAATGGTTTAGAAAATCCTTTTAATGCTAATTATTATAATCGTTTGGCCTGGACAAGTGATGAAAATACACCGAGTATAGAAAATACGTTATCAGTAAAAATTGCCCCAAAAACAGGGAGTCTTTACGGTTCCTCCAGCTATGAGAACCTTTCTCTGATAAAACAAAAAATCACCTCTGATTCAAAAGTATATGGATGGATTCAATTAGAATCAAAAGAGTGGGCTAAAGCAGGATCAGCTATAATTAAATATTAAAAAATCCTTAACGTTTGAAGTAAGTGAATACTCTAGATAAATTGAAAAGCTCTGCTAACCTTAATTGGTCGGCAGAGCTTTTTTCGTTGATCAGTTTGAATTTAGAGTAGATGTGACAAAGGACTCCGCTGGTATGTAACTAGTATGGAGTCCTTTGTTGTTTATTATTTTATTCCAATCTTAAAGGTATATAGTCTTAACGGTTGCTGAATGGTCCTCTATTAATATAGTGGTTGTTGTTATCATAAAACGGGGGTTTATTATATGTATAATTTTATAAAAAATTGAAAAGTTATCTGTTCTTTTGTCTAAAACCCCATTACATACTATATTTATGATACGATTCGTGTGTTACATAAATTCAATTAATTGGAGGGATTTATTATGAAAAAATTATTATCTGTTGCCGTTACGTCTATTCTAGCTGTCACCATGGTGACCCCAGCTTTTGCTTCTGAAGTTAGTCATGCTGTAGTTCCAGCCTCAACAGACGCAACATACAACATAAAATCTGTAACTCCATTTGCTGAGCCGGTAACAAAGATGTCTACAGAGAAGCAGAATCAAAAGCATCGCTTCAATCAATTTACTATTACACGTTAAATGGTGTGAACAGCTATACTATATCAGATGAGGCATTCAATATTTCCGGAGGAAATGTAAATATTACATTAGTTCAATATTTAGAAGATAGTCGTTACAATCCTGTTGTTAGCTACCAATTAGTGGGGTGGGGAAATAATAGTCATGAGCAAATAATTTCAGTTCCAGGGACATTTACTAATCTGAATACAACAAGAACTTTTTACAATGTTAAGCCAGGAACATATAAGTTAAGAATCGGTAATGTGGGAGAACTAAGTCCTTTATGGGGAAATGGATATCTTACTTATTGATTTTTAAGTATGTGAAAAGTTTCTTTAACTATGAAATACCTCGTGGAACATATCAGAGGCGATTGAAAAAGTCCCTTTGTTGCAAAAGGTAAAGTTACTCATGAAAAATGAGGAGTCTGTACCTTTTTTCTGCCAACAGCATAGAACCCTGAGATAAAGACAGGAAGGCGCACAGAGGACATAAAGGCGGGGCTACTGGCTTTGGAACAAGACAACAATATTGCATGGGATAACAAGAGCGATACCCGCCACATCATGATAATAGAGGGCTGGGATCGCGATCAAAAGATCGTTACGCCTCCTGGCTGCAAATAGGTACTATACAGAATAAAACAACCCCGGATTGCTCCGGGGTTGTTTTATTCGAGACCAAATTGTGCTTTTGCTTGTAGTTTGTTGCCTTGGAATGTGAAAACGGCATTTGCACCAGGTCCGACTTCACCTTTATACGAATACATTACAGTATAAAATTCGTCTCCTTTTTCACCAACCTCTGAAACAGCCTCACCGGGACCACCGATAATTTTCGCAACTTCCTCATAAGTCATTCCATTTTTAATGTTGTTATATTTAGCTTTGGTAATAATTCCGAGGTTTGGCGATTCTGCTACTGTCCGACCCTCTATTTTTCCGTTATATAGTTTCCAATGGGCTTCTCCCTTAACACCACGGGAACCAAGTTCACCCTTAAAGGTAACTATATCCCCCTGGTTAAGACCATTTAATTCTGAACGATCTGAAACTTTTACAACAATAACATCCCCGAGTTTTTTCTTTTCAGCGCTAATATCTGACCATGATTCACCGTTGTAATCTGCTGGTTTACCATAGACATAAAGGCTGCTTGATCCAGCTTCAATAACAACGCCTGACCATGAAACAACTTGATTTCTTACACTGTCGAATGCTTCCCCTTGCTTGGATACTGGCAATGCAAAGAGAGCAGATGAAAACTTATCAAAAGGAAGCGATGTGTCAATCAATGTTTTTTTAGCATCAGTCTGTCCCTTTTGAACTGGTTCAGTAGTAACTTCGTTCCCTTTAACAGGTGTGGTAGCTACCGGTTTGGAATTAGTTTCGGTTGGTTTCTGAGTGTCAGCGACTGATATTCCAATAATAAATACTAGGAAAGCACCTAAACCAAAGAGAAACATTTTCTTAGCCTTGCCGTTCTTTTTTATTAAAGCTATAGCCCACAAAACAAAAAACACAAAAAAAGCCAGCAAAGCAATCACAGCAATTGCAGTCATTACATAACCCCTATCTATTGGTAATGTTATAGTAAAATTAGTATATATGACCTAGGAATAATTTTCTAGAACAAAAGTCTTAGAAGTAGAAAACAAAAGCCCTTGTAAGGAACATACGTTCGGGATATAATTTGAACATATTACATCAGGAGGCTACATACATGTCTAAAAAACTAGAAGATAACGGATTATGGGAAAGCAGTCGCATTATCATACCAGAGCATAAAGAGGCTTATCTGAAGCTAATGAAAGACCGTCAGCGGCGCGGTAAACCGGAGTTGGATGACCAAGAGGTACAATTAATCGAGCATGCTCTAATAGAGTCTTACAATTCACGTCAGCCTGTGACAGTGGTTGTTTTCAGTCCGTTTGACGATGCGGAGTTAACAGGTGTGGTTACATCAATAAACACCGCTAGACGTGAAGTAAAACTATTTCGTGATGAGGATGATTTTAGTTGGATTAAGCTAGAGGATATTATATCAGCTATTGTATAGTCCCCTAAAAAGGAACGGGCTCACTGAGCCTTCTTCGAACAATGGATTTTTGAGCAGTAAAAAGAGCCTTCGATTTCTCCCGAAGACTCCGCATGTGGACTAATCTTGAATTGCTGTTACGACTCCATTTTCGAAATAGATGTACTTGTAATGATCATAGACCCATTGTTCGTTTACACCGTAAGTAGTAGTGTTCTTATTAATATGTTTGGGTAGTCCCCATTTTGAATAAGTTACTTCCTGTTCAGACATACCAATTTGGGGAGCGAGTTTTTCGGGCGGGATATCCTCGTAATATCCAATCTTGGTGAAGGTGTTGACTCCAAGGCTTTCATCCTTTGAAATAAGCTTGTCATTCTTTAGGTAATAAATTGTGCCGTTATCAGCATGTAATTCTGTACCAATTAGGATAACAGGCCAGGTATAAGTGCTTTCATCTTGAGAATTAAAGGAGAGTACCTTGGTTACTTCTCCATTTTTAAAAGTCAGTTTCTCGTAACCTGATTCATCTTCCCAAATGCCTTGAAAGCTATTATACAAAGAAGCTTGAGTCAAATATTGTATTGAGTCCTGATAGTCTTTACTTGCATGAATAATTCTTTTGCTTCACGAAAGTTATACGCCCTAAATTGTTTAACTCCTTCCCGATAATTCGCTTCTCTCAGTAAATTAGAGGAATCTTTATAATCTTGGATTGGTTCAAGTAATTCAATTGCCGAAGCGTAGTTACCTTGGGAGGAATTTTGCTTTGCCAGTAAGTATATTGATTCTGTTTTTAGCTTGACACTATCTTTGTAGTTGACTAAATTGATAAACAATTCAATAGCCTTTTCGTATTCTTTATTTTTTAGAAGGTGTTGTGCCTTTAGATAATTTGTTTCATTAATCAACTCATCGGAATCTTTGTACCCATCCAAATTGGTGAAGGTGGCTTGAGTTGCTTTGTCAAATTCACCGTTATTCATTAATGACTTGGCCTGAATATAACTGATATAGGGAGCTGCGATTAAAAAGCCTACGATAATAAGGCATAAAATAAGAAATGGAGCAATTGAGATAATAATTTTCTTTCTATAGCTGATCTCTTTAGGAATCGGACCATCATTCCTAATTTCGGATGTTTTTTCTTGCGGTGCTGTATTGATAGTTACTTCCCTTCCGCAATAATTACAGAAGGCGCTTCCTTTGGGTATTTCTTTCCCACATTTATCACAGAGCATTCTTTTTTACTCCTGCCTTTCCTGGAACTCTGCTGCTTCATAAAAAGTAGTCTATCAAACATAGGAATATTTTTCTAGGTCTAATTACATGAGAAGAATTCGGATAACCTGTCTATAAATAAATCTAACGAGGTGATGCATAGATGCATATTGAATTTATTACATCTGATTCTACTGATATTACGAGCCGCTTGTTATGAGTATAATTATAAAAAATATGGAAGTGTACAGCGTGACAGGCGTTATGTAAGAATTTCAACGGAAGAACAGACGTGCAAGATCATCTGGAAAGATCATCGTTTGAAATTGCTGACCAATGATGATGTTACAAAATACTTGATAATGATTTTTAGGGAATTTCTTAGAGACATTCTTAGTAAAACAATAATGGCTACTGGAGTATGAAAATAG
This sequence comes from Paenibacillus sp. FSL M8-0228, assembly GCF_038007385.1. Taxonomy (NCBI): domain Bacteria; kingdom Bacillati; phylum Bacillota; class Bacilli; order Caryophanales; family Paenibacillaceae; genus Paenibacillus; species Paenibacillus sp. FSL M8-0228. Next base: position 1,826,465 of record NZ_JBBOXA010000001.1, read on the forward strand.
CTTATTTCTAGAGTCAGGTGATCAATATTGAAAGGAGGTTGTTTTAACCGCCCTTGTGAATTCGGAAAGTAGTTTGCGTAAATACATAGTAGAAATGACTACAGGCCGACGAGCTGCTTTGGTTCTGGGTGGGGGGCAAGTCTAACAGTTGTCCTAAAGGAGGTATTGGATGAGGAAAAGAAAGGCGAATGTTAATCGCCAAAGAAACATCATATATAATAGAAGAAAAAATTTAGGCTTTCGGTAAAATGTGATACCATCCATGATACCGAAAGCTTTGAAGACTAAAGAAAAATCGTTAATTTAGCTGTGCGCACAAATACATACATCCTGTAATTAAGCGGATTCTCGTTTCGTTTGCACCTAATCCAAATCGAGATGGAAGGCAGTATCGGTTAAAATCCATTAACCCTTGGTGTCACGAGTTTTTGAAGTAATCTTAAGCTTGTTAAATCCGAGTCATGCCGATTTTATGCCGACTCGGATTTCCTGCTAGTATAGGAGACGAACTTTTTAAGTTCGTCTTCTTTTGTTTTTTCTGTGATACCTAAGTCCATAAGCCTTCTTTCTACTACAAAAAAAAAATTATGCTTAGGACTGCAGATAGTTGCCTAGCACTTATGTATGTTTGCTTAATAGGATGTTGTGAGTGACATAAACATAAGGAGGCATGCCAACAGATGCAGAAGAACAGAGCTGGAGTGAAGAAGAAAACCCTCTCTTCTAAGCAGACACAGAGACATGTACATGAATTTGAAGGTAGCACCAAACTGGCCGAAGAAGGTGCAGACCGACATAACCACCGCTTTGCAGGTGTTACTGGGCAAGCGATTCGAGTTGGAAGAAGTCATGTCCATGAAATTGATCTTACCAAAACTGATTTCGTGAACCATTTTCATAATCTGAGAAGGATTAGAACAGGGCCCGCTATTCCAGTCGGAAATGGTAAGCATGTACATTTTGTTACGGGCCAAACTACATTAAATGATGGTCATGTACACCAGTTTAATTTTGCAACATTGATTCAGGCACCTCTTATTTAATGAACGGTGGTTTGACCGAAGCTGAGGTAACACAAATGATTGTTATAGACATCTGCTCATACAGAATGAGAGCATCGTCTTTGAAATCAAAAAGCTCTGCTAACCATAATTGGTCGGCAGGGCTTTTAGACTTACATTAATTCTGTACTTCATGATTTATGATCGGCTATGATTTTATGCCTTATGATAAGCCGCCTTATTCGAATATTAAGTATATATTTTTTGTAACATTTTTATGGTCAGTGTCACCAATAAGCAATTCTTTAATGTTGGGACAGCTTGTCTGCCACTTGTTTATTTATCTGAAGTTTTATGGTCTAAGTCATGATGTAACTCGGTTGCTGGTATTTTGGCATTATAGATTTGTCCTTTGGCAACTGGTTTTGAGATGTATACATAGCTCCCGGTTCCATCCGGCGCACTTCCTGTTGCCCACAAACCTTCACTAGATTCTTCGCCCTCAGACAAATTCCAAAACTCATAAGCTTCAGGCTGAGACTCTTGCTCTGCCTCAGGAGGAAAAGAAGCCGGGACCACAACACCGTTTTTCTCTTCTAATTCTTGGATTGCCGCCATCCACTGATACTGGTGATAGCGGTCACGCGCTAGCATTTTCCGTAGTGTAGCTCTGACGCTTTCATCTTGTGTCATATGATATAGCCTTGCTACCTGCAATCGACCCTGACTCTCTGCGTGCAAATTGGATCGCATATCCGCCAAAAGGTTGCCACTTGCGACGATATAAGAACCGTTCCATGGAACTCCATTTGAATTAGTAGGCAATCCGCCTAGACCGCTGACTAGCAAGTGCTGCGGGTTAATTCCCCCCATTATGGCAGCTGTAACAGGGTCTTTTGCAGCTTGTTCTTGATCTTCTGGTTTAGCTCCATCAAGTAGTTGACTAATTAAAGCACACAGCATCTCCACATGCCCTACTTCTTCAGTTCCAATATCCATTAACATATCTTTGTATTTTTCATCACCGCGACAGTTAAACCCTTGAAATAAATATTGCATCATCACGGTCATTTCTCCAAATTGCCCTCCCAAAACTTCTTGTACCTGCCGGGCAAAAAGAGGATCAGGGCGCTCTACTTTCACTTCAAACTGCAACTCTTTTTGATGTCTAAACATATTTACTCCTCCTATAGCTAAAGCAGCTTAGTGAATTCTAACTGTACTTAACCTTTTCAAGATGTAATAAAACGAGGAGCGGCATCACAACAATCTGATACGGGTCTTTATATTTAACTTTCTGTTTGTTTGGTTTGTATATAAATTATTAAAGAGGGAAGCCTATGTTTCACTTTAAAATGAAGAGTCTAAGGAGGGGATTTGAATTGTATTTTTATAAAGAAGATTTAATTAACTTAATAGTACCCGATAAGCCCGATCCCGCTGCTGCTAAAGTGATTCAAGAAGTGTTAGGTGGTCGATTCGGAGAAATGCGTACTATGATGCAGTTTTTCTTTCAAAGTAATAATTTTCGTGGTAATGCTGTGCAGTACAGGGATTTGATACGAGGAGTTTTTCTAGAGGAGCTTAGTCATGTTGAACTGGTCCAACATACTATAAATCAACTTCTGACTGGCTCAGGCGCAGACCAAGCCGGCGATGCGGGAATGGATCATGCTCCTTTAGATGAGGCGATAAAACACGCAAATCCTCATCATTTTATTATGGGAGCCCAAAGTTCCTTACCTGTTGATGCAAGTGGGAATCCTTGGCTAGGTAGTTATGTTTATTCCCACGGGAATCTGGTTAGTGATTTGCTTGATAATCTCGTACTCGAATCTACAGGGGTTCTGCAAAAATCCCGAATTTACGAAATGAGCTCGAACAAAACATTCCGGGAAACGTTGGCTTTTTTGATTGTGAGGGATAATGCTCATCAAAACGCGTTTGCCAAAGCATTAGAGACACTTGGAGTTGATTGGGGAAAATTGTTCCCGGTTCCAAATTACGATATTAACAAGTATCCAGAATGCCGGAAGTATGTTGAGATGGGCTTTCACAATGCGCAGTTTAATTTTCGATTGGATTCTACCCGTATTGGGGAAATATTCAATGGGCAAACTCCAAGTAGAAACGGTGGGGATTTGAGTGTAATAGATCCTCCTGAGGGTTTTCCTCTTCCGTATATGCCCGAATTGCCTAATGAACATAGTCCAGGGCTACACGATCTTACCACTTAGGATTAAACCATAAATAAAGATAGTAACAAGGTTAATATCCGTAACTTAAAAAGAGGCTGTCCTTCGTAGAAGAACCTACGAATCAAGGACAGTCTCTTTTTATTCGCGTAGTCTGTGTTTCGGCAAAACATTTCGTTCCACCGAAGTAACGCCGGGAGGCAGTAGCGGATCAGGATTCCAAATAAATTTCATCAATGGATACATGGCGTTCCCTAGACAAATCTACATATTCATCATCGTTAATTCTTACTAAGGGTCTGAAGTAATCAGCAGGATTGTTCAGAATGATCGTTCCTGTCTGACCTGTAGTCAACAGAACCTGCTTATTAATGAAATTAGGAAGCATGTGTCTGATGAACACTTGGGTAGCTTCTGGGTTTAGATGTCCAAAACTCATGCTGTGCAGCTCGCGTAATACGGTGAGTAGCTCCTGCTTCGTCTGATACACACGATTGGAAATCATCGCGCTATACACGTCGGCAATAGCTGTTATGCTGGCAAAAGGATGAATTTCTTCCTTGAACAGACCATGGGGATATCCACTTCCATCTTCACGCTCATGATGCTGTAAGGCGACAATTGCAGAAATCTCATCGCTGGTTGAATTGCGAATAATATCATAGCCATATAGCGAATGTTTCTTCATTTCATGAAATTCTTCAGGTGTCAGTTTATCTGGTTTGTTCAAAATTTCATCGGGTATCATGGACTTGCCTATATCATGTAAATATCCAGCTTTACCGGCGGCATATGCTTCTTCTTCCGTATATCCAAGCCATGTGGCAATGTAATATGACAGTACGCCTACTTGGAGAGAATGATTATAGGTATAGTGATCTCCCCGTTCCATAATTAACAGCAGAGATACGACATCTTTTTGACGAGCCAGCTCTGAAACGAGAGGGCCGAACAGCTCATCAACTCGATATTCATCAAATTTGCCAGTTGAGGAAGCTTCGAGAAACATGCTTTCAAAGCCACTGATCGTCTGCTCCATGAGAGGAACGGCACGTTTGAGGGACTCGGGCGAAGCTGGAACATCGGGGGCAAAGTCAACCGGAATGCTCGCAGAACCGGCATCAATGTCGATATAATCGACACCGTGCATAATGAGCTTGGAAATATCGTCATGCTGTAGCTCGGTGCCCTGAACCATGACAGGCACACCGTGCCCATTGTATGTATCGGATTTGAGGCGATCTCCTGGCTTGGCATCGGTAACGTGTACTCTCATGCGCTAACCTCCTTATTGTCGTAAATTTGTCGAAAATACGAAACAAACTTAATATATCAAGAATTATATGGGATGACAACGACTAATTTACTATTATTCCAAGCTGTAAAATAGGTCCCAGGAACCCGATTCCTATCAGATACCTACAGTAGATAACGACAATACTTTTCACTATGTTTGTAATATGAGATTGCCCAGAGACTACAGCGAAGCTTAAGGACTATGTCTACCCATATGTACCATATTGCTAAATAACATGATATGCTTAAACATTAGAAGCTCCAAAGTCGATATATAAAATATAGAGGAGGGCGGTTATGGAGATGACGACTCGGCAAACGTTGACCATTTTGCATACCAATGATATCCATAGTCATTTTGGCAGTATGCCTTCGATAGCCGCGATGATTAATGAACGAAGAGCTGCATTAGGGGATGCGCTACTTGTGCTTGACATAGGAGACCACATGGACCGGATGGCCCCCGAAACGGAAGGAACGCTAGGTGGGGCAAATGTGGATGTGATGAATCTAACAGGATATGATGCCATTACGATCGGTAACAATGAGGGACTGACTTTTACCCCGGATATGATTGAACAGGCATATGCGGGCATTCATTGTCCGGTCATATGTGGCAATATGACTGAGTGTGCCACAGGGATGAGTCCTGCGTGGATGAAGGAATCCCTTATCGTAGACAAAGCAGGAATCAAGGTCGGTTTACTCGGTGTGACGGCTCCTTTTGTAGAGTATTATCAATTGCTGGGCTGGGATGTGCTCAATCCGTTTGATGTGCTGGGGAAGCAGATCGCGGCACTGAGAAAGCAGGTTGATGTTTTGGTCGTGATGTCGCACCTGGGTCTACCTTCCGATAAAAAGTTAGCGTCGCAATTTCCTGAGATTGACGTTATCCTTGGAGGTCACACCCATCACGTGCTGGAGGAACCGCTTTGGATCGGGAAAACAGCTTTATGTGGGGCGGGTAAGTTCGGAACGCTGCTGGGTGAAGTGACGCTAAGTCGTAACAATAGCCTCGAACCGTTTCGAGTCACGTCAGGCGGTGTAGTTCCTGTGGATCTGACAATACTGGACGAAAAAGTGGCATCGGCCATTGTGGTGCATCGCAGACAAGCAGAGCGCGCCATGGAGAGCACGGTTGCTGTGACGGATCGGAAACTGGAGATCGCATATGATCAGGAATCCCCTTTCGGGAATATGCTGGCACAATCAGTGTCCCATTTTACAGGAACAGAAATTGCCCTCGTCAATGCGGGACAACTGCTCGGCCCATTACCTCAAGGGGATATCAGTAAAGGAATCCTGCATTCCTTATGCCCTTCACCGATTAATGCCTGTGTTATGAAGTTGCGGGGGAGCGATATTCGGTTGGCGCTGGAGCAGTCTTTGCTGCCTGAATTTGCGGACAAGCCTATGACGGGCTTTGGCTTCAGAGGCAAAGTGCTTGGTACGATGTGTGTGGAAGGCTTGGCTATTCAGTATGACCCTGGCCGTGCTCCTTATGAAAAAGTAACGGACATTCGTGTAGCAGGTCAACCTCTGGAAGAGCATGAGGAATACACAGTGGGCACGTTGGATATGTTCACTTTCAAAGCAGGTTATGAGGTGCTTGCGAACGGAACAGATCTCCGATTTATGCTTCCAGAATTTTTACGGGATTTGATTGAAATGGAGTTGAAGCGTCCGGGCGCGATGGAAGAATGTTTTGCAGCTAGGTGGCTTCAGGTATCAAAACAATCGGGAGAGGATTAAGCTGCGACTGGTACCTGTTACATTATTGAGAGCCGGCATGAAGCTGGGCAAAAAAATATACAATGAAAATGGAATGGTGCTGCTCTCGGAAGGTGTTGAGCTTACTTCGCGATTGATTGAACGTCTAGGCCAAGTCGGTATTGGATATGTATACATTGAGGATGCTGTGACAGAAGATATCGTCATTCCTGAGATGATCCATGAACAGACAAGGGCGGCGGCGCTACAGGAAATCAAAAAGCAATTTCAAGGGTTGTCATCCTACTCCGTAGATCATAAGCACAAATATTTTGGCAAGTCATTTTATAAGGTGATGGAATCTATTCTGGACGATATTGGAGGCCGGCAGGACGCCGTCATTATGTTGATGGATATTGGGGCCGCAGATCAGGATTTGTATCATCATTCTTTGAACGTATGTCTATATTCACTTGTACTGGGAATTTCCAACGGCTACGATAACAATCAGCTGATGGAGTTGGGAATAGGTTCACTACTGCACGATATCGGTAAAATGAAAATTTCACCTCAAGTACTCTATAAGCCGGGCAAATTGACCGACGAGGAATATGAGCATATGAAAACACACACGGTGATCGGCTACAAGCTGCTTAAAGACGAACCTGGAATTCCCTTGTTGTCGGCTCATTGTGCATTACAGCATCATGAGCGTATTGACGGCAGCGGATACCCACACGGTTGGAAAAAGGACCAGATCCACGAATATGCGAAATGGATCGGCCTGGCAGACTCGTACGACGCAATGACAGCAAGTCGGATATATAAGCAGGCTTTGTTGCCTTATGAGGCGATGGAAGTGCTGTACGCCGGGGCAGGAACGTTATATGAGCAGCGAATGCTAGAAGCCTTTCGTGACTGTGTGGCTATTTACCCCTTGGGACTCTCTGTGGTGCTCAACACGGGGGAAGAGGGGGTCGTGGTGCGTATACATTCCAAAATCCCGCAAAGACCCGTCATTCGCATTGTAAGGGACCGGGATGGGCAGGAAGTGAAAGCACCTTATGATGTGGATTTGTCCATATCCCTCTCGGTTATGATTACAAATACATTGGGTGCTACTGTGGCCCCTTTCGGAGGAGTACACGTAGATTAGCAGATGATGTGGAAGAAAGCATGCAGACACTTTACACATCATGATATGATAATTATACGTCTTTTGAGGTTAATAACAGAAATAAGGTGAAAACATAATGACAGTTCTACAAAATAACACGCTACCCCAAATATCGCCAACCTATGATCCGTGGGACCCGATTGTCTCATTGCGTACACATGGTCGTCATTTGCTTACGAGTGTGGAAATGACCGTAACGCATCTGTGTAATATGCGCTGTGAGCATTGCGCTGTTGGCGACATGCTGGTTATGAAGGAGGCCCCTTTCCTTCCGTTAGACCTAATGCTGAAGCGTCTGGATGAAGTCGAGCATCTGGAGACCATCAGTATTACAGGCGGGGAACCTGCTTTGCTCGATAAAACAGTGGATGAAGTGATCGTTCCACTGTTGAAATACGCCAAAGAGCGCGGTATTCGCTCGCAAATCAACTCCAATCTGACGTTAGATATTCGCAGATATGAGAAGATGCTTCCTTATCTAGATGTGATGCATATTTCGTTTAACTATTTGAATGCGGACGATTTTTATGAAGTGGGTTTTGCAAATACAGGCCGGCCGACCCCACGTGCGGGTGCTGTTCGCCTGTATGAAAAAATGATCGAGAATGCCTGCAGATTAAGTGAAATGGGAATGTTCATTTCAGCTGAATCCATGATTAATTATCGGACACACACGAAGCTGGAGGGCATTCATCAGTTGATCAACGAAATGGGATGCCGACGGCATGAGGTTCATCCAATGTATGCGTCAAATTTTGCCTCTGCTTTGCCTGTGCTTTCACTCGACGACATGCGGAACTCTATCCATAAGCTGCTGGATGTACGTAATCAGGACATGTGGATGTTGTTTGGCACATTACCGTTCTTTGCTTGTTCGGACCGGGAAGAAGACCGCAAACTGCTTCGCCGCTTGCGTCAGGAACCGAATATTACGGTGCGTAATGATCCAGACGGAAGAAACCGTGTGAATGTGAATATGTTCACGGGTAGCGTGTATGTGACGGATTTTGCAGACATTCCGGCTTTTGGCAACATTCAGGAAGACGGTCTGGACGATATTTTTGGTGAATGGCTGAATGAGCATCCGCTGAATCAGACTGTGAACTGTCATTGTGATGCCGCTGCCTGTTGTGGACCGAACCTGCTCGTAGCGGATATGTACTACAAAGGAATAGACTTTAAATCAAGAAAAGCATTACAACTATAGAAATGGGGAGTTCGTATTGGATGGTCATACCGAGTTTCATTGGGGATTGCTAGCTGTGAATCTCCTCTTGGTACTGCTGCTTGTCTTTCTAAATGGTGTATTTGTGGCCGCAGAATTTTCGTTGGTCAAAATGCGCCAATCCCGATTGACGCAGCTCCAAAGCGAGGGTCATCGCCTGGCAGGCTATGCGCTGAAGGTGAACCAAAGGTTGGATGCTTATCTGTCCGCCACCCAATTGGGCATTACGCTGGCTTCATTGGGTTTGGGTTGGATTGGAGAGCCAGCAATATCCGGCTACCTGATAGAGCCACTCATGCACAAACTCGGTGTAACTGACGGCACCCTGATTACAACGATATCCGTTGTCGTCGGATTTTGCGTAATTACCTTTTTGCATATTGTATTGGGGGAATTGGCTCCCAAGTCTTTAGCGATTCAGAAGACTGAAGGTGTGGCGTTGTTTTTATCGGCGCCTTTGCTGCTTTTTTATAAGGTCTTTCTACCTGTGATCTGGGTATTGAATGCTGCGGCAAACTTGCTGTTGCGTGCATTCGGGATTCAGCCGGCGAGTGAAGCCGAAGCGGCTCATTCGGAGGAAGAGATTCGTATATTGATGAATCAGAGCGCCAAAAGCGGTGTGATTGATAAGGACGAAATTAAGCTGATGGATAATATTTTTGATTTTTCCGACTTGCTTGCACGTGAAATCATGCTGCCGCGTACAGATATGGATTGTTTGTATACGAATTTGTCGTTTAAGGAAAATCTCAAGATTATCAGCGAGACCAAGCATTCCCGCTACCCGGTAGCGGTTGAGGATAAAGACCAGATTATCGGTTTTGTCCATATCACGGATCTTCTGCTAGCTGAGCAGGGGGAACAACTGGATCTGGCTTCGGTGGTACGTCCTATTTTGAATGTGCCGGAGTCTATGGAAGTGAGTCACGTGCTACGCCTTATGCAGAAAAAACATTCCCAAATGACTCTCGTGGTAGATGAATACGGCGGAACGGCCGGGTTGCTGACAGCGGAGGAAATTTTGGAGGAAATCGTCGGGGATCTCTATGATGAGTTTGAGGATGAACGCCCAAGCGTGGAAATCAAGGAGAACTTCATCTCTGTGGACGGTCGTATGCTCATTGAGGATGTCAATGATTTGACTGGAGTAAACATTGAAGACGACGAGGTGGATTCCATCGGAGGATGGCTGTTCAAGGAATTGGAAGGCATTCCGGTGAAAGGGAAGAAAATTGAGTTTTATAACCTTACCTTCGAGGTGGAGGAAGCAACAAGGCTTCGCATAATGAGAGTGAAGATTCACCGCAAGCCTGAGCCTGTGATTGAAGATGAGCTTTCTACCGATTGAGTCCTGATCCACAGAGATAGGTAAGATCAGTTCAGGTATGTAAGTTATTATAGTGTGCTGAAGCAAGAACCTTTAGATCCACGTTACCGTGGTTTTAAAGGTTCTTTTTGATTAGAAACAGTTTTATAGTTATTTTTTTTGAACAATTATTTTTATCTGTGATTTTTTGTTCGAGACTTGGGCGATGCGGCATATGTTGAATAGTAAAGCAGATGGATCAACCAAAGGAGGTCCCGGCCCGTGAAATTTCCACAGCAAGGTGAGTATGCCCCGTTTGTCGGCCCGTTCGATCCGTGTCCGCCCGTTCTGTGCAAGACTTATGTGCTTCCGCCAAACTTGTTTGTGCAATTTCAGCCCCCTGGTCTACCGCAATTCAGTCCAGATGAGGCGCTGACGAAGGGAACGCTATGGCCTTTGCTTTACAGCCCTTATGAGCCTAGAAGAAACCAGGGGGGAGGCGAATAGAATGGAGAATCCAAATCAGGGTCAGTCCCCATTCCAATTCCAGCAGCAAAATCAGCATGAGAGTGGACAGCAACAGCCGAATCCATATCAAAGCCCTTATTCAAATCCGTATCCATACCAGAACCAGTATCAGAACCAAACTCAGGGCTATAGTCAAGCCGGAAACCCGACCCAAGGCTGCACGTCCCAAACCAAGCCGGGGGATGCCCAGTTTTATGCGTTGCTGGAGAAGCTCCAAGCGGTGGATTTTGTGTTGGTGGAGCTGAATTTGTATCTGAATACGCACCCAGATGATTTACAGGCCATCGAGCAGTTCAATAAGCTGACGCAGGAAAGAACGGCGATTGCTAACGAGTATCAGATGCTATATGGGCCTTTACAAAATTTTGGTCGTGCCTATTCCAAGTATCCTTGGGAGTGGAGTCAATCCCCTTGGCCGTGGCAGGTCTAGGCAGGTACAACCTTTTAACAACCTTTTATAAAGGAGGGGACATGAATGTGGGTATATGAGAAGAAACTGCAATATCCCGTACGTGTCAGCAAATGTGATCCTCATATGGCCAAACTGCTTATGGAGCAGTATGGTGGAGCGGATGGCGAGCTGGCAGCGGCATTGCGCTATCTGAATCAGCGATATACGATTCCCGATAAGGTGATTGGTGTACTGAACGACATAGGCACGGAGGAATTTGCGCATCTCGAGATGATTGCGACTATGATTTATAAGCTGACCAAGGATGCGAGCGTAGAGCAAATGAAGGCTGCCGGTCTGGGTGAATATTATGCGGCACACGACCATGCGCTATATTATCAAAACGCTGCCGGAGTTCCTTTTACAGCGGCTTATATTCAAGCCAAAGGCGATCCTATTGCCGATCTATATGAGGACATAGCGGCAGAGGAAAAGGCACGAGCTACATATCAGTGGCTGATTGATCTGACAGACGATGTGGATTTGCAAGATAGTCTGAAGTTTCTACGTGAACGTGAAATAATCCATTCGCTCCGTTTCCGTGAGTCAGTGGAAATTTTGAAGGGGGAAAGAGACCGGAAGAAAGTGTTCTGATAAAATGATATACGAGGTCTCTTGGTGAGCTTAAGCTTGCAGGAGACTTTTTTTCTTTTGAAGTAATCTAAGCTAATGAAATGGTCCTTCCCGAGGAGCAGCAATGGGCATTTATATATAAGAGGGGGTAAAAATAAAAGCCCCGAAAAATTGCAGGCTGTCCGCCGGGTATCGTGCCGAGCACATATCGGCATGATGACTAAGGTCGGCTACATTGAACGACCTTTCCCCGGCGCGTCTTTCTCATCCCTATTGCTTCAGTTGTGCGAAATACTTCTCGTTATATAAAACACTTGGATGAGTAGGGTGGTGCAACTGAGCTATGCGATGATGCGATTTTGCCTTTTCGATGTCACCGATTCGGTCGTAACACAGGCATAATTGCAAGTGTGGAAACCAGGTATAGTACGACGAATTGGTTAGGGCCATCACATCTTGTGGAGGCTCTATCAACGTTGCCTGGTGAAACCAGTAAATGGCTTGAGTATACTGTTCGTCTTCAATCAACAAATTGCCAAAGACACAGCAGAACTGGGCGCGTGGTACATCAAGGTTAAGTGTGCGAAGCAGAGCCATACGCTGCTCCTGTTTTTGACCCTGGTGGGCGTAGCAATCCGCTAGCTTAAAGCAAGCAGCAATCCGATCCTCAATCCATCCTTGATCGAGTCCCAGATAGTGCTCGTACTGCTGGATGGCTTCTAGTATGCGTCCGTTATCATATAGTTCATTCGCGAAGTAGTAGTGATCTCGCTCAGAAAATGCAGTGCCTTGCTCCCGATGCTTGAGATATATATGCAAATTACGATTAGTGTAGGCACGTGTCTTTTTATGAGTCACCGCTATATTACTGTGAAAGGTGCTGCCAGTCACATGCAGGAATTCGTGCACAAAGCCGATCCATCTGAATCTTCGATCACGCCGCACAATTCGGTTTCTTTTGAGCTTATACAACGGCTGTCCTTGTTCATCTACAGACAGCACATAATCCATCGTAATGCTGTCATAGGAGAGGGTGGCTTGTTTCTTCCAGTTGAGAAATGATATTCGGTCTTTTTCTTCCAGTATGTCATCAGCGTCCAGCCAAAATTGATATTCTTGCGTTGCCTGATTAAACGCATAATTGCGGGCTGCAGAGAAATCATCGCACCATTCAAAATGGTATACCCGAGCATTGAACGATGCAGCGACCTCTTGGGTACTGTCAGTGGAACCAGTATCTACGATAATGATTTCATCTACCAGGTCATGGACTGATTTCAGACAGGTATGAAGGGCTTCTTCTTCATTTTTGACAATCATACATAAGCTGACAGTTACCATGCTCTTTGTCCCTCCCAAAAAACTTGGTATAATCTCCATTTTATTAGGATAGCTTGCTCATTATGTAGTAATTCCTATGGATCGTTTAGAGGATGTGCGATGATCATAAATTCAATCTTGCTCTAATAAATTAGAAAATCAAAGTCTGATATGAGGGGGAGGAGATTGTGCGAAATTCGATATTATCAAGCGACCGGGAAATAAATTTGATGGCTAAATGTAGTTAGAAAACGGGTAGAAAACTGAAAAAGAGTAGTTGTTTGGATGGTAAGATTGTATTTTTGTATGGATGTCGTTTTCATTGATATTTCCAGGTGCAAGTCCATTCATACTACGCTCACTCCCATATCGCTCGGTTGCAATTATGGTATGCCTTAGGATATGGAGGGGGAACGGTTATGAGGCTTCTGCCTGATGGAGGCGTTGAATCATGCGTATACTAATCGGTAGCCCGGTGCACCAGAAACCGGAAATATTGTCTTTATTTCTTCAAGCTTTAGAGCGACTGGAGGCACCTGATGTGCTGCCCGATTATTTATTTGTCGATGATAATGACAATCCGACTTCAAGCCAATGGCTTGCCGATTTTTCCAATCGGCTGCCGGGCAGGGTTTTGCCCTTGTTAACAGGTCCACAGCAAGTGGAGAACCGAAGTGATGAGCACACTCATTATTGGCCGCCAGCCCTCGTCTGGAAAGTGGCCGACTTCAAAAATCGTCTTATTGATTATGCACTTCAGCATAATTATGACGCGCTGTTTTTAGTCGACTCAGACCTGATTCTCCATTCCCGTACCTTATGTAAACTGGTAGAGGCGGAGAAGGATATTGTATCTGAGATTTTCTGGACACGCTGGCAGCCGGAGGGGCCTCTATTGCCTCAGGTGTGGGTTAGTGATGAATATAATTTGTTCCATCGTGAAGAAGGGGAAGTGCTGTCGGCAGAGGAGCGAGCGCAACGCGAGTTGCATTTCATACACCAAATGCATGTTCCTGGTTTGTACGAAGTGGGGGGTCTAGGCGCTTGCACCCTAATCCGCAGACGTGCACTGGAAGCAGGGATTCACTTTGGTAAAATCAAAAACGTTTCCTATTGGGGAGAAGATCGACATTTCTGTATTCGGGCAGCTGCATTTGGATTTCCACTTTTTGTGGATACACACTATCCGGCGATGCATCTGTACCGGGAAGCGGACAGAATGAAGGCAGAGCAGCTACTATTCACCCTAAATTATTTTACAACGAGCGCTGTTCATACGGACCAATCAGAACATTTAGCATATCTAAATCACTCCGATACTTCTACTAACTCTCCTGCCTTCAATCCTTCTGCATCATCAAGTCCATCTAAGTTCCCTGAACCTCCTGTTATACCGTATGACCTCCGTGAGTCAGCTGTCTTTGCCAAGTACACGGCAGATTCTTTTGTTATACCACAAACGTTCCCTGGTCCACGACAAAGTGAACTTCATACGCCGCCTGTCTCCAAACCCAAATTGACGCTGACCATGACGGTATACAATGAGGCAGATCGCAAGCTCATTGACGTGCTGCGGAGTCATCGAGAATATATTGATGAAGCGGTCATTATTGATGATGGCAGTCAGGATGATAGCGGAGAGTTGTGCCGTGAGATCCTAAAGGGAATCCCATTACGTTTAATACGCAATGAAACAGCTTCTTTTAGCAATGAATTGGAACTACGTAAGCAACAGTGGAGAGAGACGTTGGCTTCTTTTCCGGAATGGATATTAAATATGGATGCTGACGAAATGTTCGAATCTCGTTTTGCTCAAGGGGTACATTCTTTGTTAGCGGGAACGAAAGCGGATACGATTTGTTTCAGGTTGTTTGATATGTGGAATTCCACGCATTACCGCGATGATGATTATTGGCAGGCTCATCAATATTACCGTCCTTTTTTAATTCGATATAAGGAAGGGTTCTCTTATAAATGGAAGGAGCAGTCCTTGCACTGTGGGAGATTTCCGGAAAATGTGCTTGACCTTCCCAGTGAAATCAGCAACTACCGCATCCAGCATTGGGGATGGTGTACACCTGCTATTCGCATGGCCAAATTTCAGCGATATCAGTTGCTTGATCCAAGTGCTCGTTATGGCTGGAAAGAGCAATATGAATCTATTTTGGACCCGAACCCCCGACTCACGCTTTGGGTAGATCAGGACAACATAAATGGAGAAAAAGAAACTACACCAGAGTATGAAGCTACCCATGATGTGAACGCCATGGATGTTGCCGAGATTTCAAGTGTCCAGGTTATGAATAATTCCGGTCTACAAATTAAAAGTGAAACAAAGAACGTATTTTATAGTAAATGCAAACTGTGTGGTTCGTCTGACACGGGAGTATTTCATAACTATGAACGCTTTACCTTGATGGGGTGCGGCTCCTGTGGCTTGGTTTTTCGTAATGATGTGGATCATATACAGCCGGAGGATATGATTGCAGAGATTTATAATGCCGATTGGGTTGCTATGCGGGATAGTGCAGCAGCGTCAACTTATGGGGATCATGCCCTTTTTGGACTCATGCTACTGGATATGTTCAGCTCCGGTAAAGGAAAATTGCTTGAGATTGGATCAGGTACCGGAGAATTTATCCATGCTGCCCTTCAAGCCGGCTGGGATGCAGTGGGTACTGAACCTTCCATAGACTCGCGTGCTTACGCCAAACACAAATATGACGTGGATTTATTGCCGGGTTACTGGAACGGTGAAACCGAAGAAGATACTCAAACCGATGAAGCATGTGATATGCAGGAATTGAATGAAGCACAAGAAATACAAGAAGTAGAAGAAGATACTGAATTACCACTGGATCACAAATACGAGGCCGTAGCATGCTGGCATGTGCTGGAGCATATTGCGGACCCTGTTGCATTTTTGACGGATTTACGCGAACAGCTTCAACCTGACGGGACGTTATATATTACAGTGCCCAACAAAAACTCGTTCACCAATGAGGCTTATGGTGTTTATTCACCTTTATTTACCGAGGAAGATCATTTATATCATTATTCTGAGCATACGCTGGCGCTCTTACTGGAAAAGTCCGGATTGCGTTCGGTGGCTATGTTTACCCGCCAGCTTCCCTCTGGTTTGGATGCCTTGCTGCAAGCCCATCCTTTGTACGGTGATCTTGCCTTTACGGAGCAAATGGGATTGTTGGCCAAACTTCAAGGCGAGAAACGGGGTCATGAACTGTGCTGTGTTGCAAGAGTAATTTAAATCTCTCCAAAAGGAGGCAGCATCCATGAACATGTCTGACCCGTATCTGTCTCGCTTTTTTGTATATTCTGACCCCAACTCCTCCAGCATGATTTACAGACTCCCCCAAAGCTGGTGGAGTCGCCCCTATGAGTATGAGTGGTGTCTTCAATTTATGTCCGGTCAAGATTCGGTGCTGGATGCAGCGTGTGGAATTCCACATCCATTCAAATTTGAGTTGGCCCGCCGTTGCGCTCAGGTCTATGCTTGCGATCTGGATATACGGATCGTTTCCGTGGATGCCATTTTGGCCGAGGTGCGGCGGGATATCGGAGAGGAGGCTGCCGAGCGCATTCAGGAGATTTTACCGGTTCGGCTCCACTCCGCACATGCCAATCTGACAGCTCTGCCTTATGAGGATGCCAGTTTTGACAAAATTGTATGTATTTCAGTGCTGGAACATTTAACACCTGAGGAGTCTTTGGCAGCCTTACATGAATTTCACCGGACCATACGCGATGACGGAATGCTTCTGCTGACGTTTGATTACCCTACAGTGGATCTATCAGCGATGGAGCAATGGATAGAGCAGGCGGGATTTTCGTATTGGAATGGTGTGGATCTCAACCTTCCAAGGGGTGCCTTACACACGGATATGTGGGGTGGTTTGCATTGTTTCAGGACTGTTTTAAAAAAATATAAGAGTTAGCGGTATGCGCAATGAGGTTTACACGGACCTCTCTTATTGCTTATCATGAGAGGGGTTAGAGTTGTAAACCTACATAGGAAAGGAATGACTGATAACTACATGAACAATGCACCTGTGTTGAAGAAACCTGAGGCTATGGTATTTGATATGGACGGTACACTTTTTCAGACGGAGACGCTATTGCTTCCTGCGTACCACAAGCTGTTTGATACGCTGCGCGCCGAAGGGCTTTATGAAGGAGAGACTCCTCCCGAGGAGCTTATTTTGAATAGTTTGGGCATGCTGCTGGATGAAATCTGGAGAAGAGTGATGCCGGAAGCCAGCGAAGCGGCCCATAGAAGAGCGGACGAGCTGCTGCTTCAGCTGGAACTGGAGGGATTGAAGAGCGGAAGTCATGCCCTGTATCCACAAGTAAAAGAAACACTCCAGGCCCTTCATGAGCAAGGTGTCCGATTGTTCGTAGCTAGTAACGGTCTGGAGGACTATGTAAAGGGGATCGCTGCTGCGTATGAAATGGTTCCCATTTTTGAAGGACTGTACAGCGCTGGGGAGTACAGCACGCTTTCCAAAGTGAATTTGCTGGAAATTCTATTGAGCAAGCACGATATTTCGAACGTATGGATGGTAGGAGATCGTTCCTCAGATGTGGAAGCAGGCAAAAAGAACGGACAGACGGTGATCGGTTGCGCTTATGCGGGATTTGGTGTGGACGATGAGTTGAAGGGGTCCGATGCGATTATTACAGACTTTACGCAACTGCTTACACTTTATAAAAACGCTGAGTAACTGTGAAACACAGGTTATTGGTTATAAATAGGCTCGACGCACCATATAATTAAACATGCTGTTACTGTCGGACAGATGAAAAAAAGAAAGGAAGGCAGCCACTTTACGCGGAGCCTTCCTTTGTCTTATTCTCTGTCTTATTCTCTGTCTTATTTTCTGCTTTATCTTCTGTTTTATCTTCTGCTTTGTGGTCAGCCTGAGGCTTTGGATTAATTTGTGTGTGGTAGACCCACAAGGCATATTCCATGGGCTTGGCGATGGAGCGGCGATAGGTTTCTTTTTCACCAATACGCGAAAAGACCTCGCGGGCTGGCTTCGGGTTGACTTCCAGCACATATATATGACCGTGCTTATTAATTGCCAAATCGAGTGCAAGCTCACACAATGCCCCGTAGCTTTCTTCCAGATACGCAGCGATGTCCAGTCCGAGTTTTTCCCCTTGCTTGATGATTTTCTCTCTATGGCTTTCATCACGAATCCATTGCGTTAGCAATTGGCTCATCGGTACTGCCTTGCCTCCACCATGCAGGTTGGAAGTGACACTCCGATGCGCCCCGATGCGCCCGGCGCATCCGGTTAGCTCCCATACTCCTTGGCCATTTTTCTGTACCAGCATACGGTAATCATGGACTCTGCCATTCGGCAACTGCACAGGAATGCCTTCCTGAACAATGTAGTTATCCATGTTCCAGCTGCTCAGACGCGGCTCCAGACGGTCTAGACGTACCCGCTGCTGGGGAATGATATGGCGTTTGCGATTGCGGCCCTCAATCAGATACAGGCCTCCTTGCTTGTTAACAGGTTCAATACGTAAAATACCTCGGCCTCCCGTACCGTTAATCGGTTTGAGGTACACTAGTGAATTCTGTTTGAGCATCCGTTTGACACTATGAAATCCACTGAACAGCTCTGTTGCAGGCAAATGGGGGCGAAAGGCAGACCTTCTCGCAAGCTGCTGATGAATGACCCATTTGTTACTCAGGGGTCGGTTTAAATATACAAGGTCTGTGTATTGCAATCGGAACTGCTTCAACTGACGATATCGCTCACTGCGCTGTACCCGACAACGGTCGAAAATCATGTCTGGGAACTCTCGCCACTTTCGGCTCCATTTTCCGCTGTGTGGATCATAGATTTGGGCAAGGAGCAGCCTGCGATCCTTATGGACATCCGCAGGAGTGAATACATACATATCCAGTCCCAGCCGTTTCCCTTCTGCAATCATGCGCTCATATATGTCGCGTTCCTCTAATTGCTTCTTGTTGTTCAAATACAAAGTCATGATGCCTAGGACAGGTTTTGGCACAGCATTCCACCTTCCTCTGCCGTCTGCTTATCTTGGGATAACTCTCCGTGAAATATCAGCGTGGGTTTCCCGGTTGGTCCAGTCGTCATTTCATGCGCAACAAGCCCAGCGCGGAAACAGGTTTTGAGACTGGACATATTGTCGGCGGCTACGCTGCACGTCAGACGGCGCAGCTGTTTGAGCTGGGCGGACAGCAGTCTAGCGCCCAGTCTGCGGCCCCGGTAAAGCGGACGAACAATTACGATGCAAGCATCCTCCCCGTAATTCAGAGCGAGGGAAAATCCGGCAATCCGCAGCCCCTTCTCCGTGCGCACAAATGCACACAGGAGGGAGGAGCCAGGGGTGTTCAATTGCTCGGGCGTTAAAACGGCCAACTGCCGCAGAGCATTACGAGTAATGCGCATGCCCCCTGAGCTGCGGGCCAAAAACAGCAACTGTCGTCGTCTCAGCAGCCAGCTCCGGGCAGGCAAATGTTGAACATCGCTAATTTGCGGCATGATTCCACTTCCTTGATCATGATTTCATTCGTCCGGCCAAAAAGGAGCTGTACTGGAATATGCGTCTAAGCGACTTTTGGCGGATTTCCGGCTCGTCAAATTTCATTGGTTTGGCATTGGCCTCAAAAAACCAGAGGGTTCCGAGCGTATCCACGCCCAGATCCATGGACATTTCGCCATGAGAAAGACCGGATGCGCGTTCAATTTGACGTGCAATCTGTATGGCCGTACTTTTAACTTTGTTCAGTAGATCCGTGCTGTCCTCAGGCCCAAACAGTGAGGACAGTAGCTTGAAAGGGTCCTCTACACTCCCGCCACGCGGGACATGTGTGGTAATGCTCCCCTTACCGGCCAGTCTGGCACCGACTCCGGTGATACTCCAGGAGCCACGGATATTTTTTTGTACCAGGATACGCAGGTCGAAGGGTTTTTTCTGATGGGTTGCCAGATCGATACCCTGTTGAATGATATAAGGTGAGTTGCCTGCTTCCCGTCGGATACGTCCCCACAGCCGGGATAGCGATACAGATCTGTAGGTTACACTTTTTTTGTCATGCTGAATGGTCAGTCTGTAAGCCATTAGATGGTCTGGGAGGAATTTAAGAATCATAATCCCCTTTCCGGCCTTACCGTTTTCCGGCTTGAGATACAGGTATGGATACGTAGACAGCATTTTTCCTAAGGAAGACAGGTTGCTTAACCGTTTGGTTGCCGGAACAAGCTGACGAGTCGTTTCTGAGGTGCGCAACCACTTGAACAGTTCCCATTTGTTAAAAAAGCCTGGATTGTACAGCTCAATGCCCGAGGCATGTGAAATTTCATCCAACTTTGTGCGCACAGAGGTTTTAAGTTCATAATTACGGTTGGGGATGCGATTATAAATGACCTGTGGAGGTGGGAAATCCTGTTCCTCCCACGTCTGTAAGCTCTTGTTGAAGACATAGCCCTTAATCGTCTCATCTGCCAGTTTCAGGTCCCTGACGGTAACAATGTACACCTGATATCCCATCCGTGTTCCCGTTTCAAGAATATCCCTGAAATTGCGCTGATTGCCCTTGAAAAATTGCCCTTCGTCGTGCACTGTCAATACAGCAACGACTGGCTTATGCTCCGCCCGGGTATTCATAGTTCCTCTTTTCTGCGGAATTTACTGAGGTAAAGACAGTGGTCCAAAATATGCTCCACGGATGCTTTACCCTCCGCACGCAACGATGGATGCTGAAAAATGGATCGGCCTGGCTTGGAGTTGGCTTCAAACATCCATACCTTTTCATCCTGATCAATGCCCAGATCAAAACCGATTTCACCCAATAGATGCTGGTGATGGTGTTCAATGGCTTCAGCGAGTGTAACTGCTACGTTCTTGGCACGTTGAAGCACTTCACCCGCCCGGTCTCCGAATACCCGGTTCAACGCCTGTTCAGGTGTCATAAGAGAACCGCCATTTTTGATATGGGTTGTGACACTGCCACGTCCGGCTTTTTTGGCTCCAATGCCGACGACGACCCACTGATTATTTCCATTTTTATGCATGTGAAACCGGAAATCAATCGGGCAATTGTCAATCTCGATCAGCTGGATACCCTGTTGAATGACATAACCCTTTAACATCTGTCCCTGATTGGAGTGAAGCATCCTGAGCATGGAATTAAAAGAGGCGAATTTTAGCAATACATTGCTACTTTTCTTACGGTACCTCACATAATATCCTTGCTTGGGAACATGGGACAGACGATAGATTCCTTTACCGAGACTGCCTCCACTTGGCTTGTAATAAGCAAATTGATGTCGCTCCAGCATACCTCGGATACGTTCAGAGCTGGGATTCATATATGATTCAGGGACATAGCGGTTAACATCTGGGTTATTCTCCAGCAGATTATAGATATCGGACTTATTGAAAAAGCTCCAGTTAAAAAAGGGAATTCGTTTGCGGGAAAAGCGTTCGCGTAGTTGATTGATCGCCGGGGAAAAATCAGAGCGACGGCTCGGCAAACGGTTATAGATCACGTCCGGCAAAGGTACAAGTTTACGTGTGAATTCCCCGCTGGATGACAGAAAATAGCCGTTAATCGTATCATTTTGCCAGTTGATATCCCGAGGGGTGAAGGCAAAAATATAAGATTTTTTGCTGCCTTCCCTCAGCAGTTGCTTAATAAAGCCTGTGCGCGATCCGAAAGGGCGAGTGGTGGAGGTGGTACCGTCAGACAGCACGCCAATCAACGGCCCTAGCTGTATATCACCATCCAGATTCCGCAAATAGATGGCCCCGCTTTTGGGAACACGGATTGCATTACGTAAGCCGGAGGTCAAGTATAGATGGCGTCCCGCCTTCTGAATTGGTTTTACTGTAGCGGGAATCTGATCCTTACCGAGCCGCAGACGAACGGACTTGGCTCCGGATAATTTAAGGCTTTTCAACAAGGCAGTGGATATATACGCCACCTTGTCGGGCTGCTGTGAGAAATGCACATTGCAATGCGTTAAACTCATCTGTTTATCCTCCTATACCGTATGTTCAAGGGAGGCGCCCGCGCCCTTTGGCCCTGTCGCTTTGGAATGGGTCATTAAATATCGAGCATATTCGAGCGGGCGGTTGACCGACTGGAAAGCGCACTCCGGCTGACGGGTCTGAAAAAAGGCGGCCCGACCAGGTCGGGAATTAACCTCCAATAGCCAGATGTTCCCGCTCTGGTCAATACCGTAATCAATTCCCAACTCGCCAAGGCGGCCATAACGTTCCTCAAGCGCCCTGGTAATGGTCGAGGACAGCGCCCTCATCTGCCCGATGATGAGACGCGTGGTGTCCGCGCCAAATTGTTCACGAAGGTATGGCTCAGCCGGATGGGCTTCGCCACCACCGTGCAGATTAGAAGTCAGAGTTCCTTTTCTGCCTTCTCTTACAGCAAAGCCCGTCAGGCGCCAATGGCCGTTGCCATCCTTTTGCATGAGTGCGCGAACATCAAAGGGATGATTGCCTTGGCTTGTTAATTTCAAATAAGGCTGCACGATATAAGCGCGTTTGTGTGCAATTCCGTGGATCCATGACAATCCTGCATCCAATTCGGGAAACAAACGCCGGAACGGACGGTTACGGGAGTCTCTACCCTGTACAAGTAGTCCCTGGCCTCCTTCTGCCAGCCGGAGATACAGTGTGCTCTTGCCATGTGTTCCGGTCTGTGGCTTCATAAACAGCTCCGAATGGCGTCCTAGCCATTCCACAAGCTGGGCCGTGTCCCGGTAAGGCGCCGTAGGCGGCACAAAAGGACGTACTTTATCTACCGCATGCAAAGCGCGATACACCTGCCATTTGCCAGGTAAGTTACGCGACCAGTAGATGAGCTTGCGCGAATTTTGCTCCGCCATGTCTTCCAGTGTGCGCCTGACATTCTGGCTCTCGTGGACATGGAGACAGCGGTTATACACAATATCCGGCAACGGAAAGCGGCCGGATGTCCATACTCCGTTACGATAAACATAACCTCGTATGGAGTGATCTTCAGGTGAAACTCCTTCGACGGTAAACGCCATTACGCTAAGATCAGAGCGCCTGCCCAACAGACTTAGCCTGCGGCAAAAATCGGCTTCGGTAATAGGGGGAGTGGCGGCCTGATTCCGGCTAACAAGCACGCCCAGCGTGCCTGGCACAACAAGAGACACCGACAACAGCTCCTTTGGCAGCCAGACTCTGGAAGAGATGAATTCATTTGAAGCCGGCTGAATAACAGCAGTATTCAATCATTTTTTTAACGGACGGGCGAGTTTTCTGATCATTTAACGGCGTGTTGTCATTCTTCGATGGCTTCGAATTGACCTCCAGCAACCAGATGCGCCCCGTGCTGTCTATTGCCAGATCAATACCAAATTCTGCGAAATGGGCGGGAATTGCTTTTTCTACTCCGCTTGCGATATCCAGTGCTGCTGTTTTGAGAGAGGTATGCCCATTCGATTTAACGGTTGCGGGCAGCGTGGTCTTGGCAAGTGCTTCCTTGACAGTACTCAGCGTGCCGCCTCTTGCCAGATTGGACACAAAGTGGCTTCCTCCGGCGATCCGAGCGACAATGGATGTTACGGTCCAGGTTCCGGACGAATTTTTCTGTACAAGCGCACGAAAGTCGACCGGACGCTTACCGTGATCAATCAAGGTAAGTCCCTGTTGGAGTTGAAAGCGTGTTGTTTTCATTTTTCCCGCCAAGCTTTTGTACAGCTTATCGACGTTGGCATACGTTTGCTTGCGGGGTGTGCCCGCTGTTGTGGATAGCACCGAAAAGGTGCCATCGGTTTGCTTATTAATGCGCATTATGCCTTTACCCAGGCTTCCGCGCACTGGCTTGAGAAAAACAGCGGGATACTGGTTGCACATTTTTTTGAAAACAACAAAAGTTTGCAGCAAGTGGGACTCGGGTAAATACTTGCGCAGGGAAGAATTTGATTTAAGCGCATCAAATACTTCATTCTTATCCAAAAACTTTTCGTTAAAAATAGTCGTGCCGTACTGCGATTTTACTTCTTTCATGAAATGCTGTACGCTAGTTCTGTTCTCGAGTTTACGGGAGGTAAGACGATTATTGACGACATCGCCGGCGGGCATGACCGTCTTTTTCCAGCCTCCGTCATACACCCATCCCTGAACTCGCCCGGGCTGACTTCCGATATGCTCCGGGGTGAAGAAATACACATATGCTCCTTGTCTGCGGCATTCCCCGACTAGTTCACGGCAGAACAGGGTGATCGACCCGAAAGGCTTGTCGGGCTGTTCGGGATAGTCCCGACTGACCAGCACGCTAATAAGTGGGCCCACTCGAAGTGTCCGGCGACCTCGGCTGTAGGTTACTCGCAGATCACAATTGGCATGAAGCCCCATTTTTCGGGCTAGCACGCTTCCCACACGTAGGCCGCTATAGCGGGGCACCGATATGACGGTAACCTCTTGGCGGAACGAACCGAAGGCGAGCTGAACGGGGTGGCCAGCGGATATTTTCCATTTGCGAAGCAAGGACTCGCCGACCATGAGTACGTCATCCTGCAAGATGCCCGATCCGATGATTTGAATCGTTGTTTTTTTGATGGACATCGTGGATCTCCTTCCGGGCAGCAACTTGATGTCTTGAAAGTAACGGGAAACGTGAATGGGCTGTAATAGCACTGATTCATCATATGAGGACATATATCCCTTGGTGATTGACGGACAATGTGAAATGTTGACACTAAACTTGTATTGGAGGAATAAACAATCATGAACATCTATGACAAAGCCCATGATTTAGCAAAAGCATTGAAGGAAAGCAAAGAGGTAGAGGAAATTACGTCAGCGATGAAGCTGATCGAAACCGATCCAGAAGCCAAGAAAATGCTCGACGATTTCCGTGAACGCCAAATGGAAGTACAACAACGCATGATGAGCGGTGATATGCCAGCACAGGAAGAGATGGAAAAGATGGAGAAGCTGTTCGAGGTACTTAGCTTGAACCTCAACATCCGTCGCCTGTTCGACGCTGAACGTCGCCTGAGCGTGATTATTGAGGACGTTAACAAAATTATTGCAGACAGCCTTCAAGATTTGTACGGTTCATCTCTGTAAGTTTGTCTCATATTCCTTCCTGTCCTCTCATAGACTAGATACATAGAGTCACAGGGAGAGGAAGGGATACGATTGGGTTCTTTTAAAAGATGGAAACATGGTTTGTATACACTGATTGCGCTGGCTATGGTCTTGGTCGCGTTACCACGCATCTCGCTTGCAGGCGGTTTGAACTGGGTCAACGGCTTTGGGATAGTATGGGTACTTTTTGCGCTGCTAGTCATCGGAGCGAACATGCATTTTTTGCTGGGTGTGGATGAGGAAAAGCGCAAAACGCTGGAGCGTGTACGGCGGGCCAAAATGCAGCAGTGGCAGATGAAATGGGATAAAAAGGCTGACAAAGGCAGCATGCAGTGAGTTTTTTTTCAGCTTGTCTTGGGCTGGCCTACCAGATTACAAATCAATCATAGTAAGAAGCGGTCCTTGTGAAGAGGGGATCGCTTTTTTGCTATTTCCGAAGCAGAGAACTCAAAATGAACAAAGGTCTAAAATAAAGGGTTTTTGTGCTATAATAGATACAGAATGATACAGATTGAACGTTGGGGGTGTAACAGAGTTGGACGGGCTAGATGAAACAGTTACGAAGCATGAGCAGCTATTGCGACATATCGAGCAGTTGAAAATAGGCTCCAAAATTTCTGTGCGCAGGTTGGCTAAAGAAATGAGCGTCAGCGAAGGAACGGCCTATCGGGCCGTGAAGGAAGCTGAAAACCTAGGAATTGTCATTACCAAAGAACGGATCGGAACAGTACGAGTGGAGAAGCGCCCTCGCGGCTTGTCCGAGCAGCTGACCTTTGCAGATGTCGTGAATATTGTAGAGGGACATGTGCTGGGCGGAAGTGAGGGGCTGGAGAAGCCTTTGCACAAGTATGTGATCGGAGCGATGCGCGAGGAAGCTATGGCTCGTTATATTGATGCAGGTAGTTTGCTGATCGTAGGTAACCGTGAGGATGCGCATTCACTTGCATTGGAGCAGGGGGCAGGTGTGCTGATTACAGGGGGCTTCGGTACGAGCCGAGAGGTTAAGCAGCTCGCAGACAAGATCAGTCTGCCGATTATTTCCTCACGCCATGATACTTTTACAGTGGCATCTATGATTAATAGAGCCATATTTGACCGCTTGATCAAAAAGAAAATTATGCTGATTGAAGATA
Source organism: Paenibacillus sp. FSL M8-0228 (assembly GCF_038007385.1). NCBI lineage: Bacteria > Bacillati > Bacillota > Bacilli > Caryophanales > Paenibacillaceae > Paenibacillus > Paenibacillus sp. FSL M8-0228. The sequence goes on from NZ_JBBOXA010000001.1 coordinate 1,852,527, forward strand.
TTGCGGCAGGCAAACCGAAAACGTTGACTTTGAAAATCAACAGCACACTTACCGAGTTTGAAGAACTTTCGGTGACGACCGGACATCATCATTTTGCAATCGTGGATGAATGGAATCGTTTAATTGGTATCGTCAGCCGCAAAGATGTGGAGGGGCTTCAACCTGAGCATACGATGGATAAATGTCTGATCCGCAATCCGATAACGGTCACCTACCAGACCTCGCTGGCTTCAGCCGCGCAAATGATGGCGTGGGAAGGTGTGGATTATTTGCCGGTCGTGGACCGCAACCGCAAGCTGCTCGGGTCCGTTACACGGCGTGAGGTGCTGGAGGCGCTGCGTAACGCCCAAAAGCAGCCGCAACTTGGCGAGACGTTCGACCAGCTGATCTGGAACGGGTTTGCTGAGGAGCGTAATGAGGACGGATCGTTATTTTTTCGCGGGTTTATCATTCCGCAAATGGCGACCAATTTAGGTACGATCTCGGAAGGCGTACTGGTCAACGTGATGACACAAGCGGGCTACCGGGCAGCTAGAGACATGAGCGGCAAGGATTATGTGCTGGACAATTTGACGACATATTTTATTAGACCCGTACAGATAGAAGATGCTGTCGTTCTTCGTCCGATGCTGCTCGAGATGAGTCGCCGCACCTGCAAGCTAGAAATTGCAATTTCACGGGAAAATCATTTGGTATGCAAAGCAGTGATGACGCTTCATTCCATTGAACATGGTTAGTCTACAATGGAACGGAGTAAGGTGTGAAGTCGAATAGATCGACTAGTGGCTTTCAGGCAATCTTTCTTTTGCTTCCAGCCAAATTTGCAGCACGCCTTCCATTACAAGCATCGTTTTGACCTGGATCGTATACTCCTTGTCACGAACGGTGTATTTTTTTTGGTGCAGCAACATACGTACCAGCTTGCTGTCAGAGTCAATCTCGAACATATCTCTGCCACGCAGCACCTCCAGATCACGACTGACACGGCGAAGAAGTTCCTTCAGGTTGATAGAATCAATTTTTTCGGCCGAAGCTTCCTCCGCGATCAGCTTGATTTCTTTGACAACGGTTTGGCGCTTGCTGTATTTGCGCAATGTTTTGTTGTCCTCCTCGGCTTGCTGGAGCTGGAATTGGAGATCCTGGTTGTTCGTCCATAGCTGATTGAAGCTGGCATGCCAGATGACGTTGTAGATCATGCCTCCCGTAATCATACCGAGTACAAAGACGGAGGACAATTGCATAAAAGGACGCAGGCGCTCAAAAGGGGGAACTCTCATAGTCGTTTCACCTCACGGTCGTCCGTTGCCGCATACCCACTTGACCAGCTCTGCACCCATATGAGCGCCTAAAAAGGCGAAAATCAAATACAATATCTGCTTAATGGCAGGTGACAAATTACCATCCAACATATTGCTTTCAATGACCCGGATCGGGTCCATCGTTCCCCCCACAGCGGCAGCAAGCGCCCATATTTTAATTCTTCCGGCAACCTCTAGCATCGTCTGGGTGGGCGGCTGAAGCGATACCACAGCTCCCATTCCGCCGAGCATGGCTCCACCGAGCACGATGCCGAAGGCAATGAAGAAGTCGAGAATCGCTTTGGATATAAAAGTGCTCATGCTCTTTTCCTCCTTAGGTATACGAATCAAGACCGCGCTTGTCCGCCGAGGTCTGTACTTTTATTCTATGGGCGCTACTAACGCGGATATGATAAAATAGTTTGAAGAAAATCAAGCGGTGAAAGGAAGAGAAGCGCATGAGTTCATTTGTGCATTTGCATGTTCATAGCGAGTACAGCCTGCTGGACGGCGCGGCTCGTACCGCGGAGTTGGTCAAACAGGCATCAGCTTATGGAATGAAGGCGCTGGCCCTTACAGATCACGGGGTCATGTACGGTGCCATTCCTTTTTATAGAGCGTGTGTAGAGAACGGCATTAAGCCGATTATTGGGTGTGAGGCCTATATGACGGCAGGATCGCGCAAGGAGCGTGGCAGCCGCAAGGATCAGCCCATATATCATTTAATTTTGCTCGCCAAAAATAAAACAGGCTATCAAAATCTGATGAAGCTGTGCTCCATCGGCCATTTGGAGGGCTTTCACTATAAGCCGCGCATCGACATGGAGGCTTTGGCTGCCCATCACGAAGGCATCATATGCCTGAGCGCTTGTTTGGGCGGTGAAGTGCCGCAGCATTTACTGCATGGTCGGGAAGCCGAGGCACGACGCGCAGCGGAACGATATCGTAATATTTTTGGCGATGATTTTTATCTGGAACTCCAGGATCATGGTCTTTCGGAGCAAAAACGTGTAAATCCTCTCTTGATCGCACTGGCGAAGGAACTGGATATTCCACTGGTCGCGACGAATGACGTGCATTACTTGACTGAGCCAGATGCGGACGTGCAGGATGTCCTGATCTGTATCGGGACAGGAAAGACAGTTGACGATGAGGAGCGTTTGCGTATACCAACACGTCAGTTGTATCTGAAAAGTCAGGAGGATATGGCTCGTTTATTCCCGCATGTGGCAGAAGCCATCGCCAACACGGTGCGTATTGCTGAAAAATGCGAACTGGAGCTGGAATTCGGTCAATCCATTTTACCTGAATATCGCCCGCTGCCGGAAGGAATGACCTCTTCGTCCTATTTACGCAATCTGTGCGTGCAAGGGCTGGAGCGTCGCTATGGAAGCGATTCCGGATGGGAGCAGCCGGAGGAACGGGAAAGGCTGAACCAACGGCTAAACTATGAGTTGAATACCATTGACAGTATGGGTTTCAGCGATTATTTCCTGATTGTATGGGATTTTATTGCCTTCGCACATAAGCATAAGATTGCAACGGGACCAGGGCGTGGTTCCTCAGCAGGCAGTTTGGTTGCCTATGTGCTTAACATCACGAATGTCGATCCGATGAAATACAACCTTCTCTTTGAACGATTTCTGAATCCTGAACGAATTAGTATGCCGGATATAGATATTGACTTTAGTGATGAGCGGCGTGACGAGGTTATCGACTATGTAGTACAGAAGTACGGAAATGAGCATGTAGCGCAAATTATCACCTTTGGAACGCTGGCGGCAAGAGCCGCTGTCCGTGACGTCGGTCGTGCATTGAACGTGCCATATGGAGAGGTAGACAAGGCAGCCAAGCTGATTCCGGCGCAGCTGGGCATTAATATCCGTCATGCGCTGGAAATTACCCCGGAGCTGAAAACGCTATATGAAACGAAGCCCAAGACACGTGAACTGTTGGATATGGCGATCAAGGTTGAAGGAATGCCTCGTCATGCTTCGACACATGCAGCGGGTGTTGTCATTTCGCGGACTCCATTGACCGATGCGGTTCCGCTTCAAGAGGGGAGCGAAGGAGTACCTTTGACGCAGTACTCGATGGAAAATCTAGAGCGCATTGGTTTGCTTAAAATGGATTTCCTTGGGCTGCGTACGCTCTCCATTATTGAACGGTGCATACACTGGATTGCGGAAGAGCATGGAGAAACGCCTGATTTTAGCCGTATTCCCGATAACGATCCGCATACCTATGACTTGTTGGGCAAAGGAGATACAGGAGGCGTATTCCAGCTGGAGTCGGCCGGTGTACGCCGGGTACTCAAGGATTTGAAGCCGAGTGTATTTGAGGATATCATTTCTGTCCTGGCTTTGTATCGTCCGGGCCCGATGGGTTTTATTCCTAACTTTATACAGGCCAAGCATGGTCAGATTGAGATTTCTTATCCGCATCCTGACTTGGAACCGATCTTAAAGGATACGTACGGTATTATTGTGTATCAGGAGCAAATCATGCAGATTGCTTCGCGCATGGCGGGCTTTTCCCTGGGAGAAGCCGATCTGTTGCGCCGGGCTGTGTCCAAGAAAAAGCGCGAAGTACTGGATCTGGAGCGCGGACATTTTGTTGAAGGCAGTATGAAGCAGGGATACACGGAGGAGGAGGCCGGCAGGGTTTACGATATGATTGTTCGTTTTGCTGACTACGGCTTCCCGCGTGCTCATGCAGCTGCTTATGGTGTGCTAGCATTTCAGACGGCTTATCTAAAGGCACATTATCCAGTACAATTCATGGCTTCAATGCTGACGGCGGTGATGGGAAGTCATCGGAAAGTGGCTGAATATGTCGTCGAATGCCGTCGTATGGATATCGCAGTGTTGCCACCTGATGCGAATGAAAGCGGGGTGCTGTTTACTCCATTACAGCAAGGAAGCATCCGTTTCGGCCTGGCTGCAATTAAAAATGTTGGCACACAGGCGATGGAGAGCATTCTCGCTGTTCGCAAGGAACGGCCTTTCGACAGCCTGCTCGATTTTTGTCGACGTGTCGATTTGCGAGTATGTAATAAGAGAGTAATTGAATCGCTTATTCAGGCAGGGGCCTTTGACTCATTGACGGGTCATCGGGCACAGTTGCTTGCCATGCTGGATGAAACGGTGGATGCAGCCGTCAAGTGGCGCAAGGAACGGGATGACTTGCAAATTGATATGTTTGGTTTTGTGGAAATGCCCAATTGGGATATCGAATACCCCAATGTACCCAAATTCAGTGCCAGCCAGCAGTTAGAGCTGGAACGTGAACTGCTGGGACTGTATTTATCCGGGCATCCGTTGGATGATTTTGAGTCGCTGTTGGAAAACAGCGAGGCGGATCGTCTGATGGAGCTGGGCGATGTGCCAGATGAAACGGTTGTTGTGACCGCAGGCATGGTAGTGTCACTCAAAACGATTACGACCAAGCAGGGTAAGGCTATGGCCTTCATTGAGCTGGAGGATCAGATTGAGCGCTGTGAGGTTGTGTTGTTTCCTGAGGTGTGGAAGCGGAGCCAGCAGTGGATTGAAAAGGGGGCTTTGCTTACGCTTCGAGCCAAGATGCAGCAGCAGGACGAGCACTTCAAGCTCCTTGCGGATGAGACCGCCCCGCTGGCGGAAGACTCGCTGGCACGGCTCCTCCAGCGCCGACGTGCCAGTACGCGCTCGTCCGCCGCAGCTGGAGCATCCTTACCAGCTGCTGGTTCTGCCGCTGGCGGCCCAGGCGGGAGCGCGTCGCGTGTGTCGTCCCCGCCTTCGGCAGCCACTGCATCTGCTTCGCCTCAATCGAAGGCGGATCGCCCCGTGGCGGCGGCTTCACCGCGCGGAGTCGAAGCGGCTCGCGGTGAGCAGGTGCCGGTCCCGCGCAGCGCGGAGCCGACCACTCGTCAGCGGGTGTTTGTCAAGATCACCCGCCAGGCTGAGGAGGACGCCAGCTTGTTGGTCAGTCTCAAGGCGCTGCTACAGGAGCATCCCGGTGCTATGCCTACCGTACTTTTTTATGAGAGCAACCAGCGTCTGCTGGCGTTGAGCGATGCTTACAGCATTAAGCCCTCTCCTCAGCTTTTTGATCAAATGGAGTCGATGTTGGGTGAAGGCACGGTGAAAGTCAAATAATAGGTACACAGTAACCCGCCCTTATTGTAACGGTTTAATGAACATTTTCCTTCCCTCCCGCATACACTTGGAAAACTGGCGGAACAGGGGTTCAACACGCACCCTGCACCATAAGGTCCCGCACGGTGAAAGAATTGAACTGCACGGTGAAAGCGGGAGGGAAATTATGTCCTATGAATATGCAGAAACTTTGCTAAATCGCAGAGGCATTCGTATCGAGTCCATTGCGGACATTGTTTTTCAGCTTCAGCTAAAATATTATCCTCATTTGACGATGGAAGAATGTATAGACAGTGTCAAAGCGGTTTTGCAAAAGCGCGAGGTTCAATATACCTTGCTCACAGGCATTGCGCTCGATGAATTGGCTGAAAAAAAACTTCTCCCTCAGCCGCTGCAAGCCATTATGGAGGCAGACGAACCGCTGTACGGAGTGGACGAGACACTAGCTCTTGGAATTACGAGTGTGTACGGCATGATTGGCTTAACCAGTTTTGGTTATCTGGATAAGGAAAAGACGGGGATTATCGAACAGCTGAACCAAAAAGGCAGTGGTATTCATGTGTTTTTAGACGATCTTGTCGCCGGACTGGCTGCCGCTGCTTCTTCGCGAATTGCACATCGGAGTCTCCATGCCAAGCATTATCCTGCATCATTGGATGCTTAGTTGACCTGTGTAAACAGAGTTGATGATTTTCTAGGCCCTCCGACGGAACTTAAATGATCAGGAGGGCTTTTGTTGCGGGAAAAAAGTAAGGTATGTTATCATGAGTCTATTATATGGGCTCAAAACTTGAGGCTTAGGGGGTAGAAACAAGGCATGTGGACGGTGATTTATATTGCACCGACGGCCAGACTGGCTGACATGATTAAGCTCAAACTGTCTGAAGAAGGTTTTATGGTGCAGGCCCGGGCCATCAGCGCATCCAAGCAACAGTTTGAGATACTTGTGCCTTCGGGTGAAGTCGAAGAAATTCAGGAAGTGCTTAATTCGATTTTGCGCCCTTGAGTCCGGAACGGCGGAAGTGATACAGCAGCATGAGTGGAACAAAGGATGCACGATCGGCGGTAATGTTTTAGGAACAGGCGTTGACGTGTGTATGAACATAATGCTTAGAGGTGCCGCATAGACGGCAGAGGACCTTGTATCGGTTACGGCTGACAAATAAACGGCTGGAGAGGTGTAGTTGTGTTTAAAGATTTATTCCAAAAGAAGCGTAAATACGCGACCATCCCTTCGGAACGGGCGCTGAGCGGCGATCAAGCGGACATGCCGGATCGTCCCAAACGGGAAATTCCCGAAGGTCTTATGACCAAATGTGGCAAGTGCGGAAGTATTCAATACAGCAAAGAACTAGAGAAAAATTTGAAAGTGTGTCCGGTGTGCGGATACCATATGCGTTTGAATGCAATGGATCGCATTCGCATGGTGCTCGACGAAGACACGTTTACGGAATATGATGCCGATATGATTTCGGTTGACCCGCTGGACTTTCCGGGATATGCGAGCAAGCTGGAGCAACAGACCCTGAAATCTGGCTTGCGAGAGGCTGTCGTTACGGGCGACGGCCTTATTTATGGACATCCTGTTGTCGTTGCTGTGATGAGCTTTGACTTCTTTACTGGTAGTATGGGTTCGGTCGTAGGAGAGAAAATTACGCGCGCCATTGAGCAAGCAATAGACAAGCGTCTGCCGCTAATTATTTTCTCAACTTCCGGCGGAGCACGTATGCAGGAAAGTATTTTAAGCTTGATGCAGATGGCAAAAACAAGTGCTGCTCTTGCTCGTCTGGATGAGCAGGGATTGCTCTATATTTCTGTTATCACCGACCCGACTACAGGTGGAGTATCCGCTAGCTTTGCTACGCTTGGAGATATTAATATCGCAGAGCCAGGAGCTGTATTCGGTTTTGCAGGGCGTATTGTAATTGAACAAACAATCAGACAGAAGCTGCCGGATGATTTTCAAACTTCCGAATTTAATTTGCAGCACGGACAATTGGATATGGTTGTACATCGCAAGGAACTGCGCGATACCCTTGGGCAACTGCTTGATCTACACAGTGTGAAAGGGGAGGAATAGATGGCTGGCGAATTGCCTTATGAAAAGCCCCTGGTCGAGATGCGACAGAAGATCGAAGAACTCAAGCAATTCGGACAGGATAAGCAAATTGATTTTACAGATGAAATCAACCGTCTCGAGGAACGTTATCTCGAGATGGAAGAAGAAATATATTCGAACATTACAGCACCACAAAAAATGCATTTGGCTCGTCATCATCAAAGACCAACGTCTCTTGATTTGATAGAGCAGGTGTTTACGGATTTTATTGAATTACACGGCGACCGCTTGTTTGGAGATGATTTGGCGGTTGTAGGCGGGATTGCCAAGCTGAATGGTATTCCGGTGACCGTCATTGGCCAGCAGCGTGGTAAGGATACGAAAGATAACATTGCACGTTTTTTTGGTAGTGCCCATCCGGAAGGATTCCGTAAAGGCTTGCGTCTGATGCAGCAGGCTGAGAAATTTAAACGCCCTATTATTACATTCATTGATACGAAGGGCGCTTATCCGGGTAATACAGCAGAGGAGAGAGGTCAATCGGAAGCGATTGCCCGCAACTTGCGGGAGATGACAAAGCTTTCGGTGCCTGTTATTTGTGTGGTCATCGGCGAGGGTGGAAGCGGCGGTGCGCTTGCGTTTGCAGTCGGTAACCGTGTGCTGATGCTGGAACATGCCATTTATTCGGCCATTTCTCCAAACGGTGCAGCCTCGATTCTATGGAAAGATGCTTCCAAGGCCGATCAGGCAGCTGAAGCCATGAAGATTACGGCTAATGACCTCCTTCGCATGGAAATTATCGAGGATATTGTGCCGGAGCCGAAAGGGGGCGCGCATCGTAACTATGAAGTGACCGCTGCCGCAATCAAGGAGCTATTGGAACGTCATTTGGCGGAACTTACCAATATGAGCTGCGATGAATTGAGGGAAGATCGGTATCAGAAATTCCGAAAAATAGGTCAATACACCTTCTTGAAGTCTTCGGAAACTGAACCTATGTTGTAATACGCTGTAAACGGGTAACAATAAATATGACGAACTTCCTATACAAATAGGAAAAAGTGTAGTAGATTTAATTGTTGGAAAAAGATATAAAGAGTAGCACCTTTGAAAACGGAGGAAAAACCCAAATGCGCAAAACTAAGATTGTATGTACCATCGGTCCTTCCAGTGAGTCATTGGAAAATGTGAAGAAACTGATTTTGGCTGGTATGAACGTAGCCCGCCTGAATTTCTCTCACGGTGATTTCGAGGAGCATGGCAACCGGATTAAAAACATCCGTCAAGCTTGTAAGGAGCTTAACAAAAATGTTGCTATTTTGCTCGATACGAAGGGGCCGGAAATCCGGACAGGAAAGCTCGAAGTTGAACCTATTGAGCTTGTTCAGGACGAGTTCATTACGCTGACAACGGAAGAAATTCTCGGTACGCAAGATCGTATTTCTATTACGTACAAAGATCTTCCCTCGGACGTGGAGCCCGGCTCCACCATTCTGATCGACGATGGTCTGATCGGACTCACCGTTATTGAAGTATCAGGCACTGAAATCAAATGCCGCATTGTCAATGGCGGAACGATCAAAAGCAAGAAGGGCGTTAACGTTCCAGGCGTTGCAATTTCTTTGCCTGGTATTACGGAGAAAGATGCTAATGATATCATTTTCGGTATTGAGCAGGACATTGATTTCATCGCGGCTTCTTTTGTTCGTAAAGCAAGTGATGTACTGGAAATTCGTGAATTGCTGGCGAAACACAATGCAAGTCATATTCAAATCATTTCCAAAATCGAAAATCAGCAAGGTGTGGACAACCTGGACGAAATTTTGGAAGCTTCGGATGGCCTGATGGTTGCCCGTGGTGACCTTGGTGTGGAAATTCCTGCTGAAGAAGTGCCTCTGGCGCAAAAATTGATGATTAACAAATGTAATGTAGCTGGCAAGCCTGTTATTACGGCAACACAAATGCTGGATTCCATGCAACGTAACCCGCGTCCGACTCGTGCGGAAGCAAGTGACGTGGCGAATGCTATTTTTGACGGAACAGACGCAATTATGCTGTCCGGCGAAACAGCTGCGGGTAAATATCCCGTAGAATCCGTATTGACGATGTCACGTATTGCAGAAAAAGCTGAGTCCTCTCTGAACTACCGTGATTTGTTCAAAAAACAAAGAACGGCTCAAGAAATTAGTATCACAGAAGCAATCAGCCAATCCGTTTCTATTTCTGCACTTGACCTGCATGCTAAAGCGATTCTGACGTCCACACAAAGCGGAACAACAGCGCGTATGATTTCTAAATACCGTCCAGAAGCTCCGATTGTTGCTGTGACAACACAGGAAAGAACAGTTCGCCGTTTGGCTCTGATCTGGGGCGTACATGCAGTACAAGGCAGACCAATCGTTGACACAACAGACAGTCTGTTTGACAACGCGCTGGAAGGTGGTCGCAAATCTGGCCTCGTTAAAGAGGGCGATTTGGTTGTGATTACTGCGGGCGTACCTCTTGGTGATTCCGGTTCTACGAACCTGATCAAAATTAGTTGCGTTCCAGCACAAGCGTAATTAAAGCCTCCGTGAAATAATACCGAGGCTGTATGTATCGTTACAACAAGCAAAAGAGCATTCAAGTCAATAAGACTTGGATGCTCTTTTTTATGTTCTCTAGCTTTTTATTTCTAGTCCTTCTTGTCGTATGAAGTTAAGGAATGCCTGTTGCATTAAGTTCATGTGTGTATCTTGTTGATACACGATGTTTATTTGATAATGGCTCCTTTTGTTATCAGCCTCGGGATAAGGAAGCCACTCCACCGAGGGAATAGCATTTTCATGATTATCGACTCCGCTTGCAGGAAAGAAGGCAAGCGCCTCTCCGCCGCTTACGACTTGCTTTACCGCTTCCCAAGAGTTGATTTCCAGATGGGGCTTAACTAGCGAGGAGTACAGATCTACAACGGATGAACCGCTATATTTTACCCATGTGTGCTTGTCCAGCATATCGGTTCCATCGAACTCCTCTAATTTGACTTCAGGTGCACGTGCAGAACGGATAACTCCTACTTGATCTGAAGCCACTGGCTCTGCCACTGTATACTCTGGAAGAGATCCTCTATCGTCGAGAAAAGCAAAATCAATTTCCCCCTGTTTCAGTAGCTGCCTAATTGCATCCGGGGATTGAATCTCCAACTGAATACGACAATCTGGATACCGCTCAGCAAACTTAGCCATCAAAGTGGGGAGGAGATAGGTACCTGATATCGACTCAGCACCTAGATGTAATTGACCCTGTGACTCTTCTGTCAGTTCATCTACAGCTTGTCTAGCTTCTTGCTCCAGAGAGATGATTTGCTTTGCGTAAGGTAATAATTTTTTTCCAGCTTCCGTTAGCATAATCCTGCCTTGTTGAAGAGAGAATAGGGAAACACCCAATTCCTTTTCCAAGCTTTTCATATGAAAGCTGACGGTAGGTTGTTTGACTTGCAAAGCTTCGGCCACATCCGTCGCCTTATGGAATTTGTCGATCAGCATCAAGATACGCAATTTTAGAATATTCATGGAATCCAACAGCTCTCCTTATATGTCATTCATATATGAATTTCAAACTATAGATTAATTATATACCGAAAAATAATTTATCTATCAATATTTTATATTTGTTTTACAAAACCACGTCGTTCGTCTAACATTCCAGGCCTACAATGTAAAAGTGTTGATGGTCATAAATAAAAAACCGTCACTTAACTAAGGGGAGGACAATAAAAAATGTTGAAAAAATGGCCGTTCATTCTGATGACTCTCACCATGGTATTTGCACTTGCAGCTTGTGGATCAGGTAACAATGCTGCACCACAAGGAGAAGCTGCTACAGGAACAGACAATAAAGCAGCTGCTGAACTGACAGGAAACATTCTGGCTGTGGGCTCCACTGCACTTCAACCATTGGTAGAGCAAGCGGGACAAAAATTTATGGCTGTCGATAAATATAAAGGCATTGCAGTTCAAGTACAGGGCGGCGGTAGCGGTACTGGCTTGACTCAGGTTTCCGGCGGACAAGCGGACATCGGTAACTCCGACGTGTTTGCAAAAGAAAAACTGGAGAGCGGTGCAGATGAGCTGGTCGATCACCAAGTAGCTGTTGTAGCCATGTCAGCGGTAGCGAATCCTAAAGTAGGCGTTACAGACCTGAAAAAAGATCAATTGGTACAAATCTTCACAGGTAAAATCACAAACTGGAAAGAAGTTGGCGGTGCGGATCAAAAAATCGTTATTGTAAACCGTCCAAGCAGCTCCGGTACTCGTGCAACATTTGAAAAATACGCATTGGGACAAAAAACAGAAGATCTGCCGGGCTCCATTCAAGAAGATTCCTCCGGTACTGTGAAAAAGCTGATTGCTGAAACACCGGGTGCGATTGGTTATCTGGCTCTGTCCTACATCGACAACACAGTAACTGCTTTGAAATACGATGGCGTTGAAGCTAACGTTGAAAATGTAGAACAAGGTAAATATCCAGTATGGGCTTACGAGCATATGTACACTAAAGGTGAGCCAAAAGAGCATGTGAAAGCATTCCTGGACTACATTCTGTCAGATGAAATCCAAAAAACGGATGTCGTAGACTTGGGATACATTCCAGTATCAGGTATGCAAGTGAAACGTGATGCTGACGGTAATATCACGAAATAAGGAGAGTCACACCTCCTGTTCGATGAACGCAGCTAACGCGAGTATATTCACGAAGAAGAGGCGGACTAGCGTCCGGCCTCTATTCTTCGGTTAAAGGAGTTACAGTATGGGACCAATTGAAGGGAAGGCATACATGGAACAGAATAAACGATCCCGAGTTATGAAAGAAAGACATTACTGGGAAGAATGGACCGGCCGCATATATACGTCGGTTTGTGTCGTTTTTTTAGTTGCGGTTATTGTCTCCATCGTATATTTTGTTGCCTCCAAAGGTGTAGCTACATTTGCGGTGAATGGAGTCAGTCTGCGAGAGTTTTTCTTTGGAACCAAATGGAGTCCGGATGGCGAGCCTAAGTCCTTCGGCGCACTTCCGTTTATTACGGGTTCTTTTGCAGTAACCATACTGGCGGCTTTAATTGCCAGTCCGCTCAGCTTATGTGCGGCTTTATTTATGACGGAAATTGTGCCGAAATCGGGTAAGCGTATCCTTCAACCCGCGATTGAATTATTATCCGGTATTCCGTCTGTTGTATATGGCTTTGTCGGCTTGACCGTAATCGTCCCGCTGCTACGGAACGTGTTTGGAGGACAAGGCATCGGCATTCTGGCAGGCTGCCTAGTGTTGTCAGTCATGATTTTGCCGACGATTACGAGTATTATGGCGGATGCGTTGTCTTCCTTGCCGGGGGGGCTACGTGAATCCTCTTATGCTTTGGGTGCTACCCGCTGGCAGACAATTGCTCGTGTTATTATTCCGACGTTGTTGCCTGCTCTTTTAACAGGAATTATTCTCGGTATGGCTCGTGCCTTCGGAGAAGCGTTGGCTGTACAGATGGTAATCGGGAATGCTCCGCATATACCGCATTCCTTGCTGGAATCCGCTTCGACCTTGACCAGCGTCATTACACTTAGCATGGGGAATACAGCGATGGGCTCCGTTCATAACAATGCTCTCTGGAGCATGGCGCTTGTTCTTCTGCTCATGACATTCATTTTCGTGCTGCTGGTAAGGCTGCTTGAAAGGAGAAACCGGGTTTGATGAAAGCTAAAACGACCGACAAGATCGCTACATTTGTAATCTGTTTCTTCGCTTTGTTCATTGTTGCACTTTTGGTGGGATTACTGGGCTTCATTTTGGCCCGCGGAGTCAGTCATATTTCTTTTGACTTTTTAACCAGTGCTCCCCAAACATTACGTGCAGGCGGTGGTATTGGCCCACAACTGTTTAATTCCGTATTTTTGTTAATCTTAACTTTGATTATCACCATTCCGATTGGCTGGGGCGCAGGTATTTACATGGCGCAATATGCAAAGCCGGGGAAAATTACGGACTTTATACGACTTGTCGTCGAAGTATTGTCCTCCTTCCCGTCGATCGTCATCGGATTGTTTGGACTACTACTTATCGTAAATACGTTTGATTTTGGCTTTTCCCTCTTATCAGGAGCCTTGGCTTTGGCCGTATTTAACCTGCCGCTGATGGTTCGCACAACGGAGCAGGCTTTCCGAGCTGTGCCGAAGGAGCAAAAGGAAGCTGGACTTGCGCTTGGATTGTCCAAGTGGAAAATCATTACCTCCATTTTGTTGCCAGCTGCGCTGCCAAGCTTGATTACGGGTACCATTTTGGCCGCAGGCCGTATTTTCGGGGAAGCCGCAGCATTGCTGTTTACAGCAGGGATGAGTACGCCGCCGCTTGATTTTACTGATTGGAATCCATTGCATGCTAGATCGCCTATTAACCCGATGCGACCTGCTGAGACATTGGCTGTTCATATTTGGAAGGTCAATAGTGAGGGGATTGCTCCTGACTCCAAAGATATTGCTGCAGGCGCTTCTGCCGTACTGGTGCTGCTTGTGCTTGCATTCAACTTGAGTGCAAGATGGTTCGGAAGAGTTGTATACCGCCGTCTGACAGCTGCCAAACGTATGGATTAGAAAGGGGATGGAGAACAATGGAACATGTGATTACGCGAACGGCAAAAACCGCCGCACCAGCAACATCCGTTCAGTCTACGCGTTCGGAACAGCTTGTGGGACAACCGCCGCATCCGTTCAGTACTGAGGATTTGAGTATTTATTATGGTAGCTTTGAGGCTGTGAAAAAAGTGAATCTAGCCTTTCCCGAGCAGACAGTGACTGCCCTGATCGGGCCTTCCGGCTGCGGTAAATCGACCTTTTTGCGCTCCCTTAATCGGATGAATGATGAGATTGCATCTTCCTCTACAACGGGACACATCTGGATGGATGGACAGGATTTGACGGCACCGGAAACGGACGTGATCAAGCTGCGTCAGCAAATTGGCATGGTGTGGCAGCGTCCCAACCCTTTTTACAAATCCATTTACAATAATATCGCCTTCGGTCCCAAATACCGTGGGGTGCGCAAGAAGAAACAGCTTGATGAAATCGTCGAAAGCAGCCTGCGTAAAGCAGCATTATGGGATGAGGTCAAGGATCGCCTTCACGACTCCGCTCTAGCGCTGTCTGGCGGGCAACAGCAGCGGCTTTGCATTGCACGTGCTCTATCCGTTCAACCGAAAATTCTGTTACTTGACGAGCCAGCTTCAGCGCTGGACCCTGTGTCTACAGGCAAGGTAGAAGAGCTTATTACCGAATTGAAAAAAGAATTGCGCATCGTTATTGTGACGCACAATATGCAGCAGGCTGCACGAATTTCCGATTATACTGCTTATTTTTATATCGGAAGTCTGGTTGAACATGGGAAAACGAACGATATTTTCACGAATCCTGAAAATGAGCTGACTCAGGAGTACATCATGGGTCGATTTGGTTAAGCGATGTTGCTCATCGACCTACTTTATATTAGCTTTACGTAAAATCCTCTTACTAATCCGGCATTAGTAAGAGGATTTTTATTGTTTTCAAAGTTTTTTAACTTTTTTAATCTATTAGTAAATTAAAATATATTGATCGTTTGGATATATTTTCATATAATACAACTAACTATTTATCATGCATAAATAGTGGTTCAGTCCCTCTCACTATCCAAAAGAATCCTCAGCAAGAATGTATAGGTTAAACTGAACGCAATGACCCAACTTAAAATAAGGGAGAGGTTCAAATGAAGAAGAAGATGTGTCCAACTGTAAAGATGATAGCGCTTTCAAGTTTGGCGATTACAGTAACGTCAGGGCTCCTAAGTCCCTCATGGGCTGCGGCACAGGAGATTGTGCCGGCTACATATGATTCAGTACGTGAATCGGCTACTGCTTCTTATGAGCTTACCACAGATTCAGCTGTGGGACGGGACGTTTATGGTGACGATGTAAATTCAGGTGTGTTGGATCGTGAGCAATTATTTGGGCTGTCGGCTGTGGCGAAGCCAACCGCTGTTGTCAATACAGACAGCATCCTAAACAAGATGCGCGATTTCAGTAAGTTTTCTACGGGGAATACATCCAAGGATACTACACTTGCCTTAAATATTGTATCCTGGCAATTGCCACATGGCGGATTCTTCAAAGCTATGGAAAAGAATTATAAATCTAAATGGGATGGCAAAGCTGCACGCTCCACATGGAAGAGCAAGGATGGTGTTGAACTCGGAACGTTCGATAACGAGGCGACGACAACCGAGATTCGCTTTTTGGCGGATGTATACAAAAAAACCAAAAATAAAGACATTAAGATCAGTGTACAAAAAGCAGTTGACTTCGTACTAACTTCTCAATATTCCTCCGGTGGCTGGCCTCAAGTATACCCTAAACGTGGTAATTATTCCGATGCTGTAACTTATAATGATGATGCAATGGTCAGAGTTATGGTTTTGGCTGACGATATCGTGAACAAGAAGCAGCCGTTTGATAGCGATATTCTGGATAACTCTTACCGCTCCAGACTTCAGCAAGCGCTAAACAAAGGTATCCAGTACACAATTAAATCTCAAATTGTAAATAATGGTACACCAACAATCTGGGGTGCACAGCACGATCCGGCTACTTATGCATCTGTTGAAGCCCGGGCATTTGAGTTACCTTCCAAAACAACTACGGAATCAGTAGGCATTACTGCTTTTCTCATGTCCCAGCCGCAAACCGCTGAAGTGAAAAAAGCGGCTCAAAGTGCTTTGAAATGGTTTGACGCGAACCGAATCGACGGTATGAAATACAATCGTCAAGGTCCGGAGTTTTTCCAAAAGGACGCATCGAGTGTAATGTGGTATCGGTTCTATAATGTGGAAGACAATAAATACTTCTTTTCAGACCGGGATGGCAAAAAGTATACCGACATCATGAAAATTAGTGAGGAAAGACGACTCGGTTACGCCTGGGCGGGAAGCCAAGCTAAGAGCTTGCTTAAGCTGGCTTCGGATAGCGGATATTATAAACTGTCCAAGCCGTTGCCACAATAATAAAGGCATTATTATATATGATTTGCGAGGGAGGACCGGTCGGTCTGCCCTCTTTTTGTTCCCGGGCTGTAAATATGGTTTAATGGAGAGAGGGCAAAATAGAGATAAAGATGCACAAAGATAGGAGAGCTTGTATGACTCAAGAGGAGAAACAAACGGAATTACGCTGGTATGGCGCACCGCTACGTGTCCGTTATCAGGAAAGCGACCAGATGGGGGTCGTATATCATGCAAATTATTTGAACTGGTTTGAGATCGGGCGTACCGAAATGATCCGACAGACGGGTTTTAACTATCGGAGCATGGAGGAACGTGGAGTTTTACTGCCAGTTATTGAAATCAATGCGAAATATGCGAGTCCTGCTCGATATGATGATTTAATTACCGTTTATACCGCAATTACCGACTTCTCCAGACTGCGTCTAAACTATATCTATGAGGTTCGGCGGGTAACGGATGATGAGCATCAAAGGTATCTGGGAAAGGTATGGACCCAGGCAGACACGCTGCCGGGAGAGCTGCTCGTCACTGGGATGACACGTCACGTATGGGTGAACACCGAATGGAAGCCCGTTCGACTGGACCAGGCGCTACCTGAGCTGTACACTGCATTAAGGTTTGCTTTTACAGGCGGGGAGGGACAGAAGTCATGATGATGCGTAAACGTCTATGGCTGTTGCTGCTGCTCATTCCTTTGGCGGAGCTATACGGGTTTATATGGGTAAGTCACTGGATTGGAGCAGGCAAAACGATTTTACTCATCATTCTGACGACGCTAATCGGGGCTGCCATGATGCAATTTGAAGGTCGTAAGGTGATTGCCGATGCGAAAAATGAAATGAATCGGGGACAAATGCCCGGCCGTAAAATGCTGGATGGATTATGTGTCTTTTTTGGTGGGAGTTTGCTGCTTATCCCCGGATTTTTAACAGATATTATTGGTTTTACGTTGGTGTTCCCTTTAACACGAGCGTTGTACCGACGTTTTTTATTAAAGTGGCTGGAGAAAAAAATGAAAAACGGCAGTATTACGTTTCGGCGGTTTTGACGTGAGCTGCCGTTTTTCCTATCCATGATCTAGCGGACTCTTCCTGCGAGAATATAATTGCGCAAGTCCTGAATGACATTCGCACGATTCAGTGCATCAACGACAATGAGTGATACAGGTCCGATAATGAGTCCTAAAACGCCAAATAGCTTGAGCCCGATGAACATACCGATAAGGGTGGGAAGCGGGTTTAAGCCCACGCTGCTGGCCAGCACCTTAGGCTCCACGATCTGTCGTCCAATCAACAGGATGATATAAAGGATCGACAATCCTACCCCTAGCGCCAAATTACCAGACATATACGCATACAGTATCCACGGAATCATCACAATGCCAACCCCCAAATAAGGTAGCAAGTCCACCAGCCCGATCATTAAACCGATGGTAAAGGCGGATTCCACACGCAATATGAACAGCCCAACAATGACCGTTAATGCCGTAATGGAGATGATAATAAACTGTGCACGCAAATAGCCGTACAGTGCTTTACGTAGATCGTGCCATATATCCGACAATGGCTTGCGAATCGTATCAGGAACCGTGTTTGCGAGCATCCGACTATGTCGGTCCCAATCCTTACTAATAAAAAAAGCTGCTAATACAATAACCATTAGAACTGCTCCCATATTAGGCAGAGAGGTCAGCAAGTTCAAAACCCCATTAAAAAATTGAGCGACTAGCGTAGTGACAGCCGAACTGACGGTTTGAGTTGTTTTATCAATATTACTGTTAATGGTGTGTTGGTAATCCGGATTATCCCGGATGAAATGGTTAATTTCAATAATTACATTTTGAATCAAATCGCTTTGTGTCCAATCGATAAACAGGCTTTTAAAACGCTCAATATGCCCGTCAAAAGTCATGGCTAACTTTATAACTTCTCGAACCATGCGGGTGATTGCTGCAGACAGGATAATTGCAATTCCACCTAAATATACAAATAATGAGACCGTGACAGCCGTCCAACGTGGCATACGGGCTTTGTTACGCAGAAAACCAACCAATGGATTCATGGCATAAGCCACAAGCCAGGCGAATAGGAAAGGATAGACGAGAGGGAAAAGCACATATATGCCCAATAACAGAGCTACAATCACGATTGCCACCCATAGAGCACGAAATATGCGATTCAGGATTAACCGGCTCAAGCTCTCACGACTCCTTTCTTTTACGATAGTATTTCATAAAATAAATGCTCTACTATACATATGCGGGAAAGGGGGGAGACAAGACCTGTGTAAAAAAGTGCAAATGAATCAATAATTTTTGTAAGGGGTTTCAAAAATTTATTTATGGAAGCGATAAAACATTTGAATGTGTTGGAATAGCCCTCAATGTTCACATAAACGACAAAATCCAGTATAGTGAAAGAAGGTTTAAATATTGACATATGGCGTTAACATTACTCAGCTATTTAAAAGGCATATCTTACTTTTGAAAATGTTTACATTGCAAGTCCGTTCACAATGTTTTTACAAAGGAGAGATGTAACGATGACAGCGACTAAAGGTCTGGAAGGGATCGTAGCGACCACTTCCTCCATAAGCTCTATCGTAGATGGCGTTCTCACGTACCGGGGTTATAACATTGATGATTTGGCTGTTAACGCCGATTTTGAAGAGGTAGCTTATTTGTTGTGGTTTGGGAAATTGCCTGATAAAGAGCAATTGCAGGAGCTTCGCAACCAGTTAAGCGAATACGCTGCTATTCCGGATGAAATTGTTACTCAATTAAAGTTATATCCGAAAGATTTGAGCACGATGGCTGCCTTGAGATCAGCCGTATCGTCTCTCGCTTTGTATGACCCAGAGGCGGATGATATGTCGAGAGAGTCTAATGTGACCAAAACCGTCAAGCTTCAGGCGCAATTGCCTACCATTGTGGCAGCTATAGCACGTATACGCGAGGGCTTGGAGCCGATTGCGCCTAAAAAAGGTATTTCTATCGCTGAAAACTTTTTGTATCAGCTGACTGGCAAGGATCCAGAGGAGATGGCTATTAAAGCGTTCAATCAGGCTCTCGTGCTGCACGCCGATCATGAATTAAATGCCTCTACCTTTGCTGCGCGTGTAACGGTAGCCACATTGTCGGATATTTATTCCGGAATCACGTCTGCTATTGGAGCTTTAAAAGGACCACTGCATGGCGGGGCCAATGAGGCTGTGGCCAAAACGCTGGAGGAGATTGGTGGTTTGGATCAGTTGGACTCCTATATCCAGGCGAAACTGGATAATCGCGAAAAAATTATGGGCTTTGGACACCGAGTCTATAAAAACGGTGATCCGCGTGCCAAGCACTTGCACAAAATGTCCCGCGAGCTGGGGGAAATGAACGGCGACACAACGTTGTTTGATATGTCAGTTCGAATTGAGGAAATTGTAACAGGACAAAAAGGCTTGAAGCCCAATGTGGATTTTTATTCTGCCTCTGTTTATACCCAACTGGGTATCAAGAGAGACCTGTTTACACCTATTTTTGCTATGAGTCGTGTATCCGGTTGGACAGCGCACATTTTAGAGCAGTATGAAAATAATCGCCTGATTCGTCCTCGCGCCGAATATACAGGTCCAATGGATCAAAAATACGTATCACCAGAGTTGCGCTAACCCCTTGTCGAAGGAAGATTGAGGTTGTATACCCTGAATTTAAAAAATAAGGTACAATAGAGGGGACGACGAGAGATGTACGTTTTTGTCTGTGATAAAGATCATGTCTTTCGTCCTGTACCCATTCATATCTGAGGAGGAAAAGGAACTTATGGCGAAATTTGAAAAGTTTGAGCTCCCAACTGAAGGCGAAAAAATTACGATTGATAACGGTCAACTACAGGTTCCGAACCATCCGGTAATTCCGTTTATCGAAGGTGACGGCACGGGTCGCGATATCTGGAAAGCCTCCAAGCGCGTACTGGACGCAGCTGTAGAAAAAGCATATAACGGCAGCAAAAAGATTGCCTGGTATGAAGTATTCGCTGGTGAGAAAGCTTTCAATACATACGGCGAATGGCTCCCTAACGATACTTTGGAAGCCATCCGTGAGTATATTGTAGCCATTAAAGGTCCGCTTACGACACCTATTGGCGGTGGTATCCGTTCGTTGAATGTGGCATTGCGTCAGGAACTGGATTTATACGTATGTCTGCGTCCTGTTCGTTATTTTAACGGTGTTCCTTCTCCAGTGAAACGTCCTGAATTGGTAGATATGGTTATTTTCCGTGAGAACACAGAAGATATTTACGCGGGGATCGAGTATGCTGAAGGGTCCGAAGACGTGAAAAAGGTTATTCAGTTCCTCCAGCAAGAGCTGGGTGTGAACAAAATCCGTTTCCCTGAAACCTCTGGTATTGGCATTAAGCCAGTTTCTTCCGAGGGTTCAAAGCGTCTGGTACGGGCAGCCATTCAGTATGCAGTTGACCACGGACGCAAGAGTGTAACGCTTGTACACAAAGGTAACATTATGAAATTTACCGAGGGTGCCTTCAAAAACTGGGGTTATGAAGTGGCTGAGGAAGAATTTGCAGATAAAGTATTTACTTGGGCCCAATATGACGTAATCAAGGAAAAAGACGGTGAGGATGCGGCTAATGCAGCTCAAAAAGCAGCTGAAGATGCAGGCAAAATCATTATCAAGGATGCGATTGCTGATATCGCACTTCAGCAAGTACTGACTCGTCCTTCTGAATTTGATGTGATTGCTACGCTCAACCTGAACGGGGACTATCTGTCCGATGCTCTTGCTGCCCAAGTTGGTGGAATTGGTATTGCGCCAGGTGCGAACATTAACTATGTAACAGGGCATGCTATCTTTGAAGCTACACATGGTACAGCACCAAAATACGCCGACAAAGATGTAGTGAACCCTGGTTCCGTCATTCTGTCGGGCGTAATGTTGCTTGAACACTTGGGTTGGAAAGAAGCGGCTGACCTGATTTACAAAGGGCTGGAGACGTCCATTAATAAGAAGATTGTAACTTATGACTTTGCTCGTCTGATGGATGGTGCTACACAAGTGAAATGCTCCGAGTTCGCAGATACCATTATTAGTAACCTGTAAGGAAGGGGAATACCACTTGTCCATTCAACGTAAAAAAATATCCATTGTTGGCGCCGGTTTTACCGGTGCCACTACCGCATTGCTGCTGGCTCAAAAGGAGCTAGGTGATATCGTACTGATCGATATTCCGCAACTAGAGAATCCGACCAAAGGCAAGGCGCTTGATATTTTGGAGGCCGGTCCGGTACAGGGATTTGACAGTCAGATCACGGGCACTTCCAATTACGAGGATGCAGCTAACTCAGATATCGTCATTATTACAGCTGGGATTGCACGCAAGCCGGGTATGAGCCGTGATGATTTGGTAAATACGAACGCAGGAATTGTAAAATCCGTTTGTGAGAACGTGAAGAAGTATGCGCCAGATTCTATTGTTATTATTCTGAGCAATCCGGTAGATGCTATGACCTATACTGCCTACCAAACGCTGGGTTTCCCGAAAAATCGGGTTATTGGCCAATCCGGTGTGCTTGATACAGCGCGATATTGTACCTTTATTGCACAAGAGCTTAACGTTTCCGTCGAAGACGTGCGCGGCTTCGTTATGGGGGGCCACGGTGATGATATGGTGCCTCTGGTACGCTATTCCAGTGTTGGAGGTATACCTATCGAAACTCTGATTTCGCAGGAACGTATCGAAGCGATCGTACAACGTACACGCGGCGGTGGCGGAGAGATCGTCAACCTGTTGGGTAATGGTAGCGCATATTATGCTCCGGCAGCTTCGCTTGCACAGATGACGGAAGCGATTGTAAAAGACAAAAAACGGATTATCCCAGTCATCGCCTATCTGGAGGGAGAGTACGGCTATCAGGATTTATTCCTTGGCGTACCGACACTTCTTGGTGGCAATGGCATCGAAAAAGTGTTCGAGTTGGAATTGACAGCCGAAGAAAAAGCAGCGCTCGATCAATCCGCGGAGTCGGTCCGCAGTGTGATTAAAATAGTTACCGTTTAGATTCAATTTTCTACTAAAACGGTGACTATTACCTGAAGAGGTGTCCCTAAGCCATAGTCATGGCCGCGGGACACCTCTTTTACTCATAAACAGAATATAGGGAATCTATTCGTTTTCTTCCTTATTCCTTTGCTTTGACTCACTTCCCCGGTATAATAGAGTTCATATGCATTGATAGTTACATGAGGACTTTGCAAAATCCTGACATAGAAAAGCATGTCCCAAAACACTGAAAAAGATGGTAGTCATTCGTTGGAATATGATCGTTCTATGGAAAAAAAGTTTGTAAGAAAACAAAGAAGTGGAGGTTGTAAAATGTTTTTTATTCACATTATTGGATCACTGGCGATGGGTTTTTATTTATTGCTCCCCTTCGTGGTGGGCAAAATCGACAAATTGGCTCCTAGCGTGCAGGAAGGAACGATATCGGCTGTTCAGCTATTGAACCGTTTGGCTCAATTTGCGCTGATCTTAGTGCTTGTTAGCGGTATCTATATGATTTTTCCCTGGGGTTCTTATTCGGTAGCATGGATTGTTGTCGTTTTGCTGTTGTTTCTCGCTATTTCTGGTATTGCGGGAGCCATGGGTAAGCCGTTACGGCTGTCGCTGGAAGCGATTCGTAGCCAACAGCCTATTACGCAATATGCTGGCAAAATGCGAATGTTCAGTACGCTGCTTGCCGTCTTCCTGATTTTAATTACGTTTTTAATGGTATACAGCGATATTATTTAATTATGCATTTAGTGAGAGTCTATAATCGAATGATGACAAATGCTAAATTGAAAAACGGTCTGTGCTGAATAAGCATAGGCCGTTTTTTTTTGCGCTCAAATCACTACATTGTTCTTTTTTCGTTTAACGAATAACTTTGTGTGGTAATTCAGGAGTAGAGTGGATGCAAATGTTGCATCCTAAAAAATATCTGATTTTGAAGGGAGAATGTACAATGTCTAAAAGTAATCAACCTCAGCAAACTTTGCCCCCACAGCATCAGGACCAGCAACCGGGGATTGAGTCCAAAATGTCGCCTGCACCCCAATTTGAAAAACCAACTTACAAAGCCGCTGGCAAGCTAACAGGTAAAGTTGCACTTATTACTGGTGGGGACAGTGGAATTGGTCGGGCTGTAGCTGTCACGTATGCCAAAGAAGGTGCGGACGTAGCCATCATCTACTTGAATGAGCATAAGGATGCGGAAGAAACAAAACGTCAGGTGGAACAGGAGGGACGCAAATGCGTGTTGATTCCTGGCGATATCGGAGATGATCAATTTGCCAAAAAAGCGGTTCAACAGACAGTTAACGAACTGGGCAAGCTCGACATCGTTGTGAACAATGCGGCAGAGCAACATCCACAACAAAAGCTGGAGGATATCACCAAAGAACAGTTGGAGCGCACGTTCCGAACGAATATTTTCGGTATGTTCTTCTTGACGCAAGCAGCATTGCCGCATTTGAAAAAAGGGAGCACGATCGTCAACACAACATCGATTACCGCGTATGCTGGGAACAAGACACTCATTGATTATTCATCGACCAAAGGGGCAATCACATCCTTTACACGTTCCCTTTCACTCAATTTGGCAGATCAAGGCATTCGGGTGAACGCTGTAGCACCAGGGCCGATCTGGACACCGTTAATCCCGTCTACATTTGATGCTAAGACGGTCAGCGAGTTTGGAGGAGCGCAGCCAATGAAGCGTCCGGGTCAGCCGGAAGAATTGGCGCCAGCCTATGTGTACCTTGCTTCAGATGATTCTTCTTATGTAAGCGGACAGGTTATTCATATCAATGGCGGTGAAGTTATAAACGGATAAAAGGACAAGGAAAAGGTTAGGGCTGTGTTATGCCCTAGCCTTTTTTCTTTTCACAGTGGAACATAATGAAGGTAGCCTGTAGAATGAGACTTAACTTACATAAAGGATGGGCATATTTTATGAAATCGTTTCGTTTCAGGCTTACCCTGATCATGCTGATTTTGATTGGCGTATCTGTCCTTGCTGCTGGAATCACGATGGGACAAATTTTTAAAAATTCGAATATGAAGGTGCTAGAGGAGAACATGGGACGGGAGATCGACCTGCTTCGAGCTACATTCCCTTTTGTTAATGCAGATGCCCTGTCCAGCACGGATTATGTCTCTTATTATTCTCAAAAGGCGAAAGAAATTGCTCGTCTGACGGAATCGCGGGTGACCTTCATTCGCAAGGACGGGACGGTGGTTGGAGATTCGTTAAGCGATCCGCGTAAGATGGAAAATCACGCATCTCGTGAAGAAATTCAGCAAGCTTCAACAGAGAAGATTGGACGCACGATTCGTTACAGCGAAACCTTGCAGCGGAACATGCTATACGTTGCAGAGCCTGTTGTATCGGATAAGGGTTTTGACGGATATATCCGTTTGTCCATGAGTCTGAAAGCGGTGGAGGAGGGAGTGCAGCGCGGCTGGACGGCCATCGGGATTGGTCTAGTGTTGCTGTTTATTGCTGCTGGACTGGTGAGCTATCGTATTGCTCGCAGTCTCACCTCGCCCATTGAACATATTACTGGGGTAGCCAACCGTATATCAGGACTGGATTATGACGCAAGGGTTGGTGTGCAGCGCCGGGACGAGGTAGGGCAACTGGGTGAAGCCATTAATCGTATGGCTGATAGTCTCCAAAACCAAATGAAAACGATACGTGACAATGAGGATCTGCTCCAGAGTGTCATGAGTAATATGACAGGCGGAATTCTAATGATTGATGCAAATGAGTGTATTGCGCTTGTAAACCGTGAGTCTGAGCGAATGCTTGGTGTCGTGGGTAAACGGGTGACAGACAAGCCGTATCATGAGCTGAAGAAGCATTATGAGCTCACAAAGCTAATTGAGGGCAGTATACAAAGCCGAGAAAGGCTGCATGGTGAGGTTCATTTGTACAATCCCGAGGAGAGACTCGTGTTGCTGGACGGTGTTCCGATGTATGAGGATGAGGGCGGATACCGGGGGATGCTGTTCCTTTTACAGGATATTACGGCTATTCGACGGTTGGAAAATATGCGGAGCGAATTTGTGGCTAACGTTTCTCATGAGCTAAAAACGCCGATTGCCGCAGTCAAGGGTTTTGCCGAGACCTTGCTCGGTGGCGGGGTTAAAGATGAGGAGACGGCCCGTTCATTTTTGCAAATTATATATGATGAAAGCGAACGATTGAATCGGTTGATCGGTGATATTCTGGAGCTGTCCAAAATCGAGTCCAAGCGTTCCCCTCTGGAATGCTCGCCGGTGCACGTTTCGTCGTTCATAGAATCATTGCTGGAAAAACTGAACAATGTAGCTGCCAAAAAAAGAATTTCACTACACATGGATATCCCGGATGAGCTGTTTATGGAGGCAGATGAAGATAAGCTTCAGCAGATTTTCCTGAACCTTTTGTCTAATGGCATCAACTATACACTTGATGGTGGCAAGGTAAAGATTAAGGTTCTAACGATACAGCGGGAGAATGACACCGAAAAGGTCGTATTTACAGTCAGTGATACAGGTATTGGAATTCCGAAGAAGGACCTGCCACGTATCTTTGAGCGTTTTTACCGGGTGGACAAAGGTCGCTCGCGTAACTCTGGCGGAACGGGGCTGGGATTGTCGATCGTCAAACACTTGGTCGATTTGCATCATGGCACCCTTTCGGTGGAAAGTGAGCTTGGATTGGGTACTACATTTACAGTTGAATTACCGCTATTGCAACAGGAAGAATGAACTAGACCATTTTTTACATTCTGTTAACAATGCCGTGATAAAATAAACGGGTGTCGCATGAGTATGGAAAAAGTTTCAGGATTTTGACCAATGCGCCTTTAACAGGTAAACAGGAGATGAAGTTATTTATGGGACAACGCTTACTGGTTATTGAGGATGAACCAACGCTTGCCAGATTGCTATCCTACAATTTGATACAAGAAGGCTTCGAAGTGGATACGGAGGATCATGGCAGTGCCGGGTTTGAGAAAGCCTCCAGAGAGTCCTACGATTTGATCCTGCTGGATTTGATGCTGCCGGGAATGAACGGACTGGACATTCTGAGCAGACTTCGCCATCAGGGGCTGACGACGCCTATTATTATCTTAACGGCCAAAAACGGTGAAGCCGAGGTTGTCCAAGGGCTGAAGTCGGGTGCGGATGATTACATCACGAAGCCTTTTGGCGTTTCTGAGCTGTTGGCCCGCGTGACGGCTGTGCTGCGAAGAACTTCCGGTGGGGATGAAGGAGTGTTGTCTGATCAGAAAGATAGCTCCAAAATTCAATTGGGCGAGCTGGAGATTTACCCTGAAAAATATGAAGTCATTCTTGGAGGTCAGTCCATCAGCCTCAGACCCAAGGAATTTGAGGTGCTTCTTTATTTGTCCCGCAAGCCGGGTGTGGTCCTGACCCGGGATGATCTGATGAATGCTGTTTGGGGTTTTGACTATATTGGCGGTCAACGGACCGTGGATGTGCACGTCAGCTCCTTACGTAAAAAGCTGGAGCTTGATCCCGACTCGGTTCATATCGATTCGATCCGTGGAGTGGGGTACAAGCTGGTTGTAAATAAAAAAAGAAGCGCTTCTCATTTATTATAAATGAGGAGCGTTTTTCTTTATTCAGCGCAGTGTCCGGGGACCTTTGTGTCCATTTTGTGATTTTACATTTCATTAACAAAACTAGACGCTAGAATCAACAAATGACCGATATGATGTTCCCGTCACTCCAAGTAGTTAAAAAAAGGGGACTTCAGAACGATGATAACGGAACCAAAGACCCAGCCGAGCTCCACTGCCGTGATTGAACGTGAAGCATACAAGTCGATTACTACCTATGTGCCATGCCGGGAGGTTCCGATCATTGGTACGGATATGTCTTGTAAAGAACTGTTAGCCCTTATGAAAACACAGGAAGATATTCCTTGTGTCATTGTTGTGGATAAAAATGATCTTCCATTGGGCATTATTATGAGAGATGCGTACAATCGCCATTTTACGGGCAGATTTGCTGCGGCGTTGTTCTATGACAAGCCTGCGGCCCTATTTGCCGACCCCGATACATTAATTGTGGATCTGAAAAGCCAGGCATCGGACATTGTGGAACTGGCGATGCTGCGCGAAGATCAGCGTTTTTACGATTGTGTGTTGATTAAGGAAGGAACACGGTTACTCGGTGTACTCACGATTCGTGATATCCTGTCCGTCGTGCAGCGAATGCAAAGAGAAGCGGACGAAGAGCGGGGAGATGTGATTCGGCATAGCTATGACGGAGTCCAGCGTATTCAGCTGACTGTGCTGGATGCAGCTAAAGAGGCCGATGACAGTGTGCGGCTAACCCGCTCAATGAGTGAATTATCCCGTCGTGGCAAAGTAGAACTGGAGGATGTTTTGCTCTCCTATCGTGCGGTTACGGAGCAAATGAAACGCCAGCATGAGCAAATGACGGCATTGACGCAATCGCTGAATGACATTGCGGGCATGGCTTCATCCATTCGTGCACTGGCAGATCACAGTGGATTGCTGGCGATCAACGCGTCCATTGAAGCGGCACATGCTGGCGAACATGGACGAGGCTTCCAGATTGTGTCTCAGGAGGTGCGGAATATGTCACTCCAGACGAAAGCTTTTTCCACACAGATTACAGGCTTACTCACCCATATCGAGCAAATGCTGCGTGACACCGCTGAACTGACGGATACGAGTATGCAGCAGATTCATACAGGCTCTCAATATATATCTGCCGGAACACAAACTTTTGCCAAACTACTGCAGGCTGTCGATGAAATTGAAGCTAAAAACAGTGAAATGTCCCGTTCCGCAGAGGAAGCAGCTTTGAATGCAGCCGAAATTGCGCAGGAGCTTGAGCTCATGCTAAGTTCTTGATCATTTTACATACCGTTAACAAATCCACCACACTAAATTTACACACAGCTTATATAATCTTCATATTGTGCAAATCAGGTGCAATGCTTGAGGATCATAACTGCAACACGAAGGAGATCATAAATCCATGAATGATTCCGTAATCCGGATTGATAAGCTGAATTTATATTATGAGAAATTTCACGCGCTGAAACATATAAACCTCGATATTCCTGAAAAAACGGTAACTGCCTTTATCGGCCCGTCCGGCTGCGGCAAATCGACCCTACTGCGTACGCTGAACCGGATGAATGACATGATACCAGGTACGCGTATTGAAGGCACCGTGAGTATCGCAGGCCAGGATATATACGGCGATACTATGGAAGTAGAAACTCTGCGGAAGCAGGTGGGAATGGTTTTTCAACAGCCTAACCCGTTTCCCAAATCGATTTATGATAACGTGGCCTACGGCCCGCGTCTGCATGGAGTTCGGCAAAAGGACAAGTTGGACGAATTGGTCGAGCAAAGCCTGCGGCAGGCGGCACTCTGGGAAGAGGTCAAGGACTTTTTGAAGCGTTCTGCTCTGAGCTTGTCCGGTGGACAACAGCAGCGGTTGTGCATTGCCCGGGCGCTTGCTGTACAACCAGATATTTTGCTTATGGACGAGGCGACATCTGCGCTGGATCCGATCTCCACGATGAAAATTGAAGAACTGGTTCAGGAATTGCGAGACACATATACCATTGTCATGGTGACGCATAACATGCATCAGGCAGCTCGTGTGTCTGGTAGAACTGCATTCTTTTTGAATGGTGTTGTGGTGGAAGCGGCGGATACAGAGACAATGTTTTCCACGCCGCAGGATTCACGAACGGAAGATTATATTTCAGGGCGATTTGGCTAAAGCCTACCTGATGAATATGCCAGAAGGGGTGACTTCGAAATGATACGTAGAAAAGGTTTTGATGAAGGGTTAGATGAACTGAGAGCCGTACTGCGCGAAATGGGTGCACACGTTTCGAAGGCGCTCGATCAGGCCATTGAATGTTTGCAGACCAAAAATACAGAATTGGCTCAGCAGGTGGTCAAAAATGATGCATCCCTCAATACGCTGGAAGAGAATATTCTCGATATGGGTTCCAAGCTCATTATTACCCAGCAGCCGGTAGCGAAGGATTTGCGCCGAATCATTGTTGCATTTAAAATTTCCAGTGATCTGGAACGAATGGGCGATTTGGCACTTGATATTGCCAAGGTGACCCTTCGTCTGGAAGGGCAGCAGATCATTAAGCCGCTGGTGGATATTCCGCACATGGCTTCCATTGTTAAAGAAATGATAGATGATGCGATCAAATCCTATTTGGATGAAAACACAGATCTGGCCTACAAAATGGCCAAAGAGGATGATCGTGTGGATTCCATGTATAGCCACATGATCAGCGATCTGTACGCCTTTATGGTAGAAAAGCCGGCAGAGGCTTCACAAGCTATGCTGCAGTTGCTTGTAGGACGATACATTGAACGAATTGGTGACCATGCTACGAATATCGGTGAAAGCACTGTATATCTCGTGACAGGGGAGAGACCAGATTTGAACCAGTAGAGCTTTCAGGTATATAGCGGTTGTTTCTGACCCAGACTTGTCTTTGAGCAAAAGGCAAATTTGGTTAGGAAGCAGCCGTTTTTTTCTGAAAAAGGAGTCTTGTATGTTAAGATAGGAAGAGGAATGCGTAAAACGTAAGAACGTTACGAATGCATTGATGAACTTGCGAGGTGCTAAATGGATAAACTCATGCTTATAGATGGTAACAGTATCATTTACCGGGCGTTTTTTGCTATGCCACCGTTAACGAATTCGAGCGGGCAACAGACGAACGCGGTATACGGATTTACGACGATGTTATTGCGGCTCTTAGAGGAGCACAAACCAACACATATGCTGGTTGCCTTCGATGCCGGTAAAATAACGTTTCGCCATAAGGGATACGAGGATTACAAAGGTGGACGGGAGAAAACCCCGCCAGAGCTGTCCCAGCAATTTCCGTTGCTGAAAGAGCTATTGACCGCTTTCGGCATTGCCCAGTTTGAATTGGATGGCTATGAGGCGGACGATATTATAGGGACCCTGTCCAAGACAGCGGACGAAGCCGGCTTCAATGTGCTGGTCGTGACCGGGGACAAGGATATGCTTCAATTGGCTTCAGACCATGTCACAGTCGGCTTGACTCGCAAAGGGGTTACTGAGGTGGAGACGTATGGACCTGAGCAAATTCAGGAACGATATGGGCTGAAGCCGCTGCAAATTATTGATCTTAAGGGCCTGATGGGCGATACGTCGGACAATATTCCTGGTATTCCCGGCGTGGGTGAAAAAACAGCGCTCAAGCTGCTGCATCAATACGGTTCAGTCGAAGAAGTGCTGGCGCACACGAATGAGCTGAAGGGCAAAATGAAAGAACGCGTTGAGACACATGCTGACGATGCGCGAATGAGCAAAGATTTGGCGACCATTTATCGGGACGTAACGTTGGACAAGCAGCTGGAAGATGTGGCCTTCGGCGGGCTGCAAGCAGAAACAGCCGGGCCAGCTCTGGCGAAGCTGGAGTTCAAGTCCTTGCTGGAACGTTTATCTTTTTCAGGTGAGGTTGGCAGTACTGGGGTAGACGTAGAGGAAGCCGCGGCTGACGTAACAGTGCTGGATGAGCAGCGGATTAGCGAATTGGTAGAAGTGTTGGATCATGTGGATGTGCTGCATGTTGAGACGCATGGCGATAATCCGCATCATGCTGACATCGTAGGTCTGATATTTGCCGCAACGGGACAGCAGTTTTTTATGACACTGGGTGTACTGCAAAGCGATACAGCTACACCTATTCGCGAATGGCTTGCTGACCCTGAACGCAAAAAACGCGGTCATGATCTGCATCGTACGGATTTGGCTTTACACTGGCATGGAATTGAGTTTGCAGGTGCCGAGTTTGATGTGCAACTGGCAGGATACTTGCTGGACCCAACTGATGCAAACCAGACATTGAGCGGATTGGCAGCCAAATATGGCTTGTCTTCGATCCGTCCTGACGAAGAAGTGTTCGGCAAAGGAGCTAAATATAAAGTTCCTGACGTGGATGTACTGTCTGATCATGTGGCGCGTAAGGCAGCGGTGATTGAAGCTTTGGTGCCTGTGCAGCAGGCTGAGTTGGAGAAAACGGAAATGCATAAGCTGTTTCATGAGCTGGAGATGCCGTTGTCCCGCATTTTGGCGGATATGGAGAAGCAGGGCATTTTGGTGAACGTAGAAGAACTGCGTGCTTTGGGTAAAGAATTTGAAGCCCAGATCGCAACGTTGGTGAACGAGATCTACAGCATTGCCGGAGTAGAGTTCAATCTGAATTCGCCTAAGCAGTTGGGTGAGATTTTGTTTGATAAACTGGGTTTACCTGTCATTAAAAAGACGAAAACGGGGTACTCGACCGATGCGGAGGTACTGGAAAAGCTGGCCCCCTATCATGATATTGTACAAAACATTTTGCAGTACCGTACCATTGCCAAACTCCAATCGACGTATGTTGAAGGATTGCTTAAAGAAATTTCGGAGAAAACGGGTAAGGTGCATACGTATTTCCGGCAGACGGTTGCAGCAACTGGACGCTTGAGTAGTCAATTTCCGAATTTGCAAAACATTCCGATTCGTCTTGAAGAAGGTCGCAAAATCCGCAAAGTATTTGTTCCGTCCGAACCGGGCTGGTCTATTTTGGCGGCAGACTACTCACAGATTGAGCTGCGGGTGCTGGCTGATATTTCGGATGATGAACGTTTGAAGGAAGCCTTTGTCCACGATATGGACATTCACACCAAGACCGCATCCGATGTGTTCGGTGTAGCAGCGGAAGATGTGGACTCCAATATGCGGCGTTCTGCGAAGGCAGTCAACTTTGGGATTGTCTACGGGATCAGTGATTATGGTCTGTCACAAAATTTGAATATTACGCGGAAGGAAGCGGCTCGCTTTATCGACCAGTATTTTGATGTGTTCCAAGGCGTTCGCCGTTACATGGATGATATTGTGAAGGATGCGAAGCGGGACGGCTACGTAAAAACGCTGTTGGAACGCAGACGCTATTTGCCGGAGATTAACGCCAGCAATTTCAACCTGCGTTCATTCGCCGAGCGTACAGCGATGAATACGCCGATTCAAGGCACCGCAGCTGATATTATCAAGTTGGCGATGGTACAGATGGATAAAGCGCTACGTGAACGTAATCTTCGTAGCAGAATGCTGCTCCAAGTACATGATGAGCTTGTATTCGAGGTTCCGCCTGAGGAAATGGAAACGATGAAAGAGCTTGTCCCGGCTACCATGGAAGCTGCATTAAAGCTGGCTGTGCCGCTCAAAGCCGAAGTAAGCTATGGCAGCAATTGGTATGAGGCCAAATAAGATATTTCAATGAGTAGATAGTCCCAATTTGACGCTGCTTCCGTTATAATATAGGGTGAGGTGAAGACATCATGCCGGAATTACCGGAAGTAGAAACCATTAAACGAACGCTAAACGAGCTTATCGTTGATAAACATATAGATCATGTCACTGTGAATCTGCCGCGGATCATTCAACGGCCCGATGATATCCACGCTTTTGCCATGGAATTGGCTGATCACCGGATTACAGGGGTGGAGAGACGCGGAAAGTTTCTGCGGATTTTGCTGGACGGGCTGGTGCTGGTCTCCCATCTTCGAATGGAAGGGCGATATGGATTATATTCACAACATGATCCTGTGGAAAAGCATACCCATGTCATCTTTCATTTTAAAGATGGTACGGAGCTGCGTTATCAGGATGTGCGCCAGTTTGGCACGATGCACTTATTTCCAGCAGGACAGGATTTGCTGGAAAAGCCGCTGAACAAACTTGGTCTGGAACCGATGGACGAGGCCTTTACACCAGAAATGCTGCGTGCCGCTGTTGGAACTCGTTCGACTTCGATCAAGGCAGCGCTGTTAAACCAGTCATATGTGGTGGGCATCGGGAATATCTATGTAGATGAATCGTTGTTTAAGGCGGGGATTCATCCAGCACAGCCAGCCAAAAGCCTAACGGATAGCCAATTTCATGTCTTGCATGAAGCTATTGTCTCCACGCTAGGTGCGTCCATTCAGGTTGGAGGCTCGTCCATTAAATCATTCGTGAATGGACAGGGCGAAGCGGGCGACTTCCAGCATCAATTGCAAATCTATGGACGTAACGCGAAGCCTTGCATCAACTGTGGTACATTGATCGAAAAATCTGTCGTAGCCGGACGGGGCACACATCATTGTCCGGTCTGCCAGCCTCTGCGCTAAACAAGCACAGTCACCCCAAGCCCATCCCTCTCATATATTGTTCCAAGTACCAATACTGCGGAGGGTTTCGGTTGTTATAAGGCCCTGCCTTCGCAATGGGAGGGAATTGGAGTGGCTAATCATTGGGGAGCCCTGCTGTTACTGGCATTTGCGCTAAGTTTGGACAGTTTCGGAGTCGGTGTTACATATGGTCTGCGCAAAATGAAAATTCCACTGTTGTCGATTGCTATCATCTCCGTATGTTCAGGTTTGGTGATCGGCATATCCATGCAATTGGGCGCATTACTATCTCGTGTCCTGTCTCCTGTATATACGACCGTTTTCGGTGCTGTCATCCTGATCTGTATTGGCTGTTACTCTTTGATTCAAGCTCTGCACCGCAAAGAGGATTTGCCAGAGGATTCAGTGGAGCCCTCTCGGGGTCTGCTTCTTACAAAACAGACTGATCCAGCGAGCAGATCTGTTCTTGGGGAGAAGGAGGGTATGGAGAATGCTGATACCGAGTCTTTCCCCAGCTCAAGAAAAGATCTGTCGGCAGAAGCTTCTGTGGAGCAGCAGGAACGAACAGTATTTTCTCTGGAGTTTCGCAAATGGGGGCTTGTTATTCGGATTCTTCGAAGCCCGTCTGCTGCGGATATGGACCGTTCCGGCAGTATATCTGCTACCGAAGCGGTTTGGCTGGGTATTGCATTATCGGTCGATGCGTTCGGAGCGGGACTCGGGGCAGCTATGCTTGGTTTTCAACCACTGTCTACTGCGCTGGCTATTACGTTATTCAGTGGAACATTTTTGATTGCAGGGATGAAGGCAGGTTTCTTTCTATCAGCATTTCGATTTATGAAGGCGCTGGGTGTATTGCCGGCATTATTACTGATTATGATGGGCATATTGAAGCTGTTATGAGGTGAAAGAGCATGAATATCGGATTAACCGGAGGTATTGCTACCGGAAAAAGCACCGTGTCGGCTCTTTTGGTCGCCAAAGGTGCGCTGCTGATCGACGCAGATGCCATTGCCCGGGAAGTGATGCTTCCGGGGCATCCGGTGTTGGCGGCGGTCATACAGCATTTTGGACAAGCTATAGTGAACAGTGACGGAACTCTGCATCGCAAAAAGCTGGGAGAGATTGTATTCGGAGACCCTGCCCAGCGGCAGGCACTTAACGATATTACACATCCTGCTATTCGTGAGGAAATGCGTATGCGCATGGAAGCATTCGAACGGGAACAGCCGAACAAGCTTGTTTTGGCAGATATTCCGTTACTGTACGAGTCGGGGCTTGAGAGCTTGTACGAGGAAATTATGGTTGTGTACGTACCACGTGATATTCAGCTCCAGCGTCTGGTGCTCAGAGACGGTCTGACGGAGGAGCAAGCTGGACTTCGGCTGTCCGCACAAATGGATATTGAGCAAAAGAAAAGCTTGGCCGATATCGTTATTGATAATAGCGGAACACAGACTGAGACGAAGCGACAAATTGATCAATTTTGGCAGCGGAAGGGACTTGCATGAATATTTTGCGAAAGAAAAGAGTCCTGCTCATTTTGTTTGTCGGGTTTGTCCTGATTCTATTCCTTAATTCAAATTGGATGCCCTGGTTCTATCCAATTCAATATAAGGATGAGATTCGGCAGTATTCACAGACGTATGAAGTAGACCCATTTTTGGTGGCGTCTATTATCCGTGTAGAAACCAATTTTAAAACCAGTAAGCAGTCACATAAGGGGGCGCTAGGGCTGATGCAGATTATGCCGAATACGGCAAATTGGATTATGGACAGCGCCCAGATTCAAAAGGTTCCGCTGGACAGAGTCAAGCACGAGCCTGGCACCAATATTGAGCTGGGAACCTGGTATTTGCATAACCTATCCATAAAGTTTCAGGATAATCCTGTAGCAATCGTAGCTGCTTACAATGCAGGGCCGGGTAAAGTTCAAGAGTGGCTGGATAAGGGAGTGTGGGATGGAAAAGAAGAGTCCATCAAGCAAATCCCTTTTGGTGAAACACGACATTATGTACAGCGGGTCATTTATTACTACAGGCAATACACGAAAATTTATAATGATTTTTAAATCCAAGTTAATGACATGATGAGCTTTTCGCTTTAAAATGAAAAAAGCGTTGGACAGGCTGTTTTTACCAGCCCATCCAGACACTTTTTCTTGTTATTTTTGCATTATTACCGCGATTATTGGTATTGACCTGCCAATTGTTGTTCAGCGATCGTTACGAGGCGTTTTGTGATGTAGCCCCCGATCGAACCGTTCTCATAGGAAGTCATATTACCTTGGTATCCATCTTGAGGAATGCTGATACCCAACTCTTGAGCGATTTCAAATTTCATTTGCTCCAGAGCGCCGGAGGATCTGCTGACTACCAGATTGTTGGAGTTGCCATTGTTTCCTTGTGCCATTGTTGTTCACCTCCTCGCGATATGGTAAACATATTATGATCTGTTTTGACAAAATTATTACTAAAAGTCTTCGGGAATTTATTGGAAAAAGAAAGTGGTGAGATTATGAAATGTCCGTATTGTGCCTACAATGGCACGAAAGTGCTGGATTCGCGACCTGCGAATGATAACAAGTCCATCCGTCGCCGCCGTGAATGTGAGCAGTGTGCCAGGCGTTTTACCACCTTTGAAATGGTGGAGGAAACCCCTCTCATGGTCATCAAAAAAGACGGCAGCCGTGAAGAGTTTAGTCGTGATAAAATGCTGCGCGGTCTCATTCGAGCCTGCGAGAAGCGTCCAGTATCCGTCGAGCAACTGGATATGATCGTATCCCAGGTGGAGAACGCTATCCGCAACACAGCAGCCACAGAAGTGGATAGCCAGCAGATTGGTGAGCTGGTCATGGAACAGCTTTACCCAGTGGATGAAGTCGCCTACGTACGTTTTGCGTCCGTCTATCGTCAGTTTAAAGACATCAATATGTTTATGAAGGAACTGAAAACACTGTTATCTAAAGATACAGCCAGCGACTGATCGCTGACTGTATCTTTTCTGGGCCATGAAGGGAGAAAATTATATTTTTTTATAAAAGTATTGACACAGGGTTAAATATTTTATATGATATAGAAGTCGCTTGAAACGTTGATAAAACTTGCTTATGATGGGGCCTTAGCTCAGCTGGGAGAGCGCATCGCTGGCAGCGATGAGGTCAGGGGTTCGATCCCCCTAGGCTCCACCAAACTTTTATTATGGACTCTTAGCTCAGTTGGTAGAGCAGTTGACTCTTAATCAATTGGTCCAGGGTTCGAGTCCCTGAGAGTCCATCTTTTTAGAAAAAACGGCAGAGATGCCGTTTTTTTGTTGTTTATAGATCTATTCCCAGTCTAACCGGGAACAGTTATGGGTGGAATGAGCGCGTAACTGACTGCACAGAAAACAGATCCTAAAGGAAATAGACGTCTTTTTTAATTGCAACCCATTGTTCACGAGTGCAAGGACTAGTTATTTGCAGACATGGGCTGCCCATTGACGAACTCTCAGAACAATGTGGACTGTCTGTAGACCGCATTAAGAAAATCGTATACTCAAAAAAGATGGATTTTTTATCAGCATATTCAAAAGAAGTATGAAAAAAACATCATTGTTTAACGCTCACTGACATAATTGGCAAGGATTTCGAGATACTCGTCATTCACCAATTTTCTTGGGGCGAATACGGCTGTTAAAAAAGTTAGAGATTTTGAACGCGCGATTTTTTCATCCATCATGGAGTGGTCGGCTTCAGGTAAATGAATCACGGACAGCAGTTCTGGAGGTATCTTCTGGCGATAGACTCGCTCGGTATCCTTTGCATCAACATTAATATCTTTTCCAGCCAGAACCAAGAGTACAGGAGAATGGAAGTGACTTAATTCTTCGGTGGAATCAGACAGAAAATTTTTGCGTATAAAGCTCCATCTTTCTTTGGAAATCATATCGTCAGGATCGGCTATGCTTAGATATTCTTCATAAGAAGCCTGTCTTTTCAGTAACTGTAGAATCTCTTGATCGTAGTTCAATGTCTTTTGAATTTCTTGCGGAGTAACTCCTTCTCGCTCCAGTTCTTTTCTGGTATTAAATTGTCCTTGGGAAATCCAGTTCACGGCAGGCGATACAAGGATGCTGAATGCTATATCATGCTCCTCTTTAACGATCTTCGGAATGACCCATCCTGCTTGACTGGCTCCCCATAGGCCGATTTTTTGCTTATCAATCATAGGTAAGCTTCTTGCCCAGTCTATTGCATATCGGATCTCCTGTGCGCGGTCCTCCATGCTTTGGGCGAGCCAGTTGCCAGGAGCGCTGTTAATACCGGGCTTATTCAGTGACAAGGATGCATAACCCTTGGAAGCGAACTTTTCCCACAGTGGTTTGTATCCATCATCATAGGTGTCATTAATAGGACCATCCCCATGGACAAAAATAACCAATCCAATCTTTCCCGAGTAGTTTTTAGGCAAAGTTAATGTACCTGTTAACAGCCCTTTAGGTGTCGTGATTTGTATTTTTTCTTCTGTCATCTTGTAGGAATTTTGATATAGAACAATGAGTACCGAGACAGCAGCCAGAGCTGCCGCAATACCAAAAGTAAGCTTGAGTGTTTTTTTCAATGATGCTCTCTCCTCGAATGCAGGTTCTCTTTCCAACTCATCAGATGCCATACAGGCTCCTTGAACCAAAAATGCCGTAACCCATTATATTTGGATTGTTTTACTTCAAACGCCAGTTGGTGATACAAACGGATAGCCCCTTGGTTCTTATGCGCTACGTGAAGCGTCAATGCATGAAAACCAGATTCAACCGAAAATTGCTGTGCGAAAGCTACAAGATGGCGTCCTATTCCCTGATTACGATGACTTGAACGAATCGCCAAATGATCAATGTAACACTCATTTGCAGCGGGGGTATACTCTAGCGCATGCATACCTGCCAAAAATTTAAATACATTGAAACAACCAAACTGTTTTAGGAGCGGAGTCAAAGAAATGGGGTTTGTTTCAGGAAGTGAAGAGTAGGAGGGTTTCCATTTAAGGGAAAGAACACCGATAACTTCTTCGTTTTCTTTGGCTACAAATTGTTTCATAGATGTAGAATAAGGATTTTGAACCCAAACCTGCATTAACAACTGCTGTGTAGCTTGATCCTCTAGTGTAACAAGAGATTGGAATTTTGCTTTAAACGATTCGACTAAAAGACTGCAAACAGCTTCATGGTCTTGTTTTTGGTATGCAACAATGTCAAAAGATTTTGCACTCATGTAACACCTCCAAGATTTATTCTACTTTGACTTGAATTTCATATTGTAGCTTGTTGTTGTCGAACATCGAAAGATAAGATTTTTCTACTAGAATGATCTTGCTTTGGCAGTTATATTGGTGATGAGCTACATATCGTTCCATTTGTTTGATCTCATAATCAATCTCAGGTTCTTCAATGACGGAAAGATGCTTATAAAGATAGTTGCCTTCTTCCAGAATATAGTCAGCCACATCCGCCGTTTCATAACACAGCTTCAACTGTCCAGCATCAGGCAAGTAATGCATGTCATTTTCAAATAATCGAGGTGGGGCAGGGCGGTGTTCAAATAGGTTTCCGGCAGTGAACTCTTGACCATTCTCCAATGCAAACCATAGCTTTAAATGACGGGGACCTAATCGTTTGACTTGATACTCATCGCCCTGCTGGGTCCGATTATTATATTCTTCTAACACTTTGTGAATAAACTGTTCATGCATCTTTAAGTTAGCTATTTCAGCTTGTACTTTTTGCAACGAATGCTCTAAAAGCTGGTTATAATCATCGGCAGCATAGGAAGTCATACATTCTTGAATCTGACCGACAGGGACATTTAATTTACGTAGTAATAAAATATGCGATAGCTGATAAATCTCATGAAGCCCGTACATCCGATATTGATTTTCTTCAGTATGTGATGGATAGAGGATTCCCTTTTCTTCAAAATATCGCAGTTGATGTACAGATACATTCATAAGCTGAGCAAGCTGGCTGATCGTAATGTGTTCTTTCAATGAGAGGACTCCTTACTGATATTTGAATAACTCCACTATAAACCTTAGGTCAGACCTAGGGTCAATAGAAAATATCAAACAAATCTTGGATAGGCGTAGGTGTCGAGCATTTGATGCCCACACCAAGGGGGAGACTGGAGAGTTTACCTGTCGGTGATAACCCGTTATAATCATAAGATTAGTGAGCATAAACAAGATGCTCAGGATGAAGGTTAGAATGGGGAAATCATGTTGAAAACTTTTAAAAAGGTATACATTGAGATAACGAGCATTTGCAATCTCGCATGCAGCTTTTGTCCTCAAACACAGCGTGTCAAAAAATTTATTGATCCGGAAGTCTTTCGAAATGTGCTTGATCAGGTCAAACCACATACAGATTATATCTATTTGCATGTAAAAGGAGAGCCGTTGCTCCATCCGAAAATTGATCTTTTACTGGAAAGTGCTCATGAGAAAGGCTTAAAGGTCAATATTACCACTAATGGTACCTTGCTGCCGAAGACCGGACATAAGCTGCTTGGGCAACCAGCGCTGCGTCAGATG
This sequence comes from Paenibacillus sp. FSL M8-0228, assembly GCF_038007385.1. NCBI lineage: Bacteria > Bacillati > Bacillota > Bacilli > Caryophanales > Paenibacillaceae > Paenibacillus > Paenibacillus sp. FSL M8-0228. Next base: position 1,892,897 of record NZ_JBBOXA010000001.1, read on the forward strand.
AACTTCTCTCTCCATAGTTTTGACGGACATGAAGGCTCCGTGGATCGAGAAGGATATTTGGGTAATATTTTCACGTTTGTAAGAGAAGCGGTGAAACACAATGTCATTATTTCGTTCCGTCTCTGGAACTTGACTGAAGATAATTTGACTAATGTGCAGCGTCAGCGCAATCGGGAAACACTTGAACGACTGGAGCAAGAGTTTGGACTGGACTATCGGATTGAGGAAAAGGTGATACCGGGTAGTGGGGTCAAAATCGCACCAAACGTTTATTTGAATCAGGACCACGAATTTGAATGGCCGAGCCTCAGTGCCCCGGAAGATGACGGAAAAGGCTTTTGCCATGCACTCCGTAGCCAAGCAGCGATATTGGTGGATGGAACGGTGGTCCCTTGCTGTCTGGATGGAGAAGGTGTCATTAATTTAGGTAATGTGCATGAGCAATCTTTTTCCGACATTGTGGAAGGGGAGCGTGCAAACCGTCTGTACTTCGGGTTCTCCAAAAGAGAAGCGGTAGAAGAGTTATGCCGAAAATGCGGGTACCGCAAACGATTTGGAACATAGCCATACAGGTAGAGCTTTAATCGACAGTAGAATGAATCGCAAGAAAGATAGCCCTTTTGCAGGGCTTCAGGCTGTCGAGAAAGTCTCGACAGCCTATTTTATGTTAATTTTGTTTAAGACGACACCGCGTTAATGTTGTATAATATAGGTAACTATTGTAGAACGGATGGTGTTGATATGCTACGCTCCAACCGCGAAAAACAACAATCCTACGAATTTGTTTCCATCGAAGATCTGGTTCCTCAAGATCACTTGCTCCGCAAAGTAGATAAGTATATCGATTTTTCGTTTATCGATGATAAAGTTCGACCACTGTATTGTGCAGACAACGGGCGTCCTGCCATTGATCCTACCGTATTGTTTAAAATGATCTTTCTCGGTTATTTCTATGGCATTCGCTCAGAACGGCAACTCGAGCGAGAAATTCAGACGAACCTAGCTTATCGTTGGTTTCTGGGGTTGGGCTTAACGGATAAAGTTCCGGACCATACGACGATTAGCTGGAATCGTCGCACTCGCTTTAAAGACACCACGATCTTTCAAGATATCTTCGATGAAATTGTGCTGCAGGCGATCTCTCACCGAATGGTGGGTGGGCGTGTTCTCGTCACCGATTCCACACACGTCAAAGCCAATGCTAACAGGCACCAGTACACCAAAGAACAAGTGTTGCAGAATACTAAAGACTATATGGACGAGCTGAACGAAGCGGTGAAGGATGACCGGAGAAACCACGGAAAAAAGCCTTAAAATCCCGAGAGGAAGTGAACGAAGAAAAAGAAATTAAAGTGAGCAAAACAGACCCGGACAGCGGCTATATGATCCGTGATGGCAAGCCCGAAGGCTTCTTCTATCTGGACCACCGCACGGTGGATATGAAGTACAATCTGATTACGGACGTGCATGTGACACCAGGGAATGTACATGATTCTGTCCCCTATTTGTCCCGTTTGGATCGCCAAAGAGAACGTTTTGGTTTTCAAGTAGAAGCTGTTGCACTAGATTCAGGTTATTTAACAACGCCGATTTGCCGAGGTTTGCAGAACCGAAAGATTTTTGCCGTGATTGCTCACCGAAGATTCCATCCCAGACAAGGACTGTTTCCGAAATGGAAGTTTGAATACGATGCCAAACGCAATGCGTATAGATGCCCAGCCCAACAGGAACTGCCCTACCGAACGACGGACCGTAAGGGATACCGGCAGTATGCCTCTGACCCAGCTCAGTGCCAGCATTGCCCACTGCTAAGTCAGTGTACCCAGTCTCGAAACCACCGCAAAGTGGTGACTCGGCATGTCTGGGAAGACAGCAAAGAGTGGGTACGGAGCAACCGGCTGAGCCCATCTGGTAAAAAGCTGTACCGCAAACGAAAAGAGACGATTGAGCGAAGCTTCGCGGATGCCAAAGAGCTCCATGGGTTTCGCTATTGCCGTTTGCGCGGTCTTCCAAACGTCAGGGAACAAGCCCTTATGACGGCAGCCGTGCAGAACATGAAGAAGATGGCGATCCACCTAGATCGCCTGGAGAAACAGGGGTAACCCCCCCTGCTTCTCCAGAGACCAAAGCATTATGATGTAAAAAAGAAACCCACGTCTCAAAATGACGGGGTTTCTCGACAATCTGTAGCCCTTTTGCAGGGCTTTTTTACTTATATTTTGATATATACATACATAATTAATGGTTTTAAACTATTCAGAGGAAGTTGGATATATTCGATTGCTTGTGAGAATGATTATCAATTATAATAAATTTAATTCTGATAGGACGGAATAAGAACTGAAGGAACGGTTTGGATGGGGGCTGAGCGGTAGTAATGAAGTTGAACGATCACATTTTGCTGTGGAATCATGTTTTTATACAGGTGATGGATGTTCGTCATAGGAAGATCGAAAAAGGAGAGGAGCTTCGAGCCTATCGACTTCCTGCCAGTGCGTTCTTATATGCCGTGCGTGGAAGTCCACGGGTACGGTTGGATAACAGTATTCACAGGATAGAGCGTTTCCATGTACTGCATGGCGGAAAAGGAATGTGCCTGAGTATCCTGGCGGAGGATGTGCTTGAATATTACATCATTTTGTACAGGGCGACGTTGGCCCTGCCTGATCGCAAAGAGATAGCACAATTGCTGGAAAAGGAAAATCCCTTTCAGAATCAGTATGCTTTCGCACCACATTACCCGCTGTCCCTGTACGAGAAAGTGAAGCTGTTGGAGCAAGAATGGCGTGGAGCTTCTGGACTTGGCAAACTGCATGTTAAAGCCTTGTTTCATCAATTTGTATACGAGTTGTTGCAGCAGTTGTATTGGCAGGGCATCGAACCTCTTAAGCCCGACCTTGTATCGCAGGCTCATGCACGGAAGAGTTAAAATAACGGCCATGATGATTATGCTGTGTTTATCATTGATGCTGGGAGCTTGCTCGGCTCCGACGAATACAAATGGAAGTTCGCAAACGAAGGCTAATCATACAGCGACAACATCCAACAGCGATGGACAAGCGGCAGTGCAAGCACTGGATAAATTCCGTAGAATCAGTGAAATCTTTGGCAAGCAGAAAGAAGCCGAGCAGTGGATTACTGAATACGAGAAGAAAGCTGCAGAGGCCAGAACGAAAATTCAAGGTATCGTTAAGGACGGAGAGACGGTTTCAATTGTACAAGTCGCCAATAAATCGATATATGTTTTGGCAGCGAAAGGCGGCAATTACGGAAGTCCGACCATTTATCAGATGCTAAAGCTGCCACCTACCAAGAAGGCATTGAATATGAAAGAAGGATTTGAAAATATTTCACTTGAGGTTTTACCCGAGTATATGGGAGATCACATCTTTGTATACGGTTCAGAAGATGAAGGGGCTAATCAGATTCTGCATAGTGAGCTATGGAAAGGCCTTCAGCTGGATACCATAGTTAATCTCTTATTAGCCCACAAAAAATTAAAGGATGTACAAGTAACATCTCCTATCTAAACAAGGGGAAGCTTTTAGAATTTCAAGCTGTGATAGTCATATAGACAAAATCCGCTTAACACAAAGATTCCTAAGTGTTTGGCGGATTTTATCATGTCTATATTTCTTCTTCTCTGTATGTTTTGGTGTATCTTTGAAATTCAGATTTTTGATTATCGTAATAATCAGCTCTCGTCCAAAAAATAATTTGAGAGAATGAGTCGGAATGTTCCAAATAAGTGATTAGATATACAATTTTTACTTTATCACTCTCTACCCATACTTCGTATTGCAAGCCTTGATTCCCGTTTATATTGACCTTTACTGGTCCTGTCGAAATAATCCCTTTTCCAGACCTTTTGAGTACTAATTGAGCTGAAAACTCAGCGTAATCTTTTAATGTGATCATTGAGGATTTCTCATACGGCAGTTCAGATTTCCAATCCTTGATGATCGTCATGTATGCATCGTTTTTTTCATACCAAGCTTGAATTAGCGCATCTGGATTAAGAATTAAACCAGTCTTCCATATATAAGGGAGACGAATTTGTTGCGTGGCATCTTCACTTTTAAATGTTTTCAAAATAGTTGTTGAGCGAAGGTCTGGCTTAACTTGTGAGTCGCTTAAGACTTTCAAGGAGCTGGCTATAGTTGCAAATTCGTGATGTTGTTCTACTGCAGAGCCTCCCCTTGAATAGATTAATACTTGAAGATAGTGCTGCTTACTCTCTAACATGGCACTGAAGTAATAGACCTGTTGGCCATTGTATTTCCCGCTATAATCGGCTGTTCTGGCGGTTGTGGAATCAATCTGGATTGGGGTAGTATCCACAGCCTTAAAGTTTTCTAGGCCCAATGCGGAGATTTCTTCACGTTGCTGTACGAATTCGTCGAGCGTCATATTATTTGCAAAAGCTGACTTGGGGACACGGAAAACCAGACCTACATTCTTTTTTTCTTTGTCACAAACACTAAGCACCGAATCCAGTTGTCCCTGTTTAAATTTACGCCAGCCAGCGGGAATGGTAAGAGCCACAAGATCCTTATCCGAGGTAACGGTATGAGGCAGCGACTCTGTGACGGGTAGAACAGGCTGACTTTCTTTGTCTACAACTGTTGTACTATGAGTCGCATTGTCTACATCAGAATTTGTTTGGACTGCAGTTGCAGCATTTTTTGAGGTGCAGCTGGTAAGCATGAGCACTGCGATCAGTGCAATAACATAAAATCGGAAATGCGCAAAATTGAATTTCATGGAAATAACTCCCTCTGTTTCATATTTACAAAGGAAATTTTACCTTTTTATAAAATTATAAAAAAGAGGCGTTTGTCCTGTTTTACGTAGCTCAGTCGCTTATGGTAGTCGTTACTGAACATTGTTGACAGAGGTTGAGGAGGCACTAGAGTTGAAATTAATAACTTCAACGACTACTGTCGCGCCAACAATCAGGCCTGTATTTATAATTAGGTTTGTAGCAGAAAGCGTTGTTAAGCCGCCTCGCTGCAACGTCCCATTTACAAAAACATTGTAGTATCCGCTACTAGTCGGAACAACAAGACTGTTTGCCGAGACTGAAGTACCACTATCATTTGTAAAACTTTGTGCTGGGATGGTGAGTCACTCCACCTAATATATTACCAAGCACGACAATAGCTGTGTAACGATTAACCACTGGAGTGACATTGATACTTGTTGTGATAGCAATGTTTCCAGATACGATACTGTCTGCTTCCAGATAGATTTGAATAATAGACATAGGAATTCCTCATTCCTAATACTCCAGATAAATATAATAGTTTATGTGAATACTCTAGATATGGATTGGATGGGGAGGAGTCTTCTAATTATTTCTCTTTGTTCAAGCTTCTTTGGGCCCGGGTTACTATTCGCTTCGTTTCTTTAGTATCCGAAGCCATCAGCCATGCATTACAAACTTGAAGAACCCATTCCGGGCTGGTTTTGCTGGCATCATTCAACCAATTGCCAACGGAGTCCTGGACATATTTGACCGGATCGGACTGAACAGCCTCCAAGAGCGGAAGAGCCAACTCGGGATGTTCTTTTAGTTCAGGGATGTGCTTGGCCCAAACGCCTTGTGGTCGGGTTAATTCAATGGCAAAACGACGTATGTTAGCATCCTCATCTCGCACCCAACTGTCTAACAGGGCAAGCCCTTCAAGCAGTTGCAAGGATATGGATTCTCTCACGGCCATCCAGGCTATTTCACGTACTCCGAAATGGGAATCCGCTGCAAAGGGGCGAATGCCAGCCAATTTTTCCTCTACACTTAAACAGGGATCAACCCCGATGATGTAGGCAGCCCAGCAGCGAATGCTGTCTGAAAGATGCGAGGCCATCGCATCAAAGATGCGAATACGTTCTTCTATCGCTTGTTGCTCAAACACATGAAGCCACGCTCGCGCGATTGCGGGTATCATTTTCATGATCTTCTTTTCCTTCAGCTCATTCAATTCGGTCAGGAAGACATCGGATGATTGCTGCAAGCCAAATTCATCAAGAGTATTTTGTAATAGTACAACATGATCGACAGCCAGCCATTCGGTGAGATTCACCGTCTGAAGCCGCCCTTGCTGTAGCAGCTGAAGCACATCACTAGGAATATCTGACCCTTTGCGAGCACCTTTTCGTTGTAACATTTCATCCACTCCATATCGTAAATTGTCTGATAGGTATACGATACTTTTTTGGGTTGGAGTATAGATGTAATGTAGTTTACAACTTCACTAACTTTTCGCGATGGATGTAAATCGTCTTAAAGCCGGTTTTAATGACCTTTTCTTTGACAAGCTCCTGAAGAGCAGCTGTTACAGCCTCACGGGTGGCCCCGACCAGATTCGCAATTTCTTGATGAGAGAGAGGGAAATTGATTTTGCAATACTCATCACGGCTTTGGAGGGCGAACTGATCGGACAATTTCAGAAGAATATACAAAATTTTATCCTGTAAATTTCCCAAAGCTAAATGCTGGGCCAGACTGCTCATTCCTGAAATTCGGTCACTTAACACCTTGATCATGTTCATCATGAACCTGGGATGTTCTATTAAAAAATGCTCGAATCGGTCTTTGTCCATACGGCAGATATCGCATTCTTCTATCGTTTCTATATACATCTCCCTTGTTCCTAGTGAAATCATATCCATTTCACCAAATACATTTCCCTCGCGGAGGATATCCAAAGTAAATTGCTTCCCGTCAGCATTTAGCTTATATAGACGTACTTTGCCCTTTTTCACAAAATAAAGTCCCTCGGAAAAGGTCTCTGGAGTTTGTATAAAGTTTTTTTTCGGTATAGTCGTAATGGAGGTCATTTGATCCATTTCAATTAAATCTTCTAATGAGAGACTATGAAGCAAATTAAATTGGGACAAATATTGAATGCTATTCATATGTTCTCCTTTTCGGTTGCACAGGGTATACAGAATCATAATACAATTATAGCTTCTATAAGGTATTTTGACCTCTATTACTCACTTGTTTGCGCTAGAGTGAATAATGAATTTTGGGGAATCTGTTGGATTTATATAAAAGAGAGGTTGGTATAAAATAGATATACATGATTAATAGTAGATACATAAAGAGTGAGGTAGTAACCATGATTAAATTAAAAGATGTAGGCAATTTCAAGGTTCTTCCTGAGATAGCGATGCATATCGTTCAAGGCAATATATCTGCTTTACGCCAGGCGCTGACCGAAGGCTGGGATATAGAACAAGGGATCGTACTCAGCAAATATACGACATTAAGTCCACTGGATATTACACTCATCACTGGGCAAATGGAAGTCTTGAAGCTACTGGTCGATGAGGGGGTTCAACTTAATGTAAAGGATAATCCCGCATTCCTGACGGCTGTTCGCTATGGTACCGAAGAGGTTGTCCGTTATGTGGTCGCCCATGGCGCCAAGCTGGACGGTAAAAATCATGTCAAATCTGGTGCTTATGAGCAAGCCTACTACGGTAACAAAAGTAATATGCTGCTTATCCATGAGCTGGGCCTCGATATGAAGCAGCATGCTGGAGCAACACTCCGCAACGCAGTTAGTGAGCATGACTTGAAAACAGTAGCTTTACTATTGGAACATGGCGTAGATATTAATTTCAATGCCCCTAATATGGTATATCCATATAAAGCCACGCCTTTGACAGTGGCGGCGCGCAACAACGATTTTTCGATGGTGAAGTATTTGGTTCAGCTAGGCGCTGATGTGACGCTGGCAGAAAAAGATGGAGAACGGGCATATACAATTGCACTAAGTAATAAAAACGTAGAAATGGCTGAGTATTTAAAGTCTGTAGAGCCTCCGGCATTTCATAATCTGGAAAATAAACGACATGCTTTGAAAAGCTACAAGCTTCCGAAGGATTTAATAGCCTTTCTGACAGGGAATCAACTCCGTGTGAACCTGCCAGAAAATGATCTTGATATTCAATTTGTTGAGTTCTTTTCAATTATCGATACGGTTGAGATGAAGGTAGGTCGGCAAAAGCTGTTGCGTCTGTCTCTAAACGTAGATAATTACTCGGATATTATATTGGTGTGGAATCCAAAGCAGAAGTGCCTGGGTTATTATGACGAGGAGCATCAGGAATATGCGGATGTGTGCAGCTTTGCTGAGTTTCTTGCACAGCCGGAAGATTATCTGGAGAAGATTATTGAGGGTGAATATGTATCATAACAAGGTGAGCCATGAATGCGGTATGCACGCAGTCATGGCTCTTGTTATTTTAAAATACAGCGCTAGTGTACACAGGTGCCTAATGCTCATCAGGAATGGTTACGTATGAGCTTAATGAGGTTTCAGGGAAATTGGGACGAATTGTGCGCATAATGGTAAAATAGTACTGATGGAAGCTTTAGAACGTTTTTGAACGTTTACTGCTGAATTCCTATGTAAGAAGAATGAATTTACATAAAAGTAGATGAATTTTCTTTAAAATGTAAACGCAATCATGTCGATTAGAGCGGGAATTCACCATTTTGTAAAAAAATGAAGTTGGAATGAATTTTTTTGAATCTTTTTGGAGAAAAATGATTGTTTTTTATCAGGTTTGTGGTACGATATAAACAGTTGGGGGAATGAAGATGCTGACGGAGGAAAGATACAAGTTAATAATACAGCGCTTACAAGAACGTGGTGTTGTAAAGTTGCAGGAATTGGCTGATCTGTTGGGAGCTTCTGAATCAACAATTCGGCGCGATTTGATAGATCTTGAGGGCCGTCAGTTGCTAAAACGGATTCATGGTGGGGCAACCTTACTGAATCAGAAAAGTCAGGAACCTGGCATGGAAGAAAAAACATTCAAAAACGTTCAACAAAAAAACGCAGTCGCCCGCATGGCAGCCAAAGAAATTTTGGATGGCGAATGTATTTATCTGGATGCGGGAACAACAACGATGGCGATGATTCCTTACATTGAAGCTAAAGACGTGACGGTCGTGACGAATGGTCTATCCCACGTAGAAGCACTGGTAAGTAAAAGAATCAGAAGCTATCTACTGGGAGGGATGATGAAAATTCATACCAAAGCCGTAATTGGCAGTATTGCCCTACAAAATTTGGACAATTTTCGATTCGACAAGTGCTTTCTAGGAACGAACGGGGTGGATATGGAAATGGGGTATACAACTCCTGATCCTGAAGAGGCGCTAATCAAGCGGCGAGCCCATCAGTTGTCAGGCAAAACGTATGTGTTGGCCGATTCCAGCAAAATTGGAGAAGTAACCTTCGCCAAACTGTTCGAGCTCAAGGAAGCTATACTTATTACCGAATCGATGCCAGAACGCTCACGCCGATCCATCGCTCAGAAAACTAAGATAATCGAGGGATAACAATGATATATACAGTAACGCTGAACCCTTCCATTGATTATATCGTGGAAGTTGACGATTTGAAGCTTGGTGATTTGAACCGGATGAAACGTGATTTGAAATTGCCAGGTGGTAAAGGAATTAATGTATCACGTGTACTAAACCAGCTGGGAGCAGATAGCACGGCGATCGGCTTTCTAGGAGGATTCACAGGCAGGTTTATCGACGATACATTGCGGGAAGAATCCATTAAAACTGATTTTGTAATGATCGAAGATGACACACGGATTAACATTAAACTCAAGCATGGCGATGAAACGGAAATTAACGGTTTGGGACCTGTGATTCGTGAGCAAGAGGCCGATGCGTTGGTGCAAAAGCTGGCCGCACTCCAGAAAAATGACATTGTCGTCTTGTCGGGAAGTATCCCGCCGTCACTTGGAGGAGACTTCTATGATCGGCTGATTAGCGTATGCCAGCAAACTGGGGCTGAATTCGTCATCGACACCACAGGTGAGGCGCTGATGAAAGCACTGGTTCATAAACCGCTGCTCATCAAGCCAAATCACCACGAGTTGGCTGAGTTGTTTGGCGTAACTATTCATTCAAAGGAGGAGATCGTCACTTACGGTCGTAAGCTGCTGGAAGCAGGTGCAAAAAATGTACTGATTTCCATGGCAGGAGAAGGGGCTTTGTTCATTACGGCAGATGAAGTGTATCACGCAAATGTACCAGCAGGAACGGTTAAAAATTCTGTAGGCGCAGGTGATTCAATGATTGCTGGATTCGTGGGTACGCTGGCTCTTCATGGCGATCCGATCGAAGCATTCCGTGCAGGAGTGGCATCCGGAAGCGCAACTGCGTTTTCCGATGATCTGGCTACTAGAGAGAAAATTGAACAATTACGGCCGCAAGTCACGATTTCAAAACGGTAATCCGGCTGCATCATGAGCTTATTATGCGTGTATCGACACGCTGACCGAACTTAGGAGAGTGTGAAAAATGAGAATAACAGACCTGATGATTAAAGAAACGATGATCATGGACCTGCAGGCGACGACAAAAGACGAAGCGATTGAGGAACTCATTGCTAGCCTTGAAGCAAGTGGACGTATTAATGACCGTGCCTTGTTTAAAGAAATGATTTACAAACGTGAAGCAGAGTCCAGCACTGGAATCGGCGGCGGCATTGCGATGCCGCATGCCAAGACCAAAGCTGTGAATGAAGCGACTGTCGTTTTCGCCAAAAGCAGTAAAGGCGTAGAATTCGAATCGTTGGACGGTGAGCCGGCAAAAGTGTTCTTTATGATTGCGGCTCCAGAGGGAGCAGCAAATACGCATCTTCGCACATTGGCAGCCCTTTCCCGGCTCTTAATTGATACCGATTTTATCGGGAACCTTATGAAAACGCAAACACCGGATGAAGTATCTGTGTTGTTTGATACCAAGCAGGCGGAAGAAGAAGCTGCCAAAAAAGCAAAAGAGGCTAAGAAAGAGGCAGCCAAAGCGCAGCAAACGCCAGACGTTATCGTTGGCAATCCGAATTCTGACGAGTTTGTGGTTGCAGTGACCGCTTGTCCTACAGGCATTGCACACACGTTTATGGCTGAAGATGCTCTTATTAAGAAAGCGAAAGAAATGGGTGTAAATATCCGTGTAGAGACGAATGGCTCGGAAGGCGCACAAAACGTACTGACAGCGGATGAAATTCGTCGTGCCAAAGGAGTAATCGTCGCAGCTGACAAGAAGGTTGAAATGGCCAGATTTGACGGTAAACCTGTATTACAAAGACCGGTAAGTGACGGTATTCGTAAATCTGAGGAACTGATCCGCAAAGCGCTGAACGGCGATGCGCCAATTTATCGTAGTGAAGGTAAAGGCAGCGCTGAAGAGTCGAAAGCGGAGAAGAGCAGCGTAGGCAGCAAAATCTACAAGGATTTAATGAACGGTATTTCTCATATGCTACCATTCGTTGTAGGCGGGGGGATCTTGCTAGCCATTTCCTTCTTGATTGAACAGGTAGCGGGAGAAGATAATGTATTCTTCCAACTGTTACAAACGATTGGCGGCGGAACAGGTGCGTTCCACTTCCTGATTCCGATACTGGCCGGATTTATCGCGATGAGTATTGGAGACCGCCCGGCACTGATGCCAGGTATGGTTGGGGGTCTGATGGCTGTAAACTCCAATGCAGGTTTCCTTGGCGGTCTGGCAGCAGGTTTTCTGGCTGGTTATGTGGTGATCTTCCTGCGTAAAGCTTTTGCAGGTCTACCAAAAACGCTGGATGGTTTAAAACCAATCTTGTTATACCCGGTATTCGGACTCCTAATTACAGGCGCGATTATGTTCTACCTGTTTGATCCAATTTTCGGTGGTATTAATACGTGGCTTGTCAACGTTCTGAACAATTTAGGAACAGGTAATGCAGTTATTTTGGGTCTGATCCTGGGCGGAATGATGTCGATTGACATGGGTGGACCTTTCAACAAGGCAGCTTACGCATTTTCGATCGGTGTCTTTACTTCCAGTGGTAACACGAACGGAGCTATGATGGCGGCTGTTATGGCGGGCGGCATGGTACCTCCGCTGGCAATCGCATTAGCTTCGACGTTCTTCAAAAATAAGTTTACTGAGCAAGAGCGCAAGTCTGGCTTGACGAACTATGTACTTGGATTGTCCTTCATTACGGAAGGAGCCATTCCATTCGCAGCTGCTGATCCTCTGCGTGTCTTAACCTCTTGTATTGTAGGTTCAGCGATTGCTGGTGGTCTGACGCAGTTCTGGCAAATCAATCTTCCAGCTCCACATGGCGGAATTTTTGTAGCAGCTCTTGCCAATCATGCTTTGCTGTTCTTGCTTGCAGTGGTGATTGGTTCCGTAATTTCCGCGCTCATTCTGGGACTGTGGAAAAAACCGCTTGAAGCGAAATAACAGGTATGACAACAAGAGTATAAAAATAAAGAGAGGGCCACATTTTCTTAGGCCTTCAAAATAGTAAAGCCGCTAAACACCAGGTTTCTGAGTGTTTAGCGGCTTTTTCTTTATGCAAAGATGATATAACTTATTAGTAGTCTTGCATAGATGCTATAGCCTGCAAAGCTCCTTAACCAGCTGTATAAATAGCTTTCGGGCCGAAGACATATACTGCTGGTGATGGTTGTTTTGTAATAGTCCAACGGCAATATTAGGGTCTGTTAACTGGAGGGGGACGGTGACCAGTTCCTCCGGCAAAGGCATTGACGATAGAACCACTCCAACTGAAGGAATCGTTTTTACGAACGTGGGGATCGACGAGATTTGACTGACAGTATAAAAAAACGGCATCGACGGGAAGTGTGAAAGCTCTTTCTCCAGTCGTATATGGTACAAGCAGTTCTTACCTCCGACGATAAGCGGATACGCGTACAGATCTTCGAGCTGAAGCTCACTTTTTGCCGCGAAGGGATGATTACGGGACACAATAAAGGCGATGTGTTCGTGATATATGGATTCAAAGTGTAAAGAAGGAATGGAGTGAGGTTCCCCAGAGATAGCAAAATCCAGCTTACCATCCACCAAAGCATGTGCGAGTGCATCCGTGTTTCCAACTGTAAAATGACATGTAATATTCGGTTTATGCTCTCGAAACTGCTGCAGAGCCAAGGGGAGTAAGGTAGCCGCTACCGTTTCAAGCACACCGATATGGAGCGTGCCGATCTCCTCCTTTTTCAGCGACTTCGCCTGGTCCATTACAAAATTCCAATGCTGAATAAGTCCGTCTATCTCCTCGGCATATAGTTTGCCCGGGGACGTTAACTCCGCATCCCAACCCCTTTTAAAAAGTTGAAATCCCAGCTCTTTTTCAAGCCTCTGGATTTGGTTCGTGACTGTAGACTGAGCGTAGTTTAATTTGACAGCAGCTTTTGAAAACGTTCCTTCTTCGATTATGGTACGAAATGTAGTTAATTCTTTCAGATCCACGCTTGCTCATCTCCATCGATGAAATTGAATATATTTATGATTATTTTCAATTATACAGATGAAAGTAAGGGGAGTACAATCATCTTATCCCAACGGATAGGAGAGATGAACATGCCATTTGTACGAGTTGGCTACATGGAGCAACAATACACAGAGCAAGAGCTGTCTGACATTAGCTGCTGTATCATGAATGCTTTGATCGAACATTTTCAGGTTCCGGAAAAAGATTACTTTCAGGCTTTTCATGCTCATAAGCAAAGCGAGTTTTATTATAGTCCTGATTATTTGAATGTATCCAGAACAGACAAGTTGCTGTACATCCAAATTACGATGGGATCGGGTAGAACTACGGAACAAAAAAAGGATTTTTACCAAAGATTAGCCGAACTCATCTCTATTGAATGTAAAGTCCGACCGGAGGATGTTTTTGTGACACTGGTAGAGACTGAATTAGAGGATTGGTCCTTTGGCAATGGACTTGCCCAGATGATTGTATGAAGCATAAATTAATCAAATCGAGTGTTCGGGAAACGATAGGTGATTTTGCACCCGCTTTTGTAACCTATACGGAGGATGTTCTTTTTGGAGATGTATGGAGAAGAAGTGAGTTGTCTCTTAGGGAACGGAGTTTTATTACAGTTGCTGCTCTGGTGGCGGGTGAGCATGTGAATCAACTTCCTTATCATCTGAACCTGGCCAAGGAAAACGGGATTTCGGAGGAAGAACTGGTTGAAGTCATTACACAGCTTGCCTTTTATGTAGGATGGCCCCGGGCAGCCTCAGCCATTCAGGTTGCCAAAGAGGTGTTTTGCAAAGAGCAAGAAAGTTAAGCATGAACCTAAAAAACTGCTAAGCACAAAGGATTCCGAGTGTTTGGCGGTTTTTTGGCATGATTGTATTGTTATTCTGCATTGAAAGCGGTATAGTAAGAGTAATTGAATGAGGGGTGAAGTGCCCTTCGGGATTGTTACTGGTGAGCAGGCGATACCCAAATAATGACTAATTGATTTAGTCGTTATTTGGTTTTTTTTTTGTTATTACAAACTTTGTCATTACATCAATGAGGTGAGCAGATAAATGATCATCCGGCAAATTTTTAACAACAATGTTATCCGAGTCGAAAATCAGGTGGGTCATGAATTTGTTGTCATAGGGAATGGTCTAGGCTTTAAAAAGAAAAATGGCCAGAGGGTCGATGAGGACAAAATAGAAAAAACCTTTGTATTAAAGTCCGATAAAATTCCACAAAAATTAATAGATCTTATTGGGGAAACATCTGTAGAGTATTTAAAGGTGGCGGATGAAATTGTAGGCAGCGCAAAAAAGGAAATGGGAGATATTTTTAGTGACAATATCTATATTTCTCTGATTGACCATATTCAATTTGCCATCTCTCGATACAGAAAATCCGTAGGACTTAAAAATTCACTGTTATGGCAAATTAAAAAATTTTACAAAAAAGAATTTATGATCGGAATGAACGCATTGGACATCATCCATGCTCAATTTGGCATCCAAATGGATGAGCATGAAGCAAGCTTTATTGCTATGCATTTTGTAAATGCAAGACAAGACGGTCAGGGAATGAAACAAACGGTTGAGATTACCGAGATTATTGATGACATTTTCAACATTGTAACCGATTACTACGAGATTACACTGGATGAAACTTCGTTCAATTATTCCCGGTTTATTACTCATTTGCAGTACTTTGCCCAACGATTGCTGAGCAATGAACAAGAACAACTAGCTTCAGGGGATAATTTCTTGTATGACCAAGTCAAAGATAAATACGAGAAGGCTTTTCAATGCACCCAATTAATCAATCAATATTTAGAGTTAAAGCATGAAAGTGCTATGTCGATTGATGAAAAAGTGTATTTGACGATTCATATACAGCGTGTAACCTCCAGAAATGATATAGCTAGTTCTTAGAAAAAAAGCTTGCAAACGATTTCTAAGTGATTTATAGTAGGCTCACAACTTAAATATAAGGATTGTTACTGGTTAAGCAGGCGATACCTAAATGAATGGCAGTGATCATTTTCTTTGATCATGCAGGCCTTTCGTTTAGGTATTTTTTTGTTTCCAGGCAATCTGCCCAAGAGGAGAATGAACATGGACCATAAGAAAATGGGCGAAGACATCGTATGTCTCGTTGGAGGAGAAGAAAATATCAATGGACTTGTCCATTGTGCTACACGACTCCGATTTGACCTGAAGGATTCACGAAAAGCCGAAAGAGAAGCGCTTGAGAAGCATGAGGGAATCATTACCGTTGTTGAAAGCGGAGGACAATTCCAAGTTGTTATTGGCAGCCATGTTGCCTATGTATATGCAGAGATCATGAAAAACAGGGATTTTGGATCGAATTCCCCTGCAGCCAGTGAATCCAGTGGTAAAAAAACATCGGTCATATCCACAATCTTTGAAGTCATTTCCGGTAGTTTCTCCCCGTTAATTCCGGCGATGGCGGGCTCGGGAATGATAAAAGCACTCCTGACGGTTTTGACCTTGCTAGGATGGATGTCTGCAACAAGTGATACTTATATGATCCTGTCTGCTGCAGGGAATGCTGTGTTTTACTTCTTGCCTATTTTGCTGGGGATTACGCTTGGTATAAAGCTGAAGGCGAATCCTTATGTAGCTGGTGTGATCGGTGCGGCTCTCATGGAACCCAACTTTACGGGGCTGATGGACAAAGGCACTGATGTATCGTTTTTAGGAATACCGGTGGTCATGATGAACTACTCCGCCAGTGTTTTCCCGATTTTTATATCCATTAGCATCTATGCGTTGGTAGATAAGTTTTTGAAGAAGATCATTCTTAAGGATTTACAGCTATTTTTAGTTCCGATGCTGGCTTTAATGATTATGGTTCCGCTATCTGCGATGGCTTTTGGACCTTTCGGTACAGGGGTAGGAGATTGGATTTCTTCAGGTGTGACATGGTTAATCGGTGTAAGTGGCATTTTGTCAGGGATTGTTCTTGGCGGTTTTATGACCTTTATGGTCGTCTTCGGACTTCACTGGGGTTTTACTCCGATCACGATTCAAAATATCGGTGTTGGCGGTGATCCGATTGAGGCGATGGCTGCAGCAGCTGTATTTGCTCAAATTGGGGTCGCATTTGGTATCTTCCTGAAGGCGAGAAAAGATAAAACACTTAGAACTCTTGCCGGTTCCACGAGTATTACAGGATTGCTGGCTGGTGTGACAGAGCCGATTGTGTATGGTCTGGTGCTTCGCTATAAACGTGTCATTCCGATTGTCATTATCGCAGGTGCTCTAGGCGGTGCCATCAATGGACATTTTGGAGTGAAAATGACGGCGTATGTGTTTCACAACATTTTTGCGATTCCAGTGTATACGCCAACCTTGCTATACGTGATTGCCATTGCCTGCTCATTCGCGGCAGCAACCGCACTAACCCTTATTTTTGGGTATGAAAGCAAGGTGAAGGAGGAGACCCCGGAAACAGTTGAATCCGTGAAAACAGCAGAACCAGAACCTGTTGTTACAGCAACGAAGGCTGTTGACATCAAGAAAGAAACGATCTACAGCCCGATCACAGGCAAGGCTATACCATTGAGCCAAGTGAATGATTCGGCATTTTCTACAGGGGCGATGGGAAAAGGCTTAGCCATTGAGCCGTCTGTCGGTGAGGTCGTAGCGCCTATAGATGGAGTTGTAACCTCGCTGTTTCCCACAGGACACGCCATCGGCTTGACTTCAAAGGCGGGTACGGAGATATTAATTCATATTGGAATTAATACCGTTGCGCTGAAAGGGAAGCATTTTAATCCAGTCGTTCAAGAAGGAGATATCGTAAAACAAGGGGACTTGTTAATCCAATTTGATAGGGAGCAGATTATAGAAGCAGGATACGAAATCGTGACCCCTGTCATCGTCACGCTTACAAAAAATAAAGTGGATGTGTTTGAGACAAATCAGGAGCAAATTCAAAAAAATGAAGTATTGCTAACGTTGGTTCTGTGATACAGGAAAGCCTATCATCACATTCATGAATTGCAAATTCAGAAGGATATAACGATAACTGGAGGGACTATAGCATGAAACATAATCAATTGAAGGCATTTCCTGAAAATTTTTTCTGGGGTGGTTCAACTTCTGCTTATCAAGTAGAGGGTGCATGGGACGAAGATGGAAAAGGCCCCTCTGTCATTGACATGGCTAATCACGTCGAAGGAGTCACTGATTTTAAGGTAACCAGTGATCATTACCATATGTTCAAAGAAGACGTAGCTCTGATGGCTGAAATGGGCTTTAAGGCGTACCGCTTCTCGATTGCTTGGACACGCATCTATCCGCAAGGCGCCGGTGAAGTCAATGAGAAGGGAATTGCGTTTTACAGCTCATTGATTGACGAACTCATTAAGTATGGCATTGAACCGATTGTTACTATGTATCATTTTGATCTGCCTTATGCTCTTGAACAACAAGGCG
Source organism: Paenibacillus sp. FSL M8-0228 (assembly GCF_038007385.1). Lineage (NCBI taxonomy): Bacteria > Bacillati > Bacillota > Bacilli > Caryophanales > Paenibacillaceae > Paenibacillus > Paenibacillus sp. FSL M8-0228. The sequence goes on from NZ_JBBOXA010000001.1 coordinate 1,910,664, forward strand.
GTTGGTCGAAGAGGGAGACGATTGATGCCTTCGAACAGTATGCCAAAACATTGTTTGAGAACTTTGGAGACAGGGTGAAATATTGGTTAACCATTAATGAGCAGAACATGCTGATTCTCCATCCCGGTTCTATTGGCACATTAGATGCAAGTCTGGAAAATCCGCAAAAGGTACTGTACCAACAAAATCATCATATGTTAGTAGCCCAGGCGAAAGCCATGGTATTGTGCCACGAGATGCTGCCTGATGCGAAAATTGGACCAGCACCGAATATTGGGGTCATTTATCCAGCCAGTTCCAAGCCTGAAGATACGCTGGCGGCGGACAACTATGCAGCCATTCGCAACTGGCTCTATCTGGATATGGCTGTGTTTGGCCGATACAACCATATTGCCTGGAGCTATTTGGTCGAGAAAGGCTATGAGCCTGTCATTGAAGAAGGGGATATGAATATATTAGCGAAGGGGAACCCGGACTTTATCGCATTTAATTATTATACCTCTCAAACCGTAGGAGAAAGTTTAGATGACGGGAATGATTTTTCACATACAGGAGATCAGCATGAAATTGTGGGTGAACCCGGAGCATATCGAGGTTCCGTTAACCCCAATCTGCAAACGACGGAGTTTGGTTGGGAGATTGATCCGGTCGGTTTTAGATCCACGTTACGCCAAATTTATTCTCGCTACCACTTGCCTTTGATCGTGACAGAGAACGGCTTGGGCGCTTTTGACAAGCTGGAAGAAGGGGATGTAGTGAATGACCCTTATCGTATTGACTTTTTCAAGAAACATATTGAGCAGATTCAATTTGCTATTACAGATGGTGTAGACGTATTCGGCTTCTGTCCGTGGTCTGCAATTGATCTGGTGAGTACCCATCAAGGCTCCAGCAAGCGTTACGGGTTTATCTATGTGGATCGTGAGGAGTTTGATCTCAAGGATCTGCGTCGTATTCGTAAACAAAGCTTTTATTGGTATCAAAAGCTGATCTCCACAAACGGTGAAATTCGTTAATTAAAGCCGCCGTGAAAAAGCACCTCCTTGAAATGGATGTTACCATTTTGAGGGGGTATTTTTAAATTCCCTTTTTCAGGAGCATGGGCATGTATTATATAATAGAAGAAACACAAACGGAAAGGACATCATGCATTGACCCTACAACAATTAAAATATGTCATTGAGGTTGCCAATCGCGGTTCCATGAATGAGGCGGCAAAGCGGTTGTTCATTTCCCAGCCCAGTCTGTCGAACGCGATTCGTGATCTGGAGGAAGAAATTCATATCACCATTTTTGAGCGTACCAATAAGGGGATTTCTTTGTCCAAGGAAGGCGTGGAATTCCTCGGTTATGCACGTCAGGTCGTTGAGCAGGCGGAGCTGCTGGAAAGTCGCTATCTGGATGCCAAGCCTACACCACAGCATTTTGCTGTGTCCACGCAGCATTACGCTTTTGCCGTAAATGCATTTGTGAATCTGGTGAATCAATATGGTCAAGAAGAGTATGAATTGGCTTTGCGAGAGACCAAAACCCATGAAATCATACAGGATGTCAAAAGCCTGCGCAGTGAGATCGGAATCCTGTATCTGAACGAATTTAACGCCAAGGTCATTAACAAGCTGCTAAAAGATGCGAATCTACAATTCAACAGCCTGTTTACGGCCAAGCCACATATTTTTATCAGTGCCAATAATCCGCTATCCCAACAGTCCATCGTGACCATTGACCAGCTTTATCCGTATCCGTATTTGTCCTTTGAGCAAGGGGAGTACAATTCCTTTCACTTTTCCGAGGAGATTCTCAGTACGTTATCGCATCCCAAAAGCATTCGCGTCCATGACCGGGCGACCCTTTTTAATCTGCTCATTGGGTTGAACGGCTATACCATTTCTACCGGAGTGATCAGTGCCGATCTGAACGGTAACGACATTATTTCCGTCCCTCTGGAATGTGATGAGTCTATTAATGTGGGATGGATTTGCCATAAAAATGCTGCGCTCTCCAAGCTGGCCACTGTCTATGTAGAAGCGCTGCATGAGGCGATAGGGGAATAAAAAGTTGGGTATAGCCCTAGGCTATAACTAGCTATAGTTTATTGGAGTTACCTTATAACTGAAAATGTATGTTATCTTTCTTACAAGAACTTCACTATAGAAGCGAAAAAGGAGATAACCCTAATGAGCAGCATCCTTGATAATGCATCCCAACGTAAAGTGACCCCTTTTAGACATGATATGGTCGGCAGCTTTTTGCGCCCGCAAGCGATTAAAGACGCCAGAATTCAATTTCAAAATAATGAAATCTCTGCGGACGAGCTGAAACAAATTGAAGATAACGAAATTATCAAGCTAGTGGAAAAGCAAAAATCCGTAGGACTTCAAGCCGTGACGGACGGTGAATTCAGACGCTCTTGGTGGCATCTTGATTTTATGTGGGGTCTGGACGGTGTGGAAAAGGTACAGCTTTCGAACGGCTACCAATTCCAAGGTGTGGAAACAAGAGCGGAAACCGCACGCTTGTCCGGTAAAATCGGACATTCCCGTCATCCTTTCATTGAAGATTTCAAATTCCTGAAGCAAGTAGCAGGTGAGGATGCGATCGCACGCCAAACGATCCCGGCACCTGCACAGTTCCTGGCCGAGCTATTGCGCGGAGAGAATAAAGAAACAACCGATACGTATTACAGCAATCTGGATGAACTGGTGACGGATATCGCCAAAGCCTACAAATCCGTGATTCAAGCGTTGTACAATGAGGGTTGCCGCAGCTTGCAACTGGATGATTGCACATGGGGTATGCTCTGTGATAAAAACTATTGGGAAGCTAGACAGCATGCGGGTGAGAATGTGGAAGATACCAAAAAGCTATTCGCTCGCGTGAATCAGGAAACGGTGAAGGATCTTCCAGCCGATTTGGTCGTTACGACCCACGTATGCCGTGGTAACTACCATTCCACCTGGGCATCTTCTGGCGGCTATGAGCCTGTAGCCGAAACCCTGTTCGGCATCGACAACATCGACGGCTACTATCTCGAATTCGATACCGACCGTGCAGGCGATTTCACACCGCTTAAGCATCTGAAAGATCAAAAGCAGGTCGTACTGGGTCTCGTTTCCTCCAAAACGGGTGAACTGGAAGACAAGCAGACGGTCATTAATCGCATTAAGGAAGCGACTCAATTCGTCGACATCAACCACATCTGCCTCAGCCCACAATGCGGCTTTGCTTCGACAGAAGAGGGCAATATTCTGACAGAAGAGCAGCAGTGGAAAAAGCTTGCTTTCATTAAAGAGATTGCGGACGAGATTTGGAAGTAAGGTTTGGTTTAGGATATTTAAAAGGTTCTATTAGTTAAAAATATTTTATTGAAAAACACGTCATATATGGACGTGTTTTTTGATCTTTACAAGATTAGGTGGGGGTTTTCTTTTGATTGAATTCTATAACATTAACAACATGGTCATATGGTTTCGCCAAACTGATGGCGGGAAACTCTAAAAAAGCATAATCTCTGAGTATCCTAAAAAAGGCTAAGACTCTTTTATGTTTGTCCACTTCCTATTTACAACTCTTGCATACAATGGATTGTAGAATGGTATTAAGAGGGAGTGACAAAAAAATGAGTCTTTATTTTCGAAACAGCACCAATTCTACCGTACAGGTAGCCATTTTCTATCACGCGAGTAGGTGTGGGTTTGTCTTTGTGGGACAAACTGGTATATTGTCTACCTGGTACCGTTTGGCGCCTGGTCAAACGAGGGAAGTTGTTACTGGCAACGTAGGGGATAGAACAATATATTATTACGCTGAGAGCGTATCAAGAAATCTTGTGTGGTCAGGTAGTTTCCCCATACATGTTCCTAATTATAACTTCAGTGGATGTTGGATCTGGAATATTAATGGTAATCTATGCAATAATTGCAGAAGAGTTGGTTTTAAAACACTTAACATCCAACGCGGTTTCGTGAACTTCACAGTCAACCTTATTACAAATAGTGCTCAAAGAAAAGCGAAGCTAAAAAATGTTCGTATGGTATTGCCCACAAAAAGGGTAAAAAGAAAATTTAAATTGAATGACCGCAAGAAACTACCTAGAAGCCAATAATTTCATAATGGCGGGAAATCCTTTGCAATTTCGTATTCGATTCGGTTCGCGCTTTTATATAAGAAACTTGAAATTAAGATAATACTGGATATATATATGTTATTTTAATGTTCGATAGGGTATTGAACTTACGTAAAACAATAGTGCAATAGGAACTGCCTTGTTAACTAAAGGTGGCTCCTTTATTTTTGCTAAAAAATCCTTTTATTTTGTAATCTCCCGTATCACATTCCTCGCCAAGCGTACTTTCTCTGGACTCGATTTTTGGAGTATTTTTACGATTTCTTGTATATCAGTTTCATGTTTTGTAACCTTAATATCCTCATTTACATAAGCAAAAAGCTGAATCAAATTAACATCCAGTGCATTAGCAATTTTAGCTATATTTATTAAAGATACGTTTTTTTCTCCACGCTCAATCTGCCCTATGTATGAAAAATGGAATCCACCTTTTTCCCCAAGCGACTCCTGAGACAATCCTTTTTCTTTTCGCAAAGCACGTATTCTGGCACCCACTAATTTAAGAACTTCTTTATCTTCCATCGTCTACACCTCACTATTCTAAAAGTGTAGACAAGATATCCAAACGAAAACATTGAATAATGAATATAATAAATAATAATAATATCTATAAGTATTATTTTGGAGTATAATAAGACAAATATTGAAATTCTCTGGAGGAATAGATATGAAAGAAGCTCTTTCTACCTGTATTCCAAGTCCCACACAATCGTCCAGATCCTCACAACACCTACATCATTCAATAACTGATTTTCAAACTCTATCACAATACCACATGAAACTAGCCCAAATCCTGTACAAGCACAATCAAGTCCAATGCTGCATTATCCTATGTGACTGGGCTTTGACCTCTATGTTAAAAGCACTATATATGAAAGAAACCAACAGCCTTTTCCCTCCGGGATTCCTGTCCATGACGGATCTGCTGCACTTATTACATACTGATACCAGCCCGGGATTGGATGTTGTCGTATTTATAGGCACCACTCAATTTCTTTCAGCCCAGTTAGAAACTCCGCTCCTTCAAAAGATGAAGCGAAAGGATGTGAGCAGGCTACTGCGAAGAACGGACGACATTCTCTGCCAGTTGTCATCCCGAGTGATCAGCGATCCGTCCGAGACGTATCAGTCCATTTTCTGAGAGGGCCCTCCATGGCAAATAAACTTGCCAATCCGCCCTGTCGGTATCCGCTTTTCTTCATAAGATAAGAGTATGCTTTAACGCAAGGAGGGATTCAGACATGGGTGAAGTAGGTTACGGTGGAGCATGGACATCCACAGGTGCAATTTTGGTATTGTTCATTTTGTTGGTAATTATTACTAAGTCTTTTCTGATCTAACAGCAGATTAGTATTGCTTAAATCCACAAATCGGCCTTCTTTCGCGACATCGTGAGGGAGGGCTTTTTATGCAAAATGGATGGTAGCTCTAGTATGTTGTCTGGCCCTGCAAGCATTGTTATACTTTACATACAGGGAGATATTCCCTCTAGTATATAGCAATACGGATAGCGGAAGACGTGAAAAAACGGAAATTCGCTGACGGAAATTAGGAGGGTCGCATGATGAATACGGCAAGCAATCCATTTCAATTTACAACAGATACGGCGACTCTTTGCCTATTTGATACGCAAGCTCTGAAGCATCGCTTGAACGATGAGCCGGATTGGTGGTCCATTGAAGAGGACGAGCTGGGCGAGTTGAACAAAGGAAATGTTGCTTTTTTGAATCTGGGAGCGGACGGAACGTATGAGGTTGTGATGACAGATCATATCGACAAGCCTGCTGTGCGGCTGTTTTTGAAGGTTCCCTCAGGCAACCTATTTATTGGAGCAGGGGAGGAAGCCACAAGTGGTGGGCTGGAGCCTGAGTGTGTATGGGGAGGGATGTTCCTTTCTTTGCAACCGGGACTTTATGAATGCATGGCAAGCAGAGAAGACAACCGTATTTACCTTTCTATAAAAAAAGGAAGCGAAGGCAGCAATAGCTTTACAGATCTGATTCGATTGTAGATTGCAGGATCAATACGTGACGGCCATACATGCCGCTTGAACAGGTGGAAGCAGGAACAACCGAAGCTAGAGGAAATGGAAAAAGGCTATCCCCACGGCTTACAGATCCGTGAAGACAGCCCTTAATCCGTCTATTGATACTTTACAATAATGGCATTGCTGATTTGGCGGCCGGGTGTGGTGAGATAGGAGCCGTTGTAATACAGCCCGCTGGAAGCACCGCCGTCCAGATTCATGGCCTGATAAGCGCCGGCCTGCTTCATCATTTGGGCGAGCTGCGGAATGGTCGCTCCGCTTGTGGTCAGGAGGATCAGCTTATGATCCCGACTCATTCCGAGTGCGCTGCGGGCGCCGCCGCCTGTTAATATTTTAGGGTCCTAGAAGCCTTCGGCTTTGACATTTAGGGAAACCTGACCGTTCGTAACCAGACGAGGTCCAGCTTGAAGAGCACCTTCGACGCTGCCTTGACTTAAGCGTTGTTCAAAGGCAGAACCTGACACCAGCTCGGATAAATGGTTAGCATCGTAGGTGAAGACCGTCCGTTGGTCGCCGGAGCTCTTTTTCAACATCTTTCCATGGCTGACCAGGTAGCCGTAAGGCGTTTTGTAGGAGCTTTTGGTATAGGCATCAAAGAATGTACCGTTTATGGCTACAACCGCTTGATTACGTTTAGCGAGACTGCTTAAGTCTTCCACTTTACCAATGGTATCGCCTGCTAGAGCCACGTCTAGGCTTACCTTGGGATGGAGCATAGAGATGGTGACCACCTTAGCGGAAAAGGTACGAGACCCGACCTTGAAGCTTTTATGAGCCGTTGTAATGGGGGGAGTATTTCCGGGTAGCTTACCAGTAAGTACCGGAAGCGTGACGGACGTTGTACCCTGCTTAATGCGTACAGCTGAGGTTTCCTTTTGCCATGAGACTTGCAGGTTTAGATATTGGCTGACGAACTGCAAGGGTACATAGGTCGAACCATTATCGGTAAAAGGAGCGTTTTGCAAACGGACCGTCTGGTCATTCACTTTGGCGGTAGATTGTCCGGTGAATAATGTGATCCGGGTATTGCCTTGCGCGATTTCTATTTTTTTGTCCGCGGCAGTCATGTTGAGTGTGATCCCTTCATAGCTGTTCAGGAGACGGAGCGGGATGAAGGAGTGGTTACTTTGATCCACATAGACCAGCATAGGTGCTGGGGCAGCAGCGTAGATCGGGGTTACAAGTAATAGCAAGGACAGGATAACAAGTGCGGTGATTCTTTTCATGAATAGATCAATCTCCTTATGTAGTCTTGACACTTTACGAGGTGCTTGTAGTTATATCGGATTTTGTGAGTTGTAAATGTATGTTATACGAATGTTGAGTGTTTAACTGATATAGGAAGCGGGGTGGCTGGGGATGAGCAGGTATGAGACGAGACTTGAGGATTACCGTCGCAGAGAGCGCCCGTCTTATCGTGTGTTTGAAGGATTGCAGGAATTGGTGCATAGCGTGGGGCAACTGCATAATAACTGGTTATATGTGAATGTAGATCAATTGGATCAGGACCCTGTTCACACACCGATTTATTATTGGGATGAGCATTGGCTAGAGGAATGTGCAGAGGAGGGTACAGCCGTAACCAACGAACATGACGAGTCTATTCCCAAGTGGGTGCCAGATCGTCAGGTTCAAACCTGGTTTGAGTTGGCGACCTTCGAAAGTATTGTGGAAGTCCTTAAGGCTGCTGGACAGCCAGTGACGCTTCAGATGGTGATTATAGCGGTAAAATACTATGACAAGCACGATGCCTATCTGGACTATGAAGAGGTGAAGGCAGTGACAGACCTGTGGTCTGTGCTGACAAAGGTGAGAAACCACCTAGCAGAATGAACAAGCCTGTAGATCGAACGGGGCATACATACACTGGATGGGGGAAGCGAATGAGTTGGTTGGATCATGAAATGGCAGCAAAGTGGCGACAGGAAGGAAAAAGGTATGCTGCAGATGTGAATGAATTTGTCAGAATCGGTATGGAAAGTCAGTGGCAGCAAGAGCAGCCAGAGCCAAAGCAAGACGAACGCTCCAAACTGGCCGAAGATATTTTTCGTATGATTCAGGACGCAAATCAGGCAGAGGAAACAGAGCAGTTACGTCGGGAAATTCCGGCTGCATCCTGGCCGCTTACAGCAGCGTTTGAGGAGGCTTTGCAAGCCGTTAGGCCGATAGCCTTTATGAATGGAGGCAATGAAGTCATTCTACATGCGGGCAATCCTCGGGAATGTGGAATGATCTATGTGGCGGGAAAAGATAGAATCTTGCAAATCCCCGGACTGCATCGAGTAGGCTGTTCGCCAGACGGGACTTATTTTGCGTTGGTGGATGGACAGGGGATTCGTATTGTTCGTCAACCGGACTTAAATCTGCAAGGAGAAGAGACAGCACATTTTCAGTGGAAGGATATACAAGGACGCTTAAAAGCATCCATTCCTGATTTGGAGTGCTTGGGAGATGAAGAGCATCCAGAGGATATATTAGATGAAGTGATTCCGTTTGGCGATGGACAGCGAGTTCTGCTGGTATGCGGTTACGGCGTTTATTTGTTGGCTGGTGATCAGGTGGATTTGATCCATCCCAAGACGTCTGAACGAAGAGAACTAGAGCTGGAAGACACGATTGTGGATATGGCCCATGGAGCTGTGTCGAGGGATGGACGCTGGATCGCTTACGGTAGCCAGATGAGTGAGCATATGCTTATGGATCTGTCCGATAAGACGGTGCATACATTGGAGCCAAATTCTAGTTATCCGCATTATGCTGTATTTTCCAAAGATGATTTGAATGTCTGGTACAATGCCTGTCATTTCTACAACGGCGCCACCATTCAAGTGTCGATTGCTGAGGTGGATCAGGGTCTTGCTCAGAATAAGGAAGAGTGGCCGATGATAAATGAAGAAATGCGAGTATACGCTGCAACAGCACTGACGCAAGGATCTATTTTGGGTGATGCCTACGGTTATCTCCGTCTGATTGACAGGGAGGGGCGTGAACTTTGGCGCTATTTTGTCGGCAGTACGATATCCGGGCTGGCAGTTACACCCGATGAAGGCATGTTGGCGGTTGGAACGTATGGTGGTATGCTTCATTTGATTGATTTGCAGAGCAGCACGAAGGACGAATATAGCATTGGCACCGCTCTAATTCACGAGACAGAACGTTGGATGATCTGGCGTAACTATGAGCCGTTGCGCTGGTAATACTAATATTCCGCAAATGGTGATAAAAGCAAGTTCTGATAAGCTGAACTTAAAAGTGCAGTAACACATGAATACAATGCTATTTTCATATAGAGAGCATTTGGCATAAACCCATGATGCAAAATGCGAATAGAGAGGAAAGAGGTGTGAGGACATGGACAAGAAAGCGGATATTCGTACATCTATGAAGGAACTATTTGCACAGATGGATGAAGCCTTTTTTATGGATGTGGAAGAAAATGTACCGATTGAAATGCGTGATGGGAATGTCGACGAGGAGGGATGGATCAAGTGGAAGCCTCTCCCTTCACAGATTACTGAACAGGAAATTCGGGAGATGGAGGAAAAATACCATTTTGAGCTGCCGCCTCTGCTAAGGAGTTTTATCATGTCCTACCATTATGTATCTTTACAATTCGATAATGAATCCATTCCGGGAGTATACTGGAGCGATTGTACGTTTGTTGAGTTCCCGCGTCTGCCTGTAGGTCAAGGCTTAAAGGCATTTTATGATTTGATCGATCAATGGTCACCTCTGCTGTCAGCAGGCTACATTCCTTTTGCAATAGCAGAGGACGACCAAGGTCCCGTTTGTTTAAATGTAGGTAGCAGACATAAGGACGGCGATTATCCTATTGTTTGGTTCTTTCATGAGGACCTACAGCATTTGGATGAGGATGAGCTGCGGATCAGGAGTAATCTGCTTCCCCATGTACAAGGGCTGTTTCCCTCCTCTGTCGAAATGTTTAACGTGATGTTTAAACACATTAGACACTAGCGATTTCCTAAAATGTAATTTTACTGCTCAGCCAACCGAGATATTGACATAAAAAATGAGGAATGTTATAAAAAAGGTAGGCTAGCACTCGAAAGATGGGAGTGCTAACAAAGTAGAATCGTTTGCATAGCTCATATCTGCTGGCCTTACATAGGTTTACATCTGAAAGGAGATATCCGAATGGAGAAAAAACAGTTTCAGGCTGAGTCCAAGCGTCTGCTCGAAATGATGATTAACTCGATTTACACGCAAAAGGAAATTTTTCTAAGAGAGCTGATCTCCAATGCAAGTGATGCGATTGACAAAATTTATTATAAAGCATTGACGGATGATCAACTGGTCTTTGACAAAGAAAATTATTATATCAAAGTAACTGCCAATAAGGATAATAGAACGCTAACCCTGCGTGATACCGGGATTGGTATGACTAAGGAAGAACTAGAAAATAACCTGGGTGTTATTGCTAAAAGCGGCTCACTGGCATTCAAAAATGAAAATGAATCCAAGGATGGTCATGACATCATCGGTCAATTCGGCGTCGGCTTCTATTCAGCTTTCATGGTAGCAGATGTGGTTACAGTGACTACCAAGGCTTTGGGAAGCGATACTGCATATAAATGGGAATCCACAGGTGCGGACGGGTATACCATTGAGGCAGCTGAGAAGGACGAGGTCGGAACCGAGATTGTTCTGAAAATCAAAGCAAACACCGAAGATGAGTCCTACGACGAATATTTGGACGAGTATCGTTTAAAAGCACTGATTAAAAAATACTCCGACTTTATCCGCTATCCGATTAAAATGGATATTACAGGCAAGCGGTTGAAAGAGGGAAGCGACAACGAGTTTGAGGATTACGAGGAAGAACAGCGTATCAACAGCATGGTTCCGATCTGGAGAAAAAACAAAAGCGAGCTGACCGACGAGGATTATCAAAATTTCTATGCGGAAAAACGCTATGGCTACGACAAGCCGCTCCAGCATATCCATGTCAGCGCGGACGGCGCGGTAGTGTACCAAGCTATTCTGTTTATTCCTGAGAATATCCCGTTTGATTTCTACTCCAAGGAATATGAAAAAGGGCTGGAGTTGTATGCCAACGGTGTGCTGATTATGGAAAAATCCCCTGATCTGCTGCCGGATTATTTTAGCTTTGTCAAAGGTATGGTTGACTCCGAAAGCTTGTCACTCAACATTTCCAGAGAAATGCTGCAGCATGACCGTCAGCTGAAGCTGATTGCCAAAAATATCGAAAGCAAAATCAAAGGCCAATTGCTGACCTTGCTCAAAAATGACCGGGAGAAATATGATCAATTCTACAAATCATTTGGCAGACAATTGAAATTTGGTGTCTACAACGATTACGGCAGACATAAAGAAACTCTGCAGGATCTGCTCATGTTCTACTCTTCTACAGAGAAAAAGCAGGTTACTTTGGACGAATACGTATCACGTATGCCAGAAGATCAAAAGTATATCTATTATGCTTCCGGCGAGTCCAACGAGCGTATTGAAAAACTGCCGCAAACCGAAATGGTGGCTGACAAAGGCTACGAAATTCTGTACTTCACTGATGATATTGATGAGTTCGCTATTAAAATGCTCTTAAGCTACAAAGAGAAAGAATTCAAATCTGTATCAAGCGGCGATCTGGGCATTGAGCCTGACGAAACTGAGAAAGAAACAGAAGCAGAACAAAACGACAACAAAGAGCTGTTCGAGTACATGAAGGGCTTGCTGGAAGGCAAGGTATCCAGTGTTAAAGCCTCTAAGCGCTTGAAGACACATCCGGTATGTCTGTCCGCAGACGGCGAGGTGACGATTGAGATGGAAAAAATCTTGAACGCCATGCCTAATAACGCTGATGTCAAAGCGAATAAAGTGCTGGAAATCAATATAAACCATGCCGTGTTCAATTCTTTGAAAGAAGCTTTTGCCGAGGATAAGGAGAAAGTAAACCTCTATACGGCATTACTGTATAATCAGGCTTTGCTGATCGAAGGCTTGCCACTGCAAGATCCAGTTGAATTCACGAACGATATTTGCAAAATCATGGTTTAACAAGTTTTATTACTATATAGAGCCGTTCCCGTACTGGGAGCGGCTTTATTTATCATAAACGTTTCCTAAAGCTTCATGATAGATCATATAGCGCTTACAGAAGAAGGGATGGGCCCACACATTGCCGATCATACTCAATACAAAGGAGGGCAATTATATGAGTCTGGATCAAGCCAACCAGGAACTCCAAAATTTAGACCGTTTAGAACGAAGTGAGCTTATAGAGTTAGTGGAAAAAATCATCAGAGATGAGGGAACAGAAGAGGAAATCGACAGTATGCTGACCATAGTGAAGCAAAATACGCCCCATCCGGGGATCAGTAATTTGATCTACTGGGATGATCGTGATTTGAGTGCGGCAGAGATCGTAGATGAGGCATTACGCTATCAGCCCATCATTTTACCACCCCATGAATCTTCTCCATAGGATGTGGAGGGGTGGTCTTTTGTTTAGAAATAAGATAGTATTAATTCTTTAGGGCTATGCGCATTATATTCAAAAAAACTTCCGTTAAACGTGTGCTGACTTCCCTGGGGTGTATGGGGTAATAGTTGTTTTCTGTTCACTCTACGGAGTTTTATGCCTAATTTTGGGTTTTGTAAAGTTTTTGTGACATGCTCCTGTGAATTTTGACACAGCAAATTATCGTTTTTCTTGATTATTTGGTGGGATGTCTTTATAATCATTTTGTTTGCAAGAATGATTAGCGATTAGCGTATGGAATAAGGAGGTTATTTATTTTGGGAAAAGCATTGATTATTGGCGCCGGTGGCGTGGCCAGCGTTGTGGTGCATAAATGTTGCCAAAACCCAGATGTATTTGAAGAAATTTGTATCGCAAGCAGAACTGTTGAGAAATGCGATGCGCTTAAAGAGAAGCTGGGTGGAGGTCGTACGAAGATTCAAACGGCTCAGCTTGATGCTGACAACACCGACATGGTCATTGACTTGATTCGAAGCTTTCAACCGGATGTAGTTATCAATGTGGCTCTCCCTTATCAGGATTTGACGATAATGGATGCTTGCCTTGAGACAGGTGTTCATTACGTTGATACGGCGAACTATGAACCGCCGGATACGCCGAAGTTTGAATACAGCTGGCAATGGGCCTACAAAGAAAGATTCGAAAAAGCAGGAATTACAGCTCTGCTGGGCAGCGGTTTTGATCCAGGCGTGACTGGAGTATTTACGGCTTATGCTCAAAAGCACTACTTTGATGAAATTCATACGATTGATATTGTGGATGCGAATGCAGGGGACCACGGATATCCTTTTGCAACTAATTTTAATCCGGAAATCAATATTCGTGAAATTACGGCGAAGGGCCGTTACTTTGAAAACGGAGAATGGATTGAAACTGAGCCACTTTCTGAGAAAAAGGTATACGACCTTCCTGAAATTGGACCGAAAAATATATATCTTTTGTACCATGAAGAACTGGAATCTCTTGCAGTGAATATTAAAGGCGTGAAAAAAATCCGCTTCTGGATGACGTTCTCGGACAATTATCTGAATCATTTGAATGTACTTCAAAACGTAGGCATGACTTCGATCGAGCCTATTGATTACGAAGGACAACAAATCATTCCACTGCAATTCCTGAAGGCTATTTTGCCAGATCCGGCTTCTCTGGGTCCAAGAACAAAAGGCAAAACAAACATTGGTTGCATCATCCAAGGTGTGAAAGATGGAAAACCAAAAACGTATTATGTTTACAATGTTTGTGATCATGAGGAATGTTATGCAGAGGTTGGCTCCCAAGCCATTTCTTACACAACTGGTGTTCCTGCCATGATCGGCGCCATGCTTATCATCAAAGGTCTCTGGAAAAAGCCAGGCGTTTACAACGTTGAGGAATTTGATCCAGATCCATTTATGGAAGCCCTAAATAAACACGGATTGCCATGGCAAGAGAACTTTACGCCAACGTTGCTTGATTGAGGTCTGCGATGAATATTGATATTACAGGACTTCCATCACCTTGTTATCTTGTTGACGAAAGACTTCTTGTCAAAAACCTTGAGGTTTTAAATTCCGTTCAAGAACGGACAGGCTGCAGTATTTTGCTCGCTCTTAAGGGATTTTCGATGTTTTCGACCTTTCCTCTGGTTGGCAAATACTTAAAAGGGGTAACCTCCAGTTCGTTGTTCGAAGCTAGACTTGGTCGCGAAAAAATGGACAAGGAAGTTCACGTATACGCACCTGCTTATGTTGACAGTGAATTTGATGAGCTATTGGAGTATGTTGACCATATTGTTTTCAACTCCTTTGATCAACTGAAACGCTACAAAAGCAGAGTGCAAGGCGTAACTTCCAAAAAAATCGACATCGGCATTCGGGTTAATCCGGAATATTCGGAAATCGAAACGCCGTTGTATGATCCTTGCTACAACAACTCCAGAATGGGTGTGACTCTGGCTAACTTTAGACCTGAGGATCTGGATGGCGTGGACGGTATTCATTTTCATACGATGTGTGAACAGAATTCAGATACGCTGGAGCGCACCATTAAAGTCGTGGATGAGAAATTCGGGCCATACATTAAAAACATGAAATGGCTCAATTTCGGCGGCGGTCACCATATTACCAGAGAAGACTATGATCTGGACACGCTGGTACGCTGTATTCAATATTTTCAGGATAAATATGGTGTGCAGGTTTATCTGGAGCCGGGCGAAGCTATTGCTTTGAATACTGGATATCTGGTGGCTACTGTATTGGATACGATGAAGAACGGAATGGATATTGCCATTCTGGATACTTCGGCTGAATGTCATATGCCTGATGTGCTGGCTATGCCTTACCGCCCGAATATCATTGATGCAGGCAAACCTGGTGAGTATGCACATACTTATAGACTTGGTGGGCTTACGTGCTTGGCCGGAGATGTAATTGGAGACTATTCCTTTAAAGAGCCATTGAAGCCAGGAGACAAGCTTGTATTCTGCGATATGGCCCATTACACCATGGTCAAAAACCACATGTTCAACGGAGTCAACCTGCCAGCCATCGCCAGCTACAACGACGAAGAAGGCATTAAGGTAATCCGTCAGTTTTCCTACGAGGACTTTAGCTCTCGTTTGTCGTAAGAAATAGATGTGATTAAATGACTGTACCGAAGAATGAATGAACTACAAAAGCCTCGCCCCTTGAGATAGGGGCGAGGCTTTTTTGTATAGGAAACTGAATTAGTATCTTTATTCCTCAATTTTGGCGGAAATCTTGTACCAGAACAATTGACCGATTTCGTAGCCTGGCACTCCCACTTCTAAGTAGTACTCTTTGCCAGCCTCAAGTTTTTTACCTAAAGTATTCTGTCCTTCTTCTGTTGTTTTAATCATATGACCATCGCTATCTGTTAGAGTCAAATTTAACCATGCATTAGGATACTTATCCCCTTCAATTTTAAAATCAACCCACTTGGTCTGAAAAGCTTTAAATTTATACATATCGTAAGTATCATAGTCTCTTCCTTCAATGAGTTCCCCTATGGTTCCGTATATATCACTACCTAGCCAAACTTCGCTGGCCTTATCATACCAATTGTTAGGCTCCCTGTCAGTTCCATTACCGAAGAGTTGGTTGGTTTCCTTTGCAACTGGTACAGAATCTGCTTCTGCAGCTAAAGCGACACTGGCAGTAGTACTCAACATAAGTGTAAGACCTAATGAAGCTAATAATGTTTTTTTCATGAATAAGAGCCCTCACTTTTTTGGTTTATATTCATTAAGTATACATATTAATTTTAGGTTGTTATTCTATACCATTCACTAAATAATCATATACAAAAAAGAAATAACAATACGTGAGTATAATAGAATTCTTGTTATAAGATGGTGATTTTCCATGATGCAGAAGCTTATACCAGCCATAAGCACGGAGAAGGTGTTAGCGTTCATCCGTAGTTCTCCTACGAGGATAGCTGCGTTTGTGGTAAGACAGGAGTTGTTAAAAGTGGTAAAAATGTGGTCCTGAAAAAGGATCGTGTTTTTTTGTTAACTTCAATTTATCCTTTGATCTACTTGATCGTAGAAGTAATTTTATAGTCGAATAATTGTCCTAACTCAGCACCGGGTGTTTCTACGACCAGGTAGTACCATTTGCCAGCTTCAAGATTTTTACCTAAAGAGTATTCACGATCATTTGCATATCTAATGAAGTGTCCGTTACTGTCAGCCAAACCAAGTCTCAGCCATGTATTAGGGTATATGTCCCCTTGAATATTAAATTGATACCAACCAGACTGAAAGGCTTTAAACTTATAATAATCGGTATTGTCATAACCTCCATCAATGTGTTTGCCTATTTCCCCATAGATGTCGTCTCCTGCCAGTATTTCACTAGCTTCATCGAACCAGTTATTAGGCTCTCTGTCAGTCCCATTTCCAAAGAGCTGGATAGATTCCTTTTGTAAAGCGGGTGCTCCTTCTTGAGCTTCTTGAGCAGATGCAACAGCGGAGGATGTGCTTAATAGAAGTGCAAGACCTAGTGTGGAAAAAACTGCCTTTTTCATTTAATAATCTCTTCCCTTCTTTTGTTTTGTGGGATATATATGATATATTACTAATCCCATCCAGTATTATATAGTGTATTACAATAAATTGGAATAATAAACGAAAATATATATTTTTTTGTCACAATTATGTGTTTTTACAAATTTATTCACCGAACTTCGACATATAAATTGACCAACTTGCTGTATACTATAAAGTTCCATCTTAATATGCTTTCATGAAAAGGGGCATTCTATTTTAGAGGTAACAGAAGCTATGTTATACTCAATAATTGGAGGTGGAAAAATGTTCGACCCGACGGTTTTTGATAATTTAAAAGTGGCTATGGAAAATGCGGTTTACGATCTGGATAATTTGGATTCACGTATTGACATTACTCAGCGGATCGATAGATTGGAAATGTCTGTGATGTCGCGTGAATTTGGCGTACAGTTCAGACTGAGGGAACAGCCGGATGTGATGGCAGAACTTCAACTAAAGATGGATTTAAACAACTTGGCTGCGGAAATTTTGGAAATCAAAGATCAAATTCCGGGATGTGTCTTGTTGCTGAGTTTTTACATGGAAATTCGTGATATTGAGTCACAATGCAGGCGGATTGAAAATATACTGACCGAAATTTGGAAGCCCGATCTTCGATCGGTACAAACGCTTAGTCAGATTTACGGAGAGAAGACACCTACATACCAAAATAGGATTGAACTCCGATTTTCCAGACAAATTAATGAAGATCAGATGGAGGATATTCCAGAGTTATTGGAACATATGTTGCTGACACTTATGGAATTAAACAAGGTCTAAACATCCCTCTTCCTCTTAATAAAGACAGCCTGTCATTTGGGGGATTTAGAGGTAAAGGAGCTAGGAATATATGATAAATGAACACGATTTTTCTGAAATATATGCGATTATGGAGTCTTCTTTTCCAGCATCAGAATGCAGGACGTTTGAGGCTCAAAAGGCTTTACTGAAGCATCCAAGCTATCGTATTATCACTGAAAAGAATGAGCAGGGCAAGGCAGTGGCTTTTTTGGCAGGCTGGGAATTCGCGCATTTTCGGTTTGTAGAGCACATTGCGGTAGATTCCCGTATACGAGGTGGCGGATTAGGCAAAAAACTCATGAGTAGTTTTATCTCACAGTCTGATAAACCGGTAGTACTGGAGGTTGAGCCACCAGGGGATGAATGGACACGGAGAAGGATTGGTTTTTACGAACGTTTGGGGTTTCATCTAAACCATTTTGACTATGTACAACCCCCATTAAGAGAAGGACAGGCTGATCTGCGGCTTCAAATTATGAGCTATCCAGGTGCGCTGGCTGAACAGGATTTTGCTCCGTTTAAAAAGATTTTATATACCGAGGTTTATGGGCTTAAATAAGAGACTACATAGTCAGTTGTATTAAATAAAAGCAAAAGGCTCTGCTTAAGCCGTATTTCTACGGGAGCAGAGCCTTTGTGCTATAAAGCTGTTGGTGCTTCATTATTGTTAATGTTGTGTCCATTTCATCACGAATTCTTTCTCGTCAGTTTCGGTATCTACAGATTCCTCTTGAATGGTAAATCCATTTTTAGTGTAAAAGTTAAATGCTTTCGTGTTTGACTGGTACACCTTTAATTGAATCTCATCATGTTGCTCCTTAACCCAATCTAATAGTAACTTGCCGTAGCCCTTTCTTTGAGAATCAACACGTATAAATAGAGCCGCCAAGTATCCATCCAACATGGAAACGAAGCCGCCGATGCTATGATCATCTTGTATGATAACGTAGTTTTGAGCGAGGGGAAGGTACCTGTTCTCCATCTCAGTAGCTTGTGATGCCCAATACTGCGGAGCAATAAAATGGTGGGCTTCTACGGAAGCATCCAGCCAGATGGCTGCCAGTTCCTTGAACTCTTCTACATTCGCGGGTCTAATCGACATCGTAACGCCTCTTTTCACAGTATGTAATCCTATTCCGATAGTCAAGTATGAGAAAGATGTTGTTGAAATAAAAAAGACCGTCCGAGGACGGTCTTTCTACCCGTGGCGCTTAATTAAAGCTTTGATCCGTATCCCGCGCCTCCGTTAACTCTGTAAATTAGAGAATAACGGACCGGGTAAGGGATACGTTCAACATGTGATTATTGATGTTGACGCACCTCCTTTCCTGATGAACCCATTTTACCATATCTGGTTTGTGATATCCAGTGATTTTCTTATATTTACGGGAATGATTCATAGAAAATATAAGATAAAAATAGCTTGATTTTATGTTCTATGGAAGATATAATCTAAATTACCGTGATTGAAAAACATCGGTGTGAATACATAATATGCGGTCGTGGCGGAATTGGCAGACGCGCACGGTTCAGGTCCGTGTGGGCTAACCCCCCGTGGAGGTTCGAGTCCTCTCGACCGCATCATGCCTAACATTTACAGGTTCTTGGATTGGCTGGATGCCACCAAGAGCCTGTTTTTATATGGGTAAGATGCGTGTACTATTATAACTATTTTATTTATACTGAAATATATATTTGATATAATCCTTTGCACTCTGATTAATGTCTTCGTCACTTGCTTGAAACGAGGCTCCAAAGACAGCGAAATAGGGTAATGTTATGGCGCCAACATGTACTGCGCTTGCTTTAAAAGGTGCTATAACTTCATCAACAGTGAAAGAAACGGAACCAGTAGGTAAGTAATTTTCTTTTTTATCGCCAATGGACATGGCTATCCCTAGCTTCTTTCCTTTTAACTTATCACCTTGTGAACCATAAGCCCATCCGTGAGTAAAAACATCATCGAACCACTTTTTTAATAAAGGTGGGTAACTATACCAATATAAAGGGAATTGAAATATGATATTACTATGTTTTTCAAGTAACTTTTGCTCTCTCAAAACATCAATGCTCCAGTTTGGATACTCTTTATAAATCTCATGAATAGTAATTTCATTGGTATACTGAAGTAATTCTTGTTTCCATCTTTGATTTACTCTGGAATCTTCAATATTCGGATGTGCTAAAATCACGAGAGTTTTCATCATAAATCACCTTTCTTACATAGCATCATTTGTTTTTTGTTGGTACGTCTTATTATTCTGTACGCTATAAAAAAAGTAAATACACACAATAAAGTAATATAGTTACTAGAAAGTGTGCATGGTACTTAGAGTAAATATATGGGATTATAGAATTAATCAGATCAACTTAGTTATTTTAGCGTTGAAGAGGTGGTCGTATGAAACAATATAATTTAGGCATAGAAGCAACACTTGAGATCATCGGAGGTAAGTGGAAATCCTTAATCATATGCTTACTAATGTCTGGTAGAAAGAGGACAAGTGAATTACAGCGCAGTATTCCAGGCGTTTCTCAAAAGGTTCTTATACAGCAGCTCCGTGAACTTGAGAAGGATGGCATCATTGGCAGACATGTGTATAATCAGATGCCTCCAAAAGTGGAGTATTATATAACGGAATATGGTATAACAGCAAATGAAATAATTGATTTAATGTGTTCTTGGGGAAGAGCTAATATCAAAATAAGACAACAGCAAGGAGAAGATGTGATGTTGTTAGAATATGATTCAAAATGAATAGTGGAGTAAAAAAGCGTTATAGACTACGATGTTTGCGGCGGTTTTCTTCGGCTGCCTTCAAGTGCTATGTTATATGTTGAGCCACAAGCTGATTTGCTATATAGTAATGACTGGACAACCATTCCATCCATATTAAATGAATGCCAAAGTAGGGGGACCATTTACAATGATTATTAAACCGAAAATTCGTGGTTTCATATGTACGACTGCACATCCTGCAGGATGTGCGGCTCATGTTAATCGTCAGATCAACTACATCAAAGACAGTACATCAATACAAGGAGCTAAAAAGGTACTTGTGATCGGAGCATCTACTGGATATGGGCTGGCTTCTCGTATTGCTGCGAGCTTTGGGCTGGGAGCGGATACCGTAGGGGTATCCTATGAACGTCCCGCATCAGAGGGGCGCACGGCTTCAGCAGGCTGGTATAATACAGTAGCCTTTGAAAGAGCGGCCAGAGCAGCTGGCTACATAGCAGAAAGCATTAATGGAGATGCTTTTTCTCATGAAATTAAGCAGGAGACATTGAAGCTGGTAAAGGAAAAGCTGGGCAAGGTAGACCTGATTGTGTATAGTGTCGCTTCACCGCGACGGACACATCCCGATACGGGTGAAACCTTTAATTCCGTTCTCAAGCCTATCGGACAGTCTTTTTCTAATAAAACAGTGAATACGAATACAGGTGTCGTATCAGAAATTACGCTGGAACCGGCTACGCAGGAGGAAATTGAGAACACCATTACGGTAATGGGTGGCGAAGATTGGTCCTTGTGGCTAAAAGCGTTGGAAGAAGCTGATCTGCTGGCTGAAGGGGTAACCACACTGGCTTACTCGTATATTGGTCCCGAAATTACGGAGGCTATCTATCGTAAAGGAACCATTGGCCAAGCTAAAAATGATTTGGAAGCTACAGCACATACTCTAACAAAGCAACTGGAACGTTATCATGGAAAAGCCTACGTTTCTGTGAATAAAGCTTTGGTTACACAATCCAGTTCGGCTATTCCAGTCGTACCATTGTATATTTCTTTGCTGTTTAAGGTCATGAAGGAAAAGGGACTGCACGAGGGATGTATTGAGCAGGCACAACGTCTGTTCGAGACGCTATACAGTGGGTCCACTGTGGAAACGGATGAAGAAGGACGCATCCGTCTGGATAACTGGGAAATGAGAGACGATGTGCAGCAGGCTGTCAAAGTAGCTTGGTCTGAAATCACTACAGAAAATGTATCTGAATTGGGCGATCTCGAACAATACCGTCTGGATTTCCTCCAATTATTTGGATTCGGGTTTGATGAAATTGATTATGAATTAGATGTTAACCCAGAGGTAGACACGACTTCATAAGTGAATATGTGTAAAATAAAAACGGGTACTCTCAAGCGATGCAATTGGCTTAAGAGGCCGTTTTTTTATATTCTAGCAAAATACAAGTTGCACTCGTTTCACTAACAGCATTTATCGAGAATTAGACGTGGAAAGCGACTTACGGTGCAGCAAGCGAAAAACGGCAATGGTAATGATAATCCCCGCAATGCCAAAGATTGCAACAGAAGTCAGGGCCCGGTAAGCTTGCCAGCCGAACAAAAATGCAATACCACTGCCAAACGTTGTACCTGCCAGTAACCCAAGTGCGCAGGCAATATCCGTTCCAAATTTCATAAACATGTTCCTTTCAAATGTATAAATTAAAAAGTAACTTGTACTTTTTCTCTGGACTTAGACACACACTTGTGCGTACAATTAAATAGTAATCGTTTTCAAACGGAATCTATTAATCATTATGTATCATTCTTGTGCAAATTATTCCTTTTTCAGGAGGCTGATGAAATGAATATGAATGAACAGATCAAGCTGTGGAACGAAGAGGCGCAGGCTAGTAACGCTGATCATCCTCACCGAAAGGTTGAATTGTTTATTGAGGTACGAGATGGAGCATTGGAGGCTGTTGTTCCTTATTTGAACCAACAGGATTATCGTCATGTAACTCTGGTAGAAGATGAGCATACTTCGGTTGCGGCTGGAAAAAAAGTAGCTGAGCTGATCCGGGAGGCAGGTTTGACAGTTGATGTAGTCCGTTTACCTCCGAATGCTGTAGGGGATGTCATTGCTGATGAAACCTACATTATGAAGGTGCTGCTGGGTGTGGCGGATAAGAGTCAGGCTGTACTTGCTGTAGGTTCTGGCACGATTCATGATCTGGTTCGCTTCGTATGTTATAAAATGAATCGTCCCTTCTTGTCAGTACCGACGGCTGCCTCGGTGGATGGTTTTACCTCCGCAGGCGCACCACTGATTGTGGACGGTAGCAAGCAGACATTCCAAGCAGTTCCGCCAGAGGCGATCTTTGCTGATTTGTCCGTGCTGGCAAATGCGCCACAGACGATGACTGCCGCAGGTTTTGGCGATATGCTTGGTAAGTTCACCTCACTAGCGGACTGGCATGTTTCCAGAGATTTGGGAAACGAGCCGTATTCGCCTGTGGCTAATCGCATTACCGAGGAGGCTTTGCGTGCCTGTGTAGAGCATGTCGATGAGATTGCGGCAGGCAGCAAGGCTGGTGTCGAGGTATTGATGAATGCGCTGATTGCATCCGGTATTTCGATGCTGATGATAGATCATTCCCGTCCAGCGTCAGGGGGAGAGCACCATATTTCCCATCGAATTGAAATGGATTTTATTGCAGAGGGACGCAAGCAAGTTTTGCATGGTGCTAAAGTAGGCGTAGCATCCGCATTGCTGTCTGACCTGTACAGGGATTTAGCATCCAGTCAAGATGTAGAGGCTTTTAAGGTGTATCAGGCTTTGCCTACGTCGGAGCAGATGCGTGCATGGCTGGCTCAGGTCGGAGGCCCATCTACCATTGCCGAGCTAGGAGTTACGGAGGAACAGCTCGCTCGTGCATTGCGCACGGCTCATACCTTGCGTGATCGCTATACTGGGCTCAAGTATATGAACGAACATCAATTGCTTCGTTCGTAATGTGCAACATCTACGTAAATTGTCCTTAGATATTCAGCCAATCTTGTGTGGCAAGGAAGGGATAAGCGAATGGGTTTACACCTCCGGCAGCAATACGAGGATATCCTGCTCCTGTGACATTTGTATGTACAAATGAACGGTATGCTATAATCGTGGAATATAAACAGGTACACGATATTGCGAGTACGGAGGAAATTATGGCGCCAAAATATATACAAGTTAAACAGGAAATTTTGTCCTGGATTCATTCATCCAGACTTGAGCCGCAAAGTCAGCTTCCATCTGAGCATGAAATGTCTGAACGTTTTGCCGTTAGTCGGCAAACGGTGCGTCAGGCGCTGGGTGAGCTGGTGCAGGAAGGCTGGCTGTTTCGGATGCAGGGCAAGGGAACCTTTGTTGCGACACGTGACAGTAAACAGCCCGAAGATCCAAAGATTATTGGAGTCATTACAACCTATATTTCGGATTATATTTTCCCATCCATTGTACAGGGAATTGAATCCAAATTGAGTCGCCAGGGCTACAAGATGCTGCTGTCAAGTACAGGTAATGACCCTGAGCAAGAAAGTCAGTGCCTGGAAATGCTGTTAAGTCAACCGCTGAGCGGAATTATTATTGAACCGACCAAAAGTGGAGAGCGTAACCCCAATCTGAACTATTATTTAACCGTGGAAAATCGCCAAATCCCTTATTTGATGATCAATGCGCGTTATGAAGAAATGGATGCGCCATGTCTGCGAGTAGATGATGAAAAGGGTGGTTTTTTGGCGGCCGAGCATCTGATTAAGCTGGGACATCGACGCTTGGCCGGATTTTTCAAAACCGATGATATGCAGGGGATTCTTCGTATGAAGGGATTTGTTGCCGCTCACCGCAAATACGGAGTGACATTACACCCGAACGCAGTAACGACTTACCGGACAGAAGAAAAAAATGAGATTCCGCTACAACGTGCGTCGAGGCTGCTGGCGATGGAGGCGGGGGAGCGTCCTACTGGATGGATGACCTATAATGATGAGTTGGCTGTTCGACTCCTGGATATTGTACGTTCGGCGGGTCTGAATATACCCAATGATCTATCGCTGGTTGGGTTTGATGATTCGTTTTTGGCGACAGCAACAGAAATCAAGCTAACGACAATTCGGCATCCAAAGGAAGAATTGGGGTTACGTGCTGCCGATACCATGCTGTCGATGATTGAAGAGAAGGGGTACCATGAAGAAGATCGTCAGTTAATTCTACCGCCTGAGCTCATCGTTCGTGAATCTACAGGGCCTGTCCAGGTCATGCCTGGAGAACACTAGGCTGGGAGATCAGTCACTTTTATTACTTAACATGTAAGGACAGGTTAGTAAGTATACAGCTGTAACGCTTCATATTTGATGGGCATGGTTCTCGCCATACCGAACAGTCTGTTTTCTGGATTGCAGAAATAGACTGTTATTGTTATATCTTTTCTGAAAATAAGTACATAAATCTATCGAAAAAACATAAAAAGGTTAGCTAAGTTGTACGTACAACTATATAATGAAAGCAGAACCAAGAATAAAGGGTCAATGCAATCGGTCTGTAACCGTTCTCTGTTGGTCGACACTAACCTGACAGGGCTTATTGTCGGGTATACGTTGCTGACGTAACCGGACGGGAATTTATTTAAGGTTGCAGCTTCCACCCAAACTCCTGCGCTGGGTGCGGCCATGTTCGCAGCAGTGGCTGCGGGAGCTGAAACTGGAGGATACAATGATATCATCGAAGCAGCGCGTCATATGGCACGTGTACGGGACTAGAGCTTCAAACCGATCCCTGAGAACGCGGCCGTGTATGATAAGCTGTACGAGGAATACTGCCGTCTTCACGACTACTTTGGACGTGGAGGCAACCCGGTGATGAAAAAGCTAAAGTCCATTAAGGAAGAAGCCGGACGTTCAACTGAAGCGGCAAGCATTCATTCTTAAGATACTGACAAAATATAAGCAAGAAATATTTAAAGCTCTGTTATCTAAAAAGCACAGTACACCGAGGAATCGGCAGACTGTGCTTTTTGCAGTTTATTTTCTGTGAAATTACATGATGTGAAAGTCTCAGCGAATGAAAGATGGTAATGCGTTCCTTTCAAAGACTTTCATGAAAATTACAAACATTTCTCTTTTACGGACATTTTTACTTTTTCAGCATGGCATCAGCAAACAAAATGGATTTTGGAATACGGAAAAACTGTTCCGCCTGATCCTGGAAGGTTTGCGAAGGAACGGTACCCTGATGCAACCATTTCCGAAATGTACCGGGGTGAACTCCAATCCAATGACTCACATCGGTCACCGAAATATCATGTACCATGCATAGACCCGCCAAAATCCGATTTTTAACCGGAGAGCGAGTCACAGTCCGTTTCATAAAACGGGACGGCGCTGGTTGACAGATGAGTGGTGAACGCCGGACAACCTCTTCATTAAATAGGATATGGTGCGGATAACCAAGTGTATTACACGTCTTTTCCAGATTAGTGTTGCCGGGAATGCGACCTTCATATACCCACGCACTGACACTACGGGAGGAAATGGAAAGCTCCACGGCAAGTTGGGACAGTTTAATGTCATTAGCCATCAAAACGGCAAGCAAAACGCGATTGCGCACCTGACAGCGTGTTGGTTTACGAAAACGTTTGACACGCACGCCTTTTCCCAAATATTTGCGATTGATCAGAGACCACGCCTGAATGGAATGTTTATCTTGTTGTTTAGGCATATACCCTCCGATTTTTTTAAACACATACTACTATACCCGAAGGGGGGTTTGCAAGTGGCTCCTCTCCTGATTTTCTTTTAATCCCATGGGCTTAACCGGTTTATGGAAAATAAGGTCCATTTGGCCTATAAAAATGGAAGTTTAAGGTGCCGACATATTAAAATGTGACATTTTTAATGGAAATGGAGGTAACATGTTCTTCTCTTACAATTGTAAGGATGTACAGAGATAAAAGTGGGTCCTTGCAGCCCGACATGGATTTTTTTGACGAGAAAAAAGGAGGTTATACAGCTAGATGATTTGTAAAAAGGTAATGGTATGGTTTCTGACGGCACTTTTAGCAACAAACACTTTGCTGTGCTTGCCTAGTGTGGCAGGAGCGGAAAAACAAGATTTAAAGGACGGAATGCAACTGGATCAGGCAGGTTTGGTACAGGAGGAGCAGGAGCTTTCTGATGAAACAGTTTCTTTCAATCCGCCTACCTCTGCAACAAACAGCGTTTATAACGCACTCATGATGAGTTTGGCAGCGGTGGAGTATACGTCAATTGTTATCGAACCTGGGGAAACCTATGAATTCGAGAATACAGATACGATCAGTAAGTCCATATATAGCAACGCTTCTCAATCAAAAGGCATTTTGTACGATAGTGTAAGTTACAAAGAGGACGGAGACATCAGCACTGTCCATATGGACTATGGCATAAGCCCCATTGGTGTTCCTGGGGGAGGCACAGCGTTTATTACGAATACAGGAACAGCAGCATTAACCGTAAAAGTAACGGACGTCTTCACCTACAGTACATCAGAGGACCCGGCACTAGAGCGAGTTACGGTCTCTAAGAATGAAAGCTACCGGATTGTGAATGAAGGATGGACAGCCCGTTCCATTCAGCATGATGGGTCAAATGCAGACAATCGTCGTTTTGATTATGCAAAATACAAGGCAGACGGAACTTTATCCGCTTCCGCCCTTAATAGTATTGCTCATCCCACTTTGGGTGATGGCGAGGAACTGATTATTACAGGTTCCACTACCAATGCGGTGACCTTCGGATTTCCATACGGCAAATACAGTATAGAAAGCACCGGCGAGCCGGCTTATGCGCGGGTTACCCTAAATCAGGGGGAAAGCTACCAATTTATCAATGTGGGAACCCGATTGGATACGGTGGAAAGTGACGGTACATCTAAAGACAAACTTGACTATGTTGTTTATTTGGCAAACGGAACAGAGGCCTCCCGCGGCAGTGGCACTACGGCGAAGCCGCAGATTGCTGTGGACAGATACGCGGTAATTACCCAGGTCACTGCAAACCCGGTGACATATGGGGCTCCATATCGCAATTTTATTGCCCGTCCAGTGGGTGGAGATGCAATCAGCCGTGTGGAGCTTGAGGTAGGCAAGAGCTACGTTTTCCACAACAATGGTACGCTGATGAATCCGATCTACAATAACTCCAAAAAGGTAGGAAGCTTGTTCGACTATGCTATTTACAAGCCGGATGGAACGGTAAATTCCTCTGGTTTTAACAGCCAGTCTGGTCCCATGATCCCGCCTTCGGGATATGCCATTGTGACTGTGATTGGTCCGAATCCTATTATCTTTGATTATACAGATGATTTTTCCTGGGAAACGAGTAGCCATCCTGCTTTCTTGCGGGTAACACTTTCGAAAGGTGAAAGTTATGCTTTTACCAATATTAGTGATCATTTGAGGAATCTGCACAGCACAGCCAAAACTGTTAAAGGAAAATTTGATGTGGTCCTGTATAAAGCAGATGATACAGAGCAATCCAGGCGCAATACCGGGAACTCAACCTTTTTGGTTGGCGCAGGTAAAAAGGCTAGTGTGACGGTAACCAGTGACACGCCAATCACGTTTGGGGGTATCTATCGGAGCTTTAAGGCCAGCGAAGATGATAATGGTATTGGGCAAACGACGCTGGAGCCGGGAGATTCGTACATTTTCCGCAATCATGATAGCAAATCGAATTCATTGCGGCATGACAAAAGTAGTGGAAGTGCACGCTTTGATTCGGCAAGCTATCGAGGGCTTCGTTTACTGACATCAGATCATTTCAACAATACAGTGGACCCAGAGATTGTTGCGGGCGGTGAAGCCATTGTCACCAATGTATCCGATCGGCCAATCACCTTTATTTACAGCAGTAAGGTAGAGGCTATGCTTAACGCACAGGCAGCCTTCCATCGAATTACATTGAAACGCGGTGAAAGCCGGAAATTTATAAATGTTAGCACTTTGGACAAGGCCCTTGACGTCATTTCGGTCAACGGTATGAAATGGAATTACATTAATTATAAGGCAGATGGGACAGTGTACAGCCAGGCTAAGGATACAACTCAATTGCCATTGGTACAGGCCGGAGGTTATGCCATTGTAACGACGGTTTCGGATGTGCCAGTGACTTATGGAGCTGTATTAGGAATATTCGATGTTGAGGCTGCCGAGGTGCCAACAGGCAATCAGGTTACCATCAAGAAGGGAGAAAGCTATGTATTCCATAATATTGGCTCACAGGCTTCCTCATTAACCACAGATGCTTCAGACACAAGCCGTCTCTATGACTATGCCATGTATGGAGAAGGTAGCGGTGTGAATTCCAAGGTGGATAGAGCAGGTATGAGTGTTTCATTACCTGAGATCTCACTTGGAGCAGGAGGTACACTTGTTGTAACCGTCACTTCGCCGCAAGCTGTAACCATTCATTTCAACAATGACATTAAAGCAGATCCAAGCACAGAACCAGCATTATTAAAAACGTCTTTGTCTGGCGGCAAACAGGAAGTATGGATCAATCGCGGGAACCAGGAAGCACCTGTTTTGACGAATGCGAAAGCAACGGGTGGAACATATCAGTTCACTGTTGCAGATCATGCTGGAAAAGTGATTCGTGAACATAAAGAGGCGACAGACACTCAACAGCAAGTGCCAGCTAACGGAAATATTCATCTCGCCGTAGCTGCAACTACTCCTGCTGTTAACTTTGGAGCGCCTTATCGTGTGTTTGCTGTAAAAAATAACGATGACAGCAAGATGGACGAGCTAATTGAGCTTATAGATAAGGAAGTTGACTTTACGGTAGGCCAACAAGGGAAATATCGGTTTACACCCAAAGAAGACGGGATTTACCGTTTTGCGGTGAAGGAGAAATCCAACTTTGCTGCGCAGCAGCCAATTCTAGCCTTGTTTACGGACCCTGATTTTAGTAGTCAGCTTGTCTCCTCAACTGAGCAAGCACAAATATAT
The DNA here is from genome assembly GCF_038007385.1 of Paenibacillus sp. FSL M8-0228. Classification (NCBI taxonomy): domain Bacteria; kingdom Bacillati; phylum Bacillota; class Bacilli; order Caryophanales; family Paenibacillaceae; genus Paenibacillus; species Paenibacillus sp. FSL M8-0228. The sequence continues at coordinate 1,939,969 of NZ_JBBOXA010000001.1, forward strand.
GGTTGGGATTACACGGTCTTAGAGTATGAGATGAAGGCAGGTCAAACGGTTTATGTGAAGCTGTCAGAAATTAATAGCGGTGCATTGCAAACTGTAATTAAGGCAGCCCATATGGCGCTTGGCAAAGATACTTCATACGAATACGGCAAAGGAAACCGACTGAATAAAGTTATCTTATTCACCGGTGATCAAATTCAATTGGATTATGATTTAAACGGAAACATCATTAAACGGACAAAAAAGGTATTTCCTTTTACAGATTAAAAGGATGTCTTGGCTTCGAAAAAATATAACAGATCATTAGATGTATAGGCATTATTAATAGGGGTGAGCGAGTGTTTAAACGTTATATTTGTAGTCTACTATGTGTGCTGATGTTACTGGGTTCATGGAGCACATGGGCATATGGAGAAGCAGGTCGTGGAGAGGCAGCAACTTCTCAATCTTCTTCGTCTTCTACTCCGCAGATTATTACCAGAGCTTGGCTTGCACAGCAAACAGGTAAGGATCAGGCGTGGGTCAATGCACAGTTATCCAAAGGCTATACCTTATATGATATTTATAAAGCATGGCAAAAAGATGGTGGAGAAAATTCATTACCAGAACAAAGTCCAAGCTTGTGGGTACAGCAGAATGGACTGACATTGAGCACAAATACAAAGGTGGAACCATCCGATGAGTCGGCTGCACTGAAGGAGGGCGAAAAGCGCGCTCAGACCACCCAGGATGAAAAGGCAACTCAACATCCACTTGATAAGGAAGAGGGTAAAGAGCCGGCTCCAGACACGACTGAGATGGTTATCCCATCTATACCCCGAGTAAATGATTCCGTATATGCTCCGACTCCAGGAGAAAGCGGACTGATCGGGCAGGATTTATTTAAACAAAGTTTGTTGCAGGTATCAGCTACAACAGATGTGTATGCTCCTTTTGATCAGGCGGCGCTTGCACAAAGCAGGTTGAGTGATGATACGTCTCGTTATGGAATGGACTATGGTGACAACAGTGTGTCCACCGCTTCAGGACAGCTCGTTGTTCAAAATACGGATTTGGTACTGCCGGGGTCATTGCCCTTTGCATTGACTCGTGTGTATAACAGTTCATTGGCAAATAATCAGATTGGTGTGCAGCAAAATGAAGGGTTGTATACAAACACAAGTGCCATCCGCGAGGAAGAAGCAGCTTCTGGTCTGGGGAGAGGCTGGAAATGGGATCTTCCTCATATGCAGAAACAGGATGGTAAACGGTATTTGTATATTCCGGGAACAGGCTCCTATGAACTGAGAGATGATTTGCAGCTAGAAGGATATGCATACAAAGATCTGAAGATCAGTACAGATCAAAGCGCAAGTGTGCAGGGAGTAAGCAGTGCATACAAAATAGCAGTGCTGAATGGAAATGACTATTATATCGATCAGGACGGTTATTTGATTTTAATCCAGGATGCGTATAAGAATCGGGTGGAGTTTGATTATACAAGTTCTGGTGGAGTAAAGCTTATTCGATCGATTCGAAACAGTGATGGCAAAGAGCTTGACTTCACTTACAATGCCGGGCAAATTGTTGTTAAAGAGCAGGGCACGGACCATCAGTACACCTATCGCCAAAGTGGCGAGGGAAGCAGCAAGGTGCTGTCAGAAGTATTGGATTCTCTTTCCCGAAGCACAAGCTATGCGTACACATTTATGGATGCTCCTTTTAATGTAGTCGTAAATGGTGAAGGAAAGACTGGAGCTCTACAATCCAATGAAACCGCGCTCCTTACACGAATTGTACGACCTACTTCATCGATTACAGACATTCGGTATGAAGCCTATAACAAGCAGATAGGCGTATACGGTACACAAGGCGTGTTTAAGGTGGCTTCACGCGCTGATATGTACAGTACAACTGCCGGCGATCGTTTTTTAAATAAACTTGATTTCGCGTATTCCGGAGAAGATCTAGCAAGTTATGGCAAAAATGCTGAGTGGACGGTGGTTGCTAAAGGGACGCGTACAACAGAAACCTTCCATTTTGGTAAAGTCTTTAGAGGTGATAATACACCAGACAAGCTTGTTCTTAACCGCTATGATCAAGAGGGTGATTCTACCGGCTATCATATAAACTACATATATAATGATGCCATGGACTGGAATTTGCCTGTGCAAATGCAAGAGTCGTATACGGAGGGAGGTTCTTCGTCAGAACCTGTAACCACCTCCTATGACTACAATGAATATGGTCTTCCACTAAAAGTATCCCAAAGTACTGGATTGGAGACTGTTCATACGTATAAAACCTCTAGTGAGCCTTTTTTCTGGATTCAACCTACCCAGACGGTTACTAAAATAAGTGAAGGAAAAACTGGAACGACAGTTCGAACTTATAAAGCAGAGGGTACATTGTATGAACTGAAAAACTATGAAGGTACAGAGCAAGGGAAGCTTTTATCAGATACCTATACTTTTTACAATGCAAAAGGGAATGTAAGTGGTCAGAAAGTTCTTATTGATGACAGAAACTATACGGATGTTTCGATTGATTATAAATCTCCCTATGGTTCTCAGCTCCCAACAAGACAGCTTTTGCCTAAAGGTGTTGAGTATACGTATGATTATTATCCGACTGGGGAAATCAAGTCCCAAACAGATGCCAAGCGCAAAACAGAGTCCTACGTATATGACGCTTTGGGACGTGTAACGAAGGTTACTTATCCGGATGGAACTCAGACGGTTGTGGTGTATAAGGATGATACGAACGATGTCACCGTCACCGGACCAGATGGAGTAAGTGCTGAAAGAATGTATAATCCATTCGGACAGATGCTCCAGCAGCAGGTGGGTGATGCGATTTACGGATATGGTTATGATGATCATGGAGATATGGTAGAAAGCACGGATGCTGAACAAGCAACCACTCGCTATGCCTATGATGCCTTTGGACGACCTGTGAAGACGACCTATGCGGATGGAACCACAGATACCGTGACTTATAACGCAGTGGATCGTACTGTTACTCAGACGGATGCGTCCGGTTATCGTGTGCGTGAAGTATCAGATGCTTTAGGTCGTGTGACTTCCACACAAGAAGCTAAAAATGGATCATTTCAGCCGCTGGAATCGTTAGCTTATAATTATGCGGGTATGGTCACTAGCCGTACAGACGGTAATGGTCAACGCACGCTCTATGATTACGATGCTTTGGGACAAATGACCTCGGTCACTGATCCATCCGGACAGCAGGTCAGCTATGTGTATGATCTAGCCGGAAATTTGAAGACCGTTCAGTTTCCTGATGGGCAAAAGAATGTGTATTCATACGATGAGCTGGGCAGACGTACGTTACTTGAGAAATCAAGCGGAGGAACTACGTTAAATATTTACGATACAGATGGAAACATCACCCGTATGTTGACAGGAAAATCGGAGGCCATTACCTTTCAATATAACGCTGACGGATTAGTTACCGAAGCGGCGGGTCCCGATTTTAAAACCAATTACACCTATGACAGCGCAGGACGAAGAAAAAGCATGACTGATGGTCAGGGAACGACCTCCTATGCCTATGATCCATCAGATGGAGCCTTGACTGGGCTGAAGTACCCTGATGGTACGCACATCAGCTATGAATACAACAAGCAGTCTCGTACAGGCTATGTGCTAACAGATGCTGCTGGCACGTCTATGCACGTTCAATCCAAGCTGGACAGTGTGGGCCGAGTTACCCAAATGGACATTAGCGCTGGGGCCGGTGCGGCAAATGTACAGAGTTTGGGAGAAGCGAGTGCTGCTGCGGGCGGATCATTGGATCGAATGACGTTCGATTATGCTCCTAATGGTTTGCTGAAAAGCCAGTCTTCGAGCAGAGGGCTGAGTACGCGATTCAGCTACAATGGACTGGATTTATCCGGGGTTACGGTGGAGCACGGTGGTACGTCGCTACATCAATTTGGGTATGAACGGGATGGGAATAAAAACATCATCGGACGTACACAAAACGGAACAACAGACCAGTTTGGATATGACCCGTCAAACCGTATTGCCAGCGAAGCCGCTGGTGAAAAGAATAAGACCTATGTCTACGATCCGAATGGAAACCGAAGTGCTGAAGGCAGTGGCAAAGTGTTCGGCATGAAAAATGCTGAATATACGTATGATTCTGCCAGCCGTCTGACAAAGGTGACCGGTGAAGGCAAAGAGGTAGGGTACAGCTATAACGGAGACGGTCTACTGTACGAGCGTACAGAGGGCGGCAAAACGACTCGGTATTACTATGACGAAGAAGCGAAGCTGATTGCAGAAGCCGAGGTCCAAGGTGAAACAGCCAAGATCACTTACGCTTACGTGTATGACTTGTCCGGTCAACTGTGGGCCAGACAGGACAAGGCAAGCGGGCAGTTGCAATATTATCAGCTCAACGGTCACGGTGATGTGGTAGGTCTAAGTGATAGTTCGGGCAAGGAACTGAATAGCTACAGCTACGATATTTGGGGTGGACCGGAGAAGGTCAAAGAGACCGTTCCGAACGTGTTGCGTTATGCTGGCGAGTATTGGGATGACACGGCTGGACTCCAGTACTTGCGGGCTCGCTGGTATGATCCGGGCACAGCCCGTTTTATGGGCGAGGATACGTACCAGGGCGAGATCAGCGATCCGCAAAGCTTGAACTGGTATACGTATGCAAATAATAATCCGTTAAAGTATATTGATCCAAGTGGGCATAAAGTTTGGCTAGTTCACGGTACTTTTGTTGATCCAAGTACATGGGATAATAGTAAAACGTATATTAAAAATGAGCTTTTTAATGAACCGACTGATACTCCGCGATGGAGCGGTAAGAATAATGATGGAGCCCGAGTTGAAGGTGCAGAAATTGTAGCGAATCAAATTTATAATTATCACAAAGCTCATCCAACAGAACCGATACGAATCATGGGGCATAGTCACGGAGGTAATGTTTCCATCATGGCAACTAATATGTTGGCTAAACGTGGGGTACATGTAGATACTCTTATCACTATTGCAACACCAGTAAGGGAATATAGACTGAAAACGAAGGTCGGTCAACATATCAATGTATACAACCATAATGATATTATTCAAGTTAACGGAGGGTTTTGGGGTTTAGGAGAAGCAAAACGCAAATACCCTGGTGCTGAGAATGTTGAAGTTAAATTATCCCCATATTATTTTAAACATCCAATTGAAGCTCATTCTGTAATGCACAATAATCCCAATATTTTGGATAAATACGTAAAACCACGAGTGCTGTGGCACAACTTTTCTAAAGCCAGATATGAAAGTTATAAAAAGAATCAGAGTAGGTACTAATCACTAGAAATAATTGGTTTATTATGTATTTTAGGATAAAGTTAGTATTCGAAATAGTGAAGTATCAGTTTTTGAAATGTGAGTAAACATTTCAGTGAGACTGGAGGGAAGGAAATGAAAATGCCCATTTGGTTTAAAATCATATGGATGATTCCTATTGTTATTAATATAGCGGCGTTCATATGGTTTATTTTAGGCTCAACAGGGGGCTTTCAACGTGGACATGATATCTTGGCAACTGCTACATTAGTCATATTTGGAGTCCCGTCTATTATTATTGTATTAATATCATTAACATATATATGGCAAGGATGGCCACCATTTAATGGTGTGAAATATTTAGTATCAGCAATATTGATGGGATCTTTATTATTTTGTTCTTATTATTTGGTTGACGGGACTCCTACACGTGGATGGTTGTATGATAACGTTGATAGTGATCCTGTACGGTTAACTTCAGATCAAAAATATGAATACCGTATAGATTTAATTAATCCTTTCCAGAGGAATAGTAGAGAACAATTGCACTTGAAAAATATTTCAACAGGAGAAGAAAAGAATATCCCTATTTCAATTAGAAAGGAAAATAGTGGCTACTCAGGTGGTGATGGAGATAATTGGGCTTGGGGTATTTTAAAACCAACAAAAGTACCAAATCAATACGAGTTGTCTACATTGGATGAGTATAACAACGGTATGTATGGCATGGATCCGAGAGTTTTTTTAATTGATGTAAAAGCTGGAACTGCACAAGTATTGAAGTAGAATTTGAATTATTTAACCACAATACGAGATAGTTTCGTATTGTGGTCTTTATTTATTATTAGTTCTGAACTAATAATAAATAGCTAAATATTCTCGATACTGTGCTACACGGGCTGGTTACTGAATCTGCAGGTACAAAGGATAAGACTTACAACTACGTTTCAAAAGGAAACCGAAGCTTCGAAGGTAGGGCAGTGAAGATTACATACGCTTACGTGTTGTATGACTTGTCCGGTCAACTGTGGGCCAGACAAGACAAGGCAAGCGGACAGCTACAATATTATCAGCTCAACGGTCACGGTGATGTGGTGGTCCTAAGTGATAGTTCGGGCAAGGAACTGAATAGCTATAGTTACGATATCTGGGGCGGCCCGGAGACGGTCAAAGAGACCGTTCCGAACGTGCTGCGTTATGCTGGCGAGTATTGGGATGATACGACGGGGCTCCAGTACCTGCGGGCTCGCTGGTACGATCCAGGCACAGCCCGTTTTATGGGCGAGGATACGTATCAGGGCGAGATTAGTGATCCGCAGAGTTTGAACTGGTATGCGTATGTGGCCAATAATCCACTCGGATATGTAGACCCTAGCGGGCATGAACTTATGCCTACGACTAAAGGCGGAATATTTTATACTAACCAGAAGACGATTATTCATTATCAAAGAGTAGGCATGGGGACATGCTGGAATGAGTTTAAAGCAGGAACTATTCAGGCATCCACGGCTGTAGCCAATTTCTTGATTGTAGATGATATAAACACGATACTTGATCCCAAATCGTCCGCATATGACAAAACACTTGCTCTAGCAGGATTTATACCTGTTGGTAAGTTTGTTAAAGGTGGAAAATTGATCATACAGCTGACGAGTAAGGAGGGAAGATATGTTGAACGTTCTGTTGAATTGACAGAAAAAAATCTAAAATCAGCCAAGGCACTCCCTTGTAATTGCTTTACGGCGGGGACTAAGGTTCAAACAGACGAAGGGGAGAAACCTATCGAGGAAGTCGAGGTAGGTGACAAGGTTCTAGCCAAAGACGATGAGACAGGTGAGATGGCTTATAAGGAAGTCGAATGGCTCTACCAACGTGATGTGGAAGAAACGTATAATATTACTGTTGGTGGAGAAGTCATAACGACAACTGATGAGCATCCGTTTTGGATTGTCGGCAAAGGTTGGGTCAAGTCTAAAGACCTCGAGGTGGGAGATGTTCTGACAACTTCGGATGGTAAGGAATTAGCCATTGAGAAGATTGAAGTTAAAAAGGGACATGACACTGTATACAATTTTAAGGTCAAAGATTTTCATACTTATTTTGTATCAAATTTGGGTGTGTGGACTCATAACGCTTGCGATATCCCGAATAAAACAACAAAATGGGATATAAAAATGAATGCAAAAGGAAAAGTCACTTACAAATTCCACGGAGATACAATTACAGCTTACCAAGATAACACAAAGAAAGGTTATTGGTGGGCGAAAGACACAACTGGACACGGCGGTTCAGCGTATAAGGTATTTGAAAAGAAAGGAAATTCACTTCATTGGATTACTGATGCAGATGAATATGGAAATTTCATAACAGGGAAACACAAGAGTACAACAGGTACAGTCATAAAGCTAAAATAAATATAGTTAAAAAAACGCCGTAAAGGGAACATAGATTTCCCTTTACGGCTACATGATGGGGATGATTGAATGGAACATAATCAAAATTTAAATGATTTTTTGTTGCGATACTTTGAAGGAATTTATTTAAAGAAACCTTTGTTTTATAATGCTTCAATTGCTATTAGGTTTGAAATGGGGGGAGGGACAGATACGCCTGGAAAAAGAGTAGAGCAGGTGAAACAGAGAGCGGTTGCTTTATTTGACGCATTAAATAGTTATGATGACGATGTTTACTTTGTACTATTCGTAGATAAATGGAGTAATGAGTCAATTAATGCCATTGAGAATGATGTCTTTAAAGAATTCAATAATTATATTAGTAAGATAGATTTTGGACATGTATTTAAACAAGAACAGGAGTACCGATATAAAGATTCCGACGAAACTGATGATATAGTAACTATTAGATATTGTATAAATGTGAAATCCCAAGATTTGAAGATTGATAGTCTGATAGAGGCGATTGCCAATCGAACACTTGGTTTAGAACCTAGTGTAGATGGTGACATATATTTAATAAATGACACGAACAAAACAATTTTTCATCTTTATGACGATAGAGGCTTGGATATTGTAGCGGAAAACAAGGAGACTCTAAGGATTGTTTATGAGCAGTATAATCATTGGATATTGGATTATGACCGAAATAAAATCGATGAAATATTTTCTTGAATGATCTTGAGGGCTGCAATCCTCAAGGTCTTTCTTTATATTAATACCTAGTACCAAGTAAATGGTTGAATGACAATCCCATAGTCAATTAGAAACCCAAAATCTTCAGATACCACTGTATCTTGCTCAAAAGTACCTCATCTTCATTTTCTTCCGGTAGGTTCTAGTTCCGCCAAAAGAATCTACTACCCGCTTGTACCCTTCTTAACTCCTATTAATTTATTCACAACTTTGTAACTTTCTCTGGCAGGGGGGTTGCGAGATTGTTTTCAAATTGTTTTACTATATTTACCTACTATAGTCTGGTAATCTATTAATATATATAGGGGGAACGAAAAGACGTCCGGTTCAGTCGGTTTATATGCGTTTATGTTCTATATGTTGAGTGAATGTCTATATTGCCATGTCTATATCGTCATGTCTGTATAACTTCATAGACAAGCTAGAGATAGCTCCCGCACATTATAAAATACAGCACAGGATGGTGTAATGAATGAAGCTTTTAAAAGTAAAATGGATGGCTGTATGCTTGATGGTAATCTGTTGTTTGGGTTTGCTAGGTATACATACGAATACAGCAAGTGCACAAGCGAAGGCTCCTTTGCTGGGGGTCAATGATGTGTTGCTAGATTCGAATACGATTAAACCTGTAATGGAAAATGATAAGTTGTATGTACCCATCGTTACATTGGGGCAAAAGATGGGCATTTCTACTTCTGCCAATGGAAATACATTGGTGCTGACTGGACATAATCGCAGCTTTACGCTGGATTTGAACAAGGGGGATGTGTTCGAGCGTGGAGGACGCACGATGGTGCCAATTCGCACTTTGACCAATGCATTCGGCTTCACTATTACGGTTCCTACAAGTAATCTGTATCGAATTCAGAATGCAAACGCTAGTTTGTCTGATGCTCAGTTTTTGAATACATTCGCGGCAGAAATTAAACAGTATGCAGCTGTCGAACCGGGCAAAGCCAGCAATACAGGCAACAAGGGAACTGCCTCATCATCCAGCCGTACGATTTATTTGAGCTTCGATGATGGTCCTACGGCGCATACGTCGCAGCTGCTGGATATTTTAGATAAATATAATGCGAAGGCTACTTTCTTCATGCTGGGACCTGAAATTCGCCAACATAGCGCAGTGATGAAGAGAATGGTAGACGCAGGGCATGGTTTGGGCCTCCATGGGATGACACACCAGGTGAAAAAGATCTATGCATCCCCGGCAGCAGCATTGGCAGAGATGAATCAGGATAACGACATTTTATTTAAGGCCACAGGGAAACGCACTTCTTTGATTCGTACACCTTATGGCAGCAAACCGTATTTGAAGAAAGCATATCGTGATCAATTGACGGGTGCAGGCTATCATATTTGGGACTGGAACATCGATTCGAATGATTGGCGTTATACTAAAAATCCGCAGCATTTTGTACAGACAGTCCTCAGTGATATTAAGAGACTGAAAAAGCAAGGCAGAACACCAGTCGTTCTTATGCATGATAAGCCATCTACGATCAAGGTGCTTCCACAAATCATGGCGGCCTTGCAGAAAGAAGGATATTCGTTCGAGCCGTTGAATGATAACCTGACTCCGCTTAATTTTTGGAATGATCATCGTTAATTGAATAGCATGAAAGAAAAGGCACCTTTTCAACCATTTGTATAGTGGTTTGGAAGGTGTCTTTTTGTTGTATTTGCTCGAAAATGTGAAGTTTGCAGCATGGTTTATATGAATCTATGAATTCATGTCTATGCACAGGTCATATGACTTTACGGGTTATCATGTCGCTGCATATATTACAGTAACCGTCCCGAGAGGAGGAAGGTATGAATATTAATCCGAGTATGTTTAGTATGATTTGTGCTACCGCAGGAGCCTTTATTACGTTTGCCTTTGGCGGCTGGAATCAGCTAATGGTGCTATTCACGGTTGCAATGGCTGTCGATTATGTGACTGGAGTCGCCGCAGCAATTAAGACTGGGCAAGGTTTAAGCAGTAAAGCCGGCTTTTGGGGGTTGGCGAGAAAGGCTTTAATGCTAATGGTAATTTCTTTGGCGCATCATGTGGACCTCCTGATGGGTACCGAAATCATGAAAGGGGCGGCAACGTACTTTTATTTATCCAATGAATTGATCTCTATTACGGAAAACTGTTCACGAATGGGTTTACCGCTCCCACCGAAGCTCAAGAATTTTTTTGCCCTATTAAAGGACAAGGAGTCTGATGGAAAAAATGGTGGAAAAGATCGCTAGAATTACAAAGTTTCTTTCCGTATGTGGGGCGTTATGATAAAATTTTCAAGAGAACATTTTAAGATAAGGAGCCTATACGCATGATTAAACATATTGTTTTGTTCAAATTGAAAGACCGCTCCCCCGAAAGCATTGAGCACACAGCATCCATTTTGCGCAGCATGAACGGCAAAATCAAAGAGCTGCTGTCACTCGAAGTAGGTACGGATGTGATTCGTTCGGAACGTTCTTATGATATTTCCCTTACCGCTGTTGTCGAAACACTGGAGGATTTGCAAACGTATCAGGTACACCCTGTGCACCAGGAAATTATTGTACACATGAATGAAGTGAAGGATGTATCTATCGCAGTTGATTATGAAATCTAAAGCGGTACTGGAGGTGCAGGACCTTGTATTATGTCAACCGGGAACAAATTGAGCTTCGACTAGGGGCTGTTCCCGACATTGTCGCCGGACTTCGCCAGACTTCTGCTTCCTGGAACGGCGATCTGTTGCAGGGGCTAGTGCAGGAGCGCTGTCTTCATCTGGCCATTGAGACGGTAACGGACGTAGGAAGCTATATCATCGACGGATTTATTATGCGTGACGCCAGTAGCTATGAGGATATTATCGGTATCATTCATGAGGAAGGTGTACTGGATGATACCGTATTTCATTCGCTAGTAGAGCTGGTAGGCTTACGTAAACCCTTAGTGCAGGAGTATTTCCATTGGGACCGGACAAGCCTTCACCCGCTTACAACAAAGCTGCCTGGGTTGCTGGAGCTTTTTGCATCTAACGTGCATGATTATTTAAATAAGGAATTGGGTCCCCAGCCCGAGGGAGTGTAAAGGCAAAAGTGACGGATAAGTATATCGTACCCGAAATGCCCACTAGGCGCATGATCATGACACTATTGAAAACCCAGGGACCTGTGGGCGTCGGAAGCTTGGCAGCTCAATTAGGCATTACCGAAATGGGAGTGCGTAGGCATCTCAAATTGATGGAGCAGGATGGCCTGATCGTGGCTACAATCGTGAGACAGGCTATGGGACGCCCGACGTTTTTGTACAGCCTGAGCGAGCAGGGAAGCGAGCAGTTTCCACGTAATTATGATCATTTGTTACTGGAACTGTTAGAGGAACTCGATGAAGAACAGGGAATGGAAGCTGTTTACTCGCTGTTTGATGGTAGAAAACGTAAAATGATGAAGCGATACGCCCCTCATATAGAGGGGGAGACTACACTGGCTTCACGTGTGGAAAAGCTTTCGGGCATCCAGAATGCTTCCGGATATATGGCAGAGTGGCGCGAGGAAGAGGATGGTAGCTACTCTATTGTGGAATACAATTGTCCTATCTCTCAAATTGCAGGCCGTTACCGCAAGGCTTGTGAATGCGAGCAGCAAATGTTTGAGGAGCTACTTGATGCCGAGGTTGTTCGTGAGGATTGTTTGGCAGATGGGGGCCGTTGTTGCCTGTATCGTATCCGCTCTAAAAAAAAGTGAAACTTTTCAGGCTTGTTTTCTGTGTCATGACAAGCTCCCCATGCTTATAATGCACTAACAGATGGGCATTCGCCCGGGCACAAGGGAGAGATGATGATGAAGGAGAACTGCAAAAGTTTTATCCGAGGCGCGTTGGCAGGCAGCATTGTTGGTTCGGTTGCTGCTTTATTATTTGCCCCTAAGTCAGGTCGTGAGCTGCGTCAGAATATTACAGATCAGGCGCGCAACGTAAGTGATAAGGGACAGGAGCTAGCGGGGAAAATTTCAGACACTTCAATTGAGTATACTGACAAAATTAAGGAGACAGCCTCAGCCGTCATTCATGAAATTGGGCAATGGCGTAAAAAGAGTGAAATGATTCCTGAGGTTAGTATTTCATCAGCGACTGCTCAAGAAGATACGGAAAAAGATGCGCTGTAACGGTCTGTAAAAAATAGGTGAAACACTGAATACAGTTTGAATTCGTGGCTTCTCCCGTTGGGATGGAGCCTTTTTATTGATCACTTCCTCGTTTTAGGGTAATCTTTTGGGGTACCTTTTACACGAATACGACATAAGGTATGTAGCAACGGATAGCATTCCGAGATGAAACAACTCATATTTGAACAAAAAAAGGAAGCGGTGTGTACGTGCAGCAAGCGATTGCAATATTGGATTCCGGTGTAGGAGGTTTGACGGTTGTTAAAGAAGTCATGCGTCAGCTTCCACGGGAAAAAATCATTTATTTTGGAGACACTGCGCGCACTCCGTATGGCCCCCGACCATCGGAAGAGGTTAAAAAATTTACAGAGCAAATGGTTGATTTTCTGATTCAATTTGATCCGAAAGTCATTATTATTGCTTGTAACACGGCTACTGCCGCGGCATTGGACTATATTAGCCAAAAGGTATCCATTCCGGTGATCGGAGTCATTCACCCCGGGGCTCGTGCTGCGATTAGCGCGACTGCTACCGGGCATGTCGGGGTGATTGGGACTGTCGGTACGATTCGAAGCGGAGCGTATACAGCTGCGCTCAAGCAATTGTCTCCTTACGTAGACGTGGTGAGCCATGCGTGTCCTGCGCTTGTTCCATTGGTGGAGCAAGGGTTATTTCGCTCTAAGACGACATCGCAGGTTGTGGAGGAGACATTGAGACCTATTCAAACGTATCCGATTGATTGTCTGATTCTTGGTTGTACGCATTATCCTTTTTTGAAGGAAACGATTCAAGAAGTCATGGGGCCTGCAGTAAAGCTCATTAGCTCGGCAGATGAAACGGCGCGTGAGACGAGTACCATTTTGTATAACAAAGACAAGTTGGAAGCTGGGGACGAAACCCCGGTACATCAGCTTTTTTGTTCCGGCGATCCTGAATTGTTCCAGCGCATTGCCGCACAGTGGCTCGGGGAGCAAATTCGCCAAACGCCTGTCGTCTGGCAAGTCACCAATTTGGATTAACGAGACAGCCGACTTTTTGTCATTGGACAAAAGAAGTCGGCTGTTTTGCTTTTCGCTACATCAAGACACGCCGCGTTTGCATAACATGCAGTAAGGCAGATGGAAGGGGCGTAGAAGATGAGGGAATATATCGTTCAAAAAGGAGATACATTGCACCGGGTCGCCTCGGCTTTTAAACTATCGGCGGATACTTTAATCGTAGATAATCCGTGGGCCGCCACGCAACCCTATCTGATTAGTGGTCAAGTGTTATATATTCGTCCGTCTACGGATCGTAAATACGTTATTCAGCCTGGTGAGTATGCAAGACAGATTGCCAAGCAGTTTGGTGTGGAGCTTAATGAGTTACGGCTAGCCAACCCCGGACTTGCGGAGCATGATTTTATGGAAGGAAAAACTATTGTTATTCCTGAAGACCATCAGGATCAGATTGTACGATTACGTGGAGAGTATGGATATGAAGATTTAAAGGAAGACCTAGCGGCCTTGGCCCGCAGATATCCGTTTATTGAAGTTGGCAGCATTGGAACCAGTGTCATGGGGAAGGATATTCCTTATGTACGTATTGGGCAGGGAACGCGTAAAATTCACGCCAATGCTTCAGTTCATGCTAATGAATGGCTGACGACGCCTTGTTTGCTGCGTTTTATAGAGCAATATGCACAAGGGATCGGTGGGACTGAAGAACATGTAGGGGCCACTCAATGGGTGTATGGAGGTTCTCCGCGGGATTTGCTGGAGCATACATCCTTATGGGTGGTTCCGATGGTCAACCCGGATGGGGTAGAGCTGGTGCAACAAGGTATACTCCCAACTCATCCGTTGTATCATGACCTCAAAAAGTGGAATGAAGGACGTGCTGATTATCGCGGTTGGAAGGCGAATATTCGTGGTGTCGACCTCAACGATCAATTTCCGGCATATTGGGAAGAAGAGGTGCGCAGACGCGGTAAAACAGGTCCGTCTCGACGAGACTATGCAGGGCCTGCACCTTTGTCTGAACCGGAGTCTAAGGCGCTTGCCGATCTAACGGAGCGCGAACAGTTCGACATGGTGTTATCCATACACAGTCAGGGACAGGAGATCTATTGGAATTATCGGGATCTAGAGCCTAAGGAGAGCCGAGATTGGGCCTTACGGCTAGCTGCCGCAACAGGTTACCGGGCGGTAAAGCTGGGTGGGAGCGATGCAGGGTACAAGGATTGGTTTATACAGCGATTTGGTAAACCGGGGTTTACCGTTGAAGTCGGTCTAGGCGTAAATCCGCTGCCCATGCGTGATTACGATGATATTGCAGCAGAAGTGGGCATGTTAATGGCAACAGTGCTGTCATGGTAAAAAATTCGGCCTACTGAAACGTATCGAATCACTTGCACGTATTAGGAGGAACACGTTTTTTATAAGTGTTCCTCTTTACATGTCCCTTCAATGGGGTATATATACTTAGGAGCATTGGAAATGGAGTGAACAACCTATGAAGTGGAAAAGATTACTAACTCTCCGTCAATGGTCACATGTATTTCGTCGTATGCCCCGATTGATTACTTCATCAAGGATTCCGCTGGGAGAAAAATTACTCTTTGCGGTGCCTGTGTTGCTCTATTGGGTATTACCTGATGTCATGCCATTTATGCCCATCGACGATATTGGTGTTACGCTATTGCTTATGAATTGGTTTGTCACCCGTGCCGAACGAAAATATCCAGATGTGCTTGAAAAGCAACATGTACGTGTTCGGTAGATAAGCTTATGAATTTCGTGATTGCGATTTTTCGCGATTTTCTTTACAATAGGAATATTGCCTTTTGCTATGCTAAACATAATTGTGATTTATCCAATAAACCACATTTCATTTAATGAATATGAAGGAGATGAAGTTTGATGAACTGCAAAATTACTCGTAACGCAGCTAAAGTATTGAAACTTGAACTGGATAAGGAAGAGAACCAAGGGAAGAGCCTGCGCGTTGTTATTACTCATGCTCATGGAGATCATGCTCATTACGGGCTGGATTTGGACACGCCTAAAGAAACAGATACTGTCGTATCTACAGATAAAGGCATTGACGTAATTTTGGAAAGCGGCCAGCCGCTGCTGGATGGTGTGAAAATTGATTACTTGTACTTCCCCGAAGAAGGATTTGTCATTACTAACCCTTCCCAAGGTAATCACGGCGACCACTAAGCCGGAGCTCGGAGGGATGACAGATGGCCAACGATATTCGCGTATGTGATGAATGCAATCATATTCGCTTGAAAACAATCTTGCCCAAGTTGCAAAAGATGGCACCAGATGCCGAGATCAAAATCGGCTGCAAATCGTATTGCGGTCCTTGTGGGAAACGGGCGTTTGTGTATGTGAACGGACGTTATGTGAGTGCGGCTACGGAGGATGAAGTATTGGAGAAGGCTGCGCGCTTTATCAAATAGTTCCAGTACGCAGCATTCGCAATTTTTGAATAGTTCCCCTTCTTCTGATCCATGCTAATGGATGTAGACCACTGCCCAGAAGGAGGAGTGACTCATGGCCCAATATGATTCCAATCTCGACAATCACAGTGTTGAGGCTCAAACACAAAACTCGGTGGACAGGCTCCACAATGCCGTCTCTCAGGCATTGTCACATCCAGCTGAGCAACTGATTGAACAGGCGGAGCAGTCTCGCACTCATGCTGAACATGCCATACAGCAGGCGAAGGATAGCCTTGGTGACGACTCAGTAGAAGTTGCGGAGGATATGCTTGGTGAAGAGGTACAACGGCTTGAACAGGCCAAAAAAACGTTGCGTTCCTAAGCATTTGTGACTGGTAACAACGAGCGCAGTCGAGTGACAATCCATAAAAAAGCACGATCCACAGCACTTACAAGCCGATGGATCGTGCTTTTTTGTTATATACAGAGTAGTTATGCGGCGACATCGTTAAAGGGGTTTGGGAAGATGCTATATCAGCAACCTCCCACATAAAGTCTATTAGATACAGATACAGAAGGAGTTACTTCTTTGTTTGTGGTTCCCATTCGCGAATAAGATCGTATGTGATAACCTGATCGGATATGTTCAACCGATTGAGAGCTTCGGTATATCCCGGTCCGCAGGCGTTTACGTCTGTAGGCTGGCCTGTACTCAGGTTGTAACAGGTCCCTTTGGAGAATGTACCGTCCTCAGATGGAATGTAGTACACTCGTCCATCCGTGAAAGCACCAGTACGTAGCACAACCATACGAGGCTTCCCGCTAAACAGATCGTTTCCCATAAAATGATATGGTTTTGTAGAAATCCCAAGTAGGTGCATTACGGAAGGAGTCAGATCCAACTGACCTGCCGGTTCTGTATACGTGCCCGCCTGACTTCCGTCAGGAAGATGCACAAGCAATGGCACCTGATTCATGATTTTCTGCATGTCCAGATCCGTAAGTGGCTTGCCTAAAAATTTCTCATACAGTGCTTTGTCTTTAATAGAATTATCATGATCCCCATAAAACATCAGGATCGTATCATCCCACAGTCCGTCTTTCTTCATCTGATCTACCAATTCGCCTAGTGCTTCATCTACATAATGGACAGATTTTAGATAGTCTCCGAACATGGTACCTTCAAACTCGCCAACGTCTAAATCTACCGCGTCAGGTGACAGGTTGTACGGATGATGGCTCGAGATACCGACCATATAGGCATAGAACGGCTGCTTAACTTCGGTAGTGAGATCATTGAGCGTTTGACGGAAAAAGGATTTGTCTCCCAGGGACCAGCCCAATGGCTCATCAATTTTAAAATCTTTTTTACTGTAGAACTTGTCATAGTTCATTGCCTTATACATAGTGTAGCGGTTCCAGAAGCTGCTGTCATACACGTGAAACGCATTGGGACTATATCCAGTATCCTTCAAAATGGAAGGTAGCGTATCGAATTTATGGTCCGCATAACGGATAAATACAGAGCCTGTAGGGAGCGGATGCAGCGAAGCATGTGTAGAGAAGTCCGCGTCCGAAGTACGGCCCTGCGCAGTCTGGTGAAAATAATTGTTGAAATACATGCTTTCCTTCGTCAGTTTGTCAAAGTTAGGCGTAATCGCTGCACCGTTGATCTGTTTGCCGATAAAAAAGTTCATGAACGCTTCAGCTTGAATGACCATCACGTTTTTGCCCTTATACTTGCCAGATAGATCATTTTTTACCTGAAGCAACTTTTGGTGCTGATTAAACCATTCCTTATCCTTATCGGATTCCGCTTGAGCCAATGTAGGCTGAGGACCAAGGTGATCCTGACCATAGCGGTAGATGTCATATCCATGAAATCCGATCAACCCTGTTACATTGTACAAGGCCATCGACCACCAGTTGCCGACAAATATGCCAGTTGCCCACGTGGAGGTATAATATTTGATCGGCCCAAATGTTAATACATAGCCAATCAGGAAGGCCAATGCTCCTTTAGAGAAGCGAAGCAGGAACCTCTTTGTGTAGGAGCTTCGGGATGCTTTTAAATAAGTATCATTCGTGGTAAATCGACGTCGTAAGGAAGCCACAAATATGACATACGGAATGAATAGAATCCAGTCTGCAAAAAAGAGAATGTCCCCCCAGTACATAAGGGATGCGATACTTCCGCCCAGAGAATCAACTTGTCCAGCTTGAAGTAAGACGGGAATCGTAATGAAATCCTGGAAATACCGATAATAAACCATGTCGGAATAAATGAGCGCGGTGAGCAACATATCGAGCACCACAAGAGCAATCAAACGTCCGCGACGTGGCAGCCATAAGGTCCAGAAGCTCACAAGTAAAAGCGAACCAATAGCGATGACATAATCCAGCGGATTCATGTCAATATTTTGGGCATGCAAGTTATAGTGAATCAGTACGAGCTTGCCGATCATAAGCACAAAAAACAGACCTAGTCCAAAATATCGAGACAGCAGCATTCTGCTGAACGTGTTACCAGTGCGACTTGCACTGGACGTGCGAATAACCAACACTTTACCCCCTCTGGCAGAAATGTTCGGCTAGTATAAATTACATATTAACGTAATGTTAAAACCGAAATGCCTTTAATTATTATAGCGCTCATCTCGCGCATTTCAATGATTAAGTAAAGAAAATACAGCACAAATCAGGCCAGAACAACGAACGGAGAGTTCGTTTCCTGGCCTAGGCTTCATCTTATTTAAGGCTGCAACGGCGAAGTATCTTTGCGGCGCGGAGGCAGAGGGCCTAGATACTGATAGTATTGGCATTCGATCCGGCCGTTAAACAACTTCCGGCGCTTGTCTGCTTTACGGCCCCAATAATGCTCAAATTGCTTGGTGGAGCTGATGGCAAAGAAGGACCAGGTCTTCATTTCGGCTGCCGTGCGTGCGAGTGAACGGATCAGCTTTTCCACCTCGGATTGTTCGCTCAGTCTCTCGCCATAAGGTGGGTTTGTAATCATCACACCATATTGTCCTTCGAGTCTGACTTTAGTTACAGGCATCACCTTAAGAGGGATGTCTTTAGCAAAGCCTGCTGCTTTTACAGCTGCCTCAGCAACTTGTATGGCATTTGGATCGATATCGCTACCTGCAATTTCAAAAGGAATGTCATCGCGGGTCAAATCCATCGCCTCGTCGCGAGCCTGATCCCATAATTCTCTGCCAATGACAGGCCAGTCTTCCGAGTTAAAGGTACGTCTCAGTCCTGGCGCAATATTCCAGGCTTGCATGGCAGCTTCGACCAATAAAGTACCGGAACCGCAGCATGGGTCATAGAAGGGGCGGTCCGGGCTCCAGCGACTAAGCTGAATAAGAGCAGAAGCCATCGTTTCTTTGAGGGGCGCCTCTGTAACGAGCTTACGGTAGCCGCGTTTGTGCAGTCCTGGACCGGTTGTATCAAGCGTCAGCAACGCACGATCATTCAATAGAATGACCTCAATGACGTAACGAGGGCCATCTTCAGCAAACCAATCTGTGTGGTAGGTTTCCTTGAGCTTCTCTACAATCGCCTTCTTGACGATTCCTTGACTGGCTGGTACGCTACTAAGCTGTGATTTGTGCGAACGTCCCTCTACGGGGAATTCACCATCTACAGGAATCCAATCCTGCCAGGGTAATGCTTTGGTACCCTCGAACAGCTCATCGAAGGTTGTTGCAGCAAATTCACCCATTTTAATAAGTACGCGGTCTGATGTGCGAAGCCACAGGTTACACCGGCATATATCCATATAATCTCCGGTAAAAACGACGCGGCCGTTTTCGACGGTTAGATCTTCGTACCCGAGTTCTCTGAGTTCTCGGGCCACGACGGCTTCAAGTCCCATTGGCGCAGTCGCAATTAGTTGCAGTTGAGTCATTAAACGTATTCACTCCGTCCCCATAATCATGTAAGCTTGGTTCAATCCCTATAGTATAGGTCATTGTACTCGAAGAGACAAATCATTAAGGTAAAAAATTTACGAAGGACACCACGTCCTACCTGCGTTATGATTAAGCAATAAGGAGAGATGAACCGTGGAAATTACACCCAATATGACGCCTGAACAATATGTAGACCAGCTGGTACAAGAGGATGAAGCACTTCGCAGTATTAGGGAGGCTATCGTTAAAGAAGGTATGCCGGAAGTATCCGTTACCCATCCTTATGGAAAACTGTTGACCTTTCTAATTGAAGTATCTGGCGCACAGCATGTACTGGAAATCGGCGCATTAGGCGGCTACAGTGGATTATGTCTGGCCCGTGGGCTGGGAGAAAAGGGCCGTATTGTGTCACTGGAGCTGAAAGAAGCGTACGCAGCGCTGGCACATCGACATATGGAAAACAATGGCTACGGTGACCGTGTCGAATATCGTATTGGACCCGCAGCGGACAGCTTGAAAGAACTTCAGGAAGAGGGAAGAACTTTCGATTTTTTCTTCATTGATGCAGATAAGGAAAATTACCCAGTATATCTGGAATATGCGATTGCTCTGGCGAATCCAGGTGCCATTATTGCGGGAGACAACTGTTTCCTTCGCGGACGGACGCTGAATACGGATAAGAACGGCCCTGCCGTTCAGGCCGTGAGACGTTTTAACGAAACGATAGCAACAGATCCGCGGCTGGTCAGCACGCTTTTGCCAGCTTACGATGGATTGGCGCTAGCTCGAGTTAAATAGCGTTCATTCTTCCCTATGTATAGCTATAAAAAAAGAACCTCCCTGTCCAATGTAGCGTGGACAAGGAGGTTCTTGTCTGTTAAGGCGGGCTTGTCTTACCTGAAGGTTTCTTACCTGAAATCAGGCGTAGCCTTACGATCAAAAAGCTTCATGCGTACCCAGAATATGTTGACGATTAACAGGACACCTGACATGATAAACAGTCCTTCGATGCCGATAAACCCGGATAGCACCCCGCCAATGACAGCACCCAGCATATTCCCAAGCGCGAGCGAGCTGGTATTGAAGCCGAAAGAACGACTTTCCATTCCTTCCGGTGTATACGTGCGAATCAGCGCATTTACGCTTGGTAGCAGACCGCCCATAAATACACCCATGAAAAAACGGATAATGACAAGTTGCCACACTTCATTGACAAAAGCCTGCGGAATGAGCATAACCGCCGTTCCGAGCAGTGCAATGGTCAAGATCTTGTGCGCTCCTATCTTGTCACTCAATCTTCCAAGGAGTGGTGCAGCAATCATATTGGATACGCCTGTTATAGCTGTAACGAACCCGGCAATCAGTGCAATTCCTTCTGCCGACCCATATAGTTTTTGCACATATAACGGCAGCAGAGATACCGTACTGATCATGGCAAATTGGAGCAGAAACGTTACGGTGAACAAAGCCGGAAGCTGGGGCGTATGGCTTAGCTCCTTTAATCCGGCAAGAACCGAAATTTGCGGTGTGCGTGCGGCTTCCGCTTTACTGAAATTTTCTTTAACCAGAAACATTGCAATGAGCGAGGCTATAAAAATCAGAGCGCCTGTAATATAAAAGATCGGTCTGAATCCGACCCAATCAGCCAAAAATCCGCCTAGCAGAGGACCGAGAATCGTGCCGGCCATCTGACCGGATTGCATAATCCCCATAGCGAATCCGGTTCGCTCTTTGGGAGTGGTGCCCGATACTAGGGAAATCGATGCCGGATTGAAACCCGAAATCGTACCGTTCAGCAGGCGAAGCGCCAGCAGTTGCCACGGATGGGTGACCAAACCCATACATCCGATGACCAAAGCCATACCAAAGCCTGAGCGAAGCAGCATGACTTTACGTCCATATCGGTCAGCCAGCTTGCCCCACAAAGGCTGGAACATAAATGAGGTCAAAAAGTTAGCGGCAAAAATAACTCCAGCCCATAGACCAATATCGTGCTCTCCCTTCACATGAAGGTCCTGAGCCAGATACAGAGCGAGGAACGGAGTAATCATCGTAATACCCGCATTGACCAGAAACTGACCGAACCAAAGCACAATGAGATTGATTTTCCACGTCTCCCACGTTTTCAATGTGCTTTCACTTCCTTTCTGCCCATTCTCATCCTGTTGTAAATCCTACGTATCAACGCATAACTTCTCCGGAGCTTTAAAAAAAGCCATTTCTCTAGTATAGCACACTTCATTGAAACTTTATCCAAATGTCATGGGTTTGTCATGGTTTGTTCGAGAGCTACGGTTGTTACGACTCTTGAAAAAGGGCATAATTAAAATATAGTATTTATGATTCGAACTGGAGGCTGAAGTCATGACCTACAATGATACTTTTATCCGCGCTTGCCGCAAGCAAGCTGTGGATCATATTCCCGTATGGTACATGCGGCAGGCCGGAAGGTATGACCCTGAGTATCGCAAAATTAAAGAAAAATACACGTTGCTTGAGATATGCCGCCAGCCCGAGTTGGCCGCAGAAGTGACTTTGATGCCCGTGCGCAAGCTCGGGGTGGACGCTGCAATTTTATATTCTGATATTATGAATCCGGTGGCCTCGCTAGGGGTTGATTTTGATATTGTCAAAAATATTGGACCGGTTATTGATAATCCGATCCGGTCAGCTGCAGACGTAGACAAGTTGCGTCCAATTGATGTGGAACGCGATTTGGGTCATATTTTGGAAACGATCCGCATTTTGGACCGTGAACTGAAAGTGCCATTGATTACGTTCGCTGGAGCGCCTTTTACCATTGCAAGCTATTTAATAGAAGGAAGACCCTCCAAAGGATATATTCGCACCAAAGCGATGATGTATGGAGAGCCTGAGTTGTGGCATCGCCTGATGGATAAGCTAGGGGACATGGTTATTACATACGTGCGAGCTCATATCGCTAATGGCGGTAAGGCTTTTCAATTGTTTGATAGTTGGGTAGGTGCGCTCTCGCCCTATGATTTTCAAACTTTTGTGCTGCCGACTATCACACGTATTTTTCATGAATTATCTGATCTGGATGTACCTAAAATTTATTTTCCGGGCGTAAGCTCTGGTGAATTGCTCCCACACTTGAATGGGTTAAAAGCCGATGTGATTGGACTGGACTGGCGGGTAAGTATACCTGAAGGACGTCGTCGCTTGGGCAACGGTTTTGGTGTACAGGGAAATCTGGATCCTTATGTGCTTACTGCGCCAATAGATGTTATCAAGCAGTATGCGAAAACCATTGTAGATGAAGGTATCTTGGAGCCGGGTTACATTTTCAATCTCGGTCACGGTTTATTTCCTGAAGCCTCGCTAGATAAGCTAAGAGAGCTTACTGATTATGTACATGAGTATTCCCACTCGATTTTGTCAAAGAATTAAACCATTAGAAATGTTAAGAGGTGATCTGCTAATGAAAACCAAAGTGGGTGTGCTGGTTATGTCCTACGGGACGCCAGAAAGTCTGGATCAGGTGAAAGCCTACTATACACATATCCGTCGCGGTAATGCTCCCTCGCCGGAGCAGCTAAAGGAATTAAAGGATCGTTATGAAGCTATTGTGGGCGGTGTGTTTCCGCTGCGTCAGAATACGGATCGGCAGGTTCAAAACCTGCAGGAAACCCTAAATCGGGAAAATCGCAACCCGGACATTGAATTTGCCTGTTATCAGGGACTCAAACATGCGAAACCGTTTATTGAGGACGGTGTGGAAGCCATGGTGCAAGATGGCATTCGTGCTGCGGTGGGTGTCGTGCTGGCTCCGCATTATTCCGTTATGAGTGTAGGCACTTATATTAAGCGCGCACAGGCTAAGGCACAGGAACTGGATCTGGCCATATCATTTGTGGAGAGCTATTATCTTCATCCAAAGTTGATTAAGACGCTAACTGAGCGTGTGAACGCCAAGCTGGCGCTTTTTGAAGAAGCTGGAGCCAAGCGGGATGAGGTTCGTGTTCTATTTAGTGCGCACAGCTTGCCTGAGCGGATTTTGGCTATGGGTGATCCTTATGTAGAGCAATTAATGGCTACTTCGCAGGCTGTTGCGGATAAGGTGGGGATTACCAACTGGCAGTTTACGTGGCAAAGCGCTGGTCGTACAGCAGAACCATGGCTGGGGCCAGACATTTTGGATACCATGCACAGTCTTAAAGAGGAGCAAGTGGAGTATGTGCTGGCTGCACCAGTTGGCTTTGTTTCTGATCACTTAGAGGTGTTATACGATCTGGATATTGAAGCACAGGCTTTGGCGAAGGAATTGGATATGCGTTTTCAGCGTATTGATTCACTCAACAGTGATCCACTGTATATGGAGACGCTTAGTGATGTCATCATAGACCAATGGAAAAAGGGATGAGGACATAATGGAGCAAAGGTTACGTAATATTGTAATTGTAGGCGGAGGCTTGACCGGGCTTAGCACTGCTTTTTATACACGAAAAATGTACAAAGAAGCTGGCTACACACCTCGAATTACGCTGGTGGAGAAAGCATCCGTGCTGGGCGGAAAAATTGAAACACTGCATAAAGATGGTTTTGTGATTGAAAAGGGGCCAGATTCCTTTCTGGCCCGTAAAACGGCCATGATAGACCTGGCAAAAGAGCTGGAGTTGGATCATGAACTGGTGAGCACGAATCCTGAGGCTAAAAAGACATACATTTTGCATGAAGGACAGCTTCATCCGATGCCCCCTGGACTGGTGCTGGGGATTCCAACGGAGCTGAAACCCTTTTTGCGCAGCGGCTTGATCTCTTTAGGCGGGAAAATGCGGGCTATGATGGATTTTGTCATTCCGCCTCGCCGTGTACCGGGAGATGAGGCGTTGGGTGATTTTATTGAACGCCGACTTGGCAAAGAAGTGCTAGAAAATGTAACCGAACCACTACTGGCAGGGATTTATGCTGCCAACATGAAGACACTAAGTTTGCAAGCGACCTTCCCACAATTTGCTGAGGTAGAGAAGCAATACGGAAGTCTCATTCACGGAATGATGACAGGTCGAAAACCAGCTGAAACACATACGGGTACGAAAAAAAGCGCCTTTTTGACCTTCCGTCAAGGCTTGCAAAGTTTGGTGCATGCGTTACTGAATGATTTGTATGACTGTGATTTACGCACCGGTATTGCTGTTACAGAATTCACAAAGACACCGCAAAGTGAAGGCAGCCCATATCGCGTTATGCTGGACAATGGAGAGATGCTGGAGGCGGATGATATTTTTGTAACGACTCCCAACTTTGCTGCTGCGCCGCTATTGCGAGATCATGTCAATGTGGCTGCACTGGAAGCTGTTAATTACGTCTCCGTAGCAAACGTGGTCCTAGCCTTCGATAAAACAGATATTGAGAACGTCTTTGACGGTTCTGGTTTTCTGGTTCCTCGTAAAGAAGGACGCAGCGTGACCGCTTGTACATGGACGTCTGCCAAGTGGCTTCATACCAGCCCAGATGATAAGGTGCTGTTGCGCTGTTATGTAGGGCGAGCAGGAGCTGAAGACACTGTAGAGTTACCGGATGATGAGTTGATTGGACTGGTACGTAAGGATCTGAAAGAGATGATGGGAGTTACAGCGACTCCGTTGTTCACGGAAATTACACGTCTTCGCAATTCCATGCCGCAATATCCGGTAGGGCACCCGCAGGCTATAGCTGATTTGCGTGAAGAGTTACGCACTGAGATGCCGGGAGTGTATGTGTTGGGCGCTGGCTATGATGCAATTGGCTTACCGGATTGCATCCGTCAGGCTAAGGAATGGGCCTCCAATGCCGTCCAAACGACACAACAGGAAGCAGTCAAGGTACAGGTGTAAATGTTCGATAATGAACCCTTCGCGATCCAGGCGAGGGGTTCTATTTATATTGAAATTTGATATATAATGGAGAAGGTGTAAAGTTCGCCAGCTAATAAAGAAGTTATGCAAATGCAATAGCATAGAAGGAGTGAAGAATGTACCCTCCCAGATCACAGCGAAATGAAGGTCGCAAAAAAGCAAGAAAACCAAAAATAGGCAAGGCTTGGATCATTACAAATCTGGTCCTACTGCTTATGATTGTAGGTCTTTTCGGTTATTATTACATATTTGAACACGACAACAGTGGCTCTCTTGCGGAAAATGCCGGGTATTCGCAAACGGAGAAGAAAATCCAAACAGGATCTGCTAGTGCAGATCGGTCTACTCCCTCGGTCAGTGAAAATGTTACACCCTTGTCAAATAAACAGCTGGATGAAGGCCCCCATGCAGAAAATAAATTTGCCGACGATGAAACAAAGCAATCTACTGCTTCAGACACAAGCAATCGTCCCGCGACAACGTCTGACACAAATGCTCCCGAAGGCAGTTCCACAGGAGCAAAATTGTCCTCGGGGAAAGACGGGCAAGCACAGAACGATACGTCCAATAAGGATATATACGACGATAATCCATCCACCGATAAGGGAGGAACGGAGGATATAAAGAAATCCAAAACAGACGGTGCAGACTCTCCGACAGTCACGCTTCACTTTGTAGGGGATGTGCAGTTTTCCGGTAAAGTTGAGCAGCGTTTGGAGCAGAATGGGTTTGATTTTCCGTATCAATATCTCGGAAACTTGTTTCATAAAGACGATCTGACGATTGCCAATCTGGAAACGCCCGTGACAACGAATGGTGTGGGTGCGTTAAATAAAACGTATGTGTATAAATCTTCGCCCAAAGCGTTAACTGCGTTGGCTGCGGCAGGGATAGACGCTGTCAATTTGGCCAACAATCACATTTTGGATCAGGGCACAGGCGGATTACTGGATACACTGAAATATCTGGATGAAAAGGGTATAGCCCATGCTGGAGCCGGACGTAATGCAAAAGAAGCATATGCACCGCATTATTTTGAACGTAAAGGGATCAAAGTTGCCTTGTTGGGGACTACACGTGTTATGCCTGAAGCCAACTGGAATGCGGGCGCCAAACAGCCCGGTGTAGCAGGAGCCTATGATTCGACCGCTATCGTAAAGTCTATCCGTGAGGCACGAATGCAGGCCGATCTGGTGATTGTCATTACCCATTGGGGGAAGGAGCGCGCAACTGCACTTGAGCCCCATCAAACCGAGTTATCGCACGCTTTTATTGATGCTGGAGCTGATCTTGTCATTGGCGGTCATCCACATGTGCTTCAAGGGATGGAGCAATATAAAGGTAAATGGATTGCATACAGCACAGGCAATTTTATTTTTTCTAAATCAACGGTGCCAGCCACTTGGGATACAGCGATATTTCAGGCAACCTGTACCCGTAAAGGGGCTTGCGAGATGAAGCTGACTCCTTATCGGGCGGAGCTGGGTCAGCCGATCCCATTGAAGGATACGGAGGCCAGCAAAATTTTGCAGAGAGTGGCGGCACTGTCACCGGGAAATGTCTCGATTGGGACGGATGGTACAGTAAGTGCTCAATAGAATTTCGAAAGAAATTGTTAATATAGGAATTGACGGAATGAGCGTATGAGGGACTCCTTTGTGGATGGAGGTCATAACAAGATGAATAATTTGTGTGTGGCTCACCGCGGTTTTTCGGGGATTGCTCCTGAGAACACGATGGCAGCCTTTCAGCTTGCGTTGGAGCAACCATTTGTGCACTGGATTGAGCTGGATGTACAGCTGTCAAAGGACGGTGTTCCGGTGGTAATTCATGATTTTACACTGGAGCGAACGACGAATGGTACAGGGAGAGTAAAGGATTCGGACTGGAAAGCATTGCAACAACTTGATGCTGGTAGCTGGAAAAGTGCAGAATACCGTGGAGAAATAATCCCCTCCCTCGCACAGGTGCTGGATTTATGTCGTGGCCGCGTATCGCTCAATATTGAGCTTAAAACAGCGGGAGATATGTATCCAGGACTGGAGAAAGTCGTACTCCGTGAAATTGCGATGAGAGGGATGGAGGGAGAGGTGGTATTAACCTCTTTTGAGCGTGCTGCATTACGCCGGGCTAAGGAGCTGTGTCCTGAGATCCGTACCGGATTGATTATTGATGCGCGTCCAGATGACTTGGCAAAGCAACTGGAACAGCTACAATGCACTTTTTTATCTATAGGCTATCCGCGTTTGGATCGAAACTTGATGAAAGATCTCACTGGACGCGGTATTACTGTCATGGCGTGGACGGTGGATGACCGCCGTATAATGCGGAAATTGGCCTCATTGCATCCTGAATTGATGATTTGCACCAATTGGCCGGATCGCTGGGAACGGGTTTTTTTGCTTTCCAAGCATCGGATGTGGCACTATATACGTAAACTTATACGTTAATAATTGGACTACATACGCGGGAAGGGTGAAGGGTCGTAATGAACGTGGAAATTCGTAATGTTTACTGTGTTGGGCGCAATTATAAACTGCATGCGGAGGAGCTGGGTAATGAGGTTCCCGCAGAACCAATGATTTTTTTGAAGCCGTCTCATGCGGTTGTGCCGCTGGATGGCGCCACGCTGGAGCTTCCGCAGGGGCAGGGAGATATTCATTTTGAGACTGAGCTGGTTGTAGCTGTAGGACGTAAATACGAACCGGGCATGTCCGCAGATACGTGTCTGAACGCATTTGCATTCGGCATCGATTTTACCCTGCGTGATGTACAAAGTGCTCTCAAGAAAAAAGGCCATCCATGGACCGCCGCCAAAGGCTTTAAATCGTCTGCTCCCGTGACACCATTCCTGCCTTTAGAACAATTGGACATGCTGGAGCTGCAGGATTTTTCCTTGCTCAAAAATGGACAGGAAGTGCAGCGTGGACATGTCAAAAATATGATTTTTTCTATCCAGCACATCGTTGAATATATAGCGACTCATTATGGACTGGGCGAGGGAGATATTATTTTTACAGGTACTCCAGCAGGAGTAGGGCCTACAGCAAGTGGGGATCGCTTTGAGCTTTTCTGGGGGAGTGAGCGTCAGGGAAGCTTCACCATCGCATAAATTTGTGAACGAAATCCACAGAAGAGGATTAAAAAAGGGAATGTTTTGAAGGCCGTGTCCTGTGCCAAAGCATGGGACACGGCTTTTATATAAGCGTGGAGCGTTGTACAATAATATACAGAACGAAAAAAGAAAAACGGAGATTCATTTCAAAAGCGGGGGTATATCATGGACTGGATCATCGGATTGCTTTGTGCTGCTGTGGTGGCGGGAGCTGCATTTTATAAAAAATCCTTAACCTTATCTGGCTTTGCTGCGGCTGTACTGATGGGAACCGTATATTATGGGGCGGGTAACCTGTTCTGGTTCGGCACATTGCTCTTGTTCTTTATCACGTCAACCCTCCTGTCGAGGTTCAAAAAGGAGCGCAAGGCTGAGCTGGAAAAATCGTATGCCAAAACCGGCAACCGGGATGCAGGCCAAGTATGGGCTAATGGGGGATTAGGTATGCTGTTATGCCTGGGTTATGCGATATGGCCTCATGTTACGTGGCAGCTGGCTTTTGTCGGTGTCATGGCTACGGTCACTTCCGATACGTGGGCAACGGAATTTGGCAGTCTGAGTCGTAAGCCACCCCGTTCAGTGCTTAACGGGAAGGTGCTGGCACCTGGAACCTCAGGAGGAGTATCTGTATTGGGAACGGCTGCGGCCTTGGCTGGGGGTCTACTGATTGGCATAGGTGCATGGGGCTTTGGACACGCCATAGGAACGCAGAGTTTGCCGTTATGGCTGTGGGCACTGGTTGGAGGTATATCCGGTAGTGCCGGAGCCTTTGCTGATTCCTATCTTGGTGCTACGGTGCAAATGATGCGTTCCTGCACGGTTTGTGGACGGGAAGTAGAAGTAGACTCACATTGTGGACAAACGACGGTCTATGTACGAGGCTGGCGTTGGATGAGTAATGATCGGGTGAATAGCATTAGTTCTATTTTCGGAGGATTGGTCGCTCTTGCAGGTATTTTTCTTATACTCTGAACACGGAGCTGGGGATCGTTACAAGGGAATAATTATTATAAGAATTGACGGTGTTTCGATCCTTGTATAAGGAGGTGCTAAGATGGGCGATATACACGGAGATAAATATGAAGCCATTTTGGACGCCGCTTACACCGTCTTTGGCACCAAAGGCTTTTATGAAAGCAAAATTTCCGAGATTGCAGAACAAGCGGGAGTTGCCAAAGGCACAGTATACTTGTACTTTAAAAGCAAAGAGCAGCTATTTACAGCAGTCACACGTAGAGATTGCGAGCAATACCTAGCCGAAATGCAAGGCGCATTAATCAATCGTACTTTGGGAGAAGGTCTGCTGCGGATGGCAAATTTGCATCTGCACTACTATTTCAAGCGCAAGCAGCATACGAAATTATTTTTTATGACCCCCAACAGTGACCCCGATCTAATGGAGTTTATGCGGGGATTTATTCAGGACTATACTGATTTGGTCAAAAATAAACTGGCGTCAGAGGGTGTACAGCAGTCCGAGTTTCATGCGAAGGCATTCATTGGGATGTTGGAGCGCCTAAAAATGGATATTTTATTAAATAAAGATTTCCGAGAATGTGACGTGGATCAGACGGCTGAACTAGCAGCGAACTTATTTATGCATGGCTGTAAAGCCGGAATACAAAAATCCTGACATCTTATTGCTAAGAAACCGTACTGAATTCATTCAGATAACGGTTTTTTTAATCATTGGCTGTGTCTGTGTTAAAATAAACAGGATGCATCACAAAATTGGGGAAGAGTAGGGAATCCGTATGAATATTATGACCGTTGAACATATAACGAAAAGCTATGGCGAGAAAATGTTGTTTGAGGATGCTTCCTTTGGTATGGATGAACGTGACAAAATAGGAGTCGTTGGTGTAAATGGCACCGGTAAATCAACATTTTTACGCGTGATTTCCGGCTTAGAGCCGCCGGATGATGGCAATATTGCAGTGAACAACGATGTGCGAATTCAGTATCTAGCACAAAATCCGGAGTTTGATCCTGAAATGAAGGTACTCCAGCATATTTTTCATGGCAGTCAGCCTGAGATGAAAGCGGTCCGTGAATACACAGAAACCATGGAGTTGTTGGAATTAAATCCGGGTAGCGAGGAGCTTCAAAAACGTCTATTGCGAGCAAGTCAGCAAATGGATACGTTCCAGGCATGGCAGCTGGAGAGTGAGGCCAAAAATATACTTACCCGACTGGGGATCACCCAGTTTGAGTCTCGTATGGGCGTTCTATCCGGTGGGCAACGTAAGCGGGTGGCTTTGGCGGCGGCTTTGATCCAACCCTGCGAGCTGCTCATTCTGGACGAGCCCACAAACCATATTGATAATGAGTCCGTTGAATGGTTGGAGCAGTATTTGCAAAAAAGACGTGGTGCGTTGTTAATGATCACGCATGATCGCTATTTTCTGGATAGAGTTGCAAATGTCATGCTGGAGCTGGATCATGGTCGCCTTTTCCGTTATGAGGCTAACTATACCCGTTTTCTGGAGCTGAAGGCAGAACGCGAGGAGCGGGAAGCGTCTACGGAACAAAAAAGGAAGAACCTGCTGCGTAATGAGCTGGCTTGGATTCGCCGTGGAGCAAAGGCTCGTTCCACCAAGCAGAAAGCGCGTATTGACCGATATGAGCAGCTTAGGGACCAGCAACCGGAATCTCGTTCTGGATCTGTAGATATGTCCGTCGCCTCCACACGTCTGGGTAAAAAAATATTGGAGATCGAGCATCTGTCCAAATCGGTAGATTCTCGTAAGCTGATACAGGATTTGAGCTACATTGCGGTTCCTGGTGATCGTGTTGGTATCCTAGGTCCTAACGGTAGTGGGAAATCCACTTTGCTCCAAATAATTGCCCAGCATATAGAACCGGATTCCGGCAACGTTGTGCTGGGACCGACGGTGAAGCTTGGCTATTTTACTCAGGAACATCAGGAAATGAACGAGTCTTTACGTGTTATTGAATATATTAAGGAAGAAGCCGAAGTGATTCGTACAGCAGACGGTTCGACGATTACAGCTGCACAAATGCTGGAGCGTTTCCTGTTCGCACCAAGCGCGCAATGGACGGTTATTTCCAGGCTGTCCGGGGGTGAAAAACGGCGCTTGTATCTGCTTCGTGTTCTGATGTCGGCACCGAATGTGCTATTGCTGGATGAACCAACAAATGATCTGGATATTCAAACCCTTTCCGTTTTGGAAGACTATCTGGATGAATTCCCGGGCGTGGTGTTTATTGTTTCTCATGATCGCTATTTCCTGGATCGAACAGTGGACAAAATACTGGCGTTTGAAGGGAATGGACAGGTACGTGTACATGTAGGCGACTATAGCGAGTATGCAGAATGGATTAGTAAAAATGCTCAATCTTCTGTGAATACGTCTGTCTCGACGAGTACGGATTCCTCGAATCGCTCTTCCACGCCTAAGTCTGCGGGTCCTTCCGAGTCAGTCAAGGAGACAAGTAAAACCAAGCTTAAATTCACCTTTAAGGAACAGCGGGAATATGAGCAAATTGATGAGCTGATTGAACAAGCCGAACAGAAGTTGGCCGACATTCAGCGGCAGATGGAAGAGTCTTTTAGTGATTCAGCACGACTACAGGAGCTCATGGCTGAGCAAGCGAAGGCAGAACAGCATTTGGAGCACCAAATGGAACGCTGGACCTACCTGAATGAGCTGGCCGAGCAGATTGAACAAAGTAAATCTTAAGCAATGATAAAGCCACATTAATAGCATTCTGCCAGAGCTATTTCTTCATGTTGCTCAGACTAAAAAAGCAAGTATCCGAAAAACCGGAAGACTTGCTTTTTTATTTACTGATCTATTCGACGATGTAACAGGCTGATTGTCGTTATTCGAATTAAACTGTCACATAAGCTGCAAGCAGATGGGCAGTGTTCACCACGGCCTGCTTGTGCGTGCGCTCCATTGCATGGGAGGCGTGTACACCAGGGCCGATCAACGCAGCACGGATGTTGTTACCTGCTCTTAGTGCAGCCGAAGCGTCCGAACCGTAGTGTGGATAAATATCTACCGCATACGGAATATTCAGCTCTTTGGCCAGCTCAATTAGACGGGTTGTCATAGTATAGTCGTAAGGCCCGGAGGAATCTTTGGCACAGATAGAAACATCCGTTTCCTTGCAGCTCAGATCTTCACCCATACAGCCCATATCGACAGCTATCATCTCACTGATTCCTTCAGGTATGTAAGCCGCTCCGTGCCCCACTTCCTCGTAGTTAGAAATGAGCAATTTAACGGTATGTCGAGGCTTCCAGTTTCCATGTACAGCAGATTCCAGTAAACCAAACAGTGCAGCTACACTAGCTTTATCATCCAGATGGCGTGACTTGATAAATCCACTGGGTGTTACGACTGGACGCGCATCGAACGAAATAAAATCGCCCACTGCAATACCGAGCTGAAGCACGTCTTCTTTTGACTCGACAAGCTCGTCAATCCGTACCTCCATATGGCTCTCCTTGCGCTCAAAGCTCCGTGCATCATCATAGACGTGCACAGATGGATGGCTGGACAGAATAGTGCCTGTATACGTTTGTCCGCTTCTGGTATGAATAAGGCAGTATTCATTCTCAATACTGTTCATCATGAAGCCGCCGACGGATGTCAGACGCAGGGTGCCTTGTGCTGTAATGGAACGCACCATTGTGCCCAATGTATCCACATGTGCGCTCAGCGCCACCGTACGGTCCGTTTCCTGACCTTCCAGAGTCAAGATGGCACCGCCTTTTGCATTCCATTCGATTTGTACCCCGAGGCTTTCCGCTTCTTGACGAATCAGCTCCATCACATGGTGTGTATATCCACTGGGACTGGGTGTGTTCAGTAGCTGATTTAAAAAGTTCATCATATAATTCTCATTTAATTGAATCGTCATTTGTTGCTCCTCCTCATTTGGACAACCGATCAGAGTTAGAGGACGGTTGCTCTATATCTTGGTCGGATGTAGACCCTGTGCTGGAAGAACCAGTCGTGTCATAGGCCACATCCGCGTTTGCTTCTACCGTGGATGTGTGCTCTTCTTGTAGTGTATGAAGCTGAGTAGTCAGACGTTTAATCTCCCTCTGAAGCCTATATTGGCGGAAAATACCGAAAGAACCGACAATAAGTCCACCTAGAAGAGTGCAACCGAGAATAAGCAGAATCAAAGGAATGCTGACCATACTGAATAGAAGGTTCACTTGAACCGAATTCACATTAATAACAGCAAATACAGCTGTTAACAAAGCAATAACAAGAGCTGCGATCAAAGACCATTGTGTTTTCAAAATGCCACCTCCTCCCGTTACATTATAAAATCCCTTGCCCGCCATGGACAAGGGATTTATCCGTGCATCATTTCAATGCTGGATTTTAAGTGCGCACGGTTTTACTTTCCTTCAGTTAGCTTTTCCATTTCTGTAATGACTTCTTCGAATACGCTCATCGCTTCGCGAATCGGCTGCGGAGAGGACATGTCAACGCCAGCTTTTTTCAAAATATTGATTGAATAATCACTGCCACCACTCTTCAAGAAGCCCAAGTAACGGTCAACGGCTGGCTGGCCTTCTTCCAGAATCTGTTTCGAGAAACTGGTTGCTGCCGAGAAGCCAGTAGCATATTTGTAGACATAAAAACTGTTATAAAAATGGGGGATTCGTGCCCATTCCATTTCAATGTCTTTATCTACCTTCATGCCTGGTCCGTGGTATTTCACATTCAGATCATAGTAAATCTCTGATAAAAGCTGCGGTGTGAGGGATTCCCCCTGTTCAGCGCGTTCATGTACAATTTTCTCAAATTCCGCAAACATGGTTTGACGGAATACCGTTGTGCGGAATTGATCTGCATAGTAGGTGAGAAGGTACATTTTCTCTTTTGGATCGGTTGATTTGTTCAGCAGGTAGTCCATTAGCAACGCTTCATTGGTTGTGGATGCCACTTCAGCCAGGAAAATGGTGTACTGTGCATCTCTATACTTTAATGCGTTGTCTGAATAGTACGAATGCAACGCATGCCCCATTTCATGAGCAAGCGTGAACATGCTGTTCAGGTTATTTTTATGGTTCAGCAGCACATAGGGGTGGGTACCATAAGCTCCCCAACTGTATGCACCCGTACGTTTGTTTTCATTCTCGTATACGTCGATCCAGCGCTCATCATAGCCTTTTTGCAACGAAGCCAGATAGTCCGCGCCCAGTGGCTTAAGGCCTTCCTTTGTTTGCTTTTTGGCGTCTTCATACGTAATGTCCATCTTGTATTCGTCCACAAGCGGAGCGAACAAATCATACATATGGAGCTCATCCACACCTAACAACTTCTTACGCAACTTCATGTAACGATGGAGCAGGGGCAAGCTTTCATGAATGGTGTCAATGAGATTGGTATACACTTCCTTCGGAATATTGTCACCGTATAGTGACATTTCCAGTACAGAAGGGTATTTGCGAACACGAGAATAAAAAATATTTTTGTTCACATTGGCACTTAGTGTAGAAGCAATTGTATTTTTATTTTTGGCATACGTGTCATACACCGCTTTAAAAGCACGTTCGCGTACTTCGCGGTGCGGACTTTCGAGAAATTGAATGTAGCTGCCATGAGTCAGCTCAACCTCTTTGCCGTTCTCATCTTTAATTTTTGGAAACTTCAGATCAGCATTGTTGAGCATGCCGAAAATCGTTTGCGGGGCTTGAGCCAGATTGCCAACCTGAGCGAGCAGCGCTTCTTCTGTTTTGCCCAAAATATGTGCTTTTTCCCGCTTCATTTCTTGAAGGGTAAACCGATAATCTGCAAGCTTCGGATCTTCAATGAAGGCATCGAGCTGATGATCCGGCAGTGCCAAAATTTCAGGTGTCACAAAAGAAAGAGACTCGCTAACCTCAACGCCTAATTTTTTGGCTTTTTGCGAAAGACCCTGGTATGTAGGTTCAGCTGTATCCTCATCATGATGCAGATGTGCGTACACATATACACGCTCGGTTTTGAGCGACAATTCATCTTCCAATTTAAAGCAGTTGCCAATCGATTCTGCTGAATTGAGCTTGCCTTGGAATTGTTCAGCCTTTTTGGCTAGTTGTTTGACTTCTTCGTATTCTTGATCCCATGCTTTGCGGTTGGGAAACAGATCTTCCAATTTCCATGTATTTTCCACTGGCGCATCAGCGCGTTTTACAATTTCACTCATGGAGAGCCTCCTCTGATCGAACGTAATGTGGGGTAGGGCTGCGGCAGTAAGAGACGGATGCCAAAACGAAGAAACCGCCACACTTACCGTAAGCAGCAGGGCAAGAGGTTTTACAGGATGCATGTAACGGCAGATCCTCCTTATACCATGGCTTGTTATGCCATAGTATGACCTCTTACGCCCGAAAGTATAATTTTCCTTACTGTGGGTTGGAACCTATATTTAATAAGCTGTATACAATGAGATAAAAGGCAAAGCAAACCATGATTACAGCAGTGAGGGCCATCCACTTTTTGAGAGGAGTCGGTATCGTATCACGCTTCATGATCAGCACTCCGCCCAGCGTGAAGGCCAGAATAATGAAGATGAGATAGCTGTTGGACACCATGAATAGGCTAGACCTGTTTGAAAGCGTTCATGATCCGCTGCCATTCTTCCTCATTATCTTGAAAGGACTGCTTGGGAAACCGATTTTGAGCCCAATGCATCAGCGCCGGGCGGCTTAAAAACGTGTGGGCTTCCTCGCCCCAATCATCGGATATTTCCCGTAGAACGATGTAACGGCCCTGCACCTCGACAGTCATCATGTTCCAATTGTCTTTTTTGTATATTTCGTGTTTTTTCATCATATGCATGTCTCCGATTTTATAGATGTTTTGGTTCATGATACCGCAGTTTCCGCCGCAAAAGCAAATCATTCCAGCCCAAAAAACCCGGAAAAACATCAATTGCATTGTGAAAAAGCATGAAGTATAATATGGATATTCGCCATAGATGGCGGTATTTTTAGGAGGTTGTTCACTTGAAAGGTACAGTTAAATGGTTTAACGCAGAAAAAGGTTATGGCTTCATTCAAATGGATGGTGGCGAGGACGTATTCGTACATTTCTCCGCAATCCAAGGCGACGGCTTTAAAACTTTGGAAGAAGGTCAAGCGGTTGAATTCGAAATTACTGAAGGTAACCGTGGACCCCAAGCAGCTAACGTAATCAAACTGTAAGTGTAACTGAATTGTAAGAATGGTTCCGTTTCTACGGATGTCTTATATATTACGGTTAAACTATGAATTGAGAGCGCAGTTCCTTTATTTTAAGGGACTGCGCTTTTTTGCGTAAATACGTTTATGATATGAGAAGATTGAGCAGGAATAGGGTATTATACGTAATAAAACTAGGCAGAAGACATTATAGATTGAAGGAGTTGAGAAAATGAGTGCAGCAGAGGCTAGTCGTAAGCCTTCCTTGATTGAAGGTCCTATTGCTAAAACGCTGTTTATGTTCTCTTTGCCGATGCTGTTCGGCAACATTCTGCAATCCCTGAATGGAACGATTAATTCGATCTGGGTTGGGAAATTTCTGGGAGAGGCCTCCTTGACTGCCGCTTCCAACGGAAATATTATAATGTTTTTTCTTATCAGTTCCATTTTTGGTGTCACTATGGCTGCTACTATTATGATTGGACAAAATATCGGAGCAGGAGACGTAGCCGAAACCAAGCGTGTAGTAGGTACAAGTGCAGTCTTTTTTCTGGTGCTCGCTTTTGCTATAGGTATTATCGGATTTTTGAGTGCGCCTTGGATACTTCATGTACTCAATACCCCTGCTGAATCGGTAGATATGGCTATCACGTATACGCGTATTATTTTCGCAGGCATGCCCTTTTTGTACGGCTATAATTACATCATGACTGTAATGAGAGGGGCTGGAGATTCCAAAACACCATTTTATTTTCTGATTGTTTCCGTCGTACTGGATGTACTACTCAACCCGCTGTTCATATTCGGATGGGGACCGATTCCTGCTATGGGCATTGGAGGTTCCGCTACTGCTACCCTGATTGCTCAAGGGATCAGCTTTGTGTTGATTCTCATTTATCTATATCGTGTAAAATATTTTTTGCGCATTACATCTTCAGAGCTTCACTTACTTAGATTTGATTGGAAGATTATTTGGACCCTAGTCCGTAAGGGAGTGCCGATGGGGTTGCAAATGATTGCTGTCTCTACCAGCGCGATTGCTTTAATGAATCTGATTAACGGCTACGGGACAGTTGCAGCTGCAGCTTATACAGCAGCTAATAATTTGTCCAGCTATGTACAGATGCCGGCAATGGCGTTAGGTGCAGCTGTATCTTCCTTTGCCGCTCAAAATATCGGAGCCGGACGTTGGGATCGAGTGCGCACGACAACCTGGATTGGGATTGTGTATAATTTTGTATTGACTGGTGGAGCTGTGGTATTAATTTACGTGTTTAACCGTCAGGCCTTGCTCATGTTTCTTCCTTCTACAGGGGGTGCATTGGAATTGGGAATGCGGATTAATATGATCACCTTGTGGTCTTTTGTTATATTCGGTGTTACCAATGTCATTACAGGGGTTGTTCGATCAACGGGTTCCGTAATGATACCGCTTTTAATTACCATTATTTCATTATGGGGCATTCGTATACCTTTGGCCTATGCATTTGTTGATGAGTATGGTCTAGATGCTGTATGGTGGAGCTTTCCTGTTGGTTTTGCTATCTCTGCCGTAGCAGTCATTTTCTATTATGCTTTCGGGAAATGGAAGCAGGCAAGTATGGGAGAGGGAATCCAAGGCGTGAAGCCAGCAGAGGACAAGGATAGGTAGGCCCTTTATACTATTTTCGGCTAATAAAACATTACAGGTATAAAGTCTTTTAATGAGAACAGCTCATTTTTCTTGAATTTTAAAGAAAAAAGTGAGGTTGTTCATTTGTGCTAAAAGGACGATCATATTATAATGGATATGGTTTGGATAGGTATAATTACGTAGACAACAATGTGGAGGCACCGTCATTTGAGTTATGTTGAGCAAGGACGTTATCAAGTACCGAGAGGCCCCATAGGTCTAATGAGCCGAATGTACAAGCACATTCTCCCTGAAACGAAACAAGAATTGAGTAACTGGAAGAGCAAGGCCGAACAAATTCCGGACCCTGAACTGCGAAGCCAGGCGCTTGCGAGCATAGCGGATAAGACATTTCACTGCGTGGGTGGAGCGGTTTATGCCGCAGCTAATATGTCTGCCCGGCAGACGTTAATTCCGCTGATCGTAGCGTATCAGACCATTAGTGATTATCTGGACAACCTGTGTGATCGCAGTACGTCCATGGACCCGGATGATTTCAGGCTGTTGCATCAGGCTATGCTGGATGCGATTAATCCGACGGCTAGGCCAGTGAATTATTATGAGTTGCGTCGTGAGCAGGAGGATGGCGGTTATTTGACTGGGCTGGTGACAACCTGTCAGTCTTGTGTAAGCAGGCTTCCGGGCTATGAGGCGGCAATGCCTTACGTTCAGGATTTGGCGCGATTATACACGGATTTGCAAGTATACAAGCATATTAAACCCGAGCTGCGGGAACAAGCGCTTTTGGACTGGTGGTCGCTTCATAAAGACCGTACACCAGAGTTGCGCTGGAATGAGTTTGCTGCGGCTACCGGTTCAACTCTGGGGGTCTTTATGCTGTTTCTTGCTGCCAGCGACCAGCATCTGACAGATGCGGGGGCTGCCTCAATACATGCATCGTATTTTCCACATGTGTGCAGTCTTCATATTTTGCTGGATTATCTAATCGATCAAGACGAAGACCGGAAGGGCGGAGATCTTAACTTTTGCAATTATTATGAAGATACCGACATGATGCTAAACCGGATCGCCTACGTTGTGAATCGGGCGCGGGCTGATATTGCAGATGTCCCTGCCAGCTCCTTTCACCGGATGATTATCGAGGGATTGCTGGCTTTATATTTATCCGACCCTAAAGTTAGCGAGCAGCAAGACGTTCGCGCTGTTTCGAGACGTTTAATGAAAAATAGTCCGCTCATGCGTTTGTTTTTCTTATTAAACAGTCGATGGATAAGAAGGCTTATATGATTATTTTGAGGAGGTCATAAACCATGACAGCAGTTAAGAAAATTGCAGTATTAACAAGTGGTGGAGATTCACAAGGGATGAACGCGGCAGTTCGCGCCGTCGTACGTAGCGGATTGTATTTCGGACTGGAAGTATTCGGAATTCAACGTGGTTATCAAGGCCTTTTGAACGACGATATTTTTCCAATGGATCTGAGAAGCGTCGGAGATATTATCCAACGTGGGGGTACTGTACTTCAATCTGCAAGATGCCTGGAATTTACGACTGAAGAAGGGCAGAAAAAAGGCGCGCAAATTTTGCGTGACCGTGGGATTGACGGCGTAGTCGTGATTGGTGGAGACGGTTCCTACCAAGGAGCTAACAAACTGACCAAGCAAGGCATTAAAACCATGTGTCTTCCGGGTACGATTGACAATGACATTTCCTTCACGGACTACACGATTGGTTTTGATACAGCGGTTAGTATCGTAGTGGACGCAATCAACAAGCTGCGTGATACAATGTCATCTCATGAACGTTCTTCCATTGTGGAAGTTATGGGACGTCATTGTGGTGATATTGCTTTGCATGCGGGTCTGGCTTCTGGCGCAGAAACAATTTTGGTGCCTGAGGTAGAATTTGACCTGAACGAAGTATCTGATCGTATGAAACAAAATTTCAAGCATGGCAAGCGCCACAGTATTATTATCGTTGCGGAAGGCGTAGGCAAAGGCGAAAATGTAGCAAAGGTAATCCAAGAAAACTGTCCGGATTATGAGCCTCGTGTTACAGTGCTTGGACACATCCAACGTGGAGGCACACCAACCGCGTTTGACCGCAACCTGGCGAGCCGTTTGGGTGACTTTGCTGTTCGCCAATTGATCGAGGGCATATCTGATAAGGCTTGCGGAACGATCGACGGTAAGTTGGTAGCCACAGATATTGACAAGGTTGTAAATACTAAAAAAGATTTCAACATGGAGCTTTATGAGCTTGCTTTGCGTTTGTCGCAATAATAAGAGCCTTCTACGTACAGTAGATCGGTTCTGATATTGGAAAAGATCAAAATTATGCGGATGACCCGAGTCATCCGCTATTTTTTAGCTTTGAGTCCTATCAGGAGGTAGTCATACATGTACCTATTCAAAATCGAAGTGGATAGTTCGGAAGGAGCGCTGACTGTCATTCTCGCTGCTGAAAATGAAGAACAGGCATTTGAAGAGATTGAACAACATGTGGAGAGACACTTTCTATATCCTCCCAAGCTGAACGAAGTGGCTATTGTAGAGAAAAAACGAATAACTTTAGGCGCAGCATATGTAATCGAGACACGCAAAGGCTAAATAACCTCTGCGTGTTGTTTTTTTTCGGAGAAACGACGTTGTACTTTCACCAGACGCCAGAGAAGTAAAATAGCGCCTACTGCCAACCCTGTAATCAAACCGATCCAGTAGCCGTAGGGCCCCAATGAAGTCCAGCGTGCCAGTATATATCCTACAGGAAGCCCAATGACCCAATAGGAGAGGAATGTGAGCAAAAAGGCTGGATTGACGTCTTTATACCCGCGTAGCGCTCCTTGTGTAGGTGTAGCGACAGCATCAGATATCTGAAAGAAAATCGCATAGATTAGAAAATGCTGTGCCAACTGAATGACCTGCAGATCGGTGGAGTAAAGTCGAGCGACCTGTTCACTCCAGATAAGCAGTACAATAGCTGTAATCAGTGATAGACCTACTGCGCTGCTGATGCCCATTACACTATAAGCTTTGGCATCCCGCGGGCGAGTAGCTCCTGTTTCATAGCCAACCAGAATCGTAAGTGCCATACAAATGCTGAGTGGAATCATATATAACGTAGATGCAAAGTTCATCGCGGCCTGATGTGCGGCTATGGTAGCTGTATTATAGCTACTCATGAAGAGAGTGACGGCTGAAAAGACGGCAGTCTCAAAAAATATTGCAAATCCAATCGGTACTCCAATCTTGATGAGCTCTTTCAAAGCACTAGCAGCAATCCCGTATATTTTGCTGAAGATTCGGTATTCGGCAAATATTTTTCCCCGATGCGCAGTGATACCAGCGACCAGCATAATGATCCAGTAGGTGGTTGCCGTTGCCACCCCGGAGCCTACACCTCCCAGACGCGGAAAACCCCAGTTCCCATAAATAAGTAGATAGTTTAAC
Organism: Paenibacillus sp. FSL M8-0228; assembly: GCF_038007385.1. Taxonomy (NCBI): domain Bacteria; kingdom Bacillati; phylum Bacillota; class Bacilli; order Caryophanales; family Paenibacillaceae; genus Paenibacillus; species Paenibacillus sp. FSL M8-0228. Next base: position 1,982,118 of record NZ_JBBOXA010000001.1, read on the forward strand.
AAGACATTGATGGGTAACGACATGAGCGTGATTAACATCGTAAAGTGGGTTTGTCCCAATGCATCCATAAAGCTTCGGAGCACCGTATAGGCAAATAGAGGCACAATACCGAAGGCCATCGCACAAAGGTAGTACAGAGCTACATTATGAACTCTCCATTCAAGATTCATACCATTTAGAATAGGCTTGACCAAAATGATGCCCACAATCAAAACGACCATGGATAGGGCAAGAGAGAGCCAAAGTGCTTGAATGACATAGTAGGAGACTTTATCTTTGCGCTGTGCTCCCACTAATTGAGATACAATAGGTGTGATAGCCATAAGTATTCCGTTAAGGCCTGTTTGTACAGGAATCCACAGACTTACTCCGATGGCTACTCCAGCCAGATCGGCAGGGGAAAAGTGTCCCGACATATTCGTATCGAAAAAAGTCATGGCAGATAGTGCAAGCTGGGTAATCAGGATAGGGAGCAAAATGTATAAAAGCTGCTTCCATTTCTGCCCCGTTGTTGAAGTCAATTGCATTTTTGTTTTCCTCATTTACTAGGGATTGAATATTCGTATGTATCATAACATGTAAGTATTTATTGTAAGGGATACCGCCACATTTGAACAGTAATAAAAAAGACTGCACCCGTTCGCCAAACAACGGGACAGCCTTCGAAAAAATTATATAATTTCTAAATTTCGTATTAGATAACGAGAAGTCCGGAGGGATAAAACTATTTGTAAGTTACTCCGCTTGAATAGCGGTTTGTGGCATTCCAGAGTAAATATTCATCCACTTTCATATCCTTAAGCGCTCGAATTTGGTCCTCTACTTGAGTTTTTCCATACTTAGCATAATGTCCGCTTCCTAACCAACTTGCAGTAAAATCCTGGATCCAAGGACGAATAATTGGCTTTAGCTTGCCCGTCGGATCTAGCTTTTTGTGTGTATCGGCCATGGAGCCTTTAATCGTCTGGTAGGGATTCTTATCAGGGTCTTTTACACCGAACCAGCCTGTGGTGTAGTGGCTTGGATAAACCATGGGTGAAATGACATCCACATTTTCAGAAATTTTAGTGAAATCCTGTCCGATTCCCTCCGCAGCAGGGACAGATGCAGCATATCCAAAAATATCTACGGATACTCGTACACCTAATGGAGCAAGCTCTCTGCGGGCATATTGTACGAATTCAGCGACTGCATCCGAGCGGGATTGATCTGATTTGGTATATTTCAGCTTGTCTGCTCTTTTCTCAAAGCCTTCAGGGAAACGTACATAGTCAAATTGAATTTCCTTAAAACCAAGTTTAGCTGCTTCCTTAGCGATGGCTATATTATAATCCCATACTTCTTTATTATAGGGATTGACGAACCCGTCTCCCTTGCCGTTTTTCCAGACAGAGCCGTCAGGATTACGGAAAGACATCTCGGGATTTTTGTTGGCCAGTACCGTATCTTTAAATACGACAATACGAGCAATCGGGTAAACATTATGCTTTTTCAATCGGTCCATCAAACCGGAAATATCCCGAATGAATTTTTGCGGCTTGCCCAATTTGAGCAGCTCGGGATTGGACGTTGGATAAGTGATATAACCTGCATCGTCTTTAATATCAATAACCATGGAATTGAGCTCTGTCTTATCAAGCAGTTCAAACAGCTGGGTCATACGCGAACCGCCTGCGCTATAAGCTGTGACATAGATGCCCTTGATAGCAGGAGTCGTCGGTTGTGGGTCAATTTTAACCGGAGGATTGGAGGCATCCACCTTCATCTTATTGTGCTGAGCCTGAATCATGGCGCTGCTAATTGTTGTTGCCACCGTATCTTTTACATTTGGAGTGTTGGCTGACTGGTCCCCGTTTCCGCCTATCCCCATCGCCAATAGCATAATTGCCCAAATCATATTCATTTCCTAACTCTCTCCCTTATGGATGTCGCTTACCTGATTATACGTAAAGTTATGTATCGAAAAACAACACGCTTGTAACCAATACTGGAATCATCAGGCACAGTCTTACATGATTAACCCAACTTATGTTTATTGAATCCATAAAAATGTATAAATAATGCCGCTCTCTTCGCAGTTGTAGATGCAACCGGAAGAAGCGGCACTTGGTAAAGAAATTTATTGAAGATAATTATTGTCTTGATGCTCGCAAATACTGTACTGAATAATTTCTAGCGCATCCGTTGGCTTGAGTATGGACATCCCGTCCCGAAGCACAATCATCGAGTTCAGCTCATCCTTTTTGAGAGAAGGGAGCATTTCCGGATACCATCTTAAGACAATGTCGGACAGTTTTACCGTTTCCATTTCCACAAAAATCACCCTTTCCTGCTCGGAATCATTCCAAAAGAATCATTCAATACGATTCGGAAAAGCAAAGTGCCTGTGAAATAGCAGGTAAAGCTGGTCTTTATATACTATGGGAACAGCGCACATATAGTGTACCACAGAAACTGTATTTTGACACTTGGGTTTGTGCTTATCTTCGGCGAAATGAACCCATCACCCCAACCGTTTCCACAATATTGACAAAAGCAGAAGGGTCCACTTCTTTAATGATCCGTTTTAATTCAACTAGCTCGTAGCGTGTCGTGACAGTCATCAGCATGTCTTTTTCAGTATGTGAAAATGCGCCTTCAATTTTTATTTTGCTAACACCGCGTGGTGTGGTTAACATCCGCTCCAGTAGCTTGTCGGTGTGTTCTGTAATAATGTAGACGGTAATCTTCGTGTGACTGACATAGATTTGATCTAACACTTTGCCAGTCACAAAAATAGATAGCATCGACGCAAGTGCAATATTCCAATCATCGTTCAAATATCCTGCTGCAAGAATGACCAGTCCATTCATGCCAACAAGTACAGTTCCTACGGGGAAGTCACGATAACGAGTGACGATGGAACCGATAATGTCAAAACCGCCCGTAGACCCCCCTACCCGAAAGGAAATTCCTGCTCCAACGCCGATCATCACTCCTCCAAAAACGGAGGCTAGCAGGGGGTCCGACACGACAGATCGCACCGGCACCAAGGCCAAAATCCATGTTGTAACGACAACGGATAAAATGCTCAGGCTAATAAAACGCTTGCCTAAAATAAACCAGCCTGTAATAAGCATCGGGATATTGATAATAAAATACATCGCGCTGATATCAAATTTTGTGAAGTAGCCGATTAACATGGAAAGCCCAGCTACTCCTCCGCTCAGCAAGTGGTGTGGCACGAGAAACAGATTAAAACCGCATGCAATGGCAGCGGCTCCAAGAATGACAGTTAAGCAGTTTAACACCATTTTTAACAACTTATTTTCACCTCATTTAAATTATACGGGAAGCAACTTGCTGGTATTCATGAATTGTTCTGTGCTATAATGCGATGTGGATATTCTTGAGTAGGGACCTATGTCCAGAGAAACACTTAAAATTTAAACTGTTTTAAAAAGGATAAATTCGTTTAAGATGTATCGGATAGGTTCCCCAAATTCATTACAGAAAGATGCAGTTATAGGTCTAAATAAACTGTCACTGTATTGGGGAAAACTTATACAATAATATCGCTACTTAAGAATACAGACAACATTGTGGATTGTCCACCACATCCACCATTAAGAAGGAGTTTGAATAAATTTGACGACATTTGCAGAATTTGATCTTGAACCGAAAGTAATTCAGGCGATTACAGAACTGGGTTTTGAAGAAGCAACACCAATTCAATCGCAATCCATCCCGATTGCACTACAAGGCAGAGACATGATTGGCCAAGCCCAAACAGGTACTGGTAAAACTGCTGCGTTTGGTATTCCGCTGATCAACAAAATTTCTAGAAGCGACGAAAAAATCAGAGCTCTGATCATGGCACCAACACGTGAGCTTGCTATCCAGGTAGCTGAAGAAATCGAAAAACTCTCCCGTTTCAAAGGTCTTCGTACTTTGCCAATCTATGGTGGACAAGATATCGTACGCCAGATTCGCGCTTTGAAAAAGAAACCTCAAATTATTATTGGTACGCCAGGACGCTTGCTTGACCATATTAATCGTAAAACCATCAAGCTGGAAGATGTAAACACAGTTGTTTTGGATGAAGCAGATGAAATGTTGGATATGGGTTTTATGGAAGATATTCAATCCATTCTGAAGCAAGTTCCAGACGAGCGTCAAACGATGCTTTTCTCGGCTACAATGCCTCCTAATATTAAAAGATTGGCTGAACAATTCCTCAAAAATCCTGAGCATGTTTCAGTTATTCCTAAACAAGTTAGTGCTCCACTGATTGATCAGGCCTATATCGAAGTTCCTGAGCGTCAAAAATTCGAAGCATTGAGCCGTTTGATCGACATGGAATCCCCAGAACTTGCTATCGTATTTGGTCGTACCAAGCGTCGGGTAGACGAGCTGGCTGAAGCTCTGCAAAAACGCGGATATTCTGCAGACGGTTTGCATGGTGACTTGTCTCAAAACCAACGTGATGCTGTAATGCGTAAATTCCGTGACGGAAGCATCGATGTGCTCGTAGCGACTGATGTAGCTGCCCGTGGCTTGGACGTTTCCGGTGTAACTCACGTTGTGAACTTTGACCTTCCGCAAGATCCAGAAAGCTATGTTCACCGTATTGGACGTACTGGACGTGCAGGTAAAGAAGGGGAAGCTTGGTCTTTCGTAACGCCTCGTGAAATTGACCATTTGCACTTTATCGAACGTGTAACTCGTCACCGCATTCCACGCAAGCCGCTTCCAACGTTGGCTGAAGCTCTGGAAGGCAAACAACGTATCATTGCTGAACGTCTCCTAGAGGCTGTAGAAAGCGGCGAGCTGAACGAGTACAAAGGTTTGGCTATTCAAATGCTGGAGCAATATGATTCTGTGCAACTTCTCTCCGCAGCTCTGAAACTAATGACTGGTGAGAAGAGAGAAGCATCGATTGAGCTGACTCCAGAAGATCCGATCCGTGCAAAACGTCGTAAACCAGACGTGCGTTCTGGCGGTCGCAAGCCTTCCAACTACAGCGGTCGCAGCAACGGTGGTTACAATTCCAACCGTTCCGGTGGTAGCGGCGGTAGTGGCAGCAAAGGTGGATATGGCGGTTACAACCGTGGCAAAGAAGGCGGTGGCTACAACCGTGATTCCGGAAGCCGGTACAGTGGAGATCGCAAACCACGCCCGAGCAGCAATGGGGAAACTCGTCGTCCTGCAAGACGTGAAGATTCCTCTTCCGAATAAGAAATGAAATAATGAAAAGTCGAAGCAGATGAAGCTTCGGCTTTTTTGTTATGATTGAATCAGTATGTATGAACCTTTTAGCAATCTGCTTTAATGAGGCACTTATTGATTTCACTGGCGCATTAGGGCTGAAATACGGTATGATATAGCCAAGAGCCGGAATTTATAGGCATAGCAACATGAGTCTTGGAACTGCCAAGGCTTGCGGAGGGAGAGACTGACATTGGAGTTTAAAGGAGCTATGGGTGGTATTTACCGCCTGACCGAGTGGATTACCCGACTGGCGGCTACAAATTTGTTATGGGTGTTATGTTCGTCGCCTTTTGTGTTCTGCCTCATACTGAAACTACTTGTAATGAATCAGAATTTGGCTAATGAATCTTTACAAATGAATTGGGCGATGGCTGTTTTGGCACCGCTTACTTTATTTCCAGCCACATCGGCTATGTTCACAGTGGTTCGCAAATGGGTAATGGGGGATACCGATACAGGCGTGTTTCGTACCTTTTTTAAAGGGTACAAAGAGAACTATAAGCAGAGTCTAATCGGGGGTATCTTTTACACGTTACTGTTTGTCATCATGTATGTGGATTATACCGTATATATGACACAACTCAGCAACTTGCAAATCGTGGGCGTAATTATGCTCATTCTTATCATTATTTTGCTTGTGTCTATGTTTAACTTCTTTTCGATGGTGGCTCATTATCATATGTCTACCGGACAAATTATCAAAAATGCGGTTTTACTGACGCTGATTCGACCATTCCGTGTATTTTCTACCATGCTCGGTAGCGCCGTTGTTATATTTATCGGAGTCAAATATCCTGTGCTTTTCTTATTCTTCATCGGTAGTGTAGTTGCCTGGTTCGCTTTCTTTAATTTTTATGGAACATTCCTTAAAATGCAGGATCAAATGGAAAAAATGAAGCAGAAAGATGAAGATACGGCAAGCATTGAAGACAAGAAAAGTGATAACCTCTAAAAATAAAACATATTTCTCCTAGCATTTACTTTCTGAGTGAGAAGCGCTATAATAAGGTCATATCCTGCGATGCACGTTACGGTCATTTGTTGTTTTGAACCAATGACAATGTCTAGGGAGATCTATACGGATGAATAGCTGAAAAGCCCTGTCAATTCCTGACAAGGGGACTTCAAAAGTTTATTCTGCGGTCACCCACCTGCTAAAGCAGGTTCAGAAGACGCTATGGTCGGACGGCATCGGCGGGTACTCCAAAGATAATGAATACACTCTGTTTATGCTTCTTGCAGAAACAGGGTGTTTTTTGTATGCAACAATGTTAAACTAAGACATGAGGTACTAAGGTCGCATACCACAGGTATGGTCGGTTAACTTTTTGTTGTTTAACGTTTTATAAAGCGCTTGCAGCAAAAAAACCGATGTGCTGCATTATGGCAACGATTATCGTGAAGGAGGAAATGTCTTGTCGTTGAAGAGGACTCTGGTAGGGATTGTGCGCAGCCAAGAAGGTACAAGCGACCGGGTCAAGGACCCCCAAATGAAGACACGCTATTATAACTTATCGAGAGACAAGGCTTGGGAAGAAGTATCATCTATTCTAAAAAAAATTCCTGGCTACAAGGTTCTTCATGAGGTAGCATCCGTAGGTGAAATTACGTTAGAGAAGCGAACGGCGTTCGGTAGAACCGTCGACATTACCGTTTCCATATTGTCTGTCTCACCAGTTCGGAGTGCGGTGGATATTTATTCTGCTTCACGCGGATCGCTAGGGGACTTGGGCGCGAATTACCGCATCATTTTGCAACTGTTCGCTGTGATTGACAAGAAGCTGTCTGCTCATAAGGTTGTGCAGTGATTGTAGATGTGTGAGCAGTGATGTGGCAGACAAACGTCAAAAAAAGCGAGGAAGGCAACCCTTCACTCGCTTTTTTAATATGCAGTCTTGATTTAGACGAGTTTTTTCACTGCTGCAATCGCTTGGTCATAGTCAGGGTGTTCGGACATTTCGCTCAAGTATTCTACGTAAGCAATTTTGTCATTTTGATCAATCACAAAAATAGCTCTATGATCCAAATGGAATTCCTTGATGAACACACCATAAGCTTCGCCAAAGGAATGATCCTTATAGTCGGACAGTGTCAATACGCGGTCAATACCGGCAGCACCGCACCAACGAGCTTGAGCGAAAGGCAGATCGACGCTGACAGTCAGCACCACGACTTGATCCCCAAGGGAATCAGCTTCCTGGTTAAAACGTCGAGTCTGTGCGTCACACACACCTGTATCCAAAGAAGGAACAACACTGATCAGTTTGACTTTGCCTGCAAAGTCTTGGAGCGTAGCTGCTTCTAACAGGTTTTTCTGTAATTTGAAATCAGGTGCCTGATCTCCAACCTTCAGTTCAGGACCTAAGAGTGTCAAAGCATTGCCTTTAAAAGTAGCAGCTCCTGTACGTTCTTGTGCCATATGTAATAGCCTCCTTGGTTTTTAGCATTGGTTATCGTTGCCGAAATCTATTATAATCTTTTATAAAAGACATTGTCCAATTTGAATAAGGTGGAGACACCCATGAAGGAAGGATTGCCTTGATTTTTTTACGTTATGAGAACTGGAAAAGTTATTTGCGGTTTTACCCAGTAACCTGTCTGATTTTGCTCATCAATATTGTGATGTTTGTTGTACTCACCGTACAGGGTGGATCGGAAAATAGTTTGACGCTGATCCGATATGGAGCTTTGATTAATGAGGCGCCATTCACCGATCAACTGTGGCGATATGTATCAGCCATGTTTTTACATGCAGGGTTTGATCATCTTCTGTTCAATTCCTTTGCCATACTCGTCTTCGCTCCTCCGCTGGAGCGTTTGCTGGGGTCCTTCCGCTATGTGTTATTGTATCTGGTCACGGGTATTGTAGGGAACATACTGTCCATTGCCCATTACAACATGGTGGCGGAAACGACAGTCTCTGTAGGGGCCTCAGGAGCGATTTATGGCATCTATGGGGCGTTTCTGTACGTTGCCTTGTTCCAACGTTCCTTGATGGATGATGCTTCGCGCAAAACGCTGTACACGCTGCTTGGGTTTGGCATTCTGTTTTCTTTTGCTGTAGCGAACATTAATTGGACCGCTCACTTTGGGGGATTACTCAGTGGATTTTTCATGTATGGATTATTAATTAGATTGACTGGCCAGCGCAAACGCCACTAAAGACAGTTTTACCGTAAGTTAGCAGGGAAGAAAGAGGATGATGTTCGATTGACGTCTTCTTCCGGATGTTGAAAAACAGATTGGAGCGAATATCGGAGTGGAATTACGACAGTTGCAATACTTCATGAAGGTAGCGCAGAAAGAACATGTCACTCAGGCAGCCGAGGAGCTACATGTGGCGCAATCTGCGGTAAGTCGGCAAATTCATCAGCTTGAAGAGGAGCTGGGAGTTAATCTTTTTATGCAAAAGGGTCGCAATTTGCAGCTTACGCCAGTGGGACAGCTATTTTGCAAACGGGTTGAGACGATAATAAAAGATCTGGAGCGAGCTGTTTTGGAGGTTCATGAGTTTTTGGATCCTGAGGGGGGCGAAATCCGCATCGGTTTTCCGCACAGTTTGGGGATTCATCTTATTCCTACGGTAGTGGCTGAATTCCGAAAGCGGTATCCCAATGTTAAATTTAGATTTAAACAGGGGATGTATCCGAGTTTAATTCGTGATGTGTTAGCGGGTGAGGTGGACTTGGCTTTTGTATCTCCTTTTCCGGATCGTCATGATCATGTGGAGGGGGATGTGGTGCTGACCGAGGAGTTGTTTGCTGTTCTCCCGCCCAATCATCCTTTAGCTACGGCCAAACATATCACGCTGAGTCAGCTTAAAGGAGAAAAATTTATTCTGTTCAGAGATGGATATTCGTTACGCCCGATTGTCTGGCAGGCTTGTCTGGAGGCAGGATTTACCCCAGATATTGCTTTTGAAGGTGAAGAGACAGATACGATACGCGGATTAGTTGCGGCTGGTATGGGCGTTAGCCTTTTGCCTGAAATGGCGTTGTTTCAGACCAACCCGCTTCAACCTGCAAGAGTGTCAATTGTTGATCCAGAAGTCACGCGAACTATTGGCTTGATTCATCGTAGAGATGATAAACTGCCATTAGTTGCAAAGTCATTCCGAACTTTTTTGTTGCAATATTTTGGTCTTAAAGGTAGTGTTGCTACTCCGAACGGAAGTGCAAAAGCGGATTTAGGACAGTGAGTATAGTTTAGATAAAGAAAAAGGTTGTTCTCTACCGTTAACTTGGTAGAGGAACAACCTTTTTTGCAACACAAGCAATTAATCCCGGCTGTTAAAGATACCGATTAAGCGGATTAGTTCCAACAAGGAGACAAGAGCTGCAGCCACATAAGTTAATGCAGCAGCATTTAATACTTTGGCTATACCCCGTTCTTCATCACTACGGATAAACCCTTCGGAAACCATAATTTCTCGGGCCCGGTTGGAAGCATTAAATTCAACTGGTAATGTAATTAATTGAAAAGCAACAGTAGCCGAGAAAAAGATAATACCCAAGCCAATCAGGTTCGTGTAGCTGAATAAGAAACCGGCAATCAGCAGAAACGGTGCAATCCCAGAAGCGAAGTTTACGATCGGAAAGATCCGGTGACGGAGTGCCAGCATGGGATAATGCTCTTTATGCTGAATGGCATGACCAACCTCGTGACAAGCTACGGCAACTGCGGAAATGGATTTTTCATAATAAACTGGCTCGGACAGCCGTACGACTCTTTGCATTGGATCATAATGGTCAGATAACGCACCAGGTACTGGTTCAATAGGCACATCATGCAAACCATTGCGATCTAGCATATGCCGAGCTGCATCATAACCGGTCAACCCATTTTCATTTGGGACATCAGACCATTTATTAAAAGTACCTTTTACACGGAATTGCGCCCATAAGGATAATCCGAACGCAAGAATAATCAATATATACATACCCATCATAAAGCAACCCTCCAATATTGTTCATCATACTAGCCCAGGTATCTACATCATAGAACTATGCTCCAGCAGATACTTCAGAGCTTCGATACAAGCGGCGCTTTGTGGTAGTAGACCAGTAAGCAACTTGCGCGCTTGAACGGGCTTGAGCTGCCCCAAGAGAGGTTGTAGTTCATTGACTTCACGCTCTAGACGCTGCATGTGCATCTCCAGACTCGTTAGTTTGTCAGTGACGTGCTCTTCCCCCGCAACCGAGTTCCATTTAATCAGTGTCTGTCTGATTTCCTCTAGGCTATACTTCTCTTGTTTCATTTGGTTAATACGTTCAAGCCTGTTTAAGGTTTCATCATTATAGAGCCGATAATTTTTCAATGATCGTTCTTCAGGTGTGATCAAACCAAGCTTTGTGTAATAATCAATAGTTCGTTCGCTGACACCAGCCGTCTTGGCTAGCTCACCAATTCGATACAGCTTCATATCCCCATCTGTCTTCACCTCGCGCTCTTCGTTCAACCTTCAATATTAGCATTTGCAAACGGAGTGTTTATAAAGAATATTTTACATGATTCCCAACCATACAGTCAAACGTTATGCTTTTTTTTGAACAGAAACAAGCTACTTTTATAGTTAGTAAATATGACATGGAGTGTTTGGAACCATATTTTTTTAACATAATAAAAAAAATCTTGTCAACTTTCATGTATTCTGATTATAATGACAATAAGAATTTCACGAAATGTAAAGAAACTTAACATTTGAGGGAGTGGGCTTCATGAGAAAAAAGTGGTTAGTTGTATTATTGGCCATGCTGACAGTATTAGCTTTTCCGGTAGGTGCGTTTGCTGCTGACGGTCCGACAAATATTCAACTTCAAGCCGGGCTAAACACGGCCTTTACGTTCTTGGCATTTATACTTGTATTTTTTATGCAAGCGGGATTTGCATTGCTGGAGGCAGGCTCGACTCGAATGAAGAATGCGGGTCATGTCGCTGGTAAAACGATTCTCACCACGGGTGTTGCGGCTTTGTCCTTCTGGGCACTTGGATTTGGATTCGGCTTTGGTAATGATGGCGGAAACGGATTTATGGGACTGACGGGTTTCTTCATGAGTGGTACGGATGCGGCTGCATCGTTTGATGCTCTCTCAGGTTTGGATGTTCCGATTACAATTATGTTTTTGTTCCACTTTGCTTTCGCTGCGGTATCACTTTCTATCGCATGTGGAGGGATGGCAGAGCGTGCAAAATTAAGTGTATACATTATTTTCGGTATTTTGTTCTCCATCGTGATCTATCCGGTTGTAGCTCACTGGGTGTGGGGCGGTGGATGGCTTGGTAAGTTGGGGATGCAGGATTATGCCGGTTCGACGGTAGTCCATTTGACAGGCGCTACGGCAGCACTCGTCGCTACCCTGCTGCTCAAACCGCGTCTGGGCAAGTTTAATAAAGATGGCAAGCCGAACATTATCCCTGGTCATAACCAGGTGTACTCTATCTTGGGTGTTATTATTCTCTGGTTTGGTTGGTTTGGGTTTAACCCGGGTAGTGCTGTATCAGCTATGAACGACGGATTCTTTGGATATGTGGCCTTGACTACCAATATTGCTGCTGCGGCAGGTGGGGTTTTCGCTTTGCTCGTATCCTGGATGGTATATGGAAAAGCAGATATTCCTGCTATGCTAAACGGTGTGCTGGCGGCTTTGGTTGCTATTACTGGTTCTTGTGCCTTTGTAGCACCTTGGGCGGCATTGGTCATTGGTGCAGTTGCAGGGATCGTTACTTTCTTCACAGCGCAATGGTTCGAGCGTGCAAGAGTAGACGACCCGGTATATGCTTTCTCCGTGCACGGTGTTGCAGGGATGTGGGGCGCAGTGTCCACAGGGTTCTTCGCTACTCCTGAGCTTGTAAAAATAACTGGTGTAGGTCAAGCGGGTCTGTTCTATGGTGGTGGATTTACCCAATTAGGAGTACAGCTGCTTGGACTGATTGGCACTTTGGCTTTCGTGTTTGTCATTTCCTTCATTATTCTGGGTGCGATGAAAGCGATTATGGGTATTCGCGTTACAGAAGAGGAAGAAACAATGGGATTGGATATCAGTGAACACGGTACGTACGGCTATCCTGAGCAAATGAAGTTGGTTGCTGAGGCTGAAAAGCGTTCTGGAATTGTGAACTAATATGTAAAATATAAAGAACCAGTATGGATGAGCGGAGGAGATGGAAGTATGGAACTGCAAAATATGGCCCCTTGGGTGAGTTCCGCCGAAGCGATTGATCATGCAGATACACCTGAATCGCTAAGGCGGGCCAGGGTCGACTCTCAAAAATGGTTGCTGGCTTCTCAAGCCTCCGCTCCGTTATCAGACTGGTTACAAACGGCGAATGAAATGCATGACCGCATCGCGGCCAGAGCTGTACAAATGTGCGAAAAAGGGATGGTTGAGGATGGCTTCGGCCCTCCTCCCGTCCCTTACGCATTTATAGCCTTCGGAAGCATGGGGCGCTCGGAATCAACGCTGTGGAGTGACCAGGATAACGGTATGATTATCAGTGACACGATATCTGCCGACAAAGAATTATATTTTAGAGAGTTTGGTCGCAAAGTGTCTGCGATGTTAGAGTATTTGGGATATCCCAAATGTGAGGGGAAAGTAATGTGCTCGGAGCCGTTGTGGCGTCAAACATTATCTGAATGGCAAAAACAGCTAACAAAATGGTCGGACGATTTTGCTTGGGAGCCGATCCGTTATCTGATTATCTCGTCTGATATGAGGCATATCGCTGGAGATGAACGACTATCTGCAAACTGGAAACGAAGTTTTTATGAGTTGTTCCGAATACATCCTGATTTACCCTCGGCGGTACTTAGGAACACGGTGAGGCATAAAGCGACACTTAACATTTTAGGTCAGGTTGTTACCGAGCGCTTCGGTGAGCATGCGGGCGATTTTGATGTGAAATACGGGTTGTACATTCCGCTGGTGAACGCAGTCCGTTTTTTGGCGTTGCAACATGGTGTAGAGGAAACCTCCACCTTCAAAAGGCTCAGTCGTCTCGCATCACTGGAAGCGGCACCGTTGCCTTTACTCGATGCTTGCGAGCGTGCCTTTCGGATTGCGCTTCAGCTACGAATGGCTACACCAGTGAAGGAGAATGATGGATTGCTGGTCAGCAATGGCTACCTGGCTGTAAAGCCGCTGAAACAAGGTAAAGGCTGGCATGAGTTGCGCGAGGCGCTTTCGACGGTACGACGGTTGCATCGTGCGTTGCAAAGGCAGTTGCGATTTATGGAAGGGAGAAGGTCATGAAGGAACCAGCGCAGGGAAGTGGCTTCTGGAGCGCTCTCCGCAGAGGAGGAGTGCCGTCTGCGATCGCATCTGTAATGGGGGCTCCTACGGCTCAACAGATGGCGTTTATTCGCTCCTTAACCCGGGAGCAACGGCGTTCTGAAGTATTGCGGACCCCGCTGGATCGTTTGGAGACGGTAGTTTTTGATCTGGAGACAACGGGATTTTCAGCACAGCATGGAGATGAGATTTTATCGTTCGGGGCGATTCGGGTTGTCGGGGACATGATTATGGAAAAAGAGCAGTTTTATACGCTTGTTAATCCACGGACTGTGATTCCTGAGTACATTACCGAACTAACTGGGATTACCCGGGAAATGACGGATGAAGCTCCACCACTTATGAATGGACTGCACGACTTTATGTCCTTTGTAGGTGGGCGAGTACTTGTAGCACATGCTAGCGCTCATGATAAGGCCTTTTTGAATGCTGCGTTATGGAAAACATCTAAAGTTCAATTGACTCATCGTGTTCTGGATACGATGATGCTTGCCAAATGGCTTGAGCCACAGCAACATCAAACCTACAGTTTGGATGAATTGTTGACCTATCAATCCATTCCGATTGAAGGGCGGCACCATGCGTTAGAGGATGCGAAAATGACGGCTAAGCTGTGGGTTGCTTATGTTCAGGAAATGTTGAAGCGTAATGTGACCAATTTGGCAGATGTCTACGCGCATTTAAGTCATGCCTGATTCAGTACAAGGCATAGCATTCATATACACATCAAAACAGCAAGTTCGCGATTTCGTGGGTTTGCTGTTTTTTTGCGTCCTATTCAGATTTAGAAGGTTAGAGGTGGGGACAGTATGGGCATCCTATGGAGAAGGTAAGGGTCATTTAGACGAAAGACAGGTGATAAGACTGTGAAAAAAATTCTTTTCATGAGAGCGATGGTTATACTGGTTGTGGTTGGGGCTTCATGGGGAGTTATTGCAAACACAACTTATGCAGCAACCCTGTCCATGAAAAATGCACCCTTAAAAGAGGGGAATGGTAGAGAAAAACTTGAAGCTAAGAAAGAGGTAGAGGCTGAAACAGATGCGGTAGAGGTATTGAAAAAGCTAAAGCCTGGTCAACGGCTTCCTTCTATGATTTTAAAGGGGTTAAACGGCAAGACCTACGATGTAGGGGCCCCGCGCAATAAGGCTTTGGTTATTAGCTTTTGGGCTTCATGGTGCGATCCGTGCCGATTAGAAGCGCCTATGCTGAATGAGTTGTATAGTAAGTACAAAGATGATGTAGATGTGTATGGTATCAATGTAACTCGTTATGATCGATTGGAGGATGTACAGAAGTTTTCCCGCTCTTTGGATCTCCAGTTTCCCATTTTACTTGATGAGCAAGGAGCATTGTTTGAACGAGTTGGAGGGGTGGCTTTTCCAACTCATGTAATGGTTGATCCTCATGGACAGGTCAGCGAAATCATCATCGGCATGCTCAGTGAGCAGGAGTTGGAACGCAAAATAGAAACTCTTCAAAAAAAGAAGGTGTCTTTGGGAGCCGAGTAGACCGCCAAAGGCACCTTATAAGCTCATGCGAGCAACTGATTAATGATTAACTAATCCATGATGAGTAAGCTCTGACTGATCGTTTGTTGGAGTTGGTGCTTCCAACAATGCGTAACGGAAGCTGTCCAAGAGAGCTTCCCAGCTGGCTTCAATTACATTTTCGGATACGCCTACGTTACTCCAGACGTCCTCGTAATTTTTAGACTCAATGAGCACACGTACCTTGGCGGCGGTGGCATCCTTTTCGTCAAGCACACGTACCTTGTAGTCGGCCAAATGCATGTCCCGCAAAGCAGGGAAATATTGAGAAAGAGCCTTGCGGAGTGCGTTATCGAGCGCGTTGACAGGACCGTTGCCTTCAGCTGCAGTATAGACACTCGTCCCTGCGACATTCAGTTTCAAGAATGCCTCGGATACGACCGGGCGGCCGGCTGTTTTCTCTACCAGCACTTTGAAGGATTCAAAAGAGAACATTTCCTTCACTTCACCACCTGCTTCACGAATGAGCAGTTCCAGCGAAGCGTCCGCGCCTTCAAACTGGTATCCCTGATGCTCCAGTTCCTTGATGCGGCTAATTACGCCACGTGCCTCATCACTGGATGGGTCAAGGGTGATGCCCAGCTCTTGCGCTTTGGATACCACGTTGCTTTGCCCGGCCAGTTCGGAGACCAAGACCCGCTGCTTGTTCCCCACAAGTTCAGGAGCGATGTGCTCATAAGTTCGCGAGTCGCGCAGAATGGCTGACACATGAATGCCCCCCTTATGGGCAAAAGCTGCATTGCCAACATAAGGCTGGTTCACAGGCATATTGACGTTGGCGACTTCACTCACAAAGCGGGCTGTATTGTGGAGTTGACTTAACTTCTCGGTATCTAGACAGTCGTAACCCAGCTTGAGCTGCAAATTAGGAATGACGGAGCACAGGTTAGCGTTACCACACCGTTCACCGTACCCGTTAATAGTACCCTGAACCTGCCTTGCGCCTGCTTGTACAGCACTTAGAGAGTTCGCTACTGCCAACTCGCAGTCATTGTGTGTATGAATACCCAACTGTGACCTCGTTATCTGGCTTTGCAGCATAGTGACAATTTCCTGAATCTCATGCGGCAGGGTACCGCCGTTTGTATCGCACATCACGAGCCAATCCGCGCCTGCTTCTTCAGCTTTTTTCATAACGGCCATTGCATACTCCGGATTGTTTTTATATCCGTCAAAAAAATGCTCGGCATCAAAAATAACCTCCATGCCCCCTTGCTTTAAAAAGGCGATGGAGTCGTAAATCATAGACAGATTTTCCTCCAGTGTCGTCTGTAAGGCAGTGTGTACATGAAAATCCCATGATTTACCCACAAGTGTAGCAGCCTGAGCGCCGGATTCCAGAATTCGTTGCAGATTGACATCCTGTGCTGCGATGCTATCTTTGCGGCGCGTGCTGCCGAAGGCTACAATCTTTGCCCGAAGGCCCAGTTCTTGTACCCGTTTGAAAAATTCGATATCCTTGCTGTTGCTTCCGGGAATCCCGCCTTCAATATAATGAACACCGAGATCATCGAGTTTTTTGGCGATTTTCAATTTGTCATCAGCAGACAAGCTAATTCCTTCTCCTTGAGTGCCGTCTCGCAGCGTTGTGTCAAAGATAGAAATAGCGGTGGACATGAGGGACTCCTCCTTTGCGGATTGCTCAGATTGGTGATATTCTGCTTTTTTAAGCACATTAATTTAGTTGTTTAACGCTTAAAAACAGGAAAGCGTTAGTTTGTCGTGTTCGTATGTTAGTCGATTATATCAACTTATGACTTCAATTGTAATATATAATTATCATTTTTAGCCGCAAAACCTTTATTTTTTATGTAAAATAGAAATGGTACTTAAGGGTATCTCAAGTGTAAAATCAAAACACATATTCCCGCGATGACGGGTGAATTTACAGTTAAAAGAAGGGTTGAGCATGAAAGATGTCAGTGCTTATTATCCGGTTGGCGGGCGAGTTATTCTGCATGTGGATATGAACGCATTTTATTGTTCCGTTCATGCCGCGGAGGAGCCGGAGAAATATGAGGGACTACCTACCGCGGTGGCAGGCAGTAGTGAGCTGCGCAAAGGTGTAATTGTAACCTGCTCTTATGAAGCCCGACGATTGGGCATTTCAACAGGAATGGTCGTTCAGCAGGCTCGTCGGATCTGTCCACAGCTCATCGTAATACAGCCTGATTTTCACTTGTATCGTCGTTATTCCAAAGCGTTTATGAGCATTGCATATTCGTATACGCCTATGCTGGAAGCAACTTCAATTGATGAGTGTTATCTGGATATTTCTGGATCCAAACAGTTTGGAACACCTATGGAAATTGCTGAGGAAATCCAGCGCAGAGTAGAAGACGAACTAGGCCTGCCCTGTTCCATTGGAGTTGCTCCCAACAAGTTGCTGGCCAAAATGGCCTCTGATCTGAAAAAACCGCGCGGGATTTCTGTTCTACGTTTGCGTGATGTACCCAACATTTTGTGGAACCTACCTTGTGGTCAATTGTTTGGTGTGGGCCGCAAAACGGCAGATAAGCTTCTACAAATGAACATTCGCACCATTGGGCAACTGGCTAAGGCTGATGAACATATGCTGGTTGGGGTATTTGGTGTGACGGGTTCGTGGTTAAAATTGGCTGCTAACGGGATTAATCATTCTCCAGTCAGCACTGAGCGGGAGCCAAACAAGTCTATCGGCCACACGACCACCTTACCTATGGATGTGGTCAAACTGGAAGAAGCCCAACGGGTACTTCTTAACATTAGTGATCAGGTAGCCCGGCGGCTTCGACGACACGGTATGCTGGCAGGAGGTATACAATTGACGATTCGGACGCCGGATATGAAGACCTTTACGCGTTCTCAAGTCAGGAGCACTCCTACGGAAAGTGCAGAGGACATATATAAGGAAGCTTGTGCGTTATATCGTCGCCATTGGGGAGAAGATAAGCCTGTGCGCTTGCTGGGGATTACGCTACAGCAGCTTATTCCAAAGGAGGAAGCGGCCGTTCAAATGGATCTATTTGAATACCAGGATCAGCCCAAGAAAGAAAGCTTATTGAAGACGATGGATGCACTTCGCGACAAGTTTGGTGAAAATGCAATTTTGACCGCTGGGATGCTGGGAGATGATCCTTCGGTACTTCTTCGCAACTCCAAGTTGCGCGGAACTTCGCTGCAAAAAGACAATCTACCAACTCCGGAGTGAACTTTTGGATAGATTAGTGCAAGCAGAAGCTTACGTTATAAGCATTTTTTGCATGAAGGATAAAGGAAAATAATTTGTAATAATATTGGGTTTGTATTAATATGTGAATAGAATGCAAAAGCTGGTTTGTTTGATTGTATAGGAGGAAGAGAAAAGTTATGGCTAAATACACTTGGGTAGAAAAAGATACATGCATTGCATGCGGAGCCTGTGGCGCTACAGCACCAGACATTTATGATTATGATGATGAAGGTTTGGCTGAAGTGATCTTTGAAGGGGATGCCAACCAAGGCATCAAGGCGATCTCAGAAGACCTGTTTGATGATATGCAGGATGCTTGTGACGGTTGCCCTACGGATTCCATTAAAGTAGCAGACGAGCCGTTCAATAAAGAAGGTTAAGCGTAGGCTTCTTTGATAGGCACAGCACCGACAGTTCCCTTCGCCGTATAACGGTGAAAGTAAGCTGTTGGTGCTGTTTTTTTAGGTTATAGAATGGTTCAGCGGAGGCTGAACCATTCTATAACCGCAAGAAAAACTTCTGCCAAGCGCGGTCTGGCTTCTGTGAAAGTACGTCGATAGACGTTTTTCTTATGTGCTGTCCATCAAGTCTATTTTTACCGATATACATAATAGGAAGTATGCAAGATTACACGATCAGGAGGATCCGATGAACCATTCGCCTCATCTTAAATCGTATGTGAAAAAACACCCTGATAATAAAATGGCCTGGTATTTACTCGGCAAAGAGTATGAGAGCAGCGGTCAGGAGGGCAAAGCAAATTATTGCTTTAATCGCGCAGGAGAAGTGTTCGAAGCCTTCGAGCATAAACAGATTCCGGCAGACGTATGGATGGAATATCAGGATAAACTGGTTCAGATGTCCAAGGAGAAGGAGCGAAGGACGGCTCGAACACGTCACCTGTTAACTGCGTTAATGGTACTACTGCTCATATGGGTTCCTTCAGCTAATTCACCGAGACCTTCAAATGAGAATACATTTGATCCATCTGGAACTGAGCAGGCAGCAATTGATAATATTGAAGTTACGAAAGTGGCCACTGCTGATCCGAAGGAGACGGCCCAGATCGGTGTGGTTGGTGGT
This sequence comes from Paenibacillus sp. FSL M8-0228, assembly GCF_038007385.1. Lineage (NCBI taxonomy): Bacteria > Bacillati > Bacillota > Bacilli > Caryophanales > Paenibacillaceae > Paenibacillus > Paenibacillus sp. FSL M8-0228. The sequence goes on from NZ_JBBOXA010000001.1 coordinate 2,001,503, forward strand.
GTGTTTACGGCTCAAGCTCGAAAAGGGAGTGAAGCTGGAACGGGGCTTACTGATATGTTGGCTAAGACTAGCCGACTGCCATCCAGGACTACGGTGTTGGGCATGGAGCAAGGGGGCTCGTGGCTGCTCTGGAGAGAGGGCATGAAACCATTACTTAGTGTACAGAACAAAGGAAACGGCGGATTAGCTGTTCAGTCTTACGACGCAGCTGCGTGTGCTTGTAAGCCGTCAGACAGTGAAAATCTTCGCAAAGCAGGTCTAAAATGGGCTGCTGGACAGGAGGAATTAGCTGTGCTGAATAGCTCCATGCGTGCTTTTCGCTCACAGCATCAACGTCTTCCCCAGAGTCTTGATGAACTGACTCGAGACTTTCCCGCTAACACGATGTATGGTACGACAGACGGGATGAAGAAGGCTTTTACACCTATGCGTAATTTACTTGCTTCACCAGGAAAGGGAACAGGGAAGGCAGTAGATTTAGACGCTGACTCGTTGGCCGGAAGCAGTCCATTACTGGCATCGTCATTGCACGGAAGGCCTTTTCTGGGGCAACCGCTGCGAATTGTGGTGGACAAATCTAAGCATAGGCTCGCCCTGGTAAGTGGCAATGTACTTATTCGAAATTATCCTATCGGTTTGGGTGGAGAAAGAACACCAGAAGGGAAATTTGTGGTTACCGATAAAGTAGTAAATCCGAACGGAAAATCCAACGGTGAGTTTGGCAGCCGTGGAATGCAACTGTCTGCAACGAATTATGCCATTCATGGCACGAACGAGCCGGACAGCATTGGCAAAAATGAGTCTTTGGGTTGCGTCCGAATGGGTAAAGAGGATGTGGAGGAATTGTTTGCACTCGTACCTTCGGGTACGGAGGTAGTCATTGGTAACGGGGGATTGCCTGATCAAGTGCTTGTGCCTGGTTCTCGATTTACAAGTGAGCCGCAGCATGACCAGACGAATCCCCGCAAAACCTATCACTGGCTAAATTAAAATTTTGATGCTATTGCTACTTGGTGTTTAACGATTTCCTGCTTGTGCTAAAACAATGACCAGAATAATTACAATGATGAGGAGAACAAAGCTGACGGCGGTCCATACAATCGCTTTCTTGTTCACCTCATCCTTTTTCTTTTGCAGACTGGGCGGCTTGCGCTTGGTCTTCATATCAGCAATCCCTCTTTTCTAACGAGCTAAGGTCTTGTCTTACTATGTCCATTGTAAATGGTTTGATTATACATTTTCAATGACATCTCCATGACAACTGAATTGTTCTGATGTTGCACCTCGCAAATTACTTTCTTTTTGGTATGGAAAAAGCTAAACTATTTTGTAGAGATGTTTTTTTAGGATTGTGCAAGGGCATAGAACGGAGTGGATGAATCGTGTTGTATCGAAGGATTGCGAAACCTGTTTTTTTTAAAATGAGTCCAGAGACGGCCCATCATGTAGTCATTGACGGTTTAAAACATGCGGGCTCACTTCCTGGTGGAGCAGCGACACTGCGAGGAATGTACGGAGTCAAGGAAACGGAGGATCTTGCCGTTGATCTGTTTGGCATTCATTTTCCCAACCCGATTGGACTGGCTGCAGGACTGGATAAAAATGCAGAAGCGGTTACTGGTTTTTCTTCCATCGGGTTTGGATTTATGGAAGTGGGAACGGTGACACCTGTGGGACAGCCCGGTAACGATCGGCCACGTTTGTTCCGACTGCCTCCCGATGAGGCATTAGTCAATCGGATGGGCTTTAACAATCTGGGTGCTGAGAGCATGGCCAAGCGTCTGGCTGCACTCAAACATCGACCTGTTCCGGTCGCAGTTAATATCGGCAAAAATAAAATCACGCCCAATGAGGATGCTCATAAGGACTATGAAAAGTGTATTTCCGCACTGTATCCGTATGCGGACTTCTTTGTAGTGAATATTAGCTCGCCGAATACGCCGGATTTACGAAAGCTCCAGCATGGTGATGAACTGAAGTCGTTATTGGAAGCGGTTCGGGCAGAGATGGGAGTCCAGGCGAAAAAGTATGGCAATGCCAAGTCTGTACTGGTTAAAATTGCGCCAGATGTATCGGATGAGGAATTGGAATATATGACAGATGCGATTGCTGCCAGTGGAGTAGACGGCATTATTGCGACCAATACAACGATATCCAGAGCTGGTTTAACGCACCGAAATGCGAGTGAAACAGGAGGGCTGAGTGGTAAGCCGCTGCGTGACCGTTCCACAGAGGTCATCGGACGGGTGTATCGCCAGACGGAAGGTAAGCTTCCTATTATCGGATCAGGCGGTATATTCACGAGCCGTGATGCCTATGACAAAATTAAAGCAGGCGCAAGTCTGATTGAAATTTATACAGCATTGATCTACGAAGGGCCGGAAGTAAATAGAGCTATACATGCTGGCCTGCGTGAGCTGCTTCGAAAGGACGGCTTTAGACACATTACCGAGGCTGTTGGTGCAGATCACAGATAAAAAAGTGTTGTCGGAAGAGACAGGAGGTACGGGGATGGACGGAAGAGACTGGGGAACATTTTTACTGCCATACGATCAGGCGGTGGAAGAGCTTAAGGTCAAGTTCAAAACAATGCGTGCGGAGCTGAAAAAGCGCGAGGAATACGCTCCTATCGAATTCGTAACCGGACGGGTTAAAAAAATATCAAGCATCCTCGATAAGGCGAAGAGATTACAGGTTCCTTCTGATCAGCTGGAGACGGGAATCGAGGATATTGCAGGCATTCGCATTATGTGTCAATTTGTAGAGGATATTCGGCGGGTGGCCGAATATATCAGAAGACGTAAGGATTTGACCGTACTGTATGAAAAGGACTATATCACCAATTATAAAGACAGTGGCTATCGCAGCTTTCATATGATTGTGGAGTATCCGGTTCAGACAGCAGTCGGGCTGAAAATCGTGCTGGCAGAAATTCAAATCCGTACTTTGGCTATGAATTTTTGGGCAACCATAGAGCATTCTCTTAGCTATAAGTATCGTGAAAGCTTGCCTGATAATATGCGTACACGGTTGAAAAAGGCAGCTGAGGCAGCCTTTGTATTGGATAATGAGATGTCTTCCATGCGTCTTGAAATATTGGAAGCGCAGAAAAAATTCGAGGATGAAGCCAATATCGTTTCCAAAGTGCTAACAGGCATGCATCGGCTGTATTTCTACCATAAGATCAGTGAAACGATTGATGCGCAGCGCAGATTCAATGAACTGTGGGAACGGCACGACATGGAAGGAATCAAGCTGCTTCACGATGAGGTCAAGGAGATGCTAGAAGCCTCTACCAAGGAAGAAGACAGGGATGAGTATTAAATGGCACACCTTTCCTACGAACCGCTGTACGTGACTTATTTGGTATACTTCAATCGTGATCGGGATTACTTTGAATGTCATGAGGTACTGGAAGAGCTGTGGCTTAAGCTGGACCGTGACCCTGTATATAAAGGTTTGCTGCAAGTTGCTGTAGGGCTGTATCATTTTCGGAATGGTAACTATCGTGGTGGACATATGATGCTGGATAGTGCGGTCCACCGGTTGGAGCATGCTCCTTCGCAGGCGCTGGGCATTAATATGGTGAAGCTGGTGGAAGAGGCGCGCATTTGCGCTCGTCAGCTTGCTGAAGCTGTTATGACCGGCACGGAAGAGCTTCAGCAAGAACCGCCGGTTTATCGGGATATGACGATTGAAATCGTCGAGCCCGGGTTGCGCCGGGCCGTGGAGAAGGCGTCGTCGTCCATTCCAGTCAACATCCCGCAGCAGAGAGGTCCTCGGCGTGGGGAAAAGCATGAGCAGCGTCAGCAGGCGCTGGAAGCTTCTATTAGGCGAAGACAGGCCGCTGGCGGCTCAGGTTCTGTCTCAGCGGAAACGAAGGATGCACCTTGAGTTTGAAGCGCATGATAAGCAAGCAGCCCGATCCGTTTCATGAGGATCGGGCTGCTTTATCGTTTTGAGGTGTGTGAAGGTTTGCCTAGGAGGTTACGTTCTTTTTATATTTCTCAAAGAAGGCTTTGAAATCGTCGAGTGTGTATCCATTGTCCGAAGGATTTTCCTTCAACCCGCCTACCATACGTTCCTTTTCCACGCCTTTTTCGTAATAAATGAGCGTAGGGGTATACTCAATCTTATACTTGTCCCAGCCATCCTCATACTCACGCAGGTTAAATTCGTGCATCGTGATGTTCTCCTGCTTGCTCAAAGGCAAGAGCTTAGGAGTAGTGGCGCGGCAATGCACACAGTCGGAGGCGAAATGATAGACGAAAAAGTTTTCCTTTTTGTCAATTTTGCTCTGTAAATCTTCCGGCTTAATAATTTGCTGATAGTTCGGGTCATTCAGCAGCTCTTGAGTAGCAGGATTTAACGAGGCTGTGGAAACGCCATACAGCTTGTTTTTAGTGCCTGAATTTAAAGCGAGCAGCACACCAATCAAAATGACCAGCACAACAAAAAAGCCGATGACGGGTATAAGCTTTTTTTTGTTGGAATTTTGTGCGTTCAATGCAATCTCTCCTATCAAAATTCAAAATATGCAGCTATGAATCTTATTATTATACAACATTACATCTTGTAGTGAAAGTTTGTAAATCACACGGATATTGCGGGATAACAGGTTGAATATGGTACAATAAAATTTATTTTAAAAGGACAGGATGATTACGATTATGGGTGTACAGCTCCCCACAGCATTTGTAAAGCGCATGGAGCAATTGCTCGGCGAAGAATTTGAAGCATTTATGACTGCCTATGACCACACGCCCCATGCCGGGATTCGCGTCAATACATTAAAAATTCCGGTAGAGGACTTTAAGAAACGTTCTCCGTTCGAACTGCGGCCGATTCCGTGGTGTGCCACGGGTTTTTATATTCCGCACGGTACAAAGCCGGGATTACACCCTTACTACCATGCGGGGCTGTACTATGTACAGGAACCGAGTGCAATGTCTCCGGTTGAGCTGCTCAATGTAGCTCAGGACGAAGCTGTATTGGACTTATGTGCTGCACCGGGCGGGAAATCAACCCAAATAGCTGCCAAATTACAAGGAAGCGGCGTATTGGTGACAAATGATATTAGCGCGGACCGAACCAAAGCGTTGGCTAAAAATGTGGAATTGTACGGTGTGCGTAATGCCGTGGTACTGAATGAAAGCCCGGATCGAATCGCCGATGCCTTTCCACATTTTTTTGACAAGATACTAATTGATGCACCTTGCTCGGGAGAAGGTATGTTCCGCAAGGATGAGGACATGGCAAAACAATGGGAAACGCATTCGGTAGATAAATGTATAGTCATGCAACGGGACATTTTGCGTGTAGCGGCCTCAATGCTGAGCGCAGGAGGGAGAATTGTCTATTCGACCTGCACCTTTGCGCCAGAAGAAAATGAAGGAATGATCGCAGAATTTCTGGAGGCTCACCCCGATTTTGACGTAGTCCCTGTTTCATCAGAAGCAGGCTTTGCACCAGGCCACCCGGAATGGATGAGTGAAGAGGTCGCGTCAGCATACCCCGAGCTGCGGGGAACAGCACGCCTTTGGCCGCATCTAGTAGAGGGAGAAGGCCATTTTATCGCTGTATTGCAGCATCAGGGGGGGCATGCCGCTGCGATAGAAGATCACACTGAATCGGAGGATTTGACTCCATTTGAGGACAAGGATGATAGGGCATTGAATATAGATGCAGCGTATCCACGGAAGAAGCCGTTTTTGTCCGTCAGGGAAGCGCAGACGCCAAGCCGTCAAGGAAGACATGGAACTGGTGAGCCTAAACGAAGTGGAAAAGGAATGGACGGGAAGTCCGGTAAAGGAAGGTCCGCGCGCGGCTTGGGTGGCATTAAGTCCCGATCTGGCAAAGAAAATGTAAAATCCGCTGCACGCTCCCCACAGGATGTGCTGGAATCCTATCACCAATTTGTGAAGGAGCAACTGGAAGTGTCTTTTACAGGCTATACGGTGGTTTATGGAGATCGCATTTATCAGTCGCCACTGGCATCACATCGTTTGGACGGCCTTAAGGTGGTGCGACCAGGCTGGTTTATGGGTACTGACAAGAATGGTCGCTTTGTGCCTTCACACCCGCTGGCGGTGGCATTACGCTCTTCAGAGGCGGTTAGAAGCATCAATCTCTCCAGTTCAGATGCTGAGGCCATCCGGTATTTAAAAGGGGAGACCTTGTCCATCCCCGTTGAGAGAATGGCACTGCGGAACGAAGTCCAGCCCAAAGGCCATACTCTCGTGTGCATTGATGGTTATTCGGCTGGGTGGGGCAAATGGCAGGATGGCATGCTCAAAAATGAATACCCTACAGGCTGGAGGTGGACATCGGTATGAGTGGAAAAGGGAGACAAACGCAACGTTTGGATAAAGTTTTAACCCATATGGGATATGGCACCCGTAGTGATATCAAGCGACAGGTGAAGCAAGGGATAATCACGGTAAACGGGAAGACCACCAAGGATAGCGGCTTACAGGTTCATCCATACCAGGATCAGATTGAAGTGAACGGGGAACGTGTTGTTTTTCGGGAGTATATTTATATCATGCTGCATAAGCCACCAGGTGTCATCTCTGCAACTGAAGATACAAGGGAGCGGACGGTACTGGATTTGCTGAGTGCGGAGGAACGACATTTTGAGCCTTTTCCAGTAGGACGTTTAGATAAAGATACAGAAGGATTATTGCTATTGACCAACGACGGTAAACTAGCGCATGAGCTACTTTCTCCACGGCGGCATGTTCCTAAAACGTATGAAGCTACCGTGTCGGGTCATGTCACGGAGGAGGATATTCTTCAATTTACAGCAGGAGTGGAACTGGATGATGGGTATGTTACCCTTCCCGCACAGTTGACTATTCTTCGCCACGAACATCCGTACCAGGCAGATGGAGAAGTCATTTCCTATATTTCGCTTGTCATCCATGAGGGTAAATTTCATCAAGTGAAGCGTATGTTCGAGGCGGTTGGTAAAAAGGTGACCTATTTGAAAAGAACGGCCATGGGACCATTGAAGCTGGATGAACAGCTTCCACTGGGCAGCTATCGAGAGCTGACTAGTGAAGAGCTGGCATGGATCGGCCGGGATATAGCGTCTGCAACGTCAGAAGTTTGATGAGCAGATTAAATATAAATGACGCACAGGCTCTTATAAGATTCCTGTGCGTCATTTTAGGGTATAGACAACCAGACAGAGAATTATTCAAACTCAACTTTTAACAACGAATCGCAGTTTACAAATTATTGTGCGCGTGCTGCCCGACTTTTTTTCACTTCGGCTGCCTTATAAGCTGTAACCTTGTTTTTACCTGTCGTTTTGGATATGTACATCGCTTGATCGGCCTGTTTGACCAGTTCATCCGGGTTCATTTCCTTCTTCACTGTACTGTGTCCGACACTGATCGTGACAATGCTTTCTTCCGCGACCCGTTCGCGGATACGTTCTGCGACATGTCCAACCTTGGCCCGTCGATCCACAACCATTGCGACCAGTTCCTCGCCACCATATCGTCCGGTCAGTCCGATTTCATCCAGTTCATCCTCCATAATCTGTGCCACCTGTTTGAGTACTTCATCGGCACGAGCATGACCCTGCGTATCATTCAACTTTTTGAAATTGTCAATATCGCAAAAAATGACCGACACGCGGATTCCCTGGTCCATATATCGCCGTAGTCGCCCCGAAAAATATTTACGGTTATATAGCCCGGTCAGGCCATCGGTGATGGAAGAACGGTAAATCCTTTGGAGCAGCTCCACAATTCGTTCAAATAGAATGATGAATAACGTAGTGTAGTACAACAATGGTAAAAATGACATATATAAGACTGTGTTTGATTTGCCAGCTTCTTCAGGGATGTCATTTCGCAGCCATAAATAGCCGAGCCAGAGCAAATACATGAATAAGCCCGCCACATACTTCTTTGGCTGCCCGATTCGTGGGGTGATAAACACAAGGCTCAGTATAAGCACCAGTACTCGATAAAATAGAGTGAACCCAACCAGTTTCGCTGCGCTGATCCAAGCGGGCAACAAACCTGCTGTCCAGGCAGTAACCGGCAATATCAATAACGCACCCAGCAGTAGCAAGGTCCATGTCTGCACACGTTTCAGCTTCCGGTATAGTTGAAATACGGCGGCATTGATGAGTACGAAGGCAGACGCCTCCAGTACATTTTTCCACACGATTCCTTGGAGTTGCATCTTGCCTCCGCCTGCTGAATAGAGATTCATGGCTTCATATGTCATAATAATAATAGCGGCAACTGAAAAAAGGATATAGGCTTTTTTTCGTTGTCTGCTATATATGATCACGCACATCAGTGCCATCATGAGTATAATATACAAACCGCAGGCTGCACTTACGGCCTCGGCCAGAGATGGGGGACCCAAGGTTCCCGATAAGGACAACAACGTCAACATCACCGACTCCATTTGCAAAAATAGTCAATCTATTGAACGGTTGATATCGTTCCGATACAATAGACAGGATTTATCCCATTTAAAATGTTATAATTTTCTTTTGTGACTAACATTTATTCTCAATATATCATCTTTCAGAAAATCCGGAAACCTATACATACATCTGTGATCCGGGCAGTTTAATGCTTGAAAGGGGAAGCACGTCATGAAATTGCTACAGGCTCTCTTTTTCCCACCCGAGCAACCGGGAGGTGTTTCATCCATGATTCCATATCTGCAAGAGCGATTTACATCCCCCCGTTGGGAAATGGAGCTATTTTCAATCCCTAAACGGATTCGTAACAAGGGTAGGGACGAAGTAATTTTTGATACCTTTGACTGGACGAGATATGAACAATATCCAATCGTTCAAAAATATATTCAGACGTACCGTGACTATTTGTGGTGGACCCGGCTTCGTATTCAGAAGCCCTATGACCTCATTCATGCTCATCACCCCATTGCCGGGATTGCTATGAAAACTGTTTTTCCTGACATCCCGCTTGTACAGACGATTCACTCTTCCTATGAGAAGGAGTTAATCCTAAACGGGAAAATAGAGGAGAACGGGCCTGAACACCAATTCTTGGTATCACTGTACGGGGAAATGGAGCAGAAGGCGGATCGCCTGATAGCGGTATCTCATTCTTTTCAGCATTATTTAACTCCTTACGTTCAGAATCCGCAAGACATTGCAGTCATTCCGAATGGATATGATGAGAAGCGCTTCAAGCCCATTCCACACGAAAATGAAGTGACACAGCTCATAACCGTTTGCCGCCTTGTTCCGGCGAAAGGATTGGATATTTTATTGCGGGCCTGTGCTGAACTTAAAAAAAGAAATATGGAATTTGTGCTTCATATTATTGGAGATGGCCCGGTTCGCCCTGAGCTGGAAGAGATGGCGCGAGAGCTTGATATATACCATGAGACGATTTTTTATGGATATACCCTTCATCCAGAAGAGTTTATGCCTTTCTTTGATGTATTTGTCTTGCCTTCTCGGGCGGAGGCCTTTGGTTCGGTATTTGCGGAAGCAGCGTTAAGTTGTCTGGCATTGGTAGGTACAGAAGTGGGGGGAATACCGGAGCAGATTGAAGATGGGGTAAATGGCCTGCTCGTGCCACCCGACCATCCGAGGGCACTGGCAGACGCATTAGAGAAGGTCATTGCTGACCCTGCCTATCGTTATGAGCTGGCTAGATCTGCCTGCGACAAGGCTAAGTCAAGCTATTCTTTAAGTCGGGCGGTTAACGAGTTGAAGAAAATGTATTTGAAATTTCCACATTAACCATGACGAGTATCATTTGGTTTGGAATCGGAATGCCGAAAGCTGGAGCGAGGACGTGAGGAACGGAAAGGCCTCCCGCGTCCTGCTATGATTAGTTTACTAACCCACATCAGACTGAGCATTCCGAAAATAGGATAAAGGACAGATAATAGTGAACTGAAGCCGAACTGACTGATTAAAAAACAGGTGAGCATAATGAATAGTGTAATGAGCTTGGGCGAAATTTGGACATGCTGACGAATTTGTAGACTGACTCCATAAATGTCGGCCACAAAGGTACTGAAGATTTCCATGAAAATGAGTAGAATGTATATGATTTCGACAAAGGCACCCAGACGGTAAGCAATGCTTCCCATAGGGATTTCAAATTGCTGAATACCCGGCATATGTGCTGACATGGCAAAGTGTGCAGCCATCAGCATAAACCCGACACCAACTCCGCCCAAAACTCCGCCCCAGCGGATGGTTCTTCGGGAAAAGGTTTGGCTGCCAAGTGGTACAAGCACGGCTTGGGCCATAGTTAGGTTGAAGGACGTGTACAGCAGTGGAGAGAGCAAGGTTCGAAATGTACTGTGATCTGTCGTATTCGTAATAAAACTCTGAGGATTGGGCATAGAGAGCGTGCTGTGAACGAGCAGAAGAGACATGATGATCATCAGTGGGACAACCACGGTGTTCATGTGCAAGATGGCTTTAATGCCTTTACTTAGCAGCAAATAAGTACCAATCAGTGTAATAAGCAGTCCGGTTTGGTAATGCAGGTGAAGGTGCTCTACAAAAACAGAGCCGGCTCCTGCCAACATGACGCTGTTTACGCCGATCAGCACGATGAGCGTGAACCAGCTAATCCATTTCCCGGCATTGGCGCCAAAAAGATGTTTGTTCAGGTCCTCGTAGGATTTGGCTGAAATATCATGAGCGATCAGCATCATTTTCGTACCCAACCATACAAATATGATTGTGGATAGCATAATAGTGAGTGTAGCCCAACGACCATACTGCGTAAAAAATTGCAGAATTTCTTGTCCGGTAGCAAATCCGGCACCGACGATTGTACCGATGTATGTAAAAGCAATCTGAAAAACATGAATATTACGTTTCATCCCCAGTCCCTCCTTGCCTGCTTGAATAACGCTGCAGCGAGCATATAATACAAACTATGTTCAACTGAAATAGGACATGACTGGATGAGACTGAAAATAATTAAAGTGAATTAATGAATAGCTTGACGGGAGCGTAATTTATGGGTCAAATCCTTGCATGGATACTGGAATACGGATATTTGGCAATGTTCGGCTTGCTTGCACTTGGAGTAGCGGGTATGCCGATACCCGACGAAGTGCTAATGATTGCCTTCGGCGGGCTCGTGTCTCAAGGGCACTACAACTTCATTGCTGCACTGGCAGTCACATTTTTCGGTAGTATGACGGGTATGATGCTTAGCTACACACTAGGGCGTCTGCTGGGAAAACCACTTTTGCATCGATACGGAAAATGGGTGAGGCTTACGCCTTCTAGGATTGCCTCTTCTGAAAATTGGTTTGGGCGCTATGGTACCTGGGGAATCCTGTTCGGATATTTTGTCCCCGGCTTGAGACATGTATCCTCATATCTGGCAGGTACAACCCGTCTAGGCGTTTTTCGCTATATCTGTTATGCATCAGCAGGAGCTTTGCTGTGGTGCGGTACATTTTTGGGGATTGGACATGCGGTGGGCATGCATTGGGAGCAGGTGGCGAAGCTAATGGAGAAGGTGACGCATCGGGTAGGGCTGGTCGTTATTCTTTTAATCGTTGTGGGAGGAATCACCGCATGGTTCTGGAACAAGCGTAAAAAAAATGTCACATGACCGCATGGAAAGCAGCTATAGCTTGAAAGCGGCGGGTGAAGTATGGTACTTTTACCGCATAGGAATGCCGTGGGAGGTCATGTAATGGAAGTATTAAAGGAACGAATTATAAATGAAGGCGTGATTGCATCAGATCAGGTACTGAAGCTGGATGGTTTGCTTAATCACCAAGTTGATCCGGAATTGACAATGGCAATGGGACGAGAGTTCGCAGCACGTTTCCGAGAAGAGAAGATTACCAGAGTAGTGACCGTGGAGTCCTCAGGCATTGCCATCGGGTTTGCGACAGCTTTGGAATTGGGTGTCCCGTTGGTATTCGCTCGTCGTAAAAAGACCCTACTAGCTGATCCAGACGCGCTGTGTGAACGCGTACCTTCGTTTACTAAAGGTATTGTTACGGATATTATGCTGTCTCGTCAATTTATTCACGAAGATGATCGTGTTCTTTTCATTGATGATATTATCGCTAATGGTGATGCGGCGCGAGGCATGGTTAAAATCATTCAACGCTCCGGAGCTGAGTTGGTTGGATTCGGTGTCGCGGTGGAAAAAAGCTTTCAGGCCGGAGCGAGAACCATCCGTGAGCAGGGTATTCGTGTAGAGTCATTGGTCAAAATTTCGTCGTTAGTGGACGGTAAGATTGAGTTTGCTGAATAGTAACAATTCAAAACTCCTGTTCCTTATTTCTAATAATAACCTTTGCATGAGCTTCAATTTCGCTTATAATATAGTTAAGGTTTTGGAGAGGAGGCAGCAACATGGGGAAAGAACAATTGACCGAACAGTTTTTTCTGGAAAAACTGGCAGCGGCTAAAGTACACTTTGAGCGTGCCTTGGATTGTAAGCATACGGAATTTGACGATTTGTATCCCTATATGATTGAACATCCTCAGTTTTTTTGGTATAAACGCTATGTGGCCTGGTCTGAGTTGTTGACGTTGGTTAACCTATGCGAAGAATTGTCCTTCTCTTGGAAAGAAGAATTTACTGCTCACCAAGTGGAGTATGTAGATCAGCGAGTGTTGTCTGCACAAGTGCTGGACTTCTGGTACGAGAAGAACGATACAAAAGAACATGATCACAGTGTAAATCAGTCGGGATAATTTGTCGCTCTGTTGGCAATCCATATAAGTAGTAAGTGAGAAGAGACCTAAATGATTCATTTAGGTCTCTTTTTAAACTTTTTCATGCATAGAATCATGGTCGCTGTGTTATTAAAAAAAGTGTATAAGGAGGGGACAAGGATGATTATGGACGAAGAATTGGATGCTTATCGACTCTCCGGTGAAAAGGTGCGTGTCGTACGCGATGGATTGGAGACCAACGATGTTGTTGGCATTGTACTGGCATGGGATGATGAACAGGTGCTTATTCGCCGCCAGAATCGACGTGTGGTCAAATTGGATCGCAGCTATACATATCAGCCGTTCAGCGAGCCACGTCACAATCCGATAGATCTGGATTAGGAATGGGTTCCAAATGGGTGTTGGATAAAAATAACTGGGTGATTCATTAGGCATACAGAAACTCTAAATCGGACACAGTAATGAAGGAAAATCCAACAGAGAGGACGTGCTGTGTCAATGACGGTTATGGACGAGAAAGTACATGCATATAAGGATCAAATCAGCCATTTGGAAGATCAGTTGCCCGAGGTAGTTCATGCATATCATCGCTTTACCGGAGAGTGCTTTCAAGCCGGCAGCTTAGATGAGAAAACTAAGCAACTGATTGCACTAGGCATTGGCTTATTTGCCAACAATGAAGTATGCACGTTTTATCACGTAGACGAGGCGCGGTCCAAAGGAGCTAGTGATCAGGAAATTATGGAGACCATTGCTGTAGCCGCAGCGGTAGGTGGAGGACATGCTCTAAGTCAAGGGGTTACGCGTGTACAGAAGGCGTTGCAATAAAGCGAATCATTAATAGATATGCTTATGCTTCATCTTAGCGGTTATAGATCGATTTGGATATATGATGGATATGGAAAGGAGCTTCCGAGCACAGTTGGTGTCTGCGGAAGCTTTTTTTTGCGTGTTTATTGTGCGGGGATTATGCTCTTCTGCTTGTGGCAACAGCAGCAGGGCGGGACGTTTTACGCTTATAGGCCAAAGAGGATGTAACCAAACTTCGATCAACGATGCGTAGGGGGGTGGAAGTTGAATTGTTTGGTAATTCGGCGCGATGTTTCTCTAGTAAAGGAAGGGCAGATGTATGGGGCATAGAGGTTGAGAGCCCCAGATATGCTCGCATCCGCTCATACATTTCTTTTCGGAATGCTGGCATTGCCATACTGAACTGCTCTTTATTGCCTTTACTTATATAGGTGGCGTGAACGCCGGAGTGGTTTTGTTGTATGTCCAGAACATGAATGCGATATTTATTAAATTCATGTTTTACTTCAGACAGTAGGATTCCGGTACGATCTACACCTGCGTTAACCATTTCGACATAAAGATCAGGGGTTTTCAGCATACCGCTTTCTTCAAGAATTAGGCTGTCCCGCTCAAATACTTTTTGAATAAAGGTAAGGAGCAGATAACTTTTCACAAGAGACCATTCATGCTGAGTAGTATCCAAAGAGGTCATTACCATTCACCGCCTTAGGAAAATGTGATGATAATTCATAAACGATTGAAGAAAAGGAACATTCATTCCCGAGAACCTATGTTCTTATTTTAGTTTATTATTCCTTTTTTATCAAGAGGAAATTAACGAACATAAAAGGTTTGACATCTTGATATATGCATGGTATGATCTATCTTGTCGCTAAGAAAGATTGATCTTTCGAGGATAAACGATAATTTATATGCGGTCGTGGCGGAATTGGCAGACGCGCACGGTTCAGGTCCGTGTGGGCTAACCCCCCGTGGAGGTTCGAGTCCTCTCGACCGCATCCATTAGAAAAGGTCTATAGAATTGCTCTCGTAGCAGTTTTAGAGACCTTTTTCTTATATTTCTGGGGATTTGCTCATAGTTTAAGCTGAACACGTTTCTTGTCTTCACGCAAACTATGGATTTCCAGATATGATAGAAAATTTTATGATGAAGTTATTGAAAGGTTGGATGTAAGATGGAGAAAGCAACTTTTGCAGGTGGGTGCTTCTGGTGTATGGTGACTCCGTTTGAAGAGCAGCCGGGCATTCATGGCATTGTGTCAGGATACACTGGAGGAACGATTCCCAATCCCACCTATGAGCAGGTTAAAACAGGAACTACAGGTCACTACGAGGTGGTGCAGATTACGTTTGAGCCTGAGCTGTTTCCTTATGAAAAGCTGCTCGAATTATATTGGCCACAAACAGACCCTACCGACGGGGAAGGTCAATTTCAGGACCGGGGCACACAGTATAAACCCGCAATTTTTTATCATACAGAGCAGCAACGTGAGCTTGCGCAACAGTCCAAGGAGCAGTTGGCACAAAATGGACGCTTTGATAAGCCAATTGCAACGGAGATCCTTCCGGCTTCGATTTTTTATCCAGCAGAGGATTATCATCAGGATTACCACAAGAAAAACGTGAAGCACTATAAGGAAGATCGGGCTCAATCGGGCCGTGATGAATTTATTGATAAGAACTGGTAAGCGGCTTTAACATACGTTTTTACGCACGATAAGGCAGATTAGGGAGTATTCCATGGTCTGCCTTATACATATTTAGACGAGGTTACTCACACAATGAAGGGACAGAGAAGGAGGCTGACCCGCAATGAGTACACGACGGAAGCTGCACATGAGAAATATAATAAAAAAGGCTTTAAAGGCATCTC
This sequence comes from Paenibacillus sp. FSL M8-0228, assembly GCF_038007385.1. Lineage (NCBI taxonomy): Bacteria > Bacillati > Bacillota > Bacilli > Caryophanales > Paenibacillaceae > Paenibacillus > Paenibacillus sp. FSL M8-0228. The sequence goes on from NZ_JBBOXA010000001.1 coordinate 2,016,874, forward strand.
GCGGTCGGAAAGAGCCAGCTTATGTACCTGTATTCCATTCAAGCTCCAAAATGCGAAGAACCGTAGTACTCTGTATTTCGGTATGCATGTTATTCATGGTCTGTAGTACTGGTGTTGCAGAAGCAATAGACAAACAGGACGAGTCGCAAAGGATGGTTGCTGTCATTATTAACGATCTGGGAAACAATATGAAAGGGACTGAGCGAATTTTAAATTTACCCGTTAAGATTACCGTTGCTGTGATGCCTTTCCTGCCTACAACCAAACAGGACGCTATGGAAGCGCACAAGCGTGGTCATGACGTCATTGTTCATCTTCCAATGGAGCCAAGACAGGGAAAGCCCGAATGGCTCGGACCCGGAGCAATTAAGGCTAATATGACGGATGATGAAGTACGCGCTAAGGTGACAGCAGCAATTAAGGATGTTCCTTATGCGATAGGGATGAACAACCACATGGGTTCCAAGATTACTTCAGATAAGCGCATTATGTCCATAGTTCTTGATGTTTGTAAGGAGCATGGACTATTTTTTGTCGATAGCCGTACTAATTATTGGTCAGTGGTGCCTGAGCTTGCCGCTAAAAAGGGAATGCCTCCGGTACGCAATAATGTTTTTCTGGATGATGTTCATACCCTCGCCCATGTGAATCGGCAACTTACAAAAGTGGTTGAATGGCTGGATGAGCACAACACCTGCGTAACAATTGGGCATGTCGGCGTGTCGGGCATGTACACGTCCTCCGCTCTTCATTCGTCGGTTCCCAAGCTAAAGGAGCAGGCCAAATTTGTGGGTATTAGCGATTTGGTGCGAGCTGTATGGGGATGGACGGGAGACCCAGCCACCAACACTACCAGGCCGTCAGATGCGCAATAATGCCTTCGGCAATAGCTCCTGCAATGCTTTTTTGACCACGATCCTCGGAAAGCATAGCTCTGTCCTGTTCGTTACTTATAAATCCGGTTTCCACAATGACAGCAGGGTGCTGGATTTTATTCAAAAGATAAAAGGGTTTTCCGTACACTGTTTTTCTATTCATGCAAAATAAGCGGTTTAATGAATGCTGAATTCGTTCAGCTAACAGATAGCTGCTGCCTTCATCCTGATACAGCACAATGGGTCCCCGTTTTTCGGCACGTTTGGTCCAATTGACATGCAGGCTTACAACCAAAGCGGTGGGCAGTTGTTCTGTTAGGCTTTTACGTTGGGCGAGGTCTTTAAGATGCCGGGATTTGGACTGTAGCCAACGGTTGTCGTCACTCAGTGCGTAATCCTTGTCCCGATTCAGAACAGCAGGATATCCCTGGGATCGTAAAATCAAGTACAGCTTTTGAGCAATGGCGAGATTGATGTCTTTTTCCAAAATTCCTTTGTGACTTGTTCCACCATCCACACCACCATGGCCTACATCAATCAGGACAACGGGCTTGGCAAAAGCGTGATAGGACGAATGTACGTTGGGCGGAACATCTGTATACTTGTTCGGTTCGTTACTTTTATCGTCGGGCTGAGCAGCTATATAGGTAAATGGGGCAAATACAGCACTGCAAAGGATGCATAGACTCAATCCCAGCCTTGTCAGCCCTATCTTGTTTAACTTTTTATTCCGCACGTTCTATTCCTCCAGTGGACGAATTAATTATTTACTGATTGAAGATAGTATGTTCCATTTAAGGGAAACCATGCATAGTTATTCCCACAGGGGTTAGACCTTTTGGAAAATGAGCAAGCTAGTTGTATCTGCACCTAACGTGTAAATCCGATATTTCCAAGCAACGTAAATGGAAAGGATGGGCGCAGATTGAAGGAGGTCATGGAGGATGGCGAAGAGTGACGAACTGGTGACGTATATTACGCAGCGGATTGTTCGCTATATGGAAACGCCGCGTGATGTTCGGCGCAGTCAAAAACAAGCCAGAGAGCCGTGGGGGAGCAAATGGTTTGGCATGTTGCCTCTCGCTCTGAAAATGTGGATGAAATCCACACGCAGAGGGCGAAGGGAGCGACATTAAACTCGCCAAAGAGACCACAAGAGGCATAGGGTATGCCATTTTGAGGTCTCTTTTTATGTTGTAGAGATCATTCCGAATCATTATCATGTTTCTTTATAACTAGGAGTCCAAACGATAGAATTCGCCAGCTGATAATAACTTTTTTAATGGTACAAATCGGGAAAGTCCATGATGGTAGGTTAACGCATATAAATTGGATTGGGACGGATGACCTGGGGATATCCAGGACTGATACCCACTAATAGATAAGGGACCCCCAAAGGCAAAATTGATACCTGTGGCAGAAAATATAATACGCGGCGAAATACTCAGTGTATCCATAAATTGGCCTGTGTTACGGACGGAAAGCTTTTGTTTGGGTTGAAGCCACCCCAGGTCGTCATAGGGATCGAAAGGAGCAGACAAGACCGTAACCGCCTGCGCCTGTGTTTTCAAAAAGGGAACAGATGAAGAGAATACGTTGTTCTGAAGCTTATGTTTCCAACTCCCATCTGCCACTTCTACAGGTAACGGATCGCCAGTTACAGCATCAATACATATTTGGCTGCCTGTAGAGGAACGCACCAGCCAGTAGGCTAGTAGCGGTTCCTCATACATAGGTGTGATTTGCAGCTTGTCGATAGATGAAAGATCGGTTTCTGTGAGCGACACCAGAGATTGGCGAAGTACATCCATACTATAAGGTCCACCTGGACCATTCCCATATTCGTTGAGTTGATATGCGCCATTTGAGTCTGATCCGATAATCAGGTAGCCGATGTATTCTCCTGCGCGGTTTACTTGAACAAGCCAACTATGGGTTCCAGGTCCGAGCGGATGATAGCTCAGCTCAGCATCTTTCCACAAGGAAAAAGGGGGTTGGGACGATAAGGATTGTACCTTGTTGTCCGCAGCTTGTTTTACGCCCGTAGGTACGCCTTGCTCCTGTGTAGGAAAACTTGCTGAAACGTCATCCTGGGAAGGGGAAGGAGTAGCAGGACTCGCGGATTCCAATGGAGGAACCCGCGAGCTATCGTTGTAAAGAGACTCCGAGTTTAAATTGTTGTCTTGAGCGACTGAGGGAGCCGCATGAATGGAAGTGAGCGGACAGACTGCGGACAGGCCGATCAGAACAGCTGCGATCATACCTATGCTATAGTGCCCGGAATGACTCTTCTTCAATGGTATCCACCTTTCTGTCGGCTTGATTGCCCGACGGAGGCATTCTTTTTTATCCAGCATACAGCCTGTCCCATAAAAAGACTGCTGCACCTTGTCGGCGTAAATGTCATATCCAGGTTCGCTTTTTGCTGTCGATACATAGGGGACATGTTTAACCAAACTTGTGGTTACAGCAGCGGAAACTGATGTAGGCTGAAGCAAGATGTTACAAGCTGACGATATCTCTGCAACTTTCCTGCGAAGGAGCGAGAGATATCGGTTACCGCAGATGAAATATCCCGCAGTTAATGGCGGATACGAGTACCTTTGGCTCATATTGCCATACCATTTCTTTACGGCGGGCTTGATGCTGCTCGGATATGGCTTCTTTTTTTTCCTCTTCCTCTTTCTGCTCCTTGATTAGATCTTCGTAGTAGTGGTCAATGACCTCCAATTCCTCGCGCAATCGTTCCTTCGCCTGCTCAGCCCAACCATAGTCTTGCTGACGGAGTTGTTCAGTGAGGTAGCTTTCAAGCGAGGTGGAAGCTTCCGGGACAGATAGCTTGGCAGGCTGTACATGCATATTGCCCGCCAGCAGCGGGCTGAGCTGCCGGGTTTCGAGCATGGCGCCAAAATCGGTTACAATGGTGCCGCTTTTGAGCGAAATACCTAGCCAATGAAGTTCCTCACGCTTCAAATCGCAAGCGAATTCAATTTTATAGCAGATGCTGAGCCAAGCTTCATAGACTACGGGAGAGCGGGCAGACAACTGACGGGCATCAGGCTGCTCAAACAAATAAACATATTTTCCTCCATCCCGTGCGGCTTCAAAAATTTGGTGCAGCCGACGGCTTCCATATCGAAGCTCCTCCTGCAAAATACGTCCAGGTCCCAATTGTGGTAACGTCGGTACATGACCGAAGTAACGCCCCATGACCTGATCTTGTGCTGCGTTGCCTGATGCTGGAGTTGGGGGTGTATGGTCCGCTAAACGTTCCTGTTCTGTGCGATAGGCTTCCCCATCAAAGATGAAGGTGAAGGACATCGTCTGCGCTGGAACGCCAGTACGCTCCACGTATCCCCAATAGTAGGGCCGGTTTGTTAAGGCTTTATCCGCTTCTGGAGAAAGCTTGACGGTTACATGGTGGGGTGACCTCTCAATGACACTGCATCCGGTAGCTTCCAGATAGGTGTGGACAAAACGCTGGACTTGCTGTGCATCCATGGTCAAACTAGCGACCTCCCTTCACACTGCGTCGAGCTTTACCCGGAGGAACCGTATTGCCTGCTAAGCCTAATAAGTTCTCGGTGTTTGGCTGGTCTGTGCGCAGTTGTTCCATTTCCTGTTTGATGGAATCCAGCGAGTGGCCCAGTTTTTGCATTTTTTTGCGAATTTCATCATCGCTACTGGATTCAAGCATGATTTTATACAAACTTTTTTCAATGGATTCTTTCTTCTCAAACTTCTCCAGAATAACGTCCAATCCGCCAATGACCATCTCAAACATATTTATTTTTTCATGCAGCAGATGTAGGATATGCTCCTCAATCGTTCCGGTTGTGGACAAGTTGAAAATATTAACATCATGCGTCTGTCCAAGTCGATGCACCCGTCCGATCCGCTGCTCCACGCGCATGGGGTTCCACGGTAAATCGAAGTTAATCATATGGTGACAAAATTGCAGGTTAATGCCTTCACCACCCGCTTCGGTGGCAATCATGACCTGAATGCGCCCACGGAACAGATCCATCATCCAATCCTTGCGTCCACGGTTCATACCGCCTCGGTAAGGAACAGCAGATAGGCCACGGTCACGGAAATAGTTCAGCAAATACTCCTGTGTGGCTCTGTATTCTGTAAAAATGATCACCTTTTCGTTCATCTGACGGATAAGCTCGAGCGCCTTTTCTGCTTTGGAATTGGCCTTGATCGCTTTAATGTGTGCAACCAAATCCCAGACACGATCGCGTAGGGGAGAGTCTGGAGCCATTTTTTTAGACAAATTGACCAGCGTCACGAACACAGCGTCCCGGCTGCTGCACACTTCCCGTTGAAGGGTAACGAGAGACAGCATGCTACTTAAATTTCCGCCATTCGCCTGGTATTGCTCTTTGACAAAAGAGGTTACCCCATCGTACAGCGCTTGCTCTTCCGGCGAAAGTTCCAAGTGAATATTGGAAACATTTCGTTTGGTGAATTGAACTGGGCCTTCTCCGCGACGATTGCGGATCATGACTTTAGACAGCTCATCCTTGAGCTGATCTTCATTTTTGGGCAGACGTTTATCTACAACAAAGTTGGCTGAAAAATCGCCATGTCTTCCCAATTGACCGGGCTTGAGCAGTGTAATCAGGTTAAACAGCTCAGACAGATCGTTTTGTACAGGTGTCGCTGTCAGGAGCAAACAATATTTTTTACGCAGCTTCATAATGAACTGGTAGTTGGATGTCTTTTTATTTTTCAGCTTATGGGCCTCGTCTATAATGAGCAGGTCATAATCGGTATCTAGCAGGATGTTACTATGGGGCTCTCGCTTGGCAGTATCCATAGAGGCCACGACAACCTCGGAAGACCAAGAATACGCTTTTTTCTGGGCGACAGCGGGAATACCGAATTTGCTGTTCAGCTCACGCACCCATTGTAGGACCAGGGATGCGGGTACAAGAATAAGCACTTTGGAAGCCAGCCCGCGAACCAGATATTCCTTTAGGATCATTCCAGCTTCGATCGTTTTGCCCAGGCCGACTTCATCGGCAAGAATGGCACGTCCGGACATTTGAAACAGTACCTTCCGAGCGGTATCCAGCTGATGGGGTAGTGGAGTGAGGTCTTGCAAATGCTGTAGACATTGAAGCTCATCGAAGTTCGGCACCAGTTTGACTTTTTCTGCCTCAATGGCCAGCTGATACAGATTCCAATCTCCCCAAGGGCCACCTTTGCGTAGGCGTTGGTCCAGCTCATCCTGCCAGCTTCGATCAAATTGCACCGGAACAGGCAGTGGCGCTTGATTGTGTATGTGCGGGGAACTTGTCGATTTGGCTTTCATGATGATTCCCTCCCTCCTGGTAGTAGCACAGTTGAAGCTCTTGGTTCTGTCACATACGTGGCATCTATTTTTGCACAGATCGTAGATGTAGTATGGACGGAAAATGATATCTTCATAACAGGAGGGATGAAATCCTTTAGCTGCCTTCCATTAACTTTTGGAGTTTGCTTTCCGTTGAGGTTTGCGCATTGGGGGTGTAGATGCTGCAACGGAGATCAACACTGCCTTGTACCTGAAGAGAAGTTAGGTCAAATAGCATTTTGCCAGCCTTCGCATGACGAAATTCAATGAGTACCTCCGGCGCGGAGCTTACTTCACTCTGATTCCAAAGCTCGTTAAACTCCGGGTAGGCCTGGCTCATATTTTGTATAAATTGTGCATACCAGGGATCTGTCACGTATTGCCCATAATAAGCGCGGAAAATAGCAAGGAACCCCTTTACAAAGTGTTCCCAATTCACAGCTAGACTTTTAAACTCCTTTTTGGTGAATAGCAGTTCAATCATATTGCGTTGCTCATGTGGTAGCTCGGCAAAATCCATAAAAACATGAGCAGCAGCGGCGTTCCAGCCGACAATATGACAGCGCCGATCTGAAATAATAGCAGGGCAGTAGTGCAGCTCTTGTACGATCTTTTGCAGAGAGGGGGAAATGACGGCTTGCTCTGCAGGAGCAGGAAGGCTGTGAGACCCAGCCTCGATCGCCAAATCATACAAATATTTGCGCTCGTCTGTGTTCAACTGCAATGCGGCAGCAATAGCATCCAACACAGAGGCGGACACCTTAATATCTCGTCCTTGCTCCAGCCAGGTATACCAAGTCGTACTGACACCAGCCAGCTGAGCGACTTCTTCTCTGCGCAAGCCTGGTGTTCTGCGACGTGATCCTTGGGGGAGACCGACCATATGTGGGTGTAGGCGGGCTCTTTTTGTTTTTAGAAAAACAGATAGTGCTTCCAGACGTGCTTCCGTTTTCATAGGTATCTTCTCTCCATTCAATGGGTATATCCGAAGTGAGCCAATAAGGCGTGTACTATAGTAGTGTTCATTATACCAGGATAAACAAACACTTGTAATAGGATAAGGCGAGGGTAAAATGAGGATTATAAGTAAGTCACCGAGCAGGAGGAATGAATAGCTTATGCAAAGAGTAGTGATAACAGGTATGGGTGTCGTTTCCCCACTGGGTAATGAAGTGGACACGTTGTGGAAGAATTTGCTGGAAGGCAATTCAGGTATACGTAAAATTGATACATTCGATGTGTCCGATTTGAAAGCACAAATTGCTGGACTGGTACAGGATTTTGATGCAGAAAAGCAATGGGGACGTAAAGATGCTAGACGAATGGATCGGTTTACTCAGTTTGCACTATATGCGGCAGAGCAAGCGCTCAAGGATTCCGGTCTGGAACTGGATCACACCGATTTGGAGCGTGTCGGTGTTTATGTGGGATCGGGAGTCGGCGGTTTGGATACGTTGGTGGACAATGTAGATGTACTGCTACAGCGTGGACCGGGCAGAGTTAGCCCGACGCTGGTACCCATGATGATCTCAAATATGGCTGCTGCTCAAATTAGTATCGCGTTTGGAGCGATGGGACCTACGCTTTCCCCCGTGACGGCTTGCTCTATTGGGAATACAGCAATTGGAGAGGCGTTTCGGACGATTCGTACAGGAGATGCGGATGTCATTTTTGCCGGTGGAGCTGAAGCAGCGGTGTCCCGATTGGCCTTGGCAAGTTTCGCTAATGCGACTGCCTTGTCCACACGTAACGAGGAGCCTTCCATAGCAAGTCGACCTTTTGATCAGAATCGGGACGGCTTTGTCATGAGCGAAGGTGCAGGTATTCTGGTACTGGAGTCACTGGAGCACGCTATCCGACGTGGTGCGGAAATCTATGGTGAGGTCATCGGTTATGGAGCGAGTTCGGATGCTTATCACATGGTTGCACCGCATCCCGAAGGAACCGGAGCTTACTTGGCGATGAAAGCGGCCCTTCGTTCGGCTCACATCTCCCCGGAAGAAGTGGACGTGATCAGTGCCCACGCAACGAGTACAGCTGTAGGGGATACCGCTGAAACTTTGGCAATCCACAAACTGTTTGGCGACTATGCCTATCAGATTCCGGTTACTGCGAATAAGTCCATGCTGGGTCATATGCTGGGAGCTGCGGGCGGGGTCGAAGCGATTGCGCTTGTGCAAAGCCTACGGGAGGGCATCATTCCACCAACGATGCACCTGGACAATCCGGACCCGGCTTGCGATCTGGATTATGTGCCTCACGAAGCGCGCAAGGCTCTACTAAATATTGGGCTATCTAATTCTTTCGGCTTCGGTGGTCATAATGCGGTCATTGTGCTGAAGCGCTACGAATCATAATTTGTAAGGAGTTATTGAAACCTCAGGCATTCTATTCGGCTGGATAGAGTACCTGAGGTTATTTTAATTGAAGAATAACAGATTCATTTTAGATCCGGATTTTGCAAAATTCGATACTAGTCGCTCCGAAGTGCAAGATATAGACGAACTAAACCATTTCGATCTATATCTTGTTCATTGAAAGTCGCTCATTGGATTTTTGCTAAATCCCAAGATAAGAGATAGAGTAAGATGAAGGAATACGATGAGGAGTTCATCGCTTATTTTTATTAATGGTGAAAGGTTTTGAAAAAATGAAAATTGACCGATTGCTTTCTATCGTCATTTTGCTGCTAAAGAAAAATAGAATACAAGCGAAGGAACTGGCTGATTTATATGAGGTTTCGATCCGGACGATCTATAGAGATATTGAAGCGATTAGTATGGCAGGTATTCCGGTGGTGACTTATCAGGGAGCCAATGGGGGGATCGGCTTGATGGAAGGATACCGCCTGGATCGCAGTATGTTGACGGATCATGATGTCAAGGACATTGTAATGGGGCTGCAGAGTTTGTCCTCGTCGTTGGGCGGCCCGAATGTGTCGCGGTTACTTCATAAATTTGAAAGTATTATACCAGAGTCTGGGAAAGAGCAATTTAGTGTCCATACCACACAGTTTATCGTCGATCATTCGGGATGGGGAAATCGGGCTGCGCAGGAAGGCAAATTGATAAAGGTAAAAGAAGCAATGAGCCAAGCGCGCACTGTCGCCTTTACCTATCGAAATGCGGGGGGAGCCATTACAGAACGGAATGTTGAACCGCATACGCTCGTTCTGAAAGGACAACAATGGTTTGTATATGCATATTGTCCCGATAGGGAGCAGTTTCGTCTATTCAAGCTTTCCCGCATGAGTGACCCTGTGGTTACAGAGACCGTTTTTGCTCGCAGGGATCTTTCTTATGAAGTGTTGCCGTGGAATGAGGGGCGGATGGAGGTATCCAGGGCCGTACAACCATTTACGCTACAATTTAACCGTAACTCAAGGCATCTGGCGGAGGACTGGTTTGGCGTAGAAGCATTGACCGAGCAGGAGGAAGGGATCTATACGGTCTCGGTCCCGTTTCCTGAGGATGCATGGGCGTACGGATTTATTTTAAGCCTGGGACCGGATGTGGTTGTCAAAGAACCAGCCCATTTGCGGGATAAGATTCATAAGATGGCGCTGCGTATTGCGTCTAATTACGAAGAAGTTCGGGAATCATAAAGGAATTCTTAGATTAAAGTAAAACAAACCTGACCCATAGTTGTCAGGTTTGTTTCGTTATACTGGTGGCATACCTGATATCAGATAGCGAAAGGGGATTTACGAGGATGGATAAAGCTTGTCAAAGTTGTGGGATGCCGCTGGAGCATGAGGACCAATATGGAACGGATGCACAACATCATAAAACGGATGAGTATTGCAAGTATTGTTACAAGGAAGGCGAATTTGTACAGCCTGAATTGACTATGGAGGGGATGATTCAGCAGTGTGTGCCTATCCTGGTAGAAGAGGGGATGCAGGCAGAAGAAGCGACTTCGATGCTGCGTAATTACCTACCGCATTTGAAAAGGTGGAGGTCTTTAGAGGATACAGAGCTTCAACTTGATGGACCCATTCGGGAGGAATACCGAGGTGAAATCCATTTAATTGGACTAAAAGCACGTACAAATAATCAGAAGGAACAAACATCTCACGGGATCATTCCAAATATGTGGGAACGTTTTTGGAGCGAGGGTGTGCCAGGTCGGATCAGGGGGCATGAAGGATCTGCTTCCGTCTATGGTTGCTATACTGACTATGAAAATGGAGCTTTGGGCGAGTATACATTCTTTATCGGGAAGGAAGCGGCTGTTGATTTCCAAACTCCTGACGATCTTGAAGAACTTGTTATTCCGGCTGCACGCTACGCCATTTTTCAGACAACTCAGGAACCCTCTTCTATCTTCCGAGTATGGCAGACGATCTGGGAGTGGGCTGCCACGGGACAAGGGGAGCGGACATACACAGGTGATTTTGAAGTGTATGGCAGTCCTGATGAACCTGTTTTGATTTATATCGCAATCAAGTGATGATTTTGTCGTGACAGAAGAGAACCACCCGGTCATTGTCGTGGACCCGGCGGTTTTTTCTGATTCAATCCATAGCATTCTCCCCATCAAGTTGAACGTCGGGTCACAGCCCAAAAGATGAGAGCCAGAGCACTGACACCAGCTCCTAATAGACACACCCCGTTCCATCCGGCATAGATGTACATATGAGTGGAAGCAATAGCCCCGGTGGCGCTACCGATGGAATAAAATATCATGTAGCCTGCGGTAAGTCGGCTCCGTGCCTCAGGGCGAACATTGAAAATCAAGCTTTGGTTGGTGACATGTACAGCCTGTACGGCCAAATCCAAAAGTATTACGCCAAGAACTAAAGCGAACAAAGAATGCTCGGTGTAGCGGATAGGTAACCAGGACAGCAGCAATACAACGAGTGCGATACCTGTCGTCCGTTGTCCCAAGCCTTGATCAGCAAGACGCCCTGCTCGTGCTGCTGCTAATGCTCCGGCGACTCCAGCCAGGCCAAAGGCTCCGATGGCTGTATGTGAAAGAGATAGAGGCGGGGCACTGAGAGGTAACACAAGCGAAGTCCACAATATGCTGAATGCCATAAAAATGAGCAACGCAAGGACAGCGCGAATGCGTAGAATTCGTTCTTGCACGAACAACAAGATAACCGATCGGAGCAGCTGCGGATAGGAAAGTGTCGCACTCGTGGGTTCGTTCTTTGGCAACACCCGCAACAGAGCTACAGCCATAAACAGCGTAAGTATAGCAGAAACAAGGTAAACTGAACGCCAGCCTGCCAGATCAGTTAATACACCGGCCACGGTTCGTGCAAGCAGAATGCCGATAACGACTCCACTGGTCACCAGACCTACGACCTTACCCCGTTCAGTCGGATTAGCCAAGGTAGAGGCGAAAGCCACGAGTGTTTGAGTAACTACAGCCAGCAGTCCAACCATTGCCATTCCCATAAGTAGTATTGTACGAGTAGGAGCAAAGCTAACCACGATTAATGCCAGCACGGACAGTAGCATTTGCCCAGCAATCAGCCGCCGTCGATTCAAAAGATCGCCAAGCGGGACGAGCAGCAATAAACCTAATGCATAACAAATTTGCGTGATGGTAATGACCATGCCTACCGATGAGTGCGTAATGCCAAATTCATTTGCCAGCGCATCCAACAGTGGCTGTGCATAGTAAATGTTAGCGACAGCCAGCCCGCAGGCTATGGCAAATAGGAGTGCCACAGATCGGGACAGGGAGGGAAGGGGGGCTGTTTCGGTAGCACCTGCTACCGTTTGATGAGGGAAGAGTACCGCTTTTTCTTCTGACGTCTTCATTTTCACATACCACATCGCTTTCTGTAAGTTACATACCGTTAAGTATAATATACCGATTGGTATGTAATTAATTTAGGTCAATATAACTCGTGCATATATGTTATGTCAAGAGTTTATCCTGTACATATTTGACAGTTCCTTTTCGTAATCATACAATCTTAATATACTGAACGATACAAAAAGAAGGAGTTGCTTATGGTTCGACCACGGGAATTTGATGAAGATCAAGCGTTGGATGCAGCGATGCAAATTTTTTGGGAAAAAGGATTCGAGGCTACCTCTTTAAGCGATTTAACCTTAAAAATGGGAATTCAGCGTCCTAGCATTTACGCTGCTTTTGGAGACAAGAAGCAATTATTCGAAGCCGCGCTGCGCAAATATACGCAATCTCATGCAGCTTGTGTAAGGGCTAAACTGCAAAATAGTTCATCTGTAAAAGAAGCATTTTACAATTTTTTTGGAGGAGTGGTGGCAGAAGAGTACGAGGAGGGACCCAATAAGGGATGCTTTTGCATCAACACGATGGTAGAATTAGCCCCTCATGATGAAAAATTCGAAATTTTAACTAGAGAACATCAAATGTATCTTTCTGCTGTCTTTCAGGAGACCCTCGAACGTGGTATTCAATCTGGGGAGCTTGAGGCGACTATGGATGCACGGGCTTTGGCGCATATGTTGGTCTCTTTGTTAATCGGGATTACCGTGATGATGAAATCACGCCCAGAGCGTTCTTTTGTGGATCATGCGGTTGCGACCGCACTTATGTTGCTGGATGGGAAATAGAGATGAAGGGAGGGGAGCGTGGATGCCACAGATAAAGGCCGTTCAAACCCCGATTGGAGTATTGTATGGACGAGATGCGATCTATTTGGACCATGTGCATATGAATTATTCGAAGAAGGAGCTGATTTTAAAGGGAGAGATTAATGGGGGGCTGGCAACGGAAGCAGCAGATGATTTTGTGCCTTATGAACTGATATTTACAGAAGTCTACTACTTCAACATGATTGAATTGGACGTCGCTTTGCACATGTCTGAACGGGAATATACGCAGGGCAGCAGCTTTGATGAGCTTATAGATACGCCGTTATTAGCTACAGTAGCAAGCGCACGGGGGAAAAATCTAAAGCACTATATGTTGAAAAACCTATGACGATATAGTAGAAATTGCCTGTAGAGACTATAAGATGACTATATAAACGAGTTGATTTTTAGAAGAGGGAGAGGATCAATGGATACCCAAATTGAACTATTGAACGTGACAATACGTGTGTTGCAAGGGGATATTACCCGTTGTAAGGCGGATATTATTGTCAATGCAGCCAATACAAGCTTGCTGGGTGGCGGTGGCGTAGACGGCGCGATTCATAGGGCTGGCGGTCCGGCTATCTTAGAAGATTGTGTAAGTATCAGAAACAAGCAGGGTGGATGTCCCGTAGGAGAGGCAGTTTATACCACAGCTGGCAAGCTGGATGCCCAATATGTTATTCATACCGTCGGCCCTGTGTGGAATGGTGGCGACCATCGGGAAGAGGAGCTATTGGCGAAATGCTACCATAATGCACTCCAATTAGCTTTAGAACTGAATGCACGAAGCATTGCTTTTCCGAATATCAGCACAGGCATCTACTGTTTCCCGAAAGAAAAGGCGGCGGATATTGCTATACAGGAAGTGACACGTTTTGTACGTGAACATTCGGCTTTGAATGAGATTATTTTTGTTTGTTTTGATGCGGAAAATGCTCAGTTATACAGCCGTAATGCTCAACAGGAGGTGCACGATGCTGGCTAAGCTGGTAAATAAAATTCCACGGGATTGGCTTGTATTCATGTATAAGCACACGCCGTTCACTCGATTGAAAAATGCATTGGTGTATCGGGCGCAGCACAAATTTTTGATTGCTGTGTTGGGCATTTTTACGAATGATGCCGGGGAAGTGCTGCTATTAAAGCACGTATACCGGAAGCAACCGTGGGGAATTCCCGGTGGCTGGATGGAGCTAGAGCAGCCGGAAATCGCACTACAGCGCGAAGTCCGAGAAGAAACCGGGCTGGAGGTAGAGATCACCTCATTAGCACAAGCCCAGTTTGGTCAGACGCCGAACCGTGTGGATCTCATTTTCACAGGCCGGGTTATCCCGGGTACTTTCCGACCAAGCGCCGAAATCTCCGACATTTGTTATTGCCGTGTAGGGGAATGGCCGGAAGGCTTGCCAGCACACCAGAAAAAGCTTATTCAGAAGCTGTTACAGTAGGGTTCATCCAGTACTCATGTTCATTTCAAGATAGGAAAAATCGCATTTACAGGCGCTTCAAAAATGCGCTAATGCGCTCCAAAGCCATTTCCAACTGTTCTCGCGATGACGCATATGAGCAACGGATAAAGCCCTCGCCGCCTGGGCCAAATGCGGAACCGGGTACAGTAATGACTCCTTCTTCTTCCAGCAACCGCTTGGCAAACTGCTCTGAGCTTAACCCTGTGTGCATAATGGAGGGAAAAGCATAGAAGGCACCATTTGGTTCGTGACATGGCAGTCCTGTCTGACATAGGCCTTCAACGAACCATTTTCTACGCAGATTGTAAGATTCCATCATACGATCTTTTTCCTCTAGCCCGTTACGCAGGGATTCAATAGCGGCAATTTGCCCGATAATAGGAGCGCACATGGCGGTATATTGATGAATCTTCAGCATAGCTGAAATCAACTCTCTTGGGCCGCACACATAGCCGACCCTCCAGCCTGTCATCGCAAATGCTTTGGAAAAGCCGCTGATGAGCAGGGTACGCTCTTTCATTCCCGGCAGAGAAGCGAAGCTTACATGCTTCTGTCCATAGGTCAGTTCAGCATATATTTCGTCTGATATAACGACAAGATTATGCTCCTCAACCAGGCGGGCAATCGGCAACCAATCCTCATAGGTCATCACCCCACCCGTCGGATTATTCGGATAACAGAGAATAAGCACTTTGGAACGTGGAGTCAGCTTGGCTTGGAGTGCCTCAACTGTTAGCTTGAACTGCTGATCCGCAGAGGTTTCAACCGTTACGGTATGTCCTCCGTTCAGAAACGTGATGGGCGAATACGAAATATAACATGGAGCCGGAATAAGTATTTCATCGTGTGTGGTGATCAGGGCGCGTAGTGCCAAATCCAGTGCTTCACTGCTTCCAATGGTAACCATGATTTCATCTGTCGGGTTGTAGGATGTGCTGAAGCTGCTCTCCAGATACCCGGCAATCTCCTCACGAAGCTCGGGAAGTCCAGCATTCGGTGTGTATGATGTTTTACCATTTTCCAGTGCTGTGATACAGGCCTTTCTGACATGTTGAGGGGTTACAAAGTCAGGTTCACCGACACCAAGCGATACAATATCTTTTCTGCCTGTACTATATTCAAAAAACTTACGGATGCCTGAAGGTGGCATTTCCCGTACAGCTGGAGTCAAAAAATCGGTTATAGATACTGCTGTCGATACATTTGTCATGATGATTTCCTCCTTTTTGAAAAACAAAAAAACCCGCCCCTGTAAAGGGACGAGTTTATACCCGTGTTACCACCCTAGTTTCATTCCATACGAAATGACACTCTGTTCACGTATCCATCAATACGTGTTCCGGTTAACGCTGGAAAGGCGGCAGAGCTTACTTCAGGTTCAGCCCGCTTCTCAGAGATGGCGTTCGGCTACCCTCGGAATGTTGGCTTTCACCTGCCCCAACTCTCTGCAAATCCGCTGTATAGCTTACTCGTTCTCGTCATTGAAATTTGTTACCGTATCAAGTTAGGTGTAATTATAAGCACAACATTTCAGGATGGCAAGTCTTTTTTTTATAAACATTAAAGACAGATCATCATTATTGACGACTGGAAAATAACGTATATAGTGGTATCAAGGGGATTGTGCCCAGATTTCAATGTGTTATATGACTATATTGCCAGAGAGGAATGGTGTCCATATGAACGTATTTGAACGCTTTAGCGGTAAAGTAATGCCGGCGGATTGGAGTTGGATCAATGAGCCGGCTGAATGGAGATTCGATGATTCCAAGTCTTTGCAAATTTCTGCACCTTCACAGGCAGATTTCTTTAGAGATCCGTCTGGCGCAGCGGTAAAATCGTCCGCACCCTTTTTGCATACAACGCTTCAAGGTGATTTTACAATATGGACGAGGGTTCGTGTTGATATGAAGCAGCCTTATGATTCAGGATGCTTGATGATGATGGCGGATGATACCCACTGGGCTAAGCTGTGTTTTGAATATTTTGAAAGCACTCCATCTATTCTTAGTGTGGTCACTCGGGATACATCCGATGATTGTGTCTCTGGGGCGATGGACGTGTCCAATCCGTATTTACGAGTGGCACGAGCTGGAAATTGCTTTGCATTTCATTATTCATCAGACGGTCAGCATTGGAGGCTGGCGAGATATTTTGGTATGAATGTTCCTAACCAGCTCAAAGTCGGAGTTGTTGCTCAATCTCCGGTGGGAGAGGGCTGTGCTGTTACCTTTGATGCCTTGACGATAACAACCCATGTATCCGAGGACATACGAAACGTGGAGTAAATAGACAAAGGCCCTCTCTAAATATGAAAGCGCTATAAAGTAGGGCTTAAAAAGACGTATATACGCATGATCAGGCAGGAGGTAGATGGAAACTTGCTGTTAAGAAGGAAGGGTTACAAGCTGCCCAGTTTGTTGGGAGTGCTGCTTGTAGCTACGTTGGGCTGTTTCGGGCTCATTATGTATTTACAGTCCACAAGCGGAACGAGGATGTATCAATTTCTGTACTGGGATATATTCCTGGCCTGGGTTCCGGTCTTTATCACTCTCGGCATGATGGCTTTATCCAGACTGCGAAGTACAAAAGTGAGGAGTATTCTTTTATTTTTCTCTTTAATTGTATGGTTGTTTTTTCTGCCGAATGCTCTCTATTTGGTGACTGAGTTACTTCATGCGTTTCGTTTTTACGATGTGAATCCTGATACACGTTTTTGGTTGAACACCCAATTTTGGTTAATCTTATTTACGTCTTTTTCAGCAGCAGGGCTTGGCCTTTTTCTTACATCCCTTTGTGTGTTGGTGATCCATCATATGCTGAGGAGGATTTGTTCAAAGGGGCTCGCATGGGCTGTAGTTTTGGTGTTGTTGTGGCTGGACAGCATAGGCGTATATATAGGCAGATTTGCTCGCTGGAATAGCTGGGATGTGTTGTTGCAGCCACTGGTGCTCCTTACGGATATTTGGAGCTGGGGAGTATATGCTGGACCTAGGCTTCATTTGCTGTCCTTTTGCTGGCTGGTGTTTGGGATAGCAGTCATTTTTTATTTATTGATCTATATCTCTTTAAGTGAGGATCAGGATGTTTAGGCCGAGGACATGTATTCCATGAATACAGGCTTCGGCCTATTTTTACATGTGGCGAGTCAGGAGTTGGCGTTGTCCTCCCCATGCACATCGTAAAGCACGCGCACAAGCAGATCCTGACTGAAATTCCCGAATCTTTTGCCAAAAATAGTGAGTCCTCCTTTGTTTTCTGATTCATCGGTTACAGATAAACGGAGTGTAATGTCGCTTTTATAATTAAGGTTAATATCATCTATTGTGACCTCGGAAATGCGGCACCCATCAATGAAGCTGCCTTGTTGATTGATGCGAATTAATTTGAGCATACCATATTGATTCAGATGCGGTGGCCACCAATCTGGATTGAGAACCCCCGGCACTTCTCCAAAATCTCCGGCGCTGGTCCAGTGCCCAATAGGGATACCGTTAATGTGAAAACAAATATCGGAGGGATATTCCTCACAATAGCAGGGTGCTTCTGAGCCCAGTTCTGCGGAGAATTGAATTTCTTTAAAGGATTGATTCGCTTTCAGATAGTTGGGGATACGGTATTCCAAAAAGCCCTCAGCCATCCAGATCATTTCCGACTCCAGCCGCCCGGGATCTGCAAAATAGCGTGGATCATCAAAATCGCCGATAATGCTGTCTCGGGTCACCAATCCACAAGTGGGGGACGCTTGATAGTTACTATAATGACCTACGCGAATCTCAACCTCATACACATTTTTTTGTTCTCTACTGCGCAAATCTACCATCAGTTTATCCTTGTTCAAATAGCACATTTTTCGGGTGCCGTGCTTGCCGCTCACGGTATTGATCTCCACAAGGCCGCATTCTTCCAATTTTCGAATATGCATTGTAATGGTACCGTTGCTCAAATTAAGTTTGTTAGCAATGTCATTCATACTTTGTCCCTGGTAGGCAAGTAACTCGAGAATTTGAATGCGGATTTCTGAACCCAGTGCTTTAAAAATATCTAATCCTGACATTAAGTCCTTAATATAAATCATAGCTATAGACCATCCTTATCTATAAAAATTGTGATGTAAGCGCTTATATATTTACTTTGATTTATGTTAAAATAAAATCAAAAAGAAGTAAACTGCTTTTTTGTAAATTTTTTTTACTAAATAAAGAGGGGAGCAAATTAAACTCCGAATTAAGAATTACTTCAAAAATAAATCGTATTTAAGCTTTATCACTGATTATTTCGATAAAAGTTAACTTAAATACGATTTAATTTTGCTTTCCATGTTACTCTAATCTATGTTTTATAATTATTTAAAAAGATTGAAAAATACATTGACGAACCGAGGAAAGGCATGCTATATTTTGTTTGTAAACGAATTCATTATTGATAAAGTAAAATGTTAATTATATGGTACATGAGAGGGATGATAATCACAGCGGCAATCAACAACGGGTTGTGTACCGCACAGTTAAAGATTAGGCCGAGTGGTATAAAGTTATTTTAACACTAAATGTATGCGGTTTCATTTAAATTTAGGAGGGGTCGCGTTGATAAAGAAAAAAGGTTTTGCAATAACAATGGTTGTTCTGTTGTTAATGGTGGCTGCACTGGCTGGTTGTAGTGGGGGAAGTTCCAGTAGTGATGGAAGTAAGGAACTGACATTCATGTTCCGTGGTGGCACAGATGAACAAAAGGCTTATAAGGAAGTAATCAAGAAATTTGAAGAGGAACATCCTGGCGTAAAAGTTAAAATGGTCGTGACGGCAGCGGATCAATATGCTACAAAGCTAAGAGCTGCGATCACAGGAAATAATCTTCCAGATATCTTTTACTTTGCCCCTGGAGATGTGAAAGCTTATGTAAACAGTGGGGTATTGAAGAATCTCACTCCTTACATTGAGAAGAACAAGGATATTAAACTGGATAACATCTGGAAATACGGTATAGATTTGTATCGCTATGACGGTAAAATGGCCGGTCAAGGAGATATTTACGGTATGCCGAAGGACTTAGGTCCATTCGCACTTGGCTACAACAAAACGATGTTCGAAAAAGCGGGCGTTCCATTGCCTGACAAAGACAAACCGTATACATGGGATGAATTTATCAAGGTTAGCCAAGAGTTGACCAAAGATACCAATGGTGACGGCAAGCCAGATCAATACGGTACAGGTTTTAACGTTCAGTGGGCATTGCAAGCCTTTGTATGGAGTAATGGGGCTGATTGGCTGGATGAGAGCAAAACGAAAGTAACGATTGATGATCCGAAATTTGCGGAAGCTCTTCAGTACTTTGCTGACATGCAAAACAAATATAAAATCACACCTGGTATTGAACAATCACAAACATTGGACACATACCAACGTTGGATGAAGGGCGAAATGGCATTCTTCCCGGTTGGTCCTTGGGATATGAGTACATTTGAAAAACTGCCATTCGAATATGATTTACTGCCGTTCCCAGCCGGATCGACTGGCAAATCAGCAACATGGATCGGTTCTCTGGGTATCGGCGTTTCCTCTAAAACAAAATACCCGGATGAAGCTGTTGAACTGGTTAACTATCTGACGACTTCTAAAGAAGGAATGAAGCAGCTCGTAGATGCCAAGGTACAAATTCCGAATCTGCTGGACATGGCTGATGAATGGTCCAAAGATACGAAAACCAAGCCTAACAATAAACAAGAATTTATTGATATCGTAAATGACTATGGACGCTCATTACCAGGCAACTATACGTATAATGCAGAATGGTACGATATTTTCTTCACAGATATTCAACCTGTGCTGGATGGTAAAATTACGGCGGCAGATTATGTGAAACAAGAACAACCGAAGATGCAGAAACTGCTGGATAAAGCGGTGGAGCAAGAGAAAAAATCACAGAAATAATGCGTAAATAGAGGAAAAAAGGATGATGTTAGTGGCTGAATATCATGCTGCTAACATCATCTTCATTCCAAATTAGAAACAGAGGTGAGCCCTGTGATAACCAAATCTAATCTCTACCGCAAAGAGAAGGTATATGGATACTTATTTATTCTTCCACCTATTCTCGGTCTGCTAATCTTTACGTTATTCCCGTTTGTCTATTCATTATACGGCTCTTTTACAGACTGGGACGGATTGGGACAAATGAACTTTATTGGTCTCGACAATTTTAAAGATTTATTTAGCGATGAGCTCTTTTATAAATCGATGTACAATACTCTTTTCTTAATGCTAGGTATTCCAATCGGTCTTGTACTAGCTTTACTGCTGGCACTAGGTTTGAATCGCAAGATTCCAGGTACGACAACATTTCGTGTGATTTACTATATCCCGGTTATTTCTTCGTTGGCTGCCGTTTCTATTATGTGGAACTGGGCATACAACGGGGACTATGGTTTGGTGAACCAATTCCTCGAAATATTCGGTATTAAGGGTCCTAACTGGCTAATGGATAAGGATACGGTCAAACCGGCCTTGATCCTCATGACCGTCTGGAAGGGTCTCGGATATACGATGCTGCTATATTTGGCAGCCCTGCAAAGCGTATCTCGCTCTTATTATGAAGCAGCAGAGCTAGATGGAGCTAGCGGATTCCAAATGTTCCGCAATATTACATGGCCAATGGTGAAACCAGTAACCTTCTTCCTGGTCGTAACTAATATCATTGGTGGTTCACAAATCTTTACTGAAATGAACATTATGACACCTACAGGGGGTCCGGAATACTCATCCGCCTCAATCGTCTTTTATATTTGGGATAAGGCATTTAAAAACCTGCAAATGGGATATGCCTCCGCGATGGCTATGATTCTCGGCATCTTCATTTTTATCGTAACTTTGATTCAATTCAAAATGAATGAAAAATCGTCCTTTGATGGGGATTGATTTTCGCGGAAAGGAGTGAGTCTGATTATGTCCCATAGTCAAAAAACGAAAGTTACCAATATCATTATCTTTATTGCACTAGCGATTGGAGCGATTGTGATGATCGCGCCACTGCTTTGGATGCTGTCCACTTCGGTGAAAGAAAAGCAGGATGTTTTTGCTCTTCCACCAGTATGGATACCAGAGGTGTTCCAGTTTGGCAAGTATAAGGAAATTTGGGAAGCAGGACCTTTGTTAAGCGGGATCAAGAACAGCGTGATTGTGGCTGTAAGTGTTACCGTTGTGGGTACCTTTACATCCAGTGTGGCCGCTTTTGCATTTGCAAAGCTGAGATTCCCTCATAAAAACAAACTGTTTTTGGCACTCATCGCATCTATGATGATTCCATACCCAACGGTTATGATTCCACAGTTTATGATGTTTTCCAAACTTGGCTGGGTCGATACACTTTTACCTCTGATCGTTCCAGGCTTATTCGGAAATGTAGTTATGATCTTTTTCCTGCGGCAGTACTTGCTTAGCGTACCAGATGCCATTATCGAAGCTGCGAAAATTGACGGAAGTTCTTATTTCCGACTCTATTCGTCGATTACGTTCCCGCTCATTAAGCCGGCGGTTGCGGCACAGCTTATTTTATGGTTCATGGGAATTTGGAACGATTATTTGGCACCGATTATTTACTTGAACTCACCAGAAACGCAAACACTGCAGCTGGTTATCGCGAATTTTAATGCGACTTACGCCATTCAGACGGACTATCCGCTTATAATGGCAGCATCCATTATAGCTTTGTTACCTGTACTGATTATATTCTTGATCTTCCAGAAACAAATTATTGAATCGGTTGCCATTTCGGGTGTCAAAGGTTAATTGACACTTGGAGGGTACGGATGAACGATGTAAGGCAGTCACAATATGTAATGGGTAAAGGAAGGAGGAGAATAACAGTTATGGTTATGCTGCTCATGCTGGGTCTATCCGGCTGTGGGGATAACACTCCGGACCCTGTGTATCCGCAGGCTCCGCCTCCCGATCACTTGTATGATCAAAGTACGATTAACGATGAACAGCGCTGGACCATTAACAATGCACATGACCCGGCGATTATCAAAACAGATCAAGGCTATTATGTCTACTCAACGGATGTAAAGACAGGTGGAGAATTGAGACCTGGTGTCATGGTACGCAAATCGACTGATCTGATTCATTGGAACTGGGTTCAGTATGCACTCCCCGGCATTCCAAAGGTAGCAGAGGCGTGGTCATCGGCAACCAATCTGTGGGCACCGGACATTATCAAGATGGGTGATACCTATCGCATGTATTACTCCGCTTCTACCTTTGGCAGCACACGGTCTGCGATCGGATTGCAGACATCCAGCTCCCCGGAAGGCCCTTGGAAGGATGAGGGGCTGGTCGTTAAAACGGAAGAGCATGACAAGCTGAATGCGATTGATGCCAATCCGGTGCTGGATGCAGAGGGTAATCCATGGATGGTATACGGCTCTTTTTTCGGCGGTATTTATATTACACCGCTTGATCCCCAGACTGGAAAGCTCAAAGAATCTGGCTATGGTAAAAATATCGCTGCCAGAGATCGGGCAACTGAGGACGGTGCTGTAGAAGGACCTTACATTGTGTACAATCCAATGTTCCGTAAATACTACTTGTTCGTCTCGTATGATTCTTTGTTTGAGGACTACAATGTTCGCGTTGCCCGTTCAGATTCTATCACAGGCCCTTATGTGGACATGAATGGACATGATATGGCAGATACCAACTATTTGCCTCAATACGAGATTGGAAACAAGGTATTGGGCGGTTATCGGTTCAGCGAAGGAGAAGGCTGGGTTGCGCCAGGTCACAATTCTGTCCTGAAGGACGGTGCGGATTATTATATTGTACATCATGCGCGAGGAGAAACGGACAAGAGCTGGCCGTACCTGCATGTACGCAGAATATTGTGGACGGCAGAGGGCTGGCCGGTCGTCTCTCCAGAGCGCTATGCCGGCGAAAAGGAGCAGGATATACCCAAAAGGCTATTATCCGGCAACTGGGAGCGCATCGTGATAAAGCAGGAAGTAGACGGCCAGGTGGAAGCTGAACAGCTCCGTCTAGAAGATGGAGGGCGGGCAACCAGCGGTTCTCTTGAAGGTCACTGGAGCTTTGATGGCAGGCGTACTCTAACAATGGATTGGAGCAATACATCCGAAGGAACTAAGGAAGAATTGTTATTGCTTCCTTCATGGGACTGGGAGCTTGGTCGCCATACTTTAATTTTCACGGGTATGAATGAAAAGGGAATTTCCATTTGGGGAAAGCGTATCAGCGATTAATTGTATGAACTACATACTACACATAGAGGAGAGAATAACCATGAATCAAACTGTACCCTTTAATAATCCGGTCATTGAGCAACGGGCAGACCCTTGGATTTACAAGCATAGTGACGGATACTATTATTTCACCGGATCTGTACCAGAGTATGACCGCATTGAGGTTCGACGAGCAAGTACTATTCAAGGCTTGAGTACAGCAGAGCCTGTCGCAGTGTGGCACAAATATGAAACGGGCCCGTTAAGTGCGAACATTTGGGCACCGGAAATTCATTATATTAACGACAAATGGTACATTTATTTTGCAGCAGCTCGTACAACGGAAACGAAGGAAGGCCTGTTCGACCACCGGATGTTCGTGCTTGAAAATGATTCAGCTAATCCTCTGGAAGGGGAATGGGTGGAAAAAGGACAGATCAAAACCCGTTGGGAGACGTTCGCTCTCGATGCGACAACCTTCCAGCATAATGGAGTTTTGTATTATGTGTGGGCTCAGAAGGACCCTGACATCGTCGGTAATTCCAATCTGTATATTTCCGAAATGAGCAATCCATGGACGTTGCGGGGTGAGCAGGTGATGATCTCCACTCCTGAATATGATTGGGAAATCATCGGTTTTAAGGTGAATGAAGGAGCAGCGGTTCTGAAACGGAACGGGCGGATCTTTATCAGTTATTCAGCTAGCGCCACAGACCACAATTATTGCATGGGTCTGTTGACGGCAGATGAGAATGCGGATTTACTTGATCCGAAATCATGGACGAAATCACCTCAGCCGGTATTCTGCACCCATGAGGAAACAGGACAATTCGGGCCAGGTCATAACAGTTTTACGGTTGCTGCTGATGGTAGCGATGTAATCGTATATCACGCCCGGAATTACAAGGAAATTACAGGCGACCCGCTGTATGATCCGAATCGTCATACACGTGTGCAGCCGTTCTACTGGAAAGAAGATGGAACACCTGATTTTGGTATTCCAGTACCAGATGGCGTTTCTGTTGATAAATAAGCGAAATCTATTATAGATGGTTGACGTGTTGCACAGTGGCACTTTAACTTTCTAGAAATCATAGGGGATTATGATTCGGCTGCGTATAACAAGAGTAATGAGATATCTTCTGAGCCTTCAGGCTGGAGGATATCTTTTTGATTTTGGGACGGCATGAAGGACTCTTTTCAAAAACTTCGATTTCTGCTATATTTAAATCGTAATATTTACGAATTGATCAAGGGGTGGAAATCTCGTGAACGAACGGATCGATCCGTTTACCGTTAAAAAGGTTGAATACCTGCTGAATGGCTATATTGCGCTAAAGGTGCCAGGCTACGTACGTTCTGACGTGCGGCTCATTTATCAAATAGAGGATAACTGTTTGATCTTGATGGAGGAAAGGCCTTCTAATGAAACTGAGTTGTGGGATCGCACGGACATTGTCCAATTTCGCTGGGAAGAAAATCATTGGCATGTATATGCCCGGCAAGAAGCTGAAAGCTGGCAGTGTGTAAAAGAGATTGCACCTAATCCGTGCTTTGAAGAACAGCTCGAACAGGTAGAAATAGATCATGCAGGTATTTTTTGGACAGGTTAACGAAGTCCAGAATGATAAGTTCGGAAGATGGAGGTAGTGGGAGTCGTGTCGTTAAACTGTATATGGAAATAAACAGGCTGACCGTAATTCCTTATATGGAAGTTACGGTCATTTGTTTTGTCTGATGTGGCACTGTCTAGTGCACTTGAGGGTTATGTATGCGTTTGGAAAGTATGTCAAGCGGTTGATTGATACAAATGTTTAATATTTTCCACGAGGTGGAAGTTACAAATGTATGGTAAAGTGTAGTATATACAAGGTTTTAATCCAAATGTCTTATTCAAAGTCTCCTGTGCATACCGAATCCGAATCACACGAGGTGAGAAAAATGTTGCAATCGTTAAAAGCCATTGCTAATTACAGGAAAGAAAATGATCTGGCCTGGGATACACCGACTTGGTTAAAGCTGCTTGTTTCGGCTGAGGAGCGTATTGTAAATTTGGAACGCATTCGATCTATAGGTGAGTTAAAGGATGCCAATCCTGTACTGGATTACGTGGAGCGTACGTTGCTTATTTTGGACGGACTTCCATTGTCATTCTGGGTTAAAGAGCTACTGGAGGATGTATTGGTATGGTCTGAGACAGCCAAAGGAGGCACAGTCCGCGAACGGCTACGCTGGCAGCATGAGGGTATTAATTTATTTGTACATAATATCGGATCCTCCCAACTGTATGTCAGACAGGCCCAAGCGGAGTCCCCTGCTTACCCGCGCAATAGCATGACCCGAATTCTGATTGAGACGCATGGATTGATCGGGCAATATATACGGGGGGAAATTCCTTTTGCTGAAAATCGACTGCTGCTTGAAATTACTCGTAAGGGCTGGCTAAGCCCTGAGGAACTGGAGCTTGTTTTACGGGCCCTGAACGAGTGTATTATCGCCGGGGTGGAACCTGCATTATGGGACCAAGTACGAAGTGAAGTGGAGCAGCTGATCGGCTGGATTGCATGGGATAACGCACCTGTAGTCTGGAGTGTAAAGGAGCGACTGGAAAGATTACGGTCGGTTTCCATTCATGAAGGGGAGCCGTTCGAGCAGGCTTACACAGAACTAGAGCGGGAGTTGAATGTAGAGAAGGCGCTGGCTCCGTTGGAGAATCGGACACTTTGGTATGTAGAATCAGCTTTGCAGGATTTTTCACTTCAAGAACTGGTAAAGGTATTTTTACTCACATTAAGGGATGGCACAGGGCAGGAACAGCCTGCGACCGTTCGCCATATCAGTTTCGAATCGCTCATGAATACGATGTACTATGACTATCGTGGTGTCAAGAAAATTAACGTATATAAAAAACGAATGATAGAAAAATATTTAAGTGCACTGTCTTGGCAGGACATTTCAAAAGGAAAACGGAAGCATAATCCTCATTTGAGTGTGATCGTGGAGCATAAAGAAGAGCTGCCGAGTACTGTATTTTTTAATTTTGTATTTTCATCTGCGGCTGAGAAACTGATTGACTTTTGTATTGAGGCAGAAAAAACGCCTCTGTATGACAAAGCAGTCCTGCTGCTGTTCGATCTGTTCGGATTACGGCGCGATGCGTATGATCGCTTTCACAATGAGGAAACGTACCTTACAGATATGAACCAGACCGTAGATTACAAAAGGGTCATTTTAGATTATGTGACTGGAACCCGCATACTGGATATTGGACCCGGCGGGGGTGTACTGCTGGATCTGATCGAACAGGAAAGACCAGATGCGAAGCCATTAGGTCTTGATATTTCTGTAAATGTCATTGAGGCACTTAAACGTAAAAAGCAATTGGAGCGCCATCGTTGGGATGTCATCAAAGGGGATGCGCTTCAGTTAGAGGAATATGTGGAAACGGGGAGTATGGACACGGTCATCTTCTCTTCAATTCTTCACGAGCTCTATTCCTACATTGAACGAGATGGGATTCGGTTCAATCCACAAACAGTGGAGGCAGCTCTGCAGAGCGCCTATCGTGTGCTTGCACCCGGCGGGCGTATCATCATTCGTGACGGGATTATGACCGAACCAGTAGAGCAGCGCAGACGAATTCGATTCTTGGAGCCGGATGGAATGGAATGGCTGATACGGTATGCGCAAGATTTTGCAGGTCGCCACATTGAAATAGAGCGTGTGGGGGAGCATGAGGCTGTTTTACCAGTGAACGATGCGATGGAATTTCTCTATACCTATACATGGGGAGCGGAAGCCTATGTGCATGAAGTGCAGGAGCAGTTTGGTTATTTTACCCCGTCACAGTATGAAGAGTGTATTCGTAGCACACTTGGATCACAAGCGATTATCCGCGTGAGCCGTCATTATTTACAGGAGGGCTATGCCGAGGCGCTGTCCAGACGTGTTGAGTTCATGGATGAGCAGGGCCAGCAGGTTTCTTTTCCAGACAGCACCTGTCTGATCGTGATTGAGAAGCCGAATAATAGGGTTGGAGTTGCTGAATGATTTTTAAATTGAACAAGAGAATGCCTTCTGATTTGTGCCAAGCACGATTAGAAGGCATTTTTTAGAAAGCTATGCATTCAAATATGACCGTGCAGCGTATACAGAAGCCAAAGGACCATTCATTCGGCAGGTGGTTGAGCGGGCGAAGCTTGAAAGATATAGGTAGGGACAGATGAATTCTTAGTCGCATGAACAAAGTGGGGGAATGATGAAGAATATGATGCTTGATGCACAGCTAACGCCGAATGGTTTAAAAGACAGAATGCTACTACTGTCAGCGCTGGACATTATATTGTCTCCAGAAGATTGGTTACGCACGTATCGTATGCGGTCTGAGTGGTCTGGTGATGTGTGCCTGGGTGAGGTAAACAATGGCGCTGGAGATACGATTCATATGCTATGGACGGGTGAAGGTGTGCTGCTGAAGGGGTTTGACCATGAATCCCCTGTAAGTTCTCATGCGAGAGACGATTATGAAGTCTGGCCGGGCATATATGACGGTGTGCCTAATGATATGATGGAGCTTTTGGAAGATGAAGCACTGGAGAAAGAGGACGTTACCTTTTGTATGTGGAGGGAAGCGGGAGATAAAGAGTGGCGTATGGGCAACGCGAACTTTCCTGAGGGATATGACGATGGCTCATCCTTTTTGTTGGGGAAAATTATAGTTACACCGGAGGAATATCAGGATTGGGCTGAGAGTTACTATGAGTTGCCGATTTCTCTAGGGGTGGTAAGCCAGATTTTCAACGGCGTTCCGATCACTGCACAGATGATCTCTGCGCTTCATCCACAGCGTAACGTTACGGAAGCGATAAAGGAGCTAAAGCAGCTTGGCGTTCAAGTGCATGAAAGCTAAGAATACAGATTTGTTTTTCTTGACAAGTTTTGTATATAATACAGGAGAAATGCTGGGTTAACCACCTCGAATTAAAGGAGCTGTGTTGAAGATGTCCAAACGTTTGATTCCTTACATCACGATGGATGGAAATGCAAAAGAAGCAATCGAATTTTATAAAGAGGCATTGGATGCTCAACTGCTTTTTATTCAAACCTTTGGGGAAATGCCGGAAAACCCCGATTTTCCCATTCCCGCAGAGGTCAAGGAACGTGTGGGACATGCTACCCTTAAAGTGGGTGAGACAGAGCTCATGTTTTCTGATACCTTTCCCGGGTCACCGTTTAGCCGCGGGAATCAGGTGAGCATCTGTATTACAACCGATAGTGTGGAGCAAGCTCAAAAAATGTTTAATGCTCTACAGCAGGGAGGACAGGTGGGAATGCCTTTGCAGGAAACCCATTTTAGTCCAGCTTATGGGAATGTAACAGACAAGTTTGGTGTCACTTTTCAAATGTTCACTGAGGCTGGGTCTTAAGAAATGTAAAACGGCTCGATTCCGCTACTTTAGCGATCTGGCCGTTTTTTTTTCGTGTATGCCCTCGTGCTCAATTCAATAATTATTTTAATATTGTTGAAATAGAAACAAAAATATACTATATTGTATTGTTAATGCACCAACGGGTGGGAGGACAGGCCATGAACAAAGAAGAACAGGTCATAGTGGGTTTCAGGGACTTATTTAACAAGATGGTTTGGCTTAATAAAGATAAGATGGAAGACAGCCTTAAGGGTTATAAGCCTTCTGAAGTACATTGCATCGAATACATTGAAAGAAATGCAGATTCCAACGTGACAAAACTTGCGGAGTCCCTTTATATGACTACCGGTGCCATAAGTAAAATAACTAAGAAGCTTATAAAAAAAGGCATTATCGAAAGCTACCAGAAGCTGGATAACAAGAAAGAAGTCTATTTTAGGCTTACTGAGGAAGGGAAAGTAATCTATAACATCCATGAGGAACTGCACAAAGAGTTTCAAGAGCGGGATAAAGCCGTATTTGAGCAGGTAACCGAAGAACAATTTAACAGTATGATTAGCTTCTTGGAAAAGTATAGTAGGCATTTGGATGCAGAAATAAAAAAACAGGGTATAGATATTAAGACGGAATAAATTTGAATAATGAAAATCAAACCATAGGCAGCCGGGCTCTATTGAGAACGGGCTGCATTTTTTTGTTATTATTTTGTTGCCGAGGAAGCAAAATTGTGATACGATATTTTTGCTTCCGAGGAAGTAAAAATTAACCTTTAAGGGGAGAAATGAAGTGTTCAAATGTAGATCACACAATGAACAGAACACAGAACAAACCGTAGATAAACACGCTTTAATATTCGGCCTTATCTCTGTATTTCTTTGCGGAATAGGCTTCAGTATCATAATACCTGTCGTCCCATTCTTAGTGCAGCCTTATACAAGCAGTCCGGGAGAACAAGCTATAGTTGTTACGCTGCTGACCTCTGTTTATGCATTCTGCGTGTTTTTTGCGGCTCCCGTACTTGGAGCTTTGAGCGACAAATATGGCCGTCGTCCATTGCTCTTAGTATGCCTTTTGGGTTCCGCAATTGGGTACTTGGTTTTTGGCATAGGAGGAGCTCTATGGGTACTATTTGCTGGGCGCATCATAGAAGGGTTAACAGGCGGGAGCATAAGCACGATCTTCGCCTATTTTGCAGACATCATTCCTCCAGAAGAGAGAACCAAATACTTTGGATGGGTGAGTGCGGTTGTAGGTGTAGGCACTGTCATTGGGCCAACTCTAGGCGGATTACTTGCCAAGTTTGGTTATTCTGTACCCATGTATTTTGGAGCAATCATAACTTTATTGAACGTTGTTTATGGATTCTTTTTTATGCCTGAGAGCCTTGACAAGAAACATAGACTGAAAGAGATTACCTTTGTAAGACTGAATCCATTTACACAGCTTGCAAATCTGCTTTCCATGAAAAACTTAAATAGGTTACTTGTCTCTGCGTTCTTACTTTGGATACCCAACGGATCTTTACAGGCCGTTTTTTCACAATTTACAATGGATACTTTCAGTTGGAGGCCTGCACTAATCGGACTTATGTTTTCAATTATGGGTTTCCAAGACATCATTTCACAAGGTTTCATCATGCCCAAGCTTTTGATAAAACTTAATGATAAACAGATAGCCATTCTTGGAATGGTTTCGGAGATTATAGGTTACAGTCTTATTGCGCTATCTACTTTGTTCTCATTCTATCCTCTTTTTATCGCTGGAATGTTTATATTTGGTTTTGGTGATTCGATCTTTGGACCTTCATTCAACGGGATGCTCTCCAAGTCTGTCGATTCTAGTGAACAAGGAAGGATTCAAGGAGGTAGTCAATCTATTCAGGCTTTAGCAAGAATGATTGGGCCTATTATTGGGGGTCAAATCTATGTATCACTTGGTCATGCCGCACCCGCTTTTATGGGTATAATCCTTATAACAGCGGCAATACCAGTTTTATATAAGCGAACGCATGTAAATGAGGATTTTGCAAAATCCTGAAATATGTAAACTATCTACTTTCTTTAGGCAATAGGGTTTCAGAACTCAGGGACAAGTTCTGAAACCCTATTTGTTTACAGTTTTACGTAATTGTACTTATACGCCAAAATTAAAATCATCATCTGTCAGCGGCTCTACATTCATCGCCCGCACATAGCCGTTTCCTTTTTTAGAAAAGAAATCATGCTGCTTAGTATGGGTGCTGATGCCGTTGAATACAATGGGATTAACTTCTTCTTCTTCAAACAGTGGATCAAAGCCCAAGTTCATCATGGCCTTGTTGGCATTATAGCGCAAAAAGACTTTCACATCGTCTACGAGTCCAATAGGGGTGTAAATTTGCTCGGTGTATTGTTCCTCGTTATTATGCAAGTAGCGCAGCAAGCCTACCAGCGTCTGGTAAAGATCACGTTGTTCTTCCTCGTCCAATTCTGCATAAATCTCCTGTGCCAGTACACCTACGTACACACCGTGAATACTTTCGTCCCGTAAGATCAAATCGATAATTTCTCCACTACATGTCAGCTTGCCCTGGCCCGCCAGATAAAGAGGATAGAAGAAGCCGCTATAAAACAAATAGCTTTCTAACAGCACCGACGCAGCCATCGCGAGATAGAGGTCTTTCGGTGTGTGGATATTCATATAATATTGACGAATGGTTTCTGCTTTGGTTTGGAGATGTGGATTTTCTTCCACCCAGCGGAATACACCGTCAATTTCTTCCGTGGAAGCTAGCGTTGTAAAGATGCTACTGTACGACTTGGCATGGATTTGTTCCATCATCGCCATAAAGCTTAGTACGGCTTTGCGTTGCAGTCCGTCCACATGCTCCATAATTTGCGGCATACCTACACCGCCTTGAATGGTATCCAGCAGTGTTAATCCGCCCAGCACCTTCATGTAGGCTTCTTTTTCGATATCACTGAGGGTTACCCAGGACATTTTATCGTCAGACAACGGGATTTCATCATCCGTCCAAAATTGCATGATGTTCTGGTTCCAGAACATCAGTGTAAAATCATCGTCCGAGCGATTCCAGTTTACGGCTTGTATACCTGTCATTGTTAGCATTCTCCCTTCAGCTTGCGAGATTCCCTAGAAACACACATTGAAATAGTGCAGGCGAATCATCGTATGCTTGACATACGGAAGCTGTATCCGCGAGGGTCTTGTCCAGCCCCGTAAAGGTCTGAACCACACGCTGGATACAGCTTCTAATGCAAAGCATCCATATCTATTTAAAATCTAATTTTTATACTACAGCTTGTTACCATTTATGCTTAGATGGAGCAGGTGAGGCACTCTTCCACAGACAGCTTTTTGGTGCGTGTGTAGTATAACGATTTAAGTCCTTTGTGTGCGGCGTACAGATAGCAACGTGCTAACTGACGCGTAGTCACGTCACTGTTCACATGAAGAACGGTCGAAATTCCTTGGTCCACATGCGGCTGGATTTCTGCAATCAGATCCAGCACTTTGAATTGGTCCATTTGATAAGCGGATTTATAGAAGAACACGTTATCCTTTTGCAAATAAGGCATTGGATAGTAGGTCGTCGAATTGGCATAGGTACGGGTTTCAATCTGCTCAACAATCGGCATGACGCTGGATGTTGCATTTTGAATGTACGAAATGCTGGCAGTCGGCGCAATTGCCATACGATAGGCGTGGTACAGGCCATTTTTCATCACATCTGCTTTTAATTTGTCCCAGTCCGCTGTAGTCGGAACATAGATGCCCTTGAACAGCTCTTGCACACGTGCAGTTGTTGGACGATAATCTGTGTTCAGGTATCGGTCAAAATATACGCCTGTCGCATAATCCGATTCCTCAAATCCATAAAAGCTTTGTCCAGCCGCTTTCGCGATTTCCATACTCTTTTCGATGGAATGATAGTTCATCGTCATGAAGAAGGTACGGACAAAGTCTTTTGCTTCATTGCTTTCATACGCAATTTTGTTCTTGGCAAAGTAGCCGTGCAGATTCATGACACCCAAACCGACGGAATGCATTTCACGGTTCGCTTTCGCGACACCTGGTGCATTAGCTACTTGGGTCATATCGCTGACCGAAGTAAGAGCAATCATACCCTCGTGAACGGATTCGCGGATTTTGCCATGCTCCATCACATTTACAATGTTCAGAGAAGCCAGATTACAGCTCACGTCCCGGCGGATAGTATCCTGTTGTCCGTAATCTGTAATTTCGGAAGTTTCCTGCAACTGGAAGATTTCCGTGCATAAGTTCGACATCTTGACTTGACCCACGTTTTTAAGAGCATGTGCCTGGTTCGCGTTACTTTTGTTCATGATATATGGATAACCAGACTCCAACTGAATCATGGCAATTTTCGTCAGCATGTCACGTGCGCTCATCGCTATTTTTTTCTTCACCCGATCGTCGGCGAGCAGCGTGTCGTACATTTCATCCAAATCCATGTCGTCCAGATGTGTTCCATAGGCTTTGAACACACTGTAAGGAGCAAATACATGCAGCGGTTCGTTATCTTGAGCCAGCTTGTAAAAGCGATTTGGCACCAGTAATCCAATCGAAAGTGTCTTGAGACGTACTCTTTCGTCAGCATTGATTTTTTTGCTATCCAGGAACTCCAGCACGTCCCATCCGAAAATGTTGTAATAGGCTGCCCCAGAGCCTTTGCGTTGCCCCATTTGATCTGCGTAGGAGAAGCCGTCTTCCATCAGCTTCAGCACAGGCATAATGCCTTTTGCTGCGCCTTCTACGCCTTTAATCGCTTCGCCGCGTGCCCGCAGCTTCGACAGGTTAACGGCAACACCGCCCCCGATTTTGGACAACTGCATGCAGGTGTTCAGCACATAGTTGATCGAGTTCAGGGAGTCGTCCATTTCGAGCAGGAAGCAGGATACCAATTCCCCACGGCGGCTTTTGCCTGCATTCAGGAACGTTGGTGTCGCTGGCTGGAGACGTTGCTCCATCATCGAGCGAGACAACAGGCGTGCCGTATCGGCGTTACCGCGTCCTAAATGCAGCGCGACAGCAGCAACCCGGTCAGGGTAATGTTCCAGATAGACTTTACGGTCGTTACTCTTCATTGCATAGTCGGTATAAAACTTGGATGCTGCCATATAGGAAGGAAATTTAAAATTATAGCTATGAGTGATATGGAAAATATCATTAATTTCGTCAGCCGTGTAGCTGTTATAGAAATTTTCGTAATAATCATTCTCAATCATATACAGCACTTGAGCGGCTGTGTCAGCAAACTTCAAACTCCGTTCCTGAACTTCCTTCATAAACTCTGCTACAGCCTCTTGGTCTTTTTCCAATTGGAAAAAGCCGTCTGTATCGCGTTTCATCAACATGTTGTTCAATTCAATATGCCGCAACTCGGCTCACCTCCTGTTTAAAACGCTCTACATCTCCGAACGTTCCAGATAATTCAAATTTACTAATCACGGGGACATTATAATGATCGGCAATCAAATCCGCACTTTTGGCAAATTTCTCACCCCAGTTACGGTTGCCGCTTGCAGCTACACCAACAAGGTTTTGAGCATTCTTTTTCAAAAAGGAAGATACCCTCTCAGGTATCTGCCCAAACCCAGTTGTATATGTAATAAGTACGTAAGGTTCTTCTATAGTCATTTGCTCCTCGATCTGAACCGCTGGAAGCTTGAGCTTGTTTATAAATCTTTTTACATTGCCGGTCTTGGAATCATATGCAATCAGCATGGTATGCAACCCCCTTAAACATTTAACGAAAAAAGAAAACGGCATTGCCTGGGATCTATTATAGATGGAATCCCTTGCTGGCTGCGCCATTTAAGATTTTTGACTCTATATTTACATGTATTTTCATACCTGTATCTTCAAGATATCGGGCATAAATACGTTTTTTACACTATATTTAGAGTACATTCTCTATTTTATATCTATATATAGTTTTGTCAATCGGTCTAGAGGGGATCAGAGGACCCAGATCGGGTAGAAGTCCAAGCGGGGTGCGGAAAAGAGCGAAAGAACTTTTTTTTCGTAAGTATGTTAAAAAAGTATTGGAGTTTTTGAGGGTGAAGATGTACGATTTGTCAATGGGCAATTGAATGGAAAATTTACATTTTACTGTAGAAAGGATGAAGTGAATGGGAAGTGATTCTATGGAAGTTCAATCGTTTAATACGATCTTTTTTATCGTATTTGGACTCATTGCTTTTGTAATGATTATGGGAATTGTCAAAACGATCGGAGCGGGCCTGTCCAATCAAGCAGCCGAACGGGTACAACGTTCATGTAAGGTTGTGGATAAACGGACGAGAGTGCGTGGGGGATCAGGCGATTTTTCAGCTTCGACCTATTATTATATCACCTTTGAGTTTGACGGGGGTGAGCGTAAGGAGCTGGAGGTGAAGGATAGGGACTTTGGTATGATTGTGATCGGGGATCGTGGGGAGCTTCATTATAAAGGTACACGTTTTCTGGAGTTTGTGAGAGTAATGGAAGCATAAAGGTGCTTAAACAAATACATAATCGGAGGGAAGATTACGATGCCGCATATCATTGGAAAACGAGTTGTATTGAGAGAATACCGTCAAGAGGATATACCAGATATCCGAAAATGGGTCAATGACCCGGAAATCACACGTGGTTTAAGCGACGTGTTTATCTATCCGCATTCACAGGTGAATAGTGAATCTTTTGTACAGATGATGATTGACGGCAACCCCGAGATCAAAGGTTTTGTCATTGCGCATAAAGACACCCTGGATTATATCGGACAACTGGACTTATTTAAAATCAACTGGGTGAATCGGCATGCCACCCTTGGAATTGTGATCGGGCGTGACGGTGATCTGGGCAAAGGTTATGGACGGGAAGCGATCCGGCTGTTACAAAAATTTGCATTTCATACGCTGAACCTACATCGACTGGAGCTGGAGGTCTATGCGTTCAATGAACGTGCACACCGTTGCTATTTGGCCAGCGGCTTCAAGGAGGAAGGGCGGCTGCGGGAAAAGCTATTCAGGGAAGGGCGATACTATGACATTATTCAGATGGGGATTTTGCGAAGTGAATATGAGGCTGCACAGCAATCGACGGAATCCTGAGAGTGCAACCTCATAAGCTATATTACTCCGTCAGCTTTCTTCAATTTTTTATGAGTGAAATCACGGGGACTACGCTCATCCTTTTTTTATTAGCTAAAGGACTTTCTTTGCAGAGTGCGAACTTCTTACTGGTTGTATTCTTTGTAAGTATTTTTCTGTTTGAGATACCTACTGGGGCTATTGCAGACAAGTATGGAAGAAAAATCTCTGTTATTTTGGGACTTTGTTGTTTTCTAGCCTATAGTGTATTGTTCGTTTCGACAGATCATATCGGGGTGCTTGTGTTTGCGCAAGTCTTTGGAGGTCTGGCTATATGTTTACAATCAGGTTCGTTGGAATCATGGGTTGTGGAAAATAGTGATAAGCCCATGGAAGTTCTTTTTACAATCTCTAACAGTATACAGTACATTTCAGGATTTATTTGTGGTCTGTTGGGGGCCTTTCTCGCAACTTTTAACTATTCACTTCCATGGGCGGTTAGCATTTTATCTATTATTGTATGCATTTTTCTATGCTTCTTTTATATGGATGAGGAGAATGTGGCTCATCGAAAGACGTCCACTACCCGCATTAAAACGATTATCGGAGAAAGTGTCCGTATCGGTTTTGAAAATAAATCTATCTGGATTGTGTTTATGATTGGCTTATTTATCAGCTTTTCAAACTCGGCTGGAAATACATTTCAACAGCCACGTCTGGTGGGCCTTTCCGAACAAGGGATTTGGATTATGGGGTTTATCAAGGCAGGGTATTCACTATGTATGACTTTGGGAAGCTACCTGGTTCGAAAGCTAGGCGCACGATACAGTGATGTACATATACTCATGTATGCTTGCGGCATGATTGGAGTATGGCTCATTTTTGCCGGTGCGTTCAACACATTTTATCCTGTACTGCTTACCTTTTTGATCTATGAAATGGGGCGCGGCATGTACCCGGTTGCCAAACAAATTTTTCTGAACAAAAGAATCTCTAATGAGTATCGTTCTACACTACTATCTCTGGATTCTGCGATTTCACAATTAGGCATGTGCATAGGTTTAATCATGACAGGGATCATCAGTCGTAATTTTACGGATTTGTCTTCCGATCAAACACCTATTCAAATATCTTGGGTAATGTGTGGGGGGATTGCGTTGATTCCTATCATCTTATTGTTTTACGTCAATCGTGTATCAGGGAAAAGTAATTCTTGGAAAGAAAAAGAAACCAAACAGAATATGTAATAATAGTTAATGTAGAAGGGCTGAACAGCATGGTCTGTCAGCCCTGTAATATTTCATTAAAAAGGCAAACCCTATTTTTCGCCGTACCACAGTTTCAGCCGATTTTGAATTAGGCCAGTATAGATTTCTTCAGCCTTTGGCACACCCGCCTGATCCAGCTCTTGGAGCATGCGGTCATACACAGCGTCGAACTGATCTGGCTTGGCGAGTACGGCCTCAGGAATGCGTTTGCGTACAATGTCCTGCGACTTTTGATAAATAACATTGTAATTCGTATTGGTCGGAACAGGCATGTTGTAGGCAGCCCCCCACTCTTTTACCGGAAAATCTTTTTCGTTCGGGAACAGGTCTTTCCACGTATGGGCTTTGTATGCCTGAAGGGACTCTTTCTCGGCTTGACTATAATTTTCGGTAATCATCTCCGGATAATTGGTTGTGTAATAATTGCCCGAAGGGTCCTTTACGCTATCGCCGTAATGTGGCCCCCATATCCAGTACAAACCGATACCTGACTCTCTGCTAAAAGAAGCGTTATCCGTGTTCTTACGTTGTTGCACATCCGCCGGAATGACTCGTTTGCCATTCTCTACGTTGTAATGCTGGCCTTCAATTCCCCAATTACGTAAAATTTGTCCTTCGTCGGAGGCCAGAAAATCCAGAAACTTGATAGCTCGCACCGGATTTTCACATGAGGTTGTAATTCCGATCCCGGATGCGGTATCGAAGCCGATGGGCTGGAGGGAATGGTCCTCGTATTTCTCATTTAAAGTGACTGGAAAATGGGCGTAAGTGAATTCATCCTTACCTGCTGCTTTGAGCGCATTTTCGGCATCTTGATAGTTCCATTCCTGATCAATGAGTCCGATGACACGGCCTGCGGCAATTTTGGACTTGTACTGATCACTTTTTTGCACAAAAGTATCCTTATCCAACAGTCCCTCATTGTACATATGGTTCAACCAACGGAAATATTCACGTTCTTCTGGGCGCTTGTAGTGAAGAATGGCTTTGTGTGTTTTAGGATCAATATAATATTCGCCATCGTCGGGTCCACCTGTAGCAGTAACAGCCGGGTTTGTCACTGTAATTTGAATTTTCCAGTCCTCGGCATCGAGTGATAGGGGGATGGTTCGCTGTCCATTGGTGGTTGGATATTTGGCGACATAATCTTTAAGTGCTTTTTCAAAATCTTGAACGGTGCGGATTTTAGGGTATCCGAGCTTCTTAAGTGCCTGGTGCTGGATTTCGAAGCCGGCTTGTGCATCAAACGCAATGTGATCCACACCCAGATTGGTCGGGATCGTGTAGATGGCTGGATCTTCACTACTATATTTAATACGATTAAAATAGTCTCCATACACTTTCTTAATGTTAGGGCCGTATTTGTCAATGAGGTCGGTTAAGTCAATGAGTGCCCCGGCATCGACTAACTTGCCAATGTCTGATTTAGGGTACACGAGATCTGGATATTCTCCGCTCGCTGCCATTAAAGCAAACTTTTCCTCGCCTCGACCATTGACAGCATGTTCGGCATTTAGCGTAACGCCCGTTTTCTTGATAATTTCCTGTCCGACAGCATCCTTCATGTTGTTCCAGTTAGAGCTGGAATCACCGCCAAAGAAAGTAAATGTAATGGGACTGGTGTCATTAGGATCTTCATTTTCTGCCTTACCGTCTGTTCCATTCGCACAGCCCGTTGTAACGAGCAGCAGCAAAGACAGGAGTAGAATAGAGCTCTGTCGTACCGACCTGTTCATGAACATTTGCAAATCCCCCTTAATAAGTATGATTTACACAATGTAAGTGCTTTCAATAGTAAATTGTAGGAAATAAAGAACCTCACGTCAAGTTATTTATAATTGTTTGTTATGCAGTTTGTTTTTTTATTAAGCAAACATATTTTAATGAAAAGTGTGGATTTGTGTAAATCCATCGTTTGATGATCTAAAACAAAGTATGCTACGATGGTACCAGTTTATAGGCATATCTGTATATTTAGAATCTAAGGTAGAAAAAGATTTCGAATAGGGTTGGGTGAGGAGATGCGTGGAAAAGTAACATTGCAGGAAATTGCGGATGCGGCGGGTGTTTCAAAGTTTGCTGTTTCGCGTGCACTGTCAGGCAAACCCGGTGTAAGTGAAGAGACGAGGGCGCTGCTGGTTAAGCTTGCTGCCCAGATGGGCTATTTTCGCAGTCATCCCAAAATGACTGGGATAGAGCCTCGGGACACAGATGCAAGAGAATGGTCGGGTACGGTGCTGGTGTTATTCCCAAATATTCGGCACCAGAACAGGGAATCCAGGTACTGGGGACCTGTATTTGAAGGGATTTCCGAGCGTCTGAACCGTAAGGGGATGGATATGATCACGTTAACGGAGCCCTCGACTGAGGATATGTTTTCTCTACTGAACCCGGAGGCGATTAAAGGGATTATCACAGTAGGGACAATTTCAACTTCGTTGTTGCTGAACATTTATCGGATGGGTATTCCGGTCGTCATGGTAGATCATTGGGATTCTGCATTTTTAAGTGATACGGTGTTTACAGATAATCGCACATGCATGAGTGAATTAATGAAGGATTTGCTGTGTAGGGGCTATACCCGCTTTCAGTTTGTGGGTCATATTGATGACGCTCACAGTTTCTACGAACGCTGGGAAGCTTGTCGTTCTACACTGGAAATGAGCGGAGTAGAATTGCGACAAAATAAAGCCCTTCTTCACGGAGGAGCGCAGGCGCTTGCTGAGGAAATGGACAAGTTGTCTGAGGACAAACTGCCTGAGGTTTTTGTGTGTGCTAATGATGTGACTGCTGCGCAGGTCGTGGATGTGCTGAAAGAAAAGGGGATTGACGTTCCGAGGCGTTGCGGAGTGACCGGGTTTGACGATACGAATGAACAAATGCCAATTTATGCCACGGTGAGAGTGGATAAGGAATTGCTGGGAATGCGTGCAGTGGACCAATTGTTGTGGCGCATAACGAACCCGAACTCGCCTGTCGAGAAAAAGCTGCTACATGCTGAGCTATTCATACGGGAAGTTCATGCACCCCGGATCAGTCGGGAAAATGATGACCGTGAGCGTCCCATCAGCACAATCACATATAGTTAATGTCCAGATACGTGTGTGACACCATACATCGTGAAGACAAAGGAGGTCGCTTTTAGCCTGTTTGGGGCAGAGGGCGACTTTTATTTTGTATTTTGTCACTTGTTCCAAAAAACAATTGACTACTTTGTTAGCTTAATGTTATTTTTGTTATGTTACTGACGAATCCAGATGTTCCCAATCATGCTTATAGGGAGGCTTGTGACGATGGTTAATGTGATAGGGTTGGATGGCTGGAGGTTTAGAGAAGCACAAAGTGATGAGTGGCTCAGCGCGAAAGTGCCGGGTTGTGTGCATACCGATCTTTTACGACATGGCAAAATTCCTGATCCGTTTATGGGTATGAACGAGATGGAGGTACAGTGGATTGATAAGCAGGATTGGATATATGAAGCCCATTTTGAGATAAATGCAGATCAGCTTCAATGTCAATGTGTAGAGTTGGTGTTGGAAGGTCTGGACACATACGCGGATGTAAAAGTGAATGATCAATCTGTCTTGTCAGCCAATAATATGTTTCGAGTATGGAGACGGGATGTGAAGGCATTGGTTCAGCAAGGGGAAAATCGGCTAGAAATCAGTTTTCGTTCTCCGATTGCTGAAGATGTACCCAAGCTGGAAAGCTTAGGTTATGGACTCCCTGCACCCAATGATCAGTCCGAAATAGGTGGTTTGTCCGATAAAAAGGTAAGCGTTTTCGCACGTAAAGCTCCTTACCACTATGGTTGGGATTGGGGACCGAGGCTGGTGACGAGCGGTATCTGGAGAGAGGTTCGGATCGAGGCTTGGTCCGGTCTGATCGTGAGAGACTTGTTTATTCGACAGGACGAAGTGAGTTCGGCAGGGGCTAAACTCATGGCAGTGGTAGAGATCGAAAATGCAGATGAGATTAGAGATGCCGAGTTGCGTATTTCTGCTGACGGCAAAGTGTGGTCCAAGCCAGTTCGGCTGCTGAAGGGGAAGCAGACAGTGGAGCTGGAGCTGGAGATGAAGAAGCCGAAGCTGTGGTGGTGCCGTGGACTGGGGGAGCCGCATCTATATACGTTTGTGGCCGAATTAGTGGAACAAGAACAAGGAGCTGTAATCGCGGAAAAATCAGTAAAAACGGGACTGCGTTCCATCCGTCTTGTACGGGAACGGGATGCAGCAGGAGAGAGCTTTTATTTTGAGCTGAACGGAATTCCGGTGTTTGCAAAAGGGGCTAACCATATTCCGAATGACAGCTTTGTCACTGAAGTTACGATGGAACGATATCGGTATGAAATTGCCAGCGCAGCCGCCTCGAATATGAATATGTTGCGAGTGTGGGGTGGCGGTATATATGAACAAGACGTATTTTATGAGCTTTGTGATGAATACGGTTTGCTCGTGTGGCAAGATTTTATGTTCGCTTGCAGTATGTACCCAGGCGATGAAGATTTTATAGACAATGTGGCACAGGAAGCCGAGGACAATATCAAGCGGCTGCGTAATCATCCCTGTATTTCCTTATGGTGCGGCAACAATGAGATCGATTCTGCGTGGGCGCATTATGAAGAGAATGGAGGCTGGGGCTGGAAAAAGAACTACACACCTGAGCAACGGGAACGCCTGTGGAATGATTATGAAATGCTCTTTCATCGGATTCTACCGGAGGCGGTACGCACCTGGTCAGCGCAGACAGCATATTGGCCCTCCTCCCCGCTAATTGACCTGACGAGAGATCGGAATCAGCATGCCCATCGGTCTTCAACTGCAGGTGATGTTCATTATTGGGGTGTATGGCACGCGTCTGAGCCGTTTGAGAATTATCATGTACATGTGGGCCGTTTTATGAGTGAATATGGTTTTCAGTCTTTTCCTGAATACAAGTCCGTTCGTACTTATGCGGAAGAGAAGGATTTGGAACTGGAATCTGCGGTGATGCTGGCACATCAGAAGAACGGTGCGGGCAATCGTCTGATTAAAGAATATATGGAGCGGTACATGCGAGAACCAAAGGATTTTACAAGTTTTCTTCCCATGAGCCAAATTTTACAGGCAGAAGCAATGAAAGCAGCTATAGAGGCGCATCGTCGTCACAAGCCTTATTGCATGGGAACATTATACTGGCAAATGAATGATTGCTGGCCCGTTGCCTCCTGGTCGAGTATGGACTATTTTGGTCGTTGGAAAGCGCTCCAATATACGGCTAAGCGTAGCTTTGCCGATGTGTTGTTGAGTGCAACAGATACAGAACAGGGGAATAAGGCACTACATCTGGTCAACGACACACTAGAGCCGATATCAGGTACGCTGCGGCTGACGCTTTTGCATATCCGAAGCAGCCAGGCTGTTCGTGAAGAGAATGTTAAGGTAAAGCAACCAGCAGGTGGTGCAGGAATTGTACATATACTGCCTATCGACAAATGGCTGAGTGGCCTGAACCGTGCGGAGCATATGCTGGTCGCGCGTCTGACGCAGAATGGTGAACAGGTGATCTCCAGTGAAATTTATTTTGCAGACACGAAAGAGATGGATTTACCGCAGGCAAAAATTGAAGTGACAGAGATTCAGGGAAGCGAGGCTAGCAGATTCATGCTGTGTTCGGATGTACTTGCCCGACACGTGTGGCTATCGGCAGAGCAGGAAGGTATTTTCAGCGACAACCATCTGGATCTGGCTCCCGGTATTCCAAAAACAGTGGAATTTTTGGCTTTGCACAACGGTTCATCAGCATTTGTGGCAGCTGCGCCGGGTACATTGGCAGTACATTCATTAGTCAATTGGATACAAGGTTAGACAACAGTAAAAGCTTATCCGTCTTTAAGTAGATGATGGATAGGCTTTTTTTATAATATAAATTTATTTTTGTGATATGTGGAGCGATTTCATAATGTTCATATACATAACAAAAGAAGGCTTGGGAGCTGAGTGATAATAGATCATTTGTAAGAAATTTATCTATTCAGCATCTAACTGTTGGAATATAAAAAAACATATGGGCGGTCGAGAACTTGTAGAGGAAATCCGTCAGTTGGGCTTTAGCAGGGTGGAGCTGAATTATAACATTACCCGGGAAATGCTAACGACGATTGAGCCTATGATTGAGCGGGGGAAAATCGGCATATCGAGTGTGTACAATACATTTCCTCATACACCAGATCCGAATTAGCACGAATTCCGTTCTGCTCGGGTTTGACGATGAGACCAAGCGACAACGTGCGATAGAACTGCTGGTGCAATCTGTGGAATATGCGCATCAGTACGGAGCAAAAGCGGGAATTGTGCATCCCGGACGACAGATGGCGAATGGACAGAGCGCAGCAACGGAATTTATAATGCCGTTAGCGGTATTATGCTAATTCATGCTGCCCGAATATTAAAACTACCGGAGCTACGCCTTTACCTGTGAGTGAAGTCTAAAACACAGTAAGCATCTATTTTTCGGGATGGGGTCGATTCCCAAAGAATAGATGTCTTTTTATGTTCATTTATGCAGAGGTGGAGCGCTTCCATTGAGCTTGAAGCCATTGTGGTGTACACTGTCCAGAACAGGTGTAAATTGGAACGTCAGGAAGGCAGGACGGTTACAAGGAGGGAAAGACACGTATGTATGCCCGTTTAAGATCGTTAAATTATCCAGTAAAACTTTATGTTTTTTTAACACTGGCCTTATGCTCCGTAATCAGTACATTGTGGATCATTAACGTGCGACTGCCCTCAGGGGGCCGCCCTTATCTTTTTATTTGGTGGAATATGATGCTGGCCTGGATTCCTATGCTGTTGACGCTGCTGCTTGATGTAGTGTATAGCTCGTGGAGGCGAGGAACGAGGACTTTTTTACTCTGGGTCACGGGGGCGGCATGGCTTTTCTTTTATCCCAATACACCCTATTTGATCACAGATTTGCTGCATGTATTCGCCAGATATCCGTTTCTCGGGGAGCAACGTTTCTGGGGAAATCCGTACTTTTGGAATCATGTATTGGGGATGCTGCTGGTAGCCATACTTGGTCTGACAATGGGATTTGTATCACTTGAATCCGTACGACAGTTGGTACAACGTGCACGTGGTGGGCTTGTTAGTTGGCTGTTTATGATGGCGGTACTCTTGTTGAGCAGCCTGGGTATTTATATTGGCCGTTTCTTTCGAGGGAACACATGGGATATTGTTTCTGCGCCTTCTCAACTGTATGCACAGGTATCTTCCATATGGGCAGACTCCTTGCAACGTACTCATTTTGTGGAGTTTAGCGGGATGGTATTCG
This sequence comes from Paenibacillus sp. FSL M8-0228, assembly GCF_038007385.1. Lineage (NCBI taxonomy): Bacteria > Bacillati > Bacillota > Bacilli > Caryophanales > Paenibacillaceae > Paenibacillus > Paenibacillus sp. FSL M8-0228. The sequence continues at coordinate 2,061,480 of NZ_JBBOXA010000001.1, forward strand.
TTATTTTGCTCGTCAGCTATGTATCCACGATGTGCGTAGTCTGGATGGGGAACAGCCGCCAGGACGAATGGCGTCGTTGGTGATTTTGTTGTAACTGAGTGGCTGAATATCATCATAAATATAAAACAAAGGAGGAATAGCTACAATGAACGGACAGAATCGATCCGACATCTGCGCTGGTCTTCAGGTAGATATTGTACTTAAAAAGGATCAGCCTACCGGTAAGTTGACGCGAGGAACGGTGAAAGATATTTTGACCAATTCCCCACGTCATCCGCATGGAATCAAAGTGCGTTTGGCAGACGGACAGGTTGGGCGTGTCAAACATATCGTAACGAACGAAGGCTAGAGCTTTGGGCTGAGGAGGAATGACGATGAACCAGGCAACGGCATGGTCTAAAAATGATCGCTACCCGCTTGTTTTACTTGTATTGCTGGCGCTTGCCCTAATTTGGTCTTTGATTCGCCCGGCGGATTATTTTACATGGGTACTGGAAGTTCTCCCAGCGGTTTTGGGAGCTGTACTGCTGGCGGCTCTATACCGAAGATTTCGGTTTACCAATCTGGTATATACCCTAATCTGGCTGCACGCATTGATCCTGATTGTGGGCGGACATTATACCTATGCCGAAATGCCACTGTTCAACTGGATTCGGGACACGTTCGGACTGGAGCGCAATTATTATGATCGACTTGGGCACTTTGTACAAGGTTTTGTACCCGCACTCATTGTCAGGGAAGTGCTGTTGCGTAAAACGGCCTTGGGAAGCGGGAGCTGGCTCACTTTCCTCACGGTTAGTGTGTGTCTTGCGATCAGCGCTGTATACGAGTTGATTGAGTTTGCTGTAGCCAAGGCAACGGGAACAGCAGCAGAAGCTTTTCTGGGCACACAGGGGGATGTATGGGACACCCAATGGGATATGCTTCTTGCGTTCATCGGCGCTTTGACCGCAGTGATTTTGTTGAGTGGGGTACATAACAAGCTGCTGAAACAATTAAGGTATTAGCAAAGGTTTTTCTTCTTTTATCTGCAATTGTAGTTAGACGGGGAAATAGTTAAGCTGATGAAGGGTGGTTACAGAATGCGTGAAGGAGCATTTTCTAACCACCCTTTAGCACCTGTAGCTATGAAGTCCTCAGAGTTACATTCGCGTCATGGGATGGCTGTCAAGATGGAGGGTCGCTGCGTCCATGTAGCTGTCCAGTAGCCGTTCAAAAATACGGTCCCATGTCTGCTCCAGACTGTAGGCTCTACCAGTTCTGGATATAGCATCGCGAAGTGAGGCATCCTTATACAACAGGTGTACAGCTTTGGCAAAGGCAGAGGCGTCCCCAGCAGGACACAATAGCCCCGTTTTTCCATGGATTAGATTATCTTTTACCCCGCCTTCATTGGCACCGACCACAGGTGTACCGCTCGCCATAGCCTCCAGTACTACGTTGCCGAAGGTTTCCGTGGTTGAAGGGAAGAGAAATACGTCGGCTGCGGCGTAGAGTTCAGCTAATTCCGGCCCTTTCACAAAACCAAGCCAGTGGAGTGCATGCTCCGGCACCCCTATATCCGCTGCAGTTTTGACCTTATATAATGGACCATCTCCTGCAATGACCAGCACAGAGGCTGCGCGGACGTCGTCAGGTAACTGGAGGTAGGAATCCAGTAACGTGTCTACCCCCTTTTCTGGTGCAAGCCTGCCCACATACAAAATAACAAATGCATCTGCATGAACGTCCCATTTCTTCCATACTGCATGACGGTCCACCTTTGGTTGAAATCGGTCGGTATCAATGCCTCTGCTCCAGATTTCGAGCTGCCCCATTCCTTTATTGCGCAACAATTCCATGGTTGATTGAGAGGGGACATATACCCTTTCGCAATGTCTATGAAACCAGAGCATGTATTTCCATAACGCAGGTTCAAGCCAGCGAAGCTTGTAATATTCAAGGTATTTATCAAAGTGGGTGTGATATGAGGCAACGAGTGGAATATGGTGTTTGGCTGCGTAGCTTGTTCCATACAGGCCAAGGTTAAACGGAGTAGCGACATGAATCAAATGCGGGGAAAAGGCTGACAGACGCTCGTTGATCTGTTTGGCGTTGGGGATCGCAAGTCTGCATTCCCGGTACAACAAAAAGGGAATACTTCGAAATCGCTCTACACCCGGCCCAGAGGGCAGATGATGGTCTGCCTCCGGTGCGAAGACGAGCGTAGATACTCCATGTGTCTCCAGATAGCCAATCCATCGTTCCAGGGTCAGAGCAGCGCCATTCACGTCAGGCGTATACGTGTCCGTAAATAATGCAACTCGAAGCATGCCTTCATTCCTCCTCCGCCATTCTCATTTATCCTATGACGTTCCAAGGGAGTCCGCTTGGAGGCTCCGGCTTTTATTGTGTCATGATTTTGTTTACGGGCCTGCCGGGTTTTGTAAAAGCTGGTTCGCAGACGGACGCTTTTCTCGAAACATCCTGTAATAGACGAGGGAGGACAAAATATAGAAAACACCTGTCATGCTAAATGTGATGGCATAGCCCCAGTAGTTGCCATAAGTTGTAACCAGATAGGCTTGTACAGGTCCCATACCTGCGGTGCCTAGCATCCAGGTCGTCTGGAGAATGGAGTTGGCAATGCCACGATTTTTATCTGACACACGTTCGACGAGAATGGCGGTTTGCAGCGGATTAGCTGCATTCATGAGCGCTTGCCTGAATAGAAAGCTGATCGAAGCGATCCATAGTACGTTTGTAAAGCCTGTAATGAGAAGGAACGGTAGCGAAAGCAGTTGGAAGCCAACTACAGCTCTGACTAGACCAATTCGGCTGCCGAGGGTAGGTCCGATCAACATGGAGAGGATGGTCATGAGCTGGCCGAGTGCAATCAGTAAACTCATTGCGCTGAGCGATACAGAGAAGCGGTTCGTAAAATACAAATTAAGATACGGGATGACCAGACCTGAACCCAGTCCAAGAAAAAACTGGGCCAGAACAAATTGTCCAATAACCCGGCGATCAGAAGAAGCAGTAGGTGTCTCCGAGGCAGGGATATCGGATGTAATGTACGGCGTCTGTACTTGTTCTGTTTGAGATGAAGATTCGGCAGGAGCTGGTGCTTCTACGGTTGCCGTAGTTTTTGTGATAAACAATAGAGGAATAAAAGCAGTCAATGTTGCCATTCCTCCAAGGAACAGAGCAACCCGCAGACTGGATAGCGGTGTGATTCCCCACGTCTGCAGCCCATCTGCAAGTACGCCACCCCCGAAGCTGCCCAGGACCTGAGCTGCCAATACAAGAGCCGAGTAATAGCTGAATATTTTTAAGCGTTGGGCTTTGCTTATGCTTTCTGCTAAAAAGGGCACAGCTAGTACCTGAATAAAGGCGGCGAATATACCTGAGATTATGGCAAATACCAACATGCTTGCGCTGGTATCTGTAAAGGTACGGGCGAGAAAGGCCAGGCCGCTGAATAATGCACCGATGACCAGCATATTTTTGCGGCTTGTCCGATCCCCCAAAAATCCGACCGGAATGAACAGCAACGCCGTCGCCAGCGCCTGCATGCTGACCACCCGGCCGTTCATATCATCATCAAAGCCAAGCCCTTGGATATACAGGTTATACAGTACGGAAAACATTCCCGTGCCCATCTGATACAGCAGATTGGCCATAAAAAACAATCGGATATTGCGTGGCCACTTTCGGGGCTCTTCTAACATTTTGCTAATCCATGACACGATGAGTTCCTCCTGTGACGTTGTTGCAAATAAGTTAATTCTGTTGATATGTATTCTATCAGGAACTGTACATTTCATAAATATTCCTGATCTTCGCTTGTTTTGGGTAATAATAAAGCATGGACTTTACATTGAATTTTCATTATAGTAATTCGGTATGAATAAATTTGAAAGGTAAGCAGGAGGGATGGCTTTGGCTTTTGGAGCACGGGTGTTGAAAACGGGAATTGCAGTGACGCTCGCCCTTTTTCTGAGCACGCTTTTGAACACCCATTCGCCTGTGGGGGCAGCGATAGCCGCTATTTTTGCCATGCAACCGTCGATATATAGGTCGTGGCGTTATTTCTTGGATCAACTCCAAACAAGCACACTAGGTGCAATCATGGCATTGCTGGGCGGAATGGTATTTTCGAATGAGCCGATTGCAGTCGGACTCGTATGTGTATTGGTACTTATGATATGTCTGAAAATAAATATGGCTGATACGGTTGGATTGACACTCGTGACCGTTGTTTCTGTAATGGAAGCCTCAGGGGACTGGAAATTTGCGGTGACTCGATTTGCGCTCACTTTGATTGGAATTGTGTCTGCTTTTGTCATCAATGTTAGCGTTTTTCCCCCGAAACCGAAAAGGCAGTTTATTAATCAGATTCAAAATGTATTTAACAGCATGTCCTTGCTGCTGCGTACTGCCATTTCCGATGAGATTAAGGAGTCTGTCTTTAAAGAGGAAAAAGGAAATCTAGAGGGAGCCATTAAATCGCTGTCGGACAAATATCATTTGTTCGAGGAAGAGCAGAAGAAGCTCAAGCGCTCCAAGTTTAGTCAAACGAGACAAATGGTAGTATACAAACAAATGCTCGGAAGTTTACACAAAGGATATGAGGTACTGGATGCGGTGGAAAGGCACTACTTCCAGTCTTTACGGCCAAAGGGAACGGATGCTTTTTTTGACAGTCACCTGGAGTTGCTGATTCGTTTTCACGAGCACGCTCTACTGAAATTCGAAAATAAGCTAAAACCGAATGAGGACGAAAGTGAATTGTTCCAGCAGGCGAACGGCGAATTTATGAAGCATGCGATTACACGTTTTGACCATTGTCAGGAAGGAATGCTGCGGCTTTCTATTGTGGCTGCGGCGATGTACGACTATGGTCATCAGCTGGAGAGGTTGAGCAGATTGGCCGATCATATTCATCCTGTGGAAGAGAGCAGATAGGCGAATTTCCTAAAAGAAAAGCGACCGCATTCATCAATCAGATGAACGGTCGCTTTTTTATGTAATGAATTCAAGTATGTCAGAACAGGTTAATAGAAGGTTGCCAGAACGCACAAAAAAAGCCCGCTGGTTGCGAACATGGACTGAACTTGCTACAATAGAGAATGCTCTGTTTTATGGTAAAACCATATGCATAAATTGTGAGTTACACTTCTTTTTACATTATAGCATGCTTCAAAGGATTAGTCAATTTTCCCGGAGCAGGGGGATGCCGCGGGTATGTCCGGGTCCATAATAGAGCATAGTTTGTACGCAAGGGAGCCCTGCGTGAGCAGGAGGAAACGGAACAGGAGCGATGCCAGTGACTACTGAACAGCAATGGAATGAAGAACAACGAAGAGTAGAAGATGTGACCGCAGTAATTAGCGGGCGTATTCGGAAGCTAGAGACAGAGGTTGGTTCTGTGCGCGGAGATGTCGTCGATATGCGTAAAGACTTCTGGGATGAGGTAACGATCAATTTCAGTGAGGCGGATGATGTGGGCGAGACGTCCACCAGTTTGCGTCAGCAGTCTGAGATTTTGTCTGAGCGGGAACGAAGACACAAACATTCCACAGAGGCGTTAGGTCGTTTGAAAAAGTTGCTTGATTCACCGTATTTTGCACGCATTGATTTTGCTGAGGAAGGGCAGACTGCGGAACGTGTTTATCTGGGGATTGCCTCCCTGCTTGATAATCAAGATGAGGAATTTCTGATCTATGACTGGCGCGCGCCTATTTCCAATCTTTATTACGATAACATGCCGGGTCCCGCTTCTTATAAAACTCCGGCAGGGGAGATGGATGGAGAGCTCACGCTTAAGCGTCAATTCTCGATCCGTGATGGACAAATTCGTTTTATGTTCGATACAGGGGTGACGATTGGAGACGAACTTCTTCAAGCCGTATTGAGCCGCAGCTCGGATGCTCAAATGAAAAGTATTGTCGCTACCATTCAAAAGGAGCAGAATCGAATCATCCGTGATGACCGAAGCCGTATGCTTATTGTTCAGGGAGCGGCAGGAAGTGGCAAAACCTCTGCAGCGCTTCAGAGAGTAGCGTATTTGCTGTATAAGTATCGGGATCGCTTGCGAGCGGATCAGGTCGTGTTATTTTCGCCAAACCCGATGTTTAACAGTTATGTTTCGACGGTATTGCCTGAATTGGGTGAGGAAAATATGCTTCAGGCCACGTTTCAGGAATATTTGGAGCGGCGTTTGGGCCGGGAGTTTCAGTTAGAAGATCCCTTTGAACAGCTGGAATATGTGCTTTCAGCGTCGTTACTGCCTGGGTATGAAGCCAGGATGGAAGGTATCCGTTTTAAATCGTCTAAGACGTTCTTACATGTGATTACAGGCTACAAGGCGTATTTGGAGCAGGAGGGCATGCGTTTTAAACCCATCCGCTTTCAGGGACGTGAGGTGGTTTCAGTAGAGCAGATGGCACGCAAGTTTTATGAATTCGACTCTACGGTGCGACTGGCGAATCGATTGGAACTGCTGCGGGATTGGATGCTTAAAGAGCTGGCCCGCTTTGGTAAGGAGGAATGCTCCGCTCCATGGGTGGATCAACAGATGGATCTGATGGAGCCGGAGGATTATCAGCGTGCCTATAACCGTATGCGCCGTAAATCCAAGAATAAGGGCGATACTTTCGATGATTTTGCACGTGAAAGAGAAATATTGGCACGTATGGTGGTCAGTGACCGCTTAAAGCCCTTGCGCAAATGGATTAAGGCGCTTCGCTTCGTAGATACGACCCGGCTCTACAGCGAGCTGTTTATGAACGAGACGCTGTTGAGCCAACTGGCGAATCATGCAGAGCTGCCCGTCAGCTGGGGTGAAATTAGTCGGCAAACCCTGCAACGAATTCAGGCTGGGGAGTTAGCGTATGAGGATGTAACCCCCTTTTTATATTTGCGTGAGCTGATGCTGGGCTTCCGTTCCAATAGCAACATCCGTCACGTGTTTATTGATGAGGCACAGGACTATTCCCCATTCCAACTGGCGTTCTTCAAGCGTTTGTTTCCACAGGCTAAAATGACGGCACTGGGTGATTTTAATCAGGCCATCTATGCCCATGCCTCGGTGCTTCAGGATGCAGAGCCATTGTATGACTTGTATGGTGCAGATCAGACCGAGATGATTTCCCTGACACGCAGCTATCGCTCGACACAGGAGATTGTGGAATTTACCCGGGGGATGGTCGCTGGGGGAGAGCACATTGTACCGTTTAACCGTAAGGGTGAGAAGCCTCTGGTAACCGAGGTGCGTTCACGTGAAAAGTTGCATCAACGGATAGCTGGGAATGTCACTGAATTGTTGGCAGAAGGCTATGAGTCCATCGCGGTGATCTGTAAAAATGCTGACGAAAGCGCGGCAGCCTACGAAGCGCTGGAAGGACAGCTGTCAGTGAAGCCAAAATTAATTAAGAAAACAACCCCCGCTTTTGAAAAGGGGATTCATATCATTCCAGCCTACCTGGCAAAAGGCGTGGAATTCGATGCGGTCCTGATTTATGACGGATCAGCGAAACAATACCAGCGTGAGAGTGAGCGTAAGTTGTTCTACACCGCCTGTACGCGAGCGATGCATTTGCTGCATATTTATAGCATAGGGGAGATTACACCATTCGTGAGTTTACGGGATACGTATACCCGCAATGTGGAAGAAAGTGATCGTGTTCTGTAGAGAGGATATTGGCAATCAGCTGGGGACAAATGCCACAGGAACCTTTGCGATGTTTGAATAGATATAGAGTTGGCTGGCATTATGGAGCGTATTCCAGTAACATAAGCAAATAAGCAAAACAGGTAAGAAGCATAAACGGAGGTTACAAACGTAATGGACATGAAGAGTGTATTTCAACGCCCGCCACTGGCGGAGTGTGTACCCGAGTTAGTAGCTACAGCTAGAGGGGAGCGCAAGGCATCACTGGTGATCCGCGGAGGAACACTGGTCAATGTGGTATCGGGCGAGTTGCTGCCGGGCATGTCTATTGCTGTGCAAGGTTCTCGTATCGCTTACGTCGGTAGGGACGTCAGTCATGCGATTGGTGAAGACACCATAATCATTGAAGCGGATGGCCGCTATATGGCACCGGGGTTACTGGACGGACATTGTCACATCGAAAGCACGCAGCTTACGGTAACTGAGTTTGCTAAGGCTGTACTGCCGCTGGGAGTGACGGGTGGTTTTTTTGACCCGCATGAAATTTCTAATGTACTGGGTCTAAAAGGGCTTCGTCTGATGTTGGACGAAGCCCGTACGACACCGCTGGCAGCTTACATGCAGGTGGCTTCCTGCGTGCCGTCCACAGGCCCGGAGCTGGAAACGACGGGTGCCTCCTTCGGCCCGGTGGAAGTCGCAGAAGCGTTAAGCTGGGGCCCGGATATGATCGGGCTGGGCGAAGTCATGAATTTCCCTGGTGTCGTCTATGGAGACGATGTGATGATCGGGGAAATTCAGGCCACGCTGCGCGCGGGCAAGGTGGCGGATGGCCATTTTACATGGGCCTCCGATGATTGGCGACTGCCGGTCTATGCAGCCGCGGGAATTTCGGGCGACCACGAGTGTGTCACGCCCGAGGATGTAGCTGAGCGTATCCGGCTCGGCATGTATGCCAAGATGCGGCAAGGTTCCGCATGGCATGATGTGGCCGAGACGATCCGCGCCAGCACGGAAATGGGTCTCGACACGCGCCGCATGATGCTGGTAACGGATGACCGCAGCGCAGAATCCTTGCTCCATGAAGGGCAGATGGACTTCGTTGTGCGTCATGCCATTGCACAGGGCGTCAAGCCCGTAACCGCGTTTCAGATGGCTACGCTGAATACGGCAGAGCGCTTCGGCGTGGCACGGGACATCGGCTCGATCATTCCGGGTGCGATTGCCGACATTATTTTGCTTGATGGCCGATTGGCCGAAGTGAATGTGACGGCTACCATCGCAGCGGGCCAGCTGGTGGCCGAGCACGGTCAAATGGTCGCCGATTGGGACGGATTCGTTTATCCTGCGGAAGTAATGGACACGGTCCATCTGGGACGAGAGCTGAGTGCAGCAGATTTCCGCATTGCGGCTCCAGTACAGGAGGGGAACGTACCCGTACGGGTGATTCGTGTTACGGAAAATCACGTGGACACGAAGGAAGTGCGGATGACCGTTCCGGTGCGTGATGGTGAAGTTGCATCAGATCCTGCGCAGGATTTGTGCAAAATCGCCGTTTTCGAGCGACATCATGCCAGTGGCAGTCACGCGGTCGCACTTGTGACAGGTGTCGGCTTCACTGAGCCGGCTGCGATTGCCATGACCGTCGCGCATGATAGTCACAACCTGCTCGTCATTGGTAATGATGACGAGCTCATGACCCAGGCGGCGAAGCAGGCTGTTGGTCTGCGTGGTGGCGTGGTGGTTGTATCCGCCTCGGGTGAGACACGCTTCCCGCTGCCTATTGCCGGGCTGATGTCCCCAGCTCCGTTTGCAGAGGTGGCAGCGCAGTCCGAAAGTATCAGCCGCGCGCTTCAGCAAGCCGGCTGCATGCTGAACAACGCGCTGATGACACTGTCACTGCTCGCACTGGTCGTTATCCCTGAAATCCGTCTGTCGGATCAGGGGCTTGTCGTCATCGGAGCGGATGGCATCCGCAAGGTATCTCTTTTCGTGGAAGAGGATGCTGCGGAAGTCTGATAGAACACGTCGCTGGGGGTTGTCCTGCAGGTCTGTCCAGACCTAAGGGATAACCCCTGTTTTTCATATACGAAGCCATAAAAGTTATCTTCGATTCCTTTATAAAAGTCAAGAAGAGGTGGGCAGATGCATCCCTATTATCGTTCACTAGAAAAAATGGCTCATCATGCCTCGATTATAGAGCAGGATTGGAACCGGTTTGTAGAGCAAACCCGTGTGAAGCATGTTCAGCAGGGAACGGTTCTCATTGAAACGGGTGAGCCTGTGAAACATGCCTATTTTTGTTCAGAGGGATTATTCCGTTTATTTTATACATTAGCAGATGGCAGAGAATATAATGTCGGTTTTTCGCCAGAAGATGATTACGTAACCTCTTATGGGGCTATGATCCAAGAAGAAGCCTCCACTTTTTCGATTGAGGCAATGGAAGATTCGGTTGTCATTGAAATTCCATATCACGTATTGAAGGAGCTTATGGATACAAGCCATATGTGGGAAAGATTCGTGCGCAAGAGTGTAGAGAGACTTTACATTCGAAAAGAGGAGCGGGAACGCGAATTATTGTACCTCTCCGCTAAGGAACGTTATCACGCTTTTCTCCTAAAATACCCCGGATTGGACAAGCGAGTTGCCCAATATCATATAGCTTCTTACATAGGCGTCTCCCCTGTGTCACTTAGTCGTTTGCTGCGTAGTGATCCGCATTAACCTATGTTAATGCGAATTTGTAGACAAGCAGCGTACAATAACGATACATCATTCAAGCTTCACCAAAAAAAGGAGATAGGCATATGCGTTATATGATGATTGTATTATTGGAATTCTACCCTTCCTGGTTGGCTCTTCCTCGGGAGGAACGTCGAAAACATGCGGGGACCTTGCAGGCTACCATTCAAAAGTATAACGAACAGGTTCAGGTTCGGTTTTTTGATGCAGAAGCATTGCCTGGAAAGGACTACACCGATTTCGTCGTATGCGAAACAGAGGATATGAAGCAATATCACTATATGTGGGAAGAAATTCGCGATTCGGAACCGTATACCAAAGGATACATGAAGATTAAAGATGTAGTGATGGGTATGGAAAATGCATTTCAGTCCTATGAGTCAGAAATGTTACAGATGGAAAAATAACCTTCATTCCGCTTTCTATGTAAAATGAAGAGTTCATCTTATATACGGTTAATAAAGGCGAATTCCTGTGCTGCTTATGTTCAGCTGGGAATTTGCCTTTTATCTTTTGGAGACGAAAAAAGTGTAATAAGAAAAACCACATTATACAGTTGTGTTACTTATAATCTTCAGAAAACCGTTCTTCCCAGCGGTAAACATTAACTGATTAATGGATTTTCTTGCGGTATCATTAAACAAATACCACTCATCTTTCGATACGTCATGAACTAAAATCTCTGGATATTCTGTTGAAAGTTCAGATGGAACAGGACTAATTAAAGAATAAATATCAAAACGGACTAAGCTTTTCCCTTTTTTGTCTAAAAAATCATATTGTGCATTTTTATAATAAGACCCAAGTGTGTCAATAGTGAAGCTCCAAGAGTAGTTTGCAGGTGCTTCAACCTTTTCACCTATGTTGTTTGCAAAAATACTATAGATGGTTTCATTAAATGCATTTCCATTAATTTGCTGAACTACGCCGCCCATAAACATATGGTATTCATATTGCAATGCTTTTACTTGTACACCGTCTATGAACAGTGGTTTAGTATCAACAATCACTGCAAGGTTGCTGTAATTGACATTGCAGCCAAACGTCTCTGCAATAAAACGAAGTGGAACATATATGCGATTGTTTTTCGTGTATGGTTTTACATCAAGCAGTATCTTTTCGCCGTTTTTCTCCGCTGTACTTCTATTTATTGCTAATTTCACTTTCATATCGCTTTTAGCGAGAATAACCTCGGAATTGGACCATTCGACGCTAGCCCCCAAACTTTCACTAACAACACGTAGAGGTACCATTAAACGGTTGTTCTTCATTTCGGGCTTCACATCGGATGTAGCAGTCACACCGTCAACTTTGATTTGATTTTCTGCTGCATAAGTAGTGGATGATGAAATAAATAAAAAGATTGCAAGAAAAACCCAGCAGAATGCTTTGTTCATAAATGATTGCCCCTTTTTTGATTAAATTTGTTGTGAAGTAACTTTTCCCCATATTAAGACGCGATTGGATAAAATTTGTTGTGCTATCTTGTCTGTTAACTTAACGTAACAACCTGTTTGTACTATTATTTAACTTCCGATATTTACCAACGAAAAACTTCTAACCTTCGCGAAGGATTATGTCGATAACATTGAATATTGTTCATAAATTTTATGAAAGCAAATCCTTAGGGGGGGAAGTTAATGAGAAAACAGCTAAAAGTTGCGATTTCTCTAGCATGTTTAATTATGTTTATAGGTTGTTCAGCTTCACCATTATCACAGCAGACGACCAAGATTACACTTTTGAATTCTAAATCTGAAATAAAAACCCAGTTAGAGGAAGTAGCAAAACAATACAATCAAGAGCACCCTGAAGTATCTTTAGAGATTATAACCGCTCCTGAGGGGACGTCTGCATATCAAAAGCTGATGTCGATGTATGGCTCAGGGAGTCCAGCTACCATGTCGATGCTTGATCCAGGCGACACGCTGACATTCTTGGATAAAGCTATTGATTTAAGTAAAGAGAAGTGGGTAGCCGATACGATAGAAAATGGACTTGACACCGTCAAGAAAAATGATGCTGTGCTGGGGTTTCCATTTGCAGTAGAAGGCTACGGATTAATTTACAATAAGAAAGTACTGGACAAAGCAACAGGGGGGGCTTTTGATGTTTCCTCGGTAAAAAGTAGAAGTAGCCTGAATTCATTAATGGCTAAAATTCAGAAGTCGGGAGTAGCACCGGACATGCTTTCACCAATGGACTGGTCTCTCGGCTCTCATCTTTTAGCTCTGTCTTATTCTGTTCAACCTGGGGGCTTTCCGGAGTTTGTTAAAGGTATGCAGAATAACTCCATTGATATGTCCCAGAACAATGTAATGTCTGGATGGGTACAAACTTTAGATCTGCTCAAGGATAACAACATTAATAAGCACTTGCCTTTGGACAGTACGTATGAAGATGGAGCCAAAGCTTTGGGAGAGGGCAAGGTAGGGCTTTGGTTTATGGGCAACTGGGCTTGGAATGGAATAAAGAGCAATGATACGGCAAATGAGGAATACGGTTTCTTGCCTCTTCCGCTAAACGATAATACGGATGATCCTAACAATGCTAAGATCACTGTCGGTGTGACAAAGTATATATTCATCGACTCCACAACTACCACACCTCAGCAGCAAGAGGAAGCAAAGAAGTTTTTGAACTGGCTGGTATATGAAAAATCCGGACAAGAACTTTTGGTTAACAAGGCCAATGTTATACCGGCGTTCAAGAATATTGACATGGTGCCTTCAGATCCTTTGAGTAAATCGATCAAGTCATATATGTCGAGCGGAAAGACGCTGCCGTTCATGGCAACCCTTCCACCTGATCATGGGGGCATCACAGGAGCATCTATCCAAAGCTACATCAGTGGAAAGATAGATAAGGCAGAGCTGTTGCGCCAAATACGTATATATTGGAAAGCTCAGCAGTGATGATACGAGACCAGTCACGGGAGGAAGATAAGGGTGTTTAAATTAACGTTAAAGAAAAAGATAATTAGTGCAGCGCTCATACTGGTGATCGTGCTGTCCCTTTCAAGTGTTATAGGCGTTATTAAGATGTCGGAAATGGGGGAGGCTTCTGATAAGGTAAATAACAGGTCTTTACCTGCAGTCATTCTTCTTCAAGGTATGGATAAGCAGATTACAGAAATCGATAGGCTCACCGTTCGAATGATACTCGAAGAGGATGCAGCCGTCCGCAGCACTTATCAAGAAGAACTAACCAAAGCTACAGCGTCAATGGATAAGAGTGTAAATAAATATCAAAGTTTAGCCTCCACGGCAGAGGAAAAAGAACTATTCACCGACTTTTATGGTCAGTGGGCAATGTATCTCCGCCATCTAAAGGTGGTTTCCGCGGCCATGGAAGAAAACGACAAGGTGATGGCCTACATGATCATCCATGGGAATTCTTCTATTTATAAGGCAGCCTTGGACGATGTGAATAAACTGAAGCTGCTTAATGAGCAGTACGCTACTGATGCCGCTAATCAATCGAGTCAATCTTACCATTCAGGTAGACTTTTGATGATTTCTCTGACTATCATATGTACGATCCTTGGAATTATCGGTTCTTTTTTACTGGCTCAATCGTTCACTAAGCCCATATTAAAGATAGCGGAACAGATAAAGCTGGTAACGAGAGGGGACCTGCAAGTGGAACCCCTTAGTATCCGATCCAAAGATGAGGTCGGGGAGCTGGCATCCGATTTTAATGAAATGTGCGATTCACTTCGCAATCTTTTAAAGGAAGTTGTGGATAATTCCTTACTGGTTGCCTCTACGGCTGAACAGTTAACGGCTAGTGCGGAACAGACAAGCATTGCTACCGAGCAGATAGCTATAAGTGCCACTCAGGTTGCGGAGGGATCTCAGACACAGCTTGTAGACATAGCTGAAACGCTGAATTACACGGTAGACGTTTCTAAAAGTGTAGAGAACATAACCAATCGCTTTGTGAATGTGGCAAATCTCACAACCCAAGCACAAGAAAAAGCAAACAACGGAAAAACCCAAATGTCTTCGACTGTTTCTCAAATAAGAGATGTGCATACCAAGGTAACTCAATCCGCTGAAGTAGTAAATATTCTAGGAGAAAAGTCTGCGGAGATCAGACAGATCACAGCTATGATCCGTGATATAGCAGCTCGAACCAATTTGCTTTCACTAAATGCGAGTATAGAAGCTGCGAGGGCGGGAGAGCAGGGAAAAGGGTTTGCGGTTGTTGCTTTTGAAGTACGCAATCTGTCGGCACAAGCAAGTGAAGCAACAGGCAAGATCTCTTCTCTGGTTAACGAAATTGCCTTAAGAACAGATGAAGTTGTGATTTCAATGAATGAAGGTGTTCAATCTCTAAATGAAGGCATGATGCTTGTCGAAGGCGTAGGTAACGTTTTTTCTGAGATTGTAGGTGCCGTTGAAGAAGTGAGCGGTGAGGTGGACACTGCGGCTGTAGAAGCAAGATCCGTAAATGAAGGGACCGTTTCTATGGTGGAATCGATGAAGAAAATTGCTGAAATCTCCGAACGTGCAGCAGATTCTACTCAAACAGTCGCAAGCGTAGTCGAGGAAACTACTGCATCCATGCAGGAAGTGTCTGCGGGTGCTAACATGCTTGCCAAGAGGGCGGAAGAGATGAATCAGACGGTGTCGGTATTCAAGATTTAAAATAAGCTTCAAATCAACTGGAGTTAAGAGCGGCAGCCTTGGACGAGAAAAAAGTCCTAGACTGCCGCTGTTTTGTTAAGCTTAAACCATTAGATTACGAATGAACTGCTTCAGCTTTTTTGGTTGCTCTTTTCAGATCCTGTTTACGGCGTTCTTCCAGATACCGCTCTCCATTCTTCTTGTCTGCTGTCAGTGTAAAACAGGATAGGATGGTGAATAGACCTGCAATGGAACCCAGAATTACATAAGTAATCGGGAAATTTAATACTTCATACATATGCCCGACAATGGGTGAGAAAATGGAAACCACCAGGGAGCCCATAAACAAATACAGCAGGTACATGGTGGAGGACAAGCGCTGGTCAAAGTTAACGGTAATGTACTTGAAGATGGCTACCAGAATAAGTGGTTTCTCCAGGGAGTGAATCATCTTCATCGCAGCCACCCATATAGAACCGAATGGCAGCGAAGAGCCGATAATACGCAAAGACATAATCGACCCGGCAATAATTAATGCCCATTTGGCGGTCGTTTTGTTCACAAACCAAGGGGTAACGAAAAGGAACACAAATTCCAGAAAAACCTGCACAGCGCTCAAATCGCCAAGGAATTGATTTCCTTCCGCTTTGGAACTGAACTGCGATACGAAGTATGTGGCAAACTGTTGGTCATATACCTCATAAATTTGGGTCACGCCAACCATGAATAGCATAAGAAACCAGAACTTTGTGGTACGTACGAGATGCAGCACATCAATGAGCTTCAACGATTCTGTTTTCTGCTGCTCCTGTCCAGAAATTTCGACTTTGGTCAGGAAGATGCAGATCATGGCAACAATGGCAGATACGGAGGCAATCCAGAAGGTCAGATTTACATTGATATTGATGACCCGTCCCGCAACAAAAGTAGCCGCCGCCCACCCGAGTGAACCCCACATACGAACCCGTCCGTATTCAAAGCCATATTTACGCGAAACTTTGTCCATATACGAATCGACGACACCGTTACCTGCATTAAATACCAGGCCGATAAATAGCGCACCAACAATGGCACCAATGACGAACTGCGTTTGAAGCAATGGACCGTATACATAGATAAAAAAGGGCCCGACGAGCAAAAGGATTGTAAAGAGTATGTACAGCAGGTGTTTTCTCAAGCCCAGCTTGTCAGATAAGTAACCGAACAAAGGCTGCATGATCAAGGCGACGATTGAATTAGCCGCGTATAAAAATCCCGTGTAGGTTTCTGAAATTTCCAGGCTTTGTCCCAGCCAAATGACAAAAAAAGACATGGCGGCAGACCATGTAAATAGATAAGCGAAGTTAAAAATACTCAGAGACCAATAGTTGCGTTTTGCCAAATTCGTCATGTTTAAGCACCCCTTCAATTGTAGCCGCTCAAATTGTATTCAACGTTAATATGCATTGTTGTACTATTAATTGTAAGGATTATTCGCTTGCTTCCATAGGGCATTTTCCCAAGATTTCCTGTGCTTATTACAATCAGTTGATGATTCGATTAAACCGCAGATTATGTAGTAATTTAAAACTTTTACGAGACCTACCGGGTGTGTGTAACTACATCTATGTCTTGTAAGAAATAAGTCCTACGTGTAAAATTCTCTTATAGTTCATTAAGCTCACTAAGTAGGAGGAGAAATATAGGGTAGCCTCATAAGTGCAAAAGCAAGGGGATGAAATGATTCATTTTTGCAAGTACAAAGTTACTTGAAACGATGATCGTATATAGAGTAACATACTCTAGGCAATCAGATGCCGTTCTTTGAATGCAACAATTGGCTACGTTCCTATTAACATACAGTATACAAAATTAAAAGAAAACGAATAAAAACAAAATGTTGTGAGTTCGTGGTTGGAGGATTTATTATGTCTAAAAGTGTTTCTACGTCCTTTATTATCATTATAGGATCAATGCTATTTGCCTTATTTTTTGGTGCAGGGAATCTAATCTTTCCACCTATGCTTGGGCAAATGGCCGGAAAGAATGTATGGATAGCCAATGCGGGTTTCTTGGTTACCGGTGTCGGCTTACCATTACTAGCCGTCACAGCCTTTGTTTTTTCGGGCAAAAGCAATTTGCAAACTTTAGCGAGTCGTGTACATCCAGTATTCGGTCTTGTCTTTACAACAATCCTTTATCTAGCCATCGGGCCTTTGTATGCAATTCCTAGAACCGGTAGTGTGTCATTTGAAATTGGAGTAAAGCCTTTTTTTTCAGACAATGCAGATCATCCTGTCGCACTTTTTGTATTTACTATCCTTTTTTTTGCAGTTGCATGTTTGTTGTCACTTAATCCTACAAAAATTATTGATGTCATCGGAAAGTTCCTAACACCCATTAAATTGACATTCATTGGATTACTTGTGATTGTAGCTATTATTCACCCAATAGGAAAATTCCAAGAACCTGCGGAGGGTTATACATCCAATGTCTTTTTTAAAGGCTTTCAAGAGGGTTATTTAACATTGGACGCTCTTGTAGCCTTTATTTTTGGAATTATCATTGTGAATGCGATTAAGGATAGAGGGGTTAATACAAAAAAAGAGCTGATGATCATTTGTGGCAAAGCGATAGCAATTGCGGTTATACTCTTAGCTTTTATCTATACGTCTCTTTCATACATGGGAGCTTCTAGTGTTGAAAAACTGGGCATTTTAGGAAATGGTGCTGAGGTGTTAGCTAAGGTTTCCTCCTATTATTTTGGATCTTATGGATCTATTCTATTAGGCTTAATGATTACAGTAGCGTGTTTAACGACAAGTGTGGGGCTTATCACTTCCTGCTCTTCCTTTTTTCATGGATTATTTCCAAAAGTCTCTTACAAAAGAGTCGCTCTCATGTTATCTATATTTAGTATCCTTGTAGCCAACATAGGTTTAACACAGCTCATTAAGGTTTCAACGCCAGTATTAATGGCAATATATCCTATTGCTATTTCTCTAATATTTTTAACTTTTTTACATCCCGTATTTAAAGGAAAGTCAGAAGTATATCAAGGCAGTTTGATATTAACCTTTATCATTAGTTTATTTGATGGCTTGAATGCTGCTGGAATAAAAATTAATGTAATTAATGATTTTTTCACCCATTTTCTCCCATTATATAATGTAGGGTTAGGGTGGTTAATTCCCTCTGTTTTAGGAGGTGTAGCTGGCTATATATTTACTAAATTAAGAGGAAGAAAAATAATTTTAGTACTTATGAAGCCCAAAAAAAACAAATAATTTATCCTATGCATATCAGTCTGTTATATAAGGGACAGCAAGCGCCTGATCTGCTTCGTGCTGCTTACGGTACTGCGAAGGGGTCAGGCCTTTCCATTTTTTAAAGGTCGCAATAAAGTAGCTTAGATTGTCAAATCCAACATCCAGCGCAATATCAACCACTTTTCGATCACTTTGCTCCAACAACCTGCAAGCCTTTTGAATCCGATGATAGTTGATATATTCTACCGGGCTTTTCTGAACCATCTGCTTAAAAAAACGGCAGAAATGTCCCTCGCTCATTCCAATCTCATCTGCGATTTCCCGTAAACGTATAGGCTCATGAGCATGACTGTTGATATACGCCAACGCTTTTTTGATCCGTTCAACTTTGTTGCGCTGACCCGCCATAATCACATCCTCTCCGTTAGCGGGAGTCATGTGTGGGTACAGGCAGGCGATCATGCTATAGAGCTGTGCCTTGGTCGCCAGTTCACGGGCAGGCGCATTCTTTTCATGGCTGGTGATAATGTATCGCAATGCAGCCAGCACCTCTTGCTCCCAGAGCTGCACGCCGCGAATGTGGGGGGGAGGGACAAGCTTTTTACTGATAAATGGGTCAATAAACTGCGTCTGCACCGTATCCTGCGTGCGGCTGTGCAGTATGTCGGGGTGAAACACCACCGCAGAAAATACACAGCGAGGACTTTTTTGTAAATAACCGGCGTGAAGCTCGCCACTGTTTACAAAAAGGGCTTCACCTTCGCTAACCTCCGTATAGACCATATCCGTCTGAAATACAGCGGTCCCTTGTTCCACTACGATAAACTCCATTTCCTCATGCCAATGGGACTCCAATATACTATTTCCGTTCAATTGCTCTACGCTCGGATATACGCTGACTGGATACATGGGATTGCCGTGAATGCGGTTTTCTCGTAACATTTCCCTTTGCATTTCAATGATTCCTTTCGGCAAACTGATTTATATAGAAAACATCAAAATATTGATACAATACGTCAAAATAAAAGAAGTAAACCCTTACATAAATCAATATTATTATAGTGAGGATTTCGAAAAAATCCAACAAGCGATTTGGAATCAAGAATATAAAGATTGAGACGGAGGAAGGAACAGATGAAATTTACAGATGGCTATTGGTTGGTTCGCAAGGGCTATGAAATACAAAATCCTGCTGAAATCCGTGATATCGTGACGGACGATGCTTCCATGACGGTATATGCAGCAACCCACCGGATCGAGCATAAAGGAGATACACTGAACGGAGCGTTGCTGAAAGCGACCTACAGCTCGCCTATGCCGAATGTCATTCGGGTACGTCTAAACCACCATAAGGGACGGGTGCATCAGGGACCGGATTTTGAAATTCACACCTTGCCAACAGAGGTAGGCATTACGGTGGATGAGGACGCAGCGGTACTGAAAAGCGGCGATCTGAGTGTGCGAGTCGGTCGTGGAAAGAGCTGGGACGTAGGCTTTTATGTCGAGGATCGCAGAGTCACAGGTAGCGGACATCGGGGACCAGGCTATATTACAGACCCGCAGGATCAGCCTTTTTTTCGGGAACAGCTGGAGCTGGGCATCGGTGAGTACGTATACGGACTCGGAGAGCGTTTCACTCCGTTCGTAAAAAATGGCCAAGTGGTCGATATCTGGAATGAAGATGGCGGGACCAGCAGTGAGCAGGCCTATAAAAACATTCCATTTTATCTATCTAATAAAGGGTATGGTGTGTTCGTCAACCATCCGGAAAAGGTATCCTATGAGATTGCATCGGAAAATGTATCAAAGGTTCAGTTTAGCGTCTCCGGCGAATCGTTAGAGTATTTTATTATTGGAGGAGCTAACCCTAAAGAGGTACTGGACAATTACACCAAGCTGACGGGTAAGCCTGCATTACCACCAGCCTGGACTTTTGGTTTGTGGCTGACCACTTCGTTCACAACAGATTACGATGAAGCCACAGTGAATCATTTTGTGGACGGGATGGCTGAGCGAGATCTGCCACTCTCGGTATTCCATTTTGACTGCTTCTGGATGAAGGAATACCAATGGTGCGATTTCCAGTGGGATCAAGACATGTTCCCAGACCCGGAAGGCATGCTGCAAAGATTGAAGGCAAAGGGGCTCAAAATTTGTGCATGGATCAATCCGTATATTGCTGAGAAATCCATTTTGTTTGATGAAGGCATGGAGAATGGTTATCTGGTCAAAACCGCCGATGGTGGCGTGTGGCAATGGGATATGTGGCAGGCGGGGATGGGGCTGGTTGACTTCACGAATCCGGCTGCAGTCGCCTGGTACCAGGATAAGCTGAAGGTGTTAGTAGATCAGGGGGTAGATTGCTTCAAAACTGATTTTGGCGAGCGCATCCCTACCCATGTGGTATATCATGACGGATCTGATCCGATGAAAATGCATAACTATTATACGCATTTGTACAACAAGGCTGTATTTGATGTGCTGGAGGAAAAGCTGGGTAAAAATGAAGCCGCGTTATTTGCACGTTCCGCTACAGCCGGGGGGCAACAGTTCCCGGTTCACTGGGGAGGAGACTGCTCGTCGACGTATGAGTCGATGGCGGAATCCTTACGAGGCGGTTTGTCGCTTGGTTTGAGCGGCTTCGGCTTCTGGAGCCATGATATTAGCGGCTTTGAGTTAACGGCTGCGCCGGACGTATACAAACGGTGGGTACAATTTGGACTTCTGTCCTCCCATAGCCGTCTGCACGGAAACGAATCCTATCGCGTGCCTTGGCTATTTGACGAAGAATCAGTGGATGTGGTGCGTAGCTTTACAAAACTCAAATGCTCGCTAATGCCATACCTGTATCCTTCTGCTGTGGAATCCTCGGTAAAGGGACTGCCGATGATGCGGGCTATGGTATTGGAATTCCCGCAGGACCCAACCTGTGCAACACTGGATCTGCAATACATGCTGGGGGATTCCATTTTGGTAGCCCCAATCTTTAATAAAGAAGGCAATGTACAGTATTATGTACCAGAAGGTCAGTGGACAAATTTACTTACGAATGAGAGAGTGTCAGGTGGTCGTTGGGTCAACGAGCATCATGATTTTACAACTTTGCCTGTGCTCGTGAAGCCGAACACACTGTTGGCAATCGGTCATGAGGACAGTCGTCCGGATTATGATTATGCTGATCAAGTGGCGCTTCATTTGTTTGAGCTTGGTGAGGGGCAACAGGCTCGAACGGTTATCGTGAATACGTCAGGTGAAGAAGAGTTAACGGTTATTGCCAGCCGCAAGGATTCTGTCATTACAGTGAAGGCAGAAGGTGCTGTTAAACCATGGTCGATCGTCCTGCGCGGTATCCACGAGGTTGTTCAAGTGGAGCAAGGCAGCAGCCAGTCGGGAGAACAGGGTGTAATTATTACACCAGCTTCCAGTGGACAGCAAGAGCTTACGATTCACTTGGGCTAGGTAAGGCGCTAGAAAGTGGATGAAGTATGTCACAATGTAGCGATTATATGTAAAGAAAGGGCTTGCTTGATCCAACAGGCAAGCCCTTTTTGATGCAGATTTTTGATAGAATCAGTTGCAACTTTTAGCATTGGTTATCTACTCCTATCCATTCTGCTGGAGTAGTAGCGGTACAATATACTGCCGGAAAATATCCACAGGAGTCCGTTTCTTTTTGAATTTATCGGCGGTAACGACAACAACCATGTCATACGACGGGACGACAACAATATATTGCCCACCAAAGCCGAGAGCGTAAAAATAGTCCGTTTCACTTCCTGTATCTGTTCCATCTGAAAAGGAAGAAGTCCACCAGTGCCATCCGTAAAATGCTTTTTGTGGTTTGGCAGCAGGGAGAAACGGACGGGTTGAATATCGAACCGTCTCTGCTTGGATGATCTGCCGTCCTTCCCAGCCTCCTTCATTCAGGTAAAGCTGCCCGAATTTGAGCATGTCCATTGGCCTGAGATGCAGTCCGAAGCCTCCCGTATGAGTGCCCTGAGGATCGGTTTCCCAATGGTAGCTTTCGATACCGAGCGGTTGGAATAATTGCTGTTCGGCAAATTCAGCAACTGTTTGTCCAGAAACATGACGTAGTATGGTGGCCAAAAGTTGAGAACAGCCAGAACTGTACTCCATTCGCGTGCCTGGCACATCCGATAATGGCTGTGAAAGTACAAATTGCACCCAGTCTGACGTTTTGCTCATGGTAGGAAAAGAGTTTTGTCCGCCAAACTCCGTCCAGTTAAAGCCTGCGGACATCGTCAGCAGATGTTCAATCGTAATATCATGTTTTCGAGAATCACTATCTGTGGCCAACTGGGGAAAGAATTCGAGGATCGGCGTCTCCGGTTTCGGTCCCTGTTGCTGGTTCATAGCGATACTAACTAATGCAGAAATCACGCTTTTGGTGCAGGAATTTATTTTATAGAGTTCGTTAGCAATTTGAGGTTCACGATAGTAATTCAAGATCATGTTACCCTGCTGCTCAATAAGGCAGCTGCGGGTTTCCAACTCGTTAAGCACGTGAATAAGCGGTTTGAGCTCCAGACTGTTCATGCAGATCCTCCTTGAGGCTTATGCTATACCAATACATAGTATATCATTTAAATAGTCTGAAATTCGAAGAGTACAAACTGAAAACAGTTCATTTACCTAATTTTGAATTTTTTTGTTTTTTGATATTAAAAAAGATATATATGTTCACTGAATAGACATAAATATATTTAAAAATCTATACACTATTTTCTATTTCATTCAAAAAAACAATCGAATAAAACGATATATAGTAAGTTGGACATTTTATTCAGAAATAACTGGGGGACCGATTCATGAATTTAACGATTAAGGCCAAAATGATTCTTAGCGCGATACTGATCCCGAGTGTGATTGCAGCAATGCTGCTGACCAATTACATTTTAAGCGTACATAGTGAGAATGAGTACAAGGATATTATGAATCGTGAAGAGGCTATTGCGTATAACTCGAAGTCTCTTCAATTTTTGTTAAACGGCATATCTAATGATGAGCGGGCATATTTGCTAACTCGTGACGAACAGTATGGGAAAGAGATCGGAAACAAGCAAAGTGAAGTTGCAAAGTTGCTACAGGAGACAGAAGCTCTGCTTAGTACAGGCAATGAGGATTCTAGTAAAAAGATGACTGATCTCAAGACGGGGATTAATACCTATATGAATCAAGTTCATCGTTTACTGACTACAGCGGGGTATCAGAGTACAAGAGATGACGCTTTCCCGCCATTTTCTGATTTGCTCGATGATTTTGAAAACGAACGGGTGTTGCGCAAGCAACTTGATACCAAGGTAGTAGCCTTCGTCAAAGCTCAAGAGGATATGGTGACGGTGAAAGTACAGCAAGCGCACCAAACGATGACGAATACATCCTTGATTACGAGTATTGTAGGGCTTCTGGTTATCATTTACAGTATTTTTCAATCCATCGTTCTGATTCGTTCAATTCGTCCATTACACCATATGAATGAGCAACTGTTGGAAATGTCTGAAGGTGGGGGAGATTTGCGTAGCCGACTGGATATTACGTCCAAAGACGAAATCGGTATGATTGCAAGCTCCTACAACAAGCTTATTGAGGGATTCCGCAGTATTATAGTGGATGCTCAGGATACGGCGCGTACATTAACCGTAACCGCAGAACGGGTTAGCGTAAGTACAGAGGAAATGAATCAGGCCAATCGTCATACTTCCGGTGTAATGGAAGAATTAGCGGCTGGTATGGAGCATCAGGTCGACGATATTACACAAACTACAGATACTGTGAAAGAGCTTGCCCACGAACTGGAGCATATTGCAGCTACGAGCCAGCAGGTATATGAGTTGTCTGATACAGCCGCTAAAGATGCAGAAGCAGGGGAACAATCTATAGGTCAGGCTATGCGTCAGATGGAGAAGGTAAGCGAAAGTGTAGACAGCTCTGCACGTGCTGTACGTTCACTTAGTGAACAGGCCGAACAGATTGGCATGATTGGAGCTGTTATTACTGGAATTGCTAAACAGACAGGAATGCTGGCGCTCAATGCGTCGATTGAAGCGGCAAGAGCCGGAGAGCAGGGCAAAGGATTTGCAGTTGTAGCCTCTGAGGTAAGAAGATTGGCCGAGCAGGTATCGGTTTCAGCAGCAGAAATCACACAATTTGTGCAAAATATTCAGGAGCATGTTGGAAATGTCGCTTCCAGTATGCAGACAGGGACGGTTGAAGTGCAGTCTGGCGTAAAGGTCATGCAATCCGCAGAAACCGCATTTCGTCAGATTGGAAGTTCCATTCAACAGGTCAGCGAACAGATTCACAATGTAAACCGGTCCGTAGAACAAATGTCCGGCGGATCAGAGCGAATGGTGGAAGCAGTAGAACGTATTCGTGAAGTAGCAGAGCAGTCGGCAGGAGGAACCCAGAGCGTCAGTGCGGCGGCTGAAGAGCAACTGGCTTCCATGGAGGAAATTGCATCATCTATTCATACACTGGCGGATATGTCGCAACTGCTGAATGCAAGGGTCGGTGGATTTAAAGTGTAGCCGTATAAATCCCCACCAATGTAAACACAATAACATCTGTTGAACAAATCTGAACAGCTGTGTTATTACTTTTGCAAAGGTGGTAACGGGATGCAACAAAATAAGGGGAATCTGCTTGCGTTAGGTTCCATCCCGCTGATGATGACGCTGGGTAATTCCATGCTGATTCCTGTGTTACCGGAAATCGGACGTAAGCTACATGTAAGCTCTTTTCGGATTAGCATGTTGATTACAGTATATGCGGTGGTGGCCATTTTACTGATACCGATTGCGGGCTATCTCTCCGACCGATTTGGCCGTAAGGCGGTGATTGTTCCCTGTCTGATTCTGACGGTGATTGGTGGGGGGATTTCTGCAGCGGGAGTATGGCTGCTTCACGATTCGGCAGCATACTGGACCATTATTGCAGGCCGTCTACTTCAGGGTGCGGGAGCGGCAGGGGCTTTTCCTATAGTCATTCCGCTTGTGGGTGATCTGTACGAGAATGAGGATGAGGCCAGTAAGAACCTGGGGGTCGTCGAGACTTACAACACATTTGGCAAAGTGCTAAGTCCGATACTCGGTGCCGCATTGGGAGCTGTTCTATGGTTTTTGCCACTGGCCGTAATTCCAGGCCTCTGTCTGATTTCGCTCATTTTGGTGCTTTGGCTGATCCATGTGCCTAAGCGTAAGAACCAACCGATTATGTTTCGGGAGTTTGTGGGAAATGTGAAGCGGGTGCTTGCCGAAAAAGGACGTTGGCTCTATGCTATTTTCGCTATGGGCGGCATTTGTATGTTTGTCATTTTTGGCGTCTTGTTCTACTTATCCGACATCTTGGAAAGTCGTTACAACCTCCATAGAGTGTGGAAAGGTTTTGTGTTAGCCATTCCGCTGATTTCCCTCTGTCTGTGTTCTTATGTAGGAGGCAAGATCATCGGCAAGCACAAAAAGCGTATGAAGTGGATCGGTTTTAGTGGTTTGGCCATATTGACGATCAGCTTTGCCATTCTCGGATTTATCCAAAATATTTATGCGGTGATCGGACTGTTTACGTTAGGGGGCGGCGGAATTGGGCTTGCGCTGCCTTGTTTGGATTCTCTCATTACAAAGGGAATTGAAAAAGAGGAACGCGGAACCATTACTGCCCTGTATAGCAGCATGCGCTTTGTCGGGGTGTCACTAGGCCCTCCGGTTGTATCCTTGCTGCTGGGCAGCAGTGGACATGGTCTGCTCTTTGGCGTGATGGCCGCAGTGGGAGGCATTGCAGCTCTGCTGATGCTGTTTGCGGTCA
The DNA here is from genome assembly GCF_038007385.1 of Paenibacillus sp. FSL M8-0228. Lineage (NCBI taxonomy): Bacteria > Bacillati > Bacillota > Bacilli > Caryophanales > Paenibacillaceae > Paenibacillus > Paenibacillus sp. FSL M8-0228. The sequence goes on from NZ_JBBOXA010000001.1 coordinate 2,087,576, forward strand.
GACCCAAGCAGGATGAACCCACAGATGACAAATCCACGGACCGTATGAGTGTAAATGAGGAGCAAACAAGCGTGTCCCGGGAAAAGCCTCGTTCTCCCAAGCTAAGACGCAAAACTCCTGCGAAATAAATGAAAAAGCACCCATTGTCCATGAAACCATGGCAACGGGTGTTTTTGATAACTAAGCAAGTAAGAGCTAATGTTCATTTGTAAAATATAGTCTACCCTTCTAGAGGGAGATGCGTCTTAGGCTTGCGGCTCACAACGATTTGTATGACATAGATTAGTAAGAACAGTACAACAAACAGCGAGGAAAGACGGTACATCCACGCATAATCACTTGCTTTGGCGATAATGCCAAGTATAAGCGCTCCGGCTGCAACCCCGAAATCGAGGGAATTGAGAAACATACCGTTTGCCATGCCCCTCTGTTTAGGAGACACGACCTGAATCATCCAGGTTTGGAGGGTCGGCTGCATGACACCAAACCCGATACCGTAGCAAAGAGCAGACATATACATGAAGACATCACTGTGTGCGTAGGAAAGCAGGATCAGACCGCCAATTAAAAACAGGGAGCCAGGGATGAGCAGTGCTTTTGCCCCTTTTTTGTCATAAATACGGCCCGAGAAGGGACGCACGATCAGCACGGATACCGCATTAAACAGGAAAAAGTAGGCCGGATGTGCCAGATTTGCTTCATCCCCGTAAAGCGCCATAAAGCCGAGTAATCCACCATATGTGATAGACATCAGCATGTTCAACAAGGCGGGAACCCACAATTTACGGTTAAATGCCGGTTTTCGCCCTTCTTCCAAAGGAACCATAGGTGGTTCGATGTGCTCTTTGGGTAGTGTACGAATCAGCCAGTAAGCCAACGGGAATATCACAACAATTACAGCTGCTGTCGTATAGGCAAGCAGGTTGAAACTCCCGTATTGAAGCATCGAAATGCCGATGGTCGGCCCAATCGACATCGCTAGACTAGTGGACAGACTAAAGAAGCCCATTCCTTCACCGAGACGTTTGGGCGGGATGACGTCAGAGGCCATCGTTGGAAAGGCCGTGCTACTCATACCGAAGCCAATCCCAAATAACATCCGCATGAGCAGAAGCACTGTAATCGTTGGCGAAACACTGTACCCCAGCGTTCCTGCCAATGCAAACAGCAGTCCCACGAAGATCAGGGTACTGCGATGTCCCTTTTCCAGCATACGGGCTGAAAAGAGTCGTGCTGCAATCGCACTTAAAGCGAATAAGGTGGTAACGAGACTCACCTGAACGGAACTAGCGTGGAATGTATTTTTCACATAAGAAGGAATGGAAGATAGGATCATCTGTAATTCCAGAAACAAAAATAAATTGGAAACCGTAAGAACGATAAATTCCTTGGTCCAAAGAGGTTGCTTGCCTTGTTGCATATTAATCGTTCTCTCCTTGTTTTTCTGATTCGGTCATGTTGGCGTGAATTTGTAAAAGAGTCCGGCGGAATTGCTTCAGATCGGCCGAGGAAATTCCTTTTACAAAATCGTGATTGGTATCAAGTTCGACAGGAAGAGTCTTCTCCACAAGCTGTCGGCCTGTTTCAGTCAGATGAAGCAAATAGGCCCGACGATCCTGTGGGCTATTTACACGCCGTACCCAGCCCTTCTTGTCCAACAAATCAATAATTCGAGTCGTGGTAGGCTGGTCCTTCACGGCCTTAGCTGCAATTTCTTTCTGATTTAAACCCTCAGCCTGATAGATTTGGAACAGAACCGACCATTGCTCTGGGGAAATATCATAAGGTTTGAGGCGCTGCAAGAGCTGCTGACTCATTTTGCGGTGAGTAATCCCGAGCAACATCCCAATGGAACAATCGGGAGGCAAGTTATTCATAGGTACTCCTTTCTGTTTCCCGTACATAAATTACTTTGAAATTAATTAGTTGTTATAACAATTATATGAACAACAAGTTATTTTGTCAAAAAAAGTTGTTCAGCGTTTTGGGTTCTGCTATCACTACAGCAAAAAAAACAGCCCGTAAAATACGGGCTGTTTGGGTTGATATAATATCGTTTGCCATGACTGGCGAATTAAGCTTTAGGTACGGTTTCCCAGTCCTTCAGGAAGCGTTCGATACCACTGTCTGTCAGTGGGTGTTTCCACAGAGAAGGGAGCAAGGAACCTGGAATGGTGGCAATATGTGCACCAGACAGAGCAGCATCTTCTACATGCTTAATATTGCGGATGGATGCGGCGATGATTTCGGATTTCAGACCATGAATGTCCAAAATTTGTCTCAGTTCACGAATCAGCTTCATACCGTCAACAGCGATATCATCCAGACGTCCTACGAACGGGCTGATAAAAGTAGCGCCAGCTTTGGCTGCCATCAAACCTTGAGCCGCGGAGAAAATCAGTGTTACATTCGTTTTGATTCCGTTCTTGGTCAGCTCGTTACAAGCATACAAGCCATCTTCAGTCATAGGAAGCTTGATAACCACGTTCGGTGCCCACTTGGCGATATCATAAGCTTCTTTGAGCATATCTTCAGCCTTCAGACCAATAACCTCAGCACTTACGGGACCTTCAACGATACTGCAAATCTCCTGAATGACTTCCTTGAACACTCGACCTTCCTTAGCGATCAGTGAAGGGTTCGTTGTTACACCATCAACCAGACCCAAACGTTCAATACGTTTGATTTCTTCAATGTTACCAGTATCCAAGAAAAATTTCATTTGATTTCCTCCTCAGGTTTATATAATACATAATACATATCACATGCGATGTACAATAGTTCATTATAAATGTAGCATATTGCACACGTTAAACTTATAATTAGTATGTATTACATTCTTAATTGTGACACATTTTAAATTTGAAAACAAGCGGTGTATGATTAAAATTTGATGAATTGTCGGAAGATGCTGAAATTTACCGATCTACGCTCTTTATAATGTATTCTACCCCACTCCATAAGGAGGTAATCATTATTCAACTGTCTGAAAGACAGCGGGAAATTGTTGATATTGTCCAGCGTCTGGCACCTGTTACGGGGGATAAAATTGCTGAAACACTGGGATTGACGCGTCCGACTCTCCGTTCTGACCTTGCTCTGCTCGTTATGCTCGGACTGGTGGATGCCAAGCCGAAGGTAGGCTACCTGCCAGGGCGTCATCCTAAATATGATAGTCATATCGGCAACATGCTCAAAAAGCTGACGGTGGCGGATATACTTAGTGATCCGATTTTGATTTCCGGTGACACTACCGCCTATGATGCGGTGCTGATGCTGTTTCAGCAAAATACAGGTACCCTGATGGTCACAGGAGAGGAGCAGGAGCTCATTGGAATTGTTACCCGCAAGGATTTGCTGAAGGTCATGCTGGGGCATACCGATCTTCACACCGTCCCGGTGACCATGGCAATGACGCGCCGGGCCCAAATGACGACGCTTGCTCCAGAAGACACTTTACTGGAAGCGATATCGAAACTGATTCGGCATCAGGTCAATTGTCTTCCAGTTTTGGACGAGCAATGTAGCTCCTCAACTCCAATTCGGGAGTTGGTAGGGCGGGTTACGAAAACGGACATCATGAACGCCATTCTGAGCTTGACAGAAGATAAAACGTAAAACATAAATAAGGGGGCCTTGTATGTACTGGTTGGCCATGCTGACGATGCTGATTGACCATGTCGGACTTGTGTTTTTTCCGACGGATCCGGCTTGGAGAATTGCCGGCAGGCTTGCTTTTCCAATCTACGCGTACGCGCTGTATGCGGGATATACTCATACCCGAGACATGCAGAGCTACATGCTTCGTCTACTCGGACTGGCTCTGATTTCTCAGGTGCCCTATATGCTGGCGTTTGATGTGCTTAGACCGAACGTAATCTGGACGCTATTGGCCTCGTTGCTTGCGTTGGCTGCTGCATCCCACTTAAAGCATTGGACGGCTGTAACGTGTCTGTACGTCGTCTCAGCTCTGGTTATGGAGCTCAGCCAGATGGATTACGGAGCCTATGGACTGCTGTTGGTTCTGATTTATCGATACACCCGTTCATATATGATGATTGCAGCCCATTTTGTTTTGAACGTAGTGTATGATATGGTGCATCACGCGAATCTTCAGCACTTTAGTCTGCTGTCCAGTATTCTGATCGTATGTTTTGCAACTGGAGAAAGCGGATTTTATAGTCGGGTACCGCGTTGGTTGTGGCGTAGCTTTTACCCGGTACATCTGGCTGTTATCGCGGCAATTCGCATCTGGCCCTAATCTACATCTCATACATTAAAAAAACCTTTAAAACCACGACATAAAATGGTTTTAAAGGTTCTTTTTTATCCTTCAATAAGCTAGCCAACGTTTAGGATACCTTGTTGGGACCTTGAGCAAAAGGAAGTGGGCGAAGGGGAGCACCTTCCTTCATGTATTGCACCAATACTTCGGGAATATTGTGTATTCCACCTGCATTGACGCGATAGCCGTTCGTTTGCCCTGGCGAGTTAATCCCGCGTTTCACCGTAAACGTAACGTCAATACCCAAGGAACGGCAAATTTCCATCGTCTCCTTGGTATACCCACCATAAGGGAAGGCAAGTACATTCTGATCATTGTGTAGATGCTTGAACAGCTTCTTGTCAGCCATGTCCAAATCGGTAGAAACTCGCTGTTTGAACTCATCCTCGGTTTCCATTCGCCCCAGCTTTTTCGAATACACTGGAGCCATCAGAAGCGGCTTTTGTTGGGTGCGCGCTGTGTTGGAGTATCCGTAAGCATGCTGGTCATTGGTATGATTGTAGAAATCAATGCCTTCAGCATGCATCTGATGAATTTGATCCCATGTCAGCTTTGGAATACCAATATGTTTGGGATTGCTGATCGTGGACGTGATGAGAAAATTGGTTGCCGGTACCTGGTACTTTTTCAACACAGGAAAAGTGTCCGTATAAAAGGACTCGTAGCCATCGTCGAATGTCATAAGTACCGCATTATCAGGAACCTTGGCTTTATGTAAAATAAAATCCGTATACTCTTTCATCGTGATCCAGTGGAAGCCGTTAGCTTTCATTTCGTCCAACTGCCTCGTTAAATTACTAAGCTTGAGAGCACCGGGATCAGGTGGAGTCTTGGTCACCTCATGATACATCAGGACAATTACTTTGTTTTGGTAATATACTTTATCTGGTGTAGGCGTCATTGAAAATAAATGGCGTACCAGTCGATCTGCATTAGCTGTGCGTGTACGATGAGCCCCTTTAACTGTAGGTGTGTGGTATATGCTACGTGCTTCATACACCAAAATTCCTAAAATAGCCAACAAACTTATGATTAGCAACGTTCTTTTAAAAAAAGTGTGTTTCATTGAATGACATCCCCCGCATGCAAAAAAATTCTGAAAGTATAGAGGTTTATACTAGATATGAAACTAGCAAAATCTAGTCTATCATACCGAAAACACGCGGGGGAAATATCACAACTTTGTTACCTCTGTGTAGCTTTTACAGATACCGGTGAAGAGGTCGGGAAGTAACCGATCTCGACGGCATGCTGGATCATGTTCCGAATAAAATTCAGGTCGGTTGCCGGGCATTGAACGCCAGCTTGTTCCAGCAGAGCTGTGGTTACAGAGCATCCGTAACGGTAAGCTGAATCCTTGGCTCCGTCACCTTCTAGTTGTCCCATAGCAAGGTGAAGTGCATCCTCCTGAATGCCGGAAGACGGATTTAGCAACCAGGCGCTGTAATCGTCAAAAGGCAGGGTTTCTACTGCGTAACCGAGTTGGTTTACCATAGCGATCAGTTCATCATATGGCAGTGGGTTCGGATTGCAGATATGGAAAATACGGTTTGCGCTTTTTTGATGAACAGACAGCTCTACGATAGCACGGCTGGCGTAATCAATCGGTGTGAAGTCCGTATGCCAATCGGCTTGTGGCGCTTTGCCCAGCAGCAGCATCGCCTTCATCATACGATAATAAGCATTGCTATCAATATTTCGCTGGAAGCGTCCGTTGGCCGAATGGGCTGTCAAATTACCCGCGCGATAGATCGAGACAGGCGTACCGGCCTGAGCTGCTTGGAACAACAGCTTCTCCGCCGCGAGTTTACTGTTCGTGTACAGATTGTCCACGTTCAATTCATCTGGGAAGGCAGAAAGCTCCAATGCCGACTCCCATTTTCCTTCGTTAGCAAGATCCTCCGGTATTCCCATAGTGGAGACATGATGGAAGGATACTCCCGGCTTGGCTTGGGCGATTTTCAGCAGTTCCAGTGTTCCGGTCACATTCGTGCGATCGAAGGCTGCCGAATCACCAAAATGGCGTACGTCAGCGGCGCTGTGAATAATGCCGTCGATTTGGTGCTCCAGCATATGGCGGTCGACAGAAGAGAGACCCAGATCAGCTTGCTCCAGATCCCCATAGACAGCCTTCACTCGTCCTTCGATCAAGCTGGAGATATCATGTCCAAAATATCCCGTCAATACGGACTGAATACGCTCGATACCAGATGGACCGTCCTGAGAAGGGCGTACCATCGCGTATACTTTGGCTTCTGTTCGTTGAAGTAGGTCATACAAAATGTGCGAGCCCAGATAGCCTGTAGCACCGGTCAACAAAATCACGCGCAAGTCGCGGACTTCAGCTAAGTCAGAAGCACCAGATAACTCAATAGGATGCTCATTCAAGTCCATTTTTTCTTGAGAAATCGCGAGTGGCTTGCGTTGCGGCATTTGTTCCGTACCTAATTGTTCCACGTATTCAGCAAGCTCACGAACGGTTTTGTAGCGGAAAAAATCTCCGATGCGCAGCGCGCCATAACGCGGCTTCAAAATAGCCAGCACATGGATGACACGAAGCGAATCGCCCCCGATCAGGAAGAAATCATCGGTAGCGCCAATGTTATTTTTACCAAGCACTTGAGTCCATGCTTCGGCAATGAGTGTTTCGGTTCCTTCTCGGAGAGGTTCCCCGCCAAATGAAAGATCAGACGCTTCCGGTAGTGGTCGCAGGGCCAGCTTTTTGCGATCGATCTTGCCAGTTGGTGAAATTGGCATAGCTTCCAAATGAACGACATGACTCGGTACAAAATAAGAAGGCAGCTTGCCCCCAATATAAGACTGAATAACGTCCTGTGGAATAGATTGTCCATCCGAAGTGGTGAAATAGCCAACTAGCATGTTCTGATCTGTGTGATCTTTGACGGCTACCACAGCGACGTCCTGAACACCTGGATGTTTGGAAAAATGGTCTTCAATTTCTCCGATTTCAATCCGATTTCCACGAATTTTGAGCTGCGAATCCTTGCGGCTTACGTATTCAATCGTACCGTCTGGCAGCAGCTTGGCGATATCACCCGAGCGGTACATTTTTTCACCCGGAACAAAAGGATTGTCCACGAACGATTGCGCTGTACGTTCTGGCTGATGGAGATAACCATGGGCCAATGCAGGAGTAGCAATACATACTTCACCCGGAATATTGACTGGGCAGAGCTTGTTATCATCGTTAACGATATACACTTTGTAATTGTAAATCGGCTTGCCGATCGGGATATTGACGACATGCTCAGGCACGGCACCACGGACCCGATGGGTCGTTGTCGCTACGGTGCATTCGGTCGGTCCGTATACGTTTACGATGTCGGTATCTGTACCGAACTTGCTTTGGAACGCTCGAACTTGGGAGCCGTACAGCGCTTCGCCTGCTACAGTAACAATCCGTACCTTAGCGAGTTTGCGATAGCCTTCGTCTGACAAGTACGTAGATAGCTGATTAAAGAATACAGTTGGCAAAATGGTAATAATCGTCGTGCCTGTACGTGCAATGGCTTCAGCGAATTCTTCAACAGATACACGCTCTTCAGAAGACAGCAAGTACAATTTTGCACCGTAAAACAAGGCTCCAATGGTATCCCAAACGGATGCATCAAAGCTGTAGGTTGCAAATTGGGTCAATACATCCTGAGGTGTAATGTCGCAATCGCGTTGCACGACAGCTCCTAGGTTAACAACACCGCGGTGAGCGATCAGGGCACCTTTCGGTTTGCCTGTAGAGCCGGATGTATAGATGACATAAGCTAGATCATCCGGACTTACACGAACGTTCGGATTGCTTGCAGCATAGCCTGCCAGCGGCCCGTTAATAGCTAAAATTTCTTTTACCGTTTCAATAGAACCGCACAGTTCAGTCGCTTGTTCCATAAGTGCGGAAGTTGTTAATACAAAAGGAGAACGCGTGTCTTCGACAATGTAGCTACTCCGGTCAGCGGGGTGGGCGGGATCAACAGGTACATATACGCCTCCGGCTTTTAGGATACCAAGCAGTGAAATAACGGTCTCTAAGCTCCGTTCCATGAAGATGGTCACGAATTCACCTTTGGTAAGACCTTTGGATAACAAGACACGTGCGACTTGGTTAGCGCGTTCGTTCAACTCACGGTACGTGTACTCTCCAGTGTGGGAAGCAATAGCCGAACGATCAGGGTATTGTGAAGCCGCCTCCTCAAACATTCCATGAATAGTTTGATGCTCAGGATATTTCACGACTGTATTATTTAAAGCTTCGTGAGCAGCTCGATCTGCATCCGATAATATATCAATTGAATTCACAGGTGCATGGCTGTTGGTTAGCGCGCCACGCAAAAGGGTTTCAAAGTATTCTGCGTATCGGACAACCGTTGTTTCCAGCAAGAGTGATTGATCATATCGTATCTGTATTTGATAAGCGCCATTGTGTTCACTGACAGCCCAATCCATAATACGGGATTCTACACCGCTGTCCGTAGGCAGATTTGTCGAAAATGAAGTATCGGCTTGTGGTTCCGCAAGGTATGCACTTGGCTCACGGAGCATCTCCTGAAATAAGTCTGCTAGTTCATGAAAAGTCGTTTCCTTTTCGACTGTCAGCGAAGCTGTAAGCAGACCAGTTTGTGGCACGAAAGTAGAAAAAGAAACTTCTTCTTCTGCGGAAAGGCGATATACCCATGCAGTATATGCTGATAAGAGCAACGCTTGTTTGTCTCCCGCAGTTTTTTGCTGATTTAATTGTTCCGAGATGGACGCTTCTAACTCTACTTGATAAGTAGAGGATGTATGCTTGCGTTGTATACGTGCATAATCCAAGGGAACTAGGAATGGGGAAGGGGTTGTCTGTGTACTGTTTTGTAGTAATGAAGCCATTACGCTAACCTCCTGAATGTATGATGTCTTAATATAAATGGTAAACTCAGTAAATGCCTCGCTCCCTTCAAATGCATGAACAGGAGGGAGGCATTACCGAATGAATGATTAACTATGAAATTAACTTTAAGTCGATAAATGGCTATTATGATTTGCTACGGTTGGTGTCTGCAATTTTGAAATAAGATGTAATTTCTTGAAGCTCTTCAGACATGGATGTCAATTTATGGGATGAATCAATAATCGAATCCAAAGAAGCTTTTTGTTCCTCCACCGTTTGCACAATGTGAACACTGTTATTGGCTGTTTTGGTTACAGTGGAAGAAAGATCGTCTGCTGTCGCTGTCATTTCCTGTGTACCCGCAGATATTTGCTCAGTAGCGCTGGATACTTCTTGGATTTGCCATGCTACATTTTTAGTTGCTTGAAGAATATCATTGAACAGCACGCCTGCTTGTCCAGCAACGACGATTCCGTTTTGAACTTCAACGTTTCCTTGCTCCATCGATTTCACAGCTTGTCCGATTTCATTTTGAATTTCTTCAATCAGTGATGTAATCTGTTTGGTTGCCTCCGCAGATTGTTCTGCCAGCTTACGTACTTCACTGGCAACGACGGCAAAGCCTTTACCTTCTTCACCAACGCGCGCAGCTTCAATAGAAGCGTTCAGAGCGAGCAGGTTGGTTTGACTGGAGATGCCTGAAATGGTACTGATGATATTGCCAATTTCCTGCGAACGACTGTCCAGCAACTTGATGATACGGGAAGTATTGGTTACTGTATCGGTAATCAAGTGCATTTGGGATGATACCTTACTTACAATCTCGTTGCCTTCGTTAGAGCGTTTCTCTACCGAATTGGCTTCTTCCGCAACATTGGAAGAACTCGTGGCAATATTTTGAATGACCGAAGCCATTTCAGCCATGGCACGTGCACTATCGCCTGTTGCTTTTTCCTGCGAACGGATATTCTCCGTGATTTCACTGATGTTTTGATTGATGATGTTGGAATTGATTCCGTTTTGTTCGCAGATTGCGAGTAATTCTTTGGCGGATTCATTGACTTCATCAGTTGTCTGCTTCACTTTAGTCATAATGCTGTTAATATGACTTACCATATCGTTGAAATTCTGATTTACGAGTCCCAAATCATCATGACCTGCATGAATTTGAACATCCAGATTTCCTCTGCTTACTTCGCTGATACCGTACATCAATTGCTTAATCGGGGACAGCGTACGTTTCACAACCCAATATTGAAGCGCCAGGCAGATCAGTAGGAAAATCACTAAAATGGTAGCGCCGCTAATGAGCAGCTTGGTCAATCCTGCAGGTACGGCACCGGCATCTGCATCGACTGCAAAATATGCAAAGATTTTGCCGCTTGGATCTTTAATCGGAGTCATCAAAGTCGTCCATGTACCAAAAGTATCATCGTAGAAGCTGGTGAATGTTGGTTTGCCACTGTCCAGCATACCGGTTACGCCTACTGCCACGACATTGGGTTGCTCATACATAGAGCCAACGAGCATCTTATCTTTTTCAAATGCTTCTCTGAGATCCGTTGGCATCGCCACAATAGATGTCAGATTGCCATTTTCGAGCTCCGTCCCGAAAATATAGGCATGAGAGATATTTGGATTCGTCGCCATGATGTTATCTAGGTACGCGCGGAGTTTGGTTTGAATGGGTCCATCATAATTTTTCTCTTGAACCGCTTGGGTTACTTCATCGGAATTAATGCCCTGGGCCCACTTCAATGTGATTTTTTCCACTTGCCCATGCAATTGGTCTATCAAAATCGTACGTTGGATCAAATAGCTGGACACAATAAGAACTAGCCCAATCAATACGATGTTGAAGAAGGATAATAATAGGTTTTTGGTGAAGAATGATAAGCTACTCCACTTTTTCAAAATGTTCCACTCCCTGGTTGTATTTTTTGTATATGGTGTTGAACCGCTTATCGAATGAGATAATCAAGTCCCCCTTACAAACAAAATAATCGAGATCATAGACCCTTGAATTTTATGTAATAGGTCTTAAGTCCTTTTACAGACAAGTATGATATCCCTATATATATGTCGTACGAAAAGCCCTTGAAATGAATACCTTACACAATAAAAAATTAATTTTAATAGGTAAACGCTGTCTGTGTTTCAGTATATTCCAATTTATACTTCAACTTGAGATTTGAATTCATTACAGTCCATAAGCAACTATTCAACAGAAACCATCATACTTTATAATAGAGTCAAATGCACTTATCAATTTGGGACATTTTTCATATTTAACGTTGTAAATGCTTGATTTATCGCGGTTTTTGTGAATTGTTTGCAAATGAGTCTTTATATCCATGCAAAGAGAAGAGGGATAAGAAGAATGTCCAAGCTTACGATTTTAAAGGTTGAGAGTAATCACGAGGATCTGCATAAGTTGATTCAAAGGCTGGATGAGGACTTGCTGGAAAGGTATCCTGCCGATGAAATTTACTTGGTTGATTTTTCCAATCCGAAAGTTAAAGAAATGTTTTTCGCTGTTGTGTATGTGGACGAAAAACCGGTGGCTTGTGGAGGGCTTAGGCCTATAGATGCGGAAGAAATGGAACTTAAAAGATTTTATGTCGATTCCTCTTATCGCAGACAAGGGATTGCGGTGAGCCTATTATCTTTTTTGGAAGAGGAAGCCAGAAAACGGGGAGTTGTAAGGATTAAATTGGAGACCGGAGCGGCTCAACCTGAAGCGATTGCTCTCTATACCAAGCGGGGATACGAACCTATTGAACGATTTGGGGAGTATGAACACGATGAAAACAGCCTTTGTTATGGTAAAAAGCTGTCTCTGTTAATATAAAGCGTTCTCTTATAAAATGGATGATGATCAATACTAGCCTATATAGCGGGAGAGATGATAATGAATTTGAAGCAAAAAGCGGCCGAAAAAGCAGTTGAGGCGATTCAGGACGGCATGAAAGTAGGACTTGGTACAGGCTCGACAGCCTTTTGGGCTATTCAAAAAATTGGTGAGCGTGTAGCGCAAGGATTACATATACAGGCTGTAGCTACATCCCAAGCGTCGGAAGATCAGGCCAGGGAGCTGGGAATTCCCATCATTCCGTTTGATCAGATTGGAAGGCTTGACGTTACCATCGACGGTGCAGATGAGGTGAATGAGCAGCTGGTGCTGGTGAAAGGTGGAGGCGGAGCCTTACTGAGAGAGAAAATTGTGGAAAGCAATAGCGACCGATTAATTATTATTGTCGATGAGTCCAAGGATGTGAAGGTGCTGGGTGCATTTCCTTTACCTGTTGAGGTCGTACCCTTTGCCAGTGAATGGACGTTGGAGGCCTTGCGGCAGACGGGCTGTAAAGCGGAGTGGCGTATGAAAGACGGCGAGCGCTACCTTACGGATAACGGTAATTATATTGCCGATTGTCGCTATGGTACGATTGAGAATCCGCAGGAGTTGGAAATCCGCTTGAACCAAATTCCGGGAGTAGTCGATAACGGACTGTTCATTAATATGGCGGACCAGGTGATTATCGCACGGGCCAATGGACAGATCGACGTCCGTAACAAGTAATGTCTAGGACCCGTCTGCTTCATCATGTGGCATTGGTGTTATTGATTTTATATACAGGACTTCTATTATATTGGATGTTTCTCGGTTTTGGTCGTACATTACGGCCAGGACCCCCGTATTCGTATAATATTGTGCCGTTTGATACGATCAGGCAATACTGGCGGGCAATGGAGTCGTTTCCTTTTCGGGTATGGGGTGTTAATTTGCTCGGTAATATTGGCGTATTCATTCCCTTCGGTATCCTTGTGCCTATCATTTGGGTGTCCATGCGAAGTATAGGCAGTCTGTTGTTAACGATAGTGATCACACTGGTCATTCTTGAGGTGTCCCAAATGCTGCTGGGCGCAGGTACAATGGATGTGGATGACATCATACTGAATGTTCTGGGAGTATTATGCGGCCGTATTGCCTACGTATTTTTACGTAAGAAGTTAGGGATTGCAATATAATCGTCCTGCTCTCTGAATCAGTGTGTTAAGACTGGCTGAGAGCGGACTTTTTTTACATAATGAACTGTAATCTTCACATAATAGACGACAATTCCTCCATTTTTAGGCCGTAGGAGTAGGGGGAGGAACGCTTAAACTTGACAAAAGCGCACAATTAAGATATCTTGGAATAAAGATATGAGTAACGGAGGCTGTTAATATGTCTGTAAAACCAGATGATCAGGACCTAGCACTTAATTTGTTCGTTGTTCTGGCTCGTGCTTATAATTCGGTCACGTCTCGTACGAATCGGGACATTCATAGTCATGGATTAAATACAACAGAATTTGGTGTGCTTGATCTGCTGTATTATCGGGGACCCCAGCCTTTGCAGAAAATTGGAGAAAAGGTACTAATCTCTAGTGGGAATATTACGTACGTGGTAGATAAACTTCAGAAAAAAAACTTGCTTACCCGTCGTGCTTCGCAAGATGATCGGCGTGTGATTTATGCAGAATTGACTGATGATGGACGTCATTTCTTTGAGCAAATATTCCCGCAGCATCATCGTGTTATTATGGAGACCGTGGATGGCTTATCCGTGGAAGAGAAGGAGCAGGCTATTCATCTGTTAAAAAAGCTTGGACTAACGGCTGAGGGGCAGAAGAGTAACGGATCATAAATTGTGCATGTGCAGGTTAAATCTGCTTTAGATAAAATACCGACTTTTCGGTATTTTATTTTTTTGTCGTATTATGGGGGAGTAGGGTTAATGTAGAGACGCAAATCAGGTATAATTGTCTAATAGTCACGTCCGGAACAAATTCCCAGTACCTGTTTCGAATACAAAACCTTGTCGGGGAAGGAGCTGTACATGAGTATACAGCAATACACCGCAGGTGAATCGCTATTGATGCAAGCAGGAGCTTTGGCTGAATTAGTTACCCATAAGCAATACGAATTACAGCCCGATCTTTTGCAGCGTTTTGGGGATAACGGTAAAATAAAGACAAAACAGGATTCCATATATAGTTTGAACTATTTGGCTGAAAGTGTAATCATGAACAGCCCTATTTTATTTACACAGTATGTTTCTTGGTTAAAAAAGCTTCTGGAGGGTTTCGGGATAACCCAAGAAGATTTGAGCATCAATTTCAGATTAATCCAGGAGACGTTGGTAGAGCACTTCGATCATACGAATAAAGTCATGGTGCTGGAGCACCTGGATTTGGGGATACAGCAAATTGGGAAGAAAGAGGAGTATGCCTCTTTTATTACAGGTGATAATCCCTATGCTGCTGACGTGGCTCAATATTTGGAATATTTACTCTCAGGTAATCGCAGACAGGCTTTGGATTGGATCGTTCGCTTGCTGGATGAGGGTATCTCTATTCAACATACGTATAAATATATTTTTCAAATTTCGCAATATGAAATAGGCCGTCTATGGCATGAAGGCAAAATCACCGTCGGTCAAGAGCATTTTTGCACTGCCGTGACTCAATTTATTATTTCAAGCCTGTATCCCAGATGGATGGGGAGTGGAAGTAAGGAACGCTGCCTGGTGGCGGCGTGTGTAGGCAGCGAGCAGCATGAAATTGGAGTGCGTATGCTGGCTGATATATTTGAAATGGATGGTTGGGATACGTATTATTTAGGCGCCAATGTACCTAACCGGAGTTTGCTTCAGGCCATTGTGAGTTACAAGGCGGATGTAGTGGCTATCTCAGCTACCATGGCTTACCATGTCCATCTAGTGAAAGAGTTGATTGCTCTCATTCGGCAAGACCCAACGACTAGCCATGTGAAAATTATGGTCGGAGGCTTGCCTTTTAATCTCGATTCCCTCTTGTGGCAAGAAGTAGGGGCGGACGGATACGCACCAGGTGCGGAAGAAGCGCTGGAGGTTGCGGGTGACTTACTTTCGCTCAGGAAATAAGGTTGGTTTTGTGAACCTGTAAGTCATTTTGTAAAGGGGGCCTTTTAATATGAAGGAACCGACAGCAGAAATGGCTGTTCTGCGGAAAACGGTCGAACAATTAACGGATGAGATAGTGAAAAGCAAGGCTGAGGAAGAAAAGCTGCTGAATGAATTTTCAGCGATGAACAACGAGCTGGTTAATCTGCAGCGTCAGCTTGCCAAAAGCAATGTGGAATTATCACGGACGAAGGAAGAAGCGGTACGGGCTAATGACCTAAAGAGCACTTTTCTGGCTGTGGTTAGTCATGAATTCAGAACGCCAATGAACGGAATACTTGGAATGATCGAAATGTTAGGTTCATCCAAACTTTCCCCGGATCAACGGCAGGCCATCGGTGTGATACGTGAGTCAGCCTCCCTGTTATTGAACATGATTAATAATCTGCTTGATATATCCAAAGTGGAAGCAGGACAGATGGAACTGGAGATCGGAAACGTCAGAGTTCAGGCGATTATGAGCCATGTTGCTCAGTTGTTGGAGCCGCAAATCTATCAGATGGGTAACCGGTTGAGTATAGAGACCGATACCGGTGTGGCAGAGCATCTGGAGGGAGATTCGGCAAGGATCATGCAGATCTTGCTCAATCTGTTGAACAATGCGAATAAATTTACGAGTGAAGGATTGCTCATCATTCGAACAAAATTAGTGGAGGAAACAAAAGACTCCCAACGTGTTCGGTTTGAGGTGCAGGATTCGGGTATTGGGATTTCACCGGAGGATCAGAATAAGCTGTTTCAGCCTTATGTACAAGCCGGTGAAGGCAGCGCCTCCCAATATGGAGGAACGGGTCTAGGGCTATGGATATGCAGTTCATTTGTGGAACTCATGCAGGGAGAAATTGGGGTCGTCAGTACAGAAGGCCAAGGCTCCACGTTCTGGTTTGAAATTCCCCTCATGAAAGGATTGGAGCAGGCAGGCGAAATGGAGAAGCGTGAAAATGGTGATTTAAAGGTATTTAGCGAGTTGCTGCGTGAGCATAGTCATTCTCTAACTATTTTGGTGGCTGAGGATAATCGGGTAAATCGTCAGGTGGTGCAATTACAGCTTAACCATTTGGGATTCCAGCATATTGATTTTGCTGAGGATGGACAAGCTGCTGTAAAAGCGGCCTCCGAACGATCCTACGCTTGTATTCTAATGGATCATTACATGCCTCTGCTAAATGGTCATGATGCGGCAAAAGCGATCCGCCAGCGGGAAGCAGAAAACCAGCAACCACCTGTACCGATCATTTCTTTGACCGGGAATGTGTCTGAGGAGGATCAGGCACGGGGCCGGGAGGTTGGAGTGAACGATTACTTGATAAAGCCAGTAACGATTGAAAAGCTCTCTGAAAAGCTTGTCAAATGGCTTCCAAAGCCGGAAACCGAGCCGATTTTGGATAAGGAAGTTATACGTGAAATTATGCTGCTGGACGAGGATGGCAGCACGGCACTACTGGAGTCATTGGTCGAAATGTATACAAGTGATACACCTGCCAAAATCAATAGGTTAAGAGAACTGGCTGCTGTGGGCGAAGTCACAAAAGTAGTAGAGGCTGCTCATGAGTTGAAATCAGGCAGCGTGAGTCTGGGTGTCGGGCGTTTGTCCTCGTTGCTGTCGGATATTGAACAGCTTGCACGGGAGAACCGACTCGAGAATGCGAAAGCGAAGTTGTCTGCGCTCCAATCTGTCTATCAAGCAACGTGTTTAGAACTGGAACGCTATATTCACCAGTGCTAGACCGTTTCCCCCCCCCTTTATTAGACTTGCACGCGGAAGGAGAACGTAAAGGCATATATGAAAGAACAGTTGCGTTCCATTCACCCGCTGGCCTGGACGATTATTGTCGGTACTATTTTCGGGCGGATGGCGACATCCATGAGTATCCCGTTTTTGTCAATTTACCTTACCACCCGTTTAGGAGTGTCCCCCTTTCATACGGGGGTGATCGTGTCGGTAAGCTCGTTGGTCGGCATTTTTGCCAGCTTTTACGGTGGATATATTTCAGATCGAATCGGACGGCGTAAGGTGATGTTGGTGTCCATTGCGAGCTGGGCGCTTGTATTCGTTGCTTTTGCGTTGGCGGAAGCGGCCTGGGCCTTTTTTGTCATTAATGCTCTAAATGGACTGTGCAGGTCCTTGTTCGAGCCAACCTCGCGGGCGCTGTTATCAGATGTAACCCCCAAGGAGAAAAGACTGCTTATCTATAATATGAGATATGCGGCCATTAATGTTGGGGTAGTGGCAGGGCCGTTGCTTGGTTTGATGTTAGGATCTGCATCCAATGGTACGCCGTTCATGGTAGCTGCTGGTGTGTACGCACTATACGGAGTACTGTTGTTGATCCAATTTGCCCGTTATGCATCGGATCTGCATATAGGTACAACGGCGAGAGAGGCTCCACTGCGAATGGCTGAGGCATTCCGTACAGCCAGCCGTGATCCGGTGTTTATGCCGATTTTGCTGGGAACGGTATTTTGTGTGATGGGCTATGCGCATTCCAATTCCACAATGCCTCAATTCTTGTCCTTATCCTTCGCGGAAGGAACTCGATGGTTTACATATATGCTGACGGTCAACGCGGTTTGTGTATTGGCATTTCAATATCCGCTGGTGCGGCTGGCAAGCCGATTTTCCCCGGTGAATTCTCTGATTGCAGGGAATATATGTATTGCGGTCAGCCTGTTGCTGTGCGGTATGCTAAACTCAGGCTGGATGTTTATACTGGATATGGTGCTGTTTACGGTTGGTGAAGTGTTATTGTTCACGATGCTGGACGTATTGATTGACCAAATTGCAGATGCTCAATATAAAGGGACCTACTTCGGTACAATCGGCTTTAATAATTTGGGAAGCGTGCTGGCTCCTTTATTTGGTGGCTGGTTGCTGGATATCTATGGTCAAACGGCGCCGCTTGTTGTTTTTGTTCCGGTTGCCCTGTCGGTTGTGATTGGCATTCCGTTCCTTCTGGTCGCACGCCGCCGCCTGGTGCAGCGTACAGCACGGATCGCGGCTCAAGGAGGAGAATCGGTGCAGCAACTGTCATCATAAAAAGGGAGTTGAGTGCAGGATGAAGTCGGAAGAAGATGTGCTACGAGTCATACAATATATGAATGATCCGCAGGTACTGGAAGACTTGCGCTATGTGCGAGAGCTGAAGTTGCCGCAAGGATGTATTGCCGCAGGCTATGTACGTAACCGCGTTTGGGACAAGCTCCATGGGTATACAACGGCTACACCTTTAAACGATATAGATGTTATCTATTTTGACCCGAAAAACACGCTAGAGGAACGAGATGAGTATCTAGAGTTGTCCTTGAACCGTAAGCAGGCCGGACGTAATTGGTCTGTCAAAAATCAGGCTCGGATGCATTTTCGCAACGGGGAGGCTCCTTATTCCTCGGTAGAGGATGCGATGAGCCGCTGGCCAGAGACGGCAACGGCGGTGGCGGTTAGATTGAATGACAAGGATCAAATAGAGGTCATTTGTCCGCATGGATTGGAAGATCTGCTGGATATGCGGGTACGACAAAGCCCTTTGTTTCGTCACACAACGGCTTATCGTCAGCGTGTATTTGAGAAGCAATGGCTTGATAACTGGCCGTTGCTTATTATGGAGAATTAGAGTGAAATCCTAATTTTAGGATATTAAGGAGAGACGACAAACAATGTTTAAAAATATAAAAATAGATTCAGATCGTGAGGAAGTTCTGGAGCTGTTAACCTACGCCGTGCTGGATCACCCTGAACGCGGAGAAGCAGTTTTACGTACCTATCAAGCCTCGGATGACTGGAAGCTGTTCGGTGTAGAAGATGAAGGACTTATTGTAGGTATTGTCGGCTTTGAGGACCAGGAGGATGGAACAACTGTAATTCGCCATCTGGCCGTGTTGCCTGAAAACCGTCATAGAGGATATGCCAGAGGTATGCTACTTACGCTCATTCAGGAGCGTAATCCAAAACGGCTTACTGTGGACACGGATGCGGAGGGGGCAGATTTTTTCCGCAACGTGGGCTTTGCCGTGTATGGATCAGAGGATTTGCCGGATGGTGGGCAATTCCATTGTGTATATGAAATAGACGAAGAATAAGCGAATCTCCGGGTCCCGCGTCCCTCTTTCTACATAAGATATGTTATGCAGAAAGAGGGAGGTGGGTTTCATTGGCGTACCACTACACAGCGATTGGAGATTCTTTAACAACAGGTGCAGGGACGTTGCTGAGCGGCGGATTTGTACCTATCTATCGGCGAATGGCAGAAAGACATCTGCGTACGCCAGTCAGTTACGAGAATCTGGGAATTAACGGGCTGACATCGCAGGAGTTGCTGTCCATGGTCCGAAACAATCCACTTTTTCGGTCGGCGATCAGCCGGGCTGAACTTATAACGGTAACGATCGGCGGGAATGATCTGCGCCCATACATCAGCGCCCTTGCTGGAGGGTCCGGCTTATCGGGTTCTTCCATTCCACAAGCGTTGAATCACACAAAAGAACATGTACGCCAAATTGTACATGCCCTGTATCAGATAAAGTCCGGTCAGCGTGAGCCATTTATTATTCGAATGGTGGGATTATATAATCCTTTTCCAGAAGTAAGGGAGGCGGGAGTATATGTGCGTCAGTACAACTCGTTTCTCTATACATTAGGCGGACCGAATTACCGGGTGGCGAATATTTATCCCGCATTTGAGGGCTATGAACGGGCACTACTTTCGTTAGACCGGGTGCATCCGAACAGTCGTGGTTATCGCGTGATTGCGGAAGAGTTGAATCGGCTTGGTTATGCGCCATTAAGGCGAGCGTGAGAGGATGCTTTGGATCAGACAAAGTATATTAAAGAAAGAGGTTCATGATGACAGTAGAAACTGACCATTATGAACCTCTTTGTTTGCGTTAGTAGGCGCTGTTTAGCCGATTGATTTACGAAATAAGCTACGCGCAGCCCACTTGCGCTCACTTCGTTTGCGGTATTTGGGTAGAGAGCGATAGACGGCAATGGACTGGTTAAAGGCTATAGTGGCTTCATCCTTGCGTCCCAGCATACGGTACATCAAGCCTGTCAGATAATAACCCTCGCTGGAAGAAGACTGAATCTCCTGAAATTGCTGCAGATAATGAAGCGACTTATTGACGTCACGTTCCTTGAAAGCAGCGGCTAAATGCAAATAAGGCTCACCGTACTGTACCCGCGGGTTAATATCCAGTGCTTTTAGTAAATGTTGTTCTCCATCCTCCAGATGGTTTGTATGTACTTCAGCCGTTCCCCGTGCGTTCCAATAGTCTGCTGAGTCTTCATAACGGGATTGAATTTCCAATAAGAGCTCCAAAGCCTGCGGATATTTCTTGCTTTCGATCCAGATACGAGCCAAATCGAACCTAGCAGCCACATCGTTGGTGTTTAGCGCAATCTGTTGGCGCAATCGAGCGGCATTGCGTCTTCTTTTCCATGGTTTGCTGATGCTGGGCAATACACCGACAAAGCTACGATCCAATATATAGATCACGATTAAGAGTACGAGCAGTGCCAGAAACGGGTTGCCGAGCAAACTCCATAGTAGAGAGAAAATTAAAAATTTCCCAATCATTTTTCTCCAATCCTCCTGTGCATGTAACAATCCATACTTTCCACATTATAGCATAAAGCCGCTTTAAGGGGCATTAGCCTGATGAGATTTCGAAGGATGGTAGAGGGGGTGAGAAGAAAAACACTTATTTGTGATGCTCGGTGTATAGTTTTACGAGAAAAGGAACCTTTTTTTATTCCCGCCAAAAGGTTGAACAGTCTGCCTTATCCAAAATATTAAACTCGATCATTTTCTCAAGTAATGAGAAATCAACTGGACTATCCCACTGGATACGTACCAACTGCTTGGTGTGATCATAGCCAGCCTGCACAATTAACTCAGAAAAATGATTAATCCCTGCCTTTTCAGGGGCAACGGCCAAATGATGTTTGGCTACGCTAAAGCCAATAATAAATGTGCTGTGATCCGTAAACATAGGCTGATTCCACGCAATTTTTGGCATTAAATTTGGAAATTTCTTGGTTACCCAAGCCAATACTTCTTGCGTTCGAGCCCGATGTTGGGGGTTATCAATATGCGCTAAATATTCTGCAAAAGCTTCCATGTTGTTCCCTCCTTAATTAAAAATTGTATCGTTCAGAGAAGTTCCTCGAACCTATTTGTCGTTAAAACTCCTCATAGAATGGCTCAGACACGTTCTTAACAACACCTATTTCCAACGATATATATTTTCAAACTAGATAGTCAAAATGGTTTACTATCAATTTATCGCAGCAACATGCTTCCCAAGATGTAAACAATACCTTTTATGTCCTGTTATATTCCTCAGAAAGAATAGAGTACAAATATGAATCGTGAAATTCGCCTTTGTAGTACCAGTGTTCTCGCATTATACCTTCACGTTGCATTCCGATCTGTTGCATAATCTTCTCAGAAGCCTTATTTTCTGGACGACATGTTGCATAAATACGATGGACATCAAGTGTGCTAAATCCAAAGCCTAGCAGGGCTCGTGCCGCTTCTGTTGCATAACCCTTTCCTTGATAATCTGGGTTTAGAATATAGCCCATTTCTGCATTAGTATCTTTGACATGAATACCAACACCGCCGATCAGGATTCCAGTGTTTTTCAGACATATGGCTAGTTCGTAGTCTTGTCGTGGCATTTCCTGCTGTGAGGCTAGAACTTGTTCTATATATGCCTTTGTATCTTCTTCTGTATTGGGTCCCCATGCTGTGTGCCTAGTAACTTCAGGCAATGACGTGTAGGTATGTATACTTCCCCAATCGGATGTACAAATATCACGAATGATGAGCCGTTTTGTCTCAAATTGCATAACGATTCCTCCTGTCTATAATTAGCATACATATTCGTGTTTTTTGCACATTCTATTAATCCTATTTAAGCAGATCTGATGGGGAAGATCCAAGATTTTGAGAGAAAGTGCTAGAGAAGAGGATCGAATTACTTGTTGAACAATGGGAACGAATCAATACCTTTTGCCACCTGAACGCAAACCGCAAGGGAGGCGTCCGGCAAAAATGCAAACAGAAAATATTGAATGTGGTACTGGAATAGCCCGCTATTATTAGCCATCCAGTTTGTCTTAAAACAGCCTGCGGGCTGTTACGAAACGATTCTGCCATTTACCATCAAGCGTGTCAAAATGAACGCCACGTTCTTTGGAGAATGTATGCAACAATTTGTTGTTCCCTGCATAAATAGCCACATGGCCGATCTCCAGGCCGCGTGCGCTGAAGAACAGCAGGTCGCCTTTACGTAGCTCGTTTAGCCCGACCTTCTGGCCTTCTTTAGCCTGATCGTAAGAGACACGGGGGAGGTCGATGGAGAGCGTATGTCGGAACACTTCCCCCACAAAAGAAGAACAATCAAAGGTCGATGTCTGGCCGCTTGCTGCGCCGAATTCATAAGGAGTACCAAGGAATTTCTCTCCGTAGGCGATGAGTTCATCTCCCTGCCGTTCCACCAGGGATGAGCTGGTATAATCGCTGTATTTGGGTTTAGCCGATATGTATCCGGTCAGGTTGTCTTTAGTGCGCACTTCCAGCCAGAGGGCATTGATCTCACGGATGACATGAACCTTTTCGTTGGCTGGAATAAGCCGCAGGGAAGGGGAAGCTCCCGACGAATCCGGTTTGCTGCGCAGGTTGACTCCCGAAAGAACCGTTGTAAAAAAATCGTTACTGGAGACAATCCGAATCGCTCGGGTCAGGGCATCCCACTTCACTGTGCTCCCAAGTGCCTCGCTCACAAAACGTAGTGGAATCATTGTGTTGCCCTCAACAATTTGTCCAGGAACATTCAGGGACAGCGTTTTGCCGTTTAAGGTGGCAGCAAGTTCCCCCATACGGTAGGTCAGCACCGCTTCATTTTTGGTAGCTGTTACGGTTTTGCTGGATGCGTTCCAGGAAAGCTCGGCTCCTTGTGCCTCAAACAACTGGCGCATCGGGACGAGCGCTGTTCCTTCTAGCAGCAGCGGCTGGGCAGCAAGCTGAAGTGGGCGGTCATCTACATAAACGGTCGTCACCGGAGTCAGCGGTACCGACTTCGCATACGACGGGTTTGCTTGGAGCAGTGATACTGCTAGCAGAGCTAGCAATGCTTTCTTGTTGATTGTCATGCTGTCATCACCTCATTGTGAATATGTTCATCTAAGTTGTACGAGGCTTCCTCCGATTAGTTGTGTACCAAATATTGGACTGATTCGAAAAACGTAAACAAACAAAAATAAAACCAATAAATATCTGTGTTTAATTGTTGACACCAAAATAAAATAAAGATAACATTATATATGTGAAATATTTCACTTTTGAGAAATACCCTTATATTTAGCGAGGCAACAAGAAGTGAATCCTTTAGGAGGCCGATTTTATATGAGCGCACATGTATTTTTTGTACCATCTATCAATCTTATGGGAACAGGCTGTTTGCAAGAAGTTGGGCCGTATATAAAAGAACTGAATTTAAACAAAGCTCTAGTCGTGACGGATAAATTTTTGATGAAGAGTGGTATTGCAGGCAAGGTTACATCTTTGCTGGATGATATTGGATTGAACTATGCGGTATACGATGAAGTAAAACCAAATCCGACCTGTAAAAATGTACATGATGGTGTTCAGTTTCTGCAAGAAAATGAATGTGACTTTTTAATTTCGATTGGCGGAGGATCACCACAGGATACGGCTAAGGGAATCGGCATTATTGCCACCAATAGGGGACATATAACCGAGTATGAGGGCGTTCATAAATCCAAGCATAAATCGCTTCCTATTGTCGCCATTAATACCACAGCAGGAACATCTGCTGAAATCACGATCAATTATGTCATTACGGACGAAGAGCGCAAGGTCAAGATGGTTATGGTTGATAAGAATAGTGTAGCTACGATTTCAGTAAATGATCCTGAACTGATGGTAGATAAACCCGCCGCATTAACGGCAGCTACAGGGCTAGATGCTTTGACCCATGCCATTGAAGCTTTGGTTACGCCAGGTGCTTATCCTGTAACGGATGCAACTGCCTTGGCAGCAGTAGAAATTATTTTTAAACATTTAGCTCGTACAGTGAGAAACGGTCATGATATAGAAGCGCGTGAGCAAATGGTATACGCTATTTTCTTGGGAGGACTTGCATTTAATAATGCCGGATTGGGTTACGTTCATGCGATGGCGCATCAGCTTGGCGGCGTTTACGATTTGCCTCATGGTGTTTGTAATGCCATGCTGCTGCCAATCGTGGAGGAGGAGAATGCCAAGCATGTACCGGAGAAGTTTCGTGCCATCGCTAAAGCCATCGGTTTTGAAGATAAGGGGAAAACGGATAAGGAATGCGCAGACTATGTAATCCAAAGAATCAAAGACCTGTCGAAGGAAGTAGGGATTCCTTCCAAACTTTCTGAACTAGGTGTAAATGAAGTGGATTTGGATCTGCTTGCCGAGAACTCAATGAAGGATGCTTGCGCTCCGGGCAATCCGTTTATACCTAGCAAAGAACAAGTTATCGAGATGTTTAAGAAAATTCTTTAAATAAAAGAGGCAATTATTTTACTAAATACTATAAGGGCTGTCCCAGGAACTGATCGAAGTATACTGGGAACGGCCCTTTTTATTCGCATTTTCTACTAAGAGATTTGTGAGACTAGAGATAAGACAACCCCATTGAAGATTAAAGGCACAGCTCTCTCGGCTAAATCTGTAGGAGACTCTTTTTTTCCTTCCACATTCCAGCGAAAGGTTACACCATAAATGGACCAGCTTAAAATGGTCGCGGCAAGTTCTAACGTTCTTTGGTCTGTATTATTGGCTTCTCTTGTTATGAGTTGAAGTATGAATTGCTGTAATTGATTCTTAATATGTTCTTCCAGGATCGGTGCCACTGAATTATATTTATGAACGCATTGGTTACTTGAGTCGTGATAGTCACATAACGAAAGAATAAGTTTCTGAATGATCTCCTCCGACAAACGTGCCTCAGCATCAATCCTCTTGATAACATACTCCAAAAATGCATCTGACAAAAGGGTTTCAAGCAGTGCATATTTATCTTGAAAATGTGCATAGAACGTGGCGCGGTTAATGGTGGCTTTTTGGGTAATGTCATTGATCGTAATCGTGTAGAAGTCTTTCTTATTTAATTGGTCAACGAATGCGTCGAGAATTAATCTACGTGTTCGAATGACGCGAGGATCGTTTGGGTTGGGTGAAGTTACACCAGGCATCCTAAAGACACTCCTTTCAGGTAAATCAAATGATTCCCCCATTATAAACATGTGTTGTTTTGTCAACAAGTGAATTTAGATATACAACAATTTCATAACCCTTTTGGTTAAGCAACAGAATGAACATTTTGTCGGTTGAATGATAAATTAAACATTGCTAACATTTCACTTGCACCCCGTTTGATGATGCACGAGCCTTATATATAATCCTTTAAAAGAATAAAAGAAAATGAGGAGGTACAATCCTTGAGTAATCAACCGCAAAATGTTCATTCAACAGAAGCTTTATTTCAACCTTATACCATTCATAATCTAACCCTACAGACTCGTATTGTAATGCCGTCAATGGGCCGCGCTTTTTCACCAAATGGTGTGCCAGGACCGGATGTAGCCGCTTATTATCGCCGTCGCGCAGAGAATGATGTAGGTCTTATTATTACTGAAGGCGCAGTGATTGACCATCCGGCTGGAACAAGTGAGCCGAGGATACCTAATTTTTATGGGGAAGCGGCTTTAAACGGTTGGGCTGAAGTGGTCAGACAGGTTCATGAAGCTGGTAGTAAAATTTTCCCACAGCTTTGGCATATGGGGATGGCTCGTCCTTTGGGATCTCAGCCGAATCCCGAAGCGCTATCGATTGGTCCATCGGGGCTGGATCTGGAAGGCAATAAAGTGACCGAGCCGATGACAGAAGAAGAAATTGTCAAGGTCATTCGCGCCTATGTCGATGCAGCTGCGAATGCGAAACGACTGGGCTTTGACGGCGTTGAAATTCACGGAGCGCACGGCTATCTGGTTGATCAATTCTTTTGGGAGAAAACGAACCAACGTACGGATCGCTATGGTGGCGATATCATAAAACGTGCTCAATTCGCCATTGAGCTTGTGGAAGCTATTCGTGCTGAGGTTGGCCCTGACTACCCTATTGCCATGCGCCTATCCCAATGGAAAATGAATGATTACAACGCAAAGCCGTTCGATACACCGGATAAACTGGAGCAATTCCTGAATGTATTAGTAGAAGCGGGCGTGGACATCTTCCATTGCTCGACACGTCGCTTTTGGGTACCTGAATTTGAAGGCTCCGATTTGAGCTTTGCCGGATGGGTGAAGAAGCTGACTGGAAAAACTACGATTACGGTTGGCTCTGTAGGTCTGGATGAGGATTTTGTAAGTTATATCGAAGGGAAAGGGGCAGGACACCAAGATATTAATGAACTTCTGGAACGGCTCGACAACAATGAATTTGATCTGGTAGCTGTTGGGCGTGCGCTTCTGGGCGATCCTGCATGGGCTACGAAAATACGTGAAGGCCGAATTCATGATCTTCAAACCTTTACACCTGAGGTACTTCAAACGCTCAACTAAAACATATCATACTTCGAATACCTCTTTATTTCATAAATAAACACTGTAAGCCAAAATACTCAAAGTCAGGTAAGGAACTTTGGTATTTTGGCTTTTTTATGCGGCTGCGATAGTAGTCCATCATGAAACATTATAGATTAAGTCATATTTGCTTTTAGTTCAGACTGGTATCAATACTTGATATATATAGATATCTATGTAATAATGTTTGTATGTTAAAAAATAATGCAGCTGCACTGATAGGAACCATTAGAGACTCGATCAATAAATTGATTGTGTCTGAGCTCGAATCGAATGGAATTGAAGGGATTGTTCCTACTCATGGCGGAATCCTAATGTTCCTTTATCAAAACGACGGGCTTTCCATTAAGGAATTGACGCAAAAAATTTCTCGTCAGCAACCCACGGTCACTGTCTTGATCGACAAGCTAGTGAAGTTGGGATATGTCGAAAGAAAAAAAGAAAGGGAGGATAGCCGAGTTACCCTGATATTTCTGACCGATAAGGGAAGAGAGATAGAGCCTGTATTTGAGATGATCTCCAATAGATTACAAGAAACCATCTATGGTGGTCTCAAAGATGAAGAAAAAGAACAACTGGAATATTTGCTGGAGCATGTCAAAAACAGATTATAAATTTTTTTAAGTAAATGTATAGATATCTATATTAATATTAATATCAAAATAACAATAAAACATCTGGAGGTTATTAAAATGAAACATCTTATTATCTATGCTCACTCAAACGCAGAAAGCTTCAATCACGCGATACTCGAAACGGTTGTAAATACCTTGAAAGAAAAAGGTGATGAAGTCGTTGTACGCGATCTTTATGCCCTTAATTTTCAACCTGTATTAAAACCTGAGGATACTGCCGCTATGAGAGCAGGGCAAACTCCGGCTGATATTAAATTGGAGCAGGAATACATCTCACAAGCGGATACGATTACTTTTATTTCTCCCATTTGGTGGACAGGTCTTCCGGCTATCCTGAAAGGTTACGTTGATCGTGTATTTGCATACGGCTTTGCATATACGGCTGGTGCGGAAGGGATTAATAAGCTGCTTACAGGTAAAAAAGGTTTTATCGTGAATACACATGGTACTCCCAACGCAATCTACGATGAAATCGGTATGACCGCAGGATTGAAGATCACATCCGATACGGGAATTTTTGATTTCGTTGGAATTGAATCCGTCGGTCACTTGCTGCTTGGAAGTATCGGCTACCTTGATGAAGATGGCTATAAAGGGCTGCTAAAGCAAGTCCAAGATACGGTTAAAACGGTGCTGTAAAGTCAGTTCATTTTCTCTTAGAAACGTAAGACAGTCTTTAAATGATGAGGTCAACCCGTATTTAGTGGTTGGCCTTTTCTTGTAAATGTTAATACTTCTCTAATATAGTCCAAACAACAATCTCATTTGGAGCTGCTCAAATCCCCCTTTTCCTTGAAATTCTATGATATAACACATTTCCAGAACCTCATAAAATAAAACACTCCTTGTTGTCTCCTCTGGGTGTCTCACAGTCCACGGTATAAAACCTCCTGTTACTGGACATTCAAGGGGGGGATAAAGTATAAAAATTCACAAATATTTCATTGTTATTATCGTGGGCAATTCATTATAGTACATAGTATTAATAGTTAACTGTATGTATTATGTGTGTTGCGGAGGTTCACTATGAAAGATTATGAACTAAGGGACGAATTGAGAGAATCCGTTAACCGGATTTATGACATGGAATTATTCAGTAGCCTGACGGAGCTTGTTCAGGGGGAAAACCATGTGCTTCAATATTTAGTTCAGCATCGGGATGATGAAGTTAATCCTTCCTTGCTCAGCGATGATCTGCATGTATCCAGATCAAGAATTACGGCAGCGCTTACGGGATTAAGGAAAAAAGGCTATGTGACTATGGAAATGTCAGAGCATGACAGACGACGAATGTGTGTAAGGCTCACAGTAGATGGTGAATCCTTGATCAGACAGAAGCAAGAGAGAATTGAAGGTTATTTTGAAGCGCTTGTAGTAGGTTTGGGTGAGAAGAATGTGAAGGAATTTATACGGTTAATTGAGCTTTCTTTGAGTACTATGAACGCTCGTTCTATTGAAAAATAACATAATGTGAGGGTGTACCGGGTGAGATATAAAATAATAGCAGATAGTTGCTGTGATTTAACGAGAGAGCTTAGAGAAGAGATGCAGATTACTACGATCCCGTTAAATATGACGCTGGGAGATAAATGCTTTGTAGATGATGACACATTGGACTTACCTCAGTTTATGGAAGAAATGAAAGCCTGTACAACCAAAATAGGATCCGCATCACCGTCACCTATGCTATATAAGGAAGCCTTTCAAGGTGCGCATACTTCTTTTGCCATTACATTATCCAGCAACCTGTCCAGTTCGTATTCCAGTGCATTGGTAGGAAAAGATATGGCGGAAGAAGAGGGGGCGGATGTTCATGTATTTGATTCGAAAAGCGCTTCGGCTGGACAGCTCTTGTTAGCTCTAAAACTGCGCAAGTTGATTGACGAGGGATATCATAAAAGCGAAATTATTTCTTCCTTAGAGAGCTTTATCAGCAAGATGAAAACCTACTTTGTTTTAGAAAATCTGGATAATTTGGTTAAGAACGGGCGGATGAATAAAATCACTGGAAAGATACTTTCACTCTTGCATATCAGGCCTATTTTAGGCTCGGATGGTGACGGTAATATCGCATTTTTTACTCAAGCACGCGGCCAGAATCAAATTATCGAAAAGTTGGCAGATACTATTGAAAAAAGTGGCCGGGCTACCGAAGGAGAGAGCATTGTCATTACTCACTGCAATAATCCTGGGCTGGCGGAAAAATTAATGAATGCGCTGAAGAAACGCTATCAATTTAAAGATATTCATATTGTGTCCACCAGAGGGATTAGTTCAATGTATGCCAATGACAAAGGTATTATTATGGCGTTTTAAGCTATAGAAGTGGACTGTAATGATGACTGCCCATTGGAACAAGAATCGAGATTGGTAGTAATGTATGGAATGGAGAAGGTAACCCCTCTCCTCCCGCTCAAGCGACAGGGGTTTTAAGGAAATTCCATGGTTGCAATCCATGAAGAAGTGAATAGATTTTCTGTCATTGGCCCAAGCGGGAACAAGCTGATGTTTGATCTGAACAAATGAGCCGTTAGTAGTAAAATAAACGGGATGTTTCCAGATCTAACTTAATCTTTTGATAACCACAGAAGCGTTTACGTTGGCTTGGGTACCTCCAGCTAAAGTTTGGAGGGTAACCGCAGCGGCAGAACTATGATTTCTCAGGGTAAGAACATCACCGGATGCCAGAGCGATGATGGCTTGCCCTGTATTTTGCTGTGTGCCAGCTCCTGAGCCGTATATGGTTCCCGCAGCAAGGGTTCCATTAACAAATATTGCGAATTGACTTGGCTCTACACCCGATACTGAAAAATTAACTTCATAGATCCCCGCGTCAGTTACTGCAATCTGTGTAGTGCCGGGAGCATGTGTAATACCAGGTGTAAGTATACCGTTCGTATCGAAAATGACATCCGCTTCTATCGGAACGACTTGAGCACCTAAGTTGTAAATATAACCAAACTGTGCTATTCCACCTGCGGCTCCAGTAGCTCCAGTAGCGCCGGTGGCCCCCATCGCTCCAGCGGTACCCGTAGCACCAGTGGCACCTACCGCACCCGCAGGACCTGCTGGACCGATAGCACCTGCCGCGCCTGCAGGACCTACAGGGCCGACTGGTCCAGCAACGCCCGCAGGACCTACTGGTCCTACTGATCCAGCAACGCCCGCAGGACCTACAGGTCCTACAGGTCCTACTGGTCCTACAGGTCCTACTGGTCCTACCGGTCCTACCACACCCGCAGTGCCTACAGCCCCCGCTGCACCCACATTTCCGGCAGCCCCAACGGCGCCCGCAGTACCCACAGCCCCCGCTGCGCCAACATTTCCGGCAGCCCCGACAGCCCCAGCTGTACCTACGGCACCCGCTGCACCTACGTTACCTGCTGCACCTACGTTACCTGCTGCACCTATAGCTCCAGGAGCACCCGTTGCACCAAAAACATCTTGAGGGATATTTACACGGACGATTTGCTTTTTGACGACGATTTCCTTACAAAAGCACTTTCTTTTCGAGTGGCACTTTCTTTTCGAGCGGCCTTTTCTCTTTGGGGGCTTCTCATCAAACTTTTTTTCTAACTTATCAAACCAGGCACGGACAAAAACATTTTTTTTACGGCCTTTTTTTCGTTTTAATTCAGGATGACCCAATACAAACACCTCCATATGGTTTGTTGTATACTACTCCATTCATCTAGAGGAGGCATGGATATCTGTCCTGTGATTCATAGGAAACGATCTATTTTGACTAAAAACAGGCTACTGTACAAGGTACATTCGTCTAGTATGTAAAAAAAGCACCTTTGAATGTGCACTTGGATGACAACCAAGGACAGACAAAGGCACCAGTAGAGGTGTATATCATGATGAGGCGGTTTGAAGCCGCTTTTTGCGCACATATAGGGCGTACAAGATGCCCCCAAGCAGGCACAGGATACATGTGAAGCCTGCCAGCAACCACGCCGATGAGACTGCTCCACCACGATCCATGCTATTTCCGAGCCATAAAGGCAGCAGAGCTCCCCCAACTCCACCTGCGCCTATAAGCAGGCTGGTGGTAGATTCTTCGGTGCCTGGCATCATTTTGCTGGCAAAAACAAGTGCGATGGAAAAAATGCCCGACATGCCCAGCCCCAGCAGTGTGATAAGGACAAAGGCAACGGTAGTTCCCTTGGTCAGTGGGAACACGCATAGCAGCACGGTCGCCGCCAGCGAGCTTAGGGCTACAAAGACACCATAGCCGTACCGATCAGCAATACTTC
This sequence comes from Paenibacillus sp. FSL M8-0228, assembly GCF_038007385.1. Classification (NCBI taxonomy): domain Bacteria; kingdom Bacillati; phylum Bacillota; class Bacilli; order Caryophanales; family Paenibacillaceae; genus Paenibacillus; species Paenibacillus sp. FSL M8-0228. The sequence goes on from NZ_JBBOXA010000001.1 coordinate 2,119,264, forward strand.
CTGCGAACAACCGTCCGGTAGCCATTGCTAGCCAGAAGCAGGTGACACTGAGTGCTGCCTCCGCTTGAGTGAGGCCCAGCCGTTCGATGAACATGGAGGGCAGGAAATTAGCTAGGCTCATCTCTGTTCCTACATAGATAAAGAAAAAGATGATAAATAGTGTAAGTAGCTTCCGATTGCCAATAGGGTTACCTTCAGAAGCCTTCTCCGTGGGTGACTTCAGTGAATTAGTCGAACGCTTAAGGCTGTTATCTCGGTGTTCCTGTGGGTCCAATACAGCGTCCAGCGGGCCGAAGGACCCGCGCAACCAAGCTATAATGGTCACGGCTGCAAACATGGAAATGATGGGAAAGGCCAATCGCCACCAACCGAGAGCGATAAGTTGGCTGGCGATAGCGGGCATAGCCAAAGCGCCAATCCCAAAAAAGACTTCCAGACGGCTCATCGCCGCGCCCGTTCCTTGAGTAATACCGCTGATAATAATCGTGCCAATGAGTGTTTCTACCATGCCGAAGCCAAACCCCGCTGCTGCACCGACGACATATAGCCAATCCCAAGGCGGCAGCAATGAGTATAGCACTTCAGCCGCGCACAGCAAAAGCAGGGCGAATACCAGACTTCGGCGTTTGCCGAAACTTCGGGCAAGCCACGGTGACAGCAGGACTCCAACCAGAAAACCGGAAAATTGAGCGAAGATTAGACTACCGCCATCCGTATAGTTTCTACCGTAATGCTCTAACAACACAGGCAGTAGGGAGCCTACAACCACGTGTGCCAGGCCGATTAAAAAATAAGACAAGCTGCCGATCCATAGCAGTCGTTTCATGATGAACTCCTTTGATACCTAGATTATACTCATGCAGCAAAGTGAACTGTATGTGTCAAATCTGAGTGATTATGATAGCTCCAGTACTTGAAAGCCGTAGCCTTCAATAGAAATATCTCCTTCCAGGTATTTACCGCTGATTAGCTCATTCCCTTTCTGATCATCCAGATGATATTGCTGCGTCTGGGCGTTATGATTCAGAATGAACAGATATGATTTTCCATCTTTGGTCCGTACAGTGGTTTCTACACCCGCAGGAGCGCGCAGCAGGGATGGAATCCCTTTTTGCTCACAAATGTAGCCCAGCAGGCCATCAAGGAAAGTCTCTTCAGGATCTGAAGCAACGTACCATGCCTCGCCTTGACCGAAACGATTGCGTGTCAGCACTGGCATGCCCTGATAGAAATCATCGCCGTATTCCGCCAGCACCTCGGCACCTTCGCTATGCAACAGGTCGCAGAGCAGACCACATTGATATTCACCTTGTAATACGCCCACCTTTTCTTTTAATACAATGCGATTGTATGATTCCGGCAGAAGCGCGTCAATTTCCTCCACCCAGATCCCGAGCAAGTTACGCAGTTTACCAGGATATCCTCCGGTTGTGACCAAATCGTTTTCATTTACAATGCCACTGAAAAAGGTCGTTACGAAGGTGCCTCCATGCTCTGTGAATTGTTCCAGCTTCTCGGCGGTACCTGGCTTGACCATGTAGAGTACAGGCGCGATAATGAGATCATATTTCTGGAAATTTGCATCAACGGAAATCAGGTCTATCTGTACGTTGCGCCGGAAGAGGGTCGCATAATACTTATGCACCTGATCCACATATTTCAAGGCGACAGAAGGACCGCTTGATTTTTCCAATGCCCACCAATTATCCCAATCAAACAAAATGGCTACTTTGGCATTGACGGTCGCGTCAAGTAGCGTGTTGCCTAATGCGCCAAGCTCACTGCCAAGCTGTGCCACCTCGCGAAATACACGTGTGTTCTCATGCCCGGCATGCTCAATAACAGCCCCGTGGAATTTCTCACATGCGCCGATTGAGCGGCGAAGTTGGAAGAACATGACCGTGTCCGCGCCATGCGCGACTGCCTGATAACTCCATAACCGCATAACGCCGGGCCGTTTAAGCGAATTATACGCCTGCCAGTTCTGCTGGCTCGGTGTTTGCTCCATCAGCATAAAGGGTTGCCCATCCTTCAAGCCGCGCATCAGATCGTGTGCCATCGCGGTATAGCTTGGCGGGGTATTAGCCGCAGGATAACTATCCCAAGATACAATATCCATGTGCTTAGCCCATTTAAAATAGTCCAGTTGTTTGAAAAATCCCATCAGATTGGTCGTTATCACGGCATGGGGAATATGTTTTTTAATCGCGTTGTATTCCAGCAGATAGCAATCCAGCATACTGTCTGAATTAAAACGTGCATAATCGAGGGATATGCCCTGAAAGGAGGAGTGATTTTCTCCCCAATGCTCGCTCAAATTATTTGGTGGCACGATTTCATCCCAATCATAGAAGGTATGACCCCAGAAGGAAGTATTCCACACCCGGTTTAGCTCTTCCAGTGATCCGTATTTTTGCTTGAGCCACACCCGGAATGCGGCCGCACAGTTATCACAATAGCAATCCCCACCGTACTCATTGGACACGTGCCACACGAGGATCGCGGGATGGTTTTTGTATCGTTCTGCAAGTTGGCCAGCCATCTGCTCCGCAAATTTTCGATACGTAGGACTGTTCGGACAAGAATTGTGGCGACCACCGAACTTCCGCTTCCGTCCGTCAGCGTCCACCCGGAGAACGTCGGGGTAGCGAGTAGCCATCCAAGCAGGATGCGCTGCCGTGCTAGTAGCTAGACAAACGAAGATATCGCTTTCATAAAGACTGTCAATCAATTGATCCAGCCATTCAAAATGATATGTGATTTCGTCGGATTGAATTTTGGCCCATGAGAATACGTTGACCGTGGCGATATCAATCCCTGCCTGCCTGAACATCCGTAAATCTTCCTGATGCGTGGCCTCATCCCATTGTTCAGGATTATAATCTCCACCGTAAAATACTTTAGGTAGTTTACTGCTTATCATGCCAATCACCTCTGTATATAAGAATAATTCTATCTTATAATACAAATAACTGCTTTTAAATATAATAAAATGAACGTGTATATAACAATATGGATCTACATGAGAAATACATACCCGCATACGCCGGAGGTGCTTTTTATGATTTTAACTCCCCATCATTTGCGATTTTTCCTGACTACGCGTGAGCACTCTTTACCCCTTTTTATTGAAAGTATCGGATTTAACAGCAGGCAGGAAGATGTGTCCCGTCCAGAGGGCTATCCGTGCTTTCACTGGATTCAGACGGTGTCTGGTGAAGGGATGTTTACATTTAAAGGGGGGACCTTTCGTCTGGGGGAGCAGTCTGGAGTTCTGCTGCTACCTGGGGAATCCCATGCATACAGACGGGCGACCAAGGTATGGCGAACGTTATACATTACATTTGACGGCCCCATCGCCGCTGCTGTACTGACTGCACTGGGGTTGAAGCATACGCGTGGGTATCATTGGGACCCGGATAGCGAGCTGCACAGTTTTGGGGAAACGATGCTTCATTCCATGGTTAGTGAACGTGATTTGTCTGGATTAGATGCTTCGGCCAATATGTATCGTTTTCTGACTCTGCTGCGTAAACATGGACAACATAGCTCGATGCCTTCCCTATCCCATAATGTGGAACGATTAACCCCTGTACTGGCCTTTATGGAGCAAAATTATGCCAGTCCAGATGTGGGTCTAGGCGATATGGCAGTTATGATGAATGTCAGCTCCCGTCATTTAAATACATTATTTAAGCAAGCGTTTGGTGTGACTTCGTATGCTTATCTGATTGTGATTCGGCTGCGGAAGGCCAAGGAAATGATGGCGGAATATCCGCAATTAACAGTAAAGGAGATTTCGGAGCGAGTGGGCTTCCGAGATACCAGTCATTTTGTGGCAACTTTTCGCCGAGCTGAAGGAATTACCCCGGAAAGGTTCAAATTACTGTATACATAAAGGTATTTTATCGAAATGCTCTTTCTTACTCGGGAATGCTCTTTTTAGGGAGCATTCCTTATTGTTTTTTTCAGGAAGAGGGAGTATAAAATAATAGTTCATTTGTTTCATCAATCTGATGTGCAGGTGACATAATAAACATAAGATCCATAATTCTTTTGCAAAACCCTCATCCAAAGAAGGAGTCAACGAAATGCTGAGCAAAGTCAAAAGATTATTAATCGGTCGTCCGCGAAAGTCGACGGCCCTTGAAGATGAGAAGCTGAATAAGCTCAAGGCACTGGCCATTCTGTCCTCAGATGCCTTATCCTCTGTAGCTTATGGAACGGAGCAAATTCTGCTGGTTTTAATTACAGCCGGCTTTGCTGCCCTATGGTATTCCATTCCTATATCCATTGCGGTATTGGGTTTGCTGATCATTCTGATCCTGTCTTATAGACAGACCATTTTTTCCTATCCTGGTGGCGGAGGAGCGTACATTGTTGCACAGGACAATTTGGGAAAGAGTCCGAGTCTGATTGCAGGCGGTTCTTTGCTGGTCGATTATATTCTGACGGTAGCAGTTAGCTCATCAGCAGGTACAGATGCCATTACATCGGCGTTCCCATCGTTACATGATCATCGGATCGCCATTGCTCTAATTATGATCATCTTTTTGACGATTATGAACTTGCGCGGAGTAACAGAATCTGCCTCAGTGCTGGCTGTACCGATTTACTTATTTGTTGTTGCCATATTTGTTTTGATTATTAGCGGTATCATTCATTACGTGGCAGGGGGAGCTCATGCTGCAGCACCGCAATTTGGAGCTACGGTATCCAACGTCAGCCTGTTCCTGTTACTGAAGGCGTTCAGCTCGGGTTGCTCGGCGTTAACTGGGGTAGAAGCTGTCTCGAATGCCATTCCGAACTTCCGCAAGCCAGCTGCCAAAAATGCAGCAACTACACTAATGATGATGGGTTTGATTCTCGGGTGTATGTTTATCGGAATCAGTTTGCTGGCTTATTGGTACGGTGTTCGTCCTAATCCGCATGAAACGGTCATTTCGCAAATTGCGAACGCCACTTTCGGGCGCGGTGTGATGTATTACATCATTCAGGGCGTGACGGCGCTCATCTTGTTTTTGGCGGCGAATACAGCCTATTCGGCCTTTCCATTGCTTGCTTTTATGCTCGCGAAGGACAAATACATGCCGCACATGTTCATGGTTCGTGGAGATCGGCTCGGATACTCTAATGGTATTTTGTTTCTGAGTATCTTCTCGGCATTGCTGGTCATCGTATTTGGCGGCAACACAGAAAATCTGATCCCGCTTTATGCGGTAGGGGTATTTATCCCGTTTACCCTTTCACAGCTTGGTATGATGATTCGCTGGATCAAGCTCAAACCGCCAGGCTGGATCGTCAAACTTGCTATTAATACGGTTGGGATGCTGACCACGCTGTCGATTACGCTCATCTTTATCTTCACCAAGTTTAGCCAGGTGTGGGTAGTCTTTATCTTCCTGCCTTTGGTTCTGTATTTCTTTATGAAGATCAACAGGCATTACAAAAATACGGCTGAACAACTGCGCATTGATATTACCAAGGATAAACCTATGGTGAAAGGCAATACGATTATTATTCCGGTGGCAGGCATTACGCGAGTCGTCATGAATACGATCAGCTATGCCAAAACCTTGTCGGACAATGTGGTAGCCGTATATGTGGGTGTGGATGATGATGCAATTCGCAAAATGGAACAGAAATGGGAAGAGTGGGATGTCGGTATACGTTTGGTCGTACTGAAATCCCGTTATCGCAGCATTATTAATCCGCTTCGCAAGTTCATCGATACAGTAGAGTGGAAAAAAGCAGACGAGGACCATATCACTGTTCTCATTCCACAATTCATCACCAAGCACTGGTGGGAAAATATTCTACACAATCAGACCAGCTTACTGATGAGAGCTTATTTAATTAATTATAAAGACGTGATCGTAACGACCGTACCTTTTCATTTAAACAAATGACAAAATGAACATCTTTTGGCCGCATTTCTTTGCGGTCGGAAGGTGTTTTTTTGCATAACGAGGATATTTACTTTAGTGATACATTTTGTGTATTATAGATACAAAATGTATCATTTGAGGCTGTTATGGAGGGATACGATGCCCGAAGCTAAGGGGAAAATGGAAGATGACAAGCTGCAATTTGTAGATACGCTAAGGGCGCTGGCTATTATTGGAGTTTTACTTGTGCATGTCAGCCAGCATGTGGACGGATTAAACGGTTGGTTGCAAAAAGGCTTGAGTATAGGAGCCAAAGGTGTCGCTTTATTTTATATGGCCAGCGCTTTTACGCTATTTTTGTCCTTAAGCAGACGTTCGGGTAACAAGAGTGAAAGAATTTCAGCTTACCTGATGCGTCGTTTTTTTCGGATTGCTCCTTTGTATTACGTGATGTTAGGAATCTATTTAGTTGTGAACGGGACAGGTCCACGATTTTGGCTTGGGGATCAGGAGGGAGTCACTGCCGCCAATATCGCAGCTCATGTCCTGTTTTTGAATGGTCTGAATCCGTACTGGATCAACAGCATTATCGGTGTGGAATGGTCCATTGCGGTGGAATGTATGTTTTATCTGTTTATCCCTCTATTATTTAAGCTGATCCGATCCGTCCGCCATGCGACGTGGTTTGTCGTGATGGCGCTTGTGGTAAGCTTGGGGCTAAATACGGTAAGTGTTCAATATCCATGGATTAGTGATCACTCTTTATGGGGGCACTATCTGTATTTATGGTTTCCGAATCAATTGCCTGTCTTTGGGCTAGGTATATTGTTGTTTTTCATTTGGAAAGACGAGCGGCATTGGAAAAGTATAGACCGAGTCAGTGGAGGTTTGCTGCTTGTTTCTGTGCTATTTTCATTTTTAGAAGGCATGACCGATGTTCTCATAGGTGTCGGGTTGCTGCTGGGAGCGTATGCTTTGTATCACTGGCAGCCGATATGGCTGCTTAATCGGGTATGGTCATGGATCGGCCGCCTTAGCTACAGCATGTATTTAACGCATATGCTGGCTCTGGGACTAATCGTACAGGTTAAAATACCTTTTGCTCCCCTAGTCAGCCTCACACTTATGTTTATCATGACGTTGCTAGTCACCATCGGACTATCTTGGTTTACCTACTCGTGGATTGAACAGCCCGGTATCCGTTGGGGGAAAAAGCTTATATCACGTATGAAGCCTGTGCGCAAGCAGGGAGATTCGGTCAAAGAAAGTGTTGCCTAAGCTACAACTTGAAGTGGCATCCGATAACATTTGGTTGAAGTGCTTGAATAAATTTATGAAATAATTGAAAAGACCTCTTGAAAAGTAGCTCCCAGCCCTTTATATTCGATGTACATCCAAGTTTTTGAATACACCGATGAGGTTTGTTGGAATTGTAAAGGAGATGCACGCATGCTTTTGAAGCCAATCGGCTTTTTGCTTTTCTCCACACTTGAGGGAGTCGCTGTTTTTGCGCTTATTTTGAGTATTTTTAAAGTTAAAATGACCCCTTATCTATGGCAGGCCATTTTTGTTAACCTGATTATGAATATGCAAAGTTATATGCTTAGAGAAGAGTTTTCCCTTTCGTATTTGGTGCCTGTCGTAAATATGCTGCTTTTTATTTTTTTACTCGCTACGGTCGTGAAGATTCCGATTGTGTGGTCCGGTATTATGACGGTTACAGGTTATTTTGCATATGCCGTTGTTCAGTCGGTACTCTTAAAAGTCATGTTCGGCAATCTTCCGGTTTCTGAGCTGCAGGATGGGTCCTTGAAGGGCTATCTGCTACAAGTGGTAAGCGCAGCAGTAGGACTGCTTATTTCATTGATGTTGTCTCGAAAAGGGATCGGCTTTTCCCCTAATTTCAAGAAGCTTAAGTTCAAAGAGGAATATGGCATTGTCATCACGCTGATTATCCTGTCTCTCATTTCAACTTCTATTGTGCTCTACTATAACGAGGTATGGTTAAGTATGATATTTTTTGCACTGGTTTCGGGATTTTTCATCTATTATGCAATCGGAAAGGAATACCGGGATGATTGAAGCGATGGCTTTCAAACTTGCTAACCAGATCAAACGTACTGTGCCTGATCATCCGGCCTCTGTCGCGGTACTTAAATACGCACTTGCTCTCATTCTGAATGCGTCCCTGATCATTGTGTTGACACTATTCGCCTCATTCTTCACGGGGCGTATGGTAGAGGCTGTTACGATTCTCGTCGCTTTCGCCCTACTGCGCCAAATGTCAGGAGGCATTCATTTGAAAACGGGCATGACATGTGTGTTGGTGACCTCAGCAGCTTTTACTTACATATCCTGCATTGCCTTAAATAGTGGGTGGACAAACCTGTTTACCGGAATAGCTCTCATTTTCGTTTTATGTTTTGCCCCGTCCAGAATTGAAAAGCAGTCGCGCATTCCAGTACGGTTTTATCCCTTCTTGCGGCTGTTATCCTCCTTGCTTGTATGTACTAATTTTGTAATCGGTTCCTCTGTAGTGGCTGTTGCTTTTTTGGTCCAAAGCCTAACATTGATCCGGGGAAGGAGGTGAGTGGAATGATGAGAAAAATGGTATATGGGTTAGCCACATCGTTGTCTATGTTTGCTACATTTGCTGTATCAGTGGCGAGTTACGTGTATGTTTATCAAGGGGATACACCCGAGGAACTACTGAAATAAACAAAATGCCGAGATAGAAAAATGATACATAGAGCTGCTATTAAGCAGCTTCTTTTTATGCAAAAAAAATCAGGCGCTCCATTTAAAGAGCGCCCGAATGGGAGAGGAGAAACCGGACGAAGAGCTTATGGGGAAACGTAAGTCTTCTCCGCGGTTGTCTACGACATTGGTTGAATGCCGATATCCTAAGGATGCCCAGGGAATGGTTTTTTATACCTGCCTCATCCTAAGTTTTTCAAACGGCGGTGCATGTGGTACGATAGCGTCATAATCTATGGTTATGAACACATATAGAAAATAGGTGAGTTTCAGCGTGAGAGTGGTATCAGGTAGTGCCAAAGGAAGGCCGTTAAAGGCAGTTCCCGGCACAGGGACGCGGCCAACCACGGATAAGGTCAAGGAAGCGCTATTTAGCATGATAGGTCCTTATTTTGATGGGGGAGTCGCACTTGATCTGTTTGCTGGCAGTGGCGGCCTAGGTATAGAGGCGCTTAGCCGGGGGATGGACAAGGCTGTTTTTATTGATATGGAATCCAAAAGCATTGATGTCATTAAAGAAAATTTGCGAAAAACTGGATTGGAAGGACAGGCTGAAGTGTTCCGCAATGATGCCGGACGAGCGCTCAAGGCGCTGGCAAAACGTGGAGCTCTTTTTGATGCTGTTTTTCTGGATCCGCCCTATCGTCTCAAACACGGAGATGAATTGATGAGCCGTATGGTTGAATTGAACTTGCTTCGTTCAGATGCAATCATCGTGCTGGAGTATGAATCGGGACATGAATATCCGGAAAGCTTCGGGCCGTTCGAACAGGTTAGAAAAGCAGTCTATGGGGAAACGGCGTTATCCATTTATCATTTTGCAGCCGATGCTTTATCGGATGTCGAAGAACATACAGAAGCCGGAGTGGTCAAGTTCGGCATCATCGAATCAGACGGGGAGGACCATCATGATTGAGCACAAACCACGTATTGCCGTATATCCGGGAACCTTTGATCCTGTGACAATGGGGCACCAGGATATTATTCAAAGAGCAGCCAGACAGTTTGATCTATTGATTGTCGCGGTTCTTAACAATATTAGTAAAAATCCGCTGTTTTCACTTGAGGAACGAATGGAGCTGCTGCGAACGGTAACTCGCAATATCCCGAACGTTGAGGTGGACAGCTTCCGTGATTTGACAGCTAATTATGTACGTCAAAAAGGGGCCCAAGTTATTGTCAGAGGAATCCGGTCGGTGACTGATTTTGAATATGAGCTGCAATTAGCCTCTACAAATCATAAGCTGAACCCGGATGCGGAAACGATCTTTATGATGACCAATCCGGCTTATTCATATCTGAGTTCCAGTATGGTGAAGGAAATTGCGCATTTTGATGGCAAGGTTGTAGATCTGGTGGCACCGGAGGTGGAAGACGCGCTGCGTGCAAAGGTCAACGCAAATCGCGGCGGCTCCACCATGAAGTCATAAAGGAAAAGGCCAGCAGGGTAACTATAATTGTACCCAGCAGCGCAATGGACAGTACGGTTAGTTGCCAGGGGTACATAGATGTTCCTTCTATTTGTGTTAGTAAGCTGCTGGCTTCGGCCATGACAGGATGCGTGCCGGATTCATTTACGCTTTCCGCAAAAGAAGACACAGAACTCCGACTGACGTAAGCGGGAATTGTATTGCTGACGATGCGGTTAAGCGGGACCCATGTCGCCAAGGTAAGTCCAAAAGCAATGATCCCATGGAGCACTCGTGACAAGGTGAAGGTGATACCCTTGTCGGAAGGTCTGGTGACGGCGGTAATTTGAAGCCAGCCGCACAGGCCGCCCCAGCCCAACACAGCACTGATCAGCGCTGCTTGTGTACGGAGATCGTAGGGCAGACGGCTGGTTTCATAGGAACCCAGATGGATTTCCATCCAAGCAGGCCATATGAAAGAAAGCGATCCTTGGCCTGTGTATATGGACAGCAGTCGAATCAGTACGGAAAAGAAAATAATGAATCCACCTGTCACCATCAGCGTCTGTACAGCATGGGATACGGTTTCGCCCAACAGTTTTCCGAAGCTGCGGCCGTCCCGTTCTCTGGCAGAACGGGTAGCTTCCCATGCGGATCGGATCAGGGAGGGAGAAGTACGGGAAACTGAGGTGCGCCGAAGGGCAGCTGGCGTTTCCCGTTTTTGCAATTCTTTGGACGATACAGGTAGTCTGGCGGTGATCCAGCCTGCCAGCAGCCCGGAAATCCAGTGAACGGCAAGTAACATCACGCCTACGGCAGCATTGTGCAGTAGCCCTGTCCCGATGACGAGCAGGATGGTAATCGGATTGCAGAAATGAGCGATGGCGGTTAGACGTCGAAGCTGAAGCGCGGTCATATCTTCCTGTTGTGACCATTGGCGTACTGCTTCCGCAGCAGCCGGGAATCCCGCGGTCAGGCCGAGGGCCAACACCCAGCCACTTCGTCCGGGTAGACGGAACCAGAATCGCATAAACGGCTCCAGCAGGACACCTAGTCCATGTACTAGACCAAAGGCGATGAGCATTTCGGACAGCATCAAAAAAGGTAGCATAGCTGGGAAAATAATACTCCACCATAGCTTAAGGCCTTGAGTAGAGGCTTGAAATACTTTTTCTGGTGAGGCGACAACAGCCAGTACAAGCAAAATGGCTCCGAGGCCAAGCAGTACGGTTGTCCAATAAGGAGCGGAATGGGCTTCCTTTTGCATCAAAAAATTCACCTCTCATAAATATGCTAAGGAGAGTCGGATGCTATCTCCAGCGTTTATTCACGTTCGTTGTCTTGGGATAGGTTGTTCGTATACGTTGTCGTAAATAATGTATGCTTTTTTGAAAGGCTTGAGAACAGGTGCACAGAGGCACTTGGATAAGATGGGAGAAGTTAGGCTGGAAGGGGGGAGAAGCAATGAAACGAATAAACCGGAAAAGAGCTTTTTTTACAACCGGTTATGTCTTAATGCTGGCTGCAATGGTCTATGTGCTGGTCTATATGCCAACCCCTTATCTGATCTACGGACCAGGTGGGGCAAATGAGATCAAACCGATGGTTAGAGTCCGGGAGGGTGACAGCATCGAACGGGGGGCCTTTATGATGACGACGGTATCGGCGCGTTATGCCAATGTTATCATGTTGGGTCTGTCCAAGTTGGACCGCAATTCGGAGATTCAGCGCAAAGAGGATCGTCTGCATGGAAAAAGTGAAGACGAGTATGCGGCAGAACAGTTATGGTATATGGGGGATTCCCAATCTTCCGCGATGGAGGCTGCCTACACCCGTGCCCATGTCCCCTATCGCATTGTGCCGGATTACGTGTATGTATTTAAGGTCCCGGGATCGAGCAGCGTGTTTGACCCCGGGGATGAAATATTGGAGCTGAACGGCGTGAGGGTGACCGATAATCGTTCCATTCGGAAGGCTTTGGAGGACGAAAAACCGGGAATAATGGCTAAAGTGAAGCTAAAGCGCGATGGAAAGTTGCTGTCCGTGCAAGCTCCTTTAACGACCATTACGGACAGTGAGACGGGCAAGCAACGTTCCGGATTTGGCGTCAGTATTGCCACGGTACAGAAGGTAGAGCCGAAGGATGGACGTAAAACGATTCATTTTACATCTACGGATGTTGGCGGTCCTTCGGCAGGTTTGATGTTTACCATGGAAATCTATAACCAACTGACACCAGGTGATTTGAGTAAGGGATATCGTGTAGCCGGTACGGGTACCATTGATAAGGACGGTCAGGTTGGAGCGATTGGTGGTGCAAAGTATAAAATAGTTGCTGCTGACCGTCAGGGTGCGGATTTGTTTTTCGTCCCTGCGGATAATTATAAAGAGGCCAAGACCAAAGCTGAGCAAATTGGAACCCGGATGAAGCTTGTTCCGGTTCGCAAACTTGGCGATGCGCTGAATTATATGGAAAAGCTGCCCATCAAACCATAATGGGCGGTCGCAAGTAATCAGCATACATGTCGCGGATGGCGGGGCGTGGCATCCCGGCTGCATGTATGGCGGCTGCGGCGGTATCCCAGTCCAGATGAGGATGTGATCCGGTAGACAGCTTGACCCATACCGGAAGGGTAGCTGTCTGCTTCATACGTGCAAGCAGTTCGCGTCCAGCCCTGTTAAAGCCAAGCACGCGGATATAGCCCGGACCTTTCGCCAGCTCAGCCGGAGTCATATCGGCTTTGGCATGATTCAGCAAAATATGTGCACACATCCGCTGAAGCTTCGTACGAGTATAGCGCCTTGTCTTGATCGCGGCGAGCAGGGCCTCCACAGAGGGCTGGGGCAGCGTGTACAGCGATTGTCGCAGACGATGCTCCAGCCCTTCGGTGACCTCGTGCAGCTCCGCCAGCTGCTGCGAGCTACGTGTGATCAGGGCGTTCAGCAGCGGCTGGCTGAACGCTTCCCAATGCAGCGGTGCGCGTCCGGCTTGCCACTCGCGCCGCAAAATCCCCAGTGTCGCCGCAGGTATGTATGGCGACGCGGCCTCCGGCCCGCCGTCCAGCAGCAGACGGCGAATGGCCGTGGCACTGGCGATGACTCCGTCCGCAGGGGCCACGGCTTCATGGTAGCCCGATCCCGTGCGGGCTACCGTGAAGGGCTTGATTGTGCTGCCCAGCCGTTCCAGCGCAATCAAGTAATGCAGCCCCAACGTATTGTTGGGCTGCTGCATGAGGGCGGCGAGCGCAGCGCCGTCCGCTCCTTCGGCCGCGAGCGCGGCTGCGGCTCCCGCGTAGGCAGCGGGATAGCTCGCGCCGCTACTCAGGCGCTGCGCGATGCCGGCCTTGAGCTCGGCCGGCTCTGCCGCCAGCACGCGGACCAGCGCGCGCAGCGGGGCGATGTCTCCGCTCTCGCTGCCGAAGCAGAGCGCGTCTACGATGCCTGTCGCATGGAGCAGGGCGATTGCTCCGCGGGCAAACCATTCTGCAGGCTGGACGGCATAGGCCACAGGCAGCTCCAGAACGAGGTCCACACCCATGGCGAGTGCCATTTCGGTGCGGGACCATTTGTCTGTAATCGCGGGTTCACCTCGCTGAAGGAAAGGACCACTCATCACAGCCACTGTGCGCTGTGCACCAGTGATGCGAAGAGATTCCTCCCAGTGATGGACATGTCCGTTATGCAGGGGATTGTACTCTACAATCATACCGAGTGTTTTCAAGACCGTATGTCGGCTCCTTTCTTATAGTAGCTTATTGGATAACTATTTTGACAATAATGGTTAAGTACCCGTGAATGATTGTTTTCAGGGCAGCTATACTGATTTTTCAGCATCGGCATGAACAAGACCATTGAGACCTGGACGAAAAAGCTTTATACTCGCATTATTGTACACGAAGAGTGGCGGGGGTACGAATACTCATCAGTACATGTTTAGCACAATGCATTTTTGCTTCTGCATAAAACTTGTCGAACCATTGGAAAACCGGTGGATTTGTGAGTGGTGTAAAGTGAAAGGTGTTGACAAACGACTCGATCAGTCGGTATAATAATTTTTGTTTGTTTGGAGTGATAGTGATGCAACTATTTTTTCGCAAAGTAGCAACAAGTGACGGTCCTTTTCCTATCCGTGAATCTCTTAATGTGAGTGAATTGGTGGATGATCGTGCTGATGTTACGGCCGTTTCCCCGCTGGAGACCGACTTGGTCGCCGTTAGTCTGGGTCAAGGGTTGATGAGCGTGGAAGGCACGTTGACCGCAGGTCTGGACATGCTCTGCTCACGCTGTTTAAGCCCGATGCACGAGGATTTAAAGATTGAATTCCGTGAACGGTTCAAGCAAACCTCTTCGAGTGTTGAAGAGGAGGATGAAGATGGCGATTTTATCGCAGTGACGGAGGACTCCTTCGACATTGCACCGTATTGTGAAGAACTGTTTGTACTGCATGTGCCGTTTGCGCCTTTGTGCAGTGAGGATTGTCAGGGAATCGCACCAAAGACCGGACAAAACTGGAGTATTGGCTCCGATGACAGTAGCGATGGCGATACGGAAAAGATTGATCCGCGTCTGGCAGGGCTTAAGGATTTTTTTAAATGAGAATTGAGTTCAATTCTGAAAAATCATCATCCGCTTGTGCCGGAAAGTTACAGAACCGATGCGTGGATGTTGCAGGCTTGATTCACCGGCTGTAAGATAATTGCTTCTGGCATTTTCTTCAGTCTTGAATGAGATAAGAAGTCATACCCGTTATGCGGGGTTGATCTGGTTAAGGAGGTGGGAATAATGGCAGTACCTCAACGGAGAACATCCAAAACTCGTCGCGACAAACGTCGTACTCACTTTAAACTGGCAGTACCAGGTATGGTGAAATGCTCCGAATGCGGCGAATTGAAACTTGCTCACCATGTGTGCAAAGTTTGCGGAACGTACAAAGCTAGAGAGATCATCTCTCAATAATGTCCGATAAGCGGATTCTTTGGAATCTTCGCAGAAAAAGTAGCGCTTCACTTCAGTGAGGCGCTACTTTTTTTGTCTGCATGCTTCCTTTTTACGTCAGCATGCTATATACTGTTTTAGTACCAGGTTCTAAGAAAGAAGGGCCGAAGGGGTTCCTTTATACATACAAGAAGACAAATCGGCTTGAAGTTTCGCCGTTAGAAAGTGAAGTAAAGTAACCCGAACTGTCGTCTGAACGATGGTTTATTGTAGGGAAAGGAGGCGTCACTGACATCGAACGTTTGCCGAAGAGACAGAGACAGCAGCGGCTGACTCAATTAATTGATGATAATCCATTCGTAACGGATCAGGAATTGACAAGACAGCTGAAGGTGAGTATTCAGACTATTCGGCTGGACCGGATGGAGCTGGGAATCCCCGAATTGCGGGAACGGCTAAAGCTGATGGCTGAGCGCTCCTACGACCAGGTTCGTTCCTTGCCTTTGCATGAAGTGATCGGGGATATCGTTGATCTGCAGTTGGATCGAAGCGGTATTTCGATTTTTGAGATTAAAGAGGAACATGTTTTTTCGCGTACTGGCATTGCGCGGGGGCATTATGTATTTGCTCAGGCCAATTCATTGGCCGTTGCTGTGATTAATGATGAGATAGCATTGACTGCATCAGCGGATATACGCTTTGTCCGCCCGGTTCATTTAGGTGAGAAGTGCATTGCCAAGGCATATGTACGTTCAAATCCAGAACAAAAAGGGAAGGCTAAAGTGGAAGTTTTCGCCTACGTAGGAGAAGAAATGGTGTTCCAAGGCAACTTTATCATTTATCGCTCCACGGAGGAAGAGTATAGCGAAGGAGGAAGTCAGCATGCGGATCGCCATTGATGCCATGGGGGGAGATAATGCTCCTGAGGCGACAGTAGAGGGCGCGCTATCTGCGGCGGCGGAATGGAAGGATACGGACATTACGCTGGTTGGTGACCGGGAACGAATTGAATCGGTTCTGAACGGTAGAGCGTTGCCGACGAACCTCAGCATTCGCCATGCATCCGAAACGATAGATGCGCAGGACGAGCCTGTAAAGGCGGTGCGCCGCAAAAAGGATGCTTCAATGGTCGTAGCTGGTCGAATGGTCAGAGAAGGCGAAGCGGATGCCATGATATCTGCAGGTAATACAGGCGCGCTAATGACCACGGGGTTGCTGGTGGTTGGAAGAATGGAGGGCATTGAACGTCCGGCTCTCGCACCGATGATACCGACGATTGACGATCAGGGTATTCTGGCGCTTGACTTGGGAGCCAATATGGATGCCAAGCCTGAGCATCTTGCCCAGTATGCACTGATGGGGAGCTTGTATCGTCAGAAAGTTCACGGTGTGACTTCTCCAAGGGTGGGTCTGCTGAATGTGGGGACTGAAGCTGGGAAGGGCAATGAACTGACGAAGTTGGCATTTCCACTTATTGAGCAGTTACCTGTCCATTTTGTGGGTAATGTTGAATCGAGAGATGTGTTAACTGGGAATTGCGATGTACTGGTGTGCGATGGATTTGCTGGAAATATCATGCTAAAATCACTAGAGGGTACAGCGGGGGCCATATTTTCTCTCTTAAAAGAGCAATTCACCAAATCCTTGAAGACCAAGCTTGCGGCAGCCTTGATTATGCCTGAGCTCCGCAGTCTGAAAGGTAAATTGGATTATAAAGAGCATGGCGGGGCTCCTTTGCTGGGTTTGAGTGGACTCGTCCTGAAAAGTCACGGTTCGTCTGACGGCGTTGCCGTCAAAAATGCGGTAAGGCAGGCTCGTACGGCCTTGCAAAACCGGTTGGTGGAAAGTATATCCAAGGAAATCAGCAGGAAGTGAGTGACGATATGAATAAATTACGGCCGGTTGGTGTTATCGGAACAGGGAAATACGTACCTGAGAAAATTCTGACCAATAAAGATTTGGAAGCAATCGTAGAAACAAGTGATGAATGGATTGTCAGCCGTACAGGGATTCAGGAGCGCCATATTGCAGCTCCAGAGCAGGCTACATCTGATTTAGCTTATGAAGCAGCAATTAAGGCGTTGGAGTCCGCGGGTATGACGGCACAGGATCTGGATTTAATTATTGTAGCTACGGTTACACCGGATATGGCGTTTCCGTCAACTGCCTGCATTCTTCAGGACAAACTGGGAGCCAAAGGCGCAGCGGCTTTCGATTTGTCTGCGGCATGCTCGGGTTTTGTATACGGACTGGCTACGGCAACGAGCTTCATTAAGACAGGTATTTATAATAATGCGTTAATCATTGGGGCAGACTGTCTTTCTCGGATTACAGATTATACCGACCGCAATACCTGTGTCCTATTCGGAGATGGTGCAGGAGCTGTAGTGATTGGCGAAGTGCCTGAAGGCAGAGGATTCCAATCCTTTGATCTCGGGGCTGAAGGCGCAGGTGGAACCTTGCTTAAGCTGGAAGCTGGTGGCTCGCGTTTGCCTGCGAGTGCAGACACACTGGAGAATAAACAGCACTATATTTACATGAACGGACGCGAAGTGTTCAAGTTCGCGGTTCGTGTTATGGGAACGGCAACGGTTGATGTGTTGGAAAAAGCAGGGCTGTCCAAAGATGATATTGATCTGTTCGTTCCACATCAAGCCAATGTTCGCATCATCCAATCGGCGATGCAACGTCTGGATTTGCCAGAGGAAAAGGTAGTTGTTAATGTTCATAAATATGCGAATACATCCGCAGCATCAATCCCTCTCGCCCTAGTAGAAGCAGCTGAGGAAGGCCGCATGAAGGAAGGCGACCGTGTATTAATGGTGGGCTTTGGCGGTGGCTTGACCTGGGGAGCGTCGGTTCTTGTCTGGTAATAAGATGGAATTTTTGATATAATATTGAATTTGTGTAGTGTTTTACAGGACAAGCATTGGATATAGAGAGGTGCATACACGATGGGCAAAACGGCATTTATATTCCCCGGTCAGGGTTCACAAGCTGTAGGTATGGCTAAAGATGCTTATGAAGCAGTTCCAGCTGCAACAGAAGTATTTCGCCAAGCGGACGAACGGTTAGGGTTCGCACTAAGCACACTGGTTTTTGAAGGGCCAGACACAGCTTTGAAGCAAACATCCAATACGCAGCCTGCACTGTTAACGGCGAGCATTGCACTGTATGAAGCGTTCAAGGAAAAAATGGACATTCATCCCGATTATGTAGCTGGGCACAGTCTAGGAGAGTACAGCGCGCTAGTTGCTTCAGGTGTCCTTGCATTTGCGGATGCGGTTGAGACTGTTCGTGCACGTGGTCAGTTTATGGAACAGGCTATTCCTGCTGGACAAGGCGGTATGGCTGCTGTGTTGGGAGCTGATCGTGAAGCATTGGCAGCATTGTGCCGTGATATTACGGAGTCTGGTCAACTGGTCGAACTAGCCAACATCAATTGTCCCGGACAGATTGTCGTATCTGGTACGAAGGAAGGCGTAGCTGCTGTCGCTGAACGTGTGAAGGAAGCAGGCGGCAAGCGTGCTATTACTCTGGAGGTTAGCGGTCCTTTCCACTCGTCATTGATGAAGGAAGCAGCGACCAAGCTCTCAGACAAGTTGGGGACTGTAACTTTCTCTGAAGCTCAGATTCCGGTGGTGGCTAATGTAACAGCTAAACCTGTACGTGAGGGGAATGAAATCCGCCAACTGTTGGTGGATCAGGTCTATTCTCCGGTACTGTGGGAAGACAGTGTAGCATGGCTACTGGAACAAGGTGTTGACACTTTTGTTGAGTTTGGACCGGGAAGTGTTTTGACTGGACTGGTTAAAAAAATCGACAAAACGGTTAAGCTGTATAATATAAGTAGCCTGGAGTCGATTGCTTCTGTAACGGAAGCCTTGGAGGCCCGTTAAAAGTATAATTATTGCCTTAACGGGTTATATACTTGCAAGGGAGGACTATGATGTCTAAGCCATTAAGTGGAAAAACGGCGCTCGTTACGGGAGCGTCGCGCGGAATTGGCCGTAGTATCGCGCTGGCGCTGGCTGATGCAGGCGCTAATGTGGCGGTAAACTATGCTGGTAGTGAAGCGGCTGCGACTGAGGTAGCTGAGCAGATTCGTGCCAAAGGTGTGGAGGCTATTACAGTTCAGGCTAATGTCGGTCGCGCTGACGAAGCAGATCAGTTGATCAAGGATGTGATTGGCGCTTGGGGCAAGATTGACATCCTGGTGAATAATGCCGGCATAACAAGAGATAATTTAATCATGCGCATGAAGGAAGAGGAATTCGATCAGGTGATCGAAACGAATCTGAAGGGTGTGTTTAATTGTCTTAAGGCGGCAACACGTCCAATGATGAAACAGCGTTCTGGCCGAATTATCAATATCTCCTCCGTGGTTGGTGTTCTTGGCAATGCAGGACAAGCCAACTACGTTGCTGCTAAAGCAGGGGTGATTGGTCTTACCAAATCCTCTGCTCGAGAGCTTGCTTCGAGAGGTATTACAGTGAACTGCGTGGCTCCTGGATTCATCGATACTGAGATGACGCAGGTACTGGCTGATGATTTGCGTGACAATATGCTTAGCGGTATTCCGCTGGCCCGTCTTGGACGGCCTGAGGAAATTGCTGACGTGGTGCTGTTCTTGGCCTCGGATGCTTCCTCATATATGACGGGCCAGACTTTGCATGTGGATGGCGGCATGTATATGTAGTAGCATGTTGCCAATCTGCATGCCCCGATGAAGAGTTGTCAAAGAAAACTCTCTTCTATGGCATTTTAATTGTAATTTTCGTATAATACCTAAGAGGAGGTGAGCCGGATGTCCGATGTATTGGAGCGCGTAAAACGCATTGTCGTTGACCGTTTGGGAGCCGACGAAGCCGAAGTTACACTTGAAGCATCTTTTAAAGATGATTTAGGCGCTGATTCTCTCGATGTAGTTGAATTGGTAATGGAATTGGAAGATGAGTTTGATATGGAAATCTCTGATGAAGATGCAGAGAAAATTACAACTGTAGGTGAAGTTGTGAAGTACATACAATCTCATACCTAATTCATGTCATCAAAAGTCCCGTTCTGTTACAGGCGGGACTTTCTCCTAATTATACAGATTGAACTAAAGGCGGAATTGCCGCGTGTTTTTGAGTTTGGTTCAGCTTAACTTAGTCAAAGGCTGAGAAGTATGCCGCATTACTAACTTTAGTTGATTCTATATTATTTTAACGCACAAGAGTGTGCGGTCTTAAAATACAATATGCAGTAGACATAGAGGTGATTATCTTTGAAACAACGTGTTGTCATAACAGGAATGGGTGTAATCACTTCGCTGGGACAGGATTTGAACACACTATGGGATAATCTGATGGCCGGAAAATCCGGCGTCAGTGAAATCGAAGCTTTCGATACAAGTGAGTACACTACGAAAATAGCCGCTTCCATTAAAGATTTTAATCCAGAGGATTATATTGAACGTAAGGATGCGCGTAAAATGGACCGCTTTGTGCAGTTTGCGGTTGCTGCTAGTAAATTGGCGCTTGAGGACAGCGGACTTGTAATCGGAGAAAATGCGGAAGCTGAGCGTGTTGGTGTATCTGTCGGTTCCGGTATTGGCGGATTGGGAACTTGGGAAGATCAGCACAACGCACTGATTGAAAAAGGACCTAAACGCGTAAGCCCTTTCTTCATCCCGATGATGATTGCTAATATGGGTTCCGGTCAAGTGTCGATTTCGCTCGGTGCTAAAGGCCCCAATACATCACCAGTTACGGCTTGTGCCACGGGCAGTCATGCTATTGGCGATTCCTTCCGCATGATTCAGCGCGGCGACGCAGACGCCATGATTTGCGGAGGAGCTGAGGCGACTATTCGTCCGATTGGTATGGCTGGATTTTGTTCCATGCGAGCGATGTCCACGCGTAACGACGAGCCTGAAAAGGCAAGCCGCCCTTTTGATACCGAAAGAGACGGGTTTGTTATGGGCGAAGGCTCTGGTGTTCTTATTCTGGAATCGTTGGATCATGCTTTGAAGCGTGGTGCGCGTATTTACGGTGAAGTGATTGGCTACGGTCTTTCTGGCGATGCTCATCATATGACGGAGCCTGATCCAGAGGGAGCGGCACGCTGCATTAGAATGGCGATCCGTGATGCCGGATTGAATCCTGAGGAGATTGATTATATCAATGCACATGGTACGTCTACGCCAGTCGGTGATAAATCCGAAACGGAAGCAGTTAAGAAAACGCTTGGAGATCATGCCTATAAGGTAGCGATCAGCTCAACTAAGTCGATGACAGGGCATTTATTGGGTGCAGCGGGCGGCGTTGAAGCCGTGATCTGTGGTCTCGCCCTTCAGCACCAGACGATTCCGCCAACGATTAATTTGGATAATCAAGACCCGGCATGCGATCTTGATTATGTACCTAATAAGCCGAGAAAAGCGGAACTGAATGTGGTTATGTCCAATTCCTTTGGTTTTGGCGGTCACAATGCTACGGTTATTCTAAAAAAATATGAAGCATAAGGGGTCAGTTCGTTGAGTGGAGACTTGAAGCAATTACAGCAGAAACTTCATATTCAATTCAACAATCGGCAGCTTCTGAAGCAGGCCTTTACGCACGCTTCCTACGTAAACGAACATCGGTTCAGTCAGCATGCAGACAATGAGCGTCTTGAATTTTTAGGTGACGCTGTTCTGGAACTGACGGTGTCCGAGCAATTGTACAATCAGTACCCTAACCGACCCGAAGGCGAACTCACCAAGCTGCGTGCAGCTATTGTCTGTGAGCCTTCTCTGGTGAAGTTTGCTGTCGGACTTGAGTTTGGGCAATATGTGCTGCTTGGAAAAGGTGAAGAGTTGACAGGTGGACGTACTCGTCCGGCTCTGTTGGCTGATGTATTCGAAGCGTTCGTAGGTGCGCTTTATTTGGATCAGGGTCTGGAGGCCGTCCGTTCGTTTCTGGAACATTATATTTTCCCTCAAATTGTATTAAATGGTAAACTTCAGATGAGTGATTTCAAAACAGAGCTTCAGGAACTGACACAGCATCATAACATGGGGATGCTTGAATACAAGATTGTAGAGGAGCGCGGACCAGCCCATGAGCGCGAGTTTGTAGCCGAGGTATATATGGACAGCGAACGGCTAGGGGCAGGTACGGGGCGCTCCAAAAAAGAAGCTGAGCAGCAAGCGGCGGCAGTAGCTTTAAACCGTTTGAAGCTGGCAGAATCGTAATCGGTACCTGAGCAGCCCGGACGGGTTACGCAAGCAGGGGGCACAAAGTAAGAGCAAAGGGCAGTCCGCGGGGAGTCCCGGCCCGTAATGGCGAATGGACTGCGTTTTGCTCTTTTTTCGTGGCTTTGCTGGTGTAATGTGAGTGTTGGTACTGTGCTTTAAACAAGCTAGTTTATGCTACAATAGGGATAATTCATATCAATCAGGTAAACGGTGTTGTACAAGCATATTTGAAATGTTAGAGGTGAGATTGAGCATGTTTTTAAAGCGCATTGAGCTGGCGGGCTTCAAATCGTTTGCAGATAAAACGGAAATGGAATTTGTCCGCGGCATTACGGCAGTCGTCGGACCTAACGGAAGCGGAAAAAGTAATATTTCCGACGGGATTCGTTGGGTGCTGGGCGAACAGAGTGCCAAATCACTGCGTGGCGGCAAAATGGAGGACATTATTTTTGCAGGTAGTGATGCTCGTAAGGCTGTTAATTACGGTGAAGTATCGCTTACGTTGGATAATGAAGATCAGGCGTTGCCTCTGGATTTTGGTGAAGTCACGGTAACGCGACGTGTACATCGAAGTGGGGATAGTGAATATTTCATTAATCGGCAATCATGCAGACTCCGAGATATTACAGAGCTGTTTATGGATACAGGGATTGGTAAAGAAGCTTATTCCATTATTGGGCAGGGACGCATTGAAGAAATCCTAAGTACTCGATCTGAGGATCGTCGAGGTATTTTTGAGGAAGCCTCGGGTATCGTAAAATATAAATCCCGTAAAAAAGATGCGGTTCGCAAGCTGGATGAGACGGAGCAAAATTTGCTGCGTATTCACGATTTAGTTAGTGAACTGGAAGATCAGATTGGACCGCTTAAGGAGCAGTCTGAAAAGGCGATTCATTTTAAAGAGCTACGCGGTGAATTGAAATCAAAAGAAATCTCTATGTACGTCCATCAAATTGAACAAATTCATACTTCGTGGAGCGATGCGACTTCCAAATTAGCTTTGCTGCAGCAGGAGCAACTTCAGTTGTCTACGGTGGTCTCCCGCCATGATGCGATGCTGGAAAGCGACCGCAACGAATTACGCCAGCTGGAAGAGCAGGTAGAACAGTTGCAAAGGGATCTGCTGCAATACAGTGAAGCGACGGAGAAAAGTGAAGGCTACGGCGAATTGCTCAAAGAGCGCACACGCAATCTGGCGGCTAATCGGGAACAGCTGATCTTATCACTTAGCACAAGCGAATCACGGCATTCCGAGCGCAAGAGTGAACTGGATCAGCTGAACGAAAAGCTGTCTGCACTGAATGTAGAGCTTGACGAGTTGCGTGCACGGCTGTCTGACGAAGAGGCCAAACTGATTGGAGTTACAGGCGGAATCAGCCAGGAGCAGGAAGAAAGCCTAAAGGGTGGTCTGCTGGAGCTGATGAATCAGATGGCGCAGGCGCGTAACGAAATCCGTTATACAGACCAACAGAAGGAAGCATTGGAACGGCGTGTGACTCGTGTAAGTGACGAATCCGGCAAATGGGAAGCCCAGAAAGTACAACTTGAACAGCGCAAAAAGGGATTGGAAGCTGCGGTTCAGAAGCTGGGGCAGGAAATCAGTAGTTTGCGTAGTGGCTATATTCAGGGAAGTGAAAAGTACCAGGCCCTGCAAAAACTTTTGGAAGAAAACCAGGGTACAGTTCGTAAATGGGAACAAAAACGTGAGGCTCAAATTTCACGGCGAGATACAATGAAGGAAATGCAGGATGACTTTGACGGCTTCATGCTTGGAGTTAAAGAGGTATTGAAGGCTGCACGAAAAGAAACCTTGCACGGTGTGCATGGAGCGGTAGCAGAGCTGATTCGGGTGCCTGAGCATTTAGAGCAGGCAATGGAAACTGCTTTGGGTGCATCAGTTCAGCATATCGTGATGGAAAATGAATCCGTATCCAGACAGGCAATCAGTTTTCTAAAGCAGCGTCAACTGGGCAGAGCGACATTTTTGCCTATGGATGTTATCCGTCCGCGTCAAATCGGTGCAGGAGAACGCCAAATTGCAGAAGGAGCCGAAGGCTTTGTCGGAATCGGTGCAGATCTTGTTCAGTATGATGATCGATATGCCGGAATTGTAGGCAGTCTCTTGGGGAATGTGGTCATTGCCCGTACGTTGGAAGATGCAAACCGTATTGCGGCCCGTTGCCAATATAGATACCGCGTGGTCACTTTGGAAGGCGATGTTGTCAATGCAGGGGGTTCCATGACTGGGGGAAGCCAGTTTAAGAAAAATGCTAATCTGCTTGGACGCAAACGTCAGCTGGATCAGTTGGACCAGGACATTGTAGATACGGAGCAGCAAATTGCAAGGTTGCGCCAGAGTGCAATAGATACCAAACGCCAGTTGGAAGAGACACAGACCCGTCTGGACGAGTTGCGCCAGGGCGGCGATGTGAAGCGCGGTGAAGAGCAGCAGATGGCAATGGAACTCAAGCAACTGGAGCATGAACTTCGTCATGTTCTGGAGCAGGTCGCTGCGTCTGGTCAGGAGAAAAAGGGCTTTGATCAGGAAATCAAGGAGCTGGAAACTTCCCGTGAAGAAGCGTTGGTAAAGTTGGCTGCGCTGGAAGAAGAAGAAAAGAAAACGCATCAGGCCATTCACGCTGCTGAATTTGCCCGTAAAGCTAACGAATCTGCCAAAGAGCAGCTGCAGGGAGAGCTTACGAATCTCAAGGTAAGAGAAGGAAAGCTGGACCAAGAGCGCTTTTCTTTGGAAGAGCAGTTGCGCAGATTGCGTGGGGATTATGATACTCTTGGTAAAGATTCGAGACAAAACAAAACCTTGCTTGCTTCCATCGAAGCAGATTTGCTGACCAATGAGCAGGAGACCGTGAAACAGATTGAAAATCTCAATCAATACCGTTTGAAAAAGGAAGAAGCCGCACAGCAACTGGAATTCAAACGGGCTGCACGCAGCAGCTTGTCCAAAAAGCTTGAAGTGGCTGAGAACGACACGAAAGAACAGCGAATTCAGCTCAAGTCAGTGGAGGAGTTGCTTCGTCAAACGGAAATTGGAGTAAATCGGCTTGATGTGGAACTGGAAAACGTTCTGAAAAAATTAAGTGATGATTATGAACTCAGCTATGAGTTAGCCAAGCAGCGTTACCCTATACCGGAAGATATAGAAGGTACGCAGAGCGAGGTAGAGAGGCTCAAACGGGGTATTTCCGCGTTGGGTGAGGTGAATCTGGGTGCCATTGAAGAATACCAGCGTGTGCATGAGCGTTATACGTTTCTTGATGAGCAAAAGTCTGATTTGGTGGAGGCCAAGACAACACTTTATCAGGTTATTCGTGAAATGGATGAAGAAATGTCCAAACGCTTTAAGACTACGTTCGATGCTATTCGGCGCGAATTTGGAACGGTATTCTCCAAGCTGTTCGGAGGCGGACGTGCTGATCTCGTGTTACTTGACCCGGAACGCTTATTGGAGACGGGAATTGACATCGTAGCTCAGCCACCGGGCAAAAAACTGCAAAATTTGCAGCTACTGTCGGGCGGTGAGCGTGCGTTAACAGCGATGGCGTTACTATTTGCCATTTTACACGTTAAACCTGTTCCATTCTGTGTACTCGATGAAGTAGAGGCTGCATTGGACGAAGCAAACGTGGTGCGTTTTGCCCAGTATTTACGAGAATTCTCGGAGCAGACACAGTTCATTGTAGTCACACACCGCAAGGGCACAATGGAAGAATCTGATGTGCTGTACGGGGTTACGATGGAGGAAGGCGGGGTTTCCAAACTCGTATCTGTCAAGCTGGACAACGATGAAGCTGAGATTGCCTGACATTAAATAACATACTTTCAGACCAACGGAGGGAATCCATGAGTTTCTTTAGGAAATTGAAGGAAAGCATTGCAAACAAAACTGAATCGGTCACAAAACAGTTCAAAGATGGATTGGAAAAAACACGTAAAGGTTTTGTTGAAAAAGTAACGGACTTGATGATTCGCCGTAAAAAGATTGATGAGGAATTTTATGAGGAACTGGAAGAAATTCTGATCGGAGCGGACGTAGGCGTCAACACGGTTATGAACCTCATTGAAGACCTGCGAGAAGAAGTGAAAAAGCGCAAAATTGAGGATGCATCCGAATTACAGCCTGTATTGTCGGAAAAGCTGTCCGAGTTGCTGCGGGGGAATGACAACAGTCAGCTCAAAATGAGTCCTGACGGAATTACAGTCATTCTATTCGTGGGAGTCAATGGCGTCGGCAAAACGACAACCATTGGCAAGTTAGCTCATCGTTTTAAACAAGAGGGCAAAAAAGTATTATTGGCTGCCGGAGATACGTTCCGGGCGGGTGCGATCGAACAGTTGGAGGTATGGGGCGAGCGGGCAGGTGTAGAGGTTATTAAGCAGCAATCCGGTTCCGATCCGGCTGCAGTTATGTTTGATGCCGTACAGGCTGCCAAGCAGCGACAAGTGGATGTTTTGTTGTGTGATACCGCAGGACGTCTTCAGAATAAAAGCAATCTGATGGAGGAACTGAACAAAATTTTCCGTGTGATTCAACGCGAAATTCCAGATGCTCCTCATGAAGTGTTGTTGGTACTTGATGCGACGACTGGACAAAATGCACTTAACCAAGCCAAGCTGTTTGGTGAGAAAAGCGGTGTAACCGGGCTGGTACTAACGAAATTGGATGGTACAGCGAAGGGCGGGATTGTTGTGGCCATCCGTCAGGAGCTGAATTTGCCTGTTAAGCTGGTGGGCTTAGGTGAAAAAGTGAATGATCTTCAACCGTTTGATTCCGAGCAATTCGTTCATGCGTTGTTCGCGGGGTTGATTCAGGAAGAGACGGCCGAAGCAACTGCTACAGGCGAGGAAGAACAGAACTGATACGTTTAAAGTGGGCTTTCATGCTGCGTTTGGGATAACTAAGTAGCCATCCTGTTGCTGTTCAAGTTTGCCCAGATGTATAATGAAAGCAAGAGGTCTGTCGAACCGTATATGTAATGTATCTTGTATGTAAAATATAAATCAGGAAGCCGGGTGAAAAACCGATGGCAAACACCTATACCTACTCCCGACGGGAAGAAGTAGCTAACGCCATTACACATGGAATTGGAGCCGTTTTAAGCGTGGCAGCGCTTGTGTTGCTTATTGTTTTTGCTAGCATGAAAGGAACCACTTGGCATGTCGTCAGCTTTACTATTTACGGGATTACGATGCTGCTGTTGTACACCAATTCAACGTTGCTTCATAGCCTACGTGAAGGAAAAATGAAGGATTTGTTCGAAATATTCGATCATTCTTGCATTTACCTGTTCATTGCAGGTAGCTACACCCCGTTTATGCTCGTTGCACTGCGAGGTACTCTGGGATGGACACTATTTGGAGTGATTTGGGGGATTGCACTGTTCGGTGTGTTGTTCAAGGCGTTCTTCACCAAGCGCTTCCTGTTTATGTCTACCGTGTTTTACATTGTGATGGGCTGGCTCATCACAATTGCCTGGAATCCTCTGGTTGCGACTGTTCCCGCCGGAGGGATGACGTTATTGTTCGTAGGTGGCCTTATGTATACGTTGGGCACGATTTTCTATGTATGGCGGGCATTTCCATATCACCATGCGATCTGGCATCTGTTTGTTCTGGCAGGCAGCATACTTCATTTTCTGGCTGTTCTGCTGTATCTTACTCCGGTAAGGGTTTAAGTAACAATGGGTAAAAAGTCGATCCGTACTTCCGTTTAAGGACAGTGGATCGGCTTTTTTTTGTATGACAAGGGATAACGCTTGACATCTTCTTTTCTTTTAGGTATCATAAGGAACGTTGAAAAGAACTGTAAAGTGTTTTTCCTTGACGATGGAGGTATACAAGATGAGTCAGGAGAATCGGCTGGAAAAGACAAACCGGATTAACCGACTGTTTGACTTCTATGAACCTCTGCTTACAGAGAAGCAACAGATGTTTTTAAAATATTACTTCCATGATGATTTTTCTTTAGGAGAAATTGCATCGGAATTTCAAATTAGCCGTCAGGCAGTATATGAACATATTAAACGTGCTGAACAGGTATTGGAAATGTACGAGGAAAAGCTTGGTTTGCTAAGTAAGTATGAGCGCAGAATCCAAGATCTCGATGAATTAAATAAGACGTTGTATGAGGCATTCGGTAAAATCGGTGAATCCGATGAAGGCACTCTGCAACACGTTCATCAAATTGTAAATCGCCTGCAGGAACTGTAGGACATATAGATTAAGAACAAACAACCCTGGTAGACAAGGAGGTGCGAAAGTATGGCATTTGAAGGATTATCGACTCGCTTGCAAAATGTATTCAGTAAACTGCGCGGTAAAGGAAAAGTGTCTGAGGATGATGTAGCTCAGGCGATGCGTGAAGTACGATTAGCTTTGCTTGAGGCGGACGTTAACTTCAAGGTTGTAAAGGACTTTATTGCCAAGGTAAAGGAGAAATCCGTTGGTAAGGAAGTGATGGACAGCTTTACGCCAGGCATGGTCATCATCGACATCGTGAACAAGGAACTGACCGAGTTGATGGGTGGCAGTCAGGCCAAGCTTGCCAAAGCAAACAAACCGCCTACGGTCATTATGATGGTGGGTCTCCAGGGCGCAGGTAAAACGACGACATCTGGTAAACTGGCGAAATTGCTGCAAAAGCAAAATCATCGCCCATTGCTTGTAGCTGGTGATATTTATAGACCAGCCGCGATCAAGCAGCTTCAGGTTCTTGGGGAGCAGATTAATACTCCTGTATTTACTCTGGGAGATCAGACAAGCCCAGTGGAAATCGCAAAACAGGGTTTGCAGCATGCTAAGGATAATGGAAATGACTACGTTATTATAGATACTGCCGGTCGTCTTCATGTTGATGAAGAACTCATGGAAGAGTTGCGCCAGATTCATACCAACGTCAACCCGGATGAAGTTCTACTGGTTGTAGATAGCATGACGGGGCAGGACGCGGTTAACGTTGCGGAGCACTTTAATACTAGCCTAGAGTTAACGGGAGTTGTACTGACGAAGCTGGATGGCGACACTCGTGGTGGCGCAGCTTTATCGGTTAAAGCTGTAACGGGATGTCCGATCAAGTTTGCTACATTGGGTGAAAAGCTGGATGCGATGGAGCCGTTTCATCCTGAACGGATGGCTTCACGGATTTTAGGTATGGGTGACATGTTGTCCCTGATTGAAAAAGCGCAGTCCAATATCGACGCCGATAAGGCGAAGGAAATGGAACGGAAAATGCGTAATGCCGAGTTTACTTTCGAAGATTTTCTGGAGCAAATGGATCAAGTTAAGAAGCTTGGCCCAATCGACCAGATTCTTGATATGATTCCCGGTATGGGCAATATGAAGCAAATGAAAGATATCAAAGTGGATGACAAACAGATGGGCCGAATTGAGGCTATCGTTCATTCTATGACCACACAGGAGAAGCAAAACCCAGACATGATTAATCATAGCCGTCGCAAACGTATTTCTGTAGGCAGTGGAACATCACTGGCTGAGGTAAATCGTCTGATAAAGCAATTTGACGAAATGCGTCGCATGATGAAGCAGTTCTCAGATATGATGGGACCTAAGGGTGGCAAAAACAAGGCTATGAAGCAGTTAAAGAGTATGGGTAAAGGTATGAAGTTTCCTTTCCGCTAAGGCCAATAGGCCCTTGGAATTATGGATAACAATATACAGTCTACT
Source organism: Paenibacillus sp. FSL M8-0228 (assembly GCF_038007385.1). Classification (NCBI taxonomy): domain Bacteria; kingdom Bacillati; phylum Bacillota; class Bacilli; order Caryophanales; family Paenibacillaceae; genus Paenibacillus; species Paenibacillus sp. FSL M8-0228. The sequence continues at coordinate 2,149,176 of NZ_JBBOXA010000001.1, forward strand.
TTTTGAAGGAGGTGAATTTTCGTGGCAGTTCGTATTCGTCTGAAACGTATGGGTGCACATAAAGCTCCTTTCTATCGCGTCGTGGTATCTGATTCTCGTTCCCCGCGTGACGGTCGTTTTATCGAAGAAATCGGTTACTACAACCCAATCACAGTACCAGCGGTTGTAAAAATTGATGAAGATAAAGCGCTGAAATGGTTGCAAGATGGTGCACAAGCATCCGACACAGTCCGTAACTTGCTTAGCAAAGCGGGCGTAATGAAAAAGTTTCATGAGTCTAAACTACAGAAATAAGGTGCTGATACGGAGGGTCAACCATGGAAGAATTAGTGATAATCATTGCTAAGGCTTTAGTCGATCATCCGGAAGATGTAACCGTGAAGACCTTGGAGAAGGATCGGCTTGTTGTATATGAGCTTAGTGTACATCCTGAGGATGTAGGCAAGATCATTGGTAAGCAGGGTCGTATCGCCAAGGCGCTTCGCACTGTGGTTGCATCAGCAGCCGTTAAGATGGATAAACGGGTTACCGTAGACATCATATCTTAAAGATATACGAAAGTGGGTTAGGATGTATGTCCTAACCCTTTTTCGTACATGATGAAGATGTATATGGAGCGGGACCGATTACAAGCAGGAGGAACACGATGCAACAATTGTTTAATGTCGGAAAAATTGTGAATACCCATGGAATCCGTGGGGAGCTAAAAATATTAACGACGACAGATTTTCCAGAGGATCGCTTTGCAAAAGGCAGTGAGCTTTTGATTGTTCCGGCTGAAGGTAAAGCACCGATCCCCGTAACTGTTGAAACAGCGCGTTTTCAAAAAAATATGGTTGTCGCTAAATTTAAGGAATATCACAATATTAATGAAGTTGAAAAATATAAAGGTACATTGTTGAAGGTATCTGCTGAGCGGTTAGGCGAATTGGAAGAAAATGAATTCTATTTTCATGAAGTAGTCGGCATGGAAGTGGTGACCGAGGACGGAAATGAGCTCGGCGTGGTCAAGGAAATTTTGACTCCGGGAGCCAATGACGTATGGGTAGTCAAAATGCCTAAAGGCAAGGAACTGCTATTGCCGTATATAGAGGATGTTATTTTGGATGTAAACGTGCGTGAAAAACGGGTTACGGTACGGTTAATGGAAGGTCTGCTGTAATGCGGGTGGATGTGCTGACCCTGTTTCCAGAGATGTTTGATGGAGTATTTAATGCAAGCATTCTGGGAAAAGCAAGGGATAAGGGAATTGTATCACTGCAAGCGGTTAATTTTCGTCAGTATGCCGGCAACAAACACGGACAAGTGGATGATACGCCCTATGGCGGTGGGGGCGGCATGGTTTTGAAGCCTGACCCTATTTTTGCTGCTGTGGAAGCGCTGTTGGATAAATCAGAGCAACCAACATTAGAGACTGCCGCTGAAGTTAACCAACTTGAAGGGGTAGAACGTAACACAGACATAAAATCTCCGCGTATCATTTTGATGTGTCCACAAGGCGAGACTTTTACGCAAAAGAAAGCGGAAGAGCTGGCCAAAGAGGACCATCTTATTTTTATATGTGGGCATTACGAGGGTTATGATGAGCGTATTCGAGAGCATTTGGTGACGGATGAGCTTTCTATCGGAGATTATGTATTGACTGGTGGTGAGCTTCCAGCCATGACCGTCATTGACAGTGTGACACGGTTGCTTCCAGGAGTTCTGGGGAACGAAACGAGTGCGGTAACGGACTCGTTTAGTACGGGGCTGCTGGAATACCCCCATTATACCCGGCCTGCGGAGTTTCGGGGCTGGAAAGTACCCGATGTACTCCTGTCAGGGCATCACGTCAATATTGATTCTTGGAGACGACAAGAGGCGTTACGTCGCACGATGGAACGCCGACCGGATCTATTGGAACAAGCTGAACTGACAGGCAAGGAGCGTGTGTGGATTGAGGAGCAACGCAAAGCTGACTTTTTGGAAGACAAGCATTAAAACGCTTTAAACATGAGTGGATTTGAAAGCAGGCAGTGACCTGTTCTATAATAAAGTCAATTAAATAATGTTTGGTCAAATCCCTTTTTGTTGTTGCAATGCGGTATCCTCCATGATACAATACATCTGTTGTGTGTAATACGGTGGTCCTCTGTGGATGATGAAGGAAACGGTTGTGTTTCCAGAAGAAGCATGAACACCTGTACGGAAGGAGGGAGTCATAGATGAATATCGTCCAAGCGATCACTGAAGAACAACTGCGTAAAGATTTGCCTAACTTTCGTCCTGGTGACACTTTGAAAGTGCACGTGAAAGTTATTGAGGGAACTCGTGAGCGTATCCAGTTGTTTGAAGGTGTTGTAATTAAACGCCGTGGTGGTGGAATCAGTGAGACTTTTACAGTTCGTAAAATTTCTTACGGTGTAGGTGTGGAAAGAACTTTCCCGCTTCATTCCCCGAAAATCGATAAAATCGACGTGGCTCGCCGTGGTAAAGTGCGTCGTGCGAAGCTTTATTATCTTCGTGAACTGCGCGGTAAAGCAGCGAGAATTAAAGAAATTCGTCGTTAATACAACGAATAACGAAAGGGGCTTGGTTACAAGCTCCTTTCGTTTTTTCTACGTACATAGGGAACTGTGGATTATTGACCGTAAAGAGAGGACAGTGAGCTATGGAGCAAGAAGTAGGACAAGGAGCTGTACAGCAGCCAACTGATCAGGATGGTACGCCCAAGCGTAAACCAAAAAATGAGATTTTTGAGTGGCTCAAGGCCATCATTATTGCGTTAGTGCTTGTCTTTTTAATCCGCTGGCTTCTCTTTAAGCCGTTTATTGTGGATGGCCCGTCGATGCAGCCTAACTTTCATACCGGAGAACGCGTCATTGTGAATGAGATTTTGTATGATTTCCGTGCCCCTAGACCAGGCGAAGTGATCGTGTTTCATGTGCCGGAGGAAGGAAGAGACTTTATCAAACGCGTCATTGCCGTTGAAGGAGATACGGTCAAGGTAGAAGGTGACACAATTACAGTAAATGGCAAGCCGATTCAGGAATCTTACCTGAAAGCTCCTTTGGAAGAAGCGCATCAAAATGGCGAGCTTTACAACAAGTTTACAAATTTTCCAAATGAGAAGTTTAAGGATGGAAAAGTTCCGGCTGGGCATATTTTTGTAATGGGAGATAACCGTTCCAATAGTACAGACAGTCGGATGATCGGATATATTGATTTGAAAGAAGTCGTGGGTCGGGCTGACGTTATTTTCTGGCCGGCGAAAGATATGCAGTGGATTAACCACTAGAATAACTAATAAGCAGCATAGCTGCCGTAATCCTAACTAAGAGCCTAAGGGTAAAAGTTGGAGTTACGCACAATGGGGTGATGACGGTGACGATTCAATGGTTTCCTGGTCACATGACCAGAGCGCGCCGCCAAATTGAAGCAAAATTAAAGCTGATTGATTTGGTTATTGAGCTGATTGATGCTCGATTGCCGCTCTCCAGCCGAAATCCAATGATTGATGATATTTTGCAAGGCAAGCCGCGAATGATTATATTGAATAAAGCAGATTTGGCGGACCCCGTAGTATCACAGCAATGGATTGCCTACTTTAAGGAACAGGGGCATGTGGCCTTACCAGTGGATGCCACAACTGGAACGGGGCTAAAAGAAATCCCGATTCAGGCTAAGCTGTTGCTTAAGGAAAAGATAGATCGGCAGATTCGGAAGGGAATGAACCCGCGTCCTATGCGTGGGTTGATTGTTGGTATTCCGAATGTCGGTAAATCGACACTGATCAACCGAATGGCGGGACGTAATATTGCAGCTACGGGTGACCGTCCAGGGGTAACGAAGGCACAGCAGTGGATCAAGATCGGTGAAATTGAATTGCTGGATACACCAGGTATTCTATGGCCTAAATTCGAGGATCAGAATGTAGGCTATCGTCTGGCTGTTACAGGTGCGATCAAGGAAGAAATTCTGAATGTCGAGGATATTGCTTTTTTTGCGACTAAATATTTGGTCCAGTACTATTGGGATGTAATGGCAGAGCGCTTTGAGCTCACCAAACGTCCTGAAGATACAGAAAATCCTGATGAAATTGTCAACGTCATGGAAGCGATCGGACGTAAACGCGGCTGTATTGTTAGCGGCGGACGTGTGGATCTTGAAAAGGCGTCAAAAATCATTTTGCGTGAGCTGCGTGCAGGGAAGCTGGGACGGTTCAGTCTGGAAGCTCCTTACTGATTCTACAGGTACACCGATACAGAACATAGCACTTTGTGGCAAGGAAGAACCTTCCCCATCTCTCCGGAGAGGAGGAAGGTTTTTTTGGTATTTGAAGGCAGTTAGAAAAGGGTTTTGGACGATGAAGGTCTGTGGTAAGCTGAATTCAATCGCTAGAGCTACGGCATGAATGACGCGTTAAACTACATATAGATGGGCAGGTATTGAATATGGAAGATAAAGAGATTGTAGTGAAGGACATGCTACATTATGAAAAAAAATGCTGGGAGCAGTCTTGTGAGCGGATTGCAGGAATTGACGAGGTAGGTCGCGGATGTCTGTTTGGTGATGTTGTGGCCGCAGCAGTCATTTTACCAGTGGGTGAGTTACTGGAAGGTGTGGATGATTCCAAAAAATTGACGGATAAGAAGAGAGAAGCGTACTACGAGCTGATTATGGAGAAGGCCATTGCTGTAGGAGTTGGCTATGTAGATGCGCAGACGATTGATGATATCAATATTAAGCAAGCAGCTCGTTTGGCTATGAAGCAGGCTATTGAGGCTTTACATGTGTCTCCTGATTATTTACTGGTGGATGCAGAAAAGGTAGATGTGCCTATTCCTCAGCTCGCTATTATTAAAGGAGATGCGAATAGTCAGTCTATTGCGGCGGCCTCTATCATCGCCAAGGTAACCCGTGATCGGCTGTGCAAAGGTGAATGGGATGCGAAGTATCCGGAATATGGGATCGGTATACATAAAGGTTACGCTACCAAGTTGCATAGGGGACAAATTTTGGCGCTAGGACCTACAAAGATGCATAGACGCAGCTTTCTGGGCAATCTGTTGACGGAGCAACCGACGCTGTTTGATCTGTGATTACTTATTATGAATCGGGACAATGCCGATATAAAGGATAACTAATACCATAAGCCCCTTTGAATGGGGGAGAGTGAGAGGAGGGGCGATATGAACATCGGATCTGTATTTCGTGGATTACTTGGAGATGTGAAGGCTGGAGAGGCTAAAAAGCTTGATATGCAGCCAGGTCAGGTCGTACGAGGAGTCGTGCTAAAGGTGTCTGAGGACGGCGGCGAGGCTGTGTTGCAAATACAAGGTTCTCAGGTCAGGGCAAAGCTGGAGACCCCTCTTCAACCTGGGCAGACTACAACGTTTCAGGTTCAACCGGCTTCCCCCAGCGGAATGACGGTGCTTAAACCTTTGAACGATGTGGCCAATACACCACAGCAAACCGTAGCGCTGACAGATGTATTGGAATCGGTGGGACTGCCGGATACAGCTCAGAACAGGGAGCTTATACAGGCAATGCAAAAGAATGGTGTGCCGTTGACATCTGAAAATGCGGCTTCTTTGCGAGAAGCTATGGCGAAGCAAAGTGGCAATGTACAGTTGGGAACGTTTGTGCAGGCGGCGGCAGTTGCTTTTCAGCGGGGACTTCCATTGACGGCAGAAAGCATAAACGGATTGCGTCAAGCGATGTTTGGGCCCCCTTTAAATGATCTGTTGTCTTCGCTGGAGCAAGAACTTGAAGCGGTGTTAAAGCAGCAAGGACAGGGAACGCCTACTGACCGTTCAGTAGGGGAAGCAAGCACAATAAAAAGCACTGACCGAACGTCAGTTAGTCCAACAGGCACTTCTTCTGTGGTGATTGCAGATGGACAGGAAGGCCAAGCTTTAACATTGTCCAAGGATGCTTCTGCCTCTGCTGCTACAAAACAGGCAGAAACAGGACAACAAGCCACAGGTGGCAAGGAATTGTTAAAAGGGACTCAGGCAGCCAATCTCGCTGCTACAGTAAGCGAAGCGAGTGTTTTGGCTACAGATTCGGATACTTCGGCGGGATCTACTGCATTTGCATCCAACGGGACTGCTTCAGAAGAACCGCAAGCAGTTAGCGGGCGAGGAGCGACAGTGGTATTGGATGCTGGTGCCAATGCGGCTGAATCGGGCGCTGCTGATGCATTAAACGGCTCCCGCGTCAAAGCGGAGCAACAACAGCAAGCTACTGCGGCAGGTACGCAGCTTAAGGATGCCGATGGTGCTCCAACTCCGGCCACGGCAGAGCCTACGGGGACGAAGTCTGCCTTAAACGCAGTCATGGCAGACCGTCCTTCCGCACAGCAAGCCGCTGGCTCTACGCTACCATCCGCGGCGAACAACGTTACTGCGCCAGAGGCGCCGCTCCAGCGGCTGCGCCTCCTGCTGCAAGAGCTGCGTGCAGCCGTGCCACCCGAACTGAGCACGGCTGCACCAGACCAGTCCACGGGAGAGGTAGCGCAGCCGGCGGCTGGCGCCTCGCGGACTGCGGATGCCGCTGCTTCACAGCCTGCGGCATCCAGCCCGCAGCTCACCCCCACGGAGGATCCGTGGGTGGGCCGCGTACTGAAGCTGCTCGGTGCAGAGCATGAGCAGCAAGTACACCGCGCGACTACACAGGTCGCGCAAGGGGCGACGGCACGTATGGAGTCGCCAGAGGGAATGCCCCAGACACTGCCGGGATTAGCGGCTACGTCAGGCGACACAGTGTCAGCAGACGCAGCCACCGTAAAAGGTGCGCTGCTCCAGCTGATGAGCAGTGACGACCTGCCGCCCGCTTTGAAAGAGGCGGCTCAGCAGGTTGTACAGCACCTGACAGGTCAGCAGTTGCTGCTCAATACAGACCGAACGGCGCCTTTTGCACAAGTACACATGTTTATACCGTTCGTTGGACCGGACGGTCGTGAAACAGCTACGATCCAGATTCAGTCTCGCCGCGGCAAACGGGGAGAACTGGACGCCTCCAACTGTCGTCTTTGGTTTGATTTGGACATGAAGGGGCTTGGACCGACCCTGGTAGATGTCCAGGTTGTAGATCGGATTGTAAGTGTCAAGCTCCATAATGATCATGAATGGGCGGCTTCGTTGTTAACCAGTGGGCGTGAGTCCATTCACACAGCGTTGGAGTCACTAGGATACCAACTTCTATCGCTTCGTACCGAGCCCATGCCCATAAGGACTGAACAGAACAGCCTCGTCTCTTCTGAAGTACAAAGCTATGTACCTCAGCCGTATAAAGGAGTCGATCTTAAAATATGAAAGAGCCGTTGGAGCCTCCTTCTCCTTCCATAAAGAAGGCGGTCGCCCTTAAATATACGCCTGGTGAGAGCGAAGCACCGATTGTCGTTGCCAAAGGGAGCGGCCGTATTGCGGATAGCATTTTAGAAAAAGCTAAAGAACATGGTGTTCCGGTACAGGAGGACGCTGCGCTGGTTGAAGTACTATCCAAACTTGATTTGGACGAACAAATCCCTGCTGAGCTCTATCAGTTGGTGGCAGAGGTGCTTACCTATATTTATCAAATGGATCGACTTGCATCAAGGGATGACTGGTGATGAGGAATGAGATGAAGGCTGGAGGCAAGGATCAACGGAAAGCCAAAGGAGCGATGGGCGAAGAGGCAGCGGCTTTGTTTTTAGAAAACTTGAGTTACCGTATCATAGAGCGTAATTGGCGATGCCGCAGTGGTGAAATAGATCTGATTGCCAAGCAGGAGCATACATTCGTGTTTATTGAGGTACGTAGTCGTAGTAGCTCCAAATATGGAACGCCAGCAGAATCAGTTACTACGCGTAAAATAGCCCAAGTTCGCCAAACAGCTGCTGTATATTTGCATATGAATGGGATTGGAGATGCTCCGATCCGCTTCGACATGATTTCTGTACAATTAACTGACGAAAAGGCAGTTGTTACGGACCATTTAATAGGTGCATTTTAAAAGAGTAAGAGCTTTCGCGAAGGTAAGAGTGCGGGACTGAATTCAAATGTGCAGGTTGACATGAAGGAAAGCTACAGGTATATTTTATTGAGAATAGTTATCATTTTCATCTTAAAATGAATATCGAGAAGTTGTACCTGTGAAGGAGGATTTACGTGACAAAGCATACCTTTAGTGAACATGTCATAGATGTAATTCAGGAACGTCGAACGATTAAACGATTTAAATCCGACTCCATTCCGGTAGAAACGATCAAAGAACTGTTGGACGTCGCTGTGTGGGCTCCTAATCATAAAATGCGTGAGCCGTGGCGTTTTTTGTTGTTTGCTGGTGAAGGACGGAAAAGGCTTGCAAAAGCCATTGCAGCCGATATTGGTAAAGACAACAAGTTTGAAAGTGGAATTCTGCACAACCCGATTCAGCTTTTAGTGGTGATGGAAGAAGATCCGCGTCAAGCGGTTTGGGATGAGGATTTTGCAGCGGTCAGTGCGCTTGTACAAAACTTTATGCTTGCCGCATGGAGCAAAGAAATTGGAACGTTTTGGGTGACAAAGCCATTTTTGTATTCGCCTAAGTTCCGTGAGCGCTTGGGAATTCAACCGGGTGAGAAGGTAATAGGAATGATATATGCAGGCTATCCTGACGTTATCCCAGAATCAAGGCCACGTACTCCGGCAGCCGATAAGCTGACCTTGTTTGACAAATAATCTTTCGTTAGATAAACTTAGTCAAGAATTTTGAAAGCATGTTCAGAGCTAAAATTACGAACATTATATTTGCAATAAATGAAAATTTGGAAGCACCTTTTTTCATATAGGCAATGATTCCCGAGAGGGACATTTCAATATGAGGAGAGGTGCTTTTTTGATATGTATGGAAAATTACATGGAGCTTGCCTATATGGGATAGATGGCGTTCTGATCGAAGTTGAGACTGATTTGTCCAATGGCTTGCCTCAGACCGCAATTATCGGATTGCCAGATTCAGCGATTCGAGAGGCAGTAGAGCGTGTGAGAGCAGCAATCAAAAACTGCGGTTTCAAATATCCGTCCCAGCGTGTCACGATTAACTTAGCTCCTGCAGATTTGCGTAAGGAAGGCTCATCTTTTGATCTTGCTATCGCTTTAGGCTTGCTGACAACCAGCGGACAGGTTGTTTTACCAGTAGGGGAACGAACGCTGTTTATTGGCGAGCTGGCACTGGATGGCAGCATTCGTCCTGTAAATGGGGTGTTGTCTATGGTTGATCTGGCCAAGCGAGAAGGATTCGATTCCGTGCTGCTTCCTCAAGAAAACGCAAGCGAGGCTCGTCTAATTGCGGATATACGTATTTACGCTATACGCCATCTGGTGGATCTTATCCCGGTTAATGAGCATGCACAAGGCACCCCGGACGGCCAAGTGACCAATCAAAATTGTACTGCCAGTAAACAAGTTATAATCCATTCCTATGACCATTTATCCCAAGCAGAGCATATAGCGTTGTGCGAGCAAGAGGAACTAGCCAGTAATATGGAGGATTACAGCGATGTGCTGGGTCAGCTACACGCCAAACGTGCGTTAGTTATTGCTGCAGCAGGAATGCATAATATTTTGCTTATGGGGCCGCCGGGTGCTGGAAAAACGATGCTCATCCGCAGATTGTCCTCTATCCTGCCGCCTTTGACTGAAAAGGAGTCGCTAGAAGTGACCAAGGTATACAGCGCAGCAGGAAAATGGAAGGAGTCATCGCCCCATCTCATGCATGTTCGTCCCTTCCGTTCGCCTCATCATACGATCTCTGCTGCTGGATTGGTAGGCGGAGGAGGCATACCCAAACCAGGAGAAATCAGTCTTGCACACCGAGGGATTTTATTTCTGGATGAACTGCCTGAGTTTAGCCGTCATGTACTAGAAGTACTGCGCCAACCTTTGGAAGACCACAATGTCACGATCAGTCGTTCACGTGCTGTTTTTAAGTATCCGGCGCATTTTTTACTTGCTGCCTCTTTAAATCCGTGCCACTGTGGCTTTTTCGGAAATGATACGGAACATCAGCGCTGTACCTGTTCACCTGCAGCAGTCGCTCGATACCGTTCACGTATTTCCGGTCCACTGCTGGATCGGATCGATCTTCAGCTTGAAGTATCGCAGCCGAAGGATTGGCGGGAGGAAAAAGAATCATTGTCGTCCGCTGAAATGCGAAGGCAGGTGTTGGCTGCTCGAGCAATACAAATCCGCAGATACAGCAAGCTTCCTTTTTCATGGAATAGTGAGCTGTCCGGTCAGCTGCTGCGTAAATATGCGGTATTAGAACAAAATGCAGCGGAGTTGCTTGACCAGACGATGGATGCACTTGGTTTAAGCATGCGTGCGTATGATCGAATTCTCAAGCTGTCCCGCACCATTGCAGACTTACATGAGTCAGAGAAAATTACGACTTCACATGTGGCTGAAGCTATTCAATACCGCCAGATGGATAGAGCAAATTCCAATTTTCCCGAAATGTAAAGAGGCGATAAAATTAGCAGATACAGCACGATCATTTTTATGAAAAAGTTTTTCCCGAAGGGTATGTATACGAGAGAAAACGGAAATAAGGACAAAAAAAGCTCCAGGCAAAAAGACCTGGAGAAGCAAAAAAAGATTATGACAATAGTGATTATACTATGAATATATCAATTTCGTATATACGATTATGCATCATCTCCCATGTTACTTGATGGAAAAACAACAAGCCCCTCGACCAATACGGTTCAGGGGCTTGTTGTGAAATTCATTCTAACTCTATGTTACAAAACGTTCAGCTTCACTTCAATATTACCGCGGGTAGCGCGGGAGTATGGACATTGTTCATGTGCGCCTTCCACCAGTTTTACCGCAGTTTCATGATCAACGCCTTTGACCAGAACGTCGAGGTTTACTCCGATTCCGAAGCCGCCGTCTTCGACTTTGCCAAAATGGACCGTAGCTGTGACTTCGGTACCTTCATGTTTAACACGTTGCATGCGAGCGACCATATTTAAAGCACTGTCAAAGCAAGCAGAATAACCTGCTGCGAATAGCTGCTCTGGATTCGTACCTGTACCGCCGGCGCCACCCATTTCTTTTGGAGTATCAATATCTAAACGAAGTTCAGGGGAAGAAGACTCGATATAACCGTTACGTCCACCAACTGCTTTTACTGTTGTTTCATACATTTTTTGTTGAATGGTCATCATAATCCAATCACTGCCTCTCGCTCAATTTATATTTTACACAATTTAATTTATCAAAATAATTATTGTTTGTAAAGTATTTCATGCAATTAGAATGTACTTTGCTATATAATGTGCTAAAATAATGACGAAAGTAGGTGACTAGACAGTATGGAAAATAATTCTAATGAACACGCAGCGTTGAAACTTGATAATCAGTTATGCTTTGCCATATATGCATGCTCCAGAGAGATTACGAAGCTATACCAGCCTTATCTGGAAAAGCTCGGTGTGACGTACTCACAATATTTGGTGCTAATCGTGCTCTGGGAGCGTGAAGAGTGTACAGTGAAGGAATTAGGTGAGGCACTATATTTGGACTCCGGCACACTAACTCCGCTATTGAAGAGATTGCAGAACGCCGGGCTGATCGATCGAAAGCGTTCCACTCAGGATGAGCGTAAGGTGCTGATTTCTTTGACGACAGAGGGAATCGCATTACGGGAAAAAGCTCTGTCTGTACCTGGATGCATCCAGGAAAAAACAAGTATGACCCATGATCAATTTGGGTCGCTTCTGCTCCAATTCAATGATCTGCTCGATCGTGTTCATCAAGCGAATGTACAAATCGAAAAATCATAAGGTATTTTCAGTTGCTCTGCGAATCTTACGGCATGAGTTAATCTCCACTGAAAGAAAAAATACCTAATCATGCTTGAAGAAATAAAGTGCCTCTTAATGCGGATTAGTAATCCCATATTGTAGAGGTGCTTTTTTTGTGTGAATTTGTATTATATATAATATCCAATAATATCCAAACATTCGATTTTGGGAATGATAATGATATCAAAATACTGTAATTCATAAGGTTAAATTATAAGGAAAGCGTTTTAAAAACATGTTACAATGATGTAGGTTTAGTATAGATTTCCTTGTGAACCGCCCTTGTTGCAGTCATGTTGATAGGAGGATTCCAGAATGAATATCCATGAATATCAGGGTAAAGAAGTATTGAAACAGTACGGAGTGGCTGTACCGAACGGTAAGGTTGCCTATACGGTGGAGGAAGCCGTTGCTGCGGCAGAATCGCTTGGGAGCGCTGTTACGGTGGTAAAAGCACAAATTCATGCTGGTGGACGCGGTAAAGCGGGTGGCGTGAAAGTTGCCAAAGGTTTGGATGAGGTGCGGACTTTTGCTGCTGAAATTTTGGGTAAGGTGCTGGTGACGCATCAGACCGGACCTGAAGGTAAAGAGGTCAAACGCCTTTTGGTTGAGGAAGGCTGCGATATTCGTAAAGAATATTACGTCGGTGTTGTCGTAGATCGTGCGACTGGACGTATCGTAATGATGGCCTCAGAAGAAGGCGGTACGGAAATCGAAGAGGTGGCTGCAGCCACTCCGGAGAAGATTTTTAAAGCGGTTGTTGATCCAGCGATTGGGCTTCAGGTGTATCAGGCCCGTAAGTTGGCGTATGACATTAATATTCCTAATGAACTGGTAAACAAAGCAGTCAAGTTTATGCTGGCGCTATACGAAGCTTTTGTGGACAAGGACTGTTCGATTGCAGAAATCAATCCCTTAGTCGTTACGGGTGATGGGAATGTACTGGCGTTGGATGCCAAACTGAATTTTGATTCTAATGCGTTGTTCCGTCACAAGGATATTTTGGAATTGCGTGATTTGGATGAAGAGGATGAGAAGGAAATTGAGGCATCTAAATACGATCTAAGCTATATTGCTCTGGATGGAAATATTGGCTGTATGGTCAATGGTGCGGGTTTGGCGATGGCAACCATGGATATTATCAAATATTACGGTGGCGATCCGGCCAACTTCCTAGACGTGGGGGGCGGTGCGACGACGGAAAAGGTAACCGAAGCGTTCAAAATCATTTTGTCCGATCCGAAGGTAGAAGGTATTTTCGTGAACATTTTCGGCGGAATTATGCAGTGTGACATCATTGCGAACGGCGTCGTGGAGGCTGCCAAACAGTTGGGGCTGACTCGTCCGCTTGTTGTCCGTCTTGAAGGGACGAATGTTGGGCTCGGTAAACAGATTTTAGCGGAATCCGGTTTGAATATCGTGGCAGCCGATTCTATGGCGGATGGCGCCCAAAAAATCGTCGAACTTGTTCAATAGCCTGTTTGCATTCCGATATGCCGAATAAACGATAGGGGATGTGAAGATCGTGAGTATTTTGGTCGATAAGCATACAAAGGTGATTACACAGGGGATTACGGGAAAAACGGCGTTGTTTCATGCCAAGGGTGCACTTGATTACGGTACACAAATGGTAGGTGGCACCTCTCCAGGTAAGGGGGGCACCGAGGTAGAAATTACACTGGAGAACGGACAACAGGTCAAATTGCCAGTGTTTAACACAGTGAGCGAAGCCAAGGAAGCTACTGGCGCAACAGCGAGCGTGATTTACGTGCCACCGGCTTTTGCAGCAGATTCCATTTTGGAGGCTGTAGATGCGGATTTAGATCTCGTGATTTGTATCACGGAGGGCATTCCGGTGCTTGATATGATTAGGGTCAAACGTTTTATGGAAGGTAAAAAGACCGTTCTGATTGGCCCTAACTGTCCAGGTGTTATTACACCAGGAGAATGTAAAATCGGTATTATGCCAGGTTACATTCATCTACCAGGTCATGTAGGCGTTGTGTCACGTAGTGGCACTTTGACCTATGAAGCAGTGCATCAGTTAACGACCCGGGGTATAGGACAATCTTCCGCTGTTGGTATTGGCGGTGACCCCGTTAAAGGTTCGGAATTCATTGATATTTTGCAACGTTTCAATGAGGACCCCAACACTCACGCTGTCATTATGATTGGAGAAATTGGGGGTACAGCCGAGGAAGAGGCTGCTGAGTGGATCAAGGACAATATGACGAAGCCGGTGGTTGGTTTTATCGGCGGTGTGACTGCGCCTCCGGGCAAACGGATGGGGCATGCTGGTGCCATTATTTCTGGCGGAAAAGGAACGGCTAAAGAGAAAATCGCCACGCTTGAAGCCTGCGGGATCCAGGTGGCACCGACTCCTTCCGAAATGGGCTCGACACTGGTAAGTGTGCTGGAAGCACGTGGTATTTTGAATTTGTGCACGACACATTAAATCGTGTTCCTTCATTAATATACAGGCCATAAAACGCATCGAAATTTGCCGCAGGCTAGTGTATAATGAAAGAAAGGTAAGCAACCTTTTTATCTTCTGAAACAGGGGATGAAAAGGTTGCTTTTTTTGCGTTAAGACAGGCTTATCAGGGAAACGCTTGCAAAATGACTCATTGTGCCACAAAATAAGGGAGGGTTCACTCTTCCGTGAATGGGGGAACCATAGTTTGGAAGAAAGATGGCTTTTGTTAGGCTTACATGAGTTAGAGGGAATCGGAAGAAAAACAATCCAGCGTATTTGGTCGAGTGACTATCAATTGCATGAGCTACTGCATTTTAGCGAACAAAAATGGATTGAGATAGGGTTAAGCCCTGCTCAGGCACGCATTGCGGCCCAGTGTTACGATGAAGAATGGGTGCATGAACGATATCAGCGAGTCCAATCCGGTGATATTGGAACGGTAACTTATGTGGACGAGGATTATCCCCTATTAATGAAGGAAACAGTTGATCCACCCTGGGTAATGTATACAATAGGGGATAAATCACTTTTGCATACATGTTCTGTAGCCATGGTAGGAACTCGCGTTCCCACCGCTTATGGACGTAGAGCAGCGGAGATACTAACAGAGGGATTATGTAATGCAGGGATTACAATAGTTAGCGGATTGGCGAGAGGCATTGACAGTATTTGTCACGAAACAGCCCTGCGCCGGGGAGGAAACACGATTGGTGTACTGGGAACAGCGATCGATCAAATTTATCCTCCCCAAAATGCGTCTTTATTTGCAGAGCTGGCTAGCAAAGGCTTGATCGTATCAGAGTATCCTCCAGGCACAAGGTCGCATCCGGGAATGTTTCCACAACGTAATCGGATTATAGCCGGCCTAACGAAGGGAACGCTTGTCGTCGAAGCAGATGCAAGAAGCGGTTCTTTGATTACAGCTGATGCTGCGCTAGAGGCAAATCGAGATGTGTTTGCTGTTCCCGGACCCATTACGTCACCGAAGAGTAGAGGCACGCTGAGCTTGATTAAGCAAGGAGCCAAAACAGTCACTGAAGCTTCGGATATTATTGAGGAGTATGAAGCGGATTTGCGTACAAGGGAGGTTTCTTCATACAATAGAGAGCAGAGTCCTAATCTGAAGGAGGTCTCCAAATTGCCAGAAAGTGAGACTTCTGAGGAAAACCGTGTCATACTGTTGCTCGAACAGGGAACCATGACTCTGGATGAACTGCTCGATGCTACGGCATGGGATTTTGGACTTTTACACGCAGTTCTGTTATCGTTAATCATAAAAAAAAGGATCGCCCAGCTAGCGGGCACAAAATACAAGCTTATTTAGTAGTTGTTTTTGCAAAGTCCTTAGTAAATGCACAAATTCAATTTTAAACATCAGGTGGAGGGCAGTATGGCATTTATCCGCGCCGCGGATTCCTACTCCTTCCCCACTTCCTGAAATGTGTTGAATTTATAGCTCGTACTAGTGAAGCGTTGGATTTGAACTTGGAAAAGCGACAGCGTTCGCCTTTGTAATGGAATTCTAACTTTATCGAAGGTTTATAAAATCTAAGAATTCCGTTACAAACAGCAATTGTAAGATCAATTCCATCGTGTAACTTCTCTACGAACTATAGCTCACCACATTTCAGGAAGTCTATCATACTCATGTGTGTAATTGAGAGGAGGAAGAGCCTATGGCGGATTCACTCGTCATCGTGGAATCGCCTTCCAAGGCGAAGACGATCGGCAAATACTTAGGCAGCAAATATATCGTCAAGGCTTCCATGGGTCATATCAGGGATTTACCGAAGAGTCAGATCGGCGTAGAGGTCGAAAATGATTTTAATCCCAAATACATTACCATTCGAGGTAAAGGCTCAATTCTAAAAGAATTAAAGGATGCCCGAAAAAAAGTGAAAAAAGTATATCTGGCGGCTGACCCGGATCGCGAAGGTGAGGCTATTGCCTGGCATCTAGCGCATGCGCTGGAACTGGACGATACGGCAGATTGCCGTGTGGTATTTAATGAAATTACAAAGCAGGCTGTCAAAGATGCTTTTAAAACACCCCGTAAAATCAATATGGATTTGGTCAATGCTCAACAGGCACGACGGATACTGGATCGACTTGTAGGCTACAAAATCAGCCCGTTGCTCTGGAAAAAGGTGAAAAAGGGCCTATCCGCTGGGCGTGTGCAGTCGGTTGCGGTGAAAATTATTCTGGACCGGGAAAACGAGATCAGTGAGTTTGTACCAGAAGAATACTGGACGATTACAGCTAAACTAGCTATTAAAGACAGCACCTTTGAAGCGAAATTTCATAAGCTGCGCGGTGAAAAGAAAGAACTCTCCAGCGAAGCGGATGTACAAGAAGTGTTGGAAGCTATCGGAAAATCGTCTTACAAGGTGCGCGATGTGAAAGAGAAAGAGCGTTTACGCAATCCTTCTCCTCCATTCACAACAAGTTCCTTGCAGCAGGAGGCGGCTCGGAAGCTCAACTTCCGTGCTTCTAAAACGATGTCTGTAGCTCAGCAGCTATATGAGGGTGTGGATTTAGGTAAAGAAGGGACCGTGGGTCTAATTACGTATATGCGTACGGATTCCACACGGATCGCCGCTTCAGCTCAAGAGGAAGCGAAAGAATTAATTATTCAAAAATATGGCGAAGCTTTTGTACCTGAAACTCCTCGTCAATATTCAAAAAAAGCGGCCAACGCCCAAGATGCGCATGAAGCGATTCGCCCAACCTCTGCGTTACGCGAACCGGAAACAGTTAAACCGTTTATGAGTCGGGATCAGTTCCGTTTGTACAAATTGGTATGGGAACGTTTCATGGCCAGCCAGATGGCTTCTGCTATTATGGATACTTTGTCCGTAGATATTGAAGCGGGTGAGACGATATTCCGGGCAGCAGGTTCGAAGGTTCGTTTTCCAGGTTTCATGAAAGTGTATGTAGAGGGAAATGACGACGGTAAAACCGAAGAAGATAAACTGCTGCCACCACTTCAACCAGGCGATAAATTAAAAAAAGAAGCAGTTGAGCCGAAGCAGCATTTTACACAACCGCCTCCCCGTTATACGGAAGCGCGACTTGTTAAGACGCTGGAAGAACTGGGTATAGGACGTCCAAGTACGTATGCGCCGACGCTGGAAACCATTCAGAAACGTGGGTACGTTGCTATTGAAGAGAAGAAGTTTTTCCCTACAGAGCTGGGCGAATTGGTCATCGAACAGATGGAGGAGTTCTTTCCAGAGATTTTGAATGTGGAATTTACAGCTCATATGGAAGGTGATCTTGACCACGTCGAAGAAGGCGAAGGTAATTGGGTCAAAGTGTTGAGTGACTTTTACGAGTCATTCGAGAAGCGACTTGAAGTGGCTGAAGAAGAAATGAAAGAAATTGAAATAAAAGATGAAGTATCCGATGTTATTTGTGATAAGTGTGGCAGCCAAATGGTCTATAAGCTTGGCCGATTTGGTAAATTCCTGGCCTGTTCTGCTTTTCCAGATTGCCGTAACACAAAGCCAATTGTTAAGGATATCGGGATTGATTGTCCTACATGCGGTGAGGGACATGTTGTCGAACGACGAAGTAAAAAGGGACGTATCTTTTACGGATGTGACCGCTACCCGGAATGTGATTTTGTATCCTGGGATAAACCGTCCATTAAGCCTTGCCCAAGTTGCAGTAGCCTAATGGTTGAAAAACGTACGAAACAAGGAACGAAGCTCAACTGTACTGTCTGCGATCACAGCGAAATGCTGGAAGAGAGCGATGAGAGTGTAGAGACTTCTTAAGAACAACATTAGCAGGGGGATTTAAACGTGAGTGAACTACAAAAGGTAACGGTCATCGGAGCAGGCTTGGCGGGCAGCGAAGCTGCCTGGCAAATTGCAAGCCGTGGAGTGCCAGTCAAGTTATATGAAATGAGGCCGGTTGTAAAAACACCAGCACATCATACAGATAAATTTGCCGAACTGGTATGCAGTAATTCCTTGAGGGCAAACGGCCTAACGAATGCAGTAGGCGTACTGAAGGAAGAGATGAGAATACTGAACTCCTTGATTCTGAGCGCAGCAGATCGTCATGCTGTTCCGGCTGGCGGTGCATTGGCAGTAGATCGTGACGGATTTTCCGGTCATATTACTGATACGCTTCATCAACATCCTTTGATCGAGGTTGTTAATGAAGAGCTTCAGGAAATCCCACAGGACGGTATTGTGGTTATTGCGACGGGGCCTTTAACTTCTCCAGCTTTGTCGGAACAGATTAAATCACTGATGGGAGAGGAGTATTTTTATTTTTACGATGCGGCGGCCCCGATTGTGGAAAAGGACTCTATCGACATGAGCAAGGTTTATCTGGCTTCCCGTTATGATAAGGGAGAAGCAGCGTACTTGAATTGTCCGATGAACGAAGCGGAATTTGATGCTTTTTATGAGGCTCTGATTACGGCTGAGGTAGCGCAAGTCAAGGAATTCGAAAAAGAAATTTATTTTGAAGGCTGTATGCCCATCGAAGTGATGATGCAACGTGGGAAACAAACGGCATTGTTCGGACCTATGAAACCTGTGGGTCTCGTAAATCCGCATACAGGTGAACTGCCTCACGCAGTTGTTCAGCTTCGGCAGGACAACGCTGCAGGAACGCTGTATAATCTGGTTGGTTTCCAGACTCACCTCAAATGGGGGGAGCAAAAGCGTGTATTTTCAATGATTCCGGGTCTTGAAGAGGCAGAGTTTGTACGTTATGGTGTGATGCATCGCAATACCTTTATTAATTCACCGCAGCAACTTCATCCAACCTATCAGTTCAAGGGAAGAAGTAATCTATTCTTCGCCGGACAAATGACCGGTGTAGAGGGATATGTGGAGTCGGCAGCTTCTGGTCTGCTGGCCGGGATGAATGCGGCACGAGCAGCACGTGGACAGGAAATGTTTGTATTTCCTGCAGAAACGACATTAGGCAGCATGGCGCGGTATATTACGACCGCTGATTTTAAACATTTTCAACCGATGAATGCAAACTTTGGTTTGCTTCCAAAGTTGGAAAAACGGATTCGTAACAAAAAGGAAAAGAATGAAGCTCTCGCTAGTCGCGCGTTGGAAAGTTTGCGCGGTTATATCAATGAAACGGGAGTTATATCAGCTGAAGTACAGGCATAGGGATGAAGGAAAAGGAGGAGCGCGTTATGGATATGTCCTTTCATGCTACCACCATCTGCGCTGTACGCCACAATGGCAAAGGAGCTATTGCGGGTGATGGACAGGTAACGTTCGGTAACAGTGTTGTAATGAAGCAGACGGCAAAAAAAGTACGCAGATTGTATCGTGGTCAGGTCGTTGCAGGATTTGCGGGTTCGGTGGCCGATGCTATCACGTTATTTGAAAAGTTTGAAAATAAGCTAGAGGAACACCACGGAAATCTTCAAAGAGCAGCCGTGGAACTGGCCAAGGACTGGCGTCAGGATCGTATCCTGCGTAAACTGGAAGCGCTTATGATTGTGATGGACTCTTCCGGGATGCTGCTCATTTCTGGAGGCGGCGAAATTATCGAGCCGGATGATGATGTGCTTGCCATTGGCTCAGGTGGCAATTTTGCATTGGCTGCTGCCCGCGCTTTCAAACGCCATGGCTCTGGCATGGAAGCAAAGGACATGGCACGGGAAGCGCTAGAGGTTGCTTCGGAAATATGTGTGTATACGAACAATCAGATTATCGTGGAAGAACTGTAAATCGGCTCTGAGTATTCAAGGGTGGAGGAGTGCAAAATGAATAATCAATCGTTGACGCCCAGACAAGTGGTATCCGAGCTGGATAAGTATATTGTCGGACAAAAGGAAGCAAAAAAATCTGTTGCTGTTGCCTTGCGCAACCGCTATCGGCGTAGCAAGCTGCCGGATGACATACGGGATGAAATTGTGCCTAAAAATATTTTGATGATCGGACCGACTGGTGTGGGTAAAACTGAAATTGCACGTAGACTTGCACGGCTCGTGGGGGCTCCTTTTGTCAAGGTAGAGGCGACCAAATTTACAGAAGTAGGTTACGTCGGTCGTGATGTGGAATCCATGGTGCGTGATCTGATGGAAACCTCCATTCGCATCGTCAAGTCGGAACGAACAGAGAATGTGAAGGACAAAGCGGAGGACATGGCAAATGAACGGATTGTCAGCATCCTTGTACCTGCAGAAAAGTCAAACAAATCGCAACGTAATCCCTTTGAAATGCTGTTTGGCAATAACACGGGAACTTCGGTAGAAGAAGAACCACCACAACAGGATGGATCTTTGGCAGAAAAGCGCCGTAAGGTTAAATTCGATCTGTTGTCCGGTAAGCTTGAGGATGATGTCATAGAGATTGATGTGGAGGATACTGCACCCAATATGCTCGATATGTTTGCTGGGCAAGGGAATGAACAAATGGGTATGAATATGCAGGAGATGTTCGGAAGTTTTCTGCCCAAGCGGACGAAGAAGCGCAAGCTGCCAGTCAAGGAAGCTCGCAAGGTGTTGATTCAAGATGAAGCCGCCAAATTGATCGATATGGACGATGTGATTCAGGAGTCTGTGAAGCGTGCTGAGCAATCGGGTATTATTTTTATCGATGAAATAGATAAGATTGCCAGCCAGGGTAAGGGGAGTGGCCCCGATGTGTCGAGAGAAGGCGTCCAGCGCGATATTTTACCTATTGTCGAGGGATCTACCATCATGACCAAATACGGTCCGGTAAGAACAGATTACATTCTGTTTATTGCTGCAGGAGCTTTTCATGTTGCAAAACCATCTGACCTGATCCCTGAGCTTCAGGGCCGTTTTCCAATCCGTGTGGAATTAAGTAGCCTGACTTTGGATGAGTTTGTGTCGATACTGACGGAGCCTAAAAATGCGCTGACCAAGCAATACACTGATCTACTCCGTACCGAGGAGATTGAAGTCGAATTTTCTGCGGAAGCGATTCGTGAGATTGCCAGTATTGCTGAGTCTGTAAATCGCAACACCGAAAATATTGGCGCACGTCGTTTGCATACCATTCTAGAAAAGCTGCTGGAGGATCTGTCGTTTGAAGCACCAGAGCTTACATTGGATCGTATGATCATTACCCCGGAATATGTACGTGAGAAGCTGGGAGATATTGCCCAAAACAGGGACCTTAGTCAGTATATTTTATGAATAGGGTTTTCTAAAAATAGGGTGTGTGGTCCAGAATAACACTATCTTGCACCGTCATTTAGACCTAGATAATGGTCAAGTTGATGATTTTTCTGTCTATTCCAAAAGTAGGACGTATAATCTTTTACAGGTGTAAAGTGCTAAGAAAACATTCATTTTCTTGAAAAAAACCTGAAAAATTTAACAATTTATGCATCTAAAGCCCTCTTTTTTTAAAAAGATAGGGCTTTTTTCTTATTGTAATTAGGTCCCAACTCTACGAAACTTAGAATATATGACAGAAAGTTATTATTTTCTACTTAAGACCTAAAAGAAATGTATAATTATGAAATTTTATTGTCGAAAAAAAGTGAAAAATCTTGTTTTATTGAATCTTACTTTGGAGTAGACGCTGGGAGGGAGGAGCTAAATGAATCTGCTGGGTGATATGAGCTTTCAAAAGCTTCAGGCAGGTGTACAGGCGGCAAATACGAGACAACGTGTGATGGCTGACAATATTTCCAATGCGGATACCCCGTATTTTAAGCGTTCGGAGGTTTCATTTGAAGAACTGCTTCAGCAGCAAATGGACGGGGATGTCACACCACTACGTGGAAAAGTAACCAATTCAAGACATTTTCAAATAGGACCTGTGAACTCCATTCCAGATGCCACGGTCACCAAAGATGGGTACTCAGTCATGAATAACAATATGAACAACGTAGATATCGACAGAGAAATGAGTCTTATGGCTGAAAATCAACTAAGATATAATACCTACATCCAAGAAATTAATGAGCGCATCAAGATGATGAGAACAGCGGTAGAAGGGAGATAGGAATAGGTGAAGATTAACAACGGCTTTGATATTAGTGCGTCTGCTCTTACTGCCCAACGGTTGCGGATGGACGTTATATCTAGCAACATTGCCAACGCAGAGACAACTCGGGCGAAAGTAGAGAATGGACAAGCAGTTCCATATCGGAGAAAAACGGTTGTTTTGGAGCCGAACCAATCTGGCTTTGCCGATGTTTTGAAGGCTCAAATGGAAGGAAGTAGAACTAGCGCTGCTGGCGTTAAGGTTTCGCAAATTCAGGAAGATCAGTCACCTTTGAAGCCTGTGTACAATCCGGGTCACCCGGATGCTGATAAAGATGGCTATGTATATATGCCTAATGTAGACATTATGAAAGAAATGGTCGACATGATTTCCGCAACACGCTCATACGAAGCCAATGTAACAGCTCTGAATGCATCAAAGGCTATGGTTTCCAAAGCGCTTGAAATCGGTCGCTAAGCTCTAGGACTACTAATTACTTAATAGGGAGAGTAAAACATGATTCAGAACGCCATGTTTAATGTACAGACACCGGTAATACAGCAGATTCAATCGCCTAACAATGAGTTGGCGAAAGCGACGCCTTCCGAATCCTTGAAGGACTTTGGTTCCTTCCTAAAGGATGCTCTCAATGAAGTAGGGCAGCAGGAAGCCGCTACGCACCAGATGTCCGACCAATTCATGGCAGGCAAAGTTGATGTAGATCAGGTCATGATCACTTCCCAACAAGCGCTGCTTTCCCTGCAGCTTACTACACAGGTCCGAAACAAAGCGATCGAAGCCTATCAGGAGATCATGCGTACACAGATGTAAAGAGGGTTTAGCAAAGTTTCGGATGGGGTGACGGAGTGAACGAGAGAATCGCCCAATATCGGGATAAGATTTCCGGGTATTGGAATAATTTTAGCAAAAAACAGAAGATATTACTTGTTTCGACATTAGCATTCATCATTATCGCTGTTGTAGTGCTAACGATGCAGTTTACCAAAACCGAGTATGAAGTGGCTTTCCGAGATTTAAATGCTAACGATGCTGCCGGAGTCATTAAATATCTCGATTCTGCGGGTATACCGTATCAACTTAATGCTGGTGGGACACAAATCTCAGTCCCAACCGCTAATGCGGATAAGGCGAAGGTAGATGTTGGGTCTCAAGGCCTGATTCAGAAGGGTTCAATCGGCATGAGCGCTTTTGACCAGTCCTCCTCTGCCATTGGCATGACGGAGAACGAGTTCAATGTGAAGTACAATAATGCATTGAACGGCGAAATACAGCAACTGTTGGAACGGATGGATGGTGTCCAAAGCTCCAAAGCTGTCATTAATATGCCAAAGGAAAACATTTTTGCCGGACTTGAGGAAAAGGACAAAGCCTCCGCTTCGATTCAAATGGAATTCGAGCCTGGCTTTACTCCAAATCAGCAGGCGATCGATGGATACTTTAATCTGGTAAAAACGGCAGTACCGAATCTTCCAGTGGAAAACATTACGATCACTAATAAGGAATATGAGTTGATTCCAACGGCCAAGGGCGGCCAAGGTGGGCTCACTAGTGGTGTTCAAGAAAACATGGCTCTACAGAAGAAGTTTGAGAGCGATGTAAGGAATAATGTTCAACAATTTTTGTCGAAAATTGTTGGAGACGACAAGGTAAATGTACTTGTGATGTCCCAGCTAAATTTCGACAAAGTAACATCAAAGGAACAAATGGTCACACCTGTTGACCAAACGAAAATGAAGGGTATTGAAATTAGCGCCCAACAAATTCAGGAAAGCTATACAGGTAGTAGTGGACAAACCGGAGGAGTTGCAGGAACAGGAACACAGGATGTTCCGGGCTACCCCGGAGGAGCTAATTCCGGCAATACCAGCTCAGATAAGAGCTCAAGTACGATTAACTACGAAGTTAACCGAATTGCAAGGGATATTATCCAAAGTCCGTATACTGTAAAAGATTTAACCATTAATGTAGCAGTTGAACCACCAACAGGTCAGCAAACGTTGGATACTGCAACTCAGACAGCAATTCAAAATATTTTGGTTAATATCGTAAGAGCGTCGTTGGCGAATTCTGGTACTACAATTACAGACGCTGATTTGGCTAAGAAGGTTTCGGTGTTCTCACAAGCAGTTCCGGCGCCTGCGAGCACAAATACATTCTTCTCAGCTTCCAACCCTTGGCTATGGGGCATCGGAGCTGCTGTTCTGGCACTGCTGGCGGGTGTAATCTTCCTCATCGTACGCGGTCGTCGTAAGCAGGAAGAAGAGTTGGATGAAGAATTGCAACTTATGCCAACGCCGACGGAGTTCCCGTCTATTACCATGGAAAGTGTGACAAATGAAAGTCAAGTGCGTAAACAGCTTGAAAGTCTGGCGAAAAAGAAACCCGACGAATTCGTCAATCTGCTTCGTACATGGCTGGCTGACGAATAGAGGTGAGTTCATTGGCAAAGGCAAGCAGTCAAGGTTTAACGGGAAGACAGAAAGCAGCTATACTTCTGATCACAATGGGACCAGAGGTATCTGCTCAAATATTCAAGCATTTGCGTGATGAGGAGATCGAGCAACTTACATTGGAAATTGCCAATGTGCGGAAGGTCGATGCCATTGAGAAGGACTCCATCATGGCCGAGTTTCATCAAATTTGTTTGGCTCAGGAGTACATTTCTCAAGGCGGTATTAATTACGCTAAAGAAATATTGGAGAAAGCACTCGGATCGCAAAAAGCAGTTGAGGTCATTAACCGTCTAACAGCGACGTTACAGGTAAGACCCTTCGATTTTGCCCGCAAGGCTGATCCAAACCAGATATTGAATTTTATACAGAATGAGAATCCGCAAACAATTGCCCTCGTGCTTTCGTACTTGCAATTTGAGCAGGCGGCTGCAATTCTGTCGTCTCTGCCACAGGAAAAGCAGGCAGATGTGGCCCGGCGGGTCGCTGTCATGGACAGTACATCTCCGGAAGTTATTTCCCAGGTGGAACGAGTGTTGGAGCAAAAGCTGTCTGCAACCGCGACGCAGGATTATACGAATGCCGGTGGTATCGAGTCCATTGTTCAGATTTTGAATGGCGTAGACCGCGGAACCGAGCGTACGATTCTCGACTCGCTTGAAATTCAAGATCCAGAACTGGCTGAGGAAATTAAGAAAAGAATGTTCGTGTTCGAGGATATCGTCAATGTGGACAACCGTTCCATTCAGCGCATTGTCCGCGATATCGACAATGCAGATTTGCAATTGGCGCTTAAAGTATCCAGTGAAGAAGTACGTGATGTGATTTTCCGAAATATGTCGAAACGTATGGCAGAAACCTTCAAAGAGGAAATGGAGTACATGGGACCGGTGCGGTTGCGTGATGTGGAAGAAGCACAGACACGTATCGTATCGACGATCCGCAGATTGGAAGAGGCCGGTGAGATTATAATCGCACGCGGCGGAGGAGATGACATCATTGTCTAACTTGATCAAGTCTTTCCAATATGTTCCTGTAGAGGCTTTGAAAACAATTGATGTGGCACATACGTATGCGCCAGAAACGACGGACGAAGAAATCACAACTGAATATACGGAGCCGGAGCCTCAGCGAGATCATGAGGCTGAACGGCTACGGGATGAAATGCTGAAAGATGCTAAGGATTTTGCCGAACGTCAGGTTCGCGAGGCAGCTGAAGAAGCGGAACGGATGCTTCAGGAGGCGCAGCAGCAGATTGAAGCCTGGTGGCAGGAGCGACGCGAGCATGACGATCAGCTGACTCAGTCGTTAAAGGCTGATGGGTTTCAGCAAGGATATGAAGAAGGTCAGAAGCTGGCTGAGGCCGAGCTTCAGACGAAATCAGAGCAGATGATGGAAGAAGCACAGGATATTCTACGTCAGGCCTATGAGATAAAGGAACAACTAATTCAGGAAGCTGAGCCTTTTCTGGTTGAACTGAGTAGTGCTATTGCTGAGAAGGTCATTGAGAAACAGCTTAGCCTTGAGCCGGACTACACAATTGAATTAATTCGTAAAAATTTGGCTCGTAAGCGGGAAAAAGGAACCATTACATTGTGTGTGTCGCCTCAGCATTTCGCATTTGTGCAAGGTGCACGAGAAGAATTGTCATTAACTGTCGATTCGCAGGCAGAACTGCAAATTATTCCTGATGGTACCGTGAAAGATCGCGGTTGTGTTATCCGTTCTTCTTTTGGGAGCGTGGATGCGCGGATTGATACGCAATTAGCTGAGATCAAAAAGGAACTACTGCGTCTGGCACATGAGAATGAGGAGCGAAGACATGAAGGGGCTTAATACGCAGCGCTACATGGATCATTTGCGCCAGCTGGACCCGGTTCGGGTAAATGGCAAGGTTACGCAGGTTATCGGCCTGATGGTTGAATCGGAAGGTCCGGATGCCAGTATCGGGGATGTTTGTTACATTTATCCGGGTAAAACGGCAAAGCCGTTGCAAGCGGAGGTTGTAGGCTTCAGGGACAATAAAGTGCTTCTAATGCCACTTGGAGAACTGCAATCCATTGGTCCCGGTTGTGATGTAGTAGGAACAGGGAAGCCGTTGAATGTGCAGGTCGGGTCGGAACTGTTAGGCAAGGTGCTGGACGGCTTGGGTCAGCCTCTGGATGGCTCATTGATTCCCTCGCGAATGGCGAGATATTCAACCTTCAATATTCCGTCCAATCCGCTGAATCGTCCGCGTGTGCAGGAACCAATCAGTATCGGGGTGCGCGCTATTGACGGGTTGCTTACTATCGGTAAAGGACAACGGGTTGGTATTTTTGCAGGTTCGGGTGTAGGTAAAAGTACCTTGATGGGAATGATTGCCCGTAATACGGAAGCTGATGTGAATGTAATCGCCTTGATCGGGGAACGTGGACGCGAGGTGCTGGACTTTATTGAACGGGATTTAGGTCCGGAGGGACTAGAACGTTCCGTGGTCATTGTGGCAACTTCCGACCAACCTGCGTTAATCCGTATTAAGGGTGCACTTATTGCAACGACGATCGCGGAATATTTTCGGGACCGCGGGTTGAATGTCATGCTGATGATGGATTCAGTTACCCGGTATGCGATGGCCCAACGTGAAGTCGGCCTAGCCGTAGGGGAGCCACCGGCAATGAGAGGGTACACACCTTCCGTGTTTGCTAGTCTACCTAAGCTTCTAGAACGTGCAGGGACAGGCCCTACTGGCTCCATAACCGCTTTCTATACGGTACTGGTCGATGGTGATGATATGAACGAGCCCATCGCGGATGCGGTGCGCGGGATTTTGGATGGACACATTGTCTTGAATCGTGGAATTGCGAACAAAGGACATTTTCCGGCAATCGATGTGTTAGCGAGTATTAGCCGGGTTATGAAGGATATCGCACCACGAGATCAGATAGACGCTGCCGAGAACATTAAGCGCTTGATGGCCATTTACAAAGATTCGGAGGACCTGATTAATATTGGGGCCTATCAGCAGGGTTCAAATGCAGAAATTGACGAATCCATGGAGCGTATACGGGATATATGGGATTTTACAAGACAAAGAACAGATGAAAAGGCTGAGCTGGACGAGGTAAGAGAGCGTTTGATTTCTGAATTTACGAGGAGATGAAGGTTGAACGATGAGATTTCAGTATTCCTTTCAGAAAGTTGTAGACTTGAAAACCAACGAAAAGTCACAGGCCGAATGGTTGCTTTCCAGTGCTGTTGGACAATTGCAGGCTGAGGAGCAGACATTAACACAGCTTGTAGGCGAAAGGAATCGAGTCATATCAGCCATTCAAAAGGCTGCCGAGGATTGCGCACCACTCTCTACCATTCAGGAATTACAGGCTTATGTTAATCATCTGGACCAATGTATTACACGCAAGCATAGGGATGTTCAATATGCGCAGCAAAATGTGCAAAGCAAACAAACCGTTTTGACCGATAAAATGCTGGATGAACAGGTTTGGCTGAAAGCGAGAGAGAAGGCCAACGTGAAATTCCAACAGGAAGTGCTCCTGCGCGAGCAGAACGAGCTGGATGAAATGGCTTCCGTGCGATTTGCCATGAAAGCCCGGTAAGCGGAAAGTCATAGGATACGCATATCAGCTGCCTGAGGAGGAAGACGATGGCACAGAAGTTAGCAGAAAATGAACTGGATATGGATTTAGGAAAAGAATCAGGCGGGGGATTTGAACGGTTTATGTTTTTCCTGATTCCGATTGTGTTCACAATCGTTCTGGTCGGGGTCCTGCTTACATTGTTCAATATGGACTTCAGAAGCGAAATGATTTCATTAGGGAACAAAATACCAGTTGTTAAAAATTGGGTACCTGAACCGAAAGATAAGGCTACACAGACGAAAGAGGCAGATCAAAAGGCTCAGTCCGAAAGTTCTGAAGCAACCATTCAGCAGTTAAAGGCAGATCTAGCCAAGCAGACGGAGGAGCTTAAAAAGGCTACCGCTGCTAAGACGACACAAGATAAAAAGGTTACTGAACTGCAGAATCAGGTCAATACGCTCCAAACGCAACAGGAACAGCAGCCACAGGCCAGTCAGCAGGGACAGGCTGGTACGCAAACTACAGGTGGAACAACAAATGAAGATCCTTATGTAAAACAGGCCAGAGATCTTGCTAGTATGTATGAAGGAATGACAGCTAGTAAAGCGGCACCGATTATGGAGAATCTGACTACGGAAGAGACTGTGCAGCTGCTAAGCTACATGGACCCTGCCAACAGTGCGAAGATTTTGCAAAAGATGGACGCTAAAAAAGCAGCCGATATTACTATGGCTCTGAAAAACGTAACGCCATCTACGGATTTGTCAGTTGCTGCGTTGCAGTCTCGTCTGAAAAAGGATCAAGGTACCACAGCTGGCACGACGAGTAAGAGTTTGCAAAGCACTCAAATCAGTAGCACATTTGCTTCCATGGACAAGAAGAGCGGTGCCGAACTTATTTTGCAAACTTACAAAATCAGTCCAGACAAGGCATTAAACATATTAAATACAGTAGATGATTCGACACGTGGTTCTTTACTACAAAATATGTCTGCCAAGGATGCGGCTCAGACCGCAAAAATTTTAAACAAACTGATGGGCAGTAAGTAATTTAAATGAAGGGAGGTGAAAAATAAATGACCCTTATTTCTCAAAGTGTATCGCTCGGCTCCAGTCAGACAGCTAGCAGTACAACGGCCTCAACAACGACTACAGCCACAGCTGCTGGAGCAACCACGGGTGCTTTTAATCAAACACTTACGCAAATGATGACAGGCGGGCAAACGGGCTCAGCAGGCACAGATGCGAACGGTTCTCCATTAGTTATGGTACTCCCGCTTATTGCGACTGGAGAATCCACGGAAGCTCCAACGGAGTCGCTGGTCGAAACACTGGCTCCTTTGCTGCAGAATCTCGAAAAGTTGGATGATCAAGTAGCTGCCGATCCTGCTCTGCTTGCAACTCTGCAAGCTTGGATTCAGCAAGTACAACAGTTTTTGCAAGGCGACGGAACAAATCAACAGTTAAACGGTGGAGAAACGACAGAGGCGACAGGCTTAACAGCCTTGGCAGCCAACCCGGCTACTCTTCGATTTGCATTGCAGGACGCTTTGTCACAACTTGCCAATGTAGCAGAGCAGGCTTCTGGAGACCAAAAGTCCCAGGTGACACAGTTGCTACAATCGCTCCAAAGCGCAACGGCAGGTAGGGGAGCAATTTCCGATGAGCAGTGGAATGGTGTAATGAAAGCTGTGGAACTTGCTGATGGTGGGGATTCACAAGCAGTTCAGCCTTCTGCAAATCGAGCAAATGGTACTCAGACCGTAGCTACAGCCACTACAGACAAACAGGTTGTTGCTTCTCAGCAGCAAGCTAGTCAGGGCGAAACTAATCAACGAGGTTCAGAAGGGCAACGTTCATCAACTAATATTCTCGTTCAGTCTGCAGTTAAGACGACTGGAGCGGATGAAGCGAGTGCATTCGTAGATGCAACTGAGCAAGCGGATTCGACAGCAACTGACAATCAGACTCCAGTGATCACGACTGCGGGACAGCTTTCGGTACAAATGCAAGGAACAACACCTTCGGCTCCGGCTCAACCAGTCGTACATGTGCGGCAATTTGCCAAGGAGATGACCGAATTTGTAGTGCAGAAACTTGACATTGTAAAACACACTGGGTTGACGGAAGCGACTATCATGCTTCGTCCAGATCATCTGGGCCAGCTGGAGGTTAAGCTGACAATGCAAAATGGTCATCTGGTTGCCCAGTTCATGACTGAGCATAGCGGAGCGAAGGATTTGCTGGAACAGCAAATGTCGCAGCTGCGTTCGAGTCTCCAGAGCCAAGGTATCCAGGTGGATAAGGTAGAAGTCACGCACAATGAGTCGCTTTCCTCCCATATGTATCAGGATGGGCGCGGATCTGGAGCTAATCAGCAGCAGCAATCCAATCAACGTTCCAAAGCTCGTGGTAGAGAAGAGAGCGAAGATGCTATCAAGGTAGCTGAAATGGCAGAGGAACTCCGTAACTGGACAGCAGAACAACGTGCAGATGATATAAATCGGACAGGCTCCTTTACAGCACAAGCGTAATGATGGAGGTGAGAACACAATGACGACGACAGACAACAATGTATCCACCAGCAACGTCTGGCCGAATTACAATGTGAACAATGTCAAAACGGCGAGTGCTAAGGATACTAAGACTATGGGTAAAGATCAATTTCTGAAAATTTTGATCACCCAGCTACAAAATCAGGATCCGATGCAGCCTTTGGAGGATAAAGAATTTATCGCTCAAATGGCCCAGTTTTCCTCAGTGGAACAACTGATGAACATTTCTACGCAGTTGAATGCATTGGGACAGTCTTTAGGTACGGCTTCCGGTTTGATAGGAAAAGAAGTCAGCTGGATTGAGGCAGGTAAAAAAGACTCCATCACAGGTGAAACAGGTGCGGGTACCGTAAAAAGTGGAATCGTGGATTCCATCGTTATTCGCGACGGTGTGCAGTATGCCAAAATGGGAGCGGCTGAGGTGGCATTAAAAGATGTAACATCAGTGAGTCAGGCTAATACAACGACTCCCGCTATAAATACATCGGATACTTCATCTTCTTCCTCTACTGGAAGCGGTGAGAACTCATGAATGATAGAATGACGGTCGGACGCCTTTTTCCCGCCAACGTGCCCCCGGCAGCAATCTCACAAAACCGAGTAAATTCGGTATCCAAGGATGCCAGACCGTTCGGTCAGGTGTTGCAGGAACAGGTGCTCAAGCTGAGCAACCATGCAGCCAAGCGTCTGGAGCAGCGGGGAATAGAGTTGAGAAGTGACCAAATGGCGAAAATTAACTCTGCTGTGGATAAAGCAGCTGCCAAAGGCGCCAAAGAATCATTGATTTTAATGCAGGATATGGCTTTGATTGTAAGTGTACCTAATCGAACAGTTGTTACCGCGATGGATAAGAAGTCCATGGAGGATAACGTATTTACGCAGATAGATAGTGCTGTGATTATTTCATAAAAATGTATATGAAGTGGCTGGCCCGAATAGGAAAGCCATGAAAAAGCCGCGGATCGACTGATGCGGTCAACTAAGCAACCAATCAGAGGAGGATTTATACTCAATGTTGAGATCAATGTATTCAGGTGTATCGGGCATGAAGGGCTTTCAAACAAAGCTGGACGTTATCGGTAACAACATTGCAAACGTAAATACTACAGGCTTCAAGTCCAGCCGAGTGATGTTCAAGGATATCTTGAGCCAAACGAGTTCAGGTGCAAGCGCACCAGACGCTACGACAACTGCAGGTCAAAATGCCAAACAGGTTGGTCTAGGCGTGTCGGTCAGCTCGATTGATACACTGCATCTTCCAGGTAGTGCAATGACTACGAACAATCCAACGGATTTGCGTATTAACGGTGACGGATTTTTCCTGGTCAAAATGAATGATGCACAGGAAGTCCCTTATCTGACTCGTGCGGGTGATTTCCACATAGATGCAAACCGGAATCTGGTTACTTCCGATGGATTTTTTGTGGGAAATTTGGATGGAGATCCAATCACACTTGAAGACAATGTTACGGCAGTCTCTATCTCACAGGATGGCACGATTGTACAGCAATTAGATGATGGTACAGTGAATAATGGCACGCAAATTGGTATAGCCAGAGTTACTAACCCGGAAGGTTTGGAGAAAATTGGAGGCAGCCTGTATCGTACAACGGTCAACTCCAACATTGATGAACTTGAGCCTGGAGCAGCCAACTCAGAGGGGCGTGGAGCTATCATCGCGGGTCAGCTGGAAATGTCCAACGTTGATCTGACAGGCGAATTTACCGAAATGATCGTAGCTCAGCGCGGATTCCAAGCGAACTCGCGTATCATTACGACCTCGGATGAAGTGCTTCAGGAAGTTGTAAACTTGAAACGATAATCTCATTTAAACGCGGAGGAGTAGAGGCTCCTCCGCACCTATCAGGAGGTTGGTATTACGATGATCCCGTTAACGCGGCTGAACGGCTCGCCTATGTGGCTTAATGCGCTGCTCATTGAGACTGTGGAGGAAACACCGGATACATACGTCACTT
This sequence comes from Paenibacillus sp. FSL M8-0228, assembly GCF_038007385.1. Taxonomy (NCBI): domain Bacteria; kingdom Bacillati; phylum Bacillota; class Bacilli; order Caryophanales; family Paenibacillaceae; genus Paenibacillus; species Paenibacillus sp. FSL M8-0228. Next base: position 2,181,998 of record NZ_JBBOXA010000001.1, read on the forward strand.
TGGTGACGGGGAAACGGTTGATTGTATTGGAAAAAGCGGCAGATGTCGTCTCCTTGATCAAGGGTTACAGCCGTGAAATCGGTATGCATGCCGCCACGATAAAAGTGCAACAAATGGAGGAAGACGAATGAAGAAGATGCTGCCATGGCTCATTACAATTTTACTCGCGATTACTTTGATTGCAGGCGCGGCCTTTGTACTTATACCAGCGCTTAGCGGGAAGAAGTCGGAAGTCATACCGAATGCGCAAGCTGCTCAGGCAGAACAACTTCCAAGATTGTCAGCAGATGAATTGGTGGAAGTGAGCTCTGAAATTACCGGTATCAAAACAAATCTGGCAGACGCAGATTACATTGTTCAGATGAACCTATCTTTTCAATTGAACGATGCCAAAGCAAAAGAATCTTTTGAAAAAATCAAAGACATCAGTATTAAGCCCATCGTTATTCAATTACTTGCAGACACCAAACCTGATGAGCTCAGAACGGCTAAAGGCCGGGACCAGTTCAGTGACAAGCTGACGGATCTCATCAACAAGTCGCTCCCTGAAGGTCACCTGGGGAACGCCAAAATTACAGACTTTTTGCTGGCAGCCATTTGATTCCAGGTGAACTTGTCAGGAACACGTAAGGGGGTGAATAACATTGGTGGATGTACTGTCACAAGGGGAAATTGATGCCCTTTTAGCAGCTCTTTCGTCCGGTGAAATGGATGCGGAAGAACTTAAAAAGGAAGATACCCAAAAGAAAGTTCGCGCTTATGATTTCAAAAGAGCGCTTAGGTTTTCCAAGGATCATATACGGAGTCTGACGCGGATACACGAGAACTTTGCACGGTATCTGACCACATATTTTTCAGCGCAGCTTCGTACTTTTGTCCAAATTAATGTCGTTCAGGTGGAGCAACTTCCTTATGATGAATTCATTCGCTCCATTCCGAAAATGACCATTCTAAACATTTTTGAAGCTGAACCGCTGGAAGGCCGTATGGTGCTTGAGGTTCACCCGAACGTTGCTTATGCCATGTTGGACAGGCTTCTCGGAGGAACAGGTTCGGCACCGTCAAAGGTTACTGCGTTGACCGAAATCGAGACGACGATTATGGAGCGAATTTTCAGTCGTACCTTTGATAGCCTGCAAGAGGCTTGGAAAACGGTACTGGACATTGAACCGCGCCTAGAGGCGATGGAAACAAATCCGCAGTTCATGCAGATTGTCTCGCCGAATGAAACGATTGCTCTGATTTCGCTTAGTACCAAAATTGGTGATACCACAGGGATGATTAACCTCTGTATCCCGCATGTGGTATTGGAACCTATTATGGCTAGACTGTCCACGCACCAGTGGTTTACATCCGAAAAGAAATCAAGGGCGCCCGAAGAGATTGACGCCTTGAGATTACGGGTCACCAAAGCAGAGCTCCCTATTATTGCGGAGTTGGGTGAATCCCGGATAAATGTAGCCGAGTTTCTGGGTCTTTCGGTCGGGGATGTCATTTCATTGAACAAACCTGTCAAAGAAGGACTATCCATCCGGGTAGGCGAGAAATTGAAGTTTATGGGAAGTCCCGGCATGGTAAGAGATCGTGTTGCCGTACAAATTGATGAAATTGTCAACGAAGGAGTTGAAGAAATTGACGAGTAAAGACTATTTGTCCCAGGAGGAAATCGATGCCTTGCTGAAACAGTCTGAAGCGGGGACGGATTCTACTCCCGCAGGCAAGACCGTTGACGATTTTCTGACTCCTCTGGAGCAGGATGCTCTCGGGGAAATCGGTAATATAACGTTCGGCAGCGCAGCTACGGCTCTTTCCACACTGCTCGGTCAAAAGGTGGATATTACGACACCTAAAGTTTCAATTATTACCCGTTCTGAATTTGAAACTGCATTTCCAAAGCCACACGTAGCTGTACATGTAAATTATGTCGATGGATTCGAGGGTATTAACTCACTCGTAATCAAAAAGCGTGATGCACAAGTGATAGCGGACTTAATGCTTGGTGGTGAAGGAAACCCAGCAGATGAAGAATTGAATGAAATCCACATTAGTGCTGTGCAGGAAGCGATGAACCAGATGATGGGATCGTCGGCGACCTCAATGTCTACTATGTTTAATCGTTTTGTTAATATCTCTCCACCGGGGATTGATATTTTGGATCCTATGCACGGTGATGGAGTATCCAGTCTGCCGGATGAAGAGACGCTCATCACAGTCTCCTTCCGGTTATTGATCGGGGATCTTATTGACTCTACGCTGATGCAACTGTTACCTGTTAATTTCGCCAAAAAAATGGTGAGCATCCTAATGAATGGCGGAGAGGATGAAGAACAACCGCAAGCGTCTGCACAGCAGGTAGCTGCAACAGCTGCTCCCGAAGTGCCGCAACAAGCTAGCGTTCCGCAGCAACCGCCTGCACCAGCCTATCAACAGCCACCTGCAGCCGCGCAGGCGCCGCAAGACGCAGGCTATGGACAACAACCGCCAATGTATCCTCAAGACCCGGGATATGGGCAGCAGGGCGCTCCAGGCTATGGAACACCGGGTTATGGAATGCCAGCTGGTGTACCGCCGCAAGCTCCTTACGGAACGCCTCATCACTACGGCGCAGTACCGGGACGTAATGTAAATGTACAACCTGTACAATTTTCTAACTTGCAGTCCGGTGCATTTGCGCAAGTGGATGAAAACAATTTAAATTTATTGATGGACATTCCCCTTAGAGTCACCGTAGAATTAGGAAGGACCCAAAAGCAAATTAAAGATATTCTGGAGCTCTCACAAGGTTCAATTATTGAACTAGACAAGCTTGCTGGGGAGCCGGTGGACATTTTGGTAAACAACAAACTGATTGCCAAGGGCGAGGTTGTCGTAATCGACGAGAACTTTGGTGTGCGCGTAACAGATATTGTAAGTCAATGGGACCGTATTCAAAAATTACAATAAAAGCATAATTTAGGGAGGATTTATTTCAGATGGCAAACCGTATTTTGATCGTGGACGATGCTGCATTTATGAGAATGATGATTCGGGACATCCTGTCCAAAAATGGATTTGAGGTAGTAGGAGAGGCCCAAGATGGATCACAGGCCATTGAAAAATTCAAGGAGCTTCGTCCGGACCTGATTACGATGGATATCACGATGCCTGAAATGGACGGCATTGCCGCTCTGAAGGAAATCAAACAAATTGACGCGAATGCAAAGGTTATCATGTGTTCCGCGATGGGTCAGCAAGCAATGGTTATTGATGCCATTCAAGCTGGCGCAAAAGATTTTATCGTTAAGCCTTTCCAATCGGATCGGGTTATCGAAGCCATCAACAAAACACTGGGTGTCTAAGGCGCACCCAGTATGGATACACAACAGGGTGCCTCTGACGCATTGAGTACATCCAGCAATATAGGCAACATTGCCTGGGTCCTTTTCGTGCTAATCTTTATCATCGTACTGATCGTGTACTTGATACGGTTTTTGAGTAAAAGAAATCAGAGCTGGTTCAGCAACCGCTCCGTTCGCATACTGGGAGGCGTGGGACTGGGTCCCAATAAATCCCTTCAGCTTGTTGAAGTAGGTAGCAGTGTGTACCTCATTGGTGTGGGAGAAGATATCCAGCTTGTTGACAAAGTATCCGATCCTGAAGAAGTGGAGCAAATTTTGGCCGCACTGGAGCAAGAAGCTTCTCTGCAGCGCGGCCCGATTGCCCCGCTATTCGCTAAAATTGCGGATAAGCTTCGCCGGAACAACGCGGCACAGCAGCAGCCTGAAGAGGAGACATCTTTTCACGAGATGTTTGAATCCAAGCTTCGGCAAATGCCGAATCGTAAGGATAAACTTGAAAAGCTGCGCAATGAGGAGAATACTACAGATCGGTCGGGAGATTCATGAGAAAAAAGATTATACTTGCATGTTTGCTGCTTGTCTTGTTCAGCTTCATTTCGGTGACGGCGGCCTCTGCGGAACCGATTCCGAACATTGATATTCAAGTCGGCAATTCGGACAAAGGACAGCCCGGTGCCACCTCGCTGTCTATTATTTTACTTATTACTGTCATTAGTGTAGCGCCCGCGTTGCTTGTACTTATGACAAGTTTTACGCGAATTGTGATTGTGCTTGGCTTTGTGCGAACTTCGCTGGGAACCCAGCAGATGCCGCCTAATCAGGTGCTTGTTGGACTGGCTTTGTTTCTCACTTTATTCATTATGGCACCGACGTTCTCAGCTATGAATGAAACTGCGCTTCAGCCGTATCTCAAGGGGGATATAACACAGTCTCAGGCGCTGGACAAGGCATCGGTACCGATCAAGACCTTTATGTTCTCTCATACACGTGAGAAGGATCTACTGCTCTTTATGAAATACACCAAGATGGAAAAACCAAAGAATTATCAGGATATTCCACTAACGGTGATGGTTCCGGCTTATGCAATCAGTGAGTTGAAAACGGCCTTTCAGATGGGCTTTATGATTTTCATACCATTTTTAGTTATAGACATTGTAGTGTCGAGTACACTCATGGCTATGGGGATGATGATGCTACCACCGGTAATGATTTCACTTCCTTTTAAAATACTGCTCTTTGTACTTGTAGATGGTTGGTATTTGGTAGTCAAATCGTTGCTTCTAAGTTTTAACACATGAGTACTTCATGCAAGGACAGCAATCAAGGAGGACGGCAATGACTTCGGAGTTTATTATTTCCCTGGCTGGGCAAGCGGTGTACATTGTACTCAAGGTGAGCGCTCCGATGCTGATTTTGGGGCTAGTCGTGGGTTTGATTATCAGCATTTTTCAGGCGACAACCCAAATTCAGGAGCAGACACTGGCCTTTGTTCCGAAGATTGTCGCCGTATTGCTGGCATTGCTTTTGTTCGGGCCTTGGATATTGACCACATTAGTGGACTTTACGTATAACATTCTGGACAATTTGTACAAATATATAGGTTAGGCTGAATGTTATGAACATATTGTTACAAAGTTTTCCTGTTTTTTTGCTGATTTTTTGTCGGATTACCTCATTTTTTGTAGTAGCGCCTATTTTTTCGACCCGAGGTGTACCTAATATCTTTAAGGTCGGAATTTCAGGATTTCTAGCTTTGGTCGTGTATCTTACATATGGTACGCATCAACAGGTACCGACCGATGTAGCGTATGTGCTGTTAGTGGGCCGTGAAGTGCTGATTGGGTTGTTATTGGGATTTACTGCATATCTGTTCATGACAGCGATCCAAACCGCAGGTTCATTTATAGATTTACAGGTGGGGTTCGGAATGGCAAGTGTGTTTGATCCCATGACAGGGGCTTCAACGCCTTTAACAGGGAATTTTAAGTTTGCCATAGCTGTATTGTTCTTTTTAAGTATAAATGGGCACCATCATCTGCTAAATGCTATCTTATACAGCTATGATTGGGTACCGTTGACAAATGATTTTTTTGTAAAGCTGTATGGTGGCAGTGTAACTGAATTTCTGGTACGTTCTTTTGCGGAATCATTTATGCTGGCCTTTCAAATTGCTGCCCCCATTGTAGTAGCTACCTTTTTAACGGATGTGGGACTCGGTTTTTTAGCTAAAACAGCGCCACAATTCAACATTTTTGTCATTGGTGTACCTCTTAAAATTATTGTGGGACTGTTCATGTTACTGCTTCTCATGCCAAGTTTTGCTTTTATATTCGAAAGATTGTTTTCTGTGATGTTCGAATCCATGCGCAACTTGTTGGATATTATGGGTAATCGTCCTTAATGTCTGGTCTGGAGGAACGTAGTTTGTCATTTAAATATGCTATGAACCTGCAGTTGTTCTCAGGGGAAAAAACGGAAAAAGCTACACCCAAAAAGAAACAGGATGCAAGACAAAAAGGGCAGGTTGCCAAAAGCATGGAGTTGCCCGCCGCTGGTGTCCTGTTGGTTACGTTTTTTTGCCTCATGATTTTCGGCGGGTATTTTAAGGACCATGCGGTTCGACTATTTCGAGATATTTTTGTGAATCGGCTTTCTATGGAGGTAACGCCGAACACAACGCTGCTGATGATGGGCGAATATGGCGTGCAAATCTTAATTATGCTGGCACCTATTTTTATTGGGGCCATTGTCATTGGGATAGCAGCGAATTACATGCAGATCGGTTTTTTATTAACCGGAGAGGGCATTACGCCCAAGTTTAGCAAGATTGATCCGATTAAAGGATTCAAAAATATTTTTTCCATGAGGTCATTGGTTGAATTCCTGAAATCTGTTTTAAAGATGACCGTAATTGGTTATCTGGTGTACAGCGTACTCTGGAAAACAAAGGCTGACCTACCCAAACTGGCTGAAATGTCCGGCGATCAGATGTTGAGCTTTACAGCTTCATTAACGATGGAACTGGGGCTCAAAATTGGTGTGGTGCTGTTCGTTTTAGCGGTATTGGACTATATGTATCAACGTTATGAGCATGAGAAAAACCTGAAAATGTCCAAACAGGACATCAAGGATGAATACAAGAAAATGGAGGGTGACCCGCTGATCAAAGGGAAAATTCGCGAGCGTCAGCGCCGTATGGCTATGCAGCGTATGATGCAGGAGGTTCCTAATGCAGATGTCATCATTACCAACCCTACGCACTTTGCTGTGGCTTTGAAATATGACGGTTCGGAGATGGAAGCGCCGCAGATTATTGCGAAAGGGCAAGATTACGTTGCGCTCCGAATTAAAGAAATTGCCAAGCAAAACGGCGTTATAACGATGGAAAACAAGCCGCTGGCGCGGGCGCTGTTTCAAAGAGCCGAAATCGGGGATGCGATACCAGCTGATCTGTTCCAGGCCGTTGCCGAAGTGCTGGCGTATGTATATAAATTAAAAGGTAAAGTGAAATAAAGGGATCGGAGGGCTAGAGACCCGTGAAAATAAAAGAAATAACTGTCCTTGCAGGCGTCATCGGTATCGTTCTTATGATGATTCTCCCGATCCCATCATGGCTGCTGGATATCCTACTCGTCATTAATATTTCTATTGCTTTAATGATTCTACTCGTTTCTATGAATACGAAGGAAGCTTTACAGTTCTCTATTTTCCCTTCATTGCTGCTCATTACAACGTTATTTCGTTTGGCACTTAATATCTCTACAACCAAACTTATTTTAGGTGAGGGCCATGCAGGGGAAGTAGTTGCTACGTTTGGTAGTTGGATTGCAGGAGGGCAAATTGCCGTCGGTTTTGTTGTCTTTCTCATTCTCGTGGTCGTACAGTTCATTGTTATCACCAAGGGATCTGAGCGGGTTGCTGAGGTAGGCGCACGGTTTACATTGGATGCAATGCCGGGTAAACAAATGAGTATTGATGCGGATCTGAATGCAGGTTTGATCAATGAGCAGCAAGCCCGTGAACGACGCAGTAAAATCGAACGGGAAGCAGATTTTTACGGAGCGATGGATGGTGCGAGTAAATTCGTTAAAGGTGATGCCATTGCTAGTATTATCATTTTGATCATCAACTTGGTCGGTGGCTTTATTATCGGTATGGCCGTTCAGGGAAAAGGATTTCAAGAGGCGCTGTCGACTTATTCTGTCCTCACCATCGGTGACGGACTGGTCAGTCAGATTCCCGCACTGCTCATATCCACGGCGTCAGGCTTGATTGTTACGCGGGCTACGTCAGATGGCAACTTGGCAGAGGATTTAACTGGACAACTCTTTTCTTATCCAAAACTGATCTACATTGTGGCTGCCACAATTGCATTATTAGGGCTTTTCACACCTATTCATATCATTACAACTCTTCCACTGGCGATTCTGCTGTTTTTTGCGGCTCGAAGAATGCAGGGCAATATGGAGCGCAAGCAGATAGCCGATGAACAGCTGGAAGAGGAGCAACAAATTGAAGAAGTCCGTAGTCCGGAAAGTGTCATTAATTTGCTTCAGGTAGATCCAATTGAATTTGAATTTGGATACGGGTTAATTCCGCTGGCGGATACACAGCAGGGCGGGGATTTATTAGATCGGATTATTATGATCCGTCGTCAATGTGCTTTGGAACTGGGTTTGGTTGTACCGGTCATTCGTATTCGAGACAACATTCAGCTCAAACCTAACGAGTATGTAATTAAAATTAAAGGTAATACCGTGGGCGGCGGAGAGCTTCTGTTAAATCATTACCTGGCTATGAGTCCAGGATACGACGATGATTCTATTACAGGAATCGAAACGACGGAACCAGCCTTCGGATTGCCTGCGCTCTGGATTGATGAGAACACCAAGGATGTTGCGGAATTATCTGGTTATACCGTAGTTGATCCACCTTCAGTTGTAGCTACTCATCTTACGGAGACGATCAAGAAACATGCTCATGAGTTGCTTGGCAGACAGGAGACACGTTCGCTGGTCGACAATCTCAAAGAGAATTATCCAGTGCTGGTGGACGACCTTATTCCTTCTGTGCTTGCGATTGGGGATGTACAAAAAGTGTTAGCCAAGCTGTTGAAAGAAAAAATCTCCATTCGCGATATGGTGACTATTTTCGAAACACTAGCTGACTACGGTACTTATACAAAAGATCCCGACGTGCTGACTGAATATGTCCGTCAGGCGTTGTCCCGCCAGATTACGCAGCAATTTGCCCAACAAGGGGAGACGTTACGCGTTATTACAGTGGGACCAGGATTGGAAAAGAAAATTGCTGAAAGCGTACAACAGTCGGAGCAAGGTAGCTATTTGGCTCTTGACCCGGTGTCTACGCAAACGGTGTATCAAAGGATGATGGAGCAAATCAACCGCCTTATTCAATCTGGACAGCAGCCTATTGTATTAACGTCACCGACAATTCGTATGTATTTGCGGCAAGTGATGGAGCGGACGATGCAGGATGTCCCGGTGCTGTCGTACAGTGAGCTGGAGCCGAACGTTGAAATTCAAAGTGTCGGGGTGGTGAACTTATGAGAGTAAAACGATATGTAGTGGATACCATGCCAGAAGCCATGCTGCAAATCAGGGGTGACTTAGGAACAGACGCCGTCATTTTAAGTACAAAGGAAATGAAGGTCGGCGGTTTCATGGGAATGTTCAGTAAAAAGAAAATCGAAGTGGTTGCAGCGGTAGAGGAGAAGCAACCTCAAAAGCCACGACGGTTTGGACCATCTTCACAAGAGCTTGCCCGGGCGGCTTCACCTCAAATGAACGCTCCTGAACAGCCAGAAAAATCATTTATGCCTGTGGTTCCCAGACAAGCTGCTCCAGAAGCTTACCGGCGGGTAACGCAGATGACGGGTGGTTCCAAAGAAGAACAAGCTGAATTAATGATCGATGCAGAACAAGCAGCTTCAGCAACTGAGCATTTGTCATCTAGGTCTGCTAATAATCTGGAGACTACGTCTCAAGCACTTGATCATGAAGCATTACTTTCGAACATGAAATCATCCAGTGAACTGTTTAAACAGCCCATTGAAGCAAGCGTTTCAGACAAGAGCGGAGCGGAGGAAAATCAGGCTCTGCTTAATGAATTGCGGGAAATGAAAGCTATGATGACTCGGTTTTCCCGAAACTCTTCAATGGAAAGTACTTGGCCGGAGCCGCTGCAAGAGATTTGTGAGCGTGTGCTGGAACAGGAAGTGGAACGTGATTTACTGGAGTATTGGCTCGAACAGGTATATGTGCGTCGGAGTGAGCACCCTTTTGTGCCTGAAACTTTCGATTGGGAACAAACCTTTCGTGAGGAAGTGGCCAGTTTTATTCAGACAAGACTGGACAAAGGGATCTCCAAAGATACCAAAATTGTGTATGTGGCAGGTCCTACCGGAGTAGGGAAAACAACAACCATTGCCAAGTTAGCAGCAGAACAGTTGTTTAAGCATCATCGCAAAGTTGGATTTATTACTTCTGACACGTACCGGATTTCTGCCGTCGAGCAACTGCGTACATATGCTACGATTTTGAATGTACCGCTTGAAGTTGTGCAATCTCCCGGTGACGTTCACAGAGCCATGCAACGTCTGGAACATTGTGACCTGATCCTCATGGATACGGCAGGACGAAATTATCGAAATGAATTACTTGTTTCGGAACTGCAAAGTCTGCTTTCGCCTATTAATGAAAGTGAGACGTATCTGGTACTCAGCCTAACATCCAAAAGCAAAGATATGCTCAATATAACTGGACATTTCAGCAAGTTTGGTCTCGGTAAGGTTGTGTTTACTAAGATGGACGAGACAGGTAGCTGCGGTGGAATGTTTAATCTTTTGCATCAATTTCCGATGCAGCTGGCCTATATTACCAATGGACAAAATGTTCCTGATGACTTGCTTCATCCCGATACAGAAATGGTGACAAGCATGCTGCTTGGACCCAAAACATCAACAGGAGTTAACGGAGATTCCATATGAGTGACCAAGCCCAATCACTTAGACAAATGGCTTCTTCCTTGGATAAATATCGATTGCCCCCACGTAATCGTCAAGCAAAAATTATAACGATCACCAGTGGTAAAGGCGGGGTGGGCAAATCCAATTTCACGCTGAACTTTGCTCTTGCTCTGCAATCCCTTGGTCGAAGGGTACTTGTGTTTGATGCTGATATAGGTATGGCCAATATTGATGTATTAATGGGAGCCAATTCACAATACAATCTTTTTCACCTGCTAAAACGTGAGAAATCAATTGATGAAATTATTCAAACGGGTGTAGGTGGTTTGCCTTATATTGCTGGAGGATCGGGTTTGAGCGAATTGTTTACGTTATCGGATGACGATCTGAATTATTTTGCCGAAGAAGTAGAGAAAATGGCGGCAGATATGGATTATATTCTATTTGATACAGGTGCAGGTTTATCCAAAGAAAACCTTAAATTCATCACTTCAGCTGACGAATGCCTGGTTGTAACTACACCGGAACCGACGTCCTTAACAGATGCGTATGCGCTAATTAAAGTCGTCAGCGGTTTGCAAAAGGATACGGTATTCAAAATTATAGTCAATCGTGCCGATAACGATAATGAGGCCCGTCAAGTTGCCGATAAGATCGCACTGGTTGCGAAACGCTTTTTGGAGATCGATATCCCGTTGCTTGGACATATCAGTGATGATACTCATGTCATGCAAGCAGTCAAAAGGCAAGTACCATTTATGGTTGCTTTTCCGGGATGTGCGGCTTCAAGAGATGTATTGAATCTGGCACACCGTTTTGCAGCAATGCCACAGATTCCGCAATCAGGTGCATTGAGTGGAATTAAAGGGTTTATGCAAAAATGGTTGCGGCGTTCTGTACATTGATTTTGATGAGAGGAAACAGAGGTGTTTAACATGTGTGCTTACCGGGTGCTGGTTGTAGATGATTCGGCCTTTATGCGCAAAATTATTACAGATTTAATTGTAAGGGATGAGTCGTTCAACATCGTAGGTACAGCCGCCAATGGCAAAGAGGCTGTAGAGAAAGTGAAGGAATTGCAGCCCGATTTGGTCACCATGGATGTCGAGATGCCTGAAATGAATGGTCTTGAAGCATTGCCATTGATTATGGCAGCCCATCCGCTACCTGTAATTATGCTGTCAGGCATTAATGAACAAGGCATGAAGGAGACCATCATGGCTCTGGAGGCAGGAGCTTTCGATTTTATAAGAAAGCCTTCCATCGCTCATGCGCAAGATATTGAGCAAGTGAGTAAGGCGCTGCTGGAACAGATGCACACTGCTATGCAAGCAGTGCGGAGTCGTCTGGAGCGCAAGGAAGCTAATGAGCGCAAAGCTGCATTGGAACAAGCGAAAAAAACGCCACAGCAAAAGCCTCCAGGACAGGCTGTGACTGAGAAGCGATCAGGCAGTCAAGCTTCGACAGACAAGTCTCCTGTTGTTCCGCTTGCTCCTTCACCTGCTGTATCAGCTCAGCCGAAGCGTGATGTTGGCAAGTCCGCCCCGGCAGTAGCCAAGCAGGAAACTAAACGACAACAGTCTGGAACATCTGTTACAGCGGGGCGCATAGAACAGCAGCCAGCTGCTCAGCCAAGCAATAAGTCAGTCCAAGCACCTACTGTTCAGAAGAAGGAAGATTTGTCCAAGGGGATAGGACGAACACCAGGGCAACTAAACAGTACTACTACGGCCGCTGGCAAATCGCTGCATGGTAAGGATAAAGCAGGCTTGGTTAAGCCGGAGCCCCATAAGACGGTGATTTCATCAGCTACTCGTACTCCTGCGGCTGCTACGCCTCCAGTAGCGGCACCTACAGTTCCTGCCGCACCTAAGGGATTGTCACTTAAAAAAGGTGTGCACACGTCCAACTTTCGCAAACTAGTGGCGGTGGGATGTTCTACGGGCGGTCCGCGGGCGCTTAAGACGCTGTTGGAACGCATTCCTGGTGATTTTCCTGCTCCAATCGTTATCGTTCAGCATATGCCGCCAAACTTCACTCGTTCGCTGGCACAACGCTTAAACACGTTAAGTCCACTCCGAGTTGTGGAGGCTGAGCAGGGAATGACGTTGGAGACTGGAACGGCCTACATTGCCCCAGGGGGATATCAACTAAGAATTGTACCAGGAGCTGGTGGTAAATACACTGTGTCACTGAAGACGGAGGAAGCTCGCAATGGTCACCGTCCTTCCGTAGATACGATGTTTGAATCGTTGCTCTCGTTAACCTCGTTGGAGCGGCATCTAGTATTGCTCACTGGAATGGGGAGCGACGGGGCCAAAATGATGAAGAAGCTTTATGATGCTGGGGTACAATCCACATTTGCTGAAAATGAGGAAACTTGTGTAGTGTACGGAATGCCCCGCTCAGCAGTAGAGTTAAAATGTGTGCGTCACCTTCTGCCAATGCAGGAGATCGCCCCCAAGCTTGTACAAGTTGTGAAATAATCGGAGTGTAACTCATGGAGGAGGTGTCTCACAATGGACATGAACCAATATTTAAACATGTTTATTGATGAGTCGAATGATCATCTGCAATCTCTTAACGAAAAAATGCTTCAACTGGAAAGCAATCCAACTGATCTAGGTATCGTTCAGGTGATTTTCCGTTCTGCCCATACCCTCAAGGGAATGGCTGCTACGATGGGGTTTGAAGACCTAGCATCGCTTACCCACCAAATGGAAAACGTTCTTGATCTTGTACGTAACAACAAGCTGGCGATGCATGAATTTATATTCGATACCTTATTTAAGGGATTGGATGCTCTGGAGTCCATGGTGCAGCACATTACAGAGGGAGGCGACGGAAAAGCGGATGTCTCCTCTATTGTATCTTCACTACAATCCATCGTGAGCGGGGATTTCCAAAAGACCGGCGCAAATGCTGCGACTGAGGAGTCTCCATCTAAAAAAGTGGGCAAAAACGATAGTGCTGGGCTTGTTTTGGATCAGTTCCAGTATTCTGTATTGGAGCAATCTATTTCTGAAGGACATCGTGTTCACTATATACAGGTAACAATCAGCTCAGAGAGCCAGTTAAAGGCGGCGCGTGCTTTTATGGTGTTTAATACACTGGAAAACTCTGGTGAAATCGTCAAGGCCTATCCGTCGGTACAGGATATTGAGCAGGAGAAATTCGAGCAAAGCTTCTCGTTATATTACATAACGCAGAAAGAAGTTGGGGAGCTGGAAAAGGAAATCGCGGGCATCTCTGAGATTGACACTGTCTCAGTGGTACAACTAGATCAGGAATCGCTTAAACAAATGAGCGAAGTTACTGCTGGACTGGCTGAGACTGCTGCGGTACAGGAAGCTCCTGTTGCCGTGCAATCACCTGCTCCATCCCAGCCGCAGTCTTCAGCTGCGGCCTCTGTGGCTAAGGCAGCTGCAGGTAAGACGCCAGCAGCTAAGGCAGCTGCCCCTACGCATAACCGTACGATTCGTGTAGATATTGAACGTCTGGATGTACTTATGAACTTATTTAGCGAGTTGCTCATTGACCGCGTGCGGTTAGAGCAGTTGGCAAGTGAAGCTTCCAATCCAGCACTGACAGAAACGGTAGAGCACATGAGTCGTGTGAGCAGCGATTTACAAAACGTCGTTCTTAAATTGCGAATGGTACCAGTAGACACTGTTTTCAATCGTTTTCCGCGTATGGTGCGCGATCTGGCCAAATCGCTGGATAAAAAACTTGATTTGGTTATTACTGGAGCAGAGACTGAAATGGACCGCACTGTTATCGACGAAATTGGCGATCCTCTGGTGCATTTGCTTCGTAACTCCGTGGATCATGGCATTGAGTCGGTAGCCGATCGGATTGCAGCTGGTAAACCTGAGACAGGAACGGTTAACTTGCGTGCTTTTCATAGCGGAAATAACGTATTCATCGAGATTGAAGATGACGGAAATGGTATTAATCGCGATAAGGTACTAAACAGTGCTATTTCTAAAGGGATTTTGACAGCAGAGCAAGCAGCGGTCATGACCGACGAGGAAGCTTATCAGGTATTGTTTGCTCCAGGCTTTAGCACAGCTGCAGTCATTTCAGACGTATCAGGACGCGGTGTCGGTTTGGACGTTGTTAAATCCAAAATCACTGCTTTGGGTGGCAATGTTACGGTTCACTCTACACTGGGCCAAGGCACTAATTTCTCTGTGCAATTGCCGCTCACCCTATCCATTATTGCAGCCATGATGATACAGATCGGTTCTGAAAAATATGCGATCCCATTGTCCTCCATTGTGGAGACTGCGATTGTCAAACGGACACAAATTCGTTCTGTACATGGCAATAAAATGATTGCTTTCCGCGATTCTCATATCCCGCTCATCTCCTTGAGTCAGCTGTTTGAGGTACCGGACTTCAATGAAGATGAAGAAGAAGAGACAGAGGTCGTGGTCATCCGCAAGGGAGACCGTTTGGCAGCTCTTTCTGTACAGGACTTTTTGGGACAAAGTGAAATTGTCCTTAAAAATCTGGGCAAATACCTTCCAAACATCCAAGGAATTTCAGGTGCCACGATTCTGGGTGACGGTCAGGTTGCGTTGATCATTGACCCGAATGTTTTCATTAAATAATGTCTTCATCAGAAATGAAAGAAATGTGAAGTTGCTGACATCAATAAGGAGGGTTTTTAGACATGGGAGAAGAAATTAAAGTTATCGTATTTAAGCTTGGTGAAGAGGAATACGGTGTTGAAGTAGAAAAAGTCCAATCTATTGAACGCATGGTGCCGATTACACGGGTTCCAAGAACTTACGATTTTGTAAAAGGTGTATTCAACATGAGAGGCGTAGTCATTCCGGTTATTGATCTTCGTGGCCGATTTGGATTGCCTGAAGCTGAATATACCGATCAAACCCGCATCATTATCGTTGCAGTGGGCGAAATGCAAGTCGGCTTTATCGTTGATTCAGCGAATGACGTTATTGACCTGAATACTGACAATATCGAGACACCACCGGAAGTGATTGGCGGAGTTAAGGCTAAATATCTTCGCGGAGTTGCTAAAATTGGTGAAGAGCGCTTGTTGATTATGCTGAACTTGTCCGAAGTCCTGAATCGTAGCGAAATGAACCAACTGGAAGGCTTAGAGGATTAACATATGGAGAATCTTGGGAATCTCGAAGACTTCAAGTTGGATGTGTTGAAAGAAGTCGGCAACATTGGCTCGGGGAACGCTGCTACAGCGCTCTCCCGGCTTCTCAATAAACCGGTCGACATGGGTGTGCCTAAAGTACAAATGCTGCCTTTTGAGGAAATTGCCGATAAAGTCGGTGGAAATGAGCAACTTGTTGTTGCAATATTTTTTAGGGTAGAAGGGGAAGCCCCCGGCAATCTATTCTTCATATTGCAGCCTCAGGCGGCAAAAGGCTTACTTTCCCGTTTGGCGAATATTCCTTCAGATGACGAGGACAGTTTTAACGAAATGGAGCACTCAGCCCTGTCGGAGATCGGAAACATTTTAGCGGGCTCTTACCTGTCTTCGCTGGCCGATTTCACACGTTTATCCATGTATCCAACAGTCCCTGCGCTGGCGTTGGACATGGCAGGAGCAATTCTTAGCTACGGACTGCTGCAGTTTGGGCAGATGGGAGATGCTGCATTATTGATTGACACATCGTTTCTGGAAGGGCAGAATCAGATAGAGGGTCAATTTTTCCTGATTCCTGATCCAGAATCGTTCGGGAAAATCTTTAGGTCGTTAGGAGTCCCGATGAACGATGATTGAGGATAAAAGCATCATTAAAGTCGGCATGGCAGATTTAAATGTTACCAGCAATCCGAACTCGATTCGTACGACAGGACTTGGCTCCTGCGTCGGATTGACCCTCTATGATCCTCATTTGAAACTGGCAGGCATGGCACATGTGATGCTACCGTCCTCAGATATTGCGCGTGAAGGGCAGCTGAATATAGCCAAATATGCGGATACGGCGCTGCCCGAGTTATTTGAGAGGATGCTGAAATTGGGTGCAGAACGACGCAGGCTGATTGCTAAAATGGCAGGGGGAGCGCAGATGTTCGCCTTTGCTGGTAGTGGAGACACCATGCGGATTGGTCCACGTAATGTAGAATCATGCAAGGAAATGCTCGTAGATCTCGGCATTCCTTTGATTGCGGAGGACACAGGCGGCAATTATGGACGAACGATTGAGTTGGACTCTGAAACTGGCGTTTTGAATATTCGAAGCGTACAAAAAGGTGTAAAGGAATTATAAACATGTTATTTGGCAGCTTACGCATTAATCTTTGGTCTGGAGTAGTCGGATTTATTCTGACTTTTGTGTTGTCCGTTGGCAGCAATCTGCTGACCACGAGCTTAATTCGTGGCTTGATCGCCTTCGTTTTTTGGTTCCTACTTGCATTTGTGCTGCGCTGGACACTAGGTGTTGTAGCGCGGCCAGATCTGGGGAATGCCCAAAGCCGGGCAAGCTCTCAGGTAGATGGCGTAGGGGGGAATCTGGACCTGACGACACCAGACGAAAATGAAGACCTGAATGAATTGCTGAAACCGAAACCAGAGCAGACGGACGAGGGGGATAATGGTTTTGCACCTTTAAACCCACCTAAGCTGGTTTCCAACAAGGACCCTGAAGAATTGGCCAAGGCCGTTCGTCACCTGACAGACAAATAAGGAGGGTGAAGCCGATGAACGAGCGAAAAGCCGCTCATTTAAACCATTCCGAACTATGGGAACAATGGAAAGAACACGGTGACAAGGAAGCAAAAAAACAGTTAATTGAAAAGTATCTCCATATTGTGGAGTATGTGTCAGGCCGTCTTGCAGTAGGCTTGCCTAAAAATGTATCCAAGGATGATCTGGCGAGTAACGGCGTTATGGGTTTGATTGACGCTTTAGAGAAATTTGACTATGAGCGTGGTTTGCAGTTTGAGACTTATGCTTCTTGGCGTGTTCGTGGAGCGATTTTGGATGGTCTTCGTCAAGGGGATTGGGTTCCTCGTTCAGTTAGGGAAAAAGCGAAAAAAATCGAGGATGCATACCAGCATTTGGAACAAAGATATCTACGCACGGTCAGCGACGAAGAGATGAGTCATTATTTGGACGTTTCTGAGAAAGAGTTTCAAAATATGATCCAAGAGGTCGCTGTTATGTCGATTGTCTCACTGGAGGATCCGATCCGCGAAGAGGAATCGGAAACACGGCTTTCCCTTTTGGTGGACGAGAAGGCGAAAAATCCGGATCATAAGGTCAATGAATTTACACTTCGTGATGCCCTTGCACAAGGCATTGATAAATTGACTGAAAAAGAACGTATCGTTGTTTCTTTATTGTATTACGAGGATTTGTCACTCAGCGAAATCGCTGAGGTCATGTCGCTATCTCCATCGCGAATTTCACAGTTGCATTCCAAAGCAATATTACGTCTGAGAGCGACATTGGACAAACAACGGGATTTGCTAATGCGTAAAGATTAACGTACGGGAGGTTACAGTAACAGTTAGACGGAAGGAGCACCCTTGTGGAGAAGCAATATGCTTTGGACCAGTTTTTAAAAGTGGTTGTCTCACCTGACAAACAAACCGCCTACTTGGAGTTTGCCAAACGTGAAGAAGGCTTTGCCTGTTCTGTGGAAGAATTAGAGCGTTTTCTAAGCAACCAAAAAATATCCTACGGTTTAATAACCGATGCAATTCGCGTATTTGCGGCAAGTCCGGAAGATCATTTCTTCGGAAAATTACTGATTGCTCAGGGAAAGCAGCCGATCCATGGCACAGACGGAAAAATCAATCTGGCTGATATTGTGACTGGCGAAGATGCACATAAGCCGCTTGAAACCGTGGATGGACGGGTGGATTATAAAGAACTAACTCGTTTAAGAAATGTAAAACGTGGTCAACTGATTGCCGAACGGGTTGATCCTCTGCCAGGTGTACCGGGGATTGCTGTAACCGGAGAGGAAATTCCTTTTCTTCCAGGTAAAGAGGCGCGTTTTAAAGTTGGAAAAAATGTAGTGATTCATCCAGAAGGTGTTGCGATGTATGCGGCTATTGACGGACTGGTAACTACGACTGAAAAGGGCAAACTTAATGTGTTCCCCGTATATGAAGTTAACGGGGACGTCGATTATAGTGTCGGCAACATTGATTTTGTTGGAACCGTCGTCATTCGTGGGAATGTTTTGACAGGTTTCCGGGTTCGGGCGGCTGGCGACATTCGTGTCATCGGTGGTGTGGAAGGGGCCGAAATTGTGGCGGAAGGTTCAGTGGAAATCACTGGCGGTATTATCGGATACCATAAGGGGTTCGTGAAAGCTGCACAAAATGTGAAATGCTCGTTTATACAAGATGGTAACGTGATTGCGGGAGGCGATGTACTTGTATCCCAGAGTATCATGCATTCCCAGATCAAAGCGAGTAATAATGTAATCTGCGAAGGGACAAAAGGGCTTATCGTAGGTGGCAGTGTACAAGCTGGTAAAAAGGTAGTGGCTCGTACCGTCGGTAATACGATGTCCACAGCTACCAATATCGAAGTGGGTGTACTTCCCGAACTGCGCGATGAACTGACAGAACTCCGCGCACGTTTGAAGCAGCAGACAGACAGCCAGGATAAAACGAATAAGGCTCTTACCATATTGGATCAGCTTGCCGCCGCCGGACAGCTTGCACCTGAAAGAATGGCTATGCGAATCAAGCTGACATCTACTAAAAAATCTAATGAACAGGAGCTTTTGGAAACCAAGTCCAGAATGCTTGAAATTGAACGAACATTAGAGGATACAAGCCGCGCACGGGTAGAAGTGAAAAATGTGATTTACGGTGGCTCTAAAATAGTTATCGGCAGATATACAAAATTTATTAAAGATTCAGTGGAAAGAATGGCGTTTTATTATCATGAGGGAGACATCAGCATGTCCTCCTACGTGTAATTCGGCACACTGATAAACAACATTTAACATTGTATTCCTTGGAAGAAAGATACGGATGCCCAATCGGAAAGGGTGTGGTCCAATGAGCTTGAAGGCTGTTGAATTGCAAATTGCCGTACCTCGCACCAGCGAAGCTGGAAAATACCAAAGTGAGTCCCAGCAGCGGCCGATGAATGATCAAGCATTGCTTGGACAAAAGGCCGCGCTGGAGACGGAGAACATGCGTCAGCGAAGCAGTGCTGTAGATCAGTCTGCGGAAACATTTGTCGGTGAGCGGCAAACAGGGGGACAGAGCAGAGATTCTTCCCAGCAGAGCCGCTCCCGGCCAGATGAGGCTGAACTGCCTAAGGAGCATCCGGCAGAGCATCCGTTCAAGGGACACCATATTGATTTTTCGCTCTGATCCGACAGGTGGAGAAGCGTTATTAAAGGAGACGATGGGCAGTGGATCAACCATGGATTTATATTGTTCTGCTGGGCGCCGCAGCTGTTGTCTATGCCTGGCTACAGCCTAAGCGTCAGCCAGGCCGGGGAACAGAAGAGGCCGTCGTCCAAAAGGTCGAGGCCACATTAGAGCAATATATGGCCGATATTGAAAACGATAATGACGAGTTGATTGAGCTCGTTTCTGGTATGAAGCAGGAGCATACAGTGAAACAGGCGGCATTACAGGAGCAAGTAGCTGAGCTTCGGAGCCGTATCGTGGAGCTTGAGCGCCAGGCTATGTTTGCAACTGTGTCTATGAATACCGAGCCTGTACCTAAGGAGATACAACATACAACTGCTTCTCAGCAGGCAGCGGTTGCATACGGTCAATTTCAAAGTCCGCAACCTGAAATGTCTGTGCAGGAAGGCTACTCTGGTTCAGAAGCTCCCCTCATAACTATGGAGGAACAGACGGCATTACAAGATCCTGAAACTGAGCAGGAAGCAGAGTCCATCCGTGATCGTTATCAAGAGTTGTTTGCGCTGCATGAGCAAGGCAAGTCAGTGGACTATATAGCTAAGCAATCAGGCATTCAACGGGGTGAAGTACAGCTTATTTTGCAACTCGCGGAGCGGGAGGATGTAACGTGATCAAAAACCGTTCATTTATGCTAGGCATGGGTACTGGTCTTATAACGGGGGCATTGCTATTGCAACTGGCATTGATCGGTCAGGGGCAATCGCAGCAATCTTCCACAGACCCGAAAAACATGACGCGAGAGCAATTAGAAAAGGCAGCAGCCGGATTAAATCTCCAGGTCAGTGACAGCTCTAACCCGAAAATGACAGAAGAGGAATGGCGTAATAAGGTAATCAAGGAAGGTAATAAAACTCCCGTTGCACCCCAAAAAGCTAAACCAGCTCAAACGCCAGCAACACCAAAGGCACCTGCAAACAGCATATCCTCGGCTGGTTCTAAACCTTCGACCAGCACATCGGTTCCACAAAGTCCGAATAAGCCGCAAACTCAAAGTTCTGGCACTACAGCGACTCCCAATATCCCCAAGCAGCCTGCCACCCCACAAGTGCAGTATAACATTGCATCCGGAAGCAATTTGAGAAGTGTGGCATCAGGATTGCAACGGGCAGGGGTCGTATCGGATGCTAGTGCATTTGAGGCAGCAGCTAAGGCTAAAAAAATCAATACCAAAATTCGTACCGGTACCTATCAGTTTGCTAAAGGTGAGGATTTCAGTTCTATCATTACTAAAATTACGAAAAAGCCGTCCAACTGACCAGACTGGGAAGTGGCCGGCTTTTATTCTTGCTGAAAAGTTCAATGAGAGGCGTAAAACGTCACATCTTGCGTTGTTCTAACTATTGTCGAAAAGTTGGTTGCAACGATGCAAGTGTTATGGTATATTAATTAACGGTGTTAAAAACGCACGTCGGTTAATTTTATAAAGGGTGCTTTCCAATGGAAAGTCTTTATGAAAAATGATGTCGGCGGAGGACACACAAAAAACCAAACTTAGGAGGTGCGTGAAGATGGCAGTAATCTCCATGAAACAGCTTTTGGAAGCTGGGGTTCACTTTGGTCACCAAACACGTCGCTGGAACCCGAAAATGGATCGTTATATCTTCACTGAAAGAAACGGTATTTACATCATTGACTTGCAAAAGACAGTGAAAAAGGTTGAGGAAGCTTACAACTTTGTAAAAAGCATTGCAGCTGAGAATGGTACAATTCTGTTCGTAGGCACGAAGAAACAAGCACAAGATTCCGTTAAAGAAGAAGCAGCACGCGCTGGTCAATTCTACATTAACCAACGTTGGTTGGGTGGTACGCTGACTAACTTCCAAACGATTCAAAAACGTATTGACCGTTTGAAACAACTAGAAGCTTGGGAAGAAGACGGTACATTCGCAGTTCTTCCTAAAAAAGAAGTTATCATTCTTCGCAAAGAAAAAGATCGTCTTGAAAAATTCTTGGGCGGTATCAAAAACATGAAGGGCCTTCCAAGTGCTCTGTTCATCATTGATCCACGCAAAGAACGTATCGCGGTTGCTGAAGCTCGCAAATTGGGTATCCCAATCGTAGGTATCGTTGATACAAACTGCGATCCAGACGAAATCGACTATGTTATCCCAGGTAATGACGACGCAATCCGCGCTGTTAAATTGCTGACAGGTAAAATGGCTGATGCAGTTATGGAAGCAAACCAAGGCGAAGAAACTACAGCATAACATTTCCATTAGGAAATAACTATATGAATTAAATGAAAAGGGTGGTTGGCAGGTGTATAACCTCTCACTACCCTTTTTTTAAGGAATAAGCACGGTATACCACTGAAAATCAAATTTGGAGGGAAATAATATGGCAGTTAATGCTAGCGCAGTAAAAGAGCTTCGTGAAAAAACAGGCGCAGGAATGCTGGATTGTAAAAAAGCGCTTGAAGAAGCAAACGGTGATTTGACAAAAGCGGTTGAAGTTCTGCGCGAAAAAGGACTTGCAGCTGCAGCCAACAAAGCAGGTCGTATTGCTACTGAAGGTGTTGTTGAATCCTACATTCATGCTGGCGGCCGTATCGGCGTACTGGTAGAAGTAAACTGCGAAACAGACTTCGTAGCTAAAACAGACCAGTTCAGAGATTTTGTGCGCGACATTGCAATGCATATCGCTGCATCGAACCCTCGTTATGTTCGTCGTGAAGAAGTGCCACAGGAAGAGATCGAAAAAGAAAAAGAAATCCTGAAAGCACAAGCACTGAACGAAGGTAAACCAGAAAAAATTGTTGAAAAAATGGTTGAAGGCCGTATTGGTAAGTTCTATGAAGAGTTCTGTTTGTTGGAGCAATCTTTCATCAAAGATCCAGACAAAACAATCTCCACGCTTATCAACGAAAAAATCAGTACGATTGGCGAAAACATCTCCCTGCGTCGCTTTGTTCGTTTTGAACTGGGTGAAGGTCTGGAGAAAAAAGAAGACAACTTCTACGAAGAAGTTATGTCTCAAGTGAAACAATAATTACCAACGAACGGTAATCGCATATGGAAAAATGGAAATGGGACACATCAGTGTTCCATTTCTTGCAACAGGACACCTATCCTGTTACATAAAGTATAAATGATATTGGAGGGTGATCATTTGGAAAAACCTGTGTTTAAGCGTGTTGTCCTGAAAGTTAGTGGTGAATCGCTGTCAGGTCCTAACGGTTACGGTATTGACGCGGATACGATTGCATCCATTGCAGAACAAGTCAAAGACGTAGTGGAACTGGGAGTAGAAGTTGCTATCGTGTGTGGTGGCGGTAACATCTGGCGCGGTATTGCTGGAAGTGCCAACGGAATTGACCGGGCCACGGCAGATTACATGGGTATGCTGGCAACGGTGATGAACTCACTGGCCTTACAGGATGCTTTGGAACAGATTGAGGTACCTACCCGTGTACAAACATCCATTGCGATGCAACAGATTGCAGAACCTTACATTCGTCGTAGAGCTATCCGTCATTTAGAAAAGGGTCGGGTTGTTATTTTTGCAGCAGGTACAGGTAATCCGTTCTTCTCGACTGATACTACAGCTGCACTGCGTGCCGCTGAGATCGAAGCGGAAGTGATTCTGATGGCTAAAAATAAAGTGGATGGCGTATATTCTGCTGATCCGTTTAAAGATAGCACAGCTGAGAAATATGAGCAGCTTACGTATTTGGATGTGCTCAACAAAAATCTCGGTGTCATGGATTCTACTGCTTCCTCGTTGTGCATGGATAACAATATTCCGTTGATTGTCTTTGCTATTACAGAGCAAGGTAACATTAAACGTGTCGTGCTGGGTGAGAAAATTGGTACGATCGTCAAAGGGAGTGTAAATTAATGCCACAATCTGTGAAAAAGAGTGCTGAGGAACGCATGCAAAAAGCAATCCAGGCATTGCAACGTGATCTTGCATCTTTGCGTGCAGGACGGGCGACACCAGCTTTACTGGACCGTGTACAGGTAGAGTATTATGGTACAATGACTCCAGTCAACCAACTGGCGAATATCAATACACCTGACAGCCGGACCTTGATGATTCAGCCTTGGGACAAATCTTCCTTGGCCGATATCGAGCGCGCTATACAAAAATCCGATTTAGGTTTGACACCTTCGAATGACGGTAACACCATTCGTCTTAGCATTCCTGCTTTGACGGAGGAGCGCAGAACTGACTTGGTGAAGTTGACAAAGAAGAACGGTGAAGAAGCGAAGATCGCTATTCGTAACATTCGTCGTGATGCCAATGATGACATCAAAAAATTGGAGAAAAGTGATATTTCCGAGGACGAATCTCGTAAACATCAGGAAGATATCCAGAAAACAACTGATAAGTTTATCGCTGAAGTGGATAAAGTTTTAGCTGCAAAAGAAAAAGAAATTATGGAAGTCTAAAAGATTGGCAGCCCCTCCCTTACGGTGGGGTTTGTCTCTTTTCAAGCCTGAGGCACATTTTCAGAGAATGCTGGAGGAACTGGAATGATCAAACGGGTTCGGTCTTGGTGGAACGGGGAACAAAAACAGCAAATACCGGCCATTTCAAAAGACAATATTCCGCAGCATGTTGCTGTCATCATGGATGGGAACGGCAGATGGGCCAAACGGATTGGAATGCCGCGGATTGTAGGGCACCAAAATGGAATGAAGGCAGTGAAACGCACAGCAATTGCGGCGGATGAACTGGGTATTAAGTATTTGACTTTGTTTGCATTTTCAACTGAAAATTGGACGCGTCCAAAGGACGAAGTTGATTTTCTAATGCGCTTACCGCAGGAATTTCTGGCTATTGAGCTAGATGAGTTGATTGAAAAAAATGTGCAAGTACGTATGATGGGCAATAAAGAACATTTACCTTCCCATACCGTTGAAGCGCTGACTGAAGCGACTCGACGAACTGAAAATAATACCGGACTTGTTCTTAATTTTGCATTAAATTATGGAAGTCGGTTGGAAATCACCGAATGCATGCAAACATTGGGCCGTCAAATTGCGGATGGGAAGCTTAAATCGGAAGATATAACATCTGAGCTGATCGGTAGTACGTTGCTTTCTAGCGGTATGCCAGACCCTGATTTACTGATTCGAACAAGCGGTGAGCTTAGACTTAGTAATTTTATGCTCTGGCAGCTTGCCTACAGTGAGTTGTGGTTTACTGATATTTATTGGCCTGAGTTTAAGAAAGAACACTTATACGAAGCAGTGATCGAATATCAGCAAAGAACACGACGGTATGGCGGACTGAAGTAAATGGAGGATGAAAGCCGTTGAGACAGAGATTAATTACCGGTATTCTGGCAGGCATATTCTTTTTGGCGATGGTCCTGTGGGGCGGCTTGGCCTACCATTTGCTTATATTGGCGATGGCCCTAATCGGATTTTATGAGTTCGCACGAATGACGCAGGTATCTCCTTTTGGAGGTACAGCAATACTTGGATACGTAAGCATATTAGCTTTTGTATTCCCGTATGAACCTTTTGGCTTGCACTCACCCTTACCCTTTGCCAGTATGCTTTGGCTGGTAATGATAGCTTTTATGATCATCACGGTAGGAACAAAAAATAAAATCCCGATTCAAACGGTAGCTATATTATTTCTTGGTACCGTTTATATAGGGTTTGGATTTTCGTATATTGCGGAATCACGTCATATGGAACATGGACTATTATGGACATTTTTATTATTGGCTTGTATTTGGGCAAGTGATGCAGGGGCATATTTTGTAGGCAAAATGGCAGGAAAGACGAAATTATGGCCTGCGATCAGTCCGAATAAAACGGTCGAAGGCTCCATTGGCGGCATCGTTTTAGCGTTGGTTATAGCTCTTGTATTCGCTGGATTATCGGGTGGACTGCTGCCATGGGGCAAAGCCATCGGCATCGGTTTGTCATGTGCAGTTGTGGGACAACT
Source organism: Paenibacillus sp. FSL M8-0228 (assembly GCF_038007385.1). Classification (NCBI taxonomy): domain Bacteria; kingdom Bacillati; phylum Bacillota; class Bacilli; order Caryophanales; family Paenibacillaceae; genus Paenibacillus; species Paenibacillus sp. FSL M8-0228. The sequence goes on from NZ_JBBOXA010000001.1 coordinate 2,207,627, forward strand.
GGGCGATTTGGTACAATCTGCATACAAACGAGTGTACGGCATTAAAGATTCCGGTAATCTGCTGCCAGGGCACGGTGGTATACTAGACCGTTGCGACAGCTGGATTGTCGTTTTTCCATTTGTACATATGCTGATGCTGCTTCCATGAGTCTATTGATTACAGTTTATGCTCAGGCTAATCTCTATGCTGCTCACTCTGCGCTACTAGAAGGTTGGAACCAGTAGCATAGCTGCCTGAATAATAATCAATGAGCTCCTGGATAAAAGTGATTTTCAGGATAGGAAGGTGCATCATGAAAAGAATTACGGTACTTGGTTCAACCGGTTCTATTGGAACTCAAACGCTGGATGTAGTGTCCATGCACCCGGATCAGTTTACTGTTGAGGCTTTAGCAGGTGGTTCTAATATAAAGTTACTTGCTGAGCAGGCGCATCTTTATAAACCCAAAAAAGTGTCTGTGGGTACTCGGCAGTTGGCGGATGAAATTCGTCCTTTACTGCCTTCTGGAATGAAACTGTATTGGGGAAATGAAGGACTCGTTGAGCTTGCTGCGAACACGGAGGCGGATATGGTTGTGACGGCTGTAATGGGCAGTGTCGGATTGCACTCCACGCTGGCCGCGATTGAGGCTGGAAAACAGATCGGTTTGGCCAATAAGGAGACACTGGTTACTGCTGGTCATCTGGTCACAGCGCGGGCTCGGGCGAAAGGAGTGCCGTTGCTGCCGATTGACAGTGAGCATTCAGCTATTTTCCAATGCTTGAATGGTGAGCGTATGAAAGATGTGGCACATATTACCCTCACAGCATCAGGGGGTTCTTTTCGAGATTTGACAAGAGAACAGTTGCGTGAAGTTACAGTGGAAGATGCACTCAAGCATCCCAATTGGTCAATGGGGGCCAAAATTACGATTGATTCAGCAACGATGGTAAACAAGGGGCTGGAAGTCATTGAGGCGCATTGGCTATTCGGACTTGATTATGAGCACATTCATGTGTTGCTTCATCCGGAAAGCATTATTCATTCCTATGTTGAGTTTCAGGATACAAGCATTGTTGCTCAACTTGGGAATCCGGACATGAGAGTACCCATTCAATATGCATTGACTTACCCTGAGCGTATGAAGTCCCCGGCGAAGCCGTTGTCACTAGCTGAAGTGGGTAAACTCCATTTTAAGGAAATGGATTATAATCGTTTTCCTTGTTTAAGGCTTGCCTTCGAATGTGGTAAAATGGGTGGTACAGCACCGACCGCATTTAATGCGGCTAATGAAATTGCAGTTGCCCGTTTCCTGCGTGGAGAAATTTCTTTTCTGCATATTGAAGCTATTATTGAACGTGTGCTGGAGCGGCATGTCAATGTGGCTAATCCTGATCTTTCTGCAATTGAAGCCTGTGACGAAGAGACTCGTAGCATATCTGCGGGGTTGTAGGCTAATGTTGGGTTAGAAACGAAATGTGATTCTCTTGTGCGGGATCGGAGAATAATGATAATCTAGGAAGACAAACTCGATCTCATTGAAAGGGGAACAGAAACGATTGGAAACGATTCAAATAGTGTTGATGACGGTGCTCATGTTTTTCGTCATAGTGACGGTGCATGAATGGGGGCATTATTATTTTGCCAAACGCGCCGGGATTCTGGTACGGGAGTTTGCGATCGGTTTCGGTCCGAAACTGTTTTCTTATAAAAGAAACGAGACGCGATTTACGTTGCGTTTGTTGCCGTTCGGTGGCTTTGCCCGCATGGCGGGAGAGGATCCGGAGGTCAATGAAATTGAGGCCGGACAAACGATTGCTGTACGCGTAACGGATGACGTCGTTAAAACCATCTATCTAGATCAACTGGATAATCGTAAAAATGTGGTGCGCGGCGAAGTGTTGGATATTGATCTGGAACAGTCATTAACTTTAAAATTGGATGTGGATGGCGAAGATCAGCAATACACTGTACATCCGCAAGCGATGATGGTAACCAAAGGTCAATCCATTCAGATTGCACCCAAGGATCGGCAGTACGGGAGTAAAACAGTAGGACAGCGTGCGATGGCTATTTTTGCTGGACCCCTGATGAATTTTATTCTTGCTTTTATTTTGTTTGGTCTGCATATTCAGATGGTCGGCATACAAGTGGACAACCCGACTTATGTCCAAATTAGTGAAATTACAGCAGGTATGCCTGCTGCTGAAGCTGATTTGCATAAGGGAGATATCATCGAATCGGTGAATGGAATAGCCATTGGTGCAAATGTTGAAAACATGATCAAACTGATTGCGGATTCTCAAGACAAGCCGATGAAGTGGACGGTTCGCCGTGATAGTAAGACCTTTGATCTTACGATTACACCTCGTGCTATGGAAGGACAAAAGGGTGGCAAGGTGGGTATTGTACCCGAACTTCCAAAACGCCAAGCAGGTGTGGGAGAAACGTTCAAATTTGCCGGCCAATCTATGGTCAGAACGACCGATATTATTTTCCAAGGATTTAGCCAGCTCATCCAACGTTTTTCTATCAATGACCTGGGAGGCCCGGTACGTACTTTTGAAGTGACAGGGCAAATTGCCAAGCAGGGGATTGAGCAGTTGACGTATTGGACTGCTATAATGAGTCTTTACCTGGGGATATTTAATTTATTGCCTATTCCGGCGCTGGATGGAAGCAGACTTGTTTTCCTTGGTGTGGAGGCGGTAAGAGGACGTCCCGTTGATCCGAGTAGGGAAGGTATGGTCCATTTCGTTGGTTTTGCTATGCTATTCCTGCTTATGATTGCGGTCACGTATAACGATATTTTACGCTTAATTAATGGTTAATTAGAGACGGACTTATATAAAAACGGTCTGTATGGGAGGACATGCATTTCTATGTCGAACGATAAACAGTTTGTCGAGGAAATTACGCCACAGAGTGAAGATTTTTCCCGATGGTATATTGATGTTATTAAAAAAGCAGAACTGATGGATTATTCCCCTGTTCGCGGATGTATTGTATTCCGCCCCGATGGTTTTGAAATTTGGGAGCATATCAAGGAAGCCATGGATGTGCGCTTCAGAGAAACAGGTCACCGTAATGCCTATTTTCCAATGTTCATTCCAGAAAGCTTTTTTCAAAAGGAAAAAGAGCATGTCGAAGGGTTTAATCCTGAACTGCCTTGGGTAACCGAGGCTGGCGGGGAAAAGCTGGAAGAGCGTCTTGCAATTCGTCCGACTTCGGAAACCATGATTGGTCATATGTACTCCAAATGGATTCAATCCTATCGTGATCTACCTGTGCTTATTAACCAATGGGCTAATGTAGTGCGTTGGGAAAAACGCACGCTGCCTTTCTTGCGCACAAGTGAATTTTTGTGGCAAGAAGGTCACACGGCCCATGAAACAGAAGAAGAAGCACGTGAAGAAACGATGAAAATGCTGGAAGTATACCGTGAGGTTATTGAGGAAGTTCTGGCTATTCCGGTTATTACTGGACAGAAAACACCTTCTGAAAAGTTTGCAGGTGCGAAGGATACATTTTCACTGGAAGCGATGATGAAGGATGGACGGGCAGTACAAGCTGGAACTTCCCACTATATGGGAACTAATTTTGCAGTTGCATTTGATATCAAATATTTGAGTCGTGAAAACAACCTGGAATTCGCGCATACGACTTCATGGGGAACAAGTACACGTTTGATCGGCGCACTGATTATGGTCCATGGAGATGACCGTGGTTTGGCATTGCCTCCTAAAGTTGCGCCTACGCAGGTTATTATGGTTCCAATTGGGCCACCTAAGAAGCGTGATGCCGTTATCGCTCGTGCAGATGAACTATTCGCTCAGTTGAAACAAGCTGGAGTGCGTGTTAAAATGGACGACCGCAGCGATGTAAGCCCAGGCTGGAAATTTAATGAATATGAAATGCGCGGTGTGCCGGTTCGTCTGGAAATCGGGCCGCGTGATATGGAAAACGGTGTCTGTGTGCTCGTATCCCGTATCAGCGGTGAGAAAAAAATCGTGCAGCAGGATAATCTGGTTGAGGAAGTACACGCGATGCTCGCACAGGTACAGCAGGAGATGTTTGATCGTGCGAAAAATTTCATGGAAGAAAACTTCTATTCCGTTGATACGCTGGATGAAATGAAGACTCTCATGGAAGAAAAACGCGGCTTTACTTTGGCAGGCTGGTGCGGATCTGAAGAATGTGAAGATAAAGTTAAAGAAGTGACAGGTGCTACAAGCCGTAATATACCGTTTAAAACAAACGAGCAAAAGTCCACATGTTTGTGCTGTGGCAAACCTGCCAAGCATACAGTAGTGTTCGCACGGGCGTACTAATATAGAAGTAGGGCAATACCACTATACTCACTTCATTCTCTTCGCTGACATGGTAACTGTTACGGGACAATGTCCCGAAGGATCTATGTGTCGTTGTGAAGAGGATTGAAGAGGGCTACGAAAAGCTTTTGCGGTCGGAGATGTTTTTGACGCAGAAGCTTTTCATGTTTTCAGAATGGTAGATTTGAAATTGGGGGGAGAGCCATGGGCGGAGCTGAAGAAAAGAGAAAGCGGCTGGAACTGCTAATGAAGCAAGTTGGGATGCCGGCGGGAGTGGTTGAACCTTATTTTTTGGACGGTTGGATTGACCAAGTGGAGATTAGCCGAACCAATAAGGATTGGAACATCACCATTGCCAAGGAGACATTGGTCCCCGCTCAGGTGTATCGTACGTTCTGTATTCAAGTACAGGAAAAAATGAGTCACATCGCAAAAATTACGTTCCGTTTTCAGTACAGTGAGCAGATTCAGCCTGGTGATATCATCAGTGAATACTGGAAACTTTTTCTAGAGTGGGTACATCGTGAGATTCCATCGGTTAACGGTTGGATGAATCGGGCTGTGCATGAGTGGGACGACGGTCTATTATTGCTAACGATGAGCGACGGTATGTCGTTGGAACTGGCGCGTAAAAAGCAGATAGATCAAGCTATCATCAAATTTTACGATAAATATTTCGGGCTTTCTATGCGCATTAAAGTCCAGGTGGGTGAAAGTAACCAGGAGGCGTTACAGCAATTCCAAGAGAAAAAAATGCAGGAAGAACGCGAAGTCATTCAGCAGATGATGGAAAGTATGGAATCCGAAATGCCGCCTTTGGATGAAGAAGAAGGAGACGTACGGCTTCAATTCGGTTATGACATCAAAGAACCGGCTGTTCCGATGCAAGATATTCAGGACGAAGAGAAGAAAGTCACTTTACAAGGAACAATCTTCGGTTTGGATAGTAAAGAATTGCGCAATGGCAGTACGTTGTTTACGTATTATTTGACCGACTTTAGTGATTCCCTGCAAATGAAAATGTTTGCTAAAACTAAAGAAGATCTGAAGATCCTCAGCTTGTTGGCTAACGGGAAATGGGTCAAAGTACGGGGTCGAGTTGAATATGATCGTTTTATGCAAATTCCCGAGCTGGTTATGATTCCCTCTGATCTAGTTGAAGTACAGGCTCCACCCACACGTAAGGATAAAGCAGAGGAAAAACGAGTCGAGTTCCATCTCCATACAAAGATGAGCGCAATGGATGCTGTTGCCTCGATTGATCAATACGTTAAAACAGCCGCCAAATGGGGGCACAAGGCGATTGCAGTCACCGACCATGGCGGAGTGCAGTGCTACCCTGATGCTGCTAAGGCTGCAAAGAAAAACGGCATTAAAATGATCTACGGTGTTGAGGCCAATGTGGTTAATGATGCCGTTGAGGTTGTAATGCAGGCACAGCCATTAAATTTGAAAACAGCGACTTATGTCGTTTTTGATATTGAAACCACCGGTTTATCGGTTACACAGAATAAAATCATTGAGATTGCAGCTGTGAAAATGCATGATGGCAAAGAAATTGATCGTTATGCTACCTTTGTCAATCCGCATGAGCGCATTCCATATAATATACAGCAACTGACCAACATTAACGATGAAATGGTCAAGGACGCGCCGGATGTAGAACCTGTTATGAAGGAGTTTGTAGCTTTTGCTGGCGATGCTGTATTGGTTGCCCATAATGCGCGTTTTGATGTCGGTTTTATCCAGGCCACCCTTCGAAATATGGGTTTGCCTGAAATGACCAATCCGGTACTGGATACGCTCGAACTGGCTCGTTTACTGTTTCCAACAATGAAAAACCATCGTCTGAATACGCTGACGACCAAATATAAAGTGGCGCTCGAAAGCCATCACCGAGCCATTGACGATACAGTCGCACTGACTGAAGTGCTGAATGGCTTGCTGAATGATGCGGAACAAATTAAGGGTTTAAAAATGCTCGATCGTCTGAATGATTATGTGGGTAAGGACTTATCGACCGTTCGTCCATTTCACTGTTGTATTTATGCCCTCAATCCGATTGGTAAAAAAAATCTGTACAAGCTGGTTTCGATGTCTCATACCGAATATTTCAAGCGTGTGCCTTGCATTCCTAAATCAAAATTGTCAGAAATGAGAGACGGACTGCTTATTATTTCTGGCTGCGAAAAAGGAGAGTTCTTCGAGGCTGTGTTGAACAAGTCCGAGGAAGAAGCCGAGGAAATAGCACAGTTTTATGATGTGTTGGAGATTCAACCTTTGACGATGTATATGCATTTAGTAGAAAAACAACTGGTAAGCGGGCCTGATGCTCTGAAAACGGCAATACGCAAAGTATGCGAAATTGGGCGGCGACTTGATAAGCCCGTAATTGCCACAGGCAATGTTCACTATTTGGAAACGCGCGATAAGTTGTACCGTGATATTACGATACATGGCATTACGGGATTTAGTCCGCTAAAAGATATTCGTAAGCCTGATGCGCATTTACGCACCACAGACGAAATGCTGGCAGAATTCGAGTTTTTGGGCGAGGAGAAAGCCTATGAAGTCGTTGTGAAGAATACCAGTGAGTTGGCGGATCGATTTGAGGAGCTGGAGTTGTTCCCTGACAAGCTGTTTACACCTTTGCTGGATGGGGCGGACGAGGAAATCCGTAACACTTGCTATGAGACGGCTAAATCTATCTATGGTGAGGAATTGCCCGAGGTGGTTGTAGCTCGCCTTGAAAAAGAACTGGAGCCGATTATTAAATACGGTTTCTCTGCCAACTATCTTATTTCCGAGCGCTTGGTTAAAAAGTCTAATAAGGATGGATATCTGGTAGGTTCACGGGGGTCTGTTGGATCTTCTGTGGTCGCTACCTTCCTCGGTATTTCCGAGGTTAATCCACTGCCTGCACATTATATTTGCGGTAATCCTGAATGCAGACATAGCGAATGGATTTTGGACGGTAGTGTGCCGAGTGGATTTGATTTGCCGGACAAAAATTGTCCGAATTGCGGCGGCAAACTGAAGGGTGAGGGACAGGATATTCCGTTTGAAACGTTTCTTGGGTTTAAGGGAGATAAAGTTCCCGATATTGACTTGAACTTCTCTGGCGAATATCAGCCTGTCGCACATAACTATACGAAAGTACTGTTTGGTGAGAAAAGTGTATTCCGTGCTGGAACCATCGGTACCGTTGCTGAGAAGACAGCCTTTGGCTTTGCCAAGAAATATGAAGAGGCGCATCATAAAAAATGGCGTGGGGCTGAGCTGAATAGGCTGGCTTCGGGCTGTACAGGGGTCAAACGCAGTACCGGGCAACATCCAGGCGGAATTGTCGTTGTTCCCGATTATATTGAGGTCGAGGATATTACGCCGGTACAGTACCCCGCCGATGATACAAGCTCGGAATGGAAAACAACGCATTTTGATTATCACGCTTTTGATGCGAATTTACTCAAACTCGATATTCTGGGTCATGATGATCCGACCATGATGAGGATGCTTCAGGATTTAACTGGTGTCGATCCTACGACCATTCCAATGAATGATCCTAAGGTGATGAGCATGTTCAACTCCACGGAGGCGCTCGGTGTTACACCCCAGCAAATCCGCACGCCTGTAGCAACCTATGGTGTACCAGAGATGGGGACGAAGTTTGTGCGCCAAATGCTAGTAGAGTCGCAGCCAAGTTCTTTTGCCGATTTACTGCAAATATCCGGACTGTCTCACGGCACGGGCGTATGGCTGGGGAATGCACAGGAACTGATTAAGAATAATACCTGTAACATCAAGACTGTAATTGGTTGCCGTGATGACATCATGCTGTTTTTGATTTACAAGGCAGGCATGGACGCAGGTCTGGCCTTTAAAATTACGGAGAGCGTACGTAAAGGTAAGGGGCTTAGTGCTGAATGGATTGAAGAAATGAAAAAATGCAAGGTGCCACAGTGGTACATTGATTCTTGTCTGAAAATCCAGTACATGTTTCCGAAGGCGCATGCTGCAGCGTATGTTATTTCAGCAGTGCGCACAGCGTACTTTAAGCTGTATCATCCGATTGAATATTATGCGACTTACTTTTCAGTACGTGCAGCCGATTTTGATATTGAGCTGTGCTGTCAGGGATATGATGCAATCGCGCGGAAGATTGTCGAAATCGAGCAACTCGGTTTTCAGGCACCTCCCAAAGAAAAAGGGATGCTTCCGATCCTGGAAATGGCTCTGGAAATGACGGCTCGCGGGTTTAGTTTTAAATCCATTGATTTGTACCGTTCCGAAGCTACACGCTTCAAGGTGGATGGAGATTCACTCATTCCGCCATTCGGAGCTCTTCAGGGAATTGGAGACAACGCGGCACGTAACATCGCAGCCTCCCGTGAACATGGTGAATTTTTGTCTGTCGAGGATTTTCAACAAAAATCGAAGGCTAGTAAAACCATTGTCGAAATGCTGTCCCAGATGGGTTGCTTTCGAGGTCTTCCAGAGAGTAATCAGTTGTCTCTGTTTTAATCCGAACCACAGTAGTCAAGCTCTGGCACTTGTCACATAACTACGGTTATGTTATAATTTTTTTGGTAATCATGGAGATAAAACCGTTGCTAAAAGAGTGGGGAAACCCACTCTTTACTGTTTGATATACAGTTACAACGTGAAAAGGTAGTTTTTGGGCACGAAACCGGTACGCCGGTTTATTTGCAGTGAGCCCGAAATGAACATTACATCAAATGAAAATGAAAATGCCGGTGATGGAGAAGCATTGTCCATGCAATAGGGCATCTTTTTTTCAACACAGGAAAGTTCACTTTTGGAGGTTATAATCTTTGAGCACACCAAAGATCAAATCAGTAGTAGAAGAAATGGCCCAACCTTACCTCGAAGAGCATGGTTTTGAACTGGTCGATGTCGAGTATGTCAAAGAGGGCAGTAATTGGTTTCTTCGCGTTTTTGTAGACAAAGACGGAGGAATTGATCTGGACGACTGCAGTATGATCAGTGAATATTTGGGTCAAAAGTTGGATGAAAATGACCCTGTTTCTACAGCATATTTTCTGGAAGTGTCTTCACCAGGCGCCGAAAGACCGCTAAAAAAAGCGGAGGACGTTACTAAAGCGGTAGGCAAAAACGTATTCGTTACTACATACGAGCCGATCAACGGCCTGAAGGAATTTGAAGGTCGTTTGCTTTCTTTTGAAGATGGGGAACTCACCGTTCAAAGCGGACAAAAGAAGCATGCTATACCTTATGACAAGGTAGCTGGTGCAAGGCTCGCGATCATATTTTAATTCAGATTTGACTGTTGCTGTTTGACATGTACTACATGTTTTTTTGCCTCGTGTGCCGACCAGTACGCAGGTGCATCATTTGAAAGGGGGAGCAGTAATCCATGAGTATGGATTTTATTGAAGCAATGAACGAGTTGGAAAGAGAAAAGGGGATCAGCAAGGATGTGCTGTTTGAGGCCATTGAAGCAGCCTTGATTTCTAGTTACAAACGGAATTTCAACACCGCACAAAACGTGCGTGTTGATATGAACCGCAACTCGGGAGTCATTAAGGTATATGCCCGCAAGCTGATCGTTGAGGAGGTATTGGATCCTCGCACCGAGATTTCATTGCCTGCGGCTCGTGAGATTAACCCGCATTTTCAGTTGGAAGATATCGCTGAAATTGAAGTTACACCACGTGATTTTGGACGGATTGCTGCACAAACTGCGAAGCAGGTCGTGACCCAGCGTATCCGCGAAGCGGAACGGGGACTGATCTACAACAAGTTTGTGGACAAGGAAGAAGATATTGTAACAGGAACTGTACAGCGCCAAGACCCACGTAACATTTATATTGATCTTGGTAAGGTGGAAGCGGTTCTCCCGTTAGGCGAATTGATGCCTAATGAGAAATTTAGCCATCTGGATCGAATTAAGGCTTATATTACCAAAGTAGAAAACACAACCAAAGGACCGCAAATTATGCTGTCCCGATCACATCCGGGTCTGCTTAAGCGTTTGTTCGAACTCGAAGTGCCTGAAATTTTTGATGGTGTTGTAGAGATTCGTTCCGTAGCGCGTGAAGCAGGCTTCCGTTCTAAAATCGCGGTTCATTCCCGTAACGCCGAGGTGGATCCGGTCGGCTCTTGTGTGGGTCCTAGAGGAACACGTGTACAGACTATTGTGAACGAGCTGCGTGGCGAAAAAATCGACATTGTACGTTATTCCGATAATGTTGATGAATACGTGGCTAATGCGCTGAGTCCATCCAAGGTGCTCGAAGTGCAGGTGTTTGAAGAAGAGAAAATGGCGCGTGTTATTGTGCCTGATTATCAGCTTTCTCTTGCTATTGGTATCAAAGGACAAAATGCTCGTCTTGCTGCTAAGCTTACGGGTTGGAAAATTGATATTAAGAGTGAAACACAGGCGGAGGAAGAACTCGGCAGACCGAGAACATCCACCGATGAAATGCATCAGGATTCCGTTTCTGTAGATTAAGCGGAGTGTAGGGGGGTTAATGCATGAAACAGAGAAAGATACCTTTGCGCAAATGTGTGGCCTGTCATGAAATGATGCCAAAGAAGCAGTTGATCCGTGTCGTCAAAACCCCTGAAGACGAAGTATTGATTGACTTGACTGGCAAAAAGTCGGGACGCGGCGCTTACTTGTGCGGCAAAGCCGCCTGCTTCAAGCTGGCTCAAAAGAGCAAGGCACTGGATCGAGCATTGAAGCACTCGGTTCATCCTGATATTTATGAGCAGCTAAGTCGTGATTTTGCTGCCGTCGAGGAAGAATTCCTGGCGGCACAAGGCAGCGTGCAGGATGAATAAGGCGCTGTCTGGATTGGGTCTTGCCATGAGAGCTGGCAAGCTGCTAACAGGTGATGAGATCGTTTATAAAGCGATCAGGTCTTCAGAAGCCAAGCTGGTCATTCTTGCGAAAGATGCTTCAATGAATACTCAAAAGAAATTCCGCGACAAATGCGGGACGTACAAAATCCCCTTAATGATAGGATTTGACCGGGAAAGCTTGGGAAGCAGTATCGGCAAGCCTGAACGGGTTGTGCTGGCTGTGACGGATCAAGGATTCGCGAAATTGATCAAGAAACATACGGGGATAATGTCGGAGGTGGAGTATATTGAGTAAACAAGAAAACAAAGACAAAGTGCGGGTATACGAATACGCCAAATCGTTGAACATGAGCAGCAAAGAAATTATCACCATTCTTAAACGGCTGGATATTCCCGTGAACAACCATATGAGCGTCATGGAACATGATGCCGTAGGTAAAGTGGAAAGTTTTTTTAAGAATATTAAATCCAATGCTGCGGCCAAGCAAGGCGAAGCAGGTACGGTGCAAGTAAGCTCGAATCAGGCCGGTTCAAGCCAGAATAGTAATCATTCAACTGAGCAAACCAAAAATCAACAGGAAAAGCAGGTAAGTATGAATAGGACAAACAACAACCAAAACAGTAACCGAAGCAGCGCTCCAAAAGCGCAAAGCAGTCAGCAGGGCGGTCAAAACCGCAGTCAACAAAGTACTAGCAGACCCACTGGTCAGCAAAGTACACAAAACCGCAGTAATGGTCAACAACAGGGAGGACAACAGCGTCCCGGCGGTAACACAGGTTCGCGTCCTCAAGGTAGCCAAAGCACTAACTCACGCCCTCAGGGAAGTAGTCAGGGTGGTACGGCTGTAAGAACATCATCCTCCACAGGTAGCAACAATGCGAACCGTAGTGGTGGCAACCGTACAGGCAGTAACTCCAACAACGGTGGTAACCGTTCCGGTCAAGGACGTTTTGACGATAACCGTCAAGGCGGCGGACGCGGTGGTAACGGTGGTCGTGGAGGCAATAATCGCGGTGGTAGCAATCGTGGCGGGAAATTTAACAATCGTGGTAAAGGTCAACAACAGGAACGTCGCGAGAAAATCGACAACACGCCAAAGAAAATTATTGTTCGTGGTGAGATGACCGTAGGCGAAACTGCCAAGCTTCTTCACAAGGATGCGTCAGAAGTCATCAAAAAGCTGATTATGCTCGGAACGATGGCGACCATTAACCAGGAACTGGATATGGATACTATCCTCTTGCTTGCCGGAGACTTTGGTGTCGAGGTAGAAGTGAAAATTCCGGTCGAAGAAGATCGTTTTGAAACGGTGGAAGAAAATGATGATCCTGCGGATCTGAAAACACGTCCACCCGTTGTAACGATTATGGGTCACGTCGATCATGGTAAAACAACTTTGCTGGATGCCATTCGCTCGACTAATGTAACTGGTGGCGAAGCTGGCGGTATTACACAGCATATTGGTGCATACCAAGTTGAAATTAACAGCAAAAAAATCACTTTCCTGGATACACCGGGTCACGAAGCCTTTACTGCTATGCGTGCACGTGGTGCTCAAGTGACAGATATGACGATTATCGTGGTTGCAGCTGATGACGGTGTTATGCCTCAGACGGTCGAAGCTATTAACCATGCGAAGGCGGCAGGTCTGCCAATTATCGTAGCTGTGAACAAGATCGACAAACCAGATGCCAACCCGGATAAAGTGAAGCAAGAACTCACTGAATATGAATTGGTACCTGAAGAGTGGGGCGGCGATACGATTTTCGTCAACGTTTCCGCGAAACAAAGAATGGGTCTGGAAGACCTGCTCGAAATGATTCTGCTCGTAGCTGAAGTGAATGAGTACAAAGCGAATCCGAACAAACGGGCACGTGGTACCATCATCGAGGCAGAACTGGATAAAGGCCGCGGTTCTGTGGCTCGTATCCTCGTTCAGAATGGTACACTGAAAGTTGGCGATGCTTTCGTAGCGGGTAACTGCTTCGGACGTGTGCGTGCCATGGTCAACGATAAAGGTCGTCGTCTTAAGGAAGCAGGTCCTTCCACTCCAGTTGAAATTACTGGTTTGACAGAAGTTCCACTTGCTGGCGATCCATTCATGGTGTTTGAGGATGAGCGGAAAGCACGCGCTATTGCTGACAGACGTGCGATCACACAACGCCAATCTGATCTGGGCAGTAATACACGCGTAACACTGGATGACCTGTTCCAACACATCAAGGATGGCGAAATGAAGGATCTGAACGTCATTATTAAAGGTGACGTGCAAGGTTCTGTCGAAGCGTTGAAAGGTTCCTTGAACAAGATTGAAGTCGAAGGTGTGCGCGTTAAAATTCTTCACAGTGGTGCAGGAGCAATCACCGAATCCGATATTATTTTGGCCGCAGCTTCCAATGCTATTGTCATTGGTTTTAATGTTCGTCCGGATAACCAGGCGAAATCTACAGCGGAAGCTGAAAAAGTGGACATTCGTCTACACCGTGTCATTTACAATGTCATTGAAGAAATAGAGCAAGCCATGAAGGGCATGCTGGATCCTGAATATAAAGAAAATGTGATTGGGCATGCTGAAGTACGTAACGTGTTCAAAGTTACTAAAGTCGGTACGATCGCTGGTTGTATGGTGACATCCGGTAAAATTACCCGTTCAGCAGAAGCACGCCTGATTCGTGATGGCATCGTCATTTTTGAAGGTAAAATCGACTCACTGAAACGCTTTAAGGACGACGCAAAAGAAGTTGCCCAAGGTTACGAATGCGGTATTACCCTTGATGGCTATAATGATGTTAAGGAACTCGACATTATTGAAGCGTTCGTCATGGAAACAGTGGAGCGCTAACGGCAGAGAGGTGAGCATCCATGGCTAAAATACGTACAGGTCGGGTTGGCGAGCAGATCAAGAAGGAGCTAAGCCAACTCATCCAAACTGAATTAAAAGACCCCCGCATCGGTTTTATCACGGTAACGGGTGTCGATCTTACAAATGATTTGTCCCAAGCGAAAATATACTTGAGCGTGCTCGGGGATGAAGAACAAAAAAATTCTTCCCTGAAAGCATTGGACAAAGCGAACGGTTATCTTCGTTCTGAACTCGGCAAACGGATACGGCTGCGCCATATTCCTGAGTTGATTTTCAAAATTGACGAATCTATTGCTTACGGCAGTCGAATTGAAAAACTGCTGAGTGATATCGACAAGGATGAAAAATAAAACTTTTAGTTTGTCTGAAGGAACCATGAACTGAATGTAAAGGAGAAGGCAATGCATACCTATGAACAGGCGCTTCAACAAGCGAAGGAATTTATTCTGGAGCATGATGATTACCTGATCGTATCGCATGTACAGCCGGACGGAGACGCAGTCAGCTCCACCGTAACGGTGGGCTGGCTTCTCTCATGTCTGGGGAAGAAATTTACCATGCTGAATGAGGGACCTATTCCCAAGCGCATGGATTTTTTATGGCATGCCGATGAGATTATGGATATGAGCCAGCAACCGCCAGAACGGAAATACAATCGGATCATTTGTGTAGATTGTGCGGATTACCGTCGTGTTGGTTTGACAGAGCAGTTTTTTACGGAAGATGCCATTATCCTGAATATTGATCATCATCCAACAAATGATGCTTATGGTACAGTTAATGTGATTAAGTCAGATGCTGCGGCAACAGCGGAAATTCTTTTTGATCTACTGGAAGAGTTTGCAGTAACCTGGGACGTCGAAGTAGCAACGGCTTTATATACAGGGTTGCTAACGGATACAGGAGGTTTCCGTTATTCCAACACTTCACCGAAAGTGATGTCTGCTGTGTCACAGTTACTTGCTTACGGTGTAGATGGTCCCTCTTTATCTGAGAAATTGCTCGAGGAAATGACCTTTCCACAAATGAAGGTGCTGACAAAAGCATTGCAAACGCTCACGATGTCCGAGGATGGAAAAGTCGCTTGGGTCGTTGTATCACCTGACGATATGACAGAATGTGGCGCTGTAAATGAGGACTTGGAAGGCATCGTGAATTACCCAAGAAATATTCGTGGTGTTGAGGTAGGCATTTTCTTTAAGGTTATTAATGATCAAGCGGTCAAGGCCAGCTTGAGATCGGCAGGGAATGTAGATGTAGCCGCGCTGGCTCAATCATTTGGAGGCGGTGGACATGTACGTGCGGCTGGCTGTCGGCTAGAGGGTAAACTGGAAGATATCATTAAGACAGTTGTAGGGCGGGTGAAGTCTGAGCTATGAACCCGATAAAGAAGGAACAAGCAGCTTGGGAAGGCGTCCTACCAGTCTATAAACCTGCTGGATTTACCTCTCATGATGTGGTGGCCAAGGCTCGCCGTTTATTAGGTATGAAGCGAATCGGACACACTGGAACGCTTGATCCGCAAGTAACCGGTGTTTTGCCCTTGTGTCTGGGACGTGCCACCCGCGTGGTGGAATACATGCAAGAGCGGCCCAAGGAATATCTGGCTACACTGCGATTAGGCATTGCCACGGATACCGAGGACCTGACTGGGGAAATTACGGAAGAAAGTGAACGTCCAGTAGAGGTGACGGAAGTGGAAGTCAAAGCGGTTCTGAAGCGTTTTGTTGGTACGATCTCCCAAGTGCCTCCAATGTACTCCGCGCTAAAAGTGGACGGCAAACGCCTATACGAACTGGCTCGAGAAGGCAAAACTGTTGAGCGCCAAAGCCGTGAAGTAAGCATTTATGAGTTGGAGATGACGGGATTCGCGGAGACGGAGGCGTATGTGGATATTTCTTTTCGTGCCTTATGCTCCAAAGGTACTTATATCCGTACACTATGTGTTGATATTGGCCGTGAATTAGGATATCCTTCAACGATGGTCAAGCTGGAGCGAACCATGTCTGCGGGAATTCCTGCGGAACGTTGTCTGACTTTCGAAGAGATAGAGCGTTTCGTAGCGGATGGCAGTCTTGGAGAGCGACTTATTACAACGGATCAGGCGATTGACTATATGCCTGAACATTTTGTGGCTGAAGCCAAGGTAACTGCGGCTCTGCAAGGCCAGCGCCTGTCGCTGAATATGATTTCACCACCTGTGACGGACAACCAGCCTTTCCGTTTGTATAAAGAGGATAAAACGTTTTTAGGCATATTTGGTCGGGATGAATCAGACGCGATTGCTCCCATTAAAGTTTTTTTAAGATTATAGAATTTATAGATTTTCAGGGGAGCTGAACAATTCTATAATTGCAAGAAAAACTTCCGCTAGGCGTGATCTGGCTTCCGTGAATTACGTCGATAGACGTTTTTCTTACCTTGAATTGTGCTATAATTTTGACGAAGTTAGTCAAATGATGTGAAATGCAGGTGAATTAATAATGATTACCGTATCGTTATCTTATCCATTGAGTGATGAGCTTTTGCAGCAATGGGGACGTTCACAGGTCACGGCGATCGGTCAGTTTGATGGTCTTCATCTTGGACACGCAAGCGTGATACGCGAGGCCGTTGCGCTGGCTCGTGAACAGCAAATGCCGGTATCTGTCATGACATTTCACCCTCATCCGAAGGAAGTCATGAAAAAAGGCGATTATGAAGGTTATTTAACACCGCTTGCGGACAAGCAGACTATTCTGGCTGATATGGGTGTGGATGTACTTTATATTTTGAGTTTTAACGAAGAATTTTCCAAGGTCAGCCCTGAGGCGTTTATGAGCGACGTGCTGCTTCCATTGCAAATTCGAACAGCGGTAGTAGGCTTTGATTTTCGGTTTGGCCACCGGGGAGCAGGGCATGAGAATACACTTCGGACGCTGGGAGGAAAGCTGATGTCTGTGCACACCGTACCACCGTTCGAACTGGATGGGGACAAGGTGAGCAGCTCTGGAATTCGCCGTGCTTTACAGACTGGGGATCTAGCGCATGCCTCTCGCTGGTTGGGACGTCCTTATCGTATCCAGGGTACTGTAATGGATGGGGAGAAGCGTGGACGTACGATCGGTTTTCCGACCGCTAATCTCAAACTGAGTGATACTTACGCGATTCCGATCAAGGGTGTATACGCTGTACGAGCACTAGTAGGTGATCGTTGGATAAACGGTGTAATGAATGTAGGGGTTAAGCCTACTTTCCATGAAGGTGTGCTGAATCCGTCGTTTGAGGTACATCTATTTGATTTTAATCAGCAAATTTATGGAGAGTCTGTACTTGTGGAGCTTCACCACTACATCCGTCCTGAACGCAAATTCTCTTCGGTGGATGAGCTGATCAACCAAATTGGCAATGACGCACAAACGGCTAAAAAGCTGTTAGGCTAATTTATTTACATAAGACAGGCGCTGTGTTATACTGACTTATGTTGTGTAAACAACGATGAACCTTAGCTTGGTTGTCCGCTTTCACCGGCGGCTACGAGGCTAATGGCGATTATAATGAAGGAGGTGAACAGGATGGCATTGACTCAAGAACGTAAACAGCAATTGATCGAGGAGTACAAAACTCATGAATCCGATACAGGATCACCAGAGGTACAAATCGCTATCCTTACTGAAAACATCGTCAACTTGCAAAGTCACTTTCGTTCGCACAAGAAAGACCATCACTCCCGCCGCGGGTTGTTGAAAATGGTCGGTCAGCGTCGTAAACTTTTGGCTTACCTGAAGAAGACTGATGTTAAACGTTACAGTGCGTTGATCGAGCGTCTCGGACTGCGTCGTTAATTTTCAGACATGTAATGAGAAAAGAAGCCTGGTTGTTCACCGCTTGTCCCTGCTAAGGCGACGGCGGACAGCAGCCGGGTTCTTTTTTGAAATGAGGAATCTTTTTTTGAATTACATATCCTGATTTGCCTGCGAGCTTCTTATGAATAAGACCTGCGCAGGAAATACTGAATATGTATAGAACTTTTACAATGAAATGAAATGGAGGGATACCATGGAGCAACGCGTAGAAATGCAGCTCGGCGGAAGAAAGCTGGTGCTGGAAACAGGACGTCTTGCGAAACAAGCCAATGCGGCAGTTAAAGTGAGTTACGGAGAAACAGTTGTGCTTTGTACCGTGACCGCTTCACGTGAACCGAAAGATTTGGACTTTTTTCCACTGACCGTAAACTATGAGGAAAGATTGTATGCTGTGGGGAAAATTCCTGGCGGATTTATTAAACGTGAAGGACGTCCGAGTCAAAAAGCAATTTTGTCCAGCCGTTTGACAGACCGTCCAATTCGCCCATTGTTCCCGGAAGGTTTCCGGAATGATGTACAGGTGTTGAACCTGGTTATGAGTGTCGATCAGGATTGCGAACCTGAAATTGCAGCAATGATCGGAACCTCGGCAGCACTTAGCATTTCGGATGTACCTTTTAATGGGCCAATCGGTGGAGTCGCTGTAGGACGTGTAGACGGACAATTTGTGATTAACCCGGATATTGCACAGCAGAATGCAAGCGACATGTACCTGGTTGTAGCCGGAACGAAAGATGCCATCATGATGGTAGAAGCCGAAGGCAATGAGATTCCAGAGGAAGTTATGCTGGAAGCCATTATGTTCGGTCATGATGAGATTAAGAACATTGTGGCAGTCATTGAACAATTGGTGCAAGTAGCAGGTAAAGAGAAAATGCAGGTTAAACTGCATGCTGTTGATGAAAAAGTGAACAGTGAAGTACGTGCTTATGCAGCTGAACGTTTAATGGAAGCTGTTAAAATTGCAGAAAAACATGCCCGTCAAGAGGCGATTGATGCAGTCAACGAAGAGACAGTTGCCCATTTTGAAGCACAATACATAGAGACACCAGAGCTTTTGAGCGACGTGAGCGAAGTTCTCTATGATATCGTCAAGGAAGAAGTACGTCGTCTGATCACGCATGATAAAGTGCGTCCTGATGGTCGTAAGCTTGACGAAATTCGTCCGATTGAAAGCGACACTAGCATCTTGCCGCGTACTCATGGTTCGGGCTTATTTACACGCGGTCAAACGCAAGCACTTAGCATTTGTACACTTGGTGCATTGGGTGATGTGCAAATTTTGGACGGTATTGATTTGGAAGAAACAAAACGCTTCATGCATCATTACAATTTCCCGCCGTTCAGCGTAGGGGAGGCTCGTCCTTTGCGTGCGCCAGGTCGTCGTGAAATCGGACATGGTGCTCTTGGTGAACGTGCGCTTTCCAAAGTAATTCCTTCCGAAACTGAATTTCCATACACCATCCGTCTGGTTTCCGAGGTACTGGAATCGAATGGTTCGACTTCACAAGCTAGTATTTGTGCAAGTACACTGGCTATGATGGATGCAGGTGTACCAATTAAAGCTCCGGTTGCAGGTGTAGCGATGGGATTGATCAAGGATGGAGATCATGTCTCCGTATTGACTGA
Source organism: Paenibacillus sp. FSL M8-0228 (assembly GCF_038007385.1). Classification (NCBI taxonomy): domain Bacteria; kingdom Bacillati; phylum Bacillota; class Bacilli; order Caryophanales; family Paenibacillaceae; genus Paenibacillus; species Paenibacillus sp. FSL M8-0228. The sequence goes on from NZ_JBBOXA010000001.1 coordinate 2,227,122, forward strand.
TATCCAAGGTATGGAAGATCACCTGGGCGATATGGACTTTAAAGTTGCTGGTACTGCGGAAGGCGTAACTGCCATTCAAATGGATATTAAAATTAACGGTATTGACCGCCAGATTTTACAGGATGCGCTCAAGCAAGCTAAAGAAGGACGCTTGTTCATTCTTAGCAAAATGATGGAAGCGATCCAGAAGCCACGTGAGCAGTTGTCTCCGTATGCTCCAAAAATTATGACGATGCACATTAACCCGGACAAAATCCGTGATGTTATTGGAGCTGGTGGTAAAATCATCAACAAAATCATCGAAGAAACCGGCGTGAAAATCGATATTGAACAAGATGGTCGTGTGTTCATCGCTTCCACAAATCAAGAGATGAATGAAAAAGCACGTTCCATTATTGAGGGTATCGTAAAGGAAGTCGTGGTCGGTGAGATTTACATCGGTACAGTAAAACGGATTGAGAAATTCGGTGCATTTGTTGAAATTTTACCAGGTAAAGATGGTCTGGTTCATATTTCTCAACTGTCTACTGAGCGTGTAGCCAAAGTTGAAGATGTAATTGCTATTGGGGATACAATTACGGTGAAAGTAACCGAAATTGATCAACAAGGACGTGTCAATCTGTCCCGTAAGGCTGTTCTGACAGCAGAAGCACCTGCAAAATCCTAGGACCTGCATGTCGCAGACTAGAAAGGCAGGAGAAGCTTTTCGTATTAACAGTACAAGGGATTTGAATAGCATTGTTTAAGCTTTTGGAAAGAGGCAGAGCTACGTTTCTGGCTCTTTTTTCATACATATACACAAGCTGCACCCAAGTGAGCTTCTAGAGCTTGCTACGTCATAGTTCTTGTCCTCGTCGCATACAATGTGGACAAACGGGCGGGGGGATGAAGGAATCATGAGTAGGACAAAAAGAGCAGTGTGGGTGGTAGCCAGTTTAGCCATCACACTGGTAATCGGACAGTTTAGCGGGGTTCGTGACTTCGCTGATCAATTACGCAATGGAGACGTTATAGGAGTTGGGGAGCCTAAAGTTGAAACAACGATGGCGATGGCGGCTTTACCCGATAATGCGCTTATGCAGCGACTAAGAACAGAAGCAGCCCGTCAGCGGCGGGAGCCAGTTGATGCCAAGATCGACAGGGTATGGAAGGCTATTCCAGGCTATAACGGGCTGGAGGTGGATTTGGATGCTACCTATCGCAAAGCGATTGCATCTCCGGATCGACCTATTCAATATGTATATCGGCAATTGGCACCTAAAATACATTTAAATCAGCTCGGTAATGTTCCAATATACAGGGGAAATCCCGAAAAGCCGATGGTCTCCTTCATGATCAATGTAGCATGGGGGAATGAATTTATCCTGCCGATACTGAACACGTTGGATCAGGAAAAGATCAAGGCTACATTTTTTCTTGATGGAAGTTGGTTGAAAAAAAATCCTGATCTCGCCAAGGAGATTCAAAAAAGAGGGCATGAGCTTTCAAATCATGCTTACTCTCATCCGAATATGAGCCGTCTGAGTCGGGCCAGAGCCACACAAGAAATTGAAAAGACTCAAGTACTTCTCCAAGAAACTTTGGGTATCAAAAATTACTGGTTTGCCCCTCCTTCGGGTGATTTTAATCAGCAAACGGTGGATATAGCAGCAGAAAGTGGGCTCAAAACAGTGTTGTGGACATTGGACACAGTAGATTGGAAACATCCGTCACCAGAATCGGTGATTAACAAAATCAGTAGTAAGGTTGAATCAGGCTCCCTGATATTAATGCACCCAACAGATTCCTCAGCGGCTGCTCTCAAAGGCATGATCCATGCCATTCGTAGTAAGGGACTTATGCTCGGAACTGTCAGTCAGACGCTTTCTCCTGATCGGCAGCTACCTGTTCCGGTTGAGTGAACGTCTTTTTTCTGTTAGGATTGAACATTATGGCTAAGTATGCAATTCAGTTTAGGAGGGCCAATCGTGGAAAGAATTCAACTCAAAAACGGCCTAAGAGTGGTCATTGAAAAAATTCCAACCGTGCGTTCAGTTTCTTTCGGCATCTGGGTTAAAACTGGCTCCCGGAATGAAACGCCGGACAATAGCGGTATTTCTCATTTTATCGAACACATGCTTTTCAAAGGAACAGAGCGTTTTAACGCTAAGGAAATCGCTGAGCAATTCGATGCCATCGGAGGAAATGTTAATGCTTTTACTTCGAAGGAATATACATGCTATTATGCCAAAGTGTTGGATGAGCATCTACCGATCGCAGTTGATGTGCTGTCTGATATGTTTTTTAATTCCAAACTAGATCAGGAAGAATTGGCAAAAGAGAAGAATGTGATTTTGGAGGAAATCTCCATGTATGAGGATACACCGGATGATATGGTGCATGATCTTGTATCTCGCGCCGCCTATGGTGAACATCCACTGGCTTATCCGATTCTCGGAACCGAAGATCACCTGCTTGCTATGGATAGCTCACATCTCAGCCATTATATGAGGGAACATTATACAATCGACAATACGGTTATCAGTGTGGCTGGTAATGTTGACGATCGCTTGGTAGAATTGTTGGAGCGACATTTTGGACATTTTGACAATCATGGAACCGTTTCGCCGCTGACAGTACCTGCGTTTAACGGTGAACTGTTGTATCATGAGAAAGCAACGGAGCAAAATCATATTTGTTTATCCCTACCTGGATTTGCAACGGGTGACGAACTCCAGTATGCTATGGTTTTGCTGAATAACGCGATCGGCGGCGGCATGAGTTCACGTTTGTTTCAAGAAATTCGGGAAAAGCGTGGGCTTGCTTATTCGGTCTATTCCTATCATAGCTCCCATGCGGACAGTGGCATGTTCACGATCTATGCAGGTACGGCTCCTAAACAAACAAAGGACGTGCTGGATTTGACGCTGGAGCTTTTACGAGATGTGGCTGTCAACGGTTTAGACGCTAATGAGCTTCGTAAAGGTAAGGAGCAATTAAAAGGAAGTTTGATTTTAAGCCTTGAAAGTACAGGTAGCCGGATGAATCGGCTTGGAAAAAATGAATTAATGCTTGGTCAGCATTATACGCTGGATCAAATGATCGAACATATCGAGCAAGTGACGGCGAATGATGTGAACAAAGTGCTGGATCGGATGTTCTCGGAGCCGTTTGCCCTGTCGATGGTGGGAGCGAGTGATTCAGCGGTAAAGGATATGAGGAGGGACTATTTTGTTAACTTACGTGGAAATTAACAGACTCGCGGGCAATGAAGATATTGAGCTGCCCCGCAAAATGTCAGAGCTTGCATCAGGGTTTGACTTGTATGCAGCAGTACAGGAAAATCTGGTACTGGAACCCGGCAAGCGTTGCCTCGTTCCAACCGGATTTGCAATAGCTATGCCGGCGGGATTGGAGGCGCAGATCCGTCCGCGAAGTGGACTGGCTCTTAAGCATGGTATTACTTGTCTCAATACACCGGGAACAATTGATGCGGATTATCGTGGGGAGATTAAGGTACTTCTTATTAATTTGGGCGAGGAATCGTTCACGATTACGCGCAATGAGCGAATTGCACAAATGGTATTTCAAGCTGTACCTGAGGTAGAGCTGAAACAAGTAGACCAATTATCTGAAACAGTGCGTGGTGCTGGAGGCTTTGGTCATACAGGACGCTGAGGCGATGGTTGGTTTAAAATGTACGAATATCTATTTTGTAAAAGCTTCGTATTTACTTGCTTAAGAGTATGTATGCATATAAAGGTCGCCTCATAAAGAGGCGGCTTTTTTTTGTGTTTTCTCACCCCTCTCCGGGCACTCGCATAGACTAAAAGCATATCGTGTCTCGGAAAGGAGTGATCCGGATGCTAACAGGAATACGCGTCGTTGTTTTGGGTGGCGATGCTAGGCAGCTTGAGGTAATCCGTAAATGTGTGGACATGGATGCTACCGTCAGTGTGGTCGGTTTTGACAAGCTTGAAGTACCACTCAAAGGAGTGACACTAGAACCACTGTCTGTCAAGCTGCTGGAATCGTCAGATGCATTGATTTTGCCGGTGGTGGGATGCGATGAGGAAGGCAACGTAAATGCACTTTTCGGAGCACAGAAGCTTCAGTTCCTGAATGAGCATGCTGCTGCTCTTCCACCTCATTGTATTGTATATACAGGAATGGCGCGGACGTACTTAAAAGAAATTTGTACCAGACATGAGTTAAAGCTGGTAGAGCTGCTGGAGAGAGATGATGTGGCCATATACAACTCTATACCTACGGCCGAAGGCGCACTGATGATGGCCATTCAGCATACTGATTTTACGATTCACGGTGCAGATTGTATGGTTCTAGGCATGGGACGGACTGGATTTACCATGGCAAGGGCACTACAGGGATTGGGAGCTAGAGTGAAGGTTGGAGTACGGCGGGCAGAGGATGCAGCGAGAGCCGTGGAAATGGGTTGGAAGCCTTTTATGACAAGGGATTTAGCGCATGAGACAAAGGGAGTTGACTTGATTTTTAATACGATACCCTCTATGATTATCACAGCGCAAATCCTGTCTAAATTGCCATTGAGCACCGTGATTATAGATCTTGCTTCCGCCCCGGGCGGATGTGATTTCCGTTATGCGGAAAAGCGTGGAATCAAGGCTATGCTTGCCCCTGGTCTTCCCGGTATTGTTGCTCCCAAAACTGCTGGTGCCATTATAGCGAATACGCTGGTGCAGTTGCTAATGGAAGATAATCCTGATCGGGGGGATGCACAATGAGTTGGCAAGGGAAAACAGTAGGTTATGCAATTACAGGCTCACATTGCACATTTGAAGAGGTAATGCCTGTTATACAGCGCTTTGTTGATGAGGGTGCAAAGGTCGTCCCTATTATATCCAATACAGTGCTAACAACGGATACTCGCTTTGGTACTTCGCAAAGTTGGCAAAAACAGTTGAAAGATATAACAGGGAATGATATCATTTCTACAATTGTGGAGGCTGAGCCACTGGGTCCCTCCCAAATACTCGATGTGCTGGTGATTGCACCTTTGACGGGGAATTCGATGAGTAAGTTAGCGAATGCGATGACAGACAGTCCGGTTTTGATGGCTGCCAAGGCGCAATTGCGCAACGGCCGTCCACTTCTTTTAGCCATATCTACTAATGATGGACTGGGCCTAAATGCTGCCAATATCGCCAAATTACTCGTAGCCAAAAATATCTTTTTTGTACCGTTCGGACAGGACAATCCAGTTAAAAAGCCGAACTCGCTTGTAGCTAACATGGAGTTGATTCCGGAGGCTGCTTATGAAGCATTGCAGGGCAAACAGCTTCAGCCGATGATTGTGGAACGCAAGACCCCATGAAGTATTATAGTTAACTGCTGAGCATCCCTCGCCTAGAAGATGATTCGATATTGTATCGGGTCTAATTTCTTGTTGGCGGTGGATGCTTTCAGAATAAAAAATGGTTTTTTAGTCGAGAAGGGGAGATATACCAGATGAGCAATAGAAAGTTTAATGTAGCTGTCGTTGGAGCGACAGGCGCTGTAGGAGAACAGATCGTAAATCTGCTGGAAAAACGGGATTTTCCTGTGGACAAAATCAAATTTCTTTCTTCGCCTCGTTCTGCCGGCACGTTAATTAGCTTTAAAGGTCAGCAAATTCCAGTAGAGATTGCTACCCCCGACAGCTTTGAGGGAATCGACATTGCTTTGTTTAGTGCAGGTGGAGACGTAAGTAAGGAATTGGCGCCGCATGCTGTTCGTCATGGGGCAGTTTGCATTGATAACACCAATGCATTCCGAATGGATCCGACAGCTCCTCTTGTAGTGCCTGAGGTGAACAGCGACAAAATTGCCGAGCATCAAGGCATTATTGCGAACCCGAACTGCTCCACCATTCAGATGGTAGCTGCTTTGAAACCATTATATGATCAGTATGGCATTTCTCGTATCATAGTATCCACATACCAGGCCGTTTCCGGGGCTGGAAGCCGAGCTATTGATGAATTGAATCGTCAAAGCGCAGCGATTCTTAACGGTGATGAAGTTCAGCCTGATCTGTTGCCAGTAGGCTCGTTGCCAGTAAAACATCAGATTGCTTTCAATGCTATTCCGCAAATTGATAAATTCCAGGACAATGGTTATACACTGGAAGAAATGAAAATGGTACGTGAAACGAAAAAAATACTGGGTGACGAATCTGTGGACGTAACAGCAACGTGTGTACGTATTCCTGTTGTATATGGTCACTCGGAATCTGTATATGTAGAACTTAAAAAAGATTATGATTTAGAAGAAATCCGTAATTTGCTGGCTTCAGCACCGGGAGTAACGCTAGTGGACGATCCTGCTGCTCAGCTTTATCCACTGGCATCTGAAGCTGCAGGAAAACCTGACGTATTTGTGGGGCGTGTACGCCGTGATTTGGGCAATAGCCGTGGATTGAATTTGTGGGTCGTATCCGACAATCTGCTCAAAGGAGCGGCATGGAACGCGGTGCAAATCGCGGAAATTATTGCTGCAAACGCGGAGTAACGTTCCAATATGGGGGAAAAATAATGGGTATTTTGGTGCAAAAATTTGGAGGAACCTCGCTTTCCACACCTGAAGCACGTAAACTTGTGTTGGCACATGTGAAGAGGGAGCTGGAACAAAATCTTCAATTGGTTGTTGTTGTGTCGGCCATGGGGAGAAAAGGAGAGCCTTATGCCACCGACACGCTGCTGGATTGGGCGGTGTCTAACGGCGATAGTCTGCCAAAGCGCGAACGGGATTTATTGCTGTGCTGTGGTGAAATTATTTCTGCTGCTACATTATGCAGCCTGATGGAGAAGGAAGGTATTCCTGCTACAGTGCTAACTGGGGCACAGGCGGGCTTTATTACGGATGATCAATACGGCAATGCTCGTATTTTGGATATAAAGCCAGACCGTGTTGTTGAAGAGTTGAACCAAGGCAGAGTTGTCATTGTGACAGGTTTTCAGGGACAAACAGCAGACGGTGATATGACTACCTTGGGTCGGGGAGGCAGCGATACGTCAGCTACTGCTCTAGGTGCTGCTCTACATGCGGATATGGTTGATATTTATACGGATGTGAATGGTATATTGACCGCCGATCCGCGCATTGTGGAAAACGCAAAGCCGCTTACACATGTTAGCTATACGGAGATTTGTAATATGGCTCATCAGGGAGCAAAGGTTATCCATCCTCGTGCTGTTGAAATCGCCATGCAGGCTAATATCCCGGTCCGTGTTCGCTCTACCTTCTCCGAAGGAGAAGGTACGTTAGTTACCCATCCGGAAGGCTTTAAAGACGTGCAGGCAGACATCGTAGACCGTTTCGTGACCGGTATTGCGTATGTTGGCAATGTCACTCAGATTAATGTTGAATTAAAGCCGGGTATGGAGCACTTGCAATTACAAGTGTTCAAATCTATGGCTGAACATGGAATCAGCGTTGATTTTATTAATGTAACGCCATCGGGGGCAGTTTATACTGTGTTCGATTATGATGGAAGCAAAGCGGTTGAAGTATTGAACGGGTTGGGTCTAGAACCTAAGATACTGGCCGGATGTGCTAAAGTTTCTGTCATAGGCGGTGGTATCAACGGGGTACCGGGCATTATGGCGACGATTGTGGAGGCATTGGCAGAATCAGACGTACAGATCCTTCAATCCGCAGATTCCAACACGACGATCTGGGTACTTGTTAAAAAAGAAGATATGGTGCAGGCTGTACGCGCATTGCATAATAAATTTGAACTCCATCAATAGGTGCATGGTCCGTGCTCGGATTTGCAAAAAGGAGGCAGCATGGTGAACTTCGGCAGATTGATTACCGCGATGGTGACACCTTTTGATCAGCAAGGAGAGATTGACTGGACTGCATTGTCCTCGTTGATTGATTATTTAATAGAAGAACAGCATTCAGAGTCACTTGTTGTATCTGGAACAACAGGAGAGTCTCCTACCCTGAGCGATGATGAGAAAATCAAGTTGTTTGCTTTTGTTGTAGAAAAAGCAGCTGGACGATGTAAAATTATTGCCGGGACTGGCAGCAACAATACGCGTCACTCCATTCATCTTACCCGTGCCGCGGAGCAGGCAGGAGCAGATGGTGTTCTACTGGTAGTGCCATATTATAATAAACCGAATCAGGAAGGGATGTATCAGCATTTCGAAAGTATTGCAAACTCCACATCCCTTCCAGCTATACTGTATAATGTTCCAAGCCGTACTGGAGCGAGTCTAACAGCTGAAACAACGCTGCGTCTTGCACAAATTCCAAATATTGTGGGAACCAAAGAATGTGCATCACTTGCGCAGGTTACACAGATTGCAGCGGCAGCGCCAGAGGGTTTTCTGGTTTATTCCGGGGACGATGCTTCTGGGTTGCCTGCTATGGCTGTAGGTGCTTATGGTATTATCAGCGTAGCGAGCCATGTGGTAGGTGCTGAAATGAAGCAGATGATCGATTCACTTGTAGGAGGACACTCTCAGGAGGCAGCAAAGTTGCATCAGCAGTTGTTCCCGATTTTCAAGGGTTTGTTTGGCTGTCCTCATCCTCTGCCTAATCCAGTGGCAGTAAAATATGCATTGGAATTACGGGGGATTAGGGTTGGTTCGGTTCGGTTGCCGCTCATTCCTCCAACTGAGGATGAAGCGGAATTTATTAAGAAATTATTTACCCGCTAAAGACAAATAGGAATGTAGGATATTAATTAATACTAAGGAGTAACCTTGTTAAGGGCAGTCGGTAGGTACAAAACCGATAGAGTTTATTGTCTGACAAGGTCCTCCAGCATGAAGGACGTTCTTATAGGACGTCCTTTTTGCTGTGCTTTTAACCATGCATATAGATAAAATGACAGATACTAATGGTTTGAGACGGCAATGGGAAACCTAGCGTAACGAACAGGATGACTTGTTTTTTCGTATTTTAATCATGTATAATGGGGTCAAGTGACTGGGTGCGGTATTTTTTTGAAAATTAAATAACAATCAAGGTACGACGTCCAACTACCATAGGAGGTTTAGATTCATTTGTCTAAAAAAACAAACAACGATAAATTGATGATTTTCGCTTTGGGCGGCGTCGGTGAAATCGGGAAAAATATGTATGTCGTTCAATACGGCAATGACATTGTCGTGGTGGATTCCGGTCTGAAATTCCCGGAAGAGGACATGCTGGGCATTGATATCGTTATTCCTGATATTTCCTACCTTACAGAGAACCGCGACAAAGTAAGAGGCATTGTGCTGACTCATGGTCACGAGGACCATATCGGCGGTTTGCCTTACGTGTTGAAACATTTGAATGTACCAGTATATGGTACCAAATTGACGCTGGGATTGGTGGAAAACAAGCTGAAGGAAGCGAATCTGCTTGGTGAAACCAAACGTATTTTGATCAATGCTGATTCCGAAATCAAGCTGGGTTCCACACTAAAAGCAACCTTCTTCAGAACCAACCATAGTATTCCGGATTCTGTAGGTGTATGTATTGATACTCCTGAAGGCGCTGTTGTTCATACAGGTGACTTCAAATTTGACCATACTCCGGTGAACGGACAATATGCAGATTTGCAGCGTATGGCTGAAATTGGCACACGTGGCGTACTGGCTCTTTTGTCAGACAGTACGAATGCCGAGAAACCGGGCTTTACACCTTCGGAAAAGAGCGTTGGTATTGTGCTGGAAGACATTTTCCGCAAGTCGAGACAGCGTGTGGTCGTAGCCACTTTTGCTTCTAACGTACATCGTATTCAGCAGGTAATTAATGCTGCTGAAGCAACGGGACGTAAAGTAACAGTTATTGGTCGAAGCATGGTTAATGTCGTAGGCATTGCTTCGGACTTGGGTTATTTGGAAATTCCGGATGGAATGCTGATTGAGCCTGAAGAAGTTGGCAAAATGTCAGCGGACCGTGTAGTTATTCTCTGCACAGGCAGTCAGGGCGAACCGATGTCCGCTTTGACAAGAATGGCTCGTTCCACACATCGAAAGGTTGACATTCTTCCAGGGGATTCAGTCATCATTGCAGCTACTCCGGTACCGGGTAATGAAAAATACGTTGGACGCACAATTGATGAACTGTTCCGTCTGGGTGCCAATGTATATTACAGCGCAGCTAATCCAGGTATTCACGTTTCTGGACACGGAAGCCAGGAAGAACTTAAGCTGATGCTGAATCTGATGAAACCAAAGTTCTTCTTGCCAATTCATGGTGAGTTCAGAATGCAACGTCGTCACGCCCTTCTTGCTGAAGGCGTAGGTATTGAGCCTGAAAATATCTTCATCACGGATATCGGTGAAGTCATTGAAATTCAGAATGGCGGAGCACGCAGAGCTGGTAAAGTTACAGCAGGTAACGTACTGATCGATGGACTAGGCGTAGGGGATGTAGGAAATATCGTATTGCGCGACCGTAAATTGCTGTCACAGGACGGTATTTTGGTGGTGGTTGTCACGCTGAGCAAGCAAGACGGAACGATTAAATCGGGTCCAGATATCATTTCCCGCGGTTTCGTTTATGTCCGTGAATCGGAAGGTTTGCTCGATGAAGCGAATCGTATTGTCTCAAGTACACTGCATAAGCTCATGAGTGAAAATGTAAATGAATGGGCTTCCCTCAAGACAAATGTCAAGGATGCATTGGGTCGCTTCTTGTATGAGCAAACTCGTCGCAGACCGATGATCCTGCCAATTATAATGGAAGTGTGATTCAATTGAAATTTGTTCAAAAACCTGAATTAAAAACTTAAGTCACAGGCACACAGTCGCCTCTCTTCCCGCAGGAAATATTGGACGGTTTCCGCGGGAGGAGAGGCTTTTTTGATTTTTCAGGGCAAGGAAAGGCATGGGGGTAGGTATAAAATATTCCATTTACATCCCATACTATAGGGTGACTACGGGTCATATAGATGCGTAAAGCGAAAGGAAGATCACCCATATGGAACAATACAGCAATCTATCATCTGGCAACGAGGAAACGGAAACGCCAGATCAACCAGAAATTGGGCAAAGACCCGCGTTACCTGCTATGGAGGCTTTGCAGCAACTGGGTCAAACCTCCATGCCTGGAGGCGAGTCCAATATTTTTTGCATGACGATTATCGGTCAGATTGAAGGGCATCTCATTTTACCGCCTCAAAACAAAACGACAAAATATGAGCACATTATTCCCCAACTGGTAGCGGCAGAACAAAATCCTCGTATTGAAGGATTAATGATTTTGCTGAATACAGTTGGTGGTGATGTAGAGGCAGGACTGGCTATTGCTGAAATGATCGCATCGATGAGTAAACCAACGGTGACCATTGTGATAGGCGGGGGGCATAGCATCGGTGTGCCGATTGCTGTGTCTTCCACTTATTCCTACATTGCGGAGAGTGCGACGATGACCATTCATCCTATTCGTATGAGCGGCCTGGTCATTGGAGTCCCACAGACTTTTGAATATATGGAAAAAATGCAGGAACGTGTCGTACGCTTTGTCGTTTCTCATTCTCGTATTACAGAAGAGCAGTTTAAGGAATTGATGTTTAAAACCGGTGAGTTAAACCGCGATATTGGTACAGCGGTTGGGGGAGCCGATGCAGTGAAGTATGGATTGATGGACGCGGTTGGAGGGATCGGAGAGGCTTTAAAACAGCTGAACACCATTATTGAAACGCGGCGTCAGCAAAACGGGAACGCTGGGATCCAACAGCAGGCTCCGTATGCTCCTTTTATTCCCAGTGCCACAGGAACTCCTACAGAGACACTGTCAGGGGAGCATAGCGGGGAGCTATCCCAATGACATTATATACTGTAATGCCAATGGAAATGGTGTGGCAAGGGATGTGGAAAGAGGCTGAGGAGCTTGCAGAGGTTCGAGTAGACGGTCTACTTATGCAGGTACAGCCGCTTGAAAGTCGTCGGGGGATCATTGTACGGTTGTTGGACTGCCCGCTGGAAGCCTACCTGAATCCGCGTTATGGACCCGGTCAAGTCATCGAATGGTCGTAGAAGTTGTCGAATAATATAGAAATCGGTCATTTACTGCTGAAAAAGAACATATGTGCGGATACCGGGTGACGTGGTATAATATTCTTCTGGGGGGTGACCTTGTATGTCCAGAAGAAGAAAAAGAAAAAAGAAAGCCGCATTTGGCGGAGTTCTAAAATTTGAAATTTACGGCATTGTGCTGATTACATTAGCGGTCATTGCGTTATCGGGTGAAGCGGCAGTTGGTCGGTCGCTATCCAAGATGTTTGGGCTCGTATTAGGGAAATTCTATTTTGTTATCCCTCTGATTGGCATTTATTATGGTCTGATGGTGATGATTCACCGCAAGTGGCCGAACCAGTGGAACTCGCGTAAAACGGGTTTGCTCCTGTTGGTATTTGCCTTTACACTTATGAGTTCTATTTCATCTATGGAGCAGCGTTTGGGGCCGATCAACGCGCTTCAGCCGGGCGGAGTGATGACCCAGATACATATAGATATGCGCGAGCAGTTGCTGTCGCCTGATCAGCAGGGCCATTCCTCAATGCTGAACAAGGATATCAGCGGGGGTTACGTAGGCGCGTTGCAGCTTACTGTTCTGTTGTGGCTGTTTGGTCTCACGGGAGCTAAACTGATCATGATTGTTATGTTCGTCATTTGTTTCATGCTGATGACTCAACTGTCCTATGTGGATTTGGTGCGGATTGTAAAGACCAAGCTGCTAGCAGCTGGGGGAAGTGTGCGCAAAAAATGGACTGGTAAAGCTACTCCGCTTTCGGCATCTAGCAAAGGTAATGGAAATAGAAAGATCAAGTCTGAGCCGATTCCTGCCTATGAGGAAGACATGGATGATGACTTTGACGAAATGCAGCCTCCTGCACGCAAACAACCGATTTTCTTTCAGTTGTTTGGTCTTAAGAATTCAGATAAAGCGGACAAGGAAGAGCATTCCGTCGATGAGGATGAGCATGATTTTCCATATGAAGCTGAGGACGCGCAGGCCCAGTGGAGAAATGGCAACCAGAGTGAAGAGCTGTCTGACGTAGTCGAACACGCTGAGCAGGAAGCTGCAATTCCGGTAAAAAGGTCGCCGATTATTAGGGATTTCTTCGAACAAGTAAAGCATGAGGAAAGAAGAACGGAAGCTGAATTTGGAGAGTCCCTGACAGGGGCAGAGCAGACGACTTCCATTATTGACGAACCCCTGGATGATGACTTTGTGGGTGCCAATGCGAATAAGGATATGGATGATTCGACTACGATTCAGGGGACATTAGAAGGTGCTCAGGGACAAGCTCAGACGATTGCAACTGGGGTGGCAGGCGAAGAGGTTGAAGGTACCCATACAGCTATCCCGGCTCCGCCGCCGCCTAAACCGTACAAGCTACCATCGTTTCGTTTGCTTGCTAAACCACAAAATGCAGGCAAAGGTATGGGACAAAAGGATTATATGCAAACGGCACGCAAACTGGAAGCAACGCTGGAAAGCTTCGGTGTGCGGGCGAAGGTGCTGGAGGTTGTCCGTGGCCCTGCCGTAACACGTTATGAAATTCAGCCGGACATTGGAGTGAAGGTCAGCCGTATTGTGAGTCTGACGGATGACATTGCGCTTGCGCTTGCTGCCAAAGATATCCGTATGGAGGCTCCAATTCCTGGCAAATCTGCTATCGGAATTGAGGTTCCGAATAATGAAGTTTCCATTGTAACGATGCGTGAGGTAATGGAGACAACCGTTTTCCAGGAGTCAGCTTCCAGCTTGTCTATTGCATTCGGACGTGATATTGCAGGACAGACGATTGTCGGTAATTTGGCCAAGATGCCCCATCTGCTTGTAGCTGGGGCAACAGGTTCGGGTAAATCAGTGTGTATCAATGGGATCATCACGAGTATTTTGTACAAAGCAAAGCCGGATGAGGTCAAATTTTTGATGGTCGATCCTAAAATGGTGGAGTTGAACGTGTACAACGGAATCCCACATTTGTTGGCTCCGGTCGTGACTGATCCAAAGCGTGCCTCACTTGCATTGAAGAAAATTGTAGTTGAAATGGAAAAAAGGTATGAGTTATTTTCCAAATCAGGAACCCGTAATATTGAGGGATACAATAATTTGATGAAAGATAACCCGGATGCATTTCTGCCTTACATCGTCGTTATTGTGGACGAGTTGGCAGATTTAATGATGGTAGCTGCGGGAGATGTGGAGGATGCGATTGCACGACTTGCCCAAATGGCGCGCGCAGCAGGCATCCACCTTATCATTGCAACGCAAAGACCTTCGGTTGACGTAATTACCGGGGTAATTAAAGCTAATATTCCTTCACGTATTGCCTTCGGCGTTTCCTCGCAGGTAGATTCCCGTACTATATTGGATATGGGTGGAGCCGAGAAGCTGCTCGGACGTGGTGATATGCTGTTCATGCCAATGGGTGCTTCTAAACCAGTCCGCGTTCAGGGAGCGTTCATGAGCGATCAAGAAGTCGAAAATATTGTTAACTATGTACGTGAACAGGGTGAAGCGCAGTATGATGAGACGCTAGTGCCGGAGGTGGAAGAGGTATCGACTGATGCAGATGAAATGCTGGATGAGCTGTACGATCAGGCTGTCAACATCATTTTAGAGGCTAAACAAGCTTCCGTTTCGCTCCTTCAGCGCCGTATGCGGATCGGTTATACACGTGCTGCTCGACTGATTGACTCCATGGAAGCTCGCGGAGTCATCGGCCCTTACGAGGGCAGCAAGCCCCGTGAGGTTCTTATCTCAATGGAGCAATATCAGCAAAATAAAGTTAGTTCCTAAGCATTATCTCTATCCAGCACTACATTAAAACGCTGTTCGTTCGCAAGGTAGTTGTTCTAAAATGACAACTGCAAGTGCACAAACAGCGTTTTTTGTGATGTATTTTTGAGGTGTGGCGACTACCTGCTGAAAGAAGATTAAAAGGGTGAATAGCTTTAAGCGGAGCTTGTCATAATAAACGTAGCCATCCTGTTAATCCCACAAAAGAAAGGTAGAGCGCAGCATATGAAAAAGACAATGGTCTGGATTTGCACGGGTATCCTCGCAGCCTCGGCTATTACGTACACAGGACTTTTTAAAAATGACTCTGCACAGCAGCAAGCAGAGTCGCTCAGCACACAGCAGAAAGTACAAGCGGCGCAACCATCCGAGCCGACATTCAGCTCGGGAACGGTTGATTTTGGATCTTACGGTCAGGATGTATATGAGTTGCAATCACGTTTGAAGTTGCTGGGCTTTTTTGGCGGGAAAGTGGACAGCCATTTTGGCAGCAGTACACTAAAAGCTGTTAAAGGTTTTCAAAAGGAATTTGGTATCCGTCCCGATGGAGTGGTCGGAGCAAAGACGAAATTAAAGCTGGTGAATGCTACCCCTAACTGGAAGCCAACGGAAACTCCTATGCATCGTAACAATCAAGGTTCCGCTCAGGGACACACAGCGGACAATAATGATAAAGCGGATCAAAATGATGAAACAATGGGATCGGCCAACACCATGGGACTATCTGCAAACGATCTTAAGATTTTGGCTAATGCGGTCTACGGTGAATCCCGTGGCGAGCCCTTTGAAGGGCAGGTTGCCGTGGCGGCGGTTATTTTGAACAGGGTTAAATCACCTAGTTTTCCAAATACACCATCTGGGGTGGTTTTCCAGCCGGGGGCCTTTACAGCTGTAGCAGACGGACAAATCTGGCTTACGCCGAATGAAACTGCACAGAAGGCAGTACGACAGGCGCTGAACGGCTGGGACCCAAGCGGAGGATGTCTCTATTATTTTAATCCAAAAACAGCCACCTCCAAATGGATTTGGACCCGTCCGCAGGTGAAAACCATCGGGGAACATATTTTTTGCATGTAAAACGCCGAAGCAGCCGGGAGCTTGTCTCCGGTTGCTTCTTGGCTTTTGCATGGTTAGAATAAAGATTGGTACACTTTACCTCTTTACAGGAGGACGATTTACAGCAGCTAATGCTAATCAAAGGCTAGACGCCAATTGACGTCACAAAGGAGTTTTGGACTTGAACAAAACAGGTTTCGAGCGTGGCACACGCAGACAACTGAGGATTCATGTACTGCCAACCAAGCGCTTTAAGACGTTTGCTATATCATTGTATGTAGGCACTCCGCTACGGGAGGAAACCGTAACTCGAGTGGGGCTGGTACCTTTCGTTCTGCGCCGGGGTACAGAATCGTATCCGCAGACTACACAATTCAGAGAACAGTTAGAGCAATTGTATGGCGCAGGTTTCGGATTCGATGTGTATAAACGTGGAGATTATCAGATCGTGCAATTTCGCATGGATACGATTAATGACAGCTTTGTAAACAGTCCGGATAGTTTGCTGGATCGTTCGTTTGCTTTCCTTGGAGAAGTGCTGACGAAGCCTGCATTGGAAAATGATGCATTTCAAACTGGATACGTTCAGCAGGAACGAGAAAATGTGCGCAAGAAGCTGGAATCTATAGTTAACGATAAAATACGTTATGCTGGTGAGCGCTGCATGGAGGAAATGTGCAAAGATGAGCCTTATCGTCTGCACCCTCTTGGTCAACGATCTGATCTGGACAGTATAGATGCACAGAGCTTGTATGAGGCTTATGGAGAATGGCTGAATCATGCCAGCATGGATTTATACGTTGTGGGAGATACGACGCTAGAAGAAGTTGAGAAGTTTGTTGATCGCTATTTTCAATTGAACCGTTCAGCGGAAGCAGGGTATGTTCCGGAACAGCCCAAGTCGGTAGAGCGTGATGTTCAAACTGTTGTAGAGCGTCTTGATGTGAACCAGGGCAAGCTCAACATGGGATTGCGGACCCCTATTACGTATGGTGACGATCGCTATGCATCCGCTCTGATGTACAATGGCATTCTGGGCGGGTATCCGCATTCAAAGCTGTTCGTTAATGTAAGGGAAAAGGAAAGTTTGGCGTATTACGCTTCATCGCGATATGACGGGCATAAAGGGATTGGTACGATTCAATCTGGTATTGAAATTCCTAATTATGAAAAAGCGGTTACTATTATCCGCAAGCAACTGGAAGATACGCAAAACGGAGCGATTACTGAGCTGGAAATGACCCAAACGCAGGCGATGATTCGCAACTTGCTGAAGGAGATGCAGGATTCCGCTTTTGAGATGATCGCCTATGATTTTAACAGACAGCTTTCCGGTAAAGAGCGGACGGTAGATGAGCTGCTGAGTCAGGTGGAGGCAGTCAAGGTGCAGGATGTTCAGGATGCCGCCCGGACGTTCCGACTGGACACTATTTATTTCTTGAGAGACCAGAAAGGGGAATAACGGTGGAGCATATACCTTATGAGCATTTGCAGGAAACGCTGTACTATGAAGTAATGGATAACGGCTTACACGTTTATGTGTTGCCCAAACCGGGTTTTCAGAAGACGTACGCCACATTTGCGACTAAATACGGCTCGGTTGATAATCATTTCCGCGTAGAAGGTCAACAGCCCGTAAAGGTGCCGGATGGCATAGCCCATTTTTTGGAGCATAAAATGTTTGAAGAGCCTGAAGGAGATATTTTTGCTACCTTTTCCTCTAATGGTGCATCGGCGAACGCATTTACGAGCTTTGATCAAACCGTATATCTGTTTTCGGCAACTGAGCGTATTCAAGAAAATTTGACCACGCTGGTCAATTTTGTTCAACATCCTTACTTTACAGATGAAAATGTAGAGAAGGAAAAAGGCATTATTGGCCAGGAAATCAATATGTATGAAGATAACCCCGATTGGCGGAGTTACTTTGGTCTGATCGAGGCGTTGTACAAGGTCCATCCGGTGCATATTGATATCGCAGGTACGATTCAATCCATCAGTACGATTACAAAGGAAACGCTGTACAGTTGCTATGAAGCTTTCTACCACCCAAGCAATATGATTCTTTTTGTAGTGGGAGGAGTGGATCCAGCTGAAGTAATAGAGCTGGTACGTAACAATCAGGCCAAAAAGGACTATAAGCCGCAGGGAGAGATTGAGCGGATTTTCGACGATGAACCCACTACAGTTGCAGAACCACGTCGTGAGGTGAAGCTGGCCGTTTCTCTGCCAAAGCTACTGTTTGGATTCAAGGAGGCTGAAGTAGGCTTAACGGGTGAAGAATTGCTTCGTCATGATCTGGAAACCAAGCTGATGCTTGATCTCCTATTTGGTTCCAGTACACAACTGTATCAAAAGCTCTACGATGAGGATCTGATTTCGGACAGTTTTGGCCATGAGTACAATAGTACGCAGCAATATGCATTTTCCGCAATCGGTGGAGATACCAAAGACCCGGATCGGCTGTTGGCGAGAATACGTGAAGAGGTGGAGTCCATCCAGAAGCAGGGCTTCGCAGCAGAACATTTTGAACGGGCACGCAAAAAGAAAATCGGTGGTTATCTGCGTACACTCAATTCACCAGAAAATATTGCGCATGAATTTACAAGACATCGCTTCCGGGGCAGTGATTTTTTCCAACTGCTTCCGATTTATGAAAGTATTACGCTTGAGGATGTAAATCGCCGTCTGAAAGACCATATCCAGTGGGATCAACTCGCAATATCACTAGTGGTGAGTCCGTAATGTCCAGGGAGAGGGAAACGATGACCACTGAGGGCGGAGAATTAAAAGCGATTGGCGATACAACTGTGCTGATTACAGGAGCGAGTGGCGGAATTGGTGCGGCTATTGCTGAGCGTTTTGCAGCTGTAGGGATGAATGTGGTCATTCACTACATGAAGTCCCATGAAAAAGCAAATGAAGTTGCCCGTCGTTGCATGGTTTATTCAGGCAAGGTAATGACCGTGTCAGCGGATCTGCGGAGCAAGGAGCAGATCGAACGCATGCGGGAAAAGCTGGATAATCACGGGATGAAGCCGGATATTCTTGTGAACAACGCCGGATTATCTCATTATGGGCTGTTGACAGATGTTTCGGAAGAGGAATGGGACGAAGTGATGGCAGTCAATGTTAAGGGAACCTTTCTGTGTACGCAGGTTTTTATGCCACATATGATTTCCCAACGCTATGGCCGCATTGTGAATGTTTCCTCCGTGTGGGGGATATGTGGGGCTTCGTGCGAGGTGTTGTATTCCACCACGAAGGGAGGCATTAACGCTTTCACTAAAGCGCTGGCTCAAGAAGTAGCACCTTCCGGGGTGACAGTGAATGCAGTAGCTCCAGGTGCAGTGAATACGTCGATGCTGGATCATTTAGATGAAGGCGAAATTACCAGTTTGGAAGAAGAAATTCCTGCCGGACGATTGGCTCGACCTGATGAGATATCATCCCTGGTTTATTTTCTTGCGCTTCCTGAGTCAGGTTATATTAATGGCCAGGTCATAAGTCCTAACGGAGGATGGGTGACTTAAGGGAAATAGCGCTTGGAGGAATCCACCAGTATAGTAAGCGTCTGAGAAGAGCATATTACAACTGTTGATTTTAAATCTGAATCATCTAAGGAGGATTTAAGTATGTCAACAGTTGTTCAGAATTTTGATGTTTGGAAAAAGTTCCTCGGTCAGCGTGTAGAGCAAGCGGAGAAGCTGGGAATCAGCCAAGATACCATTTCAGAGCTTGCTTATGAAATCGGTGATTTTCTGGATGAGAAGGTCGATCCAGCCAACCACTCCAACCGCGCATTGAAAGAACTGTGGGGAGTTGCCGATGAGGACGAGCGTCACACCATCGCCCGGCTAATGGTTAAATTGGCCAAGAGCAACGCATAAGTAAGAACCAACATGAAAAGCTCCCTTTTGGGGGCTTTTCTGTAATGGTTACAGAGCTGTTCTTGTAATTCCATTGTAATTTATATATCATAAACGTGATTGAGGCTTACAACACAATGCAGCCTATCAAATTTCAATAATTGGTTTTGTCGAAAGATGTTATTTTATGATACAATAATGCTTTGATTTGGAGTTGTTGACGGTTTGAATGTGAATGAGGTGCTAACGTGACGGAAGAAACGAAACAGTGGTACATGGAGTACAAGATACATAAAAATCGACCCGGACTGCTGGGAGACATTGCTTCCATGCTTGGTATTCTGGGGGTTAATATACTGACGATCAACGGTGTTGAAGGTGAAAGACGGGGGATGTTGCTTGAAACAGACGATGATGAGAAGATACGTATTCTCGGAGACACGTTAAAAAAAGCGAGCAACATTACAGTCACGGCCTTACGTGCTCCGAGACTGGTTGATATATTGGCAGTAAGACATGGCCGTTACATCGATCGGGATTCGGATGATCGTAAAACATTTCGCTTTACACGCGATGAGCTTGGGTTGCTGGTCGATTTTTTGGGTGAAGTATTAAAGAGGGACGGCAATCAGGTAATCGGTCTTCGCGGGATGCCACGTGTGGGCAAAACGGAATCCATTATTGCCAGTAGTGTATGCGCAATGAAGCGTTGGACTTTTGTATCTTCGACGCTACTACGACAGACGGTACGCAGTCAGCTCTCTGAAGAAGAAATGAACCCAAACAATGTGTTTATTATTGATGGTATTGTGAGTACAATTCGGTCAAATGAAAGACATTATCACCTGCTTCAGGAAATTATGAGCATGCCAAGTACTAAAGTGATTGAGCATCCTGATGTATTTGTACGTGAGTCGGGATACAGCTTTGACGATTTCAATATCATTATTGAACTTCGCAATAATCCGGCTGAGGAAATTATTTATGATACCTTTACAGCCAGTTATACAGAAGATCTTTAAATAAGCGTAATTACACAAGGAGATGATGACATGTCAGAACTGGGTCAGCAATTAAAGGAGGCCCGGCTGCAAAAAGGATTGAGCCTTGACGATGTTCAGGAAATGACGAAGATACGCAAACGTTATCTGGAAGCCATTGAGACGGGCGATTACAAAGTGCTGCCGGGAAGCTTTTATGTCAGAGCTTTTATTAAAACATACGCTGAAACGGTCGGGTTGAATCCTGATGAGATTCTGGAAGGGCATCAAAGCAATGTGCCTGAACCTGAACCGGAAGCAGTCATGGAGCCTGTTACACAGAAACGCTCCAGCCGTCCCGCCACGATTGGTAATCTTAAATGGTTGCCTACAGCGTTAATGTGGCTTTTTCTAGTTCTCATTGTTGGGGTTATTTATGCTTATTGGGTGAGCAACAACCATTCAACTCCAAAAACAGCAGAAAACACAACACCGATTACTACACCAAGTACAACACCAAGTACAACACCAAGTACAACACCAAACACGTCTACTCCTGATACCACTACGACACAGCCGAACAATGGTCAAACGACGGCTCCAAATGGTGCTGGTGGGCAGACTCCTGGTGCGGGGCAAACCGGGCAAACTCAGCCAAATGGTACGGGGAATACGGATGCTACTACTCCAAATACTGGACAACAGCCGGATACGACTACTCCACAACAAGGTGTAACTGTGGCACAGGACGGCAAGCAAGGCAAGACGACGATTTTTAAAGTTTCCAGTGCAACGGGAGCCACAGCCAAGGTTGATATTAAAGCTACGGGTGAAAGCTGGCTTGAAGTATACAAGGGAGAAAATTCCCGTGGAGAAAAGCTGAGTTATGGTATGACTAAAAGTGGAGATGCCATGTCTTTCGATATTGGTCCAGAAGGTTTATATATCAAATCAGGGCGGTCTTCTGCCACAGATATTTCCGTAGCAGGTCAACCGATAACAGATAATAAATCGACTACTCGTGTACTGATACAGCAAGGAGAAGCCTCTTCGACCGGAACGAGTGCAGGGGTGACGGGTTTACCTGCAGATTCTACGACAGGTAGCAGTACGGATTCAGCACAAAGTGGTACAGATTCTACAACTACTAATGGTGAATAAACGCCTTGGTGCGAGGAAATACTAATGACTGTAATTCCTGGAAAGGCAGTCATTTCATTTTCCGCAAAGTGAGGTGTATACGTTATGACCGTCAGCTGGATTGTGACTGGGCTCGGTATAATTGTCAGTTTACTGGGCTATTATCTGACACCGAATGCATGGGGCTATGGCATACTGGGCTTTGGTCTTGCTCACATTGTGCTTGGACTTTTGGATATGTTCCGAACTCCAACACGAAGCCATAATTAGATATTTTGACCGTAAATGAAATAAAGGCGTTTTTGTCAGGAAAACTGGCAAGAACGCCTTTTTAGTCAACCGATTATTGGATTTTTGTAAATGACTAGCCTATAATTAGATATTGAACTTTGTTGTGGAAAGGAAAGTGAAACGATGGCTTCAGAAAATTCATTTGATATCGTCTCCAAAATGGATATGCAGGAGTTAACAAATGCGGTTCATCAGACGGAGCGTGAAATTGAAACACGATTTGATTTCAAGGATAGCAAAAGTAGCCTCAAGCTTGAGAAAGAAGCTCTTACGATTGCATCGGAAGACGAATACAAGCTGAATGCGGTGATTGATATTTTGCAGTCTAAAATGGCTAAACGAGGTCTGTCCCTCAAAAATGTGGAGTATGGCAAATTGGAACCCGCTTCTCTAGGTTCAGTGCGTCAGCGTCTTTCGCTGAAGCAGGGAATTGATCAGGATAATGCCAAGAAAATTAACATTCTTATTCGGGACTCCAAGCTAAAAGTTAAAAGTCAGATTCAAGGTGATCAAATCCGGGTGACCGGGAAAAACAGGGATGATTTACAGGCGATCATTCAATTGCTACGTAAAGCTGATTTGCCATTGGAGCTTCAATTTACAAACATGAAATAAAGACGTTTTCCCTCATATATTTTGCAGGAAAAACGTTGCTTGATGTGCGGCAGGTTATTTTGACATGCGTTTTGCGCCATATTATACTTGTAACGAAAATGCAGACAATTCAGGTGTATAGCGCTCGCCGAAAGCGATTTACATAGGGTTGAATTTAATCCGAAAACTGCCATTTGTAATCAAGTACGATAATCAGGGGAGAGTGTGTTGTGAATTTACCCAACAGAATTACAATAACGCGGATTTGCCTTATCCCGGTGATGATGCTGGCTTTGCTGGTGGACTTTGATTTTTATCCGCCACCGATTGAGATCGGAGCTTTCAAGCTGCCGTATAATCAGCTGATTGCGGCTATCATTTTCCTTGTAGCAGCCAGCACGGACGGTCTTGACGGGTATTTGGCACGTAAAAATAATATGGTCACCAATTTGGGCAAGCTGTTGGACCCCCTTGCTGATAAGCTTTTGGTAACCGCCATTTTGGTTTCCTTGGTAGAAATGGGGAAAATTGATTCGTGGATTGTTGTTGTGATTGTTAGCCGTGAGTTTGCGGTTACGGGGCTGCGTCAGATTGCCTTGCTGGATGGGTCTGTGGTTGCTGCAAGCAATTGGGGCAAATTAAAGACGATCATTCAGATTGTTGCTATAGTAGCGCTGCTCATTAATAATTTCCCGTTTGTTTTTCTTGGTATACCGTTTGATTTAATAGCGATATGGGCAGCGGTGTTGATCACCATTTATTCGGGTATTGATTATTTCGTGAAAAATATCCATTTGCTGAGCTCCTCCAAGGTTTAACAGTATAAATTTTATGGAAACAGCAATAGGGACTAAACTTATTGCTGTTTCTTTATATAATTCCCATCATATTCGCAGTACAGGAGGAAGAATTGATGAAAGCTGAAATAATTGCGGTAGGAACAGAGTTATTGCTCGGACAAATAGTGAATACAAATGCTCAATATTTGTCACAAGAGTTGGCTACAATTGGAATCGATGTATATTTTCAGACTGTGGTTGGCGATAACATAGATCGGCTTCAGGAAGCCATAAGAATTGCTCAGAAGCGTGCGGATATTATTTTATTTTCTGGCGGTCTGGGACCGACCCAGGATGATTTGACGAAAGATGCGATAGCGTCTGTATTGGGGCGAAAATTGCACATAGATCGTCTTGCAATGGACAAGCTAGATCAATTTTTTCGTAACCGTGGGGTAGAAATGACCGAAAATAACCGCCGGCAGGCGCTTTCTATTGAAGGTGCTACTCCGCTTGAAAATGAGACAGGGCTAGCTGTGGGCGACGCAATTGCACAGGATGGTAAATTTTATGTAGTTTTGCCTGGACCTCCTAAGGAACTCAAACCGATGTTTGCAAACCAGGCCAAACCTTGGTTGCTTCAGCAGGCATTGAGCGGTGAGGAAATGCCAATTTATTCAAAAATGCTAAAATTTGCAGGGATTGGTGAGTCAGCTCTTGAAACCCGTTTGTTAGATCTGATCCAATCCCAGACAGACCCCACGATTGCTCCTTATGCCAAGGAAGGGGAAGTCACGATCCGTATATCCACCAAGGCGGCCAGCGAAAGTGAAGCATTGATTAAGCTGACGGCTACGGAAGTAGAAATTCAGCAGCGTCTTTCGGAATTTATGTATGCAAGCGAAGATGTTACGCTGGAGAAGGTTATCGTAGATCTAATGGCCAATCGCGGACTCACTGTGAGTGCGGCAGAAAGCTGTACAGGTGGAATGCTGATGGAACACCTCACTTCTATACCTGGCAGTGCTACTATGTTTCAAGGTGGCATCGTGTGCTATTCCAATGAAATGAAGATGAAATTACTCAACGTGCCTTGTGATTATTTGGAAGGGGATCAAGCGCCAGGTGCAGTGAGTAAGGAAGTGGCCCTTGTGCTTGCAGAGCAGGCGAGAATGATCATGGACAGCGATTTTGGACTTTCAGTTACTGGTGTAGCCGGGCCTGGGTATTCCGAACGGAAGCCAGTCGGTCTAGTGTATATTGGCATTGCTGAACGCGACAAGGAAACGGAAGTACATGAACTGAGACTGAGTGGTAACCGCGAAACAATCCGACTGCGATCAGTCAAAGCGATTCTGTACAGATTGTGGCGCAGGCTGGTAGAGAACGAGAAACTCTCTTAATCATCTATGTACAGTGTGGGTCGTAGAGTTGTTTTAGATAGATATTCATGATATAATCACCTTATCGGAAGAACCGTTGCAAAGCCTTTTGCCAGCGGTTCTTTTTTTGTTTTAAGAGACAGGTGTAATTACAGAAGAGAGCTGTGTGAATAAAAAAAACGAATGTATGTTCGAAAAAATGCTTGGCAAGCGTGTCAAAACAAGGTATTATTAAAGTACAAACAATGAAGGATGTGAGTTTATTGTCAGATCGTCGTGCTGCGCTGGATATGGCGCTCCGTCAAATAGAAAAGCAATTTGGTAAAGGTTCCATTATGAAGTTGGGTGAGTCTACCCACATGCAAGTGGAAACGATCCCCAGTGGTTCGATTGCTTTGGATATTGCGTTAGGAACGGGCGGCTTTCCAAGAGGCCGGGTTATTGAAATATACGGACCGGAATCATCCGGTAAAACGACAGTAGCTCTTCACGCTATCGCAGAGGTGCAAAAAACAGGCGGACAAGCCGCCTTTATCGACGCCGAGCATGCGCTTGATCCGTCGTATGCAAGCAAGCTGGGTGTCAATATTGATGAGTTGTTACTATCGCAACCAGATACAGGAGAGCAGGCGCTTGAGATTGCCGAAGCCCTTGTACGTAGTGGAGCAGTAGACATTGTAGTTGTTGACTCCGTAGCGGCACTTGTGCCGAAGGCAGAGATTGAAGGCGAAATGGGAGATTCCCACGTCGGTCTTCAAGCACGTCTGATGTCGCAGGCATTGCGTAAGCTGTCTGGAGCCATTAACAAATCGAAAACTATTGCTATTTTTATTAACCAGCTACGTGAAAAAGTAGGTGTTATGTTCGGTAACCCTGAAACAACACCAGGTGGACGTGCCTTGAAGTTTTACTCTACGGTACGTTTGGATGTTCGTCGTATTGAAAGTTTGAAAATGGGTAACGACATTGTGGGTAACCGCACACGTATTAAAGTCGTGAAGAATAAAGTTGCCCCTCCATTCCGTCAGGCTGAAGTGGACATTATGTACGGTGAGGGCATTTCCAAAGAAGGTAGCTTGATCGATATCGGTACGGAGCATGACATTGTCGACAAGAGTGGAGCTTGGTATTCCTACGAAGGTGAGCGCCTTGGTCAGGGACGTGAGAATGCGAAGCAATTTTTGAAGGAAAATCCGAACATTGCTAGTACGATCGAGCAAAAAATTCGGGTGGCAAGCAATTTGATTACGACGGTTGCTCCGCCTACAGAAGAAGAGTTGGCACAGCAAGCCAAGGAAGAACAGGAATTGTTGGAGCTTGAATAAAGCTTGGTGAATCCTGATTTGTGAACTGGAGCCAGGGTTATGGCACAATCCGGTTGAATAGCATGATTCTGATGCCCTGCACAGTTGTGCAGGGCATTTTTGCATCAATTAAAGCTGCTTTGTCAGCGGAATCTAACTTTTGCGTAGCAGTTGTCCAAAGACTGCTTTCGTGAATTTCAAAGTGAGGGAAACATATTGCAGTTGGACGATGAAGATGAATATTCTGCGGAAGCAAATAAGCAACAAGAGATTTCTCTTTTTCCGGATCATGAGGAATTGATGATTACTAGGGTAGAGCAGGGACAGGGACGCAAACGTGGACGCTATATCATTCATTTTGGCCCGTATTCATTGTCTGTATTAGAAGATGTAATGATCAAGTACAATATGTTCAAAGGAACGTCATTCGTCAAAAAAGAACTGGAAGATATTGTTCTGGCAGATGAAAAGCAACAGGCCTATGTACTCGCGCTTCGATATTTGGGGCGAAAGCCTCGCACACGTCAGGAAATTGCCCAGCGTTTGGTGCAAAAAGAACTGGATCAGTCTGTTATTGACGAAGTAATGGTCCGACTGGAAAGGGAGCAACTCGTGGATGATGATTTGTACGCCCGCCAATGGGCAAGGCAGCGTATAACTAGCCAACGTAAGGGGAAGATGTGGGTTAGGCAAGAACTCCGTCAGAAAGGCATCTCTAAAGCCTCTATTGGGGAAGCGTTAGGTGAAATCACCGATAATGAGGAGTGGGAGAGTGCTTTGACGATCGGACGTAAGAAATGGAATCAGGTACGTGGTGATATAATGGAGAAAAAAAGGAAAACCTACCCTTTTCTCATGAGACGCGGATATTCGGGGGATATGACACGCCGAGTGGTCAATCATCTCACTGCGGCCGAGCATGACGCTGCTTCAGATGACGAGGAATTGTTGCAGTGGGAGGAATAATTGCCAAACGGCTGCTGAACCTTGGGCTAGTATGAACGGATAGGATGAGCTAGTTATTACATGGAAAGCTGCATGGTACTCTACTAATGTTTGCATTCCCTTGACAATGCCATTTGTCAAATAATAAAATATATATGAAACGATACTTGTGGAACGCCCTTTTTCCTTCCAAAAAAGCGGAATCCACCGGTGAGTTCTCATCGCCAAATAACAAGTGATGCCGCTATGCCAGGCGGAATTGTACATGTGAAAGCATGTGCATATGAAATGAAACGACCTTGTGTCGTTATCTTAGTTTGACGATCAAAGTAAATGTGACAATTGCAAAAAGTCCCAAGGAATGCCTTGGAGGAACCAACGGGGAGGTGAACAGTATGATGACTGCGATCTGGTTCGTTCTCGTTGCTGTAGCCGCGTTATTCTTTGGGTTCGGGATTGGTTATTTTATTCGCAAATCTATTGCAGAAGCTAAGATCTCCAGTGCGGAAGAAGCTGCCGCGCAAATCGTGGAGAACGCGAAAAAAGAGGCAGAAGCGCTGAAGAAGGAAACGGTATTGGAAGCGAAAGATGAAATTCACCGCATCCGTGCCGAAGCTGAAAAAGAAACTCGTGAACGTCGCAATGAAATTCAACGACAGGAACGAAGATTGCTGCAAAAAGAAGAATCGCTGGATAAAAAATTGGAATCGCTGGAACGCAAAGAAGAACAGGTGGCCAACAAAGAGAAACGAATCGATGAAACCCAGCAGCAAATTGATTTGATTTACAAGAGTCAGGTAACTGAGTTGGAGCGTATTTCCAATCTGACGATGGAGGATGCAAGAAGTATTATTCTGACCAACGTAGAGCAGGAAGTTCGTCATGAAACAGCTCAGATGATTAAAGAAATTGAACAGCAGGCCAAAGAAGAAGCGGACAAAAAGTCTCGTGAAATCATCACACTGGCCATCCAACGCTGTGCGGCAGATCATGTAGCAGAAACGACGGTTTCTGTCGTCACATTGCCGAACGAAGAAATGAAAGGCCGGATTATCGGGCGCGAAGGCCGTAATATCCGTGCACTTGAAACCCTTACAGGAATTGACCTCATTATTGATGATACGCCGGAAGCTGTTATTTTGTCCGGATTTGATCCGATTCGTAGAGAGATTGCGCGTACTGCGCTTGAAAAGCTCGTAGCGGACGGACGGATACATCCGGCTCGTATTGAAGAGATGGTGGAAAAATCCCGTAAAGAGGTGGACGAACGAATCCGTGAATATGGTGAGCAGGCCACCTTTGAGGTGGGCGTGCATAGCTTACATCCGGATTTGATCAAGATCTTGGGACGTCTTAAGTTCCGTACGAGTTACGGACAGAACGTATTAAAGCACTCGATGGAAGTTGCATACTTGACAGGTCTAATGGCCGGGGAACTGGGCGAAGACGTTGTACTGGCAAGACGGGCAGGATTGCTGCATGACATCGGGAAGGCGCTGGATCACGAAGTGGAAGGATCGCACGTTGAAATTGGCGTGGAACTGGCGAAGAAGTACAAGGAACACCCGGTCGTCATCAACAGCATTGCTTCACATCACGGCGACTGCGAAGCGACTTCAGTGATCGCCATGCTGGTTGGGGCGGCAGATGCTCTATCAGCAGCAAGACCGGGAGCGCGGCGTGAAACGCTAGAGACGTACATCCGTCGTCTTGAGAAGCTGGAACGCATCTCCGAATCTTTTGAAGGCGTTGAAAAATCATACGCGATTCAAGCCGGACGCGAAGTTCGTGTCATGGTACAGCCAGAGAAAATTGATGATGCGGAAGCATTCCGACTGGCCCGCGATATTACGAAAACGATTGAGAATGAACTGGACTATCCGGGACATATCAAAGTTACTGTTATTCGCGAGACCCGTGCGGTAGAATACGCAAAATAAAAGCATTTCAATGAAAAGTGGCCACTGTTTGTAGGGCCACTTTTCATTTATGTAAGGCAGACTAGGGAGGGCTTTCTATCAACGTATTATTTATTGGAGACATCGTCGGCAGTGTAGGCAGAAAGGCACTGAGGGAAAATCTTCCTTCGCTCAAATCAAAATACAATCCGCATGTTATTATCGTGAACGGAGAAAATGCAGCTTCGGGAAGAGGCATAACCCCTGCTATCGCCAGAGAGTTTTTTGATTGGGGCGTCCATGGGATTACGATGGGAAATCATACTTGGGACAATAAGGAAATATTTGATTTTATAGATGATGAGCCACGGATCATTCGCCCGGCTAACTTTCCACCAGGAACACCGGGCCGAGGTTATACCGTTGTAAAGGGTGGAGGTAAGGAGCTGGCTATTGTTAATCTGCAAGGTAGAACCTTTTTGCCAGCTATTGACGATCCATTCCGTGCAGCAGATGAAATTGTCGATGAGTTGCGCAAAAAACATAAACATATCCTAGTTGATTTTCACGCCGAAGCAACCTCGGAAAAAATCGCTATGGGTTGGCATTTGGATGGACGTGCTTCAATCGTGGTAGGTACGCACACACATGTACAGAGCAATGACGATACAATTTTGCCACAAGGAACTGCGTATCAGACAGATGCGGGAATGGTAGGTCCTTATGAGGGAGTGCTTGGAATGCAGAAAGAGGCTGTGTTACAGAAATTCCAGACCCAGCTTCCGGTGCGTTTTCAAGTGGACATGGGCAAATGGCATTTCCATGCCATCAGCGTAGAGCTGAATGATAACGATGGAAAAGCCCGCAAAATTCAGAAAATCAGACTCAAAGAAGATGAATGGCGGATGGATTAACTTTTTTGTAAGCTGCTTAAGGAAAGAATAAGGAAAACTGTCACCAAAAAGCAGGAATTTTTTGCTGACCCTCGAATAACATCTAATAGTGGAATCAAACCATCATCATTCCCAGGGGAGGTACTTACTATGGATGTATTAAAAGTATCAGCAAAATCCAATCCTAATTCAGTTGCAGGCGCACTCGCAGGAGTACTGCGTGAACGCGGAAATGCAGAATTACAGGCGATTGGAGCGGGTGCACTAAACCAAGCCATTAAAGCGGTAGCCATTGCCCGGGGATTTGTCGCACCAAGCGGAGTGGATTTGATTTGTATTCCTGCTTTTACAGACATTGTTATTGATGGAGAAGATCGGACTGCGATCAAATTGATTGTAGAGCCAAGATAATAAATGTAAGTTGCCTGAGCCTGTTTACGATTTGTAAACGGGCTTTTTTGCATTGTGAGTCTGTTACTATGATTTTTAAAATAAATTTGTGGTGCTTCAATCTATAAATGGAGGTAAGATACATGAATGATAAGCTAAAAGTGAATTGGCCAGTTGTTGACTTTCATTGTGATGTGTTATGTAAAATGCAGCTCGATGCGCAGATCGATTTCAGTCATCCATCGCTTGATGTCACAAAAGAACGTTTGCTAGAAGGTAACGTGCAGTTGCAAACGTTTGCTATATATATTTCACAGGTATTAGGCACACCAAGATTTGAACATGTGGTACGTCAAATTGAGCTGTTCAGGCAGCATGTTACCTCTATCTCCGGTGGGTTGAGACCATTGCTGTGGAAGGAAGACTTGGCAATGTGGAAAAATGCGTCCGCAGTGCATCAGGAAGAGCAAGTAAAGCGGGAAGGAGAAGAGAAGCGCACGGAAAAGATAACGTATTTGGATGGTAATGGGACGGATCATACATGGGCACCTTGGGCTTTGCTCTCACTGGAGGGGGTAGATGCGCTGGAAGGGAACCCTTTTTATGCAGAATTATGCTATGCCATGGGAATACGATTGATTGGGCTGACATGGAATTATGCGAACTGGGCAGCTGACGGCATTATGGAACATAGAGGTGGCGGGCTGACTAGCAAGGGGCGCGATTTGGTCAATCGCTGTAATGACCTGGGACTGCTGTTAGATGTGTCGCATCTGTCCGTACAGGGCTTCTGGGAGGTGCTGGAGGAGGCTACTCTACCGCCCATCGCCTCGCATTCGAATGTCTTTGCGAGATGTGCTCATCCTCGTAATCTGCGGGATGAACAGATTCGTGCACTGATCGCCCGTAACGGACGGATTGGTTTGACCTTCGTCACCATGTTTCTCAAAGAGCAGGATACAGTAACTGCTGAGGATCTGCTACCGCATATTGAGCATATTTGTTCATTAGGGGGCGAAAGGCATTTGATGTTTGGCTCTGATTTTGACGGTATCGAGCACCATGTGCAAGGCTTGGAACACTCGGGGAAATATCCGGCTTTTGCAGAACTGCTGCTGAAGCATTACTCTGAGGAGCTAGTCAAAGGATGGCTGGGAGGTCATGCCCTGGAATACCTGCAAACGAATCTGCCTTCTAAAATGTCTTCTTAAATAGCTATTTAAGGGGATGTTTTGGCTGCGAACACTCTTGACAAAGCGAGAACGATTACGAAATAATGAGAAGTATCTTAGATTTTAAATAATATTTGCAGAAATACGGCAGACAATGGAGCGAGACTGATGGTGCACCATGCTGCACCGCTATACCAGAGGGGGCTCCATTACACAATGTTAATAAAAAAGGTTACCTGGCTTGAACTCTTTTATGACTTACTATTCGTAGCTGCTGTCTCTAAGGCCACTCATGTTTTACTACATGTTGAGCATGGTAGTATCTCGTGGGAACATATGGAGAAGTTCATTATGATTTTTATCCCGATATGGTGGGCTTGGGTGGGGCAAACTGTCTACAACAACCGTTTTGGTCAAGACAGTATAACGCATCGAATCTTTATGATCCTGCAATTGTTTTTCGTGTTAATCATGACTGCCAGTTTGAATATAGATTTTGATGCGTATTATGTATCTTTTTTTGTTGGCTATATTGGGTTAAGAGGTTTAACTGTCGTTCAATATTTACTTTCGGCGCCCAAAGAAACGGCTCATAAACAGGAAACAGCTCGTTTTTTCGGAACCTATTTTTGGATTGGAATAGTCATCTCTAGTTTCTCCCTTTTCTTTGACTCTTGGGTTCGATATTTGATTTTATATACCGGTATAGCTGTTGATATCCTCGTTCCTTTGATTGGTCGTAAAAAGTTGGTGATCACACCAATCCATACGGAGCATCTTTTAGAACGATTTGCACAGTTCACCTTAATTCTGCTTGGCGAATCTGTGATAAGTATGCTTTCTGTTTTACAATCCGATCATTTTACGGTTTCTTCCGTTGTATTTGCCGCTTTGGCTTTTATATTAGTCATCGCAATCTGGTGGCAATATTTTGAGAATATGGAGAAGCGCGTAGATAAATCAAAACAATCAGCAGGACAGACTATTATTTATGGTCATTTGTTTATTTATCTTTCCCTTAGCATGCTAGCTGCTTCGATTCAGCTCTTGTTTTTGGGACAAGTAGACTATATCTTTGTGCTTTGCTTTACCTTTGCTTCTGTTTTTATTTACTTTTTGTCGGTTTTACTGGTATTTCATCAGTACAGATTAAGTCATCTTAAACCCCGTCTCAGAGTCATTTTTTTCTTAACTGGAATACTCTGTGTCCTGTTTATCCTTAATATATTTATTGTCGTCCCCCCTCATCTCATTGTAGCTGAAATCATGCTTTTCTTTCTCCTGTTCGCTAAAACGACGATTTGATCTGATTTATAGGGATGATATTTAACGATGATTGGGGCGAAAAAGGGAACTTTATACGCTCTTCTTTTCTTTCTTGGCAAAATAGGAGTATAATAGCATGGATGTGTAAAGTATTGTATAGAGAAAAAGGAGTGACCACACGATGAGTAAAATCGTACCTGTCGGCGTTTCCGCCCGTCATATTCACCTGACTCAAGAGCATATTGAAATTTTGTTCGGAGCAGGCTATCAATTAACCGAATTTAAACCTTTGTCCCAACCAGGACAATTTGCCGCAAATGAAACGGTAGCTGTAATTGGTTCTAAGGGCCAATTTGATAAGGTTCGCATTTTGGGACCTGCTCGTCCCGCTTCCCAGTTGGAAATTTCTCGCACTGATTCCTTTGCTATTGGTGTAAAAGCACCTGTACGCGAATCGGGTAGCATTGATGGTACACCAGGAATCACAGTAAAAGGACCAGCTGGTGAAGTGGAACTGCAAGAAGGCGTGATTGTAGCAGCCCGCCATATTCATTTCCATACATCTGATGCAGCTAAATGGGACATTAAGGACAAGCAGTTGCTGAAAGTACGTGTTGGCGGCGAACGTGGTCTTGTATTTGAAAATGTTCTTGCACGTGTGTCCGATTCTTTTGCTTTGGATATGCACATTGATACAGATGAAGCGAACGGTGCCGGTGTGAAAAACGGTGACAACGCTGAAATCGTAGACTAATATACACGATTTAAATGCCGGAAGGCTTAAAGAGTCCGATTCTTGCAAAAGAATCGGGCTTTTTACATACTATATAATTCACAGATACTTCACTTATGTACAAAAAGAACATGAGTTCACTTTGCACTCAATGGTATCTGCGGTTGATCTATGGCGATGGCCTATAAATCATGCTATAATTTAGTGTAATGCCTTTTTTAAAGGTTTTTTTAGAACTTAAAATAAATTTACCCATGCCTAAAGATACAGTAAAATCACAAATTAGCTCGTGAAATAGATGGTGTAAGGAGTGACTAAGGAATGGAAAAGAAAACAAAAGATTACTCCAAATATTTTGATTTCTCGGATGCGAAGATTATTTCTGAAGATGAGCATAGCAAAAAGATCCGTATTCGCGGACGTGAAATCAACATTATGGCGGAGCCGAACCATAGAAAAGAAAAGCAACGCGGTAAAGAGGATGTACAGGTATTATATGATAACGCAGTCCCGGATGAGCTAAAGCATATCGGTGAGGGAAAGCATTACATCGTATACACATTTGGTTGCCAAATGAACGAGCATGATTCCGAAACCATAAAAGGTTTGCTGGAGCAAATGGGCTACCAATCAACCGAGGATCGGAAGGAAGCAGACATCATTTTACTAAACACTTGTGCTATCCGTGAAAATGCGGAGGATAAAGTGTTTGGCGAGCTGGGTCACCTCAAGCATCTCAAAACAGAAAAGCCAGGACTGCTGCTCGGCGTGTGTGGCTGCATGTCACAGGAAGAGAACGTCGTTAACCGGATTATGCAAAAACACGGTTTTGTCGATATGATTTTTGGTACCCATAATATTCATCGTCTGCCTCAGCTCGTCAAGGAAGCACTCTTTAGCAAAGAAATGGTGGTCGAAGTGTGGTCTAAGGAAGGCGACATTATCGAAAACTTGCCGAAGAAGCGCGAGGGTATGCGGGCTTGGGTGAACATTATGTACGGCTGTGATAAATTTTGCACCTATTGCATTGTTCCCTTTACACGTGGTAAGGAAAGAAGCCGTCGTCCAGAGGATGTTATCGCTGAAGTACGGGATTTGGCACGTCAAGGTTTTAAAGAAATCACCTTACTGGGGCAGAATGTTAACGCTTATGGTAAGGATTTGAAAGATTTGAATTACAGATTCGGGGATCTGATGGATGATATGCGCAAAATCAATATCCCGCGTGTACGTTTTACAACATCACATCCACGTGATTTTGATGACCATTTGGTAGAAGTGCTCGGTAAGGGTGGTAATTTGGTGGAGCATATCCATCTGCCTGTTCAATCCGGTAATACGGATATATTGAAGAAAATGAACCGAAAATATACCCGTGAGCGTGTTCTGGAACTGGCAGCGAAGATTAAAGCAGCTGTTCCGCATGTTTCTCTGACAACGGATATCATTGTAGGTTTCCCGGGCGAAACAGACGAGCAGTTTGAAGATACTCTATCTTTGGTGCGCGAGGTCGGCTATGACTTTGCCTACACATTCATTTATTCACCACGTGAAGGTACGCCAGCTGCTTCGATGGAAGATAATGTGCCTATGTCGGTCAAAAAAGAGCGTCTCCGGCGTCTGAACATTGCGGTGAACCAAAACAGCCTTCGCTTTAATAGTCGATTGCGTGGCGAAGTGGTTGAAGTGTTGGTGGAAGGCGAGAGCAAAAATGACAGCAAAGTGCTTGCCGGTCGGACCCGTTCCAATAAGCTTGTACATTTTGAGGGTTCTCAGGACCTGATTGGTTCCTTTGTTCAAGTGAAAATTACGGAACCTATGACCTTTTACATCAAAGGTGATCTGGTTGAAACGGCTGTAGCAGTTAACGGATAAAAGAATATTCTAGCGGGTTGCATGCGGTCTGAGTAAGGTTGTGTGCAGGGCCGTCTAAGTGAGAAAAGGAGCGATGGACAATGACAGAGGAGCGGTTGCAACAAACAGAACTTCAATCGGCGGCGCGCCAGCATGATCATTTGGTCAATCGCGAAATGATATTGGCAAAAGCCAAAGAATTAGCAGGTATTTTGGGTAGCAGTGAGGAAGTACAGGTATTCCGGAAAGCAGAAGAAAAGATTCAGGATCATGGGCGCATTCAGCAACTGATTGCAACGATGAAAAAGAAGCAAAAGGAAATTGTTGCATTTGAATCCTTAAAAAATCAAAAAATGATTGCCAAAATAGAGGCCGAGCTACAGGAGCTACAGGAAGAACTTGATGGTATTCCAATTGTAACGGAGTTTCAGCAGAGTCAGGTGGAAATTAATGAGCTACTGCAAATGGTGATCATGGCGATTCGTGATACCGTTGCTGAGAAGGTGAACGTTGAAGAGGGAAAAAGTACTTCCTCGTCGAATTGCAGTGATTAGAATGAAATTTATGGTGTGGAGGCGTAGCTTCCACGCCTTTTTTTCGAAAGCAATTTGCCATCGTATATATTTATAAGACATCAAGAGAAATGGGACAACATAGAAGGGATGGAAGCAAGGGAATGGATAAGTTCGGTAAGATGCTAGAGGGCGAAAATAATACTTTTTGGGAGTATTTAGGGTGTGAGCTGATTGCAGCTGATGCAAACGAGGTACAGATCGCTTTGGAAGCCAAACAAGAGCATACCAATGTGATGGGTATTGTCCATGGGGGTGTGCTTACTTCATTGATGGATCAGGCGATGGGGATGG
The DNA here is from genome assembly GCF_038007385.1 of Paenibacillus sp. FSL M8-0228. Lineage (NCBI taxonomy): Bacteria > Bacillati > Bacillota > Bacilli > Caryophanales > Paenibacillaceae > Paenibacillus > Paenibacillus sp. FSL M8-0228. Next base: position 2,263,291 of record NZ_JBBOXA010000001.1, read on the forward strand.
TCAGTATGGCTTCACGAAATATGGATCCATGTGTAACGACGAACCTGAATGTTCATTTCTTGTCAGCCATGAGGCAAGGCCGACTGGAGGTTAGGGCGCGGATTCTTCATCAGGGAGGTCGGACTATAACCACTGAGGCGGAAGTAAGGGATAGTGAAGGCACACTTGGGTCTACATCTACAGCAACCTTCCGAGTATTACGTACACAAGCAAGTGATTCAGGTAAGGCCTGACGCTTGACAAAAATTTTTATTATGTCATAATGAATTTATCAAAACGATATAATATGGTGATGCCAATGGATAGCAATCGTATAAACGAAGAGGCGCAAAAGGCGTCGTATAACATTAAGAAATACCGCACTCCAGATGGAGCTCCGGCGGATATCGTTATGTTTACCTTAACGAAGCGGGAGCGCAAGACGGTAACAAAGACATTGCCGATTCGGGAGCTGAAAGTGATGCTCATCAAGCGCCGCAGTTGGCCGTTTGCAGGACGCTGGGCGTTGCCTGGAGGGTTTTGTCAGGAAGATGAATCCATGTATGGAGCTGCCAAGCGGGAACTGTTAGAGGAAACGGGTGTGGACGGCGGGCATCTGGAGTATTTGGGTGTATATAGTGGACCGGGACGTGATCCGCGCGGCTGGATCATATCGCATGCATTTTTTGCGCTGGTAGAAGAATGGATGTTGGAACAGCGTCAGGCGGCCGATGATGCTTCCGAGGTGGGGCTATTCACAATCCGCGAAGCGTTGGAGGAATTGGAGCTGGCATTTGATCACCGGGATATCATAGTAGATGCTTATCGCAAAATTCAGTTGCAGATGCTTCAGACGACGATCGCCAAGCAGTTTTTACCGCTACATTTTACACTGGGTGAATTATATCAGGTGATACAGAGTGTCGTACCGGACTTCGAAGAGCCAAACTTTATTCGCAAAATAACATCGACTCGTAGCAGACAGGGAATTCTGGAAGAGGTGCGTGATGAGAACGGCAAACCGCTCAGTTCCAACCAGTATTCACAAAGACCGGCACAGTTGTACCGTTTTAGTGACAGAGTACCGCGTTTATCTATCTACACGTAACGTCTAATGTAATAGGTACGCATAGAACGTACAATTTCACTTTGAGGATAAGGAGCTGACCGTACGATGCAGGCACTAATTGTGATTGATTACACGAAAGATTTTGTGGATGGTAGTTTGCCTGTAGGACAACCTGCGATTGAGTTGGATGAACGGATCGCAGCAATTACGCAGGCATATGTAGATCAAGGGGACTTTGTCGTCATGGCTGTGGATTTGCATGAGGAGAACGACCTTTATCACCCAGAGAGCAAGCTGTTTCCTCCGCATAATATACGTGGAACCAACGGACGACATTTGTATGGCAAGCTTCATAGCCTCTATGAGCAACAAAGTGATCTTATCTACTGGTTGGATAAAACACGGTATAGTGCTTTTGCGGGCACAGATCTGGAACTCAGGCTGCGAGAACGTGGTATTGTGGAAGTTCATCTGATTGGTGTATGTACGGATATATGTGTACTGCATACGGCTGTAGATGCTTATAACAAAGGTTTTGCTATTACTGTATACAAGGACGCTGTGGCGAGCTTTAATCAAGCTGGACATGATTGGGCTTTGGGTCATTTTGAGGGAAGTCTTGGAGCCGCGGTACGATCGGCTGAGGATACGGTTTTACGCCAGAAGAAGTAAAATAACTTAACGATTGTGCACCAATGTCCGATAACAAAATGGAGCCGGATATTGCTGAATCTGGACAGATGAGGCGGTAGCGCCACAAACCTGGAGACAGTCAGAGAGGATGATTACAATGCAGTCAACGAGCCTCGCATTACATACAGATAAATATCAGATTAATATGATGTACGCCCACTGGGTGAACGGAAGTCACCAGCGTAAAGCTGTGTTCGAGGCGTATTTTCGTAAACTCCCTTTTGGTAATGGATATGCCGTGTTCGCGGGTCTGGAACGCATTGTGAATTATATTTCAAATTTGCGGTTTACAGAAGAGGACATTCGCTACCTGTCTGAACAGGAGGAGAAGTACGATCCCATGTTCATGGAGGCGCTTCGCCAGTTTGAGTTTGGTGGAACGGTCCATTCGATGAAAGAAGGGGCCCTTGTTTTTCCCAACGAGCCTCTGGTACGTGTTGAAGGAACGATTATGGAAACGCAGCTTGTCGAAACGGCATTGCTGAATTTTATGAACTATCAGACACTCATTGCGACAAAGGCATCGCGCATCAAGCAGGTGGCAAGTGACGATACACTGCTCGAATTTGGAACACGGCGTGCGCAGGAGGCAGATGCAGCGATTTGGGGAGCACGAGCAGCTTATGTGGCTGGTTTTGACGCGACTTCTAATATGCTGGCAGGCGAACATTTTGGAATCCCGACGAAGGGGACACATGCCCATTCATGGGTGCAGACCTTTATGACGGAGCAGGAGGCGTTTGACGTCTATGCGAAGGTTTTGCCAGACCAGGTTACACTGCTGGTAGACACCTTTGATACGCTGGAAAGCGGTGTTCCTCATGCGATTCGGACAGCAAAAATGCTAGAGAGTCAGGGCAAGCGTATGAATGCAATTCGTCTGGATAGCGGTGACTTGGCTTATCTATCCATTCAGGCGCGGGAAATGCTCGATGCTGAAGGCTTAGATTACGTACAAATTGTAGCTTCCAATGATTTGGATGAAAATACGATTTTTAACCTGAAAGCCCAAGGGGCACGTATTGATGTATGGGGTGTAGGAACACAGCTTATTACGGCTTCGGATCAACCATCGCTTGGCGGGGTGTACAAGCTGGTTGAGCGTGAAGTAGATGGCGAAATGCTGCCGACGATTAAGATCTCGGGGAATCCAGAAAAAGTATCCACACCAGGCAAAAAGGATGTATATCGCATTGTGGATAAGAAGAAAGGGAGAGCTGTAGCCGATTATATTTCTTTTCCGGATGAAGAGCGTCCGCGTAATGGTAAGCGCCTGAAGCTGTTTAACCCTTTGCATCCGTATATGAAGAAGTATGTAGAAAATTACGAAGCCGTGCCGATGCTTGAGCCTATTTTTATAAATGGACAGAAGGTATATGAGCTTCCCGAGCTGGATGAAATTCGTGCCTACCATACTTCACAGTTGAAACTGTTCTGGCCAGAATATTTGCGGAAGCTGAACCCTGAAATTTATCGTGTAAATCTGAGCGAGAAGGTATGGGAGCTAAAGCAAAAGCTGATCGACAGCTATATGCAGCCCGAAGTTGAAGAAAAAGAATAGTTGGAAGAGGCACCTCATGAATGCATGGGGTGCCTCTTTGTGTTGAAGCATGTAGGAAATAGGAGCTTATTTATAAATTTCTCTCATCACATGTCGTAGCTCAGGGACAATAATGCGTTCCATTGCCAAACGAACGGCTCCGCGTGAGCCAGGCATAGAAAATACAGCTGTCTGGCCCACAGTGCCAGCTACAGCCCGGCTTAAGATAGCTGCTGAACCAATGTCCTCAGCAAAGCTTAAATAACGGAAGATTTCCCCAAAGCCAGGTAGTTCCTTATCCAGTAGAGAAGAGACAGCTTCATATGTAGTATCACGTGGAGAAATACCGGTACCACCTGTCAAAAGAACAGCCTCGATGTCATCCTGTGCCGCTGCTTCGGATACTAACTGCTGAATACCTTCGTAGTCATCCTTGACGATGACATATCGAACAACTGTATATCCATTGGTTTCTAGTAGATCCATGAGCAGTCGTCCCCCAGTATCTGTTTCCACGGTGCGTGTGTCCGAGACAGTCACGACCATGCAATTCACTTGTTGGGGGGATTCCTGACGGTGTTCCTCTACAGAAGACATATTCATTAAAATGTTCACTCCTTGATCGGTGGTTAGACATACACTTTTTACAATAGAGCAATGACTGAGCGTATGCAAGTCAGAAACAGGGGCTAAAAATCTATGTGATTAATATCCTTGCATTTGCACACTGGAATATAGTACACTTCCTTACATAAGTCGGGATTATATTGTTTTGTTTTATTATTGAAAGCGCGCACATCAAATGATTAACCTCAAGGGACAGCGGGTAATAGTACAGCAGGGTCAACAACTGGGAGGTAATGTAATATGAATCATTCATACCAACAATGCGTGGATGCTTGCCTGGAATGTATGAACGCTTGCAATGTATGTTACGTAGCGAGTTTGAAGGAATATGATTTAGCTATGCTGCGTGAATGTATTCGAGTGAGTAGGGAATGTGCAGAAATATGCGGATTTGCTGCCCAAATGCTGCAGCGTGGAACGGATTTTGCCGAGCAAATCTGTGAGCTGTGCGCCAAGGCCTGTGAGGTATGTGCTGCTGAATGCAGCAAGCATTCCCATGATCATTGCAATCATTGTGCAGAAGCCTGCCGTCGTTGCGTTCAGGCCTGCCGCCAATTGGTGGCAGTATAATTACATATATGGAACTAGTGCCTGAAGAGGAAATAAAAGGTTGCTTTCTACTGAATAGGTTTGTATAATGATTGGAATTAACGTCATGGAACGGGAGAGTAGCAGCGAAGCCATATCATTACAGCGAGCCGGAAGAGGTGGAAGCCGGTATGAGATCCGATGTGAAGCGCACCCGGGAGACGGTTGATCCAACGAGCAGAACTTCTAGTAGATCAGCCCGGCAGACACCGTTATTAGTCATTGGAGTGAAATCGCGATTTGTGTAGTTAGCTTTAGCTGCACAACCGATTTACGAAGAGTGGTACCGCGGGATATTGAAGTTCTCGTCTCTTGAATGATTTCAAGAGGCGGGGGCTTTTTTTGTTAGATTCTATAAAAAGAAGGAGAGAGATCATCATGTTAATGAGGATTGCTGCTCAAGCGATATTGGCCCATACGGGCTTGGAGGAGAAAGAAATTTTATCTTTATTTGAGGTGCCTCCGCAGCCTGAATGGGGAGATATGGCGTTTCCGTGTTTTGTGCTGGCTAAAAAGTTTCGAAAGTCTCCGCAGCACATTGCACTGGAATTGGCGGAACTAGTAGGCCATAAAGAAGGTTTAACCGCTTCAGCATCGGGTGCCTATGTAAACATAACCTTGGATCGATCGGTTCATATTCCGCTTATGCTTGCTGAATTGAGCAAGGCTGATTTCCTCAGGCCTAATATCGGGAACGGGCAGCGGGTAGTTATTGATATGTCCTCGCCTAATATTGCCAAACCGTTTGGTATCGGTCATCTTCGCTCTACGGTTATCGGTGCTGCCTTGTATCGCATACTTGGTGAAACAGGTTATGTACCTATTAGTGTGAATCATCTTGGGGATTGGGGAACACAGTTTGGTAAGCAAATTGCGGCCTATAAAAGATGGGGAAATGAGGAGCAGTTACAACATGATCCGATTGGTGAATCGCTAAAGCTATATGTGCGTTTTCATCAGGAGGCCGATCATGATCCGACTTTGGAGGATGAAGGGCGCGAGTGGTTCCGACGTTTGGAACATGGGGATGCTGAGGCTCAACAACTATGGGAGTTTTTTGTTGAAATCAGTCTGGGTGAATTTGATCGTATGTACCAGCGTCTAAACATTACATTTGACCATGTGCTGGGAGAAAGTTTTTACAATGATAAGATGCAGGCAGTTATTGATCAATTAAGAGCAAAAGGATTGTTGGAGGAAAGTGATGGGGCGCTCGTAGTTCGCCTGGAAGACGAGGAACTGCCTCCGTGTCTTATTCTGAAAAAGGATGGAACCACCATTTATCCGACACGTGATCTGGCAACAGCGATTTATCGTCATGAAGTGATGAAGGCTGATCGGTTGCTGTACGTTGTTGGTGGGGAACAGAAGTTGCATTTCCAGCAGGTGTTTGCGGTGCTGAAGCATGCAGGGGAGGCATGGGCGGAGCAATGTGAGCATGTGCCGTTTGGATTAATGCGGTTTGCGGGTAAGAAAATGTCCACAAGACGTGGCAAGGTTGTGAAGCTGGAGGAGGTGCTGGATGAAGCTGTAGCGCGTGCTCAAGGCATCATTACTCAGAAGAACCCTGGTTTACAGGAACAGCAGGCAATAGCGGAGAACGTTGGAATTGGGGCGATTATTTTTGGTGATTTAAAAAACAACCGGCTGAATGAAGTGGACTTTTCGTTGGAGGAGGCGCTGACCTTCGAAGGCGAGACCGGGCCTTATGTACAGTATACTCATGCGCGCATCCGCAGCCTTCTGGAGAAAGCCCATGCTCGCGCCGATGTTGATGTTAATACTAATCCTAGCGACAACGATCTTGTCCAAGATAGCCATTCTCGTGATTTGAATGACGTATCGGATGAAATGTTGGGTGACGCAGGTTGGGCGCTGCTTAAGCAGTTGGGTCGCTATCACGGACAACTGATACGTGCGGTTCGCCAACTGGAGCCTTCGGTAATTGCGAGATTTGCATTGGATACGTCCCAGGCGTTTAACCGTTTTTACGCCAAGGAAAGGATTGTCGATGGTGGACAGTGGCGTATTCAGTTGGCGGAACAAACTGCGGATATTCTGGCATGCGCGTTGCAACTTCTTGGTCTGAAAGCACCGAATCGAATGTAAGCAAAGCGAACAAAGGGCAGCGAGTTTTTGCTGGCGGGATGACTGCTACCATACCTGGCTCTTCCAAAGGAATACTGTAAAAGATTAATCTGTTACAAGCACTTTTGGGTATGTATAAAGATTGTGAGCAGAAAAGAGTTAGACGGGTTACACTAATCGCAGGTATTCCACTGTCTTGCAACCAATTTGTGCATATTTGAAACATTTGATGCTTTTATTGCGTCGGTAAGTGTAGAAGCAAAGTAAACATGGAGGTGTATCTCATGAAAAAGAACAAAAGCGTGACAGCTGCCCTGCTTGTCATCTGCTCATTGGCAGTAGCAACGTCGGCCTCTGCTTTTCGTGATATAAAGGGAGCTGAACAGGAGAAGATCGTAAACTCACTTCAGGACAAAGGAATTATTCAAGGAATAACCAAGGATAAATTTGTACCGGATCAAACGCTCACGTATGCACAAGGAGTACACTTGGTTGTTCGTGCCATGGATCTTCAGGTAATGCCTGATTTTACAACGGGTTCCTTTGCAAACATTCCGGCTTCCGCATGGTATGCTCAGTCCTATCGGATTGCAGCCCAACACCAAATCCCTTTGTCACCAGATATTGATCCAAGCACTCGTATGACAAGAGAACAATTTGCTAATATTCTGTATAAAGCAGTGAGTGCAACGGGTGAATATCCAACTGTCCGTATGTTAATTAATGTAGCGGATGGCAATAAACTAGACCAGGAATCAAACGCAGCAGTTCAATTCCTGCTACTGACCAAAATTGCAAAATTGGACGAACAGAGCAACTTTAACCCGGATCGTAAAGTAACGCGGATGGAGGCAGCAGAAATGGTCTATAACGCATCCGAATTTGTACAAAGTCATAAAACGGTTGAAGCTACTCCTGAAAATCCGGCTGAGCCTGTAGATCCGGTTCAACAAAACAATATTAGTATGAGTATAGAGAAGGCAAATGACCAGCTGAACAAAGTGACAATCACCCGTCTGCAGGCACCTAATCCAGGTTACGGCATTGAAGTGGATCACATCGACTACGTAGATGATACAAATGCAGTAATTTACTACAAGCTGACTAGTCCAAAGCCAGGGGAAATGAATATTCAGGTCATTACGGATACCCACACAAGTACGTTGGTAGACAGCAAGTATCAGGTTACGCTCAAAGCAGTAGATGGAACAGTGCTTCCACCCACAGGAACAGGCACGTCTGTAGCTAAATAAAATTACAAGCCATATGTCCTATATAAAAATAAAACCAGCAAGTCTCCAATGTGTAGGGGAGACTTGCTGGTTTTTTTGATGCCAAATGTTCATCGTTAGCCCTAAAGAATAGGGCTATTCAAGCTTTAAATGCTGACTTTGCCAGTAAGTAAGTCATTTTGCGCAGGAGGTGTAGCAGAGGATGAATCTGATTCTGTTGCAACTGTTCCCGACTGGAGCTGATACATTTGGAAGTAACGACCGCCTTGAGCCATAAGTTCGTCATGGCTACCCCGTTCAACAATTTCACCCCGATGCAGCACCAAAATTTGGTCCGCACTGCGAATGGTGGACAAACGGTGAGCAATGATAAAGGTTGTACGTCCCTTCTTGAGTACCTCAAGAGCGGATTGGATGAGCGCCTCCGTTTCGGTGTCAATATTGGCGGTAGCTTCATCTAGGATTAAAATTGCGGGATCAAAGGCTAGTGCACGAGCGAAGGAAATAAGCTGGCGTTGTCCGGCTGATAAGGTGCTGCCTTTTTCAATAACGGGCTCATCGAATCCTTGCGGCAAATGGGCCAGCAATTTGTCGGCTCCAACGTCATGCAGCGCTTTATTTACCTGTTCTCTCGTGATTCGGCTGTCTCCGAGACTGACATTGGAGGCTACCGTACCTGTGAACAAATATGGATCTTGAAGAACAATGCCCATATGATGTCGAAGCCACTGCTTAGGGATGTCTTTGACAGACGTTCCGTCAATGGTGATCGTTCCTTTTTGCGGATCATAGAACCGGAATAGCAGGTTGATAATCGAACTTTTGCCTGATCCGGTATGTCCAACAAGGGCAACTGTTTGCCCGGGGTGTGCTGTAAAGGAAATATGTTTAAGTACATCATCCTTTTTGTAAGCAAAGGAAACGTCGTTAAACTCTACCTGGCCTTTGTAGCGCGGCATCGTGCCGTCCGTCACTGGCTCTCCAGTTTCGTCCATCAACTCAAATACGCGTCCTGAGGATACGATGGAAGTATCCAGTACAGCGAGTTGGTTGACCATACCCGTCATAGGTTGGAACAGTCGTCCCAATACATCGACGAAGGCATACAATACGCCTAGTGATACAGCACTACCTGTAGTGCCAAGCGCCTCAGATCCGAAATACCACAACACGACGGCAAAGGCGAGATTTCTCAACACGTTGACTAAATTGTGCGAAGTGAAGGCGTTCAAATTCAGCATTTTATTCTGATGCTTCATGTAGTCATCATTCAGTTCTTCAAACTCTTGCTGCGTTTGTTTCTGGTGTCGGAATACGCGAATAATGGACATCCCTTGAATCGATTCATTGATAATCGCATTAATCTCACTGAGTCTGGACCGAATGATCGTATTATAGCGGGTGGCGACCTTACGATACAATACAATCCACAAGATCAGTAACGGTACAATAAACAGAGAGATAAGACCCAGTCTGAAGTCCAGTAAAAAAAGTGCAACATATACTCCTGCCATCGTTACAATCCCTGAAGTGAAATTTGACAGCACAGCCACAAACAAATCTTTGACTGCCTCAGTGTCATTCGTAACACGGGATACGACCTTACCTGCGGGCAAGTTATCAAAAAAGTAAACTGGCAACCGCTGGATGTGCGCGTAGAAATCAAGCCGAAGCTTTTGAATGACCTTGTTCGCCGAGGATTGCAGCCAGTATGTTTTGCCGAATTCAGCAAAAATGGAAATAACCAGGAAGAAGCAATACCAACCAATCAGTTGAAAGATACCGGGCATTTCCGGTTTGTAAAAGCTATACAGTTCATCAGCTGTCAGAACCTTGGCTTCATAGCGAAAGGTGTCGGAGCCACGTGTCACAGTCAGCGTTCCGTTCGTAAAGGAGCGATTACCGTCAGCCACTTGAACCGAGCCATCCACAAATACGAAAGATTTTCCAACTTGTAAAATTCTCGCTTCGCGACCTTTAGTCTCCCCGGACTCAAAGCGATCTTCACGCTTAAAGTGGGTTCCCGCATAGCTTACAGTGCCGTCGTCCACACGAGTTGTTTCATAAAATGGTTTTTCAATAGCGAGCATATGGTCGTCGATCATCGTTTTGGCGATGAAGGGACCAGCCAGCTCGGCGGCTACTCCGATAGCCAAAGCGATGAGAGCGGCGATAAAGCCTGCTTTGCTCGTCAGTGCGTACTGGAATAGCCTTTTGCCGATATTGGGTTTCATTAGGATACCTCCCCTGAGGTCAGATCAGATTCCACTTGTTGCCGTTCATACTGTTGTCGGTACCATCCGTCAGTCTGAAGCAGCTCGCTGTGGGTTCCTTCCTCAATAATGCGTCCTTGCTCCAACACGACGATCCGGTCTGCATGTTCTACAGCGGAGAGGCGGTGGGTGGAGATCAGAGTCGTTTTACCTGAGCGCTTGCGTCGGATATTGTCAATAATTCTAGCTTCCGTCCGGGCATCTACTGCAGACAGTGCATCGTCGAGCAATAGAATATCCGGGTCACCGATAAAGGCGCGTGCCAGCGAAACGCGCTGCTTCTGGCCGCCAGACAGGGCGATACCTTTTTCTCCGACCAGTGTATCTAGCCCGTCAGACAGGGTACCTAAATCCTGATCGAAGGCAGCAGTACGGATTGCTTCCATAATGTCGTCATCAGCTGCATGAGGTTTCCCGAATTGAATGTTCTCGCGCACTGATTTGGAAAACAAAATTTGCTCTTGCGGCACGTAGCCGATCCAGCTGTGTAGTTGTTCTACTGCAATGTCCTCCAAACGTATGCCGGAGATTAAAATATCACCGCTACCCGTCGGATATTCATGCAGTAACTGTTTGAGCAGAGTGGATTTTCCGCTGCCAGTTCTACCGACGACGCCTAGCGTTTCTCCGCGTTTGAGATCCAGACTCACATGTGACAGATTGTCAATAGTGGAGGTAGGGTAACGGAAGGTAACGTCTTTCATCCTGATGGATTCGAGGCGGTCCACTGGAACAGGTTGAGCGGCATCCTGAACGTCTGGCTGGACATCGAGAGTTTCATTGACCCGGTCCAGTGAAGCGCTACCGCGCTGCATAATGTTAATCAGCTCTCCAATGGCAAACATCGGCCAAATCATCATTCCTAGATACATATTAAAGGAGACCAATTCGCCTAGCGTGATATCGTTATGAAATACCAGATAAATACCATACCCGAGTCCAATGACGTAGCTAAGTCCTACACATAAACGGATTGTTGGTTCAAAGAGGGCATCCATCCGGGCGACAGCCAGATTTTTACGAAATACATCGTCAGTAATATCAGCGAAACGCTTTTCGTCCATTCGCTCTTGCACATAGGCGCGAATGACCCGGATACCAGCCACGGATTCCAACACCTGATCGTTCATATCACCAAATGCATCTTGTGCCAGTGTGTAACGCTCATGAACGGCTTTACCGTAAATGCTCATAGCCAGTGCAATAAAAGGTAGGGGCAGGATAGCTGCCAGTGTCAGCTTCCAACTGATTAGGGTGCCCATGGCAACTAATACCACGCTCAGATAGACCGTAGAGTCTGTCAGTGTCAGCATGCCGAAGCCCGCTGTACTTGCTACGGAGCGAAGGTCGTTCGTAGCACGAGCCATCAGATCGCCAGTGCGATTACGTTCAAAAAATGGAGGGGTCATCCGCAGCAGATGATTCATAAAGCGTGTGCGCAGTAAGCGCTCCACCAGATTGGCACCACCAAACAGCTTGTGCATCCATATGTACGTAATGTAGTAAATGACGGCTAGAATGCCTATGATGTACAAAATATAATGCCAAAGTGAGGACCAGGAAATCGAACCGCGCACAATTTCATCAATGGCACTACCTAGCAGCCGAGGTGGAGCAAGCTCCAGTACCCCAACAGCTATCAGCAAAAACAGTCCAATGGAGTATCGGCTTCGTTCTCTTTTAAAAAACCAGCTTAAATTTTTAAGTACTGAAAACAAGAGGAATCCCATCCTTTCATGACAAGTTCATTCGAGAGTTGTGTACCATTTTGAAGAAACAACAGGGCTTGCTGCCACAAGTATGATCCGACAACAGGCGAAAAAAAGGCATACCGTCCGCAGACGATATGCCTTAAATCTCAATATCATATGGCGCGCAGGTATTTTCAGCACACTCACCACTGAAAAACTGCTCAAACGCAGGCAGCCACTCGTATTAAACCATACAACATGAATGGCCCAATTCTGAAGGATGCGACAGGGGAGATGCTCCGGTATGAAGTTGTTGTGTTTGTAGATGTGGGTAAAATGCAATAGGAAATTTTAGCACCGGTAACACTCCTTTCTTCCTCAAAATGGATTCATTCTAACATGAGTAATCGTTCAAATTGGTAATAAATTTCAAAATGGTTCTCGTATGGTTGAATCTTAACACCCTTTTTTGCGAATTGTCAAACCTTTTTCAAAAAAATGTATATGGCTTTCCAAGAAGCTGGCTGGGTTAGGACGGTTGGTGGTCATTCTAAAAAATGCTATGATATAGTTAGCAGACGTCATTGTATAAGGAGATGAGAATAGCGTATGAGCATACAGGTAACTGAACCTGCGGCACAGTGGTACATTAAGGAGCTTGGTTTGAAACGTGGAGATTCGATCCGTTTTTTTGTTCGCTATAGCTCTGGCGGTGGGTTGCATCCAGGCTTTTCTCTGGGAATTGCCGTAGAGCCTCCGCAGCACCCCGTATTACAGCATGAAGCGGCTGGCATTACGTTTTATATGGAGGACCAGGATTACTGGTATCTCAAGGGCCATCATCTGGAAGTTAAGTATTTGGAGGAACATGATGACATTATTTATACCTATGTTGAGGATGGACAAGCTTAGTACTCCACTGTCAATCATAGCGTGCAAATAATTGTTCTTGGACATGAAAAGCGGCGGAGTATCGTGTTACAGGAGATGAACCTGTAACACGATACTCCGCCGCTTTTTTGTGGTTAAGGCGGGTATGTCGTATGTTAAGGGTTGTTAAGTATCGGGCCATCGAGTGCAAAATCAAAATCATCAATGTCGTACACATGTACAGGTACGGAAGCTTCGATAATGCGGTGGATCCAGTCCAATTGATCCGTCAGAATGGGTAATGATTCACGCTGAGCTGTTAACACCAGTTCAGTCTCAATTGGATCAAAATATTCTCCGTAATGTGCTGTATCAACAGCATTAATGATAATGAGTGATGTATTGGCATCGAATAGAATAGGCAAGCTCTTGGCCCAAGGCATCTGAAGCGCACGCCGAATTTTTTTCTGATTCAACGGTTCCTCAAAATAACTGATCAACTCGCTTACCTTCCGCTTCACATGTTGATCGTCCATAGGATTATCCATGAGCGGCTCTGTGCTATCCTGGAATTCGTATAGCTCTAGCAGTGATGTGTAAGGCACCATATATTCCACAGGGGCGGGAGATGTAAGAAGTTGGCCATATATAGCCACCATTACAGCTTCCGTTACAAATTGTCGAGACATCGGTCAAGCCTCCTGCATTTACCAAATTATGCGATATGAGTATACCACAAAGCGGGACTGAATTCAGCCCGACATGCAGATTGCTATCATTTATTCCTATATTTGTTGTACGAATTTAGCTGCGGCCAATTAACAAGGAAAGCAATCCGGCAGCAATTAGAGGTCCAACAGGAACTCCTTTAAAGAAGGCAACGCCAATGACGGTCCCAATCAGTAGACCTGTCACAATAATGGGCTGTCCAGACATCAAAGTTACTCCGCGGCCGCCAAGGTAGGCTACCAGAATTCCGATACCAATCGCGAGCAGTGATTTCCAGTGCAGGAAGGACTCCATCACCTGATTGATGCTGATTTTACCGCTGGCTAGCGGGGTCATGACCCCAATCGTCAAAATAATAATTCCGATCGTCAGGCCATACTTTTCGAGCCAGGGGAAAGCAGAATGAAAGCTGGTTACCCGCAGCAGCAGTAATACAACCATGGCAATAGTCACGGTAGAGTTGCCACTAACAATCCCAAGACCAGCCAATACCAGTAAGATAAGTGAGCTGTAATCCATACAGATGTTCTCCTTCGTTTATTTAGCTTTGGATATGCTCCGCGATTTGACGCCCGTGCCAGCGGCCTGTTTCAATAAACACTTCATTGGCATTGCTGCCTGAAGCGATGACCCCCGCGACATATATACCTGGGATGTTCGTTTCCATCGTGGCAGGATTAAATTCTGGTTTGTCCAGATCTTCAGCCATATGAACGCCGACAGACTCCAGTAGTTTTCGTTCCGGGTGAAATCCAGTCAGTGCCAGTACAAAATCATTTTCGAGTCGGAATGCTTCAGTGTCCAGCGGAGTGACTACGACATGGTCTGGATGAATTTCGGTAATGCGTGCGCCTAAATGCAGCGTGATCTTCCCTTTTTGTACCATACTGTCAAACAGTGGACGAACCCACGGCTTGATGTATTGGGACAACTCGCTTCGACGATATACCATATCAATCGTAGCTCCGACCCGCACTAATTCCATCGCAGCATCTACCGCAGAGTTACTGCCACCGATAACTGCAACCCGGGTTCCTGTGTAGGGATGGGCTTCGCTGAAATAGTGAGTGACTTTATCCAATTGTTCCCCGGGAATGCCCAAATAGTTCGGATGATCAAAATATCCTGTAGCCACAACGACATAGCGTGACGAATACGTTTTGGTTATTTCTCCTTTGCTCAGGGTATGTACAGTAAATGTACCGTCATCCTGGCGATGAATAGACTGGGCCTCCTCATAATGCTGAATGTTCAAGTTATAATGTGTAGCTACCTTACGATAGTACGCCAGTGCTTCATGACGAAAAGGTTTGTCATTAGGGGTACTGAATGGAATATCACCGATTTCAAGTAGTTCAGCGGTGCTAAAAAACTGCATGTTCGTCGGATACAGAAAAATGGAGTGAACGATGTTGCTTTTTTCAATAATGACAGTTTGCAAACCTCTGCGGCTGCATTCGATTGCAGCAGATAGTCCGCAGGGTCCGCCACCGATAATGATTACGTCGTGCATTTGGTTGAACCTCCAGTTGTATTGGTTTATTACGCCAGTTTTGTAGGGTTAACATTATTTTGACGATTAAAAACGGATCTCAGGATTGAAGCAAATCGCTCAGTATGTGAGAAGTTTTCAAATAATAATCCTACCGCAATGCGAACACAATATCCAGCCGTTTTCAGAAAAGATGACAGACGGTGAAGATTGACAGCCACATTTAGTGAACATATAATTAGATATATATCTAATTTATGTGATTGAATTCGTTTGCATAGCAAGTATGTACTAGTGAAAAGAGGTGCAATAACGATGCAACTGGATAAAATGGTCAATTATCATAAAGCACTTGCTGATCCAACGCGAATGCGGATACTACTTCTTTTGTCCTGTGGGGAGATGCATGGCCAAGCTTTGGCGAAAAAGCTGAATTTGTCCCAACCGACTGTTACGCATCATGCTTCCAAACTTCGTGAGACTGGGTTGATTAAGGAACGACGTGATAAAAACACGGTGTATTTTACACTGAATCCAGAATTGATCCGGCAGCATGCCGAGGCGACGGTGCGATTTATTTTCGAAAAAGGAGAGGGGGAGGAAGAGATGTCAGAGTTGAATGAAACGCTGGAGGCATCGGTCTTACGCAATTTTTTTTCCAAGGACGGCAAGTTGCGCCAAATCCCTGCGCAGTATAAGAAAAAATTGATCGTACTTCAGATGCTGGCAGAAAAGCTGGAGCCAGGCCGCATGTATCCTGAACGTGAATTAAACGAGTGGATCAAGCAATACCATGAGGATTTTGCAACGATTCGGCGTGAGCTGATTATGCATCAGTTTATGTACAGGGAACGGGAAATGTACGAATTGAACCCGCGTGAGATGTGGACGCGCTGGGATCAGGTACGCTAAACGAAACTTGACAAAGATTTCAAAAAAGTTTCGTAGCTGCCTTGACAGACAATTGATGGACTTGTATGATAAAGGAAATTTTAGGAGGAGGCGATGTTATATGCGTACGAACATGAATGGATGGGTTCAGCAGCAGAATGACTTGTCTCCCGCACGGACAATGCACAGTTAAAGACTGTATAGATCTATAGTCTTGGCTTAGCAGTTGGTTGGACAGTAGAACCAACAAAATCCGCAGGGAGTGATTCCCTGCGGATTTTTTATGGTTAGGCGTCTTGTTATCCAGTTGTTGGTTCTGGGGAGTGGTCTGTGAGAGACTGCTTGCTTAAGTGAACGAACGGATCGCATCGACCTGAATCGTATACCCTCCGCAGGGAAACCCCTGCGGATTTTTCGCGTTGTTCGCATGCGGGGAGAAAATGTACACCTATCAAATAACATTACGATCAAAAATGAACAATGAATTCAGGAGGAAAACAATGAGTATACATGAATACGGTTGGTCTGATTACTGGAACGTTTTTTGGGACCAATGGAAGCAAGGCTTTGAGGAACGCACAGGAAATACACAGGTACGTCCTGCTCGCTTGATTGCCGATTACGGACAAAAGGTGAAGCTTATCACAATGGATGGAGAACGCTGGGGAGTGTCTTCAGGTAAGCTACGACATGCTGTTGTCGATCCGGCGGAAATGCCTGCTGTAGGGGACTGGCTAGCAATCACTACGCCAGATGAAGTGTCGGATGCAGTAATTCATGCCGTCTTGCCGCGGAAAAGTCGAATATCTAGACAGGCAGCGGGCTTTGAGACGAGGGAGCAGCTGATCGCTACCAATGTGGATACGCTGTTCCTTGTTAATGCGCTGAATCATGATTTTAATATGCGCAGACTGGAACGGTATTTAATTATGGCTTGGAACAGCGGGGTAAACCCGGTTGTCGTTTTGAGTAAGAGTGACCTTTGTGAAGATGTCGAACAACGGGTTGCTGAAGCGGAGGGAGTTGCCCCTGGTGTACCTGTTATCGTTATTTCTGCTTTGCAGAATGAAGGCAGAGAGCAACTGGAGACGTTTCTTCAGCCTGGCTCTACAGTTGCTTTGACAGGCTCTTCCGGTAGTGGCAAATCCACGATAGTAAACTGGCTCTCCGAGTCTGAGGTTCAACTGACACAGGATGTGAGGGAGGAAGACAGTCGGGGCAGGCACACAACCACTCACCGACAGCTTTTTCCTATCGCAAAGCAAGCCGTTTTGCTGGATACACCTGGTATGCGCGAGCTTAATCTATGGGATGATTCCATGGGTGTCGCTCATACCTTCACGGATATTATGGAAACGGCGCAGCAGTGCCGTTTTGCAGATTGCAAGCATAAGGGCGAAGCTGGATGTGCAGTGGAGGAAGCTATAGAGAGAGGGGAATTGTCGGAATCCAGAGTGAACAATTATCGCAAAATGCAGCGGGAACTGGAATATCAGGCGCGTAAGGAAGCAGACCGGCGCAGGAAAGATAGTCGTTCAAGCACAACCCCGGGGCGTAGGGATCAGCGAAGTGGCTGGCTAGGGATCAGCGAAGTGGCTGGCGACGTGATGTGGAGTGGTGAGCCGAACTGCAGTGAAGTATCAAATGTAAAAATATACGAAAATCTATGTTGTAGTCGGCATATGGTATAAAGGGGTGAATATATGCCGAACTACAGCATTGTGGTGGATTTATCGGATCGTCGTTTATATTTGAAGGATGGAGATCAGATTGTTCTTAATTATCCAGTCGGTATTGGCAAGCTGGCTACACAGACACCGCATGGGCAATTTACGATTATTAACAAACAACCTAATCCGGGCGGACCTTTCGGAGCGTTCTGGATGGGGCTGTCCAAGCCGCATTATGGCATTCACGGCACCAATGAGCCATGGTCCATTGGCAAGATGGTGTCACATGGCTGCATTCGAATGCAGAATAAGGATGTGCTTGAGCTTCAGGAGAGGGTAAGTATAGGCACGCCAGTCACGATACAGCCGTAGCGGCTAGACGACATGAGACTCTGTATCTACTCATACGTGGAAACCGCGTCATAGACTGTATCTGTGAAGCGTATTTCATGGCGAACGGCCGTAACTTTAAGTTAGATGCTGCGTTTAGTTACGATTTGGGTTGGATAGGGATACGGGCTTCAATCTGTTTGGAGCCCTCTTTTTCGTCTGCAGATTTGACTAACGGTCCCGAAAGACGTTCTCCTTGTGTACCATACGCCTGTTTGGCGTTGGTCCACATATCTTCGTTTGGTTCGAAACTTATGACTATGATGTAGCGGTTGGCAAGGCTCGGCTTTTTGACCCTCATGCTGAAGGAGCCGTCAGGCATAACTTTGGTTTGATCATCGTAGCCAAACTGCCATCGTCCCGGAAAATCAATCTTGAGTTTGACGTCCGACCCTTCCAGCAAATTGCTGCGCGCATATACATGATAATAGTTACCCTCTTGCTTCACATCAGGCTTAATCCACACTTGAGGGCTGCCGTAGTCCTTAGGTTTGTTCCAGACGGGCTTAACTAAAGGGGTATTGCGTTCTTGTTCAGGATCAAATTCAGCCCCAATCCGAACTTCATACAGAAGCTGTTTGTTTTCTTCGTATTGATATACATAAGGACCTTCCAATTTGTTGCCACCGCTGCCATACAGATTTCGTATTTCATTGTCTTGGTCATCTGGACGGAACAGAACAGTCAGATCCATACTGCCCTGTATTCCGGGGCGTTGTACCTGGAGTACAAAACTTCCGTCCTTTTGAACGGTTGTCTCATCCGTGTACCCAGTTAACAGGGAGTTTTTGACCGCAAGATTCCCTTTGATCCGTGCTCCGGCCGGGAGGTTGGAATGTCCTGTAACCTTCACGGTATTTTTATCAATGCTGACGCCACCTGATATTTCGACATAGCTGCTGCCTTGCTGATGGACAGGTGTATGATTGGCAGCTCGTTCATCAAGGGATGATGCACCTTGGTTGGGATTACCCGTTA
The DNA here is from genome assembly GCF_038007385.1 of Paenibacillus sp. FSL M8-0228. Lineage (NCBI taxonomy): Bacteria > Bacillati > Bacillota > Bacilli > Caryophanales > Paenibacillaceae > Paenibacillus > Paenibacillus sp. FSL M8-0228. The sequence continues at coordinate 2,282,091 of NZ_JBBOXA010000001.1, forward strand.
CGGTGTAGGCACGTGCTTCAGCTTCATGTTGGGCTATACTCCGGGTTGAAGCTTTTTCCCTGCTGCATGCAGCCAGCATCGTTAGAATTAAGAATGCGAATAAAAGGTTGCAGACTATTTTGGTAATCATGTGTTTACTCATGGTTTTTGTTCGCTCCTTGTCCATAGCTTCCAGGCTTAACGTGATAAAATTATCGAAACTTTATGTATTTACCCTTATTAAAGGGTATGTAATCCCGCCTGCTTTATCCTATAAGGAACGTACCTGTTTAAACAACAGGCAGAATGGTTAAAAATGGATAGCCTGATCATCCCCTTGAAAAGCAGGGGCAGCTTGCTGTAAAGGAGCCTGAGTCATATGTCCATTGACCGTTTTATCTTAAAAAAGCTGGACAACTGCCGGGAAGAGCATACACGCGCTAATTTACTAGAACTGTTTAGAATACGGATTGAGAAGGCGCAGAATAAGGAACGAGGCGGTAAAAAAGGTTATCGCAGAATACTTTAAATAAAGTCTGATCAATCCATAAGCTGCGGTAAGTCACATGTATCATGTTTTAAAGCTGCTGATATGGAGAGGGTGCTGAAATGTCCCTCTCTTTTTTGTGTGTCTAAAGTGGACAAAAAAAAGTCCCTCTTAATAGAGGGACAATGCCAATGAATCATTTTCACTAACACTATGCAGGATGGCTTCACAACCGACAATCTCTATACTGATCAAAGAGTTAAGGCATTTTTGAAGGGCACGCTTGCCGCTGGAGATTTTATTCTCCAAAGTGTTACTTAGAAGTTTTAATGTTTTTTGTACTGGTTGCTTATTTTCTTGATTGAAGTATACGGGAATACGTTTGTTTTGAAATGTAATTAATGTTCTCACAAAAATCACCTCGCCTGAGTTATTTCATGGCTTAATTGTAGTGCCCGTTTCTTAAAATTACCTTAAAAACACCTTATAAAAACATAAAGGTCTGAAAAATTTACAAAGTGTTCACAACAATCTAGGTAACAATCGAATTTAGTTCTAACTAATCGACAAAATGACGTATATACCCATATTAGAACCGATCCAATACATATTATTGATACCAATGACTCTACTAATATGAGAAAATATGACCAAAGTCACTATTTTATTTTTGGAGTGGGTATTTTGTAACAAATTGACAGTCTAATAGTCGGATGCTACAGTTACGATAGCCATATTTCCGTGGAAATAGGCTTTTTGCGTGAACTTTGCTATATATTAAGGATCGGGAGGGATGACAGATGATCCTGACCGTGCTTTCAGGACGACAGGAAACAGAGTGGTTTGACATCGAGGTAGCTGATGAATACTCGGTGGAACATTTAAAGCTGATGCTGGGTGTGCGCATTTTCGGCGAGCCTCCGGCGGAAGGCATGCAATATATTATGGAAGCAAAGTTCCCGGAAGGGCTCTGGTTCAGGGTGGGAGATAACCAGCTACTTACAGGATCCGGCTTGCGGGAAGGCTGTACTGTGCGTATTCAGCGCGCTTTTTCGACAACTCAGGACGAAGCGCCTGTGTATGGAAGGCGTTCTCTGTTTCAAAATGAAAAAAATGGGTAAATACACACATGAAATTATATGAAACCTTGGTAAAATGAAATAGTAAGCGAAAAGGGGGACTTTTGTCTTGAATGCATTATACCAGCGATCCCCGAGATTAAGGCCGGCGCTCCGAGAGGAGAAGCTGGAGATTTTACGGCCTCCGGCTGAGCCGAGCAAGCCGTCTTTTTCTATTATATCTATACTTATTCCGTTAATGATGACGTTGGTGACTATAGGCTTTTACGTATATATGAGCAAAACAGGCAAGATGGGTAACAGTAACTATTTGATGTTCCAAATGGTCACTGTGGTCATGATGCTTACATCTTATACGATTCCTTTTTTTGTCTATCTAAATAATAAGAAGGAATACAAGCGCAAGCTAGAGGAACGGGACCGCATGTACCGGGAACAGCTCCAAAAGCATCGTGAAGAACTTGAAATGAAACGCGAGGAGCAAATTCGCACACTATATGAAATTCACGGTGACCCGCAAATATGCACTCAAATTGTCAAAAACCGCAACAGTTCACTTTGGGAACGATCACCGGAGGATGAGGACTTTTTGCAGGTGCGTATTGGAACTGGACAAGTTCCCTTTCATATAAAATTGCAAATTCCACGCCCAGACGGTTATGACCGAGATCCTTTGTTGGGAGCTGCGGATGAACTGGAAGAAGAATTTCGTCTGGTAGACGCTGCTTCCATTGCATTACCGCTGTTTCAATCCAAAGTGGTTGGATTGGTCGGCGATCGGGAACATACCCTTGCTGCGTTAAGAGTCATTTTGGCACAAGTGACGGTTCGTCACTCGCCAGATGAAGTGAAAATTGCTTCCTTCTATGACGAGCGAGAGGAAAGTGAATGGACCTGGATGCGCTGGCTTCCACATGTGTGGGATGATGACCGAATCCAGAGAATGATGTCAGACCGCAGTAGTAGTGCACATCAATTAGCAGATTTTCTGTTTGCCAGACTGAACCGCCGTAAAAATAATCGTAATGAGCGTCAAGGCAAAGGGATGGAAGTCCCTTGTTATGTCGTTGTTTTATCTGACACCCAGCTGATTGAGGAAGAACCGTTACTGCCGTTGTTATTGGAAGACGGCCGAACCATTGATGCGTGTACGATTGTGCTGGCTTCTCGTAAAGAGGCTTTGCCGATGCAGTGTCAGCTGATTGTGGAGGCTTCCAAAGAGCAGGGCGTATATGCCCGTAAATCAGAGTCGGCGGAGGTTGAACAGCAAAGTTTTAAACCGGATCGTTTGTCAAAAGAGGAAGCCGATGCATTAGCGCGGTACATGGCTCCTATTCGCTTGAAGCGTTCCTCTGCTTCTGATATTCCCGCTGTGCTGCCTCTGTTTGATATGATGAGCGTAGCAAGTGTGGAAGAACTGGATGTGGCAGATCGGTGGCGACGTAACCGCCATCCTGATACCTTACCTGTGCCAATGGGCGTGCGAGCAGGCGGCAAGAAGATTATGATTAACCTGCATGATAAGATAGAGCGTCAAGGGCATGGTCCCCATGGCTTGATCGCCGGTACAACGGGTTCAGGAAAGAGTGAGGTTATCCAGTCCATTGTAGCCTCGCTTGCTGCCGAGTTTCATCCGCATGATCTTGCTTTTATGCTGATCGATTACAAGGGTGGAGGCATGTCCAACACGTTCGTTAACTTGCCGCATGTTGTGGGTACGATCACGAACTTGGACAATAATTTGATTGAACGTGCCAAAATATCTCTTAAAGCAGAACTGGTTCGTCGGCAGAAGATATTGAACGATGCAGGCAATTTACAGCATATTGATGAATATTACAGACTACTCCGGCAGCGGCAGGAACAACCGCTGCCTCATCTGGTTATTATTATTGATGAATTTGCACAATTAAAGCGGGATCAGCCAGAGTTTATGGACGAGCTAATCAGTATTGCTGCGATTGGGCGGACACTAGGTGTCCATTTGATTTTGGCGACGCAAAAGCCCGCAGGTGTCGTGGATGACAAGATTTGGAGTAACTCCAGATTCCGCATCTGCTTACGGGTGCAAAGCGAAGGCGATAGCCGTGACATGTTGAAAATACCGAATGCCGCGTGGATTACGAAGCCGGGACGAGGATATTTCCAAGTGGGTAGTGACGAAGTATTTGAAGAGATGCAGTTTGCTTGGAGCGGTGCGCCGTATATAGGCAACAGCGATATTTCTTCTGCACTACCTGTACATGAAGTGAGACTGAACGGAAAACGTGAAGCGCTACTGACGGGCGGCGAACGGGCAAGCTCGGGCTTAAAAGGAGAAGAAGCCCCTAAACAGCTTCAAGTATTTATTGATTATATTGCGAATGAGGCTGCTAAGGCAGGGATCGAACGGCTTCAGGGACCGTGGCTTCCGCCGCTGCCTGAATTGCTGGATTTAACAAATTTGCCGGCATGCACCGAAATAGATAGTACATCATCACCTTTGGAGCTGAAGGCTCTTATTGGTCTAGTGGATGATTTGCCGAATCAGCGACAGGAGCCAATTTATGCATCGCTAGATCATGGTCATTGGGCTGTGTATGGCATGCCCGGCATGGGGAAAACAACCTTTTTGCATACGTTGCTGATGTCCACGGCTCAGCGATTTGCTGCGAATCATTGGAACGGTTATATCATTGACATGGGTCGAACGATGCGCGACTTTGGGGAACTTCCCCAAATCGGGGCTGTTATGATGGCTGAGGAGGATGACCGGATCAAGCGATTGTTCCGTTATCTGTTCAAGATGGTGGCCGTACGCAAGGAAATGCTTTCCGAGGCTGGAGTCAAAACAATAAGCTCTTATCGACGTTCTGCTGTCGAGGATATTCCGCAAATTGTCGTAGTTATTGATGGATATCTTAATTTCCGTAATGCTTATCCAGATGAAAATGAACTGCTGGAATCTCTTTTGCGAGAAGGGGGTAGTCTAGGCATCACGTTTATCATTACAGCGAACCGGATTACCGATGTGTTTGAGAAATTCCGCAGTAACATACCGAATGCTGTTTCTTTTGAAATGTCCGACCCGAGTGACTATTACTATGCGGTAGGGCGACCAGCCAAAACGCCAGGACCGTTAATTCCAGGTCGCGCTCTGGTTAAAGGGCATGTTCCTCCGCTGGAGTTCCAGACGGCACTGCCTTCACCAGGAGAAGATGAGGCGGAGCGATCAGCACGGCTACGCCGCAATATTGCTGGCATTGTGCAGGAATGGAAAGGCAAGCACGCACCAGCTATCCTACCATTACCTGAGCGGATTCCACTATCGGAGCTGCTTCAGCAGTGGGATCGGACGAGTGGACCATCGGGCGCACTACCTTACGAAGTACCTGTAGGCCTACAGAGTGACGATCTTGAGCCTTTTCTCCTGAATCTGAAAGAAGGGCCCAATTTTATTGTGGGTAGTCCAATGGAGGGTGGAAAAACCTCCTTTCTAATGAGCTGGATTATATCGCTGGCTTATTACACATCACCCGATCAATTGGAAGTCTATACGATCGATACACGCTATGGAGGCGGGGGACTATCTAGATTACGACATCTTCCTCATGTTAAGGCTGCTGCTGAAAGTGAGGAAGAAATGGGACCTCTGGTACAGCAAGTGTATGATATTGTTCAACAACGGAACAAGGAGGGGAATGATCCCGAATTGCTCCTGGTCATTGATGATGCGGATATGTTAAGCAAGCAACTGAATGATTTTATGATAAAGGATCAGCTCTCCGCCATTGTACGGTTGGGACGTGATCGCAATGTGCATGTCGTGCTCTCGGGTGTGCCATCTGATTTTCCTACCTTTGGTGTGGACTGGTTTAATGATGTCAAGGCAAGCCAAAGCGGTATGCTATTTGGAACACTAGATTCGAATGATCTATCGTTCTTTCGTATCCCTTATTCGGAGGCGAACGCCGCTACTGGTGGACTAAAAGTCCTGCCACCTGGGCAGGGGTACTACGTACGGCGCAAATTTACCAGGATAAAAGCGGCAATTCCCTTCTCAGAGCAAGTGAGCTGTGAGGATTGGATAACGAAAATTCGTGACCGATGGCATGTTGTAGTTTGAAGGGAGGTGGCTCATAATGTTAACGTTTCAAGCTTCCAAGCAGAAGTTAATAACCCTCAAGGCGAAGGAACTGTTTTTTCTGGCAGGCGTATTGGGTTCTGACCGACTGCTTGGGGTGGAAGATCCGTTTAAGGGCTATCTAGCAGAGGAGTTGGCGGAAGAGTGGGAGCAAGTAAAAGCTACTCTTTTGGAAAAGGGTTATCTAAAGCGGGTAGATAAGGGCAAAGAGCTAGCAATGCCTCCTACTGTTTTTTCAAGAGTCGCTATCGCGGGATTATCCAACAGGGCTTGCCGTATACGCTATGTGCGGGGAGGTAAGCAATTTGAAGGCTATCTCCATTGCACGAACGAGCGTGTAGTGGAACTCGTGAAATCCGCTGATGAACCCGATGAGTATCGATTGTACGATCTGGGTAATGTGGAAAAGGCTTGCGAGACATTGATTGATAAAATGGGTTGGGTAGATCGACTTGTGCCTGAATCCCCCGCACTAATGTTCTCCAAGCAGGCGTTTAATAAAATTTACGAGCAATCGGCAGGGGAAAGTGTGTCTTTGATCAGCAGTAAACTGACCGAGGCTAGCGGAGATGCAGAGGGGTCTGCAAGACTGGCTCAGTCTTTGAGTTCCCGTGTAGCTGAGGGAGAACTGCAATTGCTGGTTTGGAACGGCAGGGAGTGGGAATCACAACGGGCAGCCTTTGTCCTGTGTCCTGCAATGAACTGGATATTTCGGATGAGCTCTAGTGGTAACGGGGACTGGCTGATTGCAGCTATGGCTTCAAGAGATCAGTTTGTGGATTTATTATTAAATTGGTTGAAACAGTCGGCAGTGAATGAAGAAGTGACAGAAGAAGGGTGATGGATATGCGCATTCGAGTTGAACCGGATGTGCTTCGGGGGCTTAGCGGGCAGCTACAGCATGCGGCGGAGCAAATTCAACAGTTAACAGCAGGTTTGGAGCAGGCGTTACAATCGCTGGATTGGGATGTATCTGCACGCGAGGCGATCTTGAATCATTGGATGCAGGCCAAGCGGATGTCAGAACAGATCCATGCTTACCTCCATACATCAGGTACACAACTGAACCGAAAGGCAGAGCAGTTTCAGTCTGTTGACCACAACTATCAAACGATACTGTCATTTGCCAGCCAACCATTGGGACGACCCGTCACGATGCTCGATTGGTCGAATCAGCAATCACCGTCTATTCTGCCTGGGCAAGCTTCGGAAGGAAGCAGCCTGATTTCTAACCCGCAGTCTGTCGTACATGCCATTTCTGGTGTACAGTCTTCGGATGTAGAAACGTTGCATCAGGATATTCTGATGCAGGCGTCTTCTAGCAGTCCGCAGGATTGGTATTTTACTGATCCGTCTACAGTAAGAGATCAGCCTGTCGCTTAGTTGGGATCGCGTTCCGGGACAATCTGGATCGATTGCAAAATTACTTGAGCTCGTTCCACAATTCCCGGCTTTATGGGACTTATTAGGTGTTTTTTTGTTAATATTATACTGTTAGGTGCTGTTTTATAGTTAAAAAGTGGGATTGTTACAATTAGGTCCTTTGCCTTTTGTAGGGAATTAAATAGCCATAGTACAATTTGAACCAGATAAACAAAAACATTATTTATCATCAAGGAGGACTCAAAAAATGGCAGGACGCATTTTAATTACCCCAGAACAGGTTGATCAGGTGGCTAACCAATTTAAACAAAGTGGTGAGCAAAGCCAGCAGATCGTTTCCAGTTTGACACAGTCCATCTCAGGTATGGAAGGTCAATGGGAAGGTATGACTAAACAACGCTTCTTCCAAGAGTTTCAGGAAGCTAGCAAACAAATGCAAGCTTTCGTAACGACTTTGAACAGCATCAGTCAAGAATTGACAGCTATCGCTAACAAATTCCGCACGGTTGACCAAACGAAATAAGTTGTCTTGCCTGATAGGCATTAACTTATCATATACCACTCTATTAAGAAGCAATATGTGAGCCATTCCTCACGGTTTGGCACAGGATGTTCAGGAAAAACCGGGCGATCTTCGGATACCCGGTTTTCTTGCCATCCATAGATGTATATAATAAGGTGAGGAAAACTAGCATACTGAATGATGTAAGGAGAGGGATGTTTCATGTCTTTTCAACCGAATCCGGGAGACGAATTGATCATAAACGGCACAGCTTATGTGGTTGGACGACATCCCGCTGCACCCGGTTTAGCCTATGCTCAAGCAGGGCGTCAGGGAATTGTATACCAGCTAAATGCCAAAAACGGAGCGCCACATGAGGCAAAAGCCCTTAAGGTGTTTTTTCCGAAGTTCCGCATCCCGGCTATGGTTTATCAATCTGAGCATATGGAAGCATACGGGGATATTCCCGGTTTGCAGGTATGCAAGCGTGATGTGCTCACTCCAGAAAGAAACGGAAGTCTGATTGCCGAGCAGCCTGATTTGCTGTATGCGGTACTGATGCCATGGGTTCACGGTATGACATGGTTCGATTGTCTCACAGATCAGCGTCAGCTTGAGGCTTCCGATAGTCTGGCTTTAGCCAGAGCATTGGCAGGGATCGGTTCAGCTATGGAGCAAAAAGGATTGGCGCACTGTGATTTATCGGCGCCGAATGTGATGCTTCCGTTTTTTTCTGAAGTGGAACTGCCTGAAGGCACGTCAGCTGTGGAATTGGTGGACGTGGAACAAATGTATAGTACTAAAATGGATCGTCCAGACGCTCTATTGGCAGGTTCGCCAGGGTATGCCGCCCATCGTACCGTCCACAGCGGGTTGTGGAGTGCGTATGCAGACCGTTTTGCAGGGGCAATCATTATAGGAGAAATGTTAGGCTGGTCTGACCGTGTAGTAGTCGACAAAGCGTGGGGCGAAAGTTATTTTGATCAGCATGAAATGCAGACGCCTTGCGAACGTTATTTTATTTTACGAAAATCGCTGGAATCTCGTTGGGGCAGCAAGGTGGTAGAATTGTTCAGCCGTGCTTGGGATAGTCAGGATTTAAGCAGTTGCCCTACTTTTGGCGAATGGCTGGTTGTACTTAATGCGGTTACTGAGCAGGAAATTTCAGTTGAGGCTATAGAACCGGAACCTGCTGCGACAGAAACAATAGAATCGGCAGCGGTGGGTGGCCTTTCCAGTGAAGCTGCATCCTCTTTGTCAGCGCCTGCACCGCTCAAGACTGAACAGGCTGCACTGCTAAATCAGGCCGCCCTGGAGCAAGGAGAGCGTGGGGTAACGGACAAGCTGTTCCGACAGGCACGTGATTTGGAGCAGCAAAACAAACCTGCTGCAGCGCTGGAAGTATACCGGTCGTTGTATCATTTTGTAGAAGACGGCAGTCCTTTGCATGTGGAGGTGTCAGCTGCGATCACAGGACTAGAGGAGCAGTTGAATCCCATGACGCCAGAGCAACCTGAAAAAACAAAAGCCTGGTATCGCTCCAAAGCGTTTATCGTGACAACTGCGGCCGCAGTCGTTCTATTGGCAGCTGGAATCCCAGCCGTGAATATTCTTGCAGATCAGTCCAATCAGCGGCAAATCGAGGCAGCCAAGCAGGAAGAGGCAGCGAAGGCTGCAAAGGCGGCCGAGGAAAAGCTGGCAGCCGAGCAGAAAGCGGCTCAAAAATTGCTGACGGAGAAACAACGACAGGAAGCGGAACAGCAGACCAAACAACAGGCACTTGCTGCTCAAAAGCAACAGGAAGAGCAGAAGAAACAGCAAGCCCTTATCGCTCAACAGGTTAAATATGAAGCTTATCTCGCTCAAAAGGAACAAAATAAGCAGGCGGCTGCCAAGTTGGCGAAGCAAAAAGCGTATGATCAACAGGCAAAGTATGAAAAATACTTGGCTTTGAAAAAAGAGCAGGAAGCTCGTGCCGCCCAGGAAGAGGCAGCTCGTAAGGCAGCAGCCGAGGCGGAACAAAAGCAAAAAGAGTCCATGCATGCACGAAACAAGGAGAACGTTCTTCAGCTTATTTCCCTGTACAACAAGGCGTATGCCTCTCAGGAAGGTGGCAGCGCTGCGAAGGCAAAGAGCTTTGCGAAGCGTTTTAGATCACTATATGATAGTAATCCTTCTTATTATCGTTCGGTAGGTGAAGTAGGATATCGGGCCTCCTCTATTTATAATTTTTTAGGAGATACGAATTTTAGACTGCCTAAAATTTAATATTTCATATGTTTATATATAGGCGGAATGATAGATACGAAACAGATGGAGATAGAAGGTAACTGAGGGGAGCATGTACAAACCATGAATTATACAATACAGGCTTCACAACGCACTCCCGCCCTGATCATTTACCTGATTGACATCAGCGCGTCGATGAACATGCTGATGGAGGGGCGGCGGCGTATTGACGTTGTATATGAAGCTATATCGTTGGCGATCCGGCAGATGGTTTTTCGATCAACCAAAGGAAATCGGCTGACAGCGCGCTATCGGATTGCGATTTTGGCTTATAGTGACGACGTGTATGACCTGCTGAATGGTGTCAAGGGAATTGATGAAATCGCGGCCATTGGTTCGTTGCCCGATTTGACGCCCAAACGGTTTTCAGATTCAGCAAAGGCCTTCTTGCAAGCTGAGCGTATTTTGCAAGCGGAATTACCAGGGATGCAGGACTGTCCTGCACCTTTGGTCTGTCATATGACAGATGGAGTTTCCACAGGTGATGATCCCGAACCGATTGCGAAGCGTATTATGAGCATGAGCGTACCGGACGGTAATGTACTGGTGGAAAATATATTTTTATCCGACAGGTTGCTGGAAACGCCTATTCAGGACCCCCGTCGCTGGAAAGGTCTGACACATAATACGCCGTTGCAGGATGAACATGCTGTGAAATTGCGTGATATGTCTTCTGTGCTGCCTGAAAGCTATCGGGAAATGCTATTTGAGGCAGATTATCAGTTAGGTGAAGGAGCCATTATGATGCTGCCCGGAACCTGTGCGGAGCTGGTGTCCATTGGGTTTCAAATGTCGGCCGCAACGCCTGTACGGTAAGGAGGTAAAAGCATGAATCCACCGCTGTCCCTGCTCCCCGCGAGCAAAAAAAAGGGAATGAATGCAAGGCTGACTCAGCAATTTGCTTACATAAGCTCTCAGACAGGCGATCAGCCTTTATCATCTCATCACAGTCGTTTTATGTGTCGTTATGGCTATGGAAGGTCTGCCGAATCTGCCAGTATGGGAGAAAGCGGACAGGATTTCGCCGCAGTACGTATTCATAAATCCGTCTGTTGTTTTGTCTTGTGTGATGGTGTCGGGCTCAGTTACCGAGGAGATTTTGCGGCCCGCTATCTGGGTTCTTCTTTACTGGATTGGATGGAACGGGGACAAGATCTGTCTGCTGATCAATTGAGAGTGTACCTTGAACGTTTGGCAGGTACAGCGGCAGAGGAACTGGATCGGCAGCCTTTGGATCACGAATCAGGCCTAATGCGTTCGGTATTGGAAGATAAACGTCGTCAAGGTAGCCAGTCCATGTATATTTGCGGTAAAATCGAACTGCCGAAGCGTGGCAGCCGTGGCCGTCTCCGACTTGCCTGGCAAGGGGATTCACGTTTGCGACTATGGAACGGTGCCGAAGAAATCAGCGAGCTGTTCGATCATACCTTCTCTACAGCGGAGCGCTGGTCTACAAGCCGTGGGCCGATTGGAGGGAAGCCTCATTGGTATGAAAGAAGCATATCCGCAGATATGCCGATGAGATTACAGGTATATACGGACGGTTTATCCGATTTGGACCCCATTCGCGAGCCTGTCCCTGATGAGCAGATACAGGTATTGCTGGATGCATCCCACACCGGGGGACTTGATGATGATGCTGCATTTATTGAGCTGCAGTGGTAAATGAATAAGCAAAAGGACGTTATACAACCATGGATATGGATGTATACGTCCTTTTTTTGATGAATACATAGAACATTACGATTCGTTAAGATATTTATAGAATGTAACGAGGAGGAGAAGGAAAGACGCGCTAATGCGCGTAATATTCGTACTTTTCTTAAATATCGCAAAGGAATAGCAAAAAATGCGCAAAAATGGTGATTATAAAGTATATCCTTTTGGGTAATCTTGTGATTATACAGATTACTGAAAGGGAGCGATACATATGAGCTACACATATGCAGGAGGCGCACGCTTTGAAGGAAAAACGGCTCTGATCACGGGGGCTGGTTCTGGCATTGGCAAGGCAACGGCCATTCAAATGGCTAGAGAAGGAGCGAATGTCGCTCTTTTTGACGTAAGTAATGAGCGTATTTTGGAGACAGAAAGAGAAATTAATGCTATACGTGAAGGGTCAGCGCGGGCATTTGACGTGGACATTGCCGATCCGGTGCGTGTGGAAAAAGCAGTTCTGGAAGCGGTTGAATTATTTGGCGGTCTGCATATCATTTTTGCTAATGCGGGGATTAACGGAGTCGTCGGACCGATCGAGGATCTGAGCATTGAGGATTGGCGGCAAACATTGTCCACGAATCTGGACGGTACCTTCCTGACGGTGAAGTATACAATTCCACATTTGAAAAAGAACGGTGGCGGCAGCATTATTATTACCAGTTCCATTAATGGAAATCAGCGCTTTACCAGCTTTGGGATGTCAGCCTACAGCACATCGAAGGCGGGTCAAACTGGTTTTGCTAAAATGGCTGCACTGGAGCTGGCTAAGTTTCGTATTCGTGTCAATGTCATCTATCCGGGTGCCATTTCGACGAATATTGATGAAACCACGGAGAAGTCGGAAGGGTTAAAGCAAATTACCATCCCCGTCAAGTTTCCTGAAGGAGGGCAACCGTTGGCAGATGGACCGGGTCAACCCGAGCAGGTAGCTGATTTGGTAACATTTTTGGCCTCAGATCATTCGCGTCACATTACTGGCGCACAAATTGTCATTGACGGGGCAGAGTCGTTATTGTTTTAGAAATAGAGCATTGTCTGGGACAGAGAAATGTTTTGTGGTATCCTGAGTGTATGTCTTGGTTACGGTGCAAATGTGAAGCTCACATAAAAACCCTGGATCTTTCGCACCTCGAAATTTGTCGAAATGGTTTTAAATTAGCTTTCTTCGTTAGAAGTCAATAGTCGATTCAAGCTTTTTTGGCATCGTTTTTTTCGGAAATGCATGGAATTGATATCATTAGGGTATTAATTCCTTCATTTTCGCTGTCGTCGCACTCTATATGAGTGCGTGGATTGCGAATTTGTTGGCTGGTAAAAGGTTTGGTTTAGAACAAGTCGTGGTTCAGTACAGTCAGCATTTTTATTTTATAAACGAAGATTTGCACGAGGAGGATTATATGAATAAAAATGATGATCGTCATGATAACACCCCAGAATAAAGAAGGCAGTCGAAAATATAGACATACTCTTGATAAACTTTCTAATACATAAATAATCAGTCAAGTAAAACGCCGTTCGGAACGGAGAAAGCAATCACTATTTATCAAGTTTGTCCCTAATTGACAATGGAGTAGGTTGGGGTATTTTTATGAACGTAAGGAATTTGAAACTCACAAATCTAATATTTAATAGTAAAGCTGATCCTTTCTAGGATCAGCTTTACTATTGACCCATTCCACTCTACAAGTAAAAGTACTTTTTTACTTGTGAGTCTTTAGAGTTCTGCCCTTAAAGAGAATATACGACAGTTCATGTTTGATAATTTTATTATTCTCTATTGTTTTCACATAATCTATGTCATCTTCGCGAGTTACAATTTCATCCTTATCTATACTGGGCCTTTTACGATTTCTATTTTCCCCGGCCGTGCTATTGTCAGAAAAAATAAAAGTGGTATTTAAATCTTCAATGCCCTCACTAATCTTTTTCCCTGTCATATTCTTAGCTGTAATGGCCAGATGAATTTTTTCTCCCATGGTCAATTTGTACGATAACAACTGGAATGCATTTTCATTATCCACTTGTTCTCTAAAATGATCCAAATCTTCTACATTCTCCATCAAAGGTGTCTTCATTAATTCTTTCCCAGAGAGGGAATACAGTTTATTTTGCTGATCCCATTCCTGGTGTATGTCTAAGTGCTTAGTAAGTACCCCTAAAGGGACAAACATCGCATTTTTATAAAGCACAGGGACGGTATCCATCACGGACGAGCTCGAGTCGGTAACAATCTCAGTGGAGTTCATTTTAAACTCAACCTTGTGTGTTCCAAACTTAATTGTAGCCGTATTAGAAGTTGGGTTAAACGTAGTCTGTCCTCCCAACAAATCATTTATGGATCTCAAAGGTACCATATAGCGATTATTCTGATCAATATAAGGTGCTTTGGGGGCTGTGAACAAGACATAGTAATTGTTAATCTTCAAAAATGGAGTGTTTGGAGTTATACTCTGAGCTGACATTTTTCCTATATAGGGTAGAGAAAAACAAAGAAACAATGCACCTATAAGCATAATTCTGAACAACATCTTTCCCATAAAAATATCCTCCTTAAAAGAGAGGGGCTAGCAGCCCCTCATGGAATTCAATCTAAAAATATATTATCTGTTTCCTCTCCTCCATGTACGTAATCCACTACAACTTTACTCCGTGGCATAGAACAATAATCATAGGTTTGACTGTTTCGCCAAGGAATATTATCTTCTGAATCTTTACCAATGTAGGATGTAGCCCAACGAACTCTTCTAATGTATGATCCGTCATTATAGTCTTGTCGATCTTGTAGTCAGAAGGGACATAAAATTTCATTTGTACTTCTTGATCAGGCTCAAAGCGTGGCTTAAAAGTATAAGGCTCTTTTACACCTTCAATGAGCATGAAAGGAGCCCAGTCATTACATTCTGTACTATGCTGCAAACCAACATCAACCGCCAGCCTGGAAGAAATAAGGGACGTTATTGATCTCTATTTCATTGACCCTAGTGGAGTACAACCTAAGCAGAAAGTCCTCTCTATCCTGCGGTAGCATCTCGCAGAGGCTGACCAGAAGATCGGTGGGTTACAGCAATTCCGCGCTGATTTACAGGCCAACATCGAACGCTTCGAGCGCTGGTTCAAGGTAAGAGAGTAGCATTAATTTTTTCCTAGTTGCTCAGGGCGCACAGCTGGCGTCCCGGCCGGTTGAGACAGTAATGAGCAGGGGAATTGTTGCAACCATTTTATGGGATGATGCATCTGTCGAAAGCGTCGTCATGAACGAAGGCTTCTTAGAGAAGCTTGGAACAGGTGGTGTTCACATCTCGATGACAAGTGGACTCGCCCGTTCCTATGTCAAGTCTATTGTCGACCTTTTGAGCATTGAGCAGAGACAAGACTAACATCAAAATCCGGTGCGCGTTCACGAGATAATACCCGCTTTATTAAGCAATTCCAGTCTACAGATGTTAAGAAATTCATAGTACGGGGACAACCTGTTCAAAACCTGAGAAAAGACTAAGCTAACGGAGAACGTTAGTTTAACTTCGAAGAGGCTGCGCCACACGGTAGCCCCAACTTATTTTTTATCCGAAAAAATCATGTTAAACGCCAAGATTCACTGGTCTATTCAGTTAATTCTCCGATGCTCCTGACGGATGTGTCGGAGGAAAAGAACATATTACGTATCGGGTTCGCGGATTTCGCGGATTTTTGTTTTTATCGTGATACATGTTCTTTCCCAAGACATGAATCGGTACCCGAAAAGGACAAGAACTTATAATCTTATCCCATCCCTTTTTGCCTACTGGCGCCTCCTGATAGAAGCAATAGACTTGAACATCCGTTGAGGCTGTTAATTTTGCGGGATGGGAACGACCTCCTTGCGCACCTCGTCCGGCTGCGTCACGGTTAGCTTTCCAGACGAGTCGGTCACGGAACCGCCGACTGTATGCTCGAAGCCGATCCGGGTGACCTTCCCGTCCAGTCCGATCAGGCCGCTTTCCTCGGTGCTGGAATCTCCGGCAATGCCTCTGCTATAGAATACCAGCGGCTTGTCGATTTTCGGCGTCGGACCCGTACGGTCCTTCAGCTTTTCCTCCAGCAGCAGTTGAAAGCTATCTCCAATGCTTCCGTCAAAATGGGCCTGCCATGTCGCGACAAGGAAATCGTCCTTGTATTCGTAATAGGTCGCCGTCTCATTGCCCTCGATGGTGAAGAAGCGGAGTGCCTCTCCTTCGGGAAAGAGGAAGGCGGTGCTGTAATCCTCGGATTCGTGGAGCGTCCGCAGTGGCGTATGCTCGTAATGGGTTCCAGAGAACATCGCTTCCATGACCAGATTCCTGCTTGCGGCCAGATCGCCGGTATAGAGCGCGTCCCGCTGCTTATCGGAGAGTGGCGACTCGATGGCGACAGTGTTGTTTTTCCATTCCACCTTGTAGCCGTACTGCTCGGAGACGAAGCGCAGAGGCACGTAGACGCGATTATGGACGGCCTTCGCTGGCACGTCGAGCGAAATCGGACCCGACGAGGACGAGTTATTCCCAAACGTCTCGGTCGCGGCCGTCTTCTTCCCGACGGTCAGCTTAATCGTCTGCGACCATTTTCGGACGACCACGGTGTCCGTTTTCGCATCCCAATCGACGGCAGCGCCCAGTGCTTCGGAGACAGCTCGGATCGGCACGAGCACCCGTCCCTGATCGTAGATGGGGGGACTGTCGGTCGCGATCGGCTTGCTCCTCACCGTAATGCCAATATCCACGGTGGCGAATGCGGTTGTACCGACGGATAATGCACCGATGACGGCGAATGTGCATAGAAGCTTTTTCATAGTATCCACTCCTGTTCTCATGACGGCAGCGTTCTTTCCGAATGCATACCAGCAATCTTTATTCGTATGTTAGACGCGGGTGAACTTGAAAAAGTTTCCATCCATAGATTGGCTGACCACAGACTCATGGATCAGCTGCCTTGTTGCGCTAAACATTCCTGTAGAGCTTATTCTCTATATAAAAAAGACCACTTCAAGGTTGAAGTGGTCTGGTGTTCTGATCCCATTTACTCTGCAAGTGACTCAATCAATTTTGGAAAAGAGCCTCCAGCTCCTTTAGTAATTTTTCAGTTCTAAAATTGGTTGCGGCCATGTCCATTACACTCAAACAGATTTATATACAAAATTATAGCCAACTTAATATTTGGTGCTGATAGTGTGTACATACAATAAAGTTGTGTACTAAATTCCATAATTTTAAATTTATTCATTAGAAAAAATAGTACTCATCCTGCGTTACTCCACAAATGCGCCCGATTGTGGTATAAGGGATGACTCTAGGTATTGCATTTACATCGTTAAGCACAAAAATAAGATTTTAAAAACAGGAGTATTATTGATTGTTTCCAAACTGGATTTTACTTTTCCATTACGAATTGCACTTTCAATTGTCTTACGTAACCCTGATAAAATAAATTAAATATTTTGAAATAACAAAAAGTAAACATCCTATAAATCCTTATAAAAATCTTTAAAAATGCATATTTTACACTAAAAAATTTGCTTAAAATGAAACCGTACTACAAATCTTTGTTATTGACTAACAGGCTACTTCATCGATTTTAAAGCAATTGTTAGCAAAGAAGGAGAAGACATTATGAACAAAATAGTTGGAAAAGTTGCTGTTATTACTGGGGCAGGTGGCGGATTAGGTAAATATATTGCACTTCGTTTTGCAGAAGAAGGTGCTAAACTGGCATTATGTGATATCAATGCAGAAGGGCTTAACGAAACTACTGAATTATGTAAAAGCAAAGGTGCAGATGTATTTGCAAAAGCATTTGATGCTACTGATCTTAAAGAGTCAACAGCATTTATTTCCGATACGGTTGCACAATATCAAACTGTAGATATTTTAGTAAATTTAGCGATGGCGATTGAGCCACCTCATTCGTTCTTAGATCATACGCGGGAGACTCTAGAACGAAGCTACCAGACGGGTCTTGTTACAACATGGGACTTTATGAAACTTTGCTATCCATACCTGAAAGAAAATGGTGGTAAAATCATTAACTTTGGCTCTGGAAGTGGGAATGAAGGACAAGAAGGCTATGCAGCATATGCAGCGATTAAAGAAGCAATTCGTGGTCTTTCGAGAGTAGCTGCGCGTGAATGGGGACCTGACAATATTAATGTAAATGTCGTAAACCCAGGTGCCATTACAGATGCGATTCAAGCATATTTGGACCAAATGCCTGAAGGCCAACGAGATCCACTTTATTTAGGTTTCTCACAAACTGCTATAAGAAGGTTTGGCACGCCTTACGAGGATATTGCACCTGTCGTACTGTTTTTAGCGAGTGAAGACTCTAGACACATTACGGGACAAACAATCAATGTAGATGGCGGTGTCATTATTAACGCTTAATACCTTAAATGAAATAGATGGTGCATATTGCGATCTATGCTATTAATAGGTATAGGTTAATAGAGAGATAGACGCATCTAATAAGAAAAAACTGCTAATCTGCATGGATTAGCAGTTTTTTTCGTGAACAATCAATTAATGATTGAGTATATTTTTTCGGTACTGATTTGGTGTTACACCCGTAAATTTTTTAAATAGGCTTGAAAAGTGGCTTTGGTTATTGAAATGAAGCAACATACAAATGTCGGCTACAGAATAGTCCGTTTGGATCAATAATTTTTGTGCCTCTTTTATTTTTTCTTCTTGGATATATTTTCCAATATGTTTGTTTGTTTCTTTTTTAAAGAGCTGCGATAAATAAACTGGATTTAAATGGACGAGGTCTGCTAAATCCTTTATCGAAATTTGTTCAAATATATGATTGAATATATAGTTTTTACAAGTATTCACAGCCTTAGAATGTGCACTTTCCCTATTTTCATTCATACGGTCAACTAATGAAAATAATAAGTTATCACCAATTAATAAAACTTTTTGTAGGTCAAACGTTTCTTCAACTTTTTGAATGCTAATATCGCTCATTGTATAGGCAATTTCAGGATAAAGACCGCCTTCAATAGCTGCCCTCGTCGCAAGTGCAATATAAATGATGATTTGATTTTTAATGTTACGAAGGTGGCTTTTTTTCGAAAGTTGACTCAATCCCTCCATTTCAATTGATTCTAAATGCTGTAACAGCTTTTCCTTCTTGCCTTCTTTCACATATTGCCATATTTTCTGCTCAGTTTTATGGTCTAAATGAAAAGACGTTTCCAGACGAAGATGCCGTATTGCTTGTTCAATATGAGTGGGTTCAATTTCGTTAAAATTCATTAATTGAGATCTCACTATTTCTTCATCCATAGGCTCTTGGTAGATTAAAAAATACGTGAGTGAACAAAGCGATACAATTTGTTTTTGGTTTAACAGCTCTAATTGACTGTAATAATGGCATAACTCTTGCTGATAACTAGAGGATATTTGATGATCATGCATAATACCATTTACGGTGTTCTCGGTAACCTCAAAGGAAGTGAAAGGTCCGATTATTATCGTTTCTGTGGAAGATGAATGAAATACAATGAGCGTTTCTAGATAGTTTGTTATTCTAATCAAAGGAACGTTTTGTTGATCGCCAGGTTGAATGAGCCTGTTTATAAATGTTTCTATTGAATCAAAAAGAGGATGTCTTAGCTGTTTTCCACTTCTAGTAATACGATGACTTTTATTCTTGAAAATAAAAAGAGGAATATTGTATGTGTCATAGATCAATTGAGAGATATATTCTAAGTTTTGTTTCACCATTATTGCCACTCCTAAATTGATTAAGTAACCTGTCAGTCAATAACTAAGATTTATAGTATAACCTCATTATTGCTATAGACCATGAGTTTCTATGATTGACGTTGAAGTACCCATAACATCGATCACTTTTTCTTTTGGAGATCCTAGAGTAAAAAAAAATGGTGTTTTCTTCTGTAACCCTCTATGGACAATAAAGTAGAGTTCTTGGTCTCACAAAATCATCATTTTCATTCGAGCATATACAATAATATTGAGTTTTGAATTAATTATCAATTACCCTTATTGCTCTAAAAGAGTTCTTATGATGTAACCTACCGTCGGGTCTCTTTAATTTTGAGAACACAACTTTATTGTATTTTTTTCAGTTAGAACTCAACTTTATTGTTCAGAACTCATCTTTATTGGGTTTGATCAGATAGCTCCTGCAAAGGCCTAATTCCTTGAGCTCACCGTGCAGTCTGACGGAAGAACAACATGTCTTCCACGCTTTCATGCCGCTGCTCGCCTTCTTACAATCCATAGGCTCCCAACCGAAAACATAAAAAACCGAACCTTTTTTCCATCGAGCGACAATATAGGGTGTAAGCTGCTTACTCAGGAGGGCCCTCTGAATGCAAAGTGAATCTATGTACCACGTGCTCACAAAAATGATCGAAGGAGATCAGCAGGCGTTTCATACGTTGTATGATGCCACCTACAAGGATGTCTACCGGACCGTCTCTTTTCTGGTGGATCATCCGCAGGATCGCGAAGATATTATGAATGAGATCTACATGCAAATGTGGACCTCGCTTCCCAACTACGATCCGAATCGTCCTTTCCACTTCTGGCTGCACGGCTTGGTCATCCGACAAGTGCAAAGATTCCGGGTGAAAAGCTGGAGGAGATTCCGAATTTTCGAACGCATCCGTGTCTTTTCTCGGGAAGAGTATCATTGGGATCAGCCCACGTTGAGGACGGATGGGACAGACCCCGAGATATCGAGGGCCATGCACAAGCTGACCGATAAACAGCGAACGGTGATCATCCTCCGCTTTTATCACGATTATACGCTGGAGGAGATTGCGACATTACTCGATATTCCGCTGGGTACAGTCAAGTCCAGATATCATGCCGGCCTGCAGTCGCTTCGAAAACAATTGGGAAATCTCCCGTTGGAAAGGATGGAAAAGAACAATGCCTATTGAAAGTCAAGTCAGCGAGTACCTGCACCAAGAGGCAGAGACCATGGAATGTCCCCCGGCTGTTTCCAAACGAATCGAACAATCCTATTCTCAATACGTACAACGGCAAAGGAGCAAAAAAACGATGAAAAAACGATTGATCGGCGGCATTGTTGCTGCAGTAATTATGATTCCAACCGCGGCATTCGCGGCCCCTCCCCTGATTGAAATGATTACGAGGACACCGATGACAGCCCAACAAGTCAAGATGGATGCGGTTGGCCAAGCAGCGCTTGAAAAGTTGTATCGCTCTTATCCGGAAACCAAGTCGTTTGAAATTATCGACGCCAGCCAGATTGGAGGAGACCCCGCGAATACAAGTCAGGGGAAAGCCATTCAAACAAGCATCGTGCTGCAGGAAAAGGGAGCTCACGGCAAAAAGGTCCGACTTGATTTGAACGGTATCACGGGTGAAATCGAACAAGTGAACCAAGAGAATTGGGAGCCTCAGGAGAAGCCGGTCATCTCCTTAACCGATCAAGAAATCAAATCGAAAGTAGATGACCTCATTAACAAACTGTACGGCAGCTCCAGTAAGTACGAATGTAACATGGAGCCGATGCAGAACCCGGACCAAAAAACATTTATATTGAACTACACCGAAAAGGGATCAACAACGCCGTTTTATCAGGCATTCGTTCAAGGGAATACGATCAGCGTTTCTCTGATCGGAGGCGGCCCTGCTCCATCCGTGGAAGGCTTTTTCATGACTAACGGCAAGCCTGACTATACTGCGGATGCCTTTTTAAACGATGAAGAGCTCTTTTCTTTACTTCACATGAGTCCAGCAGACTTGAAACAAGAATTGGCAAAGGGGGCATCTGTCGTCGAGATCGCAGCATCTAAAAAGATTTCCAAACAACAAGTCATGGACGTAATCGCAAGTACGCAGGCAAAAAAACAAATCCAAGCCGATCCGCATGGTGCAGCTACTGATGACGATCGTACGCTGGAACTATTGAAACGGATTCTGGAACCCAAAGTATTGAAAGTGATTGAACACAAAACGGAAACGCCTTGGTAGGAAGACAATACAGGCGCCAGAAATGGCGCCTGTATTTTATTTTTTAGATATTCTTACATTGCATTCGAAATGCAATAATGGCTTCTTTACAGTCAAAAAATAGGGCATGGGTTGGTTGTTTATGGTCATCATTGATACAGAAGGGAAAGTTCATTTTGAGTCAATTTGAAGACGAAGAAATGCCGGCAGAATAGGCAAAAATCCGACTGCCGAGTGATTGGGACAACGTGCTGAAGCTTTTGGAGAAGTAAACGTCCATGAGCCGCCGAAGGATAAGGCCGAAAACGGCCGTTTTTGCGATCGTGGGAGGGGCAGACATGTGCACAAAATGTTGGGTTTTATACATATGCCAGCTAAAACAATATGCGATAACGCTGTAGTGTGTGAATGAAAATGAGTCCATGAGATCCGGACTCATTTTAGAGTGTGTTCATTTTTTTACGCACTTTTTTATTAAATGTACAGCCAAGAAGCCTAGTGCTACTATACCTGCGCTTAAAAAGCAAACTAATAAACCATTTAGTTCTACCTTTCCATTAAGTATATATATAGTCAATATTCCAGTAAAAAATCCAACGACCAAGATTGTTGCGATATTCTTCAAAATTGAAAACTCCTTCTAAAAAAAGTGTGCCAATAGTGATATATATGTACTCTATGTATTGTTGTTACAATTATATCATATTATTAGGTGGTAGGTGGTAAAATGAGGAATTTGTATCAGCCTGGATGGCATCCGTTATGCTAATGCTTGTTATCAGCAGTACAGTAGCAACGCCAAATGAAGTACAGGGAGAATTCGCAATATCCGGAGGAACCTTTACCGGTATTTTTTCGTTTTTGGGTATACCAGGTTGGGGAGTAAGCACTGTAAAAGGTGCTACCATTGTTTATGCGGATAATAGCAGAGGGGGTTACTTTGATGTATTTTGGGCTGTGGACCCTGCTAGCCAGGCAGTAAACTTCGTCACAGCTAAAGTGTATGGGGGCTTGATACTGTTAAGTAAAACGCGATAAACGAAACATGGGTGCGAAATATCCCCTCATTATCACATAATCAGTTAAAAACGTTGATATACCAAGGGAAGCTGGTACATAACTTTTCTGATGAGATCAGGGAGCGACGGACAGGATAATCAACTGAATACATATAAATGAATGTTAAAGAACGATAAAAATCGCTCTTTTTTACGTGATTATGTATTCTACTATGTTACTGATTGATTATCTTCTTTTGAAAAATCTATCGTATATCACTAAAGCGACGACTATGGTAAACACCTGGATTAGAAACTGTGGTACGAAGATCAAAAAGCCCATGTAAATTCCCCCCTGAAAAAATATACGAGATTATAATTGTTGAAAAATCAAGTTGTCATGGGGAAGGTGAATCTTCCTAAATTGCGCATTTAACAAAAACAAGTGCTATATATTCAATTCCGGTATATTCGCTATTGATTAATTGAGTATGTTGGAAAAAATATCAAGTTACCTGTATAATTAACATGGATATTCCGAAAAATATAAAAAAATAGTTGTAAATTACAAAAAAAGATTAGTAACTATTTGCATACAAAGATTATACATCAATAGAATAAAAATTAAAGGATGGAGGGAATTACAAATGTAGAAAACATGGTTTACTATGCTTGCTACACTTACAATGGTTGCTGCTTTAGGTGCTTCTGTATCCGCCGCTTCGGTTCCTGCCGCTAGCAAATAACTAAAGATCAGGCGACTCCTTCTGTCGAAGTTCTGCCAGTAGGAACTGGAAGTAACGAAAAAGCGGTAGATAAAATTGGTATTGTAGATAATATGAATAAACCAGTTATAGAAACAACGAGTGATGCTAAAGTCGAAATATTAGATCCAGCAACAGATAAGACGTTTGCTCTTGATCCTAAGAAAATAAGCACTTCAAGCAGCTTAGGGTTATTCAGCATTACGTACCCAACCTTGTTCTGGAACATTAACAGCCAAGGTACTTATATTGCTGAATTTTCAGGTGTAAGAGACACTATTTATACTAACTACTATTTCCCTACAAACAGCTCAGGAGAAATTAAAATTAGAGGAACTGTGAATGGAGGATTACCCACATTAGGGAATCTATACCATTACTGTATATGAATTAGGCAGTAATAACGCTGTGTCCAGTTCCACTTTTAAAACAGGTGAGCGCATTTTTGTACGCATTTACAATTTAAATAAAAATAAAATTATTTCTTTGGTATCACATATAACAGTGCTAATACCATAAGCGGGGCCTTATCCATCGACCACAACTAATTTAATAAACGATAAAACACGGGTCCAACAAAAAGGAACCTGTGTTTTTCTTTATGTTACGTGGGCAATGTGTAAGGTTGGAAAATAGAAGACTTCGGAAAATGGCGCTGTACATTTTTCAAATCTTTTATACATAAATGGATTATTATGGAGGTACTAAATGGCTTTTCTAGAGAATAGTTCTAAAAAAGAAGAAATTCAAGAACGCTATGAGCAATTATGGAGTGAACTTTTAGTTAGAGATGAGGAAGAAGCAGAACATGTTATAAAGAAATTAGAATATGAGTTGTTGCCTACCCGTCAGAGAATCCTAAGACGATGCGGGGAAATCCTGTCTCCATTAAAAAAACGTTTTATCTGGATTATCCTTTTTAGTGTGATTGGGTTCTTCCTTTTAGCTTACGTATTATTTATATATGTATCTTTGTGGGTTGAAGATTATTAAGGACGTTTCTGTGAAACCGGAAGAGTCTTTTTTTATGAGCCTGTTGAAACCCTAAATGCTGGTTTTAACCAGCCGGGATATCTGTAAAAAATAGACTCGCTGATCGGCAAGTAAGGGAGCGAGCAGGACAAGAGTGGGGGAAACAGGCTCATGCTACTGGCTCTAAGGCGGCAAGAGCGGCCACCTAAGAGCCAGTACGCACCGCTGGGCCGCTACTCACGCCGATAACTAGAGCGCCTACGCCGGGAGAAAGCGTCCGGCCAAGGCGCTCTACTTTCCTGGCGCTCGCTTAACGCAACCCACGGAGCGAAGGACCTTGAAAAGGGATTAGGGAGGGCAAAAAACACCATGAACGCTACATTTCGCTCATCATCTCAAAACATATGAATTTTTTGGTATAGATTAGAAACTTTCGAATTATTTCATACGTCTTATGTAAGGGTGCTTATTGAAAAAGGAGGTAATTTATCTTGAAAAAGGTTATTGTGTTTGTGTTTTTCTTCGTACTTATGTTTCAATCCTGGGCGATTGCTGATGCTGCCAATCCGATATCCGTTAACGCGGTGAATGTGAATGGAAAGTTTATAGCAACTGATGTTTCACCTATTATTAAGGACGGGCGTGTTTTGGTCCCTATACGCACGCTTGCTTCACTGGGGGTAACCTATCAATGGGATAGTAAAAGCCAATCTGCTCTCATCACAAAAGGCAAAGATCAAATTAAGTTGACGGCCAACAAAAAAGAAGCATTTAAAAATAACAAAACGGTTCAGGTAG
The DNA here is from genome assembly GCF_038007385.1 of Paenibacillus sp. FSL M8-0228. Classification (NCBI taxonomy): domain Bacteria; kingdom Bacillati; phylum Bacillota; class Bacilli; order Caryophanales; family Paenibacillaceae; genus Paenibacillus; species Paenibacillus sp. FSL M8-0228. The sequence goes on from NZ_JBBOXA010000001.1 coordinate 2,307,146, forward strand.
ATGTTCCTGTCCAAGTAACTCAGGGAAGGATATTAGTTCCTATTCGTTTTGTGTCGGAGAATTTTGGCTATAAGGCAAGCTATGAGAAGCTTCGGTCTATTCTATTTATTCAAGACGGTAATTATAAGGTAGACCAAGAGAACTTACAGGCAGAAGATTTACAAACCGCTCGTCAGGCTGCTATATCGTTGCCGGTTCAATCCTCCTTCAAATCGCTTTCTTCATTAGAAAAACCCAGTGCTAATAAAGACTATGGTTACGCCTTCCCGAGAGGGGATTCGTCCAGATACATGTATTCAAACAATGTTGGACACACGGTAGTCGAAATAAAAAATGGAATAGCCAAAGCAGTTTGGCAATTTACAGAAGGAAATGGTCTGGATGATATTGTATCTAGTGCTGGCCAAAGACCAAGTTATAATTACGTCGGATGGGTAACAGACATTACAATGGGTAATGATAGAGATGGAAATTTCAAGATTATATACAAAGATGATAAAGGTCAACAGAAAGATTTCACTGTAAAAGCTGAATCCTATAAAGATGTTATCCAACCTATTCCTAATGAGACGAGAAAACAATAGTAACTGAACCAGTTTATTAAGGACGTCCTTAGCAAGGGATGTTCTTTATTTTGCTTATGAATTCAAATTATAAGCAGCAATGGATTTTTAGTGAATTACAAATTATTGGAGGTTAGTTGGGTATGAAAAAAATCTTTCTTTCATCTATGCTTACTTTAGGTATGCTTTTAACATTTGCTATTCCGCTTTCTGCTGCACCATCCATTCAATTGGTGATCAATAGTGAGGTCGCTAATTCAGATGCTCCACCTGTTTCCGTTGCAGGAAGGACTATGGTTTCTTTAGCTTCCTTAAAGCCGCTAAAGCTTAATCTAGTCTGGAACGCGGACAAGAAGACGGTGACTGTCAATGCTCCTGGGGTAAAAGAAAAACTTGTACTTACGATCGGCAAAAAAGAAGCTTTTTATGGAGAAAAAACACTTACTTTGGATGTGCCTGCTCAATTAAACAAGAATCGCGTAGTTGTACCATTGCGCTTCATCAGCGAAGCCTTTAAAGCAGAGGTAAAATGGAAAGCGGACAAAAATACTGTCATTATTCGGAGTGCTGACCAAGCAGAAAAATATAAGAAGTTGTATCAAGGTACGGATTTGGTGGCGGCACGTAAAATCGCTGTAAATCTTCCTTCTAAGGATGAAAATGCGCTTCATAATACCGAGGAGGGTGTTTATTATCAGTATATCTTTCCTGAAGGAGAAGCATTGAGATATTATTATGTTGTTGGGAATTTATATACTTACTATGAAATTAAGGATGATGTTAAACATATAGTTTGGGAAGGTGTAGAAGAAGATTCGAGGAAGAAAATGAAAGAAAAAGGAAAGCGTCCATCGGAAGACAAAACACAATATTATTTTTTACAAGAACGTGTGGATCATAGTGTCACATATGGTAAAGTGGGGACCGAGAAGCCAGTAACGCAAGCTTTGCCTAAAAATACTACAGGATTAGCAGATATTATTGTACCTATTTCCGGCGAAGTAAGGAAAGATCAAATAAAATAGATTTTTCACTTCATTTTGGACGTTCTGAGCAATAAGGGACGTCCTTTATCTATGCTTTCCTTTTAAGTTTTCTGATCCGAGCTTCAGGAAGTCGATAGGCTAAAAAAAACAATTAGTAGGGGGCTAGAGAAATCTAGGAGCACCCCTTTTTTCTGATTTTGATAAGATTAACGCACACACCAATAAGTAAATATAGCTCTGCAAGCAGAAAAATTAATTGATCTGACCATAAAAAGTCTTTAGTTGAAAATATGGATATGATAACTCCGAATGAAATGAGAAGCATAAATAATTCTACAACCCAATCAGTTATCCTACTGGTCTTCCCATTTTTCTGATATGTTGCATGAATAGCGCGTACAATTAAACGGATTATTAATGATGCTAACAACCAGTTATAAAGAGTGTTCGGATAATTATATGAAATTCGCAAAACTAGACTAGCTATGAGCCATACCAAAAGAACAAAAGTTAAATAATAAGGATTTTTTAGCATCGTTCTCTCCCCTCACCTAGTTTACAGTTATACAATTATTATACAGTTTTTGCGTGCAAGTTTACAAAAATGAGCATAATTCGTAAAGGAAAGTAATTTCGGAAAAGGTCATTGTTTAGAAAAGGCGTTTTTGGAGGAATCCAAGAGCGTTCTTTTTTAATGGCCGGTTGTAACCCTAAAGGCTGGTTTGAACCAGCCTGGATACTGTAGCAAGCGGCTGGCTTCCAGATCGGTGAGCAGGAGAGTAGGCAGGATAAGACAGGGAAGCAGGCTCATTGCTACTGGCTCTAAGGTGGCAAGACCCACGGAGCGAATGAAGGACCTTGAAAAGGGATTAGGGAGGGCAAAAAACACCATGAACGCTACATTTCGCTCATCATCTCAAAACATATGAATTTTTTGGTATAGATTAGAAACTTTCGAATTATTTCATACGTCTTATGTAAGGGTGCTTATTGAAAAAGGAGGTAATTTATCTTGAAAAAGGTTATTGTGTTTGTGTTTTTCTTCGTACTTATGTTTCAATCCTGGGCGATTGCTGATGCTGCCAATCCGATATCCGTTAACGCGGTGAATGTGAATGGGAAGTTTATAGCAACCGATGTTTCACCTATTATTAAGGACGGGCGTGTTTTGGTCCCTATACGCACGCTTGCTTCACTGGGGGTAACCTATCAATGGGATAGTAAAAGTCAATCTGCTTTCATCACAAAAGGCACAGATCAAATTAAGCTGACAGCCAACAAAAAAGAAGCATTTAAAAATAACCAAGCAGTTCAGGTAGACGTTCCTGTCCAAATGACTCAAGGAAGGATATTGGTACCTATTCGTTTTGTGTCGGAGAACTTTGGCTACAAGGCAAACTATGAGAAGATTCGGTCTATTTTATTTATTCAAGACGGTAATTATAAGGTAGACCAAGAGAGCTTACAGGCAGAAGATTTACAAGCAGCCCGTCAGGCTGCTATATCGTTGCCGATTCAATTCTCTTACAAATCGCTTTCTTCTCTAGAAAAACCGGGGGCTAATCTAAGCTATACTTACGTTTTCCCGAGAGGGGATTCATCCAGATATATGTATTTAAACAGAGTTGGTAATACGGTAGTCGAAGTTAAAAATGGAGTAGCCAAAGCAGTTTGGCAATTTACGCAAGGAAATGGTATGTCTGATATTGTGTCTAGTGCTGGCCAAAAACCAAGTTATAATTACGTCGGATGGGTGACTGATATCTTGATGTTTAATGATGAGCATGGGAATATCAAAGCTGTATACAAAGATGATAAAGGTCAACAAAAAGATCTCACTGCAAAGGCGAAATCCTATACAGATATTATCCAACCTATTCCTAATGAGACGAGAAAACACTAGCTAATACTGAATCGATGTATTAATACTACTAAGCTCAATTTAGTTTGAAATGCTGACAAGAAGACACTATTGAGGTGAATATAATTATGAATACATTTTTCAAAGCGGCTTTTGCATCAACAATATCTTTTAGTATGCTTGCTAGCGGTGTTTCTGGAGCAGCCTCCAAGTCCATTATTGTGCAAGTGAATAACGTACCCATGCCAGGGGATGTAGACCCCTATGTTCAGAATGGTTCCACATTAGTAGCATTGAATATGATAAGATCGATTCCTGGTGTAACGATCAACTGGAACAATACTTCTAAAACGGTAACTGTAGATAATAACGGAACAAAATCAACACTGGTGGCTGGTAAAAAAGAGACAATGGTAGGTGATAAAAAAGTAACGCTGTCTACCTCTTCTGCAATGAAAAATGGTCGTGTTATGGTACCGCTGCGTTTCATTGCAGATGCGTCCGGTTCTCAAGTGTACTGGGATGCCCCAGATCGTACAGTTTACGTAGCTAAGCCGACAGAAGAGATGCTGAAAGAAATCCAATCTAGCGATATTTCTGTAGCTCGTCATGGTGCATACAGTCTTCCACGTATTGCCAAAGTTAATGTACTGTCAGGTAAAGAAGGGGATAGTATGGCTTATATTCGCTACTTCCCAAAAAACCAATCCAGTGAATTTTTTGAACAACACATGGACAGTGTGAATTACTATCGTATCATTGACACACATGTAGAACTGCTCTGGTCTGCAAGGCTGAACCTGCAACAGGAAGCTAAAAATGCAAGCCTGCCGTTCCTCACCAACAAAATTGTTGAACAAAGCGGCAAAATGCCAACGATCCAAAAGGGCGTAGTTTATTATAATTATAGCGTTCCGGGTGGCACCACGTTCGGGACTATTGATAAAGCTGGCAAAAAAACTCGTCTGGGGGAAGCGACTGAAGATCAGGCGAAGCAAATGTTTTTCTCTATTCCAGAAGAAGAACAACTATAAAAGGGAACGCAGGGATAACGACACATTGTATTGTAAGGAGGAAACTATGAAATTCGTGCAGATTATGTCTGTAGGTGCGATAGTGATGTTAGTGATTTCAGGGTGTAGTGGTAAGGCAAGCTCAAATCATCAACTACCTCAGACCGAAGTGAATAATACCGGGGTAAACAGCACAAAGGAAGGTGTAAAAAAAGTAGACGAAAAAGCAACTGTAGAAACATCTAGAGCAACTGTTAAAAAGGTGAATACCTTAGATTATTCTCAGTATGATAATAACCAAGACAAATCTAAGGTTGTAGTTTCGGGGAAACAGATTGTATGGAAAAATAAAGACGTTACTTTTACAGCAAAATTAACTAACGCTAAAGGGGAAGAAGCCGCCGAAGCCAATGAAGTTGTGAATTCTATGAAAATAAAAGGTAAGCGTGGAGAGCAACTCGTTAAGCTCAACCCACGACCTTTGAGAGTTAACTCACTTTCCTTATCTAAAAGCAACCAGGTAGCTCTTCATGTAAGCGATCACGAGGGGAGTAGACTTATTTTAATTAATTTATCCGATGGGACTCAAACTATTGTAAACATGTTTGAGATGAATAGTGACGGAGCCGGGAGCGAAAAGATTGATGCCTATAACTGGTCGCCTGATGGAAAAAAGATTGCGTTTGGAATCGGTGATCTAGGTTCAAGTTATATCGGACTATACAATGTTGAGCGTAAGAGCTATATGCATGTGTCCGATAAGGACTTTACATTGATTTCATCTATAGTTTGGCATAAAGATGGGAAAAGTTTTGACTTTGTGAGTAAAGGTGACGATTCTCCACAAGCAGTACTCTATACTTACTCAGAAACAAAAAAATCAATTTTAAAGAAGGGTTCTTTAACTAAGAATGATGAGCAGAAGATATCTCAATTAACACCGAAATCTTGATTGACATATACAGAGAGAGTATTTTGAAACCGTATCATCTATATAGTCATAATTTTAAACTCCACTTTTTTCAACTTTAATGCACTCTATCAACATTATAGATTTACTTTTGAATATTTAATGATTGCTTGTGGTCAACAAAGGGCTGAAAAAAGCATATGTGATGGAAATTAGCCGCGCTGATCATGGGACGAAAGTATGTGTGGTTCGCAATGACGCGCAAATACTCGATATCAGCAATGCAATCTGTCTAGAATGAAGAGGCACAAAGTTAGAGAATGCGGTCGGAAGGATATTCACAGCTAGGAGAAACAATTACGGAATTTGTGTTGATAATTGATACCAAACTTTTACAATAATTGAAGTATAAAATTAACCGGGGAGTTGCTTATGAGCATTTTCATGAGTAAGTTTCTAAGGCGTTATGCAGCGATTTTATTGAGCTACGCAATAGGTATAGGCTTATTTTACGCTTTGGGGTATAAGATGAGCGCTATGGGAATCTATGCAATTTTGACAGGAATTGTGACTGGAGAAATAATCAACTTTGCATTATCAAAGCGAGAGAAATGACCTATGTATCCCTTGATTGCATCAACATCAGGGGATTTTTCATGTAATTAAAAGGTCCAACAGAGTTTCTGCATGGGATCTCTATATCATTTACTGGTGAGAATGCACATAGGGAAATGCTATAGTCATGTCAACATTGTGAAACCTTTTACTTGGAACCATCCAATCATTTCAGGATGTCGTTCGTCCAATATGTCTCAATATGTGTAAGTTATGCTGAATTTTCGTTATGAACATTAGTTGCATAATATATTGACAGATGGTTAATTATGGAGAAGAATAGAGGGTGATTTTTAAAATAATGGAATTTTTATGTGAAGGGTGGTTATGACTTGAAGCATACACCTACGATTTCAGCGGAGTTTGAGTATTATCTAAAACAAAATGATATGACGTTGAGTCAATTTGCCGAATATTCAGGGGTACATCAAAGAACGCTTAGTAATTGGATTACTCAGCATCGTCCTGTTTCCGTACAGCAGCTGGACCGAATTACTGTGGCTATGGATTTGCCAGAAGGCTATTTTTATGACCTATACATAGAAAATTACATCATTGATCTTTCCCCGAATTTTAGGCGAATCGAGCCATTATTGTATCGTTGTGCAGAACTGGACAAGCTGGATGCAATCCGTCGAATGGTAGGGCATATCATGGATAATCCGCTGTATGCGTCCAGGCTATTTGATGTTGCAGAAGCATTATTTGAACAGGGACGACATGCTGCTGCGCTGCCTCTCTATGAGAATGTCGCAGAAGTGGAGAAATATCAGCATTCTGAACGCTTGGCCACCTGCCAATATCGTATATTCTCGATTCAAGTTGGAGACGACCAAAGCCGTAATCTCAAGGCAGCAACGCTATTTGAACCCTTCGTGGAACGCCTGGATGAAATAGACCAACTTGATGCGCTAAAAGATTTGGCGAATGTGTATCGTTCTTTGCGTTTATGGGATCGGCTTGATGTGACTGCTCGAAAAATGAGAGATAAAGCGGAAATCCAATATACATTAGAGCATCAGCAGAAAAAACGAAAGCCTGCGGAAATTGAAAAGAGGCTGAGCCGTCCATTATTTGTGTACATTACATATTCTGATTTACTGTGTGCCAGTGTATATGAGGCCAAAGGCGATTATGAGCAGGCATTAGAATATACATACGCCTATGCTAATTTAGATTGGGTCAAAGAGACTGACGAGGATACTCTGCATTGGATTAAACAGTTTCAAGATTGGGCAGAAGGTAATATCTACACCTATAAACTATTATCTGGAGATATAAGTGTACTAAACAATTATGTTGAATATATTGCTGCATCGCCAGATGCTTCTGAAAAAGAAATGGTTACAAAAGTGTTGAATGTTATGTCGGCGGCAAACCAGTATAGTATAGATGTAGATCATATACTTCGAAGGTTTAAAAAGAAAATTGACTTATTTGCCCAACACAATCCGTCATCTGATATGTATACCCAACAAGTGATACCAGAACAGTTTGCACGTCTTGGATACGAGTTAGCTTATTACTATTTGCATCAAGGGAGGTATAACGATGGTTTTAAACACTTGATGTATGCAATGCTAAAGTCACATATAATAAATAATGAAACTTATTTTATAAACTGCATGGGATTATTCTTACATTTCAGAATGAATGCAGCACATGAAACAAAGACGCAGTTTTTAAATTTCATTGAAAAGGTGTGGTTAGACAATGTTAAGAAAAATGGTTCTTCTGATCGTCGCAGCTAGCTTTTTATTTATCGTGGCTGTACCTAATCATGATTATAACCAACACCATATTATTCAGCTTAACGATACTATTGGAGGTGCTTAAAGGTAAAATAAGAATTAACATTCACTAAACTTTTTTGTTAATGGGTGGTGTTGTTGATTGAAACTACCCTGTGAACAACTTGAAACCAACTAAAAATAAACATATACCGACAAAAAGTGCCTCTGGAATATTCCAGAAGCACTTTTTTTTGGTAAGCGTATTTTAAAAAAATCCAAAAATTTACGTTTTGCATTAAGATATGACACAGAAGGGGGAATCATGCTGATGAATCCAGGTGTGACTTTACTTCGTGTCGAACGGGCCAGAAAAAGACTGTACCAAGTCCAGAAGAAATACGGATTTTTAACGCATCCCAAAGTGATTGAACAATCCATGAAACTGGATGAACTATTGAATCAATACCAAATATACAAAATGAAATCCTAACAAATGAGTTCATGCCATATTGCTAAAGGAAGAGCGTGAAATCCAATCTCCAAACCCCAATCAAAATCCTAAATCCTAAATCTTATACTATGAAGAGGTGATAACGTTGTTGAACAAACGAAATCCTGTAACCCCTTTTGGCTGGAAAATCAAAGAAAAGCTAGTCGAGAGGCAAATGGATCAGAGAACATTTTGTGATACCTACCATATTCCTGCTAGCCGCTTGTCTAATCTCATTCATGGAACACGTAAGGCCAAAAAATATAGAGTACAAGTATCTCAATTGCTGGGGATCGAAGAATAACTCCCTTTCTCTTTTATGGATACAAGACATCCTAATGATATGTAAGCTACAGTGGCAAAGAACTCCGGGTTTATTTAATATAGATTATACATAGGATGCTTAATACAAGGAGTGGAAAGGGTCGATGGGAATGTTCTCCAGAATGGCAGAGCAGAAGATTGCGGAGGCGATGGCCAAAGGGGAATTTGATCATTTACCGGGAGAGGGCAAGCCACTGGTGATCGAGGATTTGTCACATGTTCCAGAGGAGCTGCGGATGTCGTACAAGCTGTTGAAGAATGCAGGCATTTTACCGGAAGAGCTTCAGCTGCAAAAGGAATGTGTCCAGCTACGTGATTTGCTTCACGCTTGTCATGAGGCGGGAGAGCAAGAGCGGATCAGTCGCAGGCTGACTGAAAAATCACTTCGTCTCCGTATGCTGCTGGAGGAAAGAGGGCTGAATACGTCGTCTGTATTTTATGAATATGAGTCCGCTATGCGTAAGCGACTGGAGGAATAGAAACAAGAGGAGCGAAGGGCGGAAGGCCCTTGCCCGTACACTTTAATTTCTACGCTTTACCTCATTACTGTTGCAGTGCAGATAATCTCGTGAGGCATTGCTTCGTCAGGATGACGGATTCTTTGGGCAGTTTGTCTAAATGAAAGTCATCGATTAAATCTACTGCCTTCACAGGCTCGGGTGAATCCAGCAGCCCTGAAAAATAGGCGAGCCAGCCAATGACTGCTTCCGGTGAGACCCCTTGTCGACGCATGGCTCGGAGTGCTACGCCACCATGTCGTTTGGCCAGCCTTCGTCCATCAGGGCCTAGGACAAGGGGAACGTGTGCGAAACGTGGCGGCTGCAAGCCCAAAGCTTGGTACAGCAATAGCTGACGGGGCGTTGAATCGAGAAGATCATACCCGCGGAGTACGTCGGTCATATGCATATCCGCATCATCGACAACGACAGCCAGCTGATAGGAAAACATGCCGTCCGCTCGTTTAACGATAAAATCGCCGCCTTCTGCCGCACCGAAGGTCACATGACCTGCTACCTGATCATGAAACGAAATAACGGCATCTGGACTTTGCGGTACTTTAAAGCGAAGTGAAGGGAGTTTATGCTGTGCTTTGGCTACGGCATCTTGAGAGCTAAGATTACGACATGCCCCTGAATATGCGGGTCCTTCACCAGACAGTCCATGTGGAGCATGAGAGGCAGCCAGAATGTCAGCCCGACTGCAAAAACAAGGATATAGCAAATCATGCCCCTGTAGCTTCTCCAATGCAGATTGGAAGCGATCCAGCCGCTGGCTTTGAGTGTAGGGACCGTAGGCACCGCCTACGTCGGGTCCTTCGTCCCAGTTCAGACCGATCCAGCGCAAATCTTCCATTATCCCTTGCGCCAACTGGCTGCGAGCTCGCGTCATATCAATATCTTCCATGCGCAAAATATAGGTTCCGCCCAGGGAACGAACGTGCAGCCAGGATAATAAGGCGGTACGAGCATTTCCTAAGTGTATCCATCCCGATGGTGTTGGGGCAAATCGCCCTCTGATGGGTTGGGCCTGTAATTCCATACGAAAGTGACCTCGATTCTGTGTTCCGTCCTTCAGCAATCCATATCAACTATATTATAAAACGATCTTGCCGTGAGTGCATCCCGATAGGTATAGAAGCTAAAGACGAAGCATACATAGCCGCGATGATCAGACGGGAAATTTAAATATCTGTATAATAGATTTAGAAGAATTATGTATGACAGACCGAGGAGAAGTTCCAGAGGGCAGCTTAACCTTTTCTATTCAATAATTACAGGTAATGAAAAATTCACAATAATAAAAGAACTAAAACTTAGATTCTACGCATCAAGCGTATCATTGGAGAGATTTCATTGACAGATAAACAACTGCCTATTATGCAAGTGATCCCCGAGCTTAAACATACACTGCAATCTCATTCGGCGGCGGTACTGATTGCACAGCCGGGAGCGGGGAAAACGACGGTAACACCGCTGGAGCTACTGCATGAGCCGTGGCTGGTAGGGCAAAAGATAATTATGCTGGAGCCGAGGCGTTTGGCAGCACGTGCAGCAGCAGCACAAATGGCAAAAACGCTGGGAGAGCCCACCGGAAAGACGGTGGGCTACCGGGTTCGCATGGATACAAAAGTAGGGCCAAACACGCGGATTGAGGTGGTTACGGAAGGCGTACTCACCCGGATGTTGCAACATGATCAGGCGTTGGAGGGAGTCGGGCTGATTATGTTTGATGAGTTTCATGAGCGCAGCCTGCATGCAGACTTGGGATTGGCACTTGCCCTGCAAAGCCAGGCGCTGCTGCGACCGGATTTGAAGATATTGATCATGTCTGCCACCTTGGAGGCAGAGCCTGTATGTAGACTATTAGGGGATGCGCCATTACTGAAATGTCCAGGCACCGTATTTCCGGTAGAAACCTTCCATATGTCCAAGCCTTCGTCAACCTCATTAGAGTCCTTTACGGCTGAGACAGTAGAAAAGGCGCTTCATGCTCATGAAGGCGATCTGCTGGTGTTTTTACCAGGGGCCAGAGAAATTCATAGAACGGAACGAGAATTGGCTTCAAAGCATTTACCAGCACACGTCAAAGTAATTCCGCTGTACGGCAGCATGAAGCTGGAGCAGCAGGATGAGGCAATACGACCATCGGCTTCGGGCAGTCGAAAAGTGGTATTGGCCACCTCGATTGCCGAGTCCAGCTTGACCATCGCCGGGATCACGGTGGTGATCGATAGCGGACTGTCGCGGGAATCGTTGTTTTCCGCGCGAACTGGCATGAGCCGTTTGACTACCGTCAAGGTGTCCAAGGCCTCCGCCGACCAGCGGCGCGGACGGGCGGGGCGTCTCCAGCCGGGCGTATGCTACCGGATGTGGAGCGCGCAGGAGCATGCAGCGCTCCCCGAAGCCAGCCGCCCGGAGATCGCGGCGGCGGATCTGGCCCCGCTCGCGCTGGAGCTGGCGGCCTGGGGCGTGCGCGAGCCCGCCGAGCTGGCCTGGCTGGATGCCCCGCCTGAGGCCGCGTACGGCCAGGCCACAGGTCTGCTGCACCAGCTCGGCTGTCTGGATGAAGCAGCCGATGGCACTACAGGCGTCATCACCGCGCATGGGCGCGAGGTGTCCGCCCTGAGCACGCACCCACGCCTCGGGCACATGCTGTTGCGTGCAGCAGCCCTTGGCCTGGCCCTGATTGCCAGCCGTCTGGCTGCGCTGCTGCAAGAGCGGGACCCGTTCCGCGCCCATGGCGGAACGGATTTGCGCCCGCGGCTGGATGCCCTGCGCGAGGCGACCCATGCCCGCAGCACGCACAGCCTGCTGCGGACGGCAGACGATACGGTGATTCGCCGTATCGTGCAAGAGAGCCGGCAGTTGCTAGCCTCGCTGCCGACAGTAGTCGCAGCGCAGGACGAGCCTGACGGCTCCGCGGCTTGCGGGCTGCTATTGGCCTTTGCGTATCCGGATCGGATCGCGCAGGGCCGAGGGGACGGCCGCTTTTTGCTTAGCGGCGGCCGGGGCGCGCGACTCCGACAAGTGGAGTGGATGTCGCGTTCATCCTATCTCGTCGCCGCCGAAGTGGACGACGAGGGAGCAGATGGTGCCATTCAGTTGGCGGCACCGGTTGAACTGCAAGAGCTGACCCAGCATTGCAGCGATTTGTTGCTGGAACAAGCCAGCGTATACTGGGATAGCTCCGCCTCAGCAGTGAGAGCCCGCAAGGTACTGCGACTGGGCTCACTCGTCTTAAAGGAAACGTCCTATGAGCGACCTCCGGCAGAGGAAGTTGCTGCCGCCTTGATGCAGGGTGTCCGTGAACGCGGTCTGAAGCTGTTGTCATGGAATCGGCAAACCCTCCAGTTGCAGGCTCGTTTGATTTTTATGCACTTCTCAGCGCCTGAAGACTGGCCGGACTGCACGGAATTGGCATTGCTGGATTCACTGGAATCGTGGCTGTTGCCTTTTGCTCTAGGAGCCAAAAACGTATCCGATCTGCAACGGCTGGACAGTGCTGCATTGCTGCTTGGCAGGCTGGACTGGGAACAGCGGCAGCAGCTTGATCAGGAAGCGCCGACGCATATCCGTGTACCCAGCGGTTCCCGCATTCCTGTCGATTATTCGAATCCTGAGGCACCAGCGCTGGCCGTACGACTACAAGAATTGTTCGGTATGAGGGATACGCCTCGTATTGGACGCGGACGTGTGCCCATTGTATTGCATTTACTGTCACCTGCCCAGCGACCTGTCCAAGTGACATCCGACTTGTCCAGCTTCTGGAGCGAGGCTTATTTTGAAGTCAAAAAGGACCTGAAAGGCAGATATCCCAAGCATTATTGGCCGGATGATCCACTGGAAGCTGTGGCGACCAACAGAGCAAAGCCAAAGCGTTAAATAGAAGCTGTTTTATGCTAATCGACTTTTTGAATTTTTGTAAAATCGTTTAAACGTCATAATAGCGGGGTAATGAAAAACGAACCACTCAACACTAAAATATTGGGAGGCAACTATCATGGCTAATAACTTAAACGATTATAATGAAAAGAAGATTGTTGGTGTTTTTGATACAGAGCAGGAAGCATCTCGTGCGATAGGACAATTGCAGAGCAAAGGAATCCCAAGCAGTGAAATTTCTGTGATCACCCGTGACCGTGACGAGTTGAGGACGATTAGTGAAGAGACAGGCACCAAAGCACCGGAGGGTGTAGCGACCGGTGCGGCTACCGGCGGCGTTGTAGGCGGCGTTGCTGGGTTGCTGGCGGGCATCGGGGCCTTGGCTATTCCAGGTATCGGACCAATCCTCGCTGCTGGACCTATCGCGGCTACCCTTACCGGAGCAGCTGTCGGAGCGGGAGCAGGTGGCTTGGTCGGTGGACTGGTCGGGCTGGGTATTCCGGAAGATGATGCACGTCAATACGAGACTTACGTCGATCAGGGCAAGATTTTAGTGCTGGTGGACTCCGCTGACCATAACAGGGATGTTTATGATATTTTCCGCACCAACCGTTCGCTGAATGCGGATCGTTACAGAACGTATGATGATACGTTGGCAGACACGCCGCGTACAGATGCATACACAGATACGAGAAGGAACCTGTAAAAACCTAACGGCTAGTTGAGAACGTGATTTAACAGGCTTTCCTATCTCCTTTGTATATGGGTTGTTTCTACAGCAGCAGTCTCCCCGAGAGGGAGGACTGCTGTTTTTACATATTTGTGGATCATAGAATAAATCTGAGATAAATGATGCTAAGCTTGCCGTTGGCACGTTTAACCTTCTATATATTTTTACAGAATTGTCGTTATAATAGATTGAGGATTTTGAAAAAATCCTGGATTTATAAATTGCTAGATGTAACAGGAGAGTGGCATGAGTCAAAAAGAGAGAATTTCCGAAGTCGCTTTGCTGAGAGGGCTGGCTTTTGCGGCCGTTGTTCTTCAGCATTCCGTCGCACACTATGCGGTTGCGCAGGGGGCGCGCGTCCAGGACGGGGTATTGATGACACTTTTACTGCTGTGTTCCAAATTTGCAGTTCCTGTGTTTGTATTTATCACTGGAATGGTGCTATTTTACAATTATGATGGAGCCTTAAAGTACGGAACGTTTTTACGTAAAAGATTCCTGGACATCATCGTTCCTTATATCATATGGTCTCTTTTATACGAATTGGGAAATCAGCTTGCTCAAAGTGGAGGATATATTCACCCGCTGGATTTTTTCCAGAAGCTGTTGAACGGGAAAAGTAGCTATCATCTGTGGTACATCGTAATGATTATTCAATGTTATGTGTTATTTCCTGTGTTTCGTTATGCTGTCCGTCGTTTGTCTGCGCTACTGCCATCAACATGGCGACCCGCTGCATTGGCTGTATTCGGCGTGCTATATATTTTGCTCATGTTCGCCGTTGGACCCGTATACCAAGCGATGGATAAGCTCCAGCTTCCGGTCATTACCTCTTGGTTTACCCTGTATGCTGACCGGAATGTGATCTACTTTTTCTTTTATTTTGTGCTGGGAGCGGCAGCCGGGATGAACGTCAAGCGTTGGAATGCATGGGTAACCAAAGCACAAATGATATACTGGCCGTTGTTTATCGTAATTACTGGCTACTTGCTGTATGAGATGATCGGTCAGTTCCAGACACCGCAAGGTACAGTTCTTTCCTTTAACTATTTGTCTCTGCTGCGTCCGGTCATGGCTGTATATTGCGTCGCGTCTATTTTTGTAGCTTATCGGGTAGCGACGTGGATTGCTCATAAGGGGGGACGTGCGGCGAGTATGCTGACGGCCATCGGAACGTTGTCCTATGGAGCGTATCTCATGCATGCCTTTATGCTGCGTGTGACCTATTATTTTGACGAGACGTTGTTTGCAGACTGGAGCCACGTTCTTCGTATGCTGGCTTCATTCGTTCTCTGTATGATCTTTTCCGTTGCCGGAACATGGCTGCTGGCACGTTTGCCTCTGGGCAAATGGATCGTGGGGCTTCGGGTTCGTCCTCGCCCGACTGGGAGTCCGCCAGCCGTACAAAAGCAAGCTTGATTTGATAATCCAATCACATATGTTCACAAGAGTATCCCAAAGCCAAGAAATAAGGCCAAGGGATACTTTTTTAACTGATATTATATTATTTCAACATATGAAAAGTTCATAATAGTAAACCATAAACTCATTTCTCAGCACTTCGCACACTACTCTATATCGCCTCATTCTATATCTCTCGCCATCTTAAAACAGGTCACAAGGGATGGAGAGTTCTCATAAGCTCTCATATCATCAAAGGAAATAGTCTATGGACGCAGAGTGGTTTATAATGGAAGGTAAGGTGTATGAATAAGGTGTGGAGGAGGCTGTGAAATGGCGTTTATGATATCCCAGCGGGCTTTTATCAAAATTTATCTGATCACAATGGTGGAGAGGCATCGCGGTTATGGATATCAGATGCTCGAATCGATGAAGGATGAGTTTAGTGGGTTTGGATATGTTCCGCCTCAGAGCGAAGTTTACCGGGCGCTGCATGAGCTGGTACAGGAAGGCGTTTTTTACCGTACCAAGCGATTGAAAGGAACAGACCCGCGCGTGGATTTTCAGGAGATTGTACTCTATCACTTTACAGATGATGGGGAGGAGAAAGCCCGACTGTACAAGAAGCAGGTCAAAGCTGATTTGGACCGTTGCTTAGGTATGCTGCACAAAGCGGAACAAGACAACTATTCCTAACCACGAAAGGATGAGAATGATGGGTAGAAAGCTGAAATGGGGAATTTTAGGCACTGCGGAGATCGCCCAAATCGCTGTAATTCCTGCGATTCAGCAATCCGAACGCGGAGAAGTGCTTGGGATTGCTAGTCGTAATGCGGATAAAGCCGCTGAGGCCGCCCGGGAGTTCGATATTCCAAAAAGTTATGGAAGCTATGATGAACTGTTGGCTGATCCCGAAATCGGAGCGGTGTACATTCCGTTGCCAAACCATCTGCATGAAGAGTGGACCATTCGGGCGGCGGAGGCTGGGAAGCACGTTTTGTGTGAAAAACCATCTTCTCTTAGCTCGGCCGGTACAAGCCGCATGATTGAAGCATGTCAACGTGCAGGAGTGATCTTTGCAGAGGCTTTTATGTATCGTTATCATCCCAAACATCGAAGAATTAAGGAAATTATCAATAGTGGGGAAATTGGTGACATTCGCGGCATCCATTGCACGTTTACGTTTAACAATACCGATCAGGCAGATAATGTGCGCTTTAATAAAAACATGGGCGGCGGCTCGCTATATGATGTGGGTGTCTATCCGATATCAGCCGCTCGTATGTATTTGGATCGGGAGCCGGAGGCAGTGACGGTACATGCCTTATTTTCCCCGGAGCATGACAACGTCGATATGATGGCTTCCGGCTTGCTGGAATTTCCGGGTGGAATCAATCTTACTTTCGATTGTGGCATGTGGGCAGCCAATCGTTCCAACATGGAAATTCTCGGTAGCAAGGGTACGATTGCGATGCCCAAAATGTTCGGCTGGGAAAGAACGTCTGTGGTACCGCAAATTTTCGTCCACGTCGGTTCGGTTACGCGTGAGGAACGTCTGAAAGGTTTTAATTCTTTTGAACTGCAAGCGGATGCTTTTGCTAAAGCAGTGCTTGACGGTGTCCCGTTGCCGTATGAGCCAGAAGATGCGGTGAGCAATATGAAGGTGATCGATGCTTGTATTGAGTCAGCTCGCAGTCGGAAACGGATAGAAATTGGATAAGCGGTGTACCGTATTCCTAGAAGATCTAAAAAAGCAGCCTTGTCAAAAGGACAAGCTGCTTTTTTAGATGACAAATACATAGGTATTTTCAATAAGTCTTTGGGCATTCGAGCATCACATATTTTCATCATAATCTGTGACATCACGCTTGGCGGCAGTTGCAGGTGAGTTCGATGTACCGTATTTTTCCACGGCGTCCCATGCGCCCGCATCATCAAATCGTCCTGCATTCCGTTGGCGAACCTCACCTGCACCCTTGGGCGGCGGAGTCATGACCTGTTCCTCTACCGGACGGTCATTCGATAATTCTCGAGTTGGCGTGTGCTCGACGGTATAGGCTGTATATGGAATGGCTTGTAACCGTTCAAAAGGAATTTCTTCCCCGCTCTCCACACAAATTCCGTATGTCCCATCCTTTATCCGCTGAAGGGCTGCATTGACTTGCTCCAGCTCGTCTTGCAGCGAATCATTAATCGCCATATCACGGGACCGTTCAAAGGTTTCTGTCCCTATATCAGCGGGGTGATTGTCATAGGACGAGAGCTCACCTGTGGAATCTGTCAGTGTTTCTCCCAATTGAGCGTTTGCCTGACCGTTTTGTTCAAAATGCTTTTCTAAATCCTTTTTCTGCTCCAACAACATATGTTTCAGCTCTGCAAGCTGCGAATCGTTCAAATGATTCATGATCATCTCTCCCCTTCGTGGTCTGGATAAGTGACACGTATGCTCTTTTATACCCGTTCCTAGGGCTGGGCAATCAGCAGAGACTTTTATTCCCAGCCTAGAATGTGATATAAAAAGAATAGTGTGTTAAGGAGGGAATAACCGATGGATGAACATATGAAGCGTCGTCTGGATAAGCAAAAGCAGTTGTTTAAGCAACTGGGCATTCAGCTGGACGCGCTCTCCATTCATGAGAAACAGTTTAAGAATAAGATGCGCGGCTATGATCCGGACGAGGTGGATGCCTTTCTGGATGAAGTGATCAAGGATTATGAACGCTTTTATGCGAATATAGCCGACCTGATGGACAAGTGGCAGGAGCAGCAGGCAACCATACGTGATTTGAAAAATGCACCTAAGCCTGCCGCCGACCTTAATGGACTTGACCGTCGTCAACTGGAGGATATCGTTAAGCAGTTGGAATATAGTGTACGCCAATTAAAAGTGCGAGTACGTCCTGAAAATGACTATTTTCCGGAGTAAGGTGCAGTAAGCACTGTGTTGGTGCCTCTATTGTGGTATGATGGAAACATGCATTTTACCAAACATTTAATGAGGCACACACATAAAGGTGGTTAACATGAGTACCCATTTTTCCGTTAGTATCCATTGTCTGCTTCTTCTGGCTGAAGGGGCACCGGAGCGAATGACATCGTCACTTATTGCTTCCAGCATCAATACAAACCCGGTAGTTGTGAGAAGGATTATGAGCCGACTCAAGCAAGCGGGTTTGGTGGATTCGTCGCCTGGAGCACGCGGCTTTCGTCTAAGTATGTCCAGTTCAAACATCAATCTGAAAATGATCTATGAAGCGACTAAGGATGAAGGTCCGTTGTTCGCCATCCACACCGATAGCAATCTTAATTGTGAGGTAGGCAGGAACATAGACGCATTGTTGGATGGCTTATATACCGTGGCAGAGCAGAAAATACAGACGTTTTTCGAGACCGTTACGCTGCGAGATTTGGAGCAGGCACTTCAGCAGCGCGTGGGGCAACAAAGTTCATCTGTGTAAAGACGCTGGTAAGGAGCAATTAATATGAAAATCATCGTACTTTCAGACACTCATATGCCGCACAGAGGCAAAACACTGCCTAGTCGACTGGTACAGGAGTTAAAAGGCAGTGACCTCATTCTCCATGCCGGAGACTGGACGGATTGGTTCGTATATGAACGTCTAGCTGAGTTTGCGCCTGTGCAAGGCATTGCCGGAAACAATGATGGAATGGACATCGTGGAGCGTTTAGGCTATCAGCGAATCGTTGAAGTTGAAGGCAAGCGGATCGGTATGGTTCACGGTCACGGCTGGCGAGGAACGACAGAAAATATCGCATTGAATACGTTTAAGGGAGAAACGCTGGATTGTCTGATTTATGGACATTCGCATATTCCGGTGGTCAAAACGATTGACGGTCAGCTTGTCCTTAATCCCGGGTCTCCGACGGACAAACGTGGCGAAGACGAATATTCATTTATCGTGCTGACGATTGAAGCTGATCAGATGGAAGCACAGCTTGTTCTTTATCCAGATAAACATTGATTTAAAACCAACAACTGTTGATTAAAGGGGAAGCTATGGCTATTTTTGAATTAGAACCAATGAAGCATCATGTGTTGATCTGCAATGGAGGCACATGTATGCGACATGAGGGTGAAGAAGTTACACAGGCAATTCGGGATGAAATTCGTAAACAAAATGCAGAAGCATATATTCACACGACCAGAACTCGCTGTAATGGGCGTTGTCATGATGCTGCGGTTGTGATCGTATATCCTCAAGGGGACTGGTATGGTCAAATGACCCCTGACTCGGGGACTCAACTGGTGCAGAAGCTCGTAACGGGAGAGAAGCTGGAACCTCATCTTTTTCATGAGTGTACAGGTCAATCCAGTTCGGAATAATTCAATCAACCATCTATAAGTACATGAGTAGAGAAAATCTTTGCAGAGATTTTCTCTTTTTTGCGTTTAATCCCCGATGTGAAAGGTAAAAGTATACTGTGGACACCAATCCGATAGGGAGGGAAGTAAAATGGCCCCATTTGAAGATAACCTGCACGATCAGAATGAGCAGAAAGGACAGACGGGGAAAGGAACAACGGAGTCTCAACATCAGGAACAGTCGATCAATCGAGATCATGCAGAGCAGTATCCGACAGAGCAGGAAAGCTTGTTCGACCGTTTTGAGATCGAGCAGACGGTAGACGCCATTCCTGTAGAGGATTTGAAGATGGAAAGACAGGAGGAGAGAAACAAGGATGCAACCAAGCACACCTCTTCCAGTGAGAAAAAATATAATAGTGGCGTATAATTATCAACTAACTGGTAATATTTAAAAAGAAAACTCTTGACTTTAAGATATATGTAATATATATTAAGTTACGAAAAGTAATTAATTTTTCTCAGGAGGTAACAAAATGGCTAAAGACTTCTTCACAGCTCTGAAAGACAGACGCTCCTATTATGGTATTAGCAAAGAACAGGTCATTTCTGACCAACGAATTCAAGAGATTGTAGAGGAAGCTGTAAAGTACACACCTACCTCGTTCAACTCCCAAACTTCACGCGCCGTAGTGTTGCTTGGAGAACATCATGACAAACTGTGGAATATTACAGAAGATATTTTGCGGGAAGTGGTAGGCAATGAAGAACAATTCAAATCTACTGCTGAGAAAATGAACGGTTTCCGCAGCGGTTACGGAACGGTCTTGTTCTTTGAAGACAATAACGTGATAGCTGGTCTGCAACAACAATTCGAAGCCTATGCGGACAATTTTCCAATCTGGGCTAACCAATCTAATGGTATGTTGCAATTGGTTGTATGGACAGCTCTGGAGCAAGAAGGACTGGGGGCATCCCTTCAGCATTACAACCCATTGATTGATGAAAAAGTGAAAAACGAATGGAACATTCCTGAGCATTGGAAACTGATTGCTGAAATGCCATTTGGTAAACCGACATTCCAACCAGGTGAAAAAGAATTCCAGCCTGTTGAAGAACGCGTAAAAACATTTAAATAATTATAATTTTCACGATAAAATGACGATTCAGGCTCGACCTGGTAAAGCACTGTGGGTATCCACAGTGCTTTTTGTCATTCCATTTTTAAGGCATATAAGCTTTGATATGTACGGACACAGGGGTTAATTCATCCGTTAGTGGGTGATATTATGTTTAAAATTGGATGAGAAGTTTACATAGATGTGATTGCGGTTTTATACAGCTGTCTAGGATAACGCGCATTCAAAGGAGGAAAAGTGATGAACTATGATTGCATTATTGTTGGCGGGGGAATTGCCGGTTTGCAAGCAGCCATTCAATTGGGAAGATACAGCAGTCATCGGGTGCTGGTAATAGATTCCTGCTATGGTCGGTCTACGCTGTGTCATCAATATCATAATATTTTGGGATTTCCTGAGGGAATTTCTGGTGAAGAGCTGCGACGGCGTGGACGTAGCGAGGCTACGAAACTAGGAACTGAGTTTGTTGAAGAAAAGGCGGTCAAAGCCGTCAAAAGGGATGAGCTTTTTGACATTCAAGTGGAGGAAGGCTCCATGTATTCGTCAAAGACGCTGCTGTTGGCGACAGGGCTAACGGATCGTTTTCCAAAACTGGATGGGTTACAAGCTTGCTTGGGCAACAGTGTATATGTGTGCCCGGATTGTGACGGTTATGAGGTTCAGGATCGCAGTACGGTCGTCATGGGGGCTGGCAAAGCAGGAGCTTCCATGGCTCTGATTTTATCAGAGCGCACCGATCAACTTGTATATGTCAATCATGAGCGTTCAGAGGTGCCGGACGAGCTGAGCGAAAAGCTGTGGGAAAAAGGGATTGGCTATAAGGAAGCCGCTATTTCTGAGATTATAACCGGAGAACCGGGCTGTTTTGAAGGAGTGCGACTGGCTGATGGACAAGTAGTTCGAGCAGAGCGGGGCTTTTTAGCTTTTGGCAGCAATCATGTTCATTCAGAGCTGGCAGAGCAACTGGGTGTACATCTGCTGCATAATAAGCACATTGAAACTCATCCTCGCAGCAAAATGACAAATGTGGAAAATGTGTGGGTAGCCGGGGACTTAGGAGTTCATGCCGAGCAAGCGACTGTGGCGATGGGAGAAGGAGCTATGTCAGCGATTTGGATACACAAGGTATTAACGGGTATGAAAACAAAAGTACCGCAGCTCTGAGAGCTGCGGTTTAGAACGATGGGCGTGTACTCGTTGGGAGATGAAGTTCAAAGCGTTTTAATTGATCGCTCATGCCGTACTTACGTAAAATTTCTGTCTGTTTGTTGCCGATAAGATCAAAATGCGGATAGGCCTGACGTTGATGAATATATTGGGGGTCCAATCCGTTATGGTTGCACCATAAGCGCAGCTTGTCCAAATCAGAACATCCCACCTTGGTGACGGTTGTAATGCCTGGAAAGCGATCATCCAGCCAGTAATGTGTCAGAAAAGCAATTTCACCACGACTGACCTCTCTTTTCCAGGCCATAAGCTCCTGCCGGGTAATGCCAAATGCCATCGTTCTCTTCCTTCCTTGGCTCAGACTGAAATCATGAGCTGCTGCGTGGTTGTTCCATTATTTTCGTACTGTAGTCTGTATTATGATCCACATGGGGTAACACAATAACAGGAGACCATGTGTGACGATCTCCTGTTAGAAGTTAAAGCCATCTCTCGGCCCAGCTCTCCACACCATTCAATGCATCACCTAGCTCTTTACCCTTGCGTGTCAGCGAATACTCGGTACGCACAGGCCGCTCTGTGATGACATTGCGAAGGATCAGGCCGGAAAGCTCTAGTTCCTTGATGCGTTCGTTCAGCATGCGTTTGCTAAGATCGGGTATGGAGACGTGAATTTCACTAAATCGTTTGGGATGTTCCATCAAAGTATGAATGATGAGAGCGGTCCATTTTTTGCTGATGATCTGAAAGGACTGTTCCACCTTACCGCACAAAAGCTTAGGCTGCCTGTCGTCGCTCATCTGAATCCCCTCAATTTCATTGTTGTTTTAAACAGTATACTAAAAGTAACTCTGTATACCAATAGTAACTATAACGCTTTGTGTCAACTGTGACATATTTAACATTTTTTTCTCTTTCCTTTCGTCAATCATACCACAGAAAACGTTATCATTACAGGATATATCGAATGTTCACGATTTCGCTAAAATTTGATTGACTTGCCCCTTATTTTGGGTGTATTATGGGTTACGTTAATTCCTCAGGTAACTTTTAATAACCTCATCTTTATAATGGGAAGAAGGAATAATTCATGGATTCAATGACATTTGTCTTATTTGGAGCGACAGGGGATTTGGCTAAACGTAAAATTTACCCTGCCTTGTATAATTTGTTTGTAGAAGGTAAAATTCCGGCTTCCTTTTCTGTAATTGGGATGGGGCGTCGTGAAGTGGCAGACGAGCAATTTCAAAGTAATGTAGAGCAATCCATTAAGGATTTTTCCAGACACGTGAATGAAGACCGTGCACAGATGGATCAGTTCTTAAGTGCTTTCCGTTACAGCGCATTGAACGTCAACCACCCGGAAGATTATAAAAAGCTGCTACAGCTTGCTGAGCAACGTGAAAATGACTTGGGAATTCCGGGGAACCGCATGTTTTACTTATCGGTGGCACCGGAATTTTTTGATGTGATTGCCCTCAATATTCGGGAGAGTGGTTTAGCTGAAACAAAGGGTTGGAAACGGCTCATTATCGAAAAACCATTTGGTCACGATCTGGAATCCGCACGTGAGTTGAATGATCGTCTGAGCAGAACCTTTGCTGAGGATGAGATTTATCGTATTGACCATTACTTAGGCAAGCCCATGGTTCAAAACCTTGAAGCCTTAAAATTCGCTAATCCGTTGCTTCAAGGAATATGGAACAATCAGTACATCGCCAATGTGCAAATTACCGCTTCTGAGACTGTAGGAGTAGAGGAGCGAGCAGGATACTATGATCACTCCGGCGCTATTCGTGATATGGTACAAAATCACATGCTGCAGGTATTGATGATGGCGGCTATGAACAAGCCGGGACATGTCACGGCTGACCAGGTGCGTGACGAAAAAAGCAAGGTTATGGACGCGCTTCGTGCACTTGATCCTTCTGATATTGCTTCCAGCGTGGTTAGAGGCCAATATACCAACGGTGAGATCAACGGAAAAG
The DNA here is from genome assembly GCF_038007385.1 of Paenibacillus sp. FSL M8-0228. Taxonomy (NCBI): domain Bacteria; kingdom Bacillati; phylum Bacillota; class Bacilli; order Caryophanales; family Paenibacillaceae; genus Paenibacillus; species Paenibacillus sp. FSL M8-0228. The sequence goes on from NZ_JBBOXA010000001.1 coordinate 2,330,772, forward strand.
CAGTTCCTTCCTATAAAGAAGAGCCGGATATCGGACCTGATTCGCAAAATGATACTTTCATTTCAGCTCGCCTATGGATTGACAACGAACAATGGTCGGGTGTGCCGTTCTATATTCGTACCGGCAAACGCATGAAAGAAAAATCTACTCGTATCGTCGTGGAATTCAAAAAGGACAGCACAGATCCTTATGCCGCTCAAGGGCAACCGACTGACCCGAACCTGCTGATCATCCATGTTAACCCGGATGAAAAGGTAACGCTGCGTCTGAACAGTAGAGACCCGCTGAACAATGGTCAACTGGAGACGGTTCTGATGAATTATCATTCCGAGGCCAAGGATGTACCAGAAGCCTATGAGCGCCTCATCTTTGATGCGCTACGCGGCGATTCCACCTTTTTTGCTCATTGGAACGAAGTTGAGCTTTCGTGGGTGTGGGTTCAACCTGTACTGGAAGCTTTTGCTCGTGGTGAGGTTCCACTTCACACGTATGCAGCAGGCTCTTACGGTCCAGAAGCTTCAGATCAATTGTTAGAGGAGCAAGGCTTTACATGGTGGTTGGATGAAAAGTCCGAAAGCTCTGAGAAAGCAGTCGTTCGTTCTTAACACTTTAAGAAAGTATATACAAAATATGTTTGCTATGGCAGGAGGCCTTTACTATGCAAGTAGGATTAATTGGTTTGGGAAAAATGGGCTTGAATCTCGGAAAAAATTTGATCGATCATAAGCATGAACTTGTCGCTTACGACGTCAATGCAGCCGCAATCCAAGAAATGAAGGATTATGGAGCTAAAGGTGCTTCTACATTGGAAGAGCTTGTACAGGCAACTCAATCCCCTAGAGTATTGTGGATTATGGTTCCTCACCAAATTGTTGACTCTGTGCTGGATCAGCTTCAACCGATGTTGTCCAAAGGGGACATCATTATTGAAGGTGGTAATTCCCATTACAAAGAGTCAATTGCTCGTCATGCCCGTCTAAAAGAATATGGTATCAGCTTCATGGATGCCGGAACCTCAGGCGGGATGGAAGGCGCACGCAATGGCGCTTGTTACATGATCGGTGGCGATCCGGAAGCTTGGGCGGTTGTTGAGCCTGTTTTCCGCGACACAGCAGTGGAAAATGGATATCTGTATGCAGGTAAATCCGGAAGCGGACATTTTCTGAAAATGGTTCATAACGGTGTGGAATACGGCATGATGGCTTCCATCGGTGAAGGATTTGAAGTGCTAGAAAAAAGCAGCTTTGACTTTGATTATGAACAAGTAGCGCGTGTGTGGAACAACGGTTCTGTTATTCGCTCTTGGCTGATGGGCTTGACTGAACGTGCATTTTCCAAAGATGCAAACCTGGACGAAATTCGTGGGGTTATGCACTCTTCTGGTGAAGGAAAATGGACGGTTGAAGAAGCGTTGGACATTCAAGCTGCAACTCCAGTCATTGCTTTGTCCCTGCTGATGCGCTATCGTTCTCTTGATGCGGACACGTTCAACGGGAAAGTGGTTGCTGCGCTGCGCAATGAATTTGGCGGTCACGCGGTAGAAAAGAAGTAATAACAATATAAGCTAGTATCTATCCCCGTAGCTTCACAACTGCGGGGATATTGCTATGTGTTTTGGCGTTTATTGGATTTTAGCAAAACCTGTATATGCATATTTTTCCTTGTATATCCGCACAATAGGTGAAAAAGGCGGAAGGATGAATAGCAAATGTGCAAAAGGTTTTCGTTATCGGCTGATTTGGATGAGGTAAGGGATCACTTTGGTATACAACGGGTGATGTATTATTACAAAACACGCTATAACATGAGTCCCACTCAGCATGTACCAATTGTGCTGCATCAGGATGGAGAACGGGTACTTGATGAATTTCGCTGGGGATTTATTCCCTACTGGGGCAAGGATTGTGTCAATGCAGATTTGAATACGGTTCGGGTAAATCCGAGTTATCGCAAGATGGCCGAAACCCGGCGCTGTATCATTCCATGCAATGGATTTTATTACTGGAGAAAATTGGGTAAACGCATGTGTGCTGTACGGGTGGTACTGCCGGAACAGAAGATGTTTGCGGTCGCGGGGCTATATGAAGTATGGCAGGATAGTCGTAAGGAGCCTTTACGCACCTGTACGATGATGACCGTTCAGGCCAATACGGATATACGTGAATTCGATACCCGTATGCCAGCTATTTTGGAAGCTGATCATATAGATTCATGGCTAGATCCGTCTGTCCAGAACATAGATGAGCTGTTGCCTCTACTGCGCACGTATGAGCAAGGCGACATGAGCATCTATCCAGTGACCCCACTGGTGGCCAATGATGAACATGATAACCGTGAATGTATTCAGGAAATGGATTTGCAGTGGTCCTGGATTAAACCTTAAACGTATGAAGATTTTCATCCATTATTGATCATAAGCTTCCCGCCACCTGCATAGGTATGTATTGGGGAACAAGCGTCATGATCCGGGGAGAGGGGAAACGGCCGAAGGAGTATCTCATATGGGATGGAGGCGATTGGAATGAGTAACGATACACTCATCCAGCTGCTGGTGCTCATGGTGACGATCATCGGTCTGGTCCAAAACCGGTAAGTGGCAGGTTCCAGAAGGCGGGAGAATTGCCGTAGGCAATCTTCCGTTTTTTTCTGTGTTAAAAAGCTCGCAGATTAAGGAAGCTTACGGTACAATAGATGCTAGGCTACAGGTGACAAGACACCTGAATATACGTCTACATACGATATATTTTTAAGGGAGAGCAAATCATGAGTGAATTAACTTCATTACCACCAGCCAAAAAAAGAAAATTGCTGTTTAGCGCAGGGCTTAGCTGGTTGTTTGATGCTATGGATGTGGGGCTGCTTTCATTTATAGTCGCAGCGTTGGCAAAGGAGTGGCATCTGGGATCTGAGCAAATTGGACTGCTGACTGCAATGAATTCGATAGGAATGGTGTTCGGAGCCGCTATGGCGGGGATTTTGGCTGATCGTTACGGCAGACGCGCCATTTTAGTGTGGACATTGTTGATCTTTTCTATTGCCAGCGGCTTATCAGCTTTGGCGACAGGCCTCGGAATGCTGCTGGTGCTGCGTTTTATTGCTGGTGCAGGCTTGGGCGGGGAATTGCCGGTTGCTTCGACGCTGGTGTCAGAATCAGTGCCTGTGAAAGAACGAGGGAGAGCGGTTGTGCTGCTGGAAAGCTTCTGGGCGGCAGGCTGGATCCTTTCGGCTCTTATTGCTTATTTTGTTATTCCAAAGTATGGTTGGCAAATGGCATTTATTCTCGGCGCAGTACCTGCGCTGTACGCTCTTTATCTGCGTAGAGCTATTGATGATTCACCGCGTTACAAGCTGCAAAGCGTTAAACTTCCGCTGCGTGCACGATTGGCTTCGATTTGGTCGGGACCTAATCGCAAGTCTACGCTGATGCTGTGGATTTTATGGTTCACAGTTGTATTTTCATACTACGGCATGTTCCTGTGGCTGCCTAGCATTATGTTTATGAAAGGCTTCGAACTGGTTAAAAGCTTTGAGTATGTGCTGATCATGACGCTTGCCCAACTCCCAGGTTACTTTACCGCCGCCTATCTAATTGAAAAGCTGGGCCGCAAATTCGTACTGATCATCTACTTGCTGCTCACAGCCGTGTCTGCCATTTGGTTTGGCACCTCGGAAACGGCGGGAATGCTGCTAGCTGCTGGTATCTGCTTGTCCTTTTTTAATCTCGGTGCATGGGGAGCCATGTACGCCTATACACCAGAATTGTACCCGACATCCGTCCGTTCAACCGGTGTGGGTATGGCGGCTGCGTTTGGTCGTATTGGAGGCGTTATCGGGCCTTTTGCAGTCGGTATACTCGTAGGACAGGGCGTAGCGTTACCATCTATCTTTGTGATTTTCTTCGTAGCTATCTTGATCGGAGCAGCGGCTGTATGGTTGCTGGGTACGGAAACCAAAAATCAAGAGATTGACTAACCTTTACATTCACCTGTGTGAAGATTCATAATATAAGAGAGAGGAGTGACCTGAAATGGAGCATACCTTTCTGCTCAAGGCAGACTGGAACGGGGGGCGCAACAGTGACGGTCGTATTGAGGCTGGACAGTTGCGGACTGCAATTTCGATCCCGGCCGAGATGGGAGGCCCTGGTGTGGGCACCAATCCAGATGAAATGCTGCTCGGTGCCGCCGCTACCTGCTATTTGATTACTTTGGCGGCGATGATGGAGCGCGCGAGTCTCCCGGTGGCGTCACTGGCGCTGAAATCCGAAGGGATTGTCGATGTAACGAACAATATTTTTACATATCGCCGAATTGTGCATCGTCCGCAGGTTCAATTGGCCGCCGATGCGACAGAATCGCAGATCGAACAAGCATTGCGACTGGCAGAGCAGGCAGAAACCTCATGCATGATCTCGCGTGCTGTAGCGGGAAATGTGACGTTGTCCACAGAGCCCGTGGTGGAGCGCGCCTCTTAAAGCGATATCTGTAACAGGAGCAATCATTCTAATTGCCCATCATTTTTTTAATCCAAGGAGGACACAACCATGACAGCGCAACAAAAATTGCTCGTATTCGCAGGCTCTTACGCCGAATTGGAAGGTAACGGAGTTTATTCGTATACTTTTAATGAACAGACAGGAGCACTTACACTACAGGATGAGTTCTCCGGCTTGAAAAATCCTACATTCCTGAATGTGGACGTCAAAAATCGGAAGCTGTATTCCATTGGGGAGACGACTTCTGCTGCAGGAGCAAAAGTAGGCGAAGCTTCTGCTTTCGAAATTGATCCAGTTAAAGGAACATTTACATTGCTGAATCGTGCGGAAAACGTGGGTGCAACAACTTGCCACATTCAGCGTGATCCATCTGATCGTTACCTTATTGTAGTCAGCTACCACGGAGGTATGGTGGGACTGGTGTCTCTGACTGAGGACGGACGTATTGGTGAGTTGCTGGATGTTAAACAGCACGAGGGCAAAGGAGCGCACCCTGAACGTCAGGATCGTCCACATCCACATTCCAGTTTCTTTAGTCCAGATGGTCGCTTCCTGTTCGTACAAGATCTCGGTCTGGATCTGATCCGTGTTTATACCATTGATGACAGCAAAGGACAACTGGTGCTTCATGGTGAAACGAAAACCCATGCAGGTGCAGGTCCACGTCATTTGACGTTCCACCCAAATGGTAAATTTGCTTTTGTCATTAACGAAGTGGATTCTTCCATTACTTCTTTTGCATATGATGCAGAGGCTGGTAAGCTCACTGAGCTTGAGAGCGTACCGACATTGCCGTCTGACTTTACAGGTGAAAACACAACTGCTGAAGTTGCAATTTCGGAGGATGGAGCTTATCTGTACGGTTCCAACCGTGGGCATGACAGCATTGTGGTATACGCTGTAGACGGAGCAACTGGCAAGCTGAGCTTGGTGGAGCATGTATCTGCCGAAGGAGAGCATCCACGCCATTTTGCATTGACTCCAAATGGTAACCATATGCTCGTGGCCAACCGCGACACCAATAACATCGTTACGTTCAAAGTGGACAAGGCAAGTGGACGCTTGACCTACACCGGGCAACAAGTAACCGTGTCCAAGCCAGTATGCGTACAGCCTTTTTACTTTTCTGTATAAAAATTAGGAAATGCCCCCAGATTTCTTGTTTGTATGTTCAAGGGTAGAAATCCAGGGGCAAAGGCGAACGCTCCGTTGCTTTAATGCTTTGACAGCCATTGAATATGTATATGTTGATGGTACTAATAGATTAACCAAGCATAGTAAAATTGTTAGTGAAAACGGCTCGTAGGATAACCTACAGCCGTTTTTATTTTAGGGCTTAGTCATTTCTAAAGAAGTCACTAACTACGAAAATAAACTAAAATTTTAAGGTTACAAATAAGATACGAATAATATCGGTAGGAAAAGGGTACATATGTTATAAGCGGGACAAGAAGCCCTCAAGCACTCCGATAATGTAAATCTAGGACAAGCATTGCGAGTTCCATATAAGAGGTAGAGGCTTTAAATAAAAGTATTATATTTGACCTACCATCTGTTCGCGTAGTGGGCCACACAAATCGACAGCGTTGGATTGCATGTATTTCTACAGGAGGAGGAATTCTCATGAAAATTATCATTACACAAAAGGAAGCCGTCGACAAAGGAATATGGACAGAGATCATGGGGATGTTTGCTGTAACCAAAGAGGACGAAGTATGGCAAAATGAGGAGTTTATTCTCACCGAAGAACAGGCACGTCAGGTCGGGTTATTAAGATAGCAAAGATAAATAGGACATGTTATCAAGTTTTAAGACCAAGTCTTAAAAAATCGTAACTTCTTTTTTATGTATCTGATACACTTTTTAACCGTGCAACGTTTATGATAAGTACACAAGGGTAATGAAGCTTACAGACACCGTGTACATACCCAAACGGCAAGGAGAGATCAGACATGATGAAACTAGCTTCGAAATGGACCGTATTGGCTTTAATGATGATGCTGATTACGACGGCAGGAGCAACAGCGCAAGGCTACACGCCTGTCGCAGCTGCTGAAAATCAGGAGACCGTATATATAAACCAAATGGAGATTCGTGACGGACAAATTTATTTGTCGGCAGACCCGATTGAATGGTATGAAGGCGCGGCGGCAGACAAAGCATTTGTGGAGCATGAAGGAAATACAGGATTGGATGGAGCGCCGGATGGCTACTACATCGTAAACAATTCCGTGCAAAATGACGTGTATCAGGTTGCACCAGATGCTTCGGTAGAGGTGCAGATTTATGATCACACGGGTAACATAGAAGATACAGACGTACAATGGAACGAATCGATTCCGCTGACACAGTTTGAGAAGGATTTTGCAAAAAAGGACGTTCTGGACCTCAGTCAATTTCCATACCATGTTACGCTTCGTGACGGTAAAGTTGTAAAAATCGTGCAGCAATTCATTCCTTAAAATAGAAGTAATCGTAATCTCATATCACAAACACGTGCTTCACTTGATTACAGATCAGGGGAGCACGTGTTTTTATATTTTATAACAAAAAAGAGGATATCCAGCCCATATAGGGCGCGGATATCCTCTTCCCTTCATAATATATGATTAGAACGATTTTGCTGTGTCTACTGCACGTTGTACAGCAGAAGCAACGATTTCTTGTGCTTGATCTGGAGCTTGGTTATGTCCTTCCAGTACAACCTTCACGATGTCTTTCACGCCGAAGAAGGTTAAAATGTTACTCATGAAGTTCAAGGACATTTCAGCTGCAGCAGCTGGTCCTTCGGAATAAACGCCGCCTCTTGCATTCAACAGGGCTACTTTAGTTTCAGTTACAAGACCCACAGGACCCTCAGCAGTGTATTTGAATGTTTTACCAGCTTGGTTCAGGTAGTCAATGTACGTATGCAGTACAGCTGGAATCGTCATGTTCCAGAGCGGGAAAGCAAATACGACTTTGTCTGCTGCCAGGAATTGATCCAGGTAGCCATTAGCGATGTTTGCCAGGCGAGCTTCTTCTGCGTTCAGCTCCATGCCTCTAGCGGATTTGAACGTGCCGTTGATCATGTTAGCGTTCAAATAAGGAAGCTCGACGGAGAACAGGTCCAGCTCAGTGATTTCATCAGATGGGTGGGAAGATTTGTAGCTTTCCACGAATGCGTTATACAATTTAACTGTTGCAGATTCTTCAGCTGTACGATCATTAGCTTTGACAAATAATACTTTAGACATAATTTATTTCCCCCTAAGTAAGTTGAATAAGTAAGTTAAGTTAGTAAGTTACCATGTAATATTACAATATAAAGATAATATCTGTCAACGCTTTTATATTAAATTTACTTTGAAAAGCTACTTTATTTTTTACACTGTAAAATTCAAGTGTTTCTTTTGCAAAATATCAGTTTTGCGGTAAAATTTAAATGTAAAGTCTAATGAAGAGAATAGTTTAAGTAGGCGAAGAAGGAAATGAACATGGTGCCAGCAAGATTTGGCACCATAGTTGAATGAAAAAAGGTGAGTAGCTTGAAGATAGGTTTTTTTGATTCAGGATTGGGTGGAATTACAGTATTGTCCGAGGCACTAAGACGTTTGCCAAACGAAAATTTTGTATACATGGCGGATACCCTTCATGTGCCTTACGGGACGAAAACTCCCCAAGAGGTGCTTGGTTATGTCAAGGCTTCAGTGCAAACGATTCTAAAAGAAGATGTTAAGGCACTGGTGATTGCCTGCAATACGGCTACAAGTATCGCGGTTGCGGAGCTAAGGAAGGAATATCCTATTCCGATTATTGGTATGGAGCCAGCTGTGAAGCCAGCGGTCGAGATGAACCGGGCTAATGGTAAAAGAGTTCTGGTGTTAGCCACACCATTGACGTTGAAACAATCTTGTTATGCAGCACTCGTATCCAGAGTTGACGATCATGGGAGCGTGGACTCACTACCTCTGCCGGAGCTAGTACATTATTGCGAACAGTTGAATTTTGACCGGGCAGAAATGTCCGCATATTTTAACCGTGAGTTGTCTTCGTTCAATCTCGACATATATGGTACGGTGGTATTGGGATGTACTCATTATCCTTTTTATAAGGAAATTCTAAGGGAACTACTGCCTTCTCATATTCAGTTAATTGACGGGAGCCAGGGAACAGTTAGACGGTTGAAACAGGTGTTGTCTGAGCGTAATTTGCTGGAACCTTCGCCAAAATCCAGTCCATCGCAGGCGGGACACATTACATTTCTATGTTCTAGTCAGGATGAGGCCTATGTGCGTAAGATGGAGCGGGCGCTTGAAATCTATACGGAGCATGAAAAGATTTATTTTTAAAAGAAGAGCGGCTGGCGAACGTGTGGGATTATCTTAATGAAATTATCCAAAAAATCGCCAGCCGCATTGTGGATCAGACTCACGGAGGGAGGCGTGAAATGGACGTTCAACTAATCCTGAATGAGCTTTATGCAGCAGGCGTGCTTGAAGGCCATATGCAAAATCTCAAACCGCTGACCGGCGGTACTTCGAGCGAAGTGGTTGTTGTCATGGATGGTACCAGGCCTCGATATGTGATTAAGCAAAATGATCATGTGATTGTAAAAGCCGAGGCGGAGTTTTTACATACCTATGTACAGATTGAGAAACTATCGCGTTTGGTTTATGTAGATCCGTTGCACCGTTATTTGGTATACACGTTCAGGTCAGGGCTCACACAGTATCATGGACGAAACAAAAGCAATTTGTTGCTTCATCTGGCGACGGAGGTGATCTCGCACTATAAGCCTTTTGGTGAGGAACGTCATTATGGTTATCCGGACCACCCGTTTGTGGAATGGAAAGATTTTCTGCTGCACAGAACGAAGGAATCTGGAAAGATCATACAAGACATTTTACCCCGTGAGGATCATCGTTTCGTTCATACCCTTGTGGCTGGATCGCCGCAACGGAATATTAAATATTTGCTTCATGGCGACTGTGGAGTACATAATTTTGTGTTTAACGAAAATGGCACATTGACGGGTATTATTGATCCTGATCCCGTGGTGGGAGAACCCCTATATGATCTGATATACGCCTTTTGTTCTTCACCGGATAGGCTGACCATCGATACCATTTTGCCTTCCTTAGAGAAGCTTGAGCCGGAGATGACAGGGGAATACGAGCTAAACAGGGAAGTGTTACTGGGACTATACTTTCGTATAGCTACCTGCATTCGTCATCATCCGGAAGATCTCGATCAATATACAGAAGCGTGGGCCTATTGGCTGAACAGGATTCGCTGTAAGGAAGAGGGATAAAAGCATACAAGGAAGGATCATATTTTCTTTTCGGTACATCAAAAAACTTGATTTTTAACCCAATGCAGATAGATGCAAGCACAGAAATAATACTCCACTCCAGGTAATCAGGTGTGTTCCCATCTGTGATAGAAACCATCCGCCTAAGGTGGTGCCAATCGTGACACCTAAATTTGCAAAGGAGACAAACAAGCTATTAGCAAATTCAGGTGCTTCTGAGGCCTCCGAAGTTAACCAAGTTTGACTTACAATCAGGCCGCCGGTAAAAAAAGCCCCCCATATAATTATTATTATAATCATGGGAATGTAGTAAGCTCTTTTGGGAAAAACTTTGCAAGAGAACGTTTCCATTATTCAGCGTCGGAGCTGACAAAATCCATCCTAGCCGGTGAAGCACTTCCAGCAACCGCGTAGGAACATGCAAAGATTAGGATACCCCATGTTTTACACTGCTGTCCCGAATTTCTAACTGATGCGATATGGACCAGTGGACAGCCGCCAATTCCTCTCCTTTAATAAGCTTAATGAGATTGCGGGCGGCGACCATGCCCAGTTCGGATGCTGAATATCGGACAGTTGACAATTTAGGCCGGATTATTGTAGCCATATCAATGTCGTCAAATCCCAAGAAAGAGACCTGTTCAGGTATTTTCACCCCATTCTCGGTCAGAAAGTTCATAGCGCCTATGGCAATTCGGTCCGTCGCGCAGAACACCGCACTGGGCAATGGGCCTGAATGATAAAGTTTTCTCATAGAGGTTACGCCGTCTTCAACTGAAAAGCCGCTTTCCAACACACGTTCAGGACGTACTGGCAGGTGAGCGGTCTTCAATGCCTGTTCATAGCCCAAAAAACGCTGACTGCCCACTGAAATATCTCCCGCAGCTCCCCGCAGCATCGCGATATCCTGATGTCCCTGCTGAATTAGATAAGTTACCGCTTCAAAAGCAGCCGTTATGTTGTCAACATGTACGGAAGGAATGGATTTGTCTCGAAAATCCCGTCCGACAAGGATGCAGGGAATTCCCGCCGCTTCAATGAGCGCGTATAGCGCATCCCGGATTCCGTCTACCGATATGATAATTCCGCTCGCCTGCATTTCACGGAACATATTGTAATAGTGTATTTCAGAGTCCGCGTCCCCCCCTGACAAGGCGATTATGACATCGAAGCCGTATAGATGCGCTACTTGATTGATGCCTTCAACCATGTTATCAAAGACATTGTTTTTAATCTCGGGCAGAAGTACTCCAATCAGAGATGTATTATTCTTTACCAGTGTCCGCGCTATGGCATTTGGACGGAATTGAGTGGCTTCAAGGACATCTAGAACTCGTTTGCGTATTTCACTGTTCACCGTCTGGCTGTTATTGATCACTCTGGAAACCGTTGAAATGGAGACGTTGGCCATTCGAGCCACATCTTTTATAGTCATTTTCATTGTACACACCGACTTTCAAGCAAGTATTTATTTAGAAAAAGGTTCTCAAAGTCAATTGAATTTATTATATCAGTTTATTGAGTTTAACAAAGATTCCAGAGCAAAGAAAGCGCTTGACCTTGGTTTATAGGGGGAGTATAATCAACTCCGGAAAACGTTTTCTAGTATTTTCTGGAGATAAATGATTGTTTTTACCAAATAACTAGCTGAATTCAAGGTATTTCGGCTTGTTTTTTTGATTATCAAGAAAACGTTTTCCTTATGGCTTGGGATTGTAGAGAATAACAAGGGAAAAGGAGCATGAGCATGAGAAGTTCGAGCGATATTGTTGTAATGGGAAATGAGGCTTCAAAGCAAACCGATTCAAATATTACGCTGAAAGAAAAGATGGGTTATGGATTCGGTGATTTTGCCAGCCAGTTGCTGTTTGCCGCCGCAATGACTTTTCTGTCCTACTTTTACACAGATGTAATCGGGATCAGCGCCGGGGTCATTGGTACTTTAATGCTAGTTGCGCGTGTACTGGATGCGTTTATTGATGTCGCGATTGGGGCTTTGATCGATAAAACGAAGAGCAGACACGGGAAAGCCCGTCCTTGGTTACTGTGGATGTCCGGGCCATTTGCGTTGTCTGGAATTCTCTTGTTCACGGTTCCAAGTGGAAATATGACGATCACTATTCTATACATTTACGTTACCTATCTGCTGATGAACATTATCTATTCCAGCATTAATGTCCCTTATGGTGTGCTTAATTCCATGATAACGCAGGATTCTTACCAGCGCTCTCTTCTTAATATTTTTCGTATGTCTCTGGCGAATATTGGTGCCTTGTTAATTAATTATTTCACCCTTCCGTTAGTGAAGTCGTTCGGCGGCGGTCAAAAGGGGTGGATTTTCACCTTTATTCTGTTTGGTTTGCTCGGAACCTTCTTATTTCTCGTTACCTTCTTCAGTACCAAAGAAAGGGTTACTCCATCTGTTGTACAGAAGCCAATTCCGTTTGGACGTGCTTTTGGAGCGCTGATGCGTAATAAGTATTGGAAATTGATTCTTGGGTTTGCTGTGGTCTATTTCATAAATAACTCACTGGGCACAGGTATGAATATTTACTACGCACGTTATGTGTTAAAAGACGCCAATCTGATTGGGGTGCTCGGCATATCCTTACTCCTTCCTTCCCTGCTTGGTTATCTGTTATTGCCACCCGTCGTCAAGCGGATCGGGAAACGAAATTCATCCATTATCGGAAGTATCCTCCTGATTGTGGGATCGCTTGTTATTGCCGTCAGTCCCGCAAGTCTTATGGCGGTCTGCCTGGGACTCGTTATTAAAGCGCTTGGACATGCCGCTATTCTCGGAACCTTCTTTGCCATGTTGTCAGATACCATTGAGTATGGCGAATGGAAGACAGGGATGCGCACCGAAGGACTGGTGTACAGTGCGGGTAGTTTCGGCACAAAAGCGGGAGGCGGTTTCGGAGCGGCACTCATCGGTTGGGGACTGGCATTGGGAGGATATGCTGGTGGACAAGCTACAATCAGTGCCACAGCGCTAGCGTCTATTCATTTCATGTTTATCTACGTTCCAATTATCTTGGCTGCCCTGCAAATTGTATTGCTGGCATTTTACAACCTAGATAAATTATTTCCCGGTATTGTCAAAGAGCTTGAATTCTTAAAAAACGCTAAATAAGGAGAGGAAAGCAAATGGAGAAGAAATGGTGGAAAGAAGCCGTATTCAAACCATTATCCACTAAAATTTTTCCTGAATTCTTTGCTTCCTTTTCAGTTTCTATTCTTTGAATCTCATATTTATCAGAACTACAAGGTAGGTCAACTAAGTTTATGAAGCTCATTGTCTGAGAAGCCCATACTTTAGGCTTAGGAAACGTTAGCTGAATTAAAGAGCGGTAGTCTAGAATTTAACTATGAAAACCAAGATGTTTTTTTCTTGACCAGTTTTAAAAAAAGGACTATAACATCAATCTTGATGATGTTATAGTCTTTTTTTGATAAGAAATTATTATTTTAACGAGGTCTACCTGAACGAAAACCACAAGAAGGACGTTCTGCAATGGACAATCGAATCATGTTGAATACCACGCTTATCAAGCTGAGAACTTTTAATGTCATCATTTTGTCCGGACGAGAACGGAATGAACAGGACAAAAGGCCAGTCTATTTTACAGATCCAGACGGACATAAGTATGAATTCCACACAGGACAATTGCGGGACCGCCTGGAATATTATAAAATGAAAAAGCATATGACTTTTTTTGAATGAGTAATTGTTATCGATATAAATGATATAAGTAATAAGTAAGTAATGATTGGGTTCGCATTTAGGAGGAATACGAAAGGATGTCACTGTCTCAGGAAAACGCTTCCAAGCAAGCGCAAGTCGTTAAAACGATGACGGTTTTTGCAATCACTTGGCCGATCTTTATAGAGATGTTGTTTCACATTTTGATGGGTAGCGTGGATACGTTCATGCTAAGCCATGTTTCTGATGAGGTTGTATCGGCTGTGGGTGTGTCCAGACAGTTGATTGAATTTACGATTATACTTTTCAATCTGCTTGGTCTTGGTGTAGGTGTGATCATTGCTCAGCTATTGGGGGCGCAAAAGCATGTGGATGCAAGCCGTGTTACGGCTTCGGCACTAACCTTTAATCTGGTGTTTGGTCTGGCATTGAGCTTGATGTTTATTGTCAGTCGGGATTTTTTGCTATCCTTTTACCATATTACTCCGACGATTAAGGAAAATGCAGAGATTTATATGATGCTGGCAGGGGGTTCGCTGTTTCTGGAAGCGCTCATGCTAACCGCGGGTCCGGTTATTCGATCGCATGGTTTTACTAAAGATACGATGATCGTGGGCATTGGTATGAATATTTTACATATTACAGGAAATGCATTGCTCATTTATGGCTGGTTTGGTCTGCCGCAGATGGGAGTGGCGGGAGCAGCGATTTCAACGGTTATTAGCCGTGTTGTAGCATGTGTCTGGATTTTTCTACTGCTGTACAAGCGTGTAAGTGCGCCGATTCGCATCCGGTATTATGTACAGCTACAATGGAGTAAGCTGGTAGCCATTCTGAAGATTGGTATTCCTGCCGGGCTGGAATGGTTGTCTTATCAGCTTAGCCAAATGATGGTGACCCGGTTTGTCAGCTTTATGGGTACAACGGCAATCGCAACCCATTTTTATTCGAATACAATTGTGTACTTTTTTATGGTATTTGGAATGGCTGTAGGGGAGGGGACGGAAATTATTGTTGCCCGCCTGATTGGAGCAGGAGACAAGGAAAAGGCCTATCATCAACTTTTACGGAGCCTGAAATGGTCTTTGATCATTACGATTGCTGTAATCGTGGTAGTATCCTTTTTCCGATATGAAGTGATGGCGATCTTTACAGATGAGCCGGCGATCATTCAATTAGGGGCAGCGATTTTGCTTTTCTGTATATTGCTGGAGCCGGGCCGAGTGTTTAATCATGTTGTCATTAACTCCTTGCGAGCAGCGGGAGATGTTCAGTTCCCGTTAATGATGGCCATAATTTCAATGTGGGGGATTAAAATCCCGTTAGCATATGTGCTGGGCATTCATATGGGATATGGAGTGCTGGGTGTGTGGATTGCACATGCCTGCGATGAGTGGGTACGAGGCATTTTCCACTATTTACGCTGGAAGGGCCGGAAATGGCAGCACAAATCGCTGTTATCCAAGGCTGAACTTCAGGCGGAATCCGTCTAAGGCTGATAGAGAACCTACAACAGACATTCTCCAAGCGAATTGGGGGATGTCTGTTTTTTTTACAAAAATAAGCAAAATGGGGATGTTCAAAGTTTTCAAAAATTGCTAGAATATAGTAACCTCGAATGTAGTAGAGGTTTTCAAAGTTTCATAGTTTCAAAGACGGGTGGTTTCCGATTGAATCCATGAAGGAGGGAATAGGATGGAACGTAAAGTGCATATCATTCCTTACCAAGTGATCAAGCAGGAGCAACAAGTGAATGAAATACCGCGAGGTGTAGAGCTGATTCAGGCTCCTGCGGTATGGAACCAGACTCGAGGCCAAGGCGTGAAGGTGGCGGTGCTGGACACGGGCTGTGATTCGGACCATCCTGATTTGAAGGCGCGCATTATTGGCGGACGGAATTTCACGGATGATGATCAAGGTGATCCGGAAATTTTCAAGGATTATAACGGTCATGGCACGCATGTGGCAGGAACCATTGCGGCAGCAGAAAATGCGGATGGTGTCGTGGGTGTTGCTCCAGAGGCAGACCTGCTCATCATCAAAGTGCTAAACAAGCAGGGCTCCGGTCAATATGACTGGATTATTCAAGGCATCTATTATGCGATTGAGCAAAAGGCAGATATCATATCGATGTCACTTGGCGGTCCTGAAGATGTGCCAGAGCTGCATGAAGCAGTAAAAAAGGCTGTAGCTAGCCAAATCTTGGTCATCTGTGCAGCTGGAAATGAGGGAGACGGTGACGACAGAACGGACGAGCTCGGCTACCCCGGCTGCTATAATGAAGTGATTAGCGTAGGCGCTATCAATTTTGACAGGCACGCCTCAGAATTCAGTAATTCTAATAATGAGGTGGATTTGGTTGCACCCGGAGAAGATATTTTGTCCACCGTTCCGGGCGGCAAATATGCGACTTTTAGCGGAACTTCGATGGCTACTCCGCACGTAGCAGGTGCATTGGCGTTGATTAAGCAGCTGGTAAGTGCGAGCTTTGAGCGTGATCTCACCGAACCGGAATTATATGCACAACTCATCAAACGCACGATTCCACTTGGCAATTCTCCTAAGCTGGAAGGCAACGGTCTATTGTACTTGACGGCAGTAGAGGAGCTCTCGCGTATTTTCGACGCACAGCGTGTAGCAGGAATACTAACTGCAGGATCATTGAAGGTTAAATAAACCGTAACTTCGGATATATAGCGGCTCTCCTGTAAGGAGAGTCGTTTTTTTGGATTTTAAATCTTAGGAAAAACTCCATTTACATTGCATTCAAATGTCGGGTAACATATATCTCAAAGATAGGCATGAGTCAGAAGTGGAGGATTAATATGAACGATATCATGGCGCAAGCTGGCGAGCTTAGACGAACAGGGCAAGCAGAGGAAGCACGAAAGCTTCTTTTGAAGGCATTAGAACAGCAGCAAAATGATGCAGAATTGTGGTATCAGACCGCTTGGACACAGGAATGGACGAATTTCCGGATTACAGACCGTTTCGGGTATTTTACGCGATGGTATTATATAATCTGGGGGAATTCGGGAAAGCCATGCAGGAGCTGCTAATGGAGGTGGCTGAGACGACCTCGGATTTATCTACACAGGAGTACTCACGTGCCATTCAATATTATGCAGATAAACTGGATCAGATCGAGACATAGGTGGACCGGAGTGAGAGCATAAGCAGTAACGTATATATACGCTCGTACATAAAAAGATCACAGTCAGAGAGCAGTAATTCTCTTTCCTGACTGTGATCTTTTGCTGTTTATTGTTTGGCTATAGGGTCTGTAAATTGATGAGTTAAATAGCTGCGATTACTGCGCACCTTCAGTAACGGCGATTTCCTTCTCCAGGTTTTCTCTGGACAGGTTGGCCTTCAAGTAATCCGGGGTATCGGGCAGGACCAGGTGCAGATTGGATTTTTGACAAATGCGGATGGTGCACTTTTCGACGATAAAATCAAAGACATGCCCACCCCCAGTGCGTTCATCGTTAATAAAATGCAGATGAAATCCGGCTACCCCAATACCTTGAGCATAGGCAGGTGTCCAAAAACCTGTAATCACCCCAGAAGCGTCGTTAAAAGAGAACGTAGGCTGAGATTTGGTCGCTTCGATAAAAGGTTTGTAAGGCTTCACCTGGTGAGGGACGGTACGTGTCTTTACTTCACGAAAAGTGCCATCCATACGGAAGGCATAGAACAGATTACGGCTTGGAAACAACTTTAACAGCAGAGCTTCCAGCTCTTCACGATGCATGGGGCGGTCAATAGTATATGTGAAATCTTCATGGAAAAAGGTGACGGTGGAAAAAGGTGTGGTTTCTTCCGGTTTTACGCGATGGGCCGTACCGTCTGGAAGCAAGTGATAGAATTCACCATCGAACGCGATCATCTCGCCATTCAGTTGATCAAAGGTACCAATCCCAAAATCCCCGTGCTTTTGCAACTCCTCAAAGGCAACAACTCCGTCATAAAGACCATCTAATAGAGCGAGCATAGTGGACGTTTGGTAAATATCATGGTCAGTTTCTTGCTTGGTTTCCAGTCCTGCAACGGTCATGGTAATACACTTCCTTTTGTAATTGTATGCATTTATTTTCTTTCTTTTTCAATAATAAACGTAAATTTTCAGTAAATAACGAGAATAACTCAAAAAAATCATAAAAAATAACGTTTTGCTCCATAATTGTCACGAAAACGTCACGAGTAAGTCTTGGTAAAGGTTAGTTTAATTGATTTGGCAGCAGTTTACGTCCCAACTGGATATTATCTTGATAATTAATCGGGATATCAACAACCACAGGACCATCCGTATGAAGTGCCTGCTGCAATACACTTTCCAGTTCTTCAGGAGAGTGCACGCGTAATCCGGTGGCCCCGAAGCTTTCAGCATATTTCACTACATCAACATCTCCAAATTTTACACCGGAAGTTCTGCCATATTTAATCTGTTGTTGAAATGCGACCATGTCATAGGTACCATCTCTCCATACGATATGCACTAGCGGAGAGTTAAGACGTACAGCGGTTTCGAGCTCCATGGATGAAAACAGAAATCCTCCGTCTCCAGAAATAGAAACGACTTTTTGACCGGGGTTGACGAGTGTGGCAGCAATCCCCCAAGGCAGTGCTACGCCCAACGTCTGCATTCCGTTGCTGAATAGAAGGCGCCGCGGTTCATACGAACGGAAATATCGTGCCATCCAAATGTAGTGTGAACCAACATCACAGGTGACAGTGACATTATCGTCGATCAGGCTGCGCAGTGTACGAATAAATTGTAATGGATGAATCAGATAATCGTGACTGTGTACAGGAACAGCTTCTTGCTCGTTTAGATCATGACGAAGACGATTTAATTGGTCGCAGGAGGCTTTAGGTAGCTTTAAGGTAGGCAATTCTTCTGCAAGGCCACTCACAATTAGGGCTATATTCCCGATAAGCTCGTGATCAGGTTGATAATCATGATCAATATCTGCTTGATGATCATCCAGATGAATAAGGGTTCGGTTCGCAGGAATATTCCAGTTTTTTGGATCATATTCAATAGGATCATAGCCAATCGTCAGTACCAGATCTGCCGCTCCAAGAAGCATGTCACCCGGCTGATTATGGAACAGACCGACTCTCCCAAAATAGTGGCTTTCCAGCTCCCGGGAAATGGCTCCAGCGGCCTGAAAGGTTTCAACCACAGGCAAATCCGTGTTTCGAATCAGTGCACGGATGGCTGCTGTAGCTTCGGGTGTGCTGGCTTTCATACCGAGAAGGAGTACGGGCAGCTTGGCTTTTTTGATTTGGCCTGCAACTTGTTTGATGAGCTCGGCGGGTGCGGTTCCAAGCTGGGGAAGGGAAACCTTCTCAATGGCGGTTACTTCGGATGACGAAGTCAACACGTCCTGCGGCAGACTGACAAATGTGGCTCCAGGCTGGGCTGAGGTCGCAATCCGAAATGCATTAGTAATTGCTTCCGGTACACTATCAGGATGTTCTACTTCTACACTGTACTTGGTGATGGGTTCGAAAAGTCCGGCGTTATCCATAGATTGATGCGTGCGTTTCAGGCGTTCTGATCTTGGGACTGCACCAGCAATGGCGACGACAGGATCACTCTCTGCATTAGCGGTGACAAGTCCTGTCGCCAAGTTAGACGCGCCTGGACCGGAAGTAACAATGCATACGCCCGGTTTACCTGTTAAACGACCGACCGCTGCTGCCATAAAGGCGGCATTTTGTTCATGACGGCATATGATCAATTCTGGACCCCGATCTTGAAGAACATCAAAAACAGAATCGATCTTGGCACCTGGAATGCCAAAAATATGCGTAACCCCTTGCTTGATCAAACAATCGACAACAAGGTCGGCTCCTTTTGTATCGGATTTGGTTTTAGTTTTAGTTTGAACAGCTTGAACTTTGGTACTCAATGCTACCACCTCTTCTTTTCATCTTTGAAATAAACCAATGAAATACTTTCAATGTAAAACAATGGATGTATATTACAATTATAATGCAATAACTGGTATTTTCAAGAAAGAAATTTTCTGAAAAAAGAGAAAAACACATAAAACGTTTTCAAAGTTTGATTTATCGGGGAAAATTAAAAATTGTAGAATTTTCTTTTGGTATCAGCTATCGGGAAAATATAGAACAGATCTGCTCCAAATGGCAGTAGGCCATTTTTTTTATTCGCTCACATGATAAAAATCACTTTCGTCTACAAAGGATAGCGGTTACAATGTAATTGTTGTTAACGTAAACATTAAATTTAAAGTGAAGTAATCCGGCTTGAAATGATGTGCAGGTATCGTATTACAGCTATATCATCTTGCCTAATCACGAGATCTGCTATGTGGTGGAGAATGCTATTATTGAAAACGAGTACAGTACAAGCATTTTTGTTAACGTTAACAATTTGTTGAGAAACACGATTATAGAAGGGATGAGAAAGTAATGACTAAAGCGTTTTTAGACGAAAACTTTTTGTTGAGCAATCCAACGGCTGAAATCTTGTATCATCAGTACGCCAAGGATATGCCGATTATTGACTATCATTGTCATTTAAGTCCACAAGAAATTTATGAAAATAAAGCGTTCAAGAATATTACGGAAGCTTGGTTGTACGGAGACCATTACAAGTGGAGACTTATGCGGGCCAATGGGGTTGAGGAACGCCTGATTACGGGGGATGGCGAAGATTATGACAAGTTTATGGCTTGGGCCAAAACCGTACCTACACTAATCGGCAATCCGCTGTACCATTGGACGCATTTGGAGCTTCAACGCTTTTTTGGTGTCTTTGAGCTGCTGAATGAACAGAACGCACCAGTGATCTGGGAAAAGGTAAACCAAAAGCTGCAGGGAAAAGGCTTTGGCGCACGTGATCTGATTGTGAACTCGAAGGTAACTGTGGTGTGCACCACGGATGATCCGACAGACCATCTCGAATACCACAAACAAATCAGCAAGCTGACCGATTTCCCAGTCGCAGTGTTGCCAAGCTTTCGTCCCGACAAGGCTTTGGAGATAAATCGCGAAACTTTCCGGCCTTGGGTGGCTCGGTTGGGTGAAGTCAGCGGACTGGATGTTTCTGGCCTGGAAGGATTTTTGAATGCGCTGGCGAGCCGGGTGCGCCATTTCCATGCTGCCGGAGGCCGAGTATCTGATCATGCGCTGGATACTGTAGTCTATGAAGAAACGACACGGGAGGAAGCTGCAGCCATATTCAATAAGGCGCTGGAGGAAGGCCATGTGACTCCTTTAGAGGAGGCGAAATATAAATCGTACGTTCTGGTTTTCCTTGGCAAACAGTATGCAGAACATGGCTGGGCTATGCAATACCATATCCACGCACTGCGTAATAACAACACTACTATGTTCCGTCAATTGGGACCGGATACAGGCTACGATGCCGTAAATGATGGCTCTATCGCTCGTCCATTGGCGGCATTGCTGGACGCACAGGAGCTGGCAGGAGGATTACCGAGAACCATTTTGTATTCGCTTAATTCGGTTGATTATCCAGTACTGGCAAGTCTCGCGGGTTGTTTCCAATCCGGTGGAAATGTGGGGAAAATCCAGTTTGGCACGGCATGGTGGTATAACGACCATATCGAAGGTATGCAGGAGCAGATGAAGTTGCTGGCTAACTACGGGGTGCTGTCCCGCTTTATTGGTATGCTGACGGATTCCCGCAGCTTCCTCTCCTACACACGCCATGAATATTTCCGCCGTATACTCTGTGACTTAATTGGAACGTGGGTTCAGGAGGGTAAGGCGCCTGAGGATCTGGAGCTGCTCGGAGCCATGGTACAAAACATTTGCTACAACAACGCCGAGCAATATTTTAATTTCCCAACGGTTGTTCATAGTAAGTGAAACTACGCCCTAAGGCGAGGACTCACTAACTTCATAAGAAAGGGCTCTTACCGGGAGCTTGTTTCAAAACTCCCGGTAAGAGCAATTAAAAATAAAATAGTTATCAACTGAGGATTTTGCAAAATCCAGAACTAATTTTGTGAAATTAATTACAAACAAAGAGGAGTGTGTAGGTATGGGAGTGCCTATCGTGCAGGAGAACGTCCAAACTGACAACAAGACAGGCGAGCATATTAGCCTGAAAGAAAAGATTTCGTATGGTATGGGTGACTTTGGAAACGGATTCATGTTTGATTTGGGGCAGTTGTATTTGCTGAAATTTTTTACAGATGTAGCAGGGGTTTCTGCAGGAGCCGCCGCAGGCATTTTCTTGGTCAGCAAGCTATTTGCCGCCGTCTGTGATCCCATTGTCGGGTCCTTTGTTGATTATCGCAAACATATCGGTACACGTGGAAAATTTAGACCTTTTCTTATTGTTGGAAGCGTTATCCTTGCAATTCTTACGGTTCTAACCTTTATATCGCCGAATATTTCACCCACAGGAAAACTCATTTACGCCTATGCGTCCTATATGATCTGGGGGATCGGCTACTCTATTGTAAATATTCCATACGGCTCGCTAGGTGCCGCTATTACACAGGATACTCATCAGCGTGCTTCATTGTCATCTTTCCGTCAGGCGGGATCGCTGGGCGCATTATTCGTCACCAGTGTCGTTGTCATGCCGCTTATTTTACTATTTCCTAACCACCATGTTGGCTATCCGGTTGTGATGGGGATTATGTCACTCATTGGTGTGATCGCTTTCATCATATGTTACCGAGGAACGAAAGAACGTATTATTAGCCAGTCCGGGCCAAAAGAGAAGCTATCTATAGGCGTTATTGTGCATACTTTTACGAATAACAAGCCTTTGCTGGTGCTCGTTTTGATGACGATTTTCACTATATCCGCGTACAATATTAAGTCCGCTCTGCTGATCTATTTTGCCGAATATAACTTGGGGCATGTAGAGTTAATGGCTTATATGAATTTTATTATTATCGGTTCGTCGCTACTGGGTGTATTGTTCCTGCCCAAGCTGGTACGGCGTTTCGGTAAACGAAAAACAGCCATACTGGGGATGCTGGTTAGTGTCATTGCCGACTCCATTAACTTTTTTATGCCTTCAAATGTATACATTTTCACAATCCTGGCCAGTATTTCGTTCATTGGTATTAGTATTCCTAATGGGGTGACCTGGGCATTCGTGTCCGATATTATTGATTATGGCGAATGGTCATCTGGAGAGCGTAAAGAAGGGATTACTTACTCGTTATTTAACTTTTCACGTAAGTTGGCTCAATCCTTGTCTGGCTTTCTATCGGGTATTGGACTAGCGCTCATCGGGTATGTTCCGAATGTGGTTCAGTCCTCTGGAACCCTGCTTGGGATCAAAGCATTACTTTGTCTCTATCCGGCTGTTGCCCTGGCTTTGGCCATGCTGGTCATCGGTAAAATGTACAAGCTGACGGACAGCAGACATGCAGAAATGGTTCGAGAATTACAGCGTCGACATGCGGACAACCGCGTATAATTTGTGAAAGTCTTCTTTTCCGGGCGGCTCCTGTGGTATGGTGGGTATATAATTTTTTTTAGAGCCTCACTAAGGAAAGGATACGTATATGGCAGCTACCATTAAAGACATTGCCAAATTGGCTAATGTTTCCCATACAACCGTCTCCCGGGCGCTCAATAACAGCCCGCTGATTAAAGAAGATACGAAACGCAAAATTATGGAGTTGGCAGAGCAACTCAATTACATTCCAAATTTTAATGCCAAAAGCCTAGTTCTCCAGCGCTCGCATACGATTGGCCTGTTTTTCACCAGTATTTCAGAAGGCACCAGCTCCAGTTTTTTTGCCGATACCATCCGCGGTGTTAATCATGTCATTGGGGTAGATTACAATCTGTTTGTGCGAGGAATTGACGATTACGCTGATTTTTCGGCCATACACCGCAAGCGTTTTGATGGTATCATTCTGATGAGCCAGAGCGAGGCGGACAACCCTTTTATTTATCATGTGCTCGGTCAAGGCATTCCGCTTGTTGTTCTGAATCGGCAGGTGTCCGGGGCGGGGATTGTAAACGTGATTTCTAATGATAAAGAAGGGTCCTATGAAGCGGTCTCCTTTCTCGTTGAAAGTGGGCATGAACGCATTGCGATCATCGAAGGGGTAGAAGGCTTCAAGTCTACCCAGCAACGCCGCGAGGGTTTTATGAATGCGTTGATTGATAGTGGTAAGCCCATTCGACATGAATATATCGTGCAAGGTCATTATGATACTGAAAGTGGTAGCCAGGCAATGAAGCAATTGCTTTCCTTGCAGGAGCCGCCGACAGCGGTATTTTGCTCTAACGATGATATGGCTATTGGGGCAATGAATGCGGTATTCGAAAACGGCTTGAAGGTACCAGAGGATATCTCTGTCATTGGTTTTGACGATATCGGGTTCTCAATGTATACGACTCCACCGTTAACAACAGTCAAAAGACCGATTGAGCAGATTAGCGAGCGCGGAGCCGCCTGCATTCTGGAACGAATTCAGTCACCGTCCAATGAGGGCGAGCTTATATTTATGGAGACCGCGCTCATGAAGCGGAAATCAACGGCAGGCAAACCACACTAAGTTTCGTTTGATTAACAGGCAGGCCAAAGGGGCAGAAACCATGCTAGATATATGGTTTCTGCCCCTTTTAGGCTGAAATGCGTTCTGCCTCGTTTATATTTAACGAAAGAGATTGGTTTTAGCCAGTTCTATAATCTCGTCACCACGTCCGTTCAGCATCGCTTTCATCATCCACAGTGTAAATCCTTCTGCTTGTTTAAGATTAATTTTGGGTGGCATGGATAGCTCCTGACGGTTCACCATCACGTCTACCACAACAGGGCCATCATGAGCCAATGCTTGCTGAATGGCATCTTCCAGCATGGTCGGATCTTCAACCCGGATGCCCTTGAGTCCCATGGCTTGCGCTACAGCACCAAAATCAGGATTCACCAGTTCAGTACCGTTTTCCAGAAATCCGGCCGCTTTCATTTCCAGCTCGACAAAACCGAGAGCGCCATTATTGAAAACAATGACTTTGATAGGCAGATGATGCTGCTTCAGGGTGAGCAGGTCGCCCATCAGCATCGTGAGTCCGCCATCGCCTGAGAGGGCAATCACTTGTCGGTCAGGCTCAGTGGCCTGTGCTCCAATCGCTTGTGGTAACGCATTTGCCATCGTACCATGGTTGAACGATCCGAGAAGCCGGCGCTGACCGTTCATCTGCAAATAACGCGCCGCCCATACAGTGGGAGTACCGACATCACAGGTGAAAATAGCATTTTCCTGCGCGACGTCACTGATGACCTTGGCGAGATATTGCGGATGGATCGGCGTATGACCTGGTTTACCGACAGCAAGGTCATCCAACTCCTGGCGTACCTTGGTATAGTGGGAGACGGTTTTCTCTAGATGCTTGGAATCATGCTCTGATGTTAAATGCGGTAGCAGCATTTCCAACGTGGCTTTTACATCCCCACATAAACCATACGTTAACGGAGTACGTCTGCCAAGATGGGCTGGCTCTATATCTACCTGTAGGACAATCGCATCTTCAGGGTAAAATTGTCTGTAAGGGAAGTCTGTTCCGAGCATAAGTAGGACGTCACAATCCATCATCGCATGGTACCCGGAAGAATACCCGATTAGTCCCGTTAATCCAGCATAATAAGGGTTGTCATACTCCAGATATTCCTTGCCTCGCAGAGCGGATACCATGGGGGATTTTAACTTGTCACATAGCTGCATGAGCAATTCATGAGATTGTGAACAGCCGGCGCCGCATAGTAGCGTAATTCGTTTGCCTTGATTCAAATATTCGGCCAGTCGGGAAATTTCGGAAGCTGACGGATGCACTACAGGTGTAGTGGGATGGTAGACATGTTCAGGGACGGGTACCTTTTCCGCCCCCAATGCTGCTACATCACCGGGAAGAACAATGACGGAGACACCTGAACGTGAAACTGCCTGTTGAATGGCCATGGTCACCGTTCTGGGAATTTGACGCGGTGTCGTAATAACTTCACAGAAGTGACTGCATTCTCCGAAAAGATGTTCAGGATGCGTCGCTTGAAAATATTCGCTTCCGATTTCGTCGCTTGGAATGTGAGCGGCAATAGCCAGTACAGGCACACGATTGCGGTGACAATCATATAAACCATTAATCAGATGCAAATTTCCGGGACCACTGCTTCCGGCACATACAGCAATGCTGCCACTAAGGTCAGCATCCGCTCCGGCTGCAAAGGCAGCCACTTCTTCGTGCCTTACATGAATCCATTCGATTTGACCATTGCTGCGAATGGAATCCACCATATTATTTAGAGAATCTCCAACAATGCCATAAATCCGCTTGACCCCTGCATTGACCAAAACTTGTACAATAGTATCTGCAATTGTCTTCATAGATGTTCCTCCTGCCTAGTAAGTAGTGTTATCCTGCCCGTGCTTTCTTGCGTCTATTCTCCTGAAAAGTATATAAGGACAAGGTCTCGGATAGGGTGATAGTTAGCCTTAACCGTCTTGGCTCAGCAGCGAAACAACAGAAAGAGGTCCATATACTTGCTGGTTGTTATGCAAAACTCTTATGTTAACGTGTTCATATTATTGTCATTATTATTTTTATAAAGTAAAAATGTTGAGAAAACTATTTTGTTAACGTGTGCATTATGCTAAAATAACGTTGAAATCATTATGGTAATAGTGGGAGGATACTCCGGATGAAAAAAGTAGATGCATTAGATCAATTAAACAGAAAAAGCTTTATCGTTACAGACCCGCATCCTGTGAGGGTGATGCAATTCGGGGAAGGGAACTTTCTGCGTGCTTTTGTAGACTGGCAATTTGACAAAATGAATAAGCTGGCAGAATGGAATACGGGAGTTGTGATTGTACAACCGCAGCCAGGAGGCCTCGTGGAGAAGCTTAACGAGCAGGATGACCTGTATACGGTTATTCTTGAAGGGATTAAGGATGGGAAGGCCATGAAGGAGCATACCGTTGTGGAGTGCGTCTCTCGTGGGATTAATCCGTACGGCTCGGACTTTTTGGAGTATGAAGCACTATCCCAAAAGCCGGAGCTGCGTTTTGTTGTGTCGAATACGACGGAAGCGGGGATCGCTTATGCCCCAGACGATCAGCTAGAAGATCGTCCGCAAAAGAGCTTCCCGGGCAAACTGGCTGCCTTTCTGTATAAGCGCTTTCAATTTTTTGGGGGCGATCAGAGCAAGGGATTGGTCATCATTCCATGCGAGCTCATCGACCGTAATGGAGACGCTCTCAAGGAAATCGTACTGAAATATGCGGACCAATGGAAGCTTGGAGCTGAGTTTATTGCATGGATAGAGGAAGCAAATACGTTCTGCAACAGTTTGGTGGATCGAATTGTACCTGGTTATCCCAAAGACCGAATTCATGAAATCCAAGCGGAATTGGGTTACAAGGACGATTTGGTTGTTGTGGGCGAACAGTATCATTTATGGGTTATTGAAGGGCCACAGTGGCTTAAAGAGGAATTACCTGCTCATTTGGCCGGATTGAATGTCCTGATTGTCGACGATATGGCGCCATATCGTACACGGAAAGTGCGTATTTTGAATGGAGCACATACGGCGCTTACACCTGTAGCTTATTTATATGGCCTGGACACAGTGGGGCAGGCGGTTGAGCATGATATTATGGGCAGTTTTATCCAGTCGCTGATTCGAGAAGAAATTATTCCGACGCTGGACTCACCAGAAGCGGAATTGAATGTATATGCCGACGATGTTATTGAGCGGTTCCGTAATCCATATGTAAGTCATTATGTTATGAGTATTGCGTTGAATTCGGTGTCAAAGTTCAAGACACGGAACTTGCCATCCTTGCTCCAGTATGTAGAACAACGTAAGGAGCTGCCTGCCAAAATCGTGTTTTCACTGGCGTCCTTACTCGTATTTTACCGGGGTGATAGAAATGGCGAGTCGATTGCGTTGGCAGACGAAGCTGAAGTGTTGAGCACGTTTGGTGAACTGTGGAGTAAATATGACGGTACTCTCGCCGGGGCGAAGCAATTGACTGAGCGGGTACTCGGCAAGCAAACATGGTGGGGTCAAGATTTGAACCAGATCGAAGGGCTGGCTGAACAAACGGCACAGCACGTGTATGAAATTACAAGCAGAGGAATGAAGGAGACGCTCGATTCTCTAACCGGGAACAGCGTGCCCAGAGCATAAGCAAGGAGGAAACCGGAATGCTGGAATTCATTCAAATTCATAATCAAGATAACGTGGCTGTCGCCTTGCGTGATTACAAGCAGGGAGAAACACTGGCATGGGGAGCACAAGAAGAACAACGGGTGGAGCTAGCCGAGGATGTAGCACGTGGGCATAAAATCGCCTTGCAGGATATACCTGTAGGTGGGCATGTTCTGAAATACGGATATCCCATCGGTCATGCCATTCAGCCCATTCAGGCAGGTCAGCATGTGCATACGCATAATACGAAGACGAACCTGACAGGCGTAGAAGAGTACACTTATAAGCCTAAGCCAGCTCCTCATTTATATGAACAGGAGAGTCGTACGTTTCAAGGGTTTCGGCGAAAGGACGGTCGTGTGGGGATTCGCAATGAGTTGTGGATTGTGCCGACGGTCGGCTGTGTGAACGGGATCGCTGAACTTATTTTAAACCGTTTCAAGCAGGAAGTGGGAGATATTTCACCTTTTGAAAATGCACTTGTGCTCAAGCATAACTATGGTTGTTCTCAGTTGGGTGACGATCATGCACATACGCGCACGATTTTGATCGATGCCGTGAAACATGCGAACGCAGGTGGCGTACTTGTACTGGGTTTGGGCTGTGAAAACAATGAAATGAAAGAATTTAAGGAAGCCATCGGGGAATATGATTCGGAGCGGGTAAAGTTTTTGCTTTCCCAAGATGTGTCGGATGAAGTAGAGGAAGGGGTAAGGTTGCTTCATGAAATTTTTGCGGCCGTGCAAGAAGATCGGCGGGAACCTGTACCATTGTCTGAGCTGAACATCGGCTTGAAATGCGGTGGATCTGATGGCTTATCGGGTATTACTGCCAACCCACTACTCGGACGATTGTCGGATTATATGGCAGCGCAAGGTGGAACAACGGTATTGACAGAAGTACCTGAAATGTTCGGCGCGGAAACGATTTTAATGGAGCGCGCTGCCGATGAGCAAGTATTTGGTAAGATCGTACATCTGATTAACGATTTCAAACAATATTTTCTGGATTACAAGCAGCCAGTATACGAAAATCCGTCACCGGGCAATAAAGCAGGGGGCATTACGACGCTGGAGGATAAATCACTGGGCTGTACGCAAAAATCCGGGTCTTCCACGGTCACTGATGTCATTCAGTACGGGGAACGTCTCAAGACCAAGGGACTCAACCTGCTCAGCGCGCCGGGCAACGATCTAGTGGCATCTTCAGCTCTCGCCGCAGCGGGCTGCCAACTCGTCATTTTCACAACTGGACGCGGTACGCCGTTTGGCTCCTTTGTTCCGACGATGAAGGTATCAACCAACTCGCCGTTATATAAGGCTAAACCTCATTGGATCGACTATAACGCCGGTTCATTGGTGGAGGATGTCAGTATGGAAGATGCGCTCCGCAACTTTGTCGATTACATCGTCGATGTAGCCAGCGGAACATGGGTGAACAATGAGAAAAACAATTTCAGGGAGCTCGCTATTTTTAAAAACGGTGTTACGTTGTAAAAGGCTGTAGTCTAAGGGAGGCGGAATTACTCCGCTTCCTTTTTTGTGTTTGTATGCTTCTAAATAGGCATGTTAGACTTACTGCAAAACATGCAATATCGATATTTAAATAAGGGGGAAGTACCGTGCAAAATGAAATTGTTGCTTATCGGGAAGAAAATCATGATCAACTCGTTGATATTTGGCAGCGGGCTGTACGCCGGACGCACACATTTTTGGCGGAAGAGGACATTCAATTTTATCATCATATCGTACGCAATGGTGTTTTAAGAGAACTTGAAGTTTGGATGGAATGGAATACAAGTCAAGAACCAACAGGTTTTATCGGGCTGGACGGATTAAAAATAGAGATGCTGTTTGTGGACCCTGAACACCATGGGCAGGGCATAGGCAGCCGACTCATCCAGCATGCTGAAAAAATAAAAGGGAAACACCTCAAAGTGGACGTGAATGAGCAGAACGAGAAAGCGTATGCTTTCTACAGACATTACGGCTTTGTACAAACGGCGCGTTCTGCACTGGATGGATCAGGTAGGGCATTTCCTTTGCTTCACATGGAATTGAACAAGTGAACGATCTACTTTCGTTGGTATTTTAAAAATGGAATATATTATCATAATGCACTTGTCATATGTTTGAATTCATGGTATAACTTAATTACGTAATAAATACGTAATTAAGTTATTTTTAGTTAAGGTTTAGAGCTTGCTTTTGTTTGGTGAATATAAAAAGTCAGACAAGGAGGCGGGAATAGTGGATGATCTTGTTCACTCCGACATCACAGATCTAGACACACTTGTCAACATGATTAAGCTGTCTTTTTCATTTGCGGACGGTGCCAATATGATTGCTTTATGCGACCGGCTGTATAGCCATGTCAACCAAAAGTATCAGGAATTGCAGCTCTACAAAGCGCGCAAGAAACCTATACAACCCATACATACCAAACGGCCGCTAGTCTACTACTACGGCTACAGTCATCTCATGAAAGGCATGGCTTTCCAAAAACAGGGCAAGTATGAGGCCGCTCGCGATTGCATCGAAAAATATGCAGAATTGGGCTGGTTTAATGGTCTTGATCAATATGGGGAAGCAGAGGTGGAATATTACCGCTATGCTGCCAGAGCTAATTTGTATGCCCTTGATATTTTGTCAGGCCATGCCGAAGTGTTGCAGGAATATATCCAATTTCTTCGTAACAATCCGGAAGAGCTGTTACCGGGGCTTCTTTCCATCGTTGAGGGAGCGTCGAGATACGACTATTCTTTAGAGGCTGTGCTGGAATCATTTGCCGAACAAATTGAAGGTTTTAAATATTTTGAAGAGCCTGTGAATGTATCTTATTATTTTCGCTTCTGCTATCAACTGGCTCTTTACTATATCAAGCAACAACAGTTTACGGTTGCGTTGGGCTATATCCTGCAATCTCTCATGCTGTCCGATACCCTGGGTATGGAACATGAACATGAGTTTAGGAAATGTACCGCTGTATTTGAAATTTTCAGATCCCAAGCTACAGCAACACAGCAAGACCAATATATAACTATTTTAAAAGGAGTGTTAAAGGATGAAAAAATTGATTTCACGCCCTCTGTCGCTCAGTCTGTTTAGTTTGCTAGTGTTTGTTACAAGTCATGATCTCATCACGGTGTTTTATCATGGAGCCAATCATTAAGAAGGCAGAAGTACAGTAGAAAATTAGTTGTTTTAACAGGTAGGTAGTTGATTGGAAAATATGATGTGGAAGTACACCCAATAGCAAGTAAGCTCATTAAGGTCAGGGCTTACTTGCTATTTGGCGTATGATGAAGACCGATCATACCGTATATATAACGCGGTACATGTCCCAACAATATTTAAGCTGTCGTAGGTTTATGTAGTAAACCCTGTTCTGATGGATGCAATGAAATCCTTGTCTGTTGGTAAACCGGGAATGGTTCTTCCGTACTGTATGATCTGCTTTTTAACGCTGCATCCAGTGCCCGTAGCAAGGAACCTATAAATTGCTCTGGAGAAAAGAAAATGCTTTTTCCGACCATATGAATGTGAAGCTCGTTATGGTCACGGTTGCTTACGGACAGCAATATACCTTGACCTTGAAAACCCGTACCGATGGCGCGTATTTTGTTTATACCCGAGAGTAACATTTCCGTCTTCACCGCACGCCCCTGTTCCTCCACAAATACAGAAATCAGGCGTTTGTCTGTAACGATAACAATTTGGTTACCCCGAAATGTATGACTCAGGTGTAGAAAATCTTTATATACACCAATAGTCTGCTCATGCGGAGAAACAATCCCCATCCGTACAAACTCCTCCAGCTCAGTGACATCGGGTTCCTGATGATTTTTAATTCGTTTTTTGATACTGAACTGAATAGTCAGGATACCCAAGATAGCAATGAGAAAAGCACTAAGTCGGACGTTAAATATAAAGAACATCAGGACAATAAGGCCGCCTACTAACCACTGTCCCCAAGTTAGATAGCGCAGCTTTTGTTGTACCGTACGGCGATAATAACCGTAGCCCTTTCCCGGTTGATACTCTTTAGTAAACTTCGTCATACCACGCATCATGGTTAACCCATAGATTGATAAGACTGTCATCCCGAGTGACAGGAGCGTCATAAGCCATTCCTGAGCTGCAATGCCAACTAAAGTACACAGACCAAACATGATGAGCCCCGCCCAGCAAGCAAACTTTTTAATTCGAACCTGTTTCTGAATCGAACGAACCAATTCTTCCATTCTTAATCCTCCTGATCTAGGTATATAGGTAATGATTGGAATCACATATAGTCTTATCGTACCATCTGATAGTCTTTTTCGTAAATTAATAGATATGAAAATCCAAAGTATGGAAGAAAATTCTCGCCTATAGTCAGATCCCCACCTGAACTTTAGATACCAAAATCAAAAAATCCAGTACTACTCATACGAAGCAGAAGCCTTTAAAATAATAAATGTAAGTGCTTACATTACAAAGAAAGGAGGTCTTCGTATGAGTACAGGAGGGAAAAATCCGCAGCCACAGCCGCCGGTTCGATCGGGAAGAGGAGCATCACTAGCGCGCAAATGGGTTCAACAAAGACATTTGCAGACTATGGCGCTGCTTGGGGTGGTATGGATGATTATTTTCCATTACATTCCGATGTACGGTATTTTAATTGCGTTCAAACATTTTGACATCATTGGAACCATATCAAGCGCACCTTGGGCAGGGTTAGAGCATTTTCGGGCCTTTTTGGAGGATGATAACTTTTGGTACATTGTCAAAAACACACTGGGCATTAGCCTGCTCAAGCTGGCGATCGGGTTTCCGTTACCTATTGTATTTGCTCTGTTTCTGAATGAGATTCGGTCTACACGGTTCAAAAAATCTATTCAGACCATTTCGTACCTTCCGCACTTTTTATCTTGGGTCATTCTTGGCGGGATCTTAACGACGTGGCTGGCAGATACCGGGATGATCAATCAACTGTTGCTAGCCTGGGGGTGGATTGACCAGCCGATCAGTTATTTGGCAGAGCCGAGCTATTTTTGGGCTATCGTCGTTAGCTCGGATATCTGGAAAGAGCTTGGATGGTCAGCTATTATCTATTTGGCAGCCATGGCGGGGGTATCTACGGACATGTACGAAGCGGCCACCATTGACGGGGCCGGACGGTTTCAGAAAATGTGGTACGTCACACTTCCCGCTATCAAGGGGACCATATCCATTTTGTTTATTTTGGCGGTCAGCGGCATATTGAACTCCAACTTCGATCAAATTCTTGTCCTGCGTAACTCGCTGAATGAAAGTGCAAGTAATGTAGTTGATATTTATGTATATCAGGTGGGCATTCAGCAGGGCCGTTTCTCGTATTCTACCGCGGTGGGTTTGCTGAAATCGGTTCTTGCTCTCATTTTGCTGCTAATTGCCAATTCGGTGACCAAACGGGTGAATAATACATCCCTATTTTGAAGGAGGACGGGTGCATGCAGCTATTGCAACGTAGAACAGCAGGCGAAGCGATATTCGATTTCATGAACAACGTCTTCATGCTGATCATTTGTTTTGTGACATTGTATCCCGTGTGGTATGTGCTGGTGAACTCCTTTAACGAAGGAGCAGACGCTATGCGGGGTGGCATTTACTGGTGGCCGAGAGTCTTCAGTCTGGGCAGCTATCAGGCCGTATTTGCTAACAACGGTATTATGACTGCGATGGGAGTGACTATTGCCAAGACGCTTATCGGCACGATTGTTCATGTGTTTTTTACCGCTATGATTGCATATGCATATTCCCGTAAGGAGCTGATCGGGCGCAAGCTGTATATGCTGATTGGTACCATTACCCTGTTTTTCGGTGGGGGATTGATTCCAACGTATTTGCTGATTCGTGATCTCGGACTGCTGGACAGCTTTTGGGTGTACATCATTCCTGCGATGTTCAGCTTTTTTGATCTTATTATTTTTATGGCTTTTTTCCGAGAACTGCCGGATGCACTGGAAGAGGCGGCGAAAATAGACGGTGCGAATGATTTCGGTATCTTCTGCCGAATCGTGCTCCCTGTATCCATGCCGGTAGTAGCGACGATTGCGTTGTTTCATGGGGTATACCAGTGGAACGATTATTTTACTGGAATGATCTATATTAATAATACGGATCTTCAGCCGATTCAGACGTATTTGTACCGGGTTGTTGCCCAATCCAGCTCTAATCAAATGATGGCTGCTGCACCGGGGGGCGTTGCCCAGTCTGTCACTTCGCAATCGATCAAGCTGGCGACGATGGTCGTGACGACATTGCCCATTGTACTGGTATATCCTTTTCTGCAGAAGTATTTCGTCAAGGGTCTGATGATCGGATCGATCAAGGGTTAGCACATCATCCAAGGGGGAGATTTATGATGAATATTCGCAAATGGCAGAAAGGGCTGTTGGCCGTCGTGCTGCTGATAGGACCGCTCGCGGGGTGTACGTCCGGTGGAAGTGGCGCTGTCACGGAATTGAAGGACGAGAAAACTAAGGCTTCGGCAGATACGCCAGGCTGGAAGGCGGATACAGAGCCGATTACGTTTGACTGGTATTTGAATTTTTCCTGGTTCCCGAACAAGTGGGGAACGGATATGACCTCGAAGTATGTGACGCAAAAGACTGGGGTCAGCGTTAATTTTATCGTACCCGCAGGGAATGAAAATGAAAAACTGAATACCATGCTCGCCTCGGGCAAACTGCCTGATTTTGTCACGCTCAGTTGGGGGGAAGATGCGATCAAAAAAATGATCGAGGGCAAGATGGTGCTCCCACTTAACAAGTTGGCCGAGAAATATGATCCATATCTGATTAAAGTGGCAGACCCAGCTAAAATGTCATGGTATCGTCAAACGGACGGGAATGTATATGGGTATCCTAACGCGTCCTCTTCACCACAGGATTACCAAAAATACGGCCAAAATTTTGTCTCCAATCAAACGTTTATGGTTCGGAAGGATATGTACGAGGCGATTGGCAAGCCGGATATGAGAACACCAGAGGGATTCCTGAAAGCGCTTCAAAAAGCAAAGGAGAAATTCCCGGAGATAAACGGTCAACCGCTGATCCCGATAGGGTTCCACGAATTTACGGATAACGGAAATTATTCTTTTGAAGACTATTTACTTAATTTTTTAGCCGTTCCACATGAGAAGGACGGAAAGCTGTACGACCGTCGATCGGACGAAGAGTACATTCGCTGGCTCAAAACATTCCGTCAAGCCAATGAGCAGGGTCTGATCGCCAAGGACGTATTTATCGACAAACGTCCGCAAATGGAGGAGAAGGTGGCACAGGGACGGTATTTTGCCATGCTATATCAGCGCTCTGATTTTGCTACACAACAGGTGACGTTGCATGCGAAAGATCCCAACTCCGTCTACATTGCGGTGGATGGACCTTCCAACAGTAAGCTGGACCCGCCGACGCTGGCCGGGCCGGGCATTTCCGGGTGGACGGTGACGCTTATTTCGAAGGATGTCAAAGACAAGGAGCGGGCTATTGAATTTCTGACTTATCTGATTAGCGAGGAAGGGAATCGTGATCTGTATCTGGGGGAGCAGGGAAAGCTGTGGGACACAGTTAACGGTAAGCCAGCCTTCAAGCCGGAGGTACTGGAGCTGCTGAACAAGGATCGGTCTGCATTTGACAAAAAGTATGGCGCCTCCTTCACTTTCTGGATGCTGATGGATACAAATATGAATTTGCAGTGGGCGCCGCCCAGTGTCGAGCCGTATAAGCAGCCTGAAGATTGGACGAAAGGCAAGACCCACAGCTTCTCTCAATATGAGAATATCAAACCGACCGGAACCTCGGCAGAAGGCATTGCGTCAGGCCAGATAGACAAAATTTGGGGCAAGGCATTACCGAAACTGTTGCTGGCTTCCTCGGATGAGGAGTTCGATCGGCTGTTTGCCCGCTTTTTGGAAGACCGCAGAAAAGCAGGCTATGACAAGGTATTGGCTTATCAGCAAAAAGCCTATGAGGAAAACCTTAAGAAAATTGAACAGTTCACCAAATGATTTAATTCAATAACTTAATCTATTGAACCCCTAAGGATGTGATTACATGCCAGGCCGTGCACGTTCACAGATGAAGAGCCTGCTGCGCCGCACGATATGGCAGTGGATGACGGGAACGACCGATCGGCTTGGCGGTTGTTCCCTTCAAGTTAAGCTCATTGTCGCGTATATCGGCGTCATTTTAATCCCGGTGGTATTGTTCTCGCTATATACCTTTCACCAACTGTACGAGAATACAATGAAAGACATTACCGTACAAAATCAGTATGTGTTGGATACAGAGCTGGCCCATATTCATAGCAATATGGAAATTATGGAGCGAACCGCACAGCTTGCGATCTCAGATCGCAACGTGCTTCATTATCTAACCGAGGAACGTGAAATAAGCAGCGATGAGCTAGTCCAATTCAACTTGAATGTGTTTCCAAATTTACAGCACTTGCTGTACAGTAATCCCAATGTAGAGAACATTCGACTGTATACCAATAATCCCCAGACGCATGAAATATGGCCGATGATTTTCAAAGAATCACGATTGCCTAAGGCTTCCTGGCTGAAAGCGGCTCAACTCCGACAAGGGAAAATATGGTGGGATATGTACAAGGGGCCGAAAAGCTTACTTGGGGGACAATCCCGCCAGGAAAGTGAGACAGTGCAGTATATGGCACTGCTGCGTGAAATTCAGTCTACTGGAGGAAGACACGCGGGGTTGGTAGAAACAAATATGAGGCTGGAGCTATTTTCACCTAGGGTATTTGGAATCCCGCAACGTAATCGCGCATGGCAAATGTTCATTCTGAACGGCGGGGATTCCATCTCAAACGGTGGAAAATTAGTGTCTTCTACCGATATAGCTATAGCTTCCTTTCAACCTGATCCCATTCCGATCCCTCTGTCCCATGTGCACCATCTGTTACAGTCCCGCGTTCAGGGACAGGGTGGTGTTTTTGACTTTACCTATGGGAATAAGCCTTATCTTGGTTTGTATCGTTATATAGAAGGGTTGGACGCCTACCTGCTAAATGTGGTGGCGCTGGACGGTCCGCTGGGTGATCTCCGTCAGAAACGCAATGCTATGCTGCTCATTATTAGTATGCTGATTTTGTTTATGTCCGTCATTTCCTATACCTTGCATGCCTTCATTCTCAAGCAGCTACATACCCTGCGTGAATCCATGAAAAAAGTAGAGCAGGAGGGTGACTTTCAGCTTAAGATTCCAGTATATGGACGGGGAGAAGTGGCTGAGCTGGCTTTATATTTTCGCAGTCTGCTGAGTCGAATTAACGGGCTCATTGCCGAGGCAGTACACAAGCAGGCCACTGCTCAAGAAGCTGAACTGCTAGCGCTCAAGCATCAGATTGATTCCCACTTTCTCTATAATACATTGGAAAATTTAAAAATGATGGCGGAGATAGAACGGCAGTATCCGCTGTCGGATGCCCTTACCTCCCTTGGCTCGATGATGCGTTATAATCTCCAATGGTCCGGGTCGTGTGTTGCGTTGCGGGATGAAATCCGACATATCCAGCATTACGTGGCCATCATGAACATTCGCCACGATAACCAAATTGGATTGGAAATTCATCTATCGTCGGCGTTTATGGAACTGGAGATGCTGAAAATGTCGCTGCAGCCTGTAGTCGAAAATGCTATCAAGCACGGGTGGAGTACATTGCAAAGCCCATTCAGCATCACGATTGAGGCCTGCTCTAAGCAGGATATCATAGAATTGCGTATACAGGATAACGGAGTGGGGATATCTGAAGAAAGAAGAAACGCCATCATGGCTGGTCTAGCGCGAACGAATATGGATTTCCACGAGCCCGGGATGAATGGGGGAATCGGTTTGTATAATGTGCATCGCCGTTTAAGTATGCAGTATGGCGCAGAGTATGGCATAAGACTGGACAGCATCCACGGACAATCGACGACAGTGACCCTGATTTTGCCTAGACGTTACATGATGAGGGGGACGGACCATGACGACCAAGCTGTTGATTGCGGATGACGAGAAAAATATTCGAATGGGACTTCAAGCTATGATCGAACGGGAATTTTCCGGTCTCTATGAATGTGTACTGGTCAAGGACGGAAGGGAAGCCTGGCAGCATGTGAAGCAGTTTTTGCCCGAGTTGGTGATAACGGATATCCGTATGCCTATTATGGATGGCATTATGCTGATGCAGCATATTCGTGAGCTGGAGCCGGAACGCAGGCCTTCGGTGATCATTCTCAGTGGATATGACGAGTTCCAGTATGCGCGCGAAGCGATTCGCTGTGGGGCACGGGAGTATTTACTCAAGCCGATTGTAAGGGAGGAACTGTTCGGTGCACTGGCAGTTTTGAATGAGGAATTGAAGCAGAGGAACCCCCTCACATACGATAGTGTTGTCGGCGTAGAGAAAGATAGACTAGCTGGCGCGAGTGCCAACGTCGATAGAAGTGGTAGTATGACACGTGCTATCCAATATATCCACGCTCATTACAGCGAGGATTTGAATATGGCAGTAGTATCCAACTCAGTATCCTTGAATTATACGTATTTTAGTCAGGCGTTCAAAGCCTATACAGGCCTCAGCTTTGTTCAATATGTAAAAAGGCTGCGCATTACAGAAGCCAAAAAGCTGCTGGAGTGTCAAGGGGGCAGGATCTATGAAATTGCGGCTAACGTGGGCTTTGACAATGCAAAGCACTTTAACAAAGTGTTTCGTGAGCTGGAGGGGATGAGCCCGCAGCAGTTTCGAGTGCAGAATCAAAGGGGTAATTAGATATAAAGAGGGGGAAAACTCCACTGCCTTTTTACCCTTATCCTGATATAATAAACGTATGCATAACCATGACCTTCAATCAGAGAGTTTGTACACAATCACACGAATCGCCGAACGGAAGGGGAGAGCATATGGTTATTTATGAAACGGACCAAGCTTATATCATGACGACGCAGCATGACCATGCCCATATTTCAGGTGAGTTGGCTTTACAATGGGAAGAGAGTGCCTTCAAGAATAGACGTCATAAGCAGGATTTTGTATATGCAGCAAGGGAGCATGATCGGGGTTGGATACAGTTAGACGCTGCTCCTTTCTGGAATGATCATATGTCAGCACCTTATACATTTATTGATTTTCCACTCAGTCCACGTTTTGTTTTCTATCGTCTTGGGATTGATGAAGTCGAACAAGGAAACACGTATGCTGCGTTGCTGTGTAGCTTGATGTACAAGGAGCTAGTCGGGCGGACCGAGCATCAAAATGCTCAGGACAAGCAGATTACGCATGCTTATCAGGAAGCGGAGGAACAGCGTCGTCTGAGGCTCAAACAGGAGCTGGCATGTGGCGTAACCTTCGACCATCAAGTGCGGACGGATGTACGGAGAATGTTGTTTTGCGACGAATTGAGTCTGTTTTTGTGCAGTCGAGAGCCGGGTACGCCTACAGTAGAATATGAATGGTTTGCTGAAGGTTTGAGCTTCCCGGCTGTTCGTCATGAAAGCGGGCGAGTTTGGGCCGAGTGGCTATCGGATCAGACTGTAGGTCTCTCCTTTTTTCCTTTCAAGGGCAAGGTAGGGATTACTCATACCTTTAAAAAGGTGGACAAGGAGAAAATTCGTACCTTCGGTCTCCTAGAGGCTTACCGTTCTTCCGAATGGACGCATCGAACCTTTACCGTTGAACATATCATGGAAGTAGAAGAACATAAGGAGAATGCCTGACCGTCTACGGATACAGCCTCGAACAATAATTTGTTTGTAGACGCAGAGAAAAGCCTCCCTGAACCATGATTCAGAGAGGCTCGCTTTTTTCTAGCTTTAACATTTTACGATTTTGCAGAGGTTTTCGCACGATTGACAATAGTCTGTACCTTATTCAATACCTTATCGCGTGCCCCTTTATTTTTCATCAGATACGTCACACCCATTCCCAATGCTGCTACCACCCATTTCTTATTCTTCATAAAGTACGCCTCCTTATGATCATGTTGTCATACCCAAATGCTTAAAAGCATCCAAAATGTGAAAAGATGAACGGGATTTTACGATTTAGTGATTCCTTGCACTCGTTCCGCATAACTATGATTTACCCTTCTCCATCACATCTTACCCGTTCCTTCGCCAATGAAACGATTACGACTGTCTTTTCATGTTTAATGGATATTATCAAATATCCCGCCACAATGGCTTCAGACGCACATGACAGGGAGGTCTTTGTTATGAGAAAGAAGGAAGTGGTTGCCATGCTGCTCGCCGGCGGACAAGGCAAAAGACTCAAAGGACTTACTCGTACACTAGCCAAACCGGCAGTATTTTTTGGGGGAACTTACCGCATTATTGATTTCCCTCTCAGCAATTGCACTCATTCTGGTATAGACACCGTAGGCGTATTGACCCAATACGAGCCGTTGGTGCTTCATTCCTATATCGGCGTAGGCAGCGACTGGGATTTGGATCGTCTGGATGGAGGAGTGTTCGTTTTACCTCCGCACGAGAAAGAAGATGGAAACAACTGGTACAGGGGCACGGCGGATGCAATTTATCGAAACCTGCATTTCTTGGATCAGTATGACCCGGAGCATGTACTCATTCTGTCAGGGGATCACATTTATAAAATGGACTACAGTCGAATGCTCCACTATCACAAGGAGAAGGAAGCAGACTGCACCATTTCTGTTATCAATGTCACGATTCAGGAAGCTAAACGATTTGGAATCCTGAACGCTGACGATGATCTGAAAATATATGACTTTGAGGAGAAGCCTGAACAGCCGAAAAGTACATTGGCCTCCATGGGTATTTATTTGTTCAAATGGGAGGTGTTGCGTCGCTATTTACTGGAAAGCGCAAGCGATTCTGAATCCTCACATGATTTTGGCAAGGATATCATTCCATTGTTGCTTCAGCATGGCCGGTCGCTGTATGCGTACCCGTTTGCTGGGTACTGGAAGGATGTAGGTACCATTCAGAGCTTGTGGGAGTCCAACATGGATCTTCTGGTTCAGGATCCGCCTTTGGATCTGAACGATCCTTTCTGGCGCATCTATACTCGCAGCCCCAATCAACCGGCCCAGTATATAACCCAACGGGCGATCCTCAAAAACAGCATTGTAAATGAAGGTTGCATGGTGGATGGAGAAGTAAGGCATTCTGTACTATTTTATGGGGTCGAAGTAGGTGAAGGGAGCGTCATTACCGATTCTGTCATCATGCCGAACGTAAAAATTGGGCGCAATGTACGTATTCACCGGGCTATCGTGAATGAGAACATCGTTATTGAAGACAACGCGTTTATTGGACCTGAAGATAGTTCTGATGAGATTATTTTGTTCGATCAGGAAAGCCAGCTTCATGCACGAATTTAACCCGGATAAGGACGGTGTCTGCTATGAGTCGACTCATTGGAGTTATCAACCTGGATCACGAACTGGATCAGTTGAAGGAGTTGACCTATTTCCGGTGCGGGGCCGCAGTCCCCTTTGCTAGTCGATATCGGCTCATTGATTTTACCTTATCCAATATGATGCATGCAGGGGTGCATGATATTGCACTGTTTATCCGCCGCAAATACCGTTCGCTGCTGGATCATCTGGGCGAAGGTCGGCCTTGGGATTTAGACCGCAGACGGGGCGGGTTGTTTATTTTGCCACCTGACTGGAATGATCCGACGGATGCATCGCGTGGAGATTTGCAGCATGTGCACAACAATCTGGATTTTTTTCATCGCTCATCGGGGCAAACCATTATTCACGCAGGAACTCAGCATGTCAATAAGGTGGATATCGAGGATGTATACCGTTATCATCAGGAGAAAAATGCAGATGTTACCCTTGTATATAAACCCATAGACCAGCTAGAATCTGAGCATGATCCTTGTGCACGACTGGAGATTGATGAGAACGGACGAGTGACGGGTATTCATCAGGAGCAGGATCATCATAACATTTATTTGGAAATGTTTGTGATGGACAAAGACTTGTATCTGGATCAGGTGAAGCATTGCATTGCCCATCAGGATAATCATTTCTTTCGTGATGCCATCCAGAAAAACCCAAGTGGACTGCGTATTTATGCGTATCGTTATGAAGGTTATCATGCGGTTATTAATTCTATTGAGAGCTACTATAAAAATAGCATGAAGCTGTTGGATCAGCAGCAGTATCAAGCCCTGTTTCAGAATCAGCCGGTACACACCAAAATCAAGTATGAAGCCCCGACCCGCTATACGCACAGCGCCGAGGTGGATCATTCACTTGTTGCCAATGGCTGCACCATTGGAGGCAAGGTCGAGAATAGTATTCTTTTCCGTGGAGTGCGGGTGGAGGAGGGCGCGCGGGTAAGCAACTCGATTATTATGCAAAAATGTGTCATCCGTAAAGGGGCAGTTGTGGAGAATGTGGTTTTAGATAAAGATGTACAGCTTTCACCAGATCGAACTCTGATTGGAGACATTAGAGTTCCCTATGTCATTGCCAAGAATAGCGTAATTTAAAGGATATACTTAGCCATTAAAACGGAAATAACAGGAGGTACAACTTTGTTCAGCAATAAAGAAGCATTTAAGCAGGCTTTTCGAGAGCAACTGGTCGGAAGGCTGGGCAAACCGATGCAGGAGGCTCAGTCGGAAGACGTATATAAGGTTTTGGGTGGCATGATTCGTGAACAAGTCGGCAAGAATTGGGCAGAAACGAACCAAGCCTATAAAGAAGGACAAGAGAAGCAGATTTATTATTTTTCCCTGGAATTTTTGATAGGTCGTCTACTGGGCAGTAATCTGCTGAATTTGGGCGTACTGGATATGGTTCGGCAGGCATTGGGTGAACTGGGCTGGGATCTGGAGGAAATTGAAGAACAGGAGGCGGACGCGGGGCTAGGCAATGGGGGTCTCGGCCGTCTGGCGGCTTGCTTCATGGACTCGCTGGCATCCCTTGGCTATGCAGGACATGGCTGCGGCATCCGGTATAAATATGGTCTGTTTGAACAGCGTATTGTGGACGGCAATCAGGTTGAACTGCCGGATTACTGGCTACAGAAAGGGAATGTCTGGGAGGAACGTCGTCCTGATAAAAAGGTCGAGGTTCATTTTTGGGGAAGAGTGGAAACCCACGAACAGGAGGGACGTCTTGTATTCGAGACAAAGGATGCTGAAACGGTCTGGGCTGTCCCTTACGATATTCCGCTGGTAGGCTATGGTCATACACAGGTGAATACGCTGCGGATTTGGAGTGCGGAATCAGCGCTTGATCCCGTTCGAGGACCGATTCGAGGCGAGGGCGGTTATTACCGCTTTCTCGACTACAATCGATCGGTGGAATCTATCTCCGCATTTCTATATCCGGACGACTCCAATTATGAGGGAAAGCTGCTTCGCTTGAAGCAGCAGTATTTCCTGTGCTCGGCCGGATTACAAAGTATTTTGCGTACGTTTGAGAAGCTTCGTTTACCTTATAGCCATTTGCCC
The DNA here is from genome assembly GCF_038007385.1 of Paenibacillus sp. FSL M8-0228. Classification (NCBI taxonomy): domain Bacteria; kingdom Bacillati; phylum Bacillota; class Bacilli; order Caryophanales; family Paenibacillaceae; genus Paenibacillus; species Paenibacillus sp. FSL M8-0228. The sequence goes on from NZ_JBBOXA010000001.1 coordinate 2,373,945, forward strand.
GATAAAATAGCACTGCACATTAACGATACACATCCGACCCTAGTTATTCCGGAACTGATGCGTATTCTGATGGACGTGAAGGGCTTGGGCTGGGACGAAGCATGGGATATTACGACGCGAACCGTTTCATATACGAATCATACGATATTAAGTGAGGCGTTGGAACAATGGCCTGTTAATATGGTACGGGAGCTGCTTCCTCGTATTTCTTTAATCATTGAAGAAATTAACAAACGTTATTGCGCTATGCTACTGGAGCGTTACCCAGGCCAGGACATCAAAATTGGTGAAATGGCGATTATTCACGGTGAACAAATCCGTATGGCCCACTTGGCAATCGTCGGCAGCTACAGCGTTAATGGGGTGGCTGCGCTGCATACGCAAATATTAAAGGAACGAGAGATGAAGTCGTTTCACGAGCTGTACCCTGACCGTTTTAACAATAAAACAAACGGGATTGCCCATCGCCGCTGGCTGATGCACGCCAACCCGGAGCTGGCAAGCTTGTACGATGAGACGATCGGCACACGCTGGAGGACCCGTCCAAGGGAGCTCATCGACCTGCTTCGTTACAGTGGGGACGAGACGTTCAAAGAACGGATACAGGCGATTAAGCGAAATAATAAAGTCAGGCTTGCTGAGCATGTTTTTGCAAAACAGGGCGTGCGATTGGATACGTCCTCCATTTTTGATGTACAGGTCAAACGGTTGCATGGTTATAAGCGACAGCTGCTCAATATTTTGCATGTGATGCATCTATACAGCCAGCTTAAAAGTAATCCGGGCCTGGATGTGACGCCACGCACATTTATTTTTGGAGCCAAAGCCGCCCCCGGTTATTTTCTCGCCAAACAGACGATCAAGCTCATTAATAACGTGGCGGACACGATCAATCGAGATGTGGAAGTCAAGGACAAGCTGAAAGTCGTTTTCCTTGAAAATTATTCGGTCTCACTGGCGGAGCTGATTATTCCTGCGGCGGATGTCAGTGAGCAGATTTCCACGGCAGGCAAAGAAGCTTCAGGCACAGGCAATATGAAATTTATGATGAACGGTGCGCTCACAATAGGTACATTGGACGGAGCCAATGTTGAAATGCATGAAATGGTAGGCGATGCCAACATGTTCATTTTTGGATTGAAGGTGGATCAGATCGAGGCATATTACCGGAACGGCCAGTATTCGGCGCGCAAAACAGCCAACAGTGACGAAAGACTGCGTGAAGTGCTGGATCAACTCGTGAACGATGCTCCTTTTACGCGGCATGAACGGGAATTTGAGGCCATTTATCAATCCCTGATTGATCATAATGATGAATACTTTGTGCTCAAGGACTTCGCAGCCTATGTGGATACGCAGGTTCATATTGAACAGGTGTATCGGAATCCCTCGGAGTGGGCTCGGCGTGCTATTGTCAATATGGCACACTCCGGTAAATTTTCTAGTGATTGTACGATTCAGCAATACGCGGCTGAGATTTGGGACATTGTACCTCTCCAGAACGATGTCTACAAGCGAATTCTGTCCTAAAACGGCGAAACAGGCGGAATAGCATTGCTTTTCGAACGCTGAGGGTTATAATGACAGTATAGACATAAGTAAGGATGGGAGCTGTAAATACTCATTCCTGAACTTGAATTGTACTGTTGAAGGAGTCCTCCTATTGATAAAGCTCAATCCGAAAAGGCTCAAACCTCATAAATCGAAGAAGAACTATAATATGTTTCAAAATATAGGGCGTGCGATTCGGCTGAATTTCATCAAGCTGTTGCGCGCCCCTGGAGGAGTTAAAAAGATCTCCTTGGGCTTCGCCATTGGCTTTGCGCTGGAGATGATTGTGATTTCCACGGCTTCTCTGGTATACCTTGTTTTTTATCCGATTGTTCGTCTGTCTGGCGGCTCGCTGCCTGCGGCCATCGTGGGTAACGTTGTAGGTAAGCTGACCTTTTTACCAATTGTACTGATGCCATTCGCCAAGCAAGTGGGGGCTTGGATTTATCCATCTCATTATCCGGTACATGTCAGGGGCGGACGACTTCACGAGCATTCTTTTATGGAGCTGTTTCACGGCAACTGGTCTGTATTCAGAGACTTGTTGCACGGAGGCTTGCACATCCTGATCGGTATGTCGATTTTCGGTGTGGTGCTGGGCATTATCTCGTATTTTGTCATTCAGGTTCTGTATAATCGTTCGCTGCACAAACGGTTGGAGAAGCGGAAGTTGCGTCATGGCGCAGCATTTTCGGCGGCCAGACTGCTGAAGAATGGATAACTATGTATAAGAAGGAAGCTCTTCGAGCCTATTTATTAGGTCTGAAGGGCTTCTTTGAGTTGGGGCAAGAAAAAGCCTATGATCTCTATAAGACCCATACGCTTTTGGCATATATTGTAACAGGATTGGCTTCATTCGCTCGAATCGTTTACAATACGTGTGCATACAACAATGGACGACAGGTTAATGTACATACAAGGAGTGATGAAGTTGCGGAAGATATGGCAAATCTACTTAACAGACTGGAGAAATGTATTCAAAGTATCGACCGGGACTTTATTAGTCATTGGCATCATTCTTTTGCCTTCCGTCTATGCATGGGTGAATTTGAAAGCGATGTGGGATCCATATGCGAATACATCTGGAATTAAAATTGCAGTAACCAGCCAAGATCAGGGTGCAGAAGTAAATGGTAAGAAGATTAATATCGGCGATGAGGTTTTGCATAACCTTCAAAATAACAAGAAGCTGGGTTGGACTTTTGTCAATGAAGCGGAAGCACGGAAAGGTGTGTTGGATGGTGATTATTATGCCAGCCTGCTGATCCCGAAAGACTTTTCAGAGAAAATTACGAGTGTGCTGACGGAAAATCCGCAAAAGCCGGAAATTGATTACGCTGTAAATGAAAAAATTAATGCAGTAGCTCCAAAAATTACATCTTCGGGGGCAACCTCTCTGACGAACCAGATTAGCCAAAACTTTATTGAAACTGCCAGCCAGGCGGTATTGACGAAGTTGAAGGAAGCTGGAGTAAAGTTGGAGGAGGAACTCCCGACAATTCGTAACATTGAAAACCGGGTGTTGGAGCTAAATAATCGACTACCGGATATCGATAGGTTGGGCAAACAGGCCTTGGAGCTGGAGCAAAATTTGCCGAAAATTAAGGCGCAGGGACAAAAGATTATCGCATTGAAGGAGAAAATTCCTGAAATTAACCGCGCCGGTGACCTGGTGCTCAAAATTGACAAAAACATGCCTGAGCTGGACAAGGTAGCCGCTGTTATTTTAGATATCCAAAAAAGACTACCTGATATTCAAAAGGCTGGTGATCGAATTGTTGAACTGGATCAAAATTTTAGCAAGGTAGAAAGCGCACTGACCACCGCCCTGGAGGATACGCAAACGGCTCTTAAAGTTATTAATGCTGCCCAGAGGGCACTGCCAGAAGTACAGCAGATAGCGGACACAGGCAAGGACTTTACAACCGGTTTACTTGAATTTCTGGACAAAAATGAGGGTGCGCTTGATTCGATAGGTACAGTAGTTAAAGAAGATTTACAACTGGTACAACAAATTGCGAATGAGGTTTCTCAGATTACAGACATCATTCGTGGTGTGGATTTTGATCCTAAAGCAGCACAAGCTGCGGTGAATCGTGTCAGCGGTAGGCTGACAACTGCCGTGGGGGTGCTGGATCATATTTCTCAATTGCTGAACCGTGTGAACGGATACTTGCCAAGTCAACCTCTGGATTCACTTATTTCCCGTGTGGGCGGGGTGGAGGATCGTTTCCGCCGTCTGAATAGCACAGTAACTAGTATCGGGAATGCCATCCAGCGCGGTGAAAAGCCCGCGCAAAATCTGCTGGATGACACTGATCGCCTTGCTGGAGAAATCAGTAGCGGAATTGACAGCATTTTGGGCAATTATGATACGGAGTATGCACCCGCCATTCAAAAGGCGCTAGATCAGATCAAATCCGTTGCCCGCAATTCTGCCAATGTGCTGACTACAGCTCAAGAGCAGCTACCGAATATTGAAAAGCTATTAAATGACGCACAGGCTGCAGCAGAATTCGGCCAGCAAGAGCTAACACGTCTCCAGCAGGATCTGCCACAATACCGTCAGAAACTGCATGAAGCGGCGACAACGATTCAGGGACGTATGGGCGAGTTTACGAATGCTGTGAACAAAGCAGCAGACTTCGTAAATAACGATTTGCCGACGGTTAAAAGTAAAATTCATCAGGCGGCAGATTTTGTGCGTAATGATTTGCCCAAAGCGGAACAACAGTTTGTCAAAATGGCTGGCTTAATTGAAAATAAATTTCCTGAAGCGGAAAAAGCGGTGCACCAAGTAGCCAATTTTGTAAGGAGCGATCTTCCAGCTGCCGAGGATTCCATACGTCAGGCTGCAGATACCATTCGCAAGCTTAAGGGCGAAAATGCACTCGGACGCGCTATTGCATTGCTCAAGGGGGATGTGAAAAAGGAAAGTGAGTTTCTCGGCAGTCCGGTATCGTTGAAGCAGGAACGGATATATCCAATCCCTAACTATGGTTCTGCGATGTCCCCTTTTTACACTACATTGTCGATTTGGGTAGGTGCGATGCTACTGGTATCAATGTTCAGGGTAGATGTGGATGACCCGGAAGGACAATTTAAAAGCTACCAAGTGTATTTCGGACGGCTGATGACATTCTCCACAATTGGTATTTTTCAGGCGCTGAGCGTATCTCTCGGTGACTTGTTCCTGCTCGGGGCGTATGTGGATGCCAAAGTAGCCTTTGTACTGTCCTCTATGCTGATCAGTCTGGTGTTTACGGCGATGACCTATACACTAGTTTCTGTGTTCGGCAATATCGGCAAGGGACTGGCGGTGATCCTGCTGGTGCTTCAATTCTCCAGTTCAGGAGGGACGTTCCCGATTGCGACGAGTACACCATTCTTTCAGGCGCTGAATCCATTTGTACCATTTACCTATGCGGTTAGTCTGTTACGAGAGACAGTAGGAGGGATGTTGGCTTCAACGGTGATACGGGATGTGGTGATGCTGTTTGTATTTATCGGTGTTTGCTTCCTGTTTGGATTGGTGTTGAAGAAGCCGCTCAGCAAGCATACGAAAAAAATGGCTGAGCGAGCGAAAGAAACGAAATTAATTCCTTGATTGTTAAATAGAGAGTGAGTTACGGTGGATAAACGCGCTCCGCGAAGGATTTGATCTTACGATCGCTGTTGCCACGGGATTCTTTGGATTAGATAGACATGAAAAGGTAAGAATCCCGTGGCAAAGGCGAACGCTCCGCTTCTCCAGATTCAAATCCTCCGCTCTGCTGGCATCCGCCGTAAAGTCACCTTCTTTTAATATTCGGCGGGTAGTACGGGGAGGTGGCCTCCGCATGTTATGCTTCGGCATGGTGCGGAGGCCTTTTTGCATGCGCTCTCCAAACTTTAAATTGCATTTGGGGGTGTTTCAATGCGGTTTGTTCTGGTGAATAAACGGAGTATGGTCTTTTTTGGCATGTAATTTTGCGGAATTTTAAAATCCTTAAGCAAAGGCGGGAGGTAGTATGGAGTATTCATACTTAGGAAAGTCAGGCTTAAAGGTGAGTCGGTTATGTCTGGGGACGATGAATTTCGGACCAGAAACCGAAGAAAAGGATGCGTTTAAAATTATGGATGCCGCACTGGATGCGGGCATTAACTTTTTTGATACGGCTAATGTATATGGCCATGACCGTAAAGGTTGGACAGAGGAAATTATCGGACGTTGGTTCCAGCAGGGCGGCGGAAGACGCGAGAAGGTCGTGTTGGCAACGAAGGTATACGGAGATATGAAAAATGAACATGACGGACCCAATGCAGGATCAGGCTTGTCTGCTTACAAAATTCGCCGCCATTTGGATGCGTCTCTGAAACGTCTGCAGACCGACCATGTAGAGCTATACCAAATGCATCACATTGACCGAAACGTGTCATGGGATGAGCTGTGGGGCGTATTCGAGTCCGTGGTGGATCGGGGACAAGTTGGTTATATCGGTTCCAGTAATTTTGCGGGCTGGCACATTGCGGTGGCGCAGGCCGAAGCGAAGGCACGGCGTTTTTTGGGGCTTGTATCCGAGCAGCATTTGTACAACTTGAACGAACGTTCCGCCGAGCTTGAAGTATTACCGGCAGCTCAGGAGCTGGGGCTGGGTGTGATCCCATGGAGCCCGTTGGCGGGCGGACTGCTGGGACGGAATGCGTTAGCTGGTACAGGTTCCCGCAGCGCACGCGCCAAGGAAAAGGTGGAGCAGAATCGTATGAAGCTGGAGCAATTTGCAGCATTGTCCCGCGAGCTGGGTGAAAAGGAAGACGTGATTGCACTGGCTTGGGTACTTTCCCATCCGGCTGTAACGGCTCCAATTATCGGACCACGGACCTTAGAACAGTTAGAGGATGCTCTACGGGTACCTGAGGTCAAATTGAGCGAGGAAGTGCTTGCCAAGCTGAATGAGATTTTTCCAGGTCCAGGAAAACCTGCGCCAGAAGCCTACGCTTGGTAATAATACTTTGTACTCGTCATAAAGCATCATTCTTTGTTAGAAATCATCGGCAAAAAGCAGCAGATCAGGAGCCTCTCTTTGATCTGCTGCTTTTTTCTGGTGCCTGATCCACATTTGAACGACCATGGAAAAAATATATATGCGCTAAAACAAAAAGATTAATTCTCCCATTAATGCAAAAAGAACTTCCAGAGATTGTGTTGCTTCTACGGTCGCCAGTTTTTGCATATTTCCACGAACCTGATCTATAGCTTTAAAAAATAAAACTCTTTAAATATCGTTATTTCTCATATTAATAATAACTTAGGTCATTCATTTCAAGAGTTTTTTTACGGTTGACAAGGCAAAAGGGATGCTGTATATTACTGAAAGTTGGTGTTAATAGTAATTATTACGATTTAAAAAATGAAAATGAAAATGAAAAGCCGATATTCAAGGGAGCGTACCAGCGATGAATAAGAAAGCAATACCAGTAACAGTGTTGAGCGGATATTTGGGTGCAGGAAAAACAACGATTTTGAATCATGTATTAAACAATCGGGACGGAATGAAAGTGGCAGTCATCGTCAATGACATGAGTGAAGTGAATATAGATGCTGAGCTGGTTAAAAAAGAGGGCGGCTTGTCCAGAACAGAAGAAAAACTGGTCCAGTTGTCTAATGGTTGTATTTGCTGTACATTGCGTGAAGATTTATTGGTGGAGGTCAAGAAACTGACGGAACAAGGCGAGTTTGATTATATTTTAATCGAATCTACAGGCATCAGTGAACCTGTGCCAATCGCTCAAACCTTTACGTACGCCGATGAAGGAACTGGCATTGATTTGGCATCGCTGGCAAAACTGGATTGCATGGTGACCGTAGTCGATGCGAACCGTTTCTGGCATGATTTTGAATCAGGAGAAACGTTACTGGATCGCAGGCAGGCTACTGGTGAAGACGACACGCGTGATATCTCGGACTTGCTCATAGACCAGATTGAAACCTGTGATGTATTGATTCTGAATAAGTGCGATCTGGTTCAGTCTGCTGAGCTGGATAAGCTGGAGGGTGTGCTGCGGAGATTACAGCCTGAAGCCCGAATCATTCGTACTTCCAAGGGAAAGGTCGCTCCTTCGGACATTTTGAATACAGGGCTGTTCAATTTTGACAAGGCTAGTCAATCCGCTGGATGGATTCGGGAGCTGGAGCTTGAAAGCCATACACCGGAAACGGACGAATATGGGATAAATTCCTTTGTATATCGTCGTAGAAGACCATTTCATCCTGCAAGATTGGCTGAATTTATGAACTATTGGCCGGAGGAGATCGTTCGCGCCAAAGGTTTGGCCTGGATTGCAACCCCGCAGGATTGGGCAGCGAGTATTAGTCAGGCAGGACCATCTATTCAATTTGGCCCTGCGGGAAGCTGGCTTGTTGCATTATCCGAAGAAGAACGGCAGGAGATCGTTGCAGCTGACCCTGAGGCTCTGGACCAATGGGATGAACAATGGGGCGATCGCATGAACGAAATCGTCATGATCGGTATCGGAATGAATCGACCGGACTTGGAAGAAGAGCTAGATGAATGTCTGCTGAACGATAATGAAATGGATATGGACTGGTCCAGTTTTGAAAATCCGCTTCCTTGGCCGACATGATGAAGCTAGTTGATCCATTCATTAATAAAGTCCATACATTTTTTAGCTGCTGGAGAAACATTTTTTAAGGAAGCGGTAGCGATACCGATAGTACGGGAATGCCTCTCATCCAATGGACGAATAGAGATGTCGTAAGGAATGTGAGACAGGATCATTTCAGGAAGAATACTCACGCCTAGTCCATTCTGCACCATAGCCATAATCGCATGGTCATCTTCTAATTCATATTTGATTTTAGGTGACATATTATGCTGTGAAAAAATATTCCTTACATCGGTGTCACAGCCTGCAACAGGCATAATAAAAGGCTCATCTCTGAGCTGTTCTACTCGAATGGAGGCTTGCTTTCCCAGAATATGATCGGAAGGAAGTAGACAAAGCATGCTTTCTTCTTTTAAGGGCAACGCCTCTAATGTGTCTAGCGTGGGGAGGTTCACAAAGCCGAAATCAGCCTCCCCACTGATTATCCAGCTCTCAATTTCATGGTAGTTCCCATCGAGCAGTTTTATTTCAATAAGAGGAAACTGCTCATTGAATTTTTTTAGAATACGGGGCAGCCAATGAATAGAGACGCTTGAAAATGTGCCGATCTTTACGGTTCCGATTTCCAATCCTTTAATTAGAGCTACCTCTTGGTAGAGCTTTTCGTCCATTTGTACGATCTCTCTAAATTGCTTCATCAATCTTTCTCCGTTATTGGTCAATCTGATGCCTGAACGACCTCGGATCAGAAGAGTCAACCCTAATTCATGTTCCAATCCAGAGATCGCATGGCTGATTGCCGATTGTGTAAGATTTAAAACTTCCCCGGCCTTTGTGAAACTTCCCATTTCAACTACGCAAAGAAAAATCTTATATTTAAACAAATTCCTGTTCACTCCTATTTTTTTAATGAAATATATTCATGTATCATATCAGATATATTCATTTTTTTTATTTAATATTTATGATTATAATCAAATGAAAGAAAGGTTATATATTTTTGTTTTAGGAGGAACATATGAACTCAATTGCTAAAACTCCTCGGCCACCCTATTATGCGGCTATCTTTACTTCTGAACGTACGGAAGGAGATGGCGGATACGGAGTGATGGGAGACAAAATGGTGGAACTGGCTGCCGAGCAGCCTGGTTTTCTAGGTGTGGAAAGTGTTCGTGATCACAATGGAGTAGGCATCACAGTTTCCTATTGGGAGTCTCTAGACGCTATAAAAAATTGGAAACATAACGAGCTGCACAAGGTAGCGCAGGAAAAAGGGAAATCCGAGTGGTATAAAACATTTGGTTTAAGAGTGAGCAAGGTAGAACGAGATTATTTTTTTACAGTGTAAATAGGTTCAATATCTTTCTATTCATATTCAGTTCATAAACGTGGGTTATCCTCGCTATAGAAACCGTATAGGGAGGATATGAATGTGGATTATACAGACAAAAAAGAGACCTTGGCCATTGAAGCAAGGGGACTCGTTAAAACTTTTGGTGATAAGCATGCGGTTGACGGTGTCGATTTGAATGTCCATGCTGGCACGATCTACGGTGTGCTCGGCCCTAATGGAGCAGGTAAGACGACTACCATCCGAATGCTGTCAACGTTATTGCGACCTGATGGTGGATCAGCGCGTATCTTCGGGCACGATGTAGTAAAGGAGCCGCAGGTTGTGCGTCAATTGATCGGGGTAACAGGCCAATACGCATCGGTCGATGAGTCGCTTAGCGCTACTGAGAACTTGATCATCTTCTCTAGACTGCTTGGACTGGGACGTGCCGAGGCGCGTCATAAGGCAGCGGAGCTGTTGGAGGAATTTGGCTTGGCCGAAGCAGCCAAGCGATCGTTAAAAAATTTTTCGGGAGGCATGCGCCGCCGACTGGACTTGGCCGCCAGTCTCATCGCTAAGCCGCCGCTGATCTTCCTGGATGAGCCGACTACCGGACTAGACCCGCGCACGCGTGTCCAGATGTGGGACACGATCCGGCGTCTGGTCAAGACCGGTTCCACCGTACTGCTCACTACCCAGTACCTCGACGAGGCGGATCAACTTGCTGACCGAATCGCGGTGATCGATCATGGCCGGGTAGTCGCTGAGGGTACGGTGGATGAACTGAAAGCGGCAGTGGGGGCGTCGACTCTGCAACTCAAAGTGCAAAATCAACAGGACATTGAGAGAGCTGTTCAGATCGTTGAACAGGTGCTTTCAGTCAAGTCCAGCGTGTCAGTGGAAGTTGGAAAGATTATTTCTCCGATGGCCAATGCAGATCGGGTAACGGACCTGCTGATTGCCCTCCGTACTGGAGAGATTCGTCTAGCAGAAATGAGTGTGCAAAAGCCGACGCTTGACGAGGTGTTTTTGTCCATCACTGGTCATGGGGCACAAGTAAACGAGCAGCAGACGTCCCAAGGAGCGCATGCTGGGGAGGGGGCGAGAGCATGAAGAGCACTACGGTTATGACAGGTTTTGATCGCACTTTGAAGAAGTCTGTGAGTTTCAGACAGGCGTTCTTCAATTCCATGACGATGGCCTACCGGGGCATTCTGAAGATCCGGCATACTCCCGAGCAATTGTTTGATGTCACGCTCCAGCCGATCATTTTCACACTTATGTTTACCTATATCTTTGGTGGCGCCATCTCAGGAGACGTGCAGCATTATTTGCCGGTTATTATTCCAGGCATCCTCGTGCAGACTGTGATCTCGACCTCCGTCGTTACCGGCGTCCAACTACGTGAGGATATGGACAAAGGAGTGTTCGACAGGTTCAAGTCACTCCCAATCGCACGTATTGCGCCTTTGGCTGGAGCTCTGCTGGCTGACAGTATCCGGTATACTATTGCGACTGTACTTACCTTCGCCATGGGGTATATTTTGGGGTATCGGCCAGAGGGAGGGCTGCTGAGTGTTGCTATCGCCGCGCTTTTGGTCATCGTGTGTTCCTGGGCAGTCAGCTGGATTTTCGCCTTCTTTGGCGTGATTGCCCGCACTGCTTCCAGTGTACAGGGCATCTCCATGATTGTTCTGTTTCCGCTCACTTTTGTTTCCAACGCATTTGTGCCTGTGGACACAATGCCTGGTTGGCTACAGTGGTTTGTGAACGTTAACCCGATTTCACATCTTGTGAACGCAGTCAGGGAGCTTGCGAATACGGGAACGATTGGCGGGGAACTGGCGATCTCCCTGCTTGGCGCTACAGTCATTGTGGCGATCTTCGCGCCGCTTACGGTGCGTGCATATATGCGTAAAGCATAAGATGGCAGTCTTCTTGACGAGGATGAGAGATTTAAGGCAGAACTAGTTAGGGGGGATTGAAATGGCGCGTGTATTGGTCGTTGATGATGATCCGCATATTCGCGAACTGGTCGGACACTTTTTGAGGATGGAAGGTCTGGAGGTAGTCGAGGCGGTGGATGGATTGGACGCGATGCGCATTTTTGATCAAATCAAGGTCGATTTACTTGTTCTTGATATCATGATGCCGGGAATGGATGGTTGGGAGTTGTGTCGTAAGCTGAGAGAGCAAACCGACCTGCCGCTGCTTATGCTTACAGCTAAAGGCGAGACGTCACAGATCGTGAAAGGTTTCGCGCTCGGAACGGACGACTATCTTGTCAAGCCATTCGACCCCATGGTGCTTGTTGCACGCGTGAAGGCTTTATTAAAACGCTATCGTATCATGGCTTCCAAATCAGTGACTGTCGGAGATCTTGTCCTGCGCAGTGATACATTTGAATGCCGGGCTGGGCAAGAGGAGTTTACCCTGCCGCGCAAGGAATTTGAGCTGCTCTTCAAGCTGGCCAGCTATCCTGGCAAAACCTTTACCCGCGACCAGTTGATCGAACAGATCTGGGGTTATGATTATGAGGGAGACGAAAGAACGGTTGATGTCCATATCAAACGCCTTCGGGAACGGTTTCTGGAGGCAAGCCACTCCTTCCGGATCAGTACGATCCGAGGATTGGGTTATCGGCTGGAGGTAAGGCAATGAAACGAGAACCGGGATTCCTCCATATCCTTGCGAGACTCATGCTGGTGTTATTGGTGCTGTATCTCAGCTGGACTGCCGCGTTCTTTATTATGGAGGCGATCTATTCGCACATGTCATGGGCTCCCCATGGTTTGTTCGTCTTTCTTATGAATACGACGCTAGGCTTTTTCTTCTTCGGTATTATCAGTATGACGGTAAGGCGCTTCTTCCAGCCTAGAGAACAGCACGCTTTTACCGAAATGATCGATGCTTTAAAACGTATTTCGCAAGGAGACTTTCACATTAATCTGGATTGGGATCTCGGCGGGAGGAACGGAAAACATCGGAGGCCGCATCCTTATGTACAGTTGGTGGACAGTATCAATGATATGGCTGCAAATCTGAAGGCTATGGAAAAGCTGCGGGAGGAGTTTATTTCAAACGTATCCCATGAAATCGGCTCACCGCTGACCTCGATAATCGGATTCGCCAAGGCGCTCAAGGACGAGAATCTGGATCGTGAGCAGCGAGACCGGTATTTGACGATCATCGAGACGGAGTGTATTCGTCTATCCAAGCTAAGCGATAATCTCATGAAGCTGGCGATTCTGGATTCGGAGCGGCATCCGTTTCGTCCGTCCCTTTATCGGCTGGACAAGCAGCTGATTTCGCTTATTCTCGCCTGCGAACCGCAATGGGAGGCTAAAAAAATCGAGATGACTGTTGAGGTGGATATCGTTGAGATCAACGCGGACGAGGATCTGATGGGCCAGGTTTGGGTAAATCTCCTTCACAACGCCATTAAATTTACACCACAGGGTGGAAGCATATCTGTTTCTCTTTCAAGTAACGGTGAACAGGCGGTTATCCGCATTGCGGACACGGGACAGGGCATCAACGAACAGGATCAGCAACGCATTTTTGAACGGTTTTATAAAGCAGACCAGTCACGGGCCCGAACTGCAGGAGGCAGCGGCTTGGGACTGTCCATTGCTTATAAAATAACAGAGATGCATACCGGCTCTATCTCTGTATCCAGCAAGGTGGGAGAAGGAACGGTATTTACGGTTATGCTGCCGCTGCGCCGGCAAGGAATGAAAGGCAGCAACAACTGTGAAATGTACACCGGCACAGTAATATAAAAAGGAGCGTCTTCAAAGCCATAAGCGGCTGAAGGACGCTCCTTTTTAACTCCCATGCTTATACTCTTATGGCATATGCGTATGTGCTCAGGACTTAGATGAATTTACCGGCTGCATTTCCTGGATAGCTTCCTTCAAGTTGTGTGAGCATAGCTCATACAACTGTTTCCTTTGCTGTTCGCTGGAATTCGTAGCCAGTTTTTGCAGCTCGGTTGTACATTGCTGCAGCAGCGTCAGCACAGCTTGATTCGAATCCTGTGCCTTGGACATCTGTACATTATCACTGTATGGGTCAATATATAGCTCCCCTTGCGTGTCCACCTGCGCGAAAAACACATCTTTGACCGTCAGGCTCTTTTCCTTTAGCTTGGCATCCAGCCATTGTTGAGTAATCCCCATATATGCCATTTGTTGCTCCATAAGTTGTCCATCCATAATGACTGCTGTGGGTTCCTTCTCCGGTAGCTGAAACATATTCAAATCTTTAAGCGTCACAGGCTGCTTGTCTTTGGTTAACAGCACATTGACTTCGCCACTGGTTTCCATGAGAGCAAATTCTACATCAGATACTTTGAATACATTCTTGCTTCGTAGCTGCTCCATGAGTTCATCCAGGGTGAGCCGTTCCTTTCTCAGATTATCCTCTAAAATTTTGCCGTCTTTGATCAGGATTGTTGTCCTTCCATCTGTTATATCTCTGATTTTCTTGCTTTTAATTTGCAAATATTCAATGCCAAGTGTTGTCAGTACCCATACTGACAAGGCTATGAGGCCTAGATACCAGGTGGATTCACGCTCCATAGGAATGGTAGCAGCCAGGTTACCTATCGTGATTCCTGTTATATATTCGAACAAGGAAAGCTGGGATACCTGACGTTTTCCAAGAATTTTGGTGATTAAAAATAATATAGCGACAGCCATTAATGTGCGTATAGCAACCTCGGCCCAATCCTGCATTTACTCAACCCCATTTCATTTCGCCACAAGGGCGCTACTATTCCAAGGATATCCGCGTCAAGGCACATTTAAACTCCAATTCCCCTAAATTTAAATAACTGAGCTACCAATAAACCGATTAAATACGATATAAGATTAAAATTTTCTATCGTTGAATTAGCAATGTCTATTACACAAGCGATTGACGGAAAAGGGTCGGCAGGATACATTATAAATATAATCCTTATTTAATTCATCGGAATTATAAACATTAAGCTCACGGAGGTATGTATATGTCGTCCAAACCTAAAGTTGTATTGTGGAGCAAAACCGGCTGTCATTTTTGTGGAGAGATCAAATCGTACCTGGAATCCCAAAATCAGCCGTATGAAAATATCCAAGTGGACGGAAATGATGCGCTGCGTGACGTGCTGGAAACCAAATATGGTGTTCGTTATGTTCCTGTCGTCGAAGTAGGCGGGGATAACAAATATGAAGCCCTGCTCAACCCGGATCTGGAAGAGTTGGGTAAAGTGCTGGAAAGTTACAATCAAGTGGTATAACAATCATGTTCAAGAGAGGTGGAAGAGTTATGGCTAAGAATAAACAAATTAAATTTGGTGCGATTATTCACGGCGTTGGGGGAAGCATGACGACTTGGCGTCACCCTGAAGTACCTGCGGACGCGAGTGTTAACTTTGAATTTTATAAAACGCAGGCGCAAAAGGCAGAGGAAGGAAAGTTCGACCTCGTATTTATCGCAGATGGCCTGTTCATTAACGAAAAATCCATTCCTCACTTTCTGAACCGTTTTGAGCCAATTACGATTTTGTCTGCTTTGGCTGGAGTGACGAAGCATATCGGACTGGTTGGCACATTGTCGACTTCCTATAGCGAACCGTTCACGGTAGCACGCCAGTTTTCTTCCATTGATCATATTAGCGGAGGTCGTGCAGGCTGGAATGTGGTGACTTCCCCGCTGGAAGGCTCTGCCCTTAACTTTAGCAAAGGCGAGCACCCGTCGCATCCGCAGCGCTATAAAATTGCAGAGGAATATTTACAGGTTACGAAAGGACTGTGGGACTCGTGGGAAGCGGATGCGTTCGTTCGTGATAAGGAAGCTGGAGTATTTTTTGATCCTGAAAAGCTGCATACATTGAACCATAAAGGTGAGTTTTTCTCTGTGCAGGGTCCGCTGAACATTGGACGATCCAAGCAGGGACAGCCGGTTATTTTCCAGGCAGGTTCCTCCGAGGATGGCAAAAACCTGGCCGCTAAGGAAGCGGATGCTGTATTTACAGGACATGAAACGTTAGAGGAAGCGCAGCAGTTTTATCGTGATGTGAAAGAACGTGCGGTACGCTATGGTAGATCCGAAGAGGATATTGTCATTTTGCCGGGCATATCGCCGATTATTGGCAATACAACGGAGGAAGCGGAACGTAAGTATGAAGAGATCACTAATCTGGTGACGATTGAGGCTGCGCTAAAATATTTGGGACGTTTCTTCGATCATCATGATTTCTCACAATATCTGCTGGATGAGCCATTCCCTGAGCTTGATGGTATTGGCAGCAATGCGTTCCGCAGCGGTACAGATAAAATCAAACGAGTAGCCAAGGAACAAAACTTGACCTTACGCGAGGTTGCGTTGCGTTCAGCTACACCGAGAACCTCTTTTATCGGAACCGCTGAGCAGGTGGCGGATCGAGTGCAGGAGTGGTTTGATAGAAAAGGAGCAGACGGATTCATTATTGGTTCTGATGTACCATCGGGTCTGCATGACTTCATAAATCTGGTTGTGCCTATTTTGCAGGAACGCGGTGTGTACCGTCAGGATTATGAATTTAGCACACTGCGTGAAAACTTGGGCGTGCCTATACCTGAGAACCGCTACACAGCGGCCAGATCCAAAGTGAAGGTTGACGCATAACAGAAGGAGGAAAAAATATGTCCAAGGTTGTCATCCTATCAGGCAGTCCGTCTACACAATCCCGTTTATACGGCTTGATTCACTATACAACGGAGCAGTTGCAGCAGGCTGGAGCGGAGGTCACATTACTGAATGTGGTCGACTTGCCAGCGGAGGATCTAGTCACAGCTAACTTTAACAGCCCCGACATCACAGCATCACTTGCGCTGATTGCAGCAGCGGATGCCGTTATTGTGGCTTCTCCAGTCTATAAGGCGTCCTATTCAGGACTATTGAAAATATTCCTGGATTTGGTTCCGCAGGAGGGGCTAAGAGGGAAACCTGTCTTGCCTTTATTTATCGGAGGTACACTGGCTCACCTGCTGGTCATTGACTATGCGTTGAAGCCGGTTATTAATGCACTGGGCGGAAGACATATTCTTGGCGGGGTGTATGCAGTGGATCAGTGGGTCGAGCGTCTGCCAGATGGAGCATACGGGTTGTCCGAAGAATTGGTTGCACGGTTGGAACGTTCTGTTAAAGAACTAAATGAGCTATTAAAATTATAGATATTTTCAATATTTCCATTGACAGGTCGTTCAGTGAGTTTTATGATACAAAAAACCAAGTTAACTTATTTGATAAATGTATATAAAACTTACTGGGGGACTTGCGTATGAATATCGAGAATATGGAAGCCTTTGTATACGTGAATCATTATGGGAGCTTTAATAAGGCGGCAGAAGCCTTGTTCTTGTCCCAGCCCTCTGTTACAGCCCGGATTCAGACGCTAGAGCGCGAGCTAGAATGTAAGCTGTTCGACCGTCAAAGCAAGCAAACGGTTCTGACGGAGTATGGACGAAAGTTTCTTCCTTATGCGGAGCAGATGCTTCAGGTGCTGCAAAAAGGGAAGCAAAAGCTCCAACAGCGTAAGAAAGCCCCTCAACAAATTCGAATTGGCTGCACGATATCGGTGTCGAACTACATTATTCCAGAGATATTAAAGCAGCTTCGTGCCCGTTATCCAGAGGTTAACTACAAAATTGTGACGGCAACGACGGATCAACTGGTACATAAACTGTTGAACCGTGAGGTAGACATTAGTTTTGTCCGTAAAGTGATGCATCCGGCTATCCGTACGCTTGCTTTTTATGAAGATCCGATTTCCCTGTATGTATACGACGGCCATCCGTTTATGAAGACAGGAAAGGCCAGCATACAGGATATTCAACGTGAAACACTGGTGTTTTTTGAATGCGGATCACTAGATTGGATGAGAATTCATCGCGCTTTTGAATCACTGGAGCAGCCACCAGACATTGCTTTTCAGGTAGACAATGTGGTCACGGCCAAAAAGCTGGTATTGGAAGAAGCGGGTATTGCCTTCTTGCCAGATGTCTGTGTGAACCGTGAAGTAAAAGATCAGAAACTGTTCCGTATCCATGTTCCAGAGATAGCTAGGGTGTCGATGCAGATTAGCATAATTGCGACCAAAGAAGACTGTGCAGTAACCTCAGATTTTGCAGATGCACTGACAGAAGGTTTCCGGAGTGCTGTTTTGTTATAGAAAAGTTCTATAGCTTGGTGGATTGACGTATAGGTATCCAGGTGTTAAATTAATCACATCCTAAAACCGATTAAACTTATAGGAATTATGTATGATAGAATGTTATAGCTACCATGTATGTCGCAAACTGCTGATATACAAAGAGATGAGGGGGGTTCATATGAAAAAGTGGTTTGCAATATTGTCTGTTATGGCAATCATCCTGGTGTTGGCAGGCTGCGGTTCCTCAGATAACGCGTCCAGTGCGTCAGGTTCAAGCGGAGACGTGAAAAAAATTATCGTAGGCACAGGTACTCAATTCAAAAATGTATGCTTTATTGACGAAAACGGAAATTTAACAGGTTTTGATGTGGAACTGATCAAGGAGCTGGACAAGCGCCTACCTCAATACGAATTTGAATTCAAAACGATGGACTTTGGAAATTTGCTGCTAAGTCTCGATGCCGGCAAGATTGATCTGGTATCGCATCAAATGGAAAAAAACCCGGAGCGTGAAGCCAAGTATCTGTTCAACAAAAATCCATATAGCATTTTTCTGAACAGAGTCGCTGTAGCGAAGGATAACAATACCATTCATTCCATTGATGATTTGAAAGGGAAAAAGGTACTTACCAGCCCAACCAGTAATGCGGCGTATGTGCTAAAAGAATATAACAAAAACCATGGAGATGCCCTGAATATCGTTTATACGAGTGGTGCGGCCAATGATACGGTGCAACAAATTACGAGTGGCCGTATAGATGCTACCGTTACGACAGACTTTGCGAACCGTTTTAACACCGATGAAAAAGGAGAAGTAGCTCTGAAAACCGTGGGTGATCCTTTGACTCAATCGGATGTACTGTATGTACTGAATAAAAATGAGCAAGGATTGGCGGATGACCTGGACAAAGCCATTCAGGAAGTGAAGGACGACGGTACGCTGTCGAAGCTGAGCATTAAATGGCTTGGAGAGGATTTCACGAAGTCTCTGGAAGATGTGAAAAAGGAAGGTAACAGCAGTAAAAAGTAAGGATAGACTTGGACATTTCAGCGGTCAGGGTACTCTATGTATTCTGACCGCTGATGTATAGAAAGGAGGCAGGCATATGAGCAGAGAGTTCAATATTGACTATGTTTTTAGCTTTATCCCGAAAATGCTGTCTTACTTACACATCACCTTGTTTATTGTAGCAAGCTCGCTTGTATTGGGGCTTATCATTGGTCTGTTGGTTGCGCTGCCTCGCATGTATAACATTCCATTTCTCAAACGTGTTTCTCAGGTGTATGTTTCCTTTTTTCGCGGAACACCTATTCTAATCCAATTGTTTCTGGTGTATTACGGCCTGCCAGAGCTACTAAAGCTGGTAGATATCAATTCCTCCAGATGGGATGTGCTGTGGTTTGCTGTAGCGACCTACGCGCTCAATAGTGGAGCCTTTATTTCCGAAATTATCAGGTCAGGGGTAGAGGCAGTAGATCGAGGACAAATCGAGGCTGCGCAGTCCGTCGGCATGTCAGGCTATCAGACCTTCACACGTATCATAATGCCGCAAGCGCTGGCTGTGGTGATTCCGGTATTTTCCAATCTGGTGATTGGCAATCTGAAGGATACTTCGCTGGCATTTACAATCGGAGCGATGGAGATGACAGGGAAATCACAGACATTAGGGTCGGCTACCCAGCATTTTGTTGAAACCTATATCGCGTTATCCCTTATCTATCTGGTGATCAGTCTGATTTTACAAAAATTGTTCAAGATGCTGGAAAATACGCTTCTCCGGCATGAGCATCGGGATGCAGTGCAGAAAGAACCCGAAGAACGAAAAAGTTTTGTGGTGCGCTACTTGAGAAGTCCCCGTCTGAGTAAAGGAGGTAAAGGCATATGAGTCTGGACTTTGGATTTGTATACACCGCCTTTTTAGGATTGTTTTCTGCGCTGCCCAACACTTTAATCATTACAGTGGTTTCCGTACTGGCAGGGTTGATCATCGGGATTATAACGGCGTTGGCACGAATTTATAACGTTCCTGTGCTGTCGCAAATCTCTCACGGTTACGTTACTTTTATCCGAGGCACACCGATGCTGATGCATTTGCTGCTTATTTATTTCAGTTTGCCCTTGTTAATTGATGCAGGAGCAAAGCATTTCGGCTGGCCACTGCAATCCAAAGATGTTCCGTATATGGTATTTGCACTCATTTCGTTTTCCATTACCAGTGGCGCGTATATGTCTGAGGTCGTCCGTTCTGGAATTCAATCGGTCAACAAGGGACAAATCGAGGCAGCTTATGCTGTCGGTATGACGACGTGGCAAGTACTGAGACGGATTGTATTTCCGCAGGCGTTCGTGGTGAGTTTGCCAAATCTGACGAATTCCGTTATTGGGATGCTTCATGGCTCTACCTTGGCCTTCACGGTTTCGGTCACAGAAATCCAGGCACAGGCTGAAATTCTGGCATCTACCAACTGGAAATATTTAGAGGTATATATCGCAGCTGCACTGCTATTTTGGGGCTTGACGGTATTGATTGAACGAATATCCGGCTTGCTGGAGAAAAAAATCAATGTGTTTAATGGAGGTCGAGCATCATGATCCGTCTGCAAAATATAACGAAGTCGTTCGGCAAACATGAAGTGCTCAAAGGCATTGATTTGACCGTGAACAAAGGCGAGGTCGTCGTTATTTTAGGCCCGAGCGGTTCAGGTAAAACGACTCTGCTGCGCTGCATTAATTATCTGGAAAAGCCGAATGATGGGGAAGTGAGCATTGGCGATTTTACAGTGAACTGCAAGCGACCTGCGAAGAAGGATGTTTTGGCTCTACGTCAAAAGACGGCCATGGTTTTTCAGCAATACAATTTGTTCAAGCATAAAACAGCACTGGAAAATGTCATGGAGGGACTTGTCGTAGTCCGTAAGGTCAAGCAGGAGGAAGCGAAAAAAATTAGCATTGAAGTGCTGGAAAAGGTCGGTCTGGGTGAAAAGCTGAATCATTATCCAAGCCAGCTATCCGGCGGGCAGCAGCAGCGTGTCGGCATAGCGCGTGCTTTGGCGCTGAACCCGGAAGTGATTTTGTTCGATGAGCCGACTTCGGCGCTGGACCCTGAATTGGTGGGTGAGGTGCTGTCGGTGATCCGCAAGATTGCGAAGGAAGGCATTACGATGATTGTCGTTACACATGAAATGGGCTTTGCGCGTGATGTTTCAAATCATGTGGTATTTATGGATGGCGGTCATATTATCGAGGAAGGTACACCGGACGACATTTTTAACCACCCCAAAGAGGAACGTACCAAACAATTCCTGAAACGGATTACACCGGAATATAACTATTCAATTTAGACGGGAGACATGGGTATCAAAATCGGAGTATTGGATCAAAGCCCTATACACGAGGGGGAAACAGCAGCGCAGGCCCTTCGTAATACGATTAAGCTAGCACAGCGTGTAGAGGAATTGGGGTTTACGCGCTTCTGGGTATCAGAGCATCACGATTCCGAGCAGGTTGCGGGCTCTTCGCCAGAGGTACTCATTTCCCATTTGCTGGCACGCACTGAGCGTATTAAAGTCGGTTCTGGTGGAGTGATGCTTCAGCATTATAGCCCTTATAAAGTAGCTGAAAACTTTAATGTACTGTCCTCTCTTGCACCGGGTCGCGTAGATTTGGGAATCGGACGAGCGCCGGGCGGGCTGCCGAAATCCACACAGGCGTTACAGCGAAACGTTCATGACGCGCCTTCTCTCGAAGAAAAAATTGATGAAGTAAGCCGCTATATTCACAATATTCCGTCTGAAGAAGGACCGTTAGCCGGGTTACAGGCGAATCCGATTCCAGAAACACCAGCGGATATTTATGTTTTGGGTACAAGTATAGACAGTGCTGGAATTGCTGCGCGCTTGGGGTTGCCCTACGTTTTCTCGCAATTTATCAATAGTAATGAGCAGGTTGCATTGGATTCATTCCGTACGTATCGGGAGTCTTTCGATTATAGTTATGGACGTGAGCCGAAAGCTCTTTTTGCGCTTTCTGTCATCGTAGCGGACACTTCCGAGGAAGCTGCAGAGTTAGCAGGTGAGCACAAGCTGTACAAAATTCATCTGGCCAGTGGCAAGACGGCTACGGTGGGTACGCTGGAAAGTGCAGAAGAGTTTGGCAAGCAATCGGGTGAAGAATATACAATAGAAGCTACACAAGCGCAAATTAACAAAGGGAATAAAGACGAAATCTATGCTGCGCTGACGGAAATTCAAGCGAAGTATCAGGTCGATGAGCTGATCGTTACGACAGGAATAAGGGATATACACAAGCGCGTGCGCTCGTTCGAGTTGTTGTATGAAGCTTTTGCCGGATTGCCTGTGCAGTCCTAGATGTTGTTGGTCTGAGAGAATTGTAACTATTTTGCGTTCACGAAGGAGGAATAGGGATGAGTGGATCAACCGGGACGAAGGAGCAGGTTTTGGAGCAGAAGCTGGTGGACATTCGCCGCCATCTTCATCGAAATCCCGAGCTATCTAACGAGGAGGTTGAAACTACCGCCTTTATCCGTGGTCTGCTGGAAGAACAGAACATAACGATTTTGGATGTGCCGCTGCGTACCGGATTAGTGGCGGAAATCGGTGGACGGCAGGAGGGACCAACTGTCGCGCTTCGTGCAGACATTGATGCGTTGCCTATTCAGGAGGAAACGGGATTGCCTTATGCTTCGGTGCATCCGGGCAAGATGCATGCCTGTGGGCATGATTTTCATACCGCGTCCTTGTTGGGAGCAGCCATACTGCTGAAGCAGCGAGAGCAGGAGCTGAAAGGCACGGTTCGACTGGTGTTCCAGCCAGCTGAGGAAAAGGCTAAAGGCGCTGTCCAAGTGTTGGACAGCGGTGCGTTGGAAGGGGTGCAGGCCATATTTGGCCTGCATAACAAGCCGGACCTGCCCGTAGGCACGGTCGGCATCAAAGAAGGTTCGCTAATGGCAGCGGCGGATGGTTTTTACATCGAGGTGGAGGGTCTGAGCACACATGCTGCAGTGCCGCATGCAGGGATTGACCCCATCGTGGTATCGTCACATATCATTACGGCGCTGCAATCCATTGTGAGTCGGAGCATTAATCCGCTGGATAGCGCGGTCATTAGCGTCACGAAGCTGCATAGTGGCAATGCCTGGAACATCATTCCAGACCGCGCCCATTTGGACGGAACAATTCGCACATTTGACGAGAATATTCGCGCTCAGGTGACTGAACGGTTCGAGCAGGTCGTAAAAGGTGTTGCCGATGCTTTCGGCACGAAAGCAACCATCCGCTGGATCGAGGGTCCGCCACCTGTGCTGAATGACGGTAAGTTGGCCGCCATCGCGGAAGAGGCGGCGGAAGCGGTCGGTCTGGATGTCGTTCGTCCCATACCATCCTCGGCGAGCGAAGATTTTGGGTTTTATCAGAAGAACATCCCAGGTGTATTTGTCTTTGTCGGCACTGCGGGAAGCCAGGAATGGCATCATCCTGCCTTTGATTTGGACGAACGTGCGTTGCCGGGAACAGCGAAGCTACTGGCTTCACTGGCTGAATCGGCATTGAAATCCATAAAGTAGAGCATGAGCCTAGGGGTGGTTTTCCTGTGCCAACTATTATGTGGGCCGGAACTTCTCCCAAAATAACAGAGTGGGATACCTGGATGTTGCGTTATACCTGGAGCCAAGTCAAGAAGGATACTACTCGTTTTCCTACCCGCTAAAAAATGCTAGAGTAGTGTGAAAAAGCTTATAAATAGAGCCGTTTATTCCAAAATCAAATTCTGTGATGGAATTGATTCAGTGAATAAACGGTTTTTTCATTTTATAAAATACCAGTTTTGTGCATGCCAAAGAGTAAGTATATGTCCCAAAATACGATTAAAAATCCTAATTTAAATCATTAAGGAAAATATTGACGATGCAATAATCCAGTGATAATATGATTTGTGATTATTTACAAAAAACGACAAGGAGGATTGATAGTGTACTCTTGATCTCCTAGATTAGTTCGCAAACACGAAAAGAGAGCTGATAGAGATCATCGTTTCAGGAAAACTACTGCAATAATACAAATGGATATGGAGGTACATACATGTTGAACAGAAAAGGAATGATGGCTTCTTTTTCAGTAGTCATTGCTAGTTTATTACTGATGGGAAACGCTAGTTTTGTATCAGCGGATTCTCATCTAAACCGGAATTCTGTGGTTGCGGCAACGAGTGATTCGACATTGGCTGATATGCCAGCTTATCTCAAATCATCGGTGGAATGGGTTTGGAAGAATAGAATGCTGACCGAAGGCTCGACGGCTCGTAAAAATACGATTTTTGATCAAATTTTTGCGGGAAAAGGGACTCTTAATTATGTTATACGCTGGCAATCTTCTAAGCCCGTTACACTGAAGCAACGCCAAGATATTGCTAAAATGATAGATCGGCAGATGAACCATTGGACAGATCATCTTCAAGGATATGACGGCTGGCCTTATAAGAATATTAAAGTAAAAGTGGTAGGCTGGGCTGTTGCCGATCCTTCACTGCTCCTAGACAAGCAGCCTGACGAGGTCATTTATACGGATACCATTCTAGATACACTAGCTTCTGAAAAACCGGAAATTCCCGCTGCACTTCCCGTTGCGCCTAATGAAATATCCCGATTTGAGCATTTTTCGGACCCAAACTATTCTTATCCGGGTGGATTGGATAAACGCTTTGATATGTATCTCTGGGCCACAGAAAATTTTGACGGGGGAGCCGGCGGCGACTGGGGACAGCGTATGAATGATGAATACGTTCTGAGTACGGTGAATTCGGATGAGATTGAGATTACTGAACATGAAATTGGGCATGGATTTGGATTAAACGATTTTTATGAAGAACATGAGCGTCCACCAGGTGGATTCCCAACGAACACCATTATGTGGGCCGGTAATTCCGATCATATCACCGACTGGGATATCTGGATGCTGCGTTATACCTGGAGTCAGCTCAAAAAAGATACTTCCCGTTTCCCAATCACGGCTAAAGACGACGATGGCCCAATTGAAACAGATCCTGATAAAATCGTGAACATAGCACCTGCGGCAACGGCTAGCAGCTCCTATACTTCATCTTGGGAAAATGTAAGCGCGCTAAACGATGGATTTGAACCTGCTAATTCTAATGATCGAAGTCATGCCGTGTATGGTAACTGGCCTGAGACAGGTACACAATGGGTTCAATATGATTTTGATCAAGAGTATACGGTGTCTCAAACGGATGTCTATTGGTTCCAAGATGGCGCTGGCATTGATGTTCCTAAGTCTTACAAGATTAAGTATTGGAATGGTCGCAGCTGGTCTAATGTCAAGCAGGCTAATGGATTGGGTACTTCGGCAGACCAGTATAATACGACTACTTTTACGCCTGTAAAAACAACGAAATTAAGAATTGAAATGGTATCCAAAGGTTCAGCATCCACAGGAATATTAGAGTGGAAAGTAGCAGCTAACAAACTTTAAACATCATATTATTTGTCCAAAGGTTGTCTCCTGCGATATTTGTGGGAGACAACCTTTTCTAATTCATAGCTGAACAGTTAGGGTCTGATGAGATCAGGCTTTTTTTGCGCTTTGATTATGATGCTTATTACGTTCATATTTGTATCTGTGTTTTGCTAAACTCTCGTAGAAAGGGACACTAAGAATGAACGGGTGTACGATAGTATGTATAATGGACATCAGACATGAAAGAAAAGAGGACAGAAAGCGATGAGTCATGACGTGAATGCTCCTTACGATGTACATGTAGCATATGGACCGGTGTTTGAGTTGCTCAGCAGCTTACACACCTTTATTTGCCGCAAGGCGTACAAGAAGACCGATTTATCAGCCGGGTGGGCGGAGCAAGTGCGTGGAACGCTGTCTCCAGGTTTGTCCGAATTGCTGGAGTCCATGGAAATCAATGCAGATTGGAAGATCTTTTATGGACTCGTCTGTATGCTTTCTGATCAGGGGAAGGTTGAAGAGGTCGTAGACCGTCTGGAGAACCGGACTGTACAGGAATTAAATGAACAGGCATCAGCCTATGGAATCCCGCTGCCTGACGACATGGAGAAGCTTCGCAAACTTGCTTTGCAACTGCTATCTGGCTGGGACGAAGAGTATTTTCGCCATGTGGATATAAGTATTCTAAGCGGTCTGGAACAAGAAGCTGAACGAAGAAATAAGGAGAAGGGCATATATAGCTCTATGGAGTGGGTGGATCGTACCACTAATGGCTTCCTGTTCGAGCCTTCCGAAGGACTGACGCGCGTGTTGCTGGTGCCTCAATACCATTTTCAGCCGATAAATATTATTTATCGATTTGGGTCGCTCCTGTTGTGCCATTACTCGGCAGGAATTTATGTTCAGGAGGACGATTTTTTATCCCCACAGGAATATCGAATGATCCGAAGCTTGGGGGAGAAGAGCAGGCTTAGGATTTTAAAATATTTGTATCAAAGCCAGTCTCCACGAACCTTTATTGAGATTGTCCGTCATCTCAAGCTGTCCAAGGGAATCACGCACGACCATATTTTTAAGCTCCGGGCCTCCGGCTTCATTCATGCACATTTTGATGGAGAAACATTACTCGGATATAGCGCACGGCTTTCGGCTGTGGATGAAATGCATCGGAGCATTTTTGGCTATATGGAGCGAAATTAGGCTGCACGCACCCGTCAGACTTTAACACTTTAAACAAATAGACGTCGATCATTTGGAATCCAGATGAGTTGACGTCTTTTTTTACATAAAAAATGTAGTTCTCCCTTTACAGAACCCCAATAAATTCCTATAATGAGGTTTATCTTCTTAATCACAACTTGTTCTATCGGAATTTAATAATTTAACTCGGGGGGATTATGTTGAAAAAGAGTATTATTTTACTTAGCAGTCTACTTCTGGCGAGCTCTATTTTGCTGGCGGCTTGCTCTAACGGTGGACCGGACAGCTCCAACAATGCTACTGCCCAAAATAATGGGGACACACAGACAGCTACTACAACGCAGCCATTAACAAGTTTGGTAAAGGCCTCTGATATGTCCAAATTGCCGGAAGTGTCCAAAAAGAGAAGCGACACGATTATTGTGGGTCTGACTGACCCAGCCGGGGTGTTTACTCCGTATTTTAACCAAAGCGGCTATGACGGCAACGTGATTTCGCAATTGTGGACTCCGCTGGTCACAGTAGACGAGAAGGGGCTTCCGCTGCCCAATCTGGCTAAGAGCTGGGATATTTCTAAAGATAATCTAACGTATACATTTCATCTGGTTCCCGGTACTAAATTCAGTGATGGCTCCCCTTTGACAGCAGAAGATGTCGCTTTTACTTGGACGTTGATCTATGACAAAGCCTATCCTGGCGACAGTCAAATCCGAAAGCTGAACATTAAAGGCGGCAACGCCTATACGGAAGGCAAGGCAAAACAAATTGCAGGAATCAAGGTAATTGATGCGCAGACCATTTCTGCGACGTTGGAAAAACCTAACGCGTTGGCTCTGCCGATTCTGGGTGAATATGTACTGTCCAAAGCCTACTACGGCAAGGATTATAAGTTTGGACAGCTGGATTATTTTAAGAATCTACATAGTAGTCCTCTGGGGAATGGGGCTTATAAGCTGGAAAAATTTATTCCGGGGCAAGAAGTTCGTCTGGAGGCGAATGATCACTTTTTCAAAGGCAAGCCGAAAACACAGCATTTCATTTACAAAACAGCAGAAGGCGATGCTTGGCAGTTTATTGAAACGGGCGATACCGACTTTGCATCCTTCACCGCAACTCAGGAAAATATTGACAAACTGAAAGGGCTTGGCTTTTTAAACATTTTGCCGTATACCCCTAGCACTTACGGATATTTGCAAGTAAATCTAGAAAATGAAAAGCTTAAGGATAAAAAGGTTCGTCAAGCATTGACCTATGGACTAGATCGGAAAAGTATTTATGTCGACGCAGCTCAGGGAGCAGGGGCAGTCGCAAACATTCCAGCTTCCCCAATATTCTGGTCTTACACGACCGAAGGAATCAATCCATACAACTACGACCCGGAGCAAGCGAAAAAGTTGCTGGATGAAGCGGGTTGGGTGGAAGGTAGTGACGGTATCCGTGAGAAAAACGGACAGAAGCTGACCATTCACCTGCTGACCTCTAAACGTCCAGAAACAGACACCTTTATTGCGCTTGCGGCTGAAAATTACAAAGCGATTGGTGTTGACCTTCAGCCGGAAATCTTTGCAGACTTTAATGCAATGGTAGCCAAAGTAGAAGGTAAAGATTATGATCTCGCCGCCTTCTCGACAGGCATGCTGACAGATCCATCGGATGGAATCGAGCAATTCGTTAATGGAGAAGTCAAGGGATATAACAATCCAAAGGTAAAAGAGCTATATGAAAAAGGCTTGTCTACGACGAATATGGAAGAACGCAAGAAAATATATAAAGAATTATATGTGCTGCTAAACGATGAACTGCCCGTTATTTTTACCAACTATAAGAAGACGGTGTATGCCTACAATGGTCGGATGGAACATGTAAAGGTCAGTCCGTTCATTGGCTTGTCTGGTAATCTGTTCGAATGGTCCCTTAAATAAGCCACATTTGCGGGCCCCTTGTGAAGAACATCAGGTTCGGATCAAGGGGCCTCCCAAATGGGGGAAACGTAATGAGTAGCCTGACCTTGAATTGAAAGGAGTCTGTCATGAGCTCGTTTTTAACGAAAAGACTGACGTATATGGTTATTATTTTGTTGGCCGCATCGATGATGATTTTTTTCCTGTATGCCATGACACCGGGAGATTTCATTAGCGGCAATCTGAAGCTGTCGCCAGAGAGAAAGGCGGAGCTGAGGGAAATTTACGGCCTAAATAAGCCTATTCTTGAACGCTATGGAAATTGGCTAGGCAATGCGCTGCATGGCAATTTTGGCTATTCGCTTGCCCAGCAGAAGCCGGTGCTGACCTTATTTAATGAATATATCTGGAACTCGTTTTTGCTGGCCGTTATATCGACCTTCCTGACCTGGTTTATCGCGGTCATTATTGGTGTGGTTGCTGCTTATAAGCAGTATTCATGGTTTGATACTTTGGTAATGGTAATGATTTTCGCTGCCATGTCTGTGCCCTCTTTTTTTATCGGACTGTATCTGATTAAAATCGCAGCGGTTGACCTGAAGTGGTTGCCACCCGGTGGCATGCTCAATACGGGCAGTAACGCTACAGGTATGGAGTATGTGAAGGAGGTTCTCCAGCATATGACCTTGCCAGTGATCGTTATGACGCTGCTGGGACTGGGGTCGTTGACCCGCTACTTCCGTAGCAATATGATCGACGTGATCCAGCAGGATTATATACGCACAGCCCGTGCAAAGGGCTTAAAGGAAAGAAAGGTACTTTTTACGCACGCATTGAGAAATGCATTACTGCCTGCCATTACGCTCGTTGGCTTCGAATTACCTGCGCTGTTTGGCGGGTCCCTGATTATTGAAAAGATTTTTAATTGGCCGGGGATCGGTCAGTTGTACATGCAATCCTTTTCGCTCCGGGATTATCCGCTACTTATGGGCTTTACGATGCTAATTGCCATATTGAGCGTGATCGGGACACTGTTGTCCGATATTTTGTATCGCATCGCGGACCCGCGTGTGAAAGTGTAAGAAGGGGGCTAAGGAATGTCATCCGTGAGCAGTAATTTGAGCAAGAGCAACGGCAGACTGCAAGCAACTGTTAAATCTTCAATGTGGCAGCAAGCGCTCCGGCAGCTGTTCAGAAACAAGCTTGCTATGGCTGGTCTGCTCGTCGTGGTATTTATGTTTTTGCTCTGTTTTATCGGCCCGCTATTTTCTCCTTATTCCGATAATAAAACAAATATATTAATGATGAACAAGGCGCCAAATATCCATCACTGGTTAGGAACAGACAAGCTGGGACGGGATGTGCTGACACGTGTGATGCAGGCAGGTCAAATTTCTCTTACCGTGGGTTTGGCTTCCATGGTATTGTCAGTCTTTTTGGGGGCTACGCTGGGGGTCATATCCGCATATTTTCGCGGGATTGCAGATCAGATTATTATGCGCGTTGCTGATTTGCTGCTGACAATTCCCAGTTTGCCCCTGCTATTTATTATGGGCGCGCTGCTATCTGATTGGAAGGTTCCACCCGATCAACGGATGTATATTGTCATGCTGATGCTTAGTCTGGTCAACTGGCCGGGGATTGCACGGATGGTGAGGGGCCAGATGCTTAGTTTGCGGGAACGTGAATTTATGCAAGCCGCGACGGTACTGGGACTCTCGAATCGTCGAAAGCTGTTCAAGCATCTGCTGCCGAATATTTTACCGTTGTTGATCGTTATCGCTACATTGAATATTGGCGGAGCTATCTTGAGTGAATCTGTACTCAGCTTCTTTGGCCTTGGCGTGCTACCCACGACACCAACTTGGGGCAATATGATTGATGCCGCTAACAATGTGCTGGATTTTCAGCAACGACCGTGGTTGTGGATACCGCCAGGACTGTCTATTTTTGCTACAGTCATCGCTATTAATATTTTTGGTGACGGGCTGCGGGATGTACTTGACCCGAAACATAAGAGGTAGGTGATCATACACCATGGACAATTTACTTTCCATTGAACATTTAAGCACTCATTTTTATACAGAAGAAGGAACGGTTAAAGCGGTGGATGATATCAGCTTCCGTGTGAAGCCGGGGGAAACGGTATGCATTGTCGGTGAATCGGGCTGCGGCAAAAGTATTACCGCGATGTCGATCATGGGTCTCATCCAGAGTCCTGGTGGTAAAGTGGCAGGCGGAAGCATCCGTTTTGAGGAAACCGATCTGCTAGAGCTTAGCAGAAATGAGATGCGCACGATTCGCGGGCATGAAATATCCATGATCTTTCAGGAGCCGATGTCTTCATTGAATCCAGTCATGACCATTGGTGAACAGCTATCCGAACCACTGATTGAGCATTTGAAAATAGGCCGTAAGGAAGCTCGTAAGCGAGCACTGGAGCTGATCGAACAGGTCGGTATATCCCGGCCGGAGCAGATTTTAAAAAGCTATCCGCATGAACTGAGCGGAGGAATGCTGCAGCGCATTATGATTGCCATTGCTGTTTCTTGCAGTCCCAAGCTGCTTATCGCGGATGAGCCAACCACGGCGCTGGATGTAACGATTCAGGCGCAGATTCTCGATATGCTGCGTGAATTTAAAGCCCAATCCAATATGTCGCTCATGCTAATCACTCATGATCTGGGTGTTGTCGCCGAAATGGCTGATTACGTCATAGTGATGTATGCAGGCAAGATCGTCGAGGAAGGCGAGGTGGTACAGCTGTTCAATCATCCCAAGCATCCTTATACACAGGGGTTACTAAAGTCCAAACCGGTGCTTAATCAGCGCCAAGAGGAACTGTATTCCATCCCCGGGCAGGTACCTAATCCGCTGGAGCTGACGACTTCCTGTTATTTTCACGACCGCTGTGGGTATTGCATGGACATTTGCCGTATAAAAGAGCCTACATTAAAAGAAGTTTCAGCTCAGCAGAAAGCATCCTGCTGGCTATATGAGGAGGCGGTTGTTCATGGCTGAGCCATTGTTGGAAATAGACCGCTTAAAAACATACTTTCCCGTGAAGTCCGGGTTTATGAACCGTACTTCAGGACATGTGCGGGCGGTAGACGATATCAGCTTTACAATCCGTCAGGGTGAAACCTTCGGGTTGGTAGGGGAATCGGGGAGCGGTAAAAGCACGGTGGGCCGCACGATTGTTAGATTGACGGATAAAACGGACGGTACCGTAAAATACAAAGGGGTGGATCTGCACAGCTTGTCTGCCAAAGCGATGCAGGAGCTTCGTCCTAAAATTCAGCTGATCTTTCAAGACCCGTATAGCTCGCTGAATCCCCGTGTACGGATTGGTGATGCCATTGGTGAGGCGCTACTGGATCACGGTATAGCTACCAAAGAGGAGGTCCGGCAGATTGTGCTGGACGTGCTCAAGCTATGTGGATTGTCCGAATATCATATCGACCGTTTCCCCCATGAATTTTCGGGAGGTCAACGTCAACGGATCGGCATTGCCCGAGCGTTGGCGCTTCAGCCGGATCTAATTATCGCTGATGAGCCGGTATCAGCGCTGGATGTGTCCATACAGGCGCAGATTATTAACCTATTCGCCAAATTGCAGGCCGAACGGGGTTTGACATATTTGTTCATCTCGCATGATTTGAGCGTGGTGGAACATTTGTGTTCCCGTATTGGCGTGATGTATCTAGGCTCTATGGTCGAAACAGCTTCGCGTGACGAGTTATTCGGCAATCCGCTGCATCCGTATACGAAGGCGTTGCTGTCGGCTGTGCCTATTCCGGTGCCGAAGTTGAAAAGAGAACGAATTTTGCTCAAGGGGGATATTCCTAGTCCGGTTAATCCGCCTTCGGGCTGCAAATTCCATACTCGCTGCCCCTTTGCCATCGGGCGTTGTTCTAAAGAGATTCCACTCTATCGTGAGGCACGTCCAGATCACTGGGTAGCTTGCCATTTGGCTGAATGAACAGAGCTAGTCAACAAATTTTAAAGCCGTTGAAACGGCAGACCGATCACAAGAGTGAAAGGGGTCTACTGTTTCAACGGCTTTTTAATGTTGTTGTGATTCAAACCGCTTGGGTTGACAACACGCTTGGAGCAGCGTTATATTAAATAGTAATCGTAATTATTACTATTTATGGTGTGAAATCATGTTCATATCCGTGTTCATCAATCTCGTGGTAGTGATGGTGAACCTTCATGATTGGCATATAACACAAGGAGGAGCTTTACATGGCCAAGAAGTCAAAAGTCGTAAAAGAGAAGAAACGCCAGGAAATTGTAGCTAAATATGCGGACCTGAGACGTGAATTGAAAGCAAAAGGGGACTACGAAGCTTTGCAAAAGCTTCCGCGTGACTCATCTCCAACACGCCTGAAAAGCCGTTGTGAGCTGACAGGAAGACCCAGAGGATACTTGCGCAAATTCAAGCTGTCTCGTATAGCGTTCCGCGAGTTGGCACATCAAGGCCAAATTCCAGGCATTACGAAATCAAGCTGGTAAACAGGCACTTATGTTGATCGCCAGCGCATGTAGATTATCTGTGTTGTTAACTTGAGGGTATGTCTGATAGAAGGCTGTAACGGGAATGCTTCATGTCGTAGGGTGACATGGGGCATTCCTTTTCCATGGAAAATATTATCGTTTGTATTGATTCTCCTCAGCTGGTTAGGTAGAATATGGACGGGTTAAAAATAATACATAACAAACGATGATATAACAGATTATGTATACCTCAGGAGGAGCTACAAGATGGAAGTGAAACAGAAAGAGGACTCCTTTTGGAGTATGGTCAAAAAAGGAAACAAATCTTCGGGCTCGGCGGCGTTAGGTAATACTGGCATTGCCTTGATTAAGGGGATTGCTTTTGCCTTGACAGGTAGTGGTTCTATGTTTGCTACGATGATGCATTCCATTGCGGATGCAGTGAATCAAATGTTTGTGTTCGCGGGCAGTGTACTAGCAGAGAAAAAACCGACAAAACGCTTTCCTACCGGCTTTGGACGGGTGATTAACCTGTTCTGTATGGTTGCTGTTATTGTCGTAACGATCATGGCCTATGAAACCGCATTGGAAGGCATTCATTTGCTTCAGCATCCGGCTGAATCTACACATGGATTTTGGATTAATGTAGTAGTGCTGATTTTGTCACTAGTGGTGGACGGATTTGTATGGAGCAAAGCGATGAAAGAAGTGCTGCATGAATCCAGAGTAGAAGCGAAGGGGCTAAGCATTTTCACCACTGCGTTCCGCCACGTGGGGCGTGCTGCACCGCCAACCCGTCTGGTATTTTATGAAGATTTGGTAGCAACAACGGGGGGAGTACTCGCCCTGCTAGCAGTGGTGGTCACATCGCTGACCGATTTTAAACTGTTGGACGGTATTTCAAGTATTCTCATCGGTTGTCTGATGGTCGGTGTTGCTTTCCGGGTCGGTTACGACAACATGGTAGGTTTGATCGGTGTATCTGCTCCTCCTGATATCGAAGAACGTGTGGCTTCCATTATTCTAGCAGACACACATGTTACGGATATTTATCAAATGCGTATTTTGCAGGAAGGACGCTACTATCACGTGGAAGGGTTGATTGAGCTTACACCGGGCATGACGCTGGCAGATGCTGACGATATTAAATTTAGAGTCGAGGACGCTTTGCTACGTGATCCTAATATCTCAGATGCAGCACTGGGTATTCTGGAGGATGACGGAATTAAAAACTGGAAACCAGAAAAGCCAAAGGTCTAGAAACGATAAATCCAGGCCAATCTGGACTCAGTCTGGCAAAAGAGTAGAACAAGAACTTCCATGACTACAGCAACGTGGCGTGGAGGTTCTTTTGTGTTTTGCGGTATTGTTTTTCTACCCCTTTGAATTTAGGATGATTGTTAGATACAATGAAAGCGTTAACAAAAAAGAGGGTGAAACGAATGCTTCTCATGGGGAGGAAAGGCAAATGAGTCTTCTGAGGGAGGCTTGGCCTGCTTCGCGGCTCGTTAAGGCGCTGGCTGGTAGTATGCAGGATTCAGCAAGGCAACGGTTAAGGAGTAATTGGACAAAAAGGCTGCGGACGACTGTCTCTGAGCCGATATACGCCGAGTTTTGGAAGGATATTGAGCGTGCCTGTAAAGATAATCGGGAAACATCATGGCCTGAACTGCCGTTGTCTCTGTTTCGGGAATTTGCTAATACAGGGGAGCGCAAACCGTATGAGGATGTGTACTTTGGACGGCGTGGACGACTGGTTGCTATAGTGCTGGAAGCGGTTGTCAAGCCGGAGCCTCGAAAGATAAAAGCGGTGGAAAGCGGTCTGCTGGACATATGCAGCGAGTACACCTGGGCGCTTCCTGCACATGTCAATGAAGAGGACACAGTAACACCGCCTTGGCAGCAGGTGGATTTATTCACGTCCGAAACAGCACAAATGCTGGTTGAAATTTTATTGCTGCTAGGAGAACAACTGGCTAGCCATGTGGTCGCTCAGGTGCACGAAGAGATCGAACGTCGTGTACTGGAACCCGTTTTTTGGCAGCCTCGTCATTTTGGATGGGAAACCGCAGATCATAACTGGTCGGCAGTATGTGCTTCGGGTTGTGGAATTGCAGCATTGCTGCTGGTAGAAGATGACTTTTCCAGAGCGGTAGCCATCGAGAGCATGCTGGGCGCACTGGATTGTTTTTTGGCAGGCTACAGTGAGGACGGGGGATGCCCCGAAGGCGTAGGATACTGGGTGTACGGCTTTGGTTATTTCATTTATTTTGCCGATATGCTGCGTGAGTTTACCGAAGGAGCAGTGGATATTCTGAACTCGGAAAAGATTAGGCAAATCGCAGCCTTTGCAGAGCGGGTTCATCTGTCGGATGGCATTTTTGCTAATTATTCGGACAGTAGTGAAACGGAACGTTTGCCTTCCGGACTCATCTCTCATTTGAATTCATTGCAAGAACGACCATCTACACTCCCTTTCTGCGTACCTGGTCTGTTGGAAGACCCCTGTCGCCGCTGGGCTCATGTATTGCGTAATCTGGTCTGGACGAATCCTTTGGCATTTGGGAGCGGTGAGACCGTTGCCAATTATTTGCCGCAACTTGGTTGGCTGATGTGCCGCAGCCGCAGTTCCAGCCATAGTGGATATGGAAGCCAAAAGGGTGAATCAGGTATCATGCTTGCATTTTCAGCGAAGGCTGGGCATAACAATGAACCGCACAATCATAACGATCTTGGACACTTCATCCTTCATGGTGGTGGCGAAAATCTATTGTGTGATCTGGGAGCAGGCTTATACACGAAGGCCTATTTTTCACCGGGAAGAGAGTCGATTATCAATATCTCCTCCGGAGGTCACTCCGTGCCTGTCATCAATGGGACTATGCAGCAATCGGGCGCAAAGGCAAAGGCGGTTGTACTGGATATTGCTTTGGATGAGCAGGAGGAGGTACAGCCAGGCACAAGACTTAAGCTTGATTTGACATCTGCTTATCCCGTAGAAGAATTGGCAGTCTTCACCCGCTCCTTCACATGGACTGTGCTGGAGGGAAGCAAGGGAGCAAGGCTTACCGTCACAGATCATTTTGAGTTTGAAACGTCTGGCGTTAGCATGAAGTCATGGGATGTGGAGGAGCTTTTCATCAGCCGCATTCAGCCTAATCTGGGAGCAAACTTCGTGGAATGGAAGGGAACGAGCGCGGTCGTCAGGCTAGATTATGATGCCAGCGTGCTGCGGGCGGGGGTGGAGGCTGTGAAGCACATAGATCATGACGGAGTTCCCTTTGTGTTTTATAAAACATCGCTGCAGCTGGGCTCCAATCACTGGAACGGTTCTGCAAGCGTAGATTGCAATCTGTTTTTTACCATACATTAATTTTCATTTTGAATGGGAGGCAGACAGGATGAATAAGCTGCAGACAGGCAGCGCGTACCCTTGGCAGACGGAACTGGAGAGATTTATAGAACAGGTGGAAAGCGCACCGAACCAAGTGAATGACGGATGGACTCACCAACATAAGCTGGCCGTGCTGGAAAAGCTGGTTCGCGCATATGCCCTGCATCAGGATGAATCTGGAGCTATCATTGACCTCCATTCTGAAAGTGAACGGTACTACTCCACCCCGTCCTATGCGTTCGCTGCGGCGGTATTGGTCAAAGAAGGCCGGCATGATTTACTGGAATCTGCTGCTGCGGCCTTGACGCATAGCATAGCTTGTGTAGTGGAGGAAAAAGCGCCCGATCACCACCCAGACTTTTTTCCAATTATGATGATGGGAGCGTATCGGCTCCTTAAAAATTTGCTGCCAGAACAAGCCACGGCATGGAAGCAACAACTGAGCAGAATTCAGCCGGAGCAGACCTACATTTTTACGATGAGCAAAATGAAAAACCCGAACCGGATGATCAACTGGAATGCAATTATGATTTCCGGCGAGTTTTTGCGTGCAGCGGAAGGAATTGCAGCCGATTCGGAATGGATGGAGAAGTATATCCGAAGCTACCATTTGCCTCGTTTTACCGGTTTGGGCCTGTATCAGGATGGACCGCTGGATCGGCCCAATAGCCCATTTGCCTACGATATCGTTACACGCTTCCATCTGGGCGTGATGCTGGAGAATGGATATGATGGCAGCTGCGCACTCGAACTGCGTGACCACCTTCGCAGGGGGGCGCTCAGCACATTACTGGCGCTATCCCCGCACGGGGAAATTCCGCCGCGTGGAAGAAGCGCGCAGCATCAGTGGAACGAAGCGGCTGCTGCCTTTGTCTTTACAACACATGCTCAGCAGGCTATTACGGCAGGAGAGCATGGGCTTGCAGGTGCGTT
Organism: Paenibacillus sp. FSL M8-0228; assembly: GCF_038007385.1. Lineage (NCBI taxonomy): Bacteria > Bacillati > Bacillota > Bacilli > Caryophanales > Paenibacillaceae > Paenibacillus > Paenibacillus sp. FSL M8-0228. Next base: position 2,411,030 of record NZ_JBBOXA010000001.1, read on the forward strand.
CCGACGGGCAGCAGATCTATGCTGGCAAGCAATTAGCCGTTGGCAGACCGATGACGGCAAGCTGCATATCGTCCGCAACCATTATTCGTCCGAGGCACGGCATGGCTTTGAGGTGTATTCAAATCATACCTGCTACAGTCTGTGGACGGCGGCTGTGCTGGCCCACACCCTTCTATATGGGGAGGAGATGGATCGCATTTCTCCAACCTTCATCCCGGCGGAAATCGGCAGCCGGGTGTTGGCAACGGATGGCTGGTTCCAGACTGTCATTGCAGCCGTAGAGGGGCAGCAAATGCTTGTGCAAACATCGGTCAACGACCCGTATAATGTTCCGGGCATCGTGCGTATTCAGCAGTCTGCGCTGCCGTCGCTGATCGGTCCGTCCTCAGCAGGTCATGCAGACCGCGGCTTTACAGGCTTCGCGGAGGGAGATATTTTCCCGCTGAGCTATACCCCGGCCTGGCAAACGGAGGACGGAAAGTGGCACAGCTTGTCGGAAGGCATTCCCGGTACGTTGGAGTTCGACCGGGATGGAGGGATTGACCCGCAGGATGGCGGAGGAACCGTACAGCTGGAACAAAGCTCAGCGTCTGACGGAGCAACGGATTTCACTCTCTTGTGGGAAGGTCCATTCCCGGGAGTGAGGGAAATCCGAACGCATTATCGTCAGGTACCTGGCAAAATTGAAGTGGCGTATGAGATTCAAGGCAATATTCAGAATGTAGGGGCACTTATTCCCTTAATGGCATATGACGGTCGGGAGCGCAGCGTAATTCATCATGTCATGTCAGCCGGGAAAGAAACGGAAAGCATTCGAGTAGAATACGCAGGCGCAAGCCTCGAAGTTATCCCGACGACGGAAGGAACGAACGTGGTATGGCCGGAAGAATTAGCTTCAGTAGCCTGTCGGAATGGTTTACTTAAGGGAGCGCGTCTGGAATATGAAGGCAACCGCATTTCCTTTATCATTCGGTTACCTGAATAGTTAGAGCTGGAGCCATGAATATGGTTTAACATGTGGAAAAAGGAGAGGGAAAAGAAATGACGAAAGCAGAAGCGTGGCTGGAGCAATCGTGGGATCTGGCTTTGGATAAGACCCTTGCCTTAGCGGCAAGACTGGGGGACGCTTTTCCACATGTTGCTGAGGGTGGACGTTATGATAATCGTGAAGAAGCGTGGTGGACAGCAGGCTTTTATCCGGGGCTACTGTGGCTGACCAATCGGGCGCGTCCTGACAGTGTGGCTGCCGGGATTGCACAGCGGTGCGAGGGTCGTTTGGAAAAAATACTCTATAATAGCGAAGCTGTAGACCATGATCTTGGCTTTATTTGGCTGCTCAGCGGTGTAGCCGCCCATCGGCTGACCGGAGATTCAGAGTCCAGAAGGCGAGGGTTGTTGGCTGCCAATCTGCTGGTTGCCCGTTTTAACGTGAATGGCCGTTTTATTCGCGCATGGAACTTCTCCTCGAAGGACATGGATACACGGGGCGTTGCGATTATAGATAGTATGATGAATCTGCCCTTGCTTTATTGGGCTTCGGAGGTAAGCAGAGATCCGCGTTTTGCCGCTCTCGCTGTGCAGCATGCAGATACCGTAGCACGTGAATTTGTCCGCTCGGACGGTTCTATCGCACATGTGGTCGAATTCGATCCGGAGATTGGAAAAAAGGTCGCCGAGCATGGTGGACAGGGATTTGCTCCCGGTTCTGCTTGGGCACGTGGCACGGCTTGGGCATTGTATGGTTTTACGCTTTCGTATGGGTACACGCGCGATTCGCGTTATTTGAAGGTGGCCGAGAACACGGCTGATTTTTTCCTGTCCCAACTGAGCGATGCTTGCCTGCCTGTGTGGGATTTTAGAGCAGAAGAAGAGCACCGAGGGGCATGGGATTCATCGGCTGCGGCGATTGCAGCCAGTGGTTTGCTAGAGCTGGCAAAATATTCGACACGTGCGGAGCATTTTACAGAAGCTGCAGAATCTATACTCAAGGGCTTGCATCATACGTGTACGGCGTGGGGCGAGGAGCATGAGGGATTGCTGATGAATGGGACTGTACATTATCCTGAGCAAAAATACATCAACGTTCCCATTATCTATGGCGATTATTTCTTTGTCGAGGCATTGGCAAAGCTGCGCGGTGAAGAAGGTTTGTTTAGTGTTGAATGCAAAAAAATATAGTGAGTAAGATGGTCGGGAACAAGCTCATTCGAGCTGAGCTGTTGCTTGTCAAATCCACAGAGTAATAGTGAGGCAGCGTGTATGTAATCTCATTTACATATGCGCTGTTTTTTTATGCACAAAAAAAGACTTTATTTAATTCGATGCCAAAGTACTACTTATAGAGGGGGAAGAGATTGTAGCTGCGCTTATTTTGTACCCAATCAAAGAAAAATCATTGTATATAAAGCTCTTAATTCCTATAAAATTTTCATTTTGATGCATGGAAATAGGTCCTTTTACTTGTTTAAGAGTATTTATTCGTAAATTGACAATATAGGTAGGTAACCGTATGATATCATCTTGTGTAAAGGAATAAACTGGATTTTAAATATCATTTCAAAAGGAGTTATACATATCATGACAGGAACAAGTGATACTGAAAGACGGATGTACGGAGGATTCTGGATAAGAACAGCCGCGTTTTTGATTGATTTGATCATCCTTACTGGCATAGTCCTTTTAGTAGGGGGAGCAATTAACATTATCCCAGATCTTCTGGGTATAAAGGAGACGGGTTTCATACAAGTGCTGCTTATGGTTTGGCCGCTGATCTTATGGCTCGTAGTACCATGGCTTTACTGTGTGTTATGGGAATCATCGAAGGTAAGAGCAACACCGGGTAAGCTTGTGTTCTCTTTAATTGTTGTAGACAAGGAAGGAAAGCGTCTTGGATTCTTGCATGCCTCAGGACGTTATTGGATTAAAGCCGTTTCTTTTGTGATTTTACGTCTTATATATATTGTGGTCGCTTTTACTGCGAAGAAACAGGGAGTCCACGATCTTTGTACCAATACCTTTGTTGTACATAAAAAAGAGTTGCAGCGATACAATCAGCAATCGTCTTTTCTGTAAGTACGGAGGAGATCACCGATTATTAAGGAAAGCTTAGTAGTCTTTGATTTTCAAAATAATGGGGGAACATGAATTCATGCGACAACGAAAATGGATATTTTGTTCAGTTGTAGTCCTGCTGCTGTTCGTAGTGGTTGCGGGTTGTACGAATAAAGGACATTCTGGAGAGATCAGCTCTGAAGATGCTAGAAAAGAGCAGCCTGGAAGCACTTATTTGGAGAACTTGCAGGCAGATCTGCCACAACCCACTGAGGCGCAATTTTCCACGCCCGAATTGGTGGTAGAAGCCTTTTTTGAAGCTGTAAATGATCATAACTTCGACAGTGCGTTAAAATGTTTTCCTATTGTGGAAAAGTATCGTGCGAATACAGTAGATAATCATTTCAATTTGCTCCATACCTATGAGCTTCAAGCAGGTGCTCCCATTCCTTCCTTTGAAAGCCATAACTTTTTAAAAAGCTTTATCGAATATGAACAGTATTGGGAGAAATTTTATATGTTACTGTTCCTAAACTCAAATCCGGATATGGTGGGCAAACGTATCGTTATGGGAGAAGCGAATGCTGCTATGGACCTAAAGAAAATCAAGGAAATGAAGGTGAGTAGCACGTACTCTAAGCCTCAAATAATATCGAGTCATAGTGAAAAGAACAAAAATGTTATAGAGCAGACTATGAATATACAAGAAATAAGGGTGCTTGAAGTTAAGCTTTATATAGATGGAGAAGAACAAAACCATGTATTAATAAGCGTGGGGAAAATTGGATCTAATTGGCGAATCTTAAACATGAGTTAAGGAGAACGAGCTTCTGCTTAATGCATATTCATCAATCAACAAGAAACCAGCTAATGCTTGTAATACATTAGCTGGTTTCTTTTATTTTGTCATGATAATTTTCTTCATTTACTATTACGGAAAAAACAGACATTTCTCAAAAAATTTCCATCGTAGATGTCTATGTAGCTTTCTTTATGAAATATTAATATAACGTAGCATCTCACCGAGACGAAAGTATGCCCCTTTATTTTAAAGGGAATCTTATACCGACATAAAAAAAATATAAGCTGCTCTTACAGTTTTCATGTTCTTTTTAGCTTGTTTTGCGTTATAATGAAAGGATGCACATTATGAACGAATTGGAGGCACAGCCCGATTGACTACTTACCCTTTTGCCTTTGATCCGTCCAAGCCGTTTATTGAGCAGGCAAGTGACTGGATTGCGGATGTATTTTATGAAGTTTTGCCTGAAGTCGGCTTTGAGGTTCGGGATGAACAAATTTATATGGCATTCCAGCTAGAACGTGCCTATAAGGAAAAAAAGACCATTTTTGCAGAAGCAGGTGTGGGTACTGGTAAAACGCTGGTATACCTGCTGTACGCTATTGCATATGCCCGATACATGAGAAAACCGGCGATTATCGCCTGTGCAGATGAATCGTTAATTGAACAATTGGTAAAGCCGGAAGGGGATATCGCCAAGCTGGCACAGCATTTGAGTCTGACGATTGATGCCAGATTGGGGAAGTCGCCAGATCAGTATATTTGCCTGAATAAGCTGGATGAGGTGCGAAGCGGACTGGATGAGGACGCAGATGTTTTCCGTGATATCTATCAGGATCTACCGGATTTTGTTCATTTTCCAGATACGTTACAGTCCTTCACTCCTTACGGGAACCGAAAGGAATATCCTGAGCTAACAGATGGACAATGGAGCAGACTCGGATGGGATGTATTTCAAGACTGTCTCGTTTGCCATCAGCGGCATCGTTGTGGTCAGACGTTGTCTCGTGATCATTATCGCAAAGCGGCAGATCTGGTCATCTGCTCTCATGATTTTTATATGGAGCATGTATGGACCTACGAAGCGAGAAAGCGCGAGGGTCAGTTGCCGTTGCTGCCGGAGCACAGCTCTGTTGTTTTTGACGAAGGGCATTTACTGGAGACAGCGGCACAAAATGCGCTTACTTACAAGCTTAAGCACGCTCAGTTTGAGTCTATAATTACCCGACTGCTGGAGGGAGAAGTGCGAGAATCTCTGGCAATGACGATTGAAGATGCAATCTCCCAAAGTGAGGCTTTGTTCGCTGCACTAGATAAGAACAGTCAGCCTGTCCAGGGTTCTAATCGCAAGGAGTTCTTCCTGAATGAGTCACTGACTCGAGAGGTAAACCGCTTTGGAGAACTGATCGGCATGATCGAGGAAGAGCTTGTATTTGAAAGCGGACTATTCTCTTTGGATGAGTATCAAGTCAAAATTGTGGAAGAACATTTGGAAATGATTCAAACCGCGTTGGCTTTGTTTAAGCGTCCTGAACTTCTCATTTCGTGGGTGATGGAGGATCAGGATGGATTAACGCTTGTGGTTATGCCGAAGATGGTAAAAGAGATTCTCAAAGAGCGAGTATTTGCGCAGCATATACCGATCGTATTCTCTTCAGCTACGCTTTCCGTAGAAAGCTCTTTTGACTATATGGCGCAGAGTCTCGGTATTGAAAATCCGCTAACGTTCTCTGTTGCTTCACCTTATGACTACAGCGATCAGATGCAAGCTGCACTGTACCCGTTGCAAGCGGGGGATGATCCAATCCAGAGAGCGCTGGCACTGCTGGAGAAATCGCAGGGAAGAGCGCTTATCCTGTTTCCTTCACAGGAGGAATTGGCTGCATTCCAGACGGGTCTCGTTGCTTACCCGGAGGCGTCTGCCTATCGTTTTCTGTACGAAGGTTCGGCTGAAATCAGCCATCTGATCTCAGCTTTTCAGAATGATGAGGAAAGTGTGTTGTGCGCTGTTACATTATGGGAAGGATTGGATATTCCTGGACCTTCTCTGTCGCACGTCATTATCTGGTCACTGCCATTTCCTCCGAATGATCCGGTTTTTACGGCTCTGCGCAAGGATGCAGCAGATCCGTTTATTCAGATAGATATGCCTCACATGGCACTTAGACTTAGACAAGGCATAGGGCGTTTAATTCGCTCGCGTAATGATCGGGGCTGGATATCCATCATGGGCCAGGATTTGAGTCGCCAAGAAGTACGTATACAAGTTGAACAACTACTGCCTGCAGGCGTAGAATGCACCGTAATTGAAGGAAACCCGGAGGGAATAAAAACATGTTGAACTTTACAGCGTACACCGTAGATCAGATTAAAGATGCTTTTGGTATTTTGACTGGACAGCGTTATGAATTTATCATTGATGTAGAGGTAGAGGAGGACGACGAGCTATACACTGAAAACGGACTGTATATCCGTTGTCTTTATTTAGTAGACGAAGAAAAGACAGGACTGCTGAAGTATGAATTAATTGAAAAAGTAACGAATCGTTACATTGATCTTGAACTTGAAGAGGATGAGCTGCAAGCTGTTGAGAACTTCTGTAAAGAACATGTACAGGATGAAATAGTGAAGTAACAGTAAGACACTTAGCTAGTACAGCTGGTATATGGCTAACATATGATGAAGATATCAAGGAGTCCTGACATGATCAGGCTCCTTTTTTTATGGTCAAATGAAGAGAACTTATCTGCTCTAGCGCAGTCTGTCCCACACATTCACCATAAACAGCATAATCCCCCCTGCGAGTAACACCCACCCTATGACGATCCAAACTTCAGTCTCTGGAACCTTGTAATTTTGACCTATAAGCGCCAATATCAACACGGGCAGACCGATATTATGCATCCAAAAATGGATATGTGCCAGAATAGTAACTGAAAGTGCGGGAAAGGCCACATAGATCAGACCTATGATTCCAAGCGTTGTCCAACCTAATAAATAGATATTAGACTGAATATTGGACAGACTGTAATCACCCGACACGCCAATAATGGCACTAAGCAGCTCACTGAGGGCAAAATATACGGCAGCTATCTTTAGAAATTGCTTTCCCATATATGAACTCCTCCTTATGTTGCACGGGAAATATTTTGTGACATCTTCTCTATCCTATCGAGCAAGCAGGCAGGGGGTGTGGGTATTGTGACTGGTCCATTTGACAAAAGCTTCAAATACACATAAAATCTTATTGCATCAATACTTACCGCATTACTATGTTTTCTTGGAGATGATAGCGAACTTCTCCGACAGTAGGCGTTAATTTTTGACCATTGGTTTATTTTGGATTCGCCATTAAAAGGAGCTTGAAATTATGAATGTATATCAAAATACCCTTGAACTCATCGGACGTACGCCATTAGTGGAGCTGAACAGCTATTCTCTACCGAGAGGAATTCGCCTGTTTGCGAAGCTGGAGTTTATGAATCCCGGCGGCAGCGTAAAGGATCGGGTGGGTAAGGCTCTTATTGAAAAAGCATTAAAAACAGGTCAGCTGAAGCCAGGTGGGACATTAATTGAAGCAACAGCAGGCAACGCAGGTATTGGTCTTGCGATGGCAGCACTTCATTATAATATCTCGGTTATTTTTGCTGTGCCTGAGAAGTTCAGCCAAGAGAAACAGGACCTGATGAAGGCATTGGGAGCACGCATCGTTCATACCCCGACGAGTAAGGGGATGAAAGGAGCTATCGAAAAAACAAAAGAATTGGCTGCTGAAATAAAAGATGCATACTTGCCGCGGCAATTCAGTAATCCGGATAATCCCGAGGCATACTATACGACAATGGGACCTGAAATATGGAACGATCTGGACGGCAAAGTGGACGTATTTGTGGCAGGTGCAGGCTCGGGGGGAACGTTTATGGGAACCTCGCGTTATCTTAAGGAACAAAATGCAGCCCTTAAAACAGTCATCGTGGAGCCGGAAGGATCCATTTTGAATGGCGGCGAGTCAGGTCCACATAAAACGGAAGGAATTGGCATGGAATTAATTCCTGAATTTGTGGATAAAGGATATTTTAATGCCATCCACACCATTAGTGATGTCGATGCTTTTGGCCGTGTCAAGGAACTGGCTGCACGTGAGGGTCTTCTCGTTGGCAGTTCTTCAGGGTCTGCTTTACATGCCGCTTTACTGGAAGCAGAAAATGCACCGGATGGTGCACATATTGTTACCATTTTCCCGGATAGCAGCGAACGTTATCTGAGTAAAAAAATATATGAAGGCGGGATATAAAATGAAACGCAAAACAAAACTGATTCACGGCGGGCTTCCTACCGATCCCCATACAGGCGCGGTTAACGTTCCTATTTATCAGGTAAGCACTTATGAGCAAGAGGAAATTGGCGTCCATAAGGGATACGAGTATTCGCGTACAGGCAATCCGACCCGGTTTGCTTTGGAGGAGCTGATCAAGGATCTGGAGGAAGGAAAGCGTGGTTTTGCTTTCGGTTCGGGTATGGCTGCAATTCATGCGGTATTTTCACTGTTTAATGCAGGGGATCACATTTTGCTGACCGATGATGTATACGGAGGCACCTATCGCATTGTAAGCAAAGTGCTCAGCCGTATCGGAATTGAGTACACATTTGTGGATACGACTGACCTGGAAGCTATCTCCAAAGCAATTCGTCCGAATACGAAGGCATTGTATGTCGAAACGCCAACGAACCCGCTTTTGAAGGTTACTGATATCCGCGCTGTTTCGGAGCTTGTAAAAAAACATGATCTTTTACTGATCGTCGACAACACATTTGCTACCCCTTATTGGCAGACGCCAATTACACTCGGGGCAGATATTGTCATTCACTCTGCTACCAAATATTTGGGCGGCCACAGCGATGTTGTAGCTGGTCTGGCTGTTGTGAACAGCGACGAGCTGGGAGAACAACTCCATTTTCTGCAAAACGCCATTGGTGCTATTCTCGGTCCGCAGGATTCTTGGTTATTGATCCGCGGTATTAAAACATTGGGTCTGCGTATGGAAGCGATTGAGCAAAATGCGAAGGAAATTGCAGCCTTTTTGGAAAAACATCCGAAGGTTAGCAAAGTGTACTATCCTGGACTGGAAAGCCATGCGCAGCACGAACTGTCCAAAATCCAGGCTCAAGGCTTTGGCGGCATCATTTCCTTTGATGTAGGTAGCGACGCTAACGCGGTTGCACTTCTGAAAAAGGTGAAATATTTTACACTGGCTGAAAGCTTGGGAGCGGTTGAAAGTCTGATTAGCGTTCCTGCACGTATGACGCACGCCTCTATTCCGGTAGAACGTCGTGCAGAGTTAGGCATTACCGAAGGTTTGGTGCGGATTTCGGTTGGGATTGAAGATCTGGAAGATTTGATTGAAGACTTGCAGGCAGCATTGTAAGAAAATAAGTGTAATGTTCAAGAGAGGTGGCAGAAGCTGCCTCTTTTTTTGTTGTGAGAATAGCTTCTTTTTTGAAAAGCACAGAGGAGTACGTAGAGGTAATAACGAATAGTTTTATATAGTTCAATTGAATGTTAAACGGAATATAACCGCGACTACGTCTCTGAGGAAACAAAAACCTGGAGGGGGAATGTTATGAGGTTCACACATCTGGAAAAAGCAACTACTGTGCTGTCGGATCATCCGGTACGTCTGGCGTCTGCTTATGCAGTCGGTCCAGTCGAGCTTCCGGAAAATTGCGGTGTGGGCAGGGAATGGTCAAGTTATTTTGCCCATGAGGATTGGAATTTGGAAAAGGCTTGTGGTGAAGAAGGAGTAGAGCTTTCAGCCGGAGGAAAGGCAGCGTGCCGATTATTGACCGAGCTGGACCCTCGGACTGCGGAGCTGAATCTAGGTGTTTTTCCGCCTTTGGCCGAACAAGAAAGGCTTTTGCTGGTTTCAAATCTTCGTTGTATGGCTGCACAGGAAGTGATTTTCAGACCCTTTGAAGGAACGGGACAAATATGGATAGATGGCACACTGGTATATGCGGAATCCGGTCCTTTTCGCTTGTATCTGGAGGAAGGCGATCACACGGTAGTTATCATTGCTGCGTTTATTCCCGAGGAGGCCCGCTCTATTCGTATCAGTGGAAATCAGGTATGCGACGAATCAGATGTGACAGAACTGCATCGAGAATTTGTAGAGCGTAATATACGTTTTCATATGGCATGGCTAGAGGTTGAAGAAAGTGCTGGCAGGGAGGGCGAAGACAGCCCGATCTTATTTTATTTACTGCGTAAGGATCGGATAGATCTTCCCTTAGATCAAACGTTATGGGTCGAGGTAACGGATGATGAGGGCATGAAGCTGGATCGCTTTCCAGCACATTGGGAGCAGGAGCAAAGCTATGACTGGGATGAGGAAAAGGCCAGGAATACGGGAATGCTGCACTTCACTGTTACATATCAGGATCATGAGGCTGTGGAGCATCATTTTGTGTATTCGGTACTTGTGCGGCCTTTGTCAGTCGTCGTGGAGGGCTTGCAGAAAGAGTATGACCAATACATTCAAGCCCGCGCTATAGATATTCTTCATTCTGCGCAGAAAATACAAATAGAGGGCCTGCTTGAAGAATTAAAAAGGTTAACGGATTTGCCGGAAGATCCTTTTGAAATCTGGGATTACCGGATTGTGCGTGAATATATCAAGCTATTAAAACAGATCTTCACAAATGGACATACCGAGCAGTCACATTCCCCATCCTTACTTCAAGAAGAACACATCTTTTTGTGTAATGACGGAATTGGGGAAGGATTTTTTGTCTCCCGTTTGGACAATAGTTTGCAACGCTATACCATTCAGCTTCCCAGAAGCTATTCGGCTGACCGACAGTATCCTCTGATCGTTCTGATGCCAGGCAAGCGATATGAGCTGGGTTTGCCGGATTTTCAGAATCGAGGTTTTGGGCGAGGCTGGGAAGAGGAAGCTATATTCGTTACTTTTTCGTGCCGTGGTGTAACGTTGGGTAGTTATATTGGAGAAGCTGCTTTTTTGGAGGGGCTGGATGTCATACTGCAAGCGTATCGAGTGGACGAAGATCGGGTCTATCTGACGGGTTATTCGAACGGAGCATATGCTGCTTGGGCGATGGCACAGGCTTATCCTTCTCGTTTTGCGGCTATTGCGGTTATCTCTGGAGCGCCACATCCCAAGCATCTGATAAATCTGTTGAATATGCCAATATTAAATGTATGTGGAGATCAGGATTACTTATTTGCACAAGCATTTACAGCCCCTGTAACAGCGCTTCCATCTGATCATTTTAAAGGTGTCGTAGAACGTCATTCTAATCACTGGGACACGCATGAGCTGAGACTTCTGGACGGTGTACTAGGCTGGCTTATGCAATGGAAAAGAGATGTCGTACCTCAGCGTATCGCCTACCGGACGGAACGGGGCAGACATAACCGGGCTTACTGGCTGGAACTGACGCGAATGGATGTAAATGAGGAATATGCCGAGTTGTACGGTGAAATGAGTGCCACAGGTGAGTTAGATATCGAGGCAGTTCACGCCGAAGAATTTATCATTCATCTTTCTCAAGAGGTCATGCCCTTGGAATTGGCCCAAGTTCGTATCGGAGCCCGTATTTTCGTGTTGGATTTGCGGGAATACAGTCGCTTTCGCTTTGTTAAGACACAGTCACATAAACGTCCCTCCCCTGAATACCGTTTGATTGCCGAACGGGAGGAAGAAAGCAGTGGATGCTTTACAAAAGAATCGGATGCCAAAAAGAAAATGGTGGATTCGAAAAGCGTGGGAAGAAACGTTTTGAGCCATGGTATGGGTGTGCTTGACGTTTATATGGATCGTCTTCACATTGTCCTTCCGTCCAGCTACGCTACACCGGAGGAAGAGCAGGCGGTGAGACGGACGGCGAACGCTTTAGCTAGCCCACGAACAGCGACTTGGAATCCGTATATCGGTGTTCATTATCCGGTGGTGTCTTCCAATGATATTACGGAGGAAGCACTGGCTGATAGCAACGTGATTTGTGTCACTTCGGGCCTGTCCAGACATGAGCTGCTTCAGAAGCACCAAGCCGATCTGCAAATTACATGTACGGAGGAAGGGTATACATTGGGCGGCGATTTTATGGCTGGCGAGTATTGCCTGTCATATATTCAACCTAGCCCATGGTCTGCAACCCAGCAAATGCTTGTCGTAGCGACCAATTCTCCCCGTATGCTGGGTAAAAACCTATTTATGCGCAGACTGATTATGCCCGGATACTTTAATGGTCTACACCCGTATTTGAATAAAGAGATTATTGTGTATGATAGCCAGGGAGTGCGTGCTTTTAACTTTACTTCTATTAGACATACGCAGCAAAAACTGCAAGGCCAATAGCCAATAAAAAAGTAACAATGTTATAATAATCCATAATTTAAAAAACCGTCTGGAGGCACATTGGCGATCCTGACGGTTTTTTGCTGGTTCATTGCAGTGATTTGTGATCGGGATGACGTCATATAAAGAAGGGCATTATGGCAGCTTAGCTTTTATATTGCTCCATCAGGTACATGATCTTTACTTCATCGGCCAAATCTCCAAAGGGTTCTAACGGATTCTCTTGAATGATATGATATAAACGCTGGACTCGTTCCTTTGGCAGTTTGCGCACATATCTGGAAATGAAAGCGGCATGGGTGACTACGTAGCGCTTTTTACGGACAGCTGCACTGGCTACGCGGACGAGAATATCTTCGCCCCCTGCCAATTCCAGAATACGGCGCTCATAAAAGACTACGTATCGGAATGTCCGGTCCTTGATCAGCTCACGATTGAGTCTGGCAATCTCTCCGATATATCTGACCATAAGCGGCTCAAAGCTCTTGATCAGGAGAGGATCGAGCGTTAATTCCATGTCTTTGCGGAGAACAAAAGATTGCAGCAGAGCGACCTGCTGGAGCCTTATCCGATCATTGTGAAGGAGTACAGCCATCTCACGCAGCATTTCATAGGAGACACGCTCACTAAGCTGCCGCAGGGCAACTGCGTTTTTATGATTAACGTTTAGTCCTTCCTGGATCTGCCCTATACGGCCTCTGAACAGACGTATAAGCTGCCTACGCCGTTCATAAGGATAAATACCCTGCTGTAGAAGCACCAAGGGCAGCAGAAGAAGCGCACCGACGATACCGCACAGAAGCATTTGTTGCGGCGAGTGGCCGAAAAAGACAGTAGCGGCCAGCAATATGACACTAACGACAAGGTCTTTACGAAAATAACGTTTGGCTCTGAGTCTGGCATATTGCTCTACAGGGACTAGTGTATCCCGACCACATGATGTGCACTCTTCTTCCCAAAGGGCGGTAAATTGTCCACAACGCTTGCAGACTCTTAGCTTTTGGAAGGCGTACTCTGTGCGGGTAAATGGGCGAAATTGTACAGCTTGTTTGGAACTATTCATTGTGCTCACTTCTCCGGTTCAGCAGCGCTAGAAGCTCGGTGTCGATTTGTGTAATCGACGGGGCGCGTTTTTTATGTATATAGTAAATTAGTGATTTGATGGCGACAAAAAGAAACATAATCGCCAGACATCCGTATGAGATCATAGTGTATTTCCTCTTTCTACTTGGATTTTTACTTCAATATTTTACATGGGCGGGTTTCGCTATTGTTATTTTTGTCGTATAAAGGAGAAGGCTGGTGCCCGATTGCCCTTGTTGGGGTATAATTATATCATTACTGCAGGATATTGGTAAAATCTCGCGGTATAACAGGCTTTTGGGTTGGATTCAGACCATTCGGGCAGTATTTTCAGCTGGCGCTCATGTAAAACTCATTATAATTTAATAGTAGGGGAGTACAACTGTAATTTAGAATGAGAATTAACCGGCAAAGGGGTACAAGCGATGTTTAGTAGAGACAGAAAATGGTTTTTGGTCATCGGAATCATATGTACAATGATCATGACCTCGATTTTGGCATGGCAGCCAAAGATGGCGAATGCAGCTTCACCCTCTGCTTCTAAGGTGGATGCGGTGCTGGTCGTCGATGTAAGTAATTCAATGAACACCAGTGATCCTGGGAAAATTGGCAATGAAGCCATGAAAATGTTCATTGATATGCTGTCGACGCAAAATGACAAGGTCGGGATTGTAGCGTATACGGATGTCGTACAGCGTGAGAAAGCCTTGCTTAATATTACATCCGAAGCGGATAAGCAGGAACTGAAGACGTTTATTGACGGACTGAACCGGGGGGCGTATACTGACACCTCCGTGGGTGTCAAGGAAGCAATCCGCATTTTGCAAGATGGTAAAACAGCTGGACATGCGCCTATGATCGTCATGCTGGCCGACGGTAACAACGATTTTAATAAGACGACAGGTAGAACCGAAAGCCAATCCGATCAGGATATGGCACAGGCTGTAGCCGAGGCTAAAAATAGCGGCGTTCCGATCTACACCATCGGCTTGAATGCAGATGGGAAGCTGAATAAAAACAAGCTCGCCGACATAGCGCAGCAAACGGGCGGCAAGTCCTTTATTACAAGCTCAGCGGATGACCTGCCGAACATTTTGAGTGAAATTTTCGCCAGCAATTTGAAGTTGAAAGTGGTGCCTTTGCAGTCCATTACGGCAAACGGCGACTATCAGGACGTAACGGTAACCGTACCGAACGATAGTGTGCTGGAGGCTAACATTTCGATCATGTCCTCGAAACCGGTGGATGCGAGACTGATAGACCCGTCGGGCAACAGCAAGCCGATTCCTTCGAGCGATGTGCTGCTGTCCAAGTCCAAAAGCTACTCACTGATTAAACTGCTCAAGCCTGCGGCTGGTGACTGGAAGCTCCAAGTCAAGGGAGTCCAGCAGGATCAGATTGATATTAATCTGGTATTTAACTATGATCTGGAGCTGAAAATGGACGCACCGCCCGCCAAATCATACAAAAAAGGCGATGCAGTTCAAATTCGTTCCTACCTGACGAGCAATAGCCAGCATCTTCAGGATCAGGAATTGTATGCGAATATGAATGCTGTTCTGAAGGTCAAGGATCTGGATTCCGGTACAACGAATGAGGTGCCGTTAACCAACGCAGGGGATTCTTTTACCGGTTCCTATACGATTCCAGATGAGCATGACTACGAACTAACCGTTAGAGCAGAGGAGAAGAGCTTCTACCGTGAAACACAGCCTGTAACCATTAGTGCTAAAGCAGGGGCGACGAGCGGTACAAATACGGGCACGACTCAGCCAACAACACCTGCTGAAAAGTCCAAGCTAATGCCACTCATTCTTTTAGGGCTGGGACTGCTCGTTCTGCTGGTTGCCGCATATTTCATCTGGAAGGCTATGAAAAAGGCCAACCGTGGCTTTGTCGGTCAAATCGTACTGGAAATCCGGGATGAGAACACTGGCGAAAAAACGTATCCGCAGTACAAGAAGCTGAACACCTTCCGGGGCAAATTTAATCTGCACCAGTTGCTGCAACTGGCACCGGAATTTGCTGGAACCGACAAGGTTGTGTTCACACCAGCCAATCAGGATCGTATCATTGTGCGCAGTACCTCCGAGATTACGATTGAAAAATCCGGGCGGGCTGTAGACACAGGCAACGGTCTTGAACTCAAAAACGGTGATCGTCTGACCATCCCGTTAGCCAGTGTGGACAAAACCATTTTGCTGGAATTTATTTCAGTAAACAGCTAAACGAACCCTTAGGAGGTCATATCTATGAAACCAGTAGTTAGAGAGCATATCCAACAATTAGACGTATCACTCGGCGGGGGGATCGTAAGCGATAAGATCAGAGTGGATACTATTGATAATCCTATTTTAATTATCGGACTCGGAGGTACGGGAATTGATGCCCTTCTCCGCTTGAAATATCAAATTAACCGCAGATTCAAGCTTCCAGCAGATCCGATCTCCAAGAAAAAGAGCGATAAACCGGACAATGTGGAATTTCTCGCTTTTGAAACGAATGAACAAGACCGCAACAAAAAATACAAGGGGATTGGTTTGGACCCCATCAATGAGTTTGTATTGCTGTCCAATGCGGAAATCGGCGGATTGCTGCAAAACCGTAGCATTCTAGAGCCGTACATTACCGATTGGCTGTCTCCAGAGCTGAGCATTACCGATGGTATGAACGGGGCGGCAGGGGTACGTCAGGCAGGACGATTACTGCTGTTCACCAAAATTAATCAGGTCGTTCAAAGCATTGACAAAAAAATCAAAACCTTGTCTGAGGGCACCAATAAGAAGCTTATGGTGTTCCTGCTGTCCGGTTTGTCCGGCGGTACAGGAAGCGGTACTTTCCTCGATATCTCATATATCGTCCGAGGAATTATTGAGCGCGATTATGGCTCTGCAGGTGTAGACCGTGTAAATACATTAGGGTATCTGTTTACACCGGATATCAATTTGGCGAACAAAAGCCTGAGTGAGCATACACGTGAATATATTAAAAAGAACGGCTATGCTGCACTGAAAGAGCTGGACTACTGGATGAATGTAGACAGCCGTGGTGAACGCTTTAAGCAGCAGTACGGAAATATTTTGACCGTGAACTCGCCGCTTCCGCCGTTTAATCTGTGCCATCTCATTTCGGCCACGAATACGGAAGGCAAGCTGTTGGAAAATGCTTATGATTACTGTATGAATGTCACCGCCGAAAACATCACCAACTTTATGGCGAGTGAGGAAAAACAATCCGGCGAAGAATTTGCCATTCATGACTATATCAGCAATATCCGTACCAACATCGCACAAATGAATAAGGCGTATCCAGCAAACTACGATTACAATATTATCGGGGCTTCCTCGGCGGTGCTGCCAATGGAGGAAATGACGACGTATCTGGCTTATCGAATGTTTGGCAAAATGTCCAAAATGTTCGAGCAATCGCCAAATCAAGAGGATGTAGAGAAGTTTGCCCGCAAGCTGGGAGTGGATCTGGATAGCATGATCAAAAACTTTGAATCCCGTGTACCTGAGCCGCTTCCGGGCTTTGAAAACAGTGAACGGTTAAGTTATAGCAATGTCGTTAAAATGCAAGTTGTCAATATGGACACCGAGCTGGAGCAAACGTTCCTGACGCGTGCCCGCGAAGAGTATATCAAAGCGAAGAAGCAGCTTCCTGGTGAAATTACAGGACAGTTTACGGATCAAATTCGCCGGATGTTTCTGCATCCTGAGCAAGGACCGTTTTATGTATCCCGCATGATTTATACTGAAAAAGGATTTAGCTTGCTGAAAATGCTGCTTTCATATGTGGAGACGTTGCGTGAATCACTGCACCGTATTCCGACGGACATTGAATGGGCGCGTGAGCAGGCGAACGAAAAGTTGGGCGATGCCAAGAGCGCGTTTGTATCCAAGGATAAAAAGAAAAATGCGTACATTGAAGCGAAAATTAATGAATATTGGCTGCGTGCTGATGTGGAACGTACAGAGCAGCTCATTGAATTTTATGAAGACCTGTATGACCTGTTGAATAAGGAAAATAACCGCATTTATAATGTATTTACTGAAATTTTGAACGCATTGAGCGCAATATTCGAGAAGAATGGTGATCTGCTGATTAACGGCGAGGAACAGTCCGATCACAAAGGTAACAAAACGTACTATTGGAATCTGGTAAGTGTACCGGATATTTCTGAAGTTGTGACCAAGCTGCTGGATAACCGCAACGGTGACGATTTGATTCGTGATTTTGCCCAAGAATTACTCGAAAATTCAGATCAATGGGTGAAGGATCAGGATATGGACATCATCAGCTCAATCTCCAATTTCTTGACTGATAAGTTCGGTGATCTCATTACCCGTTCCATGGAGGATTTCCTCGTCATGAAATACGGGCAAGATGAAGCCATTGAAAAATTTGTGGAGCGCTACATTGCGAGCAAACTGGATGAGGAAGCTGTACCTGTGTTCCATCTGAGCAATAGCTCTGGCAACTTGTACTTCCCGTCTTGGGGATTCGTTTCGGTACCTGTACAGTCGCCTAATATCCTAAAAGGCGTTCGCAATTATCAAAATAATGCAATTGGAAAATCACACTTTACTATTAAAGAAAGTGAAGTTCGTAACCGGATTTTCTGGCTCAATACGCGTAATGGTGTTCCTCTGTTTGTATATACGCCGCTCAAAGTGTATGAAGAAAGCTATGAAAAAACGATTCTTGACCGCGAAGGTATTGGCCGCCATCTGGTGCAAACAGGCCAGAACAACTGGACTAATCTGCCGTCGCCGATTCCTGAAAAGTCATGGGGCGAAACTTACGTCAATTCGCGTGTGCAAGCATACAATGCACGCATTCGTAATGATTTTGACCGTGCCAAGTCACTTGGCGTGATTCGAGAAAAGGATGTCGATCAGAATACGAGCAGCCGCTTCACTGTAATCCGTTCACATGCGCTAGATCTGAATGCGATGCTGGCAGGCTACGATATGCGCTTGCATGAATCCAAGCCGAATTTGGGTGAGGTGAAAAGAGCATGGTCTGAGTTGAAACGTCTGCTGGCTGAAGGGCTGGAGCAGGCCGGAAGCAAGGACATCTTTGGCAGCATCAATGAAGAGATGGCGAAGGAAAACCTGATCCGTTCACCAGAGTTAACACAGGTGGTTCGTGAAGAACTGGTGAAGTATACACAAATTGAAGCAAAAGCCGCTGAACTGGAAGCTTTGCTGGGTAAATATCAGGATGAAGAAAAATGGCTGGATCAGTTCATTCAGGCTCTCTATACGGATACGATTACGAAAAAAGGCGCTTTGTATGTCTATGATCGTGACGAAGAGGAAGAGGCTTGGGAGCCGTTTGCGAACGTCATGAAGAGCCGCAATTATGTGGAGTTTGAAGTGTTTACAAACTTCCGTGGTTTGGAAGAAAAGAAATTTGCAGCTCTAATGCGCAAGGCGGATCGCCGTGATGCTGTATTGACTTCATCTGAGGATATTACACCATTGCTGGCAAAGCTGGATGAACTGGCTGCAACTTACACAGAGGCCCGCAATCAATTGGAATATGAAAAGGTGGAGCTGGCTAACGGAGCGGAACTTTATGCATTCTATGCTCAAATGGCTGGAAAATTAAACGACATCCGCAGAAAGTTGAAATAAAGTATGAGAGAGCAGCTGTTACGTTATGCGGCTGACTATGCAGCCGCAGAGGACCAATTAATCGGAAGCGGGGATGGACGCAGTAGCATCCATTTCCCGTCCGTGTTTCTTTTTATCGGGGATCGCATGAACCCGGTGATGAACACCATTGCAGATATCAACCGAACCAAGTGGGATAACAGCACGGGAGTAACATATATTCAGATTCGCTCGCAGGAAGAACATGCGGCTGTAGATCGTTCGGTGGATGCTATTGTTCATACGATAGCGGTACCGGAGGAAAGTGGCCACCAAACGATACGCCGTGACTTACACCAAGCCTTTTATACACATGAATCGCAGCTAATTGAGCTTAACACCGCGTTGCGCCGGGCTAGTGGACATCTGGCAGATTACGGTCGGTTGTATTCTTCGTTCGAGCGTGTCCATTTGTCGATCTTGACGACAGCGGATGACCCCATGAACGTATTAATCCCTGAAGTTACACTGTTGGCGGAGTATATTTTTGCACAGTCTTTTAAATCGGTACAAATGGATCTGTATGTGTTGGTGAATGAAAGCGATCAGACTGCCCAATTTGGCTACAGTAGTGCAACGTCCGTTGCTTTCATGCGAGAGCTGGACTATATCCAGAGTCCGGAGTATACGTTTACGGCACCGCTTCATATGACCGAGGACAAATTGACCATTCCGGTATCCCATGCTCCATCGCCGTTGTTCGATCTCGTCTATGTGCTGTCCGACAAGAACGAACGCGGCGTAACGGTGCCGAATAGTCTGCGAGAAAGCTGTGACATCATTTGCCACATTCAGCTTCTTAAAAACCGTTATCAGGCAGGAGATTCCTATCGGTCACAGGATGGGGGATACAACAATACATCGTTTAAAAACAACATCATGACGGAATCCGGGCGGCAGGGTTATGTGTCGGCTGGATTTTCCCGAGTCAACCGCCCTAACCAGTCAATCGCACTTACGGTGCTGTATCACTTTTATGTGAAGCTGTTAGAGCGTATGAGAACAGAGCAGGAGTGGGACATACGCGATAAGCTGAATTATTTTGGTTTAGATGCTGCTGAGCGCGGTCGCACGCGAAATGATCTAGTTCCTGGTAATGAAGCGATCACGGACATGAGTGCACTGATGACCAGCGGAGCCAGCTACGGCTCGTTGAAGCGAATGACATTACGTG
Source organism: Paenibacillus sp. FSL M8-0228 (assembly GCF_038007385.1). Classification (NCBI taxonomy): domain Bacteria; kingdom Bacillati; phylum Bacillota; class Bacilli; order Caryophanales; family Paenibacillaceae; genus Paenibacillus; species Paenibacillus sp. FSL M8-0228. Next base: position 2,431,178 of record NZ_JBBOXA010000001.1, read on the forward strand.
AGGCGGAGGAGGCCTTGTTTGGTCAGGGCTGCGAAGCCTTTTTCCGTGATAATTGTGAACGGATTGTGCACAAACGGTTGGGAGATTTTCAGGCGGAATCAGGTCTGCAGTTGGCTGTGAATGCAGCTGCCAAGGAATATCCTGAAATCGGATTTTTCGAGCTGACAGACTGGACGGATGAAAATAAAACAGGGAATGTGCTTACGGCTGTTCGGGGGCTGATTCGTGATACGTCCAATGACTTGCAGATTAGTGCCGCTGAACTGGATACCCTGTATAACGGGCGGGTGGAGGACCAGCCTTTTCAACGACTACCACTCATGGATAAGCATAATGTGCGCAGCTTGATCCGTTACCTGACCGAGACAGTTTACGGGCACAAGCTGCACATGCTGCGGATTCAAGCGGATTTGGAGTTACTTCGCCGCTATGAACTGGCACTAGAGAAATGGCATGCACAAGCGAAGCATATTACAGTACAGCTTGCCAGCCTGGAGCGTGAACTGCATCAAGCTGCAACGGACAGTATTCGGCAGGCCGACAGTTACACAGGTCAAAACCTGTTCGAGTATTACGAGCGTGTGACAGAGGATGTCATGCGTGAGCTGGAAAGCAAGCGGGGAAAATCTATATTCTTTGATACCCGGCATATGGGGCCTGTATCCGGATTGCTGGACGGGGGTCTGTCCGCATTGGTGGATCGACTTACGCAGACCTGTCGTACCTTGATTCTCAGTTCACAGCCGTTTAATCAGACCTTCGAAGAAGAATTATTGCGGCGTGCGAATGTAGCTGCTGCATATGAAAATCGGCTGGTCGTTCCGAAGGATGAGCTGTTTAGAAAACTGTATCAAACGTTAGAGGAACATGGCGGAATTAACGTACGTTTGCTCGACTATACCCATGAGCATCGGTATGAAGAAAAGTACTTCTTTGGTGACTACGAAGGCGAATTTCTTCCTTATGCGATGGATGTGGACATTACTTCGCGTATTTACAAACTGGGTTTTGTGCATGAGCGCCGCAGTAGCGGGGTGGAAAAACTGCATTTGATGGGCGGCTTCCATCTGGAGGATCTGATGGTTTACCGCAACGGCAAAACGTATTATGAGACATATACTGCGAATGGTTTCGTGTTTCACGGAATCGACGTGGACCGGTTGCCGGAATTGCGGTAGCCACATATTCATCCTACTTTAATGATGGAAGGAAGCAACGATTCTTATGAAGCAGCGTAAATTTAACGTTCTCCTATTACTGTTCGGCTTGCTGGGCGCTGTAGTAGGCTTCATCTTGGGAGAGCTTATTCTTCACAAATTGATAGGGCATTGGCCGCATATCATCGTGATCGGGCTGTATTTTGGCATCATGGCCCTGTGCATTGGCCTAGGCTGTCTGATTGGCGAACTGATTTCGCCACAGTTAAATGGACATTCATGGCGGCAGCGCTACTCCGGGTTATCCTGGAAGTTACTGGTGCCTGCTACGTTGGTGATGTTGTTCGTGGCAGGTCTGCTATTGGAGTTGGGCTATCAGGTTAACCCTGAAGGGCGCAAGAGCGTACAGGACCTCGTACTTGTGATTGATAATTCCGGAAGTATGCAACAAACAGATCCTGATAATGAACGCCTAACGGCTGCCAAGAGTCTGATTGCCCAAATGGATGGAGACAAGCGGGTAGCCATTGTTTCATTTGAATCTGCTGCGCAGTTGGTTCAGCCATTTACTCCCATTGGCACAGATGCAGAGAAGCAAGCGGTATATTCTAAAATTGATAGTATGCAAACTATAATGTCAGGCGGTACAGAGATCGGGCTTGCTTTGGACGAGACGATCAAGGAGATTGAAACCCAAGGCAATGCGGAAAAAGGTTCTCTCGTTATTATGCTCTCTGATGGTTTTAGCGATCTGGATACCCAGACAGCATTGGCTCCTTATATCGCCCGCCAGATTCCGATTAATACGATCGGGCTGAAACTGGCAGAGTCCGATGGTATAGCCTTATTGCAAAATATTGCTAACCTGACAGGTGGAACTTATTCTAATGTAGCCAATGCCCAAGGACTTACTCAGGCGTTCGGTAAAATATATAACAAAATCGGTGATCGCACACTGGTAACGGAGCGGACAGGTGAATATGCCGACAGTCTGTATTTTGCCATTTATCGTGTAACGGCTCTGGTCATTATCGGCGCTCTATTGGGATTAGCTCTTGGGCTGATGTTCGATAACCGTTTTCTTGCACGGAATTTCGCCATTGGTGGAGTCCCGGCAGGCTTGCTCGCTGGCTTTATTTTGGAAAAAGGATTATCTGGATCGCCTATAGGCGACTTGATGATTCGTTTGTTGGCAGCGCTCGTACTGGCAGCCCTTATTGCTGTCTTTTCGCTTGTTCTGCCGATTGCGGAAAATACTCGCCGATCTTCCGGTGGAGGAAGTCAGGGTGAGTCGTCAGGACGCCGAAGAGGGGCACCGGAAGCCCCGACGCGCAATCGACGCAGCAGTGGATTTTAGAACGGGAGGCTGGAACTTATGCAGTATAGGGAAGCACAGCCCGGTGATCCTATTATTTCGGAGCTGAGCCACAAAATTGATGACAACCGGGTTGTGTTACGCTGGCAGTGGCCTGAGGGCGCAGCCGTGGTATATATTGCGAAGCAATCAGCCGATGCAGGTGTGAATGGGCAAAATAAAGGTGAAGTTTTACCGCCTTTTTCAAGCCTAAAACTTTTTACACGCGAGGAGTATAAGGCTGCTGGCAGCTATCGTGACCGAATTGAAGGCATTGGACGCGTGCGGTATACCGTGTATCCGGCTGTTCGGGAGGATGGAGACACTTACGTGATCCGTCAGCAAGACGGAGCCAACCAACTGGAGTTGAGCACCGGAAGGGCTAAAATCAGATATGCGGTTCACCATAAAAAAGGCTGGTTTCGCAGCCGCAAAACCGTCCAAATTCAGGTGACAGCCGAAGTTCCTGTCCCGCAGGAGGCGCTTTGCTACGTGAAGAAGCGTGGGGGCTATCCCGCAGATCGGGACGATGGAACCTTGTATCCGTTCACAGCACCTTTTGTTGCGGGACGGAATGTTTTACCCGCTGTTGAAGTGGGGGGAGATGAATATGTGCGGCTGTTTTTTACGGACGGCCAGAAATATGGCACGGTATATGAATTAGTTCCTGAATGAAAGGAGGCCGCAACCGATGAGTTTTCTTAGCAATTTATTCAGAAGAAAGCCACAGGCAGCGCCAAGGCCGTTATTTTATGATATTGTGTGCCCTTATTGCTTTAGTAAATTCTCCCCGGAGGAAGTAGTATTCCGTGCTTCTCATCACCGTGAAGATGACGAGGACTACGCTTTGGGTGAAGATGAGCTGTTGAACAAATATCGGGAGCGTTTTGGCTTGGACAGTGTGCATGATATGGAGGCGATTTTACATCCCCTTGATGTTCCTGAGGAACATCGATTGTATTCTGATCATGTACTGACAGGACTGACCGACCGTTATGGCGAGCTGACGCGTCACCGACTGTGCCCGCACTGCCATAACGAGTTGCCCGTGACTGCGGGTAAGGTGCCTAGCAATATCATTTCGATTATTGGAGCTTCGCAGGCAGGGAAATCTGTTTATATGACCTCCCTGATTCACACGCTGCAACATGTTACGGCCGATCATTTTGACGCGGCTTGCATGCCACTCAATGCAGAGATCAGCCGAAAGTTCCGCACTATGTATGAGGAACCCTTATTTGAAAGAGGCGATCTGCTTACATCGACACAAAAAGAAAAGATGCAGGAGCCTTTTATCTTCCAGTTCGTATTTAAGGATGAGGAAAAGCCGCCACTGACGCTAGTGTTTTTTGATGTCGCCGGTGAGGGAATGGTAGATCAGGACTATCTGGGACTGCATGGACAGCATATTAAGAATTCTGCAGGTATTCTCTTTATGGTCGATCCACTACAAATCCGCTCTATTCGGGAGCGCATTAAGATTAACCTTGGCGATAAGCCGGGTGAGTGGGTCTCACAATATGATGAACCGCGTGACGTTGTACTTACGATGTTCGGTGATTTTATTGCCTATCAGGAAAAAGGGAAAACGGACATTCCGACCGCTGTCGTCCTGACCAAAAGTGATATGCTTACTGCGTTGGCAGATGAAGAAGGCACATACATCAAGACGAACAGCAATATTTTTAATCCGATGGAGCATCGCAAATATATGGATTTGGATGAGTTTGCGAACATTGATGGCGAAGTTCGGCGCTTCATCGAAAAGGTGGATAAACCGTTCAAGGGCACGATGGATGTATATTTTACGGATACGGCCTATTTCGCGGTTTCCGCGCTGGGTAGCAATCCGGTTGAGCAAAAGCTGCAAGGGTTGGTTAGTCCGATCCGTGTGGATGAGCCATTTATTTGGCTGCTTTATAAGTTGAAGTACATTGAGGGGAGAGAATCACAGTGAGTTATGCTACCTCTCATTTGATACAACAGCAGATGTACACACGGGAACGGCGTGGTATTTTCCGTTCTACGGAAGGCTTCGATACAGTGGCTAATTCCAAAGGATTGGATGCTTCTTTTATTAAAAAGGTGCTGCATCCCTTATGTGTATATGATGCGCCTGCTGCTTTGACGGCGCGCGGCGAGAAACAGGAAAGTGTCTATCCGGAAGCCATACATCTGGTACGGACGGAGTCCGGGGATGTAGTACTTGGCCGCAGTATTTATAAGGCTGCGGATTTTACTGGGCTACGAAGCGCCCTTTTCACGCACAACTATGTGATTCCAGCCGGACATGGTGAATCTCCGTCTGACTATAAGCAGTGGCTGAACACCTCCTTTGTTGATACTTATGATATTGAGCAGGGAACGGATTTGCCGGAATTGGAGCGCCTACCAGGTGGAAGTGTATTTCCGGCTGTTGACCCGTCTACAGTGCTGGCTCAATTGCAGCTGAGCGAAGAAGTGTTCAAACAGCTTTTATACGCAGTCATGATGTCCGCAGCGGGTCGCAAAAAGGTATACGTAGCGCTGAATGTTCCTGTAGAAGCGGTCGGATCTTCAGCCAAGCAACTGCTTGGTGTGTTATATGCAGCACTGCCTTATGCATTTCGCAACAGACTCGGATTTCTTACATATGCACAGGAACCAAACAGCAGAAAAGGCATTCACTTGATGTTTGTTGAGCCTTTTAGTTTGCGTCCCGGTGATCGGAATGTAGAAAAGGACTTTGTATTTGACCTGTCTAATCATAGTCGAATACTTAATGTGGATGCAGAGCAGGTGAGACAGCCGTATTTTGACTGGATCGTCCGTACGTTGTTGAATGGTGAGACGCCGGACGATTTCTTCAAATTTGCCGAGCAAATGCTGACAGGTATGGAGGCTGGGCGTGATTTGACGCCATCCAGCTATCATGAGCTAATTACGTTGTACAGAATTGAGCAGGGAGAGCGGGCATTATACAACGAACAACGAATCACTGTGTTACGAAGCCTGACTGATTATTTATCGCCACCCGATGCGCTGCCACGTAAAATGAGGCTGAATGATCTGTTTCTGTCGTTCTTTGATCATGAATTTGATCGGGTGAAGGATGGATATATTCCGGATGTAGGCCTGGTAGATAGTTTCAAGGACTATTATAAAGTTCATGCACGCAGCAGCGAAAATCGGTTGGTGGAATATTTAATCCGTTCGCTAAACAATGCTTATACTGCCAGAAATACGGAAGCAGTCACGTATATTTATCATACAATTGAAGAGAATCCATCATTAGGCAAGGCATATTTTACGAAAGTGTTGGGTAATCCGGCACTGACAAAAATGCTGTTCATTCCCTACATGGACAGTCAGATGAAAAGAACACCGGATGCCAAGGGGCTGCTGGCTGTTGTGCACGAATGGGGCAGTAGGTATATCGAAGTGTCGGCGAATGCCGATTTTCAGCTTTTGGCAGAATCTGCACTGATGGGTCGACTGCGTGCGGAAAGAAAACCAGTAGAGGCTGTGGCTGCCATTCACCAACGCTTGCGTCAATGGGACAGCAACTCTGCCGTAGGCAAACTGTCCCCGCTGGAGCAATCTGGATTGACAGAACGCTTGCAGGAAGCGTCGGATCGGTATTTACTTACCGAAGTAGAGCTAAAGGAAATATCACCCGATCAGGTCGTACAGATTCCTTTTTTCACACGGCCTGATTTGGTGCAGTGGGTTGGAAAGCTGCCTGCTCCTCTTAAGGGACAAGCTGTGCGATTAGTTGCGGCTTATGATTGGTTTAACACGGAGGACCCGGAACCGTCGGTGCTGGACGGTCTGGAGCCCGGCGAAGTAGAAAAGGTACAGGATTGGGCTTACAGCTGGCTGCCCCAGCAGCTTGCGGAAGGCCATTTTGCCCGTCTGTTGCCTGCCTTTTATCGTTCTGACGGGCCGGGAGAGGGAATATTGGATTTCGCTCGCCTGGTCAGTTCGATTCGCAAATGGGCAAAGGATAACGATACGATGTACCGCTTTATCCGATGGTCGGAGGAACACCCTGAGTTTGCTACTCCACGCGGCGGTTTTGAACCATCCTACAGACGTGCGCTACTTCTATTCTTCCAAAAGGAAGGACGAGAGGGACTGCATAAAAAAACGCTGTGGCGTCAATATTTTGAACCTGCGAAGCCTGCCTTTAAAAATTTCTATTTGGCAGCAAAGCGTGAGACGGACACGCCTCTGGTCAAAACGCTTCGTCGTTTCCGTAAAGGTGGGGTGATTTCCGGGATCGTGCTGATTGTCATTGCAGGTACGCTAGGCGGCCTGAAAGCAACCGGGGTGATCGGATCTGCTGACACACCTGCGCCTGTTGCCACTCCGAAGCCTGTACAACAACAGCCTGTAGAGCCTACAGTGCCCGTAAAAAAGGAGCCTACGGCGATAGTGACACATGTGCCTAATACCAAGTCCACTACGAAAATGGTCAAGCTGTTGTTTGCGTTTCAGACATCGACAGAGCAGGCAGAATTTAAGCCGAAGAAGCTCGTCATTGTCGGTGCGGATCAGCAGGAGCACTTATACGAAAATTTTACACTTGCTGAACAGAACGACAAGGAAGCAGCCAGTAAGGCGAACAATGATCCATCCGGTGATGTAAACACTGGGAGCGCCACTACAAAAAGCACGACAGCAGATGGACAATCCACGGACAATGGTTCCACAGCTCGTGGGGGTACATCCAGTGGAAAAAGTGGTGATCAATCTGGAGCAGTGACTGGCAACACGGACGGAGGCTTGACTTCGGAGATTACTACTGAGGGTAGTGGCAATGGAGCAAATACAGACACAGACACTGACACACCATCGGAGTATGATCTGAAGAAGTATCCTTATCGTACGCTATTGACCCTTTGGCAGCGGTTGGAACTGAATGATGCTAGCACGGTTACCGTTGATGGAGAAGAATATCCGCTAGTTCAAGTGAAAACTGCGGACTAAGCAACTATAAAACAGAAATGAATGATGAATGAAGTAAAAGACGGGTTTCCTTCAAAGGACTCGTCTTTTATTGTGCCTATATTTCCATAAAGGATGAATTTGTAATTCAAAATTAACCCTATCTAATAAAGCATCATGTTACGAAAGTATTGACACTAAGTAGACAGCTGATTAAAATTAGTTGGAATTCAAACTATTAAAATTAGATAGATATGGAGGTTCGTAGTGAGATGGGAAGCGAGGTGTATCCCGTTTGTCTTCCTTGGGAGGAAGAGAGCACGATGTATTTAATTAAATGGATTTTCACTACCGTCCGGCGCGAAATTGAAATAGCACTGCGCCCTTTGGGGCTCACCTCCCCACAATCGCAGACGCTCTATATACTGGCGATGTCGCCTGGAGTCACCAATACGGATTTGGAAAAGCTATTGCTTATTGATAAATCAAGCGTTACTAGCCTGGTTAACGGGATCGTTAAGAAAAACTGGGCAGTACGCAAAAGTCACCCGGAAGATGCACGCATGAAGCAAATCTATTTGACTGAGGAAGGCTTGAAGATTCACAAGGTAGCTGAACGTACTATTGAGGCAATTAAAAGCTCGGTAGGGGAAACGTTATCTGTCGGAGAATCGGAGACGCTGCGCGGCCTGCTTAAAAAAATTCTCCGCGACTACCACCCTGCGGACGCCCGTGCATGAGCGAATATATAGAGATTTTACCCGGATAGGGGTATTCAAAAGCAGTGAATTACGATCTTAGATAAGAGGTTTACAGGAGAGGGAGACAACCAAATGATAAATGAACAAACTTATCCGAATGCGGATAAGCTTATGCGTGTGCTAGCTTTCACACTTGTTTTTTCAGTGATGAACGCTTTTATGTTTAATGTCGTTATGCCTGTGATTCGAGAGGAGTTTCATATTAGTGCTTCCGATGTAAGTTGGTTGCTGACTGGCTATATGATCGTGTATGCGGTTGGCTCGGTGACCTACGGCAAATTGGCAGATAAATATCGTCTTAAGGATTTGCTGACGTTTGGGATTATCTTTTTTGCACTGGGTTCGCTTATTGGACTGTTGGCCAATCAATTTTGGATGCTCATTGTAGCTCGTTTGCTTCAGGCTGCAGGGGCTGCTGTTATTCCGGCCACTGCTATGATCGTCCCAGTCCGTTATTTCTCGGCTGAAAAAAGAGGACGTGCTTTGGGCGTCACAGCAATCGGCTTGGCGTTAGGTACTGCACTGGCTCCGATTATTTCCGGTTTGATCACAGGCTTTGCAAGCTGGCGTTTTTTGTTCGTCATTTCCATGCTGCCACTGATCGCATTGCCGTTCTTTCGTAAATATTTGGACGATCAGCGTGGAGAGGATCAGAAGTTCGATTTTCTTGGTGGATTATTGCTGGGTGGAACAGTAGCCTTCTTATTACTTTCGATTTCGCAAACCAATATGATGTTTTTTCTGGTCGGTATGGTGCTGTTTGCACTGTTTATATGGCGCATTAACACTGCACATGACCCATTCATCCAGCCGAAGCTGTTCCGTAACAAACAATATTCATACGGGCTCCTTATCGCTTTTTTAGGGACGGGGATTAGCTTTGGATTGCCGTACTTGGCACCGCAGTTTCTGAACAGTCTCAATCAGCTTACGCCCGCAATAATTGGACTGGTTATGTTTCCGGCTGCTATTGCTTCGGCTCTATTGGGTAAAAGAGGGGGGCGTTTGGCGGATAGCAAAGGAAATTCGTTTCTCGTCTATACAGCTGTATCGCTTTTGTTTATTTGTTTTATCAGCTTGTCTACGTTTGTGGGTGCGTCTCCGTATCTGATTTTGTTTTTGCTTATTTTCGGAAACGTAGGTCAGACCTTCATGCAAATTGCCATGTCCAACACGATTTCTCGTACCTTGTCGAAAGACCAGATTGGTGTTGGAATGGGGCTGCTATCTCTGCTGAATTTCATTGCCGGAGCGATTACGACAAGTATCTTGGGCAAAACGCTAGATAGTTCGTCGTCCTTTCATCTGAATCCTGTCGTATCTAATGTGCAGGTGTTCAACTTTAGCAATATTTTTACGGTGCTTGCACTGATTGCGCTTGTGACGATGGGACTTTATGCGTTGCAATTCCGAAGGGGTCCACGCGGTAATACGCCTGCTGTTGAACAAGGATAAACATTTGATGTAACCTCATGCCAAAACAAGGGTATAATATAGAAGGAAAAGTTCATCTATGGAAGGACGGAGTGTCCGGCATGACAAGAAACCTTCAATATGTACCCTATGGTTATGAGCCTCCGATCGAGATGCATAAAGGGACCATGGTCTACTATGATACGTTCGAGCAGATTACAGCCAGAGAGCTGGAGCTTTTTGCCGAAACGGGGGCTGCATTATCTTTTACAAAGCTGGTGCTGTATCCGCTGCATGAAGAAACCGTCAGAAGAATGTGGAAGCAGCCGGTACGTTCGTATTACAAGCGGGTGGACGAGCTGGGAGAGTGGCAGCGGGAGCAGGCTTTGAGTGCTGTTGTCATTGAGAGCTGGGAAGGTAAGCGTAAAAAGTATACGCCGATTGAAGCAGCTATTCGTTTTTTGGCGGAAAAGTATACGACCCCACTTTTTTTGTACATGAGTCCTGAAATGGCAAATTTGTGCGCTTCCTATGCATCGTTTGGAGAATGGATTAGAAATGTCAGATTGGTGCTTTCGAGCGAACCACTACAACTTCATCCGAAGCTTGCACAGTACCGTAATCGCTGGAACACGGTAGAAGAAGCGATAAACCGTGACTCTAAGGTTGACAAAGCGGAGCATGAATTATAGAATAAAACTAATCGTAAAAATTACTATTGTAATTGTATACCATGTATTCCAATTAAGGAGGAAGAGAAATGCGCGTAATTGTTACCTTGGCATGCACCGAATCCGGTGACCGCAACTATACAACAACTAAGAACAAAAGAAATCATCCGGACCGTCTTGAAATGAAAAAATACTCTCCGCGTCTGAAAAAGTACACGATCCATCGTGAAACTAGATAATTTGAGGCCTGCTGTATAGCAACCTGAATTATCCTGCTTCCTGAGCGAAGCCTGTTAAGTTTGCAAAAGCCTGCGTTATGGAACCGGCGAAAACTTGAATTAGTCCAGTGGACAGAGCGTCTAAAGTTAAAGCTTGCATCTAAGAGAACGGCTTTTTTTCACGGCTGTATGATAGATGCTGAGCTACATGGCACGCTTTGCCTTTTGAATCGAAAGCACGTGGCTACCGACTTCTCCTGTGCTGGTGTCAGCATTTGGGACGAGCCGGAGGACCATTCACTATATGCTTATATAACGATGAAGGCTGACGAAAGATCCGGAGCGTTCGTGCAATGGGCGATGCGATATATGCGGCATCGTTTGCTTGTCGTTTACGAGCTTGAGCGCCAACCGTTAAGGTCTGTCGTCTTTTTTTCTGGGACATAACCGTTCCTTTTGCCAACTGATGGAGTATTGCGCCAGTACGTTTGAAGTTGAAACTAAAACTACATGAAAGATTAGGTGAAACTAATGAAAAAAGATATTCATCCAACATTGAACAAAGTTATCTTTTTGGACCCTAGCTGTGGATTTACTTTCCTGAGTGCTTCCACTAAATATTCGCAAGAAACGATGGAATGGGAAGATGGTAACACATACCCAGTTATCCGTGTAGATACTAGCTCCGCTTCCCACCCGTTCTTCACTGGTAAACAAAGAAACGTGGATATCGGTGGCCGTGTGGATCGCTTTAACAAAAAATATAACCTTAAGTAAGAACAGTCGAGCGTTGTGTTCATGGATTATGCTTATAATCCGTGAACATCGCTTTTTAAAAAACCTCCTGCATCTGCAGGAGGTTTTTTTGTCTTAATTTAGACCTGTTATTTATAGCGAAATGAAGCACTGTTCCCATTGGTCGGTAATGGATGCTTTGTCGAGCTGCTCCCCAATGAGCGTGACATATCCCTGACTCACGGGAAGTGCAGTAGGCTGCCACTCCAAGTGATTTCCTGAAAATTGCAAAAGCATTGTCCCTTCCTGAGGAAGCACGCAATAACCTTTCGCTCGAAGCAGAGAGGAGCCTAGCCCTGTCAGAAAGCGCTCCAATCGTTGTTTTTCGAGTGGCTGAGGAGAATATTGATGCAGCGTTAAGCTCTCCAAATGGGAAAACGAGTGGGTCTGGTTGGGATCGTGGCTGTGGCTATGACTGTGTGCAGAAATAACTTTGAACGGCGTACTTATAGAGGTAATACTGGGTCGTCCGGAACTTTTGACGGGAATGGGGACAGACAGTGCATCTGCATCAGTGGGCTGGACCTGTGCAGGTGCTGGTTGAGGTGTCTGTACAGGTTTCGCGGCAACGGATGTGGAGGCCAGAACAGGCTCTAGCAGTGGTTCAAGGTCAACCCGGCTATATTCAGTAGTTTGCAGCTTGGCCGTATCGTTGAGCTTGCGGATGCTTTTGACGACCTTCGTCACTTCACGGCTGCTTGCTGCATCCGTCTTGTTCACCACAATGAAGTCTGCGGTGCGCAGTTGTCCGTGCAGGGTGCGAACCAGTTCTTTATCAGCCGTAAAACGGCTATTGTATTCATGGAACAGCTCAGCATCCACAACACTGATGCTGTGAACCAGATAAAGCTGATCTGCCAGTAGAGGGGAGCGAAGCTCCTCCAGTACTTGTTCGGGGTTGGCTACCCCGGTGGTCTCCATGAAGATCAGATCTGGCTCCTGGCTGAGCAGGGTATGCAAAGCCCCTGCCAGTTCATTTCTTTTGCTGCAACAAATGCAGCCTTCTAGCAATCCTTCTACTGTTACGTCAGGCATTTCCTCTGAAATTATAGCGCTGTCTACATTATATTCACCCATTTCGTTCATTAAAACAACAGCACGAAGGGGAATTTGGCGGGTATGGGCTAACAGGCGCAAAAGCAGTGTTGTTTTGCCGCTTCCAAGAAAACCACTGATTAAAATAACAGGAACTTTGTTCATCATTTTTCCTCCTTGGCGGGGTTAGTGTGTTGTGTTCAAGCGATCAAAGGTAGCTACCGAGTCTGCTTGGGTATAGACATAAGGGGATTCTGGCTGCTCGACAGCGGTTATTTTTTCGGATCGAATTTCAAGTACGGGAGCGTTTCCCTTTTGTGCGGTATGCAGTGTTCCTTCAATGGTCACCCAGGTATCCTTGTCAAAGGACGGGGCTTTCTGGGATTGGACGATGATCCCGAAGGGCATGGCATCGGCAGTACAGCACATGACGAGGAATCTTCCTACTGCAAAAAGCCCTTTACCCGGCAGATTGTCGTCTTTATACACAAAGCCAGTCACCTGTACTTTTTTTCCTTCAAAAGCTTGTTTATATAATTCAATGGCTCCAATAGTTTCGGAAAAAATCTCTGGCTTGATCTGTATGATAGGTTGCTGATACAGGCGTTTCGCCAGTTCGGCGAATTCCACATTGTACTTATCAGGCGGAACGAACAGCTTATCCAGCGTTTCCTGACTCCATTTCCCCTCTGGAGGGGGCGAAGTGGGGACAGAAGATGCAGTTGATAAAAGGGAGGAGGTGGATGCTTTCGTGGTCTGTGTATCTGTTTTCCGTCGGATGTCCGGGTTGGGATACGTGAAGGACATGCCTTTTTTGGCGGCCATATCACTACCAAGTGCCTGATTGGGCAGCAAAGAACCGAATAGGAGCGGAATGAGCAGCATTCCATATACGAGTGTTTTTTTGAACCAGCTTTGCGGCAACGGGTGCTCACAATCACATACATCCTCACCGTCCCGCCCCCCAACGATTCCGTGCCATGCCATCGCCAATGCGATGAACAAGAGGGGTACAGGACAGAGTAGGAGTAGCTTTTGCATATGGGGAGCTAGGTAGTAATGAAGTGCATTCGTGCGGCTTAATGAGATGATGTATACAGCCAATCCGATCATGAGCAAGGAGCGAATGCCATATTGCCAGCGGATGCTAAAGGTTGAATTCACGTTTGTATTCACCTCCCCAATAACCATTCAGCAGCTATAGAACCCACTAGAACAAGTGAAACAATGAGCAAGGCCAGGATGGCGACAAATTTGGTGCGGAAGGTGCTTAGTAGCATGAGCGTGCCTTTGAAATCTAGCATCGGACCAAGTACAAGAAAGGCCGCCAGTGGACCCAGTGTAAAGGTATGTGAAAAAGCAGTGGCTACAAAGGCATCAGAGGTGGAACACAGCGACAGTATGTAGGCAAAACCCATCATAAAGGCGTACGATCCGACCGTTCCTTCACTTAACGAAAGCATCTCATTACGTGGGATGAAGGTTTGGATGCAGGCTGTCAATAATGCGCCGATAATGAGATATTTACTCATGTCCAAAAACTCGTCCCCAGCATGTACAAAAAATCCCCGCCATGTGCGATTATGCCGATGAGTCTGATTGTTCTGCTTTTGCTGGTTAAAAGAGAGTAACGACCGTTTGAGCGGATGTACTCGCACAAAGGCATACACGATCAGTCCGATGATCGCGGAAACGGTAAAAGCCAAACCCGTTCGAACGGCAGTGACCTCGGGATGGGAAGGGAAAGCCATCATCGTCGCAGCCAGTACCACGGGATTGATAATGGGCCCGCTTAAAATAAAAGTGATACCCATATAGGCAGGCATTCCCTTGAGCATTAATTGGCGAACGACAGGGATCATGCCGCATTCACAGATGGGAAACAGTATACCTAGTAAGGAGGCCAGCAGGACACCCGGTACAGGATGTGCAGGCGCTATTTTGCGAATCCATGTCTCCGGTACAAGCCACTGCAAAAGGGATGAGACGAGCACACCGATAAGGAGAAACGGAACAGCTTCCAGAAAAATACCCATAAATACCGTTTTTAATGGCTGCAGCTGCCCCACATCTAACAAACGAAGCCACTGGGGAGATAGCGTGACAAGCACAGGGATGAGAAAGGCAAACGGAATCATAAAAGGCAGCATCTTCAACAGCGTACTGTTTTTCATTCCACGTCTCCTTGGGAATAAGGGTTCTTATCTACAGCCTATGCCTGTAAGGGGACAATCATGCCCGCCGGATTGTGTGTGAATCACCTCCCTATATTGACAAATCTGAGCATGCTCATATATATTTATACTCATTAATAGTAATTATTACGATTAAAATCCGATAAATGATTGCAAGAAGGAAATTTTTAAGGTACGATCCATATTAAATGTTGCAAAGACAAGGAGGGGTTATATGATACCGATTGTTGTTTTATCCGGTTTTTTGGGTAGCGGTAAAACCACTCTTCTTCAGCATGCGCTGGCTTACTACAAGGAAAAGGGTCTCAAGCCAGCCATTTTGATGAATGAGTTGGGTGATGTTAATCTGGACGGTAGTTTGGTGAATGGACAAGCACCCATGAAGGAAATGCTCAGTGGCTGTATATGCTGTACCATTCGCGGGGACTTGGGCGTCGAGCTCATGAATCTTGCTGAGGAATATAAGCCGGACGTGATTATTGTAGAATGTACCGGAGTGGCTAACCCGATGGAGATTGTAGATGCAGTGACAGACGCCTCAATTTATTCTACTATGATATTACAATCCGTTATCACGGTCATAGACGCGCGTCAATTTTTGGATTTTGCCTCGGGGAACGAGAGAAGCAAATCGCTTCGTTTGATGCAGGATCAGCTTCGATGCGCTTCCAAACTGATTATTAACAAGACCGATTTATTGGCTGCGGGCGAGTTACAGAAAGTACAGGCCCTCGTAAAAGAGTTAAATCCATATGTTTTGACTGTGAGCACGCAACGAAGTGACGTGGACGCTGGAATTTTTTTCTCCACTCAAGGAGAGGAGCGTATGGATGTTTCGCGACATAAGGAATCCGCAGTTGATATTGAGAGTGAACATCCTCATTTGGAAAATCATCTGCACACGTATGACCATGATGACCATACAGATCATCAGTCTCATGACCATGACCACGAACACGAACATGGGGAGCATTATCATTCCTACGACCATGTAGTTGTTCACACGCATTTTTTTGGACAACCTGTGCCACGCTACGAGTTTGAACAGTTGTTCCGCAGTTTGCCAGCTGAAATTTATCGGGCCAAAGGAATTGTGCGGTTTCTGGAATCAGAGGGTCAGATGATGTTTCAATTTGCCTATCGGGAGCTGGAAATCATTCCGATCCGCCCGCAAAAGCCAGTGAACGATGTAGCGGTTGTCATGGGTGAGAATTTCTCTGCTTCCGAGATCGAGGAACAATTGAGAAAGCTGGAAGCGGCCGAAAAGCCATTGAGTAATTCATGACTTCGAGAACGAGTCACCTTAATCCATCAAGACCTAATCCATCACAACATCATTCTCGTGCACACCTAGCGGGCAAGCCTACTTGGGGATTTACAACAATTCTGCTGCTGACTGCTGGGCTGTTGCTTTCGGTCACACTCGCGGTCATGCTGGGCCCTGTAGCTGTCGCACCGGGGACGATATGGCGAATTGCACTGTCCCATCTTCCCTGGCTGGACCAGTGGATACCCGTGACATGGACCAAGCCTGAGCAATATATCGTTTGGGAAATCCGCTTTCCACGCGTGTTGTTAGGTGTCATCGTAGGAGCAGGACTAGCTGTTACAGGGGCGACTATACAGGCATTAATTCGTAATTCGTTAGCGGATCCCTATATTTTAGGTGTCTCGTCTGGGGCTTCGGTGACAGCCACATTGGTAATTGTGTTCGGAGCTTTCGGGTTTTTAGGACGACTTGCGCTGCCTTTATCTGCTTTTATAGGATCGTTAGCTGCAATGCTTATGGTGTTCGCGTTAGCCCGTGTAGCTGGGAGCATATCGACGACCCGCTTATTGCTGGCAGGGGTGGCGGTGTCTATGATGCTGTCGGCTGTGACTAGCTTTATCGTGACGACGGCCCCGAATGAAAAAGGCATTCGTGACGCGATGTATTGGATAATGGGAAGTCTAGCAGGTGCTCAATGGGACACGCTTTTCATTCCAAGCCTTATTGTAGTCGTTGGAACGGTTGTGCTTCTGACCCGATACCGGTCGCTGAATGCTTTGCTAACGGGTGAAGAGACCGCAGTAACGCTTGGTGTGAACGTACAGGCGTTCCGCGTATTACTGGTTGTGGTGGCGTCTCTTTTAACCGGGGCAGTCGTATCCGTTAGTGGCTCGATTGGCTTTGTCGGACTAATGATTCCGCACATCGTTAGGCTGGTAGTGGGATCAGATCATCGGCGTGTACTGCCCGTCAGCCTGTTGGCGGGAGCTATTTTTGTCGTGTGGGCTGATGTATGTGCCCGGCTTGTGCTGGCTCCACAGGAGCTACCGATTGGTATTGTGACGGCTGTGTGCGGAGGACCTTTTTTTGTGTGGCTGCTGCGTCGTAGTTCCTACTCGTTTGGAGGCGAAAAATGAATATAGAAGTCGAATGCGTGACCTTCAGTATTCACGACAAACGGCTGATCGACGGCATCTGTCTCCAGGTAAAAGCAGGGGAGCTAGTCGGATTGATCGGTCCGAATGGCAGCGGGAAGTCGACGTTGCTCAAAAATATGTATCGTGTGCTAAAGCCTGACAGTGGTGTAGTTACGTTGGATGGCCAGGATATGCTACGGATGAAGTATAAAGAGACAGCCCGACAAATGGCAGTGGTGAGTCAGGATGCGCCGCAAACGTTTGATTTCTCAGTACGGGACATCGTCCTGATGGGTCGCCATCCGCATAAGAAACTGTTGGAAGCAGATACTGTCGTCGATCATGAACTGGTCGAGCAGGCGCTGGAGCGGGTAGGCATGAATGCTCAGGCAGATCAGGGCTTTGCCACCTTGTCTGGCGGCGAAAAGCAACGGGTATTGATCGCCAGAGCTTTGGCCGGGCAGGCGAAATTTCTTGTTTTGGATGAGCCGACGAATCATCTGGACATCCGGTATCAGCTGCAAATTCTGGATTTGGTCAAAACACTTCGGATAACTACGCTAGCTGCACTGCATGATTTGAATTTAGCGGCATTTTATTGTGATCGAATGTATGTATTAAAAGAAGGCAAAGTGGTAGCCTCCGGCATAACAGAGGATGTGCTTCAGCCAGACCTGCTGTGGAGTGTATTCGGGGTCGAGACAGAAATCTGCATTCATCCAAAAACCGGAAAGCCGAATATTACCTTTTTACCGGATTCTCTCAGGAGAGGAGGCCATCCATGATGTTAACAGAAAAGGCGATACGATGAGGTAAGAATAACTACAAATAAAAGAGGAGACGGTACATATGAAAAAATATAGCAGGCCCGCGTTACCGCTGGTTATGCTCGCTTTGGCGATGATGCTGTTGTTATCAGCCTGTGCAGCAGGAAACACGGCCCAAACAAGCGATCCATCCGCAAACGGGCAGCAACCTGCCGCATCCCAATCAGCAACCAAGGAGACGTCGGTAGAGCTTGAAAACATGGGCGTTAAAATGGCATTTCCCGAGGCGCCTAAACGCGCGGTTACACTGAACCAGCACGCGACTGAGGTTATGCTGGCTCTTGGACTGGAATCCTCTATGGTAGGAACTGCGTATTTGGATGATCAGATTTTGCCAAAATATAAGGCTCAATATGACAAAATCCCGGTACTGGCCGAACAATATCCGTCCAAAGAGGTGTTTATGGCCGCTGCACCGGATTTTGCCTATGCGGGCTGGAAGAGTGCTTTTAATGATAAAAATCTGGGTTCCCGTGAGGAGCTAGCCAAACAAGGGGTGCTGACCTATGTACAGGAGTCCTCAAATAAGCCGGGCCCCACATTAGAAGATGTATATCAGGATATACTAAATATTGGGCGTATTTTTAGGGTTGAGGAGCGTGCAGAAAAGCTGGTAAATGAAATGCGTGAACAAGTGCAGTCCATTCAGACTCAAATTGGTGTTGTTGAACAGGCACCCAAGGTGTTTGTTTATGACAGCGGAGAAGACAAGCCCTTTACGGCTGCCAACAATTATCTAACGTCTTTGATTGAAAGTGTGAAGGCGAAAAATATTTTTGATGATATCGACAAAAGTTTTACTGAGGTAAGCTGGGAAGAGGTTGTGAACCGTAATCCTGACGTCATTGTCATTCTCGACTATGGAGATACTTCACTGGCGGATAAAGAGAAACTGCTTCTGAACAAGCCTGCGCTGGCTGGTGTGGAAGCGATCAAAAACAAACGGTTTATAGTCCTGCCATTATCCGCAGCGGCTGAAGGCGTGCGCGCTCCGATCGCGTTGAAAACCTTGGCTGCAGGCTTGTACCCGGACAAAGTGAAGTAAACAAACAAAAGAGTTGCCAAAACATTGACGAACCTTGCCTAAACTGTTAAACTTGCTAATGCGTAAAGGTTACGTTTATCAAACGCCTATTTTTTTATTACCAAATCGTAATAATTACGATAGATGGTTTAATGATCATAAACGACCTGGAGAATCTGCGCAAAGGATGATTGCTCAGATGGCTCCAGGCTTTTTAAAGGAAAAGGAGATTTGCGTCATGTTATTGGCCTCATTGGAACAGGTCACATTTGGCTACGGAGATGTTCCTAACTTGGTGGATGCCAATGTTGAAATTTTTTCGGGAGAATTTGTAGCCATTACCGGACCGAATGGTGCTTCCAAGTCAACCATGCTCAAACTGTTGCTCGGCTTGCTTCAGCCTTGGAAGGGCAAGGTGTTCATGTCTAATCGTACAGGTGAAGGCAAAAAGCTCGTTGTTGGATTTGTATCCCAACAAATTGCCGCCTTCAATGGCGGATTTCCAAGTACGATTTTGGAATTTGTCCGTTCAGGAAGATATACTCATGGCTCTTGGTTACGCCGTATGCGGTCTGAGGATCATGATCTGACGGAGCAGGCGCTGCGTCAGGTAGGCATGTGGGATTTGCGTCACCGTAAAATCGGCGAATTGTCCGGTGGACAGAAGCAGCGTATTTGTGTGGCAAGAGCGCTCGCTCAGGAATCGGATTTGCTCATTTTGGATGAGCCTACGACCGGAATGGATCAGGAAAGCCGCTACCACTTCTACGATCTGATGAATCAACAGGTTAAGGAATATGGAAGAACCGTGGTCATGGTGACCCATGGACTATCGGAAGTGCAACATTATCTGGATCGAATTATTGAGCTTGAGAGGAAGGAAGATGGCGGATGGAAATGCTGCACTACGACTTCATGCAGCGGGCATTTTGTGCCGGTGGGGTAATTGCACTGCTGGCCTCGGTGCTTGGAGTATACCTGATGCTACGGCGTCAGGCTCTCATGGCGGACATGCTATCGCATGTATCGCTGGCAGGGGTGGCAGCAGGTGCCTATTTAGGTATTAACCCGACGATAACCGGATTTATTGTTGCCGTAATCGGAGCGATTATCGTTGAGTACGTCCGCAGGTCTTATAAAACATATAGTGAGATATCTGTGGCTATTATTATGGTAGGTGGCCTCTCGACGGCCGTTATTTTAATGAATCTGAATCAGAGCATCAACAAAGGATTTTCCGCTTATTTATTTGGTTCGGTAGTAGCTGTCAATCAGACAGAGCTGATGTTGATGATCGTTGTGGCTGTCATCGGAGGTATTTTCTTTTTCGTGTTTCGGCGCCCTTTGTATCAGATTACTTTTGATGAAGAAACGGCGAAGACCAACGGTCTTCCTGTCAAGTCCATCTCATTTGCATTTAGTATTTTAACAGGGATGATTGTAGCTGCTGCAATGCCGATTGTCGGTGTGCTGCTTGTCTCCTCACTCATCGTGCTCCCTGCAGCGCTGGCGATTCGAATTGCACCGAGCTTCGCGGCAGCCATCTGGATATCTATGGTCACTGCATTGATCGGCGTATTTATGGGTTTAACGGCATCGTATGAACTTAGTACACCCCCAGGGGGGACAATTGCCATGGTGCTGTTATTATTCCTGATTGTAGGAGCTGGTATACAAAAGCTGGTCCGCAAGCTGGGCAAGCAACAGGCTTCGCGACGGCAGAATGCGGCAGGTCAGTGAGTGTAATTACAGTGAGAATAACTAAAAAATCTAATGGATAAAGGAGTAATGAATATGAATACATGGTTCAAAAAATCATTTGTATTGTCTGCGGGACTAGCACTTATTTTGTCTGGCTGCGGAGCCAAATCTGATAATACAGCTACAAACGCTTCCCAAACCGAGCCGAATGCGGCACAAACAGCAGACAAGCTGAATGTGGTCACCACTTTTTATCCAATGTATGAATTTACCAAGCAAGTTGCTGGAGACCATGCTAACGTAACCGCGTTGATTCCAGCTGGTGCCGAGCCGCATGACTGGGAACCGAGCGCCAAAGATATGGCACAGGTAAAGGATGCTGACGTGTTTGTTTATAACGGTATCGTCGAAGGCTGGGCAGAACAGGCTTTGAGTAGCGCGTCCAACGATAAGCGTGTTGTAGTTGAAGCGAGCAAAGGGTTAAACCTGATGGAAGGCACCGCTGAGGAGGAAGAAGGAGAAGAAGCACATGCAGAGGAAGGCCATGATCACGATCATGTGATGGACCCTCATGTATGGCTTAATCCAGTCTTGGCCCAAAAAGAAGTGGAGTCCATTGAAGCAGGGCTTGTAGCAGCCGATCCAGCAAACAAAGCTGATTATGAGAAAAACGCTGATGCTTATATCGCCAAGCTGAAAGAGCTGGATACCGAGTTCAAAACAGGTCTGAAAGATGTAAAACGTAAAGACTTTATTACGCAGCATGCTGCTTTTGGTTATTTAGCTAAGCAATATGGTCTGACCCAAGTACCCATTGCCGGATTATCTCCAGAGCAAGAGCCTACACCGGACAAGCTGGCGGGTATTATCAAATTCGCTAAAGAAAATAATGTTAAAACGATTTTCTTCGAAACTCTTGTTGATCCGAAGGTCGCTGAGACCGTAGCTACTGAAATCGGTTCAAAAACCGATGTACTGAATCCGCTCGAAGGATTGACGGATGAAGACAAACAGAAGAACCTGGATTACCTTGGTGTGATGAAAAACAATCTGGAGGCTTTGAAAAAAGCTCTGAATGAATAAGAAATGCTAAACGAATAAGTTTATAAACTGACGTCGGAATGATACCGACGTCAGTTTTTTTATAACTATCCAAGAAGATTGTGCTTTTATGGCTAGTGCTCAAGATACAGTAGATATATAGTCCTTTGTAATTTGCTTTTCAGAAATGATTTACGTCATTGTGAAACGTTTTTTTGAAAACTAATTCTGTAGTAGCTAGTTTCAAATTTCTTTTATAATTCATTGGTAGCGTTTTTATTTTTACAGATTCTTTCTATTAATTTTACCAGTTTTTTCACCGATATTGAAGTTTGGGCGTGCATATCATTTGACAACGGATTGGAGAGATTAATTTGGCAGCAGTTATAGTAGTGGATGATTCTTTGTTTATGCGTTCTGTACTTAAAGATATTCTTTTGGATTTAGGTCACGCTGTTATTGCGGAAGCAGAAAACGGGTATGATGCTGTTTTGAAATACGCACACTTTCGTCCCGATTTAATCACCATGGATATTAATATGCCTAAGATGGACGGGCTTGAGGCTGTTAAAAAGATCATAGAACTTGATCCCCAAGCCAACATTTTGATGTGTTCTGCTTTGGGGCAGCAGGAAGCGATTATAAAAGCATTTCAGGCAGGTGCAAAAGACTTTATTGTTAAGCCATTTGAGATGGAAAGGGTCGTGAATGCAGTCACAAAATTGCTTGATAGTTAATGAATCAAGATTTTTAATACATAATTATTGAACATGTAGAAGCAGGAATTCCATGCTTATTTTCACGAATATGGAGATGAATAGAATGAGCAATCGAGTGTTGTCTCAAAAAGTATTTATAGACGAACTGATCGCTACGATCAAGAAAGGAGGGCTTGTCCCTGTAAATTATGAACAACTCGTCAGCGAACAAAGAGAAAGAATGGATGCTCTTAACAATGAACTCACCCTTCGAATTGAGGGATTAGAGACAGATTTGATCTCTGCTTCGACATATTCCATTCCTTTTGCCAATGGCGAAATTATGTTTCTTGCTCGCTATATTGTACTCATTGGGGATCATACCGAGGGATACTTTGTGTTCTATCGAGCAGAAGACTGTGAAAGCCCAGAGGAATATCAGTTTTTAACAAGCTCTTATCAACTTCCCCATTTATTACTTGAATTATCTCTTTCTTTAAAAGAACATGGTACTAATGAGCCGCTTGATATTCTCACTTATTGGAATGGCCCTGTCCATCCTCTGAAAGATTTGAATAAAGAAGATATTAAGCTATCCACTTATGAATTTTAATTCCCTTGAGAGAGTCAAATCCCTCAGGGGATTTTTTTACATTGATAATCAAACGCATGTTCGCATATAATACAAACAAACGTTCTGATAAGGAGTGAAGGATCATGTTGGAAAAATACGTGGGGCAGATCGTGGAAATCGTGTATTTGGATCGGAAGGGCAAACTGTCTCATCGGCGTATCGAGGTGCATCGTGTGCAGAATGGCTTGATACGAGCCACCTGTTTACAGACAGGCCAGCCACGTGTTTTTCGATTAGATCATGTATTGGCATGGCATCCGGTAACCAGAACAGCATAGGAGGGGCTTACGATGGGGAAAAAGCTTGAAGGAAATGGCATATGGGAAAGCTCGCGCATGATTTTGCCTGAGCATCGGGAGGCATATTTAAGACTGATGAAGGAGCAAGGTAGGCGCGGCAAACCGACACTGGACGATCAGGAAATGCAGCAGATTGAACAGGCCATCATCGTATCCTATAACGAACGTAAGCCTATTACGCTAAAAGTGTTCAATCCATTTGATGATGAGGAGCTGCGTGGACTGGTCACGGTGATTAACACAAGTCGGCGAGAAGTGAAGCTGTCCCGTGGGGAAGAGGATTTTAGCTGGATTAAGTTGGAGGAAATTATCGAGGCGGATATATAAAAAACAGTCTGACTAAGTCGGAGTGCTTTTTACATTTGTCCCGCCGTTTTTTTAAAAATAAGATTGTAGCTCTATGAATTCATATTTAAAATAAAACTGTAATTGCAAAAAGGAGGAGTTCAATATGAAAATAAGTAAAAATAATGCTGAACATTATATATGGGGAGATCAATGTGATGGTTGGCGCTTAGTGAAAAATAAGGATTTGAGTATTATTCATGAGCGGATGCCCGGAAATACTCATGAGGTCAGACATTATCATCATCATGCACGCCAATTTTTCTTTATTTTATCAGGTACAGCGGTACTTGAAGTGGATGGTGAACAAATCCAATTAGGATCTCAGGAAGGGTGTGAGGTTCCTCCTATGGTACCTCATCAAATGTTTAATGAAACGAATGAGGATGTTGAATTTTTGGTTATCTCTCAGCCTGCGAGCAGAGGCGATCGGGTTCTGACCGAATAACTTAGAGTATAAAAATAAAACCAGCCTAGCACATATAAATCAAGTGCCGACTGGTTTTTTATCAATAAATGTCCTTAGCATCTGCTGGGAGAGCTTTTACGCGATGGAGATAGTTCGTAACACGTTGATCGTCCAGAGTCGGATATTCGTAACCATAATGGTTCGCTACTTCCAAGGCAACTTCTCTAAATAAATTTCCCATGATCAAAAGAGACTGCCACATATGTTCATAATCTGCATCCGCAAACGTTTGAATGTAGAGCGTCCAAAGTCGAGGCTCAAGATGGTTCTCGAAATATTTTCCCTGCTTTCCCGGATCTGCCGCGAAGTCGGTTCGTATACCAATATGCCATTCCAGCATCAAGTGAAGCGCATCCCTTACAGGCCGATCTAGCATAAATTTGGCATAGGGCAGCTCCTGTCGCCATAATCCTTTAGCTACATAAGTACTGACCCACCAGAACTCTTTGCAGGAATTCGCATAGACTTGGGCAGTTGGAGGTATCGTCTTATAATCTTGAAGACTTGGCGGTGGGAAAGGCTCCACCAGTCCATCTTTATCCAGCAGCAGTACACTTAAGCTGTCTCGGGTCCAATTGACGATGTTATTCGCAGGGTAGAGTGTAAGATCTATGCGATTGCCGTCCGTAAATAACATGAGAAAAACAAAGCGATCATGGGGCGTCGAAGTAGGTTCCATATGCTCATCGGGCGTCTGCATAATGATCAATTCACCAAAGTGGTTGATCCAGTGACGTTCCTGAATAAAGCTGTCCATGGAAGATACGAGAAAGACGATATCATAATCCTGAAAAATGTCCCGTGGAGCATGTGGATTGGCGCGTGAACCATTCAGAATCACGGCACGCACCCGTTCGTCCGCTTGAGCGAATTGAAGAATAGTATGAAGCATTTCATGTTCACTTCTCATTACAGCTGTCTCCACAAGCGGTATCGAAAGGAAAAAAACGTAGACAAGACAGCAGTAGAAATAAAGGCTACCAGTTCAAGGATCATCAAGAAAAACAACCTCCTGTAAGTTATTTTATCTGGGAAAAGTCTCCTATCCTTACAATAGTCTATACACAGAAGCCATTTCAAAAGCTTATGAGAGGAAGTCCGGATAATAAAGCCTTCTTTAAAGAAATCAACATATTGCTTCAAGAAATTCTATGACCTACATATCTGGTGGCCTATTTGAATAGTTTACGAATGGACTCTATATCATAATCACTCGTAATTTTATAGGAAGTGACTTTATTTTTCGTTTTGGTTTCATCATATATTTCTATATAGTTTTGGTCATACAGGGTGATTCCAAATAAGTCCCTTTCGTTTTCGTGATCTACGAAAATACTGAGCATGTATGCAGAATTAAGACCTTTATCTAATACACTGGATTTTCTTAATTTCATTTCAGCAAGAGCATTAAGAATACTTTGAATTTCATTTTTGTCTTTTACCAATTGGTCTGTATAGTCTGGCGATTTACTAATGAGAATAGTATTAATCTTGGCTGTATCCATGCGATCCAAAACGACTTTTCTAAAAGAGGTATCCAGATTTACGATATAAATCATTCCGATTATAGCTGCAATCAGAATGATTGCAGACTTAACGATGTAACGTTTACGTCTTCTCATAGGCTACATCTCTCCTTAGTTGTAGAGGTGATGAGCTTCAAGACTTGGTACCGACTGCAAGCATATGCGGGCTCATACCGATCACAGATTCCTGCTCTTCAACCTGCCGTGCTATATCCAGCAAACGGCTGCGATGGGAAGGAAACGCCCACTTTTCCTCAAATCCGGGTGCAATCCAGACTGGACCTTCCACGCCCAGTACACGAGGCTTCGGCAATCCAGCCGCCTGCCAATCTGCACGCAAGGTATCCGGTGTATGAAAGTAGGAGCGCGCGATAAAAGAGGGGTAAGCAACAGGGCGCACATGCTGACCGTCTGTTAGCTCCTGTCTGACCATATCCATGAACGCATCTTCCTCCACAATGGTGTTGCACTCACCGTACACGGATAGTCCCCACAGTAGCGAGCCAAACCTGGAAATAGCTGAAGTAATTAGCGTTCCCCCTTTTTTTAAGACGCGTGCCGCTTCTTGGAGTGCTTTTACTCGTTCCTTCTGTTCCGTTAAATGATATAAAGGTCCCATCAATAGCACGATGTCCGCGCTTTCATCTTTACGATCGAGATTTCTGGCATCCGTAGTTTCCAGCTTGCTGATGATGGGTTTATTCAGTTGCTGCTGACGAGCGAATTCAATGGCTTGGGAAGATAGATCAAATAGATGAACTTCGTATCCCAGCTCCGCCAGCCACGAGGAGTAGACCCCTACACCGCCGCCGATATCGTAAATAACATGAGTAGACTCTCTGAGATAACGTGAAATGATTTCCTTTGATCTTTCTAGCTCTATTTTTCCGATACCTCGCTCTAACCTGCCTATTTCTGCACCGCCATCATAATAAGCCCAAATTTCATGTGTATCTTTCTCGAGCATAGTGCACCTCATCTCAACTGATTGGAATAATATAACATTATCACTTACATCATGAACAAGTCTACCGTGTTTAGGATAAAGAAACCCTCGGAAGTATTGGAAAAGAAAAAAGCTGCTCCCAGTAGCTAAACCTACTTTTTTGGGAACAGCTCTTATTTAAATGGTGTTTGTTTCCAGCATGCCTTCGAGATCTTCTTTGGTGAGATGGTAGTGTGCGTTACAAAAGTGGCAATGAGCTTCAGCCTGTCCATCGGTATGGATCATATCTTCTATTTCTTTATTTCCTAAGCTGATAATGGCATTGGTAACGCGCTCTTCTGAGCAGGGACAATGAAATTGTACAGGCATGGTTTCCAGTATATTCAGGTTGCCTTCTCCCAAAGTCTGACCCAGAATCTGCTCTGGTGTAAGACCTTCCATAACCATTGCGGAGATGCTTGGAATGCTCTTAATGCGTCGCTCGATAAAACTGATAACCTCTTCCTGCGTATCTGGCATCAGCTGAATAATGAAACCTCCAGCCGCCTGAATAGAGTTATCCGGATTAACAATAACTCCCGCTCCTACAGAAGAAGGAATTTGCTCGGATTGGACGAGATACGATGTGAAATCCTCGCCCAGCTCACCCGATATGAGAGGGACTTGTCCAACGAATGGGTGTTTTAAGCCGATATCTTTGGATACAATGAGCGCTCCATCTGTTCCTACAGCTCTGGCGACATCTAATTTCCCGATCTGATTAAGCTCAAAATGGGTTTGTGGATTTTTTACATAACCTCTAACTTCACCTTTGGAGTTGGTATCGACAAGAATAGTGCCGATAGGTCCACCACCGTTAATTCTGATCGTCAGTTTATCTTCATCTTTAAGCATGGCTCCCAGCATGACACCCACCGTCATGGAACGTCCCAGTGCAGCCGATGCTGTGGGCCAGGTATAATGACGCCGTTGGGCTTCACTTACCGTTTCCGTTGTTCTCACGGCATAAGCCCGTACCTGATTATTGTAGGCAAGAGCTTTTACTAAGTAATCGTTCATGTTCATGTTCCTCTCTGATAATTAGTGTTCTTTACAAGACCATTTTTTCCTGAATCCAGTTCTCCAAAGAAGTAATTTTGGCATCATATCCTTCTTTAAAAAAGTCAGCGGATAGTGACGCGATGGTTTCCCTTTTCAGAACGGCCTTCCAGGAGGCTTCCGCTTCTTCCATCAAATTTGTCAGTAAACAACACTGATCGTCTTTCTTTAATTCAAGCATTTCGTTGTATATACCACTGGAAGAATAAAGGGTTTGTTGTCCCTCAATCGCTAGGTAAATATCAAATACCCGTATATCCTCAGGTTTTTTCTTTAATTTGAACCCGCCCTTGACACCAGGTACAGAAGTAATCAAATCGGAGCTAACCAATTTTCGTAACAGTTTATGAAAATAAGTAGGTGAAGCACCTAACTGCTGGCTAATGGCCTCCCCAGGTAAAACAGCTTTGTCCGGCAGCATCGTGAGTAGAAGAAGAGCGTAGACAGATTGTTCGACACCTGTTTTCATATGCACTAGCAATCACCTCAATATTTATAACCAGGCTAATGTGGATAACCATTATCCACATATTTGCATAATAGATGAGCTTATCATAAAAGTAAACTGATTTTTGATAAAAACTAAAAATTTAAATCATTTGCAATTCATAACGGGACACATTATTATAATTGACGTATCAATTGATAGGTCAAAGAATTAAGGCGTTGAGGGAAATACGTATAATAATATATTGACAGGGGGTTTATATATAATGACTACGCGGAACGTTGCACTATCTATATTAGATCTTGCACCTGTCATTGAAGGCGGCACTCCTGCCGATTCCTTCCGCGACACGGTGGATCTTGCCCAGCATGCAGAACAATGGGGGTACCATCGGTACTGGCTAACGGAGCATCATAACATGCAGGCAGTTGCTAGTGCAGCTACGTCCGTGATCATCGGGCATGTAGCTGCACATACAAACAAGATTCGGGTCGGTTCAGGCGGTATTATGCTGGCGAACCATGCTCCCCTCATGATTGCGGAGCAGTTTGGAACATTAGAGTCGCTCTATCCGGGACGAATTGATCTGGGACTTGGCCGTGCTCCAGGCACGGATCAACCCGCGATGAGGGCACTGCGGCGAAGGCTTCATAGTACTGGGGAAGATTTCCCCGAGCAATTGAATGAGCTGCGTTCTTACCTGAATCCAGCGCTAAGCGGAGCAGTTCCGGGAGTAAGAGCGGTTCCTGGAGAAGGGCTGGACATTCCCATCTGGTTACTGGGATCAAGCGGATTCAGCGCACAGCTGGCAGGTCAGCTTGGGTTGCCGTTCGCGTTCGCCAGCCACTTTGCCCCGGCTCATTTGCTACAGGCTTTAGAGTTGTATCATCGCAATTTTCGACCATCTAAAGCACTGGATAAGCCCTATGTGATGGTCGGTGTTAATGTGCTTGTTGCAGATTCTGATGAGGAAGCGAAAAGGCTCTTTACATCACAAGAACAACAGTTTCTAAATGTGCTGCGCGGGCACAGCGGAGGACTGAAGCCACCAGTTGATGACATGGAGAAACTCTGGAGTGAGCAGGAAAAGGAGGCGGTTCGTGGTAATATGCTGGGGTATTCAGCCATTGGCAGTCCTGACACCGTCAAGCAAAAGATAGATTGGATTATAGACCAGACTAGAGCCAATGAGCTGATTACAACCTCTCAGGTATATGACCATCAAGCGCGCCTGCGCTCGTATGAGCTGCTAGCCAAAGTAATGCGAACAGACGATTAGTTGGTCAAACCATAAGGCCGTGCTGAAAAAGGTTCTCATAACCTGATCTGGCATGGCCTTATTATATTTTAAAGCTTATATTTACGAATCAAATAGGTTGGGGTCCAGCTCCACGCGTGACAGTAGCTGTTGATTAGATAGCTGCCGTAGGGTGAAAAGGCTTTGTTATGGGGATCGTACAACTCTCAGAACGTGTCCGCTCCATTCTGATGGGAGGCATACTGCTTTACCTGCAGGGATGTTATAAAGCCACCCTTCAAAAACCAGTGAGAAGACGATTTGGAAAACTGCGGGACTAGGTAAGCTAAAAGACTTAGAAATCCCCACAATTTGTAAGAATTTCTCCATTTGGAGGGTTGCGAAAATGTTGGAAAAGCGAGTCTATTCAGACATGGAATGTTGTTGTAACATAAAGTTACGCACCTTTCTTGTTGGCATGGTTGATTTGACACTTCCATGATACCAAACAAGTAAGGTGTTTTTTGTCAATACGGAAAAATTTATTCGATTTTTCCTTACTCACTCAAGGGGTTAGGCTGATTTTCTAGGTGCGAAAGTTGAGTTAATAATTTGTTAGATATGATTGTTTGTTTACCCACAAAATTTAGACATTTATTCAGTCAATCGGTCCGATCAAACCTCAACCTAATCAGCGGATATGACGGTGCTTGGAATTCGTGTATTCGCTGCCGTTGTTCATCACAAAAAATTATTGTTCAAAAGTTTGGTGGGATGAATTGAGCTAAAGAATTATATGATGAATGGTGAGAGTGGCGGCCGGAAGTCCAAACACTCCCAGCCTGACGAACCCGCCGTTCCTGCCACAGGATCACCTGCTTGCGAACCAGCGGAAGCCTTACAAATTTAAGAAGCTTTTCTAACCGTAGGAATGATTCAGCTATCCTGTACTAGAACATCGGCCATTGTAGCCACATATGTATACGGGAAACGCCTGTGGTGTACAGCTTTAGGGAGCAGCAACTTAAGAAAGGGTGAAAGTATGGAAATATTTAGTCAGCAAATTCAATCGCATACTAACCGACGTCTTGCAGTAATTGATACGAAGTTTCCATGGAAGCTAAGTGGTTTTCGATATTGGGAGAACTTTAATATATTCGAGCAAAGGCCTGATACTTTGTTCTTTGCAACTGAACCTAATGATGATTATTTTCCTTCTAAAGTTTATCCTTTTTCTGATTTTATGAAAGTTGCAGTGTCTGAGGGGGTTACAGATGTATATTGTGTTTTCTTAAATTTAACACTTAGTTTGCTTGGTCATGGCTTTCTTCCGGATGGAAGTTATTTGCCAGGAGCAAATCCTAATCTAAATATTAAGCCATTCTTAGATGACCGAAATATTAATCTTCATGCTACCTTGTACCCTGGTGGCGGACTGGATCCATGGACAAAAAAAGAGTTTCTTTCCATTGCAGGACAGCATTGTTCGACCGTATTTACAAACATCAATGAAGTTATGGAATCGATTGTTGGAAGTATTTATTATCCCGTTGTGATTAATACCGACTTATATACATTCAAACAGAAGAAAGTTGAAATGCCTATACAGTTAACATTCTGTGCTTTTAATGCCATTAGAAAAGGTTTCCCCATTATGGCAGATGCATTTAATCGACTTACGGATGATTTTCATCTTAATCTAATTGGTGATTGGGAAGATCAATTACTTCTATTGAAAAATAAGAATTATACATTCTATGGCTTACTTTCCCCTGAAGAGTTAAAGTCAGTGTACGAAAGAACTCATATATTTCTAAATTGCAGTGTTCCGGATCGATTTGCTTTAGATGGTTTTCCAACTACGGCTGCCGTTGATGCGATATCGACAGGATGTGTACTTGTTACGACAAACCCCCGAAATGATAGATTTATTCTTGAGGAAGGAAAGGATTATTTTGAAGTTGAACCTAACGGGTACGCAATTTCTGAGAGGTTGTTTTGGATCCAGGATCACTTTGAAGAAGCGTTGATTGTTGGAAAAAATGGTTCTAATAAGATAAAAAGTAAATTTAATGCTAGTCAAATAGTGAAATCAAAGCTTGCTAACATATTTAAGTAATTTATAAATATTTGGGTTTTGACTATATTAACTCACGGTTTTCAGCTTTGAAGCAAGAGCTGCGAGAAGGGGATACCGCAAATCGATGGGGGTTTCATTATTTATGGAATGAGAAACAAAAGCAGGAACAATTTGAGGATTTAAAAAACAAATCTGTAAGAGTGTTGTAGCATGACGCAAGTGGTATTTGTAACAAGGATGAGGGCACCCCTTTCTCTTAGGGTGCTTTTTTATGGTTTGGAATGATATAGGAAGGGGCAAATCTTTCATTTCCTTTCCTTGAGAGAGAATTAGGAGATTTCCAAAACTTGAGAACAACGAGTAGATTGAGGCTCGATCGGACCGAATGACAGAATAAATAATATCTTATTTTTTAATGGGTAAACAAACAATCATATCTAACAAATTATTAATATAATACATGGGAACTCCAGGTTCCTTTTCTATTTTCGTCCTAGTATTTTACTTGATTGCATGGAGTTATTGTTAATAACCAGTAAAGGAGGCGTTAACTTAATGGCAATATTAACAACTGGTCCTATTGAGAACAGTCCTGTTGGTGGGGTCAGGCCGATCCAACAGGTCACTGTTAAAATGGTAAACCGTGACTTAGTCAATTCTTCAACAATATTAATTCAGGGATTCATTTTAAATGGTTTACGAACATTACATGTACTAGAACAAATAGCTTTAGCCCCCAATGCAGTTGTTACGAGAAATTATCTAGCGAACTTCGACGCATATGAATTCGTTTTTACCACAAGCGGTTTGGCAGAAGAAAGTACTGATATTTCTGTTTGGGGAAAAAACGGGAGTGGTACAATCATTGGTGCTCAGCGTATTGTTGCGGATGAGCAGTTAGAGTCTTAAAACTCAACAAATGTATAGAGGTAAAGCCACAATCATATCACATGTTTTAGAAATAAAATAGAGGGAACATGATCTTGAGATAGACCTCATTGTTTACAAGAAAAGCTTGCTTTTACTAGAAAGGAGGGAATATCTAAATGGCAGTATTATCTACTGGACCCATTGCAAACGATCCTGTTCTAGGAGTCAGACCCACCCAACTGGTCACAGTAAAAATAGATAACCGAGATTCTGTAAATTCTTCTACTGTTTTGATCGAGGGTTTTGTTTTAAACGGCAGTAGAACAGTATATGTACAACAACTAGTTGTAGTGGGACCAAATGCGGTTATAACTAGGAATTTCTTTGCAAATTTAGACGCATTTGAATTCGTGTTTACCACAAGCGGACCAGCAGTGAATGAAACTCAAATTTCTGTTTGGGGTAAAGATGCATTGGGGCAATTAGTACCTGCGCATCGGTTAGTATCTGATGAACTTTTAGGAACCGATCAAGGCGTCCAAGGACCTCAGGGTGTTCAGGGAGCCCAAGGCGACCAAGGACCTCAGGGAGTTCAGGGAGCCCAAGGCGACCAAGGACCTCAGGGCGTACAAGGTGACCAAGGACCACAGGGAGTTCAAGGCGTACAAGGTGATCAAGGACCTCAGGGCGTCCAAGGCGACCAAGGACCTCAGGGCGTTCAAGGCGACCAAGGACCACAGGGAGTTCAAGGAGTCCAAGGCGACCAAGGACCTCAAGGAGTTCAAGGAGCCCAAGGCGATCAAGGACCTCAAGGAGTTCAAGGAGCCCAAGGTGATCAAGGACCTCAAGGAGTCCAAGGCGACCAAGGACCTCAGGGTGTTCAAGGCGTGCAAGGCGACCAAGGACCTCAAGGAGTTCAAGGCGTGCAAGGTGACCAAGGACCTCAAGGAGTTCAAGGCGTGCAAGGCGACCAAGGACCTCAAGGAGCCCAGGGTTCGTCCAAGGCGACCAAGGACCTCAAGGAGTTCAAGGCGTGCAAAGGACCAAGGACCTCAAGGAGTTCAAGGAGTCCCAAGGCGACCAAGGACCTCAAGGAGTTCAAGGCGACCAAGGACCAAGGACCCTCAAGGAGTTCAAGGAGCCCAAGGCGAGGGACCTCAAGGAGTTCAAGGCGACCAAGGACCTCAAGGAGTTCAAGGAGTCCAAGGCGACCAAGGACCTCAGGAGTTCAAGGCGTGCAAGGCGGAGTCCAAGGACCTCAAGGAGTTCAAGGCGTGCAAGGTGACCAAGGACCTCAAGGAGTTCAAGGCGTGCAAGGCGACCAAGGACCTCAAGGAGTTCAAGGCGTGCAAGGTGACCAAGGACCTCAAGGAGTTCAAGGCGTGCAAGGCGACCAAGGACCTCAAGGAGCCCAAGGCGACCAAGGACCTCAAGGAGTTCAAGGCGACCAAGGACCTCAAGGAGTTCAAGGAGTTCAAGGAGCCCAAGGTGATCAAGGACCTCAAGGCGTCCAAGGCGACCAAGGACCACAGGGTGTTCAAGGCGACCAAGGTGACCAAGGACCACAGGGAGTTCAGGGAGCCCAAGGCGACCAAGGACCTCAGGGAGTCCAAGGCGATCAAGGTGATCAAGGACCTCAAGGAGTCCAAGGCGACCAAGGACCTCAGGGTGTTCAAGGCGTGCAAGGCGACCAAGGACCTCAAGGAGTTCAAGGCGTGCAAGGTGACCAAGGACCTCAAGGAGTTCAAGGCGTGCAAGGCGACCAAGGACCTCAAGGAGTTCAAGGCGTGCAAGGTGACCAAGGACCTCAAGGAGTTCAAGGCGTGCAAGGCGACCAAGGACCTCAAGGAGCCCAAGGCGACCAAGGACCTCAAGGAGTTCAAGGCGACCAAGGACCACAGGGAGTTCAAGGAGTCCAAGGCGACCAAGGACCTCAAGGAGTTCAAGGAGCCCAAGGCGATCAAGGACCTCAAGGAGTTCAAGGAGTTCAAGGAGCCCAAGGTGATCAAGGACCTCAAGGCGTCCAAGGCGACCAAGGACCACAGGGTGTTCAAGGCGACCAAGGTGACCAAGGACCACAGGGAGTTCAGGGAGCCCAAGGCGACCAAGGACCTCAGGGAGTCCAAGGCGATCAAGGACCTCAGGGCGTTCAAGGCGACCAAGGACCTCAGGGCGTACAAGGTGACCAAGGACCACAGGGAGTTCAAGGCGTACAAGGTGATCAAGGACCTCAGGGCGTCCAAGGCGACCAAGGACCACAGGGTGTTCAAGGAGTTCAAGGCGACCAAGGACCTCAGGGCGTACAAGGTGACCAAGGACCTCAGGGAGTTCAAGGCGTCCAAGGCGAACAAGGACCTCAAGGAGTCCAAGGCGATCAAGGACCTCAAGGAGTTCAAGGTGTTCAAGGCGACCAAGGACCACAGGGTGTTCAAGGAGTTCAAGGCGACCAAGGACCTCAGGGTGTTCAGGGAGCCCAAGGTGACCAAGGACCTCAAGGCGTTCAAGGCGTGCAAGGCGACCAAGGACCTCAAGGTGTTCAAGGCGTCCAAGGTGACCAAGGACCTCAGGGTGTTCAAGGAGCCCAAGGCGACCAAGGACCTCAGGGTGTTCAAGGCGTGCAAGGCGACCAAGGACCTCAAGGACCACAAGGTGACCAAGGACCTCAAGGAGTTCAAGGCGTGCAAGGTGACCAAGGACCTCAAGGAGTTCAAGGCGTCCAAGGTGACCAAGGACCTCAGGGTGTTCAGGGCGTCCAAGGCGACCAAGGACCTCAGGGTGTTCAAGGAGCCCAAGGCGACCAAGGACCTCAGGGTGTTCAGGGAGCCCAAGGCGACCAAGGACCTCAAGGAGTTCAAGGCGTGCAAGGCGACCAAGGACCTCAGGGTGTTCAGGGCGTACAAGGCGACCAAGGACCTCAAGGAGTTCAAGGCGTGCAAGGCGACCAAGGACCTCAAGGAGTTCAAGGCGTGCAAGGCGACCAAGGACCTCAGGGAGTTCAAGGAGTCCAAGGCGATCAAGGACCTCAAGGAGTCCAAGGCGATCAAGGACCTCAAGGAGTCCAAGGAGACCAAGGCCCTCAAGGAGTCAAAGGAGACCAAGGCCCTCAAGGAGTCCAAGGAGACCAAGGCCCTCAAGGAGTCCAAGGCGTACAAGGTGATCAAGGACCTCAGGGAGTTCAAGGTGATCAAGGACCTCAAGGAGTCCAAGGTGACCAAGGACCTCAGGGCGCTCAAGGCGACCAAGGACCTCAGGGAGTTCAAGGAGACCAAGGACCTCAGGGAGTTCAAGGTGACCAAGGACCTCAGGGAGTTCAAGGTGACCAAGGACCACAGGGAGTTCAAGGTGATCAAGGACCTCAAGGAGTCCAAGGTGACCAAGGACCTCAAGGAGTTCAAGGTGACCAAGGACCTCAGGGTGTTCAGGGCGTACAAGGAGACCAAGGCCCTCAAGGAGTCCAAGGCGATCAGGGACCTCAAGGAGTCCAAGGCGATCAAGGCCCTCAGGGAGTTCAAGGTGACCAAGGACCTCAAGGAGTCCAAGGCGATCAAGGCCCTCAGGGAGTTCAAGGCGTACAAGGAGACCAAGGACCTCAAGGAGTCCAAGGCGATCAAGGACCTCAGGGTGTTCAAGGCCCTCAAGGAGTTCAAGGCGATCAAGGCCCTCAAGGAGTCCAAGGCGATCAAGGCCCTCAAGGAGTCCAAGGCGATCAAGGACCTCAGGGTGTTCAAGGCCCTCAAGGACCTCAGGGCGTACAAGGCGACCAAGGACCTCAAGGCGTCCAAGGCGACCAAGGACCTCAAGGAGTTCAAGGCGTGCAAGGTGACCAAGGCCCTCAGGGTGTTCAAGGACCGCAAGGCGACCAAGGCCCTCAGGGAGTTCAAGGCGTCCAAGGCGACCAAGGACCTCAAGGAGTTCAAGGCGTGCAAGGCGACCAAGGCCCTCAGGGTGTTCAAGGACCGCAAGGTGACCAAGGACCAGCTTAAGGTCAAGGTATATTTAGAGGACTCAAAAGTTATTTATAACTTTTGGGTCCTTTTTTTGTCTTAAGTTAATGTTTGCAGTCCTGCTGTAACAAAAAAAACCTTTGTCGAAGTCTCATGGAAATGATTCAGAGAGACTTCGACAAAGGTATTGGAAAATAATTGTTGGCTAATATTCTAATCAGCCTTGTTGTAATTTACGGCAACACAACCACTTTCTCTTTGCAGGACGCAATAAATTTTCCATATTGAATACAAGTTTCTAATGAATCATTTGGCTCCATAGGCCACCATCGTATGGCTCCCCTGGGAGCTTTGGAGGCATAGGTTTCGATTTCTGATGGAATTCGACCTACAACCACAATTTCGATCTCCCTAAAGTTGTTTTCAATGCCCTTTTGGAGCGTTTTAATTAATTGGGTGTGCTCTATTTCAGGACAGGAATGGGGGATAGGGAACAATATCGAGAATTTAGAAGTATCTTCTTGAATAACGTGAGCAGATTTCCGGGCAGGATCATCCGTAGAAGTCTCCCATATACGACGATAAGGCAATTGCTGTGGTAAATCGAGTTCTTTCAGTCTCATTTGTATCCTTTGAAAATAGCATCTATTTAGTTCCCCTACAAGAACCTGAATCTGCTTATTTCTTAGGAATGTAGTGTTATTCCCATGTTCGTTACGATATTGGATATATATCAAATCGGGGATGTTTGCAAATTTAGTGCAAAGAAACGTCCGGACCAGCATATCGTAATCATCTGCAACCAGTAGTTCATTGCGATGTCCCCCGATCAGATGATAACAGTCCCTTGTCCACGCACGGGGATGATTGGGTAAACCGACCAAATGTCGAATGGTTTTGCCATTAATGGTCGTATGTTTTTGTACATTTTGCCATCTGTTCATTTCATGCAGCCAGACTCGATAATGAACACTGTAGCCAAAGCCACAATCCCAGCCATACCAATGTGCATGATTGCTCCCTGCATACACTTCAGCACAATCCCCATAAACAAAGCCACAGTCAGGGTTTTGTTGAAATGCTTTGACGATTTTCTCCAGGCAGTCAGGAGTTAGCTCATCATCATGATCGACTTCTACCAAAATTTCCCCTGTACATAGACCTGCTGCAAACCTTTTGATAGCCCCTATATAACCATTGCGGGAATCCTGGCGATATCTCCGCACACGGTGATCCTCTAAAGGGAGTAAATACTCCTTGTACGTTTCATCTTCATCACCGGAATCATCCACGATTACCCATTCCCAGTTCTTGTAGGTCTGCTTCAATAAAGATTGATAAGGTCGTTGAATTTTTTCCTTTGATCTGTAGCTGGCAGTAAAGACGGATATTAAAGGTGTGTTTGAAGAAAAATGTGTAGGAGGAATCGTTCTATTCTCCGGAAGAGGATCTGTTGCCTTAAGCCAGCAGAAAAATAAATGCATAGGTTGAATTTCGTCAGGTGATTGGAAGTGTAACCAGCGTTTTTTTTCGTGACCAGGCAATGCTTTTAGTGCTGAAAATTCTCCCCACTCTTCTCCGATCGAGACGTAAACCCGAGGTTTTTGGAGGCTATTGTCTATAAGTGGCTGATCAGCCTCATACAAGTTTATTGTAATGTTATTTTCTTCCAATCTATCTATCAATTCTTTTACATGATCCTTTAAAACCTTCTTCGATACAAATAAATGAGTTGTCAGTAGCGGAGTGAAATTCAATGACATGATCATTCCCCTTTACCAGTTTCGAACATCAACGAGAGGGAGGTGCCGTTCAGACGTAAGCTATTGTTTTTATTGAAACAACCATTTTCCTGGCATCATTTTATTTCCCAGTAGTATATATGTATGTGTATGTGTTCGGGGATGTGAGAAAAATACCAGCCCATATGAACATAGCGAATAAACCGTTTGAAACCTCCGTCGTAAACACCGAAGCATTAAAGAAAGGTGGAGTAAGTGTGGAATGCCCATTAGTAAGTGTAGTTATACCTGCATATAACCGGCCGCATACACTAAAAATCGCCATCGACAGTGTATTGGAACAAACTTACCCGAACATCGAAATTATTATCTGTGATGACAGTACAACGAATGAAGTACAAGAAATGATTGATTCTTATTTAGATTCTTTTCCCCAAGTTAAATATTATAAAAATGATAAAAATCTTTTTCTTGGAAATTGGCATAAATGTTTTGATTTGGCATCAGGTGAATATATCAATTACTTGATGGATGACGATATGTTTCATAAAGAAAAAATAGCAAGGATGCTCTATTTTTTTGAAAATTTTGAAAAGATCACACTGGTTACTTCGTATCGGCAAACCATGAATGAATTAGGGGCTATTCTCCCACCGCTCTATGCAACGGAAAAGTTATACGAAGAAACAAGGATAATGGACGGAAGAATGTTGGCAAACGTTGCATTAACTCGTTGTTTAAATGTGATTGGTGAACCTACAACAGTGTTTTTCAAAAAAACAGATCTTATCGAACGGTTTGGAGTTTATAAAGGGAAACAGTATTCTCTTCTTAATGATTTAGCTTCCTGGTTGAACTTACTATCCAAAGGAAAAGCAGTTTATATTCCTGAAGCGCTAAGCTATTTTCGAATACATCCCAATCAAAATAATCAAACGCTTGGTCAAAATGCGTTCACGGAATGGTTAGATATTATGATTGCCTCGAGAGATGATGGATTTCTTGATACCAACGATTTGTTTAAAACTGCACTTCATTCTTATCATGAACGTATAAAAGGCCGTCCACAATTTGTTGCAGATATCAAGCGAATTGAAATGATATTAAAAACATTGGAATCCTAACTTGCTCATCCCATGTGCAAAGGAGGCTTGGCTTATGTTTGAAATTCCCTTCTTACGACCTAGTTTAGTAAAAAAGGAACGATTTATTGCTAATTTTGAGAAAATAGAAGAGACGCGAATTTACTCCAATTATGGCCCCTTAAATAACCTGTTTGAAGAGCGGGTCATTGCGCAAGTGTTTAATGGAATCGGTTCGGCTGTGACTGTTAGTAACGCTACCATCGGCTTGATTTTGGCTATCGCTCACAGCAAGCGACCACAGGGCAAATATGCAGTTATGCCAAGTTTTACTTTTGCTGCCACCCCACTTGCTGCTGAGTGGTGCGGGTTAGAACCCTATTTCCTTGACATTGAACCGGAGAATTGGCAAATGAATAGGGAGCAGTTAGAGCAGGCAGTCAAGCTGCTGGGAGATGAGATTGCGGTAATCGTTCCTTATGCCACTTTCGGTACAGCCATTGATTTGTCTGTATACAATAAGCTGCAGGAGCAAGGAATTCCGGTAGTCATTGATGCTGCTGCCAGTTTTGGGACTATATCTCCCGAGGAAGCCACCCATTTTGGTAAAGGCTTTGGAGGGGCCGTAGTATTCAGCTTTCATGCCACCAAATCTTTTGGTATCGGAGAGGGTGGATTGGTATACAGTTT
Source organism: Paenibacillus sp. FSL M8-0228 (assembly GCF_038007385.1). Lineage (NCBI taxonomy): Bacteria > Bacillati > Bacillota > Bacilli > Caryophanales > Paenibacillaceae > Paenibacillus > Paenibacillus sp. FSL M8-0228. The sequence goes on from NZ_JBBOXA010000001.1 coordinate 2,470,813, forward strand.
GGACCAGGATCTCATTAAGCGAATTCGTCAGGCGGGGAATTTCGGTTTCTCCAGCAGCAGGGAGTCTGTCACCCAAGGTCTTAACAGTAAGATATCCGAGTATACCGCTGCTATCGCTTTAGCTACTCTCGATCACTTCAAAACTGTACGGGAGAATAGAAGGACGATCTACGAATATTATCTTCAAGAACTGCTCCAAGCAGACTTATTAGAACGAGGATGGTCTGTACAAAAAACACAAGGATCGGTTGTCCATCAATTTATCCCTATTCTTAGTCCGGATTCACACACGAATCAAGAGGTCGTTAAGTTATTAGCCTCTAATTCAATAGAAGCCAGAACCTATTTTTCTCCGGCGTGCCATCAGCAGAAGCAGTTCCAAAGTTATCCCCGGTCTACTCTTCATGTTACCGAGCATATTACCAAACATATTGTCAGCCTGCCCTTGTGGGAGGAACTGGATGAGATTATCGTTCGAAGAATTGTAAATGTTCTAAGAAGCTTGGGAAGAGAGACAGCCAGATGAGGAAACTCGTGATTTGGGGATCGGGCGGACATGCCAGGGAAATTAACTGGTTATGTGAAGAGTTAGGAGTTCGAGTGATAGGATTCTTAGACGAACGGCCTGAGACGAAAGGGCAGATCGTAAATGGGGTTCCTGTACTGGGGACGTTGACCGACATTAAAGCGTTAAAATATGAGGTGGAACTGATATGTGCGGGAGTGGGTGACCCAGCATTAAAGAAACGATTCGCTTATCATACAATTCAATCGGGATTTCGTATCGCAGCCCCGCTAATACATCCGCGTGTTCGTTTGTCTCGAAGAAACACCATTGGAGAGGGAAGTATGATCTTTGAAGGGGCTGTCCTGTCGGACAATATTAAGATCGGACAGCATGTGATTATCAATCGGAGTGTTAACGTGAGTCATGATGCGGTTATTGGCGATTATATAACCATAGCCCCTGGCGTGAATCTGGCAGGTAACGTAACCATAGATGAGGGGGCCTATATCGGCGTCGGTGTCTCGGTACGGGAGAGATGTCACATTGGTTGTTGGTCTATGATAGGTGGAGGTGCCTTTGTTAAAGATGATATACCCAGCTTTACCATGGCTGCAGGGGTACCAGCAGTCGTTAAAAAACGACTTGATATTCCCTGAGTAGTCTTTCTTTGGACGGAGCGTATTCGATTTGTAGTAATATGCTTGAATGAAGTGATTTACCTACCAAAAGGCCGTGCCGGAAAAGGTTCTCATAACCTGATCCCGGCGCGGCTTTTGATTAATGTACACAGATTACAGATGGATGAAAATTAAAATTTATTTTTGATTATTTTTGTATTACTTATTTTCAAATTAAAACAAAGGTGTTATAGTCTCCATAAACAAAGAATAACCACTGTAATAAAGCCTTTCAAAACTAAAACTAAACTTGGAGGTCTTTTTCCTATGGTACAAAGTCTGTGGATTTCTTCACAAGCGTCTGAGCAGAAAAGCATGCTGGAACAGCTCGTATACCGTTCTAACCTGATTGGTACAGAGAGGAGTGTGTGCAATTGGGGAGGCGGTAATACTTCGGCCAAAACGACGATACCAGATTTTCGCGGGCGTGAAGTAGAAGTGATGTACGTCAAGGGCAGCGGTTCCGATCTCGCAACAATGAAAACGCATAACTTCACAGGACTTCGTATGGAGGATATTCGTCCTTTATTTGAAAGAGAAGATATGTCTGACGAGGATATGGTCGCATATTTGGCGAACTGTATGATAGATGCCAAGCATCCACGGGCTTCAATTGAGACGCTATTACATGCTTTTCTGCCTTTTAGACATGTCGATCATACGCACCCGGACGCGATTATTAGCTTGTGCTGTGCGCACAACGGTAAGGAAATCGCTAAGGAAATTTTCGGTGACCGTTTTGTATGGGTGCCTTATATCCGTCCTGGATTTAAGCTGTCGAAAATGATTGCCCAAGGTGTACTCGATCATCCACAAGCTGAATTGGTATTGATGGAAAAGCATGGTCTGGTTACGTGGGGAGACACATCCGAAGCGGCTTATGCCAAAACGACCGATATCATCCAAGAAGCAGAAAGCTATATTAAAGCTCGTCAAGAGGAAAAGCAGGCGTTTGGAGGAACAAAATATAAAGCGCTTACTTATGAAGGACGCCGTAGCATTGCATCTCAAGTTATGCCGTCGATTCGGGGAGCGGTCAGTGATGAGAAAAAGATGATTTTAACCTTTGATGATGCGGAAGATGTGTTGGAGTTTGTGAACGGCCGGGATTCTGCTGCTTTATCCCAGGTCGGGGCTGCGTGCCCGGATCATCTGGTCCATACCAAGATGAAGCCACTCTATGTAGATTGGACACCGGATGTGGAGGATGTAGAGGGCTTGAAAGTTAAGCTTGCCGAGGGTATAGCAGCTTATAAGGAGCAGTATCAAGCTTATTTCGAGCGCAATCGGCTTGAAGGGGATGTTATGTTTGAGGCTGCGCCACGTGTAATTTTGGTTCCGGGTGTTGGTATGATCAACACAGGTAAAAGCTGGAGCAATGCGCAGGTAAGCGGTGCTCTGTACCATCGGGCTATCGCTGTCATGCAAGGGGCAACGACGTTAGGAGAGTTTGTTTCACTCAGTGAGAACGAGTCATATAACGTGGAATATTGGCCGCTGGAGCTTTATAAGCTGTCACTCGCGCCAGCAGAAGTTGAATTTTCCCGTAAAATTGCGTTCATTACAGGTGGTGCAGGCGGAATTGGCAGTGCAACCGCACGTCGTTTGGTGGATGAAGGCGCACATGTCGTACTGGCAGACCTGAATCTGGAAGGCGCGCAAAAGGTAGCCGCAGAGATCAATAGTAGCTACGGAGAAAACTGTGCCATTGCCGTAAAAATGGATGTGACGCAGGAGGAGCAAATTCAGGCTGCCTATGCAGAAACGGCATTGACCTATGGCGGTGTAGATATCATCGTCAACAATGCAGGCCTTGCTACATCCAGTCCGTTCGATGAAACATCGTTAAAGGAATGGAATTTAAATGTGAATGTGCTGGGAACGGGTTATTTTCTGGTTGCACGAGAAGCGTTCAAGCTCATGAAGGAGCAGACACTTGGCGGCAGTATGGTGTTCGTCGGCTCCAAAAACTCGGTCTACGCAGGTAAAAATGTAACGGCCTACAGCTCGGTCAAGGCGCTGGAAGCGCATTTAGCCCGATGTATTGCCGCAGAAGGTGGTGAATATGGTATCCGTGTGAACACCATTTTGCCGGATGCCATTCTGCAAGGCTCGGCAATCTGGAACTCCAACTGGCGTAATGAACGCGCCACTGCCTACGGCATTGAGCCAGACCAGCTGGAGGAGCATTACCGCAAACGGACGACGCTGCTGGTCAACATTTACCCGCAGGATATCGCCGAGGGCATTGCCTTTTTCGCCTCATCCAAGGCAGAGAAAACGACAGGTTGTATGCTGACCATCGACGGCGGCGTCCCCGCTGCCTTTACACGCTAGCCGAATTAAAATGAACCTGGGTAAGCGATAGACTCATTTCAACGGCTCAACACTTAGGATTATAACGAACTAATTTAATGTACTAATCTATTTCACTAATCCAAGCCACATGTTATACACACACTAACACTTTAAAAATAGAAGTGACTTTATGGGTGGTCAGCAGCGGAGCGATCGGAAGAACAATCCGCACGCGAAGCGATCTCCCATAACTCACTTCATTTTTCCAAGGAGGAACCATGATGAGTGACAAAGCGTACGCCTTATTCGAGGAACAACAGCAACAACGAGGCATTGACCTGGAGCGAGTAAAGGCAAAGCTGAAAGCGCTTAGCATAGAAACACCATCCTGGGGATATGGCGACTCAGGTACACGATTTAAAGTCTTTCAGAAAACGGGCGTGCCGCGTGATCCGTTCGAAAAGTTGGAGGATGCCGCGCAGGTTCATGCCGTGACGGGCTTATGTCCATCCGTTGCTATTCACATTCCGTGGGATAAAGTAGACAACTACGGCAAGCTTCGCAGTCATGCGGAAAGCCTCGGTCTGCGGATTGGGGCCGTGAATCCTAATCTGTTTCAAGACGAGGACTACATGCTCGGCAGTGTCACCAATGTAGACCCGTCCATCCGCCGCAAGGCCATCAACCATTTGCTAGAATGCGTAGATATTGCGAAGGAAACGGGCTCGAACGATTTTAGCTTATGGTTCGCAGACGGAACGAATTATCCCGGTCAGGGGGACATTCGCAAACGGAAAAATTGGATGCTGGAAGCGCTCAGTGAAATGTATAAGGCACTCACATCTGACATGCGCATGCTGATTGAATACAAGGCGTTCGAGCCAGCCTTTTATCATACGGATATTGCCGATTGGGGCATGGCGTATAATTACGCAACCAAGCTGGGGCCGCAGGCACAGGTGCTGGTGGATACTGGGCATCATCTGCCGGGAGCCAACGTGGAGCATATTGTGGCGTTTCTAATTGATGAGAAGCGATTAGGTGGTTTTCATTTTAATAGCTACAAATATGCGGATGATGATCTGATCGTGGGCTCCGCGAATCCGTATGAACTGTTCTTGATTTTTTATCAAATTTTAAATGCGGCTCAGGATGTGGATAAAGATATTCGGCATACGGTGGACAAAATTGCTTATTTGATCGATCAGTCGCACAATATTGAGCAAAAAATTCCGGCGATGATTCGTTCGGTGCTGAATGTGCAGACTCAATATGCGAAAGCGCTCCTAATTAATCATGCAGAAGTGGAGGAAGCATCGAGCCGCCAGAATGTGCTGGGTGCGGAGGATGCTGTGCGACAAGCGTTTGAGTTTGATGTGGCACCATTGCTCAGAGCGATCCGTGAAGAGCAAGGCTTACCAGCAGACCCGATGAAAGCTTACTTAGCGTCTGAGTATGGCACGCAGATTTTGCAAAGAGGCAAGGGTGGTGCAAGCTGGTGAGTATCCTCGCTTATGATTTGGGGGCAAGCAGTGGCAGGGTTCTACTCGGAGAATTGACGGATTCACGTATAGTGGTGGAGGAAATCCATCGCTTTTCGAATGATCCGGTCAAGGTTGGGGAACATCTGCACTGGGATCTGTTGCGTCTGTATCACGAGGTTCAGCAAGGATTGATCAAAGCCAAGCATAGGGGAGTGAATCCATCCAGTCTTGCGATTGACTCCTGGGCGGTCGATTTTGGACTGATCGGAGAAACTGGAGAATTGCTGGGCAACCCTTATCATTATCGGGATTGGCACACCCATGGGGTAATGGAAGAAGTACAGGAACGGCTGGGAAAAGAGTTTATTTTCCAGCGCACAGGCATTCAGTTTTTGACGTTTAATACCATTTATCAGCTGGCTGCTATGCGAAATGCGAGTTCACCGTTGCTGGAGCAGGCAAAGCATTTCTTGATGATTCCAGATCTGCTACGGTATTTTCTGACAGGTGAAATGTACAATGAGTTTTCCAATGCGACCAGCACGCAATTATATAATCCGTTGCAGCAAAAATGGGATGATGAGCTTTTGTCTGGAATCAACATTCCTCATTCCTGGTTTGGTGAGGTGCTGGAGCCAGGAAATGTTGCAGGAACGATCCGCTCGTCGGTTATGAACGATTTGGGCATTGGAGCGATTCCTGTGATTGCAGTAGCAGAGCACGATACGGGATCTGCTGTGGCTGCCGTGCCTGCGCTGGAGCGCTCGTTTGCGTACTTGAGCTGTGGAACATGGTCCCTGATGGGAACGGAAACGGCACAGCCTGTAATCAATGACGATACGCTTCGTTTTAATTTTACGAACGAAGGTGGGGTCAGTCGAACTTACAGGCTGCTTAAAAACATCATGGGCTTATGGATTTTACAGGAGGCGCGTAGGGAGTGGGAACGGCAGGGGTACTCCTATTCCTTCCCTGAACTGGTTCATATGGCAGAACAGGCTCCAGCATTCACTTCTTTGATTGATCCGGACGATGAACTATTTCTGCACGCCGGGGATATGAGAACACGAATTCGCCAATATTGCCGCAATACCCGACAGCCATTGCCCGAGACGCCGGGAGAAATCACGCGTTGTATTTTGGAGAGTCTGGCGTTAAAGTACCGTTACATTTTGGAGCTTACAGAACAGGTGTCAGGACAACGGTTTAATGGTTTACATATGGTCGGAGGAGGGATTCAAAATCGCTTGTTGTGCCAATGGACGGCCAATTCGATTCAAAAACCAGTGTGGGCGGGACCTGCAGAAGCGAGCGCAATCGGCAATCTTGCGGTACAATGGATGACACAGGGAAAGTTCGCCGATATATGGGAAGCCCGCCGGGTCATCGCGAATTCTATTTCCGTGGAGGAATATGAGCCTGCCGAATCAGAAGCGTGGGAGGATGCCTATGGGCAATTCCGGCGGGTAGCGGGACTTTTTGTACATTAAAGATGTGGAGTGAGATTGCCATGCTGGTCGCAGAAAGATATGAGATGATTGTGCAGCTCGTGAATGAAAAAGGAAGCATACGAGTGTCCGAATTGAGTGAGTTGTGCAAAGTAACGGAGGAAACGATTCGCCGTGATCTGGACCGTCTGGAGCAGGCGGGACGACTGCGCCGTTCGCATGGGGGAGCGGTCAGTGTCAAAAACGAGCAGCCTGAAACGCCCTATGCGGTACGGGAAATTATGAACGCAGAGGAAAAGCGCAGAATTGCCGAAGAAGCAGTCAAGCAGATTCAGCCGAATGATCGTATTTTGCTGGATGCCAGCACAACCGCCTGGTATATGGCCTCAAGTTTACCGGATATTCCTTTGACAATATTAACGAATTCGATTCGGGTAGCTACAGAGCTGGCGGGTAAGGAAAAAATCGAGGTCATTTCGACGGGGGGGCAGTTGCTTCAACGCTCGCTGTCATTTGTAGGCCCGCTCGCAGAGCGTTCCCTGGAAACCTATTATGTGGATAAATTGTTTTTCTCCAGCCAGGGGGTTCATCTGGATCGCGGTATTAGTGAATCGAATGAACTGCAAGCTCGTTTGAAGCAGAAAATGGTCAGCATTGCAGACCGTGTGATTTTACTGGCCGATGCGAGCAAATTTGGGCAACAGGCGTTTACGCATGTCGTGAACCTGTCGCAGGTATCCGAGATTATTACGGATTCGAGGTTGTCGGATCCGATTCGCAGTCAACTTGCGGAGCAGGCTATTCCAGTTACGGTTGTGTGAATTTAAAAATGTCGAGGTGGAGAGTGTCGCTCCGCGTTTCATTTGCTCTTACGCTCGCTGTTGCAGTGGGATTCTTTGATGATGTAAAACACGTTTAGGTGAGAATCCCACTGCAAGCTTATGCTTACGTAGAGAGCTTTCCTTTGGAAAGCTTTTAGGCAAACGCTGACGCTTCTCCAGATTCAAATGAACCGATCCGCTGGTATCCTCTATAAAGTAATAGCTATTCCATAGACGTAAGGGGTGTTCCGTATGAAGGTATCTTTATTTATTACTTGCCTGAGTGATGCGATTTATCCCAAGGTGGGGGAAGCGATGGCATGCTTGCTTTCCAGATATGGTGTTCAGCTGGATTTTCCGAAGGTACAGACATGCTGCGGACAGCCGTCCTATAACAGCGGCTATTGGGATGAAACGAGGGTTGCTGCCAAAACAATTCTGAAAGCGTTTAACGACAGCGATTTTGTCGTATCTCCTTCCGGTTCCTGTACATATATGATTCATCATTACCCGGAGTTGTTTAAGGATGAGCCCGAATGGCTCGATTCAGCACGGAGGCTGGAACAAAAGACGTATGAGTTTACGCAATTTATGGTACAGGTGCTTGGCGTGACCGATGTGGGCGCGTCTTTTCCGCATACAGTAACCTATCATCCGTCTTGCCATGGCACACGTTTGCTCGGCGTGAAGGAGGAACCGATGAAGATGCTTGGCAGTGTAAAGGGGCTGCAATTAGTACCACTTCCCTTTGCTGAGGACTGCTGTGGCTTTGGCGGGACTTTCGCGGTGAAAATGCCAGATATTTCGGGAGCGATGGTGACTGAAAAAGTGGACCATATCAGGGAGACCGAAGCCGAGGTACTGGTCGGACTAGATATGGCCTGCTTGATGAACATTGCCGGAAATCTTCGGTATCGGGAGGAGCCAGTTCGGGTCATGCATCTGGCTGAGCTGCTGTACGAAGGGGTGAAGCACGCATGACCGTCGTACACACACATTCCATGAACCAAAAGGTCAAAAAACGTGCAGAGCTGGCCCTAAATGATGATTTTCTGCGGAATGCAGTTCGTTTCACTACAGAGCGTTTGCGTAACGGAAAGCAGGTGGCTTCAGAGCAACACGGAAATTGGGAAGAATGGCGTGAACGGGGCCGTCAAATTCGTCTGCATACCATTGCCCATCTGGACTATTACTTAAATCTATTTGTAGAAAATGCCCGTGCCAACGGGGTGCATATCCATTTTGCCGATACAGCAGCCGATGCCGTACGTATTACCCTGGATATTGCTGCACATAGCCAAGCCCGTTCCGTCGTCAAATCCAAGTCGATGGTGTCGGAGGAGTTACATTTGAATCAGGCGCTGGAGGGTGCGGATATCGAGACGATTGAAAGTGACCTCGGTGAATATATTATTCAACTGGCAGGAGAGCCCCCGTCTCATATCGTCATTCCGGCGATTCACAAAAACCGCTTTCAGATTGCCGAACTGTTATCCCAAGAAGCAGGTGAGAAACTGTCCGCGGATACGACGATTTTGGCGGGCTTTGTCCGCAAAAAGCTGCGTGAGAAGTTTCTAGAAGCGGATATTGGCATGACGGGCTGTAATTTCGCCATCGCCGAGACAGGCTCCATGGTCCTGTTTGAAAATGAAGGGAACGCACGGATGGTATCCACTCTGCCCAAAACCCAAATTACGCTGATGGGCATGGAGCGGATTATTCCATCCTGGACGGATTTGGAGGTGATGGCTACATTATTGCCACGATCCGCTACGGGGCAGAAGCTGACCATGTATATGTCTGGTATTTCAGGCCCTCGGCGCAGCCAAGATGCCGATGGGCCTGACGAAATGCACATCATCATCGTAGATAACGGACGTTCACTACAGCTGGGCAATCCCGAGTTTCAAGAGTTGCTGAATTGCATTCGCTGTGGTGCTTGCCTGAATGCCTGTCCGGTGTACCGACACATTGGCGGGCACGCGTATGGCGGGACATATAGTGGCCCTATCGGTGCGGTGCTTACGCCTGCCCTTCATAGCAACATCGAAGAGTGGAACGATATTGCGAGTGCGTCCAGTCTGTGTGGTGCGTGCTATGAAGCCTGTCCGGTCAAAATACCGCTGCATGATATGCTGGTATATTTGCGCAGACGCAAGGTGGAGGCGGGACAAGGAGATAAGCTGGAAACGGCAGGGATGAAAGGTTTTGCGACCGTAGTTTCCAACTCGAAGCGATTCGCAGTGGCGATTCGGCTAGGGCAGATCGCCCAGAAAGCGATCGTCCGTAAAGGTGAAATTACCTTGAAGCTGGGCCCGTTAAAAGGCTGGAATACGTACCGTGTGGCTCCCTCTCTGGCGAAAAAATCCTTCCGTCAGCAATGGAACACGCTGGAGCATAAGCTGGAGCAGGAACGCAACGTGATGCAGCCGGATGTTCTCAGCCGAATGGAGAAGATTTTGGCAGATAGAAGTAAAGGAGGGACGCAGCATGAGTGAGCATAGTAATCCTTCTGCGCAAGCAAAAGCGGCCCATGAAGCGTGGCTTCATCAAATGGAAGAAGAATCCCGTGCCAAGCAGGTACGCTTTATGGACGGCATCGCGACGCGGCTCAAGCGTCCACGACAGACGGAGCCGCCAGTTCAGCCGTTTCGCGGGGCACCTGCATTTTGGTACGAATTCGATTGGAGCGCGGAGCGGCGCATCGAGGAGTTCACTGCTAACTTTACAAGTGTTGGCGGGCATGTCGTGCGTCTGCCGAATTTGGAGCAGACCGCAGACTGGATCGCGTGCAAAGCGCGAGAGCTGGGAGCGGCCTATATCGTCCGGCAGAATGAGCCGGACCTGGATGCGCTCCAGCTGGAATCGGCACTGCCGCAAGTCCGTTTATCGGTGTGGAACACCGATCCAGTCGAGGATTGGAAGGCCCGCGCCGCTGAGGCGGATATCGGCATCGTCATCGCCGACGAAGCGGCTGCTTACACCGGCTCGGTAGCGGTGCTATCCTCGCCGGAGAAAGGCCGTGCGGTCAGCCTTTTGCCAACCGCACTGATCATTCTTCTGCCAGTAGAGCGCTTGCGAACACGACTGGGCGAGATTCTAAGCCGCTTTGACGAAGTCGGGCGTGAGCAACTGCCTGCAGGCATTCATTTTATTACTGGACCAAGCCGCTCGTCGGATATTGAAAATGATTTGACGATCGGTGTACACGGGCCAGGTATCGTCTATACGTTGTTAGTGGGCTAGCGTGTAGACCGCCTAACGAGCATGATAGAGGGGAAAACGGGTTTCAAAATCTGTTTGTCTGCGATTACTCCTAACCGAAATGCGGCCATTGTGCAGCTCGGTAATACTTTTTGTAATCGCAAGGCCCAGCCCGGTGCCTCCAGTTTCCTTGGAACGTGATTTGTCCACCCGGTAAAACCGTTCAAACAAGTACGGGACATCTTCCGCAGGAATTGGGGTGCCGTAGTTGGTGCAGATTACCACCGCCTCGTCGTCTTCGCGTCCTATGGTGATATCAAGGCGTTTGCCGTCTTTTCCGTATCGAATAGCGTTGGAAAACAAATTTTCATACAGGCGTACCATCTCGTCGGTATCGGCTAGAATCCGAACAGGCTCGACGATTCGGACACGGTAGGACATGTCTGCCTGTTCCAGAGAGGGTACAAATTCCTCAGCAAGCTGAGTGAGCAATTTGCCGAGATCTACAGGCTCCAGCTCCAGTGGCAGGCTGCCACCGCTCACACGCGTGTATTCAAACAGCTCGTCGATCAGCTTCTTAAGCGTCAATGACTTTTCATAAGCAATGTTCACATAATAGCGCAGCTCAATTTCATCCCGATAGCGGTCGGTTTCAATATATTCCAAAAAACCGATCACGGATGTTAGCGGGGTACGAAGATCATGGGATACGCCAGTGATCAGGTCGTTTTTGGCCTTGGCAGAAGCCCGTTCTTCTTCCAGCGAGAGACGGAGCTTGTCCGCCATGGTGTTCATATTTTTCGCCAAGGTACCCAGCTCGTCCGCTGAAGAAACAGGAATCGTATAGGACAGGTCTCCGTCAGCAAACTCCTGCATCCCCGTCGTAATTTCGCGAAGGTAACCAATCGTATTTTTGGTAAAAAGGAAAAAGAAATAGATATATGTAGGTAGCCCGCCTACCAGCATGATCAGTGGGGACCCAATGTGATTTACGGTCCAGCGAACCAGACGAGTGCCAAAAAATGAACGGGAAGGATTCAGCCATAGTAGCAAAGATGCTCCATAATAAGACACCATCAAAATCAGTCCAGTTAGAGCGAAAGCGGCAAGGCTAAGGGCTGCCAGTTTCCATCCCAACGTATCATATCGTTTTGCCTTCAAGACGTGAATCCTCCATTAATCGAATTTTTCCATTTTGTAGCCGATGCCCCACACCGTTTTTAGATATTTGGGTTTTCTCGGATCAGCCTCAATTTTCTCGCGAATTTTACGCACATGAACCATCAGCGTGTTGTTGGATTCCAGATATTGCTCCTTCCACACTTTTTCATAGATCTGCTCCATGCTCAGCACTTGACCACGATTACGGGCCAACAGCTCGACAATGGCAAATTCTCGTGGGGTCAGCTTAATGGATTCTCCGGCGAGAGTGACCTCATGCGTAGCAGAATTAATGGAGAGTTCATCCAGTATCATTTCATGCTCCGATACAGGGGAGGAATGGGTATATTTCCGTACTCTACGCAGCTGGGATTTAATGCGTGCCACCAGTTCCAACGGGCTGAACGGCTTAGTGACGTAATCATCGGCCCCAACGCTGAGTCCTGTGATTTTGTCCATATCTTGTCCCTTCGCAGACAACATAATAATCGGAAAATGCTCGGTTTCCCTGATCTTCATGCAAGCTTCAACCCCGTCCATATTGGGCATCATCACATCAAGCACCATCACATCTATCGATTCCCGACTGATTTGCTCCAGAGCTTCCAGTCCGTCTCGTGCCATAAGCAGTCGATATCCTTCATTTTCCAAATAAATTTGCATCAGCTTAATAATTTCAGGCTCATCGTCTACTAATAAAATGGTTCCGTTATGCATGGCCCGTGCACCCTTTCTGTTCTTTCCAGCAGTATACAATATGGCGTATTATATACTTTTTTAAAGATGGAGGCTATGGACACTCTTCTCAGTTCGCTTGCTTGGGGACGTCAGCCTTTGGATAGTGCTGTTTCAGTTGAAGAAATACGGTTTTCTTGCTTGAATTGTCTTTTTTCTATTCCCGGTAGTTGACCGAACAGGATCCAAGCAAATGGTAGGAAACGGGAGATGGTAGACACGACGAGCCAAGAGCAAAGAAGTGCAAAGAAAAAACCTCCAGCGTACCACACATGAATAAGCTGCGGAGAACCGATATGTGGTGAAAACTGCCGATACAGAAGCAGGAAAAACGGATGAATCAGATACACACCAAAGGACAGTGTGCCCAGACGTTCCAGCTTGCGAGTGACAAAGGAATGTTGTCGTCTATACATTAAAAAGGAAATCTGTAGTATTACCAGCGTGCTGGACAGGCTGTACATATTATACATAAGTTCGAAAACTAGCGAATTATACGAGATTCCGTACATTCTATTTTCGCACCACATATAGACATGCATGGTGGCTGAAATCAGCCATAAAGCCCAAATTGTGATCCATGTCAGCACTCCGGCAACACTTCGTTGCCCCTTACGCATCAGAAACCACGTTTTCAGCTGTGGGTAGTAATAACCTAGAGCAGCACCCAGCATGTAACAGGCTACATAAGACAGTGCCCAACTGCCCTTATTTTGCACCTGAAATAGAAATTTATTGCCAATTACAAATGACCACTGTAGCAACAGCCCAAGGACAATAGACCATTGTGGAAGTTGCCGATATCGCTGGAACAGCCACAGTACGAATGGAAATGCAAGATAGAATTGCATCATGATAAAAATATAATATAAATGGGTATACGCTTTGCCTGTCGCCAGCTTCAGAGCAAAGCTTTTCGCAAGTGTGGCTATATTCCATGGTTCGGAGCTGCTAGCCATAAGAGACAGGAAGAAATAAAATAGGGAGAACATGACGTAAGGTAAGAGAATATACAGCAATCTCTGCTTATAAAAGCGACTTAAGAACTGTCGTCCCATTGGACGATCCTTGTAGTTGTAGAACAGTACCATGCTGCTAAGCGCGATAAATACGGGGGTTCCATACTTCATCAACACATTGAGCGCATTGTATACAACATATAGGCTGGAATTTGTAAGCTGAACCGTTGCATAAGAAGTGGCATGTACCATCAAGACGGCTAAAATCGCCATGGCTCTGACCAACTGCAATTCGGGAATTTTTTCTTTGGTCGTAGGCTTCATAAGCTTCATTTCCTTTCAGGAGTGAACTGTATCTTGTTGAACTCTTTCTATTAAAAGATAAAGTTCTTAACAACCCTAAAGGGAACGGCTTAAGAAACGCTTATGAACTTCTTAACTTTTGTTAAGAATTGAGGATTTTGCAAAAATCCTGAATTAAGAAAAGAACTTCCATAGCCTCAAAATGAGTGGTATGGAAGTTCTTTTTTATACTCATGATTATTCGTTATTTGCAACGTTTGATAGGTGCGCGTCTAATTTGTCCACGAATAGCACCATTCGGATGACGGATCGTGTGGACATTGACGTAGGCATTACCCTCTCTAATTTGGCACACCAAATCATAAATGGTTCTGCCTCTGAGTGGACCGGTAAGATCACATGCACGGAGCACGCCGCTAACGACGCCTCTTCTAACGGTTATTCCAAACTTCGAAGGACCAAACAGTGTAGCAACAACAGGGCCATTTTCACCTCTTCGTCCCAGATGAATATGCGCTTCGGTTACCCGTGAGATATTGCGTACAGTCAGTTCAAAGCTTAATTGTTGGCTCGTTGGACGGTAACGAAATTCGGCTGTTCCTGTCGCATTTGTTCTGACAGGAGGCACTTCATTAGCCCCCCTTAAGGTGGCTCTAAACTTATTAGACATGACATCCCTCCTTTCTCAGTGTTGGTTTAGTGTATTCACAGGGCTAGAGAAGGGGCTGCACATTAGCCTATTCATCAGAAGTTGTGTGTTTTACAAGTTATTCAGTCCAAGCACAAAACAAACTTTTTCATAGTCTATGAGTATCTGATAGAGAGAGGAGGAGAAACCATGGGAACATTTATTGATGGGAGAACATCCCAGAATGCTTCGACAGCCAACTCTATTGCCATTCCGATCACTCTTATAAATACGCCTCAATTGTTCGGGCAGATCGGGTTAAACACACTGGGAGCTACAGGTACGCCACGGGTTTTGCTTAAAGGAACTATATCGCTTCAACTTCCGCTTGCTTTAGTCGGAATAACGATCACTATTGTAAGAGGTACCCTGGTTACTGACCCTGTTGTTTATTCGGCCACGTCAACTTTTAGTTTGAGTTTGTTGGCTCCACAGGTTATTGCATTCTCAGCCGATGACTTTAACCCGCCGATTACGGAACAATTGGTGTACACTGCTTTTGTTTCAGCTAACCTGCTGGGTACAATACGTGTAGGTCCAGAGAGCTTTGACGGAATTTTGGTTGCGGATTAATGTAGTAATTTTGATATGACGAAATATCGCTTCATGAGGCTTCGCAGATGTAACTGCGAAGCTTTTTTGTGTACAAGACAAGTTTCAAGCTTAACGATTAAACTACTTTTCTTTTGCATAAGAATTACACAGGCATAACCCTGCAACAATGGGTAGAATTTTATGTATGCGCTTACAGTAAATATCCATTGCTTCGTACAATTAAAAATCTGGAGGAGGAATGAAGAATGGTGTGGAAAAAAGGATTGACTCATATGCTTTTAGCAGCTTTTTTATGTGGTGCAACAGGTGTGGGCATAGCTCTCCCGGCCCAGGCATCCGCTGGCGAGTACAAGTTTGATTTTGGCGGAGGTACGGTCGAAACGGGTTATACCGGAGTGAGCGCTTCGCTGTCTTATGACTTAGCACGTGGCTATGGCTTTCGTACCCCTGAGAATATGCGTAATGTCAGTGCTTCGGGGACTGGAGTGGCAAGTGATGCGGTACGTTTCCTGGTTACAGGTACGAAAAGCGAGAATACTTTTGATGTTGATCTTCCTCCTGGTTTGTATGAGGTGTCGGTTACTTTAGGAGATACCTCTCGTTCGAGTATTGCAGCTGAAGGGGTGTATCAGGTCATAAATATGACAGGGAATGGGGCCAAGGATCGCTTTCAAATTCCAGTAACAGACGGACAACTAAATCTGCTGGTTACTGAAGGCAAAGAGGGGGCGGTCTTCACACTCAGTGCAATGGAAATCAGGCAATTATCTAGCAATCCGGTTACGAATCGAACAATTTATATCGGTGGGGATTCTACGGTATGTAACTATTATCCGCTGGATAGCAGCGTGCAGGCGGGATGGGGTCAACTGCTGCCAGAGTTTGTGAACACGAATACTTTTCAAATTCGCAATATGGCGTCAGGAGGCCAAATTGCTAGAGGCTTCCATCAGGACGGTCAGTTGGAGGCCATCGTCCAATATATTAAGCCGGGGGATTATTTTATTCTCCAATTGGGCATTAATGACACCAATCCAAAGCATAACGAAAGCGAAGCAGAGTTTAAGGACTGGATGCGGGATATGATCCGGCAGGCGAAGGCTAAGGGGGCGACGGTAATCCTGTCAACTCCGCAAGGACGAGCCACTGACTTTAATGCTAACAATGTACACAACGCAGAAAATAGATGGTATAGAAGTGCTATTTTGGCGCTGGCTCAAGAGGAACAAACGCCTTTAGTCGACCTGAATGTTCTTAGCTCAGCTTATTTTACTTCTATTGGTAAAGTCGCTACACTGGCTTTGTACATGAACGGTGATACACTCCATCCAAACTATGAAGGTGCAAGGGAACTGGCACGATTGGTAGCACAGGATTTAAAAAGGCAGGGTCTGAGCGGATTCTAAATTTAAACGATGGGTTTTCCCCTGTTTCTTACATTTGTAGGAGCAGGGGTTTTTAGCATCTGTTCAGGGTGCTATAATTATTGAAAAAGCAATAGTAATACGGAGGAATTAGAACATGCAGCCTTTCACTGCCCGTGTGCTTCAAATTATACTGTTGATCCCTGAGGGAAAAGTAATGACTTACGGTCAAATTGCGGCAGAGGCCGGAAGCCCAAGAGGTGCCAGACAGGTGGTGCGGATTTTGCATACATTGAGCCAAAAACACCAGCTTCCTTGGCATAGAGTAGTCAACCGTTTGGGGGAGATTGCTTTGCAGGAG
Organism: Paenibacillus sp. FSL M8-0228; assembly: GCF_038007385.1. Taxonomy (NCBI): domain Bacteria; kingdom Bacillati; phylum Bacillota; class Bacilli; order Caryophanales; family Paenibacillaceae; genus Paenibacillus; species Paenibacillus sp. FSL M8-0228. The sequence continues at coordinate 2,487,379 of NZ_JBBOXA010000001.1, forward strand.
GATGAGTCCGCATCCCTGCAGCGTCTGTATTTGGAGGAGGAAGGCATACGGTTTAATGAAAACGGGCGCATTCCACTGGATCAATATCTCTATGATCCGCAGGCAGAGATGGAAGAATAGGCGCGGAACAAGCTATGCGGTTTTATATTAAATTTGATCATCATAAAGAACCGGGACAAGTCAATTAACGATTTGTCCCGGTCTTTTTCATCTAGCATACGAAGCAGATAACTAGAGGTAATCTGTTATTTATAGCATAAGATTCATTTGTCATTTTATCCGATAAGATGCTGCTGATCCCGTTGGGCAAGGTGAAAAGAAATGCTGTTCATCAGTGGTATATCGTTATTTTTCCGGGCTTCCCGGATGAGTTGTTTCTTTTTTTGTTCTGATTCACGTAAAAAGCGGGTCATCCACAAATCAGACGGTTCGTTAGTGGTTGTCATACGAGATTCTTTTATCATCTATTAACCCTCCCAGTGAGCGGCTGTTATTCTTTCTCTAGTATATGTTCCAAACCTTAATAGATGCTGTTGGTTTCCTTAAAATTAGCTGAAAATTAGGTAAAGTTAAGGTAAAAATAGGTTGAATCCATATCTGATTGGACGAAAAGTAGTATAAAGCGAGTAATCTGGAAGTAAAGGTTACAAAAATGTATTGTTTTGACACCTTGTACCAACACAAACCTGAAAGTACAATTAGAATGCAAAGAGTTTGTGGAAATTTATGTCGAAAAAAACGGAAAAGATTCGAAGAATGCACCGAAAGGGGAGAGATTCATCTATGAAGCAAAAAGCGGCTGCCGTGCTGCTTGTATTGTCATTATCATCAGGCTTGGCCTCCACAGTACAGGCTGAGAGTTTATCAGGAAATGTAGCATCAAGTACGTCAGTTAAACCTTCTGCTGCGGCTCCATCGAAGACATCATCCATAACGGGTCAGGCTTTACCTACATTGACACTCAAGCAGGCCGCGGAATGGGCACAGACGAACAGTTACAATACACGTACCGCCGAACGGGACGTAGAGCGTCGCAGAATGGAACTGAAAAATGCAGAAAAGGACCTGGGCAATTCACCTGTCGATTTTATAGACAATGAGTATGTTGATGATGAAACGTCATGGAGAAATTACAGTTCCTCGACGCTATCTTATTTAGCCAGCAAAAAGCAGGCGCAGTTCGCCAAAGACCAGATTTATTTTAATGTGATGAAAAGCTATCAAAGTGTGTTCGTGGCAGAGAATCAGGTGAAAAATGATCTAGAAGCGCTTGAAATCGCCCAAGCGGAGGAAAAGATTGCACTTGCCAAATTTGCGCGCGGAAAGCTGTCTGAGTATGCGAAAAACGAGAGTACACAGGCCGGAAGCCAAGCTCAGCAAACCGTAGAGCAGGGGAAAATTGCGTTGCAAAAATCCAGGGATGCCCTGAACTTCCTCATGGGACAGCCTAATGGAACAGCTTATGAATTGGTCGATCGACCCGTGTACAAGGAACCGAAGAAGCTGGATATCGAATTACATATACAACAGCTGACAGACATGAATCCAAATTTATGGAAGCTGGAGGATAGCATCAAAACTTCGGAGCTTAATGTGAGATATTTCGATTTTAACAATGGTGCTGGTGCTTATGATCTAGCTAAAATGGATGTCGATACGGCTAAGGAGGAACTCGACAAAGGTCAAAAGGATTTTGCCGAATCTCTCCGTAATTTGTATGCCACAGTTAAGGAAAATCAAAAGAAATACGTACAACTGGAAGAAAGCTTGCGTACAGCAAAAGAGGCCTTGGAATTATCACGCAAAAAGTGGGCCAGAGGTCTAATTATTGAGATGGAATTGAAAAATAATCAGTTGAAAGTGAACCAGATTGAACGGCAAATGGAAGAGCTTGCGATCGAGTTGGATCAAAATGAGTATACGTTGAACAAGCCATGGAGCACATAGGGAGGAAACGGCATTGGCAGAAACGGTTTTAAATGACGCTTTAATCAAGTTACGGAGAAAACGGAGAAAAAAGTGGATCTGGACTGCAATTGTTCTACTGGTTGTCGGTGGAGGCGGAGCAGCAGTATACCTAAATTTGCCCAAAGAACAGGCGGCACCGTTGGTTCAGGATGAGAAGCTTAAAGTAGAACGCGGCGATGTGAGCGAGAAGCTGGATACGTCCGGTACCGTACAGGCTTCCAAGGAAGTGAAGTTGAATTTTACAAGCGCAGGCGAAAATAAGCTGGCAGCGGTGAACGTGAAGGCCGGAGACAAAGTGAAGAAAGGACAAGTCCTGGCTCTTCTGGACAGTTCTGAAATTAAAATGCAAATTCAGAGTGCGTCTGATACTTTGGAAATATCTAAAGCCAAGCTGGCTGAATTGGAGAAAGGTCCGAAGGCTGAGGACATTGAAATTCAGAAAACAAATGTACTTCGGGCCAAAATGGCTATCGATACAGCGCAAGAATCATTTGAGCTGGAAGAAGCCGAAAGTCAGAAGAAAACTTCCCAAAAGCAGTTGGAACAGGCGCGAAAGGCATATGAAGACCAAAAGTTTTTACATGATGCCGGGGCGGTGTCCAACAGTGAATTGGAGCAGGCAGAGCAAGCACTGGATAAAGCACAGACGGACTATGATGGTCTGGATCTGCAGTTCCGCAAAATCATGTCACAAAAACGTCGCACCATTTCAGAGGCTGAAATCGGATATCGTACGGCAATGGCAGAGCTTCGCAAAATTCAGGTTCCGGCTGATGCATCCAATATTCAAGCCTCACGGATAGAGGTTCGAAGACAGGCGACGGAACTGGAGCAGAAGAAAAATGAATTGAACAAGCTTCAGGTTACAGCACCTTGGGACGGGGTAATCTTGAAGGTGAACGGGGATGTAGGGACCAGTCCGACAGCTCCATTCATTGTCATGAATAACTCGGATTCCAACGACCTTAAGGTGGTTGTGAAGGTAAGTCAGACCGACATTGTCAAAGTAAAGAAGGGTCTTTCAGCCGTGTTGACTACCAATGCCTATCCGGGTGAATCATTTCCAGGGAAGGTGCAATTCGTGTCACCGGAAGCCTCTACGGATGAAGGGATGACGACGTATCTGATGGAACTGTCTGTTCATGACCCGAAAGGCAAGCTCAAAACGGGCATGATTATGAATGTGGCCGTTATTTTGGGAGTACACAAAAATGTACTGTTCGTACCTGCGACTGCGCTGAGATCCGAAGGGGGACAGGATGGCGTGTATGTTTCCGCTAATAATGCTGCAAATCCAGGGGCGCGCACTTTCAAGCCCGTAGAACTCGGATTTTATACGCCAGATCGAGTCGAACTCAAGTCAGGTGTAAAGGAGGGTGACACGCTTATTGTGCCTGCTCCTGAACCTCCGCCGGACCCTTCCGCTATGGGCGGCATGCAGGGAGGCTTTTAAACGGGTATGAGATACGTCATTCAGATTGAGGATTTGAAAAAAGTGTACCATGTCGGAGATCAGGAAATTCATGCTCTGCGTGAGGTTCAACTTGATATTGCTGACGGTGATTTTGTTGCGATTATGGGACCGTCTGGATCAGGCAAGTCCACGATGATGAATGTTATCGGCTGTCTGGATTTACCTACGTCAGGACAATTTTATTTGGACGGCTATTCGATCTTAGATGCCCGTGAGGATGAACTGGCTATTATACGTAATCAGAAAATCGGATTTGTATTTCAAAAATTTCATTTGCTCCCGCGATCAACGGCTCTGGAGAATGTGGAACTGCCTATGATTTATGCAGGTATTCCTGTCAAGGAGCGTCGTTTGCGGGCAATGGAAGCCCTCACTAGCGTAGGTCTAGGCGATCGGATGAACAATAGGCCGAACGAATTGTCAGGCGGTCAGCAGCAGCGGGTATCCATTGCCCGCGCACTTGTGAACAATCCGGTCATTCTCTTGGCGGATGAACCTACAGGCGCATTGGACTCCAAAACAAGTGTTGAAATAATGGGGATTTTTCAGCGTCTGAATGATCAGGGGAAAACGGTTGTATTGGTTACTCATGATCAAGAGGTTGCGGAATACGCCAAGCGTCTGATTCATTTTCGAGATGGGCGGATTGAAGAGGATCAGCCTGTTGGGAAACGAAGAATGGCGGCAGAGGAAGTGAAGGCATGAAGTTTAAGGAAATTATCCGTGTATCACTCAACAGTTTGCGAACCAATATGCTGCGATCTTTGCTGACCATGGTGGGCATTATTATCGGAGTGGCCGCTGTGATTATGATTGTAGCCATCGGTAAAGGATCAACGGCTACGATTACATCTCAGATCAACAGTATGGGAAATAATCTGCTGATGATCTATCCTTATGCTCCATATGATGGCTCTAGTTCCATGTCGTTCAATCAGACGAAAGGAATATCTCTAAAAGATATCGATGCGCTAGAGCAGCAAAAAGCAGTAGCAGAGGTAGCACCAAGTGCTATGACCAATGCAGATATTACGTGGAGTCGCAATAAGGTCAGCGGACAAATTGAGGGGACTTCACTGGCATTCGTTCATGTGAGAAAGCTGTCACTAGCTCAAGGCAGGTCGTTTACCCACTATGAAGTGGATAAACAAATGAATGTGGCCGTGCTTGGGAGTGATGCGGCCCGTAATATTTTTGGTCCGGATGCCTCCAGAGCGGTCGGTGAGACGATCATGATCAAACAGCTTCCTTTTAAGGTGGTCGGTGTGCTGGCAAATTCCAATTCCAATATGAGTAACAGCGGTCAGCAGGTATATGTACCGATTACAACGGGGATGGAACGGCTAGGCAATATGAGTATTCAGCAGGTGAACGCCTCTGCAACATCAGAGGAGAAGATTGATCAGGCAAGTGCAGAAATTCGGCAGGTGCTTCGTGTCAGACATGAGCTAAAGCCATCAGAGGGCGATGACTTTCAGATCATGACCCAGACGGAAATCTTAAAAACAGTGTCCGGGGTTGATCGGATTATGAATATGCTGCTGGCCGGTGTAGCTGCAATTGCGCTTGGCGTTGGAGGTGTCGGCATTATGAATATTATGCTGGTGTCCGTCACGGAACGTACGAGGGAGATCGGGATTCGTAAAGCGATTGGTGCGCAACGTAGTGATATTATGCTGCAGTTTGTGGCTGAGGCTGTTTTTCTCAGTCTGATGGGTGGACTAGTTGGCGTAATGGTGGGTCTCGGAGGTGCAAAACTGCTTGAGAAATTCGTCCAAATGCCGATTGTGTATTCGATAGAGCCCGTGCTTTACTCTTTTCTGTGCTGTATGGCAGTCGGAGTGTTGTTCGGAGTATATCCGGCGCGGAAGGCGTCTAAGCTGCGTCCAATTGATGCTTTAAGATACGAATAAGAGAGCGGGTACTTCGCCTTACTCGAAAGAGCAGGGTGTAAAGTGCCCGTTTTTTTGTGTTGAATAAGTGTTTTAAATGATAAAAAGACATGAATAACCACTTTAATTTTATATATGTGATGTTTTATATGCTTTTTAAGGTTGATTTATTGTTATATATGACGTATTATATTCAATATTAGATCGCAAGAAAAAAAGGAGGGACGTTCATCATCGACCTTACGGCAAGACAAGTAGAAATTTTAAACATCGTACAAAAGCATGCCCCAATTACCGGGGATCAGATTGCGGAAATGCTTAATCTCAGTAAGGCGACCATTCGGACCGACCTATCCAAATTGGGTATTCTGAATTACATAGATGCAAAGCCCAAGGTCGGATATTTTGTTGGAAAGCGGGGCACGCCGAACCGGGAGGAAAAATTCCGGCTATTGCAAATGAAGGTGGGCGATCTTCACGGGGTTCCAGTCATCGTACGTGAAACAACAACGATTCAGGAAGCTGTTGTAGCTCTCTTTTTGGAAAATGTGAGCAATTTGATCGTTACCGATGAAGACGGAGATTTGGCAGGGGTAGCTTCCCGCAAGGATTTACTTAAGGTAACGTTAGGGAATCCCAATGCAGCAACCATTCCTGTCAGCCTAGTGATGACCCGACAGGCGAATGTTGTCACCGTTTCCCCAGAGGATACGGTATTAGAGGCAGCGCGCAAAATTATTGCCCGTCAAATCGACAGTCTGCCTGTCGTCGTCCCTTCCGACTCCGACAAGCCAGGAGAGCACTGGAAAGTCGTGGGACGTATTACAAAAACAAATATTATTAAAATGTTGCTCGATATGGTAGCAGAGGATTAATGGGAGGAATCGAATGGTTCAGGCGAGCAGTCATTTTATAGCGATCTGTTCAGACTCGATTGGCGAGACGGCAGAAGCTGTCGTACAGGCGACCATGCGCCAGTTTGAGTTACCGGACACAGAGATCAAAAGATTTATGAACGTGAGGGATGAAGACGAACTGAGCCGGGTGATGGAGGAAGTTGCCGAGCGTAGAGGCTTTGTAGCTTATACGCTGGTACAGCCGGAATTGAGAGAGGCGATGAAAGAAGAGGCTGTCCGGCTGAATGTGCGGGCTGTCGACATTATGGGACCAATGATGCAGGCGTTTGCCGATACGTTCCATAACGATCCCAAAGAGAAGCCTGGTCTGCTGCACCGACTGGACGACAACTATTTTCGGCGTGTAGAGGCCTTGGATTTTGCGGTTCAATACGATGATGGCAAAGATGTGAGCGCCATTCTCAAAGCGGATATTGTATTGCTTGGAGTATCCCGTATTTCCAAAACTCCTTTATCCATGTTTCTCGCGCATAAAGGTTATAAAACGGTCAACATACCGGTTGTGCCGGAGCTGACACCGCCTGTTCAGTTGAAGGATGTTCAGCGTGGTCGAGTGTTCGGATTAACGATCGAGCCAGAGTTACTGTTGAAAATACGCAGTGAGCGACTAAAGGTTATGGGGCTACCTAATAATGTGCAGTATGCTACAGCGACGAGAGTGGAAGAGGAAATAGCGTATGCGCAGTCTTTGTTTAAAGAGCTGAACTGTCCGGTTATTGATGTTACAGATAAGGCGATTGAAGAGACGGCAGGTTTAATTATCAGAATGTTATAGAGCCTAGTAGCTGCTCATATAACTAAAAATTAAAAACGTAGGATACAGGAGTTTAATAGATAAATAGAAAGATTGCAGCAAAGCTGCCCTAAATATATTCATTTGCTTAAGGGTAATAATTATTTTAGGAGAGGTGGAGGGATAGGTATGGAGAGTCAAATGGCATTGGAATTCGTTCGGGTAACAGAGGCAGCGGCACTGCAATCAGCACAATGGACAGGGCGTGGAGATAAGAATAGCGCAGACGAGGCGGCTACGGTAGCCATCCGCACTCATTTTAATGCGGTATCCATGGACGGCACGGTCGTCATTGGCGAAGGCGAAATGGATGAGGCTCCCATGCTGTATATCGGGGAAAGAGTAGGCAATCGCAGAGGACCGGCTATGGACATCGCTGTCGATCCACTGGAAGGAACCGAAACGGTGGCAAATGGTTTGAATAACGCTCTGTCGGTCATTGCTGCTGCACCTCGTGGTAGTCTACTCCACGCTCCGGATATGTACATGCAAAAAATGGCCGTTGGCCCGGCGCTGGCTGGAAAGCTGTCACTTGAGGACCCAATCCCGACCACATTGTCAAAAGCTGCACGAGCACTCGGTAAATCCTTGCCTGATCTTACCGTGTCTATTCTGGATCGTACACGGCACGCCGGGATTATCAAGCTTCTGCGGGAAAGCGGAGTTCGTATCAAATTGCTAGGCCATGGGGATGTGATGGGCGCGATTGAAACATGCCTGGATAGCGGTGTAGACTTGCATATCGGTTCTGGTGGCGCTCCTGAGGGTGTATTGGCCGCTGCAGCGCTGAAATGCATGGGCGGAGAAATACAGGGCCGTTTGTTGCCTCATGGTGAAGAAGAGATTGAGCGTTGCAAACGTATGGGCATTACTGATCCTGGCGCGTTGCTATCTATGGATGATATGGTCGGACGGCAAGGCGTGATGTTTGTGGCTACAGGTGTAACACCTGGAGAGTGGTTGCAGGGGGTTCGTTCTCTTCCCGGCCACAGAGCGGAAACTCATTCAGTCGTAATGCACTCGGATACAAAAACGATTCGCTTCGTGCGGAGTATCCATCATACAGCTGATTCTTCCGGTACGCTTGCGGTAGCGGCATCTTCTTGAACATTGAAGTCATGGCTTATAGTTCAATAAAACAGCGGTATCTAGGACTTATCCAAGGATACCGCTGTTTTTCATATTTTAGGGTCAATCTAACTGTCATAGAACAGATGAAGTTATCAACTCCATGGAATAAGAATCGAGTATACCTCACTTTTATTGAGTGACGTAAACATAATTATCTTTGTCATGCATCTCTCTTTAGTCTACTTCGTAATTTCTTAACCCTCTAAATGATCTACTAAATGTATATCCAACAATATACGTCTATCTGATTATTGTTTAAGGTATGAAGTACCTTGGCCCTAAAAGTTTGATAAATTTCTCTGCTAGAATAGATCAACCTTCGAAATCATCCGAGAACTAATTTGGAAAAGCAAATCCTTATGTAAAATTAGAATAACACATTTAAGTAATACTTCTGTCTATTGGGATTATGAATTACTTTGGTCTAATATCTATAGTTATCTATCAAAAGGAATTAATTGCAAGTAGAATTAATTTGGTATACGTGTTAAATTACTAGTCCAGCCAATAAAACAAGATCAAAGATTTTTAATAAGTTTGAACAAGCTGGGAACTTTTACAGATAGACTTAATTGCTTTAAATTGATATATTGTTAGTCTAGCCCGAAAATGATTATTCAATAATATGGGTTGGATGACTCGCCTGGAATTATTTACAGGTTGATTGAATTAGTTGAAAATGTTATATTATTGTTCTGGCTCAAACGAAGCCGAATGATAATTTGATCTTTGAAAACTGAACAACGAGTGAGTACGGATTTTGCTTGCAAAATCCAACGCTGAAATTTTGGTACATGCCATCCAGGCTGTATAAGATGGAAGCAAACAAGAGATATTTTTATCTCGTCAGTTTCAACATGAGCTTATCGCTCTTTCTATAAACCAGCTTCGGTTGGTCTTTAATGGAGAGTTTGATCCTGGCTCAGGACGAACGCTGGCGGCGTGCCTAATACATGCAAGTCGAGCGGGGTTAGTTAGAAGCTTGCTTCTAACTAACCTAGCGGCGGACGGGTGAGTAACACGTAGGCAACCTGCCCACAAGACAGGGATAACTACCGGAAACGGTAGCTAATACCCGATACATCCTTTTCCTGCATGGGCGAAGGAGGAAAGACGGAGCAATCTGTCACTTGTGGATGGGCCTGCGGCGCATTAGCTAGTTGGTGGGGTAAAGGCCTACCAAGGCGACGATGCGTAGCCGACCTGAGAGGGTGATCGGCCACACTGGGACTGAGACACGGCCCAGACTCCTACGGGAGGCAGCAGTAGGGAATCTTCCGCAATGGGCGAAAGCCTGACGGAGCAACGCCGCGTGAGTGATGAAGGTTTTCGGATCGTAAAGCTCTGTTGCCAGGGAAGAACGTCTTGTAGAGTAACTGCTACAAGAGTGACGGTACCTGAGAAGAAAGCCCCGGCTAACTACGTGCCAGCAGCCGCGGTAATACGTAGGGGGCAAGCGTTGTCCGGAATTATTGGGCGTAAAGCGCGCGCAGGCGGCTCTTTAAGTCTGGTGTTTAATCCCGAGGCTCAACTTCGGGTCGCACTGGAAACTGGGGAGCTTGAGTGCAGAAGAGGAGAGTGGAATTCCACGTGTAGCGGTGAAATGCGTAGAGATGTGGAGGAACACCAGTGGCGAAGGCGACTCTCTGGGCTGTAACTGACGCTGAGGCGCGAAAGCGTGGGGAGCAAACAGGATTAGATACCCTGGTAGTCCACGCCGTAAACGATGAATGCTAGGTGTTAGGGGTTTCGATACCCTTGGTGCCGAAGTTAACACATTAAGCATTCCGCCTGGGGAGTACGGTCGCAAGACTGAAACTCAAAGGAATTGACGGGGACCCGCACAAGCAGTGGAGTATGTGGTTTAATTCGAAGCAACGCGAAGAACCTTACCAGGTCTTGACATCCCTCTGACCGGTCTAGAGATAGACCTTTCCTTCGGGACAGAGGAGACAGGTGGTGCATGGTTGTCGTCAGCTCGTGTCGTGAGATGTTGGGTTAAGTCCCGCAACGAGCGCAACCCTTATGCTTAGTTGCCAGCAGGTCAAGCTGGGCACTCTAAGCAGACTGCCGGTGACAAACCGGAGGAAGGTGGGGATGACGTCAAATCATCATGCCCCTTATGACCTGGGCTACACACGTACTACAATGGCCGGTACAACGGGAAGCGAAGCCGCGAGGTGGAGCCAATCCTAGAAAAGCCGGTCTCAGTTCGGATTGTAGGCTGCAACTCGCCTACATGAAGTCGGAATTGCTAGTAATCGCGGATCAGCATGCCGCGGTGAATACGTTCCCGGGTCTTGTACACACCGCCCGTCACACCACGAGAGTTTACAACACCCGAAGTCGGTGGGGTAACCCGCAAGGGAGCCAGCCGCCGAAGGTGGGGTAGATGATTGGGGTGAAGTCGTAACAAGGTAGCCGTATCGGAAGGTGCGGCTGGATCACCTCCTTTCTATGGAGAATCGTTTCCTGCGATGGAAACATTCAAATTAGCAGGTACATGTACCTGCGACCGGATATTCAATTCGGTTCATCACATTCGTGTGAATGAAATGAATATCCTGAACTTACTCACTCGTTGCTCAGTTTTGAGAGTTCAAACTCTCAAGCTTCGACGAATACTTCATTCACACATCCGTGTGGAACCGAAATATTCATCGGGTTTCGCTTCGATGAAGCGAATTGCACCTTGAAAACTGGATACCGAAACGAAATTGCGTTTTAGAATATTCCTTTAAGCTGATCTTGTGTAAACAAGTGAAATAAAGGTAGCTGCCTTGAATTTCATTCACACGTAAGTGTTGAACCGAAATTCAAAGCAAATCGTATTTACGATGTAAATACTAGGTTAAGCTACAAAGAGCACACGGAGGATGCCTAGGCGCCAGGAGCCGACGAAGGACGTGGCGAACAACGATAAGGCCTCGGGGAGCTGTAAGCAAGCTTTGATCCGGGGATGTCCGAATGGGGAAACCCGGCTGTCTTCATCGACAGTCACTTTCTGCTGAATACATAGGCAGAATAGAGGCAGACCAGGGGAACTGAAACATCTAAGTACCCTGAGGAAGAGAAAACAATAGTGATTCCGTCAGTAGCGGCGAGCGAACGCGGATTAGCCCAAACCAAGGAGCTTGCTCCTTGGGGTTGTGGGACGTCTCACATGGAGTTACAAAGGAACCGGTTAGATGAAGAGGTCTGGAAAGGCCCGCCAGAGAAGGTAAAAGCCCTGTAGTTCAAAACTTGTTCTCTCCGAGACGGATCCCGAGTAGTGCGGGGCACGTGAAACCCCGTATGAATCCGGCAGGACCATCTGCCAAGGCTAAATACTCCCTGGCGACCGATAGTGAAGCAGTACCGTGAGGGAAAGGTGAAAAGCACCCCGGAAGGGGAGTGAAATAGATCCTGAAACCGTGTGCTTACAAGAAGTCAGAGCCCGATCTATGGGTGATGGCGTGCCTTTTGTAGAATGAACCGGCGAGTTACGTTCCCGTGCAAGGTTAAGGTGAAGAGCTGAAGCCGCAGCGAAAGCGAGTCTGAATAGGGCGAATGAGTACGTGGACGTAGACCCGAAACCGGGTGATCTACCCCTGTCCAGGGTGAAGGTGCGGTAACACGCACTGGAGGCCCGAACCCACGCATGTTGAAAAATGCGGGGATGAGGTGGGGGTAGCGGAGAAATTCCAATCGAACCCGGAGATAGCTGGTTCTCCCCGAAATAGCTTTAGGGCTAGCCTCGGAAAGAAGAATCGTGGAGGTAGAGCACTGATTGGGTGCGGGGCCCGCAAGGGTTACCAAGCTCAGTCAAACTCCGAATGCCATAGATTTAGTTCCGGGAGTCAGACAGTGAGTGCTAAGATCCATTGTCGAAAGGGAAACAGCCCAGACCATCAGCTAAGGTCCCCAAGTGTGTGTTAAGTGGGAAAGGATGTGGAGTTGCACAGACAACCAGGATGTTGGCTTAGAAGCAGCCACCATTGAAAGAGTGCGTAATAGCTCACTGGTCGAGTGACTCTGCGCCGAAAATGTAACGGGGCTAAACACACCACCGAAGCTATGGCTTGATGCTTGCATCAGGGGTAGGGGAGCGTTGAATGCGGGTTGAAGGTGTACCGTAAGGAGCGCTGGACTGCATTCAAGTGAGAATGCCGGTATGAGTAACGAAAAGATCTGTGAGAATCAGATCCGCCGAAAGCCTAAGGGTTCCTGAGGAAGGTTCGTCCGCTCAGGGTAAGTCGGGACCTAAGGCGAGGCCGATAGGCGTAGTCGAAGGACAACAGGTCGAAATTCCTGTACCACCGTAATCCGTTATGAGCGATGGGGTGACGCAGTAGGGTAGTGACGCGGACGGATGGATGTCCGTCTAAGCAGTGAGGCTGATGTGTAGGCAAATCCGCACATCGTTAAGGCTGGGCTGTGATGGGGAGCGAAAATTGTAGTAGCGAAGGTCATGATCTCAGACTGCCAAGAAAAGCCTCTAGCCAGGAGAAGGTGCCCGTACCGCAAACCGACACAGGTAGGCGAGAAGAGAATTCTAAGGCGCGCGGAAGAACTCTCGTTAAGGAACTCGGCAAAATGACCCCGTAACTTCGGGAGAAGGGGTGCCTCGGTAGGGTGAATAGCCCGAGGGGGCCGCAGTGAAAAGGCCCAAGCGACTGTTTAGCAAAAACACAGGTCTGTGCGAAGCCGCAAGGCGAAGTATACGGGCTGACGCCTGCCCGGTGCTGGAAGGTTAAGGGGAGTGGTAAGCTCGCAAGAGCGAAGCTATGAACCGAAGCCCCAGTAAACGGCGGCCGTAACTATAACGGTCCTAAGGTAGCGAAATTCCTTGTCAGGTAAATTCTGACCCGCACGAATGGCGTAACGACTTGGGCGCTGTCTCAACGAGAGATCCGGTGAAATTTTAATACCTGTGAAGATGCAGGTTACCCGCGACAAGACGGAAAGACCCCATGGAGCTTTACTGCAGCTTGATATTGAATTTGGGTACGATCTGTACAGGATAGGTGGGAGCCGTCGAACTTTGAGCGCCAGCTTGAAGGGAGGCATCCTTGGGATACCACCCTGATCGTATCTAGGTTCTAACTTGGTACCGTGAACCGGTGCGAGGACAGTGTCAGGTGGGCAGTTTGACTGGGGCGGTCGCCTCCTAAAGAGTAACGGAGGCGCCCCAAGGTTCCCTCAGAATGGTTGGAAATCATTCGAAGAGTGCAAAGGCAGAAGGGAGCTTGACTGCGAGACCTACAAGTCGAGCAGGGACGAAAGTCGGGCTTAGTGATCCGGTGGTACCGCATGGAAGGGCCATCGCTCAACGGATAAAAGCTACCCTGGGGATAACAGGCTTATCTCCCCCAAGAGTCCACATCGACGGGGAGGTTTGGCACCTCGATGTCGGCTCATCGCATCCTGGGGCTGAAGTAGGTCCCAAGGGTTGGGCTGTTCGCCCATTAAAGCGGTACGCGAGCTGGGTTCAGAACGTCGTGAGACAGTTCGGTCCCTATCTGTCGTGGGCGTAGGAAATTTGAGAGGAGCTGTCCTTAGTACGAGAGGACCGGGATGGACGTACCGCTGGTGTACCAGTTGTTCCGCCAGGAGCACCGCTGGGTAGCTATGTACGGAAGGGATAAGCGCTGAAAGCATCTAAGCGTGAAGCCCCCCTCAAGATGAGATTTCCCAATTAGTAAGACCCCTTGAAGACGACGAGGTAGATAGGTTGGGGGTGGAAGTGCAGTAATGCATGGAGCTGACCAATACTAATCGGTCGAGGGCTTATCCTAAGATAAGACGCAAATGAGTTTCGGATCCAGTTTTCAGGGTGTAACCTTGAAGGTATGTAGAAATACATACGAAATACGCATTGAAATTCATTCACACAGCTGTGATGAACCGAGTTTCAATACGGTAGAATTTGCATAGCAAATTCATGTTTGGTGGCGATAGCGGAGGGGTTCCACACGTACCCATCCCGAACACGACCGTTAAGCCCTCCAGCGCCGATGGTACTTGGACCGCAGGGTCCTGGGAGAATAGGACGTCGCCAAGCACGATAAAAAGAGCACAGCCTTAATGGGCTGTGCTCTTTTTGTATACCATAAGGCTTTCGCATTTTGGAAATTATATATACATGAACCCATACATATACTCCATTCCACTAAATTAATAAGATTGGGGGATAACTACAATAAAGCTTACAACACTCTGCATATCGACCGATAGTGAAGTCAAACATAATGAAATTTATAAAGCAGCAAGTCTCCAACAACGGGGAGCCTTGCTGTTTGCCGCTACTGTTTTTTGAGAGGGTGAAAGATTAAAAGTAAGGCTATAAATTTCTAGAGAATAGGTACTTTTGAAGCGAGATAGAAACGTTTTTATTAGAGTTTGAAAAGAAAATTCATAGATTTAGGAGAGAAAAATTCAATTCGAACTGGATTTTTTAGACGAAGAGTCAGAAAAAAATATGAAAAAAATGGTCCTTTATGACTATGGAATAACAATATTTATTACAAAAATAAAGAGTTATTAATTTTGTCTTATGTGAGCTTGATACAAATCCAATCCAATATTTAGGTGATTGAAGAGAGCTGCGGAAAAAGTCGGAATTTGTCGGATGATATCAGGTTGAATTTGTTACATTTATGTTAATGGCAAGTAAAGATAAAATTGTTGTAGGATAAGGGGTTGGGACCTCAATGTAAATCAAAATGAGTTCAGTTTTACAAAATTCGTGAAAACCTGAAATCTTGTTTTAAACTAAATTAACAGATCATGATTGACAGATAACTCATACAAAAAGTGAAATTGTTGCTTTTGAAGTTTGGAAACAAATAACATAATATGGATTTTATTTTATTTTTATGAGCTCTATCAATTTAGCCCTTTTGTCCCATGCCAAGTGGTTTTAAAGTTTGTATATTTAAAAACAGTTAGAAAGTGTTGGAAGAAAAAAAGAGATATAAGGATTTACTGTAAAATTATGAACTGCATAGAGGATGGAGGAATTCTTATGACAACTCGATCACAATCTTGGTTCGCGAAAACAGAGGTCCAACCGACTACGAAGCTCCAACTATTTTGCTTTCCCTACGCCGGTGGTGGTGCTTATATATTTAACTCTTGGAAGTCCAGGTTTGCGCCTGACATTACCGTGTTGCCTATACAACTTCCAGGACGTGAAAGCCGCTCAACAGAAGCTCCAATGGATACTCTTCAAGACATCGTTCAATCGTTGGTTCCAGCTATGGCTCCATACATACATAAGCCGTTCGCTTTTTTTGGACACAGTATGGGGGCACTGATTGCATTTGAAACAGCACGGCAATTGTACAGCAAAACTGGAAAGCTACCTGAGCATATCATCATATCCGGTAAATCCGCACCACATATTCCATATTCCAAAAAACGACTCCATGATTTAGCAGACGATTCTTTCACCGAAGAGCTTCGTTTGATGCAGGGAACACCTGAAGAGGTGCTGCAAAATGCAGAATTGATGCAAATTATTATGCCTCGTCTGCGTGCAGATTTTAAGGTATGTGAAACTTATGTTTATCAGCCGGGAAATCCATTGATATGTCCGATGACTGTTTTAGGCGGAATGAAGGATTTTGAGGTTAGCACAGATTCACTGCATGCCTGGCAACAGCATACGACATCACCTATGGATGTTCGAATGTTCGAAGGTAATCACTTTTTCATCCATGAACAAGAACAAGAGGTTATGAGCACAGTCGAGAACATTCTTTCTACATCCTCGCCGATGGCCCACGCGGCGGGAGCTCATACAGCTTACAACACAAGCACCCTACAACCACGATTCAGACAGAGTTAAATGTCCCACACATCACGATACACTTCGTTATTACCATCTCAGCAACAATCAACAACCAACCCACACCAAGATGCAAATTCCAGCATAGTTCAAAATCGCATTTTATTCTGTACGGATACTCATGCATCCAAACCCAGAGTTTATCTCAACGACGTCCACAGCCAATATAAAAAGTTCGCACTGAAAAAGTGTGGGCAGCGAAAAGAGGGATGCCCTTGTTTCGATTAAATTCTGCTTTTCGGAGACTCGCACGTTATGTAAGGCCGTATAATCTATGGGTTTTCATAACGGTGATCACCTCCTTGTGTTTGGCAGCTATTGACATTATTTTGGGTAAGGCCATTGAGCAAATGGCACAGGGGACATTCTCCTCTACCCAGAACATGATCTATCTGGTTGTTGGTATGACGCTAATTGGAATGCCCTGTAAGTTTGTGATGAGGTACGCTTCAGCGCGATTTAGTGTTAGTGCTCTGCGCGACTTGAGAGGCGATCTCGTACATAAGTTTTGCGATTTACCGGTTTCCAGCGTGGAAAGGAAATTTACCGGAGATTTGGTATCCCGTCTAACCAATAATACGGCAGTATTACAGAACTTTTTTATCCAGCAGTTTGCCAATCTGTTCTATTTACCGCTCGTGTTTACGGCATCACTCATATTGCTTTTACTGACAAGCTGGAAACTGATATTGGCAAGTCTTGCGCTCATGCCAATAGGAATGATCATAACATCACTAATGAGCAAGCCAATTGAAAAATACTCCGCGGATCTTCAGGAGAAAATTGCTCATTTGAACGCTGTGGGGCAAGATGCAATCGGAGGAATCCCTATCGTCAAGGCATTCAATATGCAAGCTGTGCTGTTGAAGAAGTATATGGTGATTATGGAGGAGGTCGTCAAGCGCGGCTTACGGCTAGAAAAGCGCTATGCAGCCATTACTCCGGTAGGTGTGATGATGCTAGCAACACCGATTATTTTGGTCATTGTATACGGAGGATACCTGATACAACATGGAGAGTTGAATGCTGGAGGCATTGTACTTTTTTTATACCTGATTTCGTTCATATTGCAGCCGATTGCCATGCTGCCGACGATCATTTCGCAAATGAAGGAAGCGGGTGGAGCCGCAAAGCATTTGTTTGAGGTGCTGGATTGGCAGAATGAACGTCAGGACGGCGAAATGACCTTGGTAGATCAGAAGCGAGAGAATAGGGCGCCTCATTTGAAAGACGATGCAGATGGGGAAGCCAACCGAATGAGTGAAGGCGGAGCAGAAAGTGATGATGACGTTGATAGTGTTGCTGTAGTCAGCTTTGAGCATTTGACCTTTGGCTACGATGAAGGGAACACAGTGCTGAAGGATATCAGCTTCCAGGCAGGGCAAGGGGATATGGTCGCGATTGTCGGTGCCAGCGGTGGGGGTAAAAGCACGATTTTCAAGCTGCTTTGCGGATTTAATGAACCTGGAGAGCATGCTGGAACCATTCAACTATTTGGAAAGAGTTTGACAGATTGGAATTTAACAAGCCTGCGCAGTCATATTTCGATGGTATCTCAGGAGCCGTCGCTTTTTCCGGCCACCATTGCAGAAAATATCGGATATGGACGTTTGGAGGCGACTCGAGAAGAAATTGTCGAGGCGGCGAAAGCGGCACATGCGCATGATTTTATTGTTCAACTTCCCGAGGGCTATGAAACCCTGTTGAGCGAGCGGGGAGGCGGATTGTCTGGCGGTCAAAAACAGCGTATTTCCATAGCAAGAGCATTATTGAAAAATGCTCCGCTACTTCTATTGGACGAGCCGACTTCAGCACTCGATAGTCAGTCGGAGGCTCAGGTGCAGAATGCGATGAATGCGGTAATGCAAAACCGGACGGTACTGGTCATTGCTCATCGACTGTCAACCGTACGTCAGGCGAACCGCATTATTGTACTCGATCAGGGGAGCATTGTGGAATCGGGTTCTCATGAGGAATTACTGGGTCGTGATGGTGTGTACCGAAAGCTGTATTTGAAAAATTTTGAAGAAGAACAGCATACGGCGGAAAACGGTAATTCGTTGCCTGAGGAAAGGGGTGAGCGTCGTGACCTTCAAGCAGGGGTTTTATGAATTTAAGCAGTTGATGTCCCTGATGAAGCCGCACCAAAAATGGTATTTTACCGGGCTGGTTGGCAATAGTCTGACCAATGCCAGCATCACGATTTTACTTTCTTTTGTGGTGCATTATTTGCTGAATTTCGCGGTTAATGGCAATGTACAGGAGCTATACCGAGCGGTCTATTTGGTCAGTGGTACATTTTTGGCATTAAGTCTTATCTCCCCCCTGTGCAGCTATATGTATAAACGGTGTGTAAAGCTGGCGATTGCTGATGTACGAATGAAACTATTTGGCCACATTGTCAAGCTATCGTACGAAAAAGCCGAAAAACACCATTCGGGTGATCTTGTATCCCGTATGACGAACGATGTACAGGCGCTAGAGCAGGCTTACACCGTTCATATTCGCTCGATTATACTGGAAATTTCGCTTTTCTTGGGCTCGTTGGTCATTTTGATGGCTTTGGATTGGCGATTTGGGATTATGGCGGTTGTACTTGGGCTGGCTTCAGCCTGGATAAATGCTCATTTCGCGAAGAAAATGCGAAAGACGAGTGAAGAGTTACAGGGACGGATGAGCAGGTTCACGGAACGATTGAGTGATTTGCTTTCCGGTTTGCAGACGGTGAAGTTGTTTGGGTTGAGGACGAAGGTAGGTGGACTATGTAACGATGCAAGCGAGGACATCAATCGCATCAGCATCCGGCAGGGACGTCATATGGGCTTGCAGGATATGTGCAATTTTGTCATAGAGTTCATTACGCTGGGCGGTGTGCTTGTCGCCGGATTGATTCTGGTATCGCAGAAGCAAATGGAACTGGGAGTATTGGGACAGATTGTACAACTGCAAACCGGTATTTCAACGGTATTTTTGGAGCTAGGGGCGGCTGTAACACTGTTACAAAACTCCTTGGCAGGCTTGGCGCGTATCCGCGAAATTCTGGATGAGTCGAAGGAAGAGGAACAGTTCCCCGCGGCTAAAAAGAAGGGACCGCTGACTAGGCTTAGCGATCCCGAGACGGCAGCTTTATCAGCCCGTGAATCTGGGGAATTCTATGGCGATGTTGAAACCTTAGGTTCAGACCACGCCATTGAACAGACTCCGGCTGCGCTGGAGCTGCACGACATCACCTTTGGCTATCAGCCTGACCATCCAACGCTGCAAAGGTTAAACTTGGTCGTGCCGGAAGGGCAGGTCACTGCACTTGTCGGTCCGAGTGGTGGTGGCAAAAGCACAGTCATGAAGTTGTTGCTGGGATTTTACCCACCGGATGAAGGTGTGCTGCGGGTTCGTGGTCGTTTGGCAGAAGAATTTCCGTTGGATGAGGTCAGGGATTTGATGGCCTATGTACCACAGGAGGCTACGCTGTTCCACGGTACAGTAGCGGATAATATCCGTTTTGGCTCACCGACTGCCACGGATGAGGAAGTGGAGGCTGCAGCCAAAACAGCCTATGCCAGCGGCTTCATAGCCGAGTTGCCAGAGGGGTACGACACGATTGTCGGTGAACGCGGAGCCAATTTGTCCGGCGGTCAAAGACAGCGGATTGCAATTGCCCGTGCTTTGCTCAAAAATGCACCGATTTTGCTATTGGATGAAGCGACCTCGGCTTTGGATGCAGAATCGGAATATGAAGTCCAGCAGGGCTTAAATGAGTTGATGAAGGATCGTACGACATTAGTTATTGCCCATCGATTGTCTACGATTGAACGGGCGGATACGATCTGTGTCCTTGCCGATGGCGAACTGAAAGAGCAAGGTACCCATGATCAGCTCCTTGCCGAGGGCGGCCATTATGCAGAGCTGTATGAGCTTCAATTTCGAAAGCATCCCGAGGAACAAACCGCATGAATATGCGAATTTCCTTTTTACCAAATATCTATTTTGTGAGGAGAGAGACGGATGACACAGCAAGATGTTCAATTGTTTTCCTTAAGCCAGCCACAGCAACGTATTTGGTATACGGAGCTTTTGTATCCTCATCGGAACACTTCAACAATTATTGCTACTGTAAAGATCAGGGGAACTGTTCGCATAGATGCCTTGCAGCAAGCAATGAATCGGGTAATTGCCCAAAATGATTCTTTTCGTATCAAAATTACTGCTCAGGATGGGATTCCATATCAATATGTAGAGCCATTTACGGCAGAAAGTATAGAAACGATCCAAGTTACCCCGGAAGAAGCGAATGTATGGTTAAAGCATCATAATCCACAGCCGTTCTCATTGTTGGATTCGCAGCTGTACCGATTTGTTATCTTGCAGCTCGGAACAGAAGAAACCTGGTTTAATTTTAAAATGCATCATATTATTTCAGACGGCGTGTCCATGAATCAGGCCATTAATGAAATCACAGGACATTATATGGATATTGTGCATGGTACAGGCCAAGATGCGCCGACCAAAGGCAATCCCTATCTGGATTTTATCCAGGTAGAGCAAAGTTATGAGCAATCAGACCGTTATCAAAAGGACAAAACGTACTGGACGGAAAAGTTTGCCGATTTGCCTGAGACTACAGGTTTGAAATCATATAACCCGCTGACACTGAGTACAGCTGCACGCCGGGAGAGCTTTATACTGGAACATGAGTTGTATCGTGGTGTTACGGCTTTTTGCGAAGAGCATAAAATTAGTATTTTCACGTTCTTCCTGGCGGCTCTGTATATTTATTTGCATAAAGTGACGGGGGAGCAGGACTTAACCGTGGGGACACTCTATGCCAACCGTACGTCTAAGAAGGAAAAGGATACCATCGGTATGTTCGTCAGCACCGTGGCTACGCGTCTGTTGGTCGAACCAGAATCCGAACTGCTGACCTTTCTGCAAGGTGTAGGGAAGGAGCAGGCGTCCATTTTGCGGCATCAGCGTTACCCGTACAACAAAATTATTCAGGATTTGCGTGAACAGCAAAGCAGCCTGGACATTCAGCGTCTGTTTGGTGCTTCCATTCAGTACCGCACCTTGAGTTTCTCCCGGTTTGATGAAGCGATTCAGCAGGTGGATAACGATTTCTGCGGAGATACGGTGAACGACTTCGATATTCACATGGTTGAAATGCTGGATGATGATAGACTCGTGCTGTATCTGGATTATCGTACCGAGCTGTTTAGTGAACAGGAAATTGCTCGAATTATTCGGCAATTTTTGAGTGTGGCGGAGCATATGGTGCAGGGCCCACACAAGCGGATACAGGAATTGTCGCTGATCAGTGAGGAAGAACGGGCGCAAATCGTCGACGTATTCAATGCTACAGCGGTGGAATATCCACACGAAGCAGGCATTCATGAGTTGTTTGAGGAACAGGCTGAACATACACCGAATCAGACAGCAGTTGTGTTTGGAAATGCCCGTTTAACTTATGGCGAACTGAATGTAAAAGCAAATCAACTGGCTCACACGTTGCGCGGACACGGTGTTACCGCCGAGCAAACTGTAGGTATCGTTGCTGAGCGTTCCACGGATATGATCGTCGGCATGTTGGCGATTCTCAAAGCGGGCGGTGCATATGTACCCATTGACCCTGATTATCCGGCTGAACGTGTACGTTACCTGTTGGAAGATTCGGGAGCGAAGTTGTTGCTGGTGCAGCGTGCAGAACAGCAACCGGAGGAATACACCGGAATCGTACTGGATCTGAGCGATGCTAAGGTGTACGCGGCAGAGGATGACCAAGGCTTGAATACCGTACATGGGGAGCAAAACGAGGCTTATCATGTGGATTATGCCGATTATACAAATCCGAAAAATGAGATTTTAAATGAGATTTTAAAGGAATCGTCCTCGTCTGTCGTAGACAGCACTGCTGGGACACAAGAATGGAAATTTGGAAACCGACTAGCTTATTTGATGTATACTTCGGGCACGACCGGACAGCCCAAAGGGGTTATGGTAGAACATCGCAATGTCGTGCGCTTGGTAAAGCATACAAACTATGCGCAACTGGGTGCTGACACGCGCATTTTGCAAACTGGCGCCGTTGTCTTTGACGCGTCCACCTTCGAAATTTGGGGTGCACTATTGAATGGTGGACAGCTCGTGCTGGTGAGTCAGGATGTTATTTTGGACGCTCCCAAGCTCAAGGAAGCCGTGCGCAACCATGGTATCACGACAATGTGGCTGACTGCGCCGCTCTTTAACCAGCTATCTCAGCAGGACTTGGAGCTGTTCGAGGGGGTAGAAGAACTGCTGGTCGGTGGTGATGTGCTGTCCGTACCGCATATTAACCGGGTGCTGGAGGCTTATCCGTCTCTGCGGATTATTAACGGCTATGGTCCGACGGAAAATACAACTTTTTCTACAACTCATGCGATTGCTGGAGTGCAATCAGAAGCGGTGCCGATTGGGCGTCCGATCCACAACTCCACAGCGTATGTCGTAGACCGTTCCATGCAGCTTCAGCCTGTTGGAGCATGGGGTGAGCTGATCGTCGGCGGCGACGGGGTGGCACGTGGCTACCGGAACCGTCCTGATTTAACGGCTGAAAAATTCGTAGATAGTCCGTTCCGTAGCGGAGAGCGCTGCTACCGTACAGGCGATTTGGTTCGCTGGAATGAGGATGGAACGCTGGAATACAAAGGACGGATCGACGCACAGGTGAAAATCCGGGGCTACCGGATTGAGCTGGGCGAGGTGGAAGCGCAGCTCTTGAAGCTAGATGCGGTACAAGAAGCTGTCGTCATTGCACGTGAGGATGAGCAGGGACAGAAACAACTCTGCGCATATGTAGTCACCCTTGTGGATATCGCGGCTAGTGAGTTGCGAAGCACCTTGAGCCAAGAATTGCCGGGTTATATGGTGCCGTCGTATTTTGTGCAGATGGAGCAATTGCCGTTAACACCAAATGGCAAAGTGGATCGTCGGGCGTTGCCGCAACCGGAGGGAAGCGTGGATTCCGGCGAGGATTATGTAGCAGCCCGTAATGAGGTAGAGCGGACATTGGTATCGGTATGGCAATCTGTACTGGGAATCGAACAGATTGGTGTTCTGGATAACTTTTTCCATTTGGGCGGCGACTCGATCAAGGCCATCCAAGTGTCTTCAAGACTGCTGCAAAATGGTTACAAGCTGGAAATGAGGGAGTTGTTCCAGTATCCGACGATTGCTGAGCTGAATGGACGGGTGCAGCGGGTGACCCGCGTTTCCGATCAAGGAGAAGTTAGTGGAACCGTGGCATTGACACCGATTCAACACTGGTTCATTGAACAGCAGCCATCCAATCCTGAGCACTATAACCAGGCTCTGATGCTGCATCGTGAGGATCGACTGGACGAAACGGCGCTTCGTCAGGCACTGCAAAGCATTGTCGAGCATCATGATGCTTTGCGCATCGTATTCCGCCAGAATGCAGACGGTGGGTATGAAGCATGGAACCGAGGCGTGCAAGAAGGAGAGCTGTATAACCTCGAAGTGGTGGATTATACAAGGGAGTCTGACTTTGCTCATTTGCTGGAGAACAAAGCCAACGAAATCCAAAGCAGCATCCGTCTAGATGAAGGACCGCTGGTAAAGCTGGGGCTGTTCCGTTGCAACGATGGAGACCATTTGTTGGTAGCAATCCACCATTTTGTGGTTGACGGTGTGTCTTGGCGTATTTTGTTGGAGGATTTGGCAACAGGCTATGAACAGGCTTTACGGGGCGAGTCTGTCCGTTTGCCAAATAAAACGGATTCCTTCCGCCTTTGGGCTAATCAGCTGCCAGCTTATGCGAACAGCACAGCATTGGAGAAGGAGCGTGCGTATTGGGAGCAAATTGAGGAAGCAGGGAAAAGCCAGGCATCCTTGCCTAAGGATTACAATCGTAAATCTCAGGCCAAGCCACAGCTTCGCGATGATCGGACGCTGACCGTAGCGTGGACGGTAGAAGAAACAGAACAATTCTTGAAACAAGCTCATCGGGCCTACAATACGGAAGCGAACGACCTCTTACTGACAGCTCTGGGCACTGCAATTCAGGAGTGGGCGGGCATCCGTCAGGTGCTTGTAAATCTGGAGGGTCATGGACGGGAAGCCATTTTGCCGGATATGGATATTACGCGCACAGTCGGTTGGTTTACCAGTCAATTCCCGGTTGTACTTGATATGAATGAGGACCGAAATGTAGGACGGCGTGTCAAGAACGTCAAAGAAGGGCTGCGCCGTTTGCCGCATAAAGGGATTGGATACGGGATTTTGAGATATCTTGCTGGCGGTGAAGGAGAAGCAACTTTTGTCAGCGAGCCGGAAATCAGCTTTAACTATCTAGGACAATTCGATCAGGATTTGAAACATAATGCATTCCGCATGTCTCCTTATTCCATCGGAGCTTCCATTAGTGACACGTTGACCAAGCGGTATGCTCTGGATATTAACGGCATGATCACGGACGGTGCACTGGAACTGACGATCAGCTACAGCAACAAAATGTTTATGAAAAAATCAATCAAAAAGCTGGCTGATCTGTTGCAGGAGGGCTTACGTGAGATATTGGCTCACTGTGTGGGTAAAGAGTTGCCGGAGCTGACGCCAAGCGACTTGTCCTTCCAAGGACTGACGGCTGGAGAGCTGGATCATATTGTAGAGCAGACGGCTAATGCGGGAGAACTGGAAAACATTTATTCGCTCACACCCATGCAAAAAGGCATTCTGTTCCACGGCTTAATGGAGCCGCAATCTGGGGCGTACTTTGAGCAGGCGACATTTGATCTGCAAGGCAGCTTTCAAGTGGAGGCTTTTGCCGAAAGCCTAAATCAGCTGGTGGATCGCCATCAAATATTCAGAACGAATTTTTATAGCGGATGGAATGAGCAGCCTTTACAGGTGGTGTACCGTCACAAGCACGCCGGGTTCCGTTTTGAAGATGTACGTTCGATGGAACAAGGTGAGCAGGACGCATATATTGCTGATTTTGCTGAGCGCGACAAAGCCGAAGGCTTTCATTTCAGCTCAGGCGAGCTGATGCGGGTGTCTATTTTACGTACAGGCGAGGAGTCGTATCGTTTTGTGTGGAGCTTCCATCATATTTTGATGGACGGTTGGTGCTTGTTCCTTGTTGTAGGGGAAGCATTTAATACGTACTTTGCCATCCTCGAAGACCGCAAGCCGGAGCCCGCCCCGGTAACATCATACAGCGAATACATTGAATGGCTGGATCGGCAGGACAACGTGGAGGCTGAACGGTTCTGGAGTGATTATTTTGCTGGCTTTGAGCAGCAGACCGTATTACCGCAGGTAAAACAGCTGGACAGTCACGCTAAAGAATATGAAGCGGACAAGCTTTCGTTTACACTGGGCCACGAAGTGACGGAACGGATGAACAAGCTGGTTAAGCAGAAGCAAGTAACGGTCAATACCCTTCTGCAAGCAGCGTGGGGCGTTGTGCTGCAACGGTATAACAACAGTCGGGATGTTGTATTTGGCAGTGTCGTATCCGGCAGATCAGCGGATATTCCGGGCATCGATAAAATGATTGGTTTGTTCATTAATACGGTTCCTGTACGAGTTCACAGTGAGAAAGATATGACGTTTGCTGCGTTAATGAAGCAGATACAGGAGCAGGCACTGGTTTCCCGTGCCTATGAAACCTATCCGTTGTATGAAATTCAGGCCCTAACAGAGCAGAAACAGGACCTGGTGAACCATATTATGGTGTTTGAAAACTACCCGGTGGAACAGCGCATGGAGCAAATGGGCAGTCGTGGCACGAATGGCTTTACGATTGCAAATGCTTCCGTGTCGGAGCAAACGAACTATGATTTCAACATTACGGTTGTGCCGGGCGATGAAATTCATGTCCATTTGGAGTACAATGCGCGAGTATTGGAACGCACAGCTGTAGAGCAAATCCGCGAGCATTTGCTGCATATGATTGAAGAAGCGATTAACAGACCAGATGCGCTGGTAGATGAACTTGAGCTGGTGACTGCTGCGGAAAAAGCAAAAATCATCGACGGTTTTGGATCCGTGGGCGTATCTGCATGGAGTGATGAAAAGCAATCAGAAGGGTTGTTCCATGCCTATGTGGAAGAACAAGCGCAGCTTGTGCCGGATCATGTGGCAGTGGTATACGAGGAGCGGCAGCTTACGTACCGCGAGCTGAACGAGCGTGGGAATCAACTTGCTCGTAGATTGCGGAATGAAGGCATTGGGCGTGAATCCATTGTTGGTATTTTGAGCGAGCGATCGGTGGACATGATGGTCGGCGTACTGGCGGTGTGGAAGGCCGGCGGTGCATACGTGCCGTTAGATGCAGATTATCCGTCCGAACGGATCCGCTTTATGCTCGAGGACAGCGGTGCGACAGTGCTGCTAACGCAAACAGGTTTGCAGGAGCGCGCGCAGGCATGGCTGGAGGAAAGCCGACAGGCCTTGGTCGGAGGGCAATCTGAGGGAGAGTTGGAGACAGCGGCTGGCGCTGAAACGATGGAAAGAGACAGCCTGAATGAAGAATTAAGCTTGAAACCAAATTCGGAGTCTGACAGCGAATCAGCATCCGAATCCGCAGTGGACTTGCGTCTGCATGCCGTGCTAGCGCTGGACGATGAGTCGCTGTACACCGGAGATGCCACGGATGTGGAACCTATCAACGAGCCGCAGGATCTGGCATATGTGATCTACACGTCCGGTACAACGGGACGTCCGAAGGGTGTCATGATCGAGCATCACAGTTTGGTAAACACAGCCGCGGCATACCGCCGGGATTACCGTCTAAATCAGTTCCCGGTACGCCTGTTACAACTGGCAAGTTTCTCCTTCGACGTATTCGTCGGCGATATCGCGCGGGCACTTTATAACGGTGGCACGATGGTTATCTGTCCAAAAGACGACCGGATTGATCCGAGCCGTCTGTACGGCTGGATTCACGATTACCAAATTACGGTGTTCGAATCCACACCGGCTTTAATCGTACCGTTTATGCAGCATGTGCATGAACAGGGCCTTGACATGAGCAGTCTGGAACTGCTGATCACCAGCTCGGATAGCTGCAGCGTGACGGATTATCGGGTGCTGCAAGAACGGTTTGGCGCAGATATTCGCATTATGAACAGCTATGGCGTCACGGAAGCGGCGATTGACTCCAGCTTCTACGACGAAGAACTGTCAAAGCTGCCAAGTAGCGGCAGTGTGCCGATTGGTCAAGCATGGCTGAACGCACGCTTCTACATCGTGGACAGCCAGCTGAATCCGGTGCCGATCGGTGTACTGGGTGAGCTGTGCATTGGCGGTGCTGGCGTGGCACGAGGCTACCTGAACCGTGCAGACCTGACGGCCGAGAAGTTCGTAGCGAATCCGTATGTAGCCGGTGAACGATTGTACCGCACAGGTGACCTGGCGCGGTGGATGCCAGACGGCAATGTGGACTTTATCGGCCGGATGGACTATCAGGTCAAAATCCGGGGCTACCGGATTGAGCTGGGCGAGATTGAAACGGCAATCCAGCGGGTACCGGGTGTGCGTCAAGCGGTAGTCATCGACCGGACGGATGAGCGTGGACACAAGTACTTGTGCGGGTACATCACGGGAGAAGCTGAGCTGCGGATCGAGGAAGTACAAGCAGAACTGGAATCCGGGTTACCAGCGCACATGGTGCCAGCACGCTTGATGCGACTGGAGACGATTCCGCTGACCAGCAACGGCAAAATCGATCGCAAGGCCTTGCCGGAACCGGAGGGAAGCATCCATACGGGTGCAGCCTATGTGGCACCACGTACTACGGCAGAGCAAGTACTGGCTGCAGTGTGGGCCGGAGTACTCGGCGTGGAAGCGGTAGGCACGCAGGATAACTTCTTTGAACTGGGCGGCGATTCGATCAAAGCACTGCAAGTATCGTCCCGCTTGCTGCAAGCAGGCTATCGATTGAACATGAAGGATCTCTTCAGCAATCCGACGGTAGCGGCGCTCAGTCCTTTGCTTCGTACAGATGGTAAGATGGCCAGTCAGGAAGAAGCAGTAGGCAAGGTAGATCTGACACCCATTCAGCGATGGTTCTTCGAGCAGCAGCCTGCTGATCTGCACCACAGCAATCAGGCGATGATGCTGTACCGAGCTGGGCGCTTTGACGTCAACGCGCTACGCCGTACAATGGACCGTATTGTCCAGCATCATGACGCATTGCGCACGGTATTCCGTGAGACGGAGCAAGGCTATGCAGCTTGGAACCGCAGTGTAGAGAAAGGCGAGCTATACACGCTGGACATTGTAGATTTTAGTGGAGTTGAAGACGAATCCACCGCTGTAGAAGCTAAGGCGAGTGAAATTCAAGCCAGCATTCATTTGAGCGAGGGGCCGCTGGTGAAGCTCGGTCTGTTCCACTGCGCTGAGGGCGACCATTTGCTAATCGTCATTCATCATTTGGTTGTGGACGGCGTATCGTGGCGTATTTTGCTGGAGGATTTGGCATCCGGTTATGAGCAGGCTATTGCAGGTAAAACAGGCACAGCTATTCGGCTGCCGCATAAAACAGATTCATTCCAGGTATGGGCCGAGCAGCTGTCGGCCTATGCGAATAGCGCGACGATGGAGCGGGAGCTTGCTTACTGGCAGCATATCGAACAAGCAGAAGCCAGTCTTGCGAAGCCTTTGCCGAAGGATTTTGCGAATGACAATGCACTGCTTGGGGACAGTGAGGTTGTGACGGTCCGCTGGACGAAGCAGGAAACCGAGCAGTTGCTCAAACAAGCTCATCGCGCATACAACACGGAAATGAATGACCTGCTGCTGGCTGCGCTCGGAAAAGCCGTATATGACTGGTCTGGTTCTGAACGGGTGCTGGTCAACCTGGAGGGCCATGGACGGGAAGCTATTGTACCGGATGTGGATATTACGCGGACAGTCGGTTGGTTTACGAGCCAGTTCCCGGTTGTACTGGATGGAAGTCTGGGACAAGGGGGGAATACGGCTCGTCTGATCAAACGGGTCAAGGAAGGGCTGCGTCATATTCCGCAGAAAGGCATCGGCTATGGTATTTTACGATACCTGTCGGATACGAATGTTCTGGAGAAAGCAGGCGTGCAGTTAAAGGCTCAGCCTGAGATCAGTTTTAACTATTTGGGCCAATTCGATCAGGATTATAAAGGCAATGATCTGGAGCCTTCCTCCTATTCCATCGGTGTGCCTGTCAGCACGAATGCGGCTATGGATTTTGCACTGGATATCAATGGAGTCATCGAGGATGGAGAACTGATTTTCACGATTCGCTACGGTACAACGCAATTCCGTCATGAGACGATTGCACGACTTGGAGAGCTGCTGGCATCCGGCTTGCGTGAGGTGATTCATCATTGTGTCGCTCAAGAAAGAACGGTGCTGACCCCAAGTGATGTCCTGTTAAACCATGTAACACTGGATGAGCTGGAGCAATTGGTGAAGGATACGCAAGATATGGGTGAGCTGGAAAATGTGTATGCTTTGACGCCGATGCAAAAGGGCATGCTCTTCTTCAGTCTGATGGATGAAAATTCGGCAGCTTATTTTGAACAGGCCACCTTTGAGTTGAACGGTCGTTTTGATGTGGTTGCTTTTGGTAAAAGCTTTGATCTGCTCGTGCAGCGTCATGAGGCATTGCGGACGAACTTTATCAGTTCATGGAAGGATGAGCCTGTACAGGTCGTCTTCCGCAACCGTAGCGGACAAATATATTATGAAGACTTGCGCGGACTAGAAAAAGAGGAACGAGAAGCTCGTGTTGAAGCTTTTGCCATCGAGGACAAAGCGAAAGGATTCAATCTCGCAGAGGATGCACTCATTCGTGTCTCCATTTTGCAAACGGGGGATGAAACGTATCACTTTGTTTGGAGCTTCCATCACATTTTGATGGATGGCTGGTGCTTGTCCTTTATGACACAGGAGGTATTTGGCAGCTATCTGACACTGCGCGCCGGTCATGAGCCAGCGCTGGAGCCTGTCACGCCGTTCAGTCGATTTATCGAATGGCTGGAACGTCAGGACCGTGAGGCAGCTTTGCAATATTGGCGTGGGTATCTGGCGGACTATGAGCAGCAAATTACGCTTCCTCAGCAAAAAACACAGCCGAAATCGATGCAAGCCGGGCTATATGTCGCTGAAGATCTGGAATGTGACTTCCAGCCAGAGCTGGTTGCTCAGATCGAACGGGTAGCGAAGCAAAATCAGGTCACGATCAATACGCTGATTCAGACCGTATGGGGCGTTCTGTTGCAAAAATATAACAACAGTACGGATATCGTGTTTGGCAGCGTTGTGTCCGGTCGTCCAGGGGATATTCCAGGCGTGGAGCACATGATCGGGCTATTTATCAATACAATTCCAGTGCGTGTGCAGTCTGAACCAGGTGAAACCTTTGTCGAGCTGATGAAACGAACACAGCGGCAGGCGCTGGCTTCCAATGCCTACGATGCGTTCCCGCTGTATGAAATTCAAGCACTGACCGAGCAGAAGCAGGATTTAATCAATCATATTATGATTTTTGAAAATTATCCGGTGGAGCAGCAGGTAGAACAGTTAGGCGGCGATGGGCAGAATAAATTTACGATTTCGAACGTGGTGTCTACAGAGGCAACCAACTATGATCTGAACGTCGTCGTGATGCCGGGAGAAGGCATCAAGATTCGTTTTATGTATAACACGCTCAGCTTTGATCAAGCAGGTATTGAGCGCTTGTATGGACATTTTGCACGTTTGCTGGAGCAAATTTCGCTCAACCCGCATGTTCGGGTGGAAGAGCTGGAACTACTCACAGCAGCAGAAAAACAAAAGATTACAGCGGCCTTTAATGACACCGCTTGTGCATTTCCGTCCCATCAGACGATCCATCAGCTGTTTGAGGAGCAGGTGGAGTGTACGCCGGATCAGGTGGCATTGGTGTTTGAACATCAGCGTCTGACGTATCAGGAGCTGAATGAACGGGCGAATTCATTGGCTCGAATGCTTCAAGCCCAGGGAGTAGGACCTGACAAACTGGTCGGTCTGATGGTACAGCGCTCCGTGGAAATGATCGTAGGTCTGCTGGCTGTGCTAAAAGCAGGCGGTGCTTATGTGCCGATTGATCCCGAATTTCCATCCTCTCGTATTGCATACATGCTGGAAGACAGCGAGGCCGCAGTGCTTCTGACCCGTCGTGAACTGGCAGAAGAACACCATTGCCATGCCAATACCCTGTTTCTTGAGGATGCCGCATTGTATCAGGGAGAAAGTAGCAACCTGGAGACGATTGCCCGCCCAGAGCATTTGGCTTATGTCATCTATACGTCGGGTTCGACTGGAAATCCGAAAGGAGTTATGCTCCAGCATCGCTCGGTCCTCAACTTTATTACTGGGATGCGCGAAGTCATTGATTTTGAAGCGAGCCAAACCATGTTGTCACTGACGACCATTTCATTCGATATTTTCGTATTGGAAACCATTCTCCCCCTGTTGGGTGGAATGACGGTGGTGCTTGGCGACAGCCAGCATCAGGTGAATCCTCAGGCGCTGGGTGAGTTGATTACTCAACATTCGATTGAGATGTTGCAAATGACACCATCTCGGCTGCAAATGCTGTTGGGTCATGAAGCAGGCTCGCGCGCGCTGCAAAGCGTGAAGGCAATTATGGTTGGGGGCGAAGCACTTCCATCCAAGCTGCTCGCAGCATTGCAAGAAATAAACGGTCCCCGTATTTATAACATGTACGGACCTACAGAAACGACGGTGTGGTCGACCGTGCAGGAACTGACCCATGCTCAACATATTAATATTGGACGTCCTATTGCGAATACACAAATCTATATCATGAATGCGAATGGGGAATTGCAGCCCGTCGGCGTGCCGGGCGAGTTATGTATTGCAGGGGAAGGCTTGGCCCGTGGATATTGGAAACGTGAAGAACTGACGGCTGAGAAATTTGTAAATAATCCGTTTGCTGGTGGCAAGGCAGGCCATGAGCGGATGTATCGTACAGGCGATTTGGCAAGATGGATGCCAGACGGCAACATTGAATATTTGGGGCGGATGGACCATCAGGTGAAAATTCGGGGCTACCGAATCGAACTGGGCGAGATCGAATCGCAGCTGTTGCAGGTGGAGTCGGTGCAAGAAACGGTCATCATGGCTCGTGGGGACGAAACGGGTCAAACACAGCTCGTGGCGTACTATGTGGCGAGTCAAGAACTGGGAGCCGGTGAGCTGAGACATGAGCTGGGACAAGAACTGCCAAGCTATATGATGCCGTCGTATTTCATCTGGTTGGAGCAGATGCCGCTGACACCGAACGGTAAAATCGACCGCAAGTCCCTGCCAGCACCGGAAGGCAATCTGCACAGCGGTGCGGATTATGTAGCGCCACGCACTGCACCGGAACGAGCGCTTGTAGTGGTCTGGCAGTCCGTCCTGGGTGTGCCAACCGTCGGTATGTTGGACAATTTCTTTGATCTGGGTGGCGATTCGATCAAGGCGATTCAAATCGTATCGCGTGCATTCCAGGCCGGCTACAAGCTGGACATGAAGGATTTGTTCCGCTATCCCATCGTCGCAACCCTGGCATCGCATATGCATGAGGTCAGTCGTATGGCAGATCAGGGAGAAGTAAGCGGAGAAACGGCGTTGCTTCCGATCCAGCACGAGTTCTTTGCGCAGGAGCAAGTGGATGCGTATCATTTTAATCAGGCGGTTATGCTGCACCGGGAGCAGGGGTTTGACGAGTCGGCTCTGCGTCAGGCGCTTGGCAAGCTGACAAAGCATCATGATGCTTTGCGGATGGTGTTCAGCAAGACAGAACAAGGCTATAAAGCATGGAGTCGCGGAATACAGGAAGGTGAGCTGTATCATCTGGATGTGGTGGACTTTACGAACTTGACGGATAAAGCCACGCTCAGCGCAGCCATTGAGGCGAAAGCCAGTGAAATTCAAAGGAGTATCCAACTGCATGAAGGGCCGCTGTTTAAAGCAGGTTTGTTCCACTGTGTAGATGGCGATCATCTCCTGATGGCGATTCACCATTTGGTCGTGGACGGGGTATCCTGGCGTATTTTGTTTGAGGATTTGGCTACTGCCTATGAACAGGCCGTTCATCAGAAAGTGCTTCAGCTGCCGGACAAAACGGATTCATTCCGTTCCTGGTCACAAAAACTTTCCGAGTATGCGAATAGCGCAGCCATGGACAGTGAACACGCCTACTGGGAACAATGGAACGCAGCTGCTTTGGCTGACCAAGTACGTTTGCCTGAGGATCAAGCGCAGGCCGAAACATTTACCTTAGCTGACACGGATACAGTGGCCTTCCAGCTTACGGAAGAAGAGACAGAAAGATTATTGAAGCAAGCACACCGTGCGTATAACACGGAAATGAACGATCTGTTGCTGACGGCTTTGGGCATGATGCTGTATACGTGGACGGGTCATGAACGCAGTCTGATTCATTTAGAGGGACACGGACGTGAGAACATTTTGCCGGATACGGACATTTCTCGTACGGTAGGCTGGTTTACGAGACCATATCCGGTATGGCTAGACATCGGTCGTGATCACGCTTTGTCGGGATGCATCAAACAGGTAAAAGAAAGTCTGCGTCATATTCCGAATCAAGGAATGGGCTACGGAATCTGGAGATATTTGAGTGAATCCGGCCAAGCCATGGCTCAGCAAGCAGATGCACTGCATCTTGGTCAACATCAAGCTTTTGCCGAGCCACAAGTGAGCTTTAACTATCTCGGACAGCTGGATCAGGACTTGCAAAACAGCGATATTCGTATGTCTCCTTACTCGATGGGATCGGTCGTTAGTGACCGGACGAAGATGAAATATGCGCTCGATGTGAGCGGGATCGTAACGAACGGCATCCTGGAACTGGACATTCGGTATAACAGCAAAGCCTTCCGTAAGGACACCGTCCAAATGCTGGCTAATCTGTTGAAATCCAATCTGCTTGAGATTATCGAGCATTGTGTCACACGAGATCGGATCGAATTAACTCCAAGTGATGTACTGTTCAAAGGTCTGACCCTGGAGCAATTAGATACGATTAAGGAGCAGACCCAGACGGTTGGGGAATTGGAAAATGTATATCCGTTAACCCCCATGCAAAAGGGTATGCTGTTCCACAGTTTGATGAATGCAGAAACAGGCGTGTATTTTGAGCAGGCGACCTTTGATCTGGAGGGCAACTTTGCGCCATCTATATTCGAGGAAAGCTTGAAGCTGCTGGTTAGTCGACATGCGATATTACGGACGAATTTCTATAGTGGCTGGCATGGTCAACCGTTGCAGATTGTCTATCGTCATAAAAATCCGAGCTTCTTTTATGAGGATGTCAGAGGGTGTGAACAGGCTGTAGCTGAATTTGTGGCCCAGGACAAAGCTCGAGGCTTTGATTTAAGCAAGGATGCGCTCATGCGTGTAGCTGTCTTCCGCACGGGTGATCGCTCATACCGTTTTGTATGGAGCTTCCATCATATTGTGATGGACGGCTGGTGCCTGTCCCTGATGACGGACGAAGTGTTTGGTGCCTATGCTGCCTTGCTGGAGAATAAGCAGCCAGAGCTCGCACCTGTCAAGCCGTATAGTGACTATATCGAATGGTTGGAACATCAAGATGCACAGGAAGCGACCCGTTATTGGAGTGACTATTTGGCGGGTTTTGAGCAGCAAACCTTGTTGCCTGGTGAGAATACGCATGTTTCTGTGGCAGAACGAGATGACGACACAAACAGAAGCGGTCAAAGTTCAAATTCCGGCTATGTTTTGGAAAAACTGCCATTTATGTTGGGCAAAGAACGAAGTGCCGCATTAAAGCAAATAGCCAAGCAACAACATGTCACGATTAACACCTTGCTGCAAAGCGTGTGGGGCGTTATTTTACAGCAATACAATAACAATCAGGATGTTGTGTTTGGTGGTGTGGTATCCGGTCGTCCGGCAGACATTCCAGGCGTGGAGGACATGATCGGACTGTTTATCAATACCATACCGGTTCGGATTCAAAGTGAACGGAATGCTACATTTGCTGAAATATTGCAGCGCACACAGGAACAGGCTTTGGCCTCCGGTGTCTATGACACATTCCCGCTGTACGACATTCAGGCACGGACTGAACAAAAACAAGACCTGATCAATCACATCATGGTCTTTGAAAACTACCCCATCGGGCAGCAGATGAAGCAGATGGGCGGCTCCGGTGAGACCAAGGCACAAACCGGCTTCTCTATTGCCAATGTGGCACTTACAGAGCAAACCAACTACGATTTCAACCTGATTGTCGTGCCTGACGAAGATATCTCTATCCTACTTGAATACAATGCGCTGGTGTATAACCGGTCTGCAATGGAGCGTATCCAGGGTCATATCGACCATGTCATCAGGCAAATCGTAGACAACCCGCATATCTGTGTGAATGAGCTGGCATTGGTGACAGCGGAAGAACAGGCACAGATCATTCAGGTTTGGGGGGATACGGCGGTAGCCTATCCGCAGGATCAGACGCTAAGTGCGTTGTTCGAGCAGCAGGCAGCGAACACGCCGGATCAGGTGGCAGTGCTGTGTGGAGCGGAATCGTTGACCTACGCTGAGTTGAATGAGCGAGCGAACCGTTTGGCTCGGACGCTGCGTGCGGAAGGTGTTGAACCGGATCAACCAGTCGGTATTCTGGTCCGCCGTTCGCTGGAGATGATCGTAGGCATCTACGCGATCCTCAAGGCAGGCGGAGCCTATGTGCCGATTGATCCAGAATATCCAGCCGACCGCATCCGCTTTATGCTGGAGGACTCGGGCGCGAAGCTGGTGCTGACGCAATCGCATCTGGCGGAGCAAGCCTCACTGAGTTTCGACGGCCAGGTGCTGGTGCTGGATCGTCAGGAGCAGGATGGCCAAGACATTTACCACAAAGACGGTTCGAATTTGGAGCCACTGGCCGGGCCGCATCATGTAGCCTATGTCATCTATACCTCCGGCTCCACAGGAAAACCGAAGGGCGTGATGGTGGAGCATCATTCCGTGCTGAACCGGATTTTGTGGATGCATGATCGTTACGGCTTGAGTGCGGAGGATACGATCCTGCAAAAGACCGCCTTCACGTTCGACGTGTCGGTGTGGGAGCTGTTCTGGTGGTCAATGGTCGGCTCGAAGGTAAGCCTGTTGTCCGTGGGCGGGGAAAAGAACCCGGAAGAGATCGTGGACACGATTGCCCGCGATGGCGTAACCACGATGCACTTTGTACCCGCTATGCTGCATGCGTTTCTGGAGTACGTGGAGCAGCAGCCTCGGGAAGTGATGCAAGCGAAGCTGGGCACGCTGCGCCATGTCTTTGCCAGTGGTGAAGCTTTACCGCCACAGCATGTGGCCCGGTTCCAACGACTCGTGTCGAGCCTGACCGGAGCGAAGCTGATCAACCTGTATGGACCAACCGAAGCGACGGTGGACGTATCGTACTTCGATTGCGAGCCGGATGAGGAATATGCGGTTATCCCGATCGGGAAACCGATTCAAAACATTCGTCTGTACATCGTGAAGGAAGGCACGGAGCAATTGCAGCCGATTGGGGTGGCAGGGGAACTGTGCATCGGCGGTGTCGGCGTAGCCCGAGGCTATCTGAATCGTCCGGAGCTGACGGCCGAGAAATTCGTAGCTGATCCGTTTGCTGGCGGGGAAGCAGGCTATGAACGGATGTACCGCACCGGCGATTTGGCGAGATGGATGCCGGACGGCAACATCGAATATCTGGGCCGGATCGACCATCAAGTCAAAATCCGGGGCTACCGGATTGAGCTGGGCGAGGTCGAATCGCAGCTGCTCCAAGTGGAATCGGTACGCGAAGCCGTCGTCATGGCTCGTGCGGATGAAACGGGACAAAAACAAATGGTGGCCTACTATGTTGCGGGGCAAGAGCTAGGAGCCAGTGAGCTGAGAAGTGAGCTGGGCCGGGAGCTGCCAAGCTATATGGTGCCATCGTACTTTGTACAGCTGGAGCAAATGCCGCTGAGTCCCAACGGCAAAATCGACCGTAAGGCCTTGCCGGCACCGGAAGGCAGCCTGCAAACTGGAGCTGATTATGCAGAGCCGCGTACGGCGCAAGAACGCGCACTGGTAGCGGTCTGGCAGTCGGTACTGGGACTACAGACGGTCGGTATTTTGGACAATTTCTTTGATCTGGGCGGCGATTCCATCAAGGCCATTCAAATCGCATCTCGTGCGTTCCAGGCCGGTTATAAGCTGGACATGAAGGATTTGTTCCAGTATCCAACGGTTGCAACACTGGCACCGCATATGCATGAGGTCAGCCGTATGGCAGATCAAGGAGAAGTGAGCGGGGAAACCGCATTGCTACCGATCCAGCATTGGTTCTTTGCGCAGGAGCGCGAGCGTCCGCAGCACTTTAATCAAGCGGTCATGCTCTATCGCGCTGAGGGCTTTAACGAGGCAGTGGTTCGGCAAGTCATGGATCACCTTGTGAAGCATCATGATGCGCTTCGTACGGTTTTCCATCAGGCTCCCGCAGGTTATACGGCTTGGACACGCCCTGTAGAGGAAGGCACGCTGTATACGCTGGAAACGGTGGATTACCGTGAACAGGAAACTTATGCAGAAGCGCTGGAAGCGAAGGTAACGGAAATTCAAAGCAGCATGGACCTGTCCGCAGGACCTTTAGTCAAACTCGGATGGTTCCGCACAGCCGAAGGCGACCATCTGCTAATCGCCATTCACCACTTGGTGGTGGACGGAGTGTCGTGGCGGATTCTGTTCGAAGATTTCTCGACAGGCTACGAGCAGGCGAGCAAGGGTGAGCCTGTACGATTGCCCTATAAAACGGATTCCTTCCAAGCATGGGCACGGGAGTTGTCGTCTTACGCCAACCGTCCTGAGGCTGCCTCGGATGAAGTTTATTGGAAGCAGCTGGAACAGGCCAAAGCGGAAGCCGCACCGCTGCCTAAGGATTTTACCTACGAGGGCTCCTTAAACGCAGACAGCGAAGTGCTGACGGTAGAGTGGACCGAAGCTGAAACGCAGCAGCTGTTAAAGCAGGTCCATCGCGCCTACAACACCGAGGTCAATGATTTGCTGCTGACCGCGCTGGGACTGGCGGTGCACAATTGGACAGGCGCAGGACAGGTACTGGTGAACCTGGAGGGCCATGGCCGGGAAGCGATCCTGCCAGAGGTGGATATGACACGTACCGTAGGTTGGTTTACGAGCTTGTATCCAGTGCTGCTGGAGACCGGCAAGGAAATGACACTGGCTCAGCGGATTAAAGAAACGAAGGAAGGTCTGCGCCGGATTCCACATAAAGGGCTGACCTATGGAACTTGGCGCTACTTGTCTCCTGCGTCTGCATCGGATGAAGCGCATACGATTGCAGCAGAACCGGAAATCAGCTTTAACTATTTGGGTCAGGTCGATCAGGATCTACAAAACAGTGGAATCGCATTGTCACCCTATAGTGCAGGGGAGACAGAGGATGCACATTCACCGCTGCAATATACGCTGGATTTAAACGCGATGATCTCGGAAGGCACGCTGCGCTTGACGATTGCTTACAGCCGTAAGCAGTATCGTAAAGAAACGCTGGAACGTGTGGCAGGACTGCTTCAATCCGCTTTGCAAGAGGTGATTAC
The DNA here is from genome assembly GCF_038007385.1 of Paenibacillus sp. FSL M8-0228. Lineage (NCBI taxonomy): Bacteria > Bacillati > Bacillota > Bacilli > Caryophanales > Paenibacillaceae > Paenibacillus > Paenibacillus sp. FSL M8-0228. Next base: position 2,526,016 of record NZ_JBBOXA010000001.1, read on the forward strand.
GCATTGCGTCGCTCAGGAACAGCCGGAACTGACCCCGAGTGATGTATCCTTCAAAGGTCTGACGACTAGAGAACTGGAACAAATTGCGAAACAGGCGGCACATACCGGTGATTTGGAAAATGTATACGCACTGACGCCGATGCAAAAGGGGATGCTCTTTTATAATCTGATGGATTCGCAATCGGGAGCTTATTTTGAACAGGCCTCCTTTGATCTGCGAGGACATTTTAATATCGCTGCATTTGCGGCCAGTTTGGATGTTTTAATGCAACGGCATACGGTACTGCGCACGAACTTCTACAGCGGCTGGCAGGATGAACCGCTTCAGGTTGTGTACCGCAATAAGCGCAGTGAACTGTATGTGGAAGATTTGCGGGATATGAAGGACGAGCAGCAAAACGAATACATGCTCGAATTTACGCGTAAAGACAAGCAAAGAGGCTTTGATCTGGCACAAGACGCCTTGATGCGTGTCGCTGTGTTGCGCACAGGTGAGGAGACGTACCGTTTTGTATGGAGTTTCCATCATATCGTGATGGATGGCTGGTGCTTGTCGCTGGTGACCAACGAAGTGTTTGCGAGCTATTTTGCGATCCTGGCCCATAAACAACCGGAACTGGCCCCTGTAACGCCGTACAGTCAATATATCGAATGGCTGGAGCAGCAGGATCGTCAGGCCGCATCAAGCTACTGGAGCAAGGTTCTGGAAGGATATGAGGAGCAGTCTCGTTTGCCACAGGCTAAAATTCAGGGCAAAACGGGGTATCAGTCGGAGCGTTTAGATTTTGATTTGGGCGCGGATCTCACAGCTGGTATTCAGCGCATAGCCAAGCGTTATCAGGTGACGATCAATATGTTGATGCAGACCGTTTGGGGTATTTTGCTGCAAAAATATAATGGCACCGATGATGTCGTGTTTGGCAGCGTGGTATCTGGACGTCCGGCAGACATTCCGAATGTGGAGCACATCATTGGTCTGTTTATCAATACGATTCCGGTGCGTATCCGCAGTCAAGTGGACAGTTTATTCTCCGATGTGATGAAGCAAACCCAGGAGCAATCGATTGCTTCCCATACCTATGATACGTATCCGTTGTATGAAATTCAGGGACTGTCGGAGCTTAAGCAGGATTTGATCAATCATATTCTTATTTTTGAGAACTATCCGGTCGAGGAACAAATCGAGCAATTAGGCAGCGGTGATGAGTCCAGCTTCACGATCACCGGAGCCGAGTCTGTCGAGCAGACCAACTATGACTTTAACCTGGTGGTGCTGCCGGGGAACACCATTCACATGAGCTTTGGCTATAATGCTCTGGCCTTTGAACGGGAAAGCGTAGAACAAATTCGAGGTCATCTGGTGCAATTGCTGGAGCAGGTGACTGCGAATCCGAACATCCGTGTACATGAGCTGGATATGTTAAACGAGCAGGAGCGCGAGCAAATCGTTAAGGTTTGGGGGAATACAGCAGCAACCTATGCAAGCGAGCAAACGATCCATGGCTTGTTCGAGACGCAAACGGCGCAGACACCGGAGCAGACAGCCTTGTTCTTTGAAGGAGAAACGCTGACTTATCGCGAGCTGAATGAACGCGCCAATCGCCTGGCTCGTACCTTGCGCAGTCAAGGCGTGACGAAAGATCGTTTGGTGGGTCTGATGACCGAGCGGTCGGTGGATATGATCGTGGGCATCTTCGGGATTTTAAAATCCGGAGGCGCATATGTCCCCATCGATCCAACCTACCCGGAAGAGCGTATCCGCTATATGCTGGACGACTCGGGGGCGAAGCTACTGTTGACACAAAGTCATCTGGTGGACAAAGTCGCGTTTGACGGCCACATGCTGGTGCTAGATGGAGCACAAACGGTGTATCACGAGGATGGTTCTAACCTGGAGCCGGGGTCTGGCCCGAATGATTTGGCGTATGTGATTTATACATCAGGTACAACCGGGCAGCCGAAGGGTGTCATGCTGGAGCATCACGGGCTGTGCAATCTGAAAACATATTTTGATCAGACGCTTCGAATCCGCACGTCGGATCATGCGTTGCTGTTCGCTAGCTATTCGTTTGATGCGGCTTGCTGGGAAATCTTCCAAGCGCTGTTCTGCGGAGCCACGTTATATGTGCCAACGACAGAGACGATTTTGAACTACGAGCGGTTTGAGCAATATATGGCGAATCACCGGATTACGGTGGCCGCTTTGCCGCCGACCTATGCGGTGTATCTGGAGCCAGAGCGGATGCCACACCTGCGTATTCTGTTCACTGCGGGTTCAGCATCTTCCACCGAACTGGTATACAAGTGGAAGGATCAAGTGGCGTACTACAACGGCTACGGTCCAACTGAAAACTCAGTTGCAACGTCCATCTGGCCGGTGTCCGAGGATGAGAGAGCTGGACAACTCATTTCCATTGGACGTCCTGTGCCGAATCATCGGGTATACATGGTGGATGGGCATGGACATTTGGCTCCGGTAGGCGTAGCAGGTGAGCTGTGCGTGTCTGGTCCAGGTCTGGCGCGTGGATATCTGGATCGTCCAGAGCTGACGGCGGAGAAATTTGTAGCGAACCCGTTTGCGGTTGGTGAAGCAGGCTATGAACGAATGTACCGTACGGGTGACTTGGCGAGATGGATGACGGACGGCAACATCGAATATTTGGGCCGGATCGACCATCAAGTAAAAATCCGGGGCTACCGGATCGAGCTGGGCGAAGTCGAGGCACAAATCTTGAAAGTGGAAGACGTGCAAGAGGTCATCGTACTGGCCCAGGTGGACGAGCAGGGGCAAAACCAACTGGTGGCGTACTATGTCGCTGAAAGAGACGTAAGCGCGGGTGAACTGCGCAGCTTGCTGGGTGAGGAGCTGCCCAACTATATGGTACCTTCGTACTTCATCCAGCTGGAGCAGATGCCGCTGACACCCAACGGCAAAATCGACCGCAAGGCACTGCTGGCATCGGAGGGTAGCCTGCAAAGCGGAGCGGATTATGTAGAGCCGCGCACAGCGCTGGAGCAGACGTTAGTGTCCATTTGGCAGGCTGTATTAGGAACGAAGAGAATCGGGATTTTGGATAATTTCTTTGATCTGGGCGGCGATTCGATCAAGGCAATCCAGGTATCGTCCCGCTTGCTGCAAGCGGGCTACAAGCTGGAGATGAAGGATTTGTTCCAATATCCGTCCATTTCGTTGCTGAGCGGTCATGTACACAAGGTCAGCCGTACAGCCGATCAGCGGGTGGTCTCGGGAGCAGTTAAATTGAGCCCAATACAGCAATGGTTCTTTGGACAATCCTCAGCAGAGCCACATTATTTCAACCAATCGGTGATGCTGTATAGAGCACAAGGATTCGATGAAGCCGCATTGCATCAAACGGTGACCAAGGTAACTGAGCATCATGATGCGCTGCGTATGGTCTTCCGTCAGACCGAACAGGGCTATGAAGCGTGGAATCGTGGTTTGAACGAAGGTCAGCTGTACAGTCTGGACGTTGTTGATTTGACGGGTGTCGAAGACGCGGCAGATGTGACGGTGGCGATTGAAATGAAAGCCAATGCCATCCAAAGTTCCATTCGTCTGGACGAAGGACCGCTGGTGAAGCTGGGACTTTTCCGCTGCATGGATGGAGATCATTTACTGATTGCCATTCACCATTTGGTCATAGACGGGATTTCGTGGCGGATTGTGTTTGAGGATTTTGCCACTGGGTATGAGCAGGCCGTGCGGGGAGAAGCGATTCGCCTGCCATATAAAACGGACTCTTTCTCTGCTTGGGCAGAGCAGTTGTCTCAATATGCGAACAGTCCGGCGATCGACAACGAACGCGAATATTGGCAGCATCTTGCCCAAATGGAAGTTGCATCGTTGCCTAAGGATCAAGAGAGAGCGGAGGGACAACATTCTCTAATCAGAGACACTGCGACGGTGAGCGTAGCTTGGAGCGAACAGGAAACACGGCTGCTGCTGCTGGAATCGCATCGGGCGTATAACACAGAGGTCAATGATCTGCTGTTAACCGCACTCGGCACCGCGTTATATAACTGGAGCGGTCAGGAGCGTGTGCTGGTCAATCTGGAGGGCCATGGCCGGGAAGCCATTGTTCCAGATATCGATATCACCCGTACCGTGGGCTGGTTTACGAGTCAGTATCCAGTACTGCTGGGTGTGGATGGGAAGGCAGAAGTAGGGCAGCGAATCAAGCGGGTGAAGGAAGATCTGCGTCATGTGCCGCATAAGGGTATTGGCTACGGTATTTTGAAGTATATGTCTCAGCATGATGTCCATCCTTCCTTGACCTTGCAGCCTGAAATTAGCTTTAACTATTTGGGACAGTTTGATCAGGACTTAGAAAATGGGGATATCACGCTGTCTTCGCATCCAGGTGGAGAGCCGATGAGTGACCATACCGTTCTGGAGCAGCCGCTGAATGTGAACGGCATGATTACAGCAGGCGGGCTGACACTGGAAATTCGCTATGACAGCCACGTATATCATCAGCAAAATGTAGAGAACTTTGCGCAGTTGCTGCAGGAAAGCCTGCAGGAAGTGATCGCGCATTGTGCCTCCCAAGAGCGGAGCGAACTAACCCCAAGCGATGTCTTGTTCAAAGGCTTGTCGTTGGAACAACTGGAGCAATTGACGGAGCAAACGGCTTCTGTGGGCGAACTGGAAAATGTGTATGCTCTTTCGCCGATGCAGAAGGGGATGCTGTTCCATAGTCTGATGGAGCCGGACTCAGGTGCATACTTCCAGCAAGCGTCGTTTGATCAAAAAGGCAGCTTTGATGTTGAAATTTTCCGCAAGAGTCTAGATGTACTGACACAGCGTCATGAAGCACTGCGGACGAATTTCCATCGATTTGAAACAGGACATGGTCCGGAGCCATTGCAAATCGTGTTCCGTCACAAAGATAGCGATCTGTCCTTCAAGGATATACGCGAAATGCAGGAAGCGGAGCAACAGGCGTATATCCAGACGTTTAAGCAGGAAGACCAGGCTAGAGGCTTTGATCTCGGTACGGATGCACTTATGCGTGTACAGGTATTGCAGACCGATGAAGAAACGTATCATTTGGTCTGGAGCTTCCATCACATTGTCATGGATGGCTGGTGCTTATCGCTCGTTACAGGCGAAGTGTTTGGTACGTACTTTGCGCTGCTGGAGCAGAAACAGCCGGAGCTTGCTCCTGTCACATCATATGGTCAATATATCGAATGGCTAGAGCGTCAGGATGAACGTGCGGCACAAGAGTATTGGAGCAGCTATTTGGCTGGCTTTGAACAGCAAACCTTGTTACCTGGATTGGATACTTCATCGAAAGACCAAGCGGCTAATACTGTATTCGCTACAGCAAACGAAACCAGGGAATATATTTCTGAAAAAATAACGGTAGATCTGGATCCAGCGTGGAGCGAAGCGATGTACCGGATTGCAAAGCAGCAGCAGGTCACGATTAATACGCTGATGCAGAGCGTGTGGGGCCTTATTTTGCAGAAATATAACAACAATGAGGATGTTGTATTCGGCAGTGTGGTATCTGGACGTCCGACGGATATTGCGGGTGTAGAGCATATGATCGGTCTGTTCATTAATACGATCCCAGTGCGGATTCAAAGTGAACAGAATGCCACGTTTGTGGACATCATGCGGAAAACGCAGGAGCAGGCACTGGCCTCAGGAGCCTATGACAGCTTCCCGCTGTATGAAATTCAGGCATTGACCGAGCAGAAGCAGCATCTGATTAACCACATTATGGTATTTGAGAATTATCCGGTAGAGGAGCAAGTCGAGCAGCTTGGGGAAGTTCGTCCATCCGCTTTTGAAATTACGAATGTGGAGGTTGTCGAGCAAACAAACTATGATCTGGACTTGATTGTGATGCCCGATGAAACCTTCCGCATTATGTTCAGATATAACGCCAATGTATACGATCGGTCTACGATCGAGCGGATGCAGGGACATGTACTGCATGTCATCGAGCAAATCGTGAATAATCCGCATATCCGTGTGAATGAGCTGGAATTGGTGACACCGGAAGAGCAGGCGCAGATCGTTCAGGTCTGGGGGGATACGGCGGCAGCTTATCCGCAGGATCAAACGCTAAGCGCACTGTTCGAGCAGCAGGCAGCGAATACACCGGATCAGGCAGCAGTGTTGTGCGGATCGGAATCGTTGACCTACGCGGAGTTGAATGAGCGCGCGAACCGACTCGCACGCACTTTGCGTGCGGAAGGCGTCGAGCCGGATCAGCCTGTAGGCATACTGGCTCACCGTTCTCTGGACATGATCGTAGGTATTTATGCGATCCTCAAAGCAGGCGGAGCCTACGTGCCAATTGATCCAGAATATCCGGCCGACCGCATCCGCTTCATGCTGGAGGATTCGGGAGCGAAGCTGGTGCTGACGCAATCGCATCTGGCGGAGCAAGCATCGCTGAGTTTCGACGGCCAGGTGCTGGTGCTGGATCGTCAGGAGCAGGCTGGCCAAGACATTTACCACGAAGACGGCTCGAATCTGGAGCCACTGGCCGGACCGCACCATGTCGCCTATGTCATTTATACCTCTGGCTCCACGGGAAAACCGAAGGGCGTGATGGTGGAGCACCATTCTGTGCTGAATCGGATTTTGTGGATGCATGATCGGTACGGCTTGAGTGCGGAAGATACGATCCTGCAAAAGACCGCCTTCACGTTCGACGTGTCGGTGTGGGAGCTGTTCTGGTGGTCGCTGGTCGGCTCGAAGGTGAGCTTGCTGTCGGTAGGCGGGGAAAAGAACCCGGAAGACATCGTGGACACGATTGCCCGCGATGGAGTGAGCACGATGCACTTTGTACCTGCCATGCTGCATGCGTTCCTGGAGTATGTGGAGCAGCAGCCACGGGAAGTGATGCAAGCGAAACTGGCAACGCTGCGCCATGTCTTTGCCAGTGGTGAAGCCTTGCCGCCACAGCATGTGGCTCGCTTCCAACGGCTCGTGTCGAGCCTGACCGGAGCGAAGCTGATCAACCTGTACGGTCCAACCGAAGCGACGGTGGACGTATCGTACTTTGATTGCGAGCCGACGGAAGAATATGCAGTCATTCCGATCGGAAAACCGATTCAAAACATTCGCCTGTACATCGTGAAGGAAGGCACGGAGCAATTGCAGCCGATTGGGGTTGCAGGGGAGTTGTGCATCGGTGGTGTCGGTGTGGCACGTGGGTATCTGAACCGTCCGGAGCTGACGGCCGAGAAATTTGTGAAAGATCCGTTTGCCGGCGGGGAAGCCGGGTATGAGCGGATGTACCGCACCGGCGATTTGGCGAGATGGATGCCGGACGGCAACATTGAATATTTGGGCCGGATCGACCATCAGGTGAAAATTCGGGGTTACCGGATTGAGCTGGGCGAGGTCGAAACGCAGCTGCTCCAAGTAGCGTCCGTGCGAGAAGCGGTTGTCATGGCTCGTGCAGACGAAACGGGCCAAAAACACATGGTGGCCTACTATGTCGCGGGGCAAGAAATCAGTGCCAGCGAGCTGAGAAGTGAGCTGGGCCGAGAGCTGCCAAGCTATATGGTGCCGTCCTACTTTGTACAACTGGAGCAAATGCCGCTGAGTCCCAATGGCAAAATTGACCGTAAGGCCCTGCCAGCACCGGAAGGCAGCCTGCAAAGCGGAGCCGATTATGTCGCACCGCGGACGTGGGTGGAAGTGAAGCTGGCGCAAATTTGGCAGGATGTGCTGGGCCTGGCGCAGGTCGGCGTGAAGGAAAACTTCTTCGAGATTGGCGGACACTCGCTGCGGGCGACGACACTGGCCTCGAAGATTCACAAGGAGCTGAACAAGCCGCTTCCACTGCGCAGTATTTTTGAAGCACCAACGATTGAGCAACTGGCAACGGTGTTAGAAAGTCTGGATCAAGTAACATATGCGTCCATTCCGGTAACAGAAGAACGCAGCTTCTACCCGTTATCTTCAGCACAAAAACGACTGTATGTACTGCATCAGTTTGATCCAAGTGATGTGAACTACAACATGCCGTCGGTGCTGCAAGTGAGCGGTCCGCTGGATGTGAAACGAGTAGAGGACGTGTTCCGTCAACTGATTGCCCGCCATGCGACCTTGCGTACCCGCTTTGAGCTGGTAGACAATGAGCCGATGCAATGGATTGAGGATACCGTGCCATTCGAGGTGGAATATACGAAGGTACAGGTAGAGAGTACGACTACGGCTACGTACACGAGGATTAGCGAGGAAGCACAAGAACGGGTACGGCAGTTTATCCGTCCGTTTGATCTAAAAGCTGCACCGCTGCTGCGGGTAGGCTTGGTGGATCTGGGTGTCCAAGGAGTAGAGCAAGAATCCCAGCATTTACTCATGCTCGACATGCACCATATCGTTTCGGATGGCGCGTCGATGGAGGTACTGACCGATGAGTTTGTCCGCTTGTATGGCGGTGAAGAACTGTCGCCATTGCGGATTCAGTACAAAGACTATGCCGTATGGCAGCAAAGCGAAACCCATCAGGAGTGGATGCAGCGTCAGGAAGCGTACTGGCTGGGCACCTTCCGGGGCGGAGTGCCTGTACTGGATCTGTCAACCGACTTTGCCCGTCCGGCGGTGCAGAGTACGGCAGGGGATACGATCGAATTTGCATTGGAGCGTGAGGTTAGTGAACGCCTGAAAGAACTGGCTTCGCAAACAGGCGCTACCCTATACATGGTGCTGCTGGCGGCGTACACTACGCTCTTGCACAAATACACGGGCCAAGAGGACATTGTCGTCGGCACGCCGATTGCAGGACGACCGCATGCGGAGCTCAGTAATCTGGTGGGTGTCTTCATTAACACGCTGGCGATTCGCAATTATCCGTCCAGCGACAAAACGTTTCTGGATTATCTGCAAGAGGTGAAGGAGCATGCGCTCAGTGCTTATGAGCATCAGGACTATCCTTTTGAAGAACTGGTTGAACAGCTGAATTTGACGAGAGATACGAGCCGAAATGCGCTGTTTGACACGATGTTTGAGTTGAAAACCTTGGAGCAACAGGAGTTACTGCTGGAAGGTTTGACCTTGAGCTCCTATCCACTGGAAAATCATACGGCCAAGTTTGATCTGACTTTAGATGCAGTGGAGCAGCCAGAAGGCATTCTGTGCAGTCTGGAATACAGCACGGCGTTGTACAAGCCTGAGACCATGACGCGATTGGCACAGCATTTTGCGGAAATCGTTCGAGCTATTGCATACCATCCACAACAGCCCCTGGCAACTTTGAATATGGTAACCGTTGAGGAAAAGGAGCAACTCATCTACGGTTTTGGAGAAGTGGGAGTAACGGATGGTGCTGCAGTTGAAGCAGGAGCCCTGTTCCATACCTATGTGGAAGAACAGGCACAGCTTGTACCAGATCATGTGGCGGTGGTGTACGAGGAGGAGCAGCTCACTTACCGGAAACTGAACGAGCGCGCGAACCAATTGGCGCGGAGATTGCGGAATGAAGGCGTTGGACGCGAGTCGATTGTCGGCATTTTGAGTGAACGCTCGGTAGACATGCTGGTCGGCGTACTGGCGGTGTGGAAGGCGGGAGGCGCCTATGTGCCGCTGGATGCAGACTATCCGTCTGAACGGATTCGTTTCATGCTGGAGGACAGTGGTGCGACGGTATTGTTGACCCAAATCGGCTTACAGGAGCAAGCACAGATATGGCTTGGGGAAAGCCGACAGGCCTTGGCCGGAGGGCAGACTGAGGGTGAGTTGGAAACAGCGGCTGGTGCTGAAACGATGGAAAGAGACAGCCTAAATGAAAACTTAGGCTCAAAATCAGATTCGAAGTCTGACAGCGAAGCAGCATCCGAACCGGCAACAGGGCTGCGTCTGCATACCGTATTGGCATTGGACGATGAGTCACTGTACACCGGAGATACGACAGACGTCGATCACATCAACGAACCGCACGATTTGGCGTATGTGATCTATACATCCGGGACAACCGGACGGCCGAAGGGCGTCATGATCGAGCATCGCAGCCTGGTGAATACGGCTGCGGCGTATCGCCGGGATTATCGCCTGAACCAATTCCCAGTCCGACTGCTGCAACTGGCGAGCTTCTCCTTCGACGTGTTCGTCGGGGACATTGCACGGACGCTCTATAACGGCGGCACGATGGTCATTTGTCCGAAAGACGACCGGATTGATTTTAGCCGTTTGTATGGCTGGATTCGCGATGTCCAGATAACCGTGTTCGAATCGACTCCAGCCCTGATCGTACCGTTTATGCAGCATGTGCATGAACAGGGGCTGGACATGAGCAGTCTGGAACTACTAATCACCAGTTCGGACAGCTGCAGTGTGACGGACTACCGGGTGCTGCAAGAACGGTTTGGTGCGGATATCCGCATTATGAACAGCTACGGCGTCACCGAAGCGGCGATTGACTCCAGCTTCTACGACGAAGAGCTGTCAAAGCTGCCAAGCAGCGGCCATGTGCCGATTGGTCAGGCGTGGCTGAACGCACGCTTCTACATTGTGGACAGCCAGCTGAATCCGGTGCCGATCGGCGTACTGGGTGAGCTGTGCATTGGTGGAGCCGGGGTGGCACGGGGATATCTGAATCGTGCAGACCTGACGGCCGAAAAATTCGTAGCGAATCCATATGTAGCGGGTGAACGATTGTACCGTACAGGCGATTTGGCGCGGTGGATGCCGGATGGCAATGTGGACTTTATCGGCCGGATGGATGATCAAGTCAAAATCCGGGGCTTCCGGATTGAACTGGGCGAGGTGGAAGCGCAGCTGCTGACCGTGGACGGCATTCAGAAAGCCATCGTCACCGCCTGGGAAAACGAAGACGGAGACAAGGATCTGTGTGCGTATGTCGTAGCCTCGGAGGCGCTGAATTTGCCGGATCTGCGCAGCACACTCCAGCCCAAACTGCCGGGCTATATGATCCCGACCTATGTCGTACAACTGGATCGTTTCCCGCTGACACCGAACGGAAAAATTGACCGCAAAGCGTTGCCTGCGCCAGAAGCGCGCCTCGAAGGAGGCACGGCGTACGTGGCACCGCGCACACCGCTGGAAGAGCAGTTGGTACGTATTTGGCAAAGCGTTCTGAATCATCATCAAATAGGCATCCAGGATAACTTCTTTGAAGTGGGAGGACATTCTCTGCGCGCTACCACCCTGATGGCGAAAATCCATCAGGAGCTGAATCACAAGCTGGCGTTGCGAGATATTTTCCAATATCCGACGATTGAGCAACTGGTGCAGTTGATGGGTGAAGATCAGACCCAGCAAACGTATGTATCTATTCCTGTGGTGGAGGAGCGTGAATATTATCCTGTTTCCTCGGCGCAAAAACGGATGTACGTGCTGAGTCACCTGGAAGGTGGAGAGGTTAGCTACAACATGCCAGGAGCGTTGATTATCGAAGGTTCCTTGGATAAAATGCGACTGGAACAAGCCTTCCGCCAGCTGATTGCCCGTCATGAAGCCCTGCGAACCCGATTCGAGATGGTGGATGGTGAGGTGATTCAACGGATTGAATCGGGCGTCGCATTCAGCGTGGAGCATGTGCAGGCAAGCGAAGAAGAGACCCAGCAGTATGCCCAAGACTTTGTACGCGCATTTGATCTCGCACAAGCACCATTGCTGCGGGTTCAGCTGGTGGAAACCGGACCGGAGCGTCACGTCATGCTCTATGACATGCACCATATTATTTCGGATGGCGTCACGGAAGGAATTATCGTGCAGGAGTTCTCTCAATTGTATGAAGGCAAGGAACTGCCGCCACTCCGTATTCAGTACAAGGACTATGCGGTTTGGCAGCATGCAGATATGCAAAGTGAGCGGCTTCGTGAGCAGGAAAGCTACTGGCTGAACACGATGGCTGGTGACATTCCGGTGCTGGATATGCCTACGGATTTTGCAAGACCAGCCGTACAGCGTCTGGAAGGAGCTCGATTGGAATTTGCGATCAGCCTGGAGGACAGCGAACAGTTGAAACAGCTGTCCGCGCAAACCGGTTCCACCTTGTACATGGTGTTGCTGGCCGCGTATAGCACACTCTTGCATAAATACACGGGTCAAGAGGACATTATCGTCGGCACGCCAATTGCCGGAAGACCACATGCGGAACTGGAGAGCTTGGTAGGCGTATTCCTCAACACGCTGGCAATCCGCAATTATCCGGCTGGTGACAAAACGTTCCTGGACTACTTGCAAGAGGTCAAAGAGCATGCGCTCAGTGCTTACGAACATCAGGAATATCCTTTTGAAGAGCTGGTTGAAAAGCTGAATTTAACGCGGGATACGAGCCGGAATGCGCTGTTTGACACGATGTTTGAGTTGAAAACATTTGAGCAGCAGGAGTTCGAGCTGGAAGGTCTGACCTTTAAGACGTATCCGACAGACAATCATACGGCCAAATTTGATCTGACCTTGGATGCCGTGGAGCAGCCGGAAGGCATTCTGTGCAGTCTGGAATACAGCACGGCGCTGTACAAGCCTGAGACCATTGCGCGCTTGGCACAGCATTTTACCGAACTTGTACGTGCGATTACTCTTCATCCGCAGCAATCACTGGCAGCTTTGGAAATGGTAACCGTCGAGGAAAAAGCACAAATCATCTACGGTTTTGGAGATGTGGGAGTATCGGATGTTACTGCTGAAGCAGGAGGCTTATTCCATACTTATGTGGAAGAACAGACCCAGCTTATACCAGATCATGTGGCGGTGGTGTACGAGGAACAACAACTGACGTACCGCACACTGAACGAGCGTGCGAACCAATTAGCCCGTAGACTGCGAAATGAAGGCATTGGACGCGAGTCGATTGTTGGCATTTTGAGTGAACGTTCGGTCGACATGCTGGTTGGCGTACTGGCGGTGTGGAAGGCAGGAGGCGCCTATGTGCCGCTGGATGCAGATTATCCGTCCGAACGTATTCGTTTCATGCTGGAGGACAGTGGTGCGACGGTACTGTTGACCCAAATCGGCTTGCAGGAGCGTGCACAGGCATGGCTCGAGGAAAGCCAACCTACATCCGAACCCGCAACAGGGCTGCGTCTGCACACCGTACTGGCACTGGACGATGAGTCGCTGTACACCGGAGATACCACAGACGTCAATCACATCAACGAACCGCAGGATCTGGCGTATGTGATCTACACGTCCGGTACTACAGGACGCCCGAAAGGGGTCATGATCGAGCATCGCAGCTTGGTGAATACCGCCGCGGCGTATCGTCGGGATTATCGCCTGAACCAGTTCCCGGTACGTTTGCTGCAGCTGGCAAGCTTCTCCTTCGACGTGTTCGTCGGCGATATCGCCCGGACGCTCTATAACGGCGGAACGATGGTTATCTGTCCGAAAGACGACCGGATTGACCCGAGCCGTCTGTATGGCTGGATTCGTGACTACCAGATTACCGTGTTCGAATCGACTCCAGCCCTGATCGTACCGTTCATGCAGCATGTATACGAGCAGGGACTGGACATGAGCAGTTTGGAATTGCTGATTACCAGCTCGGATAGCTGCAGCGTGACGGATTATCGGGTGTTGCAAGAACGATTTGGCGCAGATATTCGCATTATGAACAGCTATGGTGTTACGGAAGCGGCGATCGACTCCAGCTTCTACGACGAAGAACTGTCGAAGCTGCCAAGCAGCGGTAATGTGCCGATTGGACAGGCATGGCTGAACGCACGCTTCTACATCGTGGACAGCCAGCTGAATCCGGTGCCGATCGGCGTACTGGGTGAGCTGTGCATTGGCGGAGCTGGGGTAGCACGAGGCTACCTGAACCGTGCGGACCTGACGGCCGAGAAATTCGTAGCCAATCCGTTCGTGCCAGGTGAACGATTATACCGCACAGGTGACTTGGCGCGATGGATGCCGGACGGCAATGTGGACTTTATCGGCCGGATGGACTATCAAGTGAAAATCCGGGGCTATCGGATCGAGCTGGGCGAGATCGAAACGGCGATCCAGCGGGTGCCGGGTGTACGTCAAGCGGTAGTCATCGACCGGACGGATGAGCGTGGACACAAGTACTTGTGCGGATACATCACAGGAGAAGCTGAGCTGCGGATCGAGGAGGTACAGGCCGAACTGGAAGCCGGACTGCCAGCGCACATGGTGCCTGCACGTTTGATGCAACTGGAGACGATCCCGCTGACCAGCAACGGTAAAATCGACCGTAAGGCCTTGCCGGAACCGGAAGGAAGCATCCATACGGGTGCAGCCTATGTGGCACCGCGTACCACGGTGGAGCAAGTACTGGCTGCGGTATGGGCCGGAGTACTCGGCGTGGAAGCGGTAGGGACGCAGGATAACTTCTTTGAACTGGGTGGCGATTCGATCAAAGCCTTGCAAGTATCCTCCCGATTGCTGCAAGCAGGTTATCGACTGGAGATGAAAGACCTGTTCAGTCATCCAACCGTGTCTGCCTTGGCACTGAAAGTCCAATCGGTGACCCGATTGGCGGATCAGAGCGAAGTGGTGGGCGCTGTGAAGCTGACACCGGTGCAACAATGGTTCTTTGAGCAGAACCTGACGGATGCTCATCATCATAACCAGTCCATTATGCTGCATAGCAAGGACGGTTTTGATGAACCGGCATTGCGCACGGCGATGGATCAAATCGTTAGCCATCACGACGCACTGCGTATCATTTTCCGACCTACGGAGCGCGGATATGAAGCTTGGAACCGCGCGGTCGGTGAGGGCGAGCTGTATACGCTGGATCGGGCCGACTTCAGAAATGAGTCTGAGGTATCTGCGGCGATCGAGGCCAAAGTGAATGAAATTCAGGCGGGTATTCATTTAAGCGAAGGACCGCTGGTGAAGCTGGGGCTGTTCCATTGCCCCGATGGAGATCATTTGCTGATAGCTATTCATCACTTAGTGGTGGATACCGTATCTTGGCGCATTTTGTTCGAGGATATTACGACCGCCTATGAGCAGGCATTGAACGGACAAGCGGCTCGTCTTCCGCACAAAACGGATTCGTTCCGCACCTGGGCGGATGGGCAGTCTCAATATGCGAACAGTCCGGCCATGGCAGCAGAACTCGCATTCTGGCAGGAAATGGAACAAGGCGTATATCAGCCGCTTCCAAAAGACGAGTCCCCTTCTCATTCCTTAAATAGGGACAGCGAGAACATTACAGTTACGTGGACAGCTCAGGAAACGGAGCAGCTGTTAAAACAAGCGCATCGTGCTTACAACACGGAGATGAATGATTTGCTGCTTACCGCATTGGGACTGACGATTCATCGCTGGGCGGGCCTGGAACGAATGCTCGTGAGCCTGGAAGGTCATGGACGGGAGTCCATTCTGCCAGAACTGGATATTACGCGCACCGTGGGCTGGTTTACGACCCAATTCCCGGTTGTGCTGGATATGAGCGTGGGGCAAGACCTTTCACAGCGCATCAAACAGGTGAAAGAAGGACTACGTCGCATTCCGCAAAAGGGCATTGGCTACGGTATGTTGAGATACCTGTCCGCAGCACGTGAGCAAGAGCATTTTGTAACCGAACCTGAAATCAGCTTTAACTATTTGGGACAATTTGACCAAGATATGCAAAATCAATCCATTGGTGTATCTCCTTACGCTAGCGGTGCAGAGCTTAGCGCCCATGCAGCTAGAACGCACACGCTGGATATGAACGGACTGATTTCGGAAGGCAAGCTGCAATTGACGATCAGCTACAGCAAGCAGGAATATCGTCGTGAAACGATGGAGCAGTTAGCCGAACAGTTCCGAATCAGTTTGCAGGAAATCATTACGCATTGCACAAGCCGCAAACAGCAAGAGCTGACGCCAAGCGATGTCATGCTTAAACATGTAACCATGGCCGAGCTGGATCAATTGGTAGAACGGACTCGTGACATGGGGGAACTGGAAAATGTCTATGCGCTGACGCCGATGCAAAAAGGCATGTTGTTCCATAGTCTGATGGATGCAGAGTCAGGTGCTTATTTTGAACAAACGACCTTTGATTTGCATGGACGCTTCCAAGCGGATATTTTCCAGGATAGCTTGAACCATTTGGCGCAGCGGCATGAGATATTTAGAGCTAATTTCATCAGCGGTTGGCAGGATGAGCCTGTGCAGGTCATTTTCCGCCGCAAGGATGTTGGTTTTAGATGTGAAGATTTGCGTCATCTGAATGAGCAGGAGCGTGACGCGTATGTGAAGGAATTTATTCGCAAAGACAAGGCAGCCGGGTTCGATTTGTCCCGGGATGCGTTGATGCGCGTGGCGATTTTACGGACAGGTGATGAGGATTATTATTTTGTGTGGAGCTCTCATCACATCTTGATGGATGGCTGGTGTGTGGCGTTAGTCACGGATGAGGTGTTTGAGGCTTATTTTGCAGCCGTGGAGCATAGACAGCCGAAGCTTGCCCCCGTGACTCCATACAGTCAGTATATTGAGTGGCTTGAAGCACAGGATGTAGAAGCAGCAGCTTCCTACTGGAAGGATTATTTGCTCGGCTATGATCAGCAAACTTCGATTCCGACCGGAAAAGTAGGCGTGAAAGCGGACGGTGCACAATTTGAGCATATCCTGTGCGATCTCGGCAAGGACTTGACCGGACGTATGGAAATGGTGGCTAAGCAGCACCACGTGACCGCGAATACATTGCTGCAAACAGCCTGGGGCTTGCTGCTCCAAAAGTACAACGGTAGTGACGACGCTGTTTTTGGCGGTGTAGTGTCTGGTCGTCCAGCGGATATTACGGGGATCGAAAATATGGTGGGCTTGTTCATTAACACCATTCCAATACGTATCCGTAGTGGGGCTGAGGACACCTTTGCTGACATGATCAGAACGAATCAACAGCAGGCGCTGACTTCTCAAGATTATGAAACGTATCCGCTGTATGAAATTCAAGCCTTGAGCGAGCAAAAGCAAGATCTGATCAACCACATTATCGTGTTTGAAAACTATCCGGTGGAGGAGCAGGTCGAGCAACTTGGCGAAGGTGCAGCGTCGGATTTTGAAATTCGCAATGCCGGCATGATTGAACAAACCAACTATGATTTCAATCTGGTTGTCATGCCGCAGAAAGCGATGAAAATCCGATTTGAATACAATGCGAAGTTATATGATCGGGAAGCCGTTGAACGGACTCAGGGCCATCTGATACAGCTGTTGGAGCAGGTGGTGGCGAAGCCGGACATTCGAGTGCATGAGCTGGATATGGTAAGTGAGCAGGAGCGTGAGCAAATTCTCAGCGTATGGGGAAATACAGCTGCTGAGTATCCAAGCGGGCAAACGATTCATGGCTTGTTCGAGGCGCAAACCAAGCAGACACCGGAACAGCCAGCGTTGTTCTTCGAAGGAGAGCAGTTGACCTATCGCGAGCTGAATGAACGTGCGAATCGTCTGGCTCGAACCTTACGCAGTCAAGGCGTGACGAAGGATCGACTGGTGGGTCTGATGACCGAGCGTTCGGTGGACATGATCGTGGGCATCTTCGGGATTTTAAAAGCCGGGGGCGCATATGTGCCCATCGATCCGACCTATCCAGAGGAGCGTATCCGCTACATGCTGGACGACTCGGGTGCGAAGCTGTTGTTAACGCAAAACCATCTGGTTGATAAAGTGGCTTTCGACGGTAGCGTGCTGGTGCTGAATGGGGCACAGGGTGTGTATCACGAGGATGGTTCCAATCTGGAGCCGTTGTCTGGTCCGAACGATCTGGCCTATGTCATTTATACGTCAGGTACGACGGGTCAGCCGAAGGGTGTTATGTTGGAGCATCGCGGTCTATGCAATCTGAAAACGTATTTTGATCAGACGCTCAAGATCCGCACGTCGGATCATACGTTGCTGTTTGCTAGCTATTCGTTTGATGCGGCTTGCTGGGAAATCTTCCAGGCGCTGTTCTGCGGAGCCACGTTGTATGTACCAACGTCAGAGACGATTTTGGACTATGAGAGATTCGAACATTATATGACAGAACATCAGATTACGGTGGCGACGTTACCACCGACCTATGCGGTGTATCTGGAGCCGGAGCGGATGCCATACCTGCGTGTTCTGTTCACTGCGGGTTCAGCATCCTCAACAGAATTGGTATACAAGTGGAAGGATCAGGTGGCGTACTACAACGGCTACGGTCCAACCGAAAACTCGGTGGCGACGTCCGTCTGGCCGGTATCCGAGGACGAGAGAGCAGGACAACTCATTTCCATCGGACGCCCTATACCGAATCATCGGGTGTACATGGTGGATGTGCATGGACATTTGGCTCCGGTAGGCGTAGCGGGTGAACTGTGCGTGTCCGGTCCGGGTCTGGCCCGTGGTTATCTGGATCGCCCAGAGCTGACGGCTGAGAAATTTATACCAAATCCGTTTGCAGCTGGTGAAGCCGGCTACGAACGAATGTACCGTACGGGTGACTTGGCCAGATGGATGCCAGACGGCAACATTGAATATTTGGGCCGGATCGACCATCAGGTGAAAATCCGGGGTTACCGGATCGAGCTGGGCGAAGTCGAGGCACAAATTTTGAAGGTGGAGGACGTACAAGAGGTCATCGTACTGGCACAAGCGGACGAACAGGGGCAAAACCAACTGGTGGCGTACTATGTTGCTGAACGGGAAGTAAGCGCTGGTGAGCTGCGCAGCTTACTGGGCGAGGAGCTTCCAAACTACATGGTGCCTTCGTATTTGGTACAGCTAGAACAGATGCCGCTGACACCGAACGGTAAAATCGACCGCAAGGCACTGCCAACACCGGAAGGCAACCTGCAAAGCGGAGCTGATTATGTCGCACCGCGGACGTGGGTGGAAGTGAAGCTGGCGCAAATTTGGCAGGATGTGCTGGGTCTGGCGCAGGTTGGTGTGAAAGAAAACTTCTTCGAGATTGGCGGACACTCGCTGCGGGCGACGACGCTGGCCTCGAAAATTCACAAGGAGCTGAACAAGCCGCTTCCACTGCGCAGTATTTTTGAAGCGCCAACGATTGAACAACTGGCAACGGTCATGGAAGGTCTGGATCAAGTGGCGTATGCGTCCATTCCGGTAACGGAAGAACGCAGCTTCTACCCGCTTTCCTCGGCGCAAAAACGACTGTTTGTGCTGCATCAGTTCGACCCGAATGATGTGAACTACAACATGCCGTCAGTGCTGCAAGTGAGTGGTCCGTTGGACGTGAAGCGAGTGGAGGACGTGTTCCGTCAACTGATTGCCCGTCATGCGACCTTGCGCACTCGCTTTGAGCTGGTGGACGGTGAGCCGGTGCAATGGATTGAGGACACCGTGCCGTTCGAGGTGGAGTATACAAAGGTACAGGTAGAGGGTGCGACTACGGATACAGATCAGGATACAACCACGGATACGGACACGATGGTCAGCCCAGAAACGCAGGCATTGGTACGCCGCTTTGTACGTCCGTTCGATCTGAAAGCCGCTCCGCTGCTGCGGGTAGGCTTGGTAGATTTGGGCGTACAAGGAACCGAGCAGGAATCGCAGCATTTACTCATGCTCGATATGCACCACATCGTCTCGGATGGCGTGTCCATGGGGGTACTGACTGAAGAATTTGTCCGCTTGTATGACGGTGAAGAGCTGCCGCCACTGCGGATACAGTACAAAGATTATGCGGTATGGCAGCAAAGCGAAGCCCATCAAGAGTGGATGCAACGTCAGGAAGCGTACTGGCTCGACACCTTCCGGGGTGAACTGCCTGTATTGGATCTACCGACAGACTTTGCCCGTCCGTCGGTACGAAGTACGGCAGGCGATACGGTGGTGTTCGGACTGGAACGTGAAGTCAGCGAGCGGCTGAAAGAACTGGCGGCGTACACAGGCTCCACGCTGTATATGGTGCTGCTGGCGGCGTACACCGCGCTCTTACACCAATACAGCGGGCAAGAGGACATCGTAGTCGGCACACCGATTGCCGGACGACCGCATGCAGATTTGGAACCGATCCTCGGGATGTTCGTCGGTACGTTGGCATTGCGAAACTATCCGACAGCGGAACATACCTTCCGCAGCTACGTGGAAGAAGTGAAAGTTTGTGCTCTGCAAGCCTATGAACATCAGGACTATCCATTTGAGGAACTGGTGGAAAAGCTAAATGTGAAGCGGGATATGAGCCGCCATCCGCTGTTCGATACGATGTTCACCCTGCAAACCACCGAGGAAGGCGAACTGCAACTGGCAGATCTGAGCTTCCGTCCATACGGCTTGGAACAAACGCCAGCGAAGTTTGATTTGACGCTGGAAGCCAGAGAGGAAGAGGCAGGTATCCAGTTCGGATTGCAGTATGCAACTGCGTTGTACGAGCGCGAAACGGTAGAACGGATGACGCGTCACTTTGTTCGCTTGGCCGAAGCCGTGGCGGCGAACCCGGATGCGAAGCTGGGTGAGCTGGAGTTGATTACGGCAGAAGAAACCGAGCAGATTCTGAAGGTGTTTAATGCTCCGAATGCGCACAGCCTGCTTGGAGCATTACAAGGCCATTCGCTCAGCGAACGCTTTGAAGAGCAAGCGAAGCGCAACCCTGAGCGGATAGCCGTTGTGTCTGGGGCCACCGCGCTGACCTACACTGAGCTAAATGAGCGTGCGAACCAATTGGCTCGTGTGTTACGAGCGGAAGGGGTCGAAGCAGATCAACCGGTTGGCGTATTGCTGGAACGTTCTGCGGATATTCTGGTGAGCATTCTGGGGGTACTGAAGGCCGGAGGCGCGTATGTGCCGATGGATACGATGTATCCACAGGAGCGCATCGACTACATGCTCCAAGACAGTGGGGCCAAGGTCGTGATTACAAGTAGAGTTGCCAACCTGTCGCTCAGCTTGCCATCCACAGTTCGAGCTGTAGTCTTGGATGACGAGGACGTTCAAGCTCAACTGGGAGCACAGGATGCGAGCAACCTGATCCCTGTCGCCGGCCCGCATAACCTGGCCTATATGATTTACACGTCAGGCACCACCGGTCAGCCGAAAGGGGTCATGATCGAGCAGGGCAGTGTTAGCAATCTGGTAGATGCTTTATGGAAACGAGTATACAGCCGTTACGAACAGCCGCTTCATGTCGCATGGCTGTCAGCATTTGTATTTGATGCTTCGGTGAAGCAAATCTTTGCCAGCTTGCTGTTAGGCCACACTCTGCATGTGGTGTCCCGTGACGTCAGCCTGAGCGGAGAGCATTTGATCGCCTACTACCGCACGCACCGGATTGATCTGTCGGACGGCACACCTGCGCATCTGCATATTTTGAGCGAAAGCGTCAGTGTGACGGAAGCGCCGGAAGTGAAGCATTACCTGATTGGTGGCGAAGCATTATCCGTGCAGCTGGTACAAGTGTTCCTGCACAAGTGGTCCGGGTATCGTCCGGTGATTACGAACGTGTACGGTCCGACCGAAACGACGGTAGATGCGACCGCTTATACGATTGAAGATGTGGAGTCCCTGAACGCACTGCTGGAAAAAGGGGAGCATACGGTATCCATCGGAACGCCGATCGCGAACCAGTCGGTGTACATCTTGAACAGCCAGCAACAGCTGGTGCCGATCGGTATCGCAGGTGAGCTTTATATCGGGGGTGCAGGTGTCGGACGAGGATACCTGAACCTGCCGGAGCTGACGGCAGAGAAGTTCGTCCTGAATCCGTTTGCTGATGCGGCAGCAACCGATCCAGCGGACAGCACTCACGCAAACCGGATGTACCGCACGGGCGACTTGGCACGGTGGATGCCAGACGGCAGTATTGAGTATTTGGGCCGGATCGACCACCAGGTGAAAATCCGGGGTTACCGGATCGAGCTGGGCGAGGTGGAGGCGCAGCTGCTGACCGTGGACGGCATTCAGAAAGCCATCGTCACAGCATGGGAAAACGAAGACGGACACAAGGACCTGTGTGCCTACATCATAGCTTCAGCGTCCCTGAGTTTGCCGGAGCTGCGTAATGCGCTGCAGCCGAAGCTGCCGGATTACATGATCCCGACGTATGTGGTACAACTGGATCGTTTCCCGCTGACACCGAACGGGAAAATCGACCGCAAGGCGTTGCCGGCACCGGAAGCACGTCTCGAAGGAGGCCTGGAGTATGTTGCACCGCGGACGCCGCTGGAAGCCAAGCTAGCCCAAATCTGGCAGGATGTCTTGAAGCTGTCCAGCGTAGGAGTCACCGACTCATTCTTTGACGTGGGTGGGCACTCCCTGCGGGCAACGACGCTGGTGGCCAAAATCCATCAGGAACTGGACAGCCGGATTACGCTGCGTGAGGTGTTCCAACACTTTACGATTGAGCAGCAAGCCCAGCTCATCGCAACGCACGGCACAGACACCTATACGGTGATTCCTGCGGCGGCGAAACAGGCATACTACCCGGTTTCCTCGGCTCAAAAAAGACTGTACATTTTGAGCCATCTGGAAGGTGGGGATCTCAGCTACAATATGCCGGGTGTACTAACCGTGGAGGGACCGCTTCAGGCCGATCGGCTGGAGGATGCGTTCCGTCAGTTAATAGCTCGTCATGAAACGCTGCGGACTTCCTTTGAAATGCTGGAAGGCGAGGTCGTACAGCGGGTGTACGATCAAGTGGAGTTTGCAGTAGAGCACCTGCAAGCCAGGGAGTCCGAAGCCGATGCCTATATCGAGTCCTTTGTACGCAGCTTTGACCTTCGCCAGGCACCACTGCTGCGTGTCCGTCTTATTCAAACCGGACCAGAGCGCCATCTCCTGATGTACGACATGCACCATATTATTTCAGACGGTGTATCGTCGAACAATATCGTGCAGGAGTTGGTACAACTGTACGAAGGACAGGCATTGGAGCCGCTGCAAATTCAGTACAAAGACTACGCCGTGTGGCAGCAGCAGGAGATGCAGCGTGAATCATACCAACGCCGGGAACACTTCTGGCTGGAGCATTTAGCTGGAGAGTTGCCGGTACTGAATTTGCCAATTGCTTATCCTAGACCTGCTGTTCGCAGCTTCGAAGGTGCGATGTATGAATTTACAGTGGACGCGAATGTATCTGAGCAACTGCACCGAATTGCGACACAAACCGGAAGTACACTGTACATGGTGCTGTTGAGCGCCTACACCGTTCTGCTGTCCAAATACAGCGGTCAGGACGATTTGATCATCGGTACGCCAGTAGCAGGCCGCTTGTTGCCTGAGCTGGAGCCACTGATCGGAATGTTCGTCAATACGCTAGCCATCCGGCATCAGCCGAAGGGCAACCAAACGTTCCACAGCTACTTGCAGGAAGCCAGAGATCGTACGCTGCAAGCCTTTGAGCATCAGGATTATCCACTGGAAGAGTTGTTGGAAAAGCTGGATGTAGCACGGGATGCAAGCCGTAACCCGTTGTTTGACACCATGTTTGTACTGCAAAATACAGAGTCGCAGGAAACGAAGCTAGAAACGCTGTCCTTCAGTCCATATGTTCAGGAGCACAGCATCTCCAAATTCGATTTGACCTTGTCTATGAGTGATGAAGACGGGGAAATCAAGGGTTCGTTTGAATATTGCACGAAGCTGTTTGGGGCCGACGCTATTGAGAGATTAACCAGAGATTTGATAGCGATCCTGTCCCAGATTGGAATCGATCCAGATTTGCTGTTAGGCGATATTCAGGTTAACTCGGACGAGCGGCCGGAAGGCTTCTCACCGGATTCCATCGACTTTGTTTTTTAAATCCGTTTTCTAAAATGCAATGAGTTCACTTTGCGTGTGCAGAGGGCGGCGGCTTGTCCGACTGCCCTTGCCTGCAAAGTATTCTTTTTCTGACACAACGCTCATGTACGTAACAACGCACCATCCAACCGGGGAACAGGCCCCGAGAAGCAGGAGGGATGTCATTGAAAGCCTTATTTGAGAAGGAAAAAAATTACTGGAGTCATAAACTGGAATCTGAGGATCATACCATCTGCCTACCATACACTAACCATGTGTCCAGAAGTACAACTGTAACGAGTTTAAATTCCCATATGTACACGCTCACATTTCCAACTGAAATTTCCCAAAGAATATCATCTATAACAGGTGGCGCTCCATGGGCCGTGTTTATGGTCCTGCTTGCTGGAGTAGAGAGCTTATTGCATAAATACACAGGTGAGGAACGTGTGCTGCTGGGCATTCCGGTAGCCAAGTCTAGCAACGGTGCTACAAAGCCGATCAACCATCTACTTTTATTGAAAAATACGCTGGATTCCAGCACAACCTTCAAAGCCTTGCTGTCTCAAATCAAAACCTCTGTCGGCGAAGCTATTGAACATCAAAACATTCCTTTTTGGAACTATTCTGAATTACTTGACATTCAACGTGATGAGGATGGAAAGCCTCTTATTCACACCACAGTATCCTTGCGAAATATTCATATTTCTGATTTTTTGGATCACGTACAATCTGAACTAGATTTCCAGTTTCAATGGGAACATGAAGCGGTTTCCCTAAACGTAAAGTATAGTAGCGACCGTTATAGCGAGACGACGATTGAGCACTTTGTTGAGCAGCTTCTGCGGCTGTACACTATTGTTTTGCAGCAGCCAGAGTTGGCGATTTCCACAGCACAAGTGCTGTCAGAGCAAGAAATAGAGCAGCTGCTCCATACCTTCAACGATACAAATGTGGATTATCCACGTCATGCGTCTATTCATGAATTGTTCGAGAAACAGGCGAAGCAGACACCACAGCAGGTGGCGGTAGTGTATGGGCAAGATAGCCTAACCTATGCAGAATTGAATGAAAAGGCCAACCGACTGGCTCATTCTTTACGTAAGCAGGGAATCCGCACCGAGCAGACGGTCGGCATTGTAGCTGAACGCTCGATTGAGATGATTGTCGGTATGCTCGGAATTCTCAAAGCAGGTGGAGCGTATGTACCCATTGATTCTGATTACCCGGATGAGCGTGTACGCTATTTGCTGAAGGATTCCGGTGCGGACATACTGCTCGTGCAGCGAATGGAACATCGGCCCACTGATTTTAAGGGAATGGTGCTTGACCTTAGCGATGCCGCAATTTATGGAACGGATGATGCTGATCGTTACGATCCCATTTTGTCGAATGAGCACGGGACGAATACTGATTCGGGATACGTGGACTGCCTAGATCCGTTCTACTCCATTTCCGCCAGTCCCGAACTTGCTTCTACGACAACCATACAACCAGAAATCATGCAACCAAAAGCTACGCAATCAGAACAAGCAGAACCAGAACAAATACAGCAGACTTATGCAGCTAAAGAACAACCACAGGCGAGCGCAGCTGGTCGCTTGGCCTATATTATGTACACCTCAGGGACTACAGGCCAGCCCAAAGGGGTTATGGTGGAGCACCGTAATGTCGTGCGTTTGGTGACAAACACAAACTATGCACGCTTGAATGCCGACACACGCATTTTGCAGACCGGGTCTGTTGTCTTTGACGCGTCCACCTTCGAAGTTTGGGGTGCGCTATTGAACGGTGGACAGCTGGTGCTGGTGAGTCAGGATGTTATTTTGGACGCGCCCAAGCTCAAGGAAGTTGTCCGCAATCACGGCATTACCACGATGTGGCTGACCGCACCACTCTTTAATCAGCTATCCCAGCAGGACTTGGAACTATTTGAGGGGATGCGGGAGCTATTGGTCGGTGGTGATGTGCTGTCCGTACCGCATATTAATCGGGTATTGGAGGCCCATCCGAATCTACATATTATTAACGGCTACGGTCCGACGGAAAATACGACTTTTTCTACCACACAAGCCATTACTGGCGTTCAATCGGGATCTGTGCCCATTGGTAGCCCGATCTATAACTCGACGGCATATGTCGTGGACGGTTCGATGCAGCTCCAGCCTGTTGGAGCGTGGGGGGAACTGATTGTCGGCGGTGACGGGGTGGCTCGCGGATACCGCAACCGCCCAGAACTGACGACCGAAAAGTTCATTGACAGCCCGTTCCGTGGTGGCGAACGCTGCTATCGAACAGGGGACCTGGTGCGTTGGAATGCGGACGGGACGCTGGAATATAAGGGACGGATCGACGCGCAGGTAAAAATCCGGGGCTACCGGATCGAGCTGGGCGAGGTGGAAGCACAGCTGTTGAAGCTGGAGGCAGTCCGAGAAGCTGTTGTAATTGCACATGAAGATGAACAGGGGCAAAAGCTGCTCTGCGCATATGTGGTCACCCATGCGGAAGTAGCGACAAGTGAGCTGCGTAGCGCTTTGAGTCAGGAGCTGCCGGGCTACATGGTACCGTCGTATTTTGTACAGCTAGAGCAATTGCCACTGACGCCCAACGGCAAGGTGGATCGCCGAGCGTTGCCACAGCCAGAGGGAGGTGTAGGCTCAGGCGCAGAATATGTACCTCCTCAAAATCAATTACAAGCACAACTGGCTAGCATCTGGAAAGATGTGCTTGAGCTTGAGCGCATTGGCATTAAGGATAACTTTTTTGAGGCAGGAGGACATTCCCTGCGGGCGACACATGTCATATCACTCATCTATAAAGAATTGCATAGAAATGTGCAGCTAAAGGATCTGTTCCAGCATCCGACCATTGAACAGCTGGCGCAAGTTATTGAAGCACTGGAGCAAACCACTTATGAATCCATCCCTGTTACGGAGAATAAGCCATTTTATGCGGTCTCTTCGGCTCAAAAACGGATGTATATCCTCAATCAGCTTGATGGAGCGGGAATTAGCTATAACATACCTGGTGTCCTGACTCTGACCGGTTCACTTAATCACAAGGCACTGGATAGCGCGTTCCGTCAGCTTATTGACCGTCATGAAACATTGCGCACAAGTTTTGAGACCATGAACGGTGAACCTGTCCAGCGAGTACATGACGAGGTTCCTTTTTGCATGGAATTGACTAATGCTCACGGAGCTACCCCAAAGGAAACGGATGAGCTGGTACGTAACTTTGTCCAACCATTCGATCTGGGGCAGGCTCCGTTATTCCGAGTTGGTTTGATTGAAACAGACCCAGAGCATCATATTTTGCTCATGGATATGCATCATATCATTTCGGACGGCACCTCTATAAATGTACTAATTCAGGACTTCATTCATTTATATGCAGGCGACACGCTGCCCTCGTTACGCATTCAGTATAAAGACTACGCCGCTTGGCAACAGAAGCAGCAGCAAAGTGAACGCTACCGGGAACAGGAAAACTACTGGCTCAATACCTTCGCAGGAGAGCTACCAGTGCTTGATCTACCGACTGATTATCCACGGCCAGCGGTGAGAAGCTTTGAAGGAGATGTGCTGGAATTTACGCTTGACCAACGACAAAGCGCAGGCTTAAAAAGCATTGCGGTGCAGACGGAATCGACATTATATATGGTGCTGTTGGCAGCCTATTCGGCTTTGCTTAGCCACTATAGCGGGCAGGAGGATATTATTGTCGGTTCGCCAATTGCAGGGCGGCCCCATGCGGATCTTGGCAGTCTGATCGGGATGTTCGTGAATACACTGGCAATCCGTAATTATCCAGAAGGCGGGAAAACGTTCCGCGATTATGTGTTGGAGGTCAAGGAAAACGCGTTAAAGGCTTTTGAACATCAGGATTATCCGTTTGAAGAGCTAGTGGAGAAGCTAAGCGTGGATCGAGATTTAAGCCGTAATCCGTTATTTGATACCATGTTTGCACTACAAAACATAGAGCAAAAAGAGCAGCAGCTGGCGGGGCTGCAATTGGCATCTTATCCAAGTGAGCAAACGACGGCCAAATTTGATTTGAGTCTGTTCGCAGTGGAGGATGGAGAACAAATTTCCTGTGCTCTTCAATACGGAACTCGGCTGTACAAACGAGAAACCATTGAACGACTGACTGAACATTTGCAGCAGCTTATCAATGCGGTTACTCAACAGCCGGATATCGCTCTTTCGGCTATAGAAATGGTTTCGGCCCAAGAAAAAGAGCTGCTTGTGCAGAGATTCAATGATACGGTAGCAGACTATCCGTATCCACGAGATCAAGCACTGCATGTGCTGTTCGAGGAACAGGTAGCACAATCACCTGATCGGCTGGCCATCACCTTTGCGGACATGCAGCTTACCTACCGTGAGCTGAATGAACGTGCCGACCGTCTGGCACGCATTCTCGCTTCCCATGGGATACGGCGCGGGTCCGAGCCAGAGACACAGCGAGTAGCAATTATGGCTGAACGCTCCATTGAAATGGTCGTCGGTATGCTGGCGATTTTGAAGGTCGGAGGGGCTTACGTTCCCATTGATCCTGATTATCCTGAAGAGCGTATCCGTTATTTACTGGAGGATTCCGGTGCGGGGCTGTTACTGTTACAACGACGTGAGCAGATGCCTTTTGAACCAGGCATTCCGGTCATCGATTTGAGTGATGAACAACGATGGAGTACCAAATCTGAATTTGACGCTCATACGGATGGAACACTTCCGATTACAACAGGGGGATCTTCCTCGGATCTTGCGTATGTGATCTACACCTCTGGTACGACAGGCAAGCCGAAGGGCGTGATGATTGAGCACCGTAATGTCGTGCGCCTAGTGAAAAACAAAAGCTATGCCACGCTTGATGAAAATACACGTATGCTGCAATTGGGCGCAGTTGTGTTCGATGCCTCCACATTTGAAATCTGGGGAACGCTGCTGAACGGGGGACAACTGTATGTGGTAAGTCATGACACTATTCTGGATGCCTCCAAGCTCAAACAGGCAATTGACAAGTATCGTGTTAACACGATGTTCATGACCACGGCTTTATTCAATCAATATTCGCAGCAAGAAATCGGAGTGTTTGCGTCCTTGAAGGAGTTGCTCGTGGGTGGTGATGTGTTGTCTGTACCGCACGTCAATCGTGTGTTGAAGGAGTACTCGCAGCTTCGCCTAGCCAATATTTATGGGCCGACTGAGAACACCACCTTTTCCACCATCTATGACATTACAGAACCGCAAACCCAGGCTATTCCCATTGGACGTCCAATTGATCACTCGACCGCTTATGTGGTCAATCGTTCGTTGAAGCTGCAACCTATCGGGGCCTGGGGGGAACTGATCGTCGGTGGTGATGGTGTTGGGCGTGGATATCTGAATCGGCCCGAGCTTACGGCGGAAAAATTTATTGAAAGTCCATTCCGGTCTGGAGAATATTGCTATCGTACAGGGGACTTAGTGCGTTGGCGTGCTGATGGTGTACTGGAGTACAAGGGAAGAATGGATGAACAGGTCAAAATTCGCGGCTACCGCATTGAACTGGGTGAAATTGAAACCCGTTTGTCCACGATTCCAGGTGTGAAGGAATCAGTTGTTACCGTGCGGCAGGACGATCACGGACAAAAACAGCTATGTGCCTATTTTGTAACAGATAGCGAACTGAGCGCCAGCGACTTACGTAACATTTTGTCGCAGGATCTGCCTGGCTATATGGTGCCGTCCTACTTTGTGCAGCTCTCCAGACTGCCTTTGACGCTGAATGGCAAAGTAGACCGCAGGGCACTGCCCGCACCTGAGCACAATCTCGATACAGGTATGGACTATGTGGCACCCGAGACGGATGTCCAACAGGCACTGGCTACAGCTTGGGGAGCCATTCTTGGTATCCCGAAAGTCGGAATACAGGATAACTTTTTCCATTTGGGTGGTGACTCCATCAAGGCCATTCAAGTATCGTCCCGCTTATTTCAGGCTGGATACAAGCTGGAAATGAAGGACTTGTTCAAATACCCGACAATTGCAGGACTAAGCACATGTATTCAGCCTGTTAACCGAATAGCCGAGCAGGGCGAGGTTACAGGAAATGTAGTGCTTACACCGATTCAGCGCTGGTTTTTTGAACAACCAACGGGAGAACCACACTATTTTAACCAATCTGTCATGCTCTATCGGCAGGAAGGCTATGACGAACAGGCACTACGGCGGGCGCTCCATCAGATTACATCACACCATGATGCATTGCGTATGGTTTTTAGTTTGTCGGAGAACGGATGTACAGCATGGAACCGCAGTGTAGCGGAAGGCGAACCGTACCATCTGGAATGCTTTGACTATAATGACAGCGATGTAAACCAGCAAGATTTGGCGAAGATAATTGAAGCGAAGTGCAATGAAATTCAATCTGGTATTTCTCTAAGTGAAGGTCCGCTGATGAGACTGGGGCTGTTCCGTTGCCCGGATGGAGATCATCTGCTGGTCGTGATTCATCATTTGGCGGTGGACGGGGTATCTTGGCGCATTTTATTCGAGGATTTGGCGACTGCCTATGATCAAGCTTCCAAGGGTGAACAGGTGATTCAGCTGCCTCATAAAACAGATTCGTTCCAAACGTGGGCCGAGCAGCTGCACGCTTATGCCAACAGTCCAGCTATGGAACGTGAGCGTGCGTATTGGGGGAAACTTGCACAAGCGGAACTAGCCCCTTTGCCGCAGGATTACGGGTATAACGAGCACGAAAAGCCATTGATTGGCGATAGTGAGTCGGTTACTGCTTTGTGGACACACGCAGAGACAGAGCAGCTGCTCAAACAGGCCAATCGTGCCTACCGTACAGAAATTAATGACCTGTTGTTGACGGCAGTAGGAATGGCATTGCAAGCATGGAGTGGAAATGATCGGTTCCTGATAAATCTAGAGGGACATGGACGTGAAGCCATTTTACCAGAGGTGGACATTACCCGGACGATAGGGTGGTTTACAAGCCAATATCCTGTTTTGCTCGATATGCCGGAAGAACTGGCACTTTCGCAACGGATTAAGCGGGTGAAGGAAGGACTGCGCGGCATCCCGCAAAAAGGGATTGGCTACGGTGTACTGAAATACTTAGCCGATCATCAGACACAGGCACCGGAGGCATCTTCAGCTATATTTACGACAGATCCCGAAATCAGCTTTAACTATTTGGGACAGTTCGATCAGGATATGAAAGGGAACGACTTGCAATCTTCCTCATATGAGGGTGGGATGCCGCTGAGCCCGACCATGGCTCGAACGTATACGCTGGATTTTGGTGGCATCATTTCGGGAGGCCAACTGGGTCTGACGATTAGCTATAGCCGTACCAGCTATAGACCGGAGACGATCGAGCGATTGGCGAAATTACTGGAATCGAGCCTGCGTGAAATTTTGGTGCATTGCATCCATAAAGAACACCCGGAGCTGACCCCGAGTGATATTTCCTATAAAGGAATGAGTGTGGAGGGTTTGGACAGCCTCTTATCTGAAATGGGTGCTGCAGGTGAGATCGACAATGTATATGCACTGACCCCGATGCAGAAAGGGATGCTGTTTCACAGCCAGCTAGATAGTCAAGCAGCCGCGAATGACGCGTATTTTGAGCAGGTTTCTTATGATATGCGAGGTCAGATGGACATTCGGGCTTTTGCAGAAAGCCTGAATATTCTGGTTCGGCGACATGAGGCGCTGCGTACACATTTTTATTTTGGCAGAGATACGGAACCATTGCAGGTGGTGTATCGAAATCAGGATTGCGGCTTTCAATATGAAGATTTACACCATCTGGAGAAGGATGAAATAGATACCCGGGTGGAAAATTTCAAGCTACAAGATAAAGCACGAGGTTTTGATCTGCGTAGGGATGTTCTGCTGCGTGTAGCGATTTTACGTACCGGAGAAGACAGCTATCATTTTGTATGGAGCTTCCATCATATCGTCATGGACGGCTGGTGTCTGTCCCTTATAAATAAAGAAGTGTTTGAAAGCTATGCAGCACTTCAGGAGGGCAGAGTACCAGAGCTGGCACCCGCAGTGCCGTACAGCCGCTTTATTGAATGGCTCGAAGCACAGGATCGCAAGGCGGCAACCGACTACTGGAGCAGCTATTTATCCGGATATGAGCAGCAAACAGCATTACCAGCTGTAAAATCCGGTCGCAAGAGTGGAGGCAACACGGCTAGTGATTGGGTGACGGTTTTGGAACGTGAGTTGACCCTCCGGGTGGAGGAGACGGCTAAGCGATATCAAGTGACCATGAATACGTTACTACAAACCGCATGGGGGATTTTACTGCAAAAATATAACAACCACAGTGACGTCGTATTTGGCAGTGTCGTCTCAGGCCGTCCATCGGATATTATCGGGGTAGAGGATATTATCGGCTTGTTCATTAATACCATTCCTGTTCGCATCCTTAGTGAGGCAGGGGAATCTTTTGCAGAAGTTATGAAGAAAACGCAGGAGCAGGCTCTGGCTTCTCATGCGTATGATACGTATCCACTGTTTGAGATTCAGGCATTGACCGATCAGAAACAGGATTTAATTAACCATATTATGGTATTTGAAAATTATCCGGTAGATGAGCAGGTCGAAGAACTGGGAAGTGACGGGCAGGAACTATTCCCGATTTCCAACGTGGTGGCTGCAGAGCAGACTAACTATGATCTGAGCTTAGTCGTTATGCCAGGAGAATGCATCAAGATTCGTTTTATGTATAATGCGTTAAGTTATGATCAAACAGGCATTAAGCGTCTGCATGGACATTTTGTGAATCTGTTGGAGCAAGTTTTGCTTAACCCGAATGTTTGCATAGAAGAGCTGGAACTGGTTACAGCGGCGGAAAAACAACAAATTACAGGAGAGTTTAATAACACTGCCTCTGCATATCCAAGCAATCACACGATCCAAAAATTGTTTGAGGAGCAGGCAGAGCGTACGCCGGATCATATTGCCGTCGCTTTGGGTCATCAATCATTGACCTACCGGGAGCTCAATGAGACAGCCAACCGATTAGCGCATACGCTGTGTGATGCAGGGGTGAAACCCGATGAACCTGTTGGCATTTTGACGGAGCGCTCGCTGGATATGATTACGGGAACACTCGCTATTTTGAAGGCTGGTGGCGCGTATGTGCCGGTAGATCCACAATATCCGGAGGACCGTATCCGTTATATGCTGGAGGACTCGGGAGCCAAACTGCTGCTGGCTCAACAAGATTTGCTGGATCGTTGCTATTTTGACGGACAGATTGTTAATCTGAATGAGGATACGTCCTACAGTGCAGATGCTTCCAATCTGGGTATAGATGGAGCGGGTAATCATGCTGCTTATGTTATTTATACCTCAGGCTCAACAGGTAAGCCTAAGGGTGTCGTTGTTGAGCATCAAAGTGTCGTGCGCCTTGTCCGCAATACCGATTATGTGCCATTTGATGAATCGACTCGAATGCTGCAGACTTGCGCGTTTGTATTTGATGTATCTACGTTTGAAATTTGGGGCGCGCTGCTGAACGGCGGTCAGCTTGTTCTTGTGCATAAGGATGATCTATTGGACGCGGCCAAGCTTAAAGAGACGATACGGGATCATAGCATCACCATGATGTGGCTGACCACACCGTTATTTAATCAGCTTTCACAGCAGGATAGTAAACTTTTCGGCGATGTGAAGTATTTGCTGGTTGGTGGTGATGTTTTGTCTGCACCCCATATTAACCGGGTTCTGCGTGATAATCCGGACATGAACATCATTAACGGCTATGGACCAACGGAAAATACAACCTTTTCGACGACGTATCACATTACGGAAGAACAGCTGGATTCTGTGCCGATCGGACGTCCCATCTGCAATTCGACGGCGTATGTTGTGGATTCGTCATTTAACCTGCAACCGGTCGGAGCCTGGGGTGAGCTGGTTGTCGGCGGAGACGGAGTTGCACGTGGTTATTTAAATCGTTCTGAGCTGACGGCTGAGAGATTTCTTGCTAACCCGTGGGTGGACGGAGATCGCCTGTACTGTACAGGAGATCTTGTTCGCTGGCGTGAAGACGGCATATTGGAATACGCCGGACGGATTGATCAACAGGTTAAAATTCGCGGTTACCGGATTGAGCTGGGCGAAGTGGAGGCGCGGCTGGCAAGTGTACCGTCCGTGCGGGATAGCGTCGTTATCGCTTTGCGGGATGGAACGGGTCAACAGCAATTATGTGCTTACTTCACTGCCGATGAACAGCTGACCGTCCGTGAGATTCGAGCTGCGATGTCGGCCAGTCTGCCGAGCTATATGATTCCATCCGCATTTGTACAACTGGATCGGCTTCCGCTGACGACAAACGGCAAAATCGATCGCAAAGCTTTACCTGTGCCGGACAAAGGGCTGCACACGGGTATAGAATATGTCGCCCCGCGAACCGATGTGGAGCAGTTGCTGGCATCCATTTGGCAGGAAGTGCTTGAAATTCCACAAGTGGGTATCCATGATGACTTTTTCACGTTGGGTGGACATTCCTTGAAAGTACTGGAGCTTATACGCAAAGTTCACCTTGCCACAGACATTGAGCTCCCCATCCGTAGTGTTATGGACTTCCCGACTATAGAAGAGCAGGCGCTCACATTATTGAAAGCGGATCTGGAATACAAGGCCGATAGTCCAATCATACGGTTGAATGAACACGGTCCGATCTCCATCTTCTGCTTTCCTCCTATGCTTGGATACGGGCTGTCGTTCGCGGAGCTGGCCAAACAACTGGATCAGGACGCAGTCGTGTATGGATTGGAGTTCGTGGATGATGCTGCCGATGAGCAGGCCATGCTGGCACGTTACGTTGATTTGATCGTCAGCACGCAAGCGCAAGGTCCGTATGTACTGCTTGGTTATTCCATAGGTGGTAATCTGGCGCATAAGGTTGCTGACACACTGGAACGTCAAGGTCATACCGTATCAGATATTTTTATGCTCGATTCGGTCAAAAGGGCGGAAGCCCTGCCCTTCACAGCTGAAGAAACAGAGCATGAAATTCATGACATGCTGGAACAGGTTCCCGACTCCTACCGTGAGCTGTTGAATGAAACGTACCAACGTAAAATGATCGCTTACGCGGTGTATGGCAACCAGCTTGTGAATACAGAGAGCGTTCAGGCGAATATTCACGGCTTTGTCGCCGTTGGATCGGAAACGGTGAGGGGTACAGGAGATAATCGACTTTTATGGAAAGACGCTACACAAGGTAGCTATGAAGAGCATAGCTTGATTGGTAATCATTATGAACTACTGGAACCCGGATTTATCGAGAAAAATGTAAAAAGTATCCGTGCCGCAATACAAAAGATAACTCGGAACACGGACAAAGACATGACACAAGATTTAGCACATCATAAATCTTGAAAATCTACGGTTGATGATTTTAAGAACTGAATCACTAATTTTTTAATCTGTAACACATGAATCCTGATCGACAGGTAAGATGCCGTCTGCTTACACGACTCGATCAGGATTCGCTTTATTATGTGCACTCCCGCGATGGGAAGTGCGATGATTCCATAGCGCCATGCTGATGGCTTCCATACGGAGTATAAATATCTGCTCGCTATGCAATCACCGCACGGTTCAAATCATTAAATCAACTTCATACGTAAGGATGGTACTTCAATATGAAGAATAAAGGCATTTGCTACCTATCCGCATTTTTAGCAGCGTTGTTTCTCTGGAACCTGCTCATTGCTCCGGCATGGGCAATAGACAGCATAACACCTAATTCATTGGAAAAAAAAGTGGACGATATCATGGTTACAAAATTGGAAAAATTGCATATTCCGGGGGCTGCGGTCGTCGTGACTCAGGGAACCCAAATTCTTTTTAGTAAAGGCTACGGATATGCAGATCTGGAGCGGAAAATGGCATTCGATCCAGCAAAGACCATTGTTCGTGTCGGCTCTCTAACCAAATCATTTAGTGCAAGCGCCACGATGCAGCTGGTTGAGCAAAACAAGCTTGATTTGAATGAAGACGTGAATAACTATCTCCACAGCTATAAAGCTACGCAATACCAGAATCAGCCTTTCAATTTGCATCAGCTTTTGACACATACCTCAGGATTGGATGAAGCGCTGTACGACATTAACAGCTCGACTCGGGCAGGCGTTTTACCCACAGAACAGTATCTCAGCACGTATTTTCAAAATCAGCCACCTATCCGCAAACCTGGAATTCAGTATGAATACAGTAATGTCGCCTTCGGTCTGATCGGTAATATCGTGGAGCAAGTAAGCGGTCAGGGACTGAATGATTACCTTCGTACACATCTGTTCCAGCCGATGAATATGCCCAGCGCGACACTGGAATTGCCGTTAAATCATCCTGCACAGGCCCAGTCGTATCAGTGGAAGGATGGAGCGTATTTGAAACAGCCTTTGTCGTATATCAATCTGCCCGGAGCAGGAGCGTTGAACGTCACACCCAACGAGTTTTCCCATTACTTGATCACTCATTTAAACCAAGGCAAGTATGAGGGCAAAGTGGTGCTCCAACCACATACGGTAAAAGTGATGCATGCGCAGCAATTTGCAGTCGATGCACGCCTGGATGGCGTGGGCTACGGATTTTTTCGTGGTCATTTGGAGACAGGAGTACCTATGCTGTGGGCTACCGGGGAAATTGATGATTTTATTTCCGAAATGGTACTGATTCCGTCACAAAAGATCGGCATTTTTGTGATCATTAATTCAGCTGACACGGACACTCTGCTTCATGGAAAAGTCATCGATGCGATAGCCCAAATGCTGCCCGCAAATCCGCAGGCCGCTTCTCAGTCACTGGCTCGTTCTACCACGCAAGTGAAGCTTTCGCCAGAGATTGAGGGTGTATATCAGGTGGATTCTAATCCTGTTCATGGGTGGGGAAAATGGATTCGAATACTGGGAAACATTACATACACCGTGCGAATTCAAGATGATCATACGTTAATTGTTAAAGGAAAATACCCAAATGAGAATGAAGCAACAGACAAAGTTTTTCAAGCAGCAGGCGATGGATTGTTTGTGGAAAAGGAGGGCCAGCTTAAAATTTTGCTGTATCAGGAAAACGGTACGTGGATGATGGTTGCCCCGGATAGTAAAACCATGAAGCAAACGACACTTTGGCACCGCACCTGGACTCTGCTTGTCAGCTATGCAGCCGCCTCCTTATTTTTCATCACAACCTTGCTAATTTGGATCGTAAGATATGTGATCAAAGCTATCCGTAAAACGAATAATCACATTTCGTCCAACCTTGCATTCATTGCGTCACTAAACACGATTTTTCTCGGAGTGCAGGTCGTCTATGGTAACAATCAGATCGTGTATGGCTATTCCGCGTGGTATATCTGGGGAATTTGCACACTGCCACTCATTTCAGCACTCATTGCCGTGTGGGTATTGATCGTGAATGGCGCAAAGCTGATTACAGGGGAAAGAAGAACCCGGGCTGCCGGGAAAATCCTATTTGCGGTGCTCACATTGCTGCATACAGTGTATCTTTTTTATTGGAATTTCCTTCCTATCCATTATTCCTAAAGATTTACAAAACAATGCATATTCGAACATAAATGAATGCTAAAATTTGTATCTGATGCCCCCCAGAAGGGCTTTAAACCAACAAACAGGAGGGAAAGAATGGGAATCTTTCGTCGTTTTACATCCCGTAGCTTCAAATATGCAACTGCTATGGTTTTCACTTTATCGTTGTATGCTGGTGTTGCGGGCAGCATGCAACCGGTACGGGCAGAAGGTCCGGCGGACCCAGCCCCCTTCATTGCAGCGAAAGTGGTCAATGAGAACGCTGGTAAAAAAGTGCTGTTTGATAATACTCATGGACAGACAGCTGGCGCAGCAGATTGGGTGATTGATGGTGGATTTTCAGACTTCGGCCAAGCCCTCGCGAGCAATGGCTATGATGTACACGAGCTTCGCCAATCTACGCCCATTACTTACAATGATCTAAAGAATTATGATGTATTTGTTACAGCAGAGCCGAATATTCCTTTTAAACAGAGCGAACAGGCTGCAATGGAGCAGTATGTAAAAGCAGGCAATAGTATTTTTTTCATTGGAGATCATTATAACGCGGACCGCAACAAGAATCGCTGGGACGGATCGGAGAGCATTAATGGCTATCGTCGTGGTGCATGGGAAGACCCTGCGAAGGGAATGAGTGCGGAAGAAAAAAGCTCGGCAGCAATGCAGGGCGTAGTCAGCTCAGATTGGCTGGGCAGCCAGTTTGGTGTGCGCTTTCGCTACAATGCATTAGGCGATATCACGGCCAATCAGATTGTCGAGCCAGCACAGGCGTTCGGCATTACAGCTGGAGTGAGTAATGTGGCAATGCATGCAGGATCAACACTCGCAATTATCGACCCAGCGAAAGCCAAGGGAATCGTATATCTACCTAAAACCAATCAGGCTTGGGGCAACGCGGTAGATCAGGGCGTGTATAATGGAGGCGGCATTCCGGAAGGACCTTATGCAGTTGTATCGAAAGTAGGACTAGGCAAAGCTGCTTTCATTGGGGACTCGTCTCCTGTCGAAGATGCAACGCCAAAATATTTGCGCGAAGAGACAGGAACCAAGAAGACAACCTATGACGGCTTTAAGGAGCAGGATGACGCCGAGTTACTGGTCAATATCGTAGACTGGTTGTCCAAGAAGGAGGAGTATACCAGCCTGACGGAAGTGAAAAGCTTACAGCTGGACCAGCCGACGGCATTACTGCCTTTTGAAGAGCCACAGGCTTCCACGGAACCACAAGCCGAGCCTTGGTCCGCTCCCGCAGCTGGCTACAAATGGTGGGATCAGCGAACCTTCAAAGCAGGGTCCTATGGCGGACCTACAGCCAGTGCGCAGCCTGTGTACAACATCGTTCGTCAAGAGCAGCTGCCCAATGCACAGCCTTTTCAAATTCGAGTTACTGCCGATCAGCTGGCTCCCAATAGTACGATTAGCGGATTCAGCACAGGTATTTATATAGAGGGCGGCAATCAAGTAGCCCAGATTCAAAATCCGGATGGAAGCTGGCCAACCTCTTACGGCTATAGCGGAACATTTAGTCTGGAGTCCAACGGCAAAGGGCATGCCTATAAGGACTTGACGGTGCGAATCAAGCCGGGAACCAGTGGTTCAGCTAATCTTAGACTGAGGCAAAACGGCAGCAATCTGCTGACTCAATCCGTCGTGTTGGCTGATGTCCCGGCCCAGCCGTTGCCTGAGGAAGGCAATACGGTTCCAGCTCGTATCAGTGTCGCAGAAGCACGGAGTCTCCCGGCTGGTAAAGTCGTGACCTTAGAGGGTGTTGTGACGACAGAACCAGGTGTATTCGGTGGTCAAGCCTTTTACATGCAGGATGAAAGTGGCGGTATTTATGTATATCAGAACCAAAGCGGCTTTCACCAAGGGGATCGAGTAAAGCTTACAGCAAGCTTGGCACTGTTTAATAGTGAGCTAGAGTTAACCGATCCAGTGGCAATTGAAAAAACGGGAGAAGGACAACTTCCAGAAGCTGTACAAGTCACCCAACTCAGTGATGCGAGCCAAGGACAGTTGGTTGAGCTTCCTACGGCAATGATTCGTAATGTGATAGACGCGACTCCCGTAGGTTCGTTTGAATTTGATGCAGTATCAGGTGAAGTAAGTCACCATGTGCGTGTCGATGCACGTACAGGCTTAACACGGACAACTTTTCCATATCAAGAAGGACAGCACGTGAAGCTAAAAGGAATTTCGGCGATTTTCAAAGGGAATTATCAGTTGAAACCGCGTGGACTGGATGATTTTTCAGCTCAGGCAGGTGCAGAGTTGCAAGAAGTAGAGCTTTCACTGGATCAAACGACCCTCAACATTGGGGATACGGCAGTGACACATCTCAAGGGTACGCTGACAGATGGCAGCGAAGCAGATTTAAACCGCGCTTCTGTTCAGTATGTCAGCAGTCATGAATCCGTTTCGCTGGATACGTATGGAGAACTTAAGGCCCTAAAAGAGGGGAGCGCGGAGATTACAGCCAGCGTTACCTTGGATGGTAAAACGGTCGTATCCAATCCTGTAACTGTTAGAGTCGAAAAGACTGGTGTAGGTGAAGTGCCGAGTAAACCTGTGCTGTCGCATGATAACGGGCAGGACACTGGGCTGAAGGATGGCAATTACAACATCACTATGGATCTGTGGTGGGGTACGAATGGTGATGAACTCAAGTTGTACGAAAATGACAAGCTGATTGGCACTCAATCGTTGCAAGCGGCTTCTCCTGGAGCACAGCATGCAGTCATTCCTGTTACAGGTAAGACCAACGGTACCTACACGTATACTGCAGAACTGATCAACGCTTCTGGTAAAACGACCAGCGACCCGTTAACTGTCGAAGTGACCGATGCTTCTCCTGGCATTCCAGTGCTGTCTCATGACAATTGGGATGGTGATGGTGCCTATACTCTTGCTATGAACATGTGGTGGGGCACAAATGCGACGAAATACAACTTGTATGAAAACGGAAAGCTGATCGACGCGCAGGATCTGCTGAGCCAAAGTCCGCAGGCCCAAAGTGCAGTGACCAGCATCCAAAATCAAAAGCCGGGTACATATGAGTACCGGGCCGAGTTAGTCAATGCTTCAGGAGAAGTTTCTAGTCAAACGATAAGTGTAGAAGTAAAGGGCCATGAAGTAGAAATGATGGGCCGTTAAAAAGTAAGAGCATCTATTGACCTCGTGAGAGTCTATAGATGCTTTTTTATTTTTTACGAAGCGGGAATTATCATTTTAGGATTGGGTTGGCGAAGCGGAAAGTCCCTCTATATCTGAGGAGCCATAGAAGAACATGGCAACTAGAATCACAATAATGACAACCTCTGCAAAATATTCTCCATCAAACTCACTCACCACATAAGTCTCCTTTCGCCACTTGTTAATTATTTATTTTCTGTGAAAAGGCTTGTATCACCTGGTCCAGTGTCATATTCCCGTTATCATTTAAAAATTTCACCATATTATCGACATTGGATGGAGTGGATGCTAGTGTTTTGTATTTTCCTGTGAGTCCTAAAAACAATGTTGCTTGTCTGTATAAAGTCACCGAATCGACGTTTAGTTTTCCTGTTAGTAGGAGGGCTGCCACAAGGACCTCCACATTTTTTCCTTGAAGCGCGGAAAAGATAGCCGAATTACTGTTTAATCCATTTTTCTTTTGACCGTTAGGTGGGGATTTGGATTTACGATTCCCGTTTCCATTGCCATTCCCATTGCCGTTCTTTCCTAAGGAAGCCATTGAATCTTCCTCCCGCCATATACTGTTCTTGCCTGGTTTTTATGAAAATTCGGGACAAGGACAGCGGCACTACAGTGCTCATCAAAATACGTTATGATCATACGATATGCGAATAAGAGAGCATTGGTTACTATAAGAATCACCCTGGCTGAAGGCAGTTGGCTACTGTTATCCAGTAATTTATTTCGCATGTTGGTCCGATTTAGAGTAAACTACAATAAAGCAAGCCAAATGATCAATTGCATAAATCCCAGAGCGTTTTCAATCAGCAATGTTTAGACTAAAACGGTTTAGTTCGTTTATTGTATTTTTGAGCGTTGAATTGGAATTAAGCAAAATGCTGAAATAGGAGTTGTAGATAAAATATGTCGAATGAAGAAGTATTGTTAACTAAAGAGGGATTGGCCAAGCTGGAGGATGAGCTAAAGGAACTGAAGACCGTAAAACGCAAGGAGCTAGCCGAACGCCTTAAGTTGGCTATCAGCTACGGCGATTTGAAAGAAAATAGTGAGTATCACTCAGCCAAGGACGACCAAGCGTTTATGGAAACCCGCATTCTCATATTGGAGAAGATGCTGACCAAAGCCCGGGTCGTGGATGAGAGTAATTTAGACCTTAGAACCGTTAGTATTGGATCGACTGTCATTTTGAATGACATCGAATTTTCAGAAAAGATGGAATACAAAATTGTAAGTCCTGCTGAGGCGGATGTTCTTGATAACAAAATTTCCTATGAGAGTCCTTTAGGCAAGGCACTTTTGGGAAAAGAAGTGGGCAGTATCATTCATGTGGATGCACCCATGGCTGTAATTAAATATGAGCTGCTTGAAATTAAGCTCACATAGTTCATTCCCGATTCCCTTATATGAGGGGGCCGGGATTTTTTTATTTCTCGCTGCTTACATACCGTCCATGTGGAGCACAGTTGCACTCCACATACACTGGACAGGATTTTCTTTACTCCGCTAAGTGCACTAAGTTAGTCCGTCATTAGGAAGCCTGCTTGCTCCAATGCAGCGCAGGCATCATTAATTTTATCTTCATCCGAGGCATTCAAGGTGTGCAGGTGGATGCCTCCCGTCAGCTGGGACAAATAAGTGGCCTGGGTGAAGCTGATTTTACGGATAAAATCGTCCACTTCCTTGCGAGTTCCAACCCGTATCGGAGCAGTCAGATCCCCGTATACCGGATGCTCAACAATAACATCCTGCACACTTACACCGTAGTCCACAATCAGCTTTAGTTCCTCTTCTGTCTGTTCAGGTCGATGTTTACACACAATAATACGTGAGGCTAAGGGAGTTGCCTGACCCGCAGGCTCCATATAAATGTATCCTTGACTCGTTGCAAGGATAGGCTCTTGGCTTGCTTTTAACAGGGAAATATCCTGTACAATTACTTGTCGGGAGACGGAGGATCTGCGCGCCAGTTCGCTCCCGGTCAGTGGTGATTCGCTCTTGAGCCACAATAGTAGCTGTTCGCGGCGATCCGTACCTGACCGTTTTAAAGATTCAGTCAACGGGATAAGCTCCTTTCTTTTCGATGCGTCAGGTCTGTCAAAATATCTACCAATACATTCAATTCCTCGATGGTGGTCGTTCTTCCGAAAGAAACACGGATAAATTGTAACGCTTCACGGCCGGATGCTCCAAGCGCCTGTAAGGCAGGCGAAGGATCGTGGTGTCCGGCAGCACATGCGCTTCCAGTGGATATACAGACACCTCTGCGATTACATTCCAGCATAACATATTGTCCCTCGTAACCGTGAAAAAAACAGCCTACTATATGATGAAGCGCTGCTTTATTCTCGCTTTCCTGTACCACCCAACGTAACGGAATGGATCTTTCCCGAATTTTCGTAATAAAGTGTCTTCTCAGGGAAGCATATCGCTCCTGATGCGACTCCATCTGTTCGGTCATCATTTCTGCCGCCGCGACAAAGGCTGCAATCCCGGGAACATTAACCGTTCCAGGACGAAATCCGTTTTCATGTATTGTATCAGGGTACACGGGACGCCAAGGAGTTCCGGGTTTGAGATATGCAGCTCCGACGCCTTTGGGGCCATACACTTTATGGCTCGATACAGAGAGTGCATCTACTCCCATGGCTTCTACATCTACGAGAATATTCCCAAATGTCTGTACCGCATCACTATGCAGCAAAATACCCCGTTCGCGTAGCAGGGGAGATAAGGCAGCAAGGTCCTGAACCAATCCCGTTTCCGAATTGGCGTGTTGTACGGATACAAGTCCGGTGTTTTCTCTCAGGTGAGGTAAAAGAGCTTCACGAGTCACTCGTCCTTCCCGATCCGGTTGCACAATGGTCAGCTCATAGCCCTGACGTTCCAGCAAAGTGGCAAGGTTGTACATCGAGTGATGTTCCAAAGCGCTCATGATCCAATGCTTTTTATGCTGCGGCAACCCGTTCAGGATCGATTGCACAATCAGCATATTGGATTCTGTTCCCCCTGTCGTAAAATAGATGCCTTCCTTTTGCCCGCCAATCATATTTGCTATTCGTTGCCTGCTGTAATCCAGCGTGTAGGCTGCTTGACCGCCCGCATCATGAAGGCTGCTGGCATTTCCGAACATTTCCTTATTTAATACGTTAAACATATTTAAAGCTTCACCACACATAGGTGTAGAAGCGGCATAGTCGAGATAAATCACACCAAATCCTCCCTGCTTAAAAATAATTCCATTCAAAAACTCTTGAGATTATTGTAGGCATGTGTAAATATAAGTGTCAAGACACTTGTAAATATGAATGTACACAAAGCGGTTATCTGTTCGCTGAGAGCGGAACGATCAGCCGCATCGATATGGAGGGATTCTAATGTCTATGCTTGACGTTTTACAAGGAAATCGAGGGCTTATGCCAGAGCATTATAAGACACTGACGGTTGCTGAAATGGAGCAGCGAGTGGCCGAACTGAAACAAAAATGGGGACCCAAGCTGCTTATACCGGGCCACCACTATCAGA
Source organism: Paenibacillus sp. FSL M8-0228 (assembly GCF_038007385.1). Lineage (NCBI taxonomy): Bacteria > Bacillati > Bacillota > Bacilli > Caryophanales > Paenibacillaceae > Paenibacillus > Paenibacillus sp. FSL M8-0228. The sequence goes on from NZ_JBBOXA010000001.1 coordinate 2,569,941, forward strand.
AGGACGAGGTTATTCAGTTTGCTGATATAACAGGAGATTCTCTACAGCTTGCTCAAATGGCTGCACAAAATCAGGAAGCGGAGTTCATTGTATTTTGTGGGGTACATTTTATGGCGGAGACAGCGGATATGCTGACTACCGATCGACAGACTGTTGTCCTGCCGGATATGCGTGCAGGTTGCTCGATGGCAGATATGGCGAATGTGGAACAGACAGAACGAGCATGGAAGCATTTACAGGAGTTGGTAGGAGATACGATCATTCCGTTAACATATGTAAATTCCACAGCAGAGATCAAAGCCTTTGTAGGACGGCATGGTGGGGCTACCGTGACTTCTTCGAATGCTAAGCAAGTGCTGGAGTGGGCGCTGAAGCAAAAGGAACGTATTTTGTTTTTGCCGGATCAGCATTTAGGTCGCAATACAGCTTACGATCTTGGAATTCCGCTAAATGAAATGGCCGTGTGGAATCCAATGACAGATCAGCTTGAGACTGAACAGGACCCAGCAACCGTAAAAATTATTTTATGGAAAGGGCATTGCTCCGTTCATGAAAAGTTTACAGTAGATCATATTCGCAACGTTCGCGAGCGTGATAAGAACGTCCGGGTCATCGTTCACCCCGAATGCTCTTATGAAGTCGTACAGCTCGCAGATTGCGCGGGCTCCACAAAATTCATCATCGATACCATCCGTGCGGCAGAGCCAGGGACCCAATGGGCTGTTGGCACAGAAATGAATCTCGTGCAACGAATCAAGCAGCAGTACCCTGAACAGCACATTGAATCGCTCAATCCAGATATGTGTCCCTGCCTGACCATGAACCGGATCGATCTTCCCCATTTGCTGTGGGCAATGGAACAGTTTGACCGGGGTGAGCCTGTGGGTGTGATTCGTGTGGATGCTCAGATCAGACAGGATGCTGTACTAGCATTGAATCGTATGCTTGCTATCCGTTAAGTTTTTACCGTAATATAGAGCGTCCTTCCACCGGATTTGAGCATTAGACCGAAGGAGCAGAAATAATTATTTCAGTTGCTTGTGATCCAACCCGTATCTCTAATTAAAGATTAGTCGCTTGTCCGGTTTCGTGCTATAATTGTAGCAACAAACCGAAGGAGGTGAATCCCTTGTTTGAGCTTCAAGACCTACTCCCTTATTTATTTACAATCGGTTTGCTGTGCACAGTGACTTATACGTATCTCGCTCATTTGCACGGCAATGTACCCGAATGCTGGGTCGAAGGTGGGCCCGTGAGGTCTCATGCCTCTCCGCAGATGCCGATGTCTGCCCGTGGACAGGACATGCCTGTCCGGCTGGCCCGACATATCCGGCGTAAAGAAGCGCCGGATGAAGATGCATCCGATTGTTCTCCCTCGTTGAACGATGGCACAGCCAATCAACGAGGAGGAACATATGAAACGATTCAAGGGATTCACCTTTTGGGGTAAAAAAGAACGGATATTTGGATTAATGGTAGCGTTGGCGGTGGTCATGCTACTGTCTGGTTGTGGTGCGAATGCTGCGGAGATAAATGCACAGACACCCGGATTTTTTAATCATTACGTGGTGTTCCCGCTTTCTTGGCTTATTCAGCAATTGGCGCAATGGTTTGGTGGAAGCTTTGGGCTGGCGATTATGACATTGACATTCATTGTCCGTCTGGCCTTACTGCCTCTTATGATGCGTCAAACGCGTGCCCAGCAGGGTATGAAGCGCAAGATGAGCGCTATGCAGCCCGACTTGGACCGAATTAAGAAGAAGTATGAAAACAAGAAAGATACCACCAGCCAGCAGAGTATGCAGCAGGAAATGATGTCGCTTTACAAAGAACATCAATTCAATCCGCTTAATATCGGTTGTCTGCCTATTCTCATTCAGCTCCCGATCTTGAGCGGTATGTATACAGCAATCCGCTTAACCCCGGAGCTCGCATCTCACTCTTTCCTATGGTTCCGGCTCGGACAGCCGGACTGGATTTTGTCAATCGTCGTCGCAATTGTATACTTGGCACAGGCCAAGCTTTCTCAGTTTCAGATGACGCCTGACCAGCGCAAGCAATTTGCGATCATGGGCTATCTTTCACCGATTATGATGGCGGTCTTTTCCTTCAATGCCCCTGCTGCCATGCCATTATATTGGACAGTAAGCGGCACCTTCTTGCTGCTTCAGTCGCTGTGGTTCCGCAGACGCTATCCAATAGAGGAAGCAGAGAGTAAGGTTAAACTTGGAGAAGTCACACCAACCTAATTAGTAGATGATGCTTGTTTAACTTGGGAATTACGTTTGTAGTATGCCACGTGTAATCATAGGATGTCATTCGAGCCGTTTATAAGGCTTGAATGGCGTCCTTTTTTGTTGCTGCTTTTTTCGCTACAGTCCGCTTGCGATTTTGTAGTCAATATGAATTTCTTATATTATAAAATGATTCTGAAAGTGATATTTTTTGAAAACGGGTTTCATTATGTGGAGGATGCAACTAATTCTTTTAATGAAATGATAAGGGAAAAGTGGGCAAAGTAAGACCTATATCTAAGCTAATGCTGCACTTTGTTTTATCACGCAATGAATATTATGGAGGAACTACAGAAAATGAAGCAAACATCAACAAAGCTGCCCATTTCCTTGGCTCTGCTCACATGTATAGTATGTGCATTCGGTTTTGGCTTAATCGCATTATGGGTGAGTGACCATCAAGTTCGGCATTTTGACCAGGAAATTATTTCGGTTATTGGACAACTGGAGTCGCCCGCCATGACCCGTGTAATGAAATTTTTCACCATGATCGGCAGCGGAATTCCAGTTGTGATCATTGTTTTAATGGCCATGTTCGTGCTCTATAGAGTATTGGGACACCGCAGAGAACTGCTTTTTTTGGCGGCTGGTGTATTGGGATCGGTAATGCTGAATACGATACTGAAAGTACTTTTTCAGCGTGCGAGACCGGAGATTCACCGTATTATTGAAGAGAATGGATACAGCTTTCCAAGCGGACATTCCATGACAGCTTTCAGCATGTATGCGGCGCTGACATTTTTAGTGTGGAAGCATGTTCCTTCTAGGCTGGGGCGTATCCTTCTTATTGTACTCAGCAGCCTGCTGATTGTAGCAATCGGGACGAGCCGCATTTATTTGGGCGTACATTATCCGAGCGACGTTGTGGGTGGCTATTTTATGAGTGGCTGCTGGATGGCAGCTTGTATTTGGTTTTATCAGCGGTACGAAGAACGACGAATGCTGTCACTTCGCTCTAAATCGACAGCATAACGGGTTGCATAAATAATGAAGTTTCTAAAAAGCAGACGCTTTAGCGTCTGCTTTTCATTTGGACAGAGGAAGTGTGTTCAGTCATCTTGGTTCTGGCCTGTTCACCAGGCTTGAGCCCCAGCTTCTGCTCCCATTTTTCATAAAATATAATAGCCGCCTGCATAAAGATGCCAGGTAGCTTCCGACTTCGAATGAATTGATGAACGCCGATGGCACAACCTGCACCAATAAGCGCACCTGCCAAAATATCCGAGGGATAATGCACTCCGGTCCATACGCGGGATACTGCGATGAGTACAGCTAAAATAACCCAGAGAACACGAAATTTTTGATGATGAAGCCATAAAATGGCAGCCAGAGAAAACGCTCCAAGTGCATGGTTACTCGGGAATGAAGCATTGGGATCATGATGAATAAGCTGAATGACTGAATGTCCGACAAAAGGCCGATCTCTGTAAAACAAATGTCCAAGACCCCAACTAATTACAAAGCCGATACAAACCGTTATAACGGCTTCTAAAACCATCATTCGATGCGGCATTTTAAAGGTGAACCAGTAAATCAGCAAAGCCACTCCGAATAAATACGGTGCATATTGCGCCAAGAAACGCATGGTTCCATTCAAAAAGGCGAGGGAATTAGCGAGTTCATTGATCCAGTGAAATAAAGCATAGTCTACATTAATTAACATGAATAAATTACTCCTTAACATCAAAAAATTGAATAACAAAGTTATATTATAGAGCGACTACACGGATAAAAGCTTAAAATCAAATAAAAAATGAATGTCATTTCCGTTACTCATTTGCTTTTTCTATAGAAATAGGTGGTTTTGCGATGGAAAAGTCGGTGCTGGTCATTGATGATGAAGAGAAGATATCCAGATTGCTTCAGTTGGAGTTATCCCATGAAGGATATGCAGTTGAAATCGCACAAACGGGCAGAGAAGGATTGGAAAAAGCTCTAGCACGTACATGGGATATCATCATTCTGGATGTCATGCTGCCGGAAATGAACGGGGTCGAGGTGCTGAAGCAGATTCGAAAAGTGAACAATCATACACCAGTAATTATGGTCACTGCACGTAACACGACTCCTGATAAGGTTTCAGGTCTGGATGAAGGTGCCAATGATTACATTACGAAGCCTTTTGAGATTGAGGAGTTATTAGCGCGGATGCGGGCCAGTATGAGGCATCAAATGGAGCCAACAGCTACCGCTTCACAAAAAGAGGACAAGTTGTCGTCCAGGCTCCAAGTGGATAGCTTGGTGTTGGAACGCAAGACTAGGTCAGTGGTGCGGGAAGGAAACCGAATCGAACTGACGCCCAAAGAATATGATCTGCTTCTCTATCTGATGGAGCACAAAAATCAGGTATTGCAGCGGGATGAATTGATTCAGAACGTGTGGGGGTTTGATTTTGTTGGTGATACGAATGTCGTAGATGTGTATATCCGGTATGTTCGCAAAAAAATTGATCATGGATACAAAAAGAAATTAATTAAAACCGTACGTGGTGTGGGGTACTGCATCAGGGAGGAAGAACATTGAAGCTGCGGACCAAAATCACCCTGCTCAGTTCTATTTTAGTGATGATAATACTCCTGTTTGTGGATGTCACGGTTCATTTGTTGTTCGTCAAAATCGCTACGCGAAATGAAAGAGAAGTGCTGCAAAATAAGTGGACTGAAATCATTGCCGAAACCGGACATACCATGATTCTGAAGAATGCATGGAGTCCAAAATTGAAAGATGAGCTTTCCGGAGATACTATTCTGAGGGTGTTTGATCAGCAATCCCGACTTCTGTATGAAGTAAGTCGCCAGTCACGCTTTAAGCTGGGCGATATTCGTTTTAACACTTCTCAAAGCTCTCAATTGACTGATGTACAGGGTCATAAAATTCTGGTAATCCATCTCCCCGTGCTTTCTCCGGAGGGCAATCAGAAGGGAACGCTGGAGATCGTGGAAAAATGGGATGCACTCGAAACCAATCTCGATATTTTAAATACGATTCTCATCACTTCGACTGTAGGAGCAATGATGCTAAGTTTGGTAGGGAGCACGATTTTGGCGAATGCCATATTGCTGCCGATTTCCAGTAGTATTCAAACGATGCAGGAAATTGAGAGAAGCTTAAAATTTAAAAAAATCCCCGCTGGCAGTCATAATCAAGATGAATTGTCCCAAATGACCGCTACTTTTAACCGAATGATGGAGAGATTAGAAGAAAGCTTTCAGAGCCAGCAGCAGTTTGTTTCAGATGCCTCACATGAACTGAATACCACACTTATGATTATTGAGGGCTATGCCAACATGCTGCGGCGGTGGGGCACGCGTGATGAGGACATTCATAAGGAATCCATTGAATCGATCTATGAAGAAACTCAGCGAATGCGTACGATGACACAGCAGTTGCTGACTCTTGCCTCCTCACAGCAGAAAGACCCTGAGCCGCATGAGCGGATAGAAATGATCGGTTGTTGTCAACAGGTAGTAGCGCATCTCAAGCCTGTACATGATCGTCAAATTTCTATTTTAACCGAAGAGAAAGAAATTTGGCTGGATGCCAACCTGACAAAAATGAAGCAATTGCTAGTGATCCTACTGGATAATGCATTAAAATACAGCTCGGATGAGATTGAAATAGGCTTATCTAAAGATAAAAAGGATGTCTATATCCGGGTTAAGGATTATGGGATCGGAATACCTGAGGGCGAGATCAAGCGGGTCTTCGAACGATTTTATCGGGTAGATAGCTCCAGGCATCGTAAAACTGGAGGGACCGGGCTGGGGTTGCCGATTGCCAAGGCAATTACAGATGCTCATCAGGGTACGATACGTATGGAGAGCGTAGAAGGAGAAGGAACGGTAGTCATCGTCACGCTGCCCCAAAGACAAAAGGAAAGGCTGTCCCTCCAGTAGAAATATCTACTCGCGGAACAGCCCTTTTTATTGTTATTTGTAAGTTAAGCATTCGGTGGATGGGAATCAACTAAAATTTATCCTAGAGGACACGACGTGCTGTTGTGTAATTGCGGCTCCACCAGCCCGAATTTAGATCTGTAACCGTTACGCCGCCTTTACCATACGTATGCAGAATTTTGCCGTTCCCCATGTAAATGGCTACATGATGAATTGGCGCATAGAAAAAGACCAAATCGCCTTTTTTCAGCTGACTACGCGGTACGAAAGTGCCAACAGTTGATTGCTGTCTGGACGAACGTGGAAGCTTGATGCCATTTTGTGCAAATACATATTGAGTGAACGAAGAGCAGTCAAAAGATCTTGTATTGCCTGCTGGGGCTCCATGCTCATAACGCACACCCATAAACTGGGAACCTTTAGAAATAATCTGATCAGCTTTACTTGCCGAAGCGGCATGAGTGGTGGCTGGCCCAACGACGAAGCTCCCTGCGCTCAATGCCAAAGTCATAGTAAAGCAAATACCCATCCACAATTTTTTTGAAGTACGTTTCATATATAAATTCCTCCGTTATTCGTATTGTGTTGATGTCCTGAAATGACAATAACACAAATAAAATGTCCGGAATTTACCACTCATGGTTACAAACCTGTTACCCCAACGCTTTGTCCTCATTTATTAGAAAACGATGAGAATTTTCTCCTTAATTTTAGCTTGACAAATTGTATAGACTCCCCTTATAGATAGGCTCGTATGGCAAAAAACGACTTGCAGACGATTGGCACAAGCAATCACGCAAAATATACATACCTATATACTACAATTTATAACTTGTACGGGAGTATGCTCTGATTCCCGTTGACATCGTAAGGATCACACCGTATTTCCGGTCAGGAAGGGGAATTCGTATGGCTTCAAGGCAGAATAAAGCACTCAAAAAACGGCGTCTAACCATTGTTCAGGTCATTTCCAACTATCCCGATGCACAGCCGGTACCCTCTAACAAAGGCGGAACGGAAAAGGTCGTGCATGAATTAACTGAGGAATTGGTGAGACGAGGGCATCATGTATCGCTGTTTGCCGCCCGTGGGAGCAGGAGCAGTGCGCGGTTGATTACCTACCCCAAGGGTTTGAAACAAAGTCAGATCCCCCAATATGTACTCCGGCATATGCCTTCCAACACACATATCATTCATGATCATACTTTTCGTTCTTCTGTGGGACGTAGGAAGCTGCCTTGTCCATCAGTATGCACCGTTCATCTTCCAGTGAAGAGACACGGTAAAAACCCGGTATATGTCAGTAAACGAGCGCGTCAGCTGATGGGCAGGGGCAAAGGTTTTTATATCTATAATGGTATCAACACCCATGAATACGAGTTCAGCAGTGAGAAGCGTGGCTACTTGCTGTTTATGGGCAGAATCATACGAGATAAAGGTGTATTGCAGGCCATTCAGGTTGCAGAACGAACAGGAAAAAAACTGCTTATTGCAGGTCCTATCAAAGCTCCAGAATTTTTCCGTAAAGAGATTCAGAAACGAATTCAGCGTAATCCGAATATACGCTATGTAGGTGCAGTTGGAGGTGCTCAGAAACAGAAGCTGCTGAAACATGCAGAGTGTCTGCTGTTTCCGACACTGTGGGAAGAGCCATTTGGACTCGTAATGGTCGAGGCCATGGCTTGTGGAACACCGGTGCTGGCATTAAAAAATGGCTCCGTTCCCGAGGTACTCTTGGGCTTTCCACAGTTGATTTGCAAATCAGTTAGCCAAATGGCAGGAAAGGCACAGCAAAAAAATTATCCGTCACCAGCGCAGCTTCGTTCATATGTCAACCAAAGATTTACCAACAAACAGATGACCAGTAACTACTTAAGACTATACCGTGAAATCATCCGTCGGCGAGAACAGAAGAGAGGACAACGACAGCCTATACGGAGGTGAAGGGGATGCAGGTCAAACGATATATGCTCGGAAATGGCTCTTGGGCAACTCCTTATTATATAGTCACAGGGGGGCAGAAAGGTCCGTGTGTGATGGTGGTCGCGGGGATACATGGTAATGAAATAGCTAGCATACGAGCTGCTGAGAAACTGGTGAAGCTTTTGAATCAGCAAAAACTGCGAATTAGCCAGGGTAAGCTTATAATTGTACCGATTGTAAACCAAAAGGCTTACCGCAAACGGATTAGAGGAATACCTGATCTTAATCGAACCTTTCCGCGCAAAAAAAAGCAGCTGGCAACACAACCACTTTCCGCTGCTCTATTCAAATTAACACAAAAGCATCAACCTGAATGGTATCTTGACTTGCATGAGGCCAATGGATTGTCACAAAAGGATGCCGAGGTGCTTGGTCAAACGCTAATCTCCAACAAGGCCAACCCGGTGGTTCCTGCGGTTCGTCGGGTTATTAAGCGAATGAATCGCTCCATACAGGTGAGCGACCGACATTTCAACCTTCGGCTGCATGAGCTTCCAGGTTCCTCCCGCACCGCTGTAGCCCGTATTTTAGGTGCACGCGCGGTTACCGTGGAAACGGGTTGGAGCCTGCCCAAGAAAGTACGCATACACTATCAGTTGGAGATCGTTCAGCATTTTTTAAAAGAAGCCGGAATAGTCAAAGGTAACTGCATCACAAAATAAAATCGCTTCTGGAGCAAGGACTTTTTCACCTTGCTCAGGAGCGATTTTTTATGTGCGACCTGCGACCTTCGTTCAGAATCCGTAGCGTGCATTATATCTGAGGATTTTGCAAAAATCCAATAAGCGACTTCCAATGAACAATATATAGATCGAAATGCTCTAGTTCGTCTATATATTGCACTTTGGAGCGACTGGAATCAAATTTTGCAAAATCCTGATCTATGTGTTGTCAGGACTCGGATTTATAGAAGGCGTTCACCAAGCTGTTTCCCAGACGTACCTCAATTAGCTCCAGTGGTGTATCCAGATCGGCACGGATTGTGTGATGCGTATCGACCGGAATGCTAAATACAGAACCGCTTGCCGCAGCAAAACGTTCTCCGTTCAGCATGACCTCTCCCCGGCCGGACACGATCGTCCATACTTTAAGTCCACTGCCGTGAATACGGCCATTCAAACGTTGATCTGGCAGTACCGTCAGCCGTATGGCCAGTATATCGCTCAGACTCCGATGATCAAATTCGTCCAGCACTCGGTAACTGCCCCAAGAGGTTTCACCATGCATGGGGTGAAGTTGAAGTTTACCTAGCTGCTCCTTGATTACGTGGGCATGGCTCTTGGACGCAATGAGAATGCCATCGGGACTCGCGGCAGCAATAATATCTTCCACACCAATGACATGAAGTGGATAGGGCAGCTCATTAACGATATGCGTGCCGTGAGTCTGCCCACTAATCTGTCCACGCCCGATTACTTGACTGTTTAGCTGCTCTGTTAGAGCCTGCCAGTTGCCGATGTCGTGCCATTCGCCATCGTAGGGCAGGACGATGGCATGTTCGGCACGCTCTGCAATCTCTTCGTCGAAACTGCGAACGGGGAGGCTATCATACATCGCGCATAATGCTTTATCGTTCAGCGGCAGATCACTTCGCTCCATACAGGACAACATATACCGTAATGTAAAAGCGTAAACACCACAGTTCCAGAGCGCGCCCTGATGAATAAGCTGTTGTGCTCCGGGGAGATCCGGCTTTTCTGTGAAGCGAGCAACTTGCGCATAGGAAGTTTTCCCTTCCCGTATCATTTGCAGACCCGGAACGACGTAGCCGTATTGGTCGGAGGGATGAGTGGGCCTTGTCCCAAGCATAGCCAGATCGGCTCCGCTCTCAAACAATATGCCGGAGAGCGCTGCTATGCTATGGAAGAAATCCTCTCCTGCAAACATGTCCGCTGGGGCAATGCAGAGAACTTCATCCAGCCCTGTGCCTCTGGTGTGAAAATAAGCAGCTGCCAGTGCAGCAGCGGTGAAGGTTCCACGTTTGGCAGGCTCGCCCAGAACGGGCAGACGACCTTCTGTATGGCGAAAGGCTAGATTTACCTGACTCCGATGAGCCAGAAGCAGGGCAGAGGAATCCAGCCCGGTTAAGGTAAGCTGACGGTACACCCGACCGAGCATAGATTCCTTATGCCCGTCAGGAGCGGACAACAACCGGAGAAACAGCTTCGACCGGATTTCGTTGGATAGTGGCCATAGCCGTTTTCCGGCACCACCGCATAATAATACGATGCGCACGGACGTTTCCTCCTTCAATGCAGATCTATTTTGGACTGCATCATTTTGCAGGATTTTAAAAACTATTTTAGCGATGATTCAATCTTTGTTTTTGGAGTAAGCTGGTACACCTTGCGTTGATGAAAAGATAAGGAGCGATAGCTCTTAGCCAAGACATCCAATTGTTTTTGCGACAGGGAAGAAGCCCGACGATGAAGCGCTTTATTCAATGACTTGCGCAAAATCATCCGAGAGGGCTGATTACTGTATAAATAGTTGGCATACGTTTCATATTCGGAAAACCCAAACTGTTTTGTCCGGTCTATACTGTGGATAATTGCGTTGTACCAAGGTTTTCCATGACGGGCCTCGATAACTTGCTTGAGCTGGGTAAGCCGCGCTTTTTCAAAAAGCATATAATGAGTAACAAAGGACTTTGGTGAGGGAGCTTTAACGCCCATCAGCTTGTGATGGGTGCGAAAATACTCAGGCTGGCTCCAGCTGCGGTAGTAAAAAATCGTTTTTCCGTCTTTACGGAACGTATGTGGACGAATCAAAACCGTGTCCGCGTCAATGACGAGGAAAAAAGAGGCTTTACTGATTTTGTCGCCATTCATTTTGAGCAATTGTTGATACAGCCAGCCTGAACGGTCCCAGCGCGTTGTTCCGTAATGGATATGTTTTTTGGTAATGGGCAGCACCGTTTTTTCGTCTATAAATGTACATTTCTTGTTTACGCACAGACGGCGAATCCCGGTGCTTTGCGGTGAAACGATATAAATATTTCCAATTCGGTGCTGCACGTGACGGCGCAGACTGTCAATTACCAGCGGTAGTGTGGCAATATCTTTATCAATTGCGGGAATCAGAACATCGATTGTAAGGGAACCCTTCCGTGGACCATCCGATTGCGCTGACATGTTATTCACTCCCTATATGTGCAAATATACGCTCCCAGCGTCTCCCAATATCGTATGCTTGGACAGGCGCTTTCGACCGGGCAAGGTCAAACGTCCATTTCTATGCAGGACAGGGCTGATGAAGCTTCGAATGGGGAGTTAGCGCATACGATAGATTGATCTTTTTTAACAAGAGCGTTCTACCTGAGAGTAGAGAGGAGAGGGGCAAGTGAATTCTTCACAAGCGCAGGCGTCGCGCAGCAAATGGCATAAAACCCAATTGTTGCTTCAGAATGGAAGCATCAAACCTTATGTACCAGAAACTCGCAAATATAACAAAGCAAATTTGAAGTCAATGCTGGAGAAATACGGTATGGTCTATGTAAAACCCGAGCGAGGTACCTTTGGTAAAGGTGTAATGAGAGTAGAGCAGGAGGCTGGCCAGCGTTTCGCCTATCAATATGAGGAAACGCGTCAAGAATTTAAACATTTGGATGCACTATATACCAGCCTATCGAAACATACGGGGAAGAAAAGTTATCTTATTCAAAAGGGAATCCATTTACTACGCCATCAAATGCGTTATTTTGATATTCGGGTCATGGTGCAGCGTAATGAAAAAGGGCTATGGGAGTCTACTGGAATTATTGGACGTCTGGGTCATCCCCGTAAAATCGTGACTAACTATCATAGTGGTGGCAAGCCGATGGCCTTGGAGCAGTTACTAAAATCCCATTTATCGCAAAGCAAACAGGCGGAGCTGGTCAAGAAACTAAATGAACTGGGTCTTACCATCGCCAAACAACTGCAAAAAACATATCCAAATTTCCGGCAAATTGGTGTGGATATTGGACTGGATCATCGCTTTACCCCATGGATTATTGAGGTGAATACGAAGCCAGACCCATATATTTTTAACCAATTATCAGATAAGTCCATGTACCGTAAAGTATTAGGCTATTGGCGACTGGCTAATGAAAGAAGGAAGGTTAGGGTCCCAAGCAAAGACACAAATAAAGATAAGAACAAAGATAAGAATGTAATTAAGGATTCTAAAAAAGAAAAAGTATCTTGATTAGTGGATTGCTTCATTGCCAGCCCACTCCTATATGAACAATGGAGTGGGTTATTTAAAATTGAACAACCTGTGACCCTGTGCTATGCTTACATGAAAGAGAAGCTAGACGTACTAATGATGATCTTTACTATGCGTATAAACATCTGATGATACGACGAATAGAAAGGATGTACAGCCATGAATTCTGTCATTGAACTTAACAATGTAAGCTGGAAGAGAGATAACCGCACCATACTAGATCAAATCAATTGGCAGGTAGCTGAGGGAGAGCACTGGGCTGTACTCGGCTTGAATGGGTCAGGTAAAACAACGATGCTCAATATGATTAACGGTTACATATGGCCAACCACAGGTAGTGTTGATGTATTGGGCCATACCTTTGGGGATGTGGATCTGAGGGAGCTGCGCAAATCTATTGGTTGGGTCAGTTCCTCTTTACAGGAAAGAATTAATGGGAGTCAGCGTACGCAGGATGTTGTTATTAGTGGCAAATTTGCCTCCATTGGACTTTATGATCAGACGACGGATACAGATTATGAACAGGCCGTTCAGCTTATGACGCAACTGGGGTGTGCTCATCTCGTGGATCGGTTGTATCAGGGATGCTCACAGGGAGAAAAGCAGAAAGTGCTTATCGCCCGCGCATTAATGGCCTCGCCCAAGCTACTGATTTTGGACGAGGCGTGTAATGGTTTGGACTTTTTTTCCCGGGAAGCATTGCTGGATAGCATTCGCCAGTTATCGGAGTCGCCGGCTTCGCCGAATTTACTGTATGTTACACATCATATCGAAGAAATTCTACCGATGTACACGCATACGATTTTAATCCGCCGGGGCACGGTATTTGCTAAAGGTAAAACGACTGATATTCTAAGCAGTGAAACGCTTAGTGCTTTTTTTGAAACGCCTGTGCAAGTAGAATGGAGACAGAATCGCGCATGGCTCTCTATGGTGTAGAGAGTCTTTTTTTCTCGCTAACCTGCCACCAACATAATCAGAATAGGCAATATCAGGAATGAGGCAAGCGTGCTCCACAGGATGCAGGTGGAAACCAGTTTTGGCGATGCATTAAATTTTTCTGCTAAAATGACAGCATTTACAGCAACCGGCATTGAGGCCAGAATGAAGAGAACGGAGAACAAAAGACCTGAAATTCCCAGTATCAGCATAGCAAGACAAGCCGCAAGTGGGGAGAGTAGAAGCCGAATTGTTAGTCCGGCGTAGCTGGCTTTTTTAATAGACGACTCCAACTTAAATATTTTTACATAAGCCATCTGGGTACCCAGAATCGCCAGCACGACCGGAGAATAGGCAGCAGCAATCATCGAGACGCCTGATTGAATCCCTGAGGGAAGATGCCAGTCCAGTAGCCGCAGTCCCATGGCGAGTAGAGCTGCATAGATCGCAGGAAGTGAAAACACCGACTTAACAGCACTTTGAACAGAAAATTCAGAGCGGGCTGCAAAATAAACGCCAATGGTATTGACTATAATTATCTGGATGACGACATACACGGAGGCTTTATCCAGACCGAGCTGCCCAAAGGCAAGTAAAATTAGGGGCAGGCCATAATTTGCACTATTGGTGAGTGTGGAGATTAAGGTAAGTCCAGCCGTTTCCGGAGTGCTCAGTCTAAAGATTTTCCCTGCTAATTGTGCAATTCCCCACAACAGCAGCAGGTTTAATATTGAAAAAGCGGCAGTCTGCGCCACATCATGCCAGGTAAGCTGTGCTTTGAGTAGCGTGTCCAGAATCATGGCGGGGCTTAAAAAATATAAATACAAAGTCGAGAGCGGTTTCGTTTCCAGCTTCATGAATTTTCCAAGTAAAAATCCGGCGATCACCGGAATGGACAGCGGAACGATAACCGATAATAGAGTTGAAAGTACGATTTGAATCATGAATTCCACCCATCCTTTCTGTAATGACATTTTCCATTATAAGACGCTACTTTCGAGCCCGTCCAAGATGAAAATACAATCAAGGCCATAGGTATATACTATGAAGCCTACGACACTTATTGTGAAAACAATAAAAGGGATGCCCACAGCCATGATGAACGGCTAATAGGGCATCCCTTTTATTATAATGAACCAATGATACTGCCAATTTATGCAGTAGCTACGGTTTCCGCTTTGGTTCGGCAATCGTCAGAGCAATAGTGCTGATGCTGTTCTTCGCAATCTGAACATGCAATATGCTGGAGATTGCACACTGGGCAGTTGATATAATGATCGCTCGGCGTTTCACAATGGAAGCACTTGCCGACAATGACGTCCTCATCCGTATGATTGATCGGAATCGAGATTCGTTCGTCAAATACGTAGCATTTACCGTCAAACAAACGTCCTTGTACTTCCGGGTCCTTGCTGTAAGTCACAATGCCGCCATCCAACTGGCCTACATCGTTAAATCCTTCTTTGATCAGAAGACCCGATAACTTTTCGCAACGGATACCTCCGGTGCAGTACGTCAGAATTTTCTTGTCTTTGAACTGAGTCATATTGTTGCGAATCCATTGTGGAAATTCACGGAACGATTCGACTTCGGGGCGAATAGCCCCGCGGAAATGACCGATGTCATATTCATAGTCATTACGTCCGTCCAGAACAACTACATCTTCATCTTGAAGCTGTTCATAAAACTCCTTTGGTGACAGACGCTTACCGCTAATTTCATTAGGGTCCAGCTCATCTTCATGACGCAGCGTAACAAGCTCCTGACGATGGCGTACAAATATTTTCTTGAACGCATGACCGTCAGACTCATCTATTTTAATAACGATATCGTGGAATTTCGGATTGGCGCGCAAATCACGCATATATTGCTCCGTTTGCTCTACTGTACCAGACAGTGTTCCGTTGATTCCTTCCGCAGCAATCAAGATTCTTCCCTTGACGCCCAGCTCCTTGCAGTAAGCCAGATGCTCTGCCGTAAAGGTGGCAGGATCTTCAATGTTGACATATTTGTAAAACAACAAAATTCGATAAGTATGTTCACACATGTAAAATCACCCTCTGATTCAAGTCAAAGTTTTTTAAAAGCAATTTTAAATGTACCACATTCTTTTAGTTAGTCAACTTAAATGTATAAAAAGTGGAAATGAAAAAGGAGACGAGCGACAAAAGTAAGGGTTTACATTATAATAGTTACGTACTGATGAGGGGATTTTTGGTAGCAGGATGAGATCTACTGGATGAAAGGATGAATGAAATGAAGCATCATTTGACAGCGCATACACCACCTATGGGGTGGAATAGCTGGGATTGCTACGGTGCAGCAGTACGGGAAGAGGAAGTACGGGGAAATGCTCAATATATGGCGGAGCATCTGAAGGAATATGGTTGGGAATATGTCGTGGTAGATATTCAGTGGTATGAGTCAGGAGCAGTATCTTCACAGTATCGCCCGTTTGTCCCATTGGAAATGGATTCATTTTCACGTCTTATTCCAGCAGTGAATCGGTTTCCTTCGGCAGCAGATGGACGAGGCTTCCAAGCTCTTGCGGAATATGTACACGGTCTGGGATTGAAATTTGGTATACATATTATGAGAGGCATCTCCCGTCAGGCGGTGCATCAGGATACCCCGATTTTGGGAACCACAGCCACGGCGAGACAAATTGCGCATCCCAACTCTATTTGTCCCTGGAACACAGATATGTATGGGGTAGATGCATCCAAGGAAGGCGCACAGGAGTACTATAATTCGTTGTTTGATCTGTATGCGGAATGGGGTGTGGATTTTGTCAAAGTAGATGACATTGCTGCATCACGTCTCTATGGTATTCATTTGGCGGAAATTGAATTGATTAGGCGGGCTATCGCCCAATGCGGACGTCCGATGGTGTTGAGTCTATCGCCTGGTCCTGCACCGCTGGAGCATGCATCTGATTTAATCGCAAACGTGAATATGTGGCGTATGACTGATGACTTCTGGGATGTATGGCCTTTACTGTATGGTATGTTTGAGCGCTGCGAGAAATGGGCGGAACATGTAGGGCCGGGTCACTGGCCGGATTGCGACATGCTACCACTGGGTCATCTGGGTATTCGTTCGGTAGATTCGGTAGATTCCGGCAGCCATGACAGATGGACACGCTTTACTAAGGATGAGCAGCTAACGATGATGACCTTGTGGAGCATTTTCCGGTCTCCCCTGATGTTCGGGGGCGAACTGCGGGATAATGATGCATGGACTCTTTCTTTGCTGACTAATGAAGAAGTGTTAAATGCTCATCGCAACGGTTTGAATGCACGGCAGGTGTATAGAAAGGATGAACATATCGTTTGGACTTCACATAACGGGAAAGGGCATGTATATGCAGCTTTGTTTAATGCTGGGGATGAATCTTCAAAGGTGCGTGTATCCTTAAAAGACCTTGGTATTGAAGGTCAGGCAAATGCCAGAGATTTATGGAACCATGTAGATTTAGGTGTTTTAGCACAAGAGCTGTCCACAGATTTACCTCCTCACGGAGCAGCTCTATTTATTTTGAAATAGAGGATTTTGCAAAAATCCTGAATAACATAATGTAAGGAAGAACTATGCTGTAGTTCCAACCCAATCACCCTATCGTAAAAGTGAAAGATATCTTTACAATAGGGTGTTTTTTTGCATGTGTAACTTTAGGATATTTTAACGAACTCGACATTATTCTTGGGAATATGACATTTGGAACGTGTTAATTTTATATAGTGCCTATTTCTGTACAAATTTAAATCATTTTAACGAATAGACTCGAGAAAGGAGTCAAATGATGAAATTAAAAAAAATCCACCAAAATGAACAGGACGAGCCTTGGCCCTCTAGCAAACCAATACTATGTATCGGGGGGGCCAATTTGGATCGTAAAATCATGATTAAAGGTACATTTCAGCTTCATACCTCCAATCCGAGCAGTACAAGACTGCAATCTTGCGGTGGGGTAGCACGAAATGTAGCCGAAAATTTAGGGAGGTTGAGCCAGCGGGTCAGCCTGCTGACCACAGTTGGGGACGATGCGGAAGGTGAATTTATTATCGAACAGTCCAGCCGTTACATGCACGTGGTTCCTCTGCAAGTCCAAGGTGAACCGTCAACTGGGGTTTATACTGCCTTGCTGAACGAGCGTGGTGAACTGATTGTAGCGACAGCAGAAATGGAGATTTATGATCAGATTCGTCCTTCAGTAATTTTTGAAAATGCTCCTTTAATTGCCTCATCCCGACTCGTTCTGCTGGACACTAATTTCTCTATGAACGTAATTGCAGCCACCATACATGTCTGTCATGAGCATCGGATTCCGATTGTCGTTTCTTCGGTATCGGCCTCGAAGATGAGAAAGCTTCCCCGAAATTTGCATGGAGTGGAGTGGCTGGTATGTAAACCGGTGGAGGCTGAAGCCTATTTGGAGCTAGAACTTACAGATGATCAGCATATGTTGGATGCCACCCGAATTTTTCACAAACTTGGAGTTCAGAATGTCATTTTTATCTGCGGTGCTGATCGTGTTTTGTACGCCTCTCAGGATGGAACTCATGGCCAAATTCCCATTCATCCCGTTCAAGAGGTCATTGATGTCACAGGCGCAGATGATGCTTTTATTGCCGGGATGATATATGGAATTACCCAAGGTTATCCTATGGAGCAAGTGTGCCAATTTGGAATTAGCTGTGTCGACTTGACCCTGCAAACGGATCGGACGGTCTCAGAGACTCTTTCTATGAATAAACTTCATTCTAGGTTTCAGGAGCTGTATGGCACACATACGCAAAATTTTGTGTTTTTCAAGGGCGTGTATTTTAAAAAGAATGATACATAATTAATCAAGAGAACTCTAACCTACAACAGCGCATATTTGGAGCTTCACGTATGTAATGGCCTCAATTATTGAATTTGTAAAAGGAGCATGTTGTATGATGGACAGACTGATCTATTCTATGCGGCCCTTACAGGTAGAGCAGGGTAACGAGTTTCTTGCTGTGTAGCAGAAGATTATCTCCTTGACTAGAAATTACATTTCGTGTAAAGTGGTGAAAATTGTAATATATAGGAATAGTGTAGACCAAGGATCAAAGGTTCAATACTCGCTATACAGAGAAGAAACTCATGGGCTGAAAGGTTTCTCGCCGCGAATGAACGTTTCCCTGCCTTGCGAGCTGTAGCGGTTTGTATGATAAACCGTTACCGGCTAGACGCCGTTATCTAATGAAGGACCGTTCCGTGTATGGCTACGGTCAAATGAAGGGTGGTACCACGACACATTCGTCCCTGACGGATGTGTCTTTTTGCGTACATTTTATCGTCCAACAAGGAGGAAGCTACACATGCGCCAAAGCCAATTATTACTGACAACCTTGCGTGAAGCAACCGCAGAAGCTGAAGTGATCAGTCATCAGCTTATGCTGCGGGGAGGATTTATCCGCCAACTGGCGGCTGGAATGTACACCTATATGCCCCTGGGCAGACGGGTGCTCAGAAAAGTAGAGCAAATCGTACGGGATGAAATGGATCGCGTAGGGGCTGGGGAGCTGCTGATGCCTGTATTGCAGCCAACGGAGCTGTGGCAAGAATCAGGAAGATACGATGTTTATGGTCCTGAGTTGATGCGTTTGCAAGATCGGCATGGTCGGGAGTTTGCTTTGGGGCCTACACATGAAGAGGTCATTACGTCTTTAATACGAAATGAAGTGAATTCTTATCGCAAATTGCCTGTAACGTTGTATCAAATTCAAACCAAATTTCGGGATGAACGACGTCCGCGATTTGGCCTGCTTCGCAGTAGAGAATTTTTGATGAAGGATGCCTATTCGTTTGATGCACATTGGGAAGGACTAGATCATACCTATTCGACCATGTTCCAGGCATATCATCGCATTTTCACTCGCTGTGGTCTAAACTTTCGTGCAGTAGAAGCAGATGCGGGTGCCATTGGTGGCGAAGGTGAAACCCATGAATTTATGGCTCTAGCTGATATTGGAGAGGACACCATTGTAGCATGTACCTGCTGTGAATATGCAGCTAATCTTGAAAAAGCCGTGGCGCGATCGACGGGAAAAATAGAAATATCTCCTGTCTCATATAAAAATGAACAAGTCAGCCCTCCTTCTTTTGATACAGCTAAAATGGAAAAATTCCATACTCCAGGCCTGTGTACAATAGATCAACTGGTTGAATCGCTTCACATAGAGCCCAAAGAAATCATCAAAACACTGATTTATATGGCTGACGATCAACCTATTGCTGTAGTTGTTAGGGGGGATCATGAGGTTAACGAAGTGAAAATTAAACATATTTTAGGTAGTGAAAAATTCGAAATAGCAAGTACAAACATCGTGTCAAAGGCGACTGGAACCCCCTCGGGGTTCATAGGCCCATGCGGATTGACAATCCCTGTGTGGGTGGATTACGCCGTTGTCCAAATGTCCAGCGGTATCGCAGGCGCGAACGAGCTGGATTACCATTATCGACATGTGAACCCAAGGCGCGATATAGATCTTCGGCATGTGGCTGACTTGCGCAATGTCATAGAAGGGGATAGATGTCCTCGATGTGACGAAGGGGAATTGAAACTTCATCGTGGAATTGAGATCGGACACGTATTTAAATTGGGCACCAAATATAGTGAGAAGCTGGGTGCGACCTTTCTGGATGCGTCTGGAGCTGAGCAAGCGATGATTATGGGCTGCTATGGCATTGGCTTATCCCGGATCCTTTCTGCCATTGTAGAGCAAAATCACGATCAGAACGGAATGATATGGCCTTATGCACTAGCCCCGTTTCAAGTTCATATTATTCCGATTTCTGTGAAAGACAGGCTTCAGATGCAAATAGCCGAGAAATTACACAACCAGCTGCAGGATCGCGGTGTGGAGGTGCTGCTGGATGATCGGGAGGAACGGCCTGGGGTTAAATTCAAAGACTCCGATTTAGTAGGTATTCCCGTGCGCATCATCGTAGGTAAAGATGCCGAACACGGGAAAGTAGAGTTAGTGGAACGAAAAAGCTGCAACAAAGAGACGATTCGTATTGAAGATGTAGAGAGACGAATATTGGAACTACACTAAGCATCTATATCCCGTAGAATATGGCCTTCTCCGAGTGTAATCTCATGAAAGTCCGCCATCTGACGTGCCTGAAACCGGATTGGCTTGTCCCGACCTATCATAATGATATTTTGAACGTCGGCAGCGCCTTCCGAGGGGAGCGAGAAAGTTGAGACATAGGCAAATTCTTCACGTAACGTTGTATGAATGGCATTGATCAAATGGTCGTGTTCACTTTTGCCCATTAAATTCATGATCAGGGAGCCTTCGGAATCCAGCTTTTCTTTGGCCATCTTGAAAAATTCCCAGGATACTAAATGCAAGGGCGTACCCAGCTCCGTGAAGGCGTCCAAAATAACATAGTCATAAGCATCCGGCGCTTCCTTCTCCAGAAGGCGTCGTCCATCGCCAACAGTCACATTATCCTGATCGTATCCAAAGAATGTTCGGCTGAACTCTACAACTTGTGCATCCAGCTCGGCAATCTTAAAACGTTTATCTGTAAAATGACCCGCTATTGTACCTATACCGTGCCCGATAACAAATACATCTTCAAATGATGGATCGTTCAGCTCCATAAGATGGATAATTGCTCTCGGATATTCGAACAAAATGCGTTGTGGATGATTCAAGTCCACCGCGCCTTGGACGGCTGTATTTGAAAACTGCATCACCCGAAATAATCCCTTTTCACCATACAGCTCGGTGGTTTCGTATACTGTGATTTCATGATTATGGCTCAACTTTTTGTACAAGACATCCAAGTGAATGATCTCCTTCAAGTCAGACTTCCTCTTCATCTTAGACATGGATAGGGAGATTGTCCATAGATGAGGAGAAATGAAAGTACACATTTTCAAGCATCCCTAATTAGGTAGAATTGTTTATTTTTCCATAACAGAGTTGTTTAAACTTGTTCGTATGTCCTTTAGGAGATATAATATACAAGGATATAATGAAGTTCGTTGTGTATATTCATATAGGAAGAGAGCGGGATATTATGGGACGTAAGTGGAATAACATTAAAGAAAAGAAGGCATCCAAGGATGCTAATACGAGTCGTATATATGCTAAATTTGGCGTGGAAATTTATGTGGCAGCCAAACAAGGCGAACCTGATCCTGAATCCAATCGGGTACTAAGAGTAGTTCTAGAACGTGCAAAAACGTACAATGTACCCAAAGCAATCATTGACCGTGCTATTGAAAAAGCAAAAGGTGCTGGCGATGAAAACTACGTAGAGCTTCGTTATGAAGGTTTCGGACCGAACGGTTCCATGGTCATTGTAGATGCGCTGACCAATAACGTTAACCGTACAGCATCGGATGTGCGTTCTGCTTTTACTAAAAATGGTGGTAGCCTGGGCGTGAGCGGATCTGTAGCCTACATGTTTGATTCAACAGCAGTTATTGGTCTGGTGGGTAAAACCGCAGATGAAGTGCTGGAGCTACTGATGGAGGCAGATGTAGAGGTACGTGACATCATTGAAGAAGATGAAGCCGTCATCGTATATGCAGAGCCTGATCAATTCCATGCTGTGCAGGAAGCTTTCAAACAAGCAGGAGTAACTGAGTTTACCGTTGCGGAGCTCACCATGCTTGCCCAAAATGATATTTCTCTTCCAGAAGATGCACAGGTTCAATTCGATAAATTGATTGATGCATTAGAAGATTTGGAGGATGTTCAGCAGGTTTACCACAATGTAGACTCTGAGGAATAGTCTTTGTTAATTAGTTTGTAAAAACACCGTATTTAGATACGGTCAGATTGTCGAGAAACCCCGTCATTTTGAGACGTGGGTTTCTTTTTCACATCATAATGCTCTGGTCTCTGGAGAAGCAGGGGGGGTTACCCCTGTTTCTCCAGGCGAGCTAGGTGGATCGCCATCTTCTTCATGTTCTGCACGGCTGCCGTCATAAGGGCTTGTTCCCTGACGTTTGGAAGACCGCGCAAACGGCAATAGCGAAACCCATGGAGCTCTTTGGCATCCGCGAAGCTTCGCTCAATCGTCTCTTTTCGTTTGCGGTACAGCTTTTTACCAGATGGGCTCAGCCGGTTGCTCCGTACCCACTCTTTGCTGTCTTCCCAGACATGCCGAGTCACCACTTTGCGGTGGTTTCGAGACTGGGTACACTGACTTAGCAGTGGGCAATGCTGGCACTGAGCTGGGTCAGAGGCATACTGCCGGTATCCCTTACGGTCCGTCGTTCGGTAGGGCAGTTCCTGTTGGGCTGGGCATCTATACGCATTGCGTTTGGCATCGTATTCAAACTTCCATTTCGGAAACAGTCCTTGTCTGGGATGGAATCTTCGGTGAGCAATCACGGCAAAAATCTTTCGGTTCTGCAAACCTCGGCAAATCGGCGTTGTTAAATAACCTGAATCTAGTGCAACAGCTTCTACTTGAAAACCAAAACGTTCTCTTTGGCGATCCAAACGGGACAAATAGGGGACAGAATCATGTACATTCCCTGGTGTCACATACACGTCCGTAATCAGATTGTACTTCATATCCACCGTGCGGTGGTCCAGATAGAAGAAGCCTTCGGGCTTGCCATCACGGATCATATAGCCGCTGTCCGGGTCTGTTTTGCTCACTTTAATTTCTTTTTCTTCGTTCACTTCCTCTCGGGATTTTAAGGCTTTTTTCCGTGGTTTCTCCGGTCATCCTTCACCGCTTCGTTCAGCTCGTCCATATAGTCTTTAGTATTCTGCAACACTTGTTCTTTGGTGTACTGGTGCCTGTTAGCATTGGCTTTGACGTGTGTGGAATCGGTGACGAGAACACGCCCACCCACCATTCGGTGAGAGATCGCCTGCAGCACAATTTCATCGAAGATATCTTGAAAGATCGTGGTGTCTTTAAAGCGAGTGCGACGATTCCAGCTAATCGTCGTATGGTCCGGAACTTTATCCGTTAAGCCCAACCCCAGAAACCAACGATAAGCTAGGTTCGTCTGAATTTCTCGCTCGAGTTGCCGTTCTGAGCGAATGCCATAGAAATAACCGAGAAAGATCATTTTAAACAATACGGTAGGATCAATGGCAGGACGCCCGTTGTCTGCACAATACAGTGGTCGAACTTTATCATCGATAAACGAAAAATCGATATACTTATCTACTTTGCGGAGCAAGTGATCTTGAGGAACCAGATCTTCGATGGAAACAAATTCGTAGGATTGTTGTTTTTCGCGGTTGGAGCGTAGCATATCAACACCATCCGTTCTACAATAGTTACCTATATTATACAACATTAACGCGGTGTCGTCTTAAACAAAATTAACATAAAATAGGCTGTCGAGACTTTCTCGACAGCCTGACCGTATTTAGATACGGTGTTTTTTTGTATAGTAATCATCGGACCTCTTATAGTTATTTCTTTTTAGGGTCATAAGAATAACTGGGATATTTGACAACGGGCCATTTTACCTTTCGTAAATTTGAGATCACATCAGTACCTACATGTAAATTACTCTGAATCAGTTCTGTAGGCGTAAGGGCCATCCATTGATTCAAGGAAACATCTGCAAAACGGTCACTTTTAAACATTTCAAGAAACCAAAGTGTGCTGGAGCCTGTATTTTGAATGTAATGACCGTAAGCAAAAGGCACATATCCAACATCTCCGGCTCTAAAATCAAACGTACGGGCTGCACCATTACCGCCAAAGACAGTCATCCGTCCTTGCCCGGCAAGATAGTATTGCCATTCGTCATTATTAGGATGCCAGTGCATTTCTCGCATGGCGCCGGGCTCAATCTCAACAAGAGCAGCTGCAATGGTTTTGGAAATCGGAAAATTGGAGGAGTCGACGATTCGTACGCTTCCGCCCGGCGTTTTGATTGGGGGCTGGGCTAGTAATTCATGCTTGAAGGACTGAGGTATCGTACCATAGGGAGAGGAAACCGCTTGGCTTTGAAGAGAACCGGGAACGGAATCCTGATAGATATATACTTGGTCTTGAGGAATTGCTGCAAAATCAGCTTCTGGTACACCAAAATTTGCAGAAAGTACGTCTTTGGGAGTATGTGCGAACCAATCGGAGATGGATAGGGTGTTCAGATCGGAGAAACTACCATCATCAAAAACCAGCAAAAATTCGCACCCATCCTCAAGTCCCTGTATAGAGTGCGGAATGCCAGGAGGGAAATACCAGAGATCTCCGGGACCCACATCAGCAATAAAATTACGTCCATTTTGGTCTACTGCCGTAATGCGAGCACTTCCCAACAGCATATATGACCATTCCGCTTGCTGATGCCAGTGAAGCTCACGTACACCACCCGGTGTCAAACTCATATTCACCCCGGCAAGGGTTGTAGCAATAGGTAATTCCCTTACCGTTACTTCTCTTGACCACCCACCGTGATTAAGCTGCATATGGGCATCAGAAAAAGAAAATCTCATATTTGGAATGAGACCATTGTCCGTTACGGGGGGAACCAGCATATCGGGATTCTGTAGATCCCTCATCACATCACGTGGACCCTTGTCGATGCCCCCAGCACCATCACATCTGATGGGTTGGGGGATTCTTGCATTTTTAGGGCAATCATTATGCATCATTAAATCTTCCTCTCCAGGTTGAAGCTTGATGAAGTATGGGATAAGAAAATACGCATAAAGATTTTATGATCATGTAGTGAGTTTTATGCTGTATGCGTTAGATCTGTAAACTGAGCCTGAATGATTTGAGCTAAATCGTGCGGACTTAACTCCAGTTGGGTCCCAATTTTCCCACCGCTTACAACGATGGCTTCCAGTTCCAATGCAGGCTGGTCGATAAAAGTGGGGTAGAGCTTTTTCATTCCAATGGGGGAGCAGCCACCGCGAATATATCCCGTAAACTTTTGCAAATCCTTAACTGGAAGCATTTCAATTTTTTTCTCTCCCGCGGATTTGGCTGCTTTTTTGAGATCAAGCTCTTTATGTACAGGAATTACAAAAACAAACAGATTTTGTTTGCTGTGTGCAACCAAAGTTTTGAAAACTATCTCCGGGGCTCTATCGATTTTCTCAGCCACATTCATACCGTCTATTTTTCCATCTTGATGATCATAACTCAAAATATTGTATTGTATATGTTGCCCGTCCAATATGCGCATGGCGTTTGTTTTGCTGGCACTCATCTTATTTCTTCCTTTCTTTAGAGTTTTTCCAAGTGATCCACATAATCCTTTGCATCCTTAAGGGAAAGATCCTTAGCCGTTCTCAGTTCTTTTATGGCTTGAATCTTTTTTCCTTCCCTAATGAGCAGGAGCAACCTTTCATTGATATCTTCTGAAGCTCCTGCATCTAGAATATGTGGAGGAGAGGCAGGGATGGTGCCTGACAGCGATGTTCCTTGTATTCCTGAACGATTTTCTAGACGCTCCACGTCGGATTTCAAGTCATTAAGCCGAGATTGAAGGCTGTAGACCTTAATTAAAAGTATGACGGAGAGGAGCAATGCGATGATTGCTATATACTCAATAGCTGACAACAGAATTCCCCCCTATTTAAGTGACTTTCAACGCAGAAATGCTGCACTAAAAATTTATTTCTTATTTATAGTATAGCATGATGATAGAGGAGAAGAGGAAAAGGCGTACAAATTGACTTTTTACAGGCAGAGCGTTATATTACAACTTATTATAAACCTTTTAATAAATACTGGAAAAGGAGTGTATTCAAATACAACCAGTCTCCAATAACACCATTCGGGTTAAACAAATTAATGTAGAGTTAGTTAAAAACACACTGAAATCCAAGGAATATGCAACCAAGTCATCGATAGCCAGTATCACAGGTCTTAGTGTGGCAACCTGCGGAAATATTCTGAATGAGCTTCTTCAAACCGGGGAAGTATTAGAGACGGAATTGGAAGAGTCGAACGGCGGACGTCCGGCTAGACGTTACAAATATAACGCTGATTATTCTTATATTATCTGTTTAAATGTGAAAACGGAAGGCGGTATACATTCTCTTACTTATGCTGTTGCTAATTTGCTTGGTGATATCATCATCGAGAATACTTCCATTGTGCCTCATATTGATTATGAGGTCATAGAAACCAAAATTGGAGAGCTGATTAATAACTATGGAAACGTCAAAGCCATTGGAATTGGCATCCCCGGGGTTGTTCATCAAGGAATTATCGATGTTTGTGATCTCGACCTGCTCATAGGAGTCCCTGTAGGTCCACAGCTTCAAGATAAATACGGATTAGAAGTTACCATTGAAAATGATATGCATTTAACAGTCTACGGATTTTATAACATGCAGAATTATGATGAGGATAAAACCTTTGCTATTGTTACGTTTCCAAAAGACAATTTCCCCGGAGCGGGTTTTATTGTCGATGGACATTTGTTAAAAGGAAATACCAAATTTGCGGGGGAAGTTTCCTTCTTACCTTTTGATTTAACAAGAGAGGAACAGCTTAAACAGTTAAATAGCACAGAGGGATTTGTTCCTCTGGCGATCCAAACGATAACTTCCATTATTGCGATTATAGACCCTGTATCTATCGCTTTGACTGGAGAGTTATCCAAGCCGAATCTGTTGGACGATATTTATAACGGCTGTCTAAAAGATGTACCCAAAGAACATATGCCCGAAATTTTTGTGAAAAACGATACTCATGATGAATACATGTTTGGGTTGATTTCAGTGACCCTTGAAAGTCTGACGTACAATTTGCAATTGGTGGAGAAAAGGAAATAGGGCATCGTTCAATAAAGCATGAGAGGATGAGATTAATGAATCAAAAATCGATTGCATGGACTACAGGGACATGGACTAATCATCCTGTATCATCCATAGAAGAAGACCAGTTCCTTAAAGTTGAAACCAGAGAAGGAAGCGACTACTGGGAAAAAACTTTGTATGGGTTTGAACGCAGTAGCGGACATTCCCTGCTTACAGACTGGGAAGAAGGCTCTGCCATCGAAGTCACGTTTCAATTAGGCTCATTTACGGAGCTTTACGATCAGGCCGGTATAATGCTGTATCAAGGACAACAAAAGTGGATTAAAGCCGGAATCGAATTAAATGACGGAATTCCTCAACTGGCAGTCGTAGTCACAGATGGCTATTCCGATTGGTCATTAGCTCCTGTACCCGATTGGGTAGGGAAAAATGTCACGATCCGTGCTTCACAACTACAGGACGCGGTTATCATTAGAGCCCGAACCGAAAATCAAAGCTGGCGCACTGTACGTGTAGCACGTTTTCCTTATGAAACGGGACAACAGGCAGGTCCTTTTGCCTGCGCGCCGACTCGAGCCGGCTTTCAGGTTATCTTTACACGCTGGGTAAGTACTGAACCAGATAGAGATATTCATGTAGATCCGCCATTTGAAGAATAGTCATTTTACTCAATAATAGAAGAGTTATAAATATGGGAGTAATTATTGGAGATAATACTGTGATAAGTTCTGGATGTTTTTAAAATAAAACTTGACATGAAACGCGTTACAAACCTTAAGATTCAATTAGAAGTACTTTATAACACATTTGCATAAGGGTAACGTGTTTTTATCCTAGTTAATAAAAAACATCAGCAAAGGCGGAGAAAATATGAGTACACAGTTTCCAAAAGATTTCCTGTGGGGCGGAGCAGTTGCTGCTAATCAGCTCGAAGGCGCTTATCAAGAAGATGGAAAAGGCTGGTCCATTCAGGATGTAACTCCTCGTGGTGGTTGGGGGCCCGTTACGGATGTACCCACAGAAGATAACATGAAATTGATCGGTATTGATTTTTATCATCATTATAAAGAAGATATCAAACTCTTCGCGGAAATGGGTTTCAAAGTATTCCGTACTTCTATCGCATGGTCACGTATTTTCCCTAAAGGTGACGAACTGGAGCCTAACGAAAAAGGCTTGCAATTTTATGATGATTTGTTTGATGAACTTCACAAATATGGAATTGAGCCACTCGTTACACTATCTCACTATGAAACACCTTTACATTTGTCCAGAGAATACGATGGTTGGGTAAACCGTAAGCTTGTTGATTTTTATGAGCGCTATGCTACAACTGTATTTAATCGCTACAAAGATAAAGTTAAATACTGGTTGACTTTCAATGAAATCAACTCCATTCTTGAAGCACCATTCATGAGTGGAGGAATTAGCACACCAAAAGATCAACTTAGTGAGCAAGATCTTTATCAAGCTATTCACCATGAGCTTGTAGCGAGTGCAAGAGCGGTAAAAATCGGTCATCAGATCAACCCTGATTTCAAAATTGGCTGTATGGTGCTGAGTATGCCTACTTATCCGCTGACACCAAATCCAGACGATGTCATTGCTGCGATGGAATTTGATCACAGAAACATGGCATTTGCCGATATTCACGCAAGAGGTCAATACCCAGGTTACATGAAACGTTTCTTTAAAGAAAACGGAATTACTATTCACTTTGAACCAAGTGATGCCGAAGATTTGAAACATACCGTTGATTTTATCTCGTTCAGCTATTATATGAGTACTTGTGAGACAGCTGACGAAGCTAAAAAAGTCAAAGGTGAAGGTAATATCCTTGGTGGTGTCATCAATCCGCATCTTGAGGCAAGTGAGTGGGGCTGGCAAATTGATCCGCAAGGTTTACGTTATGTCCTGAACACGTTCTATGATCGCTTACAAAAACCACTATTCATCGTTGAAAATGGTCTGGGCGCCGTTGATGAACTGATTACAAATGAAAAAGGCGAAAAAACGGTTGAAGATGACTACCGGATCAACTACCTGAATGATCATTTGGTTCAAGTTGGAGAAGCTATTGAGGACGGAGTAGAGGTTTTGGGCTATACGTCTTGGGGATGTATTGACCTTGTCAGCGCATCGACCGCTCAGCTTAAGAAACGTTATGGCTACATTTACGTAGATCGTCACGATGATGGCAGCGGTACACTTGAAAGATATCCGAAGAAATCGTTCCATTGGTATAAAGAAGTTATTGCTACGAATGGTGAAAGCTTGAAACGTTAATTTATAAATAATCCAGTGATTAATTATATATAAATGAAGGCTTATAGATAGCGACCGCTTTTTTTCTTTTACGAAGCGGTTGCTAATTTTTTAGGGGTGTTAGAATTGGACAAAAATTAATTACTAATATATATTAAGACTTATTAAAACGATAATAATAACTATACAGAAAATAGAGTCCAGTATAAATTAATGATTTTTAATGATGAGGGCTACAGAAGGAGGAAAATAATGAAGATTGAGCATGTAGCGATCTGGGTGAGAGACTTAGAAAAGATGAAGAGTTTTTACGAGCAATACTTTGATGGGAAATCTAATGATAAATATTATAATGCGACAAAAGGGTTTGAGTCCTATTTTATCACTTTTGAGGATGGAGCAAGGTTAGAAGTTATGCGCAAAACGGGAGTAGATCATTCTCCACAGATCAATATTACGGGCTGGGCTCATGTGGCATTTTCCGTTGGAAGTAAAGCACTGGTGAATGAAAAGACAGAGCAGCTCATGCTTGCAGGATATGAAGTAGTGGGTCAGCCAAGATTGACAGGTGACGGCTATTATGAAAGCGTAATTAAAGATCCAGAAGGTAATTTAGTGGAAATTTCAATGTGAGTAGCTTTTCAGTTCTGAAGAGTGAGCATGTGGAATCCTACAATGAAGCTTTAAAAGAAATCTGACTTCTGTATCTAAATAAGCGAAGCGAGGATGGATCGGTGGTAATGTGCCTTCTGGTGTGATTGCGGTTGAAAACCCTTGCAAGGTCACCCGTAAAATCACCGAAGATGATAAGTACAAATATAAAAGGAATAACAATAAACTACAGCTCACTCGGAGCTGTAGTTTATTGTCTTAAAAAGAGTATGACCAAACGAAAGAACATTTTTGCACAGATTTGTTTAGGGAATAATGCAATAATGTGCTTAAGTGGAATATTTTCAGCCTATTCAGAAAGGAAAGAATAATTATGAAATTGATGTTTATATCAGATATTCACGGCTCACTGCATTGGTTGCAATTGGCACTGGAAAAGTTCAGGGAGGAGAAAGCCGATCGTCTTGTCCTGCTCGGAGATTATATGTACCACGGACCACGTAATCCGTTACCAGAAGGGTATAATCCGGCAGAAGTCGCCGCACTGCTGAATAAGCACAAGTCCCATATTGCGGTTTCTGTGCGCGGAAATTGCGATGCAGAGGTGGATCAGATGCTGCTGGAGTTTCCTATGATGGGTGATTATGCTTTGCTATACCATGAAGGACGGAGAATCTATGTCACGCACGGACATGGCTTTAGTATCGGAAATTTACCACCACTAGAAGCGGGAGATGTGTTTATCCAGGGACATACTCATATTCCGGTAGCGGATGTGGAAAATGGGATCTTTATACTGAACCCCGGTTCGATCTCGCTGCCAAAAGAAAACTATCCATCCTCTTACGGTGTGTTGGAGGGGGCACAATTCACTGTGAAGGATTTTGATGGGAATACAGTGAAAGCAATCACATTTTCAAAGTAATTTACTCCAATGTGAATGTAAATTATTGAAAGTTTTCCGCTTCGATTGAGACAAAGATCATATTATTGTATGATAGGAGCGGAGTCTACATTATGAAAAAGAAAGAGAGCTTCAATACATGCAAATTAAGGATTCACATTATAAGATGCCGCCTGAATGGGCGCCACATGAACGCACGTATATTTCTTGGCCTGTAAAATCTTCAATGGTTTACCCGGATATGCATGCTGATGTATGCAAGGGCTATGCCGGAATTGTACGCGCCATGGCGGAATTTGAACCAGTTACTGTGGTCGTAAATCCGGAAGATTTGGAGAGCGTTAAGGCGCTTGAACTTGGGGAACGGGTAGAACTGCTGTCGATTGAGCACAGCGATGCGTGGCTGCGTGATAACGGCCCTACTTTTCTCACAGACGAGCATGGTCAGTTGGCAGGTGTTAACTGGAAGTTTAACGCCTGGGGTGGCAAATACGCCCCATGGGACCTGGATGACCAGGTTGCACCGCAAATTTTGGACAAACTTGGAGTTCCACGGTTTGATGCACCGGTTGTGATGGAAGGCGGCTCACTGCACGTAGATGGCGAAGGCACACTGATTACAACCGAAGAGTGTTTGCTCAATTCCAACCGAAATCCGGAATTAAGCAGAGAAGAAATTGAACGGCATGTATGTGAGTATACAGGTGCCGAGAAGATAATATGGCTAAAACGTGGTCTTAGTGGCGACGAAACAGACGGTCATGTGGACAATATTGCTTGTTTTGCAGCTCCTGGCAAGGTCATTATGCAAGTGTGTGATGATCCTGAGGATGAAAATTACGAAATCACGCAGGAAAACCTGCGCATTCTGGAGCAAGCAACGGATGCCAAAGGCCGTAAGCTGGAAGTGATTCGAATCGGTCAGCCGCCGCGTGTGGATTATGAAGACAGCCGATTGACACTGAGTTATATTAACTTCTATTTTGTGAATGGCGGTATTATTTTGCCAGTGTTCGGCGGCACTGCCGCTGAGAGTGATCTTGCAGCTGAGCAAGTGCTGGCAAATGTATTCCCAGATCGCACCATTCGTACTGTAGACGGTATGGCGGTCATCCGTGAAGGCGGTAACGTGCACTGTACGACCCAGCAGATGCCTGCTGTAAAGCGTTGAACGATACAACATCTAAAAGGAGGACTAAAGTGAGAAAAGTAAAAGTTGCAGCAACTCAAATGAGCTGTTCTACCAATATCGAAGAAAATATTAGTAAAGCAGAGAAGTTAGTACGTGAAGCGGCTGCGCAGGGCGCACAAATTATTTTGCTACAGGAGTTGTTCGAGACTCCATATTTCTGCCAGAAGGAAAAGTCTGATTATTATTCATATGCCACTGAGCTGGAGCACAACAAAGCGGTTAACCATTTTAGGAAAATCGCCAAAGAATTACAGGTTGTGCTGCCAATCAGCTTCTATGAAAAGAAAAACTACGCGCGCTACAACAGTCTTGCCGTCATTGACGCAGACGGTGAAGTGTTAGGTAAATACCGCAAAAGCCACATCCCGGACGGTCCTGGGTATGAGGAAAAATTTTATTTTAATCCGGGCGATACCGGTTTTAAAGTATGGAATACACGTTATGCCAAAATTGGGGTAGGCGTGTGCTGGGACCAATGGTATCCTGAGGCGGCCCGCTGTATGGCGCTCATGGGCGCAGAACTTTTGTTCTATCCGACAGCTATTGGCTCGGAACCGCAGGATTCTGCCATTGATTCCAAGGATCACTGGCAGACTTGCATGCTGGGTCATGCGGCTTCCAACCTGATTCCAGTCATAGCTTCCAATCGGATCGGAACTGAAACGGACGAAGACTCCAGTATTACATTCTACGGTTCATCCTTTATTGCCGGACATCAAGGTAACAAGATCGCAGAAGCGGGTCGTACCGATGAAGAAGTGCTTACTGCTGAATTTGACCTGGATGAGCTGGAAGTAGGACGGATTGAATGGGGCATTTTCCGTGACCGTCGTCCTGAACTGTACAATATGATTGCCACCTATGATGGTGATTTAAAAGTATAATCTTGATACGGATAGACAAGTCTCCCTTGACATCAAGCCGGGGTGTTTCCTTTCATTGGACTCACCCGGCTTTTCGGGCAGGGGATTTTTGGTTTCTGAATGGAGCACTTCTAGTGATGGATAGGAGGAAAGAAAACAGCAATGAGACATAAGGGGATAGACCAATCACTCGCACAGTTCTCAACTTCGACAGAAGAGGATCAAGAGTGGGAATACTCGAATGAAAGAGATATGGCTATTCTGGGCTTGTGGGACGAATACACACTATCTGCTCAGCGTTTATGTGAACGAATGGCTACCGAAACCCACCAATTCAGACCTTCTGAGTTCGACCCGTTCCCAACTCAGTTTGAATGGCTGGAACAGAAAGAAACAGACTTGATTATTGATGGAATATGGTCAGCTGATTTGCATGGTGATCATTGTCTGTTTATGAATATTGGGGAGCATCACCCAGAACGGCATACATCTATTGAGGCTTATATTTACGATACCCAGGTCATCGACGAAGGATTTTTCCTTAAATATCTGAATACCTCTCCTAAAGCCTCAGCCTACGCACCTTTATTCGAAGTAAATGGATATACCACAATGTGTGGACTGCTGGACAGATACGTTAGGGAAGGGATTTTGGTACGTGTACCCAACGGTTTTAAAAGAACAGCTCGGTAGATGGATACCAGAATATAAGCATGATTTTTCCACACCAAAGGGACATTCCTCACAGGATTGTTCCTTTTTTATTTTATTTATAACTCCAGTTAATCTATAGATTGAAACTATGATTTAGTACATAAAATAGCATTAGAATTTATGGATTAGATGATATAAAATCAAGTCATAAGGAATAATCGTACTCAATAACATCTCGATATTCCCAAAAGTGAAATAAATCACATATGAGAATGCTTTAATGGAAGCTTGAACATGAAATTTGTACACTCGCAAGGAGGAAGAACAATGAACCACTATCCTGCTATCTTTGAACCTCTAACCATACGACGCATGACCTTGAAAAATCGGATTGTTATGCCCCCAATGGGAACTAACTTTGCTGCCATGGACGGAAGCTTTGTTCAGGATCATATTGACTATTACGTGCAACGGGCCAAAGGTGGTACCGGCTTGATAACAGTAGAAAATGTTTGTCTGGATTTCCCAATGGGTACAAACGGAACAACCCAGCTGCGTATGGATAACGATCAGTTTATTCCCGGACTGTTTAGATTAACAGAAGCCCTACACTCTTATGGAGCTTGTGTTTCTGTACAAATTAACCATGCGGGTGCTTCAGCTTATGCGGGACGACTGAACGGAATTCAGCCTGTATCTTCTTCCAATATTCCTTCTAAAAAGGGCGGAGCGATTCCAAGACCTTTGCAAAAAGAAGAAATTTACGCCATTGTGCGCAAATACGGAGAAGCAGCGGGAAGAGCGCAACGAGCAGGATTTGACTGTGTTGAAATTCATGCGGGACACTCCTACTTGCTGAGTCAGTTTCTTTCGCCGATGTATAATAAACGCACGGATGAATTTGGCGGCAGTGCAGAAAACCGTACCCGTTTTGCCAGATTAGTCATTGATGAAATTCGTTCAGTGGTAGGCCCATTCTTCCCTATTTGCTTACGTTTTAGCGCGGAAGAGTTCACAGAAGGTGGGAACACACTGGAAGATACACTCGAGTTATTGGAGTATCTTAATGATGAGGTAGATATTTTGAATGTTTCTGCTGCTCTGAATGATTCCATCCAGTTCCAGATTGACGGGATGAACCTGCCAGATGGTTGGCGCTCATATATGGCCAAAGCGGTAAAAGAAAAATTCGGGAAGGTAACGATGACCTCAGGTAATATTCGGAGCCCACAGGCTGCGCAGGATATTTTGGTGAGAGGTGACGCGGATCTTCTGGCAATGGGTAGAGGCTTGATTGCAGAACCGAACTGGGTGCTTAAAGTGCAAAACGGCTACGAACATTTGCTTAGAAAATGTATCTCTTGCAACATTGGTTGTGCCGATCATCGTATCTCCAAAAGTAAACCGATTTGCTGTACGGTAAATCCGGATCTGTTCAAGGAAGCTGAATACCGGAAACAACGTGTTAAAAACAATGTTCAGGTTGTTGTGATCGGTGGGGGTACCGCTGGGATGGAAGCAGCATGTACGGCAGCCGAAGTAGGCTGCAAAGTAACCCTCTTTGAGGAGAAACCAGAGTTGGGCGGTTTGGCCCGTGATATTGCCCGCTTGCCAGACAAAACACGCATCAATGATTTCCCTGATTATCTGATTCAACGCACCAAACAGTTAACCAATCTGAACATTGTAACAGGGAGCCGAGCCGATTTGGCGATGATTAGTGCCCTGAATCCTGATATTATTGTCAATGCGACGGGGGCCATACCACTTCTTCCGCCTATTGCAGGTTTGCATGAGCAACTGGGCAAACCGGGGACAAAAGTGTTCTCCATCTTTGATCTTTTGCACAACATGGAGAAATTCCAGGAGTTTGAAGGTAAACGCATTGCTGTAGTTGGTGGCGGGGCTGTGGGACTGGATGTCGTCGAATATTACGCAGAGCGTGGAGCACAAGAGGTTTCCATTATTGAGATGATGCCGCTACTCGGTAAAGATCTGGATATGATTACCCGAATCTCCATGATGAAAATGGTAGAGGAGCGGGAAGTGAACGTCCATACGGAAACAGCTTTGACAGAAGTGTGTAGCGACCGTTTCAAAGTAAAGCATGGAGAACAGGAGTTTGAGATTCCTTTTGATCTTGGATTCGTATGCTTGGGTATGCGTTCATACAGTCCGCTGATGGACAGCTTGCTCGAATATGGTAAAAAACATCAAGTAGAAGTTATTAATATTGGGGATAGTAAACAAGCTCGTCGTATTATTGATGGTACACGTGAAGGTCGCAATATTCTCAAAACCATTCAACGGGTAGACGAATTTAAACATGAGTTTTCGTATTCTTACTGATTTTATAATATAAGTGATGGGTGTTCACGATGGCAACTCAGTGAATATTGAGGTTGAAGAGACAGCTTCTCTTTTCAGCCTTTTTTATTTGAGTTTTTTCTGGAAGAAGATTGATTCCTCTGTCATTTCAAAGGTAAACTATGGAAAGCATATAGTAAGTTAGTAAGTAAGGCTATTTTAACGTGGGGGGATGAGCGTGACTCAACTCTTTAGTGAAATACCGGGTGCCAGCAAGTGGAGCAACGTGGAAGAGATTCATAGAGGCTGGTCCAGTGACAAAAAATATTATATTCGAACCACTGATGGTAGAGACTTGCTGCTAAGAATGGCGGATATGGTTCATTATGATAAAAAGAAACGCGAGTTTGAAGCTGTAAAAAAGCTGAATCACGTGGAGAATCTGTTCATGTCCCGGCCGCTTGAATTTGGGTTTTGTAATGAGGGTCAATCTGTATATTCCTTGTTCACCTGGATCGAAGGGAAAGATGCTGAAGAGATGATCCCCACGTTAGCTGCAGCACAACAGTATCAACTTGGAGTTCAAGCGGGAGATGCATTGAAAAAAATGCATGAGATTCATGCAGAGCCAGATCGAGCCCCATGGGCTGAGCATTATAATGGCAAAATCAACAGGTATATTACAAACTATAAGTCATGCGGTATTTTCTTAAAGGGAGCAGATCAAGCCATAAGCTTTATTGAGCAAAACCGTCATCTATTAGAAAATCGTCCTCAAACATTTCAGCATGGGGATTATCATGTGGGCAATATGGTGGTTACCCCATCTGGTGAACTGGGTATCATCGATTTTAATAGAATGGACTATGGTGATCCTTGGGAAGAATTCAATAGAATTACCTGGTGTGCAGCATTAAGTCCTTTATTCGCTTCGGGCCGAATCCACGGTTATTTTAATAACAATGTACCTGATTTATTTTTTAGATTAATGGCTCTGTATATTGCAAGCAATCAGCTTTCATCGATCCACTGGGCCATTCCATTTGGCAAAGAAGAGGTAGACGATATGGTGCAACGAGCTGAAGAGGTATTGGAGGCATATGATGACTTTCAATCCTATATACCGAAATGGTACCTGCCCAGTTACCGCGACTTGTAAATATGAAGACCGCTGCTCCTGGGAGTGACGGTCTATTTTTAGCATTCTATTATCGTCACTTTTAGCTTAACGGTAGAACCTTTGGCAGAAACGGAGGAGGCCTTTACGCTGTTACCTTCACTAATGGATTGACCTGCCACCTGGACAGCAATGGCCTAATCGTGCCTACGTGATCGTTGTATACCAAGGTTGCTTGTTGAAACGTAACGATAAACGTTGATGTTGCTGAAGCTGCGAGCGCGTACGTTCCATTGAACATCAGGGATACCACTACCCATAGAATAGCCGATGCTTTCGTCCATATGACTTGAATCTATTTAGTAGAGAGAGGGAAGGGAAAATCTGATGAAAAAAATATATAGCGAACAAGAACTCATAGATATGACGATTAAACTGCTTGAACAAACTTCAATATATGAAGAGCAGTATGAGCAATATGTAAGACGACCTTTCTGTACGGATTTTTATGATGATCTGAGTCCGTATGTGCAAGTGAGCAAGCGGGGTTATACGCTCCAAATGTATGAAAGAGGCATACAGATGCTGAACAAGCTTACGAAAGAGGAAGAGGATGTGATTTATTGGATCATCGAAGATACAATTCACATCATTGCCCATCTGAATCTGCTTCGCAAATATAAAGTGGATAACATAAATACTCATTTAAAATATACAAAGGAGATCATGAAGGAGCTGACAACTTCAATGAACAAAGCATTTTATGAAATTGGAGGAATCTATCAGGAATGGCATGAAGCGAATAGAAGAGCAACACTGGAGAACCCATTAAAGTAAAACAAAACAAGAAATAGTTGACAATCAGTGAGGTAAAATTTACAATTTTATATTAGTGATAATGATTATCAATATCATTAATTTTAAGTATGCTTTGCACTTACTATATTTCAAAGGAGATTTGCAACATGCATCGTATGATGAACAAGAAGTTTCACATGATTTTATGTGCACTATTCGTAGTGATTTTCGTTATTTCAGGTTGTGGGAATGCTGGCAGCTCCTCTGATTCATCTGCTAAATCCGCGTCGTCCACGAAGGAAGAGGTAAGCAGTGATTCTGATACACGTACAGTCTCTACGGTAAAAGGAGATGTGAAGGTGCCCGCTAATCCTCAACGGGTAGTCGTGAACTGGTATGTTGGCGATGTATTTACACTAGGGATTAAGCCGGCCGCAGTCATGGGGTGGAAACAAGAAACGATGCCTTTTTACGATAAGTTTAGCGACGTCCCCAATATTGAAAAGTGGGAAACTGAGGAAATTATGAAGTATGATCCTGATCTTATCATTACATATGATACAAAGGATTATGATAAGCTGTCTAAAATTGCGCCTGTTCTTGTGATACCTGAGGATAAAATGACCTCCCTAGAACGTTTGAAATTTCTTGGTCAGGCCACAGGACATGAAGCAGAAGCGGACAAAGTGATTTCACTGTTTGAAAGCAAGCTGAGTCAGGCCAAAGAAAAACTAAATTCCGACATATTCAAGGACAAAACGTTTAGCATTTTCGAGGACTGGGGCAGTGGCTCCTACGGAATTTATTATGAAACAGGCTCACGCGGAGGAACGTTGCTTTACAATTATCTTGGACTTCACAAACCGGAAAAGCTCAACACATTGGTTAAAAACTCCGGAGAGAATCGTGGTTCTTTATCCTACGAGGTAGCTGCTGAATACTTTGGAGATTATGTCCTTTGGTTTAAGCAGGAAGGCAAGGAATCCGAATATGCGAAGACAAAAATCTGGAGCAGCATTCCAGCCGTTAAAAACGGACATATCATCGAAATTCCAGCGAAATATGCAGGACTGTTCTATTATTCGGACGTTGCTAGTATGACGGGACAGCTAGATTATATGATTAGCAAATTGCTGGAACAGACGAAGTAATGATGCATAATTGACCAACTAAGGGTGTAATCGATGTCTACTCACAAAGAACCAAATAAAAAAGGAATATTTCATTTTATAGGCTGCATGATCGTGGGCGTGTTCCTGCTTCTGGTGGTTACCGCAGCATCCATTACCTTTGGTGCTGCTGAAATGAGCTTGAAGCTGGCGTGGGGGGCTATATTTCAGTTTGATCCCTACATTACGGAACATCAGATTATTCACACCTTGCGGTTTCCACGCACCGTGGCAGATATCATGGTAGGGTGTAGCTTGGCTGTGTGTGGGGCGATTATGCAGGGAACCACTCGTAATCCACTAGCGGATTCGGGACTCATTGGCATAAGCTCAGGCTCGACATTTGCTATTGCGTTATGTATGGCCTTTTTGCCTGGTCGCACCTACGGAGAAACCATGCTGTATTCTTGCCTAGGTGCAGCAATCACTACGGGCATTACGTATTACATCGCATCTATAGGCAAGCGAGGCATGACGCCTCAGCGACTGGTACTGGCAGGAATGTCCATCTCCATGCTTTTTGGTGCATTTAGTACGTTTATCGCTATTAAGTATGAGATTGGCCAAGCCCTTGATTACTGGTCTGCTGGTGGTACAGCCAGTGCCAAGTGGGGTGAACTAGCTTTCATTGCTCCACTGTTTGTAGTGGGTTTGGTCTGTGCCATCGCGCTTTCTCCCTCAATTACGATTTTGAGCTTCGGGGAGGATGTAGCATCAGGCTTGGGTATTCGTGCCAATAGGATTAAGTTGTTTTCAACCCTAATTGTATTAATTCTAACAGGATTATCGGTAATTGTGGTCGGTCCTGTTGGCTTCGTGGGTTTGATCGTGCCACACATTATGCGCCATCTGGTCGGAACGGATTATCGGTATATTATCCCGGCCTCAGCTTTGTATGGAGCAGTCTTTCTGTTGGCAGCGGATTTACTTGGACGACTGATCAATCGCCCTCACGAAACACCCCTTGGCATTATTTTTGCCTTGGTGGGCGTACCCTATTTTCTCTACCTTGTGCGCAAGCAAAGGAGGGAGTTTAGTTGAAGCTGTCCCGCAATAGCAGGGGTATTAGCATTATTTTACTGTTAGTAGTGCTGACGCTGTTAGTGGCTATACTCAGTATGAATGTTGGGAAAATGAACCTTTCTCCACTCGAAGTTTTCAAGGTCATCATGGGCGAAGGAACGAGCAAACAGAACCTGATCGTGTTTGACTTTCGACTGCCACGTATTGTGCTTTCTATATTGGTAGGTATTGGCATGGGGATATCAGGCTGTATCATGCAAAGCTTGCTCAAAAACGACATGGCCAGTCCCGGGACACTCGGCATCAGCTCAGGCTCGGGGCTATTTGTACTTATGTATATTACGTTGTTCGCTAGTGAAGGATTGCTATCGCCGATTCTTCTTCCAGGGTTAGCTTTTGCAGGCGGCCTCACGGCAGCTTTCTTGATTTTTATGTTTGCTTTCAGGCGGGGAAGAGACATCTCGCCTACAGGCCTAATTTTAACCGGTGTCGCTATGGGGAGTGGCTACAGCGCATTATCTCTGATGTTGACACTCCGGCTAGACAAGCAACAGTATGACTTTGCTCTGAGATGGCAGGCTGGAGACCTGTGGGGGGACGACTGGAGCTATATTATGGTGCTGCTCCCGTGGGTGTTTATCATCTGTTTTTACGTTTTTTACAGGTCTAACACACTCAATACGTTGAATTTGGGGAATCAGACAGCATCGGGCCTCGGTGTAGCAATTAAAAGGGAGTTTATCGGCTTGACGATTGCTGCCGTTGCGCTCGCTTCTGGTAGCGTGGCACTTGGAGGGAATTTCTTTTTTGTAGGCATGGTCAGTCCCCATCTAGCGCGCAAGCTAGTAGGGCCCAATCATAAGCTATTGCTACCTACGACAGCATTAGTTGGTGCACTCGTCATTTTGATTGCTGACACACTTACTCGGACGATCAGCTTTGGTGCAGATATTCCAACCGGAATTATTATCACCATACTGGTTACCCCTTATTTCCTTTACTTGCTGTCGAAAGCTAGTTAAATGCAGAATAATGAAAAGACGCTAACCCCTGTCCATGCAAAATATGGCTGGGTTAACGTCTTTTTTCGCGTTACTACTTAGGTCTCCTTGCGGAAAGATAATTCTTTCTCGCATTCTGTTAGGATTTCCGGCCTTCGTGTCGGAGGGGATTGTAAATAAAGCCTAATCCTTGCCATAATTCAAACCAAAGTGATAAGCTTGATCCAGCAGCATTACAAAATGACCGGAATTTGAACTCAGGGTCTCATCTAAGAATTCAACCTTGGAATTGGAAACTCCGCAATAATCTGCAATTCCCACATTCAGCAAATGAGTAATCATTTCATCATAGTTACGCTTTTTCAACTGTTCTTTCGAAACGCCGGCCAAGCCAAGCCACAAGATATGCTGATGATGCAGGTGATTCGAACCGTACGCAAACCCATTGTTCCATACACGGTCAATATAACCCTTCAGCATAGCTGGCAAATTCCACCACCAAAGTGGAAAAATAAATGCCAATGCATCATGCTCCTTCATCCGCCTTATTTCCATTTCTACTTCAGGGGAAAAGGACTGTTCCGCAACTGTCAAATCCGGTTCATCTACTCCTTTTAAAATAGGATCAAAACCAATCCCATGCAAATCTAATATCTCATAATCGTGGCCTGCATCGGCAAGACCCTGTACGAAACGATCAGCAACCTTAAAGGTCAAGGAATCTTTTCTCGGGTGTGAAACAACGGTTAATACTTTCATGCTTCTTCACTACCTTTCTCAATAGCTTACTTCTAGGAATGCTCAATGCTTGATGCTATTATATACAGTAGGAAAATAATCTGGAAGTACGCACTTCTAAGTTCTATAGGATGATACAGGTGCCATAGGAACATGGAAGTGCCCTAGGTAGATTCCCTAGAAACTGATCTGAGTAATGAATTGAAGTGATGGGTTGTTCTGAGCAAACGAAGCCTTCTAAAGGAGGATTAAGAAATGACTGAACAGACAAAAAATAGGGTTCAAAAGAAGTATCAAGTTGGAGTGGAAGCGGCTTTAGAGGTGATGGGAGGGAAATGGAAGCCTTTAATTATCTACCATCTGATGACAGGACGGAAACGAACGTCTGAGTTTCGTCGGTTAATACCCGGCATTACACAAAAAATGCTGACCACTCAGCTCAGAGGCCTAGAAAAGGATGAGATCGTTACACGAAAGGTTTATAATGAAATCCCTCCTAAAGTAGAGTATGAGTTAACGGACTACGGCTGGGGATTAAAACCCGCGCTAGACCATTTATGCTACTGGGGAGAGGATCACCTGGATAAGATTCATGGAGACAAATTCAAGGTTTTGGAAGAATTCTAAGGCTGCTGTATAGAGTAACTTTAAGCTGATATTAAGCCCTCACAAAGTATTCAATTAGAATAGCTTGCGAGGGCTTAACTATCGCAGGGTAATATAACAGACTAACTGTCGGTCATTCCGTTATCATAACTTAATTGCCATTCAATTCCGAACTTATCTTTAAGGCTACCGTAACATTTGCTCCAGAATGTTTCTTGAAGTTCCATGTTTACGGTTCCTCCTTCTTTTAATTTATGAAAGTACGATCGAATTTTCTCTTCGTCCTTATTGACGATGGCGAGGCTGATGTTGTTTCCGGCTACGAATGGCATACCAGGAAAAACGTCTGAAAACATGACATTACTACCATCAATTTGAAGCCGCGTGTGCATGACCAGATTTTTGGCTTCTTCTTGTAGAGGATAATCAGGATTGGGCGGTGCTTCACCGAACGTCATAATTTGTGGTTTCTCAGTCCCAAATGCCTCTGCGTAAAACTCCGCTGCTTCACGACAGTTTCCATTAAAGTTAAGATAAACATCAACAGACATGTGTTTCACTCCTTTAAGAATCATTATTTTTCCATACTATATGGCCTTATCTCATTATTAACCTGCAAACTAACAAAAATACAGTAAGATCCGTTTTGCGAAAGTATTTGCGGCTTAACATGTTCAATTTTTAAAACAAATGGGCATTATATTCAAAGTAATGGTATGATAGCTTAGTTAAATCTGAACGACTAGTAATGGAGTGATCATATGGGTGGAAAAAGCAAGGGCGGCGGGACCGGCAGAGGCACAGGTAGTAAGGGATGGACACGCTGGAACAAAACTGCGAAGCCAGTAAGGACAAAAAGCGCTTCTACAAGCGCACCGGGAAGCAAAGCGGCAGGTGGCACAAAAGGCGGCACTGCCAAACCAACAAGGAATAAAAACGGCGGCAACAGTAGCAAATAAGCCGGGAAAGTATAAGTTGTCGTAAACGGCGAACATCTGATTAAGCAAGAACAATCAGGTGTTTTTTTAATTATTTTATTTAAACTCACATATTATAATCAGAAGCAGGTGAATCGTGAGAATTAACAAGTACATCAGTGAGACAGGATTCTGTTCACGTCGGGAAACCAACAGACTGATTGCAGCAGGACGAATTACGATTAATGGCATTGTCTGTGAAGCGGGCGCGGAAGTAGAGCCACAGGATATCGTGCTGATTGATGGGGAAGTTATTCCGTATAATTCCAGTGAAC
Organism: Paenibacillus sp. FSL M8-0228; assembly: GCF_038007385.1. NCBI lineage: Bacteria > Bacillati > Bacillota > Bacilli > Caryophanales > Paenibacillaceae > Paenibacillus > Paenibacillus sp. FSL M8-0228. The sequence continues at coordinate 2,613,523 of NZ_JBBOXA010000001.1, forward strand.
CTGTATATTTGGCTCTGAATAAGCCTATAGGCATTGTTTGTACCGCAGCAGAACAGGTTGCTGGTAATATTATTAGTTATGTTAACTACCCTTCGCGGATTTTTGCCATTGGCAGGCTGGACAAAGCGTCAGAGGGACTCATTCTATTAACCAACGATGGAAGCATTGTCAATCAAATGATGCGTTCCGAGCATGGTCATGAGAAGGAATATGTAGTAACTGTAGACAAACCTGTTACAAACGAGTTTACGCAGGCTATGTCTTGTGGCGTTGAAATATTGAACGTTATTACCAAACCGTGCAAGGTTGATCGTACAAGCGAATACGAGTTCCGCATTATTTTGACGCAGGGTCTGAACTTGCAAATTCGCAGAATGTGTAAGGCCTTGGGGTACAGGGTGCTCAAGTTGGAACGTGTTCGAATTATGAATATTACCTTGGATCATCTGGAACGTGGGCAATGGAGACATCTTGAGAGGGAGGAACTGGAGTTGCTTCTTGCTAAATTGCAATAATGAGTACAACAAAAGTTTATTTGAAGGACAGTATGTTCATACGGCCAACGCAACTTTAGTGATACTTTTTACGAAATTTTAGCGAGCCGCCTACCTTACCCACCAGCCATAGCACAATAGGAAACACGATACCGAAAATCATGGCGTAAAAAGGCCATACTGAAAAAAACTTGATTAAAAATTGCATATTTGGCCAAATAGAATGAACCATTGCCAATGCGATTAGGATCAGAGGAACTAAGAGAGAGTTAGCGCTTCGAAGACGAAAAGCATCTGCAAGCCCTTGCGCTGAAACATATAAAAGCAGTGCGAGTCGGAAAAAAATGGTGACAAACCAAAACACTGCAACGAAAATTTCAAACCGTTGAAGAAACTCTCCGTTACTGATTGTTCGGTTAATAAAAAAAGTAGGAAATGTCAAATTAGATACAACACCTTCACTCATCACGGCAATTATTTGTAAAACCATGAAAAAATACATGCCGCCGCTAATCAAAGCACAAGTTATCACTGTCTTTCTCCACTTTTTTGGATCGGGGATGTACTGTGCAAAAAAAAGATACAGAATTGCCTCAAGGTAGGGAAAGGCAAACAAATTGAACGATGCGAGAACGATAGGGTTCAAACCATACTCAAAAATAGGGAGCACATTATCTATGGTGGTATCAGAAAGAAGGGTAATCCTGACCAACAGATACAGAACCAGAAGGAAAAAAAATAGGATTTCCGCACAACGGCCAATTACAGCAGGGCCAGATCGAACGGCAAAATAAATGACTATAAGCATAATGAAATATATCGAGTCGGAGGGAGTTTCCGGCATAATAGCTGTCGTGATAAAGTCGCCCAGATTTCGAAGTGTCATAATGAACACAAGAAAGGGAAACAAAAAAATGAAAACGATGCTAATCGTCCCGCCCAAGGGACCGAAGAGGCAACGGAGATGCTCTACAAAAGATTTCCCCTGCATTTGCCTAGCGATGGAGGCATATAAAGGTATCAATAACAGATGGAAACCTAAGGAGACTGGGATGGAGAGCCAGGCATCTTGTTTAGCGACAGCGGTAATTACCGCTGGGAGCACCAGATATGCGCTTCCTATTTGATACAATGCAAACCACAAAATAGCTTGTCGAACTGTCAAATTGGAATTCATCCCCATGCCTCCTTAAGATAATATTTCAGTAAGTAACCGGCTTATCGGTTGAAATAGGATTTGGATGCCCGCCAGTGGAGTCGGCAGTTTAATGTTGGCGATCCGTAGGATAATCAATATAACGCCTATAATCAACAATATCGAGCTGAATACAATTTCACGCACATATTGTTTCGCCTTAAATTTTTTAAACTCATACAACGATGTTAAAATGGAAGTTACGAGAATCACATAAAGCATATGCATTCACTCCTGATTGTGTATTCCCATATCAATTGGACTGGTAATGTCTCCGAACCGGACTAAACGATAGTTGAGCTGAATATCCACTTTAAGCGTTTGAAATTTTTGTGGCCAATCCTCTTTCCATCTATGCCATTCACGTGGGAACTTGCGGTGAAAAGCTTCTCCAAACCCGAATATATCGGAACCGATTTGTTGTGCGTGCGAAATGCCTTTCTTCAAAGACTGTTGCAGATGCTCTTTAGCTGATTCTTGAAGATCTCTAAATGTCTCTTCATTCTTAGGGTTGGCATTGCACGAGATCGTTCCGATATTGGATTCTGTATCCACAATAAGAGAAATGTGCGGCTCATGGTCTATTATTTCTGGACGCATCTTTACTTTGGAACGGATTACTTCAACAACAAATTTCCCTTTGGAATTCGGACAATCGATGGAAGCTACGGTGCTGGAAACACGGTTGGATATATAGGTAAAGGCTTTACTTTGTGAATCATCCATCCAATCGATAAGTCGGTCGCCCTTGAAAACACCAATTCCAGTGAAAAAATATTTAACATGTTGGGGCGACTTTGTCACATTATCAATAGTTAGACCTTTTTCTACGTTTGTCAGTCGAATACCGGTGAGAACCGGTTCAATGCCATCCTCTGTAAATTTCTCTAAAATATCTTTCACATTGACCGCGGAAGTTGGAGCCCATGCTTTTTCAGAAAGCCTTAATGCCTTATACATATCCATTGCAGGCAAGATCTCGGTTGGAGCTACAAAAGTAACGGCCTCCTTTGCCGAGTTTCCTCTGACAACGGCCAAATAGAAATCAGGCCGAACTTCATGATCACGGAACAGAAAGTCCAGCGGCTCCTTGATTCCTTTTTTTGCCGTTTTCTCATCAAAAATGACAAACTTTAAGTGAGACATATACATTTTTCGGGACGATTCCGTTGTTAATTTTCGAATAGCTTCAAATATGGTATCGGCGCGCTTGGAAAAAACGATCGTTGGCGTCCGTTCCATGGGGGAATTCTGCGACATTTTCGATGGGTCAACCACTTGTAAACTGACTTCATATTGGTCATCAACGGCATCAATGCCCAGAGCCATCACGACGGAAATTGCGCTCAATTCCTTACTGTTCCAGCAACCCGTAAGAAACACCATTAGCCAGATGCACATAAACAGTAATAAAATGGTGGATCGATACGAGTTCATGATGGTTTACTCCTTTAGTTTTTACGATGTTTTTTAGTTCTATATGGAAAACGCAATATGGCGTCCCTCTGCTCCGACGATTTGTAATTGGCAAAGGGGCTCAAATACGGTACACCGAATGAATGAAGCCCATTCAGATGTACAAAGAGCATGAGAATACCAACAGTCAATCCGTACACACCAAACATAGCGGCTATGCCTATGAAAGCGAAACGTAATATCCGGATTGGAATAGCAAAAGTGTACGAGGGAATGACAAAGCTCGAAATGGCAGTTATTGCAACAACAATGACCATAACAGCCGAAACGATGTTTGCTTCTACAGCTGCTTGGCCGATCACTATTGACCCGACAATAGAAACGGCTTGACCGACCGTCCGTGGCATACGAAGACCTGCCTCCCTCAGAATTTCAAAAACCACTTCCATGATCATCGCCTCAATAAATGCTGGAAACGGTACTCCTTCACGTTGCGCGGATAAGCTTAATAACAAAACGGTTGGAATCATATCCTGATGGAATGTCGTTAATGCGACATAAATGGCCGGAGCCAACATACAGATTGCCAGGCAAATGTACCTTAATATTCGAATGATACTACTGTAAACAAAGGATTGATAATAGTCTTCTGCGGATTGAAGGAAATCTGCAAACACCGCAGGTGCAAGGATGGCGAAGGGAGATCCATCCACAAATATCGCTATTTTCCCCTCCATAATTCCTGCTGCAATAGAGTCTGGGCGATCAGAATTATAAAAGAGCGGAAATATCGTGAATTGTTTATCTTCATGGAGACATTCTTCCAAATATTCGCTTTCAAGTACGCCCTCCACATGCATGTTCTTTAACTTGGATATCATGTCCTGCACCTTTTTTGGGTCAGCGATCCCATGTAAATACATGACCGATATATCGGTCTTAGTTTTTTTGCCAACTTTTAGGGTAGTTAGACGTACTCTTGTATCCTTCACCCTTCGACGAACCATAGTCGTATTCGTACGTAAAGTTTCTGTAAACGCTTCTTGCGGACCTCTGACCACTGGCTGTGTCTTTGAGTCCGAAATGCTGCGTTCTTCCCATCCAGGCAAAGAAATGACCAATCCTTCATCCATATCGTTCAGGAGTAGGAGAAGACCACCGGAGAGGATCTGTTCCAAGGCATCTTCAAAGTTTTGAGTAAAGTTTGCTTCACCAATGTCCAAAATTGCGTTTTTCAATAACGGTAAAGTGATCTCGTCAGAGGAGACACGATCATGCAACGGACGGATCACGTTATCCTGTACCTTTTGCATGTCAGTCATGCCGTCCAAATAAAAAAGAGCAGCGTGTTTATGGCCAGTCGTGATCTCACGAACAACAAAATCCGAACTGTTTCCCATGAAGTCACAAATGAGCTCGATATTCTGGCATAATTGTCTTGAAAATTTGGTATGTAACTTCATTTTCACCCTCCTCAGATACGTAGTATTAACAATAATCCAAAATAATACCACAATAATACCACAATAATCCATAATTGCGTTGTTGTCGGTAAGGTCAATGACATCTTCAACGGTGGAGGATAAAGGCTATTCTCTTTCTTTGAAGGCTTGGTATGATGAGGAAAGGCAAAAATGGTGGGAGAACGTGACTACGAAGGATACAATACCTGCAATAACATACTATATGCTATTTATCTTAAGATGTAATATTTCATGAGAATACGCTAAAAGGAGTTTTCCTTATGAATATTACATCAGTTTTAATTTATTGTTTTATTGCTACCTTCACACCAGGCCCTACCAATATCGTCATATTATCCACAGTGCATCATTTTGGAGCAAAAAAGGCAATGAAATATACGTTTGGAGCATTTGAGTATATGTCACATCTAAAGTGAGGAGGAGGGAGTATGTTTAAATAGGCTACAGATGACTATCCTTTTTTGGAATAGTTTACTTGTGTAGTATAATATCTTTGAAGGATATTCTTTTCTATCAATTCATTTAAACATCCAAATAGAGAGGTATTTGATCATGCTATTTATTACAAAAAAAACAATCAATAAGTTAGCAGAACCTTATAGAGAATCTGACATGCTTGTCTGCTATTCAACTCCACAGAGCTTTTCGGCTTATACAAGTCGAGCCATATTACTCTTAAATAATGATAGGATTATTATCCTTTTCCTCAATCTATTTTCCACAAAAGTAGTACAAAAAGTTGAATATGAAGTTGCTGATTTACAAGAACAAAAATATCATTTTGGACACCTGTCTTCTGCAATATGGTCATTTAAAATCAAAGGCCAGCATTGTAGGTTTAGGATAATCAAAAAAATTCTTACTCTTGGCTCTATGCAAAGAGATTTTCTGAATTTCTTGCAACAAAATAATTTAAACTAGCGACCGAGTAGATCGGTAATTTCTGTCTGCCTAAGGCGGGGCACCGTAAGTACTTTATGGGGATAAGTGATGAAGGTAATATTCGGTGTTTTTTTGTTATATATCATTGAGGGGAGGAATTCTACATGAACGAACAACTCATAAAAAGCGATGGAATAGAAATCTGTAGTGAGAGTTTCGGCGAGCAAGTTAACCCGGCAATATTACTGATTATGGGGGCTCAATCCTCATTGGTCTGGTGGGAGCAAGAATTTTGTCAGCGTTTAGCTGAGACAGGTCGCTTTGTCATTCGCTATGATAACCGAGATGTTGGACGTTCTACAACCTATGAACCTGGTCAACCGGACTATACCTTCGAAGACATGGCAGATGATGCGATTCGAGTATTAGATGCTTATAAGATTGAGCAAGCGCATATCGTAGGGATGTCTATGGGCGGTATGCTGACTCAGTTGATAGCTCTACGACATCCAGACAGAGTATTAACCGTGACTCTTTTAGCAACGTCAAATTTTGCTTCCGATCTTCCACCGATGGAGAAAAAGGTTATGGACTATTTCTCGAATATGGGAGCAATAGATTGGTCGAACGAACAATCGGTGGTCGATTTTGTGGTGGGTAGATCAAGAATTTTAGTCGGTTCAAAGCATCCTTTCAATGAGAAAAAGGTTTATCAATTAGCAAAAGAAGAATGGAAAAGAAGCAACAATATGGCCAGTATGAATAATCACGCTATGCTGTCAGGCGGAGAATCCTATTTGGCTAGAACAGGGGAAATAAACGTTCCTACACTGGTTATACACGGTACTGAAGATTCGATTATCCCTTATGAACACGGAATAAATCTTGCTAACGCAATTCCGCGTGCGGTTTTACTGACATTGGAAGGTGCCGGGCATGAGCTTCACTATGACGACTGGGATTTAATAATCGATTCTATCTCAAAACACACTTCGATACTCAATTAGGTCAGCTGATGTGTAGGATAGCTGAATAAAGCCGTTTACGAGAGAAGCATTCTTCCTGAATAAAAAGGCAATCTCCTTTTTTAAGGGGATTGCCTTTTGCTATTTGTATGCCCTTATTTTCATGAAGACTGGGCAAGTCTCAAGTCTCAAGTCTCAAGTCTCAAGTCTCAAGTCTCAGGCACAAGTATCCCAAAGCTCCATCAATTTAGTTATGGCTGTATCAATGTTGTCTAAGGACACACCATCTCTGGCTTCCGTAGATATACCTTCCAGAAAGGTAACGAATAGTGTGGTTAACATGCTAACATTTGTGGATTCTTGAAGTTCTCCATTCTTGGTAGCTCGCTCAATACGAGCATAGAACTTGTTCCTAGTCACTGCTCTTTGCCTGATCAATAGTTCTCGAATATGAGTGTTTTCTGGGGAACATGTATTTGCAGAGAATATGACTAAACAACCCAAGGGATGGGTCTGTTCAGTCTGCATGATTGCTGAACTTCTTAAGGCTAATTCAATAGCTGTGCGCGATGAAAGTGAATAGTTTGTAAGGCTTGTCGATACTTGTCCGTATGTAGCCAAATACCGGTCCAGCGCTTCTTTGAATAATGCGTCTTTTGATTCAAAAGCTGCATAAAAGCTGGCTGAGGAGATGCCGCCCATCGCCTTTTTGAGTTGAGCCAAAGAGGTTGATTCATATCCATGCTCCCAAAATAACATCATAGCTTGGGAGATCGCTTCGTCGCGACAGAATTTACGTGGTCTTCCGGTTCTAACCATGGAGTCGCCTCCTTTTATCTTGTACTTATATACTAATCGATCCAAAAGTAATTGACAAGACAGAGAGGCATCTTTAAAATATGGATTGATCGATCCATAAGTAAAATAAAAGGAGGGCAAATCATTGGCATATATGCTTGATTTTTCGCTTGAACTTGTTTTGAAATCGATTTTAAGGAGCTGCGCTAATGTCCAGCAATAACTCTTCTACTACTGTAAAGATTGCTTCTTCCGCCTCCTCTGAGCGCTTTCCCTGGCTTGGTCTGCTTGCTTTGGCTATGACAGGATTCATCTGTATTATGACGGAAACGATTCCGGCTGGTTTGCTTCCGCAAATAAGCAAGGGACTTTATATTTCAGAGGCAATGGCGGGTCAACTGGTCACTGTCTATGCTATCGGTTCCCTAGTGGCTGCCATCCCTGTAGCTATAGTTACCCGCCAATGGCGGAGGCGTCCGCTGTTACTTCTGGCTATTTGGGGGTTCCTGGTTTTTAACAGTGTCACCGCAATTTCTTCCAGCTACATACTGACGCTGGCTGCCCGTCTACTGGCAGGAGTTTCGGCTGGAGTTCTATGGGGGATGATCGGCGGTTACGCTCTCCGCATGGTATCTGCTACATTGAAGGGGAGGGGGATGGCCGTTGCCATGGTTGGAACGCCGATCGCCTTGGCTATTGGTGTCCCAGCGGGGACGTTTCTGGGGAACCTTATGGGTTGGCGTTCTGTTTTTGGAATTATGTCACTACTGACAGTTATACTGATCGCGTGGGTGCTTTGGAAGGTGCCGGACTATCCGGGACAGTCCTCCGATAAGCAAGCTTCGATCTATGCAGTCTTCCTTACACCGGGGATTCGGCCCATACTATTGGTTGTACTGACCTGGATGACAGCCCATAATATTCTCTATACTTATATTGCTCCATTTCTTGCGGCCAATGGGATGGGTGAGAGAGTGGGTCTGGCTCTGTCTTTCTTTGGCATTGCTGCTCTCGTAGGTATATGGATAACTGGCGTATTCATCGACCGTTGGCTGCGTAAGCTTGTCTTGATTAGTCTTATTTCCTTCGTCTTAATTTCTATTGCCATGAGCTTTAGCAACTCCAATGCCCTTATGATCTATATCATTGTTACGGTATGGGGGTTAACTTTCGGCGGTGCAGCAACGCTGTTGCAAACGGCGCTTGCTCAGGCTGCAGGGGAGAGCAAAGTGGATATGGTTATGCCGATTAACACGACCGTATGGAATCTGGCTATCGCCGGCGGCGGGATGGCTGGGGGTATTTTACTCGAAACTTTTGGTGCGGGATCATTTTCATGGGCATTATTCATACTCTTATTCCTTGCGCTTCTCGTGGCTTGGGGTGGCAAAAAGTATTCGTTCCCTCCACACTAACCTAGTAATTAGTGAAGGTTTTTTAAAAATTTTCTTGTTATGACTTCTAACTTTAATGCACAGAAGATGCTGTCCCAAGGGCAGTTGCTATAAAATAAAGCGCATTGTCCAAGCCGATGTTGTCGACAGGGCAATGCTCCTTGTGTTTGCATTCGAACATACGATAAAAATGAAGTGCATTCCGCACCAGACTGGTAGCCTGTAAGTTCGACTTCACCATCCTTCAGAACTAGGAGCAAATGATGCTCTGTGTCTGCGAACGGCTTGTCGCCTAAGGAAAGTTGGGTAGGTACATAGATATATTATGATGGTCCCTCCGCGCTCCTTCGTAAAGCCAATAAAATGACCCATACTCTTGGTGTAAAACTGATTACGGTGGATGGGAAATCTACAATAAAAGAGAATTTTACGTTGGTTGAAAAACATTTATTGAAATAATGCACAATTAGATTAAGACTAATATTTATTTCTTAGAAATGTTATCCCGCCGGGTAGGGCTTTATTTGGTTTGTTCTATTTAGTAAATAGTCTGTGCTTGTATGGTGGAAATTAGCTAGTCTAATTAAAATCTCCGTTGGAATGTCTATTTCCCCACGTTCATAATTGCTGTATATCCGCTGGCTACAATTCAGATAATCGGCCATTTGAGTTTGAGTCAAATCCTTATCTTCACGTAAATCTCGAATCCGTTGATACATCATATTCACCTCGAACTAAGAATATCTTAGCGAAATAATCGCTATTGATTTTTAGCGAATAATTCGCTAAAATTAGTCAGAGGGTTAATAATACATATCATGAAGGAGTAGAACATGAGTATCTTGGAGAACTTTTATTACGGAAAATGTAACCCAAGTGAACGAATCAAATCGAAAGACACTGAGTTTGAACTGGTCTCTCAGAGAATAGCCGATGCTGAGGAAGCCCTCAAAACAAAATTGCCAGAACAAGATTACAAATTAATTGAAGACTTTCGGATTTACAAGATGTTTTAATTTCCTTATTGTCCGCTTCGGCTTATATTGAGGGTTATAAAATGGGGGCACTAATAATGATTGAAGTATTTGACGGGAAAGAAGAGTTGAAATAGGTAGTTCAGAAGATTGTAGGGGGCGATTATAAAAAAATAAAAAAGGTAGCTCCTTTATGAGGAGTTACCTTTTTTATTTCTAAAAGTAGCTAGCCTGCGGGATAAGGTTTTTTTTGTTTCGTTCTGTTTAACAAGTAGTCTGTGCTTGTGTTATGGAAATCAGCTAGTTTGATTAGAATCCTTGTAGGAATATCAACATCGCCGCGTTCGTAATTGCTATAAATTCGTTGACTGCAATTCAAATATTCAGCCATTTGGGATTGAGTCAAATCTCTATCTTCACGCAAATCTCGGATCCTTTGGTACATCTTCTCACCTCCAAACCTAGAATATCCCAGCGAAATAATCGCTATTTATTTTTAGCGAATATTTCGCTATTTAGTCAGAGGATTTCATTTAGGTTTAGAGCATGAAGGGAACAAACGTATGTGCATCCATTTATTGTTTGAAGTATATGATTTTGAGACTCAATATTTTTACCAAATATGCGCACCCACCGTTTCTTACTGCGCTTGCTTCTGTAGACATGATTTATGTTCCCTAATTTGGTTTGTTGAAAAATCAAAAGGCCGGCACATTGGCCGACCTGGTTCACCGAGGCTCGAAAGCGGCGGGGTGTTCCTTATTTAATTTTCCATGATATAAATATATCATGCTAAAAGTCTAACGAACGGCCATCATTCGGTCAAAAGTTATTTAATAAACAGTCTCTTTTCACAGGTTATAATAACCATTTATTGTCCAAATACTATGAATAGATATTATTACAGGAAAAATCATCTACTATATTCCTCTATTTTACAAATATATATAATTCATGTTAGTATATTGAAGAAAAATACCAAATATATGAAGAGAGTTGCCAACACCGTAGAATCTTCTATAACTTCAGAGACTAAGATAGACTTGGAAAATGGAATTGTTGATGAAAGAGTAGAGCAAGAATTAAGACAAGTTGATTATGATGACCTTTTCAAAACTGTAGGCACTAATCTTGGAATGGTCGATACTCAACGTCCATCTGGGGAAGTAAGTACACAAGGCTGGAGATCAAAGTTCGCAAAGGAAGTAGCGTTAGAATTAATTTCTAAACTGAAAAATATTGGATCACGTGCTTGGAATGAACAGATAAAAATTTATGTAGATAAGATACCACTTTTGACCGACGGTGCAAAAGAAACTTTGAAATATTATCTTGGTTATCAAGTAATAATGCAAGCTTTGGATATCATGGTAGATTTCACAGGCACAGCAGAGGACGGTCTTGCTTACGCCTTAAAATATGTTGGGTTGCCTGCGTGGTTGGCCGAACCCGCATCCAGAGCTATTGTCTTCTTCTTGCTGTAAAATCGGAAAAAAGGGGGACTAAACGTGTACATACTCGCATTGATTATACTTATTACTACAGGTTTGGTATCCATAGCTGATATTTTGTTTGATATAAAAGATTCCGGTGAAGGAATCAGGTTGATGGTTAAAACTTCACAGGCTCTATTCTTTTTATCATTGTTGTTTTTTACAGTAAAAAGCGGTACCAAGAAAAGAGACTGAACTCGTCACACACAGAAAAAGGGTGGAGTTGATAAACTATATCAACTCCACCCTTTTTAGTTATTCGTCGTACGTGTTGATATAATCGCTCCTTCTCCTGGCTTAGCAAACAACTTCACTTCCGCAAGGCAAAAGACGTGACCGGGCTGATCATTCATAACGACTAGGAATTCCAGATACACAATAACAATTATTTATTTAATGTATGCAATTTACAAATGGTATTATTGTCACCATGTTGACGATAACACAAAATGCTGTTATTGTAATTATAGTCAGTATGGTGACAATAAAAAGAAAAGGATATATTTATGGAATATTCTAAAGCGCTTAGAGAGTTATATATAATGCAACAAACTTACGCTACTTTTTTTTCCGTTACTAATAAGTTGCAAATACAAGGCGACAACTATTTTGAGAAATTAACATCACGACAGTACATGATCATGCTGGCAATAGCTCATTTGCCAGAGGATGAAACAACACTTGTTAATATTGCAAGAAAGTTAGAAACAAGCAAACAAAGCGCACAAAAGCTTATAGTCAATTTAGAGAATAAAGGATACCTAATTACGACGCCAAGCAAACGGGACAAACGTGCAATTAACGTGGAAATCACGGAATTAGGGAAAAGAGTCATGCTGGAATGTGGTGAGAAAGCAATATGCCTAATGGCAGATATTTTTAATGGATTCACAACTGAAGAATTAGAAGTGTTATGGAGTTTATTGAAAAGAATATATGGTGCTCACAACGAAGAGTACGTTGGTTTTGAGGAAGATGTAAATTATAAATTTGAAGACTTGGAAGGGTTTCAAGAAGCACAAATTCGAGCTTTAGATAGCTTTATTTTACGGAGAAAGCATTTTTAAATAATGGGAAACATTTTTCCATCAAAATTCATTGCTACTTTTGGAGGTCGCGAGATGAAATTACAAGTACAACCGAGAATTGCAATAATTGATGAAAAAATCGATTTTTGTGTCACCGGGTTACCACCAGAGGACAAAATAAAAATAACTGCATCCATGCATTTTCCTTGGGCAGTTAGTGAAAAGTATCAATCATTTGCTTGGTTTACTGCGGATTCAAACGGTAGTGTTGATTTATCGAAACAGAAACCTGATTCTGGAACTTATGATTATATAGATAGTATGGGCCTTATTGCTTCTTTACAGAAGATTAATAGTGAGGGAGGAAATATCGCTCATAATATTTCAATAGATGGTAGTCTATTTATTGACATAGTATGTGAAAATGGACAAGATCGGGAATGCATAAGTCTAGAGCGTATGTTTAAGTTACCGGAAGTGAAAAGACATCAGATTACTGATGCATTCGTGGGAGAGTTGTTTTACACTGAAAACTCAAATTATAAAACGATTGTATTATTGGGTGGGTCTGATGGTGAACTAAGTGGTCTTTCGATTTTGTCAGGACCATTGGCATCTAGAGGTTTTAATGTTTTAACCGTTGGATATTTCAATGAAAAGGGATTGCCTAAAAAGCTTGAGGAAATTCCCCTTGAATATTTTGAAAAAGTGTTCTCTTGGCTTAAAAAGAATTCATTAACACGTACTAATGAAATATATGTACATGGTACATCTAAAGGTGGAGAATTGGCGTTACTTTTGGCGTCACGATATAAATTCATTTCTAAAGTTGTGGCTTCTGCACCTCATGCATATTGTTTTCAAGCGTTGGATGGTTTGATGAGTGGTAAAAATGTTTCATCATGGTCGTATGAAGGGAGATCATTACCATTTATACCAGTTGATAATGAAATTTTTTACGACCATCAGCGTCATTGCTTAGAAAAAAATATACCTTTTGGTTTTACTACTACATATAAAAAAAGTGTGGAAAGGGCAAGAAATAAAGAGGAGGCTCGAATAAAAATAGAGAATGCAAATGCGAATTTATTGCTAATTGCAGGTCATCAAGATAATATTTGGAATACTCACGAGGCATGTGTAGAAATAATGAGTATTTTGAAAAAAAACAATTATAAATACAAATACAATCTTTTAGACTATAAGGATTTAGGTCACTCATTACCAATACCATTTATTATACCTTTAAGCGAAACATTGAACTTAAAAATGGGTGGAGGCGTTTTTACTTGTGGTGGTACTTTAAAAGGAAATTCTTTTGGTCAATCAGATTCTTGGCAGAAAACAATAGAATTTTTTATGAATTAGGGCGTGTCTTCAAACTCAGGCAAGCCAAACAATAATGGTTGCCAAGGCAAAAAAAGACTTGAATGTACACGCCATTTTACATAGTGAGTCGCCAGACGACGATAAATTCTTTACTTTATTAAAGAGCATTCCACCAAATAACGTTTTTTTGTAAACGATCTTATCATATTTTAGGATGACTCGGCGATTTTTTTCGGGAATCACTGGAATAGCCTGTTGTTCCTTCAAAAACATGCGAATGGCATGGATATCTTACGCGCGGTCGTCAATCGTATTAGGCTCCATGTTTTTTTCGACAAACACTAATGATGGAAGGAGATAAAGGAGTGAAAGGTGTTTTATCCCAGTCCGAATATTGATTTTCGAAAAAAAAGCCGCGGCTCGTTAATAAACGCTGAAGCGTGTCATTATCAGTAAAGCGACATGCAATTCGAGAAGTTGTTTTCTCCGATCCCCAATCACGGAACGTGACCCAGTGCATGATCTGGCTACTTGAATCATACGACTGTGTCCCAGATACCTTGACTTTAATTCCATCCTTATCGATAAATTTTCCCCAGATGCTTTCCTCTTGGTTGGATAAATCGGTTCCAAAGGGGTTTCGTGTTTCAAAAACAAACACCCCATTTGGCTCTAGGTGCTTGTAGACAGTTTCGAGTAAGGCTCGTTGATCCTCGTCGCTCAAAAATGCCTGGAATGCATTTCCTGTCAGATAAATCATGGAAAAACGCTTTTCGGATTCGAATGTACGAGCATCAGCTTCAATAAAATCCACAGGCAAACCTTGAGCTTTAACTCGCGCATATTCAAGCATCGATGAAGAAATATCAACACCTGTTATATGTATCCCCGATTTTGATAAATGAATGGTTGTCAATCCTGTACCACATGCAAGTTCCAAAACTTCGCCTGGGTTCAATCTAGCAATATCAAGATAGAAATTATATTTATTAATCTCGTCGCCAAATTCAAGATCATAATTAATCGGGTCTCGATACTCTTCAAGATTATCGTGATCTATCAATATAAATCATCCCTTCACTACAATACGATTTCTTTAAATCGTCCTTCATCATACCATACATTTCTGGGTATTGATATAAATGGAAACCGTGTTGAAGTTTTATGAAAACGGACTGACGCACCAGCACTTTTAAAATAAAAAAGCCGCTAATTTAGCGGATCGGATGAGACAATCGTTTCGTCTTTTCATTTGAAAATAAATTTTACCATCACCTTGACTGAAATCATAGTTTTATAGTTTGAAGACATACTCTAGTATAAGAGCCGCAAGGTTCGATACCGATTTAACATCAATAGAAAGGATGACCTACTGAGGGATGCCATAACCTAATTAAAAAGCGCTGATTTGCGTATACGTGATGTTAAGGGAGAACTTTATATTGAAGAACGATAAAGGGGCAGCGTTTAAAATGGAAAAAATAATGGATGTTAGTATAACTTTTGAGTCAAAAGATGAAGGTACAATTTTAGTAGGAACAAACAAAGGATTAGACCATTTAACCTACCCAGAAATAAAAAAAATCATAGGTGATAAAATTCTTATTAAAAATGCAGATCAAATTGAGACGGTATTAAGCGTTAGCTCTGTTCAAATTTCAACCTCAATGGCTGAAAGGAAAAATATTGGAATATGCATTGGCAAGTTAGCATCTCCTGATCTTGTTCAAGTTGGGGCAAGTATTTACAGTTTGGAACATTAATTAATATCAGTTTAAAGGTGGAATAAAATGAATATATTAAAAAAATTGAAGAAGGAAAATGTTCAATAGATGAGTTAGAAAATTTGCTAGAAGAAAAGAACCCCATAGTTTTATATCATGCAATGACACATATCGGAAAAGAAGGTATTCGTACAGAGGAAATATTTAAAAAATTAAATGGATTATCTTTAAAAAGGGAACATCAAGATAAGCTGATAGGTCATTATAAAGTAGGAGACTTAGCAATAGCTACTATGATAAAACTTGGAGAAAAAGAAGATGAGATGACTGGGTTTAAGATATTAGACGAATTTGAAAAAAAGATGGTTTTCCGTTTATTTGAAGAAATCGAATGGTAATGCCTCCTGTTCGTCTGAATGCACTTAATTCAAAACTTATTTCACCTCGAACCATGAGGAGAAATAAGTTTTTTTCATATCTAATGGAGGTGGACCAAATGAATAGAATACTTATTCAAGCTGTAGAGCGTTTGTATTCAATTCATTTTGAAAGTTTAGGTGTGTTGTTGAGGTCCAGAAGGCAAAAAGCAAACATCGTAGGTTTAGACAGGTAAAGACAATCGTTATCGATGCTAGTGCGCTTGGACTCCGTAACAATCCGTTTAATATTAAACCCAATTTCATTGAACACCTAAATATCCTTGATCTAAAAATGTTAGTGAAAACAGTTTGGCTTGGATCGTTGAATATGGTTACTGTTACGCATATCCGCGACTAAAAGAAAAGGATCGGGCATTAATGAGAGGGGATAAATGTTATTTATAGATTGAAGTTTGAATTGTAAGATAACTCATGATTGATGGCTATTCTGGTTAGAACTAGTCGCATAAAATGGCATGAATATAAGCTTCGCAACAGCCTGGAATTATTAGCATACTCCACAAGTTGCAAAGCTGTCGCCCAATTTGAACGGTCTGTTAAAGGACAGAAGCCGACACTTCTTGTTGTCGATCTTGGCATTTCCCCCCGGCAACGATTAGAATCGCATGCTTTGCTCTCCCCGGAAGGATAAAGCCTTGGCGAACCATGCAGGAATGATGCCCAATAGTATCGACCACTTGTTCCAAAGTGGCGTTTATGGTATTATATTCCTGGATATCGTTTTCCCGACTGTGTAGCCTAAAATTCGCTTCAACGCTTACTAACGACATAATATTCCTTTGTAATTATGTAAAAGCTTTCAAGTTCAACTCTAAAGTTAAAGTTTTCAATCGGTACGTGTAATGAAAAAGAAGGGAGGGGAATTTGGGAATACGATCGGTAGTTCGTTAATATACAGGGTTGCCTATGAACCAGACACTATATTTGAGCACCTTGAACTTTGGGGATTGACATTTGAGCACAAACAGCTCGAAGAGCACCATCTTGCATGAAGACGACTGTTATGGCTTGCCATCGGTGAATTAAGGCGCTGATATCCAAAAGAATGCCTGGAACCCGTGCAACGCAGTTTGCTGTATGTACCGTAACCAAGGTAATTATAAAAAGCTATTAACTGAAATTTATTGGGCGAAAATAAAAATGATGAACTGGCTAATTCGGCTTGATTCGAGTCCCCACTGTAAAAATGAAAGCGGTTACAAATTTAGAGGGGAGGCTATAATATCTGCTGAAAATGTTACAAGTCCAAGTTTCGGAGCACCAACCTTCAAATAGGATACAAAATTACTAATTAAATCTATGCATAGGCAATTTGTAAACTTTTAATAGACATAATATATAAAAATGGAGGAATATGTTTATGATTAAAAAATTTTCGGTGTTTTTATTAGCTTTTACATTATTGCTGAGTTGTTTACCAATGGTACCTGTACATGCTGCTAACAATGCAATTGCAAAGCTTCCAGGGAATTCGAATCCTCTTATGGACCATAAATTGGGCGCTGATCCCTATGCGTTGGTCTATGATGGAAGAGTCTATATCTATATGTCCAGCGATACGTATGTGTATAACAATGACGGCTCGATTAAAGACAATGACTTCAGCGGACTGGATCGCATCCAGGTCATCTCTTCCGCGGACATGGTGAACTGGACGGATCACGGTGCCATTCCGGTTGCCGGTGCGAACAACAAGAACAACGGCAGAGGCATTGCCAAGTGGGCCGGCAACTCCTGGGCTCCGGCCATTGCGCAAAAAAAAATCAATGGCAAAGATAAATTCTTTCTCTATTTTGCCAATGGTGGAGCCGGCATTGGCGTTCTGACCGCAGACACGCCGATCGGCCCTTGGACAGACCCCCTGGGCAGAGCTCTTGTGACACATAATACGCCGGGAATGGCTGGTGTAACCTGGCTTTTTGATCCGGCTGTGCTGGTGGATGATGATGGCACAGGGTACTTGTATAGCGGCGGCGGCATTCCGAACGAATCCGATCCGGCCTCCATTGCGAATCCGAAAACCGCCAGAGTCATCAAATTGGGCGCAGATATGACCAGCGTTATTGGGAGCGCTACCACCATTGATGCCCCGTACCTGTTTGAAGATTCGGGCCTTCATAAGTATAACGGAAAGTACTACTATTCCTACTGTATCAACTTTGCCGGGACACACCCGCCACAGTACCCTGCAGGTGAAATTGGCTACATGGTCAGCGACAGCCCGGTGGGTCCCTTTACTTATAAAGGGCATTTCCTGAAAAATCCGTATACGTTCTTCGGTGTGGGCGGCAACAACCATCACGCTGTATTTAACTTTAAGAATGAATGGTATGTGGTGTACCATGCCCAGACGGTCAGCAAGGCTCAAATTGGAGCTGGGAAAGGCTATCGCTCCCCGCATATTAATAAGCTGACGCATAATGGAGATGGAAGTATCGCTGAAGTGCAGGGGAATATGACAGGAATCGCTCAGTTCTCCAATCTGAATCCGTATACCAGAGTGGAAGCAGAGACCATGGCGTGGCAAGCGGGAGTCACAACCGAGCCTACTCAAGCCAGCGGCGGTCCCATTAGTAATCTGAATGTGACAAACGTACACAATGGAGATTGGATCGCTGTAGGAAATGCCGACTTTGGTAGCGGTGGAGCCAAGACGTTTAAAGCAAACATAGCATCCAATGCAGGCGGTAAAATAGAAATACGTCTGGACAGTGCAACGGGTCCTCTGGTTGGAACTCTTAATGTCAGTTCTACTGGAGGAACACAGACCTGGAAGGAAGTCGAAACCACTGTAAGCAATGCAACAGGAGTCCACAAGGTTTTCTTAGTGTTTACCGGAACAGGGACTGGTAACTTATTTAATATTGATTACTGGCAGTTTACACCCAATACTACTGGAACAAGGGTTGAAGCTGAGGATATGACTCTCGGTGGGACTTACGCTGGGAAGATCAGTTCTCCTTTCAATGGGGTCGCTTTATACGCCAATGATGATTATAGTGCATACACTCAGTATTTTGCCAACTCTACTCATAGTATTTCAGTCAGGGGTGCTTCGAATAACTCCAGTACCGCCAGAGTAGACTTGCAAATAGGAGGAACCACAGTTGGCTCCTTTTATTTTACGGGAACTACGCCGACGGTCCAAACCTTGTCTAATATCACCCATGTAACCGGAAATCAAGAGGTCAGACTGATCGTAACCACCGATAACGGTACTTGGGATGCCTATGTGGATTATTTACAATTTAATTAACTAAAACTAAAAGCTTTTGAACCTATCAAAGATTAGGGGCGATTCTAATATGTATAGGAGGATAAGTGTGCTTTTATTAGTTTTACCATTATTCATGAGTATGATGTCCAATACTTCTGTATTTGCAGCTACTACTTTTACAAACCCGTTTATACATGCTGATTCTCCAGACAACGATGTTATCAGGGTAGGTAATACTTTTTATATGACTAGCACGACCATGCACATGAATCCTGGAGTTCCGATCATGAAATCTTATGATCTCGTCAATTGGGAAATCGTAAATTATGTTTACGATACGTATGCCAACAATGACGCACAAAATCTTAACAACGGGCAGAACGAATATGGAAAAGGCTCGTGGGCAAGCAGCCTTAGATATTATAACGGCATCTACTATGTGTCCTTTGGCTCCAATTCTACCGGCAAAACATACATCTATCAAACCAGCAATATAGAAACTGGTCCATGGACATCATCAGTGCTTGACAACTATTATCATGACGCATCGCTGCTGTTTGATAATGGACGTGTATTCTTGGTTTATGGCAGTGATAATATCAGCATTATTGAGCTTACTGCAGATGCAAAGGCTATCAAGCCAGGGGGACTTAATCAGGTGATTATTTCCGCTGCCAGTAATATTGCCGGTTCCAGCTTCATAGTCAAGGCTGAAGGCGCGCACATACAAAAGATCAAGGGAATGTACTATATATTTCTTATATGCTGGCCATCGGGAGGCAACCGCACACAATTAACCTATCGTGCAAGTAGCTTGACAGGACCCTATACAGGTCAGGTGTCATTGAATGATTCAGGTATTGCACAGGGGGGAATTGTTGATACTCCTTCTGGCTCCTGGTATGCTATGCTGTTTAAAGACAGCGGAGCAATTGGACGTATGCCGTATCTTGTTCCGGTTACATGGTTAAATAATTGGCCGGTATTCGGTGTTAACGGTAAGGTTCCTCTTACGATGGATGTTCCTGTTGAAGGTTATCCCGAAAAGAAGGTCTATGCGTCTGATGAGTTTTCATCTTCTCAAGCCTCCAGTCAGCTTATTGCAAACGGTGGATTTGAAAATGCCACCATAAGCCCGTGGACGAATAATAACACTGCATTTGTTGCAGCAACCACTACAGACTATTACATCGGCTCAAAAAGCTTGTTTGTCAGCGGTAGACAACAAACAGCTGCTGGTCCAAGACAAGTAATTACCGGAAAAGTAACAGCCGGCGGAATGTATAATTTTTCTGCAAAGGTTAAATACACTGAAGGTCCTGCCACTAAGCAATTTAATTTTGGTATTCAGAATGGTCCAAGTTACACAGGTATATCGATTCTTGGGTCCACCACGCTAACCAAGGGCCAATGGGGCACAATTCAAGGAACATATACACTTCCGGCAGATGCCGACCTCTCACAAACGTTTATTTTCATTGAGACACCCTACAGTTCAACCCCAGACCCAACAAGTGATTTGATGAATTTCTATGTGGACGATGTTTCGTTTACAGGAACCTCGTCTTCTGAAGCGACTCTTAAAAAGGAGTGGCAATGGAACCACAATCCTGACAATACTCATTGGTCCCTTACACAGCGTCCTGGATTTATGAGAATGACTACAGGGAAAGTGAGTAAAAGTATTCTGGATGCCAGAAATACGCTTACCCAAAGGACATTTGGACCGAAAAGTACAGGAATCATTGCAATGGAAACAAGCGGGATGAAGGACGGAGACTATTCCGGTCTTGCAGCTTTTCAGGCTAATTATGGATTTGTAGGCATAAAGATGAACGGGACCTCCAAATCCATTGTTATGGTGAATGCCAGCTCTGGAGCAATGACTGAAGTGGCAAGTGTCCCTTTCACCCAGAACAGAGTATATCTTAAGCTTATATGTGATTTTACAAATCAGATGGATAAAGCATATTTCTACTACAGTCTTAACGGCACAAATTGGACGGCTATAGGCAACACACTTCCGATGTCATATACAATCCCTCACTTTATGGGATACCGTTTTGCTTTGTTCAATTATGCTACTAAATCAACGGGTGGTTTTGTTGATTTTGATTATTTAAACTTGCAGTGACAAACAAGAGGGTTTGAAGCTGTGGACTTAACTCCCTGGATTTATTAGATGTTAAATAATGGAAATTAAGGGCCGATAGACATCTAAGTTCGTTTCTTGCGCTCCTTCAAGGTTCTTCGGTTCGAAAATCTAACCATGCTAGGCCGCATGAATTGAAAAGCTCAGAGGAAATTACGGACTTCTCCATTGAGATAACAGGGGGAAATGAATGGACTAAACCGACTCCATAATTGGAGTCGGTTTTTACTTGCCAATGGGATAACAACGATTGAAGCTATGGAACTACGATTTTTTGATGGGCATGTTGCGTATAAAAAAAATATATATTTACAGTTGTTATAGGAACTTCTTCATTTCATTAAATGCTAACTCCCTGTGACCTGCTTGGCAGTGTTGCTCGCCACCTGTTTCTTTAGTAAATACTTTGGTTGTAATGGACGCAGCATTGATTAATTCTTGTTGGATTTGTGCGAGTCGGCTAATAGGTACGTATTGATCATCTTCTCCAGCTAGTAAAAGAACATCTTGATTAATGAATGCCCCAATGCCGTGCATCGTGTGCTTTTCGAAATTTTTAATGAGATCAAAAGGCGTTGCTTCACCGGTGTTTTCCATCCCTTTGGTAATCTTCCAATGCAAATCAATATTGTGAGTCATCATCTGTTCGAATAATGAATTCACTTGATCTACTTCATTACGTTCGACTAGCTGCACTATGCTTTGGTAAGTTTCTTCTGGCATTCCCATTTTTAAGGCATCTAAACCACAATAGAAAATGTTAAAAGCAACTACTTTATCGATTCTCTTTTCGAAGGCTGCCGCACGCATAGCTAAATATCCTCCCCAAGAAGCACCTACGAGACTTGCACGATCTAGTTTGAAATAATCAATCACCGTTGATATGGGCTTTTCCCAGTTGTGAATGAATTTTAGGCCGTTTTTTAATGCAGTTCCTTGGCCTGGACCATCAAATACAATAATATTGTAATTAATTCCCTTCATGAATTTCATCATTTTAAGCATCTCTTCCATGTAAGAATCATACCCACCAAAGACAAGTAATGTTTTCGTAGCTCCAGGCGTCAACAATTTTACAGCAGGAAGATAGGAATCTTCATATGGAATTTGGTAGGATTCATAATCAAAATCATGAAAGCCTTTATAGAAGGTATCTCTATATTTTCGATACATTTTTTCTTTATTGGGGTCTGTGGTTGCAAGATAAAATTCTGCAGCTTGATAGTAGACTGAGGCTAAGTCATAGTCCTTGCTGTCTTCGCGTTCCCTTGCAAAATTGAGCCAAGCTTCATACCAGCTATGGGTGTCTTTTAATTTCGGAATCATTTTTTCTAAGTCAGCTTGTGCTCGATCATCTTCTTGATAATAATCATTGATAAAACGATTAATTTGAAGATTGAACTGTTCGTTATGGACATAGGATTTAAACATATATTGTCCTCCTTCAATTTGGGTATGTGCTTACTATAGAGTATAGTTACTACATAAAAAATAATTAGTATCGCATAATCTGTAAGATATCTTACACGGTATATATGAAGTGTTCGAAAACTTACACATAAGGAGCAAGTGGTTAAATGAATGAAGATATCAGAATTTATAAAACAAAAATAGCTATTGAGCGAGCTTTCATTGAATTACTCCAACAACATGATTTTAAAGATATTACGATCAAAAAAATTTGTGATCAATCCCTTATCGGACGTTCTACGTTTTATAGTCATTATTTGGATAAGTACGACTTGCTAGAAAAGATAGTTAAACAGTATGCTTCTGATTTTAAAGTTGAAATTGAGCAGCGTTTTGATTCCATGGAAGATGGCAAGGTGGCAAACGCCATAGAACTTGTAACCGATCAAATGATTAAAAATAAGATGGAAATTTCAACATTGTTAACCGTTCATGAAATATCCGCCGATTTACGTAAAGAATTTGAACAAATTTTGTTTCGGACTTGTTTAGATTATTTAAAGCAACAGAATTCTTCAACTTCGATCGCATTGGAGTATTTAGCTGAACTATATGCTGCTAACTCAATGACGTCTATTCAGTGGGTTTTGAAAAATGGCAAAGATACTAACATCATTCTTCTTTTAGATCAAATGCAAGAATACATTTTTAATCAGTTAAAGTCTGATCTATATACAAGTTAGCACGCGTGGAGTGATGTTTTTATGACTGATAAATCATCAATGGGTTGCAGAAATAAACTTTAAAGAAGGGGTTGAAGGGAGGAAACAGTAGGAGAATTGAAGCACTGGTTCAATTCTTCTACGCTAACAACATCGTTTCACGAAAAGGTAGCTTGCTGGAACTTTAACTTTATAATCCTTGGGTAAGTCCTAATATCTGATCATTCACATGTACATTACTTAATCCCCCGTGATAACAAGCTACGGATGTAATGTCGAGATCTAAATACTTTTTCAATGAGAGACGAGCTGCACCCACATCCGGTGTGGTCGGGACATGAATCCCCCCCCAGAATCCCGTTTACACTGTACATCGAATCCCCGGCAATAAGAGTCTTACTTTGCCTTTCGAGGGATCTCAAGGTGACTATCTTTTAAAAGGGGGATCTCCCCTTGAATATACGGCTTATCCAGTTCGTGTGCATAGACTTTGATATGATTGCCACACTCCTGCAAAATCTCAGGAAGACAACCTATATGATCGACATCCTGATGCGTCAAAATCACAGCTTTTAGTTGGCCGAACGACACGTCTTAGCTGAAGCATTTTCTACTCCCTGTGAAATTTCCATAATATCGGACTTCACGAACACGAATTTTTGTCACATTGCCGTGAACTGCATCACGTACATATTCCGTATATTGTGTTTGAGTCACAGAAATTGGTTTCGAGACACCAACAAGTAAATGCAACGTTGCATCATAGGTGTACGTTGTTGGTACACCCAACACGTCAACAGCGCTTGTGATACTACCATAGTCGTTATAAGTCTGTGATGTATTAACCACATACTTATTGGTATTTCCTGATTCATCCTTGGTTTTACGAGTCTTCCAATACCGCAAGATCGAATTACAAAATTGTTAGGTTGATGTAAGGCAAATCGATAGCTTAGGCCAGCCTGGCAGGATAAGATTAGAACAAACGAAAATAGAAATTTTTTGAAAGGAGAATCGAGATGAGGCTGTTTGAACTGTTGCTTTTATTGTCAAACATCGGCTTATTTGCATTAACCGTACTATTAAAAAAAGGACGGCGTAGAATTCCAGTATTCGTTGCAAGCGGGATTGCCACACTTTTACTGGTCATTCATTGGACGGTGGAAGGATACAGAGTTCAGCTATTTTTCCCATATTGCATAACGATCATTTTTTTAGCCATTTCAGGTTATAGCTCTTTTAAAAAAACCGGCCCCAAAAAAATCCCACGATTCATGTTGGGTTCAGCTTATACCGCTATAGCAATAATGCTGGTCGCAACAGCGGGTCTCATGTATGCTTTTCCTGTATTTAAACTACCTGAACCGACAGGCGAATTTAAGGTAGGAACGCAAACTTTTCATTTCGTGGATACAAATAGGAAAGAGATTTTCGACGAAGCCAGAGAGGGTAAGAGAGAATTGATGGTTCAGGTCTGGTATCCGGCTCAAGCTAGCACCGGCAAGTACGCTCCCTTTATTCCCGATACCCAGATTTTACGTTATATGGCCGCGAACTATGGCCTTCCCGAGTTTACGTTTCAACACCTGAAGTACGTATCCAGTCATGCTTATTCGGGGGCCGAAGTCTCTTCGGCACAGACTTCGTACCCGCTGATCCTTGCGAATCCCGGCAACGGCTCTTCCAGGTTTCTTCACACGTCGCAAGCCGAAAATCTCGCGAGTCATGGATATATCGTGGCAGTGATCGACCATACCTACAATACATTTGCAACCGAGTTTCCGGACGGGCGAATCACGACCAGCACAACCAACGACTTATTCTCGCCCGACCATGATTACCAGACGAGTAGAGGAAATCGCGACAAGTTGGGAAAAGTTTTAACCGGCGATGTGGCGTTTGCGTTGGACCAATTCGAGCTCATCCAATCGGGGTTGATCCCAAGTCATCTAAAAGGGAGGATTGATCTCGGTCATGTCGGGACGTTCGGTCATTCCATCGGCGGAGCGACGGCCTATGACGCTTCTTATGATCCGCGAATCACGGCTGGAATAGACCTTGATGGAGGGCTTTATCGACTGCGTGACAGAGAGGGTCTACGAAAGCCGTTTTTGTTCATCAACTCGGAAAGCTATTTCGAAAAATTGAAAATGGTGATGGATAACCGGGTCTACACGGATGCAGAGCTTAACCGTATGGGATCAACAAGAGAGTGGGAGGATCAAGTAACGGAAGATAAAAAGTTGGAGCTTGAACGGATGCGCGAAACGGTCGACGAAGGAGGACAAGTCCTCTATATCGAAAATACGGAGCATTTGAATTTTACCGACGTACAGTTCATTTCTCCGATTTTCAAAATGCTGGGCATTACAGGAAAGATTGCGCCCGAAAGAGCGAACTCCGTTATCAATGCCTATATGCTGGATTTCTTCGATAGGTATCTGAAAAATCAAGGCGGAATCTTAATGAAAGGACCGGATAACCGCTTTCCGGAGGTGAAGTTCGTAACCTCGCTATTATAAATTACGGAACAGAGTACCGATTTTGATATGCTCCCCTTCAAGTAGACAGGTTTAATAAATAAACCGCTACTTCAAGGGGAGTTTTCCTTTGTCTAAGAAGAACGAATACAATGCGATTGAGAAACTAGCCATCATACAGGAGTTAAAAGCAGGGCAGAGCAGCCGTGTGGGAGTAGCAAAAAACATAACACAGCGTTACCACCTTAGTGAAGTGGCGACATCGCTATGAGTTGTACGGAATTGAGGGCTAAGGTTTCCTCCGGATAAGAAGATTTGTGGATGCTCACCACCACGTGTCTTCTGGTAATCGTAGATGACCGACGGGGCTACACCGCGTCCGGTGCGATACGTGCTACTACGTTTGTTTTAATGGCAGTTAAATTTCTTATTGATTTATAAAGACCGGCTTTATCTATATGAGAAAGTTATTTTTAAGAAAAAACCTTAAATATAGGTTGAATATGTATTTTGTTTCCATTATACTCCTGCTTGAGCGGTATACCTTTTCAATCGTCTATCTACGATTCTAATTTATGAGCTGTCCAAGAAGAAAAATATAAAGAGAGGTGATTCCCGTTTCAATCGTCAATACCGCTTGAAGGCTTATTTTCCTGAAGTGTCTAAGAACTTGGATTATTATTATTGAGGAGGGAACTAATGCTAAGAAAAGGATTATGTGCGGTTGCGCTGCTCAGTCTCCTAACCGTTCTGCTTCCAGCAATGCATACAAGCGCAGCACCGAACTCGAATCTTGTGTGGAGCGACGAATTTAATGGAACTTCGTTAAACCGGTCCAATTGGACCCCTGAAATCGGTACCGGAAGCGGCGGATGGGGAAACAATGAACTGCAGTACTATACCAACCGTACGCAGAATTTGCAGGTTACCGGAGGCAATCTGGTGATTACGGCACAAAAAGAAGCTTACGGCGGAATGAATTACACCTCTGCCCGGATCAAAACTCAAGACTTGAAAAAATTTACTTATGGGAAAGTAGAAGCGCGCATCAAGTTACCGTCCGGTCAAGGGATATGGCCAGCTTTCTGGATGTTAGGCAGCAACATCAGCTCGGTAGGTTGGCCGAAATGCGGAGAAATCGACATTATGGAACGTGTAAACAACAATCCTTCTGTGAACGGTACTGTGCATTGGGATGCGGGAGGCCACGCTGACTTTGGGCGGGTATCGGGCAATCTGGATTTTTCCCAATACCATGTGTATAGCATCGAGTGGGACTCCAAGTATATCCGCTGGTTTGTCGACGGACAGCAGTTCAATGAATTTTATATAGAGAACGGAACCGGGAACACCGAAGAATTTCAGCAGCCGTTCTTTATTCTCCTGAACCTAGCGGTCGGCGGAAACTGGCCTGGTGCTCCCAATAACTCGACGCAGTTCCCGTCCCAAATGCTAGTCGATTACGTGCGTGTCTATCAATAAAGTGTGGGCATTAGATACAATTCATATGAACATTATAAAAGCAACCCCGGTCATTTACGGGGTTGCTTCAATTCGCTATAAATTAACTCGCCACTAAGTCCTAATATCTGATCATTCACATGTACATTACTTAATCCCCCGTGATAACAAACTACGGATGCAATATCGAGATCTAAATACTTTTTCAATGAAAGACGAGCTGCATCCATATCCGGTGTGGTCGGGACATGAATTCCCCCGAGAATCCCATTTACACTGTACATCGAATCCCCGGCAATAAGAGTCTTACTTTGCCTTAAATAAAGACTGATATGACCAGGAGTATGCCCAGGCGTATGGATGACGCGAATCCTGCCGCAAAACGGCAGCTCCTGACCATCTATTAAGGTATCGTCCACTTTGCCCTTCGGGCGATGCACAAGGTGACTATCTTTTAAAAGTGGGATCTCCCCTTGAATATACGGCTTATCCAGTTCGTGTGCATAGACTTTAATATGATCGCCACACTCCTGCAAAATCTCAGGAAGACAACCTATATGATCGACATCATGATGCGTCAAAATCACAGCTTTTAGTTTGTCGAACGACACGTCTTAGCTGAATCATTTCTACTCCCTGTAAAATTTACATAATATAGGGCCTCCGTACAATGTAATTGACACCCATACTAAAATAGGTTCAAGGGGCGAATCCAACTCTATGGCGTTGCCGTTCCTTAATGTCAATGGATACGGTGCGAATAGATGTGATAGGAATAACAAGCGTTTGATATTGCGTAAGATATTTAACGAACTTGTCGTCAATCTGATCCAATATCCCGTCGCATACATTTGCCCCATCTATAAAATGAATAGTTACTTCCTTACCTTGTAAACTTGCTAACATGATATCACCTCATATTTTCTTAAAGTTTCTTGCGGATCATTAGGGTTTGAGCATACTCTATAAAGAAGTGATCACCTGATCAATAACACCATATTCCAGTGCCTCCTGAGCGGACATGTAAAAATCCCGGTCCATATCTTTTTCGACTTTTTCAAAAGATTGTCCGGTCCGTTCAGCTGTGATACGGGTTGCCTTTTCACGAGTCCATAAAATTCGTTTTGCGCTGATCGCAATATCGCTGGCCTGACCTTGTGCGCCGCCGTGCGGCTGATGGATCATGATTTCACTGTTCGGCAACGCCGAACGTTTCCCTTTGGCGCCCGCTAGCAACAGGATCGCGCCAAACGAAGCAGCGAATCCCGTACATATCGTGTGTACATTGGGTTTGATGTACTGCATCGTATCATAAATGGCAAATCCTGCGGAAGTAGAGCCACCCGGGCTGTTGATATACATGTAAATTTCTTTTTCCGGATCTTCTGCCGCCAGAAACAATAATTGAGCAATAATACTGTTAGCCAAATGATCATCGATGGCTGCCCCGACAAACACAATACGATCCTTTAATAGTCTGGAATAGATATCGTACGATCTTTCACCTTGAGCAGTTTGCTCAACAACATAAGGAACATAAACACTCATTTGTGATACCCCCAATTTCCTGTTTTCAGTTGATTTCTCCTTGTAAACGAACCGAGGCCGTAAAAAGATACGGAGGTTTCGATGGGAAAACGATTTGCGTAAATGGTGTAACTTTTACAACCACTTATTCGTTTACATTGGAGGTAACAAAAGGCTTTGCTCTAGGAAAGGGCAGAATAAGACCGTGGAGGAGAGGACCTATGCGCATAGATGATTCTATACAAATGACAGATAATACAATAAACATCGAGAACTTGGAGGAATTACAGGCAGTCCTGAAGCGTTACTGTCTGTCGCTTACCAAATCAAATTGGGATGCGGAAGAATTGGCTCAGGATACTTGGGTAAAAGCATTAGGAAAGTTAAACAATTTCGAACATACAAACCCCAAAGCGCTTTTGCTGCGGATTGCGAAGAACACCTGGATTGACGAGATACGGAGAAAAGCAGTCTACAGTCGGGTATTGAATAGAGAACAAGCGAAAGTAACTGTGCCGGATCATGGAACTTTTGAAATTGAGATAGCGTTGCAGTCCTTAATGAATCATCTATCACCGCTTCAGAGAACTGTCTTTTTGCTGCGAGATGTGTTCGCATTTTCGATTAGTGAAACATCCGACATGCTCAAAACAACGGAGGGAGCGGTAAAAGTTGCACTCCACCGGGCACGAAAATCGCTTGAAGCAGTCAAGGAGGATCTCCTCAAAGGAGAGTTATCCTTACCGGAAAGTGAAAACTCGAAAACTTTTCTGAGAGCGTTGACAGCGGCATATCATAGGGGGGATATTGCAACATTGGTTATGCTCTCCCATCAGGATGTAATGGAGCCGGACGTGGTAATCGGAATCGTTAATCATAAGCTGCACCGGAGTCTCGCTTCAGTAAAACAAACGGATTCCCATACCATGAGTATGATAGCGGCGTAGTTTGCGAAGAGAAATGTGGAACTCATCATAGTGGTTATTTCTGATAAAACATGTTCCCGGTCATTCCAATTTATAGCTCTTAGCTGGGATTAAAATGAAGTATATTAAAGAAGATAGCGGAAGGGGAAGGTTCAAATAGGTGAATTAGAAAATTTGTTAGAAGATAATAACCCCATAGTCTTATATCATGCAATGACACAGATAGGAAAAGAAGGCTTCCGTACAGAGAAAATGATAAAAAAATTAAGTGAATTATCATTAAAAAGGGAACCCCAAGATAAACTATTAGGTTATTATAAGGTGGGAGACCTAGCAATAGCGACTTTGATAAAACTTGGAGAAAAGAAAGAAGAAATATCTGGATTTAGAACTTTAGATGAATTTGAAAAAAAGATGGTTTTCCGATTATTTGAAGAAGTTGAATGGTAAGAATTCCTGTTCATCTGGATGAAAGCTTTAAATAAACTTATTTCAACTCGAACCAAGAGGAGAAATAGGTTTATTCGTATCTAATGGGCATAAACCAAATGAAAAGGATACGTAATCAATCGATGCATGGGACAAGCACATTGCGAATTAAAGCAATCTACCTGAACGAAATGAGTGTAATATTTCAAACTGTATTTCTTTTGATAACGATGCAAGAAGCCATCAACTAGTTTGGCGTTTGTCATCTGAATTACAGACCGATCTTCGAATTCCTCGGCCATATCATCATCCGTCATGGACACGAAAAAAATAATATCTTCTTTGGCTTGACCAAATTGATTGAAAAGCACGTCGTCAGTTTCCTTAACTACCTTGGCCATAATTTTTATCATTTCATCTTTATAGTCAAGCACATTGTCAGTTGCATATAGAAATTTGCTAATATGATTGAGGTGTGTTGTATCACCATATTGATATTCGCAAAATCCCCATCTATAATAATTTTCATCTTCCTTGCTGTTGCACAGCCCTTGGGCTTTCATGTTTGTGATATGTCTAACAAGTGATTCCTCTGTATTAACAGCAAGAAACAAAGTGGCAAAATCGCTGTCTGTCCCAAAAGCACAAGTGTAAACTTTCTCATTCTTCACTTCTTCCAGTATGCTTTTAAGATCATCCAAAAATCCTGCCCTAAATCTTTCCTCAAATTCATTCAAAAAATTGTTCATCTGGTTCATATGCTCCTTTATGAGTCTTATGCTTGATTATACATTATCATTATTTTGTTTGTAAGATTGGTTGCGAGACCATTAGTGGGTAAAGTGATACCCAAATTCGTAGGACAAACAAACCTTATCAGAACTTTTTCCACAGTTGGTTTAGAAATTTTGGTGTAGCATTTTGGATTGAGCTACTGGTTGCTCAGCCAATAGCAAGATTTGCAATGAAAAAAATAAACGCAAGACAGGCTAACCAAGCAGAAAGTGTAAATCAGTAACATCTAGAAGCCGCTCCTAGGCTAACGAGGACTCCTGTTCAGCTGGATAAATGCACTTAATTTCAAATTTTTATTCGGAAGCTAAGTTAGAAAGTGTGTCTCACACTCTGAAAAAAGTATTGGGGAGTCGGTTATGGATGGTAAAAAATTTGTTCTTATGCTTTTACTTTTTTGCTTGTTGGGCATTGTAGGTCTAGTTGCTTTAATCTACGGATTTATGTGGTTCGTATTCATGGTTAGTGTTTAAAATCAGCTATCTAACAGCTCAATTTTTAATCGCTTGCTTTTTGCTGATATCATTTAGCTGGTCCCAGGTGAGCAGAAGTTATGCTATACTTGCGAGGTAAAAGGGGGTGCCTACTGATGGAGAATCTGTTAGGATTGTCTGTGACTTCTTACACTCATGCAAAGCCAATTATTAAGAAAGCGTTACTTTGTATGGGGCGAAACAATTTTTAACGCTGAATAAGCTTTTTAATATTTTTGGCTTTGCACCTTATTTTAAAAAATCAAAATAAGGGGCGAGTAAAATTGAGATATACGAATGCTTCCAAAGTTTTACCTCAAGAATTAATTATAGAAATCCAAAAATATGTTCAAGGAGAGACTCTGTATATTCCTAAGCCAAAAACGGAATATATGGATTGGGGAAGCTTGAGTGGCGGGAGATGGTTGCTAGAACAGCGAAATGCCGCAATCAGAAATGCTTTTCAAAATAGAAGCAGTATCGAGCAATTAGCTAATGAGTTTTTCCTCTCTACCGAAACCATTAAGAAAATTGTTTATTCACATAAAAAGTAGATGGACATAACGTGATAAGCTTAAGACGCGACCGGATAATCGCTATGAACGACCAATCCGGTCGCGTCTTTTTGTTTGGTAAAAGGTTTGATGTGCCTTCGCATTCCCACAGCCAGATTCCGAAATACTTTTTTGGCATTCCATTTTTTTATAATTTTTATGTCAAGAATGATTCTAACTCGTTGTTTTCATTTATAAAGCTGATTTTAAACTTAAAATATAAATATAAACGACAACAACAATTGAAGGGAAATATGTATTGATTCATTGTCTTTAAAACAAGAAAGTGAGGAAAAGATTACTATGAGGGAGCAAAAAAGTAGAAGTAGACATCTGATTGATCCAGAAATTATCAGTGCAGTTGATTTAATACCAACAACCGATCTTACCGAATCTACACTAAGGGAAGCACGTAAAAATCAATCTCAAATGATGCAACAAATAGATGTAACGCAGATGTTCCCTATTACATTAGAAAAAAAGGCTGTGCCAAGTTATTTTAGTGGTCCAGATATTCAAATCGAAATCATTAAGCCCAAACAATCAAAGCATCATAAGATGCCTCTATATTATTCGATACACGGAGGCGGGATGGTCTTAGGAAGTCCAGTCGTGGATCGTCCTGCTAATGCATCTCTTGCGGCACAACATGGTTTCTGTTGCGTATCCGTGTACTATCGCCTAGCACCAGAGCATGTACAGCCAAGTCAGTTACAGGATTGTTATTCGGGCCTAAAATGGTGCATTGAACATGCGGAAGAGTTAGGGATAGATACTCAGAAAGTTGCCGTAGGGGGCAGCAGCGCTGGCGGCGGTTTGGCGGCTGGCCTAGCCTTGTACATTCGTGATCAGAAGGAATTCGAAATCCATCATCTAAGATTAATGAGGCCAATGCTAGATGATCGCACAAGTACCGCACCAGAGCACCCATACGCAGGAGAGTTTATTTGGACAAAACAAAGTAATTATTTTGGCTGGAAATCTGTATTGGGGGATGAACCGGGTCAGGAGGAGGTATGTGAGTATTATGTGCCGGCTCGTGCTAAGTCATTGGCCGGATTACCACCGACTTATATAAATATAGGTACCATTGATTTATTCATTGATGAATCCTTGTTTTTTGCAAAACAATTGGCCTTTGATGGAGTCTTAGTCGAATTACATGTCTTTCCCGGGTACCATCATATGTCGCCCGCGTTTCCGGATGCACATTTTTCCAAAGAAGGGGCCAGAACAAGTGAATACGCCTTACTGAAAGCTCTCGAGATCTTTGATATAAATTCTAATGAGTATAATGCTTGAGAGTCATTATCTTTTTTCATCTCTTCCGACTTTTACCACCCATTTAGGGTAAAATAGTACCAAGTATAAAATTCAACTACGGAAGTGGTGATGTCCCATGACAACGAGCAGCAAACCGAATAGACTATCCAAGGAAAAATCACCGTATTTGCTACAGCATGCTCACAATCCGGTAAATTGGTTCCCTTGGTCAGATGAGGCTTTTGAAATGGCTAAACGTGATAACAAGCCTATTTTCCTATCTGTTGGCTATTCCACTTGCCATTGGTGCCATGTAATGGGGAGAGAATCTTTCGAGGATGAAGAAGTGGCTGAGGTATTAAACCGGGATTATGTATCCATTAAGGTGGATCGTGAAGAACGTCCAGATGTGGATCATATCTATATGTCCATCTGCCAGACGATGACGGGGCATGGAGGCTGGCCACTGACGATATTGATGACACCGGATCAGAAACCTTTTTTTGCGGGGACGTATTTGCCCAAGGAGCAGAAGTTTGGCCGTGTCGGACTGTTGGAGCTGCTTGGCAAGGTGGGTACCCGGTGGAAAGAACAGCCGGAAGAGCTGGTGGAGTTGAGTGAGCAGGTACTGATCGAGCATGAGCGGCAGGACTTGCTTGCGGGTTATCGGGGTGAACTGGATGAACAGAGCTTGACTAAAGCTTTCCATGAATACAGCCACACCTTCGATAAGGAATATGGCGGCTTCGGGGAAGCACCCAAGTTTCCTTCTCCGCATAACCTGTCTTTTTTGCTGCGATATGCACAGCATACGGGGAATCAACAGGCACTGGAAATGGCAGAGAAGACGCTGGATGCGATGTCCCGGGGCGGAATCTACGACCATATAGGCATGGGGTTCTCACGATACTCCGTGGATGAGAAGTGGTTGGTGCCGCATTTTGAAAAAATGCTATATGACAATGCTCTGTTGGCCATCGCGTATACAGAGGCTTGGCAGGTGACAGGCAAGGAACTGTACCGACGGATTACAGAACAAATCTTTACATATATCGCAAGGGACATGACGGATGCAGGTGGTGCCTTTTATTCGGCGGAGGATGCGGATTCCGAAGGAGAAGAGGGGAGATTCTATGTCTGGGACGACTCTGAGGTAAAGGCTGTACTAGGCGATAAGGATGCCGCCTTTTTCAACGATTTGTATGGGATTACACCTTACGGCAATTTTGAAGGTCACAACATTCCAAACCTGATTGATATCAATCTGGAAGCCTATAGGATCAAGCATGACTTGACTGAGCAGGAACTGGAGCAGCGGGTTAGTGAGCTACGGGCCAAGCTGTTTGCTGCCAGAGAACAACGGGTTCATCCTCACAAAGATGACAAGATTTTGACCTCGTGGAACGGATTGATGATTGCTGCACTGGCGAAGGCAGGACAAGCTTTTGGAGACACGAGATATACAGAGCAAGCTCAGAAAGCGGAGACGTTTTTGTGGAACCATTTGAGACAGGAGGACGGACGGCTGTTGGCGCGTTATCGGGACGGCGAGGCAGCTTATCCCGGTTATGTGGATGATTATGCTTTTTATGTGTGGGGCTTGATCGAGCTATATCAGGCGACCTTCGATGTACAATATCTGCAACGGGCATTGACGCTCAATCAAAATATGATCGATTTGTTCTGGGATGAGGAACGGGACGGATTATTCTTTTATGGGTCAGATAGTGAGCAGCTCATTGCCAAGCCTAAAGAAATTGATGACGGAGCCATTCCGTCAGGTAACAGCATTGCGGCCTATAATTTTGTGCGGCTTGCGCGGCTAACGGGTGAATCTGGATTGGAGAACTATGCAGCCAAGCAGTTTAAGGCTTTTGGCGGTATGGTTGCTCATTACCCGTCAGGCCACTCCGCGTTGCTCAGCGCGTTGTTGTATGCGATGGGAACGACGAAGGAGATTGTGATTGTGGGTCACAGGGATGATCCGCAGACCGTACAGTTCATTCAGGCGGTTCGAGCTGGGTTCAGGCCGAATACGGTCGTTATTTTGAAGGATGAAGGACAGTCGGAGATTGCAGAGACGGCTCCTTATATCCGTGATTATGATCTTGTGGAAGGCAAATCAGCCGTATATGTGTGTGAGCATTTTACCTGTCAGGCACCTGTTACCAGGCTCGAAGATCTGAAGGTGTTGTTGGATTAGAACTGAATAAAGCGATCGAACCTAATCCCCTTGGGAGTAGAAAATATATGGCGATTTTCAAAAATGACCCTATGTTTGCTACCTTCAGGGGGATTATTTTCATGTTAAGTGGTAGGTATAGTGAGATGAAACTAACACTTTCTTAACATCTATACTGCATTTTTTTTAATATTTTTTAGGTATATTATATCAAAGAACCGGTTCCGACCAGCCTTGCTGTTTTCGAAAATAAGTACATATACCTATTTAACTAGCGTGTTTATATCTTTTATGTCCAAGCGTTTTAGCAGCAGATGTGAAAAATGTGAAAGAGAGTCTGTCGGGTGATTGTCGTCATCGGCAAGACGAAGAGGTTCGCTATAGGTTGGGAAATACAGGTAATGAAATGGAGATGTTTATTAATGAAGAAGTTATCGGGGAAAAAGTGGCTAGTCGCAAGGAAGCTCAGCAAAAATTTTAAAACGAAGCTAATGGTCGCCTTTATTGCATTTTTGATTTTACCGTCCATGATCGTGGGGGCTTTGTCGTTTATAAGCGCGAGTCAGCAGATTCGAAACCAGATTGAAGAAAGTGCCGAGCAGGCTATTGTCCGCACTAATTTTATTATTGATAGTACTATTGAACCCAAGGTACATGACGCAGACTATTTTGCAGAAAGACTAAAAGGCAATCGGGTAGAGACGGAGGAACAAGCGGCGAATTTGGAAGAATTCTTTAAGCAATATATTGCACTCCATCCTGAAACAGAATCCATTTATTATGGTACGAAGGACGGCAAATTTACAACCTACCCACAGAAGCAATTACCAGATAATTATGATCCACGAGTCAGACCTTGGTACGATAAAGCGATAAAGGAACAAGCGAAGGCAGCAATTAGTTCTCCTTATCTTTCGGCAAGCTCGAAGCAAATGACGGTTACTGTGTCCAAGGCAACGTCAGATGGATCGGGTGTTATTGGCATTGACCTGAAAATGAGTGGTATTAAAGAGACGTTGAACAATATTAAAGTAGGTCATGAGGGTTATGCCATATTGCTGGACAATAACCATACTTACATTGTTCATCCGACGAAGGAACCAGGTACCAAAATTACAGATATTGAATCACGCATGTTTCAGAGTGATACTGGTGAATACGAGTATGAGTATGAGGGCCAGCTCAAATATATGAACTATGCGACTAACAAGCTGACTGGCTGGAAGATAGGCGGAACGCTGTATTTGTCTGAAGTCGATGATGCAGCAGGACCGATTTTGATCAGCACTTTACTAACCATTGTCGGTTGTCTTGTGATTGGTATTATCATTGTTTATTTCCTGATCCGTTCCATCATCAAACCGATTTTAAAGTTAAAAGAACAAGCGGTAAATGTGAGCGCCGGAGATCTCACACAGGACATTCAAGTAAAGAGCGAGGACGAGATCGGAGAATTAGGAGTAGCTTTTCAAAATATGCAGAATAACTTGCGATCTGTCATTCAGAACGTAGGGAACAGTGCAGATCATGTCACAATTTCTTCCAATGAACTGACAATAAGCGCGGAACAAACCAGTGCTGCAAGTGAGCAGGTGTCCCAGGCTGTACAAGAAATTGCCAGTGGTGCAGAGAAGCAGACTACAGGGCTGGAAAATAATTCGGTGGCCCTGGATGAAATTGCACAAGGGATCACCCAAATTGCTGAACGATCGATTTCGGTAGCTGATTTGGCCAAACGATCTGCCTTGCAAGCCGAGGAAGGACGAAAGTCTGTTGAGCAGACAGGCGAGCAAATGAATTCCATTCATCAATCAGTAGAGCGTTCCAACCAGATGATTCAAACCTTGCAAGCCCGCTCTCATGAAATCGGTGAAATTACGAAGGTTATCGGCGATATCTCCAATCAGACAAACCTGTTGGCATTGAATGCAGCTATTGAGGCAGCCAGAGCGGGCGATCATGGAAAAGGCTTTGCCGTCGTTGCTGATGAGGTGCGTAAGCTGGCAGAGCAGTCTCAGACATCCGCCACACAGATTGCCACCTTGATTGCCGAAATTCAGCATGAAACCGAAACAACAGTGAAGACGATGGACAGGGTCACGACTGAGGTGCAGGATGGACTACAGATTTCCAAAGCAACCATTGTCAAGCTGGGTTATGCGATGGAAGGCATTCGAGAGACAACACCTCAGGTAGAGGAGGTCGCTGCGATTGCAGAGCAAATATCAGCCAGTGTACAAGAAATCGCAGCGACAGCCAACGAGCTGGCGACGATTGCAACCGGTAATGCCGCCACATCTGAGGAAGTTGCTGCCTCCTCACAAGAGCAACTGGCTTCCATGGAGGAAATATCAGCTTCAGCACAGTTGCTTTCGACGATGGCTGCTGATTTGAAGATGATGATCAGTCGTTTCAAATATTAAAACGAGCTTGAACCTTATGGAATCTATAGTACAATGAATGCTCGGGACAGTTCTTTAAGCCTTATGGCATAAGGAATCTGTCCTGAGTTTTTTGTATTTTCGATATATTCTAAAAAAAATGGAAGATTATAGGGGGTGGACACTTGGTTCGAGATTTAGTGCTATGTGCTATCGTGATTTTATTGTTAGTTTTGGTTTTTCAGCGTCAACTTGTTCGTCAGGCGATCACAGGTGTATTTTATGGAGGAGCGGGAATTTTGTTCTTATGTTTTGGCATAAGCGATAAAACACCGTTGACCTGCGTGCTAGAGTTAGGGATGGGTCTAATGTTCATGACTCTGTTTGTGCACACTTTAACCACCGCTAAGTATACATATGGACAACGTTTGTTAAACAAAGACCGTGATCTGCTGAATTTACTAGGTGTTCAACCTGGCTTTACCTTCAAGCTAGAGAAAAGCGGTAATGAATTTTATTATAGGCTGCTTGAAGGTGAATTGCTGGAGCGCGTGGGTCTGAATATGCAAGTCAACTACAATAAAAGGGAGCATGTGAAGCGTCTTGGGGACATTTTGGAGCTTTCCTCTGAAACGATGGAGCAGCTTTGCCAATACTACAAACAGGCCTGGTTCGGTGATCGGACCGTATTTGAATTGGAGTTTTGGGAATATTCGGCTCTCATTACCTTACATCCGGTTATGGAGGACGGGGTTACTAGCTCTGTTATCGGTCACGCATTGGATATTACGGAGTGTAAAGCCTCAGAGCAGAAGAGAAAGGAAGTGGACGAGGCTAACCGTGCGAAAAGCATTTTTTTGGCTCATATGAGTCACGAAATCCGCACCCCGCTGAATGGAATCATCGGTCTGTCAAAGCTGTTAAATAAGACTGAACTGACTGCCGTTCAAAGAGATTACCTCCACAAGCTTCTCGCTTCCTCTCGTACCCTTTCATCCATGCTCAGTAACGTATTGGACTTTTCCAAAATGGAAGCCGGCAGTCTGGAACTGGAAAAGGTAGAATTCGAGCCGGAAAAAATGCTTCGGCATCTCGCAGATACCGTTGGAACTTTACTTGAAGATAAGGAAATAGAGGTTCTATTTATAATGGACCCGGCGTTACCGAAAAGCTTTAAGGGAGACCCGCTTCGAATCGAGCAGGTGCTTTCAAATCTTCTGACCAACGCCATCAAGTTTACGGATCAGGGACATGTATTGTTACAGGTAAAAATGCTAAGTCAGCAGGAAGGGCGAGTAGGCGTTTCTTTTATGGTAGAAGATACGGGCATAGGAATTTCCGAGACGTGTATGGACAAGCTATTCGTCCCTTTTATCCAGGCGAGTACAGCAACCAGCCGCAGATATGGGGGCTCTGGGCTGGGTTTGGCCATTAGCAAGCATTTGGCTGAAGCTATGGGGGGGAAAGTAGAGGTGAAAAGCCGATTAGGAGAGTACAGTCAATTTCACTTTAATGTCGAGCTGGAAACTGGGGAATTGAATGCAGGAAGCACACGAATAGAAAAACAAATCAAAGGCAAAGCCCTAATTGTTGCGCAGCATGAACTGGTGAGATACAGCTTGAACGAACTACTGCAAGACTTGGGATTAAAAACATTCACTATTTCATCCTTCCAAGAAAGTGTGGATGCTTTTCAAAAGGGTGAGCATTTTGATTATGTTATCATTGATATGGGGATGGAAGGTTTGAGAGAACTGGACTCCCGGAGGCAATGGCTTCAAATGCTGGATAAGCAGATAACTCAGATCATTGGACTTACAACCGTGTTTCAGATGGGAAAAATAGCTGCAGGGGACATGGATTATAGTGTGGATGCCTTTTTGTCCAAGCCCGTTACCCGGAACGCTCTGCTGGAGGTTCTCTGCTGGAAGAAGGAACATTCAGTGCCTGCAGATGGTAATACTCTGGAGACTCATGCGACGATGAGTTCCCGCAATGAGATAGGGGATACAACACAAAAGTATCAAATTCTCATAGCAGAGGATAACGAAATTAACCAGGTGGTGATTACCGAGTTTTTAGCAGAGCGTAACTTTGAGGTAACGATGGTCACGAACGGAAGGGAACTAATAGCGTTACTTGAACTGCGTTACTGGGATATGGTGCTGCTTGATTTGCATATGCCAGAGATGGATGGTTTTGAGACGGCGAGACATATTCGGAGAAACAAAGCTTTTAACAGGCTTCCCATTATCGCTTTTACCGCTGATGCTGTGCAGCATGAACAGGAAGTTTGTCTTCGTGCCGGTATTAATGCCGTGTTGCTCAAGCCTGTCCATGAACTGACCGCTGCTAGAGTGTTAACTAGCTGGATTAATTTAGCGTGGCTGCAAGATTTACATGGTATTCACGCTGAGCAGTCGATAGCAGGTATGGATGGCAAGGTGTATATTTTTCAATTTGCCCTTTACAAATGGATACAGGAATACCAGTATCTCGATAAAAGAGTTGTGAGAAAAATGGACAATGGACAGTTATCTTCTGCTCTTCGATTAATCCACTCGCTTAAGGGAGGAACGGGGAACCTGTGCGCGCCTGAGTTGCTGGCAAAGGTTATAGAGCTGGAAAAGGCATTGAAGCGCAGCAATGAAACCTCAACAGGAGAACTGTATCCAGACTGGAAAGAGCATCTGAGCGCGGTTCAGAAGGATATTAACCAAATCAAGTCATCACTTCCTTGGAGCTGA
This sequence comes from Paenibacillus sp. FSL M8-0228, assembly GCF_038007385.1. NCBI lineage: Bacteria > Bacillati > Bacillota > Bacilli > Caryophanales > Paenibacillaceae > Paenibacillus > Paenibacillus sp. FSL M8-0228. Next base: position 2,653,855 of record NZ_JBBOXA010000001.1, read on the forward strand.
CCGTGTTATTGCATAAATTTGTAGCCGATTCCCCAGATGGTCTTAATCAATTGCGGTTTCTTAGGGTCTTTTTCGATTTTTCTGCGTAAATGGTTAATATGTACGTCCACGGCCCTCTCGTTAATAAAGGAGTCTGTGCCACGGAGAGCCTGAATTAAAGCATACCTGCTGAATACAATTCCTCGGTTCAAATAAAAAAGCTTCATAAGCTCAAATTCTGAATATGTTGTCTCCACATTTTGTCCGTTAACGGTAATCATTCTTCTCGCTAGATCCAAAGTAATGCCCGTTTCAGGTTCAGGTGCTCTGCCACTTCCTTGTAAGCGCGTGATTTCAATACGACGAAAAAGAGCCTCCATCCGTGCTTTTAGCTCTTGCATACTAAAAGGCTTGCAAATATAATCATCTGCTCCCAACGTAAGTGTACGAATGCGCTCTGATATGTTGTTTTCTGTAGAAATCACGATGATGGGGACGTCCGTATGCTTGCGTATCAGTGGGCAGGGATTCACGCCATCCAAATCTGGAAGCAGCAGATCCAGCAAAATAATATCGGGCTGTACGACCTTAAGCCTTGCAATACCCTCAGACGCTTGTTCCACTCGAGTAACGTTGTAGTCTTCTCCTGTTAAATACAAGGAAAGGGTATCTCCCAGCATATTGTCATCTTCAATAATCAAAACATTAGACATGATCATATTTCCTTATCTTTCTATCAAATTCGAGCCAAATAGTTAGGATAACTGCAATGTTTACAACAAGTTTTGACAGGTTCTGTTGATAGAGTAAACTCCTTTGGACAGTCTGTCAAAAGATCAGGTTTGTTGTGACAATCCTGTGGACAATTAGTCCAGATGTATATCTATTTGATATGGAAATGTACTATTTTTGAGATTTATCACTATAATACGACATTTTTCGTTTTATTTTAACAATATACTACAAGCCGCTGATGATAAATTACAAAAATTTAACAAAACACCTCAGAAACATGCATTGACTTAAATGAAAATTATGGTATTTTATTACATAGGAGTTGACATCCTCTGATAGGCCTCTTAGAAAAACCCACTATTTAATCTTCTACTAATCTACTCTCATGTGCTATCTCTGTATTTAATTTTAGTACTTTAATTGTTCTTGTAATCGTACTCATGATTCTTTGGTGTGGATATCCCATTGTGAATTCAGACTGTCTTCTCATTTAGATTACATATTTACACTTTTTTTGCTTTCCATGCTTGTATGTTTTTAAAATCAGGTCAGCGGGAGGACGAGAGATCATGAACACATTCGAAGCGCTGGAGTCCAATGTAAGATCCTATTGCAGAAGTTTTCCAGTTGTATTCAACAAAGCTAAAAACGATGTACTGTACACGGAGACAGGCAAGGGTTACATTGACTTTTTTGCCGGGGCAGGGGCTTTGAACTATGGGCATAATAATGATTTTATGAAAAACCGGTTATTGGATTATTTGACATCCGATCGGATTATGCATGGTCTGGATATGTACACGACGGCCAAGCAAGAGTTTATGGAGTCTTTTTCAGAGCGTATTCTCCAGCCCAAGGGCTTGAATTATAAGCTGCAATTTTGCGGACCGACCGGAACCAATGCGGTGGAAGCAGCACTGAAACTTGCACGCAAGGTGAAAAACAGAAATGGTATTTTTGCCTTTATGGGTGCGTTCCACGGAATGTCGCTGGGTAGTTTATCGATTACCAGCAACACCTCCATGCGAGAGAGCGCAGGGGTTCCCCTGAACAATGTTACCTTTATACCTTATAACAGCACATTTAACGGAATGGATACCATTTTGTATATGGAGCAGCTTTTAACAGACACCCATTCAGGTGTGGAAAAGCCTGCCGCGATCATTTTGGAAACGGTACAGGCTGAAGGCGGCATTCATATTGCAGATACCGAATGGCTGCGTGATTTGCGACAGTTGTGCGATGATCATGATATTTTGCTTATTGTGGACGATATTCAAGTCGGTTGCGGTCGAGTTGGTTCGTTCTTCTCATTCGAGCGGGCGGGAATCGTTCCTGATATGGTTGTTTTGTCCAAGTCGATCAGTGGATACGGTTTGCCCATGTCTCTATTGCTGCTCAAGCCAGAATTGGATATATGGAGTCCAGGTGAGCATAACGGCACCTTCCGTGGAAATCAGCTTGCTTTCGTCGGGGCAAAGGCGGCGCTTGAGTTCAGAGATACGGTAGGGCTGGAAGCACAAGTGAAGGAAAAAGAGGCTTTTGTTCAGCAGTTCTTGCGTGAACAAATCCAATCCATAGATCCTCTTATTGAAATTCGCGGCATGGGATTGATCTGGGGGATTGATGTATCTCATCTGGGAGAAGCGTTCGCCAAGGAGGTAACGACTCTCTGCTTTAGTAGGGGACTCATTGTTGAGCGTGCTGGGCGTAACGATACAGTAATTAAAATTATGCCAGCGTTAACGATAAGCTTGGAAAACTTGCGTAAGGGCTGCGACATTATTAAAGAAAGCATGGCACAGGTAACCAGTACCTTGGTTACGATGTAATCAATCAGTAAAGCCCCTTGGTTGGAGCTGCCGTCTGCTGTAAAGCAGGTATGACAGGCGCCGTCCAAGGGGCTTTCTAGTAAAAAATTAAGAAATAACTGTTTGCGCGTATTTTTGTGCGGATTGGTCTAGTTGCTCATCGGTCAGTACTGCAGCACCATATTGTACGAAATAAGGGAGCAATTTGACACCAATCATATGGCCTGTAGCTTCCAGAGGTCTCAGTAGCTCTTCGATCGTATACCTATTCCGTCCGTCATGTTGATAGTTTTCCTCAACACTGGCAGCAGACAAGGCAATCAACAACTCTTTGCCCTGTAGCTTGCCACCTTCGCTCCCATAAGCCCAGCCGTAGGTTAGAACCTTATCCAGCCATTTTTTCAGTAGGGAAGGAGTGCTGTACCAGTAAAAAGGAAATTGCAGAACGATACGGTCATGCTGCTCTAGCAGTTCCTGCTCCTGGGCGACATTGATTTGCTCATCCGGATATACTTCATACAGGTTGTGAACGGTCACGCCGGATTGTTTCTTGAGTTCTTGCACCCATCTTTTGTTAATTCGAGATTCCGCAAGATCAGGGTGAACGACAATAACGAGGGTTGGCATACAAAAATCATCTCCTTAGACTTATTTTTAGTAAGTAAATAACCAATACATATGTAACTATTTTAGTTTCAACTTATGGAGTTGTCAACTCTATTAAATTTTGAGCTCTATATACAAGAAAACTCCGGCAAGCCGGAGTCTCATCAAATGAAGCGTTTTTACATTAAGCGGTATGATTAAGAGCAACAATTTTGTTTTTCCCGGAGCGCTTGGCTTGATACAAATAGTTGTCTGTCTCCTGGAAAAATACATCTTTGTCTTTGTTCATATCCTCGGTATAGCCTTTTAATCCAATGCTAACGGTTACGGAAACGATTTGCATTTTCTCCTGAAAGGTCATATTCTCTACTTCACGCCGGATATTCTCAACGATCTGATAGGCTTCCTCAGAAGTATGCTCAAACATCAAAATAGCAAATTCTTCACCGCCATAGCGGGCCGGAATGTCATTCGCTGTAATTTGCTCTGTAATGATTTGAGAGATGCCTTCCAAAATTTTATCACCGAACTGATGTCCGTAATTGTCATTGATTTTCTTGAAATTATCAATATCCACTAACGCCAGATGGATGATCGCTCCTTGTTCAGCATATTCGAGTGCTTTTTCATAAAAGTTTTGAAAGGACAAATGATTGTACAGCTTTGTCAAACCATCAGTCATTGACATTTTGCTGATAATCGCATTACTGATCATTAATTCCTGTTGGGCACGCTTTGTTTTATACAAATCCACTAACAAATCGCGGCCGCTGGCCTGAATAATGAGAGCAAGAAAGGTGGACATAATCAAAAAGGTTGGAATCGCCACAATATCAAAGTCTGACAAATAGCTGCGGAATGATCCATCTGCTGCCAGCAACAGAAAAAAGACGACCACTTGCAATACAAAGGAAAGCCATATTAAGCGACGATTGAAGAACAGAATAGAAGAGAAAATAGGCAACAAACATAGCGCAGGAATAATCCGGATATCATAATTTAGGCGAATAATCATCCAGCAAATGACGGTGCTTGCCATAAACAGGATCGCAAAAGAATACCTGTTAAATTTAAAATGAGCCAACTCTGCCAGTAAGTTGGAACCACTCATGATTAGCGTAGGAACAATCAGGGTTCCGACGTAAAATTCATAAGGCGAAGCGGCGTAATCAAGAAATAAGTAGCTGCCCAGCTGGACGATAAAATGTACAGCTATAATCATCCAATACAGTAATAACATTTTGCGTACCCAGTGGGCTTGCTTTGTTTTGTAATCCATGGTTTGAGTAAGCCGTTTTGTCTTGTTCATGATGTCACCACACTTAATGTATCTTTAGCCATTCTCGTATTATAAGATACTATGTGATGAAGTTGAAGCTAATTTTTTTGAAGGCCATGAACTTGTTAGCCTAGTAACACTTTTACTTGGTGGATAGCCCCGTCCGCTGCAACCGGCAGAATATTATTCGTAAGGAGGGTACCGTCTACAGTAACCGTAGCTACACCCTTGGAGACATGCTGTGGATTCGTGATATGGATCACGTAGGTATCGCCACGGAAGACGCGGGTGACTATGAATTCGTCCCAGGCTGTAGGAATGCACGGGTCAATACGCAGACCGTCCCATTCCGGCTGGATACCGAGGATGGATTGAGTAATAGCTATAAAGTTCCATGCCGCTGTACCCGTCAGCCAGGAATTTTTGGCTTCGCCTTCACGAACAGCATCCTTGCCCGCAATCATTTGTGCATACACATACGGCTCGGTGCGGTGAATGTCGCTGATGTCCTCCAGATAGGCAGGTGCAATTTTGCTATATAGCTCAAAAGCGCGATCTCCACGTCCTATTACGGCTTCCGCCATCATAATCCACGGGTTATTGTGGCAGAAAATACCGGCATTTTCCTTATACCCGGGAGGGTAAGATGAGATTTCGCCCAGATTGATGTAGTAACGGGAATAAGATGGATGTTGCAGCACGATGCCGTAGGGAGTTTCCAGTCGATCACGTGTAGAATCGAGAGCTTTATGTGCCAAGCCTTCTTCAACACCAATTCCTGCCATGACACAGAAACCTTGAGGTTCAATGAAAATTTGACCTTCCTCACAATCCTTGCTTCCTATTTTGTCTCCATAATGGTCATACGCACGTAAGAACCATTCCCCATCAAAACCATGCTCCAATGTAGCTGCTCGCATACGATCCACATGGGCTTGAGCTGTGGACGCTTCTTCATCCAAACCTCTGCGCTTGCAGAGCTCAATAAAATCCGGTCCCGTATATACGAATAGTCCGGCGATAAACACGGATTCAGCTACTCGGCCCTCCAAATTCTGTGTTGTCTGATAGGACTCATCGGGTGTAGCGGAAAAACAATTGAGATTCAGACAATCGTTCCAGTCAGCTCGGCCAATGAGTGGAAGACCATGCGGACCAAGATTATTTATTACATGGTAAAAAGAACGCTTCAAATGTTCAAACAGCGTAGCCGCACGCTCTACATTTCCGTCAAAGGGCACTTGTTCGTCCAGTATGCCAAAGTCTCCCGTTTCTTTGATATACGCTGCGGTACCGACAATAAGCCATAACGGATCGTCGTTAAAGCCACCGCCAACCTCGTGGTTTCCTTTTTTGGTTAACGGTTGGTACTGATGATAAGCTCCGCCGTTTTCAAATTGAGTAGAGGCAATGTCGATAATCCGTTCCCGTGCCCGCTCCGGTATTTGGTGGACGAAACCGAGCAAATCTTGATTTGAATCCCGGAAGCCCATACCACGTCCGATACCAGATTCAAAATACGAAGCTGAACGTGACATATTGAATGTAACCATGCATTGATACGGGTTCCATATGTTTACCATTCGGTTCAGCTTGTCGTCGTGGCTTTGAAGGGTGTACTTGGACAGCAGATTGTACCAATAGGCTCGGAGTTCACTCAAAGCTTGTTTTACATCGGTTTCATCCGCAAACTGCGCAATCATGGCATGTGCCTGTTTTTTATTAATAACACCGTGGGACTCCCATTTCTCTTCCTCGGGATTTTCCACATAACCGAGTATAAAGTTACAGCTTGTTTCTTTGCCTGGCTCCAGCGTGATCTCAATGCAATGTGATCCGACAGGGGACCATCCGCTGGCAATAGAGTTCGAGGCTTGCCCAGCGGCGACCGTTTGAGGCTGATCTAATCCGTTGTAGAGTCCCAGAAAAGCTTCACGATCTGTATCATAACCCGCTAGCGGACGATTAGCAGAGAAAAAAGCATAGTGATTGCGGCGTTCACGGTATTCCGTTTTGTGATAAATGACAGAGTCCTGTATCTCAACCTCGCCCGTGTTCAAGTTGCGCTGGTAGTTGGTCATATCGTCATAGGCGTTCCACAGACAAAATTCCACGAACGAAAAGAGTTTGATCTTTTTGGTTTGTAATGATGTGTTCTGAAGCTTAACCTGATGGACCTCGCCGTCAAAGGATAGGGGTACAAAAGCCAGCTGCGTGGCTCGAATACCGTTGCGTTCTCCCATAATTGAGGTATAACCAAGTCCATGGCGGCATTCATACTGCTCCAGCTCCCGTTTGACCGGCATCCAGCCTGGAGTCCAATAATCCCCATCATCATAAATATAAAAATAACGACCACCGTTATCGACAGGAATATTATTGTAACGGTAACGTGTTAAGCGACGTAAGCGAGCATCCCGGTAAAATGCATAGCCGCCACTTGTATTGGAAATCAGTCCAAAAAATCGTTCATTACCTAAATAATTAATCCAAGGATAAGGGGTTTGAGGGGTGTGGATGACATATTCTTGATTGACATCATCGAAGAAACCATACTTCATGGCGCAGAACTCCTCTCGATTTGAAAAAATAAAAGGCCCAATACATGATTATATTCAAACATGAAGCCGTTCTTCCTTTAGGAAGATATTCCCCTCTTTATGTAAAATGCGCTTGATTTTCTCAACCTTTCTTCTGGGATTTGCAAAATATTTGAAATGGGTAAATATACCTTTTTATGCTAAAATGAAAAAGTTAGAACTTAGCAAGGCAGGAGGTTGCAAGAATGGCACCTATCACATTATTTTTCATCCCATATGCAGGCGGATCGGCGTCGGTCAGCTTCAAATGGAAAAAGTCGCTACTTCCGCAGATTAAGCTTGTTCCACTGGAATTAGCGGGCAGGGGTATTCGTTCTGGGGAACCGCTAAAGGAAAGCATTGAGGAGATGAGCGAGGATCTGATGCACAAGATCAGCGAAGAGATAGCCCCCGGCAATCCTTATGCCATATACGGCCACAGTATGGGGACGATGATCTCATTCGAGCTGTACTACAAGCTGGTGGCCGGTGGATATGGCAAGCCTGCTCATCTGTTCGTTTCGGGTGGACGGGCACCGCATGTCCCAAGAAATTCCTCGTGGTTACACGATCTGCCCGCAGATCAGTTCAGGACGCATTTGCAGCGGTACGGTCAGCTTTCGGAAGCGATTTTTGACAATCAGGAATTATACGACTATTTTATGCCCGTGTTAAGAGCGGATTTCAAAGCTGTTGAGTTGTATAAGTACACGGCTAAAGCCGCACTTTTACATTGTCCTATCACCGCTTTGACGGGAATGACCGATAACACGGTGACCTTACAAGATGCAGAGGCATGGGCACAGCATACGGATCAGCAATTTCGTATGTTTACCTTTGAGGGAGGACACTTTTTTATTCATGATGAAGTGGAGCGGATTACGCACATCATCAATGAGACCTTGGAGCAGATTACGGTAACAAGTAGCATACAAAAATAAAAATAAGAGGTGAATTTTAGTGACAGTAGGTGTATTGGCACATTTGTTTGGCAAGTTGCCTTATCGCGAATTGGCTGCAAAGGTAGGCGCAGCGGGCTTTACTCATGTTCAGCTGGCTCCGTGGAGAGCGATCAGTGATGTGGATTTTAATAAACCGGGTAAGTTCAATCCGGGATTGGCACTGTCTATCGCAGAAGAATTTCGTAAGCATGGTGTTTCCATATCGGTGCTCGGGTGCTATTTGCATTTTTTTGTACAGGATGAGGAATTGCTGCGTGAAAATGTAGAGCGCTTTAAAGAGCTGATCCGATATGCGGGTCTGTTAGGAGCACCCATGGTTGCAGCTGAAGTGGGACGTAATGAGGATGGTACCGCCTATACGGAACGTGACTGGAGAGTTGTAAGGGAAGTAGTGCGTGAATTAGCAGATGAAGCGGAGAAGTGGGGCGTATTCGTAGGATTGGAAGCTGCAAACGATCACTTGGTAGGAACTGCCGTAGAGTTGGCTACCTTTCTGGAGGAAGTGCCCTCTTCACACATCGGTGTTGTGATTGATCCTGGTAATCTGCTGAAAACGGAAAATATGGCGCAGCAGGATGAGATCATTCGGGAAGCTTTCCAACTGCTGGGCCCCCGGATTATCGCTGCGCATGCCAAAGACCGGCGTTTGTCATCGTCGGGTGAAATTGAGACGGTGCCGCCGGGTTTTGGAGACATGAACTATGGCCTCTACATGGAACTGCTGGAGCAGTACAAGCCGGGGGTTCATATTATTATGGAAGCTGCTCAGGAGCATGAGATGGCTGAATCCAGACGTTATATCGAAGGACACCGGATAGCCGCTCAGAAAGCGCAACAAGTGCAGACGAAATAATGTATTCTATCATAATACTCAGGAATGCTACGTTAATAATTCGAGAGACTTGGAAGCGCCTCCTTTTCCAAGTCTCTGTTTCTTTACCCTTGTTTAACCCTGCACAACCGCCACGATCACAATGACCCAGCTTGCCAAAAAAGCCAACCCGCCAATGGGGGTGATTGCTCCAAGCTTTTTCACACCGGATATACTAAGGGCATACAGACTACCGGAAAATAGGAGAATACCCACCAGCATAACCCAGCCTGCGGTTACGATGAGAGAAGAATGGACAAGTCTGTCAGCAAGAACTCCAAGCAGCAGCAAACCCAGTCCATGAGCGATTTGATATTGAATTCCTGTCTGGAATATGCTCATCATGTCTGCGGAAAGTCTCTTTTTCAATGCGTGTGCGCCGAACGCTCCAAGCGCTACGGCTAAAAACATCACGATACAACCAAGCAATAGCAAAATTTTCATGTTTTAACGCCTCCCTGTGAAATAGTACCGATTCCAATTGATTTCGTCAATTTTCCTTGTGAAACTCTAAACATATATAATTTTTCGACTCTCATTTGGCGCCTAGTGTGGTATATTTTTTCCAGGGCCAATGCGAAGCATTTGGAGCAATAGACAGCGTGTCCTCCACCTTTTTTATGGGAAAGTGAGGTGATGGTGCTGTCTTTTTGTGCTGTCATTTTTCGGAATAAAATCTTGTGTAAAGTCAAAATTGATAATGGAGAGGATGAATGCAAAGTGATCAGCAGAAAATCCGTGTTCAGGAAATCTGTCTCTATGGTCATGTCAGCTATTTTGGTACTTCCGTTAACCTTGGGCTTATTTCAGGCAGAACCCGACCGTGCATCAGCTACAACACCGGAATCGACACGCTTTCTACAATTGTATAAACAGCTGAAGGATCCGGCTAGCGGATACTTTTCAAAAGAAGGCATACCTTATCATTCCGTTGAAACGCTCATGAGCGAGGCTCCGGATTACGGACACTTAACGACTTCGGAAGCGTACAGCTACTGGATGTGGCTGGAAGTACTGTATGGTCATTATACCGGGGATTGGGGGCATTTGGAATCCGCGTGGGACAACATGGAGAAATATATCATTCCTGTTAATGAAGGCGACGGTAAGGAAGAGCAACCGACAATGAGTAACTATAACCCGAACAGCCCCGCCACTTATGCAGCAGAATATTCGCAGCCGGATCAGTACCCAAGCCGCCTAAGTGGTCAGTATGGTGCTGGCAAGGATCCACTGGACTCTGAGCTGAAGGCAACCTATGGCAACAACCAGACTTATCTGATGCACTGGTTGTTGGACGTGGATAATTGGTACGGTTTCGGAAATCTTCTGAATCCGTCGCATACAGCAGCCTATGTAAACACCTTCCAGCGCGGGGAACAGGAATCGGTCTGGGAGGTTGTACCACATCCATCGCAAGACAATCAAAAGTTTGGCAAGCCTAATGAAGGCTTTATGAGCTTGTTCACCAAGGAAAATAATGCCCCGGCTCAGCAATGGCGTTACACGAATGCCACCGATGCAGATGCACGGGCAGTTCAAGCGATGTACTGGGCTAAGGAATTGGGATATGACAACTCCGTATATTTGGATAAAGCCAAAAAGATGGGAGACTTTTTGCGTTACGGCATGTACGATAAATACTTCCAGAAAACCGGAAGCGCTTCCAATGGAAGTCCAATTGCTGGTACGGGCAAGGATGCCAGTCTTTATCTGATGGCATGGTATACATCCTGGGGCGGCGGACTTGGCCAAAGCGGCAACTGGGCTTGGCGTATTGGTGCCAGCCATGCACATCAGGGCTACCAAAATGTCGTCGCAGCATATGCGTTGTCCAACCAAGATGGTGGATTAATACCGAATTCACCAACGGCGGGACAGGATTGGGCGACCTCGCTGAAGCGCCAACTGGAGTTTTATACTTGGCTGCAATCCGATGAGGGGGCCATTGCAGGCGGAGCGACGAATAGCTGGGATGGTGCCTACAAGGCTTATCCATCTGGCACAAGTACCTTTTATGGCATGGCTTATACAGGGGCTCCTGTATATAACGATCCACCGTCGAATAACTGGTTCGGGATGCAGGCTTGGCCTGTCGAGCGAGTTGCCGAGCTGTACTACATTTTAGCCAAGAAAGGGGATACTTCGTCCGAGCAGTTTAAAATGGCTAAACAAGTGACGGAAAACTGGATCGCATGGTCCAAGAACTATGTATTTGCCAACGAACGGCCTGTGACTGACGTGCAGGGATATTATTTGGATGCACAAGGCAAGCGTATTCTGGGTGGCAAAAATCCGAAAGTGGCTACTACAGCAGCTAAAGGCGAATTCTGGCTGCCGAGCAATCTGGAGTGGAGTGGAAAGCCTGAAACCTGGAGCGGATTTGCCAATCATAAAGGGAATACCAATCTCCATGTGGTAACAAAGAATCCGGGGCAGGATGCCGGAGTACTGGGCAGCTATGTTAAAGCACTTACTTTCTTTGCTGCTGGAACGAAAGCTGAAAAAGGAGACTATTCCGAGTTAGGCAAGGAAGCTAAGGATCTGTCTAAAGCTTTGCTTGATGCTGCATGGGGTTATAACGATGGTATAGGTATTACAACGAAGGAAGCTCGCGAGGATTATTATCGTTATTTTACTAAAGAAGTGTATATCCCGAACGGCTGGAGTGGTAAGACTGGACAAGGCAACACGATCCCTGGCACAGACGCTACCGCTTCTGACCCGTCCAAGGGCGGCAATGGTACCTATTCCAGCTATAGCGATATCCGGCCTAATATCACTAAAGATCCGCAATGGTCCTATCTTAAAGATAAATACACGACTTCTTGGAACAATCAGACCAAAAAATGGGATAAAGGTGCTCCAGAATTTACGTATCACCGTTTCTGGTCCCAAGTCGATATGGCAACGGCTTATGCTGAGTATGACCGTCTCATTAACGGTAGTGGACCAACCGAGCCGACAGCTCCCAAAGCTCCGGCAAATGTGAAGGCAAACGCAGGGGATGCTCAGGTTACACTCACTTGGAGCAAAGCGACGGGTGCCGATAGCTATACGGTCAAGCGCTCGACAACCAGTGGTGGTCCTTATACCACAGTAGCAACGGTAACAGACAGCACTTACAAGGATACAGGAGTGCTGAATGAAACCACTTATTATTATGTAGCAAATGCAACAAATTCTTTAGGAACCAGCCCGGATTCTGTCGAGGTCAGTGCTAAGCCTACGGCAGCTCCCATTCCAGCAACGGGAGACGTGATTGCCCAATACCGCGTGGGCGACACTAATCCGGGAGATAACCAGATTCGGCCACTGTTCCGTGTTGTAAACAAGGGTAAAGAGGCTGTCGAACTGAAAAATGTTAAGCTGAGATACTACTATACCGTAGATGGCGACAAGTCACAGGAATTCCATTGTGACTATGCACAGTTGGGTAGTAGTAACGTTCAGGGACGTTTTGTGAAACTGGATAAGGCCGTTACAGGTGCAGATTATTATCTGGAGATCTCCTTTGGAGCTGGTGCGGGAAGTCTGGCAGCAGGGGAAAATACAGGAGATATTCAAATTCGCATGAACAAGACGGACTGGAGCGACTATAACGAAAGTGATGATTTTTCCTATGATTCTACCAAGACCTCTTATACGGATTGGGACAAAGCACCTTTGTATATAAACGACAAACGTGTTTGGGGCCTGGAGCCTTGATTGCGAACTGAGTGTGGAAATCGCGGGCGGAATGTGAGAGCACTGAACTGGATTCATTTCCGTCCGTTTTTTTGTGATCGGATTCGTGGTACACTATGATCGTTACATCATTACATACATGACCGAGGTGACCTGAGACATGAATGACAATTTGGCACAGGCTCTGAATGAGCAAATGAACTTTGAATTTTACTCCGCTCACGTATATCTGGCGATGGCTGCTTATTGCTCCAGTGAAAGTCTGGATGGGTTTGCAAACTTCTTCCTAGTACAAGCTGAGGAGGAACGGTTTCATGCCATGAAACTGTATAAATACATTAATGACCGTAGAGGACGTGCTACATTGGCTGCATTACCAGAGCCCAAGAACAGCTACGATTCCATGCTGGACGTATTTGAGCATGGCTACAAGCATGAGCAGCAAAACACGCAAAAATTTTATCATTTGGCTGACTTGGCCCTCGATGCACGTGAGCATGCAACGATCCATTTCTTGAAATGGTTTATTGATGAGCAAGTCGAGGAAGAAGCGCTGTTCGACAGTGTTATCCAGAAGCTTAAACGCATTGAAAGAGACAGCAACGCCTTTTATATGCTGGACAGCGAGTTTGCCAAACGCAGCTTTACTGCCCCTGCGGAGTAACACTGCAAACATGTTGTGTTTGAAAATGCCTGAGGCATGGACAGCATTTTATTCGTCAAGAAAGTAAAGGAGCCCGGCTTTCGGGCTTTTTTGCGTTGACTTTGATTTACCGAATGCCCCTCTTTCGAGGGGATATTGTTATTTTAAATGGAGTTATAGAAAAAATTAATTTGTCGCTGGATGGTGAGCATGCTACAGTTATTTTAACTTTTATATCTGATTAAATAGATAGGAATAATTATATAGTGGTTCACGCGTTTTATAAAAACACTATAAGGAGGCGGGTTAGTATGAGTGAAATCTATCGTCTGGCACTCCAAGAGGACGCAGAAAGATTGCAGTATGTGACGTATGAGGCGTATGAAACAATTCGGCAGTTGGGGCTTCGATGGCCTGCCGCTCAGGCAGACGTTGCTCTCATTCAAGAAAATATTAAAAATAATGATTGCTATGTGCTGGAAGTAGACGGTGTCATTCAGGCTACCGTTAGCCATCTCAAAAATAGAGCCCTTAATTTTATAACCGATCTACCGTTTGTGATGTGGTTTGCTGTAGACCCGGCTACCCAGGGCAAAGGATATGGGAAAAAATTGTTGAATTGGGTAGAGCAAACGATTATACGTGATCAGGTGGGAGCTCCTGCAGTAACACTGGCGACTGCAGAAAAGCATCCCTATTTGCTATCCATGTACGAGCGTTGGGGATATGAACGTATCCATGCTTTTGACCATGGAACAGGGGACGGGACGATGCATTTACTGCGTAAAGTGGTGAATCCTGAATTATTCTCCACTTACATTCGTGAAAAAAATGAAGCCGAGACAGCCAACCAAAATTAGACCCGATCAACCGGAACAGACGAAGCCGATTCGTTCGCTGAAAGGGGCTTGGAGCGAATGAATTTTCAGTTATGATTGATGAATAACGTTACCCTCTCTCATGAAATTAACCGAAATAACGGTATTTTCTGGTCGATAGCGACTGAGAGAGGGGCTTTTTAATTTTGGACAAATTGACAGAAATAAATTAAAAGAGTAACGTAATTGTATAATTATTATAATCACATAAAATTAATCGGATTAATTAAAATTTGAAAATGTGGAATCTGATGATATAAGGAGGGATTTTTTTGGGCGACTCGCAATTTAGCACGACCAAGCGCTGTATAACAGCCGAGGATTTATATCGACTTCACTGGGTTAGCGATCCAGTTATTCATCCTATTAGTGGTGAAATCGCTTACGTAGAACAGTATATTAATAAAGAACGGACAGATTATAACTCAGGAATTTGGCTATTATCGTCCGATGGCGCTAGCGCATTACCCTTTACATACGGACCGAAAGATGAAATGCCTGTCTGGTCACCCGACGGATCACAACTAGCTTTTCTCCGTACAACAGACGGCAAGCGCCAGGTATGGATTATTCCAGAACGCGGGGGAGAGGCACGACAGCTTACATACGTAGAGAACAACGTTCGTTCATTAGCCTGGTCTCCTAATGGGACCTGCATATCGTTTGTAGCTAAAACGGCCGAGAACCCGTCAAGCCCGATATCCGATGAAGGAACTCAGGAGGCGCAACTTAAGGGACGAGTTGTTAATCGAACGAAAGCTAAATCCGACGGCTATGGACTGTGGGATGATACTCGTGATCACTTGTATGTAACGGATGTGACTTCGGGGCACACAGTTCAACTGACTTCCGGCGCTTATGATGCGGCAGAGCCTGTGTGGTCACCGGATGCTCAACGTATTTTATTCGTCGCCAGAATAGCAGAACATTCGAAAGAGGATACGGATTTACGTGAACTAAATGATTTGTTTACGATAACTCCTGCGATTTCAAATGATGATGCCGCAGCACCGCTTAAGCTGACCTATACTGAACTGCACATCGAGAGTGCTGCTTATTCTCCCGACGGTTCAACGATTGCCTTTTACGGCCATGATCGACATGCCAAAGGCGCTACTCAGACCCGACTGTACACGGTTCCTTCCAGTGGGGGGACGGCAGTATGCGTTAGTGAGATGCTTGACGCTCACCTTGGTAATGCGGGTATGAGCGACATGCGTTCACATCTTCATATAGGACCACCACGCTTTAGTGCCGACGGTCAATCCCTGTACACGCTGGTTACACGTGAAGGAAATGTGCACGTATATCAGTTTGCTCTTGATGGAACTTTTAAAATTTTAACGCAAGGAGAACGAGAAATTTACCAATTCGAGCTTACATCGGATGAGCAGCATATCATTGCCGCTTCCACCGATGTAACTTTACCAGGCGATTTGTTCCGGATTGCGATTCATTCAGGAACTGAGGAACGGCTGACACGAGTAAATGATTCTTTGCTTGATGAGATTGAGATTAGTGTGCCTGAGTGCTTTTGGACGGAGGTTGAGGATGGCCGACGGGTGCAGGGATGGGTAATGAAGCCTGCTGGGTTTAAGGAGGGAGTATCCTATCCTGCCATTTTGGAGATACACGGTGGCCCTCATGCCATGTATTCCAATTCTTTTTTTCATGAATTTCAGTTGCTGGCCGCTCAGGGATATACAGTCATCTACACGAATCCCGGAGGAAGCCGAGGGTACGGACAGTCTTTTACCAATGTCGTCCTTAGAGATTACGGCGGACGCGATTACACTGATCTACTGAGCGCAGTGGACGAGGCTATACGCCAGTTCCCATTCATTGATCCGGAAAGGCTGGGTGTAACAGGGGGCAGCTATGGTGGCTTTATGACAAACTGGATTGTTGGCCATACCGATCGTTTCCGCGCAGCTGTAACCCAGCGCTCCATATCTAATTGGCTGTCAATGTATGGAGTGAGCGACATAGGGTACTCGTTTACTGAAGATGAAGTCGGCGGGAATCCGTGGGAGGATTGCGAGCTCTTGTGGAGGCAATCTCCGCTGGCTTATGTGCAGCAAATTAACACACCGCTGCTCATATTGCACGGGGAGCAGGATCTGCGATGCCCTATAGAGCAGGGAGAACAGCTGTTTACAGCATTGCGTCGCTTGGGGAAACCTACGCAATTTGTCCGTTTTCCAGCTTCAAGTCACGAGCTTTCACGAAAAGGGCACCCGCAGCTTCGCGTGGAACGACTGCAACGCATTACCAATTGGTTTGCCCAACACGAATTATAAGTTAAATCGATTTCTTGTGTTGATGTAAAAATGTCAGGTCCTCATCATAGGACTTGGCATTTTTAGTATGCCTTGCTACAATTCTCTCAACCTCATTCAAAAGGAGATATATAATGGCTGAGCCCTTAAAAAATATGTACACGGAGAATTTTCTTCAACAATTCGGTGAAAAAGTACAGTCTGCATACAGGCCGTTCGATACCATCGGATTTATCCATCAAGTGATGGATGAAAAATGGGATGAGCTGGAGCTGAAAGAACGAATACGGCGTATTTCGTTAACATTAGGGGCATTTTTGCCCAGTAATTATGAAGAAGCTCTGGGTATTCTTTTTAATATAGATGAGCATTGCAGTGGTTTTCCGTACTTGTTTTTCCCCGATTTTGTGGAGGTGTATGGGCAGGGAGAAGGGGATTGGGACCTGTCCATGAAGGCGCTGGAGCGATTCACATCTAGGTCCTCTGCGGAGTTCGCCGTAAGACCCTTCCTCCTGCGTGAACCGGAACGGATGATGCAGCAAATGACGACCTGGGCGGGACATCAAAGTGAGCACGTTCGTCGTCTTGCCAGCGAAGGCTGCCGTCCACGGCTACCCTGGGGACAGGCGTTGCCTGTGTTTAAGCGCGATCCTGCTCCAGTATTGGCTGTATTGGAATTACTGAAAGCCGATCCATCACTATATGTACGTAAAAGTGTAGCCAACAACCTGAACGATATTGCCAAGGATCATCCTGATGTGGTCATTGCTACGGCTCAACGGTGGAAAGGGACACATCCTGACACCGACTGGATTGTGCGTCATGGCTGCCGGACCCTGATTCGCAAATCTATCCCCGAAGTGATGGCAATGTTCGGCTATGCGGATGAAACAGACGGGGGACCGTTGGTCACGGGTGCCTCTTTCACCACAGACCTTACCGTGCTAAAGCTTGGTGATAGCTGTGAGTTGAGCTACGCGCTTCAGCTTCGTGAAGGTGACCCGGTACGAGTCCGCATCGAGTACGGCATTGACTTTGTAAAGGCGAGAGGACAAGTTTCACGTAAACTGTTTTTGCTATCTGACAAAACGGTCCCCGGAGGAACCCATCTTACAGGTACACGGACACACCGTTTTGCAGACCTGACAACTCGTCGCCATTATGCGGGAACGCATCGGATTGCGTTGCTCGTAAATGGTCAGGAAGCGGCTTATACAGGGGTAGAACTCCAGTTGTAGATCAAGATTGCAGTGAAGAAAAAGAGCCTGAGATCAGGCTCTCAGATTGTCGAGAAACCCCGTCATTTTGAGACGTGGGTTTCTTTTTTACATCATAATGCTCTGGTCTCTGGAGAAGCAGGGGGGTTACCCCTGTTTCTCCAGGCGATCTAGGTGGATCGCCATCTTCTTCATGTTCTGCACGGCTGCCGTCATAAGGGCTTGTTCCCTGACGTTTGGAAGACCGCGCAAACGGCAATAGCGAAACCCATGGAGCTCTTTGGCATCCGCGAAGCTTCGCTCAATCGTCTCTTTTCGTTTGCGGTACAGCTTTTTACCAGATGGGCTCAGCCGGTTGCTCCGTACCCACTCTTTGCTGTCTTCCCAGACATGCCGAGTCACCACTTTGCGGTGGTTTCGAGACTGGGTACACTGACTTAGCAGTGGGCAATGCTGGCACTGAGCTGGGTCAGAGGCATACTGCCGGTATCCCTTACGGTCCGTCGTTCGGTAGGGCAGTTCCTGTTGGGCTGGGCATCTATACGCATTGCGTTTGGCATCGTATTCAAACTTCCATTTCGGAAACAGTCCTTGTCTGGGATGGAATCTTCGGTGAGCAATCACGGCAAAAATCTTTCGGTTCTGCAAACCTCGGCAAATCGGCGTTGTTAAATAACCTGAATCTAGTGCAACAGCTTCTACTTGAAAACCAAAACGTTCTCTTTGGCGATCCAAACGGGACAAATAGGGGACAGAATCATGTACATTCCCCGGTGTCACATGCACGTCCGTAATCAGATTGTACTTCATATCCACCGTGCGGTGGTCCAGATAGAAGAAGCCTTCGGGCTTGCCATCACGGATCATATAGCCGCTGTCCGGGTCTGTTTTGCTCACTTTAATTTCTTTTTCTTCGTTCACTTCCTCTCGGGATTTTAAGGCTTTTTTCCGTGGTTTCTCCGGTCATCCTTCACCGCTTCGTTCAGCTCGTCCATATAGTCTTTAGTATTCTGCAACACTTGTTCTTTGGTGTACTGGTGCCTGTTAGCATTGGCTTTGACGTGTGTGGAATCGGTGACGAGAACACGCCCACCCACCATTCGGTGAGAGATCGCCTGCAGCACAATTTCATCGAAGATATCTTGAAAGATCGTGGTGTCTTTAAAGCGAGTACGACGATTCCAGCTAATCGTCGTATGGTCCGGAACTTTATCCGTTAAGCCCAACCTCAGAAACCAACGATAAGCTAGGTTCGTCTGAATTTCTCGCTCGAGTTGCCGTTCTGAGCGAATGCCATAGAAATAACCGAGAAAGATCATTTTAAACAATACGGTAGGATCAATGGCAGGACGCCCGTTGTCTGCACAATACAGTGGTCGAACTTTATCATCGATAAACGAAAAATCGATATACTTATCTACTTTGCGGAGCAAGTGATCTTGAGGAACCAGATCTTCGATGGAAACAAATTCGTAGGATTGTTGTTTTTCGCGGTTGGAGCGTAGCATATCAACACCATCCGTTCTACAATAGTTACCTATATTATACAACATTAACGCGGTGTCGTCTTAAACAAAATTAACATAAAATAGGCTGTCGAGACTTTCTCGACAGCCTGAGAGCCTGAGATCAGGCTCTTTCTTTTTGTTGTTGGTTTTACCCAATTTATTTTTTTCCAAAAAAATGATTAAAAAATGATTCTGGTATTAGAACCTGGTACTAAGACGTGTTATACTACAGTAAGAAAGTGGATCTCATCTTATGTATAAAGGGGAAGGTATAATTTGACAGATCAACAACAATGGCTTGCGCCTGAATATTACAATATGACTTCGGAAATGGAACACCATGAGGCTGATAAAACAGCACTTAAGTGGCTGAGTGAGACAGGAGAATACGAAGAAATCACCTATGGAGAGCTGTTGAAAAAGGCTAACCGACTGGCTGGAGGACTCGCAAGTCTGGGATTTAACAAAGGTGACAGAGTTCTGGTCGTAGTACCACGGCGTATTATTGCGTATGTAATTTATATAGCCTGCTTGAAGCTGGGGCTTGCTGTCATTCCATCTTCAGAAATGCTGCGTGCCAAGGATATTGCATATCGTCTTCGCCATTCTGAAGCACGCGCAGTCATTGCCTGGAACGGAGTAACAGGTGAAGTGGACAAAATAAGCGATGATTTGCCTACTCTGGATTATCGTATCGTGGTCTCCGGGGACGACACGCCAGATGTATCTGGCTGGCTCGTGCTGAATGAGCTGATGGATGGACAGGAAGATACTTTTGAAGCTGTGAAGACGCACCGTGACGACATGGCCATTCTGGCCTATACTTCGGGCACCACGGGAAATCCTAAAGGTGTTGTACATAGCCATGGCTGGGGATATGCTCATCTGCGGATAACATCACCATGGTTGGATATTCGAGCTTCAGACGTAGTATGGGCTACAGCTGCACCAGGATGGCAAAAGTGGATTTGGAGTCCGTTTTTATCTGTACTGGGGAATGGAGCGACCGGATTCGTATATAATGGTCCGTTTCGTCCGGGTCGCTATTTGCAGTTCATGCAGCAGTACGGAATCCAAGTGTTGTGCTGTACGCCGACAGAATATCGGATTATGGCGAAAACGGATGGTTTGGATCAATATGATCTATCCCAATTGCGCAGCGCAGTTTCTGCGGGAGAGCCTCTCAATCAGGAGGTCATTAATAAGTTTCAGGAGCAGTTCAACATTACGATTCGTGACGGCTATGGTCAAACGGAGAGCACATTAATTATTGGTAATTTAAAGGATGCACCTCTGCGTACAGGCTCGATGGGCAAATCTATTGCACCGGGACTCGTTGAGGTCGTAGACGAGGATGGCATTCCGCTGGCTCCGGGGCAAGTGGGCGATATTGCGGTACGCGCTGATCTGCCGGCATTATTCCAAACGTATTACCATGATCCAGAACGCAAATTAACTAGTGTCCACGGAGATTATTTTGTTACGGGAGACCGGGCTCGCAAAGATGAGGATGGATATTTCTGGTTCGAAGGACGTGGGGATGATATCATTATCAGTTCTGGCTATACCATTGGTCCTTTTGAAGTAGAGGAAGCGCTTATGAAGCATGACTCCGTGCAGGAATGTGCTGCCGTAGCCAGCCCTGACGAGATCCGTGGACATGTTGTAAAGGCTTTTGTCGTACTCAAAGCTGGGGTAGAAGGATCACCGGCGTTAGTGAAGGAACTGCAACATCATGTGAAAACATGGACGGCGCCTTATAAATACCCACGAAAAATAGAGTTTATTAAAGAACTCCCTAAAACCAGCTCAGGCAAAATACGAAGAGTGGAGCTGCGTGAACTGGAGAAGCAATCCGTACTGTAATGATGAAATTATTCAATATAATCAAAACGGAACAGGAGCGTGGAAAAATGAGTACATTTGAATCATTGTTGGAGCAATACGCAGAACTGGTTGTAAGAGTAGGGGTTAACATTCAGCCTGGACAGGTGTTTTTGGTAACTGCACCACTGGAAACTGTTGAGTTTACACGCCTGATTGTCAGCAAAGCCTATGAAGCAGGCGCTAAATATGTACAGGTAGAGTTTGAGGATGATTCCATTACACGTAGTCGTTTTGAACATGGTGACGAAGCTAGCTTCGATTACTACCCTGCTTGGAAGGCAGAAATGATGGAGAAATTTGCCGAAGAGGGTGGAGCCACACTAACGATTAAAGTGCCGAACCCCGATTTATATCAAGGTATTGATCCACAAAAGGTATCTCGTGCGACTAAGGCGGCAGCTACGGCGAGAGAAAGTTTTTCCAAATATACCCGAAATCATAAAATTAGCTGGTGTTTAATTAAAGCGCCGACGAAGGCTTGGGCCGATAAAGTATTTGCAGATGTAGCAGAAGAGGATCGTATACGTGTCATGTGGGATACAATCTTCCAAATGAACCGTGTAGATGGCTCTGATCCTATTCAGAATTGGCAGAAACATTTGAAAAACCTTGAACAGGTACAAGACAAGCTGAATCATAAAAAGTATAAAAGTCTCCACTATCGTGCACCAGGAACAGATTTGCGAATTGAACTGGCTGACGGGCATATTTGGCGCAGCGGCGGTGGGGAGAACGAGCGCGGAGATTACTTTGTCGCGAATATGCCGACAGAAGAAGTGTTCACGATGCCTAAGCGTACAGGTGTGAATGGTCATGTCACAAGTACCATGCCACTCAATTTAAATGGACAACTGGTGGATCGCATAACGTTTACCTTTAAGGACGGTAAAGTCACTGAATATACAGCAGAATCCGGCGAGCAGCATCTGACTCATTTGCTCGCTACGGATGAAGGGGCCAGCTATTTGGGAGAAGTTGCGCTGGTGCCGCACGATTCACCGATCTCCAATCTCAATCGTATTTTTTACAATACAGGTATCGACGAAAATGCCTCCTGTCACTTGGCCCTAGGCAGTGCGTATCCATTTAATATGGAAAATGGGACACAAATGAACCGGGAGGAGCTGCTCCAGAACGGTGCCAATGTCAGTCTGACTCATGTTGACTTCATGATCGGCTCAGCTGAGCTGGATATTGATGGCGAACTGCAAGATGGAAGTAAAGAAGCCGTGTTCCGCAAAGGAAATTGGGCTATTTAGTCCTTTTCTCAACCTCAATTCAATCAACCCGCAAACGATCTCATTCGTATGCGGGTTTTTCTATTCCCTAAATCTCAAATCACTCCTTGTTTTGTGAAATATAAAGTGCTAAACTGAGTTCAAACAAAAATTTAAACAATGTTTTAATTGTTGTTTGAAAAGTTGCTTATATAAAGTTGTCCGTTTCATTTGTCCGTTATGATTGAACGAAACAGGAGGAGGAAAAACATGAATCACCCAGACAAAAAACAACAAACCAAAGAAAAAATCTTAGACGCTACGCTGGAATTTATTCAAAAGGAAGGTTTTGAGGCGGTTACAATCCGAAAAATTGCCGATCTGTCTGCTACTAATATTTCATTAGTTAATTATTATTTTGGCTCCAAGGAAAATTTGCTCAGTGAAGCTATTGAAGTGATATTAAATGGCTTTCAACACACCTTTTCTATTTTGGATAATACAGCGATCCCCCCCCAAGATAGACTGAAACAATTTTTACATAACTATTTACAGGTGATTCGTCAATATCCAGAGCTTCTTTCGCGAATTATTGCCATGGGTAGCACGCCCTTCACATCTCAACAGGAATACGGAAGGTTTTTAAACATAATGGGATTTCCAAAGGTTCAGAACACGATCAAGGAGCTGACAGGCGAGCAACAGCCGGAGCGCTTGTTAGCGATGATGCTGCAAATATTCGGAGCTATTTTTCTGCCCGCACTGATGAGTCCGATTCTTGAATCAGGGGCAGTTGTGAAAATACCTTCAATAGAGGAACAATTAAATCTGCTGTTTGAAAGATATTTTGATCAAAAATAAAGCATAGGAGTGACTAATATGAATTATTTGAGAAAATATTGGCAAGATGCAGGGGCTATAATCGGTGTGGTCGTATGTGTTGTTTTGCTTATGAATCAAGCTATCCTTTCGGATATAACAGGCATGTTATGGTTGAGTTTTGTAGCTATATTGTTTCATCAATTTGAGGAGTACCGCTGGCCTGGATATTTTGCTGGTTTATTTAACAACGTTATGTTTAAAAGTGAAGCACCCGATCATTACCCCTTAAACACTCAATCAGCGATGATTATCAATGTTGCAATTGCCTATGTGTTTTACCTGCTCCCCGTATGGTTTCCGCAAGTAATCTGGCTTGGACTCGCACCCGTTTTTATGGGATTTTTTCAGGTCGTCTGGCACGGTATCGTCGTAAATATTAAAGCAAAAACCCTATATAATCCTGGCTTGTTTACGGCACTTCTCCTGCATGTTCCAGTCGGAATTTGGTATATACATGCAATAGTACAGCGAGACATCCCAACGGCAATAGACTGGATTGCGGGTACGATCTACTTTGTTTTTGCTGTATACATCTTCATCATTAAAGGGAATATATGGTTGAAGAAGAGTGACTCTCCTTACTCCTTTTCTAAACAACAGCTGGGATCTTATGGTCGTAAATAGTGTATATTAGAAAATCATTAATGTCCTTGTTTACAAGTTGGAAACAAGTAGAGGTATTCTGGAAACGAGGTTCGGTTACACTTGGTTTGTACCCATGAACAAGAAAAGAGTGATCTTATAATGAAGCATACACATCAATCTTATGATCGTAAAAAGTTGGCTTACAAGCTAATCACCACTAGTGCTTTATTGGCGATAGGTTTTGCTGTGATGACAGGATGCAGCAATAGCGGGGAAGCAAAATCAACTGCTCCTACTAAAGCAGAAACAGTCACATCGCCTGCTAGTTCTACAGATCAAAACACGGATCTCAATACTAATGGGCAAGGCTCAACCTCAACCTCGACCCATCAAGAATCTGCCAATAGTACAGCTACACCTCACAGTAAACACAGCCCTGCAGCTGCTATATTTAGCGCAGCCAAGCAGGGAACCTTACCGAATTTGCCTAAAGGTCTTGGCTTGGGAACTAGCAGCGATCTTTTATTTGAGCTGTGGGGGAAATCCGAGTCTGGTTCTACTGGTCCTATGAGAAGTTACGCTAAGTATCATACAGATATCATGCTGGATGGAAGCGATAAAGTTACAGAAATTACATCTTCCGATCCAGACTATAAAAAGTTGCTTATCAAACAAATTGTTGACGATTTAGGCCAACCTACGGAAACCGTTGATACCTCTAGAGACATACCTGACACAGCAGAAGCTAATTATACGATCAATAACACATCAGGACTTAGTTATAATTTAGTATTTTCCTATCAAACCAAAACGCAAAAGGTCAATTATATCCGATTATATTTTAACTCTAAAACGCCATAATTGGATGTATATAACAGAGTCGTTTCCGTTAGAATTGCGGAGGCGACTTTGTTCAAGCTCATTGTATTTTTAGGGTATGTCGTTTATACTATTTTGTAATTGATTAATCACTAATCAGAAAACTGTGTTAAATAAAAGGATGAAAAAACATGACTAAAGCTACGTCAACATCTATAAATCGCCAAAAGGAAATCATATCTGCTGCCATTGAAGTGTTTGCTGAGATGGGCTACTACCGAGCTACAACAGCCAAAGTTGCAGAACGGGCCAATATTTCTCAACCCTATGTCTTTCGTTTTTTCGCTACCAAGGAAGCATTGCTTGTTGAAGCCCTGAAGGTTTCATTTACACGTATCATAGATTCTTTTCACAGCGTCATTCATTCGGCCTCATCTGAGCAGCTCGAGCAAGAGCTAATTGCAGCCTATTCGCAAATTATGACGGAATACCGTAATGAAACACTTTTGCAAATGCAGGCGCAGACGATCCGCGAGGATGAGGTTGTAAGCGTGATGCAGCAAGGGTTACGTGAAATTCATACGACGGTGTATGATGCTTTCCGACGAGCAGGTATTGAACAAGCAATGGAAAGAACGATGCTTTTTCTCGCTAGAGGTATGCTGTGTAATATTTCGATGTCGCTGGATCTGCCAGAACTGATGAAAAAAGACGATTAATTTTGGTTTATGTTTATGCATTAGAGTCGCGTTTTTGCGCGGCTTTTTTTGCTTTTAATTTTATTTGTTTAAGACATGATTTTGTTTGCTTCTGAGAAAAAACGGCCAAATAAGTTGACAAGAGAAGTGAGTATCATTATCCTAATACCTATAGGGGTATATGTATAAAAGATTTAACTAAGCTAAGCCCCTCAAAAAACAGGCGGAGGTTATAGAATGTCATCAACTAACAATATCCAAGCAGATCATATTCTTGATTGTAAAGGGCTAGCTTGTCCTATGCCTATTGTAAAAGCAAGAAAGGCTATGAATGAGCTCGTTCCCGGAAAGATTATGGAGGTTCAGGCGACTGACAAAGGTTCATTAGCCGATTTTCAGAGCTGGGCCAAAAACACCGGACATCAATATTTGGGCACCCTCCAAGATGGAGATGTAATGCGACATTATCTACAAAAAGCAAATCTAGCTGAGGTGAAGAAGGAGCAAATATTTTCTTCTACGATAAGCCATGAAGAGCTACAAGCAAAATGTTCTGGCAAAGAGAACTTCATTTTACTCGATGTTCGTGAACCCGCTGAATTTACGCTTAAACATATCCCTGGATCTAAGCACATCCCTCTTGGCGAACTGGAGCACAGACTTTCTGAACTGAACTTGGAAGAAGAGATCGCAGTGATTTGCCAAGCTGGAGCACGCAGTGAAATGGCTTGTCAGTTATTAGTTGCCAAAGGCGCTAAAAAAGTCAAATCTGTGCTTTCAGGCATATCCGAATGGGCTGGAGAGACTAAGGGAAGCGAATCCATATGAGCACACCCAAAACAACGATTGTATTATTCAGCGGGGAGCTGGATAAGGCGATTGCTGCATTCATTATTGCGAACGGAGCGGCAGCATATGATCACGAAGTAACTATTTTCTTTACTTTTTGGGGGCTAAATACGTTACGCAAGGATGAAATCGTGAGCACTAATAAGGGGATACTCGAAAAAGCCTTTGGTTGGATCATGCCTCGTGGACCCAAAAAGCTTGCACTATCCAAAATGAATTTTGCCGGACTCGGTCCACAGATGATCAAGCATGTCATGAAAAAACACAATGCGCTTTCCTTGCCGCAGCTTATAGAGTTGGCACGAGAGCAGGGGATCAAGCTCGTCGCCTGTACCATGACCATGGATTTGTTAGGGCTGCAGCAAGAAGAGCTAATCGAAGGTTTGGAATATGCTGGGGTAGCCGCCTACTTGGGGGATGCTTCCCAGGGCAAGGTGAATCTATTTATTTAGGGTATCCTATTTATTTTTTTGGTTTATAATATACCTATACGTGTATATGGTAAGTCAAAAAAGGAGTGCATTACTTATGGATTACAATTACAGTGATGAACTGAAAACGCGCCTGAGGAGGATTGAGGGACAGGTGCGTGGGGTACTTCGTTTAATGGATGAAGGAAAATCGTGCAAAGACGTCGTTAGCCAGTTATCTGCCGTACGTAACGCATCAGATAAAGCGATTGCCCAAATTGTAGCAGAGAATCTGCAACGATGTATATTGGAAGAGCAAGAGGCAGGAGGAGACACGGATAAGCTGGTTAAAGAAGCGATTCAGCTTCTTGTGAAAAGTAGATAATCTGACTCCGGAGTCCAAGCTAGCGGGCAATGATGTCACTATGCACAAAATTACGGGAGCTGGCATATTGCCTTTGATTAAGATTATATACTAGCCGTAATTAAAAAGTTCGCTGCCTCTAGTTGGTAGCGGGCTTTTTTATTCGGACATTTCAGGAATAATCCTCTGTTTATGCTGAGGTAGGCCGGTGTAAATAACACATAACAAAACAACTTCTTCCGGGAGGCCTATTTATGGAGGTATTTGTTTCGATTGGTGTCAAATTGATCATCAGCTTTTTTGGCTTGTGGATCATTACTTTTATTACAGGTCGGAAAACACTCAGTCAGTTAACACCACTCGATTTCCTAACATCATTGGTGTTAAGCGAAATTGTGGGAAATACGTTATATGACGATAAGGTGACCATTGGGCAGCTTTTGTTTGCTTTGGCACTATGGTGCGCGCTGGCCTACTTTTTTGAAAAAGCCACGACCCATTTTGTGAAATTTGGATATATGGCAGAAGGTCGAACAGTGCTGCTCGTGGATAAAGGGCAGGTAAATCAAGAAATGCTGGAGAAATATGATATAGAATTTACACAGCTACTCTCCATGCTACGCCAGCAAAATATTTTTTCTCTGCGTGAGGTCTGGTACGCTACGTTAGAGACGAACGGCTCCTTGTCAGTCATGCGCAAACCTGAATACGAGCCACCCGCCGCTCAGGATATGGGAATAGATGCACAGCCTGATCTTTTTTCTGTTACTGTCATTGATAAGGGAAGGTTGCTAAATGAATCTATGCGTGGGAAAACAATTGATATTGGAGAGATTAAGGCTAAGGTGCGAGAGCAGGGATATGATAGTATCGATGAGATTGCCTATGCAGAGTTAAGCGAGGATGGAACACTTCATATCGTGCCAATGAAATAGAAAAAGCATTAAAAATAAGACCATTTTGATAATTAAGCCAAGAAAGAGGAGCAAGGTGAACAGTCAGGGTTGTACTTCCCAGCTCAAACAATGAAATACAGATGATCAACTCTGATACCCGGAGTATATTTTTACTCATTGCTTCCATTCACTGCTCCATATTTATTTCATGCATTTAATTATCATTTTTAGATCCCAGCAGTTCTTTAAAAGATTTTTGAAATAACCCTATAGAATATTTGAGTCCCGGATTGAGGAGACTACCTCATGAGTTTGAAATTTTTCAGAAAGTGGTGATCAGATTTGAGTTTCTCGGATGATCAGCTTATCTGTCTCCGATTTGAGGACGAACTAGGGTGTTTTGCTAAGGCTGCTGCTCCTCCTATTTATGAGACTGCTCCATTTTTCTTTGATACTTACGAAGATTATGCTGAAGCGGCTAATAATGAAAAGGAGCATTATGTCTATTCGAGGGGAACCAATCCTACCGTTCAGATTGCAGAGCAAATGATTGCTGCACTGGAAGGTGGGGCGGACTGCAAGTGCTTTGCTTCCGGAATGGCTGCTATCAGTGCGGCTCTAATGTGTAGTTTATCCGCCGGGGACCATCTGATTCTGGTCGGACACATATACGAAACCTCCGTCAGCCTAGCTAAATACTTATCGAAGTTCAATATAAATTATACAATTGTACATTCCACTTCTACGGAAGCAGTTGCTGATGCCATCAAACCGCAGACCCGTGCTATTCTTATGGAGTCTCCTACCTCATTCACATTCGATATGGTAAATATTCAGGAGGTAGCTTCGCTTTCCAAAGCGAAGGGCATCCGCACAATCATAGATAATTCATGGGCTACACCCCTTTTTCAAAAACCATTAGAATGGGGCGTAGATATCGTTGTTCACTCCGCATCCAAGTACTTGGGTGGTCATAATGATTTAATTGCAGGGGCAGTGATCGCTTCTAAAGAGATAATAAATCGTATGTATGCTGAAGAGTATGAGTTGATTGGCGGCTCGTTGGCCCCTTTTGAAGCCTGGCTACTCATTCGGGGGCTAAGAACACTCCCTCTCCGAATGGAAGCCCATCAGAGAAATGCTCTGTCGGTTGCTCGTTTTCTATCAGATCATCCGGCCATTTCAAAAGTGAATCATCCCGGACTTCCTTCTCACCCACAACATGAGCTGGCATGTAGGCAGCTCAAAGGGTATGCCGGATTATTCAGTTTTGAACTAAAAGATTTGGGTTATGAGGATATATGCAGAGTGATCAATAAACTGCGACTGATTCGGATCGGTGTATCTTGGGGGTCTATGGAGAGCCAGGTGATCTCACCAAACTACGGCTTCAATAAGCAGAGTCTAGAAAAACAACACATGCCCGAATCGCTTATCCGCCTAGCTGTAGGGCATGAGCCTGCTGAACTTCTGATACAGGATTTAGCTACAGCTTTAAGCTAAGCTAACTTTCAGGATTTTATCTAAAAAAGCGGAAGTAGCGGTTCCTCCAATACATAAAGAGCTTCTGCTTTTCTGATTTATGATGTTTATACCTGATCAACTTTGCACTTGAAGTAGGAGATAAGAGAGTCTCAGTTGTTCCAGGTAAATCACCGTGTAGAAATACAAACTAGTAAATTGGGAAATATTACAACTTGCCTGATAGGTATACACGTGATAAATTATATATCCAGCCAGTTAAACGGCTGTTGACTTGATCTTTGAAAACTGAACAACGAGTGAGTACGGATTTTGCTTGCAAAATCCAACGCTGAAATTTTGGTACATGCCTTCCAGGCTGTATAAAATGGAAGCAAACAAGAGATATTTTTATCTCGTCAGTTTCAAAATGAGCTTATCGCTCTTTCTATAAACCAACTTCGGTTGGTCTTTAATGGAGAGTTTGATCCTGGCTCAGGACGAACGCTGGCGGCGTGCCTAATACATGCAAGTCGAGCGGGGTTAGTTAGAAGCTTGCTTCTAACTAACCTAGCGGCGGACGGGTGAGTAACACGTAGGCAACCTGCCCACAAGACAGGGATAACTACCGGAAACGGTAGCTAATACCCGATACATCCTTTTCCTGCATGGGCGAAGGAGGAAAGACGGAGCAATCTGTCACTTGTGGATGGGCCTGCGGCGCATTAGCTAGTTGGTGGGGTAAAGGCCTACCAAGGCGACGATGCGTAGCCGACCTGAGAGGGTGATCGGCCACACTGGGACTGAGACACGGCCCAGACTCCTACGGGAGGCAGCAGTAGGGAATCTTCCGCAATGGGCGAAAGCCTGACGGAGCAACGCCGCGTGAGTGATGAAGGTTTTCGGATCGTAAAGCTCTGTTGCCAGGGAAGAACGTCTTGTAGAGTAACTGCTACAAGAGTGACGGTACCTGAGAAGAAAGCCCCGGCTAACTACGTGCCAGCAGCCGCGGTAATACGTAGGGGGCAAGCGTTGTCCGGAATTATTGGGCGTAAAGCGCGCGCAGGCGGCTCTTTAAGTCTGGTGTTTAATCCCGAGGCTCAACTTCGGGTCGCACTGGAAACTGGGGAGCTTGAGTGCAGAAGAGGAGAGTGGAATTCCACGTGTAGCGGTGAAATGCGTAGAGATGTGGAGGAACACCAGTGGCGAAGGCGACTCTCTGGGCTGTAACTGACGCTGAGGCGCGAAAGCGTGGGGAGCAAACAGGATTAGATACCCTGGTAGTCCACGCCGTAAACGATGAATGCTAGGTGTTAGGGGTTTCGATACCCTTGGTGCCGAAGTTAACACATTAAGCATTCCGCCTGGGGAGTACGGTCGCAAGACTGAAACTCAAAGGAATTGACGGGGACCCGCACAAGCAGTGGAGTATGTGGTTTAATTCGAAGCAACGCGAAGAACCTTACCAGGTCTTGACATCCCTCTGACCGGTCTAGAGATAGACCTTTCCTTCGGGACAGAGGAGACAGGTGGTGCATGGTTGTCGTCAGCTCGTGTCGTGAGATGTTGGGTTAAGTCCCGCAACGAGCGCAACCCTTATGCTTAGTTGCCAGCAGGTCAAGCTGGGCACTCTAAGCAGACTGCCGGTGACAAACCGGAGGAAGGTGGGGATGACGTCAAATCATCATGCCCCTTATGACCTGGGCTACACACGTACTACAATGGCCGGTACAACGGGAAGCGAAATCGCGAGGTGGAGCCAATCCTAGAAAAGCCGGTCTCAGTTCGGATTGTAGGCTGCAACTCGCCTACATGAAGTCGGAATTGCTAGTAATCGCGGATCAGCATGCCGCGGTGAATACGTTCCCGGGTCTTGTACACACCGCCCGTCACACCACGAGAGTTTACAACACCCGAAGTCGGTGGGGTAACCCGCAAGGGAGCCAGCCGCCGAAGGTGGGGTAGATGATTGGGGTGAAGTCGTAACAAGGTAGCCGTATCGGAAGGTGCGGCTGGATCACCTCCTTTCTATGGAGAATCGTTTCCTGCGATGGAAACATTCAAATTAGCAGGTATAACGTACCTGCGACCGGATATTCAATTCGGTTCATCACATTCGTGTGAATGAAATGAATATCCTGAACTTACTCACTCGTTGCTCAGTTTTGAGAGCTCAAACTCTCAAGCTTCGACGAATACTTCATTCACACATCCGTGTGGAACCGAAATATTCATCGGGTTTCGCTTCGATGAAGCGAATTGCACCTTGAAAACTGGATACCGAAACGAAATTGCGTTTTAGAATATTCCTTTAAGCTGATCTTGTGTAAACAAGTGAAATAAAGGTAGCTGCCTTGAATTTCATTCACACGTAAGTGTTGAACCGAAATTCAAAGCAAATCGTATTTACGATGTAAATACTAGGTTAAGCTACAAAGAGCACACGGAGGATGCCTAGGCGCCAGGAGCCGACGAAGGACGTGGCGAACAACGATAAAGCCTCGGGGAGCTGTAAGCAAGCTTTGATCCGGGGATGTCCGAATGGGGAAACCCGGCTGTCTTCATCGACAGTCACTTTCTGCTGAATACATAGGCAGAATAGAGGCAGACCAGGGGAACTGAAACATCTAAGTACCCTGAGGAAGAGAAAACAATAGTGATTCCGTCAGTAGCGGCGAGCGAACGCGGATTAGCCCAAACCAAGGAGCTTGCTCCTTGGGGTTGTGGGACGTCTCACATGGAGTTACAAAGGAACCGGTTAGATGAAGAGGTCTGGAAAGGCCCGCCAGAGAAGGTAAAAGCCCTGTAGTTCAAAACTGGTTCCCTCCGAGACGGATCCCGAGTAGTGCGGGGCACGTGAAACCCCGTATGAATCCGGCAGGACCATCTGCCAAGGCTAAATACTCCCTGGCGACCGATAGTGAAGCAGTACCGTGAGGGAAAGGTGAAAAGCACCCCGGAAGGGGAGTGAAATAGATCCTGAAACCGTGTGCTTACAAGAAGTCAGAGCCCTATGATATTTTCCTTTGGAAAAATCACGGGTGATGGCGTGCCTTTTGTAGAATGAACCGGCGAGTTACGTTCCCGTGCAAGGTTAAGGTGAAGAGCTGAAGCCGCAGCGAAAGCGAGTCTGAATAGGGCGAATGAGTACGTGGACGTAGACCCGAAACCGGGTGATCTACCCCTGTCCAGGGTGAAGGTGCGGTAACACGCACTGGAGGCCCGAACCCACGCATGTTGAAAAATGCGGGGATGAGGTGGGGGTAGCGGAGAAATTCCAATCGAACCCGGAGATAGCTGGTTCTCCCCGAAATAGCTTTAGGGCTAGCCTCGGAAAGAAGAATCGTGGAGGTAGAGCACTGATTGGGTGCGGGGCCCGCAAGGGTTACCAAGCTCAGTCAAACTCCGAATGCCATAGATTTAGTTCCGGGAGTCAGACAGTGAGTGCTAAGATCCATTGTCGAAAGGGAAACAGCCCAGACCATCAGCTAAGGTCCCCAAGTGTGTGTTAAGTGGGAAAGGATGTGGAGTTGCACAGACAACCAGGATGTTGGCTTAGAAGCAGCCACCATTGAAAGAGTGCGTAATAGCTCACTGGTCGAGTGACTCTGCGCCGAAAATGTAACGGGGCTAAACACACCACCGAAGCTATGGCTTGATGCTTGCATCAGGGGTAGGGGAGCGTTGAATGCGGGTTGAAGGTGTACCGTAAGGAGCGCTGGACTGCATTCAAGTGAGAATGCCGGTATGAGTAACGAAAAGATCTGTGAGAATCAGATCCGCCGAAAGCCTAAGGGTTCCTGAGGAAGGTTCGTCCGCTCAGGGTAAGTCGGGACCTAAGGCGAGGCCGATAGGCGTAGTCGAAGGACAACAGGTCGAAATTCCTGTACCACCGTAATCCGTTATGAGCGATGGGGTGACGCAGTAGGGTAGTGACGCGGACGGATGGATGTCCGTCTAAGCAGTGAGGCTGGTGTGTAGGCAAATCCGCACATCGTTAAGGCTGGGCTGTGATGGGGAGCGAAAATTATAGTAGCGAAGGTCATGATCTCAGACTGCCAAGAAAAGCCTCTAGCCAGGAGAAGGTGCCCGTACCGCAAACCGACACAGGTAGGCGAGAAGAGAATTCTAAGGCGCGCGGAAGAACTCTCGTTAAGGAACTCGGCAAAATGACCCCGTAACTTCGGGAGAAGGGGTGCCTCGGTAGGGTGAATAGCCCGAGGGGGCCGCAGTGAAAAGGCCCAAGCGACTGTTTAGCAAAAACACAGGTCTGTGCGAAGCCGCAAGGCGAAGTATACGGGCTGACGCCTGCCCGGTGCTGGAAGGTTAAGGGGAGTGGTAAGCTCGCAAGAGCGAAGCTATGAACCGAAGCCCCAGTAAACGGCGGCCGTAACTATAACGGTCCTAAGGTAGCGAAATTCCTTGTCAGGTAAATTCTGACCCGCACGAATGGCGTAACGACTTGGGCGCTGTCTCAACGAGAGATCCGGTGAAATTTTAATACCTGTGAAGATGCAGGTTACCCGCGACAAGACGGAAAGACCCCATGGAGCTTTACTGCAGCTTGATATTGAATTTGGGTACGATCTGTACAGGATAGGTGGGAGCCGTCGAACTTTGAGCGCCAGCTTGAAGGGAGGCATCCTTGGGATACCACCCTGATCGTATCTAGGTTCTAACTTGGTACCGTGAACCGGTGCGAGGACAGTGTCAGGTGGGCAGTTTGACTGGGGCGGTCGCCTCCTAAAGAGTAACGGAGGCGCCCCAAGGTTCCCTCAGAATGGTTGGAAATCATTCGAAGAGTGCAAAGGCAGAAGGGAGCTTGACTGCGAGACCTACAAGTCGAGCAGGGACGAAAGTCGGGCTTAGTGATCCGGTGGTACCGCATGGAAGGGCCATCGCTCAACGGATAAAAGCTACCCTGGGGATAACAGGCTTATCTCCCCCAAGAGTCCACATCGACGGGGAGGTTTGGCACCTCGATGTCGGCTCATCGCATCCTGGGGCTGAAGTAGGTCCCAAGGGTTGGGCTGTTCGCCCATTAAAGCGGTACGCGAGCTGGGTTCAGAACGTCGTGAGACAGTTCGGTCCCTATCTGTCGTGGGCGTAGGAAATTTGAGAGGAGCTGTCCTTAGTACGAGAGGACCGGGATGGACGTACCGCTGGTGTACCAGTTGTTCCGCCAGGAGCACCGCTGGGTAGCTATGTACGGAAGGGATAAGCGCTGAAAGCATCTAAGCGTGAAGCCCCCCTCAAGATGAGATTTCCCAATTAGTAAGACCCCTTGAAGACGACGAGGTAGATAGGTTGGGGGTGGAAGTGCAGTAATGCATGGAGCTGACCAATACTAATCGGTCGAGGGCTTATCCTAAGAATAAAACGCAAATGAGTTTCGGATCCAGTTTTCAGGGTGTAACCTTGAAGGTATGTACAAGTGACATACGACAAGCGCATGGCTATTCATTCACACGATATGTGGTGAACCGAATAACCGTACGGAAGAATTTGCGTAGCAAATTCATGTTTGGTGGCGATAGCGGAGGGGTTCCACACGTACCCATCCCGAACACGACCGTTAAGCCCTCCAGCGCCGATGGTACTTGGACTGCAGGGTCCTGGGAGAGTAGGACGTCGCCAAGCACGATAAAAGAGAGCACATCCATAATGGGCTGTGCTCTCTTTTATCTTTTCGGAATTAGATATTTAAACAGTTTAATGAAAGGATATGGAAACTAAGAAGGAATAACATAGAAGTAACCTAGTCCTGACGAAGAGTAGGGTGACGTAGTTCTTACATTGAAATAACAAAAATGGAACATGTATAAAAATGCCTTGGTCATACCCTGCTGGATTAATGAACTCGTATCCCGTTTCTAAAGCTGTAGGGAATGTTCGCCATACAGACGCAAGTTTAATTGAAGAAATTCCTCTGAACTCAAAGTGAACTGTTAGCCTAAAGAGTGCTATTATATGTATGAGCATGGATATGTATTACGTCCATATCAAATAAAAGTAAGAATAGCAGAATACTGGATTATTATGCTTGTTCCTAAAGATATGTATCTGAAAGGTTTTAAGACATTTATTTTATGGGTGCTAACAAGGACAAAGTGAGAAATCAGCTTGCTAAAGCGACGATAAGTGAAGTATCTTTTATGAGGAGCACCTTTGTAACTTAATTTTTCATTATAAAATTCGTCATAAAAAGCGTGGCATCAGGTTGCATTTTAGAACTTTTGATCTTCTTCATTTACTTTGCATACATAAAATGAAAACTGGGTCTTCATATCGTGGAAAAAAAGGGTTTCCAAAATTAAGACAAGGAAC
This sequence comes from Paenibacillus sp. FSL M8-0228, assembly GCF_038007385.1. Classification (NCBI taxonomy): domain Bacteria; kingdom Bacillati; phylum Bacillota; class Bacilli; order Caryophanales; family Paenibacillaceae; genus Paenibacillus; species Paenibacillus sp. FSL M8-0228. The sequence continues at coordinate 2,689,284 of NZ_JBBOXA010000001.1, forward strand.
ACTGACTTTAGAAATGCTGAAAAAAGCCAACTTAGGCGGATATGAGAGAACCATTTATCGTATATGACATTTCCCATTTCTTCATAAATTACTACATCAACCTAGCTTTATTATTTTTAATCCTCAGTTAGCCCAAAGCATGATTGATGCTGAGTTTATGTTGTATAACATTTTTAGTGGCAGATACATTCATTTGGGTATAAAGAAAGAAGATAATTCGGACTTTTACGTTCCTGTTACTTTTTTGGAGCGTAAACCCCCTTATCAAGGAATGACTGTTGTTAAAATTGATGACATAGATATTGATTTTACCTGAACATTCAGATAACTTAGTGCAGATGAACAGTATGTGACCTACGAAGCGTACGAAATGATCCGGCAGTTGGGACTCCAGTGGCCTGTCACTCAGGCAGACGTTGCTCTCATTCGGGAGAACATTAAACACAATGATTGCTATTGCTATGTGCTGGAAATTAACGGGGTCATTCAGGCTACTGTTAGCCATTCGAAAAATAAGCCCTTGATTATATAATCGACTTGCCGTTTGTGATGTGGTTCGCTGTAGACCCGGCTGCACAGGCCAAGGGTACGGGAGAAAACGAATTGAGTAGAACACACGATTATTCGTGATCAGTTGGGTGCCCCTGCGGTGACACTGGCGACAGCGGAGAAGCATCCATATCTGCTATCCATGTACGAGCGTTGGGAATATGAACGTATCTCGATCACCAAGAACGGACGAAGCCGATTTGTTCGCCGAAAGGGGGTTGGATAAAGCCACGAACTTTCATGAAAAGGACATGCGCAGCTTCGTTTGGAACGACTGCAACGCATTACAATTTGGTTTGTCAAGCACCAGATATAACACAAAATCTGTTTCTTGCACTTACTACACAGAAATTTTACAAAAATTCATTAAAAATTACAAACAATGCCTGATTTTTAGACAAAAGAGGGCATTGTTTGTGTGTATAATATACTTATACATTATATCGACATACTTTAATTTACTTTTATATTTATATTGAAACAAAATCATTCATATATCGCATTTTTTCCTTATTAAAGGAATTTAAAAAAGATATTGACATTTTTCGAGTCCATATCTATTATATAAATAAAATATTTCTCATTTAATACTTAACATCGAAAAACATCCTGTATGACCTCAACAATTTCTCATCACATTCATCTATGATACTGAATTTTAGGTTCCAAGCCTGGAATTCCAGTATACCTCAAGTTTTTTTACACTTCCAAGTCTACTCACACATCTGACTTTTGATCTCAATCACACCACGAATGGAAACTCCATAACCAACTCATTTTTACATGTCGATTACTGTTTTTTGACAATCGGTTTTGTTGCTTTTTGCTACATCTATCTCTACAGCTATTGTCTTCATACATATGTACATTAACACCTGAATCGTAAAAACATTTTTGCTTTGCCACATCTTTGTGGGGAGGAAAGGGGTTTGATATGAATCGCATTGCTTTGGTTTTTCCTGGGCAAGGCTCTCAGTATGTAGGAATGGGGGCTACGTGGCATAGCGGCTTTGCAGAAGCGGATCGCTTGTTCGAAGAGGCTGCTGATATTTTGGGATATGATCTGAAAGCTTTATGCATGGCAGGTCCGATGACCCAGCTATCCAGAACATTCTATACTCAGCCCGCACTTCTCACGATCAGTGTCATTGCATTCCGGCGTTATATGCATGAAATCGGAATTATCCCTGAATTTTCAGCAGGTCATAGCCTGGGTGAATATTCAGCTCTGGTAAGTAGCGGTGTTCTATCCTTTAGCGACGCTTTACGACTGGTTCAAAAGCGAGGACGCATCATGGAAGAAGCCGCAGAGGCCGGTCTGGGCAGCATGATTGCCATTCGCGGAGCTGAGTTGAACGCCGTGGAAGAATTCTGTCGTCTGCACTCCCCAATCGATCAGCCTGCTGTTATTGCTTGTTACAATTCGCCTAATCAGTATGTCATCTCTGGTCATCATACATCGATAGCTATGGTAGCTGACAAGTTAGAACAGCGGGGGGCCCAAATTACTCGCTTGCAGGTCAGCGGCCCTTTTCATAGTCCGCTTATGCAGCATGCTGCGGACAGGCTGACCATCGAGCTGCAAAAATACACTTTCCATGAAGCGCAGTGGCCCGTGATCTCCAATGTGACCGCTCTGCCATACCCCGATGTTGACAGCATCCGTCAAGGATTGATTTTGCAAATGACTCACCCGGTTCGCTGGATTCAAACCATGCAGTATATGGAGAATCATGGCGTGGAACAAGGCATCGAGTTAGGTCCACGAACGGTGCTGAAAAATTTGGCGAAGGAAATAAGCACTACCATTGAATTGCTGTCCGTGGATAGAGACTTGGATCGCGTTGAACTGGAACGCCGCTTCTCAATCCGTGATTGGGTTGCTCGTTCCCTTTCACTGGCGGTATCTACCCCCAATGCCAATTGGAATGAAGATGATTATCGAAAGGGTGTTATTTTACCTGTTCAAAGACTGGAAGAATTACTTCGAAGCTCTGAATCAGGGAGCGGTTCACCTCCTGCTTTTGAGCAAAGACAGGAGATTTTGGAGTGTATTCGCCTGGTGTTGCAAACCAAACAGGTCTCCGAAGGAGAGCAGAAAGTAATGCTAGAGCAATTGAGGAGGGATCAGGATGGAACAGTTTCAAACTTTAATTGAAATCATTCATGACCGTGCAAGCCGGGATGAGAACGGAATCACCTTTATTTCTGGTGATAAACAAGAGGAATACGTATCCTACTGTAAACTTCTGGAGCAAGCATCACAGGTACTTTATGAATTACAGGAAAAAGGGATACAACCTGGCGATGAGCTGATCATGCAGATCGACGACAATCATACCTTTGTGAATGTATTTTGGGGTTGCCTACTCGGTGGAATCGTTCCTGTTCCTGTAAGCATAGGGAATAATGATGAGCATAAAATGAAATTGTTTAAAATCTGGAATACACTTTCCCGCCCTTATATGATTGCAGATGACAAGGTATTGGAGCAGTTGGAAAAATACTCGCACCAGCACGAACTGCTGGATTCCTTTGAGCCCGTTAAAAAAGCGACTTTTTCAAGCCATATATTCGATTTTTCCAATCAGAGTAAAGGTGTTGCCCATATACCCAAACCGGAGGATTTAGCTTTTATCCAATTTTCCTCAGGTTCTACAGGTGATCCCAAAGGAGTCATGCTGACGCATGAAAATTTGGTTTACAATATTCGGGATGTCGCAAATCAAACGGGCATGAGCTCCAAGGATGCTTATTTGGGCTGGATGCCGCTTACGCATGACCTGGGATTGATCGCATTTCATTTAACCTGTGTGATCGCTAATGCCAAGCAGTTGATTATGCCAACGGCACTTTTTATCAGACGCCCGTCTTTATGGCTAAAAAAAGTATCGGAGCATAAGGTGACTCAAATATGCTCTCCCAATTTTGGATATAAATTTTTTCTCGATCAGTATAAACCCGAAACAGCAGCTAACTGGGATTTGTCAAATGTCCGTATGATCTTAAATGGAGCGGAGCCCGTATCTGTGGAGCTTTGTGATGAGTTTATGGATGCAATGAGTGTTCACGGTTTGAATAAAAATGCGATGTTTCCTGTCTACGGATTGGCAGAGGCGAGTGTGGGAGTTTCCTCTCCACCTCTGGACAAAAGCACCTTTATACCCATTCATTTGAACCGGCAGCAGTTACACGTGGGTGAACCCATAGAAGAAGTGGACAAGTCCGACAAGCGGTGTCTTACTTTTGTGGATTTGGGGTATCCGTTGGCCAGTACCTCTGTCCGCATTTGCGATGAAAAAAATCAGGTGCTTGAAGATGGGGTGATTGGACACACACAGATCCGCGGCAAAAATGTGACATCCGGATACTATAACAATCCAGAGGCTACCGCGAAGGTCAAAACAGAGGATGGCTGGCTTATCACCGGCGATTTAGGGTTTATGCGGAACGGTCGCCTGACTATTACTGGTAGAGCCAAGGATATCATTTTCGTGAACGGACAGAATGTCTACCCGCATGACATCGAGAGGATTGCCGAGGAACTGGATGGTGTGGATCTCGGAAAAGTAGCCGTGTGCGGTGTACATGATACGCAAACGAGGCAGGATCGTATTATTGCCTTTGTGATGCACACGAAAAAGATAGAGCATTTTGTACCGCTTGTCCAAAAGCTGAAAAGTCATCTAAATTACCGGGGAGGTTGGCATATTCAGGATGTGGTTCCGATCCGGCGTATTCCTAAAACAACCAGTGGAAAGGTTCAGCGCTTCAAATTAGCCCAGAGTTATGAGCAGGGCGAATTTGATGAAATATTGACAGCACTGGCCGAGGCTACTCGAGTCATGCAAGCAGCTGAGCGTGTAGTCTTACCTCAAGGAGAGATAGAACAGAAGCTGATTGGAATCTGCCAGGATATTTTAAATGTAAAGTCGATCGGGACGGACGACAGCTACTTTGATATCGGAGTGACTTCCTTGCAGCTCGTTCAAATTGTGGACCTGTTGGAGGATCAATTAGGGATTCATATTGAGGTGACGGACTTCTTTTCCTATCCGACCATCGCCAAGCTTGCTGCATATATCTCTAGTCAGGGCATGAGCAGCGACCCGGCTGCAACAGCACAGTCCGAGACCAAGGAGGAAGCAAATGTCCGGGATATCGCCATCATCGGCATGTCAGGCAAGTTTCCTCAAGCGGAAACATTAGAGCAGTTTTGGGCGAATGTGGCATCAGGGGCTGACAATATCGGCCCGTACAGCGATGAAAGAAGAAAAGATGCCGAAGATTTCATTTCCCGTTTGAATACGGAAGGACGGAATATGCAAATTGCAGAAGGCGGCTATCTGGATGAAGTAGACAAGTTCGATTACTCCTTCTTTAAGCTGACTCCACGGGAAGCCTCACTCATGGACCCGAATCAACGGTTATTTCTACAAACAGCCTGGAGCACGATTGAGGATGCGGGGTATGGGGGTAAGCAACTGGCAGGCCGAAAGGTCGGCGTGTATGTCGGCTTCTCCAAAACCAGCTTCGAATACGAGCGTTTGTTGTCTGAGGTGGAACCGGGAGCGCTGCCGAACTTTGCCATTGGTAATTTATCATCCATTATTTCCAGCAGGATTGCATATTTGCTCGATCTAAAAGGTCCGGCGCTAACCATTGATACAGCATGCTCTTCATCCCTCGTGGCAGTGCATTTGGCCTGCAAGTCCATCCTTAGCGGAGACTGCGACATGGCCTTGGCAGGAGGAGTGAAAACGATTTTACTGCCGCTGAAAGCGGGCATTGGCATGGAATCCTCCGATGATCGAGCACGCGCCTTCGACGACCAGTCGGACGGAACGGGCTGGGGTGAAGGAGTTGGAGCCGTTTTACTGAAGCCGCTGCGCAAAGCGGAACAAGACGGTGACAACATTTTAGCCGTGATCAAGGGAAGTGCCATCAATCAGGACGGCAGCACGATTGGTATTTCCGCGCCGAATGCCCTCGCTCAGGCAGAAGTGATTTCGCAGGCGTGGCGTGATGCACGGATTGATCCTGAAACGATAAGTTATATCGAAGCACATGGCACCGGCACCAAGCTGGGTGATCCGGTTGAGATTGACGGCATTACCAAGGCTTTCCGCAAGCATACACAGCGTAAGCAGTTTGTGGCGATCAGCACGGTCAAAACGAATATCGGTCATTTATACGAAGCCGCCGGGATTGCGGGCTTGATCAAATCCGTATTGTCCATGAAGCACCAACAGATTGCGCCGCTCGTTCATTTTCGCACACCAAACCAAAAGATCCATTTTGAGGAATCCCCGGTATATGCCAATACGAGGCTTAGGGAATGGAAGACGGACGGTTTCCCCAGAAGAAGCGGCCTGAGTTCCTTTGGATTCAGCGGGACAAACTGCCATGTGGTGCTGGAGGAATATATAGCGAGGGCAGAATCAGACCAAGCCTCAACGGACAGCAATAATAGATCATCACCACTGCTGCTGACCCTGTCAGCGCGGAGTGAATCCGCTTTGCACGAGCTGGTCGGGCGGTACGCAGAACGGTTCGGATGTGCGGAAGAACTCGTGATGCAGGAGGTATGCTATACGGCTAACACAGGCAGAAGTCACCTGAATCACCGGATTGCTGTTACTGCCGCAGGGGCGGATGCGTTGAAGGCGAAGGTGCTTCAGTTACACGAACAAGGTAGAGTCGTCGAAGGTGTATACACCGGGAAAGCGGATAGCACAGGTGGCGCAGAGATGGTCACTGGAAGCTTGGACACGTTGCAATCACTGGAGCAACTGGCTGCCAAGTATGTGCAAGGAGCGCAGATCGATTGGAATGCCCTCTATGCAGGTAAGCACTATAAAAAGGTTTCTCTGCCTACGTATCCATTCGAACGGAAAAGATGCTGGATTAACGTACCCGAACAGGTTCGAACGGAACAGAAGGTACCAGTTCATGAAAACTCAAAAGCAAAGGAGTCTGGAATTATGGGGAACGAGTATTCAGCGCCAGCATCTACTACCGATCAGCACAAATCATCTATTCTTCAAAAGTTAGCGAAAATGATCGGTAACGTGTCCCAACTCAGTCTGGAGGAACTGGAGCCACAAACACATTTTCTGGAGCTTGGGCTGGATTCCATTAATTTGTCCCAGGTTCGCCACAGTATCAAGGATACCTTCGGACTGGACATTCCAATGAACGAATTTTTCGAATCGTTGACCACGCTGGAGCTGTTGGCCAGCTACGTAGCCGAGCGGGTCAGCATTTTCACTTCTGCTGAAACCCCGGTTCAATCTGTGGAAAATCGTCCAGAAACAACTCTGAATCAGGTTGATCACGCAGCTTTCCCGCTAACCCAACCGTCTCATGAATCCGCTGTTCCGGCTGCGGCATCCGTTTATGCCATAGACACGGCTGGACAAACACGGGCTCAAAGCTTTCCAATCGCTACAGCTCCTGCGGCTGTAGAGCGAATTTTGGAGCAACAGCTACATCTGATGTCACAGCAGCTCGATGTTCTCCGGCATCAGCCATTTGCATCCGTAATAGCTTCCGAGGCATTTAACCCGGAAACGGGCGTTTTGCTACCGGCAAGTAGTGAAAGTGCGCAGATCATCCGTACCGAATCCAAGCAGAAAGTCGCGGCTGCATTAGCACCAGCACCATCCGTAAAGGCTGTTTTCAAGCAGACAGGCAATGAAGCCAAGCCGTATACGCCTTATAAAAAGCTGGATGTTAAAGCACGTGAATTGCTTTCGCTCCGTCAGGAACAACACCTACAAGAACTGATTGAACGCTACACGGCCCGTACGCGTAGCACCAAACAGTACACCCAGCAGTATCGCTCCGTATACGCCAATAACCGCAATGTGGCTGGTTTCCGGCCTGTTTTGAAGGAAATGGTGTATCAAATTGTATCCCAACGCGCCGATGGTTCAAAAATTTGGGATCTGGACGGCAATGAATATGTCGACTTGACGATGGGCTTTGGTGTGAATCTGTTCGGACACAATCCAGCCTTTATTCGTGAAGAAATTGAAGAAGAGCTGAAGAACGGCATGTGTGTCGGCCCCATGTCCAACATGGCCGGACAGGTCGCCGAGCGAATATGCAAGATGACCGGCGTGGAACGGATTGCCCTGTATAATTCCGGCACGGAAGCCGTCATGGTCGCGCTCCGTTTGGCACGTGCTGCCACTGGACGAGCTAAAGTCGTCATTTTTGCTGGCTCGTATCACGGTACATTCGACGGGGTGCTGGCACTGGGGAGCGCGGGTGATGACAAGGAGCATTCGACACCTCTAGCTCCAGGTATCTTGCAGCATATGGTGGACGATGTCGTCGTGCTTCATTATGGGGCGGACGATTCTCTGGATTATATCCGCACCCATGCGCATGAACTGGCCGCGGTTATCGTGGAGCCGGTACAAAGCCGCCGACCAGATTTTCAGCCTAAAGCCTTTTTGCAGGAAATTCGCCAGATAACGGAGCAGTCGGGTACTGCCTTCATTTTTGATGAAGTCATCACAGGCTTCCGGATTCAGCCCGGAGGAGCCCAAGCGTGGTTTGGGGTACAAGCCGACCTCGTAACCTACGGTAAAATCATTGGCGGCGGGCTGCCCATCGGCATCGTAGCCGGAAAAGCCGCCTTTATGAACGGGATCGACGGAGGCACGTGGAGCTTCGGGGATGATTCCTATCCGCAGCATGAGCAGCAGCGAACCTTTGTGGCAGGAACCTTCTGCCATCATCCGCTGGCAATGGCTGCATCCTTAGCGGTGCTGGATCATTTGGAGAAGCATGGCGAGCAACTGCAAAATCGCTTGAACAGCCGCACCTCGGCGTTAGCAGCGGAGCTGAACAGCTATTTCACTGACGAACGCGTACCTATGAAGGTCGTTCACTTTGGCTCCCTATTCCGCTTCGTGCTCAAAGGCGATCTGGAGCTGTTCTTCTATCACATGCTGGACAAAGGCATCTATATCTGGGAGGGACGAAACTGCTTCTTGTCTACGGCCCATACCGAGGAAGATATTGCGCGAATCGTACAAGCGGTCAAGGATAGCGTGAACGAGCTGCGTAAAGGGGGATTTTTATCGGACCCGCCCCCGAATGGAAACGGCCCGGGGCCGGGAAAGCAACCTGTACCTGTAACCGTACCTCCAGAGGCTGAAGCAGCAGAAACTGTTATTGCGTTAACTCCAGAGCAAAAGCAGCTTTGGTTCGCTTCTGTTTCAGATCGAAGTGACTCTCAATCTTTACACGAAACCGCCTTGTTGCGGTTTCGTGGTCCACTTCAGCAGCAGGCGTTCAACCAAGCTGTCCAGACCATTGTAAACCGTCATGAAGCCTTACATATCTTTATGAGCGGCGATGGGGAAACTCAGGTGTTCGCTCCTGTGGTGAAAGCGGAAATCCCGCTTCATGATTTTACCAGTTATCGCCCAGATGAACAGGAACAACATATCTGGGCATGGATGATCAAGGACAGTGAAACCCCATTTGCCATGACGCCAGGCGAGCCATTATTCCGGATTCATCTGCTGAAAATATCGAATGAAGAGCATCTGGGTGTTTTTACGTTTCATCATTTTATCGCGGATGGCTGGTCAATCAGTGTATTCATTCAGGAACTGGAACACATCTATTCTGCGCTAGTTCGACATGCTGCCTACAACCTTCCCGATCCAGTACCTTTTCGGAATTACGTTGTTTGGCAGCAGGATCAATTGAAAGCCGGGAAAGATGAGGCCCTAGCTTTTTGGTCGGCAGTGCTAGAAAAGCAGCAGCCTGTTCTCCATTTGCCATCTCCGGTGAGGGGAATACAGATTCCGTCTTCCAGAGGAAGCAGACATACCGTAATGCTCGAAGCGCCGCTCGTTAAACAATTGAGATCCGCCAGCATAAAGCTAGGCAGCAGTCTTTTTATAACGCTGCTATCCGCCTTTCAGATTTTTCTACATCGGCTGACAGGGCAGCAGGAAGTAACGGTGGGGGTTCCCACCGCAGGACAATCCCATATGGACGCCTTCTCTCTGATCGGCAACTGTGTCAACTTGCTTCCGATGATCAGCGAAGTGCGTCCTGATGCTACTTTTACGGAGCATGTCCAAACAGTCAAAAAGCGCATGAATGAACTGGATAGCTTCCAAAAGTACAGCTTTGCGGGACTCGCTCAGCTGGGGCTGAGGCATTTGCCTGTCATTAACGCTGTATTCAATATGGATCGACCGATTCCGCGTTTTCAATTCCATGAACTGGAAGTGGAACTCATTGAGAATGAGGTATCATTCAGCAAATACGAGTTGTTTTTGAACGTGACAGAGGCGCAGCAACAATTACGTCTTGATTTCGACTACAATTCGGATCTTTTTCAGCCAAACATTATCGAAGCCTGGTCAGGATATTTCCTGAATCTGCTGTATTCCATTGTAGAGGAAGAAGGGGCCCGCGTTTCCGCGCTGACTTTACTCCGTGCGTCGGAGAACGAACAACTTCGAACTGCATGGGCAGCAAATACCGACGCCAACGGAAACTATCTTTGCGTCCTCGATGCCTACAAGCATTTGGCACCTGTTGGGACAGCAGGGGAGGTGTATCAAGCCTCAGGAGCAGGCCTGTTGGGAACGACCCGAGAATGGGCTTACGTAGAAAACGATGGCAAGCTGCGACATATTGGCAATTTGAATCGGACTATCCACATTCGCGGACATCGGGTTAATTTGGGGCAGTTGGAGAAACACCTGCTGCAAACTTTCCGATTGGAGTCCTGCGTCATTACACCGCAAACGGACGAAGCTGGAAAAGTCTCATATATAACCGCCTATGTGGTCGCAAACGCATCGAAGCCATGGGAAGAAGACGCACTGAAAAAGGCTGCAATCGAAATTCTTCCAGATTATACGCAGCCCCGTTTTTGGATTCCTATGGATCATATTCCTCTTCTGCCGGATGGTCAGCCTGATCTACAGGCTTTGCCAGAGCCGGGACAAGCAAGTGTATTGACTAAAACAGACACCGCTCCTGAGAACCACGGCGTAGAAGATCAACTCGTGAACATTTGGATGGACGTTCTGAATGTAACAGATATCAGCGATGACGATAATTTTTTTCAACTGGGTGGTGATTCACTAAAAGCGACGGTCATTCTGTCGAGAGTCAATAAGGAATTGGGTGTACACATTCCACTCAGCCACATTTTTGAGCTGCAAACGATTGCTGAGCTGGCTACATACATTGCGGGTGGAACAAAGAAGAACTATGAACCGATTGTATCTGTGAAATCGCAAGCCTTCTATCCGGTATCTTCTTCCCAAAAGAGAATGTACGTGCTGGATCAGCTGGGAGGTGGAAAGGCCTATCATGTACCAGGTCAGCTTTTCATAGAGGGAGATCTGGAGGTTCCCCGCTTCATTGAAGCCGTTAGGGAAGTTATTTTGCGTCATGAATCCTTTAGGACGTATTTCGATCTGGAAGACGGGGAAGTGGTACAAAAAGTTCGGGACACGATTCCATTCGACATTCCATATACCCGTATTTCCAAGGAAGAAGCAAAACAGGCTCGGACCTTGTTTGTTCAGCCTTTTCATCTGGGAACAGCTCCTTTATTCCGCGCCGAACTGTACGAATTTATCGAAGGTGGCTTCAATCTGCTAGTGGATATGCATCACATCGTGTCCGATGGTTTCTCCATGGCCGTGCTGCTAGATGAAATCATTCAACGGTATCAGGGCAGACAGCTTGCGAACATTCAGCTTCATTACAAAGACTTTGTTGCTTGGCAGAAGCAGCAGATCACTGACGACGCATTGCAAGCGCATGAATCATATTGGCTCCAGACCTTGAAGGGCGAGCTTCCTGTACTAAATATGCCTACGGACTTTTCGCGTCCACAAGCACAAAGCTTTGAAGGTGACAGCTTGACCGTCACCTTGGAATCCAAACTTACTAACACACTCTACAAATTGGCCCAAGATACCGAATCTACGATCTTTATGGTACTTTTGGCGGCTTATAATGTCCTGCTGGGCAAATATACTGGCCAAGAGGACATTATCGTGGGTACACCTGTTGCCGGAAGACGGCATGTGGATACGCAAGCGATGATTGGCATGTTCGTCAATACGCTGGTTCTTCGCAATCAGCCGCGATCTTCTTTAACGTTCCAATCCTTTTTGCAGGAGGTTAAGCAAAACTCGCTGCTGGCACTGGAGCATCAGGAATACCCGTTTGATGAGCTTGTAGACAAACTGGAACTGGTGCGCGACGTAAGTCGAAACCCGGTGTTCGATACGATGTTCAGTTTGCAAAATGTCGGCACAGATGTTTTGGAAACAGGAGGCATTCGTTTTAAACCGGAAGAATTCAACGCGGGTATATCCAAGGTGGATTTTTCATTGCATGTGACCGAGGAAAAAGAATGTTTGTCCTTCACTTTGGAGTATGGCACAAAGCTGTTTAAACCGGAGACCATCCGACGGATGGGAGAGCATTTTGTGCGAATTTTGGAAACGGTGACGCAGGATGTCGGGGTGCGGTTGGCCGATATTACGATCGTATCTGATGAAGAGAAGCAATTACTGCTAACCGAATTTAATCATACCGTCGTACCTTTCCCGCACCATGAGACAGTTCACAGGCAGTTTGAAAAGCAGGTCGTACAGACGCCGGGTCATATAGCATTGGCGTTCGGAAATCAGCGTCTGACCTACCGGGACTTGAACGAACGTGCTAACTCACTGGCACGGATACTTCAAGCGAATGGTGTAGGACCCGATAAGCTAGTCGGCCTGATGGTGCAGCGTTCGGCGGAAATGATTATCGGTCTGCTCGCCGTGCTAAAAGCGGGTGGCGCTTATGTGCCTATCGATCCTGAATATCCGTCAGCCCGTATTGAGTATATGCTGAGTGACAGTGAGGCTGCCGTGCTCCTGACCAGTCGCGATCTGGTAGGAGAACACCATTACAGCGCCAACACCCTGTTTATCGAAGATGAGGAAGTATATCAAGGAGAAAGGACCAATCTGGAAGCCACTGCTCAGCCGGAGCATCTGGCTTACGTCATCTATACTTCTGGCTCAACCGGAAATCCGAAAGGAGTTATGCTCCAGCATCGCTCGGTGCTGAATTTTATTACAGGAATGCGTGAAGTGATTGACTTTGCAGCGCACAAAACGATTTTATCGCTAACCACTATTTCGTTCGATATTTTCGTTTTGGAAGCGATTCTGCCGCTGCTAGGCGGAATGACCGTCGTGCTAGGCGACCGCCATCATCAGGTCGATCCTCAGGCACTTGGCGAACTGATTACTGCACATCATATTGACATGCTGCAAATGACGCCATCGCGGCTGCACATGCTGCTGAGTCATGAGGAAGGCTCCCGTGCGCTGCAAGGTCTACAGGAAATTATGGTTGGGGGAGAAGCGCTTCCACCCAGGCTGCTGGAGGCATTGCAGAAATTGAATGGCCCCCGTATTTATAACATGTACGGACCTACGGAAACGACGGTTTGGTCGGCAGTGCAGGAACTTACCCATGCCAATCAGATTGACATTGGACGCCCCATTGCGAATACGCAAATTTACGTCATGGATGCGCAGGACAGATTACAGCCAATCGGTATACCGGGTGAGCTATGCATTGCAGGAGAAGGGCTGGCGCGTGGCTATTGGAACCGCGAGGATTTGACGGCAGAAAAATTTGTGGATAATCCATTTTCAATAGGGACACGAATGTACAGAACGGGTGACCTCGTTCGCTGGAAAGCAGATGGAAATCTGGAGTTTATCGGCCGAATCGACCATCAGGTGAAAGTACGTGGATTCCGGATCGAACTGGGTGAGGTTGAAAATGCTTTGATGAGCCATTCTGCAATTCAAGAGGCTGTCGTCACTGTATATCAAAACAAAGAGCAAGAATCCGTCTTGTGTGCCTACATTGTATTGCATACAGAAGAAACACCAAGCTTAACGGTCATTCATGAACATGCCGCCAAGTTGCTCCCGTATTATTCGGTTCCGTCTTACTTCGTGTTTCTGGATCGGATACCGTTGACACCGAACGGAAAAACCGACCGAAAAGCATTGCCGGAGCCTGAAAAGCTATTCCGACCGGATGTGGCCTATGTAGCGCCGCGAAATGATGTGGAAGAAGCTTTGGCCGCCGTATGGCAAGATGTTTTGGGACGCGATCAGGTGGGCATTCAGGATAACTTTTTTCTGCTCGGAGGCGACTCGATTAAAGCAGTTCAAGTCATCGCACGCATGCGTCTCCACGGGTATTTGCTGGATATCCGACACGTACTGGAGCATCCGTCCATTGAAATCCTGAGCGGCTATGCAGAAACATTGTCCCGTCCGATAGAGCAAGGTCCGATAGATGGAGAAGTACCACTGACACCGATACAACGACATCTACTCGATGGGTTTGAACGGCATCCAGCATCCGAGGCACTTCCTGCCGCAATGTCGGTACTGCTGTTGGCAAAGTCGGGCTTTGACGAGCAGCCATTGCGAGCCGCATTGAAGAAAATCGTAGAGCACCACGATGCTCTGCGCCTTGGCTTATTACAACAGGCTGACGAGTCGGTTACGCAAGCTCACAAAGGACTGCATGAACAGCTAATCACGCTGGAGGTACTGTCGCTTACGGGAACGGAAAGCGAAGCACGCAGCCAGATGGAAGCTGAATGTCAACGGATTCAAAGCAGCCTGCGGCTGTTTGAAGGACCACGAGTTCGGGCAGGGCTTTTCCGTCTGGATAGCGGAGATCATCTTTTCCTTGCTGTAGACCCACTAGTGGCTGACGCCATTTCATGGAATATTTTGCTCGAAGATCTGGCAACAGGCTACGGACAAGCTCTGGATGGGGAAACGATTGTTTTACCGGACAAAACGAACGCTTACCAAACGTGGGCAGAGCATCTTGAACATTATGCGAATAGTAAAGAGCTGCTCAAGGAGCAGGACTATTGGAACAAGATAGAGTTGTCAGAGTGGAGAACGCTTCCCAAAGACCATGAAGTCATTACGGATTCTGGATCGGAGAGACAAACACATCAGCTCCACCTGCAATTATCAACTGACGAAACCCAGCATCTGATGACACAGGTCAATCATGCCTATAATACCGTGCCGGAGGAAGTACTGCTGTCCGTACTGGGGCAAACAGTGTCCGAATGGTCAGGACAAGAACGGATTGCACTATACGTGGAGAACCCTGGCCGAGAGCAGGCTGAAACAAATTCGCTGGATATCTCCAGAACGGTAGGGCAGTTTACGTCCGTGTATCCAGTTGTACTGGACATCAAATCTGCGGATGATATAGCGCTGTTGCTCAAGCGTGTGAAGGAAACGGTTCGGCAGGTTCCAAATCACGGATTGGGCTACGGTGCATTGAGATATCTGACCGAAGCCAGCAATCCAACGGATTCTAAACGTTTTCGTCATCCGGAAATTGGTTTCCGTTATATAGACTCCCCACACCCGGAATCGGTTTATTTTTCAATATCGCCGCTGCAAGCTGAAATTGGACCAGGTACCAAGGATGTGATTAATGGTTCATCTTATGCTCTTTATATGGATAGCCGGTTGGAGGACGGAAAATTAAGTATCCGTATATCCTATGACAGGAATGCATATGAAGAGCGCACGGTCAAACAACTTTTCTCCCGCTTCGAAACACACCTGTTGAATACCATTCGTCATTGCCTTAATCAGTCCGGTCAGGAACTGACACCAACAGACGTAGGGGCAGATGATCTGGATTTGGAAGAGTTCGAAGAGATGAAGCATTTTTATGAAAGCCTATAAATATTCGATTGAGGGGGAAATCCGATGAGTAAAAGGCTTGAAATCGAAAAAGTGGCCAATTTAACGCCTTTGCAGGAGGGGATGCTCTTTCATACAGTGATGGAGCCGGAATCACAGGCGTACTATGAGCAAGTACGAATGATCATCCGGGGTGAACTGAACCTGGAGGCTCTGCAAAAGAGCTTCGAGACTCTGGTGCAGCGTCACGAAACGCTTCGTTCGAATATTTATCATAAAAGTGCTTCCCGTTCGCGGCTCATCGTGTTTAAGGAACGAAATCCAACGCTTCGTTATGAGAATCTGACGAATATTCCCGAGGCAGAGCAAGCAGAGGCCATTCGCAGCTACGCAGACGCAGACCGAAACCATCGTTACGATCTGAGCAAGGATTTGCTCATTCGTCTGGCTGTGCTTCAAACCCAAACGAACGCATATACGCTGCTTTTAAGCTTTCATCATATTATTATGGACGGCTGGTGCCTCGGCATCGTTATGGACGAGCTGTTCGCGGCTTATGAAGCACTGAAAGCAGGGAAGCCCGTACAACTGCCGAACCCGCAGCCCTATACTGGCTATGCCCGCTGGCTGGATAAGCAGGATAAGGAGGCGGCGAAGGAATACTGGCGGTCCATCCTGAACGACTATGATCAGCCAGCTGTGCTGCCTACCCTACCTGTAGCCCATCCGCTCCAGCCAGATACCGGGTACTTGCTGCATGAGCATAAAATAACACTCACGGATGAAACAACCCGTCAATTACGGACGGTGGCTGAACGCAACGGAACAACCCTTAGCAGTCTGTTTCTGGCTGCATGGGGAGTGGTGCTTGGAGGATACAACCAAAGTGAAGACGTCGTCTTCGGCACCGTTGTTTCCGGTCGACCGCCGGAGCTTGAAGGTGTTGAACAGATGTTGGGACTTTTCATTAACACCATACCGGTACGAATCAAATTGGATGCAGATCTGCCATTCTCAGATCTGCTTCGCGAAGTGCAGCGCAGCGCGATTCAATCACGGGCATATGACTATTTCTCACTCGCTGAAATACAGTCCCAGTCAGCACTCAAGCAGCAACTCATGGACCATTTTGTTGTATTTGAAAACTACCCGCTGCAGGATATGGTTGGCCGGCCTGATCTGAAGGAACGACTTGGATTCGTCGTGGAGGACGCTCAGCTGTCCGAAGAAACACCTTACCACTTCAACATCGAAGTGGAGGACGGAAAAGCGCTGAGCTTTATGCTGTCCTACAACAACTATGTTTACAGCGATGAAGCGATGACACGGTTAGCTGGGCATTTGGAGCATGTTCTCCTCCAAATTGCACGTACACCAGAACTCCTGCTGGGGAACATTCGTCTGCTGACCGCTACAGAAGAGATGGAACTCACCAATGTATGGAGCGGGCCGATTACCGACTATCCTGCTGGAACGTTTCATGGAATATTTGAGGCGCAGGCAGAACGTATCCCGGAACAGACCGCCGTCATCTACGAAGACACCGCACTTACCTATCATGAGCTGAATGAGAAGGCTAATCTGCTTGCTCAAGCACTGCAAAACCGTGGGGGCAAGCGTGAGCATCTCGTCGCCGTGATGCTTGAGCGTTCAGCAGACATGATTATCGCTGTGTTAGGGATTATGAAGGCGGGAGCTGCCTACGTACCTGTCGATCCGACCTACCCGAAAGAAAGAATTGCTTACATGCTTCAGGACAGCGGAGCTACGATTATGCTCACGCAGTCTTCCTTGACTGAACTATTAGCCGATGTGGATTTTGCGGGGGAAGTGCTGGACTTGCCAGCGTTACTTCAACAGGCTTCACAAGCGGAGCATTCCCATCAACAAGCGCCTATCTACGCACCTATTCATGATCCCGAGGCTTTGGCCTACGTCATTTACACATCGGGAACGACGGGCAACGCCAAAGGCGTGATGATCGAGCATCGCCATTACGTAAATACGGCGTGGGGCTATAGAGAAGCTCACCAGTTAAAAGAGTTTCCCGTCAAGCTCCTTCAGATTGCCAGTATGTCGTTCGATGTCTTTGCCGGTGATCTGGCCAAGACATTCGTGAACGGAGGCACCATGGTCATTTGCCCACAGGATGTGCGCAACGATCCTCCAGCTTTGGCCCAGGTTCTCGAACAGCACGAAATTACGACGTTTGAAGTTCCACCAGCCTTGTTGACGCTGCTTATGGACTACGTATATGAACACGGTACAGATGTCAGCGCCATGAAGCTGCTTACTACAGGCGCGGACAGCTTTGGCGTTGAAAACTATCGGACGCTTTTGAATCGCTTCGGCGATACGATGCGCATCATGAATACCTACGGTGTAACCGAAGCGGCTATTGATTCCAGCTTTTATGAAGAAACAGCTGAACGTTTGCCTCCATCAGGTATCGTCCCGATTGGAAAGGCACTGCCGAATCATAAAGTATATATCGTGGATGAGGCTTTTCGTCCGCTCCCTGTCGGCGTAGCCGGGGAGTTGTGTTTGGGCGGCGCTTCTGTGGCCCGCGGTTATTTGAACCGTCCTGACCTGACGGCGGAGAAATTTGTACCGAATCCTTTTGTAAAGGGAGAGCGTCTGTACCGCACCGGGGATCTGGCACGCTGGCTGCCGGATGGCAACATTGATTTCATCGGTCGGATTGACTTTCAGGTGAAAATTCGTGGCTACCGGATCGAACCTGGTGAAATTGAGTCGGCCTTACTCCAATTGGATGAGGTACGCCAAGCGGTGGTCACGGATAGAACGGATAAAACCGGACAAAAGTATTTGTGCGCCTACGTAGCAGGTACAACCGACAAATCCCTTCTGCGGACAGAGCTTGCCAAGCAGTTGCCAAGCTATATGGTGCCCGCACATATTATCGTGCTGGATCAATTACCTTTGACCCATAACGGTAAAATTGATCGACGTGCGCTTCCAGAACCCGAAGATTTTGTGTTGACCGACGTCGAGTATGAAGCGCCGCAGAGCGAACTGGAGCAAACACTCGCTTCCATCTGGGAGGAAGTCATTGGCGTTAAGCCGATTGGTCTGCGCAACAACTTTTTCGAGCTTGGTGGCGATTCGATCAAAGCGTTGCAAATCGCAGCCCGATTAAACGCGAAGGGCCTCAAAATGGACATGAAGGATTTGTTCCGCCATCCGCAGATTGATTTGATTGCTCCTTATATAAAAAAAGTAATTCGGACCATCCCGCAGGGGGCGGTACAAGGTACAGTGGAGTTGACACCGATCCAATGGGAATTTTTTGAGCATCATCGTATAGAACGTCATCATTACAGTCAGGCTGTCATGCTCCAGAACCCCGAAAGATGGAACGAAACCTGGCTGCGAAGCGCCGTGGACAAGCTGACCATGCACCATGATGCCTTGCGCATTACCTTTGATGAACGTGAAAAAGAACCTGTCGCCTATAACAGAGGCACAGCCGAAGGTGAACACTTTACATTGGAAAGCTACGATTTTTCACATGCTGACCAGCCTGAGGAAGAAATCGCGCAGCTCACTGACGCGTTACAAAGCAGTTTTAATTTGCGTAACGGCCCGCTTGTACGTTTGGCTTTAATTCGGCTGCAGGAATCCGATCATTTGTTAATCGTCATTCATCATCTTGTCGTAGACAGTGTGTCGTGGAGAATCCTGCTGGAAGACTTGGAAACAACCTACCAACAGTTAGCTAACGGTGAAAAGCTACAGTTACCCGCCAAGACCGATTCCTACAAAGAATGGGCAGCACGTTTGTCCAAGTATGCACAAAGCGAGCTGGCGCGTCAGGAAATCAGCTATTGGAATACGGTAGAAGCTCGTGAAATACTTCCGCTGCCAAAAGATCATGAGGTTCCAGATAGCTTGATCCGTGACGTGCGCAAATCCGAAGTGACACTCAGCCGGGAAGAAAGCGAAAACCTGCTAAAACATGCGCACCATGCTTACAATACAGAAACAAATGATATTTTACTGACGGCGCTAGGACTGGCTTACCGGGAATGGAGCGGACATGCTGAAATTGCAGTCCAGGTGGAAAGTCATAGCAGGACGGAATTGATTAAAGACATTGACGTATCACGTACAGTTGGCAGGTTTACGTCCGTGTATCCGTTGGTGGTAAATGTGAGCAAACCCGAAGATTTGGCCCATCAAATCAAGCTGGTTAAGGACAATTTGCGACGCGTACCCAACAAGGGTTTCGGCTATGGCATTTTACGCTACTTGACCGACAGGGAGCAGCAGAATAGGGTAACCTTTTTTTCTGCCAAGCCACCTGAGATCAGCTTTAGCTTTGACGGAGAAGCCAGAGAAGGTACGACATGGCGTACCTCGCCACTATCCACGTTTGCCGGTACTGAAATCAACCCTCTGACTAAAAAAGCGCCCAGCTTTGATATTCATGGTGCGGTGGCTGACGAAAGACTCCGCATTGTATTCGAATACAACGCACGTGAATATGAAGCATCGACGGTGGAGCGACTTACAGCCAGCTTTAAGAATCATCTGATCGAACTTATTCGCCATTGCTGTGCCAAGGATACAGCAGAACAAAGCCCGACGGATTTTACATATGGGCAATTGTCTCTGGACCAGTTTGAAAATATTGCAAATCGCTTGTCAAATAAGCTGTTAAACCACCAAGTGAAAATTAAAGATCTCTATCCGCTATCCCCGATGCAGGAGGGAATGCTATTTCATTCCATACTTGATGAAGAGTCAGAGGCTTATTTCGAACAAACGATCATTACCATTCATGAAGCTATGGATACCAACCTAATCAGCCGAAGCTTACAAAAGCTGATTGACCGATATGATATTTTCCGTACGGTATTCATGTATAAGGAGGCGGATCGTCCGCTTCAGGTTGTACTGGGGGAACGATTAGCTGCTCCTGTCCATACCCAAGATGTGCGTAGTTTACCGGATGCGGAAAAGCACAGACGACTTCAAGCCATTTTACAGGAAGAGCGGCAGAGAGGTTTTGATCTGGAAAAGGAGGTTCTCATCCGGTTAGCGCTTGTACAGTGGGATGAGGACACCTCAAAGCTCATCTGGATCTCTCATCATATTATTATGGACGGCTGGTGTCTGAGGGTGGTAGCCAAAGATTTTTTTGATATTTACACATCGCTTCGGGACGATACTCCTTTAAAATTAGAGCCTGTCCAGCCATTTAGCAGCTTTATTCAGTGGTTGGAAAGACAAAATAAAGAGGAAGCAGCAGCATACTGGAAACAATATGTGGCTGATTTTGAAAATGAAACTGTCGTGCCCGGCTATACTCAATCCGTCGATCCTTCATTTCAGGTAGAGCAACTCATATGCACATGGGGAGAGCAGCTGACCCAAGGCATGGAACAAATCGCCAAGCAAAACCGTGTCACCGTCAGCACCTTATTTCAAACAGTTTGGGGCTTATTACTACAAACGTACAACAACAGTAAGGACGTCATTTTCGGGTCTGTTGTGTCGGGCAGACCTGATGAAATCCCCGGTATTGAAAATATGGTCGGATTATTCATTAATACCATACCCGTACGTATTAAAAGCTCCGCTGAACTGCGGTTTTCCGACTTGCTTACGTCTATACAGGATTCCTTAATGGAGTCCAATCGGTATTCCTATTTTTCCTTGGCTGATATTCAAGCCCATAGTGTACTAAAACAAAACCTGATCCAGCATATTGTCGCCTTTGAAAACTTTCCCGTTTCGGAAGAACTTACTGGATTAGAAAAAAAAACCAAAGCACTCCGTGTTGGTGAAGTAGAGGATATTGAACAGACGAATTATGATTTGAATGTAATCGTCATGCCTGGGCGCGAGCTGGAAATCAAATTTAGCTATAACGCGCTGACGTATAACAAAAATGCGATCAAACAATTGGCTGCTCACCTCATCCAAATGATGGAGCAAGTTATTCAAAACCCAAATATCCGGGTTTCGGAGATTGATCTATTGACAGCGGAGGAAAAACAGCAGCTCTTATTTGATTTTAACGATACACGGAGACCGTATCCATCGGACCACACCATACATCACGTATTTGAAGAACAGGCTGAGAAAACACCGGATGCAGTAGCTATTGTATTTGAAAATCGTGAGCTAACCTACCGCGAATTAAATAAAAAAGCTAATCAGCTGGCCTCGAAGCTGCAGAAACTGGGTGTTGCGCCGGATACCATCGTAGGCATTTTGACTAAACGTTCACCAGAAATGATTATCGGTATTCTTGGTATTTTGAAGGCGGGTGGAGCCTACTTGCCATTGGAGCCTTCTTATCCGCAGGAACGGATTATGTTTATGCTTCAGGATAGCGGTAGCGAAATTCTGCTAACCCTATCCGACAAGGGAAAACAGATGCACACTTTCGATTTTTCCGGTACAGTTCTGGATCTGGCCGACATCAGCTCCGACGACTCCGACGACTTCATTTTTTCCGAATCGACAACGGCAGACGATCTGGCCTATGTCATGTATACATCTGGCTCAACTGGACGTCCCAAAGGTGTCATGATTGAACATCGGAATGTCATACGGCTGGTGAAGAACACCAATTACGTACCATTTGCCGAGAACGAACGCATTTTGCTGACCGGGGCGCTCGTGTTCGATGCCTGTACCTTTGAAATTTGGGGAGCATTGCTGAACGGATTGCGTTTGTACATTGTACCGGAATCCATAATCTTGGATGCTGTTCAGCTTGGTGAAGCGCTGGATCGATATCATATTACAACGATGTGGCTGACATCGCCCTTGTTTAACCAACTCACACAGCATAAACCAGATCTCTTTGCTTCTCTAAAGCACTTGCTGGTGGGCGGGGATGTGCTTTTACCTGGGATCATTAATACGGTTAGAGCACATTCTCCGGGACTGAACGTTATCAACGTCTATGGCCCCACAGAAAACACAACATTCTCTACTTATTTCCCGATTGATAAGGAATATAACCGCATTCCTATTGGTCGCCCAATTGGCAATTCAACTGTTTATATTTTGGACTCTTCAAGCAGGCTGCTGCCTATTGGTGCTCAAGGGGAAATTTGTGTTGGTGGGGATGGTCTGGCGCGCGGCTATCTAAACAGGGATGATCTGACCCAGCTAAATTTTGTCCCTAATCCATTCATTCTGGGCGAAAAAATATATCGGACAGGTGATTTGGGCAGATGGCTACCGGACGGCAATCTGGAGTATCTCGGACGGATAGACCAGCAGGTTAAAATCCGCGGATATCGTATTGAACCCGGCGAAATTGAAACCCAGCTCATGAAACATGATGCAGTTCGGGAGGCGCACGTAGCGGTAAAAAGCACGAAGGATGGTCAAAAAACGCTCTGTGCTTATATCTCAACCGACGTACCGCTATCCAAGAGTGATATGAAGACCCATTTGATTGGCCAGTTGCCGGATTATATGATTCCTGCCCAGTATGTGTTCCTGCCGGCGTTTCCCCTGACAACGAACGGTAAAATCGACCGCCAAGCATTGCCTGAGCCAGAAATGACCAGCGGTTCCGATATGGAATACGTTGCTCCAAGAAATGAAGTGGAACAACAGTTGGCGAACCTGTGGCAAGCGGTGCTTGGCGTTGAAAAGGTCGGCATTGACGACGGCTTTTTCGAGCTTGGAGGTCATTCATTGAAGGCCATTCAACTGGTATCGAAAGTACATGAATCGAACATTCCGCTGGATATACATCAATTGCTTCAATATCAGACAATAAGAAGTTTGTCTGATCTTTTACAACGTGTTGAAGAGGGCGGAGTGAACGCGGATACGCTCATTGCGAAAGCTCAGGAGGTTGAGCGGGCTATTACAGAAGCGTTTGGTGTACAGGTCTTTCTTCAGACTGTTTCCACCGATAATCAAAACTATTTGTTCCTGCAAGTGGAGCCTTTTCACGTAGAACAAGTTCAGGCAATCTCAGAATTTATCCAATCTCATATCCATCCAGACCTGCACCCGCATTATATCGTCCGCTGGGGAACCGACGAACCAGATAGAATTCTCGGAGCTATACCGACAAACGAAGAACAAGAAACCTTACTTAAACAACAGGCCGATGTATGGCTTGCCAGCATTGCTGAGTTAAATACTGAGTGGAATACCAATATACTAAGTCTGAATGCTATTGGGCGCTATCCGCTTGCACCAGCTCAGCATTACCATTTGCAACATTTTACAGGCTCGGGTATGGCTGTGCAGTTAGATAGCTACTTGAACACCGAGCGTTTGACCGTAACGATTCAGCGGCTTATTGAACGCCATGAATTGCTAAGAAGCGTACTTGTTCAATCATCCGGAGCATGGGAATGGGAGTTGCGTCCAGTTCCAGAGCATTTTTCTTTACCGACTGTTGATCTCTCCGGTCAGCCGGTACAAGCACAACGCAGGCTTCTTTCTTCCATTGCTTCTAAGTTATTTTTAGAACCTTATAAACTTACACAGTCGCTGCAGTACCGGATCGTCCTGATTCGCTTAAATTTGCGGGAACATCTGCTATTGCTCCCTTGCTCGCACATCATTTTTGATGCTACGAGCAGCGACATCCTGCGCAGACAACTCCTTGATGAATATCATCGTCCGCAGCAGACGGCACATGCGACAGAAGAGGTGCAATACCGGGAATATGTAAACCATATCCGCCAAGGCCCTCAAGGAATCGGGGATCAGGAAATCAGCGAGCAATTCAAACTCCAAACGTTTGGTGAGAATAATGATCGTATCCATGTGCTGACCGAAGAACGCAACTATGCGGACACTACCAGATATCGTTGGGAGCTGAATTTAAGCGACATTTCAGAGCAGCACGGCGCTGCGAATATGTGGGATATTTCGCTTCAAATGGCTGTAAGTTTTTTCAGCAGCTATTTCCAACTCTCTGATGTTCCGCTTTGGATTACTAATTATGGAAGACAATATGGCGACCGAAACTATTTTGGAACCGTAGGCGAGTGTATTGATCATATACCCGTTGTGCTGCAGGAAGATGACTCTGAATCCTATGAAAAGAGTATCCATACCCACCTGGACTTTGCTTCACGCTATCATTTGAACTTTTTCAATCTGATCTTCAATGCTGAAATGGAGAAAGCTTACCCGATATCTAGCAGCATTTTGATAAAAGGACTTGAACAGCTGCCTATCGTATTCAACTATTTGGGTGAGGGACGAGAGGATGCAGAATTGCTCGACAATCTGCATACCGAAGGCACACAGGCCAATGTCAACAAGGTTATTTTCTTTGAGTCAGAGCATGTGGGGGATATTCTGAAAATCTCACTTACCATTCCATATCATGAGAACGACCAGTATATCCATCAAATCTTCCAGACTGCTAGTGACAGGCTCTTGAATGCTTTGACCATTTTGCAGTAAGGAGATGAAGATGTGAATCCATTGTTTAAGGATAGCCGTTTTATCCGATTTTTTGCATCTCGTACTTCTGCCAATATCGCAGACAGCATTTATTCTATCGTCCTGCTGTATTTTGTTCAGCAATCGACACAGTCGGTGGCGATGACCAGCTTCACGTATACGGCCGTATCTGCGGCGTCGATTTTCAGCTTTCTCGTGGGTCCTGTGGTGGACCGTTATTCACCGCCTTTGTTAGCCAGTATCGCCTTGTTTACGCAGGCTGTGCTAATTTTGGTCGTCCCATTTCTCATTCAGGACGGGATGGTCAATCTGGTCGCTATCCTTGTTATTGTCTTCATTGCATCCTGCTTCTCCACACTGTTTTATCCGGCCAATAGTAAAATGCTGCCGCAATTGATAGGCTCGCCGGATTTGATTGTCCGGGCGAATTCCATGATTTTGTCGACGGATCAGGTTATTAATATTGTCGGATATCTGGCTGGAGCCTCGCTCATCATCGCAATGGGGATGAAAAACACGTTTTTTCTAGCCGGCGCGATGCTGTTTCTGGCAGGCTTTGTATATGTCAGGCTCAACAAGCAAATTGATGCTCCTCCGGTGGAAGACACGAACGGAAGGAGTTCGCTAAAGCTCGTGTACTATTTGAACGAATTGAAAGAAGGGTATCTTTTTGTAAAACGGCACACCTTCCTGAGAATTATGCTTCCGTTCTTTGCGCTGACAAACTTTTCGATGGCGATCTTGGTCATTGCCATGCCTTCTATCGCAGTATCCTATGGCTCGCCAATCTATTACAGCTTGCTGTATGTAGCCTACTTTATCGGTATTTTCATCGGTTCCTTTCTGGTCAGTGTATTGAAAAAGAACGGCATTACCATCGCGGTTTCCTGGGTAGCCATGGGACTGGCAATCTATGTTTTTTCCCTTGTACCCGAGATGTGGATGAAGCTGCTGGCAGCTCTGTTATTAGGCATTTTTACTGGCATCATCAATGTGCTGCAAACGTCTTTGATTCAAATTATTACACCGCTGCCGTTACTGGGACGTGTTACAGCCTTTTTAAACACCTTGTCGAATGCGGCTCTGCCATTAGGGGCCGTGATTGGAGGGGCGCTAGCTTTACGGTTTTCTCTGAGTGAGGTTCTTTTTTTCAGTGGACTGATTACTGTACTATGCGGATTGATTATGTTTCTGGTTAAGGATATTCGCCAGTATCAGATTCCTTCTGGAGAGATTGGAGGAGTTGCCCCTTCCCACAATTCCTAAGCCATCCATGCCAATGCCAGGTTCTCATCATAGAACCTGGCATTTTTAGTATGTCTGGCCTCGCCATGATAAGGCTTTATCATAGACAAAGGTAAAACTATCGTTACTTTTGGACTCCAAAGGAGATACAAGATGGCTCAGCCTTTGAAAAAATATGTACACAGCGAATTTTCTTCGCTCTTTCGGTGAAAGAAGTATAAATAGCTTATAGCTCGTTTGATACCCAGGGATTTATTCTTCAAATCATGAACGAGACGTGGGATGGGCTGGAGCTAAAAGAACGAATAAATCGGTATAATTTACATGTAGTATTCAGCAAACCTAAATGATATATTATTCATCCGGCCGTAAGATAGGCTGTGATGTAATGGTTCAAAAATTCAAAAGATCGTCTATGAGTTATTATTTACCAGTAGTATGAATCACCAAAGTATGATATATTATTAGTCCGGCCCAAGAAAAGCCGAATGAGAAAAATGATCTTTGAAAACTGAACAACGAGTGAGTACGGATTTTGTTCACAAAATCCAACGCTGAAATTTTGGTACATGCCATCAGGCTGTATAAAATGGAAGCAAACAAGAGATATTTTTATCTCGTCAGTTTCAAAATGAGCTTATCGCTCTTTCTATAAACCAGCTTCGGTTGGTCTTTAATGGAGAGTTTGATCCTGGCTCAGGACGAACGCTGGCGGCGTGCCTAATACATGCAAGTCGAGCGGGGTTGTGTAGAAGCTTGCTTCTACACAACCTAGCGGCGGACGGGTGAGTAACACGTAGGCAACCTGCCCACAAGACAGGGATAACTACCGGAAACGGTAGCTAATACCCGATACATCCTTTTCCTGCATGGGAGAGGGAGGAAAGACGGAGCAATCTGTCACTTGTGGATGGGCCTGCGGCGCATTAGCTAGTTGGTGGGGTAAAGGCCTACCAAGGCGACGATGCGTAGCCGACCTGAGAGGGTGATCGGCCACACTGGGACTGAGACACGGCCCAGACTCCTACGGGAGGCAGCAGTAGGGAATCTTCCGCAATGGGCGAAAGCCTGACGGAGCAACGCCGCGTGAGTGATGAAGGTTTTCGGATCGTAAAGCTCTGTTGCCAGGGAAGAACGTCTTGTAGAGTAACTGCTACAAGAGTGACGGTACCTGAGAAGAAAGCCCCGGCTAACTACGTGCCAGCAGCCGCGGTAATACGTAGGGGGCAAGCGTTGTCCGGAATTATTGGGCGTAAAGCGCGCGCAGGCGGCTCTTTAAGTCTGGTGTTTAATCCCGAGGCTCAACTTCGGGTCGCACTGGAAACTGGGGAGCTTGAGTGCAGAAGAGGAGAGTGGAATTCCACGTGTAGCGGTGAAATGCGTAGAGATGTGGAGGAACACCAGTGGCGAAGGCGACTCTCTGGGCTGTAACTGACGCTGAGGCGCGAAAGCGTGGGGAGCAAACAGGATTAGATACCCTGGTAGTCCACGCCGTAAACGATGAATGCTAGGTGTTAGGGGTTTCGATACCCTTGGTGCCGAAGTTAACACATTAAGCATTCCGCCTGGGGAGTACGGTCGCAAGACTGAAACTCAAAGGAATTGACGGGGACCCGCACAAGCAGTGGAGTATGTGGTTTAATTCGAAGCAACGCGAAGAACCTTACCAGGTCTTGACATCCCTCTGACCGGTCTAGAGATAGACCTTTCCTTCGGGACAGAGGAGACAGGTGGTGCATGGTTGTCGTCAGCTCGTGTCGTGAGATGTTGGGTTAAGTCCCGCAACGAGCGCAACCCTTATGCTTAGTTGCCAGCAGGTCAAGCTGGGCACTCTAAGCAGACTGCCGGTGACAAACCGGAGGAAGGTGGGGATGACGTCAAATCATCATGCCCCTTATGACCTGGGCTACACACGTACTACAATGGCCGGTACAACGGGAAGCGAAATCGCGAGGTGGAGCCAATCCTAGAAAAGCCGGTCTCAGTTCGGATTGTAGGCTGCAACTCGCCTACATGAAGTCGGAATTGCTAGTAATCGCGGATCAGCATGCCGCGGTGAATACGTTCCCGGGTCTTGTACACACCGCCCGTCACACCACGAGAGTTTACAACACCCGAAGTCGGTGGGGTAACCCGCAAGGGAGCCAGCCGCCGAAGGTGGGGTAGATGATTGGGGTGAAGTCGTAACAAGGTAGCCGTATCGGAAGGTGCGGCTGGATCACCTCCTTTCTATGGAGAATCGTTTCCTGCGATGGAAACATTCAAATTAGCAGGTACATGTACCTGCGACCGGATATTCAATTCGGTTCATCACATTCGTGTGAATGAAATGAATATCCTGAACTTACTCACTCGTTGCTCAGTTTTGAGAGTTCAAACTCTCAAGCTTCGACGAATACTTCATTCACACATCCGTGTGGAACCGAAATATTCATCGGGTTTCGCTTCGATGAAGCGAATTGCACCTTGAAAACTGGATACCGAAACGAAATTGCGTTTTAGAATATTCCTTTAAGCTGATCTTGTGTAAACAAGTGAAATAAAGGTAGCTGCCTTGAATTTCATTCACACGTAAGTGTTGAACCGAAATTCAAAGCAAATCGTATTTACGATGTAAATACTAGGTTAAGCTACAAAGAGCACACGGAGGATGCCTAGGCGCCAGGAGCCGACGAAGGACGTGGCGAACAACGATAAGGCCTCGGGGAGCTGTAAGCAAGCTTTGATCCGGGGATGTCCGAATGGGGAAACCCGGCTGTCTTCATCGACAGTCACTTTCTGCTGAATACATAGGCAGAATAGAGGCAGACCAGGGGAACTGAAACATCTAAGTACCCTGAGGAAGAGAAAACAATAGTGATTCCGTCAGTAGCGGCGAGCGAACGCGGATTAGCCCAAACCAAGGAGCTTGCTCCTTGGGGTTGTGGGACGTCTCACATGGAGTTACAAAGGAACCGGTTAGATGAAGAGGTCTGGAAAGGCCCGCCAGAGAAGGTAAAAGCCCTGTAGTTCAAAACTTGTTCTCTCCGAGACGGATCCCGAGTAGTGCGGGGCACGTGAAACCCCGTATGAATCCGGCAGGACCATCTGCCAAGGCTAAATACTCCCTGGCGACCGATAGTGAAGCAGTACCGTGAGGGAAAGGTGAAAAGCACCCCGGAAGGGGAGTGAAATAGATCCTGAAACCGTGTGCTTACAAGAAGTCAGAGCCCGATCTATGGGTGATGGCGTGCCTTTTGTAGAATGAACCGGCGAGTTACGTTCCCGTGCAAGGTTAAGGTGAAGAGCTGAAGCCGCAGCGAAAGCGAGTCTGAATAGGGCGAATGAGTACGTGGACGTAGACCCGAAACCGGGTGATCTACCCCTGTCCAGGGTGAAGGTGCGGTAACACGCACTGGAGGCCCGAACCCACGCATGTTGAAAAATGCGGGGATGAGGTGGGGGTAGCGGAGAAATTCCAATCGAACCCGGAGATAGCTGGTTCTCCCCGAAATAGCTTTAGGGCTAGCCTCGGAAAGAAGAATCGTGGAGGTAGAGCACTGATTGGGTGCGGGGCCCGCAAGGGTTACCAAGCTCAGTCAAACTCCGAATGCCATAGATTTAGTTCCGGGAGTCAGACAGTGAGTGCTAAGATCCATTGTCGAAAGGGAAACAGCCCAGACCATCAGCTAAGGTCCCCAAGTGTGTGTTAAGTGGGAAAGGATGTGGAGTTGCACAGACAACCAGGATGTTGGCTTAGAAGCAGCCACCATTGAAAGAGTGCGTAATAGCTCACTGGTCGAGTGACTCTGCGCCGAAAATGTAACGGGGCTAAACACACCACCGAAGCTATGGCTTGATGCTTGCATCAGGGGTAGGGGAGCGTTGAATGCGGGTTGAAGGTGTACCGTAAGGAGCGCTGGACTGCATTCAAGTGAGAATGCCGGTATGAGTAACGAAAAGATCTGTGAGAATCAGATCCGCCGAAAGCCTAAGGGTTCCTGAGGAAGGTTCGTCCGCTCAGGGTAAGTCGGGACCTAAGGCGAGGCCGATAGGCGTAGTCGAAGGACAACAGGTCGAAATTCCTGTACCACCGTAATCCGTTATGAGCGATGGGGTGACGCAGTAGGGTAGTGACGCGGACGGATGGATGTCCGTCTAAGCAGTGAGGCTGGTGTGTAGGCAAATCCGCACATCGTAAGGCTGGGCTGTGATGGGGAGCGAAAATTATAGTAGCGAAGGTCATGATCTCAGACTGCCAAGAAAAGCCTCTAGCCAGGAGAAGGTGCCCGTACCGCAAACCGACACAGGTAGGCGAGAAGAGAATTCTAAGGCGCGCGGAAGAACTCTCGTTAAGGAACTCGGCAAAATGACCCCGTAACTTCGGGAGAAGGGGTGCCTCGGTAGGGTGAATAGCCCGAGGGGGCCGCAGTGAAAAGGCCCAAGCGACTGTTTAGCAAAAACACAGGTCTGTGCGAAGCCGCAAGGCGAAGTATACGGGCTGACGCCTGCCCGGTGCTGGAAGGTTAAGGGGAGTGGTAAGCTCGCAAGAGCGAAGCTATGAACCGAAGCCCCAGTAAACGGCGGCCGTAACTATAACGGTCCTAAGGTAGCGAAATTCCTTGTCAGGTAAATTCTGACCCGCACGAATGGCGTAACGACTTGGGCGCTGTCTCAACGAGAGATCCGGTGAAATTTTAATACCTGTGAAGATGCAGGTTACCCGCGACAAGACGGAAAGACCCCATGGAGCTTTACTGCAGCTTGATATTGAATTTGGGTACGATCTGTACAGGATAGGTGGGAGCCGTCGAACTTTGAGCGCCAGCTTGAAGGGAGGCATCCTTGGGATACCACCCTGATCGTATCTAGGTTCTAACTTGGTACCGTAATCCGGTGCGAGGACAGTGTCAGGTGGGCAGTTTGACTGGGGCGGTCGCCTCCTAAAGAGTAACGGAGGCGCCCCAAGGTTCCCTCAGAATGGTTGGAAATCATTCGAAGAGTGCAAAGGCAGAAGGGAGCTTGACTGCGAGACCTACAAGTCGAGCAGGGACGAAAGTCGGGCTTAGTGATCCGGTGGTACCGCATGGAAGGGCCATCGCTCAACGGATAAAAGCTACCCTGGGGATAACAGGCTTATCTCCCCCAAGAGTCCACATCGACGGGGAGGTTTGGCACCTCGATGTCGGCTCATCGCATCCTGGGGCTGAAGTAGGTCCCAAGGGTTGGGCTGTTCGCCCATTAAAGCGGTACGCGAGCTGGGTTCAGAACGTCGTGAGACAGTTCGGTCCCTATCTGTCGTGGGCGTAGGAAATTTGAGAGGAGCTGTCCTTAGTACGAGAGGACCGGGATGGACGTACCGCTGGTGTACCAGTTGTTCCGCCAGGAGCACCGCTGGGTAGCTATGTACGGAAGGGATAAGCGCTGAAAGCATCTAAGCGTGAAGCCCCCCTCAAGATGAGATTTCCCAGTATGTAAGACCCCTTGAAGACGACGAGGTAGATAGGTTGGGGGTGGAAGTGCAGTAATGCATGGAGCTGACCAATACTAATCGGTCGAGGGCTTATCCTAAAGATAAAGCGCAATGAGTTTCGGATCCAGTTTTCAGGGTGTAACCTTGAACGTATGTACAAGAGACATACGACAAGCGCATGGCTATTCATTCACACGATAAGTGATGAAGCGAATAGCCGTACGATAGAATTTGCACAGCAAATTCATGTTTGGTGGCGATAGCGGAGGGGTTCCACACGTACCCATCCCGAACACGACCGTTAAGCCCTCCAGCGCCGATGGTACTTGGACCGCAGGGTCCTGGGAGAGTAGGACGTCGCCAAGCACGATAAAAGTATGACCTCTATATAAAAAACCGCGATAATCGCGGTTTTTTTGTTTCCAAAAAGATGTGTTTGTCAAAAATCCTGTATGAATGCCATAAGTCAAGACAAGTAAGACAAAAGTAAACCCGTTTTGTTTTTGAAAAAAACATGTTAAACTTTTCTCATAAAAATAAATGTACTTTCTGAGGTGAGTTGAAGTGTTGGAACGTTCTATGGAGAATACAAGGGAATTACACAAAGGAAAGGGAGTGATTTGAAAAAGAGAAGGTGATTATAAATGAGCACTTATCAAACAGTTTTTAGTGATGGATTTGAGCT
The DNA here is from genome assembly GCF_038007385.1 of Paenibacillus sp. FSL M8-0228. Taxonomy (NCBI): domain Bacteria; kingdom Bacillati; phylum Bacillota; class Bacilli; order Caryophanales; family Paenibacillaceae; genus Paenibacillus; species Paenibacillus sp. FSL M8-0228. The sequence continues at coordinate 2,721,415 of NZ_JBBOXA010000001.1, forward strand.
GAAATATGCTATAAGAGGTAACGGAAGGCCGATATTGGTGATCGGCAGTAGTGTATATTATCCTCGTTTATTTTCAGACCATTTATATAAAAAGTTTCAGTTTATTTTTCTGGATCATCGAGGGTTTGCAAAACCGACTCGAGCTTTAAAACCAGAAGACTATACTTTGGATAAAGTTATTAATGATATAGAAACAGCAAGACAATGCCTTCATCTAAATGAATTTATCATATTAGGACATTCCGGGCATGCCTTTATGGCTTTGGAATATGCTAAACAATACCCGGATTATGTTCAAAAAGTGGTGCTATTAAATTCAGCACCTACGAACAGCCAAGAAAGACAGCGGCAAAGCTCTTCATTCTTTTATGAAACGGCCAGCCCAGAAAGAAAGGAACGTTTTGAAAAGGACATTGTTTTATTAGAGGAAGATATCAAAAGAGACCCAGATAGAAGATTTGTTCACATGTGTATACGAATGGGAGCCCAAACCTTTTATGATTATGCTTACGATGCGGCTTATATGTGGAAGGATGTATATACGAATATGCCTATCATTGATTATTTATGGGGAGAAGCTTTCGGTAACATGAATTTAATACAATCCTTGGCGGATATCCACAAACCTGTATATATTGGTTTGGGAAGGTATGATTTTTTGGTTGCGCCAGTTTCTTTATGGGATAGGGTCGATGACACCTACGAGAACGTGAAAAAAGTGATTTTTGAATATAGTGGGCATAACCCAATGTTTGAAGAACCTCATTGTTTTGATCAAACATTAGCTAAATGGATTAATGAAGATCACTAGGATTTTTGCTAAATCATCTCTTAGATGCTCAGAAGCCCGTAAAATGAGAATCACCTTCATTTTACGGGCATTCTTATTGAGCGTTATTTACCTTTTGCACCGGTGACAAAATACTATGACTTTGTTATTAGTGACTTGACGGTTTAACTAGGTTCTGTATAATAACCGAAAGGTAATAATGTATTGTTAGTTTTTCGTTGTGCTACTATCAGAAACAATCTAAGACTCATGGAACTGAACAATAGTCGTAAAGCAATGATATGGAGGTCGTTATGAAATACGAAATTATTATATTTGATGTCGATGACACGCTGTTTGATTTTAAAAAGGCAGAGAGTTATGCGCTACATAATACGTTTACCCAATTTGGCTTGCCACAAGGGGCCACGGAGTATAAAGCTAGTTATGATGAAATCAACAGCGTATTGTGGCGAGAGGCAGAGGAAGGACTTATTACCTCAGCGCAACTGCGTGTGGAGCGGTTTAAGCGATTATTTACTTTTCATGATCTAGATTTTAATCCAGATGCTTTTAGTGCTGCATATTTACGTTATTTGGGTGAAGGTGCTTTTTTAATGGACGGAGCGGTTGAATTATGTGATATGCTGTCTGATTGTCGCTTGGCGATCATTACGAATGGAATCAAAGAGGTGCAAACCTCCAGAATTCAGCTTTCACCGCTGCGTGATGTATTTGAACAGATAATTATTTCAGAGGAAGTGGGTTGCCAAAAGCCACAAGCTGGTATTTTCGATTACGCATTTACTAAGCTAGACATTTCAGATAAGAGTAAGGTTCTCATGGTTGGTGATTCTTTGACCTCCGATATTCAAGGAGGCAACAAATACGGAATGGATACCTGTTGGTTCAACCCTGCTGGGAAAACAAACGCGTCTGGCATTCAACCTACTTATGAAATAAAAAGCCTGATGGAGTTATCGAATCGTGTGCTTTCAAAGCGTCCCATCCTGAATCGTACATCGGCGGAAATCTAGATGAATGAGAAATTGGAAATCAGGATGAATAATGTCGAAATCAGAAGACGGAAGTTAAAGACACCGAAAAGTTGAATGAATTGTTTAGAGTTGTGATTACAGACACGTTCACTTAAGAAGGCATTGGTCATATGCTGGAAGATATAGAGGACGAAATTGAGACTAAGCGAGCGTATTTGGTAAGTGACATGGAGAGTCACGGTTAGCAACACGGGCACCAAAGTGATTAAACAAGGCAGGCCGGAAAATCGGTCTGCCTTGTTTTGATTTTTTTATCGTCACTGGCCAGATTCACAATTAGCAGGAAATAGCTTTAAGGCGGAAAGTAGAGCTGGTGAAGTCTCCAGAGAGATCCGAGACAACAAGCCCAATTTTCATTAGGCGGTCGCCTCCAAAAATTTCGCCATCAAATGCTACGCGGAAGGGGGAACCGCCATCTTCCACTAAGGTATTACCCGTATGGACTGCAGTGCTGCCTGTCGCCCCGTGTTCGATTATATACTTTTTATCTGGGTCAAGTCCTTTTAGAGTTAGTCGCCGGATGGGCCCATTTGGTTCAGCAAGTACGCGGAAGTAAGCGACAAACGCTTCGGATTGGTCCTCGCTAACAAACATCCAGGCCGTGTCGCCTCGGCCTTCAAACGGACTAAGCAGTCGATACATATCTCCCTGCTGTACAAGGGAACGGATTTCTTTATACTGGGCAATTTGTTTGGCAGCGAGTTCTTTTTCTTCATTCGTAAATGCAGTAAGGTCGAGTTCGTAGCCAAAATTCCCGCTCATTGCCACGTCGCCGCGTATGGCGAGGGAGGTGTTTCGTCCCACCTGGTGGTTCGGCACGTTCGATACATGTGCGCCCATGGTACTGGCCGGGTACACGATGCTTGTTCCATACTGGATAGCCAATCTTTCAATGGCATCGGTATCATCACTGGTCCATGTCTGCGGCATATAGTAGAGCATTCCGGGATCAAATCGCCCACCGCCTCCAGAACAGCTTTCGAACAAGATGTCCGGGAACTGGGAGGTCAGACGTTCCAACAGATCGTAAAGTCCGAGCATATAACGGTGCGCAGTTTCCTTTTGTCGTTCGCTAGGGGCTGTAGCCGAAGCAATCTCCGTCATGTTACGGTTCATGTCCCACTTGACATAAGTGATTGGAGCGATCGAAAATACGGAGCTAAGCGTCTCGTACAAGTAGTCGCATACTTCCTTGCGGGAGAGATCGAGCACCAGTTGGGATCGGCCTTCCGTCCGCCGCCGACCTTCCGCATGCAGGCACCAGTCGGGATGGTTGCGGTACAGTTCACTATCAGGTGATACCATTTCCGGCTCAACCCACAAACCAAACTGTAATCCTTGTTCATTAACCCGTTTGGCCAGGTCAGTAAGACCGCCGGGCAACTTGTGGCGGTCTTCGAACCAGTCCCCAAGCGAACTGTTGTCGTTGTCTCGCTTACCAAACCAACCGTCATCAAGAACAAACAGCTCAATTCCAAGAGGCCCCGCTTCTTTGGCAATCGCCTCGATTTTATCGGCGTCGAAGTCGAAATATGTGGCTTCCCAATTGTTCACGAGAATCGGACGTTCTTTGTCACGGTAAGCCCCTCGGCACAGACGTGTGCGATAGAGTCGGTGATAGGTGCGCGACATGCCCCCAAGACCTTCTTCGGAAAAGACCAATACGGCTTCAGGAGTCTGGAATGACTGACCCGGCTCAAGCCGCCAGGAGAAGTCAAAGGGATTGATTCCGATACTTACACGAGTCTGATTGAACTGCTCTACTTCTGCCTGTGCGACGAAGTTGCTGCTGTAGATTAGACTGAAACCGTACACATCCCCACGATCTTCAGTCACATCAGGCCGAAGCAGTGCCAGAAAGGGATTCATTTGGTGACTGCTGGAGCCCCGTCTACTCTCGAGCCGAATGGAGCCAGGTCCGAGGTCGCGGCGTTGGATATGTCTTTCCCGAACCCAGGCTCCAGGTAAGTAGAGGGCTTGGTAGTTGGAATCGGCGAAGTCGACAGAGGCGCTCATGGCGTGTTCAATATTCATGGTAGCGCTTCCCTTTTGTTCAAAAAGAGTAGATCTAGCAATGGCACTGTGGTCCGCAAATACAGTATAGAGCAGTGTAGTCTTAAGCCCCGAGTATTGATCCTCAAGGATCAGATAGAGGGTTGTGGCTTCATCATCCGATTCGGCATAGACGGAAGGAAGTCCCTCGAGCTTGGGTTTACCTGGTTCAATACGGTAACCACTATATTTTAGCTCAGTAGTTCGAGTACCGTCCGCAAGTGCAACCTGGTAAGCCGGTTGACGAAAGTCGCTTGTTCCATACTGGGGGTATTCCTGAGGAAGCGTGTCCAAAGAAATTATACGACTGGAAGAAACGGGAGTGGGAGAGAAGGAGCAACGCTCCCTAAGTTCCAATATACTTGCGAGACTTTGGTCATGATGAAGTTGGGCTCCCCAATAGACATGTGCGGGATATCCTTCTACAAGCTGGATAATATAGCTGCAATCCTTGGACTGCAAATGAAACAAACCAAGTGCTTCGTTAACATGAATGTTCATGATATTCACTCCTCAGGGGTTATCATATTGATTGTTTTACGAAAGGATATTAATCAATGACAATAAGACTCTCAAGTACTAATGTTAGCCTTTTTTGCATGAGCTTTCCCGAATGACAAGCTTAGTCCCGATCACGCTATACGCAGGCGGTTCACGCCCCTCAAACCGTTCAGAGAGCAGTTGCACGGCAGCCTTTCCCATCTGTTCGGGATATGCACGGATAGTGGTTAGCGGAGGCTGCACGAAGGCTGCCATCTCAATGTCGTCGAAGCCAACAACAGCCATATCCTCTGGTACTTTGACTCCAAGTCCATGAAGGGCGCGGAGGGCACCAATAGCGAGCGGATCGCTTGCGACGAAGCAGGCTGTCGGTCGTTCCTGTTGGGCTAGGAGTTCGTTCATCATGAGATAACCATCCGCGGTACTCCAGGAACCTATACGGACGAATTGAGGATTGTACAACCCTTGTTCCCGCATGAATCGTTCAAAATAATGCGTCCTTCGCTCACCGTCGCTCTTACCGCCGATAAATCCGATTTGTCGGTGGCCAAGCTCAAGTAGATGTCCGAGTGCCTGATCAACAGCTTGCCTGAAATGAAGTCGTACAGAATCATACTCTAGCTGTTCATGGTACTGGTCGACAAGGACAATGGTGTTCTTGTCAGGATGAAGCTTGAATACCTCTTCAGGATCAACGCCGCCCACAACAATCAGACCGTCCGCCTTCTGCAGGGTGCCGATGGATGAGCGGCCTCGCAAGGTCTGGCCCAACGTCAGGCCAAGCTCTTCACAGCGCAGTTCGATTCCACGGCGGATCGAAGCGTAATACGGATCGTCTCTTTCCTCCTCAATAGAACACCATAGCAGGAGGGAGACCGTTTTCCCGGCCCGTTCCGTATTCTGCTTTAATTGCCTCAGCCGGCTAGGCTTATACCCGAGTTGCTCGGCAACCCCAAAAATTCTGTTTTTGGTGTCTGAGCTTACGGACAGTGACAGATCGTTATTTAAAACCCTTGAAACGGTTGCGGCAGACACACCCGCTTCGCGGGCGATGTCTTTAATAGTTGCCAAAAGAGCTCACACCTTTTTAGTTAATAATTTTACTAAAAATCGACTTTATCCTAACACATCTCTAAAGTACTTTCAAGATGGACGGTTGAATTTTTTAAACTTTATTTTTGATCTACTACTGTAGAGATTGTTTGTGTTAACATGATGAATATTCTCTTGATGACGGAGGGGTTCTAGTTGAATATTCTGTCACTAGCTCGTAAGTGGTTTGGTCGACTTCGCTTTAAGAGCAAGGTTATAACGGTATTTCTTCCGCTAATTATTATTTCTCTGCTTATTCTTGGACTGTTGTCCAACCAACTTTTCAGCCGTTCTTTGATAGATCAAACCACCAGCAATGTGGTCGATGAGTCTCAGCTTATCTTGTCTAGGACCGATTACATTTTCAGGAGTGTGGAAACGGCGGCCAATATTATGGTCACAAATATTAACCGGATGTACGATTCAAACGGCGCCAAACCTGATACTGCCATGGAGCCTATCCAATTTGGAAACTTGATGCAGAGCCGACTATCCATTGATTTGTCAATCTTTCGTGAGGTGGATGCCGCTGTCTTCATTGATAACGAAGGGAAGATTTTCGCCTCTTATACCGAAAGCGGGGATGATCGCAAGATCTATAGCATGCTTAAGCGGGTAAGGGAATCTGAAAGTTATGGACAGGCCCTCTGGTTTGATATGGAGAAGAGGGATTTCCTAACTCCAGATCCGAGCTCTCCCGTTTTGACACTGGGGAAGACGGTCATTAATATAGACACCGGCGAACCCTATGGAACGCTTTTTCTGTTAGTGAAGGAAGAAGGTTTGTCCGATTACTTTCGTTCCAGCGATCCAGATGCACCCAAATCTTATTATTTTTTAGATAACGAAATGCGCGTGGCTGTGGCAGAAGACAATGAGATGCTGATGAATCCGGTGAATCCACAGCTGGGTGAGGCCATCCAACGTTGTGCCCCTAATGCATCCCATGGAACGTGCTCATTCGAGTATGAGGGCAACCTGATAACGGTCACTGATTATAACCGAATGGAATGGAAGTTGGTCAATATTGTTTCTCTTAGCCTGCTTACAGCTGATGTCCGGCAAAATGTTAGATTGTCGCTATTAATCGGTGTGTTATGCCTTGTTTTTTCCTGGCTGGGTGCTAGCTTTCTGTCCAGAATGGTCGTTAGTCCTCTCGAACAATTGACTAAGGCCATGCGAAAAGTAGTAACTGGTGATTTGCAACCTGTTGCAACAGTCCGTACTGAAGATGAAATCGGTACCATTGCAGAGGCGTTTAACTTTATGGTAAGACGGGTTCGGGAGCTGCTGGATGAGGTAAGGCAGGAACAGAACCGTAAGCGTGAATATGAGCTTGCACTGATAAGCGCCCAAATTAAACCGCATTTTCTGTACAACACTTTAGATACCATTTATGCACTCAATGGATTAGATCGTAATGAGGAGGCTAGAGATACTACAAAAGCGCTGGCAGATTTTTATCGAATGGTGCTGAACAAGGGACGGGAACTAATCACTTTAGAAAAGGAAGCTCAGATTACTGATGATTACCTGACGATTCTGCAAATCCGTTATCCCGATGTGTTTCGCTATGAAGTGGATATTCCTCCCGAGTTTGAAGGTACACCGATCCCGAAGCTCTCGCTTCAGCCGCTTGTCGAGAATTCGATTTACCATGGCCTTAAGAAGAAAGGAACAAAAGGTTTTATCCGCATTTTTGCCTTTAGACAGGGCGATAAGGTGGTCGTTAGAGTGGAGGACAACGGCGTGGGGATGAACGAAATACAGGTTCAGACCATTATGTCCAGACATTTGCCGGAAGAAGGAATACGATCAATCGGCACCTACAGCGTTCAGCAGCGGCTGAGCCTGTATTTTGGCGAGGAGTATGGGATATCCGTGCAAAGTGTGCTCACGAAGGGAACAACTGTTGACCTGTCGCTGCCGATGCTGCCAAAGGGGAGTGAACACCAAAATGTATAAAGTGATGATTGTCGATGATGAACCGCTGTTCCGAGACTTTCTGCGTATGAAGATAGATTGGGAAATTCATGGTTTTCGGGTTTGCTGCGAAGCAAGGAACGGACAGGAAGCACTTCAGGAAGCCGAGCGGCATCAGCCACATCTCGCCCTCGTAGATATCAATATGCCCTTCATTGACGGAATTGAATTAGCCAAGAGATTGAAAGTCAAGTTCGAACGCATCGTTATTGTATTCATATCTGGACATAACGAATTTGAATACCTACAGAAGGCGGTTCGAACCGGAGTACAGGATTATTTGTTGAAGCCGTTCAATGCAGAAGAAATGCTCTCGATGTTGGAACGCATTAAGCCGAAGCTACCGGTGCTTCCACAGGAGAGCGAAAGTGCAGAGTTAAGGGGACAGGGCGGCGAAGTGTTGCATAGCAGAGCAGGTATGCCTGATTTGGGCCATCTACGCGATGCGGTTGTGCTTGACCTCCGAATGAAAGACAGTGAAACGCTAGAGGAGGTCCGTAAGGCAATCCGTCAGCTTAGTAAATATAAATGGGGAGACGAATACGCAGATGCGATGCTTATGGGAATCGTATCTTTAGCCCTTTCCTTTGCCAGTGAACGAGGCATTCCTTATGACCGGCTATGGGAAAATGGAGGAGACAATTCTCCTTACGAACGGCTGCGAGAGTTAGATTCCTGGGAGGCTGCTGAAGGTTGGATGCTCGCTCTATACCGCAAGCTGATCCAACTGATGGAGAATATGCGTCCTACGAAGGCTTCCAATTTATTTGTGGCGGCGATCAACTATATTGAGGAACATTATGCAGACTCAGAGCTGTCTGCTGAGCAGGTTTCGTGCGGAGTATTCGTCGATCCCAGCTACCTGCGCCGCGTATTTCGCAAGGAGTCTGGCTTTTCCATAGTGGATCATATTACACACATCCGAATGAAGAAGGCTAAGGAGCTTTTGCTGAAAGGAAATCGGAAGCTGTCAGAAATCGCTGAAAGTGTAGGATACAGTGACCCCAATTATTTTGGCAAATGCTTCAAGAAACGCTTTGGCATGACACCCACTGAATATGAGCAACTCAAAAAAAGGTAGCGCCTGTCCTGCGAGGCAGGACAACTTCGATTTAAGCCTGGCGGTTTTCCTATATACGGAGAACCGCTGCTCTATTTGTCCCGTTTTTTACTGGTTATGCCCGTTTTATTCCTTAATCAAGAATAGAAGCGGCAGTATACTGTAGTCATGCAAATGAAAGCGCAAACATAAAACACACTGCATGAGGGGGATTAAGCAAATGAAAAAAACTTACAAAAGTTGGAGTGCAGCTTTGCTAGTGCTCACTATGTCGATTGGATTGATTGCTTGTGGGGAAGATAACTCGACCTCTTCCAAGAGCGAGGCAGGGGACGGTACGATCAAATTAAAGGTGTATGCACAACATTTTGATGACGATACCATAAAGCCGTTCGATTATGCGGTGGAAGAGCTTAAAAAGAAGATGCCAAACGTAGAAATTGAACTGGATCCTGCCGTACAGGACGGAGGACAGAAGCTTAAAACTTATGCGGCAACGGGCAATATGCCGGATGTCTATTTAGCGGATTGGGCTGTCCTGCAAACTTTCGCAAAATCGAAAAATGTTGAGGTGCTGGACAACTATGACACAACGGCCGAATTCAAGAAGAATCTTAATCCGGGTGTTGAATCGCGTTTGGTAGCTCCAGACAATCATGTATATGCTTATCCCGAAACCGGCATTGAATTCCAAATGATCTATTACAACAAGTCAATTTTCGAGAAGGTAGGAATTAAAACACCGCTTAAGACGATTGACCAGATGACCGATGCAGCGAAAAAGTTGAAAGCTGCTGGTTACGTACCTATGTCAATCTTTGCCAAAGAAAAATGGATTACGACCGCTTTCTATAATGGGCTGGTTACAAGGGAGCAGCCGCGTGGATTTGGAGCACTTGATGAGAAGGGTGTAAAAGCATTGCCGGAAGCATTCGTAACAGCGGCACAGCAGATGAAGCAACTGCAAGCAGCCGGATTATTCGATGCAAACGCGACGAACACCAATTATGATCAGGCTTCGTCCCTGTTTTATCAGGGCAAAGCTGCCATGTTCGTGAATGGACAATGGGAAATTTACAGCTCACAGGAAAAGCTGGGCGACCAGGTCGACTGGATGTACTGGCCTGCAAAGGATGAAGCAACCTACGAGAAATCCAAATATTTCATTGACGGCTCAGGTTCTCCGCAGGGCTACGCAGTATCATCAAGTAGCAAAAATAAGGAAACAGCCGTAAAGGTAGCGGCGTTCCTTGCCACAAAGTCAGCCGAATACAGATACACTCAACTTGGAAGCCCAATTGTTTCGCAGAAAGTGGATAAGCCAATCGCCTCCAATGTTCCAGCAATGATGCAGCGAGTTGTCAAAGAGTTGCTGCCAAATGCGCAGGAATATGCTCAACTTCTGAGTAGTACAAAAATTCAGAACACTATTAATGACAATACTCAGAATTTGATGGTAGACAACTTTTCTGAAAACGATTTTGTGAACAATCTGAATAGCACATTGGATAAAGAAAACTGAGAATTCAGGAACTCGGCTGCCCTTGGCGGCATAAGTCGCTAGGGGATGCTGTTCCGAAGATAAGGGGTGGAAGCAAGACATGAATAAATATTTGGGGAACAAACCGGCACTCGCGCTGTTTCTCCTCCCTGCTTTGATACTGTATAGCGTAATTTTGATATATCCCGTTCTGCAAACCGTTCTTCGCAGCTTTTATGATTGGGATGGCCTGAGTACGCTGACCTTTTCGGGACTGAGTAATTATCGGGAACTGTTCTCCGATCCTCTACTTGCTACTTCGCTTAAGAACGGATTAATATTTGCCATTGTTCTGGCGGTCTTTCAGATCGGACTGGGAACACTATTAGCGCTAATCTGTGCTGACCCGCGCACACGCGGGCGAAAAATACTGAAAACGTCTTATTTTATCCCAGTTGTCCTATCGGTAACCGTGGTGTGCCAGCTGTGGATCGCAATCTATGACCCAACTAACGGATTGATCAACCGACTGTTTGATCTCTTGAACATCCCGTACCAGCAAAATTGGCTGAGCTCCCCGACAGCATCGATTATTGCCATTGCCTTCGTTAATGCCTGGCAGTTTATGGGTTATCAATTTGCGTTGTTATATGCGGGAGTTAAGTCAATACCCGAAGACTACTTTGAAGCCGCCACGATTGACGGTTGCACCAAATGGAGAGCGCACTGGCATGTCACGCTTCCACTGATGAGGGAAACGTACAAATTCTGCTTCATTATTGCGATTACCTCTGGAATAGGGGCCTTTGTGCAGATGCTGATTATGACAAACGGAGGGCCCGGTACTACAAACTATACATTGACATTCATGATTTACCGCTATGCTTTTATGGAAAGCAATTATGGGTATGCGTGTGCTGTATCCGTGCTGCTTGTACTAATCTCACTACTGGCAACTGTAGTTATCAATAAGCTGTTCGACCGCGGACAAACCGCCTGATAAGGCGTGTATTGAAAAGGAGAACGAAATGAGTAAAACTGCTTTGAGCAAGTTCAGACAAGCTGTTCTGCAGATACCGCTGTGGTTGTATTTTATTGTTTCGGTCTACCCGTTGTTCTGGATGGTTTCCTACTCGTTCAAGAACAACGATGAGATCTTTGTCTCTAACCCATTTGGACTGCCAACGCATTTTCGTTACGAAAATTACATCAATGCGTGGACGCAATTTAATATTCCCCGTTACTTTCTGAACAGTCTGGTCGTATCAACGATTTCGACTTTGTTCATCCTTTTGCTGGCTCTGATGTTTGCCTTCGCAGTGGCTCGTATGAGATGGAGGTTTCGTTCAGCTGTCCGGACTTATATGATCATAGGAATGTTTATGCCACTGCAGGTTATCATGATACCGCTGGCGATTTTGGTTCGCGATTTTCATCTTACGAATACGTACGGAGCTCTTATTCTTCCTTATATCGCAATTGGGCTTCCTTTCTCGTCAATGATTTTCTATGGATTCCTAACAGCAATTCCTAAAGAGATTGAAGAGGCGGCATGCATGGATGGAGCTAATATTTATAGACTGTTCCTGAAAATCATTATGCCACTTGCATTGCCTGCAATTGCGACGGTAGCCATTTTTCAATTCTTGAACAACTGGAATGAGTTCACTTTGGCCTATATTCTAATTTCTGATGAAAATATGAAAACATTGCCTCTAGGCTTACTTTTCTTCCAGGGTTCCTACAGTACGGATTGGGGAGCCATGGGAGCTGTTATGACTATGGCCTCCTTACCGATGGTACTTGTCTACCTGTTCTTGAGTGAACAAGTGGAGCGGGCGATGACGGTAGGTTCTGCTGTAAAAGGGTAGAAAGAATAAAATGCCCGGCTAGAGAATCAGAAAAAGATTCTCTAGCCGGGCATTTTTGATATGTACATACGTTAATTCAATCCGACGATGGTTTGTGGCTAATCAGAAACCTTACAGTAAAATAGAGGTTTTTGTAAGTTTAAACTGTTGTTCGTTATGTAGAAGCTGTTATGCTGGTAAACAGCTAGGCAAGGAAAGAAGTGAAGCAAACTTTGAAAGATCCAAAGCAAAGTTTCCATGAAACATTAAAAAATCATAAAAGAACTATTATAACAGTCACAGTTATCGTTATTATAATTATACTGTTAATCACTCTGGTGCTCGGCACCATGTATATAATTCGGGATTCAATATACACCACCATGAAAAACTCCTAATCATCTACAACCAAAGGGGGTTAGATTGTTGTTATTGCTTGAACGATCAAATAAAGGCATTATATAGAGAAATCAGTTGTTAAAAATTCAAGCACTAAGAAGGTAGAAAACACGATGCAGAAGATATTAATAGTAGAGGATGACCCTCAAATCAGCTCCTTGCTCCAATCCTATCTTGAGAAATATGGTTATCAAGGAATTATTGTTTCAAATTTTGATCAAGTTCTGGCTATCTTTGAAGAGGTAAAGCCTGATTTGGTACTACTTGATGTGAATCTACCTCGTTTTGATGGATTTTATTGGTGCAGGCAAATACGGACTCAGTCTACATGCCCCATCCTTTTTGTGTCTGCACGTGATGATAAAATGGATCAGGTCATTGCTTTGCAAAACGGAGCAGATGATTACATTACGAAACCATTTTATCCCGAAGTACTACTGGCCAAAGTAGAAAGTAATTTACGGCGTGCCTATGGTTCCTATGCCGTTGCTCCACCATCACGATCCTTAACGGTGTCAGGCTTGACTCTTTATCCCGACATTATGGAACTTGTATACCATGACAAGCAGGTAGAGATGAGTCATAAAGAAGCGGCCCTCCTGGAGCTATTGATGACATATCCTAAGCAGGTTGTAGGGCGAGTTCATATCTTAGAGGCTTTATGGGATGATGACCAATATGTAGGGGAGAACACACTGAATGTTTATGTCACACGTGTCCGCAAAAAACTGAGCGAGCTGGGACTAGGGGATATCATAGAGACGGTTCGAGGGGCTGGCTATCGGCTTCACTTGACTGAGGAGGAAGAACGGTGAAGCTTTTTTGGCGCGACCATTTTTCGCTGGTCATTTTTAATATCATCCAACTTTTTCTTGTGTTAAGTATCTATTGGATGGATGGTTATCGTAACTGGTCGACGGCCCTATATTCCGTCTTTTTTGGGTCCATCCTATTGGTAGTCTATTTGCTGTTCCGATACGTTATGTATTCTGGCTTATATCGCATATTATCCGCTACAAACATTAGAGATTTAGATGAGCTTATTCAAATGAAGGTACTTAATCCGCTAGCCTCTTCTTTACAACATTTGCTTTTACAATATTATCGATTATATCAGTCCCGAATACATCAGTTAGAGCATCAGCAGCGCGATCATATTACGTTTATCAATCAGTGGGTTCACCAGATGAAAACTCCTCTTTCTGTTATTCATTTAATCCTCAAAGGAAGAATAGACCCCGAATCGGATCAGATTCACGATGAGATTGATCGAATGGGCAAAGGACTGGACATGATTTTGTATATGTCACGATTGGAATCCTTTGAACCAGATTTTCATGTGGAGCCTGTTGTATTACGAAATCTGATTAGTGATGTGATTTATGATAACAAAAGATTATTGATCCGCAACGAAATTTATCCTTCCAATGAAGTGGACGAGCAGTTGAGTGTGATTACCGATGCCAAATGGCTAGGGTTTATCATTAACCAATTGGTGACCAATGCGGTAAAGTACTCTTCAGGTCATGCCCGCAGTCTGAAGCTGATGTCTGACGTAAGAGAGGATGTCATTGTGTTGGAAGTACAGGATGAGGGGATTGGTATCCCTAAAAAAGACATAGAACGGGTATTTGAGGCTTATTACACAGGTGAAAATGGGCGGAAGTATCGTGAATCAACCGGGATGGGACTCTATTTGGTGTCTGAAATCTGCAAAAGACTGAATCATGATATTCAATTGAAATCGACGGTTGGTAAAGGGACGACGGTTCAAATCCTGTTTTCCATTGGCAAATGAGAAACCTTACAACACATTTAAGGTTTTTGTAATGTTAATCGGTCGCTTCACTTATCTGGATGGATTATGATCATGACATAGGAAAAAGAAAGGAATGAACGATGGAGATTGTACAAATGGATCAAGTTACCAAAATATACTATGGCAAGGTTCCCTACCGAGCTCTTAACAATATCCATTTAACGATCAAACAAGGCGAGTTTGTTGGTATTATGGGGCCGTCTGGTAGTGGGAAGACAACATTATTAAATATGATTTCGACCATTGATATGCCGACTTCTGGCGAGGTTAGCATTAAAGGGGAAAATCCACATCTGCTCAAGAAGGATAAGCTGGCTTTATTTCGCCGCAAAGAACTGGGGCTTGTATTTCAAGATTATAATTTGCTGGAAACCCTCACTTTGGGAGAAAACATACTGTTTCCTCTGATGCTGAATAAAAAAGGGTTAAAGGAAATGGAGCACAAACTGGAAGAAGTAGCGAAAAAACTGGATATTTCAGATGTTTTGGACAAACGGCCTTATGAGGTATCGGGGGGACAAAAACAACGTGCAGCCATAGGCAGGGCTATGATTCATTCTCCTTCGCTCCTGCTTGCAGATGAACCAACCGGAAATCTCGATTCCAAGTCTTCGCGTGTTGTAATGGAAATGCTGAGCCTTGTTCACCGTGTAGACTATTCTACAATTGTGCTGGTAACACACGGCGCCTTGGAAGCTAGCTATTGCGATCGGGTCATTTTTATTAAAGATGGTGAGTTATATAATGAAATCCGTCGTAGTCATAGTCAGCAAATATTTTTTCAGGAAATCATAGATATGCTCTCCTTTTTGGGGGGAAGTAGACATGCACATGAGCTTTCGTCTGTTAGCATGGAATAATCTCAAACGCAATGCGCGTGCTTACGTTCCTTATTATTTAAGCAGCTCCTTGATGATTACGATTTTTTTCGTATATGCGGTATTTATTTTTCACCCGGATGTCTCGAATGTAATCACAGCAGCTAACGTAAAAAAGGGATTACAGGTTGCGGATCTGTTAATCTTTATATTTTCCTTTTTTTTCGTATTATACACAAACAATATCTTTGTTGCTGCACGTAAGAAAGAATTTGGTATACTCACCATTTTAGGAGCGAGTCATAGGCAAATTTGTTTTTTGGTAGCTTTTGAAAATCTAATTATAGGCTTTTTATCATTGGTGACCGGGATGATCGGAGGATTTGTTTCAGCGAAGTTTTTCCTGCTTATGGGTTCCAATGTCATAGGAATGTATTTAAGATTTTATTTTCCCTGGAAAGCACTTGCCTTTACAGGAATTGGATTTATGTTTTTGTTTATATTGATCTCACTTGTGTCTGTTTTCTTTATCCGACGTTTTAAACTACAGCAGCTTTTTAGCAAGGCTCCTCAGCTCAACAAAGAGCCTAAAGCTTCATGGAGTCTGTCCATTCTTGCCGTAGTATTAATCGGAGCGGCTGTATATTTAATGAAGCTTGATTTTTCACCCTACATTTATCTGGCACCTTATCGTTTAGGGACCCTTTCCTTTTATATATTGCACTATTCGGTTGGAGACACCTTTAAATATACAATTATAATGGGATCTCTGGGTATTTACTTATTTTATACTCAATCATGTGTACTATTCATTCAATTGCTTAGAGCTAACAGGAAATGGTCTTGGAGCGGATCGCGTTTGTTATGGTTATCTGAGATCACATATAAAATGAGGAATAATGCCGGGCTTTTTTCATTGATTACCCTCATTTCTATCATTTCCTGTGTAGGAGCCGCATCAACTTTTGACTCCATGCAACAGCAAAAAAGATTTCTTAGGGAGCAATCTTATTCATTTGCATTTACTTCTGATGTTGTAAGTTCTAACGAGCTTGAAAAAGAGATTGACCAAAATCTGTATACGGCTGGGGTGGATTATGGAAAAGGTGAAGTATTAGTCTTCCCTTTTCGGGAACAGATTGCGCCAGTGATGAAACAATCCAACTATGAAGCACTTGCTTCCAAGTTTAAGAAGCTAAAACAGGTACCTACGCTTCGGGAGAATCAAGGTTTTTTCATTATCGATCCAAACGAGATGCCTCTCGAAGAAAAGAAAACCCTTTTTGAAAAAAAGCTAACTTACAAGCAAGGGAAATCTCATATGATGAATCTTGAGATTATGGATACTAAGACGATAGATCATAACCTGAAGTTTGATGGAAATATCGTCTCTGAACTAGGAAGGCTACTTGTTGTTACTGATCGAACTTACGACTATTTAATTGAACATCGGTATTTCAATGATCCGTTGGCATTTAAATCTACTTATTATTTTGTGCCAAAATGGAAGAATGGCCAGCTTTCCTTAGAAACTTCTGAAACTCAACAAGAGGTATGGTTGTATTCTGTGTTGGCCAATAGGGTGAATAAAGGGGTGCTTAACTCTAGGGCCGTAGACTATTTGACATCGGAGATGGATCTGGTTATTAGTGAATTTATTGGCGGATTTATCGCCATTATTATGTTGGCAAGTACAGTAAGCCTGCTGTATTTCAGACTATATGTAGATCTTCAGCGAGATGAAGAAATATACCGAGCTTTATCGAAAATTGGACTAAACTCAAGGGAAATGAGACAATCGGCTTCCAGACAAATTGCATTCCTGTTTCTTCTGCCATTAGTCGTATCGTCTATGGGAATGGTGCTTTGTTTAGTGATGTCAGAACCATCTGTAATATATGGAGTACCCGTTCATCTTACGCTGATTCAGATTATGCTGTGCTTCTGGGCCATCCAATTTCTTTCCTTTCTTATTGTACGTTCTCTGTATCTTCGTCAATTAGATTTAAAGATACTATAAGGAACGGTACGTTGTGTGTAAAAAGTTGCAGAAGGGCAGGACGGTGTTCCTCCTTTCTGGAATGTGCACCGAATAGAAGGTAAGGTCTCAAGTGGGATACAGAAGAAAACACATAATTCATATAACAACTTATTTAAGAACCGACCTTAGTCGTTACCATATTTTTAAAGTGGGGATATCTATGAAAAAACGTATGTTCATTTTATTGCTGCTCGCCTTGTCGGCCAGTTCTTTATCAGAGTCCTTTGTTCAAGCAGAGGAGGCGCAGCAGCAGGTTACCAAAGCAAGTGTGAAATTAACACTGAGTCAAGCCCAGCAGTGGGCACAATCCAATAGTTTTAGCTTGAAGGAAGCCCAGCAGACGATAGATCGCAACCGGATTATGCTAAAAAATGCAGGCAAGAATCTGGACTTCATTCCGGCAGGTCAAGGCAACGGTGAAGAAGATGCGGCTAGTAGTTCAGCATGGAAGGGGTATGCTTCATCGACAGTTTCTTATTTGGAATCCAAAAAGCAAATCGAACTTGCCCAAGATCAGACAGATTACACTGCAATGAAGAATTATTATGACGTACTTCTGGCTGATAACAAAGTAAAGAGTAGTGAGGATGCACTTTCGCTTGCGCTATTGGAGGAAAAAGCTGCTGAAGCGAAGGCCAACCGTGGAAAAATTTCTCCAGGTGATCGAAGTACGATTATTCAGACTCGTATAGAGGCTCAAAAGAATGTAGACATTGCTAAAGCTGCACTGCAAAAAGCGCAGGATTCGCTTAATACACAAATGGGGCAGTCCCAAGGAACGTTATATGAACTAGTGGACCGACCCGTTTACCGGAAGATGGATAACACGAATCTGGATACGCTGGTGACGCGTGCCATCTCGGCGAGTCCTTCAGTATGGAGACAGGAAGAGGCAGTCAAGCTAGCAAAAATGGAAATTAAATATTACACGTGGAATTCGGGAACGGATGACTATGAAATTAAGCAGATTGATGTAGATTCAGCAGAAGGTGGACTGGAAAATACCAAGGATCAACTAGCAGAAACACTGAAGAGTATGTACTTTAACTTACAGCAAAATGAAGAACAATATGAGCAAATGCGAAGTAATCTACAGAACCTTAATAAAGTGTTGGACATTTCTCGCAAAAGAAAGGACCGTGGATTTGCTACGGGCACGGAGGTCGCTACAAATCAGTTGAAAGTAAAGCAAATTGAACGGAATATGGATGAACTCGTTGTCCAAATGACGCTGCTGCAACATGCTTTAAACAAGCCGTGGAGCGTATAAAATTTAGAAAAAATACATTTTAAGGGGATATAACATTGTCGGAAACAGAAAAGAAAGATTCACTACAAGTGTTAAGAAAAAAAAGAAGAATGAAAGGAATCATAAGTATTCTGGCCTTGCTCATTATTGTAGGGATTGGTGGTACGCTCTACATGAAAAGGGGTCAGGGAAAGCCTGTGGAAGCTCCGGCGAACCAGGTGGTACAGGTACAGAAAGCTAACATAACCGAGTCGCTTGCCGTGACCGGAACCGTTCAGGCTTCCAAGGAAGTAAATATTAATTTTACAAATGTCGAGGGTGCCAAGCTCATCGCTGTCAATGTCAAAGCAGGGGATAGCGTTAAAGCAGGTCAGGTTCTAGCACGATTAGATGATTCGGACGCTAGGCTGCAAATTAAGGATGCCGAATCCAATGTCGCGATTGCAAGAGCCAAGCTGGAAGAAGCCAAGCGCGGACCCAAAACGAATGATATCGAGCTACAGAAAGCAAATGTCTTAAAGGCACAGATGGCGATTAAAACAGCCAAGAACGCGATGGAATTAGAGGAAGCCACGGCACAAAAGGAGGCAGCCAAGGTGACTTTAGATAAAGCCCAAAAGGATTATGATGACCAGGCTTATCTGGTTCAGAATGATGCGGCTGCAGAAAGTGACCTGGCGACAGCCAAGCAAAATCTGGATAAGGCAAAACTGGACATGAGTAATGCGGAGCTGCAGTACAAGAAGGCACAGACCAAGCAAACTGAGGCGATCGAAGAGGCGGAAATGGGCTATAAAACAGCATTAATACAATTAAAGGCTGCACAGTCCCCGCCTGAAGCTTCCAACATCCAATCTGCACAAGCTTCTTTATTGCAGGCTGAGACGGCATTAGAGCAGAAGAAAAGTGTTCTGAGTAAATTACAGGTTACGGCGCCGTGGGATGGGATCATTTTGAAAGTCAATGGCGATGTGGGGACTAGTCCTACTGCACCCTTTATTGTCATGAATAACTCCAACACAGGGGTTATGAAGGTTCTTGCCAAGGTTAATGAAAGTGATATTGCTAAATTGAAGACTGGACTTCAGGCGACAATGCACTCGAATTCATTCCCGGACAAAACATTTAAAGGCGAAGTACGTTTTGTTTCTCCAGAGCCGGTGACGGAATCCAATGTGACTACATACAAAATTGAATTGTCTTTGAATAGCCAAAACATAAGATTGCAACCGGGGATGAACATGGATGTATCCCTACTGTTAGCCGAACACAAAAATACGCTGTCTGTGCCATTGTTTGCCTTGAGGTCTGAAGGCGGTGTGGATGGAGTATATGTGGCGAAGAACACAGCGAATCCGGCCGATTATGAGTTTAGACCCGTGAAACTGGGTGTTTATACAGCGGATCAGGCCGAAATCAAGTCCGGTGTCAAGGAAGGTGAAACCATTGTTATTCCTCCTCAGAACAGCAGTGCTGACCCGAATGGCAGTGGAGGGGGGCAGACACAATGAGTGAAACTCAATCCATTAAAACCGTGATTGAAATTAAAGATTTGAAAAAAAGGTATGAAGTAGGCGGTCAGGAGATTCAGGCTCTACGAAGTGTGAACTTATCTATTAACGAAGGTGAATTTGTTGCTATCATGGGACCCTCTGGTTCAGGCAAGTCCACCATGATGAATGTTATTGGTTGCCTGGATCATCCGGATACCGGTAAATACTATCTGGATGGTTACTCCATATTGGATGCTCGTGAGAACGAACTTTCAGAGATTAGAAATCAGAAGCTAGGATTTGTGTTTCAGAAATTCTATCTGCTTCCTCGTACTACAGCTTTAGCAAATGTGGAGCTGCCTATGATGTATGCAGGTGTTCCTGCCAAGGAGCGTCGGGAAAGAGCTATAGAGGCGCTTCGGATGGTGGGTCTTGCAGAACGGATGTATAACAAGCCTAACGAGCTTTCTGGCGGTCAGCAGCAGCGGGTTTCCATCGCCCGAGCTTTGGTGAATCATCCGGTCATTCTGCTGGCAGATGAGCCTACGGGTGCACTGGACACGAAGACGAGCATCGAGATTATGGAGCTGTTTCAAGGCTTGAATGAGCAAGGAAAAACCATTGTCCTGGTTACTCATGAACTGGAAATAGCGGAATATGCCAAACGATTGATCAGCTTTCGGGATGGTAACATTGAGCGAGATGAGCCTATTGCAAATAGACGAATTTCATCAAGGGTGGTAAGTCTATGAATCTGATGGAAACGATCCGTGTATCGATGAACAGCTTAACTACCAACAAGATGCGCTCATTTTTAACGATACTCGGTATTATTATCGGGGTGGCAGCGGTGATTGCCATTATGGCCATCGGGAATGGCTCAAAGGCCAGTATTAAGGAGGAAATCAATAAGTTAGGGAATAACGTACTTTTGGTTGCTCCCGTCATGCCAATGACTGAGGAAGAAATAAATCAGGATACCTTGCCCTCATTTACGTGGACAGATGTCGAGGCATTGGAACAAAAGAGTTCGATTGCAGCAATGATGCCCCGTATTTCAAGCAGTTCAAAAGCTGCATGGGGGCGATATAACTATAATGCAACCATTGTAGGGACATCTGCTTCATTTTATAAGGCCAAAAAGTTTTCCTTTGCCGAGGGCAGAACATTTACCAACGATGAGATGGATAAACGTAGGAATGTTGCCATTCTGGAAAGCCAAGCGGTTGTGCGTCTTTTTGGTGGAGATACCAAAGGCGTATTGGGACGAACGTTTCAAATCAAACAGATCCCTTTCAAAGTAATCGGAGTATTGAATTCTCAGCCTGTTACGAATTTAAGCTACAGTACGAATGATCAAATCTACATCCCGGCTACAACCATGATGAACCGTCTGGGTGAGAAAAGCATTACTGGTCTGGAGGTATCCGCCAAGTCACCAGGCTTGATGGGTCAGGCTCAATCAGACATATTGGAAAGCTTGCGTGTGACGCATCAGCTAAAACCTTCGGAACCGGATCAATTTCAAGTAATGAGTCTGTCCGAAGCAGCAGGTGCAGCATCCGGTGTAGATAATATTATGACCAGCTTGCTGGGAGGTGTAGCTGCGATCTCGCTTGTGGTAGGGGGAATCGGAATTATGAATATTATGATGGTGTCGGTTATAGAGCGCACGAAAGAAATTGGTATTCGAAAAGCTATTGGTGCCAAGCCAAGAGATATTATGATTCAATTCCTGTCCGAAGCGGTCATTTTTGGTCTGCTAGGGGGGATGCTCGGGGTTGTTACAGGCGTAGGCGCCTCCAAAATAATCGAAGCAACAGCACACATGACCATTGAATTTACAATCTCGCCGATCCTATATTCGTTTCTTAGCTCTGCAGGTACAGGCATTCTATTTGGGGTATATCCGGCTTATAAAGCAGCAAGATTAAAACCAATAGATGCATTGAGATACGAATAATTGAATGGGCACATGGTCGCAACATAAAACGTGAACTGCTTCTAGATTTTTGGAGGAATATATACTATGGAAAAAGGCTATGTGCAAAATAGAACCAGAGCTCATCGAATGAAGAGGAAGAGAAGAAGACTACTGTTTATTATTCTCATTTGTATGGTTCTAATGATTATAAAACTCTTTGACATCTTCAGTAGTAAACCACAGCCAGTAAAAACGATTGAATATGCAGAAAAAATAGAATCAGTATCAACCGACAAACTAAATAACAAATCCAAAGGGAGCGAATCTTCTCTACAAAATGTTTCGGGTGTTGAAGATGCAGCATTTGTTGAAAAGTACTTAAATCAGCAAATGCAAGGGCAGCGACCTGAGGGGATCGACGGTAAAAAAGTAGTCTATTTATCTTTTGATGATGGTCCATCGGTTACCGTAACGCCTAAAATATTAGATATTCTTAAAAAAGAAAGTGTGAAAGCAACGTTTTTTGTGGTAGGAAAAGCAGTAGAGGAAAATGAAGTGACTAAAAAAATAACAAAAAGATTGGTTAAGGAAGGACATGCGATCGGAAATCATACCTACTCACATGACTACAGTTATTTGTATCCGAATCAGACTGTGAATTCGAGCAGTTTTATGAATGATATTGAAAAAACAAATCAAGTTTTAAAGCAAATATTGGGGCAGAATTTTTCCACAAGAGCGATTCGATTTCCAGGCGGCCACATGACATGGCAGAGAAATGATCCCGATGGTATGGAAGTACTGGACAAAGCACTACAGGATAAGGATTACCATCAGATTGACTGGAATGTGTTACCTAAAGATGCAGAGGGTGCACGTAAGAATGCTGAGCAATTAATTAGTGAATTCATGAGAAATATTGGGACTAGAGAAAAAGCAGTGGTACTCATGCATGACACTTATGGGAAGGAAGAGACAGCCAAAGCCTTGCCTGAAATCATAAGATATTTAAAAAAACAGGGATATGAATTTAAGACTATCAAGTAACGTACCGATTTCAATCAAAGCAGAAGGGATACGCAATAATATGGATGTTAAAGATCTGGAGGATCTATATTTATCTTGCAAATCAGACCTCTTTGGCTATCTATTGAGGATATTGCATAACAAACAGGATGCTGAAGATTTGTTGCATGAGTGTTTTATTCGGTTTATAAGAGCTTCGCCTGACTTGCCCCAAGATCGTATTCGGTTTTACCTTTTGAGAATTGCCAAAAATTTAGCTATAGATTTAATCAGAAAACGAAAAAAGATGGAGGAATACATTTTACGTAAGGGGCTGCTCCACTATCACTGGGATATCCTTGATTTTGAAATTCAGGAGGAGGTCAATCAAATTCTCTTGATGGCAAGTAATACCGAGCAAAGAACGGTACTTGAATTGCGATTAGTCCAAGGATACTCCATAAAGGAAACGGCTAGAATTTTAAACAAGAGTGAGAATGCAGTGAAGTCTTCGCTTCACAGAGCTTCCCAACGTATTAAATTGAGATATATTTCTTGAACTGATTGGATGAAAAGAGGAGTAGACATAGAGTCTGCTCCTCTTTTCGCTCAATACAGAGATAAAACAATAAGATCGATATTTTCCACCATAATAGATAATAAATATCCCCTTTTTTTGGATTGTTTCTATTTATAATGAAAGCGCACCCATAACAATCAAAGGAGCTGATTTGTTTTGACACGTAACAAACGCTTAAGAAGATTGTCCACCGCCATGTTAACGGTGCCTATGCTCACGATGTTCGCTTCAAGCGCAATGGCAGAGCAGGAATCGAACGGACATAAGCCTCCGGTTTCTACTGGAAGCGGCGTATTTTATGAAATTTATATCAATTCTTTTTATGATTCGAATGGAGACGGACATGGTGATTTGAAAGGAATCACACAAAAGCTTGATTACTTAAACGATGGAAAACCCCATTCGGGTAGGGATTTGCAGGTCAGCGGCCTCTGGCTTATGCCCCTAAATCCATCTCCAAGCTACCATAAATATGATGCAACTGATTACTATCAGGTGGACCCACAGTATGGGAGTCTAAATGATTTCCGCACCTTGATGAAAGCAGCGGACCGAAAGGGCGTTAAGGTGATCATGGACCTTGTTATCAATCATTCAAGCAGCGAGCATCCATGGTTCAAGGAGGCCAGTGCCAACCCGCAAAGCAAATTCCACGACTATTACGTATGGGCGGATGAGAACACAGATTTGGAAGAAAAGGGCTCGTGGGGTCAGCAGGTATGGCATAAGAATCCGAATGGCGAAGGGTATTTCTACAGTACGTTCTGGTCGGGCATGCCGGATCTGAACTTTGACAATCCCGAAGTCCGCAAAGAAATGATCAAAGTCGGCAAGTATTGGCTGCAGCAAGGTGCAGACGGGTTCCGACTTGACGCGGCGATGCATATTTTTAGAGGACAGACGAAAGATGGTGCGGATAAGAACATTGCCTGGTGGAGTGAATTTCGTTCCGAGATGGAGAAGGTAAATCCAAATGTATATCTGGCAGGAGAGGTATGGGACAAACCGGAGACCATAGCTCCTTATTACGGACAGCTCCACTCCTTGTTTAATTTTGACCTGGGCGGAACGATTTTGAAGTCCGTGAAAAACGGCCGAGATCAGGGTATCGCGGCATTCGCCGAGAAAACGCTGCAACTGTACAAATCATATAATAAGGCGGCACTCGATGCTCCGTTCCTGAGCAACCATGACCAGACTCGTGTCATGAGCGAGCTAGGCGGGGATGTGCGAAAAGCCAAGCTGGCCGCTTCCATTCTTTTAACGCTTCCGGGTCAGCCGTTCCTCTATTATGGCGAAGAAATTGGTATGAAGGGAGAGAAGCCTGATGAGTTTCTTCGTGAGCCTATGCGCTGGTACAAGGGAGAGGGCCCTGGTCAAACGACATGGGAGAAACCCAAATACAACAAAGGCGAGGTATCAGTGGAAGCGCAGCTGAGAGACGATGATTCCCTGCTGGAAAGCTATCGCACACTCATCCGTCTGAGGGAAAAACATGAAGCTTTACGCAGCGACAGTCTGCAACCTATACAAGCAGGCTCTGCCAGCGTGACCGCATTTAAACGTACTTCAGGCAAAGAAGCACTGTATGTATATCATAACCTGTCTGGAGAGCCGGTTACCTTGCAGATGAAAGATCCCGATAAGGGTAAATGGAAAGTGGTCTTCTCCACCTCAAAGGATGTGAAGGTGAAGAAAGGAACAGTTAAAATTCCGGCTTACAGTTCTCTGATTACCGAAGAAGACAGAAAGAGCTGAATATACGCAAAATTACCGTTCAGATGAAGCAGGACATATATCGTTGAATCCAGTTTGGGGTGTTAACAGCACCCCTTTTTTCTATTGAACCGGAAACGTACGTGTTCTAACTATACCGATTTGACGTAAAGCACGCCCCTTAGAGTACACACAGGGAAGGAAAAATGACATTCTCCAGTGTATATTCCAAGGGGCATTATTTAATACCCTCAATCATAGTAAAGATCGGACGATTCCATATGATTATAAAGGGGGTATGCCTTCCGGTATGTTTCGACTCTTGCTCTTGGCAAGCAACTGCTCATCAAACGGCAAATTCTCTTTGATCGCCCACAGATCGTCATAGCTGAGAATACAGCGATCAGCTCTGGACAGATCCTGCCGGCCGGAGCCGGGGTTATGGAAGCCGATACAGTACATTCCTGCACTTTTGGCTGCCTGGACCCCGTTATGTGAATCCTCAATAACGATGCAATGGGCTGGTGCAATGCCTAGCTGCTCGGCGGCGTATAAGAAGATGTCCGGTGCCGGCTTACCCTGCAGTACCTCTTCACCGGTGATTCGAATGTCAAAGTAACGGCCAAGTCCTGTCTTTTCCATAATGAGATCAATCAGCGCCCGCGGAGAGGAAGAGGCCACCGCGACCGGAATCCCTTTCTCTTGCAGCCAGTCCAGCCACCGCTCCAGTCCATCGATCGCCGCAAGGCCCTCGTGTGCAATCATTGTCTGCATCACATTTTTTCGGTGATAGGACAAGGCCTCTTCCACCGTATTGGTGAGCTGATGCCTGTCCAGCACTTGACGCCACATGGATTCGAGTGTCACTCCGACATAGGTGTGATGCTCTTCTTCCGTCATGGGCGCACCGAAATGGGCAAAGGAGCTGCGTTCGACCTCAAAGTAGATCGGTTCGCTGTCTACTAACACCCCGTCCATGTCGAAAATGACCGCTTTGACTGGAACGGACGCGGATAGGTCTCCTGTGCATTCATTATTCGTCGGTGTAACATGATGGATGCTCGTCATGTCCATTCTCCCCCTTGTTAGTAGCTAAATTTAGTTGTCGGAGCCACTAGATTGCAGCACAATCTTGATCGCCTGAGACGAGGGCTGAAGTGTCCGCTCGCTGATATTGCATCCAAGCGTCTTAAAGGCTTCATGGTAGTCATCCAGCGGATACGAGTGGGTAATGATTTTTTTGGCGGGAATGATTTGCTGCTCAATCAGGTAATGCGCCGTGGAGAACGTGCCCAGAGAATCAATCGAACCGATGATTTTAAGGCTACGGTCAACTACCTCTTTCGGATTAAACGAGCTTATCCCATCTCTCAGCCCCACCAGCATCAAATACCCGCCGCTCGCAAGCTGGCTTAGCACCTCAGTGCCGACCACTCCTGTGGTGTCCACAATCATGTCCACCTGATTTTTTAACGGAGCCAGCTTATGAATGGCCGATTCCAGTGTGGCGTGCGCGGACCACCGTTCGGGGGCAATAGAATCCGCTATGGCGAGCCGTTCCTCCGAGATGTCAACAAGGCAACCAGTTACGCCTTTCGAAGCAAGAGCATAGCTGTACAGAATCCCGATCGGACCTGCGCCTATAATAACGGTTGTGAAGTTCGGCAGCAGGTTAATCTGGTTGATTCCGGTCAGCATACAGCTCAGCGGCTCGGTCAGCGTCGCTTCTTCGTAGCTGATATGGTCCTTCAACTTGTACAAAAAACGGTCCTCAGTCACATAATAATCGGTGAACGTACCGTCTGCGCTGACTCCGGTCTCTGTTACGGATTTGTGTGTGCAATGATTTTGTCTTCCTGTCCGGCACATTTCGCATTGGCCGCAGTAGTAAGTTGGATCAATCACCACTCGGTCTCCAGGCTGCAGTGAACTGACGGCTGGTCCTACAGCGATCACATCCCCCGCTGATTCGTGCCCCAAAATCGTAGAAGGCACGGCATGATATTTGCCACTGATGATACCTAGATCCGTACCGCATACGCCAGTCGCCCGAATCCGGACGAGTACATCGTTATCTTTTTTTATCTCCGGGATAGGTCTTTCCTCAAGTGCGACATCCCAAGCTGATTTATATACAAGTGCGAGCATGTATAATTCCTCCTTTTGCTTATTGGGCAGATCGTTAGTGAAGGGTAGCAAGAACGGCGTCAAGCCGTTTAACAATTTCGGCAATCTCATCTTCGGTAGCCGTGAGGGAAGGTCTGACTTTGACCACATTCCCATAACCGTAACGGGAACCTCTCAGAATTAATTGTTGTTCCTCAAATGCGCGATCGATAATCCCGTTGCTTTTCACTGCATCCGGGGCATCGTCCTCGTCTACAATTTCCAGTCCCCACATCAGTCCGACGCCACGAGCCTCACCAATGCAATCATACTTGTCGGCCATCTCCGTCAGTAGGGATCCGAGCAGGCTTCCTTTGGACCGGACGGCTTCCAGAAAACCGGGCTCGGTTACAACCTCCAATGTGGATTTGGCTGCCGTGACCGAGATCAGATTGCTGCCCGAAGTAAAGGAATGTTCGTGCTTCTCCAGGACATCGAGACGAGACTGCATCAATACCGCCGCAACCGGGACTCCAATACCACCCAGACCCTTAGCGAGAGTAATAATATCCGGTTGGATGTCAAACAGTTCACTTGCGAACATGTAACCTGTCCGCCCGATTCCGGTCTGCACTTCGTCTGCAATCAGAATCATCCTATGCTCGTCGCATAGCTGACGGAGGCGCTTGAAATATCCTGCAGGCGGGATGATATTACCTCCGTTGCCCAGAATGGGTTCAATAATCATGCAGGCCACAGACCCTGAGCTTCCATACTCAATGGCGTCCGATATAGCGTCAATACAATGATGACCACACTTGTCTGGTGAAGAATTAAAAGGACAGCGATAACAGTAGGGGGCAGGCACATGCAGAGAATTTGCTGCAACTGAGTTAGGGAAATTCTTGCGACGAAAGGCATTACCGGAAATGCCTGTTGCAAACTGGGTTTGTCCATGATGTGATAGATGCAGACTGATGATATCGGTTGCTCCGGTGTATTTTTGGGCCAGCTTCACAGCACATTCGTTCGCTGTGGAGCCGGTAATATCTCTCATCCATCCGGCGTCTATGCCGTTCGGGGCATACTGGATTAGATGATCTAGGACTTCTTCGACATAAGGCTCTGTAAAAGTAGAAGACATGTGTGCAAGATTGCCGACTTGCTCCTGTACTTTGCTTACGACATGAGGGTGGTTATAACCGAGCGACAAGTTGAAGGTGCCGGATACGCCATCCAAATACTCCTTACCCGAATCGTCAATTAGAGTAATGCCTTTACCATATCTGAAACGTTCTTTGGTCAACGTATGCACGATATTTCCCCTCCATATCAGAATATACATTCTTATTAAGTCATCTTTATAAAGTCTACCACCCTATCAGAGCATAACGAGGCTGAACTCACCTCCCCAAAATAAGAAATCCACCTTCCTTGCCCTCATGGACAAGGGAGCATAATCCGGTGCTTCTGCGATAGGCCTCACCTCCCCTAAGAACTAAAACAATATCATCCTTCCTTGCCCTGATGGACAAGAGAGTCAACGACTCGGCTGCCCCGATCATTCCACAGATGCGTGAGAATAAGTGCCAGCAGCAAAATCAGAGTAAACCCTCCTAAAATCCAGAGGCTAGCCGCCACTGGCCATTCGCTCATGCTCCAGCCAATTACATATTGAAGCACCGAGCCGCCAATTCCGCCCGACGCAATCAGAATGCTGGTCGTCCGCTCGGTCATTCCTGGAATCAGCACGTTGGCATAGACAAGCGCGATACAGAAGAGTCCAGACATGAATAGACCTGCACCGAAAATTATAAGGTATGTAGCCCATTGGCTGGATATAAACACCATGGCAACTAGGAAACAGAAAGTACCGATTGCACTCCACAGCAGGTAAGGAATATATCCTGCTGACTCTGCAATCCTTCCTGAGAACATACGACCAATGATCATTGCAATCCAAAGCACGCTGACACCCAGCGAGGCTACGGATCCTTGAAGATGTAGCGTCTCTGTCAGAATAGAAGGTAGGAAGTTCATGAGCCCCAGTTCAAGACCCATATAAACAAAGAAGAATATAATGAAGATTCCTAGCAATACACGATGCTGTCCAGAGTAACGGGCTTGTTCAACTGAACGTTCAGTAGTTCGGATGTCTGCTTGGGTAAGGTGAGAGGAGGCGGATGTAGGCATGGTAAGCCACAACAGCGCTAAGACAAAAGTGAGAAGGGAGATGGTGTAAAAGGTTAGATTCCACATTCCAAGCCAGATATACAGGCTAACGATCGCCGGAATAAGCAGTGCACCAAGTGCAAAATAGACATCCAGCTTAGACATGGCCACGGCTTTTTGCTCCTCCGTGAACTCAATGGTAAACGCTCCGATGGACGATTCAATGATGCCTGAGCCGAAACCAACCCAGATGGCCATTGCGATGACCCAATTCCATGAGGGTAGTACACCCAAGATAATGCACGCTGCCACGATACTACCCAGGGCTATGGATAACATGGACTTGCGACCCAGATGCAGAGCCATGAAGGGGGTGAGCAGAACACCGACAAGAAATCCGAAAAACTGCAGGAACAGCAGTAATCCACCATCGCTGTACCCCCGTCCATAGTGAGATAGTAAAGTCGGCAGTAATGCCCCAAGCACCACACTGGTGACGCCGATTAACAGATAGAAAGCACAACTTAAAGCGAATAGTCTCTTCAAGGCCTGTCCCTCCAGTAGGTCATATTTTTTATATGAGTATTTTTTTTACTAGAATATACCATCACATTGGAAATGTATATATATTTTTATATAGAAAATGTAAAAAATTAATTTGACAATTTTACACGTATTTAACTTCAATTATGTTTAATCCAGTTAAGGTGAAACCTTTATCTAAAGAAACTGCAAGCGGCAGGAGGGAATAAGATCAGTCCAAATTGTTCTCGAACGCCAAACGGCTCATAATTAAGTCATAACTTTGAGTTTGCAATAATGTTAGTAAGGATACCTAGTAAAGATGCCTAACAGTTGCTTTACTTCATAGCAACTATGATTGATAGGGTAGAAAACGAATGTTAAACGCTTACAATTCAAAAGGGAGAGGGAATTTTATTCGCTAGTTGAGAAGGAGAAGCATGAAGAAGGGAAGAAAGGAATGCAGTGCAGCATAATTATCATTAGTCATGTGCACGGCTTTTTGAACTTTACTGCAAAAGGAGTCTACCAAAATGAATTTTTATTTAGAAATCCCGGAGCTTGACCGACATTTTCCTTTCCGGAGTTTTATTAATAAAGGCGACGTGCTTTGCTATCCTCATTGGCATAAAGAAATTGAAATTATTTATGTGACCCAGGGAACCTTGGATCTGGGAATTAACGATATTTCGATACGCATGAAACAAGGTGAAGTTCAGTTTATAAATGGGGGTGATGTTCATTATTTCTTGGCCTCTCCCGACAGCGAACGGGTGGTTATTCAATTTGATCTGAGCTTTTTTCAAGAGGTTTCCACATTAAGTGATCAGAAACGCCCTCTAAGATATATATTTACGGAGATGGAGCAATCAAGCTGGAACTGGCCAGAAGAAACAGCAGCTAAAATGCTTCCTCTGATTCAAAGCATTTATGATGAGAACGTCAACCGACACGAAGGCCATGCTTATATGATCAAAGCCAAGGTGTTTGAGATGTTGACTCTTATTATGCGTGAAGTGCCGAGAAGCATAACCCCAAGGCTTCCTGAACTCTCAGAAAGAACCTTAACACAATCCAAGGACACTCTTTATAAACTGGAACGTATTTTTGAGTATGTGGAATGTCATTATCATGAAACCATCTCGCTGAAGAATGTCGCTGATTATATGGGGTTCAGTCCTTATTATTTCGCCAGGCTGTTTAAGAAGAATACGGGGATGACCTTTGTAGCATTTTTGAATGATTACAGACTAAATAAGGCAAAATGGATCTTGTTGAATGAAAACAATCCGATTACTGAGGTCGCAGAGGCGGCAGGGTTCAGTAGTGTAAAGACGTTTCATCATCTCTTTAAGGAAGCGACAGGAACATCACCATTGAAATACCGCAGGACAATATTCGGGAATAAAACAGCAAGAAATGAGGAGGAAAGCTTTTCATGAGATTTGTATGATAGAGCTATCCGACGAAGTTAAGGGTGAGTTACGAGGACATTAAAATTTATTGACATGAGCACCCACTTGATAGGCGGTGGGCTTAAATCAGGAGTGGAGGAAGATGAAAATGGACAATCGTATATACAATGTAGTCATCATCGGTTATGGAGGCATGGGAAGCTACCATGTTCAATTGATCGAATCTAATCAGCAACTTGCCGTTGGCGGTGTATATGATATTGTCGATTACCGGATGGAACTGGCTGCGGCTGCCGGCTATAAAACCTACGCGAGCCTGGACGCCGTTCTGGCCGATGAGGCCGTCGATATTGTTTTGATAGCAACACCTAATGATGTTCATAAGGAAATCGCGATCCAGGCGCTACAAGCCGGAAAGCATGTCATTTGCGAAAAACCGGTTACGATAACGAGCGCGGATTTCTTGGATATTGTTGAGGTGGCAAAGAAAGAAAATCGTGTGTTTACGGTACATCAGAACCGTCGATGGGATGAAGACTTCCGAATTATCAAAGATATAATTGGCAATAAGACCGTGGGCGAGCTCTTCCAGCTGGAATCGCGAGTTCAGGGAGCTAATGGCATTCCAGGTGACTGGCGGCAACTAAAGGCGTATGGAGGAGGAATGCTACTGGATTGGGGAGTACATCTGTTGGACCAGCTGCTTCAGATTACGGACAGCAAAATAGAAAGCGTAGCTGCTACCCTAAGCTATATTTTGGGGACTGAAGTGGATGACGGCTTTGCCAGCTTTATTGAGTTCAAGGACGGCCTGACAGCAGTCATTGAAGTGGGTACAACCAATTACGTAAAGCTGCCACGCTGGTATATTAAAGGAACCGAAGGAACCGCAGTGATTCGAGATTGGGATTTGAGCGGAGAGATCGTCACCCGAAATCCAGATGTTGCTCACGTGGAACCCAAGCCGATTCAAGCAGGTCAAGGATTGACGAAAACGATGGCGCCGCCGTCTGAGGAATCCACCCTTAAGTTCCCGATTGAGAAAATACCTGCTGCTGCAGAAAGCTTTTATGAGAATTTTGTCTCCACCATCGAAGGAAAAGCGGAGATTGCGATCAAAAATGAAGAAGTACACCGTGTATTGGTGCTGATTGAGACGATTTTTGAGGCGGCAGCAACCAAAAGCGTGATTCGAAGAACTATTTAGATCTGCTCTATTTTTCGATCCATCATAAGAGAGATATATAGGAATCTGGAGAGAAACAAACAGATTTATTTAATGAAATTTTGGGATGCATTTAAGTAATCAGTAAACCTTTGAAATGGTGAGCAAAATAGTTTTGCCCACCATAAAACTCAAGCGGGTATCGCTCCACAACCGAATTCTATGGCTTGATCATTTTTAAGTTGCTTTTTACATAAAAATTAAATCCGCTATTTCCTCCTTAAATCAACACATTTCACTCTAAATCTTCCATGAAAACATAAAATAATCCATGAAAGAGCTAGAATAATCAGTATTAAGGGAATGACATTCCTAGGAGTGTCGGTGATTTGGGGTTTTAAAAACACACTCATAAACATATGGGTGTGTTTTTTGGTGTTGAGAATGAGTCGTTCATGCATTAACAGAATTTTATCATGATTAAGTAATTCGCCAAATCACTCATCATTGATTGAAAGTAGCCCAGATAACAATATGATGTAACATTTTCCACAGCTTATTACATTAATGTAGACACCTTAACGTACTTAAGAGTATTCTTATGTGTACTTAAGAGGGACCTCATCGCAACCAAAACCAATGAATATGTAAGTATATAAAGGAGGCCCATATATATGAAGTCTCATACCTCTGAGCGTATTAAATTCCCGCCAGGATTGTGGGCAGGATTATGTCAGTTAGGGTTTGGCGCCCACGACGTAGCACGCAAAGCACGACTGCCGATCACCATTATTACTGAACCAGTAGTCACCACCGCCCAATATTTCGCGATCTGGCAGGCATATTCTGATCTCATTGGTGACACAGCCCAAGGAATCATCAGACTTGTGACCGTCTTTGATACAGCAAAGTACCCACCGACTGTCTTAGCGACTTACCACGCTCGGGACTATCGCGACGCTCTAAACCGAATGGCTCGGTACAAACAACTGTGTCCCCCGGAAAACCTACATATCACGGAGGAGGGCGAGCACTGTACAATTGATCTGGAGTGGCTATCTCCCGAGCAGTCTGGTCCGCCGATGCTGGTTGGTAGCACGCTGGCTTGTCTTCTGGAGATTGGGCGCCGGGGCACAGGTCAACCTTTGAAAGCGCAGCTTGTTGAATTTTCGCACTACATGGGCGATATACAAGCCCTTGAAGCTTATTTCGGCTGTCGTATCCGGATTGGTGCAAAATGTAACCGATTGACGCTACATCGAAGAGACCTGGACCGCCCCTTTGTCTCGTACAACGAAGAGTTGCTGGAAATCTTGACTCCTGTTCTGGACCGATCGTTGGATGAACAGCAGCGCAGCCGTTCAATTACCGAGATGGTCAAATGGATCATGAAACGCAGCCTTACAAGAGGGCGCCCCGACATTCAGGCTGTGGCGAAGGAGCTCAGTATGAGCGATCGTACCTTGCAGCGCCGTCTTACTGACGAAAATACGAGCTTCAAGATTCTATTGACAAAAGCTAGACATGAGCAGGCACGAGAGTACTTGGCAGACCCCTCGCTCGATATTAAAGAGGTAGCATTCCTGATTGGGTACGAAGATCAAAACTCGTTTTACCGCGCCTTCCGCCAATGGGAGGGGGATACGCCTTCAAATTGGCGGACTGAACATTTAGGTACAAACTCGATATCAGGAGCACGCTAGGACTGCCTAATGAGTTTTGTCATTTGGCGTGTTAAACAAGAACTTTGGCGCAATATGCTAGTTACTGGACAATCCAGACAAGATAATATAATCACTATCCGGAGCACAATTGTTTTAAAAAAGGAGAAGTGTATTATGGATATGGGATTAAAATATAAAACAGCTTTAGTTACAGGATCAACGAAAGGCATAGGTAAAGCAATTGCCATTGAACTAGCCAAAGAAGGTGTTAATGTACTAATTAATGGACGAAATTATGAAGAGGTAGAACGAACTGTAAATGAAATTAAGTCAGATTTCCCAGCTACCTCCCCTCAAAATGCTACAGCCGATATTGTGGATATTGGACAAAGAGAAGCCTTATTTGAAAAATGCCCCGAAATTGATATTTTAGTTAACAATATGGGTATTTATGAAATTATGCAATATGTGGACGTAGACGATGAAGTATGGGAAAAATACTTCCGCACTAACGTTCTTGCTGCAAATGGATTATCAAAATTTTATTTACCTAAAATGTTGAAAAATGATTATGGTCGCCTTATTTTTATTGCGAGTGAAGAAGCAATTATGCCTTCAGGACAAATGCCTCAGTATGGTATGACAAAATCTATGTTGTTGTCATTGTCAAAAAGCTTATCTAAATTAACAATAGGAACAGAAGTTACAGTCAATACGATCATGCCGGGACCAACGCTCTCTGAGAATGTGCACCAAATAATTGAGAGTATGTATCCTCATGAAGATATGACTTTTTCAGAAAAAGAGAAAGATTTTATGGTTACAAACCTGCCTCAATCTGAAATACAGCGATTTATCAAGCCTATTGAAATAGGAAGACTAGCTACATTTGTATGTAGCCCTTATGCATCTGCATTTAAAGGTTCTCCAATCCGTATGGATGGAGGAATGGTACCGACTATTTTTTAGCGTTTGTGGAGAAACTTGCTGAAATTACGCTGACATTGCGGAACATTATGATAAGATGAAGTCAAATTTCACTCGAGGGTAGGATGAGGATCATGAACCATTTTGCTATGTATGGAAAGTTGATGGCACTTCCAGGGCAAAGGGATGCTCTTGCAGGCATCTTGCTAGAAGCGGCCGATCTGTTGAAGTCGAATACTGACTGCTATTTGTATATAGTCAATGTGTCAGACGACGACCCGAATGCGGTGTATGTGACCGAAGTGTGGAAAGATGCAGATGCTCATGCAGCCAGTCTTAAGAACGAAGAGGTACTGGCGTCGATACAACGCGGCCGACCGTTGATTGTCGGAGCGGAGCCTATTAAACTGCGTGCCCTAGGCGGAAAAGGCCTGTAGGGTTATCACTCAATAACGAGTATTCTAATCACATTAATGAAAATTATTGTTGCATATTACGCTGAAGGAGTTCAAGCAGCTAAGTTATGTTTTTAGATATTTAAAGGTCGGAGGCTACATTCGATGTGCAATCCCAGATGGTTACTTTCCGGATGAATGGTATCAAAATATAGTCAAAATCGGAGGACCTGGGAAAACGCTTTTGTAACAAGTGAAAGGTCAGCAGATAAAATTGGCCTTGGTATAATAAGGGTAATTCACTAAGGAGAGATTTTATTGTCTAGAGCTGTTCTTTACTAATCCAATTCCATAAAAAGGGGTTTTCATGTACTTACTATTTCTCTGCCCAATTTTTGTATTACGGGTGGGATTTGAAAGCTTCGGAATTAGTTAAGAACAACGGATATTACCAGATCCTTAGGGATACCTGTTATAATGAGTCCAATCCGTGTTGTTTCAGCGCGGATTTTTTTGTGGCCCAAATAGCAGTTGATATGAGGGTAGGAATGACGTATGTTCATTCCTACCCTTTTCCAATTTTTAGCAAAGTGGGATAGAAGGGAATTACTCCAATTGGATCAAATACAACCAGATTTCTTGAATGAAAGATTCAATCTAAGTAAATAGAAAGGTGGACAATATATGAACTTCAAACGAATCGGCTCTTATTAAAAACACTTGATCTTAATTTAATCGAAGCAGCAGCCCGACGTGATATAGGTGCTATTGAAGCTTTGGGTTATAAAACCAGTGATGAATGGCCGGGGCCTGATAAAAATAATGGCACTAGAGGTTTTGATTCTTGGATCATTGTAGATAAGGATAACCAAGAAATTGTTGGAGGGATTGGTTTTTTAGGAGATCCTGACCAGAACGGTATGATTGAGATCGGTTTTGCAACGAATGAAAGCCATCGCCGCAAAGGCTATTGCTATGAAGTCGCTCAAAAAATAATAGAGTGGTCATTAAATCATGAAGAAGTTCAAATCATAACGGCAAGATGCGTACTTGACAATATCAGCTCTAAGAATTTGTTATTGAAGTTAGGATTTCAAATTTGTCACAAGGATGAAGAATTGCTTTATTGGAAATATCAAATGAAGAAAGTAGGAGGGGTTTAGCAGAAAAGAATGCGAATACTGGAGGGTGGGTTCGCTAAAGTAACTGAGAACGATAGTTCAACGCTATTTTCTCATTAATATCATCATTTTCTTTTGAAATGCCGATATAAAATTGAGTCTAGAGAACTATTTTATACATAAATTTTACCTAAAGGAAGTGGAAAGAGATGTTGAAAAAGAAATGGCTTATCGCCCCGTTGGTTGCGACGACACTGTTTTTCGGTCAATCTGCCTTCGCGGCAAACACGTTTTCTGATGTGGAAGGAACAAAATATGAATGGGCTGCCGAATCGATTCGTTCCATGGTCGATAAGGGCATTGTCAAGGGCTATGAAGATGGGACCTTCAAGCCAAGCAAAACCATAACGAAAGCGGAATTTGTACATATGTTTCACAAGCTTTTTCTAGAAATTGATCGTTCTTCCGGCGAATCTTCCGATTTTGTGGATGCGCGTAAACACTGGGCGAATAAAGATTTTGCAGCAATATTCAACGGGGACTATGTTTGGCCGTATGCTGAAAGTGTTGGGGGGAAATATCCAAACTATCAATTCTATGTCAAGCCTGACAAACCACTGACCCGCTGGGATGTGATGATGATTGCCTCTCTTCGGACGAATTATACCAATCAGACGCTTCATCCTGAGATTGAGGAAGTGATCTCCGCAGCTGCGCAGTACAAGGATATGAAAGTTCGTCAAGCCAATTACAATGATAATTTCTCGGCCTACTATCCGGTGCTGTACATCGACAAGACTGGAGAAGAGTACTCCTATGATGGAGATTCCCAGGATCAAAAGGCAGAAGCATTCTACACCCTAACCAAGATGGGGGTCCTTACCGCTAATGAAGGATACCTTCACCCAAAAGCGCTAGTCACACGGGCTGAAGCTGTTACCATTTTACAGCGTTTGTACGAGGCCACAACGAAGTGATTTTTAGATCAATGATTATCAGATAAAAGCAAAAAAAGATTCAACAAATGGCTTCATTTACACCTCAAAGGGTAGTGCTGTTAGGTTTTGATAAGCCGAATTCAGAAAATAAACAAATCTAAAAGTATGTTGATGAATATGTGGGAAAATTGAGATTTCAAACCGCTGATCTGAACAAATCAGCGGTTTTTTAGTACGAAATGGGAGGGCGAATCACGTTACATCTGCTGATAAAGGGTCGACCTACCGCGCCATCGAGGCAAAAGTTAAGTCAAACCTTGATCAAGGTGGTCAGTGGATGATAGGCACTAGCCGCTTGCGCATTGTAGCCATCAAAGAAACTGAATAAGGAGATGAACTGCTTTGGAGTTTTCTACTTACTTAGTTACATATCTATGGCGACGCCTGACCGTTCATTACTGTCGAAGGACAACAACTATGTATAAAAAGTCGCCAAATTGGCGTTTTTTGTTGTAACCATCTTTAAGCCAAAAACATTAAATCAAACGTTGTATTGTCCGATAGAATACCAAGAAACGACTGATTCGTATCCAAGAAGTTAAAAGATTATAGTGATGTACTGTGATTAACTAATGTAAACGACGAATAAAATATCATTTAAATATGTGTTGAGGAAGTTTTCCTGTTTGATTGTCCAATTTTCAATCGAACAAAAAAGCTTCCTTTTTATTAAAATCCTGAAGCTACTAGAGTTTTCCCAGTATATCAAAAGCTGGGGAAATGTTATTCTTTCTTTCGGATTCTTCCCTTCTTCGATTTATGTGATGTACCTAGATTATCTAGTGTTTATTTATAAACTTTCTTTCCACCATCCTGCGTAAAGCCTTCCATTTTGAGGGGAGACACCATCTTTACGCCAGATAAATGACATTTGGTTCATGATGATCCGTGCCACACATTGGTTTGAGATATGAACTTGGTGAACCTATGACTCATGCAATTGCGCTGACTTCTGGTGCCGCCGACTTATGAATACCAAAGACAATGCAATTACCGTGAGGATAATCCCAAGCATTTGAAATCCCTTGAAGCTAAATGTACCTCCCATTACGATACCTATCAATAATGAAGAGATAATGGTTCCCAGATATCTTGATGTGCTAAATAATCCGGATGCTACACCGATTATTTCTTTTGGAGAACTTTGAAACAGGGCTGCTTGCATACCTACATTGTTCAAACCGTTGCTAATACCGAATGCAGCTAAAGCCAAACACACGCTGATAACCGGTGAATTTGGATTCAATGTCACCAGCCACACTGACCCCAATGTCATCAGAATTGCGGACACCAGCAATGCCGGTCTGGGTCCTGATTTATCGATCCATTGTCCTGCAATGGGAGAAGTAATTAGCGAGCACAAGCCTAAGCTTAGCATGAGAATGCCTGTTTGGAATTCGCTGACATGACGTACCATTTGCAAGTAGGACGGAAGCCCGAAAAAGAGCGAGTAATATAGTACGTTAACGAGCATGAATTCGACATTAATCCAAATCATCGCAGGGTAACTGGCGAATGTGCGTAAAGGAATGAAGGGTGATGTCGCTTTTAACTCATGTCGTACGAATGCCCCCAGCGCAACGAAGCCTATCAGCCCGACAATGACATTTCCTAATGAGATATGCCCAGATGATTTTGCCGAGAGTAACCCAACGAGCAGGGCAACCAGACCCAATGTGAAGAGCAGAATCCCTGTTGCATCAATCAAATCAAACCATTTACGAAAAGACATGTTGCGTGCTACGGATGTTGGCAGTTCGTCCTTAGGAATATTCCTCCAAGCCAATACAAAGCTGGCCACCACAAACGGAATATTGATGAAAAAGATAGCAGGCCAATTCCACCAATGAATCAACACCCCGCCAATAAAGGGGCCAATTGCTGCTGCTCCAGATAGGAATATGGACAAAACAGACAACGCAGTTGCTTGTTTCTCTGTAATATGAATTCGAACAATAGCCATTCCAACTCCAACCATCATGCTTGTTCCGATGGATTGCACAATGCGGAACATGATGAGCCACCCGAAATTTAGTGATAATGGAGCTAATAATGATGCAATGAAGGCTACAACAAGCCCGGTAAGGAATATCTTCCTACGACCAAATAAATCGCTGGCCTTACCCATGACAGGTTGAGCGATGCTACTTGCAATGTAGAAAGAAAAAATAATCCAGGAAACACCTGTAAAGTCAAGATGGAACACATTTTGTAGACTTGGAATAGCAACTGAAACCATCGAAGAATTTAATGGGTTCAATAGTATCCCTAGACCAACTGAAATCATTAACCACCAGCTGCGAACGCTCATTTCTGGTCCCCCCATAGCGAATTAATGTCATCGTACTTGAAATCGATTATTTATTCCAACGCATTTGATGTTATAATCTCATTGACTTGAGGGAATGAATGGAGGGCATAATGGAACTTCTTCAACTGCAATATTTTCTGACGGTAGCTCGTTTGGAACATGTGACCGAAGCTGCACGAAGTCTGCACGTTACTCAATCGTCGCTGAGCAAAACGATTCAACGCCTGGAGGAAGATCTGGGGGTTCCTCTATTCGATCGAACAGGGAGGAAACTGCGATTGAATGAGTTCGGAAGCAGATTCCTTCATCGAGCAGAGAGGGCTTTATTTGAATTGGAGCAGGGGAAGCAGGAGCTTAGTGATTTATCCAGCCCGGAACATGACACTCTCGAATTGGCGGTGACCACCGCAAGCACATTACCCAATATCCTGCGAGAGTTTCGGAAAAAGCGACCTTATATTCATTTTCATGTGCAAATGCTGACCACACAGGAAATGGTAACGCTTCTTCATAGAGGCGAGGTCGATTTTTGCTTGTCCTCACCTCCAATAGAGGGGGATAACATCGAATGCCAGATCGTGTTTATCGACCCAATCCTTGTAGCTGTTCCAAAGGGGCATCGGCTGGCAGATCGAAGCAGTGTAACATTGACAGATCTAAGGGATGAATGGTTTGTTGGTGTAAAGAGTGGCTACGGTACTCGCGATTTAGTGGACTCAGTATGCAAATCGGAAGGATTTGTACCTAAATATGTGTATGAGGGGGATGAGCCTGCAAGGCTTAGTACGCTTGTGGAAGCTGAAATTGGCATAGCCTTCATACCAAGCACGGCAAGGAATTCACGGGAACATCTTAAATATCTCCAAGTAGAAAATCACGAATTGGTACGGGAGATCGCTTTATTATGGCACAGGAGTCGGTATATTTCGCGGGCTGCTCTGGAATTCCGTGAGGTAGTTGTAGAATATTTCGGAGCGATATCCAAACAGACAATTTAATCCCAAATATAAGCGAAATAAAACATTAACAGAAGCGGTAGCGTAGGACATGTTAACCAAACGTCCTAAGCGACCGCTTATTCTTTTATTCAACTGCAAAATTTGTAATTTCAATTTGTATGCTACCATACACACACGCCCAGCTATTGAAGAAGTTTTTGGATTGTACTAACCCATCCTTCTTAGCTGACGAAACTGCTCCGGTGTGATACCTGTTTGCTCCCGAAACCTCTTGATAAAATAGCTGCTTTGATGAAAGCCAGTTTCCAGTGCAATCTGCTTTACAGTGAGTGCCGTGGATACAAGGAGATGCTTGGCCAACGTTATTCGGCATTGGAGTAAATATTGAGCTGGGGTACTGCCCATGATCTGATGGAAGAGCCGGCTAAAATGAAAGGAGCTATAACCTGACGTCGCAGCCATTGTCTTCAAATCGAGCAAGTTCTGACAATGCATACGAATATATTCCGCCGTATGACGAATCCTCTCGTGGACGGTACCGCCGGGGAAGGTGCCGAAAATTTGGTTGGAATGGTGGACGATCTCCAGAAGAATTTCATAAAGCAGGGAAGAGATCCGTACATCATAGTCGTGACGGTAAGCTTGGGCAAGTTGCAACATTTCTTCCATCAGCGGTTTTAAACGTTCTGGCCGATGGAGCGAGAACAGATACGGTCCGTGCATGCTTCGGCCTTGTAATAGCGAATCTACATCTTGCCCGTCAAAATGAATCCATCGGACATCCCAGGGATCCTCGGGTTTAGTTCGATATTGCTGCGTCGTATGCTTGCCGAAAAGAAAGCCCATGCCAGGGGTAAGCTCGATTTCCTTCCCATCATGCACAATAGCGCCTTTGCCTGCAAAAATGATATGTAAATTGTATTCCTTCAGTAATCCTGCATTCCTTCGCTCCCCATGATTGGGGAAGTTCTTGTAACGCCCTAACGATTCGGGAAACAGCATACCTTTATTTAGAATGGGCGAAGGAAGATAACAATCTATTTTAATCATGTATCCATCTCCTTGACTAAGTTAGCAAAAAAGTAATTCAATTAGCAAAATCGAGTTATTCTAATCCATT
The DNA here is from genome assembly GCF_038007385.1 of Paenibacillus sp. FSL M8-0228. NCBI lineage: Bacteria > Bacillati > Bacillota > Bacilli > Caryophanales > Paenibacillaceae > Paenibacillus > Paenibacillus sp. FSL M8-0228. Next base: position 2,763,179 of record NZ_JBBOXA010000001.1, read on the forward strand.
TTTTCCTATATTACAATAGATACGATTATCAGAGAATAACATTTTTGTACTATTACTTCTACTGAAGGAGAATTGGAGCATGCCGAAATCCTTATCTTTAGATCGCTTTCATTTGGGAGCTTGTTATTATCCTGAACACTGGGACGAATCGTTGTGGTCGGACGATCTCATAAGAATGAAGGAACTGGGCTTCAGCATCATTCGGATTGGAGAATTTGCTTGGTCGATCTTCGAGCCGGAGGAAGGAAAGTTCGAATTCACGCTGTTTGACCGTTTCTTGGAGCAGGCAGACGCGAACGGGATTCAAGTGATCATGGGCACACCAACAGCTACGCCACCAGCATGGCTTACTTATAAGTATCCCGAGGTGCTGAACGTATCCATGGAGGGGGTCACGTTCCAACATGGTCAGCGTCGGCATTATAACTACAGTAGTCCCATTTATTTAGAGCTTTGCGCACGTATTACAAGAGCGATGGCACAACATTACAAAGATCATCCGGCCATCATTGGGTGGCAAATTGATAATGAGCTGAACTGCGAGATAAACGTCTTCTATGCCGAGGCAGATCATCAGGCTTTCCGGCGCTGGCTAGAGGCAAAATACGGTACATTGGAGCAGCTCAACAAGGCTTGGGGTGCTGTATTCTGGAATCAAACTTATGACAGCTGGAAGCAGGTTCATCTAACTCGTCCAACCGTATCCGGGTCAACAAATCCTCATCAGGCTTTGGACGAGAAACGATTTATATCCGATAACACCATTTCGTTTGCCAAGCTACAAGTGGACATACTTCAGTCAGTGGCGCCTAATCAGTGGGTGACAACCAACGGTGTATTCGGGCATTTGGATAGCCATAGGATGACGGATCAACTACTTGATTTTTTCTCGTACGATTCTTACCCTCAATTCAGTACCATTTATCCAGACCAAGGGGAGAAGCCATTGCTGGATCGCAAGTGGGGGCTTTCTTTAAGTAACGTCAGAGGGATGTCACCAAATTTCTGCGTGATGGAGCAGCAATCCGGTCCGGGAGGATGGGTGAACAGAATGGAGATGCCATCTCCACGCCCGGGGCAGATGCGATTGTGGACCTACCAAAGCATTGCTCACGGGGCAGACATGGTTTTGTATTTCCGCTGGAGAACGGCAACGTTTGGTACGGAAATGTACTGGCATGGAATTAATGATTATCACAATCAGTCGAATCGTCGGGTCGCAGAAGCAGGTCGCGTCGGTAAGGAGCTGCAAAAGGTTGGAGGGCGGATTCTTAGCAAACGCTACGTGGCAGAGGTTGCTCTACTTCGCGATTATGATAACGAGTGGGATGGCGAGTTGGATAAATGGTATGGTCCCTTGACAAAGCAAAGTGAGCTCGGCTGGTACAAGGCACTGCAGTATGGACATATACCTTCGGATATGGTTACAATCCGTCCGGGTAAGGAATCAGAACAGTTGCGGGAACTGGCCAATTACAAGGTGCTGGTATACACGCATCCGGCGATCCTACGAGACAGTACGGCAGCTATGTTACAAAAATATGTAGAGGATGGGGGCATCCTGATCTTCGGTTGCCGCACCGGTTATAAGAACGAGTTCGGTCACTGCCGTATGCAGCCACTCCCAGGCCCTGCAGCCGCAATGAGCGGCGTTCACGTAGAGGAATTTACGATGATAAATGGGACGGCATCACCTGTATTGGTGCGATTTAAGGATCAAGCTCTTGATTTTTGTGCTCCAGGCTTCAACGATATATTGAGTGTTCATGCTGACACGGTAGAAGTACTCGCGGAGTACGCATCAAGCTACTATGAAGGGAAACCGGCCTTGACCGTCAACCGTGTTGGCGAGGGACTAGTTTACTATTGGGGTGCAGCTTTTGACTTACCGATAGCGGTTGAGCTTCTAAGACAGCTGCCAGTGACATCCCCGCTTGCGGGCTGGTGCCAAGCTCCTTCAACGGTAGAAGTCGCTATTCGTGCGGATGCACAAGAAGAGCTGGTATTTCTACTGAATTACAGCGAAGAAACGGCTCAGGTTAAACTGAGTGTTGAGACGGAGGAACTCCTTTCCGGTAGCAGGCTGACTGGTATCGTATCCTTGGAACCGTATGGAGTATGGGTATTAAAGAAAGTTTAAAATGAAGAGAGCATCAGCCGCTGATTTTAATCCAGAGATCAGTGGCTTTTTATTACATAAAGCAAGGGAATAACGTGTTGCTTTTTTGTATAGGGTTCGGCTCAATAATCGCTGTCTTTCCTATGGGTTCTTGAACCAGAGAAATCGAACGTGATCGGTATTTAATACAAAATTAATAATTTAATACAATATTATTGACTCTTTTTTTATATTGGTGTGATGTGAAAGGCATGCTCGTCTGGTCGGAAAAGGCGTCGACCTTTGAGTTCAATGATCAGCGGTTAGCCGCTTTACGAAGGAATGGCTGGAAATCGTACCGCAGCAGTACAATCATCCAAGCATCACAACTTGGGTCCCGTTCAATGAATCGTGGGGCATATCGACCATTGGACATGATGTAAGGCAGCAGCAGTTCACGCAAACCATTTATCATCTGACGAAGACGATTGATCCGTATCGTCCGGTGGTTACCAATGACGGATGGGAGCATAGGGTCTCGGATATTTTTAACTCTTCATGATTATGTGGAAACGGGCGAAGAGTTTTTGGGGCGATATCAGGACAAGGAAAGCACCGTAAACAACAGCATTTCCTTTATTCAGTCGAAGCTTTTATCGAACGTTTCCGTGCAATCACCGGAGCAATTAAAGCGACCCCCTATCTCTCGGGCTATTGCTATACACAGGTGACCGATGTACAGCAGGAAGTCAACGGGTTGTTGACGGAAGACCGAAAACCGAAGGTTCCGCTTGAAGTGATTCGGAAGATAAATCTGGCTTGAAGTGATAATTAAGATAATAGAATTTGCAGAACGGCTGTATGCTGTCTCTTCCGTTGGAGAATAAGGAATACGGCATCTTCAGCATACTTTTCGCATATAGGCTTTTTAGTAGAAAACTGGATTTAACTATTTTGATTTTTTGTTCCCCACTCACATAATCCTTCCAAAACAGGTAATAGCGTTTCTGCTTTATCTGTGAGACTGTACTCGACTTTAGGAGGAATTTGAGGATATTCTTTTCGATTTACCAGACCATCCGCTTCCAATTCTTTTAGTTGTGAACTCAATGTTTTATAAGTAATAGCCCCTATCTGTCTTTTCAGATCATTAAAGCGAACGGTTCGGTTTTCGGCTAGAAGATAAATAATAACCATTTTCCATTTACCACCAATCAATGAAACTGTATAACCAAAAGGTGTATCTTGAATATTTTTAACTTTACCTTTAAATTCAGCCATACTCATGGTAACAATATCCTTTCGGGTAGTACCTATCAAAATAGTGCGTACTACGTTTTTATTTGTGTTCAGTTTATACTAACCTTACTTTTGAAGTAAAGGAGAGAATAACATGACTAAAAAAACAATACGCCTGTTAATGCCACAATGGCAAGGGGGAAACAATCCTAATTACTCTTTTGGAGCCGAACTGCTTGCTTGGCTAGCTCCGGATAATGATCAACCCCTTATTCATGTTCCAGTTCAAGCTTATGATGGAACTCCACTTGAAAACGAAAACGGTATGAATGGGAGAACACAGCTACTTGAACAATTAGAGGCTGCTCAGCATATCATTGATGCTCATAAGCCAGATCGCATTGTAATGTTTGGTGGTGACTGCTTAGTGGAACAAGCTCCATTTGCCTATTTAAACGAACGATATGGTGGGGAATTAGGTTTAATTTGGATCGATGCTCACAGTGATTTAGTTAGATATGTAGGCTATGATAACGGACATACATTACCGCTCGGAAATCTGTTGGGAGAAGGAGATGAGGAATTCGCAAAGCATGTGAAAATCCCTCTAAAACCAGAAAATGTTTTTATCGCAGGATTAGCAACTCCTACAGAGCAAGAAATAGAAGTGATTTCAGAAGCGTTTCAAAGACTAGGTATAGCACCAACAGAACCAGATACAGAAGTGATTCAAAGACTAGGGATTAAAACTGCAGAAGCTCAAGAGTTAACAAACAGTACTGAATCTATAAAAGAGTGGATTAAAGAAAGTGGCATTAAGCATCTGGCTATTCACCTTGATTTAGATGTGCTTGACCCAAAAGCATTTCGTTCTTTATTATTCGCCAACCCTGAAGCACCTTATAATTATTCTCCTGCGGGAACAATGCAAATGCCCCAACTACTTAATCTGATTAGAGAACTATCTGAAGAAACAGATGTAGTTGGCTTAGGTATAACGGAGCATATGCCGTGGGATTCTATTAATTTAAAAAATCTGCTTGGAGAGATACCTATATTAAATAACTAAGTTCATACACGGATTATAAGAGAACAATGATCTGCTTACAGTTTGTCTGGTTCTACTCCGCTTGTACTTTTCGGAAGCTGCACATTAGGCGAATATCCCCTATAATGGATCTTAAAACTAATTACAGAAGCGTCTTATTATGTAAAAGTACGTTGAAATCGGTTACCCAATATATGAAGAAATGCCTGTTTATCCAGGATTGCCAGAAGTGAGGTTAGAGCCTAGAGAGCGTTTGGACAAAGGGGATGACTGGAATGGAGTGTGTTAAGTATAGGCTATTTTGTTCACTATGGCTTGGTTAACATCATCAGCACTGCAAGGAGAGACAACAATATATACGCATAAGAAGTCGCCATTTTGGCGGCTTTTTTGTTTTGGATAAAATTTATAGTAAGCCTTCAAAGGTGCCTATAATCTTTATAATGATGGTTTGACACTGAATTAGTGGGAAATGTGGGAAGGCGGTTCACTTGCTTCATTTGCTGAATAATTGATCATTAGCTCATAGTCTCTTTAAAAAACGTTTCTTTTAGGGAGTTACAATAACAGCTATTAAATAATTTGCATGATTCAGGCGCATTGTTATGAGTTTTTCAAATAGATTTTAAAACTTTTTATTAATCAAGGAATAGTGCTGGAGGACAAAAATATATATGCTTTAGGTCGCTTTGATGAATTTTATCTCTGGAGGACGATATAGAAAATCAATCGAAGCGAAATAAGTGATGTAACTCTAAATGAAAGCGGTTAAAGGAGGAGCCTTTATTAAGCCTTTGGGATGAAGATTTGAATAGAAAACTATGAAGGGAGGGTCGACCTAGAAAAGACAATTTAGGTAAATTAGTGAACTTCAAGATGAATAATACAGGACTAATCAAGCAGTTGTTTATTTATATGAATTGGAGGTTTTGAGATGAAAAAAACCATAACATGTTTGATTTTGTTTGGTCTGCTTATTAGTCTGTTGCCGATCAAAAATGTGAGCGCTTCCGAAAGCCTTGTTCTCACCAAATCGGCAACTGCAAGCTCCGTCGAAGATTCGAGTAAGGCGGCTGATTTTGCGATTGACGGGAATTCGCTAACTAGATGGTCTTCACAATATTCAGATCCACAGTGGATAAGTGTAGATCTCGGCAATACTACCGAAATCAATGGGGTTACGCTTAACTGGGAAGCGGCTTATGCGAAGTCCTTCCAAGTTCAAACATCAACGGATAATGATCATTGGGCTACCGTCTATTCCACTACGACTGGAGAGGGAGGAATTGAGAAGATATCTTTCGAAGCAACAAACGCAAGGTATGTAAGAATGAACGGCATCGAAAGGGCTACTGGCTACGGATATTCCCTCTGGGAATTCGAGGTGCATTCAGCCGACGAACCGGGGGATAACACACCTCCAACAGCGCCCTCCGGCCTGACTAGTTCCTCTATATCTGATACGACGGTAAGCTTAGAGTGGACGGAATCTACAGACAATGTAGGGGTTGCCGAATACGACATCTACAACGGATCAAACCTCATAGGCTCCAGTGCGTCTACGTCCTTTATCGTTACCGGCTTAACAGCTAACATGGCGTACAGCTTTTATGTGAAAGCCAGAGATGCTGCTGGGAACGCGTCGGCTGCAAGCAATGTGATTGATGTGAACACTAGCGCATCCGACACAAGTATTGTTTCAGGTGAAATTTATAAACTAACAGCACAACATAGCAGAAAAAACCTAGAGGTAGCAGGAAACTCCACTGCCGATGGAGCCAAGGTGCAGCAGTGGACGGACAGCGGCAGACCCCAGCAGAAATGGAAAGTGATCGACGTTGGCGATGGATACTATAAACTGATTGTGCAATCCAGCGGTAAAGCATTAACAGTAGCTGGAGGTTCTCTCGAAGATGGTGCTAATGTGCAGCAATGGACAGACAACGACTTATCTAATCAAAAGTGGAAGATTATTAGCGTCGGCGGCGGATATTATAAGTTGCTCGTTAAATCTAGCGGTAAAGCGCTGGATGTAATCGGGGGTTATACTAATGATGGGGCAAATGTACAGCAATGGGTGGATAACGGAAATGATCAGCAGAAATGGAAGTTTACGCTTGTCGAATCCACCGCTGATACGACAGCACCAACGGCACCAGCGAACCTGAAAAGCTTTTCCAAAACAAACACTTCGGTAAGTCTTATATGGGATGCTTCAACAGACGATGTAGGGGTTACCAGCTACGATGTGTATAATGGAACAACATTAGTCGATTCAACCGACACGACAAGTTATACGGTGACAGGACTTACCGCCAATACAACGTATAGCTTCACAGTAAAAGCCAGGGATACGGCAGGGAATGTTTCAACAACAAGCAATATCACAAATGTGACGACAAATGCTACCTCTGAGAATACAGGCTTTTATATTAACGGAACAACGCTGTACGATGCCAACGGAAATCCGTTCGTAATGAGAGGAATCAATCACGCTTATACATGGTATAAGGGTCAAGAGTCAGCAGCGATCCCTGCCATTGCGAGAACGGGAGCGAACACCATCAGAATCGTACTGTCGGATGGTCAGCAATGGACAAAAAACAATCTGTCTGAGTTACAGAATTTAATCACTTTGTCAGAGCAAAACAAATTGGTTGTTGTCCTTGAAGTACATGATGGTACAGGGTCTGATAGCGCTACTGTATTGAATAATATTGCGAATTACTGGATTGAAATGAAAGGTGCACTCATTGGAAAAGAAAGCACCGTTATCCTCAATATTGCGAACGAATGGTATGGAACATGGGATGGCGGAGGCTGGGCGCAAGGCTATAAGTCTGTTATACCCAAGCTTAGAAATGCCGGCATCAAAAACACAATCATGGTTGACGGAGCAGGATGGGGACAGTATCCGCAATCTATTTTTGACTACGGAACAGAAGTCTTTAATGCAGATCCGCTTAAAAATACGATGTTCTCTATTCATATGTATGAATATGCCGGTGGAAATGCTGCTACAGTAAAAAGCAACATGGATAATGTACTGAATAAAAACCTGGCTCTTGTGATTGGCGAATTCGGCATCAAGCATACGAGCGGTGATGTTGATGAGGCTACCATTATGAGTTACGCTGAGCAAAAGGGGGTAGGTTATCTAGCATGGTCTTGGAAAGGAAACAGCGCGGGTCTCGATTATTTGGATATGGCTACTGACTGGGAAGGAACAAGTTTTACGGAACAAGGTCGTATTATTATTGAAGGTCCCAATGGTATTAGGGCGACATCGAAATTAAGCACAGTTTATAGTGGTTCAGCCGACAAATAGCCTTCTACTGCTCCTTCCAATCTTGCGGGCGCAGTTATATGTACTAAATCCTCTTATCGGCCGATTCCACATGCAGCTACATTTCTCGCTTCCAAGAAGGCTAGTTGGCTTATCCAGATTACACCCTGAGTTATTCCAAAAATCCAGCGAATTTAGTTTTATGAATGAACAGAGCTGAGAAATGACAACTTAAGAAAGTAGTATACATCACAATTTCCAAAGGAGGATATCTGTTATGGCTCACCAGAAGAAAAGGAAAGAAGCAGCCTGGAAGTCACGAAAGCAAGAACAGCATCCCCATGGTAAAGTCAAATCGCTCAAGGAGTTGTCCAGCGAATAGGATTGAGGAGTATACTGCGTAAAAGAGAAGAGCTGTCGATGAAATTCATCGGCAGCTTCTTTTTGCAATGATTTCGCGTACACAAAGAATTCCCTTAATGCTGCAACTGGATTTACTAGCAACCATCCAGCTATTGCTTGTGAGCTTTTCAGATTGAGGGACTTGCAAAAAATGTATCTTGATGACAGACAGTTAGGGTTGGGTGGGGATCAAGCAACGCAATGATCTTTCGGACATTTTAAGCTCGATAGAAGACACGTCTTCAAACATCAAATTGCTATGTGCTACATTCATCTTCACCAATTTTAGACCAGTAACTTATAGCGTTCTAGTATAGAAGGTATCTTCTTAAATTCGTTTTTCAGAAGGGCGCCAGTTCCGGCTAAAAATTGAAGCATCTCCTGACTAGGAGATGCTTCTTCTACGTTATGATTGGGTAGTCTGAGATAAGCTGATTTATCAGGATACGATTGAATTCAGGAGACCTTGCTTCACCTGATCCGACAGTGGCATAAGTGGCAGGCGCAATTGCTCGGCGGCAATAATTTCTTGCTGGGTAAGCCACCACTTGATCGCGGCCGGGGCTGGCTCTGCAAATACATGCTGGATCAGCGGTTCCAGTAGCTTAAAACTGTCTCGCGACCCGTTCATGTCGCCAGCTGCAAAACGTTGGTACGTATCCACATACTTCTGGATATTGAGATGAGCGGATGCAAGCATACCGCCGGCAGCTCCCTGACATAGCATGGCATGGAAATAGGCATCCTCTCCGCAGAGGACAGGCTTGGTCTCGTACTGGGTCAATTTTAAGAGCAGATCAAGACCGCCCGTGCTGTCCTTGAGCCCAATTACGCCATCCAGGTCCAGCACCTTGCGTATGGTATCTATTGTCATGCGACTGCCCGTGCGAACCGGAATCTCATATACAAGCACAGGCAGGCCTACACGAGATACGACACGGAAATGCTCCAAGATCCCTTCCTGCGTCGGTCGGTTGTAATACGGAGTGACCACCATGGCTGCATCCGCTCCTAATTCAGCCGCCATTTCCGTCCGATGCACCGTTGAATAGGTATCGTTCGTTCCAGTGCCAATGACGATCGGAATGGTTTTGTTCATGCTCTTCAGAACATCCTGCGTCACCTGTACCATTTGCTTTACTTCATCCCAGGATACGGTTGGCGACTCTCCTGTCGTACCGTTAACAACCAGACCCTGAATGTCATGGCCTGCAAGATAGGTAACATACTTCCGGTACGAATCGATGTCCAACTTATAGTCACGCGTAAAAGGTGTAATCAGCGGTATGAAAATCCCATGAATATGTTGTTCGTTCATCATCACCAGTTATCCCTTCCCGTTGAATTAAATCTAATGTAACATAGGAGACAGCATCGGAGTTATCTATAATAAGCGATGATTCTAATCAAAATTTTCGATGGGGTGGCCAGAATGGATTTCATTTATCTTCAGACATTTCGGGAAGTTGCTATTCGTGAAAGCTTTACGAGAGCAGCAGAAGTGCTCGGTTACGCACAATCCAGCGTCACGACCCAGATTCAGAAGCTGGAGAAAACGTATCAAGTCAAATTGTTCGAACGCTACAGCAACAACAAGATTCGTCTTACCTCTGCCGGGGAAGAACTGTTCAAGCTTGCTGGACAAATGCTGGAGCTTTTCGAGCAATCGAAAGAAAAATTGGCCAAGCAGGGCGGCGGCTCTATGACGATCGGTACTATGGATTCCATCGCTTCGTATTTTCTGCCGCCGTTTATGCAGGCAACTCGCAAAGAATACCCTGATCTAAACATACGATTGCATACGGATCGCGAAGAGATGATTTTGCACCAGGTCAGGGAAGGGGAGGCCGATGTTGGACTGATCCTCGCGGACGATTCAAGCAATCCGGCCTTGCAGTGGATTACGATTCGAGAAGAACCGCTTGTGCTGATTGTCCATCCGAACCATCCGCTTATCGCTAAAGAGCGAATAGGCCTGGATGATCTGGTGGATGCGGAGTGGATTATGCCCGAGCATACGTGCAACTACAGACAACTGCTGGAGAGAGTGCTTCGAGCAAATGGAATCACCTATCGCGTAAGCCTAGAGCTGGGTAATCCGGAAGCGATCAAACGGAGCATCAAGACTGGAGAGGGTATATCCATTCTACCTCTAATGGCTGCGCTGGAGGAGATTGAACGGGAAGAGCTGAAGGTGTTACCCTTTGAGCATGCCGAGCTCAAGCTGGAAATTCAGCTTGTTCTTCATCCCAAGAAGTGGGTGTCCAACGCATTGAGCTTTTTTATGGAGAGCATGAGAATGTAGATTTTCCTCCACATCAAAAATTAATATACAGTACGAGCGCTTCCTAGTGGAAACCAGAAGCGCTCACAGTTTATTCAAATCATCCACGTATTTTTTTGAAAAATAAGCAATCAAAATGTGCATTAATTAATTTAAAAAGCGGGATCACTATGAAGAATAGCGTATGGCTCCGATGACTACGTGGTCAGGCAATGCCGGTTTTACGATATAGACGAAGAAGTGGCTTACTACAACAAACGAGTAAATGACGTAATCTTACTTTGAAGTTTTGAAATCATGCTTAGAGTTGACAAATGAAACAAACATGTTAGTATATATGCGTGTGCATGCATTTTGTTGTTGTATTTCCTAATATAACTCAGAGAGGAGTCTTTCTCACATGAAAGATTTATTTAGTCCCTATACAATTAAAGGTTTGGAATTGAAAAATCGCGTAGTTATGCCTCCAATGTGCCAATACTCGGTTGAAAAAAAGGACGGGGTTGCCACAGATTGGCATTATATGCACTATGTTAGCCGTGCAGTAGGCGGAGCTGGTTTTATCATAATTGAAATGACAGATGTAGAGCCGGATGGTCGTATCTCCGATTTTGATCTTGGTTTATGGTCAGATGAGCAGATTCCTGCTCTCAAACGGATTGTAGATGCTTGTCATAGCTACGGTGCCAAAGTGGGAATCCAGATCGCGCATGCCGGACGCAAGGCGGAAGATGCTGAAGTTCCTGTAGCACCATCTGCTATTGCATTTGATGAAAATTCAAAACAACCTCGCGCGCTTACAACAGAAGAGGTTAAAGGCCTGGTTGAGAAATTTCGTGCTGCTGTAGCTCGCGCTGTCAAGGCTGGATTCGACAGCATTGAAATTCATGGTGCACATGGCTATTTGGTTCATCAATTTCATTCGCCGCTTACGAACAAACGGGAAGATGAATATGGTAAAGACCTTACCCTTTTTGGTCGGGAAATCATCCAGGCAGCGAAGGGTGAAATGCCAGAAGATATGCCGCTCTTGATGCGTATTTCTGCCAAAGAATACGTAGAAGGTGGATATGGTATTAAGGAAAGCATTGCTTTTGCCAAGGAATATCAAAAGGCAGGAGTAGATATGTTTGATATTTCATCTGGCGGTGAGGGACCTATAGCTGCATGGGGCAGACCAGGAACTCACGCAGCGTATCAAGTCCCCTTAGCAAAAGAGATCAAAGAAGCTTTGGATATTCCAGTGATGGCCGTTGGAAGACTAGAAGATCCAATATTGGCGAATGCAGTTATCGGAAATGAAGAGGCCGATCTGGTTGCTGTGGGTAGAGGGATGTTGAGAAATCCTTATTGGTCACTGGAAGCCGCATCAAAATTGAAAAAAGAAACTGCAATCCCTACACAGTATACTACAGGGTTCTAAGACTGAGCTCTTGCTAATCATAATTGGCCTGTCAAAGTTAAAATGGTGGTGAACCGCTAGCTATATTTGACCAGGAAAAGATTTTAAGACCGAATGCAACGATAAAAGACTTTGAAATGGAAATGGTCGATTAAGCGAAAAAAGTACGTCCTTTAGACCTTTTGTAAAGTACTCTATCAAGGTACTCTACAGAAGGTCTAATTCAATGAACTATGCGACCACAGAGAGCATGTCAGAGGAAGATACATAAGATGAGATTCGGTTTTAGCTCTTAGGTGTTGTGATATGTGGCACTATAAGATGGTTATTCATACCATGGACGTTACAATGCAATGTAGCTATCAATGTTAGAAGTGAAGGTTGGTAAAAGCCTTGCAAACCACTCCTCGAGTTTTTGGCATTTCCATTGAACTTTTTGTGTGGAAAATTTGGTGAAAATACAAGCTGGTTACGGAGGATTTTTTGTATTCCATATTTTCTCTAATTGACTTTGTAACCCAACATTATTATTATCTTATACTATAAGATTAATTATCTCATACTATAAGGTATTAGCGAGAAGGTGTTGTGACCATTGGATTATAAAGCATTAGCGACAGAACTATTCGAGTATATCGTCAAATCGCGGAAACCAGCATTAGAGGAACGAGGGCACTTCTCACGTGGCGAAATGGGGATTCTCATTTGTCTGAATTTCAATAAGGACGGGGTTACCTCTGGCCACTTGAGCGAATACTTGTCCGTCAGTACGGGACGAGTAGCAACGGCACTGAAGAGCCTTGAGAAGAAAGGACTAGTTGTACGGCGTACTGATGTCAATGACAAACGTAAGGTGATTGTATTCATTACGGATTCAGGTAAGCAATTTATGATTGATAGGCATAAGGAAGGAATCACATGGACCGAGAATGTTCTTCGAAAGTTAGACGAACAGGATGCCAAAGAACTGATCCGGCTCATTAAGCTTATTGTCTCTAGAAGCTGAATTTCTATGCAGACGCAGGAGCACCATACTTCACCAGACATCAAAGACTATCAGATAAAAGGAGAGCAACGGAATGCTAAAGATATTCAAATATCTCAAAAAAAATGAATGGATGCTCGTGCTTTGCAGCCTGGCTTTCATCGTTGTGCAGGTTTGGCTTGATCTGAAGCTACCTGATTATATGGCGGAAATTACGACCAAGCTGCAAACAGAAGGAACACCTATGTCCGAACTGCTGATTCCCGGCAGTTACATGTTGTTTTGTGCCGTCGGCAGTATGATTGCATCTATTATTGTCGGCTATTTTGCGGCAAAGGTCGCGGCAGGGCTGGCCATGCGTCTGCGTGCGATGGTCTTTGACAAGGCCTTATCTTTTTCCATGGAAGAGATGAACAACTTTTCAACAGCCAGCCTTATCACCCGCTCCACGAACGATGTTACCCAAATTCAAACGGTGGTTGCGCTGGGGCTGCAGGTGATCATCAAGGCGCCGATTCTGGCCGTGTGGGCCATTGCAAAAATTGCGGATAAAAACTGGCAGTGGACCGCCTCTACAGGAGTGGCTGTGGCTGTCCTGATCCTGATGCTGAGTGTCATTGTTATTTTCGCTCTTCCGAGTTTCCAAAAAATCCAACGTCTCACCGATAATCTGAACAGAGTAACACGTGAGCATCTGACCGGGCTTCGGGTGGTGCGCGCTTATAATGCAGATCAGTATCAGGAGGAGAAGTTCGGGCAGGCTAATGCCGAATTGACGAATACAAACCTGTTTGCGAACCGGTTAATGGCAATGGTTGGCCCGGGTATGACCTTTATTATGTCGGGTCTGAGTGTCTCGATCTATTGGGTTGGCACTTACCTGATTAACGGAGCGGCCGTGCCGGACCGCATTACGCTATTCTCTAATATGGTCGTATTCTCCTCTTATGCGGTGCAGGTGGTCATGGCCTTTATGATGGTAAGTATGATTTTCTTCCTGATGCCTCGAGCTTCGATTTCTGCCAAACGGATCATGGAGGTTTTGAATACCGAATCCAGTATCGTTAACGGGCATGAGACGACTGGAGAAGAAAGCGTTATGGGGCAAGTGGAATTCCGTAATGTCAGCTTCAAATATCCGGACGCGGAGGAGGCCGTGCTTCGCAATATTAGCTTTACGGCGAAACGAGGCGAGACGGTTGCCTTTATTGGCGCTACAGGCAGCGGCAAAACCAGCGTGATCAATCTAATTCCCCGCTTCTATGATGTGACCGAGGGAGAGGTACTCGTGGACGGTGTGAATGTCAGGAACTATAATCAGCAGGCACTCCATAACAAAATCGGATATGTTCCCCAGAGAGCTGTACTGTTCAACGGTACGGTGGTATCCAACGTTTCGTATGGTGTTAACGGAAGAGCAGGAGCTTCAGAGAAACTCGTCAAAGAAGCCGTTGGTATTGCTCAAGGAACGGAGTTTGTTGAAAAAATGGATGGTCAGTATCAGGGTAGAATTTCGCAAGGTGGAGCGAACGTGTCCGGTGGTCAAAAGCAACGGCTGTCGATTGCGCGTGCCATCTACCGACAGCCGGAAATTTATATTTTCGATGATTCCTTCTCGGCACTAGATTACAGAACAGATCGGATTCTGCGCTCCGCTCTCAAAAAAGAAACCGGCCACGCTACGACACTTATTGTTGGTCAGCGCATAGGCACTATCAAAGACGCTGACCGAATTATCGTGCTGGACCAGGGGGAGATTGTAGGGAGTGGCACGCATGAAGAGCTGATGACGAACTGCAGCACCTATCAGGAGATCGCATATTCGCAGCTTTCGAAGGAGGAACTCATACATGGATAAGAATGAACACACCGTCGACAGCCAGCAAATGAAAATGAATCAGCCAGGTCCCATGGGCAAAGGTCCCGCGGGGGGCAGGGGTGGTGGTGAAAAAGCAAATAATTTTAAAAAGACCATCAGCCAGCTTGCATCCTACAGCAAGGCCTATGTGCCTATGATTATACTCGCTATGGTACTGGCCCTGGTCGGCTCTACCCTCAACGTGATTGGCCCAGATAAGCTCAGTGATATTGCCAACCTGATTCAGGAAGGAATCGTAACCGGGATTGATGTAAGTGCTGTTCAGAAGATTGTTTTTGTATTAGCGCTTTTATATGGATTTGGTCTTATTTTTAACTATTTTCAGGGCTTCATTACAGCAACCGTCTCACAGCGTCTTACAAAGAAGATGCGAACAGAGCTGTCTCGAAAAATCGATCATATGCCTTTGAAGTATTTTGACTCTACGAGTTACGGTAATGTGCTTAGCCGCGTAACAAACGATGTCGATACCATCGGACAAACGCTAAACAACAGTCTCGGCACGCTTGTTAGTGCGCTGGCTACCTTTGTGGGTGCTTTGATTATGATGCTGTATACGAACTGGATCATGACCGTTACCGGAATTGTAGCTACGCTGATCGGCTTTAGCCTGATGAGCGTGATTATGAAGCATTCACAGAAATATTTTGTAGCACAGCAAGCGGAGCTTGGCCAGATCAACGGTCATATCGAAGAAACCTATGCTGGTCATAACGTAGTCAAGGTCTATAACGGGGAACAAGCAGCCAAGGAAGTGTTTCATGGCATTAACACCCGCTTATATACAAATGCATGGAAGTCCCAGTTCATGTCTGGTCTGATGATGCCAGTCATGATGTTCATTGGAAATTTTGGTTATGTCGCGGTCTGTGTTGTGGGAGCTTTGCTGGTCAACCAACAGACTATAACCATCGGAACTATTGTCGCCTTCATGGTGTATATTCGTCTGTTTACACAGCCCTTGTCACAGCTGGCACAGGCTGCAACCAATCTGCAATCGGCGGCCGCTGCCAGTGAACGTGTATTCGAATTTTTGGGTGAAGAAGAACTGGCGGATGAAAGTGACAAGACTATGAAGCTGGATAACGCCAAAGGGGATGTTGAATTCAAACGTGTTCGTTTCGGTTATAACGAAGACCATATGATTATCAAAGACTTCTCTATGAAAGCTAAAGCTGGTCAGAAAGTCGCCATTGTCGGTCCGACAGGCGCTGGTAAGACCACGCTCGTGAATTTACTCATGCGGTTTTATGAGCTGAACGATGGAGAAATCTACATTGACGGAACCCCGATCAGCCAATTAACGCGTGAGAATATTCATGAATTATTCTGTATGGTGCTTCAGGATACCTGGCTGTTCGAAGGAACGATTCGTGACAATATCGTCTTTTCCAAAGATCATGTTACTGATGAGCAGGTAGAAGCTGCATGTAGAGCGGTGGGACTGCACAGTTTCATTAAAACACTGCCGCAGGGATATGATACAGTTCTGGATGACAAAGCCAATCTCTCTGCGGGTCAAAAGCAATTGATTACCATTGCAAGGGCGATGATTGAAGATTCACCTATGCTCATTCTGGATGAGGCCACAAGCTCGGTCGATACGCGTACGGAATTGCTGATTCAACAAGCGATGGACCAGCTGACTGTGGGGAAAACCTCCTTTGTGATTGCTCACCGACTTTCGACGATCAAGAATGCGGATCTGATTCTGGTCATGAAGGACGGTGACATTATCGAAATGGGTAACCATGAGGAATTGCTAGCAAAAGGCGGCTTCTATGCCGATCTATACAACAGTCAGTTTGAACATGCGTCCTAAAAAGTAACTGCTTGAAAGTATAATGAATATCCATATAGTTCCAACTTAATTAACATCATCATGTGGACATTATAAGGTATAAGAGTCAGAATTTCTTAATCATAATTGTGGAGGCAGATCAATGAACCAGCGTTTTCGAATCACCCGTTCCATGCAGGAAAATCCTGTGGAGCAATCCATTTCCCTGGAGGAGTGCAAAGATTACTTTGCATCCCAGCCAGACTTTTCGTATTCACGGGAGCTTATCATACAAGGTGCTGAGAGCACCATGTCGATCGAGGGAGATTTTTTCATGTGGAAGTATGCTGACGTAGAAATACCTTTTCGTCATTACATGGGGGATGTGTACGTGGCTATTTCCAATGAGGCTGTCGTGCCTAAGATGATTGAAATTGCAACAGATTTACAAGCAGATGTAGTGGATGGGTGAAGAACGATTCTTATTGCAGCAAAGTAGGCGTAGAAGCCAAGCTCTGATTATCCGGTTCAGTTCTCGCACCAGTTTGAATCGGTTAATGTGGACAGCCGCGGGAATCCCTTGTCATCTAAAAGACGTGATATACGATTGTTTGTCTGGATATCTGGTGAGTGGTTGCAAAGGATTTGTTCCATGTCTGATCACAGGGCAGAAGCTCAATCGGTTGTGATGCGCTCGGCAACAAAAACGATTCGATTCGTACACAGTATACATCACACAACAAATGTTTCTGGTACGTTCGCTGTGGCAGTATTCACTTCATTCTTAAGGGTCAAGTCGCCAAAACATAAAAATAGCAAGTCTCTTGCAACATGGAGACTTGCTATTTTTATGTTTCCGGTTCATTGAATTTTGCGAAAAAAATAGTTCCATAGTTATGATTTTTCTAAAAATTTATACTTTTAAAGGAAGATCAAAACGTTTCTATTAAATAAAAAGCAAAGTTTCTAGCTAAAATTAGAGAAAAATTTAATCTGAACTGAAATTTCAGAAGAAAATTAAAGAAAATTTTGCATGTGAATTAGTTCAAAAGAGCTATGAAAAGTCACTATCTATTTAAAAAATGAAGAGTTATTAATTTTGAATCACTTCAGCTTGATGTGAATAAATTCCATTATATAGGTGATTAAAGAATATTGCTGAAAAAGTTGAAATTTGTCGGATGATGTCAGAATTGATTTGTTACATTTGTGTTAATGATGTGTAACGTAAAATTTGTTTTGATACAAGGGTTTTGGACTTTTTTGCAAGTCTACGTCATTTTGATTTTATCAATTTATAAAATCAAAAATTTTGTCTTAAATCACGTTAACGGGTCATGATCGGTATTCAATTTAATAAAAAAAGTGAAATTATTGTATTTGAAGATATAAAAATAATAGAATAATATGGGTTATTTATGGATTTCATGAAATCTATCAATTTGGAACTTTTGTCCCATGCTAATCGGTTTTAAAGTTTGTATATTTAAAATAGCTAGAAAGTATTGGGAGGAAAAAAGGGATATAAGGATTTATTGTGAAATTTTGGGCAATAAGAGGATTTGAGAAATTTATATGGCGACTCCGATCATGTCTTAGTTTTTAAAAATCGTGATCTATCTGACTGAGAAGATCCAGTTATTTTCGCCCGATATGAGGACTTTGCTTAATGGCTTGCAGAACATAGAAGTTGTTCAACAGAAGCTCCATGGACATCAAGCAGGACAACATGCCCTCACTGCTTCCCGAAATGGCTTCATAAGTACATAAGCTGTTCTCTTTTTTAGACAATGTATGGGGGCACTGATTGTAATTGAAACAGCATGGCAGTTGTATAGGCCAAACTGTAAGATTCCCTGTCCATAGCATCATATCCAGTAAATCCGTCCCACATCTCCCGTATTGCAAAAGACAACTTCATTATTTTTAAGGTATGTGAAACGTATCCTTAGCAGCCTGGGAACCCCGTTGGCCCGTCCGATGACCATCATTTTTCATCCATGTACAAAATCAGGAAGTCATAAGCGCAGTCGTGAATCACGCTCCTAACCACGCTGCAGCAGCTCATGTATCTCACAGCATCGATACCCTCCAGCCAAGATTCGACAGCACACATCATGATACACTACGTTGTTAATATTGTGGCAACCATTCTACAACCCACCACCAAGATGCACTCTCAGCATAATTCAAAAATATTCTCATTCCATGCACATTTTCATACATCCAGAGTCAGAGTTATTTGCTATGTCCGCACAACTAAAAAAGCTTGCACTGCGAAAGTGTGAGCGATGAAAAGAAGATGCGCTTGTTTCGATTCAAATTCAGCTCTTTGAAG
Organism: Paenibacillus sp. FSL M8-0228; assembly: GCF_038007385.1. Taxonomy (NCBI): domain Bacteria; kingdom Bacillati; phylum Bacillota; class Bacilli; order Caryophanales; family Paenibacillaceae; genus Paenibacillus; species Paenibacillus sp. FSL M8-0228. Next base: position 2,781,920 of record NZ_JBBOXA010000001.1, read on the forward strand.
GCACCCATATCTCAATGGTATATCAGGAGTGATCGCTTTTGCCGACTACCATTGGCAATTTAATGCCGGAGAAAAGACACGCATGACTAGTTCCTTGACAAGGGCGGTCATTTATGAGGAGTTACTTTACCTCTATCTATTTCGCGAGGAGAGATACGTATGACTCAGCACAATGTTCAACTGTTTGCATTAAGCCAACCACAGCAACGTATTTGGTACACGGAGCTTGTGTATCCCAATCGCAACACGTCCACGATTATTACCACTGTTAAAATCAAGGGAACGGTTCGAATAAATGCATTGCAGCAGGCAATGAACCGGGTGATTGCACAAAACGATTCTTTTCGTATCAAAATCACGGCTCGGGATGGCATCCCCTATCAATATGTGGAACCGTTTGCTGCTCAAAGCATAGAAACGCTTCAGGTTACCCCGGAGGAAGCTGAGCTATGGGTCAGCCATCACAACGCACAGCCGTTCCCCTTACTGGATTCGCAGCTGTATCGGTTTACTATTTTGCAGCTGGGGGCAGAAGACACCTGGTTTAGTTTCAAGATGCATCATATTATTTCGGATGGCGTTACCATGGAGCAGGCCATTAATGAAATTACGGGGAATTATATGAATATTGTGCATGGTACAGGTTCAGATGCGCCGGCCCCAGCGAACTCATATCTCGATTTTATTCAGACGGAGCAAAGCTATGAGCAATCGGACCGCTATCAAAAGGATAAGATGTACTGGACGGAGAAATTTTCCAATTTGCCGGAGGTTACAGGTTTAAAATCGTATAATCCGCTCACAGTAAGCACGGCTGCACGCCGGGAGACCTATACACTGGAGCACGAATTATATCGTGGTGTCACGGCTTTTTGCGAGGCGCATAACATCAGTATTTTTACATTTTTCCTGGCTGCTCTGTATATTTATTTACATAAAACGACAGGTGAACAAGATTTAACGGTTGGTACATTGTATGCTAACCGTACGTTGAAGAAGGAAAAAAATACAATGGGCATGTTCGTCAGCACTGTGGCTACACGTTTGCAAGTTGAGCCGGAATCCGAGCTGCTTACTTTCCTACAGGGTGTTGGCAAGGAGCAGTCGTCCATTTTGCGGCATCAGCGTTATCCGTATAACAAAATCATACAGGATTTGCGTGAACAACAAAGCGGCACGGATATTGGCCGCCTGTTTGGCGTTACCATTCAGTACCGTACGCTGAGCTTCTATCGTTTTGATGAAGCTGTTCAGCAGGTGCATACCGATTTCTGCGGAGATACAGTGAGTGACTTTGATATTGCCATGATTGATATGCTGGATGACGATAAACTTGTATTGCAACTGGATTATCGGACCGAGCTGTTCAGCGAGCAGGAAATCGCTCGAATTATTCGTCAATTCTTGAGTGTGGTAGAGCATATGGTGAAAGGGCCACAGCAGCGGATTCAGGAGTTGTCACTGATGAGTGACAAAGAGCGGGCACAAATTATGAATGTATTTAATGCGACCACAGTTCCCTTTCCAGACGATGTGGGGATTCATGAGTTATTCGAGAAACAGGCAGAATGTACACCAGATCAGACAGCGGTTATGTTTGGAAGTCAGAGTCTGACTTATCGGGAACTGAATGAACGGTCGAACTCATTGGCACGAATGCTTCAAGCACAGGGAGTAGGACCTGACAAGCTGGTCGGCCTGATGATGCAGCGCTCCGTGGAAATGATCGTAGGCCTGCTGGCTGTTCTAAAAGCAGGCGGTGCTTATGTGCCGATCGATCCTGAATTTCCGTCATCTCGTATTCAATACATGCTTGAAGACAGCAAGGCTGCAGTGCTTCTGACCAGTCGTGATCTGTTGGAAGAGCATCATTGCAATGCCAATGCAATATTTCTTGAGGATGCAGCATTGTATCAGGGAGAAAGCAACAACCTGGAGACGATTGCTCGCCCAGAGCATTTGGCTTACGTCATCTATACCTCTGGATCGACCGGAAATCCAAAAGGAGTTATGCTCCAGCATCGTTCGGTACTGAACTTTATTACCGGGATGCATGAAATCATTGACTTTGAAGCTGGCAAAACCATTTTGTCACTCACGACCATTTCATTCGATATTTTCGTCTTGGAAACCATCTTGCCACTGTTGGCTGGAATGACGGTTGTGCTTGGCGACCATCAGCATCAGGTGGACCCTCAGGCGCTGGGTGAGTTGATTGCTCATCATTCTATAGACATGTTGCAAATGACACCATCCCGGCTACAGATGCTGCTGGATCATGAAGCTGGTTCCCACGCGCTGCGAGGCGTGAAGGAAATCATGGTGGGTGGTGAAGCCCTTCCGTTCAAGCTGCTCGCAGCACTGCAAGAAATAAATGGTCCCCGTATTTATAACATGTACGGACCTACAGAAACGACGGTTTGGTCGACCGTACAGGAACTGACTCATGCTCAAGAAATTAATATAGGACGTCCGATCGCGAATACCCAAATCTATATCATGAATGCGAGCTGGGAATTGCAGCCAGTCGGTATGCCGGGCGAGTTGTGTATTGCGGGGGAAGGATTGGCCCGTGGGTATTGGAATCTCGAAGATCTGACGGCAGAGAAATTTGTGGAAAATCCGTTTGCCGGAGGCAAAGAGGGCTATGAACGGATGTACCGTACAGGCGATTTGGCGAGATGGACACTGGATGGCAATATTGAATATTTGGGACGTATGGATCACCAGGTTAAAATCCGTGGCTACCGGATCGAACTGGGCGAGATCGAATCGCAGCTATTGCAGGTGGAGTCGGTACGAGAAGCGGCTGTCGTGGCCCGTGCGGACGAAACAACGGGTCAAAAACAAATGGTGGCGTTCTATGTGGCCAGTCAAGAAATGGAAGCCAGTGAACTGAGAAGTGAGCTGGGGCGGGAGCTACCAAGCTATATGGTGCCGTCGTATTTCATTCAGTTAGAGCAGATGCCGTTGACACCGAACGGTAAAATCGACCGCAAGTCCCTGCCAGCACCGGAAGGCAGTCAGCAAAGCGGAGCGGATTATGAAGCGCCCCATACCGCGCCGGAACGGGCACTCGTGGCGATCTGGCAGTCTGCCTTGGGCGTGCCAACTGTAGGTATTTTGGACAATTTCTTTGATCTGGGCGGCGATTCCATCAAGGCGATTCAAATCGTATCCCGTGCGTTCCAGGCAGGCTACAAGCTGGATATGAAGGATCTGCTTCGCTGTCCAACCATCGCAGCATTGGCACCGTTTATGGTAAGTCGTATGGCAGATCAGGGAGAAGTGAGCGGGGAAACGGCATTGCTTCCGATCCATCATTGGTTCTTTGAACAGGAGCATGTAGACGCGCATCACTTTAATCAGGCGGTTATGCTGCACCGGGAGCAGGGCTTTGACGAAGCTGCTTTGCATCAGGCGCTAATCCAGTTGACCGAGCATCACGATGCACTACGGATGGTATTCAGGAAGACCGAGCAAGGCTACCAAGCGTGGAACCGCGGAGTACAGGAAGGCGAGCTGTATCATCTGGACGTGCTAGACTTTAGGGCTTTGACGGATGAAGCCATTCTGAGCGCGACGATTGAGGCGAAAGCAACTGAAATTCAAAACAAAATGAATCTATCCGAAGGACCGCTGGTAAAGCTGGGTCTGTTCCGTTGCAACGATGGAGACCATTTGCTGGTGGCGATCCACCATTTGGTGGTTGATGATGTGTCTTGGCGTATTTTGCTGGAGGATTTGGCAACCGGCTATGAGCAGGCTTTACGGGGCGAGTCTGTCCGGTTGCCGAATAAGACGGATTCCTTCCGTCTGTGGGCAGACCAGCTATCCGCTTATGTGAGCAGTGCAGCGTTGGAGAAGGAGCGTGCGTATTGGGAGCAAATTGAGCAAGTAGGGAAGAGCCAGGCATCCTTGCCAAAAGATTACACTCGTAAATCTCAGGCCAAGCCACAGCTTCGCGATGATCGAACACTGACCGTAGCGTGGACGGTCGAAGAAACGGAACAATTCTTGAAACAAGCTCATCGGGCCTACAATACGGAAGCGAACGACCTCTTACTGACAGCTCTGGGCACTGCGATTTATGAGTGGGCAGGCATCCGTCAGGTACTTGTAAATCTGGAGGGTCACGGACGGGAAGCGATTTTGCCGGATATGGATATTACGCGCACGGTCGGTTGGTTTACCAGCCAATTCCCGGTTGTACTTGATATGGACGAGGACCGGAATGTAGGACGGCGTGTCAAGAACGTCAAAGAAGGGCTGCGCCGTTTGCCGCATAAAGGGATTGGATACGGGATTTTGAGATATCTTGCTAGCGGTGAAGGAGAAGCAGCTTTTGTTGCCGAGCCAGAAATCAGCTTTAACTATCTCGGACAATTCGATCAGGATTTAAAGAATAATGCGTTCCGCATGTCTCCTTATTCCATCGGAGCTTCCATGAGTGACACGTTGACCAAGCGGTATGCTCTGGATATCAACGGCATGATCACGGACGGTGCACTGGAACTGACGATCAGCTACAGCAACAAAATGTTTATGAAAAAATCAATCAAAAAGCTGGCTGATCTGTTGCAGGAGGGCTTACGTGAGATATTGGCTCACTGTGTGGGTAAAGAGTTGCCGGAGCTGACACCAAGCGACTTGTCCTTCCAAGGACTGACGGCTGGAGAGCTGGATCATATTGTAGAGCAGACGGCTAATGCGGGAGAACTGGAAAACATTTATTCGCTCACACCCATGCAAAAAGGCATTCTGTTCCACGGCTTAATGGAGCCGCAATCTGGGGCGTACTTTGAGCAGGCGACATTTGATCTGCAAGGCAGCTTTCAAGTGGAGGCTTTTGCCGAAAGCCTAAATCAGCTGGTGGATCGCCATCAAATATTCAGAACGAATTTTTATAGCGGATGGAATGAGCAGCCTTTACAGGTGGTGTACCGTCACAAGCACGCCGGGTTCCGTTTTGAAGATGTACGTTCGATGGAACAAGGTGAGCAGGACGCATATATTGCTGATTTTGCTGAGCGCGACAAAGCCGAAGGCTTTCATTTCAGCTCAGGCGAGCTGATGCGGGTGTCTATTTTACGTACAGGCGAGGAGTCGTATCGTTTTGTGTGGAGCTTCCATCATATTTTGATGGACGGTTGGTGCTTGTTCCTTGTTGTAGGGGAAGCATTTAATACGTACTTTGCCATCCTCGAAGACCGCAAGCCGGAGCTCGCCCCGGTAACACCATACAGCGAATACATTGAATGGCTGGATCGGCAGGACAACGTGGAGGCTGAACGGTTCTGGAGTGATTATTTTGCTGGCTTTGAGCAGCAGACCGTATTACCGCAGGTAAAACAGCTGGACGGTCACGCCAAGGGATATGAAGGGGATAAGCTTTCGTTTACACTGGGCCACGAAGTGACGGAACGGATGAACAAGCTGGTTAAGCAGAAGCAAGTAACGGTCAATACCCTTCTGCAAGCAGCGTGGGGCGTTGTGCTGCAACGGTATAACAACAGTCGGGATGTTGTATTTGGCAGTGTCGTATCCGGCAGATCAGCGGATATTCCGGGCATCGATAAAATGATTGGTTTGTTCATTAATACGGTTCCTGTACGAGTTCACAGTGAGAAAGATATGACGTTTGCTGCGTTAATGAAGCAGATACAGGAGCAGGCACTGGCTTCCCGTGCCTATGAAACCTATCCGCTGTATGAAATTCAGGCCCTGACTGAGCAGAAACAGGACCTGGTGAACCATATTATGGTGTTTGAAAACTATCCGGTGGAACAGCGTATGGAGCACATGGGGAGCCGTGACACGAACGGTTTTACGATTGTTAATGCTTCAATGTCAGAGCAAACGAACTATGATTTTAACATTACGGTTGTGCCAGGCGATGAAATAGACATTCATTTGGAATTCAACGCGCTGGTGTTTGAACGTGCAGCTGTCGAGCAAATCCGCGAGCATTTGCTGCATATGATTGAAGAAGCGATTAACAGACCAGATGCGCTGGTAGATGAGTTAGAGCTGGTGACTGCTGCGGAAAAAGCAAAAATCATCGATGGTTTTGGATCCGTGGGCGTATCTGCATGGAGTGACGAAAAAGAATCTGAATTGTTGTTCCATGCCTATGTGGAAGAACAAGCGCAGCTTGTGCCGGATCATGTGGCAGTGATATACGAGGAGCGGCAGCTTACGTACCGCGAGCTGAACGAGCGTGGGAATCAACTTGCTCGTAGATTGCGGAATGAAGGCATTGGGCGTGAATCCATTGTTGGTATTTTGAGCGAGCGCTCGGTGGACATGATGGTCGGCGTACTGGCGGTATGGAAGGCCGGCGGTGCATACGTGCCACTGGATGCAGATTATCCATCCGAACGTATCCGCTTTATGCTCGAGGACAGCGGCGCTACGGTGCTGCTTACGCAAACAGGTTTGCAGGAACGCGCGCAAGCATGGCTGGAGGAGAGCCGACAGGTCTTGGCCGGTGGGCAGTCTGAGGGCGAGTTGGAAATAGCGGCTGGCGCTGAAACGATGGAAAGAGGCAGCCTGAGTGAAGGCGTAAGTTTTAAATTAGATTCGAGTTCTGACAACGAAGAAGCATCCGAACCGGCAACAGGGCTGCGTCTGCGTACTGTATTGGCGCTGGACGATGAGTCGTTGTACACCGGAGATGCCACGGATGTGGAACATATCAACGAGCCGCAGGATCTGGCATATGTGATCTACACGTCCGGTACAACGGGACGTCCGAAGGGTGTCATGATCGAGCATCACAGTTTGGTAAACACAGCTGCGGCATACCGCCGGGATTACCGTCTGAACCAGTTCCCGGTACGCCTGTTACAACTGGCAAGTTTCTCCTTCGACGTATTCGTCGGCGATATTGCACGGGCGCTCTATAACGGTGGCACGATGGTCATCTGCCCGAAAGACGACCGCATTGATCCAAGCCGTCTGTATGGCTGGATTCACGATTATCAGATTACGGTGTTCGAATCCACACCGGCTTTAATCGTACCGTTTATGCAGCATGTGCATGAACAGGGCCTTGACATGAGCAGTCTGGAACTGCTGATCACCAGCTCGGATAGCTGCAGCGTGACGGATTATCGGGTGCTGCAAGAACGGTTTGGCGCAGATATTCGCATTATGAACAGCTATGGCGTCACGGAAGCGGCGATTGACTCCAGCTTCTACGACGAAGAACTGTCGAAGCTGCCAAGTAGCGGCAGTGTGCCGATTGGTCAGGCATGGCTGAACGCACGCTTCTACATCGTGGACAGCCAGCTGAATCCGGTGCCGATCGGTGTACTGGGTGAGCTGTGCATTGGCGGTGCTGGCGTGGCACGAGGCTACTTAAACCGTGCGGACCTGACGGCCGAGAAGTTCGTAGCGAATCCGTATGTAGCCGGTGAACGATTGTACCGCACAGGTGACCTGGCGCGGTGGATGCCAGACGGCAATGTGGACTTTATCGGCCGGATGGACTATCAGGTCAAAATCCGGGGCTACCGGATTGAGCTGGGCGAGATTGAAACGGCAATCCAGCGGGTGCCGGGTGTGCGTCAAGCCGTAGTCATCGACCGGACGGATGAGCGTGGACACAAGTACTTGTGCGGGTACATCACGGGAGAAGCTGAGCTGCGGATCGAGGAAGTACAGGCCGAGCTGGAAGCCGGGCTGCCCGTGCACATGGTGCCAGCACGCTTGATGCAGCTGGAGGCGATCCCGCTGACCAGCAACGGCAAAATCGACCGTAAGGCTTTGCCGGAACCGGAAGGCAGCATCCATGCGGGTACAGCCTATGTGGCACCGCGTACTATGGTAGAACAGGTATTAACTTCGGTATGGGCCGGGGTGCTGGGTGTCGAAACGGTAGGCACGCAGGATAACTTCTTTGAACTGGGCGGCGATTCGATCAAAGCGCTGCAAGTATCGTCCCGATTGCTGCAAGCAGGTTATCGACTGGACATGAAAGACCTGTTCAGCAATCCGACAGTAGCGGCACTCAGTCCGTTGCTTCGTACAGATGGCAAGATGGCCAGTCAGGAAGAAGCCGTAGGCAAGGTAGAGCTGACACCCATTCAGCGGTGGTTCTTCGAACAGCAGCCTGCTGATCTGCACCACAGCAATCAGGCGATGATGCTGTACCGAGCTGGGCGCTTTGACGTCGACGCGCTACGCCGTACGATGGACCGTATTGTCCAGCATCATGACGCATTGCGCACGGTATTCCGTGAGACGGAGCAGGGCTATGCCGCTTGGAACCGCAGTGTAGAGGAAGGCGAGCTATACACACTGGACATTGTAGATTTTAGCGGCGTTGAAGACGAATCCACCGCTGTAGAAGCCAAGGCCAGTGAAATTCAAGCGAGCATTTATTTGAGCGAGGGTCCGCTTGTGAAGCTTGGTCTGTTCCACTGCGCTGAGGGCGACCATTTGCTAATCGTCATTCATCATTTGGTTGTGGACGGTGTATCGTGGCGTATTTTGCTGGAGGATTTGGCATCCGGTTATGAGCAGGCTATTGCAGGCAAAACAGGCACAGCTATCCGACTACCGCATAAAACAGATTCGTTCCAGACTTGGGCCGAGCAGCTGTCGGCCTATGCGAATAGCGCGACGATGGAGCGGGAGCTTGCTTACTGGCAGCATATCGAACAAGCAGAAGCCAGTCTTGCGAAGCCTTTGCCGAAGGATTTTGCGAATGACAATGCACTGCTTGGGGACAGTGAGGTTGTGACTGTCCGCTGGACGAAGCAGGAAACCGAGCAGTTGCTCAAACAAGCTCATCGCGCATACAACACGGAAATGAATGACCTGCTGCTGGCTGCGCTCGGAAAAGCGGTATATGACTGGTCTGGTTCTGAACGGGTGCTGGTCAACCTGGAGGGCCATGGACGGGAAGCTATTGTACCGGATGTGGATATTACGCGGACAGTCGGTTGGTTTACGAGCCAGTTCCCGGTTGTACTGGATGGAAGTCTGGGACAAGGGGGGAATACGGCTCGTCTGATCAAACGGGTCAAGGAAGGGCTGCGTCATATTCCGCAGAAAGGCATCGGCTATGGTATTTTACGATACCTGTCGGATACGAATGTTCTGGAGAAAGCAGGCGTGCAGTTAAAGGCTCAGCCTGAGATCAGTTTTAACTATTTGGGCCAATTCGATCAGGATTATAAAGGCAATGATCTGGAGCCTTCCTCCTATTCCATCGGTGTGCCTGTCAGCACGAATGCGGCTATGGATTTTGCACTGGATATCAATGGAGTCATCGAGGATGGAGAACTGATTTTCACGATTCGCTACGGTACAACGCAATTCCGTCATGAGACGATTGCACGACTTGGAGAACTGCTGGCATCCGGCTTGCGTGAGGTGATTCATCATTGTGTCGCTCAAGAAAGAACGGTGTTGACCCCAAGTGATGTCCTGTTAAACCATGTAACGCTGGATGAGCTGGAGCAATTGGTGAAAGATACACAGGGTATGGGCGAACTAGAAAATGTGTATGCTTTGACACCGATGCAAAAGGGCATGCTCTTCTTCAGCCTGATGGATGAGAATTCGGCGGCTTATTTTGAACAGGCCACCTTTGAGTTGAACGGTCGTTTTGATGTGGTTGCTTTTGGTAAAAGCTTTGATCTGCTCGTGCAGCGTCATGAGGCATTGCGGACGAACTTTATCAGTTCATGGAAGGATGAGCCTGTACAGGTCGTCTTCCGCAACCGTAGCGGACAAATATATTATGAAGACTTGCGCGGACTAGAAAAAGAGGAACGAGAAGCTCGTGTTGAAGCTTTTGCCATCGAGGACAAAGCGAAAGGATTCAATCTCGCAGAGGATGCACTCATTCGTGTCTCCATTTTGCAAACGGGGGATGAAACGTATCACTTTGTTTGGAGCTTCCATCACATTTTGATGGATGGCTGGTGTTTGTCCTTTATGACACAGGAGGTATTTGGTAGCTATCTGGCACTGCGCGCGGGTCATGAGCCAGCACTAGAGCCTGTCACGCCGTTCAGTCGATTTATTGAATGGCTGGAACGTCAAGACCGTGAGGCAGCCTTGCAATACTGGCGTGGGTATCTGGCGGACTATGAGCAGCAAATTACGCTTCCCCAGCAAAAAACACAGCCGAAATCGATGCACACCGGGGAATATGTCGCTGAAGATCTGGATTGCGAATTCCAGCCAGAGTTGGTTGCGCAGATCGAACGGATGGCAAAACAAAATCAGGTGACGATCAATACGCTGATTCAAACCGTATGGGGCGTTCTGTTGCAAAAATATAACAACAGTACGGATGTCGTGTTCGGCAGCGTTGTGTCCGGTCGCCCGGGAGATATTCCAGGCGTGGAGCACATGATCGGGCTATTTATCAATACAATTCCAGTGCGTGTGCAGTCTGAACCAGGTGAAACCTTTGTCGAGCTGATGAAACGAACACAGCGGCAGGCGCTGGCTTCCAATGCCTACGATGCGTTCCCGCTGTATGAAATTCAAGCACTGACCGAGCAGAAGCAGGATTTAATCAATCATATTATGATTTTTGAAAATTATCCGGTGGAGCAGCAGGTAGAACAGTTAGGCGGCGATGGGCAGAATAAATTTACGATTTCGAACGTGGTGTCTACAGAGGCAACCAACTATGATCTGAACGTCGTCGTGATGCCGGGAGAAGGCATCAAGATTCGTTTTATGTATAACACGCTCAGCTTTGATCAAGCAGGTATTGAGCGCTTGTATGGACATTTTGCACGTTTGCTGGAGCAAATTTCGCTCAACCCGCATGTTCGGGTGGAAGAGCTGGAACTACTCACAGCAGCAGAAAAACAAAAGATTACAGCGGCCTTTAATGACACCGCTTGTGCATTTCCGTCCCATCAGACGATCCATCAGCTGTTTGAGGAGCAGGTGGAGTGTACGCCGGATCAGGTGGCATTGGTGTTTGAACATCAGCGTCTGACGTATCAGGAGCTGAATGAACGGGCGAATTCATTGGCTCGAATGCTTCAAGCCCAGGGAGTAGGACCAGACAAGCTGGTCGGTCTGATGGTACAGCGCTCCGTGGAAATGATCGTAGGTCTGCTGGCTGTGCTAAAAGCAGGCGGTGCTTATGTGCCGATTGATCCCGAATTTCCATCCTCTCGTATTGCATACATGCTGGAAGACAGCGAGGCCGCAGTGCTTCTGACCCGTCGTGAACTGGCAGAAGAACACCATTGCCATGCCAATACCCTGTTTCTTGAGGATGCCGCATTGTATCAGGGAGAAAGTAGCAACCTGGAGACGATTGCCCGCCCAGAGCATTTGGCTTATGTCATCTATACGTCGGGTTCGACTGGAAATCCGAAAGGAGTTATGCTCCAGCATCGCTCGGTCCTCAACTTTATTACTGGGATGCGCGAAGTCATTGATTTTGAAGCGAGCCAAACCATGTTGTCACTGACGACCATTTCATTCGATATTTTCGTATTGGAAACCATTCTCCCCCTGTTGGGTGGAATGACGGTTGTGCTTGGCGACAGCCAGCATCAGGTGAATCCTCAGGCGCTGGGTGAGTTGATTACTCAACATTCGATTGAGATGTTGCAAATGACACCATCTCGGCTGCAAATGCTGTTGGGTCATGAAGCAGGCTCGCGCGCGCTGCAAAGCGTGAAGGCAATTATGGTTGGGGGCGAAGCACTTCCATCCAAGCTGCTCGCAGCATTGCAAGAAATAAACGGTCCCCGTATTTATAACATGTACGGACCTACAGAAACGACGGTGTGGTCGACCGTGCAGGAACTGACCCATGCTCAACATATTAATATTGGACGTCCTATTGCGAATACACAAATCTATATCATGAATGCGAATGGGGAATTGCAGCCCGTCGGCGTGCCGGGCGAGTTATGTATTGCAGGGGAAGGCTTGGCCCGTGGATATTGGAAACGTGAAGAACTGACGGCTGAGAAATTTGTAAATAATCCGTTTGCTGGTGGCAAGGCAGGCCATGAGCGGATGTATCGTACAGGCGATTTGGCAAGATGGATGCCAGACGGCAACATTGAATATTTGGGGCGGATGGACCATCAGGTGAAAATTCGGGGCTACCGAATCGAACTGGGCGAGATCGAATCGCAGCTGTTGCAGGTGGAGTCGGTGCAAGAAACGGTCATCATGGCTCGTGGGGACGAAACGGGTCAAACACAGCTCGTGGCGTACTATGTGGCGAGTCAAGAACTGGGAGCCGGTGAGCTGAGACATGAGCTGGGACAAGAACTGCCAAGCTATATGATGCCGTCGTATTTCATCTGGTTGGAGCAGATGCCGCTGACACCGAACGGTAAAATCGACCGCAAGTCCCTGCCAGCACCGGAAGGCAATCTGCACAGCGGTGCGGATTATGTAGCGCCACGCACTGCACCGGAACGAGCGCTTGTAGTGGTCTGGCAGTCCGTTCTGGGTGTGCCAACCGTCGGTATGTTGGACAATTTCTTTGAACTGGGTGGCGATTCGATCAAGGCGATTCAAATCGTATCGCGTGCATTCCAGGCCGGCTACAAGCTGGACATGAAGGATTTGTTCCGCTATCCCATCGTCGCAACGCTGGCACCGCATATGCATGAGGTCAGTCGTATGGTAGATCAGGGAGAAGTAAGCGGAGAAACGGCGTTGCTTCCGATCCAGCACGAGTTCTTTGCGCAGGAGCAAGTAGACGTGCATCACTTTAATCAGGCGGTTATGCTGCACCGGGAGCAGGGGTTTGACGAGTCGGCTCTGCGTCAGGCGCTTGGCAAGCTGACAAAGCATCATGATGCTTTGCGAATGGTGTTCAGCAAGACCGAGCAAGGCTATAAAGCATGGAACCGTGGAATACAGGAAGGCGAGCTGTATCAGCTGGACGTGCTGGACTTTAGGGATATAACGGATGAAGCCATGCTCAGCGTGGCAATGGAGGCGAAAGCTACCGAAATTCAAAGCAGTATCCAACTGCAAGAAGGGCCGCTGTTGAAAGCAGGTTTGTTCCACTGTGTAGATGGCGATCATTTGCTGATGGTGATTCACCATTTGGTGGTGGACGGGGTATCCTGGCGTATTTTGTTTGAGGATTTGACTACTGCCTATGAACAGGCCATCCATGAAGAAGTGCTTCAGCTGCCGGACAAAACGGATTCCTTCCGTTCCTGGGCTAGGCAACTTTCCTCCTATGCGAATAGCACAGACATGGACAGTGAACACGCCTACTGGGAGCAATGGAACGCTGCCGCTTTGGCTGACCAAGTACGTTTGCCTGAGGATCAAGCGCAGGCTGAGCCATTTACCCTAGCTGACACGGATTCAGTGGCCTTCCAGCTTACGGAAGAAGAGACTGAACGGCTGTTGAAGCAAGCACACCGCGCGTACAACACGGAAGTGAACGATCTGTTGCTGACGGCTTTGGGCATGATGCTGTATACGTGGACGGGTCATGAACGCAGTCTGATTCATTTAGAGGGACACGGACGTGAGAACATTTTGCCGGATACGGACATTTCTCGTACGGTAGGCTGGTTTACGAGACCATATCCGGTATGGCTAGACATCGGTCGTGATCAGGCTTTGTCGGGATGCATCAAACAGGTAAAAGAAAGTCTGCGTCATATTCCGAATCAAGGAATGGGCTACGGAATCTGGAGATATTTGAGTGAATCCGGCCAAGCCATGGCTCAGCAAGCAGATGCACTGCATCTTGGTCAACATCAAGCTTTTGCCGAGCCACAAGTGAGCTTTAACTATCTCGGACAGCTGGATCAGGACTTGCAAAACAGCGATATTCGTATGTCTCCTTACTCGATGGGATCGGTCGTTAGTGACCGGACGAAGATGAAATATGCGCTCGATGTGAGCGGGATCGTAACGAACGGCATCCTGGAACTGGACATTCGGTATAACAGCAAAGCCTTCCGTAAGGACACCGTCCAAATGCTGGCTAATCTGTTGAAATCCAATCTGCTTGAGATTATCGAGCACTGTGTGACACGGGAGCGGACCGAATTGACTCCAAGTGATGTGCTGTTTAAAGGCCTGACAATGGAGCAATTAGATACGATTAAGGAGCAGACCCAGACGGTTGGGGAATTGGAAAATGTATATCCGTTAACCCCCATGCAAAAGGGTATGCTGTTCCACAGTTTGATGAATGCAGAAACAGGCGTGTATTTTGAGCAGGCGACCTTTGATCTGGAGGGCAACTTTGCGCCATCTATATTCGAGGAAAGCTTGAAGCTGCTGGTTAGTCGACATGCGATATTACGGACGAATTTCTATAGTGGCTGGCATGGTCAACCGTTGCAGATTGTCTATCGTCATAAAAATCCGAGCTTCTTTTATGAGGATGTCAGAGGGTGTGAACAGGCTGTAGCTGAATTTGTGGCCCAGGACAAAGCTCGAGGCTTTGATTTAAGCAAGGATGCGCTCATGCGTGTAGCTGTCTTCCGCACGGATGATCGCTCATACCGTTTTGTATGGAGCTTCCATCATATCGTAATGGACGGCTGGTGCCTGTCCCTGATGACGGACGAAGTATTTGGTGCATATTTTGCCTTGCTGGAGAACAAGCAGCCAGAGCTCGAACCTGTCAAGCCGTATAGTGACTATATCGAATGGTTGCAAGATCAGGATGCACAGGAAGCGACCCGTTATTGGAGTGACTATTTGGCAGGCTTTGAGCAGCAAACCTTGTTGCCTGGTGAGAATGCGCAAGCTTCTGTAGCCGCACGGGATGAAGAACCAGACGGAAGTGGTGGAAGTTCAAATTCTGGCTATGTTTCGGAAAAGCTGCCATTTATGTTGGGTAAAGAACGGAGTGCCGCATTAAACCAAATGGCCAAGCAACAACATGTCACGATTAACACCTTGCTGCAAAGTGTGTGGGGCGTTATTTTACAGCAATACAATAATCATCAGGATGTCGTGTTTGGTGGTGTGGTATCCGGTCGTCCAGCAGACATTCCGGGTGTGGAGAACATGATCGGGTTGTTTATCAATACCATACCGGTTCGGATTCAAAGTGAACGGAATGCTACATTTGCTGAAGTATTGCAGCGCACACAGGAACAGGCTTTGGCCTCCGGTGTCTATGACACATTCCCGCTCTACGACATTCAGGCACGGACTGAACAAAAACAAGACCTGATCAATCACATCATGGTCTTTGAAAACTACCCCATCGGGCAGCAGATGAAGCAGATGGGCGCTTCCGGCGAGACCAAGGCACAAACAGGCTTCTCTATTGCCAATGTGGCACTTGCCGAGCAAACCAACTACGATTTTAACCTGATTGTCGTGCCTGACGAGGATATCTCTATCCTGCTTGAATACAATGCTCTGGTGTATAACCGGTCTGCTATGGAGCGTATCCAGGGCCATATCGACCATGTCATCAGGCAAATTGTGGACAATCCGAATATCCGTGTGAATGAGCTGGAATTGGTAACACCAGAAGAACAGGCACAGATCGTTCAGGTTTGGGGGGATACGGCGGTAGCCTATCCACAGGATCAGACGCTAAGTGCACTGTTCGAGCAGCAGGCAGCGAATACACCGGAGCAAGTAGCGGTGCTGTGCGGAGCGGAGTCGTTGACCTACGCGGAACTGAACGAACGAGCCAACCGTCTCGCACGCACCTTGCGTGCGCAAGGGGTTCAGCCGGATCAGCCTGTAGGCATACTGGTTCACCGTTCGCTAGACATGATCGTAGGCATCTATGCGATCCTCAAGGCAGGCGGAGCCTACGTGCCGATTGACCCGGAATATCCAGCGGACCGCATCCGCTTTATGCTGGAGGACTCGGGCGCGAAGCTGATGCTGACGCAATCGCATCTGGCGGAGCAAGCATCGCTAAACTTCGATGGTCAGGTGCTGGTGTTGGATTGTCAGGAGCAGGATGGCAAGAATATTTATCACGAAGACGGTTCGAATTTGGAGCCACTGACTGGGCCACACCATGTCGCCTATGTCATCTATACCTCTGGCTCCACGGGAAGACCGAAGGGTGTGATGGTGGAGCACCATTCCGTGCTGAACCGGATTTTGTGGATGCATGATCGGTACGGTTTGAGTGCAGAAGATACGATCCTGCAAAAGACCGCCTTCACCTTTGACGTGTCGGTGTGGGAGCTGTTCTGGTGGTCGATGGTCGGCTCGAAGGTGAGCTTGCTGTCGGTCGGCGGGGAAAAGAACCCGGAAGACATCGTCGACACGATTGCCCGCGATGGCGTGAGCACAATGCACTTTGTACCGGCGATGCTGCATGCGTTCCTGGAATATGTAGAGCAGCAGCCACGAGAAGTGATGCAAGCGAAGCTGGGCACGCTGCGCCATGTCTTTGCCAGTGGTGAAGCATTGCCAACGCAGCATGTGGCCCGGTTCCAGCGGCTTATGTCGAGCCTGGCCGGAGCGAAGCTGATCAACCTGTACGGTCCAACCGAAGCGACGGTGGACGTATCGTACTTCGATTGCGAGCCGAATGAAGCCTATGCGGTCATTCCAATCGGGAAACCGATTCAAAATATTCGTCTGTACATTGTGAAGGAAGGCACGGAGCAATTGCAGCCGATTGGGGTTGCGGGTGAGCTGTGTATCGGCGGTGTCGGCGTAGCCCGAGGCTATCTGAACCGTCCAGAGCTGACGGCCGAGAAATTTGTGAAAGACCCGTTTGCAGGCGGGGAAGCAGGCTATGAACGGATGTACCGCACGGGCGATTTAGCTAGATGGATGCCGAACGGGAACATTGAATATTTGGGCCGGATTGACCATCAGGTGAAAATCCGGGGGTACCGGATTGAGCTGGGTGAAGTCGAATCGCAACTGCTTCAAGTAGCGTCCGTACGAGAAGCGGTGGTCATGGCTCGTGCGGATGAAACGGGCCAAAAACAAATGGTGGCCTACTATGTTGCGGGGCAAGAGCTCGGTGCTAGCGAGCTGAGAAGTGAGCTGGGCCGGGAGCTGCCAAGCTACATGGTGCCGTCCTACTTTGTACAACTGGAGCAAATGCCGCTGAGTCCAAATGGCAAAATTGACCGCAAGGCCCTGCCAGCACCGGAAGGCAGCCTGCAAACTGGAGCTGATTATGCAGAGCCGCGTACGGCGCAAGAACGCGCACTGGTAGCGGTCTGGCAGTCGGTACTGGGGCTGCAGACAGTCGGTATTTTGGACAATTTCTTTGATCTAGGCGGCGATTCCATCAAAGCCATCCAAATCGCATCGCGTACGTTCCAGGCCGGTTATAAGCTGGACATGAAGGATTTGTTCCAGTATCCAACGGTTGCAACACTGGCACCGCATATGCACGAGGTCCGTCGTATGGCAGATCAAGGAGAAGTAAGCGGGGAAACCGCTTTGCTTCCGATCCAGCATTGGTTCTTTGCGCAGGAGCGCGAGCGTCCGCAGCACTTTAATCAGGCGGTCATGCTCTATCGTGCCGAGGGCTTTGATGAGACGGCAGTTCGCCAAGTCATGGATCACATCGTGAAGCATCATGATGCGCTTCGTACGATATTCTGTCAGGATTCCTCTGGTTATACGGCTTGGACACGCCCTGTAGAGGAAGGCGCGTTGTATACGCTGGAAACCGCAGACTACCGTGAACAAGTAGCCTATGCGGAAGCGCTGGAAGCGAAGGCAAATGAAATTCAAAGCAGCATTCACCTGTCCGAAGGACCGCTGGTGAAGCTGGGATTGTTCCACACAGCCGAGGGCGATCATTTGCTCATAGCTATTCACCATTTGGTGATAGACGGGGTGTCGTGGCGGATTCTGTTTGAAGATTTCTCGACAGGCTACGAGCAGGCGATCAAGGGTGAGCCTGTACGATTGCCCTATAAAACGGATTCCTTCCAAACTTGGGCACGGGAGTTGTCGTCTTACGCCAACCGTCCTGAGGCTGCATCGGATGAAGTTTATTGGAAGCAGCTGGAACAGGCCAAAGCGGAAACGGCGCCGCTGCCTAAGGATTTTGCCTACGAGGGCTCCTTGAACGCAGACAGTGAAGTGCTGACCGTAGAGTGGACCGAAGCTGAAACGCAGCAGCTGTTAAAGCAGGCGCATCGCGCCTACAACACTGAGGTCAATGATTTGCTGTTGACCGCGCTGGGACTGGCGATGCACAACTGGACAGGCGCAGGCCAAGTACTGGTGAACCTGGAGGGACACGGTCGGGAAGCGATCCTGCCAGAGGTGGATATTACACGTACGATCGGCTGGTTTACGAGCTTGTATCCGGTGCTACTGGACACGGGTGCAAATCTGACGCTGGCCCAGCGGATTAAAGAAACGAAGGAAGGCCTGCGGCGGATTCCGCATAAAGGGCTAACCTATGGCACTTGGCGCTACTTGTCCCATGCATCAGAGCCGGATGAAGCGCATACGATTGCAGCAGAACCGGAAATCAGCTTTAACTATTTGGGTCAGGTCGATCAGGATCTACAAAACAGTGGAATCACATTGTCACCCTATAGTGCAGGGGAGACAGAGGATGCACATTCACCGCTGCAATATACGTTGGATTTAAACGCGATGATCTCGGAAGGCACGCTGCGCTTGACGATTGCTTACAGCCGTAAGCAGTATCGTAAAGAAACGCTGGAACGTGTGGCGGGACTGTTGCAATCCGCTTTGCAAGAGGTGATTACGCATTGCGCGGCTCAGGAGCAGCCGGAGTTGACCCCAAGTGATGTGTCTTTCAAAGGTTTGACGACTAGAGAACTGGAACAGATCGCGGAACAGGCAGCATGTATCGGTGAGCTGGAAAATGTATACGCACTGACCCCGATGCAGAAGGGCATGCTCTTTTATAATCTGATGGATTCGCAATCGGGAGCATATTTTGAACAGGCCTCCTTTGATCTGCGAGGAGAGTTTAATATCGCTGCCTTTGCGGCCAGTTTGGATGTTTTGGTGCAGCGGCATACAGTACTGCGTACGAACTTCTACAGCGGCTGGAAGGATGAACCGCTTCAGGTCGTGTACCGCAATAAGCGCAGCGAACTGTATGTTGAAGATTTGCGGGATATGGAGGAAGAGCAGCAAAACGAGTACATTCTCGAATTTACGCGCCAAGACAAACAAAGAGGTTTTGATCTGGCGCAGGATGCTTTGATGCGTGTCGCTGTTTTGCGCACAGGTGAGGATGCGTACCGTTTTGTATGGAGCTTCCATCATATCGTGATGGATGGCTGGTGCTTGTCGCTGGTGACCAACGAAGTGTTTGCGAGTTATTTTGCGATCCTGGCCCATAAACAACCGGAACTGGCCCCTGTAACGCCGTACAGTCAATATATCGAATGGCTAGAGCAGCAGGATCTTCAGGCCGCATCGAGCTACTGGAGCAAGGCTCTGGAAGGATACGAGGAGCAGTCCCGCTTGCCACAGGCAAAAATCCAGGGCAAAACAGGGTATCAGGCTGAGCGTCTGGATTTTGATTTGGGCGCGGATCTCACAGCTGGTATTCAGCGCATAGCCAAGCGTTATCAGGTGACGATCAATACGTTGATGCAGACGGTTTGGGGCCTTTTGCTGCAAAAATATAATGGCACAGATGATGTGGTGTTTGGCAGCGTGGTATCTGGACGTCCGGCAGACATTCCGAATGTGGAGCACATCATTGGTCTGTTTATCAATACCATTCCGGTACGCATCCGCAGTCAAGTGGACAGTTTATTCTCAGACGTGATGAAGCAAACCCAGGAGCAATCGATCGATTCCCATGTCTATGATACGTATCCGTTATATGAAATTCAGGGGCTGTCGGAGCTTAAGCAGGATTTGATCAATCATATTCTTATTTTTGAGAACTATCCGGTAGAGGAGCAAATTGAGCAATTAGGCAGCGGTGAAGAGTCCAGCTTCACGATCACCGGAGCCGAGTCTGTCGAGCAGACCAACTATGACTTTAACTTGGTGGTGCTGCCGGGGAACACCATTCACATGAGCTTTGGCTATAACGCCTTGGCCTTTGAACGGGAAAGTGTAGAGCAAATCCGAGGTCATCTGGTACAGCTGCTGGAGCAGGTGACAGCGAATCCGGACATCCGTGTACATGAGCTGGATATGTTAAACGAGCAGGAGCGCGAGCAAATTCTCAGCGCATGGGGAGATACGGCGACCGAGTATCCAAGCGAGCAAACGATCCATGGCTTGTTCGAGACGCAAACGGCGCAGACACCGGAGCAGACAGCCTTGTTCTTTGAAGGAGAAACGCTGACTTATCGCGAGCTGAATGAACGCGCCAATCGCCTGGCTCGTACCTTGCGCAGTCAAGGCGTGACGAAGGATCGTTTGGTGGGTCTGATGACTGAGCGGTCGGTGGACATGATCGTAGGTATCTTCGGGATTTTAAAAGCCGGGGGTGCATATGTCCCCATCGATCCAACCTATCCGGAGGAGCGTATCCGCTACATGCTGGACGACTCGGGGGCGAAGCTGCTGTTGACGCAAAGCCATCTGGTGGACAAAGCCGCTATCGACGGTCATGTGCTGGTGTTGGACGGGGAGCAAACGGTGTACCACGAGGATGATTCTAATCTGGAGCCATGGTCTGGTCCAAATGATTTGGCGTATGTGATTTATACATCGGGGACGACGGGGCAGCCGAAGGGTGTAATGCTGGAGCATCACGGGCTGTGCAATCTGAAAACATATTTTGATCAGACGCTTCGGATGAGCACGTCGGATCATGCGTTGCTGTTCGCTAGCTATTCGTTTGATGCGGCTTGCTGGGAAATCTTCCAGGCGTTGTTCTGCGGCGCCACATTATACATGCCAACGACAGAGACGATTTTGAACTACGAGCGGTTTGAGCAATATATGGCGAATCACCGGATTACGGTGGCTGCTTTGCCGCCGACCTATGCGGTGTATCTGGAGCCACAGCGGATGCCAAACTTGCGTGTTCTGTTCACTGCGGGTTCAGCATCCTCAACAGAGCTGGTATACAAGTGGAAGGATCAGGTGGCGTACTACAACGGCTACGGTCCAACCGAAAACTCGGTGGCGACGTCGATCTGGCCGGTATCCGAGGATGAGAGAGCGGGACAACTGATTTCCATCGGACGCCCTGTGCCGAATCATCGAGTATACATGGTGGATGGGCATGGACATTTGGCTCCGGTAGGCGTCGCGGGTGAGTTGTGCGTGTCCGGACCGGGTCTGGCGCGTGGTTATCTGGATCGCCCAGAGCTGACGGCTGAGAAATTTGTAGCGAACCCGTTTGCGGTTGGTGAAGCCAGCTACGGACGAATGTACCGTACGGGTGACTTGGCGAGATGGATGCCAGATGGCAACATCGAATATTTGGGCCGGATCGACCATCAAGTAAAAATCCGGGGCTACCGGATCGAGCTGGGTGAGATCGAGGCACAAATATTGAAAGTGGAAAACGTGCAAGAGGTCATCGTACTGGCCCAAGCGGACGAACAGGGGCAAAATCAACTGGTGGCGTACTATGTCGCTGAATGGGAAGTAAGCGCTGGTGAGCTGCGTAGCTTACTGGGCGAGGAGTTGCCAAACTACATGGTGCCTTCGTATTTCATCCAGCTGGAGCAGATGCCGCTGACACCGAACGGTAAAATCGACCGCAAGGCCCTGCCGGCACCCGAAGGCAGCCTGCAAAGCGGAGCGGATTATGTAGAGCCGCGCACAGCGCTGGAGCAGACGTTAGTGTCCATTTGGCAGGCTGTATTAGGAACGAAGAGAGTCGGGATTTTGGATAATTTCTTTGATCTGGGCGGCGATTCGATCAAAGCGATCCAGGTATCGTCCCGCTTGCTGCAAGCGGGCTACAAGCTGGAGATGAAGGATTTGTTCCAATATCCGTCCATTTCGCTGCTGAGCAGTCATGTACACAAAGTTAGCCGCACAGCCGATCAGCGGGTGGTTTCGGGAGCAGTTAAATTGAGCCCAATACAGCAATGGTTCTTTGGACAATCCTCAGCAGAGCCACATTATTTTAACCAATCGGTGATGCTGTATAGAGCACAAGGATTCGATGAAGCCGCATTGCATCAAACGGTGACCCAGGTGACGGAGCATCATGATGCATTGCGTATGGTCTTCCGTCAGACCGAACAGGGCTATGAAGCGTGGAATCACGGTTTGAACGAAGGCGAGCTGTATCATCTGGACGTTGTTGATTTGACAGGCGTCAAAGACACGGCAGAGGTGGTGATGGCGGTTGAAACGAAAGCCAATGCCATCCAAAGCTCCATTCGTCTGGACGAAGGACCGCTGGTGAAGCTGGGACTTTTCCGCTGCATGGATGGAGATCATTTACTGATTGCGATCCACCATTTGGTCGTAGACGGGATTTCATGGCGGATTGTGTTCGAGGATTTTGCGACTGGATATGAGCAGGCCATGCGGGGAGAAGCGATTCGCTTACCATATAAAACGGACTCTTTCTCTGCTTGGGCAGAGCAGTTGTCTCAATATGCGAACAGTCCGGCGATCGACAACGAACGCGAATATTGGCAGCGTCTTGCGCAAACGGAATTCGCATCGCTACCTAAGGATCAAGAAAGAGCGGCAGGACAGCATTTTGTGGTCAGAGACAGTGAGACGGTGAGCGTGGTTTGGAGCGAACAGGAAACCCGGCTACTGCTGCAGGAATCGCATCGTGCGTACAACACCGAGGTCAATGATCTGCTGTTAACTGCACTCGGCACCGCGTTATATAACTGGAGCGGTCAGGAGCGCGTACTGGTCAATCTGGAGGGCCATGGTCGGGAAGCCATTGTTCCAGATATCGATATCACACGTACCGTGGGCTGGTTTACAAGCCAATATCCGGTGCTGCTTGATGTGGATGGGAAGGCAGAAGTAGGGCAGCGAATCAAGCGGGTGAAGGAAGACCTGCGTCATGTGCCGCATAAGGGCATTGGCTACGGCATTTTGAAATATATGTCTCAGCATGATGCTAATTCTTCCTTGACCTTGCAGCCTGAGATCAGCTTTAACTATTTGGGACAATTTGATCAGGACTTGGAAAATGGGGATATTACGCTGTCTTCGCATCCAGGTGGAGAGTCGATGAGTGACCATACTGTACTGGAGCATCCTTTGAATGTGAACGGCATGATTACAGCGGGCGCGCTGACACTGGAAATTCGCTATGACAGTAAGGTATATCATCAGCAAAATGTAGAGAAGTTTGCCCGGTTGCTGCAGGAAAGCTTGCAGGAAGTGATCGCGCATTGTGCCTCCCAAGAGCGGAGCGAACTAACCCCAAGCGATGTCTTGTTCAAAGGCTTGTCGTTGGAACAACTGGAGCAATTGACGGAGCAAACGGCTTCTGTGGGCGAACTGGAAAATGTGTATGCTCTTTCGCCGATGCAGAAGGGGATGCTGTTCCATAGTCTGATGGAGCCGGACTCAGGTGCATACTTCCAGCAAGCGTCGTTTGATCAAAAAGGCAGCTTTGATGTTGAAATTTTCCGCAAGAGTCTAGATGTACTGACACAGCGTCATGAAGCACTGCGGACGAATTTCCATCGATTTGAAACAGGACATGGTCCGGAGCCATTGCAAATCGTGTTCCGTCACAAAGATAGCGATCTGTCCTTCAAGGATATACGCGAAATGCAGGAAGCGGAGCAACAGGCGTATATCCAGACGTTTAAGCAGGAAGACCAGGCTAGAGGCTTTGATCTGGGTACGGATGCACTTATGCGCGTACAGGTATTGCAAACCGATGAAGAAACGTATCATTTGGTCTGGAGCTTCCATCACATTGTCATGGATGGCTGGTGCTTATCGCTCGTTACAGGCGAAGTGTTTGGTACGTACTTTGCGCTGCTGGAGCAGAAACAGCCGGAGCTTGCTCATATCACACCATATGGCCAATATATCGAATGGCTAGAGCGTCAGGATGAACGTGCGGCACAAGAGTATTGGAGCAGCTATTTGGCTGGCTTTGAACAGCAAACCTTGTTACCTGGATTGGATACTTCATCGAAAGACCAAGCGGCTAATACTGTATTCGCTACAGCAAACGAAACCAGGGAATATGTTTCTGAAAAAATAACGGTAGATCTGGATCCAGCGTGGAGCGAAGCGATGTACCGGATTGCAAAGCAGCAGCAAGTCACGATTAATACGCTGATGCAGAGCGTGTGGGGCCTTATTTTGCAGAAATATAACAACAATGAGGATGTTGTATTCGGCAGTGTGGTATCTGGACGTCCGACGGATATTGCGGGTGTAGAGCATATGATCGGTCTGTTCATTAATACGATCCCAGTGCGGATTCAAAGTGAACAGAATGCCACGTTTGTGGACATCATGCGCAAAACGCAGGAGCAGGCACTGGCCTCAGGAGCCTATGACAGCTTCCCGCTGTATGAAATTCAGGCGCTGACCGAGCAGAAGCAGCATCTGATTAACCACATTATGGTATTTGAGAATTATCCGGTTGAGGAGCAAGTCGAGCAGTTGGGTGAAGTTCGTCCATCCGCTTTTGAAATTACGAATGTAGAGGTTGTTGAGCAAACGAATTATGATCTGGACTTGATTGTGATGCCAGATGAGCTTTTCCGCATCATGTTCAGATATAACGCCAATGTATACGATCGGTCTACGATCGAGCGGATGCAGGGACATGTACTGCATGTCATCGAGCAAATCGTGAATAATCCGCATATCCGTGTGAATGAGCTGGAATTGGTGACACCGGAAGAGCAGGCGCAGATCGTTCAGGTCTGGGGGGATACGGCGGCAGCTTATCCGCAGGATCAAACGCTAAGTGCACTGTTCGAGCAGCAGGCAGCGAATACACCGGATCAGGCAGCAGTGTTGTGCGGATCGGAATCGTTGACCTACGCGGAGTTGAATGAGCGCGCGAACCGTCTCGCACGCACCTTGCGTGCGCAAGGGGTTAAACCGGATCAGCCTGTGGGCATTCTGGTTCACCGTTCATTGGACATGATTGTAGGCATCTATGCGATTCTCAAGGCCGGCGGAGCCTATGTGCCGATTGATCCAGAATATCCGGCCGACCGCATCCGCTTCATGCTGGAGGATTCGGGAGCGAAGCTGGTGCTGACGCAATCGCATCTGGCGGAGCAAGCATCGCTGAGTTTCGACGGCCAGGTGCTGGTGCTGGATCGTCAGGAGCAGGCTGGCCAAGACATTTACCACGAAGACGGCTCGAATCTGGAGCCACTGGCCGGACCGCACCATGTCGCCTATGTCATTTATACCTCTGGCTCCACGGGAAAACCGAAGGGCGTGATGGTGGAGCACCATTCTGTGCTGAATCGGATTTTGTGGATGCATGATCGGTACGGCTTGAGTGCGGAAGATACGATCCTGCAAAAGACCGCCTTTACGTTCGACGTGTCGGTGTGGGAGCTGTTCTGGTGGTCGCTGGTCGGCTCGAAGGTGAGCTTGCTGTCGGTAGGCGGGGAAAAGAACCCGGAAGAGATCGTCGACGCCATTGTCCGCGATGGCGTGAGCACGATGCACTTTGTACCTGCCATGCTGCATGCGTTCCTGGAGTATGTGGAGCAGCAGCCACGGGAAGTAATGCAAGCGAAACTGGCAACGCTGCGTCATGTCTTTGCCAGTGGTGAAGCCTTGCCGCCACAGCATGTGGCTCGCTTCCAGCGGCTCGTGTCGAGCCTGACCGGAGCGAAGCTGATCAACCTGTACGGTCCAACCGAAGCGACGGTGGACGTATCGTACTTTGATTGCGAGCCGACGGAAGAATATGCAGTCATTCCGATCGGAAAACCGATTCAAAACATTCGCCTGTACATCGTGAAGGAAGGCACGGAGCAATTGCAGCCGATTGGGGTTGCAGGGGAGTTGTGCATCGGTGGTGTCGGTGTGGCACGTGGGTATCTGAACCGTCCGGAGCTGACGGCCGAGAAATTTGTGAAAGATCCGTTTGCCGGCGGGGAAGCCGGGTATGAGCGGATGTACCGCACCGGCGATTTGGCGAGATGGATGCCGGACGGCAACATTGAATATTTGGGCCGGATCGACCATCAGGTGAAAATCCGGGGGTACCGGATTGAGCTGGGCGAGGTCGAAACGCAGCTGCTCCAAGTAGCGTCCGTGCGAGAAGCGGTTGTCATGGCTCGTGCAGACGAAACGGGCCAAAAACACATGGTGGCCTACTATGTCGCGGGGCAAGAGCTAGGAGCCAGCGAGCTGAGAAGTGAGCTGGGCCGGGAACTGCCAAGCTACATGGTGCCGTCCTACTTTGTACAACTGGAGCAAATGCCGCTGAGTCCAAATGGAAAAATTGACCGCAAGGCCCTACCAGCACCGGAAGGCAGCCTGCAAAGCGGAGCCGATTATGTCGCACCGCGAACGTGGGTGGAAGTGAAACTGGCACACATTTGGCAGGAGGTGCTGGGCCTCACGCAGGTCGGTGTGAAGGAAAACTTCTTCGAGATTGGCGGACACTCGCTGCGGGCGACGACACTGGCCTCGAAGATTCACAAGGAGTTGAACAAGCCGCTTCCCCTGCGCAGTATTTTTGAAGCACCCACGATTGAACAACTGGCAGCCGTTCTGGAAGGTCTGGATCAAGTGGTGTACGCGTCCATTCCGGTAACAGAAGAACGCAGCTTCTACCCGTTATCTTCAGCACAAAAACGACTGTATGTACTGCATCAGTTTGATCCAAGTGATGTGAACTACAACATGCCGTCAGTGCTGCAAGTGAGCGGTCCGCTGGATGTGAAACGAGTAGAAGACGTGTTCCGTCAACTAATTGATCGTCATGCAACCTTGCGTACCCGCTTTGAGCTGGTAGACAATGAGCCGATGCAATGGATTGAGGATACCGTGCCATTCGAGGTGGAATATACGAAGGTACAGGTAGAGAGTACGACTACGGCTACGTACACGAGGATTAGCGAGGAAGCACAAGAACGGGTACGGCAGTTTATCCGTCCGTTTGATCTAAAAGCTGCACCGCTGCTGCGGGTAGGCTTGGTGGATCTGGGTGTCCAAGGAGTAGGGCAAGAATCCCAGCATTTACTCATGCTCGACATGCACCATATCGTTTCGGATGGCGTGTCGATGGAGGTACTGACCGATGAGTTTGTCCGCTTGTATGGCGGTGAAGAACTGTCGCCATTGCGGATTCAGTACAAAGACTATGCCGTATGGCAGCAAAGCGAAACCCATCAGGAGTGGATGCAGCGTCAGGAAGCGTACTGGCTGGGCACCTTCCGGGGCGGAGTGCCTGTACTGGATCTGTCAACCGACTTTGCCCGTCCGGCGGTGCAGAGTACGGCAGGGGATACGATCGAATTTGCATTGGAGCGTGAGGTTAGTGAACGCCTGAAAGAACTGGCTTCGCAAACAGGCGCTACCCTATACATGGTGCTGCTGGCGGCGTACACTACGCTCTTGCACAAATACACGGGCCAAGAGGACATTGTCGTCGGCACGCCGATTGCAGGACGACCGCATGCGGAGCTCAGTAATCTGGTGGGTGTCTTCATTAACACGCTGGCGATTCGCAATTATCCGTCCAGCGACAAAACGTTTCTGGATTATCTGCAAGAGGTGAAGGAGCATGCGCTCAGTGCTTATGAGCATCAGGACTATCCTTTTGAAGAACTGGTTGAACAGCTGAATTTGACGAGAGATACGAGCCGAAATGCGCTGTTTGACACGATGTTTGAGTTGAAAACCTTGGAGCAACAGGAGTTACTGCTGGAAGGTTTGACCTTGAGCTCCTATCCACTGGAAAATCATACGGCCAAGTTTGATCTGACTTTAGATGCAATGGAGCAGCCAGAAGGCATTCTGTGCAGTCTGGAATATAGCACGGCGTTGTACAAGCCTGAGACCATGACGCGATTGGCACAGCATTTTGCGGAAATCGTTCGAGCTATTGCATACCATCCACAACAGCCCCTGGCAACTTTGAATATGGTAACCGTTGAGGAAAAGGAGCAACTCATCTACGGTTTTGGAGAAGTGGGAGTAACGGATGGTGCTGCAGTTGAAGCAGGAGCCCTGTTCCATACCTATGTGGAAGAACAGGCACAGCTTGTACCAGATCATGTGGCGGTGGTGTACGAGGAGGAGCAGCTCACTTACCGGAAACTGAACGAGCGCGCGAACCAATTGGCGCGGAGATTGCGGAATGAAGGCGTTGGACGCGAGTCGATTGTCGGCATTTTGAGTGAACGCTCGGTAGACATGCTGGTCGGCGTACTGGCGGTGTGGAAGGCGGGAGGCGCCTATGTGCCGCTGGATGCAGACTATCCGTCTGAACGGATTCGTTTCATGCTGGAGGACAGTGGTGCGACGGTATTGTTGACCCAAATCGGCTTACAGGAGCAAGCACAGATATGGCTTGGGGAAAGCCGACAGGCCTTGGCCGGAGGGCAGACTGAGGGTGAGTTGGAAACAGCGGCTGGTGCTGAAACGATGGAAAGAGACAGCCTAAATGAAAACTTAGGCTCAAAATCAGATTCGAAGTCTGACAGCGAAGCAGCATCCGAACCGGCAACAGGGCTGCGTCTGCATACCGTATTGGCATTGGACGATGAGTCACTGTACACCGGAGATACGACAGACGTCGATCACATCAACGAACCGCACGATTTGGCGTATGTGATCTATACATCCGGGACAACCGGACGGCCGAAGGGCGTCATGATCGAGCATCGCAGCCTGGTGAATACGGCTGCGGCGTATCGCCGGGATTATCGCCTGAACCAATTCCCAGTCCGACTGCTGCAACTGGCGAGCTTCTCCTTCGACGTGTTCGTCGGGGACATTGCACGGACGCTCTATAACGGCGGCACGATGGTCATTTGTCCGAAAGACGACCGGATTGATTTTAGCCGTCTGCACGGATGGATTCGCGATGTCCAGATTACCGTGTTCGAATCGACTCCGGCCCTGATCGTACCGTTTATGCAGCATGTGCATGAACAGGGGCTGGACATGAGCAGTCTGGAGCTGCTGATCACGAGCTCGGATAGTTGCAGCGTGACGGACTACCGAGTGCTGCAAGAGCGGTTTGGTGCGGATATCCGCATTATGAACAGCTACGGCGTCACCGAAGCGGCGATTGACTCCAGCTTCTACGACGAAGAGCTGTCGAAGCTGCCAAGCAGCGGCCATGTGCCGATTGGTCAGGCGTGGCTGAACGCACGCTTCTACATTGTGGACAGCCAGCTGAATCCGGTGCCGATCGGCGTACTGGGTGAGCTGTGCATTGGCGGAGCCGGGGTGGCACGAGGCTACCTGAATCGTGCAGACCTGACAGCCGAGAAATTCGTAGCGAATCCGTATGTACCAGGTGAACGGTTGTACCGTACAGGCGATTTGGCGCGATGGATGCCGGACGGCAATGTAGACTTTATCGGCCGGATGGATGATCAAGTCAAAATCCGGGGCTTCCGGATTGAACTGGGCGAGGTGGAAGCGCAGCTGCTGACCGTGGACGGCATTCAGAAAGCCATCGTCACCGCCTGGGAAAACGAAGACGGAGACAAGGATCTGTGTGCGTATGTCGTAGCCTCGGAGGCGCTGAATTTGCCGGATCTGCGCAGCACACTCCAGCCCAAACTGCCGGGCTATATGATCCCGACCTATGTCGTACAACTGGATCGTTTCCCGCTGACACCGAACGGAAAAATTGACCGCAAAGCGTTGCCTGCGCCAGAAGCGCGCCTCGAAGGAGGCACGGCGTACGTGGCACCGCGCACACCGCTGGAAGAGCAGTTGGTACGTATTTGGCAAAGCGTTCTGAATCATCATCAAATAGGCATCCAGGATAACTTCTTTGAAGTGGGAGGACATTCTCTGCGCGCTACCACCCTGATGGCGAAAATCCATCAGGAGCTGAATCACAAGCTGGCGTTGCGAGATATTTTCCAATATCCGACGATTGAGCAACTGGTGCAGTTGATGGGTGAAGATCAGACCCAGCAAACGTATGTATCTATTCCTGTGGTGGAGGAGCGTGAATATTATCCTGTTTCCTCGGCGCAAAAACGGATGTACGTGCTGAGTCACCTGGAAGGTGGAGAGGTTAGCTACAACATGCCAGGAGCGTTGATTATCGAAGGTTCCTTGGATAAAAAACGACTGGAACAAGCCTTCCGCCAGCTGATTGCCCGTCATGAAGCCCTGCGAACCCGATTCGAGATGGTGGATGGTGAGGTGATTCAACGGATTGAATCGGGCGTCGCATTCAGCGTGGAGCATGTGCAGGCAAGCGAAGAAGAGACACCGCAGTACGCACAGGACTTTGTACGTGCATTTGATCTCGCACAAGCACCATTGCTGCGAGTTCAGCTGGTGGAAACCGGACCGGAGCGACACGTCATGCTCTATGACATGCACCATATTATTTCGGATGGCGTCACGGAAGGAATTATCGTGCAGGAGTTCTCTCAATTGTATGAAGGCAAGGAACTGCCGCCACTGCGCATCCAGTACAAGGACTATGCGGTTTGGCAGCATGCCGATATGCAAAGTGAGCGTCTTCGTGAGCAGGAAAGCTACTGGCTGAACACGATGGCTGGTGACATTCCGGTGCTGGATATGCCTACGGATTTTGCAAGACCAGCCGTACAGCGTCTGGAAGGAGCGCGATTGGAATTTGCGATCAGCCTGGAGGACAGCGAACAGTTGAAACAGCTGGCCGCGCAAACCGGCTCCACCTTGTACATGGTATTGCTGGCCGCGTATAGCACGCTTTTGCATAAATATTCGGGACAGGAAGACATTATCGTCGGCACGCCGATTGCCGGAAGACCACATGCGGAACTGGAGAGCTTGGTAGGCGTATTCCTCAACACGCTGGCAATCCGCAATTATCCGTCTGGTGACAAAACGTTCCTAGACTACTTGCAAGAGGTCAAAGAGCATGCGCTCAGTGCTTACGAACATCAGGAATATCCTTTTGAAGAGCTGGTTGAAAAGCTGAATTTAACGCGGGATACGAGCCGGAATGCGCTGTTTGACACCATGTTTGAATTGAAAACATTTGAACAGCAGGAGTTCGAGCTGGAGGGACTGACCTTTAAGACGTATCCGACGGACAATCATACGGCCAAATTTGATCTGACCTTGGATGCCGTGGAGCAGCCGGAAGGCATTCTGTGCAGTCTGGAATACAGCACGGCGCTGTACAAGCCTGAGACCATCGCGCGATTGGCACAGCATTTTACCGAACTTGTTCGTGCCATTACCCTTCATCCGCAGCAGCCACTGGCAGCTTTGGATATGGTAACTGTCGAGGAGAAGGCACAAATCATCTACGGTTTTGGAGATGTGGGAGTATCGGATGTTACTGCTGAAGCAGGAGGCTTATTCCATACTTATGTGGAAGAACAGACCCAGCTTATACCAGATCATGTGGCGGTGGTGTACGAGGAACAACAACTGACGTACCGCACACTGAACGAGCGTGCGAACCAATTAGCCCGTAGATTGCGAAATGAAGGCATTGGCCGTGAATCGATTGTTGGCATCTTGAGTGAACGCTCGGTCGACATGCTGGTCGGCGTATTGGCGGTATGGAAAGCCGGAGGTGCATATGTACCGCTGGATGCAGACTATCCGTCTGAACGCATCCGCTTCATGCTGGAGGACAGTGGTGCTACGGTACTGTTGACCCAAACGGGCTTACAGGAGCGCGCGCAGGTCTGGCTGGATGAAAGCGAAGCAGTATCCGAACCCGCAACGGGACTGTGTCTGCATACTGTACTGGCGCTGGACGATGAGTCGCTGTACACCGGGGATGCCACGGACGTTGAACCTATTAATGAACCGAAGGATCTGGCGTATGTGATCTACACGTCGGGAACAACGGGACGTCCGAAGGGCGTCATGATCGAGCATCGCAGCTTGGTGAATACCGCCGCGGCGTATCGTCGGGATTATCGCCTGAACCAGTTCCCGGTACGTTTGCTGCAGCTGGCAAGCTTCTCCTTCGACGTGTTCGTCGGCGATATCGCCCGGACGCTCTATAACGGCGGAACGATGGTTATCTGTCCGAAAGACGACCGGATTGACCCGAGCCGTCTGTATGGCTGGATTCGTGACTACCAGATTACCGTGTTCGAATCGACTCCAGCCCTGATCGTACCGTTCATGCAGCATGTATACGAGCAGGGACTGGACATGAGCAGTTTGGAATTGCTGATTACCAGCTCGGATAGCTGCAGCGTGACGGATTATCGGGTGTTGCAAGAACGATTTGGCGCAGATATCCGCATTATGAACAGCTACGGTGTCACGGAAGCGGCGATCGACTCCAGCTTCTACGACGAAGAACTGTTGAAGCTGCCAAGCAGCGGTAATGTGCCGATTGGACAGGCATGGCTGAACGCACGCTTCTACATCGTGGACAGCCAGCTGAATCCGGTGCCGATCGGCGTACTGGGCGAGTTGTGCATTGGCGGAGCTGGGGTAGCACGGGGATACCTGAACCGTGCGGACCTGACGGCCGAGAAATTCGTAGCCAATCCGTTCGTGCCAGGTGAACGATTATACCGCACAGGTGACTTGGCGCGATGGATGCCGGACGGCAATGTGGACTTTATCGGCCGGATGGACTATCAAGTGAAAATCCGGGGCTATCGGATCGAGCTGGGCGAGATCGAAACGGCGATCCAGCGGGTGCCGGGTGTACGTCAAGCGGTAGTCATCGACCGGACGGATGAGCGTGGACACAAGTACTTGTGCGGATACATCACAGGAGAAGCTGAGCTGCGGATCGAGGAGGTACAGGCCGAACTGGAAGCCGGACTGCCAGCGCACATGGTGCCTGCACGTTTGATGCAACTGGAGACGATCCCGCTGACCAGCAACGGTAAAATCGACCGTAAGGCCTTGCCGGAACCGGAAGGAAGCATCCATACGGGTGCAGCCTATGTGGCACCGCGTACCACGGTGGAGCAAGTACTGGCTGCGGTATGGGCCGGGGTGCTCGGCGTGGAAGCGGTAGGCACGCAGGATAACTTCTTTGAGCTGGGTGGCGATTCGATCAAAGCCTTACAAGTATCCTCCCGATTGCTGCAAGCAGGTTATCGACTGGAGATGAAAGACCTGTTCAGTCATCCAACCGTGTCTGCCTTGGCACTGAAAGTCCAATCGGTGACCCGATTGGCGGATCAGAGCGAAGTGGTGGGCGCTGTGAAACTGACACCGGTGCAACACTGGTTCTTTGAGCAGAACCTGACGGATGCTCATCATCATAACCAGTCCATCATGCTGCATAGCAAGGACGGTTTTGATGAACCGGCCCTGCGCACGGCGATGGATCAAATCGTTAGCCATCACGACGCACTGCGGATCGTTTTCCGTCCTACGGAGCACGGATATGAAGCCTGGAACCGTGCGGTTGGGGAGGGCGAGCTGTATACGCTGGAACGTATAGACCTCAGCCATGAGACTGAGGTGTCAGCGGCGATCGAGGCTAAAGTGAATGAAATTCAGGCGGGTATTCAGTTAAGCGAAGGACCGCTGGTGAAACTGGGGCTGTTCCATTGCCCAGATGGTGATCATTTGCTGATGGCGATTCATCACTTGGTGGTGGATACCGTATCTTGGCGCATTTTGTTCGAGGATATTACAACCGCCTACGAGCAGGCATTGAACGGACAAACGGCTCGCCTTCCGCACAAAACGGATTCGTTCCGCACCTGGGCGGATGGGCAGTCTCAATATGCGAATAGTCCGGCTATGGCAGCAGAACTTGAATTCTGGAAGGAAATGGAACATGGCGTATATCAGCCGCTTCCAAAAGACGAGTCCCCTTCTCATTCCTTGAATAGGGACAGCGAGAACATGACAGTTACGTGGACAGCTCAGGAAACGGAGCAGTTGTTAAAACAGGCGCATCGTGCCTACAACACGGAGATGAATGATTTGCTGCTTACCGCCTTAGGACTGACTATTCATCGCTGGGCGGGCTTGGAACGAGTGCTCGTGAGCCTGGAAGGCCATGGACGGGAGTCCATTTTGCCAGAACTGGATATTACGCGGACGGTGGGCTGGTTTACGACCCAATTCCCGGTGGTGCTGGATATGAGCGTGGGGCAAGACCTTTCACAGCGCATCAAACAGGTGAAAGAAGGACTCCGCCGCATTCCGCAAAAGGGCATTGGCTACGGGATGTTGAGATACCTGTCCGCAGCCCGTGAGCAAGAGCGTTTTGTGACCGAACCTGAAATCAGCTTTAACTATCTGGGACAATTTGATCAAGATATGCAAAGTCAGTCCATTGGCGTATCTCCTTACTCTAGCGGTGCAGAGCTTAGCGCCCATGCAGCCAGATCGCACACGCTGGATATGAACGGACTGATTTCGGAAGGCGAACTGCAATTGACAATCAGCTACAGCAAGCAGGAATATCGTCATGAAACGATGGAGCAGTTAGCTGAAGAGTTCAAAATCAGTTTGCAGGAAATCATTGCGCATTGTGTAGGCCGCAAACAGCAAGAACTGACGCCAAGCGATGTCATGCTTAAACATGTAACCATGGCCGAGCTGGATCAGTTGGTAGAGCGGACTCGTGACATCGGGGAACTGGAAAATGTATATGCGTTGACGCCGATGCAAAAAGGCATGCTGTTCCATAGTCTGATGGATGCAGCGTCAGGAGCTTATTTTGAACAAACGACCTTTGATTTGGACGGACGCTTCCAAGCGGATATTTTCCAAGATAGCTTGAATCATTTGGCGCAGCGGCATGAGATCTTTAGAGCTAATTTCATCAGCGGTTGGCAGGATGAGCCTGTGCAGGTGATTTTCCGCCGCAAGGAGGTTGGTTTCAGATGTGAAGATTTGCGTCATCTGAATGAGCAGGAGCGTGACGCGTATGTGCAGGAATTTATTCGCCAGGACAAGGCAGCCGGATTCGATTTGTCCCGGGATGCGTTGATGCGCGTGGCGATTTTACGAACAGGTGATGAGGATTATTATTTTGTGTGGAGCTCTCATCACATCTTGATGGATGGCTGGTGTGTGGCGTTAGTCACGGATGAGGTGTTTGAGGCTTATTTTGCAGCCGTGGAGCATAGACAGCCGAAGCTTGCCCCCGTGACTCCATACAGTCAGTATATTGAGTGGCTTGAAGCACAGGATGAAGAAGCAGCAGCTTCCTACTGGAAGGATTATTTGCTCGGCTATGAGCAGCAAACTTCGATTCCGACCGGAAAAGTCGGCGCGAAAGCGGACGGTGCACAATTTGAGCATATCCTGTGCGATCTGGGCAAGGACTTGACCGGACGTATGGAAATGGTGGCCAAGCAGCACCACGTGACCCCGAATACATTGCTGCAAACCGCCTGGGGCTTGCTACTCCAAAAGTACAACGGTAGTGACGACGCTGTTTTTGGCGGTGTAGTGTCGGGTCGTCCAGCGGAGATTTCGGGGATCGAAAACATGGTGGGCTTGTTCATTAACACCATTCCAATACGTATCCGCAGTGGGGCTG
Source organism: Paenibacillus sp. FSL M8-0228 (assembly GCF_038007385.1). Taxonomy (NCBI): domain Bacteria; kingdom Bacillati; phylum Bacillota; class Bacilli; order Caryophanales; family Paenibacillaceae; genus Paenibacillus; species Paenibacillus sp. FSL M8-0228. Next base: position 2,817,381 of record NZ_JBBOXA010000001.1, read on the forward strand.
ACGATACCTTTGCCGACCTGATCAGAACGAATCAGAAACAGGCGCTGACTTCTCAAGATTATGAAACGTATCCGCTGTATGAAATTCAAGCCTTGACCGAGCAAAAGCAAGACCTGATCAACCACATTATCGTGTTTGAAAACTATCCGGTGGAGGAGCAGGTCGAGCAACTTGGGGAAGGTGCAGCGTCGGATTTTGAAATTCGCAATGCCGGCATGATTGAACAAACCAACTATGATTTCAATCTGGTCGTTATGCCGCAGGAAGCGATGAAAATCCGATTTGAATACAATGCGAAGTTATATGATCGGGAAGCCGTTGAACGGACTCAGGGCCATCTGATACAGCTGTTGGAGCAGGTGGTAGCGAAGCCGGACATTCGGGTGCAGGAGCTGGATATGGTAAGTGAGCAGGAGCGTGAGCAAATTCTCACCGTATGGGGCAATACAGCTGCTGAGTATCCAAGCGAGCAAACGATTCATGGCTTGTTCGAGACACAAACGGCGCAGACACCGGAACAGCCAGCGTTGTTCTTTGAAGGAGAGCAGCTGACCTATCGCGAGCTGAATGAACGTGCGAATCGTCTGGCGCGCACCTTGCGTAGTCAAGGCGTGACGAAGGATCGACTGGTGGGTCTGATGACCGAGCGTTCGGTGGACATGATCGTGGGCATCTTCGGGATTTTAAAAGCCGGGGGCGCATATGTCCCCATCGATCCGACCTATCCAGAGGAGCGTATCCGCTACATGCTGGACGACTCGGGTGCGAAGCTGTTGTTAACGCAAAACCATCTGGTTGATAAAGTGGCTTTCGACGGTAGCGTGCTGGTGCTGAATGGGGCACAGGGTGTGTATCACGAGGATGGTTCCAATCTGGAGCCGTTGTCTGGTCCGAACGATCTGGCCTATGTCATTTATACGTCAGGTACGACGGGTCAGCCGAAGGGTGTTATGTTGGAGCATCGCGGTCTATGCAATCTGAAAACGTATTTTGATCAGACGCTCAAGATCCGCACGTCGGATCATACGTTGCTGTTTGCTAGCTATTCGTTTGATGCGGCTTGCTGGGAAATCTTCCAGGCGCTGTTCTGCGGAGCCACGTTGTATGTACCAACGTCAGAGACGATTTTGGACTATGAGAGATTCGAACATTATATGACAGAACATCAGATTACGGTGGCGACGTTACCACCGACCTATGCGGTGTATCTGGAGCCGGAGCGGATGCCATACCTGCGTGTTCTGTTCACTGCGGGTTCAGCATCCTCAACAGAATTGGTATACAAGTGGAAGGATCAGGTGGCGTACTACAACGGCTACGGTCCAACCGAAAACTCGGTGGCGACGTCCGTCTGGCCGGTATCCGAGGACGAGAGAGCAGGACAACTCATTTCCATCGGACGCCCTATACCGAATCATCGGGTGTACATGGTGGATGTGCATGGACATTTGGCTCCGGTAGGCGTAGCGGGTGAACTGTGCGTGTCCGGTCCGGGTCTGGCCCGTGGTTATCTGGATCGCCCAGAGCTGACGGCTGAGAAATTTATACCAAATCCGTTTGCAGCTGGTGAAGCCGGCTACGAACGAATGTACCGTACGGGTGACTTGGCCAGATGGATGCCAGACGGCAACATTGAATATTTGGGCCGGATCGACCATCAGGTGAAAATCCGGGGTTACCGGATCGAGCTGGGCGAAGTCGAGGCACAAATTTTGAAAGTGGAGGATGTACAAGAGGTCATCGTACTGGCCCAGGCGGACGAACAGGGGCAAAACCAATTGGTGGCGTACTATGTTGCTGAAAGGGAAGTGAGCGCTGGTGAGCTGCGCAGCTTACTGGGCGAGGAGCTTCCAAACTACATGGTGCCTTCGTATTTGGTACAGCTGGAGCAGATGCCGTTGACACCGAACGGTAAAATCGACCGCAAGGCTCTACCAGCACCAGAAGACAGCCTGCAAAGCGTAGCCGACTATGTCGCACCGCGGACGTGGGTGGAAGTGAAGTTGGCGCAAATCTGGCAGGATGTGCTGGGCCTGGCGCAGGTCGGCGTGAAGGAAAACTTCTTCGAGATTGGTGGACATTCACTGCGGGCGACGACGCTCGCCTCGAGGATTCACAAGGAGCTGAACAAGCCGCTTCCATTGCGCAGTATTTTTGAAGCACCAACGATTGAGCAATTGGCAGTCGTACTGGAATATCTGGATCAAGTAACATATGCGTCCATTCCAGTAACGGAAGAACGCAACTTCTACCCGTTATCGTCGGCGCAAAAACGACTGTATGTGCTGCATCAGTTCGACCCGTATGATGTGAACTACAACATGCCGTCGGTGCTGCAAGTGAGCGGACCCCTGGATGTGAAGCGGGTAGAAAACGCGTTCCATCAATTAATCGCCCGTCATGCGACCTTGCGTACCCGCTTTGCACTAGTGGACAGTGAGCCAATGCAATGGATTGAGGACACTGTGCCGTTTGAATTGGAATATACAAAGGTACAGGCAGAAGCTGCGACTATGGGTACAGACCAGGACACAACCACGGATGCGGACACGATGGTCAGCCAGGAAGTACAAGAACGGGTGCGGCAGTTTGTACGACCGTTCGATCTGCAAGCTGCTCCGCTGCTGCGAGTAGGCTTGGTAGATTTGGGCGTACAAGGAACCGAGCAGGAACCGCAGCATTTACTCATGCTCGATATGCACCACATCGTTTCGGATGGCGTGTCCATGGGTGTACTGACCGATGAATTTGTCCGCTTGTACGACGGTGAAGAGCTATTACCATTGCGGATACAATACAAGGATTATGCGGTATGGCAGCAAAGCGAAGCCCATCAAGAGTGGATGCAACGTCAGGAAGCGTACTGGCTGGGCACCTTCCAGGGTGAGCTGCCAGTGCTGGATGTACCTACGGACTTTGCCCGTCCGGCGGTGCGAAGTACGGCAGGCGATACGGTGGTGTTCGGATTGGAACGTGAAGTCAGCGAACGGCTGAAAGAACTGGCGGCGTACACAGGCTCCACGCTGTATATGGTGCTGCTGGCAGCGTACACTGCACTCCTACACCAATACAGCGGGCAAGAAGATATCGTAGTCGGCACACCAATTGCCGGACGACCGCATGCCGATCTGGAGCCGATGATTGGGATGTTCGTCGGAACGCTGGCATTGCGGAACTATCCGACGTCAGAGCAAAGCTTCCGAAGCTATGTGGAGGATGTGAAGACGCGTGCCCTGCAAGCTTACGAGCACCAGGACTATCCGTTTGAGGAGCTAGTGGAAAAGCTGAACGTGAAGCGGGATATGAGCCGCCATCCGCTGTTCGATACGATGTTTACGCTGCAAACGACTGAGGAAGGCGAACTGCAACTGGCAAACCTGAGCTTCCGTCCATACGGCCTGGAACAAACGCCAGTCAAGTTTGATTTGATGATGGAAGCTAGAGAGGAAGAGGCAGGCATCCAGTTTGGATTGCAGTATGCAACTGCGTTGTACGAGCGCGAAACGGTAGAACGGATGACGCGTCACTTTGTTCGCTTGGTCGAAGCCGTGGCGGCGAATCCGGATGCGAAGCTGGGAGAGCTGGAGTTGATTACGGCGGAAGAAACCGAGCAGATTCTGAAGGTGTTCAATGATCCGAATGCACATAGCGTGCGTTGTGCTGAACACAGACAGGTGCAAGGCCATTCGCTCAGCGAACGCTTTGAAGAGCAAGCTGAGCGCAACCCTGAGCGGATAGCCGTTGTGTCTGGGGCCACCGCGCTGACCTACACTGAGCTAAATGAGCGTGCGAACCAATTGGCTCGTGTGTTACGAGCGGAAGGGGTCGAAGCAGATCAACCGGTGGGCGTATTGCTGGAACGTTCTGCGGATATTCTGGTGAGCATTCTGGGGGTACTGAAGGCCGGAGGCGCGTATGTGCCGATGGATACGATGTATCCACAGGAGCGCATCGACTACATGCTCCAAAACAGTGGGGCCAAGGTCGTGATTACAAGTAGAGTTGCCAACCTGTCGCTCAGCTTGCCATCCACAGTTCGAGCTGTAGTCTTGGATGACGAGGACGCTCAAGCTCAACTGGGAGCACAGGATGCGAGCAACCTGATCCCTATCGCCGGCCCGCATAACCTGGCCTATATGATTTATACGTCAGGCACCACCGGTCAGCCGAAAGGGGTCATGATTGAGCAGAGCAGTGTTAGCAATCTGGTAGATGCTTTATGGAAACGAGTATACAGTCGTTACGAACAGCCGCTTCATGTCGCATGGCTGTCAGCATTTGTATTTGACGCTTCGGTGAAGCAAATCTTTGCCAGCTTGCTGTTAGGCCACACCCTGCATGTGGTGTCCCGTGACGTCAGCCTGAGCGGAGAGCATTTGATCGCCTACTACCGCACACACCGGATTGATTTGTCGGACGGCACACCTGCGCATCTGCATATTTTGAATGAAAGTGTCAGTGTGACGGAAGCACCGGAAGTGAAGCATTACCTGATCGGTGGCGAAGCATTATCCGTGCAGCTGGTACATGTGTTCCTACACAAATGGGCCGGGTATCGTCCGGTGATTACGAACGTGTACGGTCCGACCGAAACGACGGTAGATGCGACCGCTTATACGATTGAAGATATGGAGTCCCTGAACGCACTGCTGGAAAAAGGGGAGCATACGGTATCTATCGGAACGCCGATCGCGAACCAGTCGGTGTACATCCTGAACAGCCAGCAACAGCTGGTACCGATCGGTATCGCAGGTGAACTCTATATCGGGGGTGCAGGTGTCGGACGAGGATACCTGAATCTGCCAGAGCTGACGGCAGAGAAGTTTGTCCTGAATCCGTTCGCTGTTGCGGCAGCAACCGATCAAGCGGACAGCACTTACGCACACCGAATGTACCGAACGGGCGACCTGGCCCGGTGGTTGCCAGACGGCAGCATTGAGTATTTGGGCCGGATTGACCACCAAGTGAAAATCCGGGGGTACCGGATCGAGCTGGGTGAGGTGGAAGCGCAGCTGCTGACCGTGGACGGCATTCAGAAAGCCATCGTCACAGCATGGGAAAACGAAGATGGACACAAGGATCTGTGTGCCTATATCATAGCTTCAGCGTCCCTGAGTTTGCCGGAGCTACGGAATGCGCTGCAGCCGAAGCTGCCCGATTACATGATCCCGACGTATGTGGTACAACTGGATCGTTTCCCGCTGACACCGAACGGGAAAATCGACCGCAAGGCGCTGCCGGCGCCGGAAGCACGCCTCGAAGGAGGCCTGGAGTACGTTGCACCGCGGACGCCGCTGGAAGCCAAGCTAGCCCAAATCTGGCAGGATGTCTTGAAGCTGTCCAGCGTAGGAGTCACCGACTCATTCTTTGACGTGGGTGGGCACTCCCTGCGGGCAACGACGCTGGTGGCCAAAATCCATCAGGAACTGGACAGCCGGATTACGCTGCGTGAGGTGTTCCAACACTTTACGATTGAGCAGCAAGCCCAGCTCATCGCAACGCACGGCACAGACACCTATACGGTGATTCCTGCGGCGGCGCAACAGGCGTACTACCCGGTTTCCTCGGCTCAAAAAAGACTGTACATTTTGAGCCATCTGGAAGGTGGGGATCTCAGCTACAATATGCCGGGTGTATTAACCGTGGAGGGGCCGCTTCAGGTCGATCGGCTGGAGGATGCGTTCCGTCAGTTAATAGCCCGCCATGAAACGCTGCGGACTTCTTTTGAAATGGTGGAAGGCGAGGTCGTTCAGCGGGTGTACGATCAAGTGGAGTTTGCAGTAGAGCACCTGCAGGCCAGGGAGTCCGAAGCCGATGCCTATATCGAGTCCTTTGTGCGCAGCTTTGACCTTCGTCAGGCACCACTGCTGCGTGTCCGTCTTCTTCAAACCGGACCAGAGCGCCATCTCCTGATGTACGATATGCACCATATTATTTCAGACGGTGTATCGTCGAACAATATCGTGCAGGAGCTGGTACAACTGTACGAAGGGCAGGAATTAGAGCCGCTGCAAATTCAGTACAAGGACTACGCCGTGTGGCAGCAGCAGGAGATGCAGCGTGAATCATACCAACGCCGGGAACACTTCTGGCTGGAGCATTTAGCCGGAGAATTGCCGGTACTGGATTTGCCAATTGCTTATCCTAGACCTGCTGTTCGCAGCTTCGAGGGTGCGATGTATGAATTTACAGTGGACGCGAATGTATCCGAGCAACTGCACCGAATTGCGGCACAGACCGGAAGTACACTGTACATGGTACTGTTGAGCGCCTACACCGTTCTGCTGTCCAAATACAGCGGTCAGGACGATTTGATCATCGGTACGCCGGTAGCAGGCCGCTTGTTGCCTGAGCTGGAGCCACTGATCGGAATGTTCGTCAATACGCTAGCCATCCGGCATCAGCCGAAGGGCAACCAAACGTTCCACAGCTACTTGCAGGAAGCCAGAGATCGTACGCTGCAAGCCTTCGAGCATCAGGATTATCCACTGGAAGAGTTGGTGGAAAAGCTGGATGTAACACGGGATGCAAGCCGTAACCCGTTATTCGACACCATGTTTGTACTGGAAAACACAGAGTCGCCGGAAGCGAAGCTTGAAACACTGTCCTTCAGCCCGTATGTTCGGGAGCATCGTATTTCCAAATTCGATTTGACTTTGTCTATGAGTGATGAAGATGGGGAGATGAAGGGTTCCTTTGAATATTGCACGAAGCTATTTGGGGCTGACGCTATTGAGAGATTAACCAGAGATTTGATAGCGATCCTGTCCCAGATTGGAATCGATCCAGATTTGCTGTTAAGCGATATTCAGGTGAACTCGGACGAGCAGCCGGAAGGCTTCTCACCGGATTCCATCGACTTTGTTTTCTAAATCCGTTTTCTAAAATGCAATGATTTCACTTTGCGTGTGCAGAGGGTGGCGGCTTGTCCGACTGCCTTGCCTGCAAAGTATTCTTTTTCCGACACAACGCTCATGTACTAACATTAAAAAAAATACAATTCCCTTTGAAAATTTAAGTATTATAAACAATTCGTCGAGTTTAGGTTGATTATGCACATTATATATTAGGGGAAGAGTATAAGATGGATTAGCTCCATTTTATATTCCGAATTGTTTAGATTATATAAAAGGTACCACTTTGAGTAAGCTCAATGAACTCTAACAAAAGAAGACCCGCGTTTCAATAACGCGGGTCTTCTTTTGTTAGAAATTGCTGGTTTGATTTATATGCAGTTTAAAGATCAATTTGATTAAACCATCATTTTAATTACGATAATTCCAATCAATGCAAGAATTAAGCCGAATATCTCTTGACGACTCATTTTTTCTTTTAGATAGAATTGAGACACGTTCTAAAAGTGTCCCTTTATTTTTTTGATTTTTTGTTTTGCTTCATTAAAAATTACATCTGTTGAAGAAGGAACTTGTCTAATCTTAATTACAAAGCCTATAAAACAAGATGGCCAGTATGCCCCATTGCCAGTCTTGATACTGTCCTACTTGCAGATCTCGCTTGTATCTAACAACGATAAGAGAGAGGATAATGATACAGAATCCGACTAGCTGCACTAAAACGGCGTCTCTTCCCAAAGCAAAGGAGCTAGCAGGATAACAAGCGCAGGCGTTAGTCCCGAAAAAAATGCTATGACTGAAGCTCGACCAAGACAAACTTAAGATCGAAACAAAGAGATATGAGCATCAAGCTTCAGTCTCTTTTATCTTTCTCATGATTTGGTGATGTAGCAGAGTGTGTTAATATGCGGTCAAGTATTTTTTTAGTAAATGGCATAAAGTAATTGAGTATTAGCCCCCCTAAACAAACGGTTAACAAGGTTCCAATGCCAATGGGTCCGTTTAAAAGGACTGCTATGATCAAGAATATAAGGTAGATGAATGTTCTCGAAAAAAATAGATTTGTTTTAGTTAATTCCTTTATGATTAATGTTAATCGATCAACTGGAATGGGTGCAAAATTTGTCTGTAAATATGTTGCAGTTCCTAATCCTACAACAACTAAACCAATTCCAAAACAAACAACTTTGCTGTACCATAGTTCAGGTGTTATCAAATTGTGCAGTAAAAAAAGCCACATATCAATACCAATACCCGTTATAAATGCTGTTAACAACCCCAAAACTTCTGGTGTTTGTCTTTTTAAAAGCGAATTACAACCTATCAATATTATAGCTATTATGATTTCCCAACTTCCCACAGTAAGCCCCACATTTATAGACAGTCCTACTAAAAGTGCATCAAAAGGTGAAGCCCCAAGGTCTGATTGTATAGTGAACGAAATTCCAAGGGATAATATAAAAATTCCTAATACGAAAAAAATATATTTCAATTTACTCGACCTCTTTAATATAATTTTTTGTTGCAAATGCAATAAAAATAAGGTAAATTCAATATATATCATTTTTATTGCATTTGCAACAAAACAGGGGTAAAGGAGTTCATTATGAAGGAAGTACTTCGTGAAATTGGAATGATCGCAAGAGCATTAGATTCTATAAGCAATATCGAATTTAAAGAATATGACCTTACAAAAGGACAATATTTATACCTTGTACGAATATGTGAAAACCCAGGAATCATTCAAGAAAAGTTAGCCGAGATGATAAAAGTAGATCGAACAACCGCATCTCGTGCTATAAAAAAACTTGTTATTAACGGATTTATTGAAAAGGAAGAGGATCAGCATAACAAAAAAATTAATAAACTCTTTCCAACAGAAAAAGGGAATAAAGTCTATCCTTTTATAAAAAGAGAACATGATTATTCGGATAATGTTGCATTAGCGGGATTTTCGGAAAGTGAAGTAAACACCATTTTTAATCTTCTTCAAAGAGTAAGAAAAAATATAGGTGATGAATGGGAATTTGTAAAAAAAGGGAACAAGAGAAATTATTGATTTACATGAAGGAGCGATAATTTAAAGTGACTGTAAAAATAATAAAGTGCAGCCGTGAAGATCTACAAATACTCCAAGAAATAAGTATTGAAACATTCAACGATACTTTTAAGGATCTGAATTCACCTGAAAATATGAAGGCCTATCTGGAAAGAGCATTTAACTTTAAACAGTTGGAGAAGGAATTGTCCAACGTCTCTTCAGAATTCTTTTTCATCTATTTCAATGAAGAACTTGCTGGATATTTAAAGGTAAATATAAATGAGGCCCAATCCGAAAAAATGGGTGGTGAGTCGCTCGAAATAGAGAGGATTTATATAAAAAACAAATCTCAAAAACAGGGGCTTGGTAAATATCTACTAAATAAATCTATGGAAATTGCGATGAAACATAATAAAAAGAAAATCTGGCTCGGTGTATGGGAAAAAAATGAAAACGCCATTGCTTTTTATAAGAAAATGGGGTTTGTTCAAACTGGCGCACACTCTTTTTATATGGGTGATGAAGAACAAATTGATTTCATAATGACCAAAACAATGATATAAGTTTAGGGAGATATACGAATTTTTATTGATTTTATATTGTGTTTTATTCACTAATATGTATAATGTTAACTATAAAATTGAATTCAAAAATGTTTTCTAGGGTTCCGCGATAATATCGGCTGGTCCGAGAGAAAACTCACAGTCGTCGTACTGTGCCACGGAGGGATAAAAGCCTGGGAGAAAAACTGCTGTATGCAGTATTCTCTCAGGCTTTTTTTTATTGCTGCTATAAATTCATACTACATTTGCAGCATTATCTAAAAGGAGGAAGCACAGAATGAACAAGACATGGTTATCTGTTGTAGTTGCGGCATTATTCGAAGTTGGATGGGTCATCGGCCTGAAACATGCCAGCGGCTGGTTAGAGTGGGGGGGCACTTTAGTTGCCATTTTAGTAAGTTTCATACTCATGATTATGACTTCCCGTACGCTTCCGGTAGGTACGGTGTATGCAGTATTTGTCGGATTGGGAACGGCCGGCACTGTATTAGCAGAAATTTTGTTGTTTGGTGCTGAGGTAAAGGGATCTAAATTGTTGCTAATCGGGGTGCTTCTGCTCGGAGTTGTAGGACTCAAAATACAGAGTAAAGAGAAGAAACAAGGAAAAGAGGTGCACTGACGTATGAACTGGGTATTTCTTATTTTGGCAGGCGTATTTGAGATGATGGGAGTTCTCATGATTAATAAGCTCCATAAAGACCGGAATTTCCTGTCTGCTTTTTACTTGCTTGCAGGCTTTGGATTGAGCTTTTTGTTTCTATCCCTGGCCATGGAAACACTACCAATGGGAACGGCCTACGCTGTCTGGACCGGTATTGGAGCTTCTGGCGGAGCCATATTGGGCATGATCTTCTACAGTGAACCGCGTAATACCGCGAGGATTCTGTTCATCGCGATGGTACTCGGTTCAGCAGTTGGCCTAAAGCTGGTAAGCTGAATAATGATGGAATTAGAAAAACTGCTGCTCATCTTAGAACAGCAGCGAACTATCTGAATGCTTATGGTAGCTAGAAAAGACCAGCGTGCAGACAAAGTATCGATAAGAAATTTTGTCTGCATGTTTTTTTGCATACTCTTAGCCTTCTATCTCTGATCTTCAGGATCGCCGCGTTGTGTTTTCAGTTTTAGAAAATGAAGAGTCATTTGAAGCTTCAGGCGAATATCACCATCGCTTAGATCAACCTCGAAAAGCTCACGTATCCTGTTGATTCGATAGAACAAAGTATTTCTATGAATAAAAAGTGTTTTAGCAGCAAGATTTGGAGTGTCCACATATTGAAGATAGGCTTCAAGGGTGGGCAGTAAACTTGTTTTGTGGCCATTGTCATAAGCAATTAACTTTTGGATAACTGGATGGCAGAAGTCAGCGAGATCGTTCTGTTCCGATATGATCTTTCCAATATGCTCGAAGAGATAGTCCTCATACATATACACTGACTTGTTTGAATTAAGTTGGAAACCAATCTCGACGGCGGTTAGGCATTGCTTATAATATTTTCGCAAAAAAGTTAAATGACTAAAGCAGTCACTCAGCGAAGCAGTTAGATCGTTTACTTGGAGAAATTCCAGAAATCGTTTGTCTTCAGCAATGATTTTACAGGATGAATCAACGAGGGAAATGAGAAATACAATGCGTCCCTGATATACGATCCAGCGGCTATCCGGTAGCAATTGGATCATATGCTGTGCAACTAACTGAACTTTCCCGTCAAAAAAGCTGTTCTTCAGGTCTGTCAAGGTCATCACTCTTAGGTAGGTGTAAGCGTCCAGTCCAGATGAGCCAGTCGCATTGCGATGACATTAGCATCATTGAGCTCGCCTGTGAGCAGTTCGGAAAGCAAAAAGCTATGCATCATTCCTTGACTACAATTATAAAAGTCGTTCTTTTGCAATTCTACCGAAACCAGCTCACAAAGAAATTGCACTCAGTTCAAAATCAATATCTGTAAATTTACGATCCAGTTCCATAACACTGACCTGCGCGAATTCTATACCATGTACGTACACCAAAGCTGTTATCCAACAGTCGTTGGTCTCGGGATCGCGTGAATAATAAACTGCATTTCACCGAAGGTCAGCGCGTTACTGTTCCAACAGGGGTTTCCTTATTTCCCAAGGAGCTGCCCACGCCTCCCCGAAGCTGGGTAGAACACGTCTATAATATTACGTACTGGGAGAAAGCGAATAAAGGCGGTCATTTCGCCGCTATGGAAAATCCTAAATTGTTTGCCGACCATCTAAATCATTTTTTTCATTCATTAAGCGTCTGATAGCCTCTATCCTTCGGGGAGCAATGCAGGGGGGATAAACAACAACGGAATGGACAAGAGAGCAGGGTACGTGCTCACGCTTTATCAGTTCTAGGGGCGGGATAACCGCTAATACTTGATGGTTGTTGGTCATTAAATATACGGAAGAATTTACGCACATAGAAGCTGTCGTTGGGGCATCTTGGTTCACTCCCATCCGTTAAAAATTTAGTTCAGAGCAATATCCTGACTCTCTCTCTTAGATATACTTTTTAATTGGAAGCAACCTTAGCACAGTGCAATACCGAACTGAGGTTGCTTCAGTTATCTAAGACATACTACCGTTTACTTCAGATAGGTTCCCGTTTCTCCAATTCCACCTCTACCATTCAATACATATACCCTTGCATTTCCTTTGCCGGAGCATGTCAGGGTAATCTTGCCATCAGTAACGGTTTTGGAATCACCGGTCACCGCATCCACATAGGTTCCGTTCGGAATTCCGGTAAACGTGGCGTTTCCTGAAATCGTGACCAATGCAAAGCTGTCAATGCCTTTGGCACTGTCGGTATATCTTCTCTTAAACGCCAGATTGCCCGACACATTCTCTGTGGAATACTGGCCTTTTTGCAAGGCGGGAACAGCTCTTCTGATTAAATTAAGCTGTCTGATATGTTTCGCCAGAGGATGGTTGAGCGATTCCGCAAGCGTGCCAGTAGCATTTGTGTATTTGCCGTAATCTTGTACCGTAACATTGCCTTCCACGTGATCGCCGAAATATGCTCGTCCCGTTTTGCTTAGCGGTGCGTTTGGACCTGTATCAATAGTTGCCCCTTTTTGAAACTCGATTTCGGAGCCGTAGAAGATAGCGGGTATTCCGCGGAAGGTGAACATCAGATCGAGATTCTCAGCCCAAGTGTCCTGTGTGCCCGCGAATCTTTGATTTTCCGGAGCCTGGTCAGGAGCATAGTCATGCGAGTCGACATAGGTTACATTCCACGTAGCATCATTATAGTATTGGTCGCCACTTCTCATATTGAATGCTTCATGCGCGGTCTTGAATGCCCAATGCATTGGAAAATCAATCACATCCATGCCCGATTTCATCGAATAGTCAGGCGTATGATAGGTATTTCCGTTTAAGAGAGCATTGTTCGAGGTTGGCTGTCCTGCTGTAGTAGAGTTGTCCGTCCACTCTTGTTCAACTGACGCTTTATTGGAGGCGTAGTCATTCTTTCCATCGCCTGGATACGATTTCGAGCTTTTCCAAGTATAGAATGGCGTCGAGATCGCCGGAATTCCACTGTTCCAAACATCTCTGTAACGTGTGGCTACTTCTCCAAAAATATAGAAATCCGAGCCGCCTCTTGTTTTCCAGGCAGGAATATAGTATTTATTGAAAATATACCGGCTCACATGCTTCACCGTATCGACACGGAAAGCGTCAACACCCATGTCAATATAGTGATTGTAGGTATCAATTAAATATTTGTTAACTGCAGGGTTTTCCGTGTTCAAATCCACGCAATCTCCCGCTATCTGACCAGTCTGAACCGTATAGGATTCCCAGGAAAGACTTTTCTCTGTATGGTAAATGTTATTGTTCGTTCCCTCGTTCTTCATTAAGGCGAGCCTTGCCTGATACTGCTGATCGGGTGTCATAGTATCATAGTTTGGTGGCAGCTTATCCGTAGTTTTCACCAAGTTGTTAGCAGTATCCGGTTTAGCCGGATCTTTCTTGAACATGGGGTACAGATTCTCTTCACCGAAATTACCCGTATGATTGACGACGATGTCCTGAATAACCTTCAGCCCTTTGGCATGGGCTGCATTGATCAAATCCTGATAAGAAGCTCCCGCCGATTCATACCGTGGGTCTACTTTGGCAAAATTTAAAGCATGGTAACCATGGTAATCATAACCGCTGGCATTTTGCACAACAGGTGTAATCCAGATGGCGCTGAATCCGAGGGCTTTGATATAATCGAGCTTTTGAATCAGCCCCTTAAAGTCTCCTCTCCAAGCCGGGTCCGAATCTGGATTGCGCGCCTTTCCATCATCCCATGCGTGCACGTTGTTGCTCGGATCACCGTCATAGAACCGAGAAGTAATCACGAAATAGATGGTGTCTTCCCGAAAATCCTTCTTATTTCCAATATTATAAACAAAGCTCTGCTTGGTTTGATTACCAGCGCCGTCTATAACGAGAAATTTTAATGTCGTAGTCTTGGAGATAAGAATAGACGGTCCAGTCAATCCGGTCAGCGCGTTGCCGAGAATATAGACTTTTGAGCTTGTGGTTGGTTCTGTACCATCCTCCGTATAGTATGCCTTGGTCGTTGCCGCCTTGTTATCTTTCAGGTTAAAGGATACAGTCACCGAGGAATCAGAATGCCCGGCAGGCAAATTCGCTGTGATTGTCGGAGCTTGCAGATCTGCATTCAGGTCAATTACATAATCAAAAGAGGATGCATTTCCAGTTTGCCCGATTGAGTTGATACCGAAGGCCTTAATGGTCAAAGAGGAAGCAACTTGGATTGGAGAGGTATACAAGGTCGAGGATGTCGTAGGTGTCGAACCATCTATCGTATAGTAAATCTTATCATCACTGTTGGTGCTGGAAAGCGTCACCGTTTGGGACGAATCATATGTTTTGGGTACAGGAGAGGCGGAAATCGCCGGAATTTTAGGCATTTCCGGGCTGACATCATACCATGTGTTATCTGTGTAATACCAGCCCTCTTTCACACTGCGGGACAAGTCGGCCGTTTGTTTGCCGCTACTGTCATTGAAAATGAGGCTTGAGCCTGTGGCATCGGCAATGGTGTAGCTGTACCAGTCATTTCCATCCGACTTCATCAGGATTCCCGGCCACGCCCCGCTTATCGGAACGCTTGCCGGATTCAGGTTCCAGTAATGGATTCGAATCGCTGAATTCCAGCTTGAAGGTTTCTTAAAGTGAACCGTTAACCCAGTTTGAGTTGATTTAGTTGTTGTGGTAGGTGTATACGTTGCGGTAACGGTAGACGTGATCGAAGCGGTTGTCGATGGAAGAGCAGTCGCTGTGGAATTCGTGTAGGTGGCTGTATAATCGTTGTTACTCGAAGCTACGCCGGGTAAGCCGAAGAAGTTGAAGCAAAGCGATAAAATAATCAACCAAGAAATAAAACTCCCAGTTTTTTTTCTTAGCAAGTTAACAACCTCCTGATAATATTTAGTGGAATGGATTTTGCAACCGGTTGCATTAAAAGTAAAAAAAAGAAAGGCATTTATTTGGATAAAATAGATTCATTGATCGCCTCCTCCATGGTATGTAGGGAAATAAATCATTGTACGCGCTTACAAAAGAAAATATGAAAAAAACATCCACAGGGCACTATGCCAATGATTTTTCCTTTTATGATTATATCAACCATACTTTTACTAGTCAATGCAATTGCAGGGACATTATTCAAATCTAAGAAAACCAGTTCGTAATTGAAGTCAACGTCCAAAAAGTCTTGAAGGCACAGTGAATAATAATGAGGGGGAAAAAAGGCCGTTGGAAATTTATCTTTAATATAAGCATTGACAAATTGTCAAATAAATGAAATCATGTCGTTGAGCTCAATTATGTGCAAACGATTGCCCTTTTTGGAAGCGTATACATGTTGTTTTGCCCTCTTTTATTTACTCCTAATCTCTCAAGAGAGGTTGGTTGTAAAATAAAATTTAAAAGGAGAGTTTAGTATGAGGAGGAAGACAAGCCCCATCTTGAGGCGTACCTGGAGTATCGTTCTCTTTGTCGTATTGTTGTTGCAAACGAATGGCTTTACTCCCGAAGCACAGGCGAATGCCGATGTTCGGCAGTTAGGAGGTTCGGATGCGAAGCTATCGGCTGTCGCAAACTACGAACTCCCGGAAAGAACGAAGGATGGTCTTATTTTTCATGCGTGGAACTGGTCTTTTGACAACATCACCAGGAACCTTCCGGAACTGGCTCAGGCGGGATTTAAAGCGGTGCAAACTTCGCCAATCCAAGCCAGCAAGGAAGGGTTGACAGAAGGCAGCAAGTGGTGGATTTTGTACCAGCCCATCAACTTTAAAATCGGCAACTCTCAATTGGGAAGCAGGGATGATTTCAGACAGCTTTGCCAGGAAGCGGATAAATACGGCATAAGTATCATTGTTGATGTTGTCGCCAATCATACGGGGAATGCGGGCGGTGGAAATCAGCAGTATCAGCCGGCGCATAATGTTGATTCGGCAATCAAGAATAACAGCTATTTCTGGCATGAGGCCAGAGGTGTGGAAAACTGGAATGACCGTTGGCAAGTCACACAGTGGGGAATTGGTCTGCCCGACCTCAACACGTCTAACCAGGAATTGCAAGATATCATTATCGGCTTCCTGAATGACGCCATTTCCTTGGGCGCCGACGGCTTCAGATTCGACGCCGCCAAGCATATTGAGTTGCCCAACGATCCGGGGGGCTCCAACTTCTGGCCCCGGGTACTGGGTTCGTTAAACAATAAAGATAGACTGTTTAATTACGGAGAAGTGCTTCAAGGTGGAGCTGACAACTTTGCCGGCTATGCCAATTACCTCAGCTTGGCCGCCTCCAGCTATGGGGACAGTGTCAGAAGCGCCGTTGGTTATCACGGTGGCATCAATGTTGATGCGGCCAAATCTTTTAACGCTAATAATGTAAGCCCCTCCAAATTAGTTACCTGGGTCGAATCGCATGACACTTATGCCAACGACAACAGCGAATCGACGGGGTTGAACGATTGGCAAATCAAAATGGGCTGGGCAATCATCGCCTCCCGGGCGGAGACGACCTCTCTGTTCTTCAACAGACCGACAGGAGGTGGGAAATTTGCGAATCGGCTCGGCGATGCGGGGAATACGCTCTGGAAGGACCCGGACGTCGTTGCCATTAACAAGTTCCACAATGCCATGGTAGGTCAAGACGAATACATTAGGACGCAAGGGAATCAAATTATGCAGGTTGAACGCGGTACCAAAGGCATGACGATTGTGAATCTTGGAGGCAATGCTCAAATCAACTCCCCTACCAGACTGGAGGACGGCGTTTACCAGAACAAGGCCAATGGCGGTGGATCGTTTACGGTGTCGAACGGCAGAATTACCGGCCATCTGGACGGAGGCAGGATCGCCGTACTGTATAGCGCAGCGCAACAAACTCCGTCAGTATCCGTCGATCCTGGGGAAGGAGCCTTTTTCACAGATTCTGTTAACGTGAGAATGAACTATTCCAATGCAGACTCGGCAACGTACACTTTGAACGGGGGGCCGGTGACTCCGTTCAGTTCGGGAGATATGGTCAGCATTGGCGCTGGAACTCCAATCGGATCGACGTTTGTTCTGAAAATAGTCGCCGCGAATTTGTCTGGTCAAACAGAGAAGATGTTCAGATATACGAAGGAGGAACCGAGCTCGGGCATGACCGTTCATTTCTACAAGCCTTCCGGCTGGGGAGTACCGAACATCTACTACTACGATGATTCCGTGACTCCGCTCAGGGAAGGCTCAGCTTGGCCGGGCGTGGCCATGCAGAATGAAGGCAACGGCTGGTATGTGTATAGAGCCCCGGACTGGACGCAGGCGAAGGTCATATTCAACTCAAATGGAAATCAGATACCCGGATCGCAAATGCCTGGATATGCCGTAAGTGGCGAGAGATGGATCAAGGAAGGACGGATTACTCCGCAAAATCCCGATGGGACAAAACCGACGGTTACGATCGATAAACCGGAAGGAACATTCCAAGGGGATAGTCAGGAAATCACGCTCAATTACACCGATGTCGACAGTGGTACTTAGAGACTGAACGGCGGTTTTTTACTACCGACCACAAACTAACGATAGGCACGGGTGATCTGCCCGGTGCCCGCTATACGCTGGAAGTGACAGCTAGCAACGCTATAGGGAAAACGAACAATAGCTATACTTTCGCCAAAGCACAAAGCCCAAGCGAGAAGATGTTGACTTCCAAGAAAGAAAATACAGCTGGGTCGGGAGGTCCAGGGGAGCGGCTTGTATGAATGGCTTTTGGGAAACCTATCTCATTGCATGAATTCTTTTACCCGCTAATGCAAGGTTGCGGCTCGGTCGTTTTGCAATGCAATATTGAGCTTGGCGGTTCAGATCAGCATTTGTCGAGGGACAAGAACATAGTCCTATTAAAAGTCGCTATTTTGGCGGCTTTTTTTGTTGTATAGGCTTTTCAAAAAAACTGAAACTTATTTAAGTTCGCACTTAGCCAGCTTTAGAAAGTTTTTTATATTATTTTGCTGCTATCCTTCCACTGAGAAAGCTAGTATAGAATCAGGATTTTGAGGCTTCTTTAAGGATGTTATTACATAAGAACGGATCTTAATACAATCTTAATGCTGTAGGCAAATTCGTAATACGGTACTGATTTTGCCCATGATATACTAAGGATTGAGAGATATATAATAGAGGGTGGGCACAGGATGGCAGCAAAACAGAACGATGCCGAGTCCATATTTGATCAAATTACTGACTTGCCGGTAAGGAAAAGAAGAGGAAGATTGAAGGTTTATGTTGGATATGCACCAGGTGTTGGGAAGACCTGTGCGATGCTTAGCGACGCCCACGAAGAGCAAAAAGAGGGTATAGATATCGTAGTTGGATATATTGAACATTATGCCCGGCCATACACTGCGGCGCTGTTGGAAGGACTTGAACTTCTTCCTTACATCAAAATTTCAAATAAAGAATCCTCAACTAAGGAATTTGATCTGGACCAAGCGCTCCAGAGAAGCCCTGACCTTATATTATTGGACGATTTGGCCCATACCAACGCGGCAGGATGCCGACATAAAAAAAGATATCAAGATGTGGAGGAGCTTCTTCGCGAAGGAATTCATGTATATACGACGATGAATGTTCAACAGCTCGAAAGCCTAACGGATATTGTTTACTCCATTACTGGCATTTCCGTTGACGAACGCATACCGGACAGTGTATTTGACAGTGCTGATCAGGTGGAATTAGTCGATATTGAACCGGATGATTTAATAGGACGTTTGAATAGGGGAAAGATTTATCCTGAGGAGGAGAATACACAGGCTCATTTATTTACCAAGGAGAAGCTGACGGCTCTACGTGAAATTGCTTTGCGTAATAGAGCAAGTCAGTTAAACCGAATTGCGGAGCAAATCAGTGAGCAGGCGATAACAAATGAATCTGATACGAAAGAACATATTCTGGTCTGCCTGTCTTCGGCTGCTTCCAATAAGAAAGTGATCCGAACAGCAGCAAGAATGGCGGCAGCTTTTCATGGTCATTTCACCGCGTTGTTTGTGGAAACACCAGAAGCGAGAGAATTGACATCAAAAAATAAAGCGGAGTTAAGGGAAAACCTTAGGCTGGCTGAGCAAATGGGTGCACAAATCGCAACGATGTATGGAGACGATATTCCAGGACAGATTTCCGAATATGTCAAAACAAGCCATGTATCGAAAATTGTCCTAGGACGCTCCCCTTACAAGAGAAGAGGGCTTGCAAAATCCAATGTAATGGATAAACTAACGGCCTTGCTTCCTAATATTGAAATCTATATTATCCCCTATACTCAGTCCTCCTTATATAAAAGATTGCCTTTTTACGAAAAATACCCAATGCTGTCGTTGGCAGATACTATCAAGACCATTGTTATCTTGACTGTGTGCACAATTATTGGCTTGTGGTTTAAGTATTTGGAATTCCGAGAAGCTAACATTATCACCGTGTACATTCTAGGGGTTTTGTTAAATGCAATTGTGACCAAGGGCAGAATGTATAGCGCCATTTCTTCGGTTATGAGTGTACTTGTGTTTAATTATTTCTTTACCGAGCCTTATTATTCTTTACAGGCTTATGATTCAGGCTATCCGGTCACCTTTCTGGTCATGCTGGCTGCTTCTTTCATGACGAGTACACTAACTATGCGAGTTAGAGAGCAGGCTCGGCAGTCCGCGCAAAAAGCTTACCGTACCGAGGTGCTTCTGGAAACAAGCCGGAAATTGCAACAGGCCAAAGACTCTCCGGCTATTATTAATGAAATGGCGCATCAAATGGTGAAGTTGTTGGACAGAATGGTCATTTTCTATTCAGTTGACCAAGGGGAACTGTCGGCGCCGCAGTTTTTTCCAAAGAAAGAATCTGCAGTTGATCCAGGGGTCTACACAGGAGGCAACGAACGTGCAGTTGCAGAGTGGGTATATAAAAACAACAAGCGTGCAGGAGCTACGACGGATACTTTTTTTGGCGCTAAGTGTCTATATCATGCGGTGCGTGGAGGAGATCAGGTTCTTGCGGTGGCAGCTATTGTAATGGATGAGGAAGAACCTTTAGAAGTTTTTGAAAATAGCCTAATGCTTGCCATGCTGGGAGAATGCGCGCTGGCGCTGGAGAAAGAAAAACTGAACGAAAGACAACAAGAGATCTCCATGCAAATCCAGCAGGAGCAACTCCGTGCCAGTCTGCTTCGGTCCATTTCTCATGATTTACGCACTCCTCTTACCAGCATCTCAGGCAATGCGGGGATTCTTCTTGGAAACTCAGAGGTACTAAACGAGGAACAAAAAAAAGGTCTATATACGGATATATATGACGATTCCATGTGGCTGATCAATTTAGTAGAAAATTTGCTGTCCATTAGTCGAATCGAAGGTGGTACTCTAAATCTTAATTTTCAGGCAGAATTAATGGAGGAAGTCATTTCGGAGGCTCTGCTTCATGTGAATCGCAACAGTGTGAAGCATGTCATTCAGACGGAATTGGATGATGAATTGATGATGGCTCGAATGGACTCCCGACTTATTGTTCAGGTATTGATCAATATGATTGATAATGCAATCAAGTATACCCAAGATGGCTCTCACATCACGATTTCCGCAAGACACGAAAGACATATAGTCGTTGTAGAAATCTCAGATGATGGCCCCGGTATTTCTTCAGAAGAAGTCAAGGTCAGACTGTTTGAGATGTTTTATACGGCAGACAACATTCATGGGGACGGACGCCGTGGATTAGGGCTGGGGCTTTCTCTGTGCAAATCAATTGTGAATGCTCATGGAGGTACTATTGGTGTTAAGGACAATGTCCCTAAAGGGACGATTTTTTATTTTACCCTGCAAGCTGAGGAAGTGAATGTTCATGAATAAACCTTTTATCCTTGTTGTGGAGGACGATAAACCCATCCGCAAGCTGATTACGACAACCCTGGAGACACAGGGTTATAAATACCATACGGCTGAAACAGGGGAAGCATCGATTTTAGAAGCAGTATCCAAGCAGCCGGACCTAATGATTCTGGATTTGGGGCTGCCGGATATGGACGGTGTAGATATCATAAAAAAGCTTCGTGCATGGTCGAATATGCCTATTATCGTGGTCAGCGCACGCAGCGAAGATCGGGATAAAATAGATGCGCTGGATGCTGGAGCGGACGATTATCTAACAAAGCCCTTCAGTGTAGAAGAACTGCTGGCCAGACTTCGAGTCAGTTTACGAAGAATTCGAAATGACAGTGATAAGCTCCTGAAGGATGCTTCCAGCTTTATTAATGGAAATTTGAGAATTGATTATGCAGCAGGATGCGTATGGATTGGTGAAGAAGAAATTCACCTGACCCCAAGCGAATATAAACTGCTTTGCCTGCTGGCAAAACATGTAGGCAAAGTACTGACCCATAATTTTATTCTGCATGAAATCTGGGGCAGCCACAGCTATGACATTCCTGCCCTGCGTGTGTTTATGGCAACGCTGAGAAAAAAAATAGAAAAAACATCATCACAAACTAAGTTTATTCAAACACATATCGGAGTTGGTTATCGTATGCTTCAGGTTGGAGATGATGGCTAGGTAATCATATTATAATGATGTAATTAGAGATCATGCTCTTTTGGAGCATGGTCTCTTTATTTTTCATCTGTCATCTAAATCTTAAGGTGATCTTTATACCTATATGAAAACCCTAATCCTAAACTAATGGTGAAAATGTTACGCTGAATTCGGAAGTAGAGAGGATAAGGAGGTTTGGCATGTGAGATGGGCACTCCCATGTTCGTCTGTTTCATCGGCTAAGCTGTCAACTGAGTGGAAAGGGAAAGAGGTATGGGGAATGAATGAAATTTTAACAATTGCGGGTCTGATCTCAATTGTGCTGGCGGTGCTGTATTTCGTTAAAAAAATATATGATTTTATCGATTTGCAGAAGTTGACACGGAAGGATATCTATGAGAACTATGATATCTATAAAGCAGCTCAGAAGTTTGCTCTCGGTACACCCGTCGATGAGATCAGAGAAATCCTGACAAACAGCTATGAGTTAGACGATAACCAGGTTGAAGAGACAATGCTTTTGGCTCTTCCTCATCGGCACGATACCGATGGTGGTTATCTTGCCTTTATCAAGGCTGTAAATCGGGTGCTGGAACAAGAGGTTTACAGTTAAACGTTAGTAAGAAGGAAAAATATGAATTGTTAGGCCGAGTTACTGGTGTTTGCTCCCAATTTGGCCAGAGAACAATTTCTACAAGTGCTGAGTGAAGGAGAGAAATTATTTGTTGCTTTGGCATCCAATCCTGATCAACAACAACATTTGTAAGAATTAGGAGTAGAAAATGTTATTGAAAGCTTAGAAGGCTTATTCCACTTGTTGAAGACGGAGTGAGTCTTTTTTACATGCTAAAAATTCAACTACAATAAGCAATTAAAAACGGCAAGTCGATGTATGCAAAGAGGAAGAGAGAATAAGTTCTATGAATTCCATGAAAGCGTTTGACATATTTGAATATCAATCTATAATTATGAACAGAATTGGACCTCACCGAGATGGAGGTATCCTGATTTTTTCAATCTGAATCGGATTAAGATGTCGCCAATTTTCAAATAGGTCGCTGCCTATGAGGAAGACGATAATTGATAGAGCTGTTATTCATAAACAGCAAGCTCATAACCTGGGGCTTGCTCTTTCATTTACCTAAGGAGAATGGGTCGGAATGACACTTAAAAAAAGAATCTTTTTATTGTTTTTTCTCAGCGCATTTATTCCCTTTATCAGTATATTTGCAATTTCTTACTATACCATTGATTCCATTTTTGCGAATAAAATCAATGATGGAATTAGGAGCAATCTACAGCAGGTAACTTCATCACTGGAAAATTCAATTACCAACCTGAATCATGTTACTCAGCAATTATCCTATAGTGGTACATTAGGCAAAAAACTGGATGAAGTCTTGAAGCCTTCCTCCAATATATTTGAATTGATTGAGGCTAGAGATGAATTAAAGAATGAGTTAAATGTCGTAACGTTTACTAATCCGAATATAGGTCTGACCTTATACTATTTCCAGAAAGAAGGCACTACACAGTTCGCTAACTTTCCCATCAAAGATCGTTTTTCTCCCGAGTCTTTGCCTGTGCTTTCCAAATCATATGGCATTGCGTACTATGGTCCCCATATGAGTATGAACCGATTTGATGATCAGCTTGTTTTATCTGCTATGCGAAAGGTACAGCTGCCTCAAAGGGACGATGTATATATTTACATCGAATCCGGCTTTCGTCTTACACAGGATATACTGGGTTACAATCAATACAAAGGAGCTTTATCGCATTTAATCCTGAATGGTGAGGGCAACATTGTTTACAGTGAAATTCCAGAAGCGATGAAGGTCGGAGAGAATTTTTCCAGCATATCGAAAGGTACTGCAAAAGATGGAATATCCCGTGATTACCATTGGTTTAAGGAGGACTCCACTCAGAACTGGAGCGTCATATCGGTAATTTCGCAGGCTAAGTATCAACAGGAGAAAAACCAGTGGTTGCTTCAAATATTACTGGTCGCTTTATTCTTTCTCGGCTTTACCGTATTTCTGGCTTGGCTTCTGTGGAAGATGGTTTACAAACCATTAGGTCTGTTCCATTCGGAAATTAACGGAATGTCTCAGAATCCACAAAAGGCAGGCAGCCAGACCCGCACTCAAATTCCCGAGTTTGATTTTCTATTGGGGGAATTCTCAAATATGCAGCATCAAATCGGCGACCTGTTCAAGGAAGTGCAGCAGAAAGAGAAGATTCGTGCAGATTTGGAAGTGGAAAAATTGTTATATCAGATCAATCCTCACTTTCTGATGAATACGCTGGATACTGTGCACTGGCTGGCCGTCATGAACGGACAAGGGGAGATTGACAAGTTGGTGCAATCCTTAAACAAGCTGTTGTATTACAATTTGGGTAAATTAGGGCAAGTATCCACGATGGAAGAGGAAATTGATGCGCTAAGACAGTACCTAATCCTGCAGCAAATTCGATATGACTTTGAATTTGACGTACGTATTTCAGCGGATGATCAAGTGCTTCAAATACCTGTGCCTCGTTTTATTTTGCAACCGTTGGTTGAAAATTCACTTTATCATGGACTGAGTGACGAAGGTTTTATTCAAATTGAAGTTACACTTGCTAAAACGCTGAATATTTTAATACAGGATAATGGAGCAGGCATGACCGAGGAAGCGATTCAAAGACTTCTGAATAATCGTATAACTGAACATAAAAAAGTAGGGATGGGCATTGGACTCAATTATGTCCACCGCATGTTGAGGGCACAGTACGGAGATCAAGCACAACTGGTGATCGAAAGTGAATTGGGTACAGGGACAAGTATACTGCTCATACTTCCTATCAAAGGAGAAGATGTCTGAGGATGATTAAGGTATTGATAGTGGATGACGATAAATTAGTACGAAAAGGAATAAGCTCTGCGATGCCGTGGAACGAGTTCAATATGGAGGTTGTAGGAGAAGCAAGTAACGGGTTGAAAGCACTGGATTTTCTGAAAGCCCAACCGGTCGATCTGATGTTGACCGATCTCGCGATGCCGGTGATGTCAGGTATTGAACTGATGCGAGCTGCAAGGCAGCTCTATCCAGAACTACATATTGTCGTATTAACACTGCATCAAGATTTCGATTATATCCAAGAAGCGCTCAGACTTGGAGCCATCGACTATATAGCCAAAGTTCAGCTCGAGAAGGAGCAATTCGAACACGTGCTGCATCGAATACATGCTCGGATTGACGAACTGGCGAATACAAGACGAAAGCTGCCTCTGCTAAGTGAGACCAATGTCCATTATCGCCATGTGTATGCACTTGTTTCACTGGATCGCAAGTCAGGACAGAGCTGGCCGATTGAACTGACATCCAATGTAGACGAGATCCGATGGGAGGTTGAACGGAACTGTTGGATGTGGACGGCACCCATGGACGTAGAGGATCAGCTGTTCCATAAACTGAAGGAATCCCTGAATCAAGTTCCCCAAGGCGCCTTGCTGGTTATATCCGATGTACAAGACCGAACATGGTCGCAAATCCAAAACTGGATTATGAATTATACAGAAACGTCCTTATTCTATGCATACAACCCTTATGATCCTGTCATTGCCGTTTCGATGGATGTGGAGGACTCTTTTCCAATAGAACCGAAGGATGAAGACATGGATCGTATTAAGCAAAGTTGGTTCCTATCACCATGGACCCACAACGATAGTTACTACAACCAACTGATTGAACAGCTCAAATCACTAAGACTGCATAAAGGCCAGCTGATGGGATTGCTATACTCTATAGTTATGGAATGGAATCACCTTTTTGCCCAGACTACGCTGGGTAGAATCTCAATGATCCATTCTTTTCAATCCTGGTACGAGGTAGAAGAGTGGATCAAGCAGACCTCTGAGGGCATTCGTAAGTCAGATGAACAGACTTCGTATTCACAGGAAATTGTAGACGCCGTGAAAAAAGCGATTATGATCATGCACAATGATTTGGACCAAGCTTTTACAGCTTCAGGTCTGTCCCAGCAACTGAACATCAGCCGAAGCTATTTCAGTCAATGCTTCAAGGATCTGATGGGGAAAACCTTTAATGAGTACTCCCGATTTATACGAATAGAGAAGTCTAAAGAGTATTTATTGAATACAAACAACACGATTTTCTGGATTGCGGAGCGAGTGGGTTATACGGATGAAAAATATTTCAGCCGAATTTTTCGCGAATTGACAGGTCTGCTACCAAGCGAATATCGACACCTCGGCAGAGGGGATAAATAGCGTACTCTCCCAGATGACCAATAAACCGGGCGAAAGAGGGGAAAGCGATGATTAAGAAGATGGCTGCATGTGTTCTTGTCGTCAGCTTAATTGCAGTGACCGTATATTTCAGCAAACCATACTTCCGGGAATCGCCAATGGGACCAACGAAAACAATCTCGGACACTGCCGCTGCCGATCCATTTGGGAAATATGAACATCCCGTTTCCATCCGACTGGGATATGCGGTAGACCCAACAGGCGCGGATCTCTCTGGAGGAGAAACACTTGAGAAGAATATATGGAAAACGGTGATTAAACAAAACCTTAACATTGATGTCCAGGTATTATGGCAGGTATCGAAGGAAAATCTGAGTCAGAAAATCGACCTGGCTATCGCCAGCAATGATCTGCCGGATGCCATGATTGTAAATCAGCTGCAGCTGAACGAGATGATCAAGGCTGGTGAAATTGAAGATCTAACCGAGGCATACAATAGCAGCGCATCACCGGAAATAAAAAAAATTATTGATAGCACAAACGGATTGGCTATGGAACAAGTGACCTTCGCTGGCAAGATAATGGCTGTTCCTTCTGTGACAGCGGAAGACTTCAGCATGCTCTGGATTCGACAGGATTGGCTGGACCGTCTTGGACTGAAGCCGCCGAAAACGGTAGATGATCTGGAAGCTATCGCCAAGGCCTTTGTGGAGAATGACCCAGATGGAGACAGTAAGCGGGATACGATTGGCCTTGCTTCAAGCACTGGACTGTATAACGATTTCAACAACAGTGCTTTTTCTTTTGATCTAACGCCAATCTTCGCAGCATATGGATCTTTTCCGGGATATTGGCTGAGCAAAGATGGAAAACCTGTATACGGTTCGGTTCTACCGGAAACGAAGGACGCCTTGGTCAAACTGCGTGAAATGTACGCCAAAGGCCTTCTCGATCCAGAACTGGGTCTCCGCAAAGAAGCGGAAGAAACAGTTATTAACGGTCAGGCGGGGATGTTCTTTCAAGGTTTCTATGCTGGGTACTGGCCCCTTCCGAGCGCTTGGCAGAACGAGCCGGAGGCGAACTGGCAAGCATACGCACTCCCACTGGATGCAAACGGTGCATACCATGTAAAGGTGGATAATCCGTCAAGTTCATTCTTGGTGGTACGAAAAGGATATGCTCATCCCGAAGCGATCATAAAAATTAACAATCTGTACCTTCGTGATGAGTTCAAGTACGGTACGCGTTTTATGCTGGGCCGCAATTTCTTAGCTCCGGCAGATGAAGCACGATTTGAATCAAAGGCTGCGCAGGATATTCTGATGGGAACCAAAACACCCGCCGATTTCAAGGACAAGTCTGAATACAAATTGCTGGAAAATTTGGTTTCGACAATAAAACAAACCAAATTGAAGCCTTATGATCAATATGGTATTTCCTATTGGAATGAACACAGCAACAGCTTTATGCGGGGTTATTCGCTTCTAGTAGGCGGAAGAAATTTTTTCGATCCAAACATCCATAAAGTTCGAAGCCTTACCTATATACGAACTCCAACGATGGAGAAGACTTGGGGTGAACTATCAAAACTGGAACATGATACATTTTTAAAAATTATTTTAGGCGCTGAACCGACCGATTCATTTGATCAATTTGTCGAGGAATGGAAGGAACAAGGGGGCGATCAAGTGACTGTGGAGGTGACTGCACTCCATAACCATCGCTGAAGACCATCATGAATGTGATACGATAAATTCTATAAGACACTTTTATAATTCCATTAATCAAGCCGACGATTCCTATTTCAGGAGCTGCCGGTTTTTTTTGTTCTTCACTTTGATTAGTAAGTAAGGATAGACAAATGTATGTCGGTAGGTAGGATAAATGCTTACAAGCCAACTTTGGCTTTTTGATCCCGAATGAAACCGCATACATTTCTCTATCCAAACAGACGTTCAATCCCTATCTCGATTTGTCTTCTCCGAGCTTTATAATGAAAGCGCAAACAACAATGATAGAGAAATATTCAGAACGAAGGGGAATCGAATGTGATGAGAACTAAATGGTTCATAAAAAGCAAATTGTTGACGAGACGTCTGGCTGCGCTGTCGATGTCTGCCCTGGTGATTTCAACCCTTGCAGCCTGTGGGGGCTCTTCCAACCCTCCCACTGCGGAGGAAGCGGGCAAGTATGAGGCAACACCGGGAGACCCATTCAGTGCCTATAAAGACGAAATAACCGTAACGATGGGGCGTGTGACTACAGCCAACCCGAAACTGCCGGCTGGAGATACGTATGAGAACAACGCGTATACTCGGCTGGTCAAAGAAACGTTTAACGCTAAGATTAAAGACCAATTTGAAGCCAACGGAGAAGATTACAGCCGTCAGGTTTCTCTCGCCATCGCCTCTGGAGAACTGCCTGACATGATGCGTGTTGATTCCAAGGATGAACTCAAAGAACTGGTTGATAATGATCTGATTGAAGATATGACGGAAATTTACAAGCAGTATGCCACAGATAACATCAAGAACATATACGACTCTTATGAGGGCCGTGCATTGGACAGTGCGACGATAGATGGACGTTTAATGGGACTTCCGGCTACTTCCCTAGATTCCGCGCCAACCATGGTCTGGGTTCGTCAGGATTGGCTGGATCTACTGGGAATCCAACTTGACGCAGACGGAGACGGGGCCATCAAACTGGATGATGTGGAGAAAACGGCCGAGGAATTCTTGAAAAGAGATCCTGGCCAATCCGGGAAACCGGTAGGTATTCCCTTTGTGAACACCCTGAATACAAGTGACTATAATGGTTCTGCCTATACCATGCTCGGAGTTGCCTCCACCAAGGGTGCATTCCCTCAATACTGGTTGAAGGGGAAGGACGGCAGCATTGTTTATGGCTCGACAACTAAGGAAACCAAGCAGATGTTAGGCGTCATGGCAGATTGGTTCAAGAGAGGCCTCATCGACCCGCAATTTGGAACACGCACATTTGATGATATTACGGCACTGTACACCAACGGTCAAAGCGGCATTGCTTTTGGACCATGGCATATTCCTGACTGGGGTCTCAGCAGCGTGAAGCAGATGGATAAGAATGCGAAATTCACGGCTTACACTTTGGAGGATGCAGACGGAAAGGTAAACGTGGCACACGCCAATCCAGCCAATCAGTTTATCGTTGTGAGAAAAGGATATGAACACCCGGAACTCGCCGTTAAAATAGTAAACCTTTTCTACGATAAATTGGCAAATGATAAAAATGTGGAAACATCTATGCCAGAAGCCGCCAAGTATCAAGAGAACGGCGTAGACGGTTCTACCAGACCTTTTAATATTGAAGTCAACTCGGCTACCTCGCTGCTGGATGATTACTCTGACATTGTTCGCGGGATTAAAGGGGAGATTAGTTTGGATCAGGTCCGGACGACAGAATCAAAGAACAATATTAAAAGTATTCAAACCTACTTGAGCGATATGGATACGGATAACGTAACAGCCTGGGCGAAATATCACTCGCGTATCAACGGAGTGGGACTCATCGACAAACTGACACGGGAAAACAAATTCGTTTGGATGACACCCGCCTTCTCTGGCACTACACCAAGCATGAAACAGACATGGGCTAATCTGACCAAGATGGAGCAAGAATCTTTCATCAAAATCGTGACTGGTGCAGAATCTCTGGATTACTTCGATACTTTCGTTAGCAATTGGAAGAAACAAGGTGGTGACCAGGTAATTCAGGAAATTGAAGACGAAGCTGCATCCGAAAAATAAACAATCATGAACTGCTAGAAGGGCTGCGATAAGCAGCCTTTCTTCAGGAAAGGGGTCCATCCATGAAACAGGGAAATGATAGAGCAAAAGGTCGGTTGGGCACGGGTGCCATGTATCATTTGATGATGCTTCCGGGGATTTTATTTTTACTGGTATTCAGCTATGTTCCGATGGTCGGTGTCATTACGGCGTTTCAGGATTATATACCAGCCAAGGGGATGTTTGGCTCCAAATTTGTAGGGCTGAAGCATTTTATTTATATGTTTAAGCTGCCGGACATCGCACAGGTTTTTAGTAATACGTTGGTGATTGCCATTGCCAAGATTCTATTGGGAACAATGATGGCTATCATTTTTTCCATCTTGTTAAATGAGATCCGCATCAAATTCGTTAAAAAATCCGTACAGACAATTGTTTATTTGCCACACTTTTTATCCTGGGTAGTTCTAGCATCCGTGGTTGTTAACATGTTCAGTTTGGATGGAATTGTGAATCAAATTTTGGCTTTTTTCGGTCTGGAGAATATTAATTTTCTCGGCAGCAACACCTGGTTCCAGCCGCTGATTATTGGGACAGACGTGTGGAAGGAGTTCGGTTACAGTTCCATCGTCTATTTGGCTGCAATTACTTCGATTGATCCGGGTCTGTATGAAGCGGCAGGAATGGATGGAGCCAGCTGGTGGAGAAAAGTATGGCATATTACATTGCCAGGTATGCTGCCTATTATCCTGCTCATGGGAGTGATGAGTCTGACCAATATTTTGAGTGCCGGCTTCGATCAAATTTATAATCTGTATAATCCGGTTGTCTATGAGTCGGGAGATATTCTGGATACTTATGTATATCGGATTGGACTCGTTGGGCGACAGTATAGCTTCGGTACGGCTGTTGGCCTGTTCAAGTCAGTGATCGGTATTGTTTTGCTATTGTCCGCCAACCATTTGGCCAAGAAATACACCGACCGGAAAATATTCTAAGGAGGCAAAGCCTATGTCATATTCTGTAAGCCTAAAAGATCGAATTGGCCGGTTTGTCATCAATGCCATCGTCATATTTCTGGCATTGATCTGCCTTCTTCCGTTATGGAATATCGTTGCGATTTCATTCAGCAGCAGCGAGGCCGTGTCAGCTAATGCTGTAGGTCTCGTACCGGTCAATTTTACAACAGCAGCGTATACGAAAATTATCGATGATGCTCAGTTCTGGCGTTCCTTTGGCATATCTGTTCTACGTGTTGTGCTTACACTTATTCTCAACATGATTCTTATTATTTTAATGGCATACCCGCTCTCCAAGTCGAAAAGGGAATTTAGTGGCAGAAACATTTATATGAATGTCATGATTTTTGCCATGCTGTTCAGCGGCGGGATGATCCCGAGTTATCTACTGATCAAAAACCTCGATATGCTTAATACAATTTGGTCGCTTGTTCTACCGGGAGCTGTCCCTATATTCAGTGTCATCCTTGTCATGAACTTCTTCTCTGCTGTACCTAAGGCGCTAGAAGAAGCAGCATTCATCGATGGGGCGAATCCGCTCCAGGTCCTGTTCAAAGTGTATGTTCCCGTGTCCATCCCTGCGCTGGCGACGGTAGCACTATTCAGTATCGTGGGAACGTGGAATGATTTCTTTAGCGGTTTGATCTATATGACCCAAGTCAGCAATTATCCGCTAATGACTTATATTCAGTCCCTTAACGTGAATATTGCCGAACTTCTTCAATCCGGCACCAACTCAGCACAACTCAGCAACCTGACTGAAATTTCAAACAAAAATCTAAATGCGGCAAAAATCGTAGTCGCTGTCATCCCGCTACTGCTCATTTATCCGCTGCTTCAAAAATATTTTGTGACTGGAATTGTTGTAGGATCGGTAAAAGAGTAATTGTATGATGTGACTTGATTAAGATAAAAATACTATTTGTGATTGGAAGGGTTGTAATGAACAATGGAAAATAAAAATTGGTGGAAAGAAATCGTTGTATACCAGATATATCCACGGAGTTTTCAAGATAGTAATGGTGATGGAATCGGCGATTTGAAAGGAATTGTTTCCCGTCTAGACTATTTGCAGCAACTCGGTGTCGGTGCAATTTGGCTATCACCAGTTTGTAAATCCCCTCAGGATGATTTTGGTTATGATATTTCGGACTATCGGGATATTGATCCGATGTTCGGGTCTTTGGATGATATGGGGATGTTAATTCATGAGGCTGGGAAACGTGACATTCGAATCATAATGGATTTGGTGTTAAACCATACTTCCGATGAGCATCCATGGTTTCAAGAAGCAAAAAAAAGTAAAGAAAATCCGTACCATGACTACTATGTCTGGAGAGATGGCGTTGAAGGAATGCCACCAAACGATTTGGGTTCCATCTTTGGTGGTTCAGCATGGGAATGGGTACCCGAGATAGGACAATATTATTTACATCTTTTTTCTGTAAAACAGCCGGATCTCAACTGGGAAAACCCAAAAGTCCGACAAGAGATTTACGAAATGATCAATTGGTGGATAAGCAAGGGTGTAGGCGGTTTTCGACTTGACGTAATTGACTTAATCGGAAAAGAGCCAGATTTGAAAATTACCAGCAACGGGCCGAATCTGCATAAGTATATCAGGGAACTCAGCAAGGAGACGTTTCAAAAAGCTGGAGACCTGCTGACGGTTGGAGAAACATGGGGCGCTACGCCAGAGATCGCCAAATTGTATAGCAACCCGGACGGCAGTGAGTTCTCAATGGTATTTCAATTTGAACATATTAGTTTGGACGAACAAGCGGGGAAAGGGAAGTGGGATCTTAAGCCTCTAGATTTTCTAGAATTAAAAAAAGTGTTGTCTAAATGGCAGACAGAGCTGAAGGGGGATGCCTGGAACAGTTTGTTTTGGAATAATCACGACTTACCCCGAATCGTTTCTCGTTGGGGAGATGACGGAGAATACAGGATAGAATCGGCTAAAATGTTGGCAACCCTTCTTCATGGCATGCGAGGCACACCATACATTTATCAGGGGGAAGAATTAGGAATGACGAATGTTCAATATCCAATTGAAGACTATCGGGATATTGAGTTACTAAATTTCTACAAAGATAGAATTGAGAAAGGATACCCTGAAGACAAAGTTATGGAGTCAGTCTTTGCAAAGGGTCGTGATAACGCTCGAACACCAATGCAGTGGGACGCTTCCAACAACGCTGGTTTTACATTAGGGAATCCTTGGATTAAAGTAAACCCGAATTATAAGGACATCCATGCACAAGAAAGTTTAAATAACCCTGAATCCATATTCCATTATTATCGGAAACTAATCCGATTAAGGAAAGATCATGAAGTGATCATATATGGGGATTATGAGCTGATATATCCCAAGAATAAAGATTTGTTCGCGTACACTCGAACGCTGAAAGGAGCCAAACTACTTGTAGTATGTAATTTTCAAAAATACACAACCCATCTCCCACTTCAGAAAGAGCTGGCAGAGACTAAGCAGCTGCTAATATCCAATTATCCAAGTAACATGTCTGAAATAGAAATGCGCCCTTATGAAGCGAGAATGTACCTTATCGATACACTCCATAAATGAAAAGGTCTCAGCTTTTTAGATTTCTTTTTTTGATGACAATAACCACAAATAGTAACAAAGGGAGAAGAATTTGAAAAATAGGAAACCAGGAATTAAGAACAAATTTTCGACCGATTACCATGTGATGAGTATAGTTAGGCGACAGAAAAGAAAGCCCGTAAATAAGTGCAGCAAGGGGAAGAATCCATTTTTTAAATCCGACTCCGGTTATTTTTTCAAGTCCTATCACTGCACCGTTAAAAAATAAAGACATTTTGATGATCAAGCCAAGAAAAAGAAGCAAGGTGAAAAGGGCATCCATTCGTTCGAACAGATCTGCTAATTCAATCAACTGAACGGTTTCCAAAAGAGGAAGTGTGCTATTGGCGGCGATCTTGGGTCCGAGAACAAAAATATCCAATTGATTAACAAATGTTAGAGCAAGTGCGGTCATTATATAGGCAAAGAAAACGGGTTTTGTGAGATTCCGGCCTTTATGTACAAGCGGATAAAATACAAGAAATAACACAGTTTGTCCGAATGGAAAGGAGATAAGCTCAGGAATAGCGGCTTTAAATATGGGTTTCCATCCTTCCTCTAAAACTGGAAGGGAATTTTCCAAGTGAAAGAGACCAGTTGCCGGAATTAATATACTAATTATGGCGTATCCAAGTACAAAAAAAGGGAAAAGGAACAAGCAAAATAAGAAAAATGCTTTGTAGCCGTAACGAACCGTGTTGGATACAACCACGATTGTGATCAAGATGATGATCCACAAAGGGGTTTGGCGGAGCAAAGTCATTACTGTCACCTCGCCTAAATCGCGTATGTTCCGAGAAGCTTCATATGTAAAATACATCACAAAAAGTAAATTGATGAGTGTACCCACATATTTCCCAGTGTAACGGCGAAACAACATGAACAAATCTAATTCAGGATCTTGATAGTGAATAACAAGATGGAGCTTTAGCAGAAGTAGTCCTGCTAAAGCTCCTATCAACATGACTAACCAAGCATCTTGATTTGCTTCAGCCCCCATTAAAAACAAAGTTGTACTTCCAACTTCAAATAAAGACATACAAATGATCAACTCGGATACTCGGATTTTATTTTGACGCATGGCTTCAATTCACCTCTCCCTGTTTATCTCATTTCACAGTTCGTTAAAAGATTTTTCGAATAATCCTGGACGTGCAAGCTTCATTTTTACATCTATTTTTATATCCATGTTTGCTAACTCTCCAGGCCACGTCTCTTTTATTTTTTTCCAGTCTTTTGGATACTTGTGATGAATTTTATTTCCAATACCGATAAGGTCGATATTCTTTTGCTGTAAGGCTTTCCAGCCTTCCTGAATTTGCGATTTGATCGTTTCTGCTGCTTGCATCTGCAATTGATGTGTACTTTGCATATTTTTCATTTCTCTTTGGGAAGAGGCTGACAGAAGATCACCGGTAGCTTTAACGTCAACGTTTAGGTAATAATGATTTAAATTCTTGATTGGCGTAGCCTTAATCTTGGCTTTCCGGATGAGGAAAGCGGACGTAACATTTCCATCCACATAGTTTACAGTAGTGTTTTTAATCTGGTTGTTTAACCATGAAACCCCCATACTTTCCTTTTCATTTAGGAAGCCGACTCTCTTGTCTTTCTGAAAAATGCTTAAACCCGATAACTTGAGTTTACTTTTGGCGGAGGTTTCCTTGAAAACATCAACAGAGTTTAGTTTCTCCGGCTCTGAACCCTCAAGAGATATTTCTGGAACTCCGGCTGCGCCACTATCGGAGCTAATTTTCGAAATAAATTCATACATGGATATTGCGGGGTAGATTGATCCTAATTTGCTATCTCTTTCTATAATCTTTTCTAAAGCTTGACCAGGAATTTTCTCTGGTGGTACAAGCTTTTTTAAAAAATCACGAGCCTCTCCGTTGGCAATGAATACTTTTACAGTTTCTCGTGAATCAAGGTTGCGGAGGTAAATATCAATAATCTCTTCAATGCCTTGTTCTGCTGCTTTTTTTCCAATAACGAGTATATTATTTTGGGCAAAATATAGTTTACGCGGGTATTCCAGGCTACTCTTCGTAACGGTTTCTCTCAATGTTTTTCCATGTGTAGAAAAGGTATGTACAGCGCTTTGCGATGCCCCGGTGGAAGAACCACCTGATCCAGTCGTCATAGCTGATGGAATTATGATTTGATAGGTATTGATCCAGTCGCCCTTATGGCCATCAATTCCAGTTGCTGTTGTGATGGCTAATTCGTTCAATTCTGTACGATCTACGCACCCTGTAAGTAATAACCCTGCAATAAACAGAACATAACTAACTCTTAATTGCCGCACCATTGATCTCTCCTATTTTTGGGTATCAGACTTGTCATTATTTTTGATTTCATCCGAACTAACAGGGTATTGGTGAGCTGCCTGTCTTGTCTGGTTATGGCCTGATTTTTCGCTAGGTCTGGTTTTCATAGCCCACCACGGAGCTCTGATGATAAGGTCCTTCATATTAGATTTAAAGGTGGGGCTGTAGGGCACAAAATAATCAACTCCGAATGATTTGAGAGATACAAGATGAACAAGAAGGGGGATAATTCCTATCAGAATACCGAATAAGCCCAGAGCCCCCGCCAGTAGCATAAGTGCAAAACGCAACAACCTGACTGCTGAAGCCATACCAAAATACGGGATGACAAAGTTCGATATAGCAGTGAAGGCAACAACGATAACCATTGCACCTGAGACCAGTCCGGCTTGCACCGCTGCCTGCCCGATAACCAGAGCTCCTACAATGGAAACGGCTGGTCCGATGACCCGTGGCATTCGCACACCTGCTTCACGAATCACTTCAAACATCAATTCCATCATTAATGCTTCAATTAATGCAGGAAAAGGAGTTCCTTCCCGTTGAGCCATCAGCGTAATTAACAGCGTGGTGGGGATCATTTCCTGTTGGAAAGTCGTCAAGGCTATAAATAGAGAGGGAAGCAACAATGAGACTAGAAAAGATACCACACGAAGAGCCCTTAAAAAAGTTGAAATGTCATATCTCTGGTAGTAGTCTTCGGCCGTTTGAAAGAAATTGAAGAAAGTTACAGGTGCAATCAGAGCGAATGGCGTCCCATCAACCAGAACAGCTACTTGTCCGTCTAAAAGGCTACCTGCGACAGTATCCGGACGCTCTGAGTTTAGCATGGTGGGAAAGAGACTAAGTGGTTCATCCTGTATGAATTCTTCGATATAGCCACTTTCAAGTATGCTGTCTGTATCAATGGATTGAAGCCGTTTTGTAATTTCCCGTATTACTTCTGGATTAGCGACATTTTCAATGTAAGCTAATATGACTTTAGTTTGTGTATATCGTCCAATAACGTGACTTTCAAATTTAAGGTCAGGTGTCCGCAATTTTCTTCTGATCAGTGTAATGTTAGTTGAGACATCCTCTGTAAATCCTTCTTTAGGACCCCGTACTACGGTCTGAGTACTGGGTTCCTGAATAGCCCGTCTTACTCCGCCTGCGATGGAAACTGCCAAAGCATAGTTGTTTCCGTTGATGACAATGACAGCATTCCCGGAGAGAATGGCTTGATATACCTCATTTTGCGAATGTATCATTTGAATATTTCCTGCTGGAATTGTCTTCTTTAATAGAGAGACCGTGCTATTTTCACCAAGCTTAGAGGAAGATTCAGAGAGTTTTTCTGTAATTAAACCTTCCATTAAATCGGAAAGTAAGTTTTGATCAATTAATCCCTCGATATAACATACTGCGAGATGACCGGCATGGGCAGGATTTTCGGAAAAATTACGAATGATAAAATCAGGACCTTGTCCGAGTTTCGATTTGAGTAAAGACAGAGTTTGGGGCAATGACGGATTAATGGGGTCAGTTGTTTGCTGATTGGACTTTTCACTATCTTGTCTACGCCTTCTTTCAGGTCTCAGAACGTTTCTAAACCAACCTAACAACACAAGTTAACCCCCTTGCTTTATTGATAAAGCATATTTTATCCTCTAAGACCTAAAATATACTTCTTAAGAGCAGTTGATTCCAAAGTTAACCATTAAAATCTAAAAAATCAAAAGCGGGCGCCGTCCAACAGACGAGAGCGCCCGCTTTTGATTTTTTGGAAATAACTAAATTCAACTAGCAGGTCAGGGAATCAACTCGAGCCCTTCTCCCGGTTCCAACACTTTCCCTACCCCTTCCTTTAGAAGCGAGGCGAAGTAGTGAGGGTCTTGTTTGATATGAGGGAACGTATTGAAATGGATCGGCACAACTTGTTTCGCTTGAAGCCATTCAGTTGCCAGCGCAGCATCTTCTGGACCCATAGTATGGTTGTCTCCGATCGGCAGAAATGCCAAATCGATATTGCTGAGTTCTCCAATCACCTTCATATCGTAGAACAAACTTGTGTCTCCTGCGTGGTAAATCGTTCTGCCCTCTGCTGTGAACAGAATCCCTGTAGGCATTCCCGTATAGATGATTGTTTTAGTCTCCAGATTAACGAGGCTTGAGCTATGAAAAGCCTGGGTTAATTTCACTTTTCCAAATTCGAATTGATAAGCTCCCCCAATGCTCATGGCGTGGGTTCGTACACCTTGCCAACTGAGAACATCCGCTAGCTCTGCCGATGCGATTACCAGCGCGTCATTTCGTTTTGCAATTTCCACAGTATCTCCAACATGATCCCCGTGGCCATGGGTCAGAAGGATTACATCAGCCTGCACGTCGGCTGCTTCCAGATCGGTGTTGGAGTTGCCTGTAATAAAAGGATCAATAAGAATAATTGTGCCATGGGTTTCGATTTTTACAACGGAATGTCCATGATAAGATACTTTCATTTTTCTTCCCCCTTGGTCAAATCGGCGGTGCCGGGTTTATTAATGTGATGTAACAAACCATTGCCACGATATTGACTAATCTCCAATCGCTATCGAAACATACTCTTAGAAATTCTTCGCAGCATTGCGCGCTTTTTCAATTGCTTCGGCTTTGATTTGGGGAGCGCGGTCTCCCGCCGTGGACAGACCTTCCACAAATAGGCTATCAAAGTCTGTTACGCCGACAAAATTCAAAACCGTCTTCAAATGACGGCTTCCATTCTCGCGTTCCGCCACAGGACCTTCCGAATAGATGCCGCCGCTAGCTTGAATGTGGAATGCTTTTTTGTTATGCAGCAGTCCAACGGGGCCATTCTCCGTGTATTTGAATGTTTTGGCTCTGACGCAAAAGGAATCAATGTATGCCTTCAATACCGGAGGGTAAGAAAAGTTCCACATGGGTGTAACGAACACGTACTTGTCCGCAGTGACAAACTCTTCGAGCAAATGATTCAGTTGGGTTATTTTTTCTTGATGCGCGGCAGTCAATTGATCAAACGATGCTCCCGTTTGAAGCTTGCCCCATGCCTCCAATACATCTGCATCGATATGCGGAATGTCTCGTTGATACAGATCTACGTGCACAATCTTATCTTCTGGGTGACTTTCTTGATAGGCTTGTACAAATTGCTCGCCAACGGAAAGGCTGTAAGATGCTTCAGGATTACCAGGATGCGCAGTGATATAAAGAATAGTCGACATAATTATATTTTCTCTCCTTCTTATATAAAATTACGATTTAAACAATAAAAGGGGCGATGCCGTTGCCATAAGACCAGTTGTCTTTCGTGACTTCAATTAAATTGATAAAAACATCCTCGGTTCTAATGTTGCACTGCTCATGCAGTTGTTCAGCTAATGCCGCATAGAACTCTTTTTTTACTTCAGACGATCTGCCGACATTCAAAATGATTTGAACGATGAGAAATCCATCGCTTCTTTCAATGTCCAGACAGTTTGGATCAAAGTTGAAGTTCTCTCGGTTGTGTTCCTCGATAATCAAAAAACGATCATTTTCAGGCACTTGCAGCTTGTCCACGATCGTTTGCGAGACGGCCTCTTTAATACGGGCTTTAGCTTCGCTCGAACGTCCTTCCAACGTGACGATACGCGTTAAAGGCATGTAGATTACCTCCTCTTTTTGTTGATATGCTTTATTCTATCTGTTAAAATCCAGAACACGAATGTACATGAGTTCGTGTTAGTTCGTGTCAGAGATGCTCAAACTATTGAAGCCAGGTGATAAGATGGAAGACGAAAAATCTTTGAAAGATTGGCCCCATGATTGGATTAAAAAAATTCGTTCCAGGCCCGCTAGACATAACCTTTCCAAACGAACACGGCAAGTTGACTTGGCAAGGCAAGTTGGCGTCGATCCACGAACCGTTCAACAGTGGGAGAACGGAGATCGTCTTCCCAGCGTTGGCAGCCTCAAACGTTTGATTCAAGTCTTTTTGGAGGAAGGACTCTTCCTGGAGGGAGCCCAGCGGAAAGAGGCTGAGGAGCTTTGGCTTGCAGTAAAACGCTTTTCGGAAGTGCGCTCTGCAACAAAACGGGAGTTTCCGGATTTTGATGTCACTTGGTTTGAAACCGTTGCTTCGTTCGAAGGTTCCGCGCAGGAAGGTCGGGTTGCCACGCAAGCCGTTTCACTTGCAAGGCAAAGTCAGTTACCGAAGCCTCCTTCTCTCTTTATAGGAAGAAACCAATCCATGGCTGACCTGAAAGAACAGCTGAAGTTCCATTCCCTTGTGTCAATCGTAGGACCCGGAGGGATAGGGAAAACATCACTTGCTGTTCGAGTCGCTTCAACGCTTGCTGAAACGTATCCGGACGGTATTTGGATGTTCGAATTCGGCGCCGTAAAGGATCATCATTTTTTGGGCCAGTATCTGTTATCCACTATGGGACTGCAAAATCAAGGGAATCGAACTGATCTCCAAACCATATTAGATGTAATCTCCGAGAAAAGAATGATGTTTATTTTCGACAACTGCGAACACATCATTGATGCATGCGCGGCTTTAGCTGAATCACTCCTGATGGCTGCGCCAACACTAAGCATCATGGTCACGAGCCGAGAAGCCTTGAACATTTCGGGGGAATACGTCTATCGGATTCCCCCGTTATCCTTTCCAGGTGAGGAGTATTCGCTGGAGGTGCTTTCCGAAGAAGAAATCAAGGAATTTGAAGCCGTGCAACTGTTTATGGAACGTGCGCTTTTGGTTGCTCCTAAGCTTCAACCCACGCTGGCAAACTTGCAGCTTGTAGGTGCCATATGCAAAAAATTAGAAGGGATTCCGTTAGCCATTGAGCTTGCGGCTTCCAGAATGAGTATGTTGACATTAGAACAGATGGAAGAACGTCTGGCGAGTCTGCTGACATTATTGACTGCTGGAAAACGAAATGCTGTGCCTCGGCAAAAAACGCTGAAATCTACAATCGATTGGAGCTACGATCTACTAACCGGCAAGGAGCAACTGCTTCTGAGAAGGCTCAGTGTATTTTCGGGAGGGTTTACGTTGGAGGCAGTGGAGCGGATCTGTAGCTGCGAACCCGCATTGCCCACCCGTGATGATAAACTTGCTCGGGAAGATATGCTTGATCTGTTATCCGGACTGGTCAACAAGTCACTCGTCTCAATTGAAACCAGTGATGACTACCGCTATATCCGTTATTTCATGCTGGAAGCCATTAAGGAATATGCTGGCGAGAAGATGCGGGAAGAAACTGACGGCCGTAACAGACATGTTCTTCTTGAACGTCATGCTCAATATTACAGCCAAATTTTGAATCGTGCCGAGGCCAAGTTCAGGACTCGCGAGCGTGATGCCTGCCTTGATGAAGTGAGACGAGAATATGCAAACCTGCGCTCAGCCATGCAATGGTGTTATCAGAATGATGCACATACCAACTCAATTGGATTTCATATGGTTTCAAACCTTTACTGGTTCTGGCTTCATGAAGGCAGATTAAAGGAGGGGATTTTTTGGCTTAATCGTTTTCTGGAAAGTACCGTTCATAAAGAACTGCCTGGTGGAGATTTTGCCAAAGCATTGCATGGGCGGGGCGTCATTCAATTGGTTCAAGGAAACGTTGAAGAAGCCATGGTTTCAGCTGCACGCAGCGCTGAGCTCGCCCGTGATCTGAACCATTCTGCACAATTAGCCTCTTCTCTTCGTCTCATGGCATTTATTTATATCAACCAGCTACTTTTGAAAGATGTCGAGCCTCTCGTTAAGGAGAGCGTTGATATTGCCAGGAAAACGAAGGACATGTGGAATTTGGCGGCTTCGTTGCATGCTTACGGAAAGCTAAAGCTGGAACAAAAGGAGTATCATGAAGCATCCATGCTTCTAAAAGAGAGCGTGTACTTCTTCGAATCGGTTCAGGATAAATGGGAAGTACCCGGTCCGTACGAAAGCCTCGGTTATGCTGCCTTGAAACTTGGGCAGACCGATCAATCCATTGAATGCTTCAAAAAAAGCATTGCGATCAGCCAAATTTACAAAGGGACATGGATTCTCTCTCGCGGAATAGAAGGGTTGGCTATAGCTTTATGGGCAAAGAAGGCTTATCCAGAAGCGGTCATCCTTCTGAGTGCTGCTGAGAAATGTCGCGAAAGCTTCGGAGCTGCTGCCGTTCCGAATTTTCCCGTGGAGCATAATGCAGTGCTTCTTGATCTTCAACATGTTTTAATTGAACAGGAAATACGCGATATTTGGAACAAAGGAAAGAGTCTAACGAAAGACCAGATTCTCGCATATTCTTTAGAAACTTAGGTGTGATAGCCTCCCTGAAAATCTGATCGTCCAAACGATGGACAGCCTCATTGACAACACGAACAAGGTGATAGTACAAAGAAACCGTTCCTTTCGTAAATGGTGGGTCGCACTTCCATTTACCAAGACGGTTTCTTTTTGTTTTACATCTTTGAGAAAAGCGGTCTTCCTGTGGGGTATGCAGTTTATGAACGACCAATAAAAGTCAAAAAATTGGTGTCTGCATTTCAAGATCCCTCTTGACACTCATTTTTTTCTGTAACTATAATGATTACATTAAAAAGGGAGTTAGTAATGATAATATTCAGCGGATTTTCAATAGGACTCGAAAAAGTTCCACTGCTGAATGTTTACCAGACAGTGGAAGTCATGGAGTAGGGGAAGCTCTTTCATATCCACGAACAGCATAGCTAGAATTGCTATTAATAGCATTGTATCCTCAATTATTTTAATCATAACATAGGAGTGGATTTATCATGGCAACTGTATTGTACGTAACCGCGCATCCTTTAAAAGACGGTACATACAGCTTATCAGTCGGCAAACAGTTTATCGAAACCTATCAGGAGGCCAATCCAGGAGATGAGGTCATTCATTTGGACCTGTATCGCATGGATCTTCCGCAAATCGACGCCGATCTTCTAAGACGCTGGGGGCAGCCACCAAGTGGTCTTTCTTTCGATGAACTGAGCGAGGGATCGAAGGTCAAAGCGGTGCGAATGCGCGAGATTGCGGACCAATTCATGACTGCGGATAAAATCGTCATTGTCAATCCGGTATGGAATTATTCTTTCCCGTCGGTTCTGAAAGCGTACATTGACGCGGTTATAGTTCCGGGAAAAACTATTAAGCGAGCCGATAATGGGCTGCGGGGTTTGTCCGGTTTGATTGGGACGCAGCAGGACAAAAAAGTGATGCACATTCAGGCTTCCGGCACGGTTCTCTCCCATGGGAAGTTCAAAGATGTAGAGTACAGCCATAGTTATGTAAAAGCTATCATGAATTTACTGGGCATTGACGATGTGCAGGCTATCTTTGTTGAAGGTATCAGTGAGCAGCCGGACCAAGCGCAGAGCATAAAGGAATCAGCAATCCGGCAAGCCATATTGGCAGCCAAAGCGTTTTGATGTGACAGCCTA
Organism: Paenibacillus sp. FSL M8-0228; assembly: GCF_038007385.1. NCBI lineage: Bacteria > Bacillati > Bacillota > Bacilli > Caryophanales > Paenibacillaceae > Paenibacillus > Paenibacillus sp. FSL M8-0228. Next base: position 2,860,356 of record NZ_JBBOXA010000001.1, read on the forward strand.
AAGAAAAAGCGGAAAAATTCCAGGATTTTTTTTCTGGTTTTTCTTTCTCTTTTTTGACCATGATGGGGGATTGTATTGTTGTTACACCTGATGTACGTTACCCAAATAAGTTGCATTATTACAATCCTTGATACTTAAGGCAATTCCTTTGTTTTGGCGGCCACAATGCGGTCATCATTATGGAGCGCTATGAGCCATAAGTGGAAATATAATGGTTAAACCCCAGGGACCTTATCCATCTGGAAGAAGCCCTGAGGTTTTTTGTTATTGAGCAGGGAGGCCTTGCCTGTAGTAATACGAAGCGGTCTCAAAATCTTTTTGGTGATAATAAGCTTCAGCTATAAGGATATACAATTCACTCATTTTTTTGTGCGCTTGCTTTTGTTATTGAGTTGGGCTTTTAAATCAGCTTCTTCCTCTGTGATTTCTATACTCTTTATTATGTTTAGAAACTCATTTAACAAATTGCTTTCAAGATATTGTTCCGCCCTTACCAATTGAGTAGGAATGGAGGGAGGAGGAGAAACGGTTTCCGAAGCCACTTCTTCTAAGAGAAAAGTAATAGAGCAATTTAATCGCTCCGCAAGCTTGCTAATGATCTCAAAAGAGGGCATCGCATTTCCTTTCTCAATTTGACTAATCAATATCAGATGATGAATTCACCCGCAGCTGGTTAGCAGCAGGGATAAGCAAGGATTATGCTGAGATCATGACCGGACTCGACCGTAAAATTCGCGAGGAAGGAGCGGAAGATCTAAGTACTGATACTGTAATGAGGGTGACTGGGAAGGCGCCTGTCTCCTTCCAACAATTTGCACAGAGACACGCAGGAATCTGGATGCGGGAATTAGACAGTACTATGACATTTTAGCCAAACTCAAACAGCGTGCACCAAGCTTGGAAAATTCCCTTGGAATCCTCGGCACTTCGCGTAGATATTTGTGTGTCCCAGCTTCCAACTGACAAAACCGAAAATATCTAGTTACGAACACAAGCTGAGAATTGCGCTAACAGAGATGCTCGTTGAATAAATTAGTCTAAATCTTCTATTAGAAACAGACTAGAATTATTGCTTTAATAGGGGGGATTATGATTAAGCGAAAGGTGGCATCTTATAAAGCGGAAAAGCGAATCCAAGGGTCAATTCAAGTAAAGAAAGGACAGGGTTCACTTTAAACCGCTCTGCCCTTTCTTTATAGATGAGGATAAACGAGTGATAAGTTTATGGTTCGATCAAGGTTTACAGATCGATTCTCCAGTTGCCCATCATCTTGGCGACTTCCGGGTCGCGATACGATAAGAAAAGACTTTCCCGCGTATCGAGGGCCGAGATTTGTTCGATATCATCCGCGCTCAACTCAAAATCGAAAATGTCAAAGTTTTCGACGATCCGCTCTTTTCTCACCGATTTTGGAATTACAACGACTTCACGCTGAACAAGCCAGCGCAATACGACCTGAGCGACGGACTTGTTGTATTTTTCTGCGATCGAGAGCAACACTTCGTTTTTGAACATGTTGTTAAGTCCCTCAGCGAATGGGGCCCACGACTGGTGTTGAACTCCGTGCTCTTTCATAAAAGCTGCGCTCTCTGTTTGCTGGTAGAACGGGTGCGTTTCGATCTGGTTGACGGCGGGTACGATTTCGTTATGAACGATGAGGTCCATCAGGCGGTCGGGTAGGAAGTTGCTGACACCGATCGCCCTAATCTTGCCTTCGCGGTACAGGTCTTCCATCGCACGCCATGCACCGTAGTAATCGCCAAATGGCTGGTGAATAAGGTACAGATCGAGATAGTCGAGTTGAAGCTTCTTCAAGGATTTGGCAAATGCGTGCTTGGTACTCTCGTAGCCGGCATCCTGAACCCAGAGCTTGGTCGTGATGAACAGCTGCTCACGCGGTACGCCGCTGCGGTTAATCGCACGACCGACCGCTTCCTCATTCAAATAACCGGAGGCGGTGTCGATCAGGCGGTAACCAGCCATCAGCGCTTCATATACAGCGTTCTCGCATTCTTCAGCATCTGGAACTTGGTAGACACCAAAGCCGATGATCGGCATTTTCACACCATTGTTTAATGTTACGGTTTGCATTGTATTTCCTCCCATTGTCCAAATGTAAAACGCAAACGGCCGCAAAACTCGGAAATCGGGCACCTCAGTGGGCTTCCGCTTACGGTCGACTTGCATTACAATAAGCCTAACGCCTTCGTGTTACACGAAGTCAAGCCATCTTCAAAAATTTTTATTTTTCCAAGGAGGATTCCACATGCATACAGTCAAAGAAGCTGCCCAGATAACGGGACTCACCGAGCACGCTGTACGCTTTTACACGGATAAAGGCCTGGTACCAAGCGTACAGCGCAATCAAAACAACATTCGGATGTTCGACGAAGAATCGATCAACTGGTTGCATGGCGTCAAATGTCTCAAGCAATCCGGGATGCCGATTGAAGTCATTAAAATGTACGTCGATTTCTGTCTCGAAGGGGATTCGACCATTCCGCAACGCTACACACTCATGATGGAGCATAAGGAAGCGGCGCTCATTAAGCTCGAAGAAGCCAAACAGCACGTTGCCCATTTGGAACAAAAAACGGCTCTATATCAGGCCATTCTGGAGCACCGCTCTCCAGACACGACCAATCCTGGCAACTGGGATAAAATTCAGCATATGCATAGTGACGTTTTTTACTCGCCCTCTGTTCGGAAGGCTAGAGATCTACGTGAGACACAACCACTCGAAGAAAATCCTCTGTTTTAAATTTCTGGTTGGCTTAGGATGAACAAGATTCAGAACAGTCTAGATTGGACTAACGAGAGACGATAACTTAATCATAACGAGAAGGCAGCAGGCCAAATGGACCCATTGCCTTCGTTCAAATCCTCTGTTTTTACACCAAATAACAGCACTGAACGCATCGTAAAAGATCATAAAATGGTAACGTTGTTTCAAACATGAGTCGAACCGTCTGGGTAACTTAGTTCTCGGACTGATCTTCCCAATGTATGTATTTACCTTTTTGCGGGATCAGTCGATCAGCTAACGCACTTTCAGGAAAGCTTTCTATGCATCGTATGTACACATGATTTAAAAGGAGGCAGCACCCCACGCCAGCGGTAGAATTGACTACTACAGAGATTAGAATGTAAAGAAACGTAAGTCTGAAATAACAAGGGGCAGACTGAAAGATTTAATGGAACTGCGTCCAAGACTTAAACAGGCACAGTATGCAAAAATACTTGGGCTAAGCCAATTCAGTGTCTCACATCATATGCGAAAATTCAGAGAAGATTCAACTTGTGAATAGCTCACTTAACTACGTAATTGACCATTGCCCAATTATAATATACTATTGGTTAAAAATGTAATCAGGAGGCAGCTATATGTTTAACTCGGCAGTTTTAGAATCAATAAGTGACATAAACCTTTTGTATGAAATGCTGCAAGCAGAGTTTTCACTAGATGGTTGGGATGCTATGGTACATATTGCGGATAAACTCCACCACTCAATCAACGCATTCTATGAAGAAGACCAACTTAGACAAGCAAAAGGGCAGCCGAGAATTGATACTAAAAGACTTAAACGAAGTGTTGCTTTTTATTTTGGATATTCTATGGTGGCGAAAGGTATCGCATTGCAAAAGATGGGCGATTACTCAGCAGCCAGGGATTGTATTGAAAAGTACTCTGAATTGGGATGGATATCTGGATTGGACGATGAGGGGAAGGAGGATGTAGCACATTTCAGGATGATTGCAAATGCCAATACATATGTTTTGAATTTGCTGGAAGGTAATATGGAGACGCTTCCTGAATATGTGCAATTTATACACAATGCCGAGGAAGAAGAGTTGTTGCCGGGGATTATTACGATACTGGAGTCAGCTTTAAAACATAACTGTAACGTTGATTGGGCATTAAAAGAATTTGAGCCTAATTTGGACGCTCTGGATGGAGAGTACGAAACGGAAGCCAATATTCGTTATTATATAGATCATTTATATCTTATGTCCCTTTACCACTTTACTAATGGTAATATTTACAATGCATTAAATATATCCCTCAAGGGATTGCGAATGTCTGATAAACTTAAGGATGATACTGGATATAAAAAAATCAATGCATTATTTGTTTCATTTAGTGTTCATGCAACTAAAGAACAGCTGAATGAATATAATGTATTGAACAAAACTATCCTAGAAAGGGTGTTAAAAGATGAAAAAGGCATTAGGTATGATGGCAGTAGTATTGTTTCTGTTAGGTAACGTAATCATCCCTACTGGTGCAGCAACGATCCAACCTAACAATCACGGCATGAATAGCTTCCAACAACTTAATAATCATGGCATGAATAGCTAGGTTCGTATATTTGAAACCCCTTCTACAAAGAAGGGGTTTTTATTTGGTAGAATAGTTCCAAAGAATCATAACAATCTTCTAGAAATCTACTGATTTTTCTGAAGGATATCCACTCAATTCACAGAACACTATCATTGAGGAGAGGCGTGTCGAGGCAGGGGGTGCTTCGTGCCCTCATAAAGCCATTTCAGCAGCACAAAGACTTAATGTCTCGGCCGTCAATTCAAATATATCGGTTACATTGGGCGTTTTACATTGCAATAAAAACGATGGAGGGCGCTCAACGTGATAACACTGACTAGTAATCGTTACTGATAATATTCCCTCCATTCCTATTCCAGTCATAGGTTCAATATCAATTAACCCCATGCATACTAAATAATGAAAAGTTAAGTGTCGTTCAGTATTTAGTTCTAGCGGACCTGACAAAAGGCATTGTCAAACAGTTTTCTGGGAAATTTTAAGCGATCGTTATAGACGCTCCAAAGCAGATTAGCTTTTTATAATCACCCGAAAAGGTGGCTATGGAAAGCTTTTTTACCGGTTTAATGAATCATTAATACAATGATGGATGTAGTCGGTACGACGTACATACACAAATTTCGTTAGAGCGACGAGCATAGGTTTTGCTGAAATACAATAGTTCTTTGTACAATAAAGTTGTTTTCTAATGTCTAACAATTTCTTAATCCTGATGTCATTGGACTGTCCAATTAAGTGCAGCCTAAAAAAATTCGAAGAAAATCTCCCGAGCATGATACAAAAAAGGAAGAAGGTTCGTCTTCCTAATAGCTGCAGCTTAAAAGGAGGCAATTATAAAATGAGTATTCCGGAATCCTCACCATTCCGCAACATATTTTATGAGCATTATCCAACCGTACGCAGAAAACTGGCTGCGCTTGTGCGAGATGAAGCAGCAGCCGACGATCTGGCGCAGGAAGTATTTCTGAGGCTGTACAGAAATCCGCCGGACAACCCGGCAACCCTGGGGGCATGGCTACACCGGGTACTGACAAGAATCGGATACGATTATTTAGAGAAGAGAGCAAGAGAGAGAAAGCTGCAGAATAAGCAGGAGATAATGTATGAAGGGGAAGTCGCTTCTGAATCCGGCGAAGAGGCGCTGATGCGTCGATTGGATCAGGAAGAGGTTCAGATTTGGCTGGACAGACTGCCCGAACGAGACCGCCAAGCGCTGCTTCTGCGCTACTCCGGCTACAGCTATGCGGAGATCGCGGAAGAGCTTAATGTCAGGTCGCCGCTAATAGGCAGTCTGCTCCAAAGAGCGACACGCAAGCTGCAGGCCACATCCAGCAAGGCTATAGCAAGGCAGGACTAATCAAATATTCGGAAAGGATTGAAATGATATGACAACTAAATTGCAGCATTCAGAAGCTGACAAAAGTACACATGAAGCCTGGGAGAGGTTGCTACAGAAGCTGGCCATGGAGCCGGTAAACGCCAAGTGGGAGACCAGGGACGCAAATAACAAAGAGGACGTTCTGAGGCTTGCCGATGCCCCTAGGCCGCCAGCGGACTCAGCTGCAATTCAGGATTCGGAATCCAGTTTGAAAGTTGATGCTCCGGCTCCGGTTGCTTCTTTCCGCCGGCGAGCAGGCAAGGGCCGAAAGTGGGCCGCAGCGGTGGCGGCAGCCGTTATCTTTGGCGTCGTACTTACAACCCCTGTGGGAAATAACGCGCTGGCGGCATTTTTAAATCAATTCCGGGTGCAGGATATCGCTACAGTTGACGAAAGCACGCTCGAAGGTATGTTTAATCAGCTGGTTCCGGGAAAATCGGCCGACATAGAAAACACCTTTGGCCAGTTTACATCGGAAAGCGGAAACGTACAGGGGGATTTTACGCGTGAACAAGCCGTCTCTAAGCTCGGATATCAGCTTCTTCCAGTAAATGTGGCCGGAACGAAGGAAAGTGTGTACGTTACTCCTTCGCAAAAAATTACAATGATGCTGAATGTGGATGAGCTCAATAAAGCTATGCAGCGTGTAGGGGCAACGAAGCTGCTGCCGGAGTCGATGGACGATAAAGAAATAGCGTTTAGTACACATGAAAGCGTAAATTACGATTTGGGTACCGATCAGGACCACTGGGCAACTCTGACACAGATGCAGGCTCCAGAAATTATGGTAGATCCGTCCGTTGATACAGAGGAAGCGGTGGATGCCGTTCTTCAGCTTCCGATTCTGCCTTCCGATCTGAAAGAGAAGGTAAAGCGCAGCCGCATTCTGGCAGGTTCCATTCCTATGCCATATGTGGTTAATAAAAGTGCTGAAACTTCTGAGATTACCGTTGGAGGAACCAAGGTTCTGGTTACAAACATGAAGTACAGCTCAATGACGAATCGTACCGCTATCTGGATCAAAGACGGACAGTTCTTTTCCTTTGAAGGTGGGAGCGCCTATGAGTCAGAGTTTGATTTCATGAACAAGCTTAAGGAGCTGGTTGAGGCATGAGTAAGCCGACAATCGACACTAAAGAATTAACCAAGGAATACAGCAACGGGCGCGGCTGCCGCAACGTGACCATCACCGTAGGGAAAGGGGAAGCCTTTGGCTTCCTCGGCCCCAATGGAGCCGGGAAAAGCACATTTGTGAAAATGCTGGTCGGGCTCATCCATCCGACGGTCGGAGGAGCAACCCTGATGGGTGCACCCATCGGAACGCTCGAAGCGAAACGGCAAATCGGGTATCTTCCCGAGCTGTACCGGTATCAGGAATGGCTTACAGGTGATGAGGTCGTCCGGTTGCATGGGCGATTATGCGGTTTGGACAAGCAGGTGATCGACAAGAGAGTTCCTGAGCTATTGCACATGGTAGGTGTGGGTCAGCGGGGGAAGGACCGTGTTAAGCATTATTCCAAAGGCATGCAGCAGCGGCTTGGACTGGCTTGCGCGCTGGTGAATGATCCGGCCGTGATTTTTCTTGACGAGCCTTCTTCCGCCATGGACCCGGTTGGACGAATGCATGTACGTAATATACTTGAGGAACTGAAGCAGCAGGGGAAAACGATTTTCTTAAACTCCCATCTGCTTGAGGATGTGGAAGTATTATGCGACAGAATGGCACTCTTGAATAACGGACAGGTTCTCCGCCATGGGCGGGTAGCCGAAATGCTCCAGAAGCGAGTCTGCTGGCGTTTTAAAGTCGGCGGATTTTCGCCTTTTTTGCTGTCCTGGCTTATGGATACGACAGAGCTCAGCTTTCGAGTAATAACAGATGGAAAAGCCGAAGGCGGATTTACAGGAGAGAGGGGCATAGATGATACCGTCTGGCTTGAAGCGGAACTGGAGAGCGAAGAACAGGCAGGCTGGATCAATACGTTGCTGATCGGACAGGGGATGACGTTATATGAAGTCACCAAAGTTCGAGAACGGCTTGAAGAGTGGTTCATGAAGGCTGTTGCAGGGCTGAATCATAGGGGGGAACTGGAATGAGGATTATTTGGACCATGACCTGGAAGGAGCTACTGCGCAAACGGGTCCTCCTGCTGACACTTTTATTAACTGTTGTATTCCTGCTGGGATTTTGGTTTATTGCCGGCGCCATCGCAGGAGATTCTACCTCTAGGGTGATCACAGGCGGTACGAATAATGAAACTATGATCCAGGAATTTACGCTCGGGATGTTCATTTTGATGCTCGGTTTTTTCTTCGCAAGTTTTGTACTCGCCTTTTTAGCGATTTTCAGCTCATTTTCCACGATTGCGGGTGAGGCGGAGCAGGGGGTCATGCAGGCGATGCTGCCACGGCCGATTCCGAGGTGGAAATGGTATACGGGCCGCTGGCTGGGCTATGTTTCGCTTGGTGTAATCTATGCCTTGGTATTGTACAGCCTGATTTTGTGGATCACCGATGTGCATGCTTCGATCCCGCGTGATCCGGTAGTGCTGGTGCAGTCTTTTTTGCTATTTGCTTCAGTCGTTCCCTTGCTTGTAACCGTGTCCATGTTCGGATCCGGCTATTTGTCATCGGTTGCGAATGGTGTCGTCATGACGATGCTTTATGGGGCTGGTTGGCTCGGTGGCATGGTTGGAAAAATCATCGGCTCTGTGGGTCTGGAGTCAGGTCCCATGCAGACCCTGAACAATATAACGGGTGTCCTGTCCCTGATCATGCCTGCCGATGGACTGCAGCGTAAAATGCAGGCAGTGTTGTTCAGCTTTGAGAATATTAATGGACTCATCCCGGTAAGTACAAGTGGACCGTTTGGTATCGGCGAGATTCCTTCAACAGCCTTTTTGATATACGCGGCATTTTACACGGCTGTGCTCTTTGGACTCGGGCTGCGCCGCTTTGTCCGCAAGGATTTATAGGTTCTACTTTGAAGTTTCAGACTTCAGCAGCCATTCAAAAAAATTGTTTTAAAAGACCTTCTGAGAATAAAAAAGGTGGTCTAAAAAGACCGCCAAATTGCTTGCTTTATTCCAATAAATGAATCTATGAGTCTGTTTATCTATTTCGATCGTTCATTAGTTTCAGCCTCGTCTTTACGCCATAATCACGCTTAAAGCGATCAAAAAGGGCGCTAAGGTCTCCAAGTCTATAGAAGGTGATAACGACATTATTGCAACCATATCTACACAGCGATAATAATATTTTAATTGGGGCAGAACAAGATGGACTGCTGCTAGTTACTATTCTGACAATATGCATCTTAATTACAGTTTGATGTTACCCGTTAGAGAGCATCGGGTACAAGCTCAAACTTTAATCATTTGATGTTGACCTCTATGGCTAATATTTCTATTTTCAAAAGACGTTTTAGGATAACCTAGAGCGTTTTTTTATTTTGAAAATCACCTGGGTATATGCCCATTTCTGCAAACGATGCTTATCTTTCCAGCGTAACAATCAATAGAAACCTACTAATTTGATTAACCATGTCAAGTTGGAGTTTTTCATCCTGTACAATAGAAAAAGACAGTGGTTTAGAATTTCTATTTGGCCAAAAGTATTCAAATATGACAGGCGAAGAACTGCTCATGGACGTGGAAAAACTATTAATCGCTTGAGCTTCATAAAATACAAATGCAATTGCTCTACATAAAAAGTTGACCTGATTTTTGCCCGCCAGCTAGAGCATCTTCCGAAAATATTTTTCCACATCGTAGCCGATCATGGCAAGCATCCTTCCATCACAGGTTGCAAGTGAGTCGTCATTTGTTACCTCCCCAAATCAAATGTTTGAAAGGTCAGAAGTTTGTCAAAAATGGATATTATATCCTATATTTGCAATTCGAATAATCTTCAAAGGGGAGCTATAAATGGTAAAAAAAATTCAGTTGCCATTGCAAACCTTAAGTCTGGTTGTCTCCTTTATGGTCTGGGTCTTGATCTCTTCCCTGATTTCTTACATAAGTCAGGATATTCCGCTGACGCTCGGACAAAGAGCGTGGTCCACCGCGATCCCGGTAATCTTGGGCTCTTTGCTGCGAATTCCGGCGGGGATTCTGACCAACCGCTTCGGGGCAAGGCTGATGAATACAGTCAGTTTCTTTATTCTGCTTGTTCCTGTCTACTATTTGAGCCAGGCCAATACTTTTCTGGATTTGGCGGTCGGGGGCTTCTTTCTTGGGATAGGTGGAGCCACGTTCTCGGTCGGTGTGACTTCACTGCCCCAATATTATCCCAAAGAAAAGCAGGGCACCATCAACGGGATATACGGGATCGGGAATCTGGGTACGGCCATCTCTACCTTTGGTGCACCGTGGGTGGCTGATGCGATCGGCTGGTCAAGAGCCCTTCAGTTTTTTTTGATTTTGCTCGCCCTTTTCGCTCTACTGAATCTGTTTTTAGGGGATAAGCACGAAGAGCGCGTACGAAGGTCCTGGAAGAATCAACTCAAGCAGGTTTATCGCAACGAAAAGTTGTGGTTTTTCAGCATATTTTACTTCATCACCTTCGGCTCCTTCGTAGCTTTTACAATCTATCTCCCCGGTTTTCTGGTCAGCTATTTTGAATTAAGCAAGGTGGATGCCGGACTCAGGACGGCGGGTTTTATCGCCTTGGCTACCTTTCTCCGTCCAGTAGGCGGGATACTGTCCGACAAGTTCAATCCTTTTGTAGTTCTTATGTTCGTGTTTGCCGGCCTAACCTTGTCAGGAGTTTTACTCTCTTTCGGATTGACCATGCCTCTTTTTACGTTGGGTTGTTTGATGGTAGCCGTGTGCGCCGGTATCGGGAACGGCGCGGTGTTCAAACTGGTCCCGCTTTACTTTTCCAAACAGGGGGGCATCGCCAGCGGGATCGTCTCTGCAGCGGGCGGTCTGGGCGGTTTTTTTCCTCCACTGCTGCTTACCCTGCTGTTTGGGTGGACGGGCCACTACGCAATCGGCTTTATGGCCTTGTCCGAAGCCTCGCTGGCCAGCCTGATACTTGTTCTGTGGGTATTTTTCAGCAACAAGCTGGAGTTTGCGTCGGATATTATCAAGTCCACAGCCGATGCCGTGATGGTCACTGATGCCAAGGGCGTGATCCATACCGTAAACGCTGCCTTCACCGAGGTCACCGGATATCCCAAAGAAGCGGTGATCGGAAAAACTCCCAATATACTCAGCTCCGGCTTCCATGATCGCTCTTTCTATAATGCCTTTTGGGACACTTTACTGACCACCGGAAAATGGCAGGGAAAGATCGTCAACCGCAAGGCAAATGGGGAGGTTTTTCGGGAGTGGCTCTCCGTAACGGCGATCACGAACGAGCAAAATGCCACCCATTATGTGGCTATATTCAGCGACCTTTCGCATTCTGACTCCGTAATCGGGGAAGGTGAAGGCGACAGGCTGGAAAATCAATTCTCAAAAAAAGCAACAGGAAAGGAGGCGGGGGCTTCATGTCAGGACCCGCATTGAGACATGTGGACAGTCATTCGATGATTCATGAGGCGGCCTTAGGCGAAGCAAGAGAGCTTACCGAGCTGTTGAATCGAAGTATAAAAAAAGGTGAATTGGACAAAGCGGAGGAAATTGCCTACATCACGGTGGAGCATTGGGAGGGGCGTACGCTTCAGCACGCGGCCAGCGAAGAGGAAGGATTATATGTAGAAGCTGTGGGCATCAAGCCGGAGTTGAAGAACGTCATTATTTCTCTGACTCGCGATCATCAAATAATGCGAGAAATTGTCGCTGAGATTAAGGAACTGCTGGTGCAGGGCAAGGTGGGAGGCGAGCTTCTTGCCCGTTTTCAGGCTTTGATTGTCGTTGATGAACTGCATAACCGGGATGAAATGAACATGCTGGAAAAAGAAGTGGAGGGGCTGCTTCATGATAAATGAGACCTATACACTGGCGGCGATGCTTCCCGACAAACCGCTTCAATCCGTGGAGCCGAGGCTGTATCGGCTACTGGTACAAGAGCTCGAGAGGCTCCACCTTCATCCTTATGATGTGAAGGCGGGTGGCCGGGCTGATGCTCAAGGTATCACCGTCTACCTCCGATTTGGAGAGGAATTGGGACAGGTCACCAGCAGGAAATTTTTATGGGCATTGGTGGAAGGTGGCGACGAGGAGGTCTTGGCCTTTTTTAAACAGTCGGCGGAAAAGATTAAGAAATCGATGATTGCCGATTATTTTAAAATGATGAAATTCTGACAAGGGTCGGCAGATGAGTGTAGAAAAGTAGCTACGAAAGAAGGCGAACCAGATGAATCAGGTGGAAACGGAACAGTTTGTCCGGGATGATCGGAATGATTTGCTTGCCTTGCTTGAGATGAGATTCGGCGGAGTGCCGCAGCCTGTGCAAGAACAAATCTGCCGGCTGCAGGATCTGAACGAGCTTCAGCGCCTGATTATCGCGGCTTGCAACGCAGCGGATTGGGAAGTGTTTATGGAAGAGCTTCAGTTGGGACAAGACAGCTTTAAACTGACGGGGGAAAGGTTTAACCCGGTAAACCAGCAGGGAAAGGAGCATCTGTGCAATGGCTGAACATAAAAACAAGCTGCTTGAAGCGTTGAAATACTTAAAACGCGGAGAGGCCATTAACGAGGGATGGACCGAGGAGAGCCCCAGATCCCGGGATTGGGAGAGCCTATACCGCGGCCGCTGGCAGCATGACAAGGTCGTCCGGTCGACACATGGTGTCAACTGTACCGGTTCCTGCAGTTGGAATGTTTACGTCAAGGACGGCATTATCACCTGGGAAACACAAAAAACGGACTATCCGACCACGGGGGTCGACAGCCCCGAGTATGAACCTCGGGGCTGTCCGCGCGGGGCTAGCTTTTCCTGGTATACCTATAGCCCGATCCGGGTGAAGTATCCCTATATCCGCGGCGATTTGTACGACATGTGGCGTGAGGAGTTGGCAGTTGTGGAGGACCCGGTCAGGGCCTGGAAAAACATCGTCAGTGATCCCAAAAAGCGTGACAGATATGTCAAGGCCAGAGGGAAAGGCGGCTTCGTCCGGGCGGATTGGGATGATGCCTGTCAGATGATCGCCAGTTCTATTATCCATACCATTCAACAATACGGTCCGGATCGTGTCGTCGGCTTTAGCCCGATCCCGGCCATGTCCATGGTGAGTTATTCGGCAGGGACACGCTTCCTATCGCTGATTGGCGGGACCATCCTCAGTTTTTATGATTGGTATGCAGACCTTCCCCCTGCCTCGCCGCAGGTTTGGGGAGAACAAACAGATGTGCCGGAAAGCGGCGACTGGTATAACTCCAAGTATTTTATTATCTGGGGGACCAACATTCCGCAAACCCGGTCTCCTGATGCGCATTTCATGGTGGAAGCCCGTTATAACGGCACCAAGGTGGTCGGAGTCAGCCCCGATTATGCCGAATATGAAAAGTTTGCGGACATTTGGCTGCCGGCTAAAGCCGGAACCGATGCCGCGCTTGCCATGGCTATGACCCACGTCATTCTTAAAGAATTCTACGTGGATCAGCAAGTCCCTTATTTTACGGATTACGTGAAAAAATTTACAGACCTGCCTTTCCTCGTGATACTAGAGAAACATGGCGATGCGCTTCGCTCGGGCCGCTTTCTCCGGGCCTCCGACTTGGGCGATGCCCAGGAGTTGGCTGAATGGAAAACGGTAGTCTGGGACGCCGCATCTGGAGCGCCGATGGTTCCGAGCGGCAGTCAGGGCTTCCGTTGGGATCAGGACAACAGGTGGAACCTGGATCTCGAAAATCCCGACGGGACAGTAGTGGATCCTCTGCTGTCATTTATTGATGCGGCGGAAGAAGTGGCTCTCGTTGACTTTCCTTATTTCGTGGAATCGGAGGGAGGGACAGTTCGGCGTGGAGTTCCTGTAAAGCATTTGCCGAGTGTGGAAGGCAGGACGCTCAAAGTCGTGACGGTTTATGACCTTATGATGGCTCATGTGGGTGTACCCAGACAGCAACTGCAAGGCGATTATCCGGTCGATTATAACGATCCGAAGCCTTACACTCCGGCTTGGCAGGAGGCGATTACTGGCGTCAAGAAATCTCATTGCATTCAGGTAGCGAGGGAGTTTGCCGAAAATGCGGCCAAGACAGGTGGAAAATCGATGATCGCCATGGGCGGAGGAACGAATCATTGGTATCACAGCGACCAAATCTACCGTTCCATTCTGAATTTGGTTCTGCTCACGGGCTCCCAGGGAGTAAATGGCGGCGGATGGGCCCATTACGTAGGTCAGGAAAAGGTGAGGCCAGTGGAGGGGTGGCAGCAGATCGCATTTGCAGGAGATTGGATCAAGCCTCCCCGCTTACAAAACGGAACCTCCTTCTTCTACTTCGCGACGGAGCAGTTCCGCTATGAGGCCAAGGTCAATGAGGAGCAGAAACCATCCTGGGGCGGGCGGTTTAACCATATGCATCCTGCGGATGTCAATGCTCTGGCCGTAAGGCTCGGGTGGCTGCCTTCATTCCCGCAATTCAACCAGAACTCCATCGATGTGGCCAGACAGGTTCGAGAAAAAGGGTTTTCGGACGATCAGGAGGCCGTACAGGAAATTGCGAGAATGGTTAAAGAGGGAGAGCTAGATTTTGCGGTGGAGCACCCCAATGATCCGAACAATTTCCCGCGTGTCTTTTTCAACTGGCGGTCCAATCTGCTTGGCGATAGCGGTAAAGGGCATGAATACTTTGCCAAGCATTTGATCGGGACGGACAATCAGGTGTTGACGGACCCGAGCCATTCGTGGCGGCCGGAGACGGTGAAGACGGATGATGTTCCGCCGGAAGGCAAAACCGATTTGTTCATCAGCATGGATTTTAGAATGACGAGTTCAGGGCTGTTTTCGGATATCGTGCTGCCAGCAGCGACCTGGTACGAAAAATACGATTTAAGCACGACCGATATGCATCCGTTTGTCCATCCGTTTAATCCAGCTATTGAACCACCTTGGCAAAGCAAAAGCGATTGGGACGCTTTTCGGGAAATCGCCAAAACGTTCTCCCAATTGGCAGAGAAACATTTGCCAGCCTGCGAGGATGTTCTCATGACTCCGCTCGGACATGACAGTCCAGATGAAATCGCCCAAGTTCACGGAAAAATCCGCGATTGGCGCAAGGGAGAGACGGAGGCAGTGCCCGGCAAAACGATGCCCCATTTTTTATTGGTGAAGCGTGACTATCCGAACGTGTATGGAAAAATGATTACCATCGGACCGAACATTAAAAAGGGCTATGGAACAAAGGGGATTAAAATTCCCGGCGACAAGGTGTACGGCCAGCTCATGGAGCGGCTGGGGGCATCGAAACATGAGGGGATTGGCAAAGGACAGCCGGATCTATTCCGGGATAAACAGGTAATCGAAGCGATTCTGCTGATGTCTGGCGCCACGAACGGAGAACGGGCCGTGGAAGGCTGGCGTTCGTTAGAGACCAAAACCGGCAAAAAGCTGGAGGACATCTCAAAACCTCGGGAAGAAGAGGCTTTCACACTTCTGGATATTACTGCTCAGCCCCGGCATACGATCTCAACTCCGGTCTGGAGTGGCTTGGAGAAGGACAATCGGAGATACTCGCCCTTTACCTTAAATACGGAGTACAGCATTCCATGGCGCACTTTAACAGGCAGACAAAGCTTTTATCTGGACCATGAGATGATTTTGGATTTCGGTGAAGGGCTGCCGCTTTATTTGCCGCCGCTGGAGCACGTTCCTTTTTTTAAGGGTGAGAAAGAAGTGCCAGCGAATGGAAAAACGATGACGATCCGTTATTTGACCCCGCACCAAAAATGGGGAATTCATACGATGTTCATCGACACCAATCAAATGTCGACGCTGTTCCGCGGATGGCAGGTCGTCTGGCTGAACGAAAAAGACGGGGCTTCGATCGGGATCAAGGATAACGATTGGATTGAGGTATATAACCGGAATGGAGTCATCGCAGCAAGAGCGGTGCTGACTTACCGGATTCCAGAGGGGATCGCTTATATGTATCATGCCCAGGATCGCACGCTTGGCGTGCCGGGTACCTCTATCACCAAGCAGCGCGGCGGTACCCATAACAGTGTGACTCGAATTACGATGAAGCCGACACATATGATCGGAGGCTATGCCCAACTGAGCTACGGGTTTAATTACTACGGGCCGACAGGAAGTCAGAGAGATACGATGACAATCATCCGACCGTTGAAGGAGGTTGACTGGCTTGAGGATTAAAGCGCAAGTCGCCATGGTCATGAACTTGGACAAATGCATCGGCTGCCATACCTGTTCGGTGACCTGCAAGAACACGTGGACCAATCGGCCCGGAACGGAATACATGTGGTACAACAATGTGGAAACCCGGCCGGGTCCCGGTTACCCTCGGGCATGGGAAGACCTGAGGAAATTTAAAGGCGGGTGGGTTCTGCGCAACGGAAAGCTGGCACTCCGGGCGGGGGGGCCAATCACCAAGCTGGCGAATATTTTTTACAATCCGAATATGGCCAGCCTGGACAACTTCTATGAGCCGTGGACCTATGATTACGATAACTTGATTCATAGCCCCAAGCGGAAGCATCTTCCGGTCGCCCGGCCTGTATCACTGATTACCGGCGAATATATGGACAAGCCGGAATGGGGCCCGAACTGGGATGACGACCTGGCTGGCGGAAGCGAGATCGTACCGCTGGACCCAAATGTCAAGCAGCTTCAGGAACAGATCGCCATGGAGTATGAGAAGACGTTCATGATGTACCTGCCCCGCATTTGCGAGCACTGTCTGAACCCTTCCTGCGTGGCTTCCTGTCCATCCGGAGCTTTGTACAAGCGGGAGGAGGACGGTATTGTACTTGTGGATCAAGACGCCTGCCGGGGGTGGAGATTTTGTACCAACGGCTGCCCCTACCACAAGGTATACTACAACTGGAATACGCACAAGGCGGAAAAATGCAATTTCTGCTACCCGCGGACAGAAGCGGGCATGGCCACGATTTGCTCGGAAACCTGTGTGGGCCGGATTCGCTATATCGGTGTCGTCTTCTATGACGCAGATCGAGCCAAGGCGGCAGCTTCCGTGGAGAATCCGCAGGATTTGTATGAATCCCAGCTTTCGGTGTTCCTTGACCCCTTCGAGCCGGAAGTGATCAAGGAGGCGAGAAGAAGCGGGATCAACGATTCCTGGATCGATGCGGCACAGCGCTCGCCGATCTACAAGCTTGCCATGAAGTGGAAGGTTGCTCTGCCACTTCATCCGGAATACCGCACGCTCCCTATGGTGTGGTATGTTCCACCGCTTAGCCCGATTATGAACCATATTGAAGAAGACGAGCTTCAGACCGATCACTATATTCCCGCCGTCGATCAAATGCGGATTCCAATGGAGTATCTGGCATCTCTGCTTACGGCAGGGGATACCTCCGTCATCCGTAGAGTGTTGCTTAAAATGACCGCCATGCGTGTACATAGGCGGCAGCAAGCCGTTGGCGGCATGGATGATCTCAGACACAGCCAGCTTTTGGGAGAGGCGGGAATTACAGTGGAGGAAATTGAAGAGATGACCCGATTGTTCGCTGTTGCCAAATATAACGAAAGGTTTGTGATCCCAACCGCTCGGAGGGAAATGGATGGCGCGAAAGAGCTTCATTACAAGCAGGGGGCCTGCAGCATTGAATCCATTACCCCGTCAAGCGCGGTCACGTCACATCTTTTCGCAAGGGAGGACATGGATGATGGAACATAAGCCCGTTTTGCTGGCGGCCTGCGCCAGATTGCTAGGATATCCCGGTGAGGATTTTCAGGAAATGAAGGAGGAACTGCTTGCAGCTGTCCAAGAGGAAATGAAAGATAATGAGCTGGCGAGCAGGTTTGGCCAGGCGGCCGAGGCTATCTTCTCGGTTCCTCCCAAGGAGCTTCAGGAAATTTATGTTTGGACGTTCGATTGGAAGGAAAAGACCGGACTCTATCTGACCGCTCATGAATTGGGTGACAGTCGGGAACGTGGGGCAGCTCTGATTTTGCTTCAGCATATTGTCCGGGATGCGGGCTTTATGATGCCGAGCGGGGAGCTGTGCGACTTCATTCCGCTGTTGTACGAGCTACTGGCCGTAAGGTCCGACAATGTTCATGTACGCGCGCTTGAACTCCGGCTGGCCGCAGCCACAGAGCGGATTCGGAAGCATCTGTCTGAAGACAGTCCCTATTCCAGGTTGTTGAACTTTCTGATGACCGATGTTTTCGAGGTCCCTACGGAAGAAGAAATTCGCATGCTGGAGAGCAAGCGGGAGAGCGCCGATCTGGATGAACTGCCTTATCCTATCCTGTTTGGCATGGACGGTACGGCTCGTAGCGATTCAGGCTTACCTGTCTACAAAACGTGCGAAGGAATGGAGGTATAATGATGACTGGTATCTTTTGGTGGGTCGTGTTTCCCTATCTCACCTTGACGGTGATGATCTTTGGCTTGCTCTATCGGTTTGCTTTTCGTCAGGTCAGCTGGACGGCGCCTTCCACGGAGATTTTTGAAAAAAGATGGCTCAGAATCGGTTCGACTGTGTTCCATTACGGGATCATTTTCGCGTTTGTTGGCCATATCATGGGTGTGTTGATCCCGCGCAGTGTTTATCATTTCTTCGGCATATCCGATGAGACCTATCATATATTTGCGATCGCGGGGGGCGGCTTTGCCGGTCTGATGGTCGTCATCGGTCTGGTTCTTCTGCTTATGCGCAAAATCCTTAACCGTCGGGTAAGGGCCCATGCGGGTTTTGGTGATTATTTTGCAGTGATTTTAGTCCTGATCATCGCAGCCATCGGAACCTATATGACCATCGTGTATAATACGACTGTGGTGGCCTATGAATACCGTACGACCATCGGGCCTTGGTTTCGCAGCCTGTTCACCTTTAATCCGCAATACGGGTTGATGCACATGGTTCCCTTCGTGTTTCAGCTTCACATCATCCTGGCGTTTCTTCTGTTCGCTTCCATTCCGTTTACCCATCTGGTCCATATGTTTTCTTTTCCCGCACGTTATCCGGCAAGATCTCCGCAGCAGTACCGTTCCAGAAACAGTTACCGGAAACGGGAGAGAACCTGATTTTTATTTTGATATGGACGAAAATTTCTGATGACAATAATAGCTGTTCATGAAGAGCATCTCTGCTTAACCAATGAGAAACTGATTGAAAAATATGCTTCAGCTTTTGGAAAACCAGCTTTATCCGTGCATTCTCTGAGACATTCATTTGCAACCCGTTATCACCTAGAGAACAATAATGTGCCCAGATTGAAAAACAACCTTTATTGTTGGTGGGCGATCAAATTAAGATTGAAGCTCTTGGAGGACAGAACATAGGATGTAGAAAGTCGCCCTTAATGGCGGCTTTTTTCTATAGTAATGGATTCAGAATGATGGTTTGCGTCCAAGGAGAATTCTTTCATGGAATACATAGATAAAATTGTATAATAATATATAATTCACCACTTGCAAGAGGTGATTTCAGTTTCATCATTGATCAAACGACCAAAGTGATGAACTTATAGGTGGGGAGGTTTATCAGTGCTTCTGAACTATTGCCATGACTATATTATGTTTTTTGATTGGTTAGTTTCAGAAAACTTTACTAAGGAATCTATGATTGATGAGGTAGGATTCAATGCTCAGCGCGTACTGATGGAGTACATGAAGATAGCTTTTGCAGACATTAATTGGGTAGAGACGATGGTAGATGATGAAGACGAAGGACTCACCGGAGACGAAACGGAGGCTTTAAGTATTCAATAAACCGATTCCTGAATATCGTAAGAACCCACATTGTTCTGCCAAGAGATGCTTAAATTCTTTCCTGACGATTGGCAGGCAAGCACTCTTATGGATTTAGCAAATAATCCTCGTGTTTCAGTCTGTTCAGGTCAGAGTGTAGGAAAACCGGGCTGGAAGCAGCAACGACCCTTTATTTTCTGCGGTGGATTTTTGTGTTAATGAAGGGGCAATTTTTTACCCTGCCATCGCATTAACTTACCATTGAGGATGACATGGATAGTGTTTTATTATCAAATAACAGCCCCCTTACAAAATTTAATATAAAACAAACATTTTGAATTGAGCAATTTTTTTCCTATGGCAAGGGTTGTATGTCCATCCAATCCTACGGGTGGTCAAAAGGGGCTTATTGAAGGGAGCGAGAAGTGGTGAAGTGGGGCAATAACCTTCTTCGGAGAAAGTAATAGGAGGGCAGTTGTTTTCGAACAAAAATTACCGGCCAATGTCGGTAACGAACATTTTTTTTAATTAAATTGGAACCGGTTTCATAATATTAGGAGGAGAGAAATATGGATTACAAGCAAGTTGCAGCTGACATCCTGGATGCCCTGGGAGGTAAGGAAAACATAACGGCAGCTGCTCATTGTGCGACGCGATTGCGGCTCGTTCTTGAAGATGAATCTTTGCTTGATCAAAAAGCGCTTGATCAAATGGACGTTGTTAAAGGGACTTTTTCTATAGCAGGGCAATATCAAATTATCCTTGGAGCCGGGATTGTAAATAACGTGTATGGCGAGTTCGCCAAACTTACGGGTCTCGGAGAAATGTCCACCGGCGATGTAAAGACGGCAGGAGCAGCTAAAATGAATCCGCTTCAACGACTTGTGAAAGCACTTTCCGACATTTTTGTTCCGATCATTCCGGCGATTGTTGCCGGGGGTCTATTAATGGGGATCAACAACGTTCTGACTGCCAGCAATCTGTTTGGTCCCAGGTCTCTGGTCGAGATGTACCCTGGTATTGCCGATTGGGCAAGCATTATTAATTTATTCGCCAACGCTCCATTTGTTTTCCTTCCCATCCTGATCGGCTTCTCGGCCACTCGCAAGTTTGGTGGAAATCCTTATTTGGGTGCGGCGCTGGCCATGATTATGGTTCATCCCGATCTGCTTAATGGTTACAGCTACGGCCAGGCACTTGTAGATGGGACAGTACCCACCTGGCAACTGTTCGGTTTCTCAATCGAAAAGGTTGGCTATCAGGGAACGGTTCTGCCAGTACTGGCCATATCCTATATTTTATCGGTAATCGAGAAAAATTTGCGAAAGGTAATTCCATCTTATCTTGATAATCTGTTGACTCCCTTGCTGTCTGTCCTCGTTACCGGCCTCTTGACCTTTGCTGTTGTTGGACCGGTCCTTCGCGCCGCGGGCAACGGACTGACAGATGGTCTCTTCTGGCTCTATGATACGACGGGTTTCATTGGAGGAGGTATTTTCGGTTTTTTCTATTCTTCGATTGCCATAACGGGAATGCATCACAGTTTCCTCGCTGTGGATACCCAACTATTGTCGGACGTTGCTAAGACGGGCGGATCCTTCTTGCTTCCGATTGCCTCGATGGCGAATATCGCTCAGGGCGCGGCTACGCTGGCCGTCTTTCTCATCACACGCAACAGCAAGACGAAGAGTATCGCCTCAGCTGCCGGCATATCCGCGCTGCTCGGTATTACCGAACCTGCAATGTTCGGAATCAACCTGAAGCTTCGCTACCCGTTCATTGCTGCGATGATCGGTTCCGGCCTGGCTTCCGCCTATATTGCTTACGCACATGTGCTGTCCATTTCAATGGGACCGGCGGCGCTACCCGGTATTATCGCAATCCGTCCACAGTCCATCGCTGATTTCTGTATCGGCATGGGCATCAGCTTTCTGGTTACGTTTCTCATCACCCTGCTCTGGGGCAAGCGGAAAAATGCGTCAGCCTCAGGGGAGACTTCAAGCGAAGCAGCGGATCGACCGTAAGTTTAAGCATGCTTGGAACTATTTTGCAGTAAGGAGGTTGCTGTGGAGTGGACAAAAGAAGAGAGATACAGAAGATTAGAAGATACCAATACGGAGGAAATCTCCGGTCTGGCCGCCAGAGTGGCAAGGTGCCCCTGGCGCCAGGGGTATCATATCCAGCCTGAGACAGGGTTGCTGAACGACCCGAATGGATTTGCTTTTTTTCATGAAGAGTATCATTTGTTCTATCAATGTTTTCCTCTCGGTACTGTGCATGGTCTCAAATATTGGTATCATACCAGCTCTCGGGATCTCGTTCACTGGACGAACCGGGGAGTGGCGTTAAAACCGGACCGGGATTTTGACAGTCATGGAGTATACTCGGGCAGTGCAATCGAACACAATGGGCGATTGTACCCTCAGGTACACCGGCAATACACATGATAAGAGTTGGGAGCGAGTGCCTTATCAGTGTATGGCTCAAATGGAGAGAGATGGACGTATACACAAGTTCTCCTCCCCGGTTATAAGCGGACCTCCGTCCGGGTATACCGATCATTGTCGCGACCCCAAAGTATGGAAACAGAAAGATTGCTTTTATGCCGTTTGGAGCGCAACGTTCCAATCTTACCGGCTGAGCCATGCTCTATCGCTCCATTGATCTTTACAA
This sequence comes from Paenibacillus sp. FSL M8-0228, assembly GCF_038007385.1. Classification (NCBI taxonomy): domain Bacteria; kingdom Bacillati; phylum Bacillota; class Bacilli; order Caryophanales; family Paenibacillaceae; genus Paenibacillus; species Paenibacillus sp. FSL M8-0228. The sequence goes on from NZ_JBBOXA010000001.1 coordinate 2,882,537, forward strand.
ATGGGAAGAGGGTTTACTCTACGAGTTCAGACCGGTGACAAAATCAAGAAAGGACAGCTGCTGGAATTTGATATTTCCGAAATCGAGCAGGCGGGCTTTCCGGTGATCACACCAGTGTTGGTCCCGGACGACCAGGAAATGGTGAAACCGGTGGAGACGATGGAAGGCGCTGGGGTGGTAGACGGTGTCCCCACTGCTTCGTGTTCACTTAAAATGATGGTGTAGCTTGGATTTATCGGAGAACCGGCAAGCTGTTACAGCACATTTGCCAGTTGATTTTTGCTTCTCAAAATAATATAACCACGGCGAAGGGGCATAGCGAGCAGGGCCTGAAATCTCATGATTTCAGGCCCTGCTTTCTGTTGGACTTCTAATTTTTTTGCTTTGATACATTCATTGCTCGTCGATCTTACTAAACCGCCAGAACAGGCTGATAAAATCCCCTTTTATTCTTGGAAGTGTCAAACCGGCGTACATCAGCTCGTCACCTCCGTATATCTTTCCAGTTTCGTGATGGCGGTACAGGTAACGCGAATTCAATCCTTTGCATTTCAGAATAGGCACCCTTTCACCCGGCTGGCTCAGCACTCGGAAGAAAGCAAGTACAGCTTCGCTCTGGTCATCAGAAACAAAGGCCCAGGCCACCTCGTTGCCCTCGAACGGACTTAAAATGCGATAAAATTCTCCGAATTGGATAAGGGGGCGAATTGCTTTATATAGCGCAACTTGGGACTTGATCGCTATCTTTTCCTGCGACGACATCTTGGTAAGATCGAGTTCGTAGCCAAGGTTTCCCGACATCGCGACATGTCCTCGGGTGTCAAGAGGAGTAACCCGGTTGACTTGATGATTCGGTACACCCGAAACATGAGCGCCCATAGACACAGCCGGATAGACCATACTGTTGCCGTACTGGATTTTTAGCCGACTGATCGCATCGGTATTGTCGCTTGTCCACGTTTGCGGCATGTAATAGAGCATGCCGGGATCATAGCGCCCTCCCCCGCTGGAACAGCTCTCGAACAGTACATCCGGAAAGACGGAAGTGAGCTCGTCCAATACCCTATACAGACCGAGGATATACCGGTGTCCTGTTTCGCGCTGGCGCTCCGCCGGAAGCAGGGCAGAGCCGATCTCCGTCAAATGGCGGTTCATGTCCCATTTGACATAAGTAATCGGTGCGGAAGACAGAACATCGGACAGCGCTCCAACAATATAGTCGCATACATCCCGCCGCGCCAGATCGAGAACAAGCTGATTTCGCCCCACCGTGTGGGGACGATCCGTCACATGAAGACACCAGTCGGGATGGCGCCGGTAGAGTTCGCTGTCCGGTGAGACCATCTCCGGTTCGAACCACAGACCGAACTGCATGCCCATTCCGGTTATCCGCCGGGCCAGATTGTCCAGCCCCTCCGGAAGCTTGCGACGGTCAACGGTCCAGTCGCCCAGGGAACTCAAATCATTGTCCCGCTTGCCGAACCAGCCGTCGTCCAGGACAAAGAGCTCCATACCAAGTTCTTTCCCTTCGCGGGCGATCGCTTCGATCTTGTCGGTGTTAAAGTCAAAGTAGGTGGCCTCCCAGTTATTAATTAGAATCGGCCGTTCGGCGTCACGAAATTTGCCGCGACTGAGCCGCGTGCGGTAGAGCCTATTAAAGACGCGGGACATCCCGCCCAAGCCTTGTGCAGAGTATACCATGACGGTCTCGGGCGTTTGAAATCTTTCTCCGGGAGCCAACTGCCAGGAGAAGCCAAACGGATTGATGCCGATCGACAACCGAGTCGTCCGGTACTGCTGAACCTCGGCCTGGGCTATGAAGTTTCCGCTGTAAACGAGATTGAGCGCGTATACCTCGCCATTGTCTTCATCAGCGCCAGGACGAAGCAGGGCCAGAAACGGATTCTGCTGGGGACTGCTGGCACCTCGCCGGCTTTCCGCATTCTGGATGCCGGGCATAAGGGGTCTCCGCGCAATATTTCGCTCATTGGTATGCGTACCGTAGAAGGTCAACATGTCATACTCGTCATCTCTGAAATCGATACTGGCGCTGAGCGCGCGAAGAAGGACCAGATTGTCGGAGCCGGTATGGTCGAAACGAACCGACCGAGCGATGGCGTCGTATTTGTTAAAGACAGTATAAATTAAGGTAGCACGCAGACCGGTCAGTGCATCTTCAAGCACAAGCTCCAGCGTATCCGCTTCGTCCTCCCTCTCGATGTAAGTGGCAGGAAGACCTGGAAGCTTTGGCTTGCCGGCGAATATCCGATGAGTCTGGTAACGGAAATCACAGATTTCAGATCCATTAGACTGGCCGACCTGATAGGCGGGTATGCCAAAATCGCCGTTCCCGTAACCCGGATACTCCTGCGGAAGGTTGTCCAAGGAGAACCTTCGGTCAGCAGGGTCAGGATTCGGCGAAAAGCCCCGATCGATAAAATCAAAAGGTACAGAATCCTGGTAGATGGCGATTCGTCGTCCCCAGTATAAATGCCCAAGGTAGCCGTCGCGAACAATCTGAATGCAGTAGCTGGAACCGGGGGTTTGCAGGTGAAATACCATGCGTTTCTCATCGTAATGAATGCCCATAAGTGAAATCGTGCTCCTTTTAGTGTTATAATTTAGTAAGCGTATGAAATAACTGATTATAGAAAATTCGTCTTTATCATTAGCGTAAAGGTGCAGAAGAACCGAAACAAGAGTAACTTTATAAATTGAGGAGGGTGAAATATTGCTGTGAATCATGGGGAGGGAAACGGGAAAGAGAAGCAGTCCTCGATATCTTTTCACTTTATAACACCTATGCCCTATATCTTGTTAAAAGGTGCTGGATATGAGCTGATTACTTCGCATGATTATATCTGGGATGGACGGAACCGTACCGGAGACCATTGTGTGCTTCAATATACATTGAATGGTCGCGGTGAGATTGAAACGGGGGGGAGGAGACATTCCCTCGAGCCGGGGGATGCTTTTCTGGCTGATGTTCCGGGCGACCATATCTACCGTCTCCCCTCTGATTCTCCCAGATGGGAAGTGCTTTACTTCGAACTGTCACACTTGGCGCTGCATCTCCTCCAGGAATGGCTGGACATAAGCGGCTACATTTTCCGGATTGAGCCGGGGACCGATTTGGAGCATCTCCTGTGGGTGACTTATCGGGAAGCTATTGAGAACAGCTACCGCGATATGTATCAGTGCTCACGGGCTGCTTATTCACTGGCCATGTCACTGGCGAGTCATCTTGTCACTCTTGCCAGCAGCGTCCCATTGCCTCCGATTGTAGAACGCTGTAAGACCTTCATTGACAGTAATCTGCATCGGAGCATTGGCCTTCAGGACATGGCGGAGGTCTCCGGATGTTCTAAATTTCATCTCACCCGTGAGTTTGAGCACAAGCTTGGCCTCTCTCCCGGCCGCTATTTAACTCGTATGAGGTTGGAAAGAGCGGCTGCGCTTCTGCTGGAGCCCGCAAATCTGACATTGGAGCAGGTGGCGGAACAGTCCGGTTTCTCGAATGCGAATTATTTCGGCAAAGTGTTCCGAAAGTATACAGGAATGGCTCCAGGCGAATTCCGCATGGAGGGCGATTTGTATCAAATTCGGCGGTTGATCCGGAGCGATCAATGAAAATAGGGTGAAAAAAGTCAGAAAAAAAGCGCTTCAAAGATTATTGAAACGTTTCCAACTTCGTGCTATTATAATTCCCATAAGAGATATGGGGGGGTTAAATGCCAAGTATTAGAGATGTAGCTAAGATAGCTGGTGTTGCTGTGGGAACGGTGTCCCGCGTTATTAATAACTCGGGCTCTGTAAAACCAGATACACGAAGGAAAGTGGAGAAAGCTATACAAGAACTGAATTATTTTCCTAATGAAGTCGCTCGAAATTTTAAAATGAGGAAATCCAAGATGGTAGCCTTGCTGCTTCCAAGTATCTGGCATCCTTTTTTTTCTGAACTGGCTTATTACATTGAGGATGAGTTAGATCGGGAAGGCTTTAAGCTCATGTTATGTAATAGCGGCGGCAAGCCAGAAAAGGAACTGTATTACCTGGATATGCTACGTCAAAACAAAGTGGCTGGTATTGTCGGCATTACTTACAATGATATAGAAAATAGCGTAAGCAATGACATTCCGATTCTAAGTATTGACAGACATTTCAACAAAAAAATCACTTGTGTGACCTCAGATAATTATGAGGGAGGCCGTCTAGCTTTGAGGGAACTTGTTAAGGCAGGGGCCCAAAAACCGGCCTTTATAGGAAGTGTAACTTCAATTTTTAGTGAAACCATGAATCGAAGAAAAGGTTTCATTGATGAGGCGAAAAAATTGGGTGTAGACCATGTTGTATACGAGAAACCAGATCCTATTGTGGACGACGAAGCCTATTTTGGCGAATTTCTATCTAAGCATCGGGATGTGGATGGCATTTTCGCTATTACCGATATGTTTGCCGCCAAATATATAGAAAGAGCAGGTAGGCAGGGTATTCGAGTTCCAGAAGATGTAAAGGTCATCGGTTATGACGGCATTCAGGATCATCGTTATTTTCATCCGATATTGTCTACAATTAGGCAGCCAGTGGAGGAGATGGCACGTCTGACAATCAGACTACTGTATCAAAAGATGGATGGTATAACTTTAGATCAGCAAGTGTATCGTCTCCCCGTTATCTTCAGGCAGGGCGAAACGACATGAGTTTTATTGTATAAATATTAGCTCATTCAGTTGGATCTCAGTCTGGATCTGCAAACTCGCCTTTTTTTTATAATAAATTGGAAACGTTTCATTTGACAATCAGACTACTCTGTTAAAAGATCCAAGGAATAAGTTTGGATCAGCAAATGTATCGTCTCCTGTTATCTTAGGCAAGGTTGTTTTTGACTTTGGAAAAACTTCAGCTCATTCGGTGGATTTATGGTATGGATCACCGACTGAAGTTTTTCTTTTAATAAATTGGAAACGTTTCAAAAATGAAAATATTCTTTTACAAGAAAGGGAGTGTAATGATGAATTCAAGAACTAGTGAGTGGGATCATTCTACGATCAAGCCAAATCGCAAAATATGGAACCAGATCAAACGTGACTATGAACTATATCTGTTTTTGCTGCCAATCATTATTATTTATCTCGTATTTAAGTACTATCCAATGTATGGAATACAAATTGCTTTTAAGGATTTTTCACCAAGTCGGGGGATTTGGGGAAGCGAGTGGGTAGGTTTTAAGCACTTTATTGATTTTTTCGATTCCTATAACTTCTGGACGATCATGACCAATACGCTTACACTCAGTGCTCTATCGCTTGTGTTTAGCTTCCCAGCTCCGATTATTATAGCGATTATGCTCAATCAGATGCTGGCCAAGAGATACAAGAAAATTGTACAGACTGTAATTTATGCACCACACTTTATTTCGACCGTAGTGCTCGTCGGTATGCTTAATGTTTTTCTGTCTCCAAACAGCGGAATTGTGAATCACATCATCACTTGGTTTGGAGGGGACCCCATTATGTTCTTAGCCGACGAAGGGTGGTTCCGCCCTTTGTATATTTTATCAGGGGTTTGGCAAGAGACAGGTTTTGCTACCATCATTTACCTTGCTGCGTTGGCAGGGGTCAATCCAGAATTGCATGAAGCCGCGATCATGGATGGAGCAAGCAAATGGAAGCGCGTAATGCATGTGGATATTCCAAGCATTTTGCCGACGATCGTCATCTTATTGATTCTCGCACTCGGTAACATTATGGGTATCGGTTTTGAAAAGGCTTTCCTTATGCAGAACGATTTGAATTATGCCACCTCCAATATCATTCCGACCTATGTTTATGAAATCGGGATTCAAAAAGCACAATACAGCTTTTCTACAGCAGTTGGCCTGTTTAATTCAGTTGTAAATATTATCCTGATAGTCACCGTCAACCGGATCGCAAAAAAATTGACGGAAACCAGCCTGTGGTAAGGGGGAGTTCATTTTGAATCAATTATTAAAGAGAAAAAGCAAGGGAGACATGTGGTTTGACATCGTCAACTACGTCATGCTGACCATAGTTATGTTGCTTGTATTATTCCCGCTGTATTTTGTATTGATTGCTTCACTCAGTGACCCCAATCTCATCTACTCAGGTGAAGTATGGTTCTTTCCAAAGGGTTTTACGCTGGATGGATACGGGCGAATATTCAGCGATTCATCTATATGGATTGGATATGCCAATTCGATCTTATATGCGAGTCTAGGAACATTAATCGGAGTTGCCGTGACCATATGTGCAGCTTACCCGTTAGCTCGTAAAGGACTGGCAGGAAAGTCGGTGATAATGTGGTTTTTACTGATCTCCATGTTTTTTAGTGGGGGGTTGATCCCGACCTATTTGCTGATTAAAGATCTTCACATGCTGAATACGATCTGGGCACTTGTTATTCCTGGAGCGGGAGGTGTGTTCAATGTCATTATCGTAAGGACTTTTTTTCAGTCGACCATCCCGGATGAAATGTGGGAGGCCGCTTCCATTGATGGTTGTTCCAATACCAGATTTTTTTGGAGCATCGTATTACCTTTGTCTAAGTCCGTTATAGCCGTAATGGTACTGTATCATGTTGTCGGGTTCTGGAATGGTTTCTTTGACGCTTTGATTTACTTGAACGATGAAAGCAAGTATCCATTACAACTGGTCCTTCGCAACATTCTTGTCCAGAATCAGGCCAACTCGAGCATGATGATAGACGTGGAATCCTATGCAGCGAAGATGCGCGTTACAGAGCTTATCAAATATGGTGTCATCATGGTATCCAGCCTACCGTTGCTGATTTTGTATCCTTTCCTGCAAAAATACTTTGTTAAAGGCGTGATGATCGGCTCGATCAAAGGCTAACATTGTCATGGTGCCTGAAAGGGGGAATGTGCAACAGAATACCTAAATTCAGCATTCAGACAAGTAAATAACTAGGACAAGGGAAGTTCTCAGCTTGTGGACTGACATAAGGAGGTTATGTACGATGAAATTATTCAAAAGGGCTGGAATTCTAATGCTGGCTGGAGTGTTTGCTCTTAGCGGATGTTCGGGAGGCGGAGGCGAGTCAAAAAATCAGACGGTGAATCCAGATCAGGATGCAAATTTTAATAAAACCGGTCTTCCGATTGTTAAAGAAGCGGTGACATTAAAGATGGTATCCCCAAAAGCTGCTTTAGCGCCAGATTACTCGAAAATGGAAATATTTAAGCGGCTGGAAAAACAAACAAACGTAAAAATTGATTGGGAAAACATTCCAGACACTGACTTTGCAGAGAAGAAAAATTTGTTGTTGGCCAGCGGAGATTTGCCAGATGCCTTTTACGGAGCTGGATTCACAGATTACGATCTAATCAATTACGGTAAAGACGGAACCATTATTCCGCTGGAGAATTTAATTGATAAATATGCGCCTAATTTGAAAGCGCTTCTCGATCGACGGCCTGATATTAAACTAGCCATCACAGCGCCAGACGGTCACATCTATGGGCTGCCGTCGTGGGAAGAGAATAAGCTCGATACCAACCCCTTCTTTCACGTTATCAATAAAAATTGGCTCGATAAACTGGGCTTAAAATTACCTCAAACGCTGGACGAATACACGCAGGCTTTGATTGCCTTTAAAACGAAGGACCCGAACGGCAATGGCAAGGCTGATGAAATCCCATTAAGCTTTATGCATATGCAGTGGTGTAGTGACATTGCTGGCATATTCGGAGCTTTCGGTCTTCCGGATAATTTGGAACATCGGATCGTCCGCGAAGGTAAAGTGATCTTTACCGCTACGCAACCTCAATATAAGGAAGCATTAAAATATATTCATGATAACTGGTATAAGCAGGGGCTGATTGACCCTGAATCGTTCACCCAGGATGCCGCTCAGTATTTAGCAAAAGGCAAAACACCAGATGAAACGCTCGGCTCCTACGTTTGGTGGGAAGTCGAAGAAGTTGTCGGACCGGAGCGTAGTAAGGATTATGCTCTGCTGCCCCCGCTTAAAGGCCCAAATGGAGATCAAATGATTGGTCGCAACAACGGCGGCGGTCCGGGACGAGGTAGCTTCGTGATTACAAAGGAGAACCGTTATCCGGCAATGACGATGCGTTGGATCGATCAACAGTATGACCCTTACATGGCGGCTCAAATTCACTGGGGTCCGTTGGATGTCGTATTCAAGAAGGACGAAAAAGGAAAATTGGTGAACCTGCCGCTTCCCAAGGGAGTCTCCGCAGGTGAATTCCGTCAAAAAGTGGCTCCAGGCACAGGAAATCCGGGCGTCATTACTTTCGATGACTTCGGAAAAGTTGTTGATATGGAACCCCGAGCTCAGAAGCGTGCTGAGTATTTGGAGAAATATTACATTCCATATATGAAAAAGGAAAACTATCCGAGCATCTTCTTTGAACCGGATGAACTAGATAAAATCAATCGGATTGAGCCAGAACTTATTAAATATGTAAATACCCAAAGAGGCAAGTTCATCGTCGATGGCGAGGTAGATGAAAAGTGGGACAGCTATGTGAAGACACTCGAGAAGATGGGGCTGAACGAATTAATGGAGATCTATCAAAAAGGGTTGGATCGATATAATGCAAATTTAAAAAATAAATAATCAAACGATAGGTGGGGAGAAAACTGTGCTTGATGTAATAACCATTGGGGAAGTATTGATAGACTTTACGCCATCAGGTCGTACCACGGGAGGCAACGAGCAGTTTGAATGCAATCCTGGAGGGGCTCCGGCTAACGTAGCAGCTGCTCTATCCCGTTTGGGAGCTAGAGCGACATTGATTAGCAAAGTTGGGGATGATCAATTCGGTTCCTTGCTGCACGATACCTTGATGAACGGCGGCATCGACGTGTCTGCGCTTACGTTTACAGATGAAGCCAATACAACGCTGGCATTTGTTCATCTGGATGACAACGGAGACCGATCGTTCAGCTTCTACCGGAAACCAGGAGCGGATACATACTTGCGCACGCAGGATGTCCCGTTCGATAGGATTGAAAACTGCCATGCACTGCACTTTGGTTCTTTGTCGATGACCCATGAGCCGGCCCGTACGGCAACAAGAGCGGCAGTTGTGAAGGCTAAAGAGGCAGGAGTCCTGCTTTCATTCGATCCGAATATCCGGTTTGCTTTATGGGAGAGTAAAGAGGAAGCGAAACAGAATATCCTTTGGGGCATGAAGTATGCAGATATCCTGAAAATATCGGAAGATGAGCTCCACTTTATAATGGGTACAACTGATGTGGAAAAAGGCTCGCTAGAGCTGCAACAGCAATTCGGCATCGCCGGGATCTTCGTAACTTTAGCGGAAAAAGGCTGCTATTACCGATTAGCTGATCATGACGGATATGTGCCGGGTTTTCAAGTAGAGGCCACTGATACGACAGGAGCCGGCGACGCTTTTCTGGGCTGCTTGTTATATAAGATACTGAAAGCCGGTGTTTATTTGAATCAGCTGACCAAACAGCAAATCATCGGTATGCTAACTTTTGCTAATGCCGGCGGTGCATTATTAACCACACGGAAAGGGGCTCTTCAATCTATGCCGACGACAGATGAAATTACCCAGATAATCGAGACAAATAAACAGCACGATGATGATAGATTTAGGCCGGGTTTTCATTTTTCACCTCACTCCCATTGGTTGAATGATCCCAACGGATTAGTCTATTACGAGGGAGTCTATCATCTGTTTTATCAGCACCATCCTTATAGTAACCAATGGGGACCAATGCACTGGGGTCATGCTGTAAGCCAAGACCTGGTTCATTGGGAGCATATGCCTATCGCTCTGTTCCCGGATGAGCATGGCGCTATTTTCTCCGGTTGCTGTGTGGTTGACTGGAATAATAGCAGCGGACTGTTCGATGGTTCCCATGGATTGATCGCACTCTTCACTCATGCAGACAGCTGTCCGGAGACCGAACAACCTCGCCAGCGGCAAAGCCTGGCTTACAGCAGCGATAAAGGCCGAACTTGGCACAAATATGAGGAGAACCCAATACTCGACGAGCATGATCTGGTCGACTTCCGGGACCCCAAGGTGTTCTGGCATTCGCCAAGTGCATCCTGGATTATGGCTCTTGTCGCGGGAGACCACGTTCGGTTTTATCGTTCCGACAATTTGCGTGAATGGTCGTTGTCAGGCGAATTCGGAAAGAGTGAAGGCTCGCATGACGGAGTTTGGGAATGCCCTGATCTCTTTGAATTGCCGGTTGATGACAGCGGACATTCCAAATGGGTACTTATCATAAGCATCGGAGATAATCCCAACTGTCCAGAAGGCTCACGCACGCAATACTTTATCGGAGAGTTCGACGGAAATACGTTCATCAATGACCATCCGGCCGATCATATCCTGTGGCTGGATTATGGCCGGGACAATTATGCGGGGGTCACCTGGTCGGATATAGCTGAGCAGGACGGACGGCGTGTGATCATCGGATGGATGAGCAACTGGAAATATGCTAACCAAACGCCTACCGGGGCCTGGAGAGGCACAATGACTCTGCCTCGCGTCTTGTCATTGACCAGTCGAGACGAGGGCGTAGTTCTGACCCAAATGCCTGTTCGGGAAATAGAGCAGCTGCGGAAAGGAACGCTCTGCTGGAATGAGGTTAAGGTTACGCCAGAGGTGCCGTTTACGCAAAAAACGAATGATGTTCTGCTTGAAATTGAAGCGGATATCGACATTCGTTCCGAAGACGAGGTTCATATTAAAATGAAGTCCTCTGGGCAAAGTGAGACTATTATCGGTTATGACCCTGTGCGCCAATGGCTATTCATCGACCGCTCGAAATCGGGCCTGAGTGATTTCTACCCGTCGTTTGCGTGCAAGCACGGTGCTAGAATGGTTTCGGAGAATGGGAAGATCAAGCTGCATATCTGGCTGGATCGCAACGCGGTTGAAGTGTACGCGAATGAGGGCTTGGTTGCACTGACGGATCAAATATTCCCTGATGCTCCGATGGATCGTATTGAGATAAGTGCGAAATCAGGGGAAGTTGTAGTGAACTCGTTTTATATGCATGCTCTTAACTCCATTCATATTCCTAATGGTCCAACGGAGCAGACATCCAGGAGGGTTGAAGTATGAGCCATGCAACCGATAATCGGGGATTGATTATGTATTGGGCCTTCAATGAAGGAACCGGTACAAGCGCTCTGGAGAGCGTATCCCAAGTCCAGGATAATATCCAGTACGTGTTTAACCAAGCGGAGTTTACTCAACCTTGCCCTCCACGGTGGAGACAGGGGGTAATTGGAAATGGGCTTCTGTTCGATGGTTATTCGACTTACATTGCGCATTCGTTCGATGAGGGAAATCAGAACACCGAGCCAGAGTATCGATCAGCGTTAAGCATAGGAGTATGGGTAGCCCCACGCTCCTATGAATGGGGGGATGATGGCAAATTGTCCGCCATCGTGAACCGCTACAACCTGGATCGCAAGCAGGGTTATCTGCTCGGCATGTTCCGTCACGGTTCCTGGTCCTTCCAAGTCGGGCTGGAAGGAGGAGACTGGAAGGAACTTTGGTCGCCGGACGGCCATGAACTGCCCAAGAATGAATGGTCATACGTGAATGCTGTGTTCGATGGGAACCAAGGGGAAATCAAGCTGTATTTAAACGGCAGTGAAATCGCTTCAGCTGCCGTGCCTCGTGGTTCCCGCCTGGCTGAGGCGGCGGACACGGATCTTCTTATCGGCAAGAATAACCATAGCAGCCTGCTGGCGGAAGTGTTCAGCCTGCACATGTTTAGCGGTATCATTGATGAACTCAAGATTTATAATCGGGCGCTGAGCGCGGAAGAAGTGGCCGCTTCTTATCGGCATGTGCTGGATACCTTTCATGAAGGTATCCGGCCACAATTAAACTATGACGAGATCAAGCTGGACCGAACGCCACTGCTACTTGATCGGCACAGACCGCAATATCATGTTAGCCCGCCGGCCCATTGGATGAACGAACCTCATGCACCGATCTATTTTGACGGGCAATATCATTTGTTCTATCAGCATAACCCGCAGGGGCCGTTCTTTCATCAGATCCATTGGGGACATTGGGTAAGTCAGGATTTGGTGCATTGGCGTGATCTACCCGTGGCCCTGGCGCCCGAAAAGGATCAGCTCGCACCGGACGGGATCTGGTCGGGAAGCGCAACCTATGATGCTGACGGACTTCCTGTCTTGTTCTTTACGGCAGGTAATGACAGCGCTTCTCCGAATCAGAGCGTAGCGCTTGCCCGAAGCACTTATACCCTTGACGGAAACCCGGATCTGGTTCAGTGGGTCAAACATCCAGAGCCGTTGATCGTGCAGAAGAAGGGAATGGGCGCATTTGGGGATTTCCGAGATCCATTCGTATGGAAGGACGATGACGGCTGGTATGCTCTGGTCGGGTCCGGAATTGAAGGTGGAGCAGCACTGGCATTTGCGTCACAGGATATGCTGAATTGGACGTATAAAGGGCCGTTTTTTAAAGCGGATATTCAGAAGTTTCCTTACCTTGGACCCATCTGGGAGCTCCCTGTGCTTCTTCCCCTTGGCAGTGACAAGCAGGGAGTGAACAAACATCTGCTGCTTGTCAGCCCTGTGGGGAAGGGAGCGGATGTCGAGGTGTTCTATTGGATCGGACAACTTGACAAGCAAAATCTTTCGTTCATCCCCGATCAAGAAGAGCCTCAATTGATTGATGTCGGGGATTTCCATTTTACCGGACCGAGCGGAATGGTTGATCCGAAGACCGGCAGAAATATCGTCTTTACGATAGCCCAAGGCGACCGGACCTCCGAGATGGAATATAAGTCGGGTTGGGCTCATAACGGAGGCTTGCCGTTAAGCGTGTATTTGAGGGATGACGGACGTCTGGGAATAGAGCCGATTCAGGAGCTTCAATCGCTGCGTGGCCCTAAGCGGCTATCGCTTCGGGACCAGTCATTGGCTGAAACTAATGTGCAGCTTAGGAATGTTCATGGTGACATGCTTGAGATTCAATTGGAATTGGAGCCCGGCAGCGCCAAAAAATTCGGAGTCAAGGTCCGTTGTACGCCGGACGGAGAGGAAGAAACTCTGCTGTATTATGATTGGAATCAAGCGTTGCTCATGGTCGACCGCTCGAAAACGACCCTGCATCCTGGAGAAAAGTGCGGAGGGATTCAAGGCGGTAAGTTGGAGCTGCTTGGGGAGAATCTGAAGCTTCACATTTATTTGGACCGCTCCATGGTCGAAGCTTATGCAAGCGGATTGAAAAGCCTGACAACCCGGGTATATCCGAGCCGTATGGATGCTTTGGGACTCGAGATTTGGGGAGATGGAGAACCGTTTGTTAAATCCTTGGATATATGGGATATGCAGTCCGTTTGGTAAGACGGTTGTTTAGGCGCTCCTTACGAATGGGGTATGCACAAATGATCAAGAAACTTTGCATTCCTCCGTTTGGAAATTTTTCATTCATATTCTCCCTTCTTCATGACTATTCATCTTTGTACAAGGAGAGCATTTCGAAATGAGGTATCGATGTTCGCAAGTATAACAAGTTTCGAAGGAGGCTCGAGAATGAGGAAAGTCAAAAGAGGAAAATGTTGGATATCGGGAATGGTTATATGGGCTATGGTGCTCCAGCTTGTTGTTCCGGGAATCTCTGTCGCGTCCGAAAATAGAACTGTTGCTGGAGAAACGCTCATTCCTAAGAATGATGTGAAATCATCGGTTACGGATGCGATTTATCAAATCAAGAATATTCCTAAGAATGACATGGGATTGTCAGTTACAGATTCAGTCTATCAAATCCGGAATCCTGGATTTGAAACAGGAGATTTGACGGGATGGACCGTTATCAAAGGCGATGCGTTCGGTCCGAATAGCGTAACCGACGAAACGACTTGGTGGGCAGAAAAAATACCGTATAACCAGGAAGGAGCTTATCATTTAAACGGCTGGAAGTATGACGAATCTGCGACAGGTGTACTTCGTTCCAGCACTTTCGAGCTGGGCGGAAGCGGCTGGATCAGCTTCAAGCTTGGCGGTGCAAAGAACCCAGACAAGGTATTTATAAATATTGTGGAAGTCGATACGGGACAAGTTATTGCCCGATACGGAAATAGCGCATTCGCCGACGTTGGCTTCCCGGATCCTGCGCAGGGCATGCGGCTTGCCAATATGGTGCAATACAAGGCGGATCTTTCCACACAATTGGGCAAGAAACTGTATGTGGAGGTCGTCGATAATGCAACCTCGGATTGGGGAGTCATTTTTGCGGACGCATTCTCCATGTACCATGAGTCGGAGCCAGCTGAAGGAATTGTTGCGACGGATATCAAGCCGGATTTCAAGCGCTATGAAATCGATAATCCAAGCTTTGAAACCGGAAATCTCGATGGCTGGACGGTTGAGGAAGATGCTTTTGAAGTGACTGATGAAGCTCATGCGAGCAAAGAAGGGAACTTTTATGCCAAATCCTCCCTGCAAGGAAAGGGCTCCATCACTTCTAATACTTTCACGCTTCAGGGAACCGGAACAATTAATTTTACTGTTTTGGATATCCTCAAACCGGAAAATGCATATGTTGCACTTTTCGATGCGAACAGCAACACATTGCTTATGAAAACCGGGAATGTCAGCGCGAACGAGAAAATCTTATGGAAAGTGCAAGAACACTACAACAAGAAGCTCTATGTAAAGGTTGTCGATCATTCCAATGAAGCCAGCATTGCCGTTGATAGTTTCCAAGCAAGTGGTAGGGGGACTATTTTCTACTTAAACCTTGATGAAGGCGCAGGAAAGAAAGCGTTGGAGAAAGTACACGATCTTAAGCACGATGTGAACTATGTATTTAACAACGCCAGGTATATGGCGTCGAAGGATCCGAGATGGACTCCGCGCGGAATAAAAGGCGGCGCCTTATTGTTCGATGGATACTCGAATTATATTGAGGTCAATGCAAACGATACTGTGCCTATAAGCGACGCGTTAACCATCGAAGCTTGGGTTGCACCGCGTAGCTATGAGTGGGGAGACGGAAACAAGCTGTCTGCGATCGTAAACCAATCCGACCAGGATAAAGCGGAAGGCTTTTCTCTTGGTATGTATCGGCACGGTACATGGTCGATGCAAGTAGGCATAAGCGGTCAGTGGATTCAGGTATGGGTAAAGGATCACCCGTTGGAAAAATACAAGTGGAATTATGTGGCCGCTACTTTCAGTAAAGAAGATGGAAAAATTAAGTTATATCTAAACGGTGAGGAAGTGGCTTCCCAAGTAACCCCCCTCAACGTTCCGATCACACCATCTACCGAAAGCCTGATCATCGGGAAAAATAATAAACCTGTAGAGTTAGCAGGGGTGTTCTCCTTCAATATGTTCAGCGGACTCCTAGATGAAGTGAAGCTGCATAATAAAGCCCTTACGAACCAGGAGATACTTGCTGGATATGAGAGCGTGAAGGCGCTTCATGGAGGTGCAATTCCGAAAATTCCAAATGCGGACATTGATGAGGATCCAAGTGTGTTTGGCGGAGATCAGCACCGACCCCAGTACCACGCGATGCCTCCGCAAAACTGGATGAATGAAGCACATGCACCGATTTACTATAACGGCAAATACCATTTATTTTATCAACATAACCCGCAAGGTCCATTCTGGCATCAAATCCACTGGGGGCATTGGGTGAGTGACGATATGGTGAACTGGGAAAATGTAAGACCTGCTCTTGCGCCCGAAGCGGGCACCCTAGATCCGGACGGCACGTGGTCAGGCAGTGCAGCGTATGATCGAAACGGCAATCCTGTTCTGTTCTATACCGCTGGCAACGACTCCTTGTCGCCGAACCAAAGAACAGGGTTGGCAACTCCGGCGGATTTGTCCGATCCCTATTTGGAAAAATGGGTGAAATATCCTAAACCGGTAACGGAGCAGAACGGAAAAGGCATCCACAACGAGTTCCGCGATCCGTTTGTATGGTACGACAAAGAGGTGGACAAGTGGTATCAGTTAGTGACATCTGGTCTTCCAGACTTCAGCAGCGGCACAGCTTTGGTGTATGTATCCGATGATATGTACAATTGGGAATATAAGGGGCCGCTATACGTTAGTGACAGAAGCCGTTATCCAGAGTTGGGTACGGTATGGGAGCTACCAGTGTTATTGCCGTTAGGCACGGATAGTACGGGCAAGCAAAAATATATTTTCATGATTAATCCCCATGAAAAGCCGGAGCATGTTCCTCCAGCGAACGATGTGCAAAGAGATGTTGAGGTCTTTTACTGGATCGGGACTTGGGACCGGGATAACTTTAAATTTATTCCTGATCAGGAGGCACCCTCCAAAATGGATGTAGGTGACGGCTATTTAACCGCAGAGAGCGGTCTGGTCACACCTGACGGAAGAACGGTCGTATTCTCCATGGTGCAAAATGTAAGAACACCGCAAGCCGAATATCAATCCGGATGGGCTCATAATTTATCTTTGCCGGTTTCCCTAAGCCTCGATAACCATGATAAATTGCATATCGAACCGATTAAAGAACTGCAGAGCCTTCGAGGGAAAAAATGGGTTGATTTTTCGGACAAAAATTTGGAAAGCGCCAATCAATTGATCCAAAATGTCAAAGGCGACATGCTAGAGATTGTGATGGAGATTGATCCGCGTGAGGCCCAGAAATTCGGTCTCAAGGTACGCCGCTCGGAAAAAGGCCAAGAAGAGACGCTCATTTACTACGACAAGAAGAACGGGACGTTTAATGTGGATCGAACCAAGAGCAGCATTGATCCAGATGTGCGTGTGGACGGCATTCAAGGAGGATATGTAGATCTTAAAGGAGAGAACTTGAAACTCCATATCTTTCTCGATCGCTCGGTCATTGAAGCCTTTGCAAATTACAAGAAGAAGCTGACAACACGTGTCTATGTAGGCAGATACGACTCCTTAGGCTTACAGATCTGGGCCGATGGCGATATCAATATCAAATCCATGCAAGTATGGGATATGAATGCCTTAACGGGTAAACCGGCTGCTCCGGTCTATGTACCCGATAAGTGGGATAATTCTGTGTATAAGGATATTACAGAGCTGCCTAACCATGATTTTGCTACGGGAGACTTAACAGGATGGATGACGGAAGGAGACGCCTTCCAGAATGTCCATGTGACCAATACCCAGTTCTTCTGGGACAACATTTACTTCAACCCGTCGCATAAAATTCCGGGCGGCTACCATTTGTGGGGCTTCAACGAGCAAGCCGGCGGCGATAGCTTAACCGGAGCACTAAGATCTCAAAATTTCGTCCTTGGTGGGAACGGTAAGATCAACTTCCTTATCAGCGGCGGCCGGGATATAGATCGTCTGTATGTTGCGCTGGTTCGGGCGTCGGACGGCAAAGAGTTATTTAAAGAGACAGCGACCAATTATGAAGAATATCAACGTAAGATTTGGGATGCGTCGGATTATATCGGGGAGGAGCTTTATATAAAGGTGGTTGACCACTCCAAAGGCGGGTTTGGACATATTAACGTCGATGATTTTAATGTACCTGTTCAGGTAAAGAAGAAAACTAACAACTGACTCTTGTTAATACAGAATACCCGTGAGTCCTGTAGTCACTCCAAGCAAATCGAATAGTCAAATAGCTTATCATTCGAAATGGCATCGGTATTGTATCTGATTCTGGAATTGAGCTTTTGATAAATGGGAAGTAAATAATGTAAATCTCGAAACCCCTTATCTTATCTATGGATAGGGGGTGAATTATTGTTGTCAGAATGCAACGTATTGTGTAGAATTAAAGAAAATTATGGAAACATAATTGAGGTGGGGGTGGTCCCTCTATACTCAACTTATACAGAGGAATGAATAAAAATGCTTGGGAGAGGGGGGGAGTGTGTGTATAAAGAGCTTCTGAGTATAGCACAGCTAATGGGGGAAACAATGCGATTGGTTGGGTATGCCCGATACTACAAATCCCTTAACATTGATGGTTTACATTACATACATCAAGTAGAAGGTACCCAAGTGATCGCTATTGTTAAACCAAATCATAGTACTCATCATGAAGCTACAACATTTTTAATGAATCTATTATTAACGGAAAAGCTAAAAATGAATACGGTTACAGGGCATGCCCAGAATCTGAAAAAGTTCTTGGATTACATGATGTTCTGGAGGCTAGAGGAAGATTTTGAACATATCCATAATATCGAAGTAAAAGCAGGTGGACCGTATCCTATTGAAGTAATATTACTGGGATTTGCGGATTACCTTCGATGTATTCCAAAAGGTTACAAGCCATTTGAAGATTTAAAGGTGGCGACTCACGGGATTCATTGGTCTATGTTAAAGAATATCCCCCTTAACAAACATGCAATGGCAGAAGGGAAGCTATCAACCGTAATTCGAAGCAGTCATAACGATTTAAAGAAAACCAACTGG
Organism: Paenibacillus sp. FSL M8-0228; assembly: GCF_038007385.1. Classification (NCBI taxonomy): domain Bacteria; kingdom Bacillati; phylum Bacillota; class Bacilli; order Caryophanales; family Paenibacillaceae; genus Paenibacillus; species Paenibacillus sp. FSL M8-0228. The sequence continues at coordinate 2,900,978 of NZ_JBBOXA010000001.1, forward strand.
TGTGAGTACCCGTCTGGTGCACTTGCTCCGATCATCTATACTGCATGTGCATATCTGAAGTTCTTGCGTGATAGAACAACAAGATTTAAATACCTGCCATTAGAGCAGGTTCCGAGAAAAGAAATAAGAGATAATCATTCATTAATAGCGGGTACTGCGGGTAGTAGGGTGCGGATAGTGTTTGATGTGGAAAATATTGCTCGAGATTCCGGTACTGCAGGACCTGGAGGAGGGAAGAGCAGGCAAGCCTCTCCCATTAACCACGACAAGGTCTTTAGTGAGACCGAAGCAGACATGTTCTTTGAATTGATCGATCCGTATGAAAATGCTTTGGATCTTCTTCTCTTTGCGATATTGCGTTACTTTGGATTACGCCCTGGTGAAGCAGCTGAGATTCGAATTGAGCCGTCAACAATTCCTTCCAACTTAAACGTGTATCATACAGCAAGAGAGGAATTAACCGAGTCTCTTTCCGGGAACTTGCAGTTTGTAAAAGAACGCGGGTTGCGGGGGAATTGGGTCATTGATACGGGATGGAAAACGAAGGCTTCCTGCAGGGACGTGGCGTTGATAACTCACAAAACAATTGATCCATTTAGCAGGAAAAATATCCGATTTCCAACACAAGAGGAGTTCACTGATCTTCTGTATTGGGCACTTCTTCAGCGGCGGGAACTTTTGTCTTATTACACAAGTGAAGATCATGGCTATCTATTTGTATCAGAGTCAAACAATTCAAAAGGGAAGCCATTAAGTAAGAAAGGCGTTTACAGTAAGTATAATAATTTGGCTGATGACTTATTTCAACGAACTGGGGGAAGCGTAGACCTACGTTCCTACTATCCACACACCTTCCGACACTTATTCGCGACATCACTTCTCCTAAGATATCGCAGACCAATCGAAGAGATCAGCAAGTGGTTGGGGCATTCTTCTGTCGTGATTACGCGCGATACATATATTCATTGGATACCTGAGTCAAATAATGACACAGAAAAAGGTAAAGTAGATCATTTAGGGAGGGTATTTATGCGACAGGCGGAGATCTCAGAGGGAATCCACGCGCATGAGGAGGACTCGGAATGACACTAGAATGGACTCCATTATCGGAATTTCGCAAATTTTTAAAAAACACGCTGCGTTTGAATCATGTGAATCAAGTATTTTCTTCTATAAAAAATCCCGTCCTTCAATTATTTACTACATTTCCGGCCCCGGATAACTGGTTAGCTGTACCGCCTGAAGAGAGACCAACCTTTCGGCATCGCGACAGTCGAGACCTATGGTATGTCATTTTCTGGGCTTGGCATACAGGTTTTTGCAAGGGAAATGATGTAGTAGCACAATATCGTCGAAACGACTTGGTTTGTTACCTGTCAACCAGAGGTCGTGTTAATCTGTCGGATTTCCCCGTCAAAATGGGCCTCCTCAAAAATTCAGAAGCAGAACACATCCGCAAAAAAGACTCAAACCGTATAGGTTTGTTCAACAAACTATCTATACACCTTCTAGGTGTTATGAAACCGCTGGGCGATTTCACGGAAGAAGATATAGCGTTAGCGGATGTAATGCGTCCGAACGACAAACGTTATAACGCCAAGTGTTTAAAGGACATTCTTTTTGAGCTTGGATATTCGGATGAACCAGGAAGACGTAGGCAAAGAATACTGTTTGACGATTGCTGTGAGCATCCAAAGTGGGGGGGATATCGCACGTGAGTTTCGCGAGCATTTAAAACGAAGTAATTCGCTAGACTATTATATTCGTAAAGCGGGCAGTGCTTTGCATAAATTTTTCAAATGGCTTGACCAGCACGGGGAGTCGGATGCTTCATCTCTCGAGTATGAAGATTTTCTCGATTTGTTTGATTACATTTCAAAGAATAACGATGGAGAGGAGTTTTCAGCTAAGTATACCGGGAACAATCTTCTACACATAAAGTTATTCTTTGATTGGGGGAAAGGTTCTCATACATTTTTTCCAACATACGTTGACTGGCCCAGTGATTTATATTCTGGAATTCATCGTGAGGCCCAAGAAGAAACATATTCCGGTGATGGCCTCGCTTTTGATGACCCAAACTTCCCGATGCTCATGAAGGAAGCAATTGAAAATTATCATCCCGAAGATGATGTTGAAGTTTTATGTCGCGCTTTTTGGTTAATTATTGCCTCATCACCGGTGCGTAAAACGTATCTGCTCAATCTTCAGGCTGAAGAATGTATGCTGCCATTGCCTAATGCTCCATCAGCGGTAGGATTATACAGCCCATATTCAGGTATTGAGAAAGCTAAACATCGTAACGGCCAATTTCCTATAATTGATTCTGCAGGTCTTAGAGCGGTCGAATTTTTACAGAAAAGATCGAGCGATAAAGCCTTCCGACCGATACGGAACGAAAGAGCGGATGCATCGTATGTGCATCTTTTTCAATTGGAGAAATATCCCTGGATTTTGAATGTAAGACAAATATATAGGTTTTTTGACAAGATAGCAGAATTTATTGGACATGGAGATAAAAAAGGGAAGGCTCATGGTTACAGACACTATCTCATAACTCACATTGCAATCGAAACCGGGAACAGTGAGTTAGCACGACTTGCTGCAGGTCATGAAAATCAAACCATGCTGAATCGATACTTACGAAGTAATCTCTCCCGTCAAGCATTGTTATTTGCTACTATTAAGAAATATCAGGATGGTGAGATTGCGGGACGGTTTATTTGGCGAATCTTCGAAGCACTTGCCAGCGAACAAACTGAGCCTGACGAATTGATAAAAGCTTTGGGATCTGAAGAGCTATCTTTAGATGAATTCTTTGCAAAATTCGGGCTTCCAGCTCCTACAGGTGTAGGAAGATGTTTAATACAGGGGGCTTGCCTTTTTGAGGCAAAGTGTTTTTCCTGTCATCATTTCGCCATACGAAAAAGTGAAGCAGCACAGGCATTTCATACTTTGGCCAGATTAACCAAGGACATGTGGAACATGATGCGAGGCAGTCGGGATTTTACAACCAAAAACGCCAAGGCGGCCGGATTAGCTACGCAAATAGCGTTGCTTGGGGACATGATTCGGCATTTCGGCTATAGTGACGAACAGATTCAAATAGAGGTTATCAGTCGACTAGTCTGAGCTTAGATTGGAAAGAGGTGAAATCGTGTCGCAAATATTAGCTTGGCAATCCCTGAGATTTGGACCCATTACTGTAAGGCGAAAGGGACAATTCGAGAGTAGAGAGCATCTGACAAGATCGGAGTATGAACAATACAGATCGGCAGAGACTTGGGGACGGGTTGAACCTATTTTATCAAGCTCCTTAACGGATTTGGTACAACCCACAATATTTTTCAAGTTACCCGGCACCCAAAGAGATTACGTATTACTGCTTGCCTTTTTACAACGGATCAGTTTGCCTTTAGAGATCGTATTTCCAACCAAGACCGAATTCAATAAATTTCCTTTTCCCGAGTTACCGAATTTTGAGTACTTTGATGCGCTTTACGATAAATACTATCCGGTATTGTATCCGATGGATAGCGAAAAACAACTACAAAAGGCAAAGAAAAGGATTCCTTTGCTTCGAACTGTAGTTTGCTTATGGTTCGCAGGTTACGCCCTTAAGGAAGGGTTAGAGGGTAATCATATTATTACTTCCTCTGTATTAGCAAAAGCAAGTAAGATCGCTAAATATCATAGAAGTAGTTTAACCCTCCTAGGTAAGATGTTAGCTAAAGAAACAGATTCCTTGATTGAAAATAAACCGGTCATACCTTGCGATGAAGCGGAAAGAAGTGTCTGGATAGCCGCGGGAATATATCCAACCCAAACGCCGTTTGAGGAGAGTCTCTATACCTTTGCATTTTCTTACTTGAGGCAACGTGTGAATGATTCAATAACTGATGATTATTACGACGATGAAGGAAATTTACTTTTCAGATACGGTAAAAAAACTATCAGCATAAATTATTGGAAAGCGATAGTCAAGTACATCCGGTATTTTGCAATCAAATGTCGATCAAAAGGTCTTACTGACATAAGCGAGAATTCAATATCAGAAGTATACACAGAGATTTTTGGCCAGATGAAGGGACAAGAAGATAAGACGTTTTTCCGAGTGGCGCTTCGACATTGGCTTAGGTGGCTTATAAGAACTACAAATGCTTCATACAACATAGAACGGATTATGCCAAGACCTAGACGTGTTATGTCAAAAGATCATGGACGAGTATTTAGTATGTCCAAAGCTTATATTCTTGTGCAGACCTTAATGAACGATCAAACTCCTTTAATTAACGAGAACATTCTGATGGACTTTCGTCATAGGCGGGCTTGCCTGTTGATGTTATCAACTGCAGCAAGGCCTCATGAAATAGTTAATTTGCTTCAGAATGCTTTATTTATAGATTCGCAGGATAATTCCTGGATTCGTTTTCACAAAACCAAGACCATTCGCAATCAACCCGATCGAAACGGCTATGAATGGGTTCATCACGCTCTAGTGAAGAGCGATGCTGCAAGATGGTTTAACGAATTGATTCATTTTGCCCCATCAGAACCTATATTTTTTCCAAGAGAGTGGGGTGGGGATGGCCTTACGGAACTTCGTTTACTGGCTTCAAAACATAATGATGGCCCTATACGAACTAGCGGACTGTATAATTTTTTAACTCGCATTCAATCGAAGTTATGGCCTGAACTTAGGAAGCCATATTTCACACCCCATAATCTAAGAGCGCTCCATCTTACTTATCGGCGTATCTTAGGAGACAATGATGAGCTACTAGAGAGGCAGGCCGGACATAGTCATCCTTCCTCAAAAAAGCCTTATACGGAAACAATGCCTGCAGAAGAAGTTGCAAAGTTTGGTCATCTACTTCAAAAAGGCGTTTGGAGAAAGAAACCGGAAGGGGAGGATGCTGATAAGACAGAAGGGGCTGGAATTTCGTCTACTGAATATGTAGCCATTGATGAGATAACCGAAATTTCATCTAAGTTTGAGGTCACGCCTCAAAAGCTAGATGAAGCATATAAATTAACCCAGAAAATTATAGAGGAATCACCACGTTTCCAAGGTAAATTTATTGATTTGGAAGATGAGTTACACGAGGTTAACGTAGGTGGTTATACGCATAATTGTAATGCACATGTCTTGCTAAACTGTGGTCATACACCCGGGCATTGTAGAGCATGTGATGATTATAGTCCTGATGAGGGTACAGAAGATGCGCACAAGGCCGACATATTTCGTGAAATGTTGCATTATTACTATTGTCTCGATGCAGAGAAAAATTTCAAGTCCACAGGACAACGAAAAATGGTTTTTCAGAAGGCTGAGGATATAAAGGAACGGTTGAACAAAACAGAAAGAAGTCTCTGGGTAAATAAATTTAAAATGCCGCCAAATGAGGCGAAAAAACTGCATTCATTGCTCTTTAAGAAAGCAAAGGCATACTTTCGTGAACAGTCTAAAGAGAAGCCTAATCCAACTAATGCAGAAGTGCTTTGTTATATTTTAAGTGGGGAGGTAAAGTAAATTGGCTCGTCCGGTTTCTTTCAGTAGCAGCGACTTGGCATGGGAATGTGCACAAGTAAAAAGAAAGCTTTTAAATGATGTCAAAAAGGGGCGATTATCGCGTCTTTCAAAATCAGATGTGTACGATATGATTGCAAAACGCCCGCGAATCAGATTGAAAAGCTCGCGAATGTTGTGGACGGGTTCCTATAAGGAATATTTGGAAAAATGGTTCACCAAATTGAATGAGGAAATACAATTAATCCTAGACTCGGCCTCTGAAGGAGAACCAACGATTACAAGTCCTGAGATTGTAGCCCAGGAGCACCGGGAATTGCAAGCCAAGGTTACTCATTTAACACAGCTTATAAGTACGTATAAAGATGCTTTGGACGAATTACGCATAGAGAACGGACAGTACCGAGAATTAATCAGCCAGCGTTTCGGAGATATTGACTTATTCTAATGATCCTGAATGTCCCGTGTACTGATACCCTTCGCATACATATGTGCTCCTCAATGCCGGTCACATTCGTTTGATTTTTCTTCACGACTACAGGTTCAAATTCTACATCACCGTATTCGGAGGTTACGGTTTTCTTACTGTTGTAGCCGTCGCGGCTGTTTCTCGTTTGTTTGTTTTTACATCATGTTTCTCATAACCGGGATGCGTATCCAGTTCGGCTTCTAATGCTTCTTGAAGTACATCTGCAAATAATTCCTTTAATGTCCATTGAATATCTTCTGCCGATTGAAAATTATGCTCTTTTACGAATTGACGTAATTCTTGTTTTGACAATAATCCGCTTCAGGTCACCATGTGCTTATTCCTCCAACTTTGATCTAGTAGTCAGTATTGACAAATTTATCTCAGTTGAAGTAAAGATTATGTCCAAACTAAATTGTTACTTCAAGCCTTGTACGGAATTGAATTACAAATGGGTGAATCTCTCCCGGAGCGACTATTCTTTGGTGTGACGGTTCACTCGCAATTAATGAAAGCAGGCCGCGTGATAGATTTGAGGGCTGAACGCATTCTTATCATTGGAAATAAAACTGTATTTCATGAATATATCCAATCGTTATCGAGAATTGGTAATTTGTTAGAGAAGAAGATCATTGTTGTTTATCTTGGAGGTTTTCCAGGACCGGATAAACGATTTTTTCTTCGGCAAATCCAAGATAAATTTGATAAAAATGGTCTTCAGATTGAAGTTCAGTTTTGGGGCGACATCGATTGGGGAGGGTTCCAAATATTCCGGCATTTGCAAAAATCAGTGTTTCCACAACTACGACCCTATCGTATGGATAAGACTACTTTCCATCAGCATTTGGATTGGGCAGAAACCTTCACTGCAGATTATCAAGTCAAATTGGAGCAGCTACTGGAAAACACGGATAATTCCTAGTTTCACGGATTAATTCGAGAGATGTTGTGTACGGGCAAGCGTTTAGAGCAAGAAGCTATATTATTATAAACTGTATTTCAGCCACTGGTTGTTGCCGAATTCTATAAGATTCGTGGTAATACTTTGTATTGACAGTGTATTTCACAATAGCCGCGACTTTTGCGGCTTTTTTCATTTATTGTTATTAGTTGTTTTCTTGGACTGGGACAAAAATCAAAATTGAGCCTTCTATTTTTACCATAAAAATGCAAGTAAATCCGTAACTGGCCGATCAAGGAAACAAGGTTGTTACCAGGTTGGTGTAGAGCAAGGTAACGTCTGGGTATCTTGGCGGCTTATTTAAATGGGGGATGAAGAGCCAGTTGCAGACTACATTCTCAGTTCCCGGCTACAGCAAGCGATCAAAGCGTGATCGTGTGCTGACACCGGCGGTAAGCTTGTCCCTAGACACCAACAATAAACAGCACGCGATTCTCCAAGACCATGACATCTTCTTTTATTTATTCTTTGTACCCCCGGTTGTTTCAAAAATGTCATTTGTAATCCGATAAATCATGCTGATTTCCTCTAAGCTTTTTTGAATTAGCAGTTCCTGAAGCAGTTGAATGACGGTCATTTTATTTGAACGTATGCTGTCTAGTTGAATATTCTCCAATCTTAGTAACTCCAGCATCGTCACATCCAAAGCCCTCGTTAATTTATCCAATGTCTCTAAAGAAACGTTCACTTCTCCACGCTCGATTTCGCCGATATAGGATTGTGACATATCTACTTTTTCGCCAAGTTGCTCCTGTGACAATGATCTCGCTCTTCTGATTTCGCGGATTTTATAACCAATAATTGTCTTCAGTTCAGACATGTTACTCGCCTCCAATATTAGGTTAGGCAAGAACACCAAAAACTAACATACTGTTATAACATCTGAAATATTGATTTTAATAACTAAAACATCTATATTTAGGGTATAATTTAATTTAAGTGGTAAGGAGCTAAGTTAAAATATGAATGTTTTACCGACACAGTCAGTCATCGAAAATGTTCTGCAGTATAAAATGCGCGGTAAGGTAGCATACCTAGGTCATGTAACGGCTTCAGTTGCTGTTAATTTAACATATGTCAAGCCGTATAATGATCCATCTGGGAAAGGATATCAGAGACCAGTAGATCCCAAACGGTGCCACGATTTTTCGCTTTATTTATCAAAAGGGGACGATGCTTTATTTACTCCCGTTCTACTCAATGCCAATTCACAATGAGAATTTGTAGCGTATGATAAATTTAGATCTTCGTATGGAAGATTAATTTGCAAAGGTAAAGCATCTTTAATGGACGGCCAACATCGCTTGGGTGGGATAACAAAGTACATTAAAGAAACCAATTCTGAGCTTAATGTGCCATTTCTAGCATTTCATTGCTTAGACGAAGACGAAGAAATTCGTTTGTTTGATGTCATCAATACGAAAGCAAAAGGAATTGGTTCGTCTTTAAGTCGATTTCTGCGCAGAGATTCAGATGAGCTAAGTTGGGTCGCTACCGAATTAATGGTTCAGAATAGTAGCCCCTTTTTTAGTATTGGGAGTATAATCGGGAAACGAAATAAAGATAGGCATATCACGCTCCAAAACTTATATAAGACGCTTCATTATCTGACAAAAGAACCGCGAATTGCTTCTTTATCCAAAGAAGAAAAACTATCTTTATCTTTGAGTTATTTTGATTCTATTAGACAAACATTTGAAAACGAATGGAGCAATTACAAGGACTATCGACTGACACATATCGTTTGTTTGGATGCTTTGTCGATCGCAGGATCTGGAATATTGGATAGGGCAGTACACAATCAAAATAAGCGGTTCGACTACGCCTTAATAGAAAAAGCCGTAAAAAAATTAAAGAGAGTGGACTGGTCGATGAATGGCCCGCTGAAATATCTTAAAGGGCTCCCAGGATCAAGGAGTTTAGCAGAAGAACTTAAGGAACAAATGCTAAAATAATTTGATAGAGGTGTATACATGTCTGGGACGAATAGGAGAGTTGAGTCGCTAGTCATAGTAGATCCAGAGGGGAATCTCCAGCCATTTCATTTTATTGACCATTATAGAGAGAATGACCAATTTTATTGTATTTTACGTCACTATAACGAAATTAAAATTTTCAAGTTGGTTGAAAAAGATGGAGAGTCTGTTTTGTTTATGGCACCATTGTGCGATGATGATTCAACCGTTGTGCCAACTGAATATAAAATTGCCGGCATCAGTTTTGATGCATTAACAACAGATAGTCAATTGTCCTGTAAATTCCAAGTATCACAAAATGGAAAATCAATAAATATACAGGAATATTTATAAAAATAGATGTTTTTCTAGGATTGTCAGCAGGTTCAATGGTTGGGGGACTGATCGTAAACCATTATTCTGTCACGACAAATTCCTGGGTTGGCGGACTGATTGTTATTTTAGCTATCATATCAGCAATCTTCTCCTTAATAACAAAAAGCAAAGGAATTGACCGTTACATCTTAGGAAAATAATAATTGGAACTAACCACACCTAATGAGCCAAACAATAGAGCGACGGTCGGTGTCAGTAAGTGCATAACCGTCGCCCTGAATCTGTGCTGGACTTCGAATCGTTCTAAATACCCGAATAAATAATATTCCTCAACTGGATGACCAGACTTTTGAGCTCTTTCTCTCTTTCCAAATAATAGAGCGAAGCTTGCAGCAACGGGAGATTCGGTTCCGCTTTTCTAACCTCCGTCTGGATAAAATGGCAAAGCTCACTCAGCTCCGAACGATGCTTGGCGCTGGACGAAAGAATGTTAAGGGCCGAATCCATCTCCCGGAACAGTTCGGTAAGGATCTGCTCTTTCTCCCCTTGGCGGTTCCCGAGCCCCCAGTTTAAATACCTCTCGAACGAAGCTTGTTTCAGCAGAGGCTTCGGATCGGAAGCCATCATATGCTTAACGAGCACGTTGAGCTTGTCAAAAATAAACTTTGCCGTTTCCTCGAGCGATAACGACTTTTCTTCATAAACAATCCAAAATAGATACTCCTTCAGAATCGCTCGATAGATGGAAACCAAATCCCACAGATACGGATGGATTTCTTCGCCGTACACATGCAGCAAACACTCACTATGCCATCGGATGAGCCGCCCTCTAACCTTGTGTCTAAGGGGGTGGAACTTGGGATCCTGTTGGATAGGGAGCTCCGTAAATTCGACCAGAATATGCTTGTATTCTATAAAATAACGGAATCGAAGAATGATCTGCTGTATAAACTGCTCTTCCGGCGAGAGTCCAGGAAGGCGCGTCAGCTCATCGACTTGATCAAAATAGTCGTTATGGCATTGATCAAACACCTCGCTGAATAGGTCTTCCTTGGAAGGGAAAAATTTATAGACGGATCCTTTGGCAATACCGCAATCCTCGGCAATATCCTGTATCGTCGTTAAAAGAAAACCCCGTTCCTTAAAAAGCCTCGTCGCCGATTTTAAAACCTCTTCCCTTGTCACACTCATAAACAATGTCTCCCCACTTGACTATTTTTGAATCATAGTACAAAATATAAGACATCAAGTCAAATGACCAAATGTTTAATATTTTAAACTTCAGGTCAAATCCAAAGGGTGAGGAGAACATATAGAATGGAAAAATTATTGGATCCGCAAAAAACAGCGTTAGTTGTCATTGATTTGCAAAAATGGCTTGGTAATCAATACGCCCCTTATTCCGCCGAGCAGGTAGTATCTAACGCTGCCGCCTTGGCAGATGCTTTCCGTGAGCAAGGCTCAATGGTTGCCCTGGTCCGGGTATCTAGCAAAGATCTGAAGGATATCCCGAGACCGAAGTTGGATTCGCCTGCACCACCACTGAATCTGCCTGAAGGATGGGATCAAATCGTCCCGGAAATGCGGGTCGCCGAAACAGACCACATCATTACTAAAAAGCAATGGGGAGCTTTTTACGGAACGGAGCTCGACCTGCAGTTGCGTCGCCGGGGAATCGACACCATCGTCTTATGCGGCATCGCTACCGGGCTTGGCGTGGATACGACCGCGCGGGAAGCGTTTATGAATGGGTATCAGCTGATTTTGGCGATCGATGCCATGACCGGGTTTTCTCAAGCCGAGCACGATCACGTGAAAAATTTTATTTTTCCACGCATCGGGCGTGTTCGGACAACACAGGAAATCATTTCTGCCTTTGCTGAAGTTTGAACCCAAAGGAGATGTGCCCTTGGATTTATCAGGTTCCAGGGGTCGTTTTTTTATTTCAGGAGGTTGGTCTCTATGACCCAAAAGAGAAGTCCCAAGTCCGACAGGATGTACCCCTGGTATGTCTTATCTGTAACCAGTCTCGGAGCGTTCCTGGTTCTGGTCAATATCGGAACGCTTAATGTCGCATTGCCGGAATTAAGCCAGCAATTTCATGCGAATGCGGCAGCTTCCAGCTGGATTTTACTTTCCTATATGCTGGTAAACACTATCCTGATTTTAATCTTCGGACAAATTTCGGATATTTTCGGAAGAAGCCGAATGTATTTAATAGGAATGGCCATCTTTACCGTATCCAGTTTACTACTCGGTTATGCTTTTAATGTAGAGGTACTAATCCTTCTTCGGATCGTACAGGCTGCCGGAGGAGCGCTCGTAGTGACGAACACAACACCGCTGATTACCGATGCGTTTCCCCAATCGCAGCTGGGCACCGGTCTCGGTCTGAATTTATTGTCCGCTTCCGTCGCGCAGGTGCTTGGCCCGGTCGTCGGCGGCGTGGTCACGACCGCCTGAGGCTGGAGGTGGGTGTTCTGGTCTAATGTTCCCTTCGGGATCATTGCTCTCATCTGGGGGCTCTGGATTCTAAGGGTGAAGCCCCTAGCGCAGCTCCATAAAAAAGTGGACGGATATGGAGGCATCATGATCTTTGTCGCTTTAGCGGGTCTAATCATTGCTTTATCCAAGGGGGGAGAACTGGGCTGGGGAGACAAGCAGGTGATCGGAGGTTTTGCGATATTCGCTATATTTACTACTATATTTTTATGGCATGAGCATCGTTCAGCATCACCTCTACTAGATTTAAGCCTTTTTGAAAGCTGGACGTTCAGTATGGGGAACATCGCTACATTCTTTAATTCTTTTGCCCGTACGGCGGTTGCTCTGCTCTTCGCTCTCTATTACCAATTTGCCTTCCACCAAAACGCGCTTAATGCCGGTCTAAGGATCCTTCCAATTACGATAGGGATGTTGGTCATTTCTCCGATTGCTGGCATGTTGACTAAGAAGGCGGCCATTCGAGTTCTGGCCTCACTTGGAATTCTTATTTCTATAGCAGGACTACTACTACTCCTATTCGTGGTCGGTGGAAATTTCTCTTACGGGGTCACCGCTTGCGGCATGTTGTTAATCGGGGTCGGGACCGGTTTATTCCTTACCCCCAATACGACGGAGATCATGTCAAGCGTTCCGGAGCAAAGCCGCGGGGTGGCGAATGGACTGCGGTCCATGCTATATAACTTGGGTCAAGTGCTGAGTACGGCTCTTTCTTTAACCATCGTCGGCGCAGCGCTGCCAGCCCACCTGAAGAACGTGCTGTATTCCGGAAAGAACAATGTGATTTCTGCCGTTGATTTTGCTTTCGTCATTCACGGTTACCGCTGGGTCATCATCGCACTAATAGGGACTTCTCTACTCGCTCTTGCTGCCTCGTGGTTCCGTCCGCAACAGAAAAAAGCTTACGAAAGCTCTTCAGCGGCCTCTTGACTTTGACGCATTGATGCCGCGTCAATCCGTCCGATCCTCATCGATCGGTCCTGCGGCTGCCGCCATAACCCCAGCGCGTCCGGTAAGCCCAAACTTCTGGAGCTAGCGATATATATCCGGCGGGTAGTGGAGCGTTGACGATAATATTGCTTACCAACCTGTAACTAAAGAAGTTTTTATTAGAAGGATACCTTTTTACTTCTACAAACCCGATACACGCTCAAAAAATGTAGGTGGCTTCCTTGCTATAATACGTTGCTCTCATTTTAAGATTTCCAGCCTGATAAAAATTTCAAGTAAAGTAGAACTTATGACCTATTGGAATTATTTTCATATTACTGTATTATCATTGAGTGTAAACATGATCGATCAGGACTTTTTAAAAGAACACATAAAGGATAAATACGGATACGAAAGACTCATCACTTATTTCTCAAGACATGAAGTAATTGGGGAAGAAATTTTTCCGTATCTTGGTACTGCCATTCACTAAACGGACTGGTATATTTGCGTTTATGGGAGGATTTCACGGAATGTCGCTGGGGAGTCTGGCTGTTACCAGCAACATTCAGAAAAGATCTTCCTCCGGCATAGCATTATCCGATGTTACCTTTTTCCCATACTCCGAGAGTCCAATTGACTCATTCGATACTATTGAATACATGGAAGCCGTTCTAAACGACGGTCACTCGGGAATCGAAAAACCGGCGGCTATTATATTTGAAACCATTCAGGCGGAAGGCGGCGTAAATATAGCTTCACCCGAATGGATGCTCAGGCTGAGGGAACTTAGCGACAGACACGGTATTCTACTGATTTGCGATGACATTCAGGTTGGCTGCGGACGCACCGGACCGTTCTTTTCATTTGAACGTGCCGGGATGATCCCTGATATTGTACTGCTTTCCAAGTCAATCAGCGGGTATGGCCTTCCCATGTCTATTCTGCTGATGAAACCGGAACTTGATGTCTGGAAGCCTGGTGAGCATAACGGTACGTTCCGGGGAAACCAGCTTGCTTTCATTGGAGCTACAGCTGCGTTGGAATATTGGGAAATGAATAATTTGGAACAGTCTGTGAAATATAAGGAAGCATTTGTAAGAGAATATTTAACCAAGCAGATTTTGTCATTACATAAGGGCCTGACCATTCGGGGTGCAGGTTTGATTTGGGGTATTGATTTTTTCCAATGTGGAGGATGAGCGAATCACGCAAAAAGTAGTAGAGGAATGTTACCAAAACGGTTTAATCATCGAAAGCGCAGGAAGAAAAGACAGTGTTATAAAACTTATGCCTCCGTTAACCATCGAGCTTGAACTTTTGCAGCAGGGTTGTTCAATTATCAGACAAGCTATTCAAGAGAATATAAATAAAGTATTGGAGGTCGAAAGTTATGGATAAAATCGCCATTATAGGAATAGGATGCCGTTTGCCAGGAGGAATAAGGGGGCCTGAGGAGTTCTGGGAAGCATTGACTGCGGGAAAAGATATGACTTCCGATTTACCCGAAGGCCGCTGGGATTTAGAAAAGTTTTATGATCCTGACAAATCAAAGCCAGGCAAGCATTACACCTGTCATGGTGGATTTTTAGATAAAATAGATGAGTTTGACCCTTTGTTTTTTGGTATTTCTCCAAGGGAAGCGGCCTTTCTTGATCCACAGCAAAGACTGATGCTGGAGACATCATGGGAAGCAATGGAAGATGGAGGCTTGGATCCGGCCAAGCTAGCAGGAACCAATACCGGTGTCTTTGTAGCGGGCTTCACCCTTGACTATCAAGCAATACAATTTAAAAACGAATCGGTTGAAAGTTTAGATACACATTCGGCAACGGGTATGATGATGACAATGTTGTCCAACAGGATTTCATATATATATGATTTCAGAGGTCCAAGTTTGTCTGTAGATACAGCGTGTTCGGGCTCTTTGGTTGCAACACACCTTGCATGCGGGAGTTTATTGAATAATGAATGTAATCTCGCAATAGCAGGCGGAGTAAGTGTTATAGCTACACCTGAGTATACCATAGCGGAAAGTAAGGGTGGTTTTTTATCTCCCGATGGACGGTGCAAAACTTTCGATTCCAGTGCAAACGGTTATGCAAGAGGAGAAGGAGCCGGCGTTGTGGTTTTAAAACGCCTGTCAGATGCTATCGAAGACGGAGATAGGATTTATGCCGTAATAAGTGGATCGGGTGTAAACCAGGACGGCCACACAGACGGGATTACTGTTCCAAACGGGCAGGCTCAGGAAAACTTAATGAAGGAGGTATACAAAAAGGCAGGAATATCACCTTCAGATATAACATATATTGAAGCTCACGGCACCGGCACTCCGGTTGGAGACCCTATTGAGGCTAATGCAATAGCACGAGTGGTTTCAACAGACAGGCCAAAAGATAAAAAGTGTATTGTCGGATCTGTTAAGACAAACATTGCCCACCTTGAGGCCGCTGCAGGAGTTGCCGCACTGATAAAAGCTTCACTAATCATAAAGCATAAGCAAATACCTCCACATCTGCACTTTAAGAATCCAAACCCTAAAATTCCCTTTGACGATTTATGTATACGAATTCCTCAGACCCTGGAGCCTTTGCCGCAACCCGCATTGGTTGGCATAAATTCATTCGGTTTTGGAGGAACAAATGCCCATATCCTCTTGGAGGAAGCTACAGATCTCCAAAAACAGGGTACTCCTGAAGTTAATGTAAATACCGGATGGCCATATATGATTCCCATATCTGCGCGCTCAGAAAAGGCGCTAAAAAACTATGCGCAAAAGTATGTTGATTTTATTAATGGAAGTGGAGAAAGTATTTCTTTATATGATATTGGAAGCATGATGAGCAAAAAGCGCACCCATCATGACTATAGACTAGCAGTTTCGGCATCTTCAAAGGAAGAACTTGCAGAAAACCTGGAAGCGTATATTAAAGGACAAGCACGCCAGGGGATGTCTGCGGGAAATGTTGAGGCAGGAAAGTACAATAAAGCTGTTTTTGTATATACAGGTATGGGGCCCATATGGTGGGCTATGGGCAGACAGCTCCTTGAAAAAGACCCTGTGTTTAGAAATATGATAGAAAAATGCGATAAACTTACACGTCAGTATGCTGGATGGTCTCTACTGGAGGAACTTCTCGCCGATGAGGAGAATTCACGTCTGGACCAGCCCCAGTTTGCTCAACCTGCCAATTTTGCTGTTCAGGTGGGTTTGACTGAAGTATGGAAATCCTTGGGTATTATACCCCATGCGGTGGTAGGACACAGTGTTGGAGAAGTGGCTTCTACATATGTTGCAGGAATTTACAGCCTTGAAGATGCCATGTTGGTAAGTATTCACAGAAGCCGTGCACAGCAAAAAGCAGTAAACAAGGGCACAATGCTGGCGGTAGGTTTACCAGAAAAAGAAGTTGTGGCCCTGCTGGATGAGAACATAAAAGGTGTTTCAATGGCAGCAATCAATAGCCCAAATTCGGTAACTTTGTCAGGTGATCCTGATGCCCTTGAGCAGATCCAAAAACAGTTGCAGGATAAGGGGGTTTTTGCGCGGCTTTTAAAGGTCAATGTAGCGTATCACAGTTACCAAATGGAACCATATGAGCAGGAGCTATTGGAGGCATTAAAAGGAATAAAGTCCCAGCCTGCCGGGATACCGATATATTCCACGGTTACAGGGAAAATGCTGACGGGTACAGAGTGTGATGGACATTACTGGTATAAAAATGTAAGAGAGCCGGTACGTTTTGAAGCAGCAATGTATGAAATGATTTCGTTGAATTATAACTTATTTATTGAGGTGGGCCCTCACCCTGTTTTAGCAGCTTCTATTTCTAATTGTCTGTCAGCTAAAAACGTTGAAGGTAAGAAGTTGTTCTCTATAAAAAGAAATGAAAACGAACAGGTTTCAATACTGGAGAACTTAGGGAATCTATATGCACTGGGATACCCTATAGATTGGAACAAGATTTACCGGTATCAAGGTGAGTTTGTAAGTCTCCCTCTTTATCCATGGCAATGGGATAAATACTGGATGGAAACGCAGGAATCAAGTGAATTTAGGCAGGGAAAAAATAAGCACAAGTTTTTAGGACGCCGTTTGAAAACTTCCAGCCCTATATGGGAGATTGAACTTAATACTACCTATATGACGTATCTTTCTGATCATAAAATACAAGGTATAGAAGTTTTCCCCGGAGCAGGGTATGTAGAGCTGGGAATGGCTTGTGCCAGAAGCTATTTTGGAGAGGGTTTTTATACAGTTGAAGATATAAAGTTTGAAAATGCTTTATTTTTAAATCAAGGAGTATCACCTGTGGTGCAGGTGGTTTTGGATCCAAAAACCGCAAAATTCGAGATTTCAAGCAGGATACCGGGACAAGATAAGACTTGGACATGCAATGCATCCGGCACAATAAGAAAACGGCAAAACATAAAGATCACTGCTAAAGATGAGTTGATTCAAATACTTGGCAATTGTACCAAAGAATACGGAAAAGAAGTATGTTATAAAACCTTCTATCAAATGGGTTTCCATTATGGTCCTTATTTCCAAGGTATAGACAAGATATGGAAAGGTGATAACGAAGCTCTTGGCAGGATCGAGATCCCTAAAATACTGGAGATTGATAGCTCTATCTACGGTCTTCACCCGGCGGTATTGGACGCCTGTTTCCAGGTTACCATTGCGGCAGTTGCACCACTTAATGAAGATGAAAATAACGAAGGCCAATCATTCCTACCTGTAGGAATAGACAGGGTGCAGCTTTATGGAAGGCCGGAGCCTGTCATGCTTTGTCATACGCAGTTGGTAGATAGGAAAGATAATAATTTGAACGCCAACATCCGTCTATATAGTGAGGACGGAAATCTAATCGCCGAAATACTGGGCATAAGAACTAAGGAACTTGGAAATAGTGGAGGGTCTGATGCTGGAAGAGTTAAGGATTATCTTTATGAGATAAACTGGGAGCTTCTAAAAAGTGAAGAAGTTGATACCCGCACAGCTGCTGCTAACTCTGGAGCATGGCTTATTTTTGTGGATCATAAAGCAGCAGGAAAAGAACTGGCAAATCTCCTTGAAAAAAGGGGAGAAGAATGCTTTATGGTATATCCTGGTGAGGATTTTGGTTGGCAGTATGAAGAGCGTGAGATATATATAAACCCTCGAAGCATTGAGGATCTTAGATCGTTGTTTGATGAATTCTCAAAAATTAAAACGAAGCTAACAGGTATTGTATATATGTGGAGCCTCAATATCCTTGAGATCCAGGAAGTTAGCAATACAGCTATAGAAAAAGCTTGTTTTGAAAACCTGTTTGTATTAAAACACCTGGTACAAGCAACCACAAATCTGGGATTAAATTTTAAGCTGTGGGTTATTACAAGAGGAGCCCAAATGATCAACAGGGCTACTCCAAATTCTGCATTCTTACAGTCGTTGGTATGGGGCCTTGGCACCGTCATAGGTTACCATGAGTTGCCTTCAAATTGGGGAGGCCTTGTAGACCTTGACATAGAGGCCAATGCGGGTGAAATGGAAATGCTGTTAAAAGAAGTCTTAGGTAATGGAGAGAACCAAATTGCTTTCCGTAATGGGAATAGACTTGCAGCAAGAATCGATAAACTGCGGATTGATATGCAGCATCAAGTACCCGTACATCTTCGCCCCGATGGAAGTTATGTTATTACAGGTGCTTTTGGTGGCATAGGTATGATTACAGCCCAGTGGATGGTTGCCAAGGGAGCAAGACATCTGGTACTGCTTGGACGCGGAGAATTTCCAAAACGTTCTGAATGGAACAATGTAGAGCCAGGCAGCAGCCTTGCAGAGAGGATTGAGTTTGTTCGTAAGCTGGAGTCCCAGGGGGCAACAGTATATATTGGATCAGTGGATGTAACTGATGAGGAAAAGCTTGCTGGATTTTTTAAAGATTTTGATAAGGAAGAAAGGCCTCCTATTCGAGGTGTTGTACATTCTGCTGGTATTACGGATGATCAATTTCTTGAGGTTAGTAAAGATGAGACTTTTTATAGGGTCCTTTCGCCTAAGGTAAATGGTGCATGGAACCTTCACCGTATGACAGAGGGACGGCCTATTGACTTCTTTATTTTATTTTCTTCAGTTGCTTCTGTATTTGGTTCACCAGGCCAGGGAGCATATGCAACTGGGAATGCCTTTTTGGACTCACTTGCACATTACCGTTTATCGAGAGGACTTCCTGCACTGAGTATCAATTGGGGACCATGGTCAGAGGTTGGAATGGCTGCAAGGTTTATGGAACGTGATCCGGAGTATTATATACAAAAATCCATAGAATCTGTAACGGTAGAAAAGGGAATTAGGGCTATGGAGCACCTTGTTGGAGAAGCTGTTGCACAGTCTGTGGTTCTACCTATACTCTCGTGGCAAACGTTTGGGGAAAAATGGTTCTCACCCATGAGTTCTCCACATGTGCTTAAAACTCTTTTGCAAGATGAGTCAGGACAACAAGAGAATATAAATAAATCAAAGGTGGATGTTGATATCCTGGAGGATATTATTTCATCTCCAATACAGAGCAGGCAGAATATCGTTGAAATGCATATTAAAACAATAGTAGCGAAGGTTTTGCGTTATAATCCTGAGGATCTAAGTACCAAACAACCACTAACTGTTTTTGGGATGGATTCATTAATGGCCACCGAAATAAAAAACAGGATGGAGGTTGCCTTTAAAACACCTGTTTCCATAGTAGAACTTCTTAAGGGTTCCAGCATATACGATCTTTCCGAGCAAATGATATCAAAGCTATACGAATCGGGAAAGATTTCAGAACAGGGTTCCCTAAATATGGGTAAGGCTGAGCTTGAAAGAATACCTAAAGTTTCTGAAAAAGAGCACTATGAAACCTCATCTGCACAAAAGATGATGTATATCATTAATAATCTTGAGGGTAACAACATTGGGTATAACATACCTGTGGGAATTTTATTTGAAGGTGGGATTGAAAGGGTTGCCCTTGGGGAAGCATTAAAAACATTGATACAAAGGCATGAAGCATTTAGGACATCCTTTGAGATGATTGATGGGGAGCTTGTGCAAAGGATACAAGATGAAGTTGATTTTACTATAGAATATTTTGAGTCTGAGGAAGACGGAGTAGAGAAAATAATCGATGAATTTGTAAGACCGTTCGATTTAAGCAAAGCACCCTTAATAAGAGTAGGTCTTATAGAAATCCATGCTAGCAGGCAAATACTTTTGCTTGATGTACATCATATAGTCTCGGATGGAACTTCAATAATCAGGACTTTTGATGAAATAGTTTCTATATTAAGTGGTGAAAGCCTTCCGGCAATGGAGGTGCAATATAAGGATTTTGCCCAGTGGCAGAATGGCTTGTTTAGCACTGAGGTTTACAAAAAGCAGGAAGAATACTGGCTTAATAGGTTCAAGGGTGAAATTCCTATCCTTGATATGCCTACAGATTATCCTAGGCCTGTCCTTCAAAGCTTTGAAGGAAATAGGTTGCTATTTGATTTAGACAGTCATTTGATGGATAAATTAAATGTACTTTCCTCCCAAACAGGAGCCACCGTGTATATGATACTTCTTGCGGCATTAAATACACTAATGTATAAATACTCAGGACAGGAAGACATAATTATTGGTACTCCTATAGCGGCAAGAACTCATTTTGATACTGAAAGAATACTGGGGATGTTTATAAATACCCTGGCATTAAGGAATTTCCCAGAGGGAAATAAGGCCTTTACTGAGTTCTTGGAAGAAGTAAAAGAAAGCTCCTTAGAAGCATATGAAAATCAGGAATACAGGTTTGATCAGTTTGTGACAAAACTTAACGTAAAGAGAGATTCAAGCAGAAATCCTTTATTTACTGTTATGTTTAATATTGTTCCTTCTGATGAGCATATTATGGAACATCGTGGTGAATTAAAGTATTCCAAATATCCGGTTGAAAGTAAAACATCAAAATTTGACCTAACATTCCAGTTGATACCAGATGGTCATAATATAATATTATGGATGGAATATGCTACACGTCTGTTTAAGAAGGAGACGGTAGAAAGGCTTGTTCAGCATTACTTTAATATCCTTGAAGAGATAACCTCAAACCCTGAAAAAAAACTATCAGAAATCAATATGTTATCCCAAGAAGAAAAGGAGCGAATAATATACGGCTTTAACGATACGAAGGTTGAATTTGAACATCACCTGACGGTACACCACCTGTTTGAGCAGCAGACGAAAGTACGTCCAGACAATATAGCAGTAGCGTATGAAGGCCGTAGATTTACATATGGCCAGATCAACCAAAGGGCAAACAGGATAGCAAGGTACATGCTAAAGGCTGGCACTGGTAGAGAAGAAGCCGTAGTTGTCATGCTGGAGAGGGGACCCTTATTTGTAGAATCGGTACTTGGTATATGGAAAGCAGGGGGGGCTTACATACCTGTAAATCCAAAATACCCTACACAAAGGGTGCTTGATATATTTAAGGAATCTAAAGCTGCCTATGTGTTGACCTTATCAGATTATGTGACCCAGCAGCTTAGTGAGAACTATAAAGGCCGAATTATATACCTTGACCAGTGTGAAAAAGAGATTGAGGCTGAAAGTGGCGAAAACCTAGATCTAGATATAGACATAAATAGTTTGGCCTATGTTATATATACATCTGGTTCAACTGGTGTACCAAAGGGAGCTATGATAGAGCATCTTGGCATGATAAACCACATCCATGCGGAAATAAAGGAACTTTGTATAACTAACAACAGCATAATATCCCAGAACTCGCCTCAATACTTTGATGTATCTGTATGGCAGTTCTTTGCAGCCCTAACCATAGGAGCTCAAATTATCATCTATCCAGATGAAATAGTAAAGGATGTTGCAAGGTTTACGAATCGGATCATAGAAGATGGCATAACGGTCCTTGAGGTGGTACCTTCATACCTTGCTTTAATGCTTGAGTATGTGGAAAATACAGGGAATAAACCGGAAAAACTTCATTACTTGCTGATAACGGGAGAAACCGTAAAATCCGGCATAGTAAGGAAATGGTTTGACCTATGTCCAAATACTAAAGTAGTTAATGCCTACGGACCTGCAGAGGCAGCGGACGATATTACTCTATATACTATGGAAGCTGCTCATGAAGGAGAGAACATTCCTGTAGGCAAGCCTATACAAAATATGAATCTATATATAACAGATAAAAACATGAACCTGTGCCCTATCGGAGTAAAAGGAGAGATCTGCGTCTCTGGAACAGGTGTAGGAAGGGGTTATTTAAATGACCCTGAAAAAACAGCCCATGTATTCCTTGAAGATCCTTTCAGAGAAGAAAAGGGGATAAGGCTGTACAAAACAGGAGACCTGGGAAGATGGCTGCCTGACGGGAATATCGAATTCCTGGGCAGAATAGACCATCAGGTTAAGATCCGCGGATACCGAATAGAGCTTGGAGAAATAGAAGCTCAGCTTCTAAAACATTCTTCAATAAAAGAAGTTGTGGCAGCAACAAGGGAAGACCCCCAAGGGAACAAGTACATCTGTGCATATATAGTTGGAGAAAGTGAATTGACAATACCGGAATTAAGGGAGTATCTCTCCAAAGATCTGCCAGACTACATGATCCCTTCATATTTTGTACAGTTGGAAAAACTGCCTTTATCAGCGAATGGCAAGGTAGATAGAAATGCCCTGCCTGCCCCTGATGGAAATATTAATACAGGGGTAGACTATGCTGCACCATTCGGTGAAATTGAGGAGAAGCTTGTACTGATATGGAGCCAAATCCTTGGAGTCCAGAAGATTGGAGTAAATGATAACTTCTTTGAATTAGGAGGAGACTCATTAAAGGCAACCAATCTTGTATCAAGGGTTCATAAAGAATTTGACATAGAATTTGCATTAAAAGAAGTGTTTATGGGTCCTACAATTTCGGCAATAGCAAAAAGTATTAAAAATAGACTTAACGATACAGTGGAAATCGAAGAAATTTTAAGCATGATTGAAAATCTATAAATAGGAATTAAAAGAGATGAAATAGAGAAGAGGGACGAAGTTATGGATAATTTGATGAAAAGAATAGAATCTCTTTCTCCAGAAAAAAGAAAGCTATTTGAGACGATGCTAAAAGAAAAAGGAAAAGATGTTTCAAAATATACGCCAAATGCCTTTTCTGGAATACCTTCTGCCAGAGAGCAGGAATTTTACCCTATGTCATCTGCCCAGAAAAGGCTGTATATACTAAACGAGCTTGAAGGAGCAGGTACTGCATATAACATGCCAGGCGTCGTACTGCTGGAAGGAAACATTGATGCAGTACGCTTCGAACAGGCATTCAAGGAGCTAGTAAAAAGACATGAGGCTCTGCGCACATCATTTCATATGGTTGAGGGTGAACCAGTACAAAAGGTTCATGATTACGTGGATTTCAGTATTACGTACCTGGAACTGGATGAAGAAAAAGCAGCAGAAATAGTCAAAGAATTCATAACGCCCTTTGATCTTAGCCAAGTTCCATTACTGAGAGTAGGACTTGTAAAAACGAACGAAGACAGGCGTGTTATGATGTTTGACATGCACCACATAGTATCAGATGGTATATCAGTCAATATACTTATGAGTGAGTTTTTGGATTTGTACCAAGGGAAGACCCTTTTGCCACTACGGATACAGTACAAGGATTTTTCTGTATGGCAGAAGGAGATGTTTGCCGGAGACTCAATAAAGAAGCAGGAAGAATACTGGCTCCAGACATTTAAGGGTGATATACCGGTACTGGATATGCCTACTGACTATCCAAGACCGGCGGTACAAAGTTTTGAAGGAGATGCTGTAAGCTTTGAAATAAACCCTGAACTTTCAGTCAAACTAAATAAGCTTGCAACAGATAATGGAGCTACCTTATACATGGTACTGATGGCTGCATATAACGTACTCCTGTCCAGATACACTGGACAGGAAGACATCATAGTTGGAAGTCCTGTAGCCGGAAGGCCCCATGCTGACCTGCAGGGTATCATTGGTATGTTTATAAATACCTTGGCCATAAGGAACTATCCTGAGGGAGAAAAGACCTTCGTCCAATTCTTGCAGGAAGTAAGGGAAAATGCGTTTTTGGCTTTTGAAAATCAGAACTACCAGTTTGAAGAACTTGTAGAAAAACTTAATCTCATGAGGGACATGAGCAGGAATCCTCTTTTTGACACTATGTTTGCACTGCGCACTTCAAACAAGACAGAATTTGCAGCATCGGGTATAAACTTCAAACAATACAACAACTGGCTGGAAGGCAGAAAGGCAAAATTTGACCTTATGCTTGAAGTGGTAGAGGGTCAAGAAGGTATAACATTTAACCTTGAATATTGTACCAGGCTGTTTAAGAAGGAGACAATAAAAAGGTTTGGAACCCATTACATTTCCGTTCTTGAAGAGATAACGGCATGCCCTGAAAAAAGGTTGTGGGAAATTGATGTACTGTTACAGGAAGAAAAACAGCAAATCCTATATACCTTTAACGCTACAGAGGCACAGTATCCTAAAAACAAGACTATCCATCAGCTTTTTGAAGAGCAGGCAGAGAAGAACCCTGATCATGTAGCTGTGGTATTTGAGGGTAAAAAGCTTACATATAGTGAACTCAATAAAAAATCAAATGGGTTGGCCCATGTATTAAGGGCTAAAGGAGTCAAACCGGACAGTATCGTAGGTATTCTGGCAGAACGCTCACTTGAGATGATAGTAGCAATCCTAGGGGTATTAAAAGCAGGAGGGGCATATCTTCCCATGGATCCAGATTATCCTGAGGAAAGAATAAGTCATATGCTGGAAGACAGCCGGGCAGTGATCCTGTTGACCCAATCACATTTTATAGACAAATATACATCAATAGGTACAGTAATAAATTTAGAAGATGAGCAGGAATATTCAGATGAACAATATAACTTATCGGAGGTAAATAAACCTTCCGATCTAGCTTACTTAATATATACCTCAGGCTCTACAGGTAAACCCAAAGGGGCAATGATAGAGCATAGAAACATAGTAAGGCTGTTATTTAACAGTAAAATGCAGTTTGATTTTAACGAAAATGATGTATGGACTATGTTTCATTCTATGAGTTTCGATTTTTCCGTATGGGAGATGTACGGGGCGTTGTTATATGGGGGCAGATTGGTGGTAGTTCCTAAAATGACAGCACGCAGCAATGTAGAGTATCTGAGACTTCTAAGGAATGAGAAGGTGACCGTATTAAATCAGACACCTTCAGCCTTCTATAATATAGCCAATGAAGAAGTATCATATGAAGAAAAAGAACTTAAGATAAGATATGTCATATTCGGAGGGGAAGCATTAAAGCCTGCATTGTTGAATGAATGGAGAAAGAAGTACCCGCAGACTAGACTCATCAATATGTATGGAATAACCGAGACAACAGTGCATGTCACATATAAAGAGATAGAAGAGGAAGAAATTAGATCTAATGTGAGCAGCATAGGAAGGCCTATACCAACCCTTACAACATATGTAATGGATAAGAACATGAAAGTTGTTCCCATTGGAGTAGCCGGAGAGCTTTGTGTAGGAGGAGACGGAGTTTGCAGAGGATATCTTGGAAGACCGGAGCTTACAAAGGAAAAGTTCGTTCAAAATCCGTACAAGCCGGAAGAGAGGTTATATAGATCTGGAGACCTGGTCCGGTTATTATCTGATGGAGAAATGGAATACCTGGGTAGAATAGACCACCAGGTAAAGATAAGAGGCTTTAGGATAGAGCTTGGTGAAATAGAAGCACAACTGCTAAAGCATCCTTCAATTGAGGAATCTTTGGTGATTGCAAAGGAAGACCATCAGGGCAGTAAATACCTGTGTGCATATATAGCGGGAGAAAATGAGCTGACAATATCAGAACTAAGGGAGCATCTCTTAAAAGAACTGCCCGAATACATGGTACCATCATACTTTGTGCAGCTTGAAAAAATGCCATTGACAGCTAATGGCAAGATAGACAGGAAGGCATTGCCTGAACCCGAAGGTAATATAAATACGGGAATAGAGTATGAAGCGCCTATAGGCGAATTTGAAGAGAAGCTTGCACTGATTTGGCAAGACATCCTTGGAATTAAGAAGATAGGAAGAAATGACAACTTCTTTATGTTAGGTGGACACTCTTTAAAGGCTACAAGCCTTGTAGCGAGAATTCACAAAGAGTTCAATATAGACATGCCTCTTAAGGAAATATTTAAGGCTCCAATTATAGCGGAAATAGCAAGGTATATGAAGGAAGCAAAGGAGAGTATATATCAATCCATCCAAACTGCTAAAGAGATGGAATACTACCCTATGTCATCAGCCCAAAGAAGGCTGTATATATTAAATCAGTTTGAAGGAGCAGGGACAGCATACAATATGCCAGGCAGCTTGCTGGTTGAAGGCAGTATTGATCTGGAGCTTTTTCAGAAGACCTTCCAACAGCTTATAAATAGGCATGAGACCCTTCGAACATCTTTCCATTTCATAGAGGGTGAACCCGTCCAGAAGATCAATGATCCTGTGGGTTTTAGTGTAGTGTATCTAGAATCTGACGAAGAAAAAGTGGGGGAAATCGTAAAAGAATTTATAAAGCCGTTTGATCTTGGAATTGCTCCGCTGCTAAGAGTAGGCCTTGTGAAAACGGGAAAAGACAAGCATGTCATGATGTTTGACATGCACCATATCATATCTGACGGTACGTCCATGGATATACTGGTACATGAGTTCATGGATATGTATGGAGGAAATAACCCTTCTTCCCTCCGTATACAGTACAAGGACTATTCTGTTTGGCAGAAGGAACTATTTGCTGGGGACAAAATAAAGAAGCAGGAGGAATACTGGCTCCAGGAATTTAATGGAGAAATTCCTGTGCTGAATATGCCAGTAGATTACCAAAGGCCTGCGGTTCAAAGCTTTGACGGAGGTTTTATCCGTTTTGAAGCAGGCAGTGAGCTTACGGGAAAACTTATTAAGCTTGCAAGGGATAATGGGGCTACTCTTTACATGACATTGCTTGCTTCATACAACATACTGCTGTCTAAGTATACGGGGCAGGAAGATATTATAGTGGGAAGCCCTATAGCTGGAAGACCTCATACAGATTTACAAGACATAATAGGTATGTTTGTAAATACTTTAGCCATGAGGAACTATCCCCAGGGAGAAAAGACCTTTGCTGAGTTTCTAAAGGAAGTAAGGGAAAACTCTATAAGGGCTTATGAAAATCAGGACTACCAGTTTGAAGAACTGGTGGAAAAGCTTAATGTAAAGAGGGATATGAGCAGGAATCCTCTTTTTGATACTATGTTTGTATTGCAAAATACCGGCTCATCAGAATTGAAGATAGATAGGCTTAAGTTTATACCCTATACAAATGAATTTAGAATATCCAAATTTGACTTGACATTAAATGCTCGGGAAACCCAGGAAGGTATTGCATTTGATTTGGAATATGCCACAAGGCTGTTCAAGAAAGAGACTGTAGAAAGGTTTGCAGCCCATTACCTTAATGTTCTGGAAGAGATAACGGTTTATCCTGGAAAAAGGTTGTCAGAAATTGATATGCTTTCACAGGAAGAAAAGCAGAAAATACTATATGACTTTAACGATACAAAGGTCCGGTATCCTAAGGATAAGACTATACATCAACTGTTTGAAGAGCAGGTAGAAAAGACACCCAATAATATTGCTGTAGTGTTTGAAGATAAACAGCTGACTTATAAGGAAGTAAACGAAAAGGCAAACCAACTGGCCAGAAAATTAAGAGAAAAGGGAATAAAACCTGATAGTGTAGTGGGAATTATGGTAGAACGTTCCCCGGAAATGATCATAGGGATCATGGCTGTCCTAAAAGCTGGGGGGGCTTATTTACCCATAGCTCCTGAATACCCTGAAGACAGGATCCAGTTTATGCTTGATGACAGTGGCAGCCAAATTATTCTGATACAGGATAAATTTATAAATGCTAAAGGTAGTTACAGAAATGCTGAATTTATTAGCATAGAAAATCAGGAACTATTTACTGGGGATGTATCAAATCCAAAGTTAATTAGTAAACCTGAAAACTTGGCTTATGTAATATATACATCCGGTTCTACCGGCAAACCCAAAGGGGTAATGATAGAGAACTACTCCGTAATCAACCGGATCAACTGGATGCAGAAGCAATACCCGATAGCTGAAGGTGATGTGATCCTGCAGAAAACTCCCTATACCTTTGACGTATCGGTATGGGAATTATTGTGGTGGAGCTTTACTGGGGCCAAAGTCTGCCTGCTGATACCGGGAGGAGAAAAAAATCCGGAAGAAATCGTGAAGGCAATCGAAAAAAATAAAGTTACCACAATGCACTTTGTACCATCCATGTTGAGTGTATTTTTAGAGTATGTAAAGGAAAAGGGGATAATAGAGGAAATAGCAAGCTTAAAGCAGGTATTTGCCAGTGGAGAAGCACTGAACCTGAAGCAAGTAGAAAAGTTCAACAAGCTGCTGTACAAAGAAAAAGGAACAAGCCTGCATAACCTGTACGGACCAACAGAAGCAACAGTAGATGTATCCTACTTTGGCTGCTCTACGGAAGAAGAATTGGAGCTTGTACCTATAGGAAAGCCCATAGATAACATTAAGTTGTATGTTGTCAGTAAGGAAAAGGGCCTGCAGCCGATAGGAGTAGCGGGAGAACTATGCATAGCAGGGGATGGACTGGCAAGAGGGTACTTGAACAGACCGGAACTTACAGAAGAAAAATTCGCAGCAAACCCATTCGCACCGGGTGAAAGGATGTACAGGACAGGTGACCTGGCAAGGTGGCTGCCTGACGGCAACCTAGAATATCTGGGCAGGATCGACCATCAGGTAAAGATAAGAGGCTACAGGATAGAACTGGGTGAAATAGAGAACCGGTTATTAAAGCATGAAGCAATAAAAGAAGCGGTGGTATTGGACAAAGAAGGAGCTGACGGAAATAAGTATCTTTGTGGATACGTCGTACCGGATCAAGAAATAACCGTACAGGGGATGAGGGAACACTTGTCAAAAGAGCTCCCGGACTACATGATCCCTTCCTACTTTGTGCGGATGGAAAAGCTGCCATTGACCCCTAATGGAAAAATAGACAGGAAAGCATTGCCTGTGCTCGATAGCAATGTTAATACCGGCGTAGAATACGTAGTACCTTCGGGAGAAATAGAGGAGAAACTTGCGCTGTTGTGGCGGGATATCCTTGGAATAGAGAAGGTAGGAAGAAATGATAACTTTTTTATGCTTGGGGGACACTCGTTAAAGGCAACAAGCCTTGTAGCAAGAATTCACAAAGAGTTCAATATAGACATACCTCTTAAGGAAATATTCAAGACACCAACCATCTTAGAAATTGCCAGATATATTAAAGACTCAAAGGAGAGCCTATATCAGTCAATCCAACCGGCAGGAGAAATGGAATACTACCCTATGTCATCTGCACAAAGAAGGCTGTATATACTAAACCAGCTTGAAGGGGCAGGGACAGCATACAACATGCCTGGTATTATGCTGCTGGAAGGAAGCATTGATACAGCGCGTTTCCAGGAAGTCTTCAGGCAGTTGGTAAAAAGGCATGAGACTCTTAGAACATCGTTCCACATGATCGATGGTAACCCGGTCCAGAAGGTTCATGACCATGTGGAATTCAGCGTGATGTACTTTGAAACTAACGAAGAAAAAGCCGCAGAGTATGCTGGGGAATTTGCCAGACCTTTTGATCTTGGCAAGGCTCCTCTGCTAAGGGTAGAGCTTGTAAAAACGGGAGAAGACAGGCATCTTATGATGTTTGATATGCATCACATTATATCCGATGGTGTCTCCATGGACATACTGATTCGTGAGTTTATGGATCTTTATGAAGGAAACAACCCTCCAGCACTTCGGATACAGTACAAAGACTACGCTGTATGGCAGAATAAACTGTTTGATGAGGGCGGAATTAGCAGCCAGGAGGAATACTGGCTCCAAGCATTCCAGGGAGAAATACCTGTACTGAATATGCCGCTAGACTATCCAAGGCCTGTAATACAAAGCTTTGAAGGGGATTTTTTTAGCTTTGAAGCAGGCAGTGAGCTTACGAATAAATTAAACAAGCTTGCAAGGGATAATGGGGCTACGCTTTACATGACACTGCTCGCGGCATACAACATATTGCTGTCTAAGCACACCGGACAGGAAGACATAATCGTTGGAAGCCCTATAGCCGGAAGGCCACATTCAGACCTGCAGGATATCCTTGGTATGTTTGTAAATACCTTGGCTATGAGAAATTACCCCAAGGGAGATAGTACCTTTGTAGAATTCTTGAATGAAGTAAGAGAAAACGCTCTAAGGGCTTATGACAATCAGGATTACCAATTTGAAGAACTGGTTGAGAAGCTTAACTTGAAGAGGGACATGAGCAGAAACCCACTGTTTGATACTATGTTTACCATGCAAAATGCCTCTAAGGTAGAATTTGCAGTACCTGGTATAAGCTTCAGACCTTTTAATAACGGGCTAGAGTATAGAATATCAAAATTTGACCTATCCATTGATGCAATAGAGCGTGAAGATGGTATGGCTTTTAGCTTTGAATATTGTACTCGGCTTTTCAAAAAAGAGACTTTAAAAAGGTTGGCGGCTCATTACCTTAACGTGTTGGAAGAGATAACCGCAAATCCGTTTAAAAGGTTGTCGGAAATAAATATGTTGTCCCAGGAGGAAAAACAGCAAATAATCTATGGCTTCAATGATACAAAAGTAGAATATCCTAAGGATAAGACCATACAAGAGCTATTTGAAGAACACGTGGAAAAGACGCCTGATAACATAGCAGTAGTATTTGAAGATAAATACTTGACTTACGGAGAACTTAATGAAAAGGCCAATCAACTGGCTTGGATCTTAAGGGACAAGGGATTAAAACCTGACAGTGTAGTAGCTATAATGGTAGACCGGTCCATAGAAATGATAATAGGTGTAATTGCTGTATTTAAAGCAGGAGGCGCGTATTTACCCATAGACACCGAATATCCTGAAGAACGAATCAGATATATGATCGATGACAGCTTGGCTGGAATTATTCTTACGCAAGAACATCATAAAGAAAAAATTAAATTTGATCTTGATATTATAAGCTTTGATGACTGTGTGAATTACAACGGGAGAACAGAAAATCTTCCTGTCATTAATAAATCTTGTAATTTAGCATATGTCATTTATACATCAGGAACCACAGGAAAGCCAAAGGGGATCATGATAGAGCATAGAAGTCTTGTCAACATATCTTACGCATGGAAAAAGGAATATAGGCTTGCGGATATGGATGTAAAGCTGTTGCAAATCGCAAGTTTTTCTTTTGATGTATTTGTGGGAGATGTTTCGAGAACGCTGCTCAACGGAGGCCAAATGGTTATTTGTTCATCCGAGGAGAGATACGATCCTGCACGATTATATTCACTTATTAAAACCCATAAAATAACCATCTTTGAATCCACACCGGCACTGATTATTCCTCTTATGGATTATATCCATGATAATGCTTTGATTATTGATAGCCTCAAGTTGCTTATACTTGGATCAGATACTCTCTCTGTGGAAGATTATGAAAGATTACAATCCTGGTATGGAGAGAAACTGCGGGTTGTTAATAGCTATGGGGTTACTGAGTCCACCATAGATTCCAGTTATTACGAAAAGAGACTGGGAAGCTATTTGGAATCCGGGAGTGTACCTATCGGAAAGCCAATGCAAAATATAAAATACTACGTTGTTGACAAACACTTGAGACCTCAGCCTACAGGGGTTTTGGGTGAGTTGTGCATAGGGGGAGAAGGGCTTGCAAGGGGATATCTAAACCGGCCCGAACTGACAGCTGAAAAATTTGTACCTAACCCGTTTATACCAGGGGAAAGGATGTATCGTACAGGGGATCTGGCCAGATGGCTGTCTGATGGGAATATGGAATTTTTAGGAAGAGTAGATCATCAGGTAAAGATAAGGGGATTTAGAATAGAGCTGGGGGAAATAGAAGCACAACTGCTAAAGCACATTTCAATAAAGGAAGCAGTGGTTATTGCAAGGGAAGATCAGAAGGGAAACAAGTATCTGTGTGCCTATGTGGCAGGGGAAAATGAATTAACAATAGCAGAACTAAGGGGACATCTCTTAAAGGACCTTCCAGACTATATGATACCATCCTATTTTATGCAGTTAAAAAAGCTGCCGCTGACTCCCAATGGCAAAATAGATAGGAAGGCATTGCCCGAACCTGACGGCAATATCGATGCTGGAATAGAGTATGTCGCACCCTTGGGTGAAGTGGAGGAGAAACTTGCGGGGTTGTGGCAGGATATCCTTAGTATAGAGAAAGTGGGAAGAAACGACAATTTCTTTGAGCTGGGGGGACATTCCTTAAGGGCAGCAAATCTTATTGCCAGGATTCACAAAGAGTTCAATGTAAACATACCGCTTAAAGAAATATTTAAGAGCCCAAATATGTCTGAAGTTGCCGAGTGCATCAAGATTGCAAAGGAGAGTGTATTTCATTCTATTGGGCCGGCTGGGGAGATGGAGTACTATCCAATTTCATCCGCCCAGAAAAGGCTGTATATTCTAAACCAGCTTGACGCAGTTGGGATGGCATACAACATGCCTGGTATTATGCTAATTGAAGGCAAACTCGATAAACTGCGCTTTGAACAGGCTTTTAGGGAGCTTGTTGACAGACATGAGTCTTTCCGTACCTCATTCCATATGATAGATGGTAAACCGGTACAAAAGGTCCATAGCAATGTGGATTTTAGTGTTATGTATATGGAAACCGATGAGGAAAGAGCTGCGAAAATAGCCAGTGAATTTATTAGGACCTTTGACCTTGATGAGGCTCCTTTACTTAGGGTTGGGCTTATAAAAGTTGGAGAAGACAGATATAATATGATGTTTGATAAGCACCATATTATATCTGACGGGGTGTCTGACGACATACTGGTAAGAGAATTTATGAGCCTGTATGAAGGTAAGGAACTTCCGGAACTTAAGATTCAGTACAAGGATTTTTCCGTATGGCAGAACAGGCTGTTTGCTGATGGGACAATTAGTAAGCAGGAAGAATACTGGCTCCAAGTATTCAAAGGAGAAATTCCTTTGCTTAATATGCCGCTAGACTACCCTAGGCCAGCTATACAGAGTTTTGAGGGAGATGTGATCAGTTTCAAAGCAGGCAAGGAGCTTGCTGTTAAACTGAACAAACTTGCAGTGAATAATGGTGCCACGCTCTACATGGTACTTTTAGCTTCATACAATGTCCTTTTATCCAAGTACACCGGACAGGAAGATATTATAGTTGGAAGTCCCGTTGCAGGAAGGCCGCATACTGATCTTCAGGACGTTATTGGTATGTTTGTAAACACGCTAGCCATGAGGAATCACCCTCAAGGTGGAAAGACTTTTGTGGACTTCCTTAATGAAGTAAGAGAAAACTCCTTAAGGGCTTACGAAAACCAAGATTACCAATTTGAAGAACTGGTAGATAAGCTTAACCTGGAAAGGGATCTGGGTAGAAATCCACTTTTCGATACTATGTTTGTACTGCAAAATATCGAGGCATCAGAAGTGAAGATGGATGGGCTAAGGTTTATGCCCTATGACAGTGAAGTAAGAATATCCAAGTTTGACTTGACTTTAAACGCTGAGGAAACAGAGGACGGTATTGCATTTGAATTGGAGTATGCTACCAGGTTGTTTAAGAAAGAGTCAGTTATAAGGCTTATTGCCCATTACCTTAATGTATTGGAAGAGGCAGCAGCCTTTCCTGAAAAAAGGCTATTAGAAATTGATATGCTGTCACAAGACGAAAAACATCAAATATTATATGAATTTAATAATACAAAAGCAGGATACCCTCGGGAAAAGACCATCCATCAGATTTTTGAGGAACAGGTGGAACGGACACCCAATAATATTGCTGTAGTGTTTGAAGATAAACAGCTGACTTATAGGGAGCTAAACGAAAAGGCAAACCAACTGGCCAGAAAATTAAGAGAAAAGGGAATAAAACCTGATAGTGTAGTGGGAATTATGGTAGAACGTTCCCCGGAAATGATCATAGGGATCATGGCTGTCCTAAAAGCTGGGGGGGCTTATTTACCCATAGCTCCTGAATACCCTGAAGACAGGATCCAGTTTATGCTTGATGACAGTGGCAGCCAAATTATTCTGATACAGGATAAATTTATAAATGCTAAAGGTAGTTACAGAAATGCTGAATTTATTAGCATAGAAAATCAGGAACTATTTACTGGGGATGTATCAAATCCAAAGTTAATTAGTAAACCTGAAAACTTGGCTTATGTAATATATACATCCGGTTCTACCGGCAAACCCAAAGGGGTAATGATAGAGAACTACTCCGTAATCAACCGGATCAACTGGATGCAGAAGCAATACCCGATAGCTGAAGGTGATGTGATCCTGCAGAAAACTCCCTATACCTTTGACGTATCGGTATGGGAATTATTGTGGTGGAGCTTTACTGGGGCCAAAGTCTGCCTGCTGATACCGGGAGGAGAAAAAAATCCGGAAGAAATCGTGAAGGCAATCGAAAAAAATAAAGTTACCACAATGCACTTTGTACCATCCATGTTGAGTGTATTTTTAGAGTATGTAGAGGAAAAGGGGATAATAGAGGAAATAGCAAGCTTAAAGCAGGTATTTGCCAGTGGAGAAGCACTGAACCTGAAGCAAGTAGAAAAGTTCAACAAGCTGCTGTACAAAGAAAAAGGAACAAGCCTGCATAACCTGTACGGACCAACAGAAGCAACAGTAGATGTATCCTACTTTGGCTGCTCCACGGAAGAAGAATTGGAGCTTGTACCAATAGGAAAGCCCATAGATAACATTAAGTTATATGTTGTGAGTAAGGAAAAGGGCCTGCAGCCGATAGGAGTAGCGGGAGAACTATGTATAGCAGGGGATGGACTGGCAAGAGGGTACTTGAACAGACCGGAACTTACAGAAGAAAAATTCGCAGCAAACCCATTCGCACCGGGTGAAAGGATGTACAGGACAGGTGACCTGGCAAGGTGGCTGCCTGACGGCAACCTAGAATACCTGGGCAGGATCGACCATCAGGTAAAGATAAGAGGCTACAGGATAGAACTGGGTGAAATAGAGAACCGGTTATTAAAGCATGAAACAATAAAAGAAGCAGTGGTATTGGACAAAGAAGGAGCTGACGGAAATAAGTATCTTTGTGCGTACGTCGTACCGGATCAAGAAATAACCGTACAGGGGATGAGGGAACACTTGTCAAAAGAGCTCCCGGACTACATGATCCCTTCTTACTTTATGCAGATGGAAAAGCTGCCATTGACCCCTAATGGAAAAATAGACAGGAAAGCATTGCCCGAGCCTGACGGAAGTATGAGTACGGGAACAGAATATGTAGCGCCGCGGAATGAAGTGGAAGAGAAACTGGTTGAAATATGGCAGGAAGTGCTTGGAGCAAAACAGGTAGGAATAAGGGACAACTTCTTTAAAATAGGCGGAGATTCTATACGTGCAATATCATTAGTCAGCACAATATGCAAAAAGTTGGATATAAACATCCAAATCAGGGATATATACATGAATCCTGATATTGAGAGATTGTCTGCATTCTTAAAAGTAAAAGATACGGAAGCTTTTAACAGTAAGATGGGTAAAGCAAGGGAAGAACTGGAGTTATTTAAACAGCGAATATTGATGAATGAAACTCTCTCAGAAAAGTTACCTTCGGACATGGAAGATATATATCCGATGAGTCACATAGAGCTGGGTATGATTTATCATTCCAAAAAAGACTATGAAAATGCAGTTTATCATGACCAATTTGCATTTCATCTGAATGACAAAGACTTTGATTTCCCAGCATTTAAAGAAGCGATGCTTCTAATGACGTCAAAACATGATATTTTAAGGACGGTTTTTAATTTAGAGGATTTTGAAACTCCTGTGCAAATTGTTTACAAGGGCAGTAGTCTTGATATTGAGCAGATAGATATCATGAATTTTAGCAGGACAGGGCAGGTTGAGTATATAAACAAATATTTGGAAAATGACAGAGCGAATCCGTTTGATATATCAAAGCCCCTTTGGAGGATAAGAATATTCAAACTTGACGCAAACCATATTTGTCTGGTTCTGATATTCCACCATGCTATCCTGGATGGCTGGAGTGTTGCTTCATTGATTACGGAAGTTTCAAACCTATACTCTAAGCTTAAGCAAGAAAAAGATTATATACCAACACGGCTTAAATGCAGCTATAAAGATTATATAGCAGACCAAATGACAATTAAGGACAACCAGGAAGTAATTAATTATTGGAGAGAGGAATTAAGTGAATATAAAAGGTTGAATATGCCTGCAAATATTCATGGAAAAACAAAAAAATCTTATAAAGTAGACCATGTAACACGCCATTTAAGTCAGGAATTTTTAGGTGATTTAAGAAGTACTGCCAGAAGATATGATGTAAGCTTAAAGACACTTTGCTTTGCTGCATACACTTATATGCTCAATATGCTTTCATACGAGGATGACTTTGTCGTAGGTTTGGTAGAAAATAACAGACCTGTATGCGAAGATGGAGATAAGATGCTGGGGTGCTTCTTAAATACGGTTCCCGTCAAAATGTGTTTTGATAAAATCGATATATGGGAGGAATTGATAAAAGTTGCAGAAAAGAAATTAATAAACTTAAAGCTTTATGGAAGACTGCCTTTATTTGAGATCATAAATATCCTGGGCGGAAAAGAAAACAAAGAGGAAAATCCTTTATTTGATACCATATTCAATTATGTGGATTTTCATATATATAACGAGATAATAAACAAAGAAATCGGTGATGTTAAAGATAGAATTTCAGTTGATGAATATGAAGCAACCAATACAAGTCTTGACTTTACAGTAAGTAATACATTCGATGATCTTAATATAAGCTTGATCTACTCGGACAAAGTATTGGAAAGAAAACAGGCAGAAGAGTGTATAGACTATTTTATTAATATTTTAAATATGTTTATCCATAACCCCAAAGGGTCAGTTGACAAGCTTATTATATTAAGTCATGAAGAAAGAAAGCAGTTGCTGATAGACTTTAATGATACTAAGAAAGACTATCCGCAGGACAAAACCATACATGAGCTGTTTGCTGAGCAGGTGGAAAGGACACCTGACAACATAGCTGTGGTATATGAAGACAAGCACTTGACTTACAGGGAATTGAACGGAAAGGCAAATCATTTGGCCAGAGTATTGAGGAACAAAGGGGTAAAGCCTGACCGTATTGTAGGAATTATGGCCGAACGTTCATTTGAGATGATTGTGGGGATATTTGCCATATTGAAAGCTGGAGGGGCGTATCTGCCGATAGATCCTAATTATCCTGATACAAGGATAAAGTATTTGTTGGACGATAGTGGTTCCCAGATCCTTTTGACCTCCAGGACCTTTATGGAAAATAAGCAGATTGATGCGGATATTATATATCTGGAGGAAGAATATTTAAATGAAGAGAACTCAAAGCTTGAAAATGTAAACAAACCCTCGGACCTTGCGTACGTCATTTATACATCAGGTTCGACAGGGAAGCCCAAAGGTGGAATGATTGAGCATACTAGCGTTGTAAACATAATTACAGCCCTCCAGGCCATGTATCCGCTTAAAGCGGAAGACGCTTTTCTATTTAAAACAACTTATACCTTTGACGTATCCGTAGCTGAGATATTTGGCTGGTTCCTCAACGGAGGAAAGCTTGTAATATCACGCCAAGGTGTGGAAAAGGAAGCTATGGAGTTAGTAGAGGTAATAAACAAGCATAAGATAACCCATGTAAACTTTGTACCATCAATGCTGAATATAATGGTACAAACTTTAAAAGATAATGGTATAAAACTGCCATCAACTCTCAGGTATATTTTTGCTGCTGGAGAAGCGCTGCCCAAAAAGCTTGTCCATGAGCTTTTCGATGTCTCAGAGAACACATCTCTGGAAAATATCTATGGGCCTACAGAGTCCACGATATATGCAGCGGGTTACAGTATAACAAAGAAAATAGCAGAAGAACTTATAACAGTACCTATAGGGAAAGCTTTACAGAATGTATACCTTTATATACTGGACAAGCACAACCAATTAACTCCTGTAGGAGTGGCCGGTGAACTTGTGATAGGTGGAAGCGGTCTTGCAAGGGGCTATTTGAATAGACCTGAACTGACAGCAGAAAAATTTGTACCTAACCCGTTTATTCCCGGCGAAAAAGTGTACCGCACAGGGGACTTAGTAAGGCGGCTTCCTGATGGGAACATCGAATTCATGGGCAGGATCGACCACCAGGTAAAGATAAGAGGCTTTAGAATAGAGCTTGGAGAAATTGAAGCACATCTGGTGAAGCACACTGCTATTAAGGAAGCAGTGGTTATTGCAAAGGAAGAGCAGCAAGGGAAGAAGTACCTGTGTGCATATATTGTAGGGGAAAATGAATTGACCATTTCCGAGCTAAGGGAGCATCTCTTAAACGAACTACCTGACTACATGGTACCAGCATATTTCATGAAGCTGGAACAGCTGCCATTTAATGCCAACGGTAAAATTGATCGGAAAGCATTGCCTGAACCACAGGGGAATATTAATACCGGAGTAGAGCATGTAGTTCCTAGAAACGAAAGAGAAGAAATACTGGCCAAAGTATGGGAAGACGTACTAAAAACTGAAAACATCGGGGTAAAAGATAATTTCTTCAGCCTTGGAGGAGACTCAATAAAAGCCATACAGGTAATGTCGCGTCTTAACGTCCATGGGCTAAAGCTCGAAATGCGGGACTTATTCAAACATCCTGTAATTGAGGAACTCGTCGAATATATACAATCTACAAGCCGAAGAATTCATCAAGGCCCGGTAGAAGGCATAGTACCGATAACACCTATACAAAGATGGTTGTATAAACAAGACAGCAAGGATATCCATCATTTTAATCAGGAAATAATGATATATGGGCGTAACGGATTTGAAGAAGCTATTATTCGAAAAGTATTGTCAAAGCTTGTAGAGCACCACGATATTTTTAGAACAGTGGTAAAAATAGAGGATCAAAATATACTCCAATACAACAAAAACCTTGAAGGTGAACATTTTTCATTGGAAATTGTAGACCTTAGGGACAGCTATAATTACCGGGAAAAAATAGAGCTGGAAGCGTCGAGGATTCAGAGGAGCATGGACTTGTATAACGGTCCTTTAGTTAAGGTTGGTCTGTTTAAGACTAAAGAAGGGGACCACCTGCTAATAGCTATTCACCACCTTGTAGTTGATGGGGTATCGTGGAGAATCATACTGGAAGATTTGGACATAGGATACAGACAGGCGCTAAACAATGATGAAATAAAATTCAGCAACAAGACCGACTCTTTCAAAGATTGGGCACAGAGGCTTGATGAGTATGCCAATAGCCCTGAACTATTAAAAGAAATAAATTACTGGACCAATTTGGAAAAAACTGAAACAATACCGCTTCCAAAAGACCGAGAGATTGAAGAAAGAAGGTATATGAATAACAATAGCGTCAAGATCGAGCTGAGTATTGAAGAGACTGAGAAGATGCTAAAGCGGGTAAACCATGCTTATAACACAGAAGTAAACGACATATTGCTTACCGCCTTGGGATTAGCAGTGAGGGAATGGACCGGAAATGATAAGGTTCTGATCAGTCTGGAGGGGCACGGCAGGGAGGAAATCATTAAAGACATTGACATAAGCAGGACCGTGGGATGGTTCACCACCCAGTATCCCGTGGTGTTAGATGTCAGCGGACAACTCGATATTTCCCGCATGATCAAATCGGTAAAAGAAAACATCAGGCAGATACCTAACAAAGGGATAGGTTACGGCATACTAAAATATCTTACCTTGCCGGAAAACAAAGCCGATTTAAATTTTAATCTAAACCCTGAAATAAGCTTCAATTACCTCGGTCAATTCAACCAGGATAATGTAGACAATTTATTTGGAGTGTCTGATATTCCTGCCGGAGAGTCTACAGGACCAAACTATAAAAGTGAGTATTGTATTGATATTAACGGCGGAACTGTAGAAGGCGGGAAGCTGGAATTAAACTTTAGCTACAACCAGGGCGAGTATGAGAAGAGTACTATTGAAGGGGTAGCGGTGAGTTTTAAAAAGCATTTAGTAAACATAATAACCCATTGTGCAGAAATGGACTATTCAGAAGCTACACTCAGTGATTTTACAGTAGACGATCTGAATATGGATGAGTTTGAAGACGTATTGAATAACTTCGAATAAAAAGAGTTTGTATTTAAGGAGGAGTACTTATGAGTGATTTGAAGAAACAAAACATAAAAGATATGTACCGGCTCACTCCTATGCAGCAAGGGATATTGTACCACTATATGATGGATAAAAATTCAGACGCCTACTTTGAGCAGATATCACTTTCTATAAAAGGCATCCTGGACATTGATTGTGTTGAAAAGAGCGTTAATATCATTATTGAAAAGTATGACGCTTTGAGAACAATTTTTTTGTATGAAAATGTAGCCAAGCCCTTACAAGTAGTCATGAAGGAAAGAAAGCTGTCTGTCAGCTATGAGGATATTACCTCCCTTGCCGAAGAACTAAGGGATAGGTATATAGAAGAATACAGGGTTAAAGACAGAAAAAAGGGCTTTGACTTATCAAGGGATATTTTAACAAGATTAAGTGTAATTAAAACAGGCTACCAATCTTATAACATGGTATGGAGCTTTCATCACATCATTATTGATGGGTGGAGTCTCGCAAATATATTTAGAGAATTTATGGAAAACTATGAAGCCCTGATGAATAGCCGGGAGCCGGAGTCAGGAAAGGTATATCCTTACAGCCGCTATATCAAATGGTTGGAAGGCAGAAATCAGAACGAGGCCGCAGATTACTGGGAAACCTATCTTAAAGGTTACGAGCATCAGACAGTCCTTCCCCAAAACGGCAGGTCTGCAAGTGATGATTTCAGGATTGAAGAAACGGAGTTTAAAATATCTGAACAAATAACTAGCGATCTTGAGAAGTTTGCAGCCAAAAACAATACAACCATGAGTACCATTATAAAGACCATATGGGGGATATTATTACAGCGGTATAACAATACCGATGATGTGGTGTTTGGTGAGGTGGTATCGGGAAGGCCTCATGAAATACAGGGAATTGAGAGCATGGTGGGTTTATTTATAAATACCGTTGCAGTAAGGGTGAGTTGTGATGAGGATAAAACTTTTACCGAACTGATCAAAGAGATGCAGCAATCGGTGCTTGAATCTGACCGGTACAGTTTCTATCCTCTGGCGGATGTGCAGTCAAAAACATGCTTGAAAGATGCCTTGATACATCATGTCATGGCTTTTGAAAATTACCCTATGGATGAAGCGGTTAATGCTTCATCCAGTAATGGCATTTTAAATGTAGTTGGAATGGAAATATTCGAGCAGACGAATTATGATTTTGGGATACTCGTTGATGGCGGTAAGGAATTATCTATTAAATTCAGTTACAACTCACTGGTATATGATGGTAATTTCATAGAAAAAATCAAGGGACATTTTCAGTCGGTAATAGAAATTGTAACCGATAATCCCGATATGCATATTAGGAATATTGATATACTCACCGAAGTGGAAAAGAAAGAAATAGTACACTGCTTAAATAATACAACGGAGGAATACCACAGGGAAAAGACCATTCACCAACTATTTGAGGAACAAGCGGTGAAGACACCTGACAATGCGGCAGTGGTGTTTGAGGGTAAGCAGCTAACCTATAGGGAACTCAATGAGAAGTCAAATCAGCTTGCAAGAGTGTTGAGGGATAAGGGAGTTAAACCAGACAGCATAGTGGGTATTATGGTAGAACGCTCACTGGAGATGGTCATAGGTATATTTGGCATACTTAAAGCCGGAGGGGCATATATGCCTATAGATCCTGACTACCCTAAGGCAAGAATCGAATATTTACTCGAGGACAGCGAGATAGGGGTGCTGATTTCCCAAAAGCAATTCCTGAAGAAAGTGGAGTTTTACGGGAAGTATATAGACATAGAAGATGAAAGCCTTTATGCCGGAAACCCTATGAACCTGGAAGTGGTATGTTCACCGCAAAATTTGGCATATATCATTTATACATCTGGGTCTACAGGAAAACCTAAAGGGGTTATGGTAGAACATAAAGGGGTAGCAAATCTGGAGGCGTTTTTCAAGACCCGCTTAAATGTAAGTGAAAGCGATAGGATTATTCAATTTGCATCAATTTCATTCGACGCTGCAGTTTGGGAAATATTTATGGGACTATTGGCAGGAGCAACACTATATATATCTTCAAGCGATATTATCAATGACTATCGAAGATTTGAAGAATACCTAAATGAAAATGAGATAACTATTGCTACTTTACCACCTCCGTATCTGGCAAATCTGGACCCGGAAAAAGTAACTTCCTTAAAGAAGGTAATTGCAGCAGGTTCGGCTTCCACTCCCGAACTTTTAAAGAAATGGAGCAACAGGATTTCATATATAAATGCTTATGGACCTACTGAGACAACCGTATGTGCAACGGTATGGAAAGCAGATGATTGTGAGACGGCCGATAAGTCGGTACCTATTGGTAAACCTATTACCAATACCCGGGTGTTTATAGTTGATGAAAACAATAATCTTAAGCCCATAGGTGTTGAGGGTGAACTCTGTGTTTCCGGGGCAGGATTGGCGAGAGGATACTTGAAAAAACCGGAACTTACCAGGGAAAAGTTTGTACCGAACCCATTTATGCCTGGAGAACTGATGTATAAAACAGGAGATCTTGCAAAGTGGCTTCCTGACGGGAATATTGCATTTGCCGGCAGAAAAGACCACCAGGTTAAAATAAGAGGGTATAGAATCGAGCTTGAGGAAATAGAAGCAGCCCTTTTGAAGCATGCTGATATAAATGAGGCGGTGATCATTGACCGGGAAGATTCAAGTGTAGGCAGGTATCTTTGCGCTTATATAGTGTCTGACCGAGAAGTGACAGTGACCGAAATAAGGGAGCTTATATCTAAAGAGCTGCCCGATTATATGATTCCATCCTATTTTATGAGGATAGCAAAAGTACCGTTAACCATAAATGGAAAATTGGACAGAAAGGCGCTGCCGCTGCCTGATGGAAGAATAGATACAGGAACAGAGTATGCAGCGCCTTCAGGTGAAGTGGAGGAAAGGCTTGCGCTGCTGTGGCAGGACATCCTTGGAATAGAGAAGGTAGGAAGAAATGATAACTTCTTTATGCTCGGAGGACACTCGTTAAAGGCAACAAGCCTTGTAGCAAGAATTCACAAAGAGTTCAATGTAGACATACCTCTTAAGGAAATATTCAAGACACCAACCATCTTAGAAATTGCCAGCTACATTGAAGACTCAAAGGAGAGCCTATATCAGTCCATTCAACGTGCTGTGGATATGGAATATTATCCCATGTCATCCGCCCAGAAAAGACTATATATATTAAACCAGCTTGAAGGAGCTGGAATCGCCTACAATATACCTGGCATAATATTGCTGGAAGGTACTGTTGATAAAGCACGTTTTGAGCAGGCTTTTCATAGTCTGATAGAAAGGCATGAGAGCTTT
The DNA here is from genome assembly GCF_038007385.1 of Paenibacillus sp. FSL M8-0228. Classification (NCBI taxonomy): domain Bacteria; kingdom Bacillati; phylum Bacillota; class Bacilli; order Caryophanales; family Paenibacillaceae; genus Paenibacillus; species Paenibacillus sp. FSL M8-0228. The sequence continues at coordinate 2,944,405 of NZ_JBBOXA010000001.1, forward strand.
CGAACCTCCTTCCATATGATCGAGGAAGAGCTGTCTCAGAAAGTCCATGACAAGGCGGACCTAAGTATCATGTACCTGGAAACCAGTGAAGAGAAGGTTCCCGAAATAGTGGAGAAATTCATAAGGCCCTTTGACCTTGGAAAGGCTCCACTATTAAGAGTTGGACTTGTAAAGATTGGAGAAGCCAGACATATTATGGTGTTTGACATGCATCATATCATATCGGATGGAGTGTCCAACGACATACTGGTAAGAGAGTTTATAAGCTTATATGAAGGGAAAATACTTCCTCCACTGCGTATACAGTACAAGGACTACTCAGTTTGGCAGAGGGAATTGTTTGCAGGAGCTGCCATAAGTAAGCAGGAGGAATTCTGGCTCCAGACCTTTCAGGGAGAGATCCCTGTGCTGGATTTATCCACCGACTACCCAAGACCCGCAGTACAAAGCTTTGAAGGAGACTACATCAGCTTTGAAGCTGATAGCGAGCTTGCGGTTAGACTTAACAAGCTTGGATCAGACAATGGAGCTACATTATATATGACGCTTCTTGCTGCATACAATGTGCTGTTATCTAGATACACTGGACAGGAAGATATTATTGTGGGAAGTCCTATAGCTGGAAGGCCTCATGCTGACCTTCAAGACATCATAGGTATGTTTGTAAACACTCTGGCCATGAGAAACCACCCGCAAGGAGAAAAGACTTTTATTGAATTCTTGAAAGAAGTTAAAGAAAATGCTTTGAAAGCATACGACAATCAGGACTATCAGTTTGAAGAATTAGTGGATAAGCTGGACATAAGGAGGGATATGAGCAGGAATCCCCTCTTTGATACCATGTTTGCCATATACAATGTTGGAAAAGCAGAGCTCATAACGTCTGATCTAAGCTTCAAGCCGTACAACAAAGGGATAGAAGGCAGAATATCAAAATTTGACATCACCTTAAATGCATTTGAGACTGAGGATGGTATAGCCTTTGAACTCGAATACTGTACAAGACTGTTTAAGAAAGAAACAGTTGAAAGACTTGGGGCTCATTACATCAATTTGCTGGAAGAAATTGCAGCATACCCCGAAAAAAGGCTTTATGAAATCGAAATGTTATCACAGGAAGAAAAACAGCAAGTATTATACAGCTTTAACGATACTGCTCTCGAATATCCCCTGGATAAAACCATACACCAAATGTTTGAGGAGCAAGTGAAAAAGACTCCTGATCATATTGCAGTGGTTTTTGAAGGTAAACAATTAACCTACCGAGAACTGAATCAAAAGGCAAACCAATTGGCCAGGGCATTAAGAGAAAAGGGAGTAAAGCCTGATGATATTGTAGGCATAATGGTGGACCGCTCGCCTGAAATGGTTATAGGTATAATGTCAGTAATCAAGGCTGGGGGGGCGTACCTTCCTGTAGATCCTAATTATCCATTGGAAAGAAAAAGGTATATGATGGAGGACAGCAAGGCCAAAATTTTACTCACCCAAAATCATCTTATGGATCGTGATGATTTCGATGGTGAGATTATTGATTTATCTGATTATGATTATAATTTTATAAACGATGTGAATATAAAATGTATAAATAAGCCTGGTGATACAGCGTACATCATCTATACCTCTGGCTCAACGGGAAACCCTAAAGGTGTTTGCATTGATAATAAGAGTGTATTAAACCTGGTAGAGGGTCTGTTCCAGAGAATATATAGCAAATATGAATCACCGTTGAATGTTTGCCTCATTGCCCCTTATGTTTTTGATGCTTCGGTGCAGCAGATTTTCGCAGCACTGCTAATGGGGCATGCATTGTACATTGTACCGGAGGAAGCAAGGAAAGACGGTAAAAAGCTGCTGGACTTCTATAGTGAAAATAGGATTGATATTTCGGATGGAACGCCCATACACGTAAATATGATGTTAAATTCTCCTCCTATAGATAATAACCTAAAAGTGAGACATTTTATTATAGGCGGAGATGTTCTTCCATTTGATGCAGTAAAAGACTTCCTAAGCAGATTTGAGGATGTGCAACCTTGCATCACAAATGTTTATGGTCCTACCGAATGCTGTGTGGATTCTACGGAATATTTGATTACTGCGGAGGGGCTTAGTGGATTGGATAATATCCCCATAGGCCGTCCTTTGCCAAACACCAGAGCATACTTACTTGGTAAGAAATTAGAAGTAAATCCTATAGGTATCGCTGGGGAATTATATATATCTGGGGATGGTCTTGCCAAAGGCTATTTAAACAAGACGGGGCTTACTGCAGAAAGATTTGTATCTAACCCGTTTATAAAGGGAGAAAGAATGTATCGTACTGGGGACTTGGCAAGATGGCTGCCTGACGGGAATATAGAATTTTTAGGCAGGATGGACCACCAGGTAAAGATAAGGGGATTTAGAATAGAACTTGGAGAAATAGAGGCTCAGCTATTAAGACATGCTTCAATAAAAGAAGCTGTGGTTATTGTAAAGGAAGACCAACAGAAGAACAAGGATCTGTGTGCATATTTCGTTGGGGAAAATGAACTGACAATAACTGAACTAAGGGAATGCCTTTCAAAAGAATTGCCCGAGTATATGATCCCGGCATACTTCATGCAGCTGGATGAAATGCCTTTGACAGCCAATGGTAAGATAGACCGGAAGAACTTGCCCCACCCTGCTGCTCATTTAAATACTGGAGTAGAGTATGAAGCACCTTCAGGTGAAGTGGAAGAGAAGCTTGTACAATTGTGGCAGGATATCCTGGGGGTTGAGAAAATAGGGAGAAATGATAATTTCTTTGTGCTTGGGGGGCACTCATTAAAAGCAATAAACTTTGCAGCCAAAATTCACAAAGAGTTCAATGTAAATATATCTCTTAAGGAGATATTCAAGCTGCCGACAATTGCAGAAATTGCCAATTACATCCAGGAAGCCCAAGAGAGTATTTATCAATCTATCCAGCCCACTGGAGAAATGGAATACTATCCTATGTCGTCTTCCCAAAGAAGGCTGTATATATTAAATCAGCTTGAAGGAGCAAGGGTGGCATACAATATGCCAGAGTTTATGTTGTTAGAAGGCAGTATTGATATAGAACGTTTTGAGAAAGCCTTAGATCAGCTGGTAAAAAGGCATGAGGCTTTCCGGACCTCCTTCCATATGGTAGATGGTGAACCGGTGCAGAAGGTCCATGATGAGGTGGAATTTAGTATCATGTACATGGAAACCGGCGAAGAAAAAGCCTCAGAAGCAGCAAATGAATTCATAAGGCCATTTGACCTTGGCAAGGCTCCTTTACTAAGAGCAGGGCTCGTAAAAATTAGAGAAGACAGGCATGTCATGATGCTTGATAAACACCATATCATATCTGACGGGGTGTCGGATGAAATACTGGTAAGAGAATTCATAAGCTTGTATGAAGGAATGAATCTTCCAGCACTTCAGATTCAGTACAAGGACTATTCCGTATGGCAGAATAAATTGTTTGCTGACGGCACAATCAGTAAACAAGAAGAATACTGGCTCCAGGCATTTAGGGGAGAAATACCAGTACTTGATATGCCGGTAGACTACCCAAGGCCGGCTATACAGAGTTTTGAAGGCGATATGGTCAGTTTTGAAACAGGCCGGGAACTTGCACATAAACTGAACAAGCTTGCCGTGGATCATGGAGCAACACTGTATATGGTGCTTCTAGCTTCATACAATGTGCTTCTTTTCAAATACACCGGACAGGAAGATGTCGTAATTGGAAGCCCTATAGCAGGAAGGCCACATACAGATTTGCAGGACATCATAGGCATGTTTGTCAATACCCTAGCTATGAGGAATTACCCTCAAGGTAAAAAGAATTTCAGCGAGTTTTTGATGGTAGTAAAAGAAAACGCTCTAAGGGCTTATGAAAACCAGGATTACCCATTTGAGGAACTTGTGGAGAAGCTTAGCATTAAGCGGGATTTGAGCAGAAATCCGCTGTTTGATACTATGTTTGTCTTGCAAAATAAAGAGGCATCAGAATTTAAGATGAATGGGCTAAGGTTCATGCCCTATGATAATGAGTTCAGGGCGTCCAAATTTGATTTGACCCTAAACGCCCAAGAGACCCAGAATAATATTGTATTTGGGTTAAAGTATGCTACTCGTCTGTTTAAGAAAGAGACAATAGAAAAACTTGGGGTCCATTTCATCAATGTACTGGAAGAGATCACAGCTTACCCCGAAAAGATGCTGTCCGAAATAAATATACTATCTCAGGATGAAAAACAGCAAATACTAAATAGTTTTAATGATACAAAGGCAGAATACCCTAGGGATAAGACTCTACATGAGCTGTTCCAAGACCAAGTGGAAAGGACACCTGATAATGTAGCTGTAGTGTTTGAGGACAAGCAATTAACCTACAGGCAGCTCAATGAAAAGGCAAATCAGCTTGCCAGAGCACTAAGAAGTAATGGTGTAAAGCAAAACAGCATAGTTGGAATAATGGTAGAAAGATCCGTAGATATGCAGGTTGGAATACTGGGAATTTTAAAAGCAGGAGGTGTCTATTTACCAATTTCAACCAAAATTCCTGAACTAAGAATAAAAAAATTACTGGAAGATAGTAATGCAACTATGCTGTTGACGCAATCACATTTAGCGGATAAAGCAGAGTTTTACGGTAATATATTACTGCTTGATTCCCCTGAAATATACATTGGAAGTGCTGAAAACCTTGATAAAATAAATAAACCAGAGGACTTAGCTTATATCATTTATACATCGGGATCTACTGGAGTTCCGAAGGGTTCAATGATAGAGCATCGAAGTGTAGTTAACTTGGTTTATGGACTAAGAAAGCTTGTCTATGAAAATTATGATAATTATTTAAATGTTGCCCTTGTGTCCCCTTACTTTTTTGACGCATCTGTAAAACAAATATTTGCGGCTTCTCTCCTTGGCCATACGCTGTTTATAGTTCCTGAGGATACAAGGCTAGATGGTGAGGGCCTTCTAAAGTACTATAACAGGAATTCAATTGCTGTTTCAGACGGAACACCAGCACATATAAAGCTTTTAACAGATACTGCCAGGCCTGGCGAAAGTCTTTCAGTTATGCAGTTTATTATCGGAGGGGAAGAACTTTCATGTAAAGGTATACAAGGTTTCTATGATCGGTTTAAAGATAATAACCCTACTATAACAAACGTTTATGGTCCAACAGAATGCTGCGTAGATTCAACTTATTACCATTTAAGCCGTGAGAAGGTGAGAAATCTAACAAGTATACCTATAGGTATGCCATTGCAGAATTATAAGATATATATACTTAATGAAGACATGAATATCTTACCGGTTAATACAACTGGTGAAATATATATATCTGGAGATGGGCTGGCAAAAGGCTATTTGAACAAACTTGAATTGACTACGGAAAAATTTGTAGCTAATCCTTTCAGCTCTGGAGAAAGAATGTATCGTACCGGTGATCTTGGAAGGTGGCTTCCTGACGGAAACATCGAATTTATAGGCAGAGTAGACCATCAGGTAAAGATTAGGGGCTTTAGGATAGAGCTTGGGGAAATAGAAGTGCAGCTATTAAAGCATCCTTCAATAAAAGAAGCTGCGGTAATTGCAAAGACAGACCAGGAGGGCAACAAGTATTTGTGTGCTTATATAGCAGGGGAAAGTGAATCTACAATATCAGATTTAAGGGCGCTTCTCTTAAAAGAACTTCCCGATTACATGATACCACAATACTTTGTTCAGCTGGAAAAGCTGCCTTTGACAGCCAATGGCAAAATAGATCGGAATAATTTACCCCAAAATGACGGTACTTTAGCTACATCAGTAGAGTATGTAGAGCCTTGCGGTGAAGTTGAGGAGAAGCTTGCACTGCTGTGGCATGATGCCCTTGGAGTACAAAAAATTGGTGTGAATGATAACTTCTTTGAACTGGGAGGATACTCACTGAAGGCAATATCCCTTATAAGCAGAATTTATGAACAGTTAAATGTTGAGGTACCACTAAAAGACTTTTATATGGCCCCAACCATAAAGGAAATTGCCCGTTTTATACACAATACGTACGCCAATGATTATATTACACCAAGTCCGGCAATTCATTTTAATTCAGCAATGGAGAGTCTTATGTTTGCATTCCCTCCAGGAGGAGGAAATGGAATAGCTTATGGTAGTTTATCAAAACAAATGAATGCTTATTCCATATATTCCTTTGACTTTATAGAAAATGAGAGCAGGATGGAGGAGTATGTGAAGGCAATTACTTCTGTCAAACCCGAGGGCCCATATATTCTATTTGGTTACTCGGCAGGAGGTAATCTGGCATTTGAAGTTGCTAAAGTATTAATTGAAACTGGACATCATGTATCCGATATAATCTTTCTGGATTCGGCTAAATCATTTGTCCTTATTGAGGAAGAAAGCGAAGATGCTAAGAAACTTGCTGAGCAACAGGATAAAGAATTTATAGAAGAAAATGAGAAACTTATAAAAGGCATGTTTGGAGATAACCAGGCAGTTATTGAAAAGGCCATTGAAAGAATGAGAAATTATCATAAATACACTAGAAGTGTTATAAACTCGGGACAGATAAACTCCAATATCCATCTTATTATATCACAGCAGCAAGACAATGAAGGTGAAGCTGATTTATGTGAAGGATGGAGAGAGGCAACAACGGGAGAGTTCAAAGTATATAACGGATTTGGCAGTCATTTTGATATGTTAAGTACAGGATATATAGATAAAAATGCGGCTATTATTAAAGAAATATTGGAAGAGATCAACCAATAGTTCAGATATAAGGGGTAGATATAATGGATAAGATTAAATTGTTTTGTCTGCCGTATGCAGGAGGTTCTGCAGCAGTATATAAATATTGGGAACAATACTTGCATGATAGGATTGAGCTTTTCCCGATTGAGCTTGCGGGAAGAGGCAGCAGGATTGGTGAACCGTTTTACGGAAGTGTTGAGGAAGCGCTTGAAGATATACAACGTATTATCATAAGCAACCTTGAAGAACAACCTTATGCGTTGTTTGGCCACAGTATGGGCAGTGTACTTGTATATGAACTTGCCTATAGAATAAAGGAGCTCGGACATCCATATCCTGTCCATATGTTTATTTCCGGCAGATATCCTCCGGGTTTTGTAAGTAAGAAGAAGGTACTCTATGATTTGCCGGATAAGGAGTTTGTGGATGAGGTATTTAAGCTGGGAGGCACGCCCAAAGAGGTTCTGAAAAGCAATGAATTAATGGAGTTGTTTTTACCGATACTCAGAGCGGATTTTAGAATTACTGACACATACAGGCACATTGAAAAAAACACTAAGCTTGACTGCGATATAAGTGTATTGTGGGGAAAAAGAGAAAAGGGAGCCACTATTTTTGACGTTGCAAAATGGCATGATTATACGTCCAAAAGTTGTAAAATTCATATGTTTGACGGGGATCATTTTTTTATACACGATTACAAAAAGGATGTAGCAGCAATAATAAATAGTAGTCTCATCGACTTTGCAGACAATGGTATGTGAAGACTGAAGTTTATTTAAAATTTAATATGAAATCAAGAGGCTAAGTTTTTAGGTTGACTTTAATGACCTGTAGACTTAGCCTCTTTCCAGTCTAATCAAAAATTTGAAGAAAGTAGAACCTACGTCCTATTGGAATTATTTCCATGTTTCTGTATTACCAGAATTGTAATCATTTGTTTAAGCACTTTAATTATGGAATGAACTTGAAGTATTTGTGAAAACAAAGGGGGGAAATAGTGCTGATAAATGTTGAAAATGAGCAACACAGGAAAATATCAGAAGAAAAATACAAGGAGGTTTGAAAATGACTAGCAAAAAGTTTTCTTTTAAAGCCACATCACTTTTGGTAGTTTTAGCAGTATTCTTATCCACCTTTTGCGCAGTCTTGCCGGTGAGCGCAGCCGCTAGGGGAGCATGGGCACCAAATACTGCCTATGCAGTAAATGAGACAGTAACATATAGTGGAAGTACTTATACCTGTCGTCAGGCACATACTTCCCTCGTAGGTTGGGAACCACCTATTGTTCCTGCTTTATGGGAGAAAGGCGGCAGCGGAACTACGCCACCTACAACACCGCCAACAACGCCACCAACAGGTCCTTCAGTAACAAAGCCTTCCGAAGTTCCAAGCCACATATGGACATACACAATGAATGCGGGCGATAAATTCGGTAAAGGCGGAGATTTTGCTTTATTGCTGAGTGCTGTGATCAAAAAGGAAAGCAGCTTTGGAGCAGGCTTACCAGGCAGTCCATCAGCCGGCGACGGATTGATGCAGGTAGAACCAAACACACGTAATGCTTATTTATCTCAATTCAGTTCAAAATTTGTCCCTGCTTATAATCACGGCAGTGAACAAGATCAGGTATACTTGGGCGCCCTGATTTTAAATGAAAAGATTATTAAATTCGGCAATATATATAACGGCTTATTACACTATAACGGAGGAGATTACTGGTATCCGGGAGCTACAGATTCTTATGGCCGTCCTATTCTGGCCAATCAATATGCAGATGCAGTTTACTCTACTTATAAGGGCTATGGCGGTAAGAACTAAGGTGGATTTTAAAAAAAGATAAGCAAAATCGGGCTGAAAAATGCGTTTTTTCAGCCCGATTTTTTTAGGGCCTGTACGCAAACTGTACAACTCGTAGAAATCTAGTAAAATAAGGCACATGAGACGAAGATACGAGTTAACGGATGAAGAATGGAATATAGTTGACCCCCTGTTGCCCCCAGCCCGAAAAAAACAGGGAGGACGTCCGCCCAAGGATCGGCGCCAGATGCTCAATGCCGTGCTTTGGGTTGCTCGAACGGGCGCGCCATGGCGGGATTTACCGAGTTACTATGGCCCTTGGTTTTCAGCCTACAGCTTTTTCTGGCGGCTACAAAAAGCGAATATTTGGGGTGAAATACTGAAGCATGTCGCCATCGAGCCGGATTGGGAGCAGGTCATGGTCGATGCCACCATCGTCCGCGTCCATCAACATGGAGCGGGCGCAAAGGGGGCAGGACCGGCAAGCAATCGGACGTTCGCGCGGAGGATTAACTACCAAAATTCATGCGATGGTGGATGCGCTCGGCTATCCGCTGCGTTTCGAATTGACGCCAGGACAAGACCACGATTCTGTCACCGGCTATCGCCTTCTTCATGAACTGGACTTCTGCCCGGGCGAAGTGTTGGCTGATCGCGCCTACGATACCAATGCCATTCTGGAGCTTTTGCAAAGCCGAGCGATCACTCCGGTTATCCCAAGCAAACGCAATCGGCGGGTAAAGCGCCCGTTAGATTCTGAAACGTATAAAGAGCGACACTTAATTGAATGCTTTTTCAACAAAGTAAAAAACTATCGACGCTTGGCCACTCGCTATGAAAAAACAGCGAACATGTTCATGGCTTTTTTGACGCTGCTTTCAATTCGTTTATGGCTCAAATAGGTTTGCGTACAGGCCCTAGAGAATTGTACAATTAAATTTTTGAATAAGAACAAAGAGAAGGTTCTAAAACAGGCATTCTCTCTAAAAAATATGTACAATATACTATTTGTGAAAAGTTATGTAGATACTCGAGCATTTGAAGTCCAAAGAAGAAGCGGTTATTATCAACACGACTTCGTCACTTGGATTCGTGCCACTGGCGGGTGCTGCTGTTTATAGTGCGACGAAAGCAGCGCTCCATTCCTATACGCTATCCCAACGGTACATGCTTAAAGACACATCGGTGAAAATCCTGGAAATTGCGCCGCCAGGGGTTCAAACGTATTTCAATAACGATCCGAGCTCTATGCTACTAGCATCATTCATTGATGAAACGATGAAGGTACTTGGTACGGATGCGGACGAGGTTCTAGTGGAAGAAGTGAAAGTATTTCGAAACAACCCGGGCCCGAACGAAGGTATTTTTGTGAACCAGTTAAACAATATGATGTTTGAGCCGCCAAAGGGTCATTAATCCGTTTAATACTTAGCGTATATTTTCGTTAATTATCTCAACTCGCTTTTAGAAAATCCTTGATTATCAAGGGCGTGTACATCGAAGACATGTAAACAACGTATTCGCCTTGACAATGAGCCTCGCGGCATCGGAGTCTAAACACGTGCGCCGATGCCCATAGGACACGGTTTACCTAGGGCTTGCTGAACGAATCAAAACTCCAACAGGCACAAGGGTTTAGGGCCTCTTATGTCGAAGGAAAACGGGGCAGCCCCGTGAAAAACCGTGCACTTGGAGGCGTCAGGATTGTATCAGCGAACCGAGAACCAGATGAACCTGCCCGTCGACTTTTTTCTGCCGTTCGGCGGAAAGCTCGCAGAAGATAACCGCTGGGTGCTGCTGGCCCAGATGATTCCGTGGTGGATGCTCGAAGAGAAGTATGCGAAAAACTTCAAGAAAAGCCTCAAGGGCCAAAAAGCCGTTTCGATCCGTATCGCGCTCGGCGCACTCATCATCCAGGAGCGGCTTGGCACCGATGATCGGGAGACACTTCGTCAGATTCTGGAGAACCCGTATCTGCAGTACTTCCTCGGTCTGCCGGAATATCGGTACCGCCGTCCGTTTCATCATTCTCTCATGACGCATTTCCGCAAGCGATTGGGTGGCGAAATTCTGGATGAAGTGAATGAATGGATCGCTCTGGAAGAAGCGCGCAAGTGTCGGATGATTCATCGGACGACGATGAACCTGGCAGCGGAACTGACGCAGCGTCCGGTAAGCCTTCAGAAACGCAGCTACAGCAGATGGAACTGACGAACGAGGGCGAACTGCTGCCGGACGCTACCTGCGCGCCGGCGGATATCGCCTACCCGACGGATTTGTCGTTACTGAATCAGGCCAGAGAAAAGCTGGAGAAGATCATCGACATCCTGCACGAACCGGAACGTGGAAAGACCCGCAAGCCCAGAACATACCGAGAGCGTGCCCGCAAAGCCTATCTGGCGGTTGCCAAGCAGCGGCGCGTGAAGCCGCGCGCGATGCGAAAAGCGATCGGCAAGCAGCTCAGGTTCGTTTCCCGTGATCTGCGCATGATCGCCGAACTCGCCGATATGACGAGCGGCCTGCCGCGGCGTTTGTACAAGGAACTGCTGGCCATTCAAGAGCTTTATCGTCAGCAGCAAACGATGTATGACAAGCGGACACACAGCATATCGGATCGGATTGTCAGTATCGCACAGCCACATGTCAGACCGATCGTGCGCGGCAAAGCCAGGGCAAACGTCGAGTTCGGAGAGAAGCTGGCGATTAGCGTGGTGAACGGCTACGCTTTCCGCGAGCATCTGTCGTGGGATAGCTACAACGAAGGGCAGACATTGCAGGACGCCGTAGAGCGTTACCGCGCCAGATTTGGTTATTATCCCAAAGCGGTGCTGGCCGACCAGATCTATCGAACCCGCGACAACTTGCGCTTCTGCAAAGAGGGAATTCGCTTAAGCGGACCGCAGTTGGGTCGTCCGTCAGCCGATCAGCAGGAGAAAAAGAAAATCGCCAAGACGGATGCAGCCGCACGCAATGCGGTGGAAGGCAAGTTCGGCGAAGGCAAGCGCAGTTATGGGTTTGGCCGTATTCGAGCACACCTTCAGACGACGAGCGAGACCGTGATCGGGCTGCAACTGCTGGTGATGAACCTCGAAAAGAGACTTCGGGTTCTCTTTTTGTCTATTTTGCAATGGCTGTGGTTGAGACTCGCGGTCCGCTTGCTCGTTCCACTGTAAAATGTGACCCGTTCAGCAAGCCCTACCTAGCAAGGTTATCCGATGCCTCTCATTGTAAAGGCACCACTACGCTGAATACGTTGTTTACAGAGTTAAGATATCCCGTAAACAAAGTAACATTATCGGTGAAATTCGTTACTTTGTTTACTATTAATAGCATGGTTTAAGCTAGTCAAGATAAAGTTAAAATGTTGGCGGATCGCCAATAGGACTAATGACAAATTGAAGGTGAAATTGCATATCGACAGCGGACACGATGCCGGGGCGATGTGGTTTGCGTACTCGACCGTCTATTCTTCACCGGACGGAAGCGGCTGGTATTCGCTCGTTATCATTGAAAAAAATGGTTTTTTTTCAATGCGCCACACGGAGCAAAAGCCAGTGCAACGATCTACAGTGTCATTGAAACAGCGAAGAAAAACGGGCTAAATCCTTTCAAGTATTTGACGGACCTGCTCGAACAACTTCCGCAGCTTGCGAATCCGAAAGATCCGGTTGAGCTAGACGAATTGTTGCCATGGTCGCCTTCGCTCCCACTGACGTGCCGCCTATTTCAATCAAACTAAGACTAACAGGCCCTCATCTTGGGAACAAGGTGGGGGCTATTTTGCGCTTACACAACTGCTGGTGATGAACCTGAAAAGAGACTTCGGGGTCTCTTTTTGCCTCTTTTGCAATGGTTTTTGTCAAGGCTCGCCGTTCATTTGCTCGTAACATCGTAAAACATGATCCGCTAAGAAAGCCCTAATTATCAAGATTCAATGTGATGTCTGAAAAGAAAATTGAATTTACCTAAGAATGGATATAAAAAAAGAGGGAGTGAAGCCCAGCAACTATTTCATACCACTTATTATCATTTTGCTGTATATAATTCTAAGTCATGAAATTGAACCGATTTGCTGATATAATCAATTTATAGTTCTCTCAGAAAGGTCCGTGACATATTGAAACTTATTATTGCGGAAAAACCGGATCAAGGGGCGAAGTTGGCTTCACCTTTTAAACATAAAAAACAACAAGGGTATATTGAAATCTCACCGAACAATACATTTCCAAAAGGAGCCCTAGTGACTTGGGCTGTTGGTCATGTTTGCGAATTGGTGCCTCCAGAGGAATACGATCCTAGTCTTAAGAAGTGGAGTCTAGACACTTTGCCGATATTACCCGAAAAATTTAGACATCGCGTTTCTCCTTCTAAAGCCAAGCAATTTCAAGTGATTAAATCCCTTTTAATGCGTCCAGATATCAAAGAAATCGTCCATGCCGGGGATACCGGGAGGGAAGGAGAGTACATAGTCCGCATAGCGGTTCAGCTTGTTGGAGTGAACAAACCTATGAAACGGCTATGGATATCATCGTTAACACCCAAAGCCGTCGAACAAGGTTTTATGAATTTGAAAGGTGAAGAGGATACCCGGTCCTTATATTATGAAGCCGTTAGCCGTTCTTGCGCTGATTGGCTCGTAGGAATGAATGGTTCACGGGTATATTCACTTCTGTTCCAGCGTAGAGGAATTAGAGAAGTATTCTCAACTGGGCGTGTACAAAGTCCGACATTGGCGCTAATCGTAGCACGCGAGAAAGAAATTCAGAATTTCAAACCGGAACCGTTCTGGGAATTAAAAGCCAAATTCCTAATAAATGATACTGTCTATGAAGGCACATGGTTTCGGGAGGAGCAAACACGGTTTGCAAGTCGGGATGAAGCGGAGTCCGTCAAAAGAAACTGTGAAAATAAGCTGGCATCAGTCAATGAAATTGAGAGAGAGCGAAAAGAATTTCAACCGCCACAGCTCTTTAACTTATCTTCATTGCAAGCAGTTGCCAATCAAATTTATAAATATTCGCCTCAAAATTGTTTAAATGCGCTGCAGCAGCTTTAACTGGAAGGATACATTTCCTATCCGAGATCGGATTCGGCTTATGTAACACCTGAAGAAGCCAGGCAATTTCCTGAGATTCTTTCAAAGTTAAGTCGTCAAGAATCATTCAAGGATTTCTTTCCTTTGCCCATACAATCTATTGCCAATAATAAGAGATTTGTCAATGCGGCAAAAGTAAGTGATCACTATGCGATCATTCCAACAGAAGTGATCCCCCAAATCGGACGATTGAAACCAGAAGAGCGTAATTTATACGAGCTGATTGTCAAGAGGCTGATAGCTGCGCATTATGATAAGGCTATTATTGATTATTCGCGCTTAATTACAGTCGTAGGTGATCAAGAAACATTTCTCACCAAAGGAAGACTTATTGTGCAGGAAGGTTGGCGAAAAGTTCTGTATGATTCTGATTCTCAGGAAGAATCCGAACCAGATGTATTACCTCCATTGGAGCAAGGCGACTCAGGAACAGTTGAAGAATTACTTGTAAAAGAAGGAAAAACTCAGGCTCCAAAGCGATACACCGAAGGGCAATTGATTACTTTAATGAAGACGGCTGGAAAGCATCTTGAAGACGCAGAGTTAGAGAAAATTCTTGAAAAAACAGAAGGATTGGGCACGGAGGCCACGCGTGCCGGTATCATCTCAGTTCTTAAAGACCGCAAGTATATTGAGGTAAAGAAAAACATGGTTTATGCTACAAGCAAGGGGATTATATTGATCGATGCTTTAGGCGACAGCATATTAGCATCCGCAGAAATGACAGCCAAGTGGGAACAACGACTTCATGATGTCGGACAAGGCAATGCGTCCCCGCAATCGTTTATGGAGCAGGCTAAAAGATTGTCGCAAAAAATTGTCGATGATGCAATTCGAAACTCGATGACTTGGACTTTTACAGCAAAAAGTATGGAGAGTAAAGAGCAGACTGAAAAAGCGGATAAGGTTTCTGGAGGTTTAGGTCTTGGTCCGTGTCCGAAATGCAAAGAGGATGTTATAGATAAAGGGGCGGCTTATAGTTGCTCGGCAAGGCCGCGATGCGATTTTTCATTTTCTAAAAAAGTATTGGGTAAAACCATAACAGAAACGCAGATCAAGAGGTTTTTGGGGAAAGGGAGGACAAACCTTATTAAGGGATTCAAAAAAGGTGACAAAACTTTCGAGGCCGCACTTGTCTGGAAAAAGGAAGAAGGTAGGGTCGGTTTTGAATTTAAACCGAAGTAAGGATATTATCTTGACAAGACTAGGTAAAATAATTAAATTAAACGTATGACTATGAATCATTATGCGAGATGTGACAAGAGTTGCATCGAGCTCTAGCCAGGCGGCAAAAGAGCACTTGTAAGATTTCATTACAGGATTCAATCGAGTCCCGTATGATTTCTTTTAAGTTGCTCTTTTTTTATTGAAAAGCGTGCGTCATTATGACTCAAGTACTACAACTCAAAATGTATAAATATGCATTTGATTCTATGTATCCTTTAACTGGTTTAATCCAGCTCTCTAAAAGACGAAAAAATCCCTATGCGAGGAGTGAAGTTATGAAGTTATTAGATGTCGTTGGATTAAACGGAGTAGGACATATAAAAGGTTTTTTCACAACATGCATATGCGAACTTTCCATTAAAGAAAAAAGGGAAAGTTATAGGACAGCATTTGCGCCTAACACAATCAAGGGCCAATATGTTGATGGAACAAAGGAAAGTCAAGTTTCCCCAGATGGCTATACTCTAGATATTGCTTATATGTCCCGGCCGGGAAATGATGAGAAACAATTGGATTTAATTTTTGATTACCAAAATAATGTAAAAATGTACCCGGAGTTTCAACAGTATCTCCGTGAATATCAGCCGCCCTTGCTAGCAGTCTGGGGTGAAAATGATGTTTCCTTTATTCCGGCTGGTGCTGAGGCTTTTAAGAAAGATTTACCTAAAGCCGAGATTCATTTATTAGATACTGGGCACTTTGCATTGGAAACACATGCATATGAAAATGGAGAACTAATGTTGGATTTTTTAGGAAAACAATAGAATTTGAAGATTCAAAAGTTGGTAAATCCCGGATGGTTTCTACCGTCATTTCTTGTTATAGGAATTGATTTTTTTAATGTTAACTAGGATTTATGTTCATATTAATTGATGTATTGAGAGGTAAATTGAATTTAGAAGGGTGACAGGTCAGTCTCATGGAGAATTCAGGAGCTAAAAATGCGAAATTGTTTAATTCCACAAAGACCATGATCGGTGGTTTAGTTATGCTCATTATTGCAATGGGAATCGGACGTTTTTCATATACTTCCATACTTCCATTGATGCAATCACAAGCTCATCTATCCGCTACGGAATCCGGATATTTGGCAGGGAGTAATAACTTGGGTTACCTTATCGCTGCCTTTGGTGCAGGTTTCATAACCTGGGGATCCCGAAGAGCCTATCACTACTTCTTGCCACTTTAGTGCTTGTTGTTGCTGCTATAATATTGCTATCCGGTGCAGTCATTTCAAGTCAAAAAGGAGCGATAGGAAATTTAAACCATGCTCGTATTCATCCTAATCAAGAGCTTAGTTAGATCCTGGGTAATTTACATTGGAACCAGATACAAATGGAATTGGTGAATTAATTTTGAATTAACCGTTAGATATATAAATTGATTCCTTTATTGGAGGAATAGAAATGCAAATAGGTTTTTTGATTCTGGTATTGGAGGCATTACTGTATTGTATGATACATTAAAAGTTTTACCTAATGAAGATTATATGTATTACGCAGATACAATAAATGTTCCATATGGGCACAAAACGAAAGATGAAGTTAAAAAGTATGTTTTAGATGCTATAGAAATTATTAGCCAGCAAAAAGTAAAAGCGATAGTGATTGCTTGTAATACTGCCACAAGCGCAGCAATCGAAGAAATAAGGGCAAAATACAGTATTCAAATCATTGGTATGGAGCCTGCCGTAAAACCAGCTGTTAAAACAAAAAAAATATAGATAAACGAGTTTTAGTAACTGCTACTGCTTTGACTCTAAGGGAAGAAAGACTTCAAAATCTTATTACTAAATTAGATAACGAACATGTTGTTGATTTATTACCTCTTCCGAAATTAGTTCAGTTTGCAGAAAGTTTTGAGTTTAACGAGCAAATAGTGCTGCCTTATCTTCAAGAACAATTATCAATATATGATTTAAGTAAGTATGAAACTATTGTTTTAGGATGTACTCACTTTTCTTACTATAAAGATATATTTAGAAAATTATTTTCATCGGATGTTAATATAATTGATGGAAATAATGGTACTGCAAAAAATCTAAAAAAAGCACTGGAAGAAATGAATTCTTTAGATGAAGGCAACGGTAATATTTCTTTCTATTGTTCAGGGATCAAAGTCGAGGATAAGGCTAAATTAAAAGAGTTTAATAAACTGTTCAAAAGATTGGATGCTATTAACGAATATAATTGAAAAGTCTGAGATTTTATTATCATTGATTATTGCGCTGATCCTGCAAGTCGTTGGTGTCATGCTGCCAGTATGACCTTCCCAATATATTCGGCATGAGGTTAGGGTCTGTTCTTTTTTGAAGGCACGAGTTCATCTAATTTTCAATAAAAGGAGGTTTTTAAAGGTGTTTGAGACTGATTTGACGCGTGCTCTTAAAATTCGATACCCGATTTTTCAAGCGCCGATGGCTGGTGGCGTTTCGACGCCCGAATTAGTAGAGGCTGTTTCAAATGCCGGTGGGCTAGGCAACCTAGGGGGCGGATACTTAACACCGGAGCAGCTCCGTAGCGAGATCCAAAAGATCAAGCAACGAACGGACCAGCCTTTTGGAGTAAACTTGTTTGTGCCTGAGCAATCAGAAGATTCGGAAGAAGCAATTTACCGGATGACAGATTATCTGAATAAATACCGCATCAAACTTGGCACGGCTCAAAATCCATCTCTTATGAAGTTTTCAGAATCATTTGAGGAGCAGCTACAGGTAGTGTTGGAGGAGCGTGTACCTGTATTTAGTTTCACTTTTGGCGTACCATCCCAAGACGTGATCCAAACCATGAAACAGCATGGAATATTCATCATTGGAACTGCAACAACTGTTGATGAAGCCAAGCAATTGGAAGCAGCTGGCGCAGATGCAATTGTGGCTCAAGGGAGCGAAGCAGGCGGGCATAGGGGGACCTTCATGAAAGACCCTTCCCATGCTTTGATAGGCACTATGGCTATTGTTCCGCAGATCGTTGACCATGTGTCGATCCCGGTCATCGCAGCAGGAGGAATCATGGATGGGCGTGGACTTGTAGCAAGCCTTACATTAGGAGCCGCCGCAGTACAGATGGGCACTGCGTTTCTAGCCTGCCCCGAGAGCGGCGCCCATGAAACGTACAACCAGAAAATCCTCTCGTCAAATGAGGACTCCACTGAAATTACACGTGCTTACTCTGGAAGAGCTTCAAGAGGCATTCAAACAAAATTTATGATTGACATGCATCAGTACCCCGGAACAATCCCGACTTACCCCATTCAAAACGCGATGACCCGGGACATTCGTCAGGCAGCTGCAAAAGCGAACGACCCCGAGTATATGTCACTTTGGGCGGGCCAAGGTCTTCGGTTAGCAGGCGACCAACCTGCCGCTTCAATTGTAAAACAAACCATTGATCAAGCCAGTGTTCTTGTCCGGAAATTTTCTTTTATTTAGAATGGGTGATAATAAATAGGGAAAAATAATTTTCATTAAAGGGAGGAAGTTAAAATGCCATTACTTCGTTTTGATCTTATTAAAGGACGAGATAAAGCAAGCCTGAAAAAACTTTTGGATGTTGCTCACCAAGTTGTTGTGGAAGCTTTTGACGTTCCTGAGCGAGATCGTTACCAAATCATTCACGAACACCCGGCGGACCATATGATTATTGAGGATACTGGGCTAGGATTTAACCGTACCGATAGTCTAGTTATTCTCTCCATAATAAGCAAAGCCCGGCCAAAAGAGAAGAAACAAAAGCTCTATTCCTTGCTGGCTGAAAGGTTAGAAGCTGAATGCGGCATCGCACCAACCGATTTAATGGTATCTATTGTTGAAAATAATGATGATGATTGGAGTTTTGGACTGGGGGAGGCACAATTTTTGACCGGTAAGTTAAGCTGATTCAATGCTAGTCGTTTCGATCTTAATCGGTAATATCTCTAATTCTAATCGCCCTTCAACTGGCCTGGTAGGCTAGTTGAAGGGCGATTTCCATGAGGTTTGGTATTGAGATGGTAAAATAGGCTTATGGATGGTCCAAAATTACAATTACATCCAATCATTCTGATGTGTAACAACCCAATTCATAGTAAGTATTATTGTTGTAATCAAAGCTTTTAATCACGTCAAGACCAAGCTTTTTGGTGTGGGCAGCGTATGATCTGTGATTGATGTGGTTTATAAAAGTTATCAATATCGGATATTTTTTACTCATTTGCATTCTGGAAAAATCAAAAACCTTTCGGAGTACTACCGTCCCCCTGTAATCCATATCAATGCAAATTGGCCCATACTGATAAGTGTTTTCAGTAGAAAGCGTAGTTCCCTTATATTCTGTATCTTTCAAATCGTCAATCATAAATTGAAAAAAAGGCCACTTAGCCCAATACTTCCATGAGGCAGCCATCACATAAGCAACAATCTTCTGGTCATGACATGCAATTGTAATTCCATTTTCTTTTTCAATTAATTCCTTAAATTGTTCTTCTGTAAATAAGGTTGTTACGAAGCCATCAGGTTTGTCTTTTTCACTAATGGTTGTAATGTGATATTTTTTTTGTAATTCCACTATAGCAGATATATCATCAACAGTAGCGTTTCTATAAATCATTGTTATCCTCCTATATGAAATGAGCTTAAAAAAACTTTACTTCAGCATTCGACATATTGCAACCATTTTAAGTTGTAGGTTTTTGCGAGAGGAAGGCTACACTATGATCAGGAGAGCGTTAACAGGGGGAGAGCGACTGGAATTTCTATTATCCTACCTGTCTTACAAGGGAACATTGGAAAAGTTTTTTAACAATTTTCCCAGGAGGGAGAGGATTTTCAGATCGACCCACTGCAGATTAGTGTAGCCCCTGACGAATAAGCAAATGGAGTTAGTTATTAGATCGCGGCGGGTAAAAGAAAATAAAGTTTTAGACTGACGATGCTTCATTAAGCTAACGGGCAAAATTTCAATGCTAAGTGTATAATTTAGAAGACGTAAAGAATCTAATTTGGAGGCTTCTATGATTAGAGATCGTTGGTTTACAGTGCAACGGATTGATGATAATACATGCGCAATTAGTGAATACGGACATTGGGAGAAAGTACATTCATTTTTATTATTGGGAGATCAAGAAGGGGTATTAATTGATACAGGGCTTGGGATTGATAGTATCAAAAGAATAACAGAGCAGTTGACATCTTTACCTCTAAAAGTTATTACGACACATGTCCACACTGACCACATAGGTAACCATGGCGAATTTGAACGGATCTTTGTCCATAAAGGAGATGAAGACTGGCTAATTAACGGGATTCAAGGCTTAACAATAGAGCAAATCAGGAAGAATATTAGAAGAGATATAACCTTGCCTACTCCAGAAAGGTTTAATCCGGATACATACCAACCCTTTAAAGGAAAGCCGACAGGTTTGTTGAAGGATGGTGATATATTCGATCTAGGGGACAGAAGATTAATTATATATCACACTCCAGGACATTCTCCTGGCCATATTTCAGTTTTCGATGAAACAAAAGGGTATTTATTTACTGGCGATCTGCTCTATGATGAAGTGCCAATATATGCCTTTTATCCTTCAACGAACCCTGTTGATTTAGTGAATTCATTAGAAAAGATTGCAAGAATACCCAACGTCAAAATGGTATACGGTTCTCACAATACATTAGGACTTAATCCAATAATTTTAGATGAAGTAAAAATTGCAGTTAAATTTCTGAGGGAACATGATCTCGTCAAATTTGGAACTGGGATTCATAAATTCAACGGATTTAGTGTTCAGTTCTAATAATCTTGTCAAACTAACGGGAAACGTTAGCTCAATAAAATAGCGACAGTCTAGGACTTTATTTCGTGTTATTAGGTCAATCAGAGATTTCTGGTTGGCCTTTTTTCTTAGGCATCATATGATGGCGGTAGCCGAGAGAACGTTGACTTTATTGGGGCGGGCCCCGTCGTGAAAACAGTTCTCTCACTGCCCTCAATGACCATGTTTGAGCTGGTTGAGACAGGGATCTCGTATCACAAGCGAAGCTATGGGGGAACCATCGTGGGAGTGGCCGCAACTTTAATATTAGGGAGTGTGTTATGGAGCCGGTTGTAGGATTAGATGTGGATTAGTTTCCTATTTTAATACGCGAGGAGTGCAAGCATTTTATAATCAATCCACTTCAAACTAAACGTGCGAGAAACACGCAACTACGAAAAGTAAAAACCGACACTGCAGATGTCAAAAGATTGAATTTATCAATAAATAGGCAAAATGAATAAAGTCCCTGGACTCTTAATGCGATGTGCATGCGGATCGGGGACTTATCATGTGAAATACTCAATATAAGCGGTTTGCTTAATTTTTGAAAAAACACTTAAAAACACTTAACAAAAAGCGTCTAATCGCTTATGATGAATATAGGGAAAGGGGGAGGGGTTATATTTACCAAGAGGAACGACTTTTAAAAATTATGGAGTATCTCCAAAGCCGTAACCAATTATCAAATTCGGAAATTTGCGATTTATTGAACATCTCGAGAGATACGGCAAGAAGGGATATTATTAAGCTTGTTCATGAAGGGGGGGTTATCAGAACCCATGGAGGTATTGCCTTACCCTTATTAAAAGAAGAAATAAGAGCCTACAAGGAACGTGTAACCTCAGCAACAAAGCAAAAGATGCTTATTGCAAAAGCAGCTTCTGAGCATATCGCTGACGGAGATGTATGCTTCATGGATGTATCGACTACCATTCAACTGCTCTGTGGGCAATTGGACAAGAATCTGACGGTTTACACACACTCGTTGGATAATGCAGAAGCTTTATCAGCAAAAAGTGAAATTAACATAAATTTGCTCGGGGGCAAATTTAATCATGAAAACCGTTTTTTTTATGACTACGACACGGCTATGCAGTTGAACGATGTTTTTTTTGACAAAGCTTTTTTAGGAGCTGCCGCCATTATGGAAGACGGAGTGTATTTTGCGAACCGTGATGATGCTTTAGTTAAAAAGCTGGTATCGAGGCGTGCCAGAGAAGTATTTTTACTTGCCGATTTCAAAAAATTTAATTTAACAAGCCCGTTTAAAGGTCTGAATTTTTCCGAAATTGATATTCTAATTACAAATCAGGATGCCCCGAAGCATTCATTGCTGATGTTGCAGGATAGCGGAGTAGAAGTTATCAAGGTGCTTGAGGAAGAAAAGTGATAAAAAATCGCAAGGGAGCATGGGCCATGATACAAGCAATCTTTAGCGATATTGACGGGACGTTGTTAAATTCAAAACATCAAATTACATTCGACACCAAAAATACAATCCAAAAGGTTGTGGGAGGAAATATCCCTTTTGTACTCGTTTCAGCGAGAATGCCAAGCAGCATTTTTCCTCTTCAGCAAGAGCTCAATATTAACGCTCCCGTCATTTGTTATAGCGGTGGTCTAATATTGGGCTGTAATAGGGAAATCCTCCATAGCATCTGTTTATCGAAAAAGAGCATTAAACAAATATACGATATTGTATCGGATCATTATCCTTCTATTAGTTTTAACTTATATGGCTATGACCAGTGGATCGTTGATAACACTCAAAATCCTTGGGTAATTCAGGAAGCGGGAATTATTAATGGCTCTCCCATACAGAGGGTGCTTTCCTCATATATAGAAGAAGATCATGAAACTCACAAAATTTTATGCATGGGACCTCCCGAAGACGTTGAGCGGCTTGTACAACAAATCAAAAATGAAGTTACTGGTATCAGTGTCTATAAATCCAAGGGAACCTATCTGGAAATTATGGATGAGATGGTGTCCAAATCGTATGCCATTCAGGAACTCGAGGGGATATTTAATATTACTTATCGTGAATCGATGGCCATTGGAGACAACTATAATGACATGGATATGATTTTGTACGCAGGCCTAGGAATTGCAATGGGGAATGCGCCAGAGGAAGTTAAGAAAATTGCCGACTGGGTCACATCGAGTAATGATGAAGACGGTTTGAAAATAGGCTTGGAGAAATACATTTTGTCCGTTTGAAATGATCCAGTGACATTGTATATCCAAACACCAAAAAACTGTAGGCATTAGAAATAGAACAGAGGGGGACACATAACCCTGAGGATACTGAGTTTGTATCTTGTCGGTCTGCGAGTGACGAGAACGGAAGAAAAAGAAAAGCAGAGTGAGACGACAAAAAGAGATCAACGTGTTCCGACCGTTGATCTCTTTTTTGTTGTGCTCAATCAGCACGACAGATTACAAAAGAGATGAGGAAAGTTAGGTTGGGAGTTTGGTCGTCTGGATTTGTAGTGAAGAGCTTATTTACCTGTAATGCAGAAGAGCAGAAGGGATTAGTGATGCACGTTCTTATTATGCGCATCAAAAATCAAGTTTAATGAATATATAAGTATACTAAATATCACATTCACATAGGAAATCATACGAAAAGGTCCCTAAATATCCATTTTTCATCAGTAAGATCAGAAAATAATTTGGCAAAGTTCATTTACTTCTAGATGGAGGTGAGTTGCATTTTGTTTTAGGTGTGTTTTTAAATAATCTTCTCCAGCTAATTGACAATTTATCATTTGTCGGGTGACAAGAACATTGTTACATTCCCGATAGGATTTCATCGACGGCGACAGAGGCCCTTTTATTAAACTAAAGGGCAGGATAGTCAATTTTTTCACAAATACTTTACATTTGAAAGATATTTGCGAAATTCGTAGATAAGAGGTTATGAGAAAGTAATGTAAAATAGATATTAATTGTAATTTGCAAGAAATATGTCGTACCGTTCGGCACAATAGCATGCAGCGCTTCCATGAGCTTGAGTGAGGAAACTAAATCATTTCCAGGGAGCTTAATGATTAAGTGGATCAATTCGAAAGATCCCAGGAAATAAAGAAATGATCTCGCCAAATTTGGAACTGGGATTCATAAATTCAACGGATTAGCATTCAGTTCTAATAATCTTGTCCAACTCACGGGAAACATTAGTTCAATAAAATAGCGACAGTCGGTAAGAAGTTCTCTTGTTTTCAACTATCCATTCCCCTTTATATATTAATACCAATTACAAAAAAGTCCCAAAAACAAATGTTTTTGAGACTGGGTTAAAAACCAAGTATTCTTGTTTACTGACTGGTACCCTATGCTACATATTCATTTTTTCCTGCGCCTATACCCGTGATAAAGATAATAACAGAAGTTAAAACTAACATCAGTAAGGAAGTATTCCAATTATGTGTTACATCATGCAACCATCCAAATAAGACAGGGCCGATAGCAGACAAAAGATAACCTAATGATTGAGCCATACCGGATAATTCTGCTGCCTCATTCGTATCTTGAGTGCGTAAACTAAAAAACATCATAGCTAAACTAAAGGCAAATCCCACTCCAATTCCAACCATAATTATCCATATTGGAATAAGGATCGTGCTTCCGTGTAAGATACCGAATACCCCTCCAATAAGCAAGACGACTGAAACCAGTACTAATGGATGCTGCTTCTTTAAACGTCCAGCTAAAATAGAGACAATAAACGTAGTAGGAAGCATAGCAAATTGCATTAAAGACAACATCCAGCCAGCTTCATGAGTGTTCAGCCCTTTTTGTTCAAGAATTTCAGGAAGCCACGTTATCATGGTATAAAAGATTAAGGATTGAAAACCCATAAATAACGTGACATTCCATGCTAGTTTAGAATGCCATAAGTTTATAGATTTAACTTTCTTTTTAGTTTGTACAAATCTAATAGATTTATGTTGATTTTGTATTAGTGGTAACCAAAAGAAAAGTGTAAGAAGAGATAAGATTCCCCAGCATCCGAGACCTCCTGACCATCCTAACCCTGATAATGAGGAGATGGAGATACTTATACCGGATCCAATAGCTCCACATAAATTCATAGAGACTATATAAATCCCTGTTATCATTCCTACATTTTGTGCAAAGTTATGTTTAATGAGACTGGGGAGTAATACATTACCAATGGCAATACATGAACCAATTAAGATTGTTCCTATAAATAAGGTTATTACACCACCAAAAGAACGTATTCCAAATCCAATGGTTAATAAGATTAAAGAAATAAATAGGATAAACTCCGTACTAAAACGTTGAGCTAACTTAGGGGCAAAAGGGGATAAGAATGCAAAAGTAAGTAAAGGTACTGTAGTTATTGTCCCTGCTAGTATATTAGATATGCCTAAACTGTCACGTATAGAATTTATTAGTGGACCCACTGATGTTAGTGGGGCTCTGAGATTGGCTCCCATTAGGATGATACCTATAATAAGTAATCCTATTCTAGGCTTTAGATCCGGTTTCGGTTGTCCTAGTTGATTGGTTTTTTGTGAAATACCCATGATCGCTATAGATCCTCCGTATTTAATACTAAAGCTTTTCTAAATTAGGTAATCAATTCATTTATTGTTTGAATTGCCACACTTCCATATTGTTCCACAATAGTAACCGTAAAGCAGAGAACATAATAAAATGTTGTTTTCTACTTGACGGTTACTTTTAAACATTTTAATTAAATTAAGCGAATTTTTGGACTTCTCCCGTTAGTTAATAGGAGAACGACAAGCCCCTACTTTTATACCTAAAGAATTATAGTGATTTTTTATGTTTATGATGGCTTGACCACTTGTAACTTTATTAATTAATTGTTTTATCTTCCAAAGGTCTACTGGTTTATTCATTAATAAGTCATTAAAAATTTGTTTGATTTCTTGTGGGTAAACATTTCCTACCATACTAGAAAGTCCATTACATCCATTCATTATCTTTTCTATAAGATTTACATCTCCACCAGCGAACATGATGAAATCATCTGGTAAGTCAGTATTATGGTGACGTTTGGCATCACTCTCTTCTTTAAGTCCTACAAGGTTAGAGTACTTCTGGTTAATAACAGTCTTTAATGATTCAGCACTTAGCTCAAATCCTGTTCGGAAAGGATTATTATAAAGGACAACGTTTTTGGTGGTATGTTGTAGCAGCTCATTGATATAAGAAATAGCTTGTTGTTGTGTCGGCTGAATGTAAGGTGGAAACTGAATTAGAATAGAATCAAAAACAGATTCCTCAAGCTTTTTAACCAGTTTTATTGCATTTCTTGTTGTTGTAGCTGATACGCCAAACATCAGTTCAACATTTTCAAATTTTTGTTGATTAAAATAATCAATAATATGGATACGCTCTTCAATGCTCATTGAATTTTGTTCGCCTGTCGTAGCAGACACAAGTAGTGAATCTATCCCGTTATCTGTTAAATGTTTAACAATAGGATTGAATCCTTCTAAATATAAGCTCTCATCATCACGAAAGGGAGTTGGAATAGCAACATTAAAATTTTTCATCAGTTATATCCTCCAGTGTATATACATTACAAGAACTAATTTGTACATAAGGTCAAATACTAAATCCTTTCAGATAATTTTTAAAAGGTATATTTGAATGACTAAATTGTTCTATGTTCATGTTGTTTAAAGTTTGGTTACATTCTTCAGGCCAAAAGTATTAACTAATCTTTTCTAGTTATTCTTTATTTGTGTATCTGGTTTGACTATGTGACGAGGTGTACTACCCACCGGTTTCTCTAAAAACCAAGTGCCCATTGAAGTAAGAACCGGTACATTTTGAAACGTGTAAATAATAGCATCCTCTGTTTGCTAAGTGTTGCAATGCTCATGAGCAGAGCAAGGAGGAGCTAAGAATAGGTCGCCTTTTTTCAATTCAATCTTTTCTCCATCCACGATACTATAACCCTCGCCCTGAAATACTAGATTGAGAGCTACATTAGTATGACGATGAGCTTTATTAAGCCCACCAGGTTTAAAAATTTGGACGACTACTTTCATAGTTGATGAAGTTCCATGCGTATCCCCTGTATGATTATGAATGAGTGACAATGTTCCACGGCCACTTTAAAGAAAGCCTTCCGATACAGATTAATTGAGTAATGGATAAATGTCTTTCCATTTCCATGAACATGCTCGAACGGCAGGCTTACTACTCTTTATTAAAAACTCACTGTAGTAGATAATCTCTGTTTTTTGACTACCCATCTTATCACCCCCACAAAATTTTTACACAGTTTAAAGAATTTATACTTTTAGGATTAAATGGATCTCTGTGCAACTAATAGTCTAAGACAGTTCAATCAATAGTACAATTCAATTATTTATATAATAACCATAGGTTTAACCTATGATATAATGTGTAATATCTAAGATTGTTTATAGTATTCCTATTGAAATTCATGTTAATAAACTTGCAAAATGTAAAGGTAGGAACTATTACCGTTTAAATCAGGAGGCTTAAGAATGGAGTTAAGACAACTTGAATATTTTTACGCTGTGTGCCAAGAGCTACATTTTACAAGAGCAGCAGAAAAGGTAGGGATTTCTCAACCTTCTTTAAGTCAACAAATTCGTTTGTTAGAACATGAAATTGGCACACTTTTATTTGATCGCATTGGTAAAAAGACGGCTCTTACGGAATCAGGGGAATTACTCTTAAAGTATACACGTAACATTTTTCATGAACTGGAACAGGCAAAAACCTCAATAGATGAACTAAATGGCCTTCAAAGAGGAACCATTTCTATAGGCACCTTGTTAACCGTTGAAAATTACCTCATTCCGCCCACATTACGTAGTTTTCATCATCTATATCCTGGTGTTAAGATATCTGTGTTTGGATTACGTACTGGGGATATTCAAAAACAACTGTTAGAAAATAAGCTGGATATAGGCATTGTTTTTTTACCTATGAAAGGGGATGAATTAGAAACCATTTCTTTATATAGAGAGGAAATGGCGTTTGCAGTGCCTGTTGGACACCCGTTAGAGAATCAGGATAAATTAGGTATAGAAGTCTTGCAAACAACACCTTCCATCTTACTTCCTGAACAATATTTTATAAGACAGCTTATAAATAAAGCTTGTAAAGATGTGGGGTTTATTCCAGAACCGGTCTTTGAAATTACAACCATGCAATCTTTAATTAATATGGTTATAGATAGGATAGGGGTAACTATATTACCGCGACCTTACTTAGAGTACCTTAACCATCCTCGTATCAGAATTATTCCCATTTTAAATGTTAATCTTGCTCGATATATAGGAATTATCTACAGGAAAGATAAATACCTGAGTGCTGCGACACGTATTTTTATTAATACTCTAAAAGAGACTTCACTCCATTTGACTCAGAATTTTATGAAAGGCACTGATTAAACAGTCCACTCATTTTATTAATCTTTATTTATATACTACTGGACATATAAAAGAAAGAAGCTACGACGGTCAGTTCTTTTTTGGATTGGAAAAGTCAGAGGGAATAGCTTCAGGTGCTATTAATATGTAAAGAGAACGGAAAAGTCACCATTTCAAAAATAATAAGGTCACCTTGAATCACTGATTGAATCGTATCAAAGGGCAATCGCGTAGGTAAAGATGCGTACGAAAAACCGTATTGTGATGGTGGGCAGACTTGAATTATCTCAATTCAGATATGAATTTGACTTTTGAGAAAATAATGAGGTTTATACTAGATGCCATCGCTCCATTTAAGAAGGAATGACCCATTTTGCGTTAACAGACTTGGATCTAAGTCTACAGAACAAATTTCCAAGGAGTGCATTGGTACTTAGGGGAGCGGTCGAGGATTCAGCCGCTCCAAAAAAGTCAAACAGTCCTCCTTTTATTAATGGCTATGATGTGCATGTGCATCCGGCGCACCTGACTCTATAGTGCACATAATGGATTCATCGTGTCTATGCTGTTCGGACTCGATCTGCAAAGTAGAGTGAGGAATGTTCTTATGCTCCAGCATATGCTCGATACTATGCAGTAGGGCCTCGGTTTCATACACTGTTTTATTTCCATCAACTACAATATGCGCAGTCAGAGCGTTTAAGTTGCTAGTAATTGACCAAATATGCACATCATGTACGGCTTTCACACCTTCGAACTGCGAAATGGCTTGTACGACTTCCTCTACATCAATGTTACGGGGTGTTCCTTCCATAAGCACATGCAGGGAAGACTTACTAACAAAGTAACCACTGCGAAGGACAAGTACTGCGACAATTACACTAGCAAGTGGGTCTGCCCAACCCCATCCCAAGAACATCATCAGAAGAGCGGCAATAATCGCTCCAACAGATCCCAGCATATCGCTGAGGACGTGCAGATAAGCACCTCTCATATTCAGGTTGTGCTCTGTATCGCTACCTCGCATCATAATCCAGGCAACGAGTATATTAATGAACAGGCCAACAATACTGATAACTAGCATCCCTACTGTAGCTACTTCTGGAGGATTTATAAACCTTTCAATCGCTTCGTAAAAAATGTATAAGGCAATCGCAATCAGAGTAACACCGTTTAGCATTGCAGCCAATATTTCAAATCTCCTGTAACCAAAGGTTTTTTCCTTATTGACAGCTTTCTCTCCAAACTTAAACGCGAACAAAGCGATCGCCAACGCAAGAGAATCCGATAACATATGACCTGCATCCGAGAACAAAGCTAAACTATTGGTAATAAATCCACCAAAAGCTTCGACCAGCATGTAAGTAGTGATGATGATGAAGGAGATCAGCAAAACTTTTTTATTGTTGTGTCGATGTCCATGATTATGTCCTGCCATAAATATCCCAGCTTTCTATTTTATTAACATATGAGCAACTGTTCATATGTTTTATTGACTTTAATTATATGTGGGGAAAATCTACACGTCAAGTGCAGCATGGCGCAACTGTACAGTGACAACAAGTTTATCCCTTACGAGGAATTTGTAATATTTAATGCGGCGGCTATTAGATAGAGTTACTTATGGGAATGACATAAGATAATTTCGCTTTAATCGAAATTATAGGATTTATTTCGACATAATTAGATTCTCTTAGAAAAAGGAATATTGAAGTATTTGACGAATCATTCCATTGATACAATTTCTCCCATAATGGGGTGAATGTATGTACACACCTACCAAGTTAAATAAGATTGGGGTAAATAGATGGTTTGCTTTTAGTAAGAAGCTTAACTGAGAAGTCACGTTTTATGGAGAGCTAGAATATGATCACTAGGTATTAATTGGAATGGATCCAGAGGTAACAAATTATTGCGAAAAACCATTTGAAATCAACCACTCATATTTAAAATCTGATTTTTTGACTCTGAATTACTATGCCAGTGACACAGCCAAAGCCTGTCCAGAGGTTGCCGATGAACAGTGGTCGGGAGTTAATGTCTCTGGTATCAAGGGAGAAATATCTGGCTTCGAAACACATCCGGGCTTCTATGAAATGTGCGAGAATCCTGCTCTGGAGACTACAGACTGGGCTATAGATCCAACTGGACTGGAATACATTTTGCGTGATATTTATACAAGATATAATATGCACTTGATGATCACAGAGAATGGTCTTGGTGCATACGACGAGTTGACCATTGATGGGAGGATTCATGATGATTACAGAATTGATTATTTGAAAAAACATATCCTCGCAGTTAAAAAAGCGATTGATTTTGGTGTAAAGGTCATTTCCTATAATCCGTGGTCTGCCATCGATTTATTATTCACTAGTAACGGATATAAAAAACGGTATGGATTAATTTATATAGATCGAACAGATGATGATATCAAACAATTAAAGCGTTATAAAAAAGATTCTTTTTATTGGTACAAAAAAGTTGTTGAGTCAAATGGGAAAGAAATTTAAGGACCCGTTGAACAAGAAACTCCGCTGAGAACTTTAATATGAGTCCCTTATAAACTCCACGAACAAGCCACTAATCTGTTAGTCTAGGATTAGTGGCTTGCTGTTGTTGGTAGACAATACAAAGTTGCTCTAGAAGTCGTCTAAATGGAGGCTTTAGGGGCAATGAAACCGTCACATATCAGCTGAGTCTTCTCGGTTCATTAATATCTAAGCCAGGTTTATGATTAGAGCATTCTTCGAAGAAGCAGAAGTGTGAATGTTCAAAATTTGTTCAGTCATACCATGCTAAAATCTTCGTATCAAAATAACAGCCAAAACCTACAAAGGAGACAGTGATTGTGTGAACAGGAAAGCAGCATCGTTTCATATATAATATTTATTTAATGTATGTCGATATTGCAATGCATATAATCGCATCCTGATTTTAGTAGGCCAGGGGAATGTTATTTAAGGCAGCGGCGATAAAACAAACTGAAAAGCGGGTAACCGTTCTTTCAATGAACGGTTATTTTTCATGCTTAAATTTAAATTTTTCCTTGAGAGAAAATAGCGTTGCTGTACTTAGTACTATATGAGATGAGGTGGCATTAGCCTAAACAATTCAGATGATTTTATTTGTCGCATAAGAAGGAGGAACTTTTATTGTTACCATTAATTAAGGAATTTCGTCTAAACCAAAAGCTTACTTCTTATTTAAAATTAATCCTAGTGGTCATTATTCTTGCCGCAGCTATTGTTCCCGTCGCCCCTTCACGGGCACATGCTTTTTACGGAACGGGAAACGGTACGGAACAGAACCCTTATATCATCACGACAGCGGCGATGCTGGATGGTATCAGGACTAATCCGAACGCTTATTACAAATTGGGTGCTAATATCCAATTAACGGATTGTACTTGGAACCCGATTGCCAATTTCTCGGGTGTGTTCGATGGGAACGGATACACGATTTCCGGCTTGACGATTAATCAGCCCTTGTCAATGAATGTCGGTTTTTTTGGCAATTTAATGGCTACAGGTATTGTTCGTAACGTTCGGTTAATGGATGTTAACATAATCGGAAATAGGAACGTAGGAAGTGTTACTGGTACAAGTTTCGGTCAAATCAGTAATGTATTTGCATCCGGCAGTGTAGAAGCGCTCGGAGAGGGCACCTATGATTATGCGAGTGGTCTGGTCGGGTGTTAACAACGCGTCGATTACTAAGTCTATATCGGCTGTCAACGTGAGGGGAACCAAATCTACTGGATATGTTGGAGGAATTGCAGGCTATAATATTCAAGGCACCGTCAGCCAAAGTTATGCGACTGGCCAAGTGGATGGACTGTCCCGCGCTGGTGGTTTAGTCGGATACAATTCTAACGGAACCGTGAGCAATTCTTACTCAACGGGTTCAGTCACAACGACCTTCAACCGAGCTGGAGGACTTGCTGGACAAAATGCTGGCTAGGTAACAAACAGCTATTCCAAAACAACGGACACATCACTTTCACATCAGGCGAAGATTTCGTTATTTATGATTGACCTTTCGAATAGGCCAATAACAGCTGGAACTGGGATGAACTTCCTATAAGCAACCTTAGTTTGTTTATCGCTTATGTTGCTTAAGTTTTTATCGAAAAACGCTCATGGTACGGCTTCTTATAACAGAAAAGGTGGGGCTATATGCTGATAGTGGGTATGAGGATTTACAATATACATTTGATTGTTTTCCCCTGAATGATTAATATAATGGACAATGTCATAAACCTACCGTATTAAAAAAAGAGATGAGGATTACGATGAATAAAGCAAAGATTCTTATTATCGAAGATGATGCCCCGATTGCCGACTTGCTTTCGTACGGGCTTTCTATGGAGGGGTTCCAGACACGCACAGCGGCCAGTGGAGCAACGGGAATGCATGAGCTGCAGTCGTTTCAGCCCGATTTGCTGCTGTTAGATTGGATGCTACCTGACCAGAGCGGTCTAGACATTTGCAAAAAGGTGACAACGGACTATAACATACCGATCTGCATGATTACAGCCAAATCGGACATTACCGATAAAATTCTAGGCCTTGAATTCGGTGCCGATGATTATATTACCAAGCCTTTTGATCTGCGCGAAGTTGTTGCACGCATTCGAACCATTTTGCGCAGAGTGGAGCAGGCGAACAGCTCGGACAGGGAAGAAGCCACGAAAGCCGTCATTCGGTTTGACAATATTGAAGTGATCGAAGAAGAACGACTCGTCCAAATAGAAGGCCGTCCTGTTGAATTGACCCCCAAGGAATTTGATCTGCTTATGATGCTGGTTAAACATCAGGGCAAAACCTTTACACGTTCCGAACTGCTTGATCTGGTGTGGGGCTATCATTTTGTCGGAGATACCCGTACGGTTGATACGCATATCCAGAGACTCCGCAAAAAGCTAGACGCCACCGAATGCATTACTACCGTCTTCGGAATCGGGTACAAATTTAAAAAAATGGGTGGATAAGCATGATACGTAAAATCAGCATCAAATTCCTGATCGGTTTTTTTCTGATTTTTTCGCTTTCTTTTGTCGTGCTCAATCAGACAGTCAAGGAATTTATCCGGACAAGCAATCAGAATCTGGTTACCTCCGAACTGATCGGACTGAAAAATAACAGCAACGTGTATGTGCGTCAGGCTTTCCTGATTAACCATTTCAGTAGCAATGAGCTGTATTTTGGAGAAATTGCGAGGGAAATAGCAACTAATCTGAACCATACCACGGACAGCAGTATTGGCGTGTATACGGTGGAGGGCAAATTGCTTTATGCCCCGGACAGCTCCATTTTTCAGCAGCACATGCAAAGCGATCTGCAGCAGGCGATTGGTGGCAATACAGCGTACAGCATTACTTATGATCGTAATAAGACGACTGTCCTTTTCTCCTATCCGGTTGTTATAGACGGTTCAAAGGTGGGCATACTGCGTTTTTACAAAGATTTCAGCTCACTCTACGAACAAACCGGACAGATTCGGCAGATTACCCTCTATATTGCCCTGGCGATTTTTGCGGCAGCTTTTCTGTTTTCCTATATTCTTTCCAGGCATATTACCATCCCGCTGACCAGACTGACGCAAGCCTCCACTGAGGTGAAAAACGGGAATCTGGATATCCGCCTTCACTTTAAACGCAGGGATGAAATTGGCCGACTGGCTGAGAATTTTAACGATATGATTGATCAAATTAGTAGACAGATTCATATTATTGAGAAGGACCGGGACCATTTGAAAGAGCTTCACCAGCAGGAAAAGCGCTTTTTTGACAATATTACTCACGAACTGAAAACGCCATTAACCTCCATTCTGGGATATGCGGAGCTGATCAGAATGAACGGTGAGAAAGACCGTGCTTTTTTTGGCAAAGGGATGAATCATATTATCGAGGAGAGCAAGCGCCTGCATGCGATGGTGCTAAAACTACTGGAAGTTTCACGCAAAAATATCATGATCAATGAGCTTGATCGGGTAGATATCGGGCTAATTCTGCAGGATGTGTGTGAATCGATGATGATCCGGGCACAGCGCTATAAAAAGACCATTGAATATGAGATGAATGAGGAATTGATGATGTTGGCCGATAGGGACAGAATCAGACAGCTGTTCATCAACTTGATAGATAATGCGATAAAATATAGTTTGCCGTTTTCGGTAGTAACGGTAAAAGCAGTACGGGCAGAAGAAAAGATCCGCTTGATTTTCAGCAATCCAAGCGATCCGATTGAGGCAGAACATCTGTCACACCTGTTACAGCCATTTTATCCAGCTCATTCCGACAGTGCGGAGGAAGGCAGTGTAGGATTGGGGCTCAGCATTGTGAAATCCATCGTTGAAGAATTTGCGGGTTCCATCTCGATTGCAAACGAGCATAATGAAACCATCGTTACGGTAGAATTTAAAGCGCTGGAAACCGCGGGAACGGAGAATGAATAATGGGCAATAAATATGTTGTAATGCTGCTGGTCCTATCTCTCGTGGTATTACTGCTGTCAGGATGCGGTTCAGAACCAAAAACAGAGACCGTCGTCATCGCCGACAGCAATGAAGTTTCCAGTACCGATCAAAGCTCTCGGCCGTTTCAGGTCCAAAAAATATATCGGCTTCCGGATCGTTTTGCAAATCGGGGGGAGCTACTGGGATGGTCGTCTGGAAATGCCGTTATCGCATCGTTCGGAGCCATGACCATACTGAAGCGAGGCACGGTGGAACGTTTAACTTATCCGTATGAGCAGAGCAAGGCCATACCCGGAATCGGTAAGGTAACTTCCAATACGACACTTTCTCCCGATGGGAAATATATTTGCGAATTTTCTCGTTCTTCCTCGGAGACAACCCTAAGGCTTATTTCCTTGCAGGATGGCAAGGAAAAGGAAATAGACAGGATCAGTACTAGAAACGAGTCTTATGTACAATATGTTTCCTGGTCGGCCAACAGTTCGTATATCGGCTACCTGGTAGAAAATCCGTTTGATAATGGAGCGGATAGCCTGTACATCTACGATATGGGGTCTCAAACTTCTGGCAAGTATCAGTTAAAAGGCATTATGAAGGAAGACACGCTTTTGAGTGTTAACATTGCAAATGATGGCCGCAGCATACTGGTGGAGTTGTTTGGTGCAAAAAAAGGTCAGAAAAAGATACTAACCATGGGGAAAGTTTCCGGGAAGAATATTGAATTTCAATACGAGCGTCAGATTGGTGGAGATTCAGTAGCCTGGATGAATAACGACCAGTTTGTGTTTCTCGGAACGGATAATTCACTGTATGAATATGATCGGCGAAACGGCGAACTCTCCGTCATTCTGGAAAAAGTGTTTGATTTTGAATTCTCGCCTGACAGGAAAAATATCGCATACACCGAGTATGATCAAAATGTTACTTACGTAGGCAAGGTGCAGGGAAGAAATATACTGTATAAGGAACCGGTGTATCGCGGAATTGTGCCGACGCATATATACTGGAATCCGAACAATAAAAGTGTACTGCTTCAAGGACAAAAACAATTGGATTCCTCGCAGACTGCGTCAACGGATTCTCCTAGCAAGGAGTCATTGATCATTGAATTGAAATAGCGGTGAGGATCGCCATGTTTGTAGACGTCAAAAACCTTATTTCGGTTGTTCAGCCGGAATAAGGTTTTTCTTTTTGCAACCGTTGTGACAATTTGTTTACATGTTGATCAAACTTTCGCGACATCTTTTTTTTATAGTAAATGAAGCAAGATCATTAGCCTATAAGGACAAGGAATGGACCATAGTGAATGGAAACCGGAATTTGCACCTGAATCAACCCATAAAACGTTATATGACCGGCCTGGATGGGCTAAGAGCCATCTCTGTGCTTGCTGTTATTGCTTATCATCTTCATTTCAGATGGGCAGAAGGTGGGCTGCTGGGGGTGGAGATTTTCTTCGTCCTATCAGGATATCTGATTACGGATCAGATTCTTTTCGAATGGAGGATGCGCAGTGGTTTCTCCATTATACAATTCTGGATCAGACGAATGCGCAGACTACTGCCGGCCATGATCTTTATGCTGACTGCAGTGGCACTGTGGCTTTTAATTACTGATTTCTCCAGACTGCAGGCGTTAAGAGGCCATTTTGTATCCTCGCTTTTTTACGTAAACAACTGGTATCTCATTTTTCATCATGTTTCATATTTCGAGAGCTTTGGCCCGCCTTCTCCAATCGGTCACCTCTGGTCGCTTTCCATTGAGGAACAGTTTTACCTCATCTGGCCGCTTGTTCTACTGATCGGTCTGTGCCTTGCGCCGCGACGAGGAAGACTGATGTTATACATTCTGGGTTGCGCCGCCGTATCCGCCATAGCCATGGCCGTGATATACGAACCCGGAACAGATCCGAGCAGGGTGTATTACGGGACGGACACGCGAGTGTTTGCCATTTTGATCGGAGCGGCTCTGGCGATAATCTGGCCCAGCTGGAGACTGAGCGAAAATGTATCCTCTTCGTCACGGACCATGCTGGATATGACTGGCGTGCTGGGCATTGTAATGCTGTTTATCATGATCGGTCAGACCAACCAGTTTGATGATTCGCTGTATCGCGGCGGTTTTCTTTATTTATCACTCATTACTGCAGTTATTATTGCTGTACTTGTTCATCCGGCCAATCGACTGGAACGATGGCTCGGCTGCCGGCCTCTGAGCTGGATCGGTAAGCGATCTTACAGTCTGTATATTTGGCATTATCCAATCATTATTTTGTCAAGTCCGGTGGTGAATACCGAAGATGCCAGCTATATACGTATTGCTCTGCAGGTAACGGCCAGTTTCATAATGGCAAGTCTTTCCTACAGATACATCGAAGAGCCCATTCGTCGCGGGACCCTAAAATCACTCCGCAGGTCAGGCGCTGGCAGCCAGTTAGGCCTTGTCGTCATTGTTATCGCCATTATTCTGGTCCTGACATCATGGAAGACGAATTCACCAGATCCTGTGCCTGATGCTCCAGCAACTGTAAGCCGGGAACCCGTCCAGACAGAAAAGGTGCAATCCGGATTTTCCGATGTAAATACAGGCCATTCCGCAGAAGGAGAGAAGGTCACGGCGATCGGAGATTCCGTCATTCTGGATGCCGCCCCGTTTCTGGAAAAGCAGCTCCCCGGTATGACCATTGATGGCAAGGTGGGACGGCAAATGTCACAGGTTGGGAATGTGCTTGATGACCTGCGGGCACAGGGCAAGCTTGGCAATAAAATTATTATTGAACTCGGCACCAACGGCGTGTTTAACCAGAGTCAACTGAAGTCCTTGCTGACTTCACTACAGGATTCTCGGCAAATTTATCTGATAACGACCAGAGTACCGAGAGGGTGGCAGAATACCGTAAATGACAATCTGCGTGAAATTGCTGGTGAATTTCAAAATGTACGACTTATCGACTGGTATTCGGCCAGCGAAAACCGCAACGATCTATTTTATGACGATGGTGTCCATCTGAAACCAGAAGGAGCTCAGTATTATGCCTCGGTTTTGATTGATGCTATCAAACAGGATAAAACCTACTAGCATGTTAAAGGAAAGGATGAACTAGGTATGAACAAAAAAAATATCAGAAAAGTGAGGGCATTATGGGGTTTTATGATTCTTCTTATCGTCATAGGAGCCATAGGCCTCCATCTACATTCAAAGCAAAATTCGGATGATAACGAACCACGCGGCAAGGATTCTTCTCTATACAATTTTGATGCGATGCAGCCTGCTGCACAAAAGCCTGGGGCTTCCAGTACCAGCGGAGAACAAGCTCAACCATCCGCGTCCTTAAACGGCGAGGGCGTCACGATGATTGGAGATTCGGTTACGGTCGGAATTGAGCCTTATTTAAAAGAGCAGCTTCCGAATATGACGGTAGACGGCAAGGTTGGCCGGCAGATGTCTCAAGCTGTAAAAGTCATTAATGAATTAGCCACCCAAGGCAAACTGGGAGACCAAGTCATTATCGAACTCGGCACCAATGGTCCGTTTAGCAGAGACCAACTGCACGACGTACTGCAATCCCTTTCTGGAGCCAGACAGGTAATCTTGGTCACTACCCGGGTTCCGAAAGGATGGCAAAACACGGTGAATGACACGATTGCACAGGTTGCCGATGAGTTTAGCAACGTCAGCGTGGTGGACTGGTATTCGGCCAGTGTAGGCAAAGATGAATACTTTTATAGAGATGGCGTCCATTTAAAACCAGGGGGTAGCCGATATTACACTTCACTCCTCGTAGCAGCCTTGCAAAAATCTTAAATACAGAAGGGACAGGCGCGTTCATAATTCGGAAAGGAAGAATGACATGACACAGAGGAAAAAGAGGATATTAATTGTAACATTGTTACTTGTGGTCGCTGCTGTAAGCTTTATTTTTTATTATTTCTTTTCGATTTACAAAGGGCTGGAAGGATTTAATAAGGCTCCGGCAAACTCCCCGTTCATTAATGTAAGCACCGATAATACCGAAGCTCTGGAAGCTCCAGCATGGGAGGGAACTGAGCCTGTCAATATTTTGCTGATGGGTGTGGATGCCCGTGGAAGCGACAAGGGCGAGGTACCCAGATCCGACAGCATGATGGTTGTTTCGTTGAATCCTACCGATAAGCATATCCATGTGTTTTCGATTTTGCGTGACACTTATACGGATATTCCCGGATACAGCAAAAACCGAATCAACACGGCTGTTACGCATGGGCCGGATACGGCGATGAAAGCAGTCAGTGAATTGCTGGGGGTGCCTGTTCATTTTTATGTATATACCGATTTCCAGGGGTTTATTAAACTCGTGGACTCTGTAGGCGGACTCGATTTTTATGTCGAAAAGGATATGTACTATGAAAGCAAGGCCGATCTGCATGAGTACGATATTAATTTAAAGCAGGGACAGCAGCATTTCAACGGCAAAACGGCGCTTCAATATGTTCGTTTTCGTCATGATGCCATGTCCGATTATTCCAGAACAGAAAGACAACGCCAATTTATTACGGCATTAGCCGAGAAGGTCAAAACAACGACTTCCATTATGAAGCTTCCTTCCATTCTAGAGGAAATCAGTCCGTATATCGATACCAATTTGTCAGTCTCCGATATGTGGAATTTGGCTTCGGTAGGGTATCAAAGTACGTTAAAGGGAAATGAACAAATACCGCCAATGAAGCTATTAAAAGAAACTTATGTGGGCAAAGCAGCTGTTCTGGATGTAAAAAGTCGAACTGATTTGAAGCAATTTGTGCAAAGTACCATAAACTCCGACGCTTCTCATTCGATGACAGACAATCCTTCCGGGCAGAAAACAGATCTTGAATAGGATTGGACAATATATAAAATCGTAATTTGCCGGACAATAGTCTGTTAAATGCTCTTTATGAGCACAACATGGTCTTCCGGTTATCCATAGGGGGAAAAAGAATGGGTACAAGACCAATAGTAAGGTTCTACTTGGCGTTAACCATATCCGCCGCCATGCTTCTGGAGATCACTGCTCCGCACATGGCTATGGCTGATGCTGCACAACGTACAGAAAGCACGTTGTTAAACGATAAACAGAGTCAATCAACAAAAACAATCTCAACGCAGGTTAAAAATATCCCGACACTGAAATTGGATAACAATCTGGCATCCATGACGAAGAAAAGAACCATTAAAGCTAGATTTAAGCTTCCGAAGGGTACCAATATAAAGAAAATAAGCTGGACTTATGGTGGTAAGCCATTATCGGAATGGAAATCGTACAAGGATCACGATTATAATGGCGCCCCCTTTATCACCGTTACTCAGGTCAAAGCAGAAAACGGAGAAGTCACTGCCAATATCAATTTTGGTCTTACTTACGGTACGGAAAATCTTGCCGAACCGAGTCTGCAGCGTCCACTGTACGCCTCATTGATGGGAACCTATGAACTGGCTGCAGCAAAAACCGTTGCCCAGGCCCCCATTAAGTTGGTCCCATACGACAGCTTCCGTACGTATGATGAACTGAAGCCGGAGATTGATGCGATTACGGCACAAGCAGCTCAAAAAAACGACAGATACATTAAAACGATGTCGATCGGCAAATCCGTTGAAGGCCGCGATATGTATATGACTGTGGTTGCCAAAGATCAAGCAACGATTGACAAATATCAGAATGTAACTCATCCTGCCATGCTGAATGATCCTGCAAAGCTGGAGAACGATATTCAATCCGGTGCATTCGGAGATTATCAAGTGCCCATCTGGATCAACAATATTCATCCAAATGAAGCGCCGGGCTTTGATGCGATTATCAATTATTTTAAGACCATGGCTCTCGATAAAAATGTTACGTACAAGACCACCTCGTCCAATGGAAAATCGAGTACGGTCACTCTGAATATGGATGATGCGCTTGAACATGTGTTTTTCCTGTTCCTGTATACGGAAAATCCAGATGGAAGGGTGCATACCGAACGTTATAATGCTGAATACTTTGACTTGAATCGGGATAATTCTTATCAAACCCAGCCTGAAACACGCAGTGTTACAGAGCAAATTGCCAAGTGGTCGCCGATTTCTTTCCTAGATCTGCATGGCTTTGATAAGAATTTTCTGATTGAGCCTACCACACCGCCTCACGATCCGAATATTGAATACGATCTGCTT
This sequence comes from Paenibacillus sp. FSL M8-0228, assembly GCF_038007385.1. NCBI lineage: Bacteria > Bacillati > Bacillota > Bacilli > Caryophanales > Paenibacillaceae > Paenibacillus > Paenibacillus sp. FSL M8-0228. Next base: position 2,985,154 of record NZ_JBBOXA010000001.1, read on the forward strand.
ATGGATAACATGGTAGAACAGGCAAAAGCGATGGGTGAAGCAGGTATAGCAAACACAAAGTATGATTACTACCATATTCCTTATGAAGAACATCGTAAAACAGTCGAAAATCCTAAATATGTTTCCAAGGGGACTTCTTCAGGATGGGACGATGCGTCTCCAGCCTATACAGCTGTCTTCGCCATGCACCATGGTGCAATGGGACATACGCTGGAAACACCTGAATCGAATGAAGAGTCGACCAAAGCATTGTATTATAGTGTCGCTGCAGCAACCGATTATGTTATGCAAAAGAAAGAAAATTTATTTTTGAACCAGCTAAAAGTATATGAACGTGGAATCAATAACATCGATGATTATGCCGTAGATCGGTATCTAGTCAATGTCAAAAATCAAGTTATTAGCCGCCCTCGTCACGGTAATGAGAATTTTTTTCCTGAGTATTACGTTTTGCCGATCGATAAGAGTCTTCAAAAAAATCCGCTGGAAGCTTATCGGATGATTGAATATCTTATCCGCAATGGATTAACGGTTGAACGCTCGACAGAAGCTGTAAGTACTGCTGGCAAAACCTACCCTGCGGGTTCATTTATCATAAATATGCACCAGGCCAAACACGGCATTGCAAACATGGTTTTATATGATGGTATTAACGTCTCAGATTATGCTTCCGTAGCTGGCGAGATTGTGCAGGATTTTCCTGTCCTGCGAGGATTTGAACGTGATGTGGTTAGAGAAACCGGAGTGTTTGCGGGCAAAACTTCTCCGGTGACTTCCGTATCGATTCCGGCCACACCAATGCCGAATGATTCTGCCTATGTCTTAATCCTAAACACCAATAACGATGCCATCAAAACGGTTAATGAATTGCTTAAATCCGGCAAAGTGGTTACGATGCTATCCAAAAGCGGAACAGGATATGAAGCGGGTGACTTTGCAGTCGCCTATGATGATCTGAACCCGCTGGCCTCGAAATACTATCTTGATGTCACGGCATTCGGCAATAACAAACCCGTTGGTAAAGTTCTTAAACCTTCTACGGTAGCCGCTCTCGGCGAATCGGCTTATGTGCTCAAAAATCTCGGTTTTAAAGTGACCGATGATCAGCAGCATGCCGATGTGTTGGTGAATACATTCGATTCCGATAAACTTGTCGAGAAAGGGAAACCATACATTGCTTATGGAAATATGGGGATGGGTAACGTGAAAAACTGTATTCCTCAATTTGCGTTTGCTGGACCGACATGGGAAAGATACGAAGGGGTGTTCCTGGCGAATGTCAAACAGGATCATGTGATTACAGCCCCTTACGATAACGAAGAATATTTCTACACCGTTACAGGTTCTTACATTACGAAGCTACCTAAAGCTGCAAAAGTTCTTGCAACCATTAGCAATAAAGAAAACTTCTTCAAAGCGGGCTGGTGGCCAGGTCACGAAGCTGCAAGAGGAAAGATCATGGCCTTCACCTATATGGAAAACAAAAAAAATATTACAGTTTTCTCCAACGATCTAACCAATGGCGCTCATCCGCAGCATCAATTCCGACTACTGGCCAATTCGATTTTTAATGCAGTTCCCAGCAAACCCTGAGTGATTTCCAAACAGCCCTATTCCAGTGATCAACTGTGAATAAGGTTGTTTTGCGATAAAACGGTTACGTCCGTTGTGACATTTTGTTTACAACTTGATCAAACTTTAGCGACATCTGCAGGATATATTGGACTATAGCGTAACATCACTCCCGTACATGCGGGTTGATGAAAAATACGAGTCCAGGATTTTCAGGGAGGAATGCAAGTTGCTAAGCAGTATCAAACTGATAAGCAGATCCGTCAGAGAGTATGAGGAAGAGTCCAATATCAAAATACGAGCTTTTTCCGTAAGCAGCCAATTGAATGGAAATCAAGCAGATGAAAAGACGGTTGATAATAAATTGGATGAAAAAGAAGTAGATACAGCAGGTGTATCCAAAACATCCGACGACGCTACACAAACCGATATTCCTTCTCGTAGTTCTGTAGAAGAGTCGAAGAGAAGGAGGGGCACCGGGCGTCTTGTAGCACTTGATGCAGTACGAGGAATGGCGGTGCTGGGAATGTATTTGCAGCACTTCGGATCGAACCCAAACGTTTCTGAGATTGTTTCCGGAAACACGACACTATTATTCGTGCTGTGCGGGGGTATATCTTATTCCATTATGGCACAGCGCATGATGGAATGGGGAGCGGAAACGGCCGCTTTCCGTGCGCGAATGCTAGCCCGTGCAGTATTTGTTGATATTATTGGTTATTTGCTTATTATGCTGAACACTCCATATGGCATCATTTTGCCTGCCTATTCAGCTATGTTTGTGCTGGCCCTTATGTTATTTCGCCGTTCGACCCGCACCATTGTTACAACAGCAGCAGTTTTGCTCGTGACAGCCCCGCCGCTAATGATTCTGGGATCAAGTATTTTCTCAAAAGCTTATCTTCTTGGTGATATTGCAGGAGGTCCAATGTCTGCTATCGCCTTGATCCCTGCATTTGTTACTGGTATGGCCATTGGCCGCTTTGACCTGACCAGATTACGCACAGCTCTCATACTCGCAGGCAGTGGTATCGTTATGCTTGTTATTGGCAAAGCACTGGCTGCTTTTGTACTTCCGAATTGGAGTCTCCACTTTGAACAATGGCTGGTAAGGATGCAAGGAGTTGCTCCTGTACAGCCACCGGATGAATACGCAATTTGGCCGCTTAATACGGAATCACCAATGTGGCATATGCTCTTGCAGTCGGCTCCGCACACCGCTTCGACCTTCCAAACGATGATAGGATTAGGAATTTCATTCTTGGTATTGGGCGTTGCATGTCTCATATCCAAAAAAGCCTCTACTGTATTATTGCCTTTTGCAGCAGTCGGACGTATGGCTCTGACCATGTATGCCATTCAATTTGTAATAGTTTGGTTTCTGTATCTGGCAAAGATTGGGCACAGTCTGGACGGAGTTCCGTTCGGCGACGTAATAGTTGCAGTTGTTACACTGTTGCTGGGATTGTTGTTTGCTAAGCTTCCTGTTGGTCCGCTTGAAGGATTGATGCGCCGTTTTGACCGATTGTTCTGCCCTACCCAACCAGTCTCACAAACAGTAAAGTAGATAGCCTTCTTGATACTCTATATTTATAGTCATAGAAAACATCGGATTTCAATTAAAACGGACTGATCAAAATCACAACAGATAAAAAAAATAAAGGTTTTGTGAATTTAGTTATTTATTTCCAGGTTTTAAGTATTGCCTATGTTGTACAATGACAACAAGTTTACCCCAACTAAGTCCTGATAATATCAGGATTTTTTTATATTTAGGGGAGAATGACAACAAGTTTGCCTCTTTCGAGGAATTTGTAATATTTAAAGGGGCGGCTATAGTTAGAGTTACTTTGTGGAATGACATGATTATTTTTTGTTCCAATCTACAATACATATCGATGTTTTGTATCTGTTACATTTAATTTTTTTGTCCAATTAAAGTGTAGAAGATCACCATATGATTTTGCTCGTCGTTTCTAATATGGGTGTAAAGTGTGGTTGTTTTGGGATCAGAATGACCGAGCATTTAAGTCCACAGAAGTTTGGGCTTTTCTTTGATAATTAGAAATTCTTTTTTGTGGTATGAGAGCCCTAAAACCCCAGATGATATTTGTATCTTTATCCCACATCAAGCATCTCTTTATAAGACGAGTAATCTCTTTTTCATTAATACCCGCAGCTTTAAAAATTTCTTTGTTCGTTAGAGCATGATGCTAGTTGGCAAGATAGAGAAGTTGAACTTAGAGATTTTTTACTCAATACAAGACACAATGATTCAAATTCTAATATCACAGATTTTTTTGTATTAACCTCCATCATAGTTATTTTTTGACAGTTCCGTACGAGCACTTAAGAAATAGCCCCATCTTTACCGTCGGGTCAAAAGAAGAAAAAACTTTATCGCTAACGCCTTCTTACAATTGGTGTTTAACAATCCTGTCTCCCTCAATAAAGCTATCGGAAACGTAACTTTTGCATCAGACGCCCGTAATAACTAGCACTCTCATTATGTTGGGCAAGTTTTATTAGTTACTGGAGTAGAGGGTTGGTATCAAGTAGACGGAAAACCAGTTCAATTCCTTAAAACAGGCGATGTGGTGAACATTCCACCGAACGTAAAATATTGGCATGGGTTACGAAGGATAGTTGGATTTGTATACTTAGTACTCACACTGGGGTGATACAGACCGGTTAGAAAACGTAACCGAGAAAGAATATGAAAACTCTAACAAAAAAAATGAAAAAACAAGCAGAAGCGGCAGCCAATCGGCTGCCGTTGTTTTAGTGTTTCGTTATATACTGTGACCTTTATTGAAAAGGAAAAAGGTCATTTTCTTTACAGAATATAATACCGATTAAAAACTTCTTTCTAACAAGGTGCCAACTTGCGTGGCCATGACTTGCGGTGAATAGGGCATTCCATTTCGAATCCACCATTCAATGACCCCTACATAAGCAGTCCCAGCATATTGCAACATCACATCTTCGACTAATTCCGTATTTTTCCCGCTTTCTTTGTCAATCTCCCCTTTGAACCCTTCCATGAAATAAGCAAGTAGCCGCGTTCTAAAAGATGAAGGTGTACCTTTTGATGCTGCTAGCATGGTTGAAAAAAGCAAATAATTTTTCTCAAAGTACTCGAAATATGGAACAAGAGCATCAGCCCACTCCATCTGACATGCCCACGTATCCATTTCTTTTAATTCATTAATGTGTGTTTCCATGATTTGATCTAATAAATCATATTTGTCCTGATAATGAAGATAAATTGTACCGCGGTTTACGTTTGCCTTGTTTGCAATGTCTTGAATGGTAATGTCATCGAAGTTTTTTACAGCCATCAGTTCAATAACGGCTTTTTTTAAGGATTCTTGCGTTTTTAGGATTCTCCGATCCACTTTAATCATCTTCTCTTTTCCCCCTGATCAAAAAATAATGAACACTTTTCGTGATGATGTTGCTATTTCAACAAATTGCGCTTTTTTAACCATTGAACTTAGGTTTCTTTTTTTATAATAATAGACATAAGTTGATAAAACAACCAGTATTGTTTATTCGCTCTCCGTGGCTTACTTACCTAAAAAAAGGAGAACTTAAATTTAGAAAAGAGGGTGTTCACATGGTGTTTAATAAAGAAGTGTGGATAATCATTACTAATTTCTAAATAGCTAACTGATAAAAATTCTATTCATTGGAGGTTATATATGATTAATGCTAATGCACGTGCTGTGTTCGGTCCAGAAGGTTCTACAGTTGAGCGCAGTGATCTTAAGCCGCATAATATTCTCATTAAGATCAAGTATGCGGGTATTTGCCACTCTGACATCCATACTGCCCGTGGAGATTGAGGGCCAGTCCAATATCCTCCCGTTCCAGGACACGCTGGAATTTTCGCCCAGATTGGTTTGGAAGTCACAAAGTATACTGTTGGTGACCGAGTAGGAGTTGGCTGTATGGTTGATTCCTGTGGAGAGTGCGAGAGTTGCCGTAGAGGAAAGGAGCAATATTGTCTTAATGGACATACGAGTACCTACGGAGTCATCGATAGATATGGACAATATACGCAGGGAGGTTATTCCACCCATATCGTTGTAATAACGGAGGATTTCGTGGTTCGAATTCTAGACGGCATTAATCTTGATGTCGCCGCTCCACTTTTATGTACTGGGATCACAACGTATCCGCCGCTGCGCCATTGGGGTGTTGATTCCGGCTAAAATATATCGGTCGTTGGATTTGGTGGACTCGGACACATGGTGTGAGATCGCTCATTCTATGGGGGCAGAAGTAACAAACCCATAACATCTAAAGCAAATGCGTTAGTTTAAAGAAAGCATTAAAACAATCATAGGAGTAAAAGGAATGAAATATAAGACCCAAAAAAATTCTCTCGGTTTTGCTCTAATATTGGCCATATTTTCGGCGTTGGGGCCGTTTACCGTCGATATGTATCTTGCATCACTTCCGCAAATCGCTGTTTTTTTTGGAACAAGCGCAACTGCGGTTCAAGCGAGTTTAACCACTAGTCTGTTAGGATTAGGGCTAGGACAGTTGATAATGGGACCTTTAAGCGACATTTATGGAAGACGCCAGCCTTTGTTGATTTCCATGATACTATATATCCTTTCCTCTATTGGATGCGCTTTTGCACCAAGCATAGGATGGTTTATATCTTTAAGATTTATACAAGGGGTTGCTGCGTCCGCTGGACTCGTTATTTCGCGCGCTATTGTTCGAGATCGGTTTAGTGGGATTGAAATGACTAAGTTTATATCGTTGCTGACAATGATAAGCAATGTGGCACCGTTAATTTCCCCTACGGCTGGAAGTACGGTTATGTCATACAGCTCTTGGTTAGGTGTATTTATATTTTTAGGGGTGCTAGGCATAGGGTTAACTGGGATAACCATATGGGGGTTAAAGGAAAGCTTACCTGTACAACAACGTATTTCAGGCAGTCCCCGTGCGTTGATGAAAAATTATAATAGCTTATTCCGAAAGCGGTCTTTTATAGGGTATGCTCTAGTCAATGGCATATTGTTCGCAGGTGTTTTTGCCTATGTTGCAGGTACCCCATTTATTTATCAAAACATATACGGCGTGTCGCCGCAACTGTTTTCAATCCTCTTTGCGTTGAATGGCCTTGCTATTATCTTGGGATCTCAATTCGTCAAACTGCTTGCAGACCGGGTAACGGAAAGTCGATTGTTTTTGATCGGAATAATACTAGCGTTTATATCTTCTGCTGCAGTCTTATTTATAGTACTAGTACATGGAGTATTATCAGCTATGTTTATTTCGATCTTCTTATTCGCTTTATCCATTGGGATCATTGGCCCCATCTCTTTTACATTAGCAATGGAATCGCAGGGGCATATTGCAGGGGGCGCGTCCGCCGTGCTCGGCACTTTACAATTCGCATTAGGTGCCGTTACGTCTCCACTTGTGGGAATTGCAGGCGAAAATTCTGCTATACCTTTTGGAATTATTATTTTTTCTACAAGTTTATTATCTATAATTACCTATCTCATTCTGGTTAAAGGGATAAAAAAATTATCCGGTACCAAAAATAGCTTTGAATCCAATACTTAACCAATCGCTTGCGAACATTAAGATCTATGCGAGGCCCCAGCATTCTAAGACTTGAGTATAAAAAACAGGAGGATCTAAAATGCAAAGTGTTACACTAAACAATGGTGTCGAGATGCCGATACTCGGATTTGGGGTTTATCAAATTGATGATGAAAATGTATGCGAAGAATCGGTTTGTAATGCCCTAATGGAAGGTTACCGCTTGATTGATACCGCTGCTGTTTATAGCAATGAAAAAGCAGTCGGTCGTGCCATCAAGCAGAGTGGCGTGCCCAGAGAGGAAATATTCGTTACAACAAAGCTTTGGATTCAGGATGCAGGTTACAAGAGTGCTAGGAAAGCATTCGAAACATCACTGAAAAAACTGCAACTGGATTATTTGGATCTGTATCTCATTCATATGCCCTTTGGCGATATCCATGGTTCATGGCGTGCGATGGAGGAATTATATCATGAGGGGAAGATCAGGGCAATCGGCGTAAGTAACTTCCTAAATGATCGCCTGATGGATTTAATCGTTCATCATGAAATCGTTCCTACTGTAAACCAAGTTGAAACGCATGTATTTACACAACAAGTAGAAAATGCTCAATTTATGAAGGATCACCATGTTCAGATTGAGTCCTGGGGACCATTTGCTGAAGGGAAAAATGACATTTTCAAAAATGAAGTATTGGCATCAATAGCTGAGAAACATCATAAATCCATGGCTCAAGTTGCTTTACGTTGGTTGATACAAAGAGGAATTGTTGCGATTCCAAAGTCCGTTCATAAGGAAAGAATTATCGAAAACTTTAATATCTTTAACTTTGAAATGAGTAGGGAAGATATGGAAAGGATTGCTACGTTGGATTCCAAAGAGAGTTTAATCTTATCCCTTCACGATCCTGAAAACGTGGAACGGCTCAGCAACATGAAAATTCGTAACTAATTTTGGGGAGGCCTTATCACAAAATGCTCAAACCCAACAACACTATGTTCACGTAACAGTACCCAAGTCCTTCCCATATATCGATTCAATTCCACATATAAACATATGCATATAGAACTGATTAATGGTTATAATGGCAGAGAAGTGTGTGAAAAAGTAAACTGAAAGAACGGTATTTAAGATGGTAAGTTAATTACTAGGACATATTGAATCTATTCATAAGCACATATTGTCAACAGGGGGAAACATGGAGTTAAGAGTGCTTCGTTATTTTCTTACAGTCGCTCGTTTGGAAAGTATTACGCATGCAGCAAATGTACTACATGTAACACAGCCGACATTAAGCAGACAATTAGCTGACTTAGAAAAAAATTTAGGAACTCAATTGCTTATTCGCGGTAAAAAAAAGGTGTCATTAACGGATGCTGGCATGCTTTTACGTCAGAGGGCAGAAGAAATCCTAACGATTGCGGATAAAACAGAGAGAGAATTCAAAGATCAAAATAATCTGGTTGGAGGGACTATCTCTATAGGAAGCGTCGAATCACTAACATCGCATTATTTATTTCAAACATTAAAAGCTTTTCATGAAGAGTATCCACAGGTTAATTATTATATTTATAGCGGAACAGGGGATGATATAAAGGAAAAAATAGACAAAGGATTACTTGAAATTGGGATTTTATTAGAGCCCATAAATATTGAAAAATACGATTTCATCAGATTGCCTCAAAAGGAACGATGGGGAATTCTAACACAGGCTTCATCCCCTCTTGCACAAAAAGAATATGTTACTCCCAATGATCTTGTTGGAGTTCCTTTACTTCTTTCTAGTCGTCCAACAGTACAAAATGAAATTGCTAATTGGTTTGCTGATGAATATGAAAATATACATGTTCTAGCCACATACAACTTAATTTCTAACATAGTTAATTTTGTAGATAATGGTATGGGAACTGCTATTTGTATTGAAGGTGCTCTTGCGATGACAGGTTCAAAACATCTTTGCTTCAGACCATTTTTTCCAGAACTCAAATTTAGTTGTGTTATTGTTTGGAAGAAACACAAGATTTTTAACCAGGCTACTTCTCACTTAATTCAATTAATCAAGTATGCCTCACAAGCATAATAAAACATAGATTATAGGTATTGGATAAGGTTATTTATCTAGTGATATCTTAAAGGTGCAGCTTGAATGAAGCCTTTAAATATTACTGATAAATAACTTTTTTTATTTAGCAGGTAAAGTTGTTTATGTTTAATAAATAAAAGGCGTAATTCATTGTTCAACAACAAGAAGAGGGGGCATTTTCTAATGAGCAAAAAATATGAAAAATTAGCTCAGGATATTGTAGAGAAGATTGGTGGTAGTGAAAATGTATCAACACTAACTCATTGTATGACAAGGCTTAGATTCGCACTAAACCAAAATAAAAAAGCCGATCAAGACGCTATTAAAGCTTTAGATGGCGTGATTGATGCGATTGAAAGCGGCGGACAATTTCAGGTGGTTATTGGCACCCATGTTGAAGAAGTATATGAGGAAGTGATCAAATATATAAAACATGCAGAAAATATAGATGATACATTATCTAACGAAAAAAATGTAAGCGTTTTTGGCAAATTAATCGATTTTATTTCAGGTACATTCAGTCCAATCGTTCCGGCTATTGCAGGCGCGGGAATGATAAAAGCGCTATTGGCTTTGCTGATCTTATTTAATGTAGTTTCAAAAGCGTCACAAACTTACTATGTAATCAATTTCATGTCGGATGCCATTTTTTATTTCTTACCCTTCTTATTAGCATATTCGGCTGCAAACAAATTAAAATGCAGCCCTGTACTGGCACTTGTGTTGGCTGGGATATTGCTTCATCCGAATCTGGATCTATTGAGAACTGCGGGTAATAATGTTAGCGTTTTTAATATTCCATTGACACTTGTTGCTTACAGTTCATCGGTTGTTCCGATTCTATTAACCGTGTGGGCGCAATCCTACATTGAACCATTCTTTAAAAGAGTCATTCCTAACGCTGTAAAAATTATTTTTGTTCCGATGTTTACCATTCTGGTTGTTGGATTTATTTCCTTAACTGCACTAGGACCGCTAGGTTCTTTCTTCGGAACATATTTGGCAATGGGGTTTGATTTTTTGGGATCGCACGGAGCATGGGTGGTCATTTTCATAATTGCAACCTTCTGGCCACTCCTTGTTATGTTTGGACTTCATCACAGTATCGTTCCGTTATCATTGGCTCAAATCACGACATTGGGATATGAAAATATCATTGGACCTGGAGCCATGATATCCAATATTTCGCAAGGTGTAGCCGCGTTGATTGTCAGTTGGAGAACAAAGGATACAGTATCCAAGCAAATCTCCACTACAAGTGGAATTACAGGCTTAATGGGAATTACAGAAGCAGCACTTTACGGTGTTAATTTACCTAAAAAATATCCTCTTGTTGCGGCTATGATTGGATCCGCTGCTGGAGGGCTTTACGCAGGGGTTATGGAAGTTTCACGTTATGCAACAGGTTCATCAGGGCTTCCAGCTATTCCGCTTTATATTGGAGAAAACATTTGGAATTTCTATAATATACTCATCGCATTATTAATTACAACGGTTATAACTGCAGTGCTTACCTACTTATTAACCTTAAAATATGAGAAAGAAACGTCTGAGCAGAATAAAGTCACCACAAACGATAAAATCATCACACTTAAAAATACGGTTATTACAAGTCCTATCAAAGGTGAAATGATTCCATTGAAGGATGTTCAAGATGCGGCCTTCTCCACAGAAGCAATGGGAAAAGGAGTTGCCATTGAGCCAAGCGAAGGAAAAGTGGTCGCTCCTTTTGATGGGAAAATTGTTTCGCTGTTTCCCAAGAAACACGCAATCGGTTTACTCTCCGATGATGGGGTTGAAATACTCATCCATATAGGATTGAACACCGTTAAACTGAATGGGAAGTACTTTGAAGCTCATGTTGAAGAGGGTCAGAGAATTACCAAGGGACAGACACTAATCACGTTTGATTTGGAGAAAATCAGAGAGGAAGGATATGTTACCCAGACCCCGGTGATCGTTACGAATACTTACAGTTATGCTGATGTGCTAACTAATAACAGTAGTGCAGTCACTGATTTTAACAATGAGTTGTTAGTCCTAATAGTGTAACCATATCAAATTCAAGGAGTGGATTATAAATGACTTTAGTCAAAGACTTTTTATGGGGAGGAGCAACTGCTGCAAACCAATGTGAAGGTGGATATTTGGAAGGGAATAAGGGATTGTCAACCGTCGATGTTATACCCGCAGGACAGGATCGCGTTTCTGTAATGAAAGGTAAGATGAAAATGATGGAATGTGATGATGAACATTTCTATCCAAGCCATGAAGCCATCGACTTTTATCATAATTATAAGGAAGACATTGCTTTATTTGCAGAAATGGGCTTCAAATGCTTCCGCTTATCTATTGCATGGACACGAATCTATCCAAATGGGGATGATCCATTACCCAACGAAGAAGGTTTGAAGTTCTACGATGATGTTTTTGATGAGTGTTTAAAATATAATATAGAGCCTTTAGTAACGATCACTCATTTTGATGTGCCGATGCATTTGGTAAAAACCATCGGTTCTTGGAGAAGCCGTAAAATGGTTGATTATTATGAAAGACTATGCGAAACACTATTCACTCGCTACAAAGATAAAGTGAAGTATTGGCTAACTTTTAATGAAATCAATATGTTATTACACCTACCATTCGGGAGCTCAGGATTGGTGTTTGATGAAGATGAAGATGAAGAAGCTGTGAAGTATCAGGCAGCTCATCACCAATTGGCCGCGAGTGCTAAAGCTACTGAAATTGCACGCAAAATAAATTCCGAATTCAAGATAGGATGTATGTTGGCGGGTGCCAGCACTTACCCCTATACTTGCGCTCCTGAAGACGTATGGAAAGCCATAACAAGGGATCGAGAGCATTACTTCTTTGTGGATGTACAATCTCGTGGTGAATACCCGAATTATGCCAAAAAAATGTTCGAAAGAATGAATATACATCTGAAAATGGAAGATGATGATGAGGAGCTTCTGAAAAATAATACAGTTGACTTCGTTTCATTTAGTTACTATGGTTCGCGATTAACAAGTGCCGACCCAGCAGTTAATACTCAAACCGCTGCCAATCTCTTTCCGACATTACGAAATCCCCATTTAAAAAGAAGTGAATGGGGCTGGCAAATTGACCCACTCGGGCTGAGAATTACATTAAATGCATTGTATGATCGCTATCAAAAACCATTATTTATTGTCGAGAATGGGTTGGGAGCTGCGGACAAGCCTGATGAAAATGGATGTATCTCGGATGATTACAGAATCGAGTATATTCGTGAACATATCCGAGCATTTAAAGCTGCTGTAAAAGAAGATGGCGTAGAGTTGCTAGGATATACAACCTGGGGGTGCATTGATTTAGTAAGCTCAAGCTCTGGAGAAATGAACAAAAGATACGGTTTCATCTACGTGGATAAAGATGACCAGGGAAATGGTACGTTAAGTCGTAGTAGGAAAAAGTCCTTTAATTGGTATAAGAAAGTAATTAGTAGCAATGGAGAAGATTTAGACTAAGTTTATACAGCCATAGCTAGTTGATGATGGAATCACAGTCGACCAGATGTGACGCTTACAAACTTTTTCTAAACAAGACCCTTAATTTAAAATGCGATATATTCTCTTGTTCTCACTAACATGAGCAAGTCTTCTTGTGGTAAGCATTTTCTTGTTATTCGGGATCGTGTTCTCAATAGGAAATAAAGTTATGAATTTAAGTACAAAACATGGAGCGGGTGCCGCTTCATGTTTTTGTACTGTGCCGGGTATGGGCCTTATCTCTAGTGTTCAAGTTCCGAATGCGAGAACAATATTCAAAACCCTACCCTCATCACAAAATTAGGATGAGAATTTTGTTTAAATAACCTCAGTACAAGAAATTACTCGATTTACTAGATTTGTTGGGAATGCAATTTAAAAATTTCTATCTAACAATATCCCAGTTTGTTCTGCCATGACACGAGGGGGGACTGACATTCCATTCTTAAACCACCATTCTACGATCCCCACGACCGCGGCCCCAAAAAATTGAAGAATGACATCTTCACTTAAGCCTTGATTTTTTCCTTCTGTTACATCGACTTCTACCTTGTACTCCTGGACGACTAAATCAAGGAATTGAGTACGAAAATAAGCTGAACTTTTCGTGTTTAGCATGGTTGAAAAGAACAAATGATTGTCTGCAAAGTATTCGAACCAGACATAATTTCCTTCTTGGAAACTCATTTCAGATGCTGTGTGGCAAAGTTCACGGAGATTGTTTATATGTTCTTCAATTATCTTATCTAGCAAGTCAAATTTATCCATGTAATGGAGATAGATTGTTCCTCGATTAACATTTGCCCTATCAGAAATATCCCGAATTGTAATGTCATCAAAGTTTTTTTCAGTCATCAGTTCAAGTATTGCTTTCTTTATGGCTTCTTGAGATTTGAGTACCCTTCTGTCCACTTTAGTCATTTTTAAAGTCCCCTTACTGAGATAATCGGCAATTACGGATAATTTGTTGAGTAATCCACACATCGAAAGAAATTGATTATTGCAAGCATTTTGTTTCCGTTTAGAATTATAAACGTAAGTTGATTAAACAATCAATGTTCATTTTTTATTTGGAGTTATCTAAACTCAATGATCAGTACGCGTACCCGTTCTGAGGCAAGTCAAGATCGCACCAAACGAAAGGAAGGAACCATGAAATGGATTATACGAAACTTGGAAATACTGGCTTGGATGTATCCCGGATTTGTCTTGGTTGTATGGGTTTTGGAGACGCACGAAAAGGTCATCATCGATGGGTACTTGATGAAGAACGCGCTCGTCCGATCATAAAAAAAGCTCTGGAGCTTGGAATCAATTTTTTTGATTCTGCAAACGTGTACGCTGAAGGGACAAGTGAGGAAATAATTGGAGGTGTATTAAAGGATTTTTCGAATCGTGATGAAATTGTCATCGCGACTAAAATACATGGACGAATGCATCAAGGACCCAATGGCGCTGGACTTTCCCGCAAGGCGATCATGAGCGAAATCGATAAGAGCCTTAAGAGATTGAAAACCGACTACGTCGATCTGTATCAAATTCATCGTTGGGATTATAACACGCCTATCGAAGAGACGATGGAGGCATTGCACGATATAGTTAAGGCTGGTAAGGCAAGATACATCGGAGCCTCTGCAATGTGGGCATGGCAGTTTGAGAAAGCTTTACATATAGCTGAGAAGAATGGGTGGACCCGATTTGTATCAATGCAGAATCATTTAAATCTCATTTACCGTGAAGAGGAGCGAGAGATGCTCCCACTTTGTAAGGAAGAAAAAATTGGGGTCATTCCTTATAGCCCGCTCGCAGGAGGAAGATTGGCGCGGGAGACAACAACACATCGTGCCGAAACTGATGAAATTGCAAAACAAAAATATGATGCAACAACAGATGCGGATCAATTGGTGGTGAACCGGGTTGCGAGTTTGGCAGAGAAACATGGTGTTCGCCGGGTTCACATCGCACTTGCGTGGCTTCTGCATAAAGAACCGGTAACCGCTCCTATTGTCGGTGCGACAAAAATATCCCAGCTCGAAGATGCAGAAGCTGCTCTATCTATTCAATTAACTGCTGAAGAAATTGCGTTTTTGGAAGAACCATATGTACCGCACCGAATCGTTGGTCATTTTTAAATTCATATAAATTGGTGTCGCACGGTCTCTTTGATAAGAGAGATGCACATGAGTTTTTGTGTCAGCTCGTCGTCATTAGACATAAACTCACAATAAAGGAGAATAAATTATGCCTGTAATTACAATTGAAGCAGCTAAATTAACTAAAGAGCAAAAAAGAAAGTTAGTAAAAGACCTTACTACATCAGCTTCAACTATCATGAATATACCTGAACAAGCATTCTTTGTGTTCGTAAGGGAAAATGAACTAGATAATATAGGTGTTGCAGGACGGATTTTAGCAGACAAAGCTGTAAATAGTCCACTGAAAAATGAGGAGTAAAATAGTTAACTTGGTAATACCGGATTAGAAGTACATCGTCTTTGTCATGGCTGTTTGAGCTTTGGTGAGCAGGTCGTGATTCCCATCAATGAGTACTAAATAAAGAACACAGTTGCCCAATTATTAAACTAGCTCTTGAACTTGGTATCCATTTAAATAATTGATAGAAAAAAAATTCTTGGATGGAGAAAATTTAAAATGAAAATACTCATTCTTGTTTTTCACCCTGATTTAACTGCTTCCCGTGTTCATCGTCGCTTAACGGAAGAAATGGAGAAGCAAGCTGGTGTTACAATTCATCGTGTTTATGAGGCATACCCGAATGAGAAGATCGATGTCGCTGCCGAGCAGAGGCTATTGGAGCAGCATGATCGCATCGTTTTGCAATTCCCTTTCTACTGGTACAGTACGCCTTCATTGTTGAAAAAATGGGAGGATGTAGTCCTAACTCATGGCTGGGCATTTGGAAGCAAAGGGGACAAGCTGCACGGAAAAGAGCTGCTGATTGCCGTTTCTACCGGCGCTGCTAAAGAAAACTATTTACCAGACGGTAATTTTAAATACACCGTTTCCGAGCTGCTGCGACCTCTTCAGGCAACCAGTAACTTGATTGGAACACGCTATTTGACACCATATATCTTGTATGGTGTAATGCAACACCTGTCAGATGAGGAGCTAGAGCAAAGTGCCAAGGATTATGTGGCTTATGCGCTGAATCCTAAACTTGTCTAGAAGAATGGTGATGCTAAGCCTGTTGGCTTCATCATAGAGACGGGAATTGGAGGTTACCGCGTCGCAATTATCGTCATTCTTTCAGTGGGTCTTATTCATCCACAAAAAAAACAAGCAGGAGGCACAGTTATGAATCGAATTGAAAAGAGTGAAGAAACATTTAAACAGCTATTTGGTAATGGAATGCCGGGAGCATACGCTACTGATCCTGATTTTCAGGACATCCTGAGCCGTTTTATTTTTGGGGAAGTTTTTTATCAAGGGAAGTTGGACGATAAACAACGTGAGCTTATCACTCTGGTGGTGCTTGTAACGAATCAAACGTTACCTCAGCTCAAGGCGCATGCTCATGCTGCACTGAACGTTGGACTAACTCCGGTAGAAATTAAAGAGGCCATTTACCATTGTGCCCCTTATTTAGGATTCCCTAAAACGCTAAATGCCATCGCGGAGATTAATGAGGTTTTCCAATCCAGAAATATCGAGTTACCTCTCGAAAGTCAAAAGCAGGTTGAAGAAGAGAATCGGTTAGACAAAGGCCTTGCAGTGCAGGTAGAAATCTTTGGCGATATCATTGAAAAGAACAGGAAGAATGTCCCATACAATCAAAAGCATATACAGGACTATCTTTCTGCCTTCTGTTTTGGTGACTTCTATACTCGTGGAGGCCTTGATCTGAAAACACGGGAGTTGCTGACCCTCTGTATTGTGAGTAGTCTCGGCGGTTGTGAAAGTCAAGTCAAGGCACATGTGCAAGGCAACCTGAATGTAGGCAATGACAAGGATATGATGATCACGGCCATCACTCATTGCCTTCCTTATATGGGTTTTCCGAGAACATTAAATGCTTTGAGTTGTGTGAATGAAATCATTCCAGAATAGAAAGAGAAATTAAGCGAAAAAATAGATTTTTTTTATAGATGAAAGTGTACCTAAAATTAAGAAAGGATGTTTATCTAAAATGTCAAATATTCAAGAAAAAGTAGTTATTATTACAGGAGCGTCCAGCGGTATTGGAGAAGCAGCTGCAAAAGAACTGGCATCCAAAGGAGCAAAATTGGTTCTTGCCGCTCGCCGCGAAGACCGGTTAAAGAAATTACAAGATGAAATTGAACAAAGCGGCGGACAAGCTATATATAAAGTGACGGATGTAAGTTCGCACCAACAAATGGAGGATCTTGCTGCATATGCGCTTAACGAGTTTGGAAAAATTGATGTTTTAGTCAATAATGCTGGAATCATGCCGCAGGCTTTTCTTGCTTTGAAAAAGGTTGATGAATGGGACCGAATGATCGATGTCAATATCAAAGGGGTTTTGTACGCAATCGGAGCAGTCCTTCCATCTATGAGAGAACGGAAATCAGGTCATATTATTAACCTTTCATCCGTAGCTGGACACAACATCTACCCAGGCGGAACAGTTTATTGTGGTACCAAACATGCCGTAAGAGCAATCTCTGAAGGCTTGCGTCAAGAAGAAGCGATGAGTGGTACAAATATTCGTGTGACCAATATTTCGCCGGGGGCTGTGACCAGCGAACTGCTGGAGACGACAACCGATCCGGCAATGAAAGCGGGCTTGGATGATTTTTACAAGATAGCAATCGATGCAGACAGCATTGCACGTGCCGTTGCCTTTGCCATCGAACAACCATCGGATGTGGGCATTAATGAGATGATCATTCGACCAACAGCTCAAGTTGGATAACGTTAAAAATATAAGAAAGTAGAGATGAAAAATGAAGAACGAGCACTTAAGCCATAGCACACTCTTCCCATTGGGGCAAAAAGTCGAAAAAAACTTTATCGGAGACGCATACTTACAAATGGTGTTTACCGATCCAGCACCACTCAATACAGCAATCGGGAATGTAACCTTTGCTCCCGGTGCCCGTAATAACTGGCACTCTCATCATACCGGGCAAGTGTTGTTAGTTACTGGCGGTGAGGGGTGGTATCAAGAAGATGAAAAGCCAGCTCAATTACTTAAAACAGGCGATGTGGTGAACATTCCACAGAACGTAAAACATTGGCATGGGGCTACAAAGGATAGCTGGTTTGTTCACTTAGCTCTTACACCAGGACAAACAGATTGGTTAGAACCCGTACTGGATGAAGAATATATTAAGCTATAGTAAATGGATTAACACATATAAACGGCAGCCGTCAATGCTGCCGTTTATATAAGCTTCTAATAAATCTGAAACCCTCTGTTGCTATTCTGCGAATAATGGGGTCAGAGAAGATTTGAAGCTAGTACTGAGCGATTGGAGACAGTGTTATGCAAACGATCGATCAACAAATGCTTACCGGAGAACGAGCACTTTTCAAGAGAAAGAACCTCATGGTCACTAATTCCATTTTTTCAGATGGCGAGTCTCCCCTGAAGGAAAGCAACGATATTACTATCGATAATAGCATTTTTAAATGGAAATATCCCTTGTGGTATTGCAATAATATTCGTGTTGATCGTAGCACTTTCCTTGTAATGGCCCGATCGGGAATATGGTATACAGACCAAATTGTCATCAGTGACAGCGTAATAGAGGCGCCAAAGACATTTCGGCGTTCGAGCGGAATCCGACTGACGTATGTCGATCTGCCCAACGCGCAAGAAACCTTATGGAATTGCGAAGATATTCACTTGCATCATGTGACCGCAAAAGGTGATTACTTTGGAATGAATAGTGCAAATATCAATATCGACAATTTCACATTAGCAGGGAACTACGCATTCGACGGAGCTAAGGATATGGAGATTCGCAATGCGAAGATTATTTCAAAGGACGCCTTCTGGAATTGCGAGAATGTCACCGTCTATGATTCATTGATCATCGGAGAATATTTAGGATGGAATTCGAAAAACATCACCTTTATCAACTGCACTATCGAAAGCAATCAGGGAATGTGCTACATGGACCGTCTCGTAATCGAGAACGGAACGATTCTGAATACCGACTTGGCATTCGAATATTCAACCATTGATGTGGAAACCAAGACCTCAATTGATAGCGTGAAAAATCCAATCTCCGGGAAAATCAAAGCAAAGGATATCGGCGAAATCATCATCAATGACGAAGAAATCAACGCTGCCTACACCCGATATGAGCTGGATAAAGCAGGTGATCGATTTGTCCTTTAATTTTGATAAAATGACGAAGCGTTTGGCCACTAACTCTTATAAATGGGATGTTGGATTTGAAGAGTTGCCGATGTGGGTGGCGGATATGGACTTTGAGACTTCGCCTGCTATAGTCGATGCTCTGCAAAAGAGATTAGACCATCGTATTTATGGATATACCTCGATACCAGATACTTATTATGATGCAGTTGCCCATTGGTGGGAAAAGAGACATCAATATCAGATCCAAAAAGAATGGATTATGTTTTGCACGGGGGTAGTGCCGGCGATATCATCTATCGTACGCAAAATGACCAAAGCCGGCGACAAAGTGCTAGTGCTTGCGCCTGTCTATAACATTTTCTACAACTCCATAAAGAACAATCAACGAGAAGTTCTAGTAAGTGAGTTGATTTACAAAGACAATGGATATTCGATCGAATTTGACGATGTGGAGAAAAAGCTAGCCGATCCTGACACAACGCTTATGATTTTCTGCAATCCGCACAACCCCATAGGTAAAGTATGGGACAAACAAGTTCTTGAGAAACTCGGCACGCTCTGCGTCAAACATGAGGTCCTTATCCTTTCCGATGAAATTCACTGCGACTTAACACACCCAGACCACCAATACATTCCGTTAGCTTCCGTATCGGAAGTGATCGCACAAAATTGCATCACCTGTGTGGCACCGACGAAAACTTTCAATCTTGCGGGAATTCAAACTTCAAGTATTATCGTGCCGAATTCGAAGATTCGTAAACTTGTACACCGTGGCATTAACACCGATGAAGTGGCCGAACCTAACTTTTTTGCGATTGAAGCAGCAATCTCTGCCTTTACGGAAGGCGAACCCTGGCTGCAAGCCTTATTGGAATATCTCATGGCGAACAAGCAATATCTCGAACATTATCTGGCTAGTGAACTGCCGCAGCTCCGAATTATCCATTCGGAAGCGACTTATTTGGCTTGGATCGATTGCCGGAACATAACTCCTAATGTAAGTCAACTGTGTAAATTCATAAGGAAAGAAACGGGGCTGTATGTCTCGGACGGCGCCATCTATGGCGGCAATGGACACGATTTCATTCGATTGAACTACGCCTGCCCTAAAAAACGACTAACTGATGGATTGCAGCGCTTGAAGATTGGGATTCAGGCATATCAAAGAGTGAACGATTGATATAATAATGGTTACCGGACACTCCTTCACGAAACGAATAGGGATCTTGGATAAAGTAGCACGATCACTTAATGAAGTTGACGCCGATTTTGTCGTGTTCACAAAAGTGGAGCCACTGTCCACGGCCGACTGTGCATTGAGAGGGCAAAGCGTCGCGTGAGGAACAATACAATCTAATTCTGGCATTGGGGGCGGATTATCTGGATGCCGCCAATGCCAGCGAACTCGTAACTGTTTCGAAAATCTCTTTCTTGGGGTTACCTTTCTAACTAGAGTCTTACCGCTGCCGGTTTGCAGTCCCAAAGCGATATCATAATGGTTTCCTATAACTTTTTTATAATTTTGTTTCTTATGGTGTTGATCCCAGGGATACAAGGGGAGCCCACTTATGAATGTCATTGCAGCAAAAGCTGTGGCACTTGGAGAAGCACTACAACCAGATTTTGTGACCTATATAGAAAGAGTTCTTGACAATGCCAAGGTATTTGCAGAATCGCTGATTATATGGAGCGAGTATTTGGACTATTATTATTTGATGTGCAGCAAGCGATGAATACATATTTTAGAATCTCATGTATTGGGACAGGTTGCCTGAGTTTGAGGAAATGGAACTTGCCAAGTACATTGGATCAGCTATCAAAGCCGGGAAGAAAAACGACTATTCGGCTATTTTAATTATTGGTCAGCGCGCAGGAAGACAACGCAGATGTACGTGATCGATGGCAATATCTATAAACTGCTGCCGGATGATTTGTTCCAAGTCGCAATTGATAAGTTAAAGCCTTATCTTTAGATAAGCCGGGCTTTGAAGTCCCAGATAGTTTATGTGGGGTTGTTCAATTGAGTCAGTCTGTGAAAAGTTTATAATTTTGTGATCGTAGTTCGTTGTTTTGAGGGTCAGGCAGTTTAGACTACGGATTGATAATGAACTGCAAGAGATAATATTGATTTCAAGCATAAGAGTTATATCATAAAATACCAACTTCAATGTAAACTTGAACCTGAAACCCTGTCATAATAATCTGAGTACTGGCGCATTCTGGGGATTTTTGTTTTAAGGGAGGAATTAAATTGTTAAATGATAATGAAAGAAAAGGAATATTTAAAGCCATTTTTGAAGGGAGAGATATTCGATCATTTAATGGAAAACCCATATCCAAAGATAAGTTAAACAACATATTAATGGCTGGTCATCATGCACCTTCCGTTGGTTTTATGCAACCTTGGGATTTTATTGTAATTGACTCTCAAGAAGTTAAAGAACGATTGGCGTATGCATGTCATAAAGAAATACAGGCCTTGTCCATACACTATGAAGATGAAAAAAAGACAAGATTTCTCTCGTTAAAATTAGAGGGTATAAGGGAAGCACCTATAACGATCTGTATTACATGTGATCCAACTAGAGGTGGGGGACATGTAATTGGGCGAAATTCTATTCCTGAAACAGATATTCTATCCGTCGCCTGTTGTATCCAAAATATGTGGTTGGCGTCTTATGCAGAAGGAATAGCTATGGGATGGGTGAGTTTTTACAAGAAAACAGACGTACGGGAAATACTAAATATTCCACCACATATTGATCCTATTGCTTTGGTTTCATTAGGTTATACGGATTTTTATCCTACAAAACCAATCCTAGAGCAAGTGAATTGGGAGAGACGTCGTAATCTAAATAATCTAATACACCATAATTCTTGGAAATGATTGAAATATAAGTTAATTTGCCTTTTTGGATATGATGCTCACAGAAACGATTGTTTCATAAGCATCATTAAGCAAGGACAAATGAAAAAGATAAATTTATTCGAGATTACAAAATTATGCGAACTTTGAGTTACTTATTGCAGATTAGAGAATCCAGATATATCCCAGAAAAAAATGAAAGCTTTTTGTTTATTGCAGCTCCCATAGGTCGTAAAGGAAAAAGCCGACGTTTAACTCAGCGATCCATTGAAAAACTAATTGAAAAGTATGCTTCAGCTTTTGGAAAACCAGCATTAATCGTGCATTCTCTAAGACATTCATTTGCAACGCGTTACCACTTAGAGAGCAATGATGTGCCTAGATTGAAGAACCAATTAGGACATTCCTCAATACAAACAATCATGATCTATACACATTTAACAGATGAAGAAATGTGAAATGCGGTTAATAATATGGATAAGTAATGTAGGGCTCGTCAAATAAGTGACACAAAGTTTCCTACTTAGTTTGATAATAAAAAAATCACCTCATTCGCTTGGAGAAAAAAACTAAGTTACTCAAAATTCCGATTAAACTGCTTAAGTAGGGAACTTTGTGTCAATGTACAAATGTACAACAACGCCGCTAAAGCCAAGCTGTTATACGGTTTTCTTTATACATGTTCACAAAACCCGTATTTTGTACATATGTAAATATAGATAATGTAGACTTCTGTTGTACATTGACACAAAGTTACCTACTAAAATTACTCTTTATTCATTGGTGCAGGAATTAAAATGTCATGATATGTACGCATATATTTCCTTCCAGAACCGTTCACCAACACATTTAATTATGTCCAATCGGTTTTTAACCTATTCCTATACCAAACGTTCAACCTTACTTGTTTCTGAAGCAATGGTGGATTCTGAATAACATGCCTCAATCGCCAAATGATGTGGCTGATCAATTATGGGAGCTGTTAAAAAGGAATCAAGTCATAAATTAAAACGTAAGAATTAAGCCTCTATTGCCTCCTCCCGCGAAAAAACGGCACCAAAACGGTGTCGTTTTCATTTCAAAACTTGAATCAGCGATGATGCAACAATCTGAATCATGGATTACTAGATTTCACACTTAAAAGTAACGAATTTCTTTGTATTGTGCATTACAAAAATTGACATTCTACATGAAAATAAGTAGTATAATTAGAAACATTTATGCTATAAAAGTGCCTTTCTCATCCCTCTCTTTTTAAATTCCTGATCCTACCTAATTTTAAGGAGTGAAATGCTATGTACGCACGAACGCTAAAAGCGAATACAAGGTATGTAGTCAGCAACTATTGCAAATGGATTGCAGTTGGTATGATTTTAACTTTCACGGGATGCCCGCTTGCATCCGCCGCTCCTTCACCCTCATCCTCTAGTAAAACTAGTGACCCCGCCTCCTCTCTAGTCACATTTCAATTGCAAGAGGCTACGATTGCTCAAATGCAGGAAGCGATGAAGTCAGGAGCACTGTCAAGTGTCGAGCTCACCGCCCTGTACCTTAACCGGGTATATGCCTATGATTCTAGTGGCATTCGACTGAATTCCATCCCTGTTCTGAACCCCGACGTACTAAAAGAAGCTGCTCAGGCTGATCAACTTAGGGCGCAAGGTATTAAAACCGGGCCTCTGCAAGGCATCCCCTACACGGTTAAAGACAGTTACAAGGTTAAGGGACTTACTGTCGCTTCTGGATCTCCAGCTTTCAAAAACCTGATGTCAAAGGACGATGCCTTTACAGTAGAGAAGATACGTAAATCCGGTGGGGTGCTCATTGGTAAAACCAACATGCCGCCAATGGCAGCAGGGGGAATGCAAAGAGGTGTTTATGGCCGTGCTGAAAGTCCGTACAATCCAAATTATTTGGCTGCAGCCTGGTACTCCGGCTCCTCTAACGGATCTGGTGTATCAACAGCCGCCAACTTCGCTGCCTTCGGCATGGGGGAAGAAACGGTATCCTCTGGAAGATCACCAGCATCGAACAATGGTTTAATTGCCTACACGCCATCGCGAGGCCTAATCTCCATTCGGGGGAATTGGCCTCTCTTCCCTATACGGGATGTCGTTGTCCCACATACGAGGACTGTCGAGGACATGCTCCGCTTGCTTGACGTGATCGTTGTAGAAGATAAGATTACCAAGGGTGATTTCTGGCGAGAACAGAAAGCCGTTCGGCTCCCTTCCGTCAACAGTGTCCGTCCCAAATCCTATTTAGAACTACGAGATATTCAAGCTTTGCAAGGCAAACGCATTGGCGTTCCGAAAATCTATATCGGTAAGGACCATGAAACCTCAACTCCGATCAAATTCAGACCTTCGATACAGGCATTATGGGAAAAAGCTGTAAAGGATTTAACTGCTCTTGGAACTGAGGTTGTGGAAGTTGACTTCCCCTTGCAGGCCAACAGCGAGAAGGACCGGGCAACAGCGAAAACACCTGAAGAACGTGGTTTAATGCCGGCAAAGTGGGCTGAAAAGGAATTCGGGCTGCTTAATCCCTATGCAGCTGAGGAATTCCTTAAAAGTGTGGACGATCCGAATTTCCCGTCATGGGCTAATATAGACCCTGCAACCGTCTTCCCGAATCCACCCGGTTCGGTAGATGCCAAACGTGGCAGAGACCTTGGCCACTATGACATATTTATTGAAACCATAAAGAAAGGCGTCACCCCTTACGAACAAATTCCTCAGTTTCAAGAAGGACTACGGGGGCTTGAAAATGTACGAAAGATTGATTTTGAAAATTGGATGAAGCAAAACAACCTTGATTTTATTGTATTCCCGGCAAATTCGAATATCGGTAAAGCTGACTCCGATGTGAATGAAACATCCTATGAGGAGGCTTGGGAGAATGGCAACTATTTCTCCAATACGAATTTTATTCTACGCGAGTACGGGATCCCAAGTGTGTCTGTGAGTATGGGCGCTATGAAGGATACCGGAATGCCCGTTAATCTGACAATGGCAGGTGCCGCATACAGCGATAACGACCTGCTTCGTTACGCTTATTCCTATGAGCAGGCTACCAAAAACCGTCCTATTGCAGCACGCACGCCAGCTCTTGAGGATGAAACGTTTTCCTATAACCCGCAAACTTCTCTCCCACCCTCTAAACGCAAGGAAACAGGAACCCCTGAACTTAAGTTGAATGCTTCAATCACGGATGATGTTCTCGCTTTGGAAGGTTCAGTCACAGATCAAAGCGATATCGCACAGCTTAAAGTTTATGTCAATGGCATTCGTGTCGTTATTACAGAAGATAAAACCAATTGGTCAGCAACGCTTCCAACTACTAAATATAAACAGGATGGTGCCTCCCAGGGCGATACGCTGCATATTCTCGTGCTGGCTAAAGATATTTACGGAAATACCTCTGCTCAAGTCAAGTCTGTCACTTTACCCCAATAACGTAGGACATCATAGAAATCACTTTTGGATTTTGTTGAATAAAAACACTTCGGTGTGTCTTCCTCTGCATGTACGCATAAATTAGATGATCATAAATAATCACACAGCAGCACAAGAGATTTAGATCGGATCAGCTATGTATAAATCATTGTGTTGATCGCAGCAAGGGAACCATTGATAACTCCTAAAGGTTCCTGATTATTGTTACACATTAAATAATGTGTTTTTTCGATCATCAAATAAATAAGTTCTTAAATTATTCCCCCCAAAAATTAAAATCAGTTGATATTTTTGGGGGGTACTTTGTGTCATGGATAAAAGGACGACAGGATAATCGCCCTTTTATCCATGACAGGTTGCATTTAATACCGTCCATTATGACAGAGGCTATTACTTAGCGTATTCAGCCATTACAATATTTCGATATACCCTTCGGTTCCATGCACGCGAATTCGTTGCCCATCTTTTATCAGTTTGGTCGCATTCTCCACTCCGACAACGGCTGGCAAGCCATATTCACGTGCGATAACGGCTCCATGGGTCATCAGTCCACCCACCTCCGTAACCAAGCCTTTTATGGATAAAAACAATGGAGTCCAGCTAGGATCGGTAAAGGCGGTGACTAGTATATCGCCATCTTCCAGATCAGCCCCTTCTATATTCAGGATCACACGTGCCCGCCCCTCTACAATACCCGAAGAAACAGCGAGGCCTACAATAGCTTCGGCAGGGATATTTTCTCGTTTGTACTGACCCGTAATGATTTCGCCATCAGACGTGATAACACGTGGCGGAGTTAGTTTTTCATATAATCTGTACTCATCTTTTCGTTTGTCGATGACCTGGTAATCCAGTTTATTTGTGCGTATGGTTTCCTGCAATTCTTCAAAAGCGAGATAGTAAATATCTTCTTTTTCATGAAGAACGTTGGCTTGTACGAGTCGTTCCGCTTCCTTTAGTAAAGCCTGTTTATAAATAAAATAGCGACTAACAATGTCGTATTTCGGATATTCACGATAACCGATGAAGTTCCGGATCAGGTCGATCATTTGTTTTGTCTCTTCGGCTTTTTGTTCACCACCCGGTAATTGTTTCAATCGGGCTAATAAGTCCTGTTCTTTGTTCAAAGCTTCCTGTCGCCCTTGCTCAAACTTTCGTTTACTGGCGCCAGGATCAAGGTTTTTGATGTTACTGAGGATCATAGGTACCAGTGTACTTGGTTTTTCACTCCAGCGTGTTCTTGTAATATCGATCTCCCCGGCACATCGCATTCCATATTTGTCGAGATAAACAGCAATAGCATCACGCACCTGCTGCCCACCTTCGAATTGAACCAGTTCATCCAAAAAGTTATCATCCTTTACCTGTTGTAAATACTCAATTATTTCCGGATAGGGACGAATCACATCTGCAACATCCAGTAGCTCCATACCCATTTCCGAAGTGACGTTGTTAGGTACAGATAGGGAAAGTGTGTCTGCTACGTTTTTTTCACCTAACCATTCATTCATTTTTTCATTGATCCATGCTGAAGCATGCATGGCGGCCATAATCACATTCAAATTTTTCAGTTCTGACGCTCGCTGCCTCCGTTGCTGCATATCTTCCAGGATACAATCAAATACATCCAATCCTGATTTCGTTTGGATATTATGTTTTAATGCTGATAACGATGTCTCACTACTCTTAATCAAAACAGCAACAATTTCCGGGTCGTTTCCTGCTTCTTCCAGAATATCCGCAGACGACATACCCTTATGGCTTTTAACGGGCCCCGGTTCGCTTGTGTCATATGGGTCCGATTTTATAAAATCTCCCCGCTCTATGATGGTAATAAGCGCGTCTTTTATGAGCGGATCGGAGTGCCCTAGAACATCCAATAAATTTTGCCTGCCAGTCGGTGAAGCCAGGCCCATCGTGATATCCACAAACAGCCTTCCGCCACCAGTTCTAAACATGGGCGTGGCACCTGTTAATATCCAAACAGATATCCCCAGTGGTTTAATAGGATCAGTCATCATTTGCTGATGGCCGACAGATACATACACGTGATTCTCCTGGTCATTTGCTTCAGGAATGGGATATAAAGTGGTGATCGGCCGGCTCTGGACAATATAAAATGTATCATCAGCCAAACACCATTCGATGTCTTGGGGGCAGCCGAAGTGTTCTTCGATCTGTCTTCCAATTCGTGCCAGTTGTAAAATTTGTTGTTCCGTAAGGGTTTGAGTCCTTTGCTGATCGAGATCAATTTGCTGAGTCTCTGTTCCGCCTTCTCTTCGCCCATAGATAGCCAATTTTTTGGTTGCTATCCTCTTATCGACGATTTCCCCTTCCTGTACTTGATAACAATCGGCAGAGACTAAGCCAGAGACCAGTGCTTCTCCAAGTCCGAAACTGGCATCGATAGAGAGCAGCTTTCGGTTGCAAGTGATGGGATCAGCGGTAAATAAAATCCCTGAAGCCTGTGGGAACACCATTCTTTGAACGATAACAGATAAATAAACTTGGCTGTGATCAAATCCATTCTGCATTCGGTAAATTACCGCGCGTTCCGTAAATAAAGAAGCCCAACATTTGCGGATATGCTCCAAGATGGATTCTTTGCCGATAATATTTAAATAAGTGTCTTGTTGACCAGCAAAAGAAGCATGTGGCAAATCCTCAGCGGTCGCACTAGAACGCACGGCATAAGTATATTCATCGCCAAACTGGGAGAGATAGTGAGCAACTGCTTTCACAACATCGGAAGGAATGGCTACTTCCATAATGGCCTGTCGAATCTTCTTGCTGATTTCATAAATTTGTTCTCGATCTTCTACTTTAAGCGTAGTTAGCCGATCCAACAAAGCATGAATCATTTCGTTTTGTTCGATGGCTTTTTGATATCCCACTGTTGTAACACAAAACCCTTCTGGCACTTGTATTCCTTCCATTTTGGTTAATGCCCCTAAGTGTAGCCCTTTTCCACCAACAAGCAAAAGCTGAGTGTTATCCATTTCTTGAAAATCGAGAACCAGTGAATTCATTCAACATCTCTCCTAACCATTAAATTGAGAAAAAAACATTTGACAAGAGTTTAGCGGCATGGTAAGATTTAATTGTAAGATGTGTTATTTATGTCTACTACATCTTTATAAAAGATAATCTGATTATATCATCGTGTCTGTTTTATATGCAATATAAAAGAACCTGATAAAACTATCCAGGTTCTTTTTTGATTTCCGCTATCACTTCTTAAAATAAAAAAAGCCGCGATTTCGCAGCAATGAATGGGATGAAATTCTTATTACCCGACAGGTGCTGCATGACATAGAATATTATCTCATTCCAAGTCGATCTACCTTACAACACCTGCTTTGCTCGATCAAACAAATTCCGATAGAAAACCTGTCCACGAGTAGACTTCTTCGAATTGTTGGATACGCTTCAAAATACGTTTGTTCTAGCTTTGCAAAAGCCGGTACAGCAGCGCCTCTCCCTTATTCTCAAACGTTCGCTGTGTTTCCAGAAATTCAGGCACCTCTATCAGCCGAGAGGGTCTGTACCCGGGGCCACCACAGCCGCAGGAGTGGTAAGTGTATCCTTGTTGATATAGTAGCTCTACCTTTTTCCACTGTTTGATATCCGTTTGCTTCGGGGCCTGAAAATCATGACCCATGTCATGCATGGATGCCTGGCATTGCGGACAGACATGGACAATCCGTTCATATTCATCCTTCGGCATTTCAAACCGTGATGTCTGCTTATATACTTTCCTGCAGGTAAAGCAGGCAAAGATATCTTTATATGGGCCGCATATTGCATATCTACACATACGGTTACCCCCTTTATAATCTAGAATTGGTCTGGCATTTTTCACTTAAATCATAGAAATATTTCAGTATTTTTTCAATTGACATGTATACAAGTCTGAAAACTCCTGTGAGAATTCCTCCAGTTTGGCCACCGCCTGACGGTAAATAACAATACTCACGAGCAAAAACGGAATGACAAAGGCCAGCTCGTTTCCGCCCATAAATTTTGCTGCAGTCTCGCATTTCTTACTCGCTCTTTCACCGATATATCCAACTCGTAGAACAGCCTCCATGACTCCCCCACTTCCTCAATATTCATACAAGTTAATTTAAGCTAGCCGCCTTATTTCTTGATATAATCAGCGAACTTCCGAAGAAAATCGAGCGAATGGATATCCTCTCTAAGATGATGATGAACCAGATCATCCATTTTGGTTGTTTCCTTATTCAGCATGTATTCAAGCATAGCTTGGTGCTCATGCCAGATGCCCATCAGCTTCCCTGTTTCCAGCATATGCAGCTTGCGATATCTGATATAGTGAACATTTGACTGCTGAATGAGCTGCCAAAGAAACTCCCGCCCCACCAATTGGAACATGGTTTGGTGGAACTGATCATCCAAACTGAGAAATTGATCCGTCGCATGATCTTCTTCGATCACAGCTCTCTGTCTGTCCAGAATATCGCTCAGCTCCTGCACATCGCTTAATGTAATTTGCGAAGAAAGCTCCTTCATAATCTCCTTTTCCAATGCGCTTCTTAAGTAAATAATTTGCTCAACGGACTCCAGATCAATATAGGACACAATGTTCCCCTTCTTGGGATAAATATCAATGTAGGACTCGAGCGCAAGCCACTTTAATACATCGCGTAGCGGAGTTCTGGACAGCTGGAAGCGTTCTGACAAAGTCGTCTCACTCAGTAGAGTACCCGGCTTTAAAGTCAGTGACAAAATATCATTTTTCAAAAGCTGCTTGATTTCTTCTTTCGTCAACATTTCATTCCTACCTTCACTTTATAAATCTAGAACTATTATAAAGCATTTTGAGGTGATAAATCCCTTTATAATTATCATTGACAAGAACAAACCCTATAATTTATGATCAACTCAATCTTGTATACAAGACAGACGAATATAATCAGGGAGGTATCGTTATGAATATGACCTGGAGATGGTATGGAGAAGGCAACGACAATATTACGCTGGACCATATCCGGCAAATTCCTGGAGTTATGGGCATTGTCTGGTCTTTACATGATAAGGTAGCTGGTGAAGTATGGGAAATGGAGCGAATTCAGGAGGTAGCTGATCAGATTACGAGCAAGGGCTTTAGTTCGGCGGTCGTAGAAAGTGTAAATGTCCACGATGATATCAAAATCGGCCTACCATCCCGCGATCAATATATTGACATTTATATCGACACCATTCGAAAATTAGCCAAAGTGGGAGTTAAGGTGATTTGCTATAACTTTATGCCTGTCTTTGACTGGACCAGAACAGAGCTGTACAAGGAACTGCCTGACGGGTCCAATGCCCTCTTTTATGAAAAGGCTGCCATTACTGATGATCCCCGCCAAATGGTGGATCGGATTCTCAAGGGAGCTGGGAAGTTCACCATGCCTGGCTGGGAACCGGAACGGTTGGCGAGACTGGATGAACTTTTTGCTGCTTATGCGGATGTCACAGAAGACAAGTTGTTTGACAACCTAAAGTATTTTCTTGAGCGCATCATCCCGGTCTGCGAGGAGTCTGACATCAAGATGGCCATTCATCCTGATGATCCAGCATGGCCCATCTTCGGATTGCCGAGAATTGTCCGGAGTCGTGAGACCATCCGGCGCATCCTAGACGCAGTGAGCAGTCCATATAATGGTCTAACCTTCTGCACAGGCTCACTGGGAAGCAATCCTGAGAATGATTTACCAGCCATGATTCGGGAGTTTCATGATCGTATTCATTTTGCGCATATTCGTAATGTCAAGGTGTTTGAGAATGGAGACTTTATTGAAGTGTCACACCGCGGGAAGGACGGAAGCGTCGATGTACCGGAAATAGTTAGAGCTTATCACGAGAACGGCTATCAGGGATATGTACGTCCAGATCACGGTAGACATCTATGGGGGGAAGAAAAGAATTGTCGGCCAGGCTATGGTTTGTATGACCGTGCACTGGGAGTTATGTACTTACTTGGTGTCTGGGATAGTCTCGCTCAAGGCAAAGGAGTGAAATAAATGCTCCAACTTGACCGGAAAGGCCTTTTAGATAAGGCGGCCTGGGAAGCAGCAGGTATTGAATTGCCGAAATATGATCTGGAGCTTGTAGCCCATAACACCCGACTTAGACCGCAATGGGTGCATTTTGGCGCAGGCAATATTTTTCGAGGGTTGATAGCCAATGCGCAGCAACAACTGCTGAATAACTTGAAAGCGGATACAGGTATTATTGCAGCCGAAGCCTTTGATTTTGAAATGATCGACAAAGCCTATAAGCCTTACGACAATTTAACCTTACTGGTGCTGATGAGTGCAGACGGAAGATTTCACAAGAGCGTGGTCGCAAGCATCGTTGAGGAAATCGCGGCAGAACAGAATCGTCCAGACGACTACCTCCGTCTGATTGAAATATTTGAGAATCCCTCCCTGCAGATGGCCAGCTTTACTGTCACGGAAAAAGGATACGCTCTGACCGGGCCCGACGGCAAGTATCTGGCTGTTGTAGAGAGGGATTTGATGAATGGCCCTGAACAACCAGCGCATGTGATGAGCATAGCTACTTCGCTTGCCTATCGGCGTTATCTAAAGGGGCGACTTCCAATGACTTTTGTGAGCATGGATAATTGCTCCCATAACGGCGATCTGTTAAAGGATAGTATGATTGCCATCGCCAAGGAGTGGACTCGCAGAGGCCTGGTAAAGGAAGGATTTGCAGACTATCTGCAGAATGAGGAGAAAATAACCTTCCCCCTGACCATGATCGACAAAATTACCCCCCGCCCTTCCTTGCAAGTACAGTCTGCTCTTCAGGAACTGGGGTTAGCCGACATGGAGTTAATCGTTACCTCCAGGCATACGTATACGGCTCCCTTTGTCAATGCTGAGGTTAGCGAGTATTTGGTCATTGAAGACAAGTTTACGAACGGGAGACCTGCACTGGAGGAAGCTGGTATCATTTTCACGAATCGGGATACAGTGGACAAAGTGGAGAAGATGAAAGTCACTACCTGTCTCAATCCGCTGCATACAGCGCTGGCGCTAGCTGGGTGTCTGCTTGGGTATGAGCTTATTGCAGATGAAATGAAGGATCACACATTACGTCGTCTGGTGGAAACTATCGGCTACAAGGAAGGGTTGCCTGTTGTAGTTGATCCCGGTATTATTCAACCGAAACCATTTATTGATGAGGTATTGCAGGAACGCTTCGCCAATCCCTATATTCCGGATACGCCACAGCGGATTGCAACAGATACCTCTCAAAAGATGAGCATCCGTTTTGGTGAAACCATAAAGTCTTATGTTGGCACAGTAGGACTTGATCCTACGAACTTGACTGCTATTCCCTTGACCATTGCGATCTGGTGTCGCTATTTGCTGGGAGTGGATGATCAAGGAGAACCCTTCACACTCAGTCCGGACCCGTTACTGGATACGTTGCAGGGATATTTGAAGAATACGAAGCTGGGCGATCAGACCTCCGAGGTTCGCTGCCTCCTCGAAGATGACAAACTGTTCGGTGTCCGATTATATGAAATTGGTCTGGGCGACAAGATTGAAGCCATGTTTCATGAAATGCTGGCAGGTCCCGGAGCAGTCCGAAGCACGATAGAAAAGTATGTGAACTAGAAATTACTTAGAAGGTCACAATCACTTTGCCTTGAGAGTGGCCCGTCGACACTTTAATCAGCGCCTTGTTAATGTCACCAAACGTATAAGTTGAATCTAAAGAGGGCTTAATATTTTCTTTTTCAACAAGTTTAGTGATTTCTTGTAATTGACTTCCATTGTCTTGCACAAATAAAAAGCGATATTCATTTTGATTCTTGCGTGCTAAAGAATCTAAGCGAGCACCCACTAGACCAAACAATGCTTTTTTCCACATTGGAAAATGATTGTCAACCGCAAAGCGATAATTAGGTCCGGCTTTCAATGATACCAATTTCCCTTGTGGTTTTAAAATACCCAGTTCAGCTTTGATCTCTTTGGTCCCCAAGGTGTCGATCACATAATCGATTTCGGACAGTATGTTAGCATAATTCTCTGCCTTATAATTTATGAACTGATCAGCCCCGATCGACATTGTACGTGATCTGCTTCTTTCACTTCCACTTGTAATAACAAATAACCCCAGTGATTTGGCAATGGGGATTGCCATAGCGCCAAATCCTCCGGTTCCTCCAGGAATGAATAGCTTTTTATTCGGCTGGACATGGAGTACATCGTGCAATGCTTGATAAGCAGTCAAGGCAGTAAGGGGTACAGCAGCAGCTTCAATAAAAGATAGATTTTCAGGCATGATGGATAAAGCATCTTCATTTACGGCCGCATACTCGGCAAAAGCACCGATTTTATTAAGCGGCAACCTCGTATAAACAGGGTCACCAACCTTAAAATTCAAAACATCATCACCAACAGCTTCAATAACCCCAGATAGTTCATTTCCTAAAGTTAATGGCAACTTATAGTCAGCAATCATCCGAACACTACCATTCAAATTTAGGATATCCAGTGGATTTACACCTGCTGCCTTTACTTTGACAAGCACCTCATGGTTGTTGATCTGTGGCATGTCAACATCATTTAACTCCACTTGGATTTTTTTTGAATATTTCTGTATTTGTGCTGCTCTCATATTCATCCTCTTCCTTTGCTAATTTGGAGATAGCATAACCATGAAACTATTGGCTAAAAACATGGCGTACAATTTACGGTTGTACGCCATGTTCCACTCTTTTGCTATTGTAGTCCCTCTTGCGGTTCTAATTCTCGTATCGTCGGATAGTCCGTGTAACCTTTACTCCCCAGACCAAAAAATGTTGTCGGGTCTGCTTCGTTCAATGGCGCTCCTTTTTGAAGTCGTTCCACCAAATCTGGATTGGCTAATGACCACACACCAACGGGCACCATATCAGCAAGGCCACTATCTAAATCCGTGCTAAGATCTTCCAGAGCCCGTCCTGCACGATTGACTAACAATGGATTCGTCCATATTGAGCGAATGTCTTGGAGCAGCTTTTCATTTCCTAGATGCATGACATGAAGGTAAGCTAGATCCAATTGAGCTAATTCCTTTACAAGATAGCGATAAAGTTCAGGACCTTGTTCTCCGTCTTGGAGCCCACCTAGAGGTGTCCCTGGCGAAATACGGAAGCCTGTTGCTTCTGCTCCAATTTCTTCGACGATGGCTTTTGTTAATTCGATCGCAAAGCGAGCACGATTTTCTATAGATCCCCCGTATTGATCTGTTCGTGTATTCGAGTTTTCTCCGATAAATTGATTAATCAGATAACCATTGGCTCCATGAATTTCAACGCCATCCGCACCTGCTTTAATAGCCGCTGCTGCTGCTTTCCGGAAATCTGCTATAGTCGTTTGAATGTACTCTACACTTAACTCACGGGGAACGGGGATTTCCTGCATACCTTTAGCAGTAAACATCTCTACACCAGGCGCGATTGCAGATGGTGCAACAGGTTGGCGATGATGTGGTGTATTATCAGGATGCGACATACGACCAGCATGCATTAACTGAATATACATATATCCACCTGCTTCGTGCACTGCATCGGTAACCTTTTTCCATCCTTCAATATGTTTATCCGTATAAATCCCAGGTGTCCATAAGTACCCTTGACCATCATCAGAAGGTTGTGTACCCTCCGTAATAATGAGTCCCATTGACGCTCGTTGAGCATAATAAAGAGATGTTAGCTCTCCCGGTGTGCCATCTTCTTGCGATCTGCTACGTGTCATTGGTGCCATTGCTAAACGATGTGGCAGCTCCATTTTTCCAATCTTCGTTTTACTCCACAACTTTTTCATTGGATACTCTCCTCTTTCAATAAACTCAACAGATCTATAAATTGAATTTAAAATTCTGAAATGATCGGATATATTTGACCTCTGAGATTGAAATTATAGTTCTGGTCTACAATCCCTACCCCTTCGTTGCTGTCATAAAGATCCACCATGAAGCCCGCCATTTGTTTGGCAGTGTGGTACTTAGGCATGTTTGCTTTATAATCAAAATCTTCTGCATCTAATGATTTCTTCACAAATTCCGTTTCTGTTATAGCTGGTGCCAAAACCTTTGCCTTTAGTTTTGCACCTTTTATTTCTAGTTCTTTTGCAAGTCCTTCTGTGAAGGCACTAACGTAATACTTAGATGCAGAATAAGTAACACTCCCAACAGCAATGGCATATCCAAGTCCAGATGAAACGTTAATTAACTGAGTTCCTTCTACATCAGCATAATCTCGTACATATAGTGTAGAAAGGATGGTCAAAGCTTCGATATTAACACGTAACATGGTTTCAACTTTATCTAAATTCTGTTCTGCTACAAAAGAAGATTCACCGAGTCCCGCATTGTTTATCCAGGTCTCAATTTGGTATTCCTTTAAATCGTTATATAGTGTGTAGGCTTGATCTGTAACAGACAGGTCACTTGTATGAACAATAACATTTACATTAGGGTCAATATTGTGAATTGCTGATTTGAGTTCTTCTAATTTATCAAATCTTCTAGCTACCAAGATTAGGTTTTTGCCACGTGCCGCAAATGCCAATGACGTTTCATATCCAATCCCCGAGCTTGCTCCTGTAATAACTGTATACTTCATAATATTCTCTCCTTCATAACATGCATATTAGTGTAAATAAGTTTTAAAGACGATTTTAGAACGACCATTCTTATTAGGGTAAAAAAAACAGTTAGATCTGACTTGCTATTAGCATATCAATTTTAGAACGAACAATAAAGAATTTTTTCGTGGCTAAGAATTGTAATTTTGGAGCGGTATTCCTTGACATGTTTGAGGCGTAAGATACAAGTTCTTTCTTATGTTAGAGGGACAAGAAAAAACTTGTATCACGGAAACAAACAGTCCTCCATTGAGGTAACTCCTTTTGCCTGTCATGCTGTAATTTCACTTTTAATCTAAAGCGGTCAGTGTCATATCAATAATATTCTTTAATTTTTGCTGATCCGTTGTTGTCTTAACCAACGTACGTAGCCCTAACCACGCATTCATTAAATAATGAGAAATAACTACAGGATCCAAGTCAGCCTTGAATTCACCCGATTGTTGACCCTTCAGAACAAGGTTAGTCAAGAGTTCCTCAGTTCGCGAATAACTTTCATCAACTAAGGATGCAACTTCAGGATCCAACACGCCGAGTTCCACACCTGAATTCACGAGAAAACACCCTAGAGGTTCTCCTTCGTTTCTTACTGTCGCCTCAAACAACTCCCGAATTGATTCTTTGATCGGTTTTTGTTTTTCAATCAGAAACCTCATTTTGCTGGTCTGCTTCGTTTCATATCGTTCGAGAGCTTTCATAAATAAGGCATGCTTATCCCCAAAGGTATCATAGATACTTCTTCGGTGAATGCCCATAAACTCAACCAAATCTTGCATTGAAGTTTTCTCATATCCTTGTGCCCAAAACAGGTGTATCGCTTTATCTAATACTTCATTAACTTCAAATTCTTTTGATCTTGCCATCGTCATCACCTCGAATAATCATTATACAATTTAGTGAAGGATCGGCAAACTAGATTTAAAATATGTGAATACATTACAGCTATGAGGTCTGTCTTATATATTTAACCCAGGATTCTTCGTTTGTCTGCTTGTAACCAATCAGGCGTCCATCCTTTTTCCAGGGCATCCAGGGTTACTCCTGGCGGAACGATAGCATCTATCGCATCCAGAATATCAGTGCTTAATCGAATGTCACTGCCTTTTAACGTTTCACGTAGTTGC
This sequence comes from Paenibacillus sp. FSL M8-0228, assembly GCF_038007385.1. NCBI lineage: Bacteria > Bacillati > Bacillota > Bacilli > Caryophanales > Paenibacillaceae > Paenibacillus > Paenibacillus sp. FSL M8-0228. Next base: position 3,022,324 of record NZ_JBBOXA010000001.1, read on the forward strand.
TCAATTGTTCTTGCCCCCACTATAGCAGAAGTAACTGACGAATGAGCTTGTGTAAATGCCATGGCAAGATGAGGCAAAGTTAATCCTGCTTCATTTGCAAGGGTTTGGAGCTTAGCAACGGCTTCGAACTTGGTTCGGTTTTCTTCTCGATTTGGGTCTACAACAGTTGAAAGTTTCCCTAGAGAACTCGCTGCTCTTGAATCTGGGGCAACCGCTTCTCCTGAGCGGTATTTTCCCGTTAGTAGACCACCCGAAAGTGGGCTCCAAACCATTACGCCCATTCCATATTTTGCAGTTGCAGCAAGCAAATCGAATTCGATACTCCGATTCACAATGGAATATGGGGCTTGCTCGGATACAAAGCGTGCTGTATTTTTACGTTCGCTAGTCCACTGTGCTTCGGTCACTTGCCATGCCTGAAAATTGGATGTACCAATATAGCGAATCTTCCCTTCACGAACCAGGTCCGTAAGTGCGTCAAGACTCTCTTCAATATCGGTATGGATATCTGGCTGATGTAGTTGGTACAAATCGATATAGTCCGTTTGCAACCTTCTCAAGCTTCCCTCTACTGCACGCTTAATCCAATATTTAGAGTTACCGGATTGATTAAGCCCACTGTCCATGGGCATTCCGCCTTTCGTGGCCAGTATAACATCCTGTCTGCGTCCTTTTAGGATCTGACCCAGAATTTCTTCGGATTGACCACTTGAATAGACATCCGCTGTATCGATCAGATTAATGCCTCCAGCCAAAGCCTCATCTAACATGACTGCAGCTTCTTTCTCCGTATTGTTGCCCCAAAAACCAAAAGTACCTGTACCTAATACAAAACTGCTTATTTTAAGGCCTGTATTTCCTAATACACGATATTCCATGTTCAATCCATCCCTTCTCCATCTATTATATTAAGAATGATCATTCTAATATGCATAGAAGAGCACCACGGCAAGATCTCACACTCACACCACTCCCCATAACTTTTGGCTTCTTATCCGTGTACTCCTCCCACGCCAACAATATAACATATCTAGAACGACCGGTAAAGAATGATTTTATACCCGCAATTAAAATCCTTCCTGAAAATGAACTAAGAAGACTCCAAGCCCCGGTCAAAACGGAGCTGGAGTCTTCTTTTTAATAGAAATGAACATTCAAAGCGGGATGTAAAATTTACATTAGTTTACACATCTAACGTATACAAGGGCAGGTTTTCCGGTAAAGCCGCCGGGCGCTGACATGTGCTCTGCATTGTATAAAAGGTCTGCTGATCGGAAGAATCATGGAACGCCCACATCGCTTCCAGCACATGGTAGGCCAGTTCTCCACTAGCGCGGTGAGGCCGTCCGCTGCGGATAGCGTAGGCCATATCGGCAACACCGATGCCCCGTGTATTCTCCTGGTATCCTGGCAGCAGCGGTACCTCTGTCCATTCTTGCTCGCCTAGCAGCCTATAGCGAACTGGCCCTCCGAACGTGTTCGGGTCAGGCACCTGCAGCGTGCCATGAGTACCGTAAACCTCAATCGGTGGCAGAGTGCTTCCACCAAAGATGTCAAAGCTGGTAATCAGCGTACCGACAGCTCCCTGCTTAAAGCGCAGCAACCCGGCCACATGGGTCGGAATATCGACTGGGATAGTCTGGCCTTTCTTTTTCTCGCTCGTAATCGTTCGCTGGTCCATCGCCTTGCCTGTCATGCCCGAAATGGCAGCAATCGGACCCAGCATTTGCACCAGAGCCGTCAAATAATAAGGGCCCATATCAAACATTGGACCGCCGCCGACTGCATAATAAAATTCAGGATCAGGATGCCAATGTTCATGTCCACGGCTCATCATGAAAGCCGTAGCGGCTACCGGACTCCCAATGACTCCGTCTTCAATCAGCTTCAATGATGTCTGTATACCGGAACCGAAGAAGGTCTCTGGTGCGCAGCCGACAAGCAGTCCCTTTTGATGAGCAAGATCCAAGACAGCCTGACCCTGCTCACGGGTGACGGCAAGTGGCTTCTCCACATAGACATGCTTGCCTGCCTCAAGAGCTCTGAGACATACGTCGGCGTGAACGCCCGGAATGGTCAAATTAATGATGAGTTCGATCTCTGGATCAGCCAAAATCTCATCTACCGAATATACATGCGGAACGTTGAACGCTACCGCCTGCTCCTCTGCCCGACCTTGGTCCAGATCCGCTACAGCGTACAGCTCCAGAATGTCGAAACGATGGCAATTTTCCATGTAAATTCCGCTAATTTTACCACACCCGATAATGCCTACTTTCATTTTGTTCATGCCTAGACTCCCTTCTTCTTCAGAAAAAATGGATAATGGCATTCTTTTGTTACATCGGATACCATCCTGTTCACCCTAGCGTTGCTGGTTGTCTGTCATGCCTGTATAAGCCTCTGCGAGAGAGCTGCCCCGGGTGGCCACCGCCTGTTTGCCTGCTGCTGCCCACAGAAATCCGCTGCGCATCATCTCGGTCACTTGAGGCATATCTATGATATCTGCGTGATGCCCCAGCGAATTGTAGAAGACGCGGCCGTTCCCCCAGCGCTTCGTCCATACAACGGGCATATCCACTGGCCCATTAGCTGAATGGGGGCCTGGTACGATCGGAAAGCGTGTGGTTGCCAGCACTTCAACTGCTGGGTCTACGTGGAGGTAATACTGCTCGCTTTTGACCTGAAAATCCTCAATATGGTCTAGAAGTGGGCTGGAGCCGCGCTTCATGTTCACCATGTACTCTACGCCGTCATTGCCGGGATGCGCAACCCATTGCCCGCCTGTCATAAACTGCCAATCCACATTGTTCCGGAAGGCATCACACATGCCACCATGGCAGCCTGTGAGACCTACGCCGCTTTGAACCGCAGCGGAGACATTATCGACCAGTTCCTGCTCAATCTGTCCCATGGTCCACATTGGAACGATCAGGTCCAGGTCAAGCAGTTTCTCTGCATCCTGGTAGGCTTCAAGGGTATTAGACACCTCCACCTCGAACTGCTCTTCCTTCAAAATGCGTTCAAAAATGGCCGCCACCTGCTCCGGCTCATGTCCGTTCCATCCGCCCCATACAATCAGTGCCTTGCGCATCTGTAATCCACTCACCTTTCGGAATGTATTGTTATACTACATTTCTTCAATGGATACCCAGCGGCGTTCCTCTATGGATCGTTCTACCGCTTCAAGCACAGCCTGACAAGCAACACCGTCACGGAAGTTCGGCGACGGTTGCCTTCCTTCAGAGATGGCACTCAACATCTCAAGCATCTCATGGGTGAAGGTATGCTCGAATCCAATCGTATGCCCTGCAGGCCACCAAGCTTCAGAATACTTGTGTGCCGGATCGGTGGCGAGTACGCGGCGAAAGCCCTGAACGTCTTCCTCATCCTGTGTGAAATACACTTCCAGTTCGTTCATTCGTTCAAAGTCAAACCGCACACTGCCTAGGCTACCGTTGATCTCGAATGAATTGGTGCTCCGATGTCCGGCAGCAAAACGTGTGGCCTCGAAGCTGCCCAGCGCACCTCCGGCGAAGCGTGCCAGGAACAGCGTGGCATCATCGACTGTCACTTCTCCCATTGGAGCATTTGCTTCAGTGTTTCTTTTGGAGCTCAACCCGCTCATCTCCAAAGCTAACGGGCGCTGCTGGATGAATGTCTCGCTCATGCCGATCACTTCATGGAACTCGCCAACCAAGAAGCGAGCGAGATCAATCAGATGGGCGCCAAGATCACCATGAGAGCCAGAACCGGCCACGTCTTTTTGCAGCCGCCATACCAGCGGGAAGGACGGGTCCATGATCCAGTCTTGAAGGAAGAAGGCACGAAAATGATAAATTTTGCCTAGGCGACCGCTCTCGACTAGCTGCTTTGCCAGCTGGACAGCCGGTGAAAAGCGATAGTTGAAGCCTACCATATGTCTGACCCCTGCTTGCTCTGCTACCTGCAGCATGTCACGTGAATCCGCCAGCGAGAGCGCAAGCGGCTTCTCACAGAACAGATGCTTGCCATGGAGGGCAGCCTCCACGACAATTTCTTTATGGGCATTACTCGGGGCGTTAATATCAATGAGATCAATATCGTTACGTTTCACTAGATCACGCCAATCCGTAACACTTTCGGTCCAGCCGTACTGGCGGGCAGCTGCCTGAACCCCCTGCTCGTTGCGTCCACAGATAACGGACATCTCTGGCTGCAGCGGGGCATCTGGGAAGAACATGGGTAGACTTCGGTAAGCGTTGCTGTGAGCCTTGCCCATAAATTTGTAGCCAACCATTCCGATACGAAGACGATTAGACATGTCGTGATCCTCCTTATGGGTCTGAGTTTCAACGAATTTTTGACGAATGGTGTTATTGACGAATGGTGTTATTGACGAATGGATGACGCCCTGATAATCAGTTCTGTGGATAGGAGTTCTCTTATTGAGTCGCACCCGGTTAGTTCCAGAGCCGGAATGAGATGCTGAGAATCGGGTATAAGCTTCGAGGCTGCAAGCTCCCCCATCTCATAAAAAGGTACGCGGACACTGCTTAGCGGCGGAACAGCCATCTCAGCCGCATCCGAATCGTCATAGCCTACAAACGCCGGAAACCGGTCAGCTGCCAGTCCGCGCTCACGGAGACCCTGCATTACCCCAAGAGCCATCCGGTCGTTCGCCGCAAATACAGCATCAATATCATTCAATTGGTCTGCGATTGTAGCTGAGGCTTCGAGTCCGCTCCGACGGCTATAGTTACCTTCCAGAAGCAGTTCGTGGTCATATTCAATCCCAGCGTCCTGAAGCGCGGTACGATAACCCTTCATTCGCTCAGTACTATTGGAATAGATATCCGGGCCGTTGAGAAAGGCAATCCGCTTGTATCCCTGCTCGATGAGGTGACTTACAGCCGCCCGGCTGCCTTCTACATGGTCTGCATCCACTTCACAGAACGATTGCCCTTCAAAATGGTGATTCATGACGCAGAACGGACGTCCTTCTTCCTGAAGCCTCTTTAGAGCTTCCACCTCATCGTGGTCATCCCTGGCTCCAAGGATGATACAGGTATCGATCCTTTGCTGACGGAAAAGACTACTGTAATCAATCCGTTCCCCCGGCTTCCGGAACAATAGAAGCAGATCAAGTCCGCTGTCTCTAGCCTTGTTTCCGATACCGCTCAGCATCTCAGAGAAAAAATAGGCTGAGAACAAGTGCGCCTTCGGGACATAAGGCATAACCACACCAAGATGGCCACTCTTCCTTCGGGCAAAGTTACGGGCCAGCGCACTGGGAACATATCCAAGCTGATTGGCTGCGTCCAGAACCCTTCTTCGCGTATCCTCTTTGATAGGACCTACCGCATTCAAGACCCGGGATACTGTCGCTTCAGACACGCCGGAAAGTTCGGCTACTTCCTTGCGCGAAACAATATTACCCACCTCCAAATCATTTTATGTACGCGCGTACATTTTCTCATGCAGTCCTACCTCTGTCAATCCCAAAAAGCGTACCCCATAGATGGATAAGCTCTTTTCGTTACTAAAAGAACGTGGTCTCGTGGTTCCTACTGGCAAACAGTCAAAACACCTGATCATATACAAGATACAAAATGATTCTTTAAGGCTTGAGCATGCTGATCATTCCTACTCCTATCATCAGTACTGTAATTCCCGCAAGTATACCTATCCATTCCTGAGGACTCTTCTTTTCCTTAAATATTAAAATGCTGCCAACACAGGCAATAGCAATGCTCGCTTGAGAGATCGGAAAACTAGCCGCCATGCCGATCAGCCCATTGGAAATAAATAGTGCTAGATTCGCAATGCTCCAAACCAATCCTGTCGACAAATTGCGAACCACCAGAGAGAATCGTAGCCGCTTTTTGCCCTTCAGATTCATGGCCATGGCTGAGCATAGCATACCGAGCGATTGCGGCAGAATGACGGATAGCCCGGATATATGAAAAAACTGATTAATCACGACATAACTGCTTAACGCTAATCCCGAGCAAACCAACATTATGATAATGGGTACCGGCAAAGGCTTGGGCAATCCAGCAGACTTGCCCTGATAGCTGGTTAACAGAACTCCTGCCAATATACACAGAAGAGAACCAACGCCTATCGCATATTGGTACCCTGTTATCCATTCACCCAAAATAAGTGCGGCAAATAGCGTCGTCCCTATCAACTGCAGACCACAAATCACAGGAATGGCGATCGATACGCTTACTTTTTGAAAAGCTTGAAACTGGAGCAATTGTCCAGCGGCCCAAAAAATACCAGATATAAAACTTACCACAAAATGAATCGGTGTTAATGAGGTAGGATGAATGGTATACAAGCACAGGGAAAACAGCACAGCACCAATAACGGTACCTGTCAGCTGTTCTCGGGGACTGGCTTTTGTAATATGCGCCAGTATCGGCATAACTCCCCAGCCAAGGGCTGGAATAAAAGCAATAATGAAATCCACGCGCGAAATTCTCCTCCCGTAAAAAGTACTCTTCCTACAATCGTTAAAATGCCATGCAGGAAAAAATCCACAGTTTTACGATAGCAAAAAAAACCGCTTCTAAATACAAATATTTTTATAGATTTATATAGCAAAATCAAAGAAATTTTTTTCTATACGCGCTGGGTGATATGCTCATTACATTTTTAAAAGCTCGCGAAAAGGTCAACTGATCGGTATAGCCGACCGAATTAGATATGACCTGGATCGAATAGTCTGTATGCTGCAGCAATTCGCACGCTTTTTTAATCCTGAGGACTATCAGATATTGTTTAGGCGTTTCACCAGTTTCTAGTTTGAAAACGGAGGTCAGATAATTCGGATGTAGACCAAGGTACTCCGCTACTTCACTAATCTGGATGCCACTGATGTAGTTTTTCTCAATAAAGTTTATCGCTTGCACCGAATAAGGAAGCTGTTCCTTTATCGACATCGTTTCCCCCAAATTGTGTACAAGTTTGGCAAGAATATGGAATAAATACCCCTGTATAGCCAGCGATGAAGAAAGCGTGTTATCTCCGATCCGCAACATCTCAATAATCGTGGAATGAAAGAACGTAATATCTTCGATATCAATTATATAAGGGTTCTGGTGTGGAAGTGATATGTTCTGCAGGTAGATGTCGGATTTAATGCCCATAAAGCCGACCCAACTGTACTCCCAAGGCTCGGCTTCATCCGCCTGGTAATAAGCTACCCTATTGGCCGGAATTAAAAAAGCCTGTCCTTCTCCTATATCGTAATTTTTGTTGTCAATCACCAGCCTACCTCGTCCTTTTAGTACAAAATGAACCAGATTAAAATCGCGGGCGATGGGTCCAAAATCCTGTTTGGATAAGCAGAGCTCTGTGCCACAGTTATACAAAATCAAATCTGATATATTTTTATGCTCTGAACTGGTATACGTATCAACATATTGAATCATATTCTGGCCCATTGGCATCCTCCTCACTTTTCCAAATAAAGAACCTATGCTTGTTAATTTAACAGTATAGCATAAGTTAAGGATGACAAATGTCCAGAAAAAATTTGGCTCTAAACTATATTTTTTTGTAAGGTTCTTTGTTTTTCCCATATCCAACTTAAAAAAAGTCATGTATTTACTATCACTATCTTTGTTATGCTGATTCAATAATAACGCTTTCAAGTGGTTCGACATATTTTGAAAGGGGCTATGTACATGGCTAGTCTACAAGTTAACCAAAAGGAACGGACATTTCACTTAACGAACAAATACTGTAGTTATCTTTTCCGTGTCATGGAGAACGGGCAATTGGAGCATTTATATTACGGCAAAAAAATAGAGTACCTTGGTCAATATGACCGCTTTATCGAGCGAAGCTATCGTCCCGTGTCTGTCGGTGAGTTTGATAGTGACTTGGTGACATCGTTGGAAAGTATTAAGCAGGAATTTCCTTCTGCGGGAAGTGGAGACTTTCGAGAGCCAGCAATTGAGATCATACAGGAGGACGGATCTCATATAATGGAGTTCACTTATGACCATTACGAGGTAATCACTGGAAAACCTAAAATTCCTCATCTTCCAGCTACGTTTTGTAAGGAAGCACATGAAGCAGAGACACTCCTCATCACGCTGACCGATTCTCTTACAGGAACGGTGGCCGTGCTTGCTTACACCATCTTCAGCGAACTGCCCGTGATCACGAGATCCGTATCCATAACGAATTCCGGGAATAATCCCCTGAGAGTCAACCGTCTAATGAGCCTGAGTCTTGATCTTCCTGAAGCCGAATATGAAATTATTCATTTATCAGGGGCTTGGGGCAGGGAACGTCATGTGGAGCGTACACCATTGAGACCTGGGCTACAGTCGATTGGGAGCACTCGAGGAATTAGTAGTCATGTTCACAATCCATTTCTGGCGCTTGCCAAACCCGGATCACAGGAACACCAAGGAGAAGTATATGCGGTTAATCTCGTTTACAGCGGGAACTTTCTTGCCCAGGCGGAAGTGGACAGCTATTCAACTACCCGATTGATGATCGGCATTCATCCTGACAAATTCTGCTGGACCCTGAAGCCAGGAGAATGTTTTTATTCGCCTGAAGCAGTTCTGGTCTATTCTGAGAGCGGTTTAAATGGCATGAGCCAAGCATACCATAGCCTGTACAATAAACACTTAATTCGCAGCAGTTGGACCGAGCGGGAACGACCTGTATTGATCAATAACTGGGAGGGGACCTATTTTGATTTTACTGAGCAGAAAATAGTTGATATGGCAAAAAAAGCAGGTGAACTGGGGATTGAACTCTTTGTCTTGGATGACGGATGGTTCGGTCGAAGAAACAATGATACCTCTTCCCTCGGTGACTGGTTTGAAAATCCTGAAAAGCTACCGAACGGGATCTCGAATTTGGCAAAGAAGATCAATCAGCTCGGGATGAAATTCGGTCTTTGGTTCGAGCCGGAAATGGTTAACTCCGACTCTCATATTATGAGGGAGCATCCAGACTGGGTTGTGGGAACACCCGGCCGTCAACGCAAGCATGGACGTCATCAATATGTTCTTGATTATTCCCAACCGCCTGTCGTGGATTACCTGTTTAAGTTAATGGATGACGTGCTCTCTTCTGCTCGGATCGAATACGTAAAATGGGATATGAATCGCTGTATTTCAGAAGCCTATTCGTTATCTCTGGGCAAGGAAAGACAGGGCGAATTTTTTCACCGCTATGTCCTGGGTGTATATGCTTTATATGAGAAGCTGATTACCGAACACCCTGAGATTTTGTTTGAGTCCTGTGCTTCCGGTGGGGGACGGTTTGATCCAGGGATGCTTTATTACGCTCCGCAAGCATGGACAAGCGACGATAGCGAGGCTATAGAACGTCTGAAGATTCAGTATGGCACTTCCATGGCCTATCCGCTTAGCAGTATGGGTGCTCATGTGTCAAGCATCCCGAACCACCAGGTAGGCAGAACGGCACCGCTGCAAACTAGATCCAATGTCGCCTACTTTGGTATATTCGGTTATGAACTTGACCCATTGGCGTTGTCCGAAGAAGAGTGCAATGTAATTAAAAAACAAATACAAGTATATAAACGTCACAGACGATTAATTACACAGGGAACCTTTTACCGTCTGCTAAGTCCCTTTGAAAAAAATGAAACAGCATGGATGACCATTGATGCAGAACGTGAGCATGCTCTCGTCGGCTGGTACCAGGTTCTCTCACGCCCCAATGCAGCTTATTCACGGCTAAAGCTCATCGGACTGGACGAAATGGCAGTATATTTCGTGGAAGAATTGGACCGACGTTTTACAGGCAGCGAGTTAATGAACATCGGACTTATACTCACCCCGCCTTATAAGGCTGACCAGGATTTTAATATTGCGGAGAAATATGATTTTTCATCTGAATTATTCACTCTAACTAAAGAGACTTCCTCGTGATTGGATTATGACTTGAAGTAATGATATCAAAGACATGACTGAAGAGAGAAATCAAGGATTAAACGAAGAAGTGGTTATCCGTTATGCAGTGTCCGCTGTGTGGGAATTACGGATCAGAAGCAACTCAGTAATTGAGCTGCTTCTTTATTTATCAGGACCAAATACAAGATTGGCGGATTGCTTGGCTTTCTCAATGACATTCATGACCCTCTCGCTGTGTTCAAGCATTTCTGAGACTTTTTCCAAATCTTTTTCCTCGATGATACGGTCAAACTCAACGAATTCGTCATACATTCGATGGGGATGATCTTTCTGATCTACCCGGATTGGCGTTTCCTTATTCGCAGTGTAATCAAAGCAGTCGCATATATTTGCTGAACTTGCCATGTGTATATAGCCCTTATTGCCTTGAACGTTCACTGCATTGGGAGCCGTACTGTCTTTTGAACCTATGCAGACACACTTGAAGTCACCGTAATCAAGCAGCAGCATACCTGAAGTATCAATTCCACGCTCCATGTTCGCCCAATACTGCACTTTCTTCGGGCTCCCGAAAAATCCAACAACCAAATGAATATTATATAAATTAATATCCATCAAGGCTCCACCAGACATCTCCGGATTAAACGCAGGCTGGATTATTCCCGCTTTGAAAGCTTCATACCGAGATGAGTATTGAGAATAGTTGCATTCCACTATTTTGATCTCACCAAGCTTAGGTAGATACTCCTTCATTGACAAATAATTTTTCAAATATTGATTCGTTATGGCTTCCACCAATACCAGTTTTCTTTGCTGAGCAATTTCTTTTAGCTCTAGAAATTCTTGCAAATTGGAAGTAAACGGCTTCTCACAGATGACATGTTTACCACTCAATAATGCCTCTTTCGCATATGAATAATGAAGATGATTAGGCAACCCGATATAAACTGTATCCACATCACGACTCATCAGCATCTCGCTGTAATCCGAATAAATCTGAGATATTCCATATTTACTTTGTAAATCCAGTAATTTCCCCTTGTGGCTAGGTCTAGAACAAATGCCCTTTAGTAAAATGGTCGGGATTTCCTGAATAAAGCTTAATAGATCCCCTACGATCATCCCTGCTCCGACAATTCCTAACTTCATTTTAGCTGCACTCCTCTATACCTTTTTCAAGTATTTCCATACACATTATCGTTTCTTCGTCTTTAATCACTTTTTCTTTACCAATTACGATCGACTGATACATATCGTCATACACTCGGGCATAGTCTCCCTTTTCAGAAACGATTTTATCTTCATGATACTCGCCCTTATCATCAAGGTATGTTAAAATGCCATAATGCTCAGGCTGGTCGATGCCGAAATCGGCGTGTCCCTTAGGCAGATAGTATAATTTAAGATGCTCCTCCTGACGATCCTTTGTCTGCTTTATAAAAACGCCTTTTTTGCCGTATACAACAAAACTCGGCCGCTCTTTTAAACGAAAAAAGCTGGATTTAATGGATACCTTAAGTGAGGGATAATAAAAATCTAGATCAAAATAATCATTCATTCTTCCAGAACCGAGCAATTGGCGCACGTCGTAATGGATCGTGTCAGGTTTCCCAAAATAGGCAAGAACCTGGTCAATGGTATGAGCGCCATGTCCATAGAGGTAACTGTTATATTTGGAAAAATGAGAGGTGGAGTTGGGGGTCTCAGGGCGGTAATAATCGAAATGCATTTCCACCTCCAACAAATCACCGAGTTTTCCTGATTCAATAACCTTCTTGGTAGTGAGGAAATCCGAATCGTAACGTCTGTTTTGATAGCACTGTATAATCAGATTTTTCTCTTTGGCATATTGGAAGATGGACACAGCTTCTTCTTTCGTTAACATAAAGGGTTTTTCAACAAGTACATTTTTCCCGTGGTCGAGTGCCATTTTCGCATAAGTGTAGTGGGATTCTACAGGTGTACAGATAACAATCAACTGAATTTCCTTATCGTTCATTAGAGATTCAAGATTATCAGTATACTGCACACCAGGGATTTTCTCCCACTCCCCTTTATCTGGATTACGGGCGTAGATCGTCTTTACGTTCAAATGATCTCTGGTCAATGAAAAAGGAAGATGATACCGATTGGTGCTTTTGCCATTCCCAATATAACCGATGTTAAGCATATTAATTCCCCCTAGGCTCTTTTTCATTTATTATAGAAGAAGAACGTTGATCGTAAAGGATTTGCCGCCAAAATGGTACAATCAACCGAATATTTTTAAAAATGTTTGTTTATTTTCAAACAAAATGTTTATTTTAGATCCTTTATCAAACGTCATTTCAATTGAACCGGAGTGAACCTGTTGAAAATACTGATGCAATTATCCGAAATGCAAAACTTTACACCAAACGAAAAAAGCATTGCATCCTATATTTTGCTTCATAAGGAAAGGATCCTGCACTTAAATATTCAGGAGCTTGCAAAGGCAACATATACTTCGCATTCCGCGATTAATCGATTAACACATAAACTTGGGCTATCTGGCTTCAAGGAGTTCATAATCAAACTTGCTCGGGAGTTTCAGCAGAATACCCAGAACATTTCCAATGTAGACCCCAACTATCCATTTGGTTTTGATGAATCCCCACTTCAAGTGGCGAAAGAAATTGCAGAATTAATGAAGGAAACGATAGAAAAAAACTTTACATTCATGGATGATGATTTATTGTCGCAAACAGCCCTATTGCTGGATCAAGCGAAAAGGATCTTTATATATGCGTTAGGAGATTCACAAATCCGTGCGAAAAGTTTCCAAAATAAATTAGTGAAAATTAACAAGTATGTGGTTATAGCTACGGAGCTGTCTGAGTGGGCGTACCATACGGCTAATCTTACGCCACAGGATTGCGCTGTTTTTTTAACTTACCACGGAAAATCACCGATCTTTTTAAAAGCAGCAAAGCACTTTACACATGAAAATATTCCCTTTATCACAATTACAGCAACCAGTCAAAATGAATTGGCCAAACTCAGTAATATCTGTATCCAGGTGCCTAATGACGAAGTAAAACATGCCAAGATTGGTACATTTTCGTCGCAAATTGCCTTTGACTATGTATTAAATGTGATCTACTCCTGTATCTATAAAATTGACTACTTAAAAAACATGCAATTCGCAACACAATCGTTGAAGAATTCGCATCTCAATGACATGATGAATGACGTATAAAATAAATATAGTACTAAAACTAAAAGTCGCCAGTATGGCGACTTTTTCAGTATATATATTGTTCTCCTCAGTCAAGGATCAACTTTCAACTATTGCTTTTTGAATATCATAATCATTGATATCGATATCCAAGGCCATTCCAAGTACCAACTTTGCCAACTGATTTCCAATAAAGGGACCCATGGTCAACCCGGATGCTCCAAGCCCATTTGCCGCTATAAGGCCATTCCAGCCAGGAACAGCTCCGATCACCGGTAGAAAACCGGGTGTAAAAGGACGGAAACCAACTCTTACCTCCTGAAAAGTACTATTTGCTAAATCAGGTGCTAATTCTAAACCTTTATTTAGGATTTCTTGCGTTCCACCTGCTGTTACTCTTGTATCGTAGCCTTCGATTTCATTTTCGTGAGTCGCCCCTATTACGATCTTTTGCTTGTCAAAAGCAAGCAGATATTGATCAGAAGGCGGCATGATTACAGGCCAGGTGCCTGTGTCTTGCCTATTAGAAACCTGCAAATGCATAATTTGTGCTTTTTGATAACTAACCTTAAAATGAATGCCCAAAGGCAGCATCAGTTGATTGGCCCATGCACCTGCACAAACAATGACTTCGTCAGATGAGAAGCTGTTTGCACCGACCGTTACTCCTGTTACATGGTCGGAATCGTATTGAAGCACAGCATCCCCATGGATAAGGGTTGCCCCATTTCTTTGTGCTGATCGGATCAACGCATCACGCAGCGCCCGACCATCTATACGAGCGGCACCACTAATATGAACAGAATGGTAACCTTCTACTAACAAAGGAAATTGTTCATGGGTTTCCTTTTCATTTAGTTGCGTAATCTCACCGATTTCTGGCGCATCCGCTTGTCGTAAGTGTGCTCGCTCCTGCATTTTTTTAATTTTCTCCAAATCATTATGAATACTGAGAGCTCCAACTTGAGCATAGCCAGTTTCTGTTTCCCCCTCGCTTTTAAGTTCTTCAATCAATCCGGGGTAAAAACGTGCGCCCGCTTTGGCGAGCTGGTACCAAGCTTGATTGCGTCGCTGTGATAACCAGGGACAAATAATGCCAGCAGCTGCATCAGTCGCCTGTCCTTTATCTTTGCGGTCTACAAGAATGACATCAGCGCCCAATTTTGCTAACTGGTATGCTGTCGATGCCCCCAGAATTCCTGCTCCGATTACGATAACCCTCTTCATGAATACATCCCTTTCCTAAATCACTGTATCCATTATAGCGAATACCGCATGAATGCATAAAGTTTGAAACATTAATATTTCTATCCTTATAAAGTTCTTAGAATTGATCTGTAAAGTAGTTGTCAGAACGAATGAAAAGGATGAACTGATATGGATAACATTATTTTACAGACTAAAAATCTCTGCAAAACCTTTAGACGGCAACAGGCGGTGAACAACGTCACACTGTCTATTCAGGAGAATTCCGTCTATGGGCTACTTGGCCCAAATGGGGCTGGAAAATCAACCACCTTGAAAATGTTAACTGGTATGCTACGTCCGACAGGCGGTGAAATTTTATTCCAAGGAAAACCCTGGTCACGAAAATATCTCGCTCAGATCGGCGCACTGATCGAATCTCCTCCACTCTATGAGAATTTGACTGCTAGAGAGAATTTAAAGGTTCGTACAACCTTGCTCGGACTACCTGATTCACGAATTGATGAAGTACTGAACATTGTTGATTTGACTCATACCGGGAAAAAACGCTCTGGCCAGTTCTCGATGGGCATGAAACAGCGGCTGGGCATTGCTATTGCGCTCCTCAACCATCCCAAACTACTAATTTTAGATGAGCCAACCAACGGACTTGACCCCATTGGCATTCAGGAGCAACGCGAGCTGATTCGCTCCTTCCCGAAGCAAGGAATTACCGTAATTCTTTCCAGTCATATTTTATCCGAAGTCGAACAAATCGTTGACCATGTCGGTATTATCGCTGGTGGCATATTAGCTTACCAAGAGGCGGTTACACCAGGACAAGACTTGGAATCGTTGTTCATGCAGATTGCACAGGAATACCGAAAAGGGGATGAGTAGGATGCAGCAATATATAGCCGCCGAGCATCTAAAATTAAAGCGTACCTTTACGAAAAAGCTGGTCTGGCTGGCCCCCATCGTTACTCTTCTTCTGTGTACCGTGCTCATGGGAGGACATATGCTCCAAAGCGCCAGCTACAATTGGTGGTATTTCATGCTGCTGCCAGGTGCGCTCACCTTAATATGCTCAGGAGTGTTCCAAAAGGATGGCAAGAAGCTGAAATACCGTGCTGTCCTTGGCATGTCTGTAGATTTGGCTCAGGTATGGTACGGTAAAATCGGGGTTTGCGTAAGACTCTTAATGGTTTCCTCTATTATTTTATTTATAGGGATAACTCTTGGCGGATTCGTATTCTCAACTTCCGTGACACTAGCAGAAAGCGTCGCTGCAACTCTGATCCTCTTCATCACCTTTTTGTGGCAAGTTCCACTTTGCCTGTTCCTGACGGATCGAATAGGCATGTTTGCCACCCTAATCATCAACATGCTGGGCAACGTAGCCTGCACCGTCTTGTTCGCTACGTCTTCTGTATGGTGGGCGGTACCCTATGCTATTCCAGCACGATTGATGTGCGTCGTCATTCAAGTGCTGCCTAATGGGCTTGCCGTTCCTTCAGGAGATCCACTTTTGGATAAAGGTGTGATTGTGCCCGGTCTAGTGATCACAATCTGCCTGTTTATAATTCTGTCGATACTGACGGCGATGTCCTTCCGCAAGCGGGAGGCTAAATAAGATGATTTCTTTTTTCCGCTATCTGAAATCCGATGTGCTTAAACTTAGAAGGCAGCCCTTACTGCTTGTGCAGCTGTTTGTGCCGCTTTTAGGCATAGCAATCTTTCTAGCCTACTATTCCTTTACTCCGTATTCACCGATTTCGAAGATAGACGGCTATTTGCAGGTCCTGGCTGTGGTTCTTCCTACCATGATTGGTATTGTATGCTCCATTGCTGTTGAGCAGGAGTCAGTCGCTGGAAATTTCCAACACCTCTTGACCTCGCCGGTGAAGCTGTTACCTTTTCTGAGCAAGCTCACCCTGCTTCTGATCTTGGGATTTGGCAGTGTGCTGCTTGCCTCCGGTGGCTTTGGGGCTGGCTATATATATCTTATGAAAGAGTCCCCGTATGGCTTGAAGTTTTATGTGTTGGCTGCCTGCATTCTGTTTGTGTCCAGTGTGTTCCTTTATATTCTGCATTTTTTCATTAGTTTGCGATTTGGCAAAGGAGCTTCCATCGGTCTGGGTATTATGGAGAGTCTATTGTCCGCTTTGCTTCTTACAGGGCTGGGTGATCATAATTGGATATTCGTTCCCTCTGCTTGGGCGGCCCGGTTCATCACGATCTGGGTGCAATACGGCGTAAGCTCAGCAGATTCTATCCCTGAAGCTATACAGCTTCATTTGGGAATCAGATATTGCGTAGTAGGGACCTTAGTCATCATGGTATTATTAGGGTTATGGATTTGTCGTTGGGAAGGACAAAATTCGTTGGAGTAAAGATTAGAGTAAAGAAAGCAAGGGATGTGAATAAAGCATGGCAAACTTGTTGGCCGTTGATGACGAACCCGCCGTTTTGGCACTCCTTCAAAATATTTTGCAGAAAGATGGCCATGTTGTCACGGTGGTCTCCGCCTCCCCACAGGTTCTCACCATGCAGCTCGGAGCATTTGATCTTATACTGCTTGACGTGATGATGCCTACCATGGACGGATTCACACTCTGCCGGGAAATTCGCAGCAAGGTAGACTGTCCGATACTGTTTCTTACCGCAAAATCCATGGAGAACGATGTGATGTTGGGGCTTGGGGATGGAGCCGACGATTATATTGTCAAACCGTTCGGCACTGGAGAGCTGCGCGCACGAATCAACGCCCATCTCAGACGGGAGAATCGTGAACGGCGTAATGTATTCTGCATCGGGGAAGTTCATTTCAATTTGTCTGGCAAGGAAATCACCGTTCAGAATGTTGTAGTCCCGTTTACCAAAAGTGAATATGAGATATGTAAGTTTCTAGCTTTGAACTGGGGGCAGGTATTCTCTAAGGAGCAGATTTACGAAGCGGTCTTCGGCTTGGATGGGGACAGCGATTCCGCCACCATTGTGGAGCATGTCAAAAATATCCGGGCCAAGCTTGGCAAAGTAGAGGTTTCTCCAGTGGAGACGGTTTGGGGGATCGGCTACCGATGGAAGTAACCAAAGTACAACAAGCACGCAAGACTACCAAATTACGAACCATTTTCCTGGGTTATTTAGTTATGTTTTGTATTGGGACGATTGCGCTCGCTCTGTTCCTGGTCCTCATCTTCTATGCCCTGATATCTTATGGGGCCATTCTTCCCGCGAACTATGCGGAGAAGCAGGTACGGGAGGACAAGTCAATCATTGAAGCGGGCAAGACCCTGCAACCGAATTCTCAGATAAAACTGTATAAGTACGCGTTGTTCACTTCGGAAGGCCGCCTCATTGAAGGAAATCTTTCTGAAAACCAGGCCCAAGCCGCTTGGAGTGTTACGCAGCAGAGCAATACTGTGTATCAATTTCCCTATAACTATGTAAAAGTTCCACATCATGATGAAATTACTGTGATGCGCTATTCTGTCTCGGCACAGTTTGAACTTCCTATCCTGCGTCAATATCTGCCGAACGCAGAATTGTCCTTTTTGGCCGTGTTCTGTATCGCCTTCCTGGGGGGAGGTGCTTTACTGGCTTCCTCCTTCGGACGAAAGCTGGCACGTAAGATGATCGGATTGCAGCAGGCTACCAAACAAATTCAAGCACAGGATTTGGACTTCTCAATCAAGTTCAGTGGCGTGATGGAGATCGATCAGGTGCTGCATTCCATGGATAAAATGAAAGAAACTTTAAAGGCATCGCTTCAGAAACAGTGGAATCTCGAAAAATCCCGCCGCGAGCAAATTTCCGCTCTAGCACACGATGTCAAAACACCACTCACTATCGTTCGTGGAAACGTAGAGCTACTGTCCGAGACCGAACAGTCCGAAGAGCAAAAGAACTATACGGATTATATTGCGGAAAGCACCAGGCAGATGGAGCAGTATATTAAAACTCTCATTGACATTTCAAAAGCGGAAACACTAGTCACCCTGCGGGCGGAAACGATGGATGCTGACTTCTATTTATCGAAAGTGAAAGATCAGATAATGGCCTTGGCTGCTGTCAAAAAAATATCTGTAGCATTCGCTGCATATAACCTCCCTAAGACGCTGTATGCAGACCCAGTGCTACTTGAGCGTGCCATTATGAATGTTGCTTCTAATGCGGTAGATCAGGCGCCTGAATACAGCGAAATCCAGCTGATCGTAGAGTCTGTTGAAAACTGTATTCGGTTCAGCATCGTAGACGAAGGCCCGGGCTTCTCTCCAGCAGGTCTCAAACAGGCCGCCGAGCAGTTTTATATGGGTGATTCATCCAGAAGATTGAGTGGACATTACGGTATGGGCCTGTATATAACAAAATCCATTGTCAACCTACATGGCGGACAACTGATCATCACCAACTCCACCCAGACAAGCGGCGGACAGGTAAGCATTGAGATACCAATCAGTGCATGAATCATACAAGCGAGAATCAATCCTATCGTATACCTTAATCATTCCAGGTGCGACCAAGCCTGATCAGATCGAAACTAATCTTCAAACGCTGAGTATTCAACTAACTGTAGAAGATCTTAAGCAGCTTAATATCATTTTAGTCAAAATAACTTGTTTACAGAGTAGCTGATTGTCAATTTATAACTCTATTAGCGGGCGCTTATAAAGCGCCCCTTTTCGCATTTTACGTACACTTATTGGATAGTAGACAAAAAGGAGTTCTAAAGTTTTCACTTTAGAACTCTTTTAACAGATGCATTTATTTGGTAATCGTAATTTGTTTGGATGCAGTATTATAGTTCACCTGATACCCCGAAAGCTCGCTAATCACTCGTAATGGAACCAGCGTGTAGCCGTTAACAATAACCGGAGCTGTGATGTTCGTCGAATAACTTCGGGAGTTGTTTAACTCATATACGGCAAGGGTCGAATTCTTGACTTGAAGCACTACCTGTTTGCCGTCTGTAGGTCGATTCAGAATAATCTTTTTGGTCGATTTTTCATAATTCACCTCGTAACCTATCCGTTCACTGATAAAGCGCAGCGGGACCATCGTCGCCCCATTAATGATCCGAGGAGCCTGAGCCATCGTCGTAGCACGACCATCGACATAAGCTGATTTAGCTCCTGGTGTCAGGGTGAACGAAGATGAATAGGAGGAAACCGCATTGTTAGGATATGAAGACGTTGTACCAGAAGTGGTTGTCGTAGTAGAACTCGTCCCGGATGATGAACTACCGGTACCAATCGCTCTATTGCGAATAGCTTCTAGCCGATCCAGCAGATCGCTTTTACGGGTTCCGCTCGGCAGATCACTGATTGCATCTCTGGCAGAACGCCAGTCGGACGCATTTAGACTGTTTTCCGCAATTCGCATCAAATCTCTTGCTTTCTCATAGTTCGATGAACTAGATGAAGAAGAGTAGTAACCATCCGAATCCGTGCGTTCTGATATCTTTACACCGCTAGATTCTCTTCCATTGCTATTGACAGTCACGACCTTAATCTCATACCAGCGTCCTTCTCGCAAATCCGTGATTTTATAGGACTCAGAGCTTGTAGTCCCCTTATAATCACCATCCACATATATCTTCACCTTGTCGGCTCGACTCGGCATATCATAGGTGATTTTGATCCAGGTGTCACTTTTGCTATCTACTTCAAGATTGGACACTTCTGACGAATTGGAAGACGTACTGTCCGTTGTGGCAGTTAGTCTCACACCGGAGGACAATGTACCTGTGCTTCGCTTAGATCTTATCGTGAACGTATAGGTCTGGCTTGCCGAAAGATTGTTGAAAGTATAGGATGTTCCTGTTGAATCGGTTACCAGTTGCCCGTCCTTATACAGACTGACCGTACTAATTCCGCTAGGCCTTGTCCAGGAAACAGTAACACTATAGTTATTAACTGATGTCACTGAAGCACCTGTCACATCGGGCACGATATCGGTAGAGACCGTAGAAGTTGTAACTGGAATACTAACTCCTTGAGATATATTTCCGGATTTGTCTATCGTTTTGACCGTTACGGTATAGGCTGTGGCAGCATTCAAGACATTAAACGTGTAAGACGTGCCTGTGGTTCTTTGAATTTCTGTACCATTTAAATAGACAATCGCTTGGCTTAAGTCAGCATCCTTAGGCAATATGTAATTGATGGTAAATCCATTATATCCTACATTCGTCGCTGCCAGTCCGCTTACTTCTCCTGGTGGTGTCTTATCCACAGGACCATCAGCGGAAGCCGTTTTAGCCTGTATTGTTGTACCGAGAGATTCATTTCCACTCTTATTCACCGTTTTCACGCGAAAGGTATATGTCGTGTTCGGCTGTAAACCGCTTAACATATAAGAGTTACTTCTAATGTTATCTACATACACATCGTTAGTAACACCCACCACTTTTACGTGGTCAAAATTGATGTCCGACGGATTGTTCCAGGACAAATTTACTTTTGTTGTTTCTGTAGGAACCGCTGTCAGATTGCTTACCTCTGCCGGCGCGATATTCGCAGTCACCATTTGGCTCGACATTACTTTTAGCATTTGGTTAAGATAGGTGTTCTGACCATAACCTTTGGTTAACGTAGTCACTTTCGGACCTGAAGTAACAGGCACTTGACTACCTTGAGCGGTTGCTAATTTGGTATGTAACTGTGTTGTATTTAGGCCTGTCAGATTTGAGTAATGCCTCTCAGTCGGCAACGCGCTAGCCACTGCATCGGGTGTCAAAATGCCATATCCCGTATTCAAAATCAGTGTAGCCGTTGCGAACGGAGCCATCCATTGACGCAAACGTTTTTTATTCATATTCTATGCTCTCCTTGATACCAGTATGGAAATTTTATTTGTCAAAAACTAATAAGTTAAGCTTACAAGCCCTTCTGCTGCAATCCAGCTTTTAAAATATGTACCATAATGTACACACGTTCATTTAACTGTTATCGGAATTTGCATACAAAATGTTTAGGCTTCACACCGTATTTTTACTGATAGGGGGTCGCGCATACAATAGGGATACACATTTTGACAAGTTAAATGAAATTACAATTATCGTTTCCAGGAGCGCTAAGCTGTGTGACGTTGGCATCTGCCGTAAATATTCGATATATCGTAACTTTCTACCGTTTAATAACAATGCATTATAGGATATATTAAATTTTAAGTAATAAGAGAAAGAGGTGTATTATGTTCAAAAATGCCTTTAAGATGTTTGGTGTCATTGGTAATATTGAAGCAATTTCATATCTACTGCTTGTGTGTATCGCTATGCCACTTAAATACGCAGCTGGAATACCGCAAATGGTAAGCTGGGTGGGTATGATCCATGGGGTACTGTTCGTGGCTTATGTTGTAGCGACTGTGGTCATGCTGATTATGCGGAAAATAACGCTACTGCAAAGTCTTGCTGCCTTGATTGCCTCACTTTTGCCGTTTGGCCCCTTCATTTTTGATCGTAAGGTGCTTAAGAAAGCCGAAGCACGTGCGAGTCATACCAGCCCGATAAAAGCTGCATAAGCATATACAAGGGCAAGTGCCAATACAACAACGCGGCTTTCTCTTCCCACTCATGCAGCAGTATACAAAAACAACCGATGGCTCTAAACCACTCGGTTGTTTTTGTATACGCGAATTTTAAATTGTTACTTTCCCTCGCAGTAAGGGAGACTCTAACTTTGTCATTCTTGTTGTCCCTTTCTGCTATATTTATGTAATCACAACAACTAATCTCTCGGGTAATTTACACTCATAATATCCATAAAAGGAACTTTATCCGTTTCTCCATTACTCTCTACATGAACCTTCCCTGTTCTTGGGTCCATTTTAACAATCTGTCCGCGGGTTGTTTCTGCGCGTCCCCATACGGTCAATACAACCTCGGATTGCTCTCGTTGTGCTTCTACAAGCTGATTCCCGATTTCCTCCAGTACAAATTCATCCCGAGTAGGCCGTTTGGGTACCTTCGCTTTTGCCACTTGCTATCACCCTTCCTTTCGTGCAAAATCAAAATCAAATTCATTCTATTTTACCATACTTTTCATCATTTGGTGCTGGTAATGTGAGTAAAATTACGTCTCAGAACCACAAAAAAGCCGAGTTCTCAAAAACGAGAACATCGGCTCTCTAAAGTTACTTGTTGGAGCTCATTAGGAGAGATTGAAAATTGAAGAGACAGGATTATTTGACCAACTGTGGAATGTAATCCACGATATTATAAATAGGAGCACTGCTCTGTTGCGTAACGGCCAAAATCAATGCACCTTCGAGCATCGAAATGATAAGTACCGCCAGACTGCGTGCCTTTTCCTCGTCCCAGCCCGATTCCTGAAGACGCTCCATATAGATGTGCTGCCAATCTGTAAACGTATTCACACAAGCATGACGTAGCGATTCACTAATACAGGAAGTTTCCGCAGCAGCCCAGAAGCCAATCGGCATGAAGTCGTTAAAGCCGGTACGGTCTGCCTCCTCAGCTGTATTACGAATAAAATCCTGAATGGCTAGCACTGGATTATCATTCCCGTCCAGTGTCTGTTTTAATTTTTGCTTTATAAACTCATTCCCTCTTCTTATGCACTCCAAAGCCAATTCTTCTTTACCACGCGGAAAATAATAATAAAGTGACCCTTTCGGTGATCCACTCTCCGCAAGAATCTGATTCAGTCCGGTCGCGTGATACCCCTGATGAAAAAAGAGCTTCGATGCGGTTTGTACGATATTCTCGTATGATTCGGGTTTAGCAGCCATATACAGCATCCTTCATTATTTAATATTTACAACTTATACTTTGACAAAAAAATAACAACATGTTTATTATATATAGACCGATTGTTATAATTCAACACTATTAATTTATTTGGAGGAACAAAAACAACATGAGTACAATGAGTCAAACAAGTTCACCCTCTGAACCCAAAACGTTCAAGGTGCTACCTATTATGATTGCGCTGCTCCTTAGCGGCTTTATTGGGATGTTCAGTGAAACGGCACTTAACATTGCACTGAATGATTTGATGCAGATTTTGCATATTACAACTGCAACAGCCCAATGGCTGACAACCGCTTATCTGCTTACACTCGGTATTTTAGTACCTGTATCGGGATTGCTGATTCAAACCTTTACGACAAGACAGCTGTTTGTTACATCGTTGCTGTTCTCAATAGCTGGTTGTCTCGTTGCTGCGCTTGCACCTACTTTTTCAGTGCTATTGATCGCACGTATTCTTCAGGCCATTGGCACGGCGTTGTTATTGCCATTGATGTTTAACACCATCTTGATCATTTTCCCGGCTGAAAAGAGAGGCGCGGCTATGGGGATCATCGGATTGGTCATTATGTTCGCACCGGCAGTGGGCCCTACCATTGCAGGACTGGTACTGCAAAATCTGTCTTGGCACTGGATCTTCTGGATCTCCCTTCCGTTCTTGGTTCTCTCACTGATTTGCGGTATTTTATTTATGCAAAACGTTTCAAAAACGACCAAGCCCAAAATTGATTTTTTATCTATCCTGTTATCTTCCATTGGCTTCGGCGGTGTCGTGTTTGGTTTCAGTAAATCCGGAGAAGGTGGCGAAGGTTGGGCTAGCCTGATGGTTCTGCTTCCTGTGATTGTCGGTCTGATATCGTTGATACTGTTCTCTGTACGTCAATTGAAAATGAAGCAGCCTATGTTGAATTTGCGTGTATTTAAATACCCTATGTTTGTTATTGGCGTTATTATGGTGTTCCTATGTATGATGACGATCCTTTCTACGATGCTGATTCTTCCACTCTTTTTGCAAAAGGGGCTGGCTCTGTCTGCTCTAACAGCAGGTTTAGTACTTCTGCCCGGTGGGATTATCAACGGCCTCTTGTCTCCTATTATGGGTTCATTGTTCGATAAATTCGGTCCCAAGTGGCTTGTCATTCCAGGACTTGTGATTGTAGCTGCTGTTTTGTTTTTCCTGTCCGGCATTACAACAACATCAACTCTTGTACTCATTATTGTGCTTCATAGCTGCTTGATGATCGGCATTTCCATGATTATGATGCCAGCTCAGACAAACGGCCTAAATCAGCTCCCTATGGATCTATACCCAGACGGAACAGCCATTATGAGTACGCTCCAACAAGTTGCTGGTGCAATCGGTACAGCCGTAGCGGTAAGCATTCTCTCCAAAGGTATGGAAGGCTATTTGAGCCAATCCAGTATGCCTGAATCCGTAAATGAAATGGCCAATGCCATGACAATCGGATCACAAAATTCATTTTTCTTTGCGATGATCATCAGTGTGATCGGGTTGATCCTTGCCTTTTTCATCCGTAGAGTTCATGTTGAACATGGCACTGCCAAAGCTCCCATGCACTAATTCATAATTTTCATGTGATTCCAAATTAATAATATGTGAATAAACTTAAAGACTGCTAACCATATCACTATTGGTTAGCAGTCTTTTTGATATGAATTTACATACACATTCGTCAATTACATATTTACAAAGCACCTTCATTTGGTTACGATATGATTCATGAGTTAAAGCGTAAAAATTACGATTACTATTAAGGAGGACTTCCTGTTGTTTAAACGTTCGTATTTTAAACTATTTATACCTGCGGTAATGGCGGTAATGATGGCAGCCTGCGCTTCTTCTCCGTCAGCTTCACCCTCTCCATCTGCTGCACCACAAGATAAAAGTGTCACCTTATTGTTCAACGTGCAGAGCCCTACTATAGACCCCCATTCAGATGTAAATTACACAGCTGTTCGTGCTGGAGTAAGTGAAACACTGATCAAAGTGAACAAGGATCTTAAGCTGGAAGCTTGGCTTGCAGACAAATGGAACAGCAAGGACGGACAGCACTGGACCTTCAACATCCGATCAGGTGTGAACTTCCACAGCGGTAAAACCGTCAATGCTGCTGCTGTCAAAGCCTCTTTGGAAAGAGCGTTAAAGCTCAATCCATCGGTCAAAAATGCGCTACATATCCGTGATATTCATGCGGATGGACAGATTTTGACCATTACGACAGACAAGCCTTTCCCAGAATTTGTGTCTGAGCTGGTTCATCCGAATACGGCTATTATAGACACCACAGCTACAGGTGACCTCCCATCTGGGACGGGACCGTTCAAGGTTGCCAGCTTCCGTGCTGGAAGTGAACTGAATTTAGATCGCAATGAACAATATTGGAACGGTGAAGTAAAGTTGAAGCATGCCAAATTCATGTTTAACGAAGACGCCAATGCACGTCAGCTTGCTTTTCAAGCCAAAACTGCTGATATTGTGTATCGCCCGCCAATTGAAAGCCTGGAGCTATTGAAAGCTGATTCTACTGTTAAGGTTGACTCACTTCCTAGTTTGCGAACGCATCAACTTATTTACAATATGAACAATAACGATCTGAAAAAGACGGCTGTGCGTAAGGCATTCGATAACCTGATCAACCGTGATGAGATTGCCAGCGGTATTATGTCCGGCCAGGGAACCCCTGCTCAAGGGCCGTTCTTGCCCGACTTTCCATTTTCGCCGGAATATATTACGAAAAAATTTGATTTAAATGCTGCACGAGAAGGCTTCAAGCAAGCTGGATATACAGTGCAGAACGGAAAAGTTGCAACCCCTGACGGCAAGCCGCTTCAACTTACATTACTAACTTACCAGTCGAGAGCGGAACTTCCACTCATTTCCCAGCTGATTCAGGCTAATGCTAAAGAACTTGGCATTACGATTGATATCCGTCAGGTTGATAATATTGACGAATATCTTACCGCTCATCAGGATTGGGATTTAGCGACTTATAGTAGCATTACAGCCCCGCGCGGCGATGCAAGCTATTTTCTAAATGCGGCTTACATGCCTGAAGGAGCACTAAATTATGGGCGTGTGCATGTACCGGAACTCGCGAGTATGATTTCACAGCTGAACACAACCGTGAATGAGGAACAACGCAACAAGCTGGCGCTGAAAGCTGTCACACTGATTGACCAAGAAAATCTGCAATCCTTTCTGGTCCATCCAAACAACGTAGTGGCCTATCGCGATTACGTACATAACTGGGTAACTAGCCAAAGTGAATATTACTTGCTAACCCAGGACCTGGATGTGAACTAGCATGTTCAAATCCATGGCCAAAAAGTTTCTTGAACTAGTTTTGTTCTTTCTTATTCTTTCCTTTGTGAGCTTCTGTCTGCTTAAGCTTGTTCCGGGCGATCCCGTCCGGAGCATTCTCCGAGTCGATGATGTAGCTGTGTCCAATCAGCAAATTACGGATATGCGCAGCCAACTAGGGCTGGACCAACCATTACCTGTGCAATATGGTAAGTGGCTGGTTCAGTTGCTTCAGTTTGATTTTGGACAATCTTATTTAACCCATCGTCCGGTATTCACAGAGTTTATGGAAAAACTGCCTTATACGCTGCTGCTGACCGGAGGCTCTCTGTTCATTTTGCTGCTAATAGCTCTACCCTTGGGAACGATGGCTGCGCTCTACCGTAACCGCTGGATTGACAGCGCCAGTCGTGTGTTTGCCTTAATCGGCTCCTCGATTCCCAGCTTTTGGCTGGGGCTTTTGTTTATCGAATGGTTTGCAGTTAAATTGCGCATTTTGCCGTCTATGGGCGAAGGAACCGCTTTTCATTTGGTACTCCCTTCTCTTACCTTGGGATTAGCAATGGCGGCCGTTTATGTACGAATGATTCGCGCAAGTCTGATTGAAAGCTCGGGGCAAGACTTTATCAAAGCGGCGCAAGCGCGTGGCATCAGCCCCATCCGCATTTTTTTCAGACACATGCTCCGTCACAGTCTAGTTCCACTCATTACGGTATTCAGTGAGAGTATAGGTAGCCTACTGGGAGGCACAGTCGTGATTGAAGTGCTATTCGCCTATCCGGGGCTGGGAAAATGGATTGTGGATGCCATTGCTGCAAGGGATTACCCCATAATTCAGGGCTATACCGTATTTATGGCTGGATTCATTGTATGTATCAATATTTTGGTAGAGCTGTCCTACCGTTGGGTCAATCCTGAAATCGCTTTGAAGGAGAAACGTTTATCATGATAAAATCCGTACATGCGGAAAACGGGCAGCTCACTAGAACGCGATTGTCCAAAACATGGATCGTGTCGCTCTCCATCCTGCTCATTCTTTCAGCAATTACAGTCGTTCCGTTTCTTGCACCGCAAGATCCGTATCGTATCCAGATGGGGAATCGACTACAATCGATCAGCGCTACGCACTGGCTGGGAACGGATCATTTGGGCAGAGATGTACTATCGAGAGTCATAGCTGGACTTCGGACGACTGTCGGAACCAGTTTGTTGATTTTGGCCGTTTCGCTGGTTGTCGGGGTCCCTCTTGGTCTGCTTTCAGGATTTATTGGAGGCTGGATGGATCGTGTATTCAAGCGGGTGGTCGATGCCTTCATGACATTACCAGATTATATTTTTGCCATTGTGCTGAGCGGTTTGCTCGGACCAGGCTTAGTAAATCTTATTTTCGCGGTAACTGCGGTAAAATGGGTTGGTTATGCACGCCTGGTGCGTAGTACCGTGCTGGCAGAAAAGCAAAAGGATTACATTTCGTTATCCATACTGGCGGGTACCTCCTCCCTGCGGATTGTCATGCGACATATTCTCCCCCATGCAATAGGGAATGTTCTTGTGCTGGCTACGCTGGATGTCGGCAAAATTATTTTAATGATTGCCTCCCTATCTTTTTTGGGCTTAGGTCCACAGCCACCAATTCCGGAATGGGGTACTATGTTGAATGAAGGACGAGCGTATTTTCAAATGGCTCCCCACCTGATGCTGGTTCCTGGGATAGCTGTCGTGCTAACCGTGCTACTAGCAAACGTATTTGGAGATAAACTACGCGACCGTTATGATGTTAAAACCCGGACAGAGGAGTGAATTGGCACATGCTGACTATTGAAGGCTTAACGATTCGGACCAATGTAAAAACGATTGTAGAGCAACTGGAGCTTGCCGTTCGTCCGGGGGAATGGTGTGCTCTTGCCGGCGAAAGTGGTAGCGGCAAAAGCATGACGGCGTTCGCTATCGGCGGCCTTCTCCCCTCTTCTGTTACAGCGGAAGGTATCATTGCGTGGAAGGACAATAATTTACTAGATCTACCCGCTAAACAAAGGCGCTCTTTGCTTGGCAGTGAAATATCCTACATTTTTCAAGACTACCACGGGGCTTTCACCCCCTTTCTGCGTGTAGGCAGCCAACTGGACGAGCTGATGCGCGCCCATGGCAAGCAAGATCGCAAGGCGCGCAAGCAGCGCTGTATCGAGGTGCTGGAGCGCGTACAGCTTCCCGCCGAGCGTGTGTACCGCAGCTATCCGTTCCAACTCAGCGGCGGTCAATTGCAACGGGTAGCTATTGCGGCTGCACTACTACTGGAGCCGAAGTTACTTATTGCCGACGAGCCCACAACGGCGCTGGATACGCTCACAGCTCATCGGGTGCTGCAGCTCATTGACCAAATCCGGACGGAAACGGGTATTTCCGTCTTGTGGATCACTCACGATCTGCGTCATGTACGCAAGTATGCAGATCGAATCGCAGTGATGCGCGAAGGTTCACTGGTTGAAATAGGTGAAACGCAAGCGGTGCTGAACCATCCGGACCACCCGTATACTCGTCGTCTATTGGCAGCTATTCCGCCGCTGTCTCCGGGCGCTCCAGCACGTTTACCTTACAACAGCACTGAAGAACAGGACGCAATGGAAAGGAGCGCTGCACATGAATAATCAAGCCGCCTGCGCTCAGCGGCAAGACACGTCTAATCCTGTCGTGACCGTCTCCGGTTTGACGAAGGCTTACACTGGAGGCAAAACGGTGCTGCAAAATGTTGCTCTGTCGATCTCCCCTCGAGAATGTCTGGGCATTGTCGGGGAAAGCGGCAGTGGGAAAAGCACACTCGCTCGCTGTATATTGACATTGGACCCATTTGATCAAGGTGAGCTTAGACTAGATGGGCAGTCTATCCGGGGATTAAAGCGGAGCGAGTTAAAACGGATTCGCAGCAGGCTGGGTGCAGTTTTTCAACATCCATCTGCGGCTTTGAACCCCAGACTAACCATCCTGCAATCCCTGCTGGAGCCACTGGACCAGCTTAAGTACTATGTTCCTTCTTTTATGACGGGTATGTCCTCAGAACGTCGGGATATAGCAGAACATTTGCTTGATATGGTAAAGCTTCCAGCCAGCTATCTGGACAAGTTTCCACATCAGCTTAGCGGTGGGGAAAAGCAGCGTGTAACCATCGCACGTGCCATCAGCACAGAGCCGGATTTTATCGTATTGGACGAGCCAACAGCAAGTCTGGATGTGACCACACAAGCCACCGTTTTAAATCTGCTCAAGGATTTGCAGGATGAGCTAGGATTGGCTTATCTGTTTATCTCACATGATCTGGCGGCTGTGCACTTTATGAGTGATCGAATCATGGTCATGAAAGAAGGCAGTGTGCTTGAGCATTTTCCCAAGGAAGCATTATTTCATTCGGATCGCCATCCCTACACACAATCATTACTGGAGGTTTTTTCAACATGTTGCCTTCCCACCGAGCCTATCTTGCTTTAGCTATCCCTTTAATTATTTCGACGATTACAACCCCGCTACTCGGTGCGGTGGATACAGCTGTAATCGGTCATTTGAGCGATTCCGCGTATTTAGGCGGTGTAGCGGTGGGCACTCTTATTTTCAATACTTTATATTGGCTGTTTGGCTTCCTGCGAGTCAGCACATCAGCTTTCACGGCCCAAGCCGCGGGGGCACAAAATAACGACCAGGGCATAGCTGCTCTCATGCGCCCACTGGCCATTGCTTTACTCATTGGTGCGGTATTCATTGTGTTACAAAAGCCCATTCTGTTAGCTTCTCTGCAGCTAATCCATCCAGCTCAGGATGTGGCAGCGCAGGCAGCAATTTATTTTAACATTCGTATCTGGGGAGCCCCTCTTACATTGGTGAACTATGTGCTGCTCGGCTGGCTGATGGGATTATCCCGTGTGAAGGCTACATTATTTTTGCAAATTACAATGAACGTAATCAATATGGTATTAGCTATTGTATTTACACAGATGATGCATTGGAATGTCACTGGTGTTGCAAGCGCTACTCTGATTGCGGAGGCTCTTGCATGTATATTGGGTCTCGTTCTGGTGTTCCGCTCATCGATTTGGAGAGAATGGAAGCAAAGCGGACAGATGAATTGGCGAGGATGGTTTGGAGCTTCAGAGTTGAAAAGTGTCATGGCAACAAACCTTGATCTTATGATCCGTACAGCCTGTCTGCTGACGATGTTTAATCTGTTTACGGCGCGCAGTGCGAGCTTTGGAACCGATCAATTGGCGGCAAACGCTATTTTGTTGCAGATCCATTACATTATGGCTTACTTTTTTGATGGGTTCGCCAACGCTAGTAGCATCATGACAGGTCAGGCTCGGGGTGCCGGGAATCGTAAAATGCTGCAAAGGGTTATTCACTTGTCCTGGTTCTGGACACTGGTGACCAGCGTAGTGACAGGAGGATTGTATTTCGCACTGAAAGAGCCGCTTATCTCACTATTTACGGACAATGCTACAGTGATTAGCCTTACAGGCCCTTATAATGGGTGGCTTGTGGTCTTTCCACTGGCAGCCGGGCTGGGACTGGTATTCTACGGTGTGTTTACGGGGATGACGGTAACGTATCCGATCCGCAATTCGATGCTGATTTCATTGCTCTGCTTTTTGATCGCTCTCTTCTGGTGCGTTCCCCATTATGGGAATCACGGACTTTGGCTATCCTTTATCGTATTTGCACTAGGACGGTCACTGTTTCTTGTAATCTATTTACCTCGCTTGCAGAGGATATAGCAGCACCTGATTTACATCGCTCTCAAAAACAAAGGATGTCCCATCCACCATGTACGTGGTGTTGGGACATCCTTTTATTATTTATTCATACGGCTTTCAGGTTAGGAGTTTGCAGATACCTCTACTCGCCTTGAGGAACGGTCAAGCCTAAACCTTCGGCTACACGGCGTCCGTATTCAGGATCAGCTTTGTAGAAATGTCCGATCTGACGCAGTTTGATTTCATCACTTTCTACGGGCTTCATCGCATTTACGATGTTTCGGACCAGGCGTGCACGCTCTTCTTCACTGAGCAAGCGGTATAGGTCGCCCGGTTGTGTGTAGTGATCATGATGATCGTAGGCTACACTTTGAGCTTCGCCAGACACTTCAAAAGGAGCCATTTTGTGCGCAGGTGATTCTTTGGGTCCACCGAGACTATTAGGCTCGTAATAGACAGATCCTCCGCCATTGCTGTCACTGCGCAATGCACCATCGCGTTGGTAGTTGTGAACTTCCGCATGCGGACGGTTGATCGGCAACGAATTATGATTTGCACCTACACGGTAGCGATGTGCATCGCCGTAGGCAAACAGGCGTCCTTGCAACATTTTATCCGGGGATGCCTCAATACCAGGAACAAATGAACCCGGGGAGAATGTCGCCTGCTCTACCTCAGCAAAATAGTTCTCAGGATTGCGATCCAGCACCATGCGTCCAACCTCGATCAGCGGGTAATCCTTTTGAGACCATACTTTTGTCACATCAAATGGATCAAAGCGATACGTATCTGCATCTTCTACCGGCATAATCTGCACATGAAGTTTCCATGCAGGAAAATCACCTTTTTTGATGGCATTAAACAAATCTTCTGTATGATAATCCGGATTTTCACCAGCAATTTTCGCAGCCAAATCCACATCAAGATTTTGCACACCTTGCTCTGTTTTAAAATGATATTTCACCCATACTGCCTGTCCTTCGGCATTTACCCACTTGAACGTGTGACTACCGAAACCATGCATATGTCTAAGAGTAGCTGGAATACCGCGGTCAGACATTAGAATACTTACCTGATGCAGCGATTCAGGAGATAAGGACCAGAAATCCCAGACCGCATTCGGGTTTTTCAGATGGGTTTGGGGATGACGTTTTTGCGTATGAATAAAGTCAGGAAATTTAATGGCATCCCGAATAAAAAACACAGGTGTATTATTGCCCACGAGATCATAGTTACCTTCTTCTGTATAAAACTTCACCGCAAAACCACGCGGGTCGCGTACAGTATCGGACGAGCCCAGCTCACCCGCCACTGTAGAAAAGCGAATAAACATCGGTGTACGCTTGCCCACCTCAGACAAGAAGCTTGCTTTTGTATATGCAGACAAATCATTAGTAACTTCAAAATATCCGTGTGCTCCTGCACCTTTTGCATGAACGACGCGTTCCGGCACACGCTCCCGGTTAAAATGTGCCAATTTCTCCAGCAGATGCACATCCTGAATTAGTGCGGGACCTCGCGAGCCTGCTGTGATCGAATTTTGATTATCTCCAACAGGAGCGCCCCAGCTTGTAGTCAGGTTCGTTGGTTGGTTACTCATGATTGAAATCACCTCTTAAATGAATTGGTTGACTATGTGCTTTTTACTATAAGTTGTGCACAAACAAAAATCAATACTTTTTTATAATAATTATAATCTAGGATTTAGAATTAGTTTAAAATCATAAATAAAAAAGCAAGCCCTATAAGGCTTGCCGTAAATGCACTACTGTATTTATTTACTAATAAGTATGCTTCCATTTTCACGTTCTGTAATGATTCCTTTGATCACTTCTCGAAGTTTTGCCATTGAGGCTTTCAGACAATATTCATGTAGAATTCATCATAAAATCATAAAAGCAGCTGCTTGCTATCGAGAAAATCCAAGATATCCTCAACTGACTGGATTACCTCCCGGCCTTCTGTGGATACGATTAGATCCGGTTCCAGCGGTGCTTCATAAGGAGCATCAATCCCCGTAAAATGATGAATTTCTCCGGCGCGCGCTTTCTTGTACATTCCTTTTGGATCGCGTCGCTCACATTCCTCCAGGCTGCACTGTATATATATCTCATAGCAACCTTCTTGCTTTAAAATCTCCTTTACCATTTCACGATCTTCACGATAAGGGGAAATGGTGGCGCAAATGGTTAGGACACCCGCATGTGCCATTAGCTTTGCAACTTCAGCAATACGACGAATATTTTCTTTACGGTCAGCGGGTAAGAAACCTAGATTCCGATTTAAACCATGCCGAACATTATCCCCATCCAAAATAAACGTGTGTATGCCTCGTGCATATAACGCTTTTTCAAGTGTGGAGGATACCGTTGATTTTCCCGAACCAGACAGCCCTGTAAACCAAAGCACCGGACTTTTATGGCCATTCAAAAGCTGACGCGCTTGCTTATCAATATCGGACACATGCCAGGTTATATTCGAAGATGGTTCCATTCAGCACCTTCCTTTTTCATGAGATATTATAGTAAACGATTTAATGCACTGCCTTTACTTCAAGAAAGAACATTTTTAAAGCTGTTTAAAGTACGTTGGTCTGCTTTGTGATCCAACACTGCAAAAACAATCCGGTCAAACAGCAAACCATATCCTTCATCTACAATTACTTGCTTGAACCAGAGGGCAACCTCTTCCGGCTTATTGCGAAATACCCCGCAACCATAGGCTCCCAGCACAAGATGTTCTACGTCGTTTTGCTTAGCCATTCCAAGAATGTAACGGATTCGCTCCATCATCACTTCACCAATCCGATTCACCTGCTCTGGCTCCCGTTCTCGCACCACTCCAGCATTTACAGCAGGTGCGGTCAGGAAATCGACTTGATACGGCTTCTCCAACAATGTTCCCTGATCATCCCGAAATACCGGAACTTCAGGCGAATAAATCATATAATCTGAATAAAAACAGCTCCGCAGCTTCCGATTATGTCCATACATCTCTTCCATTTGTGAAATGCAAGGATACAACGCTGACGAACGAGCCAAGCTTTCCTCTTGAGCCTGGCTGCCTCCGAGAAATCCACCTCCCGGGTTTTTGGCTGATGCAAAATTCAAACACGCCACGTGGGTCAGCTTCTCCTCTACCTGGAGTCTGTATGCCGCCTGTAACGTGCTTTCTCCCGTAACCTCCAATTTTGCAATGATCCTCTGTTCGTCTATGCGGGAAGAAGGCTCCAATATACTTTTTATTCTTTGCTCTGCCTCTTGTTTTACAGTTACCAGCTGAGAAGGTGTATATAACTTCGAGCCTGTGACCGCATTCCCTATGTCATTTGTCATATTTACTTGAGCCTGTTTGTTATTCGTATAATACCCATGTTCCAAAATGGATAGTGTTTCCTGCGCCATACTCGATCGGGCATCTCGGTTGCTCCGAGAATTCATTGTATTTTTCATGATGACCATTCCTCCTTTTGCAATACATCCTCACGTAAATTCGTCAATATTTCTCCTAGCCAGTTCGTGCCACGCCATAGCTTGCGGTTCCGTATACGAGCATCGTTCTCAGCTAAGCCTACACCCCAAATGGTGTCGGTTGGACTAGCCTCAACCAGAGTGGTTCCTTTCGTTTTAAGCAGGTGCTTGAGCAAATTCGGATTTTGTGTAAACTTGGCGTAATTACCGTCATACACAAATTGCCGGCAATTGGCCTCCCACAAGGATTGGTCAAATCCGCGCACACTGCGGCCGCGGGCTTTTTGTTCCCTTGGAGTAGGGGCTTGCATAATTTTCAAGGCCGCCTCTTCATCCCCAAAAAGCTGTGCTTTTTTCAACATCATATATTGCTCGGCACAGTTAAACTCCATTCCATCCACGACAAAATCAGAAGGATACCATTGCGAAAACGGCGAATGACTGCGATAAAAAAACGTAAACTTTTCCATGATGATTCCTCATTTCATATTCCTTATGTTACATAAAACGCGACCGAGGCTTAAATCGGTATAACTTGGATGGACGGTGTCCGGCCGCTTTTCTATACTCATTGGTTTCTTCCACGAGATCAGCTATTTTGCGACGAAAAGCTGCAGCCAACAGCTCCTTACCTAGAATAATTTCATACACCTGCTGAAGCTCACTTAGTGTAAATAGAGCCGGCATCAGGTGAAATGCGATATCTGTGTATTCTATTTTGCTGCGCAGACGCTCTATACCGTACGCAATAATTTTGGCATGATCAAAAGCAATTCCCTGTGACTCCAGCACTTCTCGCTTGATTTCAATGGTTCTTCCCTTAAGAATTTCAGTTATTTTTACTTTGGCTGACAGATGGATGTCCCCATGCTTCAATGTGATGTCAATGTCTTGTTCCCATGTGTAACCTTCCGGCTGATTCGTCCGCGTCTCCTGAGCTACGCTGTAATCCAGCTCAAACCATTGGGCATCAGCGGCATCATCCCCCGCCTGTACCTCCAAGGAATCGTGGTCAACTAAAGCCATGTAAGCGCAACTGATCACCCGCATACGTGGATCACGTGCCACATCTCCCCAAGTATATAGCTGCTCCATATAAATCTGATCCACATTCGTTTCCGTTTTAAGCTCGCGTCGTGCAGCTTCTTCCAGACTTTCATCTATACTTACAAAACCACCTGGCAACGCCCATTGTCCTATATAGGGATGCTCCCCTCTTTGGATCAAAAGAAGCTGTAGGGACTTCTCCGGCAGCTTACGGTAATTTTGTTGGAGCTGATCCATTACCGTAAATAGCAGCATATCTACCGTTACGGATGGGCGCTCATATTCACTCGCATCATAAGCGGCCAAAAATTCCTCTTCCGTCAAGCCACTGTAATTATGTTTCAATCCATCTGTCACTTGCGTCACCTACCTGTTCATATATGGGTATTTCATCGCTTTTGAGTCAAAAGTGGCGAATGCTCTATGTAACTTTTAATTTGAATCAATTGATAAAAACAAAATGTTAATATCAATACAATAATATATAAAAACTGCTTCGTCAATAGGGTGTATAGACCTATTTTTTATCGTTTGATAGTACTATTAGACTGTTTACTGAATTTTACTTGTTGCTTATTGTCATATCATGTATGATGTTTTGGTCAATATAGGAAACACAACATACTAATCACGTAGGGAGAAGATCCAATTGTCTAACCAGTTTAATCCGCAAAACAATCAACAAGGAGCACCATCCAGACCAGCCCCTGTGTACCCGCCTCCAGTCTCATTCAAGGAATGGATGATCAGTTTACTTCTGATGGCTATACCGGTAGTTGGACTTATTATGCTGTTTGTGTGGGCATTTAGCGGCTCGACTAATCCGAGCAAAGCTAATTACGCTAAAGCAGGCCTTCTTTGGGCCGCTATTGTAATCGTGATCTATATCATTATGGCTGTTGCTCTGTTGCCTGCACTCATAAGTTCATTGAATTCAAGCAGCTACTATTGATTCCAAGTACATAGCAAAACAACCTTCCGATAAATCAATCTGATACATCAGAAGGTCTTTAAACTAAACTGCCGACCCCGTCGGCAGTTTTTATTTGATCTCTTTTCCCTTTAATTGTACCAAAGATCATCTGTTTTAAGTTCCTGTAGACTGCTCAAAAACGATTTTGAGTTATCAACATAAAGTTCAGTATCAATATAGTACAGCTTTTTATCATGTAAGCATTGATCAATATACTCTGCATTTAAAATACTTTTATCTTCTACATTGGCGGCAAAAGCTTGCAGTTTGGGAAGCGCGGTTTTCTGATATTCAAGCCATGAATGATGGAATCCAGCTGGCTCCTCCAGACAATAAATGTCATGATACAGCGCTTCAGCAATCCCTTTCTTCCTGAGATAGTCGGGTAAGAAAGGCATACTTTTGAAGTACCGGCCGGTCATGGCGAACACGCGATAGCTCCAATAAGGAGCACCGTGATTAGATTGGCAAAAAAGATTCAGGAAGAATACAGAGTAGTGCATTTTAATTGTAATAACTTGATGTTTCTTCACTTCCGAAACAATACGATCCGCCATCCGGTTATCAATGATCTCATCAAAATCAGCCAAAATGATCACATCATCATCCTCAACCTTATCCTGCAAGATAGAGATACTCTTGTTTCTTTGGCAAGCCTCATTATGAAACGCACTGTTATGGCTGAGCAGACGCCAGTACCAGCGGTCAAAGTTGTCCGCACCGCAGCTATCCACATCAAAGTACAATGAGTGCTTCTCAGGTTCACGAAACAGTTGATCCGCATGAAATGGATGATAAATGACCTTGGGACCAACATAATCTGGATTAAAGTTCCGAGGCTTATCTAAATAGCTGAACGTCTTGTTAGCTTCGATCACGTGCAACTCATCAATCCAACCGGAATTTTCTTTTATTTTAATATCTGCAATGCGATTTTCATTGAAAAATGGACAAAATTCATATATTTTCATAATCTGAAGCTCCCCTCCGCTATCATGGTATATGGGCGAACACTGATGCTTTGGCACAGATGTCTGGATATGAGGCGTATTAGCTCAGCGATCGTCTGATCCTTATAATGCAGTGAACTATAATAGCAGGTTAAACTTAATCTGTCGCATCTAAGACCTGCCGTCATATTTAACTTGTAAGCAGAGGGATTGTCCGCCGCGTTCGTATTTCCGTAAGATATGGGTAAAGGCTCAAACAAATCATCAGCTATCCCGTTCATTTCCTCTGATTGGTAATGGAAAAGCATGTGTGTTCCGTCCCTTAGTGGTTCCTTATCTAGATAAATTCCCTGTATCATATGTCGTAAAATAAAATAATCCAAGCCTTCAGATGGAATATGCCGCAACGTATGTGTGACATGTCTCAGTGCCGTTTCCCAATTCCCCAATAGTTCTCCTTCTGGGATCTGAATTCGAAGGGGGTATGCACCGGCAAAAAAACCGATAGTACGATCAATCATAATACCCGGCAAAAAAGACTCACGTTGATAAGACATCACATGCAGCAGCAAATCCGATTGCTTTTTCAATTGGAAACAAGCTTGTGACAACGCCGTCAGTAAGATGCTCAGTGGAGTAGTATGATGCTTCATAGCCAATGCTTTTAGAAGAAGAATATGCTCCTCTCCTTCAAGTAAATCATACGTTATAGTTCTCATGTGTCGGTGAAGAGGCTGTATCTCCGATTCCCTGTCAACCTGTAAAGATTGGCCGCCTTCCACAACCTTACTCCAGAAAGTGGATGCTTTAGGAAAAGGGCCCTTTGCCGCATATTGCGACAACGCTATGCACCAATCCCGATAACTGCTTTCCTTCTCCTCCGCATGTAACGCCAAATCACTCCTTTTTCCCGGCAAGAGAAGATGTCTCAACTCTTCTAAAAAAATGTTTATGGAAATCCCGTCAAAAATTAAATGATGGAACAGAAGTAATATCACCTGTTGTCTCTTTTCGCAATAATGGTCAAACAACACAACTTTCCATAAAGGTCCTTCCTTGATATCGAATTCATGCTGCACTTTCGAGCAGTATTCCGAAATGTAGGCGTCATGTGATCCCGAGACCATGTGCAAATCTACGTAAGAAACTACCTGTCCTGCACTTATTGTCTGCTCAAACTGATACCATTCATCATCCAGTTGAGCAAACGACAGCCGCAACGCCGTATGTTTGTTCAATAGTGGTTCAATCGACGCGTTCAGCAATTCTGTAGGAATGTAATTCTTGAGCCGAGCCAAGTAAGGTACATTAAACATGTTATAATTCACGAGATCTCTTTGGAAAAAACGTTTTTGTACAGCAGACAGCGGAAATCCGTCATCCGGGTATTCTTTTCTTATAGACTGATATGGGATATCCATGTTCGGACAAAGGTCAGTTGCTGTATCCGTCATTGCATGGATCAATGAAAGGGCCAAAAGTTCAATCGTCTGTTCGCGAAATATTTGGTTGACCGTAACCGGATATCCGCTTTTTTGCAATAGGCTGGCTATTCGTAGTGCATGGAGCGAATGGCCTCCCAACGTGTGAAAATCTTCATTCTTGCCAATGTAATCAAGCTTCAGGACCATGCTCCAAACTTCTTCTATGGTTTGCTCCAGTTCAGTCTTCGGTCCAGCATTTGCTTCCTTATCGCTGCTATGGATTTCAGGTAAAGGAAGATTTTTGCGATCGATTTTCCCGTTAGCCGTTAATGGGAACGATTTCAGCCAAACGTAACGAAACGGTAACATATAAGAAGGAAGACCTTCAGCCATAAAAGTATGAAGCTGCTCCACTCGTTGCTCCTCTTCCGCTGTATAGTAAGCGATCATCCGCAAATCGCCATAAACCTCCCGGATAAAGACCAGACATTCTTTCACTACAGGATAGCTGTTAAGACGGAACTCGACTTCTCCGAGTTCGATTCGATAGCCGCGAAGTTTTACCTGATCGTCAGCCCGTCCGATATACTCGATATTCCCGTCTGGCAGCCATCTCGCCCGATCTCCCGTACGGTATAGAATTGAATTCGTACCTCTTTCACCATCTTTGGCAGAACGATATGGATTCGGTGCAAACGCATGCTGTGTCATTTGGTTTTGCTGCCAATACCCCCTTGCAACCCCGTCTCCTCCCATGTATAATTCCCCGATTGCTCCGACAGGCTGAACACGGCCCCGTTTGTCCAGAATATAACAAGTTGAATTACTAATGGGCTTGCCAATAGGGATATTCTGCTCAAAAGGCTTTTCGATCCGGTAGCTCGTCGAAAAGGTGGTGTTCTCCGTAGGACCGTATACATTGAGAATCGAAAGTTCCGGATTGGCAAGACGGATACGATTGATATGCTTAACCGATAAAACTTCCCCACCTATGAGCAACCATTGGAGTCCAGCAAATATCTTTTCATTTTCTTCAATCCAGTGATTACACAGTGCAGAACTTAGCCATAGTGTATTAATTCTCCACTCCTTCATCCGCTGCTCCAGCACATGTATATTTAGAAGATCATCTTTTGAAACTACAAACAGCTGTCCTCCATTCAGCAGCGTCCCCCAAATTTCAAACGTAGAAGCGTCAAAAACAGGCGAACCTGTATAGAGCAATCTGATATCAGAAGAAAACGGAAAATAACAGGTGTTTTTGACCAAGCGAATGACATTGCGATGTTCCACCATAACGCCTTTCGGTTTTCCCGTCGATCCGGATGTATACATTAGATAAGCAAGGTCATTGGGAGCAATCATGTTCTCCTTCTCTTCTGGTTCCACAACTCCATTTTGGTCAAAATACTTTGTATCCATCAGTGTTAAACGGATTCCCTTACAGGCTTCCGAGATACGTTCCGCTCCTTCCTGTGAAGTGATAATGGTGTCCAGTCCAGCGTCCTTGATTAATTCGCGGGTTCTTGCTGCCGGAAAATCGGGGTCAATGGGAACATAGGCATATCCCGCTTTCATGATCGCCAGGATGGAGACAATGAATTCAAGAGAGCGCGGCAAGTAAACTCCAATAAACTTTCCATGATTGTTATCATCAGTATCATCCGTTAACATCTTGGCAACGTACTGGGACATGAGGTTTAGGGTGTGGTAGGACATAACCTGATTGTGCGCAATTACTGCAGGCTGTGAAGACCGCAGCTCCACTTGCTCTTGGAATAGATCAATAATTGAACACTCTCTGGGATATGCTGTATACGTATTGTTCCAGTCGTAGACGATTCGTTCATATTCATCCTTGTTCATGAAGCAAACGTCTCTGACGTTGTAATTCGGGTATTCCAGCACATATTCCAGCGTATTTAGCAGATGCTCTGCTAGTCGACAAACCGTTTCTTGGTTCAATCGATCTGCATCATACATAAACTTGATGGTGATCTGTTCCCCGTCATTGGCAACGGTGATCGTCATTGGATAATTCGTTTTCTCTCGTTCCTCCATAGCTGACATCTTCAATTCATTTTCTGGTTGCCGATAGTCGTTCAAATAATTTTCGAATGCTACGATGCTGTAAAACATGACATGTCCTTGAATACCAGTCCAGCTCTTCAGTTCATTCAGACTCACATAGCTGTAGTCATTTAGTTTCTGAATGGTTTGGTGCAGCTTTTGTACATATTCAGTGATGGTTTGCTCGACATTCCAGTGCATGACCAAAGGCAGCGTATTAATCAGCATACCTGTGATCTGATCCGCTTTTGCAAGATCCGATCCCCTTCCGGAAACGACCATACCAAATATGGTTGTATCCGCATCTTGATAGACTTGTAGCACTTTACCCCATGCAAACTGCACCAACGTATTTAGCGAAACTTGGGCTTGCTTAACAAAATCAGCGATCCGCTTGGTTCGTCTCGGATCAATACAAAGAGTCTCGATCTGCTGGTTCTCAATCGGTTGATGTGCCTCGGGAAGTATGCCCTTCTCTATCGGTAGTTGGGTTGGCTCCGTTACGTCGGCTAAATATGCCTTCCAGAATAACTCGGCCTCTGTGCGATCCTTATTGTTTAACCAACGAATATAAGTTTCATAAGAACGGGTCAAGCTGCGCTGTGGCATCCGGTTTTGCAGGCTACAAGCATAGAGCTCATGAACTCGATTTATTAGTAGCGGCAGGCTCCAACCGTCCAGCAAAATATGGTGGTAGCTCCAGATCATCGTCCATTCGTTTGAAGCAGTCTGAATCAGTGTTATGCGGAATGCAGGCTGACTCAGATCAAAACGGCGATTACGATCCATTGTCATCCAGCGTTCGATACACTCTTGTTGCTGCTCTGGTTGCTCTACTTCAAAATCCAAAAATGTCCAATCCCATTCTGCATTTCGGATAATACATTGTATGGGCTTGTCCAACGCCTCCCAAATGTAGCAAGTCCGCAAGCTATCATTTTCAGAAATAATGCTGTTCCAGACTTCCCGGTAACGGTCAACCTCTAGCCTACCATGATATTTCCAACTAACCTGCACAAAGTATTGATTGGAACTAGGATGATCTAAATAATGGAACAGCAGTCCTTCTTGTAAGGGACTTAGGTACATCATTTTATCCAAACCATATTGCCAATGATATGTCTTTACGATCTCGTCAAGCGAATGTTGTTCCAGTGACACGGATGGAAAATCACTAGGTGTGAACTCTTGGTGTTCAGTCCGGCTACAATGTTCGATAATAGCAAGCACACGTGTTATAAAAGTATCTAACAACTGAGTAATGGTGGTTTCTTCATAGTGACGTTTGCTATATTTCATAAACAAATGCAGCTTGCTATGAACAATGGAACAGTTGAGTTCCAATAGGCTTGTTCCATGATTAAGCGGCGAGCTATAATCCTGTGCTGCGTCACTTGTAAACCCTAACCACTGGTTTAATTCGCTCGCATTCCCCTGATCAAACTGGCCCAAGTAATTGAAAAGAGCCTGAGGTTCAGAAGCTGATAACTCGGAACGGACTTCTGTATTCGGATGGCAGTATCTCAAAGCGCCATATGACATGCCGCGGTGAGGAATACAACGCAACTGCTCTTTGACAGATTTAATCGTCGCTCCCAAGGGGGAACTGTCCGTAATCTGAATGCATACCGGAAACATGGAGGTAAACCAACCGATGGTTCTTGTCAGATCTATATCGGATACAAAGTGCTCACGTCCATGGCCTTCTAAGCGAAACGAAATCGTCTTCTGCCCAGACCAAGCGGAGAGCGCCAGGGACCAGGCTGTAAGTAGCAGGTCGTTAATCTCGGTATGATAAGCCTGAGAGCAATGGTGCAAAAGCAGTTCCGTATCGTCAGGAGTAAGCATTGTAACTAATTCCGAAGACTCACTGCTCTTTTTACGATCCGGGTAATGGTCTACTGGCAGTACAAATGCTGTAGTTTGATGCTGTACTTTTTTCCAATATTCAATATGACGTAAAGTATCTTTATGTCTAGAATAACTCATCAATGCAGAATGCCACTTCTTGTATGGATTTAAAACGGGAGGCAACGCTGTACCCTGATACAATTGATACAATTCCTGAACCAATATTCTCCAAGACACTCCATCAATGACCAGATGATGTATAGTCATAAACAGACGGGCTTTACCGTCAGGGTGGCCTTGAATTACTCCTGCATACATCATGGCGCCCGTCTCATAATTCAATTGTCTGTTCCACGTATCACATATGCTTGAAATTTCGGATTCGGGATAATCGACTTGTTGAAGGGTGTAGCTAGCCAGTTGAATGGAAGCATCCTTTCGGTAGCGCTGCGAATACGCATGTTCCTTGACTACGATCTCCATCGACAGCTCTGGATGTAATCGAATCAATTGATTAATGGCGGTTTCCAGCTTCACAGGATCACAATCACGGAGTACAAACAGCTGGGATTGGTTGAAATAATGCGGCTCTACAAACTGTTGCTCGA
Source organism: Paenibacillus sp. FSL M8-0228 (assembly GCF_038007385.1). Taxonomy (NCBI): domain Bacteria; kingdom Bacillati; phylum Bacillota; class Bacilli; order Caryophanales; family Paenibacillaceae; genus Paenibacillus; species Paenibacillus sp. FSL M8-0228. Next base: position 3,065,825 of record NZ_JBBOXA010000001.1, read on the forward strand.
AAAACCAGTGCTGGATCGGTGTCAAACCAAATTCGCCTGTCAAGTCAATGCTGAGATCTTCCTTTTGATCATTGTCTGTCCAAGTAACCACAGCAGCTAATTTCTGAATGGTTGGATACTCCGCAACTTGTCTTGGAGTAAGCATGATACCATGATCCCTGGCCATAGATACGACCTGAATGGCAAGAATTGAGTCTCCCCCAACCGCGTAAAAATGGTCGTTAACCCCGATATCTCCTCTTTTTAAAATCTGCCGCCAAATCCAAAGCAAGCGCTTTTCGAAACCGTCCTCGTCTGCTTCCACAATTTCATCAGCTTGATTAAATAAGGTACCCCTCGGATCAGGGAGAGCTCCACGGTCGACTTTACCGTTTGTATTTACTGGAACTGACTCCAGATAACAAAAATATGAAGGAACCATATAAGCTGGTAATACAGAGTTTAAGTGCTGTGTCAGATCGGCCTCTTTCAGCTCTTCTACAGCAGTATAATAGGCCACCAGTTTATGGTAGGCCCCGTCCTTCCAGGCTTGAACGACACATTGACCGATGTCAGGATGTTGGCGGAGCTGATGTTCTATTTCACCTAGCTCGATACGATACCCTCTGATTTTAATTTGTTCATCACTACGGCCGATAAAAACCAATTCACCATCCGGCGTCCATTTCACAATGTCCCCGGTTTTATATAGCCGCTCACTGTGTGGCGGATATTCACTGCTAATTACAACCTCTTTGTGAACGAACTGTTCCTGAGTCAGTTCTTCACGATTCAAATATCCTCTGGCAAGCCCTATGCCGCCCACCCATAATTCACCGGGAACGCCGACAGGCACAGGACTGCCGAATGGATTCAAAACGAATAAACGTTTGTTATAGACGGGTTTGCCGATTGTAATTTCTTTTCCCGGTCTGCAGACGGAAGTAGAACAAATAATCGTCACTTCGGTCGGCCCGTAAGCGTTCACGAATCGTCTTCCTCTTCCCCAATAGTCCACAATATCAGGCGTACAGGGTTCTCCAGCAGATACAATTGTCCGCAACCTTGGCAGTTCTCTATGTTTCATCGTTCGCAGCACAGATGGCGTTAGCATCGCAACGTGGATATTTTTCTCTTCAAGAATATCTGAAATGTCTGCATAAGGAGGCAGTTCCTCGTCTGACAGAACAACCACTGTTCCGCCTACTGATAGCGTGCCGATCCATTCATAGACTGAAGCGTCGAAACTAATGGAGGCGAATTGCATGACTCTTGAATCTGAGGTGATTCCAAACTTTTCAACAAGATAAGGGATCAACGTAACCAGACCCGCGTGTTCAATAAGGGTTCCCTTCGGTTTTCCAGTAGAACCGGATGTGTAGATGACATAAGCGAGATCATTCTGTGTAACCTTGATCTTCAAGTTTTCGTAGGGATAGTAGTCCTGCTGCACCAAGCATTCATCCACACAAATCAGCGAATATGCTCCCCTACCCATTTGAGAAATATATGGATTTAGCCTACTTACTAATTGGCTGTGCGTTATAATCATTTGGGCCTGTGCATCTTCTAAAATAAATCGCAGCCGTTCCCCAGGATATTGGGGATCGATCGGAAGATAAGCAGCGCCCGCTTTCATAACTCCAAACATCGACGGGATCACATCTGCGCTTCTATCCAAGACGATGGCAATCAGCGTGCCGGTCGGCAGAACGCCATGCCCCTGTATCGAATACGACTCTAAAATCATGCGGCTGATTTGATTTGCCCGGTGATTTAACTCATAGTAGGTCAGCTTCTGCTCTCCAAACTCTAAAGCGATTGCATCGGGTGTTCGGCTAGCCTGCTCCTCGATCAATTGAACCACAGTTTTATCCAAAGGATAGGCTTGTTCCGTATCATTCCATTGTTGCATCTGTCTGCGTTCTCTTGTGGTCAGCATGGGGTGAAATAGTACCGTCTTCTCCGGAAGAAGGAGTGCATTTGCCAGCAGTGTTTTGAAATGGCCTGCGAATCTAGCGATCTGCATTTTTCCGAAACGGCTGCCATCATACTGTATTGCGCACTCCAATATATCCGGGTCATACCGGTAGCAGAGCGCGATTTCTGGCTGATCTATACCGTAAAGGGGAGGGGACTTTTCCGCATTTAAACTTGGAGAAGGAAAGTCACCATAAATCTCTGCGATACACACATTGAAGAAATCCTTCCCTGCCCCTGATGGAGGATCAACTTTAGTTTGCTGCGAAAAATCCTCTCTCAATTCGTCGCTACTATGTTGTTTGTTCCATTCCATTTGTATCCTTTGTATCAAAGAGAGAAGATGATCTTCCTTCTGTATATGAATGAGTAATGGATAATCCAGACGACATTCTTTCCCTTCCTTGTCTGATACCACGGAATATAAAACAGGCAGAGCGTATTGATTGGAGTAATGGGATAGCAGTACGGACCATATGGCTGTTATAAAAGAAGGCATACCCAACTGATGATGCTGTACAAAACCCATAATCGTTTTGACCTGTCTTGTCCCCAAACGAATCTTGTAAAGTGCTTGATCATCGCCTTCGGGCAATCCGGCATTTCCTTTTTGCTGAGAAAATAAAGGCAAGTAACGTCGCGGCCTATCAGAACTACTCTGATTAGATGTATTAGCTGATTCCATCACGTTATTAAACCTCCCCTATCCGGGATGCCATACCGGCAGCTTGATAAAATGCAGCCCTGACTTCCTCAACCTCTATCTCGTAACTGCATCGTATAGAAAAAATAAGGCCGTCCGTGTAGGAAGAAGCAATGCAATTGAACAGTGAATAGATCGGCAGCGGATTGGGTTGCTTTATGATAGTTTCATCATAATAATTGCTGTATTTTGAGTCTGCCTTAGCGCTGTTTCCTAAATAGTTAAACATGAATAAGTCTAGTTGCTCGTACTGCTTCCCAAACTGTGCAAGTGTTCTGGCACGTTCCCACTTGTCTTTGTAATCAGGACTTGTAAGAAGATGCATAAAATTAATCGTATGGTGTTTTAATAATTCCAGTCTGCTTCTGACAGACTGCATCATTTCATCCGGATTTTGTTTCAGTTCGATCAGCATAGGTACAAAATCAATAAATTCACCGGCCGTGTTATAATAAGCCGCCTCCTCGTACCTTCTTCCATCATATAAAAATAACAATGGTAGCTTATCCATACCTAAATAAGTTTGCAAGCCCCTTGTATAGACAGAAAGCGCAAACTCCAAAGAAGGATTTTCAGCAGGGATGCTTACGTTAAACAGGTAGGCTTCTGTGCACGTTCGAAGATTTGGTGCCTGGAAGACATTTTGCTTGCTTTTTTGGAACGCTTCCAGATTAAAGGCTGATATCAATTCTTGTTCCGTAATTCCTTTCGGTCCACTTTGGATTAGATTGACATACTCCACATAGGGCTTCACTTCATCCGTAGGAAGGGGTCGATTTTGAAGCAGACTCCTGTAGTAAGCAACCAACTGTCTTTCAGCTACTTCCGAGGTCACCCGATCGCATATCGCATGATGATAAATAGTTATGACATAATGTTCACGAAGGTTTCGTTTCAGCACAAACATGTGGAACAAAGTATGTTCTTCGGCGAAACGGGTGTTCGTAACATAATCATTTATCATGTCCGTAATGGGACCACATGGGTTGTAATCCGACACATCAATGATGTTGAGTTTTGGTAAACCATCGCTAGAAGGTACGTATTCCCTCCAATAAGTCCATTCATCTCTTTGGACCGGGACACTTCTCAGTAATCCTTGACTTTGTACAAAATGAGCGAAAGCCTGATCCAAAAAATCGTAATTCACGCACTCATCCAGCCTAAATATACCTAAACTTGGAGGTGTATCAAACGAAATTTGCATTTGCTGAATTCCACTTAGCGGATATTCTTGTGCCACTGCTCCTGTTTTAATCCACTGATCTTTTTTCAAATAATCGTTTTCCAGAAGCTTGCGTAAACCTTCCACCTGATCCAGATCCATGCTTTTTAAGCCCAGACGTTGGAAAAATACCTCTTCATCCATGGTCCAGTATAGATCAGCCATTTTAGTTTTTTGATGCAGTGGTACAATGTAGTGTGGCAGTAGCTCTTGAGTTATTTTCCCGTCCATGATCCGCATGATATGGTTAACGTCAGCCACCGTGTCGCAGTAAAGCACCTGAATATCTCTAACTTCGTGAATAAAATCCCTTACTTGGTATTTCACCAGCTCGTAAACACCATCTGTTTCTTGGTGAAGCCAAGATATCAACTCTTGAGTTGTTTTTATGATGTCCTGTTGCTTTTCGGACCCTACAATATTATTCTGAGTTGAATGAAGATAATCAGCGAGTGCCCGAATCGTTTTATAGTGGTAAATGTCTGTTAAAGTGGCGTGATATCCTGCACGCTCCATTCTCGACATTAATGTAAGCGCATGAATAGAATGCCCACCGAGGTCGAAGAAGCTATCTAAAACACTGAACTGCTGCACACCCAATACATCCTGCCAGATGTCCATCAGCTTCGTTTCCAGTCCTGGCTTAGGAGACACATATTCTGCTCCACCATGCATATTCTCTTCAAGGGCCAACAGTGCCTTGCGGTCCAGCTTACCATTCAGTGTCAATGGCATTTGTTCTAGTTGTATATAAAAAGATGGAATCATGTAATTCGGCAGCTTTATAGAGAGAGCCGTTTTAATTTCATCTGCTGTCAGTTTTTTGGTCGCCGTAAAGTATGCTTCCAGTTGCTTTTGACCGGCCTCCTTTTCACGGGCAATAACTGCCGCTTGTTGTATATCATCTACTTTTAATAAATGCGACTCTATTTCCCCAGGCTCAATTCGATAACCCCGTATTTTCACTTGATCGTCGATCCGGCTGATATATTCGATGTTTCCGTCCGCTTGCTCTTGCACCAAATCTCCGGTTCGATACAACCTGCCTCCAGGTACCCATGAAGACTGAATAAACCTCTCTTCTGTCAGCTCTGGACGATTCAAATAACCTTTAACTAATCCATCGCCAGCGATGTACAGTTCACCTGCAACTCCCTGTGGCAGAGGATGCTGCTCTTGATCCAAGATGTAAACCTTCGTGTTGCTGATGGGTTTGCCGATCGGTACGGTATTTGCATTTTCGTCCAAATGATCGATATGATAATAAGTAGAAAATACCGTGCTCTCCGTCGGTCCATAGACATGAATTAAGCGGCCCGGACCTAGACGGGCAAACGCTCTACGCACATGGCTGACTGAAACCTTCTCACCACCGAATAGCAAGGTTTCAATTGTTGCAAAGCAATCGGGATCCACATCCACCAATGCATTAAAAAGTGCTGTCGTGACGAAGCATTTCGTGATCTTTTGTGTCCGTAGGACGCTTGATAGCTCACGTGCATTCATGGTTTGATCTTGTGAGTTCAAAACGAGAGTGCCTCCGTTAAGCAAAGCTCCATAAATACCAAATGTAGAACCATCGAACGAAAAACTGGCCACTTGTAATATCCTATCTTTTGTCGAGAATTGGATGTAATTCGGCTTTTTAACAACACGTGTAATATTGTAGTGCATCGTCAGGGTGCCCTTAGGTACGCCTGTAGAGCCAGACGTATACATAATGCAAGCAAGGGTGTCGGAACCTTGCTTAGATGAGAGATTCCCTGTTTCTTTCCCATAGTTCCGCTTGTCCATCAAATCCAGTACAACACTGGCGAGTTCTGTTTGCTGGTGGATTGGAAGCCGGGTCAGCAGGAGATTTGCACCAGAATCCGTCAGCATATAGCGTATACGTTCCCTCGGGTATTCAGGATCAATCGGCACATACGCTCCCCCAGCTTTTAAAATCCCGAAAATTCCGATGATCATTTCCAATGAACATTCGACCATCATTCCGACAGCCTCGTCTTGATCTAAACCTTTAGCCCGCAAAACATGTGCTAGTTGATTAGCCTGTTTGTTCAGATCAGCATACGTCAAGTGCTTGTCCCCAAATACAACTGCTATGTGATCCGGTGTGCGCTCAACCTGCTCTTCGAACAGTTGATGAATCGTTTTCTCCCGCGGGTAATCCGCTAACATACCGTGTACCATGCTCCACTTCATCTCCTTCTCCTATTAACTTTTTTAAAGATGGGAATCTTTCTTATGAGCCAATGCTAAAAAAGGTATATGTGCCACTTAGAAGTGATTTCTGGATAGGCAGTTGGATGAAGAGAATGAAGACTACAGAGGATAAACTATAATTCCGATATTACATTAGGTTGGGTATTTAACTGGAGAAAAAGAAATGACATCAGAGCTTGTTTTTTGACTGAAAATTTCTTTAAAATAAGTATATAGCTACTTTTTGCTCTACAATAAAATACCACAGATTGGTTACTCGACTGGAGGAAAAGAAATGACATCGGAGTGGCAGAGATTACAGACCAAACTGCCGGAATGGGTAGAACAAAGCCGTCATGAGTATATTCATGGCAAGGTAGCAGCATATATTCCCGAACTGTCCAAAGCCCCGGCCGACGCGCTTGGTGTTGTTGTAATGAACGGTGAGGGTGAAACCGTGGTAGCCGGGGATACGGAAATCCAATTTACGATGCAAAGTATTTCAAAGGTATTTACGCTCATTCTGGCCTTGATGGATAATGGAGAGGACGTTGTCTTCTCTAAGGTGGGGATGGAGCCTACCGGAGACCGTTTTAATTCCATGCTAAAATTAGAACTGGTTGAGCCGGGAATTCCGTTTAACCCACTGATTAACGCGGGGGCAATCGCGATCTCCTCTCTGATTCGCGGGAACAGTCCAGAAGAGAAATTTGCCCGTGTTCTCCAATTTTTCCGCCTCCTCACCCACAATGACACATTGGAATATGATCAGGATGTCTACGATTCAGAATCAGCTACAGGCCATTTAAACCGTTCCCTTGCTTATTTTCTAATGGAAAAAGGTATTTTAAGAGGTCATGTGGATGATGTGCTTGAAGTTTATTTCAGACATTGTGCTGTCAAATTGAACTGTACAGATTTAGCACGTATGGGACTTGTACTAGCCTACAACGGCCGTGATCCGGTGACAGGTATACCGCTGATTCCCCGCCGCTATGTACAGATCGCCAAAACATTTATGACGACATGCGGCATGTATGACGCTTCAGGGGAATTCGCCATTCAAGTCGGACTACCTGCCAAAAGCGGCGTATCAGGCAGTATTATGACGATGGTACCTGGACGCTATGGCATTGGACTGGTTGGACCTTCTCTGAACCGTATGGGAAACAGTACAGCCGGTGTACACTTGCTGGAGACGATGTCTCGGGATTTGGATTGGAGCTTGTTCTAGATATACGAAAAAAGGGTATTCCCAGCCTTTACGGCTTATAGGAATACCCTTTTCTATTTTTGTTGAGTTCCTTCTATGTTACGAGATTTGACCGTTAAACAGTTTAATTTGAATGCGGAACGGATCAGCTACATACTTGGCGCCATCGCGTTCTTGCACTCCATAGCCTGCTGCCTCTAAACGAGCCACAATGGCATTCAATTCATTCTGATCTGGTACGATCAATTCAAAATAATCCAGTCCGGCAGCGTGCTCAGGAGCTGGTGGGGCTCCTTCACCTGCCCATATATTCAAGCCCATATGGTGGTGGTAACCACCTGCGGAAACGAACAAGGCTGAAGAGCCATACCGGCACGTAATGTCAAAGCCAAGCACATCGCAATAAAATTGCTGTGCTTTGAGCAAATTAGACACATGGAAGTGGACGTGCCCGATTACCGTTCCCTGAGGTAGTCCCTGCCAAGGTAAATTCTCGGAAATCGCAACCAAGTCTTCTGCATCCACGGGATCTGTTCCCATCATGTAGAATCCATTTGCATCCTTTTTCCACTGATCATGGGGACGATCTGCATAGATTTCAATTCCGTTATTATCGGGGTCATGGATATATAGGGCTTCACTTACATCATGGTCCCCCTGTCCGATTTCAATCTCATGAGCCAGCAGATTACGTAAAGACAGGCCCAGAGCTACACGGTTCGGTAGAAGAATAGCAAAGTGGTATAATCCGGCTGCGGACTGGCGCGGCAGAATAACTGCATTTTCAATATAGTTAAGGATCAGTAGCGCATGCTTCCCATCGACAGTCAATTCAGCGGTATCCGCCGTTTGACGCAACAGCTGAAAACCAACGACCTCTGTATAAAATTGAATAGAACGTTCCAAGTTGCTTACTTTTAATGAAACCTGCCCGATTTTGGTGTTGTCATGAATATGCGCTGTCATGAGATTTCCCTCTTTCTACATGGATTGGAGAACCAAAGCTATTCAAAAATTATTGTTCGGTTGACTCACGACGGCCGATCAACGAATCCAGAGACAAGCGAGTCGTTGGTGCAAATACCAGATGAAGTGCTACAAGAATAAAAGCAATATCCAGCTCATAGCCAGCTCCTTGACCATTCCCCATCAACCCGCCGGACAATTTTGCTGTAAAAATAGCACCGATCAAAACAATCACAAATAGCCCAGATACATAGCGGGTAAGTAGTCCAAGAATCAATGCAATTCCGCCGACCAACTCAATCACCGCAACGACATAACCTAAAAATCCTGGAACGCCAATGCTGGAAAACCAGCCTGCTACATTACCCAACCCCATTTGGAATTTAGCAATTCCATGTGCCAAAAACAAAATTCCCAGCGCCACCCGCATAATTGTAGAAATGTTTCTGCTTGCTGAACTCATATTTATCTCTCCATTCTGTTTGTTTATTACACTCATACAAGTGCATATGAATAATTAATTTATATTACTAATAATTTGGTTAAAAAAATAATACTGTCTGAATCTATGCCGCAACACATGAATGTGAATCAAACTCGAATTATTAGTAATAGAAATAATTATTTTGTAATGTGAATTTATCATAAGAAACTGTGGTCTGTCAACAAAATATTTGGTATGATAAATATTACATTAGTATACATTATATTTTCTTAAAGGAGGAACGCTCTATGAGTATAGGATGCAACATACGCGCTGCTCGTAAACGTAAAAATTTATCCATTCAGCAAATATGCGAACGAACCGGACTATCGCAAGGGTTTATGAGTCAAGTAGAAAATAATAAAACCTCCCCTTCCATCGCTACATTGGACAGCATCGCTAATGCGCTAAACGTACCTCTCGCTTTTCTGCTTCTTAAAGATGAGGAACGGATGCAAGTGATTCGCAAGGACGAGCGCCGTAAAACCTTATATGGTAAAAACAAGCTCCAGGTCGATCATTTGGGGGGGCAGGGTAACGTCAAAATGATGCTCGTTGAAATGCCGCCCGGCTCATCTACAGAAGAAGAGCATGCTCATGCAGGGGATGAGATTCATTTTATCTTGGAGGGCACGGTATACGTGGAGCAAGGCGAGGATACAGCTACCCTGGAAGCAGGAGATTCCTTTAGCTGGAGAGCAGCCATCCCCCACTATGTCAAAAATGTGGGAGAAAACAACGCCCGAATTCTGATCTCCGTGTTTCTCGAAGCAGATAATGATGCTTAATAGATATTTACGCAAGCACGAAGCAACAAAAGTACAAATCCTATCGAAAAAAGCGCGTACCGGAAGTATCTTTACTTCAACGATCCGCGCTTCTTATATTTTCATTTGCTATTGCTGCTTTTAACTTATTCCATCACCTGCTGGGCATCTGTACGCGATTCCCACGGCAGCTTGAAGGTTTTCATAATTTGTTTGGTATTAGCCGGGAGTCCAGTTATCGGATCACCAGTAGTACCCAGCAGTTCTTCTTTTTTATCCGTAGTAATACGCCCATAGAAAGTGGTACTGCTGTCTCCCCATCCTGTAGTGAACTTCTCCAACGTATAACCTAAATCAAGCGAAACATCTCTCAGAGGTATATATACTTCTTCACTTACAACCTCAAAGGTAAGTTGCTGCTGGTTCTTACGTGACCGCTCCTTAAGAACCAAGGGTTCTGCCCACTTTTGTAGCGTAATCTGCTTCTTTTTGACATCCCAGTGGTAGGTTGCACCTACAGCTTCGGCTAAAGATTTAAGCGGAACCATGAGCTTCCCGTCGAATCAATAGAGGTTTAGCCTTGCTGTCAATAGGTTGTCCGTTTATAACAATATCTATGAACTGCGTTGATTGAGACGCTATGGCACCCTGTTTAGTAGCTTCGGCAGCCGCCTGATGCATTGTGGTCAAGAGTAAGGATAGCATTAACAAGGCGACAAACAATCGCTGAAATCCTGCTCGTTTTAGCTTCATCATCAGTCTCCGTTCACTGAATGAACTTGTTCATTCCTGACCTATCTCTTTTTGGCTGCGTCAATGTCTCCAGGATTCAAACCTTCCCATATGTTCGGGATACTAACGGTCTCTGGATGCTCAAATACGAGAAACGCAGTCGGCAAATACCGCTCTCCGTATTCAGAAGAAGGCTTGTTTACAATGGCATTATCCTTGACTAGCACCGTTGAAGAACCTCCATCCAGATTAGCACCGATAACTGCTCCATGTTTAAGCAAAATATTTTGCATATCATACAAGTTGGCACCAATGCTGTACCCAGGCTGACGACCGTCGATGGTCACGAATATAATGGCACCGTCAGCTCTTTGCCCCATTGCGGTACGGGGGGCAATTCCCCACCCCTCGCTTGCATTGCGAATCAGACCTTTCCCATTCACGATTAGACGTGGTTGAAAAGTAACCGCTTCTTGCACATTCATTTTGGACAACTCGGACAACGAATAGTGACCGGCTATCATTTTCCCCTGTTTATCAATACCTACGATTTGAACAGAGGCATTTCTCCCCATATCATTGTAGTATATCTTACCCTGGGAAATGACAACGCCAATCGGTTTAAAACCATTCCCATTCCAGTTGGGGTCAGCAAAGCCACCGCCATTTACGCCAGCAACAGCCCCCAAACGCTCGACCATGCTAGATACATGTTCTCCCCGGCCGACTTTAGCAGGAATCCCGAGCCTAATTTTAGTGGGGTCATGCACCGTCATAACATAGCCATGATAGTTACGACCCGACACTTCTTCCACTTCAACCAACGGCGTTTGCTGTACTTTGGTAGGTATCAGATCAGGCAAGTTGATTGTATGTCTATCCTTCTCCTCACCCATCTCTTCGAACCGGGCTGAATATTCAGCCACTCGTTTCTTCGCTTCTGCTTCGCCGATAAAATATTTCGCCCAGTGACGATGCTGAGTCGTAATCAGCGTGTCCGCAGCCAAATAGCGCATGTCCTTGCCAGAAGGGGTTAAAAACAACCATGCACCACCCCCAATTCCCGCTAACAGGAATACAATAAAAAGTCGCAGCATAAAGCGACCAAATTTTCCTTTTCGTTTCTTTTTCTTATTTTTCTGCCTGCGAGCTGCTGCACGCTGTGGCAAGACTTCCGGTTTCATTCATCATCTCTCCTGTTTGGTGACTTCTATCGTATTTCAAAGCTATTGCCCATCAAATGATCCGTAACGATAGGCTGCGACATCTAACGACAATATCATAAACTAATTTTGTAGAATGATAGTGTCAATTTTTTAACAGATTCATCCACTCTGAAAAAGAATACATTAAAAAGCCCTTCACATAAATGTGAAGGACTGTAAATATAGGGGTGATATCCTATTTACGGAGCAGCCTCCGGTTCGAGCAGCATGAACAGCTCTTTCATCTGCTGTCGCTTGAGTTTGGGACTAAGCACGTACAAAGTATCGCCCGGTTCAATCACCGTCGTGCCTCTCGGGGCAATAATTTGCTCGTTCCGAATGATGGCTGTGAATAAAATATCTTCAGGCAACTGTATATCCTGAATCGCTTTGCCCGCTATCGACATCCCATTTTGTACCTGAATGTGGTTGATTTCCGAAGTAGTTTTTCCCAGTGAAACTAATTCCAGCAGTGATGGAGACGACGTCTCGTTAGGGTCCATCAAGCCAAGCTTCACCGCTAGCCACGAAATAGTGGTACCTTGAATAATCGCAGAAGTGAGCACGACGAAAAATACAACATTAAAAAACAAAGGTCCTACATCCATCTCATCCAGTAAAGGATAGGTTGCGAGTACAATAGGTACCGCCCCACGCAGTCCTGCCCAGGATAACAGTGTTTTCTCGCGCACAGAGTACCTGGAAAAAAGCAAGCTTAGGAACACGCCTATTGGACGAGCCACGAGCATGAGGATGAAGGAGAGCGCCAAGCTTTGCCACGCAATGCCCAGCAATTGATCGGGAAAGACCAATAACCCGAGCAGGACAAACATCATAATCTGCACCATCCAGGCGAAGCCATTGTTAAAATGAATAATAGATCGCTTGTAGGTCAAGTCGGAATTTCCCAATACAATCGCCATGACATACACCGCCAGCAATCCGCTTGCCTCTAGTAACGACGCCGCCGCATACGTCAAGACCGCAAATGCCAATGCCATCACAGGATACAAACCGGATGAATCAAAATTCATTTTATTAATGGCATATACACCTAAGCGTCCGAGTACAAAACCAACGGCTAAACCAAAGCCCATTTCCCATAAAAATAACAAGATATGTATCCAAATGGATTGCTCAGGGTGATGTATCAGCTCAATCAATGTTACTGTGAGAAATACAGCCATCGGGTCATTACTACCGGATTCCGCTTCAAGCGTCGAGGTAATTCGCTTTTTGATGTTTTTACCTCCTAGAACGGAAAACACGGCTGCCGCATCCGTCGAACCAACAATAGCGCCAAACAGCATGGATTCCATCCAGCTTACGCCTAAAATAAACTTGGCGCAGACGCCAATGACTACAGTCGTAATGATGACCCCCAACGTTGATAATGACAACGCAGGTCGAATAACTGGCTTAACATCTGCAAACTTTGTCTGCATCCCGCCTTCAAACAAGATTACAATGAGCGCGAGAATGCCAACTAGTTGTGTGATAAAGGCATTATCAAAATAAATAAACTGACTGAGCACCATGCCTACGGCAATAAACAAAACAAGCGCAGGCATACCGAAACGGCTGGAAAATTTGGTAGTCAGCACACCGACCAGCAGCAAGCCGGACAGCAAAAGCACAATAAAATTAATAACGGTTGTCTGTTCCATACGGCTTCTCCTATCTTGAAAATAGATGTTCAATTTTTCGCCTTTTATCTATATACCCTCAAATCACACAGAATACTAATTCTAAACAAAAAATTATATAATAAAATAAAAAATCCAGCTCATGGTTTGTGCTAAATCGCACTCCATGAGCTGGTTTGTATATTTTTTATAAGGCTTAAGCAGAGACAATCGTCGTGCTTTAGGCTTTAGGATGAATCATATGCGCAGGTACAACATATTGATCGAACTGTTCTTCAGTCAACAGTCCGCTGCGGAGTGCCGCTTCTTTTAGGGACAGCCCTTCTGCATGTGCAAGTTTGGCGATTTTAGCGGCATTTTCATATCCGATATGTGGATTCAATGCCGTCACCAGCATCAGTGAATTATTCAAATTGTGCTCAATCTTCGTGAGATCAGGCTCGATGCCAACGGCACAGTTGTCATTAAAAGCAATGATGGAATCGGCCAGCAGATGAACAGACTGCAAAAAATTGTATATGATTACTGGCTTAAACACGTTCAGTTCAAAATTACCCTGACTTGCTGCAAAGCCGATAGCTGCATCATTACCCATGACTTGCGTAACGACCATCGTCAGTGCTTCACTCTGGGTCGGATTTACCTTGCCGGGCATGATGGAGCTACCTGGCTCGTTAGCAGGAATCGTGATTTCGCCCAAGCCGCTACGCGGACCACTTGCCAGCCAACGAACATCATTGGCGATTTTCATCAAGTCGGCAGCGAGCGCTTTGACTGCTCCATGTACGGCCACCACTTCATCGTGGCTGGTCAGTGCATGAAATTTATTGGGTGCAGAAGTGAACGTTTTGCCAGTGAAACTGGAAATTTCCGCTGAGGTTCGGGAGCCAAACTCTGGATGAGCATTAATTCCTGTCCCCACCGCTGTACCACCAATCGCTAGCTCCTTCATGTATTGCACCGTGTCGATGATCATTCGCTTGCTCTTGTCTAACATTGCATACCAACCGCTTATTTCCTGACCCAGCGTAAGCGGTGTTGCATCTTGTAAATGGGTTCGCCCAATTTTTATAATATCCTTGAATTGCTCTGACTTCTGTTGAAAAGTCTCTTTCAGCTTATCGATGGCAGGCAACAAACGATCCTCCACTGCAATGACCCCCGCTACATGAAGCGCCGTGGGAAACGTATCATTCGAGCTTTGCGACATGTTAACATCGTCATTAGGATGCAGCTTCGTATCCTTTCCCTGCTCTTGTAACCATTGGCTCCCCAGGTGAGCAATCACTTCATTCACATTCATATTGGACTGCGTTCCGCTCCCTGTCTGCCATACAACCAACGGGAAATGGTCATCAACCCGCCCTGCGAGAATCTCGTCCGCTGCATAAATAATCGCGTCCTGTTTCTCCTGTGATAGCTTACCCAGCTTATAGTTACTGATCGCCGCGCTCTTTTTAAGCACCGCGAACGCCTGTATGACCTCTAATGGCATTTTCTCCGAGCCAATCGGGAAATTTTCCTTGCTGCGCTGTGTTTGCGCTCCCCACAGACGGTCTGCCGGTACTTTGATTTCGCCCAACGTATCCTTTTCAATGCGGTAGTTCAACTCATTTCCTCCTCTTGGCCTATGTAATTCAGACAAAATATGGTGATCTCTCTTGCCTATTATACATTAAATTTCAAATGTTATCATTTATTTTGCAAGCGCTTTTTTACGATGAGGCCAGAGGAGGAAGAAGGAAAATTCATCTACAAGCCTGACCACTAGGATCAACTAATGGTGATATTGCTTTTGGCATGTACTTCTTTTCTGCCCAGTAGCTTGTTCAGCGCATCGATGTAAGCTTTGGCGCTAGCTTCCAAAATATCAGTACTTGTGCCTCTTCCCAGAGCTGTGTACTCTCCTTGCCTCAAAATGGCGTGCACTTCCCCCAATGCGTCTTTGCCATAAGTTACAGATTGGATCGAATAATCCTCCAACTCCACCTCTTCACCACTGGCCTTGTCTATAGCATGGAAAATCGCATCTACAGAACCGTTACCCATTGCCACTTCATCAATTGCTGTCCCATCTTGTTTACCCAATCGAATGGATGCGACTGGAACCGACTGATTACCATAAGACACCTGAATGGAATCCAGTGTGTACATTTGAGGCGAGGCATTGCGGCTTTCGTCCATCAGGACGAGCAAGTCTTCATCCAACACCTGTTTTTTCTTATCCGTCAATGCTTTGAATTTGCGGAACGTCTCTTGCAGCTGTTCCTCCGTCAAAGCATCAAAGCCCATGTCCGCCAGTTTTTCTTTAAATGCATGTCGACCCGAGTGCTTGCCCAACACAAGTTTACTCGTCTTCAGACCAATACGCTCAGGGGACACGATCTCATATGTTGTACGCTCTTTAAGCATTCCGTCTTGGTGTATACCAGACTCGTGAGCAAACGCATTGGCTCCAACAATAGCCTTGTTTCCCGGCACCGACATCCCCGTTCGTTTGCTCACTAGGCGACTGGTAGCATACAGTTCCTCCAAAACCAGACTCGTTTGTGCACCATAAAGCTCGGTTCTGGTGTCAAGGGCCAGTGCAACTTCTTCGATAGGTGTATTTCCGGCTCGCTCACCGATGCCATTGATGGTACCTTCAAATTGGTCTACACCATTACGGATGGCCGCCAGCGTGTTAGCTGTTGCCATACCAAGATCGTCATGACAATGTGTGCTAAGTTGTATTTTTTCGATACCGGGCACTTGTTGTTTTACAATTCTAAACATTTCACCGAACTGATCCGGGGAGGCATATCCCACCGTATCCGGTAAATTGACGATTGTCGCTCCAGCACGAATCGCCATATCTACGACCTCACAAATAAAGTCCAGTTCGGTACGACTGGCGTCCTCTGCTGAAAATTCTACCTTGCTGAAATACTTGCGTCCATAACGAATGGCAGCAGCAGCGGTCTCTAATACTTTCGTTTTATCCATTCGAAGCTTATGGTGGCGGTGAATAGGTGAGGTAGCCAGAAACAAATGAAGACAGGCATCCTCTGCTCCTCGTAGCGCCTCTCTGACCGCATCAATATCCTGTTCTTTCGAGCGCGCAAAACCAACCAGTGTCGCTTGGGTAACCTGTTTGGCAATCTCCTGCATGCTGGTGATCTCACCAGGCGAGGTTGCTGGAAAGCCGGTCTCAATCCGATCTACGCCTAATTTTTGCAGCTGAAGGGCAATTTCCACCTTTTCCGTGCTAGTTAAGCTAACTCCTGGTGATTGTTCTCCATCTCTTAACGTTGTGTCCAACACCCATATTTTGCGCATACAGATACCACCTTTGGTTTGATTTTAGGAGATGCTCAAGTAGAAGGTTTAAATATTTTATTCATCCGATCATCTGATGTTTAAGAGTAAAAAAAATTATGAACTTCCCATATGCTTTTGCAGCTCCAGCTTGGTGCCGTCCAAATGTTGAATACTATACAGCTCGGCAGCCTTGCCATCCTGATCCCGGATTGCTTCATATATTTTTTCATGCTGCACAGTAAAATGATTTTGCATCGCCGGATCGGTAATGAGATTGTTCAACGCCTTGCGAATGGCCTCTACAAAGCTGCCATATACATCTGTAAGCACCTTATTGCGTGTAGCTCCGGCAACAGCCAAGTGAAAAGTGATATCCGCATCCAAATACCCGTTCATATCTCCAGCGGCCAGGGTTGCAGCACGACGATCCAGCGCCTCACGCATCAAGCGTAGATCCTCGTCTTTACGACGTAACGCAGCCAATCTGGCAATCTCTAGTTCCAACACACTCCGCACTTCATAAACCTCAATAATTTCAGCACGGCTTAGACGGTAATCCAATGGCTCTTGAGAAGTTGTCGGTTGGCAAACAAAAGTTCCGTGTCCTTGCTTTTTCTCTAATAGACCGGCATGCACCAGAACGCTAACCGCTTCACGTACTGTAGATCGCCCGACTCCGAATAGCTTCATGAGCTCAGGTTCGGTTGGAATCTTAGTGCCCACATCCCATTCACCAGTAGCAATTTTTCGTTGCAGCTGTTCAGCTACTTCATCGGCGATTTGCTTGCGTTTGACGGCTTGAAAAGGAAAATTCATCTGATCATCTCCTGTTTCGTATCATACTATGACTGCTTGGCATTCTGCAACCTTTTTCGTCCTCCTTCCCCATTGGCCCTTACCTGTGCTTTACAACCCCAAATAAAGCCTGCACCGTTGGACACGATACAGGCCTATAAGGATAAATTTAAATGCTAGGATTTCGATTTATTAGGTGTAATACAATACAAACGGCTGGTTGCTTCAAAAATATGGCCTGGAGCCAGTGCTATCAATCCGATCTCCTCCGCTGGTAGGTCTGGACGATTCGGTGCATTGATCATGTTCATTTGCGGCTCAGGACAGATGAATTCCTTGTTCGCTTTGTTATTCCAGATCATCCAATGCTTATAAGCTGTACCTACATCGTATACGAGGGTAGCACCTGTCTTACTGTGTGTCAGTTCCATGTAGTTGCGTCCATTTTGCGGAGCTGCCGTGTAATGATTATCCATAGAGGCAAAATAAGGACTAACTCCCGTCGTCTTCAGCAGTTCCTCTTCCGGAGATAAAGGCTGGAACTGACCTGTGGCCAACAACCGTTCCGTCAGCTCACGACGCTCACCGATTGTGACCTTAATCTTGTAGTCCTCAGGCGAGCTATCGGGTACGAACGGAACGCGAATCGCTGTGTGAAAGGCAAATAAATTGGGGATCGGTTGATCGCCCTCGTTATGGATCACATAACGCTGATGCAGGCCAAATTCGTCCAGACTGTACGTTAATTTCATGGTAAAGGTGAAGGGTAAATAGCGGAACATGGGATGTCCTTCCCTTACATGCTGATTCATTACCACATAGCTGCCCTGCTCCCCGGAACCGTAGTCCTCGACCTCCCACCGAACAGTGTGTAAAAAGCCGTGCAGATGGTTGTGGGTCGCCTCTTCATTTATCGGCAGCTCATATGTAACACCATTCCACAGGAATTTTCCATCCTCATACCGATTCGGAGGGAACAGGAAAGGAATTCCGTAAACGGATGGGCTTTGCTTAAAAGCCTCTATGCTCTCAGCATCTGGCTCACGCAGAAAAGAATATCCCGTTTCATTGTCACGAAAAGAAATCAGATTTGCGCCGTTTCCCGGCAGGGCAACCGCTTCATATCGTCCAAATTTAAGACGAATCGCCGGTATTCCATAATAAAGATCACCAATTGCAGCATGTTGTTGTGTCATCAAAAAATCCTCCTTGATGAAATGACGATGTTTAATGAAAGCGTTTAGCTTTTGGCTTGACTATACCATGCTGAGCAAAAAAATTCCACGTCCACAAAAAAAACGATGCCCCGCAAGGCATCGTCCTTCACACATGACTACACATAACGTCCTTGTTTGGGTACAGCCATGTGCTCAAAATCTCCTGCCAGTCGCTCCAGCTGATATGTCAGCTCAGTACCATGCATGTAATGACCATGTCCTGTAACTGCAATCTCAGGCTTTAACTTGGCCAGCATTTCCACCGAGCGCTGCGCAGCTTGCCAATCTGTTGTAAAATACGCAGGAGGCCCGTGTATTTCTTTTTCCTGTAAAATAACGGCCAGTACCGATTCCTGTTTCACCGTAATAAAAGCGTCACCGGCCACCATTAACCTTCTTCGCTCATGAAAAAGCGATACATGACCAGGAGTATGTCCTGGCGTATGCAGCCACTTCCAACCAGGGGCACCAGGGACACTGCCATCTTGGGGCAGGGAGGTGATGCGATCATCGAGATCTATAGCATCATTGGGGTATAAGAAGGAAATGCCCGACATTAAACCTCCCCCTACACTAGGGTCAGGTTTTTGATAATCCTTCATTCCCGTCAAATAAGGTAATTCCAAAGGATGTGCATAAACAGGTGTACCCCAATGCTGTACCAACTCAATAACCGAACCCACATGGTCAAAATGACCATGTGTAAGCACAATAGCGATCGGAGGGCCAGTGAACCGTTCCTCTGCCAGGCGTATAATCGAGTCTGTAAATCCTGTCATCCCCGTATCCACCAGCACCCAGGAACGGCTTCCTGGCTCCCCAATAAAACACATATTTACAAACAGCGTCCGTAAGCTCAGGAGATCGGGAGCAGCCTCTTCATTTGCCGTCATTCCTTCGGTGAACAGATGATTTGCCAAAGCTTCACCCTCCTATTCACATGGAATTTACTGTTAATATCGACCTTTAGGCTTCCCCCATGTCAGCAGATTATGCGGACACTGCTAAATATAATCCGCTTGTCACGAAAATAGACCATGTTTACATTACTCGGGTAATTTGCTCCATGCCGTATCTAGCAAATAGTCGAATAAATCATCGTTCTCTTCAATCCAGCTATCCATTTGCAGCATCTCTTCCTCCACCCGTGGCTCTCCCGCAAAATGAAGACTGTAATCCCATTCCTTTCCCCTTTTACTGTGGAATGTGATTTCATATACAGAACTCTGCCCGTCTACTCCAAATACCACTTGACCCAAATAAGCACCATTCTCATCTCTTGTCATTTGTGCCTGTTGAATATGTACTTCTTTCACTTCCTGAGGTGAATTTTGCTCTGTCATTCATCTATCCGCCCTTTCATTTTCACTAAATAGTACCAAAACTAATTTGTGAACCTTTTCGTTACATTGTACAATATATAAGCTATGTGTGGAATTTGCAAAAAAACTGTGCAAGTTACCCAAGCCTTATTTAAGGCTTTTCGTGAAATGGAGGAAAGTTACATGTCAGATTTTCAACAAAAATTGCAAAAATATGCCGAGTTAGCCGTTCGGGTCGGCGCCAATGTCCATCCTGGGCAGACACTCATCGTTCATGCACCAATTTTGTCCGCCGAACTCGTGAGACTTATCGTCAAATCAGCGTATACTGCCGGAGCCAAGCTGGTTACAGTAAAATGGAGTGATGAAACCATTACTCGATTACAGTATGAACTAGCTCCTGATGAAACTTTTAATATTGCTCCCAAATGGTATGCAGCCGAAATGACTGAAGAGGTCGAAAATGGCGCAGCTGTACTGCATGTCATTGCAGAAAATCCGGATTTGCTTCAGGGGATTCCGTCCAGCCGAATTACTGCTGCTCAGCGCGTGCGGTCACATGAATTACGTCAATACCGCGAATATCAAATGGCCGACAAATTCAGTTGGTCTCTGATTGCTTATCCTTCTGCAGAATGGGCTGCCAAAGTATTCCCTGATCTGCCAGCTTCCGAGCAAATGGATAAACTGTGGGATGCCATTTTCAGCACCGTGCGTGTGGATCTGGATAACCCCGTGGAGGCATGGAAAGAGCATTTGAAAACCCTTTCCAGTAAATCTGATATTTTAAATGCCAAACGCTATAAAAAGCTGCATTATCTGGCTCCAGGCACAGATCTCACCATCGAATTGGCAAAAGATCATCTGTGGGTAGCGGCTGAAAGCGTCAACCAACAGGGACATACTTTTGTAGCCAATATGCCTACTGAGGAAGTGTTTACAGCTCCGCTTAAAACGGGAGTGAACGGTAAGGTCAGCAGCACCAAGCCACTTAGCTACAGCGGAAATATCATCGACAACTTTTCACTGACTTTTGAAAATGGACGTATTGTCGATGTTCAGGCAGAAACCGGTTTGGAAACTCTTCAGCATCTCGTAGAAATGGATGAAGGCTCACACTACCTGGGTGAGGTTGCTCTTGTGCCTCACAAGTCACCTATCTCTGATAAAAATATTTTATTCTATAATACGTTGTTTGATGAAAATGCCTCTAACCACTTGGCCATCGGTAATGCTTATGCATTTAACCTTAAAGGCGGCAAGGATATGACTCAAGAGCAGTTGGCTGCCAACGGCCTGAATTCCAGTCTGACTCACGTCGACTTTATGATTGGTTCAAGTGAAATGGACATCAACGGCGTTACTGAGGACGGTACTGAGGAACCTATCTTCCGTAAAGGAAATTGGGCGATCTAACACGGCAAAAAGGCTCTCACCGCTTCATGCGTGAGAGCCTTCTTGCTTCAACCTTAGGCTAAGTTGATCTATTTTACAACGTGTTAATCCAAGAATTCGCTGCAATTCCAAAAACAATTTGTATCACGCTGATGATGAAAAAGACAATAAAGCAATTTACAACTCTTCGATTGGTGGTTTGATGCATGGATAAAGATGATTTCACGTAAAACATGCTGCCCAATATTCCTATACACACACCGAAAATCCCCGAAAATAGCAATCCTATAACCAAGCTGACCACGACAAAAGCCCAACTCCAGCCCGGAACTTTACTCACAGGAACATAAGGTTGATTGGACCCAAGATATACACCGTCCACAGCTAAATCCGCTTTGTTGCCAATGACAACAACATTTACAGCTTTTTCTTTCAATTTAATAGGAAAATCAATCAAGTTCAAAAATGCATTCTGGCTTTTAACCTTCTGCTCGCTTCCATTCACAATAATTCTCCCGCCAGTTAAGCTACGCTTGTACTCAATAGTATATTGAATACCTTGATCTTCTACGTTCCATTTTGCCATCGCTAAACTCCTCTCAAATTTTAGGGGAGCCCTAAATATACTCCCGGCATTTCCTGATTATGTACCATAAAAATCATAACATAAGTCGCAAGTTAAATAATGGAAAAAAGGCCGCTGATCAGCGGCCTTTGAATCTACTTTATTTCGTATGGAGTTAGTTTCTATGTCCAATTTTGGCCTTATAGGCAAGTGAATACTGGTCAGCCGCTAAAATTGCATCAAGCACATCATCCGCTGTGACAGCAAATGGTAGATTGTGAGCAGTTTCGCCTTCTTTGGTAGCAGCCTGAGCTACCCGGTACAAATCCTCCCGGGAAGTTTCCTGTAGCCTAATGTCTTCCAGCGTGACAGGCAGATCGAGTTTTAGATAAAAGTCAATATACCGCTCCACCTCGGACAAAGGTCTTTTTTCCAAGGCAAGCTGGACTAAGGTGCCAAAAGCTACCTTCTGACCATGTGTCAGGTGATGAATATCTCCTTCCAGAACGGTAAAACCATTGTGAATTGCATGTGCGCCTGCCAAACCGCCGCTTTCAAAGCCCAATCCACTTAGCAACGTATTCGCCTCCACTACCGCTTCAAGCGCAGGTGTGACGACTTTGCGTTTCACGGATTCGTAAGCCTGCAGTCCGTAATCGAAAAGAACTTCCTCACACTTGGACGCAATGGCTTCTGCCGCCAAGGTTGGCAAACCACCAGCCATTGTCGTTGCGCGAGCTTCAATGACCGCACGGGCTTCAACCCACGTCGCCATGGCATCTGCAATGCCTGAGGAGAGGAACAAAGGCGGTGCTTGAGATATGACTTTTGTGTCCACCAGGATCAGGCTCGGATTTTTACTGAAAAAGGAATACGTATCAAATGCACCTTCGTCGGTGTACAAAACAGATAGTGCACTAGTAGGGGCATCTGTAGAAGCAGTCGTTGGAATAATCACAACTGAGGAACCGAGAAGTTCATTTACAGCTTTAGCGGTATCCAGCGTTTTACCACCACCTACACCAATGACAATATCAACCTGGGCGCTTCGTCCCTGATCCGCAATGCGGTTGACTTCATTTTTGGAGGCTTCCCCTAGAAATTCAATTTTAACTGCTGTAATATCAGCCAGTTCCAGACTTTTTACCACGCGGTCGGCTGCAATCTCCCAAACCAGCTTGTCCGCAATAACCAAGGCAGTATGGCCTAATGGCTTAACATACTCACCTGTTTTATCAATCACATTTTTCCCTTGCACATATTTACCTGGACTAATAAATACTTTTTCGCTCATTATTTAACTCTCCCTTCCAAGTTTGTACAATTTCTATTATACGGCTGAAAAGGCACACATCTCAATTTCAAAACCAAGATCTTCAATCATTTGATGATCAAATGTGACCTCTTGGCCTTCTGTCGTTAAATAATCTCCAACAAAAATTGAATTCGCTGCATACAGGCATAACGGTTGTAATGAGCGTAAATTCAACTCTCGTCCACCTGCAACGCGTATTTCTTTGGATGGACAGATGAATCGGAACAGTGCCAGCACTTTCAAAGCTTGGATAGGTGATATTCGCTTTGCTCCCTCCAATGGGGTTCCGGGGACTGGATTCAAGAAGTTAACCGGAATAGAGTCAGCATCCAACTCCCGTAAGGCATAAGCCATTTGAACGATTTCCTCATTCGTTTCCCCCATCCCGATAATAACGCCAGAGCATGGAGACATTCCGTGAGATTGTGCCATTTTCACAGTTTCGACGCGTTGATCGTATGTATGTGTGGTTGTAATCGAGGGATAGTTGGCCTTACTTGTATTTAAATTATGATTGTATCGATGTACCCCAGCCTCTGCCAACCGCCGTGCCTGATCTCCCTTGAGAATCCCTAAGCAAGCGCAAATTTTGAGTGGCATTGTGTGAGTAATTTCTTGTACAGCCTCAATCACCTGATCCAGCTCCCGATCTGTTGGGCCCTTGCCCGAAGCTACGATGCAATACGTCCCTGCTCTCCGTGCTACTGCTTCCCTAGCTCCAGCCAACAGTGATTCCTTGTCCAACATACTGTACTTGTTCACAGGCGCCGTGGATACGATAGATTGTGAGCAATAACCGCAATCCTCCGGGCACAAGCCACTTTTGGCGTTCATGATCATGTTGAGCTTTACTTTTTTTTCGTAAAAATGGTGTCGTACTCGAAATGCAGCTTGCATAATCGGTAATAACTCCTCATCGTCGGCTTCCAGTACCGCTATACCTTCTTCCAGCGTAACATGGCTACCATGTATCGCTTTTTCAGCCAACGAGCCCCATTCTATAACCTTGTTTTGTAAATTCATACTTCTTGCCTCCCAAAATTTAATGATCATGTAAATGGATAAAATTTTCAGCGTAGAGGAAATTCTTTTCTTATTGTCAACCTAAAAATTATAATGAGGTTGACAATAACACGAACATCATATCAATTCATGTCCTTTCTGTAAAGAAGACAAATTAAAAAGCGACCCCACATCTTTCAAGGTCGCTCTCCAAATTTATTCCGTTATGAGACTCCTGCTTCTTCCACGACGAAAGGCTGTTTTATCAGCCGAATACGTGAAATCCGCTTGTTTTCAACCTCTTCTACCGTGAACATACATCCCTCAAACACTACAGACTGGCCAGGCTGTGGGGGAATAACCTCGACATGTGAGTATAGCCAACCCCCTACCGTATCATAATCCTCATGATCAAGATCCAGTCCAAAGCGGTCGTTCACTTCATCAATTAATAACATGCCGTCAATGGAAAATTCCTCGTCATTAATCTGCTCACAACTCGGACGTTCCTGATCGAACTCATCCTGAATTTCACCAACGATTTCTTCCATAATATCTTCCAGCGTTACCATACCCGATGTACCGCCATATTCATCAATCAAAATTGCGATTTGCGTCTTGCTACGCTGCATGCGTTTGAGCAGATCACTAATTTGTGTAGATTCAGGGACAGCAAGAATCGGTCGAATCATCGTACGGGTATCCAGTGTGTTCGCCCGCAGAAGGTCCTTAATATGGATAAAGCCGATAATATGGTCCTTATCTTCGGCGCAGATTGGATAACGGGTTCTCATGCTTTCCGTCGCAATCGCGAGATTTTCTTCTGTGGACTCATTACTGTATAAGCAGATCATCTCAGTTCGCGGAATCATGATTTCCCTGGCGGTCGTGTCGGTAAAATCAAATATATTATCAACAAGCGCCAATTCCGTATTATCAATTAGTCCGCTCTTATTGCTTTCTTTCATCAGAATACGTATTTCATCCCCCGTATGCGCGGAATCATCATTTTCGGATACCGGCTCCAGACGGAATAAACGCAGCAGGCTGTTCGCCATTCCATTTAACGCCCATATGAATGGATACATCAACTTGTAAAACCAAGTCATCAGCATGGCTGAATACAGCGTAATGGTCTCAGATTTACGAATAGCTATCGTTTTGGGCGCCAATTCACCCAACACAATATGCAGAATCGTAATGACAATAAATGCAATAACCACGGCAGTACCGTGCACATATACCGCTCCTAATCCAGCGGCTGTAAATACAGGTTTGATCAAATGTGCGATGGCCGGCTCTCCGATCCATCCTAGTCCCAACGATGCTAGTGTAATACCCAACTGGCAGGCAGACAAATAAGCGTCCAAGTTGTGTAACATATTGGCGGCGTATACGGCCTTTTTATTGCCCGCCTCCACCAAAGTCTCAATACGGCTGCCTCTGACCTTCACCATGGCAAATTCCGCAGATACAAAAAAACCATTCAATAGTACTAATGCAAAAACAATAAATAAGTTAAACATACTCGGTAAAGGGTCACTCAATATGCTCCCCATCAGCCGTCATTACGGCAGACAGGCGCACCTCCTTCGGATAGTTTCATCATAGACAGAACGATAACACATCATAAGCAGCGTCAACTTCCCAACACATTCACTCCTTCCGGCTTCCAAAGCCATATTCCGCATAAATGATTAGATTATTCATCAGCTTATATTTAATTATATAACTATACTCTATACAGTCAAACCACAAGCAATGTCAGAAAAAACAGCTCCACTATCATTTAGGTCGTAAAGCTCTCGTTTTCGCCGCTTACCACCAAGAAAGCTACTATATTTGAGAAAGATTATAAACAAAATACATCCCCTGCCGTCTGGCAGAGGATGTAGACTCATATATATAAAGGCATCAGCGAACCGGGGATGCACCCGGATTCCCGATGACGCCGGGATATTGGTACAACAATGGCTCATCAAAAGTAGCATAGTCCAGATTCACCATCAGCAAAATCGTCCGCTTGCCCGTAGCCGGATCACTGATAATAATGTGGTCACGACCCGCTGCTTCCAGAATACCTTTGAATATTTTCGCATTCCATTCCCGGTTATTTTCATACGTCATATAAAAGGTACCTGTTTTACCCAAGTTCAAGCGCAAAATGTTTTCAATATATGATTGCTCAAATTGTGGAGTCTGGCTCTGTACCACCATACCAGCCGGTGTCATCGCACTACCGCTGTTAACCTGAGGGGGGAAGGTGCTGATGGGCTGCATAGTTCCGACCGGATTCATCCCTCTGGGCCATTCGGGATACCCGCTACCAGCAGGATAAGAAACAGGACGGTAAGCTTGCTGTGAAATCATGTAAATTCCTCCTAAAATGGTTTTAAATTATTCAAACTCATGTTGAAGCGTTCTAATAGACGGCAGGACAATCCTGTACAGACGGGCTAAAAAAGCAATGGGCTTTAAAACGTCCGGTATTGGTCTGGTTATACCAGGTGTTCGGACAGTCTCCTGCCGGTCTGAAAAACCATAATGCATTGGACGCCGGGCGTATTTTTTCCCCATTAATGACACGACGGGCAAGACGAATGTCACGGTCACGGGCTCTTTGATAAAAGTACCCCTTTTGGGTAGCTTCAAATCCGCCTGGACTTTGAAACACCATATCGTTCATAAGGCGAATCCCCTGAAAATCCAGACAATTGCCCAAAATCCTATTTACTCCGACATTGCCAACCATGAGCATCCCCTGCTCTCCTTCTCCTTCGGCCTCTGCCCGCATCAATCGGGCGAGTGTCCTTACATCCTCTGAGTTGGTCTTGATTACAGCCAACGCGTCCCCTCCTCGCTTCTCCATCACATACCCTATCATATGGTACAAATGCCCAATGGGTGACAGTCCAGAAAAACAAAAAAAATAGCCCCAAAATTGGGACTACTCATTTAGGATTTTATTATGGCTCGTAAATCATTTTACGTGTCATGCCACCGTCTACTACCAGATTCGTGCCTGTTACAAAATCATTACCAGGTTGTGTCAAGTACAGACAGGCCCGTGCGATGTCTTTAGGGGTTCCTACTCGCCCAGACGGATGCTGTTGATGGTCTTCTGCACGCAGTTGCTCATAATCCCCGGTTTCAATCCACCCTGGACTGATGCAATTGACCTGAATCCCGTCCTTTCCTAGCGATATAGCCATCGCGTGTGTAAGGGCCGCAATGGCTCCTTTGGATGCCGCGTAGGCTTCTGTATCCGGCTCTGACATGAAAGCTCGTGTAGAGGTCATATTGACCACAGATCCACCTTCTGCGTTTCGTTTCATCACCTTAGCTGCTTCCCTAGTGGCAATAAAACAGCTGCGTACATTAGTATTCAAAATGTCATCCCATTCTGCTAGCGTTAACTCATATGGAGATTTCCATTTGGATACGCCTGCGTTGTTAATTAGCGTATGAATCGTGCCGTATTCTTCTACCGTAGCACGGATTAGCGCCACAATATCTTCTTCCTTCCGTACATCACAAGGAATAAAAATGGCCTGATAGCCCTCGTTCCGGGCTGCTGCAGCGGCTGCGGCACCCTCTTCCTCATTGTAGTCCGCAAATACAACATAGGCACCCTGAGCAGCGTAGGCAAAAGCGACCTCTTTCCCGATGCCATGCGCCGCTCCTGTTACAATAACAACTTGTCCCTCAAATGACACGAATCATTCCTCCTCTGAACTACTCTGTTCTAGTATATATGTACCAAAATGTGCTGAACAAGAAACATCTACAGCCCCCTACCCTGGTTTCTTACAGAAGGCTGTAAATGATTCCAAAAATAATTAGACTGAATTCTACATTTTAACCTGTTCCAAGCTATAGCGATTAAGACGCTGAAACCCGATATACCTTGTACCCTGAAAAGTAAGCCGTCCCTCATCCCCTTCAGCGCATTGGCCATATTCTTCCCCAGATACCTTAAACTCCATCCGGTCGCCACTTTCCACTTCGAAGGTTACGTAATAGAAAGTATAGGTGCGAGTCCCTTGTTCCTCCTGCCGCCTCTGTTGGAGATGTGTCCTTCTGGCCGTAATTCGGGAACCGACCGTCAGTACAGGCTGCCTTTTATTCCGACTCCATTCCATGACTTCCCTGCCTGCAGACAACACGACAATACCCAACACGACAACGAAAAATACGGGCAGTACCGTGCCCAGCCAATCGAACATCCATAATGATTCAAAACCCATGCACCGCACTCCTCTCCGCCAGGCATTCCACAGGGAAACGACCGGGCATCCTGACCTGACCTAAGCTTTCCATAACAGTATATGTATGTTCCTGCCCAAATTTGATAGCAACCCTCAAGAACGCCAAGAGCCCCCACGGAATAATCCGGGAGGCTCAAGATATGGCGATATCAGAATGATTCATTGATTTACACATGTACAAGCTGGAGATAACGTTGTGTTTCATCCAGAGCTTCATGATCTTCGTCTTCAGCGTAACGCTCTGCACACTGCTTGCAGTCCTCTTCAGTCGTGCAACCATAGGCATCCTGGCAAGTATAACAAAATTGTAGGTAGTATTGGGTTAACATATGATCCTGATTCGCTCTCATGATTATCACTCCTATCGTTGTTTACAGGTTTAGTATAACAGCGGCTTATTCGTTAGTTTGTGATTTTTTTCACATATAATCGTATAAAATTTAAATTTTTTAAAAATAAAACGCCCTGAGAAAAATACCCCAGGGCAATCACCTTTATAGCGATTATAAAATTCTCCAGTTCGCACCGCCGTCCGTCGTTTTCAGCAGCAGTGACTTCTTGTCATCAAGGCGTTCCAGAAGCAGCCACCCCACCGAAGAAGAGGCGAAACGGAGCTTGACCGATCGTGGGTAGTCTTTTAGCTTCGAAGGTAGCACTTTGTTGCCTGTGAGACTTGTCCACGTCTTCCCCCCATCCAATGTACGGCTCAATCCGGTTTCGGTTATGATCCACCCTTCCTTTTCGTTTAGAAACGTACGGCCAGGGATAATAGAATTAATGTTGCTACTCAGACCCAAAGATACATCGCTCCATTGGGCCCCTGTATCATTTGTAAACAGTCCATTATATTTTGTGCCGTTAACCCCAGAGCAAAGAACTGGAATCCAATACGAGGTACTGCTCCCTTTCAGAGACTGCTGGGCTTCTGCTTTGGCCTGAGGGCAGCCCTGAATTCTGTTAGCTACCGGCGTCCAGGTTTTCCCTTGATTCAAAGTCTTGTACAACTTAACACTGTTATCTAGATTGATCGCTACAAATCCCTGCTTGTTGGAAGAAAAGCTCATCCCGGCCAGACTGCCCCGATCGGGTAAACCTGAGCCTGATTTGTTGGATGTCATACCAGAACTTTGCGCAACTTTATTCCACGTGGCTCCACCGTCAGTGGTGTGATACAACAGTTTTTGTTGATCCTGCTCATTCAGTTTTACATATGCCATGATCCAGCCAGTAGTTGGATTTACATATTGGATCGAGCTCACATGATCCCCGCTTGGAAGCGCTGAAACATCCCAGCTCTGTCCTCCATCTGCTGTTCTCAGAATGACGGTTGCTGTTTTATCCAAATTTTGGCGGACAACCCAACCGTGACGCGAATCAGTGAAACTGATGTCCTTTCCATATTCAAGTTTGTCTTGAAATTGGACGTTTTCGGAGGGGGAAATATTATTCCATGTCTTTCCGCCATCATGAGTATCATAAAGTCGGAGCTCATTATGGGTAACTCCCCAAACTAACCCTTTATTATTATCAATCAAATGAAAATCCGCTATTCGCGTCTGAACTACATATTTGGCGTTGGGATCGCCCACCTTTGGAGTCACTGGTGGATTAATAGTAATCGTCTGACCCTGATCATCAGGTTCCTCAATCGGAGGTTTTGTTAACGTTTCTGGGGCTTCAGCAGAACAGGCAGTCAGCAGAATACCTATCAGCAGTAGTACTCCCCCCAAGAGCGCACGCCAGCGCAGTTTCATATAAAAATCCTCCCTCGATGGCATGCTGTAATCACGTGCCAAAAGCTTATCTGAAACAGAATTATACCATAAACGCCTCTATGTGACACATTTCGCGTAATGACAAAAAAAACCGGCCCCTTCACAAAAGTGCAGGATGCCGGCTTTTTATACTAAAATTTATTAGGATTTACGGTTCAACAAACTTTTGTGGTATCCATAGAAGAAATAGATCAGCAATCCAAGCAGGAGCCACACAATGAATCCAATCCAGGTGCTAATATGAAGCTGAAGCATCAGACCGATGCAAACCAACGCACTTAAAAGCGGGAGCAACGGAACCCACGGCACAGTAAAGCCTCTTTTCAAATCAGGGCGTTTCTTGCGCAGAACGATAACCCCTACCGATACCACAGCAAAAGCGAACAGGGTTCCAATACTCGTCAAATTGGTCAGTGCATGTAACGGGAACAATCCACTAGCCAATGCGATAATACTACCTACCAGCCAAGTGCTTCGAATCGGTGTTTGAGTTTTGGCATTTATTTTAGATAAAAATACGGGTAAAAGACCATCACGTGACATGGAGAAAATCAACCGTGTTTGACCAAACAACAGCACCAGTAAAACGGTGGTCATCCCCGCAATCGCACCGACTGAAATCAATCCGGCTACGAAATCCTGATGAATAAAGCGGAGAGCAAACGCAACAGGATCACTTACCCCCAACTGCGTATAAGGTACCATTCCCGTTAGCACAACTGAAACGGCAATGTACAATACCGTGCAGATCGCAAGAGAAGAGATAATGCCGATGGGCATATTCCGCTGCGGATTGCGCACCTCTTCGGCTGCAGTTGAGATGGCATCGAAACCCAGATAAGCAAAAAATACGATTGCCGCAGCACTCAAAACACCAGAAAATCCATAAGGCAAAAATGGTGTCCAATTGTCAGGCTTAACATAAAAGATACCGATTGCAATAAATAGCAATACAACTCCGACTTTAACACAAACCATTATTAAATTGAATCGAACCGTCTCCTTGGCTCCGAGACTCAGTAACAGTGTGATGAGCATAATGATGCACACGGCTGGTAGATCAATAATGGTTCCCTTGGTCGAATCGAAGGCTGCGGTTAAAGCCAGCGGTAAATGTATATCAAATCCAGCCAGCAAGCCTTGAAAGTATGCAGACCATCCACTACTCACAGAGGCGGCCGCCACTCCATATTCCAGAATCAGGTCCCAACCCAGTACCCAGGCCAAAATTTCTCCAAATACAATATAACTATACGCATAAGCGCTCCCAGCTGCGGGAACTGTAGATGATAGCTCCGCATAACATAAGGCTGCTAGTACGCAGGCAATACCTGCAATAACAAAGGAGAGCATCAATCCAGGACCTGCATTTTCTGCTGCTGCCTTGCCAGTAATAACAAAAATCCCGGTACCGATAATACATCCTACACCTAGCATGGTGAGATCAAAGGCACCCATTGTTCTCTTTAAGTGACCTGTAGATCCGCTTTCCTCATGCGGGAGCAGTCCTGTTTTTTTTCGAAATAAGTCCATATGCCGAATCCTCTTTCCATAATTTCATACGTCAATATCGGTGCTGCAACGCTTTAGTGCGTGTTCTTATCATTCGATTAATTATTAGCGAGCTCGCCTTTGAAGTCAAGGAAAAATGTCATATTTCTTTGCGGTGGGTAAATATATACGGTACACTAAGTTGGAAAGATAAATTTTTAAGTAATACCCCAAAATGAAAAGGTATACAACCCGAGAAGGAGATGAGGATTTTATGAGCTTAAAACCTTACAAACGAAGTAGAGTGGCCATTGTCGGCATGGGAGCGGTTGGCACAACAACCGGCTATACCCTACTACTGCGCCAACGCATGTCAGAACTTGTCTTTATTGATGTCAACGTCAAAAAGGCGAAGGGGGAAATGCTCGATATGAATCATGGGCTTCCCTTTCTCGGTGGTGTCAAAGTGTGGGCGGGTGATTATGAAGACTGCCGTGATGCAGATATCATTATTGTTACAGCAGGCGCTTCACAAAAGCCGGGAGAAACGCGCATTGATTTGCTGAAGCGTAATGCCGAAATTTTTGAAAGTATTATTGATAATATTGTCAAGGTCAATACACACGGCATTTTGCTGATCGCAACCAATCCAGTGGACATTCTCTCCTACATCTCTTGGAAACGCAGTGGTTGGCCTTCAAGTAGAGTCATTGGATCAGGAAC
This sequence comes from Paenibacillus sp. FSL M8-0228, assembly GCF_038007385.1. Taxonomy (NCBI): domain Bacteria; kingdom Bacillati; phylum Bacillota; class Bacilli; order Caryophanales; family Paenibacillaceae; genus Paenibacillus; species Paenibacillus sp. FSL M8-0228. Next base: position 3,098,098 of record NZ_JBBOXA010000001.1, read on the forward strand.
GTTGCTGGACAGCGCACGCTTCCGCTATTTGATCGGGAAGCAAAAGGGCATCGATCCACGAAGCATCCACGCTCATATTATTGGAGAACACGGTGACTCCGAGTTACCTGTATGGAGCACAGCCAACGTTGCTGGAACTCCGCTTGAACTGGGTGAAGAAACGAAAAATGAAATTTTTGAAAATACCAAGAATGCTGCCTATGAAATTATAGATGCTAAAGGCGCAACTTCTTATGCTATCGGGCTGGCTCTCGACCGAATTGTAGCCGCCATTCTCGGAGACGAGGGGTCGGTACTTAATGTGTCCACCTTGCTGGAAAATTATAACGGAGTATCTGACGTATATTTAGGCGTTCCAAGTATCGTAGATCACAATGGAGTACGTGAAATTTTGGATCTTCCGCTCAATGACGAGGAACGTGCAAAGTTGCTTCAATCTGCGGACAAGCTGAAAGATCAAATTAGCAAAGTTCATGTGTAGATCGGGAACATAAAAGCTAAACAAAACTGGCCTCCACAGCGGTAATATCCGTTGAGAGGCCAGTTTTTTAGTCGTTATAATGTAAAAGTTCAGTTTGTCGTCCTGTTATGCATTCAAATTACCAAGGTGGCGTATCGCCATCCACATACTCATTTTCATGCTGGCGTTTCTCTTTTAGCCGCTCAGCCACCGTTTCAAACGATTCAGGTTGAAGCAGCTCAATCGGTGAAAATCCCTTTTCAAACGTAAATGCGTCACCTTCAATAATAAGTGCATATCGATCATGAAGTTTCGTGATATGCAGCTTGGCGCCAAAGTCGGACAGTAGCCCACGCACGGCCGTATCATCTAGTTTGAAACGCACTTCAATCTCTGGTTTCAGCTCGACAATATGCTGTGCAGCCTCTACGACTTGAAGGGGTTCCCATTTCCCTTGCAGATCCCGCTTTTCGCTCGCCGCCCACAATTCCAGATCGCGCTCTTCCTGCTGTCTTTCCTCATTAGATGCATCCGGCCATTTGGTTTCTACGTAATTCTGAACGAAGCCCATGACATGCTCATTGACGATTTCCGGCATGGATTGCTCATAGGTCACGAATTTCAAAAAATCTTCAAAATACCGGGCATGCGAAGACTGGTGAATTTTAAGCTCCCACTCATCGTTCATCCCCTCCTCAAGCATGTAAGGATACATGATGGATTTCATATTACGGGCAGAAATAGCCATTTCGACCTCACTCACCAGACTGCTTTCAGTAATTCTGGCAATTTTAGGCTCGAAATCACATTTAAGCACAAAAATAAACGGATCATCCGAGTGTGTATTCAAGGTTGCCTGTACAATGATCAGCGCTCCGCCGCGTACTGCGCTCGTATCCAGATACATCCGCACCAGATCGTCACAAGCATTTTTAAAATCTTCCTTATCCTCTGCTGCCCGCAGTCGGGCGAACATATTAAAATTCGGATTACTGCTCAATTCATGCTCCGGTTCGACGATAAAGCGGCCGATTTTGGTCGGTGCCTGCTCTGTGCTGGGATTTTTTTCAACCTTCCGCTTGCTAATACGAGTAAATTCTCCGTCCAGAAATTTTTTAACATCGCTTTCGTCATAATCGTAGTCGTCCATCGTAGCATAATGCTTATAGGACTTACCACCCTGTCCTTCTTTTCCATCTACCTGAATTACAAAAAAAGATAAAAAATCCACTTGAAAGTTCATTTACGTTCCATTCGCTCCTTTTCAGGCATGTACGCGTAATTATATCACTATGATTTTAAAAGGTACATCGGATTCAGAGCCCTATTATTAAGATAATTAGTTTAGTTTACATAATATATATTATGTAAACTATTTTTTTCGATTAGATATCATTCCCAATTCACAAGTTTAAAGTGAGTACTTTTATCACCGTTCTAATTCACGCCCTTAAGGATCATTGACCTCTTTATTTTCTATGCCCTACTTTCTTTGTGATTTCAAAAAACATTTGACTAAACAGTAGCTAGTTTATTATATTATCTATTATTATATAGACAAAAATATATTTTGTTTATTAAAAATGATATTCCAAGGGGTTTGCGCCCTTAAAACAGGAAGGGAGAGTTTGTTGTTGTTTAAAAATCCATATATAAGGACCATTATCGCCTCCAATGCACTGCTAAATTTGGGCATTTGGGTGCGCAACTTTGCCATACTGTTGTATGTAACAGATTTGACCAATAATGATCCCGTATACGTGTCGCTTATTTCGGTTGCTGAATTTATGCCTATTTTTCTGTTCGCTATCATTGGAGGAACATTCGCGGACCGTTGGCGGCCCAAACGGACCATGATTAGTTGCGATTTGCTATCCGCGGCCTCTATTTTTATTGTCTTGTTGGCATTATGGTACGGTTCATGGCAGGTGCTTTTGCTGTCCACTTTCTTTTCGGCCATTCTATCTCAATTTTCTCAGCCGTCTGCGATGAAAATATTTAAGCAGCATGTAGCACCAGAACAACTACAGGGAGTGATGGCCCTTTTTCAATCTCTCATGGCATTGTTTATGGTTATCGGTCCTGTTATCGGTACATTTATTTATCAACACTTTGGAATTTTCACTTCAATGTCTATAACCGGAATATTGTTTCTCATCTCGGCGCTTGTCCTGACTCGTATTCCACAAGATGAACAAGCACTTGAGATAGATGATCAACCAACTCATTTCATTCAAGAGCTTAAAGAAGGAGTACGTTATGTATGGAATAACCGCACACTTCGCACGCTTGGGGGAACATTCACCGTAATTGGGCTAGCGGTCGGACTTATTCAACCATTAATGGTTTTTGTCGCCATCGAGAACCTTGGACAAAACAAGGAATTCCTGCAATGGCCGTTAATGGCGAACGGAGCGGCTATGCTGGTAGGAGGCGGCCTGATTATGGGGGTTGCCAAAAAAGTACAACCGCAATTGCTGCTGGTGACCGGACTTTTGGTCAGCACACTGACAACCTTTGGAGTCGGATGGTCGCACAATATTGTGCTGACCATGGCACTACAAGTTTTCAGCGGCCTATTTTATCCTTGTATTCATATCGGTATCAACACGATGATGATGAAAAACGCCGAAGCTGCTTTTATCGGCCGCGTCGGTGGTGCCCTCTCTCCCCTGTTCTCTGGGATGATGGTCGTCGGTATGAGTATTGGCGGAACACTCAAACACGAATCCTCCCTGAACACCGTATATACCGTGAGCGCCGGCTTGTTTTTGGTCGGAGCGACGCTGTTGTTACCATTGCTTCGTGACAGGCGGCCTGTACAAGCTGTCATAGCCGATGATTCTGAATAGCAGCACAAGAAACCGCCCCTGGAGAGGTGATATGCCATCCTCCGGGGCGGTTTCTTAATGTTTGTATCATAATTTCAGACGGATTATGACTCTCTTCCTTCATGCTGTCTTTTCCACAATCGTGCATCCAGGCCGTTATCATCCAACAGCTCATCATGTTGTCCCTGCTCCACGACCATTCCTTTGTCCAATCCTACAATACGGTCTACGTTTCGTATCGTTTTGAGGCGATGAGCAATAGCAATGACCGTTCTACCTTGGACAAGGCGGTTAATAGCCTGTTGAATATCCTTCTCATTGTCATTTAAAAGATAACAAAGCTTTATTAGATATATAGTTTACATAATATACGTTATGTTAATATAAGGATCACCATTGTAGCGTATTAAAGAAGTCGGACTTGACTTCAACGCCTGTCCAATCGTATAGTATGGTTATATCTTCAATTAAGGGAGAGATTTTGATGTCGGTGAATGTTCTTAACTAAGCAATTGCATATTCAGGGAGTATCATCAGGCGCTTGTACCCTTCGGGGACAGGTTTGTTTGTTGCCGTGTTGTTACCCTGATATTAGTTAAGAACATGCGGATATCATAGATCGCCTTCGGGATTATCTTCATCTAGGCCCTATTCCGTGCTGTGTTCAGCGCGGTTTTTTTGTTTTCAGATTTTGTAACTTCCCTTTAAACGTCTTCCTTTCACGATCCCAATAGCTTAGCAAAGAACTATTGCGTGAATGAATTGGAAAAACGTAACTCGGAACTACAAAAGTTGAATAACAGGCTTATTTGAAGATAAATTCCCTCTTTCCTTAAGGGCGGAGAATGAACGTTTTGTTCATTCTCCGCCCTTTTTTATTTTAACAGCAAGGTTTTCTAAATCCTTACACCACACAACCAAAGGAGAGATTTATTCATGAACGAAACTACAATGCTGCGTTTGGAATATGATCAAATTAAAACAAGAGTTTCTGAATGTGCTTTTTCTTACCTGGGTAAGCGTCACGCTGCTACTATGCGGCCAATTACTGATATCCGTACCATTAAGATTCGTCTTGACGAAACGAACGAAGCGTTACAGATCATTCGCCACGGAGCAAGCGTTCCTGTTCCTTCGTTGGAAGGTATGGAGCACATTCTTCAACTGCTCGGAACCGGGTATATGTTCAGCGAGCGTGATTTTTCTCATATGGCTCAATTCATTCGAAGCTGTATTCAACTGATAAAATATATGCATTCCAAGGCGGACGCTGCTCCAACCGTCAGCGCTTATGCATCTTCCATGTATAGCATGGAGCCACTTTTATCCGAAATCGAAAGATGTATTCATTCGGGACGTGTGACGGATATGGCCAGTAAAGAACTAGCTAAAATTCGCAAAAAAATTGCGGTTACTGAAGAACGTATCAAGAGAAAACTTGACTCTCTCACCAGCCGTCACCGATCCATTATGCAAGAAAATATGATTAGTCAGCGCAATGGCCGTTACGTGCTTCCAATCAAAAAAGAATTCCGTAAACAAGTGAAAGGTAATGTACTGGATGAATCAGGAAGTGGTCAAACGGTTTACGTTGAACCTGCCGAGATTACGAATCTGCAATTCGATCAGAGCGCGAACATGGCAGAAGAATCAAAAGAAGAAATGAAAGTGCTGGGAGACCTGACGGCAATGGCTGAGTCATACAACCGGGAACTAAGCATCAATACAGAGACAGTAGGTGTATTGGATTTTTTATTGGCAAAAGCCAAATACGCCATGACTCTGGATGCTATCCCTGTCGAACTTAACCTTAACGGGATTATAGACATCCAAGGTGCACGTCACCCGTTGATGTCCCATACCATGGTGCCGCTTGATTTCTCAATTGGCGAAGGATATTCCTCACTCATCATCACCGGACCGAACACAGGCGGAAAAACGATGGCCCTCAAAAGCGTCGGTCTTTTAACACTAATGGTGCAATCGGGGCTACTGGTACCTGTTTTGCATGGCAGCCGAATGGCTGTATTCGAGGAAATTGTGGTAGACATCGGGGATGGACAAAGCATTGAACATGCTTTGAGCACCTTTTCTGCACACATCCGCAACATGATTAGCATATTAGAGACAACAGGCAACTCTACTCTGATCCTGATTGATGAAATGGCATCCGGTACCGATCCGGGAGAAGGAGTAGGTCTCTCTATCGCGTTGCTAGAAGAATTCCATCGTCGCCGGGCGACAGTAGTGGCTACAACGCACTTTAGCGAAATTAAGCATTTTGCTGAAAATACACCGGGATTTCAGAATGCTCGTATGGAGTTTGATACCGAAACGCTACAGCCTTTGTACCGACTTCGCATTGGAGAGGCCGGAGAAAGCTACGCATATGCAATTGCCCTGAAGCTGGGCATGTGGACACGTATTATCGAGCGTTCCGAGGCCATTTCTGCGGGCAGAGCATCTCAAAATACACAGGAATCGTTTGTTATTCCCCCTTGTGTTGATGATGAAATGTCTGATGATGCAAATAAGTCTCTTCCTAAAAAAGCGGCTTTTGACGATACAGCCACAAAACAGAGGAAACAAGAACTTCCTCTCAAAACCAAGCCATTTGCCCTTGGTGATAGTGTTTATGTAGGCTACCTGGATCGAACTGGAATTGTATACAAAACCGAGGATGAACGGGGGAATGTCGGAATTTTGATCCAAGGACAAAAACTGAGCATTAACAAAAAGAGGCTCGTCCTTCACATCGCTGCTACTGAACTGTATCCTGACGACTATGATCTGGATATTGTTTTAGAAACCAAGGAAAACCGCAAAAAACGGAAACTGCTGAGACGCAAGCATGTCGAAGGAGTGATGATCGAATCTCCCCCAGAAAATGAAATATAGACGCACCGGTATATTCTCAACTGAAAAATAAGCTATTTTTATATTGTCAGTGAAACTTGAATCTGCAAGCGGACACTTAACAAGAGCGATCCACTTGCAGATTCTACCACAACGAAAAACATAATATATATTATGTAAACTAAACGGTTTCCCTCTTATTTGTATTACTCAATCCGGCACTCATCGAATAATCACTTTTGTTATCATTCTAACGTTAGGATACAAAGGCATCTTATGCTTAGATTTGTAGGATTCAAAAAATTGATAGGGATGTTCTTCTTTCATGAGAACGTCCTCATTTAAATTAACTACCATAGTACCAGGTTCAAATTTATTTCTTTAAATAAATTTGTGTTAGCTTTCGTCAAGGCAATATCATACTAACCTTTAATTCACCATTGCTTTCCAGCTTATTTTGAATTATTCTAATGCTAATCATAAGACGATCATTAAAATAAGGAGGCTAGTCTATTGAAGAATGCTGTTGAAGAACTGGCGAGAATCATCGAAGATTATGAAAAAGAATTTTTTTCGATCACAGAACATGAATTTAATGCCAAACCGTTCTCGGAGAAATGGTCCAAAAAAGAAATACTAGGACATCTATGCGACTCCGCTTCTAATAATCATCGAAGATTTATCATGATTAAGCATTCAACATCCCCTATCAAAATTGAATCGTATGCGCAAAATGAATGGGTGGCAGCTAATCAGTATCAGGAAGTGTTCTCTTACGTGGATGTCATACATCTATGGAAACTATTGAATAAGCAAATCATAAATGTTTTAAACTCATGTACATCATTCGATTCTAAGAAAAGATTTCAAAAAGATGACCACTCCACCGAAACATTACAGTGGCTAGTTGACGATTATATTCAGCATTTGCGGCATCATTTGGAACAAATCAATCAAAAACAAGACTAACGCTATGAAAAAGAATACTACGTTCATGATTGTAATGACCTAATGACGTTGATTTGATTTTCAAGTCAGGATGTAATTCTGCCCAATGAGTTTACATAATTATTATTATGTAAACTCATTTTCATTTAATCTCAACTTTCACGCTGTACTTATAATCCTGATATTGGTATCTGAATATCCAGCTTATCCATTGCTTTTTCTTTTTCCCGATCAGTGACATGTGTGTATACTGTGGTTGTCTGAATGGATGAATGCCCTAGCAGCTCCTGTACGGTACGCAGATCTGCTCCCTTACGCAATAGCATTGTCGCAAATGTATGTCTCAGCTTATGGCTGGAATAAGCCTCCCGGCGTTCTATACTCTTATCTTGCTGGAATCTTTCGAACGTTTCTGTAGCGATCTGTTGAATGGTGCGCACTGCCAGACGGCGACCTTTTTGGGATACAAACATCGCATCCTCTTTACCTCTCCACGGCGTCAATCTTTCCTCCAACGCATGCTCCACAAAATCACACACGGCTTCCGGTACCGGGAGAGTACGCCACTTACGTCCTTTACCGAACACATCTAAGGTACGTCTTTCTCGACTGTAATCCGAGACATTCAATGAGTGAACCTCCCCCACCCGCAATCCCATGTAGACCATCAGCAGAAAAATTGCCATATTACGATTTGCATATTTCCCCTCCACCGCGAGCAAAAACGGATGAATATCCTTTTCATCCAGATAGACGGGCATACGATTCTTTTCAGTCTTTGCTTTTTTAATTCCCGCTGCCGGATTTGTGCTGCATAACTCAAATTCCTGTAGCGCTTTAAAAAAACTGTTCACCGCTGCATGCTTCCGGTTCCGCGTACTATCTCCGGCTCCTCCCTCCCGCGCTTTAGACAAATACGACATAACATGAATCTTCTTCACCTGATCGAGTGGTTTATCACGCAACGTGCGTAAAAACTGCTTCACATCCCCTATATAATTTTTTTGCGTATGTATCGTATATCCAGCATCCTTCATCCAAATCAAAAAAGCTTCCAGCTCCTCAGTATATATTTCATCAATTTCTTCTGTTGTATCGAGCTCCACATGTCGCAACTCTTTTTTCATCCCGCTCGCCTCCAATTCAGTTCATATTCCGAAATATACTGTAAAACGATCATTTTCGTCTTATTTTTATCGACAATTCAATCGACATCTTACGCAGAAGAGATTCCAAAAGTCGTTTTAAACCTAAACAGCGTATAATTTATATTATACGCTGTTTTTTAAACGCTTTTCAAGGGTAAATAGAGCGTTTTCCCCCTTATTTAGCAGCCGAGCGAAAGCATTTAGCATTAAAAAAACGCATAAATGCGGTTCATATTCGTTATAATTTTGTTCGCCAGTAACCAGAAAGGCACTACTACTTTATAGCAGTGTCAGAATTTGAGGACCATCCTCTGTTATCGCAACTGTATGTTCATATTGAACACAAATCGAATGATCTATTATTCGAGCTGTCCAACCGTCATGTTCCACACAAGAACCCCAACTCCCCATGATAGCCTTTAAATCAGAAAACATGAGACAGTCAAATTATATACATTAAGTTAATTGCCCCTAATCCCTTGTTATCGCCAGCATCAGGAAGTATATCTAAGAACTCATGGGGTGAGTCGCTGTCGACACGGCATGGATGATGAGAAAAAGTAATTTGCAGTCTAGCTCCGTTTTCCCTTGATCATTCAGCACGATATACTTAAAGAAGTCGAAAGGCAACCTTATATTCGACCTATGCTCATTTCAAAAATGTAGGTTTATTCATGACAAAGGGAGTGTTCATTTATTTATGAGTACCGAAATGCTGGAACGTCGAAGTGAAATTCTAAAACGAAACATCCATCAATTGCTGGTTCAGGAAAATCAACACGGCGTGACACGTCAGGAAAATTACACGTTGCATAAAATGATCAGAGAGCTGCATCAAACCTCTCATGCCTTGAATACTTCCCGTTAAGATGAAAGGCTGCTAATCAAATGAAAAAATAACCTTCAGCCCCACTTCTCCTTAGTGGTGTTGAAGGTTATTTGTTGTGTGTAGCCTTTAATTGACAGGTAGTACTCTTTCGGATGTTACCCTTTGGAGCGACTCAGCAGATATAAGAAGTATGGCGCACCAAGAATGGCTACAATCAAACCTGTCGGAATTTCTTTCTGTAAAGGTAAAGATCGTGTGATCGTATCCGCTACAAGTACCAGGAGTGCTCCGACTAAAGCACAGGTTACCAGCAACATTTTATGCTTCGGGCCCACCAGCTTTCTCGCCAAATGTGGAGCCACCAAACCGACAAAGCCGATACCGCCACTAACCGAAACACTAGAACTGGCCAATCCAACCGCAGCAGCCAGAAGGAGAATACGTTCCTTTTCGATAGGTGTACCCAACCCCGATGCGGTCTGATCCCCCAGATTAAGCACATTCATCACATTTGCTTTGTAGTATACAAAAGGAAGTAATACAATCAGCCAAGGCAACAGAGCCATTACGAATTTCCAGTTTGAGCCCCAGATGCTTCCTGCTAACCAATTAGCTACAAACGTGTAGCTTTCAGGTGTCAGCTTAAGAGTCATAATGATCATCGCAGCACTGATACCCGCCGCTACACCAATCCCGCTCAGCAGTAGCCTTGTTGGGGAAATTCCTTCGCCTTTCTTGTAAGAAAGCGCGTAGATCAGAATAGCAGCTGCTCCTGATCCAATCAGCGCAAGAGCGGGAAGTAAAAACAATGAATTTGTAGTTTGCATTGATGGAAAAAGCAATACAAACAGCATGACCATCAGCCCGGCGCCCGCATTAATCCCCAGAATACCAGGGTCCGCTAGACCGTTACGCGAAACTCCCTGCATAATGCAGCCAGAAACAGCGAGGCCTGCACCGATTAGAAGGGAAATAACCATTCGTGGCAATCGGAATTCAAATAGGATTAATTCCTGCTGTGGAGTCCCTTGCCCAAATAAAGTTCTAAATAGCTCCATTGGCGAAAGCCGGATGGTTCCCGTATTTGCACTTATGGTGAACGCAGCAATGAGCAATATGAGCAGAATGACAACAACCATCCAATCATGGATTTTTTTACGATGACTAGCTTTGGCAATAGCCCCATTCGTAACGTTATTCATTTTACAGTGCCCTCCTTTCCATACGTGCCAGATAAAGGAAGAACGGAACCCCAATTAAGGCAATAAGTACACCCACTGGTGTCTCCTCAGGCGCATTAATCATACGGGCTGCCAGGTCGGCAAACACAATGAGTAAAGCTCCCATAATGGCCGAGCACGGAATAATCCAGCGATAATCGACGCCAACCAGCTTGCGGGTTATATGGGGAATAATCAATCCCACAAAACCTATAGAGCCAACCAATGACACTGCTGCACCCGCCAGAATCAGAACAAGAATCATCCCGACTACCTTTACCACCCCAGTTCGCTGACCAAGACTCAATGCAATTTCGTCTCCCAGACTAAGCAGCGTAATGGAGCGCGACAACATGAGAGCGCCGATAAAAGCTGCCACAACCCAAGGCAAAACTATACCGAGCTGAACCCACTTGGTTCCACTAAGCCCTCCGGCATACCAAAAAGCCAAATCCTGTCCAACATTAAAGTACAAACTGATCGCATCTCCTAAGGCAGACAGCAATGCCGTGACAGCTGCACCCGCCAATACAAGACGAACTGGCGTGAGACCTGATTTGGATATAGAACTTGTACCATATACCATCACAACAGCCAGAGCTGCACCAACGAAGGAATACAACATTAATTGTAAAAAAGAAGAACCCGGAAAAAGTGCAAAGCAAATCGCCATCGCCAAGCTGGCTCCCGAGTTCAGTCCAAGCAAGCCCGAGTCAGCAAGTGGATTTCGAGTCATTCCTTGCATAATTGCACCTGCAACGGCAAAGCAAACACCGATTAAAACCCCTCCCAGAATTCGAGGTAGACGGATTTCCCAAATAATTTGATGGTTTTGCAACTCGGGTTTAAAATGAAAAACAGCGTTCCATACCTCTTCTAGCCTAATAGAGGCTGCACCAAAAGATAGGGATAGCGCGATACCGAACGCTAAAATTCCAAGCCCAACTGTCAGGATAAGCGTAGCCGCCCAAGGTCGCGAGTGGAATTGAGTCGGCGACTGGTTATGTTTACTTTGAGCGGGGCCATCTGATGATTCTGATAATTTCATAACTATTGTTCACCCTTACTGTTGAATAGTATGTAGCTATCACGAACTGTGTTGAAGATGATGTTGATAATGAGAATTATTATCACGCAATCTTTACTATTGTAAATTAATGTGGCAATAGCTTCAATAGCAAATTTCGAGGAGTGCCTAATGCTCTACCCTATTGTGAAAAAATAAAGCCCTTCGGCATAAATACCAAAGGGCTGCGAACAACACCGAAACGACTACTTCTGTGCGGCGTTCTCTTTATTCCGCTGGACGATCATATCTGCGATTTCCTCAGCTTGTCCTACAATGGCAATCGGGTCGAAGTACCAATATCGATCCTCCTGAAGCTCAAAAACCTTACCTTGCCGGACCGCATTCAGTGATTTCCATATGCTGTCTCCTTTGTAACCTCTCAAATCCTTGTTAACCGTCAGAAAGATATAAGAGCCTGCATATTGATTAATGACTTCTTTTGACACCGACTTCCATTGAGTCTCACCTAATAATTCTTTTTGGACAAGCGGCGGAGGTGTCAAATTGAGTCCTCTGTATACGGCCTGTCCTCCTCTGCCAAAATTATCACCATATACATAGTATTCTTTATCCGAAGCTTCCATTACGGTGAACGTATCCTCAGGCTGAATAATACCCTTTAGCTTGTCACGTGCAGCCTGCATCCGCTGATCGTATTGGGCAAGCCATGTTTTGGCTTCCTGTTCTTTTCCAAGTAGCTCACCAAAAGCTGTCAGTTCCTCATGCACATTCTTATACGTTCCATAAGGAATGACGATGGTCGGAGCAATTTTACTATATTTTTCATATTCAGAAGCATCTTTGGAACCAATTAGAATCAAGTCAGGCTCCAGAGTCAATACTGTTTCAATGGATACGCTGCCGCGATCTCCAATGCTTGCAATGCCCTGCACAATCTCCTTCGAAAACGGATTATCCAGATAATATTTAACACTTCCCACAGGTTTAATCCCTAGTGCTAGTAAATCATTCTGGTACATATCAACTACAATCCGCTGAGGGTGAACCGGAATCTTAATATCTCCATGAATCGTTTTGACTGTTTTCATTTCCTCTGACTTTTGTTCACTAGAAGTTTGATTCTGCTTTTCATCCGGTTGCTTCACGTTTCCACTACAGGCGGTAAGAACTAAAATGACTGACAGAAGCATCATCACAATCCACATTTTCTTTGTCAAGCCCAATCTTCCTCTCTCTATTTACGGTGTCATATCGGCCTATTTACGTTCCATATTGAGCTTGGTGCAGGCGACTATACGCTCCTTTTACTGCCAATAACTCTTCATGTCTGCCTTGCTCGGCAATTCCTTGATCTGCAACTACGATAATGCGGTCAGCATTTTTGATTGTTGCCAGACGATGGGCGATAACGAGTGTCGTGCGACCTTGGGAAAGCTCTGTCAGCGCCTGCTGAATCGCGGCTTCTGTCTCTGTATCCAACGCTGATGTCGCTTCATCTAAAATGAGAATAGGCGGATTTTTAAGGAACATCCGGGCAATAGACAAACGTTGCTTTTGACCACCGGAGAGCTTTACACCTCGCTCACCGATCATTGTACCCAGACCATCCGGATATGAGCGAACAAGGTCTTCAATCTGAGCTCGACGAGCAGCATCCCAGATTTCTTCTTCCGAAGCATCAAGCTTACCGTAAGCAATATTTTCACGAATCGTTCCATCAAAGAGGAATACATCCTGCTGTACGATACCAATCATGGATCGCAGCGAATCCAGCTTCATTTCACGGATATCCATCCCATCAATGGTAATGCTACCTTCCTCAACATCGTAGAAGCGAGGCAACAAACTGCAAAGTGTCGTTTTACCTGCTCCTGAAGGACCTACAAGTGCTACGGTTTCACCTGCATGGATAGATAGGTCTACTTTGCGTAATACCTTATCTTTGCTTTCGTAACCAAACGTTACACCTGCAAATTGAATATCTCCATTAAGATGGCTAACCGCCTTGGCCCCAGGCAGATCTTCTACATCCGATTCACTTTCCAGCAAATCCAGGTACCGTCGGAAGCCGGCAATCCCTTTCGGATACGTTTCGATGACAGAATTAATTTGTTTAATTGGCCCCAGGAATACATTAGACAGCATCACAAATGCGATAAATTCCCCGTAGGTCATCTGTCCTTCGATAACAAACCATGTTCCACACACAAGCACAAACAATGAAACCAGCTTCATTAGTATAAAACTAATCGAGGAATTCCAGGCCATAATCCGGTACGCGATCAGCTTCGTTTTACGAAAACGTCCATTATTCTCAGCAAAACGTTCCATTTCATGTGCTTCGTTGGAGAACGCTTGAACAACGCGAATCCCGCTGACATTATTTTCAATGCGAGCGTTATAATCCGCAATATCAGAAAACATACGATGGAAAGCAGCAGACATTTTACGGCTGAAATAAAGAGACAAGTAAATCATGAGGGGTACAATGATGAAAGTCAGTACAGCCAGCTTCCAGTTAATGCTGAGCATGATACCAAAGGCTCCCCCCAGTGTCATCAACGCGATGAACAAATCTTCGGGTCCGTGGTGGGCAATTTCCCCAATATCCATCAGGTCGTTGGTCATACGGGAAACGAGATGCCCTGTTTTGTTATTGTCAAAAAAGCGAAAAGATTGCTTTTGTACCCGATCAAATAGCTTTTTACGCATGTCCGATTCGATGTTAATACCCAGCTTGTGCCCCCAATAGGTAACTACGTAATTCAGCGCAGCACTTATGACATAAATACCGAGTAGAGCTAGACAGGCATATAAAATCCATTTCCAGTTCCCACTGGGTAGCAAATCATCGACCACCCGGTTGACTGCAAGCGGAAAAGCTAACTCCAGCAGTGCTGCCAGCAAGGCACAAGAGAAATCAATGATGAACAAAGTCCGGTAAGGACGGTAGTATTCAAAAAACCGTCTAAGCATAGTCATGACTTCTCCTTTCTAATTTCAATTGAACTGATCACTTCGGATCAACGGAAAACATTTTAACGGCCTCATCCAGAGATTGGTCAACGGCTAGCGGTGAGTACGTAAACCACGGATCTGCTTTGATGAAATACACTTTGTGGTTCTTGACAGCCGGAAGATTTCTCCACAGTGCACTTTGTTCAATTTGCTTAAGCATTCCGTCCTTGCTCGCTTCATCATAAACCAGCATAATAATTCGGTCTCCTGATAGTTCAGGCAGCTTTTCCATTGAAATAACATCATAAACATAATTAAATCTCGGGTCCTTCGCCAGCTTCTGGCGTATGTACTCAGGAGGATTCAATTCCAGTGAACGGTAAATAACATGTCCTACATTCCGCGCTCCGTATACCCTTAACACATTCTTATCGTAGGCCATATAAATCGTAACCGTTTCATCTTTTTTGAATTTTCCAGCCAGCTTCTTTCGACCTTCTTCAGCCTTTTTGTTGAAACTAGCGATCCACTGCTCGGCTTCCTTCTCCTTACCCAGCACGGCTGCGACATTCCGCAGTTGCTCAAATAAGTCGCCATCTCCAAACGAAACGACCACGGTTGGAGCAATTTTCTCCAGCTGCTCCTTCACTTCTGGCGTGGTATATTCTGTTGTGATGATCAGGTCCGGTTGTAACTCCAGCACCTTTTCTACATTTGTCGGGTTCCCAATATCCGCAACTCCGTCAATCTTACCTTTTAAATAGTCGCCTTCCAACAAGTGGGAAGCAGCACCTGCAGGCTTAACTCCCAAGGCCAGCATAGCATCCAAATATTGTGTCGTGACAACTCGCTGTGGATTTGCAGGGATACTGATCTTATTACCAGTAGCATCAGTATATTCGCGCATGACAACCGTTTTGGATTGTCCGGAAGGATCATTAGTGCTGGTCTTGTCATTTGTCTGGTTGTTGCTAGCTGCGTTTCCACATGCACTCAATACAACCATCAAAAGAACCACAAGACAAAACGTGGATTCCCATTTTAATCTGTACCTTTGTTGCACAATATACGTCCTCCTTAGATATATACAATTCATAATATGATAGTGATTCTCATTATCATATAATTGTTATTCTATCTTTTACCGTCTGTTCTTACAATACAAAAATAAAAAACTTCCATTTATGTGTATGTATCGTCATCGTAGAATAGCCAAAAAAAAGAACTGATGCGCATTACAGCATCAGTCCGAATAGCTTAATATGTTAGGTCAAGCGTCCTTTTTATTTCGATTGATCCACTAACTCCAGCTTAGCGGGAATGGATGTTTTCACGGTTTTACCTTGAAGTACATCCTTGGCTGCCTGCACCGCCAATTGACCAATAAGCTCGGGTTGCTGAGCTACGGTGGCTGTCAGTTTCCCTTCCTTAATTGATTTAAGCGCATCCTCGTTACCGTCAAAACCGATGACTGGAATGTTCTTACCTGAGCTTTGGATTGCTTCGATCGCACCCAACGCCATTTCATCATTGTGGGCAAATACTGCCTGAACGTCCGGGTTGCCTTGCAGCAGATTTTCCATCACGTTCAAACCTTTGGTCCGATCAAAATCGGCCGATTGTTTAGCTATGACTTTCAGATCCTTATCTGCTACTTCATGGAAGCCTTTCCCACGTTCACGGGTAGCGGATGCTCCTGGAACACCTTCCAGCTCGATCACCTTGGCACCTTTTCCAACTTGATCAATCACATATCGGGCAGCCATTCGTCCTCCCTCTACGTTGTCTGAAGCGACGAGTGCTTTTACATCGCCTTTGTCAGCAGAACGATCCAGTGTAATAACCGGGATGTTCAATGCATTCGCTGATTGTACCACAGTGGAAATGGCCGAAGAATCTGTCGGATTAATGAGTAACGCGTTTACTCCCTGTTGAATCAGATCATCCACGTCATTACTTTGTTTCGCCGAATCATTTTGTGCATCCACAACAATGACCTGCATTCCTTGTTTTTTGGCCTCTGCCACAACTCCGTCTTTGAGAGAGACGAAGAATGGATTATTCAGTGTTGAGATCGACAAGCCGATTTTAATGTCCTTCAGGTTCGCGGCCGCTTTAGGTTTCGCCCATTCGGGCGGTTCCAAGGAACACCCTGTCATGAGCAGGAGCAGCAAGGCAGTCATGATTAATGTAAGCTTTTTCATATTTATGTGTCTCCTTCTACGCAGATTAGGTGTATTATGCGGATTTTTTACGGTCAATCAATACAGCAATAGCGATGACGATCCCTTTTACCACCATTTGATAAAATGAGTTAACCCCCAGCAAGTTCAAGCCATTGTTTAGCGTACCGATGATAAGCACACCAATTAATGTACCTACGATTCGTCCGCGTCCTCCCGAGAGGCTTGTTCCACCTAATACGACAGCCGCAATGGCGTCCAATTCATAAGAAGTACCTGCTGTAGGTTGCGCCGAGTTCAAACGTGAAGTCAAGATAGCTCCCGCCAACGCGGAAAGCATTCCAGCCAGAGAATAAATCCAGATTTTTACACGCGGTACTTTAATACCAGATACAATTGAAGCCTTCTCGTTACCACCAATGGCATACGTTTTGCGTCCGAATGGTGTTTTATGCAAAATGATCCATAGAACAGCAAAGGTAATGAGCATCGTAATCGCTGGAACCGGAATACCGAACTGATAGCCACGTCCGAACAATTGAAATACCAGACTGTCTCCGAGTCCTGTAATAGGGTTACCGTTGGTATAAACGAGTGTCAATCCTCTGAAAATAGTCATGGTTGCTAGTGTAGCAATAAACGGTGCCATTTTACCTTTCGTAATCATCAAGCCGTTGACCATCCCCATCACGCCACCCAATGCACAACCGATGATAATCGCCAAAATAGGATCGAACCCGGCCAGCATCATATTTGCGACAAACGCACTGGATAGTGCTAATATGGAGCCGACTGACAAATCAATTCCGCCTGTGAGAATAACGAAGGTCATACCGAACGCAATCAACGCATTAATGGATACCTGGCGCAATAAATTCAAAATATTAAGCGGTTCCAAAAAGCTGGGATTTAAGACCGATACAATGATTACCAAAATAATGAGCCCCAACAATGGGCCAAGCTTCTGTGTGATTTGTGACATTTGAAAGCCTTTGCTGCTTTTTGATTCATTCATAGTTGTCATATTACTGTCCTCCTGTAGCTAGCGTCATAATATTTTCTTGTGTGGCTTCTTCCCTGCTCAGCTCTCCGCTGATCTTTCCCTCGTGCACTACGACAATACGATCGCTCATGCCGAGTACCTCAGGGAGTTCCGAGGATACCATGATAATCGCGACTCCACGTTCGGTCAACTCGTTCATCAACTGGTAAATTTCCCGCTTGGCTCCCACATCCACACCTCTCGTCGGTTCGTCAAGGATAAGTACATTCGGACCAATACCTACCCATTTGGCAATAACCACTTTTTGCTGGTTACCACCTGACAAACTGCGAACCGTTGTTTCGCCCGATTGGGTTTTGATTTGTAAGCGCTTAATTAAAGTGTTAACAAAATCTACCTCTTTTTTACCTGAAATAAATCCTTTTGAAGTAAAACTGAACAGATTCGGCAGTACCATATTTTCCCGGATAGAAAAATCCAGCACCAAACCCTCATCTTTTCGGTCTTCTGTAATGAAGCCAATCCCTAGTTTCACTGCATCATCCGGTTTACGAATAGACACCTTTTTTCCACGCACATGAATCTCACCACGATCCAAAGCATCCAGTCCAAATAACGCACGCATGATCTCGGTCCGTCCCGAGCCCATCAAGCCTGAAAAACCTACAATTTCCCCAGATCGTACAGTGAAATTCACATTTTCAAACAACCCTTTATGCGAAGCATTTTTGACCTCCAGCACCACTTCTCCCAAAGCAGGCGTTCTTACCGGGTAGCGTTCAGTCAGCTCTCTACCTACCATTTTCCGTACAACCTCATCAAAATTCGTATCGGGAATCGCCTGAGTATCCACCGTTTTCCCATCACGCATGATGGTAATCCGATCACAGATCGCGAATATTTCCTCCATCCGATGTGAAATATACACAATCGAAACACCAACTTTTTTCAAGGAAGTAATAACCTCGAATAGCTTCTGAATTTCCCGTTCGGTTAAGGCGGCTGTCGGCTCATCCATCACGATAACTTTAGCATCTGTCATGAGTGCTTTGGCAATTTCAATCATCTGCTGTTGACCCACTGAACACTCGCCTGCTTCACCGTTCAATGGAAGGTTTACCGAAAGCTTGCTGAATTGTTCATTTGCTAGCGCTTTCATTTTGGAGCTATCTAGTAAGCCCCACTTGGATGTCATTTCCTTGCCGATAAACAGATTTTCCAGCACAGTCATCTCCGGCCACACATTCAGTTCCTGATGAATAAAAGCAATTCCTTTTTGCTCCGCTTCTTTGGGGTCAGCAAAATAGGTTTCCTGGCCGTCAATGATGATCGTTCCCTCATCTCGCCGATGCAGTCCGATTAGAATATTCATCAGCGTTGATTTGCCTGCACCATTTTCACCCATGAGGGCATGTACTTCTCCTTCACGAAGATCAAAGTGAACACCACTCAGTACCTGATTGGTTCCAAAGGCTTTGTGAATTCCTTTCATTTGAATCTGCATGCTGTACCCTCCTTTTTATTCAACATTGATTTATCCAAAATGAACTCCTGCCTGCAAAATACAATTGGCATACGGTTTAGCCTCTCCTGTACGAATGATCGCCTTTGCATAACGGGTCAGCTCCTTGAATTGTTCATGAGAGCAAAACTCAATGACGGCAACCTGCTTACTAATCTGTGGCTGTTCTAATTGGTCCCCTGCAAAGTTGTGCATAATATACTGTAATGCTTGTTCATTTTCTTGTTTGATTTCTTCGGCCAGCGTTACTTTTTCGATCACCATATCTGCTGCAATGACATCAACGACGTCCTGAAAGGATGGAACACCCAGTTTAAGGGCCAAATCAATTTTGGTAACGCCTTCAGGAACAGGTAAGCCAGCATCAGCCACGACAATATAGTCAGTGTGGCCGAGATCCGACAGTATTTTGGATATATGACTGTTTAGGATTCCATGTTTCTTCATATTATATTTGCTCCTCCACTTCACGACGGGTTGGCATTCCACCTTGGGCACCAAATTTGGTAACGGATAATGACGCAGCACGATTAGCAAATTTCACACTGTCTGCCAGCGAATTTCCTTCAGCTAAAGCCACTGCAAAAGCAGCGTTAAACGTATCTCCTGCACCTGTCGTATCAATAGCTTCTACTTTATAAGTAGGAACCACGACTTCCTGTTCTCCGTCGAAGAACCGTACACCGTTGCTGCCCTCAGTCACAAACAGCTTGTTGGGATATTTGCGCAGCGCTTCTTGAAGACTTAAATCCTTAAACATAATGGCAGCTTCATGCTCGTTTGGCGTAATGTAGGTCGCATTCGCAATTACGCTTTCCTCTACTTCACGAGCCGGGGCTGGATTCAGCAACAAGGGTATCTGGTATTTCGCACAAATCTCGCTTACGTAAACAACCGTTTCTGTTGGTATTTCCTGTTGAATTAGCACAATATCCGAACTTCGGATGACGTCAAGCGCTTCTTCCACATAGGCGGGCGTCACTTCATTATTCGCTGCTTTTACCACGACAATACTGTTATCGCCTTCAGCTAGTATAATATGCGCTGTACCGCTTTCCATATGTGTAACCGGTTTCACATAATCGGTATGAACATGATTTTCTTCAAAATTACGTAAAATCTGCTTCCCAAAATGATCATCCCCTACACGTCCAATCATCGTAACGTCGGCTCCGAGTCGTGCTGCGGCTACTGCCTGATTGGCTCCTTTACCTCCAGGTACGGTTGTGAAGCTTTCACCCAATACCGTTTCACCAGCACCGGGACGTTTGGACGAAGTAACTACGAGATCCATAGAACTGCTTCCGATAATCGAAATTTTAGCCATCATTATCCACCCTTCTCGTTGTATCCCGTTCTATAAATTTGACGGGCAATTGTATGCTTGAATAGGTAAGTACTTTCGAATGAAGATTAGGTACACTTGACTTCGTTACTTGCGAATGCTCAATCAACTGAATGAGTAGTCCTGCTGCTTCCCAGCCCATTTCATAAGCAGGCTGTCGAATCGTTGACAAAGGCGGGAATAACAAACTACTTAGTGGTATATCATCAAACCCGATAATTTGAACATCATCCGGGATTTTCTTTCCTAATCTATGTGCCTCATGCATCACCGCTGTAGCCACGATATCATTACTTGCGATAACTCCGTCCGTATCGGGATACTTGCTAAACAGCTCTTTGGCCCACGACTCGGCCTCCTTGAACGAAAAGGACGTTGTCTCGACCACATGGTAAGCAATTCCGGATTGCTGAAGCTCTTCAACCGCCCCGCGAAAACGGTCTTGTGCTGGACGAATATGTGCAGGGCCCTGCATGACTGTAATTTGTTTGCTGCCGCGTGCAACCATTTCTTGAGCAGCCAAGCAACCACCATGGGCTCCATCTGCATATACGGAGAGGCTGTCACTGGAAGTTCGATCGAGAAAAACGACCGGGATCTTCAATTTTGCGTAACAATCGGCATCGGGATCATTGGTAGAAGAAATAACACCAACGACATTATTTTGAACAAAAGTATCCATGTAATCCAATTCTTTTTGACGATCTTCATCACTATTACCGAAAATAATCCGGAAATCATTTTCCTGCATTCGATCCTCTACCCCGCGAGCTAACAAGGGAAAGTAAGGGTTCGTAATATCCGGCAGCAAAAGACCGATTAATCTAGATTTCTTTTTATACAAAGAACGTGCAACTTCATTAGGCTTGTAATTTAACTGCTTCACAGCAGCCTCAACCTTTCGCCGTGTATCCTCATGCACATATCCAGTTTCATTGATAACTCTGGAAACGGTTGCTACGGAAACCCCTGCAAAGCTGGCGACTTCTTTAATTGTTGTCATAGTGTAGGTTCAACTCCAATGTGTAACCGGTTACACATATAAAATATCACAGCATTAATTTTTTGACAAGCATTAATTATTTGCACGTTAAATCCTTTAGCTTTATAATTCTTATTGTAACTAGTGAAGTTCCACCTTTATACACATTCTAAAGTGAGGAGCAATGCTCCCGGTTACACAATAAAATACGTATACATGGAGGCTTATCCCTGATGAATATCGAAGTTTGGTCTGATTATATGTGTCCGTTCTGTTATATTGGTAAACGCCGTTTGGAGCAAGTGTTACAGAAATTTCCACATCACAATGAGGTGCAATTGACATTTAAGAGTTTCGAATTGAACCCGGGTGCTGTGAGAGATAGTGGTAAAACGATCAATGAAGAACTAGCCGCTAAATATGGGGTCAGTCTGCAAGAGGCTCAGGCTATGAATGATCGAATGAACGAAAATGCACGCTCTGCGGGTCTTGAGTATAATATTCATGCCATGGTGCCGACGAACTCTCTTGATGCTCACCGCTTAACACTTTGGGCTCAAACACAAGGCAAAATGCTGGAGCTGAGCGAGCGCTTATTCCATGCTGTTTTCATCGAAGGCAAGCATACAGGGGATCATGAAGTGCTGGCAGCGCTGGCTACTGAAGTTGGTCTAGATCAAAAGGAAGCGGCTGCTATATTAGCCAGTGACCGTTTTACCGACGAAGTTAGAGCTGATGAAGCCGAAGGCGCTGAGTTGGGTGTTCAGGGTGTACCATTCTTTGTATTTGATCGAAAATTTGCCGTTTCTGGTGCCCAGCCGGAGGAAGTATTTCATGACGCACTTCAAAAAGCATGGGATGGACGCTCACCTTTCACTATGATAAGTGGCAGCTCGTCCAAACAGGATGCAGGTGGTGTATGTACGGATGAGGGTTGTGAACTTCCAGGCCGCGAGAGCTGAACAGTCCTTGAATGAACATTTCCAACTCCCTAAATAAATTTTAAAAAAGCGTGCCAGCCCCCTATTAAACCTGAGGCTGGCACGCTTCTTTATTTTATAACGATTTAATCATTCCGCCATCCACAAGGATGGTGCTCCCTGTCAAATAGGATGAAGCTGAAGACGCCAGAAAAGCAACAACTTTACCGAACTCTTCAGGCTCTCCATACCGCCCCAATGGAATGCCCTCTTCTGCTTGTTTTCGAACCTGATCCGTCGTTTGCTGGGTTTTCTCAGCTCGATGCTCGTCCAAGCTACGCACGCGATCGGTTGCAATTCTCCCCGGTGCTACAGTATGTACCAGAATATTATGAGGAGCCAATTCCAGAGACAATGTTTTCGCCAATCCAGCGACTCCAGTACGTAGCGTATTTGAAATGATTAGTCCCGGAATTGGCTGCTTAACTGAGGAAGAAGCAATATTTAATATCCTACCGCTTTGTTGTTTTTTCATATAGGGTAACACCTCACGGATCAACCGGATATGACTAAGTAAATTTTGTTCAAAGGCCTGCATCCACACTTCATCAGTAAAATCATCAAAGGTACCAGCAGGAGGCCCACCCGCATTGTTAACCAAAATATCAACGGTGCCAAACAAATCAGCTGTACGGCGGATGGCCTGGGAGATATCTTCTGGTTTTGTTACATCGCAAACTACATATTCAACGCGGCCACTCGCTGTTTCCAGTAATTCCGCCTGCGTCCGCTGAAGCTCTGCTTCGTTCCGTCCTGAAATGATGACATTCGCACCCTCGCGTGCCAGCTCCCGTGCGCTTGCCTTGCCGAGTCCTTTACTGGAACCTGCAACAAAGGCTGCTTTTCCCGTTAATCCTAAATCCATCTATAACACTCCCTTTTGTCAGTGTTCTCTATTTAATTGTACACATGACCAGCACATAATGCGAATAGCTTGGTAGTATCATGAAGGCTATCTATCCTCTCACCATTAAAAAGAATACGGAATCATTCATTGCAAGGTAAAACAAAAAGGCCTGACATTTAGTCAGGGGCCCTTTTTGTTTACAAAATATTTGTTACAGCACGTTATGATGTTGATGCAGGTGTTGTTGGCTGCTCGTATACAACAACGGACTGGCTCTCAGGCTCCCATTTAACATTTGTCCCCAAGACCTCTCCGATTACCCTTACAGGTACCATTGTCGTCCCATCCACTATGGATGCTGGCTGCTCGATAGAATACGGCTGACCGTTAATATATGCTTTCGGACTGTTAACAAATAATTTGACGGACACGCCGTTACGGGTGACAGTAACAGCCTTTTCTTTCGGATCCCAGGAAACCTTTGCATCCAAAGCTTCGGAAGCTGTTCTAAACGGAACAAGTGTGGTCCCATTGCGGTTAATCGGTTTGGCGTCGTATTCTTCACCATTCACGAACAGCTTCATACCCGACGGCCGTCCGGCCTTCTTCGAGAATTCACCCAGCTTTTTGTAGCTGTCCAGATCGGACACATTAGCCAGTACCGCCTCCTCCTGCATGTAAACGGCATCTGTCACATTTCCGTTTTCAGCCAGTAGCTCAGCTGCCTCAGTCAGTGCTTTACCAGAATTCCGGATCAATTCAAGTTCAGCAACCTGCTCCGAAGTCAAACGGTCCGGGTATTTCGTAAGCAGCAGATTCGCAATAACCGCTCCTGCCGGCTTATCCTTCGTATTTTCTACCGCGTGAAGCAGACCCTTGTAACCGTTGCGTCCCTTGTGACCATTATGGTCTTTGGACCCCCCGTATGTATCATCCGTTACTGTAACAGGTTCAGTTTTTCTGATTTCTGCGTGTTTGTCTTTTTTACTGTTTTCATCCTTTTTACCGGATGCTTTGTCCTTTTGTTTTTTGGACTGATCATTGTCTGAGTCATGGGGATTGATTAGCTCTTCCCCGCTCTTTTCATTCCCGTCTTTAACAGACGTCTTTGCTTCCTGTTTGTTCCCCTGATCATTTCCGCGTCCCTGCTTGGCTTCAGCGGTTCCCGCTGCCAATCCCAAGACCAGTATACACGCTAGTAAAGCTGTCCAAGTGTTTTTCATGATGCGATTCCTCCTTATAGTAAACACCGGGCTCAATCGTCCCTAGATGTATTAACGGTTTCTCTAAGCTGATTTTTTATCTTTTTTTATTTAATGTGTGAGACACCACTATAGCTGCAGTCCAGATTACCAAAACCACTATAAAATTTTATTATACGTCTAACCTATTTACACAGTATAATGAGAAAATGCCCATGCATTTATAAGAAACAGCCTTTACATTCGCATAATAGAAAGAAGATGAAACAGACATGTTCGGCACCATTCTTTTGGACGTTGTTTTACCTATTTTTGTACTTATCGGTTTTGGTTGTATCATGCAATATTATTTTCGACTGGATTTGTATACCTTAGCTAAAATCAATTTTTATTATATCACCCCCGCAGTTGTGTTTACGGGTCTATATCACTCGGAAATTTCTTTAATGCTCATGGGTGAGGTTTCACTTTTTTATGCCTTGTACATAGCTATTCTGTACGTAATCAGTACTACCGTCGCCAGATCGCTGAAATACAGCCCTGGAATGCGTGGAGCTTTTACAAACAGTGTAATGCTAGATAATTCAGGAAATTATGGTCTACCAATCAATCAGTTAGTGTTCAAAGGTGATCCGCTAGCCATTTCCGTTCAGGCTCTGATTATGACCTTTCAAAGCTTTGTTACATTTACATACGGTACTTTTGTTGTACAGAACGGTAAGGCTAACACTCGAAAAATTTTAATTAATTTTTTGAAAATGCCTGTACCTTATGCACTTGCACTAGGTTTGCTCCTAAATCTGTTGCATAGTCCGTTGCCTAATTTACTGGCTGAACCTTTGAAATATATTAGTCAGTCGATGGTTGCCGTGGCTCTACTTACTTTGGGAGCACAAATTGTGCAATATCCCTTTCGTTTGCGCCGGACAGCCGTATACATCAGTATGGTACTACGCCTGATTGCAGGTCCACTGGTCGGTTTTCTGCTCGTCTTGCTACTGGGTCTTAAAGGGATTCCCGCTCAAGCCTTGCTCATTGCATCGGGTATGCCTACCGGAGTTAATACAAGTATTTTGGCGGAAGAATATAAAAATGAACCCGATTTTGCCGCACAAACAGTATTACTATCAACGATTATGAATGTCATTACGATGACACTGTTAATTTCAGTATCCCGGCATCTTGTTTGAGGTGTATGATAATATAAAAAATGGATTAGAGACGCTTTTTGTCTAAGGACAGGAGCGTTTCTTTTTCGAGATAAAAGAACATACGTTCCTGTTGTTGCTTCTTTTTTCTACTTAAGGTGGTGTGTTTGTTATATTGAGATCGTATGCGAGAAAGAGTTTTTTTCTATTGTTAATTTTTCATATAATGAAATAATTATATTATCTAATTTGAATCTCTATTAGTTGCTGTTTTCAACTTGTCGTTGCTTTTTCCTAAAAAAAGAATGCGGGACAACAAGGTCATCAAAATAAAGCCAGCTCACTCATTAGAGTGGCTGACTTAGGATTATCCTTATTAAGGTTTAGGGCTCAATTCCCCATTGCTTGCTTCCAGACAGATAAGCGGTTATTTTAGCAGAATCTTGTAAACTGTTTGCTGTAGGATTAAATGAATAATCATCGGTCTGTGTGTAACTACTCCAGTCCTCTTTGGATATCCGGGTTTGCAAATCCACACTTTGACCAGGCTCTAAAGAACCCGCAGCCGATTTAAACCCAATTATTGCATAAGAGTCTGCCCCTGGCTTCGCATTGGATAATGTTTTGAAGCTAGCAATCACATTCCCTGTACCGACGCTCGACCAATCCGTGAAGAAATTTTGTGTTTTCTCCCCGTTAATGGTGTAATAATAACGCAATGTCACATCTGCTAGGGAAATGGATGAGGTTCCCGTATTGGTTATTTTAAATTTGGAACTGATTGTATTGCTTGTGGTGGATACATTCCCATTGAAGGTTTGCACCTTCAGAACGCCCTCGCCTGTTCCTGGCTCACTTGGCGTATCCCCTTTCACCGTAATCGTAAACAACGCATCATTGCCTGTACTAAAATGGAAGTTTAGTGCTGTCTCTCCTTTAGGAAGTTTAGATAAATACTTGTTGGTAAGAACGACTGTATCCTCACTAAGCGTATAATCTTCACCTTTGTTCAACACCACACTCCCCTGCTTGATCGCTTCCAGCGTATTGCCGTTAAGTGTTAGCTTGACAGTAATATCTGTATTGTTGTTATTCACTCCATAGGTTGCAGTCGTTGGTGTAATACTTGCTTGCCCGGTAGATGGCTGATCACCACCCACACGATCTACCACCAGAATGCCGCGGCCATTCGTTCCCAGATAAGCACGTCCATAAACCCGCGGGTCCCCAATAATTTTGGTCACTCGAGCATATTGATGTTTGTCATCATTAATGCGCGCCCAGTTTGCACCAGCATCGTCCGATCGGTAAAATCCACGTGTACCATCTATTTTACCAACGATAAATACCGCTGCATACGTGCGGTTCGGCGCTGCCTTACCAAAGCCTACAAAATCCGCTTCCTGCACATTAGAGAGCTTGGTGAACGTAGCGCCGGAATCGTTGGAATGCCATAAACCATATGCCCCCCCATCCTCGGAGCCTCCGGCGAACCACACATCTCCTTCTGCTCCTCGTACAGCATCAATATCAGCATTGCCTGCTGTCGGTAAGCCAGTTACCGCTGAAGGCGTAAAGGATACGCCACCATTGGTGCTCACATATATTTTCCCGGAGGCAAATGCGTAATATTTATTAGGGTTCACTCGGTCAGAGACGATCTTTGCATTCGCTGGAATCCCTGTGCTTGCTGTCCATGAGTTGCCACCAGTTTTGGAGTAGAACACACCTTTGTCTGAGGTACTCCACAGCAAGCCATTACCATCTGCTGCTACAGCGATGCTGCCCCCTCCTGCTGTACCAGAAGGCTCGCTATTTGCCTTATACCAGTTGGCTCCACCATCATTGGAAATACCGATGGATTTGGCATTTGGATCTTTTTTATAATCCGCTTTACCTACCCGAGCCATAAAAGAAGGATTCAGCTCGGCATAATCAATACTTTCGCTGCTTGTAAAAGTCGGATTATCCAGCATTTTAGCTGGAGCCTTGAATAAATCGTCATGTCTGAATCCAGAGACATCACCTACTGCGCTCACCAAAGGCGCGCCGGTTGGAGGGCTCACCAGATCCAAAATCGCCGTTTCCTCTACCCCTTTAGCGGCTACTGAAATATCCAGCTTTCCGCCTTTATCCCAATTGGTTAGATTTTTAGAGCCATAAATCGTAGCTCCGGTGCCGTACAACATATGGTCTGAATTAAATGGATCTATCTCCAGATCACCGATCATCCACCCCAGCTTGGGCGATACTTCCGGTGGAGCCGGGTTGGCATTGAAAGTCAGCCAAGGTGCACCGCTTATATCCAGATTATATTTCAGCTTGCGAGACGGATAACCATCAAATTCCCAAATAGGACTCCAGGTTGCCCCACTGTCCGTGCTGCGGTAAATCGTTTCATCCGGCCACCAGGCATTCAACGTAGCAACCATAAGTGTACCTGGCTTCTGGGCATCCACCGTCAGTCCACCATATCCAAAATGATTGTCCGCGCTACTGCTACCTATGGGGCTAATGTTAGTCCACTGCCCGCTGGCTGTATTCAATTTCCACAGTTCACCCTTTGTTCCGTCATATGGACCGGCTCCATCGCTATAAGAAATATATAGATTGCCGTCCGTTGATAACACACCGTGATGTGGCAAATAGCCCGTAGGCTGTCCCGCTATAGCAGACCAGGTTGTCCCGCCATCTGTACTGCGATAGACACTTTGCTTTTTATCTGCTACACCTACATAGATCGTCTGCGTTGCTTTACTCGAAGAGCCTGTTTTTTTGTCAAAGGTGATCCAGGCTAAACCGACAATGTCGCTGGTATATTCATTGGAAGGGTCCTGTACATACGTCCCTGGATTTGGGAAACTGCTCACCTTGCTCCAAGTTGCTCCAAAATCAGAGCTTTTCCATAGTCCATTACCACTTCGAGCTCCAAAGAACAAAATATTATTCCTATTTGGATCAATCGTCAGACGTTCCCCCATCGAGCGCCCCGGCATATTGCCCCCCACCTTAAAAGGAAGCTTGGTCGTCTGCCACGTATTGCCCCTGTCGGTGGAACGCATAATTTGCCCGTTTTGTTTATCCCATGAATTAGTATACGTACCTGTAGCTATATATACACGGTTTGGATCAACAGGATCAGTTGCTAGTGCATCGACACCATTTTTGTTCCAATCCTCCCAGCCCACAGAATCCGTCAGCGGAATCCAGCTCTCATTGGCAGCATTCCACCGGTAAGCCCCTCCAATATCTGTACGTGCATAGATCAGGTCTTTTTCCGTTTCATTAAAAATAATGCCAGGTACAAAACCACCACCTCCACCCGTAACGACACTTTTCCAACTGTAATCGTCACTTGAAGCAGCATGAGTCGGCGCTATCATTCCTGTCCAGGAAGCACCCGCTACCACAAGCGCCAAACAAGCAATCTTCAACCTGTTTTTTGCCTTAGTCAATGAATTCAACCTCCTTCTTCATAATCATTTGAATATACGAATTCGTTCCTATCGTTATCGTTGCTTCTCACAATTCTGACAAATGTTCTCTTAGACTCACCCCCATTCATCCCAATAAATATAGTGCAACACCCAATTTGTTAGCGCTTACACTGTTGTCATGCTCAATAGATTCGTCATCTTTTTTTCATTTCCTTGTACGAAAAATCAAGATCATGCGATATTATCTCCTGCTCCGCAGCTTATAGTATGAGGTTTAGACTTCCTTCAGAGTTAACACCTTTTATTTATTTCTATTATGAATTTTTCACATAGTGAATTAATTACTTTATTTTCATTCTTTATGGGTGTCAAAATACTTGGATTTACAACAAAAAAACCGCGCTATGCGCGGTTCCAGCTTCCGTTACTTCCGTTAATACTGGCTTTAGTCATAAACAAATGCATATTATTGCAAGTATTCAAGCGCCAGAGCTAAAAAAATATGCCCTGAGACGAGCAATGCCCGCTCATCAAAATCAAAGTGAGGATGGTGATGAGCAAAATGCGTTCGTTCATCCTCATTACGGGCACCTACATGAATGAAGGCTCCCGGTCGTTGCTCCAAATAATAGGCAAAATCCTCTGCTCCCATGACCGGCTTCAAATCCAAAAAAGCGTCTGCTCCATACAGTCTGCCGATGAGCTCGCGTACACGCTCCGTTTCGGCTTCGGCATTCACCAAAGAAGGATAGCCATTCAAATAGTCCATTTCGTATCCGGCATGATAAGCCTCAGTCAACCCCTTGACGATACTGCGAATTTCATTCTCGACTTCCTTACGCACTTCCTTATTAAACGTACGTACAGTCCCTTCAATTTTGGCCTTATCTGCAATCACATTAAAGGCAGTTCCAGCTTGAAATACCCCAATTGTTAACACTGCTGATTCAATAGGGTCCACCCTGCGACTAACCACCTGCTGCAACCCGTTCACAATTTGACTGCCGATAACAATAGAGTCTACCGTCTGGTGCGGTCGTGCGCCATGCCCGCCTTTACCGTTGATCTGGATCGTAAACGCGTCGACAGCCGCCATCGCAGGCCCACTCTTTAATCCAATTTTACCAAAAGGAATTTCAGACGCGAGGTGAATACCGTATACCGCCTCTACCCCTTCCAGACAGCCATCCTCAATCATAAACTTGGCTCCGCCAGGCGGTTTTTCTTCTGCAT
The DNA here is from genome assembly GCF_038007385.1 of Paenibacillus sp. FSL M8-0228. Lineage (NCBI taxonomy): Bacteria > Bacillati > Bacillota > Bacilli > Caryophanales > Paenibacillaceae > Paenibacillus > Paenibacillus sp. FSL M8-0228. Next base: position 3,128,260 of record NZ_JBBOXA010000001.1, read on the forward strand.
GTTGAAAAATAAACACAAGCTTTCCCTTCAGCGCCTCACGGTTATGGCTCAACACGCGTGCCACTCCAAGTAATGCAGCCGTGTGACCATCATGCCCGCAGGCATGCATAACACCCGGAACGGTCGATTTATAAGGCACTTCCTTTTCATCCTGAATAGGAAGTGCATCAAAATCAGCACGAAATGCAATCGTTCTACCTGGCTGACCGCCTTCTAAAAACCCGAGCACACCGTTTCCACCCACATTCGTTCTTACCTCAATACCAAAAGAGCGCAATTGATCGGCGATAAAAGCAGATGTATTCGTTTCTTCAAAAGAAAGCTCGGGATGCTGATGTAGATGTCTTCTCCACGCAATCAGCTCTTGTTCACCATCTTTTAATTCCTGAACCCATTTTTCTAGCATAATACCCTCTTTTCCTATTGAATTTATATGCTTCTATCCTTATCTTACCATGAACAGCCTGTAGAATGTAGCTCTCTTATCATAGAAGACTTGAATTTACAACAAAAAAGAGCCGATAGGATACTCTCCCCAACTCTTTTTCATTACTAACTTATCTATTTAGAATTTTTCAGGTATTGAAAAACTGACTAATGTTTCCTCTTACGGGATGTGTCTGTTCCCTGTACTCACCTTTCGTATAGCTTCCAATCACCTTACGCCAAAAGGATTGTGCCGGCCTATTCGTACTCATCTGGGTCACCTTCCAGCGTCCGTTAAAACGTCCAAACAGCTCATGAGCCGCCCAAGTCCCAACCCCATTATGCCGATAAGGACGAAGTACAAAGAACTCAGCCATGTAGTAGTCAGCTTCTCGATTGCTGGACATTCGGTCAACGAGTGCAAAGCCCACAGGAACATCCTGTCTCCAAATCAGAAAAGGCAACTTCTGTTCGCCGCTCGTCCAATATTGATACAAGTCTGGATAAGCCGGGAATGTCCCCTTCTCAGTGACATCAATTCGCAGATAGGCTGTAAAATCGTATAAATAAAATTGCATGAGCTGTACAATAATGTCCTTTTGCGACTCCGGTACACTCTTAATAGACAGCTTCAGTTCCGATTTGATATTATACCCCATACTTTCACCTCTCTTGGCGGTTCAATCCGTTCTTTAACTTCGAATTACATCCCATCCAGTGCTGTTCAAAATATGCTAAAATACATATATATTATGACCGGACGAGGTGGAACCCAATGAATATACAAAAGATCATCGACCGGCGCAAACTAGATGAAAAAATGCCGGGATTACCATGGTACGTGCAGCAATTTATGGATTATAAGCTGCCCGACCTGTCCCCTTCCACACTACTAGAATATGTGCGGGATTACGAAGCTTTCTTTTCATGGCTTCGCTCGGAAGGCTTGTCTGCCGGAGAAACGAATGCCCAAGTTACACTTGAAGAGTTGGAGACACTTCACATGGACAGTATTACAGGCTTTCGATTATTTCTGTCTACTAAGCTCGAAGGCTCCAACTCCCGTATAACCATTTCACGTAAGCTGTCGTCTCTGCGTTCGCTTTTTCATTATTTAAGTCAGATCGCTGAGGATGAAAATTTTTATCCATTGCTCAAACGCAACATTATGGCCAAGGTCGAAATCAAGCGTATACATAAACCCAAGGATACGGCGGCCAAGCTTAAAGGTAAAATACTGGAAGAGGAAGAATTGCTTGAATTCATCGGTTATATTTATGAAGGCTATGGTCAGGATTTGGCCGATAATAAGCAGGCGCTATACTCCTATGAACTAAATAAGGAACGGGATGCCTGCATCGCCAGCCTCATTTTGAACTCAGGCCTGCGCGTATCTGAAATCGTCAATCTGAATCTGGATGATTTAGACATAAACAATAAATTATTATATGTGTATCGCAAAGGCAATAACGACGAAACCTTTAAAACGCCGGTGTATTTCCGCGAGCAATCCAAAGATGATCTCGTACTTTATTTGTCCCTGAGACATACCCGTTACCGCGCTCCAAAAAAAGAAAAGGCTCTCTTTGTCACACGTCCTAACGGGAGTACAGAAGGCAAACGGATGACCAAAAGAGCGATTCAGGCAATGATCATAAAGTACGCCAAGCGTTTCGGTAAGCCTTACCTTACCGTGCATAAGCTTCGTCATTCCTTTGCTACTGATTATTATTTACAAAATGATATTTACAAAACAAAGGAACAACTGGGGCACGCTTCGACAGAAACAACAGAAGTGTATGCCCACCTGACTGACAAAACCATGTCCCAGGCGATCGAACGGCGGGTAGAGACTCTAAGCGACTCAGCCGATTGATGTCTCACCCCTGCTTATTCCTCATTCCTTCTATCTGCTTTTGAATCTGTTCGAGTAGCCAGCGGCCTGCGGGTCCGTTGGCCTCAGCAGGAAATATTTGTATCATTTCATCTGAGTAGTGATGTTGAGCCCAATCCATTTGATGCTCCCAAACCGCTACCCCCTGTACATTTGTCAGCTTATCGGTAAGCTGAGCATCCGATTGTTCCTTAACCATGACCAGCTTCGGATAATCCTCCTGCTTGAAGCCTTCCAGCAACACACAATCATAGGCCTGAAAATGCCGTATCAGACTGGTGACAGGCTGACTATTCTCCTCTAAAATAGCTGTTCTTCCAGCCGAAACAATAGCTACGCCTTCAGCACCCGCCTGTCGGTGCTTATACGTATCAGTACCCTCATGATCCATTTCAAATTCATGTCCATCATGCTTGATCACTGCTACGCGTAGACCTGACTTCTGCACATAACGAATTAACCCTCCGAGAAAGGTCGTTTTCCCCGTATTTTTGAATCCGACGATTTGACATACAAATGGATGTTTCGTATTCACGTTACCTGTCCACCTTGTAATACCAGTACTCGCACCTCTTCACCTTTGCGTAATCCTTCTGTTGTAGGAGGAATCACGATCAGACAGTCGCTGTCCTTAATGGTCACCATGACACTAGATTCATCTGCTCGCGCAGGAATCGCGTATACTTGTCCACCACGTATCTCCAAAGAGCTGCGTACAAAGCGTGTATAGTTGTTTACCTTCGTATAATCTGCGCCTAACTTCGCCGTCCAGGTTTGTAAATATGGATGTGCCGAAGATAACATCATTTGGATCGTCGGCCGTACAAACAGCTCACAGCCTACAAAGCACGCACCGGGGTTGCCTGAAAGCGCAAATAACAGCTTGCCGTCAATCACTGCGGCTGTGGTCACACTTCCTGGACGCATCGTAACTTTGTTGAACAGCATATTCACATCTTCCTGTCGTACCAGGTCACCCATAATATCAAAATCCCCCACCGATACTCCTCCACTCGTGACCACGATATCATAGGCAGCTATGGCTTCACGTACAGAGGTACGGGCAAGACTCAAATCATCATGAATGGCTTGTAAAATGAACGGCTCTCCTCCTGCCTCTCTGATTTGAGAAGCCAGCATATATGTATTACTGTTTCGAATTTTTCCCGGTTGTAACGGCTCATCCACTGCGAGCAATTCTGACCCTGTGGAAAAGACAGCCACCCTTGGCTTCCTGTAAACAGGCACCCGATGTACACCAAAAGTAGCCAGTACTGAGACATGCCCCGCTCCCACGCAAGTTCCCTTACTGAGCAAAAGCTGACCTTCCTTAATCTCATGACCAATTTGTGTCACATTTTTGCCAACTTCCATACGCTTCTTTAAGCCAACATATGTCTGTCCATTTTCCTCACGCAGCTGTGTCGCCTCCAGCATAACCACCGTGTCCGCTCCTTCAGGTAGTTGTGCTCCTGTCATGATGCGGGCTGCCATTCCCGTCTCCACCCGCTTGTCCGATACAGTGCCACAAGGAATTTCATCAATCACGTGTAGCCAGATTTCCTGACCGGTCGAACAGACTTCAGTGTCCGAGGCAAGGATCGCATAGCCGTCCATACCAGAACGACGAAAGCGGGGATACGGATGTGGCGCAGTCAAATCCATCGCCAGATAGCGACCATGTGCTTGCTCAAGCCCTACGTCCTCCCTTTCACCCTGTTTAACATGACTAGCTATCCTGCTTTGTGCCTCTTCCACCTGAACTGCTTTACGCTGGAATTTTTCTGCGTTTAATGATGTATGATTCATATTCTCACTCCGTTCTTCTTAAATGCCCTCTTTCTGTTATAACGCTAAAACCGTTATCTGGCAAATCCAAACGGTATTTATTGAATTGCTCCAAGTCTTTATCCGCCAAAAAACAGCCTGGATATCATATCGCGGCTGTTTTTGGTAGATTTCAGTTTTTAATTTTGCGTATCATCCGGTCATTTCTCTATTTTATTAGTTTATATTAATTTTTCCGAAATAGATTGAATCTATTGAAACCTCATATAACGAGGACATTTGCTGTGCTCGAGCTATTGTTAAATCGGATGAATCTTCCTCTATATGTTTTAATTCATTCATTGACATACCAAGTATATTGCAAGCTATTAACTCACTATATCCTGAAGCGAGTCGTGCCATCTTTATTGTATAAAAGCTAGTGCAAGTTACATTTTCATTTTTATCTGCAACCATCCAATCAACTCCACAATATAATTGATAAAAAAGTAATTTACCTGTATACTCTGAACGAAACACTTTTCCCCTGTTAGGAGCAAGTAAGGTGCAAAAACTTACTCGGGGGAAATGCCTTTTGAAAGAGGAACTCAAATCTCATGGACGCACTCAATCATGGCTCGCCCGACGAACTGGATATTCGCGGCAACAAATATCCAACTGGATCGCGGGACGTGACAAAATGTCATTCGAGGCGGCAGTCCTCATTTCTAGGATATTGGAGTGTAAAGCTGAGGACTTATATGAGTGGGAACTTGCCTGACAAACAGGCATTTCCTTCGGGGCATTTGTACATGCCGGCATTTACAATATATATCCCGCTTTCACCCTCCTTTTCTTATATGTAGATTGTTTTCACCTTTATTTAAAAGATTGTTATTTTTTTCATAATCAATTTTATCACATGGAAAATGATTAAAAACGGGAAATATGTCGAATTAAATCGAACCCGTCCGGCTTATCCTAGTCTAACTGATTATTGACTTATTCATTTAAATCTGGTAACAAAAATGACCCCTGAATTTTCATGGGTCATTTCCACAGTTTTTTAAGCGCTTTAAGTTTATTATGAGACATCGAGCAAGTGAAGTCAGATCCTTCGAATCGTACCAGCCCTCCAAATGCGTTAGACTCAATTTCACAAACCAAGTCGAGATTTATCAGGGTATCTTTATAAGCTGGATATAGATACGGAAAAGCTTCCCTGCAAGCCTGTGCGGTTAGCCCGATTGTATAAGAACGATCTCCAGAGTTGAAACGCGGGACATAATAATTTTTTTTAGGTTCCCACATATCCACACTGTGCATATTCATTACCTTAAAAAAACCGCTCACTGCTGCCTTACCCACTACCTTAATTTCCGATCCGAAAATATAACGAATTTCTCTATCGGCATTCATTGCATCTGCATATATTTGTCTCCATCGAGATAAATTTGCTGAATTTATACTTTCTTTAATGTCTTGATTTTTAAAAACAACCTGCCCCCCTCCATAATCTCCCGTAATGATCTTGTCCACTTGTGTGATGTTAACCAAATTAGATCCGTCCAAATTGCAAAAAGTGGGTAAGCCTACGGAACATTCATGGAGGGTGGTGGGAACTGTAAATCTTCCATGAGAAGTATGAAAAAGCGGAATGTGATAATTGCTTTTAGGCTTCCACAATTCAATCGCAACTAGGTGATTCTCACAAAAAAAAGAGCAATCTCCAAGTGAATTGTCATCAAGCAATGGAGTGGCTAGGATTCGCTTTCCCTCTTCCATTAAATTCAGTTCTTTTCTGTTTTCTTCAGCTCAGCTGGTACAGGTTTAGCGCCAAAAATTGTTTTTTCTTTTTTCGTAGACTCGTTAGCGTATTTACCAAGGCTTATACTTAAAGCTCTCGCCAATTTCTTATCCATTTTCGCTCACCTCCTTTCCATAAAGGAAGAATACTGAATGCTTGTATAATTAAAGCTAAACATATTATGTGAGATTGTATAAAAAAATTTAATATGCAAACCAAAATACATATCGTTTTATAATATTTGTGATGTTTGGTCTTATTAATATAGATAAAATGATTGGGAGCATATAGTACAATCACTAATAATGAACAAGCGTTAATTATCAAAATCGTTGCTAAACTTAAAGAGACAAAAGGTATAGTTACACATATGGCCGTTGTAAAGAAGACACAAAGTGTAAGGTTGCTGAAGTGTACCCCTCCTGAAAATCTCCTTACAAACATGATCGTAGCCAGAGCTAGTAATGCCCCCCAAAAATGTCCTGTTATCCATCCTATAACTGCGACCATGAGCACTGCTGAAATTTCGGTAATTTTTATACCAATCGCATACTCCATCACTTCAACACTTGTGGGTCCATCAGGATCAGCTTTCTTTATTTCTGATGCGATGTGCCTCGATAGCGTTTCTAGCATCCTCGTAATCTCCTTTCTCTGATAAGAAGTACGATATTCCAAAAGTTAGTAATGAGATGGAAAGTAATCCTATCGTATTGGAGTTATAGAGCATATACAAAGTAACAAAAATAGTGACAAATGATATTAGGGACCCTATAATGAACATTTTATTTAGAGATGCTAGGTAATTTTCACCTTTCAAAAAATCATGTGGGGGTTGAATGATAAATGAGAATCCAAAGTTATATTTACCCATCACAAAAGAAATAAAGTACGCAGTAAGGATGGAAGACAACTGTATAACGTATATAGAAGAGCCAGCTGTATCACTTATAACACCTGGCTGTGCTACTCCGAAAAAGTTTGCAAATATATATACAAATAGCTGTAGGTTAATGTAAGCTGTAAGACCGGAACCAGCAGAAAAAGCCGCAAGATATGTTTTGATCCCTAAACCAAATCTTAAAAAGAGAACCATTAACAAATACTGAAGCGGAAAATCTAATTTAGGCATGCCTATTACTTCTCTCATGAGAAAGGAAAACAAAGTTATGCCAATTGCATAGAGAAGTATTTTTCTTCGATTTTCCCACACGGGGAGCATATAAATCTTCAAGACCAAAGTAACTGCCGCTAAAGCATCGAAAAAACCAAGTATAATATATAAAAAAGCAGATAACACAGTTACACCATCCTCCTATTTCGCCTGATGTAATTGTATATTTTACTAATAGATGTGGCAATGAAATAATCTAGTAAATTGGATTTTTTTGTATAAATATGAGGTGGAATTTTCTTCCCCTGGCTTTCTTCTTCAAACTCGACACCCATTTATACTAACAAAAAAAGTCACCCCAAGTGAGCGACGTTGCTTTTGCTAATGTATTATGTTGGTTTTTTTTCGATATCAAGGTTATAATCTACTTAATTTGGGGTGGAGGGATTATAGTGGCTTTAAGTGACAATTTTAAAAAATTACGTATAAAATATCATTTGACTCAACAAGAACTTGCTGAGATCGCTGGGGTTACCAATAAAGCAATTTCAGCTTGGGAGAGCGGACTTTCTGAACCACGGATGGGTGCTATAGAAAAGATAGCTCGTCATTTCCATATCAAAAAAAGCAACATTATTGAAGACGATGGTATTGAACACATAAGCTCTGATCAAGTGTAGGTCAAAGTAGACGGCAATAAAATCGAAGCAAAGGAGCACCGTTCAATTCACTTTAGGTTATATCAAACTACAAAAAAGGAACTGTGCAACAGCTCCACAGTTCCGCAAACAACTTTAGAAGAAAATAAAATTTTACCCATTATCGTCGACTTCGTCGGCTGATTTTACCTGAACCGCTACGTGTTTTGGGCTTACTATAAGATTTACGCGGCGAATCAAATATGCTGGAACCGCCGCTGTCACTCCGGTCACGTGAAATCGAGCCTCTGCTCGGTGAACTGCTGGACCCTCTGTCGAACAAACTTCCGCTTGACCCAACGCTAGAATCCGAGTTCTTCCCTCTACGGGTAACCGAACCTTTCCGCTCCACCGTAATCGGCGGAATCGCCTTTTTCTCCTGCACTGTAGGAGCACGATATTGGCCCTGAGAAGGTCGGTATACATCTCTGCTGGAGTAGCCCCGATAGGAGCCTGAACCACGTAAGGAATCAAACAGAGCATCCAGCACAGTTGCGGTTAAGTATCCTTTTAAAAAGCTTGAACTGTAATTTTGTTCTACATACTTTTTACTGTCAATTTCAATGAGTGTATCTTCCTTCTTAGCTGGATCTTGCTGCAAATGGTACCACTCATCGCTATATACCAGAAACATCCGCTCATTGCTCTGCGGTGACATTTGTTCCGGTGTACGCTGTTCTTTCAATTCCTCCGCTACTTCCGGGACTGTCTTGCCAGCTGCCCGGTATACATACGAGGTTGAATTTCCGCTGCCACTAACCGATTCCAGCGGATACGTATCCTTTACACTTGGCGCGCCGCAACCGCTTAACACGGATACGAACAAGCTCAGCGCCACAAAGACCTTTAATGCATACTGCCAGGTGCGTTTGCTCATGTGTAACCCTCTCCTAGCTTGCCCGAATAACCTTGACGTCTCCGGTAATCACTTCTTCTCCTTCATAAAGCATAAAGCGACCGTCCTGCCACTCTACCCGCAACAAATGGTAATTATCAGACTGGTACTGCCAAACATGCTGCTCTCCACCCTGTCGGAAAGGAGCACGGCCCATGACGGTAACTTGCCCAGAATATTGCTCCTCCAAATGATACGTTGTATCATCCAGCTCTAAAATGGTCGGCACTTCCTCAGGGTTGTCAAGTCTGCCGTCGATGGCCTGATATAGTCCGAATTGCAGTGTTTCCCGTTCCTCTATATGAAGATAACTGATTTGATTACCATCCTGAAGTGTCAAAACAACGGCATTCCGGGCACGATTATGTACACGACCTACCACTTCATAGGTGACAAGCGAAACTTCACAGATATCACCTGGATTTAAGTGAAGCATGCTTTTCTCTGCTTTTGGCGGCTCCGGCTTAGCAAATAGATTTGAAATTCGTTTCCAAACACCCATGGTTATATTCCTGCCTTTCTTAGCCTAGAAGCATGCTGTAATGATCAAGGCGCCAACCAGATGCAGCGCTCCTGAAAACAGGCCGAAACCAATTTTACCTTCCTGTGTACCTTTATCCAGATCAAACTGGGCCCAGTACCGCAACAGCAGACGTACAATAACTTCCAAAACAAGCAGGATGACAAAAGCGATCACAGAATACACAAGCGCTTCGAGCAAATTATTAGCTGTAGCGATAGAGCCTGACAAAATATAGCCTTGTGCAACCAGCTTCATAATCATTCGTACCGTTACGGCCATATTTCCAGCTTTCACTTCGGCAAAATCCTTATACTTCGTGAATAAAGAGTCGACATACATTAATGCGAAGATCAAAATAGCTCCCGCACCAGTCCATACAAGCATTGCTTTCATCGTTTCTAAAAAATGCATTTCATACCATCCTCCACATCTTCTTGACCTTCATATAATGTTTTACGCCTGCGGGCAGGGAAAAGCGAAGGAGAAAACGTTTCTCCTTCGCTTCCTGAGCAATCAAACTTGGCGGCACTGCTTAAATGTTCTTATTTATTTTCGTATTGCTTCAACAAAGCGGCAAGCTCATCGTCCACGGCGCTTTTCTTATCCAGCTCTTTGAACTCCTCATCCAACGATTTTTCCTTAGAAGACATTTCGTTGCTCGCTTCGGCACGTGCTTCTGCTTGCAGCATTTTTTCCTCCATACGCTTCAATCCGGCAGTTGCCGTATCAGAGCTAAAACCGTTCATAGCTTTGTTAATTTCAGTTTGCGCTTTAGCTGCGTTATAACGGGCAACCAGTGTCTCGCGCTTGTTTTTCATTTCTGTCAGCTGTCTGCGCATTTCATCCAGCTTGCCACGCAGGTTATCGGCCGAAGCTTTGTTCTGTTCGTAACCAGCTTTGAACTCGTTCATTTTTTGTTCAGCAGATTTCTTTTCTTCCAGCGCGCGACGGGCCAGATCTACATTTTGTGCTTTTGCAGCGGTATGTGCCTGTTCTTCGCGTTTCTTTACCAAAGCAGCCTGTTCTTCGTATTGCTGTTTGAATCTCTTTTCAATAGCAATTTGAGCGGCTACCGCTTTCTCTGCATCTTCCAGGTCCTCTTGCATATCACGAATGTATTGGTCCGTCATTTTAACTGGATCTTCTGCCTTGTCAATAATGGCGTTAATGTTGGACATCGTAAGATCTCTTAATCGTTTGAAAATAGACATGTGAAGTTCCTCCTAGAGTTGAATGCTTAAATTTTAAGCTCTGTACACATGTTTACGCAAGCTTTGCAAAGAGGGTTTCAAAAATTATCTAAAAGCCGCGCAAGTAAGGCTCTGGGATGTCGGCCTGTACTTTTAGCTCCCGCGATGCATGCAACGCCCAATAGGGATCACGCAGCATGGCGCGGCCTATTGCTACCAGATCAGCTTCTTTTTGCTGAACAACCCGACGGGCGTCTTCATAATCATCCAGTAATCCAACAGCAATTACAGGTACATTCAGCTTTTCACGGACGGTATGAGCTAAATCCACCTGATAGCCAGCACGCGCAGACGGCCCTCCGCCAGAACCAATTGGACCCTCGCCACCAGAAGAGATATGGAAAATGTCCACACCTGCATCACGATATCGTTCCCCTACACCTGTTATGTATTCCACATTATATCCATCTTCGACGTATTCTTTGGCAGATATCCGCATAAGCACAGGCATATCAGCAGGAAGAACCTCTTTAACAGCATGTATGACCTCAACACCGAACAGTGACAGATCCTGGCCATATTCATCTTCTCTCGTATTTGTTAAAGGCGAATGAAATTGATGGATCAGATAGCCGTGAGCGCCATGTATCTCAACCGTATCAAAACCGGCTTCCACCGCGCGGCGCGCGCCTTCTTTGTATGCCTGAACCAGTTCCCTGACTTCTGCTGTCTTTAAGGCGTGCGGCTTTTTAAGGCGTTCGCTAAAAGGAATCGAAGAAGGACCCACAGGTTGCTCAGCATCTTCGGCCTTGCGTCCAGCGTGGCCTAGTTGAATGCCAATTTTGGCACCATACTTGTGAACTTCCTCTACAATCTTACGATATGCAGGAATATGTTCGTCACTCCAAATACCTAAATCACGATCCGTAATACGTCCATCAGGATGAACCGCTGTCATTTCCACAATAATAAGACCAGCACCTCCTACTGCTCGGCTCACATAATGGACATGATGCCAATCCGTCGGATTTCCATCCTCGGCCTCCACACTAAATTGGCACATCGGGGGCATAACAATCCGATTTTTTAAAGAAAGCCCCTTTAATTGATAAGGAGTAAACAAGTCGGTCACTTTTATCCTTCCTTCCTTCAATTCCATGTCTGTATAATTATGAATTGCAACCCCATTATACACCAGCTGTCACGGGATACCGAATCCGTTGTAAGGCTAAAACTTGCGAAAATGCTCTTGTTTTCGGTCATGTTTAAGAGAATATGTACGTTTAGCTCCATCATCTTCATTGATAATCATTTCATCGCGAACTTCTTTCCAGACGTTTATGAGCCTAACTTGGTAACCAGCATATTTTTAATAGGACAGGTACATAATAGTCGAGAGCACCACTAGGTACCACTGCACGAAAAGGGGGGATACATATGCCGTACAGGGGAGTGTTGCCATGCTTGGCACTGTTACTAGCATTTTCAAGTTTACCCGTTCACGCGGATGCGCCTCCCAAGATCGGAACGCCCCATCCCAAGGAAGCAGCTGTTGCTTCTTCTGTACATCTGAGTACAGATCGAGCTACTCCTACATTAGCAATGTTGCGTAAAAAACATGCGGACATTTTTAAAATGTGCGGCCCACACACCCGCCAAATTGCCTTAACCTTTGATGATGTGCCCGATTCTAGGTATACGCCGCAGGTTTTGGACGTATTACACGCCAACGGCATCAAAGCCACCTTTTTCATCGTCGGTCACCGTGCGGAAAAGCATCCGGGGATTATACGTCGTATTATCCGTGAAGGCCATGCTATAGGAAATCATTCCTATACTCATCCGGATTTTAGGAAGGCTACACCAGAACGCTTTCGCAACCAGATTACAAAAACAGAACGTATTTTACAAGCCAGCGCAGGTTTTCGCCCCAAGTTGATTCGTCCACCCTACGGTGAAATTACAGAGCCTCAAATAAAGTGGGCACGTCGTCATGGCTACATGATTGTCAACTGGAATGTAGACTCTCTCGACTGGAAGGGACTAAGTAAAACACAAATTCAGCGAAATGTGATTCCAGCTACAGGGCCTGGCTCTATTATTTTAATGCACGCTGGTGGAGGTCAAAGTTCCAACTTGCAAGGCACTATCCAAGCTTTGCCGGGTCTAATTCACTCTCTAAAAGCTAAGGGCTACAAATTTGTGACAGTCCCCCGGCTACTCCACACATCGGAACGAAAATAACAGTATGTTTATAATTGAGGTCCAAGCTAAAGCAACGTAAAAAGGCTGTCTTACCAGCAGAAGTATTCTGCTCGTCAAGACAGCCTTTTTACGGATAGGACCTGATAAGAGTCCGACCTAGATATATACGGATATAGGCGTTATGTTTACATAATATATATTATGTTTAATTAAACTGTATATACGTACAATGCTATTTATCAATAACGTACAGCTTCACATTTTGAAATCCAAAGTCGTTCACAAATGATTTGTTGCCTGGAATAAAGATATCAATCCGCTTTCCTGTAATGGCGCTGCCCTGATCGCGAGCGACAGCTACAAAAGAATGATCCGGCAAACCTGGATGGGAGTAGCCTGTAACCAGTACTTTCGTGCCCATCGGAATGACGTTAGGATCTACCGCAATTGTACCTAGTTTAAGCGGATTGCCGTAGTAGTCCACTGCGCCCCATTTACCATTCTCATCGGCTGCGGCAGAATACGCTGAAGCCTTAACGTCAACTATTTTGCTATAGTTGAATGTTTTACCCCAAGCTTCAATCGTTGGCGCCTCATTCGCTGCTGCTTTCTCCGTAAGAAGCTGCGGCTTCGATTCCGAAGCTGCCTTTACACTTTTTTCGCCAGGCACCTTAATTTGCAGACCTGCATATATATTGCTGGAGGCAATGTTTGGGTTAGCCTTTGTTAGCTCGTCTACCGATACTCCATAACGCTGAGCAAGCAAAAAGAAGGTATCGCCCTCTTTGGCAGTGTGAAGCGAGGCAGCATCCGCTATTCCAGCTGTCTGTGCCAACCCTGCAATAGCTGCGGCAAGCACCGCAATTTTCATCGTTTTACCAATATGTTTTAAATGTTTCAAAGATATGTACCTCCTCTTTTATGCCTGCGAAGTTAGCTGTCGGATTCGGACTCAGGAGAAGCCCTATGCTCGTGCAATTCACCCCTAGGCATATTCCTCATCGTCTTATGACGTATCGGAATGGCTGCCGTTGTTACGTCCCCCGCACTTCCCATAGTTTGGGCCAGCATTTCAGCGCTTGTCTAACCGCATGCTGTCCCGGTAAGTTTTGGCTTACTGCATAATATCACAATTTTGTAACCTTATCCGCATGAAAATGTTGGGAACCCTGAACATCATACTACACTCGTTACAATTTTGTCATCAAGAAATCTATATTTGTTACGAAAGTATGGGGAAATGGTGACAAAAAAAGAAAAGCCCTCCGTCAACGGAGAGCTCTTTTATGATTAGATCAGTACTTTCTTACAATACTTTGGCAAGAAAATCACGAGTGCGATCATGGCTTGGAGTGCCAAATACCTGGTCTGGTGCACCCTGCTCCACAATTTGACCGTTATCCATAAAGATAATTCGATCGCCTACCTCGCGGGCAAAGCCCATTTCATGCGTTACAATTACCATTGTCATACCGCCTTCGGCGAGCTTCTTCATTACATCCAGAACCTCTCCAACCATTTCAGGGTCCAATGCAGAAGTCGGCTCATCGAACAGCATTACGTGCGGCTGCATGGCCAAAGCACGCGCAATCGCAATACGTTGCTTCTGACCGCCGGATAGCTGGTTCGGATAGGTATTCTTCTTATCCTCGAGCCCCACGGTACGCAGGAGTTCTAATGCAATTTTTTCCGCTTCCTTACCTGACTGTTTTCTAACCTGCGTCGGTGCAAGCGTCAGGTTCTGCAACACTGTTTTGTGTGGGAACAGATTAAAATGCTGGAACACCATCCCCATTTTTTCCCGGGTTACATTAATATTATGACCACGAGCTGTAATCGGCTCGCCCTCAAATAAAATCTCCCCATCCGTCGGCTGTTCTAACAGATTCATACAACGCAAAAACGTACTCTTCCCCGAACCGCTGGGACCGATGATAACGACAACTTCTCCTTTGGCGATATCTATATCAATGCCTTTTAAAATCTCATTCTTGCCGAACGATTTACGCAATTGTTTAACGGTGATCACTGGCTCTCAACTTCCTTTCCCATAAACCAAGCAGCTTAGACAAGCTGAATGTCATTACAAAATAAATAGCGGCTGCGATTACGAACGGACTTAATCCTTCATAGGTGATATTCTTAATGACTTGGGCTTGGTACATAATATCCACCATCCCAATGGTCGAAATAATAGATGATTCTTTAATGATTGTAATAAACTCATTACCAATAGCAGGTAGTATAGATTTAAATGCTTGCGGTAAAATGACGTGACGCATTGCTTTGCTTCGCCCCATCCCGAGCGAACGGGCTGCTTCCATCTGTCCACGGTCTACAGCCTGAATACCCGCACGGAAAATTTCAGCCAAATATGCCGAGCTATTCAGAGACAATGTGATCACACCCGACTGGAGTGGGGTAAAATTGATACCCAGCGTCAAAGCAATTCCGTAGTGAATGATCATGAGCTGTACCAGCATAGGTGTACCGCGCAGGATCTCGACATATGTGGTACCTAACCACTCAATGATACGTATACCACTCATTCGCAGCAAGGATATGATCAGACCAATAATGAATCCAAACAATACTCCGAGTGCAGACAACAACAGAGTGTAGCCAATACCCGTAGCGTAAAGACTACGGTATTTCATAAATATATCTACAATGCTATTCGAAGAAACCTGTCTGTCGGCAGACAGTGCACTCGCTTCTGTAGAAAACTTCTCAATCGCCCCCTCCGCTTTCAGGCGAGCCAACGTTTTATTTACAGAGGCAAGCAATTCAGTATTTCCTTTACGGATACCTACGGCAGTTTCTGCACCTTCATCTTCAGGTACTGCCTTGGCAAGTGTCACGGTACCGTCTAGTGTGTATCCTTTAGCCACGGTATCTTCGATTACAACTGCGTTGATACGCTTGGTCCGAAGCTGGAGTACCAGATCGGATATTTTATCCAATGAGGTAACCGAAGCATTAGGCACTTTTTGTGCAATTTCTTCCTGAATACTCCCTTTCTGTGCACCGAGCTTCTCTCCTTTCAGAGTAGCCATCGTTGAATATTTGTCCTTATCCTCCGGGCGTACCATAATGACTTGTTTGGAGTGATAGTACACATCCGAAAAATCAATGCTCTTTCTGCGCTCATCCGTCGGTGTCATACCGGACAGTACCAAGTCTACACGACCACTTTGCAGAGCAGGCAGCAAGGAATCAAAGCTCATGTCCTCTGGGACCATCTCTGCGTTCAGATCCTTGGCGATTTCCTTGGCAATCTCCACATCGAACCCAACAATGGTTTTCTTACCATTAATGACTCTATAAAACTCATACGGCGGAAAGTCGGCACTCATGCCCACTACAAGTTTTTTCTGTGGTTTTGCTTCCGTTCCGTATGCATTGAGCATGGGAAGACCCGTCAACAGCAAGATAACCGCCGTCAAAACCAGGGCGGTAAAACGATATGCCTTTTTCAATCTTTTTTTCTCTCCTTAAATTCTTTATAATAAATAAGATTGTGTCATTATAAATGAATATGCATGATTATGCAATGAATGTTATAGTACAATTTCAGCATACCTAGCGCAGTACCTACATTACAGCTTATATAAAGGAGTTTTCAGCATGGATTTTAAACAGACCATTCAAAAGACAATTGAGCAGCATGCCCCACGCTTTAAGGACATTTCGTTATATATTGGGGCAAATCCTGAACTTGGAAACGAGGAATTTCTGGCCGCTGCCCGTTTAAAAGAAGAACTCATTTTTCACGGTTTTGAGGTCCAGGCACCCGTTTTGGGCATAGAAACAGCCTTTATTGCAACTTACAAAGCTGAAAAATCCGGACCGATTGTTGCTTTTCTGGCAGAATATGATGCTCTGAAAGGTTTAGGACACGCCTGTGGGCACCATCTGATATGCATGATGAGTACCGGTGCTGCCGTTGGCCTCAAGTCGATCATCGACGAAACTGGTGGAGAAGTACGGGTATACGGCACACCTGCCGAAGAAACTCGTGGTGCTAAGGTCCCTATGGCCTCTGCCGGTTTGTTTGATGATTGCGACATAGCACTTATGACGCATCCTTATGATCGTTACGAAAAATCAGGCAAATCGCTGGCGATTGATGCTGTACAATTCGAATTTTTTGGTCAATCCGCTCACGCGGCTGCCAGCCCGCACGAAGGCATTAACGCGCTGGACGCTGTGATTCAAACGTTCAATGGCATCAATGCGTTCCGTCAACAAGTAAAAAGTACAGTGCGTATCCATGGGATCATTAATCAGGGTGGGCAAGCAGCCAATATTATTCCTGATTACGCCTCAGCCCAATTTTATGTAAGGGCCGCTACACGTCAAGAACTGAACCCGCTGACTCGCCGTGTTATTCAAATTGCTGAAGGAGCTGCTTTACAGGCCGGGTGTCGTTTGGAGACCTCCAATTATGAGACTTCTTATGATGAAATGGTCACGAACCGTGTACTTTCCGATGCGTTTACCGCAAATTTGGTGCAGGCTGGCATTTCGCAAGAAGATATAACGGAAGGCGAAGATCATGGCTCCATGGATATCGGAAATGTATCGCTTCATTGCCCTGCTATCCATCCTTACATTCAAGTTATTGACGAGAAGCATGCCTTGCATACACCAGAATTCCGCGATTTGGCGATGCAGGACCGAGCCATGGAAGGAATGCTGCTGGCTGCGAGAACTTTGGCATGGACTGCTTGCGATGTAATCACGAATCCTGAACTGCTAGCCCAGATAAAAAAAGAATTCGCTCTGCTGAATAACGAACGCTAAATCTTAATTCCGTGTTATTTCAGAAAGGAGTAGCCAGCCATCATGGATAGTATGAGTAGCTTTTGGACGTTGTTTATTGTGATAGACCTCATCATTTTTTGGTTTATATTCCGTGCATTACGCAGGAACCGGGGAAACAGAAAAACACGGCGCCGGAATGCTTTTTTCCTCAGCTCCCCTTCTCCTTCTTCCCTTACGCAGGAGCGTCATCCAGAGATTACGGAGCTGATGCAGCTATTGGAGCAATCCATTCCCGTCTCCTATGCTCATAGCGTAAGGAATCGTGTAATGGAAGCCCACCCAGAGATTACGGAGCAAGAATATGATTGGCGTTGGCATGAGCTAAAACGATATTTTATGCTATGCGCGATTATGAATCGTGTGCCTATGTTCAGTAGTGATGTGGATGAATTATGGCACGAAATGTTGATGTTTACCCGCGAATATCAGCAATTCTCGGAAGCTTTTTTTGGTCGTATGCTTCACCATGCGCCCCATTCTGGCGGCTCTCAGCCGATGCCGGAGGAGCGTGCGTGGTTTGATTGGTTGTATGTGGAATGCTTTGGCTGGAACCGCTATAGCGCCAGTTTGTGGGGGACTTTTTTTAATCATCCATTACCGAACGACGAGCTTTCACACTATTACAAACTCACAACTTCGGCGCAGCCAGCAGGTAACCGTTGGAATACTCAGGAGAATATAGCCATTTCACAGCAAGCCCAACAAACGGTTCATAAGATTGTACAACATCTGCGCGAGCGGGTGAATAAAGCGGTGGATGATCCTGAGGGTAAGCAATTGCCTAAGGTCAACTATTTACAGGTCGACTATCTGTTATTAGCTGTTGTATGGTATTCATGGTATCAACCTGAACAATTTGCCATACACATGCACCCGGATGCTACAGGCAATGCCGGGTTAGCTAGCTCATCTGGTTGTAGCTCGGCAAGCGGCTGCTCGAACTGGGATACGCATCACTCGCATCATCATTCCTCCCATGACAGTTCTCATCATGGAGGCTCTTCTCACCATGATTCAGGCGATTCTGGTAGCCATTCTTCGTGTAGCAGCGGCTCTTCATGTGGAAGCAGCTGTGGTGGCGGGGGCGACTGATCATAGCAAAAAAGGGAATTCCTCAGCCAAACACTGGCTAAAGGGATTCCCTTTTTCATTAATATGAATATGGTGTTCCTACTCCGTTCAGTCCGTCTTTGTGAGCAAATGGTAAATATCCATATACGCTTCGGCTGAAACATCCCAACTATATTCTCCTGCGAAAGCCGTCTGTGTAAGCTTCGACCAATGCTCAGATTGGCGATAAAAATGAACAGCACGACGAATGGTGTTCAGCATATCATGTGCATTGTAGTTCGTGAAGCTAAATCCATTTCCTTCCCCTGTAGACTCATTGTAAGCCTGCACGGTATCGTTAAGGCCCCCAGTTTCTCGCACAATAGGGATACTTCCATAACGAAGCGCTAGCAGTTGGCTGATCCCGCAAGGCTCAAACCTTGATGGCATAAGATACATATCGCTTGCCGCATATATTTTTCGTGACAGAGGTTCGCTAAAAGCAAGCTGCGCCGACATTTTCAGTGGATAGCGTCCCGCTGCCTCACGGAACCAATGCTCAAAAGCCGGATCCCCTGTTCCCAAAACGACAAACTGGATATCATCATAATACAAGATTTCATCAAGCACTCTCGTTACCAGATCTAGCCCCTTCATATCTACAAGTCGGGTTACCATGGCAATCATAGGTACGTCCGGCCGTACCGGCAGACCCAGCTCCTTTTGCAGACCAATTTTGTTTTCCTTTTTCTTTGTCAGACTCGTTCGGTACTTCGTATAAATACGATTGTCCGTAGCAGGATTATAGCTTTTGGTGTCAATTCCGTTCACAATCCCTGTTAAGCGACCCTGATCTCCCAATTTACGAAGCAGACCCTCAAGCCCATATCCGTAAAATTCCGTTTGAATCTCCTCTGCATAGGTCGGACTCACGGTCGTGACATGATCCGAGTACGTAAGCCCACCTTTCATAAAATTCAGTCTGCCATGATACTCCACACCCTCGGAGGTGAAATAGCTCCCATCCAGGTTGAGCAGCTCAGTTAAGACCTCATACGGAAAATCCCCCTGATACAGCAGATTATGTATGGTAAACACCGTGCGAATATCGCTGTAGAAGGGCAAATGTCGATAATCGGCATTCAGAAGCAGCGGAACCATTGCTGTATGCCAATCATGACAATGCAAAATATCCGGCCGAAAGTTCAGTTCAGGCAGCATTTCTAAAATCGCTCGGTTAAAAAAGGAAAAGCGTTCGCCATCATCCATATAACCGTAAATACCGTCACGACCGAAGTAATACTCATTGTCTATAAAATAAACCTTGATTCCGTCTAATGTCAGTTCCTCTATTCCACAATATTGATTACGCCAGCCTACGGCTACTTGCTTTACCGCTACCGGACGTAGAGACTTTTTATAAGTATCGGGAATCCCCGCATATTTAGGCAAAATGATTCGGACGTCGCACCCCGCCTGACGAAGTGCCTTCGGCAGTGCGCCAATGACATCAGCCAACCCGCCTGTTTTAATAAATGGATGTGCTTCTGCTGCCGCAAACAAAATGTTCATATATGCTTCCTCCTTATGTGGTTAATCTGCTTTTTTAGGCCTCCGAGGCGCTTTCTTGAGTATAACGATGCTCAGGGGTGGTATAGTCACCTCCAAGCTGTGAAGCTGACCGTGGCAAGGAATACGGGCGGTCCGTATCATTCCGGTATTTAGCTGGCCACTTCCCCCAAAGTCCTTATGATCACTGTTCAGCAGTTCGATATAACTCCCGGCCTTTTCCAGCCCAATTCGGTAGTTCTCTCTCGGTACGGGCTGAAAGTTAATAAGCACGACCAATGTATCTCCTGGCTTTTTACTTTTACGTAAATACGTAATTACGCTCTGCCCACGGTCCTCCGCCTCAATCCACTGATATCCATCCCACGAATGATCCAGTTCCCATAGTGCCTTTTCCTGAATATACAAATGATTCAGCGCTTTCGTAAAAGCGTGCAGCGAACGGTGACTGTCATAATCCAGCAGAAACCAGTCAAGCTGCTCCTCATCCTTCCATTCGATGAATTGGCCGAATTCCCCTCCCATAAATAATAGCTTTTTGCCCGGCGAGGTGAGTTGGTAACCGAGAAGCGCTCGAAGCCCGGCAAATTTTTGCTCATAGTTACCTGGCATTTTATCAAGCAGCGACTTCTTACCATGAACAACCTCATCGTGCGACAATGGCAGTGTAAAATTTTCGCTGTACGCATAAGCTATGGGGAATGTCAGCAAATTATGGCGCTCCGGTCTCTGATCGAAATTCGTTTCGATATAATCAAGCGTATCGTTCATCCAGCCCATATTCCATTTGTAATTAAAACCGAGTCCTCCATCGCTTACCGGGGAAGTTACCATAGGCCAGGCACTGGACTCCTCTGCCATCATCAGAGCATACGGATAATAGCGGAATACTGTTTCATTCAGTTGTTGAAGGAAGGCAATAGCCTCCTCATTTTCAATACCTCCCTTAGAGTTAAAACGATATTGACCGTCCTGCTTTTCAAAATCCAGCCGTAGCATACTCGTCACAGCATCTACGCGCAGGCCGTCAATATGGTACATATCCATCCAAAATAACGCATTAGATATCAGGAAAGAACGCACCTCCGGTTTGCTGTAATCAAACGTCAGCGTTCCCCAGCCGGGCTTTTCCGCAATCAGCGGATCCGCATATTCGAACAGGGGCGATCCGTCAAACAGCCTTAATCCATGAGCATCTTTTGCAAAATGGGCTGGGACCCAATCCATCAGCACTCCAATTCCCGCCTGATGGCAACGATCCACCAAATACATAAAATCATGCGGTTCTCCATAACGGCTTGTGAGTGCAAAATATCCAGTAAGTTGGTAGCCCCAGGAAAGATCATACGGATGTTCACTCAGCGGCATCAGTTCAATATGTGTATACCCCATATCAGTCACATAAGGCACAAGAAGCTCAGCTATTTCCCTGTATGTATAAAACGTACCATCTTCTTTTTGCTTCCAAGTGCCCAGATGAAGCTCATATATGTGTAGAGGCTTTCCATACGGTGCTCTACGTTTTCGGCGCCAAATCGCATCGTTCCAAGTATAACCATCTATAGAAGCTACCACAGAAGCCGTTGCCGGTCTCACTTCAGCACGTACCGCGTAAGGGTCTGCTTTCAGAAATCGTTCACCGTTTGCACCCGTAATGTCGTATTTGTAAAAAGTTCCTTGGGATATCCCCGGAAAAAAACGACTCCAAAAACCGGATTTGGGAACCCTATATAAGGAATCCTGTTCCCCATTCCAGTTGTTGCGATCTGTAGCAAGCCCGACATGGAGAGCATGAGGAGCCCAGACCGTAAAACGGACGCCCTGTTCTCCGTTCTCCACAGTAAGGTGGGAACCCAAAGATCGGTAGCTGTGATAAAGCGTTCCTTCATGAAACAAATAAATATCTTCCGATGAAATAGCCTGTTGCGGAAGAGTTTGGTCTGTCATCACGTCACCACCCTTATATGTTTGTAAGTAAAAATGTATGAATCGGTAATGCATTCGCTTTTGGCTCAAAGCTGACTTGAGTTATTACCCCATTCTAGCCACAATGAACAGAAAAATGACTAGGAAAAAAATAAACCTTAGTTTTTGGGGAATCTTATATACCTAATGGTTTCAAGAGTACCCCATACCGTTTATGTATGTACTACACTGACAACTAAACCGGGAGGGAAACGAAATGTTTAATAAAGAATGCATTGCCATGCTGCTGGCAGGCGGAGAGGGACGCCGTCTTGCTCCCCTTACTTCAACGATTGCAAAACCCGCCGTACCTTTTGGCGGTCATTACCGAATCATCGATTTTCCTCTCAGTAACTGCGTAAATTCAGACATTGATACTGTAGGTGTACTGACGCAATATGAGGCAGAATCCTTGCACGAACATATCGGGGATGGAACACCATGGGGTCTTACAAAAACAGATGACAAAGGAATTACCCTGCTTCCATCTTACAACACAGGTAACGCTGAATACTTAGGAACGGCAGATGCTATTCATAAGAATATTGAATATATTGACAGCCAAAATCCGGAGCATGTGCTTATTTTATCCGGTGATCATATCTACTATATGAATTATCGCGAAATGCTGAACCACCATAAGGAAAAAGGAGCTGCGGCTACCATTTCTGTCATGGAGGTACCTTGGGATGAAGCACACCGTTTTGGTGTTATGAGTGCGGATGAAGATCTACGTGTCACAGAATTTGCAGAGAAACCTGAGAAACCGGAAAGTAATTTGGCCTCTATGGGTATTTATCTTTTCAAATGGGATTACTTGAGAAACTACCTGTTAGAAGACGCACAGGATGCTCAATCCAGTCATGATTTTGGTAAAGATATCATACCTAAAATGTTAGCGGATCAAGAATCCTTGTACGTTTATGAATTCCAGGGCTATTGGAAGGACGTAGGTACCGTTAAAAGCCTGTGGGATTCACACATGGATTTGTTACACGAGAATTGTGCGATCGACCTTCAACGTAAGGATTGGCCGATGTATACACGTGAACGCCGCACAAGGTTGAGCGCACAAAAGGTACCTAACCGTCAAACGCAGCCATTGGGCAGCTTGTTGCATGATTCCTGTCAAGTAGAGGGCCGAATTGAACGCTCCGTTGTATTTAGTGGTGTCGAGGTAGGTAAAGGATCAGCCATCAAAGAAAGTATCGTTATGCCGGACACACGCATTGGACGTAACGTCCATATTGAACATGCGATTATTGGTGAAGGTGCTGTGATTCGCGATGGTGCTGTCATTAAAGGCAGTCCGGGCGAAATTATGGTCATCGGACCCAATGAAGTGGTATTTGGTAAAATGGCGGTACGGCCGCAAACTACACGTATGCTGAAAGAAGCTTACGAGCGCAATACACGCTTGCGTGCCGAAGGTTTTACTTCATAACGTTACCCCAAATCAAAAACAGCCAGCCCTCCCGATTTAAGAGGACTGGCTGTTTTTCTAATTGCACCTATAAGTAGGCTTTAAATCTATTCTTCAGTGAGTTGTGGTGGTTCCACGGATTGCTCTGCTTGCAGAGCAGGTAATGAAACCGTAATAGTGGTGCCAGCCCCCAGTTCACTTCTGATGAGCATCTGACCATGATGGCGCTCGACAAACTGTTGTGAGATTGCCAATCCCAGTCCAGTACCACCGTTTTGGTGGTCTACCTGGAAAAAGCGGTCTCTTACTCTGGCAAGATTTTCAGCACTAATTCCAATTCCTGTATCTTGTACGGATATCTCGATATTGCCATCAACCCGTTGAAGCGACAGAAAAATAATTGAGCTTTCATGCGAAAACTTGATAGCATTATCCACAATGTTCAAAAATACCTGTTTTAGACGGTTACCGTCTCCATGGACGAAATATGCCGCTTCTTCCGAATCAAGCTGAAGTTTTATTTGCTTCATTTCTGCTTTGGCCCATACGTTCAGCATAATTTCCTGCAAAAGCTCCCGAAGATCTACCGTTCCCATTACAAGCTTCATGGCATTTTGCTCCAGCTTGGAAAAATCGAGAATTTCCTCCACCAAGCCAATCAGCCGATCCGTCTCTTTAGAGATAATCTTCATCCCGATTTTCGTCTCCTCGGGGTCATAGCCGCCAGAATTTAACGTTTCACTCCAACCCTTAATAGATGTAAGCGGAGTACGCAATTCATGAGATATAGATGAAATAAAATCATCCTTGATTTGATTTGTTCTGACAATTTCCTGTGCCATATAGTTCAGAGTCGAAGCCAGTTCACCCAACTCATACCGATAATCGCCTTCAATGCGTGTATCAAACCTCCCCTGAGCCATCTGAGCAGATACATCGCGGATATTATTAATCGGTCTAACAATGGAATTCGCGAGCCCTGTACTGACCACAAATACAATAACCAGTACAGCTGCCATGATGCCAAGAGAAAACAGCGTAATCGTAAACAGCTTATCATTTACCAATTCCAGCGAGGTTGTATACCGAATAACGTACACCTGGTCTCCGACGATATTGTCCAGTTTTTGAGATACCGCCATCACCTGCTGCCCCGTGCTCGGTTGCTTTCCGATCCATTTGCCCGTATCTCCAGCTAATGCTTGTGTCACATCACTTGTTTGCACACTTAGATCTGCTGCAAAATTCGTCGAGTTATCAATTACATTTCCCTGTTCATCGAGCAACTGCAGTTCAGTAAAGGGCAGAGAAAATGTATTTAACAAATACGATTGCAAAGACTGTTCCGGCTCTTTAAATTTGGGTGCAAATTCACTTACCGATTCGATACGGCTTTCGATATGTTTGTAAATGGAATCGTAATAGTACGACCGGAGTGCAAACATAAAAATGACTTCTACTAACAGAAGCGCTAAGAACACTACGAAAAAATAGTGAAGCACAATCTGTCGGCGAATTCCCTTTTTGATCATTGAGACTGACCTTTCCATTTATATCCATGTCCCCAAACTGTTTGTAAAAAGGCTGGCTCGGATGGATTGTTTTCAATTTTCTGCCGAAGACGTCGGATATTCACATCTACAATTTTCGGATCGCCCATATACTCTTTGCCCCATACGTGATCAAGTAGAACATCTCGGCTGAGCGGCGTGTTCTCTTTTTCCAGAAAAAATTGAATCAGGGAAAACTCAGTCGGTGTCAGCTCAATCAGCTGCCCGTTCTTCTTAAATTGCTTAGCAATCAAATCTAGGGTGAACGGTCCAGACTGGAAGGACACTTTGGCTGCTGTTTCACGATGAACATTCACCCGACGCAATAACGATTGAATACGTGCAATCAGCTCCGTCGGGCTAAAAGGCTTGCTCACATGATCATCGGCCCCTACAGACAAGGCATATACCTTATCCTGCTCCTGTACCTTCGCTGTGAGAAAGATAATGCCGATGCGCTCATTCGTCTCCCGGATTCTCCGACAGACTTCAAAACCATCCATACCGGGTACCATTACGTCAAGCAGTGCAATATCAATATCCCGCACCGTGTTCAAAATATTCAGAGCCTCATGCCCTTCCGACGCCTCCAGCACCTCAAAACCGTTACGTTTCAAATTAATGACGATAAAGCTGCGAATGGATTCCTCGTCTTCCATGATTAAAACTTTACTCACTCTACTCTACCTGCCTTTCCCCCAGCTTGTTTTTAATGGTTTTACGCGGTTCCAGCTCACTGGATCGCTTAATGCCAATGACCTGCGCATTCGTTCGCCACAGTTGGCTATACCCTTCGTTGTTTCGCTCCCATTGTGACAACGAGAAAAATTTAATTTCCGCTATCGTTTTGTCTGTATCATCCAAAATAAAGCGCAAATAGCTGTCCTTCTTCGAAACTTTCGGATCAATCGTCACCTTGCCATGCAGCTCTTTCGGTAATCTGAAGTAGACCTGTTCATTAGAATCACGATACTGCTGCTGCTTAAAAACCGTTCCTTTCGCCCCGTCCCACTGATAGAACGACACAAAATATGGAACCTCATCCAGCGGCTTGTTACTCCAACCTTTAGGCTTCTCCAAATTACCAAATTCCAGAATACCGTCACCATCCACATCACCACTGGCGATGGTCGCATCCTTGAAGGTGACATCCATAAGATTAAGCTTCCTAAGCTTGCCGTGATCCATCACAATAACATTGGAAACGGTAGTGGTCTGAGCAATTTTGGTGTCTATAATAATCCCCTGCCTACCCTCGGCTACCTTGCCAGCAACGACATTATAGACATCTAAGACCTGACTGTCCAAATCCAACGATCCGATTTCCTTAAAGGTCCCCCCACTAAATTGGAATGTTTTAACTGTAAAGAATTCATTACGTCGCAGCGTGATAATCGTCAAATCATTCAATTTATCCCCGTTTAAGTCCATCTTGTTATGCTTAAAATCATCTACGACGAAGTCCGTATAACCTGTAGCATATATTTTCTCCAGAGTTCCTCCGGTATAGGAATACACGATGAGTCCCTTCTGGTCCCCGCCATCGCCACTATCTCCGCTGGAAAAACCCGCTACAATATCGAGTGTTCCATCATTCGTTAAATCCACGAGCTTAAATGACTCCAGCACAGTGCCTTCCCCATCAAACGTCAGCTTCTTTACCCACGTTCCCCCCTGATCTTCAAACAAGGCACCATGTATTTTTACGCTCTCATCAGGCGTTTCATAAAAGAGCACTGCTTCGTCTGTGCCATCATTGTTCAAATCACCCGTTCGAATTGGCGTCGGGTCATCTGGATCATTCGGCCTTAAAGGCTGTACCGCCCCTAGTTGCGTATTCACTGCACCATTCAGTTCCTGCTTCTCGTCAGACATCGTCGGTGTCTCCATCAGCGAAATGGGATCGCTAATAACATTACAGCCGCTTAAAAATCCAGCAAGGAGCAGCAAGGAACAGCAGCCAGTCACCATTCTCAACAGCATTATTTTCACTTCTCTTGCCGTCCCCTTCACAATTTGTTCTTTTCCGCTTGTGTCAATCGTCTCCCCTGAATATCAAACACCAATTCACCATCATTCAACCCCCATATACGGGAAGCAAAGCGTTCAGCCATTTCCAACGGCAGTACAGTCATGATCGTCACCCGCTCGTCAGAACACAGCTTGCGAAAAGTCTCCAATACATGCGCTGCCGAAGCTGGATCAAGTCCATTTACAGGCTCATCCGCTAAAATAACTTTAGCTCCGTGCACGAGAGCACGCGCAGTCGCTACCCGCTGCCGCTCGCCACCGCTGAGCTTGTCGCATTTATCATGCGCCTTATCCAGCAGACCCAGATCCTCCAGTACGTCCATCGCTCCCATATAATCGTCGGAACGCACCATACCGGTCACCATTCTCCACATTGGAGTTTGACCGGATCTGCCAATGAGCACATTTTTAAGAGCGGTTCGATTCATATTTAGATGCGGGTTTTGCTCCAGGTATGCCCATTCCCGCTTTATTTTCATCTTTCCAGTCCAACCGGATTTCAGCACATCATTGCCACCTACAATTAAACTGCCTTCATCCCATGGCTCTTGTAAAGCAAGACAGCGAAGCAGCGTCGTTTTGCCGCTTCCACTTGGCCCCACTATGGCTATGAATTCGCCTTGATGAATTTCAGCATCAATTCCTCGAAGTAGCTGGGTCCGTTCAGGTCCCACTTGTTTGGTCAGCTTCCGAATTTTAATCATCTAAGTGATTCCCCTTTGCGCACCATCAATACTGTTTATATTTTATAGTAAATGTGAAACAAATACCATGCAAACCGCAGTTTTAAACCGCCGTTACTCTTTTTCTGGAAAACAAACCTAACAATCCGAAAACAATGTAACTACCACCAAGGACAAGAAACATGCTGCCTTGAGTTCCAAAGTCCAGCAACCCTCCGCTAATATTAGGTCCGATCACACTTCCCAGATTAAAATGAAAGGATGCCAGTACATTCGCGGCTGCTAAAAATGATTTGGGCAACAGATCAGCGGCGTAGGCCAAACCGAGAGAGAAAAAGGAGCCTACTAAACCACCTGCTAGGGTCAGCAATATCAAAGTGAACATAAAATGATTGCCGCTCCATGGTAGCAACATAAAGGTCATTCCCCCTGCTATGCCTACGCTCATTAGCACCTTTTTACGTCCCCAACGGTCACTCAATATCCCTAGCGGCAGCTGCAGCACTAACCCTCCCAAACTGACGAACGGCAGCAAGGCGGCGATTTCATCGGTATGAAAGCCAATACGCAGGCCATAGACTGGAAAGTTACTGTTCAGGCTCGCTTCCATATAGCCGTATAGAAATGCAGGCAAAAGAGCGTACCATGCCCAGCTGTAACTGCGACGAAATCTTTGAGTGGGACGCGCCTCGGACTCCAGCTTCTCTGGTCTGGAGTCCGGCAGCTTAATTAACACCAACAGCAAAACAAGCAAGCACAATAAGGCCAACGCAGCAAATGGAACCAGCATTCCATAATCAAGTAGCCATAATCCCAATGGTCCTAACGCAAAACCCAGACCATATGACATACCATAAAAGGAAATGTTGCGGCCTCGCTTCTCTGCTGGAGTCACCAGCAATATCCATAGCTGCGCAGAGTAGTGCAATGCACTGTCACCAATACCTACTAGCAGACGCAGTATGAACCATACTCGAATATCAGGGATTAGCGGAAACAGCAGCAGCGTAATGAGCACTAGCACAAGCCCACCGGCCATCAGCTTTTTAAACCCTAACCAGCCCAATGTCCGTTCTGCCACCAACGTCATTGCAAATGAACCAATATACAGAGCAGCCGCATTCATTCCATTTAGTGAAGATGAAACTCCCATTTGTTCCAACGAGATTGACAGAATAGGTAATAATAAACCTTGGCATAATCCGGCAACAATAATAACAGCAATTAAAATAAAATAATGAACCCGTAACGACGACGACATCCTAGCTCCTCCTGATCGAACAAATAAAATAATAAAAAAATCAATGTTAAGAAATGATTTGCATTTGATTCCATAATCAATAATAATTCTTATCACTATGTATTCCATGCCGTCCTGCAAAACCGGCAAATCACATATACAAATTCAGGTGTAATTAGTGTATTAAAGAATAGAAGAAAAAAATCGCCATCTGAGATGACGATTTTACGGAAAGAGCTTGTCTGGTATGTATCCGACTCCTTCGGTTAAGGAGCCTCGTATGTTCAATCCGAACCCATTCACGTCACAACGCACTATTTCATATTATAGTGGACAATCCCTGGCAGAACAAGCCATAATAAATAAGTGAGCAATCATTAAAATGCTCATGTTTTGCTTATGGACGGGCTTAATTACGTTCACCGCTCTGGGCTAGAAGACAGAATAGGAGGCATTGGGTTCCATGAGTTATCAAATTAAAATAGACACTTCTCCAATTTATGAATTGCTCGGCAGCTTCATGGCCTATGTGACTAAAAAGTGGGTTCAAGATATGGACTTGGGCCATGAATGGATCGACAAGGTAGATGCACGACTACAACATGAAGTTCGTACTGAGCTGGCTACAGCTCAGGATTGCCCTTTTAGCGATTATGACGCACTCTATGCTTGGGCGTTACTTCGTCCGGAATCAGATGAAATATCTGATTATATCTCTTATTTGGACCACGGCCCGGATAAAGATATGTTTGAGTTGCTCGTTCCGCATATCCCTTTTTTAACCTTTGAAGAATCTTTACGCATTCGTAAGGTATACGCACCACTCCTCAAATTGTGGGATCGTGATTATTTTCGGGCCCTGGAAGGCGAACTGCGTGTGTTGGCAGAAGAAGACGCTGCGGAAAAGCGCATGCTGCTGAGTAAAATGGAACCGGAAGCACTGGTTGAATATGCGACAGCTGGACTAGTCGTGCCACACATGGAAGACCTGGATACAGTAGTCCTATTTCCAGTTGTCCATAATCGCCCGATTAATTCATACTGTTTTTATACCCGCACACTGCTGATCCAGTATCCAGTAGATATCCCCGAGGAGAGCGAGGAAGAACCGCCTACGCTTCTGCTACGGCTCACTCGTGCGGTTAATGATCCGCAGCGGCTACGAATTCTGCGTTATGTAGCTCAAGGTCCTAAGTCTCTCGAAGATATGCGCCATGATTTGAGCCGTTTGGAAGATACACTCATGTCTGATATGATGATTTTACGAGTGGCTGGTCTGCTTCGTATTCACATCGGACGTTATCATAAGGAAAAATTCAGCATCCGTCCCGATGGCGCGGCTGATTTACAAGTATTTTTGGAATCCTATATTGGATTGTAATTTGAATTGTACTTTTAGTTATAACCGAAGCAGCGTTAAAGCTTTGGCTTGGAAGGAGTATGCATCGTGTCGTATCCGAAGCAGCACATTTTATTTGATCTTGATGACACCTTAGTCCACTGCAACAAGTATTTTGACCTGATCCTCAACCACTTTTTTGATTTGCTTCAGGAATGGTTTGCAACTCATAACCTAACCAAAAATGCGATTCGTGAAAAACAAATCGAAATTGATGTGGCTGGAGTTCATCAAGTGGGCTTTGCCAGCGAGCATTTCCCACAATCTTTGATAGATACGTACCAATTTTTCTCGGAACAATTCGGACGCCGTCTCGATTCTCGGGAAGAGCAGGAGCTTCGCTCTCTTGGCCGAAGTGTGTACGAACAGGAAATCGAACCGTATCCAGGCATGGTCGAAACGCTGAACTCCCTCCAAAAAGCAGGGCATTCCCTCCATCTGTATACTGGCGGTGAGCAGATCATTCAAGAAAGAAAGATTGAACAAATGAAACTGGCTACCTACTTTGATGACCGCATCTACATTCGCCAGCATAAAAATGTCGAAGCCCTAGAAGAAATCATCCAGATGAATCGCTTGGACCGAAGCATCACCTGGATGATCGGGAATTCTCTGCGCACTGATGTTTCTCCAGCCCTTGCCGCAGGTATTCATGCTGTATATCTCAAGCAGCCTAAGGAATGGATTTACAATATGGTTGAACTGCAAAAAAACGTGAACTCCGTGATGTATACGATACAGAAGCTAACGGAAGTACCACGGGTTATCCACGAAAGCATACAATTGCACCAACAAAAAAGGACCCTCGGATAGGGTCCTTTTTGTATTGGTCTAAACCCTGTCTCAGGATTCCTCTCGAACGCTAAGTTGTCCTGTACCAGGTTCATTCAGAACAATTCGCGCTTTGACGGTCGATCCATCTTTACGCTTAAAAGACAACAATTGCGTCTGTCCCTTCGCCAACAAGGACTTGAGCATCGTTTCGGTAATCTGCTTTCCAGCATATTCCTTCCAGACGACAAAGCCACAACCCTGCTTGTAGTGGCTGCACCCATACCCTTTACGGCCTTCAATAATGCTTCCGCCGCAATTAGAGCGTGGGCAGCTACCTAAAGCTTGCCTTTGGCTTCCTGAAATGCCTGAGGATCCGTCGGAAGAGCTGCGTGCTGGTGGTGCTGCTTGCTCTAGCGTTGCGCTTCCAGCGCTGCCACCGCGTCCTGATGTAGCACGCCCCACCCCTTTGGCGGCGGTGCGTCCACTCGCACGCGCACTACGTGCGCCTTCTTTTCCAATCGCACGCTTCCCCCTTGCTTCCTCACCAAAGGCATTTGCCGGAGCCGGCGGCTGCTGCCTCACCTTATCAATGATGGACAACGTAAATCTTTTAACGTTCTCCATAAACTTCTCTTGAGCCGCCTCACCCTTGGAAATTTGATGTAGGCGACGTTCCCATTGACCTGTCATCTCCGGGGAGGCTAATAGATCAACCCCAGCATGACGGATCAGGTCAATAGCCATCTTTCCTTTTTCCGTAATAAGAATCTTTTTACCCTTCATTTCAATATAGCCAACTTTTTTCAATCGTTCAATTGTGGCGGCCCGCGTCGCAGGTGTGCCTAAACCGGCATCCTTCATGACCTCACGCAATTCCTCATTCTCCATCTGTTTACCCGCGCTTTCCATCGCCTTAAGCAATGTACCCTCCGTGTAGCTTTTAGGGGGCTGAGTCGCCTTTTCTTTCATCTCGGCGCGAACACAATCCACGGGACGCCCCGCATCAATCTCAAACTTCTTGTCCGTCCACTCGTCCGTTTCCTCTTCATCTTCTTTTTTCGGTGATTTGCTCTTTTTACCTTTATCCTGATCAACCTTACTTAAAACTACTTTCCACCCCAAGGAAAGAAGCTCTTTAATATTTGTTTTAAACAGATGCTTGTCCACCTGTGTCATTACGGTATGCATTTTGTATTCAGCAGGCGGAAAAAAATGCGACAAAAACCTGCGAATAACCAGGTCATATACATTTTGCTCTTCTTTGCTTAGTGTTCCTGGCCTTTTTAATGTCGGCAAAATAGCATGGTGATCCTCAACACGAGATGGATTGCAGACCGATTTATTCTGTTTATGAACCAAATTGGGGTTGGCTTGTTGGACCAGATCAGCATAAGGACCTGTGCCCAGCATCCGTAGTGCCTTGTGCATGCCGTCTATATTTTGCTCTGTCACATAGTTAGAATTGGTACGCGGATAGGAAATGACCTTGTGGCGCTCATAAAGCGCTTGTGCCACATCCAGTGTTTTTTTGGCCGAATAACCGTACTTGGCATTCGCCTCTCGTTGAAGCAGCGTTAAATCGTACAATTTAAAAGGATACTCTTTTGTCTGCTTGGTGTCATATTTGGTGATTTTACCTATTTTTCCGCGAACAGCCGCAGCGATTTCCTCAGCTTCCTCTGGCTTCGTCAGCCTATCCCCCTGCCACGCACCTTTGTACTTGATCTGATCTTGCTTAAATTCTGCCCACACGTCATAGAAGGTTTGAGACTGAAATGCCTCAATTTCTTTTTCCCGGTCATGAATCAGTGCCAGCACGGGAGTCTGCACCCGTCCTACCGACAGCAGTGTGTTATGTCGTGTTGTGAACGCTCTGGAAGCGTTCATGCCGATCAGCCAGTCCGCTTCACTTCGTGCCCGCGCAGCTTGAGTCAGAAATTCAAACTCCGAAGCATCTCGCAATCGTTCAAAGCCTGTCGCAATACTTTCCGCTGTCAAGTCTGAAATCCACAGTCGCTTAACTGGCTGACGCAACTTTAATTGCTGTTGGATCAACGCAAAAATATATTGCCCTTCCCGTCCAGCATCACAAGCATTTACGATGGCATCGCAGCGTTTGGCCAGTTCACCAATCATTTTCAGCTGATCTTTTGTTTTCGGATTCGGTACAATTTTGAACTGCTCAGGGATAATAGGAAGATCCTTAATATTCCATCGCTTGTACTTAGCATCGTATGCATCCGGCTCAGCCAAACCCAGTAAATGCCCGATCGCCCAGGTTACAATGTATTTCTCCCCTTCCAAATAGGTACGGTTATTTTTAGCCCGCGGCTCCATAACAGCGGCAATCGTCCGTCCCATATCCGGTTTCTCAGCAATAATCAACGTCTTCATTCATACTCCATTCCTTCCTGACGGCCTTCTGTTTCTCCTCCATGAATCATACATATACATGGATATTAAAGAAAACACAGGTATCCCGGCCTCATGCAAAAGGAGCCTTCTCCCGACGAAAGCTCCTTTGTAAATTCATTTAGTCAAACGCTTCAACAATATACGTGTATTATACCATAGATACCATGGTTCTCTCAGGTCATGATTTTAAATAGTCAACGAAAGTTATGTATATGTTAATTTACATCACATATATATCAGATTTTATCAAATTTTCTTGTGAAATAATTCTTTTTTCTATAAAAAAGCTACACTAAACACTCTTTTTTATGTTATGATCAATTTAGATAAGAAATATATGGTGATACGATTAAATTTAAGTTATATTATATAACATATATTTCACAATGTTTCACAGCTCAATAATCATTTATTCATTTTTCGCTTCTGGCAGACTCAGCTTGAAATACAATAAAGCCCCATCCGAAGATGGAGCTTTGACTGATCCGTAACATAAAATTTATAATTACACCAAAACGGTAGCGCCCATGAGGTATTTATCAACTTCACGCGCAGCTTCTCGACCTTCATTAATAGCCCACACAACAAGACTTTGTCCGCGACGCATATCACCTGCAGCAAAAACCTTATCCACATTAGTAACATATTTTCCATAACGTGCTTTAACGTTGGAACGACGATCCGTCTCCAAGCCAATTTGCTCTACAATCGTTTGCTCAGGACCATCAAATCCAATGGCAATAAGAGCAATTTGTGCAGGGAATACGCGCTCCGTACCTGGAATCGGTTGATAGATTTTGCGCCCTGTTTCATCAACAATCCGTTGAATTTGAATGGTGTGCAGCTCTTTCAGATTACCGTTTTCATCACCTACAAATTTGGTCGTCATGATGGAGAACTCACGTGGATCTTCTCCGAACAGCGCCTTAGCTTCTTCCTGTGCATAATCAAGAGAATACACGTTTGGAAATTGTGGCCAAGGATTGGCAATCGGGTCACGCTCCATAGGTGCTTTGGTATGTGTGCCAAATTGAGTGACACTCCGACAACCATGACGCAAAGAAGTAGCTACACAGTCCGAACCCGTATCACCGCCACCGATTACAATAACGTCCTTACCTTGGGAAGACAAATAGTTGCCATCTTCCAGATTGGAGTCCAAGTAACTTTTGATGGTACCATTCAGATAATCCATCGCATAATGAACACCCTTCAAATCGCTACCTTCAATGTTGAATTCTCTTGGCTTCGTAGAACCACCGCATAGAACAACAGCATCATATTCACCAATCAACTGATCGGTAGGGATATCTTTGCCGATTTCCGTATTGGTGATGAATTGAATACCTTCAGCCTCCAGCAAATCCACACGCCGCTGAACAACCTTTTTATCCAATTTCATGGACGGTATGCCATACATCAATAATCCACCCACACGATCTGCACGCTCATACACAGTCACGCTGTGCCCTGCTTTGTTAAGCTGAGCCGCTGCAGCCAAACCTGCCGGACCCGAACCGACAACAGCCACTCGTTTGCCTGTACGCTTTTCTGGCGGATTAGGGACAACCCAGCCTTCCTCAAAACCCTTTTCGATAATAGCTTCCTCAATGGTTTTAATTGTAACAGACTGTCCGATCAGTCCCACAGTACATGAACCCTCACATGGCGCAGGACAAACACGACCTGTGAATTCTGGGAAGTTATTCGTTTTGTGCAGCCGCTCTAGCGCTTCCTTCCACAAACCACGATATACGAGATTGTTCCATTCCGGAATGAGATTATGAACCGGGCAGCCTAAAGTTGCTCCCATGATATCCATCCCCGTATGACAATAAGGGGTTCCGCAGTCCATACAACGCGCCCCTTGGGTACGCAGCTCTTCCTCAGACATATGCTTATGGAATTCTTCCCAATCCTTTATACGCTCTGCCGGGTCCCGGTCTGTAGGAAGCTGTCGTGTGTATTCCATAAATCCAGTTGGTGTAGACATGTTACGTTCCCCCATCTCTTCGCTTATGAACCCCGATCATCCATTCAGAATTTAAGTCAAATTCGAATTTGTCTATTTGTATTATGAAAGGGTCTGTTCTCATTGAATTTGATTTATTGTATCACAATACAGCGTAAAAGTGATGAAAACTTATGCAACTTTCTGCATCAACAGCCAAAAGGATTTTTTATATGGTTTATTAATTTTTCAAATGAGTGGGGTCGGATATAGTCTATTCTTATTCGGTTCTCTCGTAAACAACAAAACGATACTCATAGGGATTTTTGTCATCCTTGATACCTGGGGTCTCACTAACTATATTCCAGCCGTTCCAATCCAGCTCAGGGAAGGTTGTATCGCCTTCAAAAACCTCCTCAATCCGAGTCACAATCAGCCGATCAGCATGTGGCCAAAACAGTGAATAAATCTCTGCTCCTCCGATGACCATTAACTCTTCCTGCTTTGCTAATTGGAGTCCTTCTTCCATTGAATGAATTACTTCCGCACCTTCCGTCTGATAGCGCAGATCTCGGGTCAAGACAACGTTACGCCGGTTTGGCAGGCTTTTTCCTCCAAAGGATTCCCACGTTTTGCGTCCCATGAGTACCGTTTTATTAATCGTCTGCTCTTTGAAAAAGGCCATGTCTCTAGGGAGGCGCCAGGGAAGTTTGTTATCTCGGCCGATCACACCATTTTGTGCCATAGCCCATATCATTGAAATGCCCATTTTCCCACCTCCTCTAATCAAATGGCGACAGGCGCCTTAATCCCTGGATGATATTCGTAATTTTCAAAAGCAAAATCGTCGTAGGTATAATCAAAAATCGAATCCGGCTTGCGCAGAATTTTCAACTGAGGCAACGGATAAGGATCACGTTCCAACTGTGTATGCACTTGTTGCATATGATTTGAATAAATATGCACATCGCCGCCTGACCAAATAAATTCGCCGGGCTCCAAACCGCACTGCTGTGCAACCATATGCGTTAGTAATGCATAACTTGCGATATTAAACGGCAACCCTAAAAAGGTATCCACAGAACGCATCGTTAGCATACAGGAAAGCTTCCCTCCAGCTACATAGAACTGAAATACAAAGTGACATGGCGGCAACTTCATCGATTCGATTTCAGCCACATTCCAAGCACTGACAATGTGTCGACGTGAATCCGGATTTTTTTTAATAGCTTCAATGACATTCGCAATTTGGTCAATATGTTGTCCGTCTGTTGTTTCCCACGAGCGCCATTGCGACCCATATACAGGCCCCAGATTCCCCTGCTCGTCTGCCCACTCATCCCAAATGGTAACTCCGTTCTCCTTGAGATAAGAAATGTTGGTATCTCCCCGCAAAAACCATAACAGCTCATGAATAACGGATTTCAAATGTACTCTTTTGGTGGTCACCAAGGGGAAGCCCTTGGCCAGGTCAAAACGGAGTTGCCTTCCGAAAACAGATAGTGTACCTGTTCCTGTACGATCCTCTTTTTTTACTCCATTCTCTAAAATATCCTCCAGCAGTTCCAAATAGTTACGCACGTTATTCCTCTCCTTTGAGCATGAATAAAAACCTGGCATCGCCAGATTCTAAACTTTAAAATTCTTTTCTGCACCCATATCTATAGTTAGTTTATCATGTACGGTACTTCGTTGACCATGTACTGTGTGAATTTTCATGGTAGTCCTGAAAATCCTAAAGTTTGAAAAAAAAGAGACAAAGAGCGCAGATATAGCGCTCCTTGCCTCTCTTTGTCATGTATGAAAACGAAAACGAGATAATGAAAAATGGTATTAGCGACGTGGTGCCAATGCGTGGATCGGATGCCCCAGCACGACTTCCGCTGCTTCCATAACGATCTCGCCCAGTGTAGGGTGAGCATGAATAGTCAAGGAGATATCTTCGAGTGTAGCACCCATTTCAATCGCCAGACCCAGCTCAGCAATAAGGTTGGAAGCTTCCAGACCTACGATTTGCGTACCCAGTACCAAACCTGTGTCAGCGTCAGCAACGATTTTCACAAAACCTTCAGCAGCGTTCAGGGAAACCGCACGACCGTTTGCTCCATAAGAGAACTTGCCAACTTTGACATTGTAGCCTTTTTCTTTGGCTTGTGACTCTGTGTAGCCTACGCTGGAGCATTCTGGATCCGTGAAAACGACAGCCGGCATACACTTGTAATCTACTACAGACGGCTCGCCTGCAATTGCTTCAGCAGCTACTTTACCTTCGTAAGAAGCTTTGTGCGCCAGAGCAAGACCAGCTACGATATCGCCGATTGCAAAGATGTGAGGAATGCTAGTACGTCCTTGGTGATCAACTTTCACCATTCCGCGCTCATCCAGTTCTAGGCCGATCAGATCCAGACCCAGTTCACCGTCTGTGTTTGGACGACGTCCAACAGTTACAAGCAGATAATCAGCAGTTACTTCTTTGCTTTCGCCGTTAACGGAGAATTTCACTGTTACGTCTTTATCTGTTTGCTCTGCACTTTCCGCTTTAGCACCAGTGAAGATTTCGATGCCCGTTTTCTTCATGCTTTTCGCAACGATCGAAGTCATATCTTTGTCGAAACCAGGAAGCACTGTATCCATACCTTCAATAATCGTTACTTTGGAACCGAATTTGGAGTACATTTGTCCGAGCTCTGCACCAATGTATCCACCACCGATTACGATCAGGCTTTTCGGAATTTCAGGCAGGTTCAATGCTTCTGTAGAAGACAGAATGCGTCCACCAAAAGGAAATGGTTTCAGTTCGATTGGACGGGAACCTGTTGCGATAATTGCATTTTTAAAACGGTAACGTGGTGATTCATGTTCGTTGAATACACGCGCTTCGTTTTCGTTGATGAACATGCACTCACCATTGAAAACTTCAACTTTGTTGCCTTTGAGCAAGCCACTTACGCCGCCTGTCATTTTCTTAACAACGCCGTTTTTGAATTCTTGTGTTTTAGCGAAGTCTACTTTTACATTTTCAGCCGAAATACCGAAAGACTCGCCATGTTTAGCTGCTTCGTATTGATGAGCTGCAGAGATCAAAGCTTTGGATGGAATACATCCACGGTTCAGACAGACACCGCCCAGCTCAGATTTGTCAACGATCAATACGCTTTGTCCTAATTGTGCGGCACGGATGGCAGCTACATAGCCGCCAGGACCCGCACCGATAACCAATGTGTCAATATCCAGAGAAGCGTCTCCTACTACCATTGATTACACCTCCATAACAAGCAACTCAGGGTTAGCGAGCAGCTGTTTGATATAGTTCATGAAGTTTTGAGCAGTTGCACCGTCAATAATACGGTGGTCAAAGCTCAGAGAAAGAGCCATTACTGGAGCGGCAACAATTTCACCGTTTTTCACGACTGCTTTTTCACTGATGCGTCCAGTACCCAAAATCGCAACTTCAGGGAAGTTAATGATTGGAGTAAAGAACATACCGCCTGCGGAACCGATGTTAGTGATGGAGATTGTGCTTCCTCTCATCTCATTTGCTGCCAATTTTCCATCACGACCGCGCACAGCCAGATCACGAATGGAATCAGCAATCATCCAGATACTCTTACGATCAGCATCTTTGATAACAGGAACGATCAAACCGTTGTCTGTATCTGTAGCGATACCGATGTTGTAGTATTTTTTGTAGACAATTTCGTTTGCTTCTTCGTCGATTGAGGCATTCAGAGCCGGGAATTGACGGGAAGCAGCAACCAAAGCTTTTACGATGAATGGCAGGTATGTTACTTTTGTGCCTTTCTTCTCAGCAATTGGTTTGATACGAGTACGGAAAGCAACCAGTTCAGTTACATCTACTTCATCCATAATCGTAACGTGCGGAGCCGTATAAGCCGATTTAACCATAGCATTGGAAATAGCCTTGCGGATACCTTTAAATGGTACGCGCTCTTCCTCAGCACGTGGATCTGCTGCTGGTGCGGATGCTGCTGCAGCTTTCGCTTCTTTCTTAGCAGGCTCTTGTGCTTTTGCAGCTTCTTTCGCTACTGGTGCAGCCGCTTGGCCTCCACCATTTTTGAAAGCTTCTACATCTTCTTTGGTGATTTTACCATTTTTGCCGGAGCCACTCACTTGAGCGATGTTTACACCTTGCTCACGAGCAAATTTGCGGACGCTAGGTGTAGCTAGTACATCTTTGTTAGAAGCAACAGGAGTTGCAGCTGGTTTAGTGTTAGCTCCGCCTTGTGCAGCATCCTGTTCTTGTTTAGCAGCAGCTGGTGCTTCTTCTTGTTCAGGAAGTTCACCCTCTGCAGCGATTACAGCTACGACTTGACCTACGTTAAAGATGTCGCCGTCTTTGGCAAATACCTCTTGTACTGTGCCATTGACCGGACAAGGAACTTCAACTACAGCCTTATCGTTTTGTACTTCCATGATGATATCTTCATCGGTTACTTTGTCGCCGGCCTTGATGTGCATCTTGATGATTTCGCCCTCGTGAAGACCTTCACCCAGCTCTGGGAATTTATATTCAAATCTAGCTGTACCTGCAGCTCCGCTTTGTGCAGCAGCACTTGGCTCAGGGCTAGCAGCTGGTGCTTCTGGTGCATCTTCTTGTTCGGGAAGTTCACCTTCTGCATCAATTACAGCTACGACTTGACCTACGTTAAAGATGTCACCGTCTTTGGCAAATACTTCTTGTACTGTACCATTAACCGGACAAGGAACTTCAACTACAGCCTTATCGTTTTGTACTTCCATGATGATATCTTCATCGGTTACTTTGTCGCCGGGCTTAATGTGCATCTTGATGATTTCGCCTTCGTGAAGACCTTCACCTAGCTCCGGGAATTTATATTCAAATTTAGCCACGTTTAAAACCTCCCAAATTTACGGTGTGCTTTAATTAAAATTCCAATACTTTATTAACCGCATCAATGATACGTGTTGGCGTTGGCAACCAAGTATCTTCAATTTGAGCAAAAGGATAAACGGTATCCGGACCTGCTACACGCAGAACGGGTGCTTCCAGATGCAGGATTGCTTTTTCGTTAATTTGTGCAATAACTTCAGCAGCTACACCGGAGCTCTTTTGCGCTTCTTGAACAACGATGGCACGATTGGTTTTTTGAATAGAAGCAACAACGGTATCAATGTCAATCGGGCTAATGGTACGCAAATCAATGATTTCTACTTTGATACCTTTTGTTTTTTCCAGCTCATCCGCAGCTTTAATCGAAGTGTGTACCATCATACCGTAAGTAATGATCGTCACATCGGAACCTTCGCGAACTACATTAGCCTTGCCCAGTTCAACTGTGTAATCATTCTCAGGAACTTCAGCGCGGAATGCATGATACAAGTTCAAATGCTCCATGAAAAACACAGGATCGT
The DNA here is from genome assembly GCF_038007385.1 of Paenibacillus sp. FSL M8-0228. Classification (NCBI taxonomy): domain Bacteria; kingdom Bacillati; phylum Bacillota; class Bacilli; order Caryophanales; family Paenibacillaceae; genus Paenibacillus; species Paenibacillus sp. FSL M8-0228. Next base: position 3,169,050 of record NZ_JBBOXA010000001.1, read on the forward strand.
TGTCGCGAATAGACGCAATCATGAGACCTTTTGCATCATAAGGGTTGGATGGAACAACAACCTTGATACCAGGTGTTTGAGCCAGCAGGCCCTCCAAGGAATCTGTATGCAGCTCGGCTGCCTTAACACCGCCACCAAAAGGTGTACGGAATACGATTGGAGAATTGTAACGTCCACCGGAACGGTAACGCATACGGGATGCTTGAATTGCCATTTGATCAAGCGCTTCAAAGATAAAGCCTACGAACTGGATTTCAGCTACAGGGCGGAAGCCTTGAATACCCAAACCGACAGCAAGACCCCCGATTGCGGATTCCGCCAGCGGAGTATCGAATACACGTTCTTCGCCAAATTCTTTTTGCAGACCTTCTGTAGCGCGGAATACGCCACCTACATGACCTACGTCTTCACCGAAAAGCAGGACGTTAGGGTCGCGTTTCAACTCTACGCGCAGTGCGTCACGAATCGCTTCTTTCATGTTCATTTGTGCCATTTGCTTCATTTCCTCCTTAAACATTGACAGATCAATTTCAGTTCAGGTCAATCGAAAAGCAGACCGGATCGGGTTACGGCCCGGTCTCTTTCAAGTTCAATTATTTAAAATCAGCTTTTTGTTCTTCCAAGTGCTTAGGCGTTGTTTCGAACATGCTATCGATCAGGCCAGGAATTGTCATTTTCTCTGTTTTCTCGGCTTTTTTGATCTCTTCGTTCACTTTTGCCTTAGCTTCTTCTTTTACGCGAGCTGTATCTTCTTCAGTCCAAAGGCCTTTTTTCTCAAGGTATTTCGCAAAGCGGGCAATTGGATCTTTCGCATTCCATTCGCCTTCTTCTTCTTTAGAACGATATTTTGTTGCATCATCAGAAAGGGAATGCGGACGGAAACGGTACGTTACGGCTTCAATCAAAGTAGCACCTTCACCATTACGTCCACGCTCTGCAGCTTCTTGAACGGCTTTAATAACTGCAAGCACGTCCATGCCGTCAATTTTCACGCCTTTAATACCAGCAGCTACTGCTTTATGAGCGATCGAAAGAGCAGCCGTTTGTTTTGAGAATGGAGTCGTGATCGCGTAACCATTGTTTTGCACAAAGAAAATAACTGGCAACTTGTATACACCAGCATAGTTCAGGCCTTCGTAGAAATCACCTTCGGAAGAACCGCCGTCACCTGTATATGTAATGGCGACTTGTTTTTGTTTTTTCAGCTTGTAACCCATAGCAATACCCATAGCATGCAAAATTTGCGCGCCAATGATGATTTGCGGCATCAGTACATTAACACCGTCCGGCACTTGGCCGCCGTGTTGATGACCACGGGAATACAAGAAAGCTTGGTATAATGGCAGGCCATGCCAAACGATTTGCGGAATATCGCGGTAGCCTGGAGCAATAAAGTCTTCTTTTTGGAGCGCATATTCGCTACCAACCATGGTTGCTTCTTGTCCGGATACCGGAGCATAGAAACCGAGACGCCCTTGACGGCCTAAGTTAACGGCACGGTCATCCCAAGTACGTGTAAATACCATTCGATACATAATTTCTTTCAATTGATCATCTGTAAGTTTAGGCAACATATCTTTATTGATAATTTCACCATCCGGAGAAAGTACGGACAGCGCCTCAACTTCCTCTGTGTAAACTTCATAAGGAACCTTGCTCATTTTCTTCACCTCAACAAAAAAATTTGAATATCAAGTTCCGCTGTTATAGGATTATTATACACCTGTTATACCGCTCGCGTCAAAGATTTAGTTATTTTTTTTGAGTTTGTCACATTTTTGTGTGTGTAACAGGGTATATTTTTTACTGTAACAGCTTAGTACATGATTGAAATTTTAAACATCTATTGCAATCAGGGTAATCTTAACTTATTGTGATCCCGAATGCAAAATAATACCCAAGAAAGGTGACGAAAAATGACGGATTCTCGGTATTTAAAACGAACCATCCTTAAAGACGAAGTAGACAGCCGCTTTCTTGGCGAGACCAGAACTCTCCGGATTTATTTGCCGCCCGGCTATAATGAAATATTGAGCTACCCGGTCGTGTACTGTCAGGACGGAGAAGAATTTTTCAATTTTGGCCGCATTGCAACTCATGCCAACCGCCTCATTCTAGATGAGGGCGTCGAACCCTTCATTATTGTAGGTGTGGAAGTGAATACAAAAATTCGAACGCAGGAGTATGCTCCCTTTGGCAATCGTTTTGAGGCGTATACCGCCTGTTTTGCAGAAGAGATTATTCCCTATGTAGAGCAAAAGTATCCTATAAGAAAAGATGCAGCGTCCCGTATTTTGGCGGGGGATTCACTGGGAGGCAGTGTGTCTCTGCATTTGGCTTTGATGTATCCTCAGTTGTTCAACCGCATTATCAGCCTCTCAGGTGCTTACTATGAAGCTTCGCAGGAAATCATCGCCCGTGAGAAAGATCTGTCTCATTTGCGGGTGTGGATGACGGTTGGCCTTCAGGAAGATGCATTTGAGAGTGATACTGGCATTTACAACTTTGTAGAGCTTAACCGTCAATGCGCAGATTTGCTGCGCGAACGGAACGTTGAAGTTTCTTACCGTGAAAAGGATGGCAAACATTTGTGGGGCTTTTGGCAAAACGAGTTGCCTGACGCGCTAATGTATTTTTTGGATCGCGCCTGAGTAAATTCTCCCAGGTAACTAAAAGGGAATGGAGCATTTGACCTACTAGGTCATAAAGCTCCTTCTTCTTTTTCATGATTTGGTTGCGCTTTCAAAAATGTATAACGAAAAACGGCAATGATTGCCGTCATCTGTCGTTCACATTATAGCTTTTCTTCTACGATCTTGTCCAGCAAGGCGTCGCAACCTGCGTCCATTAATCGATAGGTCTCTTCAAAATTCCCTGTAAAATATGGGTCGGGTACTTCTCTTAATTTTTCTTGAGGGAGCAAATCCATAAATTTTAGAATATCTGCCTCCGCTCCACCTGCAATCTTTCGAATGTTTCGTTCATTAGAGTCATCCATGCACACAATATAATCAAACGCGTCAAAATCACGGCCCGTTATTTGCCGCGCCTGTATGCCTTGTTCGCTGATTCCATGCAGTTTAAGTTGCTTTAGTGTTCCCTCATGCGGAGGATTTCCGATGTGCCAGTCGCCTGTCCCGGCCGAGTCCACCCCGATTTCTGCACCCAATCCCCGTTCCTGCGCTTTATGTCTCAGTATTGCCTCCCCCATCGGAGAGCGGCAAATATTGCCCAAACACACAAACAAAACGTTAATCATTTCGTTCTCCTTCCTATTACACGTTACACTTCCTTTTTTCTGTTTCATTGTAGCCATGTCCTCCAAAATTGTGCAAGCCATATTTAACGCGGTATACTTAAAAACGATGGTATATATAGGATCGTATCAGAAAGAAAGGATGTTGATTATGACAAAAAAACGAGCGATTGTATTTTCAGGTGGTCGTCTTAATGAAGAAGATTTACATCAAATACAGCCCGATGATTTTATTATAGGTGCAGATAAAGGTGCTCTTTTCCTGATCGAGCACGGTATTACACCACATATCTCTGTAGGAGATTTTGATTCAATCACACCAGAGGAAAAAGAAAAGGTAGAATCAGCAAGCCAACGTATGATTGCGTGCGATCCAGTACTTAAAGACTTAACAGATACTGAGCTTGCTTTAGAAATCGCTATGGACGAACAGGCAGATCAAGTACTGATGCTTGGTGTGACTGGCACCCGGATGGACCACACATTGGCTAATGTTCAAATATTGGTACGTGCAATGCAGCATCATATTAGCTGCGCTATTATGGACGCACATAATTATATTGAGCTCACCGGATCAACGCTTGAAATCCAACCTATGGGCTATACATATACCTCCCTGCTTCCTATGACCGCCGAAGTAACTGGCATACAACTAGAAGGATTTATGTATCCGTTACATAATGCCACCCTCAAAATGGGACAATCACGTGCTGTCAGTAATAAGCTAACGGCTTCAAAAGGTACGATTTCCATCAAAAGCGGTCTGCTACTCGTTATTCAAAGCAAGGATTAATTATGACATTATTGTAACCATTATATAAATTGTTTTTCACTCAAAACCCTTGATGAACAAGGGTTTTTCCGTTTATAGAGATCAATGAATCGATATATTTTTTACAAATTGTAATTTTTAATCGTTTTTTAATAATCGCTGTGTAAGTCTTGTCCCTCAAGCATTTGAGCGTTCTTTTCCAACTATTAGGCGGCTTCAAAACTGTTATACTCAACGCTGTCAGTTAGTTAGCAACTCAGCAAAATATTGCACAAATCAATTTTTGGAGGTACTTACAACATGAATATGCAGAAAATCATAAAAAAGGTAATTATAGCAGGGGTCGCAGCCACGATCGGCTTTGGCACTTTTGCAATTGAGGGAACAAATACGGCACAAGCCGCCACTACGACTTCGGTAGGCCAAAAAGTAATTAACTACGGTGAAAAATATATGGGAACTCCTTATAAGTTTGGAGCTTCCACAAGCACTACACGTAATTTTGACTGTTCTTCTTTCATGAAGCACATATTCAAGAAATACGGAGTAAATTTGCCGCGTACTTCTGTTCAACAGTCTAAAGTTGGACATGCCGTATCCAAGTCCAATTTGAAAAAAGGCGACTTAGTTTTCTTTTCAAGCGGTAGTCGTGCTACAGGACGCAACATTACCCACGTAGCAGTCTATATGGGCGGGGGTAAAATTTTACACACTTACGGCGGACCTGGCGTGACCATCTCCGATTTGAACTCTGGCAACTGGAAAAGAACATACATTAAAGCACGCCGCGTGCTGTAGTATGAAACTCATTTTGAAATATGCGAGCCGGGACGAAAAGTTCCGGCTTTTTTTATACCTAATACTATTCTGATACGGTTGGTGTTCTGAGTGAATAACCAATACCTCGTTCCGTACGGATCATTTTAAACTTATATCCCTTATCTACTTTAACCCTCAAATGTCTGATATAGACATCTACAACGTTCGTATCAACGATATAATCATGTTTCCAAACATCCTTCAGAATTTGCTGCCTGCTACAAACTTGGTTAAGATGTATCGCCAGATGAAGTAAAAGATCAAATTCCTTCGGAGTTAATTCCAGCTTTTGTCCCCCTCTGCTCACCAATCTGCTTGCATTGTCTATATGTAAATCACCCGCCTCGATTGCCCTTTTCACATCACGTTCAATACCAAAAATCCGCAATAAATTAGCCACTCTAGCCTGAAAAACTCTAGGATAAAAGGGCAGAACGATCACATCATGTGCTCCTTGTTCAAAACAGGAAACAATATGGTCCTCCTCATCCGATGAAGTCATTGCTAATAGCGGGACATGAGGATGGTATTGCTGCAATATGCGAAGTAAACCTTGCGAAACTGTCTGTTCATCTTTTATATTGAGCAGCAGCAAATCCACAGGATTATGGGCTACATAAGAGCTTGCATCCGTCGTATTGCTAACATGAACCACCTGATAACCTTCCTGCTCCAATGGACGAACAATTACGGGAGACGCTTCATTTACATCCACAAGCAAAATTAACGGGCTCACCTTTTCACCCACCTGGTTTGGACATAGCATTACATATTGGATACGAACAAGTTTGTGTTATAAGCCATTAAAGCATATTAATATTATTGTAACAAAAAAGCAGAAAATCATTCTCCAAAGAATGGCTTTCTGCTTTTATCGTTTAACCCAAATAGCGATGATACAGACTTCTTGCTTTTGCCACGTCCTTTGTCCCATGGATCAGCGCTCTGCCATCTGCAAAAACAACCAAGCGATGCTCGCTTGTACTAAAGGAAACCAAAAACGGATTTCGCTCTACTTTTCCTTCTCCCAAAGAAGCAAATCTATCTGCCGTTTCTGCAAGATTCAGATGGATCGGGTTTGCTGGTCTAATTTGAACGGTATCCCTACCGCACAAAACATCTGTTTTCTGCCGATGAGAGGCCGACAAATAGGGATACGTCGGTTGGCTGCCGCAAGAAGGACAGTTCTCCTTTTTAACGCTATCTACCGCTATCGCTACATACTCATTTTTCCACAAATCAAACGAAAGTAACTTTCCTCTCAAATCTTCCGGATATCCGCCAAGAAGTTTGAAGGCTTCCGTAGTTTGGTTAGCCGTGACCATCTGTACAGCCTGCGGAATAATCCCGGCGGTATCACAGGTTTCCCCACCAAACGGTACAGTTCCCAGCAGACAGTGAAGACAAGGCGTTTGACCCGGTAAAATGGTGTAGGTTACACCATAGCTGCCTACACATCCCCCATAAATCCAAGGTATCCGATGCTTGAGTGCCATGTCGTTCATAAGAAGTCGGGTATCGAAATTATCGGTTGCATCCATCAAGAGATCTACCCCTTGGATCAACTCTTCCAGCTCTTCCACCCCAACATCCAGTACATGTGCATGTATAACCGTTTCCGAATTAATATCCTTTAATCTTCGCTGAGCAGCTACTACTTTGGGATATCTTTGCGCAGCATCACTTTCCTGAAAAAGCTGCTGGCGCTGCAAATTGCTCCATTCCACATAATCCCGGTCTACGAGGCTCACTGTACCTACACCCCCGCGAACGAGCGTTTCCGCAATACCTGTACCTAACGCTCCGGCACCTATGATTAGTACGTGGGAAGAAGCAAGCCGACGTTGTCCTGTCGGTCCAAAGGGCGCGAATCTTTCCTGTCTGGAATAACGGTCACTTGAATGTGTTCCTCCTGCACCGGATTTGTCAGTTACCTTCATGCCTGAACCATACCTTCTATCGGACTGCTTGCTGAAGCGTAACGTTTTACAGGAATCATCCCCGCCTCAAAACCATATCTTCCAGCACGAACAGCCAGTTTCATGGCCTCGGCCATTTTTACCGGGTCCTTCGCTCCTGATACGGCTGTATTCAACAAAACAGCATCTGCCCCTAACTGCATCGCCATTGCCACGTCACCGGGTGAGCGAATACCCGCATCGACAATAACCGGAACCTCCGCCTGTTCAATAATTAGACCTAATGAAAACGGATTAAGCAAACCATGTCCTGTACCAATCGGTGAAGCTCCAGGCATAACGGCATGTACTCCAAGCTCTTGTAGCCTCTTTGCTAGAATCACATCGTCCGATATGTAGGGCAGCACGATAAAGCCTTCTTCTAACAGCTTTTCGCTAGCTTTCAACGTTTCAAATGGGTCCGGCAGCAGTGTCTTGCTATCCCCAATGACCTCCACCTTAATCATATCGCACAGGCCGGAGGCTTTTGCCAATTGGGCAATACGAATCGCCTCCTCTGCTGTTGTAGCCCCTGCTGTGTTGGGAAGAAGTGTATACCGGCTCAAATCCAGCATATCGAGAAAATGCTGCTTATCCCGTTCCTCCAAGTTCAATCTCCGTACAGCAAACGTCAATATTTCCGTCTCAGCAGCCTCTACGGCTTGGGATTGGATATCCAGATCAGAGAATTTTCCTGTTCCCAACAATAACCTCGAGGTAAAAGATGCTTTTCCAATGGTTAACATAATCAACCGCCTCCCACAAAATGTACAATCTCTAGGCAATCTCCATCTTTCAGTACCGCTTCATCATGATCTTCACGGGTCAATATATGCCGATTCAGCTCCACCACTACGGTTTTCACCTTTACATCAAGCTCATGTAGCAATTGATTCACATGAGTGATTCGATTAGAAAAGGTCAGGCTCTGGCCGTTAATCGTCAGCTTCATAAGCTTTTCTCCTTGAGGAGCTCAGAAGAAAAACTACTTATCCCAAGTTCTGCTGCACAAGCCCCATTAAGCATAGCTGCCATCGCACGCCCGGTAGCATCACTCAGCAGGACACCGTTGCGATAATGCCCGACTGCAGCATATACGCCCTCGACCCCAGGAACAATGCCTATAAAAGGATGACCTGATACAGCCTGCGGACGTAAGCCCGCCCAAGCGCGTATAAAAGAAGCTTCACGGACGCGCGGCAGCCAGGCAGAGGCACGTGCCAACAACCCCTCCAAGCCTCCTACGGTCACCTCTTCGTCATATTGATGTGGAAGGCTCGTTGCCCCAATCCAAAGCTCGTTATTCTGTTTAGGCACGAGGTAAATATCATCAGCATAAATGGTATATTCTAACGGGTGATCCTTCAAGGAGACCGCTACCGCTTCGCCCTTGACCGGATAAAGTGGATATTCAAACCCAACCTGCGCTAGCAATTTCATGCTATCCAAGCCTCCGGCAATAATGACCTGATCGCAGGAAAAAAAACCACTATCTGTGCGGACACCGCAAATTCGATCATCCTGTATGACCAGTTGCTCTGCCTGTGTACCAGACCATACCGTTGCTCCCAGCACCGCAGCAGCACCTGCATAAGCACGGCAAAGCTGGACAGGAGCCACTTGTGTCTCCTTTGAACGATATATTGCCCCGATCGCTTGTTCATCCAAACCTGGAATTCGTCGGGCCAATTCTTTCGCATCCCACCAGATAGGACAATCACCCTTTCGCGTTTTAGCAGCTTTCCAGCGTTTTTGGCCTTCAGTCTCCGTACGGAAAGGGGTCACAAACCCTTCAGTACGGAATTCCACCGAAATACCTGACAAACGCTCTAGATCACAGACAAGCTCAGGGAATGCATCTCGACTTATGCGAGCAAATCGTGATAGCTCAGAGTCGGTGAACTCTTCACTTTCCGCTGCCAGCATTCCAACCGCTGCTCCTGAGGCTCCCTCACCCGGGATCAATCGTTCCAGCATAATCGTACTTCTTCCCTCCTTGGCCACATGATAAGCAATGGAACTGCCGATGACACCTCCACCTATGACCAAGCATTCAGCGTGTCCAATCGCTCTTTCCTCTGTGTGTATCTTTAGCATTTGTTCCGTATCTCCTCTCCATAAACCCTTCTGCTTTCAGCTTGCCTCTACTCTCGTTTTCTCGCTACAGGCTGTGAACTACAAGGTCTGCCATTCGCCTATACTCCATTGCAGCTGCAACGGGCGACTCAGCCTCCCATATACCAGACATCACCGCAATTCCGCTTGCTCCGGCCCTATAAAGCTCCGGGATATGATGCGGTTGTATGCCGCCTAGCGCAATCACCGGAATGTTCGACAACCTGCAAATATGTTCAAGCTGAGCTAAACCCCGCGGTACAATACCGGGCTTACAATGGGTCTCATATACGTGACCATAAAGTACATAGTCCGCTCCTGCCCGCTCAGCAATTTGCATCTCCTCCAAGGAATGTACAGACACTCCACAGCGTGTACCCTTTGGAAGTAGGCTTTTCACATCCACAACAGGTAATCCATTAGCTGGTAATTGAACGGCTCCGACCAAAGTAAGTAAAGCTACATCCACACGATCATTTACTACAATTTGTTGCAAAGGAACTTCCTGCTCCACCAGGCTGCGAGTCAAAGAAAGCAATGCAGAGGCACCATTCTGTTTTAAACGTGCGTGTACATAATGAACATACGGACAAATCACAGCAGCCACTTGGGCGGCTTGTGCAAAAGTGCCCTTTTCCATCGAAATTGCGTGTAATTCGATTTTGTCTTCACCTCACATTGGACTAAAGGATCTAAGCTTAGCCAGCCACGTCTACCAGCAGGAATGAAAGGGGATTATATGTGAATCGTCTACGGAAGCTCGAACTACTTAAAATGAACGAAACGCAAAAAAACCACTTCCCCAAGGAAGTGGTTTAACGAACGTCCAATAATCGAACGGACCATGAATCCGTATACGTGTATCGTCCCACGCACAAACAAAAATAAAGATGGTGTTGCCTTGTTTGTACGGCGCTCACTTCCCTACGCTGGCATAACCCAGATCAGGTGCAAAGGGTCCGAAATCCATTTATTCCGTCTCAGCCGCATGGGCGGCTCCCCTAGTGTGACTATTTTATTGTATAAGCTAAAGATAGCTTAGCATATTTTTCTAATTCTGCAAACCCCACTTCGTGTGAAATTTGCTGGAACTGGATTTAGCTGATTTTAGTTAACTTTACTTGACCACTCTTCCACATTCCACGTTTTGGTTACCCAATCCTCGTAAAAGTCCGGTTCGTGAGATACAAGCAATACGGTCCCTTTGTATTCCTTCAAGGCACGTTTCAGCTCATCCTTTGCTTTAACATCCAAGTGGTTGGTAGGCTCATCGAACAGTACCCAGTTGCTTTCACGCATTAACAGTTTGCAAAGACGGACTTTAGCCTGTTCTCCACCACTGAGCGCAGATAGCGGACGCGTGATATGCTCATTTTTCAAACCGCAACGCGCCAAATGCGCTCGTACTTCATGCTGGTTCAAATGCGGAAATTCATTCCACACATCGTCAATCGGTGTAATTTTCTCGGCCTTTACTTCCTGCTCAAAATAAGCGGGCTGCAAAAAATCACCTTGATAAGTTTTTCCACTGATTGGCGGAATTTTTCCCAATATGGTTTTGAGCAATGTCGATTTACCGACACCATTGTAGCCGACAATTGCAATCTTTTCGCCACGTTCAATCGTCATGGACATTTTAGGCAAAAGGGCATGTGTATAACCAATCTCAAAATCAATACCCTCAAATACCGTCTTTCCGCTTGCACGTGCCTCTTTGAATTGAAAGGTTGGTTTTGCGGCTTCTTCAGGCTTATCAATACGTTCGATCCGATCAAGCTGCTTTTCACGGCTCTTTGCTCGGCCTGACGTAGAGGCACGCGCTTTATTACGCTGAATAAAATCTTCCTGTTTCTTAATAAAATCCTGTTGCTTCTCATAAGCATCAATATGCTGGGCTTTGTTCAGATCCGCCATTTCGAGAAACTTTTCATAATTAGCTGAATAACGGGTCATCTTGGCAAATTCAAGATGGTAAATAACATTAACGACCTGGTTCATAAATTCAGTATCATGTGAAATAAGAATAAAGGCATAGGGATAGTCCTTCAAATAGCGCGTAAGCCATTCAATATGCTCTACATCCAAATAGTTGGTAGGCTCATCCAACAGCAGGACATTCGGCTTTTCCAACAGCAACTTAGCAAGAAGAACCTTTGTCCGTTGCCCGCCACTAAGTGCGGATACATCCCGATCCAGTCCTATGGCCGACAGACCTAGTCCATTCGCCATTTCTTCAACCTTCACATCAATGAGGTAAAAATCCCCCATATCCAGTTGCTCCTGAATTTCACCCATCTGTTCCAGCAACACTTCCAACTCATCAGGAGAAGCATCCCCCATTTTGTCAGTAATCTGCATCATTTCCTTTTCCAATTCCAACAAAGGAAGAAAAGCATCCTTCAATACATCACGTACCGTTTTGCCCGGTGTCAGCTTGGTATGCTGATCCAGATAGCCGTAACGCACACGTGGAGTCCATTCCACTTTACCCTCATCCTTAAGCAATTTTCCAGTGAGAATGTTCATGAGTGTCGATTTACCAACACCGTTAGCTCCTACCAAACCTACACGTTCCCCCGCAAGCAATCGAAAGGAAACATTTTTAAATAATGCGCGGTCCCCAAAGTTGTGGGATACATTTTCTACAGTCAATAAACTCATAAGCTGTTTTTGGCTCCTTATTGTCATCGGCATTGCCGACTGTTCTTATTTCATATGCATTTCGTTTCTCTCAAAGCTTTATTGTAGCACATTCTGCAACCATATCGGAATATTGAAAACAGTGAATTTTAAGGTTTTTTGGTATGGATCTGCCTAAAAAAAGAAAAACCACCCATGAGGGTGATTATTTTAAGCCATTATAACATTTGTACTCAAAGTAACCCGCAGCTGCTGCAGATTTTTCATCCGTGAAACGTTCACTCGCTTTAAAGGGAGCTGGACATGAATCTCTATAAAAATACTTTATTCCAGTATCTGGTTCTATGCCACCGATAATGTCTTGCTTTCTAACGACTCTCCCACCACCAAATCCATAGTTATTGTAATACCTGTCTCCAACCGGAATGCCTTGGATAAACGCGATCAGCCCCACATCATCTACCGTGTTGTACCACTCCTCTTGCGGAATGATCGGTAGCGTGAACGAATAAGTTATGCCGTTACGCGCTGCTTTTTCGTTATGGACATTAATAATTCGCGCCAAGTCCTCTTGAACGCTGCGAACAATGGTGGAACGACGTATTTGCTCAAAAGTTTCTGAATTATTCAGCAAAGATATAGCGGTCTGATCCTGAAGTTCCTTTTGAAAGCCCTCTATCCACCTGTGATTCCGAGCATCGTATGCGTGCACATAATTATCCAAGGTGAACCCCACACTGTTGCCTACTAAATCAACATAGGCATATGGCTTTTTTTCGCTCCATTTGTGGCCAATAGCAGCTTGTCCATGCTCGTCTGTATAGGCTTCTGAGGTGAACGCATAATAACCGTCATAATCCAGAATTACAATAGCCGGTATGTAATCCAATAATGCACGTTGTGCTACTATATCCCCATCAATGCCTACATTAAGAAAAAGGGTGTGCAGGAACGTGATCAGCGCTGCTTCTTTATCTACCCGAAAAAACTTATCCGATCCGTATCCGGCCTCGCGTTCCTGACGTTCATTCTGTGAGAGCACAACCCCTGCATCCTGAACTGCGGTACGGAGAGCCGACGTATATTTCATTTCTAGCTGCTGCACTTCACGCTGATTCTGCACCCGTAAGTCACTAACTACACCAAAGGGCAAAAACAAAAGTATAAATATGACCGCAAAATCAGTAATCCTCATTCAGAACCATGCCCCCGTAAGAAGCTGTAACTGCTGGCTTGCCGCTATCTGCCCCACCAAGAAGCCATGATTTGTACAAGTCCGCAGGAGTCCGATTCGTAATATGTACCCGGACCGTAAAATAATCCCCGGCCATCAAGGTATATCGACGCGTCTGATCTGATTTTGGCTGCTGATTGTCAGGAAACAGTACAGGAAAAATTTGCGAATTATAGTACCCATCATATACAGCTTCATAATTGCCCAGAAAACTGTCTGGCTTCGCGGCATCTGCATAGTCCGGTACATACTTTTTGTGCATATGCTCCAAGTCAACTTCGTACGTATTGCCTGTCAATTCCAGATCACGCATAAAATCGTTATACATCGTCGGTGTAATGTAACCCTTGGTTCTTACCATATCAACAAAACGTACAGTTGCATGATATGTATTTAACCCGGATATATCATCCTGCCGTTCAGCAGCTTGAGCTGCGGGTACGATGTACAAAAGCAATACAGCGAGCAGCGCCCCCAACAGCTTCGATATTGTTTGAACCACTTCAGTCTTCCCCCAATTTCTCAAAACGTACAGATGTTATGTCCCCATTCCCATTACGCTGGGGGTACATGGAATATAATGAGGAAGCATCCAGGGTCGATACATCAGGCTCAAACGGTTCAGAAAATACATCATACTCTGTCCCGTCGACTTGAATCGAAATCCCCTCCTGTAAGTTCATGCGAATTGCCTGTATGACCTGAGTTCCTTTAATCCGCTCCGGCAACCCCACCCCAGCAGTACGGGCTATTCGCCCTTCAGAATGCTCCTCTTGCTGTGATCTTAATTCCAGTGCACCATCCAGCTGGCTGGACAAGTCTGCTGCCGTTACACATGCGGTTATGAACAGAATAACTGACACACCAAGCCGCAGCATACTTGAAGCGTGATCAGACATACTCTCATCCCCTTTATGATTATTATCTCTGCTGTAGTGCTTAGGACTGGGTAAACAACAACCCACGTACCACGTTCGATTTGTCTTTGACGATTTCAGCTTTAAATTTACCACTCGGATTTACGTATTCATTCTCTTTCTCATTAAGTGTATTCGTGATTTTACCTGTCTTATCACTGCCACCATTCACGGCGCCATACTGTTCACTGTCTGGGCTAATGTTCAGAGCATTACCGTACCACTGGCCTGCCATATTTTTGCCGGTTTTAATCTGAATGCCGAATTGGTCCTTCCCCTGAAACTTCCGCAGCGCATTGGTCACCTGGGAACCGCTAATCGTTGTGCCGTCATATACCGTAAAAGAGGCTTGAGACAATTCGGTCTGAATATCAGCAAAATTATTTTGTGCCGTTTTAGTCGCCTCCTGGGCTGAAATAAATAGTATAACTACAATCGTAATTAGAGCGATGGTCAAAAATATCCCAGCGGCTACCTTTAAAGCTGTTGATGCGTTATTCATTATTTTTCTCCCCTAGCTTGTTATTTTGTATTAGTCATAGGTTAACTTTCTTACTGAATTTTTTGTATTTGTTCATAATAGTTATCCATTTGAACAAAGCTCATGCCGATCAACGGAATCACCAAATATAAAAAGATAAGACCATACATCGGGGCAAAACCAATCATCCTTCCCCAGATAGCCTTACTGTCTATTATTTTTTCATACTCCTGTTTTCTTTGTTCGAAATAGTAGGACATATGGGATTCCAAATCATCAAAGGCCTCTCGAATCGTAATTTTACCTAAAGACAAATGAAGCTTATCCACGAGACGTTGAAATTCCGGCAAAGGCGCTTCTTCTTTTAGCAAGTCGAGAGCTGCCTCTGGCCCATGTTCATAATGAAGCAAACATTTTTGCAGAGGTCTTTTGAATACAACTGAAAATCTGTTCAGCCACTCCAATATTTCCTCGACAGACATTCGTTCCATAACCCGTAAAATGGAAATAACTGTTTGAAATTGATACACCTCATGCCTCATATCCAACCGACGCATTTTTCGTTGCAAATATAATAAAAGCATAGGCATTTGATAGGCTGCGTACCCAACAATCAAACTAATCAGCACTTCCCACCACTTGATGTATTCATCATTCCAATCTTTTAGCTTTTGGAGGATACGCCAAGTATTTGTGGATAACTGTTCAGGAGTAGCAGTTCCATTAGCATTATGCTCTAAAACAGCGTACGTATGTTCGTATGTGCTGTTCGACCTCATGTTCAGCGAATGCATGATTTTGCGATCAATCTCACTCTGCTTCAAAGCTTCTTTTTGCTCCACCGGACTTAAACGTCCAAACATTTGACCCGATTGCACTGGTGCGTGAAGGATATGCGTTCTCTCAGCTTCATGTAAAAAAAATATCGTACTGATACTGAGCACCAATCCTATGATACAAAGAGCCATTCTGCGTATGTAGAGCCACTCCAGCCTAATCTCCGCACCACTTTCCTTTAATAGGCGGGTTATTTGAAAATAAGAAGACATATTCTGACGCGGAATTAAAGAATCCACCACATTACGAATGATAGGAAAACGGTATAGCTTCTGCTCCCAAACCCTCCGTCCTCTACCCGCACGATATCCTGTCTCGTCGGTCTGTTGTAGCTTCTGTAATAGGAAATAAGATACGATTATCACAATATAAACGGATAATTTTGTGATATAACCCAATTTTCCCTGATAAAACTCATCCATGGAGGGAAAGCTGGATCTCGCCCATGTCTCGATTGGGATGGTAAAGAAAACAGGTGCTAGTGCGATCACGTTTAGACTTTTTAACAGATAGTCCAGTTTATTTCTTCGCAGCAACTCCAACTGGATTTCGCGTGCGAGACTGCCGAGCCCCTTCAAGTAAATGGAGCCACCCTCCTCAACCCGATCACCAAACTCCATTACCATATACGAGATACCGGCAAAAGCTTTTAAAAATCGATTAGGAGCCGATTCATAGTATCTTTCCAATGCTTCGTGCGGATCAACATCTGTTAGCGCCTCATGGATGAGTCGTGCGTGTCTTCCGGCCTCTGCCTCCGCCAAATCGGCCGCTTCGGATATAGCTTCCTCCACCATACCGTGCTGATGGTAATAGTGACGCACATTGGCGAATAATTCGATCATCTGTGCAAGTAGCCTTTTTTCCATCCGGCTAATGGCCATATCCAAAATAAGACTGTTGATTACCACTCCGCATAAAACGGCTAATATAGCAAACTCTATTCCTGGCTTCATCATGACCAGCACAACACCACTGCAAGCAAAAGCTCCCCAGATGAACAGTGTCATCTTCATCGTCTGTAGGCGAAGCTTGTACTCATCGTAGGCATGCTGACCAGCTAGTCGCTTACGTATACTCGTGATGTATCCGGACAAGAAAGGGACCTTCATACACAGCGTGTACAACTTATGCAGTAAGGCTTGTAGCTCACGTTGCAGTACCGCTTTTCCCTTGCGACCTTCCTTCACAGAATAAATTCGTCCTGTGCGAACTGCATGACTACTGCGCTTACGCAACCCCCATAAAGCTATATATAGAAGCGTAAAGCCCCCACCTGATATAAGTAAAATCCATAATAAAATTTCTTTAAGACTCATAGTCTTCCTCCCAATAGCGGGTCAAAAAACTGCGGAAATCTCTGGCATCATTTACATTCATCTGCTCACACATTTCTTGTACATTTTTGGCTGTTAAGGGCTCCATCGGTATATAGCTTCCGTTCTGATATTCCATAACGTGGCGATAACTGTAGCTCGTTGAAGCATTGGAGCCTGCATCCGTATGATCCGGGTCACGCGGCACACATTCTGTGATCCGTTCGATGTAGCGTCGCCCTTCCGCATCACGTTTGAGATGCACATCAAAGTTAATGACATGAACTACCTGTTCCTCAGCAATGCCTTCATGCTGAAATACTCCTGTTTTGAGCAATGAATTACGAAGTGAAAACACGAGATCACGAAATGTTTTGGCATGATGAGTAAAAATGGTGAACAGACTGGCAACCTGCGACATTTGAATCATCCAAGCAGCTACTTCATCACTTGCTACTTCGCCTAGAATATTGACGGTTCCATCTGTTTTTTTCTGTAAGTCAAGCCCTTGTTGTCCTGAAATATGATCCGTTTCTCGAAAGCTAAGAATGTTACGGCGACTGTAGATGCTGCGTAGATGCAGTTCAAAAGCCATTTCCTGAACGCGAAGCGTATACGAAGCATAAATGTGCTTGACCATCGCCATTAACAACGTCGTCTTACCTGAGCCCTGCGCGCCTGTGATAGCAGTAATCCGGCTGCCTTTCATTAAATAAGAAAGTAGCTGGATTGGAAAATCAGCATTTTGTCCCTTAATTAACTGTTCCAGCGATGCGCTTTGAATATCAAATTTACGGACAAAGAAAGCCCACGATTCTGAGAAAGGAGGTCGTACCACCACTACCCGTGACCCATCCTTCATTTCATTGACCTTATAACCATTTGCTTCGGAAAGCTGTCCCGGGTAATTGTATTTGTAAATATTTTGGCACACCCTTTTAAGTTCACGCTCAGATCCGAAGGAAAGGAACGAAAGATGGATCGTTTTACCTTTATAAAAAATCCATACGCTCTCATAACTATTGGCAGTAGGCATAGTTGTTTGTTCAAATACATACCCATCGGAAGGCCAGTCTGATGATGCAGGAATCCCACCTTCCGGCATACCACTGACGCCCCCACTTACACCGTCGATCCGCTGGTCACGAATATCATCAATGACGGAAAAGCCTTTATAATGCTGATAAATCCGCTGGACAATAATATCCACCTTCTCCAAAAAGGAAAGGGGCCGGTACTCACAATCATAGATATAACGAATGTCCTCTGCGGTAACGAGATAACTTCCATCTTCTTCACCTTGCTGTGAATATCTCATTTCGGCCAAGTCATAAGTATCCAGTAAACGTGATAGTGCATCAGCGCCAAACTTCTGCTGGTATTGGTAAAATATAATTTCGAATTGATCCTGTATGCTAAACAACTCAGGTCTGGAGAATGGCATAACAGTATCGACGATTTTCTCGTTCAAGCCGTAACCGTGAATCAGAAGCTCAGCCATCAGATTTTTAACAAAACGTTTATCTCCACTGCTACCATTGGCACAGTCCTTTAATGCCCTGCGTAGTTCCGCCCTTTGATGGATACGCCGTCTATATTCCTCTTCATGCAATCCGGCATCCGCCATCTGGCTATGACTTAGTTCATGAAGTGCATTTTTGATATACTCTATTAATGTTTCGAATGTGGCATCTTCATTCTTTTTTTCTACTCGAAGGGTTGAATGTCGCGAGTGAAAATTCCCTCGATATTTAACAATAATCAGTACGATGCACATCAATACTATACAGGTAAGAATCAATCCGTTGATCATTTGAGCGGACAGCATTTAAGCGCCCCTCTCCAAAGCCTTGAGCCGAAGATCGGACTCTGCCGCCTCCAGAATAGCTTTGCTGATATGACGTATACTCTGCGCCCATCCTACAGTCATAAAAAGCTTGCGAGGCTGCCCTTTTCCACTTCGTACCTCACGCTGCACATGGCCGATCACATCCCTGCGGTTCCATGCGTCCATAAATCCGGTGTTATAAGGGACTGTATACAGAGCACCTTTGTAGCCATATCTCCTGCGAATATTCGCTTCATTCACTTGAGAATGCACATCATATTTTCCAAGTACTATTAATAAGGGTAACGATGAGTAGGTAGATAACGGAGACACGGATTCAAAATAAGCGTCTAACTCTCGCATATTCTGAGTGAGTGAAAGAACAGCCAGTTTGGCTCGTGCACATGCTTCATGCTGTACAGCCCCCCATCCTGCTCCACTTCCTGCATCAATTAGCGTTAAATCATAATATTTGTTCGCTGTATCTATTACTGCCCGTACAAGCCCTGGAGACAGTAACGGCGGTGCAGCTCCAAAGCTGGAGGTTCCCTCAAGTACATCCAAAGTATGTTCGAGTACAGGTGTCGTATAATTACGAATATTTTCTTTAGACAGTGTCCCTCGCAGAACTAAACGTGCGGCAGCATCCCAGCCCCCTTCCTGAAGCTGTAGGGTTGGATCATCCATACCATACTCTTGTATAGGTAATCCTGATTCAATACCAGTATGTCTACGACCCAAATGAGTCAATAATAGTCTTCCTCTATATAGATTGCCTATGGTAATTGCTATTGCTGCCGCCAAAGAGCTACTTCCACTAGCCCCCTTAATGGGGCTCCAAAACAAAATGGTACTCATGCTCTACTCCTTTCCGCACGCTTTAGCGCACGACGAATCACCTTTAATTCCCAACTCATCCATTCCCCAATACAACGGCATAGTTCTTTCTTATACATTCTGGATAGCGGTTTTAGTATTAGCTGTTTTTTATGCTCATTTTCCAGTTTCAGAGCAAGCAACCCCTCATCCCATGGCAGTATATATGGCTCTTGCTGCCAAGATGCCGGGAAATGATTCATGTATTCCCACAGATACGGCTCCTCCAGACCACAATCCACGGCCTGTAAAAATAGCTTGTGAAATACAAGATCTTTGGGGAATTCAGGTTGACTGAATAAATGCTGAAGCCAATTCTGTCCGTTATGCATTAGCATGCGGCTATAATCACTGACCCAAACTCGCAGTTCTGCCCTTTTCCAAACAGAAATTGGACAAAAATCAAGTAACTCTACATCTAAAATAACAATGTCATAAACCTGCTCTGCCTTCTGATCAGCCGTCATACCTATATGCAGGTCTTCCCATGCTGTAAATCCAATTGCTACATCAAAACCACTAAACTGCGTAATGGGAAGTGGTTTGTCAAGCATCCCTATGCTATACCGATACCGTCCCCGCAGCGTAGCATCTACAAGCAGTACCCGTTGGCCGGAAGCTGCTAATATGCTGCTGATGTATAACAAGGTATCGCTTTTGTCACAAAGCCCGGCAAATATCCATGTTTTCATACTTCCGTTCCTTTTCTCTCATTTATTTGGCATAGAGCTTCCACCCTGCGTCAGAATCTTTGTTTGTTCTTGATGATCCTGCTCATTCTCATATTCATTTCTTGTAACATCAATCCCGCTTGTTGGGTTTTCTATAGTAGCACCCGCATGTTGAGCTGCAATTTCCTCACTCAGACTTCTTTCCACGGGTGTTGAAATTACACTGTTTGATGAACTAATTGCATTTTCAAGGGAATCCCGCAGCTGCTTAGACAGCTTTTGTTCAGCAATGTGTATCAAATTCGGATCACTATTCATTAACGCTAACACCTGCGCGTTAGGTGGATAGGTCGGGATTGCCTTAGGCTGAAATTGGGGATCGACATACGTCAGAGCATAAATGGATGCTTTATGCAGATAGGCATCAACAATCGCGCTCGAAAGCGATAATATTTCCTGCTCATTCAAAGTGACCCAGACAATTGGACCTTCCAGTCGGGAAATCTTCTTTTTGGATAATAGAATGTAATCCTGACCTGTTGGAAATTGTATGCGGATATCTACTTCGTCCCCCGACTTTAGACTGTTGGGTAGTACCACCACCTTTAGCTCACGGTTGCGTAAATCTTTAGGTGTGGGTTCATCAGCAGTAATCATAGACGATGTAAGCACAGATCCTTTTTTAAGCTCAATCTTGGCTGTGGTTCCGGAAACTTCACTTTTATTTGCCAGCAAATTTGATGGAGCCTGAGAACCGGGAACTTTAATTCCCTTCAAATCATTAGATGCAATCTGTTCACCTGGAGAAATATCACGGACAACCGCCCAGCCTTTTTTCGCGGTTCGTTGCTCTTGTTCATACACTTTCCATTTCAGTTCTGCCTCTACCTCAGCCTGTTTCCTAACCTCATTCATTTGATGGATATTAACCATAAGGTAGCCGGCAAAGATAATGCCAACAATCCCAGCGCCAATGCAACCGGCATACAGTTTTTGTTTACTGCTTTTTCTTAGCTTGGACACACAACTTCTCCCCTGCCTCTTTTTGATATATACTTTCTATTTAGCGCCGTCGCTTAAGGAATGCGAAGCGTCTTCTCCGGGTGTCTGGAATAACTCCGCGAAACAGCTCGTCCAGCACCTGATCCATCTCATCATCCCGTTCGAAGGGGTCTGAGTGGAACGGTAGAGCAAATACTTTATCGTGATCCAGCTCCTTACGAAGCCTGCGAACCGCCTCCGAAGTTGCCAATGGCAAGCAGTAATTCCATTTGTGCTGTGGGTGGCGCTGAAGAGATCGGGTTAGCCCTGCTATATCCTGAACCCTCCATTCGGCCCCTGAGCCAACGACGAGCGGATAATCGGCTCTCAAGAATTCTTCCAGACGTTCATTATCCTGCCCACTCCCCAGGTCCAGTACGATAAATCTGTAAGAACCACCCAACAAAGAAATGACATCCGCACGCGATGTTTGTCGCCAGTAATGTACTCCATCGACTTCAAAACGCCGACTTGAACTCATTTGTCCAACGGATGTGCCTTCTACGACTTCTTGAAGTCGGGCAAATGCTTTGGCTGTGCTGTGCAGCTCAACCAAAGCTACGGAGCGGGATCTTCGAGCCAGATAGTGGCTCACCATAATTGCTGTATGCGTAGCACCGGAGCCGGCAGAGACACCCAGTACAGCCACTACCCTTGTACCTGCATAATCCATTGAGGCATCATTAACGGATATTCCTTGTTGAGCAGGTTGAAAATCAGCACTGCGACGCAGTTCTCCAATGACCTCCCCGGCGGATTGAAATCGTTCCTTAGGATTCTCACGCAGCAGTTTTCGAATTACTGGAATCAAATGACGAGACAATTCCCCGCGTATATATCCTTCTACTCCCGCAGTCCACTCGCTATATTTGCCTCCTGTACAGAGATACAATAGCAGCGCTCCCAAACTGTATAAGTCTGAACGAGCATCCGTCTGACCTGCTCCATATTGCTCCGGGGCAGCGAAGCCCACTGTGCCCAGCTTTACCGTATCTTGATCCAGCTCAGCCTTGTAGCTCCTCGCTATTCCAAAATCAATCAGTATAAATTCCATTTCCGGTGTCAGCATAATATTCGTTGGTTTCAGATCCCGGTAAATGACTGGTGGTTGACGGGTATGCAAATAATCCAACACATCCAGTACCTGCAAAGCGAATGGGACGATTTGCTCCTGTGGAATATAGCCTTGGTAACCCTTCATATATGCTTCCAGCGTAATTCCTTCGATGTAATCCATAACCAGGTATACCGCACCAGATGGGGGATGCTCAAAAAAATCAACAATTCTTGGTAAACGTGGATGGCTTAGTGAAATCAGCATCTCTGCCTCCGTGCGTACAAGCTTCATCACTTGTGGCTCGGCAACCGACTCCTTCACTGCCCATTGCTTGCCTGGCAGTTTTAAATCCTCTGCCATGAACACGCGGCTCATTCCTCCCGAACCCAATGTGCGCACAATACGGTAACGCTCACCAACAATTGATCCGAATTCCAACTGTGATGGTTGCTTCATTATTCTCCTACCTCCTTTCTTAAGCAAACAACGCAAAAAAGGGAAAGCTGCCGCAAAATCAAATTTCCATGTCGCCATGAAAACCGTTTCGCGGGATGCTTTCCCTTGATTTAAACATCATTATTATTTTTAAGGAACAATTTGGATTTATTATATAGCACACCTGTATCTATTGTAAAGTGTTATTTTCCATACTTAATCATGTACAGGGTAATCTCATCTCGATTATGGAATAGCTGCTTAGCTCGCTGAATCTGCATGCCGGACTCCTCAAATGAAGCAATTACATCATGAATGAGCGCCAAGGGCTTTTTATGCATTAGCTTGACCGTAACGATAGCAGTACCACCACTTCGCAAACTATATAGTAAATCAGTAACAAGCCTTGCCATTTGCTTAGGACTCCAGCTCATATCACAAACCAGCAGATCGAACGAATTCTCTTTAAATTTGACTTCACTTGCATTTTTACGCAAAAAAGTCAGATTGGCGTACTTCATCAGTGATGGCTCCATCTTTGCCGGATCAACCGCAGTAACTTTCAGTCCCCGCTCCAGTAAGAAGGAAGTCCATCCACCCGGTGCTGCCCCAATATCCAGTCCCTGATGGAAAGCGCCAAAATCTATGCCGAACGTTACTTCTGCTTCCAATAGCTTGAATTTGGCACGGGAAATTTGTCCGTCTTCTTTCTGAAAACGAACCGCACCTCCGCTCCAATCCGATAGGTTGTCCTCAGGACGTGATACACCTGCATACCACGTATCTGTATCTGCAAAAACGGACACAATAACATCGGCGCCTTGTACTGTTTGCTCCATAGGTAGATCACTTAATTGTTCACTCAAAGCCTGCTTAAGTGCACCTGCGCTTTCAGTCCAGCTGCTATTAGATCCTTTGCGCACCTGTAAAGAAACACGTTGATCCATCAGTTCCTTGCGGTTACGGATGAATGCAACCAGACGCTCCTGCACCTGAACCAGATCCGTTCCTTCTTCCTGAAAATGAACAGGAAACAAGTGACGTAAAAACATCGGCGGCTGACCTGTAATTGTCCTCACTGTCTCAATTTCTTCCGCAGGTAATGTAGCCAGAAAAATTTCACCAGGTAAAAGCATCGTACTTTTCACAGAGCCAAATATTCTTCTAAGCTCCTCTTGAGCATAGGGTGCAAAACCGTGATTGGCCGTACAAATAAATCTTGATGATGACAAAGTAGATTCACTTTGTTCATCTGTACTCATATATAGTTCCTCCAAAATAACATTACCCTCCAGCGCACACCCGAATCCAGGGACGTTCTCCATCCCAATCCAGCTCAACCGAAACTTCATATGTGTGCATAATCAATTCTTTCGTTAAAACTTCTTTTTTCGGTCCAGCTGCTGCAACCTTACCATCACGAATCAATGCAACATGTGTAAATAGGGGGACAATCTCCTCAATGTGATGAGTCACATAGACCACTGATAAGTCCCGCTTGCGGAGCCGATCAATCTCGACCAGCATTTTTTCCCGCTCAAATAGATCCAACCCAGCACAAGGCTCGTCCATAATTAGCAGACGGGGTTCCGCCATCAGTGAGCGGGCCAACATCACCTTTTTACGTTCTCCTTGAGATAACGTCCCCAGCGGATGATGAATCAAGTCACCTAAATTCATACCCTCCAGCAAAGATATGGCCTTTTCTTTTGCCTCTGTTGGAATTTCCTGATAAAAGCGCAAAAAAGCATACGCACCTGTAGCGACTACTTCCCAAACTGGATCTTTTAGCGCCAGCTTTTCCAATAAGGTCTGACTGATATATCCGATCTGCTTGCGGACCTCCCGCACATCACATTGACCATACATTTGCCCAAGCACTTCAACCGTACCACGACTTGGAAACATATACCCTGTCATCATTTCCAGCAAAGTTGTTTTACCGGAACCATTGCGACCCAGAATAGCCCAATGTTGACCTTCTCGTATATCCAGGCTTACATCGTCCAATATCCGTCTTTCTTCCCGCTGCAACGTAATGCTCTTCATGGATATCATTCCATCACGCTCCTTATTTTGCTCAGCAAGTGTTCTACAGATTCCATTTTGTAGATGATTTCAGGATTATTGTTTTCACCATTATATATAAGAAGCGCGGGAACGCTGGATATCCGGTACTCCTGTACCAGTTCAGGAATATAGTTAATGTTGCTCTGCACCACTGCTCCTTCGGGGAGCAAATGCTCTGCTACCTCCAGCATCTTACGGGCAGCCGCGCATGTTCCGCACATGGGAGTGTACACAAACAAAGCCAGCTTGCATCCCTCCCATATGGCACGGCGCGCGTCTTTTTGTCCGATCTCTTTCATTGTTCAGACCCTTTTCTGATCTCTCGCATACGCTCCTCGGGTATGGGCCCATTATGCACGGTGACTCCCTCTGGCTTATTCGCATAGAGCAGCTCATACATGGCTCGCCGCCCCTCTGGACTGGAGGAATGCAAGTAAATTTCACGCGGATATAACCGTTTCCCTGCGATAGCAGCAGCCACATCTTTTCCCGTGGGTTGACCTGAACCCAAATCATAATCTAGCGATAGTATCGTAATAGGATATTCATGAAGCAGCAGCAGACACTCTTCCGCATCTCTTGCCAGCTTAAAGCCCGGAGGACAAGGCCGATAATCGTCCATAAACAAATACATCAACTTCTCCTCCTTTTCCCATATATGCAAGCTCACATGCCTCAAAGATAGTTATTATCAATCAGATTGATTTACTCCCAGCTTAGAATCATTTGAATATCCTCCTGATGTGTTCCATCAGGTCCCGTCTCACTCTCCAAAACGATAGGAATGCCTCTTACAGCCTCCTGATCTGTCATCCAGCGCATGCCCTCAGTACCAATGTAACCTTGCCCCACACGAGCGTGTCTGTCTTTTTTAGAGCCATACGGGTATTTAGAATCGTTCAAATGAACTCCGCATAGAGCTGACCAATAGCCGAGACGGTTTCCTTTATCGATCAAAGCCTCGTCCATTCCACCGTTCCACAATCCTGCTGCATACGCATGACAAGTGTCCAAGCAAAAGCCGATACTGTCAGGATACCGGCACAACTGACGGATTTGCACCATTTCCTCAAGCGTGGTTCCCATAGGTCCATGATCCCCCGCCTGATTTTCAATCAATATTTTAGCATTTCCCTGCCAGCCTTCCAGTACATCATTAAAACAGTTAATGATGTTACGATAGCCCTCTAGAGGGTCTAACGAATGCATGTGACCAAAATGAACGACAATCCCTTTTGACCCACAGGCTTCAGCAATATCCAGATCATTGCGTAATGAAGCAATCGTCAGCTCATAAAGTTCCTGACCACGCTCAGACCCATGAGCCGGATTAACGGGATATGGCGAATGAGCAATGGATTGAAGCTGGTGCTCTACACAGTAAGCGTTGCAAGCAGCAGCATCAGTAGCACTCCATTCCTTCAGTCTCAGACTACGAGGATTTTTCGGGAAATATTGAAATGAACGTCCCCCCTGCTCTCGCGCACGCATAGCGGCTTTGGAAAAGCCACCACGCGTACTCACATGGGAGCCGATGAGCAATTTAGGCATCATGCTGCTGTACCGGGCAATAAAATGCTTTTTTCCCCGCCAGTTCAACCCTTACAATTTTTCCGCCACTTGGAGATTCTTCTCCTTCGCGGTCATATACTCGACACTGATGATCAAATCCACCTGTTAGCGTGTCTCCCTCCATTAGAGGCATTTCCATGTACCCGCCTTCCGCAGTAGCTTCACGTAGTACGGATTGAGTGGCATGGTATAGCTTTTCCACTTTTTCTGGCGACTGCACAATGTTTTGTACTTTGGAACCCGGTGTAAATCCGGCGATATAAGCAATTTCGTCCGAATAACAATTGCCAATACCTGAAAAAATCTGCTGATTCACCAGTGTTGTTTTTAAAATCCCCCGGCGTCCCTTCAGCCGTGCTGTAAACTTTTCCAACGTCATGCGGCGGTCTAACGGGTCAGGTCCCAGGTCTGACAAAGCCTCCTCTGTTTCTTTAGCCGTCAGCAAGTGCAGATAACCTAAGCGCAGTCCGATAAAATAAAGCTTTACTCCACTAAAATCTAATTCGATCTGAACTGTACGATCTGGACGCTGCTCCTCCGTTCCCAGAAATAACAGCCCTCCCAACATCAGATGAAGTACGAGCCGCCCGCCCGTGTTTAAATGAAAAATCAAATGCTTGCCTCGACGCTCTAAATATACAACGGTCGTTCCGAGCAATTGCTTCTCAAACGTTTCCACTTCAGTATTAATGGACTTTTCACGGCTAACCGTCACTCCAGTAATCGGAATGTCCAAAATTTGTTTGGATAATAAGATTCTGTAGTTTTCCATTTCAGGAAGTTCCGGCATATCAACATCTTTCCTTTCGTAGCTACATAGCTTTTAATGCTCGCAAGTTTTCTAAGACATATACTTTTTTCTATTATCTCAGCTCTTCTTTCATCCAGTCCTGCAATTCAGCGAGATTTTCAAACATCAGGTCAGGTTTTACTCCAACGGTACGCACATGCTCGTCCATATTAGCGCGGGTCGTCACGCCCGACAGGATCAGAGCTGTTTTACAACCTGCTGCTGCACCTGCCGCAATATCTGTAAGCATATTATCGCCCACAACCAGAGCTTCATCCGCCCTAATGTTTAAGCGGTTCAGTGCATAATTCATCAATACGCTTGAAGGCTTACCGATGACAATAGGCTTTACCTGTGAAGCCGCTTCAATTGCTGCTCCAATCGTACCTGCTCCTGGCGTTAGCCCATCATGTGAAGGCAATTGGAGATCCGGGTTTGTCAAAATAAAAGTGGCTCCTTCCCGAATCCAACGCATGGCAGCGGCCAGCGCATCATATGTAAATTGACGATCTATCCCCTGCACCACATAATCAGGATGGTTCTCAACAAGCTGCAAACCGGCTCCTGTGAGTGCATCACGTAATCCTGTCTCACCAATACAATATACACGAGCTCCAGGACTTTGCTGTGCTACATATTGTGCAGCTGCTAACGCCGAAGTATATACTTCATGGCTGGCCGCTTTAATTCCCATACCAACCAAATGCTCAGCCACCGATTCGGGTGTGCGTGAAGCATTGTTTGTAACATAAGCATAAGGTATCTGGTCTGTACGCAATCGGGATATGAACAGATCCGCACCCTTGATCATCCGATTTCCATGATAAAGGGTTCCATCCAGATCAATTAGTAACGATTTTATCGCAATCCCCTCCCCCACTTCAAATCCATTCACATCATAGCATTGAAAATTATAATTCATCCTATGAACGATGTTCTCCTTCTTATTTAACCACCTTAATGATTCAGGTCATAAAATAATCGGCCGTCTCCATTCATCTCATCTATCTTAAGTCAAAAATGCTTATGAAGTCCATGAATTGCTGGTAAACCGTGCAAAATAGCGCCATTCCTCGCTAAAAGCCGTCGCTTTCACATGACATAAGTTCACATCTTCGTCGAAATCCATCGAAGGCGCTATTTCCTCAAAGGAAATCTTCTGTATTTCCTGGTCATGCTCAAGACATAAAATCCTTTAAATTCGATATATAGAAACGCGAATATGACATGCCTCCATATGTGGTAGAACAAATTCATCCCCACCACCGTGTGCGGGTTCTCATCTCTTGTCGCATCCTGCGCTTTCCCGGAAAATAATTTCGGTGAAAAACAAAGGCACCGGAGCAAGCCCCGGTACCCATGCACATATCTTTCTCCAATCGTTTATTAACCGATATCGGGTACCGGTAACAACACATGCTGCTCCGCAAGCAATGAATTGGGAAATATGCTTCGCGCTTCCTCCAGCAATGGCTGAAGCTGCTCCTGATCTTTATACCTAGAACTAAAATGTGTCATGATTAGCTGACCCGCACCTGCGGCTTTTGCAGCCTCCGCTGCCTGAAGCGCCGTACTATGATGATACTCGTACGCTGTATCTGCCAGTTCATGCAGAAAAGTGGCTTCATGAACGACGACAGTTGCATCTTGAGCCAGCACTACCGTATTCGGGCAAGGTCTCGTATCCCCCAAAATCGTGATGATACGCCCCTTTTTCGGCGAACCCAAAACATCCTGAGGGTGCAAAATAACTCCACCCTCTACCTCCACGCTTTCCCCACGCTTTAACTTACCGTACACCGGGCCGGGCTTGATTCCATATCGCTCCAACAGTTCTTGGTTAAGCTTACCGGGCTTATCCATCTCTACAACTCGGTAGCCATAGCTGTCGATCCGATGATCCAGCAAAGCTGACTCTACCCGGAATTGTCCGTCATCAAACAGAACCCCGCCCGTATGCTCCACAATATGTAGTTGGTAATTGATACGCGATTGGCTGATCCCTAAAGATAGCTCGATATATTGCTGGATTCCAGGCGGTCCATATACCGTCAGTGGTGTCGTTCCCCCCTGGTACGCTCTGCTCGACAGCAGCCCCGGCAGACCAAAAAGATGATCCCCATGCAAATGGGTGATAAATATTTTTTCAAGTCTGCTTAGTTTGAGCGGCGAACGCAATACCTCTTGTTGAGTGCCTTCACCGCAGTCGAACAGCCACATGCTTCTTCGTTCTTCCAGCAAACGAAGAGCGATGGACGTTACATTTCGCTGAATCGTAGGCACCCCTGCATTTGTACCGAGAAAATAAAATTCCATAACATTAACCTTCTTCCTGCTGACCAGCAAAAAACCTCCGAAGCTCGGAGGGTATTTGCTATCCCATCTGATAAAGGTGTTAAACCTTTTCGACGTTAAAATACTGCGCCTGAGGGTGGCTGAACACCATGGCTGATACAGAAGCCTCCGGTTCCATCATAAACCCTTCCGTCAGCTCAACGCCAATATCCTCAGGTTTTAACAACTGGAACAACGGCCCCTGTTCCTCCAGATCTGGACATGCAGGGTAGCCAAAGGATACCCGAATGCCTTGATATCTGGCACCGTGCCGCTGTTTCATTGTCATATCGGCAGGGTCCGGAAAACCCCAGCTATCCCTGATAATATGGTGAAGTCGTTCCGCTAACCCTTCTGCTACTTCGAGTGCTACCGCTTGAAGTGCATGCGAGCGCAGATAATCCCCTTTATCTTTCCACTGGGTAGATATCTGCTGAATCCCATGACCAGCTGTAACGACCATGAAACCTACATAGTCCATAACTCCGGATTCCACTGATTTCAAGAAATCAGCCAGACACAGATAAGGCTCTACCTGCTGGCGCGGAAATGTAAATGTGTGCAGTACCTTGCTCACATCCGACGGATCATAGATCAGAATTTGATTCCCTTGCGACTGCGCTGGAAAGAAACGATACATGGCATGTGCCTGGATGATTCCGTCTGTCACAGCTTCAAACATGATGCTGTCCACGGTTTCCTTCAACTGAATCGCTTTCGGATCTTCCGAAGCCAGCAGCTGCTCAACATTGCCTTTTAAACCAAGATGATGCCCCATTAGCATCTGCATATTCACGTAAGGCAAAATATAATTCAGTGGATAGTTACGCAGTACATGGCGATCCGTATCTGGTGGAATATAGACGGGCATATCCTGAGCAATGTTAGAGCGCACAGCTCGAGTGAGTTTAGGGAGCGGCTTGGCTTCCACGACGATTGCCGCTTCAGCTTCTCGCTCAGCCTCCATCTCCTCGGCCATTTTTTTACGGGACTCAGGATTCATAAGCTTATTGGCAATATCCAGGCCATCCATAGCATCCTTTGCATAGGCAACCAGACCATCATACTCAGGACGGATACGATTTTTAGTGAACTTACGTGTTAAAGCAGCTCCACCCACCATTATTGGAATATCAATATTCGCATTTTTCAAATCCTGTGCGGTCAGCACCATTTGTTGTGCCGATTTAACAAGCAACCCGGATAAGCCAATCATGTCGGCCTTTTCTTCACGGTAAGCCTCAATAATGCGTTCTGGTGGTACTTTTATACCCAGATTCACAATATGGTAACCATTGTTGGATAGAATAATCTCCACCAGATTCTTACCAATGTCATGCACATCACCTTTGACTGTAGCCAACAAAATCTTACCTTTTACTGAGGATTCATTCTTCTCCATGAACGGCTCTAAATAGGCTACGGACGCCTTCATCACTTCAGCGCTTTGCAGCACCTCTGCCACAATCAGTTCGTTATTGTTAAACAGTCGTCCTACTTCTTCCATTCCCTTCATCAGCGGGCCGTTAATAATCTCCAGCGAAGAATATTTCACGAGCGCTTGCTCCAGATCCGGAATGAGTCCCTCCTTACTTCCCTCCACTACATAGGAAGCCAGTCGTTCTTCGAGCGAAAGGTTTGATATCTTTTCTTTTTTCTCCACTTTCTTGTTGCGGAAAGCTGCTACAAAAGCGGATAAAGTATCGTCATTTGTTTTATAGATCAAGTCTTCCGCAAGTTTCCGCTCATGCTCTGGAATGGATGCATAACGCTCAAGCTTCTCAGTGTTTACAATCGCATAGTCCAGACCTGCTTTGGTACATTCATATAAGTAGACGGAATTGAGCACTTCACGACCCGCTTCCGGCAAACCAAAAGAAACGTTACTGATGCCCAAGATAGTATGCACTCCGGGAAGCGCCTCTTTAATAATGCGAATACCCTCAATCGTTTCCTTAGCTGAACCGATATATTGCTCATCACCTGTTCCTACTGGAAATACAAGCGTATCAAAAATTAGATCCTCCGCTGCCAAACCGTAACGGTTCACCAACAGATCATAAGAACGTTTAGCTACCTCAAGCTTATCCTCACGTGAAATAGCCTGTCCGCGTTCATCAATCGTACCAACAACAACAGCGGCGCCGTACTTATGAATAAGAGGAGCCATGTTCTCAAATTTCTCTTCACCATCCTCCAGATTAATGGAGTTAATAATCGCCTTACCTTGCGAATATTGAAGTGCTTTATCAATGACTTTAATATCCGTTGTATCTATCACCAAAGGTACTTTTACCTTGTTTACAACCAGTTTCAAAAACGCTTCCATATCCGTCATTTCATCGCGGTCCGGGTCCTGCACACAAATATCAATGACATGCGCTCCGCTTTTTACCTGAGCACGGGCAATTTCAGACGCCTCTTCATATTTGCCTTCCACAATCAAACGCTTGAATTTGCGGGAGCCCAGAACATTTGTTCGCTCACCAACCATATACGGACGATTGTCCTGTTCAATATATACAGGCTCAATGCCTGATACGGCAGGAGGATGATGACCTACCAGCGGACGCGGCTCAAACTGCGCCATACTATCACTCATAACTCGAATATGCTCAGGCGTGGTACCGCAACATCCCCCAGCAATATTCAACCAGCCTTTTTCAGCGAAAGCAGCCATTTTACGTGCTAATGAATCAGGCGATTCATGGTATTGGCCATTTTCATCGGGCAAGCCCGCATTTGGATAACAGCTAATAGCTGCAGAGGACATTTCAGACAGAGAGCGAATATGATCACGCATAAACTCTGGACCTGTAGCACAATTCAACCCAATCGAAATTGGATGTAAGTGTTCCAGTGATATGGAAAAGGATTCGATATTTTGTCCGGCCAACGTCGTTCCCATAGGCTCAATCGTGCCTGAAATCATTAGCGGAAGCTCGATACCTGTCTGTTCAAAAGCCTGCCGAATTCCGATACTTCCAGCTTTGACGTTAAGCGTATCCTGTGAGGTTTCCAAAAGGAGTACATCCACGCCGCCTTCAATAAGCGCCAAGGCCTGCTCTTGATAGCTGTCAATCAGCTCAGCAAATGTAACACCACCTGTGACAGACAAGGTTTTCGTGGTTGGGCCCATAGCTCCTACTACAAAGCGAGGCTTGTCCGCAGTGCTGTATTTATCCACCGCGTTACGCGCCAGTTTGGCCGCCACCAGATTAATTTCACGGGCACGTTCCGGTATATCGTAATCCGCCAAAACGACGGATGTTGCTCCAAATGTATTCGTTTCAATTAGGTCTGCCCCAGCCTTCAAGTAGGCTTCATGAATCCCTTGAATGACATCCGGTCTCGTTAAGACCAGCATTTCATTACAGCCCTCCAGCTCTTCCCCACCAAAATCATCGGGGGAAAGGTCTTCCTGTTGAATCATGGTGCCCATGGCCCCATCAAGAAGGAGTATTCTTCGTTGTAATGCATCCTGCAAGCTAACTTTATCCAAATTTCTTCACCCCCGCAAAACGTTAAATCCTAGTTTAGCAGAAACCGTATCATTTAGATAGATTGAAGTAAAAACATACGTTTTATACAGGTTGTTCTTTGTAAAAATGACTTCTCTAATCCATTTTTATAGTTTGTAGCATTTTAGAACGTACTTAACCCTGTATCCTTTAGCTATAGCCATTTGCATTATAAAATGTTGAAATCCTGTATTGTACAACGTTTCAAGACATGGTATTCTTTATATAACATTAATCCGAGTGGAAAAGAGTGAATAGATACATGGCCGAAATCTTAATACGTAATACGAATGAAAGAATTAACGGTGAAGAACAAGTACGTGAATTTCTGGAGAGTCACGAGATATTGTATGAACATTGGGATGCTTCCAAATTGTCCGGGGAGCTGCAAGAGAACTTTACCTTAACAGATGATCAAAAGGCCGCTGTTCTCAAAACATTTGAACCCGAAATCAAGGATTTAGCCGCACGTCGCGGATATAAAATATGGGACGTTATCACTCTATCTGAAGCAACGCCGAATTTGGACGAGCTGCTGGCCAAGTTTGAGCAAATTCACACCCATACCGAGGATGAAATCCGTGCCATTGTCGCTGGTAAAGGCATCTTTATCATTAAAGGACCTGAAGAGATCGGCTATTTTAACGTAGAGCTTTCACCGGGGGACGTTATCTCCGTACCCGAAAATATACCTCACTTCTTCACTTTAATGGAGAATCAAAAGATCGTGGCAGTCCGCTTGTTCATTGAAGAAAATGGCTGGATTGCGGAACCGTTCGAAGATCCAACCTTCATTAAAGCATAATTACGAATTTATCCTTGTGTAAATAAAAAACTCCCTCTGCTCTGTGACAATCGAGCGAAGGGAGTTTTCTTAATACTCGTTTCTAAAGGTGTAGATTTCTTACTTTAACGACTGAATAATTCCATCCAATTCAGACAGATGCTTGATTTGAAACTTCGGCTTGATCTCTGTGGTATTGGTTTTGGCGTTTCGGTTCACCCACACCGAGTGAACACCTGCTGCCAACGCTCCTTGAATATCAGTCGTCAGCTTATCTCCTACCATTAAAGCATGTTCGGGCTCAATACCAAGAAGCCCCAACGCATGTTGGAATATAGACGGATCCGGCTTGCCTCGACCAAATGAACCTGAAATGACCACATGATCAAAGAAAGGAGCTAATTGAGGAACTCCATCCAGTTTCTCCTGTTGTAAATCAGGGGAACCGTTTGTCAACAATAACAGCTTGTACTGTCCCTTCAATTGTTCTAGAATTTCAAACGTTTCTTCATATACATGGGGACGCGCGCGTCTTTCCGAAGCAAATTGGGTAGCCAGCTTTTCCGCCAACTTCTCATTATCTATCCCTAGTTGCTGGAGTCCTCTGCGCCATGATTCCTTTCGATAAACAGGGGCCAACTGTTCCAATTGACGGAATTCAGGCTGCTCACCTGCTGTAAAATTCGCCCACAATCCTTCAAACGGATTGATGCCGATCATTTGAGTAAAACTAAAGGTTTCATAGGATTCATACAAAGCGCGTGCTTCTTTACGTACGGCTTCCTCCAGAGCTTTTGGATCAACACCTGCTTCACGGGAGCCTGTTTGACACGCTGCATCAAATGCCTCTTCTACACTACGTTCATCCCACAAAAGGGTATCATCAAGATCAAACATTACCGCCTGAATCGTCATCTGAATTATCCACTCTCTTTCCACAGTATATGTACGCCTATTTGCTTGATTAAGCATTTGAATCGTTATGTGTGCCCATATTAAGCAAGCGGCCGTAGCATGTTATATGAAATAACATCATACGGCCTTTGTTACAGAGCTACAGGCTAAATCAGTTATTTCTTGTCAACCTGTATCTGATTGGATAGCGCAAACTTCTCAAGTCGCTCTGCAATGGCATCCGTGTCATAGCGACCTAATGATTTTGTGAAAATAAAATTACCACCCTTACCTTTTCTTTCAACGGTTACGTAACCCTTTTCAATCTTGATGGCTTTCATGTCCCCAGCGGTCATTGGACGTTCCCTACCACCTTTCAGCATATAGAGAGTATCCTTTCCCACTTTCAGATAAGGACGACGGATAAAAAAGATAACAGCCAGCATCAAGTACAGGCCGAATACAAGCCAATCCATCCCTCGCATACCGGTCTTAGTCAAAAAGTAACTCATAAGCATGTACAATACAGAAAGACCAGCCAGCATAATTGGCACAGTAATGTTACGTCCACGGAAAATATCCATTGCAGAACCTGCGCCGCTAATGGTTTGAATACCTTGCTTTTTGCGCGATTTATTTAAATGCGCTGTGTTTTTGCGTACTTTTCTTTCAAATGATCGGGCCATCTCTCAATTCCTTCCCAGATATATTACATTAAAACAATTGCCTCAAAGCTGATCTATATAGATACCATGAGAGGTACCTAAAACAAAAGGCAAATTGCAGGCTTGGGCGCTTTAACAACATTAATGCTTCAGCCCGTCATTTCCCTTCGATGTATCATCGTCCACAAATTCAATCGTTTCTAGCTGCTGCCGAAAATTACGGCGAATGTTACCTAAATAAATTTCCCGAAGGTTGGCACGTTCTGTGGTTTCCTCTTCTGTTAATCCCTCGGATTTTGCTTTGCGCGCTAATTCATTAATGCGCTGTACCAAGCTGTCTATATCCAAATTGTGTCCCCTCCATAAAAGCAAAGATATAATACACTTTGACATGTAGAAAAGAGCTTGTCAAGGCTCCCGCATTACGCTCCCTGACAAGCTCTAATAGTCTATAGATCATAAGTCAGGAAGCTTGAGTACCTGACCTGCCTGCACTCCCCGATCCTCTAAACCGTTAATCCGCACAATTCCTTCTATATATACCCGTGTATCCATTCGTTCCGGTTTATGATTCGCGGCAATCTGCCACAACGTATCCCCAGGTTGTACTGTCAGTTTAGTCACTTCTTCCTTGGAAGCTGAAGGAGCCGCGAAAACCGTAAGTACACCTGCTCCTGCAATCCAAGCAACAATCATTATAATAAGAAGCTTAAGTAAAAGAGTATGGGTAATAATCTGCATAAAACGCGCCCTACCCTCTTTTCGGGTCTCCTGTAAATTTTCTATATTCATTGGAAAAATACTTTGATAGGTGCTATATTTCATCATGGTTGTGTCCTCCAAACGTTTGTTCTTATGTTTTCACAATATAACACGAACGTTTGTTTTGTTCAATAGAAAAGAGAACAAAAGTTCGCAATTATTTTTAGGGATTATTTAGAACTTATGTTTGTACGAACGGAGGTTCTATGCTATAATTTTCCCAAACGTTACTAAATGGGGTTGATACGGTATGTCTAAGATTTCGAGCCGCCAGCAGGCCATTCTTGAATTTATCCGCAATGAAGTGCGTCTAAAGGGATACCCCCCTTCTGTACGCGAAATAGGCGAGGCTGTCGGATTGGCCTCCAGTTCTACGGTTCACGGTCATTTGGATCGTTTAGAGAAAAAAGGACTCATTCGCCGCGATCCTACAAAACCACGGGCTATTGAGTTACTCGGTCAAGACGAATCGGATAACAGCAACTTGATTAATTACTCCATTAGTCGTGTCCCCGTCGTCGGCAAAGTAACCGCTGGTCTTCCTATTACGGCGACAGAAAATATTGAAGATTACTTTCCTCTTCCCCAACACTTTGTTGGTGAGGATAAAATATTCATGTTATCTGTTGTAGGCGAAAGCATGATTGAGGCTGGGATTGCTAACGGAGACTATGTAATCGTACGTCAGCAGCAGACCGCTGATAATGGCGATATTGTTGTAGCTATGACAGATGAAGACGAAGCTACAGTTAAAACCTTCTACAAAGAAAAAGATCATATCCGGCTTCAACCTGAAAATCCAGCCTTTGAACCGCTTCGTCTGACACACGTCAGTATTTTGGGCAAAGTTGTAGGACTCTTCCGGGACTTCCACTGATTTCTCGTTCTTCCTTCCCCGTTATTCTATCCCCTAATACAAAACCGGCTGCCTAGGGCAAGCCGGTTTTGTATTGTTATTATGCTTACTATGTATCTCACAACTATTCTTTCCTTTTAGCAACCTATTCCTATTGTATCTACTATAAAATCAGCCTCATCATCTCAAATAATCCCCCACTGATCTTGAACAGCTATACTGTTATGGGCAAAACTAATAGATCGTT
Organism: Paenibacillus sp. FSL M8-0228; assembly: GCF_038007385.1. Lineage (NCBI taxonomy): Bacteria > Bacillati > Bacillota > Bacilli > Caryophanales > Paenibacillaceae > Paenibacillus > Paenibacillus sp. FSL M8-0228. The sequence goes on from NZ_JBBOXA010000001.1 coordinate 3,205,798, forward strand.
CTTTCTTTTAGCTAAATATGGTATATTAATTACTCATAGCTCTGTAGGAGGAATTAAATGAAAAAAATAATAATTTCAGCGTTTGTTATGATATTTATCGTCATAAGCTGTGCAGTTCCAACAATGGATCATTTGTATGCAGAAGAGAAATCACACATAACAACCTACGATCGTATTCAGTACATACAAATACTCATCCATTTCAGGTATTTAGAAAAGCAACTTGAAGCTGTAATTTCCGAAAGAAATAATTACCCAGAGGCCAGCCAAGAATATAAACAGCTCTCAGAACAACTGAATCATATTCTTGCCCAAGAGGCGTACTACGAAAAAAAACTTAACACCCTTAATAGTAAATAATTTTCATACAAACTGCATATTATCTTTATTCTACACATTAGACTCATGCCGACCTGCCTGTAACATCTCCTGCAACGTAAAGTTGAAAAGGCGAAGACAGGTTCGCATGAGTTTTTTTGTTAACCTTTAGGGATATAGGTACTAGCTTCTTTTTGCTTCTAATAGATTTATGCTGATACATTACTATCACAATTGACATATGTATATAGCAGAACTAAGCAAAGGAGATATGCAGATGATCAGAAATAGAGTTAAAACGTATAAGCATCGCATCGGGAAAAACAGATATCTGGTCGTTAAAGTCTTTCAAGCCGCAGCTGCTAAAACAGGAAGCGGAAATGCACTAGCAACCAATGCCTTGAATATCAAAATTTCCAAGCGTAAGCATAAACGCCACTAAGATTCAACCGCACCTTCATTTCTTGAAGGGAGGTGATATTATGAGCAGAAGACATTGCAGACGTGATTTAAGAAGAAGAAGATTGAACATCCGTTCCAATCAAAGAGCCACTGCACGTGCAAGAGGTAACGCACTGGCTGTTAATTTGTTTAGCGTAAACGATAGACAACGCAGACGTTAATAATTGTTTCCATGCAAAAAGCGGGAGGAATTCTTCCTGCTTTTTTGTGTTAAACAGCACACCTAACTACTGCTATGAATCATTTAAGCAAGCGAAGGGGATCTAAAATATCACACATAGTTGAACAGTCGCTACCATTTTACTCTTTTTATAAATCTAACAGACAGGAAAACGTGGTTCTCTTTAAGAATAGTGTGCATAGAGAAATTAAACCAGGAGGAGACAAGCCATGATAATTAAATTGTCACTTTCAAATATGGGGGATTTTAAGAAGTCAAATGAGAATAACGGCTTTATAGTGTCAGGAAGGATTATACCTAAATACGAGAACAACAATTGGACATATATAGAAGAAAGTTTTCCCGAACCATATTTTAAACAGTATGAGGATGATGACGTCGATATCAGTTATATTAATGAACAAGGAAAATCTATTTTCTTATATTATGATGAGAACGACTGTGTTGGGAAAATTAAACTTTGTACTAATTGGAACGGCTATGCTCTAATTGAGGATATTGCCGTTGCTAAAGACTGGAGACACAAGGGAATCGGAGCAGCCTTATTGAGTAAAGCAACCGAGTGGGCTAAGCAGAATAATCTTGTTGGCCTTATGCTTGAAACACAGGATGTGAATGTTTTAGCTTGTCGTTTCTATGCTAAAAATAACTTTGTAATCGGCGGAGTTGATACTATGCTATATTCTAACTTTTCCACAGCCCATGAGAAAGCGATTTTTTGGTATTATAAGTTTAAGCATTCAAATTAACCTATCCTTCTGTAATAAGGCCGAATTTAAAAACAATACCATCTTGTACGCACACTTTGCATTGCTACTTTTCCCGTATCTTCTAGTAAAATCAAACTGATCAGCACACAAAACTCTGCCGACCAATTAAGGTTAGCAGAGCTTTTGATTTATTTTTAGAGTATTCACTTACTTCAAACGTGAGGATGCGATCATTTTCAGCATGTAATCCTTTTTTGCTCTTATCAGGAATCTGAAACTGAACGTTTATATACAATAACAGATAAAATCCCGCTAATTATAATGACCACTGAAAAAATCAATAACATATTGCTATATAAATAAGCAGATGGAAAATTAATGATTGGTATAAATTTTTGATGAATAAGACGTATTGACAATAAGCCTCCTACAACTGAAATCCCCGTTCCTTCTGATAAAAAGCTTATAAAATTAAGCAAGCTCATTCCTGCGCCAGCTTCTTCTTGTTTTAAACTACTTGAAACAATAGTGGATATTACTGTTTTAATAAAAGAAAGACCACCGAAAACAAAGACTAGAATAATAGACATCAGCCAAGGTGTCATTTCAATAAAGAAAGCAGCTACCAAAAAACTGACGGCAAGAAATGCAACGCCGACTGCTAGCACATGTAAGGAACCTTTCTTATCAACAAGTGCTCCTCCAAGAAAACCAAAGAAAATAGCACTTATCGTTCCAGGAAAAATAATTCCACTGCCAAACATTGCGGTACTTAAGTGGTGAACGTCTTTCATCATATAAGGGACCATAGAAACAAATCCAGCTACGGTACCAAACATAAGCCCGCCACAAAGGATTCCTATCATAAATGCAGTATTTTCCCCCAATGAAGGATCAACAAAAGAATTGGTTACTTGTCTGATATGTTTTAAAAAGATCAAGAAAAATAGAACGCTTATCACCAGAAAAGAAATTCTGTAAGAAGTTGTATACAACATAAACAATACAATACCTAGAGATATAAGCACGATTCCTGCAATGTCAAACGAGCTCTTTGAAATGACTTCCTTTTTCAATAATTTTATCAGGAAGGGAACAGTTACAAACATTAAAACAGGAAGGGAACAGTTACAAACATTAAAACAGGAAGAAGCAGTAAATAAGCCAATGAATATAATGAGCAATCACCCCACCAATAGCCGGTCCTATCCCTTCACCCATTGCTACGATAGACCCGATGAGGCCATATGCCTTTCCCCTGTTTTCTTTTGGGATATAGCGAGCAACTACGACCATCACAAGTGAAGGAAATGCAGCTGCACCAATCCCTTGTATAAATCGCCCCAAGATAAGTGTTGGAAAAAAAGTATGTCCCACAAATCCAATTAATGATCCTATGCAATTCACTATGATTCCAAACAGGAGCAACCTTTTAATACCTAACTGATCAGATAGCTTTCCGTATACAGCTGTTCATATAGAAAAGCTTAGCATAAAGACAGTATTCACCCAATTTGTAATGGCAGGTGTTTTATTGAATCATCAGCAATATCAGGTAAAGAGATATTAAGAACCATTTCATTTAACACACTAAATAACGAAAGAACACAAAGCCACATTAAAATTTGGTTATAGCTCAAAACGGACTGTGAATAAGGGGTTTTCACTTTTGACCCTCCAGAAATAAGATACATTCAAGACATGAGTGTATCCTTGCTCCATATCATTGGAGGTTTAATACAGCGCCTATTTCCATACGAGAAAATGTAATGATCTTTTGGTCACCATCCCAGCCCCCTATGATTACAATATAGAGCGTATATCGCTCTTGTGGTCCCCTCTTCCAAAACCAGCAGACGCGCCTTTATGTCCATTACACTGCTACCTGTTCTTATCTCCAGTCCTTCATGTTGGACCACGTCATTGCTCAGTAGAATAATTGTACAGTATTGGTAATAGCGTTTTGATATCGGGTAACAAAGCGTTCAGCTTCTTTATTACCTGTCGTTTTCCGTATACTGTACAGATCAGAACAATGAACGATAAAAGCGGATACAACTATTGTGCAACAATAGCGGAATTAGACGGTTGCCAAAGTGACACTGAACTTTTACAGATGTTTATGATGGTGTACGTGAAGCCAAGGAGAAGAATATGGGGGCGATATTCCTGTGCCAGTAGGATAAGACAAGAACCTAATTAAGCGTACAATCGCAGCACGTTAGATACATTTAAACTAATCAGGAAATTATCCAAGTAGGAGGGAATAACCATGGCATTTGAAGGTTATAGAGAAGACAAGCGAGGACAATGGTTTGACTGGCCATTCCCCTTGTCGGTATCAATACTGTATGTGGATGCGGATGTAGATGAAACAGAAACGAAATGGTACCTCATTATCGAACAAGAAAAACATTTGATCCGAATTAGGGATGAAAAGCAAATTGAACTGCTTCATCACTGCATGTATGGAATCTTGTTAAATGACGAGAATATCAACTGGATTATTGATAAAAATGGCGGTAGATTTACCTATCACGACAGTGTGCAAGATTTCATCAAATTCCAGAAAGAATACCTGGATATATTTTAAAAACCGTGAACAGTTAAAAGCTCTGCCGACCAATTAGGGTAACAGAGCTTTTCGATTTATTTAGAGTATTCACTTACTTAAATACACTTTTGGAATCAAGCCGACTTTAGAGCAGTGGAAAAGGCTACGATCCGGCGTGGATCAATCGTTGTCAAGCGGTTTGCCAACCGTTAATAGCAGTTTCACAGTCTTAACTTTCACTCGCTAGGTACTAACTTCTCCATATGTATTAGTTGTGATTTCGTACTGGCAAGGTCATTATTGTGAGTTATTGGTACTTTTTGGGCAATTAGTTAAAGCTAAAGCTCACGTATCGTCACAATACATGTATGGACTTTGGCTAGATTTTTTAGAACCCCCACCGTTGTCGTGAAATTCACTATTCTGTACCGTTACGTCGGAAAATCCTTTTATATGGAGCCCCATATTTGTATTTTTAATCTCTATGTTCTTTCTCAAAGAGTACCTTATCGTTCACATAGCTACTACCTTCCAACAGAATACCATAATTTGTAATGCTAACATAACTTGGCACTTTATCAGGCTCGGTTGTTGCTACACCATGCACTGTTAAATTTTTAATAATTACATTCAATGCCCGGTTTGAATTGTTCGAAGTTAAAGCTCCATTATCCCTAGTTAGCATCAATTTGCAGCACTGTAGCCCCCTTACCCACTGTGGTAATAGTAACATTACTCTTTAGATATATTGGTTTTTTGATGCTGCAATTACATTTGTTTACTTCAACCTTCATCCTACCACCTCTTTGAGAATTTTATCTAACAGAAGCCTGATAAGCCAGCAGTGGTCTTGACTCGCTACTGAAAAGATAAAATGAAATACAATAAGCGCAAAACTATTATGGCAGGAATCCACCAAGTATTTGCCGAAAGAGAAGCGAATACGGTGGCTATTGCCAAATAGCTTATGCGCTCAATGGGCTCAACTATTGAATATCCATGAGTGAAATGATATTTTCCAACAGTTCTTTTTACAAACTAAACCCAAAGTGATTTAGTGATGATAACTAAGAGAATAAAGAGCACTAAAATTGCCGCTGTAGAAGTCCATACACCGCCGCCACCTGTATTTTCATAGGCACCCATCTCTTTTAACCTCCTTTATTTGTCGTTACCTTAATATATGTTTAAATACGTTCTATGATAGGGCATGCAGGTAAATAAAAAAACACTAGCTTAGCTAGTGGTCAAGTCCCCATTTTATAGACACGGAAAAAAGCCCCTAGACTATAAGCTGCTTTCGATATTCTTTCGGAGGCAACTTATTTAACTTTCGTTGTGATCGACTTTGATTATAAAATCGAATATAGTAGCCAGTTATGTGAGTCCTTCATTACTTGTAATTAAAGGAGATGGGAAGATATCTTTCGAATACATCGCTTTAAACATCAATATATCGGTCTGTATATCCTGTCCGTATCTGTATCAATCACGAAACCAACCTCTGTGTCATCTTCAAAACGTAATCGATCAAAATTATGAAGTCGACAAAATATATCAGGTAAATCTCTAATATTAAGACTCAGCATTTTTGCTTGTATATACTTTTGATATAGTTCTTCTTGTGTGCATAGGGGACCAGTAATCAAATTCTGAAAAAAGAAACCTTCAATTTTAATAATCATAATATCACCACTGGTGGTAACCATTCTCTTATAAATTTAAAATACTTACATAACAATAACTCAACTAAAGCACATGTTAAGTTAACCTTTGTGAACAAGTTAAAGCTCCCTTGCTATCACATTTACTTATGATAGCTTCTATTTTTCCATTAATTCATTAAATATATCTCTATCTTTGGAAGTAAAGTCAGAAATCAGTTTCTTTTGTTCGTATGTGTTGGTACTTGAATCCAATTTAATGAAGCTATTTTCACCAACCACATATACGATATTTTTTTCTATTTTATAAGACAGAACGTTATCAATCACTGAATTAGGAGCTTCAATTTGATGAGTGTATAGTATTGGAGGATCACCCGATCCTCCTCCCCTGTAAATCTGAAAAGTCCCATCTCCAAAAAACTCTAACGTATCTTTGCCATATGGGTACTTCCTTATCGTATCGTCTCCAGAATTCGCTAGAAAAATTATAGTAGTAGTTATAACTAGTAGAGAGATCAAGATGTAAATCTTGTATCTGCGTTTCATCTGCAATTCACACCTCACTTCCAAGCCTTTTTTGTATCAGTTACTGTAACATAAGATGTATACTCATTGAGTGTTCCCCATGATTCCATTAAATTTGTTAGATTGGCCGCAGCCCAACCGAGTTTGTTGTCCCCAGTAAACATTTGTTTAAAATTATATTCAAAATTATATTTATCATAATATATTGTAGTAATTTCCCATTGTCCTTTTACATATGTTCCATCTATTTTGTACTTCATTTTGTGAAAAGCGTTATACAAATCTCTGTCACTTTCAATTGCAATAGACCCATCACTTGAAAAACTTTTAACTTTTTTGTCGTTAGCTTTTTGTACTGCTTTATCAATTACATACATATTATGTTCTTTGGATTTTTTAATTTGCTGCGCCTCATACGACCACTCGTTAAAGTGTAAATGTCCTGGTTTGTAATCAAGTGAATGTTGAAGTAAATTGGCTGTGATGTCTCCGTACTTCTTTCGAGCTATAGGAACAGCTACTAATGTAAATGCTTTACGATCAGGATAATGTATTACAGTATCTGTCGAATCTTTTACCTTCTCTACGCCTCGTACCCAAGTCTTTTCTAGTTCTACCATAGGATTTTCAAACGGAAAAGTAATATTTCCTGCATACACTAACATATTCTTACTATATGCACCTTCCAGTACTTTTTGCGAGACATCAGACTGATCCTTTTCTCTTGTTTCCTTAGGTTCTAACTGAGGACTGTATTGAATTTTTCCCAATTGATCTTCTTTTTGTTTTAGAACGAGTTCAAACTCAAGGATCTCTTTGCTGGTATCAATCTGTTCTTGATACTTTACTACATAAGCGTGTGTAAACGTAATATCTCGGATTGTGTTTTCATTTCTAACGATTTGGATATTACATTTGCGATAGTAATCCTCACTATCAGGTTTATATTCTGTATTTGCCCATGTATACAGCATGTTGGAATTATCCGCATTGTCTATAACTGAAGGAAGCGAATGAAGCGGAATTTTGCTTCGAATATGTAGCGAATGAGCCAAGTTTGGAGACTTAGCTGAAAGGTTTATGGAACTATTATTCTTATAAGTAAAGCCAGTGATTTCACCTTTTACAAACTCAATTGGCTCACCACCGGATTTGCGTTCTATTCTTAATGAAATACTCATTAAAATAATCTCCTTTGTTAAATTAATCTGGTTTTGCAGGAAAAATTTATGAAGACTAATTTCCAAATATTAATATATACGAAAAATATTAAATAGTAAACATATTTTCAACGTGATAAAGGACATCAATTGAGTTTCGTAACCTCGGCAAATTATATGAAGAAGCTAAAACGAAATATAATTCAGCCTAACACGAACCTGTTAGAAACGTTAAAAGCTCTGCCGACCAATTAAGGTTAGCAGAGCTTTTTATTTATTTAGAGTATTCACTTACTTCAAACGTTAGGATACGATCAAACAGCATGTAATCCTTACGGCTGCTGAATGGACCTTTATTATTGTCATGTTTATTAATGGCATAGGATGCTGATCCAGAACCCGCCTGTTTGCCTTCGTACCAGGAGATAAAGTCATTGACCTCTTTCATGCTCAGATCAAATTCTTTCTCTAAGCCAGTTGTCATGGTGACTACCAGAATTACACGCTCTCCAGTAGTTGGCTTTGGGTCAGGTTGACTACCTCCTCCTTGTGGAGTTGCCGAAGCTTCATTGGAGTATTCAGAATCAACGCCATTCACCTTAGCACTTACAATAAAGTAGTACTTCGTTCCGTTAGTTAGACCGGGAATAACAAAGTTTCCATATGCATCTTTTGTTGCTGTTACTATTTCCGTATACTTACCAGACTCAGTTCCATATCTTACCGTGTAACTTTCAGCGTCTTGAACCTGGTCCCAGTTTAAAGTAGCCTGACTATTATTTCCAGTAGCATTAAGTTTTATCGAAGCCTCATTATCTACAAACATTCCATCTTCATTGATATCAATCGCATCTAAATTTAAGTGTCCATCGTCACTTTCTAACTTAATCATTACTTCATGAATCGCATTTGTCAAAGCTTTCTTCTCATAAACGAGTGTTTGTCCGGCAGCCTTAGAATGTTCACTAAAATACTCAACATTTCCATCTATCGAGATTACGGCTCTTTTAGTTTTAGTATCCCAATTATCTGATAGAATCCTCAATTGTGTACCTTTAAAGGAAAAAGAAATGTACGCATCGGTATCAGTTGTTTGATGAATGGCCCCATTGTATAGTTTGATCCCATCTTTGAATATAAGCCATGATCCATGATATTTGATGAACTTATGCGTATCATCGTAACGTTTCCAACCCACTTCAGGAGTATAAAGATTCTGACCTAATGTAGCTGCATAGGAACTTGAGTTTAAAAACGTAACCATTACAAACAGAAGAACTCCAAACAAAATACCAAATTTCTTAGTAAAACCGATCTTCACAAATATTCCCCCTAAGTAATCTATTGAACAGTAATTGACTACAATGTATGTTACCCGCAAATGGACAGACCGTTGTTCATGAGATCATCTTCGTTCTGGTTCGTTGGGTAGGTACCAACAATTTCTATAGAAAATACGATCTTTTCCCTACCATTTTTCAGGCCTGGTGTTGCGTATTATTTAGTATTCACTTACTTCAAAAGTCAGAATGCGATCATACAGCATGTAATCCTTGCGACTGCTAAAAGGTCCTTTATTGTTATTATGTTTATTGATCACATATGAAGCCGATCCAGAACCAGCCTGCTTGCCCTCATACCAAGCAATAAAATCATTCACCTCTTTCATGCTTAGGTCGAATTCTTTTTTTAATCCTGTTGTCATGGTGACTACTAAAATTGCACGGTTTCCTGCAGGTTGCTCAGGATCAGTTTGACCGCCTCCCCCTTGTGGAGTTGCAGATGCTTCGTTGGAATATTTAGAATCTACTACCTTAACTTTAGCACTGACCACAAAATAGTATTTTGTTCCGTTGGTCAGACCTGGGATGACGAAGTTTCCATATACGTCTTTTGTAGCTGTGGCAGTTTCAGTATATTTCCCTGATTCTGTTCCATATTTGACTGTGTAACCATCAGCTTCTTGAACCTGCCCCCAGTTTAATGTAACTTGACCGTCTCCAGGGGAGGCTACAAGATTCATGGGAGTGTAGATATCAACCAATTTTCCATCTGTATCTATTGCATCAAGCGAAAATGTGTTGTTTGTGCTATTCGTAGTTAACTTTACTTCATGAACAGCGGATGGTAGATCTAAGACTTCATACACAAGTACTTGATACAGATTTGCAGGATTATTTGGATTGTATGTCGAAACTTTGCCATCGATCTCTATGGTCACATTGTTTACTCTATTGGTCCAATAAAGATCAATAATTCGCAATTTAGTTCCATAGAATTTGAATTTTATGGCGTTTGTTGTTGCTCCAGATAGTTTCATATAGTGACCTGTTTTTGCATAAACACTATTAGATTCATTTGTAACATATGCCCATCCACTACCTTCATACTTAATGGCAGGGTCCATATCGTCATATCTTTCCCAACCTTCTTCGGGAGAAGTTAATCTCTCACCGATCGACGCTGCATACGTATTTGAATTTAAAATCAAGCTCGTTGCAAACAATAAAATGCCTAACAAAATACTTATCCTCTTCATAAAATTTAACTTCACATTAAATCCTCCTACTAGGGTTTGTTGAACTATTACTAAGGTAAATTAATTCTAAAAATGTGTCTAAACATAAACTTGCTTATCTATAAATATGTTCTATATTTTTGCATATTTATTTTTTATTGGATATAAAAAAGACTCTATTGGTAGCGAACCGTTAGAGTCTCTTATCTTTATTTCACTATAAATCTCACCTTTGTTCCATCAACATACTTATCTAACTGGTGACTTACCCATGATCCTGCTCCCCGGTTATCACTAGGGGTTATGTATCGAATATCAGCGCCTGCGCCACCTTCTGCACACATTGCCATTGGCCATTCATCGCGGTCATATCCTTTTTTAGTTGGATAGCCCTTGAGCGACTCTTCCTATTTTCCTCAGTTCCATCACGGTCGATTGTGCATACCGCAGAATGTCCGGCTACAATAGCGTCCCTTATGTGTGCTCCGGTTTCAGGATACCGTGAACTTGGAAACTCCAACGTATATCCAGCTGCTTGTTGGCTGATTGCTGCCGGTTCAGCATAGACGCCTTGTACGGAAAAGATAGCCGCCAGTAAAAATACAATTAATCCTCGCGCGATTCCTCTGATCATATGACACCTCCATAGTAATTTGAATCTTCTCTATACTAAATGAAGAGTTATGTCGAAGTATCGTGCATGTTGTCGCATAATAAATAACTATATTACAAACTGCCGTTCTATACGTTTGAGTTCACATAACAATCACAGTTATATAAAAGGATAATGATAAAACTAAGTGGAATATGTAAATTGAAATAAAAAAATGGGAGGTTTTATTATGAGAAAACCATTGCCTACTATTCTTTCTGTGGGCTTGTTATTCGGAGCTTTAGCGCCTAGTGTATCAGCCGGATCTACAGAAATAACTCAGCAAGAAAGCACGATTTCATCTAATCAAGTAGTGCCTCAAGCGAGTTTACAATTCTCTAATGATGCAACCCAGGAAACCTTAAGTGCTGCAGGCATCATAAAAACATTCACATTTACAAACTTGGCTAATGAGGTTGCTAGTGCACCATTCCAAATTAATGGATCAGGCGACGTCAACATATCCGTCCACCAAAGAACCGCTGATTCAAAATATAGTCCTGTAATTCAATACACATTACAATCAAGTGATTACTCACAAAGCATTTTTATAAACGGAACATTCACAAATACAAATACAATCAGGACGTTTACCAATGTGCCAGAAGGAACATATAAAATAGTAATCACTAATTATGGTGGAGTTAGTAATGTCTTTGGTGATGGCCGTTTATACCGCTAGTAGAATTACAATAATAACAAAGGACTCCATACTGGTTACATACCAGCGGAGTCCTTTTTCACATCTACTCTAAATTCAAACTGCTTACGTAAGAAATAAGATCCGTTAATCTTGATCGACTCCGGTGTAATCTTCTCCGCTGCTCCACCGTAATCCACGATATTTATCAAACCCTCGCCCAACGGCTGTACTACATATGCTCTTACCTGGTTTAACGAAGCTGCAAATAGTTCGATATCCGACTTTAACACTTTATATGTATGGTTCATGCTGATCACCTCAAATAGCTATTCGGTGAATGGTATGTTAATTCCTTCAACAAGACAATCCACGTCTACCAATAATTAAGGGTAGCGGGGATTTGCTTTACTTACGTTTAAGCCCCTTCATGCTGTACTTGAGGCTCTATGCCATGCGAGTGAATAGGTACAGTAACAATTAACAAAAAGCTAGCCGCGACGATCATCAGAGCCATTTTTTTTAACATTGTTCATCCACACCTTTTCAATTATTAGACTGCATATGAACAAACACTCCATACTATTTATACAAACGCTCTAACTTCCTACATGCCAGCCAAACACTGAGATACCGCCGTTAGAGACAGTCTTTGGCATAATTAAATCTTGGCTACTCATTGTTTGTGCGCTTGCTGCTAACACCAATAAAAAAGTAGTCGCGAACAGCCCTTTAATTAAGCGATTCATACTATTACCCCATTTCCACTAAATTACGATATTGCACTTTTACTTCATCTGAGACAAATTGCCGACAACGTTCAAACATTCTGACGCAACGAAGAATAGAGTGCTCATTATTGACTATAGTGGATATTCTCATACAATCTAATAAGTAACTAATTCCCTTTTTGTACTGACCTTTGGTCAAATAATAGTCAGCTAATTCACTCAAAAGGCCAACAAGCTGATCATTAATATTCTGCTTGTCATTAGTTTGTCTTCCTTCTTGATCATGTATGTTGGATATTTCCCACTCAAATTGACTTAGAAGACCGTCTACATTTAACTTATAACGATTGGCTACAACCATTATATTCCACAAGCCTGGTAGTAATTCCTCTCTATTTGTTGAGATGAGATCAGTATATAAGGGAAGTACTTCTATATCTCCAGCCATAAGCTTGGCCAAATACACATTAGCCTGGCCCCACTCCCGAAATAAATTTTTCCAGCGCAATGTTTCTTCATCGTTCTCTTTAACCCAATCCAAGTCACAAGATTCATAGGCTGCTTGCAATGCTAACTCATAGTTTCCTTGTTCATAGTTAGCGCCTCCAATAAGTGAACCACTGAATGTTATATAAAAGAATAATGGTCGCAAAGGCATCTTACCTCGTTCTCTTTTAAGAGAGTGTGCCATAGAATATTGCGCTTCGCCTAAAGCTCTTAATTCTTTAGCAACTTTCTCAACCCGTTCCCATTTACGCAAAGATCGGTATACATTAGCCAAATCTACAAAGGCATCTAACTGGTCTATAGCGTCGAGACGTTTGACATATGACTCAAACTGGAGCGCTGCTTGTAAATTTCTTTCCTGATCATCTCTAATCTGAATCTTGAACATACGATATTGACAGATGGCTAGGCGTTCAGAATGTTGATACCTCTCCGCTTCAGCTACCCCCTCATAGAGCAACAATGCAGCCGCATGTCTTCCCTGCTCCAGCAATTCCTCTGCAATTTCAAATAGCTTGGGTGAATACAGTAGATTGTCCATGATGGCTCCCACCACTCGACGGATCGCATCTAACTTGTCCAACTCCGCACATCGAAACAAAAATGGCTCAATTCGCCTCATATTCGGAGGATAATCGATGATGAAGTTTTCTATAAACAAGTCGTAAAAATAGCCCTCAGGTAAACCCATAGCCTCGGTAATGCGATCTATCTGATTAACAGACATAGACTTATTTCCTGACACAATGGCACTTACCGCCCCCCTATTCATGCCTGCAAGTTGCCCAAATTGTGCTATGCTCAATCCCTCTTGTTGTAGGTATCTGTCTAATTCCGCCCGAATCGTAGGTGTATGCTTCATGTCATATCCACCTTTCACACAGAAATTCCAAAACTTTTATATTATTGCATCCAATTGTTGATCATAATTTAACAGTTGTCAATAACCTACCTTTTTTTCATTTCAAGCCTATACCCACCCATCACGAATCTATTAAATATATTCATATATGCCATAAAAAGGTTGACAATATCAGTAGAGTCCTTTACGCTGGCTATGTATTTACAAATATTTCAAGGAGGCATTTTGTTATGAAAGTAAAGTTTCTACCACGAGCTTTTCTGGCTGCAACGCTACTCATCTCTTGGGGAGTCGTCAGTCCAGCTATCTCCCATGCTGAGAAAGGAGATAAAATACCTGACCGCATGTTAGCAGATACCATCATTCAATACGATGATAACAATAATATGGTTATAGTGGAAAAAGGGACTCCTGTACCTGAATCAGAAAAATCTCCAGCCGCTATTGCCCCACTTACTGCTGAACAACAAATTGAATCGGAAAAAGAAGAAGCAATGATTAAGAAAATCGAAGAAGACAAGACACCCCGGCCCGTATACCATATTGAAAACCCTGCCCCACAACCTGGACTAAAAGTAATTTATGATGGTGAAGGTCTTATCAAGGACATTATCCTGCCAAAAGAAAATAGACTATCTTCGGATGTTTATGGACTTAATGCATTGCCACGCGGAACACGAAACCCAGCTGGGGATTACAGATACGGAGCATCTAATAATGTAATTTCTATTAGTGGAGACAAGCATGGCTCTGTTATAGGCACAGGGAGAGGAACCAACTTCACGGACCAGAAAGGTGAGAATGGCAATACTCTCCGAAGAGGTGACTGCGCAACAAAAGGGGCCATTGATAATCCCGAGTTTGGGACAGAAATTCGGGTAAGGAATACTGATAATGATATCGTAGCCACTTTTAATAAAGCTGACAATGGATCTCTTCCAGATGCAATCGTTGATATTTGGAAAACTGGTGTAGAGGATCTAGGTTTAACATGGCATTCGTATACTTCATTTTCAGGTAGATACTCCTATAATTTCTAATATCTTTATAGCAAAAAGGATAGGGTCTCGTTCCTATCCTTTTCCCCTTTCGCATTATATTCAGTTTGATTCATCACTTATTTCAGAAAGGAATGCATCGTTTTGAGAACACGCCGCTACAAATTCTTTATACTTTCCCTGCTCGTGCCAGCTTTATTGTCATCCTGCTCCCCCTCTTCTACCCCACCAGCAGAATCTGCTGTACCCCAAAAAAACCAATCAGGGGAAAAGACAGCTCTAGCCGGTCAGGGCCAATATCTATCCATGACCTATACAGAATATGTGAATGGGAAGAACGCATATCAAGGCATGGTTATGCGAGTTATGACGTACGACTTAAGCAGTAAAAAAATAACCAAGCTGGCTGATGTTCCGTATACCTCTCAATACCCGCTTTCTGTGGTATCCTTGCCTGATCACAAAATTTATTATTCTGCTGATGTCGGTGATAAGGGAGACCAATTATTTTCGTATGACTTGACTACGAAAAAAACCGAACAGCTTACCGATAATTTGTTTGCCATCAATCGTATTGTACCAACTACTCCAGACGGCCCCCTCGTCCTGGTTGCGGTCAAAAAAGGAGAGCGGATACTTAAAACTATGTTCTATAATAAAGCAACCCGTACCATGCAAATTATGCATGATGAAAATCAGGATGATACTACCACTTGGTCTATCACCTATAATCCAGACAAAAAAACAATTTACAGTTCACAGTATTCAGATAAGGAGCACGAGAAACAAAGAGTCATCTCAAACCGAACACAAACCATCATGGCCCCTCCGGACAACAAGGTTACAGAAATCAATAGCGTCACCAAGCAAGAACGCTCTATCATCACACTGAGAAAAGAGAAAATATCATCAATGTCCAGCAGTAATGATAAACTACTTCTCGTAACTACCAATCTAACTAATCACAGCAAACCCGAGTATAGTCTGGTTGATATTGCAACAGGTAAACGTACCAAAATAAAGTTGCCTATTTTAACCCGCCAATTTGTCTATATGTCCCCCGACGGCAAGGGTGTCTACTATTTGGGTAGCGCCTCTGAGAAAAATGAGGAGGAAGGGCGCGGCGTATATTATTATGATTTCACATCGAAAATTCAAACCCCCATCTTTATACAAGAAGAGGGTTTCATCAATAACTTCATGCTGCTGAACAAGTAATTGCTCTGATTAGCAACATGCCAAAAAGCCGGAAAGGAGCAAGTTACGCTATCTTTCCGGCTTTCCTTATCTGTTTAGTGTTTACTTTGTAACTTTAGCCGTATTATCCTTGCTCCAAAGCAGGCGCTTGTACTGATTCTGTTGGTTCTTGAATAGACTCAGTTGCAGTCTGAATCTGACCGGATGATACCTCTGCCGTAGCCTGAGCCAAGAAATCATTAAGCTTTGCAGCCAGACCAGATAAAGCCTCCTTAACTGGCCTGTACTGCATCCTCGTTTGGCTGTTCTTCAGTAGCTAGTACCGTTTTTGTTTTGGCCTTATACTCCAGATATGCCTTCTCAATCGCAGATTTTAACTCTACTTGGGATACTACAATACCTTGACTGGAAAGAGTAAGTGAAGCATACTGCAAAGCCTCCTGAAGCTTGCGTTCTCCCCCAGCTTCTTTAAATGCTGTTTGAGCAAGAGCAAAACTCTCTCCAGCAATTTTATGAATCACTTCACGTTGCGCTGCCGTTGTACGCGCTTCTATCCACACGTTAACCTTAGTCTTGAGTTTGTTCAGACCTCCTAAAACAAACGCTGTAAGTACTACACCAGCAGCGGCTGTGACATTGGTATTAACATAAGGCTGTACAGTTTCGATAATTGTTTGCATGATTATTTATCCCCTCTCGTTAATGTTGCAATTTTATTTTTTGGGTCCCATGACACTACTGTACCGTAAGCATCAGCAATTGGTCTGAGTTGCACATACGCTGTACCCTCTACAAGTTGGACAGTTTGCAGCTTGGACCCATTTAAATAGGCTTCCTTGCTGGTATTGTCCCAACGATAAGACACGCCCAAGGCATTTGCCAAAGACCGCAGCGGTACATAGGTTCTGGAGCCATATAGAAGGGCTTTCCCCCGCTTCTTTACCGTTTACGCGGAATGTGCCGGATGTACGGATTCTGTCTCTTGTCCAGGGACAATAACGCCAAATCGATTTACGCAGCTCGTCCGTTGTTCCATCAAATTCGTTCAGGTCCACGTTTCCTTTTATCCCGGATACCTTGCCACTATCGCTGTATTGCCAAATATCCCAACGTTTCCACGTCACTGTATCGCTCGGTACGCGCGTTTCACTGTAACGGGCTATCCATAGTGGGTAGCCACCTAATGAAGCATTAAAATTAGCTGCGAATGCATTGCCCGTATAGATAATGGGCTTACGTCCTGTAATCCGCTCCAGCTTGATCAGGAAGGCCAACGCCACAGTAATAAGCGTTTTGGACAGCTTGCCGGGGTTGTTTTCATAATCCATCACCGCAGGAAGGTCCAGCGCTTTTGCACCGCCTACCTGATCCACCACATCAGCAAAATGTCGCGCTTCCCGCTTTGACCAGGTTCCAATCAATATTGCCTTGATAGCGAGATACGTCGTTCCCTGTGCGATACCTTTTTTTGCTTATCTGCATTTTCCCCACCACCTTCCTTTTCTCCGCTTTTACTCTTTAAAACTTCCACAGCCTGCCGAATGATCGACGGGACTGGCGCACCAAGCCTGCCGCCATTTTCAACAATCAGCTCATTTGCCATATAAAAATAGGCGACTGCATCCCGGAAAAGATGCGAATCGCCTAAGACGCCATTAATTAGATGAGATACAGCAACTATTATAAAAATAAATACCTTTCGAGCAACACCCCCAATACTCCCGACCACCCACCGTAGAAATACGTTACCGCGCTACTACCTAAAGTGGCACTAAATTTAAAAATCTCCCACTCATCCAACCTTCTTTCCCCCGTCTCTCCGTTCAGGAAACTTTTCCTTGGCTATCATCGTTTGGTTTCTGATCTTTTTCTTCTTGGGCCTGTATCTATGCTAATGCACTTCCTATTGCTATATCCAATCCTTTAAGTATTTTTCTTTCCGGCCTGCTGGCTGTGAAGCAATGACAGCAGAAATGACTAACAGTCAATTCTTCAACTGGTCTTGTTAGATCCAGTTGTATATATCCATGTTGACTTTATTTTGCCATGGGTTTCATCACCTCCTCAAGACGCAAAATAAGCCCCTGAGTTATCAGAGACCTTCCATACTTAAATATTAAATTGGTTCTGCTGCTATAACGCTAGGTATTTTAAAAACCTATATGTTATCAACCTAATACGAACGAGCAGGATAGTTAAATAACAGTAATCAATCTAAGGAGCATGTCGAACTACGCGAGGCTTCAGCCTAACAGGGCTACGCAGGTTGTAGTTAAATTACTATTGTGATAAACTGGATGTAATTTGATGACGGGAGTTGAACGGATACATGTAGAACTTTCTTGCTTTGAGATCACGAAAAGAACGGACTCAGCGATCGGCTGTGGTCGTTTTATTCATCTCTGCAAGAAAGGTCTGCGTTTCGTTTGCGCTCCCTCTCCGGACAGTCATACGGCCCCTTGGAATGGGGCCGTATTTCCTCGTATGGATTAGAGTCGCAAGATAGCACCTTTCTTGCGGTTCTTTTTTATTTCCAAACGAAAGGATGACTACCATGCCCGCCATTCAGGTAACCAATCTTACTTTTGCCTATCCAGGCAGCTATGACCCCATATTCGAAAATGTTCATTTTCAAATTGATACAGACTGGAAGTTGGGCTTTACGGGGCGAAACGGTCGGGGGAAAACGACGTTCTTAAACCTGTTGCAGGAGAAATACGAATACAGCGGTACGATCTCCACACCAGTCGCCTTTGATTATTTTCCGTTTCCCGTCGAGCACCCGGAGTATTTGACCTTAGACGTCGTCGAAGAGATCGTGCCAAGCTATGAGAGCTGGAAGTTGATGCGCGAACTGAACCTGCTTAAGGTTTCAGAAGACGTGTTGTACAGGCCATTCGAATCGCTGTCCCAAGGAGAACAGACGAAGGTATTGCTGGCCGTGCTATTCATCCAAGACAATCGATTTCTGCTCATCGACGAACCGACCAATCATCTCGACTTGCACGCACGCAAGCTTGTCGCCGATTATCTGAATACGAAGCGCGGTTTTATTCTTGTTTCACACGACCGGGCTTTTCTCGACCGCTGCGTGGATCATATTCTATCGATCAACAAAACGAATATCGAAATCCAAAAAGGCAACTTCTCCAGTTGGTGGACGAACAAAACTCGCCAAGATACGTTCGAAATGGCACAAAACGAAAAGCTGTACAAAGACATACAGCGTTTATCTGCTTCTGCTAAACGTACTAGCGGCTGGTCTTTCGAGACCGAAAAATCGAAAAACGGCACACGAAACTCCGGCTCCAAGCTTGACAAGGGATACGTCGGGCATAAGGCAGCGAAAATGATGAAACGCTCGAAATCCATCGAACAGCGGCAACACGCCGCTTTAGAGGAAAAATCGAAATTGCTCCGAAATATCGAACAGTCAGAAAGCCTTGCGATCTCTCAGCTCGTGTATCCCAAATCGGAACTGGCTATGCTGGATCACGTCACGATTTACTACGGGGAAAGAGCGGTTTGCAAGAACATTTGTCTGACGATCGAACCAGGAGATCGGATTGCAATTTCAGGTCCAAATGGTTCAGGTAAGTCTAGCTTGCTCCGCCTGCTGAACGATGAGACGCTACATTATACAGGTACGTTTCAACGGGAGCCTCAGCTTCGCGTTTCCTATGTATCCCAGAATACTTCTCATCTGCGAGGAACGCTTTCCGATTATGCAGCAGAGCACAGAATTGACGAAAGCTTATTTAAGGCCGTGTTACGTAAGCTAGATTTCGCCCGCATCCAGTTTGAGAAGGATATATCGGCGTTTAGCGGCGGGCAGAAGAAGAAGGTTCTAATCGCGAGAAGCCTATGTGAGGAGGCTCATCTGCATATTTGGGACGAACCGCTCAACTTTATCGACGTGATTTCCCGGATGCAAATTGAGGAGCTGTTGCTTGAGTACACGCCGACCATTGTATTCGTGGAACATGATCGGGAATTTCATGACCGTGTCGCCACGAAAACGATTGAACTCGGTGGAGATTAGAATTTTACAAAGTGACTTGGAGTAAGACATGATTTAAACGGCAGAAAGCTTTACACAACAACTTTTATGAAAAGGGAAGCGATTGAACTTAAGGGACACGAGAGTTCAATAGAACATCGGCAGTCTAGGATTTTATTTTATTTTCTTATCCATGGCTGCCGATTCTTTCTATTGGGGGCATTCTAATAGTTATTTCACTAAGACTGAGAGCTATATTATTCTACAGCGGGTTTTGCTTCCATAATATCGTCTCCCCTTATAAAAGAGTAAAAACCTCTCCAAACTGAAGCGACCCCTGTCAAGTGGACAGCTATCAAAAAGCAATATTTAAGTGCTCTGCCTCCCTCACGGTAGCCAACGAAAAATGACATCTGGCAAGAATGTCTTTAAATGGTGATTTCCGGAGGACTTTTTTGTGCTTTAAATAACTTCGCAAGTGCTCCTCTTATGAGCCAGATGCTTCATTTGATTTTAATTCATTCTTTGCAACATGTATTAGAGCAGCCAACGATGTGAAAATCCACTTTTCCCGATGCCAGAGCATTTGCGCAGAAAATGATATATCCGGTAAATCCTATGGTAAAGCAACCAAATTTGTTCTCTGTGAAAGTCATCAACAATCAATGAGGAACGAGATGCCAGCAGATGATCTGGAGATACCACCATTCGAAATGACTCATCTTTTAAAAACTCTGAATGAAGGTCTTTGGCTACAACGAATCCATCCAATACAAAAACGACATCCGCAAGCCCTTCTCTTAGACTGTGTCTATACCGGCCAACAATTTTTGCCGTATGCCACTAAAAAAGCTTCTACTATTGTAAACATAGTTGAAATAAATTGATATAAAAACATCTTTTGGAAGGTGTGTACATATAAATCGTGGAATAGCAACATATTACAGTTAACCGCTATCTAGAAGGGAACTGTATTGCTATGGTTGACAAGTTAAAAAAATGGCTGTTTAAGCAGCCTTCACGATCTAAAAATGGCACGAGCTCTGAACCAGTTAATGATAAAAAAACGACTGAGTTATCCAAGGAACTGAGTGGCACGCTTAAGGACAACGTGACCTTGCTGAAGCAGGAAATAGGACATAGCACGGATTTCATTCTTCGTTGTTTGAACGATAAACAGGGCAATCCGGTTCTCGCTGTAGGTTTTCTTCAAGGCCTGATTGATCAGCAAATTTTAACGACACTGCTGGAGGAACTTACTGCAGGTATTCGAAATGGGGATCTCTCCGATCGTAATGTTGAAAGTTGGTTGATGGATCGTATTCCTATTGGGGGCATCACTTGCCTTAAAAATGAGAAAGCACTTATCCATGCCGTTCTTTATGGACAGGTGGTTCTCCTTGTCGAAGGCAGCACCAAGGCCTTTGCTGCTTCTATGAGCGGGGGGGCTAAAAGAGCGGTTGAGGAGCCAACATCGCAGACAGTAATTCGCGGTCCTAAAGAGGGGTTTACAGAGGATATATCCACCAATATCGCACTCCTCCGGAGAAGGATCAAATCAACTGAACTCCACTTTGATTCTCGAATTATCGGATCATACACGCAGACGAAGGTATCGGTGGCATATATTCGAGGCATTGCAGATCCAGAGGTGGTTAAGGAAATCTCCAGACGATTAGATTCCATTAACACGGACAGTATTCTCGAAAGTGGATATATCGAGGAATTTATTCAAGATGGGGTATGGACCCCCTTTCCAACCATATATAACACTGAGCGCCCGGATACTGTAGCAGGCAGCTTGCTTGAGGGGTTAGTAGCGATATTGGTTGATGGGACTCCATTTGTATTGATTGCTCCTGTAACCTTTTTTCGGTTCATCGCATCCAGTGAAGACTACTACCAACGTTATGATCTGGCATCTTTTCTTCGAATCGTTCGAATGGCATCCTTTTTCTTGGCATTGCTATTACCCTCATTCTTTATTGCAACAACAACGTTTCACCAGGAAATGCTGCCTACAACAATGCTCATCACTTTGGCTGCGCAGAGAGAGAATACACCATTGCCAGCCCTGCTTGAAGCAATGCTAATGGAGCTGACCTTTGAGGTTATTCGCGAAGCAGGAGTACGAATGCCGCGCGCCGTAGGGCCTGCAATCTCTATCGTTGGGGCATTGGTTCTTGGACAAGCTGCTGTACAGGCGGGATTGGTTTCTGCAGCTATGGTGATTGTGGTTTCATTCACAGCTATCTGCAACTTTGTACTACCTGCGATCAATATGGCGGGGGCTGTTCGTTTGCTCAGATTTGGACTCATGCTGTTAGCGGGTTTATTTGGATTATACGGCGTTTTGGCGGGCTTGGTTCCCATCCTCGTTAGATTAGTATCTGTGAATTCGTTCGGCGTTCCTTATATGATGCCGCTCGCACCTTTCTATACGAGCAATATGAAAGACCTGTTTGTGCGTGTACCTTGGTGGAAGATGAAGAAACGGCCGAAAATGATTGGGGATGTCAATCCAGTAAGACAGGCAACGGAACAGGAATCATTTGCAGAACAAGCGGGGGAACACAGCCGAGATCCCATGGCGTAAGGAGGAACCGATATGTCCCAATTAGGCAGATTTATTTTGGCCTTGGTCATATTATTCATTTTGGCGGGTTGCTGGAACCGAGTCGAACTGAATGAGCTGTGGGTAACTGCGGCTACAGGAGTAGATATGATGGACGACGGACAGTGGATGATGTCCTATCAGATTATTATTCCCTCCGCCCTTGCAAGTGGTACCGGAGGAGGAACGGGAGGATCTTCTCAACCGGCATCCCATGTATTCTCAGTAAAGTCCAAAACCTATAACCAGGCGTTATCGTACAGCAATTTAAAAACATCAAGACAAATCTACATAGCACATAATCGTGTTGTATTTATCGGTAAGAGAGCGGCTGAGAAAGGAATGGACCGTTTAATTGATTTTTATCTTCGTAATACGGAAGCAAGGGAGATGGTAACTATGATTGTAACGGACGGCTTAGCATCCGATCTATTAAAGAAATTACTGCCGCCTGAAAAACTTCAAGGCGTCGCCATGGCTGAATTAGTCGACAAAGAGAGTGATATTTTATCGGTGTTTCCGAAAGTTAGGGTTTATGATTTCGTATTAAGCATGAACTCGGATTCCAAATCTATTGGAGTACCGGTCGCCGAGTTGACCGGAGAAGGGGACTATCAGGATGTGAAGGAAGCAGAGAGTCTGGATGTCTTCAAAAAAACCTCGGCCCCGCTCAAACTGGCATTGACTAAATTGGCGGTATTCCAAAAAGGAAAGCTCAAAGGGTTTCTCAACAAGGAAGAGAGTCTGGGTGTATCTTATCTGTCTCAAAAGATTAACAACAGCGAAATTTCGTTCCCATGCAGCAAACAGCCCGGTAGGGAAATGTACTCTTCCATACTAGTAAACTCTGCTAATGTAAAGCTTACACCCAGAAAAACCAGTTCTCATTACACTATGCAGGTTGGAGTGAAAATTAATGGGACTTTAAATGAAACTACATGCACTAAGGATATTTCCAAGACGAAGACCATACATGATCTGGAAGAAGAGATTGCAAAAGAAGTGACCAGTACGATAAATAAGGGCTGGGCTAAACTTCAGGAACTTGGTGTAGACGCAACTGGTTTTGCTGACCGGATTCACCGGAGGTTCCCAAGGGAGTGGGGAACGGTGAAAAAAGACTGGGATCAGGAATTCAAGAAGATAGAACTGGACATTCGAGTGGATGCACGGATTCAGCGTCCTGGCCTCCTACAGAAGCATATCGGAAGTCAAACCTAACCCATTTTGTATAAAGGGGCTTAAAAAGTATGAATAAAACCGTCACCAGGGTATCCGGGTTAGCTATCGCTTTTTCCTTGTTTCAGGTTGGCAGTACAACCTTATTCCTCTTGGGAGCTACAGCCAAGCAGGATGCATGGCTAGCCATGCTGATCGGCGCACTTGTAGGCTTCGTCTTGCTAATCATGTATTTATACATGCATAAACTTGATCCACATCGAGATTTGTACGAGCTCCTATGCCATTATTGGGGAAAATGGATAGGTAGTCTGGGTGGTCTTCTGTTCATCAGTTACTTTGCTTATGAAGCTTCCAGGAGTGTCAGGGACATTGGTGAGCTCGGCGCATTGACATTACTTAACAGAACTCCTACCGAAGTTATTACGTTTATAGCGTTAATTGTCTGTGCCGATGTAGTGTGGTTTGGACCGAGGGTCTGGTTCCTTCTATGTCATATCTTCCTTCTTCTATTGGTTTTTGGTTATGGCATTTTATTATTGCTTACTCCTTTTACAGGACTCATTCACTTTGAATTTTTATTTCCTGTATTGGAGAATGGTCTAACTCCCGTAGTGAAGGCTGCCATTCCCGAGATCGTGTCTTTTCCCTTCGGGCAGACGGTTCTTTTTCTTGTGCTGTTCAAGATTGTTACGGATAAACGTAAATTACAGCGGTCAATCGTCATTGTTTACTGGATCACTGCTGTGTTCCTTATTGTAATGAATGAACTAACAATCCTGGTTTTAGGTCCGGAATGGGCAGCATCAAGCACCTATCCCTTATTTGAGGTTACACAACTAATTCAGCTACCGAAGATCGTTGAGAGAGCTGATGTCCTGTTTTCGATGATTCTATTTATTGGAATCGGAATCAAAACGGCTGGTTTTATGTTTGGTGCCGTCATTGGGCTTCAAACGATAACCCCCTTTAGATATAAGCCTGCTTTACTGTTGCTAAGTATCATCATATACGCCCTTACGTTTCTCTCCTCTAGGTTAACCGAATTTTTGTGGTTCGGTCTTCATGTAGCCTTGGTTCGAGTTTGGCCTATCTTTCAGATTGCTCTGCCTGTCCTCCTTTTCCTGACCATGCTAATTCGGAAGAAAAAGAGAAGGACTTATAGTTAGCTATAGCCTTCTCAACACTGTCTAATTTCTTCTTTGTCTTAGCCACATTGGATTCTCTAATGACTAATGTTGAAGAACTTACTGATGTTTTCGACAATTTGTCAGCAATCTTTAGCTTCATGATTCGATTGCCTTTGCTGTTTTACTATGCTGTGCCTTTACGCTTACCACTATGGCATTTTCAGAAAGAGAATTTCCATTTACCTTGAAGGTGTCTTGGTTTATCTCACCAATGGGCCATATCCCTTAGAGCCCCAAGGGGTTTCACTATTTAGTAAAGTACAGATATTGATCACGTTCCCACTGGTGAACTTGTGTGCGATACAGATACAAGTAGCTCCGGCAAATCTCCATTAGTGTGATTCAGGTCAATTATTTACGCCCGCTGATGCTTTTTTGACAGCCAGTTAAAAATGCCTCACTGATTGGAGTTACTTGGAACTGTTCGCCCTACCAATGTCCATCTTTGACGCTAACCGATGCCGGATGGACTACATTCGCAAACTACTATAAATACAGAATAACGTCTGACTTATCCAGATTTACTATTGATCTTCGTTCGAATAAATTTCTTTTTTAAATGCCACAACAAAAAGAAGGTAGGAAAAGTTTCCTAACCTTCTTAGCATTCATATTTCAATGTTTGAATAATATCATTGTTTTTTTTACAATGTTACTGCGGATTTACCATTTTAACTTTAAAGATAGGCTTTGGAGTAGTGATAGTGTTTAATGGATCTTATTACTGCCACTACGTTCTCTTGCCATGCTATACAATCCCTCCCCCATAAATTCGTCTGCTTACTATAAGTGAATTAGACAAACTGACGATATGAAATCGTACAGTCTTTTCTAAAGCGGCTACATATAATGTTCTATATATCATTAAAAATGGCTTAAACGGTCAACTTTAATATAGTAAGAGTAGTATTGGTAAAGTTATGAAGTTGGGCTGGGGTTGCATTTGCATTTACCAATTGAATAGTTGTAGGAACGACCCCTACAGTAATAATGACTTCTGCCGAAATTGGTCCGCCACCGTTACCCGTGAAGGGAACAGGAGTAACAGGGATTCCATTTACGGTAAGGTTAAAAGCAGCATCACCTTGGTTATGAATTGTAAAATCTATTAGATAGCTTCCCGTTTCGTTGATTGTTATCGTTGTAGATGGAGGAGTGAAAGTAAATGCACCACCAACATTAGCCAAAACTCCAGTAAAGGTAATTGGTGAGTTACCCGGAACTGTGTCCGTTCCCGTACCAGGATCTGCTCGGAAGACACTTAAGAAGTCTGATATCCCGCCGCCTGCTGGCCCTGCTGCCCCCGTTGCTCCTGCGGGTCCTACCGCTCCTGCCGGTCCCACTGGTCCTGCTGGCCCCACTGCTCCTGCTGGCCCTACTGCTCCTGCGGGTCCTGTTGGTCCGGGAATTCCTTGAAAACCTTGTAGCCCTTGCTGGCCTTGAGCACCTGGAACTCCCTGTGGACCCGGCACTCCCTGCGCTCCCTGCGGTCCCTGAGGTCCTTGAGGTCCTCGGATCCCTTTAACAATAACTTTCGGTAAAACTTTGACTTTTTTAACTACACATCTTCTAAATTTTCTCCGATGCATTTTCTTTTGCCAATAATAATGTCTAAACATAATTAATGATCACCTCCAAAGTCTAGTCAAAGTAGCTTATTGTGCAATTAACCAAAAAGATTGGGCTGTTGACTTGATCTTGGGAAAATAGGCATAGGTCTGACCCTATCGTGTTAGATTATTACTGCTTATCCTTCTAAAGCTTAATAGCCCTACTATCAACCGATCCAGCCCCTGCACAGTATGTATCTTTCTATTCCAGCTTGCAAATTCTTTACCCAAAAAAGGAGATGAGATAATGACTAGATTGTTAGATGCTCGAACATCTCAAAACGCAAGTTACGGTAATACGATCTCAATCTCCATGCCAGCCAATACTCCTGTTGCCATCGCAGAGCTTGGCTTAGACGTGACGGGCGCTGGGGAAAATATGCGTGTACAATTATCAGGGATTGCTGAGCTTTCATTTCCCACTACTCCACCTTTTGACTCCGTTATTGCTATTTCTATTGTTAGAGGCACTCTCGACTCTCCTGTTGCATACGCCCTTTACTCTGTTAGTGTCTCCGAAGCAAACCCAAACGCTGTACAGGTCGTTACCATTAATGCATCCGATTACAATGTCCCTCTACCACCATCAAATGAATTAGTGTATACCTTATATTTATTTTGCACAGCGGATGCCACCCGAATAGGAATAGAAAGTTTTAATGCGGTTGCCTATTCAGATTAACATTACACCATCATATGGAGGGCAAAGCCCTCTTTTTTTCCATCTATCCTTGAGGGACGACACTTTCCATCTGTCGTTCTTTTTTGGTATAGTTTACTTAAGGAGTTGATCAAATGGGATTCATGCTTATTTTTATCGCGATTATTTTTTTCTCACTTGGTATTTTAAGTAAACGAATTCCCACTTGGGGATGGCGTGCAAACGAAGCCTGGAAGATCAAAGGTGACTCAGAACCAAGCGACGCTTACATTGACGACATGAAATTTAGAGGCTCTGTATCTATACTCTTTGGGTCCTTCTTTTTAGTATGTGGACTTTTGGTTATCTTCCTATAAGTTCCACTACCTGTTACCAATCACCAAAACACCATATCGAAACGGAATTTGCTGTTTGGCTGATGCTCCTCAAATATCATTTAGCATATTTTCAAAACAGAAATCTGTCTCTCATCCAAAGCTTCCAGTAATCGAATTTCCTTAATCTTCAGAGACCGACCTGCCGCTGTAGTAAGTAGTAAAGATCATTTTTCTCGCATAGTATTTATTCATCAAACCAGCCATCCTATAAGGAAGAACAATGTAAAACTCGACTCGTCACTCTCGAGAGTGAGTGGTTTAGAAGTGCCAGTATACCCGGGTGTAATGACTTGTTTTCTTTCTAAGGCTTCAAGGCATCCAACACCAACACATATGGATTGTAAACACTAAACTAGACAATTTTTTTGTGGTGTCTCTGCTTGAACTCAGCTGGACTCAAGTAATCCAGAGAACCGTGAATCCGAATATGGTTAAACCAGTGTACATAGTCATGTAATTCTGTGGTTAGCTCAGCAAGACTTTCAAAATGACGTTTCTTCACAAACTCCGTTTTGAAAATTTTAAAAGTGGCTTCCGCAACGGCATTGTCATAGGGACAGCCTTTCATGCTCAAAGAACGCTCAATCTGAAAAGCCTCTAGCGCATCGTCGATGAGCTTATTCTTGAATTCATTGCCTCGGTCGGTATGGAAGAGTTGAATGTCATTCAGGTTGCCCTTAATTGAAGCCAAAGCACGGTCAACCAGCTTGGCATCCTTGTGAGGGCCTGCACTGTAGCCAATAATCTCGCGGTTAAACAGATCTACAAAGAAGCATACGTAGTTCCAATATGAACCCACTCGGACGTACGTCAGATCACTTACGACGACAGACAACGCTTGCTCTTGTTCAAATTTCCGGTCCAGTACATTCGCTTGCTTGGCTTCATTGCATCTCGTGGGATGAGGCTTGTACTGAGCAACCGTATACGAGGAAACCAACCCGTATTCCTTCATGATTCGTCCAATACTCCGCCTGGATACCGTAAAACCTTGCTGGTGTAACACTTTTTTAATCTTACGCGTACCGTAGTTTTGAGTGCTGCTTTGAAAAATGTCCATAATCAGGGAGGGAAGCTCACCCTCCGATGTCACTTCTACTTTGTTTGCTTCATAATAATAGGTGCTTCTCGGGAGTTTTAGGACGTCGCACATTGCCGATACCGAGTATTTATGTTTATTCTGGCGAATGACATTTACTTTCGTCCCATGATCAGCGCGGCTTGCTTTAAAATGTCATTCTCCATGAGCAGTTGCTTGTTCTGTTTTCGAAGTTCGATCAGTTCTAATTCCTCTGGAGTCCGGTTGTCTTTCTCTTTGAAGGATCCAGATGTGGAACTCTCTTTCACCCATTTATCCAACGATGAAGGATTCATATCATATTCTTGAATGATATCCTTTCGTGCTTTGCGATTTTGATAGA
This sequence comes from Paenibacillus sp. FSL M8-0228, assembly GCF_038007385.1. Lineage (NCBI taxonomy): Bacteria > Bacillati > Bacillota > Bacilli > Caryophanales > Paenibacillaceae > Paenibacillus > Paenibacillus sp. FSL M8-0228. The sequence goes on from NZ_JBBOXA010000001.1 coordinate 3,234,532, forward strand.
GCTGAACCATCTGCGCTTTAAATTCAGCGCTAAAGGTACGTCTTTCTTTTTTAGTCATGATCCGTTTGCTCCTTCTAGGTTGGTCTGTAGTCTACTATATTAGACCACAATTTTTCTGTCTAGAAGAGTGTAGCCGATCCATCCCATCCAAATTGCTTTCTAAGCGTCAGCACCTTGGAACAAGAAAAGACGAGCCAGTAGTAGCTCGTCATTGTTACTACTGATTTTAAATTGTTTGGCCAATTACACTGTACTCATAAAGTCGAATCTTCAGTAACCTGTGGCTGAGTCCTTTAAGCATTACAACCCCCAAGTATCATAAGCAGTATAAATAGTACGAGAATAACCCCGACACTGGTAAACATGCCGCCATAACCAACTCCATCAGTCCCACTATTTGTATGGGGATGAGTTTTTCAAATTGATTAATATCGGTAGTCTTTCTCATCTCCAGTATTTCCACTGTACCTATGGGCGTGAGGAATTCTACCGTTTACTGTTGTATACCCTTCAAAATGATGGTAATGCCCACCACCTGTCAAGTGAATGGCTGGTCCTGTAGTACCTCTAATTAGATGCGTATGTTGATCGTTAAATGATGTTTCTGCATAATAATTATGAACATGCGGAACACCACTTGGAGCTGGTTCTGTTACTCCAGCGTAATGGTGGTAGTGTCCTACATCAAGTGATGTATTCCCACTAAAAGGATGTACGTGAACATTAACTGGTCTACCGTCCCACGAACTAATAAAAAGCTTATGCGAATGGTTAGATTCGGAATCACGGGAATGAACAACAAAACCTGTTATTGGTATTTCCATCAGTAGCCACCTCTCTTTATCAACTGCCATATACTATGAAAGAGGTAGTGTAAATGTTCAAAAGGCTATTTGAGTTAGAGTTGGTTTCCACTATTCGGGTAGCAGGGCATCAGGATAACAGGCTGTCAGAGCGTATGTATGCCCTCTCTCTGCTCTTTGCTGTACTCTTTCCGGTAATTCGTCCGGATAACGGAAAAAGTGCTTAGAACAACTCACATATTGGCGTATAAGAGCAAAAGAAAAAGCACCTCAATGGGTGCTTAACATTCTACCACGATGGTCGATGACCACATAAGGAACCAGCAGGTCCGACCTCGTCAATGTTTTGTGTATTATTTGATAAAGAAACGAACTTTCCATCAATAATTCTTACATAAGTCATATCTCCATAGTCTGGTTGTGTTTTATCTGTCTGCGGAGACACATACGTAATAAAGACGTTACAAAGACGGTGTCCATTACTCATCCTCATATCAACGGCTTGATTCAGGTAATTTTTAACCTGATTTGGATTTATAATATGCTGTTGTGGCGGTCTACCTGCTGGGTAATACTGTATTCCCCCGTGGGTATAATACATTTTTGTCACACTCCTCAGTAAAGTTTTTACTTCCTGATAGCCTATGCATAGAAGTGTAACGTTGTGTAAGGCAAGATATTTTAGATGGGATTAATTCATTCTTTCACACAAGCTGTACGGGAACAAAACTGCTTAACTCCGTTCCACCTACCCCATAGACAACCTTTGCATTTTTTCGGCTGTTTTGGTGGGCCTTTCATGTATAGCAAAATTCCTTTCTTCTGCTTCTTCTTCAAACCAAAAATCCTTTCAAGGCAATAAAAAAGCCACCCAAATGAGTGACTTGTATCTGCCTATGTATTTAGAGCACCAAATGAACCGAGGCGCTTATTTAAAACCCGAAAAAAGAAACAGCGATAGGTTCTATTCCCGCAAGCGGGATGCAAAACGCTACGTTGTTGCATAAAAGCATTTGTACTTAGTAACAAACAAGACCATTTTACTGATATTAGAAAATGGCCGTCAAAGAACTAAGACCGGACAATACCGGAAAATGGGCAATTAAACCATTATAAGCTGGCTTTTGCTCACTTTCTCGATATTACTCGCTATTAAGTAAAAATAAAGTCTTAGACTGCCGCTGTTATCATTCTATTAACGTTCTTCGTTAGCGTAGCGCATACTTGACCAAATTCGATATGTTACCGGCCAATAACCTACGTTTTCGTATGATTACTCAGCATAGTGATGTGTAGGTGCACTAACATCAACAGTCTCTTAAATCAAAAGCTTCTTCTAGTGCGGCAGTATCTTCGAAGATTTGAAAAAACATTATCTTCTCCTGTTCTACTTCACAAATAATTGCCCAATCACTCTCGAACACTTTCCCGGTTACATTGACCTTGATGCGGAAATTCCCCCATGCACACGCTGCTTCCTTATTACCGATGAGTTTGTGAAGGACAAAACTCTCTATTTGTTCTGCTTCTTCTAATAAGTTTAAATAATTTCTAACACCTTCTTTTCCATGAAATGTGCCGTATAAAGGAATTTTATTAGAAGGCTCTTTTTTAAGAATAATAAATTTCGCTTCATCATGAACCAATTCGATCACTTTATCAATCTGTTTGCTTCCTAATGCTTGAAAATAATTTGTTAGCACCTGTTGAGCACTTTGCATTTCTACTAATCTCCCTTCGAATAGGCGGAATAAACTTTGCACAATCCAATAATAACATATTTTATCTACCATCCTGCCCGTTGGCTTAACGCCGCAGCTGCCAGTCTAGAACTATATTTTCACGGTCTAACACTTTATTTCCATCAAACACTCGTCCCAGACAATTCTCTCACCCAGTTTATCCTCATCACCGGACTTCATAGTTTCCCAGCACGTATTACAAAAGGATGCGCCCATTGTTGTGTTCTCCCGGTTCGGATTAGGGTCATTGCAAAGCATACATTTTCCTGTTTTCGGACTCTTTTTCACAATACCTCTCCCATCGATGGAAAAATAGAAGACACGCTGCGGAATTGAACCGCGCAAGGGTTCTGACCAGGCTGTTTCATGTTTCCGCTGGTTAACTGGTTCCTTGCCGCCTGCGCGTGCCATAAAACCCCGGAATAATCCGAGGAGTAATTCTGGAAACTGCTCAATTACAGAAGCTCTGCTGCGAGCTGCTTGAGCACTGGCGGTGTTGGGATAAGCTGACCATCTTTCTTGTTACCCTTAACATAAGCCTTATCATCATTGGCATAATACACAACGCCCTGACCCTCAACGACTGGATAGCCGCTCTCGTCGTCAGTCAGGCTTGTTTGTACGTACTTGCCGTGCTGCGAAGCGTGCTCCTCATCGTGTAAGTGCAAGATTCCCTCCTCACTCAAAAATGCGAAACGTGGTTTTGCAGACATGATCATGTCCTCCTAATATATTTTGTTGAAAAACCAAAAAGGCCGGCACATTGGCCGACCTGATCACCGAGGCTGAAAAGCTGCGGTTCGTTCCTTATTTGATTTTCCATGATACAACTTCACCATATCAATGGTCCAATGGCAGGTCATAAAGCCCTCAATTCTTGGTCAAATAACGGGCAATATTTTTAAAATTATCAGGTAGTTGAATCCTCTTTTTGTTGTAGTTAGCTTTCCTATCTTCTAATTGTTTTTGCTTAAGTTTCTTATCTAATTGCTCCTGTCTTTTCTGGTGGTCTTTAGCTTCCTTTTCTTCTCTTTCCTTTTCCTCATAACTTTGAGCAACTATATTCTCTAAAGAAGATAAAAATCTCGTTCTAACATAATAGTATGCTAATAAGATAATCATACATAAAGCCAAAAAATAAAGAATCCATGAATAAATATGACCAAAGAAGTAGCTGGCGGACAAATCATTAATTTTTTTCAACGTATACTCCCCAAATGTATTAACTTTATCTTGATGTGGATATTGTTCCGTAACAATATCCATAAATTTCATTCTTAAAGTATTCAATTGATTGTCTAAGCTTGTATTCAAGGTAGTATTGTTACTAAGCGTACTCACTAGTATTGTAATTACAATAGTTATCATTGGTATTGAACTTGCAAGAGATTTGTGCTGATCTAGTTCACTTTTTATATCAGATTTTATGGTGCCAAGTTCAATTAGAGAATGTTCTTTTTTTAAAGTTGTTTTAACAACTTCAAGTTTTTCTAGCGTAAATGTTTTTTGAAATCTCAGCCATTTCCTCTTTAATTCAAATCTTTCCTTTAAGTATTCCCTTGTGCTCGAATAATCTGTGTATTTCTTAAACATAGTATTCCTCCTTTTTTGTTATATATCGGAATTTTCCGCAAAAAAAGTAGACCGACATTATGCTATCTGCACAATATTAAAAAAGAGGGCACCTTAATAGGCACCCTCTGATATGTTAAAGTATGGAAGAAATTATTAATTCATTATTTTTAAATCTCTCCAAAAATTTCTTGCCGTCAATCAAACCTTTCTCTACCATCTCTTCATACGTTTCGAAAGTAGGAGTTATCGCTTTGTTTTCACAAACAAGCACGAATCCTCCATTGTAAGAAAGAAAGGCATACAACTTATCGCGATAATAAAACTCTATTTCCCTGTGCTGTTGAAAAAATTCTATAATTTCTTGATGGGTAATTTCATTCTCGCTCATTTTATATCTCACCTACATTCTTCGTCCGTTTACCCATTTGTGTCGATGTGGGAAGGTGTGTGATCCATCTGCATTCGAATGATCATAATCTATATCCTCATCTGCATTACCATTTTTATCATAATATCTTCTTTGTTTCAATCCTTTACTATCATACAAATCTTCAGAGGAACGAGATTTCCCGTTTATACCTAACTTATTAAAAGGAGGATGCTTTTCAGAATGTGTGCCAGCAGGAACGCCTCTTTGTTTAGCGTCTTGATAACTTTTTTCTTGCGCTGCTTCTTTTTCTGCTGCTTCTTTTTCTGCAAAGTAAACCCGAACCTTTTCATAAACAGCAGAACCAGCATAATAAGCTGCCCCTCCGACAACCACTGCTCCAGTAGCTATCAAAGCTACTTCACCAACACCAGGAATAAAGTAAATTCCTGCTGCCGCTGGTATGAACATTGGCTGAACTTCTCCAGGCTTTTGTTTCTTAGGGAAATACTTATCAGGTATGTACTGAATCTCTCCATAAGTCACAGACGTTACTGAATTAACATTAAATTCATTACTTTCGAGAACAATATCATTTTTTGCCTCAGAATCACCTAAATCATTCTCAGCAAATACTTGAGGACCTGCCAAACCTAGGGTTATAGCAAATGCAACTGATAAAGATATAATTTTTTTAAAATTCATACCCTCACTCCTCATTAATAAATTTCCATTAAATTGTAACATTTAGGAATTTCAATTTACATAGTCTATATTTCATAATTTACATAATATAATTACAGTATTAATAAGAGTGTCTTAAGTACCTTTCATTCGACAAACAGCGACACTGAAAATCGACAAGTTGACAATAAAGGTCGACATCAGCCGACCTCAACCGTTACACCTTTTATTTCCTGAGATACTGTCAGCTTTAAAGCAGCCGCTAATATTCCGATTGCTTCAGCCTTAATCCGGCTGAAGGAACTCTGGCTAATCCCCATCTCCCCACAACTGAAGTAATCAAATTCACCCTCATCGTCCAATTAGCTCGAAGAATTACCTTCTTCTGAATGCAAGACAGTTTACTCATGCTAGATCAATCAGTCGATCCTTAACTGCCAGCTCTGCTTCCTTGACCACGTTGTAAACGGCGATGTTCTCTGTTTACTGATTGCGTTAGTAGATTGATGCTCTCCATATGAACGCCTGTGTAACCGCTATCTTTTGTCTTATAAAACCGCTCTACCACATTATCTTTTTACTGCTACACTACCTATTGAAGGAAGCATAATATGTGTATGTGTATCTGGTTCCATCAAATATTCCCCAAATGTCTAAACAAAAGCGTCAGCTCGGTCTGGTGACTTGAGCCCACGCTTTTTCATATCCTTCTTACTTTCAAGCAGCATTTTACCCTTGCTGGTCATGTTCCATTTACGTGCTGTAAGTTGGGTTATTAGTACATCATCATCAGGCAATTGTAGAACGCTCACATCTCCATTTATGAAATTATTCATATTCTGTTCCAATTGATCCTTAATAGATGCCCACATTTCAGTAACTAGGTTCCCATAGTGCTCATCTAAAGATGAAGAACCATTGTTAATTGGAATGATTTCATATGGTAGCCCCTCTTCAGCTACGATTTCATTTAGTCGATCCGTTACACCTCCACCTACACCGCTATCATCAACTCTTATTCTGATTCGATTTAAATATGGATGAGCTATATGTAGCTCTTTAGCCAGACTGATTACCCAACCAGCAGTAACCATTGTGTCTTTCTTGAAATGATGGTGTTCCCCTACAACTCTTGGCCCTATACCAGCAAACATTGAGGTTTCATCATCACCAAACCGTGCAACGTCAACGCCTATGGTTAGCATTTCTCCGCTCGGTTCCAGCTTCACTTCTCTAGCTGCGAATTCCGCCACTTCCAACGAAATAAATGTATCTGATTCTCCCCGTGGGAATTCACCCAACATCCGAACGCGCCAAACATCACTACCCTCACCATATTTCGCCTTGAGCATTTCGATGCTCTCTTTACTGGTTCTCGGGCTGTCCAAGCAAGATACACGGTGTGTCCTGTATATCGCTCGATCTCTATTATGAGAATCAAAAAAGAACCCGCTCGTTTTAGTCGGGTTCCCGCACATGAAAAGTTTATTGTAATCTCCTGATAGCGTACCAAATATTGCAGCCATAATTCTGTCATCTACACCAGAAGCCTCGTCCACAATAAATAGCATATAATTCTTCGTGAAAACCCTGCATGTTCTCGGGCTTTGTGGCTGTACGTGCTGTTGCAAACCAGCGTTCCTCATAATTGTTCATGTATATCTTCGTTTTAGTCCATTTGAGGATACGTTTTAGTATCGGACTTTGGGACTGCCATTTACTGATCTCCGCCCACAGCACATCATTGAGTTGTTGCCTCGTTGGAGCTGTACAAACAACGCGCGGAAACGGGAAACAGCATAAAAACCATAGTGAGATTGCCGCTTCAAGCGCAGTCTTACCCACTTCCTGACCGGACCTTACGGAAACAAAACGATACTTTGCAATGTCATCTGAAACGTTCTCTTGCCACTTATCAGGGTTAAAATTCAAAATCTCTTTGAAAAATGTTTTAGGACTTTTTCGGTACACTGGCATCCTTTTCTTGAATGCCGCCATCCGTTTGGTCAAGCTCACCGTTTTCTTCGCCATCATCCATTATCGCCTCTACCCAATCATCAATAAGGTCTTCTTCCGAATCACCTTTTTCGTTTTTCAATTCTTCAATTTGAAGACGCGTTCTCGACCTGTGCTTGCATTTGATCAAGCTTCATACGACGTTCATCTTCCTCTGGAGCAATTGCTAGAAACTGCTTTATGGCACCTCGAAGTTCGGACATTGCTGCCGATTGAGCTTTCAGATAAGTAGCGTAACGGTCCCATGAAAATTGAAATTCATGTTCTTCTTTAATTGCTACTTGCTCAAGCTTCTTCTCTTTCCTAGTGCCTGTATTGTGTATTTCATATTCGACTTTTTTAAGTTCTTTAATCATTTCCCCCTTTATCCTCAACAAACATAATTCGTTGTGCCCATACGATGCCTTGGAATTGGGTTGTTATGTTGTACCAGATCATTTCAACTGGGTCCATTTCTTGAACTGCGTCCATGATTTCAAGAAACTCAGGATTCTGAGGCATAAATTTACGGAAGAATCCATGTGTGACTGCTTTGTCGTTCCCAGGAGGGCCACCACTTCCGCCCTTATTCCCTTTTGCATTCCTATTACCTGTTTGCCCCCCGCGTTTTCTTTTTTCGGGAAGCTCGCTCCACTTGTCCAGTGCCTTCCATTTGCGGATGCTGGAATCGCTCACACCCAGCTTTAACGCTATATCCTTAAGTTTCATTTCACGTCCGCTATCCAACCACATTTTCAGCGCCTTTTTCCGGTTTGGATTTCGTTCTCTGCTCACTTAATTTTCACCACCACCAAAGTATTCGAGTTGGTTTTAACGCGGAGGCCTAAAAATAAATCTAGCGCTCCACTTGCATTTATTCGTGATGTTGTTCTAACTACTAGAAAACTAGCACTTGTTAAACTAAATAATGTAAAACTAATTCACTATACTATATATTCTCGGTAACTCATAAAACACGTAGATTGCTTGGTGCTATTTGTTTTGTTGTCCTTTTCCCATTTTGAATTCACGGTTACCCTATTGTAGAGAATTGCTACAACTCAAAATCCTTCAAAACATCGTCTAAAGTGTCCTGAAGGATACCTACATAACGTAATGTCACCTTCTGTTCAGTGTGATTGAACAGATCCATTAGTAACGCTATATCCTTCGTTTCGTTATAAAAATAGTACCCGAATGTCTTTCTCATAGATTTAGTTTTGAATACGCCCTAACCCTCCGTCATGCGCTTGCCACTGCCGCCCTTATTGATGGGGTATTATGACTCTCTTTACGGCTGTCTCGAATTAGTTGTAGTTAGTTTCGATGTGGGCGAGGCATGTATCACGGCCTTGCGTCTATTCCGCCACCACGTTTAAATCTTAACGATTACAGAAGTTGATCAGCTAGTGTTTTAAGGCCACTTGGTACAGCAATTTGTTTGCCATCATGTTCATTTCCGTTTACATAAGCTGTGTCTTTGTCTACATAGTAAACTACACCTTCACCGCCGATAATCGGGAAGCCACTTTCGTCGTAATCCAGATTTGTACCCATATACTTGCCATGCTTAACTGCTTCATCTTCCAACGGATGGAGATGGAGAATTTTTTCCTTGTCCAAGTAAGCGTAACTATGTGCCATGTTTATTGCCTCCTAGAATGGATTTTATTTGTTCCTGAATAGAGTGTAAATCCTTTCTACTCCGTACCTACTACGGATATACATAGTTCTTACTATCAGAAGAAAATAAAGTAGTAGACTGAGCCTAGAAATTGAAACAGCGACAGCAAAGGACGAAAAAAAGTCCTAGACTGTCGCTGTTCCATTGAACTAACGTTCCTCGTTAGCTTAATCCCTAAATCCCTCGGGCAGACCGAGGGGCGTAGCCCAATGTTTGAATATGGTGTTATCTGGTGAATACGCCATCTAGGAAACACTAACATTTCTTTTACTTAATTTCTTAAAAATCGAGTATTCCTTATTGGACTTAATAAAACTTAATATCTTTTCGGCACATTCTATTGGATTCATCTCTTCAGTATTTACTTCGAGGTCATATTCATCAAAGCAATATATTTTGCTAAACTGTGAAGCTACTAGTCCAATCTGTCTATCTCCTCTTGTTTGCTCTCTTTTTATGAGTTCTTCTTCCGAGCATATGACACCTATAAATAACGTAGGCTGATCGAAAAATTGATCAAGAAACTCATTAAATCTCTTGTCATTGTCGATTATGGTATCTGCTATTACATTAAAACCCAATTCTAATAACAGTTTAATTGTCGAATGGTACACTGAGAATATGGAATCATCAAGGATTTGTGAGACAACTTGATGATCTATTTCTTTTGGAGGATCATCTGGAAATTTATTATTAATAAAATCATAGTAATTATTAAAAAAATCATCAATTGATAAATGATAAAAAAGGATCTCTTTCTGATTTATGAGTTCAGTCGATATGGAGGTCTTTCCAGAACTTGAAGTTCCATTTAGAAAAACTAATATCCCTTGCTTCAATTTAATCATCCCTTCAAAAAATAATTATTTCGTATCTTTCAGATAACGTTATATTCACAAAGTTCATTAAATTATCCAACTCAGAAAATATTCGAGAAACGATTGAGCTATCCTGTCAGTTAGTTCAATAAAAAGAACGCTCGCGCGCCTTCGCTTGGGCTAAGTCCTCCTCATTTATATTCCATTTCCAATCACCTATTAAAGTACGTACGCGGGTAGCATGTAGTGCTTAAACAGGGGACTTATCTTAACCTAAGCACTAAGAAAATACTTTATTTTTCAGTCTAGACTTTAGACATCAACAATAAAGACCGCAAAGGCTTAAGCCCTTACGGTCTAATTTACTTCTGGCATTCTAAGTCCAATTTCTCCTTCCTTATTACGGCCCCGTCCATAGTCGATGATCACAAAATCCAAAGTTCGGTTGACTTTAAGACTTTTCGCTAAATTTTCTATGGCCTTACGTCTTTTATCAGCGAATGTCGTAGCTGATATACCATGAATCCCTTTTTTATACTCTCTGCTCATATACTGTTGAGCTTTTAGATACTTCATCCCATCTAGGAACAAAAGTTTTGCAGCAAGCTTTTCATGCGCATCCCTAATGTTAGAGATTGCAAAACGGATATTGTTTGTAATGAGGAGATAAAACCTGTAATTTATGTGACGCTGATCCTTGAGCAAAACAGTATTTGCCGTCACGTCTGCCGTCAGTTCTTGACCTGTTACCCTTTTTGCTACAGAGCCTTCGGCTGAAAGCAAGTCATAAGCCGACATTCCGTTTTCAATTTGCTCTAATGAATGTTCATAGTTTTTGATTACATCAATTAAGTCAGTATATTTGTTTAGCAGCCACTTTGTTTTTCTTATATCTACTGCATCTATATCATCAAAGAAGATAACTGAAGTAACACTTAGTATAGAGGTATAAGCGTAATTCATGAGTCACGCTCTACTGAATCGCTTATATTCCGCTGCTCTTCTAGACTGTAGAAACATCTTGGAGGCGAGCTTTCAGCCTGGCTATCTCTGCATCCTTTTGTTGTATAAGGGATTCAGCCTCTTCCAATTTCTTATATACAGCGTCCCGATCTCGGAGAGCAGCCTCATGCCGTTCTGTTGCTTTGTCAGCTCGTCCTTCCTCATATTTAGCCCAGTTGTAATTGCCAATAGCTGTTTTCTTCCATTCTTGTATGCAATTCCTCAAGCTGTTCATACGTCAATTTTGGATACTGTTGTTGTTTATCTGTCATTGTTGTTCCTCCCAAATACGGTATCATAGAGTCTTCCCGGCTTTCTTTCATGGTTGTCCTGTATATATTTCCAAAGCTTGCTGCATCATGGGCAAAATTCAAGCCCGCCATAAATAACCATGCATTCCGTACACATTTGGTTATTGCATGTTTCATGTTTCATGTTTCATGTTGCATACCGATCATTCGTCCTTTTTCATCCTTAGCTGTTGTGAGGTAGTGGTCAATTATGAAATCACAAAGCTGTGTCGCCTTCGCTTTTTACAGAATGCACATGGATACTTCGGCATTTTAAATACTTCCGGCATGTCCTTGCCCCGTTCTATCCATTATAGGTATGGTTATTGGCGTCCAATGTGTATGATAATCCGGCCAGTCTGCATCCAATGGTGTACCGCAATATGGTGGTTCTTCAATCGGGAAGTTCCACCAAAGAACGTCTCCATAATACGTTGAATCTTCATGAGTACAACATTGAAAAGCACATAAAACCCCACTTCAAAAAAATTACATTACAAAAATTAAAGCCGCTCATGTATCAAAAATTCATAAATAAGCTTTCTGAGAGTAAAGGTAGAGGGGATAAAGTTTATAGTAGACGTACAGTAGAACTCATACATTCCACTATGCATGACGCGCTAGAAAAGGCTGTTACGCTCGGTAAACTGGATAAGAATCCGTGTGAAGGTGTGACTATCAGGGGGATTAAGAAATCAGATAAAGTAAAATTTATTGAGTCAGAGCACATTCCTGAATTTCTAGCAAATGCAAAAAAATACGGATATATTTATTGGTTTTTCTTTATGTTTATGTTAGAGACAGGTATGCGAAAAGGAGAAGTTGGCGCGTTACAGTGGCCAGACATTGATCTAAAAAATGGCTTGGCAACCGTTAGTAAAACTTTAGATTACGATCTCCCTGAGAATCCTGATGATTTATTTGGTGATACAAAGACATTCAACTCAAAAAGAACCTTAAAAATAAGTAACACCTTATTGGCTGCATTAAGACACCACCTAAATGTTCAAAATCAAAACAAGATCACTTTAGGCGAAATGTATAGGCATGATCTTAATCTAATTATGTGTCGTACAGATGGAAGTTCGATCCCGAAATCGTCTTTGTTCAATTCATTTTCTAGGATATTAAAACGAACGGCACTCCCCCCCTTACCTATCCATTCTCTTCGACATACGCACGCAGTATTGCAATTAGAAGCTGGTGCTGATATGAAATATGGCAGGAACGCTTGGGACATGGTAGCATCCAAGTAACATCAGACATCTATGCTCATATTTCAAAAAAAATAGAATCGAATAACATGGGGAAATATGAGTCTTTTACTGAGAATTTATTTCGATAATAAAAAGTTTGGGGGCAATTTGGGGGCGCTTTATAATTCAACTTCATAATATCCATATACTACCCCCAAAGCAAAAATCCCTCAACGCTTAGAGCGCCAAGGGATTTCCCATTTTAGTAAAGCGTCAGATATTGATCACGTTCCCATTGATGTACTTGGGTGCGATACATATCCCATTCAATTTCCTTAAGCTCATAGAAGTAGGCCAATGCATGGTCACCCAGTGCGTCAGAGATAACTTCGCTCCGAATAAGTTCAGACAAAGCTTCTTTCAAGTCTGCAGGCAGACTTGGAATGCCTTCTTCAATCCGCTCTTCTTCAGACATCACGTAAATGTTACGATCAATCGGAGCTGGCAGAGCCAACTGACGTTTGATACCATCCAAACCAGCTCTCAGCATCACTGCCAAGGCTAAATAAGGATTCGCCGCTGGGTCAGGGTTACGAACTTCGACGCGAGTACTCAGACCACGAGACGCGGGAATCCGAATCATTGGACTGCGATTGCTTGCAGACCAAGCCACATAACAAGGCGCTTCATAACCAGGTACGAGACGTTTGTAGGAATTTACTGTTGGATTCGTGATCGCTGCCATTGCACGTGCATGTTTCAGAATACCAGCCATATAGTGGCGGGCCGTCTGGCTTAATCCGAGTTCGTCCGTTTCATCATAAAATACGTTTTCATTGTCCTTAAACAACGATTGATTGCAGTGCATACCGGAGCCATTTACACCAAACAAAGGTTTTGGCATAAAGGTAGCATGCAAACCATGCTGACGAGCAATCGTCTTAACAACGAGCTTGAACGTTTGAATCTGGTCCGCAGCTTTAATCGCGTCTGCATATTTAAAGTCAATCTCATGCTGACCAGGTGCAACTTCATGATGGGATGCTTCAATTTCGAAGCCCATCTCTTCAAGCTTAAGTACAATTTCACGACGGCAGTTTTCACCCAGATCCATCGGAGCCAGGTCAAAATACCCGCCTTGGTCATTCAGTTCTGTAGTTGGCTCGCCTTTTTCATCCGTTTTGAACAAGAAGAATTCAGGCTCCGGTCCGACATTCATCGAAGTGTATCCCAGCTCTTCGGCTTCCTTAAGTACACGTTTCAAGATGCCCCGCGGGTCACCTGCAAACGGGACTCCATCCGGCTTGTAAATATCGCAGATCAAACGAGCTACACGATCCGAGGTTACCCAAGGGAATACAACCCAAGTGTCCAAATCCGGATATAAATACATATCAGATTCTTCAATACGCACATAACCTTCTATGGAAGATCCGTCAAACATCATTTTATTATCCAATGCTTTTTCCAGTTGACTAACCGGAATTTCAACGTTCTTAATAGTGCCCAGCAAATCTGTAAATTGCAAACGAATAAAACGAACATTTTCTTCTTTCGCAATCCGAAGGATATCTTCTCTGCTATAACTCACTCTAACCTCTCCCTTTCTGTAACGACTATATACGAATCCGTTGTTCTATAAATTACTTAAATGATGAGACCTGGTTTTAATGTAAGGCGACCTTATACCAAGAGTTAAGTCAAGCATTATCTCTTATTAAAGAACCGTGATAATTCGCCTTGGATCAGGGATACCTGTCCTGGTCTTTTGCCTGCAACAAGTTGTTGTTTCAGCAAGCGGTGAAGCTGAGTATCAGACATTTCACGGCGTTTGACTTCCGTATCTGCAGTAATAACCGTAGCTTCCTCCGATTCCTTGGTAACCGGATTCATGACTTGTTTAATTCCCGCAATGTTAACACCTTTCTCGATCAACGCCTTAATTTCAAGCAGACGCTCTACGTCATTAAAAGAAAAAAGACGTTGGTTTCCAGATGTACGGGCAGGAACTATCAAGTTGTGCTGTTCATAATAACGAATCTGACGTGCTGACAAGTCCGTTAGCTTCATGACAATACCTATTGGAAATAAGGCCATATTTCTGCGAATTTCGTCGCCCATTTGTCATCAACCTTCCAGTGATCTATTATACACCTTATTGTACATTTAGCTGATGCAAAGTGTCAATGACATGTTAGAAAAACTCACAATAATTTACGTTCTTTCATCGTTTGCAGAGCCATAAGCACTCCAAATTTAACATGAGAGTAGGTTAACCCCCCTTGCATGTAACCAATATAAGGCTCACGAATAGGAGCATCTGCGGATAGTTCCAAACTTCCCCCTTGTATGAACGTACCTGCAGCCATGATAACTGGATGCTCATAACCCGGCATATCCCACGGTTCCGGCACCACATGGCTATCCACGGCAGCCGCACGCTGAATGCCCTGTACAAAAGCAATTAGATGCTCTGGTCCACTAAAAGAAATAGCCTGAATCAAATCCGTACGCTCTTCATGCCAGGCAGGTTTGGTCTCAAATCCCATCTCTTCAAAGACCGCAGCTGCGAATACGCTCCCTTTAACCGCTTGCCCAACCAGTGTTGGAGCAAGGAATAGTCCCTGAAATATGCCTCGTGTAGTACCTAGCATGGCTCCTACTTCTCCACCAATTCCAGGTGCAGTTAATCGGTACGATGCCAGCTCTACAAACTTTTGTTTGCCGCAGATATATCCACCCGTTTCTGCAATGCCACCACCGGGATTTTTAATTAACGAACCTGCCATCAAATCGACACCGACTTGAGTAGGTTCCAGCTTCTCGGTAAATTCACCGTAGCAATTGTCAACAAAGACAATAACGTCAGGTTTTATTTCCTTCACACGTGCTGTCATTTCTTCAATATCTGCTACACTAAAGGAAGCTCTCCAATCATAACCGCGTGAGCGCTGAATACCGATTACTTTGGTATTGTCATGGATCGCAGCCTTCACTGCTTCCCAGTCCACTTTACCTTCCGCTGTCAGTGAGGTTTCTCCATAAGTAACGCCAAAATCCTGCAATGATCCTGTTCCGTCGCCGGGCTTACCAATCACTTTATGCAGGGTATCATAAGGCCTCCCAGTAATGTACAACAGTTCATCCCCTGGACGCAGCACACCAAATAAAGCAGTGGCAATTGTATGAGTACCCGAAGCAAAATGCGGACGCACCAACGCTGCCTCCGCACCGAACACTTCCGCATAGACTTCTTCCAGCACCTCACGTCCCCGGTCATTGTAAGCATATCCCGTCGAACCCGCAAAGTGGAAATCGCTCACTTGCTTCCGCTGGAATGCCTGAATTACCTTCCACTGATTTGAATCTACAATATGATCTATGTGCTGTATACGTTCTTGTATTTTATGTTCTGCCGTTTCCTGAATTTGCTGTATTTCTGGACTAAAAACTACCATTTACTTTCTTGACCCTCTCTCTTACGCAGCCTTAGGCTATTCATGTTATATTATTGTTCACTTTGAACGATGAGCATTATCATTTTATTGACCCAAAAACATCATTAGATGTTAACCTTCTGTGAACTCGCTGAGCGCATGACCATACTTTTCGTACTCGCCTCTTTGAATTTCAACTTCATAAATGACATCATTGCCATCATACTCTGTCAGTAGTACATCTCCAATTCGATAAAGCACCGATGTTAAATCTCCACGTTCCGCAGGAATACGAAATCTCAGCGTATCACCACTCAGATGCTCTTGAATCAGTTCGCGAATGCCCAGCAAATCCCCTTCATCAAAAGCGCTGATTTTCAAATAACCCTCCCCGGAAGGAAGCATTTCGAGTTGCTCAGGAGTACAGGCATCTTTTTTGTTAAATAATACGATCTGAGGCTTGTCCGCAGCCCCTAGCTGCTGCAAGATCGTCTCTACAACTTTCATCTGTTCGTCTCGCATATCCGAAGACGCATCCACGACATGCAAAATGAGATGTGCCTCATTCGCCTCCTCCAAAGTAGCCCGGAAGGAAGCCACCAAATCATGAGGAAGATTTTGAATAAAACCGACCGTATCCGTAAGAATAACTTCTTTTCCACTCGGAAGTTCCATTGTTCTGGAGGTAGGATCCAGCGTCGCAAACAGTTGGTTCTCAATATATACATCGGCTGCTGTCAGTTGCTTCAACAGCGTCGATTTGCCCGCATTGGTATAGCCAACAAGTGCAACCTGAACAATACCGCTCTTTTGTCTGCGCTCCCTGTGCAAATACCGGTGACGGGTCACTTCCTCCAATTGGCGTTTCAGATCACTGATTCGGTCACGGATATGACGACGGTCTGTCTCCAGCTTGCTTTCACCAGGACCACGTGTTCCGATTCCGCCGCCAAGACGCGAGAGGTTTTTGCCATGTCCAGACAAACGGGGGAGTAAATATGACAACTGCGCCAGTTCAACCTGAATAATACCTTCCCGGGTTTTTGCACGTTGAGCAAAAATGTCCAGAATCAACTGTGTACGGTCAATAATTTTGAGATCCAGACTTTCTTCCAGATTCCGTACTTGGGCCCCCGAGAGCTCCTGATCAAAAATTGCTGTATTCGCTCCCAATTCTTCAGCAACTGCGCGCAATTCCTCTACTTTTCCTTTGCCGATAAACCATTTTGAGTCCTTGGCTTCCTTATTCTGTGTCAGAACGCTCAGTACTTCAACCCCCGCTGTCTCAGCCAGTTTCACCAGCTCATCCAACGAGTATTCCGTATTAATGCCAGATCGTTTGACTTCATCCGTAATCAGACTGACCAGCACCGCCTTGTCCTGCATTTCGGTTTGTGTATCATGAGTGGAGTTCGCCATATTGTTTGCTCCTTTATTTTCATGTCAACTCTCGAACAGAGACCGACCTGATGTTCAGGCCGGCCCCCGCTCGATGTCATACAATTCGATATGATTCAGATTCCTATTATCGCCTATCTTTTGTCCATTTTCAAATCCTCTGGACGCAGCGTCATCAATTCCTGTTTGCCAGGTTGCCCGCTCCGGTACTGATTGAGCAACCTGACAGCTTGGTGCCGAATCGCTTTTTCAATCACGTTACGAACATATCGTGCATTACTAAATGCATGAAGACTGTCATTACGCTCGTTTAGCAAATGCTCTTTCATTTTAATTATGGACTGAGGCATGAGAATATAATCCCGCTCCTTGGCCATCATCTCGGAAATTTGGATAAGCTGATCCACAGTATAATCAGGAAAATCCAACTGGATTGGAAAGCGAGAAGGAAGACCAGGATTTGTTCGTAGAAAAAAGTCCATTTCCCCCGAGTATCCAGCGAGAATCAAAATAAATTGATTTTTTTGATCTTCCATGGACTTTACCAAGGTATCAATCGCTTCTTTTCCAAAATCCTTTTCCCCTCCGCGTGCCAAACTGTAAGCCTCGTCAATGAACAACACGCCGCCAAGAGATTTCTTTACCAGATCTCGCGTTTTTTGTGCCGTGTGGCCAATATACTCACCGACCAGATCAGCCCTCTCCACCTCAATCAGATGACCTTTGCTCAGTACCCCCATTTTTTGCAGCATTTTAGCGATAATGCGGGCTACTGTCGTTTTCCCCGTACCTGGATTTCCTTTGAAAATCATGTGATATACGTGTGCATTACTCAATAATCCCGCATCCGTGCGCATATGAGCGATTTGCAAAAAGGCATATACCTCAAATACAAGGTCTTTGATGTTATCCAAGCCGACGAGATGATCGAGTTCTTTCTGAATTTCCTGATAAAGACTGAGATACTGCGGTAGCGCCTGTGACTTGGTTGAAGCCACTGCTTCCGTCTCGTCCACAGTCACCGAAGCTATCGGCTCCGGGCTACGCAGCACGACATTAATTTGTCTGGAAGGTCTCTCCTCCGACCGCTTGCCCGCGGCGATTCCCCGTCCGTTCATGCATCCATCACCTCAACATTTCTTCAGGCACAGCTTACCCTATTAATGTATTCGGTCTGGCATGTCCTTATTAGCATAAAAGCAACGGGAACGTGCACAAAGCCTTTTCTTTAATTCAGGCAACCCAAGTTTGAGCGCTGATCCACCACCGTTGCAGCGTCCATTTAGCGTATGCCAATACTTCTCTTGATTGATGAATTGGCATATTCAGCACTTTAGATTCCGTCAGAGCCATCTGAGGATGATCAAACTTTAAGAATTGAGCAATCTCCATCGCCCGAGGGCCATGATAGCTATGTGTGATGATCACGGTAGAGGTCCATCCATATTCCTTCATAATGCGCTGGCTATAGAGCAGATTTTCGTAAGTACTGGTCGCATGGTTTTCCAACACAATATGCTGTACAGGGACCCCTCTATCTACCAAATAGCGTTGCATGCCCTCAGCCTCCGTATACGGAAAATCGGGTTTATCCAGTCCACCACTTACAATTAGATGCTGTACCGTCCCGTTGCGGTATAAGCGCAAGGCTTCTTCCAGCCTTTCCTTCAATCCAGGACTGGGCTCAGCCCCCCACATAGAAGCACCTAATACGATACCAATTTGCACTTGCTGGAGCGGAGTGGTAGAGGCGGCCGTATTCATGTTCCACACTCGGATTCCTGCCCATACCAATCCGATCAAAATGAAAATTATCAAAGAAAGTACAAGACGCTTGGTTACCATAGATATTTTCTTAAGGCGACTCTGCCTGCTTTTCAACTCAGGGCGTTGGGGCCCGATGTCTTTAATCCACTGCAAAACTTTCACCGTTCTCTCTTGAAATCACCGTTGTGAAACCATTCTGATCGGTGTTTCAGCGACATTTTAAAATAAGGGAACACGTGGGCATCTATCTGATGTAACACATCAGCCGCTGTACGGTTAGCCAATTCTGCCTCTTGCGTTGAGATATGCCCCCGTTGTAATGCCTCCTCCAATTCATCCTCATCCACCAGGAAGATTTCACCGTTTTTAAGCACCACAACATCCAAATACAGATCGTCAAACCAAGGGACTCCTTGATCAGTCACACCCTGATTTCGGCAGGTATCAATATACCATTCAACGATTTGCTCCCGATTGTCAAACATAGCAGTCACCACATAGTGCTCACCTTTTGGATAATATTGCAGCCAGGAATATCCTTTATCGGCTATGCAAAACGTATGACCACCGTAACTCTTCCATAACGGCTCCTTGAGACTCAAAATGGTATACAGGGTCATATATCCTGTAAACGCGTCACTTTCTACATACCGGCAAGCAAACTTGCGATTGGTGATTCTGCGCCAGTTGGCCCGGTCTCCGAATTTGCGCTTCATAAATGATGTTCCTCTCCAACATTGGTAAAACCAGCTTACCATATTTAAACTGTACACTCAAAAAGAACCCCTGTATTACAGCAAAAAAGGTATTTTCAGACTGTCAAAACAGTCCGAAAATACCTTTGATTTGAAGCCAATATCATCTTACATAAAACATATTTGCTAATCCCGGTTGTGACGTCCACGATTGGAGTTTGAATGACCGTTGGATTTGCTTTCCTGACTTCCATCCATAATAGCACCTGTGGTAGATGCATCTGTATTTTCTGGATTGGTCATAGTATTTTCATCAGTTATACCTGAATCCGGCGTAGTCGTCTGACCATTCCCCGTATTTGTATCGTTTCCGTTCCCAAAATTGTCGTTACTGTTGCCTGTGCCTCCAGTACCATTTCCATTGTTACCTCCAGGAGACGTTGGTACTTGGTCAGAACCAGTACCGTTATCAGTACCTCCAGGAGTCGTATTCCCCTGGTCTGTGCCGTCCTGACCATCTATATTCTCGCCATTATCCGGTACAGTTCCATCCTGATTAGGATCATTTCCTAGCTGCGGATCTATCGGAGTAGTCTCTGTCGGAATTTCTACACTAATCGTATTCGAAGCTGCGGATTCTTTACCATCCGTTCCATAAGCTACGACATAGTATTGATACGTTTTTCCAGCTACAGGAGACGTATCTTCGCCACTCGTGCCTCTCATCGCCTCCATAATCGTCCTGAAGCTTCCTTCGGAAGACTCTTTACGATAAACACGGTATTGTACATTGTCTCCCTCTGCCGCATTCCAGGACAACGATACAATTTGGGTGTCCTGACTATAAGACCCGCTCAGTCCGCTTGGAGCGGTAGCCTGAACCGGCTCTTCTGGCTTCTGCTCAACTGGTGGTTCATATCCCTTCGGCTCGCTGAATTGCGTAACCGGATGCCCCTTGAGAGCTTCACCCATGACCCTTCCGAAAAAGGCTGCCGACTGCCCACTATAGTTTCTGAGCATATGTTTACTGTCCGGCTTATCATAACCCATCCATACTGCTCCGGTATATTCTGGCGTATAACCGACAAACCAGATGTCCCGGTTACCACTATTACCGCTAATTCCACTTTGGGTCGTACCCGTTTTACCGGCTACAGGCCAGTCAATGCGTGCTTTGCGACCTGTGCCGCTATTGACTACATTTTGCATCATTTGTGTCATTTCATAAGCCGTTTTTTCACTCATTACAGATTTAGTTTCCTCTTCATGAGTATAAACAACTTGATCATCACTATTGTTAATTTGCTTAATAGAATAAGCTTTTTGGAATTGTCCTTTATTAGCAAAAGCGCTGTACGCCTGCGCCATTTCAAGGGTATTCGTTCCTTTGCTTAATCCACCCAATGCGATAGCAAGTGAGTGATCGTTTTTGTCCATCGGAATGCCTACGCTCTCGGCAAATTGAACCCCTTTTTCCACACCGATTTGGTTCAGCAACCATACAGGTGGAATATTTTCAGACTTCGTAATCGCGTCGAGCATGCTGATGGTCGACGAGTAACCATGCAAGTTTTTCGGACTGTATCCGTTAAAGCTCTGGCGTTCGTTACTCAAAGGAGTATCCATCGTAAATTTACCGGATTCGAGAGCTGGCGCATAGGCTACAATCGGCTTGAAGGCCGATCCTGGCTGTCTGCGGCTCTGTGTCGCACGATTGAAGGTTCCCTTTTTGTAATCCCGTCCGGGTGCCATCGCGGCAATTCCACCTGTCTGGTTGTTAATAATGACCATCGAAGCTTGAACTGGCTGATCGTCAGGACTTTTTTCGAACATGTCATCATCTGCCATCGCCTGATCCAGCGCATTTTGAGCCTGGGCATCCATTGTGGTATGAATTTTGTAACCGCCAATAATCAGATCATTGCCGCTAACTCCTGGCAGTGCATCCTCTGCCTCATCCATGACGTATTCCATAAAATTTTGATACTTTTGAACTTTTTCTGGTTGTTTGTAATTGTAATTTACAGCCTTGGCCTCTTCCATCTCTTGCTTTCCAATCATCCCCTGCTCAAACATCAGCTGGAGAACCACCGCACGTCGTGCCTTCGAGTTCTCCGGGTTACTGATCGGATTATACTTGGAAGGCCCTTTCGGAATAGCTGCCAATGTAGCAATTTGCCACAATTTTAATTCTTTTAAGTTGGTTTGCCCAAAATAACCTTCCGACGCTGCCTTAATTCCAGAATAGGAGCGTCCAAACCAAATCCGATTTAAGTAGAGAGTAATAATTTCATCTTTAGTCAACCTCCGCTCCAGCGCCATTGCGATGGATACCTCTGTCGCTTTACGGAAAAAGGTTTTGTCACGTGTCAAAAACAAGTTTTTGGCCAGCTGCTGAGTTAGCGTACTGCCGCCCTCCACTGCCGAACGGGCCACGATATCCTTAACGGCTGCCCGACCGATAGACCAAATATCAACTCCTTGATGCTCCATAAAACGCTTATCCTCGGTTGCAATAAAAGCTTTTTTGAGCAAGTCTGGTATTTCTTCACTTTTGACAGGATCACTTTTTTGCACAGACAACTCACCCATGAGCACACCGTTGCGGTCATAAACCTTTGATGTCTCATTCACTGTAATTTTGTCCTTGTTCGCATCGTAAATTTTTTCGCCATTTACCATGACAAATAAATAGCCACCAAGTGCGCAAAATATAGCTACCGCCGCGGTAATAAACAGCGTCCATCCAATTCGCTTACCTGTAATTTTCTTTTTCTTGCCCTTCGGCTTCTCTTTAGATGTGTTTCTATTGCGATTGCCGGATCTGGACAATGAATCGTTTGGCATTCCCCTGACTCCCTTTCGCGAATAATCATATGGTACCTAACATAAGCTTAAAGCTTGCTGTCGGCAGCTTGAAAGTAAACGGAATGAAAAGAACAACCCTGATCAGGTTGCTCCCGGTCACATTCCTATACAGTTAGACGAGACGGACGCCTGAAAAGTTTCATGAACCCGGACGACCGTCAAGCCGTAATCAGTTATCGCTAGCGCTATCCTGCTGCTGTACAAGCGATACATTGCGTTGCGGTGTAAAGGTGGAGATGGCATGCTTGTAAATCAGCTGCTGCTTTCCATCCGAGTCGATCACAATCGTAAAATTGTCAAATGCTTTAATCGTCCCTCGCACCTGAAATCCATTGATGAGGTATACCGTTACAGGTATAGAATCCTTGCGCAATTGATTCAGAAACGTATCTTGGATATTAATGGACTTGTTCATTTTAGCCGTACCCCCAATAATCATTTGGATTGTTTTGAAGTATATTCAAGGTCTGTCCGGAACTTTCCTGCTATAATTTCGTGTATTTGGGCTGCATGAGCAGAAAAATTTCCGAAATCAGTGACATCTACCCACTGGATATCCTTCATATGGCGAAACCACGAGAGCTGTCGCTTCGCAAAATGACGCGTATCCCGTTTTAGCCAAGTCACCGCCTCTTCCAAAGACACCTCTCCCCGCAGGTAGGAGGATATCTCTTTATAGCCTAGACCTTGCATGGAGATGGCATCGCTTCGCACTCCCCGTTCCATTAAGGAGGTTACCTCAGCCACAAGCCCTTGATCGAGCATCCCGTCAATTCGGTCTTCAATACGTTTATATAGCATTTGCCTATCCATTGTCAAACCTACGATGCAGAGTTGGTAGGGAGATTCCTTTTTTTGACTGGCAAGTTGAGAGCTAAGTGTCGTTCCGCTAACATGGTAAATTTCCAGTGCCCGAACGACACGACGACGATCATTAGGATGCAAACGAAGTGCACTTTCGGGATCAACCGCCTGTAGTCGCGCATGAAGCGCGTCAGCTCCAAACTGTTCGGCATAGTCCAGCTGCTCCTGACGAAAAGCTTCGTCAGCCCCTACCTCGGAAAACTGGTATTCATAGCAGACTGATTCTACATATAAACCTGTTCCGCCTACGATAAACGGTAGCTTTCCTCTAGATTGAATATCAGGTATGAGACGACGACAGTCCTCCTGAAATTGGGCTACTGAATATGGGTATTCAGGCTCATGAATATCAATTAAATGGTGCTTGATTCCTTCCATTTCCTGTTCGGAAATTTTGGCAGTTCCAACGTCCATATGACGGTATACCTGCATGGAATCCCCGGAAATAATTTCCGCGTCAAATTGTCGAGCCATCTCAATGCTTAGTTTCGTCTTGCCAACCGCAGTCGGGCCAACAAGAACGAGTAGTTTAGGCTTAGGTGCCACTGTCAATATCGATCACTCCGTACACTGTTTTCGTTGTGCCCCGCTGCTCTACACGGAAGCCGAGGCGGGCAAATTCCCCGCTACCCCGTTTTTCTTTTAATACAATTGTTTTTCGTGCAATCCGTTTCGCATGAACAATACTTTCCTCACTCAACGCGTCTGGATTTGCCAACCCTCTCAATGGACCAATTGCGCTGGAATCGAGCAACGGATCACGAAACATAGGGTCAAAATAAATAATATCTATACTGCGATCCGGCAAACTACGCAAATAGTCCAAATGATAACCAAAACGAACGTCAATGTTGGAAAAGGCTTTATCTACTTCAGCGTTGCCGGAACGGTAATGCCTCATTCCATCCTTGATTAAAGCGTAGACGGGGAAAGAACTCTCCACAGCCGTGACTTGTCCAGAGCTTCCCGTTCCAATTGAAAATAGAAGAGAATCCGTACCAAGTCCTGCAGTGCAATCCAGCACGGTATCACCCGGGACGATCCGGGCAGCCGTCAACATCGGGTCAGGTTCACCCTTTAATACCCGTTTGGCGCGAATGAAGCCCATACTGGGGTGAAAAGCCATCGGTGGTTGTTCTGGGCTAATCAGCCTTACTCCGCCCTGCACCAGAACCAACGCTTGACGGACTCTGTGAGCCGCAATTAGCTTAGCTACCGATATGCCACGACGAGGGGCATACAGCGCCCCTAACTCGGCTGCAAGCAACTTCGCTCGCTCCACAACCTCAGCCGAGGGGGAATCCCCTGTCGTGACGAGTAATTCGACTTGCTTTTCCCGTAGGCTCGACTGCTCTTCTTCACGGTTTTCCCGATCCTGCAACATATATATACTCCCTTACATTACTCTTTTAAACAGCTTCTCTAAATCATATGTGGAAAAGGAAACCACAATAGGTCGCCCATGAGGGCAAGTATAAGGTTGTTTGCACGCTGCCAAACGCTCTAGCAGCACAATAGCCTGCCGATCAGTCAGCTTCTGGTTTGCTTTAATCGAAGCCCGGCAGGAGCACATGATTGAGGCTGCTTCCCGCAGCTTAGCAAGATCAATGGCTCTTTCCTCCAGCACCCATCCGGCCATTTCCTCAATGACATCCGCTTCTTCCCCTTGGGGAAGCCAGTACGGGTAAGAGCTGACACGGAAGGTTTGACCGCCAAAATGCTCCAGATACACCCCTGCCTGTTCAAACCAGTGCAGCCTTGTTTTCAACTTTTCCGTTTCGGAAGGCGTAAAATCCAGTGTAATTGGCAGTAGCAGCTCCTGCGATACTGACTCGGGATTGCCGAATTTTTCATAATAAAATTCATAATTGACTCGTTCATGTGCGGCATGTTGATCAATTAAATACAAGCCCTGGTCGTTCTGCGCAATCAGATATGTCCCATGGTGCTGACCGATTAAATTCAGTTCAGGAAAAGTAGGCAGCTCTGGAACTTCTCCCGACACTGCTGCCAATTGCTCCGCATCCAGACGTTGCTGGCGCGGCTTCTGATCCGCGAAATGACGGGAATCTGTAGCTTGTCCTGCAATCGGCGGCATAGAAGATGGGTAAGCAGCAGAAGCAGCTGTTTCCTGTATCCCTCCGCTGTATAAGGTAGTTGTGCCTATTGCGGCATTATCTCCTTCGGACGACTGTACGGTCGCCCCATCAGGAAGCGGCACTTCCCCTTTAACTTCACTCCCGTTGTTTTCTTCCACAAAATCTGCATCCAGTTCATCATCATTAATACTTTTACCTGAAAGATTGTTTGCCCGTCCAATGGCTGAGAGACTATCCCTGCTCGGACGTTGCTCACGCTCCTGGCTACCCCTGTTATTCTCTTCGTTCCTGTTCAAGTAATTGGATTGGCGCGATTCCTGGCTCTCCGGCGAAGTCACGGAAGGTGGCAGTGCTCCCCCCCGGTCTTTGCCGGAAGGAGCATCCCCTTCCGCACCATTTCCCTTCGAGAAGTGAAACTGCTCCTGCACAAACGAGCCACTGTCCTTGCCACCGATCTCGCGCTTGACTGCCTTCGGAATCAGCACTTGCTGCCCTAAGACAGCTTTTACCGAATCTTCAACCAGCTGAAACAGTTCAGCTTCTTTACTAAACCTTACCTCCAGCTTGGCAGGATGAACGTTAACATCCACCAAAGAAGGATGCATTTCCAGTTGGATCACAGCCAGCGGAAAACGATTGATCGGCAATAAGGTATGATATGCCTTGAGCAACGCCTGATTAAGCCCGTAGCTACGCACAAAACGTCCGTTCACTACTGTCGAGATCGCATTGCGATTTGATCTCGTCCACTCTGGGCGACTGACATAGCCACTAATTCGGTAATCCAGGCTCTCTCCTTCTAGCAGCAGCATGGATTTCGCCGCAGAAGTTCCGTAAATAGCGGCAATCACCTGCAGCAAATCACCATTGCCCAGCGTTTGCAGCAATGTATTGCCATTATGCCGCAATGTGAAGGCCACTTCCGGGTGCGAAAGCGCCATTCGGTACAATACATCCGAAATGTGTCCCAGCTCGGTCTGGATTGTTTTCATATATTTCAGCCTTGCAGGTGTATTATAAAACAGCTCCCGTACGGTAAAATCCGTCCCTTGCCTACTAGCAGCATCCTCGTGAAGCAACAGCTTACCGCCTTCAATCACTAATTTACGGGCACGCCCGTCATCTCCGGCTGCTGTAAGCAACTCTACTTTCGATACTGCCGCAATACTTGGCAACGCCTCTCCCCGAAAGCCGAGACTTGTGATCTGAAACAGGTCGCGACCATGTCCAATTTTACTTGTCGCGTGCCGATAGAATGCCGTTTCCACGTCTTCAGGCTCAATGCCACTTCCATTATCCGTCA
Source organism: Paenibacillus sp. FSL M8-0228 (assembly GCF_038007385.1). Taxonomy (NCBI): domain Bacteria; kingdom Bacillati; phylum Bacillota; class Bacilli; order Caryophanales; family Paenibacillaceae; genus Paenibacillus; species Paenibacillus sp. FSL M8-0228. The sequence continues at coordinate 3,261,119 of NZ_JBBOXA010000001.1, forward strand.
CCCGGATACTTTGCAAGCCGCCCTCTTCTACCCATACGTCCACCCGCGTACCGCCTGCATCAATCGCATTTTCCACCAGTTCCTTCACGACGGAGGCTGGACGCTCCACGACCTCACCGGCAGCAATCTGGTTCGCAATATGTTCATCCAGTACCCGAATTTTAGACATCCTTTTAACCTCCTCCTGACTTCAAAGTGCGATGAAAAATAAGAATAATGTCACTTATTTTTACTACAGGCCATTGGCCTTATTTTTAAGATCATTTAATAGCTGCATTGCCTGTAAAGGAGTCATATTCATGACATCAGCATTCTTCACCTTGCGCAAAATTTGGCGCACAATTGGATTCGTCTCTACTGTCTCTGCGTGGGGCTTGGAGGTGGCAAGCTCCTGCTCTCCAAAAATGGACAGCTGTACCACTTCGGTTGCTCCTTGCTCCAACCTGCTGGAATCCTCCACAGTCTGTAGAGTATCTTCTTTTACCAGGGTCGCCTGCTGTGATAAAGACTGAGCTGATGATGCAGTTTCTCCGCTTTCTCGCAATGTCTGGCCTGAATTATATTTGGTCAAAGAAGAAATATCCTCTGTCCCTGAAACTGTACGAAGATCAGTCCCTTCCTTCCCTCCTACTACTATCTCGGTACCTGCCGTTACTTGAGCCGCTGCCTGTTCAAAACCATTCAGCAGTCCATTCGCTCGCTCAATAATGTTATTGGGCAAGCCTGCAAGCCGAGCACAATAAATACCATAGCTACTGCTAGCCGCTCCCGGTATGAGCTTGCGCAGGAAATTCACTTTGTCGCCGCTTTCCTGCACGGCCATAGAGTAATTTCGCAGCGAAGACAGGCCTTGCTCCAAATGCGCCAGCTCATGGAAATGCGTGGATACCAGTGCCTTACAGCCGATCGTGTCATGGACAAATTCGATGACTGCCTGTGCAATTGCCATTCCTTCACTGGTAGACGTACCTCGTCCCAGTTCATCAATAATGATCAAGCTTCGCGGAGTTGCTTTGTCCGTCATTACTTGGATATCTGCCATTTCGACCATAAACGTACTCTGCCCGCCGATAAGATCATCCGCTGCGCCGATCCGTGTGAAAATGCGATCCAGCATCGGCACCTTGGCACGTGCAGCAGGGACAAAACAGCCAATTTGAGCCATAATTGCAATAAGTGCGACCTGACGCATATACGTACTTTTCCCAGCCATGTTCGGCCCGGTGATAAGTAGAATATGCGCATCCGCTTCCTCCAATACCGTGCTGTTGGCGATAAAACCGCCATCTTTCATTACAGCCTCCACCACGGGATGGCGACCCTGCTCCACTACGAAATCATATCCTGTAGTCAGCTCAGGTTTCACGAATCCCCGTTCCGCGCTAACCGATGCCAGCGACTGATACACGTCAATTTCAGCCACTTGCTCTGCCAGCTTTTGCAAACGGGGAATTTCAGCGTTTAGTTTACTGCGAAGCTCGGAGAAAAGCGTATACTCCAGATCAACCATTTTATCCTCGGCTTCCAGAATTAGAGATTCCTTTTCCTTCAACTCCGGTGTAATATACCGTTCCGCATTCGCCAACGTCTGTTTGCGTTCATATCGACCTTCTGGTAATGAAGCCAAATTGGATTTGGTCACCTCGATATAATAACCAAATACTTTGTTATATCCAATTTTAAGTGACCGAATGCCGGTTGCTGCACGTTCCTTGGCCTCTAGCTCAGCGATCCAACGTTTACCGTTCACACTCGCCTCGCGCAGTTCGTCCAGACGCTGATGGTAGCCTTCCTTAATAAGACCTCCATCCCTTACGGAAATCGGCGGTTCATCCGCCACCGCTTCCTCAATCAATGTACACAGGTCTGTACAGCTATCCAGCGTTTGTGCAATCTGTCTCAGCGTCTTCGAAGGAGATTCAGCGCACAATTCGCGTAAAGAAGGAATTCGGACCAGCGACAGCTTGAGAGCGATCAGATCGCGTGCATTAGCACTACCAAAGGCAATCCGCCCAACCAGACGCTCCAGATCGTAAATCTCTTTAAGCTGAGCACGTACATCCTCTCGGAAAATAAACTGGTGGTATAGCTTGTCCACCGCCTCCAAGCGTTCCTCAATAAGACTGCCGCTCAACAACGGCTTGTCGATCCAACGACGCAACAGACGCGCTCCCATGGAAGTCTCTGTGCGATCCAACAGCCACAGCAGCGAGCCTTTCTTGGAGCGTTCACGTACTGTCTCCACCAGTTCCAGATTTCTGCGGGTAAATGGATCCAGAATCATAAAATGGTTTGGCTCATATACGGAGATTTGGGTCAATTGGCCTAACGATCTTTTTTGCGTTTCATTCAAATAGGAAATCAAGCGTGATACGCACCGTCTGCGTTCCTCCGTAAGCCTTGCCCACGTGGCTTCGCCAAATTGATCCCGAACCAAATCATCCTTGGATTTGTCCCAGGCCGTATACACAACACGCCGTCCAACGGGGGACATACGGGAAGCCACAAAATCAAGCAGATGACCATCCCCCAACATTTCGGACGGCTCATAAATGTTTATTTCATCTAGTAGCCATTCTTTCGAATCAGGCACAGAGGTCACATACAATTCACCTGTTGACAAGTCGCACGCCGCAAGAGCCAGCATCCCGTCCGTCTCTGTGACACATACCATGTAGTTGTTGGATTTATCACCCAGCACCTTGCCTTCCATTACTGTACCCGGGGTCACAACGCGGACAATATCCCGCCGCACCATCCCCTTCGTAGCTGAGGCTTCCTCCATTTGCTCACAGATGGCCACTTTATAACCTTTCTCAATGAGGCGCTGTATGTAATTTTCCGCTGAATGATAAGGCACGCCGCACATCGGAATTTTTTCCGTGGCGCCACCCTCACGACCCGTAAGTGCAATTTCCAGCTCCTTGGATGCAAGAATTGCATCATCGAAAAACATCTCGTAAAAATCTCCCAGACGGAAAAACAAAAATGCATCTTTAGCCTGCTCTTTTATGGATAAATACTGCTCAATCATCGGTGTATATTTAGACATACCGTTTACTAACCCCCACACTTTGTTCCGTTTAAACTTATAATTATCTCTCATTATATCAAAAATGACAGTCGATAACATGAAACCATTCCTGGTGTCGACACTTGATTTTACGTAAGCTTCCAAAAGGGGCGCAAATCCCGTGATTCATCCCACTGCTTCCCCTTGCGGAGGCTGTCCAGCAATGGCGCTACATAAGCTTCATATTGCGAGTATATTTCCAGTGAAACCATATCCAAAATAAGAGGTTCCATATACTCCTTAAGCACAAATTGATTTCCTTCATAAAAGGCTCTGTGAGCCTCCTCTTCACCCAGCGGCCTACGTTGCAAACGCGGATATTGAGTAGCAATGAGAAACGCCATACCAATCACACCTTTCGCTAGCTGTGGCGAGATAAGAAAACTGGGCAGTGTACGATATTCAAAGCCTCCATACGACTGACGTCGAAAATCACCCAAATTGCCATAATGCGGTCTGCGCCGGGCCGCACGCTTGTCTTCCAGTAGCGCCAAAGGCAGTGCCAAATAGTTATCCAGTGCCCGGAGCAAGGCACCGTTTAGCGCAACCCCGCTGAAATGCAGATGTCCGCCCAGTGGAAAACCCGGTTGCGGCATCCCCCCCGCCTGCCAGATGAGTGTGCGGTCGGTAATGCGCCGGGCTGCGGTTGCAAAAGCTTGACGCAGGTGCTTCAGCAGACGGTCCGGATCTCCACTCGGCGCTGGACGAAGCTCAGCGACTGGATACAGCGTTCGTCCTCGACGCGTAACAGCATCGCAGCCGGCTATGCCGAGACGACCCAAATATCTTGAGGCCGGCACGACCCGTCCCTCTGGCATACGAATCAGCACAAATTCAGGGTCCATTCCGATGAGTAGTCGATCTCTCCCTCGTTGCGCTGAAAGATTCTCACCCTCAACATCCCCTTCGCGCGCAGCAATTTCATATAGCGTGGCCAAACGTCTATCATTTAACCATGGCTGTGCCGAGACTTCGCGCACCTGACAGCTGCGCTCCCCCAGCGGAGTCAGCATCACCTCACCACTGTCCAAACCCAGTGTATACAACGCACGTACAGCTAGCCGCTCCATCCGGACATAGAGCGGTGAATGTTGATCCAGTTCAGACAGATCGTATGCGGGGACTTTGGAAGGGCCTTCGATGGCACGCCTACGAATCTCCAATACTCGCAGTTGATGGATTTGCACCGCGTAGCCTATCGCAAAATCTGCTATACTGCTATCCATCCACTGCACCGCTATGCCTGAACGCTCCAGTCTACGCTTTTTTTCATCATTTGGCATCTGCCTGAAGCGTATGAGCGCCTGTCCTGGCTGCTGCATTATATCCCCCCTACGAACTACGTACGGATTTCAATCCAATTTCAACCCGCAACAACAAAAAAGGAGGGCCTTTGCCCCCTGCGCAGAATCAGCCGGCGCAAGAGTAAAGCGGCCCTCTTTTTGGTTGCTTCTGTCAGAGCTCGTCGTCAATGAGGTCGGGGTCGAGCTCCTCATAGTCCCCCTCTTCCGCTCCAAAATCAAAGTCTTTGTCAAAATCATCGCTGCTGCCATTCGGGAATACTTCTACAACAATCTTCGTTTCCGCTACCAGCTCCACCGCAAATTCCCGCTCGACCCGGATCATTACGCTGCCACCTCCAGAAGACACACTGGCCTCGACGCAACTCGGCTCCTGTGTAGCTTCGGCGGATACTTCCACTGTAGACGCCCGGTGCTTCGGATCAAGATACGAGAGCGGCACATTTTCTACGTACGACACCGTTTCCTTGGCAACATCGGTCTGCGAGTTTTTATCGTATGAGTACCAAATATTGATATCATACGTCCCGACGACCTCAATGCCGTCCCCCGCCGCCACAGCTTCATACTGGTGGTTAATAATCCATGCCCCTAAAATGCTCGTCGGATTATTCGGCGGAGTTACGGTATGGGTTACGGTAGAGAATCTGCGACCTTTACCACAGATCGCTTTGGTAATAATCTCTCTACGATTTTTATGACTTAATGCCATTCTTGAACCTCCTCCATACAATCAATCATTCCATACATATGTATGCAGGTTGTGGGCGAATGTTGAGTGAATAGGCGAAAAGGAAAAAATATTATTTGTATAAGCATATGCCGTGATGGCTTGAACTCATGCACGCCAATGTGTTACATGCTGCTCAACGATCTGTAAAAATTCGCTAAGAGCCGGGGATTTCCACTTTTTCGTGTGATAAGCGACCTGAGTAGCCACCTGCTGTTCACTGTCATCCCAGGCTAAACGCGCCATTTTACCTTCTCGCAGCTCATTTTGTACCGTTACTAGCGGGAGCAACGCAATACCCAGCCCAGCCATGACACACTGCTTGATGGCTTCAATACTCCAAAATTCCAGGCTAGGGTCTGAAAAAATACCGTGTTTATTCAGATACTGCTCAAAAAGGATACGGTACGTACATCCTGCCTCTGTATGCAAAATGGTTTCATCCTTCAAGTCGGCAGGCTCTACCTGGGTATAGGTAACCAGCGAATGCTCGAGTGGCGCAACCAAGGCCATCGGCTCGTGAATAAGCGTGGTGACATTCAGTTCTCTATCCTCTGTCTCGGGCTGAAGCAAAAAAGCCAAATCCAGCTCACCGGAACGGATCAAATCGCGTAATTCCCAGCATTCGCCGGGTTTGAGGACAATTTTAACCTTCGGATACCGCTCCCTGTACTCACGGATCAAACTCGGTAGACGAAAAGCGGCCAGAGACTCTGGTGCTCCTATTTTCAGCGTGCCTGCCAATTCCGTTTCTGAACGAAGCGCATCCTTAGCCATAGCATGCATCTTGGAAATTTCCTGCGCATAGGGCAGCAGACGTCGCCCGGCATCCGTCAGCATGATTTTCTTGCCAATGCGATCAAAAAGCGGCGTACCCAACTCAGTCTCCAGCGTTTGAATTTGAGCAGTGATACTCGACTGTGCATAATCCAGTATACGCGCTGCTCGCGTAAAACTGCCTGCCTCAACTACATTTAAAAAGGTAAACAAATGCCGCGATTCCATAATCCGCTCCTTCAATCGTTTTTTTCGATGCAAGCAATCGTTATATTCCGTTTTTCCGATAGATTGATTATCTGATAAGCTGGAGAAAATAACAATAGAAAGAAGGCTTTTCTGCATGACAAGTGAAAGTAAACTTCAATCCACCATTGGTCTTCCACAGGCCATTGCACTCTATATCGGAGCTGTACTGGGTTCGGGAATATTGATTGTGCCTGGTCTTGCCGCCCAAATGGCGGGACCGGCATCGCTGCTGGCATGGGGTTTTATGACCCTGCTCATCTTGCCAATGGCACTTTCTATGGGTCTTCTATCCGCCAAATTCCCGAATGCGGGTGGAGTATCGCATTTTGTCACGTTGGCCTTTTCACCACGTGCCGGTGCTTATATCGGGTGGTTTTTTCTCATGTCAGTTCCGATTGGGGCTCCTGTTGCCGCACTCACCGGAGCCGGCTATATGACCGCAGCCATGGGCTGGGGAGAGGAAAGCCGCATGATGTTAGCCGCTGCTATGCTGGCGGTGGGCCTGATCATCAATTGGATCGGCATGAAGGTCGCGGGACGTATTCAGATCGCAGTCGTCATAGCTATCGTTGCTGTCCTTATATTCGCCATTGCCGCAGCACTTCCTCAGATGAAAACAATCCACTTCACCCCGTTTGCTCCACATGGCTGGCTCTCCGTCGGTCAAGCGGCCGCGATTCTGTTTTGGTGCTTTATCGGTTGGGAGGCCGTGTCCCATATGTCAGAGGAATTCACTAATCCCCGGCGGGCGGCCGTTAGAGGTGTGACCATTGCAGCCGTCATTGTTGGTTTGCTTTATTTCTTAACAGCGCTGGCTACTGTGGGCACACAAAGTTACCTTGCAGGGGGTTCGGATGCTTCGCTCGTATGGGTGATTAGTCGGGCTATTGGGCCATGGGGCGCGATAATTGCAGGCTTGACGGGTATCTTTATTTGTACCGCTACTATTATTGCTTATGTGGGTGCCGCTTCACGTGTCGCTTATGCTTTATCCCGGCAAGGACAGGCCTTTCGCTGGATGGGCATGTTATCCCAACGATTCCACACCCCTATCGGAGGCATTGCTTTTCTTAGCGTCTGCTTCGTGATCATTATGGTGTTGTACGGTAGTGGTACTGTTTCACTCACTAACCTGATCCAGTTCCCGAACGCCACCTTTATTCTGACCTATCTCGGCGGTTGCGCAGCAGGAATTAAACTTCTACGTGGTAGTCGCTGGGGCGTTGCCATTAGTTGGATATCGTTTATCTCTACAGCGGTCGTTTTCCCCTTTGTCGGATGGGCTATGCTGTATCCTTGCCTGATCACCGCTGTCTTATGGATCACAGACCGAATTCGGCACAAACGGACTTTAAACCATCCGGCTTCTACCGACACTGAACAAGAAAAGGCTACTGTCCGTCATGGATAGTAGCCGCTCAAGGCCTTTACTCTAATTTCTTACTGGAGTAGGGGCCTTGTCCTTTTTCGCAATTTTCAAATACTGATGAAGCTCATGTGTAAGCTGTAATAATGCCGAACGAATCTCAAATTCCTCCCGGGTTGCGGGAAGCTCCATGGCTTTAAATTCTTCACGAACCTGCTCCAGCAGCTTCTCGGTCTGTCCCGTATAATGTCCAGCCAAAACGTCATTGCTAAGCTGGTCGAACAGCTCAGCCAGAAGCTTGGCCTGCGGCATATGCTGATACATTTGTGCGATCAACTGCATCATGTTTTGGATCGAATCCAGCTGTTCTTTTCGCATATAAAAATACACATTCCAGCCCTCTTGGGGACGAAGCATCTGATTTTCCAAGGAACGCCCCGCCTCAGTGACCCCTTTGGCTATCACGCTGTTCGCTTCAATAACTTCCTTGCCATCCCATATGTATGCTGGACTACGCAGCGTATTGGCCATATTTCTGAATATAACAGAAAATGTCCGATCTACCTCCTGCCGAATTTGTTGCATGGTATTATCAGAACCCGGCATATAGGCTAAATTGACAATCATTGCGGAACCCAGTCCAATCACTAGCAGACCTAGCTGGGTCAGCAGTACCTCCATATCAATCACGCCGCCGCTGAATACGCGAAAAACCACGACCGAACCGGTGACAATCCCTTCTTTAAAGCCCACCCGTACAATGACTGGAAACGCCGTTAAAATATATAATGCCAGTACCCAATCATGGAATCCGAATACTACAAACAAAACACAAGCAAAAAGAAGCCCCACGACGGATGCAAAAAATCTCGCCGAAATAGTACGGAGACTTCTCTTGCGTGTGACATCCACCCCCAAAATCGCTAAAAGCCCTGCTGAGGTAGCACCATGAATGCCAAAACCCTCCGCAATAAGTACGGCCATTAATGCGGCAATAGCCGTTTTAATCGTACGAAAGCCCATGAAAAAATTCTGTCCTCTCTGGATGAAATCTGTTTTAGCATTTTCATAAATTTTAAGTATTTTCATTTTTCATGGTACTTTATTTTCACGTTTTACACAAATGTTCAGAACTTTTATTATTACCGATGAGGACGACCCGAAAGCAGGCGATGCTCCACATACACGACCGCCTGATACATCAGAGTAGCTACGACAGCAATGATCAACAAACTGGACATAACCAGCGTGAAATTGAATACCTGAAAACCATAGATAATCAAATAGCCTAAGCCGTTTTTAGCCACCAGAAATTCACCAACAATCACGCCAACCCATGCCATACCCACATTCACTTTCAGTGTAGAGACAATTGCAGGAAAGGATGCAGGCAAAATCACCTTTTGAAACGTATCACGGCGTGATCCGCCAAACGTGCGAACCACTTTGATTAGATTCGAATCGACTTCCTGAAAGCTGTTGTATACGACTAGTGTCGTAATGATGACCGTAATGGAGAGGGTTGTCATTAGAATAGCAGTAAATCCCGCCCCAAACATAACGATAAAAATTGGACCTAGCGCCACCTTAGGCATACTGTTGAACACGACCATATAGGGGTCAAGCACCCTCGACAAAAACGGTGACCACCAAATAAGTACAGCCAGCAACGTACCTAACAGTGTACCGAGTAAAAACCCCGCCATCGTCTCTCCCACGGTGACACCTACATGTCCCCATAATTCACCACTGACCGCATCCTTACCGATCTGGGTGAAAATTTTGCTCGGATAGCTGAACAACAGTACATCAATCCACTTCAATCGACCTGCAATTTCCCATAATACAAACAAAAGCAGTAAAATAGCTGTCTGTACCCCTGTCACTAACCATCGTTGCGAACGCCTGCTGCGTAAATACGCCTGATGTAGTCCTTGAATCCAACGTTGCTCAAGCTGATCCGCTTCGTCCTTCATACGTTAACTCACTCCTTTGCTCCCGAAGCCTCCAGTTCACCCCATATTTCATGAAAAAGCTCATTAAAACCCGGCTGCTCGCGTGCATAAAAAGGCTGAGCTTCTCGGATGCAACCCGGAATCTCGAAGGTACGTCGGACATGACCAGGATTTCGACCCATCACTATAATCCGGTCACTGACCGCAATGGCTTCGGCCAAATCATGTGTGACTAAAATAGCCGTCTTCCTCCGCTCGCGCAAGGTTTCCGCAATCAGATCTTCCAGCTGTAGCTTGGTTTGATAATCCAGCGCGGAGAACGGCTCATCCAGCAGCAGCAATCCCGGATTGGTCGCCAGCGTCCGTACCAGCGCCACGCGCTGGCGCATTCCCCCAGACAACTGGGATGGATGCAGATGCTCCTTCCCTCCCAGACCCATGCCTTCCAGTAACAGCCTTGTCTGCTCACGTGCAGCTTCATCTACTCTGTTGGCTAGTTCCAGACCCAACAATGCGTTCTCCATGATCGTCCGCCACGGGAACAGATAATCCTGCTGCAGCATGTAACCAACTTCTGGACTCGGCCCACTTACCGGCTGACCTTGCAACATGACTAGGCCTGCCGCTGGACGCAGTAGCCCTGCGATCATGGACAGGATCGTCGTTTTGCCGCAGCCGCTTGGGCCGACCAAGCTGACAAACTCCCCTGTCTCTACGGAAAAATCAATATTCTCAACCGCCAGCGAAGCTTCACGATCCGTTACATAGACATGCGTCACTTGCTCCAGTCTCACCATCGGTCTTGTCGCGTCCGAAGTTAGATCACTCCGTTCCTCCATCATGACGAACCTCCAGCATCGACACCTGCATCCGTAGATTCAGTTGTGCTCTTTTTCACAGGCGGTTCAGTATTTCCGGTAGAATTTGACGAAATCGCTTGTTGGGCAAAACTTGGGTTCACTAGCTTATCCAGTGCAACTGGACTTTTAAGCTCCCCTGCCGAGGTCATGACATCCTGTAAGTTCTTCCATTCCTTTTCCTCAATCATCGGGTTCAAAGCATAGGTGCTCTGTTCCTTATATCGCTTGATACTACTCGTCAAAATAGCTAAATCTGTATCTTTAAAATAGGGCGTGATTGCTTCGGCAATCTGTTCAGGTGAATGCGTAGCAATCCACTGTTGTGCCCGATATACAGCATTTGTAAATTTCTGTGCAGCCTCGCTATTTGCCTTCAGGTAGCTTTGCTTAGCCATATATACCGTATACGGCAATTCGCCGCTCTCCACACCGATAGAGGCAACTACCCGCCCACGACCTGCCTTTTCAAAAATAGATGCCTGTGGCTCAAATAGCTGTACATAATCCCCTGTACCCGAGCCGAAAGCAGAGGCAACATTAGCAAAATCAATATTTTGAATCAGCTTCAGATCCTTATGAGGATCAATGCCGTGTTTGCGAAGCGTAAATTCAAGTGACATTTGCGGCATTCCTCCCTTGCGTTGCCCCAAAAAATTTTGTCCTTTCAGCTTTTTCCATGCAAAGTTATCCTGCGTTTGACGGGCAAACAAAAAGGTTCCATCCTTCTGTGTCAGTTGGGCAAAATTAATGATAGGGTCCTCTGCTCCTTGCTGATACACATAAATAGATGTTTCCGCGCCGATGAGCGCGATATCCGCCTGGTTGGACAACAACGCCGTCATCGCCTTGTCCCCCCCGGGAATCGTTGCCAATTGGACATCCAGTCCCTCCTGAGCAAACATTCCCTGGCTCAAGGCTACATACTGCGGCGCATAAAAGACCGTACGGGCTACCTCGCCTAGTCTGATCTCAATTGTCTGCTCCCCCCCTTTGGGGGTGCACCCACTGAGCAACAGTAATCCGAGTAGTGCCGCAGCCACCACAGCTTTGAAACGAGCGCCGTTTTTCATCCTTATTCCCTCCCCACCTTTTTACATCCGTTGACTTCATATATTGTTATGCGGTTGTCGATATATTGGTTAATTGCACAAAAAAAAACCACGTTCGCCCGGGAACGTGGGGAAGATGGCATATGATTTACAGCTTGTATATGGAGGTATATTTCTCTTCCAGGTAGTCGGCGAGATAATCCGGGTTCAGATCTTCACCTGTAATGGCTACAATCAACTCGGAAGGCGTCCGGCTCTTGCCGTAACGGTAAATACGTTCGGTCAGCCATTGCTTGATCGGCTCAAGTTCTCCAGCAGAGATTAATTCATCTAGATTTGGTAACTCTTTGCGTAATGTCGCCAAAATTTGTGCTGCATACATATTGCCAAGCGAGTAGGAAGCAAAATAGCCAAAATCACCACCGGACCAGTGAACGTCTTGAAGTACGCCCAGTCCATCATTCGGTGGAAGTAACCCTAGGTATTCCTTATATTTCGCATTCCACACCTCAGGGAGACGCTTCACATCCAGCTTTTCATTAAACAACATTTTTTCAATTTCATAACGGATAATGATATGTAAATTATATGTTAGCTCATCCGCTTCAATACGAATCAGTGAATTTTCCACACGGTTGACTGCCCGATAGAATTGATCTGCCGTAACCTTTGCCAAGCGATCAGGAAAATGCTTTTGCAAATCATCGTAATACCGATCCCAGAAAGCACGACTGCGTCCGATTTTATTTTCCCACAAGCGGGACTGGGATTCATGAATCCCCATAGAGGTTCCTCCCGACAGTAGTGATCCTGCTAGCTCAGGAGCAATATTTTGTTCGTACAGCGCATGGCCTCCTTCATGCAACGAACTGAAAATAGCACTGGTTACATCATCTTGCAGATAATGTGTTGTTATACGCACATCACCTGGATTTAATCCTGTTGCGAAAGGATGTACGCTCTCATCCAAGCGGCCTGCGTCAAAGTCATACCCCATCTGACCTAATATGAACAGGCTGAACTTCTCCTGCTGCTTCACATCAAACACACCATCTAAAAAGCTCTTATCCGGCTGGTTCGGTGAAGCCTGAATTTTAGACAGCAGTGGCACAAGGCGCTTTTTGAGACGATCAAACACAGCATCCAGTTTTTCAACCGTCATCCCCGGTTCATATTGATCCAAAAGCGTGTCATACTCTGTATCCTTAACCCCCCAGTAGCCGATAAATTCGCGCTTCATGTCTACGATTTTAGACAAGTAGGGTTCAAATCCGACAAAATCGCTATGTCCCTTTGCGTCCTCCCACTTGCTCTCTGCCTGCGCTGCAAGAATGCTATAATCCCGGTATCGGTCTGCCGGAACCGAACGATTAAGGTCATAATTTTTACGGCATTCCTCCACCAATCTGCGATCGTTGTCTTCCAGTTGCTCCAGCTTATCTACTGTGGCAAAAAATTGCAGCAATTGTCCCATTTCATCCGAGATCATCAGCTTGAACATTTCAGTGGACAGCATACCCAACGTCTCCGACCGAATGTCAACACCCTTGCGCGGAGCACCAGTTCGTAAATCCCAGTGCAGCAGACCTACTGCTTCGCCATAACTACTGATTTTGTGTGAAAGCTCCTTTAAAGCCGTCAATTGATCCAACGTCTGTTGCGCCATATTTGAGGTCACCTCTTTAACTTAAAATGGATAAAACTTTACAATACCTATACTTGATGATACTTATATTAAAAAGTATAATCAACTCACAACATGTACGACCAGCTCCTAAGACCTAAAATAAACGTTGGGCTGTACATATCAAACTTTAATAGAATCTGGAGGGAACAATCGTGAATCACATCAAAGAAATTTTAGAGTACAATCGTGTTTTCGTAGAAAACAAAGAATACGAGGCCTATAGAACGGGCAAGTTCCCCAATAAAAAAATGGTCATTATCACTTGTATGGATACACGGCTAACGGAGTTACTCCCGAAAGCCATGAACCTGCGCAACGGTGATGTGAAAATCATCAAAAATGCGGGTGCTATTATTTCACAGCCCTTTGGAAGTGTAATGCGCAGTGTGCTAGTCGCCCTGTATGAGCTGGGAGCAGACGAAGTCGTCGTTGTAGGTCATTATGAGTGCGGCATGGCTGCATTAAATGCAGACCACATGGTCAATGAAATGCTCGATCGCGGAATTTCTCAGGAAGTGCTGAATACATTAGAAAATTCAGGAATTAAGCTAAATAAATGGTTAAAAGGTTTTGACAACATTGAAGAAGGGGTAAGAACTACCGTGAAGCTTATTAAAAATCACCCGCTTCTCCCTCCTAATGCCCCCGTTCACGGCATGGTTATTCATCCAGATACAGGAGCGTTAACACTTCTCGTTGATGGAAATGAACAGTAAATAGGATACGCTTCGGCAGAAGGTTACCAGGGTAGTTTAAGCTCGTACATACGAGCTTAAACTACCCTTTTTTATGAAAAAAAGCACATATACGTGGAGAATGACAAGAATCAATTTTGGCTAACCTGTGAACGACCTGACTGAAAGTTGTCAAACCATACAGTTTCAGTGTACACTTTTCATGAAGCTGCAGAATAGCTGCCGCAGTGCTGTTACAACCGTTACTATGATGGATGAAGGAGATAAGATCTATGAATTTACTATCGTATGGTCTGTTGGGGCTTCTCGCAAGAGAGGAATCCTCCGGCTATGATCTGATGTTGCGTATCCAGCCTTTTTGGCAGGCCAAGCACAGTCAGATCTATCCGCTACTGGCCCGTATGGAGAGCAAGGAACTGCTAGCCTCCCGTTGGATTCAGCAGTCCGACAAGCCTGATAAGAAAATGTATACCATTACCGACAAGGGAATCCATATGCTTCAGCAATGGTCCCAGGAAGCGTTAGCTGCTCCGGTTACACGGGATGAATTAAGTCTTCGACTGTTCTGTCTTTGGTTAACGGACAAAAGTAGTGCCAATCGTATGCTGGAGGAACGCAAACGTCATTTTATTCAGAAAATCCAGCATCTTGAGGATATCCTGAACGATATTCCTGCAGAGAATTTACATTTTGGCAGTAAGAACTTTGGTGACTATATTTTAGTACAAAAAGGACTTTTGAATGCTAAAGCAGGTCTGGAATGGTGCCAAATGGTTCTGCGTATGCTGCTTGCCGGTGATGTCAGTGCTGACACTAATCCGTTTTCACTTAAGCCGCAAAGCTGAATGTTTTAGCCAATCCATGCATAGGATTTATGGGACGTTATTATTTAATTTTTTAAAAATTAAAATTCTTTGAAACCCTTTTCCATGCCATTCGTATTACTGGTAAGCGGTTGTTTGACCTATAAACAAATTTACTAAGGGGGATTATATTTACATGAAAAAAACATTCACTTTGAAAAATATGATGATGCTGATGATGGCTTTTACCCTACTCATTGCTATGATCGCACCATCTACAGCTGACGCAAGGCGAGGCGGCGGGTTTAAATCCGGACCTAAATCATACCAATCTACACCAAGCAAGGCGAATGACAGCAATGGAATTAATAAGTCAGATAGCGGAGCCAAGTCAGGGGCAACTGCTGGTAATACAAGCAGAACCGGTGGATTCCTTGGCGGTGGCGGCGGATTTCTGAAAGGTATGATGCTGGGCGGTTTGGCAGGTATGCTCTTCGGCGGATTGTTCGGCAACATGGGCGCATTGGGCAGCTTGCTTGGCCTTGCCGTTAACGTTCTGGCCATTTACGTCCTGATCATGATCGGAGTAGGTATCTACCGTGCTATTAAAAATCGTCGCAGACCAGATGATTCCCGTGGAGGACGTTACTAAGCTATGATTTTGAGTATGGATGAGATTGTCAACGCTATTTGCTTGCATATGGCTGAACGTAAAGGTGTCCAGCCCACGGATGTGACAGTAGAACTAAGCTGGGAAGAGGATACAGGTTATTCAGCAGAAGTCCATGTACAGGGCCGCAGTCAATATCTGGTGGAAGCCAATATGATTGAAGCCATTCTGAGATACCTATATTCCGAATACAATATTCGTGCCTATCGCGAACAAATCAGATTGGATCTGGATGAAGAAATTACTGCTATCATCCAAACTTGATTATATCGCATAGAACAGTCGTATAGAGTTATTGTCGTATAGAGTTATTATAAAACAAATGAACCGACCTTTGCTTGATGGCAAGGGTCGGTTTTTTGTTGATCGTTTTTCTAATAGATCAAGGTGCTATAGTATTACATTTAGATGTGGACACCCCTTGTTATATGGATTCATTATCTCTATGAATAGCCTGTCTGCTAAATGATGGAACCGGAGATACCTGTACTTGCGGCACTCTTTCGAGTAAGCTACTACCGTACATTTCCCAAAACGGCTGCTCTTCCATATGAATATAGCCGATATAGCAGCCGCATTCTTTCATCCGGCACGGACGTTTGCCACTCAGACCCTTAAGACCATCTCTATATAAGTGTCCAAGCACCCGTCGATCCTGATAGCAGTGTTTTACTCTTCCGTCACCCTGGACATAAAATACATCTTCACCGGCGCGACATGCCCGTCCCTGACTGCTATAATCCTTTAAATTCCATTGAAAATAGGGGTCGATCGCAGTTAATTCAGTAACTTCAGCATCTGTATAATAATGGGGTCGATCCTTGTAAGCGTTGATCCACAAATAAACATCCCTTGGAAGTTGCGATCTTAAGGAACGAATAGCTGGGAAGGCTTGTCTTAACCCGACGGTACCGACACTATAGGAAATACCAAGTTCATATATCTTCATAGCCTGCGATATAAAAACTTGCTCTTTCGTCTCTCCAGGGTGATATGTAGCCCACAGCGCAGCAGTCTCCGCGTTCAGTTCTTTCGTCCAATCCAGCTTCGTCGAGAGATTCGTCTGTACCGCCACTTTTTCCACATGCGCCATGTGGGAAAACTCAATCATGGTCTTGCGATACCAGGAATGAATCAAGGCTTCTCCATACGGATTAAAAAAAATAGAGAGACGATGCCCCAAAACGCCCTGTTTCCGTACCCAATCAGCAAAACGTTCCAACTGGACCCGATCCTTGTTCAACGTTTCCCGACTATCAACGTTTTTACTGAACGGGCAATAAGGGCAAGCATAGTTACACGAGGTCAACGAACCACGATAATATAAGGTCGCTCTCATGCGCCTACATATCCTTCCATACGCTCACGTACTGACGTGGAGATCATCCAGTCCCCAATCGCATCGGAATAGGCCATTCCTTCCTCTGTAAGTCGCAGCGTGCCCTCCTCGACGACAGCCATACCGGATTCCAGCAGCAACGACATTCCTGTAAAATCGTCCGACAGGGATACACCGAAGCGCTCTGCATAGGCTGATAGCTCCAAACCTTCCCGATGAAGAAGCGCCTTTAAGATAAAGCGTCGCTTACTCTCATCCACATTTAAAATAAAGCCGTAGTCAGCCAGATCATGACGTTCCGCAGCAACATAATCTGCGATAATGCTACGGGTAGCTGCTGCACTAACCCCATAACGGCTGGCATAGTGGACATTGCGTGTATAGGAGCGTGCACCACACCCCAGACCAGCCATACCTTCCTCCTGGCAACTGTAGGGTAAAAGCTCTTTGTTGGATATACCATCATTTTTAGCAAAACGGCGCATGGAGTATTGTACATATCCTGCTTGTTTGAGCCGTTCGCGCGCCACTTCATACAAGCTAAGGCGAATATCATGATCCAGCCCGGTATAGCCTGGCTTTAAAATCGTATTTTCTCGAATATATAACGGATAAAGAAATATTTCTCCTGGCGAGTAAGACAGGGCTTCCTCTAAAGAATACAGCCAGGTTTCCACCGTTTGACCAGGCAAGCCATAGATCAGATCTACGTTCAGCAAAGGAAAGTTGTATTCCACCAGCCGCTCAAGTGCTTCTCTAACAAGTTTGGGCTTCTGAGGTCGGTATATGGCGGCACTTTCTGATTCCACAAAGCTCTGAATTCCCATACTGACACGATCTGTCCCGCGGCGCTTGAGCACCTCCAACCTGTCTTCAGTCACAGTATCGGGAGAGGTCTCCACCGAAATAGAAGCTCGCTTAGGGTCCAGTCCCATAATATTTTCCGCAATGTCAAACAAGCGCTCCACCAAAGGAGCCTCCAGTAAGGTCGGTGTACCGCCGCCGATCGCAAAACGTGAAAAAGGTCGACGCCCCATAATGGGTGTCCATTGCTTGGCTTGTCTTTCTAGTGCATCCACATACTCCTTATGTACATCCAGACGCTTGTCCGGCAAAGTGAACAGGTTACAAAACCCACAGCGAGCCGCGCAAAATGGAATATGCATATACAAAAAATAGCTTTCTAACTCCTCCTTCTCCCACAACTCCTGTAATGAGACTGGTGTATCAAACGGACGATAGGCCGTTTTATGCGGGTAAGAGTACAGATAGGAGCGGTAAGGAGCTTCACGGATTGTGCTTGCCCATTCAGCAGGAGTTTCAGGCCACTGAAACCTAGACGGTGCTAAGTTTGTGTCTATCTCCGGGGCTGGCGCATCCGCTGGATGCGAGTGATTCAGATTTATGGCTTTCATTTCTGCTCCTTCCTCACGCTGGATTGATTTCTTGATATTTTACCAGTGCAATCTATACTTCTATTTGCTCTATAAAATAAATTCGCGGTAAGGCACATTCCAGACTACCTCATGCGCCAGACGATGTCCTTCATAGCCGTCTTCCCCATAAGCTGTACCATGATCGGAAAAAACCATGCAAAACGTCTTGCCCCGATTTCGCAAAGCATCAAACAAACGTCCAAGTTCACCATCCACATACCGCAAGGCTGCCCGTTGAGACTCCACTGAATCTTTGGCTGCGCCCTTCACAAAATAATGATTAGGCCCATGGATCGCTGATACATTCAGAAATAAAAACAAGCGCTGTGACGGGTCTGCATTTTCCAACAGTTTCAGAGCATGATTCACCTGATTCTCCGTCGAACGGGGGTTGGTAACACCAAAGTTCATACGCCAGTAGCTTTCTTGGAAATATCCAGGCAGCACCTTGGCAAGCTTATTTTTCTTTGTGAAAAAAATAACGCCGCCGATACAGATGGTCCGATAACCTTCACCCTCTAGCCCGGACACAATATCCGGGGCATCGAACAGCCACGTATGTGAATGCGTACGCAATCCCGTATCCTTGGTGTGGAACAGACGAATATGTGAAGTCTTATCTGTATTCGCTGGAGTCGGCAAAAATCCGCCAAAAAAAGCATGATGTGCAGCATAGGTAAAGCTACCCGGTGTATGGCGTTTTTCCCACGACCCGGAGCCGCACAAATTCGGACAGTTCTCTTCTTCCAGCTTTGCTACGTCATAACGCAGAGTATCAAGCGTAATCATGACAATATCATGAGAGCCGACAATTTGATTCATATCAGTCATATCTGTTTTTCCTTTCCGTACCCACGCTCCTATTAGCGAGGTGCTGCATTTCCCATTCATACGGATTCCAACCCTGATGCTCAACTCGGTACAGCAAATCACCGAACGGATTAACATCCAACACATAGGGATGACCACCATGAGCCGGAACCAGCACATCCAGTCCAGCAACCATGGAGGCTGGAAAAACACTCATAGCGGCTTTCGCCGTAAGCTGGACCGATTCCACCGTATTCTGCGGTAATCCGGCTTCCTTCAGCGAGAGCCGCTCATTACGCAAATGCAAATTCGTAATAGGGCTGTGGCTCAAACGTAAAACCGCATGGCAAGCTTCTGATCCGCACACGAGTTGGCGCACATCATAAACACGCCCATTCAAGGTCGCTTTGGGAATCCAGCGCTCCACATGTACCCCTTCCAGGCATAGCCAGTTAAGGATAGCATGAATGTCCTGCTTATCCGTATAACGACGCAATCGTCCGGCATTATAATACACGCGCTGTCCGTGTATGATTTCCGTTCCAATCGTGGTCACTGCCAGTTCCGCGTGTGTGTGGGGATGTACCTGATAGGCCATGACACCAGAAGCACCGGACCCACAAAATATTTTCACAAATACGCGGTGAAACCCGCTCTCCTTCATTGCCGTGTGCAGATCGACAACATCACGAAATGCACCACCTGAAGATGCAAGCACTGGTGGAACCCTTATATCTGCCTTGCCTAAATCGGCGCTACAACGCCGTTTGTCGAACATCACGGCAACTTCCGCCGGGTCGTTCATCCAGTGTGACGAGGGCCAGAGCAGAGCCACTTCATCCCGCAGCCAGGCCAGCAGACGGCAATAGCCCCGGAACCATTGTGCCGGGTGCCAAATACGACCGTGCTGCTCCTGCAGACATCGCGCTTCTGCCGCCGATATACCTGTGCCTTGTGTCCATTCGGGCCATGGCAACAGAGAATCGTCTCCCTCACCATCCGAGGCACCCAGAGCAATCAACTCACGCTCTACCTCAAAGCTTTCGCCCGGTGCATCCAGACGAAGCAGCGGACCACTGTCCATCTGCCCCGCCAGTAACTGATCAATGCTCTCTTGCACAAAGGAACTGCCATTCACGCTATCTTGCGTAGCTCGTGCAGCTATTCGCAACATCAGCTCGCTCAGACCTTGTTTCTGCCGAATAGCTTCCAGCACATTCTTATAGGAAACCTCCAGAGCGGGCGGAAGCATTAATCTGCTTCTCGCCTCCTGCAGCCCAGTAGTTCGACGATTTCCCGGATTACCGAACAAGATAAACGGCTCGCTGACATTACAGTCTGACATCCTAACCATAGAGCCGCCTCACTTTAGATCAATTTAATTTTGAAAACAGTCCGTTTTAGAAATCCATTTGTACAAATTACTCAGTCAGTGATGGATAGCGCCAATCATCTTCCTCATCCGCTTCTTGTTGATCTTCCACGTTCACAGATAGACCTGAGCTTTTCCAACGTTGCATCATTTCACTAGACATATAATGATAGCTCAAATCCAGATGCTTCAGCCCTTTTATACTTTCACTAGCCAGTAGCGCTTCTGCACCTTTATCAGACAACGTACCTTGTGAGAGATCCAGCACTTCCAATTGTCCAATCACAGGGGCATTAGCTGCTGCAATAGCAATTTCATCCTGTATTTCACTATCTTTGAGTCCCAAGTATGTAAGTTTGGGAAAAGGATTGCTGTCTAAAAACGGCAAAACATCTTTCAGGCTACCGTCAAAGCCATAGTTCTCGACACCCAAATACAGTTCCAACTTGCGCAGTTCAGGCAGTTCAGCATTACGTATTTGCTCAAGAACGCTCACAGGCAGACCACCACAGATAATAACCAATTCTTGAAGATGGTTATGACGAAGCGGCTCCAAGCTCAGGTCCTGGCTACCTTTGATATGAAAGGACTCCAATGCTGGAAACGCTTCTAACAATGGGGACAGATTCGTCTGGTTAATCCAGGAAACCTCACACTCATCGTATTCCATATCACCAATAAACAGTTTGCGTATCTTAGGGAATTGATCTTTGAGTTTCACTAACACTGGGATAAAATCCTCTGGTGAACTTTCATAGGCGCCGCCCCAATCTCCAATGATGAGATCTGTAACTTGCGCGCTCTCCGGCTTGGCTGCCAGTTCCTCAATAGATTTAGCCATCGTTTGGCCATTCTCATAAGCTTCATAATCCACTACCAATTTCACTTCCATCTTACAATTCCTCCGATCGCTTGTCTGAGATCTCGTAAACTATCTATTTCCAATTTAGTCTATCCTATTCTACCAATGTTCGTCAAAAATAGTCCCATATCGACATTAATCCTATGTAAAATTTGCTGAATGAAATAAAAACAAGACAGCCCCCTAAGCAGGCTGTCTTTGCATATTCATAATAAACTTCTACTATTATATAGTACGTAAGTTTAGAGCCTAATTATTGGCTAATTGTAATCGGTGAGTTATCGGACAGCAATGCCAGATTATTCACGATCACATTCTCCTCATTGCTCAAGCCACTGGTAACGAGTGTTTGTGAACCTGCCGTCTGAACAGTCTTCACTTCCTTACGTTTCGCATGGTCTCCGTTTACAACATATACATATTCTTTACCTTGATCCTTTTGAACTGCCGCAGTAGGAACCACAATTCCTTCTTGTGCATTGGCAGCGACAAAGCTGATATCAGCCAACATGCCGGATTTCAGTTTCGTGTCTGGATTCGCTACTGAGATTTTTACAGGATAGCCTTTTCCACTTGCATCCAACGGGCTTACATTTTTAACTGTACCTGTTGTTACAATGTTGGAAGCTGCAACACGAACCTGTACCTTGTCACCTGCTTTTACATTGTTGATCTGCTCCGCTGGAACATAGATCAATGTATTGACCGTACTCAGATTAGCGATGACCAGCGCAGGAGACTGAGCGGATACCATTTCGCCCACTTCTGCATTTTTCGTGCCCACAATACCATTGATCGGTGATGTAACAACGGTGTCATCCAATGCATCCTGAGCAATGTTCACATTCAGCTGAGCCTGCTTAAGAGATTGTTGGCTGGACTCGATAACCGCAGTATTTTGAGATACTTTGAGCTGATTTTGCGCATTACTGTAACCGCTATTTGCATTACTGTAGCTATTTTTTGCTGAATCATAGCTGTTGCGAGCTGTAGTTAGAGCCTTCTGCGCAGCTACCAGCTGATCTTGCGCGTTAGCCTGCGCATTTTGTGCATTATTGTAAGCCGCTTCCGCATTCACGACTGCTGTTTTGGCTTGTTCTAATTGAGCTTGGGTGCTCGCACCTGCATCAAATAGACTTTGTGTACGTGTTACATTCTTCTGTGCATCTGCCAAAGCTTGCTGCGTTTGTTTCACCGTATTGGCTGCCGAGGAGACACCATGTGTTGCTTGTTCTACGGCTGTAGTGGCTTGATTAATAGCTCCCTGTGCCTGATTGATTGCACTTTGGGATTGAATCACGCCACTCTTGGACTGCACTAAGCCCGAGTTTGCCTGAACCATCGTAGATTCGTGGGATGCTTGAGCGGTGCTTACTCCGGCTGCTGCCGCAGCTGCTGCGGCGCGGGCTTTCGCAACATTATTCCGCATGTCCTTATCATCAAGCTTGAACAGTACTTGACCCTTTTTAACCTCGGAGCCAATATCCACAGGCAGTTCAACCACTTTACCGCCCACTTTAGGCACGATGTTCACCGTCTCCGATGGTGTAACCGTTCCTGTATAAATATTCCCCTGTCCGATAATTCCCTGCTGTGCTTGGCTGATTTTAACCGGAACGACCATATCCTGAGCCGCCCCGCTATTACTGGAGCAGCCTGCCAGCACTGCGCCGCCGAGCACTAAAGCCGCTAATGTACTTTCTACTCTCAATATTTTCATGATAATTCCCTTTCTTTCTGTCCGTGGAAATAATGTAAGTCATCCAGTCGTATTTTATAGTTCCTTGATTAAGCTTCCGGCTGTGTCTTTGCTTTCTTCCTCTGAATAAACAAAAAGATTAGTGGAATCGTGCAAAACAGCGGTATGGATGAAATGAGGAACGTATCCCCAATCCCTCTTGATGTGGCATCTAGTGTGATTAAACTACTTATGGATGACATCCATGAGCTGCCCAATGTCGCTTGTAGCGTATGAGCCGAGTCTGGTGTAATGGACTCCGAAATTTGCTGGGCATGAGCAGCCGAACGGCTTTGCATAATGGCGGTTAGCACTGCAATCGCCATAGATGCAGCTACAGTACGTACCAGATTGGATGCTGTAGATGCATTGGCTACCTTGCTCGGATGAACGGCATTCATACCGACCGTGGATAATGGCATCATGCAAATACCAATTCCCAGACCCCGTAATGCCATTACGGTTTCCAACCAGGCATGCGAAGTATCTGGCGTAAGCTGGTGAAGATGATAGGTCATAAAGCTGGTTAGCGTCAGGCCCACAAGCCCCAAAGGCACAATTCCGAACTTATCGAACAGCTTCCCGGCAATAGGCATCATAGCCGCCATGGCAATGGCCTGTGGAATGAGGATAATACCAGTATCAATCGGTGACACACGCTGGATATTTTGCAAAAACAACGGTGTTAGGAACGTTCCTCCGTACATCCCCATCATGACCAGACTAGAGGCAATAACACTAATCGTATACTTTGAATTCTTGAATAATGAGATTTCAATTACAGCATTATCCTTGCCGCTTTCTACATAGATCAGAAAAACAAGTGCCCAGAAAGCAATAAACAGCAGGGATACAATTCCAAAAGAAGTCCAGCCATCACGCTGGCCGTTGGTCAATGCGTACAAGAGTGTTCCGGCACAAGTTGCGGCCAGCAAAAAGCCCGGTAGATCAAACGGCTTCGGCTCTACTTTAGGCGGCTCTTTGATTAGAAGAATAACCATTAAAATTGCAAATAAAGCAACCGGCACACTGACAATAAACAAGAACCGCCAGTTAAACCACTCAATCAAATATCCGCTAAGCGTAGGCCCTACAGCCGGCGCTGCCATTGCGGCGATCCCCCATATACCAAGGGACATACCGATTTGTTCACGCGGCATAATTTTGTAAATAATCGTCATACTCAGCGGCATAATAACACCACCGCCCAGACCAGCCAGCACCCGTGCTGCGATCAGGGAAGAATCACTCCATGCAAAAATACATATTCCCGTTCCCAGCGAAAATACGCTGAGCGCTAGAATCAAAAACTTTTTGTATCCGAGGCGCTGCTCCATATATCCGGTAATCGGTACGATTACACCAGATGCAAGCGTGTAACCTGTAATAACCCACTGAATACGTGTCGTCGTAGATCCTAAATCCGTCGTCAATCTAGGAATGGCGACATTGATCAGACTGTTGTTCAGAATGGCGACAAAGGCGCCTAAAACGATAGCGAAAAAGGCAAGCCAGCGTTCTTTGGAAGAATCTGTCGAAGGAGCAGCAGCAATATCATTGGCAGCCACATGGACCCCTCCTTTTTAAGGTGTATGAATTTTTACTTCCACGTTCGTTCCAGGAATAAGCTTCAGATCCTTCGGCTTGTTCACAGCAATCTCTACAGGCACACGCTGAGTCACCTTGTTAAAATTACCACTTGTGTTGACTGCAGGAACGAGTGAGAACACGGCGTTGGAGGCTTCGCCTACTTTACGAACTTTACCCTGAATCACCTGGTCCCCTGCTGCATCAAGCGTAATGTCAACAAGCTGTCCTGGTTTAATGCGGTTAATGTCATTTTCTTCAATATTCGTGGATACATACAAGCTGTTCATATCCACCATAGTTGCAACAGCACTACCCGGCGATCCGATTTCATGCTCTTTCGAATAAATCTTAATGACAGTTCCATTGATCGGCGCGCGCAGTACGGACTTGCTGATCATGCTCGCATCCAGCCCCGATACATCCTGCTCGGCAATCGGTTCATTACGCTGAACAACATCTCCTTCTTCCACATCAATGTGGCTTATTTCTCCGGAGATTTGCGGCATTACCTTATATTGATCGGCTTGAATGCGCGCATCGTCACTTTTAACAAAGTGTGTTGCTTGATACCAATAATAGTAGCCAATAGCTCCACCGCTCAGAACGAGCAGTACAATGAGGATTGGCAATACAGTTTTCTTACTCACTTCTTCCACCCCTGTTGTCCAAAAAATTTTTATTATTCAACGCTAATATTTTAAAATTGAAATATTAGGCCATTAAACCAAATGGAGAACGTAAATAAACACATGGCAACGTGCCATGCAAAAGACAGGACTTATTTTATGTACATAGGACAATCTGATCCATGGTCCACAAACCGTCTTTTATATTTAAATATTTTCATATAACTATTGTACATTGAAATATTATAGATATATTTATCTATTCAGGCAACATAAATTTTCAGTTTTTTCATAATTTTTTTTCATAAAAAAGAACCTTGTTTCCAAGGCTCTTTCACAAAAAGGGATAGTTTACAATTAAAGGGTTACACAATAATGTTAAGAGAAAGGCGTAGGTACAGCTGACCGTTGTTTGCAGTTTTTCGCCTCCTGTCCTTCCTTCGTGTTCTTATTCATTCTATTCCCTTGAGAAGCTTGCTTTTCCATGCAACCCCCGCAACGACAGCGTTCTGACGTCCCATGTACATCATCTTTGGAATCCCTCAATAGCCTCACATAATCCAGAGATTGCTGTAAAGAAGCAGGCCCCGGAATGAAGCGGACCTTCTTGCCTTCCAGCAGACAGTATACCTCAATAAGCTGAGGAAGGGCCCCAAATGCGTAATAACAAAATACATTTGTCATATGTTGGAATGTACTAATAACGTTAGGATTATAGTCAACGATGTACTTTTGAATGAGCAGGGAATCTGTTTCTGCTGATAGTTGCCAAGCAGCCTGAACAATAAGCGAAATATTGATCTCTAACTCAGGCACAGACGTACAAAATTGTTCATACAGCATCACAGGCACCATCAAGTCATTATTTAAGCCACAAATTTTTGACAACTCACCTGACACTTTATTTTTGACATCCCAATAATGGAACAAAGATTCAAAGCTGTCTGACTGCTTGGGCCACCATTTCTCCAGCACATACTGGACAGGGACTTCCCGCCGTACCTTTACTTCCATTCCAAAGTATTCGTTGAGCGCATGCCCTACTGCATATTGAACCCGTTGCCGCCAATTCCAGCCCTCACGCCCTCTTTTCCTCTGTGATTGACGGATTGGCTGTGGAGTTCTCCACATCTCCTCCAGCTGATAGTCGTGCAGAAGAGGAAAGCCGCTTAAGCTATCGCTATTGCGCATACCTATCCCTCACTCTCTTCTCAGGACACTTCAATACCAGCCTGTGCAAATTGTCTTCCGTAAGCTCGGCAATTCTCCTTATCATCATCCAATGGATTGAATTCAATCTTCAGACTCTCTTGAATGACCGATGCGCCGCGTTCTTTGACTTTTTCCTCTACCAAGTCCACTGCACCACAGAATTGCGTATAGGATGTATCTCCACTACCAAATACTGCCGTCTTTTTACCAGACAGATCAAGTTCGTCTAGTTCCTCGTAAAAATCCAAAAATTCATCAGGAAGCTCACCATCTCCCCATGTATATACACCCAGCAGGAACCCGTCATATGCGAGCAGTTCTTGCGCGCTGCAATCATACGAAGCCTTCAACTCAGCCTCATGTCCTGCCTGACGGACGCCCTCGGCGATCAATTCCGCAATTTCCTCTGTATTACCGGTCAAACTGGCATAAGTAATCATGATTTTACCCAAGTTCATCCCTCACCTTTATTTGAAATATGGGATGCTTTCACTCCCTGTTACTCAAATAATATTTGATAATGATTCTCATTGTCAAATGTTAATTTCAAAAACTAGGTTTAATCTTGGGGAAATATACGCAAAACAGCCGCATGACATGCGGCTGCTGGCTGAAAACCTATGGATAAGCAAATTAATTAGAGGCCTATTTAATGAAGTAGAATTTCAGCTGTGTTGATAAAAAAAATATTATGTACGTACAATTCATTCCATTTTCATTATTATAATAAAAAACGGATGGTTGTACGTACAAGTGGGATTGGCTTCATTTTAATATGGAAGCGCTATAATTACAAGTACATCCGAGAAAAAATATTTTAGACCAAGTGACTACTTACTTATTTATGTAATCATTCGATTGTTGCTGTGGTTTGTTGTACAATAGACTCCATATGGGGATTTCTGTGCAGCTTGCTGCCTGAATCCTGAATTGACTGCTGAAGGATGGATTGTACATGTATGTAGCACAAGAATGGAAAGACTATGAAGTAATGGATACAGGCGGTGGTGAAAAACTAGAACGTTGGGGTGATATTGTCCTGCGTCGTCCCGATCCGCAAATCATATGGCCTTTGGCCCAGGAAACAGCTGAATGGCGTAATGTTCATGGGCATTATCACCGCAGTTCCTCCGGTGGCGGCAACTGGGATATGAAAAAACCTATCCCTGAGCGCTGGACCATTAGCTATGGACCGCTTAAATTCCACATTAAACCGACCAGCTTTAAGCATACTGGTCTTTTCCCAGAGCAAGCAGCAAACTGGAGCTGGATGATGGATAAAATCAAAGGTGCAGGCAGACCCATTTCTGTACTGAACCTGTTTGCATACACGGGAGGAGCCACTACTGCTGCTGCGTATGCTGGAGCCAGTGTGGTTCACGTGGATGCCGCCAAAGGCATGGTACAGTGGGCAAAGGAAAACGTTCAATTGTCCGGTCTGGCTGACCGTCCGGTACGTTTCATTACGGACGACGTATTCAAGTTCGTGCAACGAGAACAACGTCGGGGCAACTGTTATGATGCCATTATTATGGACCCTCCTTCTTACGGGCGCGGACCGAACGGAGAAACTTGGAAGCTTGAAGAAAGCTTATACCCGTTTCTCGAATCCTGCATGAGCATCATTTCAGATCAACCGCTGTTCATGCTCATTAACTCCTATACTACAGGTATTTCGCCTACTGTATTGCGCAACATGCTGAGCATGACAATGCAACAAAAGTACGGCGGCCAAATTAGCGCTGGTGAAATCGGATTGCCGATCACACGCTCGGGATTGAATTTGCCTTGTGGTATTCTCGGACGCTGGGAGGCTTAAATTCCTCTTATGACTCAAAATGAACTTACTTGGCATGAACATGCACAGTCGAACATCCCTGTCCTATATGAGGACAATCATGTTTTGGCGGTTGTAAAGCCTGTCAATGTTCCAACGCAAGAGGATGCCAGTGGTGATCCTGATCTGTTGTCTTTACTCAAGGAAGATTTAAAAATTAGACACAATAAGCCTGGTAACGTTTTTTTGGGTTTAGTTCACAGACTGGATCGGCCTGTAGGTGGAGCCATGATTTTTGCTAAGACGTCCAAAGCTGCTTCTCGCCTGTCAGAGTCGGTTCGAAGTCGTCATTTTCACAAACTGTATACAGCCGTTCTGAATGGCGTTCCTACGGCCCCGCAAGGCCGTCTGACCCATTACCTGCTAAAGGATAGTCGAACCAACACGGTTCAAACGGTTCGGCCTGGCACGGCTGGTGCGAAGGAAGCCATTTTGGAGTATCGCGTAATCGGACAAGCAGATGGACTCAGTCTCGTGCAGATTAAGTTGCACACCGGACGCTCACACCAAATTCGTGTGCAAATGCAGGCGATCGGCTGTCCCCTCTACGGTGACCAAAAATATGGGGGTCATCTGAGTCGGCCCGGTCAACAGCTGGCGCTTTGGTCCTTACTCGCTGGAGCACCGCATCCGGTTAGCAAGGACGATATGAGATTTCACTCGTTACCTCCTGTCCAATTTCCATGGAATGAATGGCCCAGGTCGCTTTACGAGAACATGATTACGACTGAAATTTGAACCGAAAAGCCCTGCTCCATCTGGATATCTACATCCTCAATCCCCATTTGCACAAAGAACCTGCAATGCATGTTTGTTCACATGCGTTACAGGTTCTTTTTTGTAGAAAATTAAATTAATGCGTCATCTTATCCTTTTATGACGAGGAAGCCACGGACTGCCCCTTCTTGCTGTTTACCAGCTGTTGACGGGGATGGGCGTTTTTTGCATTCGTATTTTTGATAAAAAACGCTAAAATCAGAGCGGCCACACTCAACACTGTTGCAATGATAAAAGCCGAGTTAATCCCATAAATTGTAGCTTGATTGCCTGCAGCCAGCATCCCCACTTTATCCGTCACGGTTAGTCCCTCAGATGTAACAATCGACGTCAAACGGTTGCTGCTTTGTGTGGACATCACCGTCACCAGAATTGCCGTCCCAATTGAGCCGGAAATCATACGCAGCGTGTTACTCATCGCCGTACCATGTGCATTCAATCGTTGCGGAAGCTGATTCAACCCGGCCGTTTGGATCGGCATCATCAGCAAAGACATCCCGAACATCCGCACCGTATAATTAATTAACAGTGTCATATAGGTGGTTGTTTCGGTCAACCGTGTAAATTCCCAAGTTGTTATAGCCATGATCAGCAAACCAATTACAGACAACCAACGCGCTCCGATTCGGTCAAAAATAGCCCCCGTTACAGGAGACATGAGCCCCATCAGAATCGCTCCCGGTAACATTAGCATTCCGGACTGGAGCGGTGTAAAACCCCGAATATTTTGCAAATAAATTGGAAGCAATATCATACCGGCGTACAAAGCCATCGTCACAATCACATTAATGATTGTCGTCAAGCTGTACACATCGTATTTAAAGATACGGAACTCCAGCATAGGCTCATCTGCCTTCAATTGGCGAACAATAAACAAAATAAGCGCAATTGTCCCAACGATAAGCGTAGACAGGACCGGAATACTTCCCCAACCTGATGTTCCTGCATCACTAAAGCCGTATAACAGTCCACCGAAACCGAGCGTAGACAAAATGATGCCGGGAATGTCCAGCTTTGGCTTGGACTGCTCCGTTACATTTTTTAGAAAAATAAATCCGATCACAATCGAAATTACTGAAATCGGCAGGATGATCCAGAACAATACCCGCCAGTCATAATGCTGTACTATATAACCGGATAAGGTTGGCCCAATGGCTGGAGCAAAACCCATAGCAATCCCCAGGGTTCCCATCGCCCGGCCACGACGCTCTATTGGGTAGATGTTCAAGATAACGACCATCATTAAGGGCATCATGATACCTGCCCCCGCGGCCTGAATAAGCCGACCGATCAGCAATATGCTGAAGCTCGGTGCTATAGCACATAACAGCGTGCCGATTGAAAAAATAGTCATCGCACTAATAAACAATTTACGAGTGGAGAAACGGGCAATCAAGAACGCGGTCACCGGGATTAATACCCCATTCACGAGCATAAAGCCCGTGCTAAGCCACTGAGCTATATTGGCATCTATATTCAGATCACTCATCATTTTCGGTAAAGCCACACTGATCAACGTCTGATTTAATATCGCTACTATCGCGCCAATCAACAGAGCGGCCACAATGGGTGCTCTGCGTACATTACCTGGTAGTGTCATTTGAGGACTGCTCAAGTTGATTCATTCCCTTCGGTGTTAATTTCATAATCATTTGTTTATGGATATCCAGGACCATCTCTAGATGCTCCTTCGGAATGTCCAGAATGGGCAAGACGCGCTCCATCCACATGTCGTCTACTTTTTGCATGATATCTTTCCCTTCCGGCGTAAGCGTCAGCACTAAGGATCTACGGTCATGCTCATGCCGTCCGCGAGCAATATATCCCGCCTTGGTCAAGCGGTCAACCACCCCACTCATAGAGCTGCTTCCCACATGCGCTATGTCTGCCAACTCGGATAACCCGATGTTGGGGCGTTTATTCAGAATTGCCAAAGCCATATGCTGAATGGCCGTCAGATCCAAATGCTGCTCCTCGTTCCAGAAGGCATAAAATATCGTTTTGTTAACCTCTCTTATTGATTGAATAATCCGGTACACCTCAAGTCTGTCTTCCTCTCTATCACTCACTGGAACCATCCTTCTTTCTATTACCCAATTCACAATCCATATGCATATACATAAATTAGAAACTATTTGCATGCGAAATGTTATTTATTTATAACTATTATTTTATCATCTCTTATGTAAATGTCAACATTCACCCAAATATCACCTATACTTCAACACAAAAAAGCGCGGTATGAATACCACGATAGGTATTTCATCCGCGCACTCCTAATTTCCTTAAAATGATAATCTGCTGCGTACAGCTACTTTCATATATCCACCATTCTAGTTATTCTGCTCGTTCTATTTGTTCCTTTACTCCCTCAGCCTCACGTGTCATTACTGAAGTTTTCGTCTTCGTTGTAATTTTCCCCAACAAATAAACCAGCAAATTTTGATTGTGCTGAGAAATTCGGTTTAGTGCAGAACCCAGAAAATCATCCCGGATTCGCAATCCACGCTCTACTTCTTCTCTCCCTTGATCCGAGATAACAATCCATACAATTCTACGGTCCTTTACATCTCTGAAACGGGTGACCAGTCGATTCCGCTCCATCCGATCCAGCAGCATCGTAACCGCGGCTGGTGTGGTGGCGAGATATGGGATTAGTTGAGACGGTTTCATACGGCCGTATTCGTTCAAAACCTCCAGCACCGTAAGTTGAGCTTCCGTTAGTGATGGAGCCAGCTGCTGCTCCATATGAACCTTATAATCCTTAGCCATTCTGGACCAGATTTTCGCAAATTCGGTCGTTTGCATTTTGCCTCACTCCTTTAAATAACAGGGTCAGTAAAAGCATCAAAGTTACCGTATGGGCCACCGTCCGGATTGTATTTCATCACATTAAATTTTCGCCATACAGCCCCGGTTTCCTGCCGTTTTTGGAGCATGAAATGAAAAGGGGAAGGAAGTCTCACCTCGGTTTTGAAGGCTGGTCAGGGTTCGACACCATGACGGCAAAAAGGTCCTCATTCGTGCCGGAATGGCACGAGAGGACCTCTCTTTTTCGAGCTAAAAAGCGCTTGACTTTCCTATTATTCTATGGACTGAGAAGCTTGCGGCTCACTACGCAGCAGCACATTCACAATTTCGTCCTTCTTCTCCACTGGAGCCAGCAACTTGCCTGTATCCTTGCGATCAGTCAAAGGAGCCTTTTCCGAAAGGAAGGACATCGTTTGTCCTTCTGCTGTGATCGCAAATAATTGAATTGCTTCACGGCAATAGAAGGCAGCCACGATTCGCGTTCCATTCGAACGTATTCGTTTGCCTTCCTTGAACTCAAAGGTGGTGATACCTTTGCCGCCTCTTCCCTGTGTAGGATAGTCCAACAGAAGCGTACGCTTACCATAACCGGACTCGGTCAGCACCAACACTTCTCCTTCATCCTCTTCTACCCATAACGCTGCGATAATTTCATCGCCTTCCGCCAGCTGTATACCTTTGACACCAGCCGAGACGCGGCCCATCGCATTAACCTCTTGCTCCTTGAAGCGTATACTCATACCCGCGCGGGTAATCAGCATAATATCCCGGGTACCCTCGCTTAACGTTACCGATAACACCTCATCGTCCCCTGCTACTTTGCAGGCGGCTACGGCACTAGAACGTTTTGTAGCATATTCTTTCAACTCTGTACGCTTTACTTGGCCCTTCTTAGTTACAAATACCAGGCTTTTGCCGATTTCCTCGATGTTTTTGAGCGGAATCACACTTACGATACGATCTTCCTTCGATAACGGAATGACGTTGACAATTGGAGTGCCCGGCTCTTTCCACTTATACTCTGGCACCTGATGTACAGGCAATAAAAAGTATTGTCCGCGCTGGGTGAAGACGAGCAATACATCCAGCGTGTTCACATCAAGCAATTGGGTAACGTAATCCCCTTCTTTAACACCGGAACTTGAACGTTCCCCGCCTGAACGAGTGAATGACAACATACTTGTACGTTTCACATATCCATCTTTCGAGAGTGTCAGCAACACATCCTCTGCTCCTACCATAACTTCCAGGTTCACCTTAATCTCTTCTACCTCGCCCTGGATATCTGAACGACGGTCAATGCCGTACTTTTCGCGAATTTCCAACAGTTCCTTGCGAATTAGGCTGATCAGCTTACGGTCACTTTCCAGAATAGAACGATATTGCGCGATTTTTTTCTGGATGTCACCCAGTTCTTTTTCAAGCGTGGTGATTTCCAGATTGGTGAGACGGTACAACTGCAAAGTCAAAATAGAATCTGCCTGACGTTCGCTAAAACCAAACATCCATTGCAAATTATTTTGCGCGTCCTGGCGATTTTTGGAAGCTTTAATGGCTGCAATGACCTCATCCAGAATGTTCAGCGCCTTGACCAAACCTTCCAGCACATGGGCACGATCCTCTGCCTTTTCCAGTTCATACTGGATACGGTGAGTAACAACTTCGCGTTGATGAGCAATATACGCTTCCAAAATGGACTTTAGCCCAAGCTGATGTGGCGCTTTGTTCACAATGGCTACCATGTTGAAGTTATATGCCACCTGTAGATCGGTTTTTTTCAGTAAATATGCTAAAATCCCTTCCGCATCGGCTTCCTTCTTTAGCTCGACAACAATGCGCAAACCATTTCGTCCACTCTCGTCACGAACCTCGGCAATCCCTTCCACCTTTTTCTCCAAACGGATATTTTCCATGGCGGTAACGAGTCTTGATTTGACGATCTGGTATGGGATTTCGGTAATGACCAGTTGCTGCTTACCTCCGCGCAAGGACTGGATTTCCGTTTTGGAACGAATATAAATGCGTCCTTTTCCCGTGCGGTAAGCGTCCTTGATACCTTCGCCACCCATAATGAGTCCACCAGTCGGGAAATCAGGACCTTTAATAAAGGTCATAATCTCTTCCAACTCAATCTCCGGCTTTTCCATCACCGCAATGCTGGCATCAATAACTTCGCGTAAACTATGTGTAGGAATCTCTGTCGCAAATCCCGCCGAGATCCCACTGGAACCGTTCACCAATAAATTTGGATAACGAGACGGCAACACAACAGGCTCTTTGGCCGAGTTATCAAAATTGTCCTTGAACAAAACCGTACGCTTTTCAATATCGCGTAGCATTTCCATTGCGATCGGAGACAAGCGAGCCTCCGTGTAACGCATAGCTGCTGCCGGGTCATCATCCTGGGAACCCCAGTTACCGTGACCGTCCACCAGCACGTGACTCATTTTCCAGGGTTGTGCCATCCGTACCATGCCGTCGTAAATCGACGAGTCACCGTGGGGGTGGTAATTACCCATAACGTCCCCAACGGTTTTGGCCGATTTACGATATGCTTTATCCGGCGTATTGCCCGAATCGTACATTGCATAAAGAATACGACGTTGTACGGGTTTTAATCCGTCCCTTACATCGGGTATCGCCCGATCCTGAATAATATATTTGGAATATCGGCCAAAGCGGTCACCGACCACTTCCTCCAGAAAAGCTGGCAAAAACTGCTCCGATAAGCTCATGTTTACACCTCATTTGATAGCACTACTCTACGTATTCCGTGAAATCTACGTTTTCCACGATCCAGCGTTTGCGCGGGTCCACCTTATCCCCCATCAAAGTGGACACCCTACGTTCAGCCTTGGCTGCATCCTCTATCTGAACGCGTAACAAGGTGCGTGAATCAGGATTCATCGTTGTTTCCCATAACTGATCAGGGTTCATTTCCCCAAGTCCTTTATAGCGCTGAAGCTCAAAATTTCGTCCAAATTCTTTCAAATAATTATCAAGCTGCTCGTCAGTCCAAGCATAACGCACCGTTTCGAGCTTACCCGACTTTCGAGTTATTTTATACAATGGCGGTTGAGCAATAAATATGCGTCCTGCATCAATAAGCTCTTTCATGTACCGATAAAAGAACGTCAACAACAGCACTTGAATGTGCGCACCATCTGTATCTGCATCGGTCATAATGATGATTTTGGAATAATTGCTGTCTTCCAGCGAAAACTCTGTTCCTACCCCCGCACCAATAGCTGCTGTAATAGCACGGTACTCATCATTCTTCATAATATCCGCCAGTTTGGATTTCTCCGGATTCATCGGTTTACCCTTTAGTGGTAAGATGGCCTGAATTTTGGAATCCCGTCCCTGCTTGGCTGATCCTCCAGCCGAATCGCCTTCCACAATAAACAACTCATTACGTGTAAAATCCTTGGACTGCGCAGGCGACAGTTTACCATTCAAATTGGAACTTTCACTGCGCTTTTTACCGGAACGCATCTCATCCCGAGCTTTACGTGCAGCTTCACGCGCTCTGGATGCTTGAACTGCCTTCTTGATCAAAGTTTGTGCTATCTGCGGATTTTCTTCCAAAAAACGCTGCATCTGCTCAGATACGATGGCATCCACTGTACTCCGTGCCGAAGCGCTACCCAGTTGATCCTTTGTCTGACCGACAAATTCAACCTCAGCCATCTTGACACTGATTACAGCCATCATGCCCTCACGTAGATCGTTGCCCTCCAAGTTTTTATCCTTTTCTTTCAACATCACCGTTTTGCGCGCATAGTCGTTCATGACACGAGTGTAAGCGGTTTTGAATCCCGTTTCATGCGTACCTCCGCCACGTGTCGGAATGGAGTTAACGAACGAAGCAATCGTCTCTGTATAACCCGCATTGTACTGGATGGCAATCTCTACTTCAATGTCTTCTTTCTCGGCATTAAAGTGAATAACGTCATGCAGCACATCCTTGCCCTCATTCAGAAAAGCAACAAACTGACTTGCGCCACCCTCATAAAAATACTCATCTGACTTTCCGCTGCGTTCGTCTTTAAGTTGAATACGAAGGCCCGAATTTAGAAAAGCAATCTCCTGAAGGCGTTCAGCCAACGTATCGTAGTTAAAATGAATGCCTGCCTGAAATACACGAATATCCGGTTTAAATGTAATTTTCGAGCCCGTCTTGTTAGTATTGCCCAGCACTTCAAGGCCTGTGGTCGGTTCCCCGACATGCTCCACGCCCTTCTTGTCCTGCCAATATTCAAACCGCTGACGGTGAATCTTACCGTCTCGGTAAATTTCTACTTCAAGCCATTCCGAAAGAGCGTTCGTTACAGACGCACCTACACCGTGCAGACCCCCGGACTTTTTATATCCCGAACCGCCAAACTTACCTCCGGCGTGCAAAATGGTGAATACAACCTGAGGCGTAGGAATTCCCGTTTTGTGCATTCCCGTAGGAATACCGCGCCCGTTGTCTGATACCGTAATGGAACCGTCCTTATGCATTGTAATATCAATGCGAGAGCAAAACTTGGCGAGATGTTCATCCACCGCGTTGTCTACAATTTCCCATACCAAATGATGCAGCCCCGAAGAACTGGTGCTCCCGATGTACATGCCCGGCCGTTTGCGAACTGCCACAAGCCCTTCGAGCACTTGAATGTCGTCCGCGCCATATTCTGAAGCTCCGCTTTGTGTGCCGGACACTCCCGCAGACAAGTCGATTTTGTCGACCATTCATGCTCCCCCTTTGTCTAATCGTAACCGTGTTTTGCCTTATTCTTGATGATTTTCACCAAAAATGCAAACAGATGTTTTCTTTTACCTTGTCCATTTTAATTCAATATATCCCGTTTCGTAAAGACGGCGAATGAAACAATCAATGCCGCAGCCCCCCAAATGCCCAGTACAGCTAAAGAAAAGGGTAAAGTCATTCCCTCAATCGGGGCGGGGCTTCCAGATAAATAATCGGTTAATTGGAGGTTAACCATAAATAAATATTTAGCACTCTGCCAAGACGAAGCCATGTTTGTCAAAATAGTGCCCGAAATGAGTGCAGCCATCATGACCACGATACTTGCCGCCGTACTTCGTACCAGGACAGATACCATAAAGGCTAACGAAGCTACCACAAGACTGACAAACCAGATTAATCCGGCTTGCAGCATCAGATAATGCCATTGTGGAATCGCATGTACAGCAGACAAATCCACCGTCGATCCAACAATTTGAAATCCGGTAAATACCGGAACATTAAAACCGCGAAAACCAAAAAACAAGCCTGATATCACATAGCTAATTACAAATACAGCCAAAATGATGAGCGAAACGAACATGTACAATGTCAGCAGCTTACTCAGCAGTATTTTCCACCGCCTGACTGGGCGGGTCAGCAACATTTTTATCGTGCCTGTCGTCCGTTCTCCTGAAACCAAGTCGGAGGCAATAGCCATAATCAACAACGGAACGAACAGATTTATGGAATTATCCATAAACTCTCTGGTAAAAGTGACACCACTCGGCTCATTCGGATTCACATCATTTTCCAAATAATATTGCATCTGCTGCACAAAGACCCGACGGTAGGTCTTCCATTCCTCGGGAACCCGGTCACTTCCCAGCGAGTTTTGATTATCGGTAATCGCCTGACGCAGTTCAAGCCGCCAATCATTGCCGAATTTTTCGCGATTGTTTTCTGCCACTTTCATCTGAGCGTACGTAAAAATCGGCACAAGCACAAGTAAAACTAGTAAAATGACATAAAATCGTTTCTTCTTGATAATTTTGAGTGTTTCATTTTGTACGAGCGGTAAAATGTTATTCAAGTATCTCACCTTCCGTCATTTTCAGGAATAGCTGCTCCAGTGTAGGGTTGATTTTGGTTACACCTTTAACGGAAATACCGGAAGCCGTCATTTGTGTCACCAGCTCCGCAATATGCTCTTCATCCATTTCTGTAAAAATTGCATCGGCTCCGCTACCTGCAACAATACTGTCATCAATTAATTCATCGGCGTTCGTAATCATTTGCACATGCGGAGAATTTTGCAATATGGCAAGACCCTGATCACGAGGCTCCAGTTGCCATACGGCCATATGTGAGTGCGTCTCAACCAGTTCTCGTACACCACCTACAGCTAGCACCTTTCCCCTACTTATAATTGCCACCCGATCACATAGCAGCTGGATTTCGCTAAGCAAATGACTGGAAACAAATACAGCCATGCCTTCTGCCGCTAGCAAACGGATAAAAGCTCTCATTTCCTTGATCCCCTTGGGGTCTAACCCGTTGGTCGGTTCATCCAAAATCAGCAATTTCGGTCTACCGAGCAAGGCTTGGGCTATACCAAGACGCTGGCGCATTCCGAGAGAATACGTACTTACTTTATCATGGATACGGCGATCGAGCCGAACCAGCTCAACGACTTCGCGGATACGCTGTTCGTCTACACCAGGCTGCATACGGGCAAAATGCTCTAAATTCTCCCATCCTGTCAGATAGCTGTACACCTCTGGATTTTCCACAATAGAACCAATATGCCGTAAAGCCTGCTCAGGGTCACGATTTACATTATGTCCACAGACAGTAATCGTCCCTTCCGTAGGCTTAATTAAATCGACCAGCATACGAATAGTCGTCGTTTTCCCAGCCCCATTAGGGCCGAGAAATCCGAAAATTTCACCCGCACGAACGTCGAATGTTACATCATGAATGATCATTTTGCGTTTGATACGTTTCTTAACGTGCTGAACAGAGAGAACTGTTTCGTTATTGCTTCTGTCTCTGCCTGTGCTGCCAACCTGATTGGCGGAATGGAAACTGGACACTGCATCCCTTGAGGTCGAATTTTCGGTTATTCCAGTCCCGTTCTTGTCAGCAGATTGGATGCTCATTAGTTGTTCCCTCCCTTTTTCACTTCAGCAGGTTGGATGCTTGTAGACTGTTGTTCATTATCCACTTTATCGGCATCCTTCGTGTTTGCAACTGCAAACCCTTGCGCGATACGTTCAGCGATTGCCTGATAGCCCTGTCCGTTTGGATGAAAATGATCGGATGATAAATAGACGGGCAAATTTTGCTGGAATAAATCGAAAGTTGGAACCAGAGTCATATTGCTGTTTTGGTTGGTAATTGCCATGGCAGCCAGATTCCATTCTGTTACCACAAGATTACCGGGAATTTTCATTTCCTGCAGATCACTGAATGGATTATATAATCCGACATAGATAATTTTAGCATTCGGATTGATTTTCCCTACCTTTGTCAGCACTTTTTGCAGACGTTTGGCGGCATCAGGCACAGCTTTACGCAAACCACTGAGTGTAGGCGGCTCTTTGCCGGTTTGGGCAGCCTGAGCCCCCTGAAATAAATCATTTCCGCCAATCGAGACCATAATAACGTTAGCCTTTTTCAACACATAAGAAACACCAGGCTCATCCAGCTTGGTCAATAGTCCTTGAGTCGTCAGTCCATTAATCCCCAGATTATTTATGAGCTGAGCCTTATGGCCTTCCTGATTATTTAACAAGCTCACCGACCGACGCACAAAACCACTTCCGGAGTCATCCCCCGTGCCTTTGGCTAGCGAATCTCCAATGGCAGCTACCCGAAACTCTCCCGTCTGATTAGTAGCGGATGGCGCAGTTTGTGTCTGCGATGTACCGGAATGTACAGGTTGAGTGCTAACCATTGGCTCTGGAGCCGTGATACTTTGTACTGCTGTAATAAATCCGTACAATAATAGCAATGTGGCGGCAATGGAAACGGAACCGACAGACCGCCAAATCCATTTTGATGAATTCACTCGTGTTCCCTCCTGATAGCTTAGTGAAATAAACATAAAGCTTCTTATATCATTTTGCAAATAAACCGTTCGGAATAAAAGCGCAATAAATGCTTAGAGTCACATATAATTTCCCATGAACATGCAAAAAAAGGATGGCAAATGGCCACCCTTATATTATACTTTCTTGTGCGAACAGTTTATCCTCTCATCTCTAATCAAACGAATCAAACTATTTGCTATCAGGGATGAAACTTTTGATCCATTGTCCAAAACTTCCCGGATTTCGACTTTGTATCAGTACCGTTCCTTCACCGCGAAAACGGCATACAAGCGCTTCTCCACTCGTTACGCTGGACAACCAGCCTTTCGATGCTTTTTCAATTTTATAATCCATATAATCCGGCCATGCCACCAGATGAGCATTATCAATAATACGCTCCTCTCCTGGCGCGATATAAATGGGATGAATGGCTCCATAAGAGGATAGGAATACCGTACCTCGACCACTGATTTCTACGATAAAAAAACCTTCACCGGAGAATAAACCTTTCATCAGGTTTTGCATTTTGGTGCTAACCTCAATGCCTTCTGTACAAGCTAGAAAACCGTCCTTTTGGACCATCAACCTATACGTGCCATCCAATTCTACCGCTTGTACATCACCTATACTGGCAGGGGCTAACAACACTTCAGCTGGCCCACGGGCTGCCCTCAGTTCTTGAAAAAAGAATTTTTCTCCGCTTAGCATTCTGCCTAAACCACGTAACAGTCCACCGTCTACTGTCCCCTTTATATCTACACTGGAAGACATGGAAACCATTGCTCCCATTTCCGCTTTAATCATTTCCCCGGGGTTCAACTGCACCTTGAGCATAGCAAAGGCACCTTCATGCACAATTTCGTAGCTCATTTGCTCACCTAGCTTTCCATAAATAGTCTGCTATCCATTCAACTTGCTGCTATCATACTATAAATACGTCCCTTATGTCTTTTCTGGTATAAAGCAAGGGTTATGCCTGTGGAGGAATAAGAGACACCAAAAGACCCGCTGAACGTGTCAGCGGGTCTCCAGATTAACGTCATGCCACTATCTTTTCATAACAGCGGCATGACGTTTCGAACGTATTTACTATCATCTTAGTTACGTGTGAACTCTTGTACCCAATATCCATTGTAGTAAGCCACACCGATTTGCGTATATTCTGCCTTCAAAATATTCTCACGATGTCCCTGACTGTTCATCCAAGCTTTCATTACTTCTTGTGGTGTTTGTTGTCCCATAGCAATATTCTCACCCGCATACGTATAAGTTACACCGAACTTTTTCATCATATCAAAGGGTGAACCGTAGGTCGGAGATGTATGGGAAAAGTAATTGTTCGTGCTCATGTCCTTCGCCTTGGCTAAGGCTACTTCTGTAAGCTTCGCATTAGATGTAAGGGGCTTCAGACCTTTTTGGCTGCGCTCGTTGTTTACAAGCTTTACAACCTCAGCTGCAAATTGGGACTTGCTGAGTTGTGCATCAGATCCTGCAGACTGACCCGCGCCTGAGTTTGTGTTTTGTTTTTGGGCCTGTTGCTTGTTACTAGACTGCGAAGCCTTTTGGCTACCTTGTTTGGTTGTTGTTTGCTTGCCGGATGAAGGATTTGCTGTTTTGTTTTTAGCCTTGTCCTTTTCAGAAGCATCCTTAATTACGGTCTTTGTTATCGTAGTCGTCCCGTTGGACATATTGACGGTATATCCGTTATTTTGAAACCACTGTTGTAGTTGGGCAGTCAAATCGTCAGCTGGTGAAGCTGATGCCGGAACGATGAATCCTGCGGATAAAATGGCGCTTAGACTTCCCATCACAAGTGTTTTTTTCAACATATTCTTCATTTCGTCATCTCCTTGTTGTATAAATGCCTTGGTGTGAACGCTTCTGGTTACAACTTTGTAATCTTTACTCTAGCAGTATATCATGTTTTATAGCAGGATCAATGGTATAAAAGTTGGAAAAAAATAGCCCCGCTCGGAATGAACCATGCGGAACTAAGTTAAAAGTAGTGAGGCTTTAAGTATTAGATTGTCTTGTTGTAGGCTGATTATCTAAGCTTTTTGCTGAAACGGTAGCCTTGCTTTTCAAAGCCGATTCGGTTGTAGAAAGCCCGGGCCTCTACTTGTTTGATGCGGTTATTCGCTCCAGTAATGAATAAATGATAGCATCCTTGCGCACGTCCCCACTCCTCACCACAAGCCACCAGGCGCTTGCCAATGCCCTCGCCGCGATACTCCCCGCTCACGACTAGCATGGTGATTTGTACGGCAGGATCAGGATAAGCCAAGCTTTGAGCCGTATGCATGCCGATAACTCCGACAACACGACCATCCATTTCTGCAACCATCATATTCGCTTGACTGTCCTCCCGCGTTGTTCCCATAACTTCTTTCATTACACCACAAGTCATCGGGTATCCGACTTCTCTTAGTAGTCCTGTTACGGCTTCGCAATCGCCAAGCTCTACGGAACGAATTGTCAGTACTGGAATCATCACATTGTTAGACATGATTTACCTCCACTTTCAGCATATTAGCAGCTTCTTTGGCCGTCTTCCGTGCTGTTTCCACATCTTCTGCAGCGCTAAGCGCTACAGCCATCCGGCGACCCGGCTTGGTTTCTGGCTTCCCGAACACTCGCACCTGTGTCCGGGGTAGCAATAATGCATCATGCAGACCGCTTATTACAAAATCCCGCGTAGCCACTTCTGCCTTCAAAGTAGCTGAGGCTCCTGGTGTAAGCAACGTAACAGATGGCACCGGGAATCCGAGGATGGCTCGCACGTGAAGTGCAAATTCCGACAAATCCTGCGTGATCATGGTCACCATTCCTGTATCATGCGGACGAGGGGATACTTCACTGAATATGACGCCATCAGCCGTTAAAAATAGCTCTACGCCAAACAATCCGTAACCACCCAGTTCATCCGTAATCGTACGGGCAATGTCTTCCGCCTCCGAAAGTTGCTTGTCCGTCATGCCATGAGGCTGCCAGGATTCGACATAATCCCCATCTTTCTGAATATGGCCAATCGGTGGGCAAAAAGTCGTACCCGAAACCGATCTGACGGTCAATAAGGTGATTTCGCTCTCAAACGGGACAAAAGCTTCAACAATGACACGTGTAGTTTTGGCACGCGCGCCTTCCAGCGCCGTATTCCAGCAGGATTCTGCATCTTCGATTGCCCGGCATACAGACTGCCCTTTACCCGACGAACTCATCAAGGGCTTGACCACGCATGGCGTGCCCAGCTCATGAACCGCCGACCGCAACTGCTCAAAGTTATCTGCAAAACGATAGGCAGCAGTCGGAAGCTGTAATTTCTCGGCAGCCAGCCTGCGGATACCTTCCCGGTCCATCGTAAGACGGGCGGCACGGGCCGTTGGTACTACGTGAAATCCTTCTTGCTCTAATTCTTCCAAAGCACCCGTAGCAATAGCTTCGATTTCAGGTACAATTATGTCGGGCTTTTCCTCACGAATTAGTGCCTTCAACGCCTCAGCATCCTGCATATCCAGACAGTGAGAGCGATGGGCTACCTGCATTGCTGGAGCCAGTTCATAGCGATCAACAGCAATACATTCCACGCCAAGCCGCTGAGCTTCAATAATGACTTCTTTTCCCAATTCGCCGCTACCCAGCAGCAGCATCTTCTTAGCCTTGGCAGAAAAAGGAGCACCCCACATCTTGAACTCTTCCCCCTCTGACGAAAATTGCTCTGATCTCTTTTCATCTTTATTTTCAGGGTTTAGCTCCAAGAATGCAATAGTGCTCGGCATTTAAATTTACAAAAAACGCGATTTTTTGATCTTTTTTTTACAAAAATCTGAACTGTGCTTCCACCAGCCCCCGATATATTCCATGTTTTTTCATCAATTGTTCATGATTACCACTTTCTTGGATTTCCCCATGATCCAGTACAACGATATGATCAGCATTTCGAATGGTAGACAAACGGTGAGCGACCATAAAAGAAGTTCTGCCTTCCAGTAAAACCTGAAGAGCCTCCTGAATTTTCAACTCCGTTTCTGTATCAATACTGGCTGTGGCCTCATCCAGAATAA
Organism: Paenibacillus sp. FSL M8-0228; assembly: GCF_038007385.1. Classification (NCBI taxonomy): domain Bacteria; kingdom Bacillati; phylum Bacillota; class Bacilli; order Caryophanales; family Paenibacillaceae; genus Paenibacillus; species Paenibacillus sp. FSL M8-0228. The sequence goes on from NZ_JBBOXA010000001.1 coordinate 3,304,632, forward strand.
GAATTCGCGGATTAGCCAGCAAGGCACGAGCAAAGGATAAGAGCTGTCGCTGGCCCATGGACAGCATTCCCCCCCGCTCCTCTACTTCTGTTTCATAGCCAGCTGGCAAGTGAACAATGAATTCATGAGCATTGACCGCCTTCGCAGCCGCTTCAATTTCCTCATCCGTTGCATCCAAACGGCCAAATCGGATATTATCGCGTATCGTCCCCGAAAAAATAAATGTATCCTGAAGCACGATGCTAATCTGGCTTCGCAAGCTCTCCACCGTGACATCACGCACATCTTGACCGTCAATCGTAAGCTTCCCTGACGTAATGTCATAAAAACGGCTGAGCAGATTAATAATTGTACTTTTACCTGAGCCGGTGTGACCCACAAGCGCTATAGATTGACCCGCTTCGACGGAAAGACTAATACCTTTAAGCGCCTGACGTCCCTTCTCATATTCAAAAATGACCTTTTCAAATTGGATGTCACCCCGAATGGGTGGCAAGGCTTTTGCTCCCGGTTTGTTTGCAATATTCGGCTGTTCATCCATAAACTCAAAAATTCGTTCTGACGAAGCCATCGCAACCAGTAACTGATTATACATTTGGCCCAGCCGATTAATCGGCTCCCAAAAGTTCCCAACATAGTTGGCAAACGCAACCAGCAGCCCCACTGTAAGCTGATCTGTCTGAATTAAATGCGCTCCAAACCAGAATAGCACAAGCGTACCAAATCCTCCGGTAATATCAATAAGTGGGCCAAAAACCTGATTCATGGCAGAAGCCTTATCCCACGATTTTTTGCTAGAGCTGTTCATGTCGTCGAAATAAGCCATGTTTTCCTGCTCCTGCGTATACGCTTGTGTCACACGAATCCCCTGAATAGACTCATTCAAATGAGAGTTGATACGCGAGTTCTTCATACGCACTTCTTGCCAAGCGCGACGGATGCGAACGCGCAGCTTGGTCGAGATCAAAAACATGATTGGAACGGTCACAATTACTGCCAAACCGAGCTTCCAGTTAATAAGCAGCAAAATGACAATAATTCCGATAAGCTGTACGCAGTCAATCAGGACATTCACTGCACCGTTCGTAAAAAGATCCTGTAGCGAGTTAATGTCATTCGTCACGCGCACTAATACAGAACCTGCCGGTCTCTTATCAAAAAAGTTAAAGGATAGCTTTTGAATATGCTTGAACAAATCTTCACGCAAATCGTAAATAACCCGTTGACCGATAATATTGGTGAATTTAATGCGGTACGTGCTGGCTGCCCATTGAATTAAATATAACAAGAGCACGGCACCCGTGATGAGCAGCAGTAACTTTACGCTGGGTAATGCAGGCCATGCGGGAGCAATTGCCTTATCAATGGCCAGACTGATCAAATAAGGAACCGTCAGTTTGGTAATGGTACCAAGAATCATCATGACCAGAAGGATCGGCAGAATCTGACGGGCATAGGGCTTCATGTATGCCAGCAAACGTTTGAATTCTGACCAGTTAAACGGTTTATCAATGACATCATCATCTTGATAGACAAAGCGCTCATTCGTCGGTTTTTTTAACGGTTTGGCTTTTTCTGCGGGTATATTCATGGTCTCACCTGCCCTTCGGATACACCGTCTGGAGCCTGAGCTATGTAATCGGCGTATTGAATATGATACACATCCTGATATGGACCTGGAGTAGCAATAAGCTGTTCATGTGTTCCACGCTGGACGATTCGTCCTTCCTCAAGCACCACAATTTCATTGGCATGGCGAAGCGAAGAGATTCGATGAGCGATTATAAATGTTGTTCGACCACGCATAACCTCTTGAAAACCGGTCTGTATTTCATGCTCTGTTTCCATATCAACCGCACTGGTAGCATCATCCAGTACCAGAATTTTCGGATTTTTGAGTAGTGCGCGCGCGATGGCGATCCGTTGTTTCTGCCCTCCGGATAGTCCCAATCCACGTTCTCCAACGACAGTGTCATATCCCAGCGGTAGTTCAGTTATGAATTCATGAGCCTGAGCCAGTTTGGAAACGCGTATGATGTCATCCATACTGACATGGCTTAAACCATATGAAATATTATTACGTATAGAGGACGAAAACAAAAACGTCTCCTGAAACACAGAAGAAATTTGAGCACGCAAATCGCGAATCTTCAAGTGACGTATATCCTTGCCATCCAACTTGATACTTCCTGCATTCACATTATAAGCACGCATGAGTAATTGAATAATGGTAGACTTCCCTGACCCCGTTCCTCCTAAAATTCCAATGACTGATCCCGGCGGTGCGTCTAAATTGATGTCAACAACAGCAGGAAGCTTATTTCCGTAAGCAAAGGTAACATGTTCAAACGTAACATGTCCTTCCACCTGATCGGCATCGAGTGTAAGTGCTCCGGCTTCATCGGTTACATCTATGGACTGATTTAGCAGTTCCAGGACCCTTTCACCGGATGCTTTGGACTGCGTATAGTTATTGATATGAAAGCCAATGCTCCAGATGGGGCCGATAATATACCAAATTAAGCTAAAGAAAGCGACGAGCTGCCCCAAGGTCATTGACTTCTGAATGACCAGATACCCGCCCATGCCCAACAGAAGGACCACACTGACAGAAGCAATTAGTTCCATAGCAGGGAAGAACCGACTCCATAAGGAAGCAGCTTGAATTTGATTACTTTTGTATTGCTCATTACGTACTGAAAATTTCTCAACTTCATATGATTCGCGGGCAAAAGATTTGACGGTTCGCACACCTGTTATGTTTTCTTGGACTGCTATCGTCAAGGCGCTAAGGGCAATCCGCATTTCCTGAAAGGTGGGATGAATCCGGGATTCAAACTTGAATGTGACGAAGAGTAGCAATGGCATGCTGATCATCGTAATGAGGGTGAGCTGCCAGTTAATATACAGCATCATCATAGAGCCGAATACGACCATCAATAGCACATTGAGGAGTTGGGCAAAACCAAATCCGATAAAGTTACGAATTGCCTCCAAATCACCAGTCAGTCGAGACATAAGATCTCCCGTTTTGGCCGTGTCATAATATCTAAAAGACAGAAATTGCAGCTTTTCGTAACAAGCATTGCGGAGGCGGTATGCCAGGTAGTTACCTAGCCGTCCACCAAAAAAACCATGTAAAAATTGCATGAACCCTTTGATGATGACTACTCCCAGCACAGTCAGAGCCAGCGCCGGAACTTTCCCGAAGTCACCTGGGATGATAGCGTTATCAATAAGCCTTTGGAGCAGGTTCGGATACACCAGTCCCAGAGCCGTCGCTATCGCAAGGCATAAAATAGAAAGAAACAGATAGTGTCTCCTCTCGCGAAAAAAAACTTGCAGTTGCCTGAGCACTTCCATGTCAATGTCCCTCCATTAGTTGCACGACGTTGTTATATGGCTTAGTGAAGTTTACCATTCGCATTCCAAGGCGGCAAAGAGGATAACGAGCCGTATTCAGGCAGGTTATCAATTGGTGGGTGATTAGACAAATTAAATCGCTTTCTTATTATTGAATGTGGCTATTTACTCAGTATTGCTTACTTTTTGGAGTATGCATAAAACACCGGGTTGTCCCACAACCCGGTGTCCTGATCTTTAATCATTGGTGAACATATTTATCTTTACTCCAAAGCCGCAATCTTGCCAGCAAGTTCTTCCCAAACCTGTGGCTGCTCACCGCCTATAAGGGCATGCTCCATGCCACGAGTCGTCTCCAGCATTTGCTCTCGAAGCTGAGCTTTCTGCCACAATTGTTCCTCCTGCATCAGCGTAACGTAAAAAGAAGACATTCGTTCACGTTGCTGATCCACAGCTTCCCCGATTCGCTCGCGTAATATCGGCTCCAGTTTGGTTTGTAGATTCGCTCGACCAGTTCCTTCAAAAAATAGCTTTGGATTTTTAAAGCTATTCCAATAATCCTTCCAATGAATGGACTCCTGCAGGGAAATTTCCTTCAGCTCGGGAACAGCCCATTTTCTCGATTCAGGAATTGTGCAATCTAGTCCTGGCAACTGATGGTTCATGTGTTCTACGCACTGTTGTATAGCCTTGTGCACCAAAGTTTGTCCCGTTTTTTCCAGCCGGAGTGTGGTTGCCAGTAATTCCTGAGACAGCTCCAGTTCGATTAAACGCATCAGCTCACGACCACAAGATGCAAAAGCCGAACGAAGATCACCTACTCCTTCACGCAGAACAGATGGATGAAACGCCTCTGCCATAAATTCTCCAGTCCGATAGGACAGCCTTTGACGTACATGATACAGCAGTTCATCGGTCTCGCCCGATAACACAGATGCACCGTTGCTATCAGTCAGGCCTAGGAGCGTATGCTCCAATTCCCCACGGATGCGAGTTAATCGCTCTAATCGTATCTCCCGTTCTTCCACGCTATACCGGGCATCGGCTGCATGTTGCTCTATGCGTTTCCGCAGCCGGGCCAGTTCCTGCGTAGCAGAAGCGATGGACAAACCTGCCAGCTCTTCGGCTGCAAATGCCGAGAAATCATCTTCAAATGCATCAAAACGTGAAGCTGAACGCAGCGAAGCCTCTCCCTGTTCGGTAGCTTCCAACGCCAGCATACTGGAAAGCGGATAAATACGTGGTTTTCGGATTCCATTCGCCTGTAGTTGTTCCTGTACATGCCGGGTAACAGAATGCAGTTCTTCTTCAGAAGAAGCCAGATCTGATGCATTAACAATAAAAAACGTCTGATCCAGTGCCAAGGTCTCTTTGACTCGACCTAGTTGATTCAGGAACTGCCGGTCGCCTTGCGTAAACGCATGGTTATAATATGTGACAAATACAAGAGCATCCGCATGCTTCATATAGTTGAAGGTCACGCCTGTGTGCCGTGCATTCACAGAATCCGCTCCTGGCGTATCCACTAGCACGATGCCCTGACGGGTCAGAGCGCAATCATAATAAAGGTCAATATGCTCCACAAAGCATGATTTGTGCTCAGACGCGACAAAATCTCGATACTGCTCTAAATTCACCTGAAGCTGTTGTCCCAGCAAGCTTTCAGCTTCTTCCCATCCGGCTGCGGCAGCCTTTAAAAAACTATAATGAGGCCTGCCCGCAGGATGGATGCCTTCCGGAGATAAAGCATGAACGGCTTCTTGCCAGCCCGCTGCCTCTGGCTCTCCCAATCCTAATAACCGAAATGAGTATTTAAGATCTTCCCGCAACGCCTCCACTGATTTCATATGGACGTCAGCCGTGGCATGGCGCTCAGCACTTGCAGGCGCCATTATGCGGTTAATCGCCGCTGTCGTCGGATGCGGCGATACGGGCAACACAGCTTCACCCAACAAAGCGTTGGCGAAGCTGGATTTCCCAGCGCTGAACGCTCCGAACAGCGCCAGCGTAAACTGCCCGCCCTCCAGCGCAGCGGCGCGGGCATGTAAATCCCGTACCGCCGCTTGCATGGCAGGGTACGGACTTACGAGGGCAGCGGCAGCCTTCAATTGGGCCGCTGCTGCATCCAACCGCGTACGGCGGCCTCCAGCGGCAGGCTGTGCTGCCACCGTCCCAGCTAGCGTCTGCGCCGATGCGTTGCGTGAGCCAGCGATGCCTGGGCGCGCAACGCCCGTTGGTGCCGCAGCTGGCGGGGCAGCAGCGGCGGTATCGGACGCCGATGCAGGCGCGTCCGCACAGGGCAACCCGCTTGGCGCGGGAGCCTGCGGCAGCAAGCTGCGCAACAGGGTGGCATGCGAAGCCGAGGCCTGCACGCGGGTGCTGTAGCAGCCCGCCGCCTCTGCCTGCGCCAACAGCGCAGTGCGCTTCTCTGCGAGAGCCGCGCGGCGGGCTTTGGCTCGCACTGCTAGCTGGGCCAGCAGGCGGTCTAGCAGCGTCAGCGCCTTGCGGCGGCAATCGGCGGTCACAGCAGCGCGTAGGTCCTTGCAATAGTTTAACGTATACTCTGGCGACAACGCATTTTCCTTCACCGTCTGCTCTACCAGTTGCCGGTCTATCACAGGACGGATGCCATCCAGCTCCTGCTCCATCGCAGAGGTCCACAACCCCTGACCGTCACCCCAAGACCGCAGAAGCTCCCGTACATGAGGAAGCAATTGTCCCTCCACCTGATCAGTCAGCATTCCTGTCAGCCGTTCCAAACGGCTTTCCTTTTCTCGCTCAGTCTTTCCTCCTGCAAACCATAGTCCTGTTTTGAAGCCCGGCTTGCGGCTCTCTAAGTATTCGCCTGCGGCTTCACGTAGCTCCGCTGGCGTCAAATGTGCGTGTTCCAGTAGATGATCCAGCTCTTGACGCAGCCGTTTACGCTCCTGCTCCGGGAGCATCTTCCAGTGTTCGTCTTCTTGCTGCAAGGTTTTCTGCTCTATATCCAGCCGCAAAATGGCTTCTTCCCCACCCGCTTCTTTTAGCAGTGTGTTCAGTTCCTCTTCTTCAGCTGACTGCACAGTCTCTACATGTTGCTCTACCAAATGATGCATAGAGGACACTAAACTGTATGCCAAAAGCTCTGTTTTTCGCTCCAGCAATTTCGGAATCAGGTGCGTCAACTGTTTCCACTGGTTCCATGGATGATTCTGCTCCTTCAAGGAAGTAAAAAGGATGTCCGTATAATGAACTTGCCAGGCGTGAAAGCTAGTCTCCACCTCATTACGATAACGTGTAAATGAAAGCTCCCGCTCCCGGTGTTTATCGATTTGATTGATGATCAAATATAACGGCTTGCCCCAATCCGATAAACTTTTGGCAAAAGACAAATTATTTTCAGATTGGACATGGTTGTAATCCATTACATAAAAAACAATATCTGCCCAATGTAAAGCAGAATGTGTCGCCAGCGCATGTCCGTGGTCTGTGGAATCGACGCCGGGTGTATCCAGCAGCACTCCTCCGTTAGATAATATGGGAACATCCTCCCACACTTGAACCGATTCATAGGCTCCACCATTTTTACAATACTCAGCAAGCTCGGACAGGGAGGCTTCCATGCTTTCCGGCTCTGGATTTTCCGCTGTTTGGGCTGGATGAATGAGTGCTCTCGGACGTCCATAACGGATGGACACTACATTAGCGCTCGTAGGCACCGGTCCAGATGGCAGGACGGTTTTACCACACAGGCTGTTAATCAGGCTCGATTTACCCGCTGAAAAATGTCCACAAAAGGCAATGGTCAGCTCCTGCGCATATGCTTTTTCCAGCAGATCCCCTACCGCCTTCGCTCCCGCTTCATCCCCGGCTTTACGCAGTGTATTCTGTATCTGTTCTATCGTATCCAACCACTTTCCCGCATCCCCTGTAATCGTTTGCATCATAAGCTACGGTTCCACTCCTTATCACTTGTCTGCACCAAATAGCTATATTGTAGCATTCCTAAGCCATTGTGAGAATCATCACATCAAAAAAACTAAACAGCGCTCCCCGCCAGTACCTGGCTTTAGGGAACGCTGTTTTCGTACATGATAACAAAAAGTTCATTTTATTCTGTCCAAAACGGATCATTAGGAATAAGTATTTAGGCAACCGAATGCATTTATCAAAGCCCTCAAGGGACAACGACGAAGCAAGATATGTAAACAACGGGTGAGCCTGCTCATTACGTACATTCACCTTTTGGAACATGCGGAACGAGACACCATAATTCAGGGTACAAAATGTATGCACACTTCATTGGAAGAGGCTCTATCCACATCAGGATGGTCTGCAAGGTTCGTGTATATATGCGCCTTCGGGCTGGTTAAACCAGCCGAGCCGCCTATACCGGAACATGCAACGCATGTCGTCCGCTAATTGAACTTAATTGGCTGCAGTCTCAAGCACTGGCAGCAAAATTTCAAATACTTGACCATGCTGTAAAATCGTAATCCCACGGGATTTATCCTTCATTACGACCACTTCTGGCTTTTGTGACATACGCTCCAGATAATGCTCAGGTACATCACCGGAATGACTAACCGTGATTCCCTCAAGCTCGCGCTCTTCGTTTTCAGCAAATTCTGTTGTTACAATTTGCTCAAAAATATCAGAGAATGCTTCAAAATTGTCTGTATATACCGAAATGCACTTCATACTCTTCATCCTTTTCTACACATAAATGGTTAAACCCTCTTGTTACCTTTGTGGGTCTTTAAGCTCTACGTTCCTTATCTTTTCTGATAAGAGACGTTTTCATACGTTTCTTGCCTTCCCTGCATACATCAAGCAACGGACACACCTGACATTGAGGGTTTTGAGCTTTACAATGGTAGCGCCCGAAAAAAATGAGCCTGTGGTGGGTCAAAGACCATTCATCCCTAGGAACCCTCTTCATCAGCTTTTTTTCCACCTCAAGCACTGAATCATCCCACCCTGCAAAGCCGAGTCGTTTGGAAACGCGCTCTACATGCGTATCTACCGCAATAGCTGGTACATTAAAAGCAGTAGATACAACGACATTAGCCGTCTTGCGGCCAACACCGGGTAGCTTAACCAGTTGATCGTGCTCCGAAGGTATCTCTCCCCCGTACTGGTCTATTAAAATACGACAGAGGTTATGAATATGCTTGGCCTTGTTTCGGTACAAGCCGATTCTGCGAATATCCTGCTCCAGTTCCTCAAGAGGAACAGCTAGGTAATCCTCAGGTGAGTTGTATTTTTGAAACAGGTCTGCCGTTACTTTATTGACCATCTGATCGGAGCATTGAGCAGACAATAACACGGCGATCGTTAATTCAAAAGCATTGTCATGGTTCAACTCACAATGGGCATCCGGAAACATCGTACCGATGGTGTCCAATATATGACGTGCGGTTGCTGCATTCACGGAAATCCTACCTCCTACCAAAAAAAACGTCTTGATACGGGATAGCCCGCATCAAGACGGTCACTCTAAATAATCATCCGGAAAGAAACGAATACTATTTGTGCATGACTGCCTGCATAGGCGAGAAATACACTCCTATATTATCATTATCTGTCACAGATTGCACGTGAAAAGTGTGCAAATTCCCAAGAAATTTTCATACCGTCTGATCGGTTAGCGACTCATGGGATGATCCAAATCTACATGCCCCATTAAGGACTCTAGAGATTGACCATCTACGAGCAAATCTAGCGTTTTGACTTCCTTGAATTGGAACATTGTTTTCTTCAAGGCATCGATAGCCAATTCCTCGCCGCCAGCTCCCAATCGAGCCTCGTCCGGCAGGGAAATATCAAAAGTCAATGCACCGTTATCCAATTTGATCTTATGCACGGAAATTTTCTCGGACCACAACGGAATTAGAGCAGAATCCCCACTCTTTTGCAGAGCTTCAAACGCTTTTTGCAACTTTTCCAGCTCGCTTGGATAGGTAATTTCCTTTTTCTGTTCTTTCAAGCCGTTCTCTTGAGTATCCGTATAGTACACCGTAATCTGTTGTGTTTGTCGATCTCCTGAATTTTCCGTGTCCGTCTTGGTCTTTGTAGGCTCTGTTGACGGAGATGCAGGTGTTTGACTCGCCCCATTATTTTCAGCAGACTGAGCCGATGGATCAGGGGTCGTCTGTTCGGGTGTGCTATTTTGTGCATTAGAAGTTTGTGTTTCCTGAGATGGAGTCGCAGGAGCCGTTGTTTGCTTAGAGGCACACCCTGCACCTGCAATGGCAAACAGTGCCAGCAGACCTGCAATTACGATTTTCTTGTTCATATGTCCCCCTCCTTGCTTGACGTTGACAAGCGATTTGTTGAAGATTTATTTTACGTCGAGATACTCTGTGATTCCATCTGCAATCCCTTGAGCTACCCGGTTTTGAAAATCTTCATCAAACAGTGTGGCTTCCTCTTTTGCATTACTCAGATATCCTACTTCAAGCAATACGGCTGGCATAGTCGTTTCCCGAATTACATGGAAATTGCCATAACGAATGCCGCGGTCTGTTAGGCCCGTCGCAGGTGCAAAGTACTTGTGCATAACGTTGGCGAACGCTTTGCTTGCACTACGCTGGTAATACGTCTCTGTACCGTTGGAAGCTGAGCTACCGCTGCTGTTAGCATGAATGGACACGAACACGTTAGCATTAAGGTTTTCAGCTACTTTTACGCGCTGTTTAAGCTCCAAGAATGTATCATCACTGCGTGTCAGCACAACCTCAAGTTTGGGGTTCTGCTTTAATATGCTTTCTACTTTCAGAGCCATCGCTAAGTTGAAGGTCTTTTCATAGTTTTTTCTCGAAACACCAACTGCTCCAGAATCTTTTGCTCCATGACCAGCATCAATAACAACGACCTTTTTACCATTGCTGTTCGTTGGTGATGTCTGTGTGTCATCCGGCTGTGAGCCATCTGGTAACGTTGCGTCTGGCATGGTATTCACTGAATCTTTGGAAGCCAGATCGACGATAACACGATTCGAGCCATCATTATATGCGGTATAATTCATGGCATGTTTCAAATCAATAACAACGCGCACCGTTGAAGGTTCCTTTTGGAATAAAGCATAACGGATACCGGACACATCCGCTTCATTCTCAATGTCCAGCGAACCATTTAAGCTGCTATCCAGCTTTTGCTGGTCTCCGAAATTGTCAGCAAACGCAGTCGCTGGCAAATCCACCACTACCCGATCAGGGCCTGTCATCGTAAACGCTTTCGGCTTGACGGCACTGGCTGTTGTGATAGTTAAACGGTTTTGGCTGAAACTGATTCCCTGCACCTGTGTAACACCTGAGTTTGCATTATTCGTTGGTGCAGTTACACTTCCAGTACCTGTACTGTTATTTCCGGACTTGGGAGGTGTAAATTCCCCGTTTCCAGACCCGCTACTGCGGGTATATAATTTTACGGACTTGGAGCTGCTGTCCCATTTTACGTCCAGTCCCATTTGCTCGCCGATAAAACGAAGCGGTACAAGGGCATAATTGGAACGCAGCAGAGGCGAAGCATCCAGACTAATGTCGCTTCCATTGACAGTCGCCGTCTTACTTCCGATTATCATTCGGATCAAGGTACTGTCCTTCTCAATCGTTATGGTTCGCGCCTGCTGCTTCCATGTCACGTCATATCCCAAATTTTCAGAAATTACGCGTAGCGGGACCATTGTACTTCCGCCAATTACTTGTGCCTTAGCACCACTAGGGACACTTAACTGTTGATCGTCGAGATAGATTTGTGTTCCACTCGAAGCCGCATGTCCATAACCCGGAACCGCCCACATGAAGACAAATAATAACAACAAAAAACCAAATTTCTTCATTCGTCACCCTTCCATTCATAATTTTTTTGCCACATGCTCCGGTGCGGCGACCTGATATACGCGCTTATGTAATATCAGACAACCTTTTAGACGTTATCTCACACCAAAAGTTGCGAATATATTCCATCATAACAGAAATATACGTGCCAAAGAACTACTTTTGTCGAATTTTGACTAAAAATATAGATCATTTGCTTTCCGTCAAAAGTCACAGCCGAAAAAACTAAAAAAGCTACTTTTCACCCCCATGAATTTTCATTAATAAGGTGGAAAGTAGCTTTTATTGTAAACCTCACTTAGTTAAGTGGTTCCGTTGCTCCTGTGCCTGCTGTTCCGAGATACTCCTTCAACCCATCGACAATACCTTCAGCGATCTTCTCTTGTGTTTCTTCTGTGAACATGGCTGCTTCATTAGATATATTACTAAGGTAGCCACACTCCAGCAATACTGCAGGCATTTGTGATTTTCTCGTCACCACATGGTTTGCCACTTTAATGCCGTTATCCTTGAACTCGGTTGCTGCTACAAGATGCTTGTGCATGATCGTGGCCAGGCTCAAACTTTCCTGACGTGCATAATAGGTTTCTGACCCATTAGCTTTTCCGTTATTAGAAGCTGGCATACTGTTACCATGAATGGAAACAAACACGCTAGCCTGCTGATTATTAGCGAGCTGTGGTCGTTCATCCAGCGTGGGATACGTATCTCCATTACGAGTCAATATGATTTGAATATCGGGATCATTTTGCAGAAGCTGCTCGACCTTTAACGCTACCGCCAATGCAAATTCCTTTTCATGTCGCCCAGTCACACTACCTGCCCCAGGGTCCTTGCCACCATGTCCGGGATCAATTACGACGATTCGCCGTCCTTCGACATTCGTTGGTGTTACCACTGCTGAATTCACACTACGCTCACGCAATTGAAGGGTGATATCACCTAGGCCATTGGTTGAAAGATCGTAATCACGTGTCTGATTTAAAGCAATGACAATGCGTACGCCCCCATCTCGTCCATCTGCGGGAGCAAATCTAATTTCCTGCACATCCTCACTGTCACTATTCGTCAACGCCCGCGTGCCATCGGTGCGAATCGGGAACGGCTGAAGAAAATCAGTCGCCAGTGAAGCCCCGGGTAAATCTACAACAATACGATCATTCCCCGTCATTTTGGATACTTTAGGGGTAACATCTTTATTCAGAGAAATCTTTAACGTTTCACCCTCAAAAGTAATATTTTTTACAACCAACGCATTTGCTGCGGTCTGTTCTGTATTTTGCTGCTTGGTTGGTGAAGATGCAGCTTCAGTATGCTTATCTGCTTCAACTGGGTTTATTGTCGTCGCTGTTGCTGAAGACGTTTTATTGGTGCTTGTTGTACTCCGTGTTGACGTTTGCGACGATGGTTGGGATTGTGACTGTTTATTTGCTTGTTGAGTTGCAGCCTTTTGACTGAGATTTACGGATTTACTTTTATTATTCCAATCTACTTTTAGTCCCATTTGCTCCCCAACAAAACGTAATGGAACCATGGTTGAGCTGCCCCGAAGCACAGGAGGTGCATCCAGACTAACTGTTTTTCCATTCACATCAGCCGATGTACGGCCTACATACATAGACATATCGGTACTATTTTTTTGAATTGAGATTTTATAGGATTGTGGTTCCCACTTGAATTGATATCCAAGCTGCTCCCCAACCACCCTTAGCGGTACCATGATTTTTCCATTGACCATTTCAGGCTTGGCATCTGCAGGCGCTTCCACCCTTTTGCCATCTAAAAACAAATCTGCTCCAGCCGCGTTCACATGAGGGGAGGACGGCCACAACCAAATCAAGATAGCCGCTAGTATCACCCAACCATATTTCTTCATCCTCATTCCCCTAACTTATATATGTATTTTTTGGTGTTTCTCACAGACACAGTCCTTCAACCATTTTACATTTACAATACCATGCTGAGTCGAACCGTCAACCCCTTATTTTCCAATTTATTTTTTGAGCATGATAAAAGCCCGCAGGCAAAAGGATTGCCAGTACGGGCTTTCTGTCTAACAAATGAGCAAGCTATATGGCTTCGTATTGAACCTAAACTGGGAATTATGATTATGCGCCTTGTTTCGCAGCGCGTCTTTGTTCATACGCCAGAATTTCAGATTCATGCTGGAGTGTCAGTCCAATATCGTCCAAGCCTTGCAGCAGGAACTGACGGCGATGTTCATCCAGATCGAATTCAATTTTCAGACCATAGTCGTCTGTGATTGTTTTTTCATTCAGGTCTACGTTCAGTTGGTAGTTATCATGCTGCGCCGTACGCTGGAACAATTCCTCTACTTGCTCTTCAGACAGCTTGATCGGCAATATACCGTTTTTAAAACAGTTATTATAGAAGATATCTGCAAAAGACGGAGCAATTACGCAACGAAACCCATAGTCCATAATCGCCCACGGTGCATGCTCACGTGAGGAGCCACAGCCAAAGTTAGCGCGAGAGATCAGCACAGACGCCCCTGCATAACGAGGCTTGTTCGGTTCAAATTCAGGATTGATATTGCCTTCTTCATCAAACCGCCACTCGTAGAACAGAAACTGTCCAAAGCCCGTACGCTCAATTCGTTTCAAAAACTGCTTAGGAATAATAGCGTCTGTGTCCACGTTCACCCGATCCACAGGTGCTACAATTCCTTTTAATGTTGTAAAAGCTTGCATCGTAATTCCTCCTCTGTATCCTAGCGGACTACTTCTTCCTGCTTGAATTTCCAATCCCGTACATCAACAAAATGCCCATGAATCGCCGCAGCGGCTGCCATTGCTGGAGATACCAGATGAGTCCGTCCTCCGCGTCCCTGACGACCTTCAAAGTTACGATTAGAAGTCGAAGCACAACGCTGTCCCGGTTGCAGCACGTCTGGATTCATCGCAAGACACATACTGCATCCTGCTTCACGCCACTCAAATCCTGCTTCTTTAAAAATGATGTCCAGTCCTTCTTCTTCAGCCTGAATTTTCACACGTCCCGAACCTGGTACGACGATGGCCGTTACTTTGTCAGAAACCTTGTAGCCTTTGGCAACCTCAGCGGCTGCACGCAAATCTTCAATCCGCCCATTAGTGCACGAGCCGATAAACACATAATCAATCGCAATATCCGTGATCGGAGTACCTGGCTTCAAATCCATATATTCAAGCGCTTTCTCAGCCGCTTTACGTTCGTTTTCGGTTGGCAGTTTTGCCGGAATCGGTACGGTTGAGGAAATATCTGTACCCATACCCGGGCTCGTTCCCCAGGTTACTTGAGGAATCAAAGCATCTACGTCAAACTCCAGCACAACATCAAACTCAGCGCCTTCATCTGTGACAAGCTCTTTCCACTCAGCAACCGCTTGCTCGAAAGCGTCTCCTTGTGCTACATGTTGACGTCCACGCAAGTAGTTGAAGGTGGTTTCGTCCGGTGCAATCATTCCTGCCCTGGCTCCGCCTTCTATGGACATGTTACACACAGTCATGCGCTCTTCCATGCTCAATTCGCGAATAGATTCACCTGTATACTCAATAACATAGCCTGTAGCGAAATCTGTACCGTATTTGGCGATGACACCCAAAATCATGTCTTTTGCTGTCACACCAGGTTTGCGGGTACCTACAAAGCGAACTTCCATCGTTTTGGCTTTGGCTTGCTGGAGACATTGTGTTGCCATTACGTGCTCTACCTCACTGGTTCCGATACCAAAAGCGAGTGCTCCGAACGCCCCATGTGTGGAAGTATGGCTATCACCACAAACAATCGTTTTGCCCGGATGAGTCAGACCAAGTTCAGGCCCCATAACGTGAACGACACCCTGATCCACCGTATCCAAATCATACAGTGTGACACCGAAATCACGGCAATTTTGAGTTAATGTATCAATTTGCTGCTTGGAAATCGGGTCCGTAATATTGTAACGGTCCTTAGTCGGTACGTTATGATCCATCGTTGCAAACGTAAGCTCTGGACGACGTACCTGACGGCCGCTAAGACGTAATCCCTCAAACGCCTGTGGCGATGTTACCTCATGTACGAGGTGAAGATCGATGTACAAAATACTCGGCTTACCTGCTTCCTGATAGATGACATGGTTATCCCAAATTTTCTCGAACATAGTCTTTTTACTCATCATTATTCACCCCTGTGTTTTTCGAACCTAGTGGAGAGAAGCTGAGCGGCTCTCTCTTGAATGTCAACAATATACCACGGGATGTCTGATTGGTCTAAGATATGATATCTATAGAAGTGATAGGTTAAGGCTATAAGAATAGATGAGGTGAATATAGGCGGTTCCTTGCACTGATTTCTATCAGCTCTTAATAGTAAAAACAGTCCACTTATTTCAGCCGCTCCGGCGTGGATCAGGCGTAGTTAAGGGGTTATTCCCCTACCCACTCCGGAAAAGCGGCTGAAGGTCATTCTGTTGTTTTCAAAACGTTGTTGTTTCACCAACTTCTTTAAGGTCGGGGACGGGTCGAACGGCGAACCTTATACATTCCTCAGGAGCTAATGTGGCTGCTGGTGGAGCTTAAGAATCTTTATAAATGAATTAATTTCAAGATGATTACCAGCAAAATGAACAGTGCCAAGACAGCAGCTATCGACGTCCAAACTCTTCCGGTGATTCCCGCGTAGTCTCTTTTCATTTCCCCCACACGTAACGCCTCCTTTATTTTAGGGTACTATACTCCATAGGCTATGCGAGGTCTTGATTAAAGGAAGGGCTTCTTAACAAAAAATGCTTAGTCAATCCAGTACCAGCCTGTCTGCTCTCAACCAAGCGATAAAGTCATTGACCTCTTTCATGCTTAAGTCAAATTCCTTGTCCAAACCGGTAGTCATGGTCAATACCATGATTGCGCGATTACCTGAGAGTTGCTCAGGGTCAGTTTGACCTCCTCCTTGTGGAGTGACAGAGGCTTCATTATTTTACTGTATATATTTGGAAGTATATTCCTCGAAATGTGTCTAAACATAAACCTGCCAATCTATAAATACAATCTAAATATTTGCATATTTATCTAACTGATGACTTACCCAAGATCGATCCTACTCCCCTGTTATAACTTGGAATTATATTAAATCTTCTCAATACTATATTATGAGGCGTGGCGAAGTATCCACGCTGGATTGCTTATGAATTTGAAAGTCCTGTAGTTGTCAACAAATATGTGTTGGCTCCACGTAGATCTAGTTTAACCGAATCGCCAAAAGATTGGATGTTCGAAGGGTCGGACGGTGTTTCACGGGTCATTCTCGATACACAAAAAAATATTACTAACTGGAAAGAAAAAGAGAAAAAAGAATTTCATTTACCAATGAAACAAAATATAAAAAATACCGTTTGAACATCACTAGTAATAATGGTAATTCTCTATTTTCACTTGGAGCCTTCGAGATGTACAATAATTTGCCGGTAACACCAACACCAGATCCGTCTACAACACCTGGTTCGTCCGATACAGATGAGGCCTCTCAAGCAACTGGTGACCGCGCTATTCTTACTGTAACCATGGGTAATGGGTTTGATAAAGAATTCGATCTGAGTAAAAAAGAATTGAATGCTTTCACCGCTTGGTATGACGCAAAGGATACTGGTAGAGGTCCTTCATTCTTTGCCATTGATAAGCACAATAACAACAAGGGACCATTCAGCAACCGTAAAGACTACGTAATATTCAACAAAATCCTTACGTTGAAGTAAGTGAGTATTCAACTAAATAATAAACACCAAAGGACTCCATACTGGTTACATACCAGCGGAGTCCTTATTCACATCCACTCTAAATTCAAACTGATCAATGAAAAAAAGCTCTACCGAACAATTAAGGGGATTAATTCACTTGTTGGCTTGAACAAACGCATAATTAGCCCTCCTCACCAAACGGCTAGAAGGACAGTTGTATAGCTAGGATAACTTAGAGATTTCCAGGCTGTGAATCAGCTACCCCCCATGTTTCCCCATTAACTTTATAGTCGCTGCCTCTCCACTGAAGTATGTAGTCTCCAGAACGCAAACCGTCGCTGAAACCTTGGTCAGTAGATTTCCAAGTCACTGTGTCGTGAGGAGCGATTACTAATCCTTCAATATATAGTTTGTTTGAACCGCTGTGAGTTAAACTTACCTTTACTGGATGATCAGAGTGATTCTTCATACGAAGTTTAACATGACCCCATCCTTTAGGGACACTAAAGGATTCTTTTACAGTTGCGCTTCCCCCCGATCTTTGATTAATTATGGTGTTTTTGCTAGTTATACTTGGTGAAGCTGAAGCAGCACCTACCGTAGTTGCTATAGCTAAAGATAAAATCGAGAACAGAAATATTCTTTTCTTCATCCTTTTCCTCTCCTATTTTTTGTTATGGTCTACCTTTAAGGCTACCGATTACAATTTGGTAGGTTCTTTAAGATCTACTCTAAATTCAAACTGCTTACGAAAGAAATACGACTCGTTAATCTTAATTGCATCAGGCGAAAACTTTTCCACTACTCCGCCGTAGTCAACGACCGTTATCAACTCATTGCTCAACGGCTGTACTACATATACTCTTACCTGGCCTAACGCATCTGCAAAAAGTTCTATATCCGACTTTGACACTCTATATGTATAGTTCATGCTGATCACTTCAGAAATAGTATTCGAGTAAATCGTGTGGTAATTCCTACACTGAAGAAAGCTCTGCCAACCATAAGGTTAGCAGAGCTTTTTCTTTAAAATCCTCCAATGGTAACGTTAGGCTGAATACTATGGTGGTGGTTAAAGGCTTGGTCCGGCATAGTAACAATAAACAAAAAGCTAGCCGCGATGACTAAAAGTACCATTTTTTTGAACATTGTTTTCCCACACCCTTTCAATAAAATTGAAATACTCAGCTTTAGTTTCAGGAACTGCATGGGCTTGAAAACGAACAAACAACCCCATACAGTTTATAAAGTAAGTTTCATTATTTATTATATGTGACTTTACCATTGCATTCATCAAATATTTAAAGCCATCAATGTACTTCCCTCGGTATAAATAATAAAAACCTAACTCGTAACCAAACCACGCGATATAATCCGGTATCACTTGTCGGGTATACATATCATCTGATGATGGTTGTTGTGAAAAAGTCGCAATTAGCGTTTCAAATCGTTTGAGTATATCGTCTACATCTATGCTAAACTGGTTTGCTGCGATTATAACATTCAGCAGTTTTGAAAGCTTTTCATTCTCGTTAGCGGCTGATGTTGTAGCAATATATTCAACATAATCGTTCAGCAGGCTTATTTCTCCTGACAACAGCTTATATACGTAAGTATTTCCTACCGCCCAGTGACTGAACAGGTTTACCCAGTGTTTTGTGTCCTCGTCATCCTCTTTAACCCAGTCTAAATCCGCATAGGCGTATGTATATTGTAGAGCTTGTTGATAATCGCCTTGAGCTTCACAAACACTAGCACACAACAGGTCAGCATAAGCAATGTATCCAAATAACGGCCCTCTTGTTCTCTTTTCATCATCTAGAAACTTTCGTTTTTCTTGGTGTTGTAAACTATACTGGATTTCCGCTTTAGCTCTCATTTGCCTTGCCATTTCGTCTACCTTGTCCCATTTACGTAATGACCTATATACGTTTGCCAAATCCTTCAATGCGTCAAGCTGATCTATTTCATCCAAACGCTCGACATAAGGCTCAAACAGTATAGCTGCCTTCATATTCCGACTTTGATCATCTCCAATTTGAATCGTAAATATTCGATATTGACAGACTGCCAGACGTTCAGAATGTTGGTACTTCTCTGCTTCTGCTACACTCTCATAGAGCAGCAGCGCCGCAGCATGGCGTCCTTGAGCGAATAGGGTTTCTGCAATGTCAAACAGTTTGGGCGAATAAAGTAGATTGTCCATGATGGCTCCTACCACTCGACGGATCGCATCCAACTTGTCCAACTCCGCACAACGATACAAAAATGGCTCGATTCGTCTCATATTCGGGGGCGTGTCGATGATGTAGTTTTCTATAAATAAGTCGTAAAAGTGGCCTTCCGGTAAACCCATCGCCTCAGTAATTAGATCAAGCTGGTTAACAGACATAGGCTTGTTTCCTGTCACAATGGCACTTAGCGCCCCCCTATTCATGCCTGCAACTTGCCCAAATTGCGATAGACTCAAACCTTCTTGTTTTAAATATCCGTCTAATTCTGCTCTAATCGTAGGTGTATGCTTCATGTCATATCCACCCTTCATACAGAAATTCCAAAACTTTTATATTATTGCATTCTATTGTTGTCCATAATTTAACAGTTGTCAATAACCTTTATTTCTTTTGCATTTTATTAAAGAACTTCGGCATAATCGGTGGCATGAAATGACGTAAAGAACACTCTCCGCAGCCTATACCCATCTTAAAAAATATTAAATATATTCATATATGCCATAAAAAGGTTGAAAATATTAGTAGATTCCTTTACGCTGGCTTTGTATTTACAAATATTTCAAGGAGGCGTTTTGTTTGAAAGTAAAATTTCTACCACAAGCTTTTCTAGCTGCAACGCTACTCATTTCTTTTGGGGTCGCCTATCCAGCTACCTCCAATGCCGAAAAAGGAGATAAAATCCCTGACCGCATGTTAGCGGGTACCATCATTCAATACGATGAGAACAATAACATGGTTGTATTGGAAAAAGGAACTCCGGTACCTGAACAGCAAAAATCTAAAGCTGCTATTGCTCCACTGACTGCTGAACAACAGGCTGAGCTAGAAAAAGAAAAACAACAGGATAAAGAGATCGATGAAGCAACCAAATCACTACCGGTATATCATATTGATAACCCTGACCCTCAGCCTGGTTTAAAAGTAATTTATGATGGCGAAGGTTTTATCAAAGATATTATCTTGCCTGATCAAAAAGAAAATGCGATTACTACTAATAATGTTTCACTTCAAGCATTACCACGCGGTACACGCAAATCACCTGGGACTTATACATATGGAGATCATGATAATGAAATTAAAATTAACGGAACATCTAGTGGCTATGTTCGAGGCACAGGGAGAGGAACAAACTTCACAGACACGTATGGGGAAAATTCCAATAGACTCCAAAGAGGTGACTGTGCAACAAAAGGAGCCATTGATAATCCCGACTTCGGGACAGAAATTCGGGTAAGGAATTATGATAATAATGCCGTAGCTAATTTTTATAAAGCTGATAACGGGAGTCTTCCAGATGCAGTCATTGATATTTGGAAAACGGGTGTAGAGAAGTTAGGTTTAGAATGGCATTCGTACGTCTCATTTTCAGCAAGATATTCCTATGATTTTTAAGATCTTTATACCAAAAAAGGATAGGATCTCGCGTCCTATCCTTTCCCTTTTCGTTATCATCTTCAGTTTGATTCATCACTTATCTCAGAAAGGATGCTTCGTGTTGAGAACAAGTAGCTACAAATTTTTTAGATTCTTTATACTTTCCCTGCTCGTGCCAGCTTTATTGTCATCCTGCTCTCCCTCTTTTACCCCACCAGCAGAATCATCTGTACCCAAAAAGGCCCAATCAAATGAAAAAGTAGTGTCGGCCGGGAAAGGCCAGTATCTATCCATGACTTATACAGAGTATGTGAATGGGAAGAAATCAGATCAAGGCATGGTTATGCGAGTTATGACATACGACTTAAACAGCAAAAAATTGACCAAGCTGGCCGATGTTCCTTATACCTCTCAATACCCGCTTTCTGTAGTGTCCTTGCCTGATCACAAAATTTATTACTCTGCCGATGTTGGTGATAAGGGAGACCAATTATTTTCGTATGACTTGAATACCAAAAAAATCGAACAGCTTACCGATAATTTGTTTGCCATCAATCGTATCGTACCAACTACTCCAGATGGCCCACTCGTTCTGGTTGCGGTCAAAAAAGGAGAACGTATACTTAAAACTATTTTCTACAATAAAACAACGCACGCCATGAAATTTATGCATGATGAAAACCAAGATAATATCACTTGGTCTATAGCCTATAATTCAGAAAAAAATACAATTTACAATTCACAGTATTCGGAGAGGGAGCGAGATAAACAAGGTGACATCTCAGACCGAACACAGACCATTATGGTCCCCCCGGACAACAAGGTTACAGAAATCAATAACGTTACCAAGCAAGAGCGTTCTATCGTCACACTAAAAAAAGAGAAAATAACTTCAATGTCCAGCAGTAATGATAAGCTGCTCCTCATAACCACTCGTTTCATTAATCACGGCAATCCCGAGTATAGTCTGGTTGATATTGCAACAGGTAAACGTACCAAAATAAAGTTGCCCTTTTTATCCCGCCAATTTGTCTATATGTCCCCGGATGGCAAGGGGGTCTATTATTTGGGCAGCACTTCTCAGAAAAATCAGGCAGAAAGACGCGGCGTATATTATTATGATTTCACATCGAAAATTCAAACCCCCATTTTCATACAAGAAGAGGGTTTTATCAATAACTTCATACTGCTGAACAAGTAATCATTCTGTTGAACTATGCCAAAAAGCCGGAAAGAAGCAAGTTTACGCTATCTTTCCGGCTTTCCTTATCTGTTTAGTGTTTACTTTGTAACTATAGCCGTATTAGTCTTGCTCCGTAGCAGGCGCTTGTACTGATTCTGTTGGTTCTTGAATAGACTCAGTTGCTGTCTGAACCTGACCGGATGATACCTCTGCTGTAGCCTGAGCCAAAAAATCATTAAGCTTCGCGGCAAGACCCGATACAGCTTCCTTAGCTGCTGCCCGTGTTGCCTCCTCGTTTGGCTGTGCGTCAGTAGCGAGTGCCACTTTTGTTTTGGCCTTATACTCCAGATATGCCTTCTCAATCGCGGATTTTAACTCTACTTGGGATACTACGATACCTTGACTGGAAAGAGTAAGTGAAGCATACTGCAAAGCCTCCTGAAGCTTACGTTCTCCTCCAGCTTCTTTAAATGCTGTTTGAGCAAAAGCAAAGCCCTCCCCAGCAATTTTATGGATTATTTCCCTCTGTGCCGCCGTAGTACGCGCTTCTAGCCACACGTTAACCTTAGTTTTGAGTTTTGTTCAGACCTCCTAAAACAAACGCTGTAAGCACACCCACAGCGGCTGTGGCGATGGTATTTACGTAAGGTTGCACAGTTTCGATAATTGATTGCATGATTACTTTTCCCCTTTCGTTTTCAACGATGCGATTTTATTTTTTGAATCCCAGGACACTACTGCCCGTAAGCTTCTGCAATTGGCTTGAGTTGCACATAAGCCGTATCGTCTACAAGTTGGACAGTTTGCAGCTTGGCTCTGTTTAAATACGCTTCCTTACGGGTGTTGTCCCAGTGATAAGAAAAGCCCAATACATCTGCCAAAGACCGCAACGGTACATAAGTTCTGGAGCCATGTAGAAGTGCTCTCCCCGCTTCTTTGCCATTGACGCAGAATATGCCGGGTGTAACGGATTCTGTCTCTTGTGCAGGGACAACAGCGCTGAATCGCTTACACAGCTCGTCCGCTGTACCGTCAAACTCATTCATGTCCACGTTCCCTTTTATCCCAGCTACCTTGCCGCTGTCGCTGTATTGCCAAATATCCCAACGTTTCCATGTCACTGTGTCGCTTGGGACGCGAGTGTCACTATACCGGGCTATCCATAATGGGTAACCGCCCAATGAGGCGTTAAAATTGGCGGCAAAGGCACTACCCGTGTAAATGATTGGCTTTCGTCCTGTCAGGCGCTCCAATTCCAAAAGAAAGGCTAATGCTACAGCACTAATAAGTGTTTGGAGAGCTTGCCAGGATTGTTTTCGTAGTCCATCACCGCAGGAAGCTCCAGCGCTTTGGCACCTCCAACCTGATCCTACACATCAGCAAAATGCCGTGCATCCGCTTTCTCTGTGTCAACACTGGTGGCATCTAAAAAATGATAGGCCCCCAACAACACGCCTGCTTTCTTGGCTTTTTTTGCATTTGTAATGAATGTTGGGTCAACATAACTTGCCCCTGACTTGCTTTAATGTAGGCAAATGAAATACCGTCGGTTTAACCGCCTTCCAATCAATCTTTCCTTGATAACGGGATACGTCTATTCCTTGGGCATTACGGCTGTTTCGTCGTTGCATCCTCTTTCTCTCCTTCCTTACCACTTTTACTTTTTAAAACTTCTACGGCCTGTCGGATCACAGGCGGGATAGGAACGCCGAGTCTGCCACCATTCTCCAAAATGGACCGTAGCTCATTTTCCATATAAAAATAGGCGACCGCATCTCGGAATAGGTGCGAATCGCCTAAGACTCCATCAATTAGATGGGATACTGCTACCATTGCAAAAATAAATACCTTTCGAGCTATACCGATAAGACCAATCTTGCTTTTTAAACCTGGTCCGGTACCCTTCTTACCTTCTACGGCAGCGACAAATAATCCGGTCACATAATCAATAATGACCAGAGCAAGTAACACCCCCAATACTCCCGACCACCCACCATAAAAATACGTCACATCGCTGCTTCCTAAAGCAGTACAGAACTTAAAAACTCCCACTTATCCAACCTTCTTCCCCCGTCTCTCCGTTCAGGAAACTTTTCCTGAGCTATCATCATTTGCTTTTTGATTCTTTTCCTACTGGGCTTGTATCTCTGCTAATGCATTTCCTACCGCAATATCCAAACCTATAAGAATTTCTTTCCGGCGTGCTGGCTGTGAAGCAATTACAGCAGAAATAACCTCAGTCAATTCTTGAACCGATCTGGTTAGATCCAGTAGTATATCCAATGTGGATTTTATCTTTGCCATGTATTTCGTCACCTCCTCAAGACGCAAAATAAGCCCCTGAATTATCAGTGGCTTTTCATACTTGTATCTTAAATTAATTTGCTGCTATAACGCTACGAGTTTTAAAGGGAAATATTGTTCAGTGAATATAAATTTGTAGACGGACAATACGTCATTAAGCTAACGGACAGTTTAACTTGATTGGTGATATTATGCTACTCTATAAATAAGCAAATAATTTAATCAAGAGGTGTAATAATGCGGTTTCATGAATTTTATATCGGACAAGTATTTAAAACCAAGTCTTTGAAATTAACTCAAGAGGATATTACCAGATTTGCAAGGGAGTTTGACCCGCAATATATGCATTTAGATGAAGAGAAAGCATTAAAAGGCAGGTTTAATGGAATTATCGCTTCAGGAATTCAAACATTAGCTGTTTCTTTTAAGCTTTGGGTTGAAACAGGGAGTTACGGTGATGAGGTTATTGCTGGAACTGCTATGAATAATATTAAATTTATTAAGCCAGTATATCCAGGCGACGAATTGTACACCATCGTTGAAGTGATTGGAGTAAAAGAGATGAGGAATGGAACAGGACTCGTTACTGTAATGCTGTCGACTTTCAACCACAAAGAGGAGCAAGTTTTTGAAGGCGATTTATCCGTTCTGGTTAAACAGTAAAGTTTTATAAAATCAATTATTAAAGGTTTGAAGAGGCCCATGCATTCTAGCACGGACCTCTTCTCTTTATTTATACATGGCTTGACTTGCGGCTTTATGTTCAGCCACACGTTGCAGTAATTTCTTCATTTGGCGACCTTTAAGTTGCCCTTCTACAACTGAATTTCGCATAGATTCTACATCTTGAACCCGCACTTTACCCCATGATGAAAGCGATTGTACAGTGCGATAAATTGCTTTGCTGCCACTTTATTATGGGTCTCGACTTGAAAACCAACGCTGTTCGTCGGGTGTTTGTAACAGACAATGACTTGGGCGATCTGCTTAGGATCTGTTGGTTTGTGTACAGACAAATTAGCGTTGGATTGATGATTTAGCGTACCCAGTATTCCTCTTAGCAACTAATCTTCCGGAATTCGCATAACCTGAAGATGATGTTCACGAATACCACTTCCAATCCCACACATATCATGGTAGTTGCAGAATCACGTACGATATCACCCATTTTGGATAACATATTTATATTTTCTGGTGTTGGACTAGCATTTTCGTTCAATGTAATAATGATAAATTCATCTACTGCTTTTGTATTAGAACTGTACAAGCAATGCGATAGAACGAGAAGCATCATACAAACCATAGAGGTAAAGCTGCTTCAAGAGGGGGCTAATCCATGTAAAATTTTGGTTCAGTGTAATGAATTTCACATCTTTCCGGGCCAACCTGTTCTACCATAGAAGAGTGATACGCCGTGCTGGGCAGACCACTTTGGTCGGGACGGTTACGTCTTGTTCTAAACTAGCTACACAGGCTGTCTGGCATGCGCGGCAAGTACGCCTTTATTTTGATTCGAAGCGGAGTGTCCAGATGTTGAATACCGAATTGGAATACCGTGAGCGCATCAGGAAGTTGGCCGTATGTATTGTCAAACACTACCGGGGAAAAGGACCGGACAACGTCAAGGTTTCACTAGATTCGCCGCTCCGGATTACGGTAGAAATTCGAGGTACATTGTCTAATCTGTCCGAAATTCTCGTTCATGAAGGGGCTGAGGACAAGGTCAGAGAATATTGGGACGTCCTTCGTCCCTATCTGGAAAAGGAGTTTATGAACGAAGCCGAAAAAACACTCGGCAGTCCCTTCACTTATACTTGGGAGGTCTGCCCCTCCGTCCATGGAGACGGACACATTATCATTACTCTAGAACTACAACACATACACCGGTTGGATTAGCGGGAAGGAGCCTTGTCTCCTCGCTCGCGGATAAGCCAGTACAGGATGCAGCGTAAAGCGGCATTTTTGTATTGGCTTTTTTTATGTTTCGAGTTTCATCTATTTCATATAAAAGAGGTGCTGCACTTATGGCAGACAAGGTATTGACCGTATGTCCCTACTGCGGGAGCGGTTGTCAGCTTCATTTGCTGGTGGAAAAAGGACAGGTAATTGGCGCAGAGCCGGCTGGTGGTCGTACGAATGAAGGAACGTTGTGTCTGAAAGGACACTATGGATGGGATTTTTTGAATGACCCACAAATTCTGACTGCACGCTTGCGCAAGCCCATGATTCGCAAAAATGGAGTTATGGAGGAAGTGGAGTGGAAGGAAGCCATTCAATATACTGCCGAACGGCTGTCAGCAATTAAGGAAAAATACGGACCCGACTCCATTATGGGAACGGGCTCCGCACGCGGTCCGGGAAATGAAGCCAATTATGTCATGC
The DNA here is from genome assembly GCF_038007385.1 of Paenibacillus sp. FSL M8-0228. NCBI lineage: Bacteria > Bacillati > Bacillota > Bacilli > Caryophanales > Paenibacillaceae > Paenibacillus > Paenibacillus sp. FSL M8-0228. The sequence continues at coordinate 3,331,005 of NZ_JBBOXA010000001.1, forward strand.
AAAAGTTCATGCGGGCGGTCATTGGCACGAACAATATTGACCATTGCGCTCGTGTATGCCACGGCCCTTCTGTGGCAGGTTTGACTTACTCGCTCGGAGATGGAGCTATGTCCAACTCTATTCCTGAAATTGAACACTCTGATCTCATTTTCGTGTTTGGATATAATGCACCCGAAACACATCCAATCGTCGCAAGACGCATTGTAGCTGCCAAGCAAAGAGGCGCCAAGATTATTGTATGCGATCCGCGCATGACCGAAACAGCTCGTATTTCGAATATGTGGCTACCCCTAAAGGGCGGTTCAAACATGGCTTTGGTGAACGCTTTTGGTCATGTACTTGTGCATGAAGGACTGTACGACAAACGATATGTGGAAGCAAACACAGAAGGCTTTGCCGAATACGTAGACAGCATTAAAAAATATACTCCCGAATATGCGGAAGGCATTACGGGGGTCAAGGCGGCCGATATCCGGGCGGCTATGAGGGAATATGCAAAGGCCCCTACCGCTACAATTTTGTACGGAATGGGTGTATGTCAATTTTCACAGGCCGTTGATGTGGTAAAGGGGCTCGCTTCCCTTGCACTGTTGACGGGAAATCTGGGCAAGCCGAATGTCGGTATCGGACCAGTACGGGGACAAAACAATGTACAGGGTTCCTGCGATATGGGCGCTTTGCCGAATGTGTATCCTGGCTATCAGGATGTAACAGACAACACAGTCCGCAAAAAGTTTGAAAAAGCATGGGGTGTTGAGCTGCCGCGTAAAAAAGGCTATCCACTTACAGAGGTACCGCACCTCATCCTGAAGGAGAACAAGCTGAAAGCTTATTACATTTTCGGAGAGGACCCTGTACAAAGTGATCCGAACGCCGCCGAGTTGCGTGAAGCCCTAGACCAATTGGAATTTGTCGTGGTTCAGGATATTTTCATGAACAAAACAGCGCTGCATGCCGATGTCATCCTCCCTTCTACTGCTTGGGGCGAGCATGACGGTGTATATTCTTCGGCAGATCGGGGCTTTCAGCGCATCCGAAAGGCCGTCGAGCCACAGGGTGATGTAAAGCCAGACTGGGCTATTATTAGCGAGGTTGCTACCGCCATGGGCTACCCTATGTCCTATGCAAACACAGAGGAAATTTGGGATGAAATGCGTAGCCTCTGCCCATTATTCTCCGGTGCCAGCTACCAAAAAATGGAGCAGCAAGGCGGCGTGCAATGGCCCTGCCCTACTGAGGATCATCCAGGTACACCGTATTTGTATAAAGGAAATCAATTTTCGACACCTAGTGGCAAAGGCAGATTATTCGCCTGCGAATGGCGTCCGCCACAAGAACAACCGGATGCAAAATACCCGCTTGTCTTGTCTACAGTCCGTGAGGTAGGCCACTACTCCGTTCGTACCATGACTGGCAATTGCCGTGCGCTGCGCCAATTGTCTGATGAGCCTGGCTTTATTCAGATTAGCCCGGAAGACGGAGCAGATCTGAATATTCTGGATGGTGAAATTGTTGCCATATCCTCCCGCCGGGGACGCATCATGGCTCGGGCACAAATCAGTGACCGTGTGCAACAAGGTGCGACCTACATGACCTATCACTGGTGGGTTGGAGCATGCAACGAGCTGACCGCTGATTTTCTCGATCCGGTATCCAAAACCCCGGAATTAAAATACTGTGCCATCCGCCTGGAACGAATCGCCGACCAAGCTCAGGCCGAACGTGATGTACATGAATCGTACCAACAGATTCGCAAACAGATGAACGTCCAGGAAGCTGTTTTGGCTGATAAGGTGACAAGATGAGCGGCACAGGGAATATGATGCACCGTCCGACTGATACCCGGTCAGCTTCGATGAGTAGAATGGGAGCAGCCGGTAGAACAAGCGCTGTTGCTTCTTCTTTTGTAGTCGCAGACGCCGGGCAGTGCATCGGCTGCAAAGCCTGTGAACTGGCGTGCTTCGCCGTTCACAGTCAGGCTAACGGTATAGGAGCTTCGGTCGGAACCGTCAGCGTTCCTGTCGTACCCAAGGTGTATGTTGTTCGTACAGGGGATACGTATGTGCCGGTGCAATGCCGGCATTGCGAAAATGCCCCCTGCGCACATGCCTGTCCGGTGCAGGCCATTCGTCAGGAGGACGGAGTCGTCATGATAGATGAGGATCGATGTATCGGCTGTACTTCCTGTGTTTTGGCCTGCCCCTTCGGGGCAATTGAGGTGTCTCCGGTCTACCGGGCCGGACACCTTGTGACGCAGTCCGGCCTGACTCACCGGGCAAATCGAGTGGCCCTTCCCCGCACCGCGGCAAGCAAATGCGATCTGTGTGCGGAAACAGAGAACGGACAGCCTGCATGTGTAGATGCCTGCCCGAATCATGTCCTACGGCTGGCCAAAGGTATATCCGACTCGCCTCCAGAGCCTCGGCGGGAAGTCTTTTTCCCACGCCTGTAAGGTCAAAATCAGCCGCAGAAAGGTAGAAAAACATGTCAACCACTATAGACAAGATCTCTTCACCTCCTTGTATGAAGACGACTGATTGCACAGACCCTGTCATTCATATTGACCCGAAGCTCTGCACGGGATGCAGACGCTGTGCTGAGGTTTGTCCAGTAGATGCCATAGAGGGACTGCCTGGAGAACCGCAAACCATTAATGCAGACCGATGTGTTATTTGCGGTCAATGTGTACAAATATGCAGCGTATACGCATCTGACTGGGCAGGTTCATCTCCACAGGAAAGCGCCGCTAGACGGCTGGAGCGTATACAAGAACGCGATATGCCTGCCGACATCAGAGAGCCGCTATTCGCTGCCTATTATAGCTACAACTTGAATAAGGTAAGCGATATGATGACCAAACCTGGACAGTTTCGGATCGTCCAATGTGCTCCGGCCATTCGTGTTTCACTCGCGGAGGAATTCGGAATGCCATTCGGCACCTTGACGCCTGGGAAAATGGCTGCTGCTTTGCGCCGCCTTGGTTTCGACCGGGTATATGACACCAACTTTGGAGCTGACGTGACCATCATGGAGGAAGGCACGGAATTGATTCGTCGCGTGACCGAAGGCGGTCCTTTGCCTATGTTCACATCCTGCTGTCCAGCATGGGTCCGATTTGCCGAGATTGAATATCCCGATCTGCTAGACCATCTATCCAGCTGCAAATCTCCGATGCAAATGTTAGGAGCGCTTATCAAGTCTTATGGCGCACAACTGGACGAGGTGGAGCCTGCGAATATATACAGCGTGGCCATCATGCCATGCACCTGTAAACAATTTGAGTGCGATCGTCCTGAAATGGAATCAGACGGTTACCGTGATGTGGATGAGGTACTGACCACGCGTGAACTTGCATACTGGATCAAGCAGAGCGGAATTGATTTTGCAAACCTGCCTGATGAAGAATTCGATTCACCGTTAGGGCAATATTCCGGTGCAGGCTCCATTTTTGGAGTCACTGGAGGAGTCATGGAAGCTGCCATCCGTACAGGTTACGAGCTGCTGACGAATGAAAAACTGCCGAAGCTCCAACTCGATTTTGTACGTGGTGAGGAAGGCATTCGAGTAGCTGAGGTTCAGGTAGGCAAGCTACAGCTCAAGGTAGCGGTCGTCGCCGGGCTACAGCATGCCTATCAGCTATTGGATCGTGTCCAGGCGGGCGAATGTGATTATCATTTTATTGAGGTGATGGGCTGCCCTGCCGGATGTATCAGTGGAGGGGGACAACCCAAGATCATGTTAGAAAAGCAACGAATTGAAGCTTATCGGGCACGTAAATCCTCCATCTATGGACATGATGCTGCACGCCAGGTACGAAAATCGCATGAGAACCCTCACATCATTAAACTTTATGATGAATTTCTAGGTGAGCCGCTGGGTCATGTGTCGCATCATCTTCTGCACACGACCTTCCAACAACGGGGGCCCGGCAAGCAAAGCCGCAGTAGCACTATTTCTATCAAAGGGGATACGGATTACTCCATTCATTAATACGTTAAGTTTTTTATGCTGTATACATTATATTTGTCGTTAGTTAGAGAGGAGTCGAATTGTATGAACCGTTTTGTTTTAGCTGATCCCGACCAGTGTATCGGATGTCGTACCTGTGAAATCGCATGTGTCATCGCACATTCAGCGGAGAACCCTTTTATCTCACCAGATGATGAGTTTCATTTTCACCCTCGTCTGAAGGTTATTAAATCATTTGGAGTCACTGCACCCGTTCAGTGTCGTCACTGTGAGGATGCCCCATGCGCTAACGCTTGTCCGAACGGCTCCATTACGAACGCAGATGGCTGCATTCTCATTAACAGTGAAAGCTGCATTGGCTGTAAAACCTGCATGATCGCCTGCCCTTACGGCGCGATTACCATGGTACCCGAGTATCGAAACGGGCAGCCTGTCGTTCAAGACGGACTGTACACCAATATGTCAGGCCGTTTGCAACCCAAAGAACGCATGATTGCCAGCAAATGTGATTTGTGCGAAGGTGTGGACGGCGGCCCGGCCTGCATTGGTAAATGTCCAACACAAGCCCTCAAGCTGGTCGAGCCAGATCTGGTTCATGCTCGGGTTGAGGAAAAACGCGCTGCAAGTGCACGTCAGCTGCTGCATATGACACGCATTCCGGCAACAGGTCTATGACTGAAGGTTTCCCTCTACCTACAAATACGCGAACCGAGCGGGATGCGTTAGGAGAGATGGAAATTCCCGCAGACGCCTTTTACGGTATTCACACCGCACGCGCGATGAACAATTTTGCGGTCAGTGGCAGGCCTGTGAACCCAAACCTGATCCACGCTCTTGTGTTGGTAAAAAAAGTAGCCGCTCAAGTGAATGGAGAGCAGAAACGGCTTCCTGTCCAACGGGCCTCTGCCATTGTATATGCTTGTGATGAAATACTCGCCGGGAGACACCAACATATGTTTACCGTGGATGCTATGCAAGGCGGCGCAGGCACCAGTACCCATATGAATGTAAATGAGGTCATTGCTAATTTGGCCATCGTACAGCTAGGAGGCAGACCAGGGCAGTATGAAATTGTACATCCGCTGGATGATGTGAACTGCTGTCAGTCTACGAATGATGTCTATCCCACAGCGCTACGAATTGCAGCGATACGGCTGCTTCGGCCTTTATGTGACACAATGTCTTCGTTACAGGATGCTTTACAGCACAAAGAAACAGAATATGCCGACCTACTCAAGCTAGGCCGCACTCAGCTAATAGATGCCCTGCCCATGATGGCCGGGCAGGGCTTTGGTGCCTATGCAAAGGCTATAGCGCGCGACCGCTGGCGTCTCTATAAGGCCGAAGAGCGGCTGCGGGAAATCCCTATTGGAGGCACGGCGATTGGCACAGGTATGAATGCGCCCCGCGCTTACAGCTATCGTATGGTCGAAAAACTGGCGGATGAGACCGGCTTTGGACTGAGTCGCAGCGACCACCCGATGGATCCGATTCAAAATATGGATGTCTTTGTGGAGGTGTCCGGTCTACTCAAAGCAGCCGCCGTGAATCTGTACAAAATATCTGGCGATTTTCGCCTACTGGCCTCTGGTCCTTTCGGTGGTATTGGCGAATACACTCTGCCTCCAGTTCAGGCCGGATCCTCTATTATGCCTGGCAAGGTCAATCCGGTAATAGCTGAAATGGCAGGACTAACAGCCATGCGTGTGATAGCCGAAGATGCGGCTATCACTATGGCCGCTGCCTCGGGTCAGTTGGAGCTAAACGCATTCCTGCCGCTGATTGCCGAATCGTTGCTGGAATCGCTACATATTCTGAACAGCGCGGTTCGACTATTCGAAGAACGATGTGTGCGTGGCCTGATCGTGCGTGAGGAACGCTGTACTACAAATCTGCGTAACTCAGCCGTGATGGCTTCCGCGCTGGTCGCGGAGCTTGGCTATGATGAAGCTGCCTCCATTGCATCTGCAGCTATTGCGCAAGGTCGCGCACCAGAGGATATTGCAGAAGATCGCGGCCTACTGACCCGTTCGCGGATTGACCAATTGTGCCATCCCTATACAGTAACCAAGCCCGGAATTCCGGGGCAGGAAGAAGGAACTCACCATGGGAATGAATGATACCCCTCGCAGCAACCGACCACATATCGTCCTGCTCGGTCGCCGCAACGCAGGCAAATCTAGCATTCTGAACACCCTGACCGGTCAGCCCGCCGCTGTGGTATCTCCTGTAGGAGGAACGACCACGGACCCCGTTTTCAAACCGATGGAGCTGCTCCCTGCGGGTCCCATTGTTTTGGTAGATACCGCCGGACTGGACGATGAGGGTGAGATCGGAGAGCTGCGCCGCAACAAAACGCTCGAAATACTTAATAGTACAGACTTGGCCCTGCTGGTCATCGATGCTACCGTTGGAGTCGGACCATTCGAGTATGAGCTACTTGAAAAGCTCAGCATCAAAAAGATTCCTGTTATTGGGGTATTGAATAAGATAGATACCCTTACTGAATCAGATAAAACGGCTACAAAACTGGCAACTGAACTGGATCTCACTCTGATTCCTTTTAGTGCATCTTTGCTCCGGGGAGACACGGAACTAAAAAAGGCTATCACGAATACACTCCCCCAAAACGAGGATCGTTTCCGTATCGTCGGTGACCTGTTGTCACCCGGCGATGTTGTTGTGCTGGTCGTTCCCATCGACAAAGCTGCACCAAAAGGCCGATTGATTCTGCCACAGCAGCAAACAATCCGCGATACACTAGAGAGCGATGCCATCGCCGTAGTGACCAAAGAACATGAACTACGATTGACGCTGGAGAGATTGGGACGCAATCCTCGCTTGGTTATTACTGATTCACAGGTTTTTATGAAAGTAGCGGCCGACACGCCCAAGGATGTGCCTCTCACCTCTTTTTCCATTCTATTTGCCCGTCATAAGGGCGATCTGGACGAACTGGTACGAGGTGCAAGAGCCATTGATCGCCTCAAGGATGGAGACCGCGTACTCATTGCCGAAGCCTGCACTCACCAATGCCAATCTGACGATATTGGCCGAGTGAAAATTCCCCGCTGGCTCCGCCAAACGATAGGCAAACGTCTTATCATCGAGCATGCATCCGGCTCCAGCTTCCCTGATGATCTGAGCGAATACGCACTGGTTATTCATTGCGGTGCATGCATGCTCAATCGGCGTACGATGCTTCATCGAATGTCGGAAACGAAAGCTGCCGGAGTGCCGATTGTGAACTATGGTATTTTCATCGCTTATGTACAGGGGGTCTTTCCCCGTGCTATTGAATGCTTCCCATCTGCTATGCTGGCATGGGAGCAAGCTGTAGAAGCCGGCAGTTATTCCTAAAAGACTTTATCTCGTCATTCATATTTTTTCCAGACACACAAAAGCAGCCGCGCTGATTTCAACGCGACTGCTTTTTATTTTCAAGTTCTATTATAAATCATGAGAATTTTCATTGCGTAAAATGATACTACGAATAATATAAATTGCTAAAAATACAAATCACGCTCGCCTGCTTCCAGTCGTTCCAGTCTGTCAAGTGTCAAACGGCGCGTCGATTCACGTGGTATACGCTCCAGATTCTCTCGCAGAGCGGCAGCCCCCAGTTCACGCGCCTCCTCGTCCCCATAATCAAGCAGATATTCTTGGAAGGTCAGCAGTGAATTCGGCTGGCACACATTATGAATTTGTCCTGATTTGGCAAGCTCCATGAAACGATCTCCAGTTCGCCCCTCGCGGTAGCAAGCTGTGCAGTAGCTCGGCATATATCCGCCACGGCACAGACTTTTAATAATTTCCGATGGTGAGCGATGATCCCCTACCTCAAATTGAGGCTTATCATCAGTTTCCTGTTTTGCATATGCCCCTACGCCTGTAGCTGAACCTGCACTAATCTGCGACACGCCTAGACCAATGACGCGGTCCCTATATTCCGGCTCCTCGCGCGTGGACAGGATCATACCAGCATAAGGGACAGCCAGTCGAAGAACGGATACAATTTTCATAAAATCCTCATCGTTGACCAGGTACGGATATCGCTCCAGATCTACATTTTCAGCCGGACGCAATCGTGGAACTGAAACCGTATGAGGGCCACAGCCAAAGGCTTCTTCCAAGTGCTCGGCATGTTTCAGCATCGCTACGGTCTCATAGCGGAAATCATACAAGCCGTACAACACACCGATCCCCACATCATCTATACCCGCACGCATGGCTCTGTCCATGGCGGTAGTATGCCAATCAAAGTCCCGCTTTGGTCCCTGTAGGTGGAATTTACGATAGCTTTCCCGATGATACGTTTCCTGAAATAAAATATACGTTCCAATGCCCACCTCTGCCAGCTTCCGATAGTCCTCTTCGGTTGTGGATGCAATATTCACATTGATCCGCCGAATGCTGCCGTTATCCACCTTGACCTCATAGATCTGGCGCAGACAATCGACGATATAGTCAATGGGACAATGAACTGGGTCTTCTCCCGCTTCCAGCACGAGTCGCTTGTGTCCCAGTTCTTGAAGCACTCTAACCTCCTCCACCAATTCCTCCGGTGTCAGACGGCTACGAGTAAAGCTGTCATTGGTATGTTTATAACCACAATATTCGCAGTTATTCACGCAGTGGTTGCTTACATATAAAGGGGCGAACAACACAATCCGGTTGCCATAAATTTGCTCTTTGACTGCCCTCGAAGATTTGAACATCTCTTCCAATAATTCAGGATCATCCACATGCAAAAGAGCCGCCGCTTCACTCGCACTCAGTCCCCGGCAGGCTCTCCCCTTTTCTAAAATTTCTAAAATACGGTGTCGATCTGTTGCCTCTTGTTTCCCCTGCTCCACTGCTGCCATAATCTCTGCTTCATTAATAAAATCCGCCGACACTTTCTCCCGTACTCCACTCACGTATACCCATCTCCTTATTCATGGTTACTGCAATGTTTCCGTCATAGCCTCACAAAGTTTCCTGTCTCATAAGTTGTCGTTGCACCCTCAAACTATCACCGCGCCCCATATCGACTTCAAATCCCGCTCCACGAATCCGCAGTTCCAGGCAATGACGACATTGGGCAGACTCATCTCCCAAACATATTTTATTCTCATAAATCGCATACTTAGGCCTCACCGCCAGTGGCGACAAATTGGGCATCACCACATTTGCCCCTGCCTGAAGCGCCTTCTCCCTGCCTTGGGGATGAATCGTTCCCATTGCCGTGGACGCCGGAATAAGTGCATCTGGAACAACCAGTCGGGATAACGAAATAATATCGAGAGCTTTTTCCATGCTCCCCTGACTGGCATTCCGAAGCGGCGTGTTGCTATGCGGTAAAAAAGGACCAATCCCGATCATATCTGGTGACAGGCTATGCAGATAGACCAAATCGTCTGCTAATTCACTATTTGTTTGTCCTGGTAACCCCACCATACATCCGGCCCCGATCTGAAAGCCGATTCGTTGCAAAGCCAGCAGACGGCTGCGCCTGCTTTCCATCGTCATCGTCGGATGCAGCTTGGCGTACAAAAGGGGGGAAGCTGTCTCATGCCGCAGCAAAAAACGGTCCGCGCCCGCCTCGTATAATTGCTCATAAGTTTCATCATCTCGTTCACCGATGGACAGTGTGACTGCCACATCCGCGAAACGGCTTTTAATTTCTCGAATCAATTTCGTCAGCCGGGCTGCTGTAAACCAGTAATCTTCCCCACTTTGCAGCACAAAGGTCCGATAGCCGAGTTCATAGCCCTCCGCACAACAGACCAGAATTTCTTCCGGCTGCAAACGGTAACGATCTGCCTGTTTATTCGAAGCACGTAGCCCACAGTACATGCAGTCCTGACGACATATACTGGAGAATTCAATTAATCCCCGTAAAAAAACACCTTTGCCATAGCGCTCCAATTTGGTGCGAGCTGCCAGGTGCCTCAGTTGAGCCCGCAGCGTCGGCTCATCGTCCAAACGTGTCAGCAACTCCATCATTTCCGTATGCGTCCATTCCTTGCCGTCAGCCAGACGCAGTAATAATTCGTCCGTGACTCATCCCTTCTTCCCTCGTCCATCCGGACTTCACATCATCGGCGGCTTGTACCGTACATGTATATTCTAGCAATATCGAAGAAGATGTAACGTGACTAGTTTCACAAAAAATCCCATTTTATAAAAACCTTCTTCAACTTCCGCCTCAAAAAATACACATTTAGCTCAACACACAAAAAAGCTGTCTCTTCCTCTAATGGAAGAAACAGCCCTTGTCGAATGGTTCTGCATATTACTGAATCAAATCAATTGCCTGCTGGGGTACAAAATAATCAACACCGTTAAATACAACTACACCGTTGAGCGTGGTATTTTTACCATTCAGCATAGCAATATTTTTGTATACCGGAAGCTCCAGCTTGTTACTGCCTTTGGTCACTGTAATGACTTTCGTATCCGCAGTAAACTTGGCTCCTTTAGCTTCAAAAGCGGCTTTTGCAGGAACAAAAAGCTGCTTGCTGACTGTATCCAAGTCCAGTCCAAGTACACGTGTCATATACTTATTTACATCCGTATTGTCGATTACACCGGATGGACGGTCTCCGTTCGGCGCGTACGTGTACAACACGACATCGCCTCCTGTATGTCCGCCTGTAGTCCAGCCAATATTCGCACGTTTGCTAATGATCGGTCCGACAGCATAGTTCATGCTGCCTTCTTTGGCATCTTTAATGGTTTTCACTTCTTCGTCTGTCAAATCGGTGATGCCAAAATACGTGGAAAGCACCTCTTTAATATTGCTGCGATCTGCATTCAGCTTGGCTTCCAAGCCTTCACCCGTCAGCTTCGCTTTTTTCAGCGGGTCTATAAAAGAAGCTAAAGGCGTTTTGTCATAATTGCTAGTTGTATCGCTGCTACCAATCGTCAATCCACCGTTTCCGTGGTCTGTCACTGCTACGACGACAGTATTTTGGTTTTGTTTGGCGTAATCCACAGCCACTTTCACCGCATCGTCAAATGAAAGCACGTCACTAATAATTCCGGTTGGATCATTTGCATGGGCGGCCCAATCCACTTTACTGCCTTCTACCATTAAGAAGAAGCCTTTATCGTTTTTGGACAACACATCAATGGCTTTCGATGTCATTTCCGCCAGACTAGGTTCCTTGGATGCATCGCGATCCAGGTTATACGCAAGGGCTTCGGGAGAAAAGCTGCCCCAGAGCTTGCTGGAGGTCGATTTTTTCAACCCTTCAGGTGTCGTGACAAAGTCATAACCCTGGTCTTTAATTTGGGCTACCAAATCTTGGCCATCTTTACGCCCTGCTGCCTCCAAAAACTTGCCGCCTCCACCTAACACTACGTCAACCCCGTTGTAGGCTTGCTGCATGCTGAGTGCATCATAATTTTTACGATCAGGATAATGTGCGGTAAAATCAGCTGGTGTCGCATGCATAATCTCGGAAGTCGCAATAATTCCGGTCGATTTTCCTGCCAGCTTGGAAGCCTCAAGAATGGAAGCTACAGGCTTTTTGGCGTCACCCCCTGCAATGGGTTGTTGTCCAGGCATTGTCGCCTCATCAGGAAGGACACCCACATACCCAGTATGAGATTTATGTCCTGTGGCAAAAGCAGTACCCGCTGGAGCAGAATCGGCAATTGGAGCATCCGCAGAATGCGTACGCACCATGCCGCTTGCCATGCTGTCTAACGTTAAGGAGGATCCTTTGTACCATCTAGCCAGTGCAGTGGCGTCATTAGCCATACCGTCTGGAATCAAAATAATTACGTTTTTAATCGACGTGTCCTTTTCGACTGCCATCGCCGTCCCACCGCTTACTGCTAGCATCATCGTCGCTACGAGTGCAGCCACCGATTTTTTCGTATGTAGCCCCCAACCTTTTAGCATTCATTTTCCTCCCAGACCTTTTTTGTACAACCAGAACTAAGATTAATTATGTTTTATCAGGAGAATGTTAAAGGAATTCATTATCTATATTAAAAGACGATATTTGTGACAAAACGCTTCATCTATATAAAACTTGTGACACATGAGATTCGTCAGGACTGGGCATTTAATTTTATTATTGTATAATCAGTCTATGATGTAATAGGAAAAGCTTATAAGATAAGGAGCATGAAATTCGATGGAATTCAGACAGCTTCAGTACACCCTGCAAATTGCAGCGGAAAAAAACTTCTCACGCGCAGCAGAAAAACTGCATATTGCTCAGCCTTCTTTGAGCCAACAATTGTCCAAACTAGAAAAAGAACTTGGGGTACTTTTATTTCAACGCAACACCAGCACGGTGGAATTAACACATGCAGGAGCAAGCTTTGTAGAAAAGGCAAAAAAAATAGTTGATGCAGTCGAGCAGCTCCGGCAGGAAATGGACGATATTTCTCAACTGCGAAAAGGGAAGGTCGTCGTTGGCAGTATGCCTATCACAGGCTCCCATTTGCTGCCGCATGTGCTGCCTGTATTCAAGAGGGCTCATCCAGACATTGAAATCGTGTTAGTCGAAGATTCATCCATGAATCTGGAGAAAAAAACGGCAAGTGGCGATACAGATCTCAGCCTGCTCTCTCTTCCCTTAGTAGAACCTACACTTTCTTATGTACCCATCGGTGAAGAATGGATTGATCTCGCTGTTCCTCCGGGTCATCCCCTAGCCCTGCGTAAAAATGGTACCCAGCCGCAGCCAGTGCATATGGAAGAACTGAAAGACGAGCCTTTTGTCGTCCTAAAAAAAGGGCAAGGCTTTCGCAAGCTGACGATGGATCTATGTCATCAAGCAGGCTTTGAACCCAATGTGGTGTTTGAAAGCACTAATATGGAGACCCTTCAATCGCTCGTAGCGACAGGTATGGGCGTGACACTCGTCCCACGTTTTATCGCACGGGCCGCCAGTAGCGAGTTTGTTCCAGCATTGCTGCCACTCGCCGAACCTACTCCCAGCCGCACCCTAGCGATTGCTTACCGGAACGGACGCTATTTGTCTAAAGCTGCCGAAGCTTTTATTGATACCTTCCGAGAAACAGTCGAGCAACTTTCTCAAAAGTAGCCTCGAACGTGAAAAGGACCGTCTTCCTCCCCAGCCCAAGCTAGTGAGGAAGACGGTCCTGGGGCTTCGCCCCTATACTTTCAATACTGCAATTAGATCACGGGTTCGATTACACTGTTGCGATGTTGCTTCCATCTGTCTTCAACGAACCACATTTCATGTTCATTTGAAATTCATGTCAGCCTCGCCTGATTACTCTACGCTTGCTCGGAAACTCCACTTTATCCATCCCGCATCACTTCTTTCCTTAAGGTCTCTAGTCTTGGTATCCAAGAATGTCCTACCTCAGTTCCAATGTGCTGTGTGATCCCAAAGTGTCTGTCCTCGCCTTGTTGTGATCAGGGTCTCCCTAGATGTGGGGACTTTTGTCCTGATCATAGCCCATTTCATAGTTGTTTCCGACAACCTGTCTATTTAAGCCTCTCGGCCGTGACAGGCCATCCCTATTCGCCAGTTCGGATCTACTTTGGTTATCCATCGTTATCAACCTCCTGGTGTCGGGATACTATTATAATACACCTATAGGCTGTATCTGAAACAGGTATCATAAAAAACTTTTTTATGATCGAGAAGAACCAAATGCTTGCTGTACCTCGGCTTCACTCACTTGTGTTTTAAAGACCAATTTCGAAGGATCTTGAGGTGAATAAATGACCTTTATAATGCTTCCTTGCTGCAGCTTGGATAGTTGGGAAGAAAAAACATCCTTTTGCGTGGTTACATTAAAGGTATCGCCGTTGCTTTTCGTTACACTCAGCGTAAATTGAAGCTTAATTTTATCGGATCCCGCTTCACCCATGGGTGTAACATCCAGCACCTTTGCATATGCCTGCTCACCGGTTTTGGCAATTTCCATCAGCTCGGGCGATACGCCCTGCTTGACCATTTGCTCATTCATTAACGCTTGCAAATCCATCTGCGACACCTGCCCTTTCAGGTCAAGTCCTACTTTCTTTTTGTCTTTCTCCGATATTACGAGTGGAATGATCGAGCCTGGCTGAAATTGAGCCATGGAAGTTAAAGGAATAATCGTTGTCAAAGCAGTATCATATTTGTCTTCTCCCTGTTTGGTTACGGTCAACCCAAGTTTTACCTGCGGCTGATTGTTTACATAAGTCCCTGTTTGCTGAACACTAGTAATGATCCCTACCCCAGGAGCACCCTTCTTGACTTTACCCCCTCCGAAAAACGCACCTATAATACCAGGTAGAAATATAAGCGCAAAGCCTGTATAAATTAACGGCCTGAACCATGGGGCATCCATAATCAAAAATGGATCATTCCATAAGTAGTTAGCCAAGAATGGTGAGAAGCCTACACCAAACACTAGAAGTACCCCGATCATACTCAAAAATCCTTTCATCCTTCAAAACCCCTTTTCAATCATCTGTTTAAAATATATGTCAGCAAGATAGGGTGAAACACCTCATTCATTTTACGCTGTCACCAGACCCATATAGATCAGCTCTGATGGATTTTTCGGGTTGCTTCCCAGACCCACCGTATCTCCAGGCCGCGGGATTTGCAGCTTGGATACGAGCGTTTCCAACGTTTTTTGGTATCGATTGCCGTTAATTTCTGTCACATCTAGCACTAGCACTACGATCGGATCAAAATTCACGAGCTTCCCGGTATCTGTTACCGAAATAATAACCGCAGTCGCTGCCATCGCCAAACCACCGTTAGCCGCTGTTTGAGCTTGTCTTGCCGAATTTAGGCTTTGGTTGATCTGTTCCCGATGCTCTTTGGGTACTAGACCTTTCATAAATAAGCCTGACAGGCCTTTATTCATCAGTTGGTCTGCTTGTTCTATCGCATCCTGCTGTTTTTTCTTTTTACCGAAAAAGTTCATCATGTGATTGCACCTCGTATTTTGTATTGTCGTACCTTATGAATTCAGTATAGAAGACGGTTCCTGACATCACAATACGTTTTGGCACATACAAAAAAACCGGAAAAACAGGAGCTGCAACCTGTATTTTGTCGGTTTATTTTTGAACTTTGGCACGGTTCGCACAAAATTTTGCACACTTCCGAGTATTCTTTCGAACAATCTATCCGATAGTTTTGTGAAAAGCGAATGATTTCTGACTATTTTTTTCTTAAAAGATAGACCAGTTTACGATAATACGCAGATGATTCTTTATAACGACGACTGTCCTCGGACACCACAGCCAGCGTTTCATATAACTGTTCAAGCCGCGCTGGATGCTGAAGAGCTTCAAAATAAGGCAAGCATTGCAAGGCATGCATCCAAAAGGCGTCCTGATTTCCCTGAGCAAGCGCAAGCTGGCTTTCATAAAAATCAAGCCCCATTTGCTGATCTGTTGTCAGATTGGTTTGGCGAAGCTGATCCAAATGCTGTGAGAGAAGGCCCCAATTTTTCCGCACAAACGCAATCTCACAACGATATATCAGCGTAACGGGCAGCATCATCTGCTGCATTTCCTCCCGCTCCCGACTCACCAGCGCTTCAAAACGCCCTACTTCCTCCAATGCCTTGTCCAGCTCTCCAATCGATGTCAGCATAATAATCCGGTTGTTCAGGATGGTCGTGAGCATATCTGCCGCATTTTCCAAATAGACTAGATTGGCCTCAGCCATAGACAGCGTTAACAGTGCTTCCTGTACAGAACCCATGGCAAAACAATATCCGCTGTAAGCTACATACAGGCCCGTCAAACGGTGAAAAAGCCGATCATCATACACCCTTCGCATCGTCTGCTCGAATACCTGCTTCGCCTGATCAAATTGCTTAACCTGAATGCAGGCCTCCATCATAATGTTTTGCGCATTGAGCCAGTTTTCCGTCCCCTCTTCCACCAATCGGATTAACTGCGTAACGTTATTCAGCACATCATAATAATGATTTTTAGAGCGGAGATACTGGATTTTATAAAATAAAATTGCTTTTTTTAGCGGTGCGGGCAGCTCCACCTCATCCGAACGACCAAACTTCTCCAAATAAAAATTCAAATAGGTTTGATGTAAATATTCATAGGCCGTTGGGTCATTTAATTGCTGGTAATAAACGGCCTTCATCAAATAAGTCGTCATTTCCACTACCAGTGAATCGTTGCGATCCTCCAGCTGATCCACATAGCCTTCCGTGGCAGGATTAGCCAGCTTGGACAGCTCTGTAAAAATCTTATCCGCTGTAGCCAGCGTTTCCTCATCCTCTGCCGCTGCACGTAAGAGGTACGATGGGTTTACACCTAAACGCCCAGCAATTTGCTCAGCCAGATCCTCTGCTAACGGGTAACGGTCGGCCAGTATATTCGCAAAATGTGCAGGTGTCACCAGCCCGTCTACCAGCTCTTTACGGGACAGGTTTTTCTTTTTACACAAAAATTCAATGCGTTCCTTAAGCATGGAGTATTCCTTTCTACACTGATTATCGGTCATACAGTGAGGGACGCCGATCTTCAAACACCGGAATACGACCACGCACGTCCTGCACCAAGGCAGACTCAATCGTTCCTGTGAGAATCTCCTCCTGCTCTCCGCCCTCAGCAATGATTTCTCCCCATGGATCAATAATAAGTGAATGCCCGAAGAAATCAGTTTCTCCGCTGCGACCTACCCGGTTACAAGCAATGACATACATTTGATTTTCTATAGCACGTGCGGTCAGCAAGGTGCGCCAGTGATGCAGCCGAGGATGAGGCCATTCTGCGGGTACGATCAGCAAATTCGCGCCCGACAGAGCCAAACTGCGGGCTAGTTCAGGAAACCGGATATCATAGCAGATCGACGCACCTGCCTGAATCCCATCATCCAGTGCGAATAAAACCTTTTCTTCGCCAGGCTGCAAATATTTTTCTTCATCCATAAGTCGGAATAGATGAATTTTGGAATACGAAGCAACCTCTCTGCCTGTTCGGTCAAAAACAAGCATCGTATTATACACATGACCGTCGCTTTTTTTCTCTGCGATCGACCCAGCTACTACGTTCACTTGGTGGGTGGCAGCGAATGCTGCTATCCATGCCCGGGTCTCCGTTCCTTCCTTGTCCGCCAGCTCATGAATGCGCTCCAAGGCATAGCCTGTGTTCCACATTTCTGGCAGGACAATCAGATCCGGCCTCAGTTCGGCTTTCATCGCTTGTTCCATTAAAGCTCGGATATGACTGCGGTTTTCCGGGGGATTTCCTATCTCTATGTGAGCTTGTATGAGTGCAACACTGAACGGCTGAGCTTCCTGATACGTCAAAATCCTTCATCCTCCTTGTGAGCCGGAGCTTCTCGTGACCCATTGTCCGGTATTTTCTCCCATCATAGCCCGATCAGTCTGGATTACGCAACCATGCAAGCTTAATTCCCCCTATACAGCTCGGTAAAATCGTGATAGATTATTTCTTAAACTATTCCAAAAGGTCGTGTACATGGATGACTCATTTTTCTATTCCTTCCTCTGACGTCATGAAACAGTTACCCACTCAATTTTTTGCCACACTTGTACAAAATGTAAACCGTGAAATCGCGGCGGGGCATGATGTCATTAATCTCGGACAGGGGAACCCCGATACCCCCACTCCTTCTCATATTGTAAAAGCTTTGCAGGAATCAGCAGATAACCCGCTATATCATAAATATTCGCCATTTCGCGGTTATAGCTTTCTCAAGGAAGCCGTTGCCCAGCGCTATCAGGAGGATTACGGTGTAACGCTCAATCCTGAAACCGAGGTCGCCATCCTGTTTGGCGGGAAAACAGGCTTGGTTCAGCTACCGCAAGTTTTACTCAATCCCGGCGATATGTGTCTCGTCCCTGATCCCGGTTATCCGGACTACTGGTCAGGTGTAGCCTTGGCTAAAGCGGAAATGTCTTTTCTGTCATTAAAGGAAGAGAATCGTTTTCTGCCCGACTATGAAGCCATTTCCGCGGAAGACCGCCGCCGCGCTAAGCTAATGTTCCTTAACTATCCGAATAATCCTACCTCGGCTACTGCTCCACTTTCCTTTTACGAGGATACGGTTGAATTCGCGCAACGTAACGGCATTGTGGTTGCCAGTGATTTTGCCTATGGCGCTATTGGATTTGATGGCGAACGTCCGGTAAGCTTCCTACAGGCTAAGGGTGCTAAAGACGTGGGGATTGAGTTCTATACCTTGTCCAAAACGTACAATATGGCGGGCTGGCGTGTTGGTTTCGCGCTCGGTAATGCCGAAATCATCTCGATGATTAACCTGCTGCAGGATCATATTTATGTAAGCTTGTTTGGCGGCATTCAGTCAGCGGCTGCGACAGCCTTAACGGCCTCGCAGAACTGCGTAAGCGAGCTGGTTGCCCGTTATGAATCGCGCCGTAACGCTTTTTATGATGCACTTGGGCAAATCGGCTGGAAGGCGACACGCCCAAGCGGCTCCTTTTTCAGTTGGTTGCCTGTGCCGCAGGGCTATACTTCTACTTCTTTTGCTGATCTGTTGTTGCGGGAAGCCAAGGTGGCTGTCGCTCCAGGGATCGGCTTCGGGAGTGGCGGCGAAGGATATGTGCGAGCGGGGCTGCTGAGCTCAGAAGCTCGACTGACCGAGGCGGCTGATCGAATTGGCAAGCTAAACCTGTTTGGTTAATCCGTATTTTCCAGCTACAACTTCTTTGCCAAACCTGGTCTTTTCGTGGTATTCTGTATCCAATATCATTTAGCGCGTTGAAGGGACTATTAAGAGAGACCCGGTCCTGTTCAGAGAGTAAATTCCGATAGGCTGCAAGAATTTACCTGGACTCTCTCCCAACTCCTATCCCCGAGCGCCCTGCGCAATCAGGCGGCCCCTGCCGTTAACAGGTTTCAAGTGGGATGATCATGAATCATCAATGAAGGTGGTACCGCGGAAGCACAAACTTTCGTCCTTTGCATACAAAGGATGGAAGTTTTTTTGCATTAAAAAGAGTAAAATTAAGGAAGTGGACGTCATGTCAACACGTATCGTCATTAAAATCGGTAGCAGCTCTCTAACTGGAGTGGAAGGTGGCTTGAATCGGGAAGCCATCGCTTATTTTGCCCGGGAAATCAGCTTGCTTCGTGCAAAAGGTTATGAAGTGCTGCTGGTTACATCAGGCGCAGTAGCCGCCGGATTCAGAGAGATTGGGTACCCGTTTCGCCCTAAGCTGCTACATGAAAAGCAGGCGGCAGCGGCTGTTGGCCAAGCTCTTCTCATGCAGGCCTATGAGCAGGCTTTTAAAGATTTTGACCTAGTGATCGCGCAGGTTCTGCTTACCCGTAGTGACTTTTTGATCCGCAAACGGATGAACAATGCCGGAATGACCGTAGAAGAATTGCTGCGCCAGCAGGTTATCCCGATCTTTAACGAAAATGACACGGTATCAATTGACGAATTGAAATTCGGCGATAACGATATGCTGTCCGCGCTGGTTGCCAATCTGGTCAAAGCTCAGCATCTGATTATCATTACGGACACCGATGGCGTATATACGGCAGATCCGCGCAAGCATCCGAATGCCGTACGTTTTGAACGTATCGAAGAAATTACAGAGGAGATTTATGCATTAGCTGGAGGTTCTGGATCGTCTGTAGGTACTGGCGGCATGCGATCCAAGATCGAAGCTGCCAAAGTCGCTACACGCGGCGGTGTGCCTGTATATGTGGGACGTGTAAGCGCGAATGGCGATCTAGACGCAGCCGTTGAAGGACACGGACCGGGAACATATTTTGACACTCACCTCTCTTCACTTCCGATGAAAAAACAATGGCTTGGATTTATGTCCACCCCTCTGGGCGCGGTGCATGTAGACGAAGGGGCCGAGGACGCGCTGGTTCACGGAGGACACAGTCTACTTCCGGTTGGCGTACGACGTGTCGAGGGCAGCTTTCATGCCGGAGATGTCGTTGAGGTGCTCGGACCGGAAAATAAAGTGTTAGGACGCGGCATCGTCAATTATGACGATGAACAGCTTCGAATGGTACAAGGATTACCGAGCGGTGAGGTTGTGGGCAAAATTGGTCCCATTCACCGGCTTGAGGTGATTCACAGGGATGAATGGATTACATTATGTATGTAGGGAGGCCGTAACATGAGTGATTTAACGACAAACACAGCTACAACCGAGGAGAATCAGTTTAGCGAAGTACGAACCAAAGCGAATCTTGCCAAAAAAAGTGCCGGGGTCATGAATCGCCTGACTACAGCACAGAAAAACGAAGCATTGCTTGCTATGGCTGAAGCTCTAGTAAACCATACTGAAGAGCTGATTGCAGCAAACCATAATGACCTGAAACATGGACGGGAATTGGGAACATCGGAATCGCTGCTCGACCGCCTCACGCTGACCGAGGACCGAATCGGGGCAATTGCCGAAGGATTACGCCAAATTGTGGCACTACCTGACCCGGTCGGCGACACCCTTGAGCAAATTGAACGTCCAAACGGTCTGCGAATTGAGAAGATACGTGTGCCGCTGGGTGTCATCGGCATCATATATGAAGCGCGTCCAAATGTAACCGTGGATGCCGCGGGCCTGTGCTTGAAAACAGGTAATCCGGTTGTGCTACGCGGTGGTTCGGCCGCCCTCTTCTCCAACCGCAAGATTATCGAAGTACTCCAGCAGGCATTAGACGCAACAGCTGTGCCACGCGAGGCACTTCAACTTATTGAAGATTCAGACCGTGCCTCGGTCAACGAAATGCTCACCTTGAACGGCTTGCTGGATGTAATTATTCCACGTGGCGGGCGTTCACTCATTCAAAATGTTGTTCAGAACGCTACCGTACCTGTCATCGAAACCGGAGCAGGTGTGTGCCATACCTTTTTGGACGCTACAGCGGATGCAGCAATGGCCGAAGCGATTACACTGAATGCCAAGGTGCAAAGACCGTCCGTGTGTAACTCGATGGAAACACTGCTCGTACACTCGGATTATGCAAAAGCACACTTAACAGGATTGGCAGAACGCTTTCGTGATGCGGGGGTCGAGCTACGCGGCTGCGCACGCACACGAGAATTGGCTCCTTGGGCTGTTCCTGCCACAGAAGAGGACTATGGCACCGAGTATAATGATTACATTATGAACGTCAAGGTCGTGGACAATTTGGACGAAGTACTGGAGCACATTGCCCGTTACGGTACGATGCATTCTGAGTGTATTGTCACCGAGGACCAAGCCCATGTCGAGCGTTTTCTGCAAGAAGTGGACGCGGCAGCCGTGTACCACAATGCCTCTACCCGCTTCACGGATGGCTTTGAGTTCGGGTTTGGTGCCGAGATCGGAATCAGCACACAAAAATTACATGCCCGTGGTCCAATGGGATTGCCTGCCTTGACTTCAACCAAATATCGCGTGTACGGTACTGGACAAATCAGGGAATAATAACAAAAATCAATCCGTATCCTTGGAGGTTATGAATCTATGTGTGAATCACAAACGAAAGTTTTAATTAACGAGCAAATTACGTTTTTCGGGGCAGGATCAATGGCAGAGGCTATTATTCGTGGAATGACGGCTCGTTCTGTCGTTAAACGTAGTGGTATTACCGTTATCAACCGCAGTAATCAGGCTCGTCTTGAGGAACTCCAAAAGCAATATGGAGTCTTGTACCAAACCGAGGATGCCGCCAAAACCGAGCTTCTGCGTCGTTCTCCAGTCCTTGTGCTTGCCATGAAGCCCAAGGATGCTGCACAAGCACTTGGACAGCTCGGCCCACTTCTGTCTGATGAGCAGCTGATCATATCGGTCATCGCTGGATTGTCCATTCGTACGATGCAAACCTTACTGGGTCGCAAGCAGCCGATCGCACGGACGATGCCCAATACATCCAGCTCGATTGGGCTGGGAGCTACAGGCATTAGCTTTTCCAAAGAGATCAGCGAAAACCAGCGTAAAAATGTGCTTACGATGTTCGAATCTGTAGGTACGGTGACGGTTATAGAGGAAGAGAAAATGGATGTTTTGACCGGGATATCTGGAAGCGGCCCTGCCTATGTCTACTATCTGATGGAAGCCATGATTGCCGGGGGAATTCGTGGTGGCTTGACCCCTGAGCAAGCGCACGAACTAACGGTGCAAACCGCGCTTGGAGCGGCACGCATGGTACAGCAAACCGGAGAGGAGCCTTCTGCCCTTCGCCACAAAATCATGTCTCCTAATGGCTCTACGGTAGCTGCATTGGAAATGCTGGACAAAGGTGACTTCTATGAAACGGTGATTGCGGCGGTGCAGCGGTGCGCTGAACGATCCCGCGAGATGGGAGCTGTACTCAAGGAGGGAATTGAATGAGCTATTGCTTGGCGACCTACCGGGTATACGATGACAAAGCCGATTTTAACCAAAAGGCCCAATCTATTGCCATCGGCATGACGGTGGGCAGCTGGACTGAGCTCCCGCAAGCCAAACGGGACGCGATGCAAAAGCATCTTGGCTCGGTTCATTCTGTGGATATTCACGATGGAGGTCCTGGTGAACGGTACGCCGACCTGACCATCGCTTACCCGGATGTCAACTTCAGCCGGGATATTCCCGCACTGCTGGTCACAGTCTTCGGCAAAATTTCGATGGTCGGCCGAATTAAACTAACGAAGCTGGGTTTCTCGGAAGCCTTCCGCTCTGCTTTTCCCGGACCGAAATTCGGTATCAGCGGCTTGCGCGAGCAGCTCGGCGTGCATGATCGCCCTCTGCTCATGAGCATTTTCAAATCTGTGATTGGCCTCAATTTGGACGAACTTCGTGAACAGTTTACCCGGCAGGCTCTCGGCGGTGTCGATCTGATCAAGGATGACGAGATCTTGTTTGAAAATGCGCTGACACCAATTGAGAAACGAGTCGAAGCCTGCATCAAAGCTGCCGAAGCGGCTGAGCGCGAAACCGGTAAAAAGCTGCTGTATGCGGCTAATTTAACGGGGCCGACCTCGCAGCTTAAGACGCAAGCTCTCAAGGCCATCGACGCGGGTGCCAACGCGTTACTGTTTAACGTGTTGGCCTACGGTTACGATGTGCTGCATGAACTTAGCAGCGATCCCGCCGTCTCGGTGCCAATTGCTGCTCATCCTTCGTTGGCGGGAGCTGCTTATCCGTCGCCACATTATGGTATATCGGCGTCCGTTCTACTTGGTCAGCTTATGCGGCTGGCTGGCGCTGACCTCGTCCTCTTCCCTTCTCCCTACGGCTCAGTGACGATGCCGCGTGAGGAAAACATGGCGATCCGCGATGAACTGATCACCCCTGATCTACCGCTGAAGGCCAGCATGCCTGTCCCTTCCGCAGGGATTCACCCGGGCCTCGTGCCGTTAATTGTACGTGACTTTGGTACTGACGTTGTTGTCAACGCCGGGGGTGGGATTCACGGCCATCCGCTAGGTACAGAAGCCGGTGGGCGCGCCTTTGTGCAGGCGATTGAAGCCGTACAGCAGAATGTCCCGCTGGCAGAATACGCCCGTACTCACCCCGAGCTGCAATCTGCGCTTGACATATGGGGAGGTGAACGATGAGCACAGCAAAGAAGCCCGTCATTTTTTGCGATTTTGACGGGACAATTACGAACAGCGATAATATTGTCGCCATTATGAAGCATTTTCAGCCTGCAGGCTGTGAGCCCATCATGCATCAGATCGTAAATGGGCATACATCCATTCGTGAAGGCGTAGGTGCGATGTTCGCCTTGATGCCTTCGGAGCAAAAGGGCGAAATTATCTCATATGTACTTGGACAAGCTGGTATACGCGAGGGCTTTGCACGCTTTTTGGACTATGTACGGGAGCAGCAGATTGAATTTTTCGTTACCAGCGGCGGCATTGATTTTTTTATTGATCCATTGCTAAAACCATTCGATATTCCACACGACCACGTCTATTGCAACAAAGCAGATTTTTCCGAGGAGCGCATCCAGATTACGTGGCCGCATCCATGTGAGGAGCCGTGTACAAATGACTGCGGCATGTGTAAAACGACTGTGATTCGTCAATACTCTCCCGAACAATATGAACGGATTTTGATCGGCGACAGTCTGACCGATTTTGAAGGAGCTAAAATTGCCGATCTTGTGTACTCCCGTTCGCATCTGACTTTAAAGTGTCAAGAACTTGGCGTACCACATGTACCCTTTGAAACATTTGATGACATTATCGAGGATTTAAAGCAAAAACAGGAGCAAGGGGTGCTGTAAATGAGTTTTAACTTGGCAGACATTTCATTGGAAGAAAAACGCCGCGCACTGGAAGAGCTCGCTGATGTCAAAGAACTATTCGCATCTCGCAACTGGTTCCCAGGCACAAGCGGTAATCTGTCGATCCGAATCGGTGACTTTCACCCCGAACAATTTTATTTTGCAGTTACCGCCAGCGGCAAGGATAAGACCAAACGCACTCCTGAGGATTTTCTGTTCGTAGACCAATACGGAAAAGCAGCAGAAGCCACAAACCTCAAGCCAAGTGCAGAGACGCTCATCCATTGCGAAATTTACCGCCTGACAGGCTGTGGAGCAGTTTTTCATGTGCATACCGTGTTTAACAATCTGATTTCCGAATATTATGGTGAGCAAAGCGCTGTACCTATCCAAGGTATTGAGCTGATCAAGGCTTTTAACATTTGGGAAGAAAATGCTGCGATTGATATTCCTGTGCTGCCTAATTACGCGGATATTGCCTCGATTGCCAGGCTGGTGTCTGGTGTACTGAATGATCAGGTGCCTGGAATTTTATTGCGTAACCACGGCATTTATGCGTGGGGCCGTGATGTATTTGAGGCTAAAAAGCATTTGGAGGCGTTTGAATTTTTGTTTGAAACGACGTATCGCTCCCTGCTGCTGAAAACTTTGAAGTAAATAAACTCATAAGTCTCAAAGATGTGTATCATTATTAGTAAAAGCGGTTATTGAATATCGAGAACGGGCCCTGAGCGAAAAGCACGGTACGTTCTCTTTTTTATTAAAAAAGTTCCACTTGGCTCTCGAAACACCACAATAATATCAACATTCAGATTAAACATTGCCTTCATAAAGGAAATGTGATGAATAAGAATCCTTCCGATGTAATTTAAGGCGTGCTGTAAAAAAAGCGCCCCCTATTGGGGACGCTCCAGCGTGAATTGCTCTCCTAGCTTCGCATAATTGTTCCCAGCCAACCGACTTACTGGACGCAACTCCTTAGCAATCACATACGTATTTTGGTACGCTTCCTCGGATAAATGATACTGCACTACGCGTCCGATTAACAGATCACAAGCAGGTGTGTCCTCCTTGCCTCCTAGCGGTATCACCTGTTCCAGAATACATTCCATGCGTATTTTCGCTTCTGTCACACCGGGAACTGCGATTTTTGTACTTTTTATCGGGGTAAGGCCTGCCAGTGTAACCTCACTCTCCTGCGGAGACAGACGGGAAGCCGTCACATTCACCGCTCCCACATTGTCCTCGTCTGTGATATGTACGACAAAAGCTTTATGCTCCATCGCATTACGTGTTGTATCTTTGGATACTCCATCGACACGTTGTACGGATACAGACAGCAGTGGCGGCTCGGAAGCAACGATGGAAAAATAACTGAACGGCGCACCATTCAGCACCCCTTCGCTGCTCAAAGTCGTTACAAAGGCTACCGGCCTTGGAATAATACTTCCGGTCAACAGCTTATAATTTTCACGCCCTGTAAGCGTATCAGGATTCAACGAAATCATTTTTCTCCCTCATTTCCGATCACAATCGCTATTCGACTGCACACCATCAAGTTTCGCCTGATAAGCAAATGCACCATTAGTTAGCGACATGGATGACATCTCAGACTTCCTTTTCAAGTATCGCGTGAATGATACAAAATGTAAAGTTGGAGCCGGAAAATCTCCCTATTTTTCAATTATATTTCCTCGGCTATCGCGCACAGTAACCGTAATTCCCTCAGGTACAGCAATCGTAACATCAAGCTGCTGTTGAGTCTGCATAAACCGTGTCGGAATTTGACCCAGTAATACATACAAGGTATCGCCGATTTGCTTGGTCTGATATAAATCTTGACCCTTTATTTCGTCCTCTTTGCCTGTGTATACATAACTTCCGAACACATGCACTTCCGGTGAGCTGGTTGCGTCAATTTTGACCGCATAAGGATCTTCTCCCTGTACAATCACTTTGTTCACTTCGGCAGGCAGTTTTTCATGCCAGTCTGGGAGAACCCTTGTTTCCTGAACCGAACTCATTATTTCTCTGACTTGCGGAGTGATCCCCAATGAACTGACCAAGGCAAATCCGATACAGCAAAAAACCAATACCGCCGTAATAAACATACTGAATACATCATAACGAATACGCTCACGCGTCCCCTTCCAAGCAGTATACATTAAAATTTCCAAACCTAGCAAAACAAAAACGACAGGCCACCAGGTCAAAGCCTGGTCCAGTATGCCCGCTCCCCAAAACTTGGAGGCAAACGTTATGCTCCCCAGCAGGACGAGGAAAAGTCCCATGGACAGCCTTCCGACTTTCCACACCCCTGCCGGAGCGTTTGACGCTTTAGAGGAATTATTTTTGTTAGATGATGTACCCAATATACCTGTGGAGCCTCCTCCATCGCTCTGAGGATGATGGGCTCCCTTAAAGGGAGCCTCACTCTTTGAAAATTCAGTATCCATTCTATTGCTTCTCCTTTACTCGTTTAGATTTGGAATTCCCGATCATCATCCAAATACCACCGCCGATCAACAATAAGGATACGATAATCGTTCGTAGATACATGTCAACCAAATTATAAATCTCTCCATTCGGAAACAGACGTTCCAAAGTAGGAACTAATACGTTGATTAAGATGTAATAGGCTCCTAGCAATAGTAACCCCAAGCCTACCCAGCGGTGATATTGTGCAAACATACCGATCACAGGCTTATCGATCAGCGGCTCCCGTCCATAACAGCTTACTTGCTGCAACGCATCAAAAAAGCTATAAAACCAGACCACCGGAATCAGGAACAAAAAAAGTGAAAGATGCAGCACGTCCAGTACATAGATGCCTCCTAAAAACAGAAGCATGAGCTGGAGTCCACGCTTTTGCATACCGATATACATATGTCCAGCACCGGGAAATACCGATAAAATGGTAGCCAGCATTTTACTCCGCCGTCCCTCGACTCTTCCATATTCCAGTTCCTCAAACAAAGTACGGTCCTGAAGCATTTCTCCCGCTTGTTTGCGATGTACATGCTGCACCGCATCAAACATGCAATACAGCCAAATGATCGGTAACACGCCCGCAAACGCCAAAAATCCGGATTCGTTTGTAATGCTGGTAATAAAAACGAGGATCGCTCCAAAGCCAAAGAAAGATAGCAGAAAAGACAAACCACGCTGCATCAGCCCCAAATGAAGGTGTCCCAATCCAGGAATGAACGACAGCAAAATCGTAAAAAAGCGTTCATTGTCCGATCCCTTTTGAAAAGCTGGTGATCCTGCCATACCATGGTGTCCTTGTTGATAATAGTTATAGCCCGGACCATATCCCATTCCTGCTCCCGGCGCATCCGTATCTGAGTGTGTTGCCTCCTCCGGTACCTCTCCTGTTAAACCAGCCTGTCCATAAGGTCCGCTTTGCGAGTAAAAACCATATGGGTTGGGTCCTGCATGAGGAGGATATGGAACAGCAACTGCACGAGGATCATAACGCAACAAGCTAATGATGATATGCAGCATACTCAGCCCCCATAAAAGGGCAGCAATAAACAAACTCACCACAAAAGGCGCTCCGTCACTTGCTATCACTGAAAAAAATATTCCTCCTGCCAGACATCCGAAAAACAAAATGGTGTATACAAACGCGTTGGCTTTTCTGGTCCAGTAATAGTGTCCCACACCGGGAATGATGTTCAATAGAAATGCCAAGAGCTTGCTTCGTTCCGTATAAGGCATCGCTACACTTCCTTTCTATTTATGGAATTTTAATGAAGTCCCCATCTGAAGGTTGTTGTTTTTGAGTTTTTCGTCTCACCCTTTATCCGAAGATTTAGGGCTTTAATTTATCGAGCCAGGTCGTGGTAGCTCGCATGACCTCTTCACTGTAAGAGACGCGCTCTTTTGGAGGAATCGGCTTTCCGTCTGTTTGCGGCATCATTTTGTCAAAGGCTCCACTGGACAACAAGATCAACGTTAGGCTTGCGGCGACAACATAGTGAAACACAGGTTTTTCAAACCAGCGGCGTTTTTTAAACATAACTTGACTCGGTTCAGCTTCTAGCTCGGGAAGAACGGCCATTACCTGATCTGTGAAGCGATCCGTATCCATCCAGGCAGAATAATCTTTCATAGTTGACTCCAGTTGCTCCAGTGCAACAAGATATAACATCAGCGCCTGTTCGTCTTCCAGCAGGAGCCTTTCCAGCCGGGCAGATTCCTCTATCGTGCAAGTTCCTGCAATGTAAGCATGCCAGTCATTCGATTTCCCTTCAATCCACGGTTTATCCTGTTGGTCAGTCATTGCCATTCCTCCTCCTTCCAGTGGTTTCGAATCCATAGTCGCGCCCGGTAGAGTCTCGACTCTACCGTTTTTAAAGCTACCTGCGTCTCTTCTGCAATTTGGTCGTAGGTTTTGCCTTGCATATAGTAGGCTTGAATAATATCCCGATGTTGCTGGGGCAACTGAGCGATTTTTTGCGATAGTTCTTTAATTTGCTCCTCGCGGATGAGACGAGCCAGCACATCCTCATCCCGGGAAGGGAGCTGTACAAGGGATTGTGCGACGTCTATTAGCTCTGCGGGGCGTCTGTCCTGTTTGCGCTTAGTATCCAGCGCTTTGTGGAGCGCAATTCGGCTCAGCCACGTTTTAAAACCTTCGTTCCGGTACTGGGGGAGAGACTTGTACACCTGAACGAATGCCTCCTGCGCGGCATCTTCTGCTTCCTTGCTGTCATGCAGCACCGAATAGGCGATATGAAATACATGCTTGCTGTACAGCTCTACGATCTCACGGAACGCCTGCCGGTCACCAGACCGTATTCGTTCAATGATTCTCTCTATATCAATGACGCTCTCCCCCTTCCCAATACTATAGACGCCAGGAAATTTCCTTCCCCTGCATATTTCGAAAAAATAATTTAAAAAGGACACACCCTCCTGACGGAATGGTGTGTCCTCTATCATTAAAGCCTATTTACTCGTCTTCATTTCGGCTTATCTCACGCGCACAGGCGATATTCCATGTTGTCCTCATTGCACAATAGCCAATCTGCAGTAACAGCCTTCATATATAAGTCTACTACCTAAAAGGCTTAGACCGATACATTAATTGCGTCCGCCACCACGGAATCGCTGGGCGTATTCTTTGGCATCCTGTGCATTACGGACACGGTTTCGGCTCCACTCCAGCAAAATACGGTCTATATACCGGAAATGTACCTTCCCTGCAAATACCGCTTCCTTCAAAGCCAGCAAAATAAGCTCCTCGGGATACCGATCCTGATCCACCCAGCTGGTGATCGTCTCGTATTCCATCGGTGATAATGGTCGCCCGAATTCTTTCTCGAAAATCGTGAACAAATTCCGTTCTTCTGTAAGCGGGGATTCCGATATTCCATTCAGTAAATCCGGCTTTCCGGCAAACAAAATGTCATCTTCATCGTGCTGCTCGTTACGCTCGGGAATCATACATTCTGCCAACTTACGATACAGCCCCGTCAAATTGTAACGTTCGAATTGTACAGATGAACTGCGGTCTTCTACGGAATCAATTCTCAAAAATCCTTCTTTCATGAGCTTACTGAAATAGAGTGCGATTTCATTCGCAGTGCATCCGATACGGGCCTGCAATTGTTCCCATGTCGGAAATTCATTACGTTCCGCTTGTTTGAAGGCAAGCAACTGCATCAGTAGCAGCATTTCGCCATCTGCCAGCCGAAGTGTTCGATAATGCTTGAGCAGGGCGTAGGGAATCTGGACCATTCCGGCTTCCATAGCAAAGGCTACTCCCTCCGCCCATTCTGCCGCTGATGTCTTGTCGAATGATCCGGTCATCGGTTACGGATACAAACGATACAGCATACGTGGGAACGGAATCGTTTCACGTACATGATCGAGTCCACAAATCCATGCTACTGTACGCTCCAGGCCCAGTCCAAAACCAGAATGCGGAACGGTACCATATGTGCGCAGATCCATATACCATTGGTAGGCTTCACGAGCCAAGTTATGCTCGTTAAAACGTTCTTCCATCAATGCTGGATCATCAATCCGTTGGGAACCCCCGATAATTTCGCCGTAGCCTTCAGGAGCGATCATATCGGCACACAGAACAACCTCTGGACGGGTCGGGTCTGGTTTCATATAGAATGCCTTAATGTGTGTCGGCCAATGTGTAATAAACACAGGCTTGTTATATCTTTCGGCAATCGCCGTTTCATGAGGAGCACCAAAGTCTTCCCCCCATGGGATATCGAAACCTTCACCTTGAAGGAAGGCAATCGCCTCATCATACGTAATACGTGGGAATTCGCCTTGAATTTGCTCCAGCTTCGAAACATCGCGTCCGATGGTTTCAAGCTCCTTCGCACAATTTTTCAGAACAGATTGCACGATATGGCTTACAAACTGCTCCTGTACGCGCAAGGATTCTTCATGATCCACAAAAGCCATCTCAGGTTCGATCATCCAGAACTCAATCAGGTGACGACGTGTTTTGGACTTTTCCGCACGGAAAGTTGGACCAAAGGAATACACTTTGCCCAGCGCCATTGCCGCGGCTTCCATGTACAACTGTCCGCTTTGTGTCAAATACGCATCTTCATCAAAATATTTAATGTGGAACAACTCTGTTGTGCCTTCTGCAGAAGAAGGAGTCAAAATAGGTGGGTCCACCTTCGTAAAGCCGTTGCCGTTAAAGAATTCCTGTACAGCACGGATAATTTCCGCCCGTACGATCAAAACAGCACGTTGCTTGGCGGAACGCAACCACAAGTGACGATGATCCATCAGGAAATCTACACCGTGCTCTTTGGGTGTAATCGGGTAGTTTTCGGTCAAATGAATAATGTCAATGCCTGTAACCGTTAATTCAAAGCCTGATTGGCTACGCGGTTCTTCACGCACCACTCCAGTAACGTAAAGGGAGCTCTCTTGAGTCAAGGATTTGGCGTCATTCCAAATATCCTCGGACACTTCGCTTTTCACGATAACCCCTTGAATATACCCGCTGCCATCCCGCAGTTGCAGAAACTGAATTTTACCACTAGATCGTTTATTGTTTACCCAAGCGCCGATTGTAACCGTTTCCCCTACATGGCGGCCCACTTGGGCAATCGTACTTTTATTCGTCATGACCGTCTCTCTCCTCTTAACCGAAAATCAAACAGCCCTTCCCCCTGGGTCAGGCTGTTTGCTCTCGCTGTTTGGTGCATGCGGAACTCAAACAATAGTCCACATGCATAAAGTTTACACTTTCGAACCGAACTACTGAACCAGACGGAACGTGTCGCGGGCAATAACCAGTTCTTCGTTCGTTGGAATGATCAGTACTTCTACCTTTGAATTTGCAGTTGTAATCCGGCGAGGCTCGCCAGAACGAATAGCATTCAACGATTCATCCAGCTCGACACCGAGGAATGTCAATTGCTCCAACACTCTCTTACGCAGAACGATGGAGTTCTCGCCTACACCTGCTGTAAATGCAATTACGTCTACCCCGTTCATTGCGGCAGCATACGATCCAATGTATTTGCGCAGACGGTATTCATACATTTCAAATGCCAATGTAGAATTAGCTTCGCCTTTTTCCATACCTTCTGTGATTTCACGCATGTCACTGCTGATACCGGAGATAGCTAAAAGTCCACTATGCTTGTTCAGCATGGAATTGACTTCATTGACAGTCAATTCTTCTTTGTTCATGACATAAGGTACGATTGCTGGGTCCAAATCACCACTACGAGTACCCATCATAAGGCCTTCCAGTGGAGTCATCCCCATGGAAGTATCAACAGACAAACCGCCTTGAACTGCTGTTATACTACCACCATTACCGATATGACAAGTGATAATCTTCAGGTCTTCCAAAGGACGACCAAGGAATTTGGCTGCTTCCTTACTCACAAAGTCATGGGAAGTACCGTGGGCACCGTAACGACGAACCTTGTACTTATTGTACAACACTCTTGGAATGGCGTACATATAAGCTTTTTCAGGCATGGTTTGATGGAACGAGGTATCGAATACTACAACCTGCGGTACATCTGGCATATTCAATTCAGCCGCTTTAATCCCCATCATGGAAGCAGGGTTATGCAGTGGCGCCAGGTCAAACAAGCGGCGGATTTCACTCTTCGCTTCAGGCGTTACAACTGCTGACTGTTTAAAGATTTCGCCTCCATGAACCACACGGTGGCCCACAGCCTGAATTTCGCTAGTACTGGAGATTACACCATGTTCAGCATCTGTGAGTGCGTTTAGCACTTTACGGATGGCTGTAGTATGTTCCAAAATTTCGCTAACTTCGGTGTATTCTTCTTTATTGGTTGGCTTATGCGTCAGAATGGAGGAATCCATACCGATACGCTCTACCAGTCCCTTTGCCAAAACGGACTCGTCCGTCATATCATACAATTGGTATTTCAGAGAAGAACTCCCTGCATTGATTACGAGAATTTTCATATCCGGTCACCATCCTTGTCGTACTTAAAGAAGCCTTCGCCCGATTTCACGCCCAGATTACCTGCACGCACCATTTTCTTCAGTACGATGGACGGACGATATTTCAATTCACCAAATTCACGGAACATACGCTCCAGAGCAGCCAAAACGGAATCCAGACCAAAGCGGTCAGCCATTTCCAAAGGACCGTTTTGGAAGTTATAGCCGATTCGCATAGCGTCATCGATATCATCAGCGGAAGCCACGCCTTCTTGAAGTACATGGGCCGCTTCGTTAATCAGCAGACAGATAATCCGGCTTGTTACGAATCCAGGAGATTCATAAATCATGACTCCTTTTTTCTCCACTATTTCTTCCACGAACATCTTAGTGTTTTCAAAGGTATCATCCGAAGTTTTTAAACCACGAATAATTTCTACGAGATCAATACGGGATACTGGATAAATAAAGTGCATACCAATAACACGCTCTGGATACTTGGTCGAGCTGGCAAGCTCGGTCAGGCTCAGCGTGGATGTATTACTTGCAAGAATAATATTGTTTGGACACACATGGTCCAGCTCTTGGAACACTGCTTTCTTTTCGTCCAGATTCTCTGTAATAGTCTCAATGACCATATCACAGCTGCCGAGCTCCGCTAAATGGGATACTTTCTGAATGCGGGATAAGATCAATTTTTTCTCAGCTTGAGTAATTGCCCATTTTTCCAGTTGTTTGTCCAGACTCGTTTCAATCATATTGTAGGCGTAGTCTAGTTTCTCTGGTGTCTGCTCTACCAGCAGCACATCGATTCCTTTGGACGCGAGCATTTCAGAAATCCCCTGTCCCATGGTGCCGCCGCCGATGACGCCGATTTTTTTAAATTGCATGATTCTTAACTCCACCCTTTCCTGGTCACTCTCATATATTGTATCCTTCTTTGTCGAAAAATACATGTTTATGTCCCAATAGATAATAATATCTTAGCACGGACTAAAAGTAAAAAAAAATAACCAGCATAAAAAATTATGCTGGTAATAAAGCATTTTCACTAAATTGACATCTAAATTGGTCTCCAGACAAAGTTTCCTCCTTCATTAGGATGTCAAGTGAGTTGTCGAACACAGGACGATGCTTTTCCAGCAGTTCCAAAGTTCGGGTATGCAGGTCAGCCATAATCTCGCCATTTTCCCGCATGAGTTCTTCTTTCGTTACCATTTCCATGTTAATAATGCCAAGTGAAGTCAAACCGGAAGTCATCATCGTATGGACGATGTTCAGCGCCTGCTCAAAATCATTACTAGAGCCGGTACTTCGACCGCCATAGTACATTTCTTCTGCCGTAGCCCCTGCGAGCGAGATCATAATCTGCTCCTCCAGATACTGCTTGGTGTATAAATAATGCTCTTGCTGTGGATTGTGGCGCACATACCCAAGCGCTTTCCCACGTGGGCTAAGTGCAACCTGGCTTACGCTACCAGGACGAACAATTTCGGCCATAATAGCATGTCCCAGTTCATGGATCGCTACACGTTTTTTCTCTTCCAAGGTCGATTCTCGATCTGTCTTTTCACCCATCATCACTTTGTCAATTGCCATCGACAGATGTTTCTGTGCAATCATTTTCTGATCCTGTCTCATCGCATAGATTGCCGCTTCATTCATTACGCTCTCCAGCTGTGCGCCAGAAAACCCATAAGATTCCTCAGCAATTTTATCCAGATTCGCATCTTCCTGAATCGGTTTGTTTTTGGCATGAATTTTAAGAATATGAAGACGGCCCTTCTTATCAGGCAAATCCACTTGAATATGACGGTCAAAACGCCCTGGGCGCGTTAAGGCGCTGTCCAGCATTTCTTTACGGTTTGTTGCCGCAATGATCAAAATCCGCGGTGTATCTACCGAGTAAATACCATCCATTTCTGTCAGCAACTGATTCAAAGTCTGATCATATTCTCGTTGCTGTCCACCCTCACGTTTACCACCAATTACGTCGATTTCGTCAATAAAAATAATTGCATTTTCCTTCTTTTCCTTGGCTGCACGAGTACGTGCCTCCCGGAACAACTCACGCACACGACCTGCTCCAACACCAACGTACATTTCAACAAATTCACTACCTGAGGCTGCAACAAAAACAGAATTAGTATAGTGTGCCGCTGCCTTAGCCATCAGTGTTTTTCCTGTTCCCGGAGGACCTGTGAGCAAAACGCCTTTTAATGGACGGATACCAAACTTGGAGATTTCATCATGTCGATTCAAAAAATCCAAGGCCTCACGCAGCTCCTGCTTAGCGCTTTCTTGCCCACCGATTTCCTCAAAAGTCAGCTTGTCCGGGCCATTTTTTTTACGTTTACGTTCTTGCCCAGCACCTACGGCCAAGCCTCCACGAGCATGCATGAGCATTAACAAGCCGCTGAACATCACACCAGCAACTAGAAGAGGGATAATATTTACCCCAATAAAAACGAGAAATATAATGGTTACCGGCACAATGCCGATTAATATTTCCTTGATCCATCTAGGCATTAGGCCATACCCCCATCTGCTGAGATTGACGTGGCAAAACGATAAACTTGGTCGCTTTCCCTTCGCTGAGTCGGATATAGACATTGTTCGAATCCATGTCGGTATCAGCTTTGATACCCGTCTTTTTCTTTTTCATATGCTCAACTGTAGATGAAATTTGAGTATACTTTCTATTTTCCATCGCTTCGGCTACAGGAAACATAGCCTCAGACCACCATTGATTCAGTGCTGTATTGGAACGGTCTGCAATATCGAGCTTAATGGTGCGGCTGCCAATGATGGATTGTCCTTTTTGCTTAACTACATCGACCAATCCGGCCACATCCGCCTGCGGTTTGAGATCTAGTTTCAATACAACCTGATCCTGTTTAATATCTATTTGAGCGCTTGTCACGCCTGGATATTGAGAAACCAGTTTTTCCAGAGGACTTTGCATTGTAACCTGACGGTAAATGAACCATCCCCCAAATAGCAGCAAAGCTGCCAAAACTGCCGCCACAACGATAGGAACTGCACGCAATTTCAAACAACATCCTCCTCTCAAAATGTAAAACTCAGAAGAAACGGGACGAATGTCAACAAACAACCAAATTGCATGATCTTACAGTGATCAGCAATTCTTTTTTCTATCATTTTTGTCTATCACTTATAAAATATAGTATATCATAACGTATATCTAAAATCGAAGGCAATGTGTGGAGGAGTTGTGATGAGGCAAAATCTTTGGTTATGGTAGAGGTGGGACGCTGCGTGTAGGATTTGATCTTACGATCGCTGTTGCCCGCCATAAAGATGAATTTGCCTTAGGAGAGAAGTTGGGTAGGTAAAGATGCTTCGCTGGCATTCAGCTCATCTTTACGGCATAGCAAGACTAAAAGACGTAAATACGAATTTCATCGCATTTACGTCTTTTTCTTGAGCTTTTAATCATTTACTAGTCATTCATTCCACATCTGCTGATCCTCAACCAGCTCAGTTATTGGGCAAAGTATACTTTACCCCCGTCGCTCCCCCATCTGAAAAACGGTAAAAGGCATAGTAATGATGGCTTCCATCATCGTAAAACAGCTGCCACACATATTCGCCATTGAACACACTCGGCTGGAGGCTTACAATTTTTACACCTGGAAGCTGCTGCTGAATTAGCGACGTCATTTTTTGCTCGTCGACTCCGTTCTTCAGCAGCTCGGTATGAACACCGCTATTATCTGCGGCAGGTACGTTAGGTTGTCCCTCCACTTTTTGAAAAGGAACCCATACCATTATATTTTCATTCTGTGCATTTTTCCCTTGAACCACCCAATATACCTGATCCCACACAGACTTCCATGTTTGAGTCGTGCTAACCAGACCACCTGATTGCTTGGCCTTAATGATAGCGGCATTTTTCTCAGCCACCTGGTCTTGAGTAACATAGGAATAATACCAGAAAATGCTGACCAGGATCAGTATCACGGCCAAAATGGCGACCGCTATCCATTTTTTCTTATTTTTCAAACCCGTGCTTCCTCTCTAAGGGGATGTGACACCTGAATTAGCGCGACAGCAGCCCTTCAAAGGCGGCTTGTGCCTCATGTTTGATACGTTCCTCGTCCATAGTCAGGCATTCGCCGTTTTTCACAACCTGACGACCGTCTACCCACACATGAGCCACGTCCTTGGCGCTTGCAGAGTATACCGCATGGGAAATAAGATCTGTACGCGGCAAGAAATGTGCCTGATTCAGATCCAACGCGATAAAGTCAGCCTTGTTGCCTGCTGCCAACGCTCCTACTTCTTTTAAACCAATCGACTTTGCACCGTATTCTGTTGCCAGACGCAGCGCTTCACTTGCAGGAACTGCCGTAGGGTCACCGGATACACCCTTGTGAATAAGTGCTGCCAGACGCATTTCCTCGAACATATCCAGGTTATTATTGCTGGCAGGACCATCCGTTCCGAGAGAAACCGTAACCCCTGCACGCAGCAATTCAGGCACTCTTGCCACACCACTTGCCAGCTTCAAGTTGCTGCCAGGATTGTGGGAAACCGCTACACCACGTTCTGCCAGTAAAGCTATTTCTTCGTCGTTCAAATGAACGCCATGGGCAACAAGCGAAGGACGGGAGAAAAAGCCAAGCTTATCCAAGTGTGCAACCGGACGCAAACCGTAGTCGCGTACGTTTTGCTCTACTTCGGCGATCGTCTCAGACATGTGCGTATGCAGTGGCAAGTCCAGATCATGCGCAGCTTGTACGAATTTTTCAATAAACGCAGGTGGACATGTATATGGCGCATGCGGTGACATCATCGTTGTAATACGGCCGTCTGCTTTACCGTGCCAGTTACGCGCAAAAGTCACGGCCTCTGCCAGCTTGATTCGCTGTTCTTCCTCCGAACATAGTCCAATTGCTCCACGCATCAGACTTGCACGAATACCTGACTCTTCAGCCACACGAGCCACCTCATCCATATGATCGTACATATCGAGGAAGGTTGTTGTTCCACCTTTCAGCATTTCCAGCACAGACAAGGACGTACCCCAGTACACGTCTGTAGATGTAAACTTGGCTTCCATAGGCCACATTTTTTCCTGAAGCCATACTTGAAGTGCCAAATCATCTCCATGCCCACGCAGTAGAGACATCGCCGCATGACCATGAGTATTGATCAGACCAGGTAAAAACAATAGCCCTTTACCATCGATCGCTTCCGTCTCTTCCTCACCCGCAGGCAAGGTTTCGCCAATATAAGTAATACGACTATCCTCCACAATCATAAAACCATGGACTACCCCTGCTTCTGGTCCATTTACGGCAAAAGATCCGTTTTTAATCATCCATTTATTCACTGTCATATTGTGCTTCTTCCTTTCCGTCCTCCAAATAATAAGCGAGGCTAAGCAAATCAGTTGTAAAGTCTGTGGCATGAATCCGAATGTTGGCTGGTGCCTTGAGAGTAGTCGGTGCAAAGTTCAGGATCGCTCCAATTCCGCTATCAATAAGCCTATCAGCCACGTGCTGTGCTTCAAAATCAGGTACGGTAATAATCCCGATTCGAATGTTTTTTTCTTTCACAGTCGCTTCCAGTTCATCCATCGGTTGCACGACCAATGTATTGATCTTGGTTCCTACCTTATCCGGAAACGCATCAAATACCGCCACAATCTTCATATTGTCTTTTAAATAAGCGTTATAATTCGAAAGGGCTTGCCCCAGATTACCCGCTCCGACCAATACTACATTAATTTGTTGGTCGATTTTCAGGATATGGCGTATTTTCTCAATGAGATAAGAAACATCATAACCGATACCCTTCCGACCAAAATCTCCAAAATAAGCAAGATCTTTACGGATTTGGGCCGGGTTCAAATCTAGCCTCTGTCCCAGCTCTTGAGAAGAGACCGTAGCCACCTCCCGTTTGTGCAGTGCATTCAGATAACGTAAATATACGGGTAACCTCCGTACGACAGCCTCTGAAATTTTATCTGATTTCATACTTGCTCCCCCTAATTGTAACGAACATACTTATGTCCGTCCGTTATGCCTCTGTCTCCGGGGCGGATTGGAGCCATTCGGCGATGCGGGGCACCATTTGCTCCGATGGCATATGCTCCATTTTTGGTCCCGGTAACGAGTACAAAAAGTGCTTTCCGTAATAGGATTCAATCACACGCGTATCATAAACGATAACGACCCCGTGGTCGTTCGCTGTACGTACCAACCGACCAAATCCCTGTTTGAAGCGAATGACCGCTTGAGGTACAGACAGCTTCATAAATGGATTCTTCTTCTGCTGCTGGAGCAGTTCGCTTTTTGCCTCCAGCAGCGGGTGATTCGGCGGTTGAAACGGCAAGCGAACAATGGCTAGACAAGTCAGAGCCTTCCCCGGAATATCGACGCCTTCCCAGAAACTGCTGGTCCCCAGCAATACAGAAGCTTTCGCTTCCTGAAACCGGCGGGTTAGCTTGCTGCGACTTCCACTGTCCACACCTTGTCCCAGCACAGTAATTTCGCTGGATGCTAAGGCCTCATTGAGCGGCTCATACACTTGCCGGAGCATCCGATAGGACGTAAACAGAACGAGCATTCTCCCACGTGTCGCCTGAGCAGTCGCTCCTAGAGAGCTAACGAGCATATCTACAAAATGCGCATCTCCTACACTGCCCTTCACACTTGGAAAATCCCGTGGAATAACCAGCAACACCTGATCCCTGTAATTAAAGGGTGACGGGAGCTGCGAAGTCATCAGCCGCTCTTGATCTGCGGCCTCCTGTAAGCCGAGCTGATCGATCATGTACTGAAACGACTTATCTACCGACAAGGTAGCAGAAGTCAGAATAATGCTTCTTTTTTTGTCAAAAAACATTTCTTTCAACTGGCGGCTCACATCGACGGGTACCGCATAAAATTGCAATGATTTACTACGGAATTGCCCGCTCGCCTCGAGCCAGTATACGGTTGTTTCATCATCGAGTCGGATAAAAAAGCGCAAATTTTCTCGAATCCCCGCCAAATCCTTGAGCAGACCCGTGATATCTGTAATAAGGCTATCCGCCGCATAATCGTCATGTTCTTCCTTGACGTCCAGCATCAGCTTGTCGCCCTTGCGCAAAATTTCGCTCATCGTTACATATAGCTGATTTTCCAAAGCTCCCGCCTGATCCCACTTTGCAGGCTTGGCCGAAGGTTTGAGACGGGAAGAAAACTGTCCTGTTTCACCCGGTGTCGCATCACTTCGCTCCGGCAACATGCCAAACAGCTTGTCGCTTAGCAGGTCCCAAGTTTCCTTCACCTCTAACACGAGCGGATACAGCTGGTCGATAGTTGAGGCCCAATCTGCCGACTTCTCGTGCCCCGATTTCGCCAACTGTTGACGAAGTGAAGGCAGTTGTCCATTCTTGCTGTCTTTGAACAGTCGCGTCAGTGTATGCACGAGTGTGAAATATTTCATATGCATACCTAGGTGTTTACCAGCTACTTCCTCCAGGTGATGGGCTTCATCTATCACCAGATGTTCATAGCTCGGCAACAACTGATGACTGGCTTTGACGTCTGTGAACAACTTAGAGTGATTCGTAATAACAACATCCGCTATTCCTGCTTCATGGCGTGCACGATGATAATAACATTTGCGGAACCATGGGCAGGAACGACCAAGACAGGACTCTGAATCACTCGCCACCGTTTCCCAGAAATCCCCTCCACGGTTGCTCAGATTCAGTTCTTCATCATCACCGGTTTCTGTTAGCGTCAACCAGACGATCATCTGAGCCGCTGTAATTAAATCTTCCTTCGGTGTAGCGAAGTCTCTTCTGTTTATTTTATGTTCAAACTTACGCAGACACAAATAAT
Source organism: Paenibacillus sp. FSL M8-0228 (assembly GCF_038007385.1). Lineage (NCBI taxonomy): Bacteria > Bacillati > Bacillota > Bacilli > Caryophanales > Paenibacillaceae > Paenibacillus > Paenibacillus sp. FSL M8-0228. Next base: position 3,371,424 of record NZ_JBBOXA010000001.1, read on the forward strand.
GTCCCCGACCCTTGAAAATAGCAGCCCGGAACGGAAACGGAATCACCTTGGTTAGCATCGGAATGTCGCGCTCGCGTAATTGCTCCTGCAGGTTGATCGTATGTGTACTCACCATAACGCGCTGTCCCTTTTTCACACTGTGATACAGCGATGGGAGCAAATAACCCAGAGACTTCCCTGTTCCTGTACCTGCTTCAATCAGCAGATGCTTGTCTTCACTCAGTGCCTGATTCACACCCTCAATCATCTGTATCTGCGCCTCGCGCTCCTCATATTGACTCAAGGATGAACGCAAATTGTCCCGCACATCATCCATGTACTCCTCAAAGGTAACACCTGACAGTGGATTCGGGTCATCTTCTCTACGCGGAGCAGCTAGCTCCGTCCAATCTTCCACTTTTAGCGCAAGCTGACGAAAAAACTGATATCCCTCCAAATCCTGAATAGGATCAAGCTCTTTCTCTTCACGCACCCCATCAAGAAACCATCCAAGGTCACTGTCTTCCTCTGCAAACAAATCACTAAGCCGCTGTATCGTTATCAGAGGTAATGCTTGAAGCTCACCCAGACACTTTAAAAATACCTCGGCCGTAGCCAATGCGTCGCTGTCTGCTTGGTGAGGGCGATCATGTGCCAGCCCGAACTCAGAAGACACAAAACCCAACTGATACGAAGATAGTGATGGAAACATAATTTTCAGAAAATCCATTGTATCCAAGACTCTTCCGCTAAATGGCAAGTATCCGCACCGATCCAGAGCGTTTTGCAAAAAATTAAAATCAAACGCCACATTATGACCGACCAGTACAACATCGTCCAGCATAGGCACAAGCTCCATCATCATTTCTTCAAGTGCAGGTGCATCCTTCACGTCATCGTCTGTAATTCCGGTCAATCCAGTGATAAAAGGTGGAATAGATCTGCCAGGGTTCACATAAGAGCCGTAAACACGGGAAATGCTGTTATCATGATCTATAATTGCAAGTCCGACTTGAATGATGTCATCCGCGGACTGGGTGCCTGTCGTTTCAAAATCCAATACCGCAAATTTCATTCGGGCTTAATCCTTTCTTATGACACTTACAAAAATAATAACTCCGTATATTAGCATAGCAGAAGATCGCGTGTTTGGAAATTAAGACAGCCAAAAAAGACGATGCATACGCCGCCTCAGGAGGTGGGCATGCATCGTCTTACTCGGTGTCTGACAACTACATCCAGGTCATTATGGAGCTGTCGTATCGAAGCTTTTCGGTACCGGACAAACAGGCTTCCATATTGTGCAGCGGCTCGGGTAACGCAGGATCTAACTGATGTGCGAGAGCAAAACATTTTTGCGCCTCCTCTACGTCAGCCTGCTTTGCCAACAGACAGCCTAGCGCATTATAGATGACCGCTTTTAGTCCTGCCTGCTCAGTCAGGTCCAGCACCTTCTGAAAATGGTATACAGCTTCTGCTGGATCATCTAGTTGAAAATAGGCCATTCCCATATACATGCGACTCTGCCAACTGTTCGGAAAATGCTGTAGTACCTGCTCAAATTGTTGGATCGCCTCAGAGTACATAAGTAATCGATAATACCCTTGCCCCCGACTAAAAGCCGGCAGCTCTTTTTCAGGCAGCTCCGTGTCAGACATATCGGTCTCCGCGGAAAAGCCGGCCGCACGCAGGCACACCATTTTTTCCTCAAAGGCCAGCCACTCATCCATAATTCCGTCACTCATTCTCCGCAGCAGACTCCAGTGCTGTAGCAGCTCCTGCCTGCGGGAGCCCTGGGCTGATGGGTAATGCTTCACGATATCATCTAACATGCTGTTCATTTCTGCGAATACATGCTGGAACATGTGCATCCCGCCCTTATGAAAGATGGATTAATACACTCACATTTTTCGCTTAAAAGACGGGTTTCATCCGCACTCCCATTCATTACATGATCGTCGCATGTACTTCTTTGTTCATCGTTTGGGCTGGTTTATTATGTTCATCAACAAATACCACTGTTGGTTTGTATGTTTTGGCCTCTTCATTTGACATGGAAGCATAGGAAATAATAATGACTGTATCACCAGGCTGCACCAAACGAGCTGCCGCACCGTTGAGACAGATCACACCGCTCCCACGCGGTCCGGGGATAACATAGGTTTCCAGTCGAGCTCCATTGTTATTGTTTACAATTTGAACCTTTTCATTCTCCAACAGATCCGATGTCTCCATGAGATCTTCATCTATAGTGATACTCCCCACATAGTTCAGGTTAGCTTCCGTAACCGTAGCGCGGTGAATTTTGGATTTCATCATAGTTCTAAACATGGGAAAGCACCTCCGCCTTCTGTATTCTTATATTGTCAATCAGTCGGGTACTGCCAAATTTCACAGCTAGCGCTACGATGATGTCTTCCTGAACATCACATAGCCGCTGCTCGGGAAGAAGGGGCTCCAGACCGGGAAAAGTTAAAATTTCAATGTAATCAATGTCTGCTAAAGGAGAGGAAGTAATGGTGGACTCCACCATTTGATGTAACTGACGAATCGTAATTGTGTTTGTTACAATATCTTCGCTCACTTCTTGCACCTTACGCAGTGACTGGGACAGCACCAATGCCTGCTCGCGCTGTTCTGCACTTAAATACACGTTACGGGAGCTGAGGGCCAAACCATCCGCCTCTCTGACGATGGGACAAGGTACGATAGTCACGTTCATATTGAGATCAGTCACCATCTGCTGGAGCACAGCAACCTGCTGTGCGTCCTTCATCCCAAAAAAGGCCAAATCAGGACCTATCATGTTAAAAAGCTTGGCTACCACCGTAGTCACACCATCAAAATGGCCGGGACGGGAAGCACCGCACAAGCGATCTGTCAAAGCGGATACACGAATTTTGGTTTGGGTTGGTTGTGGATACATTTCTGCTACAGTTGGCAAAAATACAATATCCACGCCCTCACGCCGTGCTACCTCCAAATCACGAGCTTCATCGCGGGGATAGCTTTCCAGATCTTCATTCGGTCCAAATTGGATCGGATTTACGAAAATGCTAAGCACCACCGTATCTGCCATTTCACGCGCCTTGTGCATCAAGCTCGCATGTCCTTCATGCAGGTATCCCATCGTTGGTACAAAGCCGACTTTATGTTGCAGTAAAGAGGCAGAATCGTGTACCGTTTTTGCTCCATTGGCTCCAAGTTGCCGACGTTCGGCAATAACCTTGCGTAGTTGAGCCACTTCTCTTACGATGATCATGACTGAGATTCCACCTTTTCCTTAGCTTGTTTCTGCGCTTGTCCTTTTGCCTGTCCGTACAAGGACTCCAGGGACTCCACAACACGGTCATCCGCGCTGAATACATGCTCTGCGGCCGGGAATGCCCGCCCTTTCACATCACTCACATACTGCTCAATGCTGCTACGGATCAAGCCGCCTACATCGGCATAGGTTTTAACAAAGCGTTTGCTGAAATAAGGAGATGCGTACTGAATCAGATCGTGATAAACAAGTACTTGACCGTCACATCCACGTCCTGCACCGATTCCAATGGTTGGAATGGAAAGTTCTTTAGAAATCGCCGTTGCCACTTCCTCAGTCACCAATTCCAAGACAATACCAAAGGCACCCGCCTGCTCTAATGCCTTGGCATCTGCCATCAACCGGCGTGCGTCTGCTTCGTCCTTACCTTGAATGCGATAGCCACCAATTTGATTAACTGATTGCGGAGTAAGCCCGATATGTCCCAGCACAGGTACACCTGCCTGAACAGTCGCTTTTACGACATCGGTAATTTCAGCTCCGCCCTCCAATTTAACAGCATGCGCATGTCCTTCTTGCATCAGACGGCGGATGCCTTGAAGACTTTCGGATATGCTGCCGTGATATGTCATAAAAGGCATGTCCGCTACGATAAATGTATTCTCAGCGCCTCTTGCAACTGTCCGGGAATGGTACACCATATCATCCAAGGTCACAGGGATGGTCGAATCGTAACCAAGAACTACGTTACCCAGCGAGTCCCCCACGAGAATGATGTCAATTCCCGCCTCCTCGGCTATCTTAGCCGATGGATAATCATAGGCGGTCAGCATACTGAGCGGAATGCCCTCCTGCTTCATTTTTTTCATTTTTACAATATTCAGCGCTTGTTTTCCTGCCATCGCGAATGGCTCCCTTCCATCTTTTTTTGGCACAAAAAATAACCTTTTATGAACGCCTGTACATCTGCGTCATCAAAAGGTCCGAACAGCCAAAAAAGACACTCATTTTGAGATCGTCCCTTCTGTCTCGGTCCTGTTCGGCTCAGAGCAGAATCCAACGTAACCTTCAAATGAAGTTATGATGGTCTTACAAACTTGCTAAAGTAGAGCAATGTGCCCTTGGAGTGCAGCTCGGACCGTCCGATGCCGCCTCCTGCACAGTATAACAAAAAACATCAGCTTTTTCACGTGAAGTTTCACACAGGAAACAGAAAGATTGTGGTCGTATACTCAGCTAGGGTCGCTTCTACAATTGTATATCCCCTGAAATAACCTGAATCCGCTCACCCTGGTTCGTTTCTATCACTAGTGCCCCTGAAGGGTCCAAGCCCACCGCTGTACCATCTACCGCTATCCCTTGTCCCGTATGTGCCCGAACGCTGCGGTTCATCGTCACGGATAACGCCTCCCACAGCATGGCTATGGGCTGGAACCCCTGCTCGGCATACAACTTACTTAGCAGCTCCATTTCTTCCAGAACTGCAGCAATCAGTGCAGTACGGTCAATTTCAAGCCCTGCTTCTATTTTCAAGGATGTCCCTACATGGGATAGCTCTTCCGGGTAATCTTCTTTATTTAAATTTACGTCAATGCCGACCCCTGCAATACAGTAGCGGACCCGTTGATCCTCTGTTGCAGATTCCAACAGAATACCGGATACTTTGCGACCATGAATCAACAGATCGTTTGGCCATTTGATTCCTGCCTCCACACCCGTCAGCCGACGAATGGCTCTACACACTGCTACACCTGTAAGTAGCGTTAGCTGGGGGGTAAAAGCTAAGGGCTGGGTGGGGCGCAATACAATGCTCATCCATATCCCTTTGCCGCGAGGGGAATACCATTTACGTCCCTGACGTCCCCGACCCGCCGTCTGTTCTTCTGCCAGCACTACCGTTCCCTCCGGCGCATCCTCTTCTGCTAAACGCATAGCATCCTGCTGAGTGGATACCGTCGAATCCAGCACTATGATACGCTGGCCAAACGATTGTGTAGTTAATAGATCTGCCAATTTGGATACTTCCAATCGGTCAGGCCGAGATATCAACCGATAGCCCCGGCGCGAAGAGGCATCGATATTATAACCCAGCTCACGCAGTTTGTTGATTTGCTTCCATATTGCTGTGCGACTAACGGAGAGGCGTCGGCTAATCTCCTCACCAGATACGTAATCGGATGAACCTTCCTCCAGTATGCCTAACAGTCTATCATGATTATTCACTACTCATCACCCGTTTCACTTCCTGAAGCAATGTTTCTGTTTCATTCGGGATATCTCCGCAAGCGACCGCTTGTAAAAGCCGTTCCATCATCTGCCCCAGCCAAGGTCCACCTGGTCGATTCATTGCCTGAACCAGTTCATTTCCAGTAATATTTAAATCTTTGATACGAACGACGACAGCCTGCTGTGTCCACGAGTTTGCCAGTTCGGCAATCTTCTTCACATGCTTTTCTACCCACGGCGGTAATCCACGGAACGAAGAAGGCAGTGTCTTGTGAAGCTCCAGCCAGTCTGAAGCTGTATCCTTTCCCAGCTTAATTAACAATCGAATCCAGTTACGACGCAGTACCTCGTCGTTGATAGGGTCAGAATCTCTCGAAACAGAGTTGTCAGCTATGGCAACAGCATGGCTGATGAGCTCGGTCTCCCATTCCAATAAATGAACCAAACGCAAACGTACGGCGTTGGAAAAGGTCCAAGCTCTTAATAGCTCGTCCGCTGCCTCGGAGCTAAGTCTACAAGACATAAGGAGCAGACCCCACCGTAGCTCTGCTGGCAGCTGCACGATCTCCTTGAGCGCCTGTGCGTCACATTGTTCCCAGGGAACCGGAACCTTCGTACAGCCAAGCAATCCGCTACGTCCCAGCATCTCCAATCCACGTAATGGGTCAGGCCCCGCTAGCATCTTTTCTAACTCGACTCGTACCCGTTCCATGGCTATATATCGAAGTCCCTCTCTGCGACGGATCATACCTTTCCAGGTATTGTAGGCCACCCGGAACCGAAATACAGAGGCAAAACGGATGCAACGCAGCATTCGCAGCCCGTCCTCCTCAAAGCGTTCCTCAGCTCGTCCCACACAACGAACGAGAGCAGCTCGCAAATCGGCTCCTCCCCCAAACGGGTCCACCCGCTCTCCGTGTTCTGCCATCGCAATCGCATTCATAGTAAAATCCCGTCGCATCAGATCCTCACGGATATCCTTCACGAAGGCAACTTCCGTTGGACGGCGGTGATCGGCATAACCGCTTTCTGTACGAAAAGTGGTCACCTCGAACGCATGGCCACCCTGCATAACCGTTACCGTCCCATGCTGGATTCCTGTCGGAATAACATGAGGGAATAGCGCTAAGACCTGTTCAGGCTCAGCCGAAGTGGTCAGATCCATATCATGAATAGCTCGTCCTAATATCTCATCCCGCACACAGCCGCCAACCCAGTAAGCTTCGTGGCCTGCTGCTGTTAGTGTATGTATGACCTCTCTGCCATGAAGTGCCATCTCTTGGTCAGCGCATTGCCAAGTATTTGTATTCATAGGGTTTCCCCCTTTGCAAGTATTCAATATAAAAAACGGACGCGAGTCCGCCCCCTTAAACGCTGATCGGTTTAAGATCCGGCACCTCGCGTCCCAACACACGGTAATAGATTTCTTCATATTGACGGGTAATCAGCTCATCACAAAAAACGGTACGGGCGCGGGTCAGACACGCTTCACGGAAACGTTCCGCCATCGCTTCATCGGACAACAGCTCAACTGCATAATCAGCCATCGCCTCAGTATTACCAATTTCAGCAAGATACCCCGTACTTCCATGCACAACGAGTTCAGGAACTCCTCCGGCCTGAGAACCGATTGTCGGCACTCCACAGGCCATTGCTTCCAGCGCAACCAAACCAAAACTTTCTTTTTCCGAGGGAAGCAGCAGCACATCCGCCATAGAAATCACTTCTGCGATCTGATCCTGCTTACCTAAAAAGAAGACCTTGTCTTGAAGTCCTAAATCCTCAATTTTGCAACGGATTTTTGGTAGATCCGGTCCTTCCCCCACCAGCAGCAGCTTCGCAGGCACTTTTCGTTGCACTCTTTCAAATATATCCAACACATCGCCCACCCTTTTGACAGGACGGAAATTGGAAATATGCATCATTATTTTTTCATGCGGTTGGGCAAAGTCTCTTCTAAGCGCAGCGGCATCTCGTGGATAATACACCCGTTTATCTACAAAATTATAGGTTAAATCAATAGGCCGTGTAATTTCCAGCGCATCTATCGTCTCCCGAATCAAATCTTTGGAAACCGCCGTCACAGCGTCACTTTTGTTAATAGCCAGCCGAATCAGGTCCTTCAACGACTCATCCTGTGCCAAGACTGTAATGTCCGTACCGTGTAGGGTGGTTACCACCTTCAGATGATCACCCACCATTTCCTTCGCCAAGTAAGCGCATACTGCATGTGGTACCGCATAATGAACATGGAGTACATCCAAATTCTTCATTTGTGCGACTTGGGCCATTTTGGTCGCCAGTGACAAATCATAGGGCGGATATCTAAACACGTAATAATCGTTAATTTCAACCTCATGATAAAAAATATTTTTCTGAAACGTCCCGCCTAATCTGAACGGAATGCTATTGGCAATAAAATGAACCTCGTGCCCTTTTTCTGCCAGCAACTTGCCCAGCTCAGTAGCCACTACGCCGGAACCACCCAGCGACGGATAACAGGTAATCCCAATTTTCAGTTTGTCATTCAAGCTAGCTGCCTCCTTCCGCTCACCAGTGATAACTTTTCTGCCGATTTATTTTAACACTCTGCAAAATGCTCAAGTATAGAATTCTTATGTCAGGATTTTGCAAAATTCGATTCCAATCGCTCCGAAGTACAAGATATAGACAAACTAAACCATTTCGATCTATATCTTATCATTGGAAGTCGCTTATTGGATTTTTGCAAAATCCTTATGTGAATAGCTTAACCAGATATGGCGTTTTGGACGCAAAGCCTTCCGCATACGAAATCAATTTGCGCTGACCCAACAACGAGTCGCGAGCTTTTACGCGTTCCACATATCCCTGATTTAATGGAGTGGATACTGTATCCTTTCCAGGCGCTGCCTGAAATTGCGAAGCATAACTCAATAATGACTGTTCCTTGACTTCATAATGCTCGGTGATATCCACAATCAAATCCGTTCTGCCAATATCATTGATAAAATAAAAATATAATTGCTCTACCTGTACCGCAGGATTTTCTGGCATAAAACGTCGCAACTTCGCGTTAAATACCGCTTCCTCCACCAACTTGCTACACATGACATGGTCTGGATGCCGATCCTCCCAATAAGGAGCGAATACGACTTTCGGTGCATGGCGCCTGATTTCTGCTGTAACTGCAGCTACATGTTCAGGAGTTACATATAATCCACGATCAGGCAGACCCAAATTCGTCCGCACAGCAAGCCCGAGCACTTTCGAAGCATGTTCAGCTTCTGACATACGAGTATCCACATCACCATTGGATGACATTTCAGCCCGCGTCAAATCGCACACGCCCACCTTTAAACCAGCGGCTGTATGCTTGGCAATCGTGCCTCCCATTCCTATTTCTGCATCGTCAGCATGAGCTCCGAAAATCAGGATGTCCAGCGTCATTATATATCACCCTGCTGGTCAATGCCCGGTTTATATTTATGTACCAGCTCACGCCAAGCAAAATCGCCTCGGTCCAGCGCTTTCACCAGTATTTCAGCAGTTGCAACGTTTGTTGCCAAAGGAATCCCCTGCACGTCACACAAACGTAACAAGGCACTAATGTCCGGCTCATGCGGTTGTGCCATGAGCGGATCACGCAAGAATATAATCAAGTCCATGTCATTTTGCGCAACCATAGCCCCGATTTGCTGATCTCCTCCAAGCGGCCCGGACATGAAACGGTGAATTTCAAGCTTGGTTTGCTCCATAATGCGCAGACCTGTTGTACCTGTTGAAAATAACTTGTGATCTGTAAAAACATGCTCATAGGCCGTTATGAAATTTACCATTTCATCCTTTTTTCGGTCATGCGCTATAAATGCAATCTTTAACATTCGAAGTTCCTCCTGCCTCATTCTATAATTTCATTCGTCCAATCATTCGCGTATTCTTAATCGATGTAATGCTCAAATCCATATACAAGCCCTGGCTGCTCCATGACCTTCTGAATACCGATTTTAACACCCGGCATATAGCCCGCCCGTTCATAAGAATCCTGACGAATCTTCAGAGATTGTCCAAACCCTCCGAATATCACTTCTTGCTGTGCGAACACACCGGGAAGACGGACACTGTGGACACGAAACCCTTGATAGTAACCTCCCCGTGATCCTTCTAACGTTTCTTCCTCTTCCGGGTTACCCTGTCGCAGCTCTTCACGCTGTTCGGCGATCAGCTCTGCGGTCTTAATGGCTGTGCCCGATGGCGCGTCCAATTTTTGGTCACCATGATATTCGATAATTTCCAGATGTGGGAAGTATTTCGCTGCCTGAGCCGCAAACCGCATCATCAAAATGACGCCAATTGAAAAGTTTGGCGCGATCAGACCACCAATTTGCTGCTCACGACACTGCTTGTCCAGTTCATCAATCTGTTCGGGAGTAAACCCTGTTGTTCCGATAACCGGACGAACTCCATGCTTGATAGCAAGCTCTGTATGTGCATATGCAAAACGCGGCCCCGTAAAATCGACCATGACATCCGCTCGGCTATCCAGTAATGCCTGCTCCACATCCTCCACAATAGCGATACCCGCTTCCGGTAGTCCGACGAGAAGGCCGGCATCACTGCCGGCATGTGTTCTGTTCACTGCGGCCACAAGCTGTAGTTCCTCATCTTGAAGAACCAATTTGACAACTTCACGGCCCATACGCCCTGCTGCTCCTACAACAGCCACTTTTATTGGTTCTGACATTTCCCTACAACTCCTTATGCATCCATTTGTGCTAGATCTGTTCATTCATCTGCTGGCATAACTTCTTCATGAGGTTGGCAAGCTGCACATTGTGAGGAAACAGTGCAGCCGCCTCACGAGCAGCCTGCACAGCCAGCTTATACTCATTCATTTCGTCATAAATCAATGCGAGCAGCAAAAAAGCATCCCCACATAACGGATCGAGGGCTATTGCTCGTTCCAGTAACAAGATCGCATCCTGACGCACCTGCGGCGTAGCTCTGTCGACATCCAGCATTTTTCTGGCCTTCTCCGTATGCTGCCTGGCTTCCTGCGCATGTAGATGGAGAACATATTCATCCTGCTGTGGAGCGAGACGAACCGCATGCTCTGCATATGCGAGAGCCTGCTCCAAACGACCACTACGAGCATAGGTAACCGAGCACCGGAAATAATGCTCCGCATGATCAGGCTGAGCTGAAATTGCTTTTTCAAACCATTCCACGGCCTGCTCAAAATCGTTCTGCAAAATGCACTGATAAGCTTTCTGAACGTATTCCTCCGCCTTCATGACACTGCACCTCCGGGTAACCGGTTTGGTACAGCATATGTACAAAGCGCCTAATCGGTGTCCTTTTTGGTCCAACGATTCGCATCACGTGTGTTAAATTTATGCATAACCTTATCATGTGCCTCGGTCAAATTTATACCTAGCGAGTTCGCAAAGCAGATGGTGATGAACAAAATGTCCCCCAGCTCCAGCTCAATGGAATTGTCCGCCTCATCCGTTTTTTTCGGTTTCTCGCCAAAGGAGTGATTGACTTCCCTCGCCAGTTCCCCGACTTCCTCAGACATCCGGGCCAACATCGCTAAAGGGCTAAAATACCCTTCCTTAAATTGAGATATATACTGGTCTACCTCACGTTGAATTTCATCTAATGATTTTTCCATGAAACACGCAATCCCCCCATGTGCAGGTTTATTCATATGTTATCGTAAAGCACATTTTAAAACAAATTTTTTTTAATTGTGAACTTATGACCCCAACTTACTGTCATCAGTCTTTTAAAGCTACCGTAAAAAGGTATACTACATATAAGGAGCTGCGATTAGCAAAATCAGCATGAAGTCGTTCTTCCTTAAACTGCTACTGCGAGGGATTATATGAAGATATCCAAGTCCATGGAACAGCTTAAAATGATTTTACCCATTGTGCTCGGAACCGCCATCTATGCATTCGGTCTGCTTTATTTTATTATACCCAGTAAACTGATGGAAGGTGGTATTACTGGGATCACCCTGCTGCTCAATTATGCTTTTTCGATTTCACCCTCTCTCTCCACATTGCTTCTGAACATTCCTTTATTTTTAATTGGATGGAAAATGCTTGGGGGCAAGCAAATTCTATATACAGGGGTAGGTATTGGGTCGCTCACTTTTTTTCTGTGGTTGTATGAAAAAATGATTCATCTCGGATGGATGGGAACATTTCAAACTGAACACGATTTTATACTTTCTTCATTATATGCGGGGGTTACGCTTGGGGCCGGATTAGGTATTGTGTTCCGCTTTGGCGGCACCACGGGCGGCTCGGATATAATCGCTCGTATTCTAAACCGGAAGTTTGGCTGGAGTATGGGAAGGATTATGCTGGTCATTGATATCGTCATTATCGGTGCTTCACTACTTTACATACCAAAAGAAAAAATTCTATATACATTAGTCGCCGTGTTCATCGCGTCCAAGATTATTGATTTTATACAAGAAGGCGCCTATTCCGCCAGAGCCTTTATGATTATCAGCGACCACACGATGGACATTGCGGATATTATTATTAGAGACATGGATCGCGGAGTTACTATTATTCCGGCTGTAGGTGCATTTTCCAAGCAGGCCAAGCATGTTGCCTATTGTGTCGTGCCTCGTCAGGAAATACGACGTTTGCACCAAATTGTTAAATCGGTTGATCCACGGGCGTTTATTATCATACAGGATGTGCATGATGTACATGGAGAGGGGTTCAAAGAGGAATAGCCCGGAAATCCGGGCGATGGGCTAACATATATGGATGGCTCAGCAGCCAACGACGCGAATGTTCGAATTTGCATCGTTATCCAGAGAAACCAGCTCGATATTTACGATAACCTGCATAGACCAGCGCCAGCAGAACAATCATGCCGATTGCCAATTCTGCCCGGCGCTCACTTTCACGCGGGATAAATGGCGCCAGTGCAGTGGCGTCTTTTTCACGTCCAAACAAGGCATTAAACGTCGGATTTCCCTGATCCAACGCCCCTCTAATCGCTGAGGCATCTGCGTATTGCTGATCCCCCAATCCTTTGACGTAGGAAATCCATGAATCAGCCCGGACAACCTCACTTGTTCTGCCATGTATCAATGCTGCCGTACGAATCGTCTCATAATGGTCCTCCAGCACTGCGGCTCCAGCTTTGAAACCCTTCATGTTACCTTTAGCAAACTGGCTGTTCAAACCGCTAACATCTTCTTTTAAAATCTTATAATACTGCTGCCATAAGGGCTGACGCGGATGTGCAAGCGCATCTGTCGCAAGTCGTAAATTGGCCGCAGCCTTCACCCACTCATCTGGTGATACTTGGACGGACTGTGTAGCTTGCTGCACCTCAAGGATGCTGCCGGACAAAGCATGAATGGCCTCTACAGATAACGCTGCCTGCACCTGTCCGGTGCCAAACCATCGACTCACCTCGGCTACATCCGCGCGCGCTTTTTCAATGTTCCCGTCCATCACATCCCGGTACAGTATCGCAGCTGCATGATCCAATTCCTCAATTTCTTTTGTATTTCCTATGGGTTTTGATTGATCACGCGCTTCTGCCACACCTGGAGGGACGCAGACGGACAGCATCAGGACCATAGATAATACAACACTCGAAACAATACGTATCGTAATTTGAAACGTCTGACCCCTAATCATGGGACATCCCTCCTCACCTTACTGTATGGCAAGGTTACCGGGACTAGAACTTTCTTCAAAATCAAAACCAAAACTTTGTGTAGCTAAATGATTAAAGCTCTTTCTTATTTTATGATCATCACGGATTCCTTTCTATTTCTTCACTTCTACTCTCATTCGATTGCGCGCAAACATGGCAAGCCATGCTGCTACGATACTGACAAGGGTTAGCATATAGGTAAACGCACGCACTTGCGGTACATTATCCATTAGCGTCTTTGGAAGATACGGATATATACCAAATGTATAATCCATCGTATCATTTAACAATGTCCAGAGTGCGGCTAGGCATAAAGCAGCCCATTTGCAGGTGAAAAAACGCACGAACAGTAACGCTTCGACCGCCATTGCCGTGTGAGATGCCACCAGCATCCAATCCTGCCATATCATATGTCCGCCCTGCACAACTCCCCAAAAAATAATAGCTGAAGCCCATATGCCATATTTTACACTCGTGACAACAGCCAACGCCTCCATGATCTGTCTAATGACCTTCAAGCTCTTGAGACGCGGAGAATAGAGCAAAAATGCTATAGAGATCGTAAAAAACAGACTCGCCGTCGGACTATCAGGCACAAATACAATCTGCCACATCGGATGATAATTTAGAGTATATTCCAACTGCCCCCCATACCATATGTACCCACACACTGTTCCTACCAGATTACACCAGAACAGCAGCCATAAAAAAGGCCGGCTCGTCAAGAACGACCGGCTCCACAAATAAGATAACGACACGCCCTTCATCCTCCGTTCATACGACGGTTGCCTTGTACAGGCCCATCCTACAAAAACTATATCATATCCAAGCGTACCAAAAAAACCTGACCGCCGCTACAGTCAGGTTTGATGATTATAATCTCGAACTAACAATTGGTCTGAAATCCAACTTAGGGTTCCTAAGATTATTCTAACTCATTGCTTTCAGCTCATCCGTAAGATGACGAAAAGCTACTTCATCTCCGGAGGCTAGCGCCTCATCAATATCCTTGTAGAGTTTTTCACTCCGGTGTTTACGTAATGCCTCGTCCAAAACCATTTCAGCAGACAGGCCCAACATTACTTCATAAGTAACCTTCATTTTATCCATAGGATGCACCTCCAACATGAGTTTAAGAGATCCTATATTCTTTTCCTTTCGCCACATAGCTGAGTGCCGTTCGTGACATCCGCTGCAAATCTGCATCTGTCAATTCGCGCACCACTTTGGCAGGTGTACCGAGAGAAAGAGTATAGGGTGGTATTTTGGTATTTTCCGTAACGACCGACCCTGCTCCTATTAAAGCATATTCACCAAGCTCCGCTCCGTTGAGTACAATGGCCCCCATACCGATTAAAGTGCCTTTGCCTACCATACAACCGTGGATTATTGCAGCATGACCTATCGAAATGTCATCCGCCAGCAACAGGGGCTGATCCGTGTTCACATGTCCCACGACACCGTCCTGAATATTGCAGCGTTCACCGATGAAGATAGGCGCCATATCTCCGCGCAGTACGGCATTAAACCATACAGAGGAATCTTGGCCGATCGTTACTTTTCCGACAATTTTTGCTCCTTCTGCCACATAGACAGATGAATGGAGCTGTGGCATGTTTCCGTTATAGTGAATCAGCATCAACTTCACCCTCTCATTTTGGGTGAAATTCTATCAACATGTGTGTTGCTTGTCAATGGAGCCGTATACCCGAGTCGTTCCGCCCAATGCGGCACTCTCCCGCCAACTTCAGCCCCCAGGCTGTCATCTGTACAGAGGGTCCCGTCGGATGTTCACCCTGACGAAGCATACCCAAGTGAAGCATCATTCGTATAATTCTCTGATCAAAGACCGAACGGGGCGTATCATAGTAAAACGGTCGAATCAGTGGGCCGATATGTACAAAAAGCGACTCTGAGGACGTCCACGGTCTGGCACATTCTCCAATCCAGTAGACTAGAGAAAGCAAATTAGGAACGGCTCCTTTATACAGTCTTAACCAAAACCTGAATAGCTGTATCATTTCTTCCTCAATTGTATGCTCCTGATGCGCTTCCCCCTTTGCCGTCAGCACAACCTGGTCCCCTTTCTCCTCGATGTACTTGGAGTGTCGGGCATAATCATACAGTAGGGCCATTCGGTCTGGATAAAACTTAAAAGAGGAACCATACCCGAAACGCCATCCTCCCTTACCCAAAAGCGGCTCCGCAATGTGCAAATGCTCCATCAGCTGCTGCTGATTGCGACGGTACCAAGCCCCCTCGGGATTTAGCGGAACCTCATGCTGCCCCATGTATTGAAGGAAAAGCCGTAAATCCTCTGCCAGTAGATGCCCTTCATCCCGGTACGAAGACGGTTCGCTTACCCGTGTCATTCCGCTTTGGAAGTCATGTACCATAACACGTCGAAAGCGCTCCTTCATATCCAACGGAATTTGGAACAAATACCTCGTGTTGTGCGTCGAACCGTTGAACAACCAGCCACTAGAACGCAGACGGGTCACAATATCTCTTGGCCGCTCACCAGGATTTTCGTCCTCCTCAACAGACTGTTTGGCTATTGCAATCAATTCCTCCATGCTGAAATACGGTCGGTCATCGAACAGCAGTGCGTTCAAAAACCTTACCTCTGACAACCTCAGCTCCTTGACCTGCGCCTCAAAAAAACTACTGCTGCCGAGCTTCGTCAAAATCCCCTGGATCAACTCATGCTTGGAATTAGGTTTACAGTCACAATCGTAATACACCGCGATTCTGTTCAAATGCACAATATCCGCAAATGTCAGCATATCCGCCAGATTCATTGTTCCATCGCCTCGTCACTGGACTGTCATCCGGAATTGATTCTTACCTGTTGTACCCACAGCTTTGACGGATTGTTCAAACTCTAAACCTCTTTTTTTGCAAAGGTATAATTAAAAAACAAAAAAGACCACGACTTCTACGATGAGTAGAAGCCGTGGTCTTTTACTAACTTTTTGAGTTACAGTCACTTTTCTCTTGCAAATGCTTCGTGCAATTATACAAAAGTGGTGCCCAATCCATATCCCCACGCTGAAGTATACTAAGTGACAAATTGCCGATTCGTTCCGTGAATTTTTCCTGATACAGAGCCTTATACAAATTAGCCAAAAAACCGCCGTGGGAAACGACCAGCAGATTCTTGTCCCGATTTTCCGTCCAAATGGCCTCCATAAAACCTAGCCCGCGAAGCTGAAGATCCGCATCGCTTTCCTGCCCTAGATCCAGCAGATGCCAGTCGACTCCCCACTTCTCTTCACGCTCGGCCTGTGTCATGCCCTCGACCTGACCATAAGCACGTTCTCTTAGTCGATCATCAGATTCTAGCAACGGAAGATGCAGAGCAGAAGCAATAATCTCCCCGGTCTCTTTCGCTCTGGAGAGACTACTTGTAATAAGCCCGTCCCAATGATAAGACTCTCTCTTTAATCGTTCTGCAAGCAAGCGTGCCTGCTGGCGTCCTTCCTCATTTAACGGAATATCACTATGGCCCTGGATTTTCCCTACCGCATTCCAATCCGTCAATCCATGTCTGATCAAGCCAATAAGCATCGTGTCTTTTCCTCCGCTGTTTTGTTATTCAGGCATTGTTATGAATTCATATTGGAGTCCAGCTGTCCTGCTAACTTCTGACCCTTCTCGTCCGATGGATCCAGCCCAGAGAAAATAAAGCAAGCGCAAGTGCCAATACAGACAACAGCATCCAGTATTGCGGATAAGTAGGAACAATGCTAGCAACCAGCGGGTCCATAATGCCACTATTCACATCTTTAATGTGGTATTGATATTGTGGAGATGTACTTGTAGTTTCCAACAGGCCTGTCGGTAAAATACCCGTATCCATGACAGGAGCTGCTTGAGGGGGATTTTCCTTAGAGGAGCTTCCATTCCAGTTCAAAAACAAAAAGCTGCATAAAAATACGGCCAAGAAGCCAGCGATCCATACAGACATATACTTACGGGCTGCTGGGTTCACACGCGCACGTCGATGCTCACCCGGAACAAGCCACGGTGATTCTTCATAAATTCGATCCATGACTCTGCGATTCATGGCCTCTAGCTTATCATCTGTTATTTCAAAGGAAATATCACGAATAGCGGATCGATTTTCTTTTGACAAATCCCACTCTTTTTCTTCCGAACCATGTTCCCACCCAGCAGACGAGCTTTTGGCCCGTCTGCGCTCCGAGTCTTGTTTCGATACATTTTTGCCTGTAGCGAACAAATCCTCAGTGTCCCTGGATTTCATTGGCTGCTCATCCCTTCGTTTTCCTCATAGAGAGGCTCAAAAAAATAAGGCTCCAACTGCGTCTTCACACTGGTTCTTGCCCGGAAAAGCAACGACTTCACCGCACTGACGGTCTGTCCTAAAATAGTCGCAATCTCCTGATAATCTAATTGCTCATATTCACGCAAAATCAGCGCAGATCGCTGCTTCTCAGGCAATCTATTGATCGCTTCACGAACCATCTCTACCTTCTCACCGCGAAGGACAGCCTGCTCCGGAATTACATCCGATGGAGCTACCGGTACATAACCGCTCTCCTCCAATGGAACCTGACCGCTACGGTGCTTGCGAAGCTCACTTAGCACCGTATTGCGTGCAATTGTATATAACCAAGTGGAGAACGATGCGTCTACCTCGCGAAAAGAGTGCAGGCTCCGATACGCTTTGTAAAACGTCTCCGAGCATAAGTCCTCAGCAATCATTTCCAGGTTCGAACTTTTCAGCATATGATAAACAAAAGCTAAAATTTTACGTTGGTGACGCCTCATTAATTCTGAATAAACCTCAACATTACCTTGTTTGATTTCCTGAATCATCTGGGAATCTGTCATCATCCGAGTGAGACCCTCCTCGCCCATACATGTGCTGTTTTCCCGTTCGATTCTGTCTATATATACCGAACAGGTCAAAAAAAGTTGCGCCCTCTGCGCAAATGGATGAAACAGCATCATGGAACATTTGTTATTTTCTTACCCTATGTAGTGCCAACATTAACGGTGCTATCCCCAACAATATTCAACGTCCAAAATGGACTTACCCATTGTACCACAAAATGACCGCCAGTAAAAAAGTCCAAAATCCCCACGATTTCCATCAATGCCTCCCTAACGCTGGCAACTAATTCATTTATACAGCTTTTCAATGGATTTTAAATTTTTTCAAGATTAAATGACAAACCTACTGAAAGCGTGCCATCAAATAAACCAATAAGGATAATTACACAAAAAAAGAAAACGCTTTAAAAAAATATTGACAAAATGAAAACGTATACATATAATAAAAGTACAGTATGGTTTCTCTCCACTCCTATCCTACTCAGCTACTTCACTAAAAGTAGCTACCACCCGGGGCTTTACCCGGGTGGTCTTTTTTTTGTTTTCCAATACTCCTCTTTACCTTACTCACCTACCCCATATGTGGGTTGATAAAATACATCAATATTTCACCAATTATTTGGTTGTCCTATTAAAACACATTATTATATAATTAATTTTTTCAATAGATAGGGGGCAGGAAATGAATAATAAGTGGAACAAGGCTGTATATAAGATTTGGTCTCCAATTTATGATAACTTTTTCAATTCAGGTAGCTTCCTCAATTCTAGAAAGATCATATTTCAAGAAAAGTCATTTAATAGCGAGCAAAAAATACTTTTTGTAGGTGTAGGAACTGGAGCAGATTTAGAATTAATAAATCACTACGGGCTGGATATTACTGCCATAGATTATTCACCTGAAATGCTTAACAAAGCAAAAGATAAATTCGCCAAAACATCCATAAAATTCTTGGAAATGGATGCTCAACAAATGAATTTTATGGATGAGCAATTTGATATAGTAGTAGGAAGTTTAATTCTCTCAGTAGTACCTAA
Source organism: Paenibacillus sp. FSL M8-0228 (assembly GCF_038007385.1). NCBI lineage: Bacteria > Bacillati > Bacillota > Bacilli > Caryophanales > Paenibacillaceae > Paenibacillus > Paenibacillus sp. FSL M8-0228. The sequence goes on from NZ_JBBOXA010000001.1 coordinate 3,390,469, forward strand.
CGCAAATAAATGCTTCGATGAGATGGTGCGGGTTTTGAAAAAAGACGGGGAAATTATTATTTTCGATAAGTTTTCTCCTAAAGGAAAAAAGCCCTCATTATTCAAAAAAACGATAAGGCCCGTTATTAAGGTGTTAGGAACCGATATAGGGTTGAATTTTGAAGAACTGTTTGAAACCCAAAAAACAAAACTGCGGATCAAAGAGGATGCACCTATAATGTTCAACGGTATGTATAGAAAGATAGTAATTACAAAATAACGCGTAGCTCCACTACCTCTTCAAGTAACAAAAAAGCGAGCGAAGAGAACCTTCACCCGCTTTAGATCTTTTCTTACTACTTCACTCCCAGAAAGTGTGGTGCTTTTAAGGCGGTCCATAGCGTAGAGGTTCATTTGAATCTGGAGAAGCGGAGCGCTCGCCTTTGCCTGCGGGATTTTCCCCTTTGTACATATATTCAGAAAATCCGCAGACAACAGCGATCGTAAGATCAAATGAATCGCGGAGCGCAGTCCCTCCTTTAACGAACACTCATACTTTCTTCACCCTTTATACCACCACTTTATAGCCCATCGAATCCAGCAGTGTCTTGGCACGCTCCCAATCCTGCTCTTGACGGAAGGAAAGCCGCATGATGCCTGGGACATCCTCCCGGCTTTCAATGATTTGCATATTGCTCAGATTAATGCTGTGATTCCCCAGTTCCATAGCAATTCGCCCGATAATCCCTGGGGTATCCGGTACATCAATATACAGATCAAACGTAGAGACGATGACTCCTTTACGACGCTCTGGCAGTTCACTGCGGAAGTGCCCAGCTGTTAAAAACTCGTCAGCGATTCCCTCACCGTCTTGTATTCTCAGTAAATGGGTAAAACGCTCAATCTGTCCGTTCCATTCTTCCAACAGACCTAGTAAAACTTCACGATTGCTCAGTAAGATGTCCCGCCACACAACCGGATCACTAGAGGCTATCCGTGTAATATCACGGAACCCACCGGCAGCCAATGTACGGTACAACGGATTTTCATCATTGTGCTTTCGCACCTGATTCACCAGCGCTGCTGCAATAATGTGCGGAAGATGGCTAATCGCACCGACAATGTCATCGTGCATAGCTGGTTCGACACGCACAACATGAGCATTAGTATATTTTAATAAACGTTCCAGCGAGCAGTATGCTTCCTCAGGCACACCCTCTGCCGGGGAAAGCACATAATATGCATTTTCAAACAGCAACGCGGAAGCAGCCTTTACACCGGAACGCTCCGAACCAGCCATCGGATGACCACCGATAAAGTAAGCATTGCGCAAAGAAATTTCTGATGCTTTTTTGGCAATTGCCGATTTCGTGCTGCCTACATCGGTGATAATACAACCCGCTTTAAGCGGTAGCCTGCTTAACAGTTCGAGATAATACTCCAATAAGCCCACAGGTACGCATAAAAAAATAAAATCGGCATCCTCTGCCGCTTCTTCAACCGAAAGAGTCGCGGTGTCCACGACACCACGGCTTAACATCGGTTCCATCAGTTCAGGGAGATGGGCATGGCCGACAACCGAAATATCCGGCTTCCCTTTAAAACAAAGTGCGAGGGACCCACCTATCAGTCCCACGCCGAAAATGGCAATCTTCATCAATTATCAAATCCCATCTGCGGAAATTATAGGCGTACTTTCGCCGCTTCCGCCCCCAGGACCTGTTCCAGCGCACGAATAAACAACTCATTTTGCGGTTGTGATCCAACGGACACTCTAATATATGTCGGATATTTGTGATGACCTGCGCGAATAATCACACCTTTACGAAGCAACTCCTGGAATACCTCACCGGATGGACGACGTACATCCAGCATAATAAAATTACCATGTGCTGGGAAAGACTCCAATCCCAGACGCTTCAGCTCATTTTGCAAATAAGCTCTGCCCTCTGCATTACGATCCCGGCATTCTTGAACAAATTCCTGATCTTCCAAAGCAGCAATAGCCGCAGCCTGTGCTACCCGTGAAGTATTAAACGGTTCACGAACCTGATTTATCAAGCGAATAATTGACTCAGCTCCCATACCATAACCAATGCGTAGCGAAGCAAGGCCATAGATTTTGGAGAAGGTGCGAAGTACAACCAGATTTTCATACACTGGCAACAAACGAATGCCGTCGGGATAAGAACGATCCGTCACAAACTCGGCGTAAGCTTCATCCAGCACAACCATGATATGCTTTGGTACTTGGTTCAAAAACGCAATCAGCTCCGCTTCGGGTACAATCGTGCCCGTCGGGTTATTTGGATTACAGATCCAAATAATTTTTGTACGGTCATTGATGTGGGACAGCATAGCATCCAAATCATGTACACCATCACGCAAAGGCACCTCAACTGCAACCGCTCCCTCAATTTCCACGTTACTTTTATACACGGAAAATGTCTGATCGGCCATGATGCTTTCTTCTCCAGGAAGGAGGAAAGCACGCGTAATCAACGCAATAATTTCGTCAGAGCCACAGCCATAGATAAACTGTTCCTCTTTTAAACCCGTCCGTTTAGCTAGTGCCTGTGTCAAAGCTACCGCACTTCCATCAGGATACACACTAATGTTAGCAAACTCCTGCTGAATAGCCTGCAATACTTTAGGAGAGCTACCATACGGATTCTCATTCGAGGCGAGCTTGATGACTTCATCGAGTCCCAGCTCACGTTTTACGTCTTCAATCGGTTTACCGGGCTGATATACTGGCAAATGTACAATATGCGGTTTAGGTTGCATGCCCCTACCTCCTCTATCCAATCAGAACTATATTTACTACTTTATATTTTGACACCCATTATTCTTTAATTGTGCCACAAAATTATGAATTTGCAAAAGACCTTCTTGCCTGCGTGCAGAATCATTCAGTAGCGGAATGGCCTCCTCTACCTGACGTACAATAGCACTACCAACTACAACACCATCGCAAATATTTGAGAAACGGGTTACCTGCTCTTGAGTAGAGATCCCGAAGCCAACCGCTACCGGAATATCCGTATGCCGTTTGACCTGCGCGATAAAGCCCTCTATACCTTCAAAAAAGGAAGCTCTTTCCCCAGTTACACCCAGCGAAGATACACAGTATACAAATCCACGGGCCTGACGGACAATTCGCTCGATCCGCTGTTCAGACGTTGGAGCCACCAGAGGAATCAGATGCACACCCACCTCTGCTGCCCGTCCTCCCAGCTCCTCCGCTTCCTCAAGCGGAAGGTCCGGAATAATAAGACCGCTGATACCGTGCTCCTGCAAGCCTGCAAAGAAAGCATCCATCCCCATCTGTAATACAGGGTTATAATACGTGAACAGAATAAAAGGCAGGTTTGAACCTGCCGCCCTAGCCAGAGAAGCTGTCTCCATGCACGTGCGGATGGAAATTTGCCGTTTCAGTGCACGCTCAGACGCGCGCTGAATTACAGGACCATCAGCCAGCGGGTCGGAATAGGGTACACCCAGTTCCAATATGTCAGCTCCGGCCGACTCTAACTGCCGAATGATCTCTATCGTCGTATCCACATCCGGGTCGCCTACCGTCAGAAAAGGAATTAATGCCGTTTTGCCTTCATTTTTAAGGCGATCAAACGCCTGATCAATTAAATTCATGACGGATTTCCTCCCAAATACTTGATAATGGAGTCCACATCTTTATCCCCTCGTCCAGACAAACAAATAACGATAATATCATCTGCCGTCAACGTAGGTGCCAGCTTGACAACCTGCGCAACTGCATGTGCCGACTCTAATGCAGGAAGTATTCCTTCGGTACGGCAGAGGAGCTGAAGCGCATCCAGCGCTTCCTGATCGGTGATCGGAACATATTGGGCCCGCTCAATATCTTTCAGGTATGAATGCTCCGGTCCAACACCTGGATAATCCAGTCCAGCCGAGATGGAATGCGCAGGTTGCACTTGTCCGTACTCATCCTGAAGCAGATAACTCATAGAGCCTTGGAAGACCCCTTGTGTTCCCTTGGTCATCGTAGCTGCATGGAATTCTGTTTCGACACCTTTTCCAGCGGCCTCCACGCCAATCAAAGCGACACCCTGATCCTCAATAAAAGGATAAAACATGCCGATGGCATTGCTTCCGCCACCGATCGCTGCCACAATGACATCCGGAAGTCTGCCTTCCTTCTCTAGGATCTGGCGACGCGTTTCATCACCAATCACGCGTTGGAAGTCCCGCACCATCATTGGATACGGATGCGGGCCGACAGCTGAACCCAAAATATAGAACGTATCATGGACATGGCTGACCCAGTAACGCAAAGCTTCATTTCCGGCATCCTTAAGTGTACGTGTACCCGATGTCACCGGAATGACCTCTGCACCCAAAAGCTGCATCCGAAAGACGTTCAGCTGCTGGCGCACAGTATCCTCTTCACCCATAAACACCTTGCATTCCAATCCGAGCAACGCAGCCACAGTCGCTGTCGCGACACCATGCTGTCCTGCGCCTGTTTCAGCAATGACCTTCTGTTTACCCATACGCTTCGCCAGCAATCCCTGAGCTAACGCATTATTGATTTTGTGGGCACCGGTATGATTTAAATCTTCGCGCTTCAGGTAAATTTTAGCCCCGCCCAAATGCTGGCTCAGACGCTCCGCATGATAAAGCGGCGTTTCCCGACCAGAATAGTCCTTTAGGAGCCCGTTCAACTCTGCTTTAAACTCGGGATCATCCGCGTACTTACGGTAGGATTCCTCCAATTCAATCAGTGCGTTCATCAACGTTTCCGGTACAAAACGTCCTCCAAATGTTCCAAAACGTCCGTTGTTATCAGGTAATTGTGTCATGCCTGCTTCACCCTTTCCACGAATGCTGTGATTTTTGCTATGTCCTTGACTCCGTTCGTCTCTACACCGCTGGATACATCCAGCCCATCGGGATGATACTCATGAACCAGCTTTTCCGCATTATCGGCAGTCAGCCCACCGGCTACAAACAAAGGAATTCCATGTTGATGGGTCCAAGCCTGATAGGCAGGAATTCGATCCCACGCAAACGTTTTTCCAGAACCGCCACCATACAGGGGATCGTATGTATCGAGCAGTAAAGCATCAATTGTTCCGACATAGGCATCCAATTCGTCCGCCGAGCGTTCTCTCTGTCCTTGACTGTCCACAGACCATGCCTTGAATACCTGTATACCAAAATACTCCCTGATTTCCCGACAGCGCTCTGGACTCTCCTGTCCATGCAGCTGTATGACATCCAAGGGTGCTTTCTCCATCACATCATTTAACAGTGCATCACCAGGGTTCACAAATACGCCCACGCTGCGCGGTCTGCTGCCTGAGGTCCATTCATCCAATACGCGAAGCAGCTCTCCAGCCTGTACGCCGTCAATCCGGCGCTTGCTGTCGGCAAACACAAAACCTATATAATCGACCGGTAAGTTTACCATAGATTTTAGCACTTCAACGCTTTGAAGTCCACAAATTTTTACGCCCGTTTTGTTCATACTTTAATCCCATCCATCAATTCGGTTACAGCCTGTCCCACATCTTCCTTGCGCATCAGATGCTCCCCTACCAGGATGCCGTGTGCACCCACCGAATGCAGATACTTTACATCTTCCGGTCCAGCAATTCCGCTCTCACTGATGAACGTAATCCCTTTAGGAATTAGTGAGATCAGCTCCTCCGTCGTCTGGAGACGAGTCTCGAATGTTCGCAGATTTCGGTTATTTACGCCAATCAAGGTTGCTGTCCCCAGCTCCAGCACCGCTTTAAGCTCCTCACTGTCATGCACCTCTACCAATGCGTCCAGCCCAAGGTCCTTGGCGATTTGTAAAAAGGACCCTAATACACGCGGTTCCAGTATAGCGGCAATCAACAGCACCGCATCCGCTCCCAGCAAACGAGCTTCATATATTTGCCGTTCATCAATGATAAAATCCTTTCGCAACAGCGGAATCTTCACCTGATCGCGAATCTGCTGTAAATATTCAGGACTTCCCTGAAAATACGTCACATCTGTCAGTACAGAAATGCAATCCGCTCCTGCTCCCTCATATGCACGTGCAATGTCCACCGGATGGAAATCCGGTCGAATCAGCCCTTTGGATGGGGAAGCCTTCTTCACCTCAGCAATCAGTCCGAGCGGACGGTTGCGCCCGCTCGCGATCGCATTTTCGAATCCTCTCGTCGCAGGTAAATCAGCAATTAATCGTTCAGCTTTACTTATTTGAAAATGCTCCTTAAGCTGCTCCACTTCTTGTCGCTTCGTCACCACAATTTTATCAAGATACATATTGATATTCCCCCGTTGCCTGTATTAATTGGTCCAGCTTGGAAAGTGCCCGTCCAGAGTCAATGGCTTCGGCCGCTCGTGCTACTCCGTCCGTCAAGGTAGCTGCTGTGCCTGATACATAAATGCACGCTCCTGCATTCGCTAACACAACATCCCGATAAGCTCCATGCTCTCCGTTTAAAATTCGTCGTATGATATCTGCGTTAACCTGTGCGTCACCGCCCAGCACCTGATCAAGAGAATGCGTCTGCAAGCCCAAATCCGACGGATGAAGCTCGAACGTGTGAACCTTGCCGTCCCTTAGCTCGGATACTCGTGTCGCAGCTGAAATGCTAATTTCATCTAGTCCATCCAGACTACTGACAACCATGGCCCGTTTGGAGCCGAGCTGGTTCAATACCTCGGCAATGACTTCCGTTTTGCTGGCGTCATAAATGCCCAACAACTGCCGATCCGCACCAGCCGGATTCGTCAATGGACCCAGCATATTGAATACCGTCCGCACACCCAGTTCGCGGCGCGGCGCGGCGGCATGCTTCATAGACGGATGATACAGCTGTGCGAATAAAAAGCAGATGCCGATTCGGTCCAGACATGACCTAGCCTGATCACTCGTCAAATGAATATTGACTCCCAATGCCTCCAGGACATCAGCGCTCCCGGCACGGCCACTTGCAGAACGATTGCCATGCTTTGCTACCCGTACAGACATCGAAGCTGCGATGATCGCAGATACCGTGGAAATATTAAACTTGTGAATACCCGAACCTCCGGTTCCACATGTGTCCAGCAGACGACCGCTGCCTTCTTCAGCTTGCACTGGACTAGCGTAGCTACGCATAGCCTCGGCAAAACCAGTGATTTCATCTACCGTTTCCCCTTTGAGGCGAAGAGCCGTCAGCAGCCCGCCAATTTGCGCCTGTGTAGCACTTCCACTCATAATCTGTTCCATTACGCTCCGGGCCTCCGTACGCGAAAGATGCTGTCCCTCCATGATCCGGCTTAACCCCACTTGCATCATGTCATGTCGTTCCATTGTCGTCTCCTCCTCAAAATCAGATTTTTGCGTGTTACGGAGTGTACAAATAATCCTGGTTGATGACGCTGTTATAGGGCTGTGTCGTTGCCGGGAACATCACTTCTGCCGTGCGGATTGCCTTCAGCAATGCCTTTGCTTTGTTCACCGTCTCCTGATACTCGCTTTCCGGAACTGAGTCCCACACAATTCCAGCGCCTGCCTGGACATAAGCCCGGTTCTTTTTAAACACAATTGTGCGAATCGTAATGCAAGCGTCCATATTGCCCGAGAAGCCCAAATATCCAATCGCCCCTGCATAGGGTCCACGTGCTTCCCGCTCCAACTCAGCAATAATCTCCATGGCCCGCAGCTTTGGTGCCCCTGATACGGTGCCAGCTGGCAGACAAGACAGGAAAGCATCGAAGAAATCTTTGTCCTCACGTAGCTCACCTGACACATTGGATACAATGTGCATGACATGAGAATAGCGTTCAATTTCCATAAACGTATCACATTTGACTGTCCCAAACTGTGATACACGGCCCAAATCATTTCTTCCCAAATCGACCAGCATCAGATGTTCTGCACGCTCTTTTTCATCGTTTAACAGTTCTTCAGCAAGTGCCGCATCTTCTGTCTCCCTTACCCCACGCGGTCTCGTTCCTGCAATAGGACGGGTTTCTACCCGGCCGTTTTCCACCTTGACGAGTGCCTCAGGCGAAGTGCCTACGATGATCTCGTCATCCATTTTCAAATAATACATATATGGCGACGGGTTCATCGTGCGCAGCACGCGGTATACCTGTAAAGGAGAGGCCTCTGTATCAATGTGAAAACGCTGGGATAGTACAACCTGAAAAATATCACCGGAGCGGATATACTCCTTCGCCTGCTCTACGTTTGATATAAACTGTTCCTTCGTCACATTGGATTGAATCTCACCCAGTTCCACATCATCTGGAATGGAGGCCGATCCTAATCGCTCAGGCTGAGGCTGCTTGCGCAGATACTGTGCCGTTTCCTCCAACTTGCGTTCCACATCAGCATAAGCAGCTCGAATGTCCTCATCGCGGAACCCTTCGCCTACATGAACATTGCCAACCAGCAAAATTTGCTGTTTCACATGATCAAAGACAATGACTTGATCGCAGAACATAAAACGAATATCATCCATATTCAAATCATCTACCGAGTGCTCTGGCAGCTTTTCATAGTATTGAAGCAGGTCATATCCAAAAAATCCGATAGCCCCGCCTGTAAATGGAGGCATTTCTTTCAGTTTCGGACTGCGGTATTTACGTAGCAATGCTTTGAGCGCTTCAATCGGCTTGTCGTTTAATATTTGCCGTTTACCGTGTTGTTCCAATATCAAACGTCCCTTTTTACCCGAGACCATTAGAAACGGGTCTGTACCGATGAACGAATGTCGCGCCCACTGCTCGCCTCCCTCTACACTCTCTAGCAGAAAGGCACGGTCCCGCTCGGCATACCGACGGAAAATCCGAATCGGCGTCTCCATATCAGCCAGCACTTTTTTGTATACAGGAATCAGGTTAAATTCACTCGCCATCGTTATCACTTGCTCCACATGCGGCGTTAACATGAGATCACTTCCTTTCCAAATTGGCGCAGAACCAAAGGAGAGAATATAAGAAAAACGTCTATCGACGTACCTTCACGGAGGCCAGACCGCGTGTAGCGGAAGTTTTTCTTGCGATTATAGAATTGTTCAGCTCCGCTGAAAATTTTATAAATTTTATAATCGTAAAAAAGCCTCTACCGGTAAGGTAGAGGCTGTCAGTTATTGAAATTATAAGAATGCTCCATATGTAAAATGACTACAGCAAATTGATAAGTATACACTCATCCCTTTGGTTTAACCGCGCAGGTTGCCTCAAATAAGCTTCTCTGTAGAAGAATATCTCTTCATAGACAAAAGCTTACCCGCTACCGCCGATCTCTGTAATCTCATATGGAATTGGCTAAGGCTGCACTCTTCTCATCTCAACTCTGTCTCTGGCTAACTCTACTCTACTTAACTCTGCTACACACACTATATCTCATGGGATGTTACTTTGGCAACCATCAACTTAAAAAACAGGCACTTATTTCCCTTGGGAAGCTAGATCCGGTCTTAAGGCCTGCGCTCCGTTCAAATATACATGTTTCATTTCCCGCTGGGATTTATCAGTGTTCACCTGTACCATCAGACGGATGCACTTGGGCAAACTACCTGCCACAGGAACTTCTAATGCACACATGAGCGGAACCATATCCCAGCCATCAAGCTGACGAATGGCCTTGGCTGGAAAGGCAGTATCCAGATCATGAGTCACCGTAATCCATACGTTACTAATATCCTCTGGCTGAATTTCATTGTAGGATACAATTTCCTCCAGTAGTTGGCTTGTTGCTTCCAAAATTTCATTTTCTTCATTATTCGCTACGGTCGTCGCGCCACGAATTCCACGATTGTACATCGTTACACCCCCTCTTTTAACTGTTCAATAACTCTTCGGATGTAAGAGACGGAAATATCCTTCACAACCTCCACGTGCCCGATGCTACGTGGGACGACAAAAGTAATGCTGCCTTCTTTGAACTTTTTGTCATGCATCATCGCGTCCAGTAGCCGATCTGTATCGAGATGTGACGGAAGGGAGGTCGGTAGCCGTAGTGAAGACAACATATCCTTCGTTGCATCTACTAAAGAAGGATCTGCCCCCAGCTTCACGCCCAAAAGTGCGGAGCCGACCATTCCAATCGAAATGGCTTCCCCGTGTAAAAACTCACCATATCCCGCAATAGCTTCAATCGCATGACCAATCGTATGACCTAGGTTTAAAATAGCGCGCAAATCATGTTCTCGTTCATCGCGTGACACCACTTCGGCTTTAATGGAACATCCCTTTTCCAGACCGTACTCCAGAGCTGTCGCATCCAGTGCAAGCAAATCAGTCGCATGGTCACGGCACCACTGGGCGAAATCAGCATCCCAGATCAAGCCGTGCTTGATCATTTCAGCAAGCCCCGCAGATACCTCACGAGGAGGCAGTGTAGACAACGTATCTACGTCATACAACACAAGTTCCGGTTGATGGAAAGCTCCTATCATATTCTTCGCCAAAAGATGGTTGATGCCGACCTTACCGCCCACGCTACTGTCATGGGCCAGAATCGTAGTGGGGATCTGTACAAACTTGACACCTCTCATATAAGAAGCTGCCACAAATCCAGCCAAATCACCCACGACACCACCCCCAAGTGCAATAACGGCTGAATTGCGATCCAAGCCGCCCTCAATGGCTGCTGTTATGACCTGCTCAAATACAGCAAGCGACTTGGAGGTTTCACCTGGCTTAACGACAAAGGACACTGTCTTGTAGCCAGATGCCTGAAGATTGCTCTCCAATGTTGCCAAGTAGAATCCCGCTACATTTTCGTCAGAAACAATCAACAACGGGCTTTTTTGCGCAATTCCTCGTTCTTTCAACAACTCTCCGGCTCGATATAACAGTCCTCGTCCAATATGAATAGGATAAGAACGTTCGCCAAGCTGTACCGTCAGCGTACTCATTTTAGTACCGCCCCAATTGTTCTTCGTAGGATGCAATATTCGCACGAATCTCTTCAATCGAATCCCCGCCGAATTTTTCTAGCAAAGCTTTTGCAATCTCCCAAGCTACCACATGCTCCATAACTACGCTAGCCGCAGGTACTGCACATGCATCCGAACGCTCAACCTGTGCAGTGAACGCCTCCTTCGTATCAATGTCGACGCTTTGCAGAGGCTTGTAGAGTGTGGGGATTGGCTTCATTACGCCACGAACCACAACTGGCATTCCATTCGTCATGCCCCCCTCAAAACCACCCAAACGATTGGTACGACGGTGATATCCACGTTCCTCATCATATAGAATCTCGTCATGCACCTGTGAACCGCGCAACTCTCCTGCTTCAAAACCGATGCCGATTTCCACGCCTTTAAATGCATTAATCGACATGACGCCTTGTGCGATACGTGCATCCAGCTTCCGATCATACTGTACATGACTGCCCAGACCAATCGGAACACCTTCTACAATACATTCCACTACCCCACCGACTGAATCACCTTCTTGCTTGATCAGATCAATATATGCTTCCATTTTCTTTTCGGTTTCTGGATCGGTTACTCTCACCGAGGAAGCTTCTGTCACCGCAATCAGCTCATCTATCGGCAAATCGCGGTAAGGAGCTTCGATTTCCCCAATACGAATGACCTGACCTGCCACCTTGATTCCGAACTCAGCCAGCAATTGACGAGCCAAACCGCCGCATGCCACACGAATTGCTGTTTCACGTGCGCTGGAGCGCTCCAGCACGTTACGAAGATCCTTCAGGTTGTATTTCATTCCGCCATTCAAATCCGCATGACCCGGACGTGGCCGGTGAACCCGACGCTTTTCTTCATCACTGCCTTCAATAGGCTCAATATTCATAATGTTCTGCCAGTGCTTCCAATCGTTATTTTCCACAACCAGCGCAATCGGTGCACCCGTGGTGTATCCGTGACGTACGCCTCCAGCAATCTTCGCCGTATCTTTTTCAATCTGCATACGCCGACCCCGTCCATATCCTTTCTGACGACGGTGCAGCTGAAAATTCAATTCCTCAAAATCCAATTTTAAATTGCTCGGCATACCCTCTACAATGGCAGTTAGCTGGGGACCATGCGTTTCCCCCGCGGTTAAATAACGTAAACTCATGACGCGTTCCCCCTTTAAACTGTTAAACTGTGCATCGCTAAAATCTTTAACTGTGCTTCATTATAGTATACGCACCTTTCTTTGACAAGAAAAGCCACGTGTATGCAGATAAACAAAAACACGCCTCTTAGCCAAAGGGGCTAAAGGACGTGCTTTGCTAATAAGCCAACCATCAATTACTCAAAGATATAAATAAGTTCCTATAAAACTTTGGATGATGTATGCAGGCTTATGCTTTTTTGCGATAAAAAAAGGTTTCCGTCGATTCCAGACCATATTGGTTAGGAGAAAAGATTTGCTCTGTGCTACCGACAAACAATACTCCGCCGGGACGAAGACTGGCTGCAAACTTTTGATACAACGTATGTTTGGCCTCTTCTGTAAAATAAATCATTACATTTCGACAGATAATGAGATCATAGCCATCCTCAAACCGATCCAGCAGCAAGTTTTGCTTTTGAAATTTCACGGCTTGTTTCAAACGGTCATCAATTCGATACATCGCACCATCCGGCTTAAAATATTTGCTAGCTACCTGCTCAGGCACATCCTTGAGCGAACGCTCCAAATATTTGCCTTCCTTGGCTTTTGCCAATGCACCATCATCAATGTCGGAAGCCGTAATGGAGCAATTCCCCAAAATCCCTTTACCGTCGAGAACCATAGCCAAGCTATAAGGCTCTTCACCAGTCGAGCAGGCCGCACTCCACAGCTTAAGCTTCTGCTTCCCCACAAGCAGTTGTGGCAAGATTGTATCTCGCAGCACTTCCCACCGATTGGGATTACGCCAAAATTCCGAAACATTGATCGTCATCCGATCCAGAAATTCATAGAATAGAGGTTTTTCCTTCATCATGGCATCATAAAAAGAAACAAAACTGGGAAACCCGTTTTTGTTGCGAAGCGTAGTTAACCGCCTTTTCATCTGTGCTTCTTTGTATTGTGCAAGATCAATACCTGTGCTGTCCTTGATTTTGCGGATAAACGCTGTGTAATCGGGGTCCGTCTGACCCAGTTCCATATCCGTCATGCTACCATCCTTCTTCATACGTAATTAAACTTACACCCAGGTCGCCACACTTTTTTCATACCGAACGGATTCTTCCGGCATGAAAAAATTTGCAATCTCGCGCTCTGCGCTCTCCGGTGAATCTGAACCATGAATGAGGTTAAACGGTGTATGTGCTGCAAAGTCTCCACGAATTGTGCCCGGAAGAGCTTCGGTTACTTGTGTTTTACCAATCAACAAGCGGGAAAGCGTAACGATGTTATCCCCTTCCCATACCATAGCAAACACAGGGCCTGATGTGATAAAACCTACAAGCTCTTCAAAAAAAGGCTTGCCCACATGCTCCGCATAATGCCGTTCTGCCTGTTCTCTTGATACTTGTACAAGCTTGCCAGCCGCCATTTTAAAGCCTTTGTCTTCCAGACGACTAATGATACGTCCAATCAATCCACGTTGTACACCATCCGGTTTAACCATCAAAAAAGTACGATCCATCGGCTCACTCCCAATCCAATCTAATGTATTTATACAGTACTAAACTGTATTGTAACAGAAAGCTTGGAACTGGTTAAAGCATTTTGTCACAGCAAACCCAAAACACAACTTTAGTAGGAGCGGCGTGTTACAAAATGAGCAATATCGCGTAGCGTCTTTTTTGTTTTGACATCTGGTAGTAAGTCCAGCGCGTTTAGCGCTTTATTAATATATCGGTCGGCGAGAATTTCAGCTTTAGCGATTCCTTCACTTTTTTTGATTATATCCACCGCTTTGCGTGCGTCTCCTAGCCCATCTCCATCCTGAATGCGGCGGATTTCAGCCAGTAGATCTGCACGCAACTCAGGCTGTTCGAGCGCATAAATCACCGGAAGCGTAATATTCCCCTGTCTCATATCGCTGCCCGGCGGCTTTCCGATCTTTTTTTCTGTTCCGCACAGATCAAGCAGATCATCCTGAATTTGAAAAGCCATACCTACGTTATAGCCGTAGCTGTACAGCAGGGAATTGACACTTTCCTGTGCCTCTGCAGCCATAGCTCCCAGCTGGCAACTAACCGCAATTAATAAAGCCGTTTTGCGCCGTATGCGAAGCAAATAATTACGCACACTCTGATCCACATTAAAAAAATCACGAATTTGTTCCATTTCACCAATGGACATCTGCACCAGCGCTTTAGACAGTACCCGGTGAATGTCGGGATTCGGCAATCCAGCAGCAATAGACAGCGCACGTGCATATATGTAGTCTCCGGTGTACATAGCCACCCGATTGTCCCATTTGGACTTCACGGTGGGTTGACCGCGTCTCATTTCCGCATCGTCAATCACATCGTCGTGAACGAGAGAGGCAGAATGAATCAGTTCCAGAGGTACCGCTATACGCTTGAGCTTGTCCAGATCATATTCTCCAAACTTGCCTCCCAGCAATACAAATACGGGACGCAAACGCTTGCCCCCTGCTTTAAGCAGATGAAGCGACGTATCATTAATCAACGGCTCCGTACTATCGATACTGCGGTACAACTCTTCTTCTATAAAGTTCATATCCTTCTTTAATAAACCGAACAAATCCAATCGTTTCATTCTTTCACCCGTGTCAGCGTATTGTCACTCCAGAGAAGCGGCTTTACTCGTCGGTCAAGCAGCCCCAGTTCATGCGCATACTGAAAGTAAAGCTCTAAACCTTGTTGTTGCTTCTCTCCAAAATCATAACACAGATTAGTAAAGTAGCGCTCCCAATAATCTCGCAGACCTCCAATTTCCTCGCATGCTTCAGAAATAACAGACGTCAAGTCCGACAGACTACGCTGCTTGCTTGCGCGGAACGCACTCGCAGTTTCAGCCACCGCTGCGGGATTTTGAGCAGCAACAGCACGTCGTACTGCCCATACAGCAAAAGTCATACTGTAGCCCGTCCAGCGCTTCCACTCTTCTCCGAGGTCCGTAACATACAGACCTTCGTTTCGCCAAGATGCCTTAATCGCGTGATCTCCAATCAGTAGCCCCGCATCTGCCTGTTCCAGCATCAAGTCAAGATCCGGTTCACAGTCAAAATAGGAAGGCTGACCTTCCCATGCCTTTTGCATCAAAATTTTCAACAAATTCACGGATGTAGCAGAGGTATTTGTTAGTGCAATGGTTCCGTTTTTGATTTCGTCCAGCGGCTTGCGTGAAAATAGTAAAATGGATTGCACAGGACCATCTGCACTGACGGATAAATCCGGCAACAGTAGCATTTCCTCAGCACCGGATGCATACGCAAAGGAGGACATCGCACTGATATCCAAACTCCCATTCAACATACCTTGATTCAATTCAGCCGGAACTTTAGAAACCATCTCCGCCGAATGGAGAAGCTCAGAAGGATTAAAATAATGAAAAATAGGCCAAGCATTTGTATATTTAATTTTTCCGATTGTGATTGTCTTGGTGTCCGGTGTCGGCATCGGAATCCCCCCATCTCGTAAACAGTTGATGTTCTATACGCAAGCTGTCCAATACTTTGCCTACGAGGAACAGCACAATATCATCCAGCGTCTTCGGATGAAAGTAAAAAGCCGGCATGGCCGGAATCATTTTGACGCCAAGTCTCGCAAGCTTAAGCATGTTTTCCAAATGAATGGCATGTAGAGGCGTCTCACGAGGTACAAGGATCAGCGGACGACCTTCCTTCATCATCACGTCCGCTGCCCTCGCCATGAGATTGTCGGACGAACCGTGTGCTACTGCTGACAACGTCCCCATCGAGCATGGCATGATAATCATCGCATCCACCAAATAAGAGCCGCTCGCAATCGAAGCTCCAATATCTGTGAACGGATGGTATACAAGAGAACCGGGACGGCCTCCGAATTGTTCATTCAAAGCCCCTTCCCGGTCAGTTACATTCCAGCCCAACTCCTCTTTCAACACCCGCCAGCCAGCATTAGACACGATCAGGTGAACTGTGTATTGCAAGTCCAGCAGAGTCTCTACCAGTCGCACACCATAAATGCTTCCGCTCGCGCCTGTAATGCCAATAACGATTCGTTTGCCTTGATGTTCGCTCACCTGATTATTCATTAGTATTAACGCACCACCAAATCAATCAGTGTAAAGGCAAATACGACAGTGCTAAGTACACCGTTCATAGTAAAGAATGCCGTCTGCAAACGACTCAAATCTTTTGGAGATACGATATAGTGCTCATAAAATAAAATAATGTACGAAATAATCATGCCCGCCAGATACCACCAGCTTAAATCTGCAATAAAGAACAGTACAATAAATCCGATCGCCGTAATGACGTGAAATGCCCGAGCGATGTTCAATGCACCTGCTACACCAAAACGGGCAGGAATAGAATAAACTCCTTCGTTTTGGTCAAAATCTATATCCTGACAAGCATAAATAACATCAAATCCAGCCGTCCAAAATGCGATCGTTAGATACAGAACGATAGCGGTCAAATCTATTTGTCCCGTTACTGCAACCCACGCGCCTAGTGGCGCCAAACCAATGGTCAGACCAAGTACAATATGGCAAAGCCAAGTGAAACGCTTGGTGTAAGAGTAAAAAACGAGCATAAAAAAGGCCAGCGGGAACAGCTTGAACGCCAGCGGACTTAACTTGAATGATGCCCAGAATAACAACACCAGACTGACGATAATGAAAATTACCACTTCGCTTGATTTAAGCAACCCTGCCGGGATAGCGCGTCCTGCTGTGCGCGGATTTTTCCCATCAATCACCCGGTCGATCATACGATTGAAGCCAAAAGCAGCGCTGCGTGCGCCAACCATAGCTAGCAGGATCCAGCCGATCTGCGGCCACGAGGGAAGGTTGCCTGTCACGACAACTGACCCCAATACAGCTCCCATGAATGCAAATGGGAGCGCAAATAACGTATGTTCAATTTTAATCATTTCCAAAAAAATAGCAATTTTCTTAAACATGCTGACTCTCCTTGATTCCAATGTGCAATGCCGCAATGCCTCCGGTGAGAGAATGAGCCTGAACATCCTTCAATCCGACTTCACGGAAGATGCCAGCCAACTCATCCCTTCCTGGAAAAAGCGCCAACGAATCAGGGAGCCATTTATACTGCTCATAACGTTTGGCGAACAATTTGCCGAGCATGGGCAAGATGTGTTGAAAATATGTGTAGTAAATTCCCTTGAACGGCTGCCAAGTAGGTTTGGACAATTCTAGACATACGACCTGCCCGCCAGGTTTGACGACTCGTTGCATCTCCTGTAACACGTGGCGCAGATCAGGTACGTTGCGCAGACCGAAACCAATCGTTGCATAATCAAATGAATTATCTTCATAAGGCAGTTCCATCGCGTTGCCCTGAACAAGCTTAATTTGCTTTTCCCGGGATTCTGATATAATTTTACGCTCGCCAACATTGAGCATGTTCTGACTAAAATCGAGTCCTACGATGTGACCACTTTCACTTGCTCGCGCCATCGCAAGCGTCCAGTCACATGTACCACAGCAAAGATCAATTGCCGTATCGCCGCGACGCATGTTCATTTTTTTCATCGTAAATTTCCGCCAAGCCTTATGTCTGCGAAAGCTCAGTATATCGTTCATCAAATCGTATTTACCTGCTATGCTTTCAAACACGCCATGAACGAATTGCTCTTTCGGCTTGGTGTCGCTTGATCCCATCACGTTCACCTAACCTTCCCTCACAACTGGGTGCGGACTATTTAGCAGCTTTAGGAAAGGCTCAAGCATGCGTTCAAATTCCTCGATCCCTGTATTTTGATCATCTGACAGGATCTGCCGGATGTGTGTAACTGCCGTGCGAAGCTTGTCCAGTATCGCATCCTCGGCTTTGTATTTCAGAACAAGCTTACGCCATGCTTCAGTGTCAGTACCACTCTCTGAAAGCAACGCTTGCTCGTTCCGGTCCCCGTTACCATAAATATGCCAGAACATATATCCGAAACGGGACTTGTCCGGTTCTGTCCGCTTGCCCCATTCCTCCACCAAGGTATCACAGAGGGCAAATTTGTTGAGAAGCTGCTTCCAAATTTCCTGATCCTGTTCTGCTACAAGTGAAGTGAATGATAAAAAAAGCTCCTTTTTGAAACGAACCATCTGAGTTAAATACTGAGTTGCATCCAGGCGGAATTGCTTCATTCCCCAGTACAGACTCATTTTCCCTGCGTTCACTTCACATACAGCATCACTCAGCTTCGAAATGGCCGTAATGCGGCCTGCCAGTGCAAGCAGCTGATAAAAACGACTGCTAAAATAGTCCCCAGCTAACACTTTCAGCTGTCTGGAACGCATCTCCTCCGGGCTCCGTATACCGGATAAAGTATCAATCATATCATGCGTATCCAGCCCCATCTGCACAAGTGAGGTTACCAATGCGTACAGTTCGTCCTCACTGGCATGCAGCTCCTGCGCATTCCGGTTCAAAAACACAAACATCAAACGGGTACGGCTGTCAGGAAAAGCCGGCATTTCCGTATGTTGTTGAATCATGTCGTATTCCACATATTTCCTTGCTAATTGGGGTACGCGATACGGTTTCATCCTAAGCCTCCGAGACATGACTTTCTGCTATACTCAAATAATTGCAATGCCTTATATTATATCACAATTTAAAATGATTCGCGACTAAAGTACTGTAGGTCCACCGGCAGAAACATCTAATCTGTATATACACCGTTAAACCTGTTTTGCCACATGGGCGTTACTGTAATGCGGAAACGGGATTTCAAATCCTCTGGCAATTCCGCGCCTTCCCGGCTTCTCAGCTGTTCCAATGCCTCGTTCGTCCACTCGTTCCGGCGTATATCGGATGCAAGCAGCAAATGACGTTCTCCTGACCATTCGTCCTGCGTCACCACCCGAAGCAGCAATTGCCGCACATTCGTCGTTCCGTAAAAGCTAAAAGCGGCAATCTCCGCCATGTTTTGATAAATCTCTAGCGGGGCAGTTTCTTCCTTGGACAGTTTGACATCCAGGGTCAGGACTGAATGTTCCCAGCTTGCGCTTGCAATCGGTGTAGTCAACGGTAGCTCATTCAGCGTATCCACCAGATTGTCATCTGACAGCAGCACCCGTTGCTGAGGCGAAATCGTCGCCTGTGTCTCACGAACTGCTGCGGTTCCTGAGTCCAGCACTTGTAAAGACGGCAGCAACACAGCTGCTGCGATGGTTATGAGAATGGAGCCACCGAATACAATCCAAGGTTTCATCAGAGCCTCCCCTGACCTCTACCTCATAATGTGGGTTTGCTACGGTAAAGGTCCTCACTCTCATTCTACAACAAAAAAAAGCAGGCTATGCCTGCATTTTAATCCTCCGTATCTACTACCCCGTGCTTGGTCATCACAACGGCTTTGCCGCGAATTTTAATAGCAGAAGTATGATCCGTAAATTGGACAATCAGTACCTCGCCCTTGTCCAATTTTTCTGAATGATGCAAGCGTGTATCCTGGCCTCTGGTCAAACCAAATACCTGACATCCGTTGCTTTTCGCTTTAATTACGACGTACTCACTGCTACCCGTCACGTTATCTTCCATATCCTTTTCCTCCCTGAGAGCCGAAGCTATACTTTTTATGATGGAGATTCAAGCTTGTTTTGTCAACTACATGCTTCCCGTGCTCCTGCAACAATTAGCATGTCCCGAGCCATACTATCCGTGCAGTCCCATCTATTAAAGAAAGGAACGGATCTGATGAAAAACTACCTTCCCGCCAATCTCAGTCCTGCCCAAATCGAACGGCTTCAACAGCTGGAGCATGAATTTGCCGAGCTAACAGGTGAACCCCTAGTGCTGATCGCTTATGCCTCGCGAAACGGCAGGGCAGCTTCCTCTTCTCCAGTCCATAGCACCCCTACCACGAAGTAAACAGGACAAAAAGAAAAGGCCGTGAATCAAATTCACGGTCTTTTCAGCGCATTGGGAATATGTAAGAAATCTTATTTAATTCCGTCTTTAAGCGCTTTACCCGGTTTAAATGCCGGAATTTTGCTCGCAGGGATTTCGATTTCTTCTCCTGTTTGCGGGTTACGTCCTTTACGTGCGGAACGTTCACGAACCTCAAAGTTCCCGAAACCTACCAGTTGCACTTTATCTCCGCTTTGCAGCGCTCCAGAGATCGCCTCAAATACTGCATCGATTGCTTTGGTTACGTCCTTCTTGGACAATTCAGTGCTTTCAGAAACCTGATTGATCAAATCCGTTTTATTCAATATATTCACCTCCCAATTCAAGTGTAGTCCAGCATTTAGGTTATCGGTGTTAATGACCGATATGAGGTCGCCTGTATAAAATAACCCGGGCGGCGTACTGCCTTCCATAATGTTATCATCTGTTTCCGTTTCGTCGTTAAATATACATAGAATATACCTAACCTCCGCAATATAGGCCGAAACTGGCGTTTTATGGCACCCTGCTTGCGTGGAACAAGGTTTATAGTAATACAGTCCACAGACAATTTCAAGTACGACGACGGTTTAACACATAAAAAGTAACGGCCAGCGCAAGTACCAGCACTACTCCTTTGACAATATCATGGGCGAAATATTGCACATTCATCATCGTTAGTCCATTAACCAACACACCGATCAAAACTGCACCAATAAATGTACCAATGACATTGGGTTTACCAGCACCAAAGACCGAAAAACCGACGAATACTGCAGCTACCGCTTCCATGAGCAAGGGGGAACCCGCGTCAATTTGGCCTGAGCCTACGCGCGAGGCATACAAAATACCGGCAATCGACGCAAATACACCTGAAGCAACATAGGCCAGAGTACGGACTTTTTTTACCCGTATACCCGACAGACGAGCAGCTTCCTTATTTCCACCCGTTACATACATTTGACGCCCATGCTTTGTATAGGTCAAGAAAACATGCACTGCCGCCACAGCCAGCAACAGTAAAATAACCGAAATCGGGATACCCAACCATTTACCTTGCCCCAGCAAAAGAAATGCAGGAGATATCTCCCCCGGCGCCTTGCTACCATCGGGAAACTGCATATGATTATATATGGTATAGCCCTGTGCGTACGTTTTGTGAATCCCGCTTACAATATACATGATTGCAAGGGTTGCGAGCAAATCAGGAATACGCAGTTTAATGATCAATAATGAATTCAACAGTCCTACCAAAGCGCCGACAATCAGAGACACAATAATGACCACCGCAACAGGCTGCTCATACCAGACCATTAAAGAAGCGGAAACGACCGTTGTCAAAGATACTGTAGCTCCCACCGACAGGTCAAAACCGTCCACGATAAGTGACAATGTCACACCAATGGCAACGAAAGTCACAATGGCAATCGAGCCAAGAATGTCCATTAAATTATCATAAGTCCAGAAATAAGGTAATGTAGATGAAAAAAACGCCAACACACCTATAATGACAACTACGGCACCGTAACGAAATGAGACGTTTAACCATTTTTCCTTCATGAATGCACCTCTTCACCCCCGCTGGCATACAACAGAAGCTGTTCCTGTTCCACTTCGCCCCGAGCAAATTCCTTTATAATTTTGCCATCATACATCACTGCAATCCGATCACCAATGCCAATCCCTTCAGCAAATTCACAGGTTAGATAAATGATCGCTTTTCCTTGCTCCGCCAACTCACCAATGATACGGAAAATATCACTTTTTGCCCCTATATCTACACCCTTGGTTGGCTCGTCAAAAACAAATACATCCGCTCCGGAATGCAGCCATTTCCCAATAGCAACTTTTTGCTGATTCCCGCCACTTAAATATTTAACATTCTGACGGAGCGATGGTGTCTTAATACCGAGAGAGGCGACAATCCCATTACCGTTATTTCGTTCTTTACGTCGACTGATGAAACCAAGGACACTCAGTTTGCCCAAAAGCGGAAGACTAAGGTTTCTTTCCACACTCTCCTCAATTAGCACCCCCTGCTTACGTCGCTCCTCGGGTATGGACACAATTCCTTGAGCTACCGCATCCGCTGGTTCTCTCAATCGAATGGAGCGACCTTTAAAGGTCAGCTCTCCCTTATCCGGCTTGTCTGCTCCTGTAAGAAGTCGTGACAACTCTGTCTTGCCTGCACCAACCAAACCTACAATAGAGAGAATTTCACCACATCGGACCTGTACATCAATGCCGTGCACTCGTAATCCTTTGTGAAGCCCTTTCGCTTCCAATACCGTTTCACCAATCGGTACCTCTGTTTTTGGGAATTCCTCCTCAAATGTTTTCCCAAGCATATGCGTAACGATGTCGCCTACACTTAAATCAGACGCAGGTCCCGTGAACACGCGCTCACCATCACGCATCACCGTAACACGGTCACTGTGTTCGATAACCTCCGGCAATCGGTGTGTGATGAGGATACATGCAACTCCCTCATCCTTGAGTGTATGGATTGTGCGGAACAAACGTCGCGTTTCTTCCTCGCTGAGCGGAGCTGTAGGCTCATCAAAAATGATCGTATTTGCTTGCTGTGTCAAAATACGTGCAATAAGTACAAGCTGTTTTTCTGCCAACGTCAATTCGGACACATATCGTTGTACGTCAATATCTACCTCCAGACGTGCTAATGCTTCACGCGCTCGTCTGCGCATAGAACCCGGTGCAGCCCACCATCGACCATCAGGGGCTGACAAATCGTCCATTACAATATTTTCAGCAACGGTTAACTGTGGTACAAGCGCTGAATCGACCTCCTGATACACACAGTGAATTCCTGCTCTTTTGGCCTCCCACGGTGAACTAATGTTCAGTTCCTTGCCACCAACTACGATAGCTCCCTGATCGGAATGATACGCACCGGACAGAATCTTCATCAATGTACTTTTCCCTGCCCCGTTGGCGCCCAGCAGAGCGTGAATCTCGCCACCCTGCACTGTAAAATCCACGGCTCGCAGCGCATCTACACCAGCAAACTGTTTGCTAATTTTTTTCATTTCCAATGTATATACTTGTGAACTCATGGTGCCCCCTCACGCCTGCTTATGATAAAAGCGCGCCGAAGCGCGCCTTTGCGTTATGCAAACATTTTATTTGGACGTTTCATATTCCTTCATCCAATCCTTATAACCCTGTTCGCTTTGGCCCCAGCCCTTCACATATTGGGACAGCTCGGATGTGGAAATTTGCTTATCCGGCAACGCTTCGCGTTGCACATATACAGCCTTCAGTACGACTTTCTCCTCCGGATTATCCCCATGCAGCTTCTGATATGCATAGCGCACTTGTACGCGCCCGATATCTGTTGGATCTACGGCTGCCGAGGCCACCCAAGGATTTTTCGGGTCTTGGATCATTTGCAAGTCCTCGTCGCTCATGTCAATGCCGTAGACTTTAATTTCCGTACGTCCCGCTTGTTGTATGGCACGTGCTGCGCCTTTGGCAAATTCATCCCATGCCGCCCAGACGGCTGTAATTTCGCCCTTAGGATATTGCTTTAATACAGCTTCCATTTTGGCTTGCGTATCCAACGCAGGATTCTGAGCCGAACCAAAAGTCGCAATTTCTTTAATATCCGGATTGGATTTCAAAAATGCACCATAAGCAACCTGACGACGTTCCATCGGCGCAAATCCGGCAACCCATACTTTCACAATGTTGCCTTTGCCACCGATATCCTTCTTCATTTGCTCCAGCGTTAGCTCAGCCATGCTTTGGTCATCCTGTGAGAGCACTACCGCACCCGGAACATTGACGGCAGCATCGAACACGATAACTGGAATATTGCGGGAAACTGCTTTTTTTAGCCCTGTTTCCAGTAATGCATCACCGTGATCAGTCAAAATGACATCAAACTGCTGGTTAATCGCACTATCAAGCAGAGAAGCCATTTTAGCCTTATCGTTATCTGCCACAAACTTAGTCAGCGTACCGCCAAATTTTTTAACTTCCTCTTCCACACCTTGAACATACTGTTGCGAAAATGTGCCCGTGTTAAACTCCATGATCAACGCAACCCGTTTACCCTTTAGATTTAAGTTGTCCGTTTTTTCGTTTGTTGTATTCGATTCCGCAGTGCTTGTCCCTTGAGTGCCGCTCTCTGTTTTCGGCACGCCACATGCAGTGACCAGCAAAACCAGCATCAGTAGCATGATACCTCCCAGCCCTAGCTTTTTGTGTCTTTGGAACTCTTTTTGGATATCCATGATTTCATTTCCCCCTCGTTCAACCACAAAATGATTCAAATTTGATACTTAATATATCGCTTTAAACCAAGTATGTAAATAGGTTTTATTAAATATAGAAAATTTTCCGGTTTTATAGGCCAACACACAACAAACAACCGCCCCCCCGATTGAATACCGGAAAACGGTTGCTGCTTAAATTTGAAATCAAGGCGGAGCCTGGGTCGAAGATACAATCTGTCTGTTTATTTTAAATAGGAGAACGCTCACATCTAACTTATTTGGAGCACTGCTTTACCGGAAAATTTCCGATCTATCAGTTGTTGGGCTACAGCTCCAATTTCCTTCCACGATGCCTCCACTTCGATTTTTGGTACTAACTGGCCTTTTGATACAAGCTCACCTAGTAATTTTAGATCTCCCGCTGGGGAATAACGATTTATTTCCTCACCTAGAAAGAAGCAATACAAAGTTCTACCACCTAAGCCCCTAATATTAATCGTTGCGTAAGGTGAGGACGAATGTCCCATGGACACACATATCCCCTCTGGCATAAGCTGAGGTAGTAATGCAGCTAGCGTATCCCCACCTACTGAATCCACAATGAGATGATAAGGTCCGAATGTATCCAGCGAGGAAATCGCCGGATCGCCAACGATAACCTCATTAGCACCAGCCTCTTGAACAAGTAGAGCTTTTTCCTCTGTTCTGGCTACACCTACTGTAAAAGCTCCTGATTGCGCCGCTAGCTGATGTGCAAAAGTCCCAACTCCGCCAGTCGATCCAGATATCAATATTCGCTTACCGAGCAGCATTCCTCCTTTTCGAAGTGTATAGAGCGCTGACAGACCGGCTACTGGTAAAGTAGCAGCCTGGGCGAAGGTAATATCATCAGGAAATTCAGCCACTAATGAAGTAGGAGCGGCAATTTGTTCGGCCCATGCTCCCATCGGGAGAAGTCCTACGACACGGCTTCCTTGTTTCGGGCCCGTGCCATCTTTGGCTTGCTCGATGACAATCCCGGCAAAATCCCATCCTGGTCTGCTCTGTCTTCCATGATTTCTTGCATCTACAACTTCACCCCGATTCAGAGAGAAGGCCTGTACTTGAACGATCGCTTCCCAAGGCTGGGCCTGCGGGACGGAAACTTCCTTTATTGCGAAATATCCTGAAGCAAACGGATCTGTTACAATTGCACGAACCATATGATCTCCCCCATCATTCTCATTGAGAAACCCTTGTAAATAGCTCCCCTTTTTCACAATGTAGTATACTGTAGGGAACTATCTGCACCAAGTGTAGAACTACACCTCATTATGAAAAGGATTGAAAAAGGATGACCATGCACAAGGACTTCCGATATAAAACATTAAAAAACGTTTTGGGAGAGATTGAAGCTGTTCGCATGAAGCGTCAACGGGAATATACTGAGCTATCACACCCGTTATTAAAACGATTTACTCAGCAGGAGCTTAATGATGAGGCATGTCCTACGTATAAAAATCTATTGGTTGGACGGTCTCGTCGAATACCGGACCGGCAAACGATAATCCATATTGCTGAGTATCTGGAGTGTACTTCACATGAGCGCAATGACCTTCTCCTCGCCGCTGAATATCTTCCGATCCATTACGAACTCGAAGGACGTTCTCTAGAGCTGGCGCTGGAGCAAACACAGCAAATCATGAGTAATTTGCCATTTCCGGCGATGATTGTTACTCATACCTTAGATATCAAAGGGTTAAATGAACCGTTTCGCCATTTATTTGATATTCCTTCCGATTCTTTTATGAATGGCAAACTGAATAAAGTAGATTTTCATTTTAACTCCGATTTTTCCATTCGTCCCCGTTCTACCTTCGATGCTGAGTCGTTCGAACAGTGGGAGTCTCATGCTATTTTTGGGATACAAGCTTTCAAAAGATATAACATGTTGTCCCGATACGACCATTGGTATACGAAGTTAATAGACAGATTTCAAAAATACGATGATCTTAATAAATATTGGAATATGCAGCCAAAGGACTCAGCAAGTGAAATTGAGCAACCCAAAATTATTTTGGCCAGAATGGGAACCGCGGACGATTTAGTCCCTATTCGCTACAAGCAAATTCATCTTTCTGTAAGTAGCCACATGTATCCTGGAATTGAAGTATACTTACCGATTGACGATCCTGCACGCATAGTATTTCAATATTGGGGTTGTCCAGCCGAATATCAGAACTACGCTTTTAATGAATAGGAAAAATTCGCCTACAGCACTTTACGAGTAACAAAAGCTCAATAAAAAAAGAGGTAATCCAGGACTTTATTTTCTCGTCCATGGCTACCCCTGTCTGGTTTTGGAGGTCAGTCTAATATTTTGTTTTTGCGAACCGTAGAGAGCAAATTGCTCTCCACGGTATTTCTCTTATACATTTTTTAGGTGTGGCTTACCCTTAAAGAATAATAGCAATGAGACCGCCGGAGCCTTCATTAATGATACGACCCAGCGTTTCCTGCAGCTTATAGCGTGCATTGTCCGGCATCATGGCGATTTTACCCTGAATGCCTTCCCGTACAATGGAATGCAGCGAACGTCCGAAAATGTCTGACTCCCAAATTTTGATTGGGTCATTCTCAAAATCTTGCATCAGATAGCGCATAAGCTCTTCACTTTGCTTCTCTGTTCCGATAATCGGAGCAAATTCCGATTCCACATCGACACGAATCATGTGTATAGAAGGTGCTGTCGCCTTGAGCCGCACACCAAACCTTGTACCCTGACGAATCAACTGCGGATCGTCTAGTGCCATCTCAGATAACGACGGCGCGGCAATGCCATATCCCGTTGTCTTGACCATTTCCAGCGCCTCGGCGAAGCGGTCGTACTCTCGTTTGGCATGGGCAAAATCCTGCATCATTTGCAGCAAATGATCCTTGCCACGAATCTCTACCCCGACGACTTCGACCAAAATCTGGTCATAAAGCTCATCGGGAGCATACAGATCAATTTCAGCTACGCCCTGCCCCATATTCATCCCGCTCAATCCGGCCCTGTCGATGAATTCATATTCCATAAACTGGCCAACCACTCGATCTACATCACGCAGGCGTCGAATATCTTTAACCGTATCGCGAACGGAATTTTCATAATTGCTACGCAGCCAGTGCTCTTCGTTCAGTACCATGACCCAGCTCGGCAGGTTTACATTCACCTCATGCACCGGAAATTCATACAATACTTCACGAAGTACGCCTGTAACATCATCTTCCGTCATCGTCGCCGCGCTGAGTGTCATGACTGGTATATCGTACTTGGCAGCCAGCTCACTACGAAGCTGGAGTGTTTCATCACTGCGCGGATGTGTGGAGTTGATAACCAAAACAAATGGCTTGCCAACTTCCTTCAACTCCTCAATGACGCGTTCCTCCGACTCTACATAAGAGCTGCGCGGGATTTCCGCAATCGTGCCGTCTGTAGTGACTACTACACCAAGCGTCGAATGCTCTTGAATAACCTTGCGTGTACCAATTTCTGCCGCTTCCTGAAAAGGAATGGGTTCTTCGAACCATGGTGTGGAGATCATCCTCGGACCATTTTCATCCTCGTACCCTTTTGCTCCTTCTACTGCATATCCTACACAGTCAACCAGACGTACATTCACATCCAGTCCTTCCGTTACTTTGATCTGGACGGCATTATTCGGTACGAATTTAGGCTCCGTCGTCATGATCGTCTTGCCTGCCGCACTTTGCGGCAACTCGTCTACGGCGCGGGCACGGTCCGCCTCACTTGTAATGTTTGGCAGAACAATCGTCTCCATAAACCGCTTGATAAACGTTGATTTTCCTGTTCGGACTGCGCCGACGACCCCAAGATAAATGTCTCCTCCGGTACGTTCGGCAATGTCTTTAAAAATG
Organism: Paenibacillus sp. FSL M8-0228; assembly: GCF_038007385.1. Classification (NCBI taxonomy): domain Bacteria; kingdom Bacillati; phylum Bacillota; class Bacilli; order Caryophanales; family Paenibacillaceae; genus Paenibacillus; species Paenibacillus sp. FSL M8-0228. The sequence goes on from NZ_JBBOXA010000001.1 coordinate 3,418,540, forward strand.
TCCACTTTCTCCAATGAAATCCCCTCCTCAAAAGTCTCCGAAGGAAAAATGCTTAAAGAGCATCCGCTTCGTGTTCAACCAACTGCTTGATCCCAGATGCGGCAGAACAGCCTTTAAAATGCCCGGAAGTCGTCCGCCGCCGAGATTCAGGAGACTGATGGAATCGGCGAAACGGCGTAAACTCGTACATGCATTTGGACTGATACCATCATATGTATCCCCTCCGTAAAATATGTTTAGTTTTTTGAAAAATAGATTACGACAGAGCGATCATTGCAGAAACGATATTTTACGTTTGGTTCCACTCACCTAATATATGCGGGGCAAGACTCTCCCATGACTTCGTCGCTAGATTAAATAAAAAAAGGATGTTTCTCCTGACCGTTTAGAGTCGTCGGAAACATCCTTTTTCTATTCTCCTGATATAATCGGCATTACCACAGTTCATCATCCAGCGCCTGACGCTCCAGTTGCCGTCTGATAGCCGCCTTGAGCCTATCCTCCGGTATGGTTACCTCCATATCGCCTTGGACACGTGCCTGGCAGGATAAGCGCATTCCTTCATCCAGTAAAGGCCCCAGCTTACGCTGCTCTGCATCGCTGGGTTGGTCTGCGAATTCAGCCCATTCCGGTGATATTTGTACCTTACACATCAGACAGGCTGCTTTTCCGTCACAACGAGTGGGGATATATACACCCGCTTTACGAGCAGCCTGAAGCAATGACGTACCCTGACCGACCTGTACGCGCCTACCTGACGGCCTAAACGTAATCTGCACATTCATGAATGGTCCTCCAGTTGTCTTTCTCCTAACACACACAACTTATACTTCATTGCCCATCTGGATGACGGAGTGCAACTCTGGCCAAGGCAGAAGTTCTACAAGCTTGTCCAATTGCTCCTCATTCCAAATATTACTGACTAGTAGCTGCTTCAGTACAATGATATGACGTCGCGGGTCGCGCTTCATGACTTCTGCAATCGCTTTATATCGGTCGGGTCGATTTCGCAATATATTGAATAAAAGTTCATGACTGAGCGGCATCAGACGCAGTGAAGCACTCCCCAGCTCAAGCTGAACACCAGCCGACCAAAGTAGTCGCTCGATCTCTAAGCGGTATAACGCTCCGTCACATAATACTTCAAATCCCCCCACCAACTCGACTGGAAATCCCTCCAGATCATAGTGGCTCAGCAATGAAACGTAAGAGCCGCTACGATCAACCTGCTGTCGATCTATACTTATACCTAGGGGGTGCGCATGAAGTTGCTTTGCTGCATGAATATCCGCATAAATATCAATGTCCCGAGGCAGGCGATCCAGTTCAACTTCATGTACAAGTAGTGAACAACTCCCGCCTAGCATCCACGGAACCGACACTGTTGACCAGTTCTCAGCCAAGCTACTCAGCGCAACTGCCAGATTGTGAGGAAGCCTGTCTACTAACACCGATGATATTGCCTCCTTCAACATTGTTTCCTCCTTTGCTGTCTTACCTTCCGTTTCCTGATGGGCATCATTATAACATGTTCGACAGGGCAGTTCGATATTTTGTGTACTGTAAAAGCGGTTACCCACTCCAAAATATAAAAAAACCGCGAACCTTCCCGGTCCACGGTGAATAATACTAACTGGCGTGCGACCAGCGGTCTATTTTTTCATCATCATTTTCATCAACGCTTCCATATTGGAAGGATTCATTCCGCTCTTTTTGACGGCACCAACAATATCCCTTACTGTATCTTCCGACACCGGAATGTTGGCCATCGCAGACACTTGCTTGATAAGCTGACGCAGTTGCGCTTCGCTTTGAAGCGTGTCCGCCTTTACCGTGCCTGCCAGCTTTTTCACTGCATTTTCGGATATGTTTTTGCCGCCTTTTTTGTTAATGGCCTTCAATGCATCTTTCGGAAAGTTTTTATTCATAATCTCCCCTCCTCCGCCATTGCTCAACTCAGTCTATGAGTGGCGGAGACAAAAGGTGATTAAGCGTACATAAGACATGCCAAACGCCTAACTAAAAAAGGCTATCTCATTATAGAAAAAATCTACCATGAGACAGCCTTTATATTATTAAAGCTCATCTGAGCCTTTAAGAATGCCATTGCTCCCAAGTCTGAAGTGGCATGACTTCCATCTCGGTCTTAGGGTCGCGACCCATCAGCGCCTCAACGGCCTTACGGACGTCACGTCCTTCAAACAGTACTCCATACAGTACCTCTGTAATAGGCATCTGAACACCTAATTTTTGAGAGATGGCGTATGCCGCTTTTGTCGTTCGAATCCCCTCTACGACCATGCCCATAGATTCCAGCACATCATCAAGCTGTTGGCCCTGTCCTAATAGTGACCCTGCACGCCAGTTGCGACTGTGACGGCTCGTTGCCGTGACCACTAGATCGCCAATACCAGCTAGGCCGGCAAAGGTTAATGGATTAGCCCCCATCTCAACTCCGGCACGGGTAATTTCAGCCAACCCACGGGTCAATAAAGCTGCTTTGGCATTATCACCGAAACCAAGCCCATCTGACATTCCCGCACCCAATGCGATAATGTTTTTTAGCGCCCCGGACAGTTCCACACCGAGCAAATCGCGGTTTGTATAGACACGGAAGTAGGAGTTCATGAACAGCCCCTGAGCAGCCTGTGCAGCCTGCTCATTGGAGGAAGCTACAACGACCGTTGTAGGACATTTCCTCACCACTTCTTCCGCATGACTCGGACCAGACAGCACGGCAATATCGCCCTCCGCGACTTCCAGTTCTTCCGAGATCACCGTGGACATACGTTTAAGCGTTTCTGTTTCAAAACCTTTAATGGCATGCACTACCAGCATATCCTTGCTAAAATGAGCTTTCAGACTACGTGCTACCTGACGAGCAGCAGCAGAAGGAGATACGATTATCACTGCTTTAGCACCAGATACCGCAGTCTGCATATCAGTTGTAGCTGAAATGCGATCAGACAAAATAGAGCCCGGTAAATAATGCTCATTTGTATGCTTCTCATTGATTTCAGCTGCTTGCTGCTCGTTTCTCGTCCAGACAGAGACATCGTTGTTATTGGCCGCAAGAACGGAAGCCAGGGCTGTTCCCCAACTCCCCGCGACCAGCACAGCTATTTTCTCAGACAAGACGATCTCCTCCTTTGGAGCCAAGCTTATTCTCATTCCCCCGTACCAACTTGACTATGTTGGTACGGTGTCTCCACACAGCGAACAGACAAATGATTAGAGCCGTCCAGAATAACGGCCATGCAAAACCAAGCACGAGTAATATCCAAGGGGTCAAAATGACAAATATGAGTGATCCAAGGGATACGTAACGAGTCATTACAATTGCAAGTATCGCAATGATTCCGGCATATAGTGCGGGCAGTAAGGCAAGCGATGCCAATACACCAATAGCAGTCGCAATACCTTTTCCTCCACGAAAGTGAAAATATACCGGCCAGTTATGGCCCGCAATCGCCGCAATGCCGCACAAACCCGGTACCCAGGATGATTCCCCACCTAACCAGTGCCCTATTAGTACCGCAATAACCCCTTTAAGAACGTCCAGCAGCAGTACCAGAATAGCTGGGCCTTTTCCAAGCACACGCAGCGTATTCGTCGCACCGGCATTGCCGCTCCCATGTTGGCGAATGTCGATTCCTTTTAATTTTCCATACAGCAAACTAAAGCTGACAGAGCCAAGCAAGTAACTGAGTACGATGGCAACGATTTGTAAAATCAACCTATTCGCTCCTAACTTTCGTCAGACTTGCGCCGTGTAAAGATTCGAATTGGAGTTCCTTCAAAATTGAAGGCGGCGCGGATTTTGTTCTCCAGATAACGCTCATACGAGAAGTGCATTATTTCTGGATCGTTTACGAATACAACCATCGTAGGCGGCTTAACAGCAACCTGGGTCACATAGTTAATGCGCAGACGACGTCCCTTGTCTGTTGGTGGAGGATTGATGGCAACCGCATCGGAAATTACATCATTCAGTAAATGTGTCTGAATACGCAACACATGCTGCTGTGCCACATGCTGTACAACAGGAAGCAGCTTTTGCAGGCGTTGCTTCGTTTTTGCAGACAAGAACACAATCGGAGCATATGTCATAAACAAAAAGTGATCGCGAATTTTCGTTTCAAACTGATGCATCGTTTTGTCGTCCTTGTCCACGACATCCCATTTGTTAACGACAAACAGCGATGCTTTACCCGCTTCATAAGCATAGCCAGCAATGTGCTTATCCTGTTCAATGATGCCTTCCTCGCCGTTAATAACGACCAATACAACATCTGCACGCTCAATAGCACGCATGGCACGCATTACACTATATTTTTCGGTCGTTTCATATACCTTGCCACGTTTACGCATACCTGCCGTATCAATCAGTACATACTTTTGACCGTCTTTTTCAAAAGGTGTATCAATTGCATCACGTGTCGTACCTGCAATGTCACTAACGATAACCCGCTCTTCTCCCAGAATGGCGTTAACCAGTGAAGACTTACCTACATTCGGGCGGCCGATCAAGGCAACACGAATAACGTCTTCATCATAGTGATCTTCTTCCAGCTCAGGCAAATTGGATGTAATGGCATCTAGCAGATCGCCTATCCCTGTACCATGGCTACCAGAAACAGCGATTGGATCACCAAATCCATAAGAATAAAACTCATAAATCAGATCGGCGCGACTGAGGTTGTCCACCTTGTTGACAGCTACGATGATCGGTTTACCCGAACGATATAGCATTTGAGCAACCTCTTCATCTGACTGTGTAATTCCTGCTTTCGCATCACTCATAAATACAATTACATCTGCTTCTTCTATTGCAAGTTCGGCCTGCATACGGATGGATTTTAAAATGACATCCTCACCATCAATCTCAATGCCGCCGGTGTCAATAATACTGAAGGATTTACCATTCCACTCCGATATACCGTATATACGGTCACGAGTGATTCCGGGTTTATCTTCCACGATGGACAAACGATCCCCGATTATCCGATTAAAAATAGTGGACTTGCCCACATTCGGACGACCAACGATAGCCACAACGGGTCTTGCCATAAATTCACTCCTCCTGTCAATTCTTCCGCTATCATCATAGCAAAAAACATACCTATTGGCGATATGGTCACGTAACAACAATCGGCGAACCCTCTGGGTCCGCCGATGGTGTACGTTATGCATATTATAAAATGTATTGATTTAAACTCATTTAAATTTGTTCAGCTTATCGCCAAAACGCTCGCCGAGCGTGATGCTCAGACCGGAATTATTGAGGGAAACGTTAGGATTATTCAGTTCCTCACGAGGTGCACGAGATGCACGTGGTGCTCTTTCTGCTTTAGGAGCAGCTTCAGGAGCTTCCTCAGTTTCTTTAATGCTCAGGCTAACACGTTTTTCGGAAGGATTCATTTCAAGAATTTTAACTTTCACTTCTTGCCCTTCTTCCAGAACTTCTTGTGGAGTTCCAATGTGTTTGTGGGAAATTTGGGAAATATGAACCAAACCTTCCACGCCAGGAGCGATTTCAACGAATGCGCCGAAGTTAACCAGACGTTTTACAACACCTGTTACGATGTCATTGTTGTTGAATTGTCCAGCAGCCGATTCCCAAGGACCAGGCTGTGCAGCTTTCATGCTCAGGCTGATTTTTCCTTTTTCAGGATCTACTTTCAAGACTTTTACTTTCACTTGGTCTCCTTCAGAAACTGCATCAGAAGGCTTATCGACATGAGTCCAAGCAATTTCAGATACGTGAACAAGACCATCCACGCCGCCAACATCTACGAAAGCACCGAACTGAGTAAGACGTTGAACCGTACCTACGATTTCTTGGCCTTCTTTCAGCTCAGCCATTACTTTAAGCTTGTTGGCTTCGAATTCTGCTTCCAGAACGTCTTTTTGAGAAAGAATCACTTTGTTATTTTCACGATCCAGTTCTTTTACAACAACACGCAATGTGCGGCCTTTGTAATCACTGAAATCTTCTACGAAGTGACGTTCTACCATGGATGCAGGGATAAATCCGCGCAGACCCACGTCTACCACGATGCCGCCTTTAACGACATCATTTACAACGACTTCAAATACTTCTTTGCTTTCGAACAGTTGCTCCAACTTTTCCCAAGCATTTTCACTGTCGATTGCACGTTTGGACAGAACAAGTTTTTCCTTGCCATCGTCAATGCTGATAATTCTAGCTTCAACCTCTTGGCCTACTTGTACTGCTTCTTCTGCGTTATCCAGACCAGAAGACAACTCGCGAATTGGAATAATTCCATCGTATTTATATCCAATGCTTACTACCGCTTGGTTATCTTCCAATTTCACGATTGTACCCTTAACGGTGTCACCTTTTTTCAGGGAGACGATTTGATCGAGCTCGTCTTGATTTGCCGCTTCAGCAGCTTCTTGATTTTTAATTTCTTCCGACATGTCAATACCCTCCTCAATTCAAAAAAAACCATTTATTTAAACCTGCGCATGGCAGAGTTCAAAACATAAATAAACTTTTGTTCTAGTTTTCCGAGCTTAGACACAATTCATACAAGCCTTTCAGTTATTCGTAGGCTTACCCGTTTCCTTCATCGTGCGAATACGAGACATAATTGCTTCTGTTGCCAGTTCAATTGGATCTCCTTCGATATCGGCACCCTTTTGGTAAGCTTCCAAATTGACAGGTTTACCGTATAACACTTTCGTTTTACGGAAAAGCTTGTAATCACCAATAATGGCGACCGGAACGGCAGCCGCTCCACTGCGTAGCGCAAAGCTTGCAGCACCCTTTTTACCGATTCCCCCAGCTCCTCTGGAACCTTCGGGAAAGATTCCCATAACCTTACCATCACGCAAAATGTTCAATGCCAACTTAATGGATTCCTTACTTACACCGCCACGTTTGACTGGAAAAGCTCCCAGTTTCCCAATTAGTGGACCCAGTACAGGAACATTAAACAGCTCGGCTTTTGCCATAAAGTGAACCTTTCTTTTCAGCAAAATACCAACTGTAGGAGGGTCAAGATTACTAATATGATTAGAACACAACAGCACTCCACCCTCAGCAGGAACATTTTCCCTGCCTACCGCCTCAAGTCTAAACAGAACGCGGTAAATGAGACGCAAAATACTGGCGCATACAGTATATATCATTGGCTGATCTCTCCATCCTTCTCCGTTAAGCAATAAGATACGATCATATCAACGACATCCTGAATGCCCATTTGGGTCGTATCGAGCACGATGGCGTCCTCACTGCAACGAAGCGGAGATACCTCCCTCTCCTCGTCAAGCTTGTCACGTGCCGCAATGTCACGTTCCAGTTGCTCCAGAGTGATATCATCAGTTTCGCTCAGTTCTTTAAAACGGCGGGAGGCACGTTCCTGAACACTTGCGGTCATGAACACCTTGACTTCCGCATCGGGAAGTACAGTTGTTCCAATATCGCGACCATCCATAACGACACCCTTGCGTGCAGCCATCTCACGCTGGTTTTCAGTCAAACGTGTCCGTAAACCAGCAATACTTGAATACTGTGACACGTTGCTAGTCACTTCCATCGAACGGATCACAGTGGTTACATCTTCCCCGTTACAATAAACCTTTTGGCCTGTGGGGTCCGGTACTAATTCAATCACCAGCTCAGGTACATGTTGAAGCACTTTTTGTACATTTTCTGCAGGAATTTCCTTACGCATCATGTACCACGTTGCTGCTCGGTACATGGCTCCAGTATCTACATATACATAAGAAAGTGTTTTCGCCACCAAGCGGGCCACTGTACTTTTCCCTGCACCAGCAGGTCCATCAATGGCTACATTTATTTTGTTAATTGAAGATACATGTTGCCTTGCCAACAGGGAATTCCTCCTAACCTAACCTCAAGAAAAAAGCAGGCATTGCCTGCGACGTGAAAATTATACCACACATTTATAGGCGATGCAAAATAAGCGACAGGTTTACTAAAAAAGAAAAATTTCGGATGATTAAGATTTCCCCCGGAATTCCAGCTGTCTTTCAAAGCAATATTTAATCAGTTTTTGACGCTCCTGATCAGCGATTTCCTCATATTTCAGCATAATGAGTTTGCGACCGTTTTCCATCTGCTGAATGCGCACAATTTCAGATTGGAACGGAACATGCTCCTGAGTACCGTTTTTATATGGAACTAAAATCCAGCAAGACAATGATTCTCCTTCTTCAAGATGATGAGTTCCCTGGGTGTGAAAAGAAACACCCCCACCTCCTACATCATGTGTCTCTGCTACGAATCTGGACTCGTTCGCACCATGCTTTACAGCAATTTCCAAGTTGGCCTTAACCCGAAGAAAGTTTCGACGCTGAATTTTGCTGATGCTGTCTGGAGCAGGTTTGTGGATACGAATCATCCGGAGGATATCCTCTTTGAAACCCGTAACGTGGGTATTAAAATAATTTTTAATCCCACCCTCGCTCAAAAAAAATATAGACAGTTCTTCCCCTAGAAACAATTTTTTCAAATGCCCACTTGTTTGTGACATAGGAATTTCAATTAAAAAGTTCTGTGACTCCTCTTCTGCAATACGAGACTTAAATTCAAAAATCTCGTCCTTATGGTCAGTACCTGCCACTTGTATGTATAACACATCATTAATTTTGGGAAACAAATGATCCACCATCCTTGTCCATTAAAAGCTCTAATTAAGGTATATAATACCACGACTTTGTGCCTATATTAAGCATAATATTTGTTTGATCTATGACTAAAGCACAAAAAACCTCCTTCATGAAGGAGGTTTAGAGTGACTATTGATTCATTTTCATGTAATTAACTAGACATTACTTGCAGTAACCTGAGGTTCATCTGAATCTTTAACCTCTTCAATCGTTTCTTCCATCCCCGTATTGGCGTTAATGTATATCCGGTAAACGGAACCATTGATTTTACCACCAAATTCATAACAGAGAACTTCATTCGAAAGTTCATTTTCAATTAAGGCTTTACGGTGGTAAGTTTCACGAAACTCAGGATTCAATTTTGCTCGTGCTGCATTCAAATTCAATTTCGCTTGCGGTATGCGGCGGAGATGACTATGCTCATACACATAATCACTGGCTTGAAAACCGATCACTTGTCCGTTATCAAGGCCTGATCTGACTGCGATTTTTTCTGGATAGATAATCACATCCCCTTGTTGGCTCACAAATGTAATGTTAGCTAAATTCCCGCTTTCATCATACGCAACGGGCTTCATGTCTTTGTAACCTTTTTGTTCAAGGTATTCACTAGCATAGCGAATCGCTTCATTACGTGTTGCTTTTTTAGGACCTACTGCCCTCATGTCATGATAAGAAATAAGCTTGCCGCCTTTTTTCGTAAAATCCATACTGGCCACAGGCTGCTTCTTATTTAGCAGGGTAGCTGTATAAGATGCCCATTCCGTTCCTTTACCGTTTTCGTTCACCCTGATCTGACTTTCCGGTTTTCCTGTAAATTCAGCAGCATTTTGTTTAATTTGTTCTGCATTTACTGGCGGGAGACTCAATTTTTTCACAGAGCGTTTATCATAGATGCTGGCTACAGACGGTCCCCAATCCAGCTCTTTATAGTTTTCCACCTTTTTGTCCACGGTTTTAAAGCCATCAATAATGGTGTTGTCCTTCGGCCCAGTTTGAGAACCTGCCGCCATATCCACATCCGTCCAGCGCAAATTTTTGCTAATGACTTTCTGCTGCACTTCCTGCATGTTTTTCGAAATTTCTTTGGAATTGTTATACAACGTTTTCAGGTTCGAAATTTCTTTCTCGTTTAAGGGCTCGTGATCCAGATCACGGACAGCGGTCTGATACGAAAATGCAGATAGATGTGACAGCAAATCTTTAGCATGATTAAAAGGCATTACATTGAGGGGCAACTGATTAACCTCATTTTGAGCCTCACTTGTAATCCTCCACACGTTCATCAAACATTTGCGGTGCATCGCGTGTGAAGTATTATGGACAGCAACCGCGTTACCGAGTTGAGAATGCAGCTGATCCATATGAAACGACAAATCGTGAAACGCACGCTGGTATTGATTTTCCGCTTTTATCGACATGCTATTTGCCTGAAGAGACACCTCTTTTCTCATCTGGCTTTGCTGATAACCCCACACAAATGCTCCTATCATCATCAGGGTAACCACCGGGAACAATACGGAACTAAGTCGCTTATACATATTGGGAGTCTCCTTTCTTCAAGTACACTACCGATAGTGTGACAAGAAGAAAGCTCTCTTATGCATGGTTTTCCATGACTTCAACAATAAACTCACAGTTATCGCAAATACAGCGTTTAAAGCCGGTCTGAATCTGTCCTTGCTCTATGCGTCCTCTCAGCACAAAGCGTTCTCCGCATCTTTTACAATGAATTCTAACTTTTATACGCAAAAAAGACACCTCTTTCTCTAACAGGTTTGTCAGATCAGTGTGTCCCATTTTGTTACATGTTAACCTTTTCTTCCCGTTTTAACAAACGAAAAGGAGAACGGTTATTAGCCCGACTGATCTTCGCCATTCCTCCATACCATAGAAAGGCCATAAGTGGAATGATAAACCAGATCCAGTCATGCGAAAATTTCGTTAAAATCAAATCGTATACTCCGTGCCAGAACCATGGAAGCACCAATGACAGCAGCAACATGTATTTGCTCCTCAAGCCTTCTGAAAACTTGGCCTTCCCCATGTAGTAGCCCATCATTACGCCAAACATCGCATGACCGGATACCGGTAGCAATGATCTCATCAGCATCATGCTAACCGAAGCATGGCCCGCCCAGGCATATAACAGATTTTCAACCGTTGCAAATCCGAGTGAGACTGCGGCCGCATACAAAATACCATCATAAGGCTCGTCGAACTCGGTATGATTATAGATGATGTGATACAACAGAAACCATTTAAAAAACTCTTCCACTCCGGCTGAAATGCCGAACGCCTGGATTAACGTGTGATCCCCTAGCCAAAGCAGCAGCCCTCGTTGAAAAATCATGACAGGAAGAACCACCAAAAAGCCGAGCAAAAACACTTTAATAACCATGTGCAGTGGCTCCGAATCATACCTGTCCTTCAAGTAAAAATACATCAATAAGGCGAGACCCGGCGCTGTGGCTGCCGCTAAAACTGAAAACAGAAGCACCGATCATCCCTCCATAAAAATGAGTCGGCTCTGCTTTCAGCGCAGAGCCGACAAATTCACTTCGATATCACTTTTGATAAAACGAATCAAGAACGGCTGTCAAAATGAGTGCAGATGACAGCAACTGCCTGTTCAGGAATGACCAGTTTGCCGTACTCTTCCAACATAGCTGGTGTAACGGATGAGCCTTCTCCAAATTCAGCAAGAACCGCGATTAAAGCGGCAAGCTTGGACTCCTCTACTTCTTCTGGTTCCAAATGCAGAATCCATTTTCCTCTATAATGATACAGCTTACCTGCTTCCGTAGTGTTGCTACGAAGCATATGAGCCGCTTCTATGAGTACTTCGAAATCGCTAAACGCATAAACGATGGAATCACTATGCTCCAACGTGACTTCCATTTCGTAGACTTCCTCTGGAAGCTCCTCATCGGGACCCGAACCATACTGTTGATGGTCGTATTTACCCCGAGTGACGATAACAACCATTCCTTGAGCAGGAAGCGCAAAGACTTCGACAGCTAACGGTCCCGTGGCGTCGAAGCCCAGCTCACTGTATGCCTGATCCATCATTTCGGTAAACAGCTCATGAACTCTAGGAATTTCTTGCCACATATCGTCTTTTTGAATACCGCGTTCGCTCAAATCGTCAAAGGTAAGGAAAATCCGTATCTTGTCCTGACTTAATCTTTCTATTTTCATACTGGACCCTCCTCCTGGCAGCCGAGTGTTATTAACAGATTATGATGCAATTATGATGCCTGTGATGAAAATGGTTCTATGTAATCATGTTATCATTTTATAATCGTAAATGCACGCAATAAAAAGATAAAAAAAAGAATCATTTGAACGGCTTTTACAAAAAAGCCGCAAAATGATTCGGAATAAAGGTTTCTGGGTTACAATCCCGGTACGGCTGTATGAGTTTCTTTCAAAATTTGCTCGACCTCACGTTTAACATCGGGACTTGTGCTGATGAAGTCTTTAATCAACTTCATATTCTCTTCTTTGTTCTTGGCAGTATGGGCGTTATAAGCGGTTTTATCTGTTTGTGAATGATGGTCTTGATCCTTATGGGTGTCTTCTTTATTGAGCGTAATCTCGCCCATCCCGGGGAATGCCGCGTCCATCATTTTAGTACGGGCTTGCTGCACTAAATTGCCGCCTTTTTTTCCACCTATGTCCATAGATAAGCCCAACATGTTGCGGTTACGGGAGATCATAGAGCTTGCGACAGCGCCCAAAACGATTCCCAGGAAAAATGAAGATGTTTTCACAATTAGAACCTCCCTTTGTGGTAGAATCAAGCATAGTGTTCGTCAGTAGTGACAAACTCATACGGTATAAAATACAGGAAGGTGAGATGAAATAATGGGTACAAAAACAGCAGCCATTTTGTTCACCGCATGTCTGCTGCTTAGTGCTTGCACTGCAACCAAGCCTGAATCTGCGGCAACAAGCAACCAGCAGGATTCGGTAGCCTCTGACTCAAGTAACAGCGCCAAAGATCAGAGCAACGTCTCTTCCCCAAAAAGCAGCAGTAAGCAAGCAGGCAGTGATGATCACAACTCAGCGGATAAAACCAATGCACAAAATGATAAAACCAGCGAAAGCAACGAAACAGGAGCTGCGACATCTGCAACTACCAATAACAAAATGTATCACTTGGACAAAGCTTACAATGTAATCCCTGACCAACAAGGTACCGAAAAAAAAGTCGTGTTATTGACCTTTGATGATGGTCCTAAGGAAGCAGCCATGATTAACAAAATCATAGATGTACTGGACAAACACAAAGCGAAAGCAATTTTCTTCGTAAACGGTTACCGTGTAAAAAAGCATCCTGAGTTGCTTAAGCTTATCCATGACCGTGGACAGCCCATCGGCAACCATAGCTGGGATCACATCGTGCTGAAAAACAAATCTGAGCCCGAGGTCAAAAAACAGATTGAAACGGTACAAAAAGCTGTTAAGGACATTACAGGCCAAGCCCCCGTCTTCTTCCGCCCCCCTCATGGTGCAGGCGGGGACGTAGGTCGCAAGGTCGCTAAGGAAAACGGTCTCCTATACATGACATGGTCCGTCGGTTCTCTGGACTGGACAATGAAAAAGAATCAGCCTAATAAAACGGAGGCACTTCTCAAAAATGTAACAGAACAACTTCATCCAGGCAGCAATATCTTGATGCACGAACTGCCATGGACAGCTGAGGCGCTGGACAGTCTATTGACGCGCCTTGAGCAAAAGGGTTACCAATTTGTCGATCCGCAAGGGATTGAGGTTCCTGCTAGCTAGTAGACACTTGCGTATACTCCGGATTAACTATAGATGATGCAATAAAGGCCTCCATTCTCCGTTATTCATGTGGAGATGGAGGCTTTTTCGCCGTATCATTACGCGCCTTGACCTAAGCACAGACGTCCATAATAACTTTATATTACCAAAGCATTTCACTGATGGGTGGTGCACCCTTGACGCCCCACCACAGTAATGCTGCAGTAATCAGCACAAAAAGAGTGCTCAAAAAATTTAAAAACCACTTGCTTACCCGAATACGGCGGGACGGAAACATTTCTGCCCGCGTTCGGTACTCACTGGCAGGAGTGTCACCCTCCATCGTCACAGCAACTTCTGGTGCAGCGGCAACGTGAGCCAATTCTGGCACGGGCCGTGAAGCACGGGAGCGAACTGGTTTAGATTTTGACCTGTCCTCTTCCTTGCCTTTGCGACCATTTCGACGGCTACCATAGGTCTGCACTCTGCTAAGTTCCTGATTCATTCTTCATACCTCCGAAAACGTAACGCTAAACCAGATATAAGGTCAATCACAAAATGACAAATGATCGGTGCCCACAGACTACCGGTCTGCACATATATGTAGCCCAATCCATAACTGCTAAGAAAAACCCAGCCAGTGGGAATCCAATGCCGTAAATATCGGATATGAATCACCGCAAATAAAATGCTTGTCCAATAAGGACCAAAGCTGTACTGAATCGCACCTCTGAACAAGAGTTCCTCACAGATAGAAACGATAGCTGCTATACAAATAATATGCCAAACCGGACGATTTTGAAATAGCATTTGGTTAATACCACCGTCATCCATAGCATCCTCAGGCATAATCCGGGATAGCAACAGATCCACAAGTAACATAGCGGCGGCCAATCCCAATCCCCACCATAAGACGTGCAGAGTGTTCGGCAATGCAAATAGTTCTAACAAATTTCTTTTCTGAAAAAATATCCAGATTGCGCCAATCAGCAGGGTCAGCCCCTGAGTTAGATACAAATTGTAAAGCAGCAAGCGGTCGTTCAATTCATGAATTTGCGCTCTTTTCCATTTCACTTTAAGCTTTTTCATAGTTAGTTAGTCCTCTGCATAGTCTTCTTTAGCATCATAGCCAAAAAGTCGGGCGGATTCAAGAAGACTTAAATCTTAATTTTCCGCATTCTGTAGCTATATATCTAGCCTGCTATCCTCACATGTCGCATGTCCTATTGACATGCCCATGTAAGCCATGATACATTATGAAAAAATTATTAGCGACAACAACAATGATGGAGAAAAGGTATTGATTTCGTCCTCAGAGAACCGGTGCTTGGGTGGAAGCCGGTGACGAAGTAACTACTTTCAGCGCTCCTGAGTTATTGCACCGAGGTCTGGGGAATATTTCCCGGCATTAGATGCAATCGGCAGAAAACCGTTATCCTTTCGGTCATTTTATGACCGCTGAAGGCAGTCCATTGCGAAATGGCTGCGAATTAGGGTGGTACCACGATAACTCTCGTCCCTTACTATGGAGATAGTATGTGATTCGGGGGTTTTTTTGATGCCCGAAAACCGCAAAGCGTCTCCGCATAAGACTTTTGGTCGTTAGTTTGGTGCATAATGCTATTCCATCCCTTTTCTGCGTCAATGCGTTATCACACTAGTATTTCACACCGCTCTCCTGTACTTTTAGAAGCATTTCAAGTTTTTTCATGTTCTTTATGGAATGTATTTCAGTTTGAAGTGCATCCTGTCCATAAAAGAAGTTAACTTTGAGGAGGAAACCAAATGTTTAAAGTGTTAGTATCCGATCCAATCAGTGACCTGGGCATCCAGCAACTGATGGATGCAGACGATGTCACGGTGGACAAGAACACAGGTCTCAGCGAGGATGAATTGGTTCAAATTATTGGTGACTATGACGCATTACTCGTTCGAAGCCAAACTCGGGTAACCGAACGCATCATGACGGCAGGTAAGAACCTCAAGGTTGTAGGGCGAGCTGGGGTCGGAGTGGATAACATCGACCTCGAAGCAGCAACACAACGCGGGATTATCGTTATTAACGCTCCTGACGGCAACACGATTACGACATGTGAGCACACTTTTGCGATGATGATGGCTCTAGCACGTCATATTCCACAGGCATATGCCAAAACCATTGGCGGTACATGGGATCGTAAAACATTCCTCGGTGTCGAACTGCGTAACAAAACACTTGGAGTCCTCGGCATGGGACGTATCGGCAGTGAGGTGGCTAAACGTGCCAAAGCATTTGGCATGAGTATCCTCGGCTATGATCCATTTCTAACGGAAGAACGCGCTGAGAAGCTGGGCATTAAGCTTGCGAGCGTGGATGAAATTATCCGCAACGCAGATTTTATGACCGTACACACACCATTAACACCGGAAACGAAACATATGATTGCTCGTCCACAGTTTGAAGTGATGAAAAAAGGAATGCGCATTATCAACTGTGCCCGGGGCGGAGTTATCGATGAAATGGCTCTTGTTGAAGCCATTGATGAAGGTATCGTTGCCGGTGCAGCTTTTGACGTATTTGAGTCAGAGCCGCCAGCACAGGACCACCCATTCCTGAGCCACCCGAAAATTATCGTTACACCACATCTGGGTGCCTCTACTGTCGAAGCTCAGGAGAATGTAGCTATCGACGTGTCCGAGCAAGTGCTGCATATTTTGCGTGATGAGCCTTTTAAAAATGCGGTCAACATGCCTCCAGTACCATCCAACGTCATGACGCAATTGCAGCCATATTTCTCGCTTGGAGAGAAGCTGGGCAGCTTTGCCGCTCAGATCACGAATCAGGCTGTACGTGAAATTCAGGTAGATTACGCTGGCGATTTGTCCTCTGTGGATACACAGCCGCTGACACGGTATATTTTGAAAGGCGTACTTAGCCGTCATCTGGGCAGCGATGTGAACATTGTAAACTCTGTACATCTGGCCAAAACACGTGACATCCATCTTGTCGTATCTCAGGCGCCCGCCACCAAGGGTTTTACCAACCTGATTACCGTTACACTCAAAACGCAGAGCGGCGAAGAGCAACGTGTATCTGGCACCCTGCTGGCAGGCTATGGCGAACGTATTGTTAGGTTGAACCAGTTCCCAGTAGACGTGGCACCGGAAGCTCATTTCCTGCTCATCTCGCACAATGATAAACCAGGCATTATCGGTCGTGTCGGCACCTTGCTTGGGGAGAACGGCGTCAATATCGCTTCTATGCAAGTAGGGCGTAAAATTGTCGGCGGAGAAGCTATCATGATCCTGACCGTCGATAAAGCCGTGCCGAAAGACGTACTGATTCAACTCGTTGGTTTGCCAGAACTAAATACTGCCCAAGAAGTAGTGCTAGATTAGTTCCAGACCCTATTGAGAGGTCCATGGTTTTATAATAAAGAGAGGCGCCTGGCTACCCAGGCGTCTTTTTCTTATACCGAGTTATCTATCATGTGAGTAATCATTTTGAAACAGGATGTTCCACGTTGAACAAGATAAATGTTGATTTTTCAACAAAAAGCACCCTCTTCCGAGGATGCCTGCAAACCGGGGGATATCAGATTGGGCTTATAAGCCTGTTACAGACCCAGCTTAGTTTTGCTGGAGATAGGCAGCAAAATAGTAAATTCCGTCCCTTCCCCCAATACGCTGGCAGCAGAGACAGAGCCTCCGTGAGCCTCTACAATATTCTTGACAATAGCAAGCCCCAAGCCAGTCCCTTTATCCTCACCACGTACTCTGGCTTTATCTGCCTTGTAAAAGCGGTCGAAAATATAAGGTAGATCCTCGCTGGCAATGCCTACACCTTCATCCTTAATCCGAATACGGATTAACTCATGCCGTTCTCCCAAAATTCGATCCGCCGCAATAGTAACCTTTTTCCCACCGGGTGTGTGTCTAAATGCATTATCCAGCAAATTGGTCAATACCTGTTCCAACCGGTCTTCATCTGCCTCAGGCAGCAACAAACGCTGGCCATGCTCATGGTAATCGAGTGTCAGTCCCTGTTCCTTTGATCGTACCGTAAATTTACGGTGAACACGCTCGATCAACTCGTTCACATCCAATTCCTGTCGGTGCATGTCTGTATGACCAGCCTCCATTCGGGCCAGATCAAGCAGATCCTTGACTAACCTTCCCATGCGTAATGACTCATCATGGATGACCTGCACCAGTTCCTCGGATTCTTCTGGTGAACCCGCCATACCATCCAGCAACGCCTCACTGTAGCCCTGCATCATAGATAAAGGTGTACGGATTTCATGAGATACGTTGGCCACAAAATCGCTCCGCATCTTCTCTAGCTTCACTTCTTCCGTAATATCTCTAAGCACAGCTACTGCACCGCGGATTGCATTATCCGTATACAGAGGCGCCATCTGCACCGACCAGGAGCCCTTCTTGACATGGATATAGTCTCCGACATCCTCTCCCCTGTCCATAACGGTATGGAACAGAGACTGCAAAGGCTCAGGTACAGAAGCTCCAAACTCCTCCAGATCACGTTCCTGCCACTCCAGCTTTTCCCAGATATTCAGCAAACTTTGTGCCGGCGGATTCGTCAAGATGATTTGTCCGCTTCTGTCGAAGGTGATTACTGCATCAGACATGCTTCGCAGTACGCTGGATAAATGGTTTTTCTCCTCATTCAGACTGCGGATCGTTGCTTCCAGTTCCGTAGACATATGATTAAAAGTTTTCGCCAGTTCTCCAATTTCATCACTGGTCACCAGCGAAAGCCGAGTATCATACCTTCCCTCACGAATGGCATTCGCCGCCTGAATCAACAGCTGCATAGGCTGTGTGATTTTAGTAAAAAGAAATAGGGCAAAAAAGGTCGTCAATAAAAATCCGACTATACATGTATAGGTGAACAAATGCTTGATTTCCGTCGATTCATACGCCGCAAAATTTCTGTTGATGTACGGCAATAAAAAAAGCCCTAAAAAAATAAGCACAGAGCCTACAAGGCAAATGATGGTGATCCACAGCTTGCCTACCAGCGATCTCCAGAAGTTCACGTTATTTTGGAACCTCCAGCTTATAACCTACGCCCCACACGGTCGTAATCATAGCGGCTGCCTCTGGCGATACCTTATTCAGCTTTTCACGAAGCCGTTTCACATGCGTATCCACAGTGCGCAGGTCACCAAAAAATTCGTAATTCCAAACGTCTTTCAGCAGTTCTTCGCGTGAGAAGACTTTATCTGGTGACACCGCCAAATAATGCAACAGCTCGTACTCTTTAGGCGTGAGACTGATTTCAATCCCACCCGCAGTTACCCGGTGCGCATCATGCTCGATGATAAGATTCGGAAAAACAATACTATTGCTTGGTACCGCTTCTTTCGTTAAAAAGGCAGTTTCCGACGAACGGCGTAAAATCGCCTTTACCCGGTAAATGACTTCTCGCGGGCTAAAGGGCTTAACCACATAATCATCAGCTCCGACTTCAAAGCCTTGTACACGGTTCACTTCCTCGCCTTTGGCAGTCAGCATAATCACAGGTGTAGCTTTGGTCTGACGCAGCCGTGTACACACCTCAATCCCATCCATCCCTGGAAGCATCACATCGAGCAAAATAATGCTGTAATCGCTTGCAGTCGCTTTTTGGAGGGCAATCTCGCCATCCTCAGCTTCGTCAATTGCATATCCTTCTTTTTCCAGATACATCCGCAGAAGGCGTCGAATGCGTTCTTCATCATCTACAATTAATATGCGGTTGCTTTGTTCTGACATATTCCCAGCCCCTTCGCTAAAAAAAGCATTCTCTCTATTTTACTATTTTCCCGTGCTTGGTCAAACTTTACTCTCATCCAACAGTCTCTTTACACCAAAAAGGCCGGGGTTATGACCCCCGTCCTGTCCGTTTCTTTTTCGTGTTGTCTGATTTGGCAAGTTGAATGAGACGGTTGATTTCGTCCTTGGTTAGGGGTCTGGTCAGACCGCGCTTCAAGTTTTGTAGCAAAAGATCTCCGAAGGCTATCCGCTTGAGTCTGATGACTGGGTGTGAAATGGCCTCAAACATCCGTCTTACTTGGCGATTTCTGCCTTCATAAATGGTAATCTGGATCACAGACTCCTTACCATTCGGATCTACATCTTTATATTCTACCTCGGCTGGTGCAGTAATGCCATCTTCCAGCACGATTCCCTTTTTCAGCTTGTCCAGCTCAGTACCATGTGGAACGCCTTTGACTGTTGCCACATATGTCTTGGGCACATGATGCTTGGGATGGGTCAGCAGATTGGCGAACTCGCCATCATTGGTGAGCAACAGCAGTCCTTCGGTGTCGTAATCGAGACGTCCCACCGGATATACGCGTTCCTTAACGCCTTTCAGATAGTCTGACACGATTTTACGGCCTTCCGGATCGGAAGCGCTCGTAATGACCCCTTTAGGTTTGTTCATCATCAAATAGATTTTTTTCTCGGTTTTGATCGGGCGTCCCTTTACCGTAATCATATCTTGATCAGGGTCTGCCTTCGTTCCCAGTTCAGTTACGACAACCCCGTTCACTTCCACGCTACCCGCCTGAATAAGCTCCTCACATTTACGTCTGGAAGCTACACCAGCTTGGGCCAATATTTTCTGCAATCTTTCCATGTTCGCTAATTCACCTCATGCTAATGATACCCATCCATGAGCAAAATCACAACCCCCGTTCAAAAAACGATGCAGAAATTAAAATACAAGCAGGCAAATCGCAATGGCTGCCACAAAACCAACCACATCTGAAAATAGTCCTACCTTCAAAGCATACCGTCCATTGCGGATACCTACCGCACCAAAATATACAGTTAGCACATATAGCGTCGTGTCTGTGCTGCCCTGAATCGTTGAAGCGATCCGACCGATCATGGAATCCGGGCCATAGGTGCGAATTAGATCCGTCGTAAACGCAAGTGAACCAGTGCCCGTCAATGGACGAAGCAAGCCTAAAGGCAATACCTCGCCCGGTACACCCCAGTGTTTAATCCAAGGGGTAACCCAAGAGATCAAATAGTCCAAGGCGCCGGATGCTCGAAAAATGCTAATCGCCACCATCATGCCTACGAGATGAGGAATAATGCTGATGGCGGTAGAAAATCCGTCTTTGGCTCCATCCACAAAAGAATCGTAGACAGGGACCTTTTTAGCATATGCATATAAAGGAATAAAAGCGAGAATAACCGGAATGGCCCAAGTCGATACGAGGTTTATAAAATTAAGCATGCCTCCCTCATCCTTTCCAAGTGGTGTCCCTGCCCTTGGCAGCCGTGATTCCCGTTCGCGGAACGGCAGGTGAAGATACGGGCAACGTAGTTGAAGAGGCAGCAGATGTTGGTGCTGGTGGGGCGAGTGGCGCCAAGGATGACTGGGACGGCGGAATCGCCGGAGGACGGCGGCGCAATTCTCGACTACGGTACCAACGATCCGCCGCAATTGCAGCAAAGGTGGCTATTGCGGTCGCTACCAGTGTCGTACCGACGATTTCTGCCGGATGTGCGGAATGAAAATTTAGCCGTATCGCGATCAACGTCGTAGGAATAAGCGTAATACTGGCTGTATTCAGGGCGAGTAGCGTACACATGGCTGGTGTGGCGGTTTGCTTATCTGGATTGAGCGTCTGCAGCTCTTGCATCGCCTTGATTCCCATCGGTGTGGCTGCATTCCCCAGACCCAGCAGATTGGCGCTCATATTGGACAGAATGTAACCCATAGCGGGATGATTACGCGGAACATCAGGGAAGAGAAAGGCAACTAAAGGAGAAAGAAGCTTGGATATTTTCTGTAAGAGCCCGCCATCTTCAGCCAGCCGCATCATGCCCATCCAGAACACCAGCACACTTATCAGTCCAAAGCACACTGTAACCCCCGTAGTTGCCCCGTCAAAAGCCGCTTTCGTCACCACCTCAATATTTCCCTGCGCGGCAGCAAATACAAATCCAATACAAATCAAAGCCACCCATATGAGATGAATCATGGCTGATTCCTCCTTTTCCCAATGATGTGACACGTACAGCTCTATTTCCTGGTTGCCCTATGCTCCAAACAAATTTTTAAGGATTTCGTTCCATCTGCTCGTCCAACCTCGTTGCTGAGTATTGTTCGCAGGTTCTTGTGCAGTTGGAGTCTCCTTCTGTGGCTGTACGGTATTTTGAGCAGGCAGCTTACTACCTTTTGCATACACAGGAACAGAACCGATAAGTTTACCTTCCAAAAGGAATTCAACCCGTCCTCGTAAGCCAAAAGATACGTCCGCTCTATCGGCAGAAGCGGAATTTTTATACAACACCAGTCTTTTGTGCAACTGGGTTTTCTCGCCATCATGTAAAGGATAGGCAAAGCTTGTACCTGTTAATAGTGGGTAACCATCGATAGGTTGCTGCTTGTCCGTAATCGGAATGAGCGGATAATATCGGAATCCGTAATCAAGCATACGGGCATGATCGTTCCAATCGTCCCCGTCATTCAAGGTAACAGCAGCGAGCTGACGACCGTCCCGTGTAGCCGAACTGACCAGACAGCGAAACGCTTTTTTGGTAAAGCCTGTTTTCACCCCATCAGCTCCGTCATACAGCCGCAGCATTTTGTTTTTATTGTGCCATGAGTAATCCCAAGAATCGTTGGGATTCGGTGCTTTTTTTAATTCTGTTTTTACGATACGGGCAAAAGTTGGATTATGCAGCGCATAAGCAGTAAGCCGGGCCATATCATTGGCTGAGGAATAATGTCCCTCGGCATCCAGCCCGTGCGGATTAGCAAAATGTGTATGGCTTAGCCCAAGCTGAACCGCCTTGTCGTTCATCAAATGAACAAATCCCTCTTCTGTCCCCCCCACATGCTCAGCAATGGCAGAAGCGGCATCATTACCAGAACGGAGCATTAAGCCGTACAGCATATTTTCCAATGACATTTGTTCACCCATTTGCAGAAAAAGCGAGGACCCTTCTTTGGCATACGCGGTTGGGCTCACCTTTACCCGGTCCTGCAAGCGTCCATGTTCAATAGCCACGATCGCTGTCATAATTTTGGTCAGGCTGGCAATACGTAGCTCCCGGTCACCTTCGGTAGAATAAATGATTCTTCCTGATGTAACATCAATTAAAGAAGCAGCCTGTGCATGGGTTCCTAATGCGGGCGGCGCTACTTCTGTTTTTATCGCTCCCCGAGCGGGCTGCGGACTTAGCAACGTAAGCGGCAATGACAAAATAAGCAGAAATACCAGCGGCAAAACAAATGCGCGTGCCTTATTCAAGAAATGGCTGTGGTCCGCGTGAATGTGTTGCTTTTTTTTAAACATTTGGATTCCTCCGGTTTTAAACAAGTCTTGTACCATTCTATGTCCAAGCTGTTCAAAGTATGTCCACCTTTATAACAGAAAATTCCTTTACAGGACTAGCCATTAGCTGCTCCTTTTTCGCTTTCTTTCTACACAAACCAAGCAACATGCCCTCCTGAGCACATATATATTAGTTACTAAACGTTAAATATGGATCGAGGGGTTATAACATGCAGCGACTACAGTTTGAAATGATTTTAAGATCGCGGATTGTAGAGTCCGCAGAAGCATTGCATCGAAGCGGTGTATCCTTTGCCACTTTTGCTACCGCACGTTGCAACCCGCAATTTTGGAATTTAACGGAAAAAGGTGGCTTTCAGATCAAAGCAGGTGTCACACCAGCCCAAGGCATCAGAGATATCTTTTTAAACGGTCATCAATACGCTTTTGAATGTGCAACAGCTATGGTTATTGTGCTGTACAATGGAGTGCTGGATTCCATTCTGGAAAGTGAGTTTAATCGGATTTTTGCAGATATGCTGCTGTATGACTGGCACTATGACAGCGACCTCAGGCTCATACAGCAGGAAGGAAGTCATAAAGCGGCTCCTGGCGATATTCTGTATTTCAACAATCCGGATGTGTCGTCTGAAACATTAGAATGGAAAGGAGAAAATGTCGTTAAGCTGAAGGAAGACTTGTTTTATGGACATGGGATTGGCATCTTGCCGGCGAAAGGTATTATCGATTCCCTGAATCAACATCGTCGGCCTGATGCCACGGTATCCGCTTATTTGACGAATGAAGTGATCTATCCGGACTTCATCTACCTATCGCAGTTTGCTACCGAAGGAAATCGAAAAAATGAAATCTCGCTGCATACTTTATATCAACAGGAATACAGTCACCATATACATGCTTTCATTGGGGGAAGGCAGTATATTCGGGGATAGGCCCAAGTACAAGCAGAAAAGAAGGTATTCCTTAGCCTATACTCGGCTTTGGGATACCTTCCTGAGAGAATGCTTTTAATTTCAATAACTTTTACAAGTAAGCCGGGCCAGAATTACTGTGATCCGTAGCAACATCTACAGGTACCTGTGGGGGGGGAGTCTGCAAGTCGCCGCCTGAATTCCGGAAGATAGACTGAACCTTATCAATCAGGTATGGCGTGGAGTCAATGAGCTTCTCAATCAGATGCGTTTGATTGTCCAATGGAACGATTTGTGCCCCCTGTTTGCCAACAACCAGAAAAGCAATGGGATGAATAGATACACCACCACCGCTACCGCCTCCAAAAGGATGCCCTTCCTTCCCGCTATGATTACCCGACGCCGAGGAAGTATGAAGTGCCTCTTCGTCTACGTTAAAATCACTTCCCCCGGCAGCGAAACCAAATCCCACCTTACTGATTGGCAAAATAACAGAACCATCGGGTGTTTCCACTGCGTCTCCTACAATCGTATTCACGTCTACCATGGCTTTGATGTTTTCCATTGCGGTTTGCATGAGCCCTTGAATCGGGTGATCTGACATGATTTATTCCTCCTCTGCTTATCTCAAGCGTAGACTGCCTTTTCTTTCGCTATTGTGCGCAGGGGTTCAAGGAAATATGTATGTCATTCGATAGTTCAGAAAGGATTGAGTCTCACCTCTCTCCACTGTTTATCATTCATTGTTAGCTTGATGATCCGCATTTTTTTTGAAAAAAACCCGTTTCCATGCCTCCGGTCCACCCGGAACGCGCCATATGCGGTAAGATAAGATGAGCATGGAGAACATTAAATAGCCGAGCGATACGTTTGCTTCACAGTTCAAAGTGGTGGTAAAACGAAAGCGATCCACCCAATAGGGCACAACATACAGCTTAGGGGTACAATCCATGCGTACAAAGCTTGAAGCATAACCGATCAAGGTTGTTTTTAATCCCCACAAAATACCAGTTGAGGTAGCTGTATATGCCGCGTCAGCAAGACTAATGTTGGTAGACCATTCCATTTTGGACATCGTCACATGTGCCAATGTATGTCGCAACCATTTATTAAAGGATTTCGTTCCCTTGAGCAAAACCCGTATATCATGTATAAATTGCTTGATTTTTACTGTATCAATATTACCGCTATCCACGGAAGCATCCGTTTTATGTATGTTTTTGTTGCGATCTAGCCGATAGAGAAGCCCCTTTTTCAACCCTGTTATGAGAATGGCCGGCACATCGTAATTCATTTTTATCATCCCGTATAGAAATCTGATCTCTAGATGCGCCCGATCATCATTGTCATGTTTGGCAATATTCAGCTTCAAACGAATACGAGAGAGCAGAACTGCCAGTACAAGTAATATAACGACGATGATGGCGATACTGATCCATTTCCACACTGGCGTGTCCTCCCTACCTTTTTGCTATAGAATATCATGGCAAAAATAGTATGACCGTTCGCCGGAAAATCATGCATCTTAAAATACCAACAGCCAGCCCCCAACGATATGAGGACTGGCTGTCTGTTTGAACTTTTACATAAGTGAGCCGCAAGATCCGGAGCAACTTTATTGGGATTCAAGATCTAGATCGTTGGCCGCAGGCTGGCTACTCTCCAGACGCTCGAACAATAATTGAGTCTCTTCCTCCAAATTGTCCGAATTCTCGAACAGCTCCGGTTGCGGTAGATCTGCCAGAGAGCCCAGACCGAAATAATCCAAAAATGATTTCGTCGTTCCGTACAATATCGGCCGTCCGATGGCTTCAGCTCGACCTTTCTCTTCAATGAGCTCCTTGTTGACCAGTGTATGTATGGCCCGCTCGGATTTAACCCCCCGAATCTCTTCGATTTCAACTCTTGTAATGGGCTGGCGGTAGGCCACAATGGCCAGCGTCTCCAAAGCAGCTTGAGACAGTGACGCACGTGCCGGAGAGTATGCGAGCTTTTCAAAGTAAGGTGCATGTTCGGATAAAGTTGCAAGCTGATAATGACCGGCAATACGGACAAGTTGCAGGCCTCTTCCCCCCTGCTCCATGTCCTGCTTCATATCTTCCAGGCACTGTTCAACCAGCTCTTGCTGCTGCTCTACAATGTCGGCGATCTGCTTGGTGGACAACCCTTCCTCTCCTGCTAGAAACAGCAGTCCCTCAATAATTGATTTCAGCTTCAGATAATCCATTAACCCGTAAATCCCCTCTCCACTCCATTACAATATCATCGAAAAGCTTCTCCTGATAACAGAAAATTTGCTTCATTTTCATCAGTTCAAGGATAGCCAAAAAGGTCACAACCACTTCATGCCGATACATATCCTCATGCATCAGCTTGGAGAACAGCAGCCGTCCTCCATTCCCCACCATCTCTAAAGCCCCGATAACTTGCCGGATACGGTCCTTGACTGAAATTTCGTCCCGATGAACACGGGTTACCGTCGTACGTCGTTCTGCTTTGCGCAAAGCACGCTGAAAGGCTGCGACCAAATCGCTTGCATGCAGCCCATGCACCGGATTTACGGGTTCAGTGGGCAGGAATGCACTCAGATCTTCTGGCTCTTTGCCATAAATTAGACTCCGCTCCCACTCACGTTCACTTAGATGGCGAGCAATCCCTTTATATTTACGATACTCCACCAGCTTGCGGACCAGTTCCTCACGTGGATCATAATCCTCTTCCTCATAAAAATCCAAATCGTCATATTCCATCACAGGTGGCTTGGGAAGCAACAATTTACTCTTAATGGATAAGAGCGTCGCCGCCATCACCAGAAACTCGCTCGTAATGTCCAGTTCCAGCTCCTGCATACTGTGCAAAAAAGCCATATACTGATCAGTAATATCGCTAATCGGGATATCCTGAATGTCGATTTCGGCTTTATCAATCAGATGCAACAGTAGATCCAGCGGACCCTCGAATGTTTCCAGCTTGTAGTTTACGACTGTCAATGTGCTTCCCCCTGCCTTACTCCAATCATCATTCAACAATACCTTTCCCTATAGCACTTATGCTCTGCGTTATCAATCCCTCTTTCTGTAGTATATACGTCATCGCCTTGCTTAACAATCCAATCCCTTTTTTCCCCTTGCAGTTTATACCGTTCTATTCAGCTATTCCTATCATTAAAATTGCTTGCCGAGATTGGCCATTTCAATCGCAGCCAGTGCTGAATCCCAACCTTTATTACCAGCCTTCGTACCTGCTCGTTCAATAGCCTGTTCAATGTTTTCTGTAGTCACTACCCCAAAAATAACAGGTACTCCCGTTTTTAGGCTGCTCGCTGCCACACCCTTGGCCACTTCATTGCAGACGATATCATAATGTGAAGTAGAACCACGGATGACCGTACCCAGCGTAATTACGGCATCATATTTGCCGCTTGCAGCCATTTTTTGCGCAATTAGTGAAATTTCAAATGCACCCGGAACCCAGGCTACATCAATTTCATCTTCCTGTGCACCATGTCGTTGAAGTGCGTCAATTGCACCGCTTAACAGCTTGCTCGTAATAAACTCATTAAATCTGCCCACCACAATACCATATTTTAAACCGTTCGATACAAGATTACCTTCTAGAAAACGTGCCATATTAATCAACCTCTCTTAATTCAAATTATTTACAATGACAAACGGCGGCGGTAGTCCACCAAATGCTGAATACTGATCAGTTTCAATTGATGTCGCTTGGCGACCACTGCCAGATCAGGCAGGCGGGCCATTGAGCCATCTTCCTTTATAATTTCACAAATGACTCCAGCAGGCTTGAAGCCACTGAGTCGAGCCAGATCAACAGCCGCCTCCGTGTGACCAGCACGCTGCAAGACACCCCCATCGCGAGCAATCAGCGGGAACATGTGACCAGGCTTGCGGAAATCACTTCCTGTGACTGCTTCGTCTGCCAAGGCGCGTACAGTCAAGGAGCGCTCGGCCGCTGAAATCCCCGTTGTTGTCTCCATATGATCTACCGATACCGTAAAGGCAGTACCGTGGAAATCTGTATTTTGCTCTACCATAGGATGCAATTCCAAGGCCTCGGCTCTTTGTCGTGTGATCGGCACACAGACCAACCCGCGACCTTCTGTAATCATGAAATTAATGACCTCAGGCGACGCTTTTTCAGCCAAAGCGATAAAATCGCCTTCATTTTCGCGCTGTTCATCATCCACTACAATAACGACTTTACCGTTTTTCAAGTCCTCCAACGCTTCTTCGATGGAATCCAAACGAATCTCTTCGTCATGTTCCAACTCGCCATGCTCTATGACGTTTGCCATTGCACTTGTTTGGCTACCTCTATCCATAACACTTTCCTCCTCATGTCTTAGCCACGAATGCTCCTAAACAGGCTTACCATTCAATATCAGGCAAAACCGTGTTTCGCCAAATAGTCCAAACTGAGAGGAGCTTCTTCTACTCTCTCCGCCTCCGCTGCACCTCTGTAACTTAAAAGCTGTTCTACATATTTGCCCAAAATATCGCATTCGATATTGACGGTATCCCCCTCACGTTTGCCTTGTAAGGCCGTTTCGGATAAGGTGTGGGGAATAATGGATACGGCAAAGGTCTCTCCCGTACGCTGTGCGACTGTGAGGCTTATACCATCAATTGTGATTGACCCTTTGAGAAGAATATATTTAAATAATGTTTGATTTTTAGGCTCAATTTCGTACACCACTGCATTCTGGTCTGATGTCACCCCGCGAATCGTTCCCGTCCCGTCCACATGTCCTTGCACGATATGTCCTCCGAACCTTCCACTCGCCACCATCGCTCGCTCCAGATTGACTCGGCTGCCGGATCTCAACTCTTTCAGATTAGTGCTACGAAAGGTTTCCGGCATCACATCAACCTTAAAGTCTTTCGTACCGATCTGTATCGCCGTCAGGCAAACGCCATTCACTGAGACACTGTCTCCTATTTTTAAATCGCCCAACACCACGGAACCCGAAATCCCCAGCACCATCGCTTCACCGCTTTTGGAAATGGTTTGAATACGACCCACTTCCTCGACCAATCCGGTAAACATGCCTTCACTCCTTTCCACTACATCTCAGTTTATCCCTAATTCATCAGCTATAAGCGCAAAAAACCCCCAGTTCGGATTCAATCCGTCATGGGGGTGATGAGAGTCACATTTGTAGTATACAAGCGCAGTTCATATGCATCTTAAGACGACATGAAATCATAGGTTTGCCAATAGAAAGCATGACTGAGGATACAGCCAAATACGCTCAGAACACCCATCAAAAGAAAGCTATCGCCCGATGCCATCCTACAACGAAATAAGCCGTACGCACAATTGGGTATGCTAAAAATCGGCACATGTCACGTCATGTGCATGCGCTTCGTATCCTTCTCCCATCCAGACTATACTGTCGGTCCCGGATTTGCACCAGGTCCACCTTCTGCTGATCATTCAGCATCCGGGTCACGGACTAAGCCATGCTGTTTCTCACAAAAACGATCCACAAACATGTCATCACCGCCGGTGGGGAATTTCGCCCCGCCCCGAAGGATCTTGCTCTTATTCAGTTGAATTAACATTAAACTTGTTACGTATATTAGCACCGACTTCTAAAAAAAGCAAGTTATCAAATAGAAGCTCCTGCTTTGGTTTTGACATATTGGCTGGAGAGTTCTTCAAACCAGGTTTTATCGTTCATATGAAGCGCCAAGTCAATCAGATCGGCCAGTTCCTCGACTCCCAGCTCTGTTGCATGATCAAAGGTAATTACGGCTGAAGCAACCGGTCCTCGCCCTTCCTCAGAACATGCTTCATAATCCAGTCGTACATCAACATGTCCGTCAATAAACTCGCATTTTAGAAAATAAATAATTTCGCACATTAAAATGGGGCGTACTTGTGTTTCTAACACGCAATCCATCACCTTGGCAGAATAATGCTGGTTCGTCAGCGTAAATTTGTGTTCTGTCGCTGCCAGCGAGGTCCGTCCAAAATCATCCGTAAACTTGAGTTCCACTGGCTTGATGTTCATAACCTTAGGGATTTGCTTCTTTATAATTTCGATTATTTCAACTGTATTCAGCTTAATCATTACCTGCACCTCATTGCATCTTAAAATTCAGAAGAAAACTTTTTAACGTGCCTCTTATAGGCCTCCACTCCTATATCGGAAATCATTACCTGTTTTTTTATGCTTCAACCCATAAACGACAAAAAAGATTCTTTGCGCAATAAGCGCAAAGAATCTTGATCGAGCCACTACAGTAACAGCGGCTAACAATGTTAATCGATGATTATGCAAAAAACAGGATTATAGCTCTGAAATTTCATGTTTCTTTTTCAGGATAGTCCAGCGACGCTCA
Organism: Paenibacillus sp. FSL M8-0228; assembly: GCF_038007385.1. Lineage (NCBI taxonomy): Bacteria > Bacillati > Bacillota > Bacilli > Caryophanales > Paenibacillaceae > Paenibacillus > Paenibacillus sp. FSL M8-0228. Next base: position 3,448,558 of record NZ_JBBOXA010000001.1, read on the forward strand.
ATCTCCTGTTCAAAGGTCGCCAGCGTAGCCTCCTCCTTAATAAGATGCTTCGTTTTACCCATTAATTTCAGCCATTCAGCAGCTGGAATTCGTTTTCCTTTGTCCTCCGGATTGTACGTAATCGTCGTACTGCCTTGCTCTATTTCGTACAAAGGAAAGAAACAGGACTCGACTGCGGCGCCCACAATGCTGGTACCCAGTCTGTCTTCGGATTTCCAATTCAGCGGACAGGCGCACAGGATTTTACCATAGGCCGTACCCACGTTGTTTGCATACCATTGAGCCTTGGCTGCTTTACGCAGCATATCCTGCGGATGACTTTCAGCAGCGGTAAAAGCATACGGAATGTTACAAGCAGCCATGATTTGCACGGTATCCTTGTGATGCCCTTGCTTTCCTTTTTGCATTTTACCTACACCCGACGTACTGGTCATGTGACCGAGCGGAGTGGAGTAAGATTGCTGTGAACCTGTATTCATGTACCCCTCGTTATCATATTCCAGCATGATTAGCTTATGATTACGCAGAGCCGCACCAATCGCAGAACCCATACCAATATCCATCCCACCGTCACCACTAATCATGATAAAGGTCGGATCGTCCGACATCTCAATTTCATTACGCCGTTTCATTTCCATGTAAGCTTCTAGCGCTCCTGAAAGGGTAGCGGCCCCGTTTTGAAAAAGATTGTGGATCATCGGTTGTTTGTGTGATGTATATGGATACCCTGTCGTCGTCACATATACGCAGCCTGTCTGGAACAGCACGACAATATCCCCTTCAATACCTTTGAAAAACAGTTCCAGCGCAGACAATGCCCCACATCCTGGACAAGCTCCGTGGCCTGGTGAAAGACGCCGTGGTTTGGTTGTCAACGACCGCAAAGGGGGTACCTTGACCTTGAGCTTCCCGGTCTCCTCGTCCGGCGTAACCTGAATCAGACCCGTACGGTAATCATTACCACGTGGCGGCTGCATAACTTGCGGCATCACCTTGTCCGGTGAACCCGAATTAATTCCGTAGTAATCAAAGGGCTTCTCTACTCGTCCGGCCTCTGCCGCCTCGATTGCAAGCTGGAAGAACGCCTCTGCATCTTCTGCATAAAAATCTTTGCCGCCCAAGCCAAAGATACGGCTCAACACGAGTGTCCGATTCAGCGGGTCCTCCTGCAAGGCCGCTTTAATTTCATGCGTTAAATTACCGCCGTCTGCCCCATACGAGTCTGCACGCTCACCTACCAGCAACGCCTTGACATTGCGTAATGCTTCCCGCAGTTGTGCGGCTGGGAACGGTCGGATGATGTTCGGACGTATCACACCAGCTTTAATTCCGCGCGCGCGGAGTTGATCAGCCACATCCTTGGCCGATTCAGCCGCCGAATTCAACAGAAATACCGCAACCTCAGCGTCCTCCATTTGATACAGATCTAAAATCGGGTAATCCCGACCGGATAAAGCGGCATATTCTGCTGCTACCTGCTCATATACTCCTTCTGACAGCTTCAGTGCTTCGGACAGCTGAACATGATTATTCGTCAAGTCATCGCCGTTCATATGCGCGCCCACAGTAACAGGATGATCAAAATCCGTAATATTCGGATAATTTAAGTTCGGGTTAGGACCTACAAAACCACGCACGGTCTCAGCATCGGCAAAATATTGCACTTTACGTTTTTGATGGGACGTATAAAAACCGTCATATGCGACCATTACAGGCAGCCGAACATCGCTGTGCTCTGCAATTTTTAGTGCCATAATGTTCATATCATACACAGCCTGTGGTGTACTTGCCGTCAAAATGACCCAGCCTGTATTCAAACCATAGTACAGATCCGAATGATCTCCGCGAATATCTAGGGGACCACTGACAGCTCGTGTCACCAGATTCATAACCATAGGAAAACGGGTACCTGACTGAACAGGTAACTGCTCCAGCATGTACAGGAAACCTTGCGAACTAGTGGCGTTCACCACCCTCGCTCCCGCTGCGGCAGCTCCATAACAAATCCCTGCCGATCCGTGTTCTCCGTCTGCTGCAACCAGCTTAATATTATGCTGACCTCTCGTTCTCATCTGATCTAGATACTGCGCTACCTCGGTAGATGGAGTAATCGGGAAATATCCCATCATATGATAATTAATCTGCGCAGCCGCCGTTGCTGCCATTTCATTACCGGATTCGAACGTTGTCACTTGCGCGGCGCCTGTCTGTTTGAGTTCTTCCTCCAGTTTTGCCATTACGCACGCCCTCCTTCATATACCGGAAATTGGTGGGCAACTCGATTCTGTTCAGCCCATCCCCATTGCTCGCGACGCGAGCTTAGTGCCCCCGATGGGCAAATATCTACACATTTCAGACATCCTTTGCAATACTGGTAATCAATCCCTTGCAAAAATGGCATCATTCTTCCGCGTTTGTCTGCTTGCTCTTCCCATACAAAACAGTAATCCGGGCAAATCGAATCACACTTGGCACAATGGGTACATTTATCAACTTCATATTCAGGCACATACCCCTGACGTGAACCACTAACATCTCTCGTTATGCTGTTTCCCTGAGTTGCAATAACGCCCCCCAGTAATTGCGTTTCGTATCCCAGCAATGGCTGCGGACGTTCAAAAACCCGATCCTGCGCGTCATCAGTAACCGGATATACGTGCGGTTCCATTTCATCATAACCACGGTTAAACGTACGCAGATTAGGTTCCACTAACAGTGGATTTTTCTTTTCAAAGGTACTGCGTATAACCGATCTCATCGCTTCCGGGTCCAGGAAGTCACAGACACGGAACAAGGCACCGAGCATGGACGTATTTAGTTTGGTTCGCTCTTCCAGTGCGATGCCCATCGCATCCACCACCGCTAATGTTCCGGATACCAGTCCCAAATCAGCCCGTATTTCTTCTGCCGGACGCGTGGAATTAACCACTACAATCCCATCCGCTGGCAGTCCGCTGATTACATTTACCGTTTTGTATAACGTTTCATGGAAAATGCCTACCACATGCGGTTGCTCAATCGGACTGTGATCCCGAATATCGACTTCTGGCTCACAGAAACGGACGAAACTTTTAACCGGAGTTCCCTTTTTTTCCGAACCGTAGGACGAAAAATTTGAAGCATTCAGCCCCAAACCAAGCACCCCGGTTTCGGCCAACATTTTGCCAGCCAGATTAGCGCCGAGTCCACCAATGGATTCCAGCCGGATTTCAAAAAATCCGAGTCGATTTGTGCTCGTTAAAATAGACAATGTGATAAGCCCCCTTCTTTTCCAATCCTTAACGAGTTTGAATACTCATATAAAAAAAATTGGAAATTGCATTCTTATGAAAAGGCTATCACAACACTTACTTTTCGAATGTGATCTTACGCACTGTAATGCCTACGTGATTGCGAAAATCAATAAACCGTCAAACAAAAGACAACAAAAGCCGCCCTGTCCAAAGACAGAACGGCTTAGGTGCAACGCTATTAAAAAAAGATCATGTAATTAACGGTAAAATTACACGTCAAATACTTTAACCTCTTTCATTTTGTCGCCTTGCTTTACAGCATCAATGAATTCCATACCTTTGGTTACTTTACCAAATACAGTATGTACTCCATCTAAATGTGGTTGTGGAGCGTAGCAGATAAAGAATTGGCTGCCACCTGTGTTGCGACCTGCATGAGCCATGGACAGAACGCCTTTGGCATGCTTTGTTGTATTCGTAGCTGTTTCACAGTCAATCGTGTAACCAGGACCGCCTGTACCGTTACCGATCGGACAACCACCTTGAGCAACAAAGCCAGGAATGACACGGTGGAAGCTCAAACCGTTGTAGTAACCGCTGTTTGCCAGCTTTTCAAAGTTAGCAACGGTGTTTGGAGCTTCTTCTGGGAAAAAGTCAATTTCGACGATACCGCCGTTTTCAAGATCTATTCTACCTTTTTTCATTGTTTGTATCTCCTTTTCAACCTGTTTTGAGAACTAAATAACATCAAGTTCCAGTTTACTATGAATTGCCGCGCTTAGCAAAGTCTTGTCCAAAAAAAAGGGCCATTGACCCCGGTATATGATTACCGACTCAATGGCCTGCTTGATCTTACAATGTTAAAATCAGGACGAAACCGTAATCTTGGCGTTGGGCTGAACCGCCGGACTGGCTTGATCACGAACCAAGCGCTGTGGCACAACATCGTTGCGTACGATATCTTCGTAGGTTTCCCGACGCACCACCAACTCGGCCTCACCGTTGTTGACAAATACAACTGCAGGTCGACGTATTCGGTTATAATTACTCGCCATCGAGTAATTGTAGGCTCCGGTTGAGGCAACAGCGAGCAAGTCGCCGCTATTTATACGAGGCAGCTCTACATCCCAAATCAGCATATCGCCGCTTTCGCAGCATTTGCCCGCAATGGACACCGTCTCTTCGTTCGTATCCTGCGCTCGATTAGCCAGCATCGCTTCATACTTGGCCTGATACAGTGCAGGGCGTGGATTATCTGTCATCCCACCATCTACCGAAACATATTTACGTACTTGCGGAATATCCTTGATGCTTCCTACTGTATATAAGGTCGTGCCTGAATCGCCTACAATACTGCGTCCCGGCTCAATCCAAATTTCTGGAAGTTCATCGTAAAGTCCTGAAAAATAAGTTTTCACCGCTTCGCCGATAGCCTGCACATAGGTGGAAACTTTCAGCGGTGTGTCCTCCTCTGTGTAGCGAATGCCAAATCCCCCACCCAGATTAATCACTTTGAAAGAAAACTGAAGCTGTTCCTTAATTTCTCTGGAAAAAGCTGCAACCCGTTCAGCAGCCATTTGGAAGCCATTCACTTCGAATATTTGCGAACCGATATGAGAATGTACCCCCAGCAGGTTAAGATGATCTAGCTTGATAGCCTGTTCCACTGCTTGGCGTGCTGTACCGTTCCCAATGTCAAAGCCAAATTTCGAATCTTCTTGACCTGTGGCCATATATTCATGCGTGTGCGCCTCAACCCCTGGTGTAACCCGCAGTAAGATATTCACCTGCTGTTCCTTCTCAGAGGCAAGGGCCTGCAACAAATGCAACTCCATTTCGCTATCGACGACGAAGCAACCAATTTGCGCATCTAACGCCATTTCAATTTCTTCCGGTGTTTTGTTATTGCCGTGAAAATGGATTCGTTCTGCCGGGAACCCTGCTTGTAGCGCAGTAAATAATTCTCCACTGGAAACAACGTCAAGCGACATCCCTTCTTCAGCAGCTAAAGCGCACATCGCCATAACACAAAACGCTTTGCTTGCATAAGCAACTTGAAACTTCAATCCAGTTTCACGAAAAGCTTCTATGAATTCCCGGCAACGCCGGCGGACTAACTGTTCGTCAACAATATATAGCGGCGTGCCAAAACGCTCTTTCAAAAGCGTTGTATCACAACCGCCGATCTCCAAATGTCCATTGCTGTTAATTTTACTGCTTCCATGCAAATACATGTTCTGGCGCCTCTCTTTCTGGAACAAGCTAGTCATATTCCATCGAATGTTTACACCAGTATAGCAAAAAAAACATCAAGAACAATGGATTTTTATGCAGATCATTTATATTAATGCTCCTGTCCATTGCCTGAGTTCGAATCTGTGTCGGCATCCGTATGGGGCATACGCGTATTGTCCCTCGTTTTGTTAGATGACGGGCGGTTAGCCGCATCTAGTACAGGCATACGGAACAAGATGGAAGCTAACGCTTTGGCATTAAAAGGAATGAACGGCCACAAATACGAAGAATTATATGACCGATGCAGCGTCAGCATCAAAATGATCAGTGTCGTACCCACGACAAAGCCCGGTACGTGAAAAATCGCAACAGCAACCAGCAGGAATAGTCGAATCAGTCTATTTGCCAGCCCCAGCTCGTAGCTCGGTGTTGCGAACATTCCTATGGCAGCGACAGCCATATACAGCACGACCTCATTCACGAAAAGTCCCGTCTTAACCGCTATATCACCGACCAGAATGGCTGCGATCAAGCCCATAGCGGAAGCCAGTGGTGTCGGAGTATGCACAGCCGCCATTCGCATGAGATCGACCCCTAGTTCCACGATGATAAACTGTGCAATCAGCGGAAGATGCGCTTCCTTTTGAGGACCAATAAAATCAAGAAAAGCTGGTTTTAATTCGGGATTGATGACCATTAGCAGCCACATCGGAAGCAGAAACATTGAGGCGAATATGCCTAAAAAACGTACCCACCGCAAATAACTTCCCATAAAAGCGGTTTGCCGATTTTCTTCTGCATGCTGACACAAGTCAAAAAAAGTGGTAGGCAAGATCATCACGCTGGGTGAGGTATCTACGAAAATAACGAGTCTCCCTTCCATAATATGCGATGCCACGACATCTGGTCGCTCCGAATATCGTACTAATGGATATGGATTCCAACCTTTATTGATAATCGTCTCCTCTAATTGCTTATCGGCCAGCGGAATACCATCCAAATTAACATTTTTAATTTTGTCTCGTACAGTATCCACCATCACCTTATCTACAATATCGTCAATATAGCCCAAGCATACGTCCGTTCGAGTTCGGCGTCCGACCTGCATAGCCTCAAATTTAAGTCCTGGGTCCCGCAAACGCCGGCGTACCAGACCTACATTTGTAAGCATTGTTTCAGTAAACCCGTCGCGGGCACCGCGCACAACCCGCTCCAAAGAGGGTTCCTCTGGACTACGCACCGGATAATTACGGGTATCCAGAATAAGGGAAAAACGTTCACCTTCCATGAAAAAGGCACTCATCCCCGTCAGTACCTTGTTAATGACGACTGACATCTTATCTGTCTTCTCCACCTGAATATGTGGAATAAAGTTTTCGAAATACGCTTGTAGTCCATCGGAAGAGAGATTATCCGGCGTCAGATAGGTGAGCCGCTTTAGCACTTCAAGCATAATTTGATCCTTCGCAAAGGTATTCAGGAACAGATATCCAGTATGACGCCCTCCCAGTGTCATTTCCCTGAATACGACATCAAAGGTCTCCCCCAAACCTAATACTGTTTCAAGTGTATTCTTGTTATCCTTCATCCTCGGCGATATATTATCTTCGGCCTGCCAGTAGCGAACGGACTCCTCTACGTTATCAGATCGCTCACTCTCTTTTTTGTGTTTAAAACGTGCAGATTCCTGCGCCTGCTTTTCCTGCCATGGACTCAACTTTTCTTCGCCAGTATGATATTTCCTTCCGATTACCCCGTCTTCTTGATGCTGCTCCCGATGCTCTTGATCCGCTCTGTGATCCATATTCCTTGTCCCCTTCGCTTTCGTTGTTAACGGTTGTATACAAACCAGTCAAATAAGGAACCCGTCACCTTACCAAGCACCATTGCCATTAGCAGACCGAGCATATACACGGTCATGTGGAGTCGCTTGGCGAGTATAGGCAGGAGATTTAATACCTCCGTTAAAGCCGCAGCGAGCAAACCAATAAACACTCCGCAAAATAGCCCAGGTATCCATGTAAATATGCCCGGTAGTGGCAAGCAAATGTTCCAAAAATCGACCACAGTCCCCAGCACTGAACCTATAATCATTGCCTTTTCGTATGCACGTGATTTTTTATACGTACGGGTGAGTTGAGCTAATCGCGGCATGATATCCAGCACAATAAAAAAAGCAATTACACCGCTACCCACCGCAAGGCCCCCAGCAATACCTAAAATAATCTGAAGTGCAGCCTGTACAAATATCATGGTTTCTTAGCCTTTGTCTGCAGACGGGCCATCTTTTCATATTCCTCTGCCACAACATACTGATCCACATTTTCCTGGTACAGATACATTTCCACCTCCAGCGGTGTCGGCTCCTCGTTCCAATTTTTCTTGAACAAGTGATTAAAAAAAACGATCATGCCAAAGCCGATGCCGATTGAGTAAGCAATTTGAAACAGGTACGGATGCTCATCCTTATGTCCCGTAATCATCTCCACAATCCGAACCTGTACTTCCATCATGCTAACGTCGGCATGAAAATTCATAATTGTCAGCGCAGAGCCAAAAAACAGAAGCACCCATACCAAAACAAACAGTATTTTGGACGGCTTACGGGGTTTCTCCACGAGTTCGACAAGTACATGCGGCTTCCCAAGAGATTCAACTACGACCCCCGGAATATGATCTCTAATTTTTGCTATGATCTGCAGCATATCTATCAGTATCAGATTACCGTCCTGGTGCTGCGGCCGCTTGAGAACAAGCTCAAGCAGTTCCTTTTCCCATTCAGGATTAGTCAGCAAATTGGCTACATCACCCAAATGTAAATCCTGTCCTTGTATCATGCGGACACGGCTGCGGAGCCGCAAGTAGACAATAGGAGCTACTGTAGGAGCCGGAGTATGAGTCATCCGATCCCCTCCTTATCCTCGTAATTATCAGTTAGTATGGAACGAAGCAAGGAAACCTATTCTGTGTATTGTCTTTTATCCCACGCAAAAAAAGAGTACCCCTGACCATTAAAATGGCTTTGGAATACCCTTTAAAAATACGTAAGCATAAGGATTTCACTAAGATCCTGACTGTTATTATTGGGCAATCTGATCGCGGATCAGTTGTAAAATCTTTTTTTCCAGCCGTGATACCTGCACCTGAGAAATACCAAGCCGACTTGCAACCTCTGATTGCGTCTGATCCCGGTAATAGCGCAGGTACACAATCAACCGCTCCCGCTCAGATAGTCCGCCAATGGCCTCATTGAGTGCCAGCTTGTCAAACCATCTTTCCTGGGATTCGTCAGCAATCTGATCCATAAGTGTAATCGGATCACCGTCATTTTCGAACACCGTTTCGTGAATTGAAGTAGGCGGCTTATTGGCCTCCTGCGCAAAAACAACGTCCTCTGGCGTCACTCCCAGCTCATCAGCAACTTCCTTGACTGTAGGCAGGCGGTTGAGCCGTTTGGATAGCTCGTCCTTCATTTTGCGGACCTTATTGGCCGTTTCCTTCAAGGAACGGCTAACCTTGAGTGTACCGTCATCACGCAAGAACCGTTGAATCTCACCGATAATCATCGGTACTGCATATGTTGAAAATTTGACTTCGTAGCTGAGATCGAATTTATCCACCGATTTTAACAAGCCAATGCAACCAATTTGAAAAAGATCGTCAGGTTCATACCCCCGGTTCATAAAGCGCTGCACGACAGACCAGACGAGCCGGATATTACTATTGACCAGTGTCTCACGAGCCTCATTATCACCGGATTGACTCAATGCAATAAGCCGCTTGACTTCCGCATCCTCTAAATAGCTGTGCGAAGTTTTTTTTCCTCCTGCTTCCATAGGATCAACTCCTAATTATATAAAGCTTTCTTGGATTCAATCCTTTTCTTCATCCGGACCGACGTGCCTCTGCCCGGCTCACTGACTGCTTCAAACTCATCCATGAAATTTTCCATAATTGTAAAGCCCATGCCGGAGCGTTCCAATTCAGGTTTGGACGTATATAAAGGCTGCTTGGCGAGTTCTAGATCCTCAATTCCTCGGCCTGCGTCCTCAACAACCAACGTGATCACGTCCGCTTCAATCCCGACTCTAATCGTTACGACACCTGACGGGTCGCTGTCATAGCCGTGAATGATACTGTTTGTCACCGCTTCAGACACCACGGTTTTCAAATCACTTAGCTCATCCATTGTGGGATCAAGCCTGGAAATAAAGGCCGCGACAGCCACACGAGCAAATGCTTCATTCTCGGATTTTGCAGCAAACTGCAAGCTCATGAAATTGTTACCCGTGCCTTCTCTCATGACACTACCTCCAGTTCCGTGAGCGCATTTCCCTCGTTGTCATAAATGGGCATGATTTTGAACAGCCCTGACATATCCAGCAGTCGGTGTACTGGCGGATTGACATCACAGACTGCCATTTTTCCGCCCTTTTGCTTGATCAGTTTGTACCGTCCCAAGATAACGCCAAGGCCGGAGCTATCCATAAACTGAAGATTCTTCAGGCTGAGCACAATATGCTCGCATTGCCGGCGCTGAATCGCCTCATCCATTTGCATACGGACCATGTCCGACGTATGGTGATCAAGCTCACCAGACAGCCTTACAATCAGTACCCCCCGGTGATGCTCCATTTCAATTTGCAGGTTCATGCTTGCTCACTCTCCTCCCGGTCTTGGACAAGGATTTCTACGTAGCCGCAGACGATTCCTGCCCTCCGACAAAACTAGAAGAAAACCCCGTAAAATCTACAAAGAAAATAGGTTCGACATGGTACGTTTAAACAATTTCCACCATCCGGCCTTCTCGATAGCCACAGGCGAAGTGATATTAAACTCCTTAAGCCGTTGTCCATCCTGATAGACGACCAGCTTACCAACTGGATCACCAGCCCGGACAGGAGCTTTGAGGCTTGGGGCCAGTTGCAATTCATGACGCAACGTTTGTTTGTTGCCACCTTTTTTCACCAGCACACTGTAAGAACGATCAGCCTGAATTTTCAGCTCTGGCAACACGCCTTTTTCAACTTTTACGCTGCCCAGCAATTCACCCGGCTTGTATATGGATTTCATTGTATATTGAGAAAATGCATAGTCGAACATGGAAGACACTTCATTGTTGCGTATCTTCGTATTTGGCTCCCCGAGCACGACAGCCACGACACGCAAGCCATCACGCTTCGCGGTAGCGGAAAGACAGAACTTTGCTTCTGCCGTATAGCCTGTTTTCAGCCCGTCTGCTCCAGTATAGAAACGGACAAGTTTATTCGTATTCACCAGCCAAAAGGGCTTGACTGAGGACTTACGCAAATAGTCCTGATAGGCTCCCGTATATTTCGTAATTTGCGGGTATTTCAACAACTCCCGACTCATAACCGCAATATCATGCGCAGAAGAATAGTGATTCTCTACGGGTAAACCGTTGCAATTGGCAAAATGCGTATCCTTGAGCCCGAGTTGCTGCACCTTGGCGTTCATCATCTCAACAAATGCCTGCTCAGACCCTGCAAGTTTCTCAGCCATCGCCACAGAGGCGTCGTTGCCTGAAGCCATCGCAATTCCCTTCAGCATCTCATCGACCGTCATTTCTTCTCCCGGCTCCAAGAAAATTTGCGAGCCCCCCATTGAAGATGCATATTCGCTGGCACGAACTTTATCGGTCAGCTTAAGCTTGCCATCCTGAATGGCCTCCATTGTTAGCAACATCGTCATAATCTTGGTGATGCTCGCTGGAGGAAGCTTTTCACGACTGTTTTTTTCATAGATGACTGTGCCCGTATCTGCATCCATCAGGATCGCCGAGAGAGCCTGGGGAGCTAGCTCAGCCGCTGATCCCTCTTTGGTTTTGCTATCAGGTATGCTTTCTTCGGCCCAACCGCCGACAGGGACGGCAGTCAAGGCTACCAGGCAAGCCAGGATGAACGCCACCACTTTTTTCTTCACAATCGGTTCCCTCCTCAACATATTGGCGTAAACCACCGGAGCCTATTTACTTACTCCTCCGGCCTATTCGCTGTGCTGCTAACCATTGTCGTCAGAATGAAAGAAAAATATTCCATATGACTAAAAACATCAAATAGCACCAAGCTGAGTCAGCATGGTGCGCATTTTCCAATATCTAAAATGACAGAACATCTATCGTCTGTGAAATAATTGTTTAAATTCGGCTTACGGTGAGATATGTGATACCTCCACCTGGTAGAATATCCATTGCATTTTGACTGAACACCCGTATATCAATAAAAGAATTCGCTTCCAGTCTAAGTTCCATTGCTCCACTCAATGCACTATAGTTCAGTCCGCCAATTATCCTGTCATCGAGATAAGCATAGGCGGAACTCCCGGCAAGCTGCTCATCATTCAAGTGAAGTGCTAACCGTGTACGGTTTCCATCAACTTGGGGATCGGTCGAAATGTAGACTTGTATTCTGTATTTCCCAGCTCGCTTGGCTCGCCATCGACTATTCACCGCATCGAATTCGATCAGCTCATCCTGGTTGATTTGATTGAACTTCACCTTCTGCCAACTACCTGCCGGAAGATTTTGTCTCGCTCCCAGGTAGGCTTTAACAAAGGTTTCGTCCAAATGCTCAATTCCGTTGTTCGAGTATTTCTCGACCAGCAGCAAAGCCTGCCCTGTCCCATTATTCTCGTCATAACGATTATTGTTATAGTTAAAATCCAAATGTGAGCGAAGTGTCACCTGCTGTGTGGAAGAACTACCAGAGAAAGAAATAAGCTTTTTTAGATTACGGGGATACCCTCCCACCTCGTCCACCAAAACTTTTTTGCCAATGACCACATCTACAAAATAGTTACATACGGATTGGGTATCATTGAATTTATCCGCTATCGCTAAAATGGAGTCACGCAATGCCACATTTTTGGTTTCTTTAGTAGCACCAATTTGAATAAAAGAAGGTACTGTCATCTTATGCTCTCTGCTTAGTCCCTCAAACCAGCAGCCTATAAATTCAGCGTTCATAAAATCATTAATGAGAATGGGAATATCATTGGAACTTCCATCCTTAATGTGCTGGCTAGCCAAAAATCTAGCCCCGTTGGAGCTATTCAGATCCAATGCCGTATCGTTCCCCAATGTAAAAAGCGCTATGCTAGTAAACTGTGAACTTCTATTCTGCAAGTGAATCCCTGTTTTATTGTAATTAATCTCTGTGCATTTAAATAAATTGACATCACTTTCGTAGCCCCAAAAAGCCGTTTCGAAATGCTCAATTAGGACATTATCCAGGGCAACTCCGCCGCCCTTCCAATCCTGAATACCCAAAGTACCTTTACCATAATATCCACGCTTCACCGACTGCGAAAACGGATTATTTAATGTGGCTCTGTCAGCCCCCTCGTACCGGATCGATAAGTCATGAAACTGCACATTTTGAAATCCGCTAAACGTTGGTAGACTTTCATCTCCAATTTGAAAACAAGGGCCCGTACCATAATATTCAATCGACGTAACCCCTTTGCCTTGTCGGTATCTGCCCTTATGAATGCCAAAAATGCGTACACCCTGCTTGCGAATCTGTAGGGTAGAGGTTATTTTGTATCGTCCACTGGGAATGTGAAGAATAGAATAATCGGGGGTCTTATTAATCAATTCCTGCAAAGCTGCCGTATCATCCTGAATACCATCACCAGCAGTTCCAAACCAGCTTACGTTTACACTGCGTTCAATGAATTCTTTTTCAATGGTTTTAAAATTTTCATTTAATTGCTGCGGCGTTAACTCTTTGCCCGTACCACTCAAATTCAACTTCAAACGGTCTGTAAAAAAATGATCCGCCACCCGAACACCCCCATGTTTAAAAACGTAAAAAGTTCCTCTTTGACCAGCCGAAGAATCCTTCATTTTCTTAGCATGGACTGAGTATATGCACAAGAGGGCTTGCTCTAGGCGTGGGAAAAATGAAAATAAATATTTTATTATTATTGTACAAAAAGATACGTTATGTATATTATAGATACATAACGTATCTAGGCGGTGGAACCGTGAAACATATACTTACAGTAGCTGGTTTACTGGCTTTTTCGATTCCCTATGCTTGTCAGGGTTTGTCTCCCAGAGTTATCACGATTTCCCTGCTCATCTTGTTGTTTAGCTATATCATGCTACTACCTTCACTCAGATCATTGATCGCAACCTTAGCCGACAATCCGTTGCTGACTTTACTCATGCTGTACATCGCTGCCTCCTGTTTGTGGGCTGAACAAGAGCAGACCTCTTCCTTGCTGATGGTTCTCAAATTTCTTGCCTTCTCTACCTTTGGGCTCTATTTGGCCACCCATTATACAATACAGGGCTGCATTCGTCTCTTAGTCGTTACGTTAAGTATTTTGAGCATACTCAATTTACTCGCCGTTTTGCTCGTTCCCTCCTTTGCTATTCATGGTGGCGTGGAACATACTGGGCTATGGAAGGGCATCTCTGGTCATAAGAATACACTCGGAACTCTCTCTCTGTTAGGTTTTGTTTCACATGTCATTTACTTTTTCAGGGGTAAACATAAAGTTTTGCATATTGGCTTCATCTTACTCAATGCCTTATTGCTCATCAAGTGCCAATCTACCACCTCTTTGATGCTGACATCTTCGTTCTTCGTATTTATATTGTTTATATTGCTATTCAAGAGAATCCGAAGCATTGCGTTGCGTGGTTTCTTCATTAGCTGTTCCTGCTTGCTCGTTCTTTTGGGTTTGGTGTTCACTTTTACTTATGGAGATGCGATTGCGTCGGAATTCGGAAAGACAACGACCTTAACTGGAAGAACGGAAATCTGGCAGGGGATTGCTGGTGCGATTCAGAGCCATTACTGGTTCGGACATGGTTATGGCTCCTACTGGGCAGCCCGGCCCAGTATCTATGCGAATGGAATTCGTTTTGATCTGACAAGCAGCCATAGCGGTTTCCGAGATCTGTGGATCGATGTGGGCCTTACAGGACTACTGGCAACCATTACACTCGCCATAACCACTTTATTTAAATTTAGAATTGGCAAAGCAGATATGTATACATGGCTGACGGCAGCTGTTTTTTTCCTGTTTATCATATTGAACAATATAACGGACAGCCGTTTCCTGAACTCGCTATCCATTTACTGGATTATTTTTATGGTTATTGTGATCAAGGTGCAAGAACGACATACACTGGCTGTAGCAGAAAAAGCGAATTCAACTGCATTGAGCACACAGCCTCTCCATTAGGAGATGTTACTCAAATCAACCGCTGTATGTAAAAAAGAGCCCCATACCCACGCCATCAAAAGGCGTTTGGATATGGGGCTCTTGGGATATATGTCCACCACTTCGGTTGAACATGATCCCCAATCTACATTTGTGGAATAATCGCTAGCACAAGTTTTAAAAATTGCTCACGTACCTTCTCTGCCGTCTCCATCACTTCACCATGGGACAAAGGCTGATCCAGAATGCCTGCGGCCATATTCGTGATACAAGAGAAGCCCAGTACCTCAATTCCTGCATGACGGGCTACAATAACCTCAGATACGGTCGACATACCCACTGCATCTGCACCCAGTGTACGCAGCATGACGATTTCAGCAGGCGTTTCATAGTTAGGTCCCAGCAATCCAGCATATACACCTTCCTGCAGGCTGAAGCCCTGTTGGTTAGCCGTTTGCTTGGCAATTTCACGCAAACGGCGGCTGTACGCCTCCGACATATCTGGAAAACGAACGCCCAGACCGGCATCGTTTGGTCCAATCAGCGGATTTTGTCCTGTCAGATTAAGATGATCCGAGATGACCATCAGATCGCCTGCTTCGTAGGAAGTATTTACACCACCTGCTGCATTCGTCACCAGCAGACTTTGAATCCCCAATTGCTTCATCACCCGAACTGGGAAAGCCGTCAGCTGCGGGCCATAGCCCTCATACATATGGAAGCGCCCTTTCATCATGACGACAGCGCGACCTTCAATCGTGCCTAACAGTAATTCACCCTCATGACCTTCTACCGTCGATACAGGAAAATGGGGAATATCCTGATAAGGAATACTAATTCCATCCTGAATTAAATCGGCCAGAATACCGAGACCCGATCCCAGAATAAGGCCAATCTCTGGACGTATTCCGCTCTTGGCGCGGATATAATCTGCTGCTTCCTGAATTGTAGCTTGGTTGGCTGTTGACATTAATATCTCTCCTGACTTGTACAATCGTAAAGTTATAGTCATTATCACATTTTCTATGAAACCAAAGTATCGTTATGTTCGATCTTTGCTTTCATGAGAAGTGCGGTTGCCGCCGTGCGGGTGATGCTTTTCATATACTTCCTTCATATTCCGTCTGGCCGTCTGCGCATATACCTGCGTCGTTGACAGATCAGCATGACCCAGCATTTCCTGTACAGAGCGTAAGTCCGCTCCGCCCTCCAGCATATGTACCGCAAAGGAATGCCGCAGCGTGTGGGGCGTGATATCCTCGCTTATGCCTGCTTCCTGGCCGTACTTCTTAATCATTTTCCAGAAGCCCTGTCTACTGAGACGCTGTCCAGATACGTTCAGGAACATGGCATCCTGCTCTACCTGAGCTTCTTCACCCTGCCCGGATCTCAGCAATAATAGACGCTGCTCGTCCATATAGGCTTGTGCCCACTGTGATGCCTCACGGCTGATCGGTACAACACGCTCCTTGCCTGCCTCGCCGCCACAGTGCACAAAGCGCAGATCGGTGCGCACGTCACGCACGTTTAAGGCAATCAGCTCTGATACGCGAATGCCCGTCGCATACAGCAACTCCAGCATCGCCTTGTCTCGCACCCCTTGCGGGGCAGTCACATCTGGCGCGGCCAGCAAACGCTCTATCTCATCCTGCGTTAGCACCGAGGGCTTCTTTTTAGTCGCTTTGGGCAGCTCCAGCAGAACAGACGGATCATGGATCGTAATTCCCTCCCGAATAAGAAAATGAAAAAAGGAGCGAATGGAGGCGACGCTACGTGATATTGTCGCCGCAGCCTTTCCCTGTTCCTTCAAATGGCCCAAATACAGTACCAGATGTGACCGTTGGACATTATCCGGCTGTTCAATACCACAGCTTTCTGCGAACTCGACAAACTGCTGTACGTCTCGTTGATACGCTTCCAAAGTGCTGCGCGACAAACCCTTTTCCTCTTCCATAAATTGAACGAAAGGTTGAATGTACATTTTCATGAGTTCCAAAAGTCTCCTTGTTCTGCATACAGCGGTTCAGTCTCAGCGCCTGCTTCTTCGTGTGCTACCTTCATCATTTCATAAGCTCATCAAGACCGATTACTTAGACTATTCACCATACCAGTAAAAGAAACGTAAACGTTCTAACACTGCTATTCGATGCTCGGACCCTTCATTTACTTTTTGTCCGCCA
Organism: Paenibacillus sp. FSL M8-0228; assembly: GCF_038007385.1. Classification (NCBI taxonomy): domain Bacteria; kingdom Bacillati; phylum Bacillota; class Bacilli; order Caryophanales; family Paenibacillaceae; genus Paenibacillus; species Paenibacillus sp. FSL M8-0228. Next base: position 3,465,404 of record NZ_JBBOXA010000001.1, read on the forward strand.
AATACCTTCACTGCATGTCCTTCCGGTATTCGGTAATGATCTACAGGTGTTATCCAATCTGTAAACAGCCTGAGGCTAAAAAAGAACATACATGCCAGCGCACCGAACAAGATTACCAAACGCAGCCATTTTAGTCCTCTCCGCAACGATAGTACCATGTGGATCAGCCGCCTTTTCCCCATAATATGGTCCTAATTAGGACTCTCTATGGAAGGGTATGACAAGCTATTCCTTTTTATACCGCTTAATCCCGAACAACAGGCTCCGAACCAAAAAAGCTCTCCCGAACGCATCTTCGTCGGTGAGAGCTTGGGTAGTCAGCTTTTAGTCCTGAGATTTGTTTTTTCTGGATTTGCCCAAAGATTTCTGAGCGGTCGTATCGTTCTTCGCCTTACAACGATAACAAATACCGTGGAAGTCCAAACGATGGTCCACTACGGTAAAGTTATATTCCCGTTCCAAGCGCTCCTCCAATGGTCCAAGCCAATCTTCCAGTATTTCATCTACACTGCCACACTGCACACATATCAAATGGTGATGGTGATGTTTGGTTGTATCGCCGCGCAAATCATAACGCGCAACGCCATCACCAAAATTAATTTTCTCCACGACATGCAGTTCACTTAGCAGTTCTAGGGTACGGTATACGGTTGCCAGACCGATTTCGGGAGCTTTCTCTTTGACGAGCATAAATACATCTTCCGCACTCAGATGATCATCTTCGTTCTCAAGTAAAACTCTGACGGTGGCTTCCCGCTGAGGCGTTAGTTTGTAGCCCTGGGATTGCAGCTGCTGCTTAATTTTTTCGATCCGTGCTTCCATGTGTCTCCCTCCCCCTGCAAAGCTACTGCCTACTGCACTTTTTTCACTCCTATTATTATAGGGGGTCTATACAAATAAAGTCAAACATTTTGAAACGGATCAAGATGACACGGAAGCTGTCAGCATAGGAGTGACCCATTGCATCATAACCGGGGTGATCCAAGTTTCAAAGGACGCGCTACCAATAAGAAGCACGATCATCACAGCAGTCAACCCTGCGTAAGACAGCAACGGACGCAGCATTCCGTCTGACGGCCGGGTAGCGAGTATTTTGGTTTTGATCATATGGATGGAAAAAGTCATCGCAGCCACGCTGCAGACGAGCAGTACCGGAATCACGAGCAGGTTATGGGGAGCAACTGAAACCAAAGAAAATAGCAGTCCTTTCCACGAATATTGCCCCACCAGATAACCTACTGAAAATCCGATTAGCACACCCTTGAGGAAATTCAATACAAGAATACCCGGTAGACCAATAACCGAAAGGCCACACACCCAAATTAGGCCGACCCATTTCAGATGTAAAGATACGCTATCCCAAAAGGTCGAAGCCGCCTGCGAATCAGCGAAGCCCTGTTCGTTTTGATTGACCGTTACAAAAAAATCCTTCAGGTAACGGGACAAATCCTGTAACTGCTCCAGCGAGAGTGCGTTTACCATAAGTGCGCCAAAGACGACTCCCACCAGAAACAGCACAGCCAAGAACACATAATATGGCGTCTGATCCTTTAACGTATGACGAAACCATTGCATCGGCGTCCTGCCCCTTTCATCTGCTTGTTTGTCCAAAAAACAACCGTAATCCGACGCCTGATGGCTAGAAATGGGGCAGCTTTCGCTGCGGATCAAACATCACGAATGATGTGCCAAGCCAGCGGCATAGATAATTTATGGTTATGAACAAGCAGACGCTGATATGCCTTTAGAGGGACAAGACTTTACTAGGACTTAGCTATTTTGCCGTATGTTCCACCACCACCGGATACAAGCGACAGTCGCCCCTCGCGTGAAAGCACAATTTGCTCTGCCAGCACTTTTCCGACGACTGCTGCTAACTCCTCCTGTGTAACCTCATGTAAAATATTCATTTCTGTTCCAAATGCAGCCAATAGCTGGTTCAGCTTGGCTTTGCCCAGACCTGGAATAAACTCCAGTGGAATCTGGTAAATGTACGGCGGACGATGAGATGGAATCTTGGGTTGCTCACGGTCGGCAATGCTCCATATTCGATCCAGCACACCACGCACCAGCTTGGTATGACCACAGTCAGGACAACGTTCATCCGCCATCTGTTGCTCGTCAATAATCGTACCGCAGCTTTGACAGTAAGAACGATGGTATTTGCCCAGTTTCGGATTTAATCCGTAATTGGCACGCACCCGTCGTCCTTCCCGCCGCTCCAAAGCCATTCTGAATTCATCAAAACACGGCTTTGCCAGTGATAATTTATTGTATTCTCGTCCGATTTTCCCAAGTGAATGGGCATCTGAATTCGTTAGAAAGCTGAAGCGATCCAGTTCCGAAATCAAACCGGCCATAGATGAATCTGCGCTCAGCCCCAGCTCCACCCCACTAATGAGCTCCATATCCAGCAGTTCCTCCATACGAGCCGCTGAACTGCCGTATATGCCCTTATGAGGAGTAAAGACGTGCGCAGGCACCATAATGCCTCCACGTCTGTAAATTTGCTGCTGCAACTCGCGTGGCGGTGCATAGATTCGTTGTGAGCTGAGATTAACATTTTTCATATGCCCGGCCAGCCATTGGGTAAAATCCTCCATCGCCGCCAGATCTGGAAAATAGGCCAGTACGTGCGCCTCAGGACGACCTTCAGCACGTATTTCCAGCTCCGTGCCAAGGAGGATAACCGTATCCCGGTATGCGATACCTCCGCCGCTGATTTCCTTCATTTCACCCGTATGTAAATAGGTACGAATATCCTCCTGTACATTAGGTGCATGGCAGTCAATGATACCGATTAGCCCAATTCCTTTGCGACCGGAGGCTTCCTTAGCTATGTTGGCAAAGGTCAGATCGCGGCTGCCACTAATTTTGACCGGATTTCCCTTCTCTGTCCTGCCAATATGAATATGCAAGTCTGCAAAGTAGTCGTTAAGTTCTGCTATATTTTCATCCATACGCTCAGAAGCTCCCTGTAAGTTGGCGGAGTTGCCATGCATAGACGGCCAAAATCGTTTTAGCATCACTTATCCGTCCTTCACGAATGAGCGTCTGTGCTTCTTCCAGCGTCACCTCAAACAGCTCCAGAAATTCATCCTCATCCGGTTCCATCTCACCTAACTCCAGTTCTTCGGCCACATACAGATGAATGATTTCATCCGCAAACCCAGGAGAGGTATAAAAGGAATGCAGCAGCTTCAACGACTTGGCAGTATAACCTGTCTCTTCTCTCAGCTCACGTCCCGCTGCTTCCATCGGGTCTTCACCCCGCTCCAGCTTACCTGCAGGAATTTCCACCTCACAGCGCCCCATCGCCTGTCTGTACTGGTCCACGACCAGCATTTTCCCTTCATGTAGAGCCAAAACAGCCACCGCACCTGGATGCTTTACGATCTCACGCTTTCCAGTGGAGCCGTCGGGAAGCTCTACCGTGTCCACCTGTAATGTAATAACCTTTCCCTCAAAGATAGGCTGTGTGGACACGGTCTTTTCGTCTAGCGCAGGATTCGAATAAGGCTTGCGAGGTGCATCGTTTGTTGAATTGTTCAATTGTCCATTCGTTTGCTCGTTCATCAGTAAGTTTCCTCCTTCATATCTATCTTTCTTTATTAATTATCACCAAAGTTAGTCTAACTTGTCCACTTTGTACATAAGCTGGTGGTAGAATAACAAACTTCCTGTCATGAGGAGATGCAGAAATGAAAAGCTACCGTACTGAAAGCACCCTCCATATCGTTGGTAAAGCTTGGCAGATTCAAGCACTCTTGCGCCAATGGCAAAAGGAACACGGACCTACAGCCACTATCGCTTCGCTAGTTGTTCCAAAAAAGGTTCAGGTCTAAAGACGAAGGAACACTGTTCCTGTCTTTAACCTGAACCTTTTTTCAATATATTGCAAGTGTATGATACAAGTTTATTTTGTGGTTTCTTGAATCAGAGCTACGACAACTTCAGCAACCTTCACCAGGTCATCGGCCTTGATCTTTTCCTCTGTTGTATGGATGTTCTGATAGCCCACAGCCAAATTCACCGTCGGAATTCCAAGCCCGTTGAACACATTTGCATCTGAGCCACCACCGGAATGAAAGGTCGGCGTTGCCAGTCCCAGTCCTTGAATTGCACGCTGTGCAACCTGTACAACTTCATCATGCTCCGTAAAGCTGAATGCCGGATAGATGACTTCACTGCGGAACTCTCCCTGTGCACCAAATTCGCGTGCGGTGGTTTCCAGCGCTTCACGCATGTGCTGGATTTGATGATTAACCTTTTCCTGCACAATACTACGTGCCTCTGCACGGATCAACACAAAATCGCATACCACATTCGTCGCGCCGCCGCCCTCAAAACTGCCGATGTTAGCGGTCGTTTCCTTATCAATCCGTCCTAGTTTCATTTTATAAATTGCTTTAGAAGCGACCTGAATGGCACTAATGCCATCTTCGGGATTTACCCCCGCATGTGCGGACTTCCCAGTAATCTTCATTTCAATACGTGCCTGCGTGGGGGCAGCTATACAAATAGAGCCGACCTCACCATTCGAATCCAAAGCATATCCGAAATCAGAATCTAGCACGTCTGGCTTCATCGCACGTGCCCCCATCAAACCAGATTCCTCGCCAGCCGTAATCACGAACTGGATTTGACCATGGGGAATATTCTGTTCACGCACGACACGAATCGCCTCGAACAAAGCAGCAATTCCCGCCTTGTCGTCAGACCCCAGAATCGTTGAACCGTCACTACGAATCCAGCCATCCTCACCCAACTGCGGCTTAATGCCTTTACCCGGAGTAACGGTATCCATGTGGCAGGTAAAAAATAATTTGGGTGCTTGCTCTACACCTTCCGCTTTCCAGGTGACGATCAGATTGCCTGAACCATGTCCAGTTCTTTCACGAGAATCGTCTTCCATTACTTCCAGCCCGAGAGCATTAAACTTTTCTTTTAGGACGCGTGATATTTCCTGCTCATTTCTCGTTTCGCTATCCACCTGTACGAGTTCCATAAATTCCTGTACGATTCGGTCTTTTACTACTTTTACTGTCATTAAACTTTCCTCTCTTTCCCGATTACGCTACAATACGGATAGATGTTCTTATCTATGACTTAAACCTATCCTAAAGGAGTTACACATGTCGAACAAAAAATGGGTTCGTTTTTTCGTCTACATTATGCTCGCAGCTATGATTGGTTCTACACTGTTCATGGTAATTGAGCCGTTTATTATGCCACTATAATAACTATACCGCTCAAGGTATCCGGCTGCTCTAAGGCATTATGAAGCCTTGAGTGGACGAGCTGTTACGTAAAGCAAACAGGCGGGCTCCCGTGTAAATACACAATAGCCCGCCTTACCTTTATTGGAAAGAATGCGTTTGCCATTGCGCAGCAAATGAAAATTGCTGTTCAAAGTACGGTACAATTTCCTTCGCAATCTGCTCCACCGACGTAGGCTTCTGTATGCAGTCCTCCAATGATGTCACACCGTATTCCTGAATTCCGCACGGGACAATGCCCTCAAAGCCCTCATGCTGTATCCCTGATTTGATGTTAAAGGCAAAGCCATGGCTGGTTACGAAGCCCCGGCGGTGCTTACACTTGTTGAATTTGACACCAATGGCCGCAATTTTAAGATTCCCGATCCATACCCCCGTATATTCAGGCTTACGACTTCCCTCAACCCCATAAGATGCCAACAACCGAATGATCACTTCCTCCAGACTTCGAAGGTATCCATGCAGATTCAGCGCCTCCCGGTTGCCGAGCATAAGTAGAGGATATCCGACAAGCTGCCCCGGCCCATGATATGTAATGTCTCCCCCACGGTCAATCTGAAAGACGCTGATTCCCTGCTCCTTCAGTTGCTCTGGTGTGAGGAGCAAATGCTCAGGATGCCGCTGAGAGCCAATCGTGTAGGTCGGTGGATGCTGGAGAAGCATAAGCGTTTCTCTTGCCTCTCCCGCATCCAGCTTTCCCACAATCTCCTTCTGGACATCCCATGCATGGGCATATTCCATCCTATTCGTATAGGTTACATCAAGCGGTCGTCTGTTCACGGCCTGTCACTTCCTCTCCGTACATTTCCTCAACTGTTCGGATGATTAGTACAGCTTCGTATCCAAAGTGTAGCCTTCAAGATTTTCTTTAACCCGTTGCAAGAATCGTCCACAGATCACTCCATCCAAAATACGATGATCCAGCGACAAGCACAAATTAGCCATTGAGCGAACTGCAATCATATCATCGATAACCACGGGTCTTTTGACAATGGATTCAAAGGTAAGAATTGCAGCCTGCGGATAGTTAATCACCGGATAAGATAAAATGGAACCAAAGGAGCCTGTGTTGTTTACAGTGAACGTTCCGCCTTGCATGTCGTCCAATTTGAGCGTGCCTTCCCGGGTTTTACGTGCCAAATCGTCAATTTCACGAGCTAATCCAGCAATATTTTTCTGATCCGCTTTTTTAATAACAGGGGTAAGAACGGAGTCCTCTGTACCCACGGCTAGCGAAATATTGATGTCTCTTTTGACGATAATTTTATCCACTGCCCAGACCGAATTCATAATCGGATATTCCTTGATTGCATTCACGACTGCTTTCATGAGGAAAGCCAGATACGTAATATTAATTCCTTCTTTTTGCTTAAATTCGTTTTTAATCTTGTTGCGGAGCATCACCAGATTGGTCACATCCACCTCAATCGTCGTCCATGCATGTGGAATTTCCGAAACGCTTTGTCGCATATTGCGAGCAATTGCACTGCGAATGGGTGTAACATCAATAAAATACTCGGATCTGTTATTGTTGCCACCCTCAACTTCGATCACAGGAGCTTTTGGAGCCTCCGTCAAATGAATCCCACTGTTACGAACCGGAATAGCAGGGTCCATATTTTGAATCGGTGTACTGTACTGAGGGGCAGACTGCTGTCTTCCTGCAAAAGGAGAGCCTTGTCCTGTTGCCGTTACAGTCGGCTGTCTAGATGCTCCAGTGGGAGCGGAACTGCCCTGCTGCACATAATTCAGCACGTCTTTGCGGGTAATTCGTCCCCCCATGCCCGTGCCTGGTACTTGGCTTAAGTCCACATTATGCTCAGCAGCCAGGGTTTGCACCGCTGGGGAAAACCGTCCTCTCATGGACTGATCCGATCCAGCACTCTGCCGAGATTGTGTTTGTACGGTGCTTTGAGATGCTGGTGCAACAGGTGTCGCCCCTGATGCCACTGCAGGTGCAGCCGACTTCGTCTGAATACGGCAAATTAACTCACCTACCGCTACTGTCTGACCTTCCTCTGCCAACAGATCACCCATAATGCCGTCCAATGTGGATGGAATCTCTGCATTCACTTTATCTGTAATAACCTCGCAAATCGGCTCGAATTGCTCTACCGTTTCCCCAGGTTGTTTGAGCCATTTGGCAATTGTCGCCGATACGAGCGATTCTGCCAATTGTGGCATGGTCACGTCGTTCCATTGTGTTTGGTCTGACATTTTTTCAACTCCTTAACATCATAGAAGGGCGCGTTTTACCGCTACCCCACTACACTTTTGGAATGCTTTCGTCCAATCTTCCCTATATTAATACATTGCAAGACGGCGCATGGCTTCCTTCACTTTATCCTTGTTTAACATATAAAACTTCTCCATCGGTGGGCTAATCGGCATGGCTGGCACATCAGGAGCACATAGGCGCTCAATCGGTGCATCCAGCTCGAACAGACATTCCTCATTAATAATAGCCGATACCTCGGCACCGATGCCGCCCGTTTTGTTGTCCTCATGCACGATTAATACCTTACCCGTATGTCGTGCAGCCTCAACAATGGCTTCGCGGTCCAGCGGTTGGAGTGTGCGCAAATCCACAACCTGTGCAGTAATGCCCTCTTCCTTCTCCAATTCCTCAGCAGCCTGCATGACAAAATGCAAAGGCTGGCTATAACCGATGACCGTAATATCGTCACCCTCACGTAATAGATTAGCCTTGCCAATCGGAACGATATAATCATCCTCAGGCACTTCACCCTTGATCAGCTTGTAGGATTTTTTATTTTCAAAAAATAGCACTGGATCAGGGTCACGAATGGCTGCTTTCAGCAATCCTTTTGCGTCATAAGGTGTAAATGGAGCAACAATTTTCAAACCCGGCGTACCAAAAAAGATAGATTCTGGACACTGAGAGTGATACAAACCGCCAAAGATCCCTCCACCGATTGGTGCGCGAATTACAACAGGACAGTTCCAATCGTTGTTAGAGCGGTAGCGGATTTTAGCTGCTTCACTAATAATCTGATTCGTCGCCGGAAGCATGAAGTCCGAATATTGCATTTCAGCAATCGGCTTCATTCCGTACATGGCTGCACCAATCGCTACCCCGGCAATAGCCGACTCAGCCAATGGCGTATCCATGACACGTTGCTCACCGAATTGGTCCATCAGTCCCTTTGTCGTTGTAAAGACACCGCCCTTCACCCCAACATCCTCACCTAATACAAAAACTGTTTCATCCTGCTCCATCTCTTCTTTCATCGCAAGACGAATCGCATCAATATATTCCATAATCGCCATCGTTACAGGCCCTCCCCATCGCTATCTGCATACACATGCAGCAGCGTATCTTCGGGCTTTGGAAAAGGCGCATTATCTGCATATTCAATCGCTTCCTTGATTTCGAGCAGCAGCTCAGCCGACAGATCCGCATCCTTGGCCTCATCCCAAATGCCGCATTCAATCAAGTAGCTTTTCATACGGGCTACGCCATCCTTGGCCCAATTCTCATCCACTTCCTCCTTGGTTCGGTAAGCCAGATCATTATCCGAGGTGGAGTGAGGAGACAGACGGTACATCATGGCTTCGATCAACGTAGGACCTTCACCACGGACAGCACGTTCCCGTGCTTCTTTCACCGCCGCATATACGGCCAACGCATCATTACCATCGACTCGAATCCCTGGGAATCCATATCCCAATGCACGGTCGCTTACCTTGCCTGCCAACTGTTTATGAATCGGAACCGATATCGCATATTGATTGTTCTCGCACATAATGATGACTGGCAGCTTCTGTACACCAGCAAAGTTACAGCCCTCGTGAAAATCTCCCTGATTGCTGGAGCCTTCCCCAAACGTAACAAATGATACAAAATCCTTTTTCTGCATTTTGGCAGCCAAAGCTACACCCACTGCATGCGGAACCTGTGTCGTTACTGGGCTGGAGCCTGTCACAATACGTAGCCGTTTACTACCAAAATGACCTGGCATCTGGCGACCACCGCTATTGGGATCATCTGCCTTAGCAAATGCCGACAGCATCAGTTCGCGCGGCGTCATTCCTACCGCAAGCACGAATCCATAATCCCGATAATAGGGAAGAAAATAGTCCTTTTCCCGGTCAAGGCCGAAAGCTGCACCTACTTGTGCCGCCTCCTGTCCAATGCCAGAAACGTGGAAATTAATTTTCCCTGCCCGTTGCAGGAGCATGTTGCGCTCGTCAAATCTTCTTGCGAGCAACATATATCTGTACATATCAATAACTTGTCCGTGAGTAAGTCCCAGCTGCTCATGTCTGAAGCCAGCGTCTACAGCGCCTTTAGAACTCATTGAGGCACCTCCTTAAGTGTCAAACATCCTACTTCCAGTACCTAGTACCATCTTGTCTTAAAACCTGGTACTAAACTCTGGCTAACCCCATTATAATCCTTTTCTGCCCAAAAAGAAAAGCACCGATTTATTTGAAAGGTCTATATGCCAATCGCCTGTCCATCAACGGCCAACATCGCTTCTCCCAAAATCTCCGACAACGTCGGATGCGGGTGAATAAGCTGTCCGACTTCCCACGGCGTAGCATCCAGCAGTTGCGCAAGAGCGGCCTCGCTGATCAGATCCGTCACATGCGTACCGATCATATGTACACCGAGAATATCATGGGTCTTCTCGTCGGCCACTACTTTGACGAAGCCGTCCCGACTGCCGTATACTAGCGATTTTCCGATAGCTTGAAAAGGAAATTTCCCTGTCTTCACCTGATGTCCACGCTCACGGGCTTCTTGCTCCGTTAAGCCGACACTCGCGGCTTCAGGCCGTGTATAAATACACCGCGGAATCAGATGGTTAGGTACACTGTGAAACTCTTCGCCCGCCAGATGATGAACCGCCTGCAAACCTTCATGGCTTGCCGCATGCGCCAGTTGTAAGCCGCCGATACAATCTCCAATGGCGTAAATATGTGGCTCATTCGTCTGCAAATGCTCATTAACCGAGATAAAGCCATGCTCTACGCGGATATCCGTATTTTCCAGCCCGATATTTTCCACATTGGCCTGACGCCCTACAGAAATGAGCAATTTGGAAGCGCTGAGGGTTTCGGTTTCTTCCCCTTTTTGCACGTCAATCTGTACGCCTTCCTCATCTTTGCCGTATGTTTTAGCCAGCACTTGTGAACCCGTCAGCACCTTGACACCACGCTTGGTTAACAAGCGCTGCATTTCACGCGAAACGTCTTCGTCTTCCGTGGGGATGAGGCGATTCGCGGCTTCAACCACCGTAACCTCTACGCCAAAATCATTTAGCATGGAAGCCCACTCCACGCCAATCACACCACCGCCCACGATAATCAGGGATGCGGGTAGCTCCTCCATCGTTAACGCTTCGTCACTGCTCAGAATAAATTCGCCATCTGGCTCTAGCCCGGACAGCACACGCGGGCGTGATCCCGTTGCAATAATGAGATGTGCAGGAACAATCGTCTCCATCTCGCCATCTTCTAATTCCACAGCAACTGCCCCGCTTTTTGGAGAAAATATAGACGGCCCAATCACGCGTCCCTTACCGCTCAGCACCGTAATTTTATTTTTACGCATCAAAAATTGAACGCCCTGATGCAACTGCTCCACAACGGCTTCCTTACGCTCCTGAACCTTGGGAAATACAAGCTGTGCTCCCGATGTCTCAATACCGTATTGTGCACTTTCCTTAATTGTCGCATATACTTCCGCACTGCGCAGCAAGGCCTTACTCGGAATGCAACCACGGTGCAGACAGGTTCCGCCAAGCTTGTCCTTTTCGATGATAACCACTTCTTTGCCAAGCTGGGCGGCACGAATAGCTGCTACATACCCCCCGGTTCCTCCACCCAAAATAGCGACATCACAATGTATAGTCATGTTTCTCCTCCATTAACAATTGATTATATATAGCTTATTGTACTCTCTTTATTTCACTGTACAAAATATAGCGTTTAGGCATAGGCTACAAAAAAGTTAACCATTTAATCCAGATCTCTTTCCATATCATTCATACAGCGCATCTCGTAATTTGGTAGACATCCTTGGACTTTGTGCTGATTTGGCTCGCAGCGCCTTGCGAAATGATTCATTTTGCTTGCGCAGAAAGTTCAGCTCTGTCTCCAGCTCAGTGATGAGTTCTAGAGCTTGCGGGCTGATCAGTCCTTGCTCCAGTAATGCTCCTTTTTTGGCACTATAATCCGTATTTTTTTCGTCCATGCCTTTCACTCTTCCCTTCATTCCACTACGCTTCACCATATCATGCCCGCGGCGGCAGAGCAATGACGACCACATTTACGTTTTAGGAATGGACATACAAAAACATGTCGAAAATCAATATATTTTCTCTAGTCTGTATACGGCTGGTTATGGTAATCTATAATGGCGTTTTCTTTCGGAGAAGAAGATTAACAGTGTTATGTACATGTTAGAGAGAGGGGAATTCGCTTTGCCTACAGGACGAATTACGATTATTACAGGCCCCATGTTCAGTGAAAAATCCGGCGAATTGATTCGCCGCTGTCAAAAACTAATCCAATACGGGCATCGTAAAGTGGTCGCTTACAAACCCGCTGAAGATAATCGTTATGCCGAGGACGAAATAGTAAGCCGGATCGGATATCGGCTGCCCGCTATCTCTATCCCCAGAAAACTCACAGATGAGCTCGTTCAGCGTATTTTGCAAGAAACACAAGATGCCGACGTGGTTGCCTTTGACGAAGTCCAGTTTTTCAGTCGTCATATTATGTCGCTCGTACAAGAGCTAGCTTATTGCGGCAAGCATGTCATTGCCGATGGGCTGAATCTGGATTACCGAGGCAAGGAATTCGGCTATGTCGGTGGTCTGCTCGCCATGGCGGATGACATCGAGAAGCTGACTTCCTTTTGCGCTGTATGTGGCAGCTCGGAAGCAGTATTTACGCAACGTATGGTAAATGGTAAACCTTCCACTGTGGGACCTATTGTGATGATCGGCGACTCTGAGGCTTATGAGCCTCGTTGTCGAAATTGCTTTATACCTCCTCATAAAGTGAACTGCGATTAGTAGACAGATGGATCGACAAACTGCAATATGCCTACGTGAGTATCAGTGACTTTTTTCTTGCATTTTTTTGGAACGATTCGAATCATTCCCCCGTATATCCGGTTAAGCTGTACAAGTTTTTAGTCTTCGTTTGTATATCATGACCATGAGATTATATGGGGGGAAGGAATAATGAGTTTCTTTAACAAAATCTTAGCAAGCGCAGGAATCGGTTCAGCTAAAATCGATACGCTGGTGGATCAAGCCGTATATGTGCCTGGGGAAGAACTTAGTGGCGTCATGCGCATCAAAGGCGGCAAAATTGATCAGGAAATCGGCAAAATTGACATCGAGCTCAAGACTGAATATATCGTGGAGCACGATGATAAAAAAACTACCACCACCTGCTGCATTGCACGAATTAAGGTATCTGACGGCTTTCATCTAGAGCAAGGACAAGAGCTTGAAATTCCTTTTTCCTTCAGATTGCCGTTGGAAACTCCTGTTACTCACGCCAAACAGCCCGTCTGGCTGGAAACAGCATTAGATATTGGCATGGCTTTGGACCCGACCGATCGTGATTCACTCAAAATTGAGCCACATCCCTATATGAATACAGTGTTTGAGGCGGTTCACCTGTTGGGTTTCCGATTCCGCTCCTCCTCATGCGAACGTCACCCCAAGCTTGGACGCAGTGTTCCATTCGTGCAGGAGTTTGAATTTACGCCCGGCTCGGAATATGCACGGGATATCGAGGAACTAGAGTTGGTTATGCAGTTGGAACCCGAGGGTGTGCATGTGCTTGTAGAAGTAGACCGCAGGGGCAGAGGGTTGTCTGGCTGGCTGGAGAGTGCCTTTGATATGGATGAGCGTCATGCCTGGTTGAGCTTAAGCCGGGAAGAGCTATCCTATGGACCAGATCACATAGCAGATGCGCTTGAGGAATTAATTGACAGGCAACTTAGATAACAATGTAGAACATAGGCAAAAAACTCCTAACCAATTACTACATGGGTTGGGAGTTTTTATTAGTTTAAGAATTCTCTTAATGATGGTCCTCAACAGTCTGTATAGACTAAAGTGGCAACATATCTTGTCTTTCCGCCTTATGCTTACACTCTTTGCAGACCCCATACAGCGATCCATTGTCATCCGCATAGAAGGTTAATTTCTCTTCTTTTTTACAAAAGGAACATTTTTGCTTGCCAGTGCCCTGGATTGAGTCAGACAGTCCAAATCCAGTTTGGGCCTGAATACCTGCTGCTTTTGTATTCACGCGTGAACCGGAAGACCCTTTAGACTTAGATTCATTTCCAGTTCGGGATTGTCGAGCAGACTTACGAGGACGAAATTCAACGACATTACTGCCCCGCTGTTCATTCACTTGTTTGTTGCTGCTGCGATTACGCCTTGCTTTAACAATCCAACCCAATGCCACCAACAACACGCCGAAGAACACCCAAGTCAGACTATTCCACATGCTCTCATCCCCGCCTTTGCTTTAGAATCAATTGGGTTAATACCACTAGCCCGTTCAATGCGATGACTTAGCCTATAGTTTTATTCATTAAAATATACCCGTGTGTACAGCCTCTGTGCTGTTCATCCAATGCCTACCCACATAAAAACCGTACCCTCTAATGCAACATTGACTCGCCTCTTAGCAAGAAATTGAGCATGTTAGGTAAATCATCTTCTCCTGAGGAGTACATTGACCGTTTTACAAATTGTACATCATCCTTTTAAAAAACGATAATATCTACTCTAGGGAAATCGTTCTCCTTATCAAAATGCTTATCTACTGCTCAATGGTGAGAACAAGAACAAAAATGCCTCAGATGGCTACATTACTCCCCTTGATAATAAAAATCAATGAATCTTTTCGTCAACGGATTAAACTTATCAAAGCGTTTGCGATGCGGTAAAAAACCTGACTTATGTACTTGTTCTGCTAGTGTTTCTACATGTTCAAATCGCTTGAAAAAAGGCAACGCGAAAGTGTAGATATCTTCAATAATCTCTTGGATCACGCGCTCTCTTTCTGCTTCTGTGGACACAAGGTAATCCCTGTTTCCCGTATATTTCTTAGTCAGAGCAATCAACTCACTCTGAAAACAAGCCCCCGTACTATACTTCTTTTTTATTTTTTTGGATTCCACGATAATATAAACTTTTAATGCACCATATTTAGTCGCACCAAAATAAATTTCAAATATAAATTCCTTGGTGTCTTTTTTCAAAACTTTTCTGCTTTTCAGATACTTAAAATCATTCAAAAATGGTGTGGCTATGATTTTATCTATCGCTAACTGACGTAGGTCACTTGCTTTAAGTTCAGTCTTATTGTCCATGATGTCACTCCAACCCAAAGAATTTCCCACCATTATATCATATCGTTCCAATTACAGGCTCTTCTTATCTCCACTCTTTAATTGCAATGTATTAATAAAAAACAGAAAAAAGCCGCTCACAATAGAGCAGCTATTCCTCTGAGACATAAAAAGCAGTATATGAATTATACTTTGAATTTACCAATTTGTCCTTGCAGATCTTCTGCCATTTTGGACAGGTTTCTTGCAGAGGAAGCAATTTCCTCCATCGATGCCAGTTGTTCTTGAGTCGCAGCAGACACGTGCTGTGTCCCGGCTGCAGCCTCTTCAGCAATTGCTGAAATTTGTCTGACAAAACCAACAATCTCATCAGTACTTGCAGACATTTGTTCTGATCCGGCAGAAACCTCTTCAATTTCACTGGCCACTTTATTTACGGTTTCCTGAATGAGTTCAAAGGATGCGCCTGCATTTTGTACAACTTCACGACCTGTCATGACATCCTTCCCGTTGGACGCTACCGCCTCAATAGCATGGGTAGTATCCTTTTGAATCAATCCCACAAGCTCCGTAATTTGTTGAGCAGAATGAGCCGATTGTTCAGCCAACTTGCGAACTTCGCCTGCAACTACAGCAAATCCGCGACCATGTTCTCCTGCACGTGCCGCTTCAATCGCAGCATTCAAGGCAAGAAGGTTGGTCTGACTAGAAATATTGGTGATAACATCAATGATCTTGCCAATTTCGTCTGAGCGCTCTCCCAATCCAGCCATGAGATCTGCCAATCCATTCATAGAATCATTCACGGCATTCATCTGCGTAACTGCCTGTTGAATCATCTGGTTACCTTCAGCCGATTTATGGGCCGCATCTTGCGCAGATGCAAATACATTTTGCGCACGGATGGCGATTTGCTCAACACCGATAGACATTTCCTCAATAGCTTGGGACGATTTCGTCACCATATGCACCTGGTCTCCTGTTCCAGTAGCTACTTCTTGCACCGTTTCGGTTATTTGTGCAGAAGCTTGGCTATTTTGCTCTGCGCTGGCCGTCAATTCTTCTGAGGAAGTGGTTACCAGCTCAGTCGTCTTACTCACAGATTGAATCAGTTCACGAAGGTTCTCAACCATGACATTGAAAGAATGTGCCAACGTACTGATTTCGTCCTTGCCCTTCACAATGATAGCTTCACTTGTAAGATCACCCGATGCGATACTTTCAGCAGCACGACTGATTCGCAAGATAGGTTTAGAAATAATTTGGGCTATGATGATTGCCATGATCAATGCTAATATAACGGCTACAACGCTCAAAACGATGACCAGTTGTCTACCTGAAATAAAGTTGTCAACAGCTTCTTTCGTAGTCTGTTTAGATCCATCTGCATTCAATTTAATGAGCTGACCGATCATATCGTTTGAACTATACCATAACTTATAGGACTCTTGATGAAGGATGCTTGATTGAGTGTAATCATTAGCTTTCCCCGCTTCAATCATTTCTGGCAACTTAGCCAAATACTCCGCATAATTTTTGGAGAATTCTTCATACATTTCACGTTCTTTAGGGGTAGCAATTAATTTTTCGTATGTTTTTCGACCGTCCTCAACCTTTTTTAAAACCTTATCATATTCTGCCTGAACCTTCTCCATTTCTTCTGGGTCACGTTCTACAATAATGTTTAATGAGATCCGCTCTACGTCAGATATATCACCATTTAGTGTTCCCAGGATAGTCACACTTGGCATCCAATGGCTATCGATTGCCATCGAAGTGTCACCTAATTTTTTCATTCTGGAGATAGATGTTGTACTAATGACAATCAATAATATTATTACCGCAAGAAAACCTAATATCAATTTTGTTCGAATGTTAAATTTCATATATTCGCTCCTCAGCTCTCTTTATAATTAGATACTATATCGACAAGAAACGACACATTGTTTATATCAAATTTAAAGAGAATTTCAGAACTGTTTACAAAAGGGAGATTTCTCTTCGTGATAGTTAGTGCAACTGATTCAGGTTTATATTATATACCTCTTGTAGAGCATTATGTTTTATAATTCCCAACAATTGTACCGTCATATATAGCAAGAGAGGTGCTGAAAATCTTTATTCACTTATTGCATCAAACTTCTAAGTTTAAAAAAAAGATACCCAAAACGGGTATCTTCAGATTGTCGAGAAACCCCGTCATTTTGAGACGTGGGTTTCTTTTTTACATCATAATGCTCTGGTCTCTGGAGAAGCAGGGGGGTTACCCCTGTTTCTCCAGGCGATCTAGGTGGATCGCCATCTTCTTCATGTTCTGCACGGCTGCCGTCATAAGGGCTTGTTCCCTGACGTTTGGAAGACCGCGCAAACGGCAATAGCGAAACCCATGGAGCTCTTTGGCATCCGCGAAGCTTCGCTCAATCGTCTCTTTTCGTTTGCGGTACAGCTTTTTACCAGATGGGCTCAGCCGGTTGCTCCGTACCCACTCTTTGCTGTCTTCCCAGACATGCCGAGTCACCACTTTGCGGTGGTTTCGAGACTGGGTACACTGACTTAGCAGTGGGCAATGCTGGCACTGAGCTGGGTCAGAGGCATACTGCCGGTATCCCTTACGGTCCGTCGTTCGGTAGGGCAGTTCCTGTTGGGCTGGGCATCTATACGCATTGCGTTTGGCATCGTATTCAAACTTCCATTTCGGAAACAGTCCTTGTCTGGGATGGAATCTTCGGTGAGCAATCACGGCAAAAATCTTTCGGTTCTGCAAACCTCGGCAAATCGGCGTTGTTAAATAACCTGAATCTAGTGCAACAGCTTCTACTTGAAAACCAAAACGTTCTCTTTGGCGATCCAAACGGGACAAATAGGGGACAGAATCATGTACATTCCCCGGTGTCACATGCACGTCCGTAATCAGATTGTACTTCATATCCACCGTGCGGTGGTCCAGATAGAAGAAGCCTTCGGGCTTGCCATCACGGATCATATAGCCGCTGTCCGGGTCTGTTTTGCTCACTTTAATTTCTTTTTCTTCGTTCACTTCCTCTCGGGATTTTAAGGCTTTTTTCCGTGGTTTCTCCGGTCATCCTTCACCGCTTCGTTCAGCTCGTCCATATAGTCTTTAGTATTCTGCAACACTTGTTCTTTGGTGTACTGGTGCCTGTTAGCATTGGCTTTGACGTGTGTGGAATCGGTGACGAGAACACGCCCACCCACCATTCGGTGAGAGATCGCCTGCAGCACAATTTCATCGAAGATATCTTGAAAGATCGTGGTGTCTTTAAAGCGAGTACGACGATTCCAGCTAATCGTCGTATGGTCCGGAACTTTATCCGTTAAGCCCAACCTCAGAAACCAACGATAAGCTAGGTTCGTCTGAATTTCTCGCTCGAGTTGCCGTTCTGAGCGAATGCCATAGAAATAACCGAGAAAGATCATTTTAAACAATACGGTAGGATCAATGGCAGGACGCCCGTTGTCTGCACAATACAGTGGTCGAACTTTATCATCGATAAACGAAAAATCGATATACTTATCTACTTTGCGGAGCAAGTGATCTTGAGGAACCAGATCTTCGATGGAAACAAATTCGTAGGATTGTTGTTTTTCGCGGTTGGAGCGTAGCATATCAACACCATCCGTTCTACAATAGTTACCTATATTATACAACATTAACGCGGTGTCGTCTTAAACAAAATTAACATAAAATAGGCTGTCGAGACTTTCTCGACAGCCTGAAGATACCCAAAACGGGTATCTCTTTATGTTTTACTTCCTAGCAATCACCATAAATCGTTCTGAATTTGTCCTTATTCCTATTTCGGTTTGGTTTTCCAAAATAAATTGTTGGAGTATTTGAAAATCAATTTCTTTTTCTCCGAAGTTAGGAATAATTGGAGTGTATTTCAAGAGAAATATTAAGTCTGCAGGAGTCTGATAATATTCGGTTGCATTGAATTCAAATGACTGTATGTCGTTAAAGCCCGCATCACTTAATTCCGTAATATATTTAGCTTTTAACGAGTCTTTCTTAGCACCCCATGCCTGTCCTCTTCCAAACGCTTCTTTAATATTTAATTTGTCGTTTTCGCTTACTTGCTGTGTCAGGAACATACCACCCTTTACTAACACCTTTTCTATTTCTTTTGCATAAAAACATGAGTGTCGAGAAGAGATTACATTAAAGAAGTTCTCAGGAAAATTTAGATTTTCAGCACCCATCTGGAGAAAACGAACATTTGCTATGTCTGATTCAGCAGAATTCTTGGTTGCTGTTTCAATCATTCCGGTGGAATGGTCAATCCCAACTAGAAGTAATGCAGAATCTGCTATTGATAAAATGGCTTCCCCGCCGCCAGTACCGATGTCAAGCAATATGTCCGACTTCTTGCATGTCTTCGCTACTTCATTGTAGAAGTCCCATTTTACGCCTTTGGAGATACATTTCACCTTACTGAAATCCCATCCGTTGATTTTTCCAATCTTATCATAAAACTCTTTATACTCTATTGAATTCATTTACTTTTCACCTTCCAAATAAGGATAAAAGCTACGGGCTAGCAGACCGATATTCAAAATTTTAGTTTGTTTAGTCAAAAGGATAGACTCCCCCCTTGACGGCTGGTACGCGTTTTTTTCCAACCCGGAAACTAAATACTTCGAACAGTACGGAAAGACATCCGATTCACCTCATTTGAAAGATTGTTTTAATTATAAAAAATACCGCTCCTTTACTGGTGTCTGGAAGAACCAATAAAAAGGCGGTATTAGTTGTCCACTATTCAGAAGTATATCGGTATCGGGACGGCTGTTGTGGAGATTCGTAGCCGTCCCTACAATTATCATTGATAAACGTCAAAACCCAAGAATTCCTTGCTTCATCAATCATTCTGGCCCTTTCAGGACACCTTGTTCTCAATTCTCAGCTTATCTGCCACCATCGCTATGAACTCTGAATTGGTTGGTTTGGACTTACTGATATTAATGGTGTAACCGAACAGGTGTGAAATGCTGTCGATATTTCCGCGGGTCCATGCTACCTCGATAGCATGACGAATGGCGCGTTCTACGCGAGATGCCGTCGTTTTGAACTTTTCGGCAATTGCCGGATATAATGTTTTGGTGATGGCTCCTAAAATTTCGATATTATTGTACACCATCGTAATGGCTTCACGTAAATATTGATAGCCCTTGATGTGAGCTGGTACACCAATTTCATGTATGATGGCCGTGATACTGGCATCCAGGTTTTTCGTCTTACCCATAGGTACAACGTTGGACCGCATGGATGAAATGGTCACCGGACTGCTGTTAACTAACTGAGGTCCCACCAATTGGCGAACACGGTTAGCCAGCACTTCCATGTCAAACGGCTTCAAAATATAATAAGATGCCCCGAGCTGTACGGCCCTCTGTGTAATATTTTCTTGACCGAATGCAGTCAGCATAATGATTTTCGGCTGTGGAGTCAGGTTCATTTCTCTCAAACGCTCCAATACACCCAGACCATCCAGATGAGGCATAATAATATCCAAAATAAGTACATCAGGTATGTTGCGGGATTCTGCGATGCGTTGGAGCACTTCTTCGCCGTTATAGGCGATTCCTGTAACTTCCATATCCTCCTGATCGGAAATATATTCAGCAAGCAAATTCGTAAATTCCCGGTTGTCATCAGCCAACAATACCTCAATTTTTTGCAATGTACTTCCTCCTCATTGAGTGATATTCCATTGTGATATCTGTTTACAGTATATAAATATTTCTTGTCGGAGTATATGATTTCGACATCGAATTATGAATTCCTTCTGTCGAAAATTATTTTTATTTATTTTTTTTATAGTTTCTATTATAATTGATTCTTTATCTTGCAATTATGAGCTATTCCCCTGCTTTTCGACAAAAAAATCTTAAGGCCACTAGCTCGCCTTAAGATTAGAAGATGATTTTAAGCTTACGTTATTCTGCATGATTCCTGCATCGCGCAGCATCCATTCGATAAAACAACCGTAACCTGATTTAGGATCATTCACAAATACATGTGTTACAGCCCCGATAAGCTTACCATTTTGGATGATCGGACTACCGCTCATTCCTTGCACGATTCCCCCGGTCTTATCCAACAGCTTTGGATCTACAATACGAATCACAAGTCCTTTGGTTGCCGGTTTGTCCTGCTGAGAAATGTGTACAATTTCCGCCTGAAACCGCTGAATTTGTTGACCTTCCAGTACAGTCAAAATTTCTGCAGGTCCTTCCTTTACTTCATTCGCAAGAGCCACCGGAATAGGAGTCGAATACAATCCATATTGCGGCTCATCTGACATTTTCCCAAAGATTCCGAAATTCGTATTTCGTTCAATATTTCCTAATACCCGATGATCTTTGAGAAAATGAGCGCGTTTTTCTCCTGGTTCCCCACTTTGGCTTTTCGCAATTGATGTCACATTGGACTGCACAATCTCTCCGCTTCCCACGACAATAGGGGTTTGGGTATTCATATCGGTAATTACGTGGCCCAAGGCCCCGTATACACCTTGGTCTGGTGCGTAAAACGTTAATGTACCTACACCTGCAGCCGAGTCCCTAATATACAACCCAAGCCGCCATGCTTTATCATCCTGATCATATGCTGGTGTTAACTTGGTGGAAATGGTCTGCTCACCTCGACAAAGCGTAATGTCGAGCGCCTTTTTATTCTTACCTGCTTCGTCTACTACTTCAGCAACCCTTGCCAGGCTATTGAGTGGTTTGCCGTTCATGTGTGTAATCCGATCCCCTAGGCGAATCCCCGCTGTTTCACCAGGTGATACCTTACGATCATTACTTTCCTGAATGATATGGTGACCGACGACAAGCACTCCTGAAGATTTTACTTTAACCCCAATCGTCTGCCCTCCCGGGTATACTTTTAAATCGGGAATTACACTTTCTTGGGTTGTCCTCACGCTTTTAGAACCGAACAAATCCAAAGAAGCTTGTGGAGGCAGCGCTGCTTGCACATGCTGAGCGTTACCGATAGAACACATAAGAAAAACAAGCAAAAGACCGAGCAATTTGATCCTGGAGTAAAAATTCAATGGCTGTCACGCTCCCTTTGCTTCTTTCGCTTGACGAGTAAAGGTGGTCGCCAATTGCGTACCTATAAGGTAACCTTGCCCCCAGGCTTTTATAACTGTTAAACATTACGCCGGCCGCTCTTTTCAGGCTTTCTTTCCTTCCGCCAAATTCAGCATTTCCTGTGCGTGATGCAATGTTTTTTCGGTAATTTCCACACCGCCCAGCATCCGTGCCAATTCTTTGACACGCCCGTCCTCCGTAAGTCCCTCAATTTGAGTCATGGTCCGTCCGTCATGAACATTTTTCTCAATAAGGTACTGATGATCTGCCATACATGCCACCTGTGGCAAATGAGTAATGGAGAACACCTGACAAACGGAAGATAAACGATATAGCTTCTCGGCAATGGATTGAGCTGCACGACCACTCACCCCGGTATCCACCTCGTCAAAAATGAGTACTGGAATTTGATCATGACGCGCAAAAATACTTTTCATCGCCAACATGATACGTGATAGCTCACCGCCTGAAGCGATCTTACCAAGTGGACGTAATGGCTCACCTGGATTAGGGGAAATAAGAAATTCAGCATTATCAATGCCCTGCTTGGTAGGTCTTACCTTCAGACCTTTGTACTCATATCCGCGTGGATCTTCAATTGGATCAATGCGCACCTTGAGTGACGTTCTTTCCATCTGTAGGTCTTTTAACTCCTGCTCCACTTGCTCTGCAAGCTCTTCAGCGCAAATTTCACGTGCTTCTGTAAGCTCTTCCGAAATCTCAAGCAAATCGGACAGCAACTCGTCCCGTTTTGCAATGAGCTGCTCCAGCCGCTCATCTTTATTTTCCAGCAGATCGGTTTCCTGCTCAATACGGCTATAGTATTCCAAAATCTGCTCTATACTATCACCATATTTTCGCTGTAATCCGGTAATTTGATTCAAACGTTGTTCCACTTCATGCAGCTTGCCTGGATTAAATTCAATATCCTCACGATAAGAACGTAATTGGAATGCTGCGTCCTCCAACTGGTAAAAAGCAGACTGAATCTGCTCTGCAATGGGCTGAAGGCTTTTGCTGTCATAGTTTTGGACATCGTTCAATCTGGTCAACACGTTATTGATCGTATCCAGTCCACCTCTGCCGCTTAAGAGTTCGTATGCTCCTGATATCCCATCCATCATTTTCTCACTATGGGATAGCTTGACCCGTTCTTCTGCCAATAATTCATCTTCTCCCAATTTCAACTCCGCCGCAGCGATCTCTTCTAGTTGAAATCGGTACATATCCAAAAGCTGATAAGCCTTTTGACTGGAGCTTTGCAGTTCTCTTACTTCTTTTTCCGCTTTGACAAAAGCATTGTAACGCTCCCGATAAAGCGTTTTGACCGGACCGATCACCGAATCACCGAACGTATCCAGCAGCGCCAGATGGCGATCTGCACGTAGCAGGCTTTGATGCTCATGCTGCCCGTGTATATTGACGAGTTGCTCACCTACCTCACGCAGCATCGTTAAATTAACCATCTGGCCGTTAATTCGAGAAGAGCTTTTTCCCTGAACCGTAAGTTCACGACGAATTAGCAAATGCTCCTCCGCATTAGCCTTAATCCCTTGTTCCTCAAGTGTATTCCAAACGGGGTGTTTTACTGGCAGTTCAAACAAGGCTTCCATCTCTGCTTTATCACAACCGTAACGCACTAAATCAGCAGAGCCCCTACCGCCTGCAATTAGCCCAAGCGCATCGATAATAATGGATTTACCAGCACCTGTTTCCCCGCTCAACACATGAAACCCTTTATAAAAATGAACATCGACGGCCTCTACGACCGCCAAATTCCGTATAGACAAAGTGACCAGCATCGTTCTTTCACCTCTATGATGTACAAATTAAAACGCCTAATATGCGTAGCCATTATAATTAGGAAATGTAGCCCATAAGACGATTCACGATAGCTTCGCTGTTTTCTTCCGATCGGCAAATAATCAAAATGGTGTCATCTCCGCTAATCGTACCCATAATTTCGGACCATTCAATATTGTCCAATAAAGCAGCAATCGAGTTGGCTGTTCCCGGCAGACACTTCATCACAATCAGATTGGTTGTGTAGTCAATATGCAAAAAGTTATCAACCAACGTACGTTTCAGTTTCTGGGCTGGATTGTAGCGCTGATCTGAAGGCATCGAATATTTATATCTGCCATCGTCCATTGGGACCTTGATGAGCAGTAGCTCCTTGATATCACGCGATACGGTCGCCTGCGTGACCTGAAAACCAGCCTTACGCAATGCTTCAACCAGATCATCCTGCGTCTCAATCTCATGTTGTGAAATAATTTCCCTAATTTTAATATGTCGTTGACCCTTCATATAATCCTCCTATGGATTAACCTTCATATTCCTCTTCTTCGAGGTCTTCCACTAATGTAATAAGGCGAATACTTCGCTCGTCCGTATCAACGTACAATACACCCGCGCAACCCGGATAGAGCAATAAATACGGCATGAGCCTGTCCCTTAAATCAGGACCACTCCACTCCATTGGTTTCTTGCGGCGTGACGTTTTGACCATATATGTCGAACCGTTTCGTACAGCCACGTAGTCTATAAACAAACGGCTATACACGGTATGTCCGTTCACTTTAAAAGCAAGCGGTATTTTCATCTTCCCGCCCACTACTTCATATCCTGCTTCTTCGAGTAGGTGTGTGGCAGGTCCTTCGTCCAAGTCCTCGTTAATCGGTATCGTCTTTAGCACAAGCGGCTCTGGCTCCTTCAACCAGGCACGTAGGCTATACAAAGCCCATATTCCTAATATCACCCCGATCACAGCGATGATAACCGTATCATATCTTGTGTCCATGGACCGATCACCTCATGGACATATTCTAGGACAAGATGTAAAATCCCTTTTCCTTTGTACATCTCATTATAGGCGAACGTGAGTTCTATAATCAATCCCTCACACCAAAAAGAGGTTCCCTTAAGTTCACAGAACTCATGGAGAACCCCTGAATGTTACTTACGCGATGGACCATTATTAAAAGTCTGACCTGCTTCCTGAACGGTACGTTCAATCAGTGGTCTGAAATCCATCTTCTCCAGCTGCGATTCTGCAGCAGGAAACCCATCCAAACGCCAATGCGCTAAAAATTCAATATTGCCTTCTCCACCTGTAATAGGTGAATAAGCCAAACCTTGCAGCGTAAGTCCAAGCTCATGTGCAAACATCAGAATGGTCTGCAACACTTCTTTATGCGTAGCAGGATCACGGACCACACCGGATTTTCCGACCTTTTCGCGTCCAGCTTCGAATTGCGGCTTGATTAGAGCTACAATATCAGCAGGTTGATGCAACAAGGCAAGCAACGGGGGCAAAATAATACGTAATGAAATAAAGGAAACGTCAATACTAGCAAAATTCGGCACGGAACCATTCAAATCCGCGGGTGTCATATATCTGAAATTCGTTTTCTCCATTACGCATACTCGTTCATCATTACGAAGCGACCAATCCAGCTGGTTATAACCCACATCAATGGCGTATACGTATTCAGCTCCATGCTGAAGCGCACAATCCGTAAAACCTCCAGTGGACGAGCCAATATCCAGCATTGTCCTGCCCTTCATATCCAGCTCAAATTGACGGATGGCCTTCTCCAGCTTCAATCCTCCACGGCTTACATACGGATGCACCGAACCCTTAACTTTAAGCTCGCTGGCGCGTGGTACCTTCATCCCCGCCTTCTCGATCCGTTCGCTGTCCGCCAGCACTAGCCCAGCCATAATCGCAGCTTTAGCTTTTTCACGGCTTTCAAAAAAGCCTTGTTCTACAAGTAATACATCAATGCGTTCCTTCGGAACAGACATGTTAATCTCCCTTTAGGCAGCCAGGCTGCTCTTGTCATACTTTTTATAAACGTCATGGTCTTCACTTCAAGTTACCCTATACAGATTGTCCCATGCCATATGCTGGCTCAGCAGCCCATTTACGCAACTTTAAGCATACATCTTCAATGGTGAGACCTACTTCAGCACGCTGCTCTTTGATGGAGCCATGCTCCACGAACAGATCGGGAATCCCCATTAGGCGCACCTGTGCCTCTTGTATTTCGGCTTTAGCGTAAAATTCCAGTACAGCGCTACCCAAGCTTCCTGCTTCAGAAGCTTCTTCCAATACGATCAGCTTCGTATGCTGACGAGCCAGCTCACGCAACATATCCTCGTCCAAAGGTTTCAGGAAACGAGCATTCACGACGCCCACTTGCAAACCTTCCCGTTTCATCGCCTCCGCAGCCTCTGTCGCCACCTGGAGCATCGGTCCTGATGCAATTACAGCAAAGCCCTCACCCTTACGCAGGAGCTCCCAACTGCCGATGGGAATAGCCTGTAATTCTTTATCCAACGGCACGCCAACCACATTAACACGTGGGTAACGATAAGCAATTGGACCATCTTCATAGTCGAGCGCTGTTTTCATCATATGACGTAGCTCGTTCTCATCCTTTGGCATCATAAGCACAAGATTGGGGATATGACGTAAGAATGCCACATCAAACACGCCATGATGAGTTTCCCCGTCAGCCCCAACAAAACCTGCACGGTCAATCGCGAACATTACGTTCGCATTATGACGACAGATATCATGCACAATCTGGTCATAAGCACGCTGCATAAAAGTGGAGTACACCGCAAACACCGGCTTCATCCCTTCCATTGCCAACGCAGCACACATGGTAGCTGCATGCTGTTCAGCAATGCCGACGTCAATCATACGGCTAGGAAACTCTTTACTAAACGGTACCAAACCTGATCCGCCAGGCATAGCGGGTGTGACCGCAACGATGCGCTCATCCTGCTCAGCCAGCTCAATCAACGTTCGACCGAAAATTTCCGTATACATCGGATTACCTACAGCTTTGAGTACCTGACCCGATTCAATTTTGTAGGGACTGATTCCATGCCATTTGTGTGAATCTGCTTCCGCAGGTTTATAGCCCTTGCCCTTGGTGGTTACGACATGCACCAATACAGGGCCAGTGACATTATCAGCCTGCTGGAAGGTTTCGATTAGCTTCGGCAAATCATGTCCGTCCACTGGACCGAGATACGTAAGTCCCAGCTCTTCAAACAGTACACCAGGCACCATCATATATTTAAGACTGTCCTTGACACGGCCAGCCGATTTGGCAAGTTTACCGCCGATCGCGGGTATTTTTTTCAGCAAAACTTCCAGCTCATCTTTTGCCCGCAAATAATGGCGGTCCGAGCGGATTTTACTCAAATAATTATGCATGGCCCCTACATTAGGTGCTATGGACATTTCGTTGTCATTCAGAATTACCATTAAATTTTTGCGCTCATGTCCGATATGATTCAACGCTTCGAAGGCCATCCCCCCAGTCAGCGCGCCGTCTCCGATCATTGCAATGACTTTATTGTCCTCGCCCTTCAAATCTCGAGCCAAAGCCATTCCCATTGCGGCCGACAGAGAAGTGCTGCTATGACCGGCTTCCCAAACATCATGCTCGCTCTCACTTCTTTTTACAAAACCACAAAGTCCATCACGCTGACGAAGTGTATCAAAACGGTCCATTCGCCCTGTCAATATTTTGTGTACGTAGGCTTGGTGCCCAACGTCATAAATCATCTTGTCCTTCGGACTGTTATAGCAATAATGCAGGGCGATCGTGAGCTCAACCACTCCCAGATTCGATGCCAGATGCCCCCCAGTCACGGACAGCTTCTCAATCAAAAAGCTCCTGATTTCCTCGGCTAGAGAAGCCAACTCCTCAACCGACAGTGATTTCAGATCGCCTGGTTGCTTTATGTGTGGAAGCAGCACGCATATCTCCCCGCTTTCCTTCAAGTTTGTGAGTAAAGTTAACAAGTATTATATCACACTTTTTGACTGTGCTTAAACGCAGACAAGTCAAAACAGCTCTAACGCAACTAATGATCACGCTTCATCAGGTAATCGGCTATCTCCAGCAAACGAGAAGAATCGGGGATACCACTCTCTATTATCACTCTTTTAGCAGATGCGGTGAGTTCCTCTACCTGCTGCAAAGATGCGTCCATACCAATGAAATACGGATAGGTGACCTTCTCTTGTTCAACATCACTTTGCGTTTTCTTACCCATTTTACTCTCATCGCCTATGAGGTCCAGTATATCGTCCTGTATCTGAAAAGCCAGCCCCAAATCTCGTCCAAAGCGTCGAAGCGCCTCTAATTGACCCTTGTCCGCCCCACCAATCCGTCCACCTGCCAAGAGCGAGAAAATAATCAAATCAGCCGTTTTATGAAGATGGATATATTCCAGTTCCTCGATCCCCGTCATTCCTTGCTCGCCTGACATATCGGCGACCTGTCCGCCTACCATGCCCCGCGCGCCACTCATTTCGGACAAATCCTCAACTATGGACAATAGCGAATCAGACGAAACACCGTGACGCCGTCCTGCTTGCACAATACTGTAAAAGGCATGGGTCAACAAAGCATCACCCGCAAGGACGGCAACCGCCTCGCCGTATACCTTATGATTCGTCAGCTTACCTCGCCGATAGTCATCATCATCCATGGCTGGCAAGTCGTCATGAATGAGGGAGTACGTATGTACCATTTCTACCGCACATGCCACTGGCAGCGCAGCTTCCCTGCTTCCACCGAATGCTTCAGCAGCAGCGATCACAAGCAGAGGCCGCAGCCGTTTTCCGCCTGCGGTGAGTGAATAATTCATGGATTCTCGAAGAACATCGGGAATGTCCCAATCGGCCGGGAATTGCTCGGTCAGTGCGGACGAAACCGCATCCGTCGTCCCGGTCAAATATTCCTTGAACGACGGTCTATTCAAGTCCTTCACCGCCGTTTTCATCCAGTCCCCCACCAAAAGGCTTCTTGCGCAAATCTCCATCCTCTTCCACGATCATTTCAATTTTACGTTCAACCTGCTCCAGCTTCTGACTGCAAAGTTGAGACAACTTCATCCCCCGCTGGAACAAATCAATGGCTTGCTCCAGAGGAACGTCTCCATGCTCCAGTTGTCCGACAATTTCTTCAAGAGCAGCCATAGCCGCTTCAAAATTCAATTCCGTTTCATTCGCCACCGTGCTTCGCGTCCTCCTTCATTCCCCATACTTGGCAGTCCAACTGCCCATCACTCACTTTAATCTTGATGGAATCTCCCGGCTGTACGTCTTTGAGCGACTTAATCAGCCGTTTTTCCTGCTCATCGTATACCAAGCTATAGCCTCGGGCCATGACTTTGAGTGGGCTCAGCGCATCCAGTTGACGAATTCCCGTGTGCAACTGCTGCCGTCCCGTTTTCGTAATAGCACGCATCGCAGACTCCAGCTGACGTTGCGCCATATCCGTCTGCTTGCGTGCTGAACGAATTTGTTCACGCGGATTAAACCGTTCTAGTACCTGACGCATACGTGCGTTCTTTTCTGCGTTCAAACGAGAACGGTTACGCGCTGCGCGGATTAGACGCTGATGCAGCATGTCCATTCGCTCTGCATGCTGTAGCATATAGCGGCGTGGGTGCAGCAGGACTGGTGAACGCTGAAGCCTCGCCAAGCGTACACGGCTGGTTTCCAGCCGCTGCCGGAGGGCGTTACGCAACCGTTGCTCCCGCTGGAGCAGCTGATCCCGTAGCTCTGCCTGATTAGGCACGGCCAACTCGGCTGCTGCGGTTGGCGTTGCCGCACGTAAGTCAGCCACAAAATCGGCAATGGTAAAATCCGTTTCGTGTCCAACTGCCGAAATAACTGGAATGACCGATGCGTAAATGGCGCGCGCAACCGCTTCCTCATTAAACGCCCACAGTTCTTCCAACGAGCCACCTCCCCGTCCGACAATCATCACCTGAACCTCTTGCATACGATTCATAGTTTCAATTGCCTTGACGATCGAGGGGGCGGCACCTTTTCCTTGTACAAGCACAGGATACAACACAATTCCAGCCTGCGGGTATCGCCGTTGAAGTGTCGTAATAATATCACGCACAGCCGCTCCAGTCGGTGACGTAATCACGCCAATGGTTACTGGATGGGCAGGGAGGCTACGCTTACGAGCAGTATCAAACAGTCCCTCTGCATCCAGCTTTTGCTTGAGCTGCTCGTAAGCTAAATAAAGGCTTCCTATACCATCAGGCTGCATTTGAGTCGCATAAAACTGATATTGTCCATCTCGTTCGTACACGGATACGTTTCCCCGGGCAATAACACGCGTACCTTCTTTCGGTACGAAAGGGAGCCGCTGATTATGGGTTGCAAACATAATCGAACGTATGCGGCTCCCCTCATCCTTGAGCGTAAAGTACATGTGACCACTTGAATGATGCGTAAAATTAGAAATTTCCCCGCGTATCCATACATCAGACAGCACCTGATCCGACTCCAATTTCATCCGGATATAACGATTCAGGTCCTTTATAGAGTAAATACGTTGTTCAGCCACAGGCAGCTGTCCTTATGCCAAACCGTGCGACCGCTTGGCCGCTACGAGCGTATTTTGCATCAGCATCGTAATTGTCATCGGCCCTACTCCGCCGGGAACAGGCGTAATCGGACCAGACACTTGCTTCACGCTCTCAAAATCAACGTCCCCCGCCAGCTTTCCGTTTTCCAGACGGTTCATCCCTACATCTATCACTACCGCTCCGGGCTTCACGAACGAAGCATCAATAAAGTTGGCTTTGCCGATCGCAACGACTAAGATATCTGCTTGTCGACTTAGGTCCGCAATATTCGCTGTACGGGAGTGGCACATCGTAACCGTAGCATTTTCACGCTGCAACAATAAAGACACTGGCTTGCCCACGATATTACTGCGACCAATAACTACCGCATGTTTACCGGCTATCTCCACTCCAGCACGCTTAATTAACTCAATGACTCCAGCAGGAGTACAAGGCAATAGACTATCGTCACCGATGACCAAATTCCCTACGTTCACCGGATGGAATCCATCCACATCCTTCTCCACTGCAATCGCGTCAATGACAGCTTTTTCATGAATATGCTTTGGCAACGGCAGTTGCACCAAAATTCCATGGATGGTACTTTGATGGTTCAGCTTGTTTACCAGTTCCAGTAATGCTTCCTGCGAAGTATCTGCTGCCAACCGGTGAACCTCGGAGTAATAGCCGAGATCATGGCATGCCTTTTCCTTGTTTTTAACATACACTTGCGAAGCGGGATCTTCGCCTACCAATACAACAGCCAGTCCGGGTTGAAAGCTGTGCTCTTTCAAACGAATGACCTCTTGCTGAATGCTTGCGCGAATATCCTGAGAGATTTGTTTACCATCAATGATCGGTGCTGACATGTTTTACCACTCTCCAACCTGATTCAGTAGTCTCTACTTAAAAACGTGCTTTCAATTGCTCCAGTTCTTGTATCACTCGCCCCAGTACGCCATTAACAAATTTACCGGATTCCTCGGTACCAAAGTGCTTCGACAACTCAATCGCTTCATTAACAGCTACCTTGGCTGGAACATCCTCACGGAAAATCATCTCATATGCCGCAAGCCTTAAAATTTGACGATCTACACGTGAAAGCCTGCTGATCTGCCAGCCTTTAAGATAATCCACCAGCAGCCCATCAATGGCTTCCTTGTGCTCCCACGTACCCCGCACATGCTCCAAGACATACGCTCTTAACACTGCTGCATTTTTAACGACAACTTCCGCTTCGTTTTCCTCAGCGGCTTCCTGAAGCAACATGTCCACGGCTGCTGCCGCATCCACTTCATTCATTTCCATATGGTACATACTCTGTACCGCTAATTCCCTCGCCAGACGTCTTTTCATGCCCTGCCTCCTACGCTTGCCTATATCTATTTTTCATTCTAACCAATTTCCACAAAAAAACCTGTGAACGCATCCTCCAAAACGTTGGGCGCAAAGAAGCTACAGCTCTATTTTTGGAGAACACGTATCACAGGGTTCATTTAAAAGGACGCCAACGTTGCGACAACCAATCGCCCCATTCCTTCCAAGGGAGGAATGAACCGAGCGCTGAATCGCTACGTCTTCCTAGCGTATATCCGATGAACACCATCAATGCAAAGAACAACATATTCCAAAAGCCTGCCCACAAATAAATAAAACCGAAAAAAATACCAGCCGTGATCCCCATGATCCGGCCCTTGTAACTTCCCCATATTTCTTTCCAGGGCATCAGGGAAAATCACCTCTATTCCACACGACTCTTAAAGCTGGGTGACTGAGAAACATTAGCGATGTACACCGATACATTGGACACAGGAATTCCTGTAATTTCTTCCACATGATCGTGTACCCCCTTTTGTACCTCGGAGGTTAACACCGGAATGGAGCTTTCCCCGTCTACAACCGCCCGAATCGTAATATCAAGTCCCGAATCCAACACACGAACGCGTGCTTTCAAATCCTGCATCCCGCGAAATCGGGAAGCTGCTTTGAGGCACAGATTTTCAATGGTATCCACTGAAATCTGAATGTCACCGTATTCCGTTCGTTGATCAATAGAATGCTGTACGGTTTGGTTCCGTCGAATAGAGATATAAAAAAAACGAAGACTCAATAACAACAGAACCCCTGCAATAATCAGGCTGGTAAACCACACTACTCGCTCATCCTCAATACTTAAAACATACGGAATGGCCCCGCTCAGGAGGAGGATAGCGAGAATGGAAATAATTCCGATACTTAAGCTGTACAAGAACAGCAGAAGTCTGTCCATAACTTTAGCCACGAAACGCACAGCCTCCTTAAATTAGAGTAAACCCTCGACCCATAAGGGTCGGGGGTTTGTACAAAGTATCGCTCTATTTAACCCGTCCGGCGCCCAGCACTTCCGGCTCTTCTACTTTATCGGCATTTTTGAATTGAACATCATGAATTTGCACGTTCACTTCAACAACGTTAAGACCTGTCATGTTCTCAATCGAACGCTTAACATTATGCTGAATAGCAGCAGCCACCTCAGGCAGACGGTTACCGTACTCAATAATGACGGAGACGTCTACAGCAGCTTCACGCTGTCCGACTTCCACTTTTACACCTTTAGATAAATTTTTGCGGCCTAGCAGTTCGGCAAACCCACCAGCAAATCCGCCACTCATTCCCGCCACGCCCGGTACCTCAACGGTAGCCAGTCCGGCAATGACTTCAATAACTTCTGGGGCAATTTGAATCTCCCCAATTTCTGTACGTTCGAATTCGGTTGGCACTGTGCTCATACCTTCAACACCTTTCGGTCAAAATAAGTTTCATTCCAGCTTTAGATTTCAAAGCAGACATGCTCACTTATTATCCATACTATATCATTTGGCGTTCATTATGACAAACGGAGGAAATATACCGATTAAACTTCGTTTTCCTCCAAAAATTTAATATCAAAATCGCCTTTAATAAAGGTCGGATGCTCTAGCAAGCGCTGATGAAAAGAAATCGTTGTGGGTATGCCCTCAATAGCAAACTCAGTCAAAGCCCGCTTCATTTTGGCAATTGCATCCTGCCGTGTAGGTGCCCACACAATCAGCTTGGCGATCATAGAGTCATAATAAGGAGGAATGCTATAACCTGGATATACTGCACTGTCTACCCGTACCCCAGGACCGCCTGGAGGCAGATAAAATCCGATTTTACCCGGTGCAGGCATAAAATTACGATCCGGATCCTCAGCGTTAATACGGCACTCTATCGCCCAACCATTGATGGTGACTTCTTCCTGCGTAAAGGAAAGCGGATGCCCTTCAGCGACAGAAATCATTTCCTTAATCAGGTCTACACCAGTAATCATTTCTGTTACGGGATGTTCTACCTGAATACGTGTATTCATTTCCATGAAATAGAAATTGTTGTCCGGGCCGAGCAAAAATTCGAGAGTACCTGCACCAGAGTATTGAACGGCCAAAGCTGCACGAACAGCTGCCTGACCCATTTCTTCACGGACATCCTGCGAAAGTACAGGACATGGTGCTTCCTCCAACAACTTCTGACGACGACGCTGCACAGAGCAGTCCCGTTCGCCCAAATGGGCAACATTACCATGCTTGTCCGCTATGATCTGTATTTCCACATGTTTCATACCGGTCAAATATTTTTCTAGGTACACACCCGCATTGCCAAATGCTTTTTGCGCCTCCTGCTGAGCGGTAGTGATTTGCTGAATGAGGTTATCCTCATCTTCGGCGATACGAATACCTTTACCTCCGCCTCCTGCTGTGGCCTTGATAATTACCGGATATCCGATATCACGTGCGATGCCGATCGCATCCTGCAAATCCTCAACCAGCCCGTCTGAACCCGGAATAACTGGAACTCCGGCATCCTTCATGGTCTGCTTAGCTACGGCCTTATCTCCCATTTTGTTAATGGCTTCAGGAGAAGGACCAATAAACGTAATATTACACGATTCGCAAATTTCAGCGAAGTCTGCGTTTTCCGCCAAAAATCCGTAACCTGGATGAATGGCATCACATTCAGTCAATGTAGCAACGCTCATCAGATTCGTAAAATTAAGGTAGCTGTCCTTAGATAGCGTCGGTCCGATACAGTAAGCCTCATCTGCGAGACGCACATGTAACGAATCCTTGTCAGCTTCCGAATATACAGCAACTGTCGAAATATTCATTTCGCGGCAAGCGCGAATGATACGAACCGCAATTTCTCCACGATTCGCAATCAATACTTTTTGAAATGTCATGACTTTATCCTCCCTGGGAGCAGTCTTGCCGAACCCTCAAAAGAGGGTGCAAACAAGCTTTTTACTCCGGTTTCACAAGGAACAATGGCTGGCCATACTCGACCAACTGTCCGTTTTCGGCCAAAATTTCCACAATTTCGCCCTTCACTTCAGCTTCCAGCTCGTTCATCAGCTTCATCGCTTCAATGATACATACCGTTGTTTTTTCGCCCACTTTGCTGCCGATACTCACATACGGAGCCGTATCCGGTGATGAAGAACTATAGAAAGTGCCTACCATCGGAGATACGATTTTATGTAGATTGCTTGCATATTCCCTCGGTTCTCCAGCAGTTGTAGATCCAACATCGGACTGTACTTGTGGATTTGGAATAACAGCTTGTGGTGCCACTGCATAAGCAGGTGTTGCCACAGGAGCCTGTACTGTAACGATTTCGCTTTTGCCCGGTTTCCGGATCAACAAGCGAGTTCCTTCATTTTCAATTTCAAGCTCATGCACAGACGTTTCATCCACCAGCTTGATCAATTCCTTAATCTCGCTTAATTTAAACATCTCTATTAATCACTCCTTCAGCATTTTGCCGGTTGCTGATAACATTGTTGAAACAGCTTTATGTATTATATCACAATCATTAAAAATAGAAAGAGCCCGGAATAATGCAGAAATCCGGGCTTTTTCGCGTTTTTTGTCTTATTGTGTAACATATTGGACACTGATCTTATCCTGCGTTACATTCAGTTCCTTCATGACTTTGTCGACAATTGTTACCGCTTGCTTAGCATCCAATTTTTCACTCAGAACCACTACTTTGTATTTATCAGCGTCTTCCTCACGGACGACCGCATTGGCGAACTGTTGCTGAAGCTCTTCTTCAATTCCAGTAATTTTAGCCTGCTTATCTTCAAGTACATGTAATTCCTTTTGAGCCTCCGCAGCTTTCTTTGGTGTGCTGTCGTTCATTGCGGTAGTCAGTTCATCATTTTTCTTCTGATTTTCCACGTCCCGTTCCAGCAAATAGTTGTCAATCACAGCTGCTGCTGTAGGTTGGGCAGCTTGATCAGTTGCCACTTGATCCAGTACCTGCTGGTCGGTTTTGGCTGTAGAGGCTGCTTTGTCGTCATTTTGTGCTGTCGCGTCCGTCTTAGTCGCTGTTGTGTTTTGATTGGATGTCGCCGGTTCAGTAGTAGGGGTAGCTGCCGTACCTTTGTCGCCTTTTGAGTTTTCTGTTGCTGGGTCAGTTGTAGAAGCCGTATCCGACTTTGTGGAATTTGCTGATGCTCCATCAGTTACTTCTCCATTCGTCACTACTTCGTTTACCTTCAGTTCGTTCAATTGTTCCTCTGCCTTCGTCGTTGCTTCCTGTGCGGCATCCTGCTTAACCTTGCTCACTTGTTCACTATCGGCTACTGGTGGATTTGCAGGGCTTGAGTCCTCCGTAAACAAATAATACGCAGACAGCACGACCATTAAACTCAGCATGGACACCAGCCAAACGGTTTGTCTTTTATTATTCATGTTCCGTCCTCCATATTCATTAATGGTTTAAAATATAAACTTCTTTGTTCCTGAATTCCAAATTATCCCTGCTTGCGCGGTACGACTGAAATTTTGTAGGAAGGTACATTTAGCCCCTTCTGTACAGCATCGACAATTAGCTGCTTCACTGTAGGGTTTTCTGCCCCCATAGCCACAACAAGCACTCCCCTCACCTGCGGTTTTACTTTTTTTGTCACAATCGGGGTGTGCTGACCACCAGATGATTCATAGGTGACAATTTCGCCATCACGTGTATATTGAGTAGTGTGCCGTTGTCCACCATTGGCGTCCGTCTCATTGTTCTCTTCCTGCATGTCCTTTACATTGCGTTGAACGATAACTTCTTCGGTGGAGTCTACCGTAACCATGACATCAACGGTTCCTACGCCAACAATCTGCTCCAGCATCTGTTTCATATTGTCCTCAAAAACCTTCTCAATCCCGGCAAAAGAACTTTCTTCACCTGTTGTTGTCTCTAACGTAGGCTCATTTTTCATCACGCCAGGCGGCTCACGCCCTACGTTTTCTGGATCAACCTTTTTTACATTAACGAATGAATTAAAGAGCATAATCGCTACACCGATAAGGCCAAGAATAAGCAACCAACGAAATGAATTGAACCTTTTCGCCCCATCCGCCCCTCCACCCAGCCATTGCTCCAGCTTTTTCAGCCATTTGCTCATTTCTGCTCACCTCCTGTTACCATTCATGTGTTCCATCCTGCGAAGAAAGCACCTGAACATTTTTGCTATCTATCCCCCATTTTTCACGTAAAAGTCCTGTAATTAAGCCAAATGCTTTCGTATCTGTTGGCTTTCCGTCCTCAACAGTTTTGTCAGGATTACGATCATTCTCTCGCGTTCCTTCATTAAAATCTGAAGTTTTTGCATGTGTTGGCTCTACACGAATATTCACTGTCTTTTCGGTTACAGGCTCCACCATAATCGGCTTGACATCTGCACCAGGCGAGACGTCTGTGTTTTTCTTTTCTTTTTCTGGCTGCTGTTCTGCCAATTGGACCACTACCGACTGGACACCCGTTCCTGCCTCCAGCCCTGATTCCTCCTGTTGAATCTTTGCAAGGGTAACCTGGACCGACTGAATTGCTAACCCAGTATACTGTTCCAACTGTCCTTTCATTTCCTTAGCTACCTCTTTGCCAGCCCATTGCATGGAGCTTTGTTCTTGCTGTAGCTTTAACTGGCTGCCTTTTGCTAGAATCTCCTCCAATGTCGGTTCCCTCTTGCCTGTCTCAGCCTGACGTTGAAGATCCAATGCTCGCCCTAGAACCTCGGAAGGACTGGTACTCAGTAAGCGCACGACCGGAGACAGCAACGTCAGCAGAATAAGCAGGCTGAGAACGAGTTTGACATACCTCTCCATAGATCGGCTCGGTAAGATCATATCGACAAAAGAAGCCAGCAACACGATTAGCACCAGTTCCTTGAGCCAGCCTGCCAGCCAGGTCACGTCACTCTCCTCCCCCCTTGTTGGTTTACGTGCATTGGTTCACCTCATCATGACTGTCATATTGCCTGCTGCGAGCATGACTGTAATTGCAAGGAAGGACATCAATCCCACTGCTGCCAGCGCCGCGAAAACATAAATCATGCTCTTGCCGATCGCATCCAGACATGCCACGATAGGCGTATCACCCAAAGGCTGCATGATCGCTGCTGTCACTTTATAAATGAGCGCCAGCGTCAGAATCTTGAGGGCGGGAAAGGCGCACAGGAACAAAATAATAATGACTCCTACCAGACCAATGGCATTTTTAACGAGCAGCGAAGCCGAAATAACTGTATCTGTCGCATCTGCCAACGCCTTGCCGACCACCGGAACAAAGCTACCTGTAATATATTTGGCTGTACGGATCGTTAATCCGTCAGTAACGGACGATGTCAAGCCTTGTACCGAAATGACTCCAAGAAAAATCGTCAGCAGCACTCCCAGCACTGCTACTCCAGCGTTCCGCAACAGATCGGCTAGCTGGGTCAGCTTGTATTTGCCCGTCAGCGAGTTGACCAAATACAGCACAGCCGAGAAGAACAGCAGCGGGAAAACCAGCGTATGAATGACTGTTCCGACTGTGTTGATCATAAATACAATCAGCGGGTGGGTCACCGAAACTGTTACGACGTTCCCCATCGAGGCTAGCATGGTAAACAGCAAAGGCAACATTGCCATCATGAAGTGAATCATGCTATCAATCGCTTCTTTGGCATAACCAATCGCTACACTAAAGCTATTAATCGCCAAAATGATAATGACCATGTATACGATAGCGTAGGCCACTTTGCTGACCTGTTTGCTTTCAAAAGCGCTTTGCAGCGTTTCCAGCACCATACTCATAATGCTGAGCATGACGATGGTGACGAGCAACTTGGCATTTACTCGGATTTCATGGATGAAAAAATCAGCTATAGCGCTCAATACACCCTTTATGCTGAACCCTTCACCGCCTGGAAGCAGCATGTCCATGAAGGAAGGCGTTTTCTGATCAGGGAAAAATCCGCCGTATTGCTGCATGAGCCCGTCCCAATAATGTTCTACTTCGTCTTTGGGCATTTGCTCCGCCTGCTGTCTGATCCATTCGTTTGTCGGTGTATTATCTGCAAAGAGGAACGCAGCCGAGGCACACCAGAAACATAGCAGCAACATTGCAATTACTTTGAGATTCGGCATGCCCCCCAGCCTTTTCATGGCATCACCCCCTCAGGCGGGCATCAGCTTCAGAATGGTATCAATAATAATGCTGATAATCGGGATTGCGAGCACCATAATGAGTACCTTTCCGGTAAGCTCAATTTTGGAAGCAATCCCGTCTTGTCCTGCATCCCGAACGATTTGCGCTCCAAATTCAGCAATATAAGCGATACCGATTATTTTCAAGACGGTTTTAAAATAGATCATATCCATGCCTGAAGACCGGGCCAGTCGCTCCAGTACAGCAACCACAGATCCGATCTTCCCAATCAGCAGCAAAAAAATGACGATTCCCGCAGCTGTTGCAATCAAAAAGGCAAACATCGGCTTCTGTTCCTTAATGACTAAAATAAGGACTGTGGCAATGAGGGCGAAGCCCACCACCTGAATAATTTCCATGTGTCCACCTACTGAAAAAGAAAGATAGATTTGATCTCTTGCAGAAGGTTATCCAGCATTCGCACCACCATGAACAGGACTACGACGAAGCCGATGACCGTTACCCAGTGCGCCATGTCTTCTTTGCCCATTTGCTTTAATACGGTATGAATCATAGCGATAATAATGCCAATTCCGGCAATTTGGAAAATTGCGTTCACTTCTAAATTCATTCGAGCACCCCGCTAATAGATCAAAATGACGATCAATGCTCCGATCAGCAGTCCCAGGCTCCTGCTCATACGCTCGTACCTCACCTGATCTGCCTGCGCCTGCGCTTCCTCATGGGATAACTGCTGGATGGTCAACGCAATGTGCTTGATCTGGTCTTCACGGTCGCTGGTTCCAAGACTGTAAGCAAGCTGCCGCATCGCTTCCTTCTCGGCTTGCTTCATAGAGGAACGGCTCCACGAGTCTTCAATGGCTTTATGCAAGCTTTCTCTGGCAGTCAGGCCAAAAGAGGGGTGCATCCAGCGTGAGGCTTGCTGAAACAGACTGCGTAAGGGCTCTCGCAGGGGCTCTCCTGTCTTGGCGAAAGCATCTGGTAACGGAGACACCCCGTACGAAACCTCGGTGGTCAATCTTTGCAGCGCAAGAATCAACTCCCTGATTTGCCGCGGCCTCATTGCAAACTGCCTTGCCCGTTGCCAACCTGCCAGCGTAGCGGCCAGTATAACCAAGGCTGCCCCCAGTAGCTTAAGCATAGGAGATGCCCCCATTCTGCCCTTCTCCAGACAGTGTAATCCTGCGTTGCTTGGCATCTGCCAGTCGGAATGAGACGCCCCGGCTCGTCCGCTCCAGCATGACGTAGAGTTGAAACAGCTCTTGTCCTGTAGTTAATCCAGCAAAAGCAGACCGGGTCGCCATTTCAGCCACATCGCGACCATGTGCGGAAGCAATGACTGCAATGCCTGCATGGAGCGCTTCGCGCACCGCCTCCGCATCTTCCGGTCGTCCGATTTCATCAACAATGAGGACATCCGGTGACATCGAGCGGATCATCATCATCATGCCTTCTGCTTTCGGACATCCGTCCAATACATCGGTGCGAGGCCCGACATCAAAACCCGGGATACCTTTGTGACTACCAGCGATCTCAGAGCGTTCGTCTATAATGCCTACCTTGAGTCCATTCCGTCGCCCCCCATGGCTTTCCATCCCTCCGTAACTGAGTTGCCGAGCCAAGTCCCTAAGCAGTGTCGTTTTGCCATGCTGAGGAGGGGACAAAATGAGGGTATGCCGGATTTTCCCGGACATTCGATCTGCTACATAAGGCAATATCCGATCAGCTATGCCGGGAATTGCACGCGCAATTCTTACATTAAAGCTGCTTATATCCCTCAAATGCTCCACTCGTCCTCGGTTGAGCACGGTTCTCCCTGCCAAGCCAATACGATGACCGCCAGGGATCGTAATAAACCCTTTACGAAGCTCCTCTTCCATCGTATAGAGGGAATGATTGCTGATAAAATCCAGCAGTCGGTGGGCATCCTCACGGTCAGGCTTATAGGCTTCCACATGGTTCAAAGTCAGCTGACCAGCAGACGTTACAAAATGATGTTCACCGTTTGCATTAATTTCTAACGGCCTTCCTTCCCTGACCCGGATTTCTTCCAGTTGCTCAAATACCGTTTCTGGAAGCCTTCCGAGTATACCGTGCAACGGTTCGGGAAATAACTCCAGCCATTCCATACCGATGCAGCCCCCTCACAGTTGTCCTTTTTCTTTAAGACAAGTCTATGGTTGACTCTCGCTTTTTATGCCGAAAATATATTGAAAACCTAGGCAAACTTTTGCTAACTCCTATCAACGCTCAACAGACCTTTCTCCCGCTTGTTTAAGCACCATTCTCTAATTTGCACAAATAAAAAAGGGCCTCTCAAAGCCTTGTCGGCTAAGGGAAACCCTTGGGTAGAAAAGATAGATTCAGAAAAAAAGAGGCTGCCCCTCAGTTTAACTCTCACTGATGGAACAACCTCTTAACCTACTGCTGTATTCTATGATTTATCAAACTATAAATAGAGGGCATATAATGTATCAACCTTTATCTGTCATAAGCATCGTTCACATTAGCCATATTCAGTGTCTAGATCACGTTGCAGTTATTAACGACGGTCTTGCGGTCCACCCACAAACGCTTGCTCCTCGGTGTCCAGGTTATAAGCTGTATGCAACGCCTGAATAACCTCATGAAGCTTACCCGCTTCAATTACACACGATACTTTGATTTCAGATGTGCTTACCATTTTAATGCTAACGCCTTGCTCTGCCAGTACGGCAAACATTTGCGCAGCAACACCCGGATGGCTAACCATTCCTGCACCTACAATGGAAACCTTCACCAAGTTTTCCTCAGACGTTACTTCACGGTACGGAAGCTCTCCACGAATACCTTCCAGCGTCTTCAGTGCCGCTTCACGATCCGTCAGAGCTACTGTAAAGGAGAAATCCGCTTTACCAGCTTCAACCCCGCTCTGTACAATAATGTCTACATCAATTTTGGCTGCCGCCAGTGTTCCAAATACTTTCGCCAGTACGCCGGGAATATCGGCGACGCCCAAAATACTGATTCTTGCTACATTTTTATCATATGCAATCCCACTGACTACAACGCCTTGTTCCATTACTGCATCCTCCTTTACGACCGTTCCTTCATTATGGTTAAAACTGGACCTCACAATCAGCGGTACCCGGTTATGTTTAGCATATTCTACCGCACGAGGATGCAATACAGCTGCACCCAGATTGGCTAATTCCAGCATTTCATCATAAGAAATTTCTTTTAGCTTACGAGCAACTTTTACGATCCGTGGATCAGTTGAATATATACCGTCCACATCCGTGTAAATTTCGCAGGCATCCGCTTGAATCGCCGCCGCCAGCGCAACCGCCGTCGTATCAGAGCCACCACGTCCCAGCGTTGTAATGTCTCCCTCTGCAGACATCCCTTGGAAGCCAGCTACAACAACGATCTTGTTGCTGCTCAGTGCTTCCAGCACTCGCTGAGGTTGAATGTCCGTAATTCGTGCTCGACCAAAGTCAGATTCAGTACGGAAACCAGCCTGCCATCCCGTAAACGATACCGCTTCATGACCCAACTGCTGAATAGCCATCGACAACAAGGCGATTGAAATTTGCTCACCTGTCGTCATCAACATATCCAACTCACGTGCAGGCAACTGCTCATTCAACAATTTGGCCTGGTCAATCAGTTCGTCTGTCGTGTCTCCCATTGCGGAAACGACCACTACACATTGATGCCCTTCACTCTGTTTCTCAACAACGCGTTTTGCCACGCGTTTCATGCGCTCCGTGTCACCGACGGAACTGCCTCCGAATTTCATGACATACAAAGACAACGATATTCACTCCCTCAGACTCAGTATGTAACCTTGAGATGGCACCCAACGACTTGAACGTGACATCCTGCGGAATAACTTTAGTACAGTATAATATGAAAGTGCTGTGCGGAGCCATTGTTTTTTAATATTAGTGCTTATAAAAATATCCCCTGCCCTTACAAGGACAGAGGAAATCTAAAAGCAGCAAATTTTATGCGCGAGACATGTATTTACCGTCACGTGTATCAATTAACAATACGTCATCTTGGTTAATGAACAAAGGAACTTGAACATTCAAACCCGTTTCCAATTTGGCATTTTTGGTAGCACCTGTAGCTGTATTACCTTTAATACCTGGTTCTGTTTCGATTACTTTGAGTTCCACGCTGGTTGGCAGGTTAATACCCAAGATTTCGCCGTTATAGCTGACGATATTTACATTCATGTTTTCTTTCAGGAAGTTAAGTTCCCATTTCAATTGATCGCTGGACAATGTGAATTGATCATATGTTTCATTATCCATGAATGTATGATCGTCTGCACTAGCATACAGATAAGATACACCGCGATTTTCGATTTGCGCACGACCGATCGTTTCACCCGCACGGAATGTACGTTCAACAGTGTTACCGTTACGCAAGTTTTTCAACTTGGAGCGTACGAATGCTGCACCTTTACCCGGTTTTACGTGTTGGAAATCCAGCACCGTAAAAATATCTCCGTCTACCTCGACGGTCAAACCTGTTTTAAAATCATTAACGTTAATCACTAAAATACCCCTCCTACAGGACTGTTATCGTTATTAAACGACTGTAAATTCTTTGCTCGAATGTGTTAATAATTTGATGCCGCTATCTGTAATAACGATATCATCCTCGATC
The DNA here is from genome assembly GCF_038007385.1 of Paenibacillus sp. FSL M8-0228. Taxonomy (NCBI): domain Bacteria; kingdom Bacillati; phylum Bacillota; class Bacilli; order Caryophanales; family Paenibacillaceae; genus Paenibacillus; species Paenibacillus sp. FSL M8-0228. The sequence continues at coordinate 3,508,700 of NZ_JBBOXA010000001.1, forward strand.
CGTACACCGCCCAATCCAGGCACATAGATACCTGGCTCGACCGTTACCACCATACCCGGCTCCAGAATATCATCACTCGCCTTCGACAGGCGTGTAGATTCATGTACTTCAAGACCCAGACCATGACCTGTACTGTGCCCGAAATTGTCTCCATAGCCATGGCTTGCAATAATATCCCGGGTCAGTGCATCCGCTTCACGGCCTGTCATGCCCGGCTTAATATGTTCAAGTGCGTGAAGTTGCGCCTTAAGTACAATATCGTAGATCTCACGCAACTGGGGCGCTAAATCCCCTTGTGTGGCCACTGTACGTGTCAAATCGGAGCAATAGCCATCCAGCAACGCACCAAAATCAAACGTAATCAGCTCGCCTGCTTGTACTAACTTAGCACTGGCTACGCCATGAGGCAATGCCGAACGAACTCCAGAAGCCACAATTGTGTCAAATGAAGAGGATGTAGCTCCCTGCTTGCGCATGAAGAATTCCATTTCCAGATCCAGCTCACGCTCGCTGACACCTGGTTTGATGTAAGGTAAAATGTGTGCAAAAGTAGCATCTGCCAAATCCGCTGCCCGCTGCATCACTTCCAGCTCTTCCGCATCCTTGTACACCCGTAATTTCTCTACAATGCCCGACACCGGAACCAGTGAAATAGGTGACAAATCTTCGCTATAAGCTTTATGCGTCGCAACAGTTACAGCGTCTTGCTCAAAGCCTGTTTCGCTGATCTGATGGGAAGACAGCAATTCTTTCACCGTTTCCATGACCTGTGCAGCGTGCTGCACTACCGTGAAGCCTTCGGCTTGTTCGGTCGCTTGCGTCATATAGCGAAAGTCAGTCAGCAAATAGCTATGGGATTCCGTAATCAGCACATAACCTGCCGAACCTGTGAAGCCTGTCAAATATCGACGATTGACAGGGCTAGTAATCAGCATAGCCCGCAGATTATGCTCGCCCAGCGCCAGCCGCAGCTTTAACACCCGGTCATTCTTCATCTTTCATTCCGCTCCCCTCTGTCAAATAACCAAATGCTATTTTAACACAGGGAATAGGCGCTTGAGAAGTTTTTGTTACGTTCAGCTCTCAGCTTTCTCAGGCTCGCGCTTTCTTTCATCCGTATACTCGACAGCAACGGTATATCCGATAAATAGTCCCCACAGTAAAAACACACAAATTTCCGTATATAAGGAATTCCATGTTAACCGATCAGGAGCATTCATCATCCCTAGCTTAGGACCTGTTAATACAAATAAAACAACCCACCAAATCAGGCCATACACAATGCCGGGTAAAGGACCCTTAAATCTGCGCAGCAACAGAGTGTACACCAGTGAAGCTACGACGGATAATCCAATAAAAAACAGTAGCCCTACCAGATGTCCCGCCATGGTGTTCATAAATGAATGCTTGAAAAAAGGCTCTGCGAGAAAACCAGGCGCTACTACGGTAAAGTGCAACTTATAAAACAGCCAGCGCAGCAATCCCCAGAGCAAACCCGAAAAAAAACCCAACTCAAGCGCAAAAGGAATGAGAGGCGTATGTATTTTGCCTGACTGCTGCCTGCCTCTACCACTGTCGTTATGATTACGTGGATCCTGAGATCCACGAGGCTGCTCCTGTTCATGTCCTATCTTGGGTATAGAGAAGGTTTCGCTCATGTTGTTTAATCCCCTTTCATTATGAAAACTTTTTCCCATCGTAAAGACTATTGCAATCGGAAATGCATGTACTTCCATCGGATTCTGCATTCCATTTTGCTGGTAGTATGCTCCAAGGGGGGAGAGTTTAACAATGAACAGGAATGCTGAATAATGGCAGCTTTCGACTTGAGTGCACGGACCCGTTTTTTACATTGACAAAATTTCAATCCTCTATCATAATATAATGGTGAAAATGATAATCATTATCATTTTATAAAAACATATATACGGGAGAACGCTTCTATGAAAAAGGGATTCATCGGGATTTTATTGTTAATGGTTTTTACGCTCACTCTGGCAGGTTGCGGAGCAGCCGACAATGCATCGGACAAAGATCAGGTAGCCACGGGTAGTAAACCGACTGACACAGCGACCGGTCCTGTGACGGTAAAGCATAATCGTGGTGAGGTCACGCTCGACAAGCCCGCACAGCGTGTCGTAGTGCTGGAATGGACATTTACAGAGGATTTGGTTGCGTTGGGCGTTCAGCCGGTGGGTAATGCTGACAATGCCAACTACAAGGTGTACGTGACACCGGAGGCGGCTCTGGATAGTAGCGTGGTCGATGTCGGCACGCGTAACGAACCGAATCTGGAAGCGATTGCTGCATTGAAGCCGGATCTGATCATTTCCAATGTTGATGGGAATGAAGCTATCTATGAGCAACTTAAGGCCATCGCTCCTACGATCGAATATAATCTGAACAATGGTAATGGCTACGATCATGATAAAATGGTAGAAATTTTTAATAGCATCGCAGTTGCTCTGGGAAAAGAAGAAAAAGCTAAGCAGGTGCTTGCCGAACTGGATCAGCATTATGCTGAAGCCAAAGAAAAGCTCGCCGCTGCTGGCAAGTCGGATTTTCATTATGTACTGACACAAGCTTTCACTTCGCAAAATGCGGCCAGCCTCCGTATGTTTTCGGATAACTCAGTCGTCGTGGCAACACTGGCGAAGATCGGTATGATTAATGATTGGAAACCAAGCAAAGTTGAACCGTATGGCTTTACAACCGTCGGTATTGAAGCTCTGTCTGCTGTTCAGAACAGCAACTTTATCTATATTGTGCAGCCGGACGATGATGTTTTCGGGGCACCTATGAAAAATAATTCGGTCTGGAACGGTCTGAATTTCGTTAAAGAAAAACGCACCTATCCACTGAACGGTACGACATGGACATTTGGCGGCCCTCTCTCATCAAAAGGACTGGTTGATCAGGTTGTTGGGGCAATTACGCAATAGGTTGTTTCCGAAGTTTTATAATGAGTAGCATTTATGTGAGCAGTCTGACGCTCCATAAATGCTTTTTTTATAAGCCTGTGGTTACACCAGTTTCATCTAACTAGATATTCCCTTCCAAATTCGATACAATATACAAAAAAGCATGTATTAAGAGAGGTGAGACGGTTGTCACAAGCATCCAAGCCTGTGAGCTACGGTGGTCAGGCAGTCATTGAAGGTGTCATGTTCGGCGGCAAGCGTGTCAATGTCACGGCAGTTCGCCGCAAAACTGGCGAAATCACATATTTGGAAGTACCACGCAAGGAGCAATCCTGGGTATCCAAATTCCGCAGAATTCCTTTATTGCGGGGGATTGTAAGCATCATCGACTCCAGCGCCAAAGGTACCAAGCATTTGAACTATTCAGCCGATGCGTATGCTGATGATGAAGTAGATCCGGAAGAACGCGCTGAGCAAAAGAAAAAAGAAGAATCTCGCTGGAGTCTGAGTATGATGATCGGTGTAGCGGCAGTCGGGATTATCTCCTTCTTGTTCGGCAAAATTGTGTTAACCCTCGTTCCGGTTATTGTAGAGAATTTCCTGTTCGGCAGCTTATTTCACAGCCAAATTTTGCATAACCTCGCCGAAGGAGCCATTAAGCTGATTCTGCTGCTGGCTTATTTATGGGGTATTTCCCAAACTCCGTTAATTAAACGATTGTTTCAATATCACGGTGCAGAGCATAAAGTAATTACGGCATTCGAAGCTGGGGAAGAACTAACTCCGGCCAATGTGCAAAAATACAGCCGTCTGCATTACCGCTGCGGTAGCAGCTTTATTATGCTGACCGTGATCATCGGGGTACTTGTCTATTCCCTATTCACCTACGATAATCTGTGGGAGCGTATGGGGCAACGGCTTCTACTGCTTCCGATCGTACTGGGGCTTTCTTTTGAATTTCTCAAGCTGACCAATGCTCTTCGTGAAATTCCGGTACTTCGTTATTTAGGTTACCCCGGTCTGTGGCTGCAACTACTTACCACCAAAGAACCGACTGATGATCAAGTGGAGGTATCCATTGCCTCATTTAAGCGTATGCTTGAATTGGATGCTGAGTTGGAAAATGTACCTGTAAAGGAGACCTTCAACAGTCCTGCCCTTGATCCTGTGAAAGGATGAGTGAATAATGAACAGACATGCTGTTATTTTCTGGCTTACCCTTGCTTTGGGTGCATATGGGATTGTGGATATGCTGTGGAGAGGAAGTTGGGGCTTTCTCATGAGTTTACTCATTCCCGTCCTTGTTTTTGCAGTTATATTTCTGCTATACAAATACCTGCCAGGACAAAGCAATCGTACTCCCAAAATCAAACCCTCTGTGCGCACCATGGCCAAAACAGCCAACGCACGTAAGCAGCAGACTACGGGCAAGCGCAAAGCGTATCCTTTTCATGTGATTGAAGGTTCCAAGGGCAAAAATGAAGAAGAACAACCTAAATATCATTAACGATAATAATCATCCTTTAAAATGCAACACAAAGGAGCCGTCACCCGCGTATTAAAATATGACGGGAAGAGGCTCCTTTTTTCACACCCTTTTAAATTACTTTAACTGCCAATTAGTGTTCATTTCATAGCGTACATGGTATCCTTCATCAATTGGTATTTGCTATACTGCTGCTGGTAAGAAGTGATGCTCCATTTGTGGAAAAAAGCATCCCCTGCCTGCACACCGGAAGCATACAGCAAATCACTTTGCACTGTAGAAATGTTAAATTGTGCAGTGCGGATCCCCAATGTTGGAATTTTAATCGTCCGATACCGATTCTCCTGCTCAATATATCGTTCATCGTGTGCTGATAGCATGGTATCGAAAATAGCCTGCAGCATGGTCAAAGGACCCCGTATATAAGAAACTTTGGTCTCCGTACCCGTCTTGCCCACCATTTGAAACCCTACCGTTGGAATCGTTTTGGCCTCACGTTCATTTACAGGCTCATCAAAAAGCCACAAAGGCAAATTGCTTAGTAAAGCCCCATCAACTACAAATACAAATTGCTGGGAAAAGGTTTTTCCCTTGGCAAGTGCAGAATCAAGTCTTAACATAACGGGATCAAAAAAGTAAGGGATACTTGTGCTCATCCGAATGGCCTTTGCTACCTCCAGTGAAGAAGGATTTATACCAAAACGTTTGATATCCTCAGGAAGCACCAGAATGCGTCCATTCGTGATATCTGATGCAATAATGCGCAGTTTGCCAGGAGGTAAATCCGCAAACGTACGCACTCCCTTAGCTCGTAACAGCTCACGTACCCAGTGCTCCAGTGCCTCCCCTGAATAGAGACCTTTTTTAAGAAAGATACGAGCTGCTGGTCCAACCCACTTAATATTGAACACTGGAGAACGTCGTAACAACTTAACCAAGGGGGTTTTCTCTATTACGGCTTTCATTTCATCCGCAGAGTATCCCGCAGCCAATAAAGCAGCTACAATAGCACCTGATGATGTACCTGCTAAACGATTGAATACAATTCCATGCTCCTCCGCAGCCTTAACTGCACCCGCCAGCGAAATTCCCTTAACCCCTCCACCCTGGAACACAGCATTGATCAGCATAGATCAAAAAACCTCCGTTCTCTTGGGAGTAAGCAGTTCTACTGCTTATCTATGAGAACGGAGGCCCAAATAGAACCTATATGATCCAATTTATATCACATTTGATAATAATTTTGAAGAAGCTGAATGAGTCCATATGGATTTTTACGCAAATGCTGTGCACTAAAGTAAATATCCCCTTTGACCTGTTTATAATCTTTGTTCAGTTCAAGCTGCTTAATTAGCTCTTGAGCCGTTTGCCAGCCCTTTTCAGGGGTGCCGATTTTATACGGAGAATGACCGATATATAGCTTAACATCTGAATTTTTGACCTCATTGGACCACCATGCGACAAGCTTGTCATATCCAGCCGCAGGGAAACCGATACTCCAGTAAATTTGTGGAGCTACATAGTCAATCCATTCTTTGTTAATCCAGGTTCTCACATCCGCAAACGTCGTATCATACGCTGTAACGCCTGCCTTCGTGTCTGAACCCGTTAAGTCCTGAGATTTGTTGCGCCACACTCCAAATGGGCTAATTCCGAATTGAACTTTAGACTTGCTGGCATGAATGCTTTTGCCCAAATCGCGAACAAAACTGTTCACATTATCTCTCCGCCAGTCGCCCTTATTAGAGATTTTGTTGGCATTATATGCTTTGAAGGTCGCATCATCATCAAAAGTCCCGCTGTAAGGATAAAAATAATCGTCCAAATGGACGCCGTCAATATCATATCCGTCCACGACCTCCATAATCGCCGCAATGACATGCTGACGTGCAGCCGGAATTCCTGGATTGATGTACAATTGGCTACCATTCTTAACAATCCAGTCCGGGTGCTGATTAGCCACATGGTTTGCAGCCAAACCGCTGGTTGTTCCTGTAGAATTCGCACGGAACGGATTAAACCAGGCATGGAATTCCATCCCTCGCTTATGCGATTCGCTAATCATAAATTTCAAGGGATCATAGCCTGGATTTTTACCTTGGGTGTTGGTCAAATACTTGCTCCAGGGTACGAGACTCGACGGGTAGAGCGCATCACCGCTGGCACGAACCTGAACAAATACCGCATTGATGCCCATCCCCTGCAAATCATCGAGCATTTTAGTAAACTCCTGCTTTTGCTTCTCGGAGCTGCTTCGGGCAGCGGAAGAAGGCCAATCTCCATTGATGGTAGAAATCCATGCCCCACGCATGGAAGTTGAAGCCTTTACCTGAACAACATTTGCCTGTGAAGAACTTGAACCGTCCTCACTAGTAGACGTTGACGGTGAAGTGACAACCGTCTGCTCATTATCGCTGGCTCCCTGATCCGTACTTACACTCTCCTGATTGCCAGATGCAGACGTATCTGATGTGGAAGCACTGTTTCCCGCTGAGCTACTCCCACCCGTTGAGACACCTTCCTTACCACTGCTTAACGTAATGACTCGCTCTGAAGCTTGCCAATCCACTTTTAATCCCAACTCTTCTCCAACAAAACGCAGAGGCACCATGACTCTCCCGCTTGTCATACGGGCAGATGCATCCAGTCGAACTGACTTGCCATTCACCGTAGCGCTTTGTGCACCGTTCTCCATAGATATATTTTTGTTCTGAGCCGTAATCGTTACCATACCGGACGATTCCGACCAGTTGACCTGAGCGCCCATTCCCTCACTAATCACGCGCAAAGGAACCATCGTAACATTGGCTCCCTGTACAATATACGGTGACGCGTCGCTTTGCAGGGACTGTCCGTCCAATATAATTTCAATATCACCAGTTGGAGCTGCTTGAACTCCAGGAACGATGGCAGTCTGCACTGCTAAGAGTAGGCCTGCAGCCAATGCCACTATTTTCTTTCGATTCATATTATTACAATCCTCCGCTAACCCTGTTAATTTTAACCCCTATCTTGTCCTGCTATATAATGGATAGACGCTAATCACCGGATATTTGTTGCGGTCGGGACAAATAAAAAAGCATCGTCCATAAGGACAGATGCTTTTAGGAATCTCCACTCAATTCCTTGTGTATGTCATGAAGCTGGCGCAAGCGATCTTCATCCCGACGAAAATATTCAACCAATGTTTCGATACGGGTGATGGAATCCCAGCTCAAATGATGCTCAATACCTTCCACATCTTTATATATCAGGTCCTTCTCAACCCCAATCATATCCAGAAATTGCTCTAATAACTGATGGCGATCAACCAACCGTTTGCCGACCTTTTTCCCTTTTGGTGTCAAAATCAGTCCCCGATACTTCTCATATACAAGATAATCGTCCTTATCCAACTTCTGAATCATTTTGGTGACGGACGAAGGATGCACCTCTAAACCCTCTGCGATGTCCGAGACACGAGCATATCCCTTCTCATCAATCAGTTGGTAAATGCGTTCCAAATAATCTTCCATGCTTGGCGTTGGCACTTGTTTCCCTCTTTTCTGTTATTGAACGGGCGCTTACCGCCTTCATTTCCTGCGTTAAACCTACTATGTAATGATACATGTTATCATTGCCCATTGGCAAGTCTCATCCCTTCACTCACATCTATTGCCACGATTTGTTCAATTTAAGCCGGGTACACTAATATCGTCGTCCCTGTATCGTTTACTTCTGCGGCAATATGTTAAGGTTGGACACCAGAGCACTGTGGATTTATTTTGAAAGGAGCGTTAGCCATGTCTACGCTTGAGCGTACTCCTGTCCAAACCAGAGGAACCAAGCCATTTTTGCCTGACCTGGTGTTTTTTGAGCCAGACGCACTAAATTATCCCAAGGGCCAGCGTATTATGGATTGGGTTAAAGCCAAGGATATTCCGTACCGGATGACTACCTCTCACAACCGAATTACCAATTTACCAGGTGAAACTGAAGTTGAAAAGTACCGAATGGCAAAAAAAACTTTGGTAGTTGGTATCCGTAAAACGTTAACTTTTGATCAATCCAAGCCTTCTGCTGAATATGCCATCCCCATTTCGACTGGTTGCATGGGGCATTGTCACTACTGTTATTTACAAACAACCTTGGGAGCAAAGCCGTATATTCGTGTATATGTCAACACTGACGATATCTTATCAGCAGCTAAAGCTTATATCGAGGAGCGTGCGCCTGAAATTACCCGTTTTGAAGCAGCTTGCACCTCCGATCCGGTTGGTTTGGAGCATATCACCGGAACGCTTGGAGACTTGATTCGTTTCATGGCAGATGAGGAATTTGGCCGTCTGCGTTTTGTTACTAAATATCATCATGTTGATCCATTGCTGGATATTAAACATAATGGTCATACTCGCATCCGCTTTAGCATTAATTCCGATTATGTTATTAAACAGTTTGAACCTGCAACTTCCCGCTTCGAGGAACGTATTGAAGCCGCGGGCAAAATCGCACGAGCCGGTTATCCGCTTGGGTTCATCATTGCACCCATCATCTGGTATGACGGCTGGGAAGAAGGTTACGGCGAGTTACTACGCAAATTGGGAGAAACCTTGCCCCAGCATGCTACAAAAGATTTGACGTTCGAATTAATACAGCATCGCTTCACCAAAACATCCAAAGCTGTCATCGAGAAACGTTATCCGAAAACCAAGCTGGAGATGGACATAGAGAAACGCAAGAAAAAATGGGGACGCTGGGGACAAAACAAATACGTTTATCCCGATGAACAGCAAAATGCACTGCGAGAGTTTATCACAGAGCGTATTTTTGAACATTTTCCTTTAAGTCGTATTGAGTATTTCACATAACTAGCATCCAACCCGGGGTAATCCGTTGTAAAAATAGCGTTACATCGGTCATATGATCCGTTACCAGTAAAATGCCAGTGATAACAAGTAGTATGCCACCTGTTTTGATGAGGATGGAGGTATAGCGAGAGGATAGCCGAACAGAGCCTACCAGCAAAGCTAATACAAAAAATGGAATCGCAAACCCAAGCGCATAGCCTGTAATCAGTTTGAACCAAATGTGATGCTCTACTGCAGCCAAAGCGATAATAGCTGTTAGCATGGGACCAATACAGGGCGACCAGCCTGCCGCAAACCCAATTCCGATTACAAAGGAACCGGCGTACCCGGCAGGCTTCCATGTCCAGCGAAGCTTATGCTCCCTCATTAGAATCAAAGGACTTACCACACCAAGAGATACCAGTCCCATTAGTAAAATAAGTAACCCTGCTACCACTCTTAGCGTATCCCCATAATTGGCAAACCATTCTCCAAGCAACCCGACACCTGCACCCAGTGAATAGAAAACGACCGAAAAGCCCAGTACAAAAGCAAGTGTATGCCCCATCGTACGATAACGAACCTCGGCCTTATGCCGTCCTTCAGCCAGTTCACGCGCAGACATCCCTGTCATATACGATAAATAAGATGGATACAGTGGTAAACAACACGGTGAAAAAAAAGAAAACAGTCCGGCTACGATCGCCAATCCGGCGTTAATATCTGTCATCCTCATTTCCTCCCACCTGTCTTAAGTGAACACGAGCAAACAAGCCCTGCCTACTAAAACATACGTATAGCGGGAGCAAAATATGATGCACGCCAAAAAGCGCATGCCCAGGAAGAATGATTCCCGGACATACGCTCATTACGTTCTTTTATTTAACTAGCGTACTACTTTACTACTGCACCATTCGGCATACCTTCCGGTACGGTGGCGAGCGTAAGCTGATCTCCATGTGAAGCTGCCAAAATCATACCTTGCGACAGCTCTCCCCGAAGTTTTACTGGCTTAAGATTGGTCACACAGATCACCTTGCGCCCAATGATATCTTCAGGTGTATAAAACTTCGCAATCCCTGATACTACCTGCCGTTGCTCATAACCAAGATCAAGTTGGAGCTTTAACAGTTTATCGGCCTTCTTTACAGGCTCGCAGGCGACGACCTGAGCAACGCGCAGTTCCACCTTGGCAAAATCCTCAATGCCAATCTCTTCCTTTGCCTCCGGCGCTTCCTGGCTCGCCTCAGATGCATTCTGTGGTTGAACTTGTGTCGTAGCTTCCTCTGGTTTCTTACCTCCTGTCATTGCTTCCACGATAAAAGCAACCTCTTGCTCTGAATCCAGACGTGGGAAGATCGGATTACCTTTGACCAACTGTGTTCCTTCCGGAATACGACCAAACTGCTTGCCGCTATCCCATGTAGTCAGCTCACCTTGGCTAATACCGAGCTGTTCCCAAATTTTATGAGGAGCACGGGTTAAGAATGGCTGAAGTAAGATGGAAGCGATGCGCAAGCTTTCTACCAAATGCAACATAACCGATGCCAATTCACGACGTTTTGCCTCATCCTTAGCCAAATTCCATGGTTGCGTCTCGTCAATATATTTGTTGCTACGGCTAATAAATTGGCTAATCGCCGTTAATGCCACGGAAAACTCCATGTTTTCCATGGCTTCTTCTACTTTGCTATAAGTCGATGTTGCCATGTCTTCAAGAGCTCCGTCGAATTCTGTTACATTTGCTTCATAAGCCGGAACCTTGCCGTCAAAATATTTATCTACCATCGCCACGGTACGATTCAACAAGTTGCCCAGATCATTTGCCAAATCCGAATTAACTCGATCTACAAAACTTTCTGGTGTAAATGTTCCATCTGCCCCAAAAGGCACCTCGCGCAGCAAGTAGTATCGAAGTTGGTCCAGACCATAACGGTCAATCAACGTTACCGGGTCTACCACATTGCCTTTAGATTTCGACATTTTACCATCTTTCATAAGTAACCAACCATGTGCAAATACTTTTTTAGGTAACGGAAGATCCAATGCCATCAGCATGATTGGCCAATATATCGTGTGGAACCGTACAATCTCTTTACCCACGATATGCACATTTGCTGGCCAAAATTTATCGTACAGCTCAGTATTAGAAGAACCATATCCCAAGGCTGTGATGTAGTTGGAAAGTGCGTCAATCCAAACGTATACGACATGCTTCGGGTCCCCCTTGACCTTAACACCCCAGTCAAAAGTTGTACGGGAAACAGCCAGATCCTCTAGCCCCGGCTTGATGAAGTTGTTAATCATTTCTTTTTTCCGGGATTCCGGTTGGATAAACTGCGGGTTCTCTTCATAAAATTGCAGCAACCGATCAGCATACTTGCTCATGCGGAAAAAGTAGCTCTCTTCCTTGACCAATTCTACAGGGTGTCCACTATCCGGGCTCTTACCTCCAGTCACATTGCCTTTAGCGTCCTTCACCACGTCAACCAGCTGAGTTTCTGTGTAGTACGTCTCGTCAGGGATGCTGTACCAGCCTTCGTATTCTCCCTTGTAAATATCGCCTTGTTTTAATAAACGATCAAAAATTTCCTGTACGACAGCCTTATGACGTTCCTCCGTAGTACGGATAAAATCGTCATTGGAAATGTCGAGCTTCCGCCACAGGTCTTGGATGCCTGCCACAATGTCATCTACGAAACGTTGTGGCGTTTTGCCAGCTGCACTTGCCTTTTGCTCAATCTTCTGACCATGCTCATCCGTTCCTGTCAAATAACGCACTTCATAACCGCGTAGCCGCTTGTAACGGGCCATTGCATCTCCCGCAACTGTCGTGTAAGCATGACCTATATGTAGCTTGTCGCTCGGATAATAGATCGGTGTCGTAATGTAAAATGTGTTCTCATTGGACATGTATGTTGCCTCCTGTTTTGTTCACGGCAGCTCGATAAGACCTGCTGACATGATGGTACTCCAATTTATGAATTTGGAACAAATTGGGCACAAAAAAGACCCCCGCCCCTATGGGACGAGAGTCACCTCACGCGTTACCACCCAATTTTCCTGTATCCTCGCAGACTACAGGCTTCACCGGTCACATCTGACCGCCCATTAACGCTGGAACACGCCTCCCCCTTACGTTTGCCTCCCGTGCACAAATAACTGTGGCAAATACGCTCGAAAAAGGTTCCTCCAGGACCATATTCAGGCTTCGCTCCAGACCGGTTTGCAGCTAACCCCGGCTCTCTGTACTGGACAATTCACCCTACTCATCCCTTCGCAGGAAAACAATATTAACCAAAATATAACCAAATCCGCATAGCGCTGTCAAGTCAGACTCTTCTCGGAATGAGTAGCCAAACGATCTTCGCTAGACCTGTCTGTCTCCTTTTTTGCAGGAGGAACCAAATCTACGCCTCCTGGATGAAAGGGATGGCATTTGGCTATACGCTTAGTAGCAAGCCATGAACCTTTGAGCGCACCATGCACTTCTACCGCCTCCAACGCGTACGCTGAACACGTTGGATAGAATCGGCAGGTAGCCGGCTTTAACGGTGAAATATAGGAACGATAAAACTTAATCGGAGCCTGTACCACTCTGCGTGTGGTGATTTTCATTTCAGTAGCCCCCGTGGCTGTGAGTGTGACTGCTCGTCTGTCTGAATCCCCCATCCGAATTACTATCAGTATGTCCATTCTTCTGTTGACATTCTTTACAATAACCAAAAATTTCAAACTTGTGCTCGACGATTTGGAATTGATCCGTTGTATCCGTCATTTGCATTGGGCAAAAAGAAATCGGTAATGTTTTCTGACAGCTCAAGCAAATCATATGGTGATGGTGATGATGCTCATTACAGCTCACCTTGAACTTCATTCCATCCTCAAAAGATACCTGTTCCAGCACACCTAATTCCTGCATTACACGCAAATTACGATAAACTGTATCAAAGCTAAGTCCACTGTACTTCTTACCCATATATTCATAAACGTCTTTGGGGGACAGATACCCTTCATTCTCGGAAAATAACGTGGCCAACGTTTTGCGCTGATCTGTAATACGCAGCCCCTGAGCGGACATTGTTGCAATAATCTCATCCTTTGTCAGCATGCGTTTCACCCTCCCCTGTCTGTAGTTTCAGGTTTTCTGATGCAGGCTTAGGCTTGCATCTATTTATTATACCACGATTAAAGTCAATATTATAAGAGATATTCGCATCTATACATAAGAAAAAGACGCTCTCCAGCGCTACGATCAAATTCGCAGCAGGAGAACGCCTATATTCTGCAAGTGACATCGACTTTTAAACGGTGAATGACGAGACCCAAGGTCTAAGCCGGTAAACAGTACCGGTTAATTCATATTAATTTTTAATAGCTGGTAAAGGCATAACTACTACGGAAACCGGCAAGTTACTTCCTGCAGCAGCAGTGAAATACATCTCTACACTTTCCTCGATATGCCCTGTGCGATACAGCACACTCATCTCATTTGGAGCCCATACCGAGCCGTTTGTCGGGATACCCACAACCTGATTGTTTACCATCGCATAGCCGGAATATTCGCCTCCACGCGGGTTGAACGTAATCAGTGAATACGGCGCTACATGATCCAATTTAACTTTATATACAACACCAAAATTACCGGCATTGGAAGCAGAAGAGCCGTCCAGACCATCCGTACCAATCAGGTTCGGGTCTACCTTATTATCGCCAAGAACGATACGTTGAGCTGTTTTACCAACCTCTTCGGTATAATTGAGTGAGATATCCGAATTAGCGTACGTTCCACGGTTATGAATACCGTCCTTAGGCAGTTTTGCCAAAGTAGGCAACACGGTCAACGGATCTGTATTTGCATCTAACACAATAACCGTGTATTGAATAGGTTGATCCGTATATAAATCGGATAACAGAGAAATGACTTGTTTTTGCTTGATTTTTTGTGCGTTCAGATCCTGTAAAATAACGCGGCTTTCGCCAGGATTTAGAACTGTGCTAGAACGCTTGCTTCCATCCTGCATGGATTGAAAATATCGTTGAATCGAGACTTTACCCGCAGCCGTTGCAAATTCAGATGGTCCGGCAAAACCGGAATTTTCGACATTCATGTTGGCAGGAGTAATATTGTTGTTGGTTGCAATCACGTACATTTTCACATCTCGACCCGTTTCATTCACATGATGGACGAGTATGCGCGTGCTTCCTGATCCGGTTTCCTGATACACAATTCCGTCCTGAAATACACGTTCCGGGCTGTTAGCACGGATCAAAAGACGCGGTGAAGATGTACTTGTCAAAGGAATGGTAGCCATGGTAGGCACCTGACTGCCGTCTACTGTATATTTATCACCATATGGTGTGAAGATTTTATTGAAATCATCTTCGTTGTACAGCAGTTCATTCGTAATTTTAATCGTTTCACTTTTGGTACCTGTTGCGCCGTGCTTATCAGTCACGGTTAACGTAATCGTTACATCACCTGGTTGGAAGAAGGCAAGTTTCTTGTTCTCCCAATCACGCTTAGTAATAGCATTCTCATCATCCGTACTCAGGTCCGTAATGGTGATCTTTTCACCCATCTTGTACTCTTTTTTATCTGTAGTAAACAGAGCGACTGGCGGTTGGTTCGGCGGTCTTACTGTAATTGTAACTGAGTAAGGATCACTCCAGTTTCCAGCAGAGTCAAGAACAGAATAGGTAACTACATATGTACCCGGCTCCTGAAATACGTCCTGCTTACCTTCCCAACGTTGGTTCACAATCGGTAGACCTGTAGGAGAAGATTCCTTCGTCAAATACGTAACTTGGGTTTCGCCCGCATAGATATCTTTTTGCTGAACCGTGAAGGAAGCTTTAGGCTTCTGATTCAAATCCATGATAACTTGTTTAGTCGTATTATTCACAGTATAAGGAATATTTAAGGCCTGTGTAATCGAGGTCAACGGCACCATAAATACGTTCTTTTGCTGAAAAGCCGGTCCCTTCATTTGTCTGGCTTCACCGTTAACCGTATAAACCTTGCTGTCTGTTTTGAAGCGCATGACATTTGTTCCTTGTGTGATTACGGTTTCTTTGGTGGCAGTGTCATAACTAAACTGCAATCCGACACGGCTGACAAGTGAACGGATAGCTACATAGGAAACTCCGTCCTTAACAGTCATCGGCTGAGTTGCCGTATACACCTGTCCGTTTTGTTCCATTTTCGCGCTGTTTAAATACAAAATCAGTTGATTAGCACCCATGTTTGTTGGAGCTCCACCAGGATTGGTGATCGTTCCGTCTCCACCGTATACATCATTGGATACGTTCGATCCGTTGGTTGTATCCGTAGGTAGGCCAGTCAATGGATCATTGGTTACGCCTGTGTTATCTGGTGTTACCGTGTTGTTTTGTGTGCCTGTTCCCTCTTGAGCTCCGATACTATTCTGAACGCTGGAATCAGCAACATTGGTCTGAGCCTGCTGTGCGCTAACCGAATCGGTGGATTGAACGGTTGTTGATGCTGCTTCTGCTCCTACAGGGGCTACTGCGGCCACCTGAGCTACCGCCAAAGCGGTGAGCATGGTCCATTTCTTGAAATTCATTGTCTGTCTCCTTCTATCACCAAATTATTATCATTCCCGTAAAAAGTCATACTATTAGACGCGTCAGTTGTTAAAAAGTTTCTGGAAATTTTGCTTATCATGAAAAAAAGGGAACTTTCTCCTGTGACTGCAAAAAATTCAACAACAAAAAACCGCCACCCATCTGACCTGATGTGGCGGCGGCTTCATTACTAAGAAATAGCTTTTGCACCATTTACATTATGATGGACGACAGACAGCATTCTTTCCTGCAGTCTCCAGACGACCCTCTTCAATGAGTCGGTAAGCACGTTGAACTTCTTCGTCTGTAGGAGATGGAACTCCCTCCAACGGATACTCCTTACCGAGCATTTCCCACTTGTAAACACCCATTTGATGGTAAGGTAAAATTTCGAATTTCTCGACTCCGTTCAACGTTCCGATAAACCGTCCCAAATTCAATAAATCTTGCTCGTCATCATGAATACCCGGTACAAATACGTGTCTAATCCACATTTTACGCCCTTGCTCAGACAACCAGCGAGCTGTGCTTAGCATACGGTCGTTGGACTTGCCTGTAAGCTTAATATGCTTGTCGTTGTCAATATGCTTAATATCAAGTAACACCAAGTCTGTTACGTCCAGCAGATCATGGATACGGCCCGCATCATTAAAGCCATTACTGTCCAGTGTCGTGTGCAAATTCCAGCGACGTTTCACTTCTTTGAACAGCTCTGCTACAAAATGAGCTTGCAATGTCGGTTCTCCACCGGATACGGTCAATCCGCCTCCCGAAGAACGGTAATAGGCTAAATACGGTTCAATTTCAGCCAATACTTCCTCTAGGGTCATTGGATTGCCTTCATTCAAGGCCCAAGTGTCCGGATTATGGCAATACTGACATTTCAACAAGCATCCTTGCATAAAGAGCACGAAGCGGATGCCGGGACCATCGACGGTCCCGAAGGTTTCCAATGAGTGTATGTGTCCTTTCAACATGTTGCATCATCCTTCCCGCATCCGCTATGCGTGCGTCATTGTAATACTTATTTACATTGTACCGTGGAAAGTACGGTTAATAACATCCAATTGTTGTTCACGAGTCAGCTTGATAAAGTTAACGGCATAACCGGAAACACGGATCGTCAGCTGTGGATAGTTTTCTGGGTGTTCCATTGCATCCAACAGTTGTTCGCGAGCAAACACATTGACATTCAGATGATGTGCGTGGCTTCCAAAATAACCATCCATCATCGAAACGAGGTTTGTTTTGCGTGTTTCTTCTTCTTTACCCAGTGCTTTAGGCACGATAGAGAAGGTGTTCGAGATACCATCCAGACTGTGTTCATAAGGCAATTTGGCTACGGAACTCAGAGATGCCAAAGCACCTTTTTTATCACGGCCGTGCATTGGGTTTGCCCCTGGTGCAAACGGTTCGCCTGCTTTACGTCCATCCGGTGTTGTACCTGTTTTCTTACCATACACCACGTTAGAAGTAATAGTCAGTACAGATTGAGTAGGAAGCGCATTACGATAAGCTTTATGCTTGCGAATCATGCTCATGAAGCTCTCGACCAGTTCCACAGCGATGTTATCTACACGGTCATCGTTGTTACCGTAGCAAGGGTATTCGCCTTCAATTTCAAAGTCCACAGCAATCCCTTTTTCGTTACGGATTGGTTTAACTTTTGCAAATTTAATGGCACTCAAGGAGTCGGTAGCAACTGACAGACCCGCAATACCACAAGCCATGGTGCGGAGAATATCACGATCATGCAACGCCATTTCAATGCGTTCGTAGCTATATTTATCATGCATGTAGTGAATAACATTCAAAGTGTTCATATACAGTTTTGCCAACCATTCCATCATAGGTTTGAAGCGACTCAACACTTCTTCATAATCCAGAACTTCACCTGTAATGGCTGGGAATTCAGGCCCTACTTGGACGCCAGATTTTTCATCTTTACCACCGTTAATTGCATACAGCAGAGCTTTAGCCAAGTTAGCACGAGCACCAAAGAATTGCATTTGTTTACCGATTTTCATTGCCGATACACAACAAGCAATACCATAGTCGTCTCCATAAATCGGACGCATCAGATCGTCATTCTCGTACTGAATGGAGCTAGTTTCAATAGAAACTTTCGCACAATATTTTTTGAAGCCTTCAGGCAATTTTTCCGACCACAGTACAGTCAGGTTCGGTTCCGGTGCAGGTCCCAGATTGTAGAGGGTGTGCAGGAAACGGAAGCTGTTTTTAGTTACCCGAGTTTCTCCAGTTACGGACATACCACCAATGGACTCAGTAACCCAAGTTGGATCTCCACTGAACAGTTCATTATAGTCAGGTGTGCGCAAGAACTTAACAATACGCAATTTCATAACAAAATGATCGACCAGTTCTTGAGCTTGTTCTTCTGTCATTGTACCCTCTTCCATATCACGTTGAGAGTAAATATCAAGGAAGGAAGATACACGTCCTAAGGACATTGCTGCACCATTTTGTTCTTTGATTGCTGCAAGATATCCAAAATATACCCATTGGAAAGCTTCTTTCGCATTGTTAGCAGGTTTTGAAATATCAAAACCGTGCTCAGCAGCCATTTGTTTCAGTTCATTCAAAGCACGAATTTGCTCGGAAATTTCCTCACGCAGACGAATTACGTCTTCTTCCATGGAATCAACTTCAAGGCTTTTCAGTTGCAGCTTTTTATCTTGG
The DNA here is from genome assembly GCF_038007385.1 of Paenibacillus sp. FSL M8-0228. Lineage (NCBI taxonomy): Bacteria > Bacillati > Bacillota > Bacilli > Caryophanales > Paenibacillaceae > Paenibacillus > Paenibacillus sp. FSL M8-0228. Next base: position 3,527,221 of record NZ_JBBOXA010000001.1, read on the forward strand.
ATCAAGAAGTCTGCACCGTATAAAGCTACACGACGATAGTCACCGATAATACGACCACGGCCGTATGCATCAGGCAGACCAGTAATGATACCAGCTTTACGAGCTGCTCTCATTTCATCTGTATAAGCGTCAAATACACCTTGGTTGTGAGTTTTACGAATATGAGTGAAGATATCAATGATACTTTCTGGCACTTCAAAACCATAGGCTTTGCAAGCGTCGATCATCATTCGAATTCCGCCAAACGGCTGTAAAGAACGTTTGAATGGAGCATCTGTTTGTACACCGACAATTTGCTCTTTATCCCGGTCTAGATAACCCGGTTTATGTGAAATAATAGTGGATGGCGTATTCACGTCTACATCAAGCACGCCGCCGTTTGCCAACTCTTTTTTGGTAAGATCGGATACAATATCCCACAATGCAGTTGTGTTGGCCGTAGGACCAACCAAAAATTCTTCATTGCCAACATAAGGTAAGATATTGGTTTCAATAAAATCGTTGACGTTGACTTCTTTAGTCCATTTGCCTTTTTTAAAACCTCTCCAGCCAGATTGTTGCTCTTGTAATTCTCTCTCAATCACCGACATGTAAATCCCTCCAAATTGTTTGGTCTTCCGGACTTGTGATTTTTTTCACGATAAAGCTATTTCTTGAGCCCGGCCTGTTCACCGATGCCTTACGCTCAGTGTCGGGACCTTTCTTACACCCTTATTGTAGAATAATGATAGAGTGTAGTATGTGACAAAAATCACAATATGAGTGATTTTTGTCACTTTATTTTCCCTAGCTTCGCGCCTATATCCTTAGCCTTGCCTTTCACCTCCCTTCCCAAACCAACAGGCCCTCTATATAGAGAGCCTGCATCGGTATTGAACGAGAAAATGCTTTTTCACAAGCCTCTTCTTACCTATTATATTATTGGTCAAAACGTCCGTAGAAGGCATTGCGATAGACATCAGCCAACTCAGTAACCAGTGGCAACTTAGGATTCGCAGTTGTACATTGATCTTCAAATGCGCGGTCAGCCAGATAATCTACACGTGATTCGAAATCTTTCGCATCGAAACCGATTTGTTGGAACGATTCCTCGATACCGAGTGTTTTGTTCATTTTACGGATCGCTTCGATCAAGCTGTTAACCCCTTCTTCGGTGGTGCGTGCAGGCAGTCCCAGTATGCGCGCGATTTCTGCATAACGCTCATCCGCAACAAAGTGCGAATATTTAGGGAACGAAGCAAATTTTGTCGGTTTTTTCGCATTATAACGAATAACGTGCGGCATCAAAATGGCATTCGTGCGGCCATGCGCTGTATGGTATTGTCCACCCCATTTATGTGCAAGACTGTGGTTAATGCCCAAGAATGCATTAGCAAACGCCATACCAGCAAGTGTGGAAGCATTATGCATTTTTTCACGAGCCAGCTTATCACCGGTCAGAGCCGATTGTTCTAGGTATTGGAATACCAATTGAATGGCTTTAATTGCCAGACCATCTGTGTAGTCATTAGCCATTACGGACACGTAAGCCTCGATAGCATGTGTCAGAACGTCCATACCTGTGTCCGCTACAGCTGTTTTAGGCAGCGAATATACAAACACTGGGTCAATAATTGCCACATCAGGAGTCAACTCATAGTCAGCCAGTGGGTACTTCGTGTCGCCCAGGTTTTTGTCCGTAATTACTGCGAACGATGTAACTTCGGAACCTGTACCCGATGTTGTAGGGATAGCTACAAATTGTGCTTTTTGGCCCAGACGTGGGTACTTGTAAATCCGTTTACGGATATCCATGAATTTTTGTTTTAAGTTATTGAAATCAGTATCTGGATATTCATAGAACATCCACATGCCTTTAGCGGCATCCATTGGCGAACCGCCGCCCAGTGCGATGATGCAATCCGGTTGGAAACGTCTCATCATTTCAGTACCACGTTCTACCGTAACTGTCGATGGATCTGGCTCTACTTCAGAGAACACTTCGATAGCTACTGGTGTTTGGCGCTGATGCAGATAATGAATAACACGATCTACATATCCCAGTTGTACCATCATAGGGTCTGTGATAATAGCTACACGTGTGATATCAGGCATTTTAGCAAGATACTGTGTCGAATTTTTTTCAAAATAGATTTTGGAAGGTACTTTGAACCATTGCATATTCACCGTCCGTTTCGCCACCCTTTTCACATTAATCAGATTGACTGCCGATACGTTCGACGAAGTCGAGTTACGACCGTACGAACCGCAACCAAGTGTCAACGAAGGAAGATTGGTGTTGTAAATGTCGCCAATCGCACCATGTGTGGAAGGTGCATTTACAATGATACGTCCTGTTTGCAAACGGTTTGCAAACCGAGCGATAACATCCTCATCGTTCGAATGAATAGCGGACGAGTGACCCATGCCCCCGAATTCCACGACTTCAGCAGCGCGTTGAATACCTTGTTCCGCATTTTTTACTTTATAGCAAGCCAATACAGGACTCAATTTTTCCGCAGACAATGGGAATTTTGTTCCTACCCCTTCAATCTCAGCGACCAAAATTTTAGTTCCTGTTGGTACTGTAATACCACTCATTTCAGCAATTTTCACAGCAGACTGCCCGACAATAGCTGGGTTCACTGCACATTTCTCGACATTCATAGCTCCTTGAGTGAGCTTAGCTGCTTCTTCTTTATTTACAAAATAGCAACCGTTAGCGATCATCAATTTTTTCACTTGTTCGAAGATTGGCTCTTCGATAATAACCGCTTGCTCCGAAGCACAAATCATACCGTTATCAAAAGATTTCGAGAGGATAAGATCGTTCACGGCCTGTTTGATATCTGCTGTTTTTTCAATAAAGCAAGGCACGTTACCAGGACCTACACCAAGTGCTGGTTTACCGCAGCTATAAGCTGCCTTAACCATGCCTGATCCACCAGTTGCCAAAATTAGCGCCACATCAGGGTGGTTCATCAATACATTGGTCTTATCCATCGAAGGTGCTTCAATCCATTGAATACAATCGGCCGGAGCACCATGTTTAACAGCTGCTTCGAGCAAGACGCGGGCTGCTTCCGCACTACACGATTGAGCAGATGGATGGAAACCGAAAATGATTGGGTTACGTGTTTTAATGGCAATCAGCGCTTTGAACATCGTAGTCGAAGTCGGGTTTGTCACTGGAGTGATCCCCATGATAATACCGACTGGCTCTGCTATCTTTTGAAAACTGTCAAAATCATTGTCTTCAATGACACCGACGGTTTTTTCATTTTTGATACTATGATAGATATATTCTGTTGCAAACATGTTTTTGGTGATTTTGTCCTCGTACACACCGCGTCCTGTTTCTTCAACAGCCAACTTCGCCAGGTACATGTGTTTATCCATCCCTGCGAGTGCCATAGCTTGTACGATTTCGTCAATCTGTTCCTGATTCATACTCATGAAAGCTTGCTGTGCCCGGTTCCCCCGGTCAATCAGCGTTTGAATATACTGCTCTGCGCTTTGCTCTTTTTGAATAACCTCGTTTTTAACAGCCATTTCCCTCATCCTCCTGTTATCTCGTGTACTATCTCTTGTTCACGCACTGATCGTAACACAGCTTTTCAAGATATATTGTGATTTTTTTCACAATCTATTTAAAATTTTATTTTATGAAGTGAATTAAATCACAAAGTTTGGAATTCTGCCACTTTTACCCCCTCTTCTTGCCCCAAAAACTCATTGCACAAGTATATAATGAATTTGAATTGATCAAGTTGCAGATAAAAAACATAGGATACAAAGGGGAAATGGACGATGAGAAACCCTACAAATGTAATGGAAGCCCGCGGCAACACCTGTTGCTTCTCGGAGGCCAGCTTCAACCGATTGCAAGTAATGATGAAAGATCGAGTTATGCCAGAAAGCTCGCATCTGTTCTGGGAAGGAGATACAGCGGATAAGCTGTTTTATATTAAGCGCGGACGCGTGAAAGTAACCAAAACAACGGATGAGGGCAAGGAACTTATTCTATATATGTATCAAAGCGGCGATCTTGTTGGTCAAGCCGATCCATTTTTCGGTACTAAGCATTCCTTTTCTGCTGAGGTTCTGGAAGACAGTGATATTGGCGTAATCGATCATACAGATTTGGAACTGCTTATTTGCCAGCATTGTGATTTTGCGATTGACTTTATGAAATGGATGGGTTCACATCACCGCATTACTCAGACTAAGTTCCGCGATTTGATGATGTACGGCAAGCCAGGCGCTTTATGTTCAACGCTCATTCGTCTATGCAATACCTATGGTGAGCCTCACGGCGAACATATCCTGATTCATAAAAAAATTACTCATACTGACTTATCAAATATGATCGGTGCGACCCGGGAAAGCGTAAACCGGATGCTTAGTGATCTACGTAAGAAAAATGCAGTTGAATATGATAATGGTATGATTGTTGTCAAAGATTTGGAAATGCTGCAAGGTGTATGTCATTGTGAACTATGCCCTCGTGAGATTTGCCGGATATAATAAATCGTTTTTTTATGTAAAAGGGAGTGTTATAAGCCACTATAGCTTATAACACTCCCTAATTTATTTCCACTCCCCTACTTATACAGGAGCAGTAGCGAAGCATTTTAATGACAGTCCTTCTTCTGGCAACACTCTTTAAAACTGTAAACATAGATAACTTAAATTCCCCATCTCATAGCTTCTATGGATAACCTTGGCTTTGTTTGCAGGATTGCCACTCCCCATTGCAATAAACAACGGTACAAAGTGTTCTGCTCTGGGTACGGCCTGGCGAGCATACGGTGCTTCGCTTTCATAGTGATCCAAAGCCTCTATATCTCTACTTTGTACTTTTTCAATAATCCAATCATCAAAATCTATAGCCCAAGGTTCTGTTTTCGTTTCCCCCCATTTGACGATACGCAGATTATGAACAGTCACGCCACTACCAATGACCAGAATATCCTGTTCTCCCAGTCCTCGCAGCACTTCACCAATAGCATATTGTGCTTTGGGCGAGAGATATGGATTTACAGAGATCTGAACTACCGGAATGTCTGCCTCAGGATACATACGATGCAACAATGTCCAAGATCCATGATCCAAACCCCTCACCCGATCAGTTTCTACGTCAATGCCCTTTTGTTCATATAATTTTTTCAGCTTATTGGCCAGTTCCACAGAACCATGTGCTGGATATTTCACTGTGTACAGTTCCGGTGGAAAACCGCCAAAATCATAAATGGTATCGTACACGTCATCCATCGAACTGATCGTCAACGTTTGTGTTTCCCAATGAGCAGTAAAGATAACTATTGCTTTAGGACGAATACTTTTCCCCAGTTGCTCTAAAAATGAAGTATAGTCCGTCTGTTCAATAGCAAGCATCGGTGAGCCATGGGCCAAAAATAAAGATGGCATCATATAAAGATCCCCTTATCATCAACAATTTATTTTATTCATCAAGTAACTTTATGTAAGTAATGATACATAAGTAACAGAGTCATGTCAACACAGATTTTAACATACACTTAAAGGTCAAAGATTCTATAAATAAAGATTGATATAGGTATAATGTCATAGTAATATGTAACTAATAAATTTTAAAATTTCACTTTATTTCGATACAAAGGACTGGTTTCCATGGAGATACATACTTCTAATTGCCCAAAATGCGGTTCCGTTTTTCGTCAAAACCTTAGAAACCTCTGTAGTACTTGTATTCAGGAAGAAAATATATTCTTGGACCGCTGTTCTAACTATCTATGGAAGCATCCTTCTACTCATACTCGCCAGCTCAGTGACGTAACTGGTACACCTATAGAATTGCTCACAGATTGGGTAAGAGCAGGCAAATTTCCCTCCACATACAGTCAGCTTGATTATCCTTGTGAGTCCTGCCGTTCCCCTATTTATGCAGGGAGACTTTGTCATTCCTGTCTGGGTACATTCCGTTCGGCCGCGCTGGATATTCAAACCCGTGTGCCTCGCCGTGCAACAGCAGCATTATTCTCAGTTGCAGGGCGCGTCAAAGGCTATTAAGTCGTGCTGCCTAAGCACATCATTTCTGCAAAATGGATAAGTAGTCCTAAACGCAATATAAAAAACAGCCTTTTTTCTAGGAAAAGGCTGTTTTGCTATGAAAAACACTTATTTAGTTTGGTGCTCATCTAATCCATTCCTCAGCCCAAAATTGAATCTGTTCCATAACCGGCTGAAGTGCACGGCCTTTGGTTGTTAGCTCGTATTCAATGCGGACAGGAGTTTCTGGATATACATGACGTGTAAGAATTCCTTCATTTTCCAAATCTTTCATCCGCTCTGATAACATTTTGTCACTCATTGTGGGAATCAGATTGGAAATATCCTTAAACCGCTTAGGACCGCTCATCATGGATTGAATAATTAATCCATTCCAACGCTTGCCCAAACATGAAAAGGCGGTTTCAAAACGCGGACACATTTTTGTACATTGCGGTTGACTCTCCAAATTTTTCACCTTCTTTTGCATTTCGGTTTGATAAAGCTTTCCTTTTGTTAGTATATATCATTTTAGCATACTTTATCCCGAAAGAAAACACTTTCTTCTTAAATTAAATACCTGCGCCGATAAAGTTGCCATGACCAAAACTGATTATACAACAAACCAACACAGCAGGTATATGTCTAAATCGTTAAATCAAAAAAGGCGGAATCCCCTAGAGGTTCCGCCTTTCAATCTATTCATTATATAGCTCATCAAAATGTGATGATTGTCATTATACCAACACTCCACCGAGAGGTCTTACCGGTTCACTTCTACCATATATTGGTTTGTTAATACTTGTTGGAGAAGTCCAACGAATACTATTGGCAATAACCTTCAAAATATCAGGCTGGTAATAAGTCGGATAGGTCTCATGGCCTGGGCGAAAATAAAATATTTTACCACTACCTCGACGGAAAGTACATCCGGTTCTAAATACTTCGCCACCTTCAAAGTTACTAACAAATACCAATTCATCTGGCGCTGGAATATCAAAGAACTCGCCATACATCTCTTCCTGCTTCAACAATATTTTGGCGTCAATGCCTTCTGCAATGGGATGTGACGGATTCACCGACCAAATAATCTCCTGTTCACCTGCCACCCTCCATTTCAGATCGCAGCTAGTGCCCATCAGGGCTTTGAATGGCTTGGAAAAATGGCCTGAGTGCAGCACGATTAAGCCCATTCCTTCCTGCACTCGCTTGACAACACGCGCCGTAACTTCATCGCTCACCTGATCATGGGCTTTATGCCCCCACCACAGCAGCACATCTGTGGAATTCAAGACTTCTTCTCCCAAACCATGCTCTGCATCATCACGCAGTGTAGCTGTTCGAATGGCAAATCCCTCTCCTGCCAGGCCGTCAGCCAACGCTTTGTGTATCCCGTCAGGATATATCTGTTTGGCTTCATCATTCAACTTTTCGTTCAAAAATTCATTCCAAATGGTGACGTTAATCATCAACATTTCCCCCTATTAGGTTAGACCCACCACATCTCGCTCAGCGGTTCTTCAATCAGTACCTGGCGAAGATTGTGGACAGCCTTAGTAAAGCCCTCTTCCACGGACATCAGACCATCTTCATGCTCAATACTCACTACATGATCGTATCCCACCAAACGCAGAGCACTGATAATATCTGCCCAGGTTTTTACATCATGTCCATAACCCACAGTACGGAACTGCCAAGCGCGATCTAGCATTTTCGTATATTCCTGCATATCGGTAAGTCCATATTTATTTACATTAATTGGATCAATCGTCGTATCCTTGGCATGAAAGTGGTGAATAGCTCCCTCTCGGCCCAAAATTCGAACTGCCTGCACTGGGTCAATTCCCTGCCACCACATATGGCTCGGATCGAGATTAGCACCAATAACCTCTCCCGCAGCTTCACGTAAACGAAGCAAGGTCGCTGGTGTATGAACGGAGAAGCCTCCGTGTAGCTCCAGTCCAATTTTAACATGATGATCTGCTGCAAATTTCCCCGTCTCGGTCCAGTAAGGAATAATTTTATTCTCCCATTGCCACTTCAACACTTCTTGAAAATCATTAGGCCACGGAGCCACAGGCCAGTTTGGATATTTCGCATCCTCATGATCTCCCGGACAGCCGGAGAAAGTGTTCACAACTGGAACTTCCAGCTTTTCTGCCAATCGAACGGTTTTAAGAAACGTATCATGATCAGCCTGGGCCAAATGCTTTTGCGGATGAAGAGGATTGCCGTGACAGCTAAGTGCGCTAATCGTTAGTCCGCGGGACTCTACTGCCTTTTTAAAATTTTTGAGCGCTGCATCATTCTCCAGCAATTCATCCGGCTTACAATGCTTATCCCCCGGGTTGCCGCCTGTACCGATTTCTACAGCATCCAATCCTTGAGAAGCCACATAATCCAACGCTTCCTCCAGCGAACGGCCACCGAACAACACCATAAATACTCCAAGTTTCAAAAGAAATCCCCCCTGTATCATATGTGAAAAAAGCTGCTTTCATTATAACGATGGTCTATTCGGGATAATTACGGCTTAGTCAAAATAGACAGCTTTTCCCGTACGTGCCGATTCATAGATAGCTTCCAAAATTTCAGTAACAACCAGTGCCTGTTCCGGCTTCACAAGAGGTTCTTTGTCGTCCAGAATAGATTCGATCCACAGGCGGGCTTCGCGGTCTGCTTCATTTTCCGTCTCTCCAGAGTAAAAGGCAACACCACCTGCATCCAGATCTATTTTCGTATCAAACAAACGGCTGTTCTTTTCTCCGTTAATGCGCAATCCATCCTGCATATCGGCTCCGCCTTCGGTACCGCATAACAGTGTCTTCGCTTCGCCAAACTCTACAACGTTCAATGCCCAGCTGGATTCCAGTACAATCGTAGCTCCATTTTGCATCGTAATAAAACCAAAAGCTGAGTCCTCTACCTTAAATTCCTCAGGGTTCCAAGGCCCAAAGGCATTTGCCGCATCTTTACGATCCCCTAGCTTATGGAAAGTTGAACCTAGTACGCTTTTAGGCTTGTAATTATCCATCAGCCAGAGTGTCAGGTCTAGTGCATGCGTGCCAATATCAATAAGAGGACCACCGCCCTGCTTCTCTTCATCCAAGAATACTCCCCAAGTCGGAACCGCGCGACGGCGTAGAGCAATGGCTTTGCCCAGATAAATTTCTCCAAGCTCTCCTTGCTCGACTAATTGCTTCAGGTACAAACTGTCATCACGATAACGGTTTTGATACGCTATGGACAGCTTCTTACCTGTGCGGTTGGCCGCATCAAGCATCTCCCGTGCTTGCTCAGCAGTTTTAGCCATCGGCTTTTCACACAGCACATGCTTACCTGCCTCAAGCGCCGCTACGGTAATTTCCGAGTGCGAGTCGTTAGGTGTACATACATGTACGACTTCAATGTCTTTATTTTCTAACAGCTTACGGTAATCGCTATAAACTTGCGAGCCATCAACACCAAACTTTTCTGCTGCCTCTTCAGCGCGCTCCTGAATGATGTCACAAAATGCAACGATCTCCGCACGCTTCTGCTTGGCAAGACTCGGCAAGTGTTTGCCGTTGGCAATGCCTCCACAACCAATAATCCCGATTTTAAGTGTTTTAGACATGAATATTTCCTCCCTGAGCTGCGTATTGTTGGAGCCATTTAATGCTGGTTTCAATGCTTTCGATTGGAGGGTTTGAGCAGAAATCCTGTTCCACGACGACCCAATCCACACCTGCCTGAATAGCGGCGTCTGTAATGGCCTGAAGCTGCACTTCGCCTTTGCCAAGCTCTACAGTCACTGCTTTTTGCTGCTCGTCACGTGCCATATCCTTTAAGTGAATGATAGGCAGGCGTCCATTATAACGTCCGATGTATTCCACTGGATCATAGCCCCCGTAGTATACCCAACAAGTATCCATTTCGACCTGTAACAAATCATCGGAAACTGCATCATATAAAGCATCGAATACTGGGCGATCATTGATCTTTTCTGTTAATTCAAAATCATGATTATGATAAGCCAGTATCAAACCCTGTTCCTTCACTTTTTCACCAATACGATTTAAATTAGCAAAAAGTTCATCCCACTCCCGCTGTTCTTCGGTTAAATAAGGAACGATTAGGTACTTATTGCCCAATTCTTTGTGGTATGAAATCTCCTCATCCAAATGATCCAGCAAGCGAGAATATTGTACATGAGTTCCGACAACTTCCAGATTCAGTTCATCCAAGAGCGCTCTGACATCCTTGGCATTGCGTCCGAAAAAGGTATGAAATTCTACTCCTTTATAGCCAAGCTCAGCTACCTTGCGCAATGTACCTTCAAAATCCTGTTCAAGCTCTTCCCTTACGGTGTACAATTGCAATCCTACTTTAGCCATTACCCTTCACCTCTTTAAGTTAGGAACCATTATATCTGTTCCATAATACACATCCTCGTCCGGCTTGAACGTACTTACCAGCGTAATGTATTGCCTTCCAATGATGAGTGCTGAAAAGCATGCATGGCTTCTAACACATGGTAGGCCAGCTCAGCATTGGCACGATGGTCCGTGAATTTCAATGCGCCAAAGGCTTTTCACTGTACACATGCTTGCCTGCCTCTAGTATCGCTATATCTGACCATACGTGGCTGCCAGGCACGGTCAGATTAAATACAAGCTCAATTTCAGGCTGGCGCAGTAATTCATCCGATTTGTATACGTTTTCAATGTTGAATTTATCGGCCCTCTCCTTTGCCCTCTCATCCAGTAAATCAGCGATGGCCACCACTTCAATGAGTGGGCTCTTTTGGAGATTTTCAAGATATACCGAGCTAATAGTACCGCATCCGATAATCCCGGCCTTCATTCGTTCCACGTCGTCACACTCCTTGGCCTCCAACATGTACTTTCTCATCTAACATGTAAGCTTTACAGTTCACATAGTATTCTATTTCTGTTTCGTTTAAAATGAATAATATGATTAAAACATGAACAATCTGGTCAATATTTGAAACAGCCATATGCCCAAAGGAGTCATCATCATGTCTATCGTCGAGCCTTGTCAGGTTCTTACCGCAGGCTATTCCTTCCATCGAAAGCCCTTTTATTCGAACCAGCCTGAGGGGATCAAAAATTATTTATTCCGTTTGCAAACAGATGGACGTTGCCAAGCCCGCATTAACGGGGAAATGACACGGATTGAGGCAGGTGACCTACTGTTATTCAATCCTACCGAGCCTTATGAACTGGATATTCATAGTGAGTTGAATCCCATGGGAGAGCTGGTCGTGGAAAGCGGAGATTATCACATTTTTTTCGGTGGTTCCTGGGTAGATGAGTGGTGGAACCATCATAAACGACCCAACAGAATTAAGGTTCAGCTCACAGAAGCCCTGCTTGGCCTATTTCGTCAGCTTGTGATGGAGCAACGACGTATTTCTAATCCTTACCCGGAAATATCAAGTTATTACATACGCATTTTATGTTTGGAGTTTGACCGTATGCTATCCGATCATCCTATCGCTACTCATCATAACTATCTTGCGTATCAGATTAAAAATTATATTGAAGAAAATGCATCCTCTAACTTCAAACTGGATGACGTGTCTTCACACGTCGGTATCAGCGTATCCCGAGCAGTACATCTGTTTAAGGAAACATTCGATACGAGCATTATGCAGTACACGCTGGACATCAGGCTTAACATGGCGAGAGAACGAATCATTTTCAGTCCCATGTCACTGGAACAAGCCGCCGAATCGTCAGGATTTGCAAATTACACGTATTTTCACCGTGTATTTCGTTCCCGCTTCGGTATGTCGCCCAAAGAATTCAGGGTGATTCACCGCGAGCAATTGTAGGACAAAGAGAGCGTTTACCTGAACGCTCTCTTTGTTCATAACCAATAATAGTGGATACTGCTTACATACCACGACCCAGCTTTTTTACGGAGCAATTGTCAGCATCACTACTGACATTGGTGGCAGTGTAACATCCAAATGCTGACCTTGAAGCTGATAGGATGTGAAAGCTTCCTTTTTCACACGCTCTGGCTGATCAAACGTATTATGTGCCTGCATATCGTCGTTGGCAAGGACAACACCACTGATCTTTTTAACCTCTTCCAGTCCTCTTAGCTCCAAATTCAAGTTTGCCGACTCGCCCGGATGGACGTTGCAAAAGCTGATATGAATATTACCATCCTGCGCCTTGGAGGCGGACACGCTTACTTGCGGGATGGAATCCCCGTCATATTCATAATCGCCTACCTTTACATGAACAGCCAGTGCTTGCGCATCCTGATGCACCTTAAACATTTCAAATATATGGTATGTCGGCGTCAACAGCATAGCAGGACCTTCGGTCAGAACCATTGCTTGTAAAACATTGACCATTTGAGCAATATTCGTCATCTGTACTCGGTCATGGTGATTATGGAAAATGTGTAGATGCAGCCCAGCTACCAGCGCATCGCGCATCGTATTTTGTTGATACAGGAAGCCCGGATTGGTCCCTGGCTCAGTCAGGAACCAAGTTCCCCATTCATCGATGATCAGTCCGACCCTTTTGTCAGGATCATATTGGTCCATAATAGCAGAATGACGAGTAATCAATTCATCCATGTGCAGTGATTTTTTCATCGTCTCGAACCATTCCGCTTCATCAAAGCCGAGTGCTTGCCGTTTCCCTTCCCAGTTTCCCGGGATCGTATAGTTATGCAGGCTCAAACCGTCCATAAGATGCCCAGCTTCACGCATCAACACTTCGGTCCAACGATAATCGTCCACATTCGCCCCACCTGCAATCCGATAAATGCGGTTCTCGCCATAGTTACGGACATATGTCTGATAGCGGCGATACAGATCGGCATAATATTCTGGGCGCATGTTACCGCCACAACCCCAGTTTTCGTTACCCACTCCAAAATATTTGAGCTTCCATGGTTTCTCACGACCGTTTTCCTGACGCCATGCAGCCATTGGGGACTCTCCATCGAAGGTCATGTACTCTACCCATTCCGACATTTCCTGAACTGTACCACTGCCGACATTTCCACAAATATAAGGCTCTGCATCTAACAGCTCGCACAATTGAAAAAATTCATGTGTGCCAAAATGATTATTTTCAACCACACCGCCCCAATGCGTATTTACCATTCTCTTACGATTTCCTTTGGGTCCGATACCATCTTTCCAATGATATTCATCGGCAAAACAGCCTCCCGGCCAGCGCAGCACAGGAATATTCAGCTTTTTCAGCGCTTCCACCACATCATTACGAATTCCGTTTGTGTTCGGAATCGGTGAGTCCTCTCCAACCCATATGCCTTCATAAATGCAACGTCCAAGATGCTCAGCAAATTGTCCATAAATGTTTTTATTAATAATGCCTTGTTTCCAATCGGTATTAACAACAATAGAACCCTTCACAACAAACCCTCCCCAAAAATATTAAGATTGTTGGAACACCCGCACAAATGTTTGCGCTTTCATTTTGGCCTAAATACCACTCATACCACCGATTTTCTTTCGATCTTAATTTTTACGCATCATTACTTTTAGTAAATATTAATATAAATATTAATAATTAAACAAAAATATTTCACGTGTTTAATATATTTTATTGTCTACTTTTTGTCAATCGTTAAGAAAAGGTCCAATCAAACCAAAAAGCCTGCCATTAAGGCAGACCAAGGTATGACTACTTTAACCCGTAATCCAGGTTCAGCCGAGCCTGAGCATTGTATCTTTTAGGCTGTTCCTATCCACCGTGAACCATGGTAACTGGGACAATTTTGAGCTGCCGCCAAAGCACGTACACGAACAATACTTCCGCTGATACCACACGTATGTCCGGACATTAACTCTTCACATTGTGAGCAGGCCAACAGTCTGGCTTCGTACACTTCATCGTTTACACATTCCATTTTGGGTCTCATGTTGGTTAGAATTCTGGTAATTTGCTCTTCCGATATCGAGATATCTCTTTCACAACCTTTGCAGGTGCTTGGCACAGGTATATCTTCCATCGTCAGCTTACCTCCCCATCAACAATGTCTTAAGTAAATATAGTGAGTCCATGATGCCATAAATGATAACAGTATATCCTTTATTCTGGCTAGCCCTATTTCCGTTCCGACGGAAGGCTGGCAGCCGCCTCGGATACGACCATCGCCAAGTCCTCATTTCCGAACATGGATAGTACCCCTAATACTGTATCCAGCGGAATATCACCCGCTTCTTCACGCGATACAGTCAATTTGCGTACTCGTAGCAGACGCTCGTTGCTATCCTGATGCGGATACGCTACACGATATAATTCCTCTGGCTCCAACCCGTGATTGATACACCATTGCGCAAATACAAGAATCATCATATCTTCTTCTTGCTTATAATTTTCGATGATGGCTTCTTCTAGCTGTTTACCACGATTATCTTCTTCCATTCATTCATTTCTCCTTCAACCTAATTCTTGATGTCTGTCTGGACTGTTAAGATCATGTTCGGACGTTCCATATTAATCACTCAAACGGTTGATCAGTTCGTCAGCCAGCATATGGCTTTCCAATACTTTTCCAGCTCGTACAGCACACTCCTCCGGACGATGAATATGCTCCAGAAAATGATTCACGACTCCTGTGAATCCTCGTCTTTCCAAAATCGTATCCCAGCTTCCAAAAGCTTGCGTTAATGGTGAATGATTTTTTTGCATAAAAACAGCCTGTTCCATATTTGTTACTTCAACAGACCGTCCTGCCCCGTGAAGCTCCAGTTTTTCTATGTCAGCTCCTGCCTGTCTACTCATACTGTAGCTTCCGGTGGCATTTCCCAAACGTACAGTCCCGAACGCAGCATCCATATATCCTTCACTCGTCGTATTCAGACTACTATGCAGCAGTTCATAATCATCGCCACCCAGCCACAAAAGCAAGTCAAGCATATGAATTAAATCATCATAAACCGTCTGTGCCGCCGGTCTTCGATCATATCCAGTACGATGTTTAATAGCCGCACATTGACTGAATCCACCCGCTTCCTCTAACCAAGCCTTAGCAGCAACATAATGCGGGGCAAAACGCCGATTAAATCCCACCGCCAGCAGCACGGCCTGTGCTTCCGCAAAAGCGGTCATTTCCAGATTCTGACGAACATCATAGGACAACGGTTTATCCACATACACGGCAATCCCTTTTTCAATACACGCCATAACCAGATCAAAATGAGCTTCGGTCGCGGCATGTATAAATACAGCTTCCGGTTCCCATGCCAGCATCTCCTTCACATCTGTCGTTCCTCTAGGCAACCTATATTGCTCCATGACGGAACTTACCGGCTCCTGTGAACGGTTCATGACACCTACAATGTCTACACCTTGGTGTGCAGCCAGTAACGGCAAATATACTTTACGAGCAATACCACCCAGTCCCGCAATGGCTACCCTTGTCTTCGTTTGCTTGTCCATATCATTCCCACCTCTAATCACTCATTCATCTGTTGTCTAGTTTACATGGAAGTCTGCTGACAAGTAAAGAAAAGAGACTGCTCCGGGTCCAGTTGGACAATAACGGAACAGCCTCTATGGCATGAACATTCAGCTTCAGCTAAGTTTACCTCAATGTAAGTTAGCTTAGGCGTGCTGCACTTGCTTTCTTGTTTTTTCACTTTTGATTTTTTTAACACGCATCCCAATGGCTACAACCAGAACCACAACCAGAACCTCAAAGCCGTATTTAACGACCCCGTTCATAAACCAGTGTGCAATCAACGGTTCCGCCACCACCATTTTGGCAGCAGTATAAGCAAGTACAGCAGCCCCAATCGTAATAACTACTGGGTAACGTTCTGTCAGCTTCAAGATAATCGTACTTCCCCACACCATGATTGGAACAGAGATTGCAAGACCCAATATAACGAGTAGCATATTTCCATGAGCTGCGCCCGCTACAGCAAGTACATTGTCGAGCCCCATCATCGTATCCGCGATAATAATGGTGCGGATCGCTGCCCACATTTGATTCGTGGCTGAAATTTCATGCTTCTTCTCTTCGACCAGTAGCTTATAGGCGATATAGATAAGTGCGAGTCCCCCAATCAAACGCAATCCATAAATTTGCAATAAATACGTGACCAGCACCGTAGCAATCACACGAATGATGACCGCTCCGACCGTCCCCCAAATAATGACCTTCTTTTGATTGGCCTTATCAACATTGCGAGCCGCCAAACCGATTACGATTGCATTGTCACCAGCTAGCACCAGATCAATGATAATGATGGATACTAATGCGGTTAAAAACTCAATTGACAACAAATCCATACGTTTCTCCCACCTTTTTTATTTATTTGTTATACTGTACATAGTTCAGCGCTTTATACTAAAAAAGCGCCATTTCACGGAATCCGGAAACGGCGCTGACCCAAATTTGGCATCAAAAAAAGACCATTTACCCGGATTCCTAAAATCCTGGCAAAGGTCTCGCTTACAACATTACGTTGCCAATAAAGCCGGGGATTAAAAATCCCGTAATGACGACTTTACTCGTTGAGCTACTCCCCTTTGGGAACTATTCTATTAGTGGCAGTATAGCACACATTATTAGGAATGTGAACCCTATTTTTTTCTGTATAAGCGATAAGCCGTACAGGGATATTGAAAGAGGTATGTAAATGAAAAAATGGCTACTTGCCGCTGCTTATGTTTCGCTGCTTTGCATCGCGTTTATCTACAGATATGATTGGCTCGCCTGGGCGGACAAGCAAACCTCCTTTCCAGTTCTGCTACTGCTCGCATTTTTATTCGCGTTAATACCGTTTGTGCCTTACAAGCTGATTATCGCTTCTATTGCTTATGCCGCAGGTCCTTGGCAAGGTGCTCTGATTTGCTGGCTAGGCACTACCATGGCTGCACTGGTCGTTTTCATTGCAGTACGTACCCTGTTTCGTGACAAAGGACGAGCCTATTTGAAGCGGGTTCCTGCATTGGAGCGCTTCAATCGGGTCATGGAAAGGGAGCCTTTTGCTGCTGTTCTGCTGGCTCGCCTGATTCCGGTCATCCCCCAGGCAGCGGTAAATGTATACGCTGGAGTAGCGGGTTTTCCGTTCTGGAGCTTTATCCTAGGTACAGCTATTGGCAAGCTTCCCGCAATTGCGGTGTACGCTTATGCTGGCGGCACCTTTGCAGAACACCCAATCACTGGTTTGCTCATTTTGGTGCTATATACTGCATTGGTGGGCGGCGGCTTTATACTCTACCGAAAAAGGCTTCAACGCATCAATAGAATTTAATGCGACAGTTTGCTACCGTTTCTGTAGGATGTTTCATGGCAATTTTGAGGACAGAGCCAGTTACACGCCGTTTGGTTTCTGACGTTTCGTTGGATTTTGCAAAAATCTCGTATATAATTTAATTGTAAACTATTTAAATAACAACTAATTAAACATTCTCAGATTGGAGTGACAAATATGAGCACCAACAATCCACACACGGTAGAAAAAGCAACTTTTGCAGGTGGCTGCTTCTGGTGCATGGTTTCCCCTTTTGAGGAATTACCCGGTATTTTGAAGGTTAGATCTGGATACACAGGGGGACATACCGAAAATCCTACCTATGAAGAGGTATGCTCTGAAACAACGGGGCATGTGGAAGCCGTACAGATTACATTTGATCCACAAGTTTTCCCGTATGAAAAACTGTTGGAGCTATTCTGGCAGCAGATTGATCCGACGGATGAAGGTGGACAGTTTCACGATAGAGGTTCATCTTACCAAACGGTTATTTTCTATCATAATGAAGAGCAGCGAATCAAGGCAGAAGCTTCTAAAGAAGCTTTGGCTCAAAGTGGCCGCTTCGACAAGCCCATTGCTACACCGATCCTGCCTGCGACCACTTTTTATGAAGCAGAAGAATATCATCAGGACTACCATAAGAAAAACCCCGTTCATTACAAACGCTACCGCAAAGGTTCGGGACGTGAAGATTTTATCGAACAAAATTGGTCTGGCAAGATTGATAAATCCGATCTTAAAGATCGGCTGACGCCTATTCAATACGAAGTAACACAAAAAAACGCGACCGAGCGTCCTTTTCAAAATGAGTTTTGGGATCATGAGGGTGAAGGCATTTACGTAGATATCGTATCAGGAGAGCCCTTGTTCAGTTCATTGGACAAATATGATGCAGGTTGCGGTTGGCCCAGCTTTACCCGTCCGCTGCGCAGCTATAATGTCAAAGAAAAAACCGATCTCAGCCATTTTATGATCCGTACCGAGGTGCGAAGTCGCGAAGCTGACTCCCATTTAGGGCATGTATTCGATGATGGTCCAGGTCCAGATGGTCTGCGTTATTGCATCAATTCCGCCGCGCTCCGCTTCGTGCCTCAAGCAGACTTGGAACGTGAAGGATACGGAGCATATAAGTCATTATTTGAACAGTAAGTATCCATAAAATCATTGGAGCTGACCCGCGATCTATCTTTAATAGATGATCACGGGTCAGCCTTTTTTTGGGATATGACAGCAGCACATCATTACGAAAGCTAGCAATTAACTCATTACCCATCCAAGCCAAATTGCTAACGGTACTAGCAATAGCTGAGCTAATAAAGTACCTGCCAAACGCGACATGATCATCCAGCCGTACATACTGTTCATCCGAGTTAAGGGTAGCTCCCCTCGTAGCGTTTTCTCCGACAGTACCGCCAATCTTGGATCAATTAACAAGGTCAATAATACCGTTGCAACGCCATTGATTAGACCTGACGACATTGACATTGCTGTACCTTGTGCAGGCCACAGGAATGAAGCATATAAAGCAGATACTACTCCTGTTGTATAAATCGCAGTAACGGTTATATTCAGAATAATTAGACGTTTGGGTATCGCTCCGCTAATCAATGAAGTAAGCATAGACCAGGTGGGACGTTTTATGTAGTAGCCTGCATGTTTCCAGCGACTTCGCAGCATTAAATGACGCACCAAAGCCGGAATAGATCCGGTATGCTCCAAATGCACAATCCATCTGGCTGACATGCGTACCACTGTTGGATACAGTAATATAGCAAGTATGGTTCCAACGGTTGCTGCCAGCAGTACCCCATGCATATATAGTTCCAGTCTAATATTCGTTCCGCCCACTTGTGCTGCTGCTTTAGCCTGATCGACCATCCCTCCGAGTAAAGGCCCCTGCGCCATGTTAGAGGTGCGTGAAACCAACAGCAGCATTCCCGCAACGGTTAACGCTAATCCAATCCGACGCGCTCGCAAACCACCAAGCCGCAGAGCATAGGACAAGCTATCTGTAGTATGAATGATGATAGTCAGCAAAAAAACAAAACCCCAGGCAAGCAAATGCTTCACTCCTTTTTCTGGTATTCTGCACACCATTATACGCTTTTTCTCAAGATACATTTTACAATATATTCATTTCTTTGATTTCCGTTTGTTTAATCCTACAACGGGTAATACATAGTACATCATCTGCTATAAGGAGTGTGCAACTATGCCTTGGAACAAACATGATTACCCTCCATCCATGAAAAACCTGGAACCTCGTGTGCGAGAAAAAGCCGTTGATATTGCTAACGCTCTACTCCGTGACGGCTACGAAGAAGGTCGCTCGATTGCGATTGCCACTTCCCAAGCCGAGGAATGGAACGATAATCATCCAGCCGAGCAAGATGAGAAACAGTAGAAAAAATATAAAACGGACGCATTCAGTCTACTTTAAAACCTTCCTGATAGAAGCTGAATACAGCGAAAGGGTGTTACGTAAGAAGATTTCTCTCCTAACGTAACACCCTTTCCTTATTGACGAAGGCTGTGGACGACCGGCACTGTTTTGGCAACTACCTTTTTAGCGGGAATAGCCGCTGGCAGTACCTTTTTCACAGGTCGGTGCAGTTGGAACGTGGTCGTCCATGTAATTATTTTTCCGGCAAGCCACACAGCCAGTATTGTAAACATTGTTTCCTTCATAGGCAGATACAAGAGTGATAATCCCAGTACGATGATGTCACTGACAATAAACACGTTGCCGATTTTCCACCCGCGCCACTCACTGATCAGCAGAGATAAGATATCATCGCCCCCGGTTGCTCCACCGAATCGCAGTACGATTCCGGCTCCCAAACCTGTAAGCACCCCACAAAGTAGAGCAGCTATCAGCAGATTTCCATGTAGATCTATAACCAGAGTCGAATACTTCTCAAATCCTGCATAAAACAGTGAAAAAGCGACGGCTCCGATTAACGCAAGCAGCATAAATCTTTTGCCCTTCAGTACCCATGCCAGCAATATGACGGGAATATCAAGCAGCAACATACTCCATGCTGGAGATATGCCAAACGCGTAATGTCCCAGCAGGGCCAAGCCTGCAAATCCGCCTTCTGACAAATGATTTTGGGCATTAATGTGATAGTACGTAAAAGCTAAAATGCATGTTCCGAGCAACATGACAGCAATCTGTCTCAATGCTCCATTGTTCACGATAGATTCGTAAGTTTTCCTCATACAGGCTCCCTCGGTTTCTCGTAAGTTTGATGTGGATGAACCCACTCTTACGGAAACTACCAGGTAAGATGTGCCTGGAGGACTTGGTCCTTCGCATGTACAATCCCCTCTTCCGCAGAGTTGGCTTTCGCAACTTGACGTTACTCCGCGGAAAAGCTAAGTATAAGACAGATCAAATCGTTTCCAAATCGTCCTTTGGGGAAGTATCCTTCGGGGACACATGGTATCCTGATCCTTTCTTTTGTGGAATAAAACTCCGACATTTCTGTGGTACATATAATTCTATAATTTATTATACCACACCTTGTCACCTGCTAAACAGCTTGCTTTTTTGCTGCACCATATTTTATTTTATGCGTGAGCATGCTTTATTGTATGTGTGAATTAACGCATTATACCGAAGGTTTGGCGAATGTACATTTAATATAACCCAAATCGTATTTTATTTTTGTTTAGATTATTATCCACTTAATTTGGCGGTTCTACGCTGATTGGCCATAAACACTCCTCCAAGTATAAGGACCAGCCCGGTTAGAACGTTCCAGCCGATATGTTCATTCAAGAGCAAAAAGCCCCATACAATGGCACTTACTGGTACAAAATACGTCACCGAAGAAGCAAATTCCGCACTCCCCCGCAAAATCATGTAGTTGAACAAAATATATGCTACTCCTGATCCCAAAACTCCCAGTCCTATAAGAGAACCCAATACACCTGAATCAGAAACAATCGACAAATCAGGTCTCTCCACCATTGCCATCATAATGCCACCCCCTACCGCCGCACCAAGCAGTGTCGCAAAGGTAGCCTGATACATGGAAAGATTGGAAAGAAAACGTTTGGAGAGCTGTGTTCCAAATCCGTAGCAAAGAGTCGCAAGCAGCATACACCCAAAACCCACAGGATCAACAGAAATAATAGATGCAGGATTAATACCCAATAAAATAATAATTCCTACAAAAGCGAGACCCATTCCTAACCACTGCATTCGATGAAAAATAGCTCCGAAAAAAACAAGCCCCACCAACATGGTCCATATGGGCGTGGTAGCATTCAATACAGAAGCCATGCTGCTAGCTATTCTGGTCTCGCTAAAACCGATCAATGTCCATGGCAAGACCATGTTGACCGAAGCTACCAGAGTAACCGATTTCCACGGAATGCTTTTGATTTTAAACGGCCTGCGCATAAGTATCATTAACAAGACAATAAAAATAAGCCCAAAGCTGGACCTGAGAAATACAATAGTCCACGGCCCTACCTGATGTAGCAACAACACCTTGATAAACATAAACGAACCGCCCCAAATGAGGCTCAACAGTAATAAAGCTGCATATAACGAACGTGACAATATGTATACCTTCTTTCTCCACTTTCTTAAGTTAAATAGTAAAGGCTGACCGCAGTCAGAACGATCTCCCCTTTTATGTAAGTTTTTATCCATTAGCTTAACATAAACTCTGTTTGACTGTCATTGGCGATAAACGTAAGATTCTTTACATAATGGCACATGGGTATCGCTCCCCATCACTTTTCCAATAATTGATGATTGCTTTAACCATGGAAAAATTCCTATGATGAGGTATAAATAGAACATACGTTCTATATACTGATTATATATTGTATTCTTACTCGGAGTAAAGGAGATTTTTATGCCAAGCCAAAAGATACTGAACCACAAGAGCAAAGCTCCTTTACCTTCTGAAGAAGACACAGGGCTGGTCAAGATGTGTGTACTTTTAACTCTTGTTCTGGATGTGCTGGAACGAGACATTCATATTATAAATACCTCTCCTCTAAAAATGCCCGATTTGTATGTTCGTAGCCTGACTGGAGTACAACAGCGCGTAGCTGTTCAATTAGCAGAGACAAAAGCGCGAATGAAAACACTAGGAATTAAAATTTACAGCGAAATCCGAAATCATGAAGGCGTAGAGGTTTTGTATGTATGCCGTGGCTATCAAAGGCGATTTTTCATGCTTTCGTCCTTTGCTCGCAGCGAGGTCCGGCGGAAACTGGGACACTATCTAGGAATTGATCCGACGCAAGATTAAGCCTCCTTGTAATCTGGTGATTCAAGAATGGATAAGTCACCAGATCATGGATAAACTCAGTCCATTGGGCACACATTATGCCTATCTCATCCAAAAGGAGGTGCTCTCTTGGCTGGACATGACGCAGCTTCCGTTGAATTAAACAGAAATGTTTGAGCAGTTATCCATCAATCTGAATCTGATTCGCAAACAAATTGTCACCCCGTCACTGGTTGTACGCTCTTTATGTGGGATCTAAAACCCGAACTAAAATCGTTATTGTCTATGTTCAAGACTTGGCTAATCCTGAGCTGGTGAAAGCAGTGAAAACGAGAATTAAAGCAATCTCCTCCGATATGGCGCTCCCTCCCGTTTTTATTCAAGAATTTAAGGAGGACAATTCTTATTCTCTTCCCTCAATAGCTCAGACGGAACGACCGGATCGTGTGACCGCCAATCTAATGGAGGGACGGATTGCGATTTTGGTTGATGGTAGCCCAACTACTCTAATAGCTCCCATCTCTTTTTCTGCATTTTACCAAAGCCCAGACGATTATCACGCTCGTTGGATTATTAGTTCATTTCTAAGAACGATTCGAATGACGAGCTTTTTAATCACTTTTACGCTGCTTGCCATTTACATTGCGACGATTACTTTTCATCCAGCTATTTTGCCGTTAGAGCTGGCGCATATCATCAAATAATAACTAGGAATTGGTTCTACGCCCAATAATTTTACTTATTTCCCGCTAATTGTGTTCCCTTTTTCCGCTGCTAATTCTATCCTATCTCTTCAAAAAAAAGGAGGGGCCTGAAACATAAAAAAGAGCAGAGCGCTTGGAATGCTGGCTCTACTCATATTTATAACAGGCTGCTGGGATCAGAACAATTTGAAGGATGCCCGATTGGCAAATGCATCAGCTTATGATCTCACTCCTGAAGGCGTGTTGTCGCAAACGCTAGAGACTGTAGATGATCCTCAAAGCAATCAGGAAAATGGATGTGATGCCTTTGGCGTAGACAGACAGTTGATCGCTCATCATCCAGTAGTATGGAAAAGTGTAGATTGGAATGAAGAATACCCCAATGTTCGTTTTCATCCGCAGGTCACTGTAGACATTGTTGGGAACGGCATTTTAAACTAAACCGTTCCTGTCGTTTAGTTTTTGGGTTGATCAGATATTATTTCTGGATAAGTAACTTCGTCAGATTGGTTTTTTGGAGTCTCACTCTGGCTTTCCGATTCAGAAGGAGTCTCCTGTTCATTTTCAACAGAAGGTTGCGAAGTATCTGTTGATGGCACATCATTGTTCTCATCAGGCATATCTACCTCTGTGTCTGCGTCAGGAACAGCAGGATCCGTTTCCTCTGGTGGAATTTTCTCTTGATCTATTGCAGGGACCTCAACCTCTGGGACTGCTTTTTCCTTGATATCTGGTTTGGATGGGACCACTGGTCTAGCAGAACGCGGAATCTGTTCTCTTCCAACCTCGGTAGGCACATATTTTTGATTAAACCAGTCAGTCACGAGTTGACCCGATTGACGGGAATAACGCCCTGGTAGCTTACCTGTAAGGCTAGAAACCGTAACTCTTACAACACCTTCCGGCTGTATAAAGTGCTTATTCTTAAAAAGCTCAGGCTGGTCCTTGACCGCCTCATTCATGATCAGTGCCCACACTGACTGTGCTCTGGAATGACCTTCTTGAGATAATGTATTAACCTGTTGGCGGTAACCAGCCCAGACGCCTAGTGTAACGTCAGGTGTGTACCCCATAAACCACACATCACCAAAGTTTTGTGTCGTACCGGTTTTACCGGCGATATCAATGTCACCGTAGCTTTTAAAAGTATTTTGCAGACGTTTGCCAGTTCCCCTCGGATCTGATATAACCGTTTTGAGCATATCCGTCATCAAAAATGCGGTTTGCTGCGAATATACACGTCTCGTCTGCGGTTTAAATTCATATACGATCTTCCCGTTGGCATCCGTAATTTTGCTGATCAGATGAGGTGCATTATATACACCCATATTGGGAATCGTTCCATATGCTGCGGTCAGTTCCTCGACGGATACCCCTTTACTTAGTCCACCCAAAACCCCTGTCTGAGCATGTTCATCCTGCGGCTGAATCGTCGTAATTCCAAGAGAACGCACAAAATTCCAAGCGTTAGGAATTTTAACTTCATATAAGAACAGCCTCAGCGCAGGGATGTTGATTGACCGATTGAGTGCTTCACGGGCTGTCATAAGCCCCTCGTACCGTCTGTTATAATTTTTAGGAATATGATAACCTTTACGTCCGTCTTTCAATATGATTTGTGAATCATCAATAAGACCGGCTGGCTGAGTGTAGCCTTTTTCCAAAGCAGGTAAATAAGCAGCAATAGGCTTCATGGCAGAACCGGGCTGACGTGTCATTTGAGTTGCATAGTTCATTTGCTCGGTATTAAAATCTCTGCCCTCGATCATACCAAGTACAGCCCCTGTTTTATGATCAATCATGATTGCTGCAATCTGCTCTAATCCCTTCTTCTTACTGTATGGAGAAAAGTTTTGTGGATTGGCTGCAATCTGCCGCATATTATTATAAATTTTCTTATTTATCGTTGTATAAATTCGATATCCGGACCTTTGCAACTCTTCTCGCGTATTTTGAAGAAGCTCGGCATGCTCAGGCTTGGAAATTTCGGCTGGCGTGATATCCGGATTTTGCTGGAGCGCTAACAATTGGGCCGCTTCCCGCTCTGTCTCCAGCATCAAATAAGGGAATGTGTTATAACTTTTTTCGCGATGTGGCGCAAGAGTGGCTTTCACATCAAATTGAAGCGCCTCATTATATTCGGATAGCGTAAGTTTACCTGTTGCCAGCATTCTTCCCAACACGACACGTTGACGCTCCATCGCTTTATTGAAGCCTTCTTCATCAAAGTTCCCTTTACCATCAAAAGCGGAATAAACAGATGGCAGTTGCGGGAGACCTGCCAAATAAGCCGCCTGAGCAATATGAAGCTTATGTAGATCACTTACATTGAAAATTCCTAACGAAGCAGACTTGATTCCATATAAATTGTAACCAGCGGAACCATTACCAAAAGGCATTTTGTTTAAGTAAGCCGTTAATATTTTATCCTTGCCCATAAACCGTTCCATACGCAATGCTAGCAGCATTTCCTTCACCTTGCGGCTGTCCGTCTTATCCAGACTGAGAAAAACCCTTCGGGCTACCTGCTGCGTCAGTGTGCTGCCGCCTGTTTGGCGGTTTTCATTCAAAAGCTTCTGCTTAACGGCACGAGCTGTTCCCTTTAAATCCACACCACGGTGCTCATAAAATTGGCTGTCTTCCGTTGAAATGAGGGCGTCCACAATCGACTGAGGGACATCCTTCAGATCAACGAGCTGTCGATCCTCCTCCATGCGCATTCTTCCAACCGGAGTTACCTGATCATTAAAAAATACAAAGCTGGTCAGAGCGTTCTCATTTACCTTTTCATATATCAACTGACGTGATCGTACAGGTTCATCATGAACCAGTGCCGCTACATAGCCGGATATAAGACCTCCAGCAAATAGCAATCCAAGTACACCCGCAAACGAGAACCACTTGATATTAATTAGCAAAACTCTGCCAAAAATACGCCACCTACTGCGTTTTTGAGATGATGGTCGACGTTTTGGGTTCATAAAAATGGTTTTCTCCCCTCAATATTCATTCATTTCCAACTTGTTTTTGCTCAAGATATTATGATACGCCATGTTAGGTTTTACGTAAACTCTAACGTTCCAAAAAATACATTTGTATTAGGAACACTTGTTCTGTATATAATACTACTATAAGAGTATACATTCAAGAATATTTTGGTAGGATGATCAACACCTATCAGGAGAGGAGGTCGAATTTTTGAAGGAACGCAGAAATAGAACCATATTCTTATCGGACTGCCAAAGTTTTTATACCAGCATCGAAAAAGCAGATGATCCCAAATACCAACATAAGCCACTCGTTGTGGCCGGTGACCCTGCACTTCGTTCAGGCATTATTTTAGCTGCATGTCCGCTGGCCAAAAAATACGGTATATCTACAGCAGAACGTCTGGGAGAAGCGGTGAAAAAATGTCCTGACCTTATCATTGTACGCCCGCGTATGCAGCATTATATCGATGTCTCATTAAAAATAACAGAAATCTATAATGAATATACGGATTTGGTTGAAGTTTTCAGCATTGATGAACAGTTTCTGGATATGAGCGGAAGTCTCTCTCTGTTCGGAGATCCGGTGAGTATTGCAAGTGAAATTCAGCAAAAGGTACTGGCACAAACAGGAGTATGGATTCGAATTGGCATCAGCTCCAACAAAATGCTGGCTAAAACCGCGACAGATATATGGGCTAAAAAAAATGACAGTGGCATTTTCTTGTTGCCTACATCCGATATTGCAGCGTTGCTGTGGCCTCAGCCAGTACGTCTTATGTTCGGCATTGGTTCGCGTATGGAACGGCATTTGGAGAAGCTTGGACTACACACCATTGGAGATATCGCACGTACCCCCTTACCCCGGCTACAGGACAGATTCCGGTCTCATTTCGGCAAGCAGTCCGATATTCAGGCAGAGGTGATATGGCGGACTGCTAACGGGATCGATCACAGCCCGGTCAAGCCGGAAACATTTAATACACCTCCCAAATCCATCGGTCATATGATGACTCTTCCCCGCGACTATCTCCAGCCTGCGGAAGTGGAAACCATCCTGCTTGAACTAACAGAAGAGGTGTGTCGGGACGCCCGCCGCAAAGGATATATGGGCTCAGTTGTGACTGTTCATTGTATATGCAGTCCCTACGAGGCACCAACTGGGTTCTCCCGACAAATGAAGATACCCGATCCTACAAACCATACCCAAAAAGTATATGAAACCGTTAAAAAAATCTTTTATACTTTTTGGAATCATATGCCCGTGAAGCGCGCAGGGGTTACTTTAAGCGGATTGGTGGATGATCAACTATATCAGTTGGATTTATTTGAGGATCAGGAGCGATCCCGTGCTTTGGAAAAGGTGACGGACACTTTAAAGGATCGGTATGGTCAGTCCATCATCATGCGAGCATCATCGTTAACAGATGCCGGGCAGGCCATGGAACGCTCTATCAAAATTGGCGGTCATTACAAATAAAAAGTCTCATGATAAGTGCACACTAGCTATTGCCCGGGGAATGAACTAAAACAAACCAAAAAGGATCGCCTGATATCAGGCAATCCTTTTTTTATCTGTGCTTCACAAAAAAACATGGAGAACGCTTTGAAGCACCTCTTCAAATAGCAATCAACGGAACATTCCCCACAGCTTGATTAGATGAAATGTATTGGACGGATCAATTTTTTGTGCCAATACGAAGGCGGTCAATTGC
Organism: Paenibacillus sp. FSL M8-0228; assembly: GCF_038007385.1. Classification (NCBI taxonomy): domain Bacteria; kingdom Bacillati; phylum Bacillota; class Bacilli; order Caryophanales; family Paenibacillaceae; genus Paenibacillus; species Paenibacillus sp. FSL M8-0228. The sequence goes on from NZ_JBBOXA010000001.1 coordinate 3,555,154, forward strand.
TCCTCCTGCGCAGCCGTCAAACGCTCGTTTAAAATAGCAGAAGTGGACTTCACAAGATGACGCACCTTAGCTTTATTTTGCAGGTCCGCTTTAGTCACACCTTCAATCTGCTGCTTAACCCGCTCCTTGAGCGCACGATTCTTCATTTTCAACTTAATCCGCTCCACCAGTTGCGGACTGATTCCATATTGCTGATAGCTCAATGTTGCCACACCTCCCATATCATTCGGTCATTCCCAAATATATGACGGCCAGCCTGTCCATTGTGCCTATCTGTTTAAAACGTTTAAAACAATCTCATAATTCATGGTGGATTAATCGATGAGATCCCCCTGAAAAATCTGCTCTTTTTGCAAATAACCGCGCAATGCTTCATACTGCGGAGATGTCCAAAAGGACGCATCCTTGATCAGATCAGTTGCATCCTCACGCGCCTTTTCCAGCACCTCAAAATCCGCTACCATATCTGCTAAACGAAACTCGGGTAGCCCACTCTGCTTGGTACCAAAAAAGTCACCCGGCCCCCTCAAATCCAGATCGCGTCTAGCCACCTCAAAACCATCGTCCGTATCGGTCATAACCTTCATCCGCTCCTGACCAACCTCCGACTTAGGGTCAGCGATCAATACGCAATACGAGGCATGTGCACCCCGTCCGACTCGTCCACGTAATTGATGTAACTGGGATAGTCCAAAACGATCCGCATCCATAATGATCATTAGTGTCGCATTGGGAACGTCTACCCCTACCTCCACAACCGTCGTTGAAACGAGCAACTGAATTTCATTCGCATAGAAAGAACGCATAACTTCTTCCTTTTCTGCGGGAGTCATTCGTCCATGTAATAGCCCAACGCGGTAATGTGGAAAAGCCTGCTGCATTTGAATATGCAAATCGATGGCATTCTGTACGTCTAGCTTCTCCGACTCTTCAATCAACGGACAAATCAGATAAGCCTGCCGTCCCTGGTCTACCTCGCGGGAAATAAAACCAAGTACCCGATCCATCAGTTCGTGCTTCACCCAATAGGTGGAAATTGGAATACGCCCCTTCGGCCGCTCTGACAACGTAGAAACATCCATATCGCCAAACGCAGTGATGGCCAGCGTACGAGGGATCGGTGTGGCCGTCATCGTCAGCACATCGGGATTATAGCCTTTGCGACGCAGTACACTTCGCTGGTTCACTCCGAATCTATGCTGCTCATCCGTTACAACAAGCCCAAGCTGACGAAAATATACATCCTCCTGAATGAGAGCATGGGTGCCTACTACAATGTCCAGCAGACCCATTTGGAGAGCAGCTAGCAGTTCCTTACGCTTCTTCCCGGTTGTACTCCCAGTCAGTAGACCAACGCTGATTCCAAAGGGCTCAAACAGCTTGTGAAGCGATCGCATGTGCTGCTCGGCCAATATTTCGGTTGGCACCATCAGCGCTCCCTGAAAACCGGAACGTACTGTGGCAAATAAACCGATGGCAGCAACAACTGTTTTACCTGACCCAACATCCCCCTGAAGCAGACGGTTCATACAATTAGGTGAGCGTAGATCGTGCAGTATTTCAAGCTCTACCTTCTTCTGTGCATCCGTTAATTCAAAAGGCAAAGCCCTTACAAATTCACGAATCGTGGCGTTATCCACCGTATGTACCACCCCGTCCGCACGACCGCGATTTAACGCCCGGAATGCCTGCATTTTCAGCTGAAATAAAAACAGTTCCTCATACACCATCCGCCGACGAGCCTCTTGCCCCTCGCGGTTGTCCTGAGGCTGGTGTATACCCGCAATAGCCTGCTTGCGCGGCATCATACTATATTTGCGTACAAGCAACTCAGGCAATATTTCGGGGATCATTTCACCAAACTGCTGGAGCGTCTGGTTCATTATTTTTCGCATCCAGCTTTGGGTGATCTTGCCGCCTATAGAGTACACCGGTTGAAGTGTCCCCGAGCGGGCTACTCCTTTATCAGGAAACTCAGAATCTGCAACAGTCATCTGCATACGTTTGAGGTCCCATTTACCAGTCACCACAATTTCACGACCTGAGGTTAGCTGTTCCTTCATGAAATGCCGATTAAACCACGTTGCGGTAAACATCCAATCCTCGGCCATCAATTTACAAGTCAACCTTGATTTGCGCCCGTAACGCTGAAGCACTGGAATGCCCATAATTTTGGCTTGTACCGTAATCTTATCTCCGTCCTTCACTTCGCTTAGCGAGCGCAGTCGGTAATCTTCATACCGAAACGGATAATACTCCAGCATATCCTGTATGTTAAAAATGCCAAAAGCGTGAAGCTCTCCCTCTTTGAGAGCACTCACGCCATGTATTTGTTTTAAAGGTATTTGATCCAATTGCAGCATATTACCTCTCATCTCCGGCCGGCCACACAAAAATGCCAATCGTTCCTGGCCCTACATGGGTCCCAATCACAGCGCCAAGTTCAGTATATATTCGATCTCCTAGCTCAAAATGCTCTGCCAGCTGAGCCACGAACGCTTCTGCCACTGAGCGATCTGCCGTATGGCCCACAGCAATATTAATTTTTTGGCCTTTTAAGTCCCGCTCCAGTAGTTCAATAATTCTCGCTGTCGCTTTTTTATGCCCTCTCGCCTTATCAACTGAATAAATAATGCCTTCTTTGTCAATCGAAAGTATCGGCTTAATGTTAAGCAACGTGCCCACCATTGCCGCTGCCTTACCAATACGTCCGCCTTTTTGTAAGTATTGCAGGGTATCCACCAGGAAATACAAACAACGGCGCTCTCCACGACGTTCCACAGCCCGAACAATATCAGCCGGGGAGTGCCCGGCTGCCGCCAGCTCTGCCGCATAAACCACTAGCATACCGTATCCGTATGAAGCTGATTTGGAATCCACCACAGTCACTCTATGTTCATGCTTCTCCAGCATGGATTTGCCCAGCAGAGCAGACTGATACGTTCCGCTCACACCCGAGGATAAATGGATAGAGATAATCTGGCTCTCAGGGTATTGCTCCAATAGTGTCGTGTATGTCTCCAAAAAACGGGCTGGTGAAGGCTGTGAAGTCGTAGGCAGCTCATCAGCCCGTACCAGTTCGCTGTAAAACTGCGCCGCTGACATCTCAATGCCGTCCAGGTAAGTTGTGCTGCCGAACATCACTGTCAGTGGTACAACGACTATACCGAGACGGTCTGCTAATTCCGGTGGAATATCAGCCGTGCTATCCGTCAAAATGATGGTACTACTCATCAGTCAGACCTCCTTTTGTAGTGGACTTCCATGGACGCGCAAAAGCACATCAGGTTTCCACTGAGAACAAATAAGGATAAATCGGCTGACCACCTTCATGAACTTCCACTTCAGCATCCGCATAATTTTCTTCAATCCATGCAACAAGCTGATCTGTGTCTTGTTGATTCGCGTCCGAACCTGTAAGAATCGTAACAATTTCATCGCCATTCACCAGCATTTTCGCTAGCAAAAGACGGGACGTTGCCATTAAGTGTTCCTCGGTCGCAACAATCTTGGAATCCTGAATACCGATGTAGTGCCCTGCTGTAATATGCAGATCATCAAGCGTCGTATCCCGTACCGCGTAGGTCACTTGCCCAGACTTCACCCGGGTGACTGCGTCACGCATATTGTCCTGATTTACCTCAAAAGCCTCTTCCTCCTGGAAGGCAAATGCTGCCACAATGCCCTGAGGAATTGTTTTGCTCGGAATAACCGACACCAAACGTTCCATCTCTAGCAGTTCACGTGCTTGTTCTGCCGCCAAAATAATATTGGAATTATTCGGAAGAATAAAAATATGTTGAGCCGCAATCGAGCGGGCCGCATTAACGAAGTCCTCTGTGCTCGGATTCATTGTTTGGCCGCCAGCAAGGACAACATCGACGCCTAAACTTCTGAAAATATCAGCAATTCCTTCACCGGAAGCCACAGCTATAAAACCAAAGGATGCCAGTTCATGAGCGGGAGGCTCAGACGGCTCTTCCTCACGTACAGGCTCTGTTGGTATTTCAGCAAACCACTCAGGCTCAGGAGCAACATCCATACCCGCAGACAACAAATCACGATGCTGCTCGCGCATATTTAAAATACGAATCTGTGTAATTTCTCCGTAACGCAGTGCCAAATTCAGTACTTCACCAGGAGCCTTAGAATGCACGTGAACCTTGATGACGTCATCGTCTGAAATCACGATAATAGAATCACCATCTACAGATAACGCTTTCCGGAAGGCTTCCTCATCAAAATAGGTACCTTGCGCATCGCCCAGTTGTCGATTAATAAAAAACTCCATATCATACAAAAATTCAATATTATCCGTTTCGAGCTTCGCTTGCGCAGAAATCGGCGCATCTGGGGAAGGAACAACTGCAGGAGCAGTAGGTCTCTCCGATACGTGAGGAGCAAAAACCTGGCGCGCATTATCACTTTTTGCAATTGGAGACGTCACCAAGCCGCTTCCAAGATGCTGCATAAAGCCTTCATAAATATACACAAGACCTTGCCCACCCGAATCTACAACTCCTACTTGCTTCAGTACAGGGAGCATGTCCTGCGTCATGGCAAGCGTTTCCTTCGCTTTGGCAAGCACTTCTTCCATCAGTTCCGTGATATCGTTCGTCCGGCGCGAGAAAAACACAGCATGCCTGGCCGCTTCCTTCGCCACGGTAAGAATTGTACCCTCCACCGGCTTAACCACCGCCTTGTAGGCCGCATCCACCCCGCTCTGCAATGCCGATGCGAACTGAAGGGTATTCAATTCCTCGTATGGGGCAGCGTAACGGCTGAAGCCACGAAACAACTGAGACAGGATAACCCCTGAATTGCCGCGGGCTCCCATCAGCAAACCTTTGGATAATATGCCGGACATGACACCGATGGAGGAAGAATCCCCCCTCTTTAATTCCGTTACGCCCGCGCTCATCGTCAAATTCATGTTGGTTCCCGTATCACCGTCTGGCACCGGGAATACATTTAGTGAATTGACATGTTCCGCATGCTGCTGTAATTGTTCCGCCCCGGCTAAAACCATTGCGGTAAAATCTGTTCCATTCAAAGAACGATTACTCAAGAGAATTCCCCTTCCTAGCTTAATACACTTGTTTTACTATCAACCTTCACCACACCTTATTCAACTGTGCCTACAGGTTCAATTAAATTATACTAAAGCCAGACGACGAATACGAATGTCACACTTTCATAAGCTCTTGTACTCACGTCTGGTCGTTCTTCTACAGGTCATATACAATGAAAAACCAGTCAACTGCCCCACAATAAATCATCGGCTGGAATGATAACTATAGTCCCGCCTCTGAACCGCCGGCATGACTGGAATAAGAATTCACATTCCATTTAAATACAAAATAATCGCAACAATAACTATCCCATATTGTACTATAATGCGAAAGAGAAATAAATAAAGTTTTTGAATCAGTTGACGGAGCTTTTTTGACTATGATATTATATTTAAGTATTGTTTTGTTCAGGTTAGTGACTTACAAAGTCCGGCTGACCCAGTCGGCCTGAAGAGAGACCCGTTCCATATGGAATTTGGTTATTTTCAGAATAGGAGGTGGAATCATGTCTCGTAAATGTTCTGTAACAGGCAAAAAGCCTGGCAGCGGTAACCACGTATCTCACGCTAACAACCGTAATCGCCGTACTTGGGGCGTCAACGTACAAAAAGTTCGCATTCTCGTTAACGGTAAACCGAAACGCGTTTATGTCAGCACTCGTGCATTGAAAGCCGGTAAAGTGACTCGCGTGTAGTCGTAAAAAAATATCGTTATAAACAAAAGGCACCTCGTTTTAAACGGGTGCTTTTTTGGTTATTCGAAAAGTAATATCCGCCTAGTTCAGGAGAACAAAATGTCAGGCACCTTCCCGTGCGTTCTTATCTTTTACTACCGAGCTACCTATCTGTTATGCCCGGGAAGCGTGCCCTGTGTACCTCTAGCTTTCATCCTACATCCTGTGTTTACATTACGTTGAATTCAGTTTTTCTGGAATGTATTCAAAATGGCTTTAACGAATCCACCCAGAAATTTTGGCAGCTTGATTGTGTAAAACTTCATGCCTCACCCTCCCCATCATCCTCCTGCATCCGTTCTCTGTAGTTTATGCAACCTGTCAAGGGTTGTTACCCCACAAAAAAAGGCTACATGAGAATCCCGCTCATGTAACCATATTTATGCACAACCATCCCAGGCTATACCATCAGACAAGTCCGCGAACATAGAGATATGCTGAGAGTATGAAAATAAACAGGATATAATAAAGTACGCTGCACACCACAAAACCTATTCGTAAACCACGCCGTTCATTTTTACGAAAATAAAACAGCACAACTAGAACAGCCAAAAGTGAAAGAACGGCATTCCAAGGAGCCTTCACAAGCGAGAAACAGCTAAGGGTCAACCCCGTCGCCATGCTCGCGACAGTCATCCACAATGCTTCGGTCAGCTTCACTTGGACAAACGAGCTGCACTGTCCCGAATCGTAGCAATAGCCGCTGCGCGGTCTGCTCTGCCGAATACCGCACTACCAGCCACCAGCACGTTAGCCCCCGCTTCAAATACGGCTGGTGCCGTCTCCTCCGCAATACCTCCGTCTACCTCGATATGTACGTCTGGACGACCCAATTCGTTCAACCAAGCACGGATTTGTCTGATTTTATTCAACGTCTCTGGAATGAAGGACTGTCCTCCAAAGCCAGGATTGACCGTCATCACTAGAATCATATCTACATTTGGCAGCACTTCCTTGATCGCGTATGGTGAAGTACCCGGATTGAGAGCCACTCCAGCCAGAGCGCCTTGCTGCTTGATCAAGTGAAGGACACCATGCAAATGAACACACGCCTCAGCATGAACAGTGATGATATCGGCTCCTGCTTTTACGAAATCGCCAATATAACGTTCAGGATGCTCAATCATCAGATGAACATCCAAGGGAAGAGTCGTATGCGGACGAATAGCCTGAACGATAGGTGGCCCCAATGTAATATTGGATACAAAATGCCCATCCATTACATCCACATGAATCCAGTCTGCCCCTCCTGCCGCAGCTTCCGCAACTTCACTGCCCAAGCGAGCAAAATCAGCGGATAAAATCGACGGTGCTATTTTTAACATAAACTTAGTACCTCCGTTTTTTTTCTTTTAATTCCTGATAGAACTGCAAATAGCTATCATACCGTCCCTGTGAAATATGTCCTTCTTCCAGGGCCTCTCTTACTTTACAGCCAGGCTCGTGAATATGGGTACACCCCCGAAATTTACATCCTTCCGCATACTGCTGGAATTCACGAAAACAGGGAGATAGTTCATCCACACCCAGCTCCAGAAAATCCAACTGGCTAAACCCCGGCGTATCTGCTACAAACCCTCCGTTGTCTAAAGGAATAAGCTCTACATGACGAGTCGTATGTCTTCCTCGGCCCAGCTTATTGCTTATGGCGCTCGTCTCGAGCGTTAACCCAGGCTCCAAAGCATTAAGCATGGAAGACTTCCCTACACCTGACTGCCCGGAAAACACGCTGATTTGACCAGCCAACAGCTTCTTAAGCTCAACCGTTCCTTCTCCGGTACGGGCACTGGTTACCAGCACTTCATAACCGATCTTCCGGTACATTTCCTGAACGGTCAGCACGGTGTCATCCTCTGAAGGGCTGCCTTCATACAAATCGCGCTTAGTCAGACAGATAATCGTATCCAGCCCGGCGTGCTCAATATGGACTAAAAATTTATCCAGTAAAGGCAGGTTTAAATCCGGCTCACGTAAGGAAAACAGCAGCACAGCAAGCGTGGTATTAGCTACCGGAGGACGAATCAGCTCCGTTGTACGCTTTCTAATCTCCTTGACCATACCTTCCCCGTTCTCAGTCAGTTCGTAAACGACCCGATCACCGACAAGAGGCGTGATCTCTTTTTTCTTAAAAATGCCGCGTGCTCTGCATTGTACCGTAGCTTCGCCAGATACCGGACGCCCATCCTGATCCAGGCTGGAGACATAATAATATCCGCTAAGCGCCTTGACGATCAGACCTTCAGGCATGTGTAAGATGTCCTCCTTCATAATGTTTAAGTTTTATTGCGTATAGCAGGTTAAGCATCTCCTATTGCACGTTTACTGATGCTGAACAGCCTCAATCACTTTTTCCTTCTTTTTGTGGGAAGCGTGACCTTGGTTGTTTTTATGGCTAACTGCCAACTCACTGCGCGTAGCCCCCGTGGAATTCGTTCCAGGAACAAAGGCAGAAGGGTCACCATTACCTCCTGTGCCCTCCTGATTGTTCGAGTCGCCTCCACCGTCACCACTATCATTAGAAGATCCCCCGTTATCACCTTCCTCGCCGTTTCCACTTCCATTTTGCGAGGAATTACCATCAGGTGTATCCGTTGGTGAAGTTCCAGCAGGTGGGGCAATTTGAGGCATCGTCACTGTTCCATTTTTCGCATCAATATAAGAGACCGGATACGTATCAATAAAGTCACCATCTCTAAATACTGAGACAACACTGTCTTTGTTCGGAGCCATTAGCAGGTTGATAGTGAACACCTGTGTCGTATTAATTGTACGGCTTCCCCATTCCTGATTTTCTCCACGTGCATCCGTATAAGTAATACGAATTTTGCTGTTTTTACCCTCTTCCTTCGGTGCAACAGGCACATTAAATGGCAGCGTAATCGCTTCTGGCGGGTAACCAGTGCTTACATAAAACGTAATTTCCGTATTTGGTGGCAACTCACTGCCTGCCTCGGACGGCCATTGTTTGGTTACTCTTCCTTTTTCCTGCTCATAGCTAAATTCTTCTTTAATCGAGCCAACCTTCAGCCCTGCCTTTTTGACCTCATTTTCCGCTTGGTTCTGCGTTTTCCCTACGAGACTTGGCATTTTCACAGTGTCAGCGCCCTTGCTGACTGTGAGCACAACTTGGACTGAATCCTTATCAAATGGCTCATTTGCAGCTGGAGTCTGACTAAGGACGGTCCCAACGGCCTGATCACTGAACTGCTCATTTTGCTGAATCTGCGTCTCCTTAATTTGCTGGGCGGTCAGCAGCTTAACAGCATTCTCGTAGCTTTGGCCTTTTACATCCGGCATTGGGGTGAGCGGCTTGGCAATCCCGACTTTCAGACTAATCTTGGTTCCTTCCTTGACTAAAGAATCTGCAGGATAGCTTTGATAAAATACAATTCCAGGCGCGATCCCCTCTTTGTATTCATGCTGGATTGGCTCCTCAATGAGTAAACCCGCTTTACTGAGATTAACCTTCGCTTGGTCTTCTGTTTGTGTCAATACACCTGGTACTTTTACCTCAGGCACGACAAGTACACTTTGCACATAGTACACCACTCCGCCCATGCACAGAAGTAACACCAACACTAGTGTTACCCACAAGATCGCTTTTTTTCTATTTTTCTTGGACGATTGCTTGCTCGGAAGCTGTTCAGACTCACGCGGTTGGGCAGGTACATCTTCCCCGCTAGAAGACATCCCTAATTGTTGAGGCTTAATAGCCGGAATAACCCGTGTTTGATCCTCATCATCCAAATGTGTAAACTCCAGCTTGGATTCATTACGCCGTCCCGGCAGCAAACAGGTTTCCAAATCTTTTAGCATTTCATCTGCCGATTGATAACGCTCTTCTGGATTTTTGCGCATGGATTTTAGAATGACATTTTCCACACTTTGCGGAATCAACGGATTAATTTTACGCGGTTCCTCAAACTCCTCTTGCAAATGCTTGAGCGCTACACTAATTGGACTTTCTCCGAGGAAAGGGAGCTGCGCCGTCAGCATTTGATATAAGACAATACCTAAAGAATATAAGTCCGATTTTTCGCCGGTGACGACACCCTTTGCATGCTCAGGTGAAAAATAATGAACAGAACCTACAACAGAACCCGTCTGGGTAATGGTCGTTGACGTAACAGCTCTAGCAATCCCAAAATCGGTTACCTTAACCCGTCCATTACGTCCAATTAATATATTATGTGGCTTGATGTCTCGGTGAATGATCTGATTTTGGTGAGCATGCTCCAGCGCATCACAAATCTGGGAAGCAATCCGTACTGCTTCATCCACTTGCAATGGCGCACGTTCTTTAATAATCTCATTCAAATTTTTACCTTCGATGCACTCCATTACAATATAATGGATTTCATCCTCTTGGCCGACATCATAAATACTGACCACATTCGAATGCGAAAGCGAAGCCGCAGACTGCGCCTCACGCCGAAACCGGCGAATAAATTCCTCGTCATGAACAAATTGCTGGCGCAACACTTTAACTGCAACATTGCGATTCAGCAAAATGTCTTGAGCCTTGTACACCAGAGCCATACCGCCGCCACCGATACGCTCAATAATTTCGTATCTTCCCCCTAGCAGGTGCCCGATCATGCGTCACACCCCTTTTCATTCAATGAAACCGTGTCATCGGGCAATTCAAACAAAGCTACAGTAATGTTATCGTCTCCTCCGGCAAGCAACGCCAGATGTAGCAGACGATCCGCACGCTCCTCCAAAGGATTCTCTGCGGCACCTACTACTTTACTGATTTGTTCTTCCGTTACCAGATTGCTTAATCCGTCGCTACACAGTAACAGTACATCGCCTTTTTCCAGCGTAATGGAGTCAATATCCACTTTCACCTCGGAATCAGTGCCCAGCGCCCGTGTCAGTACATTGCGACGAGGATGGTTCTCCCGTTCTTCCTTACTGATCTGACCGTTTTTGAACAGCTCGTTAACCAAAGTATGGTCTTCTGTAAGCTGACGTACCGCTCCTTTGGATATGACATAGGCGCGACTGTCACCGATATGTCCGATAATTCCGGATGCGTCGTATAGTAAAACCGCAACAACTGTCGTTCCCATATTATGATACTTCTCATCGCGTGCAGCCGTCTGGAAGATGACTTCATTGGCATGCAAAATAGCGTCGCTGAGCGCCGCCGTCAAAGAATGTGCGGATAATCCGCTCTCCAGCGTCGCCAAATCAGCGGCAAGTGTCTCTACCGCAAGGCGGCTGGCCGTATCACCGGCCAAATGCCCCCCCATACCATCGGCAACAATCCCAAGAATATAGCCTTGCTCTAAGTGCCTGATCCAGGCAGAATCCTCATTCACCGAACGTACACGTCCGACATGGCTGACATGAACTGTTTTGATCAAATGGTTTCACCCCAACTCCATATGCTTTGCACGCAACTGACCGCAGGCAGCGGCAATATCGTGACCCTGTTCACGCCGGATCGTCACATTGACGCCTTTTTCGGCAAGAATACGTTGAAAATTAAAAATATCGCTACGCGATGTGCGCACATACTTGCGCTCAGGCACATGGTTGACTGGAATCAAATTAACGTGACACAGCATGTCCTTTAACACATCCGCTAGCTCTTCAGCATGTTCTGCCTGATCGTTTACCCCACCAATCAGGGCATATTCAAACGAAATTCTCCGCCCCGTCTTAGCAAGATAGTAACGTAGAGAATCCATAACATCCTTAAAGGGATAACGCCGATTTACAGGCATTAGCTTCGACCGAAGTGCATCATTAGGCGCATGAATGGATATTGCCAGATTAATCTGGGTATCCTCGTCGGCAAATTTATAAATATTCGGTACAATACCGCTGGTCGACACTGTGATATGACGTTGACCAATGTTCAGACCTTTTTCATGAACCATTGTACGCAAAAACGTCATGGTCGCTTCATAGTTTTCAAAAGGCTCGCCCGAGCCCATAATCACGATGCTGCTCACTCGTTCATTCGTTTTATCCAAAATTTTCTGAGCCTGTACTACCTGTGCAGTAATTTCACCAGCTGTCAGGTTCCGTTTGAGGCCTCCAAGCGTCGAAGCGCAGAAAGTACAACCAATTCGGCAACCCACTTGTGTCGTTACACAAATACTGTTTCCGTAATTGTGTCTCATAATGACCGTTTCAATGGCATGATCATCATGCAAACCGAACAGGAATTTTACTGTACCGTCCTTAGATTCCAACTTTGTAATTTCACTAAGCGTCACAAAACTAAATTGCTCCTCAAGCTTCTCTCTCAGCGCCTTGGGCAAATTCGTCATCTCGCTGAAATCATTGACCCGCTTCACATACAGCCAGTCAAAAATTTGTCCTCCACGAAAAGCAGGCTCGCCATTGTTCTTGGCCCAGTCCTGAAGCTCCTCCAAAGTTAAATCATATATAAAAGGTTTCATCAATGTTTGCACCCGTTCCTTCTTCATTAAGTTCTGTTTGATCGCAGATCGTATTTTTCATTCTTCCTATTTTAGCACAAATCCCTGAGGGGGTAAAAATTTTTCGTCTTCATGCAAAAAACCGCCGGAAATGTTCCGGCGGAATGTGGAAATGCTGGTGGGCAGCTGCATGGAATTCTCTTCCGCTCTATTTCACCCGACGTAGGCGCGCGATATAAAATCCGTCGCTGTGGAAATGCTGCGGTAACAGCTGTACCGAGCCTCCCTGTATACTATCCATTTCGCGGCTCACGTCCGGGAAGGAATGACCCTCTGCCAATTCATACTCCGAATGTTCGCTTAAAAACCGAGTCAATTGTCCTTCATTTTCGTCCGGCTCAATCGTGCATGTACTGTATACCAGAATGCCACCTGGCTTCAACAGTCCCGCCACACTATCCAGCAGCTCATGCTGAAGCTGTGTAATGTCGCGAACATCCTGCGCAGTTTTGCTCCAACGCAGGTCCGGTTTACGACGAATTACTCCAAAGCCAGAGCATGGTGCATCCAGCAAAATACGGTCAAAAGAAGCTGGGGCATATCGTTCCTTCAGTTCTAGCGCATCACCAGTGACTGTTTCCACGGCATCCAGGCCAAGTCGTTTAGCCTGTTCACGGATTAATTGATGCTTATGGGCATGCAGATCATTTGCAACGATCCGACCGCGATCCTTCATCAGCTCAGCCATATGAGCTGTTTTGCCGCCTGGAGCGGCACAGCAATCCAGTACCAGCATACCGGGCTCAGGAGCAACTGCTTCGGCAACGAGCATAGAGCTTTCATCCTGTACGGACAGCGAGCCGTCCGTATACCACGAGGTAAGCGCCATATTGCCACCGCTACGAACAACAATCCCATAGGGACTAACTGCCGAAGGAACGGCATCAAGTCCTTTTGAGCGCATCTCGTCCAGCAGCTGATCACGGCTGGTCATTGTCGTATTCACCCGTACGCTGACCGCAGGGGGCTCATTATTAGCCTGACAGATAGCCTCAGCAGTATCTGCACCGTATTGCTTAATCCAACGCTTAACCAGCCACTGTGGATGAGAATGTTCTAATGAAATCCGTTCCTCTGGTGACAAATCGTCAGGAATACGCAGCTTGTCCGGCTCACGCAGCATGCTGCGGAGCACGCCGTTGACCATACCGGAAATCCCCTGATGCCCACGACGCTTGGCAATGGTCACCGCTTCACTAACGACTGCATGATCCGGAACTCGATCCAGATACACCACCTGATACACACTCATCCGCAGCAACGAACGTACCCAAGCCTGAAGCTTGGCCGTTCCTTTTTGAACAAATTTATTCAAAAAATAATCAAGTGTATTTCGGCGTGCGACTGTACCGTATACAAGTTCAGTCGCCAGACCAGCGTCACTTGCAGATAAACCTGCCTGCTGAAGTCGACGATTTAACTCAAGATTGCTATACGCACCCTCTTGCTCCACACCGGTCAACACATCAAGTGCAACTTCCCGCGCCGTCTGTTTGCGAGTATTGCCGGATCTGGCACCCACTCCCTTGCCTTTGCCTCCCTGACGGGAGTGACTCCCGCTCATCCGAGCACCGTGCCTGGCTTCATCTGTCCGCCGCGCGCAAAGGTTCCGGCATCCATAACCTTTTTGCCAGCCGGTTGAACCTGAGTCAGCCAAAGAGTTCCTTCGCCTGTCTGCACCTCAATGCCACGAGCGGTCAATTGAAGAACCGTTCCGGGTGCTGGAGCATTTGAGCCACTCACTTCATTATTTATGAAAGGCTGCTCAGCAGCCCATATTTTAAAAACATTTTCCTCCCAAAGCGTAAACGCGCCCGAAAAAGGAACAAGGCCGCGGATCCGGTTGTATATCTGCTGTGCATTGTCACTCCACGAAATACGCTCATCGTCGCGGTTCAGATTCGGAGCATAGGTCGCCTCGTCCTCGTTTTGCGGCGTACGGTCTGATTGCCCAGCCAGCAATTTAGGCAGCTCGCCCTGCAAAAGCTTTGCTCCAGCTACGCTTAGCTTCTCAAAAATCGTACCGGAGGTATCCTCCGGTCCTATAGCAACCTCAACTCGCGATATCATATCGCCAGTATCCAGTCCTTCCGCCATATACATCAGCGTCACACCCGTCACGGTCTCACCGTTAATAATCGCACGCTGGATCGGTGCACCTCCCCGATAACGGGGAAGTAACGAACCATGCACATTCAGGCAGCCGAAACGAGGCAGGTCTAGTACGGATTTTGGCAAAATTTGCCCATAGGCTGCGGTTACGATCAGATCAGGACGCAGCTCCGCCACCTGAGCCACCGCTTCTGGCTGGCGCAGGCGGGTCGGTTGCAGTACAGGTAATCCGCGTTTTTCTGCCGCTTCCTTAACTGGTGTAGGCGTCAATATTTTTTTCCGTCCCTGTGGCTTATCGGGCTGTGTAATCACACCGACCACGTTATAACCATTATCCAATAACATGTTCAACGATGGCACTGCAAACTCAGGCGTACCCATAAAGATAATACGAATGTCTTGACTCATCGAACCTCACTCTCCTATCTGACGGTTCGGTCCTGGCTGTTCCAGCGCAACCTCATATACTTTTTCTGCAATATCCGTGAACAAAATTCCATTTAAATGGTCGATTTCATGCTGAAAAGCACGAGAAAGCAATCCTGTCGCTGTAACGGTAATGGCCTTACCCTCGCGGTCCAGTCCCTTGACTGTAACTTTCTCGGCACGACGCACATCCCCGTTCAACCCTGGTATACTCAGGCAGCCTTCTGGACCCAAGTCCTCCCCTTCTTCGGCCACGATTTCTGGGTTGATCATTTTAATCAAACCATGTTCATCTCCAGCATCTACAACGATGAGACGCTTCAAAATACCTACTTGCGGAGCAGCAAGACCTACACCCTCCGCTTCATACATCGTATCTGCCATATCGTCGAGCAGCTTTTGCACGTTAGGTGTAATTTTAGTAACTTCCTTTGCTACTTTGTGCAATACATCATCCGGCTCCAACACTATAATTCTAATTGACATGACAACAGAACACCTTCCTCTTTATCCTTTTTCCTTCGTTTAGGCTTAACTGTATTCATCACAAACGCGACTGCTACATTATCCTATGTACGGACGACTTGTCCGCATTAATTGTGCTAATAACTTTTGTGGCAACGCTCTACATAAGCATTTGTGGATCAACATCCAGACTAATCAGCAACTTTTGCGCCTGTGCGGATTCGGCCATTTCATCAGCTACTTGCTGAGCCAAACTAATCGCGTCGATATTTCCACGCCATTTTATCATACATTGAAATCGGTATCTATTCTTGATTCTCGAAATGGGAGAAGCTACTGGCCCCAAAATGTCGAGTACATCCGATGTAAGACGATCCATATTCCCGAACCAGCCTCGTTGTCTGGCCCGTCCCTGTAGTGTTGCTGAATAATTCTCTGCCAGCCGGACCAGCACCGGGAGTTGTTCATGAGAAAAGGTTACCAAAATAAGACGGCAATATGGTGGATAGTGCAAATTGCGGCGGTGTTTCAATTCTTCCCTCACAAAAGAAGCATAATCATGGCGACTTGCGTGAATCACCGAATAATGCTCTGGAGTATAGGATTGTACGAATACTTCCCCTGGCAATTGATGTCTCCCAGCACGTCCAGCTACTTGTGTTAACAGCTGAAATGTCTTTTCCGCAGCCCGAAAATCCGGTAAATTGAGAGCTGAATCCGCAGTAATGACACCAACCAGTGTCACATCGGGAAAGTCCAGGCCTTTGGCAACCATTTGAGTACCGAGCAGCACGTCCGCTTTTTTATCACGAAATTGCTTGAGGAGCTTTTCGTGGGCATTTTTTTCTGTCGTTGTATCAACATCCATTCGAACAACACGTATACCGGGGAATAGCTTCGCCAGCTCTTCTTCCACTCGCTGGGTACCTGTACCGAAATAGCGAATATGCTCACTACCGCATTCAGGGCAAGTCTGAGGCACAGGCTCGGAATAACCACAGTAATGACAACGTAAATTGTTCGACCGCTGATGATACGTAAGCGAAATATCACAATGCGGACAGCCCGCCACATAGCCACAGCTACGGCACATGACGAATGTGGAGTGTCCACGCCGATTCAACAGGAGCACCGTCTGCTCCTTACGCTCTAACCGCTCTGCAATCCCATTATGCAACGCACGGCTAAACATAGAGCGGTTGCCAGCACGCAGTTCCTCACGCATATCCATGATATGTACTTCGGGTAGCGTGTTCCCCAATGCGCGAGTTGGCATTTCAAGTAGCAACGGCGCAAACTCGTCGTTGCTTTGTGAGCGAGCCGCATAGTAGCTTTCCAGCGACGGTGTAGCCGAGCCGAGAATAACGACAGCCCCATGCTGATGGGCTCTGCGAATGGCGACCTCACGCGCATGGTATTTAGGTGTCTCTTCCTGCTTATAGGACGTTTCGTGCTCCTCATCCATAATAATAAGACCTAACTCACGAAAAGGCGCAAATACTGCCGAGCGAGCACCAATCGCCACTTTCACACGGCCTTCGCGTATTTTGCGCCACTCATCGTACCGTTCTCCTCCAGACAACCTACTGTGCATCACTGCTACCTGATCGCCAAACCGACCTTTAAAACGCTCAACCATTTGTGGGGTTAACGATATTTCAGGTACCAGCACAATGGCCTGCCGATTCTGCTCGATACAACGTTGAATCGTCTGTAGATAAATTTCCGTCTTACCGCTCCCCGTGACTCCATGCAACAAATAAGCTCCTTGCTCACGCGTGTCCAGCTGGCGAATAATCCGTTCATACACCGACTGCTGCTCTGCTGTGAGAGGGAGTGGCTCTGTAGGCTTGAAGTGTCTGCCCCGGTACGGGTCGCGGAACACTTCGACATCCTCCAGCAACACATAGCCCTTATCTTCCAGCGCCTTAACCGTTGCAGCAGACACACTCAATGAGGTCATGACTTCCTTGAGCGACAGAGGCAAAAACTCGCTACGTTCCAGCAAAAAAGCAAGTACCTCCCGCTGACGCTGTGCTTTGGCAGAAAATTGCTCCAGTACCGTTGATGCCTCGTCTATGCCGATAGCCAGATCAACGGATTTCATGGTCTTTTTGCCAAGCTTGTCTTTAATAACTTGACTTTCCTGAAGCACACCCCGGCGTAACAGTGATTTAATAACCTCCGCTTCCTCAGGGAAACGTCGACTGAGTTGCTGCAACGGGACTTGCTCCTTCTCCTGAATGAAGCTGACAATCCGACGCTCTGTCGGATCACTCATACCATCGTCGGTCAGAAGTGCCCATTCGAGCTCATCGCCCTGATTCGGTTGTATACTACGCTGTGGATGCGTTAACTCATGCTGTTCCGCAATTGAGATATAACGTTCTGCTTTGCCTTTGAGCGCGGTAGGAATCATCACTTGCAATGCCATAATTTGATTACAAGCATAACGTTCACTCATCCACTTGCCCAGTTCGACTAGGTCGGCAGATAAAGGTGGCACCAAATCCAGCAACTCCTGAATCGCTCTCATCCTGTATTTCGGTGGTTCCTCAGCTGGGACTACCGAGATGACGAAAGCCTGCACCGTCCGTTTGCCAAATGGCACAGCTACCCGACTACCCGGCTCAATCCAAGGTCTCATTGAATCCGGTATCAGATAATCGAAGGTGCGGTCCGTATCCTTGGCAGGTACATCGACAATGACCTTGGCAACTAAATTGCCCGTCTCCATTAATGCAGCACCCCACCCATGCGTCCCGCGGCTATAGTAAGCAACTTACGCGCAACTTCTTCCTTTGACTGTACAGGAATACGCTCAACGATCCCGCTTCGGTCATAAATTTGAACAGCATTCGTATCGACGCCAAAACCAGCACCATTCACAGTTACATCGTTTGCCGCGATCAAATCACAATTTTTACGTTCTAATTTATCTTTCGCATACGTCTCCAAATGTTCAGTTTCAGCTGCAAAGCCAATTAAAAATTGATGTTTCTTACTCCGTCCGAGTGATTCTAGAATATCGACGTTCTTCACTAACTCTAGCGTAAATACACTATCTTTTTTCTTGATCTTGGTCTGTGCTATCTCACGTGGTCGATAATCTGCAACTGCAGCAGCCATAACGACCATATCGCTCGTTTCCCATTGTTTTAATACAGCTGCGTACATGTCTTCAGCCGACTGGACTCTTTCAAGCATAATACCAGCAGGCGGTTCCGCACTGGTATTGGCAGCAATCAAGTGCACCTCTGCCCCCATCTTTTGAGCCACTTTTGCAATGGCGAAGCCCATTTTTCCAGATGAATCATTTGTGATATAACGCACTGGATCAATTCGCTCGATCGTGCCTCCAGCCGTTACAATGACTTTTTTACCTGAAAACACCGATTCATTCTCATTCACAGGTGACTCAGGCACTTGAGCCTCCACAGATTCGCCACCAAACCATCGGGATTCAGACTTAATGTTGTTTTTTTGTTCCTGGGCTTGCTGATCAAAAAAGTGCTCTATCGTTTGCACAATTGTGTCCGGCTCTTCCAAACGTCCTTTGCCAACGTAACCGCAAGCCAGTAATCCTTCACCAGGCTCAATCATCTTCACACCACGTGATACAAGCGTCTCCATATTTTGCATGACTGCCGGATGAGTGTACATATGTACATTCATCGCAGGTGCCACCATAATAGGCGCTGTTGTAGCCAACAACGTTGTAGACAACATATCATCAGCAAGGCCATGCGCCATTTTTCCGATAATATTCGCAGTTGCAGGTGCAACAAGCACCAAATCAGCCGCATCTGCCAGATGAATATGGGATACGACGGACGGCTCTCTTTCATCAAACGTATCACTGTACACCGGATTACGAGAGAGCGACTGCAGTGTAAGCTCGGTAATAAACTCCTTAGCAGAGGCTGTCATAATCACATGAACATCGGCGCCCTTTTGTGTCAACCTACTACATAACGCAGCCCCTTTGTAAGCAGCAATTCCACCGGTTATACCAAGAATAATAACTTTCCCCTTCAACATCGTTAACTCCCCCTGACCTAAAAAAATAACAACCTTGCGGTTGTCAAAGGAATTGGCATTACGCCCGGTTATAATGATTGTCTATAATTCTTATTCTTCTTCGCCGCTTTCAAGTAGAAGATGATCTGCATAGATCTCTTCCAAAGCTACTCCAACCTGTTTGTGGGATTTAGGATTCTTGAGGGTCGTCTTTTCACCCTCGCGCAACTGTCTGGCACGACGTGAAGCCGCTACAACCAACGAATACTTACTATCTGCCTTTTTCATCATTTCATCAATGGAAGGATACAGCACGAATAGACACCTCTTCATGTAGTTTTAGGACTGTATAAGCTGAACTCCAGTGTACACCTTCAAGCTCAGCTTATACAGTATTATTTCTCTTTAGGTACGCTTGGCATATGTAAAGCCCTCGTTTAAGGATGAACCTTACAATGTTCGGCGATAATAATGGATTCTATTCGTTTACAAGCGAAATCAATCTCATCATTGACGACCGCATAATCATAGTGACGCAACAGATTCATTTCATCCACAGCTACCGACATACGGTGGTCTATGGTCGCTTGAGTTTCTGTGCCCCGTCCCCGGATTCTATCCTTTAATTCATCTAGCGAAGGCGGAAGCAGAAAAATGAATATGCCTTCTGGAAATTTTTCTTTAACCTTTAGCGCTCCCTGAACTTCAATCTCCAGAAAAATATCTTTTCCCTGCGCAAGCGTCTGATCTACAAAATCACGTGGAGTACCATAATAGTTCCCTACATACTCAGCATACTCCAGCATTTCATCTCGTTCAATCATACCCAAAAATTCTTCACGCGTTTTAAAAAAATAGGTCACTCCATCCTGTTCGCCTGAACGAGGTGTTCGAGTTGTAGCAGAAACGGAGTACGTTATCTCTGGTAGCTTGTCACGCAATGCGTTGCCTACCGTCCCTTTACCGACACCCGAAGGTCCGGATATTACAAATAATAATCCCTTAGCCATAGTACACTCCATTTTTATTCGTCATTGTCATCATCTTTAGTGGATAGGCGATGAGCGACCGTCTCCGGCTGCACCGCAGACAGGATTACATGATCACTGTCTGTAATAATAACAGCCCGCGTCCGGCGGCCATAGGTAGCATCAATTAGCATATGACGGTCCCTGGCTTCCTGTATAATCCGCTTGATCGGAGCAGACTCCGGACTGACGATGGAGATAATTCGGTTGGCCGACACGATATTGCCGAAACCAATATTGATCAATTTGATTGCCATATTCAGGTCTTTCCCCCTATACATGTGACTCTTGCAGCCGTGCCGCTACCAGGTAGCTACTCAATATTTGCAGCCTGCTCACGAATTTTCTCGAGCTCTGCTTTCATCTCAACGACCAAATTAACCAAGTTGAGATGATTAGCCTTGGAGCCGATCGTGTTGACTTCTCTGTTCATTTCCTGGATTAAAAAATCTAATTTGCGACCGGCCGGCTCGTCCGATAGCAGCAACCCCTTGCACTGCCCAAAGTGACTTTGAAGCCGGGTAAGTTCCTCATCAATATTGCTGCGATCCGCGAATAACGCAATCTCCATTCCGAACTTATGTTCATCAAGCGTAAATGAACCGTCCTGAAGCTCTTTAAGCCTGTGTTTCAGCCTGTTACGGTAGTCGCTCACAACATGAGGAGCCAGCACCGTCATTTCATGATGCAGGGATTCCAGACGTAAAATACGGGATTTCACATCTTGCGCCAAATGCCTGCCTTCTCGCCTTCTCATCTCCAGTAAACCTTGCAAAGCTTCATTCAAAGCTCGCTGTAGTTGCTCTTCCCAGTCCTCTTCGTCTCCATGGAAAGCCTCTCCAGGCTCACCCAGAACGTCAGGCAAAGCAAGAATATCGCTTATCCCTAACGTTCCTTTCACTCCATAACGATCCGCCAGCTGCTCCGCTGCATGCAGGTAAGCCTGCACCACAGTGTCATTTAACCGCGCGGCGGGCATCTGTTCTTCATCACGTTCCCTGTGGATAAAGACATCGATACGACCGCGTTTAATCTGCTGTTGAACCGTTCTTCTCAAGCCATCTTCGTAACGAGTCCATTCGCGCGGAATTCTCATCATCACTTCGCAATAGCGGTGATTTACCGATTTCAATTCCAAGCGCACTTTATAGCCCTCATAATGAAGGATAGCTTGACCGTATCCGGTCATACTCAATGACATCGGCATCACATCCATTATACTATTGTAATTGATTATTATAGTCGAAACAAGGGGGCCTGTGCGCGGCCTGATTTTTGCCATACGTAAGAAGTCAGTTCAGCTGTCATTTCATAGAACATAAATGGAGTCATAAAATAGATACCATTAAAATGTTCCATTGCCGTATCGAGTAACTCCTTGGCAATAGACACACCCATTGCTCGTCCTTCCGGACCCTCAAGGCCAGACATACGTGCACGCACCTCATCGGATAACTGAATGCCTGGTACTTCATTGTGCAAGTATTCTGCATTGCGCCCACTAGCCAGCGGCATAATACCGATAAAAATCGGTACTTCCAAATGTCGTGTCGCTTCCGCGATGGCTGCAATCAACTCGTGGTCGTATACGGGCTGAGTCATAACATAGTCGGCTCCGGAGGCAATTTTCTTCTCCAACCGCTGTACGGCTTTACCCAAATGCTTGACGTTAGGATTAAATGCGGCACCTACCACAAAATTAGCTTTCTGCTTCAGTGGCTTACCGGAAAATGCGACACCATCATTTAATTGCTTGATCATGCGTATGATTTCAAAAGAGGTCATATCATACACCGAACTGGCGCCTGGCAAATCACCGAACCGCGCCGGATCTCCAGTAACCGCCAGTACATGGTCAATACCGAGCGCGTCAAAACCCATCATGTGGGATTGAGTACCAATCAGATTGCGATCACGACATGCTATATGAATTAATGGACGCAAGCCTGATTCAATACTGACCAAATGTCCAAGCGCCATGTTGCTCATGCGAGTGACTGCAAGCGAGTTGTCAGCCAGTGTAAGCGCGTCAGCCCCGGCTTTCTTCAACGCATGAGCACCTTGCATAAACCTCGTAATGTCCAGATCGCGCGGAGGATCCAGTTCTACAATGACCGTATGTCGTTCCTTTACAAGATCCACGATGTTGGGCTCACTGGTATGTCTGCCATTTCCTCGTTCCCCTTCATCTGCAATCTGCTCCGCCACTTGAAAGGACTCTTTCGACAAAGCTTCTTTTGAAGCAAGAGGAGGCGGTTGCAAACGGTTCAAGGCTTTGGATATAGCAGCAATATGATCCGGTGTAGTTCCGCAGCAACCACCGAGCAGCCTCGTTCCCAGGTCTACAAAGGATTTGGCACATTCTCCAAAATATTCAGGTGATGCACCGTATACATAGTGACCGTCCACATAATCTGCTAGTCCCGCATTCGGATATACGGACAACGGTACAGACAAAGGGCCGTCCAGCTGCTCCATTACACTCATAATTCCCTGCGGACCCGAGTGACAGTTAAATCCAAGGATGTCTGCCCCCTCATTACGCAGCACCGAAAAAGCTTCCGCCACTAAAAAACCATCCTGAGTACGACCAACCTGATCGACCGCAAACTGACAAATCACCGGAATATCACTATATTTACGTACACTGTGAAGCGCTATGCGTATTTCATCCAGCGAATAAAACGTTTCGCACAAAATACCGTCGACTCCTTCGGAGAGAAGGGCATCAATTTGCTGTTCATAGTTTCTTGCCAGCTCCAGCTTTGATATGTTAAGCCGCTTTCCCCCACATATGGAACCCACTGCACCTACCACATAATGTTCAGGTCCGGCCGCATCTCTGGCAATTCTCACACCAGCACGATTGATCTCTTCTACCTTAGATTCCAGTCCAAACCGGGCTAACTTATAATCATTTGCAGAAAATGTATTAGTCTCCAGCAATCGAGCTCCTGCACTTAAATATTGACCATGCACGTCTGATATAACATCAGGCGAAGTGATGTTCAGTTCTTCGAAAGACGTATTTACTGGAAATCCTAGCTGATATAAAAAAGTCCCCATTGCGCCGTCTCCGACAATAATTTCACGATTCAGCACAGTACGCAAATCCGGTTTCATGTCCTCTGCTCCACCCCGCTCTTTATTTTCATACTAATGTAACATAAAGAGACTTCAAACATAAGCCAAAAACTAAAAAAGCCGCCCCACTCCCCGACAATATGATATCAGGAGTGGAGCGGCTTGATTCATCTTTTCTATTTCCTACTACATTTTCCCATTGGAAGAATGGAGAGAGTAAGCGTAAAAAGTCCCTTTTTTATTCACTTTAGCCACAATAGAATCCGTTCCCTTTTGCTGCTTGTAGAACGTATATTGATTCCCTTGAACTTTCACTTTATAGCCGGTCAAATTGATATTAAATAACATCTGAGCCTTGGGCTTGACTAGCTTCAAAGCTTCTGAGGCAGTATATTTCGGGCTTGCAAATGTTTTTTTGAAATCTGCGTCATCATTCCAGTCCACCCCATAGGTGGATACGGCCAGCACTTTACCGGTTACCGCGCTAATTTTGACCTCACTGGCCTCGTTTGCATCCTCAAACGACCAATATGAAAGCCCCTTCGCTTCGTCCTTGTACCGTGAAGCGTGCTGCACCTTAATTGGCTGTCCACTCACACGCTTAAATGTATTCATTGCACGGTTCAGTATCAGAGGGTCCACCCGCTTCAGCGCATAGTCCGCGTTGATGGTAATAGCGTTACTTCGATCCACATCCACATACAACGAGGAAGCCTGTTCTCCTGCGCCCCAAAATACCCAGTAATTTGATGGCTTGTTGGACTGATAAGGGGATTTGACCCGCCAAAATGCTTCAAATTGCAAAGGACGCTTGCTGTCAAACGCTTTGGCGCTGTTTAGCACTTTCGTCTTGAGTGGCGCGTTCATCGCTTTTCCCAAGCTGCTTATTTTATATCGTATGGTTGTAGAATCTACTCTATTTTTTTCTTTATTATATTCTGTCTGCAACGTAGCAGTTCCATCTTCTAGTCCGCCCTCTACAATCCAAGTTTTCCCCATATCCGTCACATCGTCAAATTGAAATGCTGTCTTCGAGCCGATGAGTTCTTGCACCGCTTTTTCTAAACGGCTTACCACTGTCGGAGTTAGCGACCCAACCTGCTTATCCGTCGTTTCCGCGGCGGCAGGAATGGTCGCCGCCTGAACCGGAAGCGCGGTGGCTACAAATATGAAGACTGTAACTGCTGAAATCCAACGAAATTTCCGCACTATGAACGGCCTCCTTATTGTTTTTCATTTTCTATATTATACATCGTTCAGGCGCCAAAAAAAGACAGAATGTTGCTTTGTTCATCATATTCCTTGTATACAGGGGCATCTAAGTCCAAAAAAAGAAGACCTACTAAGGTCTTCTCAGGCTGTCGAGAAAGTCTCGACAGCCTATTTTATGTTAATTTTGTTTAAGACGACACCGCGTTAATGTTGTATAATATAGGTAACTATTGTAGAACGGATGGTGTTGATATGCTACGCTCCAACCGCGAAAAACAACAATCCTACGAATTTGTTTCCATCGAAGATCTGGTTCCTCAAGATCACTTGCTCCGCAAAGTAGATAAGTATATCGATTTTTCGTTTATCGATGATAAAGTTCGATCACTGTATTGTGCAGACAACGGGCGTCCTGCCATTGATCCTACCGTATTGTTTAAAATGATCTTTCTCGGTTATTTCTATGGCATTCGCTCAGAACGGCAACTCGAGCGAGAAATTCAGACGAACCTAGCTTATCGTTGGTTTCTGAGGTTGGGCTTAACGGATAAAGTTCCGGACCATACGACGATTAGCTGGAATCGTCGTACTCGCTTTAAAGACACCACGATCTTTCAAGATATCTTCGATGAAATTGTGCTGCAGGCGATCTCTCACCGAATGGTGGGTGGGCGTGTTCTCGTCACCGATTCCACACACGTCAAAGCCAATGCTAACAGGCACCAGTACACCAAAGAACAAGTGTTGCAGAATACTAAAGACTATATGGACGAGCTGAACGAAGCGGTGAAGGATGACCGGAGAAACCACGGAAAAAAGCCTTAAAATCCCGAGAGGAAGTGAACGAAGAAAAAGAAATTAAAGTGAGCAAAACAGACCCGGACAGCGGCTATATGATCCGTGATGGCAAGCCCGAAGGCTTCTTCTATCTGGACCACCGCACGGTGGATATGAAGTACAATCTGATTACGGACGTGCATGTGACACCGGGGAATGTACATGATTCTGTCCCCTATTTGTCCCGTTTGGATCGCCAAAGAGAACGTTTTGGTTTTCAAGTAGAAGCTGTTGCACTAGATTCAGGTTATTTAACAACGCCGATTTGCCGAGGTTTGCAGAACCGAAAGATTTTTGCCGTGATTGCTCACCGAAGATTCCATCCCAGACAAGGACTGTTTCCGAAATGGAAGTTTGAATACGATGCCAAACGCAATGCGTATAGATGCCCAGCCCAACAGGAACTGCCCTACCGAACGACGGACCGTAAGGGATACCGGCAGTATGCCTCTGACCCAGCTCAGTGCCAGCATTGCCCACTGCTAAGTCAGTGTACCCAGTCTCGAAACCACCGCAAAGTGGTGACTCGGCATGTCTGGGAAGACAGCAAAGAGTGGGTACGGAGCAACCGGCTGAGCCCATCTGGTAAAAAGCTGTACCGCAAACGAAAAGAGACGATTGAGCGAAGCTTCGCGGATGCCAAAGAGCTCCATGGGTTTCGCTATTGCCGTTTGCGCGGTCTTCCAAACGTCAGGGAACAAGCCCTTATGACGGCAGCCGTGCAGAACATGAAGAAGATGGCGATCCACCTAGATCGCCTGGAGAAACAGGGGTAACCCCCCTGCTTCTCCAGAGACCAGAGCATTATGATGTAAAAAAGAAACCCACGTCTCAAAATGACGGGGTTTCTCGACAATCTGAGAAGACCTACTAAGGTCTTCTTTTCACTCACTTCTATACGATTCATAAGTAGTTGCACGTTATCTTTATAGTCACATGATTCAGAACAGACGACCTTCGTACACGATCTCAGCCGGACCCGTCATATATATGTGATTATCTTCCTCGCTCCATTCGATATCCAGATCGCCGCCCTTCAGGCTTACAATGGCGTGGCGGTCGCTATATCCGTTTAGTACAGAAGCAACAAGCGTAGCACAGGCCCCGGTTCCACAAGCTAGCGTCGGCCCGGCTCCTCTCTCCCATACTCTCATATCTATATGCTTACGGCTACGTACCGTGGCGAACTCAACATTTGTTTTTTTAGGGAATAACGGATGGCATTCCAGCTTTGGCCCCCAGGCTTCCAGATCAAAGCTTGGCGCATCCTCCACATAAATGACACAGTGCGGATTCCCCATAGATACAGCCGTAAAGCGAAAACCACTTCCTCCAGCTTCAATGGGCTCATTAATTACGCTAGTCAGATCCAGAGTAGTCGGAATCTTCAAACCCTCAAGAATTGGCTCTCCCATATCTACCTTCACCATACGAACAAGTCCATTCTCTACAGTTAGTTCGACCTGCTGTACACCTGCACCCAGCGTCTCAATCGTGATCTGTTCACGGTTGATATGCTTACGGTCATATACGTATTTGGCAGCACAACGGATAGCATTACCGCATTGTTCGGCCTCTGAGCCGTCCGAGTTAATAATGCGCATGCAGAAATCCGCTTTTTCTGATGGCAATATATATACCAACCCATCGGCGCCAACACCAAAATGTCGATCACATAGCCGAACAGCTAATTCCGAGGCGTCAGACGGCAACTCCTGATGCCCAAACCAAACGATAAAATCATTACCTAGACCGTTCATTTTTGTGAATTCCATAGCTTACCTCCGCCGTTGCTGCTGATGTCATGTTCCTCATGAAGCTTTGATCCCATGATATCATACAGGGCAATAGTGGGAAAGCGATGCGATATGCATAACCCGATTTCTAGGATGAAAACTTCGTACGTCCCGCTGAAAAGTGTGTATTTCCGCCGCGACGACGGTTGCGTCGACCGCCCCACACACTTCCCGCTCCCATCAGAAACGTCGGAATCCCAGCTGCGACAATGGATAGCGCCCACTCACGCAAACCGAGCGGTACCGTTTTGAAAATAGGTTGCAGCATAGGCACGTACATAACCACTAGCATTAGTACTATTGAAGACAGCACGGCAAGCACAAGATAACTATTTTGAAACGGATTACGATGGAAAATAGAACGGGAACTGCGGCAATCAAACACATGAATTAACTGCGCCAGAACTAGCGTAGCAAAGGCAACGGACTGTGCTTTGATCAGTTGTCCTGCGTCATCCGGTGCAATACGTAATGTCAGCCAGAAGGCCGCTAGCGTACATAAACCAATCAACAAGCCACGACTAATGATTTTCCAGCCCAGTCGACGAGCAAAAATATTTTCCTTTGCGCCACGAGGTTTGTGCTCCATGAGATCCTTTTCTGGTTGGTCCACCCCCAGAGCCATCGCTGGTAGGCCATCTGTCACCAGATTCACCCATAAAATCTGGATCGGTAACAAAGGTAATGGCAGCCCGGCCATCATGGCAAAAAACATCGTCAAAATTTCACCCACATTGGAGGCGAGTAGATAACGGATAAATTTACGGATATTCTCGTAAATATTCCGTCCTTCCTCAATTGCGGCTACAATCGTAGAGAAATTATCATCACTCAGAACAAGCGCAGCCGCTTCTTTGGTCACGTCCGTCCCTGTAATACCCATTGCAATGCCGATGTCCGACGCCTTTATCGCTGGAGCGTCATTGACGCCATCTCCAGTCATGGCTACGACATGTCCGCGCCTTTGCAGTGACTTGACGATCCGTAGCTTGTGCTCCGGCGAAACCCGTGCATATACAGAGACGGTATCAACGGCTTTGTCCAGCGACGCATCATCCATCGCAGACAATTCCTGTCCTGTTAACACGTGGGATCCGCGCTGAAAAATGCCCAGCTGCTGTGCAATGGCCTCTGCAGTTGTACCGTGATCTCCGGTAATCATCACAGTGCGAATGCCAGCACGACGACACTTGCCAATGGCTTCGCGAACCTCGCGACGTGGCGGATCAATCATGCCTGTCAGCCCGATAAAGATCAGTTGTGCTTCAGCCTCCTCAACCGTGGAGACACGCTCATGCGAGCGGATATCACGGTAAGCGACACCAAGTACACGTAGCGCCTCCGAGGCCATTCCTTCGTTAGCTGCCAGTACCTTTTGGCGCAGCGTACCCGTTAACGGAACGACATTTCCTTCCCATAAAATGTAGGAGCACTGGCCCAGCAATACATCCGGTGCACCTTTGGCAAAGACAATGTGTCCTCCCTGGTGGCGTACGAGTACCGACATTCGCTTCCGATCCGAGTCAAAAGGAAATTCTCGCTCCCTTGTGTATAGCTCATATAGCCCTTGTCGCGTGACTCCGCCCTTGGCAGCTAACGTGACCAGCGCTCCTTCCGTCGGATCACCCTTTAGCTCCCAAACGGAGGACGGCGTCGGCTCTTTGGTTTTCTTTTTCGAACGTAGCTCCTCTGTATCGGCTTGAACAATTTCCGCATTGTTGCAAAGCACACTGGCTTGCAGCAGTCTACGCAGAGATTGTCCGTTTTTAAGATCGGCAGGAAGGTCTCTATCCATAATATGCCCGTGAGGGTCATAGCCCTCTCCCGTAACTCCCCAGAAGCGGCCGTCCAGCCATAGCTTGGTAACCGTCATTTTATTTTGGGTCAGGGTACCCGTTTTGTCGGAACAAATGACAGATGCACAGCCGAGCGTTTCAACAGAAGGCAGCTTACGCACAATCGCCTTTCGTTTAATCATACGCTGCACACCCAATGCGAGCGCAATCGTCACAATAGCTGGCAACCCTTCCGGTATAGCCGCCACAGCCAAGCTCACTCCGGCCAAGAACATGCTCATGGCTGGCTGTCCATGTAAAATGCCTGCTACGACAACGAGCACCGTTAGCGCCAACGCTACGATAATCAAAATTTTGCCCAATTGCTCCAATCTGTGCTGCAACGGTGTCTCCTGCGACTCCGTATTTTCTATCAAGTCTGCGATCTTACCCATTTCGGTACTCATACCTGTACGTATAACTATTCCTTGTGCGGTTCCTCTAGTCATCATCGTGCCCATAAAACCGATGTTTTTTTGATCCCCAAGTGGTACCTCGGCGGCATGAATAGGGCGGCAATGCTTACTCACCGGAACCGATTCACCTGTCAGGGCGGACTCCTCTACATCACAGCCGTTCGTACTCAACCACCTTACATCTGCGGGAATGCGATCACCACTTTCCAGCAGCACAATATCACCCGGTACCAGTTCTCTGGCTTGAACTTGAATTCGTTTTCCGCCCCGCAACACTTTGGCGGTCGGAGCCGATAGTTGTCTCAAAGCTCGCAATGAACGCTCAGCTCTGAATTCCTGTACAAAGCCAAGAATTCCATTCAGTACAACAATAGCAATAATGGTAATCGCGTCCAAATACTCGCCAAGCAGGCCGGATATCAGAGTCGCTCCCATCAATACAAGCATCATAAAATCCTTGAACTGGTTGAGCAGCAGCAAGATCGCCGAAACTCGCTTCCCCTCGCTCAGCTCATTCCATCCTGACCTTTCTCTTCGTTCCGTAAGCTGTTCCTCCGAAAGACCCTGCTTCGGGTCGACTTCCAGACTTGTTGAAAGCTGTTCATTGCTTAATTGGTGCCAGTGTGCTTGTTCCATTCTCCCCAATTCCCTCCCGGTCAGATAGTCCGTTTCCGTCGGTTGTGCGTAGGATGGCTGCCCGTTATTATATTTTTATGCCGCGATTGCTGATAAGCTGGACAGACTTTCTAGATTCAATCTATTCGGACAGGATCTGAAATATCACAAAGCCGCTTAAGTTTTGTCCCAAAGTTATGTATCATAGAAGGAAGGCGAAAATACATTTGCTTCAAAGGAGAACAAAATTATGGCATTGGACGGAATCGTAACTCGCGCTATCGTACACGAACTGCAAGGCATCCGAGGCGGGCGCATTAATAAAATACATCAGCCAAACGATCGCGATATCGTGCTGAATCTGCGGGCACAAGGCGGAAGCGTAAAGCTGCTGCTATCGGCTAATCCGACCTTTCCGCGTGTACATTTAACAGATCAAAGCTTTCTTAATCCGACAGAAGCTCCTATGTTTTGTATGCTTCTTCGCAAGCATTGCGAAGGAGGCGTTATCGAGAAAATCACGCAGGTGGGCATGGAGCGTATTATTCACATGGATATACGTCAACGTGATGAACTGGGAGATGTTTCACTCAAACGAATTATCATTGAACTGATGGGTAGACACAGCAACATTATTTTGCTTGACCCGGAAACAGGCGTGATGTTGGATGGCATTCATCATGTCACACCGTCTATTAGCAGCTATCGGGTCATTATGCCCGGCTTTCAATACACGGAGCCTCCTGAACAAAACAAGCTGAATCCACTAGAAACAGAAGAGGCGGCTTTCAGATCCTCGTATCAAACAGCGATTGAGGCCGAAGAAACCCCCAAACGCTGGATCGTGAACACTTTTACCGGGCTCAGTCCCCTCATTGCTGAAGAGATACTAACTCGAGTAACTAATGAAGTATCTGGTGGTAGTGATCATTCACTATGGAGTACATTCAGTCACATCATGGATGACGTGCGGAATCATCGTTTTCAGCCGGTATCTGGACTAAATGCACAAGATAAAGTGATATTCTCAGCTATTCCGCTGACGTTGATCCAAGGAGAACGTAAGGAATACGCTACGATCAGTGAGTGTATGGAGGACTTCTTCGGTGAAAAGGCAGAAAGGGATACGGTTAAGCAAAAGGTCAGTGACCTACTGCGGTTTCTGCAAAACGAGCGAAGTAAAAATGTAAAAAAACTCGACTATCTCCAGCAGGATTTGGCCGAGGCGGAAGATGCCGATCAATTTCGCATTTATGGAGAGTTGCTGTTCGCTTCGCTGCATGAGGTGAAAAAAGGGGACAAAGAAGTGACGCTCACCAACTTCTATGATGAGGAACAGCGTCCAATGACCATCCCACTGGACCCACTACTCAACCCGTCGGATAATGCACAACGGTATTTTAAAAAATACAACAAATATAAAAACAGCCTGGCTGTCATTGACGAACAACTGGAGAAAACACACGAAGAAATCCGTTATATGGACAGTCTTCTTCAGCAGCTAGCCCATGCCTCTATGAATGACATTGAGGAAATACGTGAAGAACTGGTTCAGCAGGGCTATCTCAGAGATCGGGTCAAAAAAGGAAAGAAAAAGAAGAAAAACGACCGTCCAACCCTGCACGTCTATACATCATCCGAAGGTATCGAGTTACTGGTTGGCAAAAACAACTTGCAAAATGAATATGTAACAAATCGACTGGCCGGACCAAATGACACCTGGCTGCACACAAAGGATATTCCGGGGTCACACGTCGTTATACGTGCTGAGCAATTCGGAGATGCGACGCTGGAGGAAGCAGCTCAACTCGCTGCTTATTTTAGTCAGGCCAAGCAGTCCAGCAGTGTACCTGTGGACGCCACCCTGATTCGACATGTACGTAAGCCTAGCGGAGCCAAACCTGGCTTTGTCATCTACGACCATCAGCGTACGCTTTTCATTACACCCGATGAGGAACTAGTCAAAAAGCTGCCGAATCGCATCAAAAACGGCTAAGTCCTACTAGCCTATTGAATCCACAAAAAAAGCCCTTTGTTCTTTGCACGATACACTTCTTGTGTTCCATGCATAAGGCAAGGGGCTTTTTATTTACTTTTGTCCAACAGCAGCCTTCCTCAATTCCTCGACTACCTGCCCTTCCACACTACGGCTACCCAGATCACCGTGAAAAATAACACCTTGACGCGCGCCGTGAAAATCCGAGCCGCCAGTTGCAATGAGCCCATATTGCGCCGCCATCGCAGTATATCGGCTCTCAGCCTCAGCATCATGGTCCGAATGTCGCACCTCCAAGCCCGCAGGCTTCGCCTCCTCTATAATAGAACGAACCAGCTCATCATTTCCGTACAAGCCAGGGTGGGCCACCACAGGTACCCCTCCTGCTTCACGAATCCAGTTTATGGCCTCCGCAGGCTCTACACGGGGTACAGACACATATCCGGGCGCTCCTTCCGCCAAGTAACGGTCAAACGCGTCCCGCATATCCTTCGCATATCCTTTTTGAACCAGCGTATCCGCCATATGCGGACGTCCAATGCTTTCATCTGGTGCCAGCGGTCTGCCCATCGTAGCCACCACTTCATCCAGTGTGATTTCCACACCCAGACTACGCAATTGACTCAAAATCAAATCATTACGGGTATCCCGTGCCTGGCGAAGCTTTTCCAACCGTTCCAAAAACACTTTATTGCGGTAATCCATAAAATAACCGAGTATATGAATATCCTTATCGCCAGCTCGAGTACTAATTTCCACTCCTGGCACCACAGTAATTCCTATGCGTTTTCCCTCTTCCAGAGCTTCCTCCAGGCCAGCTACCGTATCATGATCTGTAATGGCCACACCTGCCAGTCCTTTTTCCTTGGCCCAGCGCACATTATCTGCAGGTGGTTGCATTCCGTCAGATGCTTGGGTGTGTGTGTGTAAATCATATCGTTTTACGTTAATCTGCTCCTTCATTATACATCCTCCTTCTCTTTCACCTTTGCAAGCTCGTCCTGCGAGTCCCTCAGGACGTCCGTTCCCTGATCATGACGACGCAAGTAAGACAGGAAGGTTACTACCGGAATCGGCAACAACGCCGACTTCAAATGAATTGCATAAAATTCTCGTTTGAACGTGATATCTGAAATATTTACAATTTTCAATAATCCGAGCGCAACTTCATGCTTCACCGAAGATGGTGATAGCATGGTAATACCCAGTCCAGCCTCCACCGCCGATTTAACCGCTCCAGTGCTCCCCATCTCCATTACAATCCCAAGTCGGGAGGCATCCATACCACGATTTTTCAGCTCATCTTCTATTACTTGACGTGTACCAGATCCCTTTTCTCTGGCTACAAAAGGATGCTTGAACACATCTTCCAGAACCACTTTTTTAGCCTTGGCCAGCGCATGTCCTGAAGGCACAATCAATTTCAGTTCGTCCTGCATCACAGGTTCCACCACGATATCCGGATGCTGGACTGGGGCCTCAATCAGTCCTAAATTCAGCTGATGTTTTAGTATATCATCCATAATCTGAGTTGTATTCATCACATTCATCGCCATGCGTATATGAGGGTATTCCTGACCAAACGGTCCCAGCATTCTGGGTACAATATACTCACCAATCGTTAGGCTGGCGCCAATATGCAATCTTCCCTCCAACATGTGAGTAAAAGCAGACATCGCCTCGTCAGCTTCCCTGATCAGTTGCATGCTTTTTTTCGCAAAAGGCAGGAGTGTCGCTCCCGCCTCTGAAAGTTCGATTTTTTTAGTCGAACGTTGCAGCAGTTTTGTGCCAAAATAATCTTCCAAAGACTGAATTTGCATCGTCACCGCAGGTTGTGTCATATGCAGCGCTTGTGCCGCCGCCGAGAAGCTCCCGCGTTCCGCTACGGTATAAAAAATGTGCAACTGATGAAAGTTCATACTGACAGCCCTCTCCCCTCTGTTCTCCCTATTTTAACATAAGAAAAACGTCTGTCGAAGCATTTCCAAGTAAACTTACTGAATTGGGTAGTTTTATTATTGGAAAATAAAAAAAGCATGCAGCTAATAACTGCATACTTTCTACTTAAACTTAACGGTATTCAGGAAGTTTGGAGATTTTTTCATCTGAAGCCGTTCTCCAAATGACCGTCTATTTTTGCTTACGAGTGCTTTTCATCAGTGTCATGCGCCGCGAATGGCGTAACCATGAATAGTATGACTTCAAATCCCTTAATTCAATGGTCTCCGACATCCGGCCCAAAAAGGTAATGACAATCATTTTGTGAAGCGGATTCCCCGCAATATCCATCTCGCCGGGCAACTCTCCAAATTCGGCCACGACGACCAGATCACCATCAATTAAATATACATCCTCTTCGTTATGATAATAGGACTCCATCCTGTTTTGCTTCAGGCATTCCCAAAGCCAGGCGGCGATATGATTCGTCTCGGACTGTTTCTGCTCTACCCGATCTAAGTAACGTGTTTTCGCATGATTTGTTATCACGATATCGGCGACTTTTTTATCGCCCATCTCCACATAGAACGGTTCGTATGTACTCCATCGCTGCATTGCTTTGTCACGCACGGGATCACTCTCCCCACCAGATAGGTCTTTATATCTACCAATATATTCATATGTTACCTCAACAGACCCGGGACTACAAGTTACAAAATTGAAGTTTATGGGTGATATTTAAAGATTTTTTAGGTCTAACAGCATCAAGACCATTATGCAAAAGTCCTGACTTCACAAAAAAAAGCCAGCCTGTAGGCTGACCTTTCAAGAAAAGTTTACAATTTATAGACATTTGATCTTATATCTCATATTCTTTCATCTTTTCCTTATCGTCGTTGTAATCCGTCCTAATCTCATTTCGAAAAGAGCGCTCGACCTTACGCACATAGGAAAGTCTGCGAATATTTTTAACGGTGTCTTCTGCCCGATCCGCATTCATATATATCACTACATAATGCATACGCTTTGAAATAAAGTGGACATTTCCGTATTTCTCCAGATTGCGGGCAGCCTTGATATCGCTTACCCAAATGATGTACCCTGTCCGCTCGGCAAACATTCGCTTCATCTCCCCTCCACTCGGTATCATTCCTATGACCTATCCACAGGAGCATTTCCCTCCGCTGCCACATCCGCCTTTTTTCACATTCGGATCGTTGCTCGGCACCTTAATAGTCTCGGACACGGAATATGCAATCGTTTCAGACATGGCATGAAGCATATCATCCAGCGCCTTTTCGGCTCGTTTGAACTCCTTAACATCCACGAATTGTTCCAGTTCCAGCTCAACGACCTGCACTGCATCCTTCGCTTCATGATAGTTCGGATGAAAATGCCCAAAACGCTCCGTTTCCGCGAATAGCTCCTTTTTGGCATCCAGCTTGCGTACACACGCCTGAATAGACGGATTCAATTCCACACGCTGCTTCCAATATAAATAATCCGATACCTCAAAGGATCGGTTGACCATATCGCCCAATTCATAGGCGTTAATAAGCACTTCTGCCATATTGACCGTGTTCAATTCGGCTACGCTCATGAATGTTCATCTCACTTTATATAAAGTTCTACCCTGTAAAAGTAGACTCATTTATCATACCACATCCTTCTTTTGAGAAGAAGGAGTTTCATGCACTTCCTGGCCCTACTATGTAAAAGGAACCAGCAAGCGCATGTCTGACCATTCACTTGGCTGTAAGGTCGCAGGAGAAAGTGTTTCGTCATCCCTTCCTGAGGCATACCAGCCTGTGACACCCCATGGTGCACCGGGAACCACCGCCTCCGGTATCCATTTAACCTCTTTCCCACCGATTCGCAGCCCCACAGCAGCCTGCCAACGAATGGCTTGCTCGATCAACTGCCGGGCAGTGGAAGTATGGTAACTCCTCCATTCTTTTGTCCATGAGGAGGGGACTGTAGATCTTTCTGGAAAATAGTCAGACGGATCAGGCAGTGTATGCTCTTGTTCGTAAAAATGCAGCGTTCGCCCTGTATAAACCAAACCTGCTCTTCCCTCTTGGGAAAATATAGAACGGGCTTGAGTAGGTTCGGACTCCATTTCACTGTTGAGGCTGCCTGAACTTATGTTCTCTGTTTCCGAAATCAGTGGATAATGATGAGTTGGCTCGTCCACACCTTCGGGTTCACGACGTGGACCTAATCCTATTGCAGCAAGCGTTTTTCGTATTTTGACAGCAGAGCTCGCCGGAATAATAAAGTCCTTGGCGCCAAGCCGTTCCAGCAATCCTTCCAGCGCGGGATGGCGTGCAACCATGTCTGCATCCTCCTGTGTGCCACATCGCAAAAGTGTTACCGTTGCAAAAGCCGTCCGTCCGACATCGCCTGCCCACTGTTCTACCGCCATACGTACATGATCAGGCACGCCTGTCCGGCTGAACTTGTCCAGTAGAGCAGGAATTGCCTTGGCTTCCATCCCTAACTCGATTGCCTCTGTAACACTTTCTCTGGTGATCCGGTATACTACCATCCGATCTCCTGTTACACGTTCACAGCAGCATTCCAGTCGCCAGCGCACATCATATGCCACATCTGGTGGAACCAATATTTCAAAATCAGGTTGTACATAAAAAGTACCTTGTTGTTGATGTGTATCCTCGTAATTATTGGGACGAAGCATGTCTAACACAGATACATTCCAGCGAAAACACAGTTTACCCAATACAGTCTGGCCCCAATCACCCATTCCAAACGCAGTCAGGGCCTTCAGCCAACCCTTCAATCCCTCCATGAAAGATCCATTAAAATTAAAATCAGGACCCGTTTCTCCCGCAAACCCTTCCGAATTTGAGGTTGTAGGAATAAGGTCTAAAAGGGCACTGTTCTTGGAATCAGCTCCGCTCGTACTCTCCTGCTGGATTAGGCCTACTTGAAGCATCCATTGCAGCAGACACTTGATAGATATCCACCCTTCTTTTCCTATATAATGGGAGACGGCACACAGCATATAGCGAAAATGCTGCATAGACGCTTCGGCTTTACCGTATCTTTCCATGAGTGTAGCAAAAATATGCTTGCGCATTTGCCAAGCAGACAAACGAATCCAAGTCGCCAGTTCCGTTTCCTGAATGCGAAAAGACACCGTTTCTTTCACTAACAGCCCCAAACTGAGTAGCAAATCCATCATGACCACCGTTTGCACAGGATACAGCTCTGCATGCGCATAATGCAACCCAAGACCCATCAGGTCCTCCGGGCGAAAGGGGGTCAGTTCATTCAATTTTTGCAATGATCGCTTATGTATGGTTCCTTTGGCCGTCAAAGGGACGCCCTGTACTGCAATACGTGACAACGCATGCAGCAATTCCGACTCCAGGCCTGTCATTGATTCATGTACCGTTATCGGATGATCCGAATGCATCATGTTCATTGGATTTTCCTCTAACAACATATCGTACAGATCCGGTAGTCGATAAACCGGGATATATAAAATTCGTTCGCCCCACGATTTGGTAACAGCCTCCAGCCAGCCCCGGGCACGTAATCCACGCAGTGCCAGTTTCGTTTCGACTCCGCTTAACGATCCCCGGGTAAGCTGTATAGGTTCTTCTTCCTTCATGGGCTGTCCCGCGTGCCGAATAAAGCATCGTCTAAGTACCAGCAGCTCATCCGATGAAAGCTCATTCCAGCTGTCTTGCGTGTTCGTTACGCCCATTCTTGATTAGGCCTCCTTTTTCTTTCCACGATCTCCAGACTTAGCATCCCTGCTTCCAATAGCCTCTGTCACACTAAATCTGCGAACCGCATATTCATAGCCTTGCTCAATCAGGAACAGCTGACGACGAGCTGCAAAATCCATCTCCTTGCTATTCTCCGTCACTAGAGCATAAAAATAAGCTTTATTCTCGCCTGACTTTGGTCGCAAAATGCGTCCCAGTCGCTGCGCTTCTTCCTGGCGAGAGCCAAAGCTGCCCGATACCTCTATGGCTACTGCTGCATCCGGCAGATCCACCGCAAAGTTTGCAACCTTGGACACCAATAGGGTCCGAATTGCACCCTTGCGGAATGCATCAAACCAACGCACCCGCTCCGTCTGGCTCATTGAACCCGTAATCAGTGGGACACCGAGCTCCTGAGCCAATGTACGCAACTGGTCCAAATATTGACCAATAATGAGCGTGGGCAAACCACTGTGCTGCTGCATCAGGCTACGCACCGCCTCCAGTTTGATCGGATTTTCGGCTGCAATTCGGTACTGCTGTCTGCCCTCAGCACGCATACTGCGCTCCAAAAGTTCAGCTGTCATTGGAAGCCGCAACTCCACACAATCGACCTGAGCGATCCAGCCCTGTCGCTCCAGCTCCTTCCATGGCATATCATACCGTTTGGGCCCAATTAAAGAGAACACATCCCGTTCACAACCATCCTCTCGAACCAGCGTGGCCGTTAACCCCAAACGACGGGTAGCCTGAATGTCAGCCGTCGCCCGGAATACTGGCGCGGGCAGCAAATGAACCTCATCATATATAATGAGTCCCCACTTCCGCTCACTCAGCAGTTTCATATGCTCAAAATCCCCATCCTTGGTGCGACGGTGTGTCAAAATTTGGTAGGTTGCCACCGTAATCGGGCGCACTTCTTTTTTCTGACCACTATATTCCCCGATGGAATCGGCAGAAATATCCGTCTTTTGCTTTAATTCTTCTACCCATTGCCGTACAGAAGTAGTATTAGATGTTAGAATAAGCACTTCACACTGAAGCCGATTCATCACCGCCATGCCTATCACTGTTTTTCCAGCTCCGCATGGAAGCACCAGTACACCACTACCCCCTAAGCCGTTCGCTCCTTCAAACGCATCAGCGGCCTTTACTTGATAATCACGAAGCTGCAACTTCGTTTGTCCCTTTCCCAAGGTAAAACTAAGCTGATTCCCTTCAAGATAGCCTGCCGTATCCACAACGGGATATCCCAAGCGAGTTAATTCCTGCTTGAGCAAGCCCCGATTTTCGGGCGGGACCGATGCGCTTTCCTCATCAACGCGAAGTAAACCAAGCTGTTTTAGCTCTTGCTTGGTCAGTAGCTCATCCAGTAAAGCGGGGGTCTCTGCTGCCAAGATCAAGTGATCACCTATTGTATAGCTGTTGGCTTTCCCTGTCTTTATATCTCCGTCTTCTTTCGTACCTCGTGAAAGCGTCAACGTCCCATAACGAGAAACGAGCTGTTCAATATCATTCAACAAATCACGTGGAATATCCCAACGGGACATGGAATACAAACTATTTTGAATGTCCTCAGCACTCCATCCGAGGGCAGCTGCATTCCACAAAGACAGTGGAGTGATGTGGTATGTATGAAAAGCGGACGGACTTTTAACCAGCTCCGCATAAATCTGCAACTGTGAACGAGCCCATTCCGAACCGGGCAAGCCCATTTCCAGCAGAACGGTAAAATCACGTTGTACAATACAAGGATGATCTGGATTCATGACTACCTCCTGATAATCTAACAATACATCATTTTAAAGTTGAATCAATTTCATAACTCATTAAAGTTTGGTGGTTGTAACTAGATACAGACAAATCGAATCATTTTGATCTATAACTAGTTTTGATTGAAGCAGCTAAAGGTATTATGAAATTGATTCAGTTATATAATAAATAGCTTATCCGTTTATTCGAATATCAACCAGAATAGCAAGGAGCCCAACCCATATTCGGGTTGAACTCCTGATTTAACGCCCGGGGTAAAGACCTCCCAAACAAATGCCTACCTTAATTATTCTTCTAGTGGACCTGCTCGGAAATATGACTAAGCGCCTCTCCAGCGTTGTCTGCAAAAATATTACGAACAGCCAAATCCCCGATCGAGACAATCCCGATCAGACGGTCTCCTTCCGTCACAGGCAACCGACGGATTTGCTGCTCCGCCATCAGTTCAGCTGCTTGGTCCACCGACATGTCCGCACTGGCTGTACGAATACCTGTCGTCATAACCGTATCGACTGAACCCGAACCCGAATTTTTAGCCGCATAACCGCGAACGACAAGATCACGGTCCGTTACTACGCCGATCAACTTATCACTGCCTTCGCTTTCCACAACCGGAATAAAACCAGTATCATTGTCCTTCATTTTGACCGCAATTTCATAAATATTGTCCTGCGGGGTAACCGTTACGCATTCTTTAGTCATAACTTCCTGAACCTTTTTCATGGGTACTCCCTCCTTTTCAAGAGTAGGGTACCCCATTTCATTCAGCTCATACTCCAGATTGAACCGTTCCCAATTCCACTCATTTTAGCCCTTAATTGCCCCTGCTTTTCGTTCCGCAGCGTATCCCGTAGACATCGCAATAAACAAACGAACCGCGTTAATCATAGCATCCTCATCAAAATCAAATTTAGGATGATGGTGTGGATAAACCGCTCCTTTAGCTGGGTTACCCGCTCCTACGAACATGAAGCAACCTGGCACACGTTCCAAATAATACGCAAAATCTTCAGCAGGCATCAGCTTCGACGCTTCCTGTACATTCTCCTTGCCGAAAACAGATTTTGCTTCATTAAAGAAACGAGATGCTTCATGTGCGTCATTGACAACTGGTGGGTATCCCATAATATAGCGAACCTGTGCTGTTGTACCGTATGTTGCGGCTGTGAGCTCTGTTACCTCATGCAGTCGCTCCTTCATCACCGTTCGTGTCTCCTCATCAAACGTACGAATCGTTCCACTCAAGCGACACGTTTCTGCGATCACATTTTGCGCAGAGCCCCCTTGGATGGTTCCCACCGTCAGCACGGCAGGTCGTAATGGGTCGACTGAACGACTTACGACACTTTGCAATTGCATGACAAGAGCTGAACCCGCCACGACACTATCCTTAGTGGACTGGGGCATCCCACCATGCCCACCCTTACCTGTGATTTCAATATAAAAATCATCTGCCGCCGCCATCAGCGGCCCTGCACAACTCGCAGCCGTCCCGACAGGAAAAGGTGTCCATAAATGGATACCATAAATGACGTCCACACCTTCCAATATACCATCCTTTATTACACTGACCGCTCCGCCAGGCAGCAATTCCTCCGCAGGTTGGAACAACAACCGAATTTCTCCTTGCAGCTCGTCCCGATTCAGACTGAAATAGTAAGCCGTTCCAAGTAGCGCGGATGTATGTCCATCATGGCCGCAAGCATGCATGGCTCCGTCTACGTTGGAGCGATATTCACATTCCTTTTCATCCTGAATAGGAAGAGCATCCATATCGGCACGCAGCAAGACGACAGGCCCGGGTTTAGCACCACGAATGGTGCCTACAACACCGTGTCCCCCTACCTGACGGCGAATCTCGATTCCCCAACTCTCCAACTTATCCGCTACAAAAGCTGCGGTTTTGCTTTCCTGAAAGGAAATTTCGGGATTCTTATGTAAATGTCTACGCCACTCCACCATATTTTCTTGCAACTGGTCAAACCAGGTCTTGTCTAGCGCATGTTGTGTCATAATGCTCCACCTCTCCTTTTAAAGCACCGGGCAAGTTCCCGATTCATCATGCAGCGTCACCACGTATGCACCGCTGCTCTCAAGTCTTCATTTTTATCCTATTGTAGCAGATATGGAATTGTTGTGATATCTGTTGCTTCAGGGAGGTTGCAGAAGCCCATCAAACATAATATGATAAAATGGGTAAACGATAAAATGATAACCGTCTGCGAGGAATATACCTTGTGGCGAATACCGGGGGAAGCTGATATGAGAAATACGAAGCCGGAGACTCGAAAAAGAGGCACACCGGATTTCCAATTGCTGATCCTCACTTTGTTACTGGTTGGATTCGGTGTAATTATGGTATTTAGCTCCAGCTCCAGCGTAGCTTTGCTGAATAAAGAATACAATTTTGACTCTTTATATTTTGTGAAGCGCCAATCTGCATTTGCTGTACTTGGACTTTTTATTATGTTAGTAGCTATGAATATTAAGATGGAAAAATATAAAAAGCTTTTTGTACCTTTATTTTTCATAACTATATTACTGCTAATCATCGTTCTTTTTACAGGCTCACTTAACGGCGCAAAAAGCTGGCTCAGGTTTGGTAGTGTTGGTTTCCAGCCAACGGAGCTTGCGAAAATTTCCATCATTCTTTACTTATCTGCACTGATTGTCAAAAAAGGAGATCGCTTTAGAGATCTGCGGACTGGCTACATACCTGTAACAGTCATTGTAGGCTGTGTTGCAGGACTCATCATGCTTCAACCTGATTTAGGCTCCTGCTTCATTTTGGTTGCTACGAGTGGTCTGATTATTTATGCCGGGGGAGCCAGTGTCAAGCATATTACAGCATCAATTGTTCTGCTCGTGCTAGGCGCCTCCATTGTATTTGGTATTGGGTCGTTGTTTGGGGGAGATTCTGGAACCACAGATGGACAAGCTGCTGCCAAGCAAGATTACAAAATCGGACGCTTTCAGGCCTTTCTTAATCCCGTGAAATATAGACAAGGAACGGGATACAATCTGGTACAGTCCTTGCAAGCTATAGGTGAAGGCGGCTTAAACGGGTCAGGATTTGGTAAAGGTATTATCAAGCTTCATTATCTTCCTAATCCATTTAATGATTTTATCTTTTCTGTAATTGGTGAAGAATTCGGATTTATCGGAACAGCCATATTCCTGATGCTATATTTGTATTTCATTTGGCGAGGCATGATCATTGCTCTGCGTTGCCATGATCCGTTCGGAACGTTGGTAGGCACCGGTATCATGGGTTTGATTGCCATTCAGGCCTTCATTAATATCGGCGGTGTAACCCAAACAATTCCAATCACTGGCGTAACGCTTCCATTTATCAGCTTTGGTGGCTCCTCCCTGCTTGTCATGATGTTTTCGATGGGCATTATGCTCAGTATTTCTCGTGAGAACACCAAACAAGCGGTGCAGGAACGCACCACAGGGGTAGCTGTCCGTAATGAAGTACCCAATCGCTTTCAAACTCGTAGAACCAACCGTTTTCGCTAAAAAAAGAACTTCCAAGGACCACTTACAACGGTGGCTTTGGAAGTTCTTTTGGTTATGTATAAAAATACGGAAACCCTCTGCAAAAATGGCTATGCTGTTGATTCATAAAACGAAAACTGGCGATTCTATAACCACCAGTTTTCGTGTTTTTATTCGGGTTATCCTACGGAATTCCCGGCATGTATACAATTGGTTAAAAATGTAGAATTATCGGTCCTTGATTCTATTACACTGCGTCGTCCTTGAACGCCACACCTTCCACTTTTACGTTCACTTCCACGACCCGCAAACCTGTCATACTTTCGACGGCTTCTCGCACATTTTGCTGAAGAATTCGGGACACCTCATGAATAGGTGTTTCGTAGAGTACGATAATACGTAGATCAATGGCAGCTTCCAGCTGTCCAACCTCCACTGATACGCCTTTTTGCACATTTTTACCGCTCAGCCTTTTGGCCCAGCCTTCCGATAAACCGCCTGACATTGCAGCAATGCCCGGTGTCTCTAATGCGGCCATCCCGGCAATTTTACCTACGACATCGTTGGAAATCTTGATGTTTCCTGCTTCCAGTTGTTGAATTTGCTCTGCCATGACCTATGTCCCCCTTCATCCATCCTTTATTTGTATTGTAAAGCCTCAGCCACTCCAAATGCAAACTCTACGTATGAAAAACAACTTTCGTTTACAACCTATATCATTTTGGGTATATTAATTTAGAAAATCCATACAAGTGAGCATTTTGCATAAACCCCAAGAGTGTTTTCCAATCAGCAATATATAGATCGAAACGCTTTAGTTCGTCTATATATTGTACTTATGTGCGATGGGAATCGAATTATGCAAAATGCTGAAGT
Source organism: Paenibacillus sp. FSL M8-0228 (assembly GCF_038007385.1). NCBI lineage: Bacteria > Bacillati > Bacillota > Bacilli > Caryophanales > Paenibacillaceae > Paenibacillus > Paenibacillus sp. FSL M8-0228. The sequence continues at coordinate 3,599,084 of NZ_JBBOXA010000001.1, forward strand.
GACAGCTTTCACCAAACTTGTACACATTTATTGATATCGAGGTGCTCTTCATTGAAAAAATGGTTATCTCCCGCTTTGCTTATAGCGACATTTGCTCTTAGCGCAGTCGCTCATTACACGCATTGGAACGCTATAGCCCAATTTGTCATTTGTGCAATTTCTGTTGTATTCGTAGCCGGTTTCCTCGGCAGGGCGACCGAAAGCGTCGCGCATTATGCTGGCCAACGTTTAGGTGGATTCTTAAATGCCACCTTTGGTAACGCAGCCGAACTGATCATCGCCATCTTTCTTGTTAAAGAAGGTCTTTACGATATGGTAAAGGCTAGTCTTACTGGTTCTATCATCGGCAATCTGCTGTTGGTGCTAGGAGCAAGTCTGTTCGCTGGCGGTTTAAAGTACAAAGTACAAAATTTCAATATATCGCTGGCTGGATTAAGTGGTTCTCTGATGATTGTGGCTGTTATTGCCTTGTTCGTTCCAGCTGTCTTTTTGAACACACACGTTATCACGGATAGCGAATCAGATACGCTCAGCCTCATTGTCGCAGGCACGCTCATTGTCGCGTATATTGCGTGGCTTATTTTTTCTATGATTACGCATAAGGACTATTTATCTGATGTGACCGAACAAAAAGATGAAGAATTACCACATGAGCATGCCCCTGTATGGTCCAGAAACAAATCCATTGCCTATTTGATACTTGCTACCGTCATGGTCGCTTTTGTCAGCGAATGGCTGGTAGGTACGCTGGAGGTGTTTACGACCCAATTTGGGCTCAGCGAATTGTTCGTAGGTGCCTTCCTCGTCGCTATTATTGGTAATGCAGCCGAACACAGCGCTGCTATTTTACTGGCGATGAAGAATAAAATCGGTGCATCGGTTGAAATAGCTGTCGGCAGCAGTTTGCAAATTGCGCTATTTGTTGCCCCTGTGCTGATATTTGTCAGTTACTTTATGGGAAACACGATGAATATTGTTTTCACTACTATTGAGCTGGTCGCCATTGCTGTCGCTGTATTTATCGCCAAATCCATCACCCAAGACGGCTCAACCAACTGGTATGAGGGGCTCATGCTATTGGTAGTGTATGTATTGTTAGGTGTATCCTTCTTTCTTGTGTAGCTTTTTAAGGTTTTAAAATGTTCATTAGGATGGTGGAAGGGGATGCGCTTTTACCATCCTAAAAGAACATTTTTTTAAAAAAAGGCATCAAAAAAAGCATGCTCTCAAGCTCCGCATGCTCTCATCAATTCAACCGTCTTCCTAATTGGCCTTATTATTCATGGCCTCATATAGAATAGCCAGATTGCGTTCCAGCTCACTGACCAGCTGTTTACCTACCATTTCCGGAAGAAGTCCAGCGCGAACCGCAAAATCCACTTCCTTGGAAAATCCGTACATCTGAGTATCCAGCACTTCCTCATAGAGAGGGCAATAACGGGTTGCCAGATTCTCCATCTGTACTTCAATAAGCTTCTTTATTTTATCTGCATCTTCCTGAAGCAGATTAATAGCCTTGATATTCAATTGTTCCTGCAAATCAGATGAAGTCATGGATTCTTCCCCCCTATGTCTCAATGTCGCACAAGACGTCCTATCCTTAATATTAGACCAAATTGCAGGCTAATACAAGAACCTGACAAAAAAAGCATCCCTACAGTTACAGGTAGGGATGCTTTTGCTTCAAGAATAAAGTTAGCTGGCTACTGAAATATGAAGTCCGTGCTTCTCGAACACCTCGATGATCGCTTTCTTGGCTTCCTCCGCATCTGGTCCATGAACGTGTAGTTCATAGCTATGGCTGCTGACTAGGGTCGTAAACAAGCCCAGTATACTTTTCACATCAATATACTTATTTTCGGAATGAAGGACGATGGAAGAGGTGAACTTGCTCGCCGTCTGTGCAATTTCAACAACCGCCGCGTTATTATTGGACATAGAAATCCCTCGCTTTACTGAATTGTCATGTATCGTTACTCATCCATAATGATACATTGAAATCGCTTTCTCAGCAAGAACGGATATCGTTATTTTAAATTTTCAGGGTTTAATGGCTCCAGCTCAGGCAGTACAAAGATGCCATCTTTACGAATCAAAACATCGTCAAAATAAATTTCACCACCGCCATATTCTGGACGCTGAATCAACACCAAATCCCAGTGGATCGATGAACGATTACCGTTATCCGCTGTTTCATAAGCTTGACCCGGTGTAAAATGTAAGCTGCCGGCGATTTTCTCGTCAAACAAAATATCCTTCATTGGATGTAAGATGTGCGGATTAAACCCGATGGCAAACTCGCCAATATAACGTGCTCCCTCGTCAGAATCGAGAATATCATTCAGCCGCTTCGTATCGTTACTCGTTGCTTCCACGATCTTACCATTTTCAAAACGGAATTTAACATTTTCAAAAGTAATGCCATTATACAGGGTTTGTGCATTGTAGCTGATCGTTCCGTTAACGGAATCACGTACAGGCGCGCTGTATACTTCGCCATCCGGGATATTACATTGACCTGAACACTTGATAGCTCCAATTTGCTTAATAGAGAAATTCAAATCCGTACCCGGTCCACTAATCCGTACCTTGTCCGTCCGATTCATCAGGTCTGCCAATGCATCTTGAGCTTTGTCCATTTTTGCATAATCCAGATTACACACATCGAAATAAAAATCTTCGAACGCTTCTGTGCTGATATTCGCCAATTGAGCCATGCTGTCATTCGGATAACGCAGCACTACCCATTTGGTGTGTTTCACCCGTTGTTCGCTATGTACCGCATGCTGATAAATGGAATTATACAATTTCATTTTATCTTCCGGCACATCTGACAAATCATTTACATTTTCACCTGCACGAATTCCGATATAGCAGTGCATTTGCTTCATCCGGTTAAGGTCAATCTCAGCCCAGGTCTCCAGCATCTCCTTTGTCGCGTGACGAAGCATGGTGCTCTGTACCTTACGGTCTGTAAGTTGTACAAAAACATTTCCACCTTTTTTACCAACTTCATGAATGATGGCGTTAAGTAAGTCGCGCTCTGTACCAATCATTTCGATTAATACATTTTCTCCAGGCTGCACTTCAACAGAGTAACCTACCAGATTTTCCGCCAGCTTAAGTATTCTAGGATCTTTCATGTAGTGTCTCTCCTTCTCTATTTCATTCTTTTTGAACGATGGTTAATTCAAAATTCATTGTATCACGCCCGCCACGTTACTTGTAGTCCTCAAAAGTAACTCTGGTTATCAAAGCCTCTTGATGCAGATCTTCATTTTCTCCCTGTCGGGTAATCTGGCATTCGGATGAAAGCTTTAAGGGTAAACCTGTTTGGCGATCTATGGTCAAATGATACACCGTATGCACAATGGATTGCTCCAGCTGGTTATTCATATCCTCACAACTTTGCGCCCATATTTGGCTCAGCTTCTTTCGCAGCTCTCGATTCGTTCCTGTCTGCTGCGTTTTTAATATCACGATTTGAGGGTTTAACGTATTCATTTCTTTTATTAAACGATCTTTCAACCAGCGCTTTGCCGAAGCAGATTCCGGTTCAATCCTCAACACCCAAGTTCCCCGGGCAGCTCCCGTTTCCATACGAATGCTCTTATTCAGTGTATTTAATTCCTCAAGCTCCTGAATCGGATTGAAGCGATTTAACATACCATTTCCAACCACAGGAGGATAACCGGATGTCAGCGAAACCCATTTCCCACTCTGACGAATAAAACGTTCCTGTGTAACATCATGCTCGGACTTACCTTGTTTCAGAGCTGTGTAGCCACCTTGCTTACGGAAAGCCTCTGCAGAACCCCAGTGCATGGTCAATTCATCGTGATTTCTTAGCCTACCGCGATATTCAAACTGCTTATTCGTTGGCAGACCACTGTCTGCTCTAATTGCAGTCCGTCCAGTAAACGTTACCATCTCTTTGCCAGCCATTCCTGCAACTGCTCTCTTAAAAATCTGCTCAGGCGTATATTGTCGATCCAGTGCACAACCACTTAACACACCTATTACAAGCAACACACCACAAACCTGCATCATCCATTGCTTTTTCCAATGCATCCCATCATCCGTCCTATCCTGAACATAACTGTACTCATGAGCAATAATCCTGCTTCAAGCCAGTTATGCTACCTGGTTCACTTCATCGTGTTATCCCTATAGTTCAATCATACACACGATATAGCTACGTTTAGGATTACCTGTCCGCAATGGGTTATACAAGACAAAAAGAGAACATTCCCTAGGAATATTCTCTACACATTGGCTACATGATCAACAACTATTCGATTGCGTCCTTCATTTTTTGCTTCGTACAAGGCCATATCAGCCCTATAAAATAAAGATTCAATACTGATCTGCTCGTCCAGCCAGTTCCATTCAGCAATCCCGCAAGAAACAGTCACCTGAGGCTCAGTTTCATGCTGTACGCGGTAACGTATTTTTTCTGCATATCCGAGCGCTTGCTGTACCCCCAGCTGCGGTAAATAAATGGCAAGCTCCTCGCCGCCCCATCTCGCACATACATCCTCATCGCGAGTCGCCGAACGAACGATATTGCTGACGCTTTTCAAAATTTCGTCACCCGTCTGATGCCCATGCGTATCATTCACCTGTTTGAATTGATCAATATCTACCAAAATAAGAGATCCACAGAAATCCTTTTCCTGATGTTGCTGAATGATTTGGTCCACATAATGACGTACATACAGACCTGTTAACATATCCATATTAGCCAACCGCCGCACCTCAGCGTGCAGCATAGCATTGGTTACCGCCAACCCGATATGAGGGGCTAGCATTTGCAACATTTTGTAATTATCGTAAGAGAAAAAGTGCGGAAGCTTGCTGGACAATAGTATAACCCCTTTAGGAGTACCGCTGGTCTTCATAGGTACAGCCATCAAAGACTGGGAGTGCGTCGCATCCATAAAATGAGAGGATATCTTCCCATCCTTTCTATAGTCCGACACAATCACTGGTTCCCCTGTTAAGCGTATTAGTCCAGCAAATCCATCTTCAAGAGGGTAACTTTCCAGTCTTAAGCTTTCCACATTACTCGACATGACCTTAAAACAGTTTCCATCCTGGTCAAGCTGTACAATACAACAAAAGTCCGCCATGAACATTTTTAATAACTCCTGCACGGCAAATTCAAATATTTCATTTAACTTCAGGCTCTGATTCAAGCGCTGAACCAGTTCATTAATGAGACGCAATTCATGGATAAGTACATTCGATTGCTCAAGCAGCTTTGCATTTTCAAATGCGGTGCCAGCCGTATCCGCCATCATGGCAATCAGCTCTACATCCACTTTTTTCATACTATCCGCGCCCGATGGAAGAATCATATGGAAAACACCGTATACGCCCTGCTTACCACGTAATGGGATGCCGATTTCAGTTATTTCATCTTGTGTACCGACAGGCTCATTCACAGCCATTTGCCCTTTCATAAATGCACGGACGCATACATCTTCGTCCCGTTCATGCAGCAGTAAAGGTTTGACCTGCGGATTGCGACTATGTCGATCCTGACTCATATACAAGGTGATATCTACATGGGGAAACAAATAGGCGATGCTCCCGAATACCTCATCCAGCACGCCTTCTACGTCAATTTTGTCATGCATCCGTTTTACAATCTGAAATAAAATAGAACGGCGTCTACCTTCACGATCGCTTCGATTCCGCATCCCAAGGACATCTTCCATAAATATGTACTCAAACTTCGTGTAAAAGCAGGATTTAAAATGTAAAGCAGCTGATAACAATGTGTCCAGATTTGGGACAGAATGTTGAGCAGGCCGTGTAAAACGAAGAGCGGCAAAGGGCTCGCTCTTGTAATTACGGCATAGTATGGGAACCATATACACAAACGAAAGGCTTCCATCACGAAGTTTGCGCTGGCTCACTTCCATCTCTCTAGATATGCAACAACGTTCGACCAAATCCAAATCCTCGTCATCATCTTCTTTTTTACCAGCAACACGAACACCTATAAAATTAAAAACAGCAGTATATTCTTCGTTAATCCAGGATATACCATTGCCCTGTTGTAACCAACTCCGATATCCTTGAACAAGCAGCTGGTTAATATAGGGGAAATCATAGGGTGTCATATCCATGTTCTGGAGCCAGGCAAAAGAAGTATATCCTTTATCATCAAACAGCGGAGCACCGCTAGCCTGGACCGTTTTACTGTCAAGCATTTGCTGATCCGTTGTTGAAAATTCCGACATATTAAGGCGCTCCTTCACAGCAAAATTAGCTGTACCAAGACAGCGGCTATACACCACTATAGCTCATAATATGATCTATTTTACTCCCAACTCTAGAAATTTGCATCCATTTTCCAGAAATTCGTCCCACTTTTTTAGTTCTAAAGCCCTATCGACAAAATTTGACGTTTTCATTCTTTTTCTCTTCTTGACATTGTCCTACTCTTACATGTAGTATATATTATTGAAAAAGACTGTACGGCAGAACTATCTACTGTGCGGATCTTAAATTTTGGGCGTAACAGTTTGTGTCACCCTCATCTTTTTTGTTGCTGACAGGACAGCGGCTGAACTTTTCTGTCAGTAGTGCGTCTCACCTTAATAGGTAGCGCCGAACAAATTGGAGCGCAAAGAGAGCCCCAACTCAAATTTTAATTATGAAGGAGTTAACTCTATAATGGCACGTTACACTGGTCCTAAATTTAAATTGAGCCGTCGTCTCGGTATTTCCCTGAGCGGCACAGGTAAAGAATTGAAACGCCCTTTCCCTCCGGGACAACATGGTGCAAACCAACGGAGAAAAATCAGCAACTACGGTATGCAGCTTCAAGAGAAACAAAAGTTGCGTCACATGTACGGCTTGGGTGAAAAACAATTCCGTACCCTGTTCAACAAAGCTCAACACATGCACGGTATCGCTGGTGAAAACTTTATGTTCTTGCTGGAAAGCCGCCTGGACAACCTTGTATTCCGTCTTGGCTTTGCTAATTCCCGTGCAGGCGCACGTCAATTGGTAGCTCACGGTCACGTTACTGTGAACGGTAAAAAAGTTGACATCGCTTCTTACCAAGTAAGCCCTGGCGACGTGATCGGTCTTCGTGAAAGAAGTCGTTCCCTGTCTTCCATCAAAGAAGCTTTGGAAAACCGCAACCACTTGGTAGCTTACTTGGAGTACAATGACGCAGCTCTGGAAGGTAAATTCATTCGTTTGCCTGAGCGTGGCGAATTGTCCCAAGATATCGATGAAAAACAAATCGTCGAATTCTACAACCGCTAATCCCTGCATTAGCACCAAAAAGCACCCGAATTTATTCGGGTGCTTTTTTTATATTCCTTATGATCGAGCCTGAGAGTTTTATTCAATGGGGATGTATACTTTCATGCTCAAATGATCTGGATAGGAGGAATTCATCACGTCCGTAATTTCAAAATCTGGTCCCTCCCTCCGTTCAAAATTAGAATTAGGAAGCCATGTGCCATAGATAAAGTCTCGTATATTCTGAACCCGTCCATCTGAACCCGAAGCGTCAAACTCAGCATACTTCCCTGCTGGAATCTCCATATATATGAAACCCTCTGCCAGTTCATTTGACTCTTTTTCAACTGCCTCGCCCACCACAAATGAAAATGCACCATTGTCTTCAAATCGACAGGCAACCCCATATGACATTCCCGGTGCGATCTTGTTCGGGATACACATAAAATATTCATTGGCTCCAAAGTGCCCATAAAATCCTGGAATTTCTTTATAGTGCTGCTCATTATTCAGATTTGTTTTATATTCATACCCTATAATTTTGGTCGTTTCGAGCTGCAATATCACTGGCTTGTTCACATCCAAATCCCCCTTCGTATTTTTTTGATAATCCAGAAAATTAATTTTGCTTTGTCCAGGAAGCTCAATATCACTGTTACGATATTTCCCAGGGGTGATCCCAAAATTCTTTTCAAAAGCGCGGGTAAAGGCTTCTTGCGAGTTGTACTGAAACTCAATAGCAATGTCCAACACTTTTTGATTGGATTGTTTTAGCTGTTCAGCCGCCTCGGACAATCTTCTCCTTCTTATATACTGTTGAACCGTAAAACCCGAAATGGCCTGAAAAACCCGCTGGAAATGAAAAGCTGAAAAGCATGCCTGTGAAGCAATATCGGCAATTTTTAGATCCTCCCGGAGATTCAATTCAATAAACTCAATCGCACACTGAATTCGTTTAAAATAGTCCATATAATCCTTCCCCACACTCGTAATTGTTCTGATTATCGATCCTACACCCAAATTGTGCAACCCACGTTTTCATTATGTATAACTCTTCACCTACATGTTTGATTATTTGTGCTAAGTTTACCATGACTTTTCACTTGGCAGAAATAAAAAAGCAACGCTGAGATCGAGACAATCTCAGCGCTGCTTTTGAATATATTTTCATTATCCAAGCTTGATTTTAGCAAATTTCCGTTTACCTACCTGCACAATGTCGCCTTCCTTCGGCGTGTATGCTTCGTTCACATCGGTCCATTTCTCTTCGTTAATTTTGACCGAACCCTGCTGAATACTGCGCTTGGCTTCACCGTTAGATGCTGCAAAGCCCAGATGAGTCAGCAACTGGATCACACGAATGCCACCTTCTTCTAACTGATCAGCCGTCAAGGTGAACTCTTCAATATCGTCAGGCAGCGCGCGCTGCTGGAATACGGTCACAAAATGCTGCTTCGCTGCTTCCTCTGCTTCTTCACCATGGTACATGCGCACTAACGTTCCAGCCAGCTTCATTTTGGCATCACGTGGATGCACTGAGCCGTCCTTAACACCTTTCGCCAGCTCTGCCAACTCCTCGTTGTTGATATCCGTTGCAAGCTCAAAATATTTCAGCATCAGCTCATCAGGAACGGACATGGATTTTCCGTATATTTCGTTCGGCTCCTCATCAACACCAATGTAGTTCCCCAAGCTTTTACTCATCTTCTGAACTCCATCCAGCCCTTCAAGCAATGGTAAAGTAATAGTAGCCTGTGGCTCAACTCCGTATTCTTTTTGCAGGGTTCTACCCATCAGAAGATTAAACTTCTGATCCGTTCCCCCTAATTCAATATCGCTTTGGAGAGCCACGGAATCCATGCCCTGCATCAGCGGGTAAAAGAACTCATGGATGCTGATCGGCAATCCGTTTTGGTACCTTTTTGTAAAATCATCCCGTTCCAACATACGGGCAACCGTTACTTTGGCCGACAGGGTTACTACATCAGCAAAAGACATTGGCCCTAACCATTCGGAATTGTAAAATACCTTTGTTTTTTCAGGATCGAGAATTTTAAAAATTTGTTCCTTGTATGTTTGGGCATTGCGCTGTACATCTTCCTCAGTCAGTTGCTTACGAGTCTCCGATTTACCTGTCGGATCACCAATTCTGCCTGTAAAATCTCCGATAATCAGTTGTACTTGATGGCCTAATTCCTGGAACTGGCGCAGTTTGTGCATAACAACCGTATGTCCGATGTGAATGTCGGGAGCAGATGGATCAAGGCCCAGCTTAATTTTGAGCGGCTCGCCGCTAACGACCGATTTGATCACCTTACGCTTCAGCTCATCCTCCGGTACAATTTCCGCTACACCCCGCTGTATCACCTCTAGCTGTCGTTCTACCTCTACCTGTTGCTCCGGCTTCAATTCTTCCCACTTCATCCTGTATACCCCCTATTTTTCATCCAAAATATTACATATTAGACAAACCAAAAAGCCCCTTTCATCCCAAGGGACGAGAAGGAGCTACTCGCGTTACCACCCTAATTAAAGAAACGCATGTCAAAGACAGACATTTCTTTCACTTCATTCCTATAACGGGCCTACACCCGGTACTGGATTACTATGGTGCTTCGCAAACCTGCAAAAGCTTTCCATTCATCCAGACAGCTCCAGACGGTAATTCAAAGGAGGGACGCTACCGATTCACACCACCCATCGGCTCTCTGTACAACGTGAATCCGCCTTCTACTGAAGTCTTTCTCTGCTTTTCACGATATTTACTTTGACCTATTTATAACACACTGCTTTTATGTAGTCAACGACACCAAAAGACAGGCTTTTTAGCATATGGGTTCATTTTGTAATTTTATGCTATAATAATGGCTGTTATAAAGGAGGAAGACTTAATGGTTGAAGAAAAAAACAATGTATCAGAGCCAAAGCCTTCCCGCTTGCGGACAACCATGCGAAGGCTCGGCCGTGTCATAAAGTGGGTCGTCATCATCGGTTTTATGGGGGCACTATTTGCAGGAGGGGCGGCCGCCGGCTATGTTGCTTCTATTGTAAAAAGCGAACCCGTGCGTTCCAGATCCATGATCCTACAGGAAGTAGATAAGAATGCAATTACAGGCTTCGCTTATTTCAATGATGGCTCTCCCATCGGACAACTCCGGACAGAAGAAGATCGAAGACCTGTCACGTTTAAGGAGATTCCACAACTCGTCATTGACGCAGTCATTGCCATTGAAGATAATCATTTTTACGAGCATAAAGGTGTCGATCTATCGGGAACACTGCGTGCTGTGAAGCAAAAGGCGCTGCATGAATCCGTACAAACCGGGGGTAGTACCCTCACCCAGCAGCTTGCGCGTCGTGTCTTTTTAAATCTCGATCGCACGGATGATCGCAAGGTCAAAGAAATTTTGCTGTCTCTGCGCCTTGAGCGCTTCCTAAGCAAGCAACAAATTATTACGGCCTATCTTAATAAAGTACCTTTTGGTAACGGTTCAAGCGGTTACAACGTCTTTGGCATTAAAGCAGCGGCCAAAGGTATCTTTAATGAGAATGATCTGAACGAGCTTAATATAGCCCAGGCTGCCTATCTGGCAGGTTTGCCACAGCTTCCTTCTTCCTATTCTGCTTACAACGGTAAGGGTGAGTTTAATGAAGCTGGCTTTAAAAGAGCCATCAACCGCCAGCACCTGGTGCTCAGTCGAATGCTGGAGGAGAACAAAATCAATAAAGCACAGTATGATGAAGCGATGGCTTTTGATATCAAAAAATCTCTCGCACCACGTACTGTTAAGGCTTATAACACCTATCCATATCTTATGATAGAAACAGAACGACAAGCTGCGCAGGCACTCATGTCTGTCACCAATCCGGGTCAAGCAGCTAATGCCAGTGCAGATGCCAAAACCAAGGACGATAATGATTTGCTCAAAGAAGCTGAACAGCAGCTTCGCACAGGCGGTTATATGGTGTACACCACCATTGATAAGAGCGTATACAAATCTATGCGTCAAATTGCAGAAAATAAGAATAACTTCTCTGCCACTAGTAAAACCAAGGGTGACGAACAAGCAGCGGCTATTCTGATTCAGCATAAAACAGGCGCCATTCTTGGAATGATGGAAGGTCGGGACTTCCAAAAGGAGCAGATGAATTATGCCACCCAGATGGTTCGTCAGCCGGGTTCGGCAATGAAACCGATTGCTGCCTATCTCCCTGCATTGGACAGCGGTCTTGTGCAGCCTGGTAGTATCGTGGATGATGCCCCTATTATTTTGAAAGATGGCAGTAATGGGTATCACATTCCGAAAAATTCTAACAACCGCTATCAAGGATTGGTCACGGCGCGTTATGCACTGAATCAATCGCTCAATACGATAGCACTCAAGCTGTTTAACGAAAAAGTAGGGATCAGCAAAGCCTGGGCTTTTGCCAAGAAGCTGGGCATCACCACCTTGGAATCCAGTGATAACAACGCCCAAACGGGTGTACTTGGCGGCTTGGCCCATGGGGTGACCGTCGAGGAGCTTACGAATGCATATGGAGCCATTCCAAATGGCGGTGTGTTTAATGACGCCTATATGATCGAAAAGATTGTGGATTCGCAAGGCAATATTATATACAAGCATCAGCCTAATCCTGTGCAGGCCTTCTCACCGCAAACCGCCTACCTGATGACAGATATGTTGCGTACAGCTGTGTCAGAGGGCACAGGCAGACTGGTGAAGCGGAACTTTGATCAATCCGGCAAGATTCCGATTGCCGGCAAGACAGGCACTACGCAATCCTACACTGATGTTTGGTTCGAGGGCTTTACGCCTGACGTCACACTGGGTGTATGGGTTGGTTACAAGCAACCTGTCAATAAGCTTGAAACGAAAGTCCAAAAAGAGCGGGCTCGCCGCTTATGGGCTCTAATCATGAATGAAGTAACAGCTAAAGATGCTCAGCTGTTCCAAACGGACAGCTTCAAGAGACCTGACGGCATTGTAAGCCGTACAGCATCCGCGTATGGTTCGGACATTTATAACAGTAAGTATCCACCTAAAAACAGTGAAAATGGTGTGAGTCGTGCGAAATATATTACCTACCAAGGTGTGAATTATATTCCACGCGATGGTACACCGGATGATATGTTATATGAACGGACCGTTAGGAAACGGGAAAAGTCAATCTCAGAATTGATTAAAGAGCTTCAGCAAGCCTTTAAGGTGATGAGACGACATAATTCGTTGTCCTACTATCTGCCTCAGGATGCAGATAAGGAAGCTCCTACTCAGATTGATCCACGCAAGGACGATGGAGCAGCTCCTAACGCTCCATCTAGCGTCAACGTAAGCTATAGTAATGGTAAAGCCATAATCAGCTTTAGCCCAAGCGGAAACAGCGATGTCGTAGGATACCGTCTGTATCGTTCTACAGATGGGGGTAGCTTCCAACGGCTTGGCAAGGTCGTTATGGCTGACGGCTCCAAGGTGTTCTCTGACAGCCCTGGGGGCAGCAGCTCTAGCTACTACGTGACCGCCGTTGATGTGGGCGGCCATGAGTCCGGTCCAAGCACGAAAGCAAGCGCAACACCTGTAGTGCCACCTGCAGATTCTGAGTCTCCAGACGTTCCGGGCGAGGGAGATGGAACAGGTGCGCAGCCTACAGAAGTCCCTACTGCCCCTGGACAGCCTCAAGCTAAAGCCGCAGGCTCATCCGTAGCGCTCCAATGGAGCGCAGGTAAGTCGGCGGATGCTATTACAGGCTATAACGTGTATTACAGCGAAAGCGGTGCAGAGCCTTTTACAAATATAGGCTCTACCGCATCTACCAGCTTTGAATATAAGTCGAGGAAAAAGCCAAAAGGCTGGTTTCGTGTCACTTCCATGAATGCCATGGGGGAATCGGCTCCTTCCGGAGCCGTCCGTCCATAACTGAAGACAAGAGTAGAAAGTGATAGGAGTCCCCTTAGCCATTAAGGCTTTGAAGACTCCTTTTTTTAATTCTAATATACACAGTACTTCAATCCTCTATGGTAGATAAGTCACCTGTAGGAAGGTTAAGCTCCCAGGCTTTCAACACGCGTCTCATAATTTTACCAGAGCGGGTTTTGGGTAACTTTTCCTTAAATTCAATTTCGCGTGGAGCAGCATGGGCAGACAGCCCTTCCTTAACGAAGCGATAGATGTCCTGCTGTAAAGCTTCAGACGGTGCATAGCCTTCACGCAGTGCAACAAAAGCTTTGATAATCTCTCCCCGCACGGTATCTGGTTTTCCAATGACTCCGGCTTCCGCTACAGCAGGATGCTCCAGAAGCTTGCTTTCCACCTCAAAAGGGCCGATTCGCTCTCCAGAGGAGTTAATGACATCATCAATCCTACCCTGAAACCAGAAATATCCTTCCTCATCCATGTAAGCCGAATCACCCGATACATACCAACCGGGAAAGCGGAAATATTCCTGAAACTTGTTCGGATTGTTCCATATACGATTCATCATGGATGGCCATGGTGTACGGATCGCCAAGTGACCCATCCGGTTAGGAGGCAACACCTGCCCTCTGTCGTCCAAAATAGCAGCTTGAATACCTGGGAGTGGCTTTCCCATCGAACCCGGCTTAATCGGCAGCTCAGGGTAATTACAGATCAGCTGTGCTCCTGTTTCCGTCATCCACCAAGTATCATGAATGCGCTGTGTATATACTTGCCATCCCCATCGCACCACTTCGGGATTCAGCGGTTCCCCAACGGATAATACATGCCGCAGACTGCTGAGATCATATTTGGAAACAACCTGCTCCCCTGCGCTCATCAGCATCCGAAACGCTGTAGGAGCACTATACCATATGGTCACTTCGTGACGCTCAATCGTACGGTACCAGTCTTCCGGGCTGAAACGCCCCCCACGAATGACATTCGTCGCTCCATTTAGCCATGGAGCAAAAATACCGTATGACGTTCCCGTGACCCAGCCAGGATCAGCAGTACACCAATACACATCATCTTCCCGCAAATCCAGCACCATTTTGCCAGTATAGTAATGCTGAATCATTGCATTTTGTACATGATATACACCTTTGGGTTTGCCTGTTGAGCCTGATGTATAGTGAATAATTAATCCATCTTCACGACCCAACCATTCAGGCTCAAGTTCCTCTGAGGACGTAAGCATTTCTGTCTCAAAATCGATAATTCCCTGCTCGCGTTCATCCATATCACCAACCACAAAAATATGCCGTAGCTCAGGAAGCTCCTCACGTTTTACCCGTGACAGAAGCGCAGGTGTGGTCACTAATGCCACTGCCCCACTATCCTCCAATCGATCCTTAACCGCAGTTTCCATAAACGCCTCAAACAATGGACCGACAACAGCCCCTACCTTTAGAACACCAAGTAAACTAATAACCAGCTCAGGTGAACGTGGCATGAAAATAAACACCCGCTCCCCTTTACCAATACCGTATTTGCGCAGCACATTTCCGAACCTGTTAGAGCTAGCACGAAGCTGAGAGAAGGTGTAGGTTTCATGACGGTTTGCGTCACAATACAATAGTGCCGCTTTCTCACCCCGTCCTTCCTGTACATGTCGATCAATGGCTTCATGTGCCATATTTACCTTGCCTGTTTCATACCACGTAAAATGACGCTCTGCATCCTCCCACTGAAAGTTGTTGTAAGCTTGTTCATACGGGCCCATGTTGGATGTGGGAACTACAGTCTGGAGTTCTTCAATCTTCATGCGTTCAGCCTCCTCACAATGGATTAATGAGAAACACGCAGGACAAGATAACGCTTACAAAAATCAATAAAGCAGATAGATTCCTTTGGTTTACTGGTTGATTTAAATTGTGAACATTTTATGTCTAAAACAGTATATCATAGGTCACGATGTGACGACCATCCTTTTCATTTAATTGTTTTTTTGCTATAAGTATGGGATATGAGGAACGAGCTCATGGCGAACAAGGAGGGCGTACGTATGCAGCATTTAAAACTGTACCACTCGGATACGCTGGATCATAACGGACAAACAATCTATGTAGAAGGCCCCGTATCCGCGGATCAACTGCGTTCATTTCAAATGCACAAGCAATTAGATGCCTTTCGCAAACCAAGGGAGCAATTCGACGCGTTGGTGGATATTTCGGAACTGCCAGAAGGCAGAATTATCATTGCCCACAACGGGGAAACCCTTTTGGGATATGTTACTTTTCATTACCCAGATGAGATGGAGCGCTGGTCGGAAGCTGGCATGAAGGATTTATTGGAACTCGGAGCTGTTGAGGTAGCCGATGACTATCGTGGTCTAGGCCTGGGTAGCCGAATGATTCGGATTGCCTTTGAGGATGGACAGCTTGAATCCTATATTATTTTTACGACCGAATACTATTGGCATTGGGATTTAAAAGGCAGCGGTCTCTCCGTATGGGAATACCGCCGCATGATGGAGCGTCTAATGAAAACTGTAGATATGGTCTGGTACGCCACGGATGATCCTGAAATATGCTCACATCCTGCTAACTGTCTGATGGTACGAATGGGAAAGGATGTGCCCCTCGCATCACAAGAGCAGTTTGACCATATCCGATTTGTCCGAAGATTCATGTATTAAAAAAATTATACCATTAGCCCAAATGCTTGAGCATGAACTCCACAATACGATGCGAACGATGTGAAGCTTCTACCGTAAATTCAGCATAATTAACGTGGGCCGATCCATCAGCCTTATCTGACATAGATCGTAGTACAACATAAGGCACAGCGTTCATATGAGCTGTCTGAGCCACAGCTGCACCCTCCATTTCGGTACAAGCGCCTTCCATTTCCTGATGCAATGCAGTCACTAACTCACGATTTGCAACAAATTGATCGCCAGAAAGTACCTTGCCGACAATATACCGATCGCCAAACGATTTGCAGGCTTGCTCAGCTAGACTTACAAGCTCGGGATCAGCCACAAACTCTGAGGTGTCCTGATAAGGAATGACCCCTCTGGCATAACCCAAAGGCGTTACATCCATATCATGCTGCATACATGTTGATGAGATGACAATATCCCCAATGTTTAAATCAGGATGAACCGCCCCTGCCACTCCCGTGAATATAATCTGTTCTACACCAAAATGATCAATCAGGATTTGTGTTGTTACCGCAGCATTAACCTTGCCTACACCGGATTTACAGACGACGACTCTTTGCCCGTGAATGATTCCTGTAGTGTAAGTGATTCCAGCCTTGACCGTCTTACTCGCTTCCGTCATCGCTGCCAGCAGCAATTCAATCTCTTCATCCATAGCACCCATTAATCCATAAAGTCGGCTCATTACGCATCCCTCTATTCTTAGTTTGATGATGATGTCCAGAAGAAGCTTTATATCCACGAAAAAAGCTCCATCAAAGGAGCTTTCATCGAAGGTATATCCTATTCAGCACTGCGTCTAGTCTAAATAATTAACTGACAACCGCAAAATAGTTTCATGCGGCAAAATAACGCGAGGGTTCTCCACGTTTTCCTTTTTCATCAGCTTGGTCAGCAAACGCATCGCTACCGCACCCAAATCGTACATCGGTTGCGCGACGGTTGTCAGCTGAGGACGAACCATAGAGGCCATACGAATATTATCAACACTGATTACCGAAAAATCATCAGGAACTTTCAAT
Source organism: Paenibacillus sp. FSL M8-0228 (assembly GCF_038007385.1). Taxonomy (NCBI): domain Bacteria; kingdom Bacillati; phylum Bacillota; class Bacilli; order Caryophanales; family Paenibacillaceae; genus Paenibacillus; species Paenibacillus sp. FSL M8-0228. The sequence goes on from NZ_JBBOXA010000001.1 coordinate 3,615,991, forward strand.
CCCTCATCCTGAATACTATGGATCGCACCAATTGCCATTTCATCCGTTGCAGCAAAAATCGCACTTGGCTTCTTCTTCAGGCCGAGAAAATATTTCATGGCTTCAACACCAGATTCATAACGGTAGTTCCCGATTCGCACCAGATCCTCCTGATAATCAATTCCGGCTGCTTCCAATGCTCTCTTGTAACCTTGGAAACGTGCATAGCCGTTTGCAGGGTCTTGAAGCGTACCACTGATCATTGCGATTTGACGGTGTCCATGGCGGATCAACGTGTTTACTGCATCAAAAGCAGCCGCTTCATGGTCAATATCGACCGAAGGATAGCTTCCTTTTTCATCACTCGTTGCACATAGAACGATAGGGACCGCAGCTGTATGGAACGCCTGAATATGCTCGTCCGTTACTGTACCACCCATGAACAGAAGACCATCCACTTGCTTTTCAAGCAATGTGTTGATGACACGAATCTCTTTTTCTTTTCGCTTGTCGGCATTACACAAAATAATATTATAGTGATACATATTCGCTATATCCTCAATACCGCGTGCAATTTCTGCAAAAATTGAGTTCGATATATCCGGTATAACCACGCCGACGGTCGTTGTCTTCTTGCTGGCCAGACCTCTAGCGACCGCATTTGGGCGATATCCCAATTGTTCAATCGCTTCGTACACTTTCTTGCGGGTCTGAGGTTTCACATTAGGATTATTGTTAACTACGCGGGACACTGTGGCCATTGAGACACCAGCTTCGCGAGCTACATCATAGATCGTTACCGTCACATTCCTTCTCTCCATTGCCAATAAATTTTCAACCGAATCCTAGATCAACTAATTAGAACCATGATACGACAAAATACTACTTTATGCAACGACAGCACACATTCTATCTATGTGAGATGATCGTGGAGTGCACGGGCTGTAATATTCGAATGGGATGTATGCCAAACAGCTTCTCCGCCCTTGATTAAAATGGCCTGCGGAGATTCATGCTTTACCTGAAGCCTGTCCGCGGTTTCATTGGACACCGGCCGATCTTCTACTACATAAATGATACCGTATTCAATATTTTCGTTGGGAGCGTCATGCAAATAGGACTCCACTTCCTGATATGCGCCTGCACTTATCGGACAACGTGTGCTATGTTTAAAGAGAAGCAACGGCTTGTCTGATGACGCTTCCAGAGCCGTATCTAATTGTTGAACAGTAGTCATTTTTGTCATCGTCGCCATTGGATATACATTCCTTTCTGTGTCTTGTCGTATGGCCTATTCCCATCGTAACAAAAAGAACATGTAAAATCCAATGGTGACCATGAAAATTTTCATATTTTTTAGTTTTTAGTATTTGTAAATACCGATTCACTGGTAAAACCGGATAATTGGACCAATTTTTTCTCTACATCATTCATCCAATCTTCGTCTCCCAGACTTCTCGCATAGCGATAAAGATCCAGTAAGAGATTAATTCGAAGCTCCATCCGCTCCTCCAAAGCAGATTGCCAATCTACATTGGGATTGTCCGCTTCCTCCAGTACAAGCTTGCGAATGATTTCTGCCAGTTCATTGTTGCGAGCAAAAGAAATTCTCCGCGCCGTAGGTTTGCTCCCTAGACTTTGTAATAGTGCCTTAATGTCCTTCGTCACATGCTGCAAAACCTCACTGGAAAAGCATGACGAGCATGAGAATACAGGGACGTGCAAAATTTCAACCTTGTCCGCATAGATTACCTTTCGCAGTTCCAGTCCCATCGGTTTGCCACATTGACATTGCTTTTGCATTTAACCACCTCATTACGTAGGATCAAACTATACGAGGATCTCATCAGAATCCAAATATATCTATCTACTAGTCTAATAAATATTTGTTAACTCCATTAAATCTATCATACCTTGTTTTATTTCGACTTTGGGACTTCAAATCCTTCCACACGTTGCAGCTATGAACAAATTACCAAAGCTTTGGCGGGTCAGAAAATGACGACAATTGCCGTCAAAGAGCAGACTACTAACATAAGAATCTGCGAAGGAATGGACTTCGGGCGTTCTTTTTCTTAAGATGTAAAAGTACAGATTACAAAACAGAGGTGTCATCATGTGACGCACGAAAGGATGGTTGGATGTCAAGACTTGCCGGAAAAAAGGTTATCGCCCTAGTGGATGAGGAATTCGAGGATCTGGAGCTGTGGTATCCGATTTACCGTGTTCGTGAAGAAGGCGCAGAAGTGCATTTAGCCGGTGCGGAAAAGGGTAAAAAATATATTGGAAAATATGGCGTACCTGCCGAAGCGGAATATGCCTTTGAGGAACTGAATAGCAGTGATTATGACGGGATTCTTGTCCCTGGTGGTTGGGCACCTGATAAACTGCGCCGCTATCCCAAGGTCATTCAACTCGTACAGGAGTTTCATGCTGCTCATAAGCCAATTGGACAAATCTGCCATGCAGGCTGGGTACTGATCTCTGCTAAAATTTTGGATGGTGTTACGGTAACCTCCACACCAGGTATTCGTGATGATATGGAAAATGCAGGAGCTACCTGGAAGGATGAAGCTGTTGTGACGGACGGACATATTGTTTCTGCTCGTCGGCCGCCTGATCTTCCACCTTACGGAAAAGCGTTCTGCGATTTGTTAGCAGATAACACCTAAACCGTAATCACAACAGACTGTCAACAAGATGAAAAAAGAACCTTCAAAACCATGAATGAGGTGGTTTTGAAGGTTCTTTTTCGTCCAAATCATGCTACGCCATTAAGGTTTGTCACGACAAGTCTAACAGTATGGAGTTTTTGGCTCCCCCCAAAAGTGTATGCTAATTGCGAAGCTTTGCGGACATTACATATTACTGCCGTCCAGGCCCGGCCGGAGTGCAGCTGACATTAGCTGCAGTCAGCTTGTCTTCAATCGCTGCACCAGTGGACATGCCAAAGCAAACCTGAGCGACCGTCGTTGCCTCAGATGCAGTCGTATTCAGCACACGATGCTTGACCCGCAATAAAGATTGGGGAGACATGCTGAGTTGATGTATCCCCAGTTCCAGCCAAAGCGGAACGGACCGTTCATCTCCAGCCATCTCACCACATACACTCACATCAATTCCTGCTTGATGTGCCGCTTGTGCAGTCATGCGCAGCATTCGAAGTACAGCTGGATGGTATGGATGGTACATATGTGCAATCTGCTCATTCATACGGTCTACAGCCAGCACATATTGAACCAGATCATTCGTTCCGATACTAAAAAAATTGGTTTCAGCTGCCAATAAATCAGCGATCATCGCTGCAGCCGGTACCTCAATCATAATTCCTCGCTGAATGTTCGGATTATAGGCAAGCCCTCTTGCATCCAAATCCGCCATAGCCTCCTTCAAAAGAGCATCTGTCTGGCGGACCTCCTCTACAGATGAGATCATCGGATACATTACCTTGATATTTCCCATTGCACTGGCTCGCAAAATTGCAGTCAACTGGGTTTTAAACAATTCTTTCCAATCCAGACTGATCCGTATAGCACGGTAACCCAGAAAAGGATTTTCTTCCTCTGGTAGTTGAAGATAGTCCAACGGCTTATCTCCACCGATATCCAAGGTACGGATGACCACAGAGTGGTTTCCTGCCTTTTCTGCTATCAGCCGATATACTTCATACTGTTCCTCTTCATCTGGAGCAGATTTGCGATCCATGTATAAAAATTCCGTGCGGAACAGTCCTACACCTTGAGCGCCATGCTTCAAAGCTGCCTCCAGCTCTTTAATCGAACTAATATTGGCCGCCAGCCTCAGGGTGGTTCCATCCTTAGTCACGGCATCTACAGAAGCAAGTACCTGAAGCTGCTCTTTTCTACGTCGCTGCTCGTCGCGCAAAATTTTATAATGATCAGTTACCGTTTTTTCCGGATTCACATAAACTTTGCCCAGGTCTCCGTCCACAACCATTATGTCTCCCGTTTGAACGGGCAAATTCAGATTGCTCTCCAGTCCTGAAACGAGTGGAATCCCAAGTGCACGGGCCATGATCGCAGAATGCGAAGTTTTACCACCATTCATAGTTACAATCCCTAAAACATAGCTAGGATTCAAGTGTGCCGACTGGGAGGGTGAGAGCTCCTTGGCTACCAGAATATAGGGCTGTGTGTCCTTGGGAAGAGTCACCTCCGGTGCACCCAGCAAATGCTTGAGCAGCCGGTTCCCCACATCTTTGATATCGATTGCCCGCTCCTTCATATATTCATCGTCCAGTAAATCAAACATTGTCACAAAATGATCAATGGCTTCCTTCACGGCCACCTCGGCCGCCTTGTACTGACGCTCAATAATTCCACGAATTTCATTCATGAATTCCGGATCTTCCAATATCGCAAGATGAGCATCAAAGATGCTGGATTCTTCTGGCCCCACCATCTCTCGAAACTCATCCTTAATAAACTGGATTTCACTTTTGGATGTGCGTATCCCTTCATACAAACGTTCAAATTCCTTTGCAAGATCTACCGCATCCATTTTTTGATCAGGTAAATCCCACTCCCAGCTCGGCAGGACAAATGCCTTCCCGATTGCCACACCTGCTGCGGCGCCGATGCCTTCTATCATGTTTCTACCCCTCCAACATTCCTGTCATGCAGCACAACGGACATTACCGAGGCCTGACCTTTTTTCACTGTTTTAAACGGAGCAAAGCTCCACGACTTGACGCGATCCGGATTCGTGATGACCATAGGAGTCACCAGCGATGGAGCTTGCTCTCGTAGCGCCTGCAAATCAAATTTGATCAGCAATTGCCCCGGTTCCACCGTATCGCCTGCTTCTACCATAGCAGTAAAATTCCCTTTTAGCTGTGAAGTATCAATCCCGATGTGAAGTAGAACTTCAAGTCCTTCTCGTGTGGAGATGCCTAAAGCGTGCATGGTCGGATACAAATGCATCACAGTACCATACACCGGAGAAACAAGTTCACCGCGTTCAGGAACAAAAGCAACACCGTCCCCAACCAGCTTCGTCGCAAAAATTTTGTCAGGCACTTCATGAATCGGTAGCATTTTTCCATGTACAGGAGCGTTGAACAAAATTTGAGGGAGATCACGCTCCATCAGCTTCGCGATTTCCTCACGAATCAGTTCTGAATACGTTCCGAATACAACCTGCAAATTACCCCCACCCAGATTGATAAGCCCAGCCGATCCCAAAGCCTTCATCGCTCCGGTATCAATCAGCCTGTCATTGTGGACGGTCAGCCGCAAACGTGTGATGCAGGCCTCTACTTGCACAATATTTTCCTTCCCGCCAAGTGCTTCCAAAATAAGCGGAGCACTATAAGGAATATTGCCGGCCCAATCCTCCAGAACCGAACCTTCCTCGCGTCCAGGAGTTGGAATACGGAACCGCCGGATAGCCCATCGAAACAGTACATAATACACAAGCCCGTACGCGACTCCCACTGGAATTAACAACCAGGCGTTATGTGAGAGATGAAAATTAAGGACATAATCTATAAAACCCGCCGAATAGGAAAATCCGTGATGAATATCCAGCTCAAAGGTAAGCCACATGGCCAGCCCAGACATAACTGCATGAACGAGGAACAAATAAGGAGCAGCAAACAAAAAGGCAAACTCAATCTGTTCCGACACTCCAGTAAAAAAGCAAACAAGCGCAGCTGTCAAAAATGTTTTTTGCACCTTTGGCTTCAAATCTTCACGCGCTTCCTGAATGATCGCCAGCGCAATGGCAGGGATCGCAAACATCATAATGGGGAACAGCCCGGACATGAAATAGCCCGCTGTCGGATCGCCAGCAAAAAACCGGGGTAAATCTCCCTGCACAACGTTACCAGACGGTGTTTTATATGTACCCAGTTGAAACCAAAAAATATTATTAAGCAGATGGTGAAGACCAAAGGCAGCCAGTAGCCGGTATAGAATACCGTAGATAAACAGTCCAAAGCCGCCCAAGCTCGATTCCAAACCTACTATAAATTGCAGCCCTCTCTGTATGAGTGGGGCAATAATTAGCATGAGTCCTGCAAACACAGCCGAGAAGAGGCCAATAAGCAGCAGAACAAATCGGGTACCCCCAAAAAACTGAAGCACCTCGGGCAATTTGATGCTTTTGAAACGATTATAGGCCACCCCTGAAATGACCCCCAAAATGATACCAATGAGCGTCGCTGGTTGAATGAGTCCGTTTCCAAATCTCAATGTAACCTGATCGTATATAGCCATACCAGCCAATGCTGCCAGTCCCGCCTGACCTGCCTGATTCGACATACCCAGGGCAACACCAACCGCAAACAAATATGGCAAAAAATAAAAAATCCCGTGTCCTGCCGCATTTGCCATATCAGACACCATGGGGAATCCCCATGTCGACCAAGGAAGGCTGCCGAGACTTAGCAATATTGCAGCGGCTGGTAGCACCATCGTCGGGAGCATGACAGCACGACCGAGCTGTTGTAAGGATCCGAGCCAATTCATGGCATTCCTCTCCTTTCTATCCCTGATGGTAAGCCGAATAAATACTTTTGTCAAAGCAATGATTCCATCCTGCAAAAATATTTATCTACGCTACTACAGGTCCAAAGCTTTATCATCACAAGATAACACTATGGCATACATACATTATATGGATTCCCGAGAGGATAATATACTGTACCATATTCCTCATTTCGCACCAAAAACCTTCAACCCTGTGAAGCAAGGGAAGAAGGTTTTTATTCATCTGCGTATAGCACAGATTACTGATCCATGTTTATCCTTTACGCACAGCCTGGGTCACTGAGTCCTCCACCTTAATGCAACGATCCATAATAACCGTCATTCCATGCTCCTGCGCAATGTCAGCGGCTTCCTGACTTATAATTCCCTGTTGAAGCCACAAAACCTTAGCTCCAATAGCAGCTGCTTCACGCGCAACCTCTGCACAGTATTCACTGCGGCGGAATACATTGACCAGCTCCACAGGCTCAGGTACTTCAGCAAGACTGGCATAGCAAGTCTCCCCAAGAATCGTTTGCCCTGCCGCCGCAGGATTAACCGGAATAATCCGATATCCCCGTTTCTGCATGGCATAAGAAACCATGTATGAGGTACGGTCCGATTTATCAGACAAACCAACAACCGCAATATTGCCTACTTGTTCCAAAATGCTTTTAATCTCTTCTCTCGACGGATTTTCAAAAGCCATCCTGTTCCCTCCTATTCGTATCTTCGTTTGCTTTTACTTTACCCATTCTACAGAAGCACCAAGCGCCGTTAGATGGTCAAAATACTGCGGATACGATTTGGCAACATGATGTGCATCCTTGATCACTAACGGCTTCTGTGCGCGTAAACCGACAATCGTCAAGGCCATAATAACACGGTGATCAAAATGCGCGTTAATTTCCACGCCACCTTCGACACCCTCCGGTCTGCCATGTACGATAATTTCCGCTTGACGTTCTTCTACCCGAGCTCCAGCCTTGGTCAGCTCATTCAAATAATCGGTAATGCGGTCACACTCCTTATACCGTAAATTCTCCACGTTATAAAAACGGGACGTGCCTTCAGCAAATACAGCCGCAGCCACCATTGCGAGCACAGCGTCTGTTGCAGCATCACCGTCAAATTCGACAGCTTTCAATCGGCCATCGCCCTTCACGACAACGGTATCGTTCTCATGTGTCAGTGGCACTTCCATCATACGCAACACATCTACGATAGCGCGTTCTCCCTGTTTGCTCTGCTCTTTAAGACGATGAATGGTAACATCAGAATTCGTTACTGCAGCAGCCGCTAGCACCGCTGCACTCCCTGGATAGTCTCCCTGTACCGTATATGTACGTGGCTGATAGGATTGCCGTCCCGGGACACGGAAAGACATGTAATCATCGCTTGCATGAATGATAATACCAGCCTCTTGCAATACCTCCAGGGTCTGCCCAATGACCACCTTGGATTTCAAATCATGCAGCACTTCGATTTCACTGTCTTCCTCCAGTAAAGGCGTAAGGAATAGCAAGGCACTCAAATATTGTGAGCTAACCGAGCCGGACACCTGAATTTTACCGCCCTTCGCCTGACCACCCTGAATACGAATTGGCAACTTACCTTCACGATGATCTACTTTCACACCCAGTTGCCCCAGTGCATCGATTAGATCATCATGTGGTCTCTTACCCAATGAGTCGGGATATGTATTAACAAATGTAACATCCGGACATAGAGATGCAATACCCATCAAAAAACGGAGCACCGCTCCTGCGTTTCCCACATTCAATTCCTTCACAGCTTGAGGATGGCTACCAAAACCTGTAATAACTATTTTTTCATCATCCTCTTCCAGTACTGCACCCAGATCGGCGATACAACGACGCATAGCATCACTGTCTTCACTATGGGCAGGATAATAAATGGTACTTTGTCCCTCAGCAAGTGCCGCAGTGAGCAGATAACGAGTAGTGTAGTTTTTGGAGGACAGGGCCCCAATCTCTCCTTGTAAGGAAGGGGTAGGTCTAACGATAACATCCATAATGTACATGCTCCTTTTCGGTTCAACCATCAAATTATACGTTAATTATACAAGTTGTAGCATTCATTTCTCCACCCAAAAAATAAGAAATATTAATCTAGGCCACCCGAGTGAATCCCGTCGGTTATTTAATCTATACCTGCCTTCAGGATTAAGCTGATTGACAGCCTAGAGATAGCTTAGCTATCATACATAGAGTGTGTGTGACATTTTGCACACGTCAAAAACATACGCAGCACCCATTATATATCAGAAAAGAGGTCCGGCCATGACGCAAATCGCCCTGATTGAACCTTCTGAGTTGCGCGCACGTCTGCAAGCAGGAGAGCAATTGCAACTAATTGACGTCCGCGAAGCGGAAGAAGTAGCGGAAGGCATGATTGAAGGTGCCAAGCACATTCCGCTCGGACAGCTTCCGGGTCGTCTTGAAGAAATTGAACGCACCGGTGAAATTATCTTTATTTGCCGGAGTGGTTATCGCAGTGAACGAGCCTGCGAATATCTACAGCAGCTAGGTTATGAAGGCTGCACTAACATGACTGGCGGCATGCTGCAATGGTCACAGGAGCAATAGAAAACCTACTTCACAAAAGAGACGGGAACCTTCCCGTCTTTTTTTGTTTTGACTCAAAGCTTAGACGCGGTAATGCATTAAAATCTTTTGTCCCTATCATACCATAGCGCCAAAAGATTACACAATCCTCTACTGCCATCATAATCGTATCCATAATTATAAATTAAAAAACGGAAGCTTCTTCTACCCATAGGGCAAAAAAGCTTCCGTTGTATTACATAATGCTATTCATACATATCCGTTCGTTCATTAGAACCATTGATGATGGAATACGCCTTCTTTGTCCACACGTTTGAACGTATGGGCACCAAAGTAGTCACGTTGTGCTTGCAACAGATTTGCTGGCAAACGCTCAGTGCGGTAGCTGTCATAGTATGCAAGCGCGCTGGAGAAACCAGGCACTGGAATACCTTGGGATACAGCCACGGAAATCACTTGACGCCATGCATCTTGATACGTTTCAACTACATTTTTGAAGTAAGAATCCAGCAACAGGTTTTTCAAGGCAGGATCGCGGTCATATGCATCCTTGATATTTTGCAGGAATTGCGAGCGGATAATGCAACCGCCGCGGAAGATCATAGCGATTTTTCCGTATTTCAAATCCCAATCATATTCATCGGAAGCTGCTCGCATTTGAGCAAAACCTTGAGCATAGGACACAATTTTACTTGCAAACAGTGCTTTACGTACGCTTTCGATAAATTCTTTCTTGTCGCCGCTGAAGGACTCAGCATTAGGACCGCTCAGCACTTTGCTTGCCGCAATGCGCTCGTCTTTCATAGCAGACAAGAAGCGGGAAAAAACAGATTCAGTAATCATGGACAATGGCACACCCAGATCCAAAGCGCTTTGGCTTGTCCATTTACCTGTACCTTTTTGACCTGCAGCATCCAAGATAACATCTACCATTGGCTTGCCTGTTTCAGCATCGTACTGGGAGAAGATGTCAGCTGTAATTTCGATCAGGTAGCTGTCCAGTTCCCCTTTATTCCATTCCGTGAAGATTTCATGCAGCTCTTCTGCATTCACGTTTAGGACTGATTTTAACAGGTGATACGCTTCACCGATCAATTGCATGTCACCGTATTCGATACCGTTATGCACCATTTTTACATAGTGACCAGCACCGTCGGGACCGATATATGTACAGCATGGGTCGCCTTCCACTTTAGCAGAGATTGCCGTTAGAATCGGCTCTACCAGTTTATAGGCACTTTCTTGTCCACCCGGCATGATCGCAGGACCATTCAAGGCACCTTCTTCACCACCGGACACGCCTGTACCAATAAAGCGAAGTCCTTTTTCCTCCAGCTCCTTGCTGCGGCGCTGTGTATCAGGGAAGTAGGCATTGCCTCCGTCTATAATAATGTCGCCCTTGTCCAGATGAGGCACAAGCTGTTCAATCGTGGCATCTGTAGCTTTACCAGCTTGAACCATGATCAGGATTTTACGGGGCGATTCCAATGAGTTCACAAATTCTTCAATGGAGAAAGTACCCGTCAGTTTTTTACCTTCTGCTTCTTTGATAAGATCGTGCGTTTTTTCTGGAGAACGATTAAAAACCGAGACAGTGAAGCCTCTGCTCTCAATATTAAGGGCTAAATTCTTACCCATTACCGCCAGGCCGATCACACCAATTTGCTGTTTTGCCATCTGGTTCCTCATCCTTTGCAACATATTTTGTCTTCTATATCGCCGCTTTACCGCATTACACTTTATGTGAATCGGAATACGTGCACTTCTATTTTAACGTTTTTGGTGTAAGAAGTGAACCCCTGTCTATTCACAGATGAAAACACCCCATTTACATGAGGTGTTCAGATGTACTACGCTTCCATCATCAGCAGTTGGTGGGATAGCGTTTGCAGGCGCTCATGGCAATTCCCGATTTCAGCCTTATCTCCATCTGTCATCGCTGTGAACAGCTTCTCCAATGCATCGTCCACTTCCATTTTAAGCAGCAGCAGTCGGGTTTCTCCTTCATTGGAAGCGTACATATCCTCCATTTCCTGTGCTGACAGCACCGGTCCCTTCTGATAAATAACACGCTGCTTAAAGCCTGTAACCTCGACCAGACGAATGACCTCACCAAACAAAATATTTTCTACTAAAATATGATGGTCCTTGACTCTTTTGACAATGGCATGGCCCCGGGTGCTTCCAATCAGCTTCTCCAGCCACTCAGCCAGCTTGGCATCGCGAATTACATAATCTCCAGCCAGCTTGTAGTGTCCTGTGCGCAATTGTTGAAAACGGAGCTTCACCAGCTTGCGCCCGGTTCTCACCGACAAAACCAGATACGACTCATCCTCGCTCCAGTACAGCGAATACCCTTCCGATATCAAATCCTTGATCAGATTATGGATATGCCGACGGCTAAACCGGAGCTCTAGATTGCAATATTCTACCTCACAGCCCTTGTTCACGGCATTCCCTCCTTTTTCAAGTCCGATTCAAGAAGTCCGGCTACAGCAAGCCTGCGGCTTTCCCGCTTGATCTTCCCTTGCTCTATTTTATACTTCATTTTATGTAAGGGTACTTGGTTATTTGACCTATTTTTATGAGTAACAGCGCACAATCCTACTTTTGCCTTATATGCTTGTACCGAGCCTGGCCTAAAGTCGGTCAAGCCCGCTGACATTATGCTATAATCGGACATATTACGCCACACGAAATGGCTTAACCCATTTACAGGAGGAAAAGGAATGACATTTAGTGGATTTACTGCAAAGGACTTCGATGTTTTTGAAATACCGGGGTTGGAGCCTCGTATGGAAGTACTGATTCAGCAGGTTCGGCCCAAGCTGGAAGCGATTGGCGAGGAATTAGCTCCATTTCTAACAGATTTATGTGGGGAGCCTATGCATGTTCACGTTGCCAAGCATGCACGACGCAAAGTCAATCCCCCGATAGATACATGGGTAGCCTGGGCGGCAAATAAACGCGGGTATAAGGCGTTGCCCCATTTCGAGGTAGGTATGTTTGCTTCCCATATTTTCGCCATATTCGCAGTCATTTATGAAAGTCCCAATAAAATAACGTTTGCCCAGGCGCTTGAAGCCAACCTGAGCGATGTGCGCTCTAACATACCGGGCCATTTTTACTGGTCCATGGATCATATGGCTCCAGAAGGTACAGAACAGCAGCACATGGACACTGAAGAGTTTCAAACGATCATCCAAAAGCTGCAACAGGTAAAAAAAGCCGAGGTCATGTGTGGGCTCCGTATTGATCGTAATGACCCTCTCGCCAGTGACGGAGCAGCATTGCTGCAGACGGTGCGTTCCACCTTTGAGCATTTGCTGCCGCTGTACCGAATGTCTTTCTCGAAAGAGTAGCCCTCGCTGCTTTTCAAGGCGCTGTTCAGGCCTCCACAGTCTTCCTGCGTGGATTCCGCGCCAGAGCCAAGTGGCAGCCAAACATGAGCAGCATCACGACCCCACTGATGATAAATGGAGCTGTGTGTCCAGCACGGTCCCATAGCACTCCTGAAACGAGCGGGCCTATAACCATGCCGGAGCCTTGAAGTGTTAAAAAAAAGCCCCATACCGTTGCTCGCTCGTTTTCCGGAATCAGTCGGGCAAGAAACGTGTTCCATGCAGGCAAAATGAGCGCATATCCCAAACCAATAAGCGCTACGGATACAAACACCAGCGGAATAGATCGAACGATTGAGAAGAAAAACAGCGTAATTCCGGCTAACAAAAAGCCAACATGTAGAAAATACTCCGTTCCAAGTCGGTCGACCAATTTGCCGCAAGGGATCAGTGCCAGCACAGTCACCCCACCGCCTGCAATCAGGAGCACGCTGTACAGGTTCGGTGAAATCCCAAGGTCCGTCCGAGCGTATAGCGTAAGTACTGGGCTGATCAAACCGATAACAAAAGACTGCAAAAACAGCGCCGGGTAAATTAACGGATTGACGTTAAGCTTTGTTTTGAGTACGCCGATCGTCTCTTGGATTCCCCTTAGAATCCCCCGCTTCTGCTTTATGTACCCATCAGACGACACTAGAGCGCTCTGTTCGAGGTCAACTTTGTCAGCAGACCTTTTCGGTCCTGGCAGCATGAGAGCAACCAACAACAACACAATACTGCATCCTATCAACATCATGAACACCATGCCGTAAGAATGTCCATAGTGGGATATGGCGAAGTTCATAATGAGCGGGCCCAATCCTGTTCCGCCCATAGACGCAATTTCCAGTGTACCCATCGCCGCGCCATTGCTGTTATTAGGCCCGGACATTTCAGTCGTTCCGGTCATAACACAAGGCCAGAGCGGAGAAGTACCTAGACCGAGTAGCAGACACGCGACGACGAGCCACACGGGCTCTGTCAGTACGCTCAGCATAATAATCGCTACAAGCGTAAACAACAGCGCGGTCGACATGGTTCCACGGTAGCCGAGTCGTTCAGCCATCCAGCCCGCCGGTGCCCGAAACGCGTTGTCTCCAAAATACTGAAGTGAAAAGGCCAAACCAATAACCCCAGCCGACAAACCAAGCGTTTCTCCCATATATACCGGCAGGATGGATACCAGAAGAGATCCTTTCATAAATTCGACCAGAAATACCAAAACCCATAATTTAGTGAAAAAAGGAGTCCACAACCGCTGCGGAGCTTTTTTTCGTCCTATTTGTCTCATCTAATCCACATCCTCCACCTTCATTTTTTGGCTATAAAGACCGGGTTCTCCGCCTACTCCACTCTTTCGCAAATAAATGCGCCCTCAATCGCTTGCATTCCTACTTTAAACTGCTATACTCAATTTTGTTCTATTATCACTTGCACAGGATTGTCGAAATCCTGCACGAAAGGTTGTGACAACACTAATGAATCAAAGCAACACCCCGCTTTTTACTGCTTTGAAAAAGCATGCTCAGAGCAACCCGGTTCAATTTCACATCCCAGGTCATAAAAAGGGAGTGGGAGCAGATTCGGAATTTCGCGAATTTATGGGGGATAATGCCTTTTCCATAGATATGATCAACATCGCTCCATTGGACGATCTGCATCAGCCTTCAGGCGTCATCGAAGAAGCTCAAAAGCTTGCAGCAGAGGCCTTCGGAGCTGATTATACGTATTACAGTGTACAGGGGACAAGCGGAGCCATCATCACCATGATTATGTCGATTTGCATGCCTGGTGATAAAATTATTGTACCCCGAAACATACACAAATCTATAATGTCTGCCATTATCTTCGCTGGTGCGAAGCCGGTATTCATTTCTCCAGTCAGTGATGAGAATCTCGGTATTCACCACGGGGTTACAACCAAGTCCGTACGCCGGGCATTGGAACGCCACCCTGACGCCAAGGGCGTCCTTGTTATCAACCCGACATATTACGGTGTGTGCGCCGATTTGAAGGAAATTGTAGATCTCGCTCACAGCTATAATGTGCCGGTCCTGGTCGATGAGGCTCATGGAGTACTGATTCATTTTCACTCTGATCTACCGATGTCCGCCATGGAGGCGGGAGCAGACATGTCAGCTACAAGCGTTCACAAGCTGGGTGGTTCCTTGACTCAAAGCTCAATCCTGAATGTAAATACGAAAAACGGATTCGTTAATCCGCAGCGTGTACAAACGATTTTCAGTATGCTGACAACAACGTCGACTTCGTATATTCTTTTGGCTTCGTTAGACACATCCCGACGTAATCTGGCCCTTAACGGTCATGAAATAGCACAACGCGCCCTTGATTTGGCTGAATATTGCCGCTCAGAGGTTAACAAGATTGAAGGGCTATATTGCTTTGGTAGTGAAATTCTCGGCACGGAAGCTACCTACGATTATGATCCAACCAAAATTACGGTTCATATCCGCCATTTGGGCCTTACCGGATACGATGTGGAAAATTGGCTGAGAGATCACTATAATATCGAGGTTGAACTTAGCGATATGTACAATATTCTCTGTTTGGTGACCCCTGGGGATACCAAAGAGGAAATTGAAATTTTGTTGAAAGCTCTGCGTGAGCTGGCTTCTCTGCACTATTCCACAGGTCAGGAGCATGAGCTGGTTGTAAAGATACCAGATATCCCTCAGCTCTCCCTCATTCCAAGAGACGCTTTTTATGGAGATACGGAAATCGTGCCCTTCAAGGAATCTGCTGGTCGCATTATTGCAGAATTCATTTATGTGTATCCACCGGGTATTCCGATCTTACTGCCAGGAGAAGTTATTTCGCAGGACAATATTGATTATATTGTTGATCATGTAGAAGTAGGCCTGCCTGTTAAAGGACCCGAGGACCGAACAGTACATCAGGTGAAGGTTATCGTCGAGACTGACGCTATTTCATAATATTGATCGGACAACACATGCTTACAAAATATATTGATAGTCAAGAAAAAAAGCCTCCATTTGGGGGCTTTTTTTCTTAAAGAACTATAACAGCTACTACATCCAATTCTATTCGTATTGGGCAACAAGCTCGCTATATGCAGCTTCTACACGTTTCCACTCATCTTCGTCCTCAATATTGTAAAGCACCATTTCTTCGTTTTCTTCTTCCATACGAAGAATAATGCCATCCGCTTCGGGATTGCCTCGCTCAAGCAGAAGAGCATAAACGTGATCTTCTACATCAAAGGTCTCTACCAGCACCATTTCTACATCTTTACCATTTTCATCAGTTAGCGTAAGAACCATTTCTTCATGTTCGTGGTCATGATCGTGGTTGCAGGCTTCACCGTGTTCATGTTTGTGATCACTCATGGAAATACCTACCTTCAAATTGTTTTATTTTCCCCCGTATCGTAACATGATCAAGGGTGCAGGTCAATTTGTGGTATGCCTAATTTATCGCTGTAATGACTTTTTCGGACACCAAGGTATAGCTGCCGTCTTTGCTCTCTTTAATGTAGAAACCAACCCGGTAATTCCCTGCTGTTTTGAAATCATACGTAAAGTCGTTCGTACGGAACCAGAAGTTATCCTTTTGCGCTCCTTTGATATCTTGGGACTGAATATCCTTCACGTTGCCCGAAGGGTCGGTGATCGCTACCTTCACTCCGGAGATATCTGTTTTCAAGGTATCAATTTGACTAAATACATTAAATTTCACTTTATTGCCTTTATTCACGTTACCAAACACAGTATCTCCCTTGAACAGGAACATATGCACGTTAGGCTGGTCGAAAACAACTTTTCCACCGGATGGATCAAAATTTACAAGTCCGTTAAAATCACGGATGGGCACATAGGTCTTCCCATCAATGACAACTGCACCATCTTTTGACACCTCTCCATTAATAATCAACTGCACTTGGTCCTTGGCGGATTCCGCCGAAATGGCGGTTCCTCCCATTATTGAAAAGGCCATCATTAGGGCCATCACTCTTCTCCATTTCATCACTACTAATCCCTCCATCGTCATCTGTTAAAAACCTTCTGTCGTACATTTATACCTAGCTCAGCCGCACAAGTTGCGCTGTGTTTCACAAATTGTCCAAAGTTTTTACATAAGAAGCCAAATCTTTAGTTCCAGCAGCATAGGTGGTAAAATACGACTGTAGAATGTTCTAGTACACAAAGTCTGGAGGATAAATCCATAATGAGCCTAACGATACAAATGCTTGGCACAGGCAGTGCCTTTGCCAAGCATTATTACAACAACAACGCGCTGCTGGACAGCGGAGAAGGCAAACTGCTAATCGATTGTGGTACAACCGCTTCGTTAGCATTACACCAAATGCGCGTCCCTTTGCCTGATATTGACGCCATCTTAATCACACATATTCACGCAGATCATGTCGGAGGTTTGGAGGAATTCGGTTTTCAAATGAACATTCTCCATCGTCGCAAGCCTCTACTTTATATCGCCGAACCCCTAATCCACCCTTTATGGGAGCATACACTCAAGGGCGGGATGTCACAGCAGGGTATGATTGACAAGCTTGAAGATGTATTCGAGGTAAACGTAATAACGCCTGGCGTGCCCACTACATTAGTATCCGGTATCCAGGTGGAGCTGATCCCTACACGGCATATTCCTGGTAAAAACAGTTATTCCTTATTCATAAATGACCGCCTTTTTTATAGTGCAGATATGGTTTTTGACCCTGATTTGCTTCATCATCTGGTGCATGAACGAGGATGTCGGAGTATTCTGCATGAGGTTCAATTACAAGGTGCCGGAGAAGTCCATACGACGTTGGACGAGCTGCTAAGCTTGGCGCCATCTCTTCAAGAGTTGATTCGTCTGATGCACTATAGTGATGATATGGAACAATTCAGGGATAAAGCTGGCGTCATGTCCTTTCTGGAACAGCAACGATTATATCAACTTGCAGAGTTGGAACGTGCAGAGTAGCATGCTAAATACAGCTTAACAATTAACAAAAAGCCGCCTGGCTATCCTTTGTAGGAAAGCCAGGCGGCTTGCTGTTTTTAAATATAATGCTAGTGTTGCGAGTTAAGGTCAGAACAATGGCAGTTGATCCAGGTTATTAGAAGGATCTCCGTCGGCATCTCCCCGAATTCGTTTGCTGCCATCCTTGGCCTTGAAAACGTTAACGCCTGCAATTGAGCCTGTCTCAATCTCATTCAAAGCCTGGCTATAATCTAAAATCCGACCGGTAGATGTCTGAAAAGACATAAGGTCGCCATCCCCGTTTTTACGTACTGCTGTAATTTGCTCCCGTTCTGTATTAGCCATGCTGTATCGCTCCTTATCCATAGTATAGTGGAGGAACTTTTACTAGCATGCGCATTGTACAGATTTGTATGCACCTTGCGCTGCCGACTACAACTTTTTGCGCATACGAACATGCGGTATTCCCGCATCGTCAAAAGGTTCATCGGAGATCGTCTCGTAGCCAAGCTTTTCGTAAAACTTCTCGGCTTGACATTGGGCATCTAGCAACGAGTATCTTAACCCCAATTCACGTGCACGTTCCTCCAGTGCTAGCAGTAATACACGTCCATAGCCTGCGGCACGATGCTCCTTGAGAACGGCAATACGTTGCATTTTAGCTGTATCTTCCTCATAGTATGTCAACCGACCAGTGGCCACCATTTCACCATGTTCACAAATTAGCAAATGATGGGCCGTATCTCCCAGCTTGTCATAATGGTCAATTTCTAAATCGAGAGGAACCTTTTGCTCATCGACAAACACTTTGGTACGGATCGATATTGCCTCCTGTAGCTGCTCCTCTGTTGTTACACTTATAATTTCTGCGGCCATCACCTGTTCCCCCTATCATTAACTCCAAATTTGTAAACTCACTAAATTCGAATTATATATATAAATGGTCATGAAGTACAGGCTGACTTCTATTTTTTCACTTTACATATATGGTTAATACATGATATTATCTAATAACCGAAGGACGGTAGCTCAGCGGGAGAGCATTATCTTGACAGGGTAAGGGTCATGGGTTCGATCCCCATCCGTCCTATTCGTCAAAAGCCTTGATATTCAAGGCTTTTTTGTTTGTCTAGAGATAAATCCAGTTATCCTGTTTTTTAATCAAAATGATACTTATAAGATAAAAAAGCCGCCCGGAAAGATAGGGTCGACTTTTCTGTATACTCAGATCGTTGTAATTTAACAATGTCATTTTTTCTTCAGCAAAGCTTTTCACCTTAATCCTTCTATTTATATAGAAGAAAAAAAACAGGACCTCAGCACAATACGCATAGAACTCTTAGATTACGATATAAACCGCCCCGCTCTCACCGTCAATCTCCGTCGGGTAAGCAGTCACACATCCAGTATCTGGCTCTTGCACCCGGCCAGTGGAAAGGTCAACTTTCCAGTCATGGAGCGGACAATGGATTGCTGAGCCACATATCATTCCTTCGGATAACCGTCCCCCTTTGTGCGGACAACGATTCTCAAGTGCATGCACGCTGCCATCGCTCAGACGGAATACAGCTATTTCTGTATCATGAATGCGAACTGTCCTTGCTCCACGTCGGTCAATTTCGTTCAAATTAGCTATTCTGATTCTGTTGGTTGTCGTATTGGTCTCCATTTTGTCAGCCCCCTATTCCATTACTGGCTTAAGTTCCGGCAGCTGCACAAAATTTTTGCGCAGCTCTTTGTTGTGAATAATTTCGTGCCACGGATCAGTCGTCGTGCTTAATGTCTCTTCAATTCTGGTCACCAGTTGCTTCCTCGTCTCTGCATCCGAAAGTGCCTGTTTGATGGATTCCACTCCGACCCGTTCCAACCAATGGGCTGTGCGTTCGTTCCAATTGGCCTGCTCACGATAATACTGCAGATAGGCACCGGTCCATTCCATCACTTCATCCTCGGTTCTAACGGTACAAAGTAGTTCAGCTGCCCGAACCTTGATACCCCCGTTACCTCCAACGTAGATCCCCCAGCCACCGTCAATAGCAACGACGCCCAAATCCTTGATCGTCGCTTCAGCGCAGTTACGCGGGCAACCGGACACAGCCAGTTTGACTTTGGATGGAGCATTCAGACGTTCAAATGCCTTTTCCAACCGGATGCCCATCCCCATAGCATCCTGCGTGCCAAAGCGGCAAAAGGTATTACCTACACACGTCTTAACCGTTCGCAGCGTCTTTCCATAGGCATATCCAGACGGCATATCCAACTCGGCCCAGATCCCTGGCAAATCCTCTTTTTTCACACCAAGCAGGTCAAGACGTTGACCACCCGTAAATTTAACCAGAGGCACATTGTATTTCTCCGCGACAGCAGCAATTTTCTTCAGGTCGGCAGGTGAAGTAACTCCTCCATATATGCGGGGCACGACAGAATAGGTGCCATCTTTTTGTATATTGGCATGGTACCGTTCATTCGTAAATCTGGATTCCTTCTCATCTTCATAATCTAGTGGCCATAGCATACCTAGATAATAATTGAGGGCCGGCCGACATTTAGTGCAACCTTCCGGTTCGTTCCATCCCAGCACATTCATCACTTCTTTGACACTCTTCAATCCCATCTCCCGAATGCCATCAATGATCGCTTCCCGGTCAAGCGTCGTACAACTACAAATACCCTCTTTCATCGTTTCTCCGGCTTCTGCGCCTGCGTATAGCTGTAAGAGTCCCTCCACTAATGGCTTGCAGCCGCCACATGATGCCGATGCTTTTGTGCATGCCTTAATCTCCCCGACACTCCGGCAGCCAGCCGCAACCGCCTCTCCAATGTCACCCTTGGATACACCATTACATCCGCATACAATTTCGTCATCAGGCATCTGCTCCAGCATCATGGAGCCACTAGCTTCTGGTTGACCGGGATTGAAGCCAAGTAATAACTCTTTCTCTCGGCCAACCACCGACTCGCCACTTTTGATCAACGAAAACAGCATGGCTCCGTCAGACGTATCCCCAAACAGAACGGCTCCGATCAGTTTTTCTTCCTTGATTACGATTTTTTTGTAGACGCCACCAATATCATCCTGATACCGCAGGGAACGTGTTCCCGGTTCATCCTTGTAATCCCCTGCTGAAAACACGTCGACACCCGATACCTTCAACCTTGTCGAGGTAACTGAACCACTGTAGCCGGGAGTCTCCATTCCCGCGAGTCGCTGAGCCAGTACACCACCTTGCTCATATAATGGAGCAACCAGCCCGTAAGTGATTCCCCGGTGTTCTGCACATTCTCCAACGGCGTAGATGCCGGGGATATTCGTTTCCATGTGATCATTTACGATGATCCCGCGGTTTACAGGGATTCCCGCCGACACCGCCAGTTCAATGTCTGGTTTGATGCCTACCGCCATAACGATCAGATCCGCTTCCAACTCGCTGCCATCGGCAAATTTCAACCCTTCCACGCGGCGACGTCCTGTTATAGCCGCCGTCCGCTTATTGACCAGAAATGTCATTCCCTGCTCTTCCAGCTCGCGCCGTAGCATAAGGGAAGCAGCCTCATCCAGCTGCCGATCCATAATATATCCGTTAATATGGATAACTGTGACGTCCATCCCCAAGTTAAGCAGCCCCCTGGCTGCCTCTAGTCCAAGCAATCCGCCACCGATGACGGCTGCTTTTTTGTGCGTCTTCGCCGTCTCCATCATCGTTTCACAGTCACGAATATCCCGGAAACCGATAACACCATCCTTGTCGGCCCCTGGAAGCGGCAGAATAAACGCTTTAGACCCCGTTGCCAACAACAACAAATCATAAGAGATGCATACGCCGGAGCGTGATGTCACCTGCTGCTTTTCCGTGTCGATAGCTGTGACAGGATCATCGGTATACAATCGAATATTGTTGTCTTCATACCAACTCCAGTCGTTGATGACAATATCCTGCAAACCAGCCCCTCCCGCCAGAACGGAAGACAGCATGATCCGGTTATAGTTTGGATGGGGCTCGGCCCCGAATACCGTAATCTCATAGCTACCTGGTGCAAGCTTCAGCAAATGTTCGAGAGTGCGTATCCCCGCCATTCCGTTGCCGATCAACACTAACTTTTGGATATTGTTCATCAGGTCACTCCCCTTCCATTGGTATCCTCAAAACATAAAAAGCCCGCTTCACATATGGGGATTCAAAATATCCCCCCACATGAGAAAACAGGCTCCATTGCCGTTTCATCGAATACGCCGTTGTATCCATCAGAGTATGGAATTAAAAAGTATTGTAGCTAATATATAATGGTTCAAATGATATGTCAACATTCCTAACGCATAAACTTATAAAAAATTATATTTTATCACCATGTAACATGTCTATGACGTATAAAATATCACTCCCCTACAAAATTAGGATTGATTTTCAGACCAAAACACGCCAAAATGGTTTAAAAGTCCGTTTCAACTTGATGATGGTGGAAAAATAAAGCAAACGGATAAAATCACATGTCATATTTGTTATCAATGAATACCATCCCCATCGCTAACTACCCTTCATATTACAGAGAGGAGGAGCCCGCTTGCGTTCCTTGTTGGTAATTCACTTACATTCTGATCATGTATCTGAGCAGACACACGCCGTTTCCTCATGGCAGGCAGGACCTGAACACCTTTTAGAATCCAACGGATACCTAACTCTGCCCTGCCGCAATGAATCTGAAATCAAACAGCTAATCCTTAATGCAGATGCGGCGGTACTAAACATCCCTGTAGGCATGATTAGCATGTGGGGTGGCAGGCTGGAGCAAGCCAAAGCGGTTCCGTTGCTCTGGTGGTGCAGCGCAGAATCAGCGCTATCATCGACAGAGGCTTGTGAAGCTGATGTCACTGTTGATGGCATTCTAACCCCTTCTATGGCAGCCCATGAGCTGAATTGGGCTCTTCATTTTAGTGCCAAACGCTTTTTTGAACGCCAGCACTGGCAAAGTGAACGCAAGCAACTGACCGCTCGGTTGGAAGAACGCAAATGGATTGATATGGCGAAAGGAATACTTGGAGAAGTAAACGGTATCCCGGAAGCGGAAGCATATGATGTGCTGCGGAGAAAAGCAATGAACGAACGCAAACGTATCGTTGATGTGGCCATTTCCATCGTCAAAGCACAGCAAATGCTAAAAGCATAAATCTGAAAGGGGCCTGAACATGAATATCATAGAAATATTAAAAGAAGTGGGTCGTGGCAAAAGGGGCGCCCGGGATCTGAATTACGCCGAAGCCGAAGCTGCTGCCGAACTTATTATGACCCAGTCAGCAACCCCTGCTCAAATCGGAGCTTTCTTTGCCGCGGAGCGCATTAAAATGGAGAGTGTTGGCGAGCTGGAAGCATTCGTAAACGTCTGCCGTAAATATACCCATCGCTACCCGATGCATAAAGGTATTGATTTCGCCGGTCCGTATGATGGCAGGAAGTCTTCATTTATTGCCACCTTCGCAACGGCCTTTCTACTCGCCTCATGCGGAATTCCTGTAACGATGCATGGTAGTGCACCCCTCCCTCCCAAATGGGGTGTTACGCTCCCGCTTTTATTGCAGGAAATGGGGGTAACGCCCCGGAACATGACGCGTGAAATCGCCGTTCATGCCGCGAAGCTGACTGGTGTACTGTTCGTAGCCTCCGAACAGTGGTGTGTGCCCCTGCGAGATATGCGGCCCATTCGCGAAGAACTGGGGCTTCGCACAGTGCTGAATACTGCCGAGAAACTGGTTGATTACGGTTCTTCCCCATATATTGTATTCGGCGTTTTCCACAATACTGTGTTCGAAAAGACGGCGAAACTCATACAAAATCTGAATTACCACAGAGCTCTGATCGTCCAAGGGAGCGAAGGATCGGAGGATCTGTTCATCGATCGGCCGACCCGGACTTACCTGCTTGCTAACGGCGAGGTATCATTACAGGTTATTGATCCGGAAATGTACGGACTGGATTCGGTGGTACCAGAGCATAACTGGACCCCCGCTGAACAACTGCGCATTACGGAGGAAGTGCTACAAGGCACAGCTTCTATAGCCTTTTCGAATCAAGTGTTACTCAACAGTGCGGTCCGGCTGTTCGTTGCAGGGCGAGTTGACTCCATAGAGGAAGGTTTGTATACCTGCAAACCGCTGCTAGAAAATGGGCACGCCTGGGGTTTGTATTGTCACTGGCGGGAAGCCATGCTCAGAACAGAAATAAAAACGGAAGCAGACAGATCTGAAACCCGATTGCATTTATAATTACTGGCGTCACGCAGTCTGTGATTACGAGCCCTAAACTGTCCAACTCAAAAAGGCCAGCTCCCTCACTCATACAAGGGGGCTGGCCTTTTATGCAAAGAAAAAGTCACTTACTCCGTCCTGCTCTAGAACTCCGACCATTCCTCGTTATCTGCACTGGTTGCGGATGCAGCCAGATGAAGGGGACGGATGCGTACAGCTGCCGTTTTGAAGCCAGGCATCCGACAGAACGGATCAAGATCAGGGCGGGTCGCCCGATTAACATTTTGTATCCCACCCCAATGCATGGGCACGAAGAGCGTATCTTCGCGGATATCTGGTTTGATCCGGCTGCGGACAGTGAAGCTGCCGCGCTGTGATGCTATCTCTACCCACTCCCCGTCCCTGATGTGCCAGCGTCGCGCTGTCCGCGGATGAATTTCCACATAATTCTCAATCTCTCGCGCGGCCAGCGACGGACTTCTGCGCGTTTGTGCACCGGTCAAATAGTGAGCCAGTACACGGCCGTTCGTCAAAATAAGCGGGTACTCCTCTGATATCTCCTCTCCTGCTCCACAGCTTTCAACCACCGTAAAAACAGCCTTTTGATCAGAATGGGCAAAGGTTTCCCGAAACATTGTATCCATACCGGCTCTGTCCGTAGACGGGCATGGCCAATATACTCCTTCTTCACGACGCAGCCTGTCGTATGTGATCCCGTAGTAATCCGCAGGACCGCCCTGGCTGGCGAGCCGTAGTTCTTCAAAGATATGCTCAGCATCCCTGTATGAGAAATAGCCGCCCTTGTTTAGCTTTGCAGCCACCTGACACAAAATGTTCCAGTCATCTCTAGCCTCGCCTGGTGCGGGCCTCGCCGCTTCCCGTAGCAGAACGCGGCCCTCCAGATTGGTCATCGTCCCCGTATTCTCCAAATAAGATGTCACAGGCAAAACAACGTCAGCCATTCGCGCGGTTTCCGTGAGAAACATATCCGCCACAACCAGCAGATTCAGCTTTTTGAGGGCTTTCTCCACCAGCCGGACATTCGGGTTAGATACAATAGGATTAGAGCCCATCACGAACAAAGCTTGGATTTGTTTCTGATGGACAAGCTCCATCATTTCATAGGCGGACACCCCTTTTCCTGGCAAACTGCTTGGTTTCACTCCCCATACGGACGCCACATAGGCTCGATCTTCTTCATCCTCAATCGATCTGTAGCCAGGAAGCTGGTCAGCCTTTTGGCCGTGCTCTCGTCCCCCTTGCCCGTTTCCCTGACCTGTGATAGCTCCATAACCGCATCCTTCCCTTCCAATCTTGCCAGTGGCCAGCACCAGATTAAGAAATGCACGCACCGCCATATGTCCATCTGTCTGCTGTTCAACACCCCTGGCCGTAAAAACGATGCCCGTCTCCACACTGCCAAAGGCACGTGCTGCCTGCTGGATCATTTCTACTTCAATTCCGCACAACGCAGCCGATTCTCTCAGATCCACACCCTTCAAATGAGTCAACAGCTGGTCATAGCCGTTGGTCCGCTTGCGGATAAACTCTTCATTCGCAAATCCCTCATCCACGATGACCTTTAGCATGGCATTGGCCAGCACAGCATCCGTACCCGGCTTGATTTGCAGGTGCAAATCAGCGGCGGCCGCCGTTGGTGTCGCGCGCGGGTCAATTACGATGACAAAGGCGCCGTTTTCCTTCGCCTGGTGAAAGTAAGGCATTAAGGTCGGCTGGCATTCAGCGATATTCGTACCTGCGAGCACAATACAACGAGCCAACGGAATATCAGCCAGCCTGCAGGTCAGTCCGCGATCAATGCCAAACACTTTACTGCCAGCGGATGCCGCTGCCGACATGCAGAAGCGCCCGTTATAGTCGATATAACGCGTACCTACAGCCACTCTTGCAAATTTGCCGAGTAAATAAGCCGTTTCATTGGAGAGTGAACCTCCACCGTAAATTCCGATTGCATCAGGACCTTGTGTGGACAGTAGCGTAGAGAAACTGCTAGCTATAGTATCCAACGCCTCCTCCCACTTGACGGGAACCAGTTGGCCCTCTTTGCGAATGAGGGGCTGTACCAGCCTTTCCGCATGAGTCGCATGCTGATGCGCATTCATTCCCTTGATGCACAACCTACCCTGCGAGGCTGCATTATGCTTCCCTTCCGCCTTATACACTGTACGAATGATACCCGCAAGTGTCTCTGTACCCGTGCTAACGGTCATCTTACATTGCACGCTGCAAAACGGGCACTGCGTATCCATTACTGACGGTACATGTAGCCCAGCTTCCGGTTTGCCTTCTCCTGACTGACACATCAAAGCCACCTCCCTTTCGCCATTTTTCGGAATTTTATCGTCTGCACGATAGATAATTCGCCATAACTCCAACTCAACCCGTCATCCTGTCAGCATTGTGGTCCGCAGACTACCCGCTAGACCACTTCGAAGAGCAGCGTCAAGCACACTTTCCCGTAATGCCAGAACACCAGTCCTTTCCATCCACTCCCACATTTTTTCCCCATACCGGGCACTATGTCGGTATATTTGCAAGCAAGTTGCAGTCAGCAGAACCGCTTCTGTCGGGTCTTCCTCCAATCCAAGCAGCTGCCCCTGGCGAACCGGATGCTCTGCATGGCCACCCGCATAGACCTCCCAGCCTGCTGGAGAACGAGATATTCCAATATCGTGGACAAGTACACCTCCGGGATATGCCGATCCAGGACAAATAGCAACTGTAACTAACGCTGGCAATGCGAGACTTGCCCATAAAGTTGCCAACCGCTCTCTTAGCCAGGCTACTTCTACAAATGCCTGATCCATCAGATCCGCCTCAACAAAAGACCGATCCTCGGCATTTAGGTTCGTAAAGCGCAGACCCGCAGAGGGCGCCTCTCCTCCGTACTGCGGTGTGACCTGAACCGCAACGCCAGCCCCTAATGGATTTGTCGCAGATCTGTCGCGCAACCCGAGAGATTCCAAGTAATAAAGTACAGCCGGACGACACAATTCACACCCCTGCTGTCTAGTCCAACCGAGACGGGATACTACTTCACCTGGAGTCTGACAGATTGCGTCCACCATAGCTGTTTTAAGCGAATCATGATCGTAATGCGTACATCCACACACAGGGACAATTTCTTGGGCGGTTGGAGTAACTACAGGTCCGGAATCTGTGGATCGGGACAAACTATTTTTGACCAGTGCAGCCACCAGCGGCCGACAGCCCCCACAGGAACCGGACGCTTTGGTCCGGCTCTTCACCTCTTCCACCGTCTTCAGCCTATCCGTGGCAATCGCTCGCAAAATAGCCCCCTTACTCACGCCGTTGCACGCACATACCGTTTCTTCTTCCGGCAGTGCGGCTGCCGCATCCTCTGCTTTGCTCCGGCTGTTATCCCGGGATGTAAGCTCTGTAGCGGACGCCCCGCGCCGTACCATTCCGAGCAACGAGGTACTTTCCGCCGTATCTCCGTACAAAATGGCGCCAGTAACAGCACCGCCGTGCATCATCACTTTTTTATAAACCTCCAGCATCCCGTTATATTCCATAACTGCTGTCTCGTTTCCCTCATCGCGAATGTCTCCTGCGGAAAACACATGGATCCCCGCTACCTTGAGCTGCGCATACGGAACCGTCCCTTCATAGGGAGCCGTTTCACGACCACAAATAACTTTTGCCAGCACTTTGCCCTGCTCATATAGCGGCGCCACCAGTCCGTATGAAATCCCGCGGTGCTCAGCACATTCGCCGACGGCATAAATACCAGGAATACTCGTGCGCATATAATCATCCACGACAATGGCGCGGTTTACAGTCAGACCGCTATCCTGAGCTAATTCGATATTCGGTCGGATACCAACCGCCAGCACAACCAAATCCGTGTCCAGCCTGTTCCCGTCCGCAAACATCAAGCCTTGTGCCCTGTTTCGGCCTATGATGTTGACCGTTTCCTTCGCCAAATGAAACCTCATGCCCTGTTCCTCCAACTTTCGCTGCAGAAGCACAGCTGCCGTCCGGTCAAGCTGACGGTTCATAAGATACTGCGCATTATGAACAACCTCAGTTTCCATCCCTAGATTCAGCAGGCCTTGAGCAGCTTCAAGTCCTAACAGCCCCCCTCCGATAACCGTGGCCCTGCGGTATGTTTTGGCATATCTAGCCATGGTTTCACAATCATTCACATCACGAAAAGCAATTACTCCCTGTTTTCGCACTCCAGGAATGGGCGGCATGAAAGGCAATGAGCCCGTTGCCAATATGAGCATGTCATAAGGTTCTTTCATGCCGGATTCCGTTTCCACCATCCCGGCTGCAACATCAATACGACAGACGCGTTCACCCGCGTACAGCTTTACCCCGTTCTCTTCATACCAGTCCCAGTCATGGGTAACGATATGTTTAAATGAGCTCTCCTCCTGAAGCATTTTGGACAGGAGCACTCGGTTGTACCCGGGACGGGGCTCTGCACCAAATATCGTGATTTGGAACCGCTCTGGCTCCAAATTGAGTATTTCCTCCACACATTTGATGCCTGCCATACCATTGCCGACGACGACCAGTTTTTTCATCATGTTAAACCAGCCCCATTCTCCGAATAAAATAAGACAGAAAAAGCCCTTCTCCATTCAATGGAAAAGGGCACCGTTGCCGTAAAAGTCGGCACATCGTTGTGCCGATATGTATCTAAGATTACTGAATTGTGAATGTCATGTCAACATTCAATACATGAAAACTATATTTTCACCTTTTATTTAATTTTTTTCTCGCATTTGTGTTATGTATATTGACATACAATAGATCCTTTTTTATAATTTGAATTAAAATCACTCCAACGTGATCATACCAAGTCGACTCACAATGAAGTGTGTCAACCACGGCAATGAAGCCGCAAACCGTTTCCTAGATACCATGTAGGGGCGATTTGCGGCTTTTCATGTTCAAATTACATTTTGCAGACAAAGAACAACAATTAGAACAGGAGAGATGGAGAATGAACAAAAAAAGTTTCTGGAAAAGCGGACACAAGCCCACCTTATTTGGTTCCTTTCTGTATTTTGATATCAGTTTTATGATATGGGGGATGATCGGACCGTTGGCCGTTGTAATTGCCAATGATTATCCAATGGACCCTGTACAAAAAGCCAATCTTGTCGCTCTACCCATACTCGGTGGTTCCCTGCTGCGGCTCGTGCTCGGATTCATGTCGGATTATATCGGTCCCAAGCTCACAGGACAGATTGGTATGCTTGTCACGATCATCCCGCTTTTGCTCGGCTGGCTGTGGGTTGATTCGCTGGAGCAATTATACGTTGTTGCCCTACTCCTGGGCGTAGCTGGAGCTTCATTTGCAGCTGCGCTGCCGTTAGCCGGTCAATGGTACCCCAAAGAGCATCAAGGCTTGGCTATGGGAATTGCCGGAGCCGGTAATAGTGGTACCGTCCTTGCGACTTTGTTCGCCAACCGCATTGCTCAACATTTTGGCAGTTGGGAAGCCGTTTTCGGATTGGCCATCCTCCCCATCTTAATCGTCTTCATTCTGTTCAGTATTTTTGCCCGCAACAGCCCTCACCGCCCGGCACCAAAAAATCTGTCGCAATATGCTTCGGTGCTCAAACAGAGGGATGCCTGGGTATTCTGTGCCTTTTATTGCGTGACGTTTGGCGGATTCGTTGGCCTATCTAATTATTTGACTATTTTCTTCAATACCCAGTATGGCCTCTCCGCGGTACATGCCGCCGATTTTGCAACCGTTTGTGTGATTGCCGGAAGCTTTTTTCGTCCTGTAGGTGGTTTTTTATCCGATCGGATTGGTGGTTCACGCATGCTAATGTACTTGTATGCGGGGGCCGGGATTATGCTCGCCGGCATTGCGTTGTTACCGCCACTTACCGTGGTAGTTGTGCTGCTGTTCGTAGGCATGATGTGCCTTGGCGCTGGCAACGGCTCTGTATTCCAGCTCGTGCCGCAGCGCTTCGGCAACGAAATCGGGCTCATGACCGGCATCGTCGGCGCTGCTGGTGGCATAGGCGGGTACTTTCTCCCTCTTATACTGGGTCATCTGTACAAATCAACGGGTTCCTATATGCCGGGCTTCATCTGTCTGAGCCTACTTACGTTCTGTGCCTTTACCCTCGTCATCATAATGCAATTGAAATGGCGTAACAGCTGGATGCGACGCTCTGCTACAGTTACTGATGAAGCCGTCAATCGCATTGGAGAATTAAATGCCTGATATTCATCAAATATAAAGCTGCGAAAAATATAAAGCTGCGAAGCATTGAATTGTCCCTCAAACATCCCTATAGCCCAAAAAATGGCTTAACTTCGTTTATATAAAATGAAGTTAAGCTATTTTTCATGCATACTCAATCGAATCACACCTATAAAAACTATGATAAACATCACATTAGATCAATATTTTCCGAAAATATTATGAAAATTAAATGAAATTTTCATTTAAAAAACATTGAAAATCGCTTTCATTTTCATAATTTCTCTTATGTAAACACTTATATAACCATTTTTCACACAACATACTTGTTCACTTGGTTTAAAATAAGGCGTATACTTGTCCACGAATTGTTCAAGGATGAACTAAATGTAATTTTCTAGAAAGAAGGAATTAAAAATGCGTGCTTTTCATTTTACGGAAGACGGATCTATCGAAACCAAATTAACCGGAAAAGATCTACTTGCCAACCCACTGCTGAATAAAGGAGTGGCTTTTACCTTGGAAGAACGGAAACAACTTGGACTTGACGGTCTCCTTCCTCCTACGATATTAACTATTGAGGAACAGGTTCAACGGGTTTACGAGCAATTTCAGAGCCAACCGGATAATTTGCGTAAAAATGTTGCGTTAAATGATCTTTTTAATCGCAATACGGTCCTTTATTATCGTTTGCTCTCTGAGCACCTAAGCGAAATGCTCCCGATTGTTTATACACCAACAGTAGGCCAGGCTATACAGGAATACAGTCATGAATATCACAAGCCTGGTGGTATGTATTTATCTATTGATAATCTGGCGGGTATTGGAGAGGCTTTTAAGAATTTGAACCTGGACCCTGATGATATCGACCTGATCGTAGCCACAGATTCCGAGAGTATTTTGGGAATCGGGGACTGGGGAGTCGGAGGTATTAATATCTCTATTGGTAAGCTTGCTGTGTATACAGCTGCTGCTGGTATAGATCCTAGCCGGGTGCTGGCAGTTGTTCTTGATGCAGGTACAAACAACGAGAAGCTATTGGAAGATCCTTTATATATGGGGAATCGTCACAAACGTGTACGTGGAGAACAATATGATCAATTTATTGACACTTATGTTCAAGCTGCACTTTCCTTTTTCCCGAATGCTCTGCTGCACTGGGAAGATTTGGGCAATGTCAATGCACGGAACATTATCAATAAATACGGAAATAGTATTTTGACTTTTAATGACGACATTCAAGGTACTGGAGCGGTTACACTCGCAGGTGTGATGTCCGGTGTTCAATTGTCCGGAATCCCACTGAGCAAGCATCGGGTTCTAGTCTTTGGTCCAGGAGCTGCCGGAATCGGCAATGCAGACCAAATTAGCGCCGCCATGATGCTGGAAGGACTGTCAGAAGCAGAAGCAAGACGTAACTTCTGGGCTTATGATTACCGTGGCCTGCTTACCAACGAAACAGAAGGACTTTTTCCATTTCAGGTTCCTTATGCGCGTGATGCTGCAGAATGCCGTGACTGGGAACATGCTGAAGATGGAAAAATCCCTCTGCTTGAAGTCATTCGCCGCGTGAAACCGACGATTATGATTGGTACTTCCGGTGTTAGTGGGGCATTTAGTGAGGAAATCGTTAAAGAAATGGCCAAACATACAGAACGTCCTATAATTATGCCTATGTCCAACCCGACTCCACTTGCAGAAGCAACTCCGCAAGATTTGATCCACTGGACCGAAGGAAAAGCCCTGATTGCCACAGGAAGTCCTTTTGAGCCGGTGATCTATAACAATATTAAGTTTGAAATTGGGCAATCCAACAATGCTTTCGTGTTCCCGGGTCTTGGTCTTGGCGCAATCGTGGTAAAATCCAAAATCATAACAGATAGCATGTTTGCTGCAGCTGCCCATGCAGTAGCTCAAATGGTGGATTTGTCGCAGCCTGGTGCTTCCCTGCTGCCAAAAATCAATGAATTACGCGAAGTATCTGAAGCGGTAGCCGTGGCTGTGGCCAAGGCAGCAGTTCAGGATGGAGTAGCGCGTCATCAACCGGACGATATCGCACAAGCAGTTCGAGATGCGATGTGGGACTGTAAATATAAACCCATCAAACAATATGGTCAGGCAGCGGTCCTGGTTTAAAAAATAGCGAACAACATCAAATTTATACTTGCATACGCAAAGTGATTATTTAACTGATGTCCGCCATTTTTGGCGGACATCTTCATTGGAGGCGACATCATGGCTACAGGTCATATTTTTATTATCTTAATTCCTATTTTCTTTGTCATTTTAATTGGTTATTTCGCAGGATTGTTTAAAGCTTTTAACCCCGCTTCTTCTAAGGGAT
This sequence comes from Paenibacillus sp. FSL M8-0228, assembly GCF_038007385.1. NCBI lineage: Bacteria > Bacillati > Bacillota > Bacilli > Caryophanales > Paenibacillaceae > Paenibacillus > Paenibacillus sp. FSL M8-0228. Next base: position 3,648,196 of record NZ_JBBOXA010000001.1, read on the forward strand.
TAAATACACTCGTGACGAAGTTTGCTCTACCCGCACATTTGTTTATTGGGATTACGACGACACCAAGAGAGACGTTGATTCAAAAGTGGCCCTTTCTTGTGGCTTTGCTACTTGGTGTAATCGGCTTTTATATTGTATTGCTCATTGTTTATCGCTTAATTGCCAAAAAAGGCCTGACTGAATCCTCCATGTTCGCATTGAATTCAACACAGCCTTCTTTTGCATTCATGGGAATTCCGGTTCTGGGCAGCTTGTTCGGAAGTGCGACAGTCGCCATCCCGATTGCGATTACCGGGATCGTCGTTAATGCCATTCTTGATCCGCTTGCAAGTATTTTGGGAACGGTCGGCCAGCGCAAAACAACAGAATCCGACGGCACTAAAGGCAACTTATTTAAAGTCACTATGAAATCAGTCCTTCATGGACTCAGCGAGCCACTTGCCTGTGTACCTTTGTTTGGTGTCATATTGACTCTATGTGGATTCCACGCTCCGAAACTTTTACAATCCATGTTTGATCAAATCGGCAATGTTACTGCCGGTACAGCCCTATTTGCCATCGGGGTAACCATTGGTATCAAGAAGATTACGTTCAGTCCAAAAGCACTTAGCATTGCTATGCTGAAAGCCATCGTAATGCCTATTGTTATGCTCGGTATTGCTGTTCTGATAGGACTATCCCATGAAGATGTAAGCAAAGCCGTACTGCTTGTCGCTTTTCCCGGCTCGGCTGTGGCCGCTATGATTGCTACCCGTTATGAAACACTGGAAACGGAAGCTGCATCTGCATTTGTTATTAGCTCAGTCTTATCGCTCATTTCACTACCCTTGCTCATTTCACTTCTTTTATAAGGGACAGAAAAGTTAAGAACCCTCAATGCAATCCAGGTATTTATAGGTGTAAAGCAAACCCGTTTGTCCTCATTTATCTTATTTTTTAAATATTGTCTGAACAATAAAGTGATTTAGTAAGAATTGAGTTGGAAAAACAACATAAATCCAGTTTGCCGACAAGCGGCGGCCCCATCGTTTCATTCACTCGGGGGCCGCCGTTCTTTTTGTATAACCTTCTACTCTCCCTTTTAATAAATACCTAACAATTAGAAAGCAAATTGTCGAAATATATATGGGATAGGTTGTATATGAAACTAAATCGCTAATTCAAAGGAGAAGAAAACGTGAAAAACTTGAAGTGGAGAACTATGTCCTTTTTTGGTAAAAATCTATTAATCTCTTTTCTTAACATCGTATTAATAGGAGCTATTCTCATCACATCCAGCTATATACTTCAAAAGAACATTCTCACCACGCAGCTGCAAGACCAAGTTAAGGTATTGACTAAAAAATGGGCAGAAGATGTTGATAAAACAAAAGTACAACAAGCATTGAATGAAAAAGATTATAACGGCTCTGTGCAACAAGATTTACGCAAATTTCTCGATTCTATTCACACACTTTATCCTAACGTTGCCCAAGCTTACATATTCGGCACAGAGCTAACAGAAGGAAATCAGACCTCCATTATTGGCGTTCCCACAAATTTAGTCCAAGCTTTCCAAGACTTAAAGATGAACATTGGGGACATGTACACTCTTCCTGACGAAAATGCACAAGCCGTAAATAAAATGCTTCAATCTAATGAATCAGCATTAAGCAGCTTTTACACGGACGAATATGGCACATGGACTACTATTGTTTACCCGATTACAGATGCTAGCGGGAAAGTCACAAGTGCGATTTACTTTGACGTAGATGCGAGCTCTGTACCTACCGGCCTTCATAAATTGCTTGTATACGGTGTTTCACTGCTCATTCTGTTTCTTGCCATCTTCTTAACGATTCAATATTTACTGGTAAAACGCACCCTCTCCCCGATTCGTAGCCTGATGAAGGGCATTGAAGAAGTCAGCGAGGGAAATCTGAATGTAAAAATCAAGACAGGCGAGGACGACCTTGGCATTATCAATCAAAAATTTAATTCAATGATCAAACACCTTAACGATACAATGGTGAAAGTACAGGATACCACGCAAGAAGTTACGGGATCTGCCCAGGAATTGTTAAGCATTAGCGAGAAAAACAGTACGAATACGAACGTCATTAACAGCAATATTCAGGAAATAACCCAAGGGCTTGAAGCTCAGGATCACGCAGCACTTGAAAGCTCCAGAGCTATGAATGAAATGTCGACGGTTATCCAAACCATTGCGGAGAGCTCCTCTTCCGTAGCCGATCAAGCTTATTCTATGGAAAAACGCTCCGTTGAAGGCAATCAGGTAGCCCAAAAGCTTTCCGCTCAAATGGACTCTATCTCCACTACAATGGAAAGTACAGCTGATTCCGTTAATGCGCTGCAGAACCGTTCTAACGAAATCAGCAATATCGTCAGCATCATTACAGGCATTGCCAGTCAAACGAATCTGCTTGCACTGAACGCTTCTATTGAAGCTGCCAGAGTCGGTGAAGAAGGCAAAGGTTTTGCAGTCGTAGCGGGAGAAGTGCGTAATTTGGCTGAACAGTCTCAAGAGTCTGCCAAACAAATTGCAGAGCTTATTGAAGAAATCCAAAAAGAAATTGAACAGACTGTAAAAGGCATCAGCCTTGGTACAAAAGAAGTTCAGATTGGGCTAGAAGTTACGAAGCAGACAGGCGAAATGTTCTCTGAAATTTTAGATGCGTCTAATAAAGTGTCGTCACAAATCCAGGAAGTATCCAGTGCAACGGAGCAGATTTCAGCCAGCACGCAGGAAATGTCAGCTACCTCTGACGAGCTGTCTTCCACAGTTAGCAAAACAGTCGACAGCAGCAAACAAATTCAGCATACTATTGGAGAACAGGCTGAGTCTATGGCTTCTATTGTCCAAGCTTCTGACAAGCTTACATTGATGTCCGGCGAGCTGGAAGAGCTCATTTCGTTCTTCAAGGTGAACCGAGAAGCCTAATCCTATAACTTCCAAGAGCCCTAGATAACAATAAAGAACCTCTAGTCTGATAAATGCGAACTAGAGGTTCTTTGATCTACTCTTACATACTTCTTAATTTATAAATCCTTCCAAAGCTGAGGTTGGTTTACCGTCAGCCTGCCAAGCACCTTTGTTATAACCTTGATTGTAACCTGGAGTTGCAGCAGGCTCCCAATAAAATACCCCTGTACCTTTACCGCCTCCGATGTTCCGAACCTTCGTTTTGATTGCAAATATAAATGCCTTGGAAGCCGCAGGTTCATTATATTCCATCCCGATTTCACTGATGACAATGCCTTTTCCGTATTTGGCAATGAGGTTATTGGCATTGGTAATCGTCTGATCCACCTTGCCCTGCCAGTCCGCAGGAGAGGGATACAGAGACAGTCCGATGAGATCAAACTGAGCTCCATTATCAATCAGTCCGCCGATATTCCAGTTCAACACAGAACTGTTATCCCCGTTGGCTAAATGTACGATCGTTTTAGTACTACTGCTTACCGATTTTACAGCGTTATTGCCCGTGTTGACGAGCCACGCATAGTTTTTCATGTTCACCGAAGCTTTGCCGTCTTCCCAGAGCATTCCATTGTTCGTCTCATTACCGATCTGCACCCAGTCCGGTGTTACCCCCTTGCTTTTCATCGTGTTCATAACATAGACCGTATGGGACCAGACTGCATCCATAAGTTGTGTAAATGTGAAATTGCGCCACGCATAAGGTTTGTTCTGTTGCCCTGGATCTGCCCAAGAATCACTATAATGTAGAGTCAGCATAACGCTCATACCTAACTTTTTAGCTCGTTGCGCCAGTTCTGCTGCCTTTTCGGCATTCATGTATCCGCTTGCATAATCTTTCATGTCAGGGTTTACCCACACACGGATACGCACCGCGTTGATCTGATAGTCATCTCGCAAAATTTGCAGTATATCTCGACGAACACCCTTCTTATCCTTCCAACTCATACCTTGCGCTTCCATTCCTGCTACCCAGCTTATATCTGCTCCTTTGGCGAAAGCAGGGGCGGCCGAAGCCGCACCCAACCCTACAGAACCGAACGGATACAATAAGCTGGATAACAAGATCAACATCGCAAATACCATCGTGCGGTTACCTGTTTTCATAAGTCATCTCCCATCCGAATTGTATACTTCTCATTGCCTCTGACCAATCTACCAGCTCCCACTCGGGAAAACGATAGAGATCACACTTAAAATATCATGTTCTATTTATTGCGCTCTGTCTTTAAAACCTTAACAGCGTAGGCATCCAATTGAATGCTACCATCTTCTATCACATGATTTTCAAGCATATCCGCATAAGTTCGTCCATCCAACATAATCTTTTGCGGCTCATGCGTGAAATTCAATATGAAAATATAATCATTAACTCCATCGGTACGAATCGCCGTATTCACTCCATGAGGCAACTTCACATTGAGCGCTTTACTGATTCCTGCATCATCAATTAAACTTCTGTAAAAATGACTGTGGAATAGTCCGATGTTGCGTGATGCGATGTAATAAGCCTTTCCTTGTCCCAAACGGTTCACCGTCAAAGCTGGGCGTCCTGCATAAAAGTCTGAACCGTACACAGCCAGTACCTCTGCACCCTCTGTATGAATGAGATCACACAATTCTACAGCTTCATACTCCCCTTGCAGATCCAGCTCATTGCCTTCAACCGGCAAAATGTGATTACGGTCATGATCATGCAATCCGTCAATCTCTTCCGACCAGATCCCCAGCGTCTTACGAAGCGGGCCCGGAAAGCCTCCAAGGAAGCACAAATCATGTTCATCTACGATACCAGACCAATAGGTTGCTACGAAAATACCACCGTTTTCAACAAACTTCTGTATACGCTCCCCCACACCGCTGCGGACCATATATAACATCGGAGCTACCAAAAGTTTGTATTTGGAGAAATCTGCATCCATATGAATGACATCTACAGGCACACCCTGCTCCCACAGCGCCAAATAATGCGCTTCAGCTGTCTCTTCATATTTTACACCTTTGTTCCGCGGTCCCTGTGAATCGTTGATTCCCCAACGGTTCTCCCAGTCAAAAATGACTGCGGCCTCCGCCGGTACAGATGTACCGATAACCTCCTCCAGTTTTTCCAGCGCATTACCGACATGGGTCACATCCCCGAATACCCGAGTGTGCTCATGTCCGACATGATCGACAACCGCACCATGCAGCTTTTCACTCGAACCGCGGCTTTTCCGCCACTGAAAATATTGAACGGTGTCTGACCCGTGTGCCACAGCCTGTAAAGACGAGAGCAGATGCATTCCCGGCCGCTTCAGCTTGCTAACGTCTTGCCAGTTCGTCAAACTTGGTGTACTCTCCATGAGCATCCAAGGCTTACCTCCCTTGATTGAACGAATAATATCATGCATCATGGCCACTTTAGCAGCCTGACGGCTATCATCTCCCTCACGATCATGCCATGTTGGGTAACTATCCCAGGATATAACATCGAGCAGATCAGCAAACTTCCAGTAGTTCAATCCTTCAAAAAACTCCATCAAATTGGTTGTGACCGGAATTGCTGGATTTGCAGCCTTGAGCGGCACAATCTCATGCTTGATAAAATCTGCGGTCTGATCGGTCACAAACCGTCTCCAGTCCAAATTCATGGCATGAACCTGTGTTTCACCGTGAGGTGCCGGGGACTCAACTTGGCTCCAGTCCGTAATCGTATGACTCCAAAAGGTCGTCCACCATGCGTGATTTAGCTTGTCCAGCGTACCGTATTTATCCTGGACCCAAGCGCGAAATGCCTCCTGACAATAATCACAGTGGCAATCTCCACCAAATTCATTGGAAATATGCCAGCCAATAACAGCCGGATGGTTAGCATAACGCTCGGCTAGCTTCGTATTCATGATACGTACTTTTTCCCGGTAAACAGGCGATGTAGCACAGTGATTATGGCGAAATCCGTGCAGATTACGGACACGGTTAGCCTCCACACGCAGCACCTCAGGATATTTTTGTGACATCCAGGCTGGTCTTGCTCCACTAGGAGTAGCCAAAAATGCATAGATTCCGTTCTCAGCAAACGAATCCAGAATACGATCCAGCCACTCAAACGTAAATACACCTTCCTCAGGCTCCAATGATACCCATGAGAAAATGCCAACAGACATCACGTTACATTTGGCTAGTTTCATTAGACGAATATCCTCCGCTAACACCTCAGGGTAATGCTGCCATTGCTCCGGGTTATAGTCCGCTCCATGCAGCATACGTGGAATTCGCTCACTAATCGGGGGGTACTTAGTTATGTTTTGATACGTCACTGTAAATCATCTCCTTATTATTTCTATTACTCTTTGACGGAACCTAGCGTCATACCTTTAACAAAATACTTTTGTAAAAATGGATATACAATGAGAATAGGCGCTGCACCAATGAAAATTTGCGCTGCATTAACCGTCGTTTGAGAAAGTAATTCCATCTCCTTTGGACTCATGCTCATGGAACTCATGTCCTTCTGAATAATTACAGTTTGCAGGAACGTCGCGAGCGGATAGTCCTTTGCATTGCTCAAATAGAGTAGACCGTCAAACCAGGAGTTCCAATGAAATACCATACTAAACAGCGCAATCGTCGCAATGGAAGGCATGGATATCGGTAAAAAGATACTAAACAATGTCCGAAAATGTCCTGCTCCGTCGATCAATGCGGCCTCTTCCATCTCTTTGGGAATTCCTCTAAAAAAGTTCAACATAAGGATGACCAGAAATGTGTTGACCGCTCCTGGCAAAACAAGTACCCAGAAGCTATCCATTAAATGAATCTTTTGAATAACCATATAGAATGGAACCAGACCACCGTTAAAAATCATGCTGAACACGAACAACCATGAATATACGTTTCGGCTACGGAACACAGATGTTTCCTTTGAAAGTGGATAAGCAGCTAAAAAGGTAATCAGCAGTGTCAAGCCGGTTCCCAATACAGTCCGACAGACAGAAATCCAGATGGAGTGCAGAAAAATCGGGTTATTCATTGTCTTCTTATAGGCTTCTAATGAAAACTGCACTGGCCACAGTCCAACCAGATTTGCATCTGCTGCTGATTTAGCACTAAATGATACCGCCAACACATGAATCAGTGGAACGATACACATGATAGACAAAATCACTAGTAAGCAAATATTAAACACATTGAAAATGCGGTATGGCGTTGTTTTATGATACATGACTCTCCCTCTTTCAGTCTCGTGGAATCAGAATATGCGGTAACCTGCCCATTTGTAAGCAAGTCGATAAGATATCAGAATGAGAATCATACTGATAACGGATTTGAACAAGCCGATAGCGGTGGCAAAGCCCATCTCCCCATTGATTAACGCTGTCCGGTAGACGAATGTATCAATAATATCGCCTTTTTGGTAAACCAGTGGATTATAAAGGTTGAAAATCTGGTCAAAACCGGCATTCAGTACATTGCCAAGTGCAAGCGTTCCAACAACGACTACCATCGGAATTAACGAAGGTACAGTGATGTGTAGCGTCTGTCTCCAGCGGCTCGCTCCATCCATTTCAGAAGCCTCATACAACGAAGGATTAATACCCGCCAGTGCAGCGAGAAATACGATGGTGTTGTAGCCGAACTCCTTCCATATATCTGAAACAATGACAGTAAACCGAAACCAGTTATTATCTCCCAGAAAAAAGATAGGCTGGATCCCGAAACTACCGAGAATACGGTTCATAAATCCATCTGTAGCCAACAGGTCAATCAGAATTCCGCCCAAGATGACCCACGACAGAAAGTGTGGTAGATAAACTAGTGTCTGAATGGATCGCTGAAGTCCGACCTTGCGAATTTCATTCAGCAGTATAGCAAAAACAAACGGAACTACCAGATTGAAAAACATCTTTAACACAGCAATAATTAGTGTATTCCAGACAACTTGAAGACTGTCCTCCCGTTGAAACAAAAAGCGGAAGTTATCCAGTCCAACCCACTCGGAACCCGTTATGCCTAGCCAAGGCTTGTAATTTTGAAAGGCCATCACGATGCCGCCCATCGGAATGTAGCTGAATACAATTAAGAAAATGATGGCTGGCAGCAGCATGATATGAAATGGCCACGTACGTTGCAGACTTCTCATTGCAGTTCCTCCTGTAACTTTCATTCATGGTATACTTCAATTATAAAAGCGTTTTCGCAGTCCCGACAGTTCAAAAAACCAACATACATGGCACAAAAGCAATCATTTTTTTAAGCTCGCCAAACGAATAAAACTTTTTTTCAAATACACCATGATATCGCATTCATTTCCACTCGATACGGGTGAAACTGTAGTAAAAAGGCTGCCCACCTCGGGACAGCCTTCCTACTCTGTTACAACATCATTGGTTTTTACTTTTCGACGCTTTTATACCATTCGTTTACTTCATTTGTAATTTGTTCGCCACCCGCTGTTTTCCACGTCTGCACAAAGGTATCAAAAGCAGAGATCGGCTGCTTGCCATAAATAATTTCATTGAAGGTCTGACTTTCAATTTTATCCAGATAGTCCTTTTTAGCCTTCATGGTTGGCGTAGTTGGACCTGTGAACTGATCTTTCATGGAGATATCCTTCTGTTCCATAAGCACTTTGGCAGCTGCAGGAGTACCTTTCCCGTAGTTCACCATTACATCTTTCTCTAGACGGGTCTTCGGTTCTGCGCCGTTAGCCAAACTTAGCAAAGCCTTCATTTGGGCATCAGGTATACGCGCACCATCACGAACCAGCAAATAACGAATAGAGTTTACATAACCGCCTGGTATTTTATCGATAGACATTAGCTTTCCGTCCGCATCCAAATCATAATCGTAGCCCTTAAACAGCCCATTCGACAAATCGCTATCCGGTTTGGCATTAGCATAATGGTCAAACAAATAGTTTTGATAAGTGAAAAAAGCTTCAGGATGCTGCATTTGTTTGTTGATTAGTACAACACCATTGGTGTATTGCGTACCGTGACGCATGGCTTTGTTGTCAGGACCTGCTGGAATCTTAATCGGCTTCCATATGGCACCCGGCGCATTTTTGACTGTATCCTGAAGCGGCCAGCCGCTCATCCAATATGGTCCAGGAATCATACCGGCTGTTCCTGCGACTGTAGGTTCTGCCGTTTTATTTTCATCCCACAATGCTGCTTCCTGAGGAATATATCCCTTTTTGAGCCACTCGCTCAGCTTTTGCAAACCCGGCTTCATGCCAGGCTGCACGGAGCCATATTCCAAACTGCCATTTGTACCTTTGTTCCACTGCTGAGGTAGTGTGCCATATGCCCCGAAAATCCAGGACGGGTCACCCATCCAAGTGTTCATGGATGTTTTAAAACCGATACTGAGCGGAACCACTTTGTTCGGAGCCAGTCCGTCCGGATTTTTATTTTTAAAGGCATCCATCACTTTTTCCAGATCATCCATCGTCTCAGGAGCCTTCATACCCAGCTTATCCAACCAATCTTGTCGTACCCACAATACATAATCATGGTTATAGGCGAAATCAAGCACAGGAATACCCATTTTCTTACCATCTCGGCTATACTGATTCCATACATTCGTATCCTGATTCATCGCCTGCTTCCATGAATCCGAAGCGTACTTGTCAAACAACGGACCAGCCTCTGCAAACATACCGGAATCGATCATGTCCTGTGCCAGTTGCTCATTTTCCGTCCCCAGTACAACGACGTCCGGCATCTCCTGACCGGAGGACATAGCCAAACGCAGCTTCGTAGCAAATGCGCCATTCGTATCCGTGACGGACCAGAGTGATTTGATATTAATACCGAATTTCTCTTTAGCCCATTTGGTCGCAATGTTATTTTCGATAGATTCACCATTTTTAAATTTTAAGGCGGGATCTACACCCCATACCGTGGAAATTGTGACTTCTGGATTGTATTTTTCTTTGTATACGTTTTCAGTTTTAGCTGTGCCGTCCGCACTCCCATCATTTCCCGCACCTGAGCAGCCCACAAGGCCAACTCCTAATACCATAGTTGCGGCGAGCAACGACAACAGCTTTTTCTTCGAATGAACTCGCATATTGTTCCCCCTCTAGAAATCATTTTCTACTCTTTTATTATAGAAGGGCTTTTCTTCACAGCCTATGTCACAAAATAAATATTTCTGCACCTTTCCCAACTGATCTTTACTGATTTCGTCTTTACTGGTCCCATCTCTACTGATCTCGAAATTCGTGCGGAGTCATTCCGTAATGCTTTTTGAACATTTTACTGAAGTATTGGGGATTCTGGTAGCCTAGTTCCGTCGTAATTTCGTATATTTTTTTGTTGGAATATTTGAGCAAATAAAGAGCCCGCTCCATTCTCATTCGGATAATATAGTCACCCAGACCTTCTCCGGTTTCAGCTTTATAAATTTTAGACAGATAGACTGGATGAAGATAAACCTGATCAGCAATCGTCTTAACAGACAGCTCCTGGCCTTTATCCTGGGAGATGAGCTCCTGAACCTGCTTGACCACATAGCTTTTAGCGCTTTGCTCGCTTGCGGACCATTCAGATTTAAGTTTGTTCATCATGGAAAATATCCACTCTTTGAGGTGGGGGAACGAATGAACCATTTTCTGCGCATGTAACGGATCGAAGCCTACTTGATCCATCTGTGTAATGAAACGTCCTTGTTTGTGCGCTGTATACATAAAGGCGCTCGTCACCGAAATAAACAGCTCATATAAATGCTCGCGTGTATATCCCACCTCTTCCATTTTTCCAAATACACGGCTCACTTTCGCTTCAGCCTCGTCCCATTGCCTGGATTCGAGCAGATGAGTAAGCGTAGGGTGCATATAAAGCCCCTCTAGTGACTTAACTGAACTGTGTGGCTGTTCTGTCTGTTCTTCTATGAATAGCAGTGCATCCGTTTCCTCCTGATGATTCCAGTATAAAGATCTAATCGCTGTCTGATATAGCTTAGGTAGCTCCTCTGGAAACTTAAACCATCCGGTTAATGCAACGTAAATTTCCCCTTTCAAGTAATTGCTCACATTTTTTCGAAAGGTCTCAATCGCCGCACGCAAACAAAGATTCTGCTCATCCACACTCCGTTCAGGAAATGAATTCCAATTCCCTTCTATTAATACAATTAAGCAGTCATGCGGCGCTTTGCAATGCCAAACGTGAAAATCAGGTGCGAACACTTCTTCGGCAATATTTCCAATCGCATACTCAATTAAGGAGACTGAATGATAGTCCATATCAGAAAAATGCTTTCCTAGCTGAATAAGCAGCATACTGGCAGGATGTCCCGTACGTAGCTTGATTTCGTACTCGGACATTTTGCTCTCTATTTTTGGTACTGGTAAATCACGCCCGAGTAGCAAATCATGCATCAAATGGGTCCGCAGTACACCAAAATCGTTTCTGCGGCTATATTGTAATTGGTGAACCTTATCAAATGCTTCCCATTCTTCCTTTAGCGAATCCATGGCGGCTGACACACATTTGATAAACTCTTCATCATCCACCGGCTTTAAAATGTAATCAAAAGCCTTAAGCTGAAGCGCTTTTTTAGCATATTCAAAATCGGCATAGCCTGTCAGTAACAAACTTCGGATATGCGGCCATCGCTCGTTTACTTCAACAATCAACTCCAGTCCCGTCATACCAGGCATACGAATATCTGTTACCAGAATATCAATATCGTACGCTTCCAGCACATCCACTGCTGCTAATGCGGAAACCGCTTGATGAACCCTCTCGATGCCTAGCGTCTCCCACGGAATGGTAGCTGCCAGACTTTCTGTTACATAACTCTCATCATCTACTAGTAATATCTGAACCATCTGGTCCCTCCGTTTTAACTATATTCGAATCTGGCGAAGGCTCAATTAAACCATTCGCATGCTCTCCTTCTGTTGAGATCGACCATTTTAATACTGCACGCAATCCTCCCAATGGAGACAAAGAGAACTCCAGTCCGGCATCTTCCCCAAAATGTAATCGCATGCGGTGATGCACATTCCACAAACCGTATCCATGATCCTCTTCCACAGGCTTGTCAAGCGTTGATGTCAGGGCAGCTATAGCCTCTCTACTCAAACCGAGTCCGTTATCATCCACAATCAGGTACATATACGAGCCAACACGCTCAGTCAAAATATGAATTAGACCCTCCTCCGCTTGAGGCTCTATTCCGTGCAGCACCGCATTTTCCACCAGTGGCTGCACTATAAGCGGCGGAATCGGCAGACTGCTGGCCTGCGAAGAAACATGAACTAAGAACGTTAGCCTTGGCATACGCATCTGCTGTATCCTCAGATAATATTGAACAAACTCGACTTCTTCTGACAATGGAACCAAATCCCGCTCCTGTCTTGTCGTATACCGATAATACCTGGATAAATTATGAGCCATAGCCACGACCGCCTCATGATTGCGCAGCTTTGCCATACTTGTAATAAACGAAAAACAATTATAAAAAAAATGCGGATTGATTTGTGACTGGAGCTGCTTTAGTCGCGCTTCCTTGACATGTAGCTGCTCAACATACACCTTCTCAAACAGCTCCTGAATCTGTTCGACCATCTGATTGAATTGACTAGACAGGAAAGCAAACTCGTGACTCCCCCTTAGACTTAATCGAACAGCATAGTCTCCGTCCTTTAGTCTCCTAAATGCCCGCACAAGCTGAAGAATCGGCACTTGTACCTGTGAATGAAGCAAGTAAGCGCCAATCAGGCCTACCAGCAGCGAGCCAACAACCGTTATATAAAACAGTCGATTCGATGAGTAAATCGGAGACATCATATCAGACAAAGGCATGTAATCAATCAAATACCAACCCGTCGTGTGCGAAAGAACGGCATGAACCAGGTAGCTTTCTTCTCCAATCTTCACGGTCAGATTGTCAACTTCATGGAGTCCCATTTTTTCTAATTTTGAAATCAGCTGTCCAGACAGCTCTTCATTGGCAGTACGATTATAGATCGCTCCTACGCCTTTTTTATAATAAAAAGGCTCTTTTCGACCATCACCTTTGAAGCGGTCAAGCATATCCTGAATATTACTACTGTCAAATTCTACCTTAATAATCGTGTTAGCGGTTTCTGGATTACCAAGTGAAGAAAACGGGGATAATGTATACAATGAAAATATAAATTGGTCTTTCCCGTATGATCTTTTTTTGGATACCTGCCAGCCGTCTTTTATCAGCTGATTTAGTTTTTTCTGGTCATATAAACCTGCTCCATTCTCCGATACAACCCGTCCAAGTGAAGGAGAATAGATACTCAGCCCGGTTCTCCAATTAAAAGAGCTTTCCTGAAGCCCAAGCTTGGTTTGAATCCGTTTGACAAGGTTAATTCCATCCAGATTGAGAACTTTGTCCTTCAAAAAAATCGCTTGAAAACTGGCTACATCAGGATCATGAATAAGCAGATGCGGCCAGGAGGAAATCATTTCAATATTCGTATTCACCTGGTTTTGAAAAAAAGTCAGCTGATTATAATTAGATTGATTCAGCTCCTCACGTAGTACACCTGTCGTTGTCTGATTAGAATAGACATACAGGATCAGCAGAGGTATAAGCAATACGATAACGATGGAGACGATTTTAGTATAAAAATTAAATTTAAACATGAGTTCTACACATCCTCTGCACAAGAAACAGGCATACTTAATTGGTATGCCTGAGCCCTGACCTTTGTTGCCGTCAGTACATACACTACATTATCAATGGTTGGCGGTGATAATATGTTTGATGCTAAGCAAATGGAATGGTTTAACCAACTATCCGCTGAAGACTTGGCCATTTTAGGTGCCGGCTTCAATACACTAGGTGATTTTTTTGATTTTCTGGCGTTGGTTAAGGCCAAACAGGAAACATCTAAGGAGCTAAAAGGTAAAAACACGAAATCAAAAACTATTTAATAACGAATTTTACACGAGTTCCATCCTCATACTCATCCAATTGATGACTAACCCATGATCCTGCCCCACGATTATCCTTAGGGGCTATGTATTTGACATTTGCACCTTTGCCTCCTTCTGAACACATAGCCATCGGCCATTCATCACGATCGTATCCCTTACGAGTGGGAACACCTGTAAGCGAATGCTTGCGATTTAGCTCGGCTCCTTCACGGTCAATTGTGCATACTGGTGATTTTCCCGCCTGAATGGCTTCCTTAATATGCTGCGCCGTTTCAGGGTAACGACCTGACGGGAATTGCAGCGTTACCTGAGCCGCCGAGGAAGGCGGGTTCTCTCCTGTTATTTTCGTAAGAAGATTGCCTCCTTCAAACCAGTACGCGCCCGCAGCTAGCAGTACTAAAGCTATAAAACTTAGCAATTTTTTCTTCAATTTCCCTCTTCCCTTCAAGCTATTCCAGTAGATGCCTTCAACTAAGTTAATCCCCGGATTTTATTTTTTGTAACCCCTTACTGACTATAAAAAAAGGTTGAATATTCGACGACAAATAGTATAGAGAGGAGGTTGTACGAATGAACGATGAGATCAAACTGGCCGTGAGCCATATGCAAGCCGTTGTTATCCGGTTACTGAATGGAAGTACCGTAATTGGCTGGCCTAAGCTCCTATCTGACCAAGAAACTCAGCAATTCAAGCTCTATGATGACGAACACGTATATACGATTTCCGTTAATGATGTGGATACAGTCGCAAGAGTTATTGTATAAGATACAGGAAGCGACTTAATGAGACATCCAGTGGACAAGCCCGAACAAAGCACACCACAGGAGAAGACTGATCAGAATCCCCCAAAATAAACCTTTAAAAAGCTTCATACCATACTGACAACCTTTCGACTGGGCTTTTTCCCCATTATAACATGTCAGAAAGACAGCTGTCGCAGCTTGCTCTTATATCATCTTCGTATCATATATATTAAATTTTAAAATCATGACACAAAGGAAATAATGAAATAATTCCGAAAATTATGCCTGATCACCAGTGAAAATGCAATCATGACATAATAAAAGTCACATTTTAATCAAAATTTAATGAAAGTTTTCCGAAAATGATGTATAATTATTGACATAACAAAACGCACGAGGTGATCATCATGGCATTATTAAACAGAGTTCATGAATTAAAATTGCAACTGCCTAACGAGCATCATAGCATTTCCCAATACGTGGAGCATGCATTGCATTCGATTGACAGTTTTGTGGAGCAACATCGTCAATTTATAGCCGCTCAGGCTCTATATGGTGAAAAGATCAATGGTACGGAAGAAAGACTGTTCCGAGACACAATTTCTGAGATTAAAGCCCAACTGGTAGCTACTTTGGAAAAGACAGTTGAAGACTTCGCACACAAAGGCGATAAGCACTGGAAAAATCATTATCAGGACGGCGTAGAATAAGCTGAAAATAACCCCCGGTCTTTGGACCGGGGGTTATTTTGTATAAGTGGATGTGGCAATATGCGTAGACTATTTTAACACTCTGGCCGATGTCGCTACAGTCTTACCACCATAGACTACTTTGATACTGGAACTTCCGGTATCAATCGCCTTCACCTGACCGCCAGTAACCTGTACGATCGACGGTTTGGAAGATGTCCATACCGCTGAGCTCGTCACATTGGTAGTTGCGCCTGAATCATAAACTGCATTCACACTAAGCACTTGAGAGGAGCCTTTAGGCAGCTTCAGGTTTTTATTGCTTAATACCAGTTTGAGCAGCTTAGGTGTGACCTTGATCTCAACGTTAAACGACTTATCCTGATATGTGCCCGTAATCGTTGCGTTTCCAATTCCAACGGCTTTAATGGAAGAGCCTTTTACGATTACTACGGAAGCATTCGATGATGTCCATTTCACTTTGCTGCTCAGCGTAGCTTTTTTACCATCCGTATATATGCCGATGACTTTGATGGACTTACTTCCTTTCAAATTCATATCAGCACTCGAAAAGCTTGGTGTCAATGTAGAGATGGCTCCTTCCACAATGACAGGTACTTTCACATATTTGTTCATATACATAGCCTTGATTCCAGAGTTACCGCCATTCACCGCTTTTACTTTACCATTTGCTACTGTAACTGCGGCTGTTGTACCTACCCAGCTTACCTGATTGGTAACATCCAGGATTCCGCCACCAGCCATGTGTGCTTTTACTGTCGGAATACTTGCTTCTTGGCCTGCAACCAATACATATTTTTTCTCAGAAGCGGTCAGCTTGAGCACTTTGTATTGCACAGTCACTGGAATATCCAGTTTGAGCGCACCTACCGTTGCTGTCAATGTTGCACTGCCTGGGTTCACTGCAACTAGCTTACCATTTGCTATTTTAACTGCACTTTCACTGCTTAAACTCCATTTTACATCGGATTGAACTGCTTTTTTTGCTCCATTGACCAAATAAGCAGATATACTCGGGAGAGAAGTTTTGCCTCCTGTTTCGAGGGTCAGACTGGCTTTGCTCGAAACCAGTTTTTCAACCGTTGGAAGTACATTAATCTTCAGAGTCTTGCTCAAACCGTGATAGGACGCTGTAATCGTCGAATTGCCTGCATCCATTGGTGTGATTTTACCTTGCTCGACTGTGGCAACCAGCGGATTGGAGGAAGTCCATTCTGCCGTGTTGGTTACATCTGTTTTGCCGCCAGTCAGGTTAACATCGGTTGCACTAACCTGAATTGGGGAGCTACCCAGAAAGACCGATTTGGCCCCAGTTGCACTCAATACTAACGCCTGAGAAGAAGAACGCACATACACAATCGTTTGTGCTTTAAGTTCATCTTTGCTTGCCTTAATGTAAGTCACGCCTTTGGCAAGTGGACGAACAAGACCATCTTCAACGGTAGCAACAGCCGCATTCGAAGAAGTCCATTCGACACCGGATACATTTTCCGTCCCACCTCCAGTAAGTACACCTTGAGCAGTCAATTGCTTTGATTCTCCGCCAATCGTCAAATTAATGGGACTAGACGGATTTAATTGCAGCTTGCTGTAAGGCGATTTTACTGTAATCGTTGTACTTACCGTTTGCTGCTCATATGTGGCAACAATCTTAATCTGCCCTTTTGAAACAGGAGTAATGAGCCCCTTATCAACCTTTAAAATGCTTGAATCCCCAGAGATCCATTCTGCCTTTTGGGTAACATCTTCTTTGCCCTTTTCAGTCAATGACCACACTTTTAATTGAGCGGGGCTTCCACCCAGATTCAATGTAGTCGGATTTTGACTGTCCCACTGTACCGTGGAGGTCGTGCTCTCCTCAGCCCGGATCAAACCCGCTGGCCATGCTGCAAATACAAACATCAGCAAAGCAAGTAAGAAGGTACTCCGTTTGCTCATACGTTTCATACGCTCCATTCGTTTCTCTCCCTTAGTTTCATCTCTATAAAATAGGATATAATTAACAATCCCATTACTTTTATCGGTTAGCAGCTTACTAAATTGAACCCTTCATCAAAAAAAGGTGAATAATTACAGTTAAAGTTCTCCACGCAGTGACCTTACCACAAACAAATGCTCTTCTTTAGATAAGGTTTGTCCATCTTCAAGGATTACATTGTGTGCCGAGTGACTAACCAGCTTTACATTATAAGCAATCAGCTGATCTTCTCTCCAAATCGTCACCGCCGACTGAAAATGAATGGCATTATCAAACTGCAACGGAACACTCATTACATAACCGATAGCGTTGAGCTTCGCCGGATGGCGGCTTCTACGCTCACGCCCCGGAGGTAGCATGGTAATATACGTAATATTTTCAAAAGGAATAGCCAGCATTTTCGGGCCTAAAATAACGCACTTTCGTATATCATCCCATTTTTCAAGCGTGCCGCGCACCTTCTGGGTATGATCGTTGTTGCCGTGATATAAAATGACCTGACGTCCCTTCCATTGACGCATGTCCTCACCTCCAGTGCTAGCGGTTAGGAATCTCCCACCGAATCGGCTCCATTCCATGCTCCTGCAAAAATGCATTGGTACGCGAAAAAGGCTTGCTGCCAAAAAAGCCTCTGTGAGCCGCCAATGGACTCGGATGAACGGATTTCAGCACCAAATGCTTGCTGGTATTCACGAAGCTTGCTTTTTTCTGAGCATGGCTCCCCCACAAAATAAACACTGCTGGCTGCTCGCGCTCATTAATCGCTTCAATGACAGCATCCGTGAAACGTTCCCAACCTATTCCCTGGTGAGATTGCGGTTGTCCTTCACGCACGGTTAACACGTTGTTCAGCAGCAGCACACCTTGCTCAGCCCAAGGAACGAGGTATCCCTGATTCGGAATGGGAGTACCGATATCATCGCGAAGCTCCTTGTATATATTTAATAGAGACGGTGGCGTTCGCACACCAGGTCTAACAGAAAAGCTTAAACCGTGAGCTTGTCCCTCTCCATGATATGGATCCTGTCCCAATATAACCGCTTTGGTCAGATGAAATGGCGTTAATTTGAGTGCGGAAAACAAGTCTTCTTTTGGAGGATATACCTTATGTAACTTGTACTCTCGGGCTAACGTATACCTTAAATCATTAAAGTATGGCTTTTCGACCTCTTCTCGTAGTACATCATCCCAGTCATTCCCAAACATACTCCTGTCTCCTCTCAATATGTAAATCAGTGAAAACGGTAAGCTTTTTGATCCAAAAAAATAAGCTGAACTCCTCATCCGGAGCCAGCTTATTTATTCGTTACCTGTGTTATATGCCGAAGGACCAGGAAAATATCCTTACGGTAATCAGCTACCGCAGGTCTAAATTCGATTTCCTTATTATAACATTAACGATAATGATGTCAAGTAACTGAAAGCTTAATTCCCTCTGAAGAAAAGCTCTTTATTGCTGTATTTATTACGAGTTTGTATGAGTATTCAAGTATTCCAATGCATTATATAACATAACAGCAGCTTCGGCACGTGTAATCTCGCTTTTTGGATAAAACTTTTCATTTGCATCCAAGGTATTGACCTTGTAGACTAGCGAGCGTTGAATGCTACCTTGGTAAGAAGGCTCCAGTTCGCTGTCATCCGCAATATTCGCAGGTGCGATTTTAATCATCGGAAGAGCGCCTGCTTTTTCCATGCCCTGAATCAGCATATGGGTGAACTGTTCCTTAGTCAGAGCTTTGGCAGGATCAATATCCTTTGGAATAACCACACCATTATAATGAGCGTTGATAAAAGCTTCAGCGTACCATGCAGTATCCTTAACATGGGTAAACAGTCTACTGACCTGTGGCTCCTTGTTCAAATCAATGGCGGCCAAACTGAGCTGGAGTCCGCCGCAGATCAACTGAATGCCTTGGGCAGCGGTGACTTTAGATGACGGGAGAAACTGCGTGTCAGAGGCACCTTTGAGTAGACCCTGATCTTTAAGGGATATAATTTTTTCTTTACCGCTTACGTTATTCAAATCCTTAAATTGGCGGTCTGCCGCAGACATTTGACCTCCAACGGAAAAGGACAAAATGGCTACAGTTGTAATGGCTGCAAATGCACCTTTTCTCATACTCATGTTAAATTCCACCTTGTAGTTGAATTAGGCCGCTTGGCCATTAACAACTTCATTGACGTAGTACAAGCTGGAAAGGTTGCAGGCAGACGCTGTTGCTTCTTATGCTACATGCCTTCCTTAATATAATACCTTCTCCAGACTGCGTGCCAACTCATCATCGGGAAGGGGCTTGCGATGCGTATTCTCTAGGTAGATATATTTCTCTGTTTCTGGCATTAAATATTGTTTGGACCACAGGAACATATCCGGACTGTCTCCCTGAAGACGAAGAAATCTCCGTACAGTGTCCGCATGTGAAATAGTATTATCCAGATTGGTTAACCAATCTGCCCGGTAGAAATGCTCCCATCTTCCAGTTCCTGCGAGCGATAAAGCTTCTTTACCCATCCGGTAGCTCCAAACGGCATGAGAAGCTTGTATAAATGCTCGTGGATAATCTTTTTCAAGGAACAGCCCATAAGCGCTACATAAGCTTGCCAGTCCACGTGAACCACTTAGATGCAGTTCAATCTGCACAAGCAGTTGATTATATAGCCTGCGACATTCATCTTCAGACAACTGCTTCATGATTCGTAGACACCGCTCTCGCAGTTCAACCCAGTCGGGAATTGCCGACTCGGCTTTTTCCTTGAACCAGCGAACTTGTTCAGGAAAAGGCCTTTCTCCAGTAGCCCAGTACAGCCGTTCATCACTGCCTTCTTTGCCTTGTAGCCAATACCCCATAATTTGCCGAGCTGGATGGTGATAGAATTCCTCCCCTGCTCGATCATCCTTATGCGGGCCATAAACGATAGTGCAACGGGAATAATCCCGGTATAATTGGGAAATCTCTTGAAGCTGACTACTGTACAGCCGTCCAATAAAATCAGTAAGCTGCTCTTCAGCATCCACTTCACCCTTCATCCATAAATTTGCTACTAAATCCAGCGTATATACATGCGGCAAAATATTACCTGAATTGACCAGCAGGTACTCGTCCGCCCCTGAAGTAAACGCTGTTGTTAATTCCTCTACAATCAAGCTGGCTGAGGAGGGAAGTTGGGTAAGATGGTTCGACGCTTGCAAATCGTGGAAGGTCACATGGTAATATACTCCATTCTTGTCCCCATCCTGCGTCTCAGGCAATGCTGGTACACGATAATTAAGATTCCCATGGCGCCGAGATACCATTTTACCGTAACCATTGTCCGCCCATACTTTAATCACCCCTTCGGGTACTTCCATATGCCCCTGCTTGTATAACTCGGCAATCTCACCATACATCGCCATACAGCACACAGGATGCTCCACAAATTCACAGATCATATTGTACTGCTTGCGAACCACATACGAGATTAATTGTCCGCGTTTGTCCGGCGTATTAAAGGAAGGATCATCTTCCCAAAAAGGCTTGTCACCCTGCCCGCGAAAAGATAATACCCATACAATCTTTTCTTCCTTTTGCCGTTCAATCGCTTCCTGCCACAGCTGTTCAAACAACTCGGGATGCTCTCTGTAGCTAGCTTGTTTACCCGGAAAGGCGCGCAAAAACATCTCCGCCCCCAACGGTTCAGCATGATGATGTGTGATCCATAAACCCATGTCTGCTGCAAGCTTATGATGGATACCTGTGCGTGGTAAATCGGTTCCGGGAATCACCATATTTCCACCACAGCGCAGTAACGCTTCAAAAACGGGCTGCCACACCTGCTCCGTCGGTGGATAATCATCTTTCCAGCCAATCAAGCATACCTCATCATTGACAAACCATCCCCGATACCGGACCTTGGACGGTATACTGTCAACATTCTGACTCGGTATTATTATGGTATCCCGCTTAGGCGGGAGGAGCTCCGCCCAGAACCAGAAGGGCTCCACACCCAGAGCGAAACGGCTGTAATGAAGCAGTCCATAAATAATTCCCAATTCATCACGGCCAATAATATGGAGTACCGTTCCCTTGCTACCAGCAACAAAACGCAGACAATAGCCCTCTGGCCAATGCGGACAGCTATCTCCTTCCTGTGCATAACGGATAATGATCGAGGGCTCTACTTCTGTTTGCAATGGCTCGCGGCCAAACACTTGCTTATGATCTCGCGCAATCATGTTCCAAGCGTGGGCAATGGGCAGACTTTCATCGGTTTGAAGATTGTATCCGCTTTCAGATGAAATAGTCAGAGGTTCACAGGCTTTCATTTATTGTCATCTCCTATTTTTTTCAACTATGAGGATTCTTCTTGTCTTTATTTTATAGGTTGTCAACATACATATAAAGCTGTACCAACGTAAATATAGCTTTTTTTCGGTAAATCATTTGAGAGTTGAAGCTTCATTTGAGAAAGAAAAAAGTAAGGAACAGGAGAGAAATAAGAAAGACTTGACTGCTACACTAAAAATGTTCCAAAAAACAGACTGCTCTTAAAGATTCAAGCGCAGCAAAAAGGAGACTTGATATGAAATTGAAAAAACGATTTGCCTCTTTGTTCCTGTTGGCATTGATGGCATTTATCCCGGTCCAGGCATATGCTTCTGGGTCCGTTCCAACCACTCCCTCTGGAATCCCGATTTCCGAAATCGAAAACAGAACAGATCAAATTATGAAAAAATATATAGGAACAGCGATTCCTGGTGCTGCGGTTTCCATAGTAAAGGACGGAAAAATTGTTTTTTCAAAAGGTTACGGATACGCAAACATCGAGAAACAAACACCCATGAGTACGGAAACAACCTATATGGAGGCCGGTTCCGTATCGAAATTGTTCACCTGGACGGCAGTAATGCAACTGGTTGAGCAAGGAAAGCTGGATTTGAATACGGACATCCGCACATACTTGCCTGACGGCTTTCTCAAGCCTTCTTTTGATAAGCCTATTACCCTGAAATCACTGATGAGCCACACGGCAGGTTTTGAGGAGCGCCTGGAAAAACTTTTGGTTCATGATCCTGCTGATCTTAGGCCTCTCAAGGAGCATGTCGCACCCGGAAACCAGCCTCAACAGATTTATGAGCCTGGAACAGTGATTGCTTATTCCAACTATGGGACCAACCTGGCCGGTTATATTATAGAACGTGTATCCGGAATGCCTTTTGAAACCTATATTCAGAAACATATATTTGAGCCTCTAGACATGAAACATTCTTACTTTACACAACGGTATGATCTTATTCCAGAGGTTATCGAACATAAAGCAACAGGCTACTCCAAAAAGGATGGAAACTGGGTTGCAAAGCCGAATGTTTTCTTTAATGATGTGCCGGCTGGTGCGTTAAACATTACTTCGGAGGACATGGCTCATTTTATGCTTGCTCATCTGAACATGGACCATTCCTTAAAATATTCGCTGTTCAACAAGAATGAAACCCTGCGAGAAATGCATGAGGCTTCGTATACCCACTATCCCGAGCTTCCGGGGAATGCCCATGGCTTTTGGGAACGGTTCGCGGGAGATTATCGTGTTATCGAGCACGGTGGAAATACAGATTCATTCTCCTCTCTGGTCTCTATCGTGCCGGATCAAAACTTTGGGATCAGTATTCTGACTAATGTGGAAAATGAAATGTCCGGGGCAAGAAGCGAACTCATTGACCTGTTTGTCGGGGGTTCCCACGCTACTCCGCAAGCGGACAGCACGTTGAAGCATAGCGCGGATGTGGAGGGAAAATACCGTTCTGCTCGCGCAGTATCATCTGGTATATTGAAGCTTATACCCGTATTATCCAATGCGGAAGAAGTGGTCACAGCCAACGGCAATGGCGGAATCACTCTGAGTATTCCATCCATGAATATTCATGTTGATTATGTAGAAACCAAACCCTATTTTTTTGAACGCGTGACTCCCGGGAGCACTCCTTATGATCACGCGGGCCTAAACATCAGCCGTCTTTTTTTCTTAACCAATGCCGATGGTAAAGTGACGCAGTTGTCATATGGAGTGATCGATGACCAATTGCCGATATCCTTCCTGCAAACATCCATCTTCAGTTATATTCTGGTCGGGGGATGCGGTATTTGGTTTGCGCTTGGGTCTATTTTCGGTATTATTGGATGGCTGCGGAAGCTCAAGGACGCAAGAAAGCAGAAGAGTGCTTCGCGGCTTCCCTTGCCTGACAGTGTAACCGTAATCCCCTTGCTGGGTCTGCTTGTGATCGTCAATCTCATTGCTTCAAGCATCCAATTGATAGGCGACCCCTATCAGCCTATGTCCAATTTCAATTTCAATATTATCTTTTTCTGGGTACTTGGGCTTGCCTTTGTACCGGCTGCCTATCTTGCTGTAAGAAAATGTAACGTTTCGGAGACTACATTGTTAAGAAAGGTATGCACCGCGACGCTGATTCTTTCGTTTTTAGCTATTTCGTTTTTCTTGTATTCCTATAATTTCTATTTTTTCGCATAGATCTACTTAATTTTATCCTTTTTATAGCATAGATAGCCTCCACGATATATTTCGAGTCGAAACATAGAAAAGGCCGTCAATAGACGGTCTTTTTTGTATTCTCTTCTCTATGAACACTCTTATTCATATTTCATAAACTACTAGTGTAGCAAATATGTCTACAGAAAGAGGGTTAATTCAAATGAAACCAAAGAAAAGTGGAAAGGGCGCAGCCCCTGTCATATCCTCCCGCACTTTCTCAATCTCAGGAAATTCGGGAACTGTTTCCAGAGATTTAGTGTTCCGTGTTACAGCAGAGGACACCTTTGCCACAATTCTTTTAGATGATGTATCGATATCCTTATTAAGAACATAAATTACTTCGTATTGTAGGCATTTAGTCGTAAGCTCTCGCAAGAGCAACTTGATGGCGCGAATTGATACACCGTAAGCTTGCCAAAACAAAAACGCCTCCCCGTATGTTAACGGTGAGGCAGAAGGATTAATTCCTTACTGCTCTTTTTGCCTTCTACTAAATACAAATTCGTTATCCGCCGACCACTAGGTTAGCGGGTAAAAGGATACACTGTATACATTCTTAATGACTCTCAGGTTCTGAATAAGCTTGGACTACTTTTTTATGAGTAGTACCTTAGGTTTAAACTGTTCCATCCGTTCCCGCTCCTCACTATGAATTAACAGGACATGGTTATGAAGGAAAATTCGTGATAATATCTATGTCATAGTAAGTAGATATGAATTAATTGTTTGGAGGGAT
Organism: Paenibacillus sp. FSL M8-0228; assembly: GCF_038007385.1. Lineage (NCBI taxonomy): Bacteria > Bacillati > Bacillota > Bacilli > Caryophanales > Paenibacillaceae > Paenibacillus > Paenibacillus sp. FSL M8-0228. The sequence goes on from NZ_JBBOXA010000001.1 coordinate 3,672,776, forward strand.
AATTTTGACTAAAATTCACCAAAAGTTGACTGAATTAATTGGAAATACTCCTTTGCTAGCACTGTTGAACTACAGCCAAATCCAAAATATTGAGGCAAACGTGGTAGCTAAGTTGGAATATTTCAATCCGGCTGGTAGCGTTAAGGACCGCATTGGATATGCTATGATTAAAGACGCTGAGGAGAAAGGCTTAATCAATAAAGACTCCGTTATTATCGAACCAACAAGTGGAAATACTGGAATCGGACTTGCATTTGCAGCTGCGGCTCTTGGATATAAACTTATAATTACACTTCCTGAAACGTTTAGTATCGAACGTCGCAAGCTTTTGACTGCGTTCGGTGCTGAGCTTGTGTTAACACCGGGATCCGAGGGGATGAAAGGCGCTATCAAGCGTGCTGAACTATTGGCTGCCGAAACACCAAACTCTTTCATACCACAGCAGTTTAGCAATCCTGCCAATCCAGAAATCCACCGCAAAACTACAGCTGTAGAAATCTGGCATGATACGGATGGCGGTGTAGATATTTTTATTGCGGGCGTAGGTACAGGTGGAACTATTTCGGGCGTTGGCCAGGGATTGAAGGAACGAAAACCTTCTGTAAAAGTGATAGCCGTCGAACCGTTCGATTCACCAGTGCTGTCTGGGGGTACTCCAGGTTCACATCAACTACAAGGACTCGGTGCTGGTTTCATTCCAAATAACTTTAATGAAGAATATGTGGATGAGGTTTTCAAAGTTAAAAACGAAGATGCATTTGAAACTGCACGCCTGCTTGCCAAAACAGAAGGGCTGCTTGTTGGTATTTCTTCTGGGGCTGCGGTTTATGCAGCAACACAAATTGCGAAGCTTCCAGAAAACAAAGGCAAGACGATCGTGGTCATATTACCTGATACAGGTGAGCGTTATTTGTCCACTCCGCTTTTCTCAGACGTAGAATAATAACAAAAGAGACAGGAATCCCGCTGCCTCTTTTGTTAATTTTCCAAGTACACAAGCAAGAGCTCATAGAATTGTTTCATTAACCTGAATTGATTTCTTTCTTCGCTAGCGGTCCATTTTTTGCACAACAAATGGACCGTTAGTGAAGAAAAAGTTACCTTGGTCCAGCGCGATGTTGTTGGAGCTCATCAGGATTTTCTGTAAAAGTAGGCTTCCCCATAGTAGTCTTGTACCAATCTGTATGCCTCTTTCTTTAACTTGATGCGGGTGTAGTGCATCGTCATCAGGAAGTTTTCGATTGCGATATGAGGATTGATCTGCTCAGCTAAAACACTAGCATCAAATGCTCCTAGAAAGACTTCGGCTGAATTGTCGTAGATAAGGCAGCTGAGACATTTCTTGTTTGTTGAATAACATCAGTAGAATATTTACTACCCTTAGATTTTTGCTAGATACTTGCTGAAAATGATATCCTCCAACTTGATCCAACTAAAATCATCCTCGCCACGAAACAGTTTCACTTCCCTGCGAGCAGTATTTATAGACGTGATTACACCTGTGAGTTCTTCGTCATCGAACGGGCTAAAAACCACTAGTGTTATAGGTTGACGTGTGTTGTAGGACTCTATAAGCGCTTGCTCGATCAACTGGACTTCCTGATCGTCAAGTTCCGGCTTGCCTCTCCGCTGACGGTCTTTCATGAGTTTTAAGTATGCTTCCTTGTGTTCTGGTATGATAATCCTGCTGCTTTCCCATAAGCCGTTACCTTCTAATTTTTTCGACATGTATGTAGCCTCCTGATGTATTATGTAGAAATTATATTCCGAACATACGTTCTAGACAAGGCTTTTTATATACCGAATCCAAAACTTTTGTCCTAGAAAAATATTCCTAGGTCTGATAGACTAGACGAAAATACAAAATCAGAGGGATAAAATGAAAATTTTGGAGCATTAAAATTGGCTAACCACCGCATATTCACCTGGTTAGATCAAGTTTTGAATAATGATTAAGTTTCTTTCCCTCAAATTCATCTCCTATATTGTCCCATACGATTGTATCGACATTATTCCATGCATCTTTCGAATTGTCATATCGCTAGTCTCCATAAAATAAGTTTTAGACGGACTTTGAAATTGGAACAGTGACAACCAGTACGAGAAAATAATGTCCTAGACTGTCGCTGTTCCATTGAACTAACGTATCCCGTTAGCGGAATAACATATACGAAATTCTGATATTTTTGTACAATAGTCTTAATGTTTGATTTTCCTTGAAGTCTTTTTTAAATAGAAATTGTAGTCTGGTGCAATATGTAGGTTAGTAATATTACGTTGTCTATACCTACTATGTATTTCTAAAAATCCATATATCTCTTCTTATTCTCTATATCGAATTTGCGTCTAACCTATTTTACGATTTTGGCGGTAAACCATCTGTTGGCGGGAGTGGTAAAGAAGTCGATAGTAGAGCTTGACCGACCGAATATAAAATACGCCGTCGTTATGCCCCTCGTGAATCTTATCTATCGTTTTATTCTGAATGCGGACATTTGTGCCTCGATTGCATGAAACGACGGTTAATCACAGCAGAAACCGACATCCGCCCTCAAATAAAGGACGCGATGTCGGCTTTAAACTTAACGGCCAAACTCCTTATTGATTATTTTATTGTGAGCAGGCTCCACTTCCGGAGCTACCGAGTTGATGCACGTTACCAAAATATGCTGCCCGCCTAGAGATCCGAAGGCTCTCGATTCAAATCCGAAAGTACCGCCAGCATGCCCCCAGTATGATTGCCCGTCAGCTGTTTTTATTTCATAAATCCCTAGTCCAACTTTACCTATAGGTGAATCTACTGTCGTGAGCATCTGGTCCATTATCTCTTGATTTAGAAGCTTTCCGCCCAACAGCGCACTGAAGAAGGTGGTCAAATCTTTGGTTGTTGAGACTATATCTCCGGCTGCATTTGCCCATGATTGATTCATCTCTGTTAAATCATACAAATGACCCGATCTGTCCATATTATATCCTGTGGCATGCTTACCTGGAATATCGTGACTATTTTCCATTACAAATGTCCCTGTCATCCCGAGCGGTTCGATCAACCGTTTCCTGATCTGCTCCGCATACGTCTCTCCTGTTACCTTCTGAATAATTTGACCGGCTAGTATAGTATTCATGTTCGAATAGTTCCAGCCCTTCCCTGGCGCATATACAGGCGGCTTAGCTAGTCCCATGCTGATAAGCTCGTCGGACGAATAGTAACGGAATGGATTTTGAGGCAAGGTAATATCTCGAAAATCAAGATCAGTATAGCTCGCAAGCCCGCTTGTATGGTTCAATAACTGACGAATCGTAATTTTGTTGCCGTCATACCCATTACCCTTTATGACCCCCGGCAGCCATTTTTCGACCGAATCATCCAGGTTCAATTTTTTCTCCTGAGCCAACTGCAATACAACGGTAGCAGTGAATGTCTTCGTGATGCTTCCAATACGGAATGAAAAATCCGGCTCCACCGGGCGTGGTACTTCGAAACTGGCTGTACCCGTAGCGTAGGACCAGCGTTCCCCATCCTGTAGCCCGCCTGCCACGACACTTGGAACTCTTTTGTTGGTAACTACTTGATCCATGACGCGTTTGACTTCTTCCCGATGCTTTCTTTTCTTTTCTTTCTCGTTGAGTTCTTTTTTGGGTTCTTTTGCGAATTCCGACGATAAAATATTGTCGGTATTGGCAGCTTTATTGATAGCTTGATAAGTTGCCGTCTGACCCTCTGCGTGGACAGTTCCATAGGCCACTGTACCCGCCAATATAGCTATTAAAGTAAGTGCAACTCCTTTTCGAATGGTGAATGATTTCATAACGCATCGCTCCTATTATTTTGAATGTTGTTCTGCTTTACCCCCTCACCTTACCTCTGATATTGTTAAATCGAACAGTGATAAAACCGTCTAGCTTTTGATGACATCGTACTTGGACTTGTCACATATACCGCATGACAAACTATCAACTGTCTTATATGACGTGCTTGCTAAGCTACGTTCTAACCGCCGTTACCCCACCCTCTTTCGCTTGACGGATCGGGAAGTTATATTGCATGATAGGTCTGAATCATTCGGAATTTGATTTGCAAAAAAATATAAGAAGGTGTGCGTAATTCGTGTTCTCGATAATGAAAAAAAGGGTCTGGTATGATTGGATACTTGTGGCCATACGAACGCTTTGGCTGGTCATTATCGCAAGCGCTGGTTTTGTCGATCCGTCATTAACCGTTGTGTCGCTTTGGGTTGTACTTTCTCTCGCTTTCGTCGTTTATCTCGTTCCATTAATCATCCTCTATAGGAAAGAAGACTGGTATCTCACAATCGAAGTCACGGTAACGGGCTTTTTTTATCTTTATTTAGCTTACGCAGCCCCGGGATTGCTTTGGTCTTTTGTTTTACTCGTGATTACTATCGGCTTGACGAGCAGTCGAAGAAACTATGTGTGGACAGGTATCCTTAGCGGAATCGTATTCCCGGTATTGAACGGTTGGATTGCTGATCGTCTCCCGTATGAGTTTATCGTTAGCTGCAGCCTTGGTTTTGCCATCGGCTTCGCGTTTAATATTTTAATTCAGTCCCATAAGCAAGCCCGAATTATTCAAGAACAAAAGCTGTTGCTGGAGCAGCATATTAAGCGGATTGAGGAACTTACGCTGATGGAGGAGCGCAGCCGGCTGTCACATGAGCTGAATGACACGATTGGCCATACGCTTACCTCGCTCATCGTCGGCGTCGAATCACTGCGATCGTCCGTACCAGATGCGCAAATAGAGAGGATCAATTCACTTGTCGGAATCGCCCAACACAGTCTGGTTGATATCCGAAAGCATCTGCATCAGCTCTCTCATACTCCGTTGAACCATTCGTTAAGTGAATCGCTGCGGCAATTAACTGAAGATTTTATGAAGTCAACAGGTATAACGGTCAAATTCCGTGTGATCGGCAGTGAGACTCTTGTTATGCAAAAAATAAACAATTGTTTATATCGTTGCCTTCAAGAGTCTCTAACCAACGTGGTTCGGCACGGCAAGGCGAGCATGATATCCGTTCAGTTACATTTCAATAGTCAGCAGCTTCGATTACAGATCGAAGATAACGGCATCGGAATCGAAGAAATCCAATTTGGATCTGGGCTCAATGGAATGAAGGAACGACTTGAACTATTTCACGGCACGGTGTCCGTGCATTCCGAGTCAGGACAAGGAACTTTCGTCATATGTGATATTCCGTTGCAGACAGAGCCTGTACATGATGCAATCCGCCTGCTGATCGTTGATGACCAGGTGATCATTACCGACAGCTTGAAGCAAATTTTGGATCAGCATGCTGATTTTAACGTCGTTGGTACAGCCAGGGACGGGCGCGAAGCATTAGAACATTGTGATCGCTCCCAACCAGATATCGTGCTAATGGATATTCGTATGCAAGGAATGGGCGGGATTGAAGCTTTAGTTGAGATGAAACAACGATGGCCTGATATGAAGGTTGTATTCATGACAACGTTTAAGGATTCCTCGCAGGCAGCAACTGCATTGGAGCGCGGGGCAGAAGGCTACATGCTGAAGTCGATTCATCCGCGGGAGATGAAGGAAGCCTTGAAACTTATTTATAATGGAGGAACCTGGATTGACCAATCGGTCGCTACGCGAGTCTTCGAAGAGATGAAGCGTCAACGTGAGCAGTTGGAGAAAATCGGTTCAAGTCAGGGAAACTACCCGTACGGGCTTACGAAACGCGAGATGGAGATTCTGGAGCAACTGTCGAGCGGTCTGCGCTACAAATCGATTGCCGCCAAGCTATTTTTATCGGAGGGAACGATCCGCAATTACTGCTCGATTCTCTACTCGAAACTCGGCGTCAACAACCGTGAAGAAGCATTAGAAATGGCGCGAATGAAGAATATCGTGTAGCTGGAGAACTTCCCGATGGTACTCACGATATAGGGGTCACGTGCTGTTCTTTCACAAAATGGGCCAGGTTCAACCAGTAGTGGTCGGTTGTTTCCATGCCAACGATGACGTCCTGGAACCCTTGCTCCGTAGCAATCTTTCTGAACCAGCTAACGAACAATTCAAAGCCTTCACGGTCGTTCTCAAACGTAATAGCCTTCCCGAACTCGACTCCGCGGTAGTCTTGTGCCCGGGCGACATGTTTGAATTTAGCGATGTCTACACCGATAATTAAGGTAGAAGAAGTGATTTGATTAATACGTTCATTTTGAGTAGAATTCATCTTGTAGTCTCCTTGGTTTGTTTTTGGATCCAGTCGCTGGCCAGCATCGTGGACCCATTTACATCATACCAAGGAGTCTTTTTCATTCTGAAACCTCTTATTTCAACTTACGCTGATATAAAAACTAAACCTACTTCATTATCAATATAGGGGACAAACTTGATAAATAGTGATTACTTTCTCCGTTGCAACGGCATTTTAAATTGACTGATTATTTATGTATTTGAAAGGCCTGATTTGCAGCGTCCCAATACGATCCACAGCCGGAAAACCTTCGGTCACTGGGAGCTGGATACGGTCGTTTCCAGCCGAGGATAGAGTAAGCTTGCGTCGACACATCGTGGTGGCAAAAACACGTTTTTACCAAGTGATTATATGACGATCGCACGGCATTATCGATAAAGATCGCGTTTGCCTTATTGGCGGCTCAGTATCCGATGTCTGCGATTCGGAGCGCGACCGTGGGGAAAGAATTCGCCTGTCACTGAGAGTTGGAACGACTGTACGGCGTGGGCGTCTATTTCGCCGACCCGTACCCATCCTGGCAACGAGACTCCAACGAGAATGCCAAGTCTTGAGCGTGAATTTATCTCAAAGGGGCATAACTTCGCTCAGGTGACAGATGCTGATCTGGGACAAGCTCTCGCCCTGATTAACAACTGGCCCCGAAAAACTTAAGATGGAAGTCCTCTCACGAATCGTTACAGGAGGAACTGTTGTACTTGTCTTGACAATCCGTCTATTAAAAAAGGTGAAAGAAAACCATCATTTCACTGGTATTCTTTCACCTTTTACGGTTTAAGGCTTTTTCAGTAGCTTATATAATGACTCTACTTATTCAAACTGTAAATTTCCATCAGTTATTATAAATCCAAATGTTTTATTTAAGGCTTGTAACTCACTCTCATGAACTTCCGTTATTTTGATTATCTTATTGTTATCATCTCTAATCACTTTGAAATCGGATTTCCTTTAGCATCATAGTAAAAGTTATTTGATCTACCTTCATTTTTTATATCCTTATCAACAAACAATCTGACTTGCTTGCCATGGAAGAGAAATCTGTCCTCTTTCTTATCATAAGTTAGACCATAGGCAATGTAATCCTTTAAAGAATTGTAATTAAAATCGGCACCTTCACCAGCTTCTTGTGCTGAGGTAGATGAACTGAGGCTTGTATCGTGATGATTTTCGATGGCTTGGATTTCAGGTGTACTCGGCGGATGGGGAGCGCGATGAAGTCTAGCGGCAAGCCGATGAGCAAGACCAGGTATCCATACTCGGTTCAACTAACCCGATCAGGTCCATGAGCGTTCTCCCTCTTGTGCTGCAAAGTCCCGCCAGTCGAGACCAGCTTGTTTTGCGGCAAAATCAAATAAAAAAGTGCAAGAACCGCCAGTAAAGCAGCGCTGATGCTAATGGCAGCGGCATTCGTATACTGGCTGGCTATCCCTCCCCCGATGACCGGGCCAATCATAATACCGAGCCCTTCAATCCCGGAGAGTACTCCCCACCCGGTCCCCTTCTGATCCTCCGGAACAAGGTACGACAGCACCGCATTCCAGGCCGGAAGCACGGCTGAGTAAGACAATCCCAGCATAAAGGCAAACAGCATCGTTAATGCAGGCGGCGGCATGGATACGACTAACAGAGCCAATACGACCGTAAGCGATACGAAACCGGCGAACAGCATTTGCTTGTGCCCCCATCGATCGGCCAGCTTTCCCATCGGGACAAGAAACAGCATCGCGCCGGCCCCGCCTAATATGAGCATTAGCGAATATTGCGGCTGGCTCAGACCGAGTTGGTCAGCGGCAAAACCGGGCAGTATCGGCAGCAGCAGTCCCGCGGCGGTCATCTGCAGGACCATGCCTGGCAGCAGCCATTTCAGCTGAACGAGCCTTCTTCGCAGTCCTGCCGCTTGTTCGGCAAAGCTGACATTCTGGAGATGCAAGGGGGTTGTTCTGTTAATCCCGAACGATGCGATGCAGCCGACGGCGAGCAGCGCAACCATCAGCCGGAAGGCAGGTTCGAAGCCATAATCGAAGGTGAGATTGATTGTGACCGGCCCCAGACCGATGCAGGCCAACCACACGGTGTATATCGCTCCCATCTGGGCCGCCCGCTCCGTAAGTCGGACTTTCTCCAGACAAATGAGCCATATAGGCGACGCCCCCATCCCAAGCATCACGGAACCGGCAACAAGCCCCCAGGCATACGGACTAAAGAACACGGCGGCTAGTCCGGACAGCATCAGGACGAAAGTGGCGGGCAGCAGCCAGCGCAGCGAAAACCTGTCCAGCAAATATCCAGCCACACATTTAATCAGCGTATCGGCTGTATAATGAAGCGAGACGGCAAGACCGACCAAAGCAACGGTTTGCCCCGACTCGTTGACGGCAAAGTTCGGCAGGAACGAGAACAAGAAAGCGCTTCGGACAAACTCTGTGCAAAAAAGCACCGTGAACAGCGTCAGAGTAGAAAGCTTGAACGCGCTCCTCCCGCTCATCATATTCCACTCCTTCTTAAGGGACTTGCCTCAGGAAACAAATGCCGGACAATATGGTCCGCAGCCGCTTTCTGCCTTGCTGCGAGCAGCCCGTTCATCATCGACTGCTTGATCTGCTCAGAGGAGATCATCGCTTGTATCTGCAACACCAGATCATGAATCGTAAAGGCCACGACTGCCGCTCCTTTGCGCTGCAAATACAGGGCATTTTCCTTCTCCTGCCCCAGAAACGGATTTAGGATGAAAATTGGAACCCCGGCCTGAATCGTCTCGGATAGTGTAACGCCTCCCGCTTTCGTGACTACGCAGCAGGCGCTGCTCATCAGAACATGCAATTGATCGGTGAAGCCGAATACATCCACTCTTGCATCATCCGCCCAGCTCTCCGCAAGCCTCCGTCTCCATCCTTCCTGCCGGCCGCAAATCACTTGAATGCGGACGCCTGACAAGAGCAGCAGCTTCCCGATGAGCCTCGATAGCGAATGCAATGTGCCGCAGACGTTAGCCATAAGCAGAATCACATGCTCATCTGCTTCTTTAACGGAGCCGGGACCACTCATTGCCGCATCATGAAATGACTCTCTGACCGGAATTCCGGTTACGGTAATACGACTCTCGGGGACGCCCTGCCTGACCATGGCCTCTTTCACGTCGCTGGCAGGGACAAAATAATGATCCGGCTTGGCGAACAGCCATCTTCGGTGAACGTCAAAGTCCGTTATGACAACAGCAGTCCGGGGACGGATCGCAGATAATGCCACGCTGCTTGGCAAGCTGCCGAACGGGAATGTATAAATGATGACTTCCGGCTGGTACTGGAGGATGATTTTCTTGAGCCTGTCGCCGCCAAGACTGTTCATCCAGGCTGCGATCTTTCCCTTCATGGGAAGCTGGTTGGTCAGATGGTAGGTCCATCCGTAATAGGGAATGCCCAGGCTGGCTGCATACAGGCTTTGCCGGTACAGATAGCGGATTATTTTGTTCAGCACAGGATAGGCTTCCCGGAACAAGTCGACAACCGCCACCTGGCAATAACCATTGCGGATCAAGCTTTGCTGCAACACCTTGGACACCTGATGATGACCTTCTCCGTAATCGGCCGTTAAAATTAAAATTTGCGGTTCCTGTCCCACTATTGTCACCTCATTTCCTTTGTCAAGCCATTTCATCCAGACGAACGAATTGCAAGTTGCGTCCCTGTAATTGATGCAGTACTTCCTCCAGAGCCCGAAGCATAAAATATGGCGCGTGACGGTCCGCTCCCGGCGAATCTCCGCTGTCATGCAGCAAAATAACAGATCCGTCCGTAATTCCGTTCAGCAGCGTTGCCTTCAGTTTCTTGCGGCAGCTTCTGCTGCGCCAGTCCCCCGCCTTCAAGGACCAGAGTACAATGCGGTACGATTTGGGATGAAAGAAATCGAAAGCGTTCATGAGCCCCCACGGCGGACGATAGTGATCCGGCCTTTTTCCAATTATGGATTCAATAATATCTGCGGTCCGTTTCATATGATCACGCCGCACCGTCCAGGGAAGCATCAGCCAATTGGAGATGTGATTGTAATTGTGGATTCCAATCTGATGACCTTCACGATCCATTCTTCTGATCAGATCCGGGTGCAGCTCCGCCTGCGAGCCAAGCACGAAGAATGTGGCCTTCACTTGATAATCCTGCAATAAATCCAATAATTCCGGTGTATACCTCGGATGCGGCCCATCGTCGAACGTGAACGCTACCTGGTTCTTGGTCGTTCCCTTACGAAAGGCTCCAAATTTGATCATTCTTGGCAGAAAACTAGGAATTATCATATACAGACTGATGAAGCCTATGAGCCCAATCAACAAATATTTAACAAGCAACGTCTTTATCCTCCTTAGTGAAAATTAAGCTTAAGCATACTGCTGCAAGGAGCAAACCCATTTTTCTTCCTGTGTATCGCTCTGCATGCTCAGAATTTGCATGACCGCATGTCTGGCGGAATCCTGCTGTCTGCACAGCCCTGCCTTCTCCCTCATTTCTTCCAATAGGGAAGGCTGTTGAACCAGCCGCTGAAGCTGATCCTGCAAATTGTCAATCTGACATAGATACGCTACTCCCGCTTGAATCAAATAACCGGCATTATCCTTTTCCTGCCCCAGCCGTGGCTCCAGCAGCAGCATGGGAAGCTGGAGCGCCAGCGCTTCGGAGGTCGTCAGTCCGCCCGGCTTGGTAATCAATACGTCTGCGGACGCCATCCATTCATGGATTCCCTCCAGGAAGCCTGTCAGTATGACGTTATCCCTGTCTCCCAACGCTTCACGCAGGCGGTACAGCAGCTTCACATTGCGTCCGCATACGATGACAAATTGCACGTTAGGGGGAAAAGAGTCAGATTGCATTTGCTCGATGAAGGATTTATCGATAATCCCGCAGCCGCCACCCATCACCAGCACGACAAAGGCGTCAAGAGCCAAGGCCTGCTTCTCGCGCAGCCGGTCTTTATTGTCATGCTGACTGTAGGATGGGCGAACAGGGATGCCGGTTACAGCGATTTTGTGGTCAGCAACGCCTTTTCTCTGCAGAGCTGCACGCACGCCTTCGGAGCCAACCAGATACAGATCCGTAGACGGATGTATCCAATAGCTGTGATCGGAATGGTCGGTAATGACCGTTGCCGCAGGCAGATCCGTCATCCCTTTTTCCTTAAGCAAGGAAATGGCGGCTGATGCCAGCGGGAACGTGCTGACAATCAACGTCGGCTGTTCCTCATTCAGAAGTTTGAGCAGCCGCTGCAGGCTGGTCGTGAGAAAATGCTTCAGGAAGAAAGTAAGTGTACTGTCTGTCCGGGTCTTCTGATACATATATCCGTATGAGGAAGGAAAATGCTTCACCCATTGCAGGAAGCAATACCGTTCAACCACATGCATGCGGGGATGGATCCATTGCATGAAGTCGATCACCTCTACTCCCTGTTTGTACAGCACCGATGCCTCTAAAATCGCCTTGGCCGCCTGCATATGTCCATCCCCGAGCGCACCGGACAGAATCAGCAGCTTTTCCCGTTTCATGCTATTCATCAACAATCGCCTCCCTCGTGAAATTTAACTATGCATGAACAAAACAACCAGCACCGCCGTTAGGAATCCGACCATCCCACCAGCCACACAATCGATCGGATAGTGATAGCCCCAATAAACCCGGGATATGGCCACCAACAAGGCCAGACCAATCAAGACAAGCATAATTGCCGGCGATGAGGCCAACATAAAAGGTGTAACCAGGGCGAAAATAGCGGTAGTATGGCCGGATGGGAAGGAATAATCCTTCAACGGGAATTTGCCTACCTTCACCTGCTCCAGCTTGCGGAAAGGCCGGTCTCTGCGCACCTTTCTCTTGATCAGGACAGCAATGATATGGCTAACGGCCAGTGCGATCAAGCTTTGCAGCCCGATTCTGCTGAACTCCCCCTCGGCGAACCATGCCAAGGACACGGCGCAAATGATGGTAAACAAAGCTCCGCCCAAATGGGTAATCCATCCGAACAATCGGTCCATTGCCCGACTGCTCAGCCGCTGGTTGCACCAGAAGAACATCGTTTGATCAATTCGCCTTATCCACTGCATCCTGTTTTCCGCCTTCATTCCCTGTTTTTTCGATCGGTTGATGTTCATCCCTTATCTTCCTCCGCTCGCACAGCTTCCGTATCAAGAACCATATTGCCGCAATCGCAACACCAATGCCCACCAGCGTAATCGTGAGAACTTGGTTCACCATATTCTCTGCCGCGCGGCCATATATATAGAAGAGAAAACCGACTACATAAAACTTCACCGCCCGGCCAATGGCCGCATAGCTGAGCAGCTTCCACAATGGATAATTCATGCATCCAGATAAAATCGTAAATATTTTAAATGGGATCGGAGTGAACGATCCGATCAGGATTGCGGCCTCGCCGCGGCGGGCAAATAAGTCGCTTGCCGAATCCAGCCATTTTTTCTTCATTACACCACCCATAACATGCTTTCCCGACACCTTGCCGATCCCATAACCGATCGGTGTCCCAAGCAGACTTCCTGCAAAGCCAACCGTAGCGAGCCATAAAGCCGACTCCGGTTGCACCGCGCTTAAAGAAAGCTGCAGGAAGAACGCCGGGATGGGGAAAATAATCGCATCGAGCATAGCGTGAATGAAAAGTCCCGTCGCTCCAAAGTTCTGTAAAAATTCCATAATTTTATCCATGAATGCCTATCCCGCCTTTGTTACAGAGCATGATGAAAAATAGGTTGCCTCCGTGCGGTATGGGTTTCCACTCGCTGTGTTCCAACTCCATACCGCCCTCCAGGAACTTACTCACCACGCTCTTAGTTTCTTTTTTAATTAATTGGAGCTTGATTTGGGTAGACATAACCCCTTTGAAACGGACCGTCACTTCACCGTCATAAATCGGTTCCTCAGCGAGCTGCGGGAGTGAATCAGCATCATCGGTATCAATTTTTCGGTCTTGCGGCCAATCCGCTTCTTGCCTTCAGGGTGCATGACGGATAACAATAATCGGAGATAAGCCGTTGTAATGCGTTGGAACAGATCGGACTTCATCGGTTGTTGTTCGAAACCAAGACCATGTATCAAACCACGATGAAGCAGCGTAACGCCGACTAACGCCTTCACCTCTCTGAACTCCGGCTGACTTGCGAATGCCTCGCTGATCTGCTGCATGGATTTCCGTGTAAGCCGGGCCGTCATGAGCGCCGCGCGGTCTGAGTCTTCGGATTTGATCAGCGTCAGAATCGTTTCATTATTGAGATGGAGTTCCCCGACCAGATCGCCTTTATTGATGATCGTGGAGTCCGCACAGACGATACTCTCCCCTCGGTGTTTCTTAATCATGACTTTGCAAATTCCAAAGTGCGATGTATGCGAGCCGCGAAAGCGTGAAATCCAATCGAACCCTCTTTCCCACACCATCCAGGCCGCCTGCATTGAAGATTTGCGTAAACGAAGCAACATTGATCCAATCATCCCTCATTCTTATTTTAATCGACAAATTTTATTGAAATTGTCCAACTGAAATAATATTCCTATGTGAATTCCTTATTTTTGTTACTTTTATGATAGAGGATTTAACCAAAAAAGCATCCGGGCTGAGGTACTGGATGGTGGCCCGTCTTGAGGGGGGCCTTCACTCAATTTGATGCACATCGCTGATCGCTCAAGTTTAATCTGATATATAAGTGCGACCAAAAATAATTTCGTTACATGCTAGTTGAGATTCATTTGCACTCCTAACAATCCAATCAGGTAATACTGATAAGATGGCTTCTCCTTCTGAAAAGTCCGGATGACCCGAATCACATCGGTACGATGCTGATCGGAAACCTTCAATTAAAGCAGTGTGCAGCGCGTGCCGGGAAAATGACGGAAAGTCCCCTCATAGACATCTTCTTCAACAAACCCTGCAACCTAAGGATTCGTCGCCCTCTTACGGCCGAAGCTAAACAATTCATTCAGTTCTGCGTACCACCTGTAAGAAATGTACAGCTGAATAAGAACGTGAGTTCAAATCCCTGAAGTAGCGAATCGTTAAAGAGCAGCGTTAGGAATCCGTCTCCAATATAGCTATTATAGTAAGTGCAACTCCTTTTCGAATGGTGAATGATTTCATAACGCAATCGCTCCTATTATTTTAGAATCTTGTTCTGCTTTACCCCCTCATCTTACCTCCGATACTGTTAAATCGAACAGTGATAAAACCGCCAAGCTTTTGATGACATTGACTTGGACCTGTCACATATACCGCATGACAAACTGTCAACTGTCTTATATGACGTGCTTGCTAAACTACGTTCTAACCGCAGTTACCCCACCCTCTGTCGCTTGACGGATCGGGAAGTTATATTGCATGATAGTCTGAATCATTCGGAAATTGAGATGAAGGAAGCCTTGAAACTTATTTATAATGGAGGAATCTGGATCGACCAATCGGTCGCTACGCGAGTTTTCGAAGAGATGAAGCGTCAACGTGAGCAGTTGGAGAAAATCGGTTCAAGTCAGGGAAACTACCCGTACGGGCTTACGAAACGCGAGATGGAGATTCTGGAGCATCTGTTGAGCGGACTGCGCTACAAATCGATCGCCGCCAAGCTATTTTTATCGGAGGGAACGATCCGCAATTACTGCTCGATTCTCTACTCAAAACTCTGCGTCAACAACCGCGAAGAAGCAATAGAAATGGCGCGAATGAAGAATATCGTGTAGCTGGAGAATTTCCCGATGGTACTCACGATATAGGGGGCACCTCACGAAACGGAAAAAATCGTACGCTAAGCAATGCGTTGCAGAAAAAACCGGACCCTTACAGGGGAATCCGGTTCTCGTCATAGCAGCAAGTGAAGTTGAACTATCGTGTCCCGTTACTTTAACGATATAATCGAACTGAAGCTAAATGCATTAGATCCAAATATCATTGACTGCTGTTAATTCTGACTCAGTCTCGCCAGTGTTTACTACGCCCCTGGGCTCTACTAACATGATATGATACTCCTGGTTAGCGAAAGTTTTGTGTTCGACACCCTTGGTACAATAAACAACATCTTGGGAAATCTTTACTTGGCTATCGCGGAAATCAATGAACATCTCTTCTTCGAGCACGATAAACACCTGGTTGGTATCTTGATGAGGAGACCAATGTATTAATCTTAGATAATTTCTCATTCAGACTATTACTTTATTTTTCAGTCTAGAACTTTAGACACCTACAATAAAGACCGCAAAGGCTTAAGCCCTTACGGTCTAATTTACTTCTGGCATCCTTAGTCCATTTTCACTTTTCTTGTTTCGTTTCGTCCCCGTCCATAGTCGTTGGTGACAAAATCCAGTATTCGGTTGACAGCACCAAAAATGGCCAGGCGGACATTACAGATACCAAGAATGAAGCATCTAACGATTATGTAGATATGCCACAATGGTACATGGAGGAACTGGCCGTCCATGTTAAAAGCATGCGGAAATTAAGGTTTGAGACAAAGGCAAATGGGACATGGAAAGGCGGGGATCGTAACTTTGTTTTTCATTCAGGTACAGGGAAACCCTATTACCATACAACGCCGTCCCAGCAGTGGAAAAACTGGTGTGAGCGGCACAGCTTCCGTAATGTATCACTTCATGATCTCCGCCATACAAATGCAACGTATTGCTGGGCCAGGGAGCATCTATCAAGGAGATTCAACATCGATTACGACATTCCACATCTCAGGTGTCTTCAGATACCTATGCTCACATCACCAAGAAGCTTAGTCGTAAAACAACAGCACACCTCGATGTCTTCGATCCAAAAGTTCGTCCCCAATCCGTCCCCAGGAGCGAAAAAGGCGCTCGCTCCCTGTGATCCTGTGATATGGAAGCCAGGATTTCAATCACTAAAAAATAAAAAATCCCTTGATAATCAAGGGATTCAAAAGAAAAACAATAGTGCCGAGGACCGGGATCGAACCGGTACGGTAGTCACCTACCGCAGGATTTTAAGTCCTGTGCGTCTGCCAATTCCGCCACCCCGGCATAATCTTAGGAACGCTATTTTACACTTACTTGTTCTTGTCTTACAAGTATCTGAGAAGCTTACTTATTAAGAAGTGTTCTCGCTATGTAAATGTCGTTCAACCGGGCACCAACATATAATACGATAATTTCATCGGATTGTAAAGTTTTTTTTAAAAAAAATAATAAAATTTCTTTTTGTATAACTTATGCACATTTGAATTACACTAATAAACGTCTTTCCAAACTACCAGAAGGGGTGTTACGAATGCGTGAAGGTATGATTCCAGCTGTTCTTGGAACGGTAGTATCGGCTTCAGGCGCTGTGTTGCTGAGCAGTAAGTACAAACTTGCAGCTACAGGCATTCTCGGTTTCGGACTGGCTCATGTTGTTCTGGGAGCGATTGATCTGATTGAGCATCGCTAGTTGTTTGGGAAGTGCCGGGCGGGATTACTCCCCCCCGGTTTTATTTTTATCAACGTTTAGTCTGGAGTACAAACGTTTATGTAAAGTATAGAAGCTGATGTACCTAATAAAAGGAGCTGTGATGTGCTATGAGAGATAATAACTCTGAAAAGAATCGTACTGACGATCAAATTGAACATAAACAATCCCTGGACAAGCGCGAGCCAGGATTTAATCGCATTCCTGACACTGATGCAGATACACCTGCTGCTACCGATATGATTGATGAAGCCATAGGTCGCGGGATAGACAAGTTACGTAACGATTTCACAAAATAAAGCGTGGGTAATAGGACATAGGTTTAAAGTAGCCCTTAATGCATTTGTTTTGATATGTACAGCGATTTCGTAAAATCACTTAAAGATCAGCATGATCCAGCCAATGATCGAGATCCACAGCACGATGCTGATTAAGAGTCCACACATGATACCAAAAGAGAAATTACCTTCATTCTTTGGCATGGTACTGCCAAATTTCAATCTAAGCTTCATTTGATTCCAGTTCATAGAACCCCCTCCTTAAGTTCTATTTCGGAATATGAAGCTTGTTTTTGTAGACCTATAGTCATGTTTTTAAAAATAAAAAAAGGGTTTTTCGTCCTATCATCCTGATCGCGGAAACAGGATTACAGCTATACCGACCAAACAAATCAATCCACCAATGAAATCGTACAAGTCGGGTGTCTTTTTATCAATCCACCAGCCCCATGCAATGGAAAGAACAATAAAGACACCACCATATGCTGCATATACACGCCCAAAGGAGGAAAATACCTGAAAGGTAGCAATAATTCCATACACAGCTAAAATTAATCCGCCGCAAAGTCCGACATACCATGTCTTCCCTTCCCGCAGCCACTGCCAAATCAAATATCCTCCTCCAATTTCAGCGATGCCAGCCAATATAAAAAGTAAAGCTGCCTTTAGCACCATTTCACATCCCTAATTCTTTAAATTTTTTTTGATTTTTTTGGGATATCTCATTAGAGCACTCGACCTAAAATGATAATCAATGCAATCACACCAACCAGAATCAGCAGGTTGCTGACCTGACGCCATAAGCTAGGCACTCCCTCGGAGTGAAGCTTCCGCTGATTGGCATCAAAGTTCGCTTTTGCTCCTTCAGCATCTGCTGATCTAGAGAAGGGTCTGTTTTCTTCATTCATAAGAGTACCTCCTTTTCAATCCACTTTAATCATACCAAACTTTTCCGTCGATTTCGCGTTGCTTTTATGTATATACTTACCACATATTTCTGATTGCATCTTCATATATGTGAAGTGTACCCCCTTATGTCAATATTTCGCTGAATATAAAGTCTGATGTCGAATCAAGGTAGAGTGGGTATTTAGACGTCTTTCATTGCAGGACGGTAGTTATGGTATAATTTAGTCAACTTGTTCAAGATCGTAACCAGTGCTCAATTGTTTACTCAACTTGCAATTAAATTCACATCCAAGAATCCACATTCCGTTTACAACCTGCATATTCTGTTTGTAAACCCAGGAGGAGGATACCGATGTCCCCAATCTTTTTAGCAAGTTTAATGATAATGGGTATATTTTTATTTCAGGCAGCCATCGTTTTCGGCATCATACATTGGATTTCGAAACGCACTCAACGTCCAGCACAAACCAAAATGTATCTCACAATGAGTTTGCTCGTTGTAATTTTAGGCTTCCTTGTATGGGACAACTGGATACACTCACAGGAATTCAATGGATGGGCCATGATTAGTCTGCTGGTGATTATTATTAGTGCCTATATACAGCTTAGAAAGCAAAAAGAAAAATACTAATCCCATTACCATGCATCAAAGGAGGAGCGCCATGAAATCTCACTCAACACGCTTTTGGTTACAGAGGGTGCTACTGCTAATGCTTGTTTTACTCTTCAGCGGCTCTCAGCAATCGTTCATTGTTGCCGATGCCGCCCCGCCAATTAATGTTCAGGCCTCTGCCAAAGCCAAGCAATTACTTGCCTACCTATCTAATGTACCGGATGGTATGCTAATTTCCGGGCAGCATGATTACTTAGAGGCACCGGATGAACAAAATAACAAGCTACAACAAATCAGCGGACAATACGCAGGGCTTCACGGCTATGAGTTTGGAGGATTAGCCAATCAGTCTCTTACGGCCCTACGAGAGCAACGTCAGCATGTTGTGAATAGTGCTATCCAATGGAGTCGGGGCGGCGGAATCGTAGCTGTTACCTTCCATCAGGCGCTACCGGGCAAACCCAAAACGTGGAAAAACGTACAAGCAAAAATTACTCAAGCTGAATTTAATCGTTACATCACGCCAGGTACCCCGCAATATAAACAACTGATCGCCGATCTGGATGAGGTGGCTCTGTCCCTTAAGACCTTACGAGACGCGGATGTACCTGTTTTATGGAGGCCCTATCATGAAATGAACGGCAACTGGTTTTGGTGGGGAGACAAGCAAAATTACGCCAAGTTGTGGAATTTAATGTATGATCGATTTACTCATGTCCATCATCTGGATAACCTGTTGTGGGTGTGGAGTCCCAATGCCCCAAACGCATATAGCACTCCTTATGATCTTTCCTTCCCAGGTATTAACCGGGTAGATATTCTTGCAGCTGATATCTATAACAATGATTACAAATCCTCTTACTACACCGAATTACTAAAGCTTGCGCAGGGCAAGCCTATGGGAATCGGAGAAAGTAATATTCTGCCGAGTGCGAAGGTGCTGCAGAACCAGCCAGCCTGGGCCTATGCCATGACATGGGGTAAGGAACTGTCGGCAACCAATTCACAAGCAGCAATCAGACATTTTATGAACCAAAATAATATCATTACACGAGACCTTCTTCATGAATCTCTGGACTGAAAGAAAAAAGCTTTCACTTCGCTCTAGAAGCAAAGTGAAAGCTTTTTTATACCAAAATCCAAATAAAGTTCTCTAACTATTCCTGATAACCTCTTCTAGATCAATATCGGCATATGCCTCTTCTCCAAGATGTACGGATACAATGGTGTAGATCCGCTTGGACAGTCTAGACATCAGCCGATCACCCGGTGCTACAGAGTATTCTTCCCGATAATCTCCAATTTTGTGAAAACCGCTGGACATATGGATGTACAAGTTGCCCCTACGTGTTTTACCATGCACCAACATCAAATCTCCTCCTGCTGTGTAACCAACCTAATTTCCCTGTTACATGTATATCGGTCAGAACAAGATAGGATATAAGTCCCTGGTATCCTTCTTTCGTTTCACATGTAGTGCACGTACACGAAACGGGTCTGCCAGTGATGTGACAGACCCGTTTTTGCAAACCCATTTTCGTGATTTAGGAAGAAACTATTCTTGATAGGATTCTGCTATTGCATTCGCTGCAATGATTGCATTGTACACGTCAGCAGGACTAACCGGGAACGGCATGTTGACCATTGTATCATTCGATGCACAAGCAGCTTCAGCCACTTGGCGCCATTCAGCCTCAACAAATTCCTCTACACCCAAGTCACGAAGTGTCAATGGAAGGCCTACATCCTTAACCAGTTTAATCACGGTTTCCAGTTCTTCTTTCGGTGCATTTTCCAGCACTAGCTGGGTTAACAAACCGAATGTGACTTTCTCACCATGCTGTGCTTTATGAAGCGAAGGAACAGCCGTCATACCATTATGAATGGCGTGTGCTGCTGCCAATCCACCTGATTCTGCACCAACACCGCTCAGATAAATGGTAGCTTCAATCGTATCCTCCACCGCACGAGTATATACTTTACGATCCACAGCACGTTTGGCCTTCACAGCATTTTCCAGCAACGTATCATAACAAAGACGAGCAAGTCCCAGCCCTGTAGTGGAAGGCTTGTTCAGAACCAGGTTATCCCCGTTGGCCTGATAGCAAGCACGAGCTTCAAAATAAGTGGCCAGTGCATCACCGATTCCAGCTGCAAAGAAACGTGCAGGCGCTGCTGCCAGAATGCCTGTATCCGCCAGTACAACGTCTGGATTAGTAGGCAGGAACAGATATTCATCGAAAGAGCCATCTTTTTTGTATATAACCGCAAGCGCGGTACAAGGAGCATCTGTAGAAGCAATCGTTGGGAAAATAACAACAGGCAGCTTTTCATAATAAGCCGTTGCCTTAGCGGTATCCAATGTTTTTCCCCCGCCAATGCCTATGATAATGTTCGAACCATGTTTACGCACCAATTCGCGGTTACGATCAATCTCTTCTTTTGTACATTCATATTGGAATTTCTCGAAGACCACTTGGTTACCAGCTGCTTCAATTGAAGCGCCTGCCTCCTTTTGGGCCCTTTCAAGTATGAACTCATCGCAGATAACAAAGGCTTTATCGCCATAATCCTTAATATAGTCATTTAACGACGAGAGCAGATTTTGTCCAGAAATAAATTTCTTGGGTGAAGTGATGGATCTTACAACGTTTGCCATGTAAATTCCTCCTCAGCTTTGACTCATACTCAAATTAATAACCATTTGGGCATGTGACCCCTTAACTATAAACCTCTTTTTACATTATTAAAAGGCTTATTATGGAATATTTTATGAACAAATTGTGTATCTATTATACTTGAACAGTCGAGCTCCATTCAGAATACAGGATACCCATCATGATACGATCATAACTGTTGCCATCACGAAGAACAGCGGAACGAACTCTACCCTCAAGCTGGAACCCCGCCTTCTCATAAGTTCGGATCGCTTGTGTATTGTACTCAATCACATCCAAGCCGACCCGATTTAAATTGAGCTCATAAAACGCATAACGAAGAATGAGACCTACAGCTTCTGCCCCAAAGCCCTTGCAACGGTACTCCGTATTACCTATACCTATTGCCAGTTGTCCGCTGCGATTATTCCACTCAATCCCGTGGATAGCAACAAATCCGATCAAGACATCATCTGCCAATGTTCTTAATCGAAAATAGACCTCGTTAGATCTGGGAGATCCTTCTGACTCCATCTGTTTCAACGTGTAAGGAAGCGCTAAATCCGTATCTACATTTCGCAGATACTTCGCATCCTCACCCCATTTGAACATCACTTCGGCATCTTCTTCCCTGACTGCGGCCAGCTTTATTCGTTCTCCATAAAATAAATTTTCGATCTTAATGACCCTTCAGCTCCTATTATGAAATGTGTGCTATGTTTTCTGTCACAATTGTCATGCTATCCGATGCCGCAATATAAGCTCTCCCTTATGAATTCAATGTTTAAATTTTACAAAATAATCAAACATAACACAACCAAATCATTACAATTGTCATTGTGTGATACACAAAAAGACCTTGCAGCTGCAAGGTCTTCGCATAACTAATATTTAAACAACATAGCAACCAGCTGATACCCAGCTCCAATCGTCCAGAACAGCACATAATCACCGCGCCGGATACGACCCGATTCAATACCTTCATGTAGAGCAATGAACGGGCTACTGGTTCCTGTGTAACCATATCGATCACCCACATAAATCATTTGGGCATCCTCTAGCTCCAAGTGATCCCGAATCTTTAATACATTTGCTAACGAGAACTGAGACAGACAATAAGCCCGTACATCCTGAGGCGATAGCCCATTCTTTTTTAAAATGCGTTCAAGCAGATCAAATGTAGGAGGCAAGGCCATATTAGCATCGAACGGAAGCCACTGAATATATTTTCCGGGGGCATTCCTTTGGAGTGTTGCCGCTAACCCCTGAGCCGGGTACAAAATTTTATCTATATTGACTGGGTCCGTAAAATACATAGAATCTATAAATCCGGTGTCTTCTTCTGTACGCTCCAAAATAACCGCACATGCAGCATCTCCATAGTTCGCATAAGTAATCTCATCCTCCGGACCGGAAATGAGTGAATTATAATCCGAACCGATAATAAGCGCTGTCCGCACGTCAGGATTAGATAACATCGACCGACTGGCTTGATCGACAGCGACTGTCATGCCTGCACAATTCGCGTTGGAATCCATCACGGCCACATCAGGTCTGGCCCCAATCGCATGGTGAACAAACAAGGCATTCATCGGAAACAGTGACTCAGGAACTTGAGTGGAGAACACGATCATATCCACGTCACAGCCTGTCATACCAGCCTGTTCCAAAGCTTTTTGCGCAGCCGCAATTCCCATGGTTAAACCGTTTTCGTTCGGATCATCAATGATATAACGCTGTTTTCTACCCATATGCTCCATGAAGCGTCGAATATCTTTGCCCCGCTCGTCAAAATGGCGAACATAGTATTCATTATCCAACGAATGGGACGGATGGTACACACCCAGTGCTTTTATTTTGATATGGCTCATCAGGCTTCCCCCTTACACAAACGTCAGCGCATTATTGTACAACAATATCTACGTTGTTTAATCCTGCTTCGCGTGCTACTCGACCAAGCTGCATTTTAATAATGGTTTGTTGAAGGCTGATACCAAAGATTACTTTGGCAAATCCGGTTTCTTTATAACGTACAAATGAGCCCTTCAATTTTTCCACTTCTCCTGGACCCAAAAGTGCCATCTGGGTACAATCTACCTTGAGTGTAAAGCTGGACGCCTGAATGGATGAGGTTTTGGCTACATAATCTTTTACAAAGCTATCATACTCCTCCTGGCTAAACACTCCATTCACCGCCATATGTACCGTTTTCATGGCTTGATCTACTTCGATAGTGTAAGGATGTTGACTCATTTTAGAAAGACTCCTTTAATTTCATTTTTTTGTCTATTAAGAGTATCGGAATAATAGGTAGAATTTTTAATATTAAATCAGATGAATCACCACTAATATATTACAAATTTGCGAATATAAAAAACCGTCACTGCTCCTAAAGAAGCAACTGACGGCTAGAGATTTGCGTATTCTCATGTGAAATTAATTCGTAAACGTATGGCGCCCGAGTGAGATGACAGCCGGGCGACTTTTACTCCATTTGGCTGTGGCAATGGCCGGGTTGTAATAAAACAAGGACCCATTGGTCGGATCAGCACCATTAAGTGCCTGTCTGGCTGCGCGGTACGCAGTCTTGTTGGGTTTCAGGCGGTATTGTCCATCCTGTACAGCGGTGAATTGGCCAGGCTGCAAAATAACGTCCGGGATCGAGCTTGGAAACTCGCCGGACTGAACACGGTTTAATACGACAGCCCCGACAGCCACTTGACCTTCAAACGATTCTCCGCGCGCCTCAGAATAAATGATACGAGCCAGTTGATCCAGCGCGGTTACGCGCACCTTACCGAAGGATTTCAGCTTGGCTTGTGTAGCAGCTCCGGCTACTCCATCAGGTGTCAGACCGTTATCCCGTTGAAAACGAGTCACCGCTTTACTGGTCAGAGAACCATAGTACCCAGTAAACCCGGCTTTGAAATAACCGAGCAAATGAAGCCGCTGTTGAAGCTCCAGCACCCGTTCGCTTTGAACCCCTTTCTTCAAAGCTGACGATTGTGCTTGTGCTTGTCCTGGTGCGACTGACAATACAGTACCTAACATACATGCGCAGGACAGGATTAAAATAGATAATTTTTTCATATTCCAGACAACCTCCTCTTTCATGTTCTGTCCGGTGCAACCATTCCGGCCTGTACAACTCAGGGACGTTTATCCGATGATGTTTCTTATGACATAACTTATGCCTAGCTGCAGAAATGACGCGTGGCTACATACGGAATGGGACAATCATGCTTTCACACGTCCGTTGCAGTATACCACAAGCCGCATTTACGTATCATCCGGCTCTGGTCCTAAGACTACCCAAGCAAATAAAACGCCATCCCTAAAGGAATGACGTGTATTAAAAGCAATGGAGCATGTTCTGGATACACTTGAATACGTGACTTTTTTCGCTATTTTTCGCTTTAACTTACCCGGGACCGAAGCCTGATTTCTATGAATTCAAATCACATTTCCGCGCACACATATATGGGCGTATGCATAGAGTAGCGTACGATCCTCAAATTTCGAATAACAGAAAGGCTGGAAACGACGCGTGAATTCATATATGGATTACACCTCTCCTACTGTACAATTCACCTATGATTTAAGAGACAATGTTTTGTTTCAGAAGGATGCTCAAAATTCGATCAACGAGCTGTCGATCCAGCAGCTGAATACATTGGCAAATGTATCGCTGCTGGATATTCGCCTCAGCACTGCTAATGTTGTGGAGCCTCACTATCATCAAAATGCCACAGAACTGGTCTACTGCATCTCTGGAGCCGTAACCGTGTCACTGATTAACCCCTTTACCCGCGAGTTACGACATTTTCCGATCACACCTGGCCAAGTGGCTAACGTCCCTCAAGGATGGTGGCATTATCTGGTCGCCACGATGGATAACACTCATTTGTTGACGATTTTTGATGCCCCGACCCCTGAATTTATACTGGGATCTGACATTTTGCGCCTAACGCCAAATAACATTATGGCTCATACTTACTGCCTGGATGAGAATAAGGTTCAGGAAGCGCTCGTCCCTATTAAAAAGCCTGTCATCATCGGTCCTCCCAATGACTGCAAGCAGCAGCCCCCCCCCGAAAACCTGGGATACATGTGAGGCTTGCTGATGCTTCACCACACTATCAAGCCGTCCCCCAAAGAGATTACGCCTATACTAACGGATATCCTGGCTTCTCTTTTAATCCCTATCAAGAATAGGCTAACTCTAGTCAGGTCTTAAGTTCGAGGGAATACCTTTTCCCTGTATGTTCGCCGTTACCATAAGACCGTCCCTCTCATAAAATGCCAATGTATAAGAGGGGGTGATGGAATGGACGCTTACTACAACTGTTTGAACTGCATGAATAAAAAAGTACGTATTCTCACCATGGACGGAAAACAGTACGAAGGAACCATTATGGATGTGGATCGTAATAATGTGTACTTAAAAACAGAACGGAACGGACGTGTACAAACGTCTGCCTTTTATCCTGGCTACGGGTATGGGAATCAAATCTTAACATTGAGCCTGTTCACCCTGCTGGCGATTGCGTTAATTTAATCCCTGACCCATTGTCCGTTCCTGTCTATAGATGCCAATGTACCTCAAATGACAGCTGTCCCGCCCGGTACCATTTGTGTAGGGCTTGTACGCTGTTATTTGAGGTGTTTTATCATTTATTCCATCCTCTAAAACACTTAACCCCCCATCAGTTATATACCGATGGGGGGTTAAGCTACTCATTTTAAATTAAACCCATAAAGACTTCGTAATGATAACGAGCAGAATGAACAGTACCAGAATAGCTCCTGTCGATGTCCAAACTCCTGGGTAGCCTCCTACTGAACCGCCGCCACAACCTCTTTCACATTCACTCATGGTCATTGCCTCCTTCAATTCAAGGTACAACATAGCTTATGTATTGAGCTTTCCCATGGACCGGGCTTTTTGGCAATGTTATGAATGTTTTCGCTGATGGGCATTAGCCTACACCTTTCCTAGGCAGGAGCATAGGATAACACAACTAATCTTGAAGGAGTGAAGCAATTGAATTCAAATCAAATGCTCAATTACAACGTTAATCAACCTTTTCCTCACCATCCTACCTCTCACCACGTCGTGGTGCACCCTGTAGATCCATACGTCGTAGAAACATTAAAATCGGTGATCGGCAAGTACGTTGTACTTGAGACCACTCGTGGCAGAATTGATGGATGCGTAGTTGATTGTAAGCCCGACCATGTTATTTTAGATGTATATGGGAAAAAATTCTTTGTTCGAATCAGCGAAATCGTATGGATCATGCCCAACTAAACAAATCAGACATTAAAAATCCTCGCAGATCCTGTTCCGGATTCGCGAGGATTGATCATAATATGATTATGCTAATCGAGCTCTCCTCCAAGTGAAGCCCGGAGTTCATCTATCGTTCCGTTGTATTCATCCAAATCCACTTGGCCTCGAATACCCGGAACACTGCCTGTGCTACTGTACTGCCAAGCCCACCAGTTATTCCAAGCTGGAACCGCGGTCGGCTTTTGCGTAGTGCTGTATCGGGCTACCCACAGTTTATACATAGAAAATGTAGGATCAAACTTGGAAGCAAAGACATTACCCGTGTATACGATCGGCTGACGTCCGGTAAGCCTCTCCATTTCATCCAAAAAGGCATGAGCCACTTCATTAATTTGTGCAGGAGTAAGACCTTTGGGGTTATTTTCATAGTCCATCACAGGGGGCAGATCCAGCCTGCCTCCTGCTGAATCTAGAGCCCTAGCAAAGTTAGCAGCTTCCTGACGAGCTCCATCCGCGGTAGTTGCGTTCAAAAAGTGGTAAGCGCCAACCAAGATGTTAGCCTCTCTGGCACCCTGTACATTTATCAAAAATTGATTATCTTGATATTTTGTGCCCTCTGTAGCTTTAATAAAAGCAAATGTTTTACCTGCCGCTGCCACTTGCTGCCAATCAATATTGCCATTATAGTGTGAGACGTCAATCCCTTGCGCGTGTCCATCGGAAGAAATCACAGGTGCAACAGGTATGGTAGGTAAAACGTTCTCGGTAGTTGATGGCTCCTCCGTTTCCTGATCCAATGCTATAACAACCTTACCATCATCTGCATTGAGTATATGAAAAGGTGTGCTGTTATTAAGATCAACCACAATACGTACCGATGCGGGAGTTGTACTAAACATGGAATATCTTACTTGGGAAACATCTGGATCTTCTGTGACTGGAAAACTTCCTTGTCCACTATTGTCAAATGATTGCGATGCTAGAAATTCCTCAGCAAACTTTGTATCCGGTATGTCTACAACAATACGGTCTGCATGAGTCAACGTAGTTACTTTGGGGGTTACTTTTCCATTAACAGCTATAGTCAATTGGTGATTAGCGAAGCTAATTTGGTTTATAGCCGTGCGCGCACTCTCTTTAGGATTACTTACAGCTGGAGTAGCAGAATGATCATGAGTGGACTCGCTATTCCCGCTTGAAGCAGGTGGAGTCGTCAGGAACACGGTTTTAAGCTCGTTGTTCCAGACCACATCAACCCCTGTCTGTTCGGATACAAAGCGAAGCGGAACATAAGTCGTCCCCTCTCTAAGCAAAGGCGCTACAGCCAATCCCATTTGATGATCATTAACAGAGGCCATGGGATTGTTGACCTGAAGACTGAGGTTAAGATTTTGCTTATGTATAGTTATGGTCCCTGTCTTGGACTCCCAATTCACGCTATAACCCGATTCCTCTACAATGAGACGGAGTGGAACCAGTATATTCCCCTTTACTTCTTGAATCTGAACACCTTTGCCAACACTTATATCTTTACCGTCTAACTGAAGATGTGAACTCGAAGAGGCAGCGTGACTCTCTCTTGGAAATGCTAGTAGAAACAGAAACAAAAAAGCAAATAAACAAATTTTCTTCATTATGTACCCTACCATTCTCTATATTTTCGCTTATGAAATTCTTGCACTCTATGATTCTCAGGACCTCCATTTTGATAGACGCGAATCATATGTAAAAAGTTACGATTGATTCAGTACATATTTCAGTTTTATCATACAAAAGTACTAAAAAACTCTACCAGCTATATAGCAAGCAGAGCTTTTTCCAGTTTTATTAATCTGGTTTACTAGCAATCTTATCACAAACGAATACTTCATGTTCACACTGTTAAAAATGTTAAACCTATAAGAATGATCGAGGTAACAGACAGTACCAGTAAGGGAAGCATTGCTTTCTCTCGCAAAGCCTTAAAGCTCACATTCAGCCCCATACCTACCATAGCCATCGTTAACATAAAGGTGGTAACTTGAGAAATTCCGTTTGTCAGACTAGATGGAACTACAATATATTTTCCAAAAACATAGCTGCCCACAACACTTGTAGCCATAAAGCCGATGAGGAACCAGGGAAACTCCACTTTAGCATCTGTACGAATTTTTCCGGTTCGTTTCATCCAAACCATTAAAACAAAGCTGAGCGGTATGAGCAAGAAAACACGCCCCAGTTTGGCTAATAAGCCCATTGCAAGAGCATCCTGTCCGGCAGGCGCTGCAGCTAAGGCCACATGTGCAATTTCATGTAAACTGACGCCCGACCAGATCCCATATTGCATATCCGTCAAAGGAAGCCAGGGTCGAAGCACGGTAAACAAAATGGCAAATATCGTACCAACCAAGGCAATGAGTCCTACTCCTATGGCTGTATCCTCATCTTTGGATTTTAACAAGGGAGAAACCGCTGCAATCGCTGCTGCACCGCAAACTCCTGTTCCAATACCAAGAAGAAGCGAAAGCGAAGCATCTGCCTTGAAACGTTTTGCCAGCCAAACCGTAAAAAAGATGGAAAATACAACGGTGCCCACATCACGCAAAAGTAAACCCAGTCCATGATGAATGACAACATCCATATTCAGCTTCAGCCCAAATAACACAATCGCTCCGCGTAGTATTTTCTTTGCTGAAAACTCAACCCCTGAGCGCACAGCTTCAGGGTATCCCCACAACTGTCGGTACAGAATAGCGAGAAACATGGCACAAGCCAATGGACCTACATAATGAAAGCCTGGCAATTCGTTCAGACCGTAGCCTGCCAAAGCAAATAACATCGTGAGGATAATGCCAAATATACGCTGGAATAATCGCCCTCTGTTCGAAAATAATTTGGTATGTTGTGTATGACTATTCATGGTGAACCCCTCCAATTCTACATACATCCAGCTTAATATGTTTTTTGTCATAAGAAAAATAAATCATTATAATTATGATAATAAGTAAATAGATATAATAAATTTGGAGGAATGGGCTTTGGACCAATCTTTAATCGTATTTGTTAGGGTCGCAGAGAAACAAAACTTCACACGAGCTGCCGAGGTATTACACATGACCCAACCTGCGGTAAGTCAGTATATTCAAATGCTGGAACGTAGCGTAGGAACCCGTCTCCTGGAGCGTAGTAATAAATATGTGCGCTTAACCAAAGCAGGTGAAATTGTGTATCATCATGCCCAGGAGATTATCCGACTCCATACACGTATGCAGTACTTGGTGGATGAGCTAATGCATACGGCAAAGGGTAACCTGTCTATTGGTGCAAGCTACACGTATGGCGAATATGTGCTGCCGCATGTGATTGCGCAAATGAGAATCCAGTATCCACTCATTCAGCCCTCCATTACCATCGGCAATACATTGGAAATTGAAAAGCTCGTGATCCATAATCAACTGGATGTGGGGATTATCGAAGGAGAATTTCAGCATGACCATCTACACATTGAATCATTTGCTGATGATCGAATGTATATCGTCGTTCCGCAAAATCATCGTTTGGCTGGTAAATCTCAAGTGGATATAAATGAGCTGCATGAGGACATCTGGATTCTGCGGGAAGAAGGCTCTGGAACCCGGGAGGCGGCTGAAAAGATGTTTGCACAGCTTCGATTTTATCCTTCTCATATGATGAATTTTGGCAGTACACAGATCATCAAAGAGTCTGTAGAAGCAGGCTTGGGGATTTCTTTGCTGTCCCAATGGGTCATTCAGAAGGAACTTGCTTTGGGAACATTAGAAGTATTGGATATTCTCAATCTCCCGTTCATTCGGAAATTTTCTTTTCTGACCCCTTCTGCAGTATTTGAGACGAAAGCATGCACCGCTTTTTTGGAGGTTTTGCGAAGTTATAATGTGAAAAGATAACGTGCATAAACAAAAAAGCACCCATAAAGGTGCTTTCAGCATTCATCATTATAATATTTTTTATGAAGAAAGATGATCCATACCATGATATAAGAAATGAGAAAAATCAGCGTAGCTTCCTTGGAACTGTTGCATATCATGAGCAGCAATACCTACAAAATTCCCTGTAAAACCACCGGATAAAAAGCTGATATCCTGCATTTCAAAAAGTCGCTTCCAAGCAGATCTATCTCCGACTCCATAATAAAATTGCCCGTGGGATGCATGGACTTCCACAGCTAAATGTATAGGAAGATCGTCCTGAAGCGTAATCGCTTGGGGAACTAAAGTAAATGTATTGGCTTCACATCGCATCAAGCGTAGTACCTTCCCTTGTCCTTCCTCATAGCTAATATAGGCGTACAAATAATCTTCTTCATTAAGGTACAGTAGTAGCCCCGCCATCTGCAAATAGCTTGTTGGCTGGTACTCCAGTGCTGTTTCTACCCGGAAATGATGATCTGTTTGCCGAATGGCAAGCACGTGATGCTGGAACAGACTTTGTATGGATTCCCCAGCATGGATTCGAAGATAGCCCGGGCGCTGACTTAATGAACACCAGCTCTCGTTCGCTAGGATACGCAATGTGTTCCACGTTTTATCTAATAGGGCTCCCTCGAAAAAATCCTCGAAAATATTACTCTTTTGCTCTTGCTTAACCGAAATTGTCCCTTGAGGTGCAGGCACCTCCAATTGAGGCGTATGGCCCCCCGCGGTTAATCGCAGCCAGCCTTCATCATTCCAGTACACTTGCTGCAAGGCTGTTTCCCGTCCCAAAATGGCATATTTCCCCTCTACCGGGCGTGTGCATAAATGAGCCATGTACCATTCGCCGTCCGGTGTTTGTACAAGACTGCCATGTCCTGCACATTGTAACGGGAAATCCTGTCGATCACGTGATGTAAGCATCGGGTTGTGCGGGTCTACTTCATATGGTCCGGTTATTTGCTTCGAGCGTGCTACGGTAACGGCATGCCCCGTACCCGTTCCGCCTTCCGCTGTAACAAGATAATAATATCCGTTTTGCTTGTAGATATGAGGCGCTTCTGTTTTCTTCAAAGGAGTACAATCAAAGATTTTAACAGGCTCCCCAATGAGCTGTTGTTGCTTGCTATCATACTCCTGCATAACGATACCGGAAGATTTATTGCTTTCCAACATGCGATAATCCCACAATGCGTTCAACAGCCATTTGCGTCCGTCCTCATCATGAAATAAAGACGGATCAAATCCGCTACTATTCAGATAAACGGGCTTCGACCACGGTCCTTGGATCGTAGGCGCCGTCATCACAAAATTATGAACATCCTTGAACGGACGTTTGGTGCTTTTCACATCCGTATAGAGCAGATAAAAAAGGTTATCCGCATAACTAAGCTGTGGTGCCCAAATACTGCAATTTTTAGGATTACCTCTTAAGTCAACCTGATCGGTCAAAATATCTGTGCAGTGCTCCCAATGGGCCAAATCTTTGGACTGGTACACCCGTACTCCAGGCAGCCACTCAAACGATGACACCACAATATAGTAAGTATCCAGGGCTCGTGTAATACACGGATCGGGATTAAAGCCTTTTAATATGGGATTTTGGATCATCATGAGACCTCACTTCTCCTTACTTCCAAAATGTGACTTCAGCAAAAACCTGTTCCTTGCTCCATGCTTCTGTTCCCGCCTCAAAACAATCCGCCCACGGAACACGCTGCTTACGTAACGTAGCAACTTCATCGGGTCCGTTATATTCCTGATAACAGACGGTTTTCTCGTTCGCAACATTGTTCCAATTGTCCCAGCCACGTGGGTCAATATGATCGCCCATTTTACAATCGACAAATACGGTTTTGGCATATTCCCGCCACGGACGGCCCAAAAAAACCGGGGTAATATCAGGCTCTGCAGTTAGGTAGCATTGGTTGAATACATAGCCATACGCTTGTCCTTGCGGCGTAGAGGCGGCTGTGACGTAGCTCGTTTGGTTCTCATGATGGCGTAAACTGCGAATTTCGCAATCTTCAAAATAAGCGGTAGCCCCACCAAAAATAAAGTCCACCGTACCCTCTATATAACAATGCTGATAGAGCTGCCGATAGTGTCTATGGTGCTCCTTCAAATGGATTCCACCAAACTGGAGTCGTTCTTTCGGTGCAGGAGGTAGAGGGCCTGTAAATAAAGTATCCTGGTGCCCTTTAAAGGTACAGTTTCTAAAGACCGTTTCATCGCAATGAGCGTATACCGCAACGGCCTGCCCAATGGCTTCTCCCTGTCCTGCCGTGTTGGAAATCGTGAGATTTTCCAAGATCAGATGGCTACCGCCTAAAAATAAAGTGGGTGTCGCAAAGGTCCCTATTTCCTCACCCGCTTCATTCCGCTCCTTGGCATACCGATTCATTCGAATCTCTACCTGCCCGATGCCTATAATATGAAGATACGAACGGTAAATTCGCACCTCTTCCTCATAAATACCTGATAAAATAGTTAACGTTTCCATTTCATTGGAAGCCGACTGCTCCAATACAGCAATTGCCTCCTGAATCGTATGGAAATCACAAAAGGATTCTTTTCCAACTAGCATGATTACCCCGATCCTTTCATTTGATTTACAGGTGCTTGGCTAAAAATGTCTGCCACGCCGTGCGCATTTGCAGCGTCTCCATATGTCCACCGCCTGCAATCACAGGCTGCCAATGCTCTGGGTGACCTGCCTGCTGGTAAGCTTCCAGCAACCCTTTTGCCAAATGCTCGACTCCTTCAATAGGACACATCCGGTCATTTTGACCTGTTATACTCATCCGTGGACGAGGTACGATCCGCTTTTGAATATCAAGGGTGGTAAAATGCTTCAGCAAGCCGGGGACATAGGAATAAAAGCCATGATGGTCCAATCCCCGTTTAGCGATTAGCGTATGGGCATCTACCTGTCCACAAATATCAACCGTAACCTGTATCCGTTCATCTAACGCAGCCATCCACCATGCCATGAGTCCGCCCATCGACATACCGATTGTTGCGATACGGGAAGCATCAATGTCTTCACGCTGGCACATATAATCCACCAAGCGACGGTTATCATACAGCATCATGCCCCACAGCACTTGGCCCTGCCAGAGCATTTCCTTTACCAGCTCGCTTTCGGTTTTGCCCCCACGTTCATTGAAGCCCCACATGTCAATGCAGCATACGCAGTACCCCATGTCTGTCAGGGTTGTAGCAAACGAGGGCTGCTGCAAGTAAGAGCTGCTATGGAGCAGTTCCTTACGTCCATTCGTATAGTTGCCCCCATGCGAATGGTTAAAAACGACCATTGGAAACGGACCGTTCCCTTGCAAGGGTGTAGCTACATAAGCGGGTACAGATTCGATCCCGTTCAAGTCCAGCAGGAGACACTCCAGTCGGTACCCCTCACGCTCTTCTTCATTCAACAGAGTTGCCGTTATAGGGCGATCTGCCGGAAGGTCTCCCAACAATGCTTGTAATTTATCCACGTTGTACCTCCTTTCATGTCCTCCTAATTCATCCTATTTTGTTCAGAAGGTTGTATCGTTACTTGTTCTATCAGCTTTTCGGGCTCAGCTGTATTCTTCGAATGGCAACGATTGATTTCAACGTCTTCCCCATTCTCAATATAAAAGGCAGGACCTTGATGATTTTCAATCGTCACCTGTTGAAAACGAATATCCCTCACGTTACCTAGATAAAAACCACGGTTATTCATATCTTCGATCCCTGTCATCATGGCCGGACGACCGGGAATTGCATTTTTAGCCATAGAAATATCAATATTGGAGAATGTAATTTCAGCAATATATTGTTCTGCTAGTCCGTATAAGAATCCAGCAGCCGCATGAACCTGTCGTGCCGTAATATCGGAAAAATGAATTCGTCTAAAGCACGGGGTTTCATCGGTAATCGGATAGGGATTTTTGTCCCACACATATTTGTCTTTGCCCCGAGGGCCGCAGAAATAATACAGGTTCAGAATAAATGGACAAATGACCTCCTCCATCACAATGTTGCTGACGCGGATATCCTCGATGATTCCGCCACGTCCCCGTCTGGATTTCAGACGTATACCCCGATCTGTTTGCTTGAACACACAATTGCTGATCGTAACATTACGAATATCACCACTCATTTCGCTCCCCAGTACAACTGCGCCATGTCCATGCACCATCGTACAGTTGGTAATCGTAATATTTTCACATGGAATTCGCTCTTGTGTATCTTCGGTCCCCGCTTTGATCGCAATACAATCATCGCCCACATCTATATTGCAGTTGCTAATACGAACATTGGAACAGGATTCAGGATTAATGCCATCCGTATTGGGGGAGTCCGCCGGGTTAAGAATGGACAAATTATCAATCGTAACGTTATAGCAAGCGATGGGGTTCACAGTCCAACTGGGGGAATTTTTTAACATAACATCTTTAATGGTAACCCGCTGACAACGGTCAAAGCTGATTAATTTGGGTCTCGGATACTGTAACTCCTCTGGATGATTTCGGTGCTTTTCCCACCACGGCTGACCATTTCCATCCAGCGTTCCGCTACCTGTAACTGAAATATTCTCAAGATTCTGTCCATAAATGCATGACGCATGCACTTCCCGCTGAACGCCTTCCCATCTGGATTCCACTACAGGGTAATCAGCCAGATCCGTACTGAAGGACAGAATTGCGCCAGGACTTACATGTAGTTCAATGTTATTTTTCAGAAAGATAGCACCTGTCAGATACGTCCCAGACGGAACAACAACGGTTCCTCCTCCAGCATTGCTGGCCGCTTCAATGGCAGCCGCAATCGCTCCCGTAGCCAACGTCGTGCCATCCTGAACTGCTCCATATTCTACAATGTTATACAATTGCATTTCGTTCTCTCCTGTCTTTTTTTTGTGAATACGAAAATGATTTATAGACTGGGCTTGAAAATACACTGGAAAACGGAATAGGCGGAATGGTGCTGGACAAGTGTCAGCGATGGTAAGCACCTTCCGCCTGCGTAGTGGCAATTCATGTACACTCATGCTCAACCTATATCTTTATTTTTTCGTTTTCTTATACGCTTCCTCATACTCAGCAGTAATCCGTGATCCACCGGAGTTTTTCCAGTTTTCTACGGCTGCTTTAAATCCGGCTTCGTCAAGCTCACCCATAATAAATTTGAAGGAGGCGTCGGTAATGATTTTCTCCAGCTCTGTTCCTTGCTCATTAGCGGTGACTGAATCCAGTGGCACGGTCGGGTCCAGAACAGCAAATTCATTATTTTCTCGGACTAATTCATTAGCCAGTTCCTTTTCTGGATTGGCATCTTTTAAGTTATAAGTCACTTCACTTGGTCTGGAGCTTGAAAATGGCTGAACATCTGCTTGCCACAAATCTGTATTCGTAATTTTGAAGGCTCCATCTTTTTCGATTTTATAATGAGTGCCTTCAATACCACCGGTCATATACATATATACATCTTTGTCAATTAAATCATCTACAAATTGCAGCAGTCTCTTCAACTCAGCTTCTGTTTTTACTTCGGATTTCGGAAATGCCAGCAAACCTCCTACCCCGCTTCCCTCAGACCATACGTGGTATTTGCCATCTCCATTCGAAATCTTGTTAACTGGTACCAGCTTCAGCCCCTTTTGCAGGCCTTGGGACAAGGTTCTGAGGTTAGAGATATCGATCATGCCTGTATAAATACCTGCTTTACCTTGTGCAAATTGTTGCTGCTGGTCCGTTTTAGCGGTTACAGCAAAGTCTTTAGAGAGATATCCGTTTTTGTATAACTTATTCGAATACTTTAAGGTCTCCAAATATTGGGGAGTATCAAATTCCGGCGTAAACTTTCCGCTTTCATCTACTTTCCAGCCATTAGGTGTGCCAAAGTAGGAACTTAAAGTTTTGAAGCTGCTGTAGCGTAGATCCGATCTGTCAACAAATCCAGTCGTATCCTTTTTTCCATTCCCATCCGGATCATCTTCTGTAAACGCTCTCGCAACTTCATACAACTCATCCAGTGTCGTCGGCACCTTCAATCCTAAGCGATCCAGCCAATCCTGACGAATGACCAGACCTGCCCGAGCCAGATTCTTCTGGAACGGAACGCCATACAGTACCCCTTCAATGGATGCGGCTTCTCGCACTTCAGGCGGGATCTTCTTCAAATTTTCATAATCATCCAAATACTTTCCTACATCCCAGAATAGTCCTGATTTCAATGAACTACGCACTGAAGAGTTAGTCATCATCGTCAGCGTCACCATATCAGCCAGTTCACCAGAAGCCAGTGCGGTGGTAATTCTCTCTTCTTTGGAAGCATCCGGCACCCAGTTGAACGTGATTTTAGAATTGGTGTATTCTTCAATTTTGCTTTTGATCGTTTCTGTAGGCGGAGAAGCTGTATGCAATACGTTTAACCAAGTGAACTCCAGTTTGGACTTCGGATCATAGGTTTGGCCGCTTTGATCCTCCCCCCCCTTATCACCACAAGCTGCTAAAAAAACACTCATGACCATTAGTACAGCAAGAAGGCCTGATACTCCCTTTTTCGTCGTGATTCCCTTTTTCATCGTGTTTGCTCCTTTTCTGTTTGTATATTCATGCCATATCTTCCTCTTTCACCAGAACCTCTCGCTCTATTTTGCTGAATACCTGATGCGTCATCCACATCACGAGATAGCCCATAATACTTACTCCGGCAAAAGTTAGAATTCCTGGGTACAAGCCTAGAATCAATGCAAATAGCACGACAATGGCTACAAAAAGAACAAGCGTGTATTGTAAATACGAAAATCCAATCACTATTGACATCTTGACCTTCAGTCTGATGCCTTTCCAATCATAGTGAGCCAGCAGCGGGAAAATATAGGCCAAAGAGATAAGATACAAAAAGGCTCCAATAAGCGTCACCACACGAACATACCAGGACGAGACGTTGACGATATCCACGTAGAGCACGTAACCCACAAGGCTGTAAAGCCCGCCAATGATTGCTGCTTCTTTAAAGCTTTCTCTAAAGTAACGTACAAACGTCGGGAAAATAGCGACTTCCTCATTGCCCCGAATCCACTGTCTTAAAATACTAAGCATAGCAACGGTTGCAGGCCCAACGCCTATAAAACCCAAGCCCAGAATCGTCGCAACCGTCCAAAGCAAATTAAGGTAGACCAGGCGTAGCAGGCGCATGCACCATTTGTTCATGTTTTCTACAAACCGCACCATTTTGCATCCTTCCCGTCGTCATTAGTAAACGCCGTCTTCACCAAATTTCTTGGCCAGTCGATTGGAGCCCATAATCAGGATTAAACCTACCACACCTTTAAAAAGCCCTACCGTTGTACTAAAACTTAATTGTCCATTCTTTAAGCCCGCAGTATAAATGTAAGTGTCAAAGATTTCGGCAACTTCGCGGTTTAAGGAGTTCAATAGCAGATACATATGCTCAAAGCCCAAATCCAACGTGCTACCGATCTTCAAAATTAACAATGTAATAATGACTGGGCGGATCGCAGGCAAGGTAACGTGCCATGTCTTTCTCAGGCGTCCAGCTCCGTCCATCTCTGCTGCCTCATACAATTGCGTATCTACCACTGTAATCGCAGATAGATAAATGATGGTAGACCAGCCCAGTTCCTTCCAAATCACTTGCCCGATGTAGACTGTTCGCAGCCATTGCGGAGAAGTTAAGAAACTGATCTTCTCACCACCTAGCGCGGCAATCATTTCATTCAGCACCCCACCGTCTACGGTTAGGAATACATAAGAAATCGAAACAATGATAACCCATGACATAAAGTGCGGGATGTAGATAATGGTTTGGATAATGTTCTTAAAGAACATCTTCCTGACTTCGTTCAGCATAAGCGCCAAAATGATGGGCAATGGAAAAAAGATTACAATGTTCAATGCAAACAAAACCAGCGTATTGCGAAGCAGCATAAAAAACGTAGGCTCGGTAAACAAACGAATAAAATGCTTCATGCCTACCCATGGACTGCCTGTGATTCCCTGAAAAGCTTGATAATCCTGAAATGCAATCACCAATCCCCCCATAGGAAAGTACTTAAAAATAATGAAGTATACCAGTCCGGGTAAAACCATTAGATAGAGCAGCTTGTGTTTCTGCATTCGTAAAAGGCTTTCCGTCGTTCTTTTGTTCTTTTTCATTTTCATGTTTGGTGCGGGGACACTTGAAACTTTCATTAGTTCGACCTCCTTCAAACGTTCCTGTATACGTTTTCAAGAGTATGCGATTTTCAGCATTCCGTATATAATCACCAAATGATAGCGTTTACAAAATTGGGTGTGCAGCCTACTTTTCAACCTTTCACCTTAGCTAATGATTACTACACAACCTAATGATCATTCGCTTTTTTCCAGGCTTAGGGAACACCTCAAGATTTGATTATATACGGAATTCTTTCCTCTTGATAAGGTTGCCATGTAAACGATTACGAGGAGGTCAACCACATTGACACAGCCATTACGAAAACAAAAATTACGAAAAAAAGAATCGCTGGGCAGCCGTATCTTCAACATTGTAAACAGTACACTATTGATTCTCATTGCCCTCACTTGTCTCTTACCTTTTTTGAATATCATCGCCAGCTCTTTTGCCTCAACCGAAGAAGTGATAGCCAAGAAGTTCATTTTATTCCCAGTTACTTTTTCCTTGGATGCCTACCGCTATATTCTGTCGACTCCCACCATTTTTAGAGGTCTCGGGGTTTCGGTCGGCGTAACGATCGTCGGTACAGTTGTAAGTATGATATTTACTGCTTTTATGGCTTATGGATTATCCCGAAGATATCTACTCGGCCGCAATACGATTAACTTCATTGTCGTGTTTTCTATGTTGTTTAGTGGGGGGATGATTCCAACATTCCTGGTTGTAAAAAGCATGGGGCTTATCAATTCGTATTGGTCCTTGATTCTTCCTGTGGCCATTAATGCGTTTAACCTGATTATCATGCGTAACTTCTTTCAGGCGCTGCCAGATGATCTGGAGGAATCAGCCAAGATGGACGGGTGCAACGATTTTGGTATCTTCTTTAAAATTATGTTGCCATTAGCCCTGCCTTCTATTGCAACCATCTCTCTATTCTACGCTGTTGCCTACTGGAATACGTATATGCACGCCATTCTCTATATCAATGATTCTGCCAAATGGCCGATTCAAGTCTTGCTACGTCAAATTGTAATCGTTTCCAGTGGTATGCAGGCAGAAGGGACTGCTGTAGATGTCATTCCGCCTGCGCAGACGATTAAGATGGCGGTCATTGTCATTGCGACCGTTCCGATGTTAATCGTGTATCCATTTGTGCAAAAGCACTTTGTCAAAGGAGCTTTGTTAGGAGCGGTTAAAGGTTAATTGGCTTGCTTCATCTTTCGGTAAGCTCCCGGTGTAACCTGTTCCTTTTTCCGAAAAGAGCGGATAAAGTTTTGCGAATTATGATATTGCAGTCGCTCGGCGATTTCTTTAATCGTCATATCTGTCTCAACGAGCCACTTCTTACCCATTTGCAGCCGGTAGCCCATCAGATATTCACTAAACGTCGTTCCGTATTCTTTTTTGAAAATACTGCTTAAATAATTCGGATTGTAATGAAGTCGGTCTCCAATGAGTTCTAATGATAATTCCTGGTCATATTCAGCACGGATAATAGCAGCAATTTTCTCCGAGAGACAGCGGAATTGCTGGTTGGTCTTCTCCTTCATGCTTTTTACCATGGGGAAAATAACTTGCTCTATCAGCATACGTTCTATCTCTTCCGGATTACGGATGTCCAGCAAACGATGATACAAGGCATGATTGTCTTGCGTCAGCAGCACTTCAATCCCTAATAGTTGCTCTAATTGGATGAGGTTATTCACAAACCGTACCAACAGCACCTCAAAGTTCATGGAATGATTGTTTTTTACCATCATTTCCTCCAATAATGAGTGCACGGTATGATATACCTGCTCTTCGTCCCCTATTCGGATGGCATCAAATAGTTTTGATTCCAATTCCGTAGGATAATGGAGCAGC
Organism: Paenibacillus sp. FSL M8-0228; assembly: GCF_038007385.1. Classification (NCBI taxonomy): domain Bacteria; kingdom Bacillati; phylum Bacillota; class Bacilli; order Caryophanales; family Paenibacillaceae; genus Paenibacillus; species Paenibacillus sp. FSL M8-0228. Next base: position 3,713,178 of record NZ_JBBOXA010000001.1, read on the forward strand.
ACCGGACCTGAAATGACCATGGAAATATCTTCATAAAAAATAATCGACTCTTTGCCTAAATTTAAACGGTGATGCAAAGCTTGCTTGCTCATCTCACAGGCTTCTTTACTTTCTAATAAGTTATCATACGCCGTACTAATGCCGATGCTGATGGAAACATTTAAATACTCTTTTACGTTTCGAACCAAAAGGGTCGCATCATCCAAGACTTGCTTTCTCATTTCCTGTTCGCTCAACCCTGTCAAAATTAATATGGTGGCCTGAGTGTTATCGTTCAAAATGATGGGAAGCATTCGCTGCTGCTCTGGAATCGTTTCTTCTACGATTTTGTTAATAGCCAGCAGCAAAACATCTTTATCCGAGGGCTCTCGATCTCCCAGATTATCCAGTTGGACTAACAAGGTAATATACATTTGATTCTCGATCTGCGGATAACCCAAGCGTGGCATTTTTCGTGCCAATTCCTCTGCAGAAATACGTTTGCGGAACAGGTTGAGAATCAATTGGGTTTCCAACTGTGGCATTTCGGACTGAATGAGACTTTCCAAGCTTTCCTTCTCGGTTACAATGTTATCGATGGAATTAATAATCCATTCAATTTCATTTTTAGAAGGTTCATTTTTGAAAGCGAAATTAGGATTTTTAGGCAAGCTTCGTTTTATTTGCTGAAATGGCTTTGTAAAGTAAATGGCAATGAAGTACGCCACTACCACCATTAAGAGCGTTAATACAAGTCCCATCATGATGATCCCAAATTTGGTCGTTTGAAAGGCATCCGCAATTTCTTTCTTATCTAATACTGTTAAGTAAGTCCAATTGTTATAGGCAGATTTGGCATAGATGACTTGTCGTGCAGGCTGCTGATCCGTTTTCTCCAAAGTTAGCATACCTGTGTTGCTCGGCTTCACTGTGGCTTCTGAAATATGCTGGAGCTGCTGGGTGGACAATAATTGTTCGGCAGGCTGGGTTTCATACATTAAATCGCCTTGATTATTCAAGATAAAAACAGCCATATGATCCTCGGTTTGAATCGTATGATTTAATGTTTGCAGCGAAATATCCGACAGAGCAATGGCTTGCTTCTTCTTAGAGAATACAGGCAAGGTATTAACAAAACGAATCCCTTTATCTGTTTTAACCCAGAATAGTCCCTGATTCTGATGGTCGATATAGGTATTAACCAGCTTCTCCCTTTCTGCTTTCGTCAAATAAGACAGGCTTCCATTGGAGATTCTCCAATTCTGATCCAGACTGATGAGTGAATATTCCGTTCCCTCTAATCCCATCGTAGCAATATAATTGAGCTGAGTATTCACATTCCGATACGCTATAAAATCTTTTTCTGTAATGGGATTTTTCACAACATCATTAAAGGAACTGGTCGTGCTATACGTATTAAAAGCATATTCAATCGTTTGAATTTTCTGCTCCAGGCTATTTCTGATCTGTGCCATATAGCTTTGCTTGGTATTGGAAACCCTCTCCACAACGGAGCTAATTGTTGTAAAATAGATGTAGCTTCCAAAACTGGCCACAAATCCTATTCCTAAAACCAGAATCGTAATAAAAATGGTGTAGAACATTCTTCCTTTTTTCATTGCGCTCCCCCTCTGGCTCTTTGCATCACATCAAAATTATAGCGCTTTCATAACAAGGTTTAAATCATTTTTTTCACGTGTGCATTATTTTTTACATCCGTATCATTCCAATTTAAGTCGATTTTGTTTGGTTGGCGGCAGTTAAAAAGAAATTTGGAGGAATTACTTATGTTACATGTTGTTAGTCCTAAAGAACCGATTGTAAAAGAAGAATTTCCGTCAGAAACTTCCTTTCTCTCCCTCTATCCCCTAGCAGTTGGTGAAGCTCGTCCTTTTATATTGGTATTACCTGGCGGTGGTTACGAGCATTTGGCCTCACATGAAGGAGAGCCTATAGCTCGGTGGTTAAACGATCTAGGTATTCATGCGGGTGTGCTGGAGTATCAAGTCGGTGATTTCGAGATTACTTCCTTGTTGGAGGATGTAGAACATGCTCTGCAATGGATTCGCCAAACATCGCATGACTGGCTGGTCATCCCTGACCAAGTGGGGCTCATCGGTTTTTCAGCAGGCGGTCACTTGGCCTCCATTGTCTCCACTATAGGGACGGTAAAGCCAGATCTTCTGTTGTTGGGATACCCTGTAATTTCATTTTATGAGCCTTATACACATATCGGAAGCCGTACGCATTTTTTAGGGGAACAGCCGACGCTGGAACAGCTTCAAGCCTTTTCATCCGATCGGCAAGTGACTTCAAAGACACCTCCAACTTTGATGTGGACTACAGCCAATGATGGCGCTGTACCGGTAGAAAATAGTCTGTTGTTCGCTTTTTCATTATCCAGGGAACGTATTCCGTTTGAACTGCATGTATTTGAGGAAGGACGACACGGCTTGGGACTGTCAGAGGACAACCATGAATGCCATCAATGGCTCAATCTGGCGGAAACTTGGCTTCAAAAACATGGATATGCTCGGGCGAGACAACAGATCACAACTCGACTGTTTATCGCCGGGGACTCCACTGCAGCTCAAAAAGGGGCTACCGAAAAACCGATGACAGGCTGGGGTGAACACTTGCAAAGCTATTTGGCACCGTCTGTTCATGTGGACAATCGTGCTGTCAATGGGCGAAGCACCAAATCTTTTATAGCAGAAGGCCGATTAGCTGATATTGAAAAAGATATTCTAGCTGGAGACTATCTGTTTATTCAATTTGGACACAACGATGAGAAAAAAGAAGACCCCACTCGCTATACCGATCCTGATGGAGATTATCGTCAAAACTTAATTCATTACATTCAGTCCGCTAGAGAGCGTGGTGGAATTCCAGTGCTATTGACCTCTGTAAGCCGCCGCCGATTCACCGCAAACGGTGAACCTGATCCGCTGGCTGTAGGAGCCTATCCCGCTGCCATGAGACAAGTAGCCGCGGAAACCAAAACACCCCTGCTCGATATTTTTGAAGCTTCTCAGCAGCTTTATCGTTCCATGGGTGAAAAAGAGTCCCAGCAGCTATTTATGTATTTGCCTGAAAAAGCGCACCCTAATTACCCCGCTGGTATAACGGATAATACCCATTTTTCTGACAAAGGAGCCAAACAGGTCGCCCAGCTTATAGCGGAAGCCATTCGTCAGTGTGCGGAACTGTCTGCATTAAAACAGCGTATGGTAGAAAGGAATCTAGACAGCGATGAGAGACTTGCACATCAACTTGTCAACTGATATCAAGAACTAGAAAGAATACAAATACGAAAAACGGGCTTGGAGCTAATCACTCTGACGTCCGTTTTTTATTCCGTGTGGATCAAAGACTATACAGCCAGGAGAATAGTTCAAAAATACAGTACAATAAAATGAATTTCTTTAATTGTTATATTTTAATTATTTTGTATCTTATAGGACTTTAGAATCGTTTTTTGTATTATTTTGACAACATTTGTCGAATAAAGCGAAATCAATAATTTTACATGGTATATTTTAGGAGCTCATATCATACATCAGGAGGAATTTTTTATGAATACTAAGAAAATCTTATTAACAACAGCAATGTCTTTGGGGCTAATTGGTAGTATCATCGTCCCTAGTGCGTCCGCAGCAGTAGGTCCTTCGCCAGTAATTACGCCTGTTGTAGAAGTTAACGGAGTATATTACAGAACGGCTACATTGCCACGAAATTATTCCTATGCGCTGTCAAATTACCCGGGCGATACTTATAAAGTGGCGAGCGGAAATGTCACAGTCTCCTCTTCCGGCGTGGTAACAACCACCACTGCAACGAGCGCAAGAGTAGAAATTTACGGCGGTAACGGTAAATTGAGAATGGTGTATACCGTCAAGGTAAACTAAGGTTGGAATAAGCGTTCCTGGGAGTACGGAGTCAACGATCATTATCAAAATGGTGATTTGATAGCGAGTTTCTTAGGCACTTTGTTAAGTGATTTCGAGAATATCAAAAGAAGCACTGTCCGTTTATTGGGGCAGTGCTTTTGTTTAATGCAATCGTAATTATTATTCGTACATACACCAGCAGTAGCTAGTTTAAATAATTTGTTTAAGTAAATTAGGCGTTTATCAGTATGAAATATTGTATTGTAAGGTGGTGGTTAATTTTAATGCAAGCTTTTTGGGTTTATTACTATCCTGTCGCTATGCAATTTGATGCCCGTCCCCCTCTATATCCAGAATTAATCAAACAACTTTACTTAGATAAAGAAGTAAATGTTTTTACAAACCAAGGAGTGTTGATTAAAGGAAAAATTACGATGTTTGGGATTCAACCGATGTTGCAATGGGGCGACCTTATGGATATGTATTTATAACAGATCATACGGACCCTTCAAAACCTAAATATTGCAACCTTAAATATACAGACATACAATGGATTGCATTCACCTAAATTTAGGAAGAAAAGCTACATGAACGTAATAGAAATCGAAGTATACAATATTTAACGGTTCCTACTGCCAAAAGTTTTGAGAAAAAAGGTAGATATGATATTGAAAAATGGGTTTATTTACAAAACCGCTTATATTGAAGAAGTTGATATTTCGTCTGGCGCTAATTTTGGATCTGTTAAGTTTTTCCCTCAGGGAGCACTACCAGATGCACCACAATTTACAACAGCTGATGATATTATAGCGATTGCTGCGGCAGGGCAGCTTGTTATACCTGGCGGAAGTACATCTGGTAGTGGTATGCCTGCCTGGTAGTGGTATGCCCGGTACTGGTGTGCCTGGTGATGGCTATTACCCAAGAAATTGGTATCCTCAAATGTATCCTTAACAAAATTATAGTTTTTCTTCCCCTTCCCCGTTTTGGGTATGTTATTATCCCGTTGCCTTTCACCTATATTCCTAAAACTATAAATTCTGATTTGCTCCGAAATTGAATAAAACTTTGAAGATGCTTGTTCAGTCACGATATAGTTATTGTAATTATAAAATATGAACAACTACTCTACTATAGAAGAACATGGTGGCAAGACTTCGGTCCACAATAGGTATTCCTCTCAAAAAAAGAACTTTATAAATTTGTTATGAGGTGACAAAAAACAAATGACATAATAATCTTTCGATCCGATCTGTTCCCTATCCCTCGATACCAAAAACGCTGATTCTCATAATTCCCAATACCTTTAGCGACAGTATTCAAAGGCGGTCGGCTGAGAAAAAAAGAGTATGTGCGACAGCTTTTGTTTTACAAGAGATAAAAAGAGCAGGAAAGGTACCTTCACTGCTCTCTTATTAAATTTATTTAAAACTTCAATCCTGACCAAGAACCAACTTTAGTTTTTCCTCCCGTAGTCTTAAGCCATTTACCCAATAAATTTTTGTGTTGAGATTCAACTTCGATCCATAATTCCTTGTTTACTACCCATATTGCAAATTTTATTCTCGTTACTATGCTTGTAGGGTAAGTACCTTCAACTCTATTTTTGTCTCTATTCAATACAAACTTTTGAACAGGTATTCCGGCAACTTTTGGCGTTACTTCGATTTGGCATTCATGTACCGTGTAACTTACCGACCCTATCGAGATACTAGCTTCTCCCGAATAAAGGAGATTACCTTTACCTCCAGTTATGGCACAATTTTGAGGTGTTGGTGTTGGTGTTGGTGTTGGTGTTGGTGTTGGTGTTGGTGTTGGTGTTGGTGTTGGTGTCGGTGTCTCACCGCCTAACACTTCTAAGCCACTCAATTCATCAGGAAGATAACTTAGATTTCCATAGTTTACTCCTGTTCTGTCACTAATAATATTAATCAACTGGACTCGGTTTGTATTCGAATCATAATCCCCTACTGTGGCGGTAATTGTCCCGGTTATATTTGGTACAGTCGTTCGGATTTTTTTGCCCTTTAGATTTTTTACTTCGGGTAAGGTAATAAGCTGAAGCGATCTGACAGATGAAATAAAATTTTGCTTTCCTTTTTTTCTTAATTGCTGAGCCGGACTTTTTCGGGAAGTTTTCAAACTTCCCACCTTGTTCTTCACAATCACCACTCCTTCGCTGATCAATATGATTGTTAACTACATGCTTAGCTTATAAAGTCATAGTTATAAATGTCCGGGCAATTTTCACTTTATTTATGTCATCAACTTAAAAATACTTCGACAAATGAATAAATAGGTATATAAGGACTTCTACTAATAAGATAGTATTCTTTGTGGAAACAGTGTCCCCCAAGTTATCCTTCTTATGGAAAAAGGTTTTCATAGATAAATTATTCAATACCATTCTTCCTTTTTCAAAAAGTTTAATTAAATTAAATTAAATTTATTTGATTAATAAGAGGGTCACTTTTAAGTTTCCATCTTGTAAATCACTTTCAGTAGTCCTGTGTCACTCTTTTCCTAATGCTTCTATAAACGACGAAAAAACCCTTGCTAAGCAAGGGTTTTTGAGGAAATGGGCCCTGAGGGACTCGAACCCCCGACCAATCGGTTATGAGCCGACCGCTCTAACCAACTGAGCTAAGGGCCCTCAAAAAAACATGTATATTCACGTCACATATTCATAACAGCAACGTTAATTAATATACAACATTTTCTTGTGTTTCGTCAATAGTCTTTCGAAAATTTTCTTTTTAAAAATTATTTTTGTGGACTTACGGAATAAATCGGACACCATAACGACCTTTGCGCGAGCGGTACACCTCCACTGCGCGGGGATCATTGTAGCCATACATCCAGCCGTCGTGCTCCAACCTTTTTGCCAGACATCCTGCCTGAAATTTAGTCGTGTACAGTCTGCCATAGTAAATCCAATACATCCGAGCTCCCTCTTTTCACATGATGGTAGGAGTTAGTGTAACCGGATCGAATTCGATTTACACGGCCTGGGCCATAACAATCTACAATGGTTAGCAAAGAGTACGAATCGCTCTAATCATTAGACCTATTGGCCTCTATAGCTCATCTTATTTACCAAAGGAAGCGGGGTCCTGGCGCCAGGAACGCAGCAGTTCCATCTCTTCTTCCTGAATGGTTCCTTCACGCAAGGCAACGTTCATCAGGGCTGTATAATTGGACAAGCTTTGCAGCTCCACACCCGCTTCTTCAAAGGCTTGAGTCGCTTTGTCTAGCTGGTAGCTGAAAATGGCCAGTACCGCTAATGGCTGAGCGCCTGCTTGTGCTACGGCCTGTGCTGCTTTAATGGAGCTGCCTCCTGTAGAAATAAGATCCTCGATAACCATAACCTTCTGACCTGCACTAATACGGCCTTCGATTTGGTTTTCTTTCCCATGTCCTTTGGCTTTGTCCCTTACATAGGCCATTGGCAGATTTAGCTTTTGCGCCACCCAGGCTGCATGAGGAATCCCTGCTGTAGCTGTCCCTGCAATGACTTCAGTTTCGGGGTATTGCTCACGAATAAGGGCAGCAAATGAGTCTGCGATCAGCTCGCGCACCTCCGGGTAGGACATGGTCAGGCGATTGTCACAGTAAATTGGCGATTTAATGCCGGATGTCCATGTAAAAGGCTGTTGTGGGCGCAATGCCACCGCCTGAATACGTAACAGATGGGATGCAATTTGCTCAGGTATACTATTGAATGTGGTCATACTTGTATCATCTCCTCAATAATGTGTTCCGCTGCGGCGCGTGGGTCTGCTGCTGCGGTGATAGGACGTCCAACGACAATGTAGCTGCTGCCTTGTGCAATGGCTTGGCGAGGTGTAAGCACACGCGACTGATCGCCTGTAGCACTACCTGCCGGGCGTATGCCAGGAGTTATCGTCTTAAAGTCTGATCCACATACAGCACGAATGGCAGGCACTTCCAAAGGTGAAGCTACCACACCATCCAGTCCCGCCTCACGGGTCAGTTGCGCGTAACGAACCACTGCATCCTGTACCGTACCAGGAATACCTAACTCCTTATTCATGGTCGTCTGATCCGTGCTGGTCAGCTGTGTGACTGCAATAATGAGCGGCATGGAAAGCGAGCTGTCTGCGGAAATAGCTGCTTCTGCACCAGCTTTAGCGGCTGACATCATATTAACGCCCCCAGCAGCATGTACGTTGAACATATCTACACCTAAGCGGGTAATGCTCTCTGCCCCTCCCCGCACCGTGTTAGGGATATCATGCATTTTCAAATCCAGAAATACGGAGTATCCTCTGGACTTTAGTTGTTCTACAAAAGCTGGCCCTGCACTATAAAACAGTTGCATACCTACTTTTATATAACAAGGAATCCCTTCTAGCTGCCGAATTAACTGCTCAGCCTGTTGTGCATTGGGATAATCTAACGCAACCATCAGCCGTCCTGCCATCTGCTGAAATGCTCCATTCACCGTTCTTCATCCCCTTTTTACGTCAATTCGGGTGCATTTGCCCGTGATAAAGGACATCCGTCAGCCGAAGCTGATGAATGTCCTTCCCTGTGCTACTTATTTCCTCACATCTATTCGTAACGCATTATTTGCTCAGGACCGGCATGGATTCGGATGTGAAATTGATCGTTTCCAGCATTCTTAGCAAAGCGCGTACTGTATCCAGTGAGGTCATGCAGACAATGCCATTCTCAACTGCTTCGCGGCGGATACGGAATCCATCACGCTCTGGCGTTTTGCCTTTGGTCAACGTATTGAAGACAAAGTTGGCTTCACCCGTGCGAATCATATCCAGGATGTTCGGATTACCTTCGCTCAGTTTGTTGATCGTGTTCACTGGAATATTGGCCTGCTTCATAGCAGCCGCCGTTCCACCTGTTGCAATAATTTTATAGCCCAGTCTGTAAAAGCCCTGCATCAACTCGACAGCTTCTTCTTTGTCCTTATCTGCCACTGTAATGATGATCGCCCCAGTGGATGGAATTTTCATACCAGCTCCCACAAGTCCTTTGTACAGTGCTTTGGCATACTGAATATCGCGTCCCATAACTTCACCTGTCGATTTCATTTCCGGGCCCAGCGTCGGCTCTACACGACGCAGTTTGGCAAAGGAGAATACCGGAACCTTAACCGAGACATAATTACTTTCAGGCCATAGGCCTTCTGAATAACCTGCATCTTTAAGCTTACCGCCCAAAATAGCCTGTGTAGCCAGATTCGCCATTGGGATATTTGTTACTTTACTCAAGAAAGGAACTGTCCGCGAGGAGCGAGGATTAACCTCGATCACGTACACCTCGTCTTGATGAATAACAAACTGGATATTTACCAGACCGATGGTTTTCAATTCCTTAGCGATGCTGATTGTAATTTCCACAATTTTTTGTTTCAGCTCGACAGATAAGTGCTGTGGTGGATACACCGCGATAGAGTCACCTGAGTGAACCCCGGCCCGTTCCACATGCTCCATAATGCCTGGTACCAATACTGTCTCGCCGTCGCAGATGGCATCGACCTCTACTTCTTTACCCAGCATATAACGGTCGATGAGCACCGGATGCTCTGGATTGATTTTAACCGCTTCTTCCATGTACCGCAGCAATTCCGTATCTGAGTACACGATTTCCATAGCGCGTCCGCCCAGAACGTAGGATGGACGTACCAGAACTGGATAGCCCAGCGCCTGTGCGGTTCCTACTGCTTCATCAACTGATGTGACCGTGTTGCCTTTAGGCTGTGCGATAGCCAGACGAGACAAAAGTTGCTCAAACTTCTTCCGGTCTTCCGCTTCATCGATACTTTCCAGACTCGTACCCAAAATATTCACGCCTGCCGCACTCAGTGGAGCTGCGAGATTAATGGCCGTTTGACCCCCGAACTGGACGATAACCCCAATCGGTTTTTCCTGCTCGATAACATTCATTACATCTTCGAAGAAGAGCGGTTCAAAGTAGAGGCGGTCGGATGTGTTAAAGTCCGTAGATACCGTCTCCGGGTTGTTATTGATAATCACTGCTTCGTAGCCCGCTTTTTGAATAGCCCATACCGCATGTACGGTGGAGTAATCAAATTCAATCCCTTGCCCGATCCGAATCGGTCCGGAACCGAGTACGATAACTTTCTCTTTGCTAGATGGAATCACTTCATTTTCCACCTCGTAAGAGGAGTAGTAGTACGGAGTTGTGGCTTCAAACTCGGCTGCGCACGTATCTACCATTTTGTAGACCGGACGCAGGTTTTGAGCTAGACGGAATTCACGTACCTCACGCTCGGTTGTCATACTGTCGTTTTGGCCCATACTGCGAATCTCGGCGATCGAGCGGTCGGTAAAACCTTTACGTTTGGCCTGATAGAGTGTTTCGTAGGTCAGCTCAGCTTCTCCAGCGATGATGGCTTCGAACTTGATGATTCCCTCTACCTTATCGAGGAACCACCAGTCAATTTTCGTCAAATCTTGAATCTCCTGCTGCTGCCAGCCGCGACGGAACGCCTCGGCTACCAAGAACAAACGCTCATCATCTGCTTTAATCAAGCGATCCTTGAGCACGTCATCAGACAGCTGATCGGCTCCCTTAAGATGCAGACGGTGTACACCGATTTCCAAAGACCGTACCGCTTTCTGGATGGACTCTTCGAATGTGCGTCCGATGGCCATGACTTCACCCGTTGCTTTCATTTGCGTGCCCAGCTTGCGGTTGGCAGAAATGAATTTGTCAAATGGCCAGCGTGGTATTTTGCTCACGATGTAATCCAGTGTTGGCTCAAAGCAAGCATACGTCTGTCCCGTTACCGGATTCACAATTTCATCCAACGTGTAGCCGAGTGCAATTTTAGCAGCCATTTTAGCAATCGGATATCCGGTTGCCTTGGAGGCCAGTGCCGAGGAGCGACTTACGCGTGGGTTTACTTCAATGACATAGTATTGATAGCTGTGCGGATCAAGCGCAAACTGTACATTACAGCCGCCTTCGATATTGAGGGCGCGGATAATTTTCAGAGAAGCAGAGCGCAGCATCTGGTATTCGCGATCTGACAGCGTCTGACTCGGAGCTACGACAATACTGTCGCCAGTATGCACGCCGACTGGATCAAAGTTCTCCATATTACAGACAACGATGCAGTTATCATTGCCGTCACGCATGACCTCATACTCGACTTCCTTCATGCCTGCAATACTTTTTTCCACCAAACATTGTCCGATTGGACTGTATCTCAAGCCAGAGCTGACGGTTTCACGCAGTTCTTCTTCTGTGGAGCAGATACCGCCACCTGTTCCCCCTAGCGTATAAGCCGGGCGAACGATAATTGGATAACCGATTTCGTTAGCAAATTCTAAAGATTCTTCCAAGGTTGTTACAATGACACTCTCTGGTACAGGTTGTTCCAACTCGCGCATCAAATCACGGAACAGATCACGATCTTCGGCTTTTTCTATCGAATTCAGTTGAGTTCCCAGTAGCTTAACGTTTTCACGCTCCAGCACTCCGGCGCGAGCCAGTTCCACTGCCATATTCAGACCTGTCTGTCCTCCCAGCGTAGGAAGCAGACCATCTGGACGCTCTTGACGGATAATCTGTGTTACAAAATCAAGTGTAATCGGCTCGATGTATACTTTGTCTGCCATGTTGGTGTCTGTCATGATGGTTGCCGGATTACTGTTGATCAGTACTACCTCGACGCCTTCTTCTTTGAGCGCTTGGCAAGCTTGTGTACCAGCGTAATCAAATTCTGCTGCCTGACCAATGACGATAGGACCGGAACCGATCACGAGTATTTTTTTAAGTTCTGTATTTTTCGGCATATTAGCGCTCTCCTCTCACTGCGGCGGCGATAGCAGCCTGACGCGGTTGCTTTGGATGATTTCTTTTGTGCTCACGGATCATGTCCAGAAAGCGATCAAACAGATAGCCATTATCGTAAGGTCCTGGTGCAGCCTCTGGATGATATTGCACCGAAAACGCGGGATACTTGGTATGTTTTAGACCTTCAATCGTTTTATCGTTGTTATTAATATGTGTCACTTCAAGCTCAGTCCCTTGGATCGAATCCTCATTCACCGTGTAGCCGTGATTTTGTGATGTGATAAAGCAGCGTCCGCTCTCCAGTTCTTTCACCGGATGGTTACCACCGCGATGTCCGAATTTCAGCTTTTCCGTATCCGCTCCCGAAGCTAAAGCGAACAACTGGTGTCCCAAGCAAATTCCGAAAATCGGATATTCCCCTAACAATTCAGCTACCGTACGAACGGCATAGGGTACGTCTTTTGGATCTCCAGGGCCGTTAGACAGCTGGATACCGTCTGGGTCCAAGCGACGAATTTCCTCAGCCGTCGTATCATGTGGAACGACAACTACATCGCAGTCCCGTTTATTCAGTTCGCGCAAAATGCCGCTTTTTGCACCGTAGTCAATCAATACGATCCGCTCTCCGTTGCCAGGACTGCTGTACGGATGAGGTGTGGAAGTCATAGGAACCTGATTGCGCAGTTCTTCAATGGTCAAGTCAGACATCATTTCTTTCAGTTCTTCCAGCGGCTGGGAACCAGTCGTCAAAATGCCCTTCATCGTACCGTGATGGCGAATAATCCGGGTAAGCATGCGGGTGTCGATGTCGCTAATGCCAATGATGCCATATTCCTTCAGCAAATCGCCCACGCTGTATTGAGCACGCCAGTTACTTGGCGCTGGCTCGTAATGTCTAACAGCAAAGCCATGGACATAAGGCCGTACCGATTCAAAGTCATCACGAGTAATTCCATAGTTGCCAATCAGCGGGTAAGTCATCGTTACGATTTGTCCGCAGTAAGAGGGATCAGTAAGCACCTCTTGATAGCCTGTAATCCCTGTGTTGAAAACGACCTCGCCTGTTTTATCACCTTCCGCACCAAATGATGTGCCTGTAAACAGCGTGCCGTCCTGAAGTAACAATCTTGCCTGCATCCCGTCTCACTCCTCTATATTGTTTCCTGCTATAAGGTTCTATTTTTTTAGTGGTTTCTATTTATTTTGCTTCGTCAGCAGACCATACCAGTTTGCCATCTACCCAAGTTTTCACAGGCCAGCCTTTGAGCTTCCAGCCTGTAAAAGGAGTGTTGCGTCCTTTGCTGGCAAACGTTTGCGGATCAACTGCCTGCTCCTGCTCCAGATCAATCATGGTCAGGTCAGCTGGAGCCCCTTCTTCCAGGCGTCCCGTATCAAGGCGGAAGACACGCGCTGGATCAGCAGTCATACGACGCACCAGAAAGTCCAGCGTCCACTGTCCGGTAGCTACGAATTTCGTGTACAACAGCGGGAAGGCCGTCTCAAATCCAACGATCCCGAATGGCGCCAGCTCCATCCCCCTTGCCTTCTCTTCCTCACTGTGCGCTGCATGGTCGGTTACGACGATGTCAATCGTACCGTCTTCCAGTCCCTCGATGCATGCCTGCACATCACGCGGGGAGCGTAGCGGAGGATTCATTTTCCAGTTCGCATCCAGCCCAGGGATATCCTCATCTGACAATACCAAGTGGTGCGGGCATACCTCAGCCGTTACCTTGATGCCAAAAGATTTCGCATGGCGGATTAACCGCACTGACTGCTCCGTGCTGACATGGCATACATGATAGTGTGCCCCGGTTGCCTCGGATAGTAAAATGTCCCGTCCGACGTGAATCGCTTCAGATTCGTTCGGAATGCCTTTAAGCCCGTGGCGCTTGGCAAATTCGCCGTCCGTCACTGCCGCTCCTTCAACAAGTGTGTTATCCTCACAGTGTGCAATAACCGGCATATCCAGTGCTTTGGCCCGCGTCATGGCGTCCTTCATCATTTGCGCGCTTTGCACCCCGACACCATCGTCAGTAAAGCCGATGGCACCTGCTGCTTTGAGCGCTTCAAAATCTGTCAGCTCACGACCCAGTTCGTTTTTCGTGATGGCTGCGTAAGGAAGAACCTTGGCTAGCCCCGCTTCCTGTCCCTTTTTCAATACCAGCTGAACTGTGTCCACATTGTCCGTCACTGGACGTGTATTTGGCATGCAGGCAATCGTCGTAAATCCGCCTTTCACCGCCGCGCGGCTACCCGTTTCAATCGTTTCTTTATATTCAAAGCCGGGTTCTCTCAGATGCACATGCATGTCGATTAAACCGGGGATGACCAGCTTCCCCTGGGCGTCAACTTTCTCGACTTCGCGCTCCTGCCCAGATGCGCCTTCTTCCATAAGTAGGCTGATTCCAGCATCCGCACTTGCGATAGCCAAAATCTTTCCGTCGGCGATTAGGATGGATTTCAATTCAGCCTCGCCCTGCTCGTTCAATACGCTTGCATTCATAATTAATTGTTTCATCTGAAATATTCCTCCGCTCAGTTTTTTGCAACTTTTCCCTACGATCCTACTGACAGCTTCTACAGCTTCATTGCCCGTTCCATAACCGCCATGCGGATCGGAACCCCGTTTGCCATTTGAGGAAAAATTCGCGATTGTTCGCTTTCCACAACTGCACTATCAATTTCCACATTCCGATTCACTGGAGCTGGATGCATGATAATCGTTCCGGGCTTCAGGTTCGCTGCTCTTTTCTCTGTCAAACCGTACTGCTCTCGGTATTCATCCGCTGAGCGCAACATCCCTTCGGCATGCCGTTCCAGCTGTACCCGAAGCATCATGACCACGTCCGCTTGTAGTGCCTCTTGCATCGGAACATAAGGCGCGTAGGCCGCAAGATCAGGTGCTTGCATATTATCAGGAGCGCAGAAGCTTACCTTGGCTCCGAATTTTTGCAAGGCCCACAGATTCGAGCGAGCGACACGGCTGTGCAGAATATCTCCTATGATGGACACTCTCAAGCCTTTAAGCTCACCGAAAGTTTTGCGCATGGTGTACAGGTCCAGCAGAGCCTGCGTTGGATGCTCATTGTTGCCGTCCCCCGCATTAACCAGTGGGACACTGACCTTCTCAGCGAGCTCTTGCAGCACTCCGGCTGGCTTTAACCGGATGACTCCTGCATCAATGCCCATGGATTCGAGCGTACGTACTGTATCGTAAATGGACTCCCCTTTTTCCACACTGGAAGCCGCAGCGGAAAAGTTCAAAACCTGAGCGCCCAGCCGCTTCTCTGCCATTTCAAAAGAAAAGCGGGTACGAGTGCTGTTTTCAAAAAACATGTTGGCCGCAAAGCGTGATTGCAGTACTGGAACCAGTTTTTCTGGTTGAGATTCCCAATAATGAGCGCGATCCAGAATGGACTCGATTTCATTTCGGCTGAGTTCCTTTAACCCGAGTAGGCTACGTTCTTTAAGTTGACTGGCTGTGGTGATCATAGCTGTTCCCCCCGGTTCTGAATGATTGTCACTTCGTCCTTACCGTCCGTCTCTTGAAGGGCTACTACGATTTCCTCAGATTTGGAGGTCGGGATGTTCTTGCCGATGTAATCCGGACGAATCGGAAGCTCACGGTGTCCGCGATCCGCTAGTACTGCCAGCTGAATCATTTGCGGTCGTCCGCAGTGCATCAATGCATCCATCGCCGCGCGGATGGTGCGGCCTGTGTACAGCACATCGTCAAAGAGAATGACTTTCTTATCATGAACCGATACGTCAGCAGGATTCATCAAAAGCTCTTTTCCATTTCCTTTAGCTTCGGCTACGCTGTTCCGGTCATCCCGGTAGGCTGTGACGTCCAGCTCTCCCCATGGAATTGGTGCGCCTTCAATCTCAGCAATTTTTTCAGCCAGGCGTTGCGCCAGATGAACTCCGCGTGTTCGAATACCTACTAGCACACAATCGTCAATACCTTTGTTTTTCTCCAAAATTTCATGTGCAATCCGTGTCAATGCCCGACGAATCGCAATTTCATCCATCAGTACATGTGTTTCATTACTCATGCTTCCAGCCTCCTCAGGTGATGTTCCCTTCAGACCTGGTCCCGTGTTCGGATACAAAAAAGACTCCTTGCCCAAGTTTGGCAAGGAGTCTCGTGTGAACAGTCTTCTACTGTTCTCCGATCTCTCGGACACACTGAAGACATACCGCCGCAGCGGATGCACTGATCAGTGATCCATTCACGTTACCTTGCCAGCCTCACGGGACTGATTTAAAGGTGCTATTCAGGATTTCCTTTGTCCTGCTTCTCATAGTGTGAGATGGTTAGCCATCTCTTGGACAAAGTTCATCGCAACTACAAGAAGTATGACAGATTGAAAATCGTGTGTCAACACCCGTTCAACCGGAACCACCGGAAGCACTTTAATAATTATACAATGTCATTGTATAATTATCCATAGTTGTTTTTACCCATACCTTGTCTCACAATAAAAAAACCGCCATTTAGGCGGTTTAACTTAATAATTTATTCAGGTTTGTGAATAGGAATGCAAATCACCATTGTTTTAACGACTACGCAAGGATGCTAACACATCCTCCATATCAGGAGGAATCGGTCTGCTGAATTCCATGTATTCTCCAGTGGATGGGTGCTTAAAGCCCAGTACCGCCGCATGCAGCGCCTGACCATCCATACGAACCCCTTTGCTGCGCCCATACATAGGGTCACCAACCAATGGGTGTCCAATAAATTTCATGTGAACACGAATTTGATGTGTTCGTCCTGTTTCCAATTGAAGTTCAAGGAGGGTATAATCCCCCAATCGTTCAATGACGAGAAAATGGGTGACGGCATGCTTGCTGTTACGTTCCGTCACTGTAAACAATTTGCGATCACCCGAATCACGGCCAATCGGAGCATCTACCGTTCCCTGATCGTGGCTCAAATGACCGTGAACTAAGGCTATATATTTCCGAGTCACACTATGATCCTTAAGCTGTGCTGCAAGTGATGCGTGAGCCTGATCATTTTTAGCCGCCATCAGCAGTCCTGATGTATCCTTATCAATACGGTGAACAATACCAGGACGTAATTCCCCGTTAATGCCCGAAAGATCGTGACAGTGGTACATCAGTGCGTTAACTAATGTTCCTGAAGAGTGTCCCGGTGCAGGATGCACGACCAGACCACGTTGCTTGTTAATAACAATAACGTCCGAGTCCTCGTAAACGACATCCAACGGAATATTCTCTGGAACAATATCTACACTTTCTGCTTCCGGTACTGATAATACAATCCGGTCTCCTTCAGCCAGCTTGTAGTTCGCCTTAATCGTCGTACCGTTCACCAGCACGCGACCATTTCCGATCCACATCTGTATCTGAGAACGAGACACTTCCTTCATTTCTTCGGCGATATATTTGTCTATACGCGTTTTGGCATCGCTGGAATCGGCCGTCCATTCCAGAGATTCACCCTCCAGTTCGTCCTCATAAGACAGACCTGCGGCTTCGCCGTTTTCATTCACTTCGCTCATGCTATGACTTCCCTTCAATGCTATCATTGCCATTTCCCTTTTCCCGACGCGATTCCAGCAATGTATCCAAAATAATCAGTGCTACACCGATGACAATTGCCGAATCTGCCACATTAAAAATGGGGAACGTATAGCTTCCAAAATTAAATTGCGCAAAATCAACCACTTCCCCTGAAATAGCTCGATCCAGAAAGTTACCGACTGCTCCCCCCAGCACTAAACTTAGCGCAACAGGAAGTAGCTTTTGTCCAGCCTTAACTGTTTTTCGCAGATACCAGACGATACCAATCACCACTACAATTGTAATCACGATAAAAAGCCAACGTTGACCTTCCAAAATCCCAAAAGCGGCTCCACGATTACGATGGGAGGTGATTAAAAAGAAATTGCCGATGACTGGTATTTGTTCGTACAATTCCATTCGTGTAGCCACCAAATATTTGACTCCCTGATCAATCAAAAAAATTATTAGCGCAATACCAAAATAAATCACAGTCCTTCGTCACTCCGATCCGCTTATATCCGTTGTTGAACCCATTTATTGTAGCATAAGCGTTCTCAGATCGTCCACGAAACCCGCAAGCTATCAAGCACAGACCATCCATAAAATAAACTCCTTCGCATTTGATTAGAATTTCCTATGTAAAAGAGGTCTTCCCGGTGCAAACTACAAGGAGCATACTCGACACAACGCATGCGCATGAAACCTAGAACAAGGAGATGATTCCATGTCCCCATTGACGGAGCAACAATTGCAGGGTCTGCGTAACGAACTGCTGGAACGCAAAAAGGAAATTGAGCATCGCTTGCAAAACAACGACCATTACGGACTCGGTGATTCACAGCGCGATCAAACCGGTGAGCTTTCTCCCATTGATAACCATCCAGGCGATCTGGCTACCGAAACCTACGAGCGAGCCAAAGATATTTCCTTATTGGAGCATGATGAGTTTCAATTGGAACGTATCAAATCAGCCTTGATGGCAATGGACAAGGGGACCTATGGCATTTGCGCCGCCAGCGGTAAACCTATTCCCTATGAACGGCTACTGGCTGTTCCCTATACCATTTACTGCAAAGAGTACAGTCCCGAAACAGAAGTGTCTAACCGCCGCCCAGTGGAGGAAGAATTTCTCGCTCCCTCGTTCGGCAGAACGAGTCTGGATGAGCGTGATGATCAAAATGGCTTCGACGGTGAAGATGCCTGGCAGATCGTCGAAAATTGGGGTACATCTAACACCCCAGCCATGGCCGAAAGCGGAGAAATCCACAGTTATGATGATATGGAAATTGAAGCAGGCGACGATAATATGGGCTTCGTAGAACCATACGAAAGCTTTGTTGCTACTGACATTTATGGACAAAATGTATCTGTTATTCGCAGCTCCATTTATCAGCGTTATATCGAAGATGGCGAGGGCGAAGGTCTACTGGAGCCGGATACGCACGAAGACGAATCGTGAACTTCAAGGTGGAAATCGCTTCCTAATAGGTAGTAAGCTCCAATTGTCGTTGTACGATCCGTACAATATCAGCGATATAATCACCGATAATCGGCAAATTCAACGCTCCGAGCACTTGCAGCACATAAATAATGGTAGCGGCAAAAAAAGTAAAACCTAGCGCAATGCCGATTCCCCGGGAAACGCCTGATATTAGATTTAGCCAGAGCAATCGCCAAGGCTTATTCAACAGCAAAGCGTAATCTGCAATACGTGTCCGTTCCATCTGCTCTGAGACAGCACGTATCAGCTTTTCAACACGACTTAATCGCTCTGTCTGATTACCTATTTTGCTTTTATCTGTGGCTATGGCAGCTCCTTCTCCGTTCATCCCTCGGAGACTCCTCTTCTGTCTACGCCTTGATCGTGCCGTCATGTGCACAATCCCCCTTTTCCCATGGCTGCCCTGAACGCAGCAAACGAGCCGAAGCACGTAACGGAGAAAACCCGTTTCCGATGCTTAGGCTCGTTTTTATATGCTGCCTGTTATTGTATTATGGGACAGGGGGCTTGTAATTATTCCCCAATATGAACGCCGATGGTTTTACCGTTCACTTCCACATGTTCTGCCGGTTCGGCTTGACCAAATGTCACAGTCGTAACCAATACGTTCTCACGCAACACAGTGTCGAAGCTTGCGATGGCCTGGCGCAGCTCGTTATCTACATCCAACGTCAATGCCACATACTTTTCAATCGGCAGATCCAGTTTTTTACGGTAATCCTGTACCGCACGAACCACTTCACGTACCCAGCCCTCTTGCTCCAGCTCCGGTGTAATGTCCGTGTTCAACGCTACCGTTAAGCCATAACCGGAAGCAGAAGCGAAGCCTTCTTTCGCTTTTTTCTCTACCAGCAATTCTTCAGCTGTAACTTGTAGCTCTTCACCTTCTGGAGAAGCGACATTTAACATTCCCTGTTCTACAACAGTACGGGTATCCTCAGCAGACATTCCTTTGAAAAAGTTTTGTAGGAAACCGACATTTTTGCCGTATTTCTTGCCTGCTACTTTCAAATTCAGTTTCAGTGTAAAATCTACAAAGCCGCTATCGTCCGTCTCAACATGAATATGCTTCACGTTAATCTCATCTTTGATGATATCCTCATAGCCACTCAGTTCAAAATCTTGATCCATGGATAGAATCAACTCGGACAACGGTTGACGCGTTTTCAAACCCGTTTCGTTGCGGACGTTACGCGCCAATTCGACAACACGACGTGCCGTTTCCATATCTCGTTCCAATTCCAGATCGATCAAGGATTCATTGGCAGTCGGATAATCATCCAGATGAACACTTTCCCCGTTACTCAGGTTGAGGTAAATATCCTCTGCAAGCAGTGGTGTAAACGGCGCAAGCAGTTTGGCAGTCGTTAACAGCACTTCAGTCAGTGTACGGTATGCATCCAGCTTATCTTCTGTAAGACCATTGCCCCAGAATCGGTCGCGTGAACGACGGATATACCAGTTGCTCAGCTCATCCACAAACGACTCAATTGCTTTGGATGAGTTCAGGAAGTCATTTACAGCCAGCGCTTTGTCCACTACCAAAATCAGGCTGTTCAGACGGGACAAAATCCAGCGATCCAACTTATGAGCCGATGGTTTGAACGGGTGCTGTGCCGGATCAAATCCGTCGATATCCGCATATAAGGTCAGAAAAGCATGTGTATTCACAAGCGTATCTACCAGCTTCGATTTAGCCTCACCTACGATTCCTTTGGAAAAACGTTTGCTATTCCATGGTGCACTATCGGACAACAATGCCCAGCGGAAAGCATCTGTACCATACTCGTCAATCACTTCCCACGGATCAATAACATTACCCTTTGATTTGGACATTTTCTGCCCTTGCTCATCCAGTACATGGCCTGTCGCCATGACAGCTTTATAAGGAGCTTTGCCAGTCAGCATAGTCGAAACCGCAAGCAAGCTATAGAACCAGCCACGAGTCTGGTCAATTCCTTCACAGATCATATCTGCCGGAAATTGCTGCTCAAACGTTTCATTATTTTCAAAAGGATAATGATGCTGTGCAAACGGCATGGAGCCGCTATCAAACCATACGTCGATCACTTCCGGTGTACGAGTCATTTCGTATTTACCGCATTGGCTACGAACCTTAATATCATCTACATATGGTTTGTGCAGCTCGATGTCCGCTGGTACGTCGCCAATCGCACGTTCCCTCAATTCAGCAATACTATGCGGAGCAAACTGTTCTCCAGTTTCCTCACAAACCCAGATGTTTAGCGGTGTACCCCAATAGCGATCACGACTGATGTTCCAATCCACCAGTTCCTCCAAAAACTTGCCAAAACGTCCTTCACGTACATGACCCGGATACCATTCGACTTCGCTGTTGTTGGCAATCAGTTGATCCTTGATCGCAGTTGTTTTGATAAACCAACTGTCCATAGCATAGTACAATAATGGAGTATCGCAACGCCAGCAGAACGGATAGCTATGCTCGTATTTTTCCTTGCTGTACAGCAGGCCTTTTTCGGACAGCATTTTTACAATATCTACATCACAGTCTTTCACAAAACGACCTGCAAAATCAGTGATTTCCTCTACATAGTTACCTTGAAGATCCACTACGTTGATGAACTCAACACCATTTTCACGACATACCCGGTAATCATCTTCACCATGCGCTGGAGCCATATGAACGATACCTGTACCGCTGGAATCTGTTACGAACTTCGCACCCAGAATCTGATTACCCTTCTCAACCTGAAAATACGTAAATGGCGGGGTATAGGTTTGGCCAACCAGTTCTGAACCAGATAGCGTGCCAATCACTTCATGCTCGCCTTTAATGACGTCTTCAACCAGATTTTTAGCAACGATGTATACACCGTCTTCCTGCTTCACACGTGCATATTCCAGTTCAGGGTTGACGGCGAGCGCCACGTGACTCGGCAAGGTCCAAGGTGTTGTCGTCCAAGCCAGTACATATTCACCACTACTATGCAACTTGAACTTGGCCGTGGCACTCAGATCCTTTACATCTTTGTAGCCCTGCGCTACTTCATGAGAACTAAGCGTTGTCTGACAATCCGGACAATACGGACTCACACGATGACCACGATACAGCAGATCTTTTTCATGAATGGTCGCCAAAATGTTCCATACGCTCTCGATATAGTTATTATCCAATGTAATGTACGGGTTATCGAGGTCTGTCCAGTATCCGATCGCTTCGGTTAGATCACGCCATTGTTGCTCGTACTCAAACACGCTCGCCTTACATTTTTTTATAAACTTTTCAACGCCGTATTCTTCAATTTCAGGTTTATGGGAGATCCCCAGTTGCTTCTGTACACCTAATTCTACCGGCAAGCCATGCGTGTCCCAGCCTGCCTTACGTACGACGCGGTATCCCTTCATTGTCTGATAGCGGCCCACAAAATCCTTAATTACACGGCCCAGCACGTGACCGATATGCGGTTTACCGTTAGCTGTTGGTGGGCCCTCATAGAACACAAAATTTGGCTTTCCTTCACGATTTGTAATGGATTTACGGAATGTGTCCTCCTGCTTCCATTTGCTCAGGATGCGCAGGTCACGGGACCGTGCTTTTTCTTTAACATCCACTCTGTTCATACTGTCATACTCCCTCTCTGCTCATCATTGATTTCCCTAGCATTTCCTAAAAAAAGCAACAAAAAAAGCCCCATCCCTGTAAAGGGACGAGACTGTGCTCGCGTTACCACCCTGATTCCGTAAAAATAGACCATTCTAAAAATACAGTCTCATCACGGCTCTCTGAGCCCCACTCAACTACAGCAGGGCGCCATTATAACGCATGGCAAACGGTGATTGCTTACACACGCCATACATCTTAAGCGCTTCAGCTCACTTCTCCGGGAGGATCTTCGGTCATGTTCTGAACGTTGGCTTGCACCGGAAGGCCAACTCTCTGAGGGACAAATCATGACGTACTCGTTCCCATCAACGAATTAAACATGTTAAATTCATCGAATATTAAACAGCAACATCGTTGCCTTGAATAACAACCATCAGCCGACGGACGGACAATCGTTGAATTCAGTATAGTATTTACAGTTATAGCCTGTTTAAAGTGAAAAGTCAACCCTAACAACGTCTAATAAAAGCTTGTCAGAAATGAAATTAGTAAATTTCTTTCATCTCACGCTCGCGCTCCAGTACTTCGCGTTCCCGGTTTTCAAGAGCTTCCCAGCCGTCTTGGCTTAACAAGTCAAGCTGTGCTTCCACCAGTGTACGAAACCGTGCTCGGTAAATCGATGCCTGCTTCTTCAGCTCTTCAACCTCCAACGCGATCTTGCGGGATTTGGACAATGCTTCGTTCACAATACGGTCCGCATTTTTTTCCGCTTCCTTCACGATCAGTTGGGATTCTTTCTTGGCGTTGTTACGAACTTCATCTGCGGCTTCCTGCGCTACGATAATCGTCTTACTCAGCGTATCCTCAATAGTCGCGAAATGATCGAGCTTCTCCTGTACGTTCAACAACTCGGTGCTCAGTTCTTTATTTTCACGAATAACGCCCTCGTAATCTTTGATCACCTGATCCAAAAATTCATTAACCTGATCCTCATCATAACCGCGAAGCCGGCGGGCAAATTCCTTGTTATGTATATCCAATGGCGTTAATGGCATGCCGTCCACCTCCTATAAGATTGACAAAAAATACATTTTCCGCGTCACGACGCTCACTATCATCTATCGGTCATCATACCCCGTTTTGTGAATACTGTACAGAGCAAAATCGTTCCAGTTCTTCGCTATAGCTTAATTCTTTCGACAGAAAGCTCGTGATTCCTGCCTACAGCTATACAAACTTACCAATTTTGACACGGAATCTTCCCTTTTTTGTCATCCCGTCTGTTTCAAGCACTTTGAAACGCCCAAAACCCTGCATGGAAATAACGTCTCCAGCTTTAAGTGGAGTGGATGGATTCTCCTCCACCTTCCAATTTACCCTGCACCGTCCCGCCCGAATCGGTGTTAATATTTTACTGCGGCTTAGCTTGTACACATCGCTAGCAATACCGTCCAGACGCAAAGAAGCGACCGTCAGGTCTAGCGTCTCTAATGCAACTTCCTTCGTTCGCAGACTCGCTACAGGCAATAGTTCTGTCCATACATGAACACGGTGTACCTGCTGCAAATGCATCGTCATAAAATTACCGATCTCTGAAGCTACCAATACATGACACCCATCATCCAGTACATGAATATCTCCAATTTTCCCACGTTTGATTCCAAGTCCCAGTAGGGCACCTAGATAATCACCGTGCTCAAGGGTACCTATTTTAAGATCGTCAGATGTGATGGAAAGGACCTGAATCCCCATCTCCTCACCGTCCAAATACGAATAATCGGGCGCAATCAGCGCCCGCTTTCGTTCCGAAGCCATGTATCCGCCATCTACCCTAATCGTGACCTTGTCTTCCTTCGAAGCAAGTGTCTCCAATATGTACTGTTGGCGCGGGTCCAAAAAATCAGTCAGCTTCTGCTCATGATAAGCCCCCGCATGACTGATCCATTCGGAAGCACGATCCACATAATCCCGTTCATCCGGGTGAAAATGCTCATAAATCTCAGTTCGCATAACTTCTCCTAGACGAGCTTACCAATTAAAGAAATCAAACCGTACGACGCAAAACGCAGAGCAATCAGCGCAACGATGGGAGAAATATCAATCATCCCGAAGATTGGCGGTATAAACCTGCGAAAAGGAGACAAATACGGCTCCACAAACTTGGCAAGTAAATCACCAATCACACTCTCTCTAGCATTAGGAAGCCATGACAGCAGAACATATGCAATGATCATGTACGAATAAATCTGAAATAGCCAGTAAATTACCTCGATCAAGAAAAGTTCACCTCATTCTGTTAAGTTCTTGTTCAGTGTCAGCCAGTATTTCCGTAATAGAGCCTTGAATCTCAACCGTATCTGGTGTACACAGAAAAATATTGTTCCCGACTTTGGAAATACCACCACCCAGTGCATACACAGTACCACTCAAAAAATCAATAATGCGTAGCGCCTGATCCTTGCGAATTCGTTGCAAATTGACTACGACGGTGCGATGGGAACGGATATGGTCGGCAATTTCCTGTGCTTCATCATAAGAACGCGGCTCATACAGGACAACTTTCACATTTTTCTGTGAATGGATGCTGACAACATTAGTGCCCTTCTGGTTCTTACGTTTATCAAAGCTTGGGGTTTCAATTTCTTGATCTTCCTGCGTATTCATAACCTCTCGCTCTATAACTTCCTCTTCTTCCTGAAGCCCCAGAAAGTTCATGAACTTATTCATTACGCCCAATGGAAATCCTCCTCTCGTCCGACCAGTACGGAACCAAGCCGCAGCCAGGTCGCTCCTTCTTCAACCGCCACTTCAAAATCATTGGACATCCCCATAGACAAGTGAACGATGGGTTCCCTGGTCAAGGCTTGTCCATTTAACCTATCCCGTAATTCACGCAATCCCCGAAACACAGGCCGAGTTTTTTCCGGGTCTTCCTCATGAGGAGCCATCGTCATCAAGCCAATCACGTCCACATGTTCCAGCTCGCGAATTTGTTCCAAAAAGGGGACAACCGCCTCAGAGGACAAGCCATATTTGGACATTTCCCCAGAAATATTGACTTGCACAAAAGCTTTAACTCGCAGTCCCAGAGCAGCTGCCTTCTTATCCAATTCCTGAGCGAGTGATAAGCGGTCAAGCGAATGTATAAATTTAAATTTTCCAATTACATCTTTAACCTTATTCGTTTGGAGATGACCAATAAAATGCCACGTTCCCCGGTCACCCAGCTTACTCCATTTATCCGCAGCATCCTGCCAGCGATTTTCGCCCACATGCTCTAAGTCGCTATCCAATACCGATGTCATTGTCGCCGCCGAAACATATTTCGTGACAGCGATCACATTTACTTCATCACGCGAACGTCCGCTTCGGGCACATGCCGCTTCTACACGGGCATTCACTTCTTTAATTCGTTCCTCCAAAGACACGGGAGGACTCACCTCTCTTCCAGACCAATCCAACTCGCCATTCTTCCTGTGACGCCGCCTTCTTTGCGATATGAAAAAAACAAATCGCTACGGCTACTCGTGCATAAGGTAGTACATTCGATATGGCTCGGCAATATTCCTGCTTTCATCATAATGTGTCGATTGCATTGTTTCAAGTCAAGTAGTGTTTTACCGTCGGCTAAGGGGAAGTAAACAGAACCTTCCCATTTATCATTACCCGGGCAATCATGCTCCAAAACCCGAATTTGGTTCATCACGTGCTCATCCACCTCATAGGATTCAGAACCAATGGAAGGACCAATAGCTGCTAGTATATCAGACGGCTGAGATCCATATTCGTTTTGCATGGTCTGTACCATTTTCAATGCGATTTCCGCAACGGTTCCCTTCCAGCCTGCATGCGCCAACCCAATCACACGGCGCACTGGATCACAAAAATATAAGGGTACACAGTCTGCATAAAAAGACGTCAGCAAAATGCCAGGTACATTCGTCAACAGTCCATCTGTGTCCTGAAAAGCGGATGCACGATCTATAAAGCCCCGCCCGCGGTCAGTAGCCTTGACCACAGCAACATGATGACCATGAACCTGCTCACCGCACGTCCATGCTTCAGCAGCAAAACCAAGTTGCTCTGCAATGAGCCGCCGGTTACGAATGACTTTCTCGGGGTCATCCCCTACATGAAACGCACAGTTCAGACTAGCGTAGGGAACCTCACTGACACCTCCATGACGACCTGTAAAACCCGCTGTTAATCCCTGAACCTGTCGTTCCCAGGATTGAATATATAACAACTCCGGTACGGGACGTCCGCCATCTTGCATTGGCATAGCCCCCGTAGCCTCGGTATTCATTACAAATGGTTCCATTCATTCTCACCTCTACTGCCCAGTGTACCAAAAAGCCGCCGCTGTGTCTTCACAACATACTAAATTACGTGTCCCTCTTGTTCAAAAGACCCGTCGGTCATTCCGCTCCTGACGTTCGATATACGGCTTTTCCTCCCTTTCATCCGGTGGATCATGCAATCCCTCCAATCGAACAAGCACAACATCCGAACCAATTTTCACAATGTTGCGCCACGGAATAACCAATTCGCTTCCCCCTCCAAACCAGCCCATGAATCGACTGCTGCCCGGAACCACAATAGCTTCAATTTTCCCTTGTCGTACGTCAATCTCCAGATCACTGATTTGTCCCAGACGTCGCCCATCTACAATGTTAATGACATCCTTGGTTTGAAACTCGGAAATTTTCATGGCTCTTACTGACGTTTCCGGTGCACTCACACGCATCACATCCTTTAATTCACTATATGAGCGAAAGAGCCCAAAAAATGTCCTGTAAACGCAAAAACGATCCGGATAGGATCGTTTTTATCGCTGAATCATTCCAGCATTCATTTCATTAGGACTTTACATGTTTTTGCATTTGCTGAATAGCCGACTTCTCTAATCTTGAAACCTGGGCTTGAGAGATACCGATTTCGTCGGCAACCTCCATTTGCGTCTTTCCTTCATAAAAACGCATAGACAATATCATCTTTTCACGCTGGCCCAGGCGATGCATCGCTTCCCGCAGAGCGATTTCCTCAATCCATGAGACGTCTTTATTTCTGTCATCACTGATCTGATCCATCACATAGATTGGGTCGCCCCCGTCGTGATATATCGGCTCGAACAGCGAAACCGGATCCTGAATTGCATCCAACGCGAACACAACATCTTCTTTAGGCACATTCAGTGCCTCTGAAATTTCAAAAATCGTGGGTTCCCGCGAGTTCAGATTCGTCAGACTGTCCCGCACCTGAAGCGCCTTATATGCAATATCCCGTAACGAACGGGATACTCGGATCGGATTGTTATCCCGCAAATAACGGCGGATCTCTCCGATAATCATCGGCACCGCGTAAGTGGAGAACTTTACGTTTTGCGAAAGGTCAAAATTATCAATCGCCTTCATTAGGCCGATACATCCTACCTGAAACAAATCGTCCACAAACTCTCCCCGATTGTTAAATCGTTGAATCACACTCAGGACGAGTCGGAGATTGCCGTTGACCAATTTTTCTCTGGCTGATCGTTCATTATTTTGCTGAAGTGATGTGAACAACTCGCGCATTTCTGCATTGGTTAATACCGGCAGTTTGGCGGTATCCACACCGCAAATTTCCACTTTGTTTCGGGTCATCGTGTCTTACCTCCCAAGGAGCAACATTAATGTACATTATCTCCTGAGGGCATTTTTTTATTCGCCGTTTCCATCGCTTCCGGATATACCCATGCATTATACCATTTTATTAAATTCTTTTCGTAAGCGCTTTATTATTCGTTTTTCCAGACGCGAAATATACGATTGCGAGATACCCAACAGGTCAGCAACATCCTTCTGTGTCTTCTCTTCTCCGTCTTGTAAGCCGAAGCGCAGCTCCATAATCAAACGCTCTCGATCCGTCAACTTATCCAGTGCTTTATGCAATAATTTACGGTCTACCTGCTCTTCAATATTACGGTAAATGGTATCATTTTCCGTCCCCATCACATCGGAAAGCAACAACTCGTTACCGTCCCAATCAATATTCAGAGGCTCATCAAAAGAAACTTCCGTTCTTGTTTTACTATTGCGACGCAAATACATCAAAATCTCATTCTCAATGCATCGGGACGCATAGGTGGCAAGTTTGATTTTCTTCTCCGGATCAAAAGTGTTAACCGCTTTGATTAGTCCAATAGCACCGATGGATACGAGATCTTCAATGTTGATGCCCGTATTCTCAAATTTGCGGGCAATATATACGACTAACCGCAAATTTCTTTCGATTAGCATCGACCGTACTGCCGCATCTCCAGAAGAAAGTTTTCCCAGCAAATATTCTTCTTCGTCTCTCGTCAGCGGTGGGGGGAGCGCCTCGCTGCCGCCAATATAATAAATTTCTTCACTTTTCAGCCCAAGTAAAAATAAAATACGATAATATTGCAGTTGCAACGCTAGCCTAATTTTCATCTTCAATTTCATCTGTTCCCGCATATCATTCTCCCCCTTTTGAAAATAGTGCAATTCCTGCTGTGCTCCGTGCATTTCACCATTGGATATTTCTTGTCGCCTTCAAACATCATTTTGTGTTATGCTCCATCATCCTGATTCTGTAAAATGTTCACTCAAATGTGCATCTCGTTTCTGGTTGGTATCAGCACTGCCCCCTTCTTGTGCCGTCACATCCGGGTGGATGATGGCGCGATACTTCCCCTCTGCCGACAATGTTCCCCCGTCCAAGCCAATCAACACTCGATGATGTACAAAATGAACCCCATTCATCACCACCTCTACCCGGTCTGGTTTAAGGGCAAGCATAAAGGAATGACTGCGGTTAATTCCACGATAGGGGACGAGACGAACACGATCCTGCCAGCTAAACGATTCGTCTCCCAGTTCCATCACCAGTTGGTCAGCATTACCCTCAGAACATTTTTGGAGCCAGGAAGCGGGCAAATACGACTCCCACAATGCTGCCTCCATGACCATCACCGGGGTTCGGGTCAAAGGATCATGGAGCTGGTTACCTGTATCCAACAAGCCTGTACACTCAATATGATCCTGCCCAATCCACACCTGCACTTGTCCCAGAAACCCACTCATCCTTTCTGTGCGCTGCTTTGAGGACTGCACAATTCGAAAGAAAAGCATCACTCCGCCAAATGCGCATAAAATAAACCAGAATGCAATTTTCAGTTCAAAAGACATTCCTCCTGAAGCGGTGTACCAGATGCCATTAAACAATTCCCCCGTATTTTGGAGAAAATAATGCATCCCCAAAATGCCACCTGCAGCTACAAAATTGATCATGTAAAAGGCACCCATTGTACGAAGATACTTTTGCATGCTGCCAAATCCAAAAGCCACCAGCAGCATTATGACCGATAATGCCAGCTTGATCAGGAACGTAAATAAAAAGGACAGTTCCGGCACAAACATCATGACCACGTACATTGCGCCGATTCCAGCTGAAGCCATCAACCTCCACCACACCGGACGGATTTTTCTCATCCAAGCGGTGACCATCAGCAGCACAGCATCAATGAACAAATTGGCCAAAAAAATCAAGTCGATATAAACAACCAAGGCTTCACCCGCCCAGCGTTTGCAGGATAGGCTTAAGTATAGTAGTCATGCTGTTCAAAGTCTGTCTAACGGTGGGGACGGTGACCGACTAATTTTGTCGGAAAGAGGAGAAGCACCTGAACTGCAGGATACGTAAAACAGAAAGAAGCCCGCATCTCCAGGGAGAATGCGGGCAGTCTGAATTGAAACTAGTTATCGTTATTATTATTGCGCGAACGGTTACGTAAAAATGTAGGAATGTCTAATTGATCACTGCTTTGAGTGTTACCAAATGGACGCAAGTTAGGAGAGCCTTTTTCCGCCGATTCGGAAGTAGCCGGGTTAGCTACCGGTTTACGTCCCGGTGCCGGTTGACTTGGCTTGCCTTCAAAGCCAGTGGCAATGACGGTAACCTTGATCTCTTCTTTCAACTCTTCGTCAATGATAGCACCAAAAATCATGTTTACTTCCGGATCGGAAGCCGATGTTACAATTTCAGCTGCCTCATTAACCTCATACAGAGACAGGTTGTTGCCGCCAGTGATGTTCATAATCACACCGCGAGCACCTTCAATGGATGTCTCCAACAACGGGCTCATGATCGCCTTGCGTGCTGCTTCAGCCGCACGATTTTCACCAGTTGCTTCGCCAATCCCCATCAAAGCGGAGCCACGCTCCGTCATGATCGTCTTAACGTCAGCAAAGTCAAGATTGATTAGACCCGGTACAGCGATCAAATCTGAAATACCTTGTACCGCCTGACGCAGAACATTGTCCGCTTCACGGAATGCTTCCAACATCGGGGTTTTCTTGTCCACAATTTCAAGCAAGCGGTCATTCGGGATTACAATCAAAGTGTCTACTTTTTCTTTTAATCCCTCAATACCAAGTTCAGCTTGATTGGAGCGCTTACGCCCTTCAAACGTGAACGGTCGGGTTACCACGCCTACAGTCAGCGCGCCGCATTCCTTGGCAATTTCAGCAATGACAGGAGCCGCTCCGGTTCCTGTACCGCCACCCATTCCCGCCGTTACGAATACCATATCCGCACCTTTGAGCGTATTCATAATGAGCTCACGCGACTCTTCAGCCGCTTTTTTACCCACATCCGGGTTAGCGCCGGCACCCAGACCGCGGGTCAGCTTATCGCCAATTTGAAGCTTATGCTCAGACTTCGCTAAATGAAGTGCCTGGGCATCTGTATTGACTGTAATGAACTCCACACCCTGAACACCATTTTCGATCATTCGGTTAACCGCATTGCTGCCGCCGCCTCCGACGCCGATCACTTTAATTTGAGCCAAGCTCTCCATTTCAAAATCAAATTCCAACATACTATTCCATCTCCCCCTCAATGTGCATGGATGGCCCGTCCATGATTGGCATAATTAGCAATGAACGTTATATAAATTCACTGAACATATTTTTTAAGCGTTCAATCAACCCCTGCTTTTGCTCGCCTTCCGCAACGGGACTACTGCTTTTGGTTCGGTTAGTCGGCTTCTTGGCACTTCCGCCACTGTTGCTAACGCTAGTCGATCTTCCGCGATAGTAACGAATAGCATTATGCAAGATTCCTACTCCGCTCGTGTAGCCCGGATCCCTTACACCGATAAAATCAGGTACGGCGATCCTTACGGAAGCGGCCAGTTCGCTTTGTGCCACCTGAAGTACACCAGGCATGGAGACGGTGCCTCCGGTAAGTATATAACCTCCCGGAAGCTCTGTGTAACCCAAGCGCTTAACTTCCGCCTGAATGAGTTGAAAAATTTCCTGCACTCTCGGCTCAATAATAGCAGCCAAATCCTGCTGGTTGAACTCCTTATCCACATTACTGCCGATACGTGTCACTTTAAAGACGACATCGACTGCCGCATCATCATACCATGCGCAGCCGTATTTAAGCTTTACTTTTTCGGCTTGATCGGTAAGGGTTCTCAGTCCGTAGGCAATATCATTGGTTACAAACTCTCCACCAATCGGAAGTGTTGATGTGGCAACAATCGTTCCTTCCTGGAAAATGGCAACATTCGTAGAACCTGCACCAATATCCACCAGCACTGAACCCATCACCTTTTCATCCTTCGAAAGAGACAATTGTCCGGCTCCAAGAGGCAGCAAGACCAGATCTTTAATCCTCAAGCCAGCTTTCTCAACGCAGCGCAACAGATTATGTATCGGGGTCTTGCCTCCAGTAACAATCGTAGCCTCTACTTCGAGACGAACTCCAATCATACCGCGAGGGTCCTGAATGCCTTCAAGGCCATCTACGACGTACTGCTTGGCTACCACGTCAATAATTTCTCTCTCCGGTGGTACGGCAATAACTTCAGCTGCCTTCAGTACACGCTCAATGTCCTCCTCACCGATTTCACGGTCCTCGTTGGACACAGCTACTACGCCATGACTATTTTGCAGGCCAATATGATTGCCTGAAATCCCCACATACACTTCTGTTATTTGAATACCAACCATGCGTTCTGCGTGATCCACGGCGTTACGGATTGATTGCACGGTTTGATCAATGTCTACAATTGCACCTTTGCGAATCCCTTCCGAGTCGGCAGATCCAACTCCAATAATATTAAAGGTTCCATTATTCATTTCCCCAATAATAGCCCGAACTTTGGATGTACCGATGTCCAAACTAACAATGATGTCATTGTTGCTCAAGTCTGTGGCACCTCCTGACTCCAAAATGAATTTCGTTCTTTAAACACACTCTGTACATATTCAACAAACTCCATGCTTTCCCTCTTTTTTCTACAAATTTTTTAGAAGCCAATTTATGGTTGCAGTCACATAAAAATTTGAAGAAAAAAGAAGGAGGCAAGTCTATTACCCATAAAATCAATTCTAGCATTTTTTCACATCACTGAGTAGTATCTTTTTCTTGGCTCTCTTCACTCGTATCTGGTTTGAACGGAACGTAGGAATCCGCCTCCAACATGGTGATCAAACCTGGATCTTCTGTTTCTAGCACCTGATTCAAATAGCTGATTTTAGAATTCAGTAGAGAAACGGTTGTTATAACCTCAAACTGGGAACGTGTGTACATTTTGATGCGGTCCGGAAAAGAAGGAATCGGCGCAGGAATGATTTCCGAAATATCGGCAGTCCATTCCCCCGGAATGCGTGATAAAGCATCACACAGCTTTGCTTTGTACGGATCATCAGATTTCCATTTGGTCAAAATAGGCTTCTCAACGGCTATTCCGCTACTCCCCACGCCCACGCTTGTCCCATTCGCTAGAATAGCACGAAGGCTCCCGTCACTCTGCAACTCGTAAGCGACCGTAGCAAACTCTTTAATGTGAATAGCAATAATACCCGGAAACTGCTTGTCCACTGTGACTTGCTGTATCGATTGAATTTCCCGCAACTTCTCAGAGATGTCAGATGAACTGACTCCGAAATACTGATCTCCAACAGCCAGACCGCTTCGGTTAAGAAGCTGGTCTCGGGTCGAAAATACATTACCATCAAAACGAATTTCAGAAACCCGACTCAACGAAGAACGGAAAAAGAGAACAGCGAGCAATACGATAAACAACAAAATGAGAAGAATAGCAATCTTTCGGCTTGTTCTTTTTTTCGTTCTGTTCTTTTTAAGAACAGGTATTTGAGCATTTGGCATAGCTTCTCTCCACAAAAGCCCTTTTGTCCCCCCGTTAATGGAGGGACATTACAGGCATTAATTTACGAAATCCAGTTGCTCCGGCACCGGAGACTGACGGCTCATTCGGGCACCCAGTCCCTGAAAAAGACGCTCGATCCGGTCATACCCTCTGTCAATATGATGAACCTGCTCGACAACGGTACGTCCTTGAGCCGCTAGACCCGCTATGACCAGCGCAGCCCCTGCCCGCAGATCGGTAGCCTCTACCGTAGCCCCGTACAGACGTGAAACTCCTCTTATAAAGGCAGCATTTGCATCAACCGTAATATCAGCACCCATTACATTTAGTTCATCCACATGTTTGAATCGGCTCTCGAAGACGGTCTCTTTCATGACACTGAATCCGTCCGCCAAAGAAAGCAGAACCATGACCTGAGATTGCAAATCCGTCGGAAAAGACGGGTAAGGGGAGGTAACGATCCTCTCCACTGCTTTGGGACGACTCATACAACTTACGGTCATTATATCATTCAAGATGCCGACTTGAACACCAGCCCGCCTGAGGACATGAATCAGAGCAGACAAGTGGGATGGATTGCAGTGTGTCAACGACACACTTCCTCGTGTAGCTGCAGCTGCGATCATAACCGTTCCAGCAACTATGCGGTCAGGAATGACCTCATACGTACACGGATTGAGGCAACTGACCCCCGTAATTGTAATCGTGTCGGTTCCAGCACCGATAATGCGGGCTCCCATGGCATTCAAGAAGTTTTGTAAATCCTGAATCTCCGGTTCCCTCGCTGCATTGGTGATCGTTGTTCGTCCTTCAGCCAACGCAGCGGCCATCATAATATTTTCCGTTGCACCTACACTCGGGAAATCCATGTGGATGTCCGAGCCGATCAGCTTGTGGGCTCGAAACGTGATTTGCTCGTCTTTTTCCTCTATCTCTGCGCCAAGAGCTTTTAAGCCCTCTAGGTGAAGATCAATTTTGCGCTCGCCTATGGCACAGCCTCCGGGCTGGTAAATAGAAACTTCTCCATATCTGGCGAGCAGCGGTCCCATCAGAAAGATAGATGAGCGCATTTGCTTCATCAAATCTTCCGGAATTTGGAACGTTCGGACGGACGACGTATCCACGTATACCGTTTCCTCTTCATGTCGGCATGTACAGCCGAGTCTTTCAAGGATGTGCAGCATGACCTTAATGTCTAAAAGATGGGGCACATTCCGAATTTCTACCTTACCTTGTGCAAGTAAGCTCGCTGCAAGAATAGGTAGTGCCGCATTTTTTGCCCCATGGATACGTATGGTGCCTGACAGGGGACGGCCTCCCTCAATCACCAATTTGTCCAATGTATCACCTCCGAGTTTACCGCTCACCCACTACGAAAACCTCCGGAACTAGCTTGATGCCGGTTTGAGATGATATTGTACTTTGAATATGCTTCATTAGGGTAAGCACGTCCTCTGCTGTCGCTTGACCGGTATTTACAATGAAATTGGCATGCTGTACAGATACCTCTGCGCCTCCCGCCTTCAAGCCCTTGAGACCTGCGCTCTCAATAAGACGGGCAGCATAGTCTCCTGGAGGATTGCGGAACACGCTTCCTGCACAAGCTAACTGTAGCGGCTGAGTCAGCCGACGGCGGTCTTTAAAAGCCGCAAGCGCTGCTGAAATTTCCTCGCGGTCGCCCCGCTTCATCCGAAACACTGCCTCTGTCACCATTCCACGTTGCTCATGCAACACGGAGTGACGATAGCTGAAATGCATATTCTCGGCATCGTACACAGCCAATTCCCCTGTATCCAGCACAATCTCAGCGGACTGGAATATTTGTGACACATCAGACCCATGGGCACCGGCGTTCATGTAGACAGCCCCACCGACCGATCCTGGGATACCACCAGCAAATTCAAGACCGGATAGGCCCTGTTTGCTGGCCATAACGCACAGTTTGACCAGTGAAACGCCTCCTCCAGCAACGATCTGTTCATCTTCAAAATGAACATAATCAAATCCTGGTCCCAGCTTGATCACAAGTCCCCGTATCCCTTTGTCAGAGACGAGCATGTTGGAGCCCCGCCCCAACTGCATCCAGGGAATTCCGTGCTCGCTAGCCAGCTTCAAAACTCTTGCCAGCTGCTCTTTGGTATCCGGGATGACAAGTGCATCCGCAGGGCCTCCAATCTTCCATGTCGTATATTTGGACAGCGGCTCATGCTCCAGCACTTTTCCGATATCATGCTCCGCTAATAATGGCATCCATTGCTGCATTGTACTGAAACCTCCTTGTTGCTTGCCCCGCATGGTTATAAGGCTCTCACCTGACAACCGGCAGCCTGAGTGATGGTCACAATCTATAGGGTATCCTATGTAAATACCATCCGGTGTGTGACAACCGCCCAATTCTACGCTGCAAACTACCTTTTACGGGCAAGACGTTCCATTTCTTTTACTAAAATATCCGCTGAGTCAGGCTTGCCAAGCGCAGACGCCGACTCCGCCATGCGACTCCGCCATGCCTTATCCTTCATAATTCCCGCTATAGATTGAAACAGGGCCGGGCCACTCAGTTCCTTTTCTACAATCATGACGGATGCGCCTGCCTTTTCAAGGGTACGAGCATTAGCCTCCTGATGGTTATTCGTCACATTAGGTGATGGGATCAGAATGGACGGAATGCCGAGCGATGTAATCTCTGCCAAGAAGGACGCACCTGCGCGATTAACAATTAAAGAAGTACAGGCCAGCACCTCTGGCATATTGTGAATATAGGGAAGCACATGTAGATGATTGGGCAATGAGCCGATCTGATTCCGTATGCTATCCAGCGTTTGCTCGTAATAAGATTCACCGGTTACATATACAAAATGGACGTCTTTCAGTTGCGAAAGTTGCGGAGCCATTGCAATCATGGCGTCATTAATGGCCTTCGCTCCCCTGCTGCCACCGACCACAAGGACAACTGAGCTGTCCATCGGAACCCCAATCGTAGCAAATCCCCGATCCCGGTTAGCCAAACGAACTGTTGTAGCACGTGGGTTTCCGGTGTACAGTACATTTTTAGCTTTGGGAAAAGCTCCTTCTGAGCCTTCAAAGCTAACAGCCACTGTATCCACATAGCGACTCAGAAATGTATTAGTCAGCCCTGGAATTGCATTTTGCTCATGAATAATGCTGGGAATTCCCAACTTGGAAGCTGCATAAACGACGGGGCCACATACATATCCCCCAGTTCCAATAACGACATCTGGCTTAAATTTCTTTAATAATGCTTTGGATCTGCGAACCCCTTTGAAAAAACGCATGATCGTTTTTATATTTTCCACAGACAAGCTGCGACGAAATCCTGTGATATCAATAGCCTCAAATGGAATTTTTTCCTGAGGAACCAACTTACTTTCGAGTCCTCGTTGACCGCCAATGTATAAAAATTCAGCGTCTGGATCAATCTCTTCGCACTGTCTGGCTACGGCCAACGCCGGATAAATATGCCCTCCGGTGCCGCCGCCGCTCAACACGACGCGCATAAACGTTCACCTCGCATAACGTGATAAATTTAGTAAAATGCCCAGAGCAGTTAGCATTAAGGTCAGAGAAGAACCTCCATAGCTGATTAAGGGCAGTGTTATTCCTGTCACCGGCATTAAACCGATAACGACACCAATATTAATGACGACCTGTACGGCGACCATTGCGACAATACCCACCGCAAGCAAACTACCATAGGTATCCGGAATGGTTATAGCGACACGCATTCCTCTCCACACGAGAACCAAAAAGAGCCCCAGCACCGTCATTCCACCGATAAAGCCAAGCTCCTCCGCCAAAATGGAAAAAATAAAATCAGTCTGCGGCTCAGGAACGTAGCTATATTTTTGTCGACTCATTCCGAGTCCCAAGCCCGCCAGCCCGCCAGGACCAATCGCATATAGCGATTGAATAATTTGATAGCCTGCGCCAAGCGGATCGGACCAAGGGTCCAGAAAAGCTGTGATGCGCTGGAGTCGATAAGGCGCAGCTGCAATCAGTGCAGCAAACCCCGCTGCTCCCGACAGAGCTAGCAGACCGAGATGCTTCATACGCGCGCCTGCCGTAAATACGATGAGCATGGACGCTCCCATCATTACCGTACCTGTGCCCAAATCGGGCTGGAGCATAATAAGCCCAAAAGCCAGTCCCATGAGTCCAAGCGGCGGCAACAGGCCGCGCGTAAAAGAGCTAATATCATAATCAGGACGACTGAGCCAACGAGCGAGAAAAAGAATCATACCCAGCTTCATAAACTCGGAAGGCTGAATGCCGAAAGAGCTAATACCGAGCCAGCTTCGTGCCCCGCCTCTTACTACACCAATGCCGGGAATTAATACGGCAACCAGCAGCGCTAGACAGATCAACAATACGACCTTGGCATATTTCTGCCAGACCCGGTAGTCCGTTCTGGCAGTAAAGTACATCGCTACTAGGCCGAGCCCCGCAAACAGCAATTGTCGCTTAACAAAATAGTAGGAGTCCCCGTACTCGTGAAAAGCGAGGACGGCGCCCGCACTATATACCATAACCATGCCGATGGCTAATAAGCTTACAATACAAACGAAAAGCCATAGATCCGGCGCTGGACGAGACTGCTTCATCAGGAGGCCACCCCTTGCATAAAAGTAGGGGCTTATCCAACCCCCCTACTTACAATTTATGCGCCGCCTCTTTAAAAATACGTCCACGCTCTTCATAGGATCGGAACATATCCCAGCTTGCACAGGCGGGTGAGAGTAATACCACATCTCCCGTCTCAGCAAATTCAGAAGCCTTGTTCACAGCCTCCACGAGCGTAGCGGCGGCATCCTCCCCATTATCGACGACCTTGACATGCTCTATTCCGGCCTGCTTGGCCCGCTCAGCCAGCTTATGCCGTGTCTCACCCAGGAGCACAACGGCTTTCACACCTTCCTGTAAAGAAGGTACGAGCTCTGTATAATCAGAGCCACGATCCAATCCTCCGGCAATGAGTACAATAGGCTGCTTAAAGGAAGATAAGGCCATCATCGTTGCTTTCGAATTGGTTGCTTTGGAATTATTGTAATAAGCTACACCAGCGTGTTCTAAAACATATTCAAGCCGATGTTCTACGCCGCGAAAAGTACTTAATGGTTCCGCCAAATTTGCTGGTTCTGCGCCTGCAGCAATGGCGATTGCGCAGGCAGCAAGAGCATTTTCTACGTTAAAACGACCCGGAAGTCCAATCTCAGCTATGCCTATAATGGGATGCAGCACACCATTTCCATCGCGGTATACGATGCTACGTTCAATATCGTCCGTCACATCCGGTATGTATGGCGGATCAGCAAACAACCCTTCCTGCAAACGTTCTGTCGTAGAGAACGGAAGCAGCTTCGCTTTTATATAGGGTACCAGCTCCCGGCAGACGGGGTCGTCCCAGTTCACCACCGCAGTATCCGCCGCCGTTTGATTGGCAAATAGACGCGCCTTGGATGCAACGTAGTCCTCCATGCCTCCGTGGTAGTCCAAATGGGTCTCTGCTACATTGAGCAGGCAGGCCACAGCGGGCTTGAAATCCTTTGTTCCTTTTAACTGAAAGCTGCTCAGCTCCACAACCATCCACTCATCCGACTTGGCGTCCACAGCCGCCTCACATAAGGGCGTACCGATATTACCAGCCACGATTGGATTCATGCCGGATGCCTCCAACAGCTTGCCTACCCAAGTGGTCGTGGTCGTCTTTCCGTTGGAGCCAGTAATTCCGATGATCGGAGCTTTACATAGATGGTAGGCGACCTCAACCTCGGTCACAACCTCAATGCCGAGCTCGACAGCTTTCTGTACGGGAAGGGCCGTATAAGGAATGCCTGGATTTTTGACAACCAGCTTCACTCCAGGATGAATCAACCCCTCTGGGTGACCCCCGCATAAAACGGAAATTCCCAAAGCCTCTAATTCAGAAGCTTCGGGACATTGTTCCCTATCTTTTTTATCATTGACTGTCAGCTTCGCTCCGGCCTGGTGCAGCACCTTGGCAACTTGCACACCGCTTTTGGCCAGACCGATAATGACGACTTCCTGATCTCTGTATGCGTCTGGATGATTCATTAGTCTACAACCCCTTGTTGAGATAAAGTCCGAGTCCTGCCAACAGCAGTCCTACAGCCCAGAATGTAATAACTACGCGCCATTCGGACCAGCCGGACAGCTCGAAATGATGATGAATAGGGCTCATTTTGAAAATACGCTTGCCACGTGTTTTAAAGGAAGCTACCTGCAAGACCACGGACAGCATTTCAATTACGAATACACCGCCGATAATGAGAAACAAAATTTCGCTTTTCGTAACGATGGCAATGGCACCTATGGCGCCGCCGATTCCCAGCGAGCCTGTGTCACCCATAAACACCTTGGCAGGATGAGCATTATATACAAGAAATCCTAGTACAGCGCCGATCATAGCTGCTGAGCATACTGCTGCCGGAAGCGAGGTTGCCTGAATCGCGACAATGGCATAAGCAGCAAAGGCAATGGCACTTGTACCGGACAGCAGCCCGTCCAGCCCATCCGTGAAATTGACAGCGTTGCTAATTGCCAGCATCATGATAATAATGAACGGATAATAGAACCAGCCGCCCCAATCAAATGACCATGACGTTCCAGGGATGCCGATCGCAGTACTATGATCATTGCTAAGCAGAAGCCAGCACATGATCGCGCCAAACAATAATTGTCCAAACAGCTTTTGACGCGCCGTCAGGCCTAACGAGCGTTTGAATACAATTTTGATATAGTCATCCAAAAAGCCGATCAGCCCAAAACCGAGTGTAGCAACCAGCAGAACGTAAAAGTCCGTATTTTTGATAGCTGAAAACTTAAGAAAGGTCAGCGTAAAAGCCACCAGAATCACGATACCGCCCATTGTAGGCGTACCTATCTTTTTAAGATGGCTTTGTGGCCCGTCATCCCGGACCTGCTGGCCAAATTTCATTCGCCGCAGCAGCGGAATGAGCAGTGGAGCGGCAATGACCGCCAGTATAAACGATACGACGATCGTCAGCAGTAATAATTGAATATCCATGGGAGTCTCCCTCTCGTCAACATCAGTTCTGTAGCGGACCGTTTTTCAGCGCATCCACAATTTCTTCTAGTCGCATCCCTCTGGATGCCTTAACCAGCACAATATCATTGGCGTGGAGATGAACCCGCAAATGCTGGATCAACTCTTGCTTATCTGTATAGGCGTGCACGTTAACAGCTGGCATCAACCCTTGCGCGCCCTGTG
This sequence comes from Paenibacillus sp. FSL M8-0228, assembly GCF_038007385.1. Classification (NCBI taxonomy): domain Bacteria; kingdom Bacillati; phylum Bacillota; class Bacilli; order Caryophanales; family Paenibacillaceae; genus Paenibacillus; species Paenibacillus sp. FSL M8-0228. The sequence goes on from NZ_JBBOXA010000001.1 coordinate 3,753,936, forward strand.
CAATCGAAGTGCCTAACGCACCGTAGGTAAACAGTACCTCTACGTCGTGCTTTGCCGCGAAAATTCCAATTTCCTCATGGAATTGCTTTTCCTCAGGTCCCAGCTCCAGCATGTCACCAAGTACGGCGACTTTACGTCCATCCGTTTTATACGCAGACAACGTCTGAATTGCAGCCTTCATAGAAGCCGGACTGGCATTATAAGCGTCGTTTAGCACAGTAAGTCCATTAGGACAGTTCACGACCTCAATACGCATGCCCGTCAGTTTTAAAGACGACAACCCTTTACGTATATGGTCTGCATCGACATTGAAATGACGCGCTACCGCCAGTGCTGCCAAACCATTTACAACATTGTGCTGTCCAAGCAAGGGAAGTCGGAAAGCCTCTTTGCCAGATTGGGCTGTTATGAATAAGCTACCTTCTCCATCCGAAGTGATTTCAGTTGGATAGTCATCGTTGCCTGCAGCTAGCCCGAACGTAAATAATTTTAAACCTTCAGGCTTGACCGTTTCAGACTCCGCCAACACTTGTGAAAGCAGTGGTTCATCCCCGTTGTAGATCAGCAAACCACCGGGCTTAAGGCCACTTGTGATTTCCAACTTTGCACGAGCGATTTCCGCACGAGAACCAAGCTGCAGCAAGTGCGATTCGCCTATGTTCGTTATGATAGCTACATCTGGTTGGGCAATATTAGCCAGCAGACGAATCTCTCCACGTCCACTCATGCCCATCTCCAGAATGAGAATATCTGTATCCTGCGGCATGGACAGTACCGTTAAAGGCAAACCGATATGATTGTTATAATTTCCTTCGGTTTTGTGTACTTTAAAAGTCGTGCCCAGCAGAGCGTTTACGATGTCTTTCGTTGTCGTCTTGCCGTTGCTTCCCGTGATCCCAACGACAGAAACGCCAGTTTCGCGTAAGTATGCAGCTGCTAGATGCTGAAGGGCTTCTAACGTATCCTCTACCTCAATAGCGTTCTCAGCCGGAGGTACGCCATGATCCTTTTGCCATAAAAATGCAGCTGCACCTGCCTCACTTACGATCTGCTGCACATAATTATGCCCATCAAATCGTTCGCCCACGAGTGGAACAAACAACCCTTGGCTCTGCGGCCTGCGAGAATCTGTAAAAACGCCTTCGACTATCTGTTCGGCGTCCGCTTCTCCGTGAAGTGTTCCTTCACACATAGATGCAATCTGACCGATTGTTCTTTTCATCACTTGGATAAACCCCTTATCGCTTCTTTGGCTACGATGCGGTCATCGAATTCATGCACCGTTTTTCCGATCAACTGGTAAGTCTCATGACCTTTTCCCGCAATCAATACTACATCGTCAGGGCTTGCCATTTCAACAGCTTTATGAATTGCAGTTCTTCGATCCACGATCAATTCGTATCGTTCTGCGGGTATACCTTCATCAATCAGCCCTTGTTCGATGTCTTTCAAAATCACTTTCGGGTCCTCTGTTCGCGGATTGTCGGAAGTAATAAACGAATGATCACTGTAACGCGCAGCAATTTTCCCCATCAACGGACGTTTCGTACGATCCCGGTCACCGCCGCATCCAAATACACACCATACTTTACCGACCGCAAATTCCTTTACGGTGCGAAGGACATTTTCCAATCCGTCCGGTGTATGGGCATAGTCTACAATAACAGCAAAGGGCTGACCCGCATCTACAGGCTCTACCCGCCCATCTACGCCCGCGATAGACTCTAGACTCCTCTTGATATCCGCCAGCGAAATTCCCTCCAGCAGAGCTGCGGTAATGGCCGCCAGTGCGTTGTACACATTGAACTTGCCCACCATTCGAAGCTCAATATCGGTATCTCCTTTAAAAGTGGACACATGGAAGAAGGTTCCCTTGGCACCAATAGTGATACGAGATGCCTGCACATCAGATTCCTTTTCCACGCCGTATGTAATCACTTGGGCCGCAGTTTGAGCCTGCAAATAGGAAGAAGCCGGATCGTCTGCATTCAGAACAGCATATTTGCTATCTGATGCATCACGCGAGAAAGCATTTCCCAACCTAGAGAACAAAAGTCCTTTTGCAGCACGGTACTCCTCCATTGTGTTGTGGTAGTCCAGGTGGTCCTGCGTCAGGTTTGTAAATATAGCTGTGCGAAAATCAGTTCCCTTGACGCGACCCTGCTCCAACGCATGTGAGGATACTTCCATGACACAGCATTGAACCCCCTGCTCTGCCATATTTCCCAGATAACGTTGAAGTTCCACCGCTTCGGGCGTAGTGCCAGACATTGGATAAGACTGACCACCGTAACGCATTTGAATCGTACCAATCAGTCCGGTGTTCACCCCGGCGTCCTTCATGATCTTTTCAATCAGATAAGTTATCGTTGTTTTACCGTTGGTTCCGGTTATGCCGATCATGCGCATGCGTCGGCTCGGTGAATCAAACATATAATCCGCCAAAACCGCCATGGCATGTCGTGCATCCTTAACTACAAGCTGCGGAACAGGTACATCCAGTTCCCGTTCAACGACCAAAGCTGCCGCTCCGGACGCAATTGCCTGCTCGGCATATTCATGTCCGTCCACTGTAAAACCTGGCAGACACAGAAATAAATCTCCCGGTTGCACTCGACGTGAATCCGCCCCGATTCCTCGGCAATCCACTGTACCGTCACCCACGACACGGGAGACGGCCAGCAGTGAAGCCAATTGTTGAAGCTGCATCTTTCATTCCTCCATTGCTCTCTCGTTATTCATAGTATGGTATAAAATGAACCTATCAATCCCCCATGTAAATACGGATCGTTGATCCCCGCTCCAATCTGGAGCCCGGCTTCGGCGCCTGACTCACGACCGTCTTGCCTGACCCGGATTTTACGAGCATAAAGTTCATATTCATATCTTCGTACAAATCAGCTGCAGTAGCACCTACCAGATCAGGTACCGTTTCGATCGGATTTTCTCCATACTTGTACTCTTTGGCAATTTGATTGGTGCGAGGTGGTATTTTTAAGGCAATCAGCGCGTCCTTTAAAATATTTTGCACGATTGGCGCAGCAACAACCCCGCCGAATTGAATGCCCTTCGGGTTATCGACAGCGGTATAGACGACGATTTGCGGATCATCTGCCGGTGCAAAACCAATAAAGGATACAATATGCTCCGAGGAAGAATAACGCCCGTTAATCACCTTTTGTGCTGTCCCCGTTTTACCTCCCACCCGGTAGCCTTCAATAAAAGCAGGACGACCTGTACCTTTAGCAACGACACTTTCCAGCGCTTCCCTTACCTGTCGGGAGGTGTCCTCTGAAATGACCCTACGTACCAGTTCTGGTTCTACTTTTTCCAGCACTTTTCCGGTTCCCGGCTGAACCCAACCTTTTGTAATGTGAGGCTTGTAAAGATTACCGCCATTGATTGCCGCTGATACAGCCGTAACCTGCTGGATCGGGGTGACAGACACCCCTTGACCAAAAGCGGTCGTCGCCAGTTCTACAGGACCTACCTGAGGTAGCTTGAACAAAATGCCGTTGCCCTCACCAATCATGTCGATCCCCGTTTTGCTGCCGAAGCCAAAATTGCGAATGTACTTGAACAGTGTTTCTTTGCCTAACCGCTGCCCCAATGTTACAAAACCAGGGTTGCAAGAATTCTCCACCACTTGAAGGAAAGTTTGGCTCCCATGTCCGCCTTTCTTCCAGCAACGCAGACGTGCTCCACCGACTTCAATATATCCCGGATCAAAAAAACGGTCATTTTTGAGATTGACCTTCTTTTCTTCCAAGGCAGCCGCCAATGTAATAATTTTAAAAGTAGACCCAGGTTCATATGTCATCCAGATAGGCAGATTTCGATTGTAGATTTCAGGCGCATATTGCTTGTATAGCGCTGGCTCATAGCTTGGTCGTCCAGCCATGCCTAATATTTCACCCGTCTTGGGGTTCATAGCTATAGACAACGCGGACTTCGCCTGAAATTTGACCATGGCTTGGTCAAGCTCCCGCTCCATAATGGACTGCACAGACTTATCAATGGTTAATTGTAAATTCAGTCCATCCTTCGGTTCAATGTATTTTTCGGAAGAACCTGGCATCAGACGACCACCTGCATCTGATAAATATGCAATACTTCCGTCAATTCCCCGAAGCTTACTGTTTTGCTGCTTCTCTACGCCTGTCAGCCCTTGATTATCAATTCCTGTAAACCCAAGAATATGAGCGGCTAGATCACCATAAGGATAATAACGTTTGTTGTCTTCAGCAACAACGATACCCGGCAGCTTCAAATCACGAATTTGCTGCGCTTTCTCCATCGTAATTTTTCGTCCGCCGGGCTGAAGTTTTTGGCTTGCTGTTCGTTTGGTAATCAGCTTGAGCACTTTATCCTCACTCATATCCAGCAAGGGCGCCAGCCTGCGTGCCGTTTCTTCCGGCTTCTTAATCTGTACTGGTATCGCCATGACTGTGGGCGAACTGACATTGTAGGTCAGCGCCGTACCCTGCCGATCCAAAATTTCGCCACGCTTGGCGGCAAATGGAATATTGCGGCGCCACGAATCCTCAGCCTTGGCCGAGAGCTCGCCTCCTTTACCCAATTGAACATAGGCGAGCCGGATCGACAAGGCCGCAAACAGTACAAATAATCCCATTAGCCCCCATACCAGCCTTCGCCGCATGGTCACGTTAGATTTTTTCAAACGCGCTCCCTCCGTTCCTCAAATACTCATGACATGTCTTACCTCATGAATATTCAAAAGAACGAACATTAGAACAAGCTATCAGTTATCCTCGCCTTTAATCTCAGCAGCACTTTTCTCATCTGCAACAGCCGATATTCCTCTCTTAGGAGCTCCCGCATCTGTTCCAGCTTCGGCAGTAGTACCGGATTCGTTTTTATTATCGGCCTCCGTTTTTGTTGCGCTCCCAATCTGGTTAGCTGCAACTCCATTGGTCGAGTCCTGTGTATCCTCCGGTTTCACTCCGGTCACCGTTTCTTTGGCCGGCTGAAGCATCACACTGACGATTCGCTTTCCATTTACCATTTGCGCCTTTTGAGAGACGACATAACCTTCGCCGCTTACCTGCACACCAACCCTCATAAGGGTTAGAACTTGAAGTGTGTCACGCAACGAAACACCTGTAAAATCAGGGATAGTCATGTTGGCACTATCCTCAGTCAGCAAGTAAATGCGTTGTCCGGGTTTCATTTTGACGCCTGCTTCAGGATACTGGCGAACAATTTTGGAGCCTTTGCCTACCGTTTCATAGGCAATCCCCTGTTTGAGCAATGCGTTTTGCGCATCCTTCTTCACCTGACCCGTTAATTGTGGTACCGTTGGCAAATTCACTGTTTTTACAACAGCGCTGCCTGATTTATTCGTTTTAGTTCCCGTTTTTGGAACACCCATATATTGCAACGATTGGGATACGATTTTTTTAAATACAGGCGCTGCTGCTGTACCGCCGCCTACCGATTTGTTAGGTTCGTCCATAACAACCAAAACAGCCATTTTCGGATCATTTACCGGTGCAAAACCTATAAAGGACACGACATCCTTCGAATGGTCATATACTTTTCCAACGACCTTCGTCGCTGTACCTGTTTTACCAGCTACACGATATCCGTCGATATAAGCAAGGCGTCCCGTACCAATTTCCTGGTCAGACACAACCTGCTCCAGATAGCTACTTGTCTGAGCTGCAGATTCCTGAGTAATCACTTGGCGGATTTCCTTTGGCTGAATCGTCTGCACTTCGCCTGTATCTGGGTTTATAATTTCCTTTACCAGATGAGGCTGCATCAGCTTCCCCCCGTTAGCAATTGCCGAGATGGCAGCTACCTGCTGGATTGGCGTCACCTGGACACGTCCGTGTCCATATGAAGCTGTTGCGACCTCGGATTTGTACTGGGTATGGAATGTGATAGCTCCGGTAGACTCACTCGGAAGATCAATACCCGTTTTCACCCCGAAACCAAAGTTATTAATATATTTCTTCAGCCTTTCGCCACCCAACTTATCCAGCCCCAGATGGACAAAGCCGACGTTACTTGAACGCTTGACTCCCTGAAGATAAGTTAACGTTCCCCAGTTACGGCTTACGTCACGAATATCCCAACCTCCGACCCGAATCATACCAGATTGGTAGGATTCATTCGGGTTGAATACCTTTTCTTGAACCGCGGCAGCCAAGGTCACAATCTTAAACGTGGAGCCCGGCTCGTAGATGGACTGAGTAGCATTATTACGGAAATTTTCCAAAGGTGTACTCCCATATGTATTGGGATTAAAATTCGGGTAGGTCGCCATACCGAGAACATCCATCGTTTTGGGATCAGCCGCTACCACAGTCATCGTTTTCGGATTGTATTTTGCAATAGCTTCCTGCATGGCATCCTCTATATAATACTGAATCGTATCGTCAATCGTCAGCTTTAAATTTTTACCATTTTGTGCCGGCTCATAGACACTTCCCGATCCTTGAAGAGGAACTCCCTTCCGATCCCGCTGATACAGAAGCTTTCCAGCCGTCCCCGAGAGCTCTTTATTATAATAAGCTTCCAACCCCATACCTGCTGTGCCATCTTTTCTTTGATAGCCAAGAACATGGGAAGCCAGCTTATTTTCTGGATAATAGCGTTTGGATCCTTGAACAGTGTCCACAGCTCCAATTACTTGATACTTATCCTTCAAATACTCTTTGAACGTATCCACTTGTGCCTTGACCTCAGGATCTACCTTCCAGCCTCCATTGCGGATCTCGCGGTTTTTTAAGTAGTTCCCCGCTTTATCCTTTGCAGAAAGATGCCTTCTCAGCTCATCCTCAGGTGTTTTGAGTAATTGGTGTAGCTTAGCTACAACCTCATTCTCCAAATCATACTCCTGAATAATGGTAGGATTGACAACTACCGTATAAGCTGGTGCATCCGTAGCCAATACGTTTCCTTTACGGTCCGTAATGGTTCCACGCTTGGGCTGAATCACCTGATCTTTTTCCACTTGAGTAACTACCAGGTTATGCCAGTACTCCCCGCTCACAACTTGAATCCAAAATACCTTAAGTAGCAGAACAAGAAAAAAGAGGGTAATACATCCCCCTATCAGCAGTGTACGAAGCTTTATTCTTTTGACCATAGCTCAAACCTCTCTGCAAAAAAATGTACGTCAGAGCATAGCTTGATGCTATGCCCTTAACTATTTGGCAGCCTGCTTTTCCACACGAATGGGCTCTCTTGTTGGTTCGATATATCCCTGTTCCTTTGCAGTCGGCACGATCTGATTTTCCAGACGCTCTTTTTGAATCTTCAGTTGGGCGATATTGGTCTGTAATTTGGAAATGTCCTTGCTTGCCGTATTAATCGAATAATTGATTTGATAAATGTGAGCGTACCTGCCAATCAACATACCAGCAATGACAATGCACGCTACAAGTGTCAATAGATACAGCAGCTTTTCTCGAATCGGCAGCTCTCTGCGGCGTGTAACGACTTTGGTGGTCTCACGATACCGTTGTTGCTGAACCTGTTCCTGACGGGCTCTTTCTTTTACAGCCAAATTACCGCGTGTATAAGCCATGTCGCCTCTCCTTCTCCATTAAATTTACAATTTTTCGGCAACTCTCAGCTTCGCTGACCGGGACCGTGGATTAAGCTCCAATTCCTGCTCTGACGCTACAATCGGCTTACGGTTCACCAGCTTCAGATCGCCTATCATTTTGTCCTCCAAAATAGGCAAATCAGATGGATAGATGCTTTTCGCCAAATACTCCTTGAAAATATGCTTGCATATCCGATCCTCCAGAGAATGGAATGTAATGACCGAAATTCTGCCTCCTGGAGCCAGACATCTTATTGCCTGATGCAAAGTATCTTCCAGTGCACCCAACTCATCATTTACAGCAATCCGCAAAGCCTGGAAACTGCGTTTAGCCGGATGTCCCCCGGTTCTGCGTGCCGCAGCCGGAATTCCTTCTTTGATAATATCGACAAGTTCCCCTGTTGTGTGAATAGGCTTGTTCAATCGACGTTCAATCATGATCTTTGCGATCCGCCGTGAAAACTTCTCTTCTCCGTAATGAAACAAAATACGCGCAATCTCTGCTTCCGACCATTCATTGACAATTTCGTAAGCCGTAAGCGAGCTACTCTGATCCATCCGCATATCAAGCGGCGCATCATGATTGTAACTAAATCCCCGTTCCCCCTCATCGAACTGGGGCGAGGACACACCCAGATCGAACAAAATACCCTGGACCTGCGGGACGCCGTCTTTTTCGGGCAATCCCAATTCAGTCAGCTTGTCCTGCAAGTGGCGGAAGTTAGATTTCACTAATGAAATCTTTCCTTCATAGGCTGACAGCTTCTCTCGCGCATTGTTCAATGCCCAGTCGTCCTGATCAAAGGCAATAAGCCTTCCCTCAGGGCCAAGCTGTGATGCAATGACGGAACTGTGTCCTGCCCCTCCCAACGTGCAGTCCACATAAATCCCGTCCTGCCTGATGTTTAGTGCCTGTGTTGCTTCTTCTTTGAGTACGGTAATGTGGTGAAACAAACGGCTGACCTCCTAAATTACAATTCAAAGTTGAAATCAACCAATTTCTCAGCAATGTCATTAAATGCTTCCTCTGATTGGTTGAAATATTGCTCCCAAGTGTGCTTACTCCAAATCTCTACACGGGTGGACACTCCCAATACGACGCACTCTTTAGTAAGCTTGGCGTATTCGCACAAATTCCCCGGTAAATTTACCCTGCCCTGTTTGTCCAATTCGCATTCAGTCGCCCCCGAGAAAAAAAAACGGGTAAACGCCCGCGCATCGGCCTTCATCAGAGGCAGTGCTTTAAGTTTTTTCTCCATGACAGCCCACTCATCCATAGGATACACGAAGAGGCATTGGTCCAGCCCGCGGGTAACCACGAACGAGGCACCGAGAAGTTCACGAAACTTGGCCGGTACAGTAAGCCGACCCTTCTCATCAATGCTATGTTGGAACTCCCCCATAAACATTGGTTTCGTCACCCCTTACCCCATTCTCCCACTTTGGCCCACTTTCCACCACCTAAGCATAATAGATTCGCTTTAAAAAATCAAAGACCTCTTTTTCATTACCAAAAAGTGATAGAAGCTGGATCCATAGCATTATGTCTGTTATTGTAGCCCTGCGTCATAAGATACAAAAAAGCCCCTTATCCCATGAAGCCGGCACCCGACAATATGCATCAGGTTTCGAAACCACACGGAATAAAGGGCTTACTCTCTGTCCATTATGTCAACCTAAACAAACACTTGCATTAAAAACACAACACTTTTGCAGCGAAAATCGTGACGAAAAATCCGCTTACGCGTTCCAGCTGTCCAAATAGATCTTTTGGTCTTCAGTTAACGTGTCAATTTGAATTCCCAGACTATCAAGCTTGAATCGAGCTACCTGCTCATCAATTTCATAAGGTACATTGATAACGGCCTTACCAAGCTCATTATAACGATCATTCACGTATTTCAAGCCAAGCGCCTGAAGCGCAAATGTCGTATCCATAATTTCTGCTGGATGACCATCGGCGGCAGCTAGATTCACAAGGCGTCCTTCTGCCAGCAAATACATTTTACGTCCATCTTTAAAGCGATATTCCTCAATATTACGACGCACCGTACGAATGGATTCGGAACGTTTAGCAAGCTCAGGCTTACTAACCTCCACATCAAAATGCCCTGCGTTACACAGCACAGCCCCATCCTTCATCACATCAAAGTGTTCCCCTGTAATTACAGCCTTGTTACCAGTTACTGTAATAAAGAAATCACCCAGTTTGGCAGCCTCTACCATTGGTAACACATGGAAACCATCCATATGGGCTTCTACAGCCTTGATTGGATCAACCTCGGTTACAACAACGTTGGCTCCCAACCCTTTCGCACGCATTGCAACCCCTTTGCCACACCAGCCATAACCTACCACAACCACTGTACTTCCGGCTACAACCAGATTAGTCGTACGAATAATGCCGTCGAAAGCTGACTGTCCTGTACCATAGCGGTTGTCAAACAAATATTTGCAGTAAGCATCATTAACAGCCACCATCGGAAAGTGAAGTTGCCCTTCTTTTTCCAATGCCTTCAAACGAATAATGCCAGTAGTTGTCTCCTCTGCTCCCCCACGGATCGTAGAAATCAGATCAGGCCGTTCGGATTGCAACAGAGTAACCAAGTCACCACCATCATCTATAATGAGATCCGGCTTTGTTTCCAGTGCCTTGATTTGCAAATTTTTGAATTCTTCTGGGTCCGGATTGTATTTAGCTAATACTGTAACGCCATCTTCAACTAATGCGGCGCAAACATCATCTTGTGTGGACAATGGATTACTACCCGTAATAGTTACCTGCGCTCCACCTGCTTGTACCACTTTAGCCAAATAAGCCGTTTTGGCCTCCAGATGTAGACAGATGGTTACCTTCAAACCAGCAAAAGGCTGTTCTTGCTCGAATTGTTGACGTATACGGTTCAATACCGGCATATGTGCTTCTACCCAATCAATTTTCAAATGACCTTCAGGAGCCAATTTAAGATCGTGAACTATGCTATTTTGCAGAGAATGGGAAGTCATACTTTGTTTCCTCCTTCAAATTGGTTAAATTTTATTCCATGATAAATCCTATATAAAACAACAAATTATACATAAATAACACGATGCGTCCCCGTCAAATCCAATGGTACATTCATAATCGTATCCATCAGACTGAGACCATAACGATTCAGAAAATGATAGATCGTATACGCCCGCTCCTGCGGCTGTCCAAATGGGAAAAGCGACCATTCAATACGATCCCACTGGCGAAGTGCTGTTTCATTTTGTCGAAGCAACGCTTCCTGAACTTTTGCCTCCAGATAGGCGATCTGTGACAGAATCTTATCGCGGTTGGTTTCTCCAAGCCGTAGCAAACCTTTTTCAATCAAACCTGTCTGCTGCACAAGCGGTTCGTACATGCGGACAAAAGCTTCCTTTGCCCCGGAAAACTGATCCTGCATTCCAAGCTGGTCTTGAGTGGCAATCCATTGCTTTTTCCGTTCCTCAAGTCCGTCTCGAACTTGACCAAAACTTAATTCATACTTAAGCATATGCTTCTCCACACCTGACTCTACCAACGTAAAAGACATCCGTGGCAGCAGTATCGGCATCTGCATCTCCAACACCCCGAAAGCATCCCGTGTAATCGCCCAGTAAGCAATCTCTCCTAGACCCAGCACAGATGCCAGCACCGGAAACATTGAATCCTGCATTAGAGGACGAGTTAGCACATTATTACTAAAACGTTCGGGATGTCTATCTATCTCTTCAAGCAGTTCATCCACAGTAAACACCACCAGACCGTGTCGATCTGTGAATAGCCCAGCTTTTTTGAAAAGCAGCAAACGTTCATCTTCATGGATATAAAAGAGATTCGCGCCGCCTTCATGCACATCCGCTTGTAAATGATAGCCATAATCTACGATCCGCGTGGCAGTCGTCCGGTAAGCCTGCTCCAACTCATCATTGTGCTGAACCAGCCGCTTAAAAACGGATGCTTCCAGCTTGCGTAGCGAAGGATCTGCTGAATCCAAAAGTACTAATCCATAGCTGCCGAACAAAAGGCCCAGCAACTTGGCAAAGGCTTCACTCAGTCCATATGAGTCCGTTAATCCGTTCTCAATCATGCGCATTATATCAGCCTTATGTTCTGAATCTGGCAAGCTTTGCTCTATATCCGCTATCGCTTGCTTCCACTCAACAGTATCAACTTTAATCGCACTAACCGAAGAACGGCGTTCTAGTTGCTTATTCAGCTTGATTTTGACGGCTTGTGGGTCATTTGCCATTACGTATGTATGATTGACCTCATCCCAGTCATGATCTTCGCCAGCAATCCAGAAGACGGGGATAACCGGACGTCCAAGCCGTTCCTCAGCTTCTCTCGCTGCCTTAATAATTGTAGCGGCTTTGTAAATGACCAGCATCGGACCTGTGAACAGTCCGCTTTGCTGTCCGCCAGCTACTACTAAGGCATCTGGACTATCCAGACGGTCCAATGAAGCACGAACCGCCTCATGCGAATTGTATTTCTCATTGTATATACGAAGACATGCTACGACATCCTTACGGTTTAATCGCAGATGCCCCGTCTTATCCAGCCACTTCGCCCGTTGGGCATAAGCATCGGCGTGCAGCACATTATACTCATACAAATCGCTTGCGCGTCCCGTACCCTGTATATAATCTTCTGCCAAAGCCGACCCTCCGCGAAGCGTTTCCGGAATTATTTTCATGGGTCTGCCTCCTGTCTCCACCAAAACCTTACTGCTTGATTGTACCGAAAGCCCATGTCCACGTCAAAGCTTCCTACAAAAAAAACCGCCGAATAACTCGGCGGTTGTTGCATAAAACAAGATCAGGCGTAAGGCTCAGCTACAAAATGTCCTTTAGACACTTCGATAAGCGTGGCATTTTCCAGGTTATAAGCCCCTGTCTTATTGCCAGATGCATCATGAATCGGGCCTGCTTGGTCGCCTGGCATAATAATCCGTTTTTTGTTAGCTTCTACTTCTGGATCAGGAAGTGGGATCGCCGACAAAAGCATTTTCGTATAAGGATGGATCGGATTTGCATACAACTCAGCGCTTTCTGCAAGCTCGACCATTCTACCCATATACATTACAGCTACCCGATCACTGATGTGCTTAACCATCGACAGATCATGCGCAATGAACAGATATGTCAGACCCAAACGTTCTTGAAGCTCTTTTAGCAGGTTGACAACCTGAGCCTGGATAGATACGTCAAGAGCTGAAATCGGCTCATCACAAATGATGAATTTAGGATTAACCGCTAGTGCGCGTGCAATACCGATCCGCTGACGTTGACCACCAGAAAACTCATGCGGATAGCGTGTTGCATGGTCAGGGTTCAAACCAACCAGATCAAGTAACTCTTCAATCCGTTTCTTACGTTCTGCACGGCTACCCGCCATATTGTGAATATCCAGCGCCTCACCAATAATATCAGAAACAGTAAAACGCGGGTTCAATGATGCATACGGATCTTGAAAGATCATCTGCATATCACGGCGCATGGCTTTCATTTTACTCGGTGATAATTTGTAAATATCCGTCCCGTTAAAACGTACGCTTCCTGCTGTAGGTTCATACAAGCGCAAAATCGTACGACCCGCTGTAGACTTACCACAGCCGGATTCGCCAACCATACCCAGCGTTTCACCCTCACGAATATAGAAATTCAGGTTGTCCACCGCTTTGAGCACACGGTTTTTGCCAACATTAAAATACTTTTTAAGACCTTCAACCTCAATTAAATTGTTGCTACTCACCATGATCTCACCTCCTATTTCTTCAACTTCGGATCAAGCGCATCACGCAAGCCGTCGCCAAAAAGGTTGAACGCAAGCATAATCAAACTGATCAAACCTGCCGGGAAAAGCATCCGCCACGGGTAATACATCCACCCGGTCAGAGCTGATTCAATCATTGAACCCAGCGATGCCTCCGGATTCGGTACCCCTAACCCGAGGAAGCTCAGGAAAGCTTCGGAAAAAATAGCGGTCGGAACGCTCAACGTCAATGTAACGATGATCGGACCTACTGCATTAGGCAAGAGGTGGCGGAAAAGCAAACGACCTGCTCCAGCACCCATGGAACGGGAAGCAAGTACAAACTCTCTGTTTTTGAGTTGCATCATTTCACCACGTACAATCCACGACATGTTAATCCACCCGGTCACACAAAGCGCAATAATGATTGTAGTGATACTTGGCTCCAGTACAACCAGCAACAGGATCGTAACAAGCAAGTAAGGAATGGAGTACAAGATTTCAGAAAATTTATTCATGATTTCATCAACGCGGCCACCAAAGTAACCCATAATTCCACCATAAATAACACCAATCAGCAAATCAATCAAAGCTGCAGCCAGACCTATCGTCAAGGAAATCCGTGCTCCCATCCATGTACGGACAAACATATCACGTCCAAGATCATCCGTACCGAACCAATGCTCCGCGGAAGGTGGCAGATTCGTGCTGAGTAAATCATTAGAGTAATAATTATAGGGTGACAATATCGGGCCGATTAAAGAAAAAAGCACAATCAGAACTAAAACAATCAAGCTAGTCATTGCAACCTTGTTTTTACGAAGTCGTTCCCAGGCATCGCGCCAAGCAGATAAGCTTTCTCGCTGAATAACTTCAGACTGCTTTTCATCGACACCTATTTTTTGGAAATCTTCCGGTTTCACCTGAAGTTTATCCAAATTCACAGCATTGTCTTTCACAGACATAAAGTTACCCCTCCTTCCCGCCGGACAGCTTAATCCGAGGATCAATAAACCCATACGCGACATCTGTAATAAAACGCGCTAACATAAGCAAAACACCGTAAAAAATCGTTATCCCCATAATCATAGTGTAATCACGGCTTGTGATACTTTCCACAAACACTTTACCAATACCGCCAATCCCGAAAATCCGTTCAATAACCACAGATCCGGTAATAATATTCGCTGTCATTGGACCTACGTAGGTAACAACTGGCAAAATAGCATTCCGCACAACGTGCTTGAACATGATCGTAATGGATTTCAAGCCTTTAGCTTTGGCCGTTTTGATATAATCTGCATGCAGTACTTCTATCATACTGGAACGCGTCAATCGTGCAATAAACGCAATTGGTTGAGCGGACAAAGCCGCAACAGGCAGAACGTAGTCCATTGGGCCCTCAAAACCCATAACATTAAACAATTCCAACTTTTGGGCAAAAAAGAACTGGATTAATGATGCCAAAACGAAGCTGGGAACCGCAATACCTAGAATTGCCAATATCATCGCTACGGTATCAATGAGTCTACGATGGTACAAAGCCGCCAGCATGCCTAGTAAAATACCGACAATAATGGAGACAATAATTGCTACCAGACCTAATTTTAATGATACCATAAAGGTCTGTCCAATAATGTCGCTCACATCTTGATTCAATTTTTTCATAGAAATACCAAAATCACCCGTAACAATATCACCTAAGTATTTAAAATATTGTACATATACAGGCTTATCCAACCCATACTGTTCCATTAATCGGGCTTGAATCTCAGGAGACGTCGCTCTTTCGCTCATAAAAGGGTTACCTGGAATTGCCTTCATCAGAAAGAACGTCGCAGAGATCAGAATGAGCAAAGAAATAAGCATAAATATAAATTTACTGATCAAATAACGCGCCATCGCCCGTTTACACCCCCCATATTTTTTCGACACCATTCGATTCTATAGAAATAGAGTTGGGTTGTCCAATCTACTTATATGCATGGTTAATTTAATCATATTAAGAAGAACCCTCACACACAAAAAAAACGGGATATATATGGCAGTACCCACATATATATCCCGAAGTAACTCTTCAACTTCAGAATCAAGTATCAGCTACTTACTGTGTTATATAAGCTCTTGTAAAATCAATTGCACCACTAAAATCCAAGGCAACGCCTTTTACATTTGGTTTCGTCAAAGAAGTATTAGAGTAGTAATAAATCGGCAGTAAAACCATATCATCCTGAACAAGAAGCTTCTCTGCTTTCGCAAATATTTCCATGCGTTTTCCTGGATCAGTTTCTGTTTTAGCCGCTTTAATCAAACCATCATATTCAGGATTAGAATATCCAGAATTATTGTTGCCATTACCAGTTGTCCAGATATCCAAGAATGTCATCGGATCATTAAAGTCAGCAGACCATCCACCACGAGCAATTTGGAAATTCAACTTGTTACGTGTTTGGATAAATACGCCCCACTCCTGGTTTTGCGTTTTCACATCGATTCCCAGGCTTTTCTTCCACATATCTGCAACTGCCAAAGCAATTTTTTGGTGTCCTTCAGTAGAATTGTAGAGTAGAGTGATTGGAGGGAGTGAAGTTACTCCTTCTTCCTTCATACCTTCTTGAAGCAATTTCTTCGCTTCAGCTACATCTTCTTTGAAATAATCATCTTTATGCTCATTACGGTATTCCTGAGATAAACCTTTAATACCCGGAGGTACAAAGCCGTAAGCAGGAATCTCTCCACCCATCGTTACTCTATCAACAATCGGCTGACGTTGAATCGACATTGCAAATGCTTTACGAATTTTAAGATTATTGAACGGTTTTTCGGTGACGTTAAACAAATAGTAATAGGTGCTTGCTATACCTTTAGCCTGGAATTCATTAGGCATTTCATTTTTCACAGCCATCATTTGGTCTGCAGGAATTTCACCATTTGGTTTACCTGCATAATCAAGTTGTCCACTTCTGTAAGAAGCGAGTTCTGTTGCACCGCTGTTTACAAGGGACATTGTAATTTTCTTCAGTTTAATTTCGTCCTTACCCCAATAATTCTCGCTTTTGGAAACCTCAATCTTTTGACCTGTCTCCCAAGTCGACAATGTGAAAGGCCCGTTAGTGATCATGCTTTCTTTTTTAGTCGCCCATTTATCATTACCTTTAACAGACGGATGCACCGGATAATAGGTGTAGAAAGAAGTCAATCCCAGGAAGTAAGGTGTTGCATGTTCCAGTTCTACCTGTAATGTATGGTCGTCAACTGCTTTGACACCTACATCTTTGAAGTCCGTAACTTTAGTACCTTTAAAAGATTTGGAAGTGCTCAGGTTGTAACCCTCAGCATTTTTGATATAGTACAATTGGTAAGCATATGGAGGTGCAGGAGCCGTGGAAGGATCCAATACCCGTTGCCAAGCAAATACGAAGTCGCTTGCTTTGACTGGGTCGCCATTACTCCATTTTGCAGTATCGCGAAGCTTAAACGTATAGGTTTTGCCGTCATCGGAAATTTTCCAAGATTCAGCTACGCCAGGAATTTCTTTACCATCAGGGCCCATGCGAACAAGACCTTCATACATTGTTTTTAAAACAGTGTTTGCTTGAGTATCTTGAGCCTGTGCCGGATCGAACGTTGGCGGCTCGGATGCAAGGTTAATGCGCAAAATTTGCTTGTCGGCCGGAGCCGGCGTAGTCGAGGTGTTTTCTTGTGCGCCCTTACCATTGGTATCGTTCTTGCTGGAGCCGCAACCTGCGAGCAATGCGCCAACTGCAAGAATGAGTGTCAAAAGGACTAAAAAGCTTTTCCTTTTCATCTAGCGTTTTCCCCCTAGTTCTAAAGTGGTATATGTTTATAGATTATACAACCAGCGGTCAAAAAAATCTACATTACATTTCTTCAAATTAAGCTTTTTTTTCAAAAAAACATGATTAATTCATATTTTTTCACCATTTCATGTCATGTTATATCACATGATGTTGAATATATTCTTAAATATGCCAACAACAGTCAACAAAATATACGCCAATGTCATTGCTATAAAAGTTAATCTCCAGACCGCTCTACATAATCTTTTACCATCAACCTTCCCTTTTATTCGATTTTGAGCTCCTCCAATTAAACCCAAGGCCAGTAATAGGAGCAGTAGAATCAAATAAAAACCGAATCGAGATGTAAAAATGACGTTAAAGAGTGCTGCGACGGAAAATATCAGAAAAAACGTGGTAATATCCATAGAAGTAAGTAACGATTTCTTTTTTTCCATTTTAAGAATGTAGCGACAAACCGCAAACACGATCAAAAACGGAAAAAAGGGAAGAATACTGAAAGTGATAATAGTACCTTGTATAAGACTCAACTGATCACCCCTCTTTTAGCCGCATACCTTCAATTAATTGCCACAATACCTCATGAGTTGGTGCAGTAACCCCAGCCTGATCTGCCATCTGCACCAGTTGTCCGTTAATTGAAGCAACTTCTGTCATGGACTGTGCAAGTACATCAGCTAGCATGGACGAGTGATTTTCTGCCGTTGACCGGCATACATTTATAATTTGCTCCCACCATGCGTTTTCCCAGTGGATACCATGAGCTTCATACACTTGAATGCCTTCATCGTACAACCTGCGCATCATATGTATTCGAATAGGGTGCGAAAGCAGCTCGCCATTACGAACTCGCCATACCGCCGTCAGCGGATTGATTACAGCATTGATCAACAACTTGCGATACATACCGTTCTCGATTTCTTTCGACAAGCAAGCGTCAAATCCTGCTGCAAGCAGCCGATTTAGCACACATTGGTTAAAATTATTGTTCTTCGACTCCTCCCCTTCCTCCGAACAACCTATTTCAGTAACACCCGATCCTGCATGTACAATAGATGCGACTCCCTGCCTCTTGGCTCCTTCAGTCGTCACAGCAGGGTATACCACAGCTTTAGGCCAAGCCTTTCTAATGCGTTCTATATGACCGATTCCATTCTGCAAGCAAACGATTCCTATATCTCTGTCCATTTGAGCTGCAGGCTGGATCTGTTCTAATACTTCCTCAATCGCCCCCTGTTTGGTCATAAGCATTATCCATCGTGCCGGAGCCTGTGAATTTAACCGTTGCCAATCTGCCAATGGCGCTACCTTCAATTTATCTCCAGACATATGTACTGCCACCTGCCCCTCCTTATCAAACACAGTAATTCCTTCATGAGTAATGACGCGTGCTTGTTCAAGTGTACGTGTCCACAGCCTTACTTTCGTACCTGAAGCAGACAACCTCCCCGCAAACAACAATCCTAGCGAACCCGCTCCAATAATATCAATCACCTTTGTATCGTCTCGCTTCCATCTTTTTTTCTACTATATCATATGCACTCTAAAGAAATACAAAAAACGCCAACTACGGCAAAGCGCTAGTTGACGTTTTATTTCAGAATTGCAGAAGTAATCTTGTTACTCAATGCGCTCCAGATTCCCATTGGCATCCATTTTGAATCTGGATTTAAGCTCTTCCTCATCTTCAGTAATTAGAGCCAAGCGCCGAGCCCGGTCCATAATCTGAATCAGAGCTTTATAATCATCATTCACAACACGATAGTCGGTTTGCACCTCATTCACTTCTTTGGACAGCCGGTCATTAATGGAGCGAAGCTGACTCAATTCTTCTTCCTTTTCCCGTAAATCTTTCTCCAGCATCTTAATCTGCCGATTCGTTTCCTGGACGGATCCCTTCCATTGACGCAAGAAACGAATTACTGCATCAATAGATAATGTATCCTCACTCGTACCATCCGTTCTGTACCCACCTTCGACTGTATCAAGCGAGGCAAAAGCCGCAACCTGTGATACACCTACCGGGTTCTGCTTGCGGATATAACTGCGCTTCTGGCGCTGTGCTTTGGCAATGCTAATTGCTTCATCGTAACGTTTGCGCACGCAACTGTTCCAACGAAAGCCGCATGCTGCAGAGGTTCTTCCTATCTTTTGTCCAACCTCCTCAAACGCAGCAAGCTGCGTTCCACCTTCACGGATATGCCGCAATGTCACCTCCGCCAATATCAAGTCATCTTCCACACTCCATGCATCTTGTCTTATTGCAGTCATGCCTCTAGCCCTCCTAACAACATCCTGAAATAACCGTCTTCATGAACCGATCCTGCCGGTATTTGAATAGGGTATAAAAGCTGTTTATTCATTCCTATGCCTCTCGTAGAGTTCATAGAATCTATTTGATACTAAATTGTATTTCCATTTCTGCAAGAACTCATACGTGAACGTAAACAGTTTCGGGTTTCAAGCATGCTCAGACTGCTGTACAATAAAATGAATGGTTAAAGAAACAGAAAGGATCATATACATTACCATGAGTTTTTTTCGGGAATACATAAAAGGGGAAACCAAATGAACAAACGAATAAAAATCACAATCAGCACCCTGCTGAGCACCATTATGTTGCTAACTTTCATATATGTACGTCCTACTCTAGCCGCTCCCTCCCAAGAAGAAAGTCAGATTTTACAAGATAGTCTGTCGATTGTAGAGATAGACCATGAAATTGAGCGAATCAGTCAGGAGCAACAGACTCTTTTGCAGCGCCAGCAGGAACTGCGAAGTAACCTCACCGTTCAGCAAGAGCAAATGACCATACAACGGAAGCGTGCAGGCTCTGTGCTGCGATCTTATTATATGGGGGAAAGGGACAAGCTGTTAAGTGTGGTGCTAGGGGCAAAAAGTATAAGGCAACTTCTCTCTCTGTACGATTACTACTTGTTATTGATTAGTCACGATCAGGATGTGCTTCAAGAATACGAATCCAATTATCAATCTATGCGAAAAACAGAACAACAAGTCATCCAAGCGTCAATGGAATTGGAGACAGTCAAAACAAACTTACTGGCTCAACGCAAACGCATTGTCCTGCTTCAGTCGCGTGTAAATGACGGCGTTAGCGCCAGTAATGACCCGGATACCCTACGCAAGCTAATTGGCGAAATGACAGCTTATTGGGAAAATGTAGGTGTCTACGAGGTAAATAAACACTTTAAAGCATTAGCTCAAGCTATGCAGGATTTACCGCAATTCATTCAACAACAACAAGGTGCCATGGTTACAAATGGAAAAGTCATTACGATAAGCATTCGTGAAGAGGACTTTAACCGTTTTTTAAAGTCAGAAAATGAATTGTTTAATCACTTCAACTTTACATTTGCGCAGGATCAAATTATGGTAGAAGGCCAACAAGGAACGATGAAATTAAGGGTAGAAGGTCACTACACGGTAGAGAATGAACCGAAAAATGCAATTTTATTTCATGTGGATCGATTAGTATTTAATGGTCTGGAACTACCTGATACGACCCGCAACAAGCTGGAAAGGGATTTTGATCTGGGTTTCTACCCACAGCAGCTTATTTCCTATGTCAAAGCCACAGAAGTACGCACTTTAGCAGGAATGCTTGAAGTTAAGCTCGAATTAAACTTTAAATAAGCTTTTGCCCACTTTCATTGTTCTGAACTTTTACGTGTACAAAACAAGAGACCCCGGGATATTCCCGAGGTCTTTATTATTGTAATAACGATAGGACTTTATAGCAAATCAGCTGCCAACTGCGCGAGCTTGGAGCGTTCTCCTTTTTCCAACATAATATGCCCGCTAATCCCTTCTTGCTTAAACCGCTCCACCACATAGGTTAAACCGTTGCTGGCTGCATCCAGATAAGGGTGATCAATCTGCTCCGGGTCTCCCATCAAAATGATCTTGCTTCCCTCACCCACCCGAGACACAATCGTTTTAATCTCATGTCGGGATAAATTCTGCGCCTCATCGACTATAATAAATTGCCCAGGTATCGAACGTCCGCGAATATAAGTAAGTGCCTCCACCTGAATACTGCCCAAGCCCATCAAAATTTTGTCGATATCACCTGATTTTTTGGCATCAAACAGATATTCCAGATTGTCGTAGATTGGTTGCATCCATGGACGAAGCTTTTCATCCTTTTCTCCTGGTAAATAACCAATATCCTTGCCCATAGGAACAACAGGTCGAGCAATCAGCAGTTTCTTGAAGCGATGCTCATCCTCTACTTTAAGCAAACCTGCCGCCAGCGCCAGCAACGTTTTGCCCGTACCCGCTTTTCCTGTAATGGTCACGAGAGGGATATCATCATTAAGCAAAAGCTCCAATGCCATCCTCTGTTGAGCATTGCGCGCGCTGATTCCCCATACTGATTCGTTACTTAAGTACAGCGGCTCTAATCGCTCTGCCTCCTGGTTAACTTTCAGTAATGCTGATTTTCCAGTTCCCATTTCATCTTTCAGAATGACAAATTCATGTGGATACAGTGTATAAGGTAGTTCCAGTGACTTGATTAGTAAAAACCGGTTAGAGTAAAATTCATCTATGATGGACGGGTGCACCTGTATTGCCGAGTATCCGGGGTATAGCTCACTTAAATCGCCTGTTCTATCGGAGAGGTAGTCTTCAGTCAGCAGTCCCAATACATCTGCTTTGATCCTGACCAGCACGTCTTTACTGACCAAAACGACCGAACGCGGCTCAGGCTGCTCCTGCTCTTCCAGATGATAATTCAAGGCGACCGCCAAAATCCGGTTATCGTTCGAAACCTCCCCGAACATCTCCTGAACTTTCAAAAAACTTCGGTGGTTCAACTCAACCTTAAGCCTTCCACCTTGGGGAAGTGGAACGCCACTATGCAGATGGCCCACTTCTCTCAACCCGTCCAACAATCGCGATACATTGCGGGCATTCCGTCCAATCTCATCCGCGTTGCGTTTTTTGGAGTCGATTTCTTCCAGAACTACAGCTGGAATAACAACTTCATGTTCTTTGAAGGTAAAAATGGCTTTCGGATCATGCAGCAGCACATTCGTATCCAGCACAAAAATTTTCTTCATTAAATCCCCTCCAAAGCGGCGTGGACAATCTCGTGTTTCATACCTATACCTATTCACCGGGTACCTAATACTTGCTGATTCCCTGAAAAAAGAACCCCAAAGCAGCATAAAACAACGAAAAGTTGTAAGTGAAGATAGCCTCTGAGCCTGTCCATTTTTGAATTTAGACACAAAAGGCCCAGTGATTGCTCACTGGACCTAGACTTGGTTCACTATAACTTTAGACATACCTCAACCCCCTTATGTTATATAAGAGCTTTACTCGCTGCGAGTATAACATAAGCGGGAAGAAATATACATACTCAGGAATTGGAAGAAGCTGCGGTATTGTCGCTTACTTTTTTAGCTAACTCCTCTTGTAGCGCTTGTTTGGCCAAATCGAGCTGTTGCTCATCAATGTACACATACGGGCTACGCCATGTTCCCGCTACCGGATTGTATTTCACATTTTGCTTGGAAATATTCCAATAGGTTTGTACGATATTCTTCATTTGCTGTGACTCAATATCTGTCATCATATTCTTATCAACCGATTTAATAATTGCACTAAACTTGGTCAAAGCGTTAAAGGATTGCATTTGGTCAATTAGAGAATGAAGCACCTGATTTTGTCGACGATTGCGATCAAAATCGTCAGATTCAGCTGTTCTCGGACGACAATTCGATTTGCGGTAGCGAACAAAATCAAGAGCCTGGTCACCGTTCAAATGCTTGGCTCCAGCTGTCAGATTAATATCGGTACCATCTGCACGGTCACGATAACACATGTTTTTATCAACCGTCACATCTACGCCACCCAAATTATCTACTACATCTCTAAAGCCCTGGAAGTTAATAACCGTCACATAATCGATATCAATGTTTAAATATTTGCCGATCATCTTCTTCATCTGTTCTTCAGCAACTTCACCAGATTCTTTTTCTCTAGCCTTAAACACCGGATAATACTCATTCAACTTGCGAGGTTTATATCCATCCATTTCTAGACGCGTATCGCGCGGTAGGGACACGATGGTAGACGATTTAGTATTGGGGTTCAATGTAGCTACCATAATAACGTCGGACAAATAAGTCGGATGATCAGGGCGGTAATCGGTTCCTAGCAATAAGATAGTCAAAGGCTTAGTTTCTGCCAATTGTGTTTTGGGTACTTCCTTGTTGATCCCCGTATCCAAAACTTCCTCTACCTGATTGTAAAGATAGTAGGTATAACCACCTGCTGCTAAAATACCTATAATGAGCAGAAACAAGACAAACTTCATAAACGATCTGAAAAAGCTTTTTTTCTTTTTCGTTTTTTTCGGTTTGGCGGATTTTTTCCCAGTTTGTGTCCGGGGAGGCAATCCGTTCGAAAGATTACTCATGCTTCAACACCTTTTCCTGCGTTTTGAGAAATATAGCTTTCTCCAAGTTTACAATCCTAAAACACACACAGCGGCGCATCCCGTTCCCGGGCGTCGCCGCTGTGGCCAAAGACCAATCCAATCAATTACATATTTGCTTGTGCTGTTTTACGTTGCTTCTCTGCACGCTCGCGTTCACCTTTGTTCAAAATCTTTTTACGCAAACGGATGGCATTAGGTGTAATTTCGCAATACTCGTCATCATTCAGGTATTCGAGCGCTTGCTCCAAAGAGAAGATTACAGGTGTTTTCAGTTTAACTGTATCGTCTTTTGTTGCTGAACGAACGTTTGTCAGTTGTTTTTCTTTACAAATGTTAACGACGATGTCGTTATCACGTGTGTGCTCTCCAACGATCATACCCTCATAGATTTCAGTACCTGGCTCTAGGAACAAAATACCGCGATCTTCTACGCCCAGCATACCATAAAATGTAGAGCTGCCGTTTTCTGTTGACACGAGTACACCCTGATGACGTCCACCTACTTGACCGCCAACAAATGGTCCATAGCTGTCAAACGCATGGTTCATTACGCCATAACCACGAGTCAAAGTCAGGAAGTTTGTAGTGTAGCCGATCAGACCACGTGCAGGGATCAGGAATTCCAAGCGAACTTGTCCGGTGCCGTTATTAATCATGTTAACCATTTCGGCTTTACGGGAGCCCAAACTTTCCATAACTGCGCCCATGCTTTCTTCCGGAATATCAATAAGGAGACGTTCGATTGGCTCCATTTTCTTACCATCAATTTCCTTGACAATAACTTCCGGTTTGGACACTTGCAGTTCGTAACCTTCACGACGCATGTTTTCAATCAAGATACCCAGATGCAACTCACCACGTCCGGATACAATAAAGGCGTCCGGGCTATCCGTTTCATCAACACGTAAGCTGACATCCGTTTCGAGTTCTTTCAGAAGACGCTCACGCAATTTACGGGATGTTACCCACTTACCATCGCGACCTGCGAATGGGCTGTTGTTAACCAAGAAGGTCATTTGCAGTGTCGGCTCATCAATCTTCAGTACAGGCAGCGCTTCAGGATGGTTTGGATCAGCAATGGTTTCACCAATGTTGATATCTTTAATTCCCGCAATCGCTACAATGTCACCAGCGCCCGCTTGATCCGTTTCAATACGTTTCAGGCCTTGGAAGCCGAACAGCTTCTCAATACGCGCCGATTTACTACTACCATCACGTTGCATAACTGTGACTGCTTGCCCCTGCTTGATGATACCGCGGTTTACACGACCTACTGCAATTCGGCCAAGGTATTCGTTATAATCCATCAGTGTTACGAGGAATTGAAGAGGCTCATCTACATTCTCAGTTGGAGCCGGAATATGCTCTACAACTGTTTCGTACAATGCTTGCATGTTATCGTCTTGCTTTTCAGCATCCATGCTGGATGTTCCGTTCAGCGCCGAAGCGTACACAACGGGGAATTCCAGTTGCTCATCATTCGCACCCAGCTCGATGAACAGATCCAGTACTTCGTCAATAACTTCTGCCGGACGAGCCGCCGGACGGTCAATTTTGTTCACTACAACGATAGGCGTCAGATTTTGTTCCAGCGCTTTACGCAGTACGAATTTCGTTTGCGGCATGCAACCTTCGTAAGCATCTACGACAAGCAAAACACCGTCAACCATTTTCATAATCCGTTCCACTTCGCCACCAAAGTCGGCGTGTCCTGGTGTATCTACAATGTTAATCAGATAATCTTTGTAAGTGATAGCTGTATTTTTAGCCAAAATCGTAATACCGCGTTCACGCTCCAGATCGTTGGAGTCCATGGCGCGCTCCTGAACAGCCTCGTGTTCTCTAAATGTTCCGGACTGTTGAAGCAGCTTGTCGACAAGCGTCGTTTTTCCGTGGTCGACGTGGGCAATAATCGCAATATTGCGAATGTTTTCTCTAGCATGCATGGTTTGTATCCATATCCTTTCCGTATATCAAAATAGTGTCTCTATCCTGAAGCAGTGCTGATTCAAGGCTAACAATCGTTCTTTAGGCCCACTCCCTGCCAGCCTTCTATATGTTTCAGGCTTTGTACAGACAGCTTCTCTCTCCGATTCGCGTGAAAACCTTAAAATAAGCGTCAGAAATCATTCCGACGCTCTTATCATATCCATTATATTATAGTTGAAATATGTCATAAAGCAAGACATTATTGCCTGTTCCGTAATTTACCGCCATAAAATCTCATTGCTTGTCGTTTACCATTTGCGTTTGCCACGGTTGTTTACGACCAACCAGATTCCAGCGCCGATCAGTAAAACTGCAATAACATATATGATACCCGTTCTTAACAGGGTAATGACCAATAAAAACACCGATACCAAGCCCAATATCACGCCTCCCGTATATACATTACGAGAAAGCGAAATATCATTAAGGGCGTACTCCCATAATCCAACCGCCACACCTAGAAGTAACAAAGGCCATAAATAGGCCATTAAATGCCAGCCCCAAATATTGCAGAGCAAAAATAAGAAGCCATAAACCGATAAAATCCCTGCTGGCAGCAACATAAAGGGTGAAACTTTACGCTTCATGTACATTGCATGCAGTACGATTCCAGGTATTAAAAACAGCAAAGGCCAAAAGTTTCGTCCCAAGAAGGAGAACGTCCCCAGTTTCCCCAACAAAATAATCAGTCCTACGGCAACAATGCCCACTCCGATCATACGCTCTTTTCCGGAATTCATCGTGGTCTCCTTTGTTTGCTGAATTTGTTTTTAGGTCGCTTAATGTGATTGTTTTTAAGTATATTTTAGCCGATGTTTTCCAAAAAAACTACGTTCAAATATGATGAGCACGTAGCTGACGATATATTCCTGCAATCACAACTGCTGAGGCTAAGAGTCCTGGTAACCATGCATGTATAAGCTCTCCCGTACCTGCTAACCATACACCCAATCGGGGATCACGCAGTAGCATTTCTCCTGCCGTAAAAGCCAGGATTGCAGATCCGAGCAAAACAAGTACAGGGAACCGGTGAAGCCAGATCGCAATTACGTTGCTGCCCCAGACAACTATCGGAATGCTAATTGCAATACCAATGACAATAATGGCGATATCCCCATCTGCTAGTGCTGCAATAGCTAATACGTTATCTAGACTCATCACAAAGTCCGCTACCAGAATCACCTGTATAGCCTTCCATATGGTTGTTTCTGCTCTGACTCCTACATGATCCTCACTCTCATAAAGCAGCTTAAACGCAATCCATAACAGAAGTAGACCGCCTGCCGCCTGAATAAAGGGTATGCCCAGCAAAATGACAGCTACAAAAGTCAAAACACAGCGCAGGAGGACTGCACCGACTGCCCCCCACCATATAGCTTGACTCCGCTGCCTTGCAGGCAAATTTTTGCTCGCCATGGCTATAACAACCGCATTATCACCGCTTAACACCAAATTAATCATTAATATTTTCAACAGCAAAATGATATGCTCCATGTGTACAAACACCCCCATCCTACTTGTATGCGAAATAGGACGAGGCTATGCTTATAAGCTTTGTCAAATAAGTCATCATTTATTAAAAAATGATGTCAAATTCGTTGAGTAAAGACCTTGAAATCAATAACAAACAGCCATATAATGAATCGTATTTCTGGAAAACGGGTATTAAAATAAACACATACAACGATTTTAGGATGTTTAATCAGGGAGATGAGAACGATTGATATGTCCGGACTTCAGTTCTTTTGGCTACTGCTTAATGTGATATTTATTGATCTTCTGCTCGCAGGGGATAATGCGATTGTAATTGGACTTGCCGCCAGAAAGCTGCCTCCTGCAACGCAAAAAAAAGCGATACTGTACGGCACCGGTGGTGCCCTGCTTATTCGCATAGCAGCCACCATTGTGGTACTCTGGCTGCTTCAAGTACCGTGGTTGTTACTCATCGGGGGGATTATGTTAGTCTGGATTGCGTATAAGTTGCTCGTAGACCAGGAGGACCATACCGAAGTCAAAGCGGGAACAACATTATGGGGTGCTATCCGCACGATTGTTGTAGCCGATGCGGCTATGGGTCTGGACAATGTGATTGCTGTTGCTGGCGCTGCCCAGCAGCATTTGCTACTTGTAGTGCTGGGCCTGTTAATCAGCGTGCCAATCGTGGTATGGGGAAGCACTCTTTTTATCAAACTGATCAATAAATTCCCCTGGATTATCTATTTGGGATCGGCTGTACTTGGTTATACGGCCTCTAATATGATTACTGAAGAACGTAAGCTGGAACCTTACTTTACCGAGCACCCTGCGCTGCGTATCTTGTTTATTGCTACAGTTATGGCTGGTATTTTGCTCACGGGATATCTTCAAAATCGCAAAGCAATGTCCAGTCGAGAAAAAGCTGTTTAAAATGCTTCAAAAACTGTTTTAACTAAAATCAAAAAAGGCAGACCCCATAATAACAGTGGGTCTGCCTTTTTGTTTAAAACCAATCTTCCTGTATAACTTCCTCATTACGCCCCTCTATAGCTCCGCCTGCCTCCAGGACAAGCGTTTCCGTTGCAGCCACAGCCTGTTCAATCAAGGCATTTAAATCCCGAATAGAGGCTTCAATCTTTTGAACAACCCACAAATTTGGATTGGTCGTTGGGGATTTAGGAACAAACAATGTGCAGCAATCCTCATATGGAAGGATGGATAAATCGTAGGTGCCAATTTGCTTAGCGATTTCCGTGATCTCCTGCTTATCCATCATGACGAGAGGTCGCAGCAATGGTAATTCTGTCGAACGGCCAATCACATTCATGCTGGATAACGTTTGACTAGCAACTTGACCCAGACTGTCACCCGTCACGAGTGCCAGCGCTCCTTCACGCTCAGCCAGCATCGTTGCAATTCGCAGCATAGACCGTCTCATTAGCGTTATAATCAGATTGTCCTGTCCAGTGCGCGTAAAGGCCGTCTGCACCTCTGTAAACGGTACAAGGTGGATTTTGATCCGCCCTGCATAGCCTGCTAATACCCTTGCCAATTCAATGACCTTTTCTTTCGCACGCTCACTTGTAAACGGATAGCTATAAAAATGTACACATTCAATTTCCAGTCCTCTACGCATGGAAGACCATCCTGCTACCGGGCTGTCGATTCCACCAGACAGCAGCAGCATAGCTTTACCGTTCGTTCCTAACGGAAAGCCCCCTACAGCCATAATAACATCGCTGAATATATAGGCCGCCTGCTCTCTGACTTCCACACGCAACTCAATATCTGGTTGATGCACATCGACCCTCAACGCTTGAAACTCTCGCAAAATAGGAGAACCAATTAAATGGTTCATCTCTTGTGAGGAATGAGCAAACTCCTTCCACACTCTGCGGGCATTTACCTTGAAAGTCGTTCCCTCGGCCACATTCAGCTCACGCATCAAGGCTACAGCGGTCTCAATTATAGCACCCAGCTCGACAGGAGCCATTTTGACAGGACTTATTGTCGTGATGCCAAACACTTTTTGTAACACTTGAATGATCTGTTCATAAGGCTCTCCTCCGAGTACCACATAAATCCGTCCAAATTCCTTCCGCAAAGAAGCGCCAGGGAACGGCTTGAGCAGCAGCTTCACGTGATTCAGTACTGCCTTTTCAAAACGAGTTCGATTCTTCCCTTTTAATGTAAATTCACCGAAGCGAAGTAACAGCATATCATAGTGCATTTTAACGTTTCCACCTTTCAAGGGATTCCAGCTTGGCTACAGCCTGTTGCAGTGCAAGTATAAGCTCATCGATATCCTGTTCCGTATGTTCATCACCGAAGCTGATACGAATGCCGCCAGATGCTTCTGCCTCATTGCGGCCCATCGCCTGCAGCACCCGGCTGGGCTCGGCCAACTTCGAAGAACAAGCCGATTTGGTGGATACGGCCACACCTAGTTGCTCCAGCGTATGCAGCAGCACCTCGGCCTTCATACCCGGATATGAAAAGTGGACAATATGCGGTGCTTCCTCCCCGCTGTTTAGCCGCAGTTGAGGGATTGTCTGCACTTCTGCGACCACCCGTTCTCTCCACTCGGTCATACGTCGTGCTGTTTCTGCTTGTCGTTCGCCCGCTAGTCGTACCGCTTTGGACATACCAACAAGCAGTGGCACATTTTCCGTACCTGCACGAAAACCCTGCTCCTGAGAGCCGCCACTATGCAGTGGGAAAATCTCTACACCTTCCCGAACGAATAGTAGTCCAGCACCTTTAGGTCCACGCAGCTTATGCGCAGAGAGGCTGTACAGATCAGCCCGCCAGCCCCGGATATCAACCGGCAGCTTTCCAAACCCCTGTACACCGTCAATATGAAATAGAACACGGGGGAACTGTTTCTTCAGCGCAGCTCCGATATCATGCACCGGTTGCACCCTTCCCGTCTCATTATTGACATGCATAATACTGACTAAAATCGTATCTTTACGGACAGCGGCACAAACCTGTTCGGCGCTCACATGCCCTTCCGCATCGACAGGTAAAAATGTAACCTCAAAGCCCAGATTTGTCAGTTGTCTGCAAGCTTCATACACAGACGGGTGTTCTGTCGATACAGTAACAATATGCTTGCCTCTGGTCTGATACTGCAAAGCTACTCCCTTAATAGCAAGATTGTTGCTTTCCGTTGCCCCAGATGTGAAGACAATCTCTGATGGATACACTCCCAAAGCCGCAGCACATACTTCGCGCGAACGCTTAAGCAACTTATCCGCATCCTCTCCATACCGATGCATCGAAGATGGATTGCCATAGTGGCGTCTCATGATCTCAGCAACGGTTGTAATCACCTCTTCAAAAGGCGGAGTTGTCGCCGCATAATCAAAATATTTCATTAAACTCCCCTTTCTGCCCTACAACTGCTGCAACAAAAAAAGACCAAAACAGGGAAAGGCCGCTACATTATAGCGACACCCTTTCCCCATATTGACCCTGTTCTGCGGACCTAATCTAATTGAAATTACGCACTTTTTTCGTTATAAGCTATAGGGCTTAGATCGTATATTTTTCACGTGCATTTTGAATCTTGTTAATATATCTTTGCGTTTCCAGCGGAAGCTTATCTAGTACAGACATTAACTGTTCATCACTACTTACACCAAGCCGCTGCACCCGTCCGGGACCTGCATTATATGCAGCCAGCGCCATATTTTCTTGTCCGTTAAAACGTTTAATCTGATAAGACAAATAACGAACTCCAGCATCAATATTTTGTCCAGGATCATACGGGTCACTGACTCCCAGACCTTGAGCCGTAGCATCCATAAGTTGCATAAGCCCTTTGGCCCCGGCCGAAGAAGTGACCGACGGATTGAATGAAGATTCCGTATCAATAACTGCTTTAATCAACGCTACTGGAACGCCGTATTTCTGACTAGCCTCGTTAATCATATCATCATATGCCGTAGGTGTTGTAGGCCCGTCTGTTGCTGTGCTGGAAGGAGCGGGATACAATGACGAAGCCGTTCCCCTCGAAGGTCCCAATTGAAGCCAAAGCAAACCATTTTCGTCTCTGGTAACATCACTTGAATTTTCTCGAGTCACAGCACCATCTGTTTCCAACTGACCTACTTGTTCCAGTAATCCGGAAAAAGCGTCCGTTGTCCCCGTCTGGGTTGTAGCACTCATATTATTTAACAGCTGCATGTCTAACATGGACTTGGACACGCGCGGATCAATTTGCATGTGGTGTTCCCAACTTTCTATAGTTGTTATATCCCAAATAGCTTGTCGTTACTGCTATGATACAACTTTTTACTATGTACTTCCATACCTTTTAATGAAAAAAAGCTCCGTTTCTGTCGAAAAGACAGCGGAGCTTTATAGATCAGCTTAAATGTAATTATATCACTAAGATGATTTTTCTCGGATATACAAAAGAAAACTGTACTTTTTCCTCCAGCAAGGTCAGCGAACGAACGGGATAAAAGCAAAATAACTCAATGTCGCCAGCGCCCCAAGACCAATCGACCAAATGCCGGTCGTTTTGCTGCCATTCACATAAGCAAAAAAGCCTAAAACTGCAGCAATAGGCCCCAGTACTATGGACCACATAAACAATGAGGCAATTCCCGCAGCCAGACCAACATAGCCAGAAATACGACCACTATTGTTTATAACTTGCTCTTCACCCTTGACCTCATGTCGAGTCACAACTGAGCCGGGAGCAACCTCTGCTGCATATTCCTCACGATCATTACGGCGCTTGGCAGATCGTTCATGAATGTGACGGGGGTAATCTACACGTTTGCGGCTAACATGCTCTTCATTCTGATGCTTGTCGTTTTCATGATCTTCCATAATAAACTGCACCTCCAAATGCAAAATGAATCGCGTAATAAAATTTACACGGACTTCGGTTTAAAAGTGTGGCAACAGGTTGCGGCTGACGTGTCGGCCTTATCACGTTCTTCTGAACTGAAGCTTTCCCCCGCATATTCTTCTTTAAATTTCTTTCCGGCATGACCATCAACTTCAATCATGATCAAATCTGCCTTGCACAAGTTGTTTTCTCCCCAATAATGACAATTGGCTACGCTACACTTAACGATTGGCTTGGCCTCTTGGCTCATGATCATCACCTCGGATTCATTGTCCCCCCGCTATCCCGCACCTATGCGTTTATGGTATATGGCAGTTGGTGACATACGAAAAAAGCCGCTTCCTTCACCTCCTCCAAAATGGCAGGAAGCAAGTAGAAAACGGCTTGCTTGTCTTGTTTTAGTTTTTGATTAGAAATGATCTTCCCCGTTGAATGCTTTATGCATGAGTACGGCGAGTCTGCATCCGGCGCTGAGTCAAATAGTCACTTTCATAATAAGTCAGATCATCACGCAATTCTTCAAAATTTTTCGTAATGTCCATGATCACTTCGCGAGCGGCTGGCACTGGCGTTTTACGGAAGCGGATAGCATCTTGCCCCGTATACGCATAACGTCCATCCTCTGCGTAAGTTTCATTTTTGGGATAAAAAAAGCTGTTCACGCAGTCATGGTAAACGTTATACAATGCCTTTTCCGCAAAATCGACGTCAAAATTGGCACGGCGTAAAGCCACACCCAACTTTTCATAAGATACTTCGGAAAAAACAAGGACATGACGGAGATCCGACAAAAAGCCTTTGTAAAAGAGCACGGACTCCTCATTGCCATCTGCAGCCAGTTGCGGCAGAGCATGCTCATTGAGGAATGTTTCCACCCGTTTCACGGCAGTTTTCAGTCTCTCCTGCGCCGACTCACATAATTTTTGTACGTTGACTGCTGACATCAAGGCAGCTCCCCCTTATTTGTTGCTTGTTCATCAATTTGGTTACCCGAAAATAGTCCCCTCTAACCGAAAGAGCTGTAATTTTCAGTATTTATCCTACCACAAATAAGCATTGAAAGGTATAAAAACATGCCAACCTCCTCACGCTAAACCATAAATTTATGAATTCTCAAGGAGGACGGTCCCATGTCTCGGCGAAAATGGTTAAAACCCCTGCTAGGAGCAGCTGCCGGGGTGCTTCTCATCACACTGATGCTGCCTTCCCGTGATCACCGCCATACACCGCAGCCCGAATATACGGCCAAGATGGTGCCACAGCAAGAGAAGCAACTCAAAAAAGGAATGTTGGCTTTGGACCTGTCCGCTACGGATACCCTCACACGCATGGATGCAAGGCAGGATATTCAGTACGTGATGCGGGAACTTGATGGTAAAACTGCTGATCAGAAAAGGCAGTTTACCCGCACGCTACAGCAATCGCACAGTCATCTTCATACGTTACAGTGGATTCACACAAGCGACGGGAATACGAACACCTACACGGGCAGCAAAGCACAAACTCGTCTGCTCAGTCATCCTCAAATTAAAAGCAGCTTGGCTGCGGCTCGCCGTTCCGTCATGCAAAATAAATCCTACGAATCTGCTGCATTTCAGGCTGAAGGCGGTAAATATTTTGTCATGGCAGAACCATCGGCTGACGGAACATGCGGCGTTGCTGCTCTGGTCAGTCAGCAAGTATTGCGTGACGTGGAGAAGCATCAGCGGAAAAATTTGCGTTTGATTCCCTATCCAAAAGAAGGCAGCTACAAAATCGAATCCGTACATCCCGACACATTGCACGATATTACTGTCAAGACGGGCCACGACAACGAAAATGCAAGCCATTATTTTGAAAATGAAATTGTCGTTCGCTTCCATCATAATCCTGATTCACGACAACTGCAGGAAATTGCAGCAGATTTACACTGTGCGCCAGGCCGCAAGCTTGGTTATACCTATGTATTTCATTCGGATAAGATGAACTTTAAGGAGCTAAAGCAATATTTTTCAAGAAAGTGGAACCCGCTTTATACGGAACCTCACTATATGTATCTAACCAATGAGAGCACACCTATCAAAGCGGACAGCTCTATTCCCAATGATTTGCTCTTTTCCCGCTATCAATGGAATCTGCCGGCAACTGAAACCAACCGAGGTTGGAAATTAAGCAAAGGCAGCAAGGACGTAATTGTCGCTGTCGTAGATACGGGAGTAGATTTGGATCACCCCGACCTAAAAGGTCAAATCCTTTTAGGTCATAACGTGGTAAACCCGTCTGAAAAGCCTTATGATGACGTCGGTCATGGAACGCACGTCGCCGGCATCATTTCTGCCCTCGTGAATAATGGTGAGGGGGTCGCTGGCATGACATGGTACAACAAAGTCATGCCGATCAAGGTACTTGACCAATCCGGCTCCGGTACGACTTACTCGGTTGCAGAAGGTATTATCTGGGCAGCTGATCACGGTGCCAAGGTTATCAATTTAAGTCTGGGCAATTACGCACAAGCTGAATTTTTGCATGATGCGATCAAATACGCCTATGATAAAGATGTCGTATTAATTGCAGCCACAGGCAATGACAATACGGAACGGCCTGGGTATCCAGCAGCGTATCCTGAAGTGTTTGCCGTTTCCGCTACAGATTCTTCTATGCACCGTGCATCCTTTTCTAACTATGGAGATTATGTAGACGTCATGGCTCCAGGTGCAAGTATTGCCAGTACGTACCCAGGGAATCAATATGCTGCACTGTCGGGCACTTCAATGGCCAGTCCCCATGTATCAGCACTTGCTGCCCTGATTCGATCCGTTAACCCCGATCTGACCAACAAAGAGGTTATGGATTTAATGAGAAGCAGCGTAATTGACTTGGGCACACCAGGGCATGACAAATATTTCGGGTATGGTCAAATTGATGTGTATAAAGCGTTGAAAGCAGCACAACGTCCATATGTTCCTTTGCAATTCTATCCACAGCATTTAAGTGACAAGTTAAAATCTATTTTGAAGAAACTGGAAACGTAAGATTCCTTATTGGAAAAAAGCAGCCATGTTGCTCCATGGCTGCTTTTTTGGGCTTTATTAACGCTTGGAACTGCTGCGAACAGGACGCTTGCTATGACTGCGAGTATGACAGCAAGGTTCTCCAGGATCCTTTATACTCACCGGAAATACGTGATGTGGTACAGGTACAATGTGCGTCTGATTAACAATTTCAATTGGATGAACCACAGGCACGACTTGTGGGAAAAATTGATGATTTACAAATTGGATCGGCGGGCACACGATCGGGTCGTAAGGGCAATGACTCATAATGTGCAACTCCTTTCGGTGAATTAGTACAGCATATTAAGAAGGCATGTGCTGTGCTTGGATGTTTACCCCCTAATACAAATATCCCTTATAAAATAGGCTTCCGTTCAACAATGACCGAATGATCAAGCAGTTCGCCCAACAAACGGCACAGTTTGTGAAGACCTGTTATAAGTGTTTCCTTGTCCACATACGAAAAAGAAATACGGATATGATTACTGTCCATACCACCTGCATAGCACACTGCACCAGGTAAAAAGGAAACGCCTTCTCGGTCAGCCAGCCGCTCCAATTCTGGAATATCAACATTAGGAGGAAGCTTAATCCACACATTTAAGCCGCCTTCGGGAGCATACCAGCTAACCTCTGGCGGAGCATAGCGCTGGAGCGTATACAATGCGACTGTCAACCGATCCCGCATTTGTTCCCGCAACCAGACAAGATGTCGATCAAGACGGTTCCTGATAAAGGGCAATATCGCTTTTTGCGTTAATAGAGGGCTCCCCAAATCCGTAGTAGACTTGGCAGCCACCAAACGATCCATTACACTGCCAGTGGCCGCTACACAAGCTATACGGCAGCCGGGAGCAACGGTTTTGCTAAAGCTTTTGATATATATCACATGTCCGGATTGATCATGTGCCTTGATAGAGAGTGGCGGCTTTGTTTTATAGTAGAGGTCAGAAAATGGATCATCCTCAACAATGAGGCAATGATAACTTTGAGCTAGATCCAATAATTGTGTGCGTCTGGCCGTCGTTAAAGTTACTCCGGTAGGATTATGAAAGGTGGGTATCGTGTAGATCAGTTTTGGGGGATGAGTATCACAAAGACGCGTGAGGATATCGATCCGCATGCCCTGCTCATCCATCGGAATCATAATTACTTTGGCACCACGACTGGTAAATACATCAATGGCCCCCGTATATGTAGGAGCCTCCATGTAGACAACATCTCCAGAACCAACAAAAGTACGTGCCACCAGGTCAATGCCCTGTTGGGCACCACTGGTCACGAGCAGCTGTTCTGCAACAGTGCATAGGCCACGTTCGTTCAGGTGATCTACAAACACTTCCCTCAGCGCTAAATCACCTTCAAAAGTACCGTATGCTGCCATTGCATCAGGATTTCCAGAGGATAGACGTTGAGTATCAGCGATGATTTCGCGTGTAGGAAGAAGCTCCGGTTGAATTGCTGCTATATGAAAAGAATAGGGAACCTGTCTGCTATGGTTAAAGTTTCTCCATAACTGTGCGCGTGGCAAATAATCGATCAGCGACATTTGCCATGACAAATCCTGCGCTCCCTCACGTTGAACAGCTACCGAAGGCTCTGCTACATAGCAACCTTTTCCCTGTGTACAGGTAACCAGATTAATAGACTCCAGCTCAGCATATGCCTTGCTTACAGTTACGGGACTTACCGCAAGCAAACTGGACAAATGACGGACAGAGGGAAGCTTTGTGCCCTGAGGCAACAGTCCAGACTGGATGCGATCTGCTAATGTTTTGGCAATCTGTAAATATAATTTAACACTGCTATTGCGGCTGAGATCAATATGCATCGGAACCGTCCCCTCCAAAAATCAACTGTTACATTTAGACGTTTACTGTTATACTTCATTATCGATATAATACAACAAATTTCATAGTACAGTATAGAACACAGGAGATGATTGGATTG
This sequence comes from Paenibacillus sp. FSL M8-0228, assembly GCF_038007385.1. Lineage (NCBI taxonomy): Bacteria > Bacillati > Bacillota > Bacilli > Caryophanales > Paenibacillaceae > Paenibacillus > Paenibacillus sp. FSL M8-0228. The sequence goes on from NZ_JBBOXA010000001.1 coordinate 3,790,880, forward strand.
GAACACAAATTTTCGGGTATGGCTCGTACTCAGGGCTCGTCCATGGTAAGGGACATTTTAAAGCTGACACAGGGAACAGATGTGTTATCTCTGGCAGGCGGCCTTCCTGCCGATGCCTTTTTCCCCATCGAAGCTGTTGCTAAAGCCTATGAGCAGGTATTTCGCCTCGGCGGTACTACCGCTCTTCAATACGGCCTAACCGAGGGCTACATTCCTCTACGGGAACGTCTTGCAGCAATCATGTCATCCCAAGGCATCTCCGTCACCAGAGATAACATCATCATGACGACGGGCTCACAGCAGACCATTGATCTGGTTTCGCGTGTATTGCTCGATCCGCAGGATACTGTATTGGTGGAGTCCCCTACTTATTTGGCAGCTCTTCAGGTATTTAATTCCTATGGTGCCAACATTGTAAGTGTAGATACAGACTCTAACGGTATGCGATTAGAAGATCTTGAAGCCAAGATCAAAAAACATCAGCCTAAATTCGTGTATGTCATCCCAACCTTCTCCAACCCGGCAGGAAGTGTTTGGAGTATGGAACGAAGAACAGGCGTTGTTGAAATATGCCGTAAATACGGCACTTTGATTTTTGAAGATGATCCTTACGGACGTCTTAAATTTGACGAAAACCTTAACTTTCCATCCCTTTTCTCAATCGATCAACAGCTAGGTGGAGACGGTCATGTGATGTACACTTCTACATTCTCCAAAACCGTCGCTCCTGGTGTTCGATCTGGTTGGCTGGTAGCTAATCAAGCGATTGTCGTTAAAGTCGCCAATGCCAAACAATCTGCCGATCTGCACTCCAGCAGTATTGATCAACGTGCTTTGAATGAGTTATTGGACTTTTTTGACTTGGACGGACATATTCGTACTGTGTCTGCTGAGTACCATACTCGTATGCTACGTCTCACGTCGCTGATGAAAGAACGCCAATGGGAAGGAATCACCTGGAATGATGCACTTGGCGGTATGTTTATGTGGGTTACTTTACCCGAGGGATTCCGTTCTGATCGGTTGCTGCAACTCGCAATTCAGGAAGGAGTGGCATTTGTGCCTGGACAAGTCTTCTATGCTGACCTAAGTGGCAGCAACCATATGCGAATCAACTTCACGCATACGGATCCTTCCTTGCTTCCAAAAGCAGTTGACCGATTGGATCGGGCACTGAAGATGTACACAGAGGAAAGTGTTGTAAACAGCGTGCGATGATGGAGTTGGCAGGACACGTACGTGAGGCCGCTTCACGAATCATTTGATTTTACGATCGCTGTTCCCTCTGATTCGTTTGGAATTTGAATAGCATGTTGGAATCTGGGACAAAGATGTACGCCTCGCCTCCGTAGATTCAAATGCGTTTGCTACGCTGACTACGTGCCTCATTCTCGAACGGTTTTACGGTAGAGAAGTAAAAATTAGGATGAAAGCCCACAGTAATTATGCTGGGGGCTTCATTCTAAGAATGCACTATATCTGCGTAAGTACGGTATGTTAAAAAGGGTGTGCCATCATTCCCACAGGAATATGACACACCCTTTTTAATTCAATAAATACATTTGGATTAAAGGCTTTCATGCAAACAGGTCATTTACAAAAGTTAAATTCATACTTTTTAAGGTGTTGCAGTGGGGAAAGTTTTCCGTAAGCCGGGTTCTGTGCTATTCGTGGTACAGACGGGAACTACCCTCCCACTACAAGCGACAATCATCTATCTAGGCCGAACATTGCTATCCAGCTCCAGCGACCAACCTAGACACGCCTCGGGCTAAGGCTGCTTCGCGAAGAAGCTGTGTCCCATTAGGTCTTGCTCCAGATGGGGTTTACCAGGAACGAAGTCACCAGCGTTCCTCGGGGTCTCTTACACCTCGGTTCCATCCTTGCCTGTGCCGCAAGCGGCCATCGGCGGTCCATTTCTGTGGCACTATCCTTCAACTCGCGCTGACTGGACGTTATCCAGCATCCTGCCCTATGGAGCCCGGACTTTCCTCTCGCGGCTTACGCCACCAGCGATTGTCTGTCAAACTTTCCGAACAACATTACATAGTATACAGGGAACGCGCGCATGATACAACCCTGAAAATATTGTAAAACGTATAGATCTCTGTTTACTTGCCCAAATAAAACGGATGTACCTTTCTCTGCAATGAATCATCCGCCACATAATAAGCAGACCTTCCCACGTATAGCGGGATAGAAAGCTTACTAAAATCAGGAACGTCCTCATCTAGGAACAGTTCATCATCTCGGTAGGTCTGCTGTATTTCACCGACGATCCAATCATGATCTCCATAGGTATGAATATCCACGACTTTACACTCATAAGCAAGATAAGCCTCCAGCAATATAGGCACATTGACTGAAATTCCATCCTCATATGCAATGCCAAACTGCTGAAACTTATCTACATCTTTACCACTAAAGGTACCTACAGCCTGAATCCATTCCGATCTGTGCGCAGGCAGAAACTGAATACCAAAGCCTCCGCTTTTCTCGATCAGTCCGTGAGAATATGTTTCCTTCCTCAGTGAAATGCCATACATGCCCGGTGATGATCCGATATAGGTATGCCAGCCTGAGGCCATTACATTATTTTCCCCCTCATAGCGGGAAGTAACAACAGCGACCATGCCTGGATAGGCATGAATTGCAGAATCAGCTATCAGCGTCCGCATAGAACCTCTCCCTACGAAAAAAATAATAGAGCATCTTCATTTTCTCATAGATGTTGAGATTTTACAAAAATTGAAAAGGTTCGGTTTCTACCTGAGATACATGTACTTCCGTTGAATAACGACCTTCTACCAAGCGTTTGCGCATCCATTCTGCGGTTTTAGGCTTCATAATCTTTTCAGCATTATGTCCAGGGTCAATAATAGCAATCCCCGCCATCAGGGCATCGTGAGCCGTGTGATAGTCAATATCCCCTGTGACCAATACATCAGCGCCTTTGAAAAGCGACTTATTCACATAGCGGCTGCCTGAGCCCCCAAGCACGGCTGCCTTTTTGATCATACGGTCCAAGTCGCCCACCACACGTACATGCTCCACGTTGAGGCCATTTTTCACAACATCGACAAACTCCCGTAGCGTGCGAGTTTCCTTAAGCTTGCCCACCCGTCCCAAACCAAAGGAACGGCCCTGCAAATCCATGTGATACAGGTCATAAGCCACCTCTTCATAAGGATGAGCCTTCAGCATCGCTTGAATGACTTTGTTGCGTACAGCCTGCGGTACAATGGTTTCAATACGAACCTCTTCGCTACGTTCCATTTTGCCCGGCTCACCCAAAAACGGCTGTGTGCCTTCACCCGGCACAAAAGTTCCATAGCCGTCAATGTTAAAGCTGCAATGGCTGTAGTTGCCGATATGTCCAGCTCCCGCCCCCAGTATGGCATCCAGTACCCGTTGATGATGTGTTTTTGGTACGAAAACAACAAGCTTGAATAATTGCTCGGTGTGAACATCCTCCAGCGTACCTTCACTTTGAATACCCAGTGCTTCTGCCATCCAGTCATTCATGCCGTCCTCAGCTGTATCCAGATTCGTATGACTGATGTAGACAGCAATATCATTCTTGATCAGTTTTTCATACAATCTACCCGCAGGCTGATCTGTGTTCAAAGCTTTAAGTGGGCGGAATATAATTGCATGATGCGCAATAATGAGGTCAGCTTTTATGCGGATTGCCTCTTCGACAACCTCATCATTAACATCCAGGGCTACTAATATGCTTTTGATTTCCTTTTGCAGACTACCCAGCTGAAGCCCAATTCTATCGTCCGGAACTGCCAAGTATTTCGGAGCCAGCTGCTCCATATAGCTAATTACTGTCTGTCCTTTGGCAAACATGCAAGTACCTCCTCTAGCTGTTCAATTTGCTTGCGCAATTGCTCCCGCTTATGCTGTGCGGATTCCTGATCTGATCGTGCCACTTGTGCCAGCACATCCTCAAGCTTGCGAATCTCCAATTTCCATTTATAAAAAAAGATTTCATTCGGTGCTTTGACCAATAGTGGTCCGAGTTGCATCAACAAATCCGGTGTCAGTACCAGCGAACTATCGGGAATTTTCCATGGTTGATACAGCGCATCCTGTTTCAGTGGGCTTACCGAATCAGGTACTGCCGTCAGAATCTCATATATTTTCCCGTCTTCTTCCATAATATGTTCACTTGTTAGTATCCATTGATGTTCGATGAGCCAACGGCGTAAGATATCCTCTCCTACGTTAGGTTGTAGAACAAGTTGTTTCACTGAAACAAGCTTGTCTTTCCCTTGCTCTAAAATGGTAGCGATCAAGGCACCACCCATCCCGGCTATCGTAATAACATCAACTTCATCGACCTTAATTACAGCCAAGCCATCTCCCTTTCTAACCGCAATGCGATCCGTGAGACCTGCTTCGGCCACCTGCTTTTGAGCCGCACGCAACGGTCCATCATTGACTTCACCCGCCACAGCTTGCGGTACTCTGCCACTACGCACTGCGGCCACGGGGAGTAGTCCATGATCCGAGCCAATATCCGCAAGTCTGCTCCCGGCAGGAATTTGTTCCATAATATATTGTAATCGTTGAGAAAGTTTCATAACGTCACCCACGTAATCCATTTTTTTCGAGTCCAAAATAAAATTCCAACAACAAATGCCAACTTCAGTAGGCTGTAAAACACCACATCTCCCGCCGCTTGATGGCGCAGGATAATCGTGTCTGCTTCAGCCATGAATGCTAGTGTCATGCCTATAGCGAAATAAACCAAAGCGAGACGCGGAAAGCGGCGATGTACCCACCAGCTTAACCAGATCAACAATACTGCGTGCAAAATCCAAAATGCCTCAAGCATCACTAAAGTTGCTGTAGGCCAGAAGCGGCCTATAAGGATCGCGTACACTAAAAGTAGCCCAGCAATGCCACAGTAATGAAGTAAGCTGTTGCGCAAAGTTAATCCCACAAGACACCATACCACACCGCATAGGCCTACGAGCAAAAGAAACCAAACCTTAGCTTCACCTTGATGGAGCTGAATGATCCATACACCCGAACCCAACATAATCGCACTGCCTAAAGTGCTCAACATCGCGCTCATACTCTTTTCAGAAGACCGCCAAAATGCGGCCACTCCATAGCAAATCGTAGTAACTGCACTCGCCGAGAATATTTGCATTGCCAACGGAAAAGCGGTAAAATAAAAACCGATCAAACAAATGCAGGAAATAATGACAAAACCAAGAAGCCAGGCGATCCCATGCCCGTGTCTAAGATATGTAAGCAGCCCGGTGTTGTTACGGTTCTGGCTCTGCGTCGGATCTTCGTCCTCCCGATACAGGTTAGACAAAAAATCGCAATATTGCTCAGGGAGCAGCCGACTTCGCCGCCAATGCTCAATTTCATGTAACAGTATTGCCCGCTTTTTCTCCTGGTCCAAGCTTCTTCCCCTCCACCAAGACTGCCATGAGATAAAAAAAGACCTCCTGCGCGCTTCAAGCCGCAGAAGGTCCGCAATGTAACGCTTCTATTCGAGGAAATCCTTCAGTCGCTTACTGCGGCTTGGATGGCGCAACTTACGTAGCGCTTTGGCCTCAATCTGACGAATACGTTCACGTGTAACACCGAACACTTTACCCACTTCTTCAAGGGTTCTGGTTCTTCCGTCGTCCAAACCAAAGCGGAGACGCAAAACATTCTCTTCCCGTTCGGTTAACGTATCCAGTACATCCTCGAGCTGTTCCTTCAGAAGTTCATAGGCAGCCGCATCTGCAGGCGCCAACGCTTCTTGATCCTCAATGAAATCCCCCAGATGTGAGTCATCCTCTTCACCAATTGGTGTTTCCAATGAAACCGGTTCTTGGGCAATTTTCATAATTTCCCGTACTTTTTCCACGCTCAGCTCCATTTCGGCAGCCACTTCCTCGGGCGTAGGTTCGCGCCCCAGCTCTTGCAACAGTTGACGCGATACGCGAATCAGCTTGTTGATCGTTTCCACCATATGCACCGGAATACGAATCGTTCTCGCCTGATCGGCTATCGCGCGCGTAATGGCCTGACGAATCCACCAGGTTGCATAGGTACTGAATTTAAAGCCTTTTTCGTAATCAAATTTTTCTACTGCCTTAATCAAACCCATATTACCTTCCTGAATCAGATCCAGGAAAAGCATTCCGCGACCAACATAACGTTTGGCAATACTTACAACCAGACGCAAGTTCGCTTCTGCCAACCGGCGCTTAGCTTCTTCATCGCCGTTATTGATCCGTTTGGCAAGCTCCACCTCATCATCAGCAGAAAGCAACGGTACACGACCGATTTCTTTCAAGTACATCCGGACTGGGTCATTAATTTTAATACCGGGAGGCAGGCTCAGATCGTCATCGAAATTAAAATCATCCCCATCATTGTTTTCCGGGTCGTCATTTTGACGCAATCTGGTAACTTCTTCGTCGTTGTCATTCACAACCTCAATCCCCAAGTCACCCAGCTGCTCATAAAACTCATCCATTTGCTCGGGGTCCTGATCAAACGGCGATAGTTTTTCCATGATATCTTTGTAGTTCAGAGAAGAACTTTTTTTACCCAACTCAATCAGTTGATCTTTAACCTGATCCAGTGTTAGTTCCGTCTCCAGTTCAGTATGCTGATCATTCGCCATCTTTCGACTCCCTCCTCCCTAGAAACATCCGACCTCTGTGTGTTCATTGTCTCTCTAGGGCTATAATCTCACTTGCAATTTGTGCTGCGCGCAGAAAGTCACCTAAGCGCTCAGCGGCTCTCATTTCTTCCCTCTTCAAATCCAGTTGCTCCTGCAATGGAAATTTTCGCACTTGATGAATATAATCATCCAAAATGTGCGGTGCCCATACGCCTGGAGCATCCATCATCATGATCGAACTTACGTTCTTCTCCAGTCGGTCGTCTTGCAAAGATGAAATAAAACGGCTTGTATCCGGTAACTTCCCTTGCGCGTAATAGGCATATAGATAAGCAGCAATTGCTGCATGATCCTCAATATTAAAGGCGTCGCCCAGATGCTTTTCTACATACTCTGCAGCTTCTAAATCCTGCATCATCCAGTGAAGCAGTCTGCGTTCAGCCACATGGTAAGCCGGCAACAGATTAGGTGTGGAGACCTGCCCTTTTTTATGCCTACCATTATTCCACCCATTTTCGTTATTATCCCCAAAGTTCTGTTTTTTTTGCAGGGATTGACGCAGTAAATTGCATTCTTGCTTCAAGGTTTCAAAATCCACCTTGACTTCGGCTGACACTTCGCGCAGATACACTTCCCGCTCGGTCGGGGATGACAGAGGTGCAATGACATTTAATGCTTCGCGGGAATACGCGATTCTTCCTTCTTCCTCTTGCAGTATATGGTTTTTTTTCAGATATATAAGCTTAAATTTCACCGTTGAAACGGCACTTTCGATAATTTGGCGCTGGAATCGTTCGCCGCCGTATTGCCGGATAAAATCATCCGGGTCCATACCGTCACTGACCAGCGCTACTTTCACGTGAAGCCCCGCATTTTCCAACAGCGGAAAATTTTTAAGCGCAGCAGCTTGTCCTGCCCGGTCACCATCATAACAAATAATGACCTCGTCGCACAGTCCTTTTAACATCGTAGCATGGTGCTCTGTTAGAGCAGTGCCCATGGCGGCCACCCCATTTTGTACGCCAGCTTCCCATGCCGAGATGACATCACCGTAGCCTTCAAAAAGAACACTTTGGCGAAGCTTGCGAATTGAGGTTTTAGCATGATGGAGATTGTACAGCGTTCGGCTCTTATTGAATAGCTTGGTCTCCGGTGAATTCAAATACTTCGGCTGTCCCTCACCAAGTATACGGCCTGCAAAGGCAATAACTTTTCCGTTGCGATTCCAAATGGGAAACATGATACGATCTCTGAATCGATCCACATATCCATCACCCTCATGCCGGGGAGAAATAAGCCCTCCCTTTTCCATCTCCACGGGATCAAAAGAACGCTTATCCAGAAACTGAACGATCGTATCCCATCGGTTGGGTGCATAGCCAATTTGAAATTGATCAATGATCTTGTCACTGAATCCTCGTGAGCGCAAGTATTCCATAGCTGGTTTGCCGTGCTCCGTATTTTTAAGCAAAAAATGGTACATCTTAGAAGTTAACTCATACGCTTGCAACAGCCTGTCCAACTCAGGATGCTGATGCGATGAATCACGTCCCTGCCATTCGCCGAGCGGGATATGACTTTCTTCTGCCATTGTCCTGACAGCTTCGGGAAAGGATAGTCCTTCGATTTCCATCATAAACTTGATGGCATTGCCTCCCGCGCCGCAGCCGTAGCAGTAAAAAATCTGACGATCCGGTGTCACGGTGAATGAAGGGGTTTTTTCGGAATGAAAAGGACAGAGGCCTTTCATATATTTCCCCTGCTTGGTCAAATGCACGTACTTGCTTACCGTATCTACAATATCATGATGTTGTAAAACTGACTCAATGATATCGTCCGGTATGTTACCTTGTCCGGCACTCATATTAACCACCTTCATCTCTTTAGCACGTAAATATAATTCGATACCGTTACTCATTCTCCTGCAAGCGAAGTAAAAGTTTTGTCAGTTTATGTTGAAAAACTTCACGATCCTCTAATGAAAACGGTTTAGGACCTTTTCCATAACGTCCTTTTTTCCGTTCTTTGGCAGAAGTATGACGTCGGTCAAGCATGAAATCTATCGAATCGTTTCGATACATAGCTCCGCGAAAAGACATCACTTCACAACCTTTTGCCAAGGCAAGTGCAGCAAGACCATAATCATTGGTGGTTACAATATCTCCGCGGCGGATATGATTGGCAATATAGAGATCGGCACTTTGGTCGCTTCGGTCTACTTTAACGACGCTTACACCTTTGCTGCCCTGAATGAGATGATCATATGAAGATACCATAATAACCTCAATATGAAAACGGGAAGCTATCTCCGCAATTTCACTTTTAACAGGACAAGCGTCCCCGTCAACAACGATCCTCACACCCAGTAAAGTTTCGGTTCCCCCCATAAGCATCCCCCATCCGCATTCGAGTAAAATACGGAACGGCTGCAAGATTACTCTTACACCGTTCCGTATATTTATACCCATTTTTTCAAGTTGTTCATACTACCACAACTGACGTTTAAACTACAAGCTTGGAAAAATCGGCAAAACGCTTCAGCTCTGAGTCAATAACAGCCAGCAATGCCAAACGATTATTACGAACAGCGTCATCCTCAGCCATAACCATAACGGAATCAAAGAACGCCGTTACCGCAGGGGTAATGGATGAAGCTAGCGCTAACGCCCGTGTCGCATCACCTTCCTGTAGAGCTACGCTGTAAGATTCATAAGCGCTATACCATGCTTCGTAAAGCGTTTTTTCGCCTTGTTCCGTAAACTCACCCGTATTAACTGACTTATGCACTGCTTTAGCAGCCAGATTACCTACACGATTAAAGGATTCAACTGTTGCTTTGAATACCTCACCTGTTTGTACGGCAGTCATTAACGCAGCTCCGCGGTTAACAACGGAAGCAACGTCGTCATATCCAGCTGCAAGCACAGCATCCACAACGTCATAACGAAGTGTCCTAGACAATAGTTTCTTCACGCGTAATCCAAAAAACTCATGTAATTCTTTACGTATTTCATCCGCGGAACGTTTCATATTTCCAAGGTTGCCGTGCACATCGAGCGCGATATTGAACACATCAGACAACGTAGCTGAAAGCTTACGATCCAACAAAATCTGCACAATACCTGCTGCCTGGCGACGAAGCGCGTAAGGGTCCTGTGAACCTGTTGGAATAATACCGATGGAGAAGCAGCCTGTAATAGTATCTATCTTGTCTGCGATACTTACAATCGCTCCAGCATTCGTTGAAGGAACCGTTTCTCCTGCATAACGCGGCTGGTAATGCTCAAACACCGCTCTTGCCACTTCTTCCTTCTCTCCAGCCTTACGAGCATAGTCCTCACCCATCACACCTTGCAGTTCCGGGAACTCATATACCATTTGTGTTACCAGGTCAAATTTACAAATATCCGCTGCTCGACTAACCGATTCCTGTGTATCTGGAGAAACGCGAAGCTTCTCTACCAGAGCATCAGCAATACGGCGAATCCGGCGTACTTTGTCTCCAACCGTTCCCAGCTCTTCGTGGAAAACGATACTTTCCAGTTTGGAGAGTGCATCCTTAATTTCCAGCTTCTGATCTTCTTCATAAAAGAATTTGGCATCAGACAGCCGCGCACGCAATACTTTTTCATTCCCTTTAGCAATGACTTCCAGCGATTGACTTCCTCCGTTACGTACCGTAACAAAGTATGGCAGTAGCTCTCCTGTGCGATCCAGCACTGGGAAATAGCGTTGATGTTCACGCATGGAAGTAATGAGTACATCCTTCGGAATGTTCAGGAACGCAGGATCAAAACCTCCGAACAGTACTGTTGGGGTTTCCACCAAATACAGCACTTCTTCCAGCAAATCATCCTTGACCGCAATCGTCCAATCTTTTTCGGCTGCCAACGCTTCAATCTGCTTTACAATAAGCGTTTGACGTTCCTCAATGTCCACAATGACATGCTGCTTGCGAAGTACTTCAACATAGTCAGCTGGACTTTCTACAACGGCATCCTGTCCCAGGAAACGATGCCCTCTTGTCACATTTCCTGACTGTACGCCGGCAATCTCCAAATTAACAATATCGTTACCAAACAAGGCAATCAACCAGCGGATCGGACGAACAAATTTAAAGTCATAACTTGCCCAGCGCATGAATTTAGGGAATGTCATCGCATGTAAAATGTGCAATAAACCTTCGGACAGCACTTCCGCTGTTGGTACACCTATGCTGCTCTTAGTTGCGTAAATATATTCGACGCCTCCAAGCTCCTTGAACGTGAACTGTTCAGGATCAACACCTTGGCTACGAGCAAAGCCTAGTGCAGCCTTGCTCCAGTTACCAGCTTCGTCGAGTGCGATTTTGCGGGAAGGACCTTTAACTTCTTCGTTAATATCTTCTTGCTTCTCCGCTACTTCCTTGACAAGTACCGCCAAACGGCGAGGTGTAGCATAAGCCTCTACAGCACCATAAGCAATACGCGAGCTGTCAAGCCACGCCGTCATACGCTGCTTCAACTGCTGAATTGCATTCGGGATAAAACGTGCAGGGACTTCTTCCAATCCGATCTCAAACAATAAATCCTTAGACATTTGCCGCACCTCCTTTCTTCAACAGCGGGAAGCCCAGCTTCTCGCGCTCCTCCAGATAGGTCGCAGCCACCTGACGCGCCAAATTGCGCACTCGTATAATAAACCCAGTCCGTTCCGTCACACTGATCGCTCCGCGAGCGTCCAGCAAGTTGAACGCATGAGAACATTTCAGCACATAATCATAGGCTGGAAATACAAGATGCTGCGCCATCGCTTTATTTGCCTCTTCTTCGTACATATTGAAAAGAGTAAAGAGCATTTTGACGTCAGATACTTCGAACGTATACTTGGAATGCTCAAATTCAGGCTGGTGGAAGACATCACCGTACGTGATTCCATTGACCCACTCCAAATCGAACACATTCTCCTTGTCCTGGATGTAGGAAGCAAGACGTTCCATACCATACGTGATTTCTACCGCAACCGGACTGGCATCAATACCGCCCACTTGCTGGAAATAGGTGAATTGGGTAATTTCCATACCGTCCAGCCATACTTCCCAACCTAAGCCCCACGCTCCCAACGTCGGTGCTTCCCAGTTGTCTTCAACGAAACGAATATCATGCTCCAGAGGGTTAATGCCCAAACGGCTCAAACTCTCCAAATACAATTCCTGAATGTTATCCGGTGAAGGCTTCAAAACGACTTGGAACTGATGATGCTGATACAGGCGATTCGGGTTCTCACCATAACGTCCGTCTGACGGACGACGAGAAGGCTCAACATAAGCTACATTCCACGGCTCAGGTCCGATCGAACGTAAATACGTCATTGGGTTCATCGTGCCTGCCCCTTTTTCCGTGTCATACGGCTGTACAATAATACAGTTGTGTTCAGCCCAAAATTGTTGCAGCGTTAAAATCATCTGCTGAAAATTCATTGGTACACGCTCCCTTTCCACTTCTCTCAAATGTTGGTGATTTCTTCTCATTAAGCTCGTATGTACAGGGCTATTTTATCCCAAAAGCCTTGCTAGAGACAGCAAAAAGCCCCCGCCTCTACGCCTGTACAGACGTAGGGACGAGAGCTGACTCCCGCGGTTCCACCCTACTTGATTGCGATCCTATATCACCAATCAGATCGTAATCCTCTTTTCCGTGTCCATTCAGACGCTCCCGAGTGCCTTGTTCACGAAGAATTCCCGCTGGGCTTACACCGTCCCCAACTCGCTAATTACAGAGAATACATCCCGCTACTTTCTCGTTCAATGCATCTGCTCCCGAAGGAGATATATAGTAGGATATTACACGGTTTCAGCAATACAGTCAAGAGAATAGGGCGTTTCACATATCGTATTTGTCGAGCTGATCCAAGAAATTGCGGGATTTCAGCTTGACCTCCAACTGCATATCCATGAACTGACGCATGACATGTTTGATCTCCAGCTTGGTGGAGTCCTTCACGTCAATGTTGCCGAGCCGATTCAAATCCATTCTGGCGAACAAGCGCAGCAACTTCAATGTACGTGGAGTCACGCTCAATGCCGCTGGATCAAAATGCTTGTAGCTCCGACACAAAACTCCGCCTAGTCTCGGACTGACAAACATATCTTCATCAGCACATTGTTGACCACTTGAAATACATGCATCAAGCTGAGGAGCATATCCGGCCGCCTGCAATATTTTAAATTCATAAATACTCATGACGATCAGCGGATCTTTGCCACTCTCCAGCGCCTCCAAACATGCTTTTAGCTGCTTAAACCAGAACGCACCTGTTTCCTCATCCTGTAACACCCGATCGAGTAATTCACAAGCATAGGAAGCGTAAGCAGCCTTAGTAATATCCTCGCGTAATGTATGGTGGGATTGGATGATTTCACCGGCATTCAACGTGCCTAAGCCTGTGTTTCGAAAAAAAACGAATTCACCGTACGTAAACGGCTGCGTTAAAGCAGCGTGACGGCTTTTGGACTTTTTTGCACCTCTGACCAGCACGCCTGCTTTGCCTCCGCTTTCGGTGCAAAGCGTAATAATTTTGTTCCCCTCACCGTAATCCATGCTGCGGATGACGATTCCTTCCACCCTGTAAAGCATGCCTCTTCCCCCAAACATTCGCGAAGAAGCCAGTGGCTTGTACTATTCACGGGCTTCTTCATGCTCGTCCGACTCTCCTTCATCCGTATCTTGCTCCCTTGTCATGGCGCTCTCCCGGTATAACAGATACGCACCGACATCTCCAGTCATCGCAAAATACTTCCACGAAAAATCTCGCAATCGTATTCATCCTCTCTTCGGAAATGACGTTTGCATCTCAAAATTAGGATGATGCGAAGAGAAGGGAAGTATGCGATGAAATAAATGGATTGCGTTAAAAAAGGCTGCTGTATGTAGAATGGAATACGCTTCGCAAATGATTTGATCTTACGATCGCTGTTACCCCCGAATTTATTTGAATGTAAAACATACAAAGGGTTAAATTCGGGGGTAAAGGCGAACGCTATCGCTTCTTCAGATTCAAATCCTTCGCTCCGCACATCGTGCATACAAGGCCTTTTTTAAAGCACACCTATTTCATCGCTGGAAGAAAAGGATAAAAAGAGCAAGAAGTTAAGCGCCGCACATACGCGGCGCTTTAAATGATCAGGAGACTATTACTATCTCAGCCAAGAGATCGGGACGGCTTTTTTATGATGCTTACTACAACTATACATATTTATATAATATCAATTTTTAACCTCAATAAACCCTTGAACTAAAGTGACGTAGAATCGAGTTCTGTTTTTAAGCGTCGCGATGAAAGCCAAGGTCACGAAGGACGCGTTCCTGGTTGCGCCAGTCTTTTTTGACCTTAACCCAAAGTTCCAGGAAAATCTTGGAGCCTAACAGGTTTTGGATATCCTGGCGTGCCTGTTTGCCCACTTCTTTGAGCATGGCTCCCTGTTTGCCGATAATAATCCCCTTCTGGGAGTCACGTTCTACAAAAATAACAGCCATAATATGCACTACACCATTATCCTGCACTTTCATGTCTTCAATCATAACCGCAATAGAATGGGGTACTTCCTCACGTGTCATATGCAGAATTTTTTCACGCACCAGCTCGGCAATGACAAACTGTTCTGGATGATCGGTAATTTGATCATCCGGATAATATTGCGGACCTTCTGGTAAGTATTTTTGCACCTGCTCCAGCAGGGTGTTTACATTGTTGCCCATTTTGGCCGAGATGGGTACGATTTCTGCAAAGTCGTACAACTTGCGATACTGCTCAATCAGGGGTAACAATGCTTCTGGCTCAATACGATCAATTTTATTCAGCACCAAAATAACTGGCGTTTTTACTTGTTTAAGCTGTTCCGCAATAAAACGGTCGCCACCGCCTAGACCTTCAGCAGCGTCAATAAGAAAAAGTACCGCTTCTACTTCACCCAACGTATTAAAAGCAGTCTGATTCATGTAATCGCCTAATTTTGACTGACGCTTATGAATCCCGGGTGTATCCAAAAATACAATTTGCGTGTCCTCTGTAGTAAATACGCCGTGAATTTTGTTGCGTGTAGTTTGTGGCTTGTCTGACATAATGGCGATCTTCTGCCCAATGACGTGGTTCATCAGTGTTGATTTTCCGACATTAGGTCTGCCAACAATTGCGACAAAGCCTGATTTAAAGTGTTTCTTAGCCATTTCATTTCCTCCAGCGCGATTAAGCACCTATTTTATTTTGGTTTTTCCATTAAAACAGCGAACTAATTAACGTCAACATAGGCCTATAAAACACAAATATACCAATAATTACAGCAAAAACCGCTGCCAGGAGCACGGCTCCGGCGGCGGTGTCTTTAGCCGCTTTGGCCAGCGGATGAATATCAGGTGAGATGAGATCCACCGCTGCTTCAACAGCGGTGTTGAACAGTTCGGCTACAATGACTATAGCGATAGCCACGCAGACGAATAACCAGTCGAGCCGGGAGATGTGCAGAGTTAAGCCTGCTACAATGACAAGGAGCGCCACGGCCACATGTATCCGCATATTTACTTGCGTACGCAGAGCGTACATCACGCCTTCTGCCGCATAGCGAAAAGTCATTCTCCAAGGCTGACGTCTCATTACCTTGTCAACCCCGCTTGAGCCAGTACAGCTTCCTGTTTGCCCATCATTTCAGCTTCACTCACATCATCCTGATGATCATAGCCTAACAGATGAAGAAAGCCGTGAACAAACAAAAAACCGATTTCACGCTCAATCGAATGTCCGTATTCTTCACTCTGAGCTTGCGCTGTTTGTACAGAGATTATAATATCCCCCAAAACATCAGGTACATCATTCAATGAATTTTCATCATTCGGTTCGTAAATAATTTCAAGCTCTTCATCCAGTGTTTCCTTCATAGCAAAAGACAACACATCGGTGGGACGATCAATTCCCCGATAGTCCCTGTTCAACTCATGAATTTGCTCATCATTAACGAAGGTAAGGGCTACCTCACCGTCAGTGACTCCTTCCACTTTGCCTGCCTCCTCTAATAAGGTGTTCAGCAGCGTAATCAAGGATTCGTTAATTACCATATCGTTTTGTTCATTATTCCAAGCTAATTGAAGGCCCATGCCAACCGCTCCTTTTAATTCTAGTGCTCTAACCGTACTTCATGCACAAGTTATATTAAGCTTTTCCGTTTTCAGACTTGGGCCTTTCCTCCGGATACTCAATACGGGAATGGAAAATCCCCATTACTGTTTCCTTGAGGGTTTGAGCCACGATATCAAGCTCCCGCATGGTCAGCTCGCAGTCGTTAAATTGGTGATCATCAAGACGGCTCTTAATAATTTTCTCAATCATGGATTCAACCTGTTCCACTGTCGGCTTCCGTAAGGAACGAACTGCTGCCTCCACGCTATCAGCAATTCCCACCACAGCAGACTCTTTAGACTGAGCCTTCGGTCCCGGATAACGGAAATCATCCTCCGTGAAGTCAGGCTCCACCCCCCGCTCTTCAGCTTCGCGCAACGCCTTGTGATAAAAATAGTGTAAGAATGTCGTTCCGTGGTGCTGCTCGGCAATATCGCGAATGGGCTTGGGCAGCTTGTAATCCAATTGCATTTCCACGCCGTCACGAGCATGGGCGATAATGATGGATTTGCTCAGCTTGGGCTCTATTGTATCATGTGGATTTTCCAACCCATTTTGATTTTCAATGAAGTACGAAGGCCTCTTGGTTTTACCAATATCATGATAATACGAACCAACCCGGCACAACAAGCCGTTTGCCCCTATAGCCTCCGCTGCGGCCTCTGACAGATTACCCACCATTACACTATGATGATACGTTCCCGGTGTCTCCGTAAGCAGCTTGCGGAGCAATGGATGATTGGGATTTGACAGCTCAACAAGCTTCAGTGCCGACAAGATACCAAAGGTAGACTCAAAAAATGGCATTAGCCCAATAACAAGTATTGCTGTTATCAGACCGCCTGCAAAAGCAAAAGCTACCCCATAGAGCGTCGTCGTTTGAGTCCAATTCCCTTGGTCAATCAGTGCCAGAGAAAAAACAGACAGGGCACCGAACAGGCATACCATAATCGCCCCTTTGAACAGTGTTGAACGCTGGCTGGCTCGATGAGTAGAGAAAATCGCTGCCAGACAGACCACAATAGCAAAAAATCCAAAATTAAAGTCGAAAATTTGTCCCTGACGGACATTCAAAATAACACTTGCCAATATACTGAATATAACGGCACATACGAAAGCCAACGACATATCAAGCAACAGCGTTACAAGCATAGCTCCAAGCGCGATAGGCGCCAGATAGCCGAGATAGGAACGTTCATTGTTCTGCAGTATGGAAATTAACATCATTGCTCCAACTGTTATCACAAAGATTAATACTAGCATGAGCAACTGCGCATTATTATACTTGAAGTTTCGTGTTCGTGATTGAAATTGACGAATATACATAAACAGGCCCAATGCCAGCATCATAGACAGCATCAGCAGTCCAAATTGTGGCCAATAATTGATTTTATCCTTGAGCAATTCATTTTCATCAAGCAGTGTATAGATTTCCTGGGTAATAATCTCACCCTTCTTGACGAGTACTTCACCCTGTTTAATGTAAACTGTCGGTGTATCTTCACGAGCCTGTACCTTTGCGTCCTTCGTAGCTGTATCATCATAAAACTTGTTGGCGGTAATCACAAGCCTTGCAAGTTCCTGAACAACCTCCCGTGAAGTACGCTTAGTAAGCGAGCTTGTACTAACCCGCTCAGCTACTTTCGCTCGGGCTGTCTGAGCATCCGTAATTTGATCATTCATCAACCCTGTCACAATCTCACGGGCAACAGGCCGCATTTCAGCAATATCCTCAGATGTAAGGCGCGGAATTTTAATGAATGTCTCCTCTGGAATTCGGTACGTTTGCTCTTTCGTTTTTTCCAGCACTTCATCCAGCAACTTATCTGGGTAGGCATCCGCATTACGGCTGTTATTCACAAAATTTTGTACAAATTCCCGTGCACGTTGCGGAATCTCATCCTTATAAATCGAAATCTTATCTGCTCTGGAGACCTGGTCATCCTGATTGAGCCGTTCAATTCGATCCAAAATACCAGTAATCAGGTTATCGTTGCGAACGGGCACAATGGTATACATGGGCTGCACACGTTCAGCTGATTCCTCTTGAGCCTTCAAAGTCGCCTTACTGTTAGGAAGCTGCATCGGGGCGACAATTTCCTTTTCACTCGGTTGATTTACCCGAATATCATAACGCTCGGGAAGCAGCTTGGACGCAAAGCCTACATAAAAAAGAACCACCAAAAATAAAAACAGAAGATAGCGTGTCGCCACGCTATACTTCCATCCATTCATTCTATGCTGGAACGTTTTCCCTTTAGATAATTCCTTCGAGGTCATCTAAAACAATCCCTCTCCATCATCTTTTTCAAGGCAGCTACACTGCTCATTTTATACTTTTTCTGGTCGTACACGGCATACTCGTGATTGAATGACTATCCTTGATTTTCGGCAACTCGGTCATAAGCAACAATAATTTTTTGAACCAGGGAATGACGGACAACATCCTCTTCTGCAAACTGGACAAAGCCTATTTCCTCAATCCCTTGTAAAATCGCATTTGCTTCAATCAGACCGGATTTTTTGCCACGAGGCAAATCAATTTGCGTGACATCGCCGGTAATGACCATTTTGGAGCCGAAGCCAAGTCGAGTCAAAAACATTTTCATTTGCTCGGGTGTAGTGTTTTGCGCTTCGTCCAGAATAATAAAGGAGTCATCCAGCGTACGTCCCCGCATATAAGCCAAAGGTGCAATTTCTATTAATCCGCGCTCCAGTGCCTTTGCAGTCTGCTCTGGGCCCATCACATCGTATAGGGCATCATACAATGGGCGTAAATACGGATCAACCTTTTCCTGTAAATCCCCTGGTAAAAAACCTAAATTTTCACCTGCTTCCACCGCAGGACGAGTCAGTACAATGCGCTTGACTGAACCTTCCTTCAGGGCAGCTACGGCCAGCACTACAGCCAGATAGGTTTTACCAGTACCCGCCGGGCCAATTCCAAATACAATATCGCGTTTCTTAATCGTGGTTACATAGTGCTTTTGTCCAATCGTTTTGACGCGAATCGGTTTACCCCGGAACGTCGTCGTAATTTCACCCTTGAACAAATCGAGCAGCTGATCAGCGCGCAAATCTTTTGCCAGTTCAATCGCATAATGGACATCCCTTTCGGTCAGTATATACCCATTGCGAATTAACTGGAGTAATACGTCGAACAATTGTTCGAGCACTTCCACCTCGTGAGCATTACCAAAAACATTAACTTCTGCCTCTCGAGATGCTATTTTTGCGGGAATAGCTGCTTCGATTAATTTCAAAAAGGAATCCTGCGGGCCAAATAACGCCTGTCCTTCTCCCGCATTGTTCAATGCAATTTGTATGCTGCGTTGTTGTTCTGCCAAATAGCCTCATTCTCCTTGGTTATGAACTAACGGAAGTTCTTCCGCAATATCCTGCTCCACTTCAAAAAGCACTTTCATATAAACTTTACCATTCTCTCTCTTCTCATGCAAAATTTTTTGGCTCATTATTTTCGTTCCTTTGCCGTATTTAGCTAAAATATCAGCTCGCGCGCCTTCTAAACCTGACATTTTCGCTTCTGCTTCCGTAAGCTTCTGCTCCTGTATCTTTGTCTCTCTCACACTTTCGGTCATCCAACCCACCGGAAGTTTGTAGGAACGCCATGTTAGCGGATCATGTTCAACTGTTGTTTTATGTGTAGAATAAGGTATTTTCCCATATCCCCATAATTGTATCGCACGGTTGCCTAATACCAGATACAAGCGGTCGTGACTGGTACCTGTATACGTGCTGCTGCGTTGCACCATGGGACTGCTAATTTCGTATTCATGCCATACAAGACCCTTAACCTCTCCTTTGGCTACGACCTGCTGTTGGTTCTCCTCATCTCCAAGCGTTCCAGAGATGAGGATGGCTCCTTTTTTGACACGCGTATTTTTATGCACGACAGGACGACCCTGCTCGGCAAAAATTTCAGTAACTACCGCATCTGCCTTACTAATGATATGACGAGGGCTGTAGAGCGGCGCAGGGGTAGGCTGTGAAGCTTCAACAACCTGAATCGTCACCAAAGTACCCTGCTTTTCCACACCGATCCAGGATGCCTCTGGAAGCTTCTGCATGAGCGCACGTGAAAGCTTGTCTTGACTGGATAGACGAAAGCTCCATTGAAATGGATACAGCCCCTCCTGTCGAGCGGCTTTGAGAACGGATTCCGTCGATAGTTTATCATTCCCCTTTACTTCAATGTCCCAGATAAGTGAAGACATCAGCAGGAGACCTATCCAGAACAAAGCCAATCCAGCCAGGAAAAACTTACGTTTGGCAAGTCGTGCAGCAGTAAAGGGAAGCCCTTGCCGCTTCAGAACATGCATTTTACAGCCTGTCCTTCTCAAAAGCGGGCGTAGGAGGAAGACGTGCGGCAGTAGAAGGTTCATTTCTGCATGTCTAGTACCCATCGGCCGCACGTTCCACACAGGTAAATGGTGATCGGTGAGTAAATTAATGAAAGCTTCCACACTTTCGCCCTTGATAGCAAGGGTAACCGTACCACGCAGCTTTGCTAAAGCAGGATGTTTCACGAGCCTTCCTCCGTTCCTTCCATTTGGATATCCGTTATATGTCCCTCCACACTTACCTGCTCTGGCAGAATAGACGTAATGACTAGATCATGGCCGGACACCCTCAGCCTGCCTTGCGCAAGTGCAAGTACGAGCTGATCCGGCGTGAAATCCACCACGCCCCGGTGATTCTCCACATAAAGCTGACGGCTGCCGATGAGGGTTAACCGCGGCAGGTCAAATAGAATGTCCTGCGGAAGCTCCAGCGTCTCGCTGGCCCACTTTCGCAGTTTGCGGCTCATCCTGCTCATACGGCGAAATCTCCCTTCCTGTCATCAAAATATTTGTTATCCAACGGCTAGAGTTGTTTTGATGACAGCACGCTGCTATTTTTTCATCTTCTGTTATTGCCATCCGGTACCCATAGATGTTTCAAGGCAGCTACGCTGCTGGCTTTCCATCTTATATTCTTATGATCAGTGAACACCATTACACCAGTGCCACAGATATCTGTACTGTACATTTTATGATCCAGTCGCGGCATTTATGAGGCTAAACTTACAATTCGTAGTAGCTACTATATTGCAGAGGAAAAAGATGTGTCCTTTCAAAATTCCCAACAAAAAAGACAACCTCATTTTCATATTGAGAACAAAGGTTGTCTTTTTTTGAATTTCATTAAATGACACGGTTATTTTTCGCTATCTCGATTTAAAAGAGAGTTTTTTCTAGAGTATAAGAAGTAAACAGCCATACCAATGACAAGCCAAATAATAAAGCGAATAAATGTCTGGCCATTCAAATTAAGAATGAGCACCCCACATGAAACGATAGCCAGGATCGGGATATACGGAACTCCAGGACATCGGAAGGCCCTTGGCAAGTCAGGTTGTGTTTTTCTCATAACGATAACGGCGACCGAAATCAGAATAAATGCTGACAAGGTTCCAATGTTCACCAAACTTGCTAACTCATCCAGCGGAATCAGTCCACCCATTAATGCAGATAAAGTGCCGAAAAACAACGTGTTAATGTAGGGCGTTTTGTATTTGGAATGAACCTTGGATAATACTTTGGGGACTAAGCCGTCACGTGACATAGCAAACATAATACGAGTTTGACCATAGAGCATTACCAGCATGACCGTTGTCATCCCTAAGATGGCTCCTATATCTACAATACCTGCAACCCAGTTCTGGCCCGCAACCTGCAATACCAATGACACGGGGTGAGAGATACCTTCAAATTGCATAAACGGTACTATACCAGTCATAATCGCGCTAACAATGACATACAAAAACGTACAAATAATGAGTGAGAAAATAATGCCTCGCGGTAAATCAGTAGTGGGATTTTTAGTTTCTTCAGCCGCCGATGAAACAGCATCAAAACCAATAAAAGAAAAAAACACAAGAGCTGCGGCTCCAAACACCCCACTGAACCCAAACGGCATAAACGGTGTCCAGTTATCTGGCTTCACATATTTAAAAGCAACGATGATAAATAATAAAATAACAACAATTTTTATGATTACCATGATGTTGTTTATCCGTTTTGATTCTTTTATCCCTAAATAAAGCAAGAACGTGATACCCATCAAAATTAAAAAAGCTGGGAGATTAAAATAAGTAGTTTGGTCTTTCAAAGCCCCCGGTGCAGCAGTGAATTCAAGCGGAATGTGAAGGCCAATTCCGTTCAAAAATGATACAAAGTAACCCGACCAACCTGCGGAAACGGCGCTGGCTGCCAGCATGTATTCCAAAATTAAATCCCATCCAATAATAAAGGCCAATAGCTCCCCCATCGTAGCATATGTAAAAGTGTAAACAGAACCGGATACTGGAACGGTGGATGCAAACTCCGCATAAGCCAATGCTGCGAATAAACACGCGAGTCCCGCAATCACAAAAGAAAGAACCAAGCCTGGACCAGCCGTAACTGCTCCTGTACCTGTCAACACAAAAATTCCCGTTCCGATAATGGCTCCAATTCCAAGCATCGTTAAATCAAACGCACCCAATTCCCTTTTGAGTGCTTTTTCCCCTCGCGTAGCGGCAATCAACTGATCAATGCTCTTCTTTCTAAACAAGCTATTTCCCATCGATCCCATCCTCCTAAAAATTAATTTTTCCATTTTTATGACCTTGTTGTATCACCTCGATATAAATAAAATTTTAGGTAAATTTGGAGTGAATTTCATAAGTATCTATCATTGAGAACATTATATATAAAAAAGAAAAAATGAAAACTGCTTTCGGAAAGCTCCATTCATATTGTTACATTTGATCATTTTTCAGGAATATATTTTCATAAATGAGACGCTAAATTAGACAAAATGCCACCATTTTAGATGACAACAAATGTGAGAAAGCTAGAGCACACAAGGGATTATCACATTCGTTGTCAGGTAATTAGAGCATTTGTCGTTAATTCACTTTTTATTCCGAGCATGGTTATGTATTCCTAAAGCATCACAAAAAAAGATCCGCCACAGCCAAAGCCGTGACGGATCCACTATCATTTTAACGTCTTCCTCCACCCATGTAGCGCTTGGAACGTGGAGGACCTAATATTTCTGCCCAAATCACACCTCTGCGCAGATCAGCCGTATCCACCGTATTACGGTCTTGCGAAGCTATCTCTGGCGCATCTGTAATTTCCCCTGACTCCCTCGCATTGGATATACGATCGAGACGGGCTAAAACCATTTTTCGTTCTTCTTCCATAGCACGGATCCGGTCCTCTAGAGTCGAACCATTATCTAATAAATCCCGGTCCATCCGTTCTTCGGTTTCCGACCGATCGCCCATTTCTTCTATGCGACGAGCTTCCATAACCGTCCGTCGTTCATTAGGAAATTGACGTTGCAACTCTCCAGCAATATCCTGCTGACGTTGCTCTTGCCCATGTTCCATTGTGAAGGGTCTGGATGACGTCGAGGGTCCACGAGAACCATGATCACCACCAAAGGTAGGCATACCTTTTCGCGGCGGTGATTTCCGCCCTGTACCTTGGATGCTTTTCCCCAAAAAGGACACCAAAGCAAAGCCAATCACGATCAGGATATACAAATGTTCAAAGATCCAGCTGATAAAGTTCATTACTCACCACCTAGCTGCCGTAATTCATCGGCTATGTCCCGTTATTAATCCCGGTTTTTGTTGTCATTCCCCGAGTTCTCATTCGGTTTGCCTAAGGAGCCACGCATTTGCGTATCCGCCTCAATATTTTTCAAATTCATATAGTCCATGACACCAAGCTTCCCGCCGCGTAGCGCTTCAGCCATTGCCAGCGGTACTTCGGATTCGGATTCCACCACGCGTGCTCTCATTTCTACAACACGTGCCTTCATTTCCTGCTCCTGCGCTACAGCCATCGCACGCCGCTCTTCCGCTTTTGCCTGCGCAATACGTTTGTCGGCTTCCGCCTGCTCTGTTTGCAGAAAAGCACCGATATTTTTACCTACATCAACGTCCGCAATATCAATGGACAGGATTTCAAATGCTGTCCCGGCATCCAAACCTTTGGACAATACGGTTCTTGAAATTGAATCCGGGTTCTCCAGCACGTCCTTATGCGAGTTACTGGAACCTACGGTCGTAACAATACCTTCACCGACCCGTGCAATAATCGTTTCTTCTCCAGCCCCCCCAACAAGTCGATCAATGTTGGCACGCACCGTAACACGAGCTTTAACCTTCACTTCAATACCATCCTTGGCGACCGCAGCAACAATAGGTGTCTCAATAACACGCGGATTAACGCTCATTTGGACCGCTTGCAGAACATCCCGTCCAGCAAGATCAATCGCTGCCGCACGTTCAAACTCAAGCGGAATGTTAGCACGCTGCGCAGCAATCAACGCATTGATCACTCGGTCTACATTCCCTCCTGCGAGAAAGTGGCTTTCCAGCTGGTTGATGTTCAAGCCCAGACCCGCCTTGGTTGCCTTAATGAGCGGATTGACAATTCGGCTTGGCGTGACGCGCCGTAAGCGCATAGCTACCAGCGTAATGATGCCAATGCGCACACCCGAAGCCAATGCTGAAATCCACAGCATCACCGGGAAGAAACTAAAAAATACGCTCAATACAATAATCACTACAACGGCAATCAGCAAAACGCTGACAATACCCGATTCGAACACTCGCATCATCCTCCATTAATCTAATTCTTTGTTATTTGCTTGTTTAGACGCTAGTGTCTGCCTTGACCACAATTCGCCCGCCTTCTACTTTGGATACTATAATCGGCATATCTGTAGCAATAAACTCGCCGTTCGTTACAACATCGACTCGCTCATCAGCGATCAGCACCGTTCCGGCTGGACGAAGTGGAGTCAGACTGACACCCCTTTGACCTAATAGCATTTCCCGGTTCACAACTGAAGAAAAACCTTGTTCAGCCGTTAAACTTTCTTTAAGTATAAAACGGTTCCATATCCCTCGGTCCTTGAATACAACCGCGATGATCGCTACCACGGCAACCGCAGCTGCAAAGGCAATGCCCAAAGATATAAACGCATGCTGCATGTTGTATGCTGCACGAACAACTCCGGCGACAAGGCTGACGGAACCCAGAATGCCCAAAATACCAAAACTCGGGATGAACATTTCAAGTATAAGCAGAGCCAGACCGATAATAAACAACAACCACGTCTCCGAACCTGCAAAACCAGCGATATAATTGCCGAAAAAATACAAACCAAATCCGAGTATGCCCAAAATTCCCGGTACACCAAAACCGGGTACGATCAACTCAATAACAATACCTGCGATACCGATAAATAAAAGCAACGTCTGTACAATTGGGTTGGTCAATATCTCGGCTGCTTTTTCAGCCCATGTTCGCTCCACATGAATGACATCATCCGTGCTGTAACCCATCCACTGAATAACCTCTTGTTCGGAAGACGCGATGTGATCCGCATAACCCAACTTCAGCGCTTCCTCACTGGTTAAAGAAATGATCTGACCATTTTCCTTGTTAAAGTTCATCTCAGGAATAGATATGGTCGTTTTAGAGTCAACCATACCTCTGGCAATATCCGGATTACGTCCGCCAGCTTCTGCGGCAGATGCCATGCTACTCTTCCACCAGGCTATCGTTTTTGGATCTGTGATAGCCTGCCCCCTGCCGTCTACTAACGCTGCTGCTCCGATAATACTCCCCGGTTTCATAACAATCTTGTTTGCGCTCAACGCAATATAGCTACCCGCTGAGGCCGCTTCGCCCCTTATATAGGCTACGGTCGGAATTGGACTGTCTTTAATCAGTTTGCCCAGCTTCTCCGCTGTATCTACCCGTCCACCGGGAGTGTTAATATCCAGTAAAATCAGACCTGCTTTGGAATCTGCTGCTTCTGCAAATCCACGTTCCATAAATTTGCCCAGGCCATGCTCAATTTCCTGATCGACTGGTATAACAAACACAGCTCCACCTTTAGTTTGGGCCGCCGCTGATTCGGAATGAACTAAGGGCAACAGCAAAACGGATACCATAATCCACAACGTTAAAAGGATCCATTTGCGACTGGAGTGGTGATGTTCTCTATGCATTTCTCTCCCCCTTTCGATCTCTCTATGTTACAGCATACCAAACTTTGTTAGACAAACTATACAGTTTTCAGGATTTAATGTGAAATTATTGGGTATATTGCTAATCCTGACGGCTGCCAAATACTTTACGCACCCAATGAACATCACGTTTCACATAATTAACAATAGCGCTTACATATAAGAATCTTCTCATCATTACATTCTATGGTAGGCAACACATATATAGAAATAACACCCTCTGTAAACAGAGGGTGTTGTGTTTTCCTGTTTGTCGCAGGTTTATTGCAGAAATTGCTGAACCGCTTGGTTCACGAGCTTACCGTCAGCGCGGCCTTTTACCTTAGGCATCAAGGCCGTCATTACTTTCCCCATCTCGGCTTTCGAAGAAGCACCGGTTTCCTGGATGGTCTGCTGTACAATAACTTTAATTTCTTCCTCAGAAAGTTGTTCGGGAAGGTACTGAGCGATGATCTCTATTTCTGCTTTAGTGCTTGTCGCAAGTTCATCACGACCGGCTTTTTCAAATTCATGGAGGGCATCTTTTCGCTGTTTGATCTCACGACTCAGAATATCAAGCACTTCGTTGTCGTCCAAATCCCGTTTCAAATCTATTTCAAGATTTTTAATCGTAGAACGAACCATTCGAATGGTGGAGAGTTTGAACTTGTCCTTACTCTTCATTGCTTGCTTCATATCTTCGTTCAATCGTTCGCTCAAATTCATGATTGCTTAGATCCTCCTAGAACTTTCTCTTACGAGCAGCCTCGGACTTTTTCTTGCGCTTTACGCTTGGCTTTTCATAATGCTTGCGTTTCTTCACCTCAGCCAATACGCCATCCTTAGCAATGGAACGTTTAAAGCGACGAAGTGCAGCATCAATTGTCTCGTTTTTGCGAACTTTAGTTTCAGACACCAGTTTTCCCTCCCTCCGACCAGACCGTCCAAGAGCAATAACACGGTTCATCAAATTTTATTATAGGTGAAACGGAAACCAGGTGTCAACCTATAAGAAAAAATGAATACATAAAGGGCCACTTTTCTCCATTCACATCCGTATTACTGAAAAGACAAGCTCTGTCATTTTTTAAGAATGTGAGTCCGAAATACCTGTCAGGGCACCCAATTTGGCGCCGCCCAGTAAGTGATAATGCAGATGCCCCACCGCTTGTCCACTATCCGGGCCACAGTTGTTAATCAACCGATAACCAGACTCGGCGATTCCTAACTTTTTTGCAACCTCAACCGCAACACGATGAATCTCCGCGATAAGAGGAAGATCCTCCTCCGTCACAGCGTTCATTGAAGGAATATATTTTTTGGGAATAATGAGCACGTGTACTGGCGCCGCAGGCTGGATGTCATGAAATGCGAGCACATTGTCGGTTTCCAACACCTTCTTGCTGGGGATGGTTCCATCCACAATTTTCAAAAACAGATCGTCCATTCAAAACCCTCCTTTGGCAGTGAGCCGATCCTAAGCAAATAGACACAACCCCCCCTTGCTCTCGGCATTCAAAGTTATGTATTTCCCACACTGAATAGAAACATATACAGCCATGTTTGGTTATACTTATGTTTCTATATGTATCATAACGGAAAAAGGGTCTTAATACCAGTTTCCCTTACTAACTTCCTCTACAATGGCTTTCACCCCTCCATCAATTTGATCCAGCTGCGCGCGCGAAATACTTATGCGCAAAAACTTCTCTTGTTCCCTATAGCCTGATAAATAAAAACCTTTGCCAGCTACAACCTGGATGTTCCTCGCAGAAAGACACTGTACCAAGCGTTCCAAATTCACTGTCCGAGGCAGTTTAAACTGCATATAAACTCCTGAGGTTACAGCTGAAGTCTGAACGTATCCGGCCTGATTGTATCGTTCCACGGCCTTGTTCAGAGTACGAATGCGCTCCGAATACAGTTTACATATCGTGTGCTTGTGGCGTTCATACATTCCATTTTTAATATAAATATCA
The DNA here is from genome assembly GCF_038007385.1 of Paenibacillus sp. FSL M8-0228. NCBI lineage: Bacteria > Bacillati > Bacillota > Bacilli > Caryophanales > Paenibacillaceae > Paenibacillus > Paenibacillus sp. FSL M8-0228. The sequence goes on from NZ_JBBOXA010000001.1 coordinate 3,818,736, forward strand.
AGCGCCGCCTGAGACAACATAGATGTGTCGACATATCTTTTATAAGCGTTAAACGTCTTTAATAGGACTTCTGGCAATACCGCAACTCCTAATCGCAAGCCTGGGAAAATGATTTTCGAGAAGCTTTTCAAATAAATAACATGGTCCGAATGGTCGTATGCATAAATGGGATCAAAAAGATGATCGGCCCCCAAATCTGCCATATAGTCATCTTCTACGATGTACACATCATATTTGGCGGCTAAGGCAGCTATCGCTTTTCGCTCCTCTGTGTTATATGAGATCCCTAATGGATTATGATATCTTGACATGGTATAAAAAAACTTGATGCTCTCGTTCTTAAATTGATTCTCCAATTCGTGAAAATCCATACCTTTCGCTGTCCGGACGATGGTACTGACGGGTATGTTCTCTTCCTCCAGAAAGCGCAAATAAATATCGTAACTTGGCTGCTCGACCAAAACCTTTTCTTTGCCATTGGGAAACGGCATTTTAGCGAGTATCTCCAATGCCTGCTGAACACCCGAAGTAACGATAATCCGATCCATTTTTGCAAACACCTGAGTATTAGCCAAATGGGAAACCAACGTATGACGCAGTGTTTCCAGTCCTTGCGAATCGCCATAAGTGAACAGATGATATTTGTAGGTATCAATAGCCTGATTCAAACAATGTTGGAAATCCAGATAAGGGAATACATTTAAATCCGGGGAGGCCGAAGCAAAATCAACGGAGTCTTGCATATGACTATGGTGTAAATCGCCCGAATTTTCCACTACATAGTATCCACTTTGCGGTATGGAATAGATGGCGTGTTTCTTTTCAAGTTCAGAATATGCCCGCAGAATCGTGCTTTTGCTGCATCTATATAATTCTGAAGCCTCACGGACCGACGGTAGCTTGTAACCTGATTTATATTGTCCCTCGCGAATTTTAAGCTCTATATCCAATAAAATTGATACATATTTTTTCACAATATCCACCCACCTGCTCTTTACATACTCATTACATGCTCATTTCATTACATGCTTATTCCGTCTTATGTTTCTTTACACGCTAGATGTTACCATGCTTTATGGATAAACAGGATACCTCATTTCATTGAACTGTACTGATACAGTTTCAATTATTGGATCATATTGGGGATAGAATATGTGAAAAAGAGACTGTTTCTTCATGATGGAAGAAACAGCCTTGCATGGTGATGATGTATGGATGCGCCTTAAAGTCCCTTGTACTGTACAAGAGCTGTAGGCGGGAGAGAGCAGAGAATTCACTATATCTGGCGACTAAGAAATTAGGATTAGTAATAAGGCAGCAAGCTGATCGCTGTCAACGCTGCAAGTGGCAGAATCAAACGATTAAAGCGACGGCGTCCGTAGGGGAACCCATATGCATAAGCAGGTACTGGATACGGGTACGGGTACGGATACGGAGGATAAGATGCATAGCCACCATAAGCACGGGAACCGCAGCCACAATTGTTAGGCGGATACGGGAGATTAACATTGACATTCTCCATCTCGTCTCCACCCATAGGAACGGCTAAGTATATCTTTTCATCATCCACATGCTCTACAATGCCATCATACATTGTCCCGTCCTTCACCCATACGCATACATAACGATGCATATGCTTTTGACATAGTGTTTTAGCATCCGTCTGTTCCGGTGCTGTAACTTTTTCGGTTGTCATGCTTTTTTCCATGGTTGTTTCCTCCTAGGCTCTTGCATGTATACCGTATGTTATTCAAAAACGGGCCATTTGCTACATCAAATTGGGCGAATTCCGGCTTGCAAAAAAAAGAAGCACCCCGGGAGCTCTTGGCAGAGCCCCTCTGAACGGACGTATGATGGGAAGATTTCTTCCGCAGCATACGTCCGCCGGGGTGCTGTATGATTAACTTGTCGGCTTGGCTGTATTATAACAATAGTTTGAAACTGTATCTGTGACCTGTATCACATTACTTCAAAAAGTTTCCATAACCACACGTGATCCGCCTCCAGCCTGCTCTGCTGGAAGAACAACCAACTTGCGCGGAAGACGGGCCCGTAGTTCAGGCACATGACTAATCACACCAACAGACAATTGATCGTGGTGCAGCTTTTCCAGTGAGGTGATCACCGTGTCAAGCAGCTCAGGGTCCAACGTTCCAAAGCCTTCATCCAGAAAGAAAAATTGCAGAGGGTACTGGCCCCGCAATTGAATTTGAGCCGACAGCGCAAGCGCAAGCGACAAGGAGGTCAGGAACGTTTCGCCACCGGACAAGGTCGATACCGGACGTTTGACCCCACCGTTGGCATCGTCACTAATGACAAAACCACCGCTGGAATCTACCTCTAGCGCGTATCGCTGCTTGGTCAGAAAACGCAGGCGGCGTGAAGCCGATTGACTGACCTGCATGAGCTGCTCCTCAGCAATATATTCAACAAAGGCATTGCCGCGAAAAACAGTCTGGAGCTTGGACATTTTTTCCGCTTCACTACGCAAATGTACACGATTGGACTCCAGCTCCATCCAGCGGACGTGCCGACGCTGCAAGTCCTCTAAATCACGCTCAGCCTTGGCGCGATTTTGAAGCGCCTCTTCATCGCGTGCACGGCAATCACGTAGCTGTGCAGTGGCCGCTTCCCACTGTTCCTCTGTTACCGTTGCTCCATTCAGCTGCTCTTCGACATGCTTTAAGCGGGAAGACATCTCCTTTTCCCGTTCTCGATGTAAACTCACTTCACGCTCATAGCGTGCGGCTTCTTCCGGTCCCAGGCAGCATTCCATAACCTCTGCTTCCGTAGCAAAAGAGGAGGCTTCCAGACGACTGCCCCAACGGGACTCTGCCATCTGACGTCTTTCTTCTGCCGAGTCGGAGGCCTGCCGGGCAATCAGTGAAGCATGAACGGCTTGCTGCTTGCGTTCTTCCGCTTCAGTACGTTGTCGTGCCGCGACTTCGGCTCCGTTTTTCAGCCCCAACAGTCGCGAGGTCGCTTCTTCCAGCAATGAAGCCGCTTGGCCATCTCCAACCCACTTTCGGAGCTGGGCCAGCTTTTCGCGAAGCGAATCATCTTTGCTTTGGAGCCCTGTACGACGGGCAATAATGATTTTGTCTTCCTCGATGATACTCTGCTGTATCTGTTGAACACGCGCCGCCTTTTCTTCGAGGAAGGTCACACTCGTCTCCAGCCGGGACCGCAGCTCTTCCGCGCGCCCATCGCGCTCCTGCATGGCGCGGTAACGCTCCGCGGCTTCGTCCGGAGCGACATCCGTTAGCTGCGCCGCCCATTCGGCGCGCAGCCCCTCGCTGCGCGTGGTGCATGCCTCGCGCTTGCTCTGTGCCTGCGTCAGCGCTACAGCTGCTGCCTCCTGCTCGGCGGCGGCACGGATACGCCGCTGCTGTCCAGCGGCGTCTGCTTCGCGCAGCGCCAGTGCCTCGGCAGGCAGCGCATGCGCACGTGCGGCTAGCTCGGCTGCAGCACGTTCCAGCGCCGCGCAGCGCTCCGCCCATGCTGCGGCACCACGCGGCTCTGCTGGCGCTGCCGCAGGCGTGAAAGGCTCGCCCGTGGCGGCAGCGCCACTGTTTGCGGTGGCGGGCTGCGCCAGCAAGCTGCGTTGCTCGTGCAACTGCTGGCGCAGTGTGAGGCGCAGCTCCTGCAAACCAAGCCGCAGGCGGTGCATCTCATCTGGCGCAGCGGCATCCGCGCTATGCGCCGCGACGACGGCAGGCGCGGGGTGATGCAGCGAGCCGCACACTGCGCACGGCTCGCCTTCGCGCAACTCGGCAGCGAGATGCTGAGCGAGACGCCCCAGCTCCTCGGCACGGAGCTCGTGACGCAGCTGTTCTTCCTCGGCAGCCAGTGACGACATATCGGCGGTGATTTCTGCCTCCAACGTCAGCAATGCCTCAATGCCATCAGCTGCCTGTGCAGCAAGGGCAGAACGCCGTGCCTCCGTCTCCTGTGTCTCCTGGTCCGTCAGCTTTAGACGTTCGTCAGCTTGCGCAAGCCGTTTCTCCTGAGTCACGTACTCCAGTTCAGCTTCACGCAATTGCTCATTCGCGATTTCCAGCTGTTGCAACCGTTGCACAGCCTCTTGCAGCATACGCCGCTCATCTGCTCGCACTTCATTTTGCTTTAGCTCTTGTTGAAGCTCTTGCTGTCGCTTCAAGCCTCGCGTCTGTAGCTCTTGTTCCTTTGCGAGTCCTTCTGCATGTTCAGCAAGGATTTGTTCGCTATGCCCAAGCTCGGCCGCCAGACGGTCCCGTTCGGTCCGCAACGCTTCCGTATCACGCTCCAGTTGAAGCGCCTGTTCTAGTTGGTCGATCCGAAGCAATAGCTTTGGTTCTTCGGCACTGAGTGCTTGCCGGGCCTGCTCATCTGCTTGCGCAGAGACAAGCGCAGCCTCCTGCGCGGTAGCGGCCAGGACTGCCACTTCTTCGGCAGTCTTATGCCGTTTTTCCGCTTCAGCAATGGCTTCCTTCCAATCCGTCAGCGCAGGCAGCAATGCCTCGGCTGAAGTTGCTTGTCGAAGCTTGTGCTCCAGCAAAGCAATGCCCGGCTCCTGTGCTGCCAACTGCTTCAGCTCTTTCGATCTTTGGCTGAGCTCGATGACTAGCTCACGTGTTTTGTTTAGCGCCTCCGATTCACGTGAGACACGCTCTAGCTCGCGACGCGAAGCTTCTGCATTGGCAATCGCCTCTTTGAGACGCAACTCTACATGTTCAAGTGCTTCAGCACTCGCATCCCCCAGCCCTTGCTGCTCCGCCTCTAATGCTTTCAGTGCGATATCGTTATCTTTCACACGACGGCTTAGCTTCTGTGCAAGTTGATCTCCGTACTTCTCCAGATGGAACAAACGCTGTAGCATCTGTCTGCGTTCACTGCCCTTTAAGGACAAGAATTCCGCAAACTTTCCCTGCGGCAATACGACAGCTCGTGTAAAATCGTCCATTTTCAGGCCGATATACTCCTCCACACAGCGCGTCACATCCTGCACCTTATCGGCAAGCACTTCCTCGCCATCCTCTGTTAACGCAATAAAACGGCTAAGCGTATTATTAACCGATACGCCTCCAGCACGTTTGAAACGTCGTTCTACACGGTAACGACGAGGTCCTTGAGCTGACATTAATTCAAACGTAAATGCAACAGACAACGTATCCTCGGCATGATTCATAATGCCTTGTGTACCATTCACTGCCCGCTCCACTTTACCGTACATAGCCAACGTAATAGCATCCAGCAGCGTTGATTTACCACTACCCGTTGGGCCGAATATTCCGAACAATCCAGTTTCGGTCAAATCGTCAAAGCGAATTTCCTGCGACTCCCGGTAGCTTTGCAACCCCGCCAGTTTTAGAAGGATTGGTTTCATGCGTCCTCCTCCTCAGCGTGATCTCTTGCATCATCCTGTTCCACCAGCTCCAGAAACAACTGCACTAATCCGTCATCTGGCTGTGCTCCGCCTGTCTGCCGCTGATAGAATGCCCGGAACAGCTCATGCACTGGCAGTTCTGATCGTTGGTGCTCCAGCTGTGCGGCAGCCATTTCTGGATACATGGGGCGAATATGAATGATACCTTCACGGCTTTTGCGCAGCCGCTGAATATCTCCCATTGACATTGCTTCATCCAGCGTAATTTCCAGATCAATAAAGGCATCGGCATCTAGTCCTTCGTCCAGCCAGCGATATACTTCCTCCAGACCTCCCCGTGCGCGCCACCTCACTAATGGGCGTCCACTGGTAATATACAGTTCCTCGACCTGAGCAGGCTTGCCAGCAACCACGTCAATTAACGTAACCGATTTGGCTTGTCCGGCTTCGGAAAAGCTATAAGCCAGCGGCGAGCCACTGTAACGCATCAGCCCGTCTCCTTTCACATATTGGGGACGATGCAAATGTCCTAGAGCCGTATACTGTGCCCCAATGCTCAAAGCAGACGGATCTACGGTATACGCCCCCCCGACCTGAATCGGGCGTTCCGAGTCCGACTCCAGCCCGCCGAGCACATAAATATGGCTCATTGACAAATTGACGGTGTCAGGCCGAAATGCTGTACCCAGCTGTGACATCAGCAAGCCCACACGGCGACTGTATGCCTCGCGCAAGACTGTTTCATCTCCGTCTTCAGACAATAGCTCGTTCAGACGAGACTCGGAGGGATATGGCAAGGCTGCAATGCATGCCATTTCACCCGTTCGCGGTGTACGAACGCGTACCGCTTCCCCATGGGGCAGTCCCAGCAATGTAATTCCGCGCCCGCTCACCAGTGGTGTGACCGAGGATACCCTTTCCGGCTGATCATGATTGCCCGCAATGACGACTAGTGGTCTTCCTCCAGCCGTAAGACGGGCAGACGTTTCATAAAACAATTGCTCGGCTGCGGCTGAAGGATTGACTGAGTCGTATACGTCTCCAGCCATCATAATCAAATCGGCCTGCTGATCGTCAGCCATTTTCGCTAGTTCTTCCAAAAACGCCTCCTGCTCCTTCAAACGGCTGCGTCCTTCCAACGTGCGACCCAAATGCCAATCACCTGTATGCAAAATCCGCATGTTATTCCTCCTCTCCCTAGCTATATAACTACAGCTGTACACTCTCTCCAGCTTCTAAAAAATACAGCCACTTCTCAGCAACCTTTTTGCCTGTAATTTCTTCGATCACACGGGCATACAGCTCCAATTGAAAACGATATTGGTCTGTTAAATGGGACAGTGTACGATACTCAGATATCCGATCTGTTTTATAATCCACCAGCACGAGTCCTTCGGGAGTTTCAAATAGACAGTCAATAATGCCGTTCATCAGCACTTTATCTCCGTCCTGTCCACCTTCCGAATCTGTTTCTTGTCCTGGTGACATCGATGGTAAGCTGTGGTTCCAGTAATCGTTTGCCCGCATGGTATAAGTAAACGGAAGCTCTCTTTGAACATGCGATGCCCCCAACATTCTGCTACCCAGCTCACTAGTGAAAAAGCGTAATATTTTATTCGTATCTAGCGCCTTTGCATGGACATTCAGTAACATACGCTGATTGAGCAAACGAGCCTTTGTTTCCTCAATAACTTCGGCGCTCATCCCCCCATCTAGTGGCAAATGCAGCATCAACGTATGATAGACCGTTCCTCGTTCCGTTGGAGTCAGTCGCTGATTCCCCATAAACTTAGGTCTGCGCAAGTGTAATTGACTGCCCCCAGTGTGAGAATCCTCCCGATCCTCCGGTAACTCTGCTAGTACGGTGGTAGATAGATTCAACCAGTCGTCCGATCCCATCTCCTGCATTTCCAGCCATCTTTTCATCTCAGTAACCGATGTATTGGCTGCCGTCTTGCCGGCCCGCTCATACGGATAGGTCCAGGAAAGAGCAGCTTCAATGTCCGTTTCACTCTTTTCGTTCAAGTCGATTAGCTCCGCATTTCTCAGTGCTTCTGTCTTCTTTTGGCGCTCTTCGCCCGACACCTCTTCCTCATGATCTGAGTTCACACGAGAGCCGGAAAATGTTTCCGAGGCCACAATTTTAAATAACCAGTCTGTTCCCGGCATATGTTCCAATTTGTGATAGTACCCATCTTGATCACCTGCCGCTTCCCTCAACAAAGTAGCAGAAGGATGCCGAATCAAAGCGGGACCTACCCAGTCCAGATAGCTGCGGCCTGCCGCCAGCATATAGTCTGGTAAGACCGTTTCCGTATGCTCTTTGGCACGTGCCCAACCCGCTGCGCGTGAAGCTAGATCCTTCACGGTTCCGGTCATAATCAGCTTTTCACGCGGCCGTGTAAGCGCCACATATAACACCCGCATTTCCTCAGCCAATAGCTCCAGCTGTGAGCGTCGGCGGATCGCTAAATTGGGCAGCGTAGGGTAGCTGACACGATTTTGTTCCTCCACATATTTAGGACCAAACCCCAACTCCTTGTGCATAAGAAACGGCGCATTGAGATCCTGTTGATTGAACATTTTTGCCGTCCCGGCTATAAACACGATAGGGAATTCAAGTCCTTTACTTTTATGAATGGTCATAATGCGGACAGCTTGATCGGGTTCGGTCCCCCCGCTAATGGATCCTAAATCACCGCCTCGCTCCCGTAGACGGGAAATGAAGGTCAGAAATCGGAACAATCCTCGGTTGGACGTTGAAGTCTCATACTGTCTCGCTCGGTCATATAGCGCCCGCAAATTGCTTTGACGCTGTGAGCCGCCAGGCAGTCCACCGACCCAATCCAGATACCCTGTTTCCTCCAGCACATTCCAAATCAATGCACTTAAGCTACCTTGTCGGGCTTCCTGCCGCCAGGCTTCCAAATTATGCAAAAATGAACGTAGTCGGGCAGACAACGTATTCCCGTTATTTCTATTACCAAAGTCAGATGAAGATAAAGAGTCCTCAGGGAAAAGATACAACTCCATGATGTCAGCAGTGGTCCCTTTTTCGCTCTCCTTCAGTGGGTCCGCCTCTGCCGCCGCCAGCAATGCGCCATAAAACAATCCATCCGGCTTTTCCAACCGAATTTGTGCCAGTTCATCTTCGGTCAAGCCGACAATCGGCGAACGAAGCACGGATGCAAGCGGGATGTCCTGCTGTGGATTATCAATAATGTGCAGCAGAGACAACATTACCTCAACTTCCGTTGCTTTAAAAAAGCCAGTCGTCTGCTCCCCGGAGGCCGGAATGCCCTCAAGCCGCAGTTCCTCTACAATTAGGGGGGCCCACACGCTTGCCGAACGAAGCAAAATGACGATATCGCTGTAGACTGCCGGACGCATCGCTTTTAATCCTCTGTCGTAAATCAACAGTGGTTGTCCGGTATCTCCGGTCAGTTCTTTAATCCGTTGCGCAATCGCACGAGCCTCTAACTGTGCCGTTTCCAGCTCCACAAGCTCAGCCAGCTCACTTTCCTGAAAAACAGATTCGTCCTCCGTTTCGGACAGCTCCGAAGCCTCGGAAAGACCATGGCCACCCTTATCTACTAACAGCAGCTCAGGTGCATATACAGATGCGGTGTCTTGATCCGACGGGTCGGGATAGGATGCGCCGTGTACCAGCCACGCTCGTTCATCGTACTCAATTTCCGCCACATCCACACTCATAATCTGGCGGAACACCAAATTGACCGCATCGACAACTTCCTCCCGACTGCGGAAATTACGCGCCAAATCAATTAAAAATCCATCTTCCTGCTCCTGCATGCCGTACCGTTGATACTTATTCAAAAACAGACCCGGCTCCGCCAGCCGAAACCGATAAATACTCTGTTTCACGTCGCCCACCATAAAACGGTTACCCGGTTCCTCCCGTGATACCAGCCTAACGATATCTTCCTGTACGGTATTCGTATCCTGATATTCATCTAACAGCACCTCGTCGAATTGCGCCTTGTATTCGAGCGCAGCGTCGGAAGGTAGTAGCTTGTACGGAGTAGAATCGGGATGTCGTAATATTTTCAGACAATAATGTTCCAAATCCCCGAAATCCACCAACCCTTTTGACTGCTTGTGCTGTTGAAAACGTTCCCCGAATACAATCACGGTTTCTACCAATTCGTCCATCAACGGAGCTGCGGCGTGTAGCTCCTCCCAATAGGCTTCTGCTCTCCTGCCAAACAGGGAAGCCTTCATATCTGTAATCATTTTTTTGGCTGCTTCGCGCAGCGTCTTAACCCGTTCCTGCAATGCAGGCTCAGTCTGATCTTTTTTGACCGGCTTGAGCTTACCGAAGGCAGCTGCCTGAAAATGATCATATAGAGATGCCCACGGCTGTGTCTCCAATTCCTGCAGCAATCCCTTCACCATCGCCGTATCCTCTTGCAGCGTCACTGTATAAGGTGCAGGACCGCCGGGCTGCATAGCAGTTTCATGCGCCTGTTCCAGCAAGCTCGCTGCTCCGCGCAATGAAAGTGCAGCATCCGCCAAAATGCTGCGAACCCAAGGCGTCTCTCCGAGAGCCGCTACATCCTGCACACGAAATGCAGCTGCTGTCTCCCGCAGCCAATGCTCCGGCCAAGGATGACTTTGAGAAAAATCATACAACCGCTGAACAAGCACATACATCGCATCATCGGTGCGTTCTCCACTAAACCAGTCGACTAGTCTGCGGAATGTACTGCCTTCATCATGAGCCTCATATTTCTCCTCAAACAGTTCTTCTAGAAGCTCCTGGCGCAGCAATTCTGTCTCATGCTCATTCATAATCCGAAAACCAGGATCAAGGGGAATGGCCTGATAATGCCTGCGGATGACCTCCATACAAAATGAGTGAAGCGTCGTAATCGAGGCCCGATTCAGCAACGATAGCTGACGGCGTACATGTTCACTTTCCGGTTCCTGCTCCAATACACGTTCCAACGCTTCGCGTATCCGTTGACGCATTTCGGCGGCGGCTGCCTTCGTAAAGGTCGCTACCAGTAACCGATCCACACTGAAGCCAAGCTGGGGATCGACAATTTTACGAATAATACGCTCTACAAGCACCGCTGTTTTACCAGACCCTGCCGCTGCCGCAACCAGCATGTTGTTACCAGATTCCGAAATGGCACGCCACTGGTCATCGCTCCACATACTGCCTTCCGGCTTCGGTAAACCTTTAATGTTTGACATGCCTATCATTGGTCCATTCCTCCTTTCCCTTCCTGTGTATGACCCAGCAGATTCCAGATCTGATCCTTACCGGGTTTACCCCATTGATTGTAGCCACTGCCCTCCAGACTGTCGTCAAATTGACAAACAGGCTTAAAAGAGCAGAAGGTACATGCCGTCTCTTGCTGGATACGATACGGTTCAATGGCCACATCGCCCTCTGTCATCCGTGTACCAATCGTCCGAATATTATTACGCACCGAAGCTAGCAGGCTGTCCCACTGTTCCGGCGAAGCAACCGAGGCACTGCTATAAAAACTACCGTCTGCTTTCACCGCAACAGGTAAAATAGAAGAATATCCCTTGTCCAATGATGTATCCATCTGCCCAACTACATCCCGATCCGCGAGCAACAATCCCTTCATCTTGAAGCGTTTCAAAAGCTCCTGACGGGCCTGTTCTTCGCTAAGACCGTTAGGCGACTGTAACATCGGATTGTGGACGTGAAAATACAGCGTACCCGCCGGATAAGCAGTCTCGCCCAACCATTCCTCCGCCGCATTCAGCAGCACATCCAGGTACGTGAGCATTTGCAAGGACAAGCCATAGTACACTTCATGCAGCTTGAGATCCTTTTGGCTGGACTTGTAATCGATGACACGCAAAAGTAAACCTTTTTCTCCCTCTGCCACATCTACACGGTCGATCCGTCCGACAATTTCCATCACAACACCGTTATCTAACCGGAAGCTTAACGGAGGAAGCTGCTGACCCGGCCCAAAGTCCAACTCCAGCCCAATCGGCTCAAAACTACCTCTTCGCGCATGTTCACCTAAAATCAACGAAGCACGGCTCACGATATCTTTCAATTTGCGCAAAATGTACCCATACCGCTTGGAGCTCATTAGAATCTCGCCTTGCAGACGAGGAGCCAAACGCTCCACTGTACTTTCCGCCTCTTGGCGGCATTCCTCCGTGCTGAGACTGCCCCAGCTGACATTGCGATTACGCAGATTGATCGCCATCTCTCCAAGCGCTGCATGGAATAATTGTCCGATATCCGGGGCCTTCAGGCGATACATTTGACGTTCCTTCAAACGAAGACCATGAGAGGCAAAGTGCGAAAATGGACATGCCACAAAACGTTCCATACGAGATACGCTGGTACGCAGCTTGCTGCCGTACAGACGACGGCTCGTTTCCTTCTGCATTTCGGCATGGTTCTCGTAAAAAAGTGAGGTCAACAGCTGACGCAGCTTGTCCTTCTCACGCCCTTGCTGGCTGGCATACCAGTTATATACCTCCCACCAAGGAGATAAAATGTCACCGCCACGTCGCCATTGTCGTAATTGCGCAATAAGCTGCGGCAAAGCCTCGGACGGATGAGAAGCATACTCCCATTGCGTCGTCCAAGCATCCCCAGGCAAAGGGTATCCAGCCAGTGGGCGTTCGTCCAGACTAGGAAACAATTGCCGCACATGTCGTACTAACTCAGACGGCAACAATGACTTGCCTTCTTCATCAGTCACGGCATAGCTCATCCACAGGCTTCTACCGGCTGAAGTAAGGGCCGTATAAGCGAGAAAACGTTCGTCCAGCAGACGTCTTGTCATATCCGGCGCCAGCTCTACGCCTCGTTCGTTTAATGCCGTACGCTCCTGCTCATTCAGCACACCGTCCTCATGGAACACAGCCGGCATCACACCTTCGTTCATACCTAGCACAAAAGCATGTTGAATACCGGTCACACGTGTACGATCCGTGTTTCCGACTAGAACCTGATCCAGAGCTGGCGGAACAAGTCCCATACGGAATTCAGCCAATCCCGTTTCCAGCACACCCGCAAACAAAGAGGTATCCAGCCTCTCGTCACCCATCATTTCGACGATTTGATCCAGTAGTTCAAGCACTGCATCCCATACCTGACGATGCTCCTTGGCCTGCTCAGGATTTCCTGCTTCCTCTGCCTGATGAATGAAGGCGTCCAGCTTGTGGCCAATTTCTGCATCCTCCAGTAACAGATATACCGCTTCACACTTCTCAAGTGCAGTTCGTGCCTTGCCCACACGTTTCTCAAACGCACGTAAAGGCGTCACGATTACATCCCGACACAGCTCCATCAAATCCAACGTTTCATCCCGCCTACGGTTCCGTTCCTGCTCCTCCAGCTCCAGTGACAAGCTGGGCACAGCCTGCCACGGGCGACCGTCTGTCCAACGGCTACCTTGTATTCCGCAGGCCAGTACATAGTTTTCCAGACGATCCATCTCCTCGCGGCTCACCCGACCATCCAGCGGCAGGAGAAGATCTGTTTTGACCGCACGGAATACATCCTCATATCGCCAGCGTCGCTGCACGATATCCAGTGAAGCCCGAATCAATTCCACTAAGGGATGATGCAATACACTTCTCCGCTGATCCAGAAATACTGGAACCTCATATTGTTTGAATATCGGTTCCACCCATGACTCATAATCTTCAATATGACGCACAAACAGGGCCATCTCCCGATAACGCGCGCCCTCATCTCGGGCTAAACGACGCATTTCGCGTACAGCACCTTCCAACTCAGCGCGGCGATTCGCCGCAGCATACAGTTTTATGCCTTCCGGCTGTTCTTCTGTCCACTGCTCTCGTAGCTGCTGCAGCCGCATCCGTTGTTCCTGATTCCGTAACCCTGTACGATATTCAAAGTTAGCCTCCAAATACGCCAACGCCGGACGCTCCTTAAATCTCGGCGGCGGATCAGGGCGAAGTAATTGTGTCTGCGTCTCTATCATCAGCTCGTCTGCCATTCCTTTGAGCTTTACATACGTAGCCGCCGAAGGATGAAACAAATCCAGCTCATGCGGAAGCTGTCCGCTCTCGTAGCTGCGGTTGCAAGTCAGCGCCACTGTCAACGAAGAGGCATGCAGCATAAGTTGCTCCACCACTTTATATTCATGTGGTGTAAACCTACGGTAGCCATCCATCCAAATGTCTGCTCCACGCACAAGGGAAGACTCTGCAATCTGTTCTGCCAGCATGCGCAGCGTATCTTCACCGTCAATATATTTAAGCGTCAGCTCTCGTTCAAAATCCTCGTAGATTAGACTGATATCTTTGAGCTTGCCGCGCAAAATCGGAGTTGACTCTCCAGCAGCGTTCATTCGCTCCAGTTGCTCGGGTACAGACCGAGTATCATTTCCATACTGCTTCAGCTCCGTGAACAATGTATTCAACCGATCCACAAAGCCGAGCTGGTCTCCCGAATCCTTAAACAAACTCAGTTCATCCTTGCGACGACGAATAATTTTATATAAAAGCATCTTCTTGCCTTCTTCCGTTACAGGCACCAGCGCTGAACCCCCGGTTTCCTGCATAACTAAATAGGCAAGACGGTGAAATCCCATCACTTGGGCGCGCACCGACCCCTGAATACCGTTTCCGGCTTCTGTAAGTAACGCATGCTCAGAAGCAAATGACGATTGCTCCGGTACAAGTAACAGCATAGGCTTACCTAGCGGCTCCTCGCGTAACAAAGACGTCATTTCATTGCGGATTAACGTACTTTTACCACTCCCAGAGCGGCCAATCAACAAACGGACCGACATGATGCGGCCTCCTTTCCAACGAACAACATTCTATTAAACAGTATAGCATATCAGGCAAGAGAGAAAAGAACGTACGTTTGCCATGTTGTAGCAATTCTTTCTCCCTCTAAAAAATAAATCAGTCCCGCAGATTGGCTTGGTGCACGCCTTCTCTACAGGACTGATTTATACCTAAAACGAGTTTATTTTACCTATTTAATCACCAAAAGGGCGATTGACTTTGACTTTGTATGAAACTACAACTGTGTCCGGCTGCGCACCTCAAAGATGGCGAATTTCAAGTAATGGCCTTCCTCCACACCCAAAATTTGAGGATGGTCCTTACCAGCTGCTCTCCAGTCTACCAGACGAAGGATTTTGCCGGCATCTGCCGCTGCTTCCTTAATGGTGTCCAAAAACAACTCCGGCCGCATGTGGAACGAGCAACTCGCTGTCACCAGATAGCCGCCCTCATTAACGAGCTTCATCCCGTGCAGGTTGATATCTTTATATCCACGTGTAGCCCCTTTGACAGCGTTCTTCGTTTTGGCAAAGGCTGGCGGATCAAGAATGACCACGTCAAAGGTGCGTCCGCCACCCGCTGTCAGCGGCTTAGACGTATCTCCTTTGCCCCCGGCTCGTGCATTGCGTTCCTCTACACCTTTCACCTGATTGCGCAAATATTGAAAAGCATCGTCGACGACAAACTCGACGCGTTCCTCAAAACCGTTCAGCTTGACATTGTCCCGCGCACTTTCAATCGCATGCTCAGAAATATCAAGACAAGTTACTTTTTTAGCACCATATTTACAGGCATTGAGCGTAAAGCTTCCCGTATGTGAAAAACATTCCAATACGGTTGCGCCGTCCCAGAATGGGAATTCAACAACCTTACCACTTTTATTCACTGGCTTCATGACCGTTGTGGCAGCGTCCCCTGAGTCTGTAGCAACTTCTTGTAGCGTAATTCCACTACGTGCTCCCCAACCTGTCATCAACGGTGCTATGGCCGCACGATTTTCACGCTGGTCAAAGAAATAACCCGTCTTCTGGCCCTCTACGATATCAACCTTGATGTGCAGGCCATTTTCCGTCACCACTACATGACGCGGGCAATCACCGTACAAAGGACCCTTCGTTTGTTTCAATCCTTCCAGCTCTCGGATGGATACATCACTGCGCTCATATATACCAACAGGACCCAATACTTCAACGAGCGCATCCCTGATTTCTTCCCTGCGCCGATCCATGCCAAGCGTTAACAGCTGCACAACCAACACATCACCAAAACGGTCTACAATCAGTCCAGGCAAAAAATCAGCCTCGCCGTACACCAACCGATAAGCGTCTCCCCCGGTCACAAAACGTTCGCGGTGCTCCAGACATTTGCGAAAGCGTTGGGCAAAAAAGTTTTGATCCATCGCTTCCAGCGGCTCATAGGACATCACACGCACTGTAATTTGTGAAGCCGGATTATAGTAACCTGTCGCCAAATAACGCCCCTGATGGTTAACAATACTGACCAAATCGCCTGCCTCTGGGTCTCCTTCGATCTTGGCTATTTCGTTTTTAAACACCCAAGGGTGTGCGTGCTCCAGCCTTTTTTTACGGCTGCGTTCTAATATTACTGAAGGCAAAATCCTTCACTCCCATTCTTGGATTACTCAAAGTGTTAAAACGTTGTTCGATAGGGGCGCGGCTCTGCGGATCATTTGATCTTACGATCGCTGTTGCACGGGGATTCTTTGGATTTTATAAATGATTTTAATGGTAAGAATCCCCCTAGGTTTATACTTCCGAAGCAGCTTTCCTTTGGAAAGCTTTCAGGCGAACGCTCTCGCTTCTCCAGATTCAAATGATCCGCTTCGCTACTGCCCGCCTGTATATCGGCGTCACGCTTTTAAAGCTTGTGAAGATACTACAAAAATTATCGTTTTCCTAAAAAGAGCTTAGCCATGCTTGTCATGGCTGTCCTCGACAGATCATAGGCTGTTACATAAGTATTTTCACCTAGAAAAGGGGGCTATGCCCGTGCTTATACATGTTATACTCCCGCTGTGCGGCGGACTGTTTATTTTTTTGGGCGGGATGAAGCTGATGGAAGCAGCCCTCCGGCATTTGGCTGGCCCCTTCCTCACCCGTTGGCTGAACCGCGCCACCGTTTCCCCTTGGCGGGGTATGCTGTTCAGTTCAGGCATTACCGCCCTGTTGCAAAGCAGCACCGCTGTAACGGTGCTGACGATCGGACTGGTCAACGCCGGGCTATTGACCTATGGCCGTACGCTCGGCATCATTCTTGGCACCAATATCGGTACCTGTCTCACCACCGAGCTGATGGGGCTCCAGCTTGGCAAGCTGGCTGTTCCGCTGCTCTGCGGCTCACTGCTCTGCTGGAGCGCCGCCGTACTGTGGGGAGAATCCGTCTCCGTTCGCCAGTACGCGTCTGCCGGAATTTCACCCGGCTCCAATGGGCTTAGCCGTCCGCAGGCTGTACAATATATCAGCCTCGTATTTGCTGGATTTTCGCTGATTCTGGCGGGTATCCGCGTAATGCAAACGGTCGGCCCATGGATTGAGCAGGCCGGACTATTCCGCTGGTTTCTTGATCACGCTGCGGCCAACATGTGGTGGGCCTTCGCTGCGGGTGCCTGCCTGACCGCACTGGTTCACAGTAGCGCAGCCGTTATTGGCATGGCGATCAGCCTTGCCGCTGCGGGTGCCTTGCCAGCCGATGTGGGGATCGCCATCGTCATCGGCTCCAATGTAGGCACCTGCGTAACCGCCCTGATTGCCGCTGTTGGTGGCAGCGTGTCCGGCAAATTTGTAGCCTGGTCCCATGTGCTGCTGAACGTAGGCGGAGCCTTGCTCTTTATGCCGTTGATCCCTGGGCTAGAAATGGCCGCCGCCTGGATATCTACCGAGCCCGGAGCCAAGGTAGCCCATGCCCAAACCCTGTTTAACGTCATTAGCTCTCTGCTGGTCTTGCCTCTGTGCTACCTACCTGTATGGACGCGTTTAGAGGATCGTATATCTCCCCACAGAATCAAACGTTAATTCCTAGCATGGACAGCGCCTTGCTCAAAATGACATCATTATTGTCATATCCGCCCTGGCGCTGGAGAAGCCATGCTTCCTCAGGCTTATGCCATGCAACTCCCTTAATTTCTTCGATTTGTGCCTGTAAATCCCCATCTAGTGCCTCTACAAGATAATAGTGTACTTCTTTATCCACTTCCCCAAATTCCGGATGCTGATACGTATAAGCAATCATATCTACATGCTGGATAATCCGCCCGTTCAACCCTGTTTCCTCGCGAATTTCACGTAAAGCCGTCTGTTCGATTGTTTCTCCCAACTCCATTTTTCCTTTAGCCAAGGATACCTTGCCATATCGGTCAGTAATGAGCTGAATTTCAAGTTGCTCCCCCTGTTTGCGAAACACAACACCGCCTGCTGAAATTTCCTTTTTTGCTGCCATCCTGTAATCTCCCTTCCTTGCGCAACAAGGATTCCGTCCTCTCTGTAAGGAAAGGCGAAATCCTTGTTTGCCATCTCTATTGCCTTTTCAGGCTTTTTTTGTTCTTACAGAGCTGTTTGCAGCCCATTCTCCAGTACGCGAACCAATTGGCCTTCACTTTCATTAATGCCTGCCTTCGTTAGCTTCACGCGGCATACCTTGCCAACCAGATCCTCAGTACCTTCAAACGCCAGTTGAATATAATTGTCACTATATCCATGGAGTATGCCGCTATCTTCGGTCCCTTTCGGCGCAACTTCCGGAATGACCTCCAGCACCTGACCTACAAACCTCTCAGCATACGCCAGTTGCATTTGCTCTGACAGTTGTATCAGCTCATGCACTCGTGCATTTTTCACGTCTTCGTCCACCTGATCCTCCATACGCGCCGCAGGAGTTCCACTACGCTTGGAGTACGGAAACACATGCATTTCTGAAAAACCGATTTTTTTCATCAGCTCATAGCCATTGCGGAACATTTCATCCGTCTCCCCAGGGAAGCCGACAATTACGTCCGTTGTAATCGCAACATCGGGCATTGCTTTGCGAATCATAAGCATTTTGTTATAAAACTCTTCTGTGGTGTACTTACGACGCATCCGTTTCAATACAGTGTCGTCCCCCGCCTGAAGCGGTATATGAAAATGACGAACCAGCTTGGTGGAACGGTTCAGTACATCAAGCATTTTTTCATCAATCTGGCTGGCTTCAATCGAACTGATGCGGATACGCTCCAGCCCTTCCACTTTCTCCAGATCCCACAGCAGATCAGATAGGTCATAATTATCCATGTCGTCACCATAACCGCCAGTATGGATACCAGTGAGTACTATTTCCTTGTAGCCTGCGTGTACCAGTTGACGCGCCTGTGCAATAATGCTCGCAGCGTCACGACTGCGGGATAGCCCCCGCGACCATGGAATGATGCAGAAGGTACAGAAGTTGTTGCACCCATCCTGAATTTTCAAAAAGGCCCGAGTATGATTAGCAAAATCAGGCACATCCATTTCCTCAAATACACGCGTTTTCATAATATTGCGCACGGCGTTCACTGGTTGACGCGTCCCTTGAATTTCCTGCACGAACGGAATGATTTTGTCCCGATCTTGAGTCCCGATAACGAGATCAACGCCAGGAATATCCATAATTTCGGCAGGAGAAGTTTGGGCGTAGCAGCCCGTCACTGCCACAATGGCATCTGGATTCCGGCGAATCGCGCGGCGAATGATCTGACGACTCTTTTTATCACCGGTATTCGTAACGGTACATGTATTAATAAGATAGACATCCGCGGTCTGCTCATCAAAGTCCACCTGTTCATAACCTTCATTTTTAAACAGCTGCCAGATCGCTTCTGTATCATAAAAGTTTACCTTACAGCCCAATGTGTAAAATGCCACTGACGGCATATTAAACCCCTCCCATTTCTCCTGTCTCATATAAAATGCAAGCCAATGCAGCCATTCCTGCGGTCTCAGCACGCAAAATACGTCTTCCCAGTCCTGTAGACTGGGCCCCAGCCTGCTCGGCCTCCAGGCTTTCCGCTTCAGTAAAGCCGCCTTCCGGGCCTACCACCAGCAGAACACGCGGCATGTCCGTCGACGCCCATTGTCCTACCAATGGCTGGATTACATCCCGTAGCTGCTGACCCTGCTCTTTTTCATAACAATAACATATCAAATCATACCCAGCAAAAGAAGCCAGAAGTTCTTTCCACGTCATTGGCGCACTAATTTCTGGAATCCGGTTACGGTGGCTTTGTTCAGCCGCTTCCTTCACAATCTTGCGCCAACGCTCCAGTCGCTTGCCTTCTTTTTTGGCATCATACTGCACTACTGTACGCTCGGACAAAAACGGTACAAACCCGGTTGCTCCGATTTCTGTACATTTTTGCATCACCGTCTCCATCTTGTCTCCTTTAGGAAGACTCTGAGCGATGGTGACCTGCACATGCGGTTCAGAGGTCATCTTCAGCGGCTCAATAATCGTCGCCGTAACATGATCCTGCTCTATCGTATCCAATGCAGCCAGTGCTTCCCTAGATACCCCGTCACTGACTATAATTTTGTCACCACTACGGCCCCGCATGACTTTAGCGATATGCCGCGCGTCCTCACCCGCAACAATCACGTGATCTTCTAGAAATTGCTCTGCCGGAATAAAATAACGCTGCATTCTCTCTCACACCTATTCCTGGATTTTGCAAAAATCCTCATTCTAAAAATAACTGTTATCCACTAATGTTCCGTACAAAATCCGAATAAATCACCAAGCAACATCATATCATCTTTTGCGCCTGTATGACCAGTCTGTTCACTCTTCTATTCAAGGTATACCTACCATTCTCGTAAAAAAAGGAGCCCTTAGGCTCCGAACAATCCAGTGATATAAAAAGAGAACTGCAAAAACTGTATATAAATCATCTGGGCCAGCGTGTAAAGAGGTTCAATCGTTACAACTCGAACCTGTGGAATGACCAGGATAAGCAGAAAAATAAAGATCGACCACTGTTCAAACTGCTGGAGTTTGCGACGTACAGGAGTGGGGGCCACATCTTCCACAATCCGGTATCCATCCAGTGGAGGCAATGGGATCAAATTAAAGATAAACAAAAACAGATTTAAATTGATCAAAGCATTGATAAACAAATAGATTGCTTGAGCCACCCGTTGGTTCTCCATCCCCGGCAATACTTGAAAATGAAGGAGCACGGCATAGATTAAAGTAGTAACAAATGCAAGCAGCAGATTGCTGAGCGGACCCGCAGCCGATACAATAATGCCCATGAGGCGCGGACGACTAAAGTTATCACGATTAACCGGAACTGGCTTGGCCCAGCCAAAGCCTCCGATCAGCAGCAGTAGCGTACCCAGCAGGTCAATATGCACTGCCGGATTTAAAGTCACGCGCCCAAGTAGCTTGGCTGTAGGGTCACCAAATTTATTGGCATAAAATGCATGTGCAAACTCATGAACCGTGAACGATATGATCACGGCCAGCAAATAAAATGGAAGAACATTTAAATTTACACGAAAAATATTTTGTAAAAAATCCATACTTACCTCTTTCTCGCCACAAACGCCAGCCAATCTTCATCCCGGCTTATTTCGGCAATCTCAAAGCCAGCTGCCTTCAACGCAGTTTCGACAACTTCTTCTTTGTTCTTCCAAATCCCTGAAGCAATATAAATACCACCTGGTTCCAGGGCTTTATATACATCGTCAATGAACAGCAAAATAATCTCTGCCAATATATTAGCTACCACTAGCTTGACGGGTAACTGGATACCCAGCGTTGGATCGCTTGCATTAAGCACCGATAGCAAATCACTTTCTTTAATGGTAATGCGTTCCTCCAGCCCGTTCAGACGCGTATTTTCCCGCGCACTGGATACTGCCACCGGATCGAGATCCAAGGCAAGTACATGCTTCGCTCCCAGCTTTACAGCTCCAATGGCCAAAATACCGGAACCCGTGCCGACATCAATGACTTCTTCCCCGCCCTTAATTACAGATTCCAGCGTTCTCAGACAAAGGGATGTCGTAGGATGCGTTCCAGTCCCGAAGGCCATACCAGGGTCCAGCTCAATGATTTTTTCCTCTTCACTCGCAGGCTCATAGTCCTCCCAAGTGGGTTTAATCGTCAGACGGTCCGACACACGCAAAGGCTTGAAATATTGCTTCCAAGCATTTGCCCAGTCGTCCTCATCAACTGTTTTTAGTTCATACTGAACCTCACCAGGGTCAATATCGAAAGTTCTCAATTCTTCGACGCGCGGCTCAATTTGCGAACGAATACTATCCATGTCCACTTCTTCGGCAAAATAGCCTTTGATGATCGCTTGTCCTTCAGGTATGTCGTTCAAAGGTCGATCATACCACTGTCCATAGGACGTATCCCGCGGCTTGTTGAGCGAACCGGATTCTTCAATGGAAACCCCTCCTGCACCTGCTTCGTGCAGAAAATTCGAAATCATTTCGATGGCTTCTTCGGTTGTATGTATTGTAATTTCATTCCACAACATGGTTTTCATTTCCTCCTCATTTCACATGCATACATTACATTGTACTATATACATGCACAGGAGTTCAAAAAAGCTGGTAATCGTCCTTTTCCGATTTCTCCAGCCGGACTTGGAATTGCTACGACGTCTGTATTTATTGATCCTGCTATTTCTGGTGCTGTCAACAACCGTGTAGAGTTAAAAGCCTCGATTGGACTACGTTTCGTCGGTGTCGGCAACATTCGAGTACTTGTACGTATATGGAGAGCCGGCAAGGAAATTTATTACGGACTGGAATCCAATGTCTTCGATAACAATATTATTCTTAATGTCGAAACGGTAGACGTTGCGCCTCTGGGCGTGCAAAACTACCAACTAATTATTGAAAATCAAACGCCTGCGACTACTGCTTTCGTCGCCGGTCCTCTTGTTTTTAGTGCAACAGCATACAGCGGATAATGAATAGAAAAAGGAAAGAACACAAATAAGACGGGCTATCCCACAAATCATCCTATTGATGGAGATAACCCGTCTTATTAAATTCTACTCATTGTCGTTTATGATACGCTGCTGACGACGGTCAGCTCCTTCGCTACGCCGGATCGCTTCCAGATCCTCAGCATCTGCCTGATCTGCTGAGAACTCAACATCTTCATTTTTAGCAGATTGCATGCGTTTGATTTTCTCTGTTTTGGTTAGCACTTTATCAAACCGTTTGTTTTTAGACATCGGTCACTGCCCCTTCCAAACTTTTCACAGCATTCCACCCGCTTGTTCCACGATGGACATTGCCTGATGATGAATGGATTCATCCACCACAGCAGTCAACAAAATATCGCGGCCTGTCGGTCCGCCCTGTCCTCCATCACTCATGCCACTGGCGGACGGATCAGCCGCAGCCAGTATTGCTGGAGTTGCATCTGTAAAGTCCACGCCCTGTGTCAATGAGGACAAGCTGCTAATCTGTCCTGAAAATACAGGCAATCCGGCGTTGCCAGTAGACTGCCGCGGATACCGGCTAAATCGGTCTATCGACACATCGGCTGCCCGGAGAGCTTCCAGTTTTCTAGCAGCTCCCTGTGCTTCCTCAGGACTTTTGAAATACGCCAAAATATTTTTTTCGCCCATCTCAAAATCTCCCTGTGTAGTATTGAGCGCAACTGCTCTTCAAGAGCATAGAGCGTTACGCTTTGTTATATCCTGCTCATTGGCACGATTTTATATTCCGACGGATGCAGACGATATCAAGAACAGTAGGCCAAGACAGTGAACCAGAGTTTGTGAAGAGCATAACTTTTACGGGTGTAAAACAGCTGCTGGAGCTTCACCTGACTTAGCTACTCCTGTCTCCCAAGCAGCGCGAATAACTGCATCCCGTACCTTTTGAACCACCTTCGGATTAAAGACATTCGGTATGATATAAGTTTCACTTAGCTCCTCAGGACAGATCGCATCAGCGATGGCAAGTCCGGCAGCTAGTTTCATTTCCTCATTAATCGTCGTAGCATGACAATCTAGAGCACCCCGGAAAATTCCCGGGAAGCACAGCACATTGTTAATCTGATTTGGAAAATCGGAGCGGCCAGTAGCGAGCACACGTACATAAGGTGCAGCTACAGCCGGATCGATTTCCGGAATCGGATTCGCCATGGCGAACACAATAGGATCAGTTGCCATGCTCTGTATATCCTCTACAGTCAGTATGTTCGGGCCTGACACACCGATGAATACATCAGCTCCCACAATCACCTCGGATAAACTCCCACTTAAATTGTGCGGATTAGTCATGTTCGCATACTCTGTCCAATGCGGATTACTGTACTCCACATCACGGTGAATAGCTCCCTGTCGATCAACGCCAATCAGATTGCGCACACCTGCCTTAAGCAGCATACGGGAGCAGGCCATACCCGCTGCACCGATTCCTGCAAATACGACTTTGACATCCTCCATTTTTTTGCCACATACCTTTAATGCATTGACCAGACCCGCTAACACAACGACTGCCGTACCATGTTGATCATCATGAAATACTGGAATGTCCAGTTCCTGCTTCAACCGTCTCTCGATTTCAAAACAGCGTGGCGAAGATATATCCTCCAAATTAATGCCGCCAAAAGCAGGAGCAATCATTTTAACAATTTGAACAATTTCATCAGCGTCCTTCGTGTTGAGACAAATCGGAAAGGCGTCGACACCTGCAAATTGTTTGAACAACACCGCTTTACCCTCCATTACAGGCATAGCAGCCTCCGGCCCGATATCTCCTAATCCCAGTACTGCTGTTCCATCTGATACGACCGCTACAGTATTTTTTTTGATCGTTAATTCGAACGCTTTGGCAGGGTCATTGGCAATTTCCATACAAATTTCAGCTACACCCGGCGTATACACTTTGGACAGCCCCTCCATCGTTTCAATTGGTTTCTTCGGTAAGGTCTCCATTTTGCCACCTGCGTGTAATTCTCTAATTTCATCTATTAAACTGCTCATATTTTTCTCCGTCCTTTCATGTCTCTTTTTGGATATGAATCTCAGTCCTGTGTATAAAACTCATCAGCTCCATAATTGGAGTAACAAAGTTGCTAAAATGACCGTGCCTGCCCCACCAATACGTGTTGCAATTTGCGCAAAAGGCATCAGTTCCATCCGATTGGACGCAGACAGAATGGCTACATCTCCCGTGCCCCCTAATCCACCGCGACAGCTAGTCACCAAAGCAGCTTCTACAGGATACATGTGAATCCATTTTCCTGTGAAGTATCCGGTAACAATCAATGCAACTACAACAGATGCGCAGGTGATGGCATAAGGAACCGTTAAGATCCCAACCACACTATCCAAAGGTACATACAAAATACCCAATCCCACCATCAAGGGCCATGTCAGACTTGCCGTTATACATTTGTATAAGTGAAAAGCTCCCTGCTCCAATGTGTTCGGCATAATCTGAATGCACTTAATTAACGCCGCCGCCAGAATCATGAGGATCGGACCTGGAATATGGAGATACGGCTCCAGCAACTTACCCACAATAAAGAAAGTGCAAGCTAACAGCAGACCTCCTCCCATCAATGGAAAAGAAATCGATTGTTCCAGACTTGCCGGGGCTAGCTTTTCTGCATGTTTTTCTAGTTTCAATAACCTCCCGTTACCTGAAGTTTTTGGATTTTTCTCCGCTAATCTCTTCAGAATACCCGCACCTATGATTGCAACAATGTTCCCGATAATTGCAGCGGGGATAAATTGAGACACGAATATTGCCGAATCCTTGCCCAGCACCAATCCATACGAAATGGACAACGGTAAAATGCCTTCCCCAATCCCACCGGAGATAATCGGAATGATGATGAAAAAAAATGTATGATAGGCGCTATAGCCAAAAGCCATACCCACTATCATCCCCACGGCAACTGCTGCAATAGATCCTATAATAATGGGGGCGAAAATCCTGACAATTCCGTTCATCAGCATTTTCCGATCCATACCAAGAATACTACCCGTTACTAGACATGCGATGTAGAAGTAAAGAAAATTCGAGGTTTTCATAAGCGTGTGTACAGCACCCATCGCAGATGGACTGAACATATTCCAAAATACCATTAACGATGGAACCATAAGAGATAAAATGGCCGGCCCGCCAATATGCTTAAGCAACGGAAGTTTGGCCCCTAGATCACTGAGCAGTATACCTAAAATCATGATGACGGCAAACCCGCCTAACAGATCGTTCGGAATTCTTTCAGTAATTGCAGCTGCATAAACAATCAGCGCGATCACGGCATAGAGCGGAAGAGGAATAACCCCCACCTTTACCCTGCCCAGCATTCTCATGCCATCTACAAAATTTTTGCTCCATCTTTGCCCCTTTTGAATGACAGGCTGGTTCGTAGCATTTTCCATAAATCTCCCTCCATAAAGTGAAGAATGATGATCATGTTTCCATTCTACACCTTGGAAAACGCTTTATTTGGTTTTAAAACTAATCATTCACTTTTGTAATTAAAGTAATCGGAAAGAAGACTTAAATAAAACTATTCATGATGTCTTCTGCCTGTGGCAATATTCGGTATTGGTAAACAGGGCGTCCTATGGTTCCGTATATGGTTTCCATGGAAAGAGCCTCAATCTCTGTCATAAAAGCCAGGTACTTGCGCATAGACACCCTGGATATCCCTGCACTCTCCGCAATATCCTCGGTGGAAAATAGTACCTTATTATTGTGCCGCTGGATACAATTCCATATCATAGCCAGCGTGGATTTAGTTATGCCTTTGGGCAATCGTGCCAAGTCTTTAGTCAAGCTTTTATGATAAATCAGTCGGTCCAACTCCTCCTGAGAAAGTAGACTGCGCTCACGCACGATGCTAATGTGCTCTCGGTACCCCGTGAGGGCCTCCAAAAAACGGTTAAAGTGGAACGGCTTAATTAAGTAATCCACCGCGCCGAAGTTCATTGCTTTTTTGACACTGTTCATGTCACTTGCAGCCGAGATGACAATGACATCTATATTTACACCTGTCTCCCGTATGAATGACAGTAAATCGAGGCCATTGTTTTCCTGCATATACACATCTAGCAATATCAGATCAATGGCTTGTTCAGCTATATATTTCTTAGCCTCTTCCACAGAAGAAGCCCAACCCCCACATCGGAAACCTTCTACCTGCTCCATATATTTGCGGTTAAATTCCGCAACCATCGGATCATCTTCTACAATCAGGACATTAATCATGTTCATCATTCCCCGCTATAATGTATGGAATCGTAATCTGAAAACAGCACCCTTGCTCGGCTGGGATTAACTTTATACTTCCCTGTAATCTTTTCACGCTTTGCGTCACTAGATAAAGACCCATCCCTCGTGACTCTCCCTTGGTCGAAAAACCTTTTTCAAATATAGCCTTCACAAGCCCTTCCGGTATACCTGGACCATTGTCGCACATGATACAGGTCAGATAACCGTTCTTCTGGCTTTCTTCATAATAAAGTGAAAGGGTAATTCGCTTGTGCTCGAAAGATTCCATCGCCTCCACCGCATTATCAAACAGATTGCCAAGAATAGTAATCAGTTCATGCGTCGTTTGAGTTTGACTGGATTCGGGCAAGTAACTACCTGGAGTCAGTTCAAAACTTACCGCTACCTCTCTGGCCCGGCTTAATTTTCCCAACACAAACCCTGCCATAACCGGGTCCCTAATCTGCCGGGTGATAGAGCCAATTTCCACTTGATGATGCTCGACGGCATCCATAATGTAATGCTCCAGTTTATCATACATTTGCAAGTGCACCATCCCCATAATGACATGCAGCTTGTTCATAAATTCATGAGCCTGCGCACGTAGTGCTTCCGTGTACAGGGACACTCCTGTCAAACGTTCTGCCAGCTGGTTCATTTCCGTTTTATCTCGAAAGGTTACAATTGCCCCCACAATTTCCCCTTTGACCCGTATCGGAACACTGGTAGTCAGCAAAGTTATTCCACCCAGCTCCATTTCCTCATCCATTTGTGGAGTACTCGCTTCCAGGACCTCTTGCAATCGAAAAGCGGATAGATAAACGGTAATTTCCTGTCCGGAGAATGAGAAATCTTCAATCCCCGCTTGTCTAAGTAGACGAATCGCTTCTGCATTCATCAGCATGACGCGACCGAATTCATCTACCGCAATAACTCCTTCCTTGATGGATTGCAACATAGCACTGCGTTCCTCCAGCAAGCGTGCGATTTCCGGCGGCTCCAGACCGACTAGCATATTTTTGATTTTACGAGCCAGCACTACCGCACCTCCAGTGCCGATCAATATTCCGATGCCAAGGGCGATAGCAATAAGACGGTTGTTGCCTTCCTGAGCCATCTGTACATCTTGCATGGATATACCAACAACAATCGCCCCTACCTGCTTCCCCGTTGAACTGAACACGGGGGAAAAGGCTCTCATGGACAAGCCCAATGTACCCTTCGCAACGGACACGCTCTCATGGCCATGAAGTGCAGTATACTCGTCTCCACCGACAAAGGCTTTGCCGATCATCCTAGCATCCGGGTGCGTTTTACGAATTCCCTTCATATCCATAGCCACGATGAACTGGATGTGATTTGCTACTGAGACCCTCTTTACATACTCCTGCATGGAAAGAGACGAACCTGTCCCTTGCAATTGCTTGACAATAAGCGGCGTATGGGCGAGTGTACGCGCGATGGACATTGCCTTTTCTTCCAGTCCCTTCTCAGTTTCCTGCTCCACTCTCTCCGCAAATAACAGGGTTACAGGCAGAAGCA
Source organism: Paenibacillus sp. FSL M8-0228 (assembly GCF_038007385.1). Lineage (NCBI taxonomy): Bacteria > Bacillati > Bacillota > Bacilli > Caryophanales > Paenibacillaceae > Paenibacillus > Paenibacillus sp. FSL M8-0228. Next base: position 3,846,672 of record NZ_JBBOXA010000001.1, read on the forward strand.
CAAGTGCCATAACTAGACATACTAGCAGTGTAATTAGGCCTCTGAGCTTTAATAGTGGTTTACCCCGACGCAGCTTGAGCTGTACATTTCCGATGGAACTCACCCCTTTCTACTTGATATTAAGTCTCGATAGTTCAACATGCCTATACAAAAATGGTTATGTATGTGTTTACCTGAATATAAAAAAAGGAACTACCCCGCAATTGCGGAATAGTTTCCTTTGATTCATGGTTGAAGCTCCGCGATTTCTAATTGGGCTTAGTCGCCTCGGAAGGCGCGCTTCACACGGTCAAAAAAAGACTGCTCATTCTCATGCGTCTGTTCTCCGCTAAGCGAAGAGAACTGACGCAGTAAATCCTTTTGTTCCTCACTCAGCTTGCTAGGCGTTATCACAACTACCTTAATATGCTGGTCACCCTGACCAACGCCACGCAGTTTTGGCACACCTTTTCCTTTAAGACGGAAGTAAGTACCTGTTTGCGTACCTGCTGGAACTTTCAACTTCACTTTCTCGGTCAACGTCGGGATCTCGACTTCATCTCCCAATGCTGCCTGTGAGAACGTCAGCGGAATTTCGCAGTAGATATCGTCTCCCTCACGCTCAAAGAAGTCGTGCGATTTCACACGGAACACGACGTACAAGTCACCTGCCGGTCCTCCGTTGACACCACCTTCGCCTTCACCGTTAATACGCATCTGTGCGCCGTCATCCACACCCGCTGGAATGCGAATATGAATTTTACGTTGCTTGCGTACCCGACCGGAACCGCTACAAGTCGTACATTTTTCTTTAATGATTTTACCGGAACCGCCGCAATTAGAGCAGGCGCGTCGATTAACCATACGACCAAACGGTGTATTCTGCACCACTTCTTCCTGTCCGCTGCCGTGGCAGACGGAGCAGGTTTGTGGTTGAGTACCCGCTTTGGCTCCCGTACCGTGACACGTATCACATGTTTCCGTACGTTCAATATGAATGTCGGTTTCTTTACCGAACACTGCTTCCTTGAATTCAATCGTCATCGTATATTGAAGATCGTTCCCACGCTGCGGTGCATTCGGATCGCGTCGGCCGTTACCGCCGCCACCAAAGAACATATCAAAAATATCGCCAAACCCGCCACCGAAGTCGGCACCACCACCAAAGCCGCCTCCCATGCCTTGGTTCGGGTCTACATGACCATACTGGTCATATCTTGCCCGCTTCTGACCATCGCTGAGAACATCGTAAGCTTCTTTCACTTCTTTAAATTTAGTTTCCGCGTCCGCAGCCTTGTTCACGTCCGGATGATACTGACGCGCAAGCTTACGGTAAGCCTTTTTGACTTCATCATCCGAAGCGCCCTTCGCGACGCCCAGCACCTCATAATAATCACGCTTATCAGCCAATGTTCCACCCCCATGCCTACAACGTGTCTGCACTACATATAAAAGGAAAGCCAAAGGCACGGGATGACCCGGCTTTGACCTTCCCATCATTTCAAGGCAGTACAACCCGTAATATGCTTATTTATCTTGGAAATAACTCTTACCCTTCGGCTAATTGTTATTTATCAAGGCAGCTACGCTGCAATTACTATTCAGTATATCATAACGCATCGGTGTACCGTAAAGCTACCACTACCCGATCCGTAACTTAGTCTTTCTTCTGGTCTTCGTCAACAACTTCATAGTCCGCGTCAACCACATTGTCACGGCCTTTGCTGTCTGCTGCGCCGTCTTGGCCTTGTTGAGCCTGTGCTTCTTGAGCAGCTTGCTCATACAGCTTTACAGACAATTGCTGAACGATTTCAGTCAGTTCTTCAGTAGCCTTTTTGATATCTTCCAGGTTGTCGGTTTCCAGCGTTTTTTGCAGATTTTCTTTTGCTGCATTTGCTTTTTCGACTTCGCCTGCATCCGCTTTTTCGCCCAGATCTTTAATCGTTTTGTCTACAGAGTAGATCAGTTGATCCGCAGCGTTTTTCGCTTCTACCAAATCTTTGCGTTTTTTATCTTCTTCCGCATGCAACTCGGCATCCTTCATCATACGTTCTACTTCCTCGTCGCTCAAGCCGCTGGAAGATGTGATCGTAATCTTTTGGCTTTTGCCTGTGCCTTTATCTGTAGCGGATACGTTCACGATACCGTTCGCATCCAGATCAAAGGTAACTTCGATTTGCGGTACACCACGTGGTGCTGGAGGGATATCTCCCAATTGGAAGCGACCCAGTGTTTTGTTGCCTGCTGCCATTTCACGTTCACCTTGCAGCACGTGAATTTCTACGCTAGGCTGATTGTCGGCATATGTCGAGAATACCTGCGATTTGCTCGTAGGGATCGTCGTGTTACGATCAATCATTTTAGTAAATACGCCACCTGCGGTTTCAATACCGAGGGACAGTGGAGTTACGTCAAGAAGAACGACGTCTTTCACATCACCAGTCAGTACACCCGCTTGAACTGCCGCGCCCAAAGCTACCACTTCATCAGGGTTTACGCCTTTGTGAGGCTCTTTACCTGTCAGCTTTTTGATTGCTTCTTGTACAGCCGGAATACGTGTGGAACCGCCGACCAGAACGATTTTGTCGATGTCGCTGGCACTCATGCCTGCATCTTTCATCGCTTGACGAGTAGGTCCCAAAGTACGTTCTACCAGACCTTCAGACAATTCTTCAAATTTCGCACGAGTCAGGTTCAACTCCAAATGCTGTGGAACGCCATCAGCTACTGTGATAAACGGCAAAGAAATCGTCGTTGTCAGTACGCCAGACAGTTCTTTTTTCGCTTTTTCCGCTGCGTCTTTCAGACGTTGTACAGCAGCTTTATCTTTGCTCAGGTCAATGCCTTGATCTTTTTTGAACTCATTTACGAGGTAATCAATAATCACTTGGTCAAAGTCATCGCCACCCAGCTTGTTATCGCCGCTTGTTGCTTTAACTTCGAAGAAACCGTCGCCCAGTTCCAGAATGGATACGTCGAATGTACCGCCACCCAGGTCATATACCAGGATCGTTTGGTCTTCGGATTTTTCCATACCATATGCCAATGCAGCTGCTGTCGGCTCATTGACAATCCGCAGAACTTCCAGACCGGCAATTTTACCTGCATCCTTGGTTGCTTGACGTTGACCGTCATTGAAGTAAGCTGGAACAGTGATAACAGCTTGAGAAACGGTTTGTCCCAGGTAAGCTTCAGCATCGGATTTCAGCTTTTGCAAAATCATAGCGGAAATTTCCTGTGCGGAATATTCTTTGCCGTCGATGCTTTCTTTATGATTTGTACCCATGTGACGCTTGATGGACATGATTGTACGATCCGGGTTTGTAATTGCTTGGCGTTTTGCTGTTTCCCCTACAGTACGTTCTCCATCTTTTTTGAAACCAACAACGGAAGGGGTTGTGCGTGCGCCTTCCGGATTTGGAATAACGACTGCTTCGCCGCCCTCCATAACAGCCACACAAGAGTTGGTTGTACCTAAGTCAATACCGATTACTTTGCTCATCGGACAATTCCTCCTTCTGTATATACGAGGCCCGCAGGCCAGAATGGTTGAATCAAAATGATGTATTTCTAATGTCATAATTTTGCAAAATTCGATTCCAGTCGCTCCAAAGTGCAATATTGTTCATTGAAAGTCGCTTATGGGATTTTTGCAAAATCCTCATGTATATTGAAAAAGCTACATGCTCACTTTTACCATCGCTGGACGAAGCACCTTGTCCTTCAGCATGTACCCTTTTTGTACCTCTTCAACAACAATGCCTTCCTCATGCTCTTCGCTCTCCACCTGCATAATAGCCTGATGGAAGTCAGGATTAAACGGTTGTCCCACCGAATTCATGGCCGTTACTCCTTCTGCCTGAAGCACACTCTCAAACTGGCGGAAAATCATTTCCACGCCTTTGCTGAATGACTCAGACTCCGCTCCTTGCGGTGCTGTTGCCAGCGCACGCTCGAAGTTATCCAAAACAGGCACCAACTCGGTAACCAGCTTCATAGATGCATATTTGGCAAGGTCTTCTTTTTCTTTCAGCGTACGACGGCGGAAATTATCAAAATCCGCCTGAGCGCGTAAAAACCGTTGCTGATGCTCTTCCGCCTGAGCGCGAAGCTTATTCAGCTCTGTTTCGCTTTCTTGGTCTTCCAGTGCCGCCGCTTCATTAACCGGCTCTTCCTGCTGGCTCGCTTCGGCGGCTTCCTCTGTGCTTACATTTTGTTGTTTTTCTTCTTGGAACGCTTGTTCTTCCTTCAAAATGTTTCACCTCCTTCAAGTCATAACTACCTTTACAAAAACACGCAACAATGCACCCGCGCAGGATACGAACCGTATCCAGACGCGGAACATGTAGTACCGCAACCTATGCGGCTTTGTTCTATTTAAACCGCTGCGTTAGCATTGCGGTCAAATCCTTAGACAGGATACCCAAAATATTAATAACTCTCGCATATTCCATCCGTGTCGGACCCAGTATGCCTATAGTGCCCAACGCTTCTCCGTCTACTGCATACGTAGCAGTAATCAGGCTGCAATTGGCAAACGCCTCATGATCATTTTCAGTGCCGATGCGGACTTGAATTTCAGGTGCCCCGACAACAGGTGTCATTAGTTTAAGCAGCGTTGGTGTTTCCTCCAGCAGATCGAGAATATGTTTAACCTTTTCTACATCTTTAAATTCAGGTTGATTAAGCATGTTTGTCGCACCGCTCAAATACAAGCGCTGATCCGATTCATTATCCAGTGCTTTATCCAGCACCTTCATAGCGTCCTCAAAATGAGACACATGCTTCTCCATCTCCTGACCAAGTGCGGTGTAAAGGCGTGATTTAAGCTGATAAATCGGCACACCGACCAGCTTGCTGTTCAGTAAATTCACAACCTTCTCCATCTCGGAAATCGAAATTCCCGGTGGAATATCTACCGTTTTGTTCTCCACCTGACCGGTATTGGTCACGATTATCGCCACAGCCGTCGTTTCGTTGAGCGGCAACAGCTGAAAATGACGCAATGAAGTATGAAAAACCTCCGGCCCAAGCAGGATGGAAGTATAATTGGTCATATGGGACAAAATGCCTGACGCATGCTGGATCACTTGCTCCATTACATTCAGCTTTTCGGCATAAAAGGCTTTCAGTTCCCGCATTTCCATAGGCTTCAGTGTATTCAGTGGTACCAGATGGTCCACATAATAACGATAGCCTTTATGAGACGGGATGCGTCCCGCAGAAGTATGGGGTTGCTCCAGATAGCCCTGTTCCTCCAAATCCGACATTTCATTACGGATCGTGGCCGGGCTGAATCCGACATCCTGCCTTTTGGATATGCTGCGGGAACCCACTGGCTCAGCCGAACGAATGTAGTCATCAATAATCGCATTCAGAATGAGTCTCTGACGTTCGGTTAACAAGCGAATCCCCCCTTGTTGTTTATCCATAATAGCATGATTGTTAAATGGAATCATTAGCACTCGTTCGCGTTGAGTGCTAACCGATAATACAAAAATACCAAACCGACCTGATCATTGTCAAGTCAGATCAGTATTTTCAATAAACAAGATTTATCACAACAGTTTAGTTTACTGGAATGAATCCAGAACGTTTACACTTTTTCACGAAAAACCTCAATATCCAGCGTATAAAAACCGTATTTATGTATAGTGACACAGAAAATAGAAAAACTCGAGACTATGTCTCCATACCATTATAACTTCTTTGTCCTTGAGGAGGAATTAAATTTGAGAACTAATCGCCGCAACCTAGCCGCCTTGTATAAATATAAACACCGAGTTCCATTAGACGGCACTGCATATTTTTATAATGATACTGATTATCATAAGGACCATCCCATAAGAAGCCTGAAGGGAATACCTTCCGAGCTGGAGCCTCATCATCAATTCATTTGGTGGTTGCTCAAAACATATGAGAAATAAACCCGCATTAAACAATGTAGGCTGTATAATATACGCATGATTAGGTCCTGATGAAAAAAGAACTGACCTCATTATTGACAGGTCAGTTCAGTACTTTCAACACTGCGATTTCATCACAATTGTTTTGTTTACTACAGTGAATGCAGTCGGTCCATACCTTTTCAGGGAAAATCTCTTTGCTTACTACATCAAAACCGTTTTTTATAAAAAAGGAGACCTCGTAGGTCAATGCCATAATTTTAGGAATACGTTGCCGCCGTGCTTCTATCATAAGGCCCTCCACGAGCTTAGAGCCAATACCCATACCTTTGTGTCCCTCAGAGATGCCAAGGGAGCGAATCTCTACCAGGTCAGCGCCCAATTTGCATAAAGAACCACAACCAACAACTCCGCCGTCCACCTCTGCAACAATAAACAGCTCCAGTTGGCGCGTTAGCACTTCCCTCGAACGTGGCAGCATAATCCCCCGCTCTGCATAGCCGCTAATCATTTGATATAAAGGCTCCACATCCTCAGGAACCGCACTTCTGCACAATACATCTTTACACACTGAAGCCATCTTGCTCTCCTCCTACCGCTTGCCGCATATAATGAATAAATATACAACATCACGCATAGAATCGCAATACTCCATTTACCCTGCTGTGACAGAATGGTGTAATAAAATGATGGTCCCAGCTTACGAAGTTGAAACGCGCTGTATTGAAGCTACGACTTATGAATTTACCGTGATTGAACCAATAAACTCTGCAAATACATCATTTCCGAATAAAATGCCACGTTCACTCAAACGATAACCGTCCTCAATCGATTCGATTAACCCCGCATTGAGCATTTTTCCAAGAGGAGCAGTAAACGTATCCTCCAACGCCTGACCGAATTGAGCTTCAAAGCGAGACTTGGAAACGCCCTCTAGCATTCTCAAACCGACCATAAGAAAATCCTCCATGGCTTCCGCCGCTGGCACCTCAAAGCTATCTAGACGCGGCAAACCATTACGACTAGCCTCCACATAAGGGTTAATGCCCTTAATGTTCATATGGCGCTCTCTGCCAACATATCCATGTGCCCCAGCTCCGAGACCGTAATAGTCCTCATTTCGCCAATAGGTCATGTTGTGCTTGCTCCCCAAGCCTGGTTTTGCGAAATTACTAATCTCATACTGTTCATAGCCCGCTTCTTTCATGCGACGCATGAGGAGTAAGTACATTTCCAGTTCGTCATCCTCATGTGGAAGCGGTAGCTGATTTTTCTGGTACAGCGTGTGGAAGAGCGTGTTTTCTTCAACCTTCAAACTGTAGATAGAGTAATGAGGAAGCTCCAACTCTAGCGCTCTACTGACGCTTTCATGCAGCATCTCCACTGTTTGATTCGGCAAACCGAACATCAGGTCAATCGACAGGTTGTCCAAGCCAACCTTACGTGCGTTTTCCAAACTACGATATACGTCATCTGTACTGTGAATACGACCTATGCCTGTGAGTAGCTCATTCTGAAAAGCCTGTACGCCAAAGCTGAGTCGATTGACGCCGCCTTCTTTCATCACAGAGAGTTTTTCAAAATCAGTGGTACCTGGATTAGCTTCCATGGAGAACTCAATATCTTCCGCCCAATGCGGGAAGTAGGTTCGGACGCTCTTCAGGAAATATTCCATTTCTTTCGGATTTAGGGTAGTTGGTGTTCCACCCCCGACAAAAATAGTTTTAATCTCTCCTGGTGGGTGAAGCTTAACTGTATGTTCCATCTCCCGTTCCAGTGCATACAGATATTCCATAACAGGTTGATCCTTGAGCACATAAGAGTTGAAATCACAGTAAAAGCATTTATTCGTGCAAAAAGGTATATGCAGGTAAACCGCTTGAGGCGCGGATGAATGTTCATGTTTTTGTATGGATGCGGTCATACCGATCCTCCTTGTCAATTCAGGGAATAGTGAAAAAATGCGCCGAGGTCTCGACAACCGCTTCGTGTTCCATTTGATCTTCTGATCGCTGTTACTCCAGATTCAAATGGACCACTCCGCTGCTGCCTACCACCATCGATCATTTTTTTGTAATGTAGGTGTTGCAGTAAGAGTAAAGCATCTATAGAAATACGCTAAAGATACTGTTGTTATACTATTTTTGCAACTGAGATAACAAACACTCCATCTCTGGATAGCTTGCTCAAATAAATAACGTCCATTCTCCATGCACGGCAAATGCCCCATGAAAGAATGGACGAATACTTCAAACAACTTTACTCATCTATTTTCAGTACCGCCATAAATGCTTCCTGAGGTACTTCTACGTTACCGACCTGCTTCATACGCTTTTTGCCCTCTTTTTGCTTTTCAAGCAGCTTCCGTTTACGAGAAATATCGCCGCCATAACATTTGGCCAAGACGTTTTTACGCATCGCCTTAACGGTTTCACGCGCCACAACCTTTGTTCCTACAGATGCCTGGATCGGCACCTCAAACATTTGACGCGGAATTAGCTCGCGCAGCTTCTCACAGATAATACGTCCGCGATGATAAGCCCGATCTCTATGCACGATGAACGACAGTGCATCGACCTGCTCGCCATTCAACAAAATATCCATTTTCACCAGGTTGGACTGGCGATAGCCTGAAATCTCATAATCAAAGGAAGCATAGCCTTTGGTACTTGATTTAAGCTGATCGAAGAAATCATATACGATTTCAGACAGTGGAATTTGATACGTAATGGTTACCCGTGTCGTATCCAGGTATTCCATATTTACATACTCACCACGTTTGGTTTGACAAAGCTCCATCACCGTACCCACGTAATCATTAGGGACGATAATGCCTGCTTTTACATAGGGCTCTTCCACATGTTCAATCCGTCCGATTTCCGGATAATTCGATGGATTGTCGATCTGGATCGTTTCCCCATTCGTCAACTTTATGCGGTAAATAACACTTGGTGCCGTTGTAATCAGCGGAATGTTAAATTCACGTTCAATCCGTTCCTGGATAACGTCCATATGAAGCAGACCAAGGAAGCCGCAACGGAAGCCAAAACCCAACGCGCTTGATGTTTCCGGCTCAAAACTGAGCGAAGCATCGTTCAGTTGTAGCTTTTCAAGCGCCTCACGTAGATCGTTATACTCCGATGTTTCGATTGGATACAAGCCACAATATACCATCGGATTAATTTTCCGATAACCTGGCATCGGTTCTAATGTTGGATTTTTTGCATCTGTCACTGTATCCCCGACACGCGTATCACCCACATGCTTGATACCGGCAACGATAAAGCCAACATCACCGATGTTCAGCTCGTCCACGATGTTCATACGCGGCATAAAAGCACCAACTTCAATAACCTCAAACGTTTTGTCAGTCGCCATCATTTTAATTTTCGAACCGGCTCGGATACTACCATCCACAACGCGAACATATACGATAACGCCTTTATAAGGATCATAGTGCGAATCGAAAATGAGTGCCTTGAGCGGATTATCCGGATTACCTTGCGGAGCAGGCACACTTCTGACCACCTGTTCCAAAATTTCTTTGATGCCGATTCCAGCTTTGGCTGAGGCATGTACGGTCTCGCTCGTATCCAAGCCGATAACATCCTCGATTTCCTGCTTTACCCGCTCAGGATCAGCACTTGGCAAATCAATCTTGTTAAGCACAGGCAAAATCTCCAGATTGTTGTCCAACGCCAAATATACGTTAGCCAACGTCTGTGCCTCGATTCCCTGCGCGGCGTCTACTACCAGCAAAGCACCTTCACAGGCTGCCAAACTACGGGATACCTCATACGTAAAATCGACGTGTCCCGGTGTATCAATCAAATTCAAAATGTACTCTTCGCCGTCATCGGCCTTATAAGTGAGTCGCACTGCCTGGAGCTTGATCGTAATTCCGCGCTCCCGTTCCAGCTCCATCTGGTCAAGCACTTGCTCCTGCATTTCACGGGAAGTGAGTGCACCGGTATATTCTAGAATCCGGTCAGCCAGCGTGGATTTACCATGGTCTATATGTGCAATGATACTAAAGTTCCGAATTTTACGTTGTCTTGCCAAAATGTCAGTCATGCCTTACCCCCACACAATGCCTAGTGTCAATCAGCTTATTATAGCAGTTGTAAGGGGGGTCAGCAATATTTCTATTCTGTTACTCCATCAAATACAGATACGACCCATCGAATGCCCTGTCTCGACAGGTTTTGAAGCAACCCAGCTGTTTTGTCCGCCATAGTATCCACCGAGGCTTGCTGTCCCTTGACGGCTAGCAGTTCACGCGGTGTCTCCAGACCCTGAGTATTGACATGTTGCGCAGTCGTCGAATACCATCTGGATGCTCCGAGCTGCGTCTGTTCCTCATTTTCTTCCCTTCCACCAGCTTCATTTATACCCGCTTCCGTTTTCGGCTCAACCTTAACTTCTCCACTTGTGCTATACGTACCGCTATATGCACGAGTGTTAGCTGCGGGTGTGTCCTCAATAATCGTCTGTTCATATCCAACTTTCTGTTGATTTACCGATTGAATCGTATTCCCTCCGTTCCATTCCGGCCCATACACTGAACGCAGACCAGATCCTGCCAGTTGCATACCAAGAAGAATACCTGCCCCCATAAGCAGTACAAATCCAAGTGCTTTCTTACGAAAATGTCCAGACATTACCTTCCCCCCCTTACTGCTACCTCATTTAATTATCGCTGTTGCTCTTTTTTGTATCCGATACATTAGTGCCCGCTTTCTGAGCTTTCTGATCTTCCCAATACACTTCACCGATCATGTCCGCCAAAACGTCCGAGGTCCGTTTCAACTCCTCCTCGGTGTTATCAATACCCCCGATTTCAATTAAAATGCTATGCGAAGACAAGCTTTGATTGTATTCACCGTTGTTGCCTTTGCCACCATCTTTCCCCCATACACCACGTGATACGCCATGATACGATTTTTCCAGCTTTTCATGAATACGAGCAGCAAAAGCTTCATTTTCGCGCCAATTTTTGTTGTCATGTCCGATAATAAAATACACCTTGGCATAAGAAAGTCCATTAATGGTTGCTGTTGTTTTTCCATGACGTTGTGAATCCCGATGGATATCAAGCAAATAAGTTAAACCTTTATTTCCAGCTAAAGCTTCCTTAACCGTTTCGCGTGAATATTTATAGGAATAGTTCCAATTGTAATTTTGAACTGTAGTAGCATAATCCTTGTTTATATGCAGTGTGGATATCCCTTGCTTTTCCAGCCTCTTCTTTACAAAGTCCCCTACCCTTGACACATTCGCTGATTTAGAACCTGAATTGGGATTGGAACTGGTTTTGCTAAGTAGTGGGTTATATGCTTCTCTGGGATGAGAATGGTAGATTAATATGCGCTTGTCCCCTTTGGCCGTATCACCTGGATGATCCTCACGTACCGGATCTGTTTCCGGTGTTGTCGGAATATTCGGCGTGTTAGTCGGTGGGTTCTCAGATGCATCTGAGCCACCAGGAGCATCCGTCGTTCCCTGATCGGGCTGATAATCCGTAGGACCCTCTACCTTGATGTTCCCCGAACCCTTGCGCAGCAAGACAGGTGCTCCTGCAGACATGCCAGGAATCTCACGAGAAATGAGACTTTTGGGATCCTGCGGATTAATGCCTGTAAGCATCTGAAATACAAAAGGCGACCATTGTTCACCCGACAACGAAGATTGCTGCTTCTTTTGTGCCAAATGAGGTACTTCCATACCTAGCATATCCGCAAAAAAACCGCTGGACACCGAGCCTGCCAATCCTTTCATCGAAGAAACAGGAGATGTTTGTAGACGATTTTCTGCCAATCCCCCTAGCCCCAAAATGACAAATAAAAGCGCCGAGCCCATGATCAGCAGCACAAGCGTATGTCCCATCGCCAAAATTTCGATACCTTTTCTTCTCCATCTTCCGACGTTCCAGGTCTGAATTTTTTTCATGTGAGCCTTGTCCTCCTTCGTCCCGTCGAAACCCGCTTTATATTTGGAACATAGGGTTCCTATCTGCTGCGGAAATCTCTTATATTTCAACTCTATGAACGGAGAACAATTACTAGAACACAAAAAATCTCTACCACAGGTATATCACCTCCCTTTTTGAAAGAGATTAGATTCCTGTTAAATAGAGACTTTTGTGTGAAATACGATTTTATCAACCCTTGATTAATGCGTATATGCGGCGACATTGCCAGGATCCACAGCTTCGTGCAGAGCAGCGTTCAATCCAGTAGCAATGATGTTCGCGATATCTTCAATAAATTCATCGATTTCTTTAGGAGTCACAATCAGATCATGTCCCAGCGGTTGCAGTACCTCTCTCACCAGCCCAAGTCTCTCAGGTTCTGAAATATCGTCCAGCATCCCCAGGATTGCTTTTGTAGAAGCCTTTTCTTTGGTAAAATGTGTTTTCATCAGTTCAATTACGTTATTGACAATGGTCGAAGCGTAGCATACCGTTGGAACGCCGATAGCGATACACGGAACACCCATAATATCCTTGGTGATACCGCGCCGCTTGTTGCCAATACCTGAACCCGGATGTATCCCGATATCGGCCACCTGAATGGTCGTATTGACACGCTCCAGTGAACGTGACGCCAGTGCGTCAATGGCAATAATCAGTTCTGGCTTTGTGCGATCCACGATGCCTTGAACGATTTCACTGGACTCAATCCCCGTAATACCCAGGACGCCCGGCGCAATTGCGCTCACATCCCGATAGCCCGGGTTGATTTGATCAGGTGTCAGTTCAAAAAATTGACGAGTCACCATCAAATTCTCAACGACAAGCGGACCCAGTGAATCGGGAGTGACGTTCCAGTTGCCCAGACCTACCACCAGTACCTTTGCCGTATTAGAAATCCCTATTTTTTGTATAAAATGCTCCATTTCTTTTGCAAATGCAATAGCTACACGTTGCTGGAGCCCCGTATCGCCTTCACGCAAGCCGGGTACTTCCAGTGTGACGTAATGCCCTTGTACCCGCCCAATACGGTTGGCTCCTTCTTCATTCAGTACATCCAGCCGTGTGATTTTGATTCCGTCATCTTCCTCCACGTTCTCACTGATGCCCGCCAGAGGTACAGGCTGATCCCGTTCGGCCAATTCTCTTGCCTCTAATGCCAAATCCGTGCGTACCGCGTACTTCTGCAAATCCAGATCCATCTTTTGAGCCTCCTTGGATGCCATCTTTGACTATAGTGTGCGAGACACCCAACAGGTTTATGCACATCCATTTTCATCCTGTAATTCGCATCGCCTCAGAATGTTTTCTTATTGCAATTTGAGGTGTGGCATGCTAAAATATTTTAAGTTGTGAAACGTTTGTGTTCATAAGTAATGCCTTTACAGGAGGTGAATGTAATGCCAAACATCAAATCCGCTATCAAACGCGTTAAAACTAGCGACAAACGCCGTGCGTTGAACGCTTCCCAAAAATCCGCGCTTCGTACAGCAGTAAAAGCTGCCGATACAGCGTTGGTAGGTAACGAAGCTGAAACTGCTGCTGCTGCTTTCAAAGTAGCTTCCCAAAAGCTGGACAAGGCTGTAACTAAAGGTCTGATCCACAAAAATGCAGCTGCTCGCAAGAAATCTCGCTTGGCGAAAAAACTTAACGCTCTTACAGCTCAAGCGTAAGCAAGAGCTACTTTCATACGTTAATGAAAAAAACCTGACCAGCCTTGGCTGATCAGGTTTTTTTAGTTTATAACTTTTATTCGTTTACAGCATCAGCATTCTGCGCTACATAAGCTGACTCTATTAGCAGCACATGAGTGGAATTAGATCGAAGCCCCCGCACCCATTTTCATCAAAAATAGCTCCAGTCCCAGTACCTTGTCAACGACACCTGTTTTCATATGATAATCCAGCTCGCCCAATTCGTAGAGAAGCTGACGTAGCTGCTCAGGGCGGAACCTCCGCGCTTGGTCCCCCGCAACTTTCACCCCATAAGGATGCAAACTAAGCTGACTCGCAATTTGTTGCTGGGAATAGCTTTGACCTGCCAGTTCTTTGACCTGTAACATAATACGGAACTGTCGCGTGATCAAAGCGGCAATCTTGATCGGTTCCTCTTTTTGCTTAAGCAACTCATAAAAAATACTGAGCGCCTTATCCAGCCGCAAATTAGCCAGATCCTCAACCATCGCAAATACGTTTTGCTCTGTGTTACGAGGCACCAGGGATTCAATATCAGCGGATGAAATCGTTCCCTGTGCTCCTGCGTATAAACACAGCTTGTCTATCTCGGCAGCCAAGGATTGCAGCCCAGTACCTGTGAATTGAATGAGGCTTTCAGCAGCTCCTGCAGCCAATTGCACTTCTCTTTCTCCTGCACGCTTATGGATCCAAGCCACAAGATCATCTCCACCCATTGGAGCAAAGGCAATAACCGAAGCATCACTTTTTAGCTTTTTGACAATCTTTTTCCGTTCATCCAACTTTTCAGCCTGAACCGTAAAAACGATGACGCTATAGTCAGTCGGGTTATCCATATAAGTCAACAGCGTCTCAAGCCGGTGCTCTATCTTACCGCTATCTTTGCCTGCTGCAAATACACTGGTATCCCGTACAATAATCAGCTTCTTTGGTACCAGAAAAGGCGCTGTTTCCGCCTCCTCCACAACCACCTCAATTGGCGTTTCGGTTAAATCATAAGGAATGATGGCGAAGTCACGATGCTCCTCTTCCACCACTTTCTCTTTAAGCATCTCAACAAACTGCTTCATTTGGTATTTTTCACTACCGTATAGCAAATACACTGGCGAAATGTCGCCTTTGCGAATAGCCTTAGAGGCTGTTTTTACATCCATTTTCCGTTCCCCCCACCCACTGATCGTACCTGACATCCGAGCGGAAGGCAAGTCATGACACAAACGAAGGGACCCTACCTATAGGCAGGATCCCTTCACCACCATCTATATCAACACGGCAGCAGAAAGCTCTAGAAACTTTCGGCCGTCGGGATACGACGTCGGTTCATATAGTTTATTCCCTGTTTTTAAAAGTGTGTCAACTTACGGAAACTATTTTCCAGTGCTGCGCGGAACGGTGTACGTATATTTACTTGCAGTCCCATCCTGCTCCGTCTCATACATAAAGGTCTGGCTGTCTTCCGACCAGCTTCCTTTGACCCAGGCACCTTTTAGAGTACGGACTTCCAGTGTTGTTCGGTCTACACCGTTATCGGAAAGCTTATACACTTTCAGCTTTTTGCCCTCAATAGCCACCGCATAGCTACCATCAGGCGAGTTGAGCTGATCTGTAGAGGCAGATTGGGCACTATAGTTGGAAGCATTATTGTTGTCCGGAGAGACCAGTGAATTAGATACAAAGCCTTCTTTACGAACCGGGTCTTGTGACACGGATGATTGCTGATCATTAGAAGCTGCATTGCTGCTATCCGTTCCCAAGGCATTGCCCGAATCCTTGGTGATGCTTCTGGAAGTCGCTTCTTTCGACGCTTCATTTGACGCAATTCGATCCTGTACCTTCAAATCCTGACTAAGCGACGAAGATGAATCATTCGTACTTGTGTTACCATTATTATCGTCCTGAGCAGTACCCGCTAGGGGTGCTTTTTCCATTTTCGGTTCCAACTGTTCATCAGGAGCAATCGTGGATTGATCAGATTTTTCCTGACTTAGCTGTTTGTCCTCAGATTTAGGAGCATCTCCAGCAGACGGATTTTCCTTTGTCACCTGACGATCCGTACGTAGCTGTCCATGCCCTTCATCCTGACGAGAAGAATGTTCGGCTGGTGCAGACTTCGTCGAATCTTCCTCCCCAGCTCGCTGATCGTCACGTTCCCCAGCATCCCGTTTGGAAGAGTTCTTTTCATCGTCTGTATTAGTTGCACCTTGTTTGCTCAGGCCAGGATCTTTATCCGCAGGTGGCTGAGATGCATCCGTTTCTTGCCCCTGCTCCGACGGCTGCTTTGTAGAATCCGAACCAATGGCTGCATCATGTCCTCCACTGCCATTGGCTGTACCTGGAAGAGTTTCCGTCTGATTCTGCGGATTCGTCACTTCGGGCGACTGGGTAGTAAGTATGCCTTCCGCATCTTGTACTGTTTTAGGCTCGAAGTTAAATACTACAATCCCCAGTACAACAGCAGCGGCAGCCACGCCCATAGCAGCGCGCCCAGCCATTCGATTCCACCAAGGTATAGGCTGGGTACGTTGTCTAGGCACTGGTCCAGGCTCTACAGCCACAGGCTGCATTTCCTGAAGCGCACTTCCCTGCTCTTCACGTGCGCGGTCAATGGCATCAAGCTGAGGCATGATGGAATCCACCAGGCTGAACGCCGGGGAAACCGCAGGCAATTCCTCCAGCTCGCGAGAGAGTGTCTGAAGAATAAGAAATTTTTCCGCACAGTCCGGGCAAGTCGCAATATGGTTCATTAATTGGGACGTCTCTTCTTCGCCCAGCTCATGATCCACATAACGCTGCATCCAATCCATCACCTCTTCCCCACACTTCATCCTGATACACCACCTTTCTGATATTCCTGAAGTAGCCCTTGCAATTGCTGTCTTGCACGATACAAGTATGACTTGACCGTATTTAGCGGCAAATCCAGAGAATCTGCAATCTCGTTATAGGAGAAATCCTGCAAATATCTTAAGACAATTACCGTCCGGTGGTGCTCCGGAAGCTGTTGTATAGCCTCACGAACATCCTGTGCCATGTAAGAGGTCAACACCTCGACCTCCACATTTTGGGGATCGTTGAATATCATGTCGTGCTCGTCAATGGAAACCGAGGGCTTCGTTCTTCTGAATTTGTCGATGCATATATTCGTTACAATGCGTTGGACCCAGGTTTTAAACTGCGCTTTTTCCTCATAAGAGTTAATTTTGGAATAGATCCGTATGAGGGCTTCTTGTGAAGCATCCATGGCGTCCTGCTCATTGTTTAGAATGTAATATGCCGTACGGTACACATGCTGTTCTATCTCTCTTAATAGGGTAATGAGAGCGTCGCGATCGCCCGATTGAGCGGCTCGAATGAGTCCCTGCTCTACCACAAAGGATCCCCCTCTCCCTGCAATATTACAGACGTATCCCTTTTACAAATTGTTGCAGGATAGACGTCTGACACTAATTTTATTTTTTCAACAAAAAAAATTATACCAAAAAGCCCAGAATCCCCAGCGTATCCTCCCTTAGAATAACAGAAAAAGGGAAGGTAGTCACCTTCCCCTAGCTCCTACTACATCTAAGTGCTAGCCTATCGAGCTGCAAGATCATATTGTTACTTCTTGGAAATCAAAAAATCCGATATGCATTCTAATTGATAAGTCAGAGCAATCGGATCTTGAAAATAAAAATCTTCGATTGAGTATTGATATACTTTACCTGATTTAACGGCAGAAAGGTTCTTCACACGCTTTTAGATAAAATATCTTTTCCTTGGCTGCTCCATCACCTCTAATACCCAACATTAAATAAGAAGAGTAATTGTACCTTTATCACTTTCATATGTACGCGTGGCAGCTTCATCTCCAGTTGATGTGGTCTTGGCAGCAGCCGATTGACCGCTTTCCGTTGCAGTCTCACCCCCACTTGTAGCATTGCGCTCAATACCAGCATTAACGAAATGATGAACAAACAAGCTGAAGCTCTAAATTTAAAATAACTCACAATATTCCCCCTATTAATAATGATTCTCATTTTCATAACTCATTTGATTCTATCAAAGCTTACAGCTACTGTCCATGTAGATTGGATTCAAAGCAAACAACACACTCTTAAGAGTGAGCACCCGTTTTAGTGTGTTGTTGTATTCGTATCTGTTTTGCACTGTTTGCGTTGGTACCGCACACTCAGTTTTCCTTGCTGTGCTCGAATCTGTATCTCTCCCATCGTATCGGTTCGATATATAGCAGAATCAACTGCTGACAAACGTTCCAATACCGCTTCATTCGGATGTCCGTAAGTATTGGTCGCACCGACCGAAATGACAGATACTCTCGGTCGCCAGTAGGATAACCACTCTTCTGAGGTAGAATACTTGCTGCCGTGATGTGCTATTTTCATGACATCTATAGCTTTCCTTGCCCCTCCCGTTGCTCCCTCATCTTTCAAACGGAATGAAGAAGGGGTTAATTCAGCAAGCAACAATGACTCTGCTGCATCATCCATATCTCCTGTGAACAAAAAGGAGGCTCCCTCCATCTCCAATATCATGGCAACAGAGTAATGATTTTGTTCCTTCATAACAGGCAGCTGTTCAGATTCGTTATCCGGTAGCGTAAACGGATAGAGAAAGCGGATTTTCGTAGCCTGGTCTGGTTCCCATTCCATGCTATGATGTGCCCCGTACAGCTTGATCTGCTTATCTAAAGTCGTGTTCAACAGCTTACGGAATGGAGCTTTATCTGTCAGGGTACCATTAAAAAACAAGGTAGATACGGGAATCTGGTCAAGCACAGCTTGTAATCCTCCGGCATGATCATGATCTCCGTGTGTTAAAATGACAGCATCTAGTCGATGCACACCTCGTTGCTTTAGTAAGGGTACAAGCGTATCTTTACCTACCTCGTAGGGATCTGCACGCTTGCGCCAAGCATTTTTCCCTGTTGCAAAGTCCATTGTCCCCCCGCCATCAACCAAGATATGTTTCCCGCCCGGCGTTGTGATTAAAATGCTGTCACCTTGGCCCACATCCAGATATTGAACAATTCCCGTATTCCCCTCACCATGAGATTGGTAACCTGTATACAATATTCCAAGCCAAGCAATAACACTTAGAGCCAGTGCCAAATGACGATAACCATTCCACTGTCGACGTACAAATCTCCCTGCTCCCTCAGGTTCAAGAGCCGTATGCAATATAGCCGCCCACTCTGAAGAAGCTGCTAATCCTGTATAGATAGTTGATGAATTGGGAGTAGAGTCCAAGACGGTAATGTCGTTCGTTTTTCTGCGGGATGTCAGCCACGTTGTGAGCCAGTACAAAACACTGTACAAAGCTACGTAATACACTATGACCCACAGAATGGAGGAAGACGGCCAAATACTCACATAAGCATCATCCACATTCAGCCATTTTACTAGTAAAAAGGTCAAATCGTTCAATTGCTCTGCCGGCCAAGCAAAAATGTGAGCCCCATCCCCCCACAAAAAGGCAACTCCCATCGCCACCGTACCCAATGGAAGGACGATATATGTAATAAGGGGTACAAGCACAAAATTGGCCACAAATGATAGCAGCGAAAATTGATTAAAGTAGAATACCGTCATTGGAAACGAAACAAGCTGTGCCGTAATTGTAATCGCAACCTCACCGCCGATCAGGAGAGGCCATTTGGCGAAAAAAGGCTTCATAAGCGGCATATAAATGAGCAACCCACCTGTCACCAAAAAGGAAAGCTGAAAGCTGACGCTAAGTAGATAATTTGGATTCCAAATCAGCATGAGCAGCGCGGATATACTTAGAATATTAAGTCCGTCTTTGAGCAACCCTCGTCGGGCTGCAAACAAGCCGATCATCGCCATAATTCCTGCCCTCACAACAGAGGGAGAAGCACCAGTCAGCAGGACATAAGCCGGAATGAGTATCATCACGACCGTAAGAGATGTCTCGCGGCTAACTCGTAACAGCCTGAGTAGATATAATAGTGTAGCTGCATATACTGCCACATGCATGCCCGATATTGCTAAAATATGCGTTAAACCAAGCTGCGTAAACTCGTTATAGGTTGCTGGGTCCAACTCATCTGTTACCCCAAGTACCAGTCCTTTCATATATCCTGCGTGATGAAGCGATGTAAATGCCAGTTCCATTCTCTGTCCTAGCTGCTCCCTAAGCTGGTCATTCCACCTGAACAAAGTGTAGCGGTTCCATAGTGAAGCATCCTGCTTCTGTAACGAGGCTGCCCCATCGCCTTTGAAAAGCCAGTGGATTTCCTGTGTGTGCAGGTATTCACTGTAATCAAAGCCACCAAAGTTCCCCGCTTTTGCAGGAGCCTTTAAGGTGCCACACAGTAGGATCGCATCTCCACGTTGCCATGCTGCCGCAAGTTGCTGTTCCTGCTTGGCAGCCAACTTGATATGAACAATGACCTGTTCAGAAATTGGTGCACGATTCTCGTCCTTGTTCGAATGATTTCCGAAGTGATTGATTGAAGTAACTCTCATCTCAAACTGTGTTCGATCACCATCTACCTGTACTTCAGAAGCGATAAACCCTGCTGCTTGAACAGGCATGTCTTCCACCATAGAAGACGATACATGAAGAGCATCGGGAATACTGCTAACATTATGCATATCATGCCAAAACCAATGAAATCCACCCCCGCTGAATACAAGCCAAAGTAATACCATATGCCGAATGGGGATTTTTATCAATAAAGCTATAAGCGGAAAGATCAGAGTAACCCCCGCCCAGAGCAACAAAAGCATACGTCCAGAATACAGACATGCTCCCGCACTTCCTGTAATCCAACAAACAGTAAGGGTCAATATAGGTCTAGTTAACACAAGCTTAGCTTGAATACGATCACCTTCCGGTAGCAAACATTGCTTTCTGTTTAAAAACACAAAACAAAAAGAACCTCTGACAAAATAGCATTCGTCAGAGGTTCTTCCTCGTTTACTTTTTAATTCATAACATCCATCAGCGTTTCTTTTGGTGGATGATAGGTCTTCAGCATGCGAAAAGCGATGCCCTTTTCCTCCATCATAGCACGAACCTTGTCGGCATCTTTGGGATAAGGTCGGTGGTATACAATCTCCACAATACCGCTGTTCGCCAACATATTGGCACACGTCCAGCATGGCTGGTCGGTGACATATACTGAAGAGCCTTCACGATCAATTCGGTCAGTAAACAGCAGCAGGTTCTGCTCTGCATGAATAGTGCGAATACAACGCTGCTTTTTAACCATTTCCTCGTGCCCATCACGGTGAACGACCTCATACTCCTCTGAAATCATACAACCTGCCTCTGAACAGTCAGGCACCCCCGATGGTGCTCCATTATAGGCCGTCCCCAAGAGCTTTTTACCTTGT
Organism: Paenibacillus sp. FSL M8-0228; assembly: GCF_038007385.1. Taxonomy (NCBI): domain Bacteria; kingdom Bacillati; phylum Bacillota; class Bacilli; order Caryophanales; family Paenibacillaceae; genus Paenibacillus; species Paenibacillus sp. FSL M8-0228. Next base: position 3,867,580 of record NZ_JBBOXA010000001.1, read on the forward strand.
ACAAGTACGGCTCCAACATGACGCCGCGCGCAGCGCGAACGGGTGGATACCATATAAGCGATATCCATGAAGTAGGTGTCCCAGTCCTTGCGTACATCTGCACTCATTTCCATCTCTCCCGTATAAACAAGTTAAAACGTAAAACATTTCCGCTATTGCCGTTCTCAGAGCCTGTAGATTGTAATTCTTATATAAGTTACAAGCTGACATACGGCTTCATTTTCGCCAACATTTTAGCTCCGATTCCCTTTACATGATCCAAATCGTTCACACGTTTGAACACCCCATGTTGATTACGATAGTTTAAAATAGCCTCGGCTTTTTTAGCCCCAACCCCTGGTAGCTCCATTAACTCAGCAGCAGTCGCCGTGTTGATGTTTACCTTTTTTTCGCCGGAAACGGGTGTAGTAACCGAATCACTTACCGTATTGGTCCTACTCGTCGTTGCACCACTCGAACTGACAATACCTGTGTCTGAGCTTGGATCTGCAACACCTGACTGCTTCTCGGTATTCGAATTTCCCGCAATAGAGTTTCCGCTCACAGCAGCAGATACACCAGTAGATATCTGCACAGTATCACTTTTCACTTTGTAAGCGGCTTCGGCATTCCTACTGCGCTCAGCTTTGTCTGAAGGTTCTTTTACAGCAGGCTTTTCCTGGGCATAGTCACTGCTGCGCTGCGACTCATTTGGCTCTGAATCCATCGCCACAGCCTGCTCCACCTTATGGTTAAGTAAAGTCCACTCTTCTTGCGGCTCAGAACGCTGTCCTCCGGCAAATAAAATAAGTCCACTGCCGATTACAGCAAGCGTTATCGCTGTTCCTGTCCATACGCGTTTCATTTCCGTATCGTCCCCTACTCCACATGGATTCGAGAAATTGAGCCGACTGAAAACACCGCCTCTATCAAACAGAGCAAGTCTGTCCAATTCCCGTTTAGCCGGAGGGTGTAAACAACCTCCATACGGTCTCGCTGTGAGCATTTTTACAATAAAGTGGTACGACCCCGGGCACGATCTAACATGCTCAGACATAAAATTCGTCATGTCGGCCAAGACCAGGCGCATACACTAAGAAGAATGACAGCTGACAGCACAGCGTCTATACCGCAAAGTATGAAAGGAGGACGTTGAACAATGAAAGTTGGATTTATCGGGACTGGCAGCATGGGAAGTCTGCTAATTCAGTCTTTTATTCATTCTAACGCACTCAAGCCGCAGCAAATATCAGCAAGTAATCGAACGCATTCCAAGGTAACCGAGCTAGCCCGTCGTTATCCAGGTTTGCATGCAGTCCAAAGCAACCGTGAAACGGCAGCGGAAAGCGATGTTCTGTTTATCTGTGTGAAGCCGCTGGAATCAAAAGCCGTAACGGATGAAATACGCAACGTCATTACAGAAGAGCAAATCGTCGTATCTATCACAAGCCCGGTGCAGATTCGTATTTTAGAGCATGCACTGAAAGCTAAAGTGTCCAAAATTATCCCCAGTATCACCCACCAAGTAGGCAGCGGAGCCTCACTATGCATCCATGGAAGCCGGATTACAGAGGAGGACCGCTTCCTTCTGGAAGAGCTTATGTCCCACATCAGCAGGCCGATTCGGGTTAAAGAATCTTATACTCGAATCACGTCGGATTTTTCGAGTTGCGGTCCTGCTTTCTTGGCCTTTTTTATGGACCAGTGGATTCAAGCCGCAGTTCAAGCTACAGGTATGGACCGTACGGAGCTATGCGCTCTGGCCGGTGAAATGATCATCGGCACTGGAAAGCTGCTCACGGAAGGCGGGATGACACCAGCCGAGTTACAGGCCAGAGTAGCGGTTCCCGGAGGTATTACCGCCGAAGCTCTCGCACTGTTGGACATCAGCCTGCATAGTGTCTTTCCCGAGCTGATACAGGTAACGCACAACAAATATGAAGAGGACATGCAAAAGATAGATGTCTCCTTCGGATTAAAGCCAATTAACCGGCAACAATATTAACCAGCTTACCTGGAACAGCAATTACCTTGCGGATCGTTTTGCCGGCCAGTGCCTGCTGAACATTGTCCAACGACACAGCGAATGCTTCCATCGCTTTAGCATCAAGATCCTTGGCAATCGTTGCACGCTGCACAATTTTACCATTCACTTGCACAACAATTTCCACTTCGGCGTCCACCGTCCATGCTTCATCATAAGCAGGCCAAGCCGCGTAGGTAATGCTATCATTGTGCCCCAGCAGCTGCCACAATTCCTCGGCCAGATGGGGTGCAAGCGGCGACAGCATTTGCACGAAGTTTTCCATTGCTGCACGCGGCAGAAGGTCTGCTTTATATGCATCGTTGGTGAAGATCATCAGCTGGCTGATCGCTGTATTGAAGCGCAGTGCATCCAGATCTTCAGTTACTTTTTTCAGCGTTTTATGCCAAGTACGATTGAACTCATCGCTACCGCCGTCATTTGTAATTTTATCGTTCAGGCTACCATCCTCGGAAACAAACAGGCGCCATACGCGGGACAGAAAACGATGTGCTCCCTCTACCCCATTCTCATTCCATGGCTTGGTCGCTTCCAGCGGCCCCATAAACATCTCATAAATACGCAGCGTATCGGCGCCAAACGTATTGACAATATCATCAGGATTAATGACATTACCGCGTGATTTACTCATTTTTTCATTGTTGTTGCCCAAAATCATACCCTGGTTGACCAGCTTATAAAAAGGCTCTTTCGTTTCCACTACGCCGATATCATACAATACCTTATGCCAGAAACGGGCATATAGCAAGTGAAGAACCGCATGTTCAGCTCCGCCAATATACAAATCAACAGGCATCCATTCACGTTGTTTCTCTTTGGATACAAGCTCTTTGTCATTTTTCGGATCAATAAAGCGCAGGTAATACCAGCAACTTCCTGCCCATTGTGGCATTGTATTCGTCTCGCGACGTGCTTTCATACCTGTCTCAGGATCAATGGTTTCCACCCAATCTGTTGCGTTCGCCAGCGGGGATTCACCTGTACCTGAAGGCTTAATATTGTCCATCTCCGGCAGTACGAGCGGAAGTTGGTCCTCAGGAACCGTTTTGATCGTTCCATCCTCCAGATGAATTACCGGAATCGGCTCGCCCCAATAGCGTTGACGGCTGAACAGCCAGTCACGCAGGCGGTAGGTGACTTTGCCGTGTCCTTTGCCCTCGGCTTCCAGCCATTCAATCATCTTCGGAATCGCGTCCTCGTTGGTAAGTCCATTCAGCGGGCCTGAATTCACGTGCGGTCCATCCTCAGTATATGGCTCATTAGCCACATCTCCACCTTGGACAACCTCAATGATATTCAATCCGAATTGCTTGGCAAATTCCCAGTCACGCGTATCGTGAGCAGGTACAGCCATAATCGCTCCAGTTCCGTAGCCTGCCAGTACATAGTCAGCAATCCAGATCGGCAGCTTTTCGCCGTTCACTGGGTTCACTGCATAAGCTCCTGTGAATACGCCTGTTTTATCCTTGGCCAGATCCGTACGCTCCAGATCGCTTTTACGAGCAGCTTGTTCACGGTACTGTTGTACAGCATCCTTTTGCTCAGGCGTAGTGATAATATCCACCAATTCCTGCTCTGGTGCCAGCACACAGTAGCTTGCGCCGAACAGTGTATCTGGGCGAGTTGTAAATACTGTGAGTTGCTCGTCATAGCCTTCAATCGGAAAACGAACCTCTGCCCCGGTAGACTTACCGATCCAGTTCCGTTGCATATCCTTAATACTCTCAGACCAATCCAGTTCCTCCAGATCATCCAGCAGACGATCCGCGTATTCCGTAATTTTCAGCATCCATTGACGCATTGGTTTACGGACGACCGGATGACCGCCACGCTCACTCTTACCGTCAATAACTTCTTCATTCGCCAGCACCGTTCCCAGCGCTGGGCACCAGTTCACAGGTACTTCAGCTACATATGCAAGGCCGCGCTTGTACAGCTGGATGAAGATCCATTGTGTCCATTTGTAATAATCAGGATCCGTCGTGCTGATTTCACGATCCCAGTCGTAGGAGAAGCCGAGCGATTTGATTTGACGGCGGAAGTTATTTACGTTTTTCACCGTAATTTCGCGTGGGTGCTCCCCTGTATCCAGCGCATGCTGCTCCGCAGGCAGACCGAAGGCGTCCCAACCCATCGGATGCAGTACGTTGTAGCCGCGCATTCTTTTATAACGTGAAACAATATCCGTAGCTGTGTAGCCCTCCGGGTGGCCTACATGCAGGCCGGCTCCAGATGGGTACGGAAACATATCCAAAGCATAAAACTTCGGTTTGCCCGGTTCTTCCCCGGTGCGGAACGTCTTGTTCTCATCCCAATATTTCTGCCATTTTGGTTCAATACTTTGCGGTTGATAGCCGTGCTTCGGCTGTGTGTCTGTCATTGTCTTTTCCTCCTCAAACGGTATGCAACAAAAAAACCTCTGCATCCCGTAGCGTGTCAGCGCTAGGGACGAGAGGTTATATTCCCGTGGTACCACCCTAGTTAGCAGAAAGCGTTCTTCGCGTTCTACTCCCTTTGCACCTGATAACGGAGGTGATCCGATGCGGGTTAATAACAGGATACAAGCACCAGTATAGGGCGTTCCTGCGTTGGACGCATATCTCCGAGGCGAGTTCACTTTGTGCTGTCAACCGGCTTGCACCACCCGCCGGCTCTCTACATGTCCAGACAAAGCTACTATTCCTCATCAGCGATTGTTTAACCGTTAATAATGGCACTATTATATTGAAAACCGCGAAAAAAGTCAAATAAGGACTACCTTTGGTGTTAAGAGCCCTCTCCATACTAAATTTTCATGACACATGCATACGAATGTTTTATAATAATTCCGAGTTAAATCGCTTCAAGCTGAGATGAGTTGAGATAAGAAAGGTGAGCTGAGACATGGCACAAATTAAAATTTACGGAATAAAAGAGACTCTAAATCCAATCAAAAAGCAACTTTCAGAGGTGATTCATTCTGCTGTGGTGGATGCGTTCAAATATCCTCCTGACAAGAGGTTTCATCGTTTTTTTCCTATGGATCAGGAAGATTTTATATATGCCGATGGTCGCTCTGAGGCGTACACCATTATTGAAATCAGTATCTTTGAAGGCAGAACGATAGAAGCTAAGAAGCAACTCATTAGCCTGTTATTCCAAAGAATTAACGATCTTTTGGGTATTTCTCCACAGGATCTTGAGATTACTATATTTGAAACACCCAAACAGAACTGGGGCATTCGGGGTGTACCGGGTGATGAGCTTCAGTTGAACTATAAAGTGAATATATAAGTGCAAAAAGACGCCCTTCATGTCATCATGAAAAGCGTCTTTTTTTTCCCATATTCGTTCAATGAATCTTTGCTATTTTACAGCAACATAAAACAGTCTCGCCGCGTCATCTTCTGCTTCTACCCATTCAAAATCCGCATATACCTTCACATCGCGAAAACCCGCTTTGGACAATTCTGCCTTCATCCAGTCTGGGTCATAGGCACGTTGTACATGTATTTCCTCGAAACGCTGGTATAGATCGCGTCCTTCATGTTCTGCTTTCGCAAAGATACTAAGATGATGCTCAATTTCACAACGGGGAGTGTCCAACGCACATGTCCAGATATATGAGATAGAGCGTTCGTCCAGTACGAAAGGCTGCTCTTCATCATAACGTAAAAACGTCTGGGGATGATGCACATCGAACAAAAAGGTTCCGCCAGGCTTCAGACCAACATGCGTTCTGCGAAAAGTAGAAATGATATCTTCTTCCTCCAACAAGTAATTCAGACAATCGCAAAAAGAAATTACAGAATCCACAGGCTCGGGTAAAATCCATTCTCTCATATCCTGCTGTATCCAGCGAACGCTTCCCTCACGAAACAATCGCTGTCCCTGTGGAGTGGTTTCCATTTTGCGACGGGCTACTGCCAGCATGTCAGAGGATAAGTCGATTCCAGCCACTTCGAACCCTGAGTTAACCAGGGGAATCGTAATTGAACCCGTTCCGCAGCCCAGCTCGGCCACCGTATGCGGCATCCCGTACTGATCCCAAGCCTGCCGTGCAAAGCGCAACCAGTCCGGGTACGGCATGTCCTGCATCAGCTCATCATACACATAGGCAAACTTCCGGTAAGAAGCCATTTTTTATTCCCCATTCCCGTCCTTCGGTTTCGGCATTTTCTCCACCAGGTAGGTCCAGTTTTCCTTTTGTGTAACCATTCCTTCCTTCATCAGCTTGCCCATCGCACGCTTGAAGGCGGATTTACTAATACCAAACCGTTGCTTGATAATATCCGGCGGTGTTGCGTCGGAGTAAGGCATACCGCCGCCCGGACGCTCTTTCAGAAAAGCAATCAATCGATCCGCATCCTCATCACGGCCCACTTCCTTGCGTGGCGACATTGCCAGATTGACCCGACCGTCTTCGCGAACAAGCGTGACCCGTACCTTAACCTCTTCGCCCAAGCGAAGCATCCGGTTGCGTTCTGAGGAGTGAATCATCCCAATCGCGCCAAAACCAAGCACACCTCCGTCCACCAGAACGAATGTGCCCATTTGAAGCGGCTTGTACACAGTCGCCTGCACCCACGTATTCAGCCACGAATCAGGGGCGTGGAAGCACAACGGAGCCAGTTCCTGTTCCCCTGCCAGCTTAGCCCGCAATCTGCCTTGCTTGTCATGCTCCATAATGGCATACACGTAGTCGCCCACCCGAGGATGCAAATCTCGGTTTTCTGGCAACTCACGAATCGGCAGCAAAAGCTGACGACCCAATCCCATCTCCAGGAAACAACCCAAACGCGGATGCACATCGGCCACCTCAAGCTTAGCCATTTCGCCCAACGACAAGAACGGCTTTTTCATGGTTGCGGCCAAACGGTCCTCTGTATCGTGAAAAATAAATACCTCCAACCGTTCACCAACTTCAATTTCACGTGTCAGCTCCGTATAGTGCAGCAGCACATCCTGCTCACCAACAGTGAGAAAGTAGCCGAAAGGAGATACCTCACGATCCACCATAATGGTGACATAAGTACCGGCGATCAAACTCATACCTTTTCCACAACCTTAGCATCCGACCAGAGTCGTTCAATGTTGTAATATTCGCGCTCGTCGCGATGGAAGACATGCACTACGACATCCCCCAAATCCATTAGAACCCAACGGGCGGAATCCATCCCTTCGATTCCTTTGATAGTTACACCTTCATCATGAGCGCGTTTGCGAATTTCTGTTGCAATCGCCTGTACCTGTGTATCCGAATTACCGTGGCAGATGACAAAATAATCAGCTACTAGTGATATTCCCCGCAAATCCAGTGCGACAATATTCATTGCTTTTTTATCATTTGCGGCATCAACCGCTGTTTGCATTAATTGCTCATTAGTTAGGGTCATTCATGAACCTCCGTTTTTCTCTGTTTTAGTTGTTGAATCAAGTCATTGCGCGACAAGACTGTCAGTGGAAAAATAACCTTTTTCTTCTCCAGCAACAATGAAATTGTGGAGTCAAATCCAGCGACAAGGCCCTGCTCCAAACTTTTGTTTGCCTGTTTGCGGATATGCTCAACCCCGGGAAAATCCCGTCCCGGTTCGATGTAATCAGCGAGACACACGACTTTGTCCAGCAGGCTCATACCTACGCGTCCTGACGTATGCCAGCGGATCGCATTCCTTATTTCAGAATCATCCACTCCGTAATCTCTTGCTGCAACGCAGTATCCTACCTCTGAATGCCAGAGCTGCTTGTCATGTTCCAAAAGCTCCTGATCACATTCGGGATGACTGCGAATCACCTCTTCCATCTGCTGAACAGGCCAATATTTCGCTACATCATGCAAAATAGCCGCCAGTTCGGCCTTATCCGGATCTACTCCATAACGCTTCGCAAGCTCCACTGAGGTATGCATAACACCTAGTGTGTGCTTCCAGCGTTTTTCAGGCATTTGACCAGATACGGCTTCCATTAATTGCTCACGGCTGTACTTCATACAAACCGCCCCTTGTAATATAGTCATGCACTCGATCAGGCACAAGATAACGGATAGTGCGCCCTTCCGCAGCACGCTCTCGAATATCCGTGGACGAAATGTCCACCACTGGCATATCTGCCAACAGTACCTTGTCCTGCAAATAATGTGGCAACTCATCCATTGCAAGCTGGAATCCTGGTCGCCGAACACCAATAAAACAAATTCGCTGCGCCAGTTCCTCAATTCCCTGCCAATGAGGCAAGTAGTTCACCATATCCGCACCAATAATAAAATAAAAATCCACAGCAGAATGCAACTCCTGAAGCTCCTTGATCGTGTCAATGGTATAGGATACTCCCCCGCGAAGCACTTCAATATCCAGCACTTCAAAAGCAGGATGACCCGCCACCGCTTCACTCGTCATCTCCAGACGCTCTTTACCGCTCGCCCCCGCCTGATGCTTGTGCGGAGGAATATGAGAAGGCATAAACCATACTTGATCTAGCCCATAGGCATCTCTTGCCGCTTCTCCAGCCAGCAGATGTCCAATATGAATCGGGTCAAATGTACCACCCATAATACCGATTTTCATAATTTTCTCCCCGCATGTTATCCTCTAGGCAACTCAATTTCCTTATGGTCACGGGATTCTTTGTACAAAATAATAGTGCTCCCGATGATCTGTACAAGCTCAGAACCTGTCTCCGCGGCCAGTTCTTCCGCAATTTCATGCTTGTCGTCCAAACAGTTGTTCAAAATTTGTACTTTCATCAGCTCACGCTTTTCAATCGCATCGTTGATGTGACGCATAAGATGCTCATTCGTACCGTTTTTGCCTACTTGAAAAACCGGGTCCAAATGATGCGCCATTGAGCGCAGATATCTTTTTTGTTTACCTGTTAACATGTATATTTAACCCCTTCGTCGCCACATATGCAATGCAGCATTTCCATAATTTTAATGTACCCTCTTACTTACGACAGGCTACTCAGCACAGCCGCTCTCATTTGCTCTACAGCAGGGACAACCCCTGTAAAATACTCAAAAGCCACAGCCCCCTGGTACACGAACATGCCCAAGCCCCCATGTACAGTGCAGCCGCGCTGTTCACGGCTTTCCTGTAAAAGTCTCGTTTCCAACGGGTTGTAGATCAAATCACTCACAATGATTCCCTCCGGAATCAAGCTCGTTTCCAGTGGAAGTTCATCCGATAAAGGAGACATTCCCACCGAGGTTGTGTTAATCAAAACATTCACTGTGGCGAGCACGCTCTTGGCATCCTCGTTGGAATAACCCCTCACTGGGATCGCTTCCGTCGTCCACTCTAATGCCAGTTGCTCAGCTTTGTCACGTGTTCGGTTCAAAATAATGACCGATTCCGGCTGCTCCTCCAACAGAGCATGAATCACGCCACGAGCAGCCCCTCCGGCTCCAAGCACAGCAATTCTTGCTCCCTTCAACTCAACAGAAGTCTCTTCTTTGAGGGAACGTACGTAGCCAATTCCGTCCGTGTTATACCCCTTAAGCCGTCCATTATCATTTACTATCGTATTGACAGCGCCAATGAGTCTGGCACCTTCATCAATCTCATCCAGATATTTCATAACCTCGACTTTATGGGGAATCGTCACATTGACTCCGCGGAAATGCAAAGCGCGAATCCCCTTCATGGCATCTTCCAGCTGATCCGGTTTTACATGAAGAGGTACAAAATCTCCTTCAATCGCCGCTGCCTGCAAAGCTATTTTATGCATAAGAGGCGATTTGGAGTGCTTGATTGGATCACCCAATACGCCCAATAGTACAAGACCTTGTTCAGTCGCTTCAGACTCCCCGCTGTTCATCGTCGCTCTCCCCCATATTGCAAAATATTAGGCCGCACAAATACATGAATGGCGGCAGGAACCAGTACAGTACCTGTTCCTTGCCGCCCTATAACATGGTTACAGCAACGTTATATCAACGCAGGCCGCAAAAGCACACGGACTCCCCGAGGAGCATGAATCGCAACCAGAGCTCCGTTCTCGCTATTTACCCTGATCCATCCCAAGCCGGAAATATAGATGTCCGATGGAGACTTTCGTGGCACGCGGAACTCATGTCTTGTCCATTCCGGCATCTCTGCCAATTGATCGCGTGTTGGCGGAGATAACAATTCCCCGGCATGATCAGCGAACAACTGATCAGCTCGCTCCAGCTTCGTGCGATGTATCTTAAGACCACCGTTAATGTAGCAGGTAAAAGATTGGTGCTGACCGTCGACAAAATCAAATCGGGCCATACCGCCGAAAAACAATGTTTGTCCGGCATCAAGCTGATACGCAGCAGGCTTCAGCGGCTTGTCCGGCATAATAGCGCTCAAGTCCTGACGGGAGACGATCTCACTGAATCGCCAAGGGTATACAATACCCGGAGTATCAATAATGTGCTTGCCGTCGTCGAGCGGAATATTCACCATATCGAGTGTAGTTCCCGGGTAACGGGACGTTGTGAGCTCCTGCTCCATGTCGCTATAATCACGAATCAAACGGTTAATGAGCGTGGATTTACCCACATTTGTCGCTCCAACCACATATACATCGCGGTTACCACGGAGCTCAGATACCACATCCAAAAGACGGTCAAAGCCCTGATTTTTTTTAGCTGAGCACAGTACGATTTCTTCCGTGCGAAGCCCTTGCTCCTTCGCTTGCTTTTGTACCCAGTTACGTATCTTGTTCCAATTCGTTACCTTAGGCAGCAAATCGGTCTTGTTTACAGCCAGTATAACCGGATTAGAGCCTACAAAGCGTTGCAGACCGGAAATCAAGCTGCCTTCAAAATCAAAAATATCTACAATGTGGATAACGAGTGCATCCTTGTCGCCAATCTGGCTGAGCAGCTTCAAAAACTCATCTTGATCCACCGTCACTGAAGACGTCTCATTATAGTTTTTGATTCGGAAACAACGCTGACAGATGACAGGTTCGCGAGTAAGCAATTTTTCAGGAATAAATCCCGGAAGCTCCGGGCTAGTGGTCTGCACGGTTATACCGCAACCACTACATTTGACGGCAGTGCCGCCGTCAGGTCTTTCAGTCATTCTTCTTTTCCTCCTCAAGCCATAAGCCTTTCTTACGTAACCTTGTGAGCGCGATTCGCTCCAACCGCCGATTAAATCGAGTCATGACTCCTTCATCATGAATGGATATCGGTAGCACCAACACCGTATGCAACCCCAGTCGGTTACCTCCCAATACGTCCGTCAACATTTGGTCTCCGACCATAATAGTTTCTTCCGGAGTCAGCCCCATCATACGGATGGCTCTACGAAAAGACGAGTTGGAGGGCTTCCGTGCGGCATGTATAAATTCAATGTCCAAAGGCGTAGCAAACACGGATACACGGTCCATATTGTTGTTAGACACGATGACAAGCTTAAAACCCGCCTGTTTGACCTTCTCAAACCAGGCCACCAGCTCGGGAGTTGCATTCGGCGCTTTTGCGCCGACCAGCGTGTTATCCAGATCCGTAATAATGCCGCGATATCCTTGAGCATATAAGCCTTCAAGATCAATATCAAAGACGGTATTCACCCGTAATTTGGGCATCAGCATTTCAAACAACGTCGGTCACCTCAGTTTCATACGACAAACTATACCATATTACTATGGCTTAGTAAAAAGCTATCCGCAACAAACGGACAGCTTTTTCACTAAATATATAGCTAAAGATTAAAATAGACGTTTTATCCAGCCTTCTTTGTGTAACAGAGAGGCTTGCTTGCGAACCATATGCCAATCTTCTGCGGTTACGGATGAGGGACTATAACGCGCCTGTTCAAATCGTCCAAGCAGCTGATGTAAAATTGAAGCCTGTTCCGGTACTTCTAGCGACCATCTATCAACTGATTCCCTCAGTGTTTCGTGACTGGCGCGGACAAATCCCCTTCTTCGCATGTACCTTAACCAGTGCTCAGTTTCGACGACCACCTTTTCATCCGGAGTCAACGGCTTACCTCTGCGTAAACGCAGCAGGTAAAAGTGAAGGTCTGCCCGATTACGCCAGACGACATAAGCAGCCCACAACAGCAGAATTGCAGCAGCAGAACCTATAATTACAGGATGAATTTTTGAAGCTTCCTCCGGATTAGTCTGCGGGGTCTGCTCAGGCTGTTCCGGTTCAGACTGATCTTTAACCTCTGGGGCTTCTGGAGTCTTTGAATCCTCCTGTTCCGTAAGCAGCGGCATATCAAAGCCAGGCGTTGCTTCTACAGGAACCCAACCGTATTCACCTAAATATACTTCCGCCCAGGAATGAGCATCCGCATTTGTCACGGAGTAAGAGGACATATTTTCGTCACCTTCACCCGTTGTTGCATCATCTGAAAACGTCTGCTGACCAGGTGCATACCCTTTAACCCAACGGGCCGGAACCCCAACGGAGCGAGCCATCATGACTAATGAGGTGGAATAATAATCGCAATAGCCCTCCCGAATCTCAAACAGAAAGGCATCCACAAAATCTCTGCTTCTTTTCCGTGAGAGATCCGGATTGTTCGTATATGCATAATTTTGCTGCAAATACTGCTGTAGTAATCCGACTTTTTCATATGGCGTTTTCGCCGTTGACGTTACGTTCTGAGCCAAATCACGAACCCGCTGTGGCAACTCATCTGGAATTTGTAGATAGGCTTCCTGTTTGTTTTTTCCGTACAACTCATTAAAAGTTTTTGTGCGTAGCTCTTTCTCAGGGATCACAGGGACATGCGATACCAGAGTATACGTTTTAGGATAAGCAGTTCTTCGGGAGGATGGATTCCAAAGCAGTTCCGCCTGTTCCGGCTTCCAACGTAACCCGTCTGCCCGTGAATCTCTGTCCACCGATTGAACACGCTGCACCGAATAAGCGCCAAATAGAACAGGATAGCTTTGGTCGTTTTGCATCGTAATGGTCTGAACGACCTGCTCAGTCGAATGCCGCGTTTCTTGTGTGTTTTCAAGCTCTGCGGTCATTGGAACATCGTTTAACGTTTGATCATCGTTGCCCTTGTCACTCCAGCCTGTACCGGAATAGGTTCGTTTCGTTTCCCCCCGCCAATAGCTTCGTTGAGTGGTCGTGATGGTCATGACAGGAGAATAGTCAAAATTAAAACCTCCCCCCAACCGATTATCCTGGCGACTATAACCCGATGCAGTGTTCATCCGCTGATCCAGTGCCCCAGATCCATTGTTGATCCCGGCGGTAGTTGAGCTATTTCTCTGGGTCCACGCTGTATAGGGATCCGTCAAAGCGGGCTGTACCTCGGGCATATTGACACCGGCCATAATAATGAGCGCAAAAATGACCGCAATATTGGCTACTATTTTATATGGATAGCGCCGAATATGCTTCCATCCTTGAGGATAATGCTGCCGAAAATACTGCAGATGCTGTGTCACCAGCCAACCCATACCAGCAAAGACGATCCAAGCAACCTCCTCCCACAGCACAGTTGGCGTGAAGGAATCAAGCACTGCCAGCGCGGCAATGTTAATACCCACAAAAACAAGAATCCGCTGCTTCGTTGTAACGATGAGCGGCACCATTTCAATAACTAGCCAAGCAATGAGGGAAAACCAAATATAAGGAGACATATTGGAAATAAACTGGTCCAGGCGATTGGCTACCCCTCCGAAGGGGATAATGATTGAATAAGACACCAATGTCCGATACAAAATAAAAAACAGCACCGCCGCCTTAACAATAAATTCAATCCAAGGACGAAATGGTAGTACAATCTTCACCAGAGCCAGCATTGTAATGGTCATTAGTACGAGTGCTCTTGTCTCTTCCAGCCATAATTCGGAAGCAAAAGAAACCCATTGCATGGCAATAATAATAATCCATAAAAATGTAAAAGCGGGGGCCCAGGAACCCTTTAACGATTGTAACCAGCTCTTCATAGTGTTCCTCCCCCCATTACAGCCGGGAGCTCCTCAAGGCTCTCAACATCGTAGCCCTTGATTCCTCTTGCACGAAGCATGCTCATCCATTCTTCAGCTTCTCCCTCAGCAGAACCTTCTCCGATATAAACGTGGCACGGAGTCATCCCCCGGGTATCGGCCCAGCGAAGAAGCTCCATCGCCTGATAATCCTTCAGCGGACTAATCAGTATAAAATAACAGCCTTGCGGAAACTGGCGCACACTGCTTTCTACAGCGGATTTCAAGCTACCTTGTGAAGTGGTGTGTATGTCTACCAAGTGATGCATCATTCGTTGTCGTTCCATTGTCTGCTCACTTGGTTGAAAGACGGTGCCTTTCTCTCCAGCTGTGCACAATCCAACCCCCATTCGCTCCCGTCCACCATATTCCAGCAATGAAGCGGTAGAGGATACAGCTAGCTCAAACTGTTCGGCGTTCACATAATGCTTCATGTGTACGTCCAGCACAAGCATCGTTTTAGGAACGGTCTCATGCTCAAACTCCTTGGATTTCCAGCTACCTGTACGCGCCGTCGCATTCCAGTGGATGCGCGAAAACCGATCTCCATATACATAATCCCGTACACCGTTAATTTGTGTCGTTTCACGCCGCGTTCGAGTTTGAACGGTCTGCGGTCCAGACATCTTTGAGCGACGGTCATTCATCTGCCAATATGGAATGAATACCGTTCGGGGCAGAACCCGAAATTCACCGCGTGCGTTCAAGCTGCCTTTGTGCTCCAACAGACCGAAGATATCCTCACTCACACATTCCGTTTCCTCAAAGTGATAGCTTCCTCGCTCTAAAGCGGGAGTCTGAAATGTAAGCTGACCGCCCCCTTTTAGACTGGGAATGACACTATCCTCAAACGACCAGGTCTCACCTGTATGTCGCTTAAGGACCTCACGGACAATGACATAGGGTAACGGAAGAAATCCAGGAATGCTGAGGCTCAGCTTTACATGCACCTGATCTCCTGCATGCAGCAGTTCTCCAAACTCCGAGCCTTGCGAAAGCTGCCGGGAGCCTTGCACACGGCGAACTCCGCTCAAACCAACGATCCATAAATAAACGATTAACAGCGTAACCATAGACAACAGCATGACCGACGTCTTGCCGCCCTGAAACAACAAATATAGCAGGCACACTCCCCATATGACCATCAGAAGCCAGATGCGGCCTGACAGCCGGGGAAGCCTGCGCTTCCTTTTGACCATATTCATTCCCTAAGGACGCTCCATTCGTACGGGTACATGTACCTGCCGAAGGACAGCCTCCAGCACGGACTGGGCATTGGAACTATCCAGGCGCGCCTCGGGACGCAGCAACAAACGATGCGTTAGCACATAAGGTGCCAGCGCCTTCACATCATCAGGCAGCACATAGTCACGGTTGTCCAGAAAAGCGTATGCCTTCGCAGCCATTACAAAAGCAAGCGCCGCCCGGGGGCTAGCTCCCAGCAGCACAGATGGATGTTCTCTTGTCGCACGTACGATATCAAGTAAATAGGACGTCACTGCTTTGTCCATATAAATCCCTCTAATTTCCTGCTGGATGTCAGCAATCTGCTCCATATGAGCTACAGCCTCCAGACGATCTGCTGGCTGGCCTGCCTGATGATGGAGCAGCATGTTTCGCTCCGTCTCCATATCAGGATAACCCAAGCTGATTTTGAGCATAAAACGATCTAACTGTGCTTCCGGCAGCATATAAGTGCCTTCAAAATCAATCGGGTTTTGTGTCGCACACAACATAAAAGGATGAGGCAACATATGAGTGTCCCCATCCACCGTCACACTGCGTTCCTCCATAACCTCCAGCAGAGCTGACTGGGTTTTCGTCGTCGCTCGGTTAATTTCATCCGCCAGCAAAATATTAGTCATCACAGGACCCGGACGGAAATAAAAACGCTCGTCCCGTGGATGAAATATGGATACCCCTGTAATATCACTCGGGAGAATATCAGGATTACATTGAACACGGCGGTAATCACCGCGCATGGATTTGGCAAGAGCCTTGATCATTTGCGTTTTTCCCGTACCCGGAACATCC
Source organism: Paenibacillus sp. FSL M8-0228 (assembly GCF_038007385.1). Lineage (NCBI taxonomy): Bacteria > Bacillati > Bacillota > Bacilli > Caryophanales > Paenibacillaceae > Paenibacillus > Paenibacillus sp. FSL M8-0228. The sequence goes on from NZ_JBBOXA010000001.1 coordinate 3,883,550, forward strand.
TCGATCAGAATGTGTCCACCCGCCAGCATAGCCGTAAGCAGTAATTTTATTTCAAAGGATTTACCTAATATACATGATTCCAGATTAGAACGGATTGCAGATACAATCTGCACAGATTCTTGACGTACGGGCATAGCTCTGTAAACCTCCTAGATAGCAACCTGTTTCCTATTATTGTACATGAAGGTAGGCACAGAGTACACTTAACCCCCTGCCCATATTATTCAAACTCCATCCTTCTTTCGATCTCTCATGTGCAGAACAATTAAAAACCCTTCGGTCATTAGATCCGAAGGGCACATGTATACAATTATTTATCTTACGATGTCAAATCTAAAGTACGCTGCTTTTATATGCTTCCTTTTGGACGAACAAACAAGCATGCCAGAAAAGAGAAAATAATCGCAGAGGAAATCCCTGCACTTGTCAGACTAAAAATCCCTGTAATGACACCCAACCATCCGTCCTTCTCCAATTCGGTTAATGCGCCGTGTACAAGTGAGTTACCAAAACTGGTAATTGGAATGGTCGCACCCGCCCCTGCAAATTTAATAAGCGGATCGTATATCCCAACAGCATCAGCAATTGCACCTGCAACTACCAACGTACTCATCGTATGTGCCGGCGTCATTTTGAACACATCCATCATCAATTGGCCCACGACACAAATGGCACCACCCACTAAAAAAGCCCATAGAAATATCATACTGTTCCTCCCGCCTCAAAAGCTACAGCATGTGCAACACAAGGAATGCTCTCACCCTGCTGTGTAGTCAAAGGAGATAATAACGCTCCAGTCGCCACCACCAGTACCTTTTGTAGCTCTCCTTTTTCGATCCGCTTCAACAAATGCCCGTAGGTTACAACAGCCGAGCAGCCACAACCACTGCCTCCTGAAATGACTTTCTTTTGCTTATTAATGTCGTAAATCAGTAAACCGCAATCATTAAATTCCGTCTGATTCATATCAAACCCATCTTTTTTGAGCAACTCCTTGGCAATCGGTAGCCCCACAGAAGCTAAATCGCCCGTTACAATGAGGTCATAGTAACTAGGGTCACGGCCAGTATCTCGAAAATGAGACAACAGCGTATCCGCAGCCGCGGGAGCCATGGCTCCACCCATATTAAAGGGGTCTTTAATGCCCATGTCCATTACACGTCCAATGGTAGCACAATCCACCACCGTCCCTGACTTGGCATGGCCCACTATTGCGGCGCCGGAACCGGTAACAGTATACTGAGCCGTAGGAGGCTTCTGCGATCCGTATTCATTAGGATAGCGGAATTGTTTTTCCACAGTACAATTATGGCTAGTCGTACCCGCCATCACGTAGTCACCGGCCTCTGAGTCCACAATAAGTGCGGCTAAGGCTAAGCTTTCCATTGATGTTGAGCATGCTCCAAAAACACCCAAATAGGGAATGGCCAGCTTGCTAGCTGAGAAGGAGCTACTGACAATCTGATTCATTAGATCACCACTAATAAAAAACTGCACTTCTTCTTTGTTCAAATTGGCATTAATTAGCGCCAGCTCTGTAGAGTGCTCAATCAATCTACGTTCCGCTTTTTCCCACGTTTTCTCGTTGATTTCTATATTGTCATAAATATAATCAAAATCTGTGGACAACGGCCCCTCTCCTTCATCCGGGCCCACAACAGTGGCACTTCCAATGATGCGCGGTCTCGATTCAAACTTCCAGGTTTGTCCTCCCTGTCTTCTCATAAGTGATTGCCTCCTACACCAAGGATGGCATATATAACGCCTATGATAAATGCAGCCACCACCCCGAATACGACAACCGAGCCTGCCAGTTTGAACATATTCGCGCCCACTCCGAGCACCAGTCCCTCAGAACGATATTCCAATGCAGCCGAACACATGGAGTTAGCAAAGCCTGTAATTGGCACAGCGGTTCCCGCTCCCGCCCATTGGGCAACCTTATCGTAAACCCCGATACAGGTTAATATTACCGCCAGCAAGATCATCATAGATGAGGTCGGCGGGGCGGCCTCCTTGGCTGATATGTGCATCCCTGCCATAAAAGCCTCCTGAATCGCCTGTCCAATCACACAGATCCCGCCTCCAACCAGAAAAGCGCGCACACAATTGGCAAATACTTTTCTCGAGGGCTCATGCTTTTGTGAAATATTCTGATAGTCCTTCTCATTTATGGACAGCGGCGACGTATTGGTACGAAAACCGCGCTGCCCGGATTTAGCTGGCATCATTCACCACCCCTTATCTGTAAATTTTCGCGCTTGGCGGTTCGAATTGCTTGGGTCTTTTTCATTATGAGCTTTTTGGAGAAATGTTATGTCAGGAAAATGATATCGTGGACATTCCGTACAAATCCATTCATACTAAATACATGACGACCACTGGTTAATTAATAAGGAGTGAGGTATACATCATGGAATCAAAAACATTGGAATTGTTTAAAACCTTAACGGAGTTTCCTTCCATTCCTGGGCATGAGCGAGAGTTACGGGCATGGGTTAAGGAACGGATATCCGGCTATACCGATGAAATCGTGCAAGATCGATTGGGCAGTCTTTTTGGGGTGCTACGCGGTCAAGAGAGTGGACCACGTGTAATGGTGGCAGGCCATCTGGATGAAGTCGGTTTTATCGTGAATGGTATTACGGAAAATGGAATGATTCGTTTTCAGCCGGTTGGAGGCTGGTGGAGTCAAGCCATCATGTCACAACGTCTTCAAGTATTGACTCCAAAAGGCCCAGTTATCGGTGTAGTTGGCTCTATCTCGCCTCATTTGCTGGATGAATCGCAACGCAGTAAACCTATGGACATCAAGCATATGTATCTGGATATTGGCGTAGACAGCAGACAGGAAGCTCAGGATCTGGGGATCGTACCAGGAACAGCCATAGCGCCAATCTGTGATTTCACACCACTGGCAAATCCTAAAAAAATCATGGCTAAAGCGTGGGATAACCGCTACGGTGTAGGCTTGGCTATTGAACTGCTTGAAGCGTTACATAAAGAAAAAGACAAGCTTCCCAATACATTGTATGCGGGGGCCACTGTTCAGGAGGAAGTAGGACTGCGCGGTGCACGCACAGCGGCCAATCTGATTCAGCCCGATATTTTCTTTGCACTGGATTGCAGTGCAGCCAATGATATGGGCGGTGACCCGAATGCTTACGGACACCTCGGTAAAGGCGCACTGCTGCGGGTATTTGATCCGGGTATGATTACACACCGCGGGATTGTGGAATACGTGCAAGACATGGCGGAAACTCACAAAATCAAGTATCAATATTTCATCTCCACAGGGGGAACCGATGCAGGCCAAGTGCACTTGAGCGGAATTGGCGTGCCATCCACCGTCATAGGCATCTGTGGACGATACATCCATACTTCCTCGTCTATTATTCACACTGATGATTATGATGCAGCCAAAGAGCTGATCATCAAGCTGGTTCAAAACCTGGATCGTACAACGCTGAATACCATTATTGAACGAGCTTAAGGTGTAATAGAGAATCGCTATCTATAAAAAACAGTCAAGACACGTACAACGTGCATTGACTGTTTTTTTAATTTAATAGAAACAAAAGATAGAACATTTCAAATCAAATGCTTATAACGAAGCAAAGCAATCACTACAAGTACAGCAGTTAGAGCAATGCAGACGTTTTCTACCTTAGCTCCCTTCCGGGTTCCGGTACTCATCAATTTAAATCGCAGCTTCCATTTGAACGGCGGCAAAGGTTTAATTCCATTATTCGTCAAGGAATCTGCCAGTAAATGCAGCAAGTACGCCATACCTCCAGCCAGCCATATGCTGTCACCGTGCAAACGTGTTGTACCATAAAGCAGCGCAGTCCATGCGACTGTCCCGTATACCGTATGAGTTAACCCCCGGTGTGGGACTAGCGTACAAATGATCAGCAGACACCCAGCGATATAATTCCACGGTGCATATGATTCTCCATACCAGGCGAGGCCGATACCAATTAGAAAGATAATAACCTTGCGCATGGATCGTGAAGGCATAAAAGAAGCACTAATCATCAGCAAAGCCAGAACAAGATTCCATGGCGGCGGAGCCAAACGAGTGAAAAATACCCAACCAGCAGCCCCAATCATTAGAAGCTGTATGAGTCTAAGCATTTTGGTTGGCAGCGCACGGCTCACGAGCATGGAGTTAGGCTCGTCAATATCCGGCAACAGTGAACCGACCACAGCAGCTGCCACGGCAGCCGGGGTCACTTCGTATCCACTTAGAGCTAATACCGACAGGGAGACCCCGGTTCCAATAATCAAATGGGCTCTTCCCATCATGGTGCAAAACATCCTTTCGTTGCAGCATACAGCAGAGTTCAACATCACTCCATTTGAATCAGCATGATTCGATTGTATACGACAAACAAAAGGAGAACAATAGTTCGCTTATTCTATTTAAAAGACTTCATTCAAAAGTCCTAGTTTAATCGCTCTAAAGTATTTTACTGGCGGTGCATAGAAGACATTCGTCCTTATTATTAATCCCCTCCTCTGTCCTTACTCTCCAGTCAGCCCTGTCCTGTGTTATAAGGATACATCTTCCTGAAATTATCGGCTGCCCTGCAAACTTTCTGCGAAAAAGAGCACCGTTCAACCATTTCCCAAAAAAACAAGACATATGGCCTATGAGTAAGTTGACAAACATCTTCAATATTTTCTTTTTGCCTCAAAGTCCTATTGTACAATTTGAAATATTAGGTAATATAGTGTTTATATTTACTATATGAATCTATTAAATGAATAAGGAGGAAATGATTATGCGAAAAAAATCGACGTTCCGAAAGTTCAAAACCATCGGTCTGACATCGTTGTTAAGTCTTGTATTATTCGCCCTTCCCGCTTCAGCTGCTTGGAATGATACATACACAGGCTACGCCACATATACGGGATCAGGTTACTCTGGAGGGGCATTACTACTTGATCCCATCCCTTCGGATGCCAAAATCACAGCGCTTAACAGCACACAACTGAATTATAACGGAATCAAAGCTGCATTAGCTGGAGCCTATTTGGAAGTTCAAGGTCCCAAAGGGAAAACAACCGTATATGTAACTGATCTTTACCCCGAAGGTCCAAGTGGCGCACTCGATCTGTCCCCGAACGCGTTCAACCTGATTGGCAATCAATTAGACGGAAAAATTAATATTTCGTGGAAAGTTGTCAAAGCTCCGGTTAGCGGCAATGTCTCCTACCGTATTAAAGAAGGCAGCAGCCAATGGTGGGCAGCCATTCAAGTACGCAATCATAAATATCCGGTCTTGAAGATGGAAGTCCAACAAAACGGACAATGGCTCAATCTCGAAAAACAGGATTACAACCACTTTTTGGGTACCAACTTAGGAAAACAGCCTCTGAAAATAAGGATTACGGACATTCGTGGTGCCGTGCTCAACGATACCATCCCAGCTCTAGCGGAAAATGGCACAGGCCAAGCCTATATCGTTAAAGGTAACGTTCAATTTCCAGACTGATGAAGTACTGCCTCTCTTTGCTTACGTTATTTCAGGATCGATCCCCTAGGCTAATGGGAGTGTTTTACTTCTAGGCCATTTTCCCCGGGGAAACGGTTTTCCGTAAATCGGTAAAAGTTTCAAACCATGCAAAAAAAGCGCTGATCCAGGTAGGCCCAGCGCTTTTTCGTGGTTTCGGATTACGAACTTTCGTCAGGCCAAACAGGCCGGGTTGGCGACTTATTTCCTGAAATGACGCATTCCCGTCCGTTCGCCTTTATTCTTACTGGGCCGTTAAAATCAGCGGTCCGTCCGGCGTGACTGCGATCGTATGCTCATATTGCGCTGACAACTTGCCGTCGGCCGTCCTCGCCGTCCACTGATCGTCGTCGATCGTGATACGAAACGTACCTTCGTTGACCATCGGTTCAATCGTAAACACCATGCCTTCCTTTAACCGAATGCCTTTGCCGGCTACGCCGATATGCTCGTAGCTCGGCTCCTCATGCAGGCTCCGTCCGATCCCGTGGGCCAGCAGATCGCGTACGAGCGAAAACCCGTTCGCTTCCGCATGCTGTTGAATCGCCGACGTTATGTCGCCGAGCCGGCCCCCAGGGAGGGCCCGGGCGATCCCCAGATCCAAGCATTCCTTTGTCACCTTCATTAATTTTTGCGCCTCCGGCCGGATATTGCCCACCGCATAGCACCAGCACGAATCGCCGAACCATCCGCCGTATTCCACGACGATGTCGAGCTTCAGCAAGTCGCCGTCCATAAGCATCTGGTTCGAAGGAATGCCGTGAGCCACCACATCATTGACCGAAATGCAGGTTTCGGCGGGGAAACCGTTGTACCCTTTCGTAAACTGCTTGCCGCCCAGCTTGGTGATGTGTCTGGCAACAAAGTCATTGATTTCCCGGGTGGTGATCCCAGGCTCGATCAGTTTGGCCACCTCGCGGTAGCAGTCCGCAACGATTTGGCTCGCCGGCTTCATCTCTTCGATTTCCCTAGGTGATTTTAAAATAATCATCTTTGTTTGTTCGCTCCTTATCCATTCTATAATTTTAAAAGTCGGACGATATCCCTGGCCTCCTCGTGCAGCTTTCCGCGGCGAAGCGAAAGCGCGGCGCAACCGACCAAAGCGGCCAGCAGCATTTCCGCGCGCTGTAGCCGATACGACGGCTCCGTCGCGTTTTCGCCGGAAGCGGTAGACCCGCCCGCCACACACCCGGTTTCCAGCAGCGTGGCAAACGGCGCGAGCACCTCCCGGCGAAAGGCGGCCGAGAGCGGGACCGAGCGCGCTTCAGGCAGCGAGGCAAAGCCCTCACCGGCCAGCTTATGCAGCAGGTACAGGGCGTGGTCCTCCGCCCAAAGCTGCAGCAGCCGGACGCTGGCAGCGGCAACGGGGCCAAGCTCTGCGGCAGCCGAGATCCCAGTGTCCGCCGCATCAGCCAAGCCAAAATGCCCGCCCGCCGGCTCCTCCCCCGAAGCCGAAACGTGCGGGACCTCCGGCGGAACCTTCAGCGGAGCCTCTAACGAGGCCTCCAGCCATCCCCCGGCCCGCTCCAACGCATCCCATAGCAGATCGTAGAGCAAATTGCCCTTATTGCTGTAATAATGGTATACCGTGCCATAGCCGAGTCCCGCCTGCGCGGCCACATCGCGGATTTCCAGTAAAGGCCCCTTATTCAAAAATACATCGGCAGCGGCTTTCCGGATTTGCTCCAGACGCCGCAGTCGAATCTCTTCGTTTTGTTCCTTCGTGCGTGGACTCATCTCGTCCGTTCACCTCTTTTATTTTTGACCTACTATTATGTCAATATAAAACATTGGCATGCAAATAACAAGAGATTAGCTGGAGGATTTCCGGCTCAACCTAGAAATCGGTACTTGACCAACGGGTTAGCTGCTTAACGAAAAATCATTATTTTTCACAAAGAATCGGTTTGTTCACTGTCCTGTTCACAAGATCACACGTATAATGAATACATAAATAGGGTGTACTTTACAGCTACGTGCACACAGACAGGAGGCCTGTTCAAATGAGCAATTTCAAAAAGCATCATAAGCTTCACAGCAAATTGCTGGTCAGCATTACGTTATGTATTACGCTAACGTTGCTGGTATCCACCACTGTGTATTATTTTTACTATATTCGTGTGGAAAAGGAGCAGGCATTCGAGGCCAATCACAACAGCTTGACGTTGAGAAGCAGAGAGGTTATTAACATGACATCTATCGCTCAATCGTTGGCATTCCAAATGTATCGCAGCAGTACCCTATCCAAGTTGTTGTATTATCCCAAACCTAATGTATATGATGTAACCGCTGCCATGACCGAATTGAACAATTATCTTAACTCCATGCCGTATATCGAATCCATCTACGTGTTTAACCCTAAAAGCGGCACCTTCTACATTGCGTCTTCACAAGGTCAAAACGGGTTATTCAGCAAACATGAACTGGCTGATACAGATATCATTCGCGTACTGGATCATTATCAGGACTATAAACCCTTTACGCCTATTCCACGCACGTATCCGCTGCTGACTGCCTCAGACTCCAGAGCTGGAGTAGAGCAAGCAAGCCCAGATATCGCAGCCTATACGTATTTATGTTATGACGCAATTAACTCGAACGAAGCGATAAATTCGGCTGTGATTGTGAATGTGTCGGCGGCCTGGATGAACAAGGAAATGGCGGCGAATCCAATCTCAGGCGGGACCGCTTATATTTTAGACGATCAGGGCAGGCTGTTGTCTGGTACAACATTGACAGACGAAACTTTGAACGAAAAAGAGCAGCTATGGTTGCATACGAGAGTCAAAAAACAAGAAACAGGCTATTTTGTAGAAGACTTTCATGGTAAAAGATCACTCATTTCCTACACCTCCCCGGACGGACTAGGTTGGCAGTATATTAGTGTCACACCATATGAAAGCGTTATCAAAATGGCGAGTGTTATTCGTAATGCGATGTTACTGATAGCCGCCATCATTGCATTGGCAGGATTCGTGGCTTCGTGGCTGCTGTCCAAAATGCTGTATACGCCTATTGGCCAAATCGTTGTGCATATGAATTCACTGGAATCGGAGAAACGAAACAGTATGTACACGATCCGGCAAAACATTTTAAGAAATGTGATTCGGGGAATTCAAAATATCCCTGCCAGTGAAGAACCGGAACGATTGCGCGAGCTTGGGATTACGTTCCAGTTCGACAAAGACTACCGCCTTGTGCTGCTACGCATAGATGAATATACCCGATGGCAAAGCGAACGTGGACCTGATCTGCTACCCTATAAGTTTGCAATTATGAACATTGCTTCTGAAATATGCGGACAGACGTACCGGGTGGAGACTGTTGATATGGATGAGGACAGTGTACTGCTGATGCTTAACATTCTCGATCCCGCAGAACATACAGACACTGTACTACTAGAAACTTTATTACGCCAAATACGCGAAGCTTGCTTTGAATATTTGAAGCTGAGCGTTTCACTGACTTACAGTGCCATCACGAGTCAACCAGAACGGCTACATTTGCTGTACCGCCAGGTACAAGACGCATCTATGCACCGATTTTTTCAGGGACATGGCTGCATTATTAATGCGCAAAACACTACAGACGAAGATATCCAAAATACTTACGTATATCCAGCCGATAAAGAGAAAAAAATGCTGGATATGCTACTGTCTGGTCATACGGAGGATGCACACAGTATGATCAAAGAATTATTGATGCATATGGAAAAATATCCGTTTTCCTCTATTCGAGAGGCGATATCCCGGCTCATCATGAGTGTGAATAATGCTGTTCGGCATATCAGTGAGCTCAATGGATTTGCTATAGAATCTAAACCTGAATTACCATCCGCAGATCGGTTAGAGACCGCTGAAAACCTTATTGATCATTATCAATTGGTCTTTGATCATATTCGCTCCAGTCTATCGGAAAAACGAAACACGAAACAGGAACGTTTGGTGCGACAAATTAATGAACGAATGGAGCAGGCCTATACGGATCCCAATTTTTGTCTCAATCAGATTGCGGAAGAGCTGGATATGTCGCCGATCTATGTCAGCAGGCTATATAAGCAACAGACCATGTCTACTATCGTGGACGTCATCCAACAACTCCGTATTCGCAAGGCCTGTGAGTTACTGGAACAGACCGACTGGTCCGTGGCTGACGTAGCAGAACAAACCGGATTTGCAAGCAGCTCTTATTTCCATCGCATGTTCAAACGTAGCTTGGGCGTAACACCGACAGATTTTCGCCGTTCTAGAGCAAATGCGCAATAAGTAAACTGACATCAAGAAAGCAAGCCTCCAACTTTCTGGAGACTTGCTTTTCTTCTTTATCACAATTCTTTAGGTTTTATTTAATCCCCTTCTCCTTTACATAAGCTTCCCATTGTTTTGTATATTCGGTTTGAATTTTCTCCAAACCAGCTTGGTTTGCCTTTTGCAAGAAGGTCTGCAAGCCTTGATCTACATTGTCGATCAGTCCAGCTTGGAGTGGATACAGATATTGCTTCTCAACCTGTTCTAGAGCTGCTTTTTCTGCTTGGTAGGTTGTGTAGTCCTCTGCAAAGCCGGTAAACAGGTCAGGCTTCTGAATTTTATCCAGCTCAGCAAAAATCTTTTTCACACGGTCAAAGCCTGAATCAAACAGCATATATTCCGGGTTACGCCAAGCCCAACTGTTCATACCTTCGCGTGAAAATCCATTAGAACTGCCGCTACCTATCATATGGTAGTAACCATCTTTGACTTCGTAGTTTTTGCCTTCAATACCATATTGCGTGAGCAAGTTATAGCGTTTGTCCGTCACAAGCTTTTCATAAAAAGCTAATGCGCGCGCCGGATTTGGGCTGCTTTTTGGAATTGCAAAGCCGTTATGAATCGGATGCACTGGAGTTGCATAACCTGTCGTCAAAGGGAATGGGTAATACTCGAGCTTCCAGTCCGGGTGAGATGCTTTGAGCTTAATGACCATATCATTAAACCGGGTTGGATTGTCACCGAAAATACTCGCTGCTTTACCAGAAGTCACTTGATCCTGAAGCGTATCTTTTACGTTTAATACATTTTTGGGAATGAATCCTTTATCGGCCCAGCGTTTGTAAGTATTCAGCTCTTCTTTTTGCTCATCCGAGCCCCAAAATTTATAAACCTCTGTTGGTTTTTCATATTTAATACCAATGCCATAAGGCAAGGCACCTATACTCTTCGTTACTAATTCGGTATATCGGTCATGTAGATTTCCCTTGATATCGCTGTTCAGAGATACGGTTTTCATATTTGGTTCATGCTGACGTATCCCATCCATATAAGCCTCGTAACTTTTGATATCTGTCGGTTTAGGCAAATTGTACTTCTCTCGTAAATCCTCACGCCATACAAAGCCGTTAGTGACATACTCTTTATACGTGCCAGGCACGGTATAAATTTTGCCTCCGATTTTAACTCCATCCCACATGTCCTGAGGCACAAATTTTTGCAGGGCAGGTGCGGCCTTAGGCAGCAGATCGTCTAGCGGCAGGAATGCGCCCTTCTTGGCATAGGCCTGATACTGCGTCCAATCTGCAGTGAATATCAGGTCGATAGGCTGACCCGAAGACAATAACAGCTTATATTTTTGATCCCAGTCTGTCCACGTCGTATAGTTAAATTTGACGGTGGCATTCAGATCTTTTTCCGCCAACTTATTAATCTCTGCCTCAATGGTAGACAGATCCTTAGGAGCATCACCCAGCATATAAAATTGCAGCTGCACTTTTTGGGATTTATCATCCTCTCCATTTGCTTTTTGTGCGCTGTTTCCGCTACCGCCTCCACATCCGGCTAATAGCGCCATGATGACCATTACTGCAATCAGGATGGACATGCGTTGTTTTCTTTTCTTTGTGAATGTCATGTGAATCCTCCCTTTGAAATGGTAGTCTGTTTAAATAAAACGCTTACAAAAAGTGCTGCTTTGATGGCATACCGTCAGCACGTTATGCCATCTCAGCCCGTTAGTGTCGCTTCAGCCTTTTACCGCGCCAATGGTCAGCCCCTTGACAAAGTAACGCTGAATGAACGGGTACAGCAGCAAAATGGGTCCAGTAACCACGATCGCCATTGCCATTTTCGTCGATTCTGTCGGCATATCACTGGAAAGGGATACGCCAGTACCTGCACCCATTTGAGCGATAAATTGCATGGAGTTAATTACATTATACAGATAATATTGCAACTGGTATTTATGCGGATCGTTAATAAAGAGTGAGGATGAGAACCAGTCATTCCAGTAAGCCAAGGCCAGAAACAGCCCCACAGTGGCAATACCCGGTGTGGATAAAGGCAGTACAATTCGATAGTAAATTTTAAAATCACCTGCACCATCTATTTTAGCGGACTCGAACAGCTCTTCCGGCATGGAAGAACGAATGAAGTTTTTCATTAAAATGATCAGAAACGGAGTCATCAATCCCGGAAAAATAAGCACTGTATACGTATCAAGCAATCCTAAATACTTCGTCAGCATAATGTACCAAGGTACCAACCCGCCCCCGAACAGCGTCGTAAAGTAAATATAGAAGGAAAACGCATTGCGGTATTTAAAATCTTTGCGTGCCAGCACATATCCTGCCATCGTCATCAGGAACAGGCCCAACGTCGTACCTACAACCGTGGTAAAAATCGTCACCCCGTACGCCCTTAACACCTCTTCAGGAAAGGTGAACACCGTCCGGTAACCTTCCAGTGAGAATTGCTGTGGTATAAAGTGATATCCATCCCTGATAATCGATTCATTACTGGTCAGTGAAGCCGAAATAATAAGTAGGAACGGGAGTAAACAAGCAATGGAAGCCATAATGATAATCACATAAGAGATAATTTTAAAAATTCGGGTGTATACATCCTCTTTGATCGCCATCCGTTTGGGTCCTCCTTTCTAGAATAAGGCATACTCGTCGTTCAACTTACGGATGATATAGTTCACGGTCATGATCAGTACAAAGCCGAACAATGATTGGTATACGCCTGCCGCCGAAGCCATACCCACATCAAAAGTCACTTTCAGCGATCGGTACACATAAGTGTCCAAAATATCCGTCGTACTGTACAGCACCCCATTGTTGCCGATTAACTGATAGAAAAGATCAAATTGTCCTTTCATAATACTACCAAGCGCAAACAACAGCAGCACAACGAATGTCGATTTAAGCATAGGAACGGTAATGTACCAGATTCGTTGAAAAATGTTGGCTCCATCCATTTTCGCTGCCTCATAATATTCGTCACTGATACCTGTAATCGCTGCTAGATAGATCACCATACTGTAGCCAAGATTTTTCCATAAATAGAACAGGATAATCAGGAAAATCCATACCCATGGTTTGTTGTATACATCCACGCGTTCACCACCAAGTTGCAGCAGCAGCGTATTCAGAAAACCATTATCATAATTAAATATGTTATACACGATGACACTTAGAATAACGAAAGAAACAAAATAAGGCAGGAACATCACAGATTGAGCGATCTTTTTAAAGTAGCGGCCTCGCAACTCATTCAACAAAATAGCGAGAACAATCGCTAAAACGTTACCAAGTAAAATAAACGCTGCGTTGTATCCGACCGTATTCAATGTCAGTTTTGTCAGCGTGCCGGATTGCCATAAAAAGCGAAAATTTTGGAGTCCGACAAACTTGGCATCAAACAGGCTGGTATTAAAGTCGAACTGGGTAAATGCATAATAAATACCCACCATAGGAATGTAGGAATTAATGAAGAAAAAAATTAAAGTGGGCAACAACATCAGAAATAATACTCGATTGCGGAACAGTTCATAGAAAAAACCGTGTTTTCTACCCGTTCCCAGCCTCTTACCGTTCAGGCGGGAATCCGCTGTAAGCATTGCAGAATTTTTGGGCATAGGCTGATTCAATGTGAGTCACTCCCCCTCTGTATACGTTGCCGACAGCAAGGTTTGTAGCACTGCCGCCGTATAACTATATTTTATGTAAACGCATTCAAAATAAAAAGTGAAGCCTCTCATGCTTCATGAACAAAGGAGTGTCCTGAGGAGTGAACAATTCGGATATTTGTGAAGTTTTATGTAATAAGAGGCGTCTGATCGACGCCTTAAACCCATTCACAAAGCATAATTGAACGTTTGAGGCCGTCCTTCACTATCATGTAGCTCGAAGCGCAGTTCACCGTCATTTTTGTTCTGACCCATAAACTTAATACCATCTTCCCTGAATCCGTTCAGTTGCTCAGGAGCTAATTGAAGCAACTCATACACCAACAATGACTGGTGGGTTTTAAGATTAATTAATATTAAAAAGCCCTCATCATTCGATCTGGCAAGAATAAACCCCTCGCCCATGCCTTCCACCGCAAAGCTGTCCTTCAAACGACCGGAAAGCTTCCCCATATTCCATATTTCTTTTACAGAACCATTAGCGTCAATCAGACGAACGGTCTGTCCATCGTTCATGACTGCTTTACCATTATAAAGCTTGATATTGTTGGCATTAAAATTCCAATAATGAGCCTTTGCCTGACGAAGTACCTTTCCTTTCTGGACGAACAGCGTATAAAAATCGTCATTAATCATGGGCTCGCCATACGCTTGCCATACCGTAACCAAATCTGCATCCTCCGTAACCTTGGTTGAAATGATTTTCGTCATGCCAAAATAATCTTCTTTCAATTTAATATTTGTTGGACTGAGCGCACGGATACGGCCGCCATCCTCTTTACGGTACAATACTCCGCTGCTTGCATCCAGCAAATAGCCCTTGCTTTCCTCCGATTCCCCAACCAACTGAGGATAGCTTATGCTAGCCATTCGTTCGTTTTTCTTCCATTCGAGCTTGCCTCCGACCACATCACTGATAAATGCCAGAGGAACATAAAGCGTTCCACGAATGCTACTGGCTGAAACGTCGTAAGTAACCTTCCTGTTATGTACAAAACCTATATTGGAGTTAGCCTTTATTCGACCGGAACCCAGACTGGCTATACCATTGGTAAGTGTAAGCGTCTGTGTTTTGGGGTCATAATCCGTGGCTATTCCTGGCAGAGCAGCATCTGTAATAGGAATCATGACCTGTCCCTTGTTAATGAATGACTCTCCTTTGGGAAACGACATCATATTTCCGTTAAAATAAACACGGACACTTGCAGTTCTCTGACCTTGCTTTATAGATGCAGAAGTTCCCGCTGCCTGAGCAAACTCTCCATCGTTCAGTCCGATTGCCACACTTGCCAATAAAACAAATGCAACTATTATCCGCTTGGCAGACTTATACCGTTTGACATTTTGAAGCTGGATCATGCTTGAACCCCTCCTTATAGATCAAATTCGTTTCAGCCGAACCCGTTTCATTCTTCCTAAAAATTCGCCGGACAGGTGTTAAAATCCTCTAAAAAAGGACCCTGCTACCTGCGCAGAGTCCTTGCTTGTACCATATCCTATTTTCAAGCTTGCCGTACTACTCTCACTCTGCGATTCACCAAATAAATGCTAAGCCCGATTAAGATCAACCCGATCAGCAGGAAAGCCGTAATCGCTTCGCCCAGCACCAACGAGCTGACAAACACCGAGATCACAGGCACCAAAAACGTATAAGATGCAATCTTGCTCGCATCCCCTGAATTAACAAGTGTGAAATACAGCAACCAGGAAAGAGAAATTCCCAGCACCGTGCCGAATATCAGCCCTGACACATACGGGACATTCCATACGATATCTGACCAGCTTTCCGTTACCGTTCCAGCTCCCGTCAGCACGACGCCTCCCAGTGTACATTGAAATGCAACCAGCCACAGCGAATCCACACGCTGGTTTACTTTTTTCACATATACCGTTCCCAATGCCCAGCTCACGGCTGTAATAATGGCGAGGATTACACCTGCCATAGCCACATGTCCTGAAAATCCGCCGACACTGACAGCCGCAACGCCCAAAAATCCGATGACCAATCCAAGCACTTTAAGTCTGGACATCGCTTCCCCTAGCCACATCCATGCAAAAATGCCGACCAGTACAGGCTGGAGATATACCAGCACAGAAAACAAGCCAGAGGGGACGTACATCAGTCCCACCGTTTGCAGACCATAAAACAATACCACGTTAAAAATACCTGAAATAGCATACACCCGCCAATTTTCTTTCCAACGAATGCGATTCCATCTCGGTACTAAAATCACTCCCAATAGCAGACCGCCCAGCAGTGTACGTAGTCCTGCAAACAACAGTGGAGGTGTGAATTCCAATGCAACTTTATAAATGGGCCAAGAAATGCCCCACAATACAACCAGTAGCGCGATCATCATCATCCGCTTGGCTGTCGTTAACTCTCCCATGACGCTATCGCTCCTCTATGAAAAAAATCACTAGACTTTATATACTACGCCTACAGAACAACTTTATCAAACAAAAAATATGTATTGGAAAGCTCCAACTTTCATGCCCGCTTGTTCATCGAGGTATGTCTTCGGACAGAGGAATCCAGTCAGTTGCCTATGTTACAATATACCAAAAAGACAGATAAAGCTTATAAGGATAGGAGGTTGTCTGCACTTGATTTATATCATCAAATTTTTGTACAGCTTTGTGCTCCCTCCCGGTTTGTTCATCCTCGTGATGGCAGGGCTCGTGATTTGGCTATGGAAAAGGGCACGTATACCTGCGGTCGTACTGCTTCTTGTCACATTGCTGCTGTATGTTTCCTCGACCAATTTGGCTGGAGATTTGTTAATCAGTAGCCTGGAAAAACAGTACCCACAGCCCCGTACCATTCAAGGTGATGTCATTGTCGTACTTGGGGGCGGAGCCACAGAAGGAACCCCTGACATCAATGGACAAGGCAATCTGCTAGGATCTGCGGCCAATCGACTGCTCACTGCGGCCAGATTGCATGAAGCAACAGGCATACCCATTCTTTTCTCCGGCGGGCAAGTGTTTGGAGACAGTGGTAATGAGGCGAATATTGCACAAAGACAGTTACTGGGACTCGGTATTCCGGCAAAGGACATTCTGATCGAAAACCGTTCTTTGAACACACAGCAAAATGCCGTATATACATCGCAAATTTTAAAAAAACATCAACTCACTAGACCTGTTCTGGTGACCTCCGCTTTCCATATGCCACGTGCTGCAATGGAATTTCAGCGTGCAGACATGCAGGTCGTAGCTTATCCTACCGACTATCTGGCAAGTGAAAAGCTGTCACTGTATGCTGGCAAACTCTCGCCGTCTGCTGGGGCCATGTCTACAACCGGAACAGCCCTCAAGGAATACCTAGGAATTCTTGCATTAAAGCTTAAATAATGTGATGTCTATATCATATAGCGGCATACAGCACAAACAAGCGTCTTACGCTCCGCAGGTATAAGCCTGTAAGCTAGCAAGGCGCTTGATTTACCATTACATATTCTAATCCAAGAAAATATCCGAAATTTGTTCTTCCGATATGACCTTAAAGCCTTCCTTTTTTAACAAAGCCGAGGTTACCCCATTACCAGCTATTTTACGATTTTCGAATGACCCATTATATATTGCTGCTGATCCGCAGGACGGGCTGTTTTCTTTTAAAACAACATGCGTTGCGTTAACCTCTCTGGCTATATTCAAGGCTTCGTACGCACCCCTAATGTACATATCGCTGACATCGTTGCCTGAAAACTCGACCACCTTGGCTGTGCCGTTCAGCACATCCTCGCCTGTCCCTCCAACAATCTCAGCAGGCTCTCTCGGAGTCACAAAGCCCCCCAAAAGCTCAGGACAGATTGTCACAGCTTTCTTTTCCTCTACCAACTTCTGTATATATAAATCCAGGCTATCCGTCCCGTTATATCGTACCTTCATGCCCGCCAAACACGAACTTACCAGAATCATTAGTTCCACCTCATATCCATTACATTCACTATTAAGTAGTTAAAGTATAAACAAATTTTCTCGTAGAGTCATCGTGCGAAAATTTTGACTCGCCTCTACGTCTGCGTTCCGTAAGAGTGATACGTCTTTGCATGTTTTTCAGAGATCGCAAATGCATCAGGATTTCATTTTCTATACAACGGGCTGCAAATGTTGCCAGCTTGGTGCCTTTCCCAGTCTGAAAGCTTTCAATGTCCTTCATCAGGCCGATGGTACCGAAGGGTATGAGATCCTCTAAATATTCATTGTTTTATTCATTTAAGGAAGGTGGAGCGTGTACTCATCCAAAATAACCTGATAAAACAAGCCGGAGGCGCATGTTGGGCAGCCTTCGGCTTATTTTTATATGTTGAGGTTCATCCTGCTCGTAAGTAAGATAAATTTCACTCTTGCTATATGTCATAATTTAAGATATATTATTAATTAAATAATCGATCATTTAATTAATTTAAAGAGAGGGGAATACATTTGGCAAGACCCATCAATGAAGAAAAAAGACTGGAGCGGCGTAAACGTATCCTAGAAGAAGCTGTTGTCCTGTTCGCAGAAAGTGGATATTCTAACACCACAACGGCGATCATAGCGCAGAGTGTGGGAGTGACTCCTGGAACCATTTTTCAATATTTCCCCAGCAAAGAAGCTTTATACTACGCCGCTGTCCTTGAGCCGCTGGCTGATATTCAGGCGAAATCGCTTGCTTGTCTACAACAAGAGGGGACGCCGGGCGTATTGATTAAGAGCATGGTGACAGAACAATTCAACCATATCTACTCCTATATAAATGAATTGCGGCTTGTTCAATCTGTCTTAGGACAACGAGTAAAATTCCCCGAACTTACACAGAAGGTCCTTGAAAGTATAAAGGTAATGACAGATGCGATCGAATGCGTCTATGCCAAGGGACAGTTAATGGGAGAATTCAACAAAAGCTTTTCTCCAGCAATGATCTCTCGTGCCTATATCTCTTTCTTAAATGGAGTGGGCTTAACTCTTGGAGAAAGTATTATTCATCATCCCGAGTGGGAAAATCTGAAGGGGCATGCCTTTTATTTGTTCGCACCCATACAACCTAAAGAAAAACTGGAGGAGTCTGAATGAGTCAAGCATCATTACAACCCGATCTGACATTTAACGTTCGTGTGAAAAAACGAAAGAAAATTTTATGGAGCCTAGGGATCGTGCTTTTGCTTGTGACGGCTCTTGTATTTTTTATATCTTATAAAGTAGTAGACACCTTGTTGCACCATCCTAGAGACACTAATGTCAGCTACGGATTGAATATCGATAAAACTCCCTATGAAGAGGTCGAGTTCAAGAGTGAAAAAAATGATAATACGATTAGAGGTTCCTTCTTTCCTGCAAGTGGTCTTTCTGGTAAATCAAGTAGTAAAACGATTATTGTCGTCCATGGATATACGAGCAATCGTTTAGTCAAAGGGCGGACCCAAAAGTTAGTAGAGCACTTCGTTCCGAAAGGCTACAATGTATTGGCATTTGACCTCAGTTCACAAGGTAAGTCCGATGGTGATTTGATTACGCTGGGCCTCAATGAAAAATATGATTTGCTAGGAGCTGTAAGCTATTTAAAATCGAGAGACCATACGGGTGATAACATTGGAGTTATCGGTTTTTCAATGGGTGCTGCTACTTCTTTGCTAGCCGCAAGTGAAAGTGATGACATCAAAGCCGTAATTGCGGATAGTCCTTTTCGTAATGCTGGTCTATTTCTGAGAGAGGGTTTGCCCTTCTTTTCAGGTTTACCTGCGTTTCCATTCAGTTATACATCGACATGGATGGCAAATTGGGCCTTTAAGGTTGATCTTGATTCCATATCTCCTATGGATGCGGTAAAAAAGATGCAAGACAAGCCAGTTATGCTCATTCATGGTACTGGAGATCAGCAAATTAGTTATAAAAATACAGAAATTATTTACGAGTCCTTAAAAGATAACCCAAAAGCAGAAGTATGGTACCCGCAAAATACGGAGCACATCGATGCCATCAACCATTACCCCACTGAATATTTCAAAAGAGTAGATCACTTTTTGGATGAATATGTAGGGAAATAAATTCAATCCAAGAGAGCCAACTAGCTGAACGAGTAACCACACTTATAGGAAAATTCCCTAGCGCTTTTCAGCGTAAAGAAGCAAGTAATTGAATTATGAAAAAGACCTAAAAAGGCCCTGTAAAGGGCCTCAAGTGGGTTCATATATCTCCTTATCCATTACCCCTTCTGCTTGTAAAATTCATGGTACAGCTTCATTAATGCACGCTTTTCAATGCGGGACACATACGAACGCGAAATCCCCAGCTCTCTGGCGATTTCCCGCTGTGTACGTTCTTCACCTCCGGCTTCCAGGCCGAATCGACCAATAACTACTTCTTTTTCACGCTCATCTAAAATATCCAGGTTGCGATAGATTTTACTCTTCTCGATTTTGAGCTGTACTTTATCTACAATATCGTCCGCCTCGGTGCCGAGGATATCAATCAAAGTAATCTCGTTGCCTTCCTTATCAGTCCCTATAGGATCGTGAAGTGATACGTCTTTGCGTGTTTTTTTCAGGGATCGTAAATGCATCAGGATTTCATTTTCTATACAACGGGCTGCAAATGTTGCCAGCTTGGTGCCTTTCCCGGTCTGAAAGCTTTCGATGGCCTTGATCAGTCCGATGGTGCCGATGGATATAAGGTCCTCCAAATCTTCACCGGTGTTATCGAATTTTTTCACAATATGGGCCACCAGCCGTAGGTTATGTTCAATGAGTGTGTTACGAGAGTGTGCGTTGCCTTCGGCAAAAAGCTTTAGGTGTCGAGCTTCCTCTTTCTCAGTCAATGGCTGCGGAAAAGCGTTGTTTTTCACGTAGGAAACGAGTAGCGTCAATTCCTTGATGAACAGAGTGATAGCGCTAAATAGTCCGGGCACGGATGACACCTCCTGAGGTAGTTGCGAACTTACCGGCCTTTGTTACTTACCGGGCTTGCGGTCTGTTTATTGTATGTAGGCAGGTGCCCATCCGTGCCTGTACTCCGAAAACTGCTCTGTAACAATTTGCCGGAAATCTTTCTAGAGCAACTTCCAATACTTGATCCGAAACGTAGAAATCTCTTCGACACAAATCAACGCACTCCATATAGGCAGAGAGAAACCCGGGATAGCTTTACATTATTCATCACTTGATTTCCCATTTTATTCCAGTAGAGTATTAACTTCTTTCTAAATATGACAATGGGAGTGGAGAATAGACCATTGTATCTCCATCTTCATCACGTTTTAAAACAATAGCAAACTCAGCACCATTACTTTCATCACCTCTTGGCAACGGGAATATCATAGCCGGACAACGCAACTCATAATTATGAGGAAATTCTTTTCGAAAGTTCTCTAAAGCATAATTCAAAATCGCATCTATTTTGTCGGTAAGCACATTAAATCCGCCTATTACAAAATCATTGTATTCTTGGGAAGCGGTGTACTTCTCAAATAATTTTCTTTTATATTCCTCAACAGTACTAAAACAAACTTCCCAATCCAAAGGGAATATGCCATTTCCCAAATAATAAGTGTATATTTTCATATTCGATCCATTTCCTTTCTCGCACCTCATTTAGTTATTTATATTCTAAACATGCAACTCCCCGCCCGCAAATGAGTTTGCTATTATGATGTCAGACCGCTTAAACACTAGTATGCATTCCATGATCAAGGAATATATTCATAGAGAGTTTCATATAAATGATATATATCAACCTTTTCAACACATTCAAAAATTAAACTTAAGGAGGAATTTCAACATGGCAAAATTCAGTCAAAATCCAGACAACTATACTTTTTCCATGGATCCTGTTGTTATAGCAGAGGAAAATGTATCAACCAACGGAGATTCCAAAAATACTTTTCCGAAAAATGTTTTAATTGATAATAATCTCTATTGGGAAAGCAGCTTAAACGGTAAAGGTGGAGAAATCATCTTTAAATTAGATACAGGTAAGACGATCAATGATATTCTTTTAGCTCAGCCATCTTCTCGAGCTTTTATACTTTCATTTTCTTTTCACGGCTCTAGAGACGGAGAAAATTGGTTTAGGTTAGGTGAAGTCGAAACTTTGCCAACCACTGCAAAAACAACCTATCAATTTAGTAATGAGATTCCTTTTTCATATTATAAAATAACTGTACTTTCATCGGGAATGAGTAGTACAACCTCCTATTATGGTTTACGATATGTTCAGCTAAGAACCGCACTCATTAATGGCGTTCCTGCCTACAGAGCATCCAATCTAAACCCCGCTATTGCGGAATAAGTTAGTATACACAAAAAAGGGGCTGGCCAACGCCGCCCCTTGATTCATTCTATTTCATTTGAAGCATGTTATAAATCATCTCTGCTGCTTCTGCACGTGTGACCTCCTGCTTGGCACGGAAGCTACCATCTGGATATCCTTGTACTAAATTAATTTCGGTTAGACCAAGTACATCCTTTCTGGCCCACTCTACAATTTGAGAGGAATCCGAGTATGCACTGCTTTCTTGCTGTGGTATAGCTTTGATAATGTTATTCACCATTTTAGCCGCCTGCTCACGGTTAATGACACGATCTGGGCCAAACTCTCTATTACTAAACCCGCGAGCGACCTGATCTTTAATCGCCGTTTTGAGCAGATCCACATACCACGCCGATGGATTGATATCCTCGAAGCCTAAAGTCACATCCGTTTCGAGCGGTAATTTCAAGGAACGGACCAGCATAGAAGTGAACTCCATACGCGTTACAGGTCTGTTCGGCTCAAATAGCGTGTGGGTTGTTCCCTTTACTACACCCAAATTGGCAAGCACATTTATTTTTTCTTTATTAAATATCCGATCAATGTCACTAAAATGATTTGGCTTCTTCTCAACGGTTGAATCTTGAATGTGCTCTGTTACTATCGGTTCCTTTATAACAGGCTGAATCGGTTTTACACTCTCCGCTCCTCCTGCTCCGCCAACTACGTCCACAGTATTACCCGTTGTTTTTCCATTCGCTTGTTTTGCCTCTGTGCGTTTTCCTTGACTATTTTCTGCCCAAAGTTGAACGGTATACAACTGCTTCTCTTTAAGTTGTCTCCAGATATAGCTTCGATCCTTACCACGATATAGCTCTGTTCCTCCTTCACTGGCGAGGACGAAAATATCATTCTCATGGTCTGATTCCCAATAGATAATAAACTCACTATTCGTTGTATCCGTCTTCGAAAACGCAAACGCTGGGGACGGTAGCGTCTCGACCTGACCTTCTGTTGGCTTACCCTCACCACTTGTGTTCAATGGCTTGACGGTAATACGATACAATGTAGAACTATCCAGTCCATCTACTTTAAATTCATGGGTGGCCGTATGACCGATAAGCATCTCGTTTTGGTAGACATTGTAGGCATCTGCACCCGGAGCTTCTTTCCACGTAACAACCAAATCGGTATCTGTTACTTTTTTCACAGTCAATCTACTGTCTGATATCTGACCTGGCAAAGCGCGATACGTAAACGGAGCTAAATTACCTGCCCCCGTTGTATTCACGGCCTGTATACCAAACGAGTAAATCATACCAGGCTGGATACCTGAAAGCTTAATATGGGCATCTCTGGTGTTAAAAACTTCCCCCGTATCTTTACGGGTTACAGTATATTGATAAGCGCTCTTGATTTCATCCCAGCTCAGTGAAATCTGGCCAGCCTCATGTTCTGTAACATTCACATTTTGTACTTCAGGAGGAAGTGTCAGCAGCTCACCCAACGCTGGCTGGCTAAAACCACTACTGTTCCCACTGCTCACTTGAAAATCATAGTTACTCCCACCTGTTAAACCAGCTATAACCACACGTGGTTCCGTACTATAATAATCTTGACCGTTGATCGTCACCTTATATTGAGTTGCCCCATCAACCGAGGCCCATATCAATATGGCATCGTGCTCGCGAACATCTACAGTTGCAAGTTGTACAGCCGAAATTGGTAGTGTTAATGCGTTGATAGAAGTATCTTTACCCGTACCACTTCGATTGTAGGCTCGTATTTTAATATTGGCAGACCTGCCCGCTGGCAAGCCCTCAAAAGTATAAGAATGAATACCACGCGCAACCCGGACCTTCGGTTCATCGTTAACATTCAAGATGTATCCTTCAGCCCCCTGCACATCCTGCCACTCAACACTGACAGCATACACATCCTTCGTCACACCCGATAATGTAGTTACTCGATCAGGTAAAGTGATGACTCCCAGATGAGCATAGTCTCCGAATCCTGTTGCATTTTCAGCGGAAACGTTATAATCATACTCTGTTCCCACCTGAAGATCAGTATCGGTGAATTCTGTATACACATCGTTATAAACCGATACTTCATTACGTTCTAGGGCATAGTAGGTGGCAGTGATTACAGAATTCCACTTCAAGTCGATTCCATTTTCTCTTACAGTTACATTCCGGAATCCGTTCGGGCTGTCTGGTAGGCTTAGAAAAGATACATGCTTTGCTGTACCCTCTCCAGTGTCATTAATAGCTGATACAGAAATATCGTAATATTTACCAGGCTTCATTCCCGTAATTGGATTATACACATCCTGTGTAACCGTATCCTTAAATATGATTTCTCCCGTACTTACGTCTGCTGCTGTAATATTATATCTGTTAGCTGATGAAACTGGCGTAAAGTCAGCCATGATTTCTGTAGAATGACGAGAGACAGGTCGTAACTGGATATGATCAGGAGCATCAGGTAACGTTAATACATGGACTCGATTGGAATACGCATTGCCTCCTACATGATTACTAGAACGCACTTCATATTCGTATTGTCGTCCTCCTTGTAGCCCTCTATCTGTAAAAGAATTTGTCGGATGCGTAACATCCCAAACCTCATTAGTTGTTATATTTCGGACTGTATAGACGTAACCATCGTCAAGGCCCGACGGGAGTGTCCACTGCAAATCAGCTTCTGTATTTCGTACGGATGTCGCAGAGAGCACAACCGACTGGGGCTGGTTTTGAATGCGAAGTGCACCGCTAACCGTTTCATAAATGTTACCCACCCTATCTTTGACCTTGGCATGAACATACCATTCACCTTCATTTGAAAGATCCATCTGGATTGTTGTGTCAGCTGCAGCATCCCAGTTTTCGGGTGAATCAGGGCTGTTCGTGATTTTATACTGCATTGTGGATGACTCAATCCCCGAATGCTGATCGGCATATCGTATCCTTACAGGAATATGAGTATCTTTCCATTCACGCGAATCCGGCGTCAGTTGGATCGTCGGTGGTTCCAAATCAATATAAGACACCGCGGACACCGGATCGCTTCGATTTCCAGCTGCATCTACAGCTTGTGCAGTCAATTGTATGACCCCCGAACCCTTTAATATTCCCGATGAACCAGACACATAAGCGCCAGAACCTAATTGATATTCATAATGTACTGCTGTAGTATCCGTCGCACCCGATAGAGCAAACTGAACTGGCTTATTGGTATATCGAGTAGGTATCGTCACCTCGGAAAACGTAACTTTTGGAGCCGTTGGCTTGGTTCGATCAATCATAACCGATTGAGTTACGATTGAACTAGACACATCAAGATTATTGATCGTCCGTGCTGATAATTCGTAAATTCCTTCTGCGTTTAATGTAAAAGTACCCTTGTAGGTCAACCACTCGCCAGATGGATTCAAGCGATACCGTGTCATCTTAATTCCATTTGTAGGGTCACTTCCTGAACCAATGGTAATATTCACATCACGGTTCGTTGGGCCTGTTTCACTAGCCCGGATGACAGGAGCAGTCGGTCCCTTTTTATCAATAGTGACTTCCTTGCTTACTTCTCGGCTCACATTACCGACGCTGTCAATGGAGCGTGCATGTACCGTGCTTTTACCATCTTTATTCACATGAAACGCTTCACTATAATCCTGCCAATCCTGATTCACAACGCCTGTCATACGAAATTGAGTATGGGCTAGTCCAGAATAATCGTCTACACCTGGTTGTAATGAAATCGTATAGTCATTACTATTCCCTGTTGCTTCTATGCTAGGGGGAGTTGGTGGCATCTTGTCTATTCGGACATTCCCGGAAGAAAGGCCACTATACTGGTCATTCACATCCACTGTCCGGGCATAGATTGTATTTACACCATGGTCATAGACAGTGAAAGGCCCGGTGTATTGCTGAAATGCTCCTCCGTTCAGACTATATTCATAGTATTTTAATCCTTCAGGAGCCACATCTCCATCGATCCACACGGTTACAGGGTCTTTGGTCCACCCTGTAACAGCTTGTCCCTCTGCGTCTGCGTGAATCTGGGGTGGTTTAGGCATGAGGTCCGATTTGGGAATAACACGGACCCCAAACTTGGATATTTCATTACTTGTCTGTTGGTTAGTTCCCATCGCTCTGAAATAGCGAACATCCCTTAATGTAATTGAGTCGGTGATATCTATCCATTTTCCCTGGTAATAGCTATCAGCATAGAATTTCCTTACATTAATCCATGTATATAGATTCGTTCCGTTAGGCCTCCAACTGTCGCCTGCGGCGGCATTAGACGTATATATATCGGTATGATAAGACCCTTCAATATAAACAAAAATCTTGTAATCCGAAGCCTTAATAGATCTTCCAATATCAATAAAACGATTTGTCGGCTGTGTAGTCCCATCACATTTATACCTCGCCGAACCCGTGCCAGTGTATACTTCTGTTGCTCCTATCCCATTTCCTGACCAAGAACCCCAACTATCGCCTCCACCCGGCAAATTGTTTTGGCAAAAAGGGCCCCCAATGATCTCCTGAGCAGCAGCGGATACCCTTTCCGGAAATATGGGAATCATCGTTAATAGTAGGACTACAGCCAAAAATCCATACACCCACTTCCTATACTTCCTTACCTTTCGCTTATTTTTTCGATACATACACTTCTCCTTACTTTATTTTATTTTCAAAGAGTTTTACAAACTCGCTTCGAGTAAAATAGAAAAAGCACCTCAAACGAAGGCGTTAATGCCTAGGTTTGAGGTGCTTCCTCTATATCACGAGTATGTTTTGAAGCTATTATACTTCGTTCCAAGCAGGATGTAAACAGAACTGACAAATTATTTAAGGGTGTTAATGAACTTGAACGCCTAAGCTCCGAAAAAATCCTCGCATATTCTGCATGTAAGAATCCTGAGTAGCGGAAGATTCCTTAAGAAGATTTTGCATGCTGTTCATAAAAGCAGAAGCTGATGTCGTATCCGCTTTGTCAAAGCGATTGTTTAACGGTGTGTTATTTAGCAACTCTGTATTCTGTCCCATACGTTCCTTGTATTTCTCAATCCAATCAGGATGTTGAGGAACCTTTTGCGCAAAATTTAACAGTTGGCTCAACCCATTTCCTCCACCTTTAATATCATTCATGTACGCCGTATATTTTTGAGGATCGACCTGCTTCATCACTTCCGACAGCTTGACATAATCCTCAGGAGCACCTGACGGACGATCCATTGGAGTCGTGTAGCTAATATCTCCGGTCTCTGGATCAGTGGATCGTGTTAAAGCAATACCAGCGATCTGGTTCATGGTTTCCAGAAATTCTTTGGCCTTGTCGCCTTCCATGTAATGATCGGCAATATACTTGGATTGGGTAACTCCCATCTCCAGCAGCACAGCTCGCTGACTCTCATCGGTTACTGTTCCGTCGACGATAAAATTAGATTCAATCATACTGTACACTGCATTAGACACTTCTTCTGACTGACCTTCCAAAACCCGGTTTAATGAATCATTGATTTGGGTTGTACCGAAATACTTGGCAGCCTGTGATACAATAGCTCCTTCGGCCAACTGTCTGCCGGCTTCACTGATCTCCACGGAGTCTTGAACTACGAATCCCGAGACCTTTTCTTCATGAAGCTGGGATGATGGAACTTGCTTACTTGTCGGATTGATCCGTAAGCTACTCGCATTAAGAATCGCTTGCTGTGCTCTAAGAGGCCCAAAATTCATCCTATTTCCTCCTGTCATGTTTGTAACAGGCAATCTAAGGCGTATGTATAGTGTAATGTGACCCTGTTTCTATATATATCGGACAAAGCATATATGGAATGAATATATGCTTTGTCCCAAAAATGAACAAATATTGAAGAAAACTACTTTTGATTCAAATATAAAATACTCAAGCAACAAGTTACCTTAGGGTTAGCTTAATAACCTATCTATCAACCGCCATAAATACTATAGGCAAAGTGATATACAATATCCGTATCTATAATCGAAGTACCTGACACCTGAGCGGCTACCCCTGATAGATCATAGTAGTGTGTAAAACTGATGGCTCCAGACAGGTATTCCGCTATACTTCCAGTGGAAGATGGCAGGGAAAGAGTCACACTAAAGGCTCCATTCTGGTCCGTATAAGCTGTGCCTGTACGAGTACGATTCCCGCTGCCTTCAGTCCAGTTCTGATTCAACCATGTCACATCAACAGGTGCATTTGCCACTGGATAACCATCAGTTGTCTTAACTACACCATTCACGGTAAGGTTACTGCGTTGATTAACCCGATAATGACGACCATATGAGTAGTTCGGATAATCATTATGGCCATTAGCAGAATCATAGCCGGTAATTTCAATTTTGCCAGCCCGAAGCACCGGCTTCAGTGTAAGTGTGTACAAATGATTGGGTGAATACTGATTGGGTGTGTACACTCGCACATAGTAGGTTCCTGTATTTAAGCTAACATTATGGTTCGTTTGCGGCAAAAGCACCATTTGGTTTCCGGTAAGGACTCCGTAGACTTCCGCTTTGTAGCCATAACCGTCCGAAACACTGTCAAGCTTGACGTTCAAAGCGTCATAATTGCGGCTGGCTGGGATCGTAACTTGGTACCAGTCATTATCAATGCCTGAATGAATGGAGCGTGAATTAAGCGATGAACCGCCCGTACTAAAGGTAAAGTTGTAGGCATGGAAAGCACTCTCATCTGGTTCATATGCATCGTAGCTGGAACTTGTATCGACCGTTAGATAGAAAGGATCATTGATACTGGAACCTTTTTTGGCATGGACAGCAATCGCATATGCCTTTTCATTTCCAGAAGCGTTGCGGGTTCCTACGTTTTCAGGAAGTGAGGCAGCCCCCTGTTCATAATTGTTAAAATAAGTACCATAGGTGGATGCGTCAATGGCATTAGGATTAATGTCCCCTGTCGTCATATCAAACTCATATAAGTATAAATCATAGTCAAGCTGGGCTGAAAATGGACCATCCAACTGGGCCTGCAACAATTCACCAGGCTGCAAATAGATTGGATATAAAAATTGTGTACCTCCCTCTTGCGTAATCGTACCGGAATACGTAGCAGAAGAAGCTGTGGCTGAAGCAACCATTGGGCTTTCTTTCAGCGAAGACATGGATTCCCTTTTCAATGAGGTTGTCTCTGGTGTCTTGAAGTTGAGATTTTCTTGCATGACATAAACCGAAGACGTAACGCTGTCTGGCTTGTCTGCCCGCGTTAAACGCTTAATTAAGTCTCCATTTTCAGTTGTTAGCTGAATCTTGGGTTCTGACTTAATCGCTTGATCCGATGCAGCCTCCTTACTTTCACTCGCGTTCGCAGTCATTCCGAAAGCAAACAGAAGCATCATGCTTAACATCATTGCAATAGCCTTTTTGAACCTTTTCATACTGAAATCCCCTCTCAAATGGTTTAAGGAATTCCCGCTATCCCCGGATAAACCAGGGTGATTTCTAGGCTGCATGGCTCTATCATAAATCATCTTTGGTTCTATTGGAATATATTATGCAAAACATTTTCTATTTGTAATCTATGAAAACAAGACTATTTTCTTATCCTTGCTAAATAAACATGAAAAGTCGCTCTTTCAGAAATGGAAAGCCTCGGCTAACCCTTCAGAAAAAGCGACTCTCTCATGATCAAAATGACATTAAAGCATTTCTTAGTTTCTCAAGCTGTAAGCAAATAGATAAATAATGTCCGTCGCACTAATCGAAGTTCCATCGACATGAGCCGCTACTCCTGTAAGATCAAAATAGTGTGTGGAACCAATTTCACTTATATATTCTACATTTTTTCCTGTCGATTGCGGAAGAGAAAGGGTCACACTGAATTTACCGCTATCATCGGTGTACGTAGAAGCCGTTCTCGTACGGTTACCGCCACTCTCGCTCCAGTTCTTATCCAGCCAAACGACCGTGACAGGAGCATTGGGAACCATTTGACCATCTGTTGTTTTCACAACACCGTTCACGATCAGACTGCTGCCTCCGTTAATACGATAATGACGACCGTAAGAATACGTCGGATAATCATAATAGCCATTGGAGTTATAGCCGGTAATTTCAATTTTGCCAGCTCGAAGCACCGGTTTAATCGCTAGTGTATACAAATGGTCGGCTGAATACTGACTTGTGCAGTACACTCGTACATAGTAGGTCCCTGTGCTTAAGGTAACATTATGATTGGTTTGCGGTAGAAGCACCATTTGGTTGCCAGCAAGAGCTGCATATACTTCCGCTTTGTACCCATAGCTTTCCGAAGTGCTGTCCAGCTTCACATTTAATGCATCATAATTACGGCTGGCTGGTACTGTAACTAGATACCAATCGTTATCTATAGCGGAATGAATGGTACGGAAGTTAATCGAGGAGCCTTTGTCGTTAACCGTAAAATCATAAGCATGAAAGGCACTGTCATCCGGCTCATAGGCATCATAGTTGGAGCTTACTGCTACAGTTAAATAAAAAAGATCATTAATGCTAGACCCCTTCTTGGCATGAACTGCAAGCGCGTATGCCTTCTCGGCTCCGATTGAGTTGCGAGTTCCTACGTTTTCTGGAAGAGAAGCAGCTCCTTGCTCATAATTGTTAACATAAGTCCCGTAGTTGGAAACATCTATAGGATTGGAATTAATATCACCTGTCGCCATATCAAACTCATACAGGTATAAGTCATAGTCTAGCTGGGCTGAAGACGGACCATCCAACTGAGCCTGTAACAATTCACCCGGTTGCAAATAAATCGGATATAAAAACTGTGTGCCTCCCTCTTCTGTAATCGTGCCGGAATATGTAGCAGTAGACGCTGTCGCTACGGTCGCTGCAGCTTTAGCTGATACTGATTTTGTGCTGGCTTTGAGCGAAGGGGTAACTTTCTTTTTCAATACAGATTTCTGTGGTGTCGCCAAGTTAATATTTTCTGTAATGGTGTACACCGAATTTGTGATACTGGCAGGCTTGTCCGCGCGTGTTAATTGTTCAATGACACTTCCCTTATCAGTTGTTAGCTGCACATTGGAAACTATTTGAATCGCTTGATCCGTCTTCACCTCTGGGCTTGCACTCGCGTTCGCCGTCATCCCGAATGATAGCAGGAGCATTGAGCTTAGTGTAACTGAAACCACCTTTTTAAACCTTATCATACTGAAATCTCCTCTCAAATGTATTAAAGAAATACAGCTATTCCTAAATATATGCAGGGAAATTCTAGGATGTCCTTTTCTGTCATAAAGGAATTCTGGTTTCAATGGAATATAATTCTTAAAATATTCTTATTTGTAATCCGTATGAATAGGGTTTAGGTTAATTAACTTAATTTTGACACTATTTTACCGCAAAATCCCTACCATTCTCTTATTTATACGATATAATCAAATAATATGGATAGTTCTTTTAGACTATGAAATGAATCGAATTACCCATAACATACATAAAAAAGGGGATCTGAACTTAATTAATGAAAGTAACACCAAGCTAAGCGAGGGTAGAAAGCTATTCAGAGATTTTGGCGAACAGGTTAACACACTTGCTAAAGAGCATGATGTGACTTTGAATAAGAAATAAACAAAAAAACTCCCATTATGGGAGTTTTTTCACTTCAGGATTTTGCAAAATTCACACTTATGAATATTCGAAGCAAATTACCGCTTTACTTAATTCTTGGTCGTAAAATAAATAGACGGTATCCGCCCCACACGCTTGAAAATAATACCCGGTAATGGAACCGATATAGGTAAAAGTCTCACCATTGGGACGCTTAGGCACATGAAGCAGATTGGTTTGCTCGAACTGGAGCATCTCTTCCAGAGATTCATGATATTCCTTGATGTAACTTTGAGCCTTGTCAGACTGAAAAGCGATATCATCTAAAATTCCGTTAACTTCAGGGTAACTCAGCCCCCAACCACTGGATTGCTTTTCCTCAAAATCACGGGTGAGTTCTTCAACAGACTTTTTAGCCTCTCCAAAGGAGGAATATGGATAAATTTTATTATTTTCCAGGAAAAACGCTTTGCGAGCTTGGTAGTCTTGTTCATTATTCATATACACCTGTTCCAGTCCGCCCAACGCCATGACTTCTCTCTTCATACGTAGGTACGCTTTATCCCCGGTTGATTTCAGCGCTTCATAGGTAGCTTCCAATTGCTCCTTCTGATGAAGACTAAAATAATTCCAGTCTGCTTCGAACTTGTATTTGCCGTCAACTACATCGAATCCCAGCATATCTTCCTTGGTATATGAGGTATGAAAGTCCTGAGTATTTTCACCCACACAGCCTTCGTAGATTTCTTTTACGGAAACAAAATGCAACCACTCGTCCTGCTCTGGAAATAAGAACTGAAGATTAATCGAGCAAATCGGCAGAAAATGCTTGCGATGATGTTCAAGATCGCTGGCAAATACGTCCTCGTATGCTGGAAAACGTTTGATGAATCTCTCAGGTATGTTCATGGTAGTCCCCCTATATTGTATAGTTTTCCGGTAGCCTTCTAATCTGAAACGTTCCTTCCATGGAAATCACGCTATAGAGTTCATCAAATCCTTCTTCGTAGCTCGGAACCTCTAGTTTACGCATAACACTTTTAATACCGATTTCAGGAATATACTCTTTGCCTGTACGTTGCTCATTACGTTTAATAGATTCTACAAAATCGGGCTCAAAATAGTAGCCAATAATTTTAAACGCCTTATTTTTACAAGCATCTATATATTTCTTCCGTTCGATAACAGTGGCATTTGTATTATCTACAACAAAGCGCTGCATTGCTTCGATGGAGGCCTGAAGGTAAATATTTTCTCTATTTCGTGTTTTAAGCATATCCAGATTTATTCGCATATGTGTTTTGAAGAATTGTTCTTTATAAAAAGTCGACTTGCCCGAAGCCTGAATTCCTATAAAAATAACACACTCCAAATCTACACATCCTTGTCCAAGTATACATATTGGTTAATATAATCTCTATTCTGCGAAAAAATCGGTGTCTCATGATCAACATCCCACTTGCTTCTAACGGCTTCGCCTTTGTTGTATTGTTGTTTGGTAATGCAAATTCCCCGCTTTTGCCAGACCGGAAGGTCGTTCCAGTTTAGCCCTTTTTCCACAAAAAGCTTGTCTTGGAGCTGATTTCCGTTCAATCCTTCTAGATCTGAATGCCCGAAATGGGCTTGAGCTACCATAGAAATGCTGTTTTTAGTAGCATCTTGTTGTCTCCATAGGAAGTAGTTTGTAACCTCATCCTGAGGCAAAACCCAAGCTCTCGCATCAAAAGTGGCTAAAGGCTGACCTGGGTAAACCTTTTGGATTTCCTCATTAAATTTGGCTGTAGCCAGAGAGGCAGATATGGACACCATCTTTTGAAGATTATTTTCAAACCAGGATTGCGTCGTTAATTTGTCATCATTCGTAAGAAGCAGTGAGATTTCATCGCTCTGATGATACACCAATTTACATCCCATAATGTTATAGGCCAAATATTTACACGTCTCCCATAATGCAAAAATTAGTTTCTCATCAAAAGGTTTCGTCATCCCACGCGTAAAGGTATGAAAATGCGCACCATCAATTCTGATGATTACTGGTAAACGGCGTGGTAGGCTTAATCTATAGGCATTTTCATATTCCTTCATCCTATTTCCAAAATCATTTTTTTTCATAAACTATGTAGGTTCCTTTCATGATCCGTGATTTACGTACGCAGTACAGGGCGATATGGGGTGCGGATAGCCAAGCTTTTCTTGAAGAAAAGCCCCTCCTCGTATGTGCAGGAGGACCGAGAACAGCAAAGGTTTAATCAGCTTCTTGCCGTCTTTTTTCTGCTGGTCGCTTGGGTAGGATTTATGCTCCAGTGGAGTATTGTCGCTTATGTATTCTCGACCATGGGCCTGGTGGCGGCCTTGGTGGCTATCCTTGGTTTTTGCATAGGATGTTTTATTCTCTACCAATGGTCCCAATATCAATATCGAAGAAGAAAACACGTGTAAACAGACTATGTCGGTTCCGCCTTCTTATTATTTTGCAGTAATATTATCCTCAAACACAAAAACAGAGATGGCTATATCTTCCTCCACTTTAATATCTGAAAAGAGGTGCAGCAGCCGGGAATCCATGTAATCCTCCAGTTCTTTATTGAAGTGTGTGGGATAGATTTTTTGAACCATTTTGGTTCGGGCTGCATGCACCATCTCTTTCCCGGATTCTTCTTGTGCCAGAAACTTTTCGGATGGGGTTAAATTTCCATACAGCATCGTGATGGCCATATTATCTACAAAGGTTGTATGTATGCGCTCCGGGCCTTTCCCAAATAGCTCTTTACGTACTTTTCGAATAATTTCGTTAAAACCCGTTTCCCTTCTCATATCGCACCGCTCTCCTAAAATCTACTAAAATCCCTATTACTATTTCCATCATAACCGATTCCTATCATATAAAACAGAGACTAGCGAAAGTGATTTTTGGAACATGATTTTACGCAATTATAGGCGTTCATTAATTTTGTTTAACATTCCCTCTAAAATTCGCTTCTCCTCTTCGGTCAGGGCCTGAACAATTTCGTCCTCCACCTTTTGGAAAGAATCACTAAAAGTTTCAATCAATTCAATGGCTTTTGGTAAAACATAAATATTTTTTTGCCGTTCATTATTGGCCGGGATTTTGCGCTCGATGAATCCTTTTTGCTCAAGACCTTGAAGTATGCTTGTAATGCTGGCTCCGCGCAGATGAAACCGATCGGCAAGATCCTTCTGAATTAAATTATTTTCTTGATTCTCGTAGATATATCTAATCATTTTTCCTTGTTGAGCATTTAATCCCAACTCTTTTATGCTCTCGTCCGCTCTTTTCTTTAGCTTAAGACCGATAACCTGAAACAAATCCAGAAAAACCGTATCCTTTTGGGTTTTCATCATCGTACCTCCTCAAATTATTAGAAGTCTAATTGTCAGTAAATAAACTATATAAATCTCTAAACTGTTTGTCAAATGAAAATTAGTTTATTGACAGTTATACAACTAACAGTTAGAATTCTAATTGTTTGAAGCTGAACACTAAGGAGGAACGACATGAAGAATGTAACTCAAAGCTCTACGGTAGAAAAAGTTACAGCGATTACGAATGTACGTATTTTCGATGGAGAAAAAGTTATTGAGCCCAGAAATGTTATCATCCAGGGGAAAACTATTATTTCGGTAGGTGGAGACCTTCCGACGCATGCAACGATCATCGATGGGGAAAATGCGACATTATTGCCCGGCCTGATTGATGCGCATGTCCACACTTCAATCGGTGGGTTACGAGATGCTTTAAAATTCGGCGTCACGACAGAACTCGAAATGAACGGCAGTTTTACAGAAAGAGGGCGCAAGATCCAGTTAAAAAACGTGAATGACGCCGCTGAAGTCCGTTCCGCCGGCACAGCGATCACTGCTCCAGGTGGTCATCCGGATGAATTATTGCAGGATGAGGATGAAATTCCTGAGTTCGTATTAAAGGAATTGGAGAAGTTACCCAAGAAAGACCGGGAAGCTATGCTAGCCGCTTACGCTCACGATCACGAAAAAGTGCCCCAAGTGACGACAGTGGAAGAAGCGATCAAACATGTGCATACCCAAGTGGAGAGTGGCGCCGACTTTATTAAAATCATGATTGAAGAAGGGACGGTCTTGGGTGCCCCTGGACTGCCTATTTTAAGCGACGAGATTTTAAAAGCAGCTGTGGTAGAAGCCCATAAGTTCGATAAAATAGTCATAGCCCACGTCTTGACGGCTCATTCTTCGCAAACCGCCATCGATATTGGAGTCGACGGATTGGGTCACTTATTTCTCGACAGGCCCGAATACACATCTGAGTTGGTGAAATCCATAGCGGATTCAGGCGCATTTGTTATACCGTGCTTAGTATTGAACTCATCCATTCTAGGGAATCCAGCATCAGAATTGGCGAATGATTCACGTGTTTATTCCAAATTAAGTCCGGAATGGATCGATATTTTGAAATCAAGCTTCCATACTTTCCCGCAAGGCAATTTGGAGAATAGCTTTAAAAATGTGATGGATCTTCACCGTGCCGGTGTGGATATTCTGGTCGGGACGGATGTCGCCCCCGTTCCTGTTCCCAATCTTGGCGGCCTTGCTCATGGAGCCAGCGTTCATCATGAAATGCAATTGCTGGTTGAGGCCGGATTTACTCCCATAGAAGCGCTTCAGTCGGCTACCGCGAAACCGGCCCGTTGCTTTGGGCTTAACGATCGCGGCTGTATTGCCGAAGGTTCGCTCGCTGACCTTATACTAGTAAACGGTGATCCGACAACCAACATCTCGGATACTTTGTCGATCAAATCCGTATGGTTCAAAGGTGTGCAACAACTATGTTAATCGGAGCCTATCGAACAGGAACAACTTTCTAATCTCATTTATATGACTTCCATTTTTACTTTCCGAAGATAGCTTAATCTTGTTGCCAACGCAAAAACACCTCCAAGGTTATCTCCATATCTTACGACATGGGGTTTCACTTTGAAGGTGTTTTAATTGCAAGCAACATTGTAAAAATGTACAAACAGTGGTCCCAAATAATTTCGCCATGCTCTGTTTGTCATAAAATATACGGCTTACTCGTAGGCACCGATGTTCACAGCGGCTCCCTGTACTCTTGGCTTCCCGTCGATATCCAGTGTTCCAATGATGGCAAGGTCCGTGTTCCCGGCATCGATCGCAGGTGACGAAGACTGCAAATGGAAGTCGCCGTTCGCGGCATTCACGAATTTAGGATCGGCAAATAGGGAATGCGTATCGTTGCCGGTCCCCGATTTGTACGCGGAGAAACCCGTATACTCCTTTTTTTTCCAAATCCAATTTGCTTCCGAGCTGCCGCTCGGAGCAAAATATAAATTATAATCCACAACATTGCCGGAATTTTTGGTGTATCCATTGGAGATCAGCATATCCGTGGAGCTGGCCACGAAAATATTGTTTTGGATCACGTTGTTTCGCGTATCATATTGAACCAAAAACTGGCCGCTTCCATCTTCAAACGTATCGTTCTTGTATAGTGTATTGTTCACGATCTTGCAGTTTACCGTGGAGCCACGCTCCTCATTGTAACCGCCCATGGCAATGCCGGTCAGTCGGTTGTTATATATCGCGTTGCTGCGGACCGTAATATTGCTGGTGGCTTTACCGGCGTGCTCGGAGGCAATTTCGACGCCGATATCGTTGTTGTAGCTGTAGTTCTGCTCAATAATACTGTCCTTGCCCCCATCTACATAAATGCCCCCGGCCGAGTTGTCATCGCTCTTGTAAGATGGGTTATTTTGAACTGAATTATTATACACCCGATTGCCCTTCACCAACCCGTTCCGCGCCTGATCGTAAGTCGTATTCGGCGCGGTGCCCTCAAAGCCGATCAAATCAATCCCGATGTTGTCATTATCGTGAATGAGGTTGTCGGTCACCGCAAAGCCATCCACGTTGCCGTTTAAAACGAGCGATTCGCTGGAGCCCAGCACGAGATTGTACAGCTCATTGCCGCTGATCGTAAGATCGTGAATCGAAGCCGGAGCTTTCGTGCCGTAAACAGCGATACCGTGAGCATCCCGGCCCAGCCGATCTTTGCCGGTCGGAGTGACCATGTTTTTGATGTCATGGATTTTATTGTTGGATAGATTAATGAAGCCGCCCGAACCGTGGACATAAATACCTACAGGCACCACGTTCTTGGAAGCAGTGGTAAAATTGCGGATTTCAAACCCCCGAACAGTAACGTAATTGACATCGGCCAGTTCGATCAGCCCTTCGTTCCCGCTGACCGAAAGTCCGCTGCCATCAATAATGGCGGTCTCTGTCCCATAGTTGGTGAACACAATGGGACCTTGCGAAGCGGAGCCAGAGCGGGTAATCTTTACTTTCTGCTTGTACACGCCGCCCCGGACGTAAACCGTGCTGCCCGCAGGAGCCACGTCGGCCGCGTGCTGCAACGTCTTCCACGGCGCATCGTTCGTTCCGGCGTTAGAGTCGCTGCCGCTCGTGGCCACATAATATTCTGAACCGGCCGCGGAAGCGACGGGAGGTTGCACATTTCCGGCCACCAGACCAAGCCCGAAAACCACGGCTAAACCTACCAGAAACATTTGCCCGAATTTCTTCATGTTCCTCATCCCCTTTGTTTTTCTTGTAAATTGTACCCTAATTCCACTAAATCTGGTTCTTTGGCATCGGCCATTAGTGCAACCTAATGCGCCATACCAAAGAACAGGAGGTCACCGTAATCGCTGTCGATAGAAACAAGAAACCCTGCGTTTTAGTAATCGCAAGGTTTCTTGGTGATCAAAGCTGCTAACGTTGCCGCAGCTGCCCTATCGGCAGACTACGCATATTCTTACTCCAAACGAACTAATCCTTTACCAGTCGATTAGAAAGCATCAACATGATAAAAGAGAATAAAATGATGACAGCTACCCAGCTCCAAGAGAGTGTCATATTTCCGACCTCGGACGCGGTGTAAATTGCTGTAGGCAGGGTTTGAGTCTGTTCAGGAATATTACCTGCAAGCATCAGCGTAGCACCAAATTCCCCTAACCCTCGGGCAAATCCGAGAATGTATCCTGAAATGAGGGGGCGGTAGGCAAGGGGCATCGTAATGTGGCGAAACACTTGCCATTCGTTGGCACCTTGCGCACGTGCAGCCTGCTCTACCTCCGGGTCTACAGCTTCAAAACCTGCTTTAATGGTGCGGTAAGCCAGTGGAAAAGCAACAACTACGGCCGCCACCACTGCAGCTCCCCACGTAAATACAATCGTCTGCTGGAACAGGCTTTCGAAGGCAGTGCCAATCCAGCTTTTCCTTCCCAGCAAGATGAGCAAAATAAAGCCGATAACAGTAGGAGGCAAAACGAGCGGAAGAAGTAGGACGGTCTCAATCACGCTGGTTCCCCTCCGCGACGTGCAGTTCGCCATCATCCGCGCTACCACAGTAGCTAATAAAAAGACGATGATGCTGGCGACGACAGCGACTTTAACAGATACGATAACCGGAGGAAGAAAAGCTGACCAATCCAACGGGACCCCCTCCTTTATCTGTAAATTCTATTTTCCCGTCATTTCTGTAGGAGCTGAAAATCCATCTTTACTGAACACACTCATAGCTTCATCTGTTCGTAGAAAATCAAGAAACTCTCCTGCTTCCTGGCTGTGTTTGGTTGCTTTTACAATGCCTTCAGGATACAGGATGGGTGCGTGCAATTCCTCGGGCACTTCCAGTGCTATGACCGTTTTATCGGATGATTTGGCATCCGTTAGATAGACGAGTCCTGCATCGGCGTTGCCTGTTTCAACATAATTTAATACCTGTCTTACGTCCTTGGCGAATACCATCTTAGGTTCCAGCTTGTCCCATAGCCCAGCCTTCGTTAACGATTCTTTAGAATATTGTCCGGCGGGAACGGTAGTAGGCTCCCCAACAGCCACTTTCAGGAAAGAAGGACCCATCAAGTCATTGAGCGTAATGCTTTTGTTATCTGTGCTTTTCGCCTTATCTTGCGGAATAACCACAACCAGTTTATTTTGAAGTAGCACGTTATCCTTTTCCACCAATGAAGCATCGGTTAATGCCTTCATTTGCTTCATGCCTGCCGAAATAAATACGTCAGCGGGTGCGCCTTGCTCAATTTGTTTTTGTAATGTACCAGATGAAGCGTAGTTAAAGGTAAGTTTGATATCTGGGTGCTTTTTCTCATACTGGCCCTTGAGCGTATTCAGACTATCTTGAAGACTCGCAGCGGCAGAAACGACTAGTTCTGTCTTGGGTGCGGACTGTGCCGACTGTACAGCAGCCGGAGACGAACACCCAGCCAGAACCCATGCCAACAATCCAACGAACGTGAATATGTACCCAAATTTCTTTTTCAACTTGTTCTTCCCCTATCCTATAAATTCCAAAATGAGATAGCGAAAATAAGGAAGCATTGTACATCTCATAACGGGTCGAATCTATTGGGTCAACCCAAATATTTGTGATAAATTGATCTCGCCTCGGCGATGTCCTTCGTGCCATGAATTAAGACGCGACCATCCTGAAAAAGAACGATTCGATGCGTCCCGATAACAACGGATACCAGGTATGGATTATGCTCCACTTTGCCCCCCTGACGGGATAACAAACGTGCCGCTTCATTCAGATCACGTACAGCACCCGAAGCCGGGCGGATTTGAACCGTATCTCGTCCGCACAAGACAGCCGTTTTAGCCTGATGCTCCGATTGTAAAAAAGGATACACTGGGTGCTCACCACACGTTGGACAATCGGCTTTCTTCATGGCGCTGATTTGGATTGCCTGATGCTGATTGTTCCACAGATCGAAAGAAATCAGCTTATTTTGCAAAGCCGAATCGTCCCCTGTGAGCAGCTTCAATGCCTCGGCGCTTTGATAAGCCGCTACCATCTGTACAGCCGGGCTAATCACACCGACCGTATCACAGGTTGCACCGCCGAGCGGTACAGTTCCGAGCAGGCAATGCAGGCACGGTGTCTGCCCTGGCACGATGGTAAAGGTTGTCCCATAACTACCTACACATGCCCCGTAAATCCAGGGTATTCTGTGCTTGACCGCATAATCGTTCATAAGCAAACGTGTATCGAAATTGTCAGTGGCATCTACGATGAGATCCACCCCTGCTGCGATATCGTCGATTTCCTCCAGCGAGACGTCCCGGACTAGCGCACGAATGTCCACGTCCGAATTGGTTTGCTGCAATCGCTTCTGCGCGGCCACTGCCTTGGGGATCTGATTACGGGCATCCGCTTCGTCATAGAGCTGTTGGCGCTGCAAATTACTCCAGTCTACATAATCACGGTCTACCAACGTCAGCCGTCCGATGCCCGCTCGCACCAGCATGTCAGCATTGGCAGTGCCCAGTGCGCCGGCCCCCACCATCAGCACGTGCTTACTACGGATATTTTGCTGGCCTGTCGGTCCAATTTTCGAGAATAATTCCTGTCTAGAATAACGGGCATGAGACGTATGCGCATGTGCAGCAACCTCTATTTTCTGGATCTTGTCCATTTCTGACATCGTTGATTTACGCCTCCATACTTATCCATTGAATAGCTACAAGTTGATCAGACAAGCTAAAAGCTTAGATGTCCTCGCCCTTATTTGAAAGCTTTGGGGTACTTTGAGGGTTCCAGCCACCCAGCTGATGCCCCTTCCATTCTGAGCCGTCCTCCCACACTTCCTTTTTCCAAATCGGTACGATTTGCTTTAACCGTTCAATGGCATGGCGGCTGGCTTCATAGCAAGTATCGCGGTGTGCAGCTGAGACAGCAATCACCACACTCGTCTCTCCAATTCTTACCGTGCCAAGCCGATGTGTAATCGCAGTACGTGTGGAAGGCCAACGTTCTGCAATTTCGTCACCAATCTGCTTCATCGTGTTCATGGCCATCGGGACATACGCCTCATATTCAAGCAACACCGTTCGCTGACCTTGCGTAAATTCCCGAGTCGTACCATTAAAGGTCAGCGAGGCGCCATGAGAAGGGTCGAGTACCTTTGAGGTTACTTCATCGGCATCAATCGGGTCGTACGTAATGGCAAATAAACCACATTTTGAAACGACCGTCTCCATCCCGGATGCTGACTGATGAAGAGCAATTGCATCTGATGGAAGCACAAGTTCATTTGGAGAAGCCAGCTTTTTATGATGGGTAAAAAAAGAACCTGCCAGTTGTGAAGCCACTTCCGGGTACAGCTCATTCAGCCTTTTTCGAATGTCTGCAATGGTCACCGCTTCCTGTGAAAGTTCTACCGTGATCACATCACCAAGTTGCTCCGCCATATCTGCGAATAGTTGAATACGATATTGCATATGATCTGCCCCCTTGCACCTATTCTATCGAATTCACCTATCCTATTAAATAAAATCTACCCTCCTGAAACCGGAGGAATAATCGCAATCTCATCATGTATACTCACGAGGTCCTCAGGAGCGGCGTAGGCTTGATTTCTGGCAACAAAAGAACCCTGCAACTGAGCTGCTGATTCAGGGAAACGCTCGGATAGCAAGTCTTTTAATGCGGCAACGGTCATCGTTTCTTGCTCAGTAGGCACCATAATTATAGGCCCTCCCATCTGTTCCGCAAGTCCAGCAAATACTTGAATATGATAGTTCATTTAACATCCCCTCCTTTTCAGTACAGTGACTGCCCACCACATATGTACCAAGAAAAACCAACATGAATGAATACCTCGAAAGGTTTTATTCCATGCTGGTTAACTATGACGGTGTACATTGAAGATTATTATATTATATTTTAGATTCGACCAGTTCATCAATCCGTTCGGTATGCGTATATACATTCAGAGAACGACTGCGTATAAAGCCAACGGTCGTAATCCCCAGGTCCTCAGCCAACTCAAGTGCAAGCTCTGTAGGAGCTGACTTGGACAAAACAACTTCACAGCCAATCTTCGCAACCTTCAACAAAATTTCAGACGAAATGCGTCCGCTGAATACTATGATTTTGTCTTGTAATACAATATCATGTTTTAGGCAATGCCCATAGATTTTATCTAGCGCATTGTGTCGGCCGATATCTATTCTGGATAGGATCATCCCGTTTTTATCGCACAGCGCTGCATTATGAACACCACCGGTCTCCTGAAACGTAAGTGCCGAGTTTTGCATTAAATTCATCAAACGAAAACAATCGTCAAAAGACAGCGTAACATGGGTGTCATTCATTCTTTTTGCCACTTTGGCATCATTGATAAAATAAAAGCCCTGTCTACTTTTTCCGCAACAGGAGGTAATGTACCGTTTGGAATGAAAGTTTTGATAAAACTCATTCATTCGACGGGTTTTAATATGAACAAAGCCTTCTTTTTCCTGAACCCAAATATCTTCGATATCATCGTACCGTTGAATGACGCCTTCAGAGGCCAAAAAACCTACTGCCATATCCTCCACATACTCCGGTGTACAAACCATGGTAGCAAATTCCTGCTGATTGATTTTGATGGTCACCGGATGCTCCGTCACCACCGTGTCTTCAAAACGCTTGATCTGACCGTCACGATAACGGAAAATCTCACGTTTCACCTCAGCTGGCTTTTCCATGTGCTCCACTCCCTCATTTCTGACAGGCTGGCTCTCCGGCTCACCCGCCGATGTGTGACATTTCAATTTTAGACGTTGCTTGCTGTGTATGATTCAGCCGTTCCTCTGAATAGCGGTCGGTACGGTCTCTCCAAACACGCTCAATGTAAGCTCTAATCTCGTCATCGGACTGTTCGGAACGTAGCATCGCGCGAAGCTTGTACCCTTGAGAGGCAAACAGGCACGTGTACAAGGAGCCTTCAGCAGAAATTCTCGCTCGTGTACATGTGGAGCAGAAGGCGTCCGTAACAGACGAAATAATACCGATTTCCCCGTCCCTGTCCTGATACCTGTAGCGCGTCGCCACCTCACCTTTGTACTGGGGTGCGACAGGCTCTAACGGCATATGCTCGTGAATGGCTTCGATGATCTGCTGCTTGGAAACGACCTGATCCAATTTCCAGCCATTGGTGTTGCCTACATCCATAAACTCAACAAAACGTAAAATATGCTTTTTCTTTTGGAAATAGTCGGCCATGGGAACAATATCCTGATCGTTAAAGCCCTTTTGCACGACCATATTTATTTTCACCTGCATCCCTGCTTGATCCGCAGCCTCAATACCATCCAGCACCGCCTTTACGCTGCTTCTGCCCCCGTTCATTTGGCGGAACCGATCATCATCGAGCGAATCCAGACTAACCGTCACTCTCTTCAGTCCCGCCTCTCGCAGTGCTGCAGCATATTTAGGCAAAAAAACGCCGTTTGTCGTCATTGCAATATCTTCAACCCCATCGAGTTGAGTTAACGAATGAATAAGCGAGGACAAATTTTTCCTCAGCAACGGCTCACCACCAGTAATACGCAGCTTCGTAACGCCCAGCGAGACAAAAATACGGGAAAGGCGTGTAATTTCTTCAAAGGTCAATATTTTTTCTTTTGGCAAAAACGGATAGTCATGGCCAAATATTTCTTCCGGCATACAATATCGGCACCGAAAATTACATCGGTCTATGACGGATATTCTTAAGTCCCGTAACGGACGATTCCATTGATCGTCGCTCCGGTTCGCCATCCTGTTCACCTCAATCCGTCTTCATTAATAAAACTCTTTACCCTTTTAAATCGGAACGGTATTTCCATTCATTTTATACTGAACCAAAAAACCGGCATCACAACAACTTCTTCGCTTATGAATATCGAAGAATCTGCTAAATGCCGGTTAATTTATCTACATCAGGATTTTACGAATCCCACATCATGCGATATAGAAAAATCAAACTAACAAGCGCTGCGACAAATAAAATATACGCGATTCCCACGTACACTCCATTTACGATTGCTCAGAAATAGACTACATTCCTATTGTTAGCAATCCTGGAACGTTTGTCAATGATTTTTCGTTTTCTCAAACGATAATCATTATCAATTAAAAAAATAGTAATGTACCGTTGAACTATCTTAAATTTTACGTTATAGTTACACGAGATAACATGCAGAAAATGACATATCTAAGTTATTCAGAAGTTATTGATATACAGACGGTGCGTACTGTTTGTTATTAATACATATTCAAATGGCGGATTGGCCTCCAGGACCTAGAGCTTGGTCACTACTCCACCATAAACACAAGTGCTGGAACATGAGCACTTGTGTTT
Organism: Paenibacillus sp. FSL M8-0228; assembly: GCF_038007385.1. Classification (NCBI taxonomy): domain Bacteria; kingdom Bacillati; phylum Bacillota; class Bacilli; order Caryophanales; family Paenibacillaceae; genus Paenibacillus; species Paenibacillus sp. FSL M8-0228. The sequence goes on from NZ_JBBOXA010000001.1 coordinate 3,928,031, forward strand.
ATGGTGGAGTTTTTTTATTCCTAATTTTTAAATTTAAAATCTGAAAGGAGCCTGAACCGTGACTGATAGTACGATCAAAATTACATTAAACGGACAGGAACTGAAAACGAAGAGCAGCGCAACGATTCTTGAAGTGATTAACGAAAACAATATCGCCCATCCCCAGCTGTGTTACGTTCCCGAGGTCGATCCGATCCGTACCTGTGACACATGTATCGTGGAAGTGGACGGAAAACTTATGCGTTCTTGCTCGACATTGGCTTCGGATGGAATGAATATTCATTTACATTCGGATCGCGCGAAAGCAGCTCAAACCGAGGCTATGGACCGATTGCTGGAAAATCATCTCCTCTACTGCACCGTATGCGATAATAACAACGGTAATTGTACTTTGCATAATACAGCAGAGCTTATGGAAATTGAACATCAAAAATATCCATATCAACCGAAAGTTGACCCAACAGAAGTAGATATGTCTCATCCCTTCTACCGATATGACCCCAATCAATGTATTGCATGCGGCCAATGCGTAGAGGTATGCCAAAACCTTCAGGTTAATGAAACGCTGTCCCTCGACTGGGAGGCTGAACGTCCTCGCGTCATATGGGATGACCGGGTTGCGATTAACGAATCCTCCTGCGTTAGCTGTGGTCAGTGTGTAACCGTCTGTCCATGTAATGCCTTGATGGAGAAATCTATGCTGGGAGAAGCAGGCTTCATGAGTGGCATGAGCAAGGATTTATTAAATCCGATGGTGGATTTAATAAAGGAAGTGGAACCGGGCTATAGTGGGATTTTTGCTATTTCCGAAGCCGAAGCAGCGATGCGCGAAACCCGTACGCAAAAAACGAAAACCGTCTGTACGTTTTGCGGTGTAGGTTGCAGCTTTGAGGTTTGGACCAAAGGCCGCAAAATTTTGAAGGTACAACCTACCTCTGAGGGACCTGTTAACGGTATCTCGACATGCGTAAAAGGAAAATTCGGCTGGGATTTTGTAAACAGCGATCAGCGTCTGACCTCCCCTTTAATTCGTCAAGGTGACGAATTTGTGGAAGCAACCTGGGAAGAAGCACTGAGCCTGATGGCCAGTAAAATGGGAGCTATTCAAGAAACTTACGGTGGCGAAGCACTCGGCTTTATTTCTTCGTCCAAATTTACCAATGAAGAAAACTATTTGATGCAGAAGTTGGCTCGTCAGGTCTTCCAAACGAATAACGTCGATAATTGCTCACGGTATTGCCAATCTCCTGCGTCATGGGGGCTGCAATACACCGGAGGCATCGGTGGAGACAGCGGTACGATTAAAGATATTGCCAAAGCAGGTTTGGTCATGCTGGTCGGTTGCGCGCCGGGAGAAGGTCATCCCGTGCTGGCTACGCGTATCAAACGTGCGCATAAGCTGCACGGTCAAAAGTTAATCTCGGTCGACCTGCGCAAGCATGAAATGGCAGAACGCGCTGATCTGTTCATTCGTCCGAAGCAAGGTACTGATTATGTATGGTTATCCGCTGTAGCCAAATACATCATTGAGCAAAACTGGCATGATGCAAAATTCATTGAAGAGCATGTAAACTTCTATCCTGAATATTTGAAATTGCTAGAGCGATTCACCCTGGACTTTGCCGAACAGGAAACTGGTATTTCCAAAGAGACACTGATTCAGGTAGCGACTATGATTCACGAAGCCGACGGCACTGCCATTTGCTGGGGCATGGGTGTGACGCAAAACATCGCAGGCTCTTACACTTCGATTGCGATTGCCAATCTGCTGCTGGTGACTGGAAACTTTATGCGTCCGGGTGCAGGCGCATATCCGCTTCGCGGACATAACAATGTTCAGGGTGCTGCCGATATGGGTACGATGCCGGATATTTTCCCGGGCTATCAGCCCGTGACGAACGATGACATTCGTGCCAAGTTTGAAGCGGCCTACGGTGTACAAATCCCAGGTCAGCGCGGACTGGACAACATTCAGATGCTAGAAGCCATTGAAACAGGTAAGCTTAAAGCGATGTATATCGCTGGAGAAGAGATGGCATGGGTGGATGCCGACTCCAACCATACCCAAGAAATGCTGGCGAATTTGGATTTCCTTGTCGTTCAAGATGTATTTCTGAGCAAGACAGCTGAATTCGCTGACGTTATTTTGCCAGCCGTACCTTCACTTGAAAAAGACGGAACCTTTACGAACACCGAACGTCGTGTCCAGCGTTTATACGAAGCACTCCGCCCTATGGGAGACAGTAAACCGGATTGGTGGATTTTCAGCCAATTTGCCAAGCATATGGGATTTGATTGGGATTACAGCCATCCAAGTGAAATTTTTGAGGAAATGGCGTCGCTCACTCCATTTTTCTCCCAATGTAATTATGACGTATTGGAAGGCTGGAACAGCTTCCACTGGGGATCGCCGGATGGTAGCAATACACCGCTGCTGCACACCAACGGCTTTAACTTTCCAGATAAAAAAGCGCGTTTGGGACTTTTCGAATATGTACCACCAAAAGAGTACCCTGTTGAATTCGATCTGACCTTGAATAATGGTCGACTGCTCGAACAGTTTCATGAAGGAAATATGACGACCAAATCAGCGGGTATTCAGCTCAAACTTCCAAAAGTATTTGTGGAAGTGTCACCTGAATTGGCTAAGGAGCGCGGAGTCACAGACGGATCGCTGGTTCGATTGGAATCCCCTTATGGTGCGGTCAAGCTACGCGTTCTGGTTACAGACCGGGTGCAGGGAACTGAAATTTATGTGCCGATGCACTCTACCAGCCATGATGGTGCTGTCAATCTGTTAACTGGTGGAGCGTTCGATGTGGTCACCCGTACACCGGCCTATAAACAAGCCAAAGTACGGATGCAAATTTTGGAGGTAGATGGTCAAAATCCACTCCCACGTATTAATCCGCGTTACAAAAAGCGTCACCCGCAAAATGGGGTTGAAGTGGACCGTAAGTGGAATCGTCCCGGTTATGTTGATTTGGTAGATCAAAAATAAGGAGGTCGAACCGTGGCTAAGCCTATTTCAATTGTGAGAAAACGCATTTTGACAGAAGAAGAACGCCAAAAACAATCGCTGGATCAGCTTACTGCTGATCTGGCGGACAATGGAGCGGCACTGCAGAAGACACTTGAAATCGTACGTGAGCTGCACGATAGTGGTCTTCTCGAAGCAGCCCAGTCTATGCTAAAGGCTAAAGAAAGCATCGCCAAAATCGCTGTAGGACAAGCGACGCGTAAGCCTGTGACGAACATCATCAATAATCTCATGGGAGCAGCCGGAATGCTGTCTGAGGTAGACCCCGAGCTGATGAAAAAGCTGACAAACAGCGTTACTAATGGCCTGAACGAAGCCAATGAACATCTAAAACAGAATAAAAAGACTCGTCTGCGCGATCTTATGAAGGCGATGAATGATCCAGATGTAAACCGTGCAATGGGATTTGGCATTCATTTTCTCAAAGGAGTGGGAAAAAGTTTGTCTGATAAATAACTCATAGAGTGTGAAGGTGGAAGACTAGTAACAACAGACAATAAAAAGAGCTGGCTCCGAAAACGGGGGCAGCTCTTTTTATTTATTTTTTATCCACTTGCAATAGCGTCACCGTTTTAAGAGAAACAGCATCTTTTATTTGCTCCTCTGCGATGACCTTGAGCTTAAGCAAACTGGCAATCTTCGACGTATCCGGCTTGGAAAACAAGCGCCATAGCTGCGGATCAGGCAGTGAATCATACAGCTTTGTATGATCGTATTCCTTACGGTGCTGCTGCACAATCTTGACCCGATAGTTGCCAATTTCCCAATCTGACACTTCCTTCTGCGCACAATGAGCGGTAATGTCATTACGCAAATCAGTCAGTTCACCTTCAATTTCTTTTTGCTTTTGCTTTAACTGGTAGTATCGGCGCACCTTGTTTTCCAATCCCATCACGCTCCTCTGCTTACATATGTATGTTTGCAGAAGTGTTTTAGGACAAGTTTTGTGATGTTAGGATTGAAGGCATAACTGCAAAAGCATTTCCCGGGTAATGGAAAGATTTTAGGATACTGCAAAATCCTTATTTAGATATATTCGCTCCTGGATTTACAGGCCCTGCTCCTCGGGATTTCTCCTTACGCTTCATATAATTGGCCCAGTATGCCGTCAGAATAGGTACCAAAATCGAGGTCACAATGACCGAAGCGGCAACTAAGGCCGTTGCAGATTGCGCAACAGGCAGGAACTCAGGCTTGATATTGGCGACAATGACTGGGTTCGCTACTGCTGCACCTGCTGTACTGGAAGCTGCGATTCCTGCTGTACCGTTGCCACCACCGATATATTTGTCCGCCAAAATTAGTGGAATACCTGTAACGAGAATGACAAAAATACCCAATAAAATACCGAGCATACCTGTCTGGACAATGACACTCAAGTCAATGGAACAACCAAGTGCAAAACCGAAAAATGGAATTAAGGCTTGCGTTGCGTTCCCAAAATACTTTCGGAAATCATGATCCAGATTGCCCAACATAAAGCCGATCAAAAATGGTAATACCGCCCCCACAAATGTCTGCGGTTCGAAAACGGCCAGTCCGGTGCTACCCAAAATAATCATGGTCACTAATGGACCCGATTCCAGTGACATCAGTACAAATGCTCCCGCCTCTTCCTTGGAGCCATACTGCTGCATAATGGAGGCGTATAACCCGCCGTTCGTCATATCCATAGCCGAGATCAGCGCCAGCACCGACAAACCTGCAAATAGCCCACTTTCTACACCCCCAACAGGCAGCAATCTGGATGCAATGATCGCCACTACCCACGCGACCGCGATTTTAGTCAATACGAGCGTTCCTGATTTACGCAATACAGTACCCGTCGCTCGCACATCTATAGAAGCCCCCATACAAAAAAACCACACTGCTAAAATGGGTACCGTACCTGTCATCAGCCCCTTGGTAAAAGATCCAAAATAGTCGCCTGCCCATGGAGTAAATGTATGAAAAAGCGCGCCAATAAACAGCGGCACCAGCATAATGCCCCCTGGAATTTTATCAATGTTTTGTTTGATTTTCATAACTTCGTTCAACCCTTTCGTTTTTGCCAATGCAAAAACAAGGCCGTGTCACTTGCGGCTCAAACCGAGCTCGGGAATCAGTCTCGCGAAGGTATCATGACTCTCCTTCAGTTGTCGCGCGAATGCGTCTGCATCCTGGACACGCAATCCCAACCCATGCTTACGCATTTCCTCCCTGAATTCCTCGTCTTTCGTTCCCTTGATCAGTGCATCCGTTAGCGTTTGAGCAACTGCATCCGGTGTATCCTTAGGCACAGCCAGCCCTCTCCAAGTGCCGATAAAATGTACACGCAGCCCAGTGGCTTGCTGTAGTGTCGGCACTTTTGGAAACGCTTCCGAAATAGTGTCTGACTGGATCGCCAGTATGCGAAGTTTCCCTTCGTCCACGTATTTCTTCACTTCTGCGGGACTGACGGGTACAGCATCCACAAATCCGCTCATTAAAGCGGAGACGGCTGGGCCTGCTCCCTCATAAGGGATATGGGTAAAGCGGACTCCACTTTTCTGTTCCAGCATTGCGGCAGCAAGGTGCCATATGCTCCCTGTGCCTGCATTCCCCATTTTGAGTTTGCCGGGATGGGCCTCAGCATCCTCCAGAAATGCCTCTGCTGTCTTCCATGGTGCATCCGCCCGGACCGTAATGGCAGAAGGGTCCATATTGGTTTGAAGCAGCGGCTTAAATCGCTCATAGGTGAGCGGTAGCAGTCCCAAATGAGGCAACGTAGTCAGCTCAGCGACCAGATACGTTACAGTATAACCGTCCGCCTGCGCCTCAGCCCCTTCCATCAGCCCGACAGAACCGCCTCCTCCCGTTCGATTAACGACGATGATCGGCTGACCGAGATGCTTTTCGGCAGCTTTCGCCAACGCTCTCGCGGTAATATCCGTACCGCCTCCGGCTGCATAAGGAACGACGAGTGTTATTGGCTTCGTAGGAAATATACGGCTGTGATCCTGCAAGGTGCGGTGATCCACATATTCACTGATACTCAAGGCAGAAAGCATAGCTATTCCCGCCGCAACCAGCACATATTTTTGCCATGGCTTTTTCTTCATTACGTTTCCTCTTCTCCAAAAATGAACTGGGCCCGTCATGCGCCCGTTTTCACCTCCACCGTTTTCGGTCTTGTTGTTTGCGTTTACATGAAGTCAATGTACCGCAACGTGGAGGGCTACAGCTATCGCTTAATCTTCGTATTTATCTTCTATTTCGCCAAAGTATCGGCCTTTTGACCGATCTGCATATTCATTGGAAGATTTGCTGATTTGTCTGAATTTCCCTGGGGTCACTTGCTTATGCTTGCGGAATACCCGAATAAAACTGTTCTCATTTCGGTATCCGACCTGCTCTGCAATTTCACTGATTTTCAAATGGGTTTCACATAGTAGAGTGCTTGCCTTTTTTACGCGTAATCCAGTCAAATAATCGTAAACGGTAGTTCCTGTTTCTTCCTTGAACATACTGCTCACCGAGGACACGCTCATGTGAACATGATCCGCAATTTCCTGAAGTCCGATGTTCAAATGCAAATGATGTTCCATATACTCGATCATCTCTTGTACACGCACAAAATCTTTGGACTGAATGCGTCCGTGCCATTTTTCTTCAATATCAGTCAACATAGTGACCAGCAATACCTCAATGTCTTGAAGGTCTAGCGTCAGAATCTGATTCCAGTGGTAATCAGCAAGCTGATCCGGCGGCGTCACACTCTGAGTGGCACACCATTTTAGCAAATCTTCCAGCAATTCATGAACAAACAAGTAGACCTGGGCTGGGGATGTTCTGTGGAGTCGAAGTTCTTCTACCCAGTGGCTGATTAGCTTTACACTTGCACCAGGTTCCTGCGACTCCAGGGCATGAATTATTTCCAAACGCCAATTGTCAAACAATGTTGAATCCTGAATTTGCTCCTTTGACTGTTCATCCACTGTATTATCCTTTTTCACACTTAGGCTGCTGTCCATATTCGTGTATGAACGTCCATACCCCTCGTACAAACGCAAATTAAGGGCCTCTTTTCCTTTTATAAAAGATGCCCGTGCCTCTTGAATATCCGTGACCATATGACCAATCCCTATAGAAATGGTCAAAGGAAGATACTCACCGACAACCTGAATCAGTCTATCAACGCTTTTGTGAAGCAAAATACTCTCTTGGAGGGCAGTCTCCGAACCAACTTCAACTTCATTCGAACTCTCGCTGTACTGTAACAGCACAATAAAACCACTTTCCTCTTCCGGCGAGCATACTGCTTTCCAGTAAGGTTCGAGCATCTCTAGCAAAATATTGTTCAGCGCATACTTGAGCAGCATTTTATCCTCTTCTGGAAAGCTTGCAGCCCACGCAGAATATCGGTCGATGGACACGATCATGACAAACAAAGAATTACCGTCCCAATCGGAAAAATACTGTTCCCATTTCATACGCATTTCCTGTATGCCCATTCTACGCTGGATGACATCTTCCATATATTTGGAACGCAGCTCCGGCAGGCTTCGCTCTACCACCAATGATTTGCGATGAAACTCTCCAACCAGTTTGCTAATCACAGGTTCCAGGTCATACAATCCTCCTTGGCGCGTACCCTTATTGCCCGAATTCAACAGGCTATTAATTTTTTTCATGGGGCGAAAAGCTGCATAATTGTAATAGTAAACTGCTGAGCACCCAGCCAGTATAGAGATAAAGGCCAGCCACAGCATCATATTGCGCGCCAGCTTAACATTTTTCAGCAGCTTGTCCATCGGAACGAGCGAGACTAGACGCCAGCCCGTTACATCAGAAAAGGTTTGGTTCGCCATATATTCCATATTCCCTATCTCCACATAAGCATAGGGGCTCACATCCAGCTCTTTCAAAACCCTGCCCATATCATTTAAGGGTAAGGACGATCTCAGCTTGGGATAGATCAACTCGCCCTCCAGATCATACACGTATTGCGAGTTGGATAAATGAATATATAGTTTGGAGAAAAAACGGTCGTAATCCAGATTGATTAGCACCGCACCCATGACCTGACCATTCTCTACTATGGGCCTGGCCAGCGAAAGCAGCTCTAACGTCCCCTGCTCACGATCGGTGCCGTACCATCTCCGCTTAATCAACAACGGCTTTTTTTGAATGTCCTGAATCCAGGGAACCCATGTGGTATCCGGTGCCTGCTTCCAATCAGGCATGTAACCATAATTGCTGGATACGAGAGCATGATTGTCCAAAGAAATCACTTCAACCGAATAAATTTCTTCGTGTGAAGAAAGGGTTTTCAAGTATTTATGAAGCCGATCTATGACGGAGGCGTTATCTTCCAGCGATTTCCTATCCGTTTGGACACGTACAAAAGCCTCTACATCCGGATGATATGCTGCATCCAGCGCCTTGTTATCAGACTCACGAAAAGCCCGATTGGTTACATCCAGATTGATTTGCAATAATTCTATATTGGGTGTGTTCAGCTCGGTATCCAAACCTTCACGGTATCCTGAATAGGATAGCAAGCCGATCACGCTAATCACGAGCGACACACACAAAGTGAGCAGTAGAATCAGTCTTGTCTGTTTATTTTTCAGTATCAATCGAAGCTTAAGTCGCAACATTCCCGTAACTTCATCCTTCCGGACTTCGTTGTCCATCTTCCTCTTGTCCATATACGTGGTGACATATTCTCCCTAAATCTATTTGACGTAAGAGTTGGAATTCCCTGCCTATGTAAATCAAACTTAATAAAACTTCATATAAGTACATCATTAAAATAAAAAAAGAAGAAGTCTCCCTGTGTTAGGTAGAACTTCTTCTTTGGCTGCTTATATTCATTATTCAGCAAAAACAGATACTCGCTTCACAGGTTTTAGTTTGTCTTTTCCACCTGAAAACGATCCAGTTCCCGCTGCATTTCCTCGCGAATCTGACGAAGCTCTTTTACCTTCTCAGCCGATTCCTCAAATGAACGCTTCTGCTCTACCGTGGAAGCCGTAATCTCTTCGCTGCCTGCGGCGGATTGCTGAGTGATTGCGCTGATATTTTCGATAGCTTGCTGCACCCGTACGCTCAATTCTCGCGATACATTCATGTCCGTTGATAGCTTGCTGACTTGGCCGGCAATTTGCTGCACTTTGCCACTAATCTCTGTAAACGATTCTCCGGTCGAGGAGGTTGCCTTCTCCTGCTCACGGAACAGCTCCTGACTTTGCGCCACAGAAGTCTTCACTTTATCCATTGCCTGCGTAATACCGTCAACTGCGGTATAAATTTTCTTTACAGCAGACTCTGATTGATTCGCCAGCTTTTTCACTTCATTGGCAACCACAGCAAAACCTTTTCCTGCTTCACCCGCACGTGCAGCCTCAATAGAAGCATTCAAGGACAACAGCGATGTTTGGCTGGCAATTTCGGATACGTATCCAGTCATGGTTGTAATCTCGGCCGCATTAGCTTCCAGCTCCTTGACTGTCTGCTCCACTTCGGACATGGCTGAACGATTTTCTGCAACAATACGCAGTTGATCGCTCATGACCCGCGTACCCTGCTCAATGACACGCAAAGCATCCTCACTATACACGGTCGATTGAGTGGTCTCCAGCAGATTCGATTCAAACTTTTGCTGCATCTCGTCCACAACACCAACTGTCGACGACAGATCCTCAGCAATTTTCTGACTGCCTATCGCCAGTTCCTCTGTTGACGTGCTGACTTGTGTCACAATTTCCTTCATGGCCTCATTATGGTGATCAATATCCCGAGCCATCAGATCGACACGATTACCCGCCTGATCAATGGAGAGTACAATGCTGCGCAAGTTCCCGATCATTACCCGGAAAGATTCATTGAGCTCGTCCAGCTCATCGCGTCCCTTCGTTTGTGCGAGCTGAACGGTCAGATTCCCCTCGGCAATTTGCTTTGCGGCATCCGTTAACTTACGTGTTCTAAGGGCAAGCTGCCTGGAGGTGTATGTATTATATAGCCCAACTGCCACCAGAAGTAAAACTGCACCTGCTAAGGCCAATTGCCAAGTAAAACGAATGCTCTTGGTCAAATCTTCTGTGTATTGGTCATAACGTGCCTTGGTCAGCAGATCCAGCATAAAAACATCGTTCTGAATCCCCTGGGCGCGCATGGCCTCCCGCTTGGACTCCGGACTGTTTTGGGTACTCATTGCTTTCTCCGTTGCTACTTTCAATTGGCTGAATTTTGTTTTAATCGTATTCAGTCGTTTTTGCTGTTCTTCGGTCTGCATCATGCCCTGTGAAAGCAAAGCAATCGTCTTTTCAGACTGAGTCAGTTGATTTTGCACATCAGCTTTGTTGCTCTCTGTCATGGAAGCAGAATAATTTTGCAACGCCTGTCCCGACTGAATCAAATAGGCATTGAGCTGCTGTACATTCAACATAGCCGGAACCAAATTACTACTTTGCGAGTTAATACGAATTAATTCAAAAATGATATATGCCACTAAAGCCAGACAAGCGATCAAGGAAATCATCGCATTCAGCACCAGTTTACCTTGCAGTTTCATCAGCTTTCATCCTCCGTTTGCGAAAATTTATTGGGTGGGAACAGTAAGTGTGCCGGATTTGATTTTTTCCTTTAAATCATCCAACAACTTTTGCTGATCCGGACTCAGTGTCACGACACGAATAGGCGCTAAACCTACGCCATCTTCTGCAAGACCAAACACCATATCCTTCTCCGTAAATTTTCTTTGATGATCTGCAAAGCCTTTGACTGCTGTATAAATTGCAATGTCTACATTTTTAAACATCGAGGTCACTACCGCCTTTTCCGCAATAAAAAACTGGTCGCTATCGACCCCGATGGCTAATTTTTGCTGTTTTTGCGCTTCCTGTAGCGCACCTACGCCCGTGAGACCTGCGGCTGCAAAGATAACATCAATCTGATCCTGATTAATCATGTCATCTGCAATTTTCGTACCCAGTTCCGGCTTTCCAAAATCTCCTGCATACGTTGCAGTAACTTTGGCATTAGGCTTGACTGATTGCACCCCTGCGCGGTACCCAATTTCAAATTTTTTCAACAGAGGAGATTCCGCACCTCCAAGAAAACCCACCTGTTCGGTGCGACTCGTCAAACCGGCAACGACCCCAGCCATAAAACTGCCCTCTTCTGCTTTGAAGCTAATAGAGGCCACATTCGGTAAATCTGATTTCTCATCCACGATTAAAAATTTACGGTCTGGGTATTTTTTGGCAATGGATTCCATACTGTCCTTCACCATATAACCCAACCCAATGATTAAATCCGCTTTTTCTTGAGCAAGCTGCTCAAAAGCCGCATCATACGTCTTGGTCTCCGTTATTTCCCGGTATTCAAAAACAATCTTCCCCTCATCCCGTGCCTTGACCAAACCTCGAAAAGCCGCGTCGCTGTAAGATTGGTCACCCAGACCAATATCTGACAGTACGATTCCCACCTTAATGGGTTCGGCCTTGGTTTGTACGTCTGATTGCCCACATGCACTTACCAATAATGCAAAGATCGTGACAATGGGAATCCACCTAAAAGTTAATAATAGAGCTCGTTTCTTCATGACATATCACCTCAACATAAAATGCAAATCCCCAACATCTTTATATCGGTTATAAAAGCATATTTTTTCATAAGAGTTTCTGTAAATTCATTGTTAATAGAAGTGTGATAAGTGTGATGTCTTTGTTTATTATGTAAAAAATGTATATTTTGCTTTGTTTTTATTATACGAACTGTCCAAATTCATTTATTTTCGTTTATACCGGAAGAATAAAGTGTAATTTGGAAAACATAGGTACTTTGAAACCATCACCCTATTTCAATCTGAAAGGAGCAACATTTAAAATGACTTCGACCCATTTAATTCCACAACCCAAAACATATGGTCCCTTAGGAAATCTGCCCTTGATTGATACACATGCCCCTGTCCAGTCTCTGGTTAAGCTTGCTAATGAGTACGGTCCCATCTTTCGCATGGATCTGCCTGAAGGAACGAACATTTATATTTCCGATCATAAGCTAGTGGCAGATGCTTGTGATGAATCCCGTTTCGATAAGCAGGTGTGGGCTCCCTTACAAAAAGTACGAGCTTTTGCCGGAGACGGACTATTCACAAGCTGGACTGAGGAACCGAACTGGCGCAAGGCCCATCAAATATTGCTACCAAGCTTCAGTCAGCGGGCTATGAAGGGTTACCACAATATGATGCTTGATCTTGCGGTTCAGCTGGTGCAGAAATGGTCTCGGCTCAATCCAGATGAAAGTGTAGAGGTACCGGAAGATATGACCCGGCTGACTTTGGATACCATCGGATTATGCGGCTTTAATTATCGTTTTAACAGCTTTTACCGCGACCAGCCCCATCCGTTCGTGACCAGTATGACACGCGCACTGGATGAAGCAATGGGTCAGTTGCAACGCCTCAATTTGCAAAACAAGCTGATGTTATCGAAGAAAAAACAGTTTAAACACGACATCGAAACGATGTTCTCTCTGGTGGACAGCATTATTCAAGAACGCAAAACCCTGGGCAACCAAGGTGAAGAGGATTTACTGGCACGTATGCTGGAAGGCAAGGACCCGGAAACAGGTGAAACGCTGGATGATGAAAATATCCGTTATCAGATCATCACCTTCCTCATCGCCGGTCATGAAACGACCAGTGGGCTTTTATCCTTTGCCATTTACTATTTGCTTAAAAATCCACGAACGCTAACCAAAGCCTATGAAGAAGTGGATCGCGTGCTCACCGATTCGCTGCCTTCCTATACTCAGGTGCGTGAGCTCAAGTACATAAGGATGATACTGAATGAAGCTCTGCGGCTATGGCCGACAGCGCCCGCCTTCTCGCTCTTCGCCAAAGAAGATACACTGCTCGACGGAACCTATCCGCTTAAAAAGGGCGACAGTGTAAATGTACTCATCCCGAAACTGCACCGTGATACCGAGGCTTGGGGTGAAGATGTTGAGGAATTTAGACCGGAACGCTTTGAGGACCCATCCGCCATTCCACAAGATGCCTATAAACCGTTTGGCAACGGTCAACGGGCCTGTATTGGACAACAGTTTGCCTTACAGGAGGCCACCCTTGTGCTGGGTATGGTACTGAAACATTTTGAGCTGATTGATCATACTCATTATGAGTTGAAAGTCAAAGAGACGCTCACACTCAAGCCTGAGGGCTTCACCATTCAAGTACGACCGCGTAGCACACAGACTGCCGTCATGCTGCCGGGTGCCGCTCAAGAACTTCATGAACAGGAGGAACAAAAAGTTGCAGCTCCTCATGCCGAAAAACATGATACTTCTTTGCTGTCTTTGTACGGCTCGAATCTGGGTACAGCTGAGGGACTTGCGGGTGAACTAGCCGATTTAGGTCGGAATTGGGGTTTTAACAGCAGCATAGCAACTCTGAATGATCGTGTGGACCATTTGCCTAAAGAAGGCGTGGTACTTATTACGACTGCATCTTATAACGGACATCCGCCGGATAATGCTGATGCCTTTGTAGAATGGTTGAAGCAGGTAGACGAGGGCCAACTGGCAGGCATAAGGTACGCTGTCTTTGGTTGCGGTGACCGGAATTGGGCCAGCACGTATCAGCGCATTCCAAGGATGATTGATGAGCTAATGGCTGCCAAAGGGGCAAAGCGACTGTATGATCGGGGCGAGGGCGACGCCAGTGGTGACTTCGAGAAGGATTGGGAAGTCTGGAATCGCGGCCTATGGCCGGAATTGCTGAATGCTTTCGGCATAGAGCACAGTGATACAGAACCACAGGACACCAGCAGTCTGAGCATAGAGTTTGTAAGCGACGTACTTAGCGCTCCTCTGGCGGCCAACTATGAGGCAACTACTGCCGTTGTTACCGCGAATCGTGAATTGCACGCTGCTGAAAGTGAACGCAGTACACGGCATCTGGAGATCCAATTACCAACCGGATTGTCCTATCGCGAGGGTGATCATCTGGGTGTTTTGCCGCGTAATCCTGCTTCGTTGGCGAATAGAGTAATGCAACGCTTTAAGTTACAGGATCAAGACTACATCGTATTGAGAGGCAGTGACCGGGATGCGGCGCATCTCCCCTTAGATCGGCCTGTCAGCGTAGGAGATTTGCGCACTCTCAGTGTGGAACTGCAAGAACCGGCAACGAGAGCCCAGCTACGGCAACTAGCATCCTTTACAGTGTGTCCACCGCACAAGAAAGAAATCGAAGCTTTGCTAGAGGATGCTACCTTTGATCAAGAGATACGACAGAAGCACGTCACGATGCTGGATATTCTGGAGAAGTATCCAGCCTGCGAGCTGCCATTTGAAAACTTTATCTCGCTGTTACCTCCACTCAAGCCTAGGTACTACTCCATCTCAAGCTCTCCGCTTGAATCGGAGAATTCAGCGAGTATAACCGTGGGCGTCGTGCGTGGACCAGCCCGTAGCGGACAGGGCGAATACCTGGGAATTGCCTCCAACTATTTGGCGCAGCTCCAACCAGATGATCCAATTGTCATTTTTGTGCGTAAGCCTCAGTCGGGCTTCCGTTTGCCGGAAGATCCGACGGTGCCTGTCATCATGGTCGGTCCAGGTACTGGAGTGGCACCATTCCGCGGATTCCTCCAAACCCGCCATGTACTTAAAGAAAGAGGGGAACAGCTCGGCGAGGCTCACCTATACTATGGCTGCCGTAATCCTAAGCTTGACTATCTGTACAAGCAAGAGCTGCAAGCCTGGGAGCAGGAAGGAATCGTTACGCTTCATACAGCCTTTTCACGTCTGCCCGATCAACCCAAAAGATACGTGCAGCATGTCATGAAAGAAGATGCGGACACTCTGATTCACTTACTTGATGAAGGAGCGCATCTATATGTATGCGGTGATGGTAGCCGGATGGCTCCCGATGTAGAAAACACCCTTTGTGCTGCTTACGCGGAAGCACACCATACCAGTAAAGAAGAAGCACAGCAATGGTTGGATCGTCTCCAACAGGAAAAACGCTATGCCAAGGATGTCTGGACAGGCATCTAATGATAACAGTATAAGAACAAGCACCATGTTAAAAAATAAAAGGGACTGATTACTGGCCTTCAAACTCGTCGCCAGTAGTTCAGTCCCTTTTATGATTATCTTTCACTCCATTTGGAAGCAATCACATCTACTTTACTTTCTAATAGGTCCATAACCTCCTCGCGGTGCCTAGCCTTGAATAAATCTATGATGTCGATCAAGTCGTTGCGATCTAATAATTTAACCCCGTTGACAGCAGCAAGTGTTTTACAAGATTCCGTATAACGGCCGGAGGTGATGACGATAGACTTGTCGGCCGCATAATAACGCATAGAGGTGTAAATTTCCTGTACTGCTCCCAAGCCCACCGGATGTTGTACGCCATAACGTTTGGCCTGTATGACAACTCTGACGCCTTCACGGTCTGTAAAAACCAGATCCGCTCCAAAATCCCGGCTACTGGTTGTTTTATAGATGTCCTTATAGCCAAGCGCGGATAATAACCGTTGCAAATAAAGCTCAAATTCCGAGCCATCCTCCATACGATCTATATCCTGAATTCCAATTTTGCGTGGGTCCAGATCACGTAAAATCCGATTTCTGCGACCGCGTATCAGTCCTCTGATGATGAGCGCAAACAACACTAAAAGTACAATGAGCCCTATTCCTAATTCCTTGTATGCCAATAATTTTTCTAGCAACATCCAACTCTCCCTTTTCTACCATAAGCGTAGCCGTATCATCCTTAACAGGGAACTCCCCTATGCACGCTGGCTCCCCTATTACATCTCTCTTTATCACATAACAATAGCCCCGCCAGATTCGACGGGGCTATCTTCGTCTTGCCTCAAAGCTGTCTAAATTCCATACTCCGCATCATTATTCGCGATTCAGCAAAGATTCTCCGGCAATACCAGGCTGAGTCATTTGGTACGGGTCCAATATAATGTCCAACTCTTCCTCGGTCAGTACATTATACAGCAGGCACAGCTCGCGCACCGATTTCCCCGTCGTAATTGCTTCGCGGGCAATGCGTGATACTACCTCATATCCAAGGTGGGGATTGAGTGCTGTAATAATACCTACACTGTTCTCCACATATTCACGGCACCGCTCCACATTTGCTTCAATTCCTTCTACACAATGTATACGGAAAACGTGGAAGCCCTGCTTCATAATTTCCAGCGATTGCAGCAGATTGTAGACAAGCACAGGCTCCATCACGTTCAGCTCCAGCTGACCCGCCTCTGAAGCCAGGCAGATCGTATGATCATTACCAATGACCTGAAAAGCAATTTGGTTAATGACCTCACACATCACCGGATTTACCTTACCTGGCATAATGGATGACCCTGGCTGACGAGCAGGCAGACTCAGTTCTCCCAGACCTGCACGAGGTCCGGAAGCCATTAAGCGGATGTCATTTGCCACCTTAGACATATTCATCATACAAATTTTCAAGGCGGCAGACACTTCGGTATAAGCATCCGTATTTTGTGTAGCATCTACAAGATTTTCGTCAGCTTCCACAGGGAAGCCACTGACGTCTGCCAGTACCTCTGCAACACGCTGAATATAACGACGGTCTGCATTCAGGCCAGTACCCACCGCAGTTGCACCCATATTAATCGTTAACAGGTGCTGTTTGGTCGCACGCACGCGTCCGATATCACGACCCAGCACACGCGCATAAGCCTGAAACTCCTGTCCTAATCGGATTGGCACTGCATCCTGCAAGTGGGTTCTACCCATCTTAATCACACTATCAAACTCATTGGCCTTGCGGGAAAATGCCTCCTGAAGCTCACTCATGGTATCCAACAGTTTATCAATCATGCTTAATACAGCCAAGTGTACGGCTGTAGGAAAAGCATCGTTCGTCGATTGCGCCATATTAACATGATTATTAGGACTGATCTCCTGATAATCTCCGCGTTGCTTGCCAATCAGCTCCAACGCGCGGTTCGCAATCACTTCATTTGTATTCATATTAATGGACGTGCCTGCGCCGCCCTGAATGGGATCGACGATGAAATGATCATGCAACTGTCCTTGTATAATCTCATCAGCAGCCTGAATAATGGCCTCTGCTTTGGGGCGGTGTAAACGGGTTAGTTCCATATTTACCGTCGCTGCTCCCTTTTTCACGATCGCCATGGCTTTAATCAACTCAGGGTGCAGTCGTTGGCCTGTAATTGGAAAATTTTCTTTTGCCCTCAGCGTTTGTACACCGTAATAGGCATCTAATGGTACTTCCTTGGTACCTAAAAAATCATGCTCCAACCTCATATTCTCTGATTCCTCCGCTGTGTTTGCTACGTTCTTCAATTCAGTACAGCCAAATTGACATAAAAAGACCTCTTCTGATCCCCTCTTCATTATACGTTCCGATTCCCGTGCTTTACCAGTCGAATAAACGCGGAAAAAGGTTATGTAATCCTATGACAAGTTATGATTACCCGTATATACCAGGGTTATTCGGCAAATGCTCCGCTATGACTGGAATACGGATTTAATGGCTTATAATAATATCGAGTGGCATGCAGTTGACCATCGGCTGATTGAGCGTAATCCGGAATAACACCAGCTTCCACGAACCCGATCGACTCGTATAGTCCATTGGAGGGATCACCCACCCGCGTATCTAGCACCAGTAACGTTCTACCCTGACTTAGTGCCTCTTCTTCCGCTGCCTTCATTAACTGACGTGCGATCCCAAGCCTGCGCCCGGACGGATGTACCATAAGCTTTGCAATTTCCGCACGATGAATTGCGTTAGCTTTTTGAGCCAAATGAAGCTGGACCGTCCCTACAGGTACTTCGTCCTTCTCGGCAATCCACAGAACTACGCCATCCTCAAGTACATTATTCCAATAAGCTGCTGCTTCCTGATAACCTAATGGAGGTAAGAAACCTATAGATGCACCGTCTGCAACCACGTCGATTAACAGTCGACTCAGTGAATCTGTCAGGGCTTCGTTCAGAGCTTGAACAGGGTAAACTCTCACTTCGTTAGACATTGTGATTCCTCCCGGTGAGTTCGATAACATACAATAAAGAAAGTAAACTATCTTTTTAGGATAGCTTACTTTCCATGGTACTTTGTTTACTACTTAATCACCCTTACTTCTATTACTGCTCTGCCATATAAAAGAACTCCCACAAATGACCATCCAAATCCTGAAAGCTCCATCCATACATAAAACCATGATCTTGAGGTTCATTCGAGGGCTGGCCGCCTGCTTCCAAAGCCTTGCGAACGATCTCGTTCACCTTTTCTCGGCTCTCCACCGATAGAGCAACAATCGCTTCTGTGCTTTTCGTGGCATCTGAAATTTCCTTTGTAGTGAACGCTTTAAAACGTTCTTCAACCAATAGCATGACAAAAATATGCTCACTAACAACCATGCAGGTTGCATGTTCATCAGTGAACTGAGCGTTAAATTCAAATCCAATTGTAGTGAAAAAATCAATGGAGTGCTGTAGGTTTTTAACTGGTAAATTCACAAAAATTTGTTTAGCTGTTACTCCCACGATGCTTCACCTCTTCATTCTACTTTATCATACGACTTCTCCACAAAAGATAACTTAACTACCTCACAAAGTCAATCAATCTGACATTTGCAATTAAACTAACAACTCTTACCTTGTCCCTTAGCTTGCTTTACACCAAGAATAGGCTTGTACAACAAAATGGCTTCAGATGTTTTTTCATCCTGATCCACTTGATCATCCACTCTTGGATTTAGAAGCTGTTCCCTTCCCCAATTTAGCCATGATTACGCTTACAAACATATCCTATATTTAAGATACCACAAATTAGCCAATTTAGTACTTAAATTATGTAAAAATGAATTCTTCTTGCCGTAGCGTAATCAGATCATATTATTGTAAACTTGTTCTAATACAGAAAAAGGTGGCACACACGCTATGGAGCATTTGCTTAACGATCAGGTCAAAAATATTCAAATCAGCGGCATCCGCAAAATCGCAAATAAAGTTGCCGCATTACCCGGAACGCTCTCCTTAACGATTGGACAGCCGGATTTCCCTACCCCTGCGCATATTATGGAAGCTGCCCATCGGGCGATTGATGAAGGCCGGACCACTTATACACCTAATCCGGGACTGCCGGAATTACGAGAAGCCGCAGCGGCGTTTGTAGCCCGTAAATACGGCCTAAATTACCGTGGACAGGATGAGGTTATCGTAACGAACGGAGCCAGTGAAGCGCTGGATATTACC
This sequence comes from Paenibacillus sp. FSL M8-0228, assembly GCF_038007385.1. Classification (NCBI taxonomy): domain Bacteria; kingdom Bacillati; phylum Bacillota; class Bacilli; order Caryophanales; family Paenibacillaceae; genus Paenibacillus; species Paenibacillus sp. FSL M8-0228. The sequence goes on from NZ_JBBOXA010000001.1 coordinate 3,947,325, forward strand.
TTACGCACGATTTTGTCACCCGGTGATGAAGTCATTCTACCCGTGCCAATCTACCCAGGGTACGAGCCATTGATCCGTTTGTCAGGCGGCATTCCTGTGTTTGCCGATACCCGCAGTAGCGGATTCAAGCTCACAGCCGAGGTGCTGGAGCCTTATCTGACCGAACGGACAAAAGCAGTCATTCTCGGATATCCTTCGAATCCGACCGGGCGAGTGATGAGCCGCGAAGAACTGGAAGCGGTCGCCGATTTACTGAAGGAGCGCGATCTGTTTATCATTTCGGACGAAATATACAGCGAACTGATTTACGATACCCCCCACGTGTCCATTGCAGCTCTTCCAGGTATGCGGGAGCGCACCATCGTCATTAACGGTCTGTCCAAATCACATTCCATGACGGGATGGCGTATTGGTTTTACACTTGCACCCGCTGTAATTACACAGCACATGGTCAAAGTCCATCAGTACAACGTGACCTGCGCTAGCTCAATTAGCCAATATGCAGCACTCGAAGCCCTGACCGTCGGGGTGGATGATGCACTTCCGATGCGCGAGGAGTACCGCCGACGTCGCGACTATGTACACGGAAGACTGACTGATATGGGAATTCCACTAGAGAAGCCTGAGGGAGCCTTTTATCTCTTCCCTTCCATCGCCCATTTTGGATTAAGCTCGATGGGTTTTACCTTGAAGCTGCTGGAAGAGCATGGAGTGGCTGTAGTACCTGGAGATGCCTTTTCTTCCTATGGCGAAGGATACGTTCGCTTGTCCTATGCTTACGGACAGGATGTGCTGGAGCAAGGATTGGATAAAATAGAGAAGTTTGTTAGAGGAATGGTGAGGGGTTAAGGTGGTTAGAGGCGCTACGCAGTCCATTTGATCTTCCGATCGCTGTTGCTGGGGGATTCTTGAATTGGATAAAACATTTATAGGTAAGAATCCCGCCACAAAAGCGAACGCTGCCGCTTCTCCAGATTCAAATGACCCGCTTCGCTCACTGCCCACCTTAAAGTCCCAAAATTCTCTAACGTGTGTGTGGAGCAGCAGGATAAAAGAATACTCACCGCTTTACACGGTGAGTAAACAGAATAGGCCTCTGAGGCACCCCTACGGGTGGCTCAGAGGCCTATTCTTCCACTACTCCCACGCGCTATCGGCGTAGGGATTCATGGGTGACTAGCTTTAAGCACGGTGCAGCGGAGGGGGCGGAATGGTACTGGACAAGCGAAGCGGTCGCCTTTAAATTCCGATTTCCACCTTTATGCGGTAATCATAAAAATCGGAATTTAACAGCGATGGTAAGCACCATCCGCCTCCGCAGCGACCTCTAAAGCGCAAACCTGAATCCTCACGCCACTCCCCTACTTTAAATGCATTTTGAATTGCAGGAACAATTCGTTGTAATGAGCGAGCATGCGCTTGCCCAGATTGTCGTACACTTCCAGCTTATCTGTAATGTCGGACGGAGGGTAAAAACGCTCGTCGCCAGAGATATCTTTAGGCAGCAATTTCTTTGCATCCTTGTTTGGCGTGGAGTATCCTACAAATTCGGCATTTTGAGCGGCTACATCGGGCTGCATCATGAAATTGATGAACTTATGGGCCGCATCCACATGGGTAGCGGTTTTTGGAATAACTATATTATCAAACCACAGGTTGGAACCTTCATCCGGCACGATGTAATCGAGCTTATCGTTCTCATCCATGATTTCAGACGCATCACCGGACCATACAACCCCGGCAGCAGCTTCCTCGTTTGCCAGCAGCATTTTAATCTCGTCACCAACAACCGCTTTGACATTGGGCGCTAATTTCTCCAACTTCGTCAAAGCCTGCTGCAAATGTGCCTCATTCGTATCATTCAAGGAATAGTGGAGACTGTTCAGCGACATGCCCATAATCTCCCTAGCTCCATCAACCAGCAACAGGTTATTACGTAGCTTCGGGTCCCATAGGCCATCCCAGCTATGAAAATCAATGCCTTTCGTCAGCTCCGGGTTAAACACAATCCCGACTGTACCCCAAAAATACGGAACCGAATATTGGTTATTCGGATCGAACGAAAGGTTTAGATAATGAGCATCTACATGCTTCAAATTCGGCAGCTTGCTATGGTCCAACGGGAGCAACAAGTGCTCCTGCTTCATTTTAGCCAAAGCATATTCTGAAGGAACCGCTACATCAAACGAAGTTCCTCCCTGCTCGATTTTCGTCAGCATCGCCTCATTGGAATCAAATGTCTGATAAATGACGGTAATTCCCGTCTCCTTCTGAAACCGTTCCAGCAGCTCAGGATCAATGTAGTCTCCCCAGTTGTACACCGTCAGTGTGTTGCCACCGGAGTAGCCTTGACTGGAATTAAGCCATGCAGCCACCCCCATCAGCCCAAACGAGATGATGAAAATCGACAGAAACACGCGCACAAGTGACTTCATCTAGGCACCCCCATTTCTGCCGCAGGCTCTTTTTTACCATTGCGATTCGCCTTGCGCATAATAAAGTAGTAGCCCACTACCAACAACACAGTAAATAGGAAAATGAGCGTGGACAGCGCATTGATGGACAAGGAAACCCCTTGCCGGGCACGTGAGTATATTTCCACCGATAAGGTCGAATAGCCACTACCTGTCACAAAAAAGGTCACCGCAAAATCATCCAGCGAGTACGTTAACGCCATAAAGAAGCCCGCATAAATCCCTGGCTTGATAAAGGGTAGAATCACCTTGGTCAGCACATCCATTCGGCTGGCACCCAAATCACGCGCGGCATCGACCAGAGATGGACTCATTTCCTGCAGCCGCGGCAAAATCATAATGACCGCAATCGGCACACTAAATGCAATATGGGACAATAAAACGGAGTAGAAACCCAGCTTAATCCCGACCATCGTGAACAAAATAAGGAAGGAAGCGCCAATAATGACGTCCGGGTTCACGATCAATACATTATTGAGCGATAGCAGCGTATTTTTGACTCGACGGTTCTGCATCTGATGAATAGCCAGCGCACCCATGATGCCAATAATGGTAGCCAATGCAGATGACAGCAAAGCAATCACCAAGGTGTTAATGACAATAATGATCAAGCGAGTGTCCGCAAACACCTCTTTGTAATATTGGAGTGTAAAACCTTCAAACTCATGCATCGTCCCTCCGCTGTTGAAGGAATAGTACATCAAATACAAAATAGGTGCATACAACACGAGAAAAACAATCACCAAATATATATTCCCGAATCGGTTTTTATTTACCATGCCGCACCCTCCGTTTCGTTCCCGAGGTGAGCAGCATAATGATCCCCATCGCCAAAATCAGGAACACGGCAACCGTAGAACCCATACCCCAATCCTGAGTAACCAGAAAATGCTGCTCTATCGCCGTCCCCAGTGTAATCACACGGTTACCTGCAATCAGACGGGTAATCATAAACAGCGACAATGCTGGAATAAACACAGCCATGCAACCAGATCGCACACCCGCAAGCGTTAACGGAAAAATAACCCTGCGAAACGCAGTCCACTTGGAGGCTCCCAAATCACGGGCTGCGTCCAGCAATGAAGGGTTTAACCCTTCCAACGCGTTATAGATGGGCAAAATCATAAAAGGCACAAAAATATAAACCGACACAAACACAAAGCTGGAGCTGGTAAATAATAATTGCTGACCTCCCAACCCAACCATACCTAACACCGCATTCACCGGACCATAGGTTCCGAAAATCCCAATAAAAGCATACGTTTTGAGTAACAGGTTAATCCATGTCGGCAAAATAATGAGCAACAGCCACAGTTGCTTATGCTTGGTGCGTGTGAGTAAATAGGCTGCCGGGTAAGCAACTAACAGTGAAAATACAGTGATCAGAAATGCATACCAAAACGAGCTAAGCGTCATGCTCAAATAAACAGGTGTCAGAAACTGAGCATAGTTGTTGAATGTGAGATGACCATCCACATCAAATAGTGAATAGTAAAACACAAGTACAACCGGAGCCGCCACAAACAGCACAATCCATAAATAATAAGGCAGCAGATACGCTGCTCTTGTATTACCGGACATGCTGATCCACCTCTTCATAGGCTTCCAGACGCCGATCAAATTCTTCCTCTGTTTCCCCGAACCGCATCACATGGATCGCTTCCGGGTCAAATCGCAGACCGATTTCACTGCCCAGCTCCGCCTTTTTGGTAGAATGCACGAGCCATTCCTGTCCCGAATCATCATAGCAGCTTATTTCATAGTGAACACCACGGAACAATTGGGTATCCACTTTTACACGCAGCTTGCCTTCAACAACACTCGTAATCTCCAGATCCTCCGGTCGGATCACGATTTCAATGGGCTCGTTCGGACGTAAGCCTCCGTCGACACATTCAAACTGTCGGCCGTTAAATTCCACTTGGTAATCCGCAATCATCCGTCCTGGGACAATATTGGATTCGCCGATGAAATCAGCAACAAACCGATTGATCGGCTCATCATAAATATCATTAGGCGTACCACTCTGCTCAATCTTACCTTTGTTCATGACAAAAATTTCGTCCGACATGGCCAGTGCTTCCTCCTGATCATGCGTAACGAAAATAAAGGTAATTCCAAGGCGCTGCTGCATTTCGCGCAAAATGTACTGCATTTCAGTACGCAGCTTTAAATCCAATGCAGACAACGGTTCATCCAACAAGAGAACGTCAGGCTCATTAACGATAGCCCGTGCGATGGCAACACGCTGACGCTGTCCTCCGGACATCTCAGAAATTTCCCGCTCGCCGTAGCCTTCCAGATTGACAAAGGACAACGCCTGTGTCACCTTCTCTTGGATGTCCTTTTTATTCATCTTTTTGATTCGCAGACCAAAGGCTACATTTTCAAACACATTCAGATGCGGAAATAGCGCATAATCTTGAAAAACCGTATTGACCTGCCGCTCATTGGCTGGAACACGATTAATGAGTTTTCCATTTAAATAAATAGAGCCTTCTGTCGGCTCCGCAAAACCTGCAATCATACGCAGAATCGTCGTTTTACCACAGCCGGAAGGCCCCAGCAGTGTATAAAATTTACCACGCTCAATTTCAAAGCTGACGTCCGCCAGCACTGGGGGATCGTTGTCATATTGCTTGGTCACCCGTTCAAATCGGATGATGGTTTGCTCTCCCATAACACCCTCCTTCAAAAATTCGACTTCATTCCATTTTATTAAACATAATTATTCAGGGCGCCTCATTTACCCTTGAGACTTCCATGTAAAATAGTCTGTCAGCACACGAATGGCTACACCAATCGCTTCTTCCGCAGGCTCCAGCTTCGCATGATGCAAACCATAAGGCGTATCAACGCCAAGCCAGAACATCAGACCGGGAATTCGCTCCAGAAAATACCCGAAGTCTTCTCCGGTCATCGCTTCTCCGCATTCAATAAGCTGCACATCCTGCCGGTTACTGACCCAGTTCATAAATTCCTCGGTCACCTGAGCTTCATTGTACACTTGCAAATAATTGGAGCCATAATGAATCTCGGCATGGCATTCAAACCCAGCTTCCACACCGCGCACCAGCGCTTCGATCCGCGATTTAACCAGCGCCATCGTATCGGCAGACAACGTTCGGATCGTACCCTCCAACCGGGCGGTTTCTGCGATAATATTTTGCTTCGTGCCTCCGCTAACCTTACCCACAGTAATGACTGCTGCATCGAGTGGATTCACATTACGGGCTACAACCGTTTGTAATTGTCCCACCAGTTGGCAAGCAGCCACTACCATATCATTCGCCTTGTGTGGATACGCAGCATGCCCGCCCGTACCCTTCAGGTCGATGAAAAGCTCCGACGTATTGGCAAATAGGATGCCCGGGCGAGTCGCAATTGTACCGACAGGATATTCAGGTGCAACATGCAGCGCGACAATTTCATCGGGTATCCAGTCTGCCAGCTCTGTGCTGTCCCGCATAGGCAAGGCTCCGCCCGGCCCTTCCTCAGCCGGTTGAAACAATACAACCAGATCATCCTTAATCGGATGGCCTGCAAAGTGAGTAACAATTCCCAATCCAATCGTCATATGTAAATCGTGTCCACAAGCATGCATATAGCCGGGATGGGTCGAACGGAAATCGTAACCTGTCTCTTCTTCAATCGGTAAACCATCCATATCACAACGATATCCATAGCGGCGTTCAGGAGCTGATCCATGAATGAACACTAACACGCCTGTACGCCATGTACGAATGTCCAACCGCTCCTGAGGGAGCGTTTCCAAATAATCCAGCAAATATTGTTGTGTTTTGTACTCCTCAAAACCCGGTTCGGGAATTTGGTGTAAATCTCTTCGTATTTGGACAAAAGAACGATAGTCGACCGTACTCATTGCTGCCACGCCTCCTCTTTATAGCTCATCAGCTCTTATCGGGCAAAAGAACAAAAGGACAAAAGCCCGGCGCAGCCGCCGAGCCTTGTCCGTTGTGCTTCGTCCCTAAGTTATGCTGTCAGTGCATCATGCTTCTGACAAGGAATCGTTCACCTTTGGTACATAAAAAACTTCTGCATTCTTACAGAACGCGCAGTTCTTTCAAAATCTCAGTTTTAGATTTGGTCTTATCGTCGACCTGTTTGATCACACGTGCAGGTGTACCCGCCACTACGGAGTATTCAGGCACATCTTCAGTTACAACCGCTCCGGCTGCAACAACTGCACCTTTACCAATGCGTACGCCTTCCAGTACAACCGAGTTCGCACCGATCAATACTTCGTCTTCTACGATAACAGGCTGTGCGGACGGTGGCTCAATGACACCCGCCAGGACAACGCCTGCACCGATGTGGCACATGTTGCCTACTTTAACACGACCGCCCAGCACAGCATTCATATCAATCATCGTGCCTTCACCAATGGTGACACCGATGTTAATCACTGCACCCATCATGATGACTGCGTTGTTACCGATGCCAACCATATCACGGATATATGCGCCTGGCTCAATGCGTGCATTAATGCCTTTCAGATCCAACATTGGAACAGCGGAGTTACGGCGATCATTTTCCACCACATAATCTTCTTCTTTAGCGTTTGCGCTATCCAGTACCGGCTTGATATCAGCCCAATCACCAAATACAACACCACTGTCTCCAGAAATAAAAGCTTGAACATTCTCGCCAAATGATGCGGAAGCCAAAGCTCCTTTTACATATACTTTAACAGGCGTCTTTTTCTTGCTGTTTTTAATCACGTTGATGACTTCTTGTGTATTCATTTCGATGGACATAGTAAATCTAACAACTCCTTCATCGCTTCATACGACTTCGCAAGCCGGAATGATCTTATTCTCTCATCCTTTATAGCACAAAAGTGCAGGTCTCGCAATTATAGATTAGACCCTTATAGCTCTAACCTAGCCCTTAAAATAACCATTTTCAGCGGCATGACTGCCTTAAATTCATGATTGTAAGCCGCCGATCATCCCGCATCAAAGTAGGGTTATTTATTAGCTTGCAGGCTCTCCAGCGATGTATAAATGTAGGATTGGAATCCTTCAGCAGGTTCACCTTGTGGAATGTTCACTTTCACGATGAAACCGCCTGTTTTATTTTCTACAACTATATATTGCTGTGTCATCTTCGAACTGCTCGCTTGTAAGAACAGACGGCTACTGGATAACGCTTCAGGTATGGCTGCTTTGTCCAGCATTTGCACCTTACCGATGGAAGCTAGATCCTTTTCGCCTTCTTTTTGAAGTTCGTCCAGATTAAAATCGGAGGGTAGCTTCGTAATTTCAGCATAATAGTTATCATCTACAGCCAAGGCAACACGGTTTTGATCAGGAAACAGGGACATCGGATCAAACACATACAGCGAATATCCCTCTCCTTTTGCTAATGTCGCAGTCTGCTTTTCCTTTTTTCCCTCAAGGGTGAGATCAAAAGTTTGAGTCTTTGTGCGTTCTCCGCCTACTGCTTGACCAGCACTTCCGTTTTGATTGCCATCTGTTGCAGCCTCTGTTTTTTGTATTTTCGTTAAAGTCAGTTGCTTCGCCGTCGCGTCGCCCTCTACTGCTTTTTCGGTGTATTCAAACGCTACTGTATCGCCTTCCTTAAGTCCAGCTATTACCGTGTCCAGTCCGTCCCCCAATTGGAAGGATTGGGCTTCGCCATTGGTTCCAATCTCTACCGTATGCGGGTCAGCAGCTCCATTGTATACACCTGTGCCTTTTTTAACCTCCGACTCAGCGATTGTCTCCGGTTTAACTTGCGGCTGCTGTTGCGTTTGCGGTTGGTCTGACCCTTGAGGTGCGGTGTTATTGGTTTGCGGTTTCGTTCCACAGGCTGACAGAGCCAGCACTGCCACTACAGTCAGTAGTATGATTGAAATTGTGTTTTGTTTTTTCATAAAATCCACCTCCACTATGATAGACGAGCTTGTGCAGCAAAAGTTCTACGCAGCATCTCACTTAAAATCCAAAATCCTACCTCCTGCTCCCGTTTATTATATTCTCAGGATTTTGCAAAATCCTAATACCACGGGAATGTTAGGTACGGTATAATGGGCTGTATTAACCTAATTTTCGAGATACCGCTTGGAAGGAACATAGACGTATTTATTTTCCCCCATACGGATGGAGCTGCCACGTGAATCAAGCACACAAACCGTCGTTTTCCTTTGAATTATTGTACATCATAGGTATTATCGCTATTTCGTTCTCCTCGATCTTCGTAAGATGGTCTGAAGCCGAGGTGTCCGTCATCGCTATGTACCGTTTGTACCTAACCAATCTGATCATGCTGCCTTTGGTCTGGAAGTACCGCACTGAGCTGTTTAGCCTGACCCGCAAGCAGTGGATGCTGATCCTCTGGTCCGGTATTGCGCTGGGGCTGCATTTCTTGCTCTGGATGGGCTCACTGCGACTGACCACCGTTGCAAGCTCTACCGTTATTATGACATTGGAGCCGATCCTTGTCATGCTCGGTTCATTTTTGTTTTTCCGGACGGGCACGAATCGCGCTATGCTCATCGGGATGGGTATGGCTTTTATCGGCTCGCTGGCCATCGGAGCTGGAGACTTCCATGTCTCAGGACAAGCCCTGCTCGGGGACGCACTGTCCTTCTTGGGTATGGTAGCCGTGTCCATCCATATGCTGATGGGCAAGCATCTGCGCGAGCATTTGAGCGCGTTTGTGTATAATTTTTGGGTTTTTGCCATCGCAGCCACATCACTTGCGCTGTATAATGTGGTCAATGCCATTCCTTTTACCGGATACGCTCCACGGGAATGGGGACTGTTCCTGCTGTTAGCCATTGTACCTACGCTGTTCGGACATTACCTATTTAACTGGCTGCTCAAATACATTAACGCCACTGCGGTGTCGATGGCGGTACTCGGCGAGCCCGTTATTTCTTCCTTGCTAGCTTGGGTGCTGCTCGGGGAATGGTTGTCTACTTTACAATTTGGTGCAGGCTTTTTCATCCTGTTCGGGGTATGGATTTTTATCCGATACGGAACGGATTTTAAAAAGAAAGTTGTCCATCAAAGTGAGTTGCCTGACACTGAGCATCCCCTGAAGGCCAGCTCTTAACTTATTTACCCCATTTTCATAAACCATACTCAATGAATTAAATTCACTTCTAAAAAAAGGAAGGCGGAATTCTCTATGAAATCCATCGTATCCAAACGCTGGCTGCTAGCCCGATTGTATGAGCCGGACATGATCATCGCCGACTGCCGTTCCCTGCTCGGACAAGCCGGAGCTGGGCGGACTCAATTTAATGAAGACCATATTCCAGGGGCGGTTCATTTCGATTTGGAAGAAGACCTTACCGCTCCTCTTGCTGAGCATGGGGGTCGCCATCCCTTACCTGATGTGGATACACTTGCTGCACGTCTAAGTCGTGCCGGAATCAATGCTGCCTCGCGCATCGTCGCTTATGATGACCAAGGCGGTATGATGGCTTCCCGCTTCTGGTGGCTCCTGCGCTATCTCGGGCATGAGCAGGTATATGTGCTGGAAGAGGGCTACAGCGCTTGGAAAGAAGCGAAGTTCCCCGTTACGGTAGACCAGCCGATTCGCATTCCAAGTACATTCACACCAAATGTACAGCCACAAATGCTCACAAGTATGCAAGAGGTGCACCGTGTATCCGAAGATTCTGTTCCTGTTGGCTCCTATATCGGTTTTTCACCTATATTAATCGACTCCAGAGAGCGGCCTCGCTACCTGGGGCTGGAGGAGCCCATTGATCAAGCAGCGGGACATATCCCCGGTGCAGTGAATTTCTTCTGGAAAGAGATCTTGGACGAAAAAGGCAGCTTTAAAAATGCGGAACAATTGCAGCAGCACTTTGCCGATCTTGATCCAAACGCAGAAATTATCGTGTATTGTGGTTCTGGCGTATCCGCCTGTCCCAATGTACTGGCCCTGAATGAAGCTGGATTTAGTAAGGTCCGTTTATATCCGGGAAGCTGGAGCGACTGGATTAGCTATGAGGAGAATCCGGTGGCGACCGGAGAGGAATAAAAAGTTTCAACGGATATACAGGTTCAAAAGACAAATAAACTGCCTTAAGCGATTTGGCTCATGGCAGTTTATTTGCTTTGTTAAAAAGTACATAAAAAATCAACTTGAGCCGAGTGAAGCGACCTTATATAGAATTCCAAAGCTGATTTTTTTCTACGTCCTGACGATTTGGCGTAAGTTTCTGACTGGTTCCACATCTCCCGAAATTCTTCTACCAGATTGAGATGATAGCCGGTACAAAAATACGTTGTTAACTGGAACTTATTTCGCCTTCGAATAGCATCGCATTGCTCTATGCACTATACGTTCACCTCATCCCATCTATAAATAACATAGCCGAGTTGACATATAACTAGTAATAAATAAATTACGTTTATACATAGATATATTTTAATTTTTTTCTTGTATTTATGTAAATCTACTTCTTCGTTCACTTCTCTTTTCTTTATTTTCTCTCTCCAACTCATTAATCTTGAGAATTCTACTGCGCCTAATACTCCCCATAGCAATGTAAATACTAAAAATACGGCATTTACTAGAGACAATAATATCCCCATTCCTACATCCATTGTTCTTATTGATCTAAAACAAATATGCACCACTAGTGTCAGACTAAATAATCCCAAGCCTATAATACTTACTATCGGTTTATCTTGCATTCTCATTTTTTATTCCCTTCAGTTCCAAATACATGTAACGTTTCTTTATTCACGATGTCCCAGCGCTTTAAGATTAACAGTCCGGCTGCCACTTGCGGTAGCTAAGCGATGGGACATGTCTGTTGAATTACTTCCTCGAAATAGCTATCCAATATTTTGAACAACTATATATCTTAATTCATATTCTTTCTGTTGTTCTCTGCATGTATCAGAGTTTCTCTCATGGAACCCGTTTCTAATATATTCAAATCATTAAAATGTTCTTTTAAATCTTTTTCAGTAAAGAAGTGAGCATATTTCCCTTTCTTGTATTCATATGTTCCTTCCTCAACTTTCCTACCCACACCATTATTAGAATCACGGTCAGAAAAACACGTAAAATACATCACTCCCTGTTCCTTCAAATGCATCACACAATTCTGTATCAATTTTTTTCGGTCTTCTAACAAAAATAAATGTAATAAATCATAACAATATATGCCGTCATACCTTTTGCTTGTACTAAACTCTAACACCGATTCTTGAATAAAATTCGTTCTTAAATCCCATTCTTTTGCTAGATCTATAGCTGAACTAGATATCTCAATTCCATCAACCTGAAAATAAGAAGAAAACATCTTGGTATTTCTCCCATACCCAGAACCGGGAACCAAAATATTATGTGCATTATTCTTTTTGAACAAATCTATAGCTTGGGTTACAGTTTGACTTGGTTCACAACCCCAAATCATTCCTTCTTCAGCAAACCTTTTGTTCCAATAATCTCTCATATTATTCACCCGCCTATATACTCACATAGCTCTTCTTTTAAGCTCATCAATCTGTCTGATATGATGTTGATCATGCCAGATAAAATCTCTTAAATATGATATTACAGTAAACTTCCCGTCAGCATATTCTTTAGTAAACTTGTCGTCTTCAAAACTCTCTATACTCTCCAATATCATGTTACGGTACTGAATAGTCATTTTAATTAATTCTTCTTTCGTTTTTGTTTTTCCATATTCAACAGCATCCTGATTAAATTGTTCAAAATCCATATGTGTTAATGTCAGAGGTTTATTGTTCAATATCGGATTTATGGCTGCTTCAAAAAAGTATTTATCCCACAGCAGTATATGACTTACGACATCCTGAATTGACCATTTACCTTCAGTAATCGATATGTCCCAATCCATTTCACGAATCCCAGAAACAAAACGATTCCATTCTTTGAAATCCTCTAGTAACTGCGACTTCTCATTCATGGTATCACACTCCTTTTTTCAAATTATTCATTGTTCCTTTGCCATTCATCTGTTAAAATCGCATGTTGATATGCATTATGCCAAATGGGTTGTCCTTCTTTTCGCATCAACAAGCGCTCCAATAATCTCCACGATGAAGCGTTTTCTGGATTACACATCGCAATAATCCGATGAGCCTTTAACTCTTCAAATCCATATTGCAATACTCTTCTACTTGCCTCAGTAGCATATCCATTTCCATAGTATCTTGGGTTGAATATGTATCCTATTTCCCATGTTAAAAACTCAAACGGTACGGTTTGATTAAAGTAAATGTGTCCTATCATTTTATAAGTAATCATGTAGATCATTCCAATCATCAGATCGAAAATTTCTTATAAGTAATCTTTCTGACGCTAAATCTATCATAATTATCGCCTCTAATACGTTTATTTAGCCTTTGCCTGAATTACTTTTACCGATCATTTAAACCCTCTCCATTGAGAATTTTCTGGATACATTTTTCAACCCTTGACTCCCGAGTTTTGGATTGTTTGGGTGCAGAAAAATACATAATAGAACTACTACGACCTGGTATTCTTCATTCATTCTATCTGCTCGTATCCTATCCAGCTCATTTCCTCAATGTTTAATAATTCTTTAAACTCTTCTACTAACTGATGCTTAGATTCCAGTTGTGTATAGTAATTATTATTCAAAATATCGTCTAATTGTTTTATTCGCTCATTATCTAGTTCAAAAAATCTAAATGTTTTTAGATTGCAATTTGTAAACTGTTTTGCTATTTTCTCATTGTATTCATTAGATCCCAAAACTTCTTCAATTAATTCAGTTCTGATTTTGTCCCCTCTAGGGTCGACATATAAAAATTCAATGTGATCTTCCTCTGGATATCTTTCTTCTGCAAGCTTAATAATTGAAGTATCTAATAACACATATGATATATGAAGACTTGCTATCTCTTGTGAATTATAAACTACACGGTATCCCCAACAGTGATCTTCAAAATTATAAAAATATAACACTGGGATTTTTTCTGAGATTTGAAATAGACTTTCTGGAATTTCTTCACTTTCTTCTGTATCTTTGGTTACGAAAACAAACCATTTGTCATTTAAATCCTCCGCGTATATAGGATCATGCTCAAGAATTGCTTCTTTATATTTCAATAGTGATAAGCTTCCTGAAGTCAATTCACTCATTTGTTTTGGCTCCTTTTTATTCATATTTCACTGATATTCTTCAAATTTATATTTTGTTAATTTATTTATTTCAATTACTTGTTCTTTATTAAAATAGCCCATTAGGCAACCTTGATCTAAAATTGAAATATACAATTTCATGGATTGTTCAGTCTTTATTAGTTCGTTAAATTTCTTGAATATCTCCATATCCAACCAATCATCATATACTTTCATTTCCCATCTGATAAGTTCATTAATATATTCAAAAGAGACCCATGCAGTACCATTCTGAATATCTACGTAATCCGTTATATTATTTAAATTAAGTTTTGTCATATTCTCTAATCGTATTATTATTCTTGCATAGTCTCCATGGTCCTCAATACATTCAGTATCTAAATACCAAATTTCCTCAGATACATTTATAAATTCACCATTCACTTCAACTTCTCCACCTAAAGTAAGTAGTAGCAAGTTGTAGGGATCTTCTTCATATTCATTTCTCGAAAATTCTTCCAAAAGTAATTCTTTTTTTAAATCTGCACTCATGAAGATGCCCAATTCAGAAAGTTTGTTTAGTTGATCTTCAAATATTATTTTCTTCTTCTTAAATAAACCAAACAACTTAAACACCTTCTTTTTATGGTTTGCGTCCCTTTTCTATAACGCTTGTATTCATGAGCTCCGTCAGGGGTTGTCTGCTGAAATTCCTCTTCGATATCCAGCTCGCAGACCAAGATTCCATAGGAGCTAACGAAACATAACTTCTTCGATTCACTTACAAAATCAGCCCTTTATCATCCTCGCCTTCGAGCTGTTTATAATTCTCAATAAAATATCTATAAGCAATTCTCTTAATCGTAGACAAAATTGCTTCGCATGAAAATGCCAACATTTATTTGTAATCATAATCCCTTAATGATAGTTCTTGAACAATTTTTCTACTGTCCTTTATTCTTAGAATTTGCTTCGGTTTATCATATATCCAAGCAAGCTTTATACAATATTCAATTAATATGGATTTTATTAAAGGTCTATATAAGTTAATGTAACAACATTCTTTCCAGTCGAACGAAATTTCAATAAAAGAAGTTTTATACTTCCTTGAATAAGCTCTAAACAATACCTCATAAGGTTTCTCATCAACAATGCAAATGAATTGATAATGTCTAACAATGATTGGGATTGCTTTTTTTTGAAATACTTTCATCATTCACCTCAACATTACTTTATCAGCAATTATGTCTAATAGCGTTCTTGTGTTCCTGAACCCGAGAAGCTTAAAGAAGCGTAGCGACTGGCTAGCTTCGGTTCTTAGCCTCGCAGGATTGTCTACCTGACTTTCACTTTCAGGAAAACGATGTTATGTGATACCTCTAGTTCTTATTTAATATATTCTTCAATCCTTGTTTAATATTATTTGGTCTCGTCTATTCTAGATTACTCTATTAAAAAAATCTCTGTAGTCTAAAGTCAATTCCTTTTTTAGTTCTATATTGGAAGAAATACACCACATATTATTAGCACTCTCTTCTTAAAATGCTTTTTACATTGATTTCCTCAACGTCAATTTTTGTTTAAATCCTTTGTCAGTATTATTTCCAGAGGTTCATTCTCAAACATTAAACATCCAGCATCTCTATATCCAAGCTTCCTATAAAAATGTTGAGCTTCTTCATTTGAAAGTGTTGAGGTCATAACCATTTCAAAACCTTTTTGTTTCATTAATTCCTCCCAATAGTGGACAACTTTTTTACCAATACCTGTTCCTCTATACTCCTCATCTATCCATATCATATTCATAAATGGTGTGTTGTCCCAGAAAAATCCGTATCTCATCCAACCTATTTTTTGATTGGATTCTCTGATTATTAGAATTTCATTTTCTTTTATTTTTGGTCTTATCAGTGTCTTATGTATGTGCTTGTCTCTTAACAAGATGTACTCATAATCAGATTCAATCGCAAAATCAATCTGCATTGTAATCCTCCCTTTCACTCTTTTCATCGAATATCTTCTTTGTAACACTCAGCACTGATGTCTCATAACGTTTGTACATTACATAAGTTTATAAAGTCTTTTTAAAAATGTATAAGTCACCTTCTTCTCTAACCTTAGTAAACCCACACTTTGAATAGAAGTGATGATTCTTCACACTCCAGCTAGGAGTATCCAGCCACCATTTAGTGCTGTCCGGAAATTTATTTTCAATTTTCTCCATCACCTTCGTTCCGATTCCTAGATTTTTAAAATTTGGATCAATAAAGATCCTTCCTAGATTATGCACTTGATTACATTCTACAAATATCATAGCTCCCCCGATTATTTCTCCATTAAAGAGCACCTTGAAATATTCGCAATTTTGCATCATCTCTTCTTGCCAACTTATGGAGTCATATCCTATGGGCCCAACGGTTTCGTTATTATTAAAATGCTTTGATTCATCCTCAAAACTGGCCTTTTGTATTTCAGCAAGTCTTTGCGCATCATTTTTTCCAGCTTTTTCTAATGTCAGCACCAAACATACCTCCATTATCTTTTTATTTTTTCCAGGGTTGTCTGCTAAAATGCCCCCCCAAAACTCTATACCAGCAGGTCAAGGCTCCGTAAGGATTCGATGCTTGAATATTATGTTATCAGAAGTTACCGAACTTCTTCATTATGCATTCAAAATCAATCTGCAATTTTTTTATCAGCGAATTTTCTTATATGGTCTTTTTTTATTTTGTAATTTGATTATTAGTTCATCTGCATCTCTTTCACTTTTTTGAGCTTTTAGTGACTCTTCTTCTGTTATTTCTATTTCTATCATTTGAACCACTATTGTTCGTGTCCCTCGACACCACGGTTCAGCAAATTCCAAAATTGTTCGACCATGACCGATGCCGGATATGGCATTGAACGGGTAATCCACCATTCCAATACCCCCACTGCCGCTGAAATTAAAAATTGCACCGTAATGTCCCTGTTCATATCCTGATCGAGGTTGATCGAATCCAGATGCTCGCACAGACTTTGCCGGAACATTGTCTCTATTTGGTTTCGAAAAACCGTACTTCCCTTGTTCGTCAGCATTATTGAGTAGAATGAAGCATGCTGCTCCAAATATTCAAACGTACGCAGTAGTGCGGTTTTGGAAGGGAGATGAAAGAAGTTATCTTCAGACATACAATTGCGTAGTAACTCTTTAATTTGAGCTTCCATGCATTGATCGCGCAGATCGTACTTATCAGCAAAATGCAAATAAACCGTTCCGCGATTGACATTCGCTTCCTCAGCAATTTGATTGATCGTAATTCTCTCGAATTCCTTTTCTGACATCAGCCTCATAAAAGCATCAATAATGGCTTGCCTCGATTTTTGAATACGCCTGTCCATATCCTTCTCCCCTTTGTGCTATCCGAAAAAATGAACACTTCGAAGTCCTCTGTTGAAAAATCAACAACCACGCTTGTTTTAACCATTGAACCCCATATACCGCTCTGATACATTCACTTTATAAAATTTATGTTGATGATTCAACATATGTTCAATTTTAGTGGAGCTGTAATCATGAAATCTATTGTTTTACAATCTTTGGAATGATTTAAATCACATTGAATTAGGAGGGTTTAAAAATTGAAACTTACAGGAAACACGATTTTTATTACAGGCGGCGGTTCGGGAATTGGACGTGCGTTAGCAGAAGCTCTCCACAATCTTGGAAACAAAGTTATTATCGCCGGTCGACGTAAAGAGCGTCTGGAGGAGACGATCAAAGCGAATCCCGGCATGTCCGCAGTGGAATTGAATGTACAAGACCCTGCCAGCATAAAGGCGGCCGCCAAGCGGTTAATCAAAGAATACCCGGATGTTAATGTCTTGATTAACAACGCCGGCATCATACAGTCTGATAACGCGGCAGGCGTGATTGATGAGGATGTTTTGATTTCGACTGTCACGACAAACTTTCTAGGTCCCATTCGGTTGATTTCTGCATTCATCGAGCATTTGAAGTCCAAAGAAGAAGCCGTTGTCATCAACACGACTTCGATACTTGGATTTGTACCATTAGCGACAACTGCTGTATACTCCGCGACAAAGGCAGCACTTCATACCTATACGCTGTCCCAAAGGTACATGCTTAAAGACACATCGGTAAAAGTAATAGAAATTGTACCCCCATGGGTTCAAAGCAACAACGATGAACCGCGTGCGATGCCACTTGATTCATTCATTGATGCAACAATAAAGATACTTGGCACGGATACAGACGAAGTTCTGGTGGAAGAAGCGAAAATGTTTCGAAATAACCCTGGCCCGAACGAAGGTGTTTTTGTGACCCAGCTTAACGATTTGATGAATTCTGAACCTCCAAAGATCCATTGATCCATCTGTAATTCAGTTTTTAAAAATTTAAGCGAGCATGAAGTAAACACTCATCTCCGTCTACTTCATGTTCATTTTACTGCAACTTGCACGTGGAATAAGAAAAAGCGCCAAGCGGCCACACCCATGTTTACCTCTTAAATAATTTCGTTGATTTCACATAATGTAGGGAATTCCCGAAGTTCAAACAGCCCTTTGTTAGGTGATGTCGGGGACATCCTCGATTTACTAAAAAAATGTTTTCATGATCTTACTTCATTTAAAAATCTTGTTATTATCGGTAGGTCGGGAGGACTTATTTGATTAGGTATCTTGTTTAAATCAAAAAATCGTATATCTTGTACTTCAGCTTTATCACCTTTAATTATTCCACTGTATTCTTTACATATATAAGCTGCAACTACGTTATATACTTCATCTCCATGCGGATATCGATAGTAGAGTTCCGGGCCTGAAAATATATCAAGTAATTCTAACTCTTCGGCTTCTAAGCCTACCTCTTCAAAAAGTTCCCGGCTTGCAACCTCCTTCATATTCTCACCAGGCTCCATTGAACCTCCTGGTAATCCCCATAGACCATTGTCAGTTCTTTGCTGCAATAGTAATCGTCCCTCATCATCTATGAGAATCACACATGCTCCTGCCATAATTATAGGTCGGGTACCTACTAACTCTCTTAATTCTCTTATGTAATTCAATTTCTTCACGCCCCTTTGAGATCCTTCAACAGACCAAGGCTCCGTTAGGAGCCACTGCTTGAATTTAACGTTATATGACGGATTCACTTCTAAAATCTACTTTCGTCAATGGATAAGGCACGTAGTCCGGGTGGCTCTGCTATTTAGCCGGTTGAATGTTTCCGTTGAATCCGCCCTTCCGAAATGCATCTTCCGGGCTAAGGGTCGGGCTTGTCCCGGCCAGATGAGTTGAATGCTATGTTAAATAACGTTGACTTTTTTCGAGTTAAGTAATTATTATTCTCGTTTCCATTTATGTGTTTCGAGTAGTTTTCCAGTTTCATAAAAATACTTTATTACTTCAAGCATAGGAATTAATTCTATACAAATGTTATCGCAATAATTGCCTAACTGGCCACCAGCAACCAGATGAATTTCACCGTTTCCCTGTTTATTGTTCATAAGAGTATATATATTACCATCAATTGTAATAGACACTATAAAATATTCCGGTCCGCCTCCAACCAATGCTGAATCTGTATCTGATACCTCAAAAAAAACTAATGTAAATTTATCTCCATCGAGTTTTTTAAAAAAACTTAAAGTGTCTGCCCACGTAGGATTCATAACTATTTCTTCATTGAATGTGGTCCCAATCCATTCATCAATACTAATAGATTTTATCACTTTTTCTTTTCATCCTTTTTAGATGGTTTTATTTATTCGGGGGCTTTCATCTAACGATTCTACATTCACGATCCCAGCGAGTGCTCAGGTGTCCTACAGTGATCTCCTTTTCCGAAATCCTTCTGCCGGGCCGAGGGCGTATGCCGATGTGTGATACTATGTTATCAGATGAACTATGACAATTTTGAGGGTATCTACAAAATTTCTTCTCCCTTTAATATTTCATTTGAGAACTGGTCCACAGCCAACCACGTCGAAACATCCTCTTTGATATTCTTATTCCAAGCAACTAAAAAATGTACTTGGCATATCTCATTAGAATCAATTAGTGTCATAGGAATTTTAATGCCTTTATCAGAACTTAGGATAAAACCGTGCTTTTCAAAGTCAGAGTTTAAACATAGCGATTTAGGAATCATATCTCCTTGATTTCTTCTTGCCATTAACATATCCCCGTCTTGTGTCCCCAAGTGTAAACGGTATATCTGATTCTCGTATTCGACAGCTTCAAGATCTTCCCCAGTATTAGATCCATAATCTGTCCAACTGTAACCCTCCTTCCAAGAAGCAGAAAAGCTGCACGTACTTATTTGAGTGTTCGCATGAGGCTTTATTCTAAAAACTGCTCCCCAACATTCTTCTACTGTCAGATGTAAAGCGAGATTGAGCTTGGGTCTACAGACAACTAGCTCACAATCAAATGAATCATAATAATATTTATATAATGATCCACCATTTTTGAGTTTATAACTTTTTTCTGGATAATAGAAGTTATCAGAGACTGTGATTGAAAATTCAATTATTCCAAGAGGAGTATGTATTTGTGGCTGTAAGAGATTGTTTTCTTTAATTAAGACTTGTTCTCCATGAAATAGCTTCATTATTTTCCTCCTCATAGTTTTTCTAATAACGTTCCTGTATGCATGAACCCCAACTCGCTGGCCTAGGCTCCGATATTATGTTATGCGAAGCTTCTTCGAAAACTTTTGAACCGATGTCTACAATTCTTTGTTTAAAATAAACTCAAAATCTTCATCAGACACTAAATGATTATCTTTTATAAATGTCTCTAACTCATTCAAATAATTATTACAGAGTTTGATATATTTATCTCCATATTGATATTGAATCTTATTTGAATTGGTTTCAATATTAATGATTTCTTTACGTGCTCTTCTTAAAAACAATATTGAACTTGTATAATTATCACTTAGACATAAAGAAATTGAATTGTTAATATAGCAGACCAAGCCATAGAATACAGAATTTCTTCTTAAGCCTGTCCATTGCTTATGATTCTCTTCTGTATTTAATTTTTTGGCTAACTCAAAGACATGAGAATTCAAAAACATCTGGTATTCCTCCATCTCTAAGCAGTTTCGCATAACGTTCTTGTATCTACGAATCCGAGAGGCTTAAGGCGCAAAGCGCCGGGTCCATCGGACTTAGCCTCGCAGGGTTGTGAGCTGATCCCGCTTCTCTCTCTGCTTTCCACTTCTAGTGAATCAAGGGCAACGGCCGCAGCGTAGATGCGATGTTATATGAGGTCAGTTCTTCTTCAAGCCAACTAATAATTATGCTTCCTTGCTAGTTCCCACTTCATGAATAAATTTATATCACTTATAGCATCTAATATTATTCCTGTATGTTCTATATTATTTTTTAATTCTTTCACAATGATTGGTTTTACTAGTCTTTTATCTAACTGTTTTTTAGTTCTTGCTATATGTGCTAATCCCAATACAGAATTCGCTCTTACATTTGGATTATCATGTTGTGCTGATTTAAGACATATATCTTGAGCAAACTTCCAATTGTGATGATACATTCCAACTGAAAGTGGTAAATATATAAGTTCTTCTACTTCTTGACGAGTTAAAATATCTTTTATTTCCTGATCTGTGTATTCCTTGATATGCTTGTAAATTCGCTCCATAGTACTTGCTCCTAAATATAATCTTTTATACCTAGCTGATTTCACGTAACGTTTCTGAATTCAAGACGTCCGGCGTATGCCGGATATGTTCGGCTGATTCTACTTCATGGCTTCTCAACTTCTGCCGAACCGAGGAGCGAATGCGACGATGCTTGAATGTGATGTTATGCAAAGTACCATTACTTCATTGAATCTACTTAAAAATCCTGTATAATTCACCATCACCATTCTCTCCATTCTTCCGTAATATCTTGATCCTCCTCAATTTCTAATCCAGCTAGTCTTGCTGCCTTATCTATAAATTCAGCCAGTTCTTCACGTTCCATCGTTTCAATAAAATAGTCGTTCTTTTCATTCAATTCATTAAACGTAATTACAATTTCTTCTACAGCCTTCATAATACTTTCAGGATGTGTAGTTTCTTGTAATAATATTAATTGGTTTAGATAGTTATCCAGGACTTTATCACACATTAATAATCTCTCTTCCGTAAAAAGGTCATCTCCGTATTCAACCATTCTTTTGTTCCACAATTGAGTTGGTTTTTCATTAAATAGGTCCTGTAATGTCATTGGCATATCCCTCATTTTCTTGTTTTTGTTTTAATAGATTTTTAAAATTACTGCATAGTATTTCGCATATGAGTTTGCTTACTAACTTGCTTTTCACTTCACTTATCTAATTTTTTCTTTGATTCATCTTTTTTCATCTGTTAGTACACCCTTAATGAAAGACCAAGTACGGTCATCACCCGGTCAGTACAATTGGCTTAGAGGGTTTATTCCCTTCTAAGTCTCAGGTAATAAAAACCCACCTCCGGCTCTTAACCTTTAGGTGATTTTTTGCCTTCTCTTGTTGTTATTGATGTATGTCAAAAGTGCAAGAATAAATGTTCAAAATAGTAACATTAGAGTCACCGCATCTTTTACATCCATGGTCTCACTTTTCGAAGGAAAACCATGCCCACCCAAGAGTCAATTGTATCTATATTTTACCTGTATTCGCGAGTGCAAACAAGTGTTCTCATTTATTTTCTTGCATTTTTCTTTTATTCTACTTGTTATCCATCATTTCTAGCATATAACGTTTCTGTGTTCACGATGTTTCTCTGACTTATGCGAACGAAATGAGCGGCCGCCGTGCGTATGTGTCCGCCTGCCCCTCCCTGGCAATCCTCTTTGCCGGACCGAGGAACCGCCAGGCTCCGATGCGTGGATATGATGTTATCTGATGGATTGCCCATAAAAAAACAGTTCAACTTTCCCTCTATGACATAAGGCAAAGATGAACTGTCTTTAGTTCCTGTTAAAATCTCTATGCGCACAAGTAGCAACTTCTTCTCCCATCAAGCCAACAAAGCCTGAGCGATCTGATCCACAATGCCATTGATGCCTGTGGGTCCATAACAGCCAATCCATGTCGCGGCATCGACCGAGTGTATGTGCTGGCGCTCAACGGTATCAAGCATTCCCCAGACACGTTGCTCTGTTGCGGATATTCCCTCCTGCATGAGTTCATGGCTAAGCAAGAAGTAATGGCTGGCGTGTACAGCCGGTAGTCTGTCAACTGAGATGTGATAGGCCGTGTCGGAGGTATCTGCCACAAATAACGGAACAGGCAGACCTAGATCATGGTACAGCACAGCCCCTGTACGATGAGAGGCAGAATGCACGCGAACCAGAGAATCCAGCGGACGGATCAGTGCGACGCTCTTGCCTGCCAGAACGGGAGCAAGTTCTTCGGACAGCAATGTGGTTCGTCGGTTATAATCCGCTATAATACGCTTTGCCTCTTCTCGTTTGCCTGTCAGTTCACCGAACAGAGTCAGAATAGTCTGCCAGTTTTCATTGCGCTTAAACATGAGAACTGGAGCGATCCGGCTTAACTGTTCATAGTGCGGCTCATGCACCTCGGTGCAAATAATTAGATCCGGAGACAGTCGTTCCACTGCAAGCAGGTCGGGGTACTCATATGTTCCGAGTAATTCAGTATTCTGAAGTCCTGCCCTGATCGTTTGAGGGAAATGTAACACTGCATTGCCTAGTCCTACGCTACCTGCTGGAGAGAGCCCCAGCGCAAGCAAATGATCGGCATATTGCACATCGAGTACAGCGATACGCTTCGGAGATCCGATAACATAGTATTCCCCTCGCATATGGCATATCACCGAGCCTTGGGCCGACTCATATGAAGAAGCTGTGCGGTTCAGCTGCAAGGAATGAGCATAGTCTATATCTGTTTTCGAAGCGGCATCAAGCCTATAACGCAGCGGAGGGATGCCATAATATTTCTTAAACGCCCTACTGAAATAATACATGTCGCGATAGCCCATTCTGTCAGCAATTTCACCGATGGGAGCATCCGTGTGACGCAGCATCCGCGATGCACTCTCCATGCGCAACTGAATGACATACTCAGTCAGTCCGAGCTGCTTCTCTTGTTTGAATCGTCGCTGCAGCTGTCTTAAGCTGCATCCAGCAAGGGCTGCCAGCTCTTTAAGCTCCAGATTCTGGCGATAATGCGACGCTATATATGAAGCGACAACATCCACCATGTCAGACGCTTCTCCTCCCTGATCACGTTCGTAATCCATGATCAGTTCGTAGATCATGCCCTGAAGCAACGCATTGGCATGAAAACGTTCCATCCCTTCGCCACGACGCCATTTGGCAACGATTTTTTCTGCATTCTCGATCCATTCTGCTTGGGTTACCGAATTTTGCACAAATGAAGTGCGCAACGGATGTTTTCGATATGAAGGCAAAACAAGAGAGGCTCCCTCCATAGAAGAAGCCTTGTACATGATCACGATATAATAAATGTCGTCTGATCTGGCCGTCAGCGTTAAGGATGTCCCCTTAACAACATGACCAGCAAAAGAAGCTCCAATGTGGCAAACCTCACCATTCATTGCAAGCTCCCCTTCCCCTCCGTATGCCAGCAACAACACATTCGAAGTTAATTCCGTTTCGCGAAGAACACTGCCTGTCTGCAAAGTACCGCTATACTCGTCAAGCATCTTGATCGTTGTATCACTCCATAGACTTGTCTGTTCTTGTAGCGGCATTTCTCTCATCTCCTGACAATAGCATCCTTTGCTAGAGTGACTCGCATGACTGGGCTTAACCAATTAACTACAACCAGGCCTGTCAGCAAAAGTAAAATTGTTGCTGTTGTCATTTTAATTGAGATTTATTCTCATTGTCAATTTTCGGACATTTTCTGCAATATTCCCCTGACATCTGGTAATAAAAACAACAGGTGGTACGCTTGCTTTTCACGGCTGGAAAGCTGTCCTTATTTTTTGTGAACCGGGTGAACGGATTTCTTTTTACACCGAACAAATGCCCGGGCGCTCCTTGCGTCAGATATAAAAAATCTGCCTGGATGTGCTGACTTTCTTGCTCAGCATTGTCTACTTCAGGAGTATATAATGGGACAATGCGTATCATGATATTCTCCCAAAGGATACTCATCGAAAGAGGAGCAATTGCAGCAAGCGTCTTTAACAGCGGTGCAAGGTGTAACGCAAACATCTCCTTTACCACCTTTTCCCGCCACACTTCCCTGTCTCCAGTTAGTGCTTCTGCCCGAAGCCCGTTCATAGCTAGAAAAGGAAAATGCGTCCCCCCCTCATTAGCTGTGAGCGTCGGATGATAGAGAAAGCTGTTGTCTAGCCGAAAAGAAACATGCTGATGATGAACGGTCATCGCGGTCAGCAACGGAGCAATCCACAGGTAGCCGATTCGCTTAGCTAACATCGAAGCAGCTACCCTCATGTCAGGCGCACCAATATACTCTTGAAGCCAGCTTAAATACTCTCGGCATGCAGCTTCTTCATGTAGTTGACTCAAAGCAATAATACGGACATTATCTTCAGACGGCTCACCAAGCCGAATCGAGTGTTCTTCCACCGTTTGCTGCCATAAGTCAGTCGATAGATAATGGTCCATTTTAATTCGATCCCAACAGTGCTTCCGATGCCTGATCTACAATAATATTAATTGCAAGTGGGCCATAATAAGCGATCCAAAGTGTAGAATTAACATCATATGCACGGTTATTTTTGACTGCATCAAGGGATTTCCATACTGAACTGCTATCCAAAGCCTCTGCCTCTGCCGCAAACAACTCATCAGACAGAACAAAATAATGATCTGCACCAATCTCAGGAACTTTCTCCATCGAGATTTCAACGGAGGTATCATCTTTGATCTTCTGGACTAATGCAGGCATTTTTAAGCCCAAATCCTCATACAGAATGCCGCCTGTTCGATGCTCAAGACCATGAACACGAATGCCTTCTTTTCTCGGACGAATAAGTGCTACCGTTTCCTCTCCCAACTTCTCCGACAGCTTCTCCTTCAGTCCTGCAATTTTGTCCTCATAAGCCTTACGCACAGTTTCTGCCTCTGCCTGCTTACCTGTGATCGCAGCCACCGTAGCTAACGTATCTCGCCAATCCTCGTAGAAGTCAAGTACGATTGTGGGTGCTATTTTGCTTACACTCTCATACTCTTTCTCTTGAAAATCAGTCATTAAAATAAGATCCGGGTCCAATGCTACAATCGCTTCCAGATTGGGCTTGTCCCGTGTACCTAAAACCTGTACGTCACCCGGCTTATCGCCTAAATATTCCGGAAATGTGGTATTGCCTTCAGCGATAACACTGCCTGCCGGCTGCTCGCCAACGGCTAGCAATTGATCCAGAAATTTGACATCAAGCACAGCAATTTTCTTTGGTTTCTCGTTAAGCGTATACTGACCCTTCATATGCGAGATCGTAACCGGGAAGGCTCCGGCAGTCTGAGACGCTCCATTCGAAGGCGTGTCCGTTGGAGTTGTAGCAGACTCATTGCCGCCATTTGTACCTGCTCCGGCACCGCAAGCCGTCAGTACAAGAACAAGGGCCAGCATCCAGCCCATTAAAAATCGTGATTTATGGTTAGCATGTGCCATGCTTCCGGCAGCTTGCCTCTTTGTTCCTTTATTCATGGTGAATCCTCCTTATGTATGATAATGATTTTCATTATCGAAATATAAGGCGAGTATAATATATCTCCACATCGCGTTACCATGTACTTTTGCGACATTTCAGCCGGACTAATGCGACATGTAAACCGCTATATCTTCATTTACAATTCTATCAGCTCTTTTACTAATTACTGCATAATCATCGTCTAATGTATCAAGCCAATAAAACCAAGAATCTCCCATTTTTTCTTTCCATTCATTTAGGAGTTCCGTTATTTCTAATCTAGCAACAACTATTTGATCTTCATTTTCTTCAAAAGAATATTTTTCTTTTCATTGATTTCTACCTCTTGCGTCAATGTACATTCCATATCCATTTGTTCCATTGAAACTACAACAGAGGTTTGTATGATAAATTTGTGGATGCTCTTCATTAAATTCTGAATGTGGAAACTCATAAAATGTTCCTTTGGATTCATAAGCCATATTCGGTGAAACATCTATCTTTAATACCCTTTCGTCCGCAGATATTTCTAAAACATTTTGCTTTCTCCTTTTATCAAGTATCTCCTATAACGTTCTTGTATTTATGAACCCGTTAGGGGGTGTCTGCTGAAATTCCTCTCCGAAACTCATCCCGCAGACCAAGGTTCCATCGAAAACATAGTGTAAATATTGTGTTAAGTGAAGTTCAACTTTTTTTTGAATAACCTTTTTAAATTTAATGGCTTTATGAACGAGAGAGTTTAAAGTTCTCTAGATCTACATTGAATTTGCCTTTTACCAATATGTCTAATCCCAATAATCCGTTGATATTGTGATATTTAAATGAAGTAAAATCTATGAGTACATCTCTTAAAATAAAATCTCCTACCTGTATTCCCTTGATCCGTTTGGAAAATGCGTGTTCTTTCCCTCCAATTCCGTAACTTGTTATGATTTCGTCATCCATCCCGACCTGAATCCCAATATCATCTACTTCATCCTGTGAAATCAATGTATGGCTTGCTCCTGTGTCAATAACTATGTTATTTATGACTTTCTTTTCTCCATTAAAATGGACTGTTATTTCGGTGAACAACAGCCCATCCCTATATTCAATTTTCATTTATAGATTTCTCCTTAAACCAACATTCTTCCGAACCTTCACAATGACCTGGTCCTTAGAAGTATGATAAACCAAGGTTTTGTCTCGGCTATTCAACAACTCTCTTGTTGCTTCTTCGTCACTTACAGGACCAATCACAGCGACGTCATCTATGATTTCTTTATTTTCTGTCTCTTCGAAATGAAGAATTTCAAACTTTACAAATTGATTCGGGAAGATTTGTTGTACTTCTTGCCACTTCACATTAATCCCTCCTGTCCTTTTATGGTTACATTATATCATTTAATTAGAATTTCACTTAACGTTCCTGTATTCACGACCCTAGCGAATGCTGGGATGTCTGGCCTCTGCTGGACCGAGGGTACATGCCCGGTGCGTGAGTATATTGTTTAAGTAAAGTCACTTATCTTCGAGTTATATTCGTCACGATTTAGAAAAATTCTCAATATAATGTTTCATAAAAATTATAATTATCATGACTTGAATCAATATTAAATATCTGTCTATCTGTTACACCTTTCTCTCTTACTTCTATTTTTATGTTTCTTTGGTTACGTTTAAACTTGATATCTAGAAAAACTTCTTTTATTAAATCGTGTTCTATTTGACTATCTCCCGGGAAATTAAAAATATGTTTTTCTGTACTTGCATTGAATAGTGCAACAATATCTATAAAGTCTGACACTTGTTCTTTATTTGGAACAACAAATTCATGTTCAACTAAATTCCTTACAGAATTTATTTTATTTAATATTCTAGGAGCAATAATTCCTAAGTTTTTTAAAGTCTCTATCTTCTTAGGTACATTCCATTTTTTTGAATTTCCAAAAAAACCAAATGCAATCATCAAACAATCAATTTGGCAGTCAAGAGATCTCTTTGCATTTGAGAGAGCATTTATTAAACTGTGTTTTTCAGTTCCCGATTCTAAATCAAATTCAGCAAAGGACAAGTATTCTGAAGGCGTAACATCAAATGGTATATCTATTTCTTCATGTCCACGAGAACTCCAATAACTATTATCATTACTTAGAAAATCAATCACCTCAGAAAATTCCATAAGATCAACTCCAATTTAGTATTTAGGTGATTTCACATAACGTTCTTGTATTCTCGAACCCGAGAACCTTAAGGCCGGCTTGACCGGCCGGGTTCGCTTGCAGACTTAGGTTCGCAGGGTTATCTGCCTGACTTCACTTCCTCGAAATGCCTCGGGCAGATCAAGGCTCCGCCAGGAGCCGCAGCGTGAATATGTTGTTATCTGATGGATCTGCCCCACATCTCCGAATTAAGACAGGACGTCGACCCACATTTAATTACTAATGTTATAATATATTTCAACTGAATATCTATTTACTCGTCAATTTCATTTAATAATTCTTTTTCAATTTCCTTTTCAAGCAAAAAATATCTTCTAATTTCATCCCAGCAATCCGAAAAGATTTCTTGAATCTCTACTTCCTCTACATTGTAATCACTAGAATCTGTATATATTTTAAGTTCATCATTAGCAACGTCGAATTCAGAATTAAATATTGTATCACCCATTGGGTGTAGGCCTGAAATTTTTAAGGATAGCCCCAGAGAAACAGTTATTTCTCTCGTTTTGTCATCTTCGTAAAGAAATGCACTAATGTTGAATTTATCATCACTTCTCTCAAATATAACTTCTTCCTCCCACTCGTACTCCATTAGAAAATCCATAATTTCTTCTAATATCTTTCTTATTTCATTCTTAACCTTACTAATCCTTATACAATACGCCTCTACATCTATTTCTTTCAATCCTTCATAATCATACATTGGAAAATGTCTTCCATCATTCTCGAGACCTCTAAGATGAGCAATTATCAAGTCATTTTCAAAATCAATAATAAGCCTTTCAGGAATAAATATAAAATCAATATAATTATTACTTACTTCAGAATTAGCTCCTGAAACTTCATAAATAATAAATGTATTTGAGCTAGAGACTTCGGCCCATGGTTTTTGAGTTCCTCTTATGTCTGTACTAGATTTAATATAATCCGGAACTATTTTTCCTAAATAATTCTGCAATGATGTACTAGTAATAAATCGTTCACGTTCAACTGCTTCGGGGGCTTCTCCATTTAATGCCTTTATCAGAAAATGTGTCCATATTCCATGTTCTAGTTCTGGACTACCGTATGATTTCTCTCCACGTGAACATGACAGAAACATAGCTCTATAATTGCTTGATCGCACAAAATCGCTAAACTCTTTGGTATTCATATCAGCAATAAAATCTCTGCTAACTAATTGCTCATCAATATAACTCGCACATGCATCTATAAATATCAAACATTGATTACATCTTGAGTTTCTTAGTGGCTCCATTAATATTCGGTTTAGTGAAACAGTAGTTTCTTGTATATTATTTGGGTGAGTGTCCCACGTTGTTATTTTGTTATATCCTCCATCATAAAATCCATGACCAGCATAATAGAAAATAAATCGATCACTTTCAGTAAGATTTGATATCTCATATTGAAGTTCTTCATTAAGCGCGGATTTTGTCGCATCAACATCAAGCCAAAGCTTAATATTTTCTTGAGGTACTTTAAGATTATTTATAAGCCATTGTTAAAATGCTATTGCATCATTCCTCGCATAATCAACTGTCTTGATTCTAAATTGATAATTTTCCACTGCTATTATTACTGCGAATGTATTCCCATGAAATCCTGAATTCATAAAACACCACCCATGAATCTGTATAATTTCTTCGAGCAACAGGACGTTGCGAATATAATACTTTCACTCTCTCTGGGGCAGATCTTTCAGATAACGTTCTTGTATTCTCGAACCCTCACTGGTTTAAGGAGCGAACGTGCCGGGTCCGACGGACTTAGCCAGTGCAGGGTTGTCCGGCTGCTTCCACTCCCCCAAAATGTCTCTGCCGGACCGAGGGCCGAATGGCCCGATGCGTGAATATTTTGTTATCTGATGCCAATGCCTTCTTGATTAACTTTCAAATGTTGCTTTGACTCGTTTTGAGTTTTTAAAATACAAAATCCATATTGATCCAAAAATAATTGTAGAGATTAAACTTGGGAGTTCATCTATTTTGTTAATTGTGAGAATGAAGTTTAAAAATCCAAATATTATAGTGATTATTTCAATTTGAATTATTATATTTGGTCCTTTCCTTTTCTTCTTCAATATAAGCACTAGAGAAACAATAATTAAGACTTCAGAAAATAAATATATTCCGACAGAAATAGTTCTAGCAAGATTCCAACCAATTGTTCCAACTAACATATAAATATAAAATTCGAAATAAAGACCTATTAAATTACTTATAAGTAGATAAAAAGAATAGATCACAAAGAGAAGCAGCCAGCCTTTAATTCCACTCATACTATTCTGAGATAATTGCATTATTGGCTCCTTAATTTTTGTCTTTTATTTGCATTGAGCATTGGTTTCAGATAACGTTGTTGTATTCACGACGCCCCACCACCTTAAAATAACTATTCAACCTTTACTTCAGCAATAAAGAAATTCTCTCCAGGTATTGAATATCCAGCCATTCTTCTTATCATTGACAATTGACCAACATGTGTCATTGCATCTGATAATGGTCCTTGAATCAGTTTTTCGATAATTCTATCTTTGTTTGGTATTCCATTTGATTTCATTAAATTGTCTAAGTTATGCAGCTCATTAAAAAATGTCTGTACTTCGTCATTCCAGTTTCCTGATTCTTTCTTAAGTTGTACTTGGTTATCAAAAACGGATTGGGCATATCTTATGACATCAGACATGTGTGCCAAAATTTCAATTGGAGTTCTTACACCGTTACCGAGCTCATAATTCGGGTAATTACTTGGAGCATTTAGAATTGCTTTTGAACATCGATACCTGAGAGACGAGAGGTAATGTCTTAAAAAGTAAATTTCATCCATTTTTATTATCCCCTTTTCTAATTCTTCTCTTTTTAAAGGTCTACCGATCTTTCATATAACGTTCTTGTATTCATGACCTAGCGCATGCTGGGTGTCCGGCGACTGCCGGACCGAGGACGAATGTCCGATGCATGAATATTATGTTATCTGCTGTTTCTCACTTCTTTGACTAAACAGTAAGCAAGTCTTTTAACGACCATTCATTATCATTTCCGTCTTTTGAAACAAACCAAATATGAGTGTATTTTTCTGGCTTGTATATCTCATTTTTATTTCTAAGAAAATCACTCATTCCGAATATAGGAGAAGCGTTCCTAATTAAAAGCGCTATTGGATATGCAGCATCATACTTCTCTATCTTTTTTTCCTTCTGTTTCAGTAGTTCATTAAGAACCTGCATATAGCTGGCTGAATTTTCTAATCCATGCATTTCCTCAGCCGATCTTCCAAATAACATTTTAGCTTCGTCGGCATCGTAGAATAGGTGAGTTACTTCTAGACCTACTAATCCATCTTTTATGCTCTTTAAGATATAATCTGGACGCTCACGTCTCTCTATTACTTCTAAGTGATCTTCGCGATTTAAATTATATAAATCTACAAAGATGCTAACGGCAGCTTCTTCTAAGGCAGATTTTTCATCATCATGATTTTTCATTACTTCTCCCTCCCTAAATATATTTGAGAAATTGCAGATAACGTTTCTGTATTCACGACCACAGCGTATGCTGAGGTGTCCGGCTCCTGCCGTACCAAGGACGAATGTCCGCAACGTGAATATTATGTTAAGTGATGTTCCTCTGAATTACCTATCAAATACGTCTTGAAAATATTTATCCATTAATCCTTTATTCTTAAATCTGTCTTTAATATGTTCTTTTGCTCTTAAACAAGCATTTTTATAACCTTCACTTCTCATACTGTCCGCAAGAAAAACCATTTCAATTATTGGATCACTTGGTTCCAACTCGTATGCTTTGGACAGCATGTTTTTCCCTATGCTTTCCCAATGCTCATAGTCTCCAAAATGATGAGGAAACAAAGTGATCATATAACCGAAAATCAATAAAAACTGCGTCTCTTTCGAGAAATTATGTATCCCTTCTTCTGTAATTTCGTTTAGTGTCAATTCAATCATTTCATAATCGTTATCATCAAGCCCCTGAGTAACAAACGTATTTCCAGATTCGACACTCAAATACCAGGATATAAAACCTAAATTCAAGCATATACTCAAGTCACGCTTCCCTTTGTCCCACTCTCTTTTCGTTGACAGAAAGGCTTCTTGATAATTTTTTGCAGTCTCAAATTGATTTAATTGATCTCCATTAATCATCCTCTAGCTTCCTTTCAATTTTGCCTCGGAATTTCACTTAACGTTCCTGTATTCACGAACCCTCACTGCCTTAAGCGACCAACGGGAGCGGCCGCGATGCGGTTAGGCAGTGCAGGGTTGTCCGCCTGTTAATCTTCCCTGAAAATCCTCGGGCGGACCAAGAGGCGCGACAGCGACCCGCAGCGTGAATGTTTTGTTATCGGATGTCAATACCTTCCTCGAACCTCTAAAAATCTTGGAGTCAGTTTCGCTTTTGTTTTTATATCTTATAGTTTTCTTGCCTTTATCACAAAAGTTACTGGAAGCATTTTTGCTCTCTTTGCCATATCGCTGTTATCATCCCGCAATTGCATAAACTCATAATCACATTCCTCAATCATTAGCTCAATTACAAACCCAGCTTTTGCAAGCGCGTTTACATAAGTTGACAGCATACGGTCCGCTAACAATAGCTCACCTTCATCAACTGCCACCGGATACCAACCTTCATTAAAGTAACTCTTATTAATTACAAACCTATCATTTTCTGTAGTAACCCATCTGTGTATAGGGTGAGACCAACTGAAAATAAATAGCCCGTCTTTTTTAAGGTAAGAAGATATTCGTCGAAAGGTACCCTCAAGATCGGTGGTCCAACCTATGGCATAAATTGAATAAACATAGTCAAAATAATCCGTCGGGATGCCGCATTCTTCTTCCATGGGAGAACATATCAATTTTGCTGCTATTCCACATGACTTCAAATGTTGCGCTGCCTTTTCTATTTGTCTTTCTGAAATATCCACAGCCCATAGTTCAGATGCGTTTCGTTCCCCTTGATATTGCAAGGATTGACCATTTCCGCAGCCGATCTCCAGCAGTTTTTTTCCTGAGATATCACCAAAGAGCTGGCAATTTTCTTCTGAGATAAATGCTCCATAATAAGGGAGCACGATTGCTTTTAAGAAGTCATTTCCTTTGGTATCCCAATATAGGCTGTTTGTTTTATGAACAACATTCTTTTTTAAGTCTTCCGAGCTGCCGACACCATTTTCCCCGTCAACAATAATGCTTCTTCTATTTAATGAATTCTTGTCCATGAAGGCACCTTCTCTTAGTAGATATTTATGTTTGAGCATTTCAGATTTGCATTAATTTCTGATAACGTTTGTGTATCTACGAACCCTCACCACCTTAAGGACCGTAGGTCCGGCCGCGATGCGGTTAGGTGGTGCAGGGTTGTCTGGTGAATAGGCTTCCTCAAAATCCCTCTTGCAGACCAAGGCCGTCAGGACGCAGCGTATATACGATGTTAACTAATGTTCCGGCCTCCTTCGAAATAATCAATACTCTGGTCTTTAAATAGTTCTTTCAATTCCCTTGATGTTTCACTAACAAAGATCTTAATAATTTCTGCTTTAAAATAGATAGGTGCTATATGAGGTTCATTCTTTAGATCTTGCAGCCATCTCACCTTATTATCCCTATACTGATTGACTTCAAGCTGCGTAATGTAAGGATTTATTGTATATCCCTTAGCTTTTAAGAGTTTTGTAAACAGTTTTTCAGTACTTCCCATTGATCTTAAGAGATCAAATTCTACTTGGCTAACTTCAAGGTTATATGTCTTTCTAATATCATTCTTTTCGCCTCTGTAGTTTTTCTCAAAATCGAAATAGACGGTATCTGTCCACCTTAAATCTGTATAAATATGTGAAAAGTAACCTATAACAAAGTCCTTCCATTCTGGCCCCGCTTGCTTCAGTAAATATTCCTTGCACTTCTCCATGATCAATTCCTTGGCTGGTAATTTATCGTTATGTACGAGATGAGTCACACCTTTTTCTTCCCTGGATACCTTCCCTCTCATATGAATCGCATCCGGAGCAATACTGCCTAATAAAAAATTGGGTGAGGGGGCATTAATAGAAAGGTTTTCTGAAATTGCAAAGTGTACCATAGGCCAAGGCAAATTAATTCCTCCTTTGATATTTCCTTCAATCATGAACTTGTCGGAATTTCAGTTAACGTTTTTGTATTCATGAACCCCGAAGGGGTTGTCTGCTGAAATGCCTCTCCGAAATCCTTCTCACAGACCTAGGCTCCAACGGGGCCGCAGCTTGAATATTATGTTATGTGTAGTTATCACTCCATTGATTGACATTCTAATTTACGCCTTCCAACCCATCTCTTTATACAATCTTTTAATCTGTTTTATAAAACTATCATCTTCTTTTCCCTTATTTATAATCTCTTCATCTGTGGTTACAGCCCATCTAAAAAATTGTTCAATGCTCCCGCAGCTACGTTTAAATCCTTTGGCCAACTTCAGTATGTTTTCTTTAGTTGGTGCAAATGATAATACTACCGGAAGTTACGCATAACGTTCCCGCATTCACGACGTCTCAGCGCCTTAAGGCCCGTATAGGGCCGGCTGCCGCTTGCGGCAGTTAGGCGGTGGGATGTGTCCGGTGAATTCACTCCCCCGAAATGCCTCTTCCGGACCAAGTGGCGGACTTGACCCGCCACGCAGCGTTGAATGCGATGTTAACAGATGTCCACGACCTCTTCGAATTACATACGATAAATCTTATATATTCATTTCTTTAATATGTAATCAATAAATCCTTGTCGTATTTTTTTGCCCTCATAGATTCTTTCCAAAACTCGATCTTCTTTATAGATTAATTTCATATCATCAAACATCGCATCAGCTTCATTGTAATCATAATACGAATGGATAACTGGCTCATTATCTTCAATCTGTTCATATTGGTTATCTCCTAAATCAACACCTTCTCCAACCCGAAAATCCTTAACGGTTAGGAAATTCACAAATAATACTCCATTGGGTTTCAATACCCGTTTCATTTCATTGATTGATTGTTTCACATCTTCTTTTCTCATATGAAACACCGAGTTATATGAATACACAAAACTAATCGACTCGTCACTAAATGATAAAGATCTCATATCACCATGTTGTATATTTAAATTCTGTCCTCTCATTTCTGCAAATCGATTCGCTTTTTGAAACTGTTCAACATTCATTTCTATTCCAATAGTTTTGTATCCATAATGGACAAATAGACTTAATGGAGGGGAATCACCTCCCGCCCCGCAGTCCAATACCGTTCTTTCCATACCGCTTTCATTACATAAAGCTAAAAATCTATACAGTGGTACTTGTCTGAAAAGCTCCACAACAATCGTCTCCTTCGTCTTTTGGTTTTATAGTTTTATTGTTTCGTGGATTTCTGCTAACGTTTGGCATTGACGTTCAAGCAGCTTAAGTGACCGCAGGGAACAGGTCGTCAGACTTAGCTGGTTGAATGTATCGCCTGAATAATCTTCTTGCAAATCCTCCTAGCGATCAAGGGCGAATGCCCGCAGTAGGAATGTTGTGTTATCGGATGTTCGGGACTTCTTCGATTTAACTAAAGTTTAGTTTTTTTAGAGCTGGTTTAATGTTTTTAGTATTTCTTTAGTTATATCCTCAGATCCGCTAATATTCAGTAATTTAAAATATACACTTCGCAAAAGATTCTTGATGTTCCCTCTAATTATGTAATATTGTGGATATATTTCTAATCTTTCAATGCCCCCAAGCTGTTGCACCCAATTAATTAAAATATCTTTCATAAGGATATCACGCTTTACAATTTGAATTACTACTTCTGCCATTCTTTCATCTTCATCGTTTATAAAATAATAGTTATTAACACAAGCCTTTTCCCCTATCAACTCTAAAATAACCAATAAATGTTTCTGAGAATAATAAGATGCGGCTGAAATAGAATCTAAACCATCAGCAGCATGTGCAATCGAATGTGCCCATCCCTTATCTAATATATATCCTCTAAAATCCTTCTCAAGTTCAAAATATAATGTCATTCTAGAGTAAATATATTCATATTCATGTTCAGTTAAATAATTAAAAATATCGTTATAATGTAAAGCAAGCGGAATGAACAGGGCTGAAAAAGAACGTGTAAACACTGTATCTTGATCGTTATCACCAATTCCATAGAATAAATGATCATCATCTAAAGTCACGTATAATACTTGTCTGACTAATTCTATACTTAGTTCTTGATTCATTATCCATCTATATAAAGTTCCATAAATGAGCTTATCCCTTAATTCGTCATCAATCGACCCAATGTGTTTAATCATTTCATGAACTACTTGATCTATGTCTGTTCCATTAGGAACTTTATAATTATTATCTCTTACATCTTTTAGAAAGCTTTTAATGCTGTTCATTTATTTCTCCTTATTTTTAGGGTTCCCCCCGAATTTCCGATAACGTTCCTGTATTCACGACCTCGGCGAATGCCAAGGTGTCCGGCTGTTTCTGGACCGAGAGCGTATGCCCGATGCGTGAATATTATGTTAAGTGATTTTGTCGTCATCCTCGAATATATTTTCAAGTATATGTTGTTGTTTCCTAATTCTATATTCTTCTGCATCAACATGTTTCATGATTGTATGAACTGATTCTAAAGTAAGTTGGCTAACCGTAAGGACATCGTTTCCTTGTCTCAGTGCTTCTTTAATAAAGCTATTCGAGTAGACAGTAGGTGTAAGTGGCTTTCCTGTTATTTTCTTATTTAATATTTTCACTTTTTCACTCACATAGTTTTCATCAATTTTAAATATTTTCTCGAAAGGATTAATGGTTTGTTGCGAATTAAAATAAACTCTGACAAGGTTTACAACTGTACTTTTTAACGGGATATTTATTGTACTTTCACCAAATTCAAAAAACAATGATACATACTCGTTTCCAAAACTAAATTGGTAATGCGTTAAATTAGCTACATACTTTCTACTTAAACCTGTATATAACAGTAAACCGAGCAAAAGCCTATCTTCTATTTTTTCATTTGAATCTTTAATAAAGCTCTGGATTTGTATTAATTCAACCCGACTAATATAGTCTAGCAATTTAGATTGAAGAACAGGTTTATTTACTCCTTTCATAACATCGCTCTGTAAATTGTCTGATAAATACATGTATCTGAAAAAACCATTGAAAGCTCTAAAATAATTCAACTTTTCCGCATCCGAACTTTCTAATTGATCTATATATGTATTCAAATCGTGGAAGTTAATTGTATTAAGGGGGCGTAGTATGTTATGTTTCTGAGACATATACTCATTAAAGAATTTCTTAATTCTTGTTTGATAAAATAACTTCGATTGTTTATTGGGTATTGTTACTAAATAATTTTCAAGATTCTCTTGTGCTGTATCGATATGCTTGTACATATGTTTTAACTCCTTTGCGACAATTTCACTTAACGCTTTTGTATTCACGACTCAGTGTATGCTGAGTGTCTGGCGAATGCCAGACCAAGGACGTATGTCCGCAGCGTGAATATTATGTTAACTGATGTCTCCTACTTCCTGAAAGATCCACAAAATTACTAATAAAGGTTTCAAACATTTTTTTAAATTTTCTTAGGTCTTAATCCTGAGTTTTATTCTTTTTAAAGTACTTTTCAAATACTTCGTTTCCAATACCAATTTCCGGAATCACCTTATTTAATATTCCTTCTAGAGTAGAGTCAAATTCATTCAGAAAAGGTACAAGTTCGTTGAAATTAAATCCATTTATAATTAGCTCTAATTTATGACTACTTCCTCCAGTAAAATTAATATCATCTGGAAGCGCTTGATAGTGCACAATTTTATTCCTAATACTTATAATCTCTCGTACTTGATTAATCATTTTATCTGATAGCGTCTCACTCGTTGTCAACTTAAAAAACCATCCTATTTTGTCTGGAATCTTGAGTCCAGTGATAGCTTTTGTAATTTCATCTGCTTCGAGTCCTTGCTTTAATGAAAGCACCTCTCGATAAAAGTGATTAAGGATATGTTCTATACAAGTTCCTGCCATGATAAATGCACTTTTAAATCTCTCTGACTTTATTTCGGATTCGGTAGCTTCAATAAATTCGCTATAATTGATCATCTGAATTTGAAGTTCATCTACTAATGCTATGCCTCTTTCTATAATTTCTGCTCTATACTCAGAATCGTCAATCTTATCTATATTAAGCTCACCCGAACGAATTAAGTTTGTTAGTAAAACGGGTAAAAAAGTCTCTGCAATTCTAGTAATCATTTTTTCATCTTGTAATATCTCCACAGTAATTTTCCTCTCTGCATAATTTAGTGATTTTATTTACTCGCACTAAATTATTTACTTGAACTAATTCATTAACAATAACAACAATATTAAAGAGGTCTTTCGTTGGTTTCGGAGATTTCAGTTAACGTTTCTGTATTCATGAATCCCGAAGGGGTTGCCTGCTGCAATGCCTCTCCGAAATCCTTCCCGGCAGACCAAGGCTCCAAAGGAGCCGCTGCTTGAATATTATGTTATACGATGGAATCACTTCTTCGATTAACCAGCATTCATTCTTGATTCTAATCTGTCATTGTTCTGCTATATGTTCCAATAAATCTCCTGGCTGACAACCTAAAGCCGCACATAATTTATCAATCACTTCTAATGACACATATTCGTTTGTATTGAGTTTCGCCATTGTAGCAGACGAAATACCCGTCATTTTCAATAAATCCTGCTTCTTAATCTCCCTGTCGATCAATAATTTTTGAAAAGGTTTATAACTAATCATCTGATATTCCTTTCACACATCAAGTGAATTTTTCTTTAATTATATGAAAGTATATTTTCTTTATCAAAAACATCTTCAACATGTATTGACTTAATTATTTGATATGATAAAATTATGTTTAATAAGTTGAACTTTTATTCATAAAATTAAATACATTGGATGGTGTTCAAAATGCATAATTCTTTAGAAGTCTTACTTGATTCACTGATTCATACTCGAATTGAATCTTTATATGGTGAGCTTATCAAAAACAACTCCAGCTACAACCAGTTCTCATCCGAACGGAATCTCTACTTCAAGCAGTTACATGAAGGAGTACCGGAGAATATACAGAAGACCCTATTCCTTTACGATGATGCTGAGCTTTCTGTTCAAGCTATTTTAGAACGTGAAATTTATTTGCAAGGTTTTAAGGACGCTCTTCACCTGCATAACGAATTACATATATATTTAGATTGAGAGCCTTCTGGCTCTTTTTCATTTTGATTCTGTCGTATAACGTTCCTGTATTCACGACCCAGCGCATGCTGGGTGTCCGACGCATGTCGGACCAAGAGCGAATGCTCGAAGCGTGAATATTATGTTATCCGATGCTGCTGACTACTTCGGTTAATCTACTAACCATGTTTCTATCTATTGCTCGCTTGTTATTTTAATAAATCGGTTTATATATTCGATCTGTATCTGTGTCTATTACATAATCTATTCTGAGACTTTCAATCTTTTGCACTTCCTTAAGGTTTAAATATTCTTTCAATTTCATAGGTATGTCTTTTGTTTTGGAACAGGTCTCTTTTGCCTTCTCATAGATTTCTACTATTTCTTGGTGATCAATATCTCGGTCACTAACCAAGAGACAGTGTATGTAGTAACCATCAACTTCAATAATCATAATCGATCACCCATCATTGTAATGTGTTTTTTTAATCTTTGATCTATTGAGATCTTCTTATTTCTAAAATATTTCTTTATGTTTATATAGGGCCTCAGCAGTTTCGGATAACGTTTCTATATTCATGAACCCCAAAGGGGTTGTCTGCTGGAATCCCTCTTCGAAATCCATCTACGCAGACCAAGGCTCTGTTAGGAGCCGCAGCTTGAATATTATGTTATGTGTAGTTATCACTCCATTGATTGACACCCTAATTTACGCCTTCCAACCCATCTCTTTATACAATCTTCTAATCTGTTTTATAAAACTATCATCTTCCCTTCCCTTATTTATAATCTCTTCATCGGTGGTTACAGCCCACCTAAAAATTTGTTCAATACTCCCGTAACTACGTTTAAATCCTTTGGCCAACTTCAGTATGTTTTCTTTAGTTGCGGCAAATGATAATACTACTCTTAACTCTTCATCTGTCCAAGGTCTCCCCTTATTTTCTGTACTATACGCTTGTTTTTTCTCATATTCAAAAATCAACAATTTCGTTTTGTGGATTACTTGGTCTGTTGTTAGTTCTTCAATTCCTTCATTAAGTAATTCAATTAATCTATCTTTATATTCTTTCTTTTTCATAGATTTCCCCTCCATGATCTTTTCAGTAATTACGCATAACGTTCCTGTATTCACGACCCAGCATATGCTGGGTGTCCGGCGCATGCCGGGCCAAGGACGAATGTCCGCAGCGTGAATATTATGTTATGTGATGTCTGCTTCTTCTTCGAACTACTTAGACAGCTTGTTTGATTTCTTTGCCATGATTTTAAACTCTTCATATTTCTCTTTAGCAGTTTTAATTTTACTTTCCACTACATAAGGAGCATCATCTGAAAAACTGGGTAGTTTCTCATTTATGTAATCGTATAATGATTTTTTCTCAGCAGTCGTCGGAATTATC
The DNA here is from genome assembly GCF_038007385.1 of Paenibacillus sp. FSL M8-0228. NCBI lineage: Bacteria > Bacillati > Bacillota > Bacilli > Caryophanales > Paenibacillaceae > Paenibacillus > Paenibacillus sp. FSL M8-0228. The sequence continues at coordinate 3,988,399 of NZ_JBBOXA010000001.1, forward strand.
GGCGCAACAGGTATAGGTAGTGGCTTATCTTCTACTTCTATTCCTTCATGCAAATCAGCCATCCCAAAAGAAAGAAAATTATGAATAGCTCTTTTTCTATCTTCTTCTGTCTGTTTATAATTTCCGTCCGAATCTAAATGGAATCTATCAAATTCCACCATAAGTAGTTTATGCGGCTTCCTGTCTTTATTCCTGTAATATAAGATCACTTCAAGTACTTCCTCACCTGCTAATTGAGGAACAGATTTATGCTTATGATCTTTAGGTCGAGCGATCTTTATAACTTTGCCTGCACGAGATACAAATAAATATCTGCTTTGAATCATCTATCTCACTCTTTCTCTCTTATTTAAGCTGATTTCACATAACGTCTTATTTACGAACTTCCGAAAGAATACTCTCTTTGTCATATTCACGAACTTCGTGAATCCTGCACTTTTCTCCTTCTTCCCGCACTTTCTGCGTTTCAATCCTCCAGCCCGCTCATCCGATCCAACGGACTTTGAATCCGCCCAATGTCCCGTCTGCTCACATGTGTATACCGCTCCGTCGTTCGCACACTCTGATGCCCTAGCAGTTCCTGAATATAGCGAAGATCAATCCCATTCTCCAGCAAGTGGGTCGCAAAGGAATGCCTTAGCGAATGGATACTCACCTGTTTGCCAATGCCCGCTTCAGCCAGCGCTTTTTCAAACACTTTCTGCGCTGAACGTTCCGTCAGGTGGCGGCCTTCCCTCTGCCCTGGAAACAGCCAGTCTGCTGGCTGCTCCACCCCTATATACTGCTCGACCACCGCAAAAGCCGCTTCGGATAGCAGCGTTTGCCGATCCTTCCTGCCCTTTCCCTGACGAACTTTCAGTACTTTCCGTTCACGGTCGCAGTCTTCAAGACGCAACCTCACCACTTCGCTTACCCGCAGCCCGGATGTATACGTCAGGTACAGAATAGCCTTATGCTTTAGATTTTTCACTGCTTTCAACAGACGCATAACCTCATTCAGGGACAGCACATCTGGCAGTTTACTCTCCTTTTTCGGACGAACATAGGCGGCGGATTTGGGCTGCTTTAGCACATGGCGAAAGTAAAATTTCAGCGCGCTGATCGCTTGGTTAACATAAGCGTGCGAAAGGCCTTTTTCGAGCAGCGCCAACGCATATTTTTGCACCGCCGCATCATTTATGCTTGCTTCGGTCCCTTGCAATCCGGCAAAAAAACGTTCCGTTTGCGATATGTATGCTTTAATCGTCTTGCTGCTGTAGCCCCTTGCCACCAATGCATCGCGCATTTCTTGCCGCTGATCCGAATTCCATTCACCTCGTTCCGAAGATGAGGGAACCACATTAGCCTGCGCGTCCCGCCGATCGTTTTTTCATCCCGATAAAGTAGGTTTATCTTCATCTCACTTGCCTCCTTAGTATATCAGCCGTTCAAAAAATTGGAAATCTAATTTTACACAAAAAAAGGGACTTAAGATGGATATTCATCTTAAGTCCCTGATTCTTTCAGAGTGAATTATTGATCCATTAAGTCCAATTTTCATCATCATAAAGTGTCTTGCCTTTACTTGTCCCGTTCCTCCGTCACATCATCCCATAGCATCGCCGCCACCTACCTTGTTACTCAACCTTAAACTGTTTTAATTCGTCTTGCAGCTTAGTGGACAATTGGTTTAATTGTTTGGAGAGTTCAGCAACCTGTTCGAAGCTCTCCAATTGTTCCTGCGTGCTGGCGCTAACCTCTTCGGTTGAAGCAGAATTCTCTTCGGTGGTGGAAGAGATGATTTCCAGCGCCTGCAAAATCTCATCTTTATGCTTGTGGACTTTGGAGGTGTTGGTGCTGATCTGGATCATTCGCAATTTCAAATCTTCCAAATCCTTGTTAATGCTAAAGAATACTTGCTTGGTGTCCTCCACCGATCTCGCATTTTCTTCTGCAATTTTCAGACCATGAACGGTATGCTCAACCGATACGCTAGTTTTTTCTTCGATGACACGGACCTTCTTGTAGATTTCCTGTGTCGCCAGCGCCGTCTGCTCAGCCAGCTTGCGAACCTCCCCGGCAACTACCGCAAACCCTTTGCCCTGTTCTCCTGCACGTGCAGCTTCAATGGAAGCATTGAGCGCCAGCAGGTTGGTCTGTGTTGCAATTTGGTTGACCGTATCCACAATGCCTGAAATCTCGTGACGGCTCAGATCGATATCCTGAATAATAGCCGACATCGCTTGTGTGGAGTTATGATTTTCTTCCGCCCATTTGGAAAGCTGATCTACTACTGCAAGCCCTTGTCCGCTTTGTTCGGCCGAAGTTTGTACCATCGATTCGATAGCTTTGGTATCATTGGCAATTTCGTCAATTTGGCCGGATAAGGCTCCGGTTTTTTGTAAAATGTTATCCGTCTCGATGGATTGGTAGTTCGTTGCATTGGCAATCTCATTAATTGCTGTCGCCGTATCGTTCATGGTGATTGCGGTTCTGGAAGAAATGGATTGCAAATCATTTGAAGACTGATTCAAGACTTGAGCTGAGCCACCCACCATTTGGAGCATGCCTTGAATTTTTTGAACCATATTGTAAATTCCTTGAGAAATTTGCCCGATTTCGTTGTTGGAATGCGTATCAAACTGAACGGTCAAATCTCCATTTTCAATCAGTTTGATTTTGGCAAGCAATTTCGGGATTGATCTCAACAGATAGCGGAGCGTTATATAACAAATCACAACCAGCAGAATGGTGGCTGCAGCAAAACCGCCAATCGTAATCCAGGTAAAGGCTTTTAATTCTGTGAGCACCTCTTCTTCAGAAATGGTTAAGCCAACAGACCATCCCGTATCTTTACTGGTTGCATACCCAATATAACGAGGTTCCCCATTATCATTAATGAGCTGTACTCCGGACTCACCAGCAATCATTTTCTTTCCGATCTCCCCAAGATCACCTGTGCTTTCGTTAATCTTTTCTTTCAGCACTTTATTTTGATCGGGGTGATACAAAATATCACCTGTTTTGGATGCAAGAATCGAATAGCCTGTGCTTCCAAGCGAATAGCTTTGCATAACGGCCGGGATGTCTTTGAAAGCAATATCGACAGCAGCAAATCCGATTAATTGGTTACTGCTATCTTTGATCGGATAGAAAATGCCCATGAGCACATTACCCGAATTGACGTCCTTATAGGGTTCTGAGTAGTATAAACCGTTTGCTTCAACTGCCGGTTTAAAGTACGGGCGTGTATGGATATCGAAATCCGGTTTGGAAGCAACACCATCATTCTGAAGAAAGAAGCCTTTACCAGATATTCCTGCAATCCAGGCGTCGGCAAAAGATGGCTCTGCCTTTACAATGGCTGCCAAAGTCGCTACTGTTTCCGCAGCATAAGGAGAAGTTTTCACCATTTCTGCCGATGGGGTGGTTTCTAAATATTGCTTAAAAGTGTTGTTCGTTGACATTTGCTGGACAAGTGAGCCCTTTTCCTTAAACAACGCATCGAATTGACTAACGATGGCCTGCGTCTTGGTCTGGAGCATGGCCTCTTGCTGCTTGACAAGTATGCTTCGCGTGCTTGCAAACATGAACGTCCCCAAGATTGCAAAGACGACAACGATAATAACTAACAAGACCATGGCCAATGTGTTCGCGATGCTGGATGATCTGGATACGCGCTTCTTCATATTTTGTGACATGCTGCCATCTCCCCGAGTAATATTGAGCGAAAAGCTCTTAGATAATATGTCGGAAGTTTGCAGCTATTTCAATAGGTTTTTAGTATATACAATTTAAAGTTTCGCTATCTGATTCCTCATAGATTCCCACCTAACCTGTTCCGCAACTCCAGCAAAAGATTAGGGCAGCACAAAGAGCCTCCGTCAGACGTAGGCTCTTTACTAAAAGCTATGTATGAACGCAGGGTTATGTGGACTTAAAGTGTACGAGCGATCAGTAAGCTCAACCCCTTTATTCTCTGTCGTTAACCTAACTGCATCGTTGTGATACATGTATCGTCTTTCTCATATGTAGAGAATTCAGTTTCAGCCGTTTTACCTTCATGATTGACGCTAATGCGGTAGGTTTTATCCCTCGGCAGCCATAGATCAATAAAACCATTGGGTTGTGATTTCATGGCAGCATTCTCCATGATGACATTCCCTTCGGAGTCGTGAACGGTCACATTGAATTCTCCGTTTTTTATTTCGCCTTGGCAGCCGGTTAGACTATGAATTGCACAAGGGTGGGTCTGGTCTACATATGGCGCAATCGAAACAAAAAACTCGTTGTCAGGCAAATTATAAGTTATGGGTTGTGTATTGTCTCCATTAACAATTAACTGACTGGAATTAATGGAAGCGGATTGACCTGTTGCCTTGCCTGCGCTGAAATCATGCACCAATTGCTTGATATCTGTTGTCCCGAGCTTGTCCGCTCCTTCTTTCTGCATATTTCCTGCAATCAGGTACGTGCCCAATGCCGCAACAACCAACCCTGAAGCGACCAAGATTCCTTTTTTCATCTGGAGTTCATCTCCTTGTCCGTTTTTAAACATTATAATGTAGAACGCGCCGTAACGGACAAAATACGGTACTGAAGTCACCAGATATTCACATCTTTGCTTGTTTATCCAGACGTATCTGCGTTACATTAGATGATCACCAAAGAGGGGCAAGGAAGTATGAGCAACTCTACTGTCTCAACGTACAAACACCCCACCACTCCTATGGAGCTATGGGGCACAATTCTTTTTAACGATCCCGGTTCACAATATAATTCATTAAGTGCTTCAGAAAAGCGATATTGCGGGGTACCTCTTTTAATGCTTCCATGGCAAGGCAGTAGTGCTCCCACATTTCTTTACTGGCACCTTCGTAACCAAGGATGGACACGAAATTCGAGTTATTGTTATCCGAATCCTGTCCCACAGGTTTTCCAAGTAACAGCGTATCTCCTTCCACATCAAGCAAATCATCTTTAATCTGAAAAGCAATCCCCATATGATAGGCAAATTTCTGCAAAGCAGCAATCTCCAGCTCCTCGGCCTGTGCGAGCATGGCTGGCATAACGAGACAAGCCTCGAACGCCACTCCTGTTTTGTAAAAGCACATCATATTCAGCTGTTCCAAGGTCAAAGCCTTTCCTTTGGAATCCAGATCCATCGCCTGCCCCATACACATATCCTCTGCCTTACGAGCCGAGTATTGGATCAAGGCAAGCACAGTCTCAGCATTGAACTGGTTCAGTGACGATTGCTCCCCGATGGCCTTCTGGATCAGATATAGTCCGGTTAATTCCGCAGTAGCGCTATTGTGCACCTGATGTAATGTCTGACGCCCTCTACGGGTAGACGCGTTATCCTGGGAAGGCAAATCATCAAAAATCAGGGAGGCTGTATGCATATATTCCAATGATCTTAGAAGAGGCACGATTGCCGAAGCGTCTAAGCCATATTCATTCACACCCATGACCCAGGTCAATATAGGACGTATCCTTTTCCCATCCCCCTCAAGACTATAATTGGCAGCATCAATAAGATGTTCTTTCATGGCCTCGATCCCAGAAGGCTTGGTAATTTTCAATTGGTTGTTAATCTGGTCACGGACTGTTTTGACCATATTCATAAAGTCTTCTTTTTCCCTTGAATCATTTTTCAGTTGGGTAATCATCTGGTCTCGAAGCAGCTTATCCAAAAAATCTACATCCTCTGCTTTGCCCACTATCTTCTGGATGAGACGATTAAATTCCGGATTTCCGGATGCAAAAATCCCCATTATTTCATTGTACTTTTCTACACCTACCCGTTCTTTACAACGTTTGAGTCCATTTATTGCACGGTCCAGTATCACCTCGCGAGCCATAGCATCCGAGTCATATACGTTATGGATCAAATTCGAAATGACCGCCCAGTATAGTTCGAAGGGATTGATCAAATCCGATCTTTGATGATGATATTTTAAATAATAGGTATAGGGTGTTACCGCACCGTCCCTCATATCGTCGGCCATATCTGCAAAATCATCAGCAAGCTGGTTATAGATACCATAAAAGAATGTTCGTTGCTCAAACCCTTCATCCTCAGGAGCACTAATCACGGAACGGACAATCAAACGGGAAGAAGCAGATTTTAAAATAACGGGTATATAAAGCTCTTCATTGGTGTAATTAGCTCGTGTTAGATCCTTATCCCGGTCGATATCTTGAGAATGAAAGAAAACATAGGACTGCTCGAAAAAGGTTTGCTGTGTGTCTGGCCGCTGATGTGCCTTAATATACTCAAAAGCATCCGAGAGCTCCGAATGGATATAGCGAATGAACTTCATATGATCGCCGGACCAGTCGCCCAGTTCTGGCACAGATCCGGTAAGAAGCGCGGTACGTATCATATGGGAATATTGTTCTTTCTCTTGAACGGTCAACAGCTGAGAATCGAGCAGATCATCCATAAAAGGATAAGTCAACCCATAGGAATACCCAAGCCTGATGGCTTTATCCAGTCTGCGCGAACGTTCAACAGGTGACACGGCTTCGTCCATTTCTTCCATCACATGCAGAATAACCCCAATGATGATTTTAATCAGTTTGCGCTGGGCATGCTCTGCATCCATTTCCTCAGGAATATGAGAAGCTACAGAGTTAAGCTTGTTGATTAGCCAGATTACAGTGGTTTCGATCCCTTCCTTTTGAGACCACCGATACACCCCGGCTAAATTCATAAACTCCGCTTGGTCTCTCCTGTTAGCATGGGTGGGTTGAAGCAAATATCTTTTTACGTCAGCAATGACGCGCTGAATCCGGGTCTGTGTGTCGACAGAATCTAGAGCCTTGCCTAGATCCCTCATGTAAATATAAGAGACACTCCGCTTCAGATAATCATCCAGTTTCCCTGTGTAACTCAGCCATTGAATATATCTGTAGTAATCCCGGGTATCCGGCTTTCTCTTATTCCGCGAAAAGAAGGATAACCATGAAGAAGAATGGATATGATTCCTTTTCCATATATGGATATCTTCTGTAAGAGAGGTCACATAAGTTTTATTCTTGACCTGATTATAGAGTGATGCAAAATACTGAAGCGCCTTCTGTTCAGCCAGCTGATATCCTGTATCGGCTTGAAATTTTCCATTCATATGATGCATTACCTCAACTTCTCATTTTGTTAAACATGGTTGCATTTCTCCCTGAGGGAACGAATTTGGATCATGTTTTTATCTTTATACGGAATAAAGTCTGTGAAGTTACGAATAGATTATATCCTTCTATATATATGCTACAATCTCAGAGTAGAACGAAAATAATGATAGGGAGGCATAACGTTGAGTATTAGTCTAGTTAAAGGACAGAAGGTAGACCTAACCAAAAATAATCCATACTTATCCGTGCTAAAAGTAGGCCTTGGATGGGACCCTATGAAGGGTAGAAGCATGGATATTGATGCGTCAGCGCTGCTTCTTAATGAGAACGGCAAGCTGACCCAGACGAAAAATCTAGTATATTTCGGAAACAAAAATAGCCCTTGTGGGGCCGTCGTACATAGTGGTGACAACTTGACAGGACATGGCGACGGTGATGATGAAGTCATTACCGTCTCCCTCCAGCAACTACCACCGGAAGTGCATAGAGTCGTATTTATTGTGAATATATTCCGTTTTTTCAGCTTTGGTAGACGTAAAGATTTCAGTATGGTGAACAATGCTTATATTCGAGTATTGGATGCGTCCCAAGATGAAGAGATTCTCCGATACAACTTGACAGAGGACTATAAAGGGATGTGTAGTATCCGTGTAGGTGAAGTATACCGCTATGGAGGGGAGTGGAAATTCGGTGCTATTGGAGAAGGAAGCACCATTACCTCCCTGAATGAGCTTGTAAAAACGTATGAATAAGCATTTTTGGTGTTAAAGAAAAACCCACGTCTGACGTGGGTTTTTACGCTAACTCTCCTATAGTCACCTGATACAGCAGAGAACCTTCTCGGAGCAGCAGGCGGTCTTTTCTGAAATCCTGTTCGTGCGGCTGAAGGAACTCTTGATCGTCATTTAAAAATCGAATGTGTTGTCCTTTGCTTAAGTTGCCTGGCTTCACATTCTTTTTCAAGACATATTGTCCGTTCTTTCCATACCCGCCATCCAACAAAAAGTGATACCCATCTGTAGCCACCCCGGAGCAGCCGGAAATGCTCGGATTCATAAACGTAATATTCGTACGGTCGCTACCGGAAATACGCCCTAACGAAAAGTCTGAATAGTAATAAAACCAGATTTCCTGTTCGCTGACCACGTTCAAAGCATAGCAATCATGAATGTCTGCCGCTTGGTTTTCATATATTTTGTGTCCTTCTTTATTCCAGGCGACAAGGCCGGAGGACCCCACAGGCTCATTCCAACCATAATTCCCAAATATACCTTCATCAAAATAACTGGTCCAGATCGTACCTTCCCCTGTAACCTGAACACTCTGGATACCGTCTCCAAGCAGTAGTTCATTTATGGTACGGCCTTCATAATCAATAATTTTACCATTTAAATCATATTGGCCGGTTCCATAATAATGACAACGCGCTCCGACGAGCAGTAGATGATGATGTAGAGGCTGTACATAATGATAGTTAAACTGCTGTCCCTCCACATACACTTCTTCAATATGATCGTCTATAATGAGTATCTTGTAAGTACGTCTCTCTTTAAGAGAGGCAGGCGGGAACATCCCTCGTACTCGTTCCGGGATTTTATCAATTAGCAAAATATACACGCGCCCATCAGGGCCAAATTGGGTTGAAACAATCTCAAACCCTTTAGTATAGTTGGAAATATCGACAAATGAATGAAGCTGTTTATTTAGATGTGACAATGTAGTTCCTCCTCTGAAAGATCAGTAAAGTGAAGTATGATTTGTACTGGACTTCATTTTGTCATAACAACATGCTACTGAGGAGGGCGGAAGTATGGCGATATGGATAGTGATCCCAAGAGATGAGGCATCGGCAAAAATATTGGGAACAAAAAAAGCCGGGTTCTGCTCATAATAAAAGTAACCCAGCTTGATCTTTATAGATGTCCCTCTTAAAGTGTCTGGCCCTTGTCGGCCTTCTGCCATAAAGCCTCAGTCAGCTCATCGATCATCTCCTTCATCGCCAGCTTCTCACGCCAGTGATTCGGGATACCGCTTAGCCCGTAATAAGCTCCTGCAATTTGCCCATACACCGCCCCGGTCGTATCGGCGTCATCCCCCAGATTTACGGCCAGCAGTGCCCCCTCTTCAAACGAAGTCGAATGGTGAAATGCCCACAGCGCAGCCTCAAGGGAACGAATGACATAGCCGGTTCCCTGTATTTCGGGCGGCTCCTTATCCTTGTAAGATCCCTGAATGATTTCTTCAATGGCTGCCGAATAAGCTGGCTGTTCCTGCCGCCGCCACTTATAGCAGATGTCGGCTGATAACATGGATTCTTTGTCCGCTCCCCGCAGACCTGCCACAAGGATTGAAGCAAGCACAGCACAGGCCTCCACACTTTCGACTGCTCCATGGGTGGTTCGCGAGCTCAGTTCGGCGTACATCACGGCCTCTTCCGGACGGTTCGCATAGGCCATGGCAACAGGTGCAAGCCTCATGATCGAGCCATTACCAGCAGTCATGGGGTCAACGGACCCACTGTACGGCTCTCCAGTGGCCTCGAAGCGATGCAATGCTGCTCTCGTCGCACCGCCGATATCAAAGCACGTTCCCGTGCTGCTCATATATCCCAGGTGATACCAATTGGTGTAGCGACGCATTTGGTCCGCTGGATCAAAGCTATCTTTTTGCACCATACTCTCGGCTAAACAAAGTGCCATAGACGTATCGTCGGTCCACTGCCCCGGCTTTAACCCAAAGACACCGCCGCCCACGATATCCGTTACAGGTTCAAATGTACCTGGACTGCTGAATTCCACAGTGGTTCCCAAAGCATCACCCACGGCCAGTCCAGCGAGACTTCCATAAAAACGATCCTTGATCAGTGCCATTTTGATGTACACTCCTTTAATAATTGTTATAGCTAATGCATATATTTCCATATCACTGGAAGGAAGAAAATCCGGTAACGCCATTATTCGTAGCTTAAGGCTGTACAACCGCTATCCGGTTTTAATTCAATGAAAATTCCTGCCTCTTGATGGTAAATGAGTGGAAATCGCTCCGTATCTACATCTTCACGCACACCTCTTGAAAGCCGCCATACCTGAAGCGGGACTCCTTTCCCCCATAAGAATAATCGGTCGCCAGAAACGACCATATCCGCTTGGGGATATGGATAAATCCCGTCTTCTTCAGGCTTACAATTTAGTGGCGGGATCGCAGCAAGCACTCGTCGATACCCAGGCTGAGCCATGTCGAATAGGACAACCGCCGGTTCCACTCCTTCCTCTCCCCAATCTTCCTCCTCCAGTAAATCGGCATCCATCTGTCCCCAAACCGCCAATGTATCAGGTCCTGTCCAGCACACTGGCCCATCCCAATCTATGGTTTGCCAAAGATGGCGAACTGACGGACCATTCTCCGATTCCCATGAGTTCAGCAGCCAATTAGATAAGGACCAAGTTCGGACTACTCCTAATGGAGCCCATACCCATCCCGTATCCGCAATCCACTTTCCCTCTGGAGAAGTCAGGAGCCTCCCATGAAAATAATCTAGATAATGCTCATCTTTGTTTTCGCTGTTATAAACTGGGGTAGGTCTTGCTGTTAAAAGCCTCCCTGTTTCTACATCCGTCAGATCCAGCCGATTCCATTCCGTACCATGAACAAGGATACATGCACCGTCTTGATGTACAAATGCCAGGGGGAACATACTTTTATCGTAGTGGTATTCGTCCCGTGATAATTGCATTTTTTCTTGAGCATGGACTAAATCATACACTGCCGCATGTCGGCCAAATCGATTGGAGATCGCCACGTACTTGCCGTCAGGACTGGTCACCATTTGGACAGGTTGCAGGGGATTAAAATCAGGAATACAAATATGTGTGCATAATTCTGCGCTGCCAGAGCGAAGTTCTAGTCTCCACAGTTCTGCCTGTGTGTTTAGTGCTAGCAGGGTTATGCTTCCCTGAGAGCCACCCTTTAGTGGATGAATGGCCGTAAGACGTCCGATAGTCTGTGGTAAATCGGGTAAAGAAACGTGATGAAATGGCATCATTTAACCCCTTTTAATCTGGATAAATAATAATTTATACCCGTATTTGTGAAGCTGGATTTATCGACAAAAAATCTGAGTTCAAGCAATGCAGTCAATACTTTCATAAAAACTCCCGGTTTTTTCTTACATAATAGTTTAAGATATGTAATTTCGCTAGGATTACTTTTGAGAACAAAATAGGAGTAATTCATCAAAATCATATTGGAGATGAACTGCTCTGTTGGAGATTGATGCTCATTAATAGAGTCGATCAGCAGCTCTAATACCCTATTTTTATTAGAGTTATAGGCTTGTATAAACATCGTTGCTTCTGCAAACGACTTGTTGAAATCATCATACGGAAAATCATATACATCATGACTGCCCAAGATGAAGTTGACCAACTGTCCTTGCAAAATTTTTATTTTCCCCAGCGCTGCTCGGGTATCCATATCCATCTTATTTTTGTTAATATGCTCATGCAACATGTCAATTAGAATGTGCAAATCATACTGCTGTCCGTCTTCCATGCTGTACAGTATCTTATTATTTTCAATCGTTAGACGATCATAAATGTCATCACCTAAACCCAGTTCAAATAAAAGCTGGTGAAGGAAAAATAGTCTGTCCTGAGTAAGCGAGAATTCATTCCCTCTCTCTGCTAGATGTGAAACTTGATATTGATAATAAACACAACATAAGTTTTTTCGGCTATAAGCAACATCTTTATGTATATCAAAAACGTTAAACATGAGCGAAAGCAATCGAATTAGACGTTCAGCATCCGCTACGCTTAAAATGGGATGATCCATTTTGGTAAATAGCGACCTATCAAATAAATCGTGCCATCGTACTAAAGAAATATGATTCTGCTCGTTTATATTCAGAGTTAATATTCTTAAATTTTGCTCTTGATCAGGATAGGAATAAAATAGATCTTCATGATTCAAATCAGAAATGCGCTCATTAAAGTAGGCTCTTAATTTGTAATCGTATATTATAGAAAAAGACATTTCTCTCCTCCATGCACCTTATTTTCGAACTCCTATATTGTAAAATTATTCTGGATCGACTGACAAGGTAGCATAATTACAGAAACATATGTTCTTCATTTCTATATTATGATATCTTAATGCTAAAAGTAAAACGTGATGTCACAGGTCATAGTCTACGATTAGAAAGGAATACACACCTATGAAACAGTTAAGCGAAGCGATTACCCGGTTTGTACACCAGCAAAACTTATATAATGCAGCCTACGGGCTGTTCCAAGACCACTATATCCAGCCCCGTTCAGAGAGTATAACAGATTGCTGGGACAAGCGGATTCCTCTATCCCCTGAGCTGGAGTACCTATATAGCCATTATGAAATGATCGATGCTAAGGCAGCGGGAACACACAAATTGAAAAATGCGGCCGTTGAAATCGGGGATGCTGCTGTTCTCTTTTTTGTCGCACCAGAACATTTATATCGCCAACAGCTGGGCTATCGCTTCATTACATCTGGAGAGCTTGTTCATGAGTCATCTTCGTGGCCCTCCCACCATGTTGTAATTGCCACGTTTAATGATGATCCAGTCATTGTCGATACTAGCGCACCTGCTTCCCCTGTATATGCTGCAATTGAAGGTGGCGCAGCGCAGCAAGTTGCTGACTCTTTAGCTAACTTCTTTACGGCTCTTTCCATCCTGATTGAAGGTGCCTGTACCTTTAAGGGAGAATTGATAGATGAAGATACATACGAAACCAAAGCAGAATATATCGAGCACGTAAAACCATTGCTACATCATTTGTTGGGCGAAAACCAAACCACGTATTTGCTGAATTACCTATCCTTTTGTTAGAAATCCTATTTGTTAAAGAGAGGTGGGGCTTTTTATGATCTATATCGCATTACTGCGGGGCATCAATGTGGGCGGCAATAACAAAATCGAGATGAAGAAGCTCAAGCAAACGTTTGAACATGCAGGTATGGGGCATGTGACGACTTACATTAATTCTGGAAACATTATTTTTTCCAGTCAGGAGCGGCCCAACCAGGAGCTATCGCTCATACTGGAACAGGCGATTCTGGAGGATTTTAGCTTACCCATCCGCGTCATCGTCCGTAATATGAAGGAGATTCAGAGCATTATGGAGGCACTGCCGAATGAATGGGCTAATGATACACAGATGAAAAGTGATGTAATGTTTCTGTGGGATGAAATTAACGATATTTCCGTTCTGGACAACCTTCCTTTAAAACCGGGAATTGGACATGTCATCTATACGACCGGAGCCATTCTGTTTTCTGTCAGCAAAGAACAAGTCACAAAAAGCGGGTTAACGAAATTAGTCGGCACCAAGCTGTATCAGCAAATGACGGTACGGAATGTGAACACAGCACGGCAGATTTATAAGCTGATGCAAATGGCTGAACAGGAAGAGTTGCAGGCTTTGGACGCATGACTGTAGTCTTGTTTAAATAGGGCTAGACAAAATAGTGATTAAACAGCCAACATCTTATTACAAAGGTGCTGGCTGTTTAAATAAAGAAAACTCATCAAAAATATTGTTCGATGAAATTATCAATCTTAGTTAGATCATCCTTTATAATTTGTTCAACTGAAGAAGTGTTAAGCAATGGAGCCAACTTTTCTGGGTGCGCTATGCAATATTCATAATCAATTGCACATTCTGTCTCATACTTATTTGTGGCGATCTTCTGAAATAAATCATAAGACAAATCAGAAGTCACTTCATTAAACTCTACTTCTAACATTTCTAAAAACCTAAGTAAAGTCCAATTTTTAATTGTACTCGATACTTCTTTTTTATCGTTCATCTCTTGAAGTGTATAGACAGAAGATAAACCAAATGCCAATTGTTCTGTACCATTCAGTTCCTTTATGTGCTCAATAAAAGATTGAATGCTTTCCAAAAAATAATTTTTACTTTCATCCGCAAAAAACTCAACAAGAATACAAAATACATTATAAATATAAGTATGAAATTCGGACTCGTTAATAATCCAGTCAATCAAGCTCAAAATTTTGACTTTATTATATGAATGGTCATTAATATTCTTACATAATAGATAAACTTGAATCTCAGAGGCTATTAAATACAACCATCCATTATTATGCCCCAAGTAGCTACTTTCTTTAATCAAGTTCCATTCTTCATTTGATATATTGAGCCATTGTTTCAAATTATCCCGATTAAAATACATTTCATTATGTTCCTGCGCTGCAACTGCAATCTTGGTAAGAATTTCATATTCGGAACAATCAATTGAACTAAACATGTTGTCGAAGAAATTGCGAATCTGATTCTCTATTCTATTACCTCGTTTATATTCATCAACAATTTTCGCGAGAAAAAGCGGATCAGTAGAATAATATGTTCCTTTCCATTTAGATTTTCCCATGAACAAATCTTCTTGAACTCGATCCATGATAGTAATTTCACAGCTTACTATTCCAGCTAAATTAATTAAAGAATCCCAACTATCTTGATCATCCCTATGTATATAGGGAAGCAACTCCTCCATAAAATCCCTTTCACTTGTTTCTTCTACAAAGATATCATCATCTTCATGAAATTCGACTTGGCTTTTATTAGGATTACGATTTGTAGTCTCTTCAAAGTTAGAATGAATTCTATTCCACTTTACTGAATATCCGTCCCAATTTAGAGTTTTCTCCAATATTCTCATGGCCTTAAGGGATTCTTTTTTAACCTGTACGTTATATAATTGGATCGCTTCAGGAGCGTCTCCGAATAACAAATTCTCGATCTCAATTTCCAAATAATCGGATGCATAAAAGTCATAATCATCCCCAATAAGCCAAATAATTTTATCAGAAATTTCATTGTAGTTTTCCTGGAGATAGCAGTCAAAGTCTTGACCATATATATCTCTGAATTCATAAAAGACGATGTAAAATTTCAAAAAATTTATTTTAGAGCGATAGCCATCTAATAACTCTTTCATAGCAGGGATTTCGAACCCTTGCTTTAATAACTTATTGACAATCTTAGGAACGCCATACTTCTCTTCATCGGAAAGTGCATGACGGTCATCTTTTAACAAACTATTAATAAAAAACGCCTTTAACTTTTCTATTACATCCCTTAATTTTTGAGAGTTATATTGTTCATTCAAATCTAATATTTGTCTTAATTTAAGATTGTAACTGTTGGTATAATCTGAAGAGAAATAAAAGTCTGTAAATCTATCATCTGTACAGTATTCCTCGATTCCATTGGAGTAGATAAAATCTAAACGTTCGTAGTCTTTAGCGATTCTATCAATAATTCCTGGAATAATTGTCTGCTCAAACTCCATATTATTATGTTCATCAATTAAATTTAGTAAAAGTAAATTGTGAGCGAAAAACAAAATAGGATTCATTAAATTAACACTCTTAATAAGATTCAGCCCATACAGTGACAAATTTTTCGATATTAAATGCCTCCAAAATTCCATCATGCTATGATTGTTAAATCCTATAATTGTTTTTTTTGCTTCAAAGTCAATACCTGTCAATGTTCTGATAAAATTCATATCTCTAACGAAACAAAAAGAGGCGGACAATTGATCTAAAGCATCATCAAAACTTTGCCACTCTTCCCAAGGAAGACTTTCTTGTAAGTTCCCGTAGCATTTTCTTAAAATATTTAATTCAACCGGATATCCAAAGATCGCCATACATACACCAAGATAAACTGCACTTTTTGAAGTCTCATGAAGGTGATTATACATTCTCTCATAAATTTCATTGGGATTCTTCAATGTTTCCAACAGTATTTTTCCCGGATACATACCATCATGCTTTATTTTAGAAAGAAGATGGATCGCATCATTAATAAATCGGGGATTATAATTATCGTGATTAATAATTTTGTCAGAAACTATTACAATGCTGTGCAAAAGACTGTACTGTAAGTTTGACTTTTTTAGAATACTCCAACATATCCTCATCTTGTCTGAGCTTTCTAAGCTAGTTGAAGATAACTCAACACTCATATTTTGAATTATTACCTTTAACTCATGTAATAATTTCATACCTTCAAAAAGAATATTTTTTCTCGAAATCAATACAATTTTATGATTATTTCCACTAATAATGCTCTTAAGCATTCGATAAATTTTAGATTCACCATTTTGGATCTGATTATTGACGTAATTTACACCTAAAAAGTCATCTACTATAAATAATTGCTTTTTATCTGAGCGATAAAATTTATACACATCTTCAATAGTATCTGTAAAAAAAAGATCAAGCTCCTCATTTTGCATCAAATAATGGAACGCTATATTAAAACCTAGCATCGTTTTCCCAATTCCCGGTTCACCATATACCAATAAACAATTATGTGAATCCATAATATCAAGTGATTCATGATAAGCTTTCGTTTTTATGTAGTACTCAACGTTATTTTTCATTTCATTTAAGTGAAATTGATTAAAATTATTGGGTCCACGCAAAATAATATTTTCTAAAATATGTTCAAAAACTACTGTACTAGGCGTCTATAAATTATTGTACTTTAATTGAATAATAGAAAACTTTGGGTCAGCAAGATACTCATTTAGTTCTATTCTACCAATTATATCTTCATCAGAATGGATGTATCCTTTAAATAAATCCATTATTCCCCTTTGTTGTTCTTTATTCAATCCAACTGATGTTACTAAAATATATCGACTCGGCTTCAAATTACGCAACTTTAATACTTCTTTTTTCAAACTTCCTTTCAAAATGTTAAAATCATTTTTATAGCATTTTGCTTGAATAATAGTATTATCACTGTACCTATACCCATCAATGCCTCCATCCCTACCTTTAGGATATCTGCGAAATACATTGGGTTCTAAATTTTCTCGAACTCGAACAATATCTATTGCCAACGCCTCAAATTCAACGTCATCTAATAATGCGTGAAAATCATAATTGTTTTTCATAATCTCCCATCTTTCTAAGACTGATATATTCATCTTTGAATCCTATGAATGTGTTATACTTCATGCTTTTAATTTAATACAGTAATCTGTGATCATTCTCAGTAGCTGTGAATAATTCCTTCATTTTATCTGCTAACAATTTATTTGGAGGATAATTGCAACACACTTTTTCAAGATCCTCCATACTAAGTGGAATTATGTTTCTTCCATTTACAAACTGATGCTCAATCTCTTTTAATGAAATCTGCGTATAACCTGCCATACTAAAAACAATACATGTTTTAATCCCTTTAGAATCCATTACAGGAACCAAATTTCTGATATCTGAAACCTTAATTTTTTCTTTTCTATTTTTACATTCAACAGAGATTAGAGCCCCTAAATTCCAAAGAAACGAATCAAGAGACACGTTACAAAAATAAAGATCAACTTCCTCTCTCTCTTCCTTAATGCGGTGACCCATAAGTTTCAAGCCATACACACTGCGTAGAAAATAACTTGCCACCTCTTCAAATAGTAACCCTTTCTCATAACCACTCTTTAAATTTTTAGCTTCATCTAGTAAATCACCAAACTCTTTCATGCTAAATTCTAATTTTTCAAACCGTTCATTAACTTCTTTCCAAAAAAATGTTTCTAAAAAGTTATAAATGATCGGCAAAAAAGCATATCTATTTTTCATAAGGAAGATAATATTTTTGGAGATTCCTTCTTCTTCGCTACCAGTTAGATAAGATCTTAACTGATCTATTCCTTTCTGCACTACTTTCAAGAATTCAGTTTTGTCTGGTAAAATCACTTCAGCTTTATAAAAGTAACATATGTTTTGTTTTACTTTCTCCATAAAACTTTCGTACACTATCTCTAGTTTTTGTATAGGATACTTTTTAATCGGTAATGTTGCCAATCCGTATAATAAAACATATTGCCAATCATAGAATAATTCTGCTGGTTCAAACTGTACTCCATAAGCATATACAGGATTTTTAAGAATCATTTCTACATCTTTAACCGTCCATTGGTTAATATATTGGCTATCTATATAAGATAGGTTCTTGTAGCCATCTTCATTAAGAGGGATAAGTAGTCCTCCTTCGACTAGAAGACTTACATGATCAGATTCTGGATTTCCAATCATCGTTGTTATCCTTCTTCCTTTAATACTTTCCCCCAAGACAAATGAACGGGTAAAACATTGATAGCCTTTTAAAAAAGGCTTTTCTTTTACTATCCATAAATTAATTATGTCATTTACAAAGTCCGATTCATAATTTTTGTATCCCTCAATCCCATAAAAAAATGAAATTGATAAATCGTCTTCTTCTAATTCTTTTATTCCTCCGTAAGGGGCTTTTAAAACCTCGTTGTTAAAAAGCTCATTAACATAAAGGAGAAAGAAGAGATTCTGAGATATTACATTATGCGGCTCCTTTATTTCCCTATCAAGTGAATCTAAGAAGTTTTCGTTTTCTGTAGCTTCGTGAAAAATTTTTTTTATTTCTCTTTTCCATACTTCATTATATAATTCCACTTCTTCTCTATGCCCAACATTCAAAAATATTGTTGGACCAGGCTTCTTATCCTTCCACTTTTTTTCAATATTTAATACCCTAACCTTGAAATCAGAAAATGGATGTTTTAAACTATCTATTATTTCAATCTCATAGCCTAATCCTTCCTCTTCATCCTCAAAAATAATGTAACTCTTTATAACTACCGACAATACACTTACCTCTTCAAAATTAGTTCCCATATTTTTCTTCTCCCTTCATTTAAATACCAACACCGTATGGTCCTCATTAAATTTTAAAGCCTGCAACCAGTTCATTCAGTCGAGCTGCACTTTCCTTCACCTGATCAGACTGGTATGCCACTTCACGAGATTTTTCCGTTGAAGACACCATATTCTCAGCAATGTGTTGGGTAGATATGGCGGACTGTTCGCTGGCGGTAGCAATCTCATGGATCGCTCTCACCATGGTTTGGATGGTTTCATTTACCTGCTTAGAGGTGGCGTTCAAATCATTGACTGTGTTCGTGTGCTCAACAGCATCATTGTAATATTGCCCTGCTGTATCCTCAAGCAGCTGATAATCCTTGCCTACCTGGGCTTGCAGGAAGTGCAGCAATTCTTCTGCATTGGTAGTCAGATTTTCTACAGACTGCACAACCTCTTGAGTAACACTCTGAATTTGGTCTACCGCGTGTTTGGAGCCGTCTGCCAACTTACGAATCTCGTTAGCTACAACCGCAAACCCTCGACCTGACTCACCGGCACGAGCTGCTTCAATGGATGCATTTAGGGCCAGCAAATTGGTCTGTGCCGTAATTTCCAAGATAGACTGAGAAAGTATACGAATCTGGTCTACTGCCTTGGCTCGCTCTAACGCTTCCGTCATCTTTTCATTAGCTTTTTGGTAAATTTCTTTGGCCGCTTTATTGGATTGACTAGCCGCCTGCTTCAATGTTTCAGCTTTTACACTCGTATCATAGGCAGACTGAGCTCTTTCTTGAGTTTTGACCGAGATATACTCTGCTGCCCGCTGCATTTCTTCCGCAGAATGGTTCATATTTTCGGTGTATGCCGAAGTCTCTTCCATAGCTGCTGACAGCTGTTCGACCGTGGCTGATACATCGCGAATCCGCTCATTGAGATCTGTCATATTATGATTCGTCTGATCACTCAGTTGGTTAATTTGATGTGACTCATTGATCACCCCTGTGATGACCATTGAGGTTGAATCTGTCATTTGCTGAATGGCACGAGCTATAACAGCGATCTCATTATTTCCTTTGAGCAAGGCAGGATCAAGTGCTGTCGTTAAATTTCCTTGGGTAATCTCTTCACAGTATTTCGTAATGGTGCTCATCCGGGAACGGATATTTCGAATGGCTGCAAAGGAGATTGTGATCAGAACAGCCAACACGAGAGCAAGAACTGTGATTAAAACAATTGTGCGCATTTTGATCTCGTTTTGCGTATTTTGATATAGGTTGGCGGATTGCTCATTGTTATAATCTGAAATCGTAGTCAGCATCGTAACAATGGCCGTACTAGATTTATTGATCCGGCCTCTCTCTTCTGTGTCATAGGTTCCAGTATTCTTTTTGACGGCCATGATCTGTTCGATGTCCTGAAAATACGTGTCTATACTCCTCTGTAGTTCCTCAAACAATTTCTGTTCCTTAGTATCCAATGTCCTTTGTGAAAATTCATTTAGCCCAGTTGTAACGCTATTTTTTCCTTTCTGCACCTGCTTATACTGTTTATCTGTATACTCCTTATTGTCGAGTATTTTTGTATAATTGGCTCGCATGTTATAAAAGTCACTTTTGACCTCAAGAATATTCGTCTGGTGTTGAAAGCGATCTGTATACAAAATACCTTGACCCTCTTTAGCTTGATACATACCGATAACTCCTACCAACGATACAATGAGCAAACCCACTAAGCTGATCATAATCATGGAGATCATCGTTGTCGTGATCTTTAAATCTCTAAAACCTTTTCCTTTTTTAGTCCTGTCCGATAGTTGGTTACTCATTCAAACCCCTCCAGCTCGTCTATGGATAATAGTTCACGCTGCTCTCAACTTTCACGAGTACTCTGGTCTTCCTCTTGATGCTGCCCTCCATACAACAAAATAAAGCAGATCACAAAACGTGATGCTATATATATCGGTAGAAAGCGCTTAAATTTATTAGCCAAATTACAGTACTGCAAAAATAATGAATATTATAATAGGCAAATTCATACATAGGCTTGCTACATGAATCAACAATTTTAGGTACTCATAAGCATTGGATGTTTGGTAAACTAGAGAGGGATTTTTACATGAAGTGGGACACATATGCAAACTAAGATCTAAACACTGGATGATGGGGGAGAACGTATGGTGACAAATCTACAAAATCAAAAACAAGTATATATAATCCACGGATACACAGCTTCGCCAACAGATCATTGGTTTCCTTGGTTACAAGACAAATTACAGGAAGACGGGGTTTCGGTAAATATACTAGAAATGCCCAACTCGCAAGCACCCAAGCTTAATGAGTGGATTGAGCATCTACTACAAAATATTAAAGTTCTACATAAAGATACCTATTTTATTGGACATAGCTTGGGTTGTGTATCCATTTTAAGGTACCTGCAGCAAGTAAATATCCCGGAACCACTGGGTGGTGGAATTTTCGTTTCCGGTTTTTCTGACCCAGTGCCAAGCCTACCATCATTAGATGAGTTTACAAATGACCATTTGAGTTATCAGCAAATCATGGATTCACTAGGGGCACGTGTAGTTATAGCTTCAAAGGACGACGCAATTGTCCCCTTTGCACTTAGTAAGAAACTAGCGGAAGATATGCAGGCTGATTTCCACGAAGTAGATCATGGGGGGCACTTTTTACAGAGTGACGGTTTTACTACCTTACCGATGGTACATCAAGTTTTAATGGAAATGATAAATGAAAATAAGTAGCGTTAAAAACCCGCAAAATAGACCTGGCAAAAAGGGTCCAGCTTGCGGGTTTTACATTTTCTACTGGATGAATTAGGGGGAATAAAGCGTATGTTTAGTCAAGATATCAATACAATGCCCATTTTTCCGTACACAGCTCTATAAATGAATGGGCAACCTGTTCACATTCGTCATACCCCAAGCTACCAGAATGAGCAAAAAGAATGGGATATTCGTTGTTACTTTTTTCCTCTCTCATATCAAACATATAGTGGTTTCCGCTACCATCCATCGCAAACGACACGGCACCCGGCATATACTCTGGCAGCTCGTAGGCGAGGTTCATTTCTCTCAAATCTTCAGTATTGAAAAACTGGAAATAACGTTCTCCATTCTGAAATTCACCGCCATTAGAATATTTCAGCAATTCTATGTAACTATCAGGAAATTGTCCTTGGGGCAGATGCCAGCCCACAGGATCTAGCGGTTTATATTGATCATAAAATGGAGACGATTTCGGGAAAGGGTTCACTTGTCTTTGTTGGATTTCGTGAATCTCCTGCTCCGATAGCTTGATGTTCCATGTGCTCAAAAAATTCGCGATTTGTTCACCAGTTGCTTCCGGACATTTTATAAATTGATGTTCAAAGTGAATACTCCACATAATAACCACCCTCCTACCTTGACGTCTCTAAAAGTTGTTTTTGCTACCTTTTTCAACCTTTTCCATCTTTTCCAAGCCACTCAGCCACACTTTCATGAGGTTGAAGGTTCTCACGTTTATAGTAAAAAACGGTCTTGAGCTCGTAATCCAAGCTTTCCGCAGCAATGAAAAATCGGGTACCAAACGTTTGATCCTCCATACAAATCACAGGCCCCTCAAGAAATCCGTAAGAGACAGTTTTTAACATTTCCAATTCCTTGTCATTAGCCAGTCTAAAGCATTCAATTGAAAATACACCGCCCGGACAGGAAAGAAACGAGACCTCGTAAAATGTAATCTCTATGTTGTGATAATAGCTAAAGTCAAAGCTCCCTGCTAGTACCAGCTTAGGGCGACTTGTATAATCATAAATGTAGTAATGGTCAATGTTATTTTGAGAAAGTATTTCATTCAGCTGCATCAGTTTGGATTGAATGGAATGATTCATGATCTACGCCTCCTCATCATTAGCGGGGCTAGCCCCTATCTATTACCGCCTGCCATGCTTCTGTTAGTGCTATAGGTGATTTGTGGCTGGTCTCTCCGCCACCTTCCTGAGTCCATAGCGGCGGATAATAAGCAAATACCTCTCCTGGCTGAAGTTGCTCCATATCCGACTGCCAACCATTCCAGCGGAATGTCTGGTAGAACAAGCCCAAATCTCCCTCAGCCAACCAGCTCAAGAAACCGGAATAGGCCAGCTCAGTGGATTCCCACTCCAATGCATCCGGTGCAAAATAGTAGATATGGCCGCTACGTCCAAACTTCCCTGTATCCAATCCAAAGAAGCCACCTGCTGCATCATAGGCCACAATCAGCATTCCCCCAAGTGCAGGAACGCTCGCTGGCTCTTGCAGCCCGTTCCACGAAGCCAAACTACCGTAAATTTCAGGCCCACCTGCACCCAGTAAGGTGATCCATCCGTGGTCAAATATGATCCCTCCTGTTTCATAGGCAACCGTTCCCAAGTACGATTTTGTGCTCACTTGCAAACGGTAGAGCGAATCTCCCCTAGCAGATTCCGATTCTGCCGGTACAATGCGAAATGGATTATTCCCTTCTTGCAGAATGTTTCTGACCTCTTCCCATGCATGGTTGTCCTGATCCACCAGCTCATCAACCGTTAACGTATGCATATCCATTCTCCTTCCTGTATTCCGATATCTATCTTTCAACCTTTGAACTGATTTTCGAAAACCTGCGTTTGCTCTAAAATCACCCACTGATTCAGCTCGTCGTAGCCCTGGACAATCGCCGTGATCTCATGCCTCGGATACATCCACTCAGATGGGGTCTTTTCCGCATATGAATGGGTGTCTGCCAATCCGACTGTATTGTGCTGGAAAATATGAATAAGTGTTCCATGTGGGAAAAATGCTTCAATATAACCCTTTACCTTAGTCCCAACGGGCAGTACGGTTTTGACTTGATGCCATTCCTTGTTAAAAGTGTGAAGATTGTTGGACCAGACTTCTTCAAACTCTTTTTTTGTAATTTTCGTATAATAGGGCTCTGTATCATCAATTGCTTTCTCGGCTAACAAGAAATGATATTGCTCGTGCTTGCGATTAGAAGCAATAAAAGTACCGTCATCCTGGATCACAATTTGCCGATAGGCTACGCCGTCTGAGTCTATTTCAAAATACCAGGTTCCCATGCCTGGTTCCGGACAATCTTTAAGATATTTCATTGGCCCCTCCTAAAAGGATGTATAACCGTGTCATTTCATCTTTCTTTTTCCGCTATAGACTCTTGTCAAGTATGCGAGATATTCCGAACGCGTCAGGCCTCCCGTTTGGCGGTTGAACTCATCGTACGAAATGTCTTCCGGGAATCCGAATTCGGCCAGTGCTTTTCGGCGCTCTTCCCGATACAACGGGTTATCCAGCGTGTGGTGCCACTCCCGCTCTTCCCAAGGACCAAAACAGTCTGCAATGACACCTGAATACACACCGTTATTTAACAATTCCCGCGAAGACTTGAACACTGTCTCCCCTTCCGGTTTGGAAATTGTGCCCGTTCCCCAGGACAGTCTATATATTCTTTCTTTACTGCTATCTATGCTACTGCCGTAACCCATCGGAAACACAATATCCTCTTCCGCCAACGCTTTATGCCCTATCCGCTCGTAGGACCCTCGCATAAAGGAATCATCCATGACAATCCAGGTTGCATCCGATAACGGGGCGGCCGTGATGGATTCCAAAGTTATTGAACGGTCACGACTTGTACACAAATACGGACGTACGAACAAAGGCATTGTCATGACACTATTCCATATGCTCTCCTTTGCAAACAACTGATCCTTTTGCATTTGGCGCAAATCTCCGACGACCAGTACATAGCCATCTGTAAAAAGGTCTATTTCCACGCGGAAGATGTCTCCCGGAATGGTTTTATAACGCAGGTTTTTCATATGCTTCAATCGTTCCACCTTACGATCATAGTCGTTAGGTACAAGCGACGGGTAACGTTGAAGCCAATCGATGATCTCTTCTTTACTATGTAAATGCTCACATCCAGTGATGGGCAATCTCACGCCAGTTTTGCTATTCACAGCAGTAACATAACTAATATTACGATCTCTTCGAATGCCTGCTGAAAAGGACACACCTTCTGCTGTGATGCTCGAAACACTTGTATAATTCAGTTTTTTCTCTTTGCCACGAGCCGTTTTAGGCAGAACAAATGCCCGATCACGAGTAAAAATCTCTACATCAGCTTCTCCATAAGCATCCTCTTTGGAAGAAATTCGCTTGCGAATAACATCTCCATCCATACAAATAAAATATCCTTCTTTAATTTCTACTACGTCCCAATGTTCTTCCAGCGTCTCCAGCCCAAAATAGGGTCGTAACGCGTTCGTTAACCAACTATTCATCTGCTCCTCCTGTTCCGAGTACAATTCAGTAGACTTCATTTCTGTTCTTCCAGAAATTATAACATAACACGGCATGTAGCTCGTTTATTCATACATTGTTCCAGCTTGGACCAACTCCTCCTGAATCCAGCTACTGCTGGTAGACAGTTGGAGCAAGTCGGCCGTGATCTGTTTAACCTGTTCTTGCAGCACGTGTGGCTGATCTGTTCCTTCCAGAAAGCGACTCATAAAATGAAGAAAAACGTCTACCTTCCTAAGCAGCATTAACACAGGCAAAGCGTCAACCTCGGATTGGCTTAAACGAACCTGACGGCTGAAGCCCCGGCAAAAATCACGAACAGCTGTCGTTTCCTCCGGTTGTCCCAAAAATCCTGATAAAATGACCGCCGGATCCATGACCCGAACGTCCAGCGTACAAAATTCAAAATCAAGCAGTGCAGCCACCTGACTAGGGTCAGAATCCTTTACCAACAAATTGGAAGCGTTCAAATCTCCATGTACAAGCTGATGCGGTAACTCTTCCAATGCATGAAGTGAATCTATAATCTCTTCATATACTTTTCCTATCAAACGCAGCTCCTCATGTAAATCTTTTAGAGGCTCCGGCGGGTTTAAACAAAAGCCTTGGATTACTTCCCGGTTACATAATGGATAGGATTGCTGCAAAGCATAATACGGCCGATAGACTGGAGTCATATCAAGATTGAGTGTTTCAAGTGCAGCAGATAATTCGCCAGCAGCCTCGCCAAAAGAATGGGCAAAGCTAGGATCCTGCTCCAATGGGGATGTGCCTTCTATGTATTCGAACAGACACACATATTTGCCACTATCCTTCTCAACCTGTGCAAGTGTCTCTCCCGTAATCGTTCGGATTGGCATTGGAACCCTGAATGATAGAGAATGCCTGCTCAGTTCCTGCAAAACCGCATGCTCAAATTCGATTTTGTTCCGATCCCTGTGTGTATCGTAGATGCGCAGTACCCCACTTCGCCCACCGCTCTTAACAAAATACGTCGTATTATTCCAACCTCCGGTTCGTCTCTGTAGTGTCCCGTCCCACTCCGGCCAGTGCCGTCTTAATACCGCTTCCAAAATGTATCCTCCCTATTAAACATCCGCTTATGAATTTGCCGATATTATAACAAATATAGACGCCCATTAGAATTGGACGTCCTTGTGTATCCTTCATTTCCTCATTTGTTTGTTTCGGATATTCTGCGGGGTGGCACCATACGCTGTTTTAAATTTTTTATAGAAAAAACTCATGCTGTTATATCCGACCTGCTTAAAGATCATTTCGAATGGCAGGTTGGTATTGACTACCAAAGAATAGGCCGCATTAAGTTTAATGTTGGCAATAAGCTGCGTGTAAGTAAGACCGGTTACTTTTTTCAACTTATTACTTAAATACGTACTATTGTAATTAAAATGAGTAGATAATTGCTGGAGGCTTAAATGCTGATAATGCTCTTCCATGTAATTCAGAATAGAAGTAATATTACTTTCCTGCTGGTTTAAGTGAATATTATGCTCGCTTTCCAATACACGGACCAATTCCCCAAATACAATGGACAAATAAGCCTTGACCAGCTCCATTGAATCCTCTTGCCTGGAAAAATATTCGATCAAGATTCTACGCAATATATATTGAAGGTTTTCATTATGCTGTGACTCAAAAATAATAAAGTGATTATGATGCTGATGCTGGAGGACTGAATTGGCAAGAAACTCGCCGATCAAACTTTTTTTCTTAGATAGCCGCTGTAGAAATAGGGATGAAATCGTTTCTCTTTGCAGGAGGATATTAATCAGTATATCGTTTTCTCCCAAAGGTGCGATGCTGTGCGGTACATCCTTATCGAGGACACACACTTGGCCTTCACAAAGCTCAATTTCTTTACCCGCTATGATTTGGTTGCACTTACCTGAGTAAACATAGTTTAACTCAATAAATTCATGCATGTGCTCCAGCATCGGAGCAAACCTGTTGTGCTTGCTAATATAAATATCATGTTCTCCGAAGAAAAATAAAGCAGGCATACGATACATATTCTGATTTATATCAAAAAATCGCTCATTTTCCGATTCTTTGGAGAGATCATTAATCACTTGATTGTTTTGCTGTTGTAAAAGTTCAATTTCAGTTTTACTTCTCAGCAACTGATCCAACTCATGAAGGTTCATAAACACAGACTCCTCCTTCAGACTCCCATTAACTGTGAACTGCCGTCTGTGTTTTGCTTCCCTTTCCTCTAATAGCGATTCCCAGACAGAGGAGCGCAGCAATCATAAATACAATCGCAGAGACGAGAAAGGAAAATGAGGCAGTTTCATTCCCAGACAACACCCCAACTAACTTGATAACATAAGGCGA
Source organism: Paenibacillus sp. FSL M8-0228 (assembly GCF_038007385.1). NCBI lineage: Bacteria > Bacillati > Bacillota > Bacilli > Caryophanales > Paenibacillaceae > Paenibacillus > Paenibacillus sp. FSL M8-0228. The sequence continues at coordinate 4,015,905 of NZ_JBBOXA010000001.1, forward strand.
AGCAAACGCTCCCAAATTGGAGCCTACCATTGCAATCGAAATAGATATCGTCTCACTGCCTTTAGGTACGATTTTAGTTAGTATCGTAAAAATATAAGGAATAAACAGCGCAAAGCTAAAGCCAATGATCAGCATGGCAACCGTAACCATGGTCACATTCTGAGCAAACCACAGCAGGACAAAACCTGTCGCTGTTAAAAAACTGGAGATAAAAGGTGCGTAATTTCTGAACCATTTATATATTCTACCGAACAAGAAGCCTGCAATCATAGTTGATAAGGAGAACAGCGTCAAAGCGGTCCCTAAAAACCCTGCGTTAGGCATACTCTTTTCAGCAATCATAATACCTGTTTTGGTATACACAATCATGATAAAGGTCATAAACAGGAAAAGTGCAGCCCCTAATCCAAGTACAGGTAGGGACATTCCCCCACTCTTTTGGCCCGTTCCTGTCGTGCTCACTGTAGGCTCCTCACGCTCTGGTTCAGGAATGATAAAAAAGAACAACAGTGCGATAGGAATCGTGATCGCATAGCACAAAAAGGCAAACGGCCAGTCGATTAGGGCAAGCTGTCCTGCCACAAAGGTAGCCAAGCTGCTTCCGAGCCCTTGTACAGCGCTTTGAAAACCTACCAATTGAGCACGTTCATCCCCTTCAAAAAAATCACTAATTAAACTGACAGCCAGCGAATTGAACATCCCCAGGCCTGCACCTAGCACCAAACGCAACGCGAGAATCCATGTAATGTTCGTAGTGAGCATAGGAAGTATTCCGCCGATGACCACGAGCAAAAGTCCTAGCAGGACTGTATTTTTTTTACCCAAGCGGGAAGAGATCGGGCCACTCAACAGCACAAACAGCATCATCGAGAAAGATGGGATTGTAACTATGCTTTCAATCAGTGAACTGGAGACTCCCGGTAATTGGTTCAGCATCATCGGGATGATAGCTGAAATAGCACTCGCTGATGTCAGGACTAAGGAAATGGACAACAATGCTGTTTTAAACCATATTTTGTTTTTAATATTCATCAAGCTTCTCACCTCTAGTCTATGTTATTTAGCCTCTGGTTGTATTTGTACTGGAACGTATACTGTCCAGATCCGACGGTAAACGTCAATTCATGATCTCCACTCAGTTGGAAATCAGGTTCTCCGGGAGAACCTGATTTCCCGGCCAGCTCTTGTGGCACATTACCAGGCGGATACTGAATCGACGGGTATTGCTTAGTAATGGTCTGTTGTAATGCATCTGGCTCTAGAACGCCCGGAAGCGTAATCTCAGCTGTCGTATTATGTGGTACGTGAACCGTCATCCGCATTTCTTCATTCACGATTTCCCAATGGACAGCAACCTCACCATAAGGTGTCTCCAGCTTGCCATGGGCCGAAGTAAGATTAACAGGCGGTTTGGGTGCTAACCGTGACTTTTTGTAGCCCGCTTCAAGCACATCGATTCCGGCAATATTTTGGTACATAAAGTCTCCAACTGAACCGTACGAATAGTGATTGAACGAGTTCATATCGGTGCTCCAGAACGAGCCGTCCACTTTGATACTGTCCCAATGCTCCCACATGGTCGTTGCTCCCCGTTCAACCTGATAGAGCCAAGAAGGATAATCTTTCTGAAATAAAATTTTATAAGCTATATCTGTATAGCCATTGTCGGATAAAACCAGGCATAGATAGGGTGTGCCTACAAAGCCAGTATCCAAATGCATATCATTTTTTTCTATCAGCCGTACGAGCTCCTGAACCACTTGCTTTTTATATTTTTCTGGTACCAATCCGAAGTGCAAAGCCACAACCTGTGCAGTCTGGGTATTAGAAGTCAGTTTGCCAGCGTCATCAAAATAACGGTTCGCAAAAGCGCTTCTAATCCCCTCATGCAAGCTTTGATAAGTGTTGTAATCGGTATAGCGATTCAGCAGTTTGGCGGTCTGCGCCAAGATATGAGTCGAATACGCAAAGTATGCAGTCGCTACCAACGTTCCATCGGTCGCTCCAAAATAGCTTCCTTCCTCGCTATCCAGCGCCAGCCAGTCTCCCAGCTGCAAACCAGTATCCCACAAATGTTCCTCGGTCCCCTGGGCACGAATATAATCGACCCATGCTTTCATACTGTCATACTGCTGAGCTAGAATTTGCTTATCCCCATAACATTGATAGATCGTCCACGGACATACAACTGCTGCATCTCCCCATACGGCTGTCGTTTGGTCCATATTGTCTGCAAAGGTTCCTTTGAGGACATCCGGCACGACAAAAGGCACAGCCCCATTCTCCAGCTGGTTGTAAGCCAAATCTTTCAGCCACTTTCGAAAGAAGGAAGCACTATTCATATTGAAGCTGGCCGTTCTGGCAAAAATCTGTGCATCGCCGGTCCAGCCTAATCGCTCATCACGCTGCGGGCAATCGGTCGGCACATCCAGGAAGTTCCCTTTTTGTCCCCATACAATATTGTGCTGGAGTTGGTTCAGCTTTGGATCGGATGTCTCGAACAAGCCAATTGTCGCCATGTCTGAATGCAAAACAACGCCTGTAAAATCTTCAATGGCTACGCCAGCCGGAAAGCCCTCAAGCTTCACATACTGGAAGCCTTGAAAAGTGAAATGCGGCCTAAATATCTCCGTCCCCTTGCCGCTGCAAATGTACGTAATCTGCTGCGCTGCATCACGAATATTATCTCGGTAAAAGTTCCCTTGCTGATCCAGTACTTCACCATGAACCAGATTCAGAACCGTACCTTCGGGGGCTTCCACTTTAAATTCCAGCCAGCCTACCATATTTTGACCCAAGTTAAGTACTAGTTCGCCTTTAGGAGTCCAAATCAGTTCAACAGGCTTTAATCGGTTCATTACACGGACAGGCTCGTTCTCCTGAGCAACCAGATGACTTAACGGAAACGGGGCGACCTGCATCATTTTCCGTTCGTTCAAGAAGCGATGTTCGGCTGCCTGCTGCTCCAGTCGAGCATCATAGATTTCGCCGTTATAAATATCTGACATCAAAATGGCACAGCTCGTTTCCTCCCAGGAAGAATCAGAGCAAATGAGTTCTGAACGGCCATCTTCATAGCTAATCTTCATTTGAAATAGCAAAGCATTCGTGTTCCCGTAGGTATCCTTGCGCTTTTGCCAGCCTAGATAGCCGCTGTACCAGCCTTCTCCCACCGTGGCTGTGATGCGGTTATGTTGTTCTCGAACGGTAGAAGTCACATCATAGGCTTGCACCTGAACACGATCGTTATAATCTGTCCATCCCGGGGTAAAGTAGGCATCGCCTACTCTTTGTCCATTGAGCTCCAGCTCATACAGACCAAGGCTTGTGGCATAAATGACTGCTTTTTTCACTTTTCCCTCAACTGAAAAACACTTGGAAGCAGCAAAAGGGGCTCTTGTCTGAAACTTTTCATGGATGCTTCGCTCCTGCACTGTAATCCATTGTGCCTTCCAGTCCTGCTCATGGAGCAGCCCCATTTCCCAAAAGCCAATCTCACTCCATTCCGATTCCTCGGGTTCGGTGTCACCCGCTCCCTGAGCCCATACTTTTACCCGGTAATAATATCTTTGTCCTGATTCGAGTGGAGGACCTTCATAGGGAAACAAAATGGATTGTTCCGAATAGGAAAAATGATTCCAGAGCAGCGGTTCAAAAGCGGGATTTATGGCTACCTGCAATTGGAAGCGTTTTTGGAAAACGTATATGTTGTCAGATTCAATTTGCCAACTTAATCGAGGCTTTAGACAACCCAGTCCAATCGGATTGTTTACATGTTCACATCTAAGCGCTTTCACTTTTAGCATCTTATGTCCTCCCTGAGATCTTCTTTTGTGTTTCTATACTCAAATTAAAACGCTTCCATTAGTTGTGCGCAATGTTGTATCCCTGCATGTTGTATGCTTGATTTACAGGTGTTGAATGTCCATCCCTCATATCGAATCTTAAAATGGGTCTATTAGAAAAATATGTACGTGTGACAGCGCAGTACTCAAAAGGAAAACTCTTGTTTTTTGTACATATGGATTGTAGTATTAAGCCGATCAGTGAAAGGAGAATTACAGTAATGGAAACGAACTACAAAAAGCTGCTGGATCAGATGATCGCACCCTATGATGAAATGCTGCAGAGTCTAATAAGTGATCACGCCGATTTTTCGAAGGTTGACTATTTGGAGCAACACAGTGAGGAATATGGAAAAAGTGATGCCAATTATACCCATCGCTTGAAGGTGCTTTTGGCTTTGTATAATCTTGAGGATCGAGATTCCCCGCATTACGAACCGATTGTGAGAAGGCTGCTCGTTAATGAGATTATAGATAGGGAAACGAACAGTTTTCAGGGGATTGGAGATGCTCTGCATTATGCCGTTTTTTTACTGCAAAAGTATGAGCGTGAACAGGACCAAATTTTGTTCCAGCAGGCCAAGAAAGCCAATTTCGATACATACGCCGGGTTTGATCCTGAGTTGATTTTGGAAACATATTTGTTCAGCAAAGATACAGCTGATCTTGAAGATTGCATCAATATCGCGAGTGAACTCGGGGAAGATGTATACCTATCATTATTTATTGATTTGTGGATCAGAGAGCAGACGGATTGGAACAAGGAAAATTTACGGACACTCGTTTACCATGAGAGATGGCGCAACCAAGCAGAAGGTGAAATTGAAGCCCTCAAAAAGCTGGCCGAAATGGAGAAAATAGAAGAAAATCCTAGTAACTACTGTTCTACTGCATCCAGCTTGGCAGAAAAGCTCATTGAAACAGGACGATGGGATGAAGCTTGGGAAACGATGGCAACCATCATTCCGCTTATTACTAAGGAAAAAGAATGGTTCCTGTACGGACTTGGCCGCAATATAATTACAGCCTGTATCCACATCATCATGCATTTTGGAGCAAAAAGCCGACAGGCTACTTCGTTATGGCAAACGATAAAAGGGGTTCTTCAACCTGCCGCTAACAATATGGGGACCATTCAATATCAGCTTGCTGTATCTGTCAGCAAATTTATGGGTGATACCAAATTGGAGCAAAAGTTACTCCGGATTCGGAAGCAACGTCAATAATCCAGTTGCCATAAGGAGCCTGTCGCATGCAATGTAAAGAACGAGGCATTTGACCCAGCAGCTCGCTTTCCAGTTGCCCCTCGAAGCGAGGGGCAGCGAAAATACGGATTGCAGTGCATTGCCTTCCTCTACAGATTTCCGGTCACGATAATACCATCTGCTTGCTTCAAATGCGCTCTGACCCATGCTGTAAAGGAATCGATAAATATGCGTAATTCTGGCTCCTTGGCAGGCCAAGCATCCAATTCTGTTAATATTTCATGCCATACCGACGCCTGAATCGGATTATCCCAGCAGGCATCAAAAGCCTCATACCTTTCCCCCGTGTCAGGATCGACAAGTGGATATATGGACTTTAACACAGACAGCACGATATCAAAGTCATCTGCGTAGATGAAGATCATCTCCTCCAGCTTTGGCTCATCTGTATCCCCATAGCGCAGCGGTTCAAAAGTATATCCAATATTGGCTCTTGGACCACTATAGCGATAGATTAGTGTCTGAATCTCTGTTTTTCCTTTCTTAGTCACTCTCTCTTACTCCTCTCTTCGGCTACAACTCGAACCAATCCGCAGCGCATTTCTCTTCTTCCAGTGCCCTACACATTCCTTCCCTCAACCCCATCGCATCTCCGCCGCCGATATGAAATAGACAATAGATATAAGGTTCATCATCTTCTAACCCTTCAATATTTCTTGCCTCTTCCACTGAAATCTGAAGCGCTTCAGGCCAATCAGAATTATTCTGAAGCAGAACAAAACCATCCTCATCCCTTTGCATCCGATATCCCTCAATCCTAGGCAATGCTTCAGCTAAGCGTTCCATTAGCGCTTTAATATCCTTAACATCTGCGACCTTAATCCCATACTCCCAACCCATCTGCATTCCTCCAATTTTATGAACTCCTCCTTAATTAGAACCACCCCTAAATTGGGTTTCACCTTCTCATTCACCTCAGGAAATTCACTTGGATTCAGTCATAGTCCGCATATAAGAGGTATTCCTTACAATGCCTGCACTGAAATAAATAACCCCGGAACGATCCGTCACGTTCCATGCTTTCCCGTATTCGACTCTTAGCCTCTTCTTCATTATACAAAGCCAGAATAGGCATAAACATCAGGTTGACATCATTTTCTATCCCTCTACTGACAAGCTCCTACCAGCCCACAAAATCTATAAAAACACAGTAGTCATCACAGTGATCCAGCCACGCGGCGGTCTGCCATGCCTCATAACCGGGAGTCCGATGCAGTAGCTCATCCAGCTTTGGTTCCTCCAATTGTGCACAGCAAGCAGGGTCATGAAATGTTCCCTGTAGCATGCTCGCAGCGCTACCATTCGCAATACACCAAGGACAGATCGCCTCATAAGATAATGCTGTATAAAAGGGACCCGCGTACCAGATATCGGTCTGCCGTCCACAACAGGAACACGTTTTCAAAAAGCCTGATTTAAGGATCTGAGTGCGTACAGGGTCTTGATGATAAGTAAACACAGGGAGATCGGAAGTTTTCTTGCGCTTGGCTACTTTGATTAAAGGCTTAATCACCGGCAGTCGAATCGGGCTATTAATCATCTCTTGAATACTCCACTGTTTCTTCAAATCTGCTTTATTTTTCCGGTTCATGACGGACATAAAAACCTCTAGCGCCTCTTCGTATTGATGCAGGTGAAGATACAACTCTGTCAAAATTCTGGCAGCCTGCTCGCTTTCTAAGCCCTCAAGCTCTTCCTTCAATTGGTACATGGCTTGTACAGCCTCGGGACTGGGTGCGTACAAACTATATCTTTTGTTTAGTGCCACCCATTTTTGCTGGATTTCCATAAGCCCCCCACTTCCTTCTGATTTTCCTGAAATTTCTTATAACTTATTATAATAGATATAGGCTTCCGGTGAGTATACCCCGGAAGCCTATGGATTCATCTAACCAATCTTTTATTTATTTTGCCTTATGAGGAACAGGCTCACTATTCCCGTTTCTTTTTCTCACTACCCACATAATAACAGCCATAACAGCTACCAAGACTGCTATAAGCGTAAAGGGAATATATTTGTCCACTCGATACAAGGTGGTCGTCAAAATAGGAGCAATGATCGCGGAAATTCCCTGTACCGCAGCTACCAGCCCCGCTGCTCCCCCTTGCTGCTCTTGACTGACTGAAAGCGAAGCACCTGCCATAAAACCGGGCATCAGTAAGCCTGTGCCTATGCCAAACATAAAGAACGCTGCATAGTAAACGACCAAGCTGGCTGAAATCAGAAATAATGCCATTCCAGCAATCAGGAATAGAGAACCAAGTAAAATCATCGGCTTAGGCTGCCATTTAAGCCATTTCATCTGGATGATCTGCACAATCAGCATCGCTGCCCCGGAGAACATAAGTCCAAAGGACACGACTCTTGCTGTTTCTTCGGATGTAAGACCTAACTGATCTTGAAAATAAAAACCACCTATAACCTGAATAGTCACAATACTTATCATCGTAACCAAGCCTGCAAACAAATACATTCTTAGACCTGGCTGGAGGGGGTTAATTCGAGCGGGTTTTTGCTGAATAACGGGCTGGGCCGCCGGAATCGCCAGCAGAGACACCACGAATGCAACAGCGGCAATGACAATTCCAAAATATAAGGGCCATAACAGCCCTATTAAAGTAAAGGCACCTGCAATCGCGGGACCAAATACCAGCCCAAGCCCATTCGCCGCACTAATAATAGCCATACCACTTCCACGCTCTTCTCCTTCCGTTACATCTCCCATATAAGCTTGGGACGATGACAACACCGCCGGGATAAAGCCACCAATTAAGCCGCGTGTAACAATCAGCAGGACTAACAGCAGCCCCCCACTGAGCCAACCATTTAATCCTGCAAAAAGAGTAAGTGTAAACAACAGGCAGCTTACACACATCCCTATGAAACCAAGCAGAATCACCGGCTTGCGTCCCTTTGCATCACTTAGATTTCCCCATACTGGAGCCATTAAGGCCATCGTTATAGAACCAAGCGATATAATTAATCCGGAATGGCTTTCTCTTAAGCCTAATTCACGAATAAGGGGCGGCATAATTGGAGCAATGAGCATGAGCCCTAGCATAGCCACAAATACACTGAAAAAGATGCTCCCTTTTATTCTATTCATCCTCGCACACTCCTCTGTTAAAGATTCTCTCTATGCAGAAGTATACGGAGCATACCAAAACGCTACTGCCTATAGACGGATAAATTTGCGGTTAAACGGATTTAATTTTGCGTATAAAACAGCAGCCAGTCTTCAGACAGTAAAAAATGGCCTGCATTCTATGGCCCAATGGGCGTCGTTAATTATAGAGTCGCTCTTTCGTTGTGAAATGAACTACATCGGTCTCTTCATCGCTGACTGGATGGAAGGGCTTCATTTCCTGGCATGTTATTACGATATATGATGTACAGTCTTTTGCCTTTAGTAATTAGCGTAGCTGTGGGTTGAGTCTGTATATCGATGTCTAAGGGGGAAATCTCAGTGAAAACAAAAATAGGATCAATCATGAAGGTAAGATCGTTAAGAACGAAGTTAACCATAATGTGCTTGATTATTTTAATTGTACCCACATTCGTGATTGGAATCAGTTCTTATGTTGTTTCCAAGAATGAAATGAATGAATCAGGCAAAGTAGCACTTAAGAATAGTGTGCAAATGGTAATTGGTATGATTAGTTTCCTCAATGGGCAAGTCGAAGCCGGTAATTTAACATTGGAAGAAGCACAGGAAAAACTGCGCATCGAGCTGCTCGGTGTAAAAGATGCTAATAACAAAAGACCGGTAAAGATTAAATATACTGTAGGTAAAACAGGTTATCCGTGGGCAGTCAACCAAGATGCCGTTTCAGTGATGAACCCTTCAAATGAAGGCCAGGATTTAATAAATGCCGTATCGGAAGACGGTGTGCATGTGGGAAAAGAGTTTGTAGAAGCCGGTACAAACGGCGGTGGATTCGTCACTTATAAATGGGCTTTACCTGGTACAGATCAAGTGGAGACGAAAATTTCGTACGTTGAAAGGGATCCTTATTGGGGATGGATCATCGGTTCTGGAGCATATTTTAACGAATTTAACAGCGGGGCGACCAAGGTCCTTTATATTGTCCTGATTATTACGACTATTGCAGTTATTCTGGGAGCAATTATCGTAAGCTTTGTTTCGGGACATTTTACGAAGCCTATTATCATGATTGCAAAGCGGCTTAACTCAGTTGCGGACGGTGATTTAACGGTCGAAGAAGTCAAAATGAATTCAAAAGATGAGGTTGGCGAGCTGGCACAGGATTTCAATCATATGATTAAAAATATTAGATATTTGATCGGTGAAGTAAACCTGTCCACAAAGCAGGTAGCAGCTTCCTCGAAAGAATTAACCCTTGGTGCAGAGCATACTGGGCAGGCAACCGAGCATATCACCATCGCGATTCAAGAATCGGCGGCCGGTGCGAAGGAGCAGCAACTGATGCTCCAGAAGACAACCAGCTCGCTTGAAGAAATTTCAATAGGCATGCAGCGGATCACGGATAGCTCCTTGACTATTGCTGAATCGTCTGCAGACGCGATGGAAATGGCGAGCCTTGGCGGTACTGCTGTACAACATACGGTGAAGCAAATGGACTTGATTAACCATTCCGTCAATGAAACCGATGCGGTTATGAGGATGCTGGATGAACGTACTCAACAGATCGACACGATGCTGCATGCCATTACGGATATCGCACAGCAGACCAATCTGCTTGCCTTAAATGCTTCGATTGAGGCTGCCCGTGCAGGCGAGGAAGGCCGCGGTTTCTCCGTAGTTGCTGCAGAGGTGAGAAAGCTGGCCGAACAATCGAACCAGTCTTCCGGGCAAATTTCCGGGTTGATTCAGAATATGCGCAAAGATATGGAGCATTCGCTTAAGACCATGGAACGCGTAAAACAGGATGTCGACTCTGGTATTAAAATTGCCAATGAGACAGAGCAGCAGTTTAACAAAATTGTGACGTCCACCAATCATATCGCGCAGCAAACAGAAGAGCTCGCAAGCATCACGCAGCAAATAACCGCAAGTGTCCAAGAAATTTCGGCGGGCGGAGAGAACGTATCAAGTCTGGCGCTTCAAGCGGCGGACAACTCGCAGAATATTGCAGCGTCTGCAGAAGAGCAACTGGCTTCGATGCAGCAGATCACCAGTCTGGCCACGACCTTGTCGGATATGTCACAAAAGTTACAGGATCTAACGGTCAAATTTAAATATTAACGGAATAAATCTTTCCAAAATATTACGCTAAACTGTCATTCATATTATGAGGTCAACCCGTTCCTTTGGGTTGACCCTTTTTGCATTTGTTCTGAGAAATTACTGAAAAGGCTCGCAAATCGTGATCCCCTTCTAGCGATGTGAATTGGGCACGGTTTTTGTCGATTTGGTTCAGAATTGGTTCAGAGGCATTTAGTATAGTAAATCAGTAATGTAAGAAAGAAAATTATATTAGTAGGTTAGTCATCATGGAGGATCTTAGTAAGTTCATCGTGACACCGGAAATTTATGGAGGAAGTTTATGCGTAAAATCAAGTCTTTTTGTTTATCTTATCTTGCTGTTATCGTCTTATTAGGGACCTGGACATGGAGTTTTTCCGAGAGTGCTGTGTATGCAACCTCCTCACCAGTACCAAGTGTAACGGATGCTGTGTATGCTACTGAAACCACGGTAACGAGTTGGACAAATCCTTCTAAACAAGGTCAATCCGTAACGTTTAGCATCAAAACCATCTCAACCCCACAAATTACGAAAGATTTAACCGGCTCGGTTATCCTTATGGACGGTACAGATATATTAGATACGCTTACGATGAGGCCAAATGGCATTGCGAATGGATATGCCACTGCGACCTACACCACAAGCGATTTAAGTGTGGGAAGTCACCCAATTACTGCTATATATAGTGGGGATGCTCGATTTGCCCCCAGTACATCTGAGCCATACATTCAGGTCGTAAATGCATCTGCGCCTACACCTTCACTGAGACCTACAGTAACTACAATATTGAGTTCGCTGAATCCGTCTAATCAAGGTCAGGAAGTAAGGTTTAGCTTGAGGACAACCTCAAACCCACAAACTTCGGGCGATTTAACCGGAACGGTCATCCTTATGGACGGCACGAATATATTAGATACGCTGACGATGGAGCCAGTGGGCATTTCGAATGGCTATGCCAATGCGTACTACACTACAAGCAACTTAAGTGTGGGAAGTCACGCAATTACTGCTATATACAGTGGGGATGCTCGATTCGCGCCGAGCACCTCTGATGCCTATATACAGGTTGTAAATGTAAATGGAAATGCAGGCACGGGTGATATTAGCAATAACGACAGCAGCAGTAGCAATAAAAAAGATAAGAAGGATAACGCGGATAGCAGTGACTCATCTTCTTCAAGTGAAACAACCGCATCTTCATCACCATCGGCTTCTTCAACGGTTTTACCGACTGCGGAAATCATGCCAGTAGAGCAATCCGAGGTTGCGCATGAAAAATATATAACGGGTTATCAGGATGGTACATTCCGACCGGACCAGTCAATTACACGAGCTGAAACCGCCGCGATGATGGCTAGGATTATGAAGTTGGAGATAAAAGAAGGCTCAACGACATACAAAGATGTACCTAGCACGTATTGGGCAAAGGATTCGATTATAGCACTTACGACACAGCACCTTATGAATGGATATGCAGATGGAACATTTCGACCAGAGCAACCCATTACCCGTGCAGAAATGGCAGCAATACTCGCATCCTGGAAGCAGCTTAAAGGAACGCAAACCACAGCGTCTCCTTATACCGATATCGAAAAGCATTGGGCAAGGGATTCCATTGTAGCGTTAGCTAATGCAGGATGGATTACCGGCTATAACGATAACAGCTTCCAACCCAATAAATATATAACACGAGTAGAAACGGTTACCATTTTGAACACGATCTTAAAACGAGGACCCCTGGAAGGAACCATTCAGGCTACATGGAAGGATGTACCAACAGATTACTGGGCATTCAAAAATATTGAAGAAGCGTCTCGTACCCATACTTCAACCATCAATACAGATGGCATTGAAACTTTCGTGAAATAAGCACCAAATAAAAAGTCTGGAATCCTATCTATACAGGGTTCCAGCTTTTTGTTACCTTGATATTTTTTTAAAATGGTCAAAACAGAATTTTTAAAATACTTTCTTCAAAGATGATGGTTTCACTCCGTATTCCCGAAAAAATTGCTCTGAAAATGCACTCACATTACTGTATCCTACAGCCATCGCAGCTTCTGTTACATTGCTTTCCTGGCTTCTAAGCAGCTTCATCGCATAATCAAGACGAATTTGGCGCAAATATTCAAATACAGTCGTTCCAAAACATGCTTTGAATCCTTTTTTTAATTTAAAATCGTTTAATCCAATTCTTTTGGATAATGCGATCAGTGAAGGAGGATCAATCATGCTGGATTCAAGGATTTGCCGAGCCATATGCAACTTTCTGACATCTTCTTTAGATAAGCCTTCGGGCATGGGAGTTAAATCAAATAATTGAATCATAAACCTATTCAAAATCTCTAGTGCCGCTGCTTCCATTAATAAAGGCGATCTATGCACACTTTTCAAATCTTTGATCAAATGTTCAATCATCACTATACTTCTGTGATCCAGCTCAAAACTAAGGTGATGGAACGCAGCACCCTTCAGAATTTGTTTAAATTCAATAGCTACCTGGCGACGAGCCGCCAACTGTGAAGCCGCATAATTAAACAACGAAACAGGAATGCCAAGTGCAAAGGATTGGTATTGTTCGTTAATCGGAGGATGAAAACGTGCTTTGAAATCCTGTAAAAAAATAAGAGTACCCCACCCTATCGGGAGCGTGTAGTCCAGACCAGCTATATTCACATGACGTTGACCCGAAAGTGCAAATTGAAGTTCAATCATTTGTCCTTTGGAAGCAAAGTTCGTCTGGTAAGGCTCGTGATATTGGATATGCGAATACACAATCTCGATACCGCTGTAAGTCGTAACTCTGTAGATATGTCCGTCACCTGCTTCCGGTAACATCATATACGTATGCTCGTTTTGTTTTCTAAACGGAGTTTTTTCCAAATAATGGTTATATATTAATGATAACGAATTTGAATTCACAAGCGTCCACCTCAAAGGTTTTCATTCATTTTGATGATCCAAATGAGAATCGTTATCATTAATATTAGCTGAATTTGAACGATTTGACCAGACTTATTGGAGTATGCTGTGAAGATATCCGGGGAATCTATTAATCCCAATCCATATAAAACGTTGCCTTCAATTTACCCTTCTCACATGCGGGGCAGCTTAAATGATGAGGAGCATTGTTTTCAATATGCTCCTGTTCCATAACACTCGTGCATCTAGGACAAGCATAAGAAATCCTGTACTGGGATGAGTCCGATTTCATCTCTATAAACAATTCATTGCGTATAGTCTTGCAGACTGGGCATACATACAGAGCCTTATAAGCATCATATCTCGTCGAAGGGTCGCCTATGAATTCCTCAATACGTCGTTTAAGGGCAGCAACTTGCACAAACGAAGCAATGGATTCCAAACTCATATATGCAAAACCAAATCCTACAAATACGTTCCCAGTATAAGTACAGGTATCACAGACCAGCTTGTACGCTTCCCCCATTTGTATCCCTCCACATCAATCATTCTTTTTATATCTATCTCTTTACGAGATTTACTGAATGAGTGACCCGGTTTCTCCCGCCACTTTTGGAAGCATACAGAGCTAAATCCGCTTGATGAACAATTGTTTGTTCCGTATCCGCTTGCGTAACCGTTGCCACGCCAATACTCACAGTAATGCTGTATTCTCCCCAATCCCTTGAGGCCGTCATGGAACGATATTTTTCTGCCGTACGAATGGCTTCCTCTTGATCGTTGCCCGGAAGAATAATGACAAACTCCTCGCCACCATAACGAGCGACAATATCCATCTCCCGTGACATGGATTGCAGTAATTCTGCCAGATTCGTAAGCACCAGATCGCCCACCGGATGACCATAAGTATCGTTAATACTTTTGAAACGATCAATATCAATGATAAGCAGCGAAAAAGATATTCCGCTCTCATGAAAGGACGCGAGGCTAGCTAGTAATTGATCTTGGAAATACCTTCTATTTTTGAGGCCAGTTAACGGGTCCGTGGATGCCATCGTTTCAAGCTGGAGATTGATCCTTACTAGCTCCTGCTGTTTGATTTCATATTCTTCGTGCAACCGTTCAAGCTTCTGATTCGCTTCATTCGTGGCCTGATATAATTCCTGAAGCTTGGTTTTGGTCTGCAGGATATCTCTCTCATGTTCAATTCGCTTACGCATCATAAGCACGACACAATCAATAACCGTTTCTCCGTTTCGTTCCTGACGAACCCCGTTCAGAAGTACAGGCACATCCTGTCGATCACTTGTCCGAAACGAAAAGTACATCTCATCGACATGCCCGTACAACTGAATATAGGGATAAAAATAAGTATGAAAAAATAGCTTGTTGGTAACAGACATTGTCATTTCAATCGGCCATCCGAGCAATTGATCGCGTTCATAAAGAAGCATGTCCAATAACGTTTGGTTTACCGATTGAATGATCCCAGCGTCCGAAATTGAAAAGTATCCACAGGGAGCTTTATCTAATTGAATATCCATTAAATGACTGCCTTTCTTTCGATATTACACACTAGCTAAATATTCTTTGATTAAATCGCTCGTTTCTCCTGGTTGGCTTAAATGAGGATAATGCCCCTTTGCTCTCATCTGCTGAAGTCTGCTATTTCTAAGATGGGTGTGTAAATAGTCCCCTACCTCAATCGGAGCAATACTATCATCTGAGCACTGGAGTATAAGTGTAGGAACCGAAGCATGCTGAAGATCAACACGGCAATCTGAAAAAAATGTAACCTCTGCGAATTGCCGTGCAATATGAGGATCTCTTGAACAAAATGCCTTTTCCAATTCTTCGGTTAAGTCCCCTCGCTCGGGATTCTGCATAGCAATGGGCGCCATGTAACTAGCCCAGCCAATAAAGTTCATTTGCATCATATCCAGTAATTCATCAATATCACTCTTATCGAAGCCCCCATAATAAGAAGGCAGGTCATTCACATAGCGTGGAGAAGGACCGAGCATGACAATGCGTTCAAAATATTGAGGGCTGCGGATCGATGCGAGCATTCCGATCATGCTGCTAACGGAGTGTCCGACGAATATGGTATTTCTTAAGTCTAACGCTTCCATAATATCCAGCACATCCTGGGCATACCCTTGCAAGTCACTGTATTTTTGGGAATCATAGTACTTTATTTGAGAATCTCCCGAACCAACATAATCAAATAAGACGATTTGGTAGTTGTCGATAAAGCTAGGGACGATATAACGCCACATATCCTGGTCGCATCCAAAGCCGTGAGCAAACACAATCGTCTGGCTACCTGTGCCTAGCACTTTTATATTATTACGTAGGAGAATATCAACGGTCATTGTGAATCACCTCTCTGAGGTAGTATCTGTTCTATGGCTTCTCTTCCCTATTATATCGGAAAAGTTTCGATTATGGATAATGACTCTCATTCATAAATCCAGCGTTCAATGATCCCTTTTACCTTGTGCACATGTTGCTGTGATAAGGAACAAATAATAACCAATTCGTTTTTCCCATTTGTATCTAACCAATAGTGAACGTCATCCTCTTCATTAACCGTTTCTTGAATGATTCTGATGGATTTATGACTTATTTTTGATTTAGCCGAAAAAATGGGGTTCATATCCATAACTTTCTGACCATTAGAAAAGGATGTGTTGTAATAAGGAATCACCCAGTTCTCCTTATCCTGATCTTGTACTACATTTAGAAATACACGCACCCAATAATCCTCTAGTTCTGTGTAACTCTGTTCATTCAACTCATTCAAATTCATACATGTAACCACCCATCTTATACACTGGTTGTCTGACGGCTTGCAAGGATTGTTCAATACGCCCTGTTGCTTCCTTGGTGCCCGTAGACATTTTGCGGATTTCTGTAGCGACAACCCCAAAACCTGCTCCTGCGTCACCCACCCGAGCAGCTTCAATCCAGCATTTAATCCAAGCAGGTAATATGTATCCACTTCCTCAAATTTTGATATCAGCCCTACCCTCTATTTCGTCATTTTCACCCCATGTATTTAGTGAAGCAGCGCGTACCGATTAAAATTGGCACGCGCTGATGGTATGACTTTTATGAAACAGGTACTAAGATTTAATCCAGCTGCTCTCCATTGGTTTCGATCACATTCTTATACCAATAAAAGCTCTTCTTTCTGGATCTGGCAAGTGTCCCTTTGCCTTCATTATCCTTATCGACGTATATAAACCCATAACGCTTTTTCATTTCTCCGGTTCCCGCACTGACCAGATCAATACATCCCCATGGCGTATACCCTATTAGGTCCACTCCATCAGCAATTGCTTCTTTCATTTGCTCAATGTGTTGCTTCAGGTAATCAATTCGATAATCATCGTGAATGAAGCCATCTTCTTCCACTGTATCTACGGCGCCAAGACCATTTTCAACAACCATTAACGGGATTTCATATCGGTTATAAATATTATTGAGGGACCATCTCAATCCCTGTGGATCGATCTGCCAATCCCAGGCACTTGCTTTTAAATGAGGATTCTTTAAGCCCATAGATAAATTCCCTCCCACCTTCTCCTGGTTAGGATCGGCACTGACACAAGTAGAAGAATAATAGCTGAAAGTATAGAAATCTACGCAGCCTTCTTTTAAGATGTCCTCATCTCCTTCTTGCATTGTGATCTGAATATTATGATCTCTAAAATAGCGTTTGGCAAATCCCGGATAAGCTCCTCTTACTTGGACATCTGAGCATAGGAAATTACTTAAGTTATCCTTTTGTTGAGCCAGCAGAATATCATCAGGATGACATGTAAGTGGGTAGGAACACATATAAGCAATCATACAACCGATTTTAAAGTCCTTGTTGATTTCATGACCCAGCTTTACAGCCTTTGCACTGGCAATAAATTGATGATGCAACGCCTGATACAGAACCTGCTCATCCTTCACTATAGCATGGGCTAGCTCTCCATTCCCCTCCGGCATCATAGCTCCAGCCATGAATGCTCCAAATGACAAGGTTAAAATATTGATTTCATTAAAGGTTAACCAGTATTTTACGACATTTTTGTATCTGTTAAAAAGCACTTCACAATATCTCACATAAAAATCTACGACTCTGCGATCTGACCAACCATTATATTTTTGGGTCAAATGAAACGGTGCTTCATAATGTGAGATTGTAACCAAAGGCTCAATATTGTACTTTTTCAATTCTGCGAATACACGATCATAGAACTGCAAGCCTTGCTCATTCGGCTCTGCATCATCTCCGTTAGGAAATATTCTTGACCACGCAATGGACATCCTAAAGACCTTGAATCCCATCTCTGCAAATAAGCGGATATCCTCTTGATAGCGGTGGAAAAAATCAATAGCCTCGTGACTCGGGTAGTTCACTCCTTCTTCCAGCATAGGTGTAATTCTTCGGGAAGTCGTATGCGTTCCAGCCGTAATCACATCAGCAGTGCTTAAGCCTTTACCTTCTTCATTATATCCACCTTCAAATTGGTTGGCAGCCGTTGCACCTCCCCATAAAAATCCTTGTGGAAATTCCAATGTAGTTGTATTTTTCATTGTTTAATTCCTCCTCAACATTAATTAGGATTAGACTACGACGGTCAATAAGTCCTCTTGATACTCAATTGCCTTTTTCTCTGTTTCAATGACATCCAGGTAATTCGTAGTATTGGCAACGATAACAGGTGTGGTCAAAACATACCCAGCCTCTTTTATAGCTTCCATATCAAACTCCATAAGCAGCTCGCCTTTTTTAACAGCATCCCCCTGTTTTACTTTAGGATAGAAGTGTTTGCCTTTTAATTTGACCGTATCTTTGCCTACATGGATGAGGACTTCAACACCGTGATCACTTGTAATGCCAATCGCATGACCTGACGAAAATAATGATGTTAATACACCATCTACAGGTGAAACGACCTTACCTTCAGAAGGTTCAATGGCAATCCCTTTACCCAAGGCACCTGTCGAAAAGGCTTCATCTGTTACTTCAGATAAAGACTTCACTTCACCTTTTAATGGACTCATCACCGTCTCTTGTTTTACTAAAACTTCTCCTTTAGCTGCTCCCGAGGTGTTATCTTCCTTTTTAGCTTCTTTCACTTCATCATCTTTAAATCCGCCAAAGAACATAAGCAAGAAGCCTAATACAAAGCTTACCAGGATACCGATAACAGCCCCATAAAATCCGCTGTCTATTCCTGCCGGACTGATATAGCTCGGGATAGCAAAAATACCCAATCCACCAATGATATAACCTTTCGTTCCCATCATTCCTATAATACCGCCGCCTACTGCAGATGCTATGCAGCTTAAAATAAATGGTTTCTTACGTGGTAATGTAATCCCGTAAATCGCTGGTTCTGTCACACCAAAAATCCCGGAGATGACAGCTGGAATGGAAAGTGATCTCAGTTTTACATTTTTGGTTTTAAACAAAATTGCCAGTACGACGCCCGTCTGAGCAAAGGAAGCTCCCAGCGTAGCCGCAAGAATCGGATCGAATTTAAGAACGGCTAAGTTGTTCATAGCGATAGGAACAAGTCCCCAGTGTAATCCAAAGATAACAAACACTTGCCAGAAAGCGCCCATGATTATGCCTTCAATCATTGGACTTAAGTTATACACAAAGAGGGTTGCTGCCCCAAGCAGTTGACCTGCCCAAGTCGAGAGAGGTCCAATCACAATCAATGCTAAGGGTACAATAACTAACAATGTGAAAAACGGAACCAAAAATGTTCTCACTACGCTAGGGATTACCTTTTTAAAGAAGTTTTCTATTTTTGAGCCTACATAGGTGGATATGATAATTGGAAGAACGGTTGACGCATAACTCATCAGAATGACCGGAATGCCTAAGAAGGTGATATATACCGGTGACTCAAATATAGTACCGCTAAATAGAGTGTATAGTGGTTTGCCCGAGGCTGTTATCGTGCTAAATGTTGGGTACACAAGGGATGCACCTATAGCCATACCTATGAAAATGTTGGCATTGAACTTTTTAGCTGACGTATACCCCAGGAAAATAGGAAAGAAGTAAAATAAACAATCACCTAAAGCATTGAGAATTTGATAGGTACCCGATGTAGTGGTCAGCCAGCCCAAAGCTACAAATAGGGCAGTGAAGCCCTTAATCATACCTGTGGCACTTAAGACACCTAACGTGGGTGTAAATACACCTGAAATAGTATCAATGAATCTATTGAACAAACTCATTTTTTCACCTGATGCTTCTTCTGAATCTCCTGTCTGAAAACCACCCACAGCAGTAACATCAGCATAAACCTCAGGTACATGGTTACCTATAACAACCTGGTATTGCCCGCCACTCTTTACCACAGTGACAACACCATCCATATTTTTCAAAACCTCTGTATTGGCTTTACTTTCATCTTTTAGTTTGAAGCGCAAGCGTGTAATACAATGAGTTAGACTATTCACATTTTCTTTGCCGCCGACATTTCTGATGATGTCTTTTGCTAATGTCTCATACTTCATTGTAATTTCCCCTTTAATTGTATTTATAAAAAAAGGCGAAACCAAAATAGATCAAATTCGATCTAGGTTGGTTTCGCCTGCATTACCAGTAACAATCCAAGAGTTATTCAATTTTGTCTTTGGGTCACACGCTGAATATGAATCGTGATATACAGCTTTTCCTCATCTGACAATACCATATCCAAGTATTTCTCAATCTTCAGCATGCAGCCATAAGCCTTTTTGTACTTTGCTTTCACTTGCCTCCATAAAAAATCGTCTTCCAGTTCTACTTTTTCTTTTTTATTTAATCGCTGAAAGAAGAATCTTAAATGTGTAATAAATCGCTCATAACTGATCGAGTGTTCATCTATGGTGGTATTATAAGAGTATTTAATAATATTCAAGATGTCGTGTATTTTTTGAGTTTGCTGAGCAACATTTGCTACCTTGTTGTAGGAGCTGTTTACTTGAGCATTGATTAAATGAAGAGCAATATTACCTGCTTCATCTTCTGACAATCGTTTGCCTGTTTCGTCTTCAATAAACTCCAGTGCTTTTAAGCCAACCGCAAATTCTTTGGGATAAAATTTTTTGATCTCCCAAATTAACGGATTTGCATTTTTAAACCCTTCATCAAACATTTTAAATGCATTGTTCATGTGATCCGTAAGCGAAACATATATATAATCGCTCAATTGTACTTCTAATATGCTTTTTCCATATTCAATGATGTCATAGCATAACGAAACATATTCTGATGGAACATCCTCTAACAATAACTTAAATTTCTCTGAAGCATCTTTATGTTTAAGCACAAAGACCTTTTCAATTAGATGCTCTTCTACTTGTTCGCCTGCATTCTTTTTGAATGCAATACCACGACCCATAACAACAAATTCATCTCTTTTTTGATCTTTGGCTATTATGGCGTTGTTATTAAAGATCTTCGTTATGATCATCTAACTGCCCCCCTTATCCCATCAAATTTAAAAAAGGATTTAGATGCTGGGCGAAATTTCAGATAGGTCACAAGACGGTAATAGCCGATCAAATCTTCGTCGTAAATCAAATTCAAATGTATTGATTTACAATTCCGTGTTATGAAAACGCATTCATAATAAGAGACAAAGCCTTACGTTTTCCATCATTGATCTTGAGTGCTCCCAAACCGATCTGATATTCCGTTCTGAAAATGGATATAGTCGGTTAACCACGTCCCATGACATCATTTTTCGGATGTCGATTCGTTGGTCGACGTCATCATCTTTGTTGTTCAGCACTTGTAAGGCTTTATATCACTCACCTTTCTGCGTTATGGCTGGGCAGATTTTCATATCATGCAGGATATCGCAAAGCATGTATTCTAAAAAGAAAAGGCAAAACCCAACACATGGAAATTGAATTCCATGCCTCGGGTTTTGCCTTTTCAGTAACAATCCCAAAATCATAATAACATCGAATTTAAGTTTTGCCAACAAAAATGTTTGCGCTTTCTTTTTCGGAGCAACCACATCAAATACAACACACTATCATGGTATAAAATGTCATCCGCCAATGTAGGACATGTTAATCTTTTTTTTGTTGTTAGCTGTCTGCTCCGTACGTTCATCGGAATACCGGTCTGTACGTTGTTCCCATACTGAAGTAATCACATCGAGTAGTTCCTGGTCATCCGCTTCATTACGAAGCATCTGGCGTAAATCGAATCCGCCTGAAGCAAACAAACATGTATAAAACTTGCCATCGCACGATAAGCGGGCGCGTGTACAAGACGAACAAAATGATTCAGAAACCGAAGTAATAAAACCAATCTGTGCGTCGCTGTCTTTATAACGGTAACGTTTTGCCACTTCTCCAAAGTAATCCCGATCCATCGGCTCCAGCTCGTACGCATTCTTAAGTCGTTCAACAATTTGTTTTTTGGTTAGTACCTTTTTGAAGCTCCATCCGTTGTCATTCCCTACATCCATAAACTCGATAAAGCGAAGGGTTATTCCCTGCTCCTTAAAATAAGCGGCCATCGGCAAAATCTCCGAGTCATTAACGCCTTTTTGAACGACCATATTGACCTTGATTTCAAAGCCGATTTCTCTTGCATATTCGATCTGCTTCAAAATAAAATCAGGCTTAATCCCCCGCCCATTCAATCGCCCAAATAGCTCAGGGTCCAGAGCGTCCAGACTGACATTAAGCCGTCGTAGCCCCGCGTCATAGAGAGGCTTAGCCTGCTGTCCTAGCAGCACACCATTGGTGGTCAAGCCGATATCTTCCACTCCGTCAATGGACAGGATTTGGGAGACCAGGTCGGATAGATTCCTGCGCATTAATGGTTCGCCGCCCGTGAGTCGGATCTTTTTTACACCCAGGGATACAAAGAGCTTCGTTAGCCGGTGTATCTCTTCAAACGACAGACATTCATTTTGAGGAAGAAAGGCGTAATCGTCACCGAATATTTCTTTGGGCATGCAATAGGAACAACGGAAATTGCAGCGGTCCGTAACCGATATACGCAGGTCACGAATTGGCCGCTGCAACGTGTCTTTCAGTGGATAAAAATTCATACGCCCTCTCCTTTCTAGTTGTTTAGCATCGTTATTATTAGCCACCGCTGACTGGGGGAATGAAGGCTGCAATGTCTCCATCCTGTAATACATCCGTAGACAACGCATACTCCTCGTTTATCGCAATTCGCACAGACTCGATCGGCATATCTGGATATTGATCTGTTATCCAATTGGATAAATCGCCTACCGTTTGGCCCGCCAAATCTGCCAATTCTTCTGTTTTTCCCGTCACCTCACGGAGTCCCGCAAAGTAGTACAGCTTAATCATGACTGATCTCCCCCGGCTTTTTCTTTTGATCTCCGACCCACTGCGTTCCACCTTCCCAAATCTCTCGTTTCCAAATAGGAACTATTTCTTTAATTCGTTCGATCGCGTATTCATTTGCCTTATACGCATCCGAACGGTGAGGTGAAGAAACGGCAATGACAACGGCGATATCACCGATTTTAAGCTCGCCAATGCGGTGCGCGATTGCCACTCGCGTCCCTTCCCATTTCTGTTCGATTTCGCGACCAATCTCTGTGAGTTTTTTTTGGGCCATGGGGACATAGGCCTCATAAGCAAGGTATAAGGTCCGTACGCCTTGAGTCCATTCTCGTACGTGCCCTGTAAAAATAGTCACCGCTCCTGCTTCCGGCCTTAGGACATAATCCGCATAACCCTGCGGGATAATGGGCTCCGTCACGATTTCAAATACACTCATCTTTTCCACCTTCCAGCCCCCGGACAATCCACTCTCCGGTGACAGACTCTTTTAAATATTTCTGCTTTTTGTATCTATATCTCATTTAACCGAACAGCTGATGATATAGTTTTTGACCGTTGGCAACACTCCGTACACCGTGTATGAGAAGCCTTCCGTTTTTGAATAAAATCATTCGATGCTTAAAAGCATAAAATTCAACGAAATAAGGGGTTCTTTTTACACGATCTGCTATAAGCCTGCCCATTTTTTCTGCATCATCGAGCGTGATCGGACGTTGTGGGTCTGGAAGAACCTGTACCACGTTCCGTCCGCACAGAGCAGCATACGCCGAGCGACGTGATGCTGTCAGTGCAGGAAACGTAGGATGTTCTCCACAGGCTGGACAATCTTGGTTACGGATGCGGGAAATCCCTATGTCCATCTGCGTGTTCTCCCATAGATCAAATAGATGAACCTTGCGACGCATCTTATCACGTCCGCCGCTCAGCCACTTCATGGCTTCTGCACATTGGAGGGCGGCTGTCACCTGGACTGCGGGTGAGATGATTCCAGCCGTATCGCAGGTCTGATTGATCGCAGGCAGCGATGGCAGAAGGCAGCGTAAACAAGCTGACTCGCCCGGCACGAATGGAAAAACAACGCCTGTGCTTCCAACACAGGCTCCATAAATCCATGGAATTCCTGCCTTCAGTGCAGCATCGTTGATCAGCAGACGAGTTTCGAAATTGTCCGTAGCATCCATCAGTAATATACTCTTGCTGGCAAGTTCTAGAACAAGCTCAGCATCTAAATTATCGAGATATGTGTGCAAGCGCACGTCTTCTCGTATGGCTTTCAGCCTTTTTTCGGCTGCCATAACCTTGGGCTGCATTTCCGCGGCGTCCTGCTCCGTGAACAGCTGCTGACGTTGCAGATTCGACATCTCTACGTAATCCCTGTCAACAAGATGGAGCTCCCCAACGCCCGCTCTTACCAGTGTTTCGGCGATGGCAGAACCCAGTGCCCCGCAACCGATAATGGTGACGACAGCAGCGGATAGATTACGCTGCCCTTCGCCACCAATGGGTCTAAATAAGATCTGTCTGGAATAACGCTCATTCATTAGATTGTGTCCCTTGATAATACAGCCATATGACGAGGATCAGGCTAGCCAGCGCCACTTGGGAGAGCAGCATGAATCCAATGGAGTAATGGCCAGTAGCGGCATGAATCGTCGACAACAAGATCGGAGGGAAAAAGCCACCGAGACCGCCCATCATGGATACAATTCCGTTAACTATACCTGCTTGTTTATTAAAATAAAATGGAACTAGCTTGAAGATGACGCCATTCCCTACTCCAGCACATACAGCGATCGCCAAGCAGCCTACTGTATAAAGGGTGATCCCTGGTGAAAAAGCCAAAAGAATCGCAGCGACCGTATAAACAGAGAACGTGCCTACCAGCAGGAACAGAGGCTGAAACCGATCCGCCAGCCAGCCACCGATAGGGCGGAAGAAAGTAGCAATCGCAATAAAGCCTGCTGTACGCATCCCTGCATCCACTTTGGTCAGTTCAAAATTTGATACCAGGAAATTCGGCAAGTACACCGTGAACGCTACAAATGAGCCAAATGTAATAAAATAAAAGAGCGAGAAAAACCAAAGCTTCTCATTTTTATAAACCCCTTTGATCTGCTCCATAATGGGCGTCTTCACTTTAGCTTCATGACGATCCCCAAAGAAGAAATTCAAAACGATAAAAACAAGCAGCAGAATGAGATACAGCTTCACTGTAGGGGCCCAGCCGATTTGAGTAGCCACAATAGGGGCCGAGAAGGTAGTGACGGCTGTTCCCAAGTTTCCTATACCATACATTCCATTTACAAACCCATGCTTTTCCTTTGGATAATACTTCGGCAGCGAAGTCACCCCAACCGAGAACACAGCTCCTCCAATCCCAAGGAACAAGCCACCAATAATTAAATCCGTCATCGTAGAAGCTTCACTGATATAGTAGACGGGAAACAAAAGCAAAATAAAGCTAACGAGAAAAACGATTCTTGCTCCGAAGATGTTGGCATAATAACCAAGCGGGATGCGCAGAATCGAACCAAGCACGACCGGAATCGCCGTGACCATGGCCAATTTTCCGGGCGGAATAGCAATATCCTCCGTAATGAACGGCATAAGCGAAGAAATGATAACCCATACCATGAATCCAAGAATCAAGTTCAATGTTTGTAACGGTAACTGCATTTTTCTAATCATTTAACTCACCTTTTCAACGTTTTTTCTGTCGAATTATTAAATTGAATTTCTGTCCCCATTGTAGCCGCTAGCCGATCTGTTCGAATATAGGGGACTCCCCTTTACCCGACAGGGGACTCCCTGAAAATATAAAAAAGCCGCTTCTATAGGAAGCGGCTTGGTCTTTTTAAGAGATAAGTGTATTTAATTTGTCACATAACTTGGTTAGATCATTCCGATTGATCTGTTGCTCTGCCATAGGAAAAAGTACAGTTTCTTCTTTTATAAAATGTACAGTCAGCACTTCAAAGGCCTCTCCCGCGTTCTTGGCTGCCTCTTGAATGTCATCAAGCGTGAGCAAACTCAAATCGCCCTCCGCCTGATGAAGAAAATGATCGATATAGCCCTCTATTTCACGGTGCTCCTCCTGTATACCGACGAGCGGTCCCTGCTCAAAACCAATGTAGGTTCCTAGCATAGAAAAGAAGTGTTCTTCTTCCTTTTCGGTATGTTTCTTGAGGGGTACCCTAAAGTCGAGAATCTGCATTCTCAGTTTTTCCAGTTGCTTGCGGCCTTCTTCCAAATCTAGTATTCTGTGCTGCTCAAACCACAATACAATGGCATGCCATTCATCCATCAGATATGTTAGATATCGATGCTCATTTTCAAGAATACGCATGGCAGGTTTGGAAAAGCGCAGTTTCTCATTTTCCAGCACGCGGATTTCCTCCATTCATCGGCTAAAAATCCAGCATTTTTTTCTTTAATGCATATTGGACCAGTTCAGGCCGGCTTCTTAAATTCAATTTTTCCATGATCTTCGCTTTATTTGCTTCCACCGTCTTGACAGAGATGAACAGCTTTTCCGCAACTTCCTTGTTACCGTAACCTTTTGCAACCAGAGGCAGAATCTCCAGTTCCCGCTTGGACAGGATCTCATAAGGATCTTCTGATTGTGACGTTGTATCTTTTTTGATGAACTCACGAACGAGAGAAGTAGCCATTTTAGGATGGATATAAGTCCCACCCCCATGAATGGTTCGTATGGCAAGTAATAGCTCCTCATCTGGAGCATTTTTCAAAACGTATCCTGAAGCACCATTCTTTAAAATATGAAAAAGATATTCTTCATCGTCATGCATGGTCAAAATCAGAATTTTAGTATCAGGGTGGTCTTCTTTAATCTTGCCTGTGGCGATCAATCCACTTTCGCCTGGGGGCATGCTGAGGTCCATGATTAGAATATCCGGACGATATTTAGCTACCATCGTATACGCTTCAATGCCATCCGCAGCCGTTCCGACAACCTCCATATCCGATTGGAAGTTCAAAATCATGGAAAATCCGCTTCGTACAATAGCATGGTCATCCGCTAACACAATTTTGATCAAGTCTCTATTCCTCCTCTTGGCCAATCGGAATTTGCAAAAAGACTTTGGTTCCCTGACCCACATTTGATAGGACGCCAAAACTTCCGCCTACCAGCTCTGCTCGCTCCTGCATGCCATATAAACCTAATCCCGTTCCAATAGGCTGGCTCCCCTTTTCAAAGCCAATTCCATCGTCCTCTACAGTCAAACGAAGCGTATGATCGTGCTCAGTCAAAGAAACTTTAACCATGTCTACCTGGGCATATTTTAAGGCATTGAGAACAGCCTCTTGGCAGACACGGTAAATGACCGTTTCCTTTTCACTTCCGTATCGCTTTTGGGGAAGATCCGACACAAATTCAACGACAAGACCAAAGCTTTGTTCAACCCTCTTAAAGTGGGAACGAAATGCCGCTTCAAGCCCAAAATCATCAAGTGTGGCGGGGCGTAGTTCCACAGACAGGTTGCGGATATCATCCAGCAATCGCGTCATGGATGCTTCAGTCTGCTTCATGTTTTTGATGAGCTGTTCATCATTCGTCATGTATTTTAACACCCGCAGCTCAACAACCGCACTCATCAATTCCTGGGCGACGCTGTCGTGCAGTTCCCTGGAAAGCCGTTTACGCTCATTTTCCTGCGCTTCAATGACATGCTTCATCATTTTGTTTTGATACAATTTTTCCTGCGTCTGAAATTGCGGAGTCAAGTCCCTCAACATCAACACCCTTGTTCCATGTTCAGAATCAATGGTGTGAAAAGAAGCGGCATAGGGGATCATTCCGTTGCTCTTTGTTTCCAGATATACCTGAAAAGAAGCGAAATCCTTGGATTCTGGCATATTGAAATAACAATCAAGGCAGGTACGGGGCTCCGTTTCGCTTGTATAGCCCCTGCATGTTCCACACAAAGCTTTTTCCTTCCCTTCATAGAGTTGAATGAGGACGTCATCGCTCACAATCTCCTCCGCTGCCGGGTTCATAGCTAGGGTGTTCCCTTGCCCATCAAAAAAGAAAATGGCTTCTGTACTGTTCTCAAACAACTTCACCATTAGCGCATTCAAAGAGCCAGTCCCTACAGATAATGTCAATTACATCACTTCCTTCCCGTTCAACTCTCCAAATCCCCTATGCGCCAAAGCTTCCAAATCACGCATCATGGCTGCGGTCATCAGCAGTTCTTCCCGAAATCCACCAAGCAGTACGCCCGCGACGCGAGCATCATTCCATAGGGGAACAGCCCCGAGACTCTTGAGTTTCTCGGATTGAACGATCGGGTAGTTAAACAGGTTGTCTGCCCCCACATATTGATGAACAGATGGAATGAAAACGGATTTCCCAGTTTTGAACACGACTCCTGCTATGCCCTTTCCGGATTGCAGTACAATTCGCTTAAAGCGATCATTTAAATTACCGGCTGCATTTTTCCATTTAATTACGTATTGATATTCGGCCGGTTCAACCAGAGCAAGCGCCATGAAATCATAACCGAAATGTTCGCGTATTCGCTCAAGCTCCCTTTGATAATCCATCCTATTATTCATCGCTCTCTCCTAATAGAATTAGGAAAGAAGGCAGAGCCCGCTTTCCTAATTCGATTTATGTCTTCTGTAAAGGATATAACTTCTGCGCACATAATTCAACGGAACACTCCACACATGTACAAGCCGGGTAAACGGCCAGAATGCAAAAATCGCAAAGGCCATAAGAATATGAAGCTTGAAGGACATCGGTACGTCTCTCATCAGTGTCGGGTCGACACGGAATACGAATAAACCGCGGAACCAGATTGAGATCGTCTCTCGATAATCGAATTCTGGCTGTACCGCATTCGTTACGAGAGTCGCAAACATCCCCATGCATACAATGGCCAAAAGCAATACGTTTACTATCAAATCAGACGCCGTACTTAAATGGCGCACATTGCGTATTGTAAATCGACGAGAGGTAAGAATCAACATACCGAGGAACGTCATCGCTCCAAATATTCCACCAATATAAACTGCTCCAATATGATATAGATGATCGTTTACACCCAGTGCATGCATCCAGGTTTTGGGTATGCCCAGACCGGATACATGACCCATAATAACCGGGATAATACCCAGGTGGAATAAGAGACTTCCGATCATCAATTGTTTCTTTTCAATAAACTCACTTGATTTCGCTGTCCAATTGAACTGATCATTTCTGTAGCGGAAAATATGCCCTACAATAAAGACGACCACACACATATAAGGGAAAATAACCCATAAAAACTGCTCTAGCATCATCATTGCGCAGCTGCCTCCTGTTCTACGCATGCTTTAAGCGTTTCGCGCAGTCCCTTGACCAGATGAAAATACGGGCTTTCCATTTTCTCCAGCGCTTTAAGTAAATGATATGTGCCGTCTTCCAGGATCGCGATTGGCATGCGGAAGTTTTCTGTCGTCTTCGGATCTTGCGACCATTCGGCGGCATACAGAAATTCACACATGAGCGGAAGGTAATCTGGCAGCTCACCATCTGGCATTTCAAGACCATACATCTCGTATAGCACCTTTAACTTGACCAACATTTGTCCCCGTTCTTTTGCATCTTCGAATTTGAAGTAAGTCATATATAGTGCACAATTTTTTTGAAAATCAAAGGTTTCTGTATACATTTCCTGAATCTCTTCCATACTGAACTCTTGCATAAGGGACCAGTAGGTGTTCGCATACGTATATGCCGGATGGTTTGGATCAAACGATGCTTCCAGAAAAGCCGGATGAAAATCCAGCTTTTCCGGGTACATGAGTTGTTGGGCGAAAAACCCGAATGATGGCTTGCATTCATACAGCTTCGCTACATTAATCACGCCAAATACCCCCGTAGAAGTTTTCTTCATACATTTCTTTTCCCGTTTTCAAAGGCTCTTCCATCCCCATTGAACTTGCCATACTACAGCCGTCACATCCAGATCCTGAACCCATATTTCCCATGGTATCGCCGTAACCCGCAGATCCTTGAGCCCGGTACGGATTCGAATATCCTTCTTTATGCGACGTTGGAATGACGAAACGATCCTCATACTTGGCAATCGCCAGAAGCCGATACATCTGCTCAGTCTGCCGAGGTGTCATGCCAATGCGCTCAAGACGGCTTTCATCAAAAGATTGTCCTGTGGATTGAGCACGCATATAGGAGCGCATCATAGCCATTCTTTGCAAGGATTCCTTCACGGTTTGGGTGTCGCCCGCCGTCAGCATATTGGCAAGGTACTGAATAGGGGTACGCATTTCTTCGATAGCCGGAAAAATCATATCAGGATTCTCAATCGAGTCTTTCCCTTCAAAGTAATTCATGATCGGGCTAAGTGGTGGAACATACCAGACCATAGGTAATGTGCGATATTCCGGATGAAGCGGGAATGCCAGCTTGTGCTCAATGGCAAGCTTGTAGACCGGCGAGTTCTGCGCTGCTTCAATCCAGTCCTCCGAGATGCCGTCTTTTCTCGCTTGAGCGATCACTGCCGGATCACTAGGATCCATGAACAGGTCACACTGCGCCTTATAAAGCTCTTTCTCGTCCTGCGTAGAAGCGGCCTCAAGCACCCGATCCGCGTCATACAGCATAACACCGAGGTAGCGAATTCGTCCTGTACATGTCTCGGAGCAGACTGTCGGCAGGCCTGCTTCCACACGTGGGAAACAGAAGGTACATTTTTCCGCTTTGTTCGTCTGCCAGTTAAAGTACACTTTTTTGTATGGGCAGCCCGTCATGCAATACCGCCAGCCGCGACATGCTTCCTGATCCACGAGCACAATTCCGTCCTCGTCCCGTTTGTACATAGCACC
This sequence comes from Paenibacillus sp. FSL M8-0228, assembly GCF_038007385.1. NCBI lineage: Bacteria > Bacillati > Bacillota > Bacilli > Caryophanales > Paenibacillaceae > Paenibacillus > Paenibacillus sp. FSL M8-0228. The sequence continues at coordinate 4,046,371 of NZ_JBBOXA010000001.1, forward strand.
TGAAGGACAGGACGCGACACAGCTCGGATTTAAACAATGTTCGCAAAGCCGTGGGAGATAAACCATGAACGACTTCTCAAAGTTAAATTTAATCTCTTCTTCGATTTTCTGAATATTTGGATCAAGCGGACCGGTTACATGCGCACCCGCCAGGTCATCTTCCCAGTTTGGACCCCACTCCAAATCCATTTTTTCACCCGTTACCGCAGAGTGCGCGCGTGCCACAGGTGAATGCTTCTGTTCACCGGCGTTGGTCAGTTGCTCGTAATTGTAAGTCCAGGGCTCATAATAATCTTTCATTTCCGGCATGTCTGGATTGTAAAAAATCTTACCCAGTGCTATCTTGGACAGCTTGTTGCCTGACTTCAATTCCAATTTCCCTTTGCGGAGCTGCCAGCCGCCTTTATATAATTCCTGATCTTCCCAGCGCTTCGGATAACCGATACCGGGTTTAGTCTCCACATTGTTAAACCACATATATTCCGCACCTTTGCGGTTCGTCCAGGTTGTTTTACATGTCACGCTGCACGTATGGCAGCCAATACATTTATCCAGGTTCATGACCATGGCAATTTGAGCTTTAATCTTCAAGCCAGTTAACCTCCTTCATTTTACGTACCGCAACGTACACATCACGCTGGTTGCCGATTGGACCATAATAGTTGAATCCATAACTAAGCTGAGCATATCCACCGACCATCTGGGTTGGTTTGAGATGAATTCTTGTTGGTGCGTTATGACTACCGCCGCGTGTATCCGTGATTTCAGAGCCTGGCACTTGAATGTGCTTATCCTGAGCATGGTACATGAACATAGTCCCTCTTGGCATCCGATGGCTGACAACGGCCCGGGCGGTTACGACGCCATTACGGTTGTATACCTCTACCCAGTCATTGTCAGCAAGATCGTGCGCCTCTGCGTCTTCATTGTTGATCCATACGGTAGGACCTCCACGAAACAGTGTAAGCATGTGCTGGTTATCCTGGTAGGTGGAGTGAATATTCCATTTACCGTGCGGTGTCAGATAGCGAAGCACGAGTGAATCTTGTCCGCCTTTTATTTCCCGATCCCGAGGACCGAACACCATCGGTGGCAACGTCGGTTTGTAGATCGGCAATGATTCTCCAAATTGTTGGAAAATCTCATGATCAATATAGAAATGCTGTCTTCCCGTCAAAGTACGAAACGGAACGAGACGTTCAATATTCGTTGTAAATGGTGAATAGCGGCGTCCCTTCTTGTTCGATCCAGTGAATACTGGTGTCGGTATAACTTCCCGAGGCTGTGCCGTGATACTTTGGAAAGTGATTCTTTCCGCTGCCCGATCAGCCGAGATGTCTTTAAGTTCAACACCGTGAAGCTCTTCTGCCTGCTCATAAGCCTTTTGCGACACCCGTCCATTAGTCGCGGATGAAAGATGAAGAATTGCATTGGCCACTTGGCGAGCTGTCTGGATTTTTGGCAGTCCGTCTTTAATGGACTCATCGTAATAAACTCCGTTCAACTTTTTCATTTCCTCATATTCTTCTGCTACGGAGAAGCTGACGCCATGCGCACCTGCTTTCCCAGTAGTCAAATTCGGACCGAGTGAGATAAATTTATCGTGAATTTTAGTATAGTCACGTTCGATGATGCTGAAATTCGGCATGGTTTTACCCGGGGTCGCTTCAATCTCACCCTTCGTCCAATCCTTTACAAGACCCATCGGCTGTGAAATTTCACCCACACTGTCGTGTGCAAGCGGCGCGGTCACAAGGTCTTTATATATACCTGGCAGGTACTCTTTCGCCATATCAGAAAAGACTTCGGAAAGCTGGCGGTAAATATCCCAGTCCGCACGGGATTCCCACAGTGGATTAACGGCCGGATTAAACGGGTGTACGAAAGGATGCATATCGGTGGACGACAAATCCGTTTTCTCGTACCAGGTTGCCGCCGGAAGCACGATATCCGCGTACAATGGGGTTGTCGTCATCCGGAAATCAAGTGCAACCATCAGATCAAGCTTTCCTTCTACATCTTCTCTCCAGACGATTTCCTCCGGTTTCTGCTCCTCGTTCGGCCGGGCAAGCAGGGCATCAGATGCTCCGAGTAAATGCTTCATGAAATACTCTTGCCCCTTCGCCGAACTGGAAATCAGATTGGATCGCCAAACAAAGAGTGAACGCGGGAAGTTCTCGGCTGCCCCAGGATCTTCTACAGCGAAGCGTGTCTTACGTGATTTAATCTCTTCCACAGAATGATTAATGATTTCCTCGTTGGACTTTTTGCCTAATTGCGCTGCCTCTTCGGCGAACAACAGACTATTTTTATTAAACTGTGGATAAGAAGGCAGCCAACCCAGACGCGCTGCGAGCACGTTGTAGTCTGCTGGATGTCTGTAACTGACATCCCCGCCAGTCGGTGACTTCAAGGTGTCTGTTCCACTTTCTTCGTAACGCCACTGCTCTGTTGCAAAGTAGAAAAACGATGTAGCATTTTGCTGTCGAGCCGCCCCTTGCCAGTCTTTTGCAAAGGCAATCGTTGACCAGCCTTCGATTGGGCGGAGCTTTTCTTGACCCACATAATGCGCCCAGCCTCCCCCGTTTACACCTTGGGAAGCCGTCAACACGACAAGGTTCAAGATGGACCGATAGATGGTGTCACTATTGAACCAGTGGTTGATACCCGCACCCATAATAATCATGGAGCGCCCTTTGGTATCGATAGCATTTTGGGCAAATTCCCGAGCAATCTGTACCACAACAGACGCCTTCACACCTGTGATCTTCTCCTGCCAGGCAGGGGTATAATGCGAAGCTTCGTCGTAATAATTCTTGGCGTTATGAGAGCTGTCATTGCGTGCGACACCGTACTGGCTCATCATCAAATCGTACACGGTTGCTACGTAACGTTCCGAGCCATCTGCCAAGCGTACTTTTTTGGCCGGAATTACACGTTTGAACGTTCCATTACCTGCGTTATCAAAATAAGGGAATACGATTTCTTCCCATTGCTCGCCATGACCTTCCACAGTGAGTGCAGGCTCAACTTTTGTTCCGTCTTCCCGCTCCAGAATCAGGTTCCATTTCTTATCCTGCTCCCAGCGCTGTCCCATCGTGCCGTTCGGAACCAGCATTTCCCCCGCTGCTTCGTCATATATGACTGGCTTCCAGTCCGCATGCTGCGAAGCATCTCCAAGGTCACTCGCCCGTAGGAAACGTCCACCTTTCCAGGCTCCCTCGTGCGGATCAAGCAGAATCATAAACGGCATATCTGTATATTGTTTGGCATAGTTAATGAACATCGGTTCTTGGCGCTCTTTGTAAAACTCATCCAGAATAACATGTGTCATAGCCTGGGCTACAGCAGCATCTGTACCCGGATGTGGTGCAAGCCAGTTGTCAGCGAACTTCACATTCTCCGCCAAGTCGGGAGCCACTGATACAACTTTTGTCCCCTTATAACGTACTTCCGTCATAAAATGAGCGTCTGGCGTCCGGGTAAGTGGTACATTCGATCCCCACATGATCAGGTAACCCGCATTGTACCAATCAGAAGATTCCGGTACATCCGTCTGCTCACCCCAAATTTGAGGAGATGAAGGCGGAAGATCGGCATACCAGTCATAGAAACTCAACATCTGTCCACCAAGAAGCGAAATGAATCTGGCTCCTGAAGCGTAGCTTATCATTGACATCGCCGGTATTGGCGTAAAGCCCGCGATCCGGTCAGGACCATACTTACGAATGGTATAGATGAGTTGCGCCGAGATCAGACGCAGGACATCGTCCCAAGCGACACGGACATGACCGCCTTTTCCGCGAGCTGCTTTGTAGAGCTTGGCTTTCTCCGGATCTTCCACAATGCTTGCCCATGCTTCCACCGGATTGGCATGTTCCTGGATGGCAGCCTGCCAAAGCCGCAACAGCTTACCGCGCATATAAGGGTATTTCACACGTAATGGACTGTATTCATACCAGGAAAATGTAGCGCCACGCGGGCATCCTCGCGGTTCAAATTCTGGCATATCTACACCGCAGGAAGGATAATCGATCTGTTGATTTTCCCAGGTAATGATGCCGTTTTTCACAAAAACCTTCCAACTACAGGAACCCGTGCAGTTCACTCCGTGAGTCGTCCGAACCACTTTGTCGTGAGACCAACGCTGTCGGTACACGTTTTCCCATTCTCTATTTTTTTCCTCAAGGATTGACCAATTTCCCGAATAGCTTTCGATCGGTTTAAAAAAGTTGAGGTTGTATTTTTTTTTCATCGATGACCAACACTCCTTTTTAGAATAAATCATCCCAACGCAAGTTCCATGGGAAGGTTCATTCGCTTACTCTCATTATGTAATTCATTCATCGCTGTTCCCATTAGGGAATGTCCTATAGCGCTACAGGAAATCCCTCGTTCTATCGAAAGATACAAAAAAGCCTCCCTCTGCTAAAGGGAAGCTTATATGAAGAGATTAATTGTTCTTTTGGCCCGTTAACAGGAGCATGATAAAAGAAATGAGTATGATAGAGCACGTCCAGGCCCAGGCCATAGGAAGATGCCCAGAATCCACCGCAATATAAATGGCCGTCGGAATCGTTTGTGTTTTACCTGGAATATTTCCGGCAATCATCAACGTAGCACCAAATTCGCCCAGACCGCGGGCAAAACCGAGTATAAAGGCAGCTTTAAAAGAAGGGAAAATTAAAGGAAAGGTGATATACCGGAAAACCTGCCATTCACTTGCACCCATCGAACGTCCCGCGTTTTCCAAGTCCTGGTCAACAGAAGACAATCCCATTTTCAGTGTCCGATAGACAAGAGGAAAAGCCACTACCACCGCTGCTATAACCCCAGCCCACCACGAGAATATAATAGGTTCTCCAAACCATTGCTCCACAAAACGTCCGAACCCGCTTTTTCGTCCTAGTAATATTAGTAGTAAAAAACCAACAACCGTCGGTGGGAGTACCAAGGGCAGCATAAGCACAGTTTCAACAACCGTTTTCCCTTTAAATAAACCTAACCGTGACATGGACCATGCCACAAGCAAACCTAATATGATTACTAGAACGCTGGATAACAGTGCAACCTGCAACGATAAGCGGATAGGAGGCCAATATTCATTCCAATCTATATCTTGCATGCTCACTTCGGTATGGTAAATCCATACTTAGCCATAATATTCAGAGATTCTTGTGATTGTAGGTATGCATAAAAGTCTTCGGCTTCTTGAATGTGCTTTGAACCTTTGATAATTCCGATTGGATACTCAACAGGTGAATAGGCTTTGGGATCCACCTCAAAGGCGATTTTTGCCTTTTGTGAAGTCAATGCATCTGTTTTATATACAAATCCGACATCAGCATTCCCAGTTTCCACATATTGCAGCACTTGTCTAACGTCTTTTGCTTGAACCAGCTTGCTCTGTAACGTGTCCCAAAGCTTCGCTTTCGTCAGCGCTTCCTGTGCGTAGTTGCCTGCAGGAACACTTTCAGGAATTCCGATCGCAACTTTCTTCACTTCTCTTTTTGTTAAATCGGTTACGCTCGCAATGTCCATCGTCCCATCTGCTGGGATAACCGCGACCAATTCATTCGTCAGCCATGTTTTTTGTTTATTACTCTCTATTAACTGCTGATTTACGAGAGACTTCAAGTTTTTCTTCGAAGCGGACAGAAACAAATCCGACGGCGCTCCTTGCTCAATTTGTTTTTCCAACGCACCAGAGCCACCGAAGTTAAAATTCAATTGGATACCTGTATGGGTTGATTCGTATGAATGCTGAATTTCTTTGAGCGCATCCGTTAAACTTGCAGCTGCGGATATGGTAAGCTCAACAGTTTCAGCCTTTTTCGAAGAATCCTGGCTGGAGACCTCGTTGTTCTGGGCCGTGCTGCTACCATTTGAAGCTGATTGTTGCCCCGCACCGCACCCTGAAAGTAATAAAATGATGGAAATAACCAAAACGAAAACAGTGCTACTTTTAATTAATTTATGCAATTGGTTCGGCTCCTCATGTTAGTTCATCATTAATTAATGGGTTTCGCTATTAGCTGTGCCTGTTTCGTACGTTCGATCAATGTACAATTTTCAAGAAGAATATGATTAAAAATATCTGCTTCCAGGTCTTCTAACCGCTTCAATACGAGTCGGTGCGTACCACAAGCTTCCTGCATCGGCTCAAAGCCATTTGTGATCAAGCGCATTTCCTTCAGGAATTCCACCACCGTTTGATGTTCGTTTTGCAACTTGGACAAAATTGGATTTAACTCATCTGCTCGTTCCATTGTTGATTCTTGTAAAAATGCTTCAATCATCGGAAACACAAGGTCCTCCTCATATTGAATATGTTCCGATATTTCCTGTTTAAGCAAGGTGAACAGTTCATTAACTCGCTTTAGATGCGGATAACGTTCGCCATGAACCCGCGTTAGTTTGGTTACATACGGCGTTAACGCCGATAGTTCTTCCCGAAGCTTCGTATGATACTCATTTTGAATATAGGCGATTAGTTCTTTTGGTTCGAGTGAAGGAGGTTGCATTTGCTTATGCTGTGCCTGCTTTTCTTCCACTTCATGTATCTGCGTCAGCAGTTCACCAGCGTGGAGACCTTGATTGGCTGCTGCTTCACGGAGCGATATTTTCCCTCCACAGCAGAAATCAATCCTCAGTTTGCGGAACAGATCTCCCGTTTTGGGTACTGCTTTCACAATGTCCGCCACCCATGTTTCTTCCGTTAACTGGCTCATCTTCCATTCCTCCATCTTACTTCGATTTTATACTTAACTTTCATTCTACGTCTCCCTTAAAGCTGAACCAATCAGGGGGTTCCCTCTTTCATTCGTGGAAAGAGCCTGATTATAAAAAATCAGAAAGCAACTGTTCAGCCGCTTCTTTCCCTTGAGCGATGCAATCTGGAATTCCAACGCCCCCATAGCCGGCACCACATAGAAAAACACCCGGTAAATCCTGTGCGAAGTCCTGTCTGATCTTCGCCATATGCTCTTTGTGTCCAATCGGATATTGCGGCATTGATCGATCACACCTACTGACTTCGGTGAATTCCGGTTCCGCTTCCAGGCCCATTAAATCTTTCAAATCTTTACGCGCGGCATCCACAAGTTGATCGTCTGTCATCTGAATCCACTCCTGTGCACCTGCATGTCCAATGTAGGTCCGTAAAAGCGTATATCCTTCAGGAGCAGTATGGCTCCACTTCGTCGAAGACCAAGTACATGCCGTAATCTTTTTGCCTTCTTTGCGGGGTACTAAAAATCCCGTTCCCTCAAAATTAAGATTAAGATCTGTGTTTTTATAAGCAAGAGCAATATTGGCTACGGAAACATAGTGAATCTTGTGTAACCAGCTAGCGCTTGCAACGCCGGAGAATAATGTAGCCGCTTCAAAAGCTGGAACAGCGCAAATCACCGCATCCGCATCTATTTTTTGTCCATGTTCTAAAATGACCTGATAACCGCTTTCTTTCCTTACTTCAACTACACCTTGCCCCATAACAAAACGTACGGTATCCAGCCTTTCCTTTAGCCGCTCCACGATCGAAGATAATCCTAGCCGATAAGAAAGAAACATACTTTTCTTAGCGATATCCGGCAGGTTGTCTTGTACTGCTGGCTTTCTCCCCGCCCCTTTAGACATACCCTTAATCAGACTTCCATGCTTTTGTTCCATTAGTTTAAATTGAGGGAAGGTTGACATGAGGCTCAGGGAATGTGTATCCCCAGCGTAAATTCCAGACAGCAGAGGTTCCGTAATCTGGTCCAGAACTTCTTTGCCGAGACGCCGTTTGATAAAATCACCTAGAGATTCGTCTGCATCACCTTTCTTTGCCGGAATGATTAAATCCAGGGCTGCCCGTGCTTTTCCCAGCGGAGAAATAAGTCCTGTCCGAATGAAGGGAGTGAGCTTTGTTGGAATGCCCAGAATGAAGCCCATCGGCATCGTATGAAGTTTGCCCTTATGCAAAATACTAGCAGATTTGGCTTTCGGGTTTGTCGATACCAGATCTGCTTCCAGCCCCAACTCCATAGTCAAATCCAATATTGCCGTCTTTCTGGCCAAGAAAGCATCCGGTCCTTTTTCGATCATAAAATCGTTTTGGCGAACGGTTTGCAGTTTTCCTCCTAGACGTTCACTTTTCTCCACCAGTGTAATCTCCACTTCAAGTTGCCGATCCTCAGCCAGCTTTTTCACATAAAAGGCAGCACTTAAACCGCTTATTCCTCCACCGAGAATAACGACTTTTTTAGAACTTTTCTTCATGAAAACACTTTTCCTCTCCAACCCCGGGTATATAAGCGCAATAAGGGTCACTCTCCAAATAGTCTCCTGTTATTGCAAAAGCCCTTGCTCTGGAGCCCCCACAGACAGCCTTGAATTCACAGACTCCACATTTACCTTTAAGTAGGGACTTATCTCTAAGATTCATCATGATCGGAGAGTTGCGATAAATGTCTGCCAAGCTATCCTTTCGTACATTCCCGCACATAAGAGGCAGGAAACCACTCGGGTATACTTCGCCGATATGACTAATAAAAACAAATCCATCTCCGTCATTTACGCCTTTAGGAGCACGTCCTAAAACATCTGCCCTCTTTTGTCCGTCTGCTACACTGTTCTCACCTGCGCTGTGCTTTTGCTGCAGCACGACCCTCCGGTAGTGAGGAGCTTCTGTAGCCTTCACTCCGTACGGCATCTGTTGCTGTATTTGATACAACCATTTCATTACGGCTTCATGCTCATCAGGAGTAATCATATCTTTCTCCATGCCACGTCCAGTTGGAACAAGGAAAAATAAACTCCATAACACGGCCTGCATTTCCTTTACTCTTTCTGCAATTTGCTCCAGATCATGAAGATTGTACCGGGATACCGTAGTGTTCACTTGAATAGGGATGTTCAGTTCCTTTAAATAACCAATTCCTCGCATGGTCGTATCGTAAGAACCCGCTGTACCCCGAAAATGATCGTGAATCTCGGCACATGAACCGTCCAGACTAAATGCCCACCGCGATAATCCAACTTGCTTTGCTTTTTCTACCGCTGTTCGTGTCACTTTAGGAGTGGCACTGGGGGTCATTGAAACCGACAGATTTTTCTCTTCAATTGCATATTGAGCCAGTTCAAACAGATCAGGACGCATTAAAGGATCTCCGCCTGTGAATACAAGCAACGGATGATTCATTTCAGCGATTTGATCTATTAGCTTCTTACCTTCTTCTAGTGTCAGTTGGCGAGGATCAGGTTTGTACTGAGCTTCCGCTCTACAGTGAAGGCACTTTAAAGCACAAGCTCGTGTAACCTCCCAGATGACTATAAACGGGTCAGTATGATAATCACGCGGCGTTTTCAAAGATATCATTGATGTCTCTCCTTTTAGAAATATAAAAACAACACAAAAACATAGAGCATCATTGAAAATCCAATTTCCGCCATGCCAACTTGTTTTGCCTTTAATCCGAGTTTAGGAAGCCAAATGGCTCTTATCAAAAAAATTAAAAAAGGAATAAACAGAAATAACTTTAACCAAATAGCAAACAACAAAATCACCGCATGATAGATAACGGAAGCATAATGGTAACGTATATTTTTTCTTTCACGAATGATCGTTTTGACATACAAAGCAGTTCCGATAAAGTAAAGCACCAAAAGCAAGAATAGCTCTGTTGCTACCCTCCAATCCTCTCCTCCCCCCATATAAATAACGGGATATATAAAAGAACAAAAGAGTAAAATTGCAACAATGTCATTGAGTAAAGCACGTTCATTTTTCGTTCTCGCAAAATAAATATTAGCCATAAAAAAGAGCAATAAAAGAACTCCATACCAGATCAAGGCAGGCTCAAACCATATCAGTGAAATTAACAAAGGAAGTAATATCACTCCATATACAACGGCGGGTTTGCGGTATCTTTCACTGCTGCCTGTTTTGATCCATTGGAGGACAGGAAAACTGAATAAGTAGATAAAAAACCAGCACACAAATAGGGGTATATGAATGAGATCCCCTCGAGAAGCAGCTAAACCGAATAAAAATGGAAGAATGAGCATAGCCCAGGCTCCATGTTGATTGGGTATGTATCTGCTCATCCCCCTCAAACCCTTGATCCTTTTTTCACAATCTTTTTTATGTCTGTTATTTCGGTTAATCGATTCATCATCCATTCCCCCAAGATTGAGTTTTATCTTCTAACTTCATTCTAAGTATTATATGAAATTGAACCAATTAGGGAGTTCCCTTTTCCTTAGAGGGGAAAATCCTAACCGGAAAAATAACGCTATTTTCTTATGCTATACTGTACTAAAAAAGGGAACAAAGAAAGGATGAACTGTTATGGGAGGACCTTCTTTACGTCAACTGCATGCTCATCATGCCATTCATCAAGGCGGGCTATCTGGCGCTCTAGATAAGACGAGAGAAGTAGAGGAATTACTCGAAGCGAAAGAATTCCAGGTGGCGCGCCAGGCTGCCGACCACTTGATCGAATATTGGGAAACCCGCATTCTCAGCCATGCTGATGCAGAAGAGGAAGGATTCTATCAGGAAATGGTCGAGAAAAAACCGGAACTGCAGGAGGCTGTCGTCAAACTTACACGAGATCATGATCTGCTCCGAATCATTGTAAAAGAACTCAAAGCCGGGATCCGTGAAGAAGGGCTTACGCCTGAAGTTCTTCAACAGTTCCACGCGCTTCTGGTTGTCAATGCCATTCATAGTCGGGAAGAAGAACGTTTGCTGTTTGAGCAACCGTCATAATCAAGATGTGCATAACGATTCACATTCTCTATAAAAACGTACCAAAGAAATAGTCCAACGCCTCTTGTGAGTATCCGTCATCTCCTTGCCAGGCTGCTACGGAATAAAAATCATGATTGCCGTGCTGTCGTTTACGAGGCGTGTCCTGTGGGACCAGCAGTCCGGCATATCCCCACACCTCCATGACGACATCACGCTCGTTTTTGCTGGATGGAAACACATCCTTCCAGCGCTTTTCCAATTGACGTGCACTGCTTTGAGCATCACAGTTCTGAACAGCTTCGAGCATGTTATGGAGTATAGCTAGATCCTCATCGGAAACCTGAACATCCTCTTCTTGACTGAACAATTCAAGGTCCATCCAGCAATACAGAAGGTGGTTCAGACGAATACCGCCCCATTTGATTCGTTCAAAATTTAGCACATTCAAATCTTTATTGACGTATTCCTTATCGGACATCAATTTATTAAAATTACAATCCCCACAGCTACTGTAATTGGGCAGGACGACAGGCCGCTCCCCATAGGTGTGCAAAGGAAGCCCTGCGGTTAATGCCCAGCTCGATAAGGCGCTTCGTAAATGAACCTTTTTCGTGGAAAGACTATGCAAAAATGCTGCTGCCACTCGTTCTTTTGTAGCCTTTTGCTGGTGCAGCTCATGCAGCCTGTTTATAATCTCGTTATGTGTAATGGTGATCGGATCGAACATCAAGCCCTTACTTTTGGCATATTCAAAATCCTCACCCGAAAAAGATCCCCGCTCCTGCTTCCAGCCGCTAGAGGACCAGAATGTGTTCATCAGTATTTTTTTCGCCTTTTTATCCACAACATATCTCCCTTACTCATCCAACACCCTCACCTCCAGCACAAAGCGCAGGGTTGTCGTGTATTTTATGTAAGATCACTATTCATCTTTATACTTAAAAGCAATGGCCGTATTTCCCGACCGGGGGTCAAAATAAGAAGAGATTTTCCCCCAGTTCAGTTCATATTCCATATAGGGGTAAGGTTTTGTTTGACGATAGCTTGGCTTTACGGACAAATGTTGCTGTAACAAACGATCATGCTCCCTTTGCCGCTTTCTCTCCCCTTCTTCAGACCAATTATCCCACGAAGTTGGAAATTCATTGCCCTGGAGCGAAATCTCCGCGACAACTAGGCTGGTATCCTTAAAGCATACAGACACAAAAAAATGCCGACGCAGCAAAGAAACCTGATCGAAATGATACCAGATATACTCATTTCCTAGCTTTCTTACAGAATGAAAATATTTCGAATACCAATCGGCCTCTAACAACTGATCTTCCGTTAAAGATGAGTAAATCGCACGCTCACCATCGACCTGAATGATTCCCGATTCCCAGTCATTCATTGCTGCCACTCCTTCAGCTATTATGCCAATCTCCTACAGTTGCTCTCTGCCCTTATTTGTCCACATGATTGAAAATGGCCTGCCAGGCCCGATCTAGCACCCTCGTATGTAATTGTTTGGCATAAACAGTTCTAACGATGGCGAGAACGATCACACCCACGAATACAACACTGAGCAAAGTAATAGAGGGAACCCAATAGTCAAACATGGCATTCGCCAGCACTTGCAGCAAATGTCGTTCGGGTTGTAAATATTCCATTGCTGCAACGATGCCTGCTGCCAGCAATATGATCACTGATATAATCATAAGCATTGCATTGATTACTTTGTATTTGGCAAGCCCTCGCTGAAAAACGCGAGTTCCCGCATATTGCTCCAGCACGATGATCTGCTTGTGAAAATCATGTTCTACCTGCTCTACAGGCAGATCGTGCTCCTGAATAAATGCATGAGCTTTCTTCAGTTCGGATTGAATAAATAAACTACTCTGGATAGCAGATCCCAGCTGACCTAAAACATTCATATCTTTTCACTCCACTTCATCGGATTGAATAAATAAACTACTCTGGATAGCAGATCCCAGCTGACCTAAAACATTCATATCTTTTCACTCCACTTCAATAGTATCTAACTTACGAGTATATAGGGTTGCCATGCTCTACAAAACGATCGGTTCCAGACTGCTCTCTAAATGAGCCTATTAGTAAAAATCAAAGTAACCCCGCCAGACTCCGTCATTCTGATGCTTGGCAAAATAAAAGCTGCCTCCATCCACAATATTCAATTGGGCTTTGGCATCCGAAGCAATCTGAAATACAAATTCATAGCCCTCGCCAAAGTCAATGCCCGATTGAATAAAGCTGGGATAGCCACCGATTTTGTGAACCGCATATATTTCCTCTACGATGTCCTCAAAATAGTCGGGTTCCTCCTCGTCCATTTGGTTAAGGGCATCGCCGTATTCCTCAGGGATGTCATCACCGTCCCAGACCGGATAATCATTCTCTTTGAGTTCAGGGAACAGCGGAAATGCTTTGATTTGCATAAATGACGGACCAAAATCTTTTTCGACCAAATCCTCTACCGACGTATACTCACGAATACACATATACCCTTCCATGTCCTCATGATCCAGTACATCGGGAGACAGGAAGACTGTCAACAGCTTGATGCTACGCATAGCTTCAGGGACAAAGGGCAAGGTCGGCAAATACAATTGCATGATCGGAGCCATAGCATTCCCCTGTACATCAATGGGTCGTTCCTCTGTTGGCAAAGCCACTGTAACTCTACCAATCCAGCTTTGTTCAAGGGAATCCGACGGTCTACGACCCCCTGTATGAAAAATCGTAGCTTTACGTTTTAGAATCGTTCTTAGCTTCTCAATAGCGTTGCTGGACAACGAAATCACTCCTTTCTAATCTAGAATAGAAACAGAACAACATCCTCGCCTGCTTTAAATCCAAACTCTCTTATTCGATCTTCCATCTCTTGAATCTGATGTAGATAATCTTCCGGCACAGCTGGCAGACCCTGTTCATTCACTAATGTCCCACCGAGTCTGGTGCGTGCATATTCGGCACTTTTCCACATCACCTCAAACACCGTTTGCGGCTGCGCGGTTCGCACCCCATCCATACTGAAAATTAAATCTGCAAAGCGATCCTCTGCGAGTGTACTCAACCAAAAAAAGCCAGGCTCGGTTCCCGTATGTACGCTAAATAGTTCATCATAACCTCCCGTCCCGTGATGGTGTGCATGGAAAATGTCCATATCTCCCCACTCCATTCCGAGACTCAGCATGACATCCCAGATATCCGCTCCACGGTAAGATTGGCCTTGATCCGCTACTAGCCTAAGCATGACAGCGTGTTCCCTTTCACCTTCCTGATCTGTAAATGCTTTAAGTTTTTCCGCCTTTGCACGTGCATGGTGAGCATCCTCTCGAGGAAGCACATGAACAGTTCCCTTCTCCTGAAAACGCGCTGGCAGTGTGTTCATAAAGTCTGCAACCTTGACTTCATCCAAACAAACCTGCATCTCTACATTATCGAATATATCTATACAAACACAAATTTTATCAAAATGGCATTCGCCTGCTGGTCTGCGCCCCACACTAGTCCACACCTGTAAATCATGAACATGCCCATACACGATATATCCTTTGAGCAATCGCAAAATATCCTCATCTGACAACGTAAAACCACTAAATTCCACATCAATCAGCCAATAGATATTAGCATCAGGCTCCACTTGATGGATTCCTTTTATGGTCTTGACAGGCTCATGTTCCAACTCCACGGCAAGGATGCTCGATACATCCTCACTCCCATGTTCGGGTAAATTCATGAATCTCTCTCCTAACTAGCTGTTTTCACTTTACAGTTTCCTATAATTCTCAATATATATTAAACTATAAATCACCAAGCACAAAATAGTATAAAAACGGTGCTGGGTTGTTGAACTTAACTTTTAGAAATTCAAAGCTTCGAAAGGGGAGAACTCATGATGCAAAAACTTTGGCAAAAAGGGAAGGCTCTATCACTGCCTATTATGGTGTCCGCATCGCTGATATCTGGAGCGCTGTCTGTAAGTACACCTGCGGCGAATGCGGCTGCAACCAAGGAATTGCTTCAGCTATCCGGTCAGACTACTTACTATGGAGAGGTCGAGAATGGGCAGCCTAACGGACGTGGTACGATCAAATGGAGCGAATATAAGCAGTATTCGGGTGATTTTGTGAATGGCAAGCGATCAGGTACCGGAAAATATACAAATCAATACACGGATGCAGATGGACAGAATCATAAAGTCGTATACAACGGAACATGGAGCAATGACACGATGAGCGGCAAGGGTACGCAGACTGAAAAAGTGACGCAAACGGATGGAACCGTACGTTCGAACGAGATCCAAGTAGGTACTTTTCAGAACAATGGATTACAGAACGGCTACCAAGTGATCCACGCTGTGGCCGATCCAGACTACAGCTTCACTTATAAAAATAGCAATGAAATAATAAATATCTTACACAGTAATCAAGATCTGGTCCAAAGGTGGCAAAAAGGAGACCTCTTCTCCGTAAATTATAAAAATGGCTCTGTCCAAAAGGAATACTCCATGTTCCCTGAAGAGACTGCTACCAAAGAACGCCAAAGACAAGCGTCCATTAAGTATCTCAAAGGTATTACTGCCAAGGTCACTCCTCACTTGCAGCAGTTTGAAAAGCTGTCCAAGCAGATTCCGCTAAAGTAATTAAACCGACGCGAAATATATATTAGTCTCTACGCAAGAAGGCCTCTCTTTCTAATGGAAAGCTCCATTTGAAAAGAGTGGCTTTTTTCGTTTCGTTATGAATGGCTATAAGAACTTCGGATCATACACCTCCTACTATTCTCCCTTATGCACCCTCATGAACTCATACAAATGACTTATTTTTCACTAAAATCCCCCCCTTTTTTTGCTAACCCCCACTGGATTCACTAAAATATAAGTAATTATTTTAATCATCCGAGGTGGACATCATGGCTAAAATTATGGTTCCTCCTGAGAAACTAGAAGCAGTTTCCAGGCAGTTCGCACAGGCACGTGAGCTGGGGGCACAAATTTGCGGACAACTGTCACAGCATATTCAGATGTTAGAAAATAGCTGGGCAGGAACAACACAGCAGCGCTTTTATCAGGATTTTCATAAAGCTCGTGGACAAATGGATGCTTTCACTCAAACTGTCAGTTCTGTCAGCACAGAGCTGCGTTCCATTGCAGTAAAATTCAAGGAAACAGACACCCAAGCAGACACGGGGATTACCAAAGGAGATCACAGCGGACAGATCAGCAACAGCGAAGGGGCAACTTCCGGGAAAAAAGGACCCGATCCAGCAGATATAGCCATTAACAGCCTGTCAGAGGCCAACAAATGGCGCGGGCAACTAGGATTTGCCGGAACAGCGATCTATAGCGGTCTGGCTTCCACACTTGTGCTCACCAAAACAGTAGAATTCAAGAGAAGTCTGAAGAATCCCACTCGAGCGGTTATACATAATGCGGCATGGGTGAAAGGCAAGGGTAACAATGCTTTTATGCGTAATTTAGGCAAAAGCCTAAACCGCCAATTCGCCAAACCGGGTATTGTGATGAAGGGGTTAAAGGGCTTCGATCGTTTAGCTGGAAAGCTTCAAATGGGTAAGCTCGGCCTCGGATTCAACAAAGCCAACAGCTTTCCTCAGTGGACACGGAACGTCATCGCCGGGGTGGAAAAAGGACGTTACGGCATAGCCACCCGCCAAATTCCCGGTATGATTGCCAAAAAGCTCTACCCTATTAATGCCACCATGAATATTGTGGGCGAGGGTATCAGTCTGGCTGGAAAATGGAAAAGCGGGAAGCTTACCGGAACGGATGTAGCTGTATCTGCTTCTAACGTAGCGATTAAAACCGCCGCAACTTATGGCGGCGCTGTCGTTTTGGGGTCCATAGGCGGTGCTATCGGTGGTCCGGTCGGCGCAGCCGTCGGGGCATACGTCGGCGGTACAGTGGGAAGCTGGGCAGGCGGAAAAGTCGCCAAATTTGCGGAAAAAGGGATACGCTGGGCCAGCAAATTATTTAAATAATATACACACCTAACAGATGGAGAAGGAGCCTGACTATGGACAAACAAACGGTAATTTTAACGCTTGAGGAGCTAGGTTTTGCCTTGACCGCATTGGGCGCAGAAGATATGGCTTCTGGTCTGCTCCAATCTTATTACGGGGAACTAACCGAAGATCGCTGGGAACTACTTTTTCATGCCGCAACGCATAGCATGATATCCAAGGGTTTGATGGAACAACGGGATGACGAGCAACAACAGCTCGAATTTGATGCGTTCATTGTTGAAATTTTAGCTCATCTGGTACAAAGTCGTCAGATGCTACGTGGCTTTAAGGAGCAACAAGATAAGCAAAATACGTTAACGATACACCATGGAAATGAACGTTTTCTGTATCATTTCTCCAGTCACAATGAACTCCATTTCTTTCGCTGGTCTTCTCCAGAAGACTGGCACCACGACATTGATCAACTGTTCGGCCTGTCTGCTCCGAACTTCAATGCGCACAGCCGATACGTCGATCTGACCGAAGAACAGTGGAATGAGTTAACCTCATCCAACTTCACCATGCAGCAAATGACAACGTGGAAGCTTCATGAGTCGGCTCAACAAATGATACAAGACTGGCGGGAGGATTTTGATCGTAATCAGTGTAGCCTTGATAATTTGAGCCAAATGGTATACACGGATACGGATGAAAATGGTCCTTCTGTTACAAATCTGCTATTTGTTCTTAAAGGAAAGAATGATGTGTGGATTGTAAGAAATACAGAACTGGATATGCAGGCCACTCCATGTCTGCGAATTGAAAGTGTGACCGAAGCTGACTGGATAGAACGGATAACTTATTTCATTCAGGCGTTTGTTCCCGACGAGGCGGTATTCCGTGGATAAAATTGTATATCGAAGATCTTTGGCATTTTGGAAAGCCATGGGCAGCTTGATGTTTGTGCTTATTTGTCTGTTTTTGCTGCTGCTCATTTTTATCGACGAAGATATCTCAGCTCTACAAATCTTCTTCTTTATTACGTCCGCCATTGTCGGACTTCCTTTTTTCGGTAGCTATCTCGTGGTTTGTTTGAGCAGAACGCTTCGAAAGGATACCTACCTGTTCATCTTTGACGAGCACAGCATTTCAGATGGTATTCGAACTGTCCCGTGGGCTGCAATCACTAAAGTCGAATTCGAAGGGGCCTCCATCCGCAAATGGCTGCGCCCTCGCTTTCCCGCCTTTATTTTTCATCTGAATGACCACAGCACCTGGGAAGTCAGCACCGACTATGTGTTGAACGATATAGAGCTGAACCAAACCGGGAAACAACTTCGAACTCTCATTAACCAGCATGGCAAGTCGAAGAAAAAACGTTCCTGAATAGTGCCATTGAATATATCAAAGCTTGTCTCTATCATATGCGGCCGAATTGGCCGCAGCCAAAAATGGAATACCAAACTGGCTGCGGATAAAGGAGTCTGCCGTCGTAATCAAACCCTTGACGATCTTCCCCTCAATCCTGGTCTCCGCCAGCGCTTCTGTCGCAAAAGCAAGCAGCGCTGGATCGAGCCCACCCGCAGACCCGGTATTAATGACAAGCTCTGGGCTAAAACGCTCAATCAGCAGGGCCGTAGTCGAGGCAGCGTTCGCTTTGCCAATTCCTGATTGCAGCAAAATAACTTCCTTGTATTCCGGCTTATACTTGAAAAACACCCGTCGCTGCGATACGCTGCACCGCCTCCAGCAGCCTTTCCTCACTGTTTACCAGACTGACCCGCACATAAGAAGCTCCTGCACGACCAAAGCCTTCTCCAGGAGCGACCGCAACGTGCGCCCCGTCCAATAAAAAGTCTGCAAAGGAAGCCGATGTATGCCCCTCCGGCACCTTGAACCAGGCAAAAAAAGACCCTTGGGGAGCTGCTACATCCCAGCCAATACCTCGTAACGCTGCAATAAGAACATTACGGCGCCGCTCATATAACTTCGCGAGCTCCTGTACTGGCTCCTGGGTGCCCAGCAATGCGACAGCTCCCGCATCCTGTACCGCGCCAAAAACAGTGCTGTAGGCATGCGTATGATAATGCTTGAGCGCACCAATAACGGACGCATTTCCAACCGCAAATCCGAAGCGCCATCCAGCCATGTTATACGTTTTGGAAGCTGTATACGTCTCGACGCCATACTCCTTGCCGCCGGGGATTTGCAATAAACTAATCGGCTTATGCCCGTCAAATCCAAGAGCACCGTAAGCAAAATCATTCATAACTGGAAACTGATACCGAGCGGCATAATCCAGCGTCTTCGTCAGAAAATCTGCAGTAGCTACGGCTCCAGTCGGATTGTTCGGATAATTAATCATAAGCAATTTGACCTGCTCTGCGATTTCCTCTGGCACGGTTGTATAATCAGGCAAGAAACCAAGCTTCTCATCAAGCGGAATCGTATGAATATGGGCTCTTGCCAGCGCAGCAGCGGAATAATATTGGGGATATGCCGGATCGGTGGTCAATAACCAATCACCGGGATTCAGCAGCGCCTGTGGAATCCCCATTACGCCTATGGCTGAGCCGTTGAATATGGCAATCTCCCGGTCAGGATCCAGCTCCACCTGATACTCCCGTTTATAGAACGCGGCGACAGCCTCCAGCGTGCTTTTTTTTCCATGAAAAGGCGGATAGCCCTGATTGATCGGTTGATCAACCGCTTCCTTCAAAGCGCTGATAATATGCGCCGATGTTGGCTGATCCGGGTTGCCGGCTGCCAGATTAATTACATCTATTCCTTTACTTTTATACAGATTCACTTTGTCATCTATTGCGCTAAAATAGTTGTCAGGCAGAGCCTTGACGAGATCAGAGGATGAAAAAATCACGTTCATATCCACCTTCTATCCATAAGATACAGGCTGACAACGTCAGCCCGCAGAAGATAATGCCCCATATTATTTGAAATAGCTTGGCAACTTGTAGCCTTCATAATCAGGGTTCGAATGGATGTACTTTTGGAATTCATCTGAATGATATCCTTCAATAATGTCTTTGACGAAGGGCTTATCCTTGTTCTTGCTGTCCACAGCGACCACGTTCGTGAACGGATCTGTCATATTTTCAAGCTTTAATGCCGAGGTCAGCTTTATTCCATTCGATACAGCAAAGTTCCCTTGTATAGCCGCAAAATCAACATCCTTCAGTACACGTGGCCCCTGTGCCGGATCGGTAGCAACAAATTGCAGATGATGCGGATTAGAGGTGATGTCGTTCACCGAGGTTTGCAATGGATCGATATTGTCCTTTAACGTAATCCAGCCTACTTCCTTCAAAATATTCAGCGCACGCAGCATATTGACTGGCTCGTTGGGCAGGTTGATTTGGGCTCCATCGCCGATTTCGTCAAGGCTGGTATGCTTGCTGGAGTACAATCCCATTGGAGGAGTCGGGACCTGTACAGCACCAATCAGATCAATATTCTCCCGCTTATTCATAGAATCCAGGTAAAGCGAATGCTGAAACACATTAGCATCAATATCCCCCTTAGCCACGGCTACATTGGGCTGAACACCGTCTGTAAACTCTTTATATGTAATCTTATATCCTTTCTTCTCCAAATATGGAGCCACACCATTCTTAAACTGATCGCTATATGGACCAGGATTAAAGCCGATATGCAGTGTTTTCTTTTCTTCACCCGCAGCATTGCCCGACGTATTCTTGCTGCCGCAGCCTGAAATAAAAAGCACGACTGCTCCCAGCAGCAATATAAATGAAATCCATGGTTTCTTCATTTGATGTCTCCCCCTGCTCCTTGATATCTTCTACTTTTGGTGAGTTAGAATGTTTACAGTCGCTCAAAATACCAAGTAACTTGATGCGTTTTATAGATATTACAATGATTTTTTATTCACTGTCAACAACATTTAATTACGCATCTTCTGCATAACAAATAAGGGATCACAACAGGCGATCCCCTTGTAGGTAAAAACACTTCACAAGTTTGTAATATTATTCCGTTTCAATTATACCCCCTGGGGGTATAATTGATATGAAAATAAAACCCTAAAGGAGCTATTAAATATGAGAATGCAATGGGCTTTGCTCGCTGGTACAGTCATGATGATTTTGAGTGGGTGCGGGAACAGTAACGCGCCAAACCAAGAGCACACGGCAAACAGCAGTCAACAGCACGACACATCGGAGATGAACCATTCCACTTCCAGTGAGCTTCCTGCCGGATTAAAAGAAGCTGAAAATCCAGCCTTCAAAGTTGGTGGTCAAGCGACTATACGAGCTGACCATATGGCAGGCATGAATCGGGCTACTGCCACGATTGTGGGTGCTTATACGACTACTGCTTATACAGTCTCCTATACACCAACCACTGGAGAAGAGAAAGTGAATAATCATAAGTGGGTTATTCATGAAGAGATTAAGGATGCAAGCAGCGAGCCCTATGCACCGGGCACAGAGGTTATCCTTGCAGCAGATCATATGAAGGGGATGGATGGGGCTAAGGCTACCATTGATTCCGCCGAGCCAACGACCGTATATATGGTAGACTATACGCCGACTACAGGAGGAGAGCCTGTCAAAAATCATAAATGGGTGACGGAGAGTGAGCTTTCAGCCCATTAGAACTCTTTCAGCACAGGTCGCTTGTGATAACAAAAGGGAGCCTGGCATCGGCTCCCTTTAACGGCTTTAATTGAGTTTGGACAAACCTACTTCGCCAAATTCAGCTTGGCCTCCTTGATATCATACAAAGTCCCTTCGTTGGAATCTACAAGCTTTTTCATTTGTTTGTTGGCTAGTCCATTTGCAGGCACGATTGCATTAAAAATAACATCATTTTTCTGTAATTGCTCGTTAATTTCATCTACTGAAAAACGGGCTTTACCCAGGGCTGTATTCTTATCATGAACTGGTGCATCTGTAATGAATATGATTGTTTTGGAATTAGAATTTTTGGGAAATTTACTTATAGCTAACTGAATAGCCTCTAATCCCGATTCCTTCAAATCCCCGCCAGCGGAAGGGCGCAGCATATTCAAGTTACCTTTTAACTTATTTTTATCGGTCGTAAACTCCAAAAATTCTAAATCTTTATCTGCCTTCAGATTGATATCCCGAAATGCAACGACAGCAAAATGAGAACCTGCTGGAACGGAATCAACAAAGCCTTTCACCTTCTGTCTCACATAATCCAGCGTCCCTGTCATACTACTCGTAACATCTATGACGAACACAATATCCGTAGATTTGGAGAAGGTGGTGGATATCTTTTTCAGAATCGTTGGATTGGATTGTGATTCGGAAGCATCTTCATTTTCCTCCATTAATTGTTCACTTTCGCTAGTTGTCAAAACCTGCGGTGGAGCAAGGAAAATCACAACGCTCTGAGCTGCAATATTCCACTTCACCTTCGCACCCAGCGCCTCACTAACAAAGCGAATAGGAACCATTACTTTGCCGTTAATGAGTCTTGGCGCCGCATTGAGACGCACTAATTTTCCGTTGATATAGGCATCCCTGGAGCCTACAGTTAACTTGATCGTTGTATTTCCTTTGGTTGCAGTAACGGTCTTGGTAGCTCCATCCCACTTCACTTTCGCCCCAAGCGCCTCAAAAACGGCACGAAATGGCACCAGCATACTTCCGCTAATAGAGGTCGCAGGCTGCTCATATTGTTGCAGTTTACCGTCTATAAACACCTCAACCTGCTGAGCCTTGTTATTATTTATAGGAACAAATTGGGGTACAGACGCTGCCGAATTTCCCGACTGATCGATCATTTTGATATAAAAGTAATATCCACCTGTAGATAAATTCAGGTTACTCAAAGGGTAGCTAAACGTTGTTTCCGGATCGAACTGAATCCGTTTAATTAATTGAGCATCCGCATTTTTGACCATAACATATGAAGTGTACGTGGGTTGAATATTTTTCATCTTCAAACGAACTGAAAATGATGTACTTGAAGAGTTGATTGTAAATGTACCCGGAAAATTTTCTCCAGATGGGATAGACAAAGGGATTTCCGGTGACTCATCAACCGCTTGGTCCACTTTAGGCTCCTCGATCGGCTGGGTTACTTGCGGTTCAATTACTTTCGGTTCATCCACAGGTTGAGCAACTTTGGGTTCACTGGGAGTGGGAATCTCTTTTATATGGGTCTCCACCTCAGGCTGCGTTACTTTCGGCTCCTCCGCAAGTGGAGTTACTGTAGATTCATCGACTGACTGCACAGTCCCTTTCATAGTTATAGCTATAGGAAGTTCTATATGATTTTCTGATCCTGGCCCAGGTGCTGGTCGTGAATCCGCAATCGTAATTGTGGAGTTGGCATAATCGATCGTAAAGTCACCAGAAGGAATTTCAATGTTGTTGCTATACAGACGAATTGGTGTATCAGGCTTAATCGTAAACGGGAGATCAAATTTAAACACTCTGTTTACTCCATTACCATCATCAAGAATAAGCTTAAGCTTATCTCCATCTTTGAATACTGTCGAATTGGCAGCCTGAACACTTTCTGTGCACAAAGTGATCAACCCTACAAATATCGTTAAAAACGAAAGTAGGAACATCATTTTTTTGAGCTTCATTCTTATTTCCCCTTTTAAATCTATATTCTTGTCGGTAAATCATAGCATAGGGTTAGATGAAGTTCATTCCATCTGATTACAGTTATGGATATAGGAACTCACTTTTTCCATCATTCGCGCTCTGTTCAATGTTCATATGTATCTTCTTGGTCCGCTTCTTCAACGTGGCATACGTAATATAGCCGCCTTCAGTGCTTTAGTCCCTTCTTCGCTTTTCAAATAATCCGACGGTGTTTCGTTGCCGAGTGCGGGGACTTTTCGATCCATCCAAATCAGCAAATACTCCCCCATATCGGGCAGCAGCACAATCTGAATCTCCTTGGGAATTTTACTTTTGGCCACTTTTGCTCTTTTAGCCGGATCTACCTGTGCATACCGCTCCTGATAGACCTGAACCATGTTGGCCCAGTTCTCCGGCTTAAACTCTTTCAAATATATGTCTCTCATCTACGAACCCTCCTTAGGGCCTCAGACAACGCTTTTCATGCTGGAGCAACCATTCTTTTCTCCATAGCCCTCCTGCATAGCCCGTTAGTTTCTGATTGGAACCGATAATTCGGTGACATGGAATCACAATGCTCAGCTTATTTTTTCCATTAGCACTGCCTACGGCTCGGATCGCTTTTTCATTTCCAATAGCAAGAGCAATATCTTTATAAGCTGTTGTTTTACCGTACCCCACGGACACCAGAGCATTCCATACTTTTTGCTGAAAATCCGTACCTTCAAAGGCATAAGGAAACATAAACTCAAAGCGCTCACCTTTAAAATACTCGTCAAGCTGGATAGCGCATTCCGCTAATACTTGGATTGGAATCTCTTCTATAGCCCTCGTTAAGAGCTCATTCCGATTAGAGAACATAATAGAATAGACAGCCTCATTTGTGCCCTGTATCTCTATCTCTCCAATCGGCGATACATACTTCATTACGTATAGTTCGCTCATAAGAAGGATACAACCTCCTTCCTTTTCTATTCCCTACTCAACTTTCTATACTCACTAGGAGAACAATGGTTCAAGCTACGAAACGCCTTATAGAAATGGGAGGGACTTTGGAAGCCCGTCTCATAGCAAATCTCAAGATTCGTAAGATTTGTACTTTTAAGAAGATAGGCTGCCTTATCTACTCTTATTTTTTCCAAATACGTGCGCGGGGTTTCGGCGGTTTCCTGTTTAAAGATCCGATCCAAGTAAAAGGAGCTTATTCCGATATGGTCCGCAATATCCTGCAATACAAGTTTTTCCTTGTAATGATTAACCAAGAAGGTTACCACATTCTGCACAAGTCTGATATACGGCGAATGGTCTGTATGGGGCTGGCATCTTTTGCAAGCACGAAAACCCGCCTTTTCCACTTTGTCCAAATCAAAATAAAACTCTACATTTATTTTCTTCGGCTTTTTGGATCGACAGGAAGGTCGGCAGTATATGCGGGTTGTTTTCACAGCGGTAAAAAACAACCCGTCATACTTACGATCACACGCTATAATTTTCTCCCACATTTCTTCAAAAGAAAGACTAAGGTTAGCCATGATCGAATGCTCCGTCCTTTCTATAGTTCATATTCATCTAGCTCAAGGATTTTGCAAAATCCTCATATAAATGTGATGTATCTTGTAGCTCTATCAACTGTTCTGCATTCTTTTGCAAAGCAACTATTATCTTATCAGAAAATGCATTTCCAAAGCTAAACCGTTTAACTCCTAACTGCTGAAGCTGGTGGACATTCGTCAGACCCGGCAGGGATAAAACATTAAGCGGAGCATGGATATGAAACACAACTTCCCTGATCTCTTCATCACGCTTTAATCCTGGAACAAAAATTCCGCTCGCACCACTATCCTCATACGCTTTGGCCCGCTCTATGGTCTCTGAAAGTGGAGTATTCATCTGCAAATATGTATCCGTTCTTGCGTTTATAAAAAACGCTTGAAACCCACGCGCATCCAAGGCCGCTCTAATTTTGGACAATAGGTTACTGTGCAGACCCACTTCTCGAAGTCCCTTTTGCATTTTCAAAGAATCCTCAATATTAATCCCTGCAACTCCCACATCGGCTACCCTTAAAACATGCTCAACAATCGTTGCCGTGTCCTCTCCATATCCTGCTTCAATATCTGCCGACACTGGAATCTGAACATGCTCAACAATCGTCCGAATAATACTTACGTGCTGGTCAAAATCAATAAGCTCTCCATCTGAAAATCCAAACGTATTGGCAATCCCCCAACTCGTCGTACCTATCGCCTTAAAACCTGCTTTCTCCAGAGCCACCGCAGATAGCAGATCCCAGGCGTTCCCTAAAAATAAAAGTTCCTCTAATGTGTGAAGTGCATGAAACTGCTGGATTTTGTTCATAAATATAGCCTCCTGATATGTGATGTAACTCATTTTATCAAGAGGCTATCTTTGTTTCGTCCTCATTCTTGCACTTATGGTCTGTAGGAATCTAGGAACAACTTGGTCCATTTATTCACATATAAATCATAATTTTTGAAAAAAACGGTTATTTAAGCTCTATTCAATCCTATGCTTTTTATCTATACTCTTGCTAAATCCATTCGAGTTAGATGGAAATCTACGCTTTTAGCCTTTCACAATTACATTTTATAGGAGGAGTTATATGTATAAAATAAAGTTCCTTATGATCTTGCTAAGCTTTACTGTAGTCGCTTCTTTCTCTAGCTTGTCCGGCTCTTCACCTAGCAAGGCTTTTGCTGAAGAGAATGGGACTCCGGTGCAGAAAACGATCGATTTAAATGAGGGCTTCGACAACTCAAATGAAGCTAGTATACAGCCATTATCCCTTACCAGCGAAGAAGCTACTAGCCAAGCAGCGGTTACAACTATTGACCATGATGCTAATTTCTCACCTTCAACACTTCAGTTCCTGAAGGCTAATACAGGACTCGACGGTGAGCAGTGGGATAATATTATGAAGCTAGTGAACAAACCAGAGCAAGATTCTTTGAAATGGACTGAATTCTATGGCTATGCTGAAGATATCGGCGATAATCGTGGGTACACCATTGGTATCTTTGGAGCAACAACAGGCGGTTCAAATGATACGGGACCAGATGGCCCGTACTTATTTAAAGCTTTTGATGCTGCTAGTGGAGCTAGCAACCCTTCCATTGCAGGTGGATTAACACGTGCTGGTCTAAAGGGGAAGATGAATGGTTCGATTCTAAAGCTCAGCGATAGCGATAGTGTAATCAAGAAGAAGATCAACGCTCTCCAAAACAATGAAGCTTGGAGAGAAGCCATGTGGCGTACGTTCTATGACACCTATATCGAATATAGTGTACAGCAAGCACATAAACGCGGATTTAATACTGCTCTAACGATTGGATCATTTGTCGACACAGCACTCAATCAAGGCGCTACTGGTGATTCAGGTAGTCTTGAAGGAATCCTCTCACGTTCAGGCAGTAGTACGAATGAGAAGAATTTCATGACTAGCTTCTATGCTAAGCGTACATTGGTTGTCGATACCAACGATTATAACCAACCTCCCAATGGTAAGAATCGTGTGAAACAATGGAGTTCTCTCTTAGCTTCTGGCGAAACAGATCTTAAGAACGCAGATGCAGCCGTGATCAAAGCAACGAATTGGGAACTGAAGTAAATACAATATACGTCATTAGGAGGGCATATCGTATGTCCTCCTTTATTTATTTTCATAAATATTGAGTTGGTGTTGACTACTAACAAGGTCCCATTTTCCCAAACAGTTCCTCTCATCATTCAAATATGTGGGTCGCGTGTGCAAATAGAGAGACTGTCCCAAAAGCCCGAAAGTTGCAAGCTCCTGAAACAGTCTTGTAAAATGGTTATGAAGTCGAAATAAGGCCGTTAGATGATTCGGTAGCCAGATGGAAGTCTACCGCTACTGCGGATATTACGGATTTGTTGCAACGTCAAACGTTGATTGGTAGAGATAATAGATTCCACATCATTCCCACGAATCAGATCATCCAGGTCGGCGATGCTGCGATTGCCTCTAAACACACGGAAGTTACCTCTAAACCGCGTGCCTGTAAAGAGTACCAGTGTAGCATTGCTGCTGGTAGAAAAGAAACGCAGACTTTCGATGCCGTCGAGAATGTTATCGGTATTACGAATGCCTAGGTTTCCTCTGAATACTCTCCTGGAACCCCGAAAATTTTCTTCGTTGTAAACTGTAAGACGTGGATACGTTTGAGATACATATGCTTTGTTGTCCATGTTGTAATTCCTCCTTTCAACTTATCTTATGCCTCACCATCCGATTGGCGCGGGCCTCGCAGCATCCATCTAAAAATGGTTATGTGATTGAATAGAGCGATGCAGACTTGAAAAAGGAACATATGTTCTGTATAATCTAGCTTAGCAATTTGGAAAATCCTGAACTAACGGAGATGCGGACATGGACGATAAATTTATTGAGGAACTACGTGAAATTAGCAGAAACGACAAGCGAAGATCCGAATTTCTTATTAAGGGTATGAAGGAAACACTTCAGGAAAGAAAAGAAAAAAACTTTATCGAAAGATGGATTTGGCGACAAAAAAATAAGAAGCGTATAGCGCGGAAGTTTAAATCCTAGTAGATATAACAACCGAATCTTCATAGCTTCATAGCACTTTACAAGTGCTTAGGTCACAGCTCATTAGGAGGCAGAGTCATGATTGAGCAACTAGTCCCAAACGACGATATATTAAATCAAAATCTATTTTTGGCTGATGAAGTTCGATACCATTTGATCCATCGAATTTGTGAGTCAGAAGGATCAACATGCCTCAAAACGTCCGATAAAAATATGGTCTTTGCTCAATCACCCGGACATAAGGCCTGGTTATGGATCTCACAACAAATCACAGATAATCATAAATTGACCTATATAGGAGAACTCTTACGTTATTTAAAAGGAACCACCCTATCAGGTGTATGTGGTGATGCCGAAACAGTCGAGAAGTTCGCAAATGCTTACGCACAACGTCGTCATGCTGCTCAGGTACATACCCATATGGTCATGGAATCTTATTTCTGTCCTAAATATAAAAAGCCCTCGGGCGTTGAGGGAATGATCCGACAATCCATCCCAGAGGATGTACAATTAGTTGCCCAGTTTCTAGCTGGTTTTTCAGAAGAAGCTTTAGGTAGTTTTATTGATCCGGTTAGTCAAATATCGGTTGCGGAGAAGACCATCGGGACAGGAAATTTGTATCTTTGGATTGTAAATAACATGCCTGTGTCCATGGCTAATATTGCTCACCGCTCGCCGAGACATGCTCGCATTAATGCTGTGTATACCCCGCCTAATTTACGAAAGAAAGGTTTTGCCAGCGGAATGGTATCCGAGCTATGTTCGATTTTGGAAAATGAGCATTTAGTACCCATGCTATATGCAGATTTAAAAAATTCGGTTTCCAATCAAGTTTATAAAAATATCGGCTTTAAGGAAGCCGGCAAAATCACTGATATTACGTTTGAATAAGCCCTCCTACTGCAAGAGAGCATATTATTGTTCATTCAAAATCAAAGAAGACCACAATGTCACCTTCATCACTGGGCCTCCTTTTCACTTATCTATAAGCTTTACTCCGTAACACCCAATTCCGTGTGGACTGAGGATCTTCGTGAAAGTAAATATACAGCCACAATAGCTATAACGACCCCTGCTGCTCCAAACCAGGTGATGGAAGCCAGCGAAACCTGACCAACAACTACACCACCGATCCCAGCTCCGGCCGCCATGGCAAGCTGCATCGTAGACTGATTGAGACTCAGCATCACACCGGAAGATTCAGGCACAAGAGTGACCAAGTTATATTGTTGAGTAGGTCCAGTTGTCCAGGCAGCGAACGACCAAAGGATCAATAAAGCAAATACTGCGATCAGGGAATGAGCGGCGGCAGGAAGTAAAAGCAAGGAAAAGACATGCAACACCATGCCCCCGAATAATGTAAAGGAAATACCCTTTTTATCTGCGCTGTATCCACCGATTTTCGACCCGATCAGGCTGGCAATCCCGAAGGCAAGTAATACTGAGTTTAGCATATTATCCCCTACACCTGATACATTCAGCAAGTACGGTGAAATGTAAGTATACGCGAGGAAATATCCCCCTCCCCAAAAGAAGGTAATCGCCAATCCCAAAGCAACTTCAGGCTTCTTCAGAAGAGCAAATTGCTGTAGTAAGGGAATCGGTTGATCTCCTTTCAAGCGGGGAATCGTCATTGCAATAACAATTAGGGCAATAATCCCTGTCAAAGCGATACCGAGAAATACGGTTTTCCAGCTATATGCAGAAGATATCATTCTTCCAAGCGGCACCCCGATAATCAGCGAGGCTGTAAAACCCATAGTAACTGTAGCAATAGAACTGGCCTGCTTGCCGGCTGGAGCAATCTTCGCAGCAATGCTCAGTGCTGTAACCACAACCATCCCCGCCCCGAGGGCCATAAGAATACGTGCGGCGATAAACATTCCAAAACCCGGCAGAATAAAGGAGAGGGCATTAGCTACTGCAAATAATCCGAGCGAACTCAGGAGCAGCTTGCGTCTGTCCCATTTAGCGGTTACTGCCATCAGAATCGGCGTGCCAATCGCGTAAGCAAGAGAAAAGACTGTAATCAACTGTCCCGCTGCGGACACCGTAATCCCCATGGTTGTCGCAATCTGATCCAAAATGCCTGAGATAATGTATTCGGATGTGCCTACCAAAAAACTAACAATGGCCAAAATATACACTTTCCACGTGCTCTGCATTTTTAAATAACGCCTCTTTTCTTATATTGTTTTTATATTTTTACAAATATCGAAATTAAGACTAAAAAAAATTATGTCATCAGGAACGGGGCATATTTCTGCGCTGCTTCCACATCCAAGCTGTAATAGATAAACGTCCCCTCTTTACGGTATGTGAGCAGCCCCGACTCTGCCATTTGCTTCAGATGATGCGATAGCGTTGAAATAGCTACACTGTTCAGCTTCTCGCCCAGCACAGAGCAGCATTGGCCACTTTCCTCTTTTAGCAGAAGTGCTATCTTGAGACGAGTTGGTTCTCCAAGTGCTTTATATATTTTTACAGCTTGTTGCATTTCCGTTGTATCTTTCACCCTGTTCGGCTCCCTTCTGTTCCAATCTTAATTTCGATGTTTGTCGAAATAAAGTTATCACAAACATTTGTAAAAGTAAACCCGTTTATTATAAAGGTACAGCTTTTTTACACTCTGAGGTGTGAATGATGGTCTTTCTCATCCGATAAATAATCCCCCATCCATAAAGGATGGAGGAAAAAATGATCTGAGTGTAAAGGGAGAATCATGGATGCCGTAGCATTAATTCGGGCTTGCCGTGGGTCTGACAATAATTTCATTAACATCTACATCCGCTGGCTGCTCCATGGCATACAGAATGGAACGGGCTATGGCATCAGGCGAAATCGAAATACGACGGTACTCTTTCATTCCTTGCCGGGCCTCTTCATCTGAAATACTGTCAGCAAGCTCAGATTCAGTTACTCCCGGCGATACCAGCGTCACACGAATATCTCCCCCCACCTCCAAGCGCAATCCTTCAGAGATCGCCCGAACCGCATACTTTGTAGCGCAATACACCGCTGCAGTCGGGGTTACACTATACGCGCCAATAGAGGCGATATTGATAAACTGACCAAATCCTTGCTTTTTCATAATCGGAAGCCCTGCCGCAATCCCATGCAGAACGCCTCGTATATTTACATCAATCATGCGATCCCATTCCTCTACCTTCAGGGCCTCTAATTTTGAAAGAGGCATCACTCCCGCATTGTTCAAAATGACATCCACACGCCCAAATGTTTTTTCCGCGTAGTTAATGAACGCTTCCATCTGGTCCCTCTTCGTCACATCCAGTTGCTGATAATCAGCTGATTCACCTTTAGAACGAATCTCGGATGTCAGAGCCTCCAGTCTCTCTGTGCGTCTGGCCCCTAATATCACATGAGCCCCATGGCGAGCAAGTAAACGGGCAGTAGCTTCACCGATCCCACTGCTTGCCCCCGTAATAGCTACGACTTTCCCTTTAATATCCAACATGCTTATTCCTCCTCTAGTTTAAAATGTCACTGAAAAAAGATAAAATAGATTACTTTTTCTCTTCCCTGTAAAAAACCATCCCTGCATGATACAAGACACCATCTTTGAATTCACCATCTGCCGTAAATCCAGTGTCGTCCACATACTCGATATAGTCATCTTCTACGATGATATAGCTTCCTGTATAGGCACTTTGCCTCTGACCACGTGCTTCATCATAACGACCATTAGGCAAGAGTTCCTGACGGATATTTCCGTCTTCAGTTACCCACATCCCTATATAGGGATGCTGCGAAGCGTGTACACTTTTTTCCGTTTTTTTGCTCTCCATGACTATTTCACTCCTTTGCATTTTTATTTTTTTCTCATTTGCTCATTAGGTGTTGTATCTGCATCTTATTATGAGAGGAATGTCCATCGAGCTGGTAGAAGAATCAGAGCAAATTATTGCCTAATCCTCCAAAGACCCTTAATATGTAATAAACTACTGAAAATGAAAACGGGCTACGTTGAAAGAAGGGATGTGTCACGATGGGGGCAACCAAAATAGAGGGTTCTACCATGGAAAAACAAGCCGAATTGGCAAGGCTTATAGAACGATTTTCAAATCAGGACGGAGTTCTCACTACAGCCATACCTTCGCTTCACTTCGTCCGAAGTTCAAATACAACCGTTCCGGTACATCAAGTCCATGAACCTGCCTTATGTATTGTGGCACAAGGCAGAAAAGTCGTGATGCTCGCAGAGGAAAGCTACCATTACGGCACATCCGACTACCTTGTTGTGTCGGTGGATTTGCCGATCTCGGGGCAGGTCATCCAAGCGTCATCAGAAGCTCCTTATTTGTGCCTCCGGCTCAATTTTGATCCGCATCAGGTTTTGGACCTGATCAAGGAATCTGCTTTTCCCACAAGCCCCATGCCTGATTCCAGACGAGGCTTGTATGTAAGTCAAACCAACTCACTACTGCTGGATGCCGTGGTAAGGCTAGTGCATCTTTTGGAAAACCCGCAAGATGTTCCGGTGCTTGCTCCATTAGTCATTCGTGAGATACTGTATAGGATTTTACAGGGTAATCAGGGGGAATCCTTAAAACAACTGGTCATGACCGGCAGCCATTCCAACCGAATTGCAGAAGTCATAAAGCGGATTAAGCAGGATTATGATAAGCCGTTGCGTATTGAAGAATTGTCCAAACTAGCGAATATGAGTCCTTCGTCACTACATCGTCATTTTAAAGAGGTTACGGCTATGAGCCCCATGCAATATCAAAAACAATTACGTCTACAAGAGTCCCGCCGCCTGTTGTTATCCGAATCAGCGGATGCGGCAGATGTAGGTTTTCAGGTAGGTTACGAGAGTCCCTCACAATTCAGCCGCGAATACGCCCGCTTGTTCGGCCTGCCTCCAATTAGTGATATCAAACGCTTGCGCTCGGATCAGGATCACCAGGCCACTTGAGCACGTTGTTAGATGAACATATGAAACCAATGGTCCTACTAACGCTTATCCCATCATAGATGGCAGGATGTAAAAAAACAGCACAAACAACCGCTCCTCCGGTAGAGACGCGGCTGTTCAATATTTCCTCTATACATGCATTAATACGGATTATCCAGCTTGACGAACAAAGCTCGAATGACATCCTTCTCTGCCGTAGTAAGCTTTTGTCCTGCCTGCCATTGTTGAATCTCTTTCTTGACTTCCTTGGGTTCTCTATAGCTGAGAGCATACCCGATGCTTCCTATACCTTGTGTGCGGTTGGTTTTATCCATATTTGCCAATGCTCGAGTCATCGCAGTTCTGTCTCTTGTAAACAAATCTCCCATAAGGGCAGCATAGCTTTCGCTTAAAGCTCCATCCAATCCTTCAGAAGCTCGGATCAGATTTGGAAAACTTTCCGATAGAATAAAAGCTCGCTGCCTATACAAATATTCGATCATTTCCAGGCTTTGATGTTCATTGTTTTCGTTCATCTTTCCCCATTGGATTCCTGCTAAATGGTCCGTTATATGACGTACTTTTGCTTCATCACTGAGGGAAGAATCCTTATAAAAGGACAGCACAAGCTCCTCTTTACTTTGCTGGGTATGCTGCGTATCGGCTGCAGTTTGCTTAGACTCCCCATGGTTTGCTCCGGACGGCGCCACAGTTTCAGCATCCTGTCCCACTGGCTGGGGAGTACACCCTATGGTTACAGCCAGCATTAGTGCAGTACAAGCTGCAGAAACGAACCCATTCCCTTTTAACATGAATCCACTCTCCTGTCTGAACAAACAATGGTCGTTATAATTGCCCAAAATCCACTCCTATCTTGCTACGCCTGCAACCGTTCATCCATCTAACAAAGGAAGATTCCATCTAGACTTTTACGCGTCACGTCCCACCGTAGGCTTACGGATCACGGAGACGCTCGATTCCCTCACGATCAGACGAGGCTCGAATTGCACACGCTCATAATCCCCAGGTGTCTGTTCCTGAATCCGCTTGAGCAGCAGCTCCGCAGCCAATCGTGCCACCTCTTCCCCCATGATGGAAACTGAGCTGATCTGAGGAGTCGTTACCATAGCCCACAGATTGTTATCAATACCAACTACAGCAACCTCATCCGGCACTTTTACGCCCAAATCCTTAAATCGATTGACGATCCCTATCGCCACCATATCATTAACCGCATAAATAGCATCCGGCATATGTTTCAAGCTGTAAAAATAATCGGCAGCACGCAACCCTGTCTCAAAGGAGAAATCATCACCAAAATAAACGAGTGAAGGGTCCACATGCTGGAGAGACTGCTCATAAGCGAAGTATCTTTCCTCGATTTTGTCCTTCGCAGCGCCTGCATAGGCAATTCTTGTTCTGCCGATTTTAAGCAAATGCTCCATCACGAGTCTTCCCTCTTGCCGGGCCAGACTGACGATATCCGCTTTGACATCTTCGCCCAGCTTCTTGCCATAGTTAATAATGGACACGGGAACGCTAGCTTTGTTAATCAGATCTACCAACATTTTCGGATACGCCAGCGGCATAATGATGAGCCCGTCGACATGCAGCTTCTTGACCTCACGAACTGTTTCAAGCTCCATTCTGGCATTCCCGGCGGTATTGATTTGCA
Organism: Paenibacillus sp. FSL M8-0228; assembly: GCF_038007385.1. Taxonomy (NCBI): domain Bacteria; kingdom Bacillati; phylum Bacillota; class Bacilli; order Caryophanales; family Paenibacillaceae; genus Paenibacillus; species Paenibacillus sp. FSL M8-0228. Next base: position 4,080,856 of record NZ_JBBOXA010000001.1, read on the forward strand.
CGACACGGTAACCATGCTGCTTGGCGGCCTGCTCTACGGACCAAGCGATTTCTGGAATAATCGCGTTACGAATGTCCGGCACGGCCAGCGCGATTTGTCGTGTCTGACGCACTTTCAAGCTCTGAGCCGAGGTGTTGGGCGTAAACCCCATCTCTTCAATCACTTGCAAAATCAAGGCTTTCGTTCTCGGGCTGATGCCCTCACTATCGTTAATAGCTCTGGAGACAGTCGCAATACCGACTCCTGCCCGCTTGGCTACATCCTCTATGGTTACTTTCTTTTGATCTGTCACGCCCAAAATCCTTTCAAGAACGGAATCGTTTTCTGACTTTCTAAAATAAAGTCTTAATACTGATATTATACCACAGAATGAGTGTCTAAAAATTGAAGTCGTTTTCTTCTTGTCTTTGCTTCACCTGAAAAATCCACAAAATCTCTTTGTATAAAAGCAACGAGCCGAATATAGCACTGTAGTCACAAGTGATTATATTCACAAAAAAAATCAAGTGCTTTTTGTATGAATTTGGTTTGACAATGTGTAAAATTTGTGACATATTATTTTTCGGAAACGTTTCCTAATTCATTCACTTTTATAGAGGCAATGATCATATATTCTTCAAGGAGATGACAAACATGCAAGCATTGAGATGGCATGGAGTAAAAGACTTACGATTGGAAAACATTGAGCAACCCGCCGCTCTGGCAGGAAAAGTAAAAATCAAAGTAGAATGGTGTGGCATTTGCGGAAGTGATCTTCACGAATATGTAGCAGGACCAATCTTTATTCCCCAAGATGCTCAGCATCCATTGACTGGCGAAAAAGCGCCGATCGTAATGGGACATGAATTCTCTGGACAAGTCGTCGAAATCGGCGAAGGTGTAACCAAGATTCAGGTTGGCGACCGTGTCGTTGTAGAACCGGTTTTTGCATGTGGAGAATGTGATGCATGTAAACAAGGCAAATATAATCTTTGCGATAAAATGGGCTTCCTCGGTCTGGCAGGCGGCGGCGGTGGATTTTCTGAATATGTCGCAGCTGACGAGCACATGGTTCACAAAATTCCAGAAAGCGTATCTTTCGAGCAAGGCGCATTGGTAGAGCCTTCGGCCGTTGCTTTGTATGCTGTTCGTCAAAGCCAACTGAAAGTCGGCGATAAAGCTGTAGTATTTGGCGCTGGTCCTATCGGATTGCTGGTTATTGAAGCGTTGAAAGCTTCGGGCGCATCTGAGATTTATGCAGTAGAGCTTTCTGAGGAGCGTAAAGCTAAAGCTGAAGAGTTGGGTGCTATTGTGCTTGATCCTAAGACTTATGATGTGGTGCAAGAGCTGCACAAACGGACCAACGGTGGCGTAGATGTAGCCTATGAAGTCACTGGAGTACCTCCTGTGCTGACTCAAGCTATTGAATCTACTAAAATCAGCGGACAAATCATGATCGTCAGCATTTTTGAAAAAGAAGCTCCGATTAAACCGAACAATATTGTCATGAAGGAACGCAATTTGACGGGTATTATCGGCTACCGTGATGTATTCCCGGCTGTTATCAGCCTGATGGAAAAAGGATATTTCCCAGCCGACAAGCTGGTTACCAAACGCATTAAGCTCGAAGAAGTGATTGAGCAAGGTTTTGAAGGACTCCTGAAAGAGAAAAATCAGGTTAAAATCCTGGTATCTCCGCAAGCTTAATTTAGAAAATAAACCAGATGTCTGCTCTATGCAGACATCTTTTATTATAAAACCGGGTTGCACGGCAAGAGTTCATACGGAATTAAAAAGACAAAACAGCGCTCTCCTACTGTGGCTTCTGCCGTTAAGTGAGAATAGCGCTGTTTTATTATAATCTAGTTTATTGAGTTACATTACTTAGTTACATTTTTCAGAACATCGTCAATCATTTGACTATTTGCAATTGTACCTGTATACAACCAGCTGGAATCCTTGCCAAAATCGTATACATGGCCTTCTTTAACGGCTGGAATTCCCGCCCATACAGGATCTTTTACAATATCTTCTTTACTTACGTTTTTGCTGTTCACGATAAAGACATAATCCGCATCCAGCTCGGCCAGCTTCTCCAGCGATAAATTACTCCAGTTCGCCTTAGCCGTTTTGGAAATCTCCTGTACGACTTGTGGAATCTTGAATCCCAAATCCTTATACAATACATCACCGCTGGATAGATTCTGGTTTACGACATACACGTTTTTATCCGTTACCCATAATGCCGCCGCAGTTTTTTGTCCCACCGTCTGACTCAGCTTGGCTTTAGCCTCTGCTGCTTTTTTGTCGTAGTTGCTCAATGCCTGCTTCGCTTCATTGCTCTTATTCAGCACCTCACCCACGGTCAGCAGTTCTTGACGCCAATCATTGTTCATATTACTGCCTACCACGTAGGTTGGAGCAATTTTAGAGTATTGATTATATTTGTCGCCTTCCACCATGCTCGCACTGTCCATAATGATTAAATCAGGCTTGAAGTTCAGAACCGCCTCAAACGGAAGATCTGAAGCGATGGTAGGAACATCCTTCAGTTCTTTTTGCAAGTAAGCTTGAACTGAATTTTTACCCACCGACCATTGGGCTACCGGTTTAACACCCAACGCCACCAGATGATCCTCCAGATAAGAAGCGATCACACGTTGAGGCTGAGCCGGAATCTTCACCTCATGCCCGAGTGCATCCTTCAGCACCCTTTCCTGTGATGTTGGTTCCGCTGATGTATTATTGTTCCCTTGCGAAGCACCATCGGTTGCCGTAGGACTGGATGTGTCTGAGCACGCGCTGAGCAGCAGGGTAAAACTAAGCAATAAAATAAATGCCATGGAATGCTTTGCGTTTCTATTCATTCGTAAAATCCCTTCATCATAATTTTGATAATGATTATTATCCTCAATACCAGTATGCAGGGCGCCACTTATCGAATCAATGGAACATTCGGACATGCTCAATGGATTATCTAGACGTGTATCTCCCATAAAAGCAGATGAATATAGGCTGTCCCGATAGTGAACCGGGGATACGCCAGTATATTTTTTGAATGCTCGGCTAAAGAAATAGACATCCGGGTACCCCACACTGACAGCAATATCCTGTAAAGTGGCATCCGTCTTCCGCAAAAGCTCCTTCGCCTTGTCCATTCGCAGTTGAATCAAGTACGTAATCGGGCTACAGTCTGTTTGTTTTTTAAATAACCGGGTCAGGTGCCGCGGACTACATTCCAATAATCCGGCCAAACGTTCCAGCGTAATGGACTCCGCGTAACAATCCTGCATAAATCGAATGGCCTGTGTCACGATACCCCGCGCAGAAGTTCGAGCCTTCGGTTCCTGCAATTGCCTCATACATTCATATGCAAAATCATAGAACCGACCCTGAGCCTGAATCTTGGATAGCGCCTCTTGATCCTGCCATGCGTACTTCAGTAGTTGAAGCTTTTGATACAGTATAACCGGATAAGGCGGTGAAAAACCATGAACTATCGAAGGATGATTATACACCGTATGTCCCGATAGTGAAGTCGCTTTATATAGTACAAGGATATATTCAATCCCGCATTGCGAGGGTTTCATATTCAGTACAAAGCCTTTGCTGCCATGCAGTACGTACCCTGAATGTGGCGTATCCTTCCAATCACCATCCAAACGCACGCTACCCTGCAATACAAATACAAAAGCCTGCGCTGGAAGACGATACGGTTGAAGCAACTCTTCTGGCTCCAGTCGAATATGCCGGACATCCATGACACGGATCGACGAGTGGAGCCATAAGGACAGCAGCTCGTTCAGCTCGTCAGCCTCATGCTCCTTACTCGTCCCGGTGTGGGAACCTGTCTGCTTTTTCCGGTCCTGCTTCACTTGTCAAGGCCTCCGCTTCATAAATATCATACTTTGTATCCAAACCAACCTCATTATATATCATCTTTTACTGCGTCTACCATGAGACAAATATTCCTGCACGAAACAAAGTGAATATACCATTTCCATGGTACAATTTGTATAATACAAGATTTAAAATACATAGGGGGTTTGACAGCATGAGCGGTCCCAACGTTGCATTGAGTACAGGAGCTAATGCACCATTCGGTAAGGAAGATACAGTGCGGGTCACCATTACATGGAAGCATGCACCTGCCGAACTGGATGTTAGCTGTTTTATGGTAGGAGCAGACGGAAAGGTTTCCTCAGATGACTATTTCGTTTTTTACAATCAACCCGCTGACCCGCACGGCCATGTACGGTTACAGCGTCCAAATGACAGAACCACTGAGTTTACTGTAGCGCTCCAGGAACTGGAACGAACCGGGGTGGAAAAATGTGTGTTTGCGGCCACACTGGACGGCCCAGGTACTTTTGCCGATGTGGTCGGCTGCTCAGTTACTGCTCAAGGCAAGCAATCCCATATCACCTACAGCATCACCGAAGCCACCAGTGAGACATCGCTTGTGCTGGCAGAAGTGTATCGTCATACGTCTGGCTTCAAGCTTCGCGCAGTTGGGCGTGGTTTCAACGGAGGACTAAAGCCGCTTGCCGAAGCTCATGGTGTGACCGTGGAGGAAACGGAATCGCCAGTGGATACCGTTCAGATGAACATCCCTACATCGGCGATCTTAAGCGCGGTAGGTGCTAAAGCTGGCGGAAAAGAGACTGCCCCCATTAACGCAAGAATTAATCTGCACAAGCAGAATGTACAATTTTCACTGAAAAAGAAAAAAATAGACCGTGAAAAAGCACGTGTAGCGGTTGTATTCGATGCTTCTATTTCTATGTTCAAATTGTACACGGGTGGGACTGTGCAAAAAGCCTGCGAACGTGTGTTGGCTGTAGCCGCCTGTATGGATGACGATGGTGAAATGGATGTATGGTTTTTTGCGGACAAAGCCAAACGTGCTCCAAGCGTCACAGAGAGGAATTTCGAGAATTACATTCATAGGAATTATGCTGAGCCTAGTGAAGATAGTGAGCTGGGGTGGGGCAATAACGAGCCAGAAGTCATGAAGGATATCATACTTAAATACACAAAAGAAGATCCCAACGACATGATCCCGACCTACATTATCTTTTTTAGTGATGGAGGTATTTATGAACAAAAAAAAATAGAACAGCTGCTGATTAAAAGCTCAAGCACTCCGATTTTCTGGCAATTTGTAGGTCTTGGTAAAGCCGATTACGGAATTCTTCGAAAGTTGGATAAGATGCGCGGCCGCGTAGTAGATAATGCAGATTTCTTTGCCTTGGATGACATTGACTCCGTGACAGATGCAGAATTGTACGACCGTCTGCTGAATGAGTTTCCTAGTTGGCTCAAGCAAGTACGGGCTAAAGGAATATTGCGGAGCTAGTTCCCGCCGTAACGCCAATACTGCACCAGATTAACGCCCTCATGCCCCCTGCGTGATCACTTAAATATCACCAAGTAGAGCAATAAGAGGCACAATGATCGCTGATAAAGCAATCCTCAGCGCCAGCATTCTGCCTCTGTTATCTTCAGTTTGTCCTCTATCGATTTCAATCTCCCTACCATATCCTATTTCTTTCATTTCCTAATTGGATATTTTCATGTAGTATAAGTCTAATTGAAGTAACCCTGTTTGGGCTATGCTGAAGCTATACACTATATGAAGGAGGATTTCATATTGAAATCAAATGAACCCACTTTGCACAAAAAGCTGCTCCCACGGCATATTACCTTTATGGCTATGGGCGGAGTCATCGGGACGGGTATTTTTAAAGGAAGCACCGAAACGATTAGCTTGGCGGGACCAGGAGTTATTTTATCCTATGTCTTCGCAGGACTCCTGCTCTTGGTCGTTATGGGCGCAATTGCCGAGATGGCTACCGTCTATCCCAACATGAATATGAAGGATTTTATTCGCAAAGCTTTTGGAGAACGACTGTCCTTTATTATCGGCTGGTTGTATTGCTTCATGTGGCTGGCCGTCTGTATCATTGAGGTCATTGCTGCGGGTAGCTTCCTGCAATATTGGTTGCCAGATGTCCCTCTATGGGTACTCAGTTTAGTCAGTGCGGCTTTCATTATTGTCGTCAACATGCTGAGTGTCGGCGGATTTGGGGAACTGGAATTTTGGCTTGCAGGTATTAAGATTGCCATGATTATTATCTTCATCGCCTTAGGTGGCTGTATACTGTTCGGGATTATTCCCACTGAAACTCCACCTTATCTAAGCAACTACGCGCAGCACGGCGGATTTCTACCCAATGGCTGGTTGGCTATCTTTTCAGCGCTGCTGGTCGTAACCTTTTCATACGGAGGGTCCGAGCTGATTGGACTGACGTTGACGGAAACAGAAAATCCGGAAAAAGTACTGCCTAGAGTGGTTAAAAGCTTTATTCTTCGCGTTGTTTTGTTCTATACGTTGCCAATTCTCATCATTTGTGGCTTGATTCCCTGGAACCAACTGGATGCGAATACCAGCCCGTTTGTACAGGTATTGTCTTCTGTAGGGCTTCAAGGCTCGGCTCATGTCATGAACTTTATTCTGATCACTGCTGTACTGTCTGCCGCCAATTCGGGAATTTATGGGGCTACACGTATGCTCCATTCGCTGGCTGTCAATGGAGAAGGCCCCAAGTCACTTGCCCGCCTGTCTTCCAATGGGGTTCCAGTGAATAGTCTCAAATTGTGTGCTGTAATCCTGATTGTCGGTTCCATGGTTGCTTATATCGCTCAGGACGGGCTTTTCCGTATTTTGATGGCTGTGCCGGGCTTCGTCGTGCTGCTCGTCTGGAGCTGCATTTGTCTGTCCCAATTGAAATTGCGCAAATCTTATCCAGTGGAGCCTACTTTCAAGATATGGGGATTCCCTTATGTAACGGCGATTACAGTGGGATGCCTATGGATAATCGCGGTTCTATTCTTGCTTGACCCGCAAAATCGCATCAGCATTAGCGTGTGCGTGGCTTTCATGGTATTTCTGGTCATTTGGTCTTTGGTGAAGTTCCGGAGAAAGCAGGCGTAAGCAGCATATGATTCAATCGTACTTATTTCCTGTTTCATATGCCTTTCTTGCGTTTCCTTTTGCTGCGTTATTGTTCACACTGCCTTTCCTAATCGTGCAATATCGCAGGCATGGCTATATTCACAAGGCTAGAGCATGGCTGCTTTACCTGATGCTTTTATACTTGATGAACGCCTTCTTTCTGGTCATATTACCGCTTCCGGCATCGCGTCATAATGCTGCATTAACCGGGGGAGCGTTGCAGTTAATGCCCTTGCAGTTCGTTCAAGACATTATAAGAGAAACATCCGTCTCACCCGCTCATCCCTCCAGCTATGTTCATTTGCTGAAGGAGCGTGCCTTTCTACAAGTCGTTTTTAACGTTGTGATGACCATGCCTTTCGGTATGTTCTTACGTTATTATTTCCGTGCACGATGGGGATGGTGTCTGATTCTGTCTTTCACCCTGTCCCTCTTCTTTGAGGTGACACAGCTGACAGGATTATATGGATTTTTTGACCATGCGTATCGTGTATTCGATGTGGACGATCTGCTGGCTAATACATTGGGCGGTATGCTAGGCTTTCTATTAGGCGAATGGTTTTCACGCTTCCTGCCTCGCTTGGAGCATCTGGACAAGCATTTGGACATTACGACCAAACGGGTGTCCTATACCCGACGGGGTGTTGCCTTTTTCGTGGATTCTATCCTTTGGGCAGGGTTGCTCAGCATTATGGAGTCCATGCATGTATCTGCTGCTTTCTGGGTTTCCAGTGGAATTTACTTTATGGTGGTTCCTTACCTGACAAATGGACGAACTCCGGGGAAGTGGCTGGTACGCATTCATCTGATAGGGAGAGGAAAAAGAGTTGCCCTGTGGGAGCTCATTAAGCGCTACAGTCTCTTGTATTGGTTGTATTTTGGACTTAATTACGTACTAGGTGGATCTGTACTGGGATCTCATCTGTCTCCTTGGATAAATGTTATGATCAGCCTTGTGCTGTTGGTGATGAACGGATGGTTCTTTTTCCATCTAGTCATACGCCTATTCAAGAAAGCACCGTTATTTTATGAGGAGCTTAGTCATACTTCGCACCAGATTATATGGCCCAAGCGCTACCATCCTACTCAGAATGACCCCGCTGACCCAACACAGACGTCGGGAGCGAATATAGTACAAAAATAACCAGAGGATCGACACGTCATCAAGCCCCGGATCTGCATTGCATCCTGGCGAATAAAAAAACAGGCGAAGCAAAGGGATGTGCCTTTGCTCCGCCTGTTTTTATTTTGCGTATATTTTTATGTTGCATATAGATATAACTTAACTTATTTCCACTGTGCAATTTGATCAATAGGTAAACGTGTGGAAGGATGACCATCGTTGATTCCTTTACCCATGGAAATGAGCATAACAGGGACATAACGATCTTTGTCCAGACCAAAGGCTTCAGCAATTTGATCCTTCTCATAACCGCCGATAGCGTTGGTGTCGTATCCATGAGCGCGCGCCACCAGCATAAGCTGCATGGATACCAAACCACCGTCGATCAGGACCGTTTCTTTGTTCACAACGGGATCAAGCGCTGCAAAGTGAGCTGCTACTTTTTCCTGTTGCATTTCTTTAATGTCTTTTGGCATATAGCCCAGTTCTACAGCTTCTCCGAAAATTTGTTCGAAATTATCAAAGTTGTTCAAATCTCCAAACACAGCGATCACTGCCGAAGATGTCTCCACTTGACGTTGGTTGAAACGGGCCAATGGTGCCAGTGTGGCTTTACCTTCAGGGCTGTCAATGACGAGGAAACGCCAAGGTTGCAGGTTAATGGAAGATGGTGCGCGTGTAGCTTCTGTCAAAATCTCAGTCATTTCCTCACGGCTGATCTTCACGGACGGATCGTATACTTTTACCGAACGGCGTCCCAGGGCGATTTCTTTAAAATCATTCGTTTTTACAGTACTGGATGTATTCGTATTATTCATTCCAATCTCTCCTTATCCCTCTGTGGGTATAGTAATGTTAAAAAAATGTTGTCAGTCCATATCGGATATATGACTATTCATCACTTGCAGCATATCAGCTAGCTGGTGCCGCTGGGTCTCGTCGAAGCTCTGTAGCATCTGAGCTACAAACTGTGAACGCTCCTGCTTAAAGATGACAATGCGTGCACGCCCATAATCGGTCAGGCTTACCAAGGTAACCCTGTTGTCCTCTGGCTTTGTGCGTCGAGTGACCATTTCTGTCGCTTCCAGTTGTTTCAAATGGCGTGTTACGGCTGCAGCGTCAATGCCAACCTCTTTTTGCAGCAGAGTTTGACTGATTTCCTTCACTTGATACAACTTGCACAATAGTTGCAATCTGGATGCGCTGACTCCTGCACAACGCTCAAACTTGGAGCTAATCTGCTTGTTCAGCAACAACAGCATGTCAAAAATATACTCAGGCTCGGATGGTGTCTGGGTGATATCAATCTCTCCTCCCTTAAGCATATCGCTGGGCTTCATGATCCGACCTTTGATCTATCAATTATTGATCTATCAAGTAATATACATCCTCATTAAAAATAAATCAAGTCCCTGAGAAAAATAAAGTGCTCTTTGCAAATAAAAGCTGAGCGACTCGCACAAGAGCCGCTCAGCTTCAATTCAACTTTATTATGTTCCGTTGTGCTAAATAATCCCGTGAGACAGCATTGCGTCAGCCACACGCACAAATCCTGCGATATTGGCTCCGACAACCAGATTGCCCGGCACACCGTATTCCTCAGCCGCCTTTACGCTGTTAGCATAGATATTTTTCATAATATCATGCAGCTTGGCATCCACTTCCTCAAAGGTCCAAGACAGACGCATGCTGTTTTGTGACATTTCGAGCGCCGACACGGCTACTCCGCCTGCATTGGCAGCCTTGGCTGGCCCAAACAGAACTCCATTGTCCAAAAACACTTCAATGGCCTGTAACGAGGATGGCATATTGGCACCTTCGCCTATAGCTTCTACGCCATTGCTTACCAGCAACTGAGCTGCTTGCTCGTCAATTTCATTCTGAGTGGCGCATGGCAGTGCGATGTCGCATGGGATCGACCAGATCCCCGAACAGCCTTCTGTATAGATTGCGCCTGGACGCTCTTGCGTATACTCGCTAATCCGCAGACGGTTCACTTCTTTCAGCTGCTTCACCAGCTGCAGATCGATACCGTCTGGATCATAGATGTAGCCATTCGAGTCACTACATGCCACGACTGTAGCACCGAGCTGCTGTGCTTTTTCAATCGCATAAATGGATACATTCCCCGATCCCGACACGACGACGCGCTTTCCTTCAAAGGACGATCCCTGAGCCTGCAGCATCTCGTTTACAAAATACACACAACCGTAACCGGTCGCTTCCGTACGTGTGAGACTGCCTCCGTAATGAATCCCTTTGCCCGTCAGGACACCGCCTTCATGTCCTCCGCGAATCCGTTTGTATTGTCCGAACATGTAACCGATCTCGCGGCCACCTACGCCAATATCCCCTGCCGGAACGTCGGCATCCGGACCAATATATTTATACAACTCCGTCATGAAGCTTTGTGTAAAACGCATCACTTCGTTATCTGATTTCCCTTTGGGATCAAAATCTGAGCCGCCTTTACCACCACCAATGGGAAGACCCGTCAATGCATTTTTGAAAATCTGCTCAAAACCCAAAAACTTGACGATTCCCAGATAGACAGACGGATGGAAGCGAAGTCCACCTTTATAAGGCCCTATCGCACTGTTAAACTGCACACGGAAGCCACGGTTGACCTGTACAACCCCCGCATCATCCACCCAAGGTACACGGAAGGTAATGACTCGCTCCGGCTCCACTAGCCGTTCCAGAAGCCCCTGCTGCATATACTTAGGGTGCTTAGCCAATACCGGAATTAGCGAATCCAATATTTCCTTGACGGCCTGATGGAATTCATTCTCATGAGGATTGCGCGCGATAACCTTCTCAAAAACGGACTGCACATATTCGGCTGCTGCTTGTTGACTCTGCTCTGGACGGATCATGGTCATTACTTAATACACCCCTTTTATAATTAGCCCCTCTGTTAAATGACGGAACGACTTGATTCTGCACCTTTGAGAGTGGAACCTTATGTATTCATAAAATTTAGTTAACTATACATGATTTTTTATAATAATACAGCAAATTCGCCTATAAAAGATTTTTGTATCCTTCATTAAATAACTCTATGAACCTCTCATTGCCTGTTAGTTTCCTGAAGCTAAATCCCTTGATTTACGGGCTTTTTTCACGATTTCTAAGGCCCAAACACCTTACTCTATATGGCATTATAATGTGAACAAATTCAAACTAATACATACATCATATCTGGAAAATATGGATATAAAAAAAGAGGCTGCGCACAGGGCGTAGCCTCTTTTCCCATTCTGTTACACATAAAAGGCTTCAAGCTGACGCACAATTTCTGCTTCGTCATGCTCTACCACCTGCTGATGCTGCGATTTCGAGAACAATTGTTCAATTTGCGCCGGGAACTCCTGCTTGATATCCACCAGACGAATGGCCTCATCAAATTTGGCTGGATGCGCTGTCGCAAAGGTCACACATACTTCGTCCGCGCCATTATACGCCTCATACGCGGCAATACCGCAAGCTGTATGCGGATCAAGCAAATAATCGTACTCGGCTTTGTATTTTTTGATCAGCTCCAGACACTGCTCATTCGAAGCACCCAGCGCTTCAAAATCCTGCTGGACACGCTTCAAATCCTCTGCACCGATCACAATCCGTCCCTCGGTTTTGAGCTTATCCATGTATTCAGATACCTTGGCCGCATCCTCCCCGAGGAAGTAGTACAGGTATCTTTCGAAATTGCTTGCCACCTGAATGTCCATGGAAGGACTGTATGTGCTTTTGAAATCGCCCGGTTGGTATTCGCCAGTCTTCACGAAGCGCTCCAAAATATTATTTTCGTTCGTGGCAATGATCAGCTTATGGATGGGCAGACCCATTTTCTTCGCAAGAAAGCCGGAAAAGATATTGCCAAAGTTGCCGGATGGCACGCTGACATTGATCTTCTTCGTACCCGCAGACTCCTGTGCCCGAAAATAAGCATAGAAGTAATATACGGTTTGCGCCAAAATGCGCACAAAGTTAATTGAGTTAATCGCCCGCAAATGATGTTTGGCTTTGAAATCCAGATCGGCAAACAGGTCCTTAATGACCTTTTGACAATCATCAAAGTTCCCTTTTACGGACAGATTCAGTACATTCTCATCGTCTACCGTCGTCATTTGCAGCTCTTGTACTTTGCTCACCTTTTGGTGTGGGTGCAAAATACAGATTTTAATTCCTTCCTTGCCGCGCACGCCCTGAATCGCTGCTGCCCCGGTATCGCCCGAGGTTGCACCCAAAATGTGAATGATTTCATTCTGCTTTTTGGACACGTAGGAATAAAATTCCCCCATGAATTGTAGCGCCACATCCTTGAACGCGAACGTAGGCCCGTGGAACAGCTCCAAAATAGATAGGGAATCGTTGATCTTCTTCACTGGCGTAACTTCTGGATGGCGGAAGCTTGCATAACTGCGCTCTACCAGCTGCTCCAAATCTTCACGAGGAATCTCATCATTGATATACAGCGCAAAAACTTCCAGCAGCAGCTCTCTGTAGCTCAATGTCGCCCATTGCTCCAAAGTAGCTGCCGACACGGTCGGAATCTGCTCCGGTACCATTAGACCTCCATCGTCAGCTAACCCCATGAGCACAGTATCAATAAATCCCTTGGCTTCTACTCGACCTCTAGTGCTTATATATCTCATATACATCCCCCAATAAAAATTCAATTCGAACCTTTTTTCGAATATATTATTGTCTATAATACCCTGTCGCGGTGCTGTAACCAAGCCTTTTTTTCATATTTTAAAGACTTTCTCCTACTTTACCATACCCCGATGCATCAGGCATCTATCATTGCTAGACAATCAGAACGTCAGGAACAGGTCGTAAGTCTGAAAAAAAGCAGGCTGCTTCAGCCATTAGGAGCCTGAAATCGAGAGTGCAGCCAGCTTGAGCGAAGGAGATGTGCAGCTTCCTGTAAAACGCAAATCGTTGCCCACTTCCTCTACCTGCTGTAGTACGTCAAAGAAGTTGCCCGATACGGTAATTTGATTAACCGCTCTGACCACTTGCCCCTGCTCAATCCAGTAGCCCAGACAAGCCAGCGAAAAATTACCGGACGCCGTATTCGTACCTGCATGCAGCCCTTGCAGCTCAACGATCATCAGCCCGCGATCCATCTTGCGAATCATGTCTTCCAACGAAGACGCGCCTGGAGCCACGTACAGATTATGATACGACACCCCGATTTTACCGTTATAGCTGCCTTTGGAAGCATGAGAGGTACTCTCCACCCCAGCCTTACGGGCCGTCTTGCGGTTATGGAAATACGTCCGCAGTTCTCCATCCTTGATGATCTCGTTGCGGCGGGTCGCACTGCCTTCCGCGTCAAACGTGCTGCCTGCCGGAACATTCTCCATTAGCGGATCATCAATCAGTGTGATATGTTCGCTTGCCACCTTTTGTCCCAGTTTCCCAGCCAAGCGTGAAAAGCCTTTATCCACCGACTCCGCAGAAAATACCGACATATACGCAGCCAGCAATTGCGCTGCTGCATCATGACGGAAAATGACTGGATAGTTATCCGATTGGATCGTGTGCGCACCCAGCTTGGAAACCGCCTCTTTTACGGCTTTATGCGCCACATCCACAATATCGATTTCCTCCACGCTCCGCAGGGAATAATCATGCCAGCCCCCGGTAACGGTCTCGTCGTTGTCTGCTGCAATCACATACACATAAGCGGTCGCCAGACTTTTACGACGATGGCAGTGCAGTCCTTTGGTATTCACAATCAGGACCTCATTCTCACGAATGCTGACCGAGCAATGTCGAGCCATCACGATCCGTGGATCTGCGGCAAGCGCTGTACGTTCCATTTCCAGCGCCGCTTCGATCAGAATCTCAGGAGCCGTGTCGGCAAGCGTTGAGGCATAGGCAGGCTGCTCAGGGTAGCTCTCAGAGCCTGCAAACAGCTCATCCTGCTCCTCGCTCTCCAATATGTCCGCGTTGCTAAGTGCTTCTTCCAATAAGAAGTCGATCACATCCGGTTCCAGCTTCTCCGTAGAGGCATAGCCCATTTTGCCGTTAATGACACCACGGAAGGAAAGTCCGCCATTTTCAACGATGGTATATTGGTCAATTTCTCCCTTCAGTACCTTCACCGAGGTAGAACTTCCATTTACATAGTAGATTTCCATATCCGCGTAGCCCATTTCCCGACCTTTCGCGAACAACGCTTCCTGAAATTGCTGAATATTCATCGCTATTCCCCCTTTCGTCCGCCGACGGTCATTTCGGATACTCGAATCGTCGGTTGTCCGCAGTTCACCGGAAGACTTCCACTAACCGAGCCGCACATCCCCTGACCATGATCCAGATTGTTGCCGACCATATCAATATTTTGCAGGGTTTCAATCCCTTTGCCGATCAACGTTGCGCCTTTGACCGGCTCGGCAATTTTACCGTTGCGAATCATGTACGCCTCTTCAACCGCAAAATTAAACTCGCTCGTCGAGGTATTCACCGAACCACCGCCCAGCGATTTGGCATAGATCCCGTACTCCGTATTGGCAATGATCTCTTCACGGGTAGACTCGCCATTCGCAATGAACGTATTGTTCATACGGGATGCAGGCGCGAATTTATAGGACTGTCTTCGTCCCGATCCTGTCGCAGGTACACCCATCTGGCGCGAGCCCATGCGGTCGATCAGATATCCTTTTAAAATACCGTTCTCGATCAGTACGTTGCGCTGTGTTGGCGCCCCTTCGTCATCGATATTGAGCGAACCCCATGCATTCGGAATCGTTCCATCATCTATAGCTGTAACGAGCGGTGAAGCCACCTGCTGCCCGATTTTATTGGCAAACACGGAAGTTCCATGCGCCACCGCCGTAGATTCCAGCCCATGCCCACACGCCTCGTGGAAAAGAACGCCGCCGAAGCCATTCTCAATCACGACAGGCAGTCTGCTACTAGGCGCATATCCCGCTTTGACCATTGTGGACGCAATCCGAGCGGCGTGTCTCGCATTTCCTTCGATATTCAGGTTCTCCAGAAATTCAGTCCCAGCATACGCTCCCGGCCCACGGAACCCGGATTGTCTATGCTCCCCATGAGTCGCAATCGCGCTTATTCTCATGCGGGTATACGTACGGGTATCCTCCACCAGCAGCCCGTTACTATTGGCGATTAAGACGTTCTGGATCGAGTTGCTAATCCCAACAGAGGTTTGCGTGATGGAAGGATCATATTGGCTTGCCGCCTCATGCGCCCGCCTCATCATGTCAATCTTGGCGCGTTTCTGTGAACCGTCAGGGATGATCGCAATCGGATGTTGGTTAGGGATCGCATGGGGATGAAGGGTAATGGTGTGTGTACCTGGCGCTCCACCGCCACGAATGGCCTTGGCAGCCGATTTGGCCAGTCGGATCAGACTCTGTTCGCTCATATCGCTGGTGTAGGCATACACCGAAAAATGTTCCTTCATGATCCGAATACCAATCCCAAAATCCCGGCCCGACAGCGCCGTATCTACGATGCCCCCGGTCATGCCCAGTTGTCCATTCGTACGGTCCTCGACGAACACCTCTGCAAAATCCCCGCCCGTCTCCAGCGCGGCTTGCAGCATATCCTGAACCTGTGTTGGATGTATCATCACGTTCCTCCTCGTTTTGCCATGTTTCATATTGTACGTCTAAGCGATCAAGATCATATGCGGGTTCATGTTTATTTCCCATAACTTTACTATACATGATCTTGGGAGTGGGTGTAACTATCTGGGCGTAGGGTGATTGCGGGGAGAGTGAAGATTTATGCGCGGGAATGGAGGGATTGAAATGAGAAAACCCGACCAGACCATGAAGGGTCATGTCGGGTTTTTGAGCGTTTTGATTACTGGGTGGATTGAGCAAGTAAGTGCATATGAGGCCGCTACGTAGACGGATCATTCTTCCGATCGCTGTTGCCCCCAGATTTTTTTGATTATATTTTAGCGGTAAAAATCCGGGTTCAAAGGCGAACACTCCGCTTCTTCAGAACGATTCCGTCCCCTCCGCTGTTATGCTTGGGTTTGTTTCATTTTGTTCGCTAAAATACTTTTTTTCAAACGAACCTTAAACAGTTCTCTTCGTAAATCCAGTTCCATGATATGAAGATGGTCTGCTGCTTCTTTGACGGTTTCCATGTGCAGTACACTTGCCTTTTGAGAAATAATAGTTAGCGCATCCCAAATGAGCTTTGTGCATGTTTTAAGTCTTTCTATGTGCTCGTCTTCTTGCTGTACCAAGCTCTCGTATTCTTTAGTCGTATTTTCAGATGAGTTTGTATGTTCCACGTTCTTTAGTATCTTAGGTCGGGTATCCAAATTATCATCTCCTTTTAATTTAAAGTGTAGCAAAGGATGATAACCGATGTGGTACGTGGATACGTAATATTGGAAGAATTAAATGCTATTCTAGCTTCACGCGAAGATTTTGTTTCTAGATTCATTTTGATCAGGAACAGACATTGTACCGCATTCGTGATAACTTCTTTACAACAATCGACTATTTCTAATATATCTTTAATAATATCTTCTTGATCTCTATGTTCACTGATAATTAAGCACATTTGCTGAAGTTTAGTATTTAACGACCAGGCCATATTTTAGTTGCATGAAAAGTGCAAAACCATCTTTCTTCATTGCACGAAGCAAGCTAATCAACTCGTTATTATCTGTAGCTTCTTGCCCAATATTGATTATTTCTTCTTCTATAATTGCCATGTACAAATCACCTCGTCTTCTGGAGAAAAATGACGATCCACAATAAGTCTATCATCTTTTTAGAGTATTAGTCATCAAAGTTCGCATAGTTCATAAAACTAAAAAGGACGGTTTTCTGCCGCCCTTTTTAATAATCATTTTACTGTTAAAGTAATTAAGCATTTTCAGCTTTATAAACATATATCTTTTCATTCAATAAAACAGTCGTTTCTATAAAACGATATACAGTAGATTCTGATGGATTAGGAGTGTCACCTAGAATAAAGTGCAGGTTATTGGTGGGATGATAAATAAACCACTTTTTAAGTGTTCCTTGTTCTTGTATAAATAGAGCTCTACCATATAAATTATATCTATTAGCATTCATTGTGCTAAACATAAGTTTTATTCCACCGACTAAAAATGCTGACAATAAAATAGATAACATAAGTGCGCCTAGCAACAAAGTTTGCTGCTCAGTTTTGTTTAAATCTACTACTAATAAAGCTGCTGCATGAGAACCCATATAGTAAGGAAAAACTGAAATATAGGAAAAAATAACCAGGAGATAGAATATTGCAGTTAGTATTTTTGTAAGTGGTTTTGTGCTGAATACTATTGATCTAACAAAAACTTTAACTTTTTCAAACAAATTGATTAAAATGACTAGAATAACTCCTACCATAGTAATTGCTAACAAGAGGATACTAAAAGCTATATAATACTTTTGATTCAAATTAAAAGAATACACTAATGTTGCGAAGAATAGTATTGAAACATAAAGTGTTTGTAAACAAAAATTTGTTATTGTTACGATAAATCTTTTTTCTTTGCTTAAAAGTATTTTTTCTGTAAATGTTGATGTTAACAAGGTTATCGGCTTTAATTTAGAAATAAACCCAAACAAAGCGATAAGTAGTCCTACAATTCCTCCAGTATAGCCAAAAGCACTTAAAGATTTAGAAATTTGATCAAGCATTTAAAATTGCTCCTCATTTAGATAATCTGTTCATCATTCATGTTGGACTATTGGAAAATATTACGGAGCTCTGTGAAGTATCTTTTAAATCATAAATGTATAATTACATGGAAAGCATCTTGTTATTTGAGGGGCTAAGTACTATGAGATAAGATCAATCATTTTTATTATCGTTTGTAGGAGCTATTTCTTGTTGAACTGACGCTACCTCGTACATTGCAGTATCCCTATCTTCTTTTACAACATTTGAATTAAAAAATATACTTTCAACAATTGTTCTCCAACCATCAGTAATGCCCTCCCAGTCCTGTCCCCATGATTTTTGTATATGCTCATGAGCCTTGAAAGGTTTGTTACTTGATGGAGCAGGATAGCCTAATATGTCTTCGATGCAATTTATTAGAGGAAATATCTGAGTTGTATCCCCAACAGCTTCTTGGATTGGAACGTTAAATTTCTCGGCATGTTCTTTCCCAGTATCCAAGTCATGAACGACATATGGTCGAAATCCCATAGCCTTTAAATACTTGACAAGAGAAATAATTGTTGCTTTGCCCCTTGCCTTAACTATTTCCCAACTATAAGCCACATCTTTCCTTTGTTCTTCGTTCATCCGGTTAATTGTTTCTTTAAAGACTAAGTCTTCAGTGTCCCCCTCAATTATGAGAATATTCCGGGCAAAAAAGTTTTTCGCAATGGAGTCATCAATTTTAAGTAACAATTTAACATAATTTTGATCATTTTCTTGTAAATTTCTGAATGCTTTAGTGACATTGAAGGGGTTAGCTGTGATTGATTCCACTTCTATTTTATTTTCTCTGTCTTTATAATCAACTTGTTTTACATTAAACTGCAAACTATTCAAAATCTGAGAGGATTTCTTGGATAAATCAATCATGTACGGCGAGTGAGTAGTACATACAATTTGGTTCAAAGGTTCTTGGGCCAATTGATAAATGGTTTCTCTCATCTGAAATGCTGCTTTAGGATGTAGATAAATTTCAGGTTCCTCAAAAGCAATAAAAAGGGGACGCACAGAGGAGTTTTCTTTTCTACTCCGCTCATTCTCTCGCATGCTGCGATATCTAAGCATGGCAAACACAGCAGATCGAATAACTCCCGTACCTTGTTGTTCTACTTTGGTTGATATATTACTTTCTAATTTAATATCAAATTTAGGTTTTAGGATTTCTTTAGCATCGGACAAATTTGCTCTTGCATCAAATAAGGTATTTGGAAATACTTCTCCCACTACCTTATTCAGACCTTTTAACATTATTGAAAAATCACTAGTTTCATCTTCTGGGTCTAGTTCGGCAGCTAATAACGTTAAATATTCTTGAGCTTTTTTAAAGTTCTCAGAGGAATCCCTAACATCATCAAATAAGCTAGTTAGAGTTTTAATGAGGGCTCCGTTAGTTCCAGAAAGTTCGTCCACTTTATCTTGAGCTGGAATTAACAAAAATTTAGGCAATCGTGAAAGAACGTTAGCAGCTATCCCACCAGGATTTAAGAACCAATCTTCCTCGGACTCATTCACATCAAAAATTTCAGAAACATTATTATCTTTTAGAAAATTAATTTCTTTTAGTCCAATTTTCTTTGTTAACTTTTCATCAGGAAATAGTTCATTCACAATTGATTGATCCAGACCTACTTCGATAAAATCAGCCAGTGTTTTACAAGAAATATATTCTGCCTTAAGTTCTCTTTTATATTCTTTCATTTCACCTGCAAAATCTTTATCAGGGAAAAATGTCTTCCTATAAACACAACTCAACCCTGTTTCATTTGAACCAGGTTCTATATCATATGGTATAAGCCGACCTTTAAAACCTCTCCAATCATTTGCTTCTTCTGGAAGATTCCTAAACTCAGCCGTTAGAACTACTTTTTCTACAATTACACATTCTAAACTATCTTCTTTATCAAATGTACGAGAGAAATCATCAATTGATATCTTGGATTTACCACTTAGAAAATATTCCAATGCTTTTAATACGGAACTCTTTCCTACATTGTTCTCTCCAATTAGAAATGTAGCATCAGAGAACATTATTTGAGTGTTTAGATGCCTCCTGAATCCCTCGATTTTAAAAGAATGCAAATTCATACTTTAGACCTCCTCGAATCATTACTTTAGTCCTAATCTTGAAATTCGATGTGATCCAAAATATTCCTGCACAACTTGAGAAAATAATATAATTTTTTCAAAAATTCCTCGATTTTTTCCTCCAGCATTTTACTACCATCGACTTCTCGTGTGCCCTCTGTATGTAAATAAAATATGTTCCCGCACTCAACCCTAAAGCGATTTCTTGAATGCAGGAACATATTTAAATTACCCCCAATCCCTCGTGCATTACTGCTTCTCATCTCGATATATTACTACCACGCACTCCACATGTGTCGAGACGATGAAAGGGATATATTACTTTTCATTATATATATTACCTATATTATCAAAAGCTACTCCTTCCCACAACATCCCTTTTTCCAGATGATGCCTGTTCTCCCTTCACTTCTATTGATACTACTAATTCCATATGTGCCTGTGTTTAATTTACCCGAATCCATAATCACGATTAAATCAGCCCAGTTCCTGACTTTGGAAGGCAATTGCTCAAAATTGCTGTCAGCTTTCTCCCTTCCAGTATTACACATTGAAAATACCTCGACGAATGGGTCATTTTGTAAACTAAATCTCTCTTTCAACCGATATATACATATGCTGGACTATTATTTAAATATCTCCTCTTACCTTTTGTACCTTAAATGTAGGCTTACTCGGAACATCTGTATCCGAATAAGAACGTTTTGTACCCAACAAACTCAGTGATACATATGGATATTAATTCAAAGTTGTGTCCATCCATTTCTTCAAGTCAGACCGAATTAAAAATGACGTGCTTCACTTGGAAATACCCATCACATATAGAAAGGAGTTATAACTCACTTGAGCGTATTATCAGATGGGATTGGATATGAAAGCCTACGCTTTTATGGTCCCTTTCAGCCCCTACACATCGAACAACTTCAAATAACACGTACCATTAATGATCATACCTTTTTACATATCCGTGGTATGCTCTCCGAAGAACAGGGAGCCGCATGCATTGGACAAAATATGGAGCAAGAGCCGATTGTGATTCGTCAGTTGGATGATCAAGGACAATCGCTAAGAAGACTGTTCCACGGGATTGTTACGCAAATGTCTGTGAATTGCACACGGGGAGTATACACCTTTGAATTGGAGGCAGCTTCCCATTCTTATCAAATGGATATCAAGCTGAAAAAACGTTCTTACCAAGATATTCACCGCACTTATGATGATCTGGTCACCTCGATGGTTCGTAAATATGAGTATGGAGACGCCATTGATACCGTAACTAATTATGCCAAACTGGATACTTTTGTTTTACAATATGAGGAGACCGATTGGGCGTTTTTAAAACGTCTCGCTTCTCGCTTTGGTTCCGTACTTGTGCCAGAGGTAACCGCAGCTTCGCCCAAGGTTTTCTTCGGAATGCCAGAAGGCAAGCAGCATAAGGTAGAGCGGGATGTATTTTATCGGGTTCGAAAAACGTTTCATGAACTGGATGCCGAAAAGCCTGGAGAACGTGCTGGCTCGTATGTCACCTATATGATCGAAAGCCTGCAATACTACGCGCTGGGCGACCTCATTACGTTACCCATTGGACAAGGCAAAGAGTTGGTCGTGGTTCGGGCAGTGACCACACTAGCGGATGGCTTACTGCGTACCCGTTACGATCTTCAAGCCGAACAGGATATTCGATATGTCCGGTATGAGAACGATCAGGCGACCGGGATTTCACTGACAGGAACGGTACTCAAGGTACAGCAGGATTTTGTACAGCTTCAACTGGACATCGACCCAAAGCAAGATCCTGCCAAAGCCTGCTGGTTTCCTGTAGCAACTCGATATGTAGCTGAAGAACATAGTGGCTGGTACGATATGCCTGAGATCGGGGAACAAGTCGAGTTATATCTGCCTACACATCACGAACAGGATGCCTATGTGACAGATTCATTACGACAACAACGCCACGCGAATGGACAGCCCGATATGAAGGTGTGGCGACACGTGCAAGGAAGCGGCATAGAAATGTCTGAGCAAGAATTGACCCTGTCCACCTCGGATGGATTTTCTATTACACTGCACGAGGATACTGGCATCACCATCAACAGTCCGGGGGATGTACAGATTCAGGGTGGTCATGTGAAGCTGGGTGGCAGGTGAGGAACTGTCGCTGGAAGCTGGAACGGCGCTATATCTGAAAGGCGGAGCCAGCAGCATGGTACTGGATGGTGAGACAGATACCCACGCTCCAGTAATTTATCAGGAAGGTACGGTGAAAGCTCCTGTTTTCGTGGCTGACCTCCCTCCTGTACCTGAGCCGCCATTGATGAGTATCAAAGCATATCAGGCAGCCCAATCAGCGACAAAGGATTCATCTAGTAGCCAAGCCCCTACCCCTAAAGCAAAAGTTACGACCCCAGCAGCGCTTCAACAAGCCAAAGCCTTGATGGGTACGGTATCTAAGCTTTTAGGCTCCATTCCGGTGATGGGAAAAGTGGCTGGTGCTGTTATAGGAGCACTAAGTGGGCCTGCTTCGGGTGTCATTCTGAAAGCAACCGCAGCGATCCCTGTTCGGAGCAAAGGGACCCCTATCGTTGGAGGAGGCGGTAAAGGAACCAGAATTCATCCGTTAAAATACTTGGCTGGTTTAACAATGCAGGGACTGGTCAGTCAATACGAGTATGAGCGAGCTCAGGAAGCCTATTATAACAAGTGGATTTTGGGGAAAGTGTATACAAGTGCTCGTCATATGGCTCATTCCGGTGGAACATTGGAGCTGGTTCAAAACTTGCTGCAAGATTCTAAGATGATGGTTCATGCGTATCAGCAGGTTCCTAAAAGTGTTCGTGAAAAATGGATTAGGGATTATATGAAGCAACAACCTCCTCCTAAGCCGCTTTCCCCAGAAGAAGAAAAATTACAGAGAGCAAGAAAGTATGTGCAAAGTATTCGTGACTGGGAAGCTAATCGTCCCGAACCCCCTAAAAAAAGCTTTGGCGAGGAAACCACACTCTTTTTCCAGGGCATGGAGGAAACAGTTCAAGCGAACGTTGAAGGCTTGAAACAGTTAAAAGATGCTCTTATCGAGCATCCTGTGGATACTATAAGTACTATAGTGTCGGGCCAATATGAAGAGGCAAAGGGAGATTTGGTATTTGCTAAAAATTATGTTTTGGATCAGGAAAATGCCAGAGAAGAGTATCTCAAAGGTTTAAAAGAAGACGATAAACGGATGTTAGAGAAGGGCCAAAGTTACATGGAGGGTGAGACATTAGCTGGGATGCTAATTAGCTCTCTTCTGGGTAAGGGAAAAATAAAAGGTGGAAAAGGGACACATCATAATTCCAAAGATGTTCCAGAACCAAAACCCTTGAAGCCAACGAATGAGCCGAAATCGAGTCAAACTAAAACTGAGGGGACGGGTAAAGCTAATCTAAAAAAAATTCCCCGAATCTCTGAAGTTGAAGTCAATTTCAAAAGAAATCCAAAACATGATAAAGTAGAATTTGAAAGACAGCTAAAAGCTCAAGAGGAAGGACTTAATTCCTTAACCGTTGATGAGTTTATCAAAAATAGAGATAGATATTTAAAAGAAGGACGAGCACCCGAAGGTGATACTGCGCAAAAAGCTGCGAGAGAAAAAGCATACTTGGATAAGGTTACTGAGTTAAGAAAAGAAGGAGTGGATAAAGAAGAAGCAAAAAAACAAGCTAGTAAATGGCTAGATGGTCAAGCGGCATTACATAATCCTGATCAAATTGCTGGAGGTATACCAGAACATGTCAGTGGAGTGGGGGATAGAAGGATTAACTCTTCTCTTGGCTCCCAATGGAAAAAAAGGGCGGGTAAAATAGATGAACATGTAAGATCAGCTGCTGAATCTATGACCGAGGCAGAAAGAAAGTCAACTCATTTAAATATTAAACTAACAAATTAACAGAGGGAGATCAGGATGGATATTGGAATTTTTAATGATTTTGAGCTACATGAAAAGGCTTCTGAAAAACTGATTAATAAATTTGAAGGTAAAGTACCTGAGCAATTAATAGAAGTTTGGAAGCAGTATGGCTTTGGTAGTACCCTAAATGGATATTTAAAAATAGTAAACCCAGATGAATTTCATTCTTTGCTAGAAGAGGTGTATGTAAGAAGCAAAGAGGCTCTGGTTTTATTTACTACTTCCATGGGAGATCTACTTATTTGGGAAGATAATAAATATTTACTTTCACTTAATTTTAGAAGAGGAAAGATGCAAGGCATATCATCTGGGTTTGAATTTTTTTTCTCTGACCTAGAGGATGATTCATCCCTACAAAACGATCTAGATTGGCTACCATATCCTGATGCCATTGAAAAATACGGAAAACCAGCATTTGATGAATGCTTTGGTTATGTTCCACTTCTAGGATTAGGCGGTTCCGAAAAGGTAGAAAATCTAGAAAAAGTCAAACTAATTGAGCACATATATTTGATTACCCAATTCACGGGTCTTGTTGAGTAAGAAAATTGCTTTCAAAATTATTATACTTCTATAGGCTCATTCCAACTTGATTTATAAGGTGGATAAGTCTTTTATCTGTTCAAGATCAATAACAAATTAATATAGCCAGCCAATCCCCATAAATAAACAATGACTTGCCATCCCTCCCGATCAGAGTTAACATACACACACTCAAACCACGGGAGGGGAAGCACCGGCTGTTGACCATGTAATTCCGTGGTCATATTTGTACAGTGATGATTTATGGAACCTGGTCTTCTCCCATCAGACATGCAATTCGAGCAAATCAAATGTAATTCCCAGTGAGGAATTGATTACTCTACTAGAGGAAAGGAATCAGCGGTTGCTTGAAGCGTTGCTGAAACTTGGACAGAAGGATAAGCATGTATCAGAGTTGGAAATGGCGTTTGACAACGGACTGGTCAGAAAGTTTTGGATTTCATGTCAGGGTTGATATTGGGGAGGGGATTACTGATGAAGAAATTTAACAAGTTGGTTCGGGATAAGATTCCAGTGATTATTGAAGCATCAGGAAAGAAAGCTGAGATGCGAGTGCTTGATGATGCAGAATATAAGAAAATGCTTGATGTGAAGCTTCAAGAGGAATTGTATGAGTATATCACGGCAGTAGAAGAAAAAGACTAAGTAGCTGAATTGGGTGATTTGGTCGAGGTCGTATATGCTATATTGGATAATAAGGGAATTAGCATTGAAGAGTTTGAACTAGTAAGGTTGGAAAAAAAAGAAGAAGCGTGGCGGATTTGGAAAAAAGTTTTTGTTTGGTAAAAGTAGAATAAAAAATCTAATTCATATGAGGTTTATTAATGGAGCAGGAATATTTCGATTTTACAAAAGAAGAGTATCAATTATTAAAGGGACACAAGATAGATTCTACTTTTGATCCCAATTTTAATATTCTAACGTTTAGTCAATACTATCAGGCTTTGGAATATGTAAGTGAACCATTTATCATTTTTGAATACCGATTCGGTAGTTTAAACAGATACTTAGAGTACTCAAAAAGATATTGTGATGAATATATAGCTACAACAAATGAGTATCTTGAAAAGCTTCTTTTTAATAGAGATTCATCCGCTGAAGAATATGATATTCATTCAGAAATAGGCCTACCAGATACTGAATACTTCAGCGAATACAATTACTCATCAATTTTATCAATGTTAACCACTATTCTTGAATATTTTATAGTTCAAATATCCAAAATAATAGCTTCAGAGAAAAATGTTAAGTATGCAATAAAGAATGGGAAAGATCCAATAATCAATAAACATCTTGATTTTTTGTGTGATAGCTGCAATTTGAAAGTGGATATTGAACCTGTTTTATTAATTAATCTTGATTTGATAAGATCAGTCAGGAATAAGTACATTCATAATATTGATGGAACGTTTACAAATAGAGTCCTTTCTAAACTAAAAAAGTACCATCCCCATTCCTTTCGTAATAACAACTTTACTCTAGATTATTTATTCATGGATCATTCTTTCGAAACTATTGGATCGTTTGTAAAAAGAATAGAGATTTCTTGTGCAAAGGAGTAATCCATTATTACTTAGTAATATGCTATATTTTTGCCTTAACGAATGGGAGTCTGAAGTTCTGCTACTTGATATTATTTCAAGCAACTCGTCAATCGAGAGTTTCGGCTTATATTTATGAATCATAGCGTGGCAATTAACGCAAACTGGCTCTGATCTTTTATGGGGTCTAGTTTCATCCTCATTAATTAGATAAAAGACCAAATAACGATGAATGATCAGATTACGGTAACCTTTGCTTTTAAGCAAGTCATCCCAGCATTGGACTTTCCCCGTACTGCTTCTGTAAATGCTTTTTACCTATATTCGCTTTTACCCCAAATTGCATATTCCCCATAACCTAGAAACTCACGTACTTCAAGAACTTTCTTTCCTTTGATAATAACTTCTATGCCATCTTCAAATTCCCATTCCATACCAACCAAAATGCTTGCTCCAAATACGGCATCATTGTTATCATAGGGATTTCTGTAGATAAAAATATCGCTTACTGAAATAAAGCGTAAAATCTCCCTACCTTGAGCATCCGACAAACCATCCGGGCATTTCATATCTGGATACCAATCTGTCATTATACTATCTTTCCATACACACATTTCTTTGCTTAATTCATCAATAGTTTCATCAGACAGATTATTTAAACAATCTTCAATATATGACTCCGCTTCGTTTAAACTCATGTCTTCCTCTCTAAAATGATATTCTATGCGTTCATTAGATAAAACGAACAAACCAAATCCGGAAGTAGCTTTTCCGTTTGATGCGTAAATGTCTCCCTCTATTCCAACATTCTCTAAATGAAATGTAGTATCCAATTATATATCGCCTCCAAAAATATAAATACTCTGCACATTGCGACGGCTTTTTCAATCACTTCCTTGTCGCGATACACGATAAGCGCTTCGATCTGGTCTTTGATCTCATTGCTAAGCAGCGCGAAATACCGGGCTCTTAGCAGCGACCTCGATTGTCTCCTGCTTATTTACAATCACATCATTCCATCATATTAAATATTGTTTTGTCTTCACGTGCCCGAGCCAATTCCAAAGGTGTTCTTCCATTATCATCTTTAACCTGAATGTCGGCCCCGTATCTTAATAGGATTTCAACTGCTGCCGCATTTCCCTTGCTGACAGCTCTATGCAAGGCCGATTGCTTATACTGGTTCCTACATTCAATATTAGCTCCATGATCCAACAGGAATTGAATACCCAAAACGTTATTACAATCCGCAAAATTATGTAAAGGGGGAAACGGTTTCTTTTCGCAATTCACATCACAGCCCATCTCTAAGATATCATTTAACAGAGCTTCATCTTTACAATGAAGAGCGATCCCGAATCCCTTCTTTTCTACCTCTTTTTGATAGATATCCGCATATTCCGTATGTATATAATTCACAATATCACTTGAATATCTAAATGCAATTTCAAGCGGTGTTTCAGCCAACGCACGTTTTCCTACATTTGCCCCTTTTTTTGCTAAAAGTCTAAATGCCTCTAAATTATTGTGTTTACAGCAAAACTGCAAAGCTGTACCGCAATATTCCAGAACCTTTTCTAAATTAGATTTACTTGCGTTCGCAACGAGTTCCTTGATTCCTTCCATATCATTCATATAGCATGCAAACACTAGGTTTTTTTTTATTTTTTCGGCCTTTAATGATTTCCGTAAGGTTACTTTACTTTCCTCTCCCTCCGGTTCCAAATCATATCTCTGGTAGATAATCAATTCGAAGACATCACTATCAAAAAGTTCTGGATTCATATCGTTGACAATACTATATTCGATTAATTTCCCAGCTTCCACTTTGATACAAAGAATCCCCTTTCCGATCATTATCCTCTCAATCTCATTTGTATATTTTTCAAAAAGAAAAACAGTTACATCACTAACATATGAGACTTCATTTTCAACAATCCTATAATACCCACTGGTAAACGAATTCTCTGTGCCTGATATTAAATAAATATATGTTTTCCCTTTAACCACAGATTCATTGACAATGCTGTTAACTAAATTGTCCACACTTTTCATAATTCATGCCTCCATGACTATACCTTCTCTATTTCAGTATATTAGCATGAAATTCCTGCACCCAGTAAAAAACCAAACTGATTTTGAGCCCATTCAATTAATATGTTACTTATTTATTATTACCTCACAGAAACATACAACACTCCGCATGCCTTTTGAATAAAAATAATATGTTCCAGCACTCAACCCTAAAGCGTTTTTTTGAATGCAGGAACATATTCAAGTGTCTTAAACCCTCGTACATCAATGCTCCTGATCTCGATATATTACTACCACGCACTCCACATGCCTTGAGTGTACAAAAATGATGACCCTAAGGCCTGGTCGCCCCTTGGCGGAAAATCTATCGTTTTTAGATCAGAGTCTTATGTCTTTCTTTTTTTATTTTCTACTGAAAGTGTCCCTCCTGATCCATCTGCCCCAAGGCAGTCTTGGTTTTTCTGACTTTCTGACAATCCTGTCAAACATAAAACCAGTAAAATAATTTATTGCTCAACTACCCCAAAATCATCCACATAAACATATCCTGTACCAGGATTCTTGTAAGCATACACTGTTGCCCTGGTAGCGCCTGCTCCGGTTGTAAAAGGAATGTTTACCATTGTCCAGGATGTACTGTCAGATGTTGCGGATGCATCCGTTCCTTCAAAGCCATTAACGCCAATCTGAATCCGCTCTCCTATGTCTGCCTTAACCCAGGCGGTACACATATAGCTGGTATTAGGACTTAGCCCCGTAAGTACCTGCTCGATACCATCTTCTCCGGGTCCCAATCTAACACTCTTAGAGCCGCTTCTTGGTACCGATACACTTGCAGCAGTATCTGAATATGTTGCTGCCCATGGTGAGATTATCCCTTTCTCGAAATCAGATTGCCTTACGTTATTATCATAAAGTAAGCTGACACTCTCAAAAACCGGGTCCGGAGATGAAGAAAAATCATGCCCGGCAGTCCAGTCAGTTCCACCGAACTCATATGCTCCAATATCCGGTGCCGCACCAACATAATCATTCGTGATTCCAGATATTACAACCCCTGCATTAATAGCTGGAGAAGTAGACTGCAACCTGAAATCATATGCTGTGGGATTCACAAATAACGGATTGGTTTCTGAGGTAATATTATTTCCCTCTATATGAGTACCAGGCAGTGTAAAGGCTGTAGTAAAGATATTGTTGAAAATTCTGTCGCCGTACATATCTGACTGAAAATTACTTCCCCAATATCCTACATTTCCGTTACTGTAGGTGGTATTGTTATAAATCAGGTTAAAATTACTGGGTGTGTTCAATCTTATCCCTGTATAGTTTCCCCATACAACATTATGATGCACAATATAGCCCTTGCTACCGTTATCCAGATAGATACCAGTGCCGGAATAATTCTTTGCCAGATTATCATGGATGTAATTATGATGAATTACCGTCCCTTGCCCATCCCAGGCAAATTCATAGAGTATTCCGCAGTCTTTTGTCAGCTTTCCTGCATTGTACAGATTATTATATTGTATCTGGCTGTTTTGGGTAGGCATAAATATCAGATGACGCCCAGCGTTATATACCGTATTATGACTGATTAGATGGTTTGCCCCCAATAGATAGATTGCCGGAATATCCGCTGCCGAATAATTTGCTTCATGAATAAGATTATTAATTACCTTATTTCCTGTTCCCTCTATACTCACCAGATTACCGGAACTGTAGGTCAAAGTACTGTCTCTAAGCTCATTATTGGTACCGGACATAAATATCCCTGTACTGTATTGTCTGGTAACATCCGAATCATGACTGACATATTCCGCAATCATATTAGAAACTTTACAGTAATTAGAATTAGACATTTTAATGCTAGAGGCAAAGATATTAATTCCGGTAATATTTATGTAAGATCGGGAACTTAAATCAAATGCATAAGTCCGCTTCTTTGCTTCTACTGTCAAAGTATTCGGATCAACTCCACCAGGTGCCCATAAATAAAGTCTGCCAGTAATGCTGTCATAATACCATTCTCCCGCACTGTCAAGATCTTCAAGATTACCAGTAATATAATAGCTGTTACCGCCTGTCGCTGCAGTATCTATTTGATCAAAGGTAATGGAGCCGTCACTTGAGCTGGTAATGGTACTTTTATAAGATTTGTAGCCTGTTCCCGGAACACTCCAAACCGTTTTGCCAACCCAGTATCCAGGTGGCTGAGTTAAGTCCCCATCCTTGATGGTTGTAGTAGAACCGGAATCAACTGTTGCATATGTTAAATTTAAGGGATCAAGTGTTGGTGAATTGGGCCATCTGGCTTCAAATTGCATTTGCTTATTAACAAATATCTGATTTTTTGTTCCAAGGGAACCCTTCATTTCCGCATAATAGATGGATCCGGAGTAATTTTTCCAGCCAGTAACCGGATCGGCACCGGATACCGTTACGTTCTCTCCTGTATAAGCCTCAAAGTTTATGGGTTTTGCAGAAGTTCCGGAAGTATGAAGTGTTACTGTTTCCCGGTATGTACCACCTCGTATGATGCAGGTATCTCCGGCTTTCATGGTATCTGCTGCCTTTTGTATGGTTTTCCATGGATTTGATAGTGTACCGGTCCCAGTGATGTCATTCCCCGTTGTAGAAACATAATATACGGAACTTGCCTTTACAGTTTCCACACCCAGATTAAAAGTAAATACATAAATCATCATAATTACAACTAAAAATCTAAAGCCTGTTCTCTTATTCATAGCTTACCTCCTGGAATGAATTCTATTTTTAGATACGGCTTCTACGCCTAGGCTTAAGTTCACTGCTAGATATGTTCTAATATAGAAATTTGTGTATATATAAGCCCTTAATTATTTAATCGACTTATACCGACTTAAAGTTTATAATTCTTTCGGCGAAGCTTCTCCGATACTGAACCCATCCAGCCATTTCATTGACCATGCATGGTATTATTTTCTTTCCGAAATGGGTGCATGAGCATCCAGAGATTAAAGTACGCTATCAAAATGATTTCATCCCTCTGATGGAAGAATCGCGTGAAAAGTATGAGACTTATCCGAAGCATGTAGTTCCTGAATTCGCATATATTACTTTTATTGAAAATGCAGGTGTGAACAACGAGAAGTTGATTGCCCAGGCACCTTACGCGGGCATGACAGATGATATTCGTGCGGGTAAGTTGCAAGCATAGTCAATCAAGACGAATTGAACTGAAAAGCCTGAGCCTGTGCCTCATAACGTAAGACAAATTAAAACACCTACCAACCTGGTCATACCCTGTCTACTTGACAGGGGTATGACCAGATTGGTAGGTGCCCAGCATCTTTTTTAATGTTCTGTATAACCATCTAATCTCCATTGGCTATTCTTCTTTCTCTTTTTCATCATGAAGCATCATCTCTAATACAACATATACAAACTATGCTCCGTCCTTCATGCCCTGCCAGTACAAAGCTTCATTCTCCAATGCTTGCTTGTAATGATGCTTATCCTCCCATTCCGAGAATTCAGGTCTGTTCACAATATCCATCTCAGAAAGTCTCTTCAGTTCCTCTGGGCAGGGCATCAGGATCAATATTTACGCTAATTCCCAGTCGGTCAACAACCAGGTTCTCAATCGTACTTTTATCGCTTCCATTATTCCCCGCAAATACATACATCATTGGTATATGTTGACCTTACCTGCATCTGTTTTATTAAAGTAATTGAACCACAGCAAGTTGATTGCACGTCACAGAAGGGAATAACCTTATTTTGTTCAACTCCAAATCCTTACGTTCAAAAATGGTATCCGATCTCGGCACTTGCATATTACCATATTCCTATATTAACTCATGTTACACTTCCCTCTCATCCTCCTACTTCCAAAAATAAACATAGTAAATCCCCCAACCAATGGGTCATTCTGTAAACTAAATCTTTCTTTTAACCGATAAATACATATGCTGGGTTGTTTATTAAATATCACCTCTCGTCCCTTTATAGCGTACAAACCTTGTAATACATATCTATTTTGACTCACTGTTGTACTCATCTGTAGCTTCGATAATTCAGAAGCAAATGCAAGATGACATGCTTCACTTGGAAATACCCATCGCATCTAGAAAGGAGTCATGAACTCACTTGAGCGTATTATCAGATGGGATCGGATATGAAAGCCTACGCTTTTATGGTCCCTTTCAGCCCCTACACATCGAACAACTTCAAATAACACGTACAATTAACGATCATGCCTATTTATATATCAGTGGCATGCTCTCCGAAGAACAGGGAGCAGCTTGTATCAGTCATAATATAGAGCAAGAGCCGATTGCGATTCGTCAGTTGAATGATCAGGGACAATCGCTGAGAAGGCTGTTCCATGGGATTGTCACGCGTATGTCCGTACATTGTGTGCGAGGCGTATATACGTTTGAACTGGAGGCTGCTTCCCATTCATACCAGATGGATATTAAGCGTAAAAGGCTCTCCTATCAAGATATTCACCGTACCTATGATGGTCTGGTCACTGCGCTGGTTCGAAAATATCAGTATGGAGATGCCATTGATACGATAAGCAACCATGCCAAATTGGAGACATTTGTTTTACAATATGAGGAGACGGATTGGGCGTTTTTAAAACGTCTTGCTTCTCGCTTTGGTTCCGTCCTTGTGCCAGAGGTAACCGCAGCCTCGCCCAAGGTTTTCTTCGGTATGCCAGAAGGCAAGCAGCATAAGGTGGAGCGGGATGTATTTTATCGAGTACGGAAAACGTTTCATGAGTTGGATGCGGAAAAGCCGGGAGAACGTGCTGGCTCGTATGTCACCTATATGATCGAAAGCCTGCAATACTATGCACTAGGCGACCTTATCACGTTACCTATTGGACAAGGCAAAGAACTGGTCGTGGTTCGAGCAGTGACAACCTTAGCAGATGGCTTACTGCACACCCGTTATGATCTTCAAGCCGAACAAGATATCCGCTATGCGCGGTATGAAAACGATCAGGCTACTGGAATTTCGCTGACAGGAACGGTGCTCAAGGTACAGCAGGATTTTGTACAGCTTCAACTGGACATTGACCCGAAGCAAGATCCTGCCAAAGCGTGCTGGTTTCCCGTAGCCACCCGTTATGTCGCTGAAGAACATAGTGGCTGGTACGATATGCCTGAGGTTGGGGAACAGGTGGAACTGTATCTGCCTACACACCGCGAACAAGATGCCTATGTCACGGATTCAGTGCGACAACAACGCTACATAAATGATCAGCCGAATGTGAAGGTATGGCAACATGTGCAAGGTAGCTCCGTCGAAATGTCTGAGCACAAGCTGACCCTATCCACCCCCGGTGAATTTTCCATTACACTGCATGAAGGTAACGGAATTGCCATCGACAGTCCGGGGAATGTGCAGATTCAGGGTGGTCATGTGAAGCTTGATGCTGGGCAGGAACTTTCGCTCGAAGCTGGAACGGCGCTGTATCTAAAAGGCGGAGCCAGCAGCATGGTACTGGACGGTGAGACGGATACCAAGGCTCCAGTGATTTATCAGGAAGGTACGGTAAAGGCACCTGTTTTCGTAGCCAACCTCCCTCCTGTGCCTGAGCCGCCACTCATGAGCATAAAAGCCTATGAAGCAGCCCAGTCAGCAGCTAGGGATTCATCTAGCAACCAAGCCTCTACCCCTAAAGCAAAAGTCACCAGTCCAGCAGAGCATCAACAGGCAAATGCCTTGATGGGTACGGTGTCCAAGCTATTAGGCTCCATTCCAGTGATGGGAAAAGTGGTTGGCGTTGTTGCAGGAGCGCTAAGTGGACCTGCAGGAGGGGTGATTCTGAGAGCAACCGCAGCGATCCCTGTTCGGAGCAAAGGAACCCCTTCCGTTGGAGGTAGTAAGGGGAACGGCATTCATCCGTTGAAACACTTGGCTGGTCTAGCATTACAAGGGTTAATTACTCAGTATGAACATGAGCAAGCGAGACATGCCTACTATAGCAAATGGATTCTGGGGAAAGTGTATACAAGCGCACGTCAAATAGTACATTCCGGCAGCCGATTAGAGCTGATCCAAAACTTGCTGACAACATCGAAAACCATGGTTCATGCCTATCAACAGGTACCTAAAAGTGTTAAAGATAGAATGCTGAGGGAATATAAAGAACAAGAAAAAGCTAGGGCTGAAGCTGCTCTTAAAGCAGAAGAAGAAGCTAGAGCTAAAGCCCTTAAAGCGAAAAAAGAAGCTGCACCACCAGAGCTTACAGATGAAGAATATGAGAAAATTCAAAGAGATTATGTTTATTGGTCTTCATTAGAAAATCGCAGACCTGAAATTCCGCTAGGAAGCTACCGTGCTGAGGACGGGGTGGTTCGTACAGCGAATGGAAATCCAGATTTTAAATACTACGATGACTGGAAACAAAACTATCAAGGAGATTTTTTGATTCTATCTAATCAAGAGGGCATCACACCGGAAGAACAACGATGGATGAGCCATGCAAACATATTTGCAGAGCCAGTGCCACTTGACGGTCGAGGTGGTGAAGGTAGAGCCCTTAAAAATGAATTCTCCAAAATGAGTAAAGAAGGGGCACTTGAGAACGCTAGGCTCGCAAGAGAAAATGTGAGGAGAATCCAACAGCGAATAGATCAGAAGAGCATCACCACAAAAAATGCATCCGAACCTATTGAGAACGCATCAGAAGTTATGCCTTCAAAAGCAGGCAAACCCAAGGAGAAACCTCCTAAAACTGAGGGGACGGGTAAACCTAATAAAAAGAGAGAAGAAGAGAATACCAAAAAGCGTGTATTGGAGAACATTGAGAAAAGTAAAGCCGCCCGAGAAACTTCAAATTACGATGAGTATTTAAGAAAAGAGAAGGAATTACTTAAAGAAATAGAGAAGAAGAATGCTCTTGAGGGGGCGGGTAATGGTGGTAGGAATCTCCTTAACACTACAAATCCTAAGGATTTCCTTGATGAGGCTTTGGAACAACAGGGTCTGACGAGTATACCAAAGGGACTTAAGCATCCTTGGACAGCAGATGGATTTGTATATGAGGTAAGAATACATCCCGGTAATAGTCAACATACGAATGCGAATAGTATTTATAGAGTATCAAGAAAGTCAGCTCCAAATCCTGATCCTAAAATTCAAGGAAGTGGTACTGAGTATTTGGGGACGGATGGTAAGTGGTATAAGGAAAGTGAACTTAAAGAATTCTTTAAGGATGGAACGAAAAACCCTAATTTTAATGCCACTGGAGCAAAAAATACACATATAAATTTACCATAGGAGATGATTCTAGTGTTTATTATGAATTTAGATGAGGTAAATGTAGAGATTGACAAAATTAATACTTATTTAAGTAGATGCTTATGGATGGATTTTGAGTTTTGTCGTATGAACGCAGGACAAATTGTGTTGTCAGGTAGCATAGATCAAAGTAGTGATGAGTATACAATTGATATTGAGTTTGAACAACCGTATTTTGTTTCTACTTTGTTTTTATGGCATGGGGATACATCTAAAATATTTATTGAATTGGCAAATGATGAAGAAGCAATGGAAATGAATCAAAAATACAATGTAGAATTTGGAAATTACATTTTCAAAATAAGTGTAGAGGGTTTTGATAGCCCGCCGATTATCATAGTGGCAAAAAAAATATCATGCAAAATCCTAAATAATAATCCTTTTCCAAAATCTTAATCTATCTACTCGAAGACTGTCATAATCTTGATTTGTTAAATACTTTTCAAGGTTTATTTGGAGGAGGTGGGTGACGAATGAACCTATCACTCACCAATAACACATATAACCCATGTAATACCCGTATAAAAATTTCTTCTTTTTGGTTGTACGCACATCAAATGCTTTATTTTATAACCTAAATAACGCTACTGCGTTACATTGAACAGGTCGATTATGGTCAGATACTACTATGATTGACCTTTTTTTGTTATCCTTATTACTTAAATAGGTATTTCACCCAATATTTTAATCTACATATAAACCCAAATTCTCTTAATGAAAAATATATTTTTAAAGATAATTCAACATCCCTCCACACAATATAATGACTTGCCATTCCTCCCCATCAGAGTTAACATACACACACTCAAACAACGGGAAGGAAAATGTGCTATGTCAAATTGGCCAGATTGGTTTCTCGAAGCATTACGCCAACGATTTTATCATATAGAACTCGCTAATGAACAACAGGCTTCATGTTCATCAGAGGACAACAATCTATTCACTCAAATGGATCAATTCAAAATTAACCAAAACGAGGATATTCAGCAACCACTATCCGAATGGGAAGAAGCAATTGGCTACCAGTTAAGCCAGGACAAACAATCCATGTATATGGAAGGAGTAAAAGACGGGATTCGACTGATTCTCCCCGTCATACACCCTACAGTTACTCGTTAGTCTTTTTATCGCATTAGCCTATGATTCTGTTAGTCCAATATTTCATCTATGCTCATTCCACTTTTCAAGGTAAAAACAAAATGCGCTGGTGAGAGAATCGTGATCTTCTCCACCAACGCATTAAATAGGTTATCATCAAATTGTTCCAGTATATCTTGCCGTGAGCTTAGTACTTGAATGATTTCATCGACTCGCTCCTTGATTTTTCTTTCTGATCCTCTTCCTCCTCTAATAACAAAAAGAATGCAGTGTTATCTGGAAGCAAAGACAAAGCAGGATTATTGCCAAAAGATTCTCTTAATGAATATGCAGTGGGAAATTGCGCAGAAATAGATGCAGTGAATCAAGCACTAAATCAAAAGGCTAATGTGAATGATTTATATATATACTATTAAAACAACTCCACATCGAATTTGGAGCAGCAAAAATAGCCTGCGAAAACTGCACATTTACTTTAAAAAGAAATATTGCTGACGCACTAACCGGATGGTATAAAGGAGACCAGCGATGATGCACATGGAAAAATTCAGACATATTTCAATGAGGGGTAGAGTTGCATATGGTATTAGCTGTTTTGAGAACGCTATTATAGCCTTGAAATATAATGTTAATTTGGAAGATCGTTTTAAATTATTTATGGGAATTCACTAATATACAATACTTGGATGATTGGAACGATATAGTCGTTGAATTAATTCCTGAGAATTTAATAGAATTCAAAACATACGAGGAGGAAGAGTTTGAGAAGTTGAGTAAAGATGAATTCATATACTTGTATAGCTTATATCAAAATATTGATGGATCAGTCGACGCCTTACTACGAGGTATTTATGACCTTGGTATCAGTCATGCGTACACTGTAATCGAAGGATACGGCGAAAGCAGTTTGAAATCTTTAGAGAGAATTATAAAGCTCATGATAGATTACAATTTTCCATTGCCAAGTATCGACCCATTTCTAAAATTTTCTATAGAAGAAAATAGAGGATGGGGTGATAAGTTTGATGGTACAAAATTATCTAAAATTCTTCAACCAGGAAATTGATAAGTTTAATTGCACCTAAATATTAAAATTTCAAAAGCTTATTCCAACTTAAATCTATGAGTTGGGATAAGCTTTTTTTCTAAAGATCTAGCTGATTTACATACACACAGTTAGCCTTATAGCAGATTTCACAAAAATAATGTCGTGATCACGATCACGGTTTAGACTGTAAATTTAAGTTAAAATACAAACAATTTTAAATTTATTTCAGCTGAAACCAAAGATACCGTGATCGATCACAAAGAAAAAACAAGGAAGTGTACAAAGATGAAAAGAACTGATTTACCTCTTGTCTATTCATGTTCTGGATGTTCCTCTGCAGCACAAACCGCTAACATGATCGCTATACAAATGGATCGAGAAAAGGTTGCTGAAATGTCCTGTATTGCTGGTGTTGGTGGTGATGTCAAACCGCTTGTCAGAACAGCAAAATCGGGACGTGACATCATTGCAATTGACGGCTGTCCCTTGTCCTGTTGCAAGAGTTGCTTAGCAAGACATGAAGTTCAACCCAAACACCATTTCCTGCTGTCTGACTTTGACGTACCCAAGATCATAGGAGAAGATCCTAACCCCGATCATTATAGGAATGCTTACACACAAATCTTAGAACAAATTGGCAATAATTCTTAATCAAAATAAAAGTGTGTATCGAATTTTTGCTGGTGGCTCCTAACACATCTTTAAGGGCCACCAGTATTATTTTTGTACAATAAAACATCTTTTTAATAAGGAAAATAATTATCGAATGTTTAAATGAATTTGTCTCACAATTTAAAATTGATAAAATTCCTATGCGTCCTTGTACAAACGAAGATTTAATTAATGTGGGAAAAATGACTAGCAATCGAGCAATTAGTTTGTTAACCATTCCAAAGCAATCAAGCTTTATGTCTTAATGTCAACATGTAATGTTCCATTGATCGTAGTATTTAATGTATCCCCCAGAACTTCTGAAACAAATCTAAGAGGAACCATAATCCGATTTGGTCAAAGTGTTGTTATTTACTGCAACTTCAACTTAATATGGTCTATTACCTCTCTCCATTTATCAACTAGACCCTCATTAAGGAGCTAAAACACCGATACATCCTGTATTCATTCTGTCCTTACTGACAGTAAACAGCGCTCAACATGTGCCGAGACGATGTAAAGGATTATACCTCTCGCTTAAGTTGAAAATACTTGCTTTGAAGAACAATATACGATACTGAAAACCTGGTAAACAAATTCTAAAACCGACTTTCTAGGAAGGTATTCATTTTTAACGAAAAATAAGCGTTTGATTAAATAGCAAATCATTTCTCTTTAAGTAATTACCATTAAAAGTAATAGGAACCGAAGTTCCACTGAAGTAATCACTCTTATTGTCATGTTTTATAGCATGAACATGAAGATGCGGCTCACTGCTGTAACCTGAGTTCCCTACTTTCGCAATTTCTTGTCCAACCTTGACAAAATCATTTTTCTTAACTAGCAGACTATTTTTCTTCAAGTGTAACAACAGAATATTATATCCTTTGTGTTTGATGATAATCATATTTGTAGTACTACGACCCAGAGAGTTTGGCACATTATCTTCTACTCCATCCACAACTTCGATAATTCTACCCTCAACTGGACTATATACTGAATCATTATAAATGGGGTAGGATTTTAAAGATTCAGGATTATCAAATTTTCCTTTTCTTGAGCCTAACGGGGTGAGCTTAGTTATATCCACCGCATATTTCAGAGTACGATGCGAAAAGTGATAGTTCATAGATGAACTCATTCCACCATTCACTACCTCGTAAGCCCCTCCTTTCAAAGGGAAGGCTAAATCGACTGCATCTTCGTGTTTAGGAGTGGATGTAATGTATGAAATACTAAATAAAATACATATAAAAACTTGATATATCGCTAATAAACCATAAAGAGAAAGGGATATTCGTGTTTTTCTACTTAAGCCATTAAATTTAAAAGAGCGTAAAGTAACCATTTGACGGAATAAGGAACATCCAAACAATGCGATGCAAACCGGACGTAAATAATAGCTAATTTCTGTCCAATCATTTATGAATAAAATTATGAACGTATATGCACTTGTAAACAAAGTGTGTATATACCACGAAATACGATTTTTAAATGGAAAGTAAGCCATGATCCAGTAAAGTATAAGCGGAATCAACAGCATTTTCACAAAATAAAAAAACATCAATTTTTTCCCTTATCATATGATAATTTGCTTCTTACCTCTTCTTGAAATGCAGTATCCGTTAATAATTTGTAAAAAAACAAATCCAGCTTCTGCTTGAGCCAAATATGATCCACCCCAGAATCATCTTGAATAAACATGGCTAGTTGAATGTCATTTCCTTCCCGATCCGTACAATATAAAGCCTCTGTTAGAACAGAAATGGTAGATCCACCTTTGTTTCCAAACTCTATTAACTTGGAGTTATCTACTTGTCGCTGAATTAGCATTTTTAAATATGGATTTATAGTAGAAGGAACCAACTCCTCCTTGTGTATGAGCTTCATGAGGTAAGCATATTCTTTAGTCGTTGAACGAGGAAGCTTGCGCGATTCCAGCACTTGAAGCTTTCGTACATAATTCTGCCTGGTGTTCCATTTCTGAATACATTCTATCCCCTGATCACGATTTAAAATCTGATGAATTTCAATAGATTTTTTCATATATTCCTCGTAGCTCATCTCACTTATCTTTTGTATCGACTCTTTAAAGCCTATGTTTTCGGTCTCTTGGATATAAGGAGACATGAATCCCGCAGATGAAAAAGGAAAGATTTTATCATGGGAAGAAAGTGAAAGCTTCATAATATTCTCATTTATCTTATCCAAACCCATTTTCGCCATCAGAAATTCTGTATTGGCATTGGAACTATATGCTAACATGCCGTGGGTAATATCCAATAACGTAATTTTCCCTTGAACCTCTTTATGGTTTGCGCGAATGGATTTGATCCAGTTATGATGAGCGTTACCATCGGAAGCAGGAATATAAAATTTATTTAATTCCTCTAAAGGAACAAGTTCCTGCTCATCTAATATTTTCGCCACAACTTGGCGAGCAAATTCAATAGCAATAATCACTTTAACTGTACTGGCAAGCGGCATTTTAACTTCTGAGTTATAGCTGATTTTCTCCATACCATTTTTGATCATAAACAAAGATGCTTTACTCGGATTTTCCTTCAAAAAGCTTAGAACATCCATTTCTGTTTTCTTATTATTTTGGCGCTTCGCAATGAATAAAAACAGGATACATATGAACACAAATATTAAAATTATAGCTACTAACAATAAAATTATTTTCATACTTTGCTCCTTAATGGACACGCTTAGGCTGAAGTTCACATAAGTCGTCACAGTTCCCCACGGGAATCACCTTTCTTTTAGAAGCTATATAATCATACAAACAACCACCTATACCCATTTTTTTGAAAATAATTATAAAGGGAACCGCCCACCAAAGATACGGTATTCTTGTACAAATTTGTGCAATAGAGTCAATTCCACGTTGTATTTTACTGGAATCATTCATTGAGAAACTATGCATTCGCCTTTCTAATTCATTAACATCTAATTTGTATGCTTGAACCAATGAAGAATTCCGAAAACTAACAAGCCGTAGCAGTCTAAAATAATCTAGCTTGTACAAATTGTCTTTTATATTTGTACAGACAGGACACCAACCATCATAGAAAACCAGAATTTGTTTGTGTTGAAAGCTTACATATCCTATTTTTCTTGTTTTTCTTCGAATTATAATTGATATTTTCCGGAAACTGATCTTTATAAAATAGTATAACTTTTTATATTCTCGATCCGTAAACAACAATAATTCCATAACAATCATAATTAGTGAAAACGTCAGTAAGCCCATGCCTATACCGATTCCTGCATGAAACAATATCATAGCAATAACTACAAACGGTTTAAGGCTTTTATTAATTACAGCAAAAGGAAAAGCTATTTTAACAATTATAGATAAATAAGTGAATAAAATGGTGAGCCCAACATAATGGTTAACCATATAATCCAAAATAGGTCTGCTAAACTCTCTTACCTGAGAGATATAATAAAGTGCCGTTCCGTTTTGCCACATTTCCCCCATAAGCTGGTACATTCCTGAGAAGAAATAAACAATACACAGTTGTATAATACAAAAAAGTACTGCAAAATTGTGAATTATTATGGATAACTTATAAATCAAAGACTGCTTCGAGCCTTTTCCATGTAAGCTATTCAATTTAGAATCAAAAGAGAAATATGCAGTATTATTGGCGAATAGGAGAAAAAACATATTTACTATCAGTAAATTGTCTCCTCCGTCACTTATATGAAAAGAACGAACATACAGTGAATAAAAAAATAGATAGGTCAGAATTGAAAAAAGGCGGCCTTTGTATCCAATTAAATAAAAAATAGTAACCACAATTCCAAAATGATAGATAGAGTCAAAAAATAAAGCTGATGAATTCAAATTATATAAAGACCATGTTAATGACTTGTACCCAGCAGAATATATATTAATTCCAGATTCGTGCCAAAAAAAATATCTTTGTTTATAATGAATAAAATAATTGAAAAGTAATATCAACCCGATACATATCCGAAGGATACTTGTGCCAATAAGAAAGCGTTCATTCATAAAAAAGTTACGGTAATTCAACAACATCCTTTACAACTCCTTTCCAACCATATACGACATTATCTTCTTTCACTTTAAAATGAAGATCATCTCGCTTTGAATATGGAATTGCATCCGATATTGAGGTCATAAACTGGACATCGGTTATTTCATGTTTCAAAAACTCTCTTTTCGCAAACGCAGAGGCATAGCGGTATATGATTTGTTCAACTTGATCCGAATCCTTTTCTAAAGAAGCATTTATTTCTTTGGCGACATTATTTTTTTTAGATATTTTCTCCATTAATTTATATGTTAGATCATCTTTTCCTCCTATATATAATTGATGTATGTATCCACTTCCAATTCTGAGCATCCTATTATAAGGTGAAAATACTGTCGTCTCATTCGTCCTGATCATAGGTTCAGTAACATCATACCAATTGCTTATAACCGTTTTGGTACTGCCCTCCCCCTTATACCTCACACGTACATATAATTTTAGATTTTGAGTCATAGGCTGGGGAGCAAATAGATGCCAGTTTTGTTGAAAAAACCGTCCAACATAGTTATCAGTTACTGATTTCAACGAAACAGAAACCGGGTTAAGCGGTCCAGCGTGAAGAAAAATAAAGAAGAAATGAACCATCAAGAACAACGATAAAGAGAATAACGTAGCATTTAAAATAAACCCTTCACTTCTTTTTTTCATTTAAGCAATCACCTCTTTTAAATAACATCAGGGAGAGAGAAATATAAAAATCTGATCTTCTCCCTGATGTTTCAGCTATTTATCAAAAATTACATCTGCATTCTCTACATCACTACTAGAAACACCTGTACCTAATAGACTTCCTAAGCGGGTCGCTTCTCTCAAAGCATCCTTGTTAGCATCCCAAGCTGATTTACCAACTTGCCATGCTTTACGAGCAAGGGATGTTATTGCTTGAGGCTCAACAGCAGCACCATTTGCATGCGCGCTAATTAAAGGAGAAGAATTTCCAGAGGAAACGTCATAATCAGAAGCGTAAGAAGCGCTTAAACTTACAGTAGAGAAGGCTGTGATGGCTAGAGCCAGACTAAGTATTGTTAATTTTTTCTTCATAGATAATTCCTCCTAAGATGGTTAGTAACAAAATAATTTTTAATCTCTTAGTTTTATAACTTTTTTATATGACTATTATTGAATATAATTACTTATAATTACTTATTATATCACTCCCTTCCATATTTTATATCTTATTTTCCCTTGCCAAAAATCATAAACATAAATTTTTAGTAATTAAAATTAAAAATTATTTCGGATTATATCTTATTCCAGCAGGTGCCGCGCTTCATTTTATAAACCATCGAAAGAAGAAAACAATAACTTGCCATTCCTCCCTCTATCAGAGTTACCATGCATGCACACACTCATACCACAGGAGGAGTAATGTATCCTGCCAAATTGGCTAGATTGTTTCAAGAAGAATTACGCCAGCGATTTTGTAAACAACATGATTAAAACGTAGCAGAATGTCTACAAGCTCCATCAAACTCTATGCCTTAAATATTTCATGTCTACATTTTTCAAATGATTAAAAATAAAAACCCGCTCAATGAGCGGGTTACAGTATAGAGGCGAGGGGATATATTCAAGCTTTCCTTAACATCATTTCAGCAGACCGTCACTCTTAATACTTTTAAAAAGTGATTGCATTTATTCTCCACTCAAGCTTTTGGCCCATTCAGCAACCCTACGACTGCTTTCTTCTTCTGACAAATCCTCGATCCTGGTCATAATAGACCATCTTACTCCACAAGGGTCCAGTATACTTCCGAATCGATCACCTGATACAAAGTTTGTAACGGGTTCCCTTACTTTTGCTCCTCTTGCTACCGCATTTTCAATGACCTGATCAACATTCATCACGTAAATTCCGAAAGAATAACACGCATTGCCTTCATCTGGCGGCAAAACCAATTGATATGTCGGATTCGCTGCCCCCAGCTGCAAAAAACCATTTCCAAAATCTAATTCAGCATGAACAATGATTTTATTGCCATTCTCATCAGGAAATTCAGTAATATCCTTAACCCTTGCATTGAAAACACTTTTATAAAACTCTATTGCTTCCGAAGGATTCTCCACGGTAATAAACGGGGTAATAGATGTAAAGCCATTGGGCATCCCCTTCTTTGTATATTTACCTGACACTCCCATATATTCTCTGCTTTCAGTCATTTTAACTCCTCCTTTAAATGATCGTAACAGTTCAGTTTTATGCTTATACCTTTATTGGATTGAATTCATCAAATCATAATAATATTTGGATGCACGAGTCTTATTTAGACTATACCAGGCTTCTAATGTTTTAGAAGAAAACACACCCAGAGCTTTCAAAACATGTACGGAGAATTCCAACGGAGCCGTACCAGATGCAGTGATTAGTTTTCCATCCGTTACAGCAGACTCCATTTTGTAATAATTTTCGCCCGTGTAGGTGGGACAGGTCATTTTGAGGTATTCCAGATCATTGCTTGTATGCCAACGTGAATTCAGCAATCCTGCCTGGGCAAGTCCCATAGTAGCACCACAAATCGCAGCAACCCGTATCCCTTCCTCTAAGCACCTCTCAGCGATTTTTAAAATCGGTTGATGAATGGTTTCTGTCCATGTATTTCCACCGGGTAAAATCAATGCATCCGTGCTTTCAATTTTGCACTCATCCAGTTTGATGTCAGGCAGGATTGTCAATCCGCCCATGGTAGTGACAGGAGTCTTTTCCATTCCCACGGTAACTATTTTGGATGGGGACAGCCCCTTTTTATAATATCTCCCCGAGTTCAGTTC
Organism: Paenibacillus sp. FSL M8-0228; assembly: GCF_038007385.1. Taxonomy (NCBI): domain Bacteria; kingdom Bacillati; phylum Bacillota; class Bacilli; order Caryophanales; family Paenibacillaceae; genus Paenibacillus; species Paenibacillus sp. FSL M8-0228. The sequence continues at coordinate 4,125,762 of NZ_JBBOXA010000001.1, forward strand.
GGCAGTTAAGTAACCGATCTCCCAGTCTGCCATGGTGTCAAATACATACAGATATACCGTACTATTCATTCACAGGTTCTCCTTATTTTATAATTTATCAAGTGATACCAGCCCTCGGTAATCCGTGATTATCCTCATTATAAAAAAGCTTCACTGACATCTGCTGTCAGTGAAGCTTTTAACGTTGATAATATTCCATTAACTCCGACGCAACAGCAACAAGTTTTTTCTTCAAACTCTGTGGTTCGATGACTTGAATGGATTTCCCGTAGGGTAGGAGTAAATAAGGGACATAGGTATGAAGTGATTTTTCCTCAAGCAAAAAGATTGCTTGATTGGAGGTCCGCTCTTTCAGATGATGCCCCAAAAACCAATGCAGACATAAGTCATCCAATGCCTCTGACCTGCCTCCGATCATTAAAGAAATTAAACCGTCCTTGCCCACTAAATCAGGTAACAGATTTTGCATAAAAAATTCACGAGCCGAAAAATCCTCAGGACGCTTAAATAGGATTGGAGTCCGCTTGATTTGTAGAATCCGATCTGCCCGAAAGCTACGGATCTCATTCCTTAGGTGGCAAAATGCAATAGTATACCATTTGTTGTTCCAGTAAACCATTCCATAGGGATCTATCACCCTATACTTGGGTTGTTCTTCATGACTTGTGCGATAATCCATTTCTACAGAGAATTCGTTGGCTACAGCCTGCTCCAATTCTGCCAATATCGGCTGAAGAGAAGGATCTCCCATGCGATTTATCACTTCAAATCCGGCTAAATGACGGCTAAGTATACTTTCCTGCTCTTGATTCGAATACATCTTCAATTTTGACGTCGCATTGCTTAATGCCTCACTCAAAGGGTATCCAGCTTCTTTTGCAAAAACAGCAGCATGAAGGAGTGCCTTTTTTTCCTCCATATCAAATAGTAGAGGCGCTCTAATAAAATTATTCAGCAAGCTATACCCGCCATTATGACCAGAGTCGGATATTATCGGCACTCCACTGGCACACAGTGCATCAATATACCGATAAACTGTCCTTATATTTATTTCTAACTTTTCGGATATTTGTTTTGCAGTCATTTTTACACCCGAATTCAGCATCCATAGAATGGCCAGCATATTATCGTTTTTTGGCATAACCTGAACCCTCCTCTCTCATTAAAACTCAATCTTTATAAATATCTTTTGAAACTCCGTCTTAAAACCTATTATATGCTTTTCTCTGCACAATACTCCCCTCCCATATCTCCTACTTCCAATAATACACATAGTAAATACCACAACGAATGGGGCATTCTGTAAACTAACTCTCTCTTTTAACCGATAAATACATATGCTGGATTTATCATTAACAACATATCTAGCTGAGAATCTCATAATAACATTTACCAAAAACAACTATAGAAGGAGACATCTATGGAAAACACCGTGACGTACGGTCATATCGAAATCATGCCTTATGAATTTGTACGCCTTCATGAACTTAAAATCCTAAAAACAGTCAATGATCATGCCCGAATGATCTGTACAGGTATCATCTCGGAGAAAAAGCGCGAGCTGTATGTGCGTGCTTCGGATGAGGAAACCCAGGTCAAAGCTTTTGTTACAGACAAAAATGGCAATCGACAGCCCCTTTTTCGAGGCATTGCCTTGGATGTGGAGGAAAAAGTCGTTCATGGGGTTCATTATCTGACCGTCGAAGCCATTTCTCATACCTACGAGTTAGATATTAAGCGGCATCAACGCTCTTTCCAGAACCCCAAGCTCACCTATACAGGTCTGATTGAAAGTATTGTATCGGACTATTCCAAAGCCGAAGCCATGGATGTTGTGTCCCATAAGAAGCCCATTGGTACCTTTATCATGCAATATGATGAAACCGATTGGCAATTTCTGAAACGAATGGCCTCCCACTTCTACTCTCCGCTCATTCCTGCGGTGGGCTATGGGGTTCCCAAGTTTTATTTTGGCCTGCCTATGGGACTCAGCAAAGGAGAAATACAATCTACCAATTATAAAGTCACCAAACGGGTTGCGGATTTTCAAACCGCCTCAGAGAACCATATCCCTGGCGTACGTGATGCTGATTTTATCCAATATGAGGTCGAGACGGAGAAATTACTGGAACCTGGCTACGAAGTGACCTTTCAAGGTCATAAGCTGATCGTAGCTGAGGTGCTAACGGAGATGAAAGACGGGGTGCTGACCCATACCGCCAAGCTGTCACCACGAAGCGGCTTACGTCCAATTAAAGACTACAATCGCTCCATTATCGGCGCTTCCATTCATGGCAAGGTACTGAGCGTTCGTCGGGACAAAGTACGCGCCCAGCTCGATATGGACGATCAGCAAGACCCGAACACGGATTACTGGTTTCCCTACTCTACCATTTATGCATCTGCGGATAACACGGGCTGGTATTGTATGCCTGAGGACGGGGATAGCATCCGTATCTATTTCCCCAGTTATAAGGAAGAAGAAGGATACGCGATCAGCTCAGTTAAAAGAGAACCGCAGCCTTCCACGGGAAAATCTTCTGCGACTTCTGGACATGCCACAGCTTCTACTTTGTCTGCCGGATCAAAGTCTTCTTCAGCCTTATCCGCAGCAGCTCCTGCCCCAGATCGAATGGCTGACCCTGCCATTAAGACGCTGCGAACCAAATACGGCAAAGAAATCATGCTCGCCCCGGATCAAATCGTTATTTCTGGCAATGGCATGTCCATTGTCATTAACGATAAAACAGGCATTGATATTGTAAGCGGAAAAAATGTGAGCATTAGTGCGGCTTCGGATATTGTTATGAGTTCCGGTAACATCCAGCTTTCCGCCGGAAAAATTGAGCTGTCTGGTAAAGGCAACACGATTACGCTGGATGACAAAACCACCTTCTCCGGCACGGAAATTAAGATGAACTAACGGAAGGTGAGAACTAGCAGATGGATAAACAAGCGGCGTTACACCATTTTAAAGAGCACCATTTTACACCTTTGCTGGACATTCAGTTGGACATGCTGGAAGCCAAGTTTCAGCGTTGCCAAGCTCAACTGATCTTCGACTTCAAAGAATCGTTCAGGGATTTGTGTATACACATTCTGAGCATGCAGCAACAAGATCAAAAACAACCCATTGGATATATTCACTACTCGTTCTTGCGCACTCAGATGCTGGAGCAATCCTACCTGTATATGGTCGAGGCTTACTCTGCTGAATGGTACGAAGATGATTCCGATTGCAAGTTAACCTATGACGCATCATGGGCTTACGCAGCAATGAATACCATGTTGGAAACCTTGGAGCAGGAACGAAAAATATATATGGGGACGATCACTTCAGTGGACGTTGAACGACTGATGTTGGAATCCGCTCCTTTTTTTCACCAGTTTGTGAACTCCCTCCTGCGCTTAGGGATGGCAGAAGTGGTTCAAATGCCTGAGTATCTCGCCATTTATAAAGCTGATCGTTTAGCTATCCGAACGGGCGAGTACAAGGATATCAGCGAGAATCTATATGCCGAAGATCAGGAAGCACTTCTTGCAGATCATGCGAAAGAGCAATTGATACATTCCAGTGAAGAAGAACCCTATGTTTACGAAAACCTAAAGCGGCTTTCTCTTCCCCACCTTCACCTGATGCAAAAGGATTTGCGCTATAACGATTTTAGCCACAGTGACTTACGGGGAAGCCAGTTTCACAGCTGCATATTGATCGGAAGCATCTGGCAACGAGCCAATCTGGAAGGAGCCAGCTTTGGGGGATGTCTACTGACCGATACGGATTTTAGATATAGCGATTTGAGAGGTGCTAACTTCAATAGTGCCAGCGGACAGCCGTATCGGGAACATGGAGTTCGGGTGCCGGGGCTATGTGGGCTTCATTTCGAACACGCCAACCTGGATGGGGCTGATTTTACAGATGTACATTCGTTTGAACATGCATATTTTGAGGGGGCTTCGATGCAAGGAACTCTTGTCCCACGAAAGTACCAACAGTATTGGAAATTAAGCGAAGCACAGCGTCAATCTATTGTGTGGACGGAATAAGGAGGAATGTGTATGCGCCATTATTATGTGCTGGTCGATGATCATCGTATTTCCCGAAACATTAAACCGATGAATTTAGACCTTTTTAAAACGCCATTTGTTGGCATGCCTCCGGCTCAGGTTTTAGATGTTCATGCGACAGAAGATGCCGAGTACACGGACTGGCTACCGTTTTCACCCTCACAACCGCTATTTTCCGATTCTATGAAACGGATTCTAGAACTATACAATACACAAGCTCGTTTTAAACAGGTGTATATCGTGAACCGTGAACCTAGCCGTCAAGAATTATATTGGATTTCATCCGTTTCCTCTGTGGATGGCATTTCAGAACAGACTGAATTTTATGCGCACGACCAAACCTTAAAACGACTTGTGCTGGATAGCCATAAGGTGAATGGACACCATTTTTTTCGACTGTCTAACGTAAGGGAACCTTATTTCATTGTTAGCTTGGAGGCTGCTGAAAGCTTACTGCGGCGGAGTTTGAGTGGTTTTCGGCTACAAAAGCTAGAACTCTTATAAGGAGGTTCAACCTTGACGGAGCATTGGGATGAATTTTTTTTGAAACTGCATCATCAACAAATATTGAAAGAGCAATTAAGTACAGCGGAAAACGATGAAAGCTGGATGATGGTAACTATTGAAGAAGCGATGGAGGGAATTTCAAAAGGCTCGCTAACCCTATCGGATCAACAGGAAATCCGGTTTCAAACCCTTCCTGTCTTTGAAAATCAACTCACCATTTCCCTGCCTGACTCTCTTATTCCAGAAGTTCGGGCTGGACAGACGGTAGATCCGTCGAAAAGCTTCGTTGTTCAGGACAAGCTGGGCGGAATCCTGTTCGGTCTGCACCAAAGCAGGCAAGAACTGGACCCCTCGCAAATAGAAATCTATCAACAACAAATGATTGAGCAAACGAGTCGTGCACAACCAAGTATGAAGCTCGTAGATGAAAAGGCTCTTTCTATTCAAGATACCACCATTGGCTGCTATGAAGCTGTTTTTCTAGTTTCCCCCTCTCCCTATTATCAGATTGTCTTTGTGCGTTCCTGGCATGGCAAGGCTGTGATCGGGAGTTGTCAATTTAAACTGGAGGATGCTCCCCTCTGGGTTCCCTTAACCTATGCCATGCTGCACACCGCAACATGGTGGTCGGGGCTTTCTTGATTCTATACCTTTTATTCAAGGAGGTACTTATATGTTTTTACCTTTACTTATTAAAGCTCTGGCTCAAGGTGCACTCAGCGGAGAACATTCTTATGTGGTGAGAGGAGCCAAGTTACAGTGCAGTCAAGGTACAGATCCTGGTGTGCTCAATATGATGTACAGCCACGGTGTCTTCATTAAAGATAAGCCCGTTCTGAACGTGGACGATGCTATTTGTGGAGCCAATATTAGCAAAATTAATGCTTTTGGACTGTGTAAATTGAAGCAAGGCCTTCCTTGTGAACCTGAGATTGCGTTTGGGTCCAAGTGGACAGGCGGGAAGGAAGACGTATTGGTTGAGGGGGCACCCGCCCTACTCAACAATTCGACCTTAATGTGTAGCTGCCAAGGTGTACAAGAGGCGATATCCTCCTTTTTTGGTGCAGACAGCACGGGATCAGGTGGTGGAGGTATCATCTCCATTACAGATGACGGACAGGATGGTTGATTTTATCAAGCAAGGAGATTAAGGATGAACATCGTAGCGAAAGAACGCTTTACCTATCAGCACTTACATGTCACTTGGCCCTATGGCAAGCTGCGTCTTCATAACGTCCATATGAGTCACGAGCTGGGAGAACATGCTAGACTGGTGATCACGGGTAGTCTAGAAGCCGATCAGGCAGACACAATCATTACCAAAGCAAGCAGTGACGACGAAGTTGAGCTATGGTATTCCGATGCCAAAGACCAGAAGCATCCCTTATTTATGGGACAACTGTACTGCGTAGATGTGGAGCACAGACATCAGGAGATCGTGGTAACTCTCGACGTCATTTCTCATAGTTTTAAACTAGATACGCAGCTCAAAAACCGCTCCTTTCAACACATCAATCAAAAGTATGCGGAGATTGTAGATGCGGTGCTGGCCGATTACAAAGGCTCGGATAAGATTGATGAAGCGTTTGAGAAAAAAGAAACAGGCCAATTCATCATGCAATATCAGGAGACAGATTGGACTTTTTTAAAACGGCTGGCTTCGCATGTGGGAGCCCTTCTCGTCCCTAATATCGTTTCACACCATGCTCAAATTTGGATCGGTATACCGCAGGCCAGACAGCATATTCATTTGAAAGAGGTTCCTTTTACGCTTCAACGCAAGATTGCTCCCTATCTGGATCAAGAGGCGAATGGCTGGAGATCTGCCAGCATCGGAGATTACACCCGGTATACCTTTGAGTGGAATCGAATGCTGCAATTGGGAGATGAAGTCGAGCGCAATCACGAAACCTACGTCATCACCAAACGTGAAGGACAGTTGGTTCGCGGTTTAATGACCTGGTCGTATGAATGCGCATTGTCACAAGGCTTGAAGGTCCCTAAAATCTATAATCGTACCATCATTGGCGCGGCTATTGAAGGAAAAATACTAGATGTCAGCCGGAATCAGGTGCGGTTGCATTTAGATATAGACGATCAGCAGAATCCCAAGGATGCCCAATGGTTCCCCTATTCTGCTGAAGGGAATCAGGTGTGGTATCTAATGCCGGAAAAAGGTGCGCAGGTGAAGTTGTATTTTCCTAGTGCAGACGAAGACGATGCGATGGTCATACAATCGGTTCGAACAAAACCATCCAGCGTTGCTGTCCCTTCATCTCACGCAGCTCAAGGTGCCGTGGTCGAATCGTCTGCAGAACGCCACCAGCGCAAAACAGCCGATCCCGGGGTCAAATCCTTTGCAAATCCACAGGGAAAAGAAATCTCCTTAGGGAACTCTGAACTGTCGATGAGTGCGCAGGAAGGGTCACTGTACATTTCCATGAATACCCATAACGGTGTCAGCCTGAACAGCACCCAACGTATACAAATCCAAGCCGCAGGCAGTCTCAGTCTTTCGGCAGGTAGCATTCAGTTGCAAGGAACCAACGGCTTACACTTGAATACAACAACCGATACGTTGGATCTGGAGCAGGAAGTTAATAGCGTGAGCTCAGAAATCCAACTTAAAGCTTCCCTCCATCAATACTACCCAGAACCGATCTTGTCTGACTTTGAGAAGCAAGTCGCTGAAAAGGGAATCCAAAGTGTGCTCGGAGCACGCGTTAAGGAAAACGTAGGTGCGACCCTCAAGGGAGAATGGGATGCGGGTATAGAGTTTTTAGGCGGTGTATGGGACTCAGTTGTCGACATAGCGGATATGGGAACCATGGTAATGACTCCTTTCGTTATGCCGGGAAATTACACTGGTAAAGGTTTTTTGGAACGCAATGAGACGCTCGAGGGTATTAAGGGCGGTGCAAAGTTTGGCTGGGACTATATTGCCGATTCATTCCAAGGAAAAAAAACAAAGAAAGATGTGGTTCACGACCTTGAAACCGTGTGGGACGGCATAAAAAGCATACCCGATCCGATTGAGCGAAAATTGAATAATTTCTTCCCTAATCCATTGACCGATACCAAACAGGAAAGTTACGACGCAGGATATGACAGTATCAAGGCCGTGGAACGTGTAGCAGATATTTATGGGTTTGTCAAAGGCGGCGCAAAGTTAGTTAGAAAGCTGGGTAAGTTGGGTAAAGAAGAAGCCTCCTTATCTAAGGGACTCAAGGAAGCTGAAGAAAAGAAAGCCGGTAAAGGAGGGACTCCGGGGTTATTCGGAGATTCAGCAAAGGCCGACTCTGCTCTTGCCAAAGTTGGAGATGGAAAATTCAAAACGAATGCCATCCGTTTTCCAACCAATTTTGAATCCTTAGGAAGTTACTTGCAAAGTGTAGCTAGAAAGATGAATATCCGTATAACTAAAAGGTCACCCATCTTCGCAACGGCTGGAGATCATTATCGGCTTCATGATCCTGGTCCTGACGTTCCACATTCTAAAGGTTCCGGTGCAAAGATTTCGCCTGAGAGACAAAAACAGATTGATGCGTTAGAATCAGGAGAGTATACAGGTAAGAGCACTAAGGGGACGGGAGAAGTTCCAAAGTTTAAACTTACCGAACCTTCTTTACCAAAGGGTGGCAAACCTAAAGGGAATTATGGAGAAGGAGATTCCCATGGAATAAAGAAGCAAAATGAAACAGCCGATGTATTGGCTGATAATGGCTATGACATTGAGATGTTAGATGAAATTGATGGTGGAAATGGTCATGGCATTGCAGAAGGGTCGAATCCAGATTTTCTAATCGAAGGAAATGTATTTGATTGTTATGCACCAAAACCAGATGGAAAGATACAAAGTATAATTAAAGAAATAGCAGGAAAGACGAAGAAACAGTCTGGAAGAATTGTTTTGAACATAGACAACTTTCCAAATGAAAAAGTTACCGAAATTATCGAAACAATTTTAAGAAAAGCAAATCCGAATGGAGATTTAAAAAGACTAGAAGAATTAATTCTAGTGAAGGATGGAAAGATTACAAGAGTGTTTGGAGGTTAAAAGTGAGATGGACTGTACGTTATTCTTAGTCTCAAATTTGGATAAAGAAACACTTAAAAGAATAATTTATGAAATAGTATGCGATACAGTTGAAGATAAAGTAACTAACTACGAAGATTTTTCTCGTCTTAGCTGTAAATACTTCACACTTGATATTGAAACAGAAGATATTATTAGTATTGATTTTTTAAGAGAAGAATATGGGATGGACATCAATGCAGAAATTGGGATTCAATTATTCGGGAAATTATTCGAGAAAGGACTAGAAGTATTATTTAAAATTTTCGGTAATATTTTAATGGTTTTTAATCCTGACATGGTGTTTGTGGAAAATGGTACAGATCAAATATTCAGAAAAGAAAATGCTACTGTATTCATAAATACAAAGCTAGATCAATACCAGAAAAAGTATCTATCAAACAAGATAATTACTTCACTGCGATACCCATATATTTTCGAACAGTTATCAAACTGAAAGCAGGCTATAGAATGCTTGTTGGATATGAATCCACTCGAATCATGAACATTTTAAAGGTGGTGGGACTACCAAATGACGAATGAATCCATCATTCAACCAATAACACATATAAGCCATGTAATACCCGTATAAAGATTCCTCCATTTCGGTTGTACGCACATCAAATGCTTTAATTTTATAACCTGAATAACGCTATTCCGTTACATCTAACAGGTTAATTATGGTCAGATACCACCATAATTAACCTGTTTTGTTATCTTCGTTTTTTCTTGCGTTTTTTCAAATTTACTCGCAACTGTAGAATACGCCGCCCCGGTAGGGAGGATAAAATAGCAATAAATCGCATCTTTTAGGATAGGCACCGCCACTATTAGAGTAGGGGCGGCAAAAACGAAAGATTTTTCATACGTCGGCAACTTAACGGAACATTTCAGCGATTCTTACAGCGAAGAAAGAACTCTGCTGACGAGCAGTTGACATAGAGCAGGTAAGGATACGTTCTAGGCTCGCCTTCCTGACTTCATAGCCGCCGTGCGGCGGAGTAATCAAAAACGCATAAGGCAGGGATTGAAATGACAACAAGAGCGAGTGGTTTCGTTTTGATTCAAAACCGCCAAGTCGCTAACGAGTACATGGACAAGGTAAGTCAAGATAGTGAGTTCACGTCACTTCATAAGGTATTTACCAAAGTGCCGCTTAAAATCCATCGTTGTTATGGCTTGAGCCAGTATGAGAAGCTGATACTGGTCGACCTTATCGCTTATATGAGCGACAAGGCTCAGTGTTACCCCACCTATGAGATGATTGCTCGAAATGTCGGGAGTAGTTAAAAAAAGCTTAAATCTATGTTTTTTCTACTTCATTTATATATTCCTTCAACTCAACCCAGACCCGCACAAAAAATGCACCCCCTAGCATTCATCGGACAAACCAAGAGGTTTGATCCAATGTCTACACTAGGGGGTGCTATTCTAGCCTGGGGAATTTGTTTTACCCCTTAACCGACCCGGCTGCGATCCCTTCCACAATCCGGTCACTCATGATGAGGAACACGAGCAAAATGGGCAAAATGCTGATCATCAACGTAGCCCCAATAGCTCCCCAGTCGGTCGTATATTGTCCAATAAAGTTTTGAACGCCGACGGTCAGTGTTTTGTTTTCGTCCGAACTAATAAACGTATTCACGAAAATAAACTCATTCCAGTTATAGATCATGTTAATAATAGACGTCGTTGCCATGACGGGGGTGGTCATGGGCAGCACAATCCGGAAGAACATTCGGTTGACGGAGCAACCGTCCATAACAGCCGCTTCTTCCACTTCACGGGGCAGGGCGTAATAGAATCCCAGCAAGATCATCATCGTTGTCGGCAGATTAAAAGCAACATACGACAGGATGATAGAGAGTGAAGTGTCTGTTAAATGCAGTTTGAGAAACATACTGAACAACGGAATCAAGGTGGAATGGACTGGAATCATCAGTCCGACCATAAAGAGCCCGAGAACCAGCTGGCTTCCTTTCCACCGCATACGCGTAATGGCAAACGTTACAAAGCTGGCGAGCAGCACCGTTAACGCCACGGATATGACCGTAATCCACACACTATTGAAGAAATACCGCCCGATATTGCCGCTGGTCCACACATTCATATAGTTCTCCCAATGTGGCTGGGACGGGAGTGCAAACGGCGGAAGGTTAAACACTTCCTGATTATTTTTAAGTGAGAAAAGCATCAGCCACACCAGCGGTAAAAGCTGCGTCACCGCCAAGATGATTAAAATGATATACAAAGCGGCATAACCGACCCGAGTTAACATTTTGCCGCGGGTACCGACTCCAAGCGGATAGTTGGCGGCTGCCTGGGTTTTCATATCCGTTCCTCCCTCTTCCTGTCCTTTGTTACCCTCATCTATTTGCATGACCGTATTATGAATACTGGATGGTGTCACTAGTAGCCGTAACCTTGCGGATCAGCCACGTAGCGATCAGACAGATGAGCAACAGGGCAAAGGCTGTAGCGCTACCGTATCCAAAATCAAAGCTGCGGAATGCCTGGTGGTACATGTACGAAGCCATCACTTCACTGGCTCCATTCGGCCCACCATCCGTCATGACGTAGATGAGGTCAAAATATTTGAGCGAGCCGACAATGGACAATATGATCGTAACGTTAATCACCTCGCGCAACAGGGGCAATTTGATACGAGTCGCAATCTGCCAGGCACTGGCCCCGTCAATCCGGGCAGCCTCCATCAGCGTTTCGGGAATGTTTTTCAGCCCGGCATAATAGATCAGGATATAAAAGCCTGCATATTGCCAAATAATCGGGATGAACAAAGCAAACAGCACCAAGGACGGATTAGCTAACCATTCAGGCGGGTTGTGAACTCCGACCGACGCCAGTATGGAATTGAACACTCCGTTTGTTGGATGATACATTTTGAGCCACAGCTGTGCGATCGCTACAGATGACAACAGCATGGGAATCAGATAAATTTTCCGCAGCAGATTCGCTCCCTTGATTTTTCCTGACAAAATCATCGCAATGACCAGATAACCGATCAGACTGATGCCTGAAAACAAGGCCAGCAGCAGCGAATGCCAGGCACTTTGCCAGAATGCACTGTCTGTGAGCAAATGTTGATAATTGTCCAGCCCCACAAAAGTCATAGAACCGATTCCATTCCACTGATTCAGGCCGTAATAGCCGGTCAGTACGATGGGTACATATATTACGGCTAATAACAGCAGCAGAGAAGGCAATACATAGAGAGCAATGACAAGCTTATTGGACATGACCTTTTCCACGGTTGGACCTCCTTAGGTGGTCAATTTCAATTTCCTTTCTCGATGGCAGCCTTATGCTGGTCGGCAAATTGTTGCGGTGTCACCGCTTTACCAAACAACGCCTGAATCATATTCAAATGTACCTGTGCTGCATTCGGCTTCATCTGTACATCGGCGAACAACGTAATACTGCTGGCTTGATTCAGTCCGTTCAGCAAATCGACATACAGCTTGGGCAATTTTTCTTTGGAGGTGTCCACTTTCGTCGCCGGAATAACGCCCGCCTGTGTGACCGATTGTTCTCCCCATTTAACTACAAAGTATTCAACGAACGCTTTGGCCTCTTCTTTCACCTTGGAATTCTCAGAAACAAACAAACCTACTCCCGGACCTCCTACCCAACTGTTCTCGTTGCCCTTGCCGCCTGCAACCATCGGGAATTTAAAGAAGCCAATTTGATCTTTAAATGCTTGCGGGATTGCGGGATTGGTCGTAAAATTCGGCAATTCCCAAGTAGCCATCAAATACATAGCTGCCTTGTTGTTCATAAATTCGGATTTTCCCTCATCATTGGACAAGCCGTTAAATCCTTTGTTAAATGCATTCATATCCACAAGCGTCTGAACTTCGGAGGCCGCCTGAATTAAACCAGGGTCATCGAACGATCCTGAGCCGTCAATCGCTTTTTTCAGCGTTTCGTTACCTGCTATACGGTCCGCCAAATACATATACCAGAGCGAGCCGGTCCAGCGGTCCTTATTGCCTAATGCAATCGGTGCTACTCCATGATCCGTAAGTGTTTTCACAACCTGCTTAAATTCGTCAAAAGTCGTAGGTACCTTCAAGTTGTATTTTTGGAATATGGCTTTGTTGTAATAAATAGGTGTAATATTCAATTCAATCGGAAGCGCATACGTTTTGCCATTCAGCGCATAAGCTTCGGTCGTTCCCGGTACGAATTTGTCCTTCAGCTTGGAACCTTGCAGCAGGTCATCCATCGGCGTAAATAATCCACCTTTAACGTAAGGCTCCATAAAGCCTGCTGCCCAGGTGATGCCGATATCCGGCAATTCATTGGAAGCTGACAGCACTTTGAGTTTGTTTTTATATTGTTCATTTTCCAGCACTTCCTGCTGAATGACGACATTCGGATGATCCTTTTGGTATTGATCTATAATCTGAGTCACAAGCTTGCTCTGCTGTGCCGAGCTTCCCTCTGGCCAGAGGTGCATCATTTTGAGTGTAACCTTTCCCCCGTCTCCACTGGAACCGCCTTGACCATCCTTACCAGCACCGCAACCGGATAGCACCAGCATGAATGACAGCAGCAGGGTCAACCCAGCAAACCATTTTTGATGTGAGCGCTTACGTAAACCATACTCGTTGGACATCGTTAGACCTCCGTTTGTTGTATTTATATTTTTTGTAACCGTTATCATTTGTAAGTTTAGCACTCTATTCCTGCTTTCAACAGGGTACGCTCATTGGGTATAATTCCACTTTTATTGGGTTTGATCTGCCTACTGTCAGTCGATATTCTCCGGCCCTGTACGCATCTGCTGCCTGTAGCGGCTGGGACTTATCCCCTCGGTCGCTTTGAATACTTTAATAAAATATTTATCTGTTCGGTAGCCTGATCGTTCGCCGATTTGGGCAATCGTCAATTGGGTATGCAGCAGTAGCTCCTTGGCCCGTTGCATCCGCAGCCGATGCAGATATTCGCTGAAGGACAAACCACTTTGCTCCTTGAATAAAACACTAAAATAGCTCGCATTCAGGTGTGAATGCGCGGCAGTCTGCGCCATCGTAATGGATTCGTGAAGATGCTCCGCCATATAGGTGAAGGCACGTCGTACCGGATCACTAAGGGTAGCCGCCTGGAGATCAAGCTCTAGCAGAACAGGGTCAGCCAGCTTGTCCAGCTTCTCGTATCGCTGCCGCTCCTCTTCAAGCCGAAGCGCTTCATTGACCGCATTCAGCAGCTCTTGTTTATCAATCGGTTTGAGCAAATAATTGACGGCTCCCAGACGAAGAGCCTGCTGGACATAATCAAACTCCGCATACCCTGAGATGACAATGGTCGCTGGTCGTCGTGAATCCCGTTCCAGAGAGCGGATTAAATCCAGCCCACTGAATTCCGGCAACCGGACATCCGTAATCAACAGATGAACCGTCTCTGCACGCAGTATATTTAGTGCTTCCAAACCATTACCGAATGTCACAATCCGGTATTTCCCGGCTGCCCATTGCTCCAGTGTCTGGTGTATCCCCTGACGTGTTCGCTGTTCATCGTCTACAATGACAATGGTTTTGGATGAAACACTCATTGCTACCGCCCTCCATATTCATCAGGAATTTCAAAAGCGACCACCGTTCCTTCCTGCTCAGCACTATGTATCAGCACACCGTCCGTTGGATAAGATGCGCTGTCATAATAGAGAGCGAGCCTGCGCTGCACATTAACCAGTCCCATACCGGTTCCCTTGCTCTCGCAGGCTGCTCCCCCCATCAACGCTGTACGCACAGCTGCAAGTTCTTCCATCGTCATTCCAGGTCCGTTATCTATGACCGCGATCCTGGTCCACCCCGGTCTGGTCGAAGGAGTGACACTGATTTCAACACGGCCGTTGCCGATGCGATTTTCCACACCATGCAAAATAGCATTCTCTAGAATAGGCTGGATCAGCAGTTTAGGAAGCGGAATTCTGGCTGCCTCTGAAGGCATATGAATTTGCCAGCTCAGACGTTCACCCAGACGCATCTCCATCAGTTCCAGATAACGACGGATTTGCGCCATTTCTTCCCCGAGGGTCACCCAAGAGTCATGGTGAGCCGGTTCGATAACATAACGAAACAGCCGCGACATAGACACCATCAGCCCGGCAAGCTCCTCCTCTCCCTTCTCCTGTAGCGACCAGTTGAAAGCATCCAGCGTATTAAAAAGGAAATGCGGATTGATCTGCGCCTGCAGAGCTTTAAGCTCGGTCTGGCTTTGTAAAACCTCCTTTTCGTAAATGACATGGATCAATTCATTGATATCGACAATCATCGTATTGTACTCTGCGTTCAATTCTCGCAGCTCGACCGCTGCTGCCGGTTCTGGATTCAGAGCCAACGCCCCTTCCCGTGAACGACGCATCGCCTGAATCAAGTGACCTATCGGTCTTGTAATCAACGTAGACAACATAAAGGACATAAACAGGAAAAGCACGGCACCAAGAGACGCGGAAATGATAAGTGTAGTCCGTAAAACCGTAATTCCGTCTGTGACGACGCTAACCGGAATCAGGATCAGCAGCGACCAGCCCGTCCGCTCCGACTGCTGAACCGCCTTCACATATTCCCGCTCCCCAATATGAACCGTCTGTGTCTTGCTGTGCAGTACACCTGACAAATCCGTCTGGTTCATTGGTTCACCCGACAGCAGCTGGCCTTGACGATCTACAAGCAGCATGGTTTCATCCGCTTCTTCATTGACTGCTGACGCACCATTCAGTCCAAAATAACTTCGCTCCATACGGGTAATGAGGTACCCTCCGCGTGAGAACCAGCGATCCACCAAGCTGACCTGCCGAATTGCTAGCAGTGACCTGGGGTCCTCGGGATCAATGCCGATCCAGACCAGTCTTCCTTTCATCTGATTCGCTTCCCGGATGTCTGCCTGTCCGATACGTTCCTCCAGACTGCCCTCTCTAATCGGAAACAACATCTTCCCTTCAGCAGTATACAGTTCCAGTGAGCCGACACTCGGCATATATGCCTGATAGCTATGCATCACTTGCAGTAGGGATTGACGCTGTCCAAAATTCACCTTGCCCCCGTTGCGCTCCTCCAGCAAAATATGCTGAACAGACGGGTGATTAGCGACCTGCTCCGTCAAACTGTCCATCTGGCCGATTAATGCATCCAGCCTACCGCTTGCTTGTACCGCAGTTTGACCAATATGTCGCTCGGCACTGTCTTTTAACAGGTGAGACACATTGAGATAAATGAACGCCCCCGCTACACTCATCATAATAAGCATCACCAGTATAAATCCGATAAAAATCTGATTACGTAATGTGTTTAATGGTTGGTACCTTAAACGCATATGCCATCTCCCCCTGAGCCATCGCAGAAAAGTAGATAATGAGAACGCTTTCTATTTTCTATTCTAGCGCATCATTCTCCTTTGTTGGCATATTTTCAGCAGAGATTATATCAAAATGGACAGCAATCTCTGGAATCATTATGTTCGACAATAACACGTAATAACGATACTTATTAAAAAAATGACTCCCGACACATGCAGGAGCCATCTACTGACCAGTTAAACCGAAGCTTCTTTAAAATCACCCAAACTAAGGTACCGTCCAGGCTCCGAAGCTTGTATATAAAATAGGTATCCTATTGGAGGGCAGCCAAAATGCGGTCGCACAGCTCCATCGTTTTCACGTTGTCCCGTCCACTTGAATCAGGCGTACGTCCTTCTTGGCAGCAGTTTATGAAATGTGCGATTTCACCGACAAAACCGCGCAAGTACAAATCACGGTATCCGCCCGACATCGCGGAAGCTGATGGTGTCAGAACCGTATCATTTTCCGCAAGGGATTTCCAAGGAAGCTCTGTATGACTCTCCGACTTGTGAATGATCAGTGTATTCACCTCATCCGCGTTCGCAAAACCGTGGTCAAAGGTTACCGTAATACCTTCACTCTCGCGTGTCCATGCTGTCATACCTGCGAAGTATAGGCTGCCCACTACACCATTTTCAAATTTCAAGGCAATCGTATGGGAAATACACTCACCGTTATCGTTCGCAAATCCGGTAACCTGTACCACTTCCCCGAACAAATAACGTACCAGGTCGACCATATGAACCGCCGCCAGCTTCATGAAGTCTTCGCCAGTTTTACAAAACTGGGTACTGTCCACGAGAAATTTTGCCTGAAATGAGCGTGCGGCTCCAAGCGAGCCACCCTCAATCCATTCTTTTAACTTTATGTATACAGGTGCGTAGCGCTTCATGAAACCGACCATCAGCACAACGCCTGCTGCTTCTGCCGCATCTGCAATTTGGGCCGCTTCCTCGGCATTCCAACCCAGTGGCTTGTCTACAAAGACATGTTTTCCAGCCTTAATGCAGTCTAGTACGAGCGAAGGATGATCTGCCGCTTGTGCTATCACGACAACTCCATCACAGTCTTCCTGCTCCAGCATAGCCTTGTAATTGTCATAAGGTGTGCCACTACTTCCAAACCGCTGAAGTGCTGTCTTCGATCTGCTTAAATCTCTAGTCGCAATCGCCTGAATTTCAGCACCTGCCCCAATAACAGCAGGATATATATTCGTTGAAGCGTGAAAGCCAGCCCCGATAAAACACAGCTTCGCCTTGCTCATGTTAGTCCCTCCCATGTACACACTAAAATAATCCGATCCCATCGTACCCTATTGCCGAAGTATATATACAAAAAAACCTTAACAAAGATAATCCCTTATCCTTGTTAAGGCTCTGTCTGTATCACCTGCAACCATCCTTAAAATACATACAATTACAGGGTTCAGAAATTACCTTGTGGATAATGAAGCCCATTTTTGCTCCAGCCACTGGTCAAATTCAGCGCCCTTGTCGCCTTCATAGATGTCATAAATATCGACTCTCATCTTGTGCAGCTTCTCGCGAAAATCGTTGTAGGTATGGTCGGCTGGCAAGCTTTTTTTAATCCGCACCAGAATTTTCGTCAGGCCCTTAACAAGCTCACCCTCTTTGCGCACAGGCGGCTGTACATTCTCGCCCCATTCCTGAAGTCTGCGGTAAGCGGCTTCCTGAACGGCATATACCGTATCATGATTCAAACGATGTGTCAGCAAGTCAATCGTCTGCTGGTTCTTCCATGCACCCAGATCATTTACCGCAGCTAGGCGTGTTTTCCAATCGGAGGTTCGGTTTGCAGCTACTTTAAGCTGCTCATATACTTCTGCAAATTCCTGCTGAGTTTCGTTGTTTTCCAAAATTGTCTCATCCTTTTCTAAAAATCACTATATTACTGTTCATCACGATTGCCGTTTGTTAAATATAACATACTTGCAGGTCTTCTTCTAAAAAAAGATAAAAATGAAATGATCGGACGTTACAGGAAATCTGCACGTGCGGGTGTAAATGCATCTAGCAGAATACCGCCATCCTCCAGTGGGATACAGCCATGAAGAGTATCGGATGGAAAATGGATGCTGTCTCCATCTTTGACGGTCTGGACTTCCTTGGTTTCGCCATTATCGATCATAAACTTAAAACTTCCCTTTATTACATAAGTGACTTGTTCATGGACATGCTTATGCAACAGGATCTCCCCTGTTTGGGCTTTAGCAAACATCACTTTGACATACATAAGCTGGTCGCTGTGGGCCAGCACTTTCCGGGTGGTATTACTGTCAACGATGTCAATTTGAATATCTTGGTCGTTAAAAAACATGGATCATTCCTCCTCTTTTTAAGCACAAATGATTTAGATGAGTTATTTTGAAAAAATTCATAAATCGGTTTAGTTTAAAACCAGCGAAAAATAAGCCAAAGTACTCCGGAAAGGGTAGTAAAGTCGGGATCGGCGAACGTTACCCCTTCGGCACCCAAAAAAGAAAAGAGCGGCAAGGTGAGAGCTGGTAGCAGACAGAGCAAGAATCCATTAAGACAACTGGAAATAACAGCTCCTCTAAAACCACCGCTGGAATTGCCGAATATCGCGGCTGCACCACCAGCGAGGAAGCAGGCCATGATCCCTGGCACAATGACAGGCAATCCGACAAACGGGAAAAGAAAGACGCAGGCAACGCCTGTGAAGAAGCTGACCAAGAAGCCTACCAACGCGGAATTGGGTGATTTGTCGAACAGTACCAGAACATCCACACCAGGGATTGCTCCAGGTGCGAACACTTGGGAGAAGCCTTTGAAAGCGGGTACAATTTCAGTTGTGAACAGCTTAACACCCGCTTTTGCGATATACAAGCCGGCTGCGAAAATAGCTGACTGTTCGAGGATGAAGACGATGTATTCTTTGCCATCCGATAATTTGCTGACATAGTCAGAACCAGCAACCAGTCCAGATACCAGCAAAAGCACAAGCATCGTCAAGGTCGTTGCAACATTGGGGTCGCGCAAAAAACTGATGCGGTCATTAATTTTTACATTTTCGGTGTCATTTTCACGGTTGCCGAACACTTTCCCTAAATAGGTGCCCAGAATGTAAGAGGTCATGGAAGCATGAGCAATCGTATAATCATCCGATTTAATAATGTTTTTGCTGGCATTTCGGAGTAGGTAAGGAAACACCGCCATATAGCTCCCAATGACCAAAGAACCGACGATGATCGTAGTCAGCGAACTGAGACCTAGACCTTTCATAACGGCTGTAGCGGCAAAGCTCATAAACAAAATCAAGTGAAGAGACAAATAAATGTACTTGAACTTGGTCAGACGTGCAAGCACGATGTTAAGGATCATGGAAAAGAGCAGAATGAGCGCAGCATCCGCCCCGATCTGATCAATGGTCAGTGCCATAATGGCTTCATTGCTGGGTACGACACCTTTAAGGTTGAACGCATAAGAAAAAATTTGGCTGAAGTTAGTGAGAACGCCTCCTAAAATGCCGCCGCCGACCTTGATCATGGTGAAACCCATGAAAGAAAGGGTAGTTCCCGTAATGATTTCTGATACTTTCTTCCTCTGAAATATAAGGCCGAGTAATGTCACAATCGCGATAATGATGGATGGCTCCCTGATAATGCTCATAAACATTTCCATAGTGATCTCCGACTTTCTTTTATTTATTTTCCATTCTTACTAAATCGATTTAGTAATACTCGAAAAAAATTTCCCTTCCGGGAATGTAAAAAGAAGAAGAATCATTTTTTTGTGAATTAAATCACAAATTACTCCATGCATTATTCGTTTGAGCTCTATTCCTCCCCTCTCTTCAATCACCATCATCACTAAATTCAGGACAACCATAAATGAAAGGGTATTCATGACTCGAATCATAAGATCATTATAGCTCTTTATTTTCTTTTTACAATAGAATTCATAAAAACGTTTTCAAAAAGATGAAAAGGACTTATTCAAACATTCAGTTCAGCTTTAGGACCGATTCTCTGTGGTTGATGACCGGATTCATACGGATGATTTCTGACAGCTCCTCATGATCCTGTTCTTTTTGATCAATTTTCTCCAGCAGTAGCCTGGCACTTCTTTTCCCCATTTCAAAACTCGGCTGGGAAACGGTTGTGATCGGCGGATTATAAAAAGACGCAAAGGATACATCATCTATGCCAATCAAGGAAAAGTCATTAGGTATGGTCAGATGATTATTTTTTGCATAAATCAGCACCTGCTCCAAAATCATGTCATTCGTAGCAATAATTGCAGTGGGCGGATTCTCCATGTGAAATAGTTGTCCAATCAGATTAGGCATTTCATCCAACCTGCCGCTTTTGATATAGTTTTCATTCACGGGTATGTCATGTTTACCCAGCGTATTTCGGTAACCTGACAGTCGCTCACTTCGTGTGGTGATCGCTTTTTTGCCTAAGGGGAACGTGATAATCCCAATGTTGTTATGACCATGCTCAATGAGTGCTTCAACCGCAAGCTCGCTGGCCTTTTCATTATTCAGTAGCACCGTATCTACGCTGAGTTCATCGATTTTTCGGTCCACAAACACGAAGGGATAGCCATTTTTGACAAGGGAAACATATAATTTCTTGTTCTCTTCCGTCGGGAAAATGATAAGTCCATCCACTTGCCGAGCAATCATCGACTGGACATACTTTTTCTCTTTGAGCGAATCATCATCGGTATTGCAGACAATGACCTGGACATTTTCCAGTTGGCATTCATCTTCAATGGCACGCACGACTTCTGTTGTAAATCTCGATAAAATGGTTGAAGAAATAACCCCCACAATGAAGGTCTTCTTCTGCTTGAGACTACGTGCCACCTCATTGGGTATATAACTGAGATCCTCAATCGCTTGCTCGATCTTCTTCTTGGTGTTTTCACTCATATAGTTGTATCTCTTTTGCAGAAACTGCGAAACTGTACTCTTCGACACCCCGGCACGTTCTGCCACTTCCTTCATCGTTGTTACCATAATTACCCTCCTTTCTTTTTTGCATGTCATGCGTGCTAATTTTCAAATATATATTCTGCAACCTGTATGTAAAGTGAATTTCACTTTATTATATACCTTCTTTTACAGCAGGAAAATATAATAAATAAAGAGTTAGAGCGTGCCTCTACTCATATACAAGCGCGGCCAAAAATATGGGGTGGAAACTCCCTCACGAATCTTTTACAAGGGGAACTTTCCTACTTAGCTTGATAATCCGTTGTTATAAATCTATTGATTTCGAACGAAATCTTAGAAATATACGAATTTTATGAACTTGTTTGATGGAAGATTTGAACATAAAATGAAAATGTAATCGGTTACAAATTCTTTTAAATAAAGGAGGAAGCAGAATTATGAAGAAAAAAGGATTAAAAAAAACATTTTTCGTCATTGCCTCCCTCGTAATGGGCTTCACACTGTATGGCTATACACCCGTTTCTGCAGATGCAGCCAGTGTGAAAGGATATTATCACACCCAAGGAAACAAGATTGTAGACGAATCCGGGAAAGAAGCGGCATTTAACG
Source organism: Paenibacillus sp. FSL M8-0228 (assembly GCF_038007385.1). NCBI lineage: Bacteria > Bacillati > Bacillota > Bacilli > Caryophanales > Paenibacillaceae > Paenibacillus > Paenibacillus sp. FSL M8-0228. The sequence continues at coordinate 4,147,328 of NZ_JBBOXA010000001.1, forward strand.
GCCTGAACTGGTTCGGTCTGGAAACTCCTAATTACACCTTGCATGGACTGTGGAGCCGCTCAATGGACGACATGCTGGATCAGGTGAAGAAAGAAGGCTACAATCTGATTCGTCTGCCTTACAGCAATCAGTTGTTCGATTCCAGTTCCCGTCCAGACAGTATTGATTATCACAAAAACCCTGATCTGGTCGGATTAAACCCGATTCAAATTATGGACAAGCTGATCGAAAAAGCTGGACAACGCGGTATTCAGATTATCCTTGACCGTCACCGTCCAGGCTCAGGTGGGCAATCCGAGCTGTGGTACACATCCCAGTACCCTGAGTCTCGCTGGATTAGTGACTGGAAAATGTTGGCTGATCGTTATAAAAATAACCCCACCGTCATTGGTGCGGATTTGCACAACGAGCCACACGGTCAAGCAAGCTGGGGTACAGGCAATGCCTCCACAGACTGGCGTCTGGCGGCACAACGTGCAGGGAATGCGATTCTGTCCGTGAATCCGAATTGGCTGATTCTCGTAGAAGGTGTAGACCACAATGTACAAGGCAACAATAGCCAATACTGGTGGGGTGGCAACCTGACAGGTGTAGCCAACTATCCTGTCGTTCTGGACGTACCGAACCGTGTCGTATATTCTCCACACGATTACGGCCCCGGTGTGTCTTCGCAGCCATGGTTCAACGACCCGGCCTTCCCGTCCAACCTGCCAGCGATCTGGGATCAAACCTGGGGCTACATCAGCAAACAAAACATAGCTCCGGTGCTGGTTGGTGAATTCGGCGGCCGTAATGTTGATTTGTCCTCCCCTGAGGGGAAATGGCAAAATGCGCTTGTTGACTATATTGGTGCCAACAACCTGTACTTTACGTACTGGTCCCTGAATCCGAATAGCGGCGACACAGGCGGTCTGCTGCTGGATGACTGGACTACCTGGAATCGTCCGAAGCAAGATATGCTGGGTCGAATTATGAAGCCTGTTGTTTCCGTAGCCCAGCAAGCGGAAGCAGCAGCCGAATAGGCACAGGCCTTCAACTTCACTTAATTAAAAAAGCCGATTTTCCTCCTTCAGGCCAGATTATGCTGGGCTATGAAGATGTGGAGAAACGGCTTTTTTTGTTCTTCCAGTTTTACACATTGTAAATTCCCCATTGAATGGGTCATTTTGTAAACTAAATCTCTCTTTCAACCGATAAATACATATGTTGGATTTTAATTTAGAAAGGAAGTATTCATGTGATTATTTGGAAGGGTTTTGGTATTTTAAATATTATTATTCCAGGGATTTTATTTGTTATTGTCGGTAGTTTAGTATCCGCTCTAGGGCTTGACTCCATAGATTCCCGGCTGCCAATGGCTTTTGTGTTCATTGTGTCGGGAGTTATTATCTGGTATTTGGGGAAAGCACTCAACTCCGACTCGGACAAAGTGCTAGTTGATATGGAAACGGGACAACGCTATCGAATGGGAACCCAGCACAGTCTGTTTTTTATCCCTATGCATTATTGGGGCCCTGCAGGTCTAGCGATCGGATTTATTTTAATCGTTGCATCGATATTTATTTAACGTTGATTGCAAACATAAGCTATTCCGAACACCGCAATGCGAGCTAGTTGCTCCCATTGCGGTCTTTTTCCTTCTCGCAGGTCGATTATGCTCAGATACCGCTATGGTTTACCTGTAGGCCAATGGGTTTGGGTCAGGGGAACACCTAGCTCATGCTTCGACCTAGCTGCTCCACCTTGCTCAGCCAATCGTTGCGCTGCTGATCCGATAACTTATTCATAAGATCAATGGTCGTAGAACGCACTGGTTTGACACCACATAGATGCAGCGTGGAATCCTTCATCATCCGATGCCCAGGCTGTCCCTGGAAAAATCGGTAGTACCAGTGCGGACCGTCCATCGTTGTAATGAGGCGAGCTGTTCTTCCTTTTAGAAGCTTGTCAGGCAAGGATTTTCCTTTTTGATACTTAAACGCAAACCCCGGCATAATGGTACGGTCAATGAAGCCTTTCATTAATGCAGGCAAGCTGCCCCACCAGATTGGAAAGACAAAAACAAGATGTTCTGCCCATTTAATCGACTCCTGTGCTTGGATCAAATCAGGTTCCAGCGGCAATTTATTACGATATCCACCTAATAGATTTGGGTTAAAATCCAACGCGGATAACTGCAACAAACGAACCTCTGCTCCTGCAGCCTTCGCTCCTTTTACATAGGATTGAGCCAACGCTTCTCCATAACTGCCAGCGACTGGATTCCCTTGAATCACCAATATTTTTTTAGACATATAAGCCACTTCCTATCTTCACATTATGATTTTAGTTAGAAAACACTAACTTTATATTTAAAAAGAAAAGGTCACTACTGACCTTTACTTAATAAAGCTGTTAAACGTTGTTTGACCTCTGTTGCAAATGGAACCAACTGCTGTGGAAGTTCACCTTCCAGGCTGGATACGGACAAGCGTGTAATAGCTCCAATGATGAGCACACCGGATAGCTGAGCATCCTGCTTCGGCAGTTCACCTTGTTGAATCCCCTGTTCGATGAATTCAGTCAACGCCTCCAGCGGCTGACGCACATTCTGGCTCTGGCTTGCTTCAACATACAGCTCATGATGCTGGGATAGTAGAAGCAAACCATACTGGTCCTCATCATGCATATTCAGCACTTCATCCACCAGTTGATGGAAACGACTAACGAAGTTCCCACTCTGCTTGCGATAGAAGTCAATTAAGGTGGTGTAGCTATTGCAATACTGCCCAAATACTTCCAAGGCCATCGCATCTTTGCTCTTAAAATGCTTATAAATCGCGGCATCCGTCACACCGGCAGCCTCTCCAATTTCTTTGACTGAAATCCCGTCAATTCCTTTGGTTGCAAATAAGCACATCGCTGCCTGCAGAATATCTTTCTTTTTGCTGTCTATATGTGTTTTCTTGTTCATAAAATTATAGTAAGTGATAACTAACTAAAATGCAAATTATATTTTTATGCAGGCTCATTCTATCTTCATACTTTCATTTGAAATATATTGTATTAAACCTAAATACCATGTTTTTATAAGTGAATGATCATAAATACAATTAATGATACGTGTATCGCCACATTTTATTCATATAAAATAGATATGTAATCGAATAAAACGGGCGCTCGGGCAGGCGGGACTCATTATGCTTAAGGTGCATGCAGTCACCCAGCAGGGAAAAGACTCAGGCAGTCTTGGCATATGAGCGACGAGCACATTTCCCCGCTGCAAAAAGTCGTGCACGCCATCCATAACCAAAGCTCCAAGGCCGGTCTTCAGCTTTGGCATGTCGGACGCAAAGGCTCGTTGCCCCAAAAACAGCTGTATCTGCCTCTGGGTTGCCTCACCGCGAACAGTATCATCCACTGGCTCGCACACTAAATTGAACAATTTCCACAATAATAGGTGTGCCGGAGGAAATTGCCTCCCCTTCGTTAAGGCGAATCGTCAGCGATTCAGGTGTCAGTCTATACAATGTGCTTTCTTGTATCATTCCATTAATGTATAGATTGGCATAACTGTTGCTTCCGACATTAAACCGCTGAAAGGGCTCCTGTACACCATCTACAGAAAATTGATCCGCCATAATCGTGATTGAAGACTCAATTGTAGCAGGTGCAAAATAAAAATATCGCTCGGCTATGGGTATAATTTCAATATTTGAAATGTCAGCTGCCGGACCGGTTGGGCCTGTTATTCCTTGGGCTCCGGTTGGGCCCGCTATGCCCTGTGCTCCAGTAGGGCCGGGTGCACCTGTTGCACCTGAACTACCTTGGACGCCAGCCGGACCTGGCGCTCCCCGTGTTCCTGCTGGACCCTGTATTCCTGGTATTCCTTGGACTCCCGGTGTTCCCGCAGTTCCCGGTATGCCTTGTGCTCCTGCTAAACCTGGAATACCTTGTACCCCTGTTAACCCGGCTTCGCCTTGCTTCCCTGTCAAACCAGGAATACCCTGTGCTCCTGCCGAACCTGGAACACCCGGCTTTCCCGTCTTGCCCATTCTCCGCCTCCGCTTGGTAGGAGTATTTCTACATCTCCGTTGCATGATTAGCTTTGGATGCTTTTTGGTATGGAACCCCGTTTTTGTTCTACCTTTGAGTGAATAACTTGTTTTACACTTTTTACGTTTGTTGATCTTGCAATGTACGGTTCTTTTTCCTTGCCTTCTTAGTGATGAATCGCGTCTCCTCATACCAGTCGTATACACCTCCTTCTCACATGCTTATTTATGTATTGTATGCATATCCCTCTTTAGGGTTTTAGGCATTTGTAGGATGCCGATTCCAAGTATTCGCTTCCATCTGTATTTGTAGCAAAATAGGCCTTCTCCATTCACCCTATTATTAATAGAAAGGTTAATATGCCGTTTCCGAATAGGTTGAGAAATCATTTATTGATTAAGAGCCACCGAATGGCTCATACCAGTAAAGAAAGGAGATGAAAACTATGCCCATCATAAAACCTGTGTACACAGCAGTAGCTACTGCTCCCGTAGCAACTGGTGGTGCCATAAGCACGACTGTAACCCCAGCCGTGACTCGTTTTTTTGCAACAATTACAGCCGGGATGATCGGAGCAACAACAACAACTATTCCTGCTGCAAGCTTCGTAGATGACGCCGACGCTCCCGTTGTTGCTTTACCAACATTAACGGCTACTGATTCTGCTAATTATTATATTAATGGAGTTATTCAGCAGAGCTCCTTATTCACCCTGACCACGGCAAGTCTGGTCATTGCCTCTGTAGATATTACACCAGGTGTCCCCGCTGTCATAGAAATATCTGATTTTAGCGGCACAACCTCCACCATATCAACTCAGCCCACCATCTCTGCCCCTACCGTAACGATTATCACTTAAGATGTTTCATCATGTTGATTCAAAGATGGACTGAACGGTCATTCAGGCTGTACATTCCCCGTATAAGCTAGAAAAGACCGATTCAGATGTCGATATCTGAATCGGTCTTTTAAGCTCAAGATGAATATACAATCGTTTTCAAATGACTGGGTACTGTATGATTAAGGCAAAATAGCAAAGGAGCGCACTGGAAATCCGGGGGAATCTTGAATGCTCGGAACGATATTATATATGACCGCCCCCGTCGGGGGCAACTTGTCCAAATTCGTCAGCACCTCAACTTGATACCGATCCTGCTCCAATATGTAATATTCCCCTACCAGCTTGCCAGCTTTGCGATAAGCTACAGAAGAATCCGTATCTAGCGTTTCATGTCCAATGGCAGCCACATTCCGTTCTTCTACCAAAAAGCGTAGCGCCTCTAGCGACCAGCCCGGACAGTGTGCATCTCCGGCGTCATCCTTGTTCGAGAAGGCATCTGAATCAGGCCAACGTTTGCTCCAATCACTGCGAAAAGCGACAAAGGACTGATCAGCAATGCGTCCATGCTCTTTCTCAAAGTCCAAAATATCCGCAACCGTAAGTTCATAGTCAGAATTGGCTTCAACGGCTGCTGAACGGTCAATGACAACGAGCGGCAAAACCAGCTCCTTCAACGAAAGCTCATGCAAGTAACGTTTGCCCTTCACAAAATGAACGGGTGCGTCAATATGAGTCCCATACTGACCTGGAAAGCAGTATTGTTTTACAAAAAAGCCATCGTCGTGGGTAAACAGGGTATCCACCTGAACATTATCGAATACTGGAAAATGAGGGATTTCAGGATAAAAAGCGTGGGACAAATCTACCCAGTCTTTTTGCTTCAACAACTTCAAGATATCTGCTAAATGCTCTGCCATGATGCCCATTCCTCCTCAGCTTTATTACAAGCCATTTTACCTGAGGATTCTGCAAAAATCTATAAATCGACCTTCCAGAATGTATAGATTGAAATCGTTAACATTTTGAGAAAAAACACAAAAACAATTCCATATATTCATATATACATTTCCTATTCCGTGTGATTGTTAACGTTTTCATTATTACATATACGTCTTGATTGGAAAAAGTAGGGGTCTATTGAATTATATAAAAAATTCGACAAAAATTTTAGTATGTAACTTTTATTATATTAACAAATACTGGAACACGAAGTATGATAGAAAATGTAGAAACCACAGGAGCACCCGGGACTCCCTTCGTTTGTCTACTCTATTCATCCAATATACGGAGGTATTTTATGAAAAAGAGATTTTCACTCGGAATTGCAGCAGCTCTGCTATTCACTACCCTGTCCCCTCTTGGTTCACCTGCTCATGCAGCCAGCGATATTGGTAAAGAAACGCTTGGTAACAAAAACGGTTGGGCAGCCTTTTCTACAGGCACAACAGGCGGAGCTGCAGCCTCTTCTTCTAATATTTTCACCGTAACGAATCGCAAGCAATTAGTCGATGCTTTGGGCAAAAACAGCAATAGTACGCCTAAAATCATTTATGTCAAAGGCACGATCAACGCCAACGTCGATGACAATAACAAGCCGTTGGGATTGAACGATTACAAGGACTCTAAATATGATTTTGACGCCTACCTCAAAGCTTATGACCCATCCACTTGGGGTAAAAAGGCTCCGTCCGGCACATTGGAAAAGGCACGTGAGGCTTCACAAAAAAATCAGGCCAGTCGTGTCGTCATTGAGATTCCTTCTAATACAACGATTGTCGGTCAGGGTAGCAATGCCGTCATTAACGGCGCGAACCTTCAACTAAAAAAAGGGACAGATAATGTCATTATCCGTAATATTGAGTTCCAGGATGCCTACGATTATTTTCCTCAATGGGACCCAACGGACGGCAGCACAGGCAATTGGAATTCGGAATATGACAGCATTACAATTAACGGCGCCACACATGTATGGGTAGACCACAATACCTTCAATGATGGATCTCACCCAGATAGCCAAAACGGCTCCTTTTACGGTCAAGAATACCAGCATCATGATGGGCTTCTCGATGTGATTAACCAGGGCGATCTGGTTACGGTTTCTTACAATCATTTTTACGATCATGATAAATCATCGATTATTGGCAACAGCGACAGTAAAACAGCAGATGAAGGGACTTTACGTGTAACCCTGCATCACAATTATTATGAAAACACGGTACAACGCACACCACGCGTGCGGTATGGACAAGTCCATCTGTACAACAATTACTATACAGGTGATGTAAAACGCTCCGAATATCCTTCACTGTATATATGGGGCGCAGGTAAATCCTCCAAAATCTTCGCCGAAAACAATGTTATTGACGTTGCCGGTTTATCTGCAGCTAAAATCGTGACTGTCTTTGGTGGAACTGCCCTGTCAGATACGGGCACAATCCTGAATGGACAAGCTGTTAATGCAGGCTCCAGTGCGGGTCTTAGCTCCTCTGTAGGCTGGAAACCATCGCTGAACGATAAAATTTCCCCATCCGCCAGTGTGAAGGCAGAAGTCACTTCCCAAGCTGGCTCTGGTAAGCTGTAAACACTGCCCATTAACACAAATAACCGCAGACGCATACAACCTGCGATTTTACACCAAAAAGGCTGCTTCCTCCGTAGAATGATTCCACACGGAGAGAACAGCCCTTTTTTTTATTTTTCATTTTTTTAATTACAAATTATAGCGCACATTAACTACCGTATTGTTCTACCAAAACCGGCTTTTCAAATGCGTTATCCAGCTTGCGAAGCTTAGCCTTTACCGCATCTGGTGGCTCAACCGCTGGCGCATCTGGATGCAGCAACCATGATTTCACAAAATGCGTATCGGATAATTGAAAGAGTGGAGGCTCTTTCTCAAAGTCAATTTTCATAGCATAAGAACTGCGAGCTGCAAAAGCATCCCCTACAGGTGGGTGAAGCAGATCCGGAGGTGTTCCCGGAATAGCTGCCAGCTTCTGACCATGGCTGTCCAAACTTGGCATAGAGGCGAGAAGGCCCCATGTATATGGATGTTTCGGGTTGTAGAAAATTTCATTAACCGTACCTGTTTCCACGATTTGTCCTGCGTACATAACGGCAACGCGATCAGCCATCTTCGCTACAACACCGAGGTCATGAGTAATAAAGATGATGGAAGTATCAATCTTTTTCTGAAGATCTTTCATCAGTTCCAAAATTTGAGCTTGAATCGTTACGTCCAACGCAGTCGTCGGCTCATCGGCAATCAGAAGTTTCGGATTAGCAGCCAATGCCATCGCAATGACGACACGTTGACGCATACCGCCACTAAATTCATGCGGATATTGGTTAAAACGCTGTTCAGGATGTGGGATACCTACTAGATTCAGCAACTCAATACCCCGCTTGCGAGCAGCATCCTTGGATATTTTTTCATGCTTGAAAAGCACTTCCGTAATCTGCTTGCCCACTTTCATCGTCGGGTTAAGCGAAGTCATTGGGTCCTGAGAAATCAGGCCAATTTCCTTACCACGAATTTTTTGCATCTGCTTTTCCGTTTTATTAATCAGCTCTTGTCCGTCAAACATAATTTGACCCTTTTGATAAATGCCCGGAGGGGTCGGAATCAACTTCATAACAGCTTGTGAGGTTACGCTTTTACCTGAGCCGGATTCGCCCACAATCGCCAGCGTCTCTCCTTTATTGACATGAAAGTTTACGCCACGAATGGCCTGCACTAGTCCCTGGCGGGTCTTGAAAGATATCGTTAAGTCCTTCACTTCCAAAAGGCGGTTCATCTCATCACTCTTTCATTTATTATTCATCACTATTATTGACCACTATCTAAAAAAACGACGTCCATGAGTCAAGGTATATACGATTAATTTTACTCAGTTTAGTACCTACCAGTCAAGCTATATCTCAAATATCACCGAAAAACTTCCATTCGATGTTAGATAAATGAAATGTTTCTCCGAAAAAACGATCATTTTTAACCATTTTTGTACTCATTTATAACATGCGCTGGATATAGCTGAAGCGTGCTCCACCCAATGGCGAACGTGTGCAGAGTAGTTCTCCATTCAACCGGGTAGCAATTTGACGACAAATAGCCAATCCAAGACCTGTGACACCATTCGAGCCCGCATAGAATCTTCCGAACACCTCGGTTGCCTCTTGTTCGGTCAGCCCTTCCCCATCATCATCCACATGTATAACCCATACAACCTCCGGTGTTGTCCCTGTCTCCAAATGAATGACAACCTCCGTAGAGGTATGCCGAACTGCATTTTGCAGCAAATTCAATATCATGCGGAACAATTGCTCGGCCGGAACGGCCACATGCAGACCCTCTCCCTCCACTCGGAGCGAGATAGAACGTTCAGCAGCCACCGGCATCAATAGATGAACAGCATCCTCCGCCATGCTTCTAAGATCAACCAGAGAGACAGGCCATTCTTCATTCAGCGCCTCCAGCCTCGATAGCTGCAGCAGCTTTTCCACCATGTCAATTAACCGCTGGGACTGCACTTTGATGATACTCAGTCCCTCGTCCTGGGATACCACTTGATCCTGAATGGCATATACATAGCCTTGAATCGACATTAACGGTGTCCTTAGCTCGTGAGATACATTTTGTAGAAATTCAATTTGACCGTGATGGTGCTGCTGAATACGGGCGGACATGGAATGAAAGGTGCCGATCAGCTCGCCAATCTCACTTTTATCCGCCTGCGGAAAATCACTATCCTGCGGCTGATTCGGCTCATAGTTGCCAACCGCCTCCTTCAATCGTTTGAGCGGACGCACCAGACGTGAGACCACCATCAGACCAATGACGAGAATCACTAAAAAACCCGCGATGATAGACAGTAATGTGGTTCTCATTAACGGTACATACAGGGCTCTCAAAGAAGATAAAGGTGAGTATACAAAAATACGAAAAGGTTGTCCGGGCAATTCTTCATTCGTAAACAGTACCTTTTTACCTTGAAGCACAGCCACCCCTTCATGTGTAGCGGTCAGATCCTGGGCAGACGGATGAACCGATGCAAAAAATCCCTGGCGGATCAAAAGCAAATGTTCGATCTTTTTGCCTTCCATTCCAGAAACGCTTGAGTCGATGATGTGGTTATCCGTGCTTAAAATAAAGTAATCGGTAGATAAAAGCACGCCCTTGATAACATAGTTAAATTCAGCATTATCCAGTCGATCAAAGCCTCCATCGCTCATAATATGGACGGCTTTGCGTGCCTGCTCATGAAGTTTGGATTTGGCTTGATTCACCAGAATGTCGTCGATAAGCCTAACGAATAAAACCACCGTAATACAGACGGTAATAAGCATGGCGATGGACAGGGAAAGCAGTATTTTAGCTCTCATCGTACGCATGATTACAACTCCTGAACCGTTGCTTTATATCCGAAACCCCATACGGTGTTAATGACGAGCGTAGAGTGATATTCAGCTAACTTTTTACGAATCCGTTTGACCAGATCATCCACGACTCTCACATCACCTATAAAATCATAGCTCCACACCTGCTGAATCAGATGTTCCCTGCCAAAAGGTCTTTCCAGATGATTCGCAAGAAACAGCAACAGATCGAATTCACGTGAGGTTAAATTCAGCTCTTGTCCGTCCACTGTGACTTTACGAAAGTCAGCAAAAATACACAGATTGCCCGCATGGCATAGATCTGCGTTTTCTGCCGCTTGCCTATCGTCCGATGCAGACATTCCGGCCTTGCTCAGTCTCAGCATCGCTTTGACCCTTCCTACCAACTCCCTTGGATTAAAGGGCTTGGTCAAAAAATCGCTGCAGCCCAGCTCCAGCCCGTGAATACGGTCGTTCTCTTCTCCACGGGCAGAGATCATAATGATCGGCATTTCCGTAAACTCACGAAGCTGAGTCAGTAGAGAAAGCCCATCAATGCCAGGCATCATAATATCAAGAACGAGACAATCCGGACGGTTCATACGGATATGCTCTACCAGTGTTTTACCGCTGGAAAAGGAAGTCACCTCGTAGGATTCTTTTTTCAAATATTCAGATATTAATTGCAGAATGAACACATCGTCATCCACTACTACTATTTTTGTCATGGCCTTAACCCCTTGCCGTTGTTCTGGATGCTTCCATCCTCTCTTTAAGCTTAACAGAAGCCTAGCAGAATAGACAAAAGACGGGTATACCGTTCCCGGTCCCGTCTTTCTTATCATGAATCGCTGCTGTATATGCCAGGCGAGCTGAGTGCTAACTACGCATCAAACTTATTTCTTGGTTGTTACTACTTTGGCTGCTGCTTTTGGAGTTGTTTTTGCTGGGACTGCTTTTTTAACTGGAGTTTTGTGGGTCACTTTTTTAGCTACGACATGATGTGTACGAGTTTTATGAGCTGTTGCTTTGTGTTTAACAACATTATGTTTTTTGGCATGATGTTTAACTGTACGGTGCTGCCCTTTCACTGCTTTTGTTTTGTGGCTTGCCGCTTTTTTCGCAACGGATTTTTTGGCAGGGGCTTTCTTCGCTTTGGTTGTTGTTTTATGAGCTGTTACAGCTTTTTTAACCGGTGTTTTTACCACAGGTGTTTTCGTCACAGGTGCTTTTGCCGGTGTTTTGGTAGCCGGTGTCATAACCGCAGGAGCTTTGGTTACTGGTGCAGTGCTCGCTAGAGTCGTTGTTGCTGTAGCGGCGAATGCGCTGCTTGCTCCTCCCAGTACACTTACTACGGTCAATACGGCTGCTGCATTTTTAGTCCATTTTTTCATGATTGAATCACCTCTCCTTTAAAGTATCTTTAGCTTATCAGGAGAATTCGGCATAATTGTGTAGCAAATGTGTGAAAAGTATATGAAAAAGCGTGCAGCTCTGTACTTAGAAAATACATGAGTCTGCACGCTATGAGTTTTACAATAACCGTCTTCACTAGCCAATGGCGATCCAGGAAATAATACCGTAGTTATGCGCGGTTTCGTTCCACTTGGTTACGACGATCACTGCTCCATTCGGCGTCTGAGATTTCAGCGTCGCATGAAAGAGAGGGTGGTTCGTCATCGCTACTAATGTGTAGTCCGGGTTTACAAAAGGCTCCCCGAATACAATGGTCACTTCCGTCTCTCCTTCACTGCCTTTCAAAAGAAACGGCGCTCTGCCGAACTGCTGCAATGCGGGCTGATTCGCACACGTACGAACCGGAGTGATGCTCAAATGCTCCGGCTTCACTGCGTTCAGCTCCAACTCACGTGAGCCTACAGTGCCTTCCACCAGATGATGGCCTTCAATGCTCTGCTCTGCCACATGATGGCTTTGTACCGCAGCGGCCTGCAGATGCTCTGCTCCCACAGCTCCCGGGCTCAGCACCTCGCTGTCGACGGCCTGAGCTTGCAGATGGTTTCGAGATATACTGTTTGCCTGAAGTCTGTCGCCACTGATACCTTCCTCTGGCAAAAGTCCCGAGAGATGAATATCTGTGGACAGCTGAGCCCGTGTCACTGAACCCGGTTTTAGGTGATGCGAATCAATAACTTCCTCTCCAATGTGGTGGCTCTCAATAGCCTCCTCAGCCACATGACGGGACTGTACCGTTCCATCTGCCAGCTTGCTGGATGTTACCGCTCCTTCTTGTATAGCATCCTCAACCACCGCCTGCCAGCCTACATGCTGTGGTTGAATAGCCCCTGCTTGCAGATGCTCCGACTGGACTGAATCCAGCGCGATATGCCTGGACTGCACCACGCCTTCTGCCAGTGCGGACCCTTGGATCGCCCCCTCGGCCAAATGCTGAGCGTGTACGGCATGCTCCGTTAAATGCACGGAGTTTATGCTGGCTTCTGCCAAATTCGAAGCACGCACCGCCCGAAGTGCAAGCTTCTCAGCGTTTACGCTGCCTGCCTGGAGCGCGTGAACCGATATACTCCCCGGCGCAATATGCCGAGTCATCACTGCCGAAGCCTGCAAATGATCAGAGGTGACGGATTCAGGAGCCAGGTGGCTCGACTGGACGGCCTCTTCTGCCAAATGATTGGCTTGCACCGCTTCGTCTGTAATGTGCCACGGCTGGACCGAATGAGGAGATATTTTAGCGGCAGTTACGCCGTCATCCGCCAGTTTGTCGGACGTAACGGACTCATTCTGCAAAGCATCGGTCGATATTGCTTGTGAGGCGATATGCACACCTTGAATAGTTCCAAGGTGCAGATGGTGCGGTTGAATAGACTCCGGTGCGATATGCACGGACTTCACCGCCCCCTCTGCCAGCGCTCTGTCCTGTACAACACCGGGTGCCAAATGCCGAGGGTGTACGGCATGCTCAGACAGCTGTGAAGGACCAACACTTCCTTCCGCGAGATTCGTCGCGTGCACCGAGCGTGCCGCCAGTTTTTCCGAGGTGATGCTTTCTGCTTGAAGCGCACGACCTGACACACTGTCCTGGGCCAGATGTCTCGCAAATACCGAGGAAGCCTGCAAATGATCAGAGGTGACGGATTCAGGAGCCAGATGGCTCGACTGGACGGCCTCTTCTGCCAAATGATTGGCTTGCACCGCTTCGTCTGTAATGTGCCATGGCTGGACTGAGTGAGCAGACAGCTTGGCGGCAGTCACGCCCTCATCCGCCAGTTTGTCGGACGTAACGGACTCATTCTGCAAAGCATCGGTCGGTATTGCTTGTGAGGCGATATGCACACCCTGAATGGTTCCCATTTGCAGATGATGCGACTGGACGGACTCCGGTGCGATATGCACGGATTTCACTGCCCCTTCTGCCAGCGCTCTGTCCTGTACTGCACCAGGTGCCAAATGCCGGGGGTGTACGGCATGCTCAGACAATTGTGAAGGGCCGACGCTTCCTTCCGCGAGATTCGTCGCTTGCACCGAGCGTGCCGCCAGCTTTTCCGAGGTGACGCTTTCTGCTTGTAACGCACGGCTAGACACACTATCCGGGGCCAGATGGCTCGCAAGTACCGCCGAAGACTGCAAGTGGGCAGAAGTGACAGATTCCGGTGACAGATGGCTCGACTGGATGGTCTCTTCTGCCAAATGATTGGCTTGCACTGCTTCGTCTGCAATGTGCCACGGTTGTACCGAGTGAGCCGACAGTTTGGCAGCAGTCACACCCTCATTCGCTAATTTATCAGACGTAACGGACTCATCCTGTAATACATCGGTCGATATCGACAGGGATGCCAGATGCTCGCTCTGAATAGTTCCAGGGTGCAGGTGATGCGGCTGGATGGATTCCGGGGCAATGTGTACTGACTTCACTGCCCCCTCAGCTAGCGCTGTATCCTGCACAGCGCCGACTGCCAAATGCTGAGTGTGTACCGACTGTGCAGATAAATGCGAAGGACCGACGCTGTCTTCCGCAAGATTCGTCCCTTGTACCGAGCGTGCTGCCAGCTTTTCCGAAGTGACGCTTTCCGCTTGTAGCGCAAGACCGGATACACTATCCGGCGCCAAATGACTCGCAAGTATCACCGAAGACTGTAAGTGGGCTGAGGTGACAGATTCCGGCGCCAGATGACTCGATTGAACGGCCTCTTCTGCCAAATGATTAGCTTGCACTGCTTCATCTGTAATGTGCCACGGCTGTACCGAGTGAGCCGACAACTTAGTGGCAGTCACACCCTCATCGGCCAATTTATCAGATGTCACAGACTCATCCTGTAAAACATCAGTCGATATCGACTGAGATGCCAGATGCTCGCCCTGAATGGTTCCAGGGTGCAAATGGTGTGATTGGATTGATTCTGGAGCGATATGCACGGATTTCACTGCTCCCTCTGCCAACGCTCTATCCTGTACCGCTCCGGCTACCAGATGCCGGCTGTGTACGGAATGTGCAGACAGATGTGACGGTCCGATGCTGCCTTCCGCAAGATTCGTCCCTTGTACCGAGCGCGCTGCCAGCTTTTCTGAGGTGACGCTTTCCGCCTGTAGTGCACGACCGGATACACTATCTGGCGCCAGATGACTCGTAAGCACTGAGGAAGCCTGCAAATGGCGAGAGGTAACGGATTCGGAAGCCAGATGGCTTGACTGGATGGATTCTGCTGCCAAATGATTTCCTTGCACTGCTTCGTCTGTAATGTGCCACGGCTGTACCGAGTTGACCGCCAGCTTGGCGGAAGTCACACCCTCATCCACCAATTTATCGGAGGTAACAGACGCATCCTGCAAAGCATCGGTCGATATGGCCTGGGATGCGATATGCTCGCCCTGAATGCTTCCTGTGTGCAGGTGATGTGGCTGGATTGACCCCGCGGTAATGTGTACCGACTTCACTGCTCCCTTTGCCAGCGTTGTATCCTGTACTGCGCCAGTTGCCAAATGCCGGGCGTGTACCGACTGTGCAGACAAATGTGACGGGCCGACGCTGTCTTCCGCAAGATTCGTTCCTTGCACCGAGTGGGCTGCCAGCTTTTCCGAGGTGACGCTTTCCGCTTGTAGCGCACGGCCGGACACACTATCCGGGGCCAGATGGCTCGTGAGCACTGACGAAGACTGCAAGTGGGCTGAAGTGACACTTTCCGGTGCCAGATGGTTCGACTGGATGGATTCTGCTGCCAAATGATTTCCTTGCACAGCTTCGTCTGTAATGTGCCACGACTGTACGGAGTGGGCCGACAGCTTGGCGGCAGTCACGCCCTCATCTGCTAGTTTGTCAGATGTCACAGACTCATCTTGTAAAGCATCGGTCGAAATGGCCTGGGATGCAATATGCTCGCCCTGAATGATTTCAGTATGCAGATGGTGTGGTTGGATCGATTCCGGGGCAATGTGCACGGACTTCACCGCTCCCTCTGCCAGCACTCTATCCTGTACCGCTCCAGCTGCCAAATGCCGCGTGTGTACGGACTGCACAGATAGATGTGAAGGGCCGATACTGCCTTCTGCAAGGTTCATTCCTTGTACCGAGCGGGCTGCCAGCTTTTCCGAGGTTACACTTTCCGCTTGAAGTGCACGACCGGACACACTATCCGGAGCCAAATGTCTCGTTAGCACCGAGGAGGCCTGTAGGTGCACCGAGGTGACCGCTCCAGATGCCAGATGGGTCGAGTCCACAACCGCCACGGCCAAATGGTTGCTTTGTACAGCTTCATCCATAATATGCCCGGACTGCACTGCATGGGCTGACAACTTGGTAGAGGTTACACTTTCCTCTGATAGTTTGGCAGAGGTAACCGCTTCATCCTGTATGGCTTGAGTCGCTATAGCCTGCAATGCAATATGCTCGCCCTGAATGATCCCGCTTTGCAAATGCTCGGATTGGATGGATTCTGCTGCAAGATGCTCAGACTTCACAGCATTCTGGGCTAATATCGTGTCCTCTACTGATCCTGCGGCCAAATGCCTGGTTTGTACGGCCTGTGCAGCCAAATGCCCGGGTCCCACGCTGTTTTCCGCCAGGTTGGAAGCCTGCACAGCCCGAGCCGCTAACTTCTCGGAAGTGACGCTTTCCGACTGAAGGGCATGGCCGGACACACTATCTGGGGCGAGATGTTTGGTTTGGACCGAAGCAGACTGCAAATGGTTGGAGGTGACGGATTCCGGCGCCAGATGATTCGCCTCCACTGCTTCAACAGCCAGATGGTTGCTCAGTACTGCTTTATCCGTAATATGCCATGGCTGCACCGAACGAGCAGACAGCTTGGAGGAAGTGACACTGCCCTCAGCTAGCTTAGGCGCAGTAATCGCCAAATCATTAATTTTATCCGTAGCCACACTTTCCGGCGATAGTTTCAACGAAGTAACGGCATGATCCTGTAAATGGTGGGAGTATACCGCACCACTGGCCAAATGCGCGGTATGAACAGCGCCTTCGCCTAGTATGTCTGCGGTAACGGACTGTTCTTGCAACGCCGCGGTTCCGACACTGTCTTCCCCAAGATGCTTGCTCTGTACAGAGCTCTGGGCCAAATGGGTTGAATCCACCGATTGAGCCTGTAACGCCTTTCCGCCCACACTGTTGTCGGCAAGGTGGTTTTCACGGATTACTCCCGTTGCAATGTGTACGTGGGTAATGACTTGCGACGCAATTTTATTTCCGGTTACCGCCCCTTTACCAATTTTAGTTTCTACAACCGCCTCGTCAGCGATTTTGTCAGACTTAATCGCGCTCGAAGCAATGTGATTTTCCTTGACAGCCTGATTCGCCACATGGTGATCCAGAACTGCACCCTTCCCTATTTTCTCGCTTGTCACAGCCCCGGAATGCAAATGTTGCTCCGTAACCGCCTCTGGTGCAATATGATCTTTCCGAATAATTTCGGATTGAAGATGCACGGAAGAAACTGCCTCTGGAGAAATCTGAGGTCCTTGTATGGCTGCTGTTGCAATATGTCTGGTAAGTACTGCCTCATCGGCAATTTTGTGTGGGAGAATGCTCTGATCCGATATTTTGGATGAAGTGACGGATTGATCAACAATCTGTAATGAGCCTACAGACTGATCTGCCAGTTTATTGGATTGAATACTCCGATCCGCGATATGCCGGGCTGTTACTTGGCCCGTTCCAAGCTGCTCTTCCCCGATGGAGCCAGGACTGAGATGCTTTCTTTCAATCGCTCCTGCCTGAATGTGCGTACTGGTGACTGCCTCAGACTCCAGATGACGCCCGCTGACAACACCTTCCTCCAATTGTTCCCTGCCCACAATTCCGTCGGATAGCTGCTTGCGATTAATCGAACCGGGGGCCAAATGCCTTGCATGAACGGCATGCTCGGTCAGGTGCGCGCTCTCAATGCTGCCTGCCTGGATTTTAGTTCCATCCACAGCCCCATCCCGCAATTTGGAGGTGGTCACAGACTGATCGCCCAGCTTGGAGCTATCAACAGCTTCATTCGCCAAATTGTTCGATTGAATCGTACCGCTGCGAATTTTATCGGAGGTGACCGACTGATCTTGAAGCATATCTGAAGACACGATCCATTGCTTGAAATGACGGCTTTCAATCGAGCCATTGGCAATATGATCGCCGCTGATAATTTTATCCGCCAGCTTTTCTGGAGTGATGCTGCCATCACGAAGTTTTTCACCACTAATAGAGCGATCCTGCAATTTACTGCCTGCCACTGATGCGTCTGACAGATGCTCGACCGTAATGGAGTCGGGAGCAATCTTCGAAGCAGTCACAGCACCGTCAGCTATTTTAATTGTATGAACAGCATAATCTGCTAGAAATTCCGTTTGGATACTCTCTTGTTTCAGCTTGCTGGAATCTATGGAAGCGGGAGCGATCTTTTCACCTGTCACAGCGAAATCACTCAAATCGTCTGTATAGATGAAAGCATTGTTTACATGCGGAGCCTTCTTATTGTTCAAAATTTCTTCCACATCAATTGGATCAGGTTCTGGTTCTGGTTCCGGCTCTAGCTCTATCTCTGGCTCTGGCTCTAGCTCTGGCAGTCGGGGTTCTTCCATCAAAGCTGGAGTCTCCTCTACATCTGCAACCTCAATTTCTTTCTCGTGCAGAGCCTCGACTTCAGGCTCGACAACTGTCTTTAGCTCCGACTCCTCTGTAGTTGGGGGAGGCGGAGAAGCAACTTGATGAAGTCTTGCTTCTGTCTCCCTCTCCGCAGGCAGTGGTTTTGAGCGTTGTATCATACTTAACTCATTCATATCCGGGTCAATTACACGATAGAGCGGCTTTTTGTTTCTGTTGGTTTTTCGGCTCTTGTTCTTCAAGCAGCTCTCTCCCTTCTCATGTTTATCGTTACAGCATCATATGCAGACCCTTAGGCACTTGCCACCCTGTACAGAGATTCACTTTTGGGTAAAAAGGATACTTACTAAAATCCACGTTTGAAAAAAAATAGTTAAAAGTTAAAATAGTAAGGGTGAAGATCGCTACAAGAAGAGAGGAATTACAATAACATGATTATCAAACCAAGAACACGTGGCTTTATCTGCACCACTGCTCATCCGGTGGGCTGTGCCCAACATGTTCAGGAGCAAATTGACTATGTACAGGCCCGTCCTGCTATCCAAGGCCCCCGTAATGTACTTGTAATCGGGGCATCTGCCGGATATGGATTGGCTTCTCGCATTACTGCCGCCTTCGGTGCGCGTGCCAATACAATTGGCGTGTATCGTCCTAGCAATGCTACGGCAACACGTACAGCATCGGCAGGCTGGTACAATTCTGCTGCATTTGAAAAAGCTGCTCAGGAAGCTGGGCTTAAATCCTTAAGCGTGACAGGCGATGCCTTCTCGGATGAGGTCAAGACCAAAACGGTGGAAGCCATTCGCGAAGAACTGGGACAAGTCGATCTGGTGGTTTACAGTGTCGCTTCAGGTCGCCGTACAAATCCCCACACAGGCGAAACGTTTAATTCCGTACTCAAACCTATTGGTAAGCCTTACACAAACAAGACCGTTAACTTCCACACCGGGGAAGTCAGCAGCGTGACGCTCGAACCCGCAACAGAAGAAGAAGTACAAGCAACTGTAGAGGTTATGGGTGGTGAGGACTGGAAATTGTGGATTGACGCCTTGCGTGAAGGCGGTGTATTGGCTGATACTGCAACGACCTTCTCCTTTTCGTATATTGGTTCGGATATTACGCAAGCCATCTACAGAGAAGGCAGTATCGGAAGTGCAAAGGATCATCTGGAGGAGACAGCACATCAGCTGAACGATCAGCTGAAAGTTACAGGCGGACGCGCCTTCGTCGCAGTCACCAAAGGACTCGTTACCCAATCTAGCTCCGCTATCCCTGTCGTTCCTCTGTATATTTCTGCTTTATATAAGGTAATGAAGGAAAAAGGGCTGCATGAAGGGTGCGTAGAACAGAGCTACCGCCTGTTTGCTGAGCGTCTGTACGCACCAGAAACTCCTGTAGATGAAGAAGGACGTATTCGTATTGATGATTGGGAACTACGTGAAGACGTGCAGGCAGAAGTTGCAAAAATATGGGAGGCGCTGACGACCAACAATATCTACGAATTGTCCGATCTTGAAGGATATCGTCGCGAATTTTTCCAACTGTTTGGCTTTGAGTTCGAGGATGTAGACTATGATGCTGACATTGATCCCATCGTAAATATTCCTAACGTGCGCTAAGTCTTTTAATATCGTCATTATGTCAAAAAACAAAAAAAGCTGTTCTCCAGCAGAGAAACATTTCGTTCTGCATGGAGGACAGCTTTTGTTTTTAATTAAAAGGGACACTTATGTCCGCTTTGAACTGCAAATGATGCTAACATTGCAATTTTAAATTTCATTTGATATTGTACAGGTAGGCATAGCAAAATCCCTCTTCCTAACAAGAGGGTAAGCACAGTTGGACAAGTCCTACCTTGACTGACCGTGATACTATTTGCTCAGCCCATCACACCCATATAAGGAGGTGTACAACATGGCAAAAGACGTTCTGTGTGAAGTCAACTCTTGTACGTACTGGGCCCAAGAGAATAAATGCAGCGCTAGCTCCATTTACATCGTAAGCAACAGACCTGAAGACACTCACAAATCCGAAGAAACAGACTGCAAAACCTTCGAAGCCAAGTAAATCTTTGATTTCAAGCCTAGCTTTATAATGAAGGAGCCCATGCCCGGGTTCCTTCTTTCTTATGATATTCTAACAAGAATGATAATTATTATCAAGTCCTTTTTCGGTACAGAAAGGCGCTTTTCGCTTGTATACAATCATTTCTCTGCTACTTTATAAATCCACGCTGAAAAGGACACTGCTGTTCTCTCTAAAGACAAAAAAAAGAAGCGTCGCTCTGAACGATTCGCTTCTTGTGCTTGACCTTTTGTAATTGTTCCTGCTTGGTCGGCTTCATTCGTATGTGCTGTGAAATCTCGCCATAATGGTCATTTGTTTTGCGGCTCTGTGCCGCGCAATAGATTCCAGCGCGTTTTGCCTTGCTTAGCGCTTTTTGTGTTTGAGTACGTGCCATACGGCTTCACTCTCCTTCATTGGACTCCTTTTATCATAGCATCCAATAGTCAAATCGTGAATGGTTTGTCTGACTCAAGCATTCTTCAATTCATTAAATGTCTGAAAAAATATCCGGATCGCCACTGGAGGCCGCTACAATAAAAACAATAACTATAAAAATGATGATCAGTGTATAAATCAGTGTACCGATAATACTACATACCAGTCCAGCAATGGCCATACCTCTGCCTTGCTCGCCATGACGATTAATTTCCTTCAGGGAAAGACTGGACAAAATAATACCCACAATTCCGATAATCAACCCAAGATAGGGAATGACAACAGATAAAATCCCGAGCACCATCGAGGCAACAGCTTTACTATTGGTAGGTGGAACTACTGGGGGCGGGTTAAATGGGGCGTTATAATCGTTCGTCTCCTGAAAAGGATCGGAAGATCGAGGCTCCTTGTACAAATCACTCATCTGTTAAATTCAACTCCAATACGAAAAATAGCAATTATATAAGTTCTAGGGTACCACAATCTTACAAATCAGGACAGTACTTATTTCGAATTTTTAAATTAGAACGTTAAAAAGAAGAAACATAGCGATATTAGCACTTTTTGAGGTAACTGGGCATACAGTATTTTACCTGTTACAGATCAATTGTGCTCCATGAGAGCATCCTGCCAAGGAGGTCGGAGCTATGCTATATCGTGCAACATCCCACAGAAAGCGCTCGCCTCACAAACGTTTAAATGCAAACACACTTAGGATAATATCCACTGCTATGCTGCCATTTTACAAAGCTATTGCAACCCGACGTGCTTTTGCCGTCCAATGGTCACGAGCTGTCGTTCAGGCGAATTTGGATCGGATGAAATCCCTTCTCTGCTCAGTAGCTCCATTTGCCGCCAAACAAGGCTTAGGCACGAACGGCATCGGCTACTTTATTTCCTTTTTAGCTCAGCCACCGATGCTCTATTATACGAATGGAACAACGATTCCACCGGGGACTGTGCAGTTTACATTTGAGCCGAGAGTTCATCGCGCCATCGCAAAAGCCGTTTTTCCGCTGTATCGCGAATTGGCACGTAATCCATGTTTTGCTTCTGCCTTAGCCAAAGCGATCAACAGACAAGACCAGCGTGCAGTTCATGTCATGATCCGTAGTTTGATTCCATCCTCTGCGCTGAAATCCGTACAAATTGAGGACGATGGCTTTGCATTGCTTTTTAAGTATTCCTTTAGTAAATACCCCTATCGCAATCTGCTCTTTCGAGAGTTCACTTAAAAAGGTTGCTACTAGCGTGCTTGCTTGAGTTCTCCAATGAGCTCTTTTCCCAGTTGTATGGCCATATCTGTCAGCACTCGGATTTCGTCCTTGGATGCATGGTCCAAATGTGTCCCGCAGCAAATGGCAAAATTGCCCGCAAACTCTTTTCGTAAGCGAACTGCAATTTCTTCGGTAATATAAAACTCCTTGTGATTTTGCAATTGCACAGTTTGAATCGGCTCGAGTCTGGCCCCTGCTGTAATCGTTCCCAAATGGGGCTGATCACCGCCAGAAATGAGTACAACGATATCTTCCCCCATAAAATAGGCATCCAGTACAAGACGGATACGTCCGCTTTCTTTTTGCAAATGAATCATATGATCCTCTCCTGCTAAAATATTATTGTGAAACGATTCACTTTATAGAGTTCTACTCATTGTATCGCTTCCTGAACGGTTCGACAATTAAAAATGGCCCACAGCAGCCTATAAACCGTAGCTTGCTGTGGGCCTTCATTGTTATTCTAAAACAAGCATTCCATTTCCTACTGGGTGTTAACGGATCGTGATCGTATGCACAGTCTTACCGCTTGCGCCGTCATTATCCGTCACCGTTAGCTCCACGGTATACGTTCCAGCTGTGGTGAATTTATGCTTCACCTTGGAACCGACCGCCGTATCACCATCCCCAAAATTCCAGCTGTAACTGACGATCTCACCGTCTACATCACGGGAAGCTTTGGCGTTAAATTGTACATTTTTGTTCTTCTTAGCGGATTCATTAGCCTGAATAATGGCTACTGGCTTCTCATTGGATGTAGGTGGATTCGGATCAGGGTTCTGTCCCCCACCATTGGTTACATACAATCTTCCCGGCGCCTCCGTCTCCACTTCATTTCCCGCTGCATCCCTTACCCGGATCACGATGACTCCGCCTTCCAGGTTCAGAGAAGATGAAGTGAAATAAGTACCTTCATAGTGGCCTGACGAAGTCTCATTTAATGGAATATCGTTGCGGCCCAAAGTGGACAGGTTGAAAGGCAGCTCCACATGGAAGGACGCCTCCAAACCGGATGCACTGTCAAAAGATACCCGTACTGACTGCCCTGGAGTAATACGCACATCCTCAGCAGGGTTAATGTTTTCAAGCTTCGGCAGAGCTGTATCGACATACACCGAGCGCGTAACGGTTGTTTCGTTTTCGGCAAGATCCTTGGCCGTCACCGTAATTTGATTTTCACCTTCGTTGATAAGCAATCGCTTGTTAAAGGTGCCGTCACTTCCAAATTCGGCTGGCTCGCCGTTAATCGTCAAATCGGTGAGGAATTCGTCATACACCGTACCGGTGACGCTCACGACACCCGCATTCGTACGGGCTCCTTCATCTGGCGAAGTCAGGATCAGACCCGGTTTAGTCTGGTCAAGTGTCACGACCACCGGTTCGGAACGATCCGTTATTTTGCCGTATACCGCTGCTTGGACACTTAGCGGATTAGCACCTGGTTGAAGATCAACCGACAAACTGAACTGGCGATCCTTCACCTTCGTTGTGCCAGCCAGCTCCTTACCGTTAAAGAGCTGAATATCGGCTCCTTCTGCCGGAGAAGTTCCTGTTACGGTAATCGTCTCTTCCTGCGTATAGGTAGCCTTCGTAGGAGTCGTAATCGTTGGAGCATTCACCGGATATCTGACGATAGCCCGGATCATGTAGTTACCCTCCTCCTCAGGTGATTGGCTCCATGTGCCGCTTACACCTTGCCAACTTCGAAGCGCATTGGGACTGCTTTCATCTGTAGCAAGACCCGGCGACTGTGTGCCTACAGCAGACTGTGTATATACGATGTAGAAGTCACCTTGAACCGTCACCGGCTCTGGGAGCTGTACCGTCGTCCATTGTGTCTCATCCCGTACGGCAGTCCCGTCGAATGGACCAGCCAACAATCGTCCAGGTGCTCCTGCGGCACCGGAGGCGTCATAGACAGAATATTGGAATGCCGTTCCTCCCGGATTCGGGAAGGCAGAGTTCCAGAACAAAAGCGATGCTCCTGTCACTTGAGTCACTTCCGACTCAGGTGTCATTCTGACTGCCCATGAATTGCCTGCCGCGTTAAAGGCTCTAGCATTTTCTCCTGTCCCGTCATCGTAAGCAATGCCTCCTTGGAACCCGATAAAAGGTTTCAACATGACATTCGCTTCCACACTACCGTTCGGAGGAGCAGTAACGGATACACTGTCGCTATAATAATTTTCGGCTGCAATGGACAACGTGTATGTTCCTTCCAGCACGTCCAGCGTAAATTCTCCAGCCTCATTCGTTTCGACCGGAGCAATGCGTGCATCCTCCACCACCAACACTTTCGCTTTTTGGATCGGTTCACCGGATTGCTTGTCGGTAATGACCCCGTGAATCGTACCGTGAGGTATGGCCTGAAGACTAAAGTTTGCTCTGATGACTTTGTTATTCTCAATCGTGACTGCTTTCGTTTGAGGAACGTAACCGTAGGCTTCAGCCTTCAGCGTATAGTCGCCGGCTACATGGGTGAAGCTGTATTTGCCCGTGGTCGGATCCGTTTTTACCGAACGTCCGGTTTCCAATACCGTAACCGTAGCGCTGGCTGGAAGACTGTCGAGACCGACACGTCCACGTTCCACCGTTGTTTCTGCCGGCTTCACTTTCTCCTGGAATTCACTCTTTTCAGTACTTGTAATTTTGTACAGCGGGAACTGTTCTTCCGCTTTTTCCAGCTTGATATTCGACTCAGGTACGATGTCCTTAGTCACTGTCGTAGCTGGAATGCCAAGCACACGGAAATCGTCAATATACCAGCCGTTCTTGTTCACACTGTTATCCGATTTCAAACGGAAGCGAATTTGGATTTCATTGCCGGCGTAGCTATCCAGATTGTAATAAACTGGAGCCCACTTTTTCCCGTTCGTATTGTGAGAGAATTTGCCCAGCTCGCTCCACGTGTCACCATTGTTTTTGGACACTTCCACATAACCGTAATCATAGCCAGCCTCAATTTCAAACCAGTGATTGAAGGTCAGTGTTGCGTTGCGTACAGCTTGCAAATTAATTTTTGGTGAAACCAGCGAAAATTCAGCTCCGTTCTCATAATTGCTATCCAGATCGGTTGCCCACACATTGGGTCTGGACGCTGCGCTCTCTGGTCCTACTTCCTTGGGAATGCCGCGTTCCCACTCATCCTTAGTACCAGAATGAGTCCAGCCATTATCCGAGCTGCCGTCAAAATGATCGCTATACAGCGTATCCGGCACGTCTACTCTCAGAGAAGCCTCATTCGACTTGATTCCTTCATTACCACTATAATCCTCAGCCGCCACTGCATAATGATAGGTCGCTCCACCGACCGTGATGGTATCTGTGAGTGTCAGTGCTGAGGTTGTACCGATGGAAGTATAATTTTTGCCTGATTGGGTAGAACGATACACCTTATACTGCTTCACATCTTCATCGGAGGAAGCATTCCAGGCCAGTGTGACGTTGCCTACAGTATCTGCTTCAGCAGTCAAATTGCTCGGCGCAGCAGGTGCAACGGTGTCTGGCTCCTGAATCGACAGATCGTCAATATACCAGCCATCTTTCACAACCGTATTGTCACTAGTAAAGTTGAACAGGAGGTATACCTTTTGACCCGCGAATGCCCGCAAATCAAGATATTGTGTTTTCCAGCCGTTGCTGGCGCCGGTAAATGATAATACCTGCTCAAACGCATTCTGATTGTTTGTGGTTGCTACGTACACTTTGCCGAAATCAGAATTGTTTTCAAGATCGTACCAATGCTTGAAGCTAACCAGTGCCCCTTTTGAGCTCTCGGTCAGATCAATCGGAGGGGCCATAAAATAACTGTTGGAGTTGGTCTGATATTGGCCTTCGAGATTGGTCGCGATGACCTTTGTACCCGAATGTGCGCTTTTAGGGCCGCTTGTTGGAGTTCCCCATTTCCAAACACTGCCCTGTCCACCGATATTAATACCGGCAATGTCTTTTTCAAAGTCTTGTGTGTAGCCTGGTTTTACCCCTTTAGAGATTTTCACCTTATATACTTCAGTTTCAAATCCGTTATTACCGTAATCATTTACACGAATATAGTATTCCAGACCAGCGCTATCCACCAAAAAAGTCGGGATGGATGCTTGATATGTACCATCTTTGCTGTCGCCGGAGGTCCGTTCCAACGGAATATATACATAATTTGACGTACCCGCTGTTTTGGCAAATGCCTCAACGGCTGTCACGCCGACATCATCCGTTACATGAGCAGTCAGAGGTATATCAATACCCTCGAATGCCGCAGCGGGCGGTGTATGCTCGAGAACAGGTGCTTCCAGATCGTCGCCACCCGTTACAACTTTACCAGACACGGAGCCCAGACCCTGCATGACCGAACCGACCGCATCCAGCGCATTAATGACACCATGTCCGTAGCCATTGTTTGGTGAAGTAGGATATGTGCTGTCCGTTCGTGGTGTAGCCGTATTCATCAAAATTTCCTCAAGTTGATCTACGGTAAGCGAATGATTCGCTTGCAGCAACAGCGCTGCAAGGGCCGCAACATGAGGTCCCGCCATAGAAGTACCGTTATATCCGCCTTTATAGGCGCCACCAGCAACAGATGACCGGATATTAACACCCGGCGCGGAAACTTCGGGCTTCACTTCACCATAGGGTGAGGGTCCTAACAATGAGAAGCTGGCCAGATTATCATTGCTATCCGTGGCTCCAGTAGCGAAGGATTCCGGATAGTTCGCCGGATTGGCTACTGAGGCAGGTCCGCCCGGATTGGAAAGAGAGGTGTTACCTGCAGAGAATTCGGGGAAAATTTGAGCATCCCGCCATGCCTGAACCACAGGCCGGAACCATTCATCAAGACCCGGTCCGCCCCCCC
This sequence comes from Paenibacillus sp. FSL M8-0228, assembly GCF_038007385.1. NCBI lineage: Bacteria > Bacillati > Bacillota > Bacilli > Caryophanales > Paenibacillaceae > Paenibacillus > Paenibacillus sp. FSL M8-0228. Next base: position 4,174,276 of record NZ_JBBOXA010000001.1, read on the forward strand.
ACGAGTTGTTCACTACGTCTGGAGCAAGCTCGGGATGAAGATTCCCTTGGGCATCTTTTGGCGCAAGCAGCCATTGACCGCCATCCAGTATAATTGCATCCGTCGTTTCCGGATTAAAAATCCGAACCGCAATCCACTTCGCGCCAGGTGCAACGCCCACTCGGTTCGTTCCGTTTTCCTCAGAGCCGACCATCGTTCCCATCGTGTGCGTACCATGGGAATCGGCTTCCTGATCGACCGGAAGCGTCGAATGACTATGCGGATCGTACCAGCTCAGCTCGGGATTCACGACATTGCCTGCCGCGTCCAGACCCCGCCATTTGCGATGAAGGGCCGGATGTGTATAATCTACACCTGTATCCAGATTGGCGACCACGATTCCGGTTCCGTCGATTCCTTTTTCCCAAACTTGTGGTGCGTTAATATGGGATATGTTCCATTCCACCGTAGATGGGTCTACAGCGTTCTTACCTGCATTGCCAGGCTTAGCCGATGTTTTGCCATCGTCCTTCTCCAGCTCTACAGCTTTCTCTACCGATGCAGACTTCGCCGTTGCTGCTGTCGCTGTTGCAGCTGTTTCAGCCGTTTTGGCATTTGCTCCCTCTGCTTGCTTGTCAACTGTCACCTTTTGCAGATAACGCGTTTCATTCGGTAAGACTTTATCGACCTCAGGTAGTTTCGAAATATGATCCAGCACCTCCTTGGTGCTTGTTACAGCCAATGCATTGACAATAAAATAGCTTTTATATTCCTTCACTCCGCCGCTCTCTGATTGCTTGTCCAAGTAATTTTCAAGCCCATATTGGGTTCTTGAAGCGGTTTCACGCAGAGAGCTGATCACATGGCTGCGTGCAGCCATTTTGGCAGCGGAGGGTGTTATTTTCTCAAGTGAGGCCTTTTGGAGAGCATTTTTGGAAACCTTGTTGGTGTCTACCTGTTCTTTTAATTTGACCAGATAGGTAACATAGTTATTCTCCTCAAACTGTTTGGTCAGTTTCGGAGATACCTTCGCGGTCGTGACCTTGTGAGAGGCTGATTTCAGCTCCAGCTTGGAGCCATCCGGTGTGTTATTCGCCAAAGCAGGTTGAACAAAGGAAAAGGCCATTAGTAAAGATAGTCCGATAGACAGTGGTTTCTTGAATCGTTTAGGTTTAATCAATTACTTTTCCACTCCTTTTACTAGGTTTAATGTTTCTGAAATAACCTGTACAGAGTAAGACCTCATGCCTTGCACATCAAACACACGGGTTGCGCAACATGATGTGGTTGGCGACCACCTCCTTCATAGAATATAGAGGCACAAAAATATTTGGCTGTTCATAGATGGCAGTACTTCATAGGCGAGTTTACAATCCCAATAGAAGAGCGATGAAATTCAGTAGAAACCAAGGAGAAAAAGCAGGAGAACTTCGAAGAAAAACATGTTATATCATTACAGTTTATATTAAAAATTGATATATAATCATATATTATGGAATAGTATAAAGTTATCAAAACAGATATACAAGTCATTTTTTTGCATTTTTCTTGAAATTCTATGACTTTTATATTCTTTTATGTACGAAAACCCCTTTTTAGCGGCTACGTAATTAGTGCATTACACGGTTAGCAGGTGTATGCAATCTCTGTACGAGCCGCTCAAAGGGATTTTCGGAAGACTTTCTTAATCCTGTCTGATTATTTTTACTTAAGTACGGAGTTCACCGCAGCAAGCGCGTCGATCAGACCATATCCGTAACCATTGTTCGGTGAAGTCCGATACTGGCTGTCTGTCAGCGGAGTTGCTGTTTTTGAAATAACATCCTCCAGTTGGTCCACGGTCAAAGATGGTTTGGCCTGAAGCAGTAATGCTGCTAATCCGGCAGTATGCGGGCCTGCCATGGAGGTACCGTTCCATCCCCCCTCATACACTCCGCCCGGTACAGAAGAACGGATGTTTACACCAGGAGCCGAAATTTCAGGCTTCACTTCGCCATAAGGAGAAGGACCGCGCAGCGAGAAGCTGGCTAGCTTGTTGTTAACGTCCGTGGCTCCTGTCGCATAAGCCTCCGGCAGATTTGCCGGATTGGCTACAGACCCAGGTCCGCCCGGATTGGACAGTGTTGTGTTGCCTGCGGAGAACTCAGGGAAAATCTGAGCCGCTCTCCACGCCTTGGTGACTGGACGATACCATTCATCCAGGCCAGGTCCACCGCCCCAAGAGTTATTCACCACATCCGGTGCAAGCTCAGGGTGCTTTTTACCGTTTTTATCTACAGGAGCAAGAATCCATTGTCCACCGTCCAGTAAGATGGAGTCGGTGGTATCTGGATTGAATACTCGAACCGCAATCCATTTGGCGCCAGGAGCAACACCGATTTCATTCGTACCGTTGCTGTCCGAGCCAACGCTTGTACCCATCGTATGTGTACCATGTCCATTTGAATCAGTTGGCAGCGATGCTCCATCAACCGCATCATACCAGCTCAGTTCTGGATTCACGACCTGACCGGAAGCATTCAGACCACGCCATTTTCTTTTCAACGCCGGGTGAGTATATTCAACGCCTGTATCCAGATTGGCGACAACAATGCCTTTGCCGTCAATGCCTTTGGCCCAAACCTGTGGTGCTTTGATTTTAGAGATATTCCACTCGACACGGCTTGGCGTTACCGCATCCTTATATACGGATTCTTCCACCGATTTTTGCGCATTCTCTTCCGTCACAGCCGTATCTACAGCGGCCTGATCTGCAACCACTTGGTCAGCTGTAGATTCCTCAACCACAGGCTGGGCATCCTTATCTATTTCTACCTTTTGCAGTTCCCGCTTTTCATCCGGTAAAATTTTGTCGATCTCAGGAAGTGTGGCCAGATTATCCATGACCTCTTTGGTGCTGGTGACCGCAAAAGCGTTCACGATAAAGTAACTCTTGTACTTTTTGACGCTTCCGTTATTAACTTCTTTCTTTAAGTATTCTTCCACGGATTGTTGCGTTTTTTCTGCTGTATCCATGAGAGAGTTCACAACTGTTGTACGTACAGAAAGCTTAGCAGCAGCGGGTGAAATCTGCTCTGCAGAGGCCTTTTGGAAAGCATGCTTGGCAACGGACTCCGTATCCACCTGATCCTTCAATTTAACCAGATAGGTGACATACTCACTGGCACTGAATTGTTGGTTCAGTTTGGCTGAAACCTTGGCGGAAATGGTTGATCCTCCTCTGAGGTGGTTGTGCTGGAATCCCCATATACCGGGGAAATTAGAGAAAAGGCAAGAAGAGCGGTAAAACTGACCGACAGCGTCTTTTTGATATTTTTCGACTTAATCAATACTTTCCATTTCCCTTTACTTGGTTTTTTAATTCTCAAGGACAACCTTCCGGACAGCTACGTCAAAAGCTCACAAAATAGCCTCTGGTACTCACCTCCTTTAAAAAATATAGATTCCGCCGGGGTGAAATCCATAGATCATCATTCTGAGGTGAACAACCCTTGGTGCAGACCGTAAAAAACGAGCATCGGGTAGAAACAGGTGGACAAGTTTGAAAATGATAAGTGAAAAAAATGAAGAGAAAGGTAGGATAAGAAATTTAGAAGTAATCGAGGAGGTTAATGTGCAAGTATTAAAATACAATTTAAAACAAAAGAATGAAACATATGGTATCTTTTGAATCTAGTATAGTGTCATAAAATCAGATATTCAAGCATTTTTTTGAATTTTATTCCTTTTTTCCTTGAAGAAAAGAAAAATCTCTTCCATTTTCGAAGCAAATGCAAGTCTTCATTGTGCACTTGGTTTCGGAGATCAGAAGAGATTTTTCGACATTCAGCAAGAAACTTAAAAGAGTGTTATCTGCCGCTATTTACAGGTATGGGAACCGAGACGGCTCCATCTGGAAAGGATGATTTGGTTGGCTGCGGTCTGCGGCACAGACTCGTACATTCTCGGAAAGCCATTTGCCTGCATCCACAGCAATGATCCTGATTCACCAGTGCAAGAGCAGCCGTAAGGGCCTCTCCTGTGTGTTCAAAAAAATGCTTTTGTCCAATCATGTCGTAGCATCCAGTTTTCTGTAGTAATGCCAGCGGTTGAGGCTGGAGTCCGGAAACAAGCACTGTCCCGCCAGACTTCCGGTATTTCTGAATTAATGCAGTAAAGTTACCTTCTCCCGTCATATCCATAAAAGGAACCTTTCCCATACGTAACAACAAAATCCCTTGTAGGTGATCCGTCCGGCCTCCCACACCTGAGTTTTCCAATACCGAGGCTGCACCGAAAAATAGAGGGCCTTCCACATTGTAAATAGCCACTTGTGGACAATCATGCTGATCTGTAACCATATGCGCGCCTACTTTTTCATGTTTTACAGAAGGATCAGGAAGTACCTTGTCTACTGAAAGTGTACTGCTCATACGTTTAACAAACAATACAACCGCTAGAATCAGGCCTACCTCCACAGCCGTTGTCAGCGTCGTAAAAACCGTCAACAAAAAGGTGACAACCAGCACAATAGAATCCGCTGTCCGCGTTTTGAGAATGTGCGCAAAATGCTTGCGCTCACTCATATTCCACGCTACTACCATCAGCACCGGAGCCATACTGGCCAACGGAATGTTAGATGCATAAGGTGCAAAAAGCACCAGAATGAGGAGCACCACGAACCCATGTACGATGCCTGACATAGGAGAAACAGCACCATTACGGATATTTGTGGCGGTGCGGGCAATTGCACCTGTCGCAGGAATACCGCCGAACAGCGGTGTCAGCAAATTAGCAATCCCTTGTCCAACCAGTTCACGATTGCTGCTATGCCGGGCTCCCGTCATACCGTCAGCTACCACCGCTGAAAGCAGAGATTCAATAGCTCCCAGCATTGCAATAACAAGTGCTGGCGGCAAGAGTTTCACGATCAAATCCCACGTCACCGCAGGAATATGTAGCTCAGGCAAAGATGCTGGAATTGCGCCATACGCAGAGCCAATCGTAGCCACCTGCCCTGGAAAAAGTAAAGCTGCCACCAGCGTTGACAAGAGTAGACCAACCAGTGATCCGGGTATCTTGGGCCATTTTTTAGGCACCAAAATAAGCGCGGCAAGACAGATACAAGCCGTCAGGATACTATACACATTCAGTGAAGGAAGTCGATGGATGAGCTCTGCCATGGAAGGCAGAAAAGTTTCATGCCTCTCTACCCCGCGCAAGCCGAGAAAGTTAGCAATCTGACCACTGAATATCGTCACGGCAATTCCGGCCGTAAAGCCAATCGTTACTGGCTTGGGAATAAACTTGATCAATGCCCCCAGCCTGAGTACACCCATTAAAATGAGCATAATGCCCGCCATAAAACCGGCTATGAGTAAGTTCTCATAACCGTATTGCATGACAATAGCTAGCAAAATCGGAATAAACGCGCCTGTAGGTCCTCCGATCTGGAATTTGGATCCTCCCAGCAGCGAAACCAAAATTCCCGCAACAATGGTCGTATACAGCCCATATTCCGGCTTTACTCCTGATGCAATGGCAAACGCCATACCGAGTGGAATCGCCACAATCGCTACAATACTTCCGGAAATGAGATCCTTTCGCAAAGCCCCTGCGTTATAGCCTTCGAACCTTCCTATCCACTTCATTCCTGTAACCCTTCTTTTCTGTAATAGCATTACTTCTCGTTACGTATACCTTCCAGCAACGAGATAGCTTCGACCAAATGATTGTCAAAAATCCGTCGCGCCACTGCAAGCAGCTCCGTCAAAAGCGGATCACGTAGTGAATACACAACCGATGTACCTTCCTTGAAGCTGTTCACCAAATTTTTGGCTCGTAAAACGGCCAATTGCTGCGATACGGCAGAACCTTCAGAACCGAGCGCAGTCTGCAGCTCGTTCACATTCCGTTCCCCTTCACTCAGCACCTCCAAAATGCGGATGCGCAGAGGGTGAGCCAATGCTTTGAAAAAGTCGGCCTTAAATTTCTGGAGATCTCCTTCCATGCCTGCTCCGTCCCCCTCACAGAATTGTCCTATAAACGATCAACAATATCTGAATATTTGAATATTTAGTACAATAACAGCTTCGGGCCAATTGAACTATGATGTTACTCACACTTCACCATGAGTAAAGTCACATTTTTCCACACTTCTACCTTTCAGGGGTTGACAGCTTCCACAGGTTTCCATTAACATAGCAATTAACTTTAAGAAAAGGGGGCCGACAGACATGACCGTGCTTTACATGATAACGACAGACAGGCAGCATGATACAACCACATATTTGAGTTTTCGTCTCATCGGCCCCGTTCGGGCGACATGATGGGTGATATCACGCTGTCTGACGGCGTGATTAGCCAGGCTTTTTTATTTTTTTATGCTATTGGAAGAACAAGTTATTTTACGTATTTATGATGTGTTGATCATAAAATGTAATAACACTTTCGGTGCAAGAAGCCGTAGACGACAAGTCTGCGGCTTTTTTTGTTTTTTAAATCTTTTTATGCAAGTATTTATGAATTTACTTGAAGAAGGGAACTACCCATTTATATGAATATACAACATACAACCGACTCGTCCTTGCATGAAGGACCATACAGCCATCTGATGAAGCTTCCGGCAGGTGATCTAACCGTCTATGCTTCTCAGCAACTTTTCTCCTCACTGGATTACAAAGTGTTCGAGATGGCTAATAACAATTTACAAATTCCAGGTATCCGCTATATGGGATACACACCAGATGTACATGTAGGCGTCGGAACCTGCATCGGTACGACTGCTGTATGGGGAATGGAGGATGGTTACGTATCTCCCTCCATCGTCGGCAGTGATATTGGCTGCGGCATGCGCGTACACCTGACCAATCTGCACAAGGATGCTTTGAAGGAAACCAAGCTGCGCCGTAAGCTGGTCAAAACCATCGACAAATATTTGCCCATGGAAGCCCACCAACGCGGGCATTATTCGGATATCCGACTGGAGCATATTGTACGCAAGGGTCTACACGGCTTACCCAACAAATATATTCCGGACAGCTACACTCCTAAGAAATCCACCTCACTCACCCATGTAGAGCACAGTAAGTTCTCCTTTGACGAGGAGGTGCTGAATCTTGTCGAAGACCGTACATGGCACCGGGCTCACCGACAGCTCGGCACACTGGGTGGAGGCAATCATTTCGTCGAAATTCAGGCGATTGAAATCGCGGAGGAAAACCGTGAAACAGCTGAAGCTTGGGGGATGTTCGACGGTCAGGTGGCTGTGATGATTCATTCTGGATCGCGGGCTTGGGGTGGAGCAGTCAGCCAGGCTAGTTCATCTGCCATTGCCAAGACGATGAGCCGTCTCGGACTCGGTACCTCTGACCCGAGACTGGTATTCGCACCGCTGGACCATCCCGAAGCTGCACATTATGTCGATATGATGTATTCGGCGCTGAATTATGCCGTGGTGAACCGACATCTCATCGCATACTCCGTGCGTGAAGCCTTTCGCGATGTCTTTGGTACAAAGTGCGAGTTGCGTACTTTGTACGATCTAATGCACAATTATGCTTGGGAGGAATCCCATCCGGATCACGGTAGTGTGTTTGTGCATCGTAAAGGTGCTACGCGTGCTCTTCCAGCAGGACACCCCGACAATCCGCGGCCTTATCAGGCGACAGGGCATCCGGCCCTGATTCCCGGCTCTATGGGAACAGCCTCTTATATTATGGTAGGCTTACCGGGCGGTCAGGATAACTTCCACTCCATTTGCCATGGAGCAGGCCGTATTCGTTCGCGTTCTGCGACCAAACGACTCGTCAGTGTGGACGATTTTGCAGGGGCCCTGGGTGTAGGGACAGACGACGAAATTGTGGTCAATCAGGCATCACTGGAAAGCATTATCGACGAATCTCCGCAAGCCTACAAAAATGTAGATGATATTATCGAAAGTGTCACCGGGGCAGGACTCGCAGCAGTTGTAGCCAAATGCAAGCCGCTAGCTGCCCTGAAAGGAGCCAAATAATTTGAGTATAGACATCCCAGCTATTTATGAATTTGATGAACGTACAGATGGACGCATTACCGGTTATGCCGCTTATGCCCGTCTGATCGACGGTATCAGTGAAGCACTCTATAACCGCTATGGCGTAAAATACGTGCTGTATGCCAGCGATGATCCCAATATTGAGTATTGGGATCTGCTGGAGGAGGATATTCGTTCAGGCAGTCCCGACCTGGAGCATGTGGCACGGGTCTTCGATCGTTTGGAGGAACGCACCATCCAGTATGACGATGACGGGCCGACTCCTGAATACGGCGTGCATCTGTCGATGCGTAATAATGTATTCGCCTATCCCAAGTGGGGCATCGCGCTGGCGCGAGTTCCCTTTTTCCGTGATAATGGCGTGTACAATGAAGATTACGTATTTGCGATAGGCGACCAGGAGCTGCAAGGCTTCCTCGCGGGAGTACGCGGTCGTGAACGTAAGCAGAATATGAAGCGTGTCACCGTGTTTACCGACACAAGCCGTGGACTTTCTCGGCAGGCAGAGCCGATAACCCGCGCAATTACGCGAGATGACGTGATTTTGAAAGCGGAAATCAAACGGGATATTTTCCGATCACTTGATCAGTTTTTTGAAGCGGATCGTACCTTCTATCAGACTTATAACATTCCTTACAAGCGCGGCATTCTGCTATACGGCCATCCGGGCAATGGTAAAACAACACTTGTAAAATCAATTGCCAGCAGTGTACCGGGTCCGGCAGCCTACTGGCAAATTACGGAGTATACAACCAGTGAATCGGTCAAAGAGGTGTTCGAGGCGGCTACTCGCCTGGCTCCGATGGTGCTGGTCATTGAGGACATTGATTCCATGCCTCAGGAGGTGCGTTCTTTTTTCCTGAATACCCTCGACGGTGCTACATCCAAGGAGGGCATCTTCCTGATCGGAACGACCAATTATCCCGAAAAAATCGACCCGGGTCTGATGAACCGGGCAGGGCGTTTCGACCGGGCTTATGAAATCAGTTTGCCTGACGAAGCGCTGCGACTGGCATATCTCAAGTTGCGTAACTTCCTTGTTTTTGCAGGAGAAACGGGTACACAGAAGGCGGCAGCCATGACTGACGGGTTTTCGCTGGCACAGCTCGGAGAACTTTATGTCAGCACGGCTCTGGAGTGGCATGAGCAGGGAAAAGCCGATATTGAACTGATTATCAAAGGTATGCGAGGCGAGCTCGATAAGAGCCGTAAGCAGGACTGGCTAAAAAATGTGGCCGAAGGACGAGTCGGGTTCTTCTGATTTATCCTTTCATTGCCTTATCAAGAAATTTATGTTACGTTGATAAACAATAAAGTATCGAAAGGGTGACCTTAAGCCAATGATCTACTAATCCTATTCCACCAAAGAAAAAAATCGTAATCTTACGAATTTTCTGGATAGGATTAGTGTAGGCTTTTGGGTATTAACGATAAGAGCATTGCTTCTTTGACGGGAGCAGTGTATCTTCTTGTTCGTATGTCTGCCTCCTATCCAGAAACCAATGGATAAGGAGGTTTTTTGCATGAAAAGAATACTTGGGATTCTAATGATTAATATCTTCATTGTTATGGTGGGCGTGGGTTTAATTACCCCCATCCTGCCGGAACTGATCATTGAGTTTGGAGCCAGTGGGCGGGCAATCGGTTTATTGGTAGCAGCCTATGGCATAACGCAGTTCCTGCTCTCTCCCCTGACTGGACAGCTGTCTGATCGATATGGGAGAAAAGTTTTTATCCTCGTAGGTGTCATTGTTTTTGCTGTAGCTAAATTTATCTTTGCTATCGGAGATGAATTATGGATGCTGTATACCTCAAGACTTCTGGAAGGAATGGCAGCAGCCTTGATTGTTCCACCCATGATGGCATATGTAGCGGATATTACAACAACCGAAGAACGCGCCAAAGGGAACAGCCTGCTCGCCGCAGCCATGTCATTCGGATTTGTTATTGGACCTGGATTGGGTGGTCTTCTTGCAGGATATGGAACGAGAGTGCCGCTTTACACAGCGACAGGTGCTGCTATAGCTGCTGTTATTTTTTCAGTGTTTTGTTTGCCTGAAAGTTTATCGAAAGAGCAAATGAAAGCAGCACGGGCAAGAATGATTCAGAAGGAATCTATTTATAAACAATACGCGAGATCATTGAAGTCAAAATATACAATGCTCTTTGTACTTGTCCTGGTGATGACCTTTGGACTCGCTAATTTTGAATCTGTTCTTGGTTTATATGTAACGAACCGCTTCCAATTCTCGCCGCAAAATATTGCTGTCATTCTGACCGCAGGTGCTGTGATCGGAGTCGGTATGCAAGCATTAGTTGTTGCTAAAATAATCAATAAGTTTGGTGAACAAAGAGTGATCAAAGGATCGCTTCTTTTCACCTCTGTTGCTTATATTTTATTTCTCTTAGCCAAAGATTTCTGGAGTATCTTCCTTGTCACTTCCCTTATTTTCTTTGCCACAGCTATGCTTCGTCCAGCTCTTAATACACAATTATCGAAGATGGCCGGGAATGAGCAAGGATATGTAGCTGGTATGAATAATGCCTATATGAGTGTTGGGAATATTTTAGGCCCTACTCTAGCGGGTTTTTTATTGGATGCAAATCTGTTCGCTCCATTTATAGCAGGCTGTTGTATTCTGTTGATTACTTTTTTGCTTACATTAAAAATGAAATAAAAGAAGACAACTGATGAGCAAAAGGCAGCTACGGGTGCGAGGCTTATTTTTCAATGCCCGGCTGTAGCTGCCTTTTATTCAGTCTAAACGCTTATTTTAATAAATACTGTAGTTCCCTTTATTCCACTTCCCCGCTCAGACGATTCAAAAACTGAATAGCCCGTGGACTGGTGGGCTGCTCCAGAACCTCATGCGGCGTACCCTGCTCAACGATTATGCCCTGATCCATCAAAATCACATGGTCCGCGACCTCGGCTGCAAATTTCATTTCATGGGTGACAATGACCATCGTCATTCCTTCAGCAGCCAGTTTCTTCATGACCTTGAGCACCTCGCCTACCAACTCAGGATCGAGCGCGGAGGTCGGCTCGTCGAACAAAAGCACCTCAGGTTCGACCGCCATTGCCCGGGCAATACCGACCCGTTGCTGCTGTCCTCCTGATAACTGATGCGGATAGGATTCGGCTTTATCAGCCAACCCCACTTTTTTAAGCAATTCCAATGCACGTTTGCGCGCCTCGTCCTTGCTCTTTTTCTGAACCGTGACTTGTCCCTCCATCACATTTTGTGCTGCTGTCATATGTGGGAAAAGGTTGTAGGATTGAAACACCATCCCTGTCCGCTTGCGCAGCGCCAAAATATTTTCTTGCCGGAGCTTCGTTCCTTTCGCAAAATTCAGTGCAATATCCCCTACTTGAATCTCTCCTTGGTCAGGAATCTCCAGCAAATTTAAGCAGCGTAAAAACGTTGTTTTACCAGAACCGGAAGGACCGATGATAACAAGCACCTTCCCCTTACCCAACGTTACGTCAACACCCTTAAGCACTTCCAGCGAGCCGAACGATTTGTGTATATTCCGAATTTGGATCACCGGTACAATCTCCTTTATCTGACGGAAAAACGGCCTAGTCGCTTCTCCAGGTAATTTTGCAGCACAGTCAAAATAGTGCTAAACAGCAGATAAATAACCCCCGCCTCGGTATACACCAATAGCGGTTCGTATGTGGTAGCTACAATCTGGTTAGCCGTTCTGAACATTTCCACATAGGTGATGGTCGCAGCCAGTGAGGTATCCTTCACCAAGCTGATGAATGAATTAGCCAACGGAGGTATGGACACACGGGATGCTTGCGGTAGCACGATACGTCGCAATACTTGCCAGCGCGTCATCCCCAGGGAGTATCCCGCCTCCCATTGGCCTTCCTGAATAGATATGATAGCCGCACGTATAATTTCAGAGCTATAAGCCCCTACGCTGAGGGTAAAACCGATTACTGAAGCAATAAACGGGTCCAATGTAATACCTACGGAAGGTAAACCATAGAAAATAATATACAATTGCACCAGCAACGGAGTTCCTCGAATCACCCATACATAGAAGCCGAAAATCAGCTTGAGTATTCTCCATTTGGACAGCCGGGCTAACGCTGTAATCAGCGCCAGCACGAGTCCCAGAGCAAAGGAGATAAGCGTGAGCGGAATCGTAAAAGAAACCCCTGCTTTTAGCAGAGGCAATAATGAATCCATAATGATTTGTATTTGGCGATCATCCATTGTACAGACATCCTTTGAAAAGATAGGTTTGAGAAGATTCGGTTCGCCTTGGCGAACGTTTGGTCTTCATTTATTATTTGGATACGTCGGCTCCAAAATATTTCTCGGAAATTTTCAGATACGTACCGTCAGCCTTCATATCAGCCAACGCTTTGTTTACTTCCTTGATCAAATCTTCGCTGCCTTTATTGAATACAGCTGCGCTGTGTGAAGCATCTGGAGATTCGTCCACCTTTTTGATGGGTGCGTCTGGCTTTTGCTTTTTCAGATCGAGATAGGATAATCCATCATTGACGGTCGCATCCACCCGTTTGGAAGTGAGGAGGTCAATGGCTTGGTTGAATCCCTCTGTTGCCACAATTTCCGCACCGTTGCTTTTCGCGATTTGAGTCAGGTTGCTGGTCAGGGATTGCCCGGACTTTTTCCCTTTTAGATCAGCAAATCTATGGATGTCTGTATTGTCTTCGCTTACGATCAGAACTGCCTTGGAGACAATGTACGGATCGGAAAAATCATATTTTTGCTTGCGCTCGTCTGTAATGGATACTTCATTGAACACTGTGTCAAACCGCTTGGAGTTCAACCCTGCGAATATGCCGTCCCATTGCGTCTCGATAAACTCCGGTTGTACACCCAGGCGTTTGCTCACTTCAGTCGCAATATCGACATCGAAGCCCGTCAGTTTACCAGCAGCATCATGGTAGGTAAACGGAGCATAGGTGCCTTCCGTGCCAATTCTTAGCTTGCCGCTTGCTTTTACAGATTCAAGAGTAGCTGTAGCAGTGGTATCTGCTTTTCCATTATTAGATCCGTTTTCTCCGGTAGATGCATTATTGGTACTGGCGCCTTTATCGTTGTTCCCGCAGGCCGAAACCAGCAATGCCATCACGATGAGTACAATCGGCAAAAAACTAAATTTTTTCATGGTATCCACACTCTTTCCCTTTTCTTGATAACCTAGCACGCGGCTGGTCATTGAATAGTACATCATTCATTTTCACGCGTCAATGCTTTTATCCAATAATCCCTATGAAAAAGGTAAGTTATATATTTTTGTGGCCTAAAGTTATTCTAGGTTGACTCTTTCATTGGCAGGTTATTCATTATAACTCCCCTCACAGCAACTTTTTCTGTACCCTCACGTTGGAGATTTCGTATAATAGGTTTTAATATGCAATTTAGAAATATGTACCGGAGTGTGATCATGGATACCCAGAATTCAACCTTATCCTCTACTTCACCTGAAGGCAGTCCCTCGGCCTGGGCTACTTTCACTTCACCCTTAAAACAATCCAAAGCGTTCACCTTGTTGTGGCTTGGACATTGGATCGCAATGTTGGGGAGCTCAGTCACCACAGTCATTTTGCCACTGGTTATCTATTCCCTAACAGGCTCGACTACTATCATGGGACTGGCGATGACGGTTTATATGCTGCCTAATGTACTTATTCTGCCTTTCGCAGGAATGATTGTGGACAGAATTGACCGAATCCGTCTCCTTCTGTTTACGAATATCGCCCGGTTTGGGCTGATGTTCATTGCGGCCGTGCTGATGTTTACGGGCGGGATGAAATTGCCGTTTCTATTCGTTGGCCTAGCGTTATACGGATTGATGGACGGTATCTTTAATCCCGCTTATTCTGCCTTACGTGCACAGGTGTTCACACCGGACATACGCAATGCAGCCAACGCGCTTAGCCAGATTAGTATACAAGCCGTCCGTCTACTTGGTCCTCCGTTAGGAGGCTTCATTGTATCTTTTTCCTCACCGGGTGTGGGCTTTGGGCTGGATTCTATCGCTTATCTGATATCTTTTGCCTGTTTTTGGATGCTGAGCGCTCATTTGGCCTCCATCATCGGCAAAGGTCAGGTAGATCCAGAACAGCAAGATCAGGGGGGACAGCATTTTCTCAAGGATTTTATCGCAGGCTTTACCATTCTCAAAAGCCATCCTTGGCTATGGATTACGATTCTTGCCTTTTCATTCATTAATATTTGTTATTCAGGCATTATCGCTGTACTCATTCCATGGCTGTTCAAGGTTCATCATGGCTACAATCCAGTCGTATATGGCATTGCGATGGCAAGTAGCGGTATTGGCGCCATGTTGGGGGCCTTTGTGTATGGATCACGCAAGCATTGGAAGCATCGTGGCCTGCTCGCTTACTTAGGAGCTTTTGTCAGCGGTCTTGCTTTACTACTGTTGTCTGTAGTCACTTGGATGCCAGGACTGATTATGAGCATGATGCTCGAAGGGTTTGGCATTATGATATTTGCGATTATCTGGGAGACGAGCCTTCAGGAATTAGTCCCAGCCGAGTCTTTTGGACGTGTAGCTAGTCTGGATCTAATGTTTTCCTTTGCCCTGCTCCCTGTCGGCTATCTGGCAGTAGGTGCTGTGGCGGATAAGCTTGGTGGTATGTTCACCATGGGTATGTTTGCAACCATCGGCATGTGTATCGTGCTAGGCGTTCTGAGTGTTCCTCATATCAGGCGTTTTCAATAGGACTTTTCCTCAAAAAAAAGCTGCTCCCACAGGTTCATTTGCGAACCTTGCGGAAGCAGCTTCTTTCCATTTTAGCCTTGTGCCCCATAGGGGCTAGTCTATTCAATGATTCGTAAAGTTAGCCTCTAGTCCGTCCAACGGAACGGAAGATCAAGCTTACAATCACGACCAGCACAATCGCACCAATTAATGCAGGAACGATGTAGAATGATCCGATTTCAGGACCCCAGTTTCCCAGAATCAAGCTACCCAACCATGCGCCGATAAAACCAGCGATGATGTTACCTATCACGCCACCCGGAACATCACGACCTGCAATAATTCCTGCCAACCAACCAATAATACCACCAACAATCAATGCCCATAACCAACTCATTTTGCGTCACCTCGTTTAAGTTTTTATCGTTGTGTTCTATTATTAACCACTCGAACTCCTTTTGAACACACAAAAGACGATTGGTTAATATTACCACAGTATGGAACACTGATTTAGGGACTTGATACCATCTTACGTGCCTCTACGACTATTTATACCCCTTGTGTGAAAAGTGTGTCTCATATGCGTTTATCCTTGTATTCCTGCTTTTTTTGTGCCATCCTCACATTATGGCTTCATCAATGTCACTTCATGCATAAGTTACAAAAATAACAGATTATTAAGGAGTGACCCCAACTGGAGTGTCGAGTAGGATGTGCCGCGTGCTGCATTGCCATTACGATTTCTTCCCCTATTCCCGGCATGCCAGATGGAAAACCAGCTGGTGTTCCTTGCCCTCAGCTAACTTCCGATTACCGTTGCCGATTGTTTGGCAAACCTGAGCGCCCAGTTGTATGCAGTGGGTTCCATGCTGATGAGGATACGTGCGGAAGCACTAATGAAAGAGCATATCAGCTACTGAGAGAGCTAGAGGAGTCAACTTTACCGGGTAAAACTTAAGGAGAAGTTCATTCTATATGAAGGAGAATTTTGATTATGAACGTTATTGAAAAAAGAATTGCCGAATTGAAGCAATATCGACCCGATCTTACCGCCCCGAAGGATATAGATTTATTCTGGGCCAAAACACTGGAAGAAGTCCACGCCAAACCTGTACATGCGTTCAAAACTCTCGTAGAAACGCCATATCCTCATATTCTTGCCTACCGGGTTACTTTTGAGGGTGTCGATGATACGCCTCTGCATGCCTGGTATGTACGCCCCCGATTTGCCGGAGATCAAAAGCTGCCATGTATCGTTCTGTTTCATGGCTATACAGGCGGAAAAGGCTATCCTGAAGATTATTCCTCCTGGCTTATGCTTGGCTTTGCTGTATTGGCAGTAGATGTACGTGGTCAAGGTGGAGAAACGGGAGACCGTCTGGGTGATGCTCATGGTACGGTTAAAGGCTGGGTAACGAAAGGAATATTGGACAAAGATACCTGCTACTACAAAACGATTACAACTGATGCCCTTAGAGCCGTAGATTGGGTAGCGGAGCAGTCGGATGTCGATTCGGCTAAAATCGCAATCAGTGGCGCCAGTCAGGGCGGCGGACTTTCATTAATGGTGGCTGCGCTCAGCGATAAAGCTGCTATTACAGTAGCGGATATCCCCAATATGTGTCATATGGATTTTGGTATGATGAATTCTACCAGTTCGCTGACGGAAGCAGCTGAATTTGCTAACCGATTTCCGGAGCATTTGGAGCAGGTGCTACATACATTAAGTTATTTTGACGTGATGAATCTTGCTCATCGTATTCGTATCCCGATCATGGTATCGGTAGGGTTCAAGGATACTGTGTGTATGCCAGAGACGATTTTCGCCGCTTATAACCGTATTGAATCACCGAAAACGATTGAAATTTATCCGTTTACCGGACATTGGGTTGAAGGCTTTCAAAGACGTAAAACAGTTGAATTTTTAGTGCAGCATTTTTCATAATTCCTCCGGTGCACAAAAAAAAGAACACCACGCATCAACCTGCGTAATGTTCTTTTCTGCTGCATCGGGGCCAGTCCCGCTTACGCCAGACAAACTCCTCGACAACTCACACAAAACAAAACTTCTAAGATTACGATGCAGCTCGCTGTTCTGCTGCCGAATCCCCTGTCCATTTTCGCACCCAAACAAAATCCATAATCATCAGACCAAACGGAATGAAGGAGGCAAACATAATAAAAAGAGGCCGCCGTATAGACCAATGCAGTGCTGTTTTCCCATAGATCAAAGCAACGAGGAGCAACAAAAAGCTCACCCGGTATATGTTACCAATCACCATAACCGCCTGGGCCATGCCCGCTGCTTGCAGCGGCTGGTGGGTGAATAGTATCGCCAAATAAGCTATAGCTTGAATCCAGAGCATGAGTCGGACACGCCCTAAAGGTGTTCTTAACACAATTTCAATCCCCTCTCCATTAGCAAGGATGTACTCTCATCCTTTACACATCCTTTATTATAACGAAAAGGTCCCCAAACTCCAACCTATCCATTTTGAATTTTGACCTAGTGAGTTGTGTCTGATAGAGTTGTGTAAGAGGTGATTATAAATGCTTAAACTGGGTATACTGGACCAGTCTCATATTCCTGAAGGCGGTACTGCTCAGGATGCATTATCCAATACAACAGATTTAGCCCGCGAAGCTGACCAACTGGGGTACAGCCGTTATTGGGTATCCGAACATCATGCTTCCAAAACACTAGCGCATTCCAGCCCTGAGGTGCTGATTGCGCATTTGACTGCTCACACATCACGCATTCGTGTGGGTTCAGGCGGTATTATGCTGCCACACTATAGCGCGTATAAAGTCGCCGAAAACTTCCGTTTGCTGGAGGCACTCCATCCAGGACGTATCGACCTGGGAATAGGACGGGCTCCCGGCGGTTTACCGCTTGCTACTCGCGCCCTGCAGGAAGGCAAGTACCAATCTGTCGAACAATATCCACAGCAGATTCTCGATTTAATCGACTACTTCCATGATTCGGTGCCTGACAATCATCGGTTTGCCGGTCTTCATGCCTCCCCGATGATATCGACCGTTCCTGAATTATGGTTGCTCGGCTCCAGCGGAGAGAGCGCCCGATTGGCCGCGATGATGGGGGCCTCCTATGCCTTTGCCCAATTTTTCGGGACTCCAGGCGGTGTAGAAGCTACTGCACGTTACCACGAGCAATTTCAGCCTTCGATCCTGGGTGATAAGCCCCATTCCATGGCGGCAGTTACGGTGGCCTGCGCTGAAACCGAAGAAGAAGCTGAGCAGCTGGCGTCCAGTGCTAGTTTGTATTTCCTTTTGCTCATGCAAGGTAAAGAAATGAGTTCTCTTCCGTCGGTGAAAACAGCAATGTCCTATCCATACACAGAGTTGGATCGTGAGCGGCTGCGTCAGTCCGCAGCATGGCGTGTTGTTGGTACCCCTGAACAGTGTAAGGAACAGCTACTAAGACTGGCTGAGCAGTATCGTACCGATGAGTTACTGGTCGTTTCATCCATTCATGACTTTGATAAACGTGTTCAGTCCTACCGTCTGCTGGCCAAAGCTTTTGATTTGGTATAGACAGCCGTTGAACGGAGGCTGAGCTTCAGAAACATAAAAAACCCCCGCCAGCCTATAATGGCAACAGCGGGGGTTTGTCGTAGAGAAGGGTTCATTGGAACCAACCCATCTACACTATGGAAGTAATTCAAGCACTACAAAAGTCTAACACCATATGGTACTTTGGTAGTATACACATCGAAACTAAAGTTCCAGTTGTTACCTCCTAAAGTTCCAGTTCGTATATACCAAAGGCGCATATTCTATACTCCAAACCTTGGAAAAATTGCACCCAAAAGTCCCATTCTTTACTCATTCCGATAAAGTTAATAACGGTTAAATTCTAAGGTTCCTAAGGTTCTATACCCCAAACCAGCTTACCCTGCTGATATACAGTGCCATGGTCCCAGTCTGCAAATGCTTTTTGGGTAGCACCATAGGAGTAATCGTTGGTCTCATCAAAATTGCTCCAATTTGCAGCATGAATACGGGGTTGAATTTCTCCGCTTTCCCCACCGGGCTGAATCGTTCCGGCTCCATCTGTGAAAGAAATCTCCACATATTTATCAGCCTTGGCCTTTGGATTCGGCAATGTTACAAAAGTTGCTTTTACCTTCTCATTGCCAATCCTGGCCCAGTCTACAAAAAACTGCTGAGCTTGTTTGCTTTCATCTGTGTAATAGTAGCGAATTTTTAGATCGCTCAACTTCACAGCTGTTTTCCCTGTATTTTTGATATTAAATTCAGGACGGATTGCGTTATCCTTGGCATTTGTGTCACCGGTGCGATACTGTAGCACAATTCCTTGATCGTTACTGCCTGGTGTACTTCCTCCGTTGTCGTTATCGCCGCCGTTGTTGCCACCACCGTTATTACCGCCAGTGTTGCCATCTCCGCCGTTATCCCCACCGTTGTTTCCGCCTCCACCAATGTTGCTGGAGCCTTCCAGAATCGCCTGTTTTACGAATTTTCCAGAAGCGGACAATTGTGAATCAGGCCATCCGCCCTTACGGTCAGCACCAGACATCAGCGCAGCAGAGGTCTCATTTTTATCTGACAGCGACCAGTTAGTCCAACTGATTCCACGGCTAGCCAGAAAATCAGTCCATACTTTGGATTCATTCAGGAACGGACCACCGTTACCCGAAGCATCGCTTGTACCCCACTCGGTAGCAAATATGCCCACGCCTTTGTTCAGTGCATAATCGACCCGATCGCGCAAGAATTGTCCATGCGTACCCGCATAGAAATGTACGGTATACATTGTATTCTTGTCTGGAAGTGGATGGTCTGCTGCATCATGTACATCCTGACTCCATGTGCCTGTTCCTACAATAATAATATTGTCCGGGTCCTTAGCGCGAATAACCTGAGATACCTCAGACGCATAAGGTCGGATTTGATTGTTCCAGTTCACATTTCCATTCGGCTCATTGGCAAGTTCATAGATTACGTTAGGTAAATGGCCGTACTGAGTTGAAAATTCATTAAAGAAAGCTTTGGCTTCATTTTTATGAATGTTCGGATCGCCATCTGAAAGAATGTGCCAGTCGATAATGACGTACAAGCCCAGTTTCTGTGCTACCTCAATCGCTTCTTTCACTTTATTTTTCAAAGAAGGATTGGCGATATAACCACCTTCTTCAGTGTACAGTGCAACCCGAAATACGGAAATGCCCCAATCGTCCCGTAGCCATTTCATAGAGTCCTGATTTACCAGATCCCCAAACCATTGGACGCCGTGAGAGCTAATACCTTTGAGTTGCACAGGTTTACCGTTTTTATCCACCAATTTACCATTCTTTACTGAAAGTTGTCCGTAACGTTCCACAGGTGTCGTCCCAGCAGCCTCTGCTGTTTGCGTATTCCAGTTGAATCCGTTCGTTAACGTTAATAGTAATACTGCTGTTAGCATCACCGCTACTCTTTTTGCGATCCTTGACAGGATCCATTGCCCATTCATCATTTACACATTCCTTCCTTTTTATAAAGTAGATGAGACTTATCAGTACGTTGTTCTCTGCTCTTTTACCCCCTCCTTTATACAACAAGAGGATCAGGTCCAAACATCGATGTCACTTACCTGTATATGGATGATACTACTATTATAGTTAGTTCCATGTTACATTTCGACTTTATGATAGAAAATGAACAGGAAGTCACGGTTTTGGGATGTGTTCTACTTGGTTGGCTACTATGGAGTACTAAAGGGACAAAAGACTCATTTACTAATTGCAAAATTCGGAGAATTTTAGTTATTTTAATAAAAAAAGACCGCTTCCCGTGCCTTGGCTCGGTAGCAGTCTTATAGATGATCTTATATGTGATCGAATAATGTTACAAATATCGTCTTAACGTATGATCTCCCTATTACCCCTGAGCAGTTGCTTGAGGTTCTTTGGTCGTCTGATCTTTCTTCATATCGCCGCCATCCGTCGCTTGCTCTGTCAGTACAGTCTCAGATGAGTTACCTATTACCTTGTCAATAAGTTGTAGCCAAGGTTCTTCACTACCTCCACAGCTCTCAATATCACCGAGCAGGGACTCTAGCGTGGTTCCTTCTTCTGGCAAATCAATAACTAAACTGTCTTCGTCAACTTGGATGGTGCAGCAGGTTTTCATTGTAAATCCCTCGCTTAATTCATATTTGAGCATGCAGTAAGCTAGCTCAGATGGGATGAACTCCCATGGATTCCGGGATAAGCCCGTTGAATCCGTCTGAAATTATAAACCTAATGCACATCAATTGCAATGAACAAACCTTGAATTTTTAAGAATTAGCGAGTGGTACGGGCAGGAATGGAAATCTAAACGAAGTGTTCGTGCCAGTAATTTTGGATTTATAGAAAATCAGTTCAAACAATCAGCAAGCTCCGTAAAAATCACGCCAAGCGCATAAGCCCCCGCGTCTGGATAACCAAGGCTTCTCTCTCCTACCGTTCCGGCACGGCCCATACGCGCCACGATGTCTTCCGTCTTTTTGGCCCCTAATACAGCGGCTTGAGCACCACTTACAAAGGCTGTCTTCACGTCAAAATCTAATTTTGCGCTCTCCAACCAGCTATCTGCACATGGCACTAATGCATCTATAAGTGTTTTATCGCCAACAACGGCTCCTCTGCCGAAAGAACGTTCGCCTGTTGATTGTATGCCTTGCACCGCAGCCTGCATCATATCTGCGAATTCGGAAACGGTGAGTTCGGTTCGTTCGCCAGCAGATCGTGCCGCTGCGCGAAATGCTGAGCCCCAGATCGGACCCGAAGCGCCACCGCAGTATTCCATGATGACGAGCGAGCATGAATGAAGAAAGGCTCCCATCGTCAAAGAGTCTTGATTCAGGATGTCTCTCCATTCCCGTTTCAGCTGACGAAATCCCTTAGCAACGCTCATGCCAAAGTCGCCGTCGCCTGCATGAGCGTCAAGATCGCAGAAAGGTACCTCATTCTTGATGATAACCTCACTCATCTTATCGACTAGGTAGGTAAGATTGTTCAACGTAATTTTGTTGTTTTCAATAACTGCGAAGGCAGGGTCCGTTTCTACCTCAAAGGATACTTGCCGCTTTTCGTCTGCTACAGTTGAAATATCCGTGAATACGACATGATCAACAGGTCCAGCCACCTTGAACGCAGGCGCGTTGCTTTCATGAGAGAGGAGCGTTTTCAGTTCCTTGTCCAGCTTCATGATGGAAACCGAGATACCTGCCATATCGATACTCGTCATATAATTGTTGACAAAAGTACGATCAATCTTGACCCCCTTCGCTGCTAGTTCGCGAGTGACCGAATGGTTGAAGAGGTACAGTTCTTGCAGAGGCGTACCGCCGAAACCATTGATCAACAGGGCGATTTCTCCGCTGAATCCAGTTTCGATCTGCATGTCTCGAAGGAGATCGGTTACCATTCTGGCTGCCAGCGTATCTGCATCCGTCAGCTTCTCGCGGCTGGTCCCAGGCTCGCCGTGAATGCCAACACCGTACTCGATTTCATCATGCCCGAGCTCTAATGTTGGCGTGCCCTTCGCCGGCACGGTACACGAAGTCAATGCGAATCCGATACTGCGTACATTCGCAGCGGCTTTCTCGGCTACTGCTTTAACTTCCGCCAGACTCCGGCCCTCTTCCGCCGCTGCACCCGCGATCTTGTGGACGAGTACCGTTCCCGCCACTCCGCGCCGTCCGACTGTATATAGGCTGTCTTCTACCGCGATGTCGTCCTCAACCTTTACATAGTCCACTTCCAGACCGTCTTCAGTGGCCAGATGGGCGCCGTTTCTAAAGTTCATAATATCGCCGCTGTAATTTTTGATAATCAGCAGCGCACCTTTTTTCCCGGTCGTCGCTCGGATGGCCTGATATACTTGAATTTGTGAGGGAGAGGCGAAGACATCACCGCAGACCGCGGCATCGAGCATCCCTTGGCCAACGAAGCCGGCGTGGGCGGGTTCATGCCCGCTGCCACCGCCGCTGATGAGCGTTACTTTCTCCGCGTTCAATTCCTTTTTCTTGAGCACTTTGTATTTTGGCAGAAATTCCAACTCAGGATGCGCGAGCGCAATACCACTGCACATCTCAAGGACCAAATTTTCCGCACGGTTGATGACCTTTTTCATGCTACTTTACCTCCGCTTTGTACTGGCTCCCGATACGGTTGGCCGCAGCGATTGCCGCTGCAACCTGCTCCACTGTGACCGGAAACGGCATGGAATGAATCGATTCCTCCAAAATGCAGGCCTTTGCAGCTACTTCCATAAGTTCTTCCTGGCTGATATGATCGACGCCGATATCAGCCAAGCAAACCGGTAAACCGACGGCTAAACAGAAATCAAGTACCTGATGTAATTCTTCCGTCGGTGCGTTTTCGAGCACCAGCTGTGCGATCGTGCCGAACGCAACTTTCTCTCCATGATAATAATGATGCGTGCCTTCCAAAATCGTGAGTCCATCATGAATCGCATGGGCCGCCGCAAGTCCGCCGCTCTCGAAGCCGAGGCCTGAGAGTAAAATATTAGTTTCAATGATATTCTCGAGTGCTTGCGTAACCTGGTTTTCATCACATGCCGCTTTTGCTTTGGCACCGTCTTTCAACAGCATTTCATAGCATAGCGTTGCAAGTGCAATCGCCGCATTTGTACCTACTGCTGGCGCACACTGTCCTTCGCGTACTCCGTTAGGCAGTCCGGCATTGACCCTGGAGTAAGAACGGGAGGTCGCACGGGCTTCAAAGTAAGTCGACAGTGCATCACCCATACCTGACACAAGGAATCGGGTTGGTGCATTGGCAATTACGGTGGTATCGACTAATACGACACTCGGACTTTGCTTAAAATAGGCGTAATCGTCGAAAGCACCTTCCGGAGTGTACAGAACGGCCGAGTGACTTGTCGGTGCATCCGTCGCAGCAATCGTCGGACAGATGATAAGCGCTTCCCCTTGAGCCACACATTTCGCCGCGTCGATCGCTTTCCCGCCGCCGAGACCTACGATACAATCGCATCCGTTTGCAGTAGCAATTTCCTGAAGTCTGGACACTTCCTGTCTGGAACACTCACCCATAAAACCGCTTTCAATAAAGGTCACGTTATATTTACCCAAAGTGGAATCGAGTTTATCTTTTACCCGCGCCACATCGGCAGGATGCGCAATCAGTAAAGCGGATTTGCCGAAGGTGCTCACATAGTAACCCAAATTCAACAATTCGTTTTCACCTTGTACATATTTGCTTGGGCTGATAAAAGCTTTTCTCATCTATAATTCCTCCTTATGATTGTGTTGGCTTCGTTCTGATTAAAACTATAACCGAACCATGTAAACTTTACATTGGAGGAATCAAGGAATATATTATAATCTACAATCGTATTTTTTTGCACTAAGGATCACGAATTGTACTTTTTTGTTATCGCTTACAAGATAATTTACTATTAAGGGATGAGATCTTGATACGTGAACATTTGAGCATCCAGAAAATCTTTGATTTAAAAAAGTGGGAGCAGTTGCAGGATTCATTAGCATCCGTTACCCAATTAGCCATTCTCACCGTCGATTATAAGGGGAATCCCGTAACTAGCCACAGCCAATGCCAATCGTTCTGCAAGAAGGTTCGTCAGAATGAGAATCTTCTTCCCTACTGCCAAAAATGTGACTCTCGCGGTGGACTTGAAGCGGTACGTTCCAACAAACCTTATATTTATCTCTGTCATTATGACATCGTCGACATCGCGGTACCGATCATTATTGACGATAAGTACATTGGCGCCGTCATGGCAGGTCAGGTCCGCTTAGCCGATCCTTCGAGTGCCCTACAGCTGGAGCAAATCCTCACGTCAAAAAATGAAAAACTGTACAGTTCCAAATGGGAGGAACTTAAGAACGACTACGCCGATCTGCCCTCCATGACCTATCAGAAAATTCAGACGATCTCCAACATGTTATCCTTACTGTGTAATTATATTGTTGAAGAAGCGATGAACAAAAATCTTCTCGCAGAAATGTTCGAGAAGGCGTCGGCCACACAGTCCACTCCGCAGTTGTCCGAGATCCTTCCTGGCTACTCGCTGGAGCATATTGAAAACCTTAAGAAAGAAATGAATAATTTCTTAGCAAATGCCTATCTGAATTCCTCAGGAGATGTGGATATTTCGTGCGGAAATCCCGTACTCAAACCCGCCTTCGAATATATCTTTGAGCACAAGGGTGAAACTTTTTCTTTGAAAGCCATGGCTGACTTGTGCCACATTAGCCCAAGCTATTTTAGTCGGCTGTTTGCCAAGGAAACGGGTGAGAACTTTTCCAGCTATCTTTCCCGCCTGAAGATTAAATGGGCGAAGCAGTTGCTCGAAGCTACAGATATTCCTGTATCTCAGATCAGTAGCGAGCTCGGCTTTAATGAGCCGGGGTATTTCATTAAAATATTCAAAAAGTATGAAGGAACAACGCCCGCGGTGTACCGAAAGTATTACAAGGGATAAAACAAATGAAAAACAGATGATTCACGGGTCTAACGTCACCATGATCATCTGTTCATATTGTTCTGCTCAAATTACGTATCCAGCTTGTGCTTCTCAGGCTACCTGAGATTGTGTTTTACGCTCAACACCATCTCCTTTTTATCAGCAATTTTATGGAGTGTTTTTTATCTTTACTGTAGTGTTTCTGACTGATCCTGGGCGTTCGTTTCATTGTGCATGGATTCCGATTTTTTCTTGCGAAATAATTTGGCAAAAAACTTGCCTATCACGCCAAACACACCTGCACAAGCAGCACCAATAAGTAGGATAACCTTAATTCCCGCGCCCTTAAAAAAAGCAATGAGTAATGCCAACAAGCCTACTTTTTTAGCTACTGCCAAGCCTGCTCCTCCCAAAATCAACCCGGTTAGGCCGTATTCGGAAATTTTGTCCGTTGAAGCATTAAAATCCTCGTACCGCTCACCTGATTTGACTGTCAGCTTGGGTAATATGTTCTCATTCAAAAACTTCTTATCTGCGTCCAAATGCGCAGGATCGGACACTAATATTGCAGAGATATAACCCTGACGAGTGAGCAAGCGAACATTATAATTGATCAGCTTTTCCTTGTTCCCATCCTCCGCCAACATAGACCAGGTTAGATTATGGGTCGCTTCATTATAAAAAGGCTCGACATCCCAGCCCGTAACATACAAGCGATCACTTTCCGCTTTTTCCTTATTACTCTCTTCCGTCCCCTTTTTATAACTATCTAGAATGGCATCCGCATCGATATCTTCTTTTTCATCATCCTTGATGTGTCCAAGTTCATCGTATTCAAAAACAACTTCCCAATTTTGATTTTCATCTTTCGGAAATATACTCCCAATCTCCTTACCAGATGGCTTGTCATGATTCATCTCGTTTGCCTTTGCTGTGTTAGCTGCATCCAAGAAAAGAAGAGATGAGTCCAGTTCAACCGCAGCCATTTTTCCCAAGTCTACCTTTCGGCCGCCCTCAATCCAATTTAATTGTTCATTAGATGAGGCCCACGCGTTACCCCCACTGAGTAACACCAGACTAAGCGCCAACAGCGCTCCAAAAATCGTTTGGCCCCATTTCATTTTGTTACTACATCTGTTATCTAGTCTCTTGTTCAAAACTCATTACCCCTTTATAAATTCCAATATCTCCCGTGTCCCCAACCATATTAGCCACTGCTTCATATTTTGTCAATTCACAGTAGCAAAGGGAGTTTCCGAGACTTAATACTCATTTTTATACATATGTATGCAAATATTCTAATCTAATCGAACTGAATTTATAACATGTGAATAAGCGATAAGAAAACCTCATAAAGGACAAGCACAATTGCGCAATAGCACTACTTCTCCGTTCCAGTTTCCTACTTATGAATTCCTAAAAGAGGCTTATTCCTTGATACGACAACCCCATTGACTTCTAGCTTAATTTCGAACAATCCATCTAGCATAAAAAATGTCGAATTTCATCAGATTAAGGAATGCATAATTCATCTAACAAGAGACTTTAGTCTTAGTGACTTTTTGCCTGTTTTTAGACATATGTCAACTTTTTTATTTAAAAGAATGTATAGGCTTTCATAGAGTCGATTTAATTAGAAATAAGCTAATAATTGAGTAGCCTTCTAAGAGTTCACTGCTTGTTTTGGAGACTAGGGACTATTCACCAATACTTTATAGTGTCACCATAGCGCACAACTGGTTATTCTCTACGAGAAAAAAACTTATTCCTCTCATGTTCGAGTGAAATAAGTTTTTTAAGATAAATTATAATTTTGGGGCCAATTAATTGTGTGAATTCTTTTTACAATCTGTTATTCTCGCTCTTTTAATTAGCTATTAATATCTTTATTTACATGCATTTAATCTATTAACTTCAACAATATCATTTACGTTGTATTCATCAAACTTTTCAAGAAGAGCACCAAAACCTTTTGATAGTTGAAATTCCATTTCTTCCTGATATATTGGACAAACAACTAAAAATTGTATTGTTTTATCTTTACTTAACATTAACGAGCTAAATCCTTCATCTTCACGAATAGGAGGTAATAATAGCATACAAGTGAAATTATTGTCATTTGCAATTGGTTCTGGAGGATCCCCATTAGGTATAGTGTCTCCATAACAAAACCATGTGTTTCTTTCATGCGGGAACTTGCCAAGTTTTCTTAGCCAACCAAATGGCCAATAATCTTTAAAATCTTTAATATCCTCTTTAGCCACAGGCCATGATGCCGGAAGATACATGATAAGTTCTGTATATTCCCAATCTTTATTATCTTCTGAAACTTGTGCAGGTAATAAGCTCATTCCTGACGTTATAATAGTATGAAAGTCTCTTTGGTCGTTTGCTCGAAAAATGATTAAGTTTATATTTAGACTTTCTGAAACGGTCTCTATATTTATTAAATCTGGCTCACCAATGTATTTCTTATAATGTTCTAATAATTGATTATTTATATCCAATATTATCACTTCCTCTTATAAGCAATCTCTTTGTATTGAAGTCCTCCCATAGGCTGTTAGAATACCAATAGGCTTCCTTGAGGCCACTTCCCTTTCCAACCACAAGGTATATGTCCTGAATTATATATTTCCAACAATTCTGTATGAAAGCCTGGTTTTACATACGTGCTATAGGCATATTCCATCATTGCAGTAAGCAAATCCCACTCAACGCTCTCATATATACAATTGTTTAATTTATTTCTTTCTATAAAAGTAGAAATATTTTTAAGGACTCCATCCTTAAGTAATAATTTAGCCTCCATAGTAATATTATTCCACTGTCTGTATTCTTCTCGCCAATTCTCATGTAGAGTCGAAGTTAGTTGATTTCTTATTTGGAGTCTAACATTATCCCAAGTAGAATTAACTTTTTTTTCAACATCAACCCAGTTACGTATTTGCGTAACATTAACATTGAGTGTAGCATTAATAGCATCCCCACAGTTACTGAAAAAGTCAATTTTAGATATTGTATTATCGTAAAAATCCTTTACTTCGTTCATTTTCTTCCCCTCAGTTTAGTTTTATTTTTTGAAATAAATATTTATATATAGAATTTATTTGTCCTGGTATTTTTGGTATTGGATCATCATCTTGTAAACCATATTTTAACCGTTGGCTTCTAGCTTTCTCCACTACATCTAAGGTTTGTTTTTCGGTTAATCCGGCCTTTCTCAACGATTTATATAATGCTACGTTATATTCAGCATTTGTAGGAATTAAACCTATTTTATCCCCTTTTCTATATCTATTAAAAAATTCTTCCATAGTTTTATGTGCCATAAAATGTGGTGAACCAACATCCTTAAATGCATTGCCCTCTAATTCGATAGTATATCCTTCATCTGACGGGATTACCTGTTTGCCATTCCCATCTTTTTTAAATGCAGCATCTTGATTAAGGTGATGCTTTTGCTTCCCAGATTTATCATATTTCCACTCACCATACTTCTTAACAGTTACTTTTTCTTTACTTCCTACTGTTCCCTCAACCTTTTTCGCCGCGTTCTCTTCCATTTCCTTCATGACCTTGTTGTAATTCTTCTGCACATCCGTCTGTGGAAGTGGTCCGCTGTCCATCTTATTAACGTGCGGAACTGGCGCTCCGTTGGCTGTGGCCAACTTCCCGGGGCTGAGGCCGTCTGCCATTTTACTCAGCTGCTCATTGAACTTCTGTCCCAGTTTACTGCCGGCCTGCTCCAGCTTGGTTACAGCTTTGCCAAAGCCTGCCCCGACTGCATCTACACCTTTGCTAATCCATTGCGGTGTAACTTTGCTGCCTACTTTTTCAGCGAATCCGCCAATGGCCTTGCCTACTTTGGAATCCAGTACGCCTACGGTGACAAAACCCAATCCCGCGTCCTTTGCTACTGAGCCCCAGTTGATCTTTTCACCACTCAGCACCTGACTCGCTAGATTTTCCGCGGCATTTGTGACACCGCCGATCGCTGCTTTCCTCAGTAAGGTTCCCCCTACACCGAGAGGGCCAAAGATTGCTCCAGATACCGCCCCGATTCCCGATTCCTTCAAGCCGGTCAGGGCATAGTCGCTGAAGTCGCTCACTTCCCCTCGGGCGATATCTGATGCGGCCAAGCTTGCTACACCCAAGCCACCCGCCAGCAGCGCTCCTCCGGCTACCGCTGCAATGACCACCGTACCCGCTCCAAGCGTCGCTACCGTAATGGCTGCTACCACGGCTACGGCTCCCACAACTGCCAAACCGCCCAAAATATTCATCCCCAGCTTGCCCCAGTTAAACGGTTCAGGGGGTGGCGGCGGTGGAGGTGGCTCGCCTTCCTTCGGTTCATCATCAAACGGCGGGTATGCAGTTCGGTCGCTACCGTCCGCCCAGACGTTTCCTCCCAACACGTGGTATTCGTTTTCTACCGAAAGCCCCGTGCTTCCTCCCGTTTGATACGCCATGACCTGGCTGGTTCCATCAATAATGATTTTCTTCGGCGTATTCAGAATGATTTCTTGCTCTGCTTCTAACGATAACTTCTTGGGACTAGTTAATTCAATCCCAGTAGCATCGTCCAGACTCATCTGCAATGTCCCACCCGGATCACCCATGATATGGATGCGACCCGGTGCCATTTTCAGCTCACTTCCATGCTCCGTTCCAAAATATCGATCATTAGGATTACTCGTTTTCGCGCAACCGTCTCCATTTGTACGAACCGCACCCAAAATCATTGCTCTGGAACCAGACGCATCTGGAAAGTACAGGCTTGCCTGTGTTCCCACCTTCGGCATACTGTACATCGCACTTCCCGTTGGGGGAGCGAACGGATACCAATGCGGCTCGGATACCCCATCATCCTTATCAATCGCCAGCCGCAGCTTCACTTCCTCTCCCCGTACCGCAATGACCTCTCCTTCCAGAGAAATTCCGATTGTTTTGGGATTGGGGATGAAATCACTGCGAATGCCCTCTGCGCGGGCCAACACATAACTGAATAGCAAATGCCCCTTTTCCATGCGGCTTCGCAATTCAGTTACAATCATTATTTTCTGGCGAAATTGCACCTCGTCTCCAAGAGCATACCGTTCTCCGCTTTCAATCTCGTATTTGAAAAAGTCGGTATCATGTAGCCCGGCTGACTTTCCGCCTGCCCGCTGATAGCCCTTTAAATCCTTACTTGCCGTATATGGCGTATCCTTCCGAATTGTTCGCTGGGTGCCAGCAGGCATGCCGAAATACAGCTTCGGCGATGCGGACTCCCATATGTCGCTGACCACCACTGTATGTAAACGGCTCGCCATCCGTTTCATAAACTCCCAGTCGGTTTCATCATACTGTAAAATGGCTTCGCCTACCGACTGCTCTCCAGTCTGGTACAAGACATCACTTCGCTCATAGCCTTGAGCAAGCTTATTCACTAACTGTTTATATGTGTGTTTCTCCTCAGGAAAAGACCGCTTTCTTTTGACAATATCCAGCTCAAATGAGCCACTGATTCCTTCCAGTGTAAGTGTATACACTCCATTATGGTTCTCAACTTCTACCGTATGGACGACACCCTTAAACAAGCTGATTTCCTCTTGTCCATTCTGCGCATACACATGTAGCTGATCCTCTGAGGTCGCATCCAGCGCAGCCGTGGCATGACTCGACTCCTTACAAATGCCTGTGAGTGTAATACGCCCATGCTCACCCGGCTTCCACTCGATCTGAACATCCTTTAAGACCTGAATGGGGTAGGGGGAATCTATTCGAATCTGATCATATCCTATCATGTTTCAAACCTCCCTTCCAGCTACTCCTCCTGCTGGCCATTCGTATGAAATTCGATAAATCCATGATATAAACAACTCTGAAATGAAGAGGTCGTCAAGGCTGGCTGGCCTTCCACCTTTGTCGGTTCTTTTGTGTTTTTCCACTTATCCGTCAGCATTGGTAGGCATGGCTTCCCTGAGATTGTGGATCCATCTTCGGCGATCAGATATATAGTCTCGGCACTCGGCTGTTCTGGACTGGTACAAATTCCAAAATGAGGGACATTCTCAGGAGAATAATCTCCTTCATTCATCATGGGTTTACCGTTAACATAAGCCCCGTGGCTGTTCGGCAAATTGATCTTTCGAGGATGGGTCCCGCAAGTGCAACGCATACAAGCCCCCCGTACGACATAATACTCATTGTCTGACATGTGCCCTTTCCCTCCCTATTTCACCTGAATTTGCTCCAAAGCGATCCCGGTATAATCACGCCGCAGTATACTTTCTGCAATGTCCAAACGGACGATGATCATCGGGATAGCACTCTCCTGGATTGTAAATATCTTGTGGCCCCGAATAGCATCTGCACGTAATACCAGCTTTCTAAGCACACTTTGATCTAAATTCCATTCGCTTTCTGGATGTACTGCTGCAAGCCGCTCCACAAAAGGAATATAGTAATTCTTCTGTATCCTCTGTTCGATCTGAGTAAGTATCGTTAATTTCATAGGCATCTCCGGCACATAGGCCTGGACAAGGCGTTTTAAAGCATCTGAAATGAGTGGGATGGGACTTTCTAGATAATCAATAAAAATACTTTCTGCATCTGCCTTCACGTGAAACATCAATGGCTTGACAATATCCTCCGGCTGCAAATCATACAGCTTCCACGGATCAATCGTTTCCATCACCTTTTGTAGCGCAGGAACATGGGTATACCGCACATCCTGTTTTAAGAGGAAATAATCCATAAAGATTCCTCCTTTCGTGTCTCAGCTCCCTCACTACGCGTAAAACGGCACAATATTTCGCTATCATCTCGATACTCTCCAGCAAATATCGTGCATACATTTGCTTTTGGCATCCTTTCTAACGAAGGGGAAGCTATAAAAACTGGCATCTGGCTTTTCAAGAACTCTACAGTGAGCAGATGGTATTTGACCGCCTCAATTTGTTGAATTTGTTCAATATCCATCGTCGAGATCTTACGGGCATAATCTGATTTAAGCTTTTCCAGCTTAGTCATACGATTGAACAGAGGCTCGAAAACAAAGTCTGCCGACCATTCCACAGCGCATTCAGTCTCATCCAGAAACCAATTTTCATCATAGGCATCTAGACGATAAACCGCTTTATTTTTCGCAACACGAGTTCTGAGCAAGGAGATATAAATATATCGAATATCCCCCTTACGACCTTGCTCGTGCTGAAGGGTAGCGAGCTGGCATAGCGACTCTAGAGCTGCTATAAGCTCGTCTTCAATGGCTTGCTGGCGCGTCAGAAAGTTGTTTTCAATAAGAGCCAAATCATGTATCCATTCCGTAAATACGTGCTTTTCCAGCAAATCCTGCAACGCAGCATCCCGATCCATGAGCTTCATTCAATGTTCACCTTACCCCCGGTTAATCTCACATCGTCCATGATGTCGAGTTTGGCTCCGGATTGAATAAAACTTACGCCTTCTTTCCCCTCCATAATAATTTTCGCTCCCCCTGTAATTTGGATATCTTCCTGAGCAGACAGGGTTATTTTTTTGTTACTATTAATTTCGATCCCGCCTTCATCCGTGAGACGCATGAGCATTTGCCCACTGTTGATAATTTCTACTGCACCAGGCTTGAAAACGACTTGTTTGCCGTATTTGGTGCTGATACTTTTAACCGCAGGATCACTTCTTTTAACAGGATCAGAGGAGGCAAGATCGACAGAACTGGCGGCAAAAGCATGCTGCTCCCGTTCATCCGGAAAGTACAGACGGATTTGATCCCCTGCTTCCGGCATAACATACCAGCCGCTGCCATCAGGAGAAGAATAAACCGTAGAATAGGGAAACCACATAGCCCCGGATGCACTCGAGCCTTGATCAATTTCCAGCTTGATTTTTACTTTCTCTTTGGAAATATCAATCACCTTGCCAAACAGAGAGGCTCCTGACAGATCATAGGCATAGACAGTTGGGCATTTTAACCCATGTTCATCACGTAAAATGTAACGATTCACGATCAGATTTCCTTCTGTGGTCGTTTCCGCCTTGGCTATGTAAAGCGTTCTTTTGTGAAAAATGACGGAACTACCGAGTTCTAGCACTTTGTTGCTGGTCACTTCATAGCTCAAGCTGTTAGACTCGCCATATTCCGGCAGTCCGTTACGGGACATGAGCTTGTGCTCCTTCAAGTCTTTTTTTATGGAATAGTTATGTTCGTTCAGCGATTGAGGGGCACTAGAATGGGGGACACCAATCACATATTTCAGTCCTTGTTGCATCGTAATTGGAATTAAAGCAGCATGTAGCCGAGAAGCAATTCTTTTGACAAAGGCCCAGTCCGTTTCATTATATTGCACTAATAATTCACCGATAGCTGCGCTATGAGAAGCCTCATCAATCACTTCTGCATCAGTATATGAACTTGTAACATGCGAAAACAGTTTGTTATACGACTCTCCTGTTTTTTGGAATGAACGACGTTTAGGGCGAATGTCCATCATTAAGGTTTCACTGCTAGCCTCAATCGTAAGCTCGCGTACTCCGTTTACAGCTTTTACAGCAATATTCGTGACGATTCCCTGAAAAAACCGGATCTCCTTGCCTTCACTTTTTAAGAAGACTTCGATGTGCTCATCTTCATCTGCTTTTTCTACGTATTGATCCAGCTTGTCCTCCGAAACAATTCCACGTATGCAGAAGCTCACATGTTCGTTTAACTGTTTAATGAGATGGATACTTAATACACGCTGAAACTGATAAGGGGCCACTTGTACATCTGCCGTGGTGTAAATGGGGTTACTCATTCATATCCCTCCTTTTCTGCCTCGTCAACCGTTTGAATGGTGCGTATCATCTGTAGGGCGACATCCCGCCATTCAGCATACTGCTTATACGGACAACAAAATGTTCCCATGACCGTCTTTCCTTCCAGCTCAAAGTAAAACATATTGTGGTAGATGGGCTGGTCCAGCGCAGGACTTTTAAAGTCAAAATAGCCAATCTGCTTACCATGTACCTCTTCTATTTTTTCTTCATAAAATACATGGGCAGGATTCATATTTTTCATCATTGCCTTCATGCCAGAAGTGAGCTGTTCCACCCATTCATCTTGTAGCGTCTGGTCCACCCGATTCAGGGTAACATCCACACTGCCCAAATCATTCGTCAAAATCATTTCTGGACGTTGCTCATGAGGATATTTAATCTTTTGCAAATGCTTGGGCATTGGACTAAAGATAGAGGGGACATGCATTTTCAGCCGATCCTTAAAGAAAGACCGCTCTTCAAACACATAGGATTGACCGTCAATGATTATGGGTCCTGCTAAAATATTGTTAGGCCTCTTCAGCTTCTCCATCTCACGGAGCTGATCCAAAATCTTTTCATCCTCATATTTCATAATGCACACTCCTCTACCTGATTTTCTAATCCACAATCATCCGTCCGGCTCCGCCGCCCTGCCAACGGCCTGCTGTTCGTTTTCCACGTCCGGCGCCTTCCAGAATAAGAACTAGCTGTCTATGCAACTGAGCATGAGAATAATCTCTGTATTCCGCACCATTTCGGTTTGCGATGTAATGCTGAATGGATTCCCTGTCTACAACTTCCGAGTTCAGGCACATCAACGCAAACATACAATCCATCGGATCTGATGCACCACTTTTAAGCAGCTCGGATGCGAAGTAGCGCATCGTCTCCGGGCGCAATGTACTCTGCTTCAAACCCGCAAAAGGAGCATGGATATCACTCCATGTATTGAATTCCGTTGCCATGTCGGCAAAATCCTGATAATCCGAGCGAAGCACGGCTCCCTCTTTGAGCTTGAATCGGCCCAGCTCCATCTCATCCAG
The DNA here is from genome assembly GCF_038007385.1 of Paenibacillus sp. FSL M8-0228. NCBI lineage: Bacteria > Bacillati > Bacillota > Bacilli > Caryophanales > Paenibacillaceae > Paenibacillus > Paenibacillus sp. FSL M8-0228. The sequence continues at coordinate 4,209,295 of NZ_JBBOXA010000001.1, forward strand.
ACCGATTTCTGCCTCATCCTCCAGCACGATATCTGCATGATGGGCTGTGAAATCCGGGCGATCTGTTTGTTCCAAAAAGAGCAGCTTCAACACCGACAGCCGCCCTGTGGCCGCATACGACACTTCCTGCTCCTGCTCCAGCAGATACAATCTACCCTTGTGCTTCACGATGCCTCTACCAATGGTTAGCGTGTACTCCCCGACAGTTACGTTCATTCCTGTAATGATGCCATCCGAATAATCCTGATACCGGATATCGAGAAAGCTGCGGGGGTAGTCCCGCAGGTTCTCTAGCATCTCGGTTTTGAGAATACGGCCTTTCTCGAACTTCGGCACGATATGGGTTAACATGTGGTTTCCTCCTCTCCGTGCCGATTTCGGCACAAGTGTCGCCCGGCACCTCAGTAATGACATTGCGTAGCAACGTTATGCGCCAGCCGGGTCGCTCTGCGACGTCATTACTGCTCTTCTTTATTCAAGGGAACGGACAACCGATTCACACCGGGTGCAGGAGCCGGGACAGGCATCTCTGTCAGCGATGGATTTTGCTTAATATACTCAGAGTAGTCCAGCCAATTTTTGTTCACCACATAGGTACGAGCGATTTTGTCATGCAACGCCTGCTTTTTTTCAGTGAAAGCTGCCATGATATAGCCTACAAATATAGTGACTAAGCTAATGATTTTACCCCAGTAGCGGGCGTTGGCCCGTCCGAAAGATATTTTTTCATTATTTTCATCCGCAACGACAATCCCCGCAGCCAGCTTGCCGACCGTTCCTCTGCATTTTGATGATTCCATGATGGTGTGGTAAAGCCAATCCAATAAAAGAGGGCCAAAAATAATAATAGCTCCCAAAATTCTCACCGACACATCGTCTAAGTGTGAAACAAACTCCGAAAAATTCGGCATTTTTACGAACGCAGAGACAAACCCTATCGTCACAAACGGCAACGTATCAATCAAACGAATAGTCACAAATAAAATAGTATAATCTAGCAAATGGGCTAAAAATCTTTTCCAAAAACCAGCGTACATCCTACTGCTCCTCCTGTTTAAAGCCTGCTGTTCATCAGAATCTTTGAATCTGTGTGCCAACCTAAATGTTACATTCCAGCTCCGCGCCCAGCCTGCTCACGAAGGATATAATTCAGCTCGCGTTTGTCCACAACGTAGGTACGGGCAATCAGATCGTGGAGAGCCTGTTTTCTCGCCGTAAAGGCTGCCATAATAAAGCCGGCGAACAAAATGATGACTGATAGAAGCTTACTCCAGTAGCGGGCACTAGCACGTCCAAAGCTGAGCTTGTGATTAAACTCATCTACTACAACGATGCCGAGAGCCAGCTTGCCCACCGTGGCTTTGCATTTCGATGATTCCATAAGCGCATAATATAGCCATATAGCTCCCCAATTCAGCAAGGTCTGTCCTATTACTTTCATGGTAACAATAGAAGACGATCCGTCTGAGAGCAAAGAGCTTTCTGCCGGAGACGGTACCCAATCCCCTAAGGTCCGAATTACCATCCAGATCAATCCAAATATTAAAAATACAAACCATAGAATAAGGCCATCGATGATATAAGCCAAAGTTCGTTTCCAAAAACCTGCATACAGCACGTTATCCCCTCCAAGTGTTGTGTACTTTTCTAATTTCAGCATTTTGCAAAACCCTTAATTTACTATTTCGTGCCGTCAAAGAAATCCAGCTCGGAGAGATCATTCTCGAAGGCAAAAAAGCGTTTGGGTCCCAGATGCAGCAATTCATCTCGGCGAGTAATCGGCACTACATAAAAGCCCCAGCGGCTATCTCCGACAAAAACAAAATATTTCGTTTCCCCATTACGGATGGAGTCCGTATCATCCTGCGGGATATCCCGCCCGTACAGCACTGCAATTTCCTCATACGGCATGGGTTCAAAAGCTTCTGGCCGACTACGATACACATGGCGCTGACGCAGCTTGCCGCCGTCGGCCGTCAGGAAGAACTCCACCTCAGCCGCATGAGACGGCCGGGAAATAGAACCGCGTACCCGATTGCTTTCCAAACTCGCAATCAGCTCCTTCTCGCGTCCCGTATGCGTCCATGCGCTGACCGTGTACGGAATAGCCGGAATATGATTGGTAATGACAGGCTCAATCGTGCCCATTTTTTTAGCGTTCAGGTAACGGATAGCCCCGCGCAGACAGGCCATTTTCAACTCAGGTACCCGGCTGAGGTCCTCTGCCTTTTGACGAAACTCAATACTGCGCCCCGGTACAAATTCCTTGAGTGCTTCGCGAAATACGTCAATCCGGCAGGATTGCCCGGTTAGCTTGATAATCGAATAATCCTGCAAGCGTCCCTCCAGATAAAACTCATCCAGAAACTTGCGCACAATATTGTAGATGTCCGCCTTAAGAAGCTGCTGTATTTCCCGAATGTTAAACACCACATCAGGCAAACCATATTCATCACGAAACCGTCCGTTCTCGATGACTGAAACCAGCCAACGGTCCATCACTGCAATGTTCAGGTCGCTTTCAGCAGATAATACCTGCTCGGATTCGAAGCGGCTGCGCAAGATCCCCGTACGTAGAAAAAATTCCTTTTTCATATTTTCTGCCGCGCTCCACAACAGATGAAAATTACTCAGTACCCGCTGATATTCATCCCGTGTAGCATGCTCATACTGTTTGAACGCGGTAGGCAAGATGGCCTCTGCCTCTCGGTAGCGCTCCTCCAGTCCCGCATATACAGCATCTACACCAAACTCATCCACATGACGGTACAAATCTCCCGAAGGAATGCCGATCAGGGCATCAATATCGGTGTCAGGCAAACGCGTCTCGGCAGCATAATAACCTGCAAATACAATTTTCATAAACTGCATAATCCGATACGTCAGATTATTGCCGCCAAAGTTGGTATCCCCGTTTTCATATGTTGTGTGAATATCCAGCTTGTAAGCAATACGTCCGTCCTCAATTCGGAATCGGCAGGAAGACAAATCTGTCGTGCCTCCACCACAATCAATAACAAGTGCCTGGTACTCCTCACCGTCCGCAAAAGTCCCTCGTTCCATCTGGTCTGCCAGCGTGTTGTACAGCACAGCCAGCCCTTCGTCCAGCGCATCCTCCGCTTCAATCTGGTAATCAGGCAAAATATCACTAAACATCTCTATAAACTGGGGCTGCAGCTTTACCGGAGCAGAAAAGTGCAGGTTGCGGAACCGACACTTAAATTGCTGCTCGGCTGTAGCAATCACATAACGGATAAAAGCAGCTAAAATATCACTGCGGGAAGCGGTTGCTGTATTCCCCTCGGAATCCATTAATTCCTCAATTCTCTTATAATCGTTGACCCACCGCTTGATCCCCCGCAATACTGTTGCACGGCTTCCTGCCACGTCAGATCCACGTAGTGCATCCTCCCCAAATACATAAAGGATATGTTCTGGATTGGAGCAATCTGCGACGCGAATAGCAGTCGGCAATACTTCGATCCAGTCGCCTTCTGCCCCTTCTGGGCCGGGGAATGACACATAATTGATGGCGTTCAGCCTTACTGTGCTGCTCATACCTGTATCAGGAGCCGTAACGTAGGAGCTATCCAAATAAGCACCTGCTGTGGTGTTCGAGGTGCCAAAATCAATCGCAAGTACCGCATCTGTAGTTTCCGTGCCCCGAATGATCAGCTCTGCCACCGGAATCCGGTGACCTTGAAGCTTCAGCGGCAGCATTGGCTTATCTCCATAGTAGAGGTTATAAAAATATTCTGATTCCTGTCTTCGCAGAAACAGCAGGCTATAACTATGATTGGACGTCTCTCGCAGTTCAGCATCACGATGACGAGAAAGATAATATACGCCTGTTCGTGTCTCATCCTTCACCAAATTCAAAACACCGCACAGTTCTCCTGTTGCATTCACCAGCAGCACATTAGATGAGCTCAGCCAAGGCAAATCGGATTCAATCCGGTAGTTGTCCATGCGACCTGTGCGTACACCCTGATACAGCGTGATTTTGGCGGGAACCCGGATGCCGCTGCTCTCCTGCCGACGGTCGTTCCAGTTTCGCTGTAGTGCCGATTCCATGCGTTCAAAGCCGCCAGGATTTGGCCTTGTGATGAGTAAATGCTCTTCCGCGCTCCGAAAACGTAAAATCACGCGAATCAACTCTTCACGTGCCAGGCGATTGGCAAAGCCCTCGACCAGTCGTTCCTTATCGCATATTCCGCGTAACTGAAAGGTCGTCATTTGCTCCAATTCCGCCCGCGTGTATTTCGCCGTGAAGCGTATGCTTTTTCGATCGGTGAGCGGGTCTAGCAACCTGTATGTATAGGGTCCGTTCATCGTTCACATGTCCTTTCTTAGCCATTTAGCCTTAATAGAGGGCGATAGCGTCTATTTTCATCGTAGGATCTTCCTCCAAAATGCCGAAATGACTTGTCCAATACAATTCCGTCGTAAAACGTGCCGGAAGAAACAAATCCAGAATCAAATCCACTTTAATCCGTGACAATGGTGTCTCCTCTTGGCCGATATAGATGAGCAGTTCGTCTTTTTCCTCACAATTGGTGTAAATGATTGAGCGATGAAAGACGCGCCGCATCGTTTCTTTTAGCAAATGTACGGCTTCTCCCGTCTCATACAGGCGCAGCAATCCTTCAGCAATCACGTCCTGATCCTCACGGTTTAATTGTCCAAAGCCTTCCTTTACCTTCGGGCCAAAAATGCCCTCTGCAATATCACGCTGAACAAACCGGATATGGTACTCCCGCCGATTCATCCCTTGATACAAGTCCATTTCCGCCAGGAAATGCATCATAATATCAAATAGCGATTCTCTCAGCTCTAGATACTCTTCAGCATCCGGTGGAAACAGATCCCGAAAAATAGAATAAAAGCGGTAGTACGGATTGATTTCCACTACCTGCTCCAAATGGGAAGTATTCAACTCTGCCAGACTAAGCTCCATATACGGAGAGTAGCTGACAGCGGGTACGAAGCGGAATTTATCTACATCCAGCCCCTGTTCCCTCGCGCGCATGAGCAAATCCCAGACGTAATTCACACCCATTCTCCTTCACACTTGTACTCCGGAAAATACATCTGCACTTCTGATACTAGAAAGCTCATTAAATCGGATAAAATATAAGCAGGCGCAGTGGGCAAAACATCGTCAGAACCACGTCTGAACCCCAAACGCATGATCTGCTTGCCTTCCTCTGTCCGTACGTTATCGCTGACAAACGGATTTAACGGATACGTCTGGGTTTTGGTTAAAAGGTTGCTTACATCATTTCTCCCTGCACCTCCCCAGATGTCTACACGTTCCAGCTCAAGCCCCTGCGCTGCTTCAAACGAGTTTACGATGCGCATGATTTCCGCTTTGGCACGGACAATCACGGCCTGTTTTCCTGCATAGCGGCCCAAAAAGCTGTCCTGTCGCCGATTGGACAATAACGGATAAGTCTGACGACTAAGTCTCGTTGTAACAGGCTTCGTAACCTTCAACACATTCCATTCGCCAGACTTATCACGTGGTGTGACAATCGTCAGTTCCTCTTCTGTACGCTTGATATACCGGATATCGCCTTCAGTCCCGTCAATCAAGTAACCATGCTCAGGACCTGTTTTTCGCAAAGGTAGCACATGCTCATAATTCACACGATCCATAGCGGGTATAGGAAAGCCGCTGTTCTTTAGAGATAGCCTTTCAATGTTCCAAAGCGGAAAAACGTCACCCTTCTTAAAACCGTCGAATTCCTCCAATGAAATTGTAATTTCATGAATTTCTTCATGGGCGGCCGGCTCGCCGTCTCCACCAATCAATACACAGTCCACAAACTTATAAGCGTACGGGTGATTAATTGTTTTCCACGGCATGCCATTTTGCATAAACGTGTGATATAACTGCTCAATCTCTAAAATATAAGAACGGTTATGCTCCAGACGAAAACGAATCGGATAATTGCCGGTTTCCGTGACCAACATTCCTGAGAAAATTCGTTTGCTTCGCACCAGTGCTGAGATTCGTTCGGTCTCCATCTCAAGGAAAAGCGTAAACAGCGGCATCGATCCGCCTTCGCGTACCACCTCTGCCACATGGCTGATGTCAATCTGCTTTTCCTCCGTATCAGACGGTAACACAGGGTATAAAAATTCATGAATCGGGTCATAGTCCTCACGCGATGTCAATGACACGTACACATCAATCTTTTCTTCCGTATTCTCAATTTCCTCAAATACCCGCCGTTCTAGCTGGCGGGTCATTTCTTCCTGATATTCGACGAGGTTCATAAATACCCCCGCCATCATATTTTTCAGTAAACGTCTCTGCTCCAAATCGTCCATCTTGCTCAAACGGTCCTGTACCAGCTCTTTCACGACGTCTCACTCCTTTCGGCTCCAGCTTCATTGAACATAAAAACTTAACTTCCATTCGCAGCAGCCCGATCTTGGTTCTCTGAATCAGACGCTCCTTCTGCTTTAGAAGCGGAATCAGCAGTTCCTTGTTCTTTGCTGGTGCCCGCCTTGGCCGAAGAGGCATTTCCATCGCCCGTACCGCTATTTTTTGCCGCTGAAGAGACTTCCTTCTTCGCGGGTGTAGTTCCCGCTGAAGCCGTTGGCGTAGCCTTCGTTTGCGATTCTGCAGCAGGGGTTGCAGCGACGGAAGCTGAAGCATTACTCGCTGCGTCCCCTGCGTCCGTGTCGTTCAACGCTCCGTCAGACAATCCCAATCCAGCAGGAAGCTGACCGTTTTTCTGCTGCTCAGCGCTCTGCTTTTCCTCCGCCTTGGCTATGCTCCGCTCCAATGCCAGAACACTTTCGAGCTTATCGATCTCCTGATAAATTTCCTGTGCCCCGCTATAGGCATCAATGGCTCCTTCATAATCGAGATCCTTCATCATTCGATCTCCTTTAGCCTGAAGCTTGCCAGCTTGAATCTCCTTGAGCTGCTGCTGAATAGCAGTCAATTTATCGTTGGCCTCGGTAATTTTCTTCTCCAGTTCTTTTTGCGCAGACGTATAACCGGATTCCATCGCAGCCTTATTTGCTTTTTTGTACAGCTTGAGTGCATTCGTGTAATCGCCGCCCTGAAATTTCAAATCTCCGTCCTTCATCCAGCTCGCCGTCTCAGCATAGCTGTCCAGTTGGTCGATTTTATGCTCAATATCCTTCACATTGAAAGGCGGGTACAGACCAGCGCTTTTCCGTGCTTTCTCGTAGCTGGCTTCAGCTTTGGTAAAGTCCGCCTTTTCCACGTAGCCGTCTCCGTCCACCAGTAATTGAGATAGTTTCTGCTCGGCTGTATATAGTCGCTTATGAATCTTATCGTTAATTTTAACCGCCGCGTTTTTCGCTTCACTGTAGGACTTGAGTGCCTTCGCATAATCTCCTGCCCTGGCATAATCATCCGCGGCCTGAGCCGATTCGACCATCGTTTCCAGCGCAGCCGCCTTGTTCGCTGCCATACGCGCCAGTGTAATCCATGCTCCCCCTCCCACGATTACAAAGGCGAGCAACGCAATCAAAATCCGTTTGATCAGCTTACGGCGGTTTTTAGGCTTTTCCTGAAAAACTTTATTTACATAAATGGCCGCAGCCGTGTAATTGTTCACCGTCCGGTGCTGTTTGCTTAGCAGAACCTCTTCCAATGTGTCCGTCAGCATGGCCGGATCCTTCGCTTCCTCTAGCGCCCCCAGCATTTCCGCCAGCTCAACGTCCTCCCACATCCCGGATGTGGCGAGCAGGATTACATCTCCATCTGCAAGCTGGGTCTTTTTGGCGTAATGGGCATGAACTCCATTCGGATTTCCCAAGTATTCCAGCAGATTACCTCGTTCCTCATGTGTGCTGGTCGCTTCGTCTGGAATGCGTCCATCATCTGCCAATGACTGAGCCAGACTATGATCCTTGCTGCGAAAATTAAGCCTTCCATTGCGAAAATGATATAGCCGCACATTACCGCACGAAACGTACACCATTTTGTTGTAGTTGGTCACTACCATCAGCAGACTGGCTTTGAGCCGAACACGACGGCTTTCAAATTGCAGCCATTCCTGCGCTTCACGCAGATCTCTCATCAAGCGCCGCTTGGACATGGAAGGCTTCTCCATGAAGTTTTCAAGCACCGTTTTGACAACCATTTCTGCGCTGCGCAGCTCCTGATCCGAATCCAGACCGTCTGCGAGGACATAACAGGCCATGTCGTCCGTCTCCATGAATGCAAAATAGTCCCGGTTGTCTATGTAAGAGCCCGCTTCCGACACAAAGGCGGTACTAAAATCGCTGTTGTCCTTGCGCATCGCTACCCCCGTCTTTCTTGTTTCATCCTATCGCCAAAATAAGTACTGTTGCATTATCCTGACTTTTAAAGCCTTTATCATTAATGGCGTCGATCATGGCATCCGCTGTTTCCTGCGGTGTTCCACCCTTGCGCATAATCTCTTCCAATTCAATCTCCGTCAGCGCCTCCTGAATGCCATCGCTGCACAACAGCACATGATCGCCCGAATACAGACGAATCGGTGCACTCCCCAGTTCCATGCTCTCAAAGCCCTCATAGCCCAAGTAGTTGACCAGTTGATTGCGCACTGGACTCGTTTTGGCTTCCTCCGAGGTCATTTGTCCAGCAAGCACTCGTTCCTCCAGCAGTGTTTCTGCTGTATGCTTGGAATTGACTGTTTGGAAATGACCATTACGGTAAATCGTAATCAGGCTGTCACCCACCGCTCCGTAATGCAGCTGATATCCGCACACAATGACCGCAGCCAGCGTCGTTCCTCCACCCTGTCCATTCAAATTTTGCAAAATGCCGCGATTGCTTTGAGTTGCCGCCTCTGCAAAATATCCGTTCAAATTCGTTGCATCTTCCAGCTTGGCAAATGCCTTTGTAAAAGTCGTCACAGCCAAGGTACTGGACATACGTCCATTGGCCAGTCCACTAATACCGTCTGCGACAACAGCCAGCGTACCGACAGGTGTCGTCATACTGGAGAAATAATCATCCTGCTCGCTCCGGCTCCCGATCGTTTGACCATTTCCGATTTCAATTCCACTTACGGTACGGCTGCCGGAACTTCGCGTCAGTCGTATACGGATCATGAGAAGAACAGCGAATAGCACCGCAGCTCCACTTACAACAAAATAAGGCTGCATATCGTTACCTCCCTGCACCATTGCCCAATTCCATCCTAGTTTTCGTTATCCCACTCAAAATGGGCGCCACACAGCGGGATAAAGATAAATTTGCTGTGTCCCAGCTGAATCACGTCATAGGCAGCCAGCTCTGCTGGTGAATATACCGCCTCGTTATTGTGGTACGCTAAACCTGATGAATCGCCTGGCAGCAAGTAAAAGTTGCGTTTCTTCGGATCATACACAATGACCGCATGATTTCTGCGAGAAATCGTGTTGTCCCCGATAATGCGGACATGCATTTCCTCTGCGCGTCCGATAAAGTTCTTCTCTGCCATAATGCGATAGTCCTGACCCACCTGTGCTCCTTCGATGCATACCAGCCATCCAGTTACCGGATGAATACCCACCGTCTCACCCAAATACGGCATTGTTTTGTCATTATCTCCCGCGACGTTTGTTTTCGCTGCTGGCTCCGCGCTCTTGGGTGCAGCTATATTTACTACCGTGTTGCAATAAGGACACGTATTTCCGTGCTTTCGTGTACTGAACATGTGTCCGTTCGGGCATCTTGTCAAACTCATAGTCGGTTCCTTCCCCCATTGTCATGATTGTCTTTTCAGCGATCTGAGAATTTTGCAGCATCCTCATCTATTTAACGAGCACCCTCGTATTGGCAATATATAATAAGTCACCTGAGTAAATCCGGTATGGCTCACCGCTTTCCAACTTCTTGGTTACACTTTCGTTGGCAGACCGCAAGCCTGTACCATTACCGGAATCCACATCCTCTACAAACCAGTCGCTATTCACCCGGTTGAGTACCGCATGTTCCACACTTATCAGGGAGGCATAATCTGTACCTGCCAAATCAATATCCGCCTCCGAACGTGACGTCGTTTTGCCGATTAAGAGCGACGTTTCCCCTTCGATATACCATTCTTTAATGGACTCGCCCTCTTCATCAATCAACACCAGCTTGGCAATCCGCTGACGTTGTGCCCTTGACTTGGCCACAGGTACAACGGACACCAGGTTGCGCAGTATGTATACAAGCACGCCGATTCCAATACCTGTCGCGACCACGGTTTTCAAACCGCTGTAGCCTGTACGATTAAACACATAAAAGGCGATCGCCAGCATCAGCCCGAACATGGCAACATCTATGATGAAAACCCATCTGTTCTGCGCCGTTTTCACTGCTTGCTTCCCCCATTTCTATCCTGAAATCATCATTTTTTTCGAATACCAAAAAATTGGTTAAACATCGCTGAGGTATCCGTCGGATCACCGGATTTTTTCGTTTTTTTCCCTGGTGAGCCTTCCTTCGTTTTCGGATGAAAACCAAAAAATTGCTCAAAATCAGTTCCTATGTCAGCTGGATTGAATCCTTTGGCTGTCGTACGCGCACCACCGGAAGATGTATCCCCTCTCCCTCTCTCTTGCTGTTCCCCGCCAGCTCCCTCAGTTTTTCGGATGAGCTCGGCATCGTATGCCTGCCGCAATGCTTCGTCACGCAAGGTATTGTAAGCCTCGTGAATCAGCTTGAACTTGCGCGTTGCTTCCTCGCTTCCCTGGTTGGTATCAGGATGATACTTTTTGGCCAGTTTACGGTAAGCCTGCTTAATCTCTGCCTCCGAAGCATCCCGGCTGACACCGAGCAGCTCATAGTAGTTAGTCATTGTGTGATGTTCCCCTCTCCGAAAAAAATAAATATTAAGAGACCCGTAGGCCTCTTAATATTTATCCACCCTGCACTTATGTGCCGGGTGAGTGTGTGTTTAAGCTGCACTTAACGTGAAGACGTTAAGCTTAAACCGGATATCCGCCGTCGATTGTAGCCAGCTCGGTTTTGTCTTTCTTTTGTTTGATGTAGAGTGTAAATGCACCTACACCTTCTGTGTCGCCGAAGTGCTCGTTGTAGTCTACAACGAAAGCATTCGGGAAGTGGATTTTACGCACAACTTGATCAGCTGCGATAACTTCCAATGTTACTTTACGGTAGCTGTCTGCTTTTTCAGCAGGAACCAGAGACCACAAAGCCAGTTTCAGCGTGTCATCCGCGCTGTCACCGTCTACTGCTGTGATGATTTTACCGCTGATGCGCAGCGTGGAGCCTACGTCAGTGGAGCGTGCATTGGAATCGTCCGGTGTATCGGTGTCATAAATAACCGTTTGGATGTTATCCAAGCCCAGCTCAATTGTTTCTTGTCCTTCTACTTTCAATCTGAATCCCATGTGTGTTGCCTCCTTGAAATTAGGTAATATGATGGCGGAAGAAGCAGAGCTTCTTCGCGATTTATGTATAAAGGCGGTTCTGGAAAGAAACGCCTCTAACATCTTTCGTAGGGCTCGGATCATGATTTGACCGAGCTGGTTCCTTTAGTGATCATGACTTCCAGGTTCTTCACATTACCGTTGAAGACCAGGTCGATATGGCACATATTGCTTTTCTCATCAATAATGAAGCTCATATCGTCTCCGTCCTGAATGATCGAGTTAACAGATCCTCTGCTGCTCAGCCACTTGCTCTTCTGACTGCTCGGATTGTTACTGAAGAAACGGACGATATTCTCGTGTTTGAAGTCCCCTGTCTGGTAGCGCAAAATACGTTCAATATACGTGCTGACCAGCGTCTTGTAGATGGAGTCAAAACCGTCCTCGGACATCGCCATGCTTCTCGCCTTGTAGACGGTAATCCGGCGGATATCCTTATCCTGGATCTGTGCATTCTCCGACGAGAATACAAAGCCGAAGTTTTTACGGTTGATGGCATCCTTGATCGTGTTAGTGAAACCGGTGATCTCCTTGGCCATCGTCGTTACCGTGCGCAGACTGTTGTCTCCTGCTTCGATGTCGAAGCGTACGCCAGGGAAGTTCTTATTGACCGTTTTGAACGTCTCACGCAGGTATTCAGGACACTGATAGGAAGCAACCAAGCCGGCGGCAACGTAGGCTGCACCTACATAAACGCCCTCGATCCACAGCTTGAGAATATCCTCTTTCTCCTTAGAGAGCTGTACACCATCTTCGGTCTGTAGCATTTTGCTGTCGATAATGACACCCGATTTGTCCTTCGGAATAATCGTAAAGTTCGGTACACAAGGAATTGCAAATTCGCTATATTCTCTGCGAACGAGACTGGCGCATTTATCGACATATTTATCGATGCCTGCTGTTGCCATACTGTTGAAAGTCGTTTCTTCACCGGATTCAAAATTAAAGAACATTTGAATTTTGTAATCCTTCACGACTTGCAGCAACATCGAGAGCGATTCCATAGAATTTCCGCCCTGCTTAACGACCTTCTCGTTGCCCTTGAAGCGTTCACGTGAAACCTTTACCTTACCGGCTGCTTCCAGCTCGACGGATGGAACGATACCGAACCAGATCGTGTCGCTGAATTCATTCTTAGCATTCACAGTGTTCAGGTACGTTTCCAGGCGCGGAATATTGCTACTTTTTACCAGCATGTCCAGTTTGTTGTTCGCCACCAGCATTGTCGGCAGCATGCCTTTGCTCTTCGTTGCATATTGATCGAAGAACATTTTGACACCGAGAATTTTTTCCACAAGCGGCTTAACCGCCTTTACGAAATCGTCCTTGGCATTTTTATAGAACTCCAGATACGTGTTGTAGTTCTGAACCTCAACTGCTGTATCCACCTTGGTCTGAACAGCTGGCAGTGGCACAAACGTGCGAACTACCAAATCCTTCACATAATCAGAAGGCGTATCTGTGATAGAGTTATAATCTTCTTCGAATACTTGAGAGAGATCGCCAGTGCTGTTCTCATCCAACAACATCAGCTCAGTGCTGTCGCTCTTCGGCGCTTCAATAATTTTCAGTTCGCCGCTTTCCCCAATGGAGAGCATGCCCACCTGGATCAGTTCACCGGAGTTTTCCTCTTGCGCGCCACCGAGCAGAAGGCGGGTTTTGATGTCCTCAATTGCCAGTGGAAGCATAGCCATAACGTTGTTGTAGTTTTGACTCGCTTCCTCGAACATGCCATTCAGCTTGTCCCCCATGTCGAGTTTCTTCGGGTCACCATCATCCAGCTTGTCGTATTCACCGTACATATAGTGAATTTCTTTGCGGACTTGGCGAATATCATCCATGACCTTTTTCGGTGAAATCATATCCAGCAGATTTTCAAATTTGAAATCTACATTAGTGATTCCTTGACTCCGCTTGGTATCGATGAGCGTAAACAACATTTTCAGAAAGTCATTACTTTGATTTACACGAATTTCAGAAATGCTATCCTCATCAATTCCTTCTGGCTTTTTAAGGGTGTAGACGACTTTTTGATTGGCCGCGTTAAAAAACGAATACACGGTCGGCGAAAACTTATCCAAAAATTCGTCAAAGCTGCGCACCAGAAGGTGCTGATTAATTTCCTTGATCTTCTCATCGCTCAAGCTGTCAATACCCTTCACATCACCTACTATGGTGATCAGGTCCAGCTTTTCCGGGTTAATCTCTTCAAAAAGCATTGTCCGGTTGGTTTGATAAATGATTTCCATCGCTGTCGGCAAATGAATAAAGTATGAGTTATAGGTCCATTGCTCCATATACGGACACGGGATGTCCAATTTGAAACGGACGAATACTCATTTTTAGTTCTTTTGCCTCCTCCCCCCTACTTAACATTTAAATTCGTCAAAGGATTGAGCTTATACCACATTTACGGTACAGGCATGTAACCTCGAAAATCGGTCCGAAGCGTTATTCGGCTTTTAACGGCAAAGCATGCACATGAGATGTTTTTTCAAAATCAAAAGTCAGATAACACAGAAATTTCAAATTTATGATTTCGTATTCCTAACTTCAATCCCAATTTTTGCCGTTGATACGAGAGCTATCATACAAAGTACCCTTCAGTTTTGTCAATTTCTGTAGTCTCAGATTGAAATAGGGCATTTTGACTCATTTTATGCGTGAATACGTAATTTTCATGATATGTTAGACCTGTTTCTTCAGGGAAATATTCACAAATGGAACTTAATTACCGATAGAAGTCCATTGGATATTTCTGATAAGCGTAAAAGAATCAAATTCATGGCTAATGTGAGGGTTATCAGCTGTTTTGATCCTTTATCCCTTATATCCCAAGGATTAGGAGAGTTGATCCCCCATGTTGGCCTCGGCGATGGAGGAGCTTATGTTCAGAATAAGGAAACTAGGGATTATCATTTTCATGACTTTTGTACTATTTTTACAAATGGGCTTAAACGGGGTCATTTGCACTGTAAATCAGGCTAATGCAGCATCTTTAGGCGCTGTCCCGATCGAGGGTTATGATGCCGTTTTTGTATTGGATACCAGTTATTCCATGAGGGATACCGATCCTGAGGGCATTGCCGCGGAAGTCATCAATATGTTTATGGATTTGAGTGATGCAGACCGCACACGCGTCGGATTCGTTGCCTACAATCATAACGTGGTCGCCTCGAAACCACTAACTTCGATTGCCGTGGCAGCGCAAAAATCCCAGATCCAGCAGGAAATCAGAACACTTAACCGTTCCGGTTATACGGATTTGGGACTTGGGTTGCGCAAAGGCTCGGAGCTACTAGCGGCAGGAGCATCCCAAGGGCGTCAGCCTTTTATGATTCTATTGTCAGATGGAGAGACTGATTTTGGTGCCTCCTCTGGTTCCCGATCCAAAGGTGACTCCAATAACGATGTATCCTCTGTCATCAAATCTGCACAGACCAAAGGATATCCGGTGTACACGATTGGTCTGAACCATGATGGCACAGTGAACCGACAAGAACTCGAACGGATCGCTTCTCAAACGGGTGGAGCTTCTTTTATTACGAGTAGTGCCGAGGATCTGCCGGAAATTCTGAACCGTATTTTCGCCAGTCAAATTCGCTCCAAGCTCGTTCCAATTGCTGCAATTACGACCACTGGCGAGATGCAGGAATTAACTGTAACTCTACCTGATTCCAGTATGGAGGAAGCCAATCTGGTGCTTTTGTCGGAGCATCCCCTTCTGGAAACACAGCTATATTCCAATTCAGAAAATGTCCGCAGGTACAAGTCGAGCCGATATGCGATTTTAAAAATCGAGCATCCACAGGCAGGCAAAGTGAAGTTGAAACTACGGGGCATACGCGGGGATTTGGTGAAAATCAATTTACTTGGCAGCTACCGACTGGAAGCCGAAGCAACCATAGGAGGAAAGCAAGCATCAGCCACTCATGGCAACAAGCCTGTGCAGTTGCTGAAAGGTCAAGCCACACCGTTTCAAGCTCAGCTCCTGTTACCCGACAGTCAAAAGCTTACGGATGAAGCCGTATATACGTCTCTCCAAGCCCATATAATTGTTACTCCAAAGGGGGGCACAGCCAAAAAGGTGCCTATGACCTATAAGTCAGGAGCCTTCCATACCGAATATGCATTCCCTCAAACCGGGGATTATACATGGCAGCTATCTCTGGATAGTCCGCAATGGTACCGTAAGGGAACTGTACATAAAGTTCACGCGGCCAATGTAGCGCCACAGGTCTTAAAAGACCTGACGATTCACCTGGTGAAAGAAGACGGTGATTCCCGTCGAAGTGTATCGGATTTTATTGTTGACCCGAATCATGACAAGCTGAACTATAAGTTGGATTCAGAAGCCTTTGGGGATGCGATCCATGCTGAGATTAACGGTAATGATCTGCTGCTATCCGAGCTCCGCACAGGTGACTCTCAGCTAAAGATTACTGCCACCGATCCGGAAGGAGCATCCAGCAGCGCTACACTAACCGTTACCGTACAATCTCGGTATACAGCCATTAAATGGACAGTAGCCATCAGTATCGTGGTAGCCGCTCTTCTGTATTGGTTCTTGCGGCCGAAGCCGCAGTTTGCCGGAAGAATCGAAGGATATTTTCTCGCTACAGCAAGTGGGCAGGAGATTCCGGTAAAATCCTGGCCGCTCACCTCCTTTCCGGGTCGTAAGGTCAGCTTGCAGGAGTTGTTCCGTACGCTTGACGTTCACGAACCGTTGCCAGAAGCGGAACGGATCCTATTTTCCGCAGGTAAAAAAGGGAGCCTGATCGTGAAACATGATACACGCTGTGCCTTACAGCATGGAAAGATCAGATTAGCTCGCAACAAAAAAGCGGTCATGGAGTACAGTGACAAACTGTACATTACATTCGAGGATGGTGTCACTGAAATCGAGCTGCGATACAAAGCGATTAAACCAAATACTTCAGTGTACACCGACCATATCCAAGCTCCGACAGGATAATGTCGGTCACAACGTAAAAAAAGAGAAGCGCCGTCTCTTACGATTAACGAACCGTAAGAGTAGGGCGCTTCCCTTTTTTTATCCAATATTCCGCACGTAGTGCGGCTTTAAACCATCGAAGTGAGCGGCAGCGCTTGTTAGCCTGTACCTCCAGACCACGCCGAATGACATACGGCAGCAGAGAAAGTCCCGCATTTTCAATCTGAATCCGCTCAGCATGATCTGCAAATAATCGGCCTGGCACATCTGGCGGAGGTGTTCCTTTTCGGCAATAATACAGCGTAGCGGCCAAACTATAGATATCCGACACAGGTCCCTGCTGCGAACGATTAGAATAAAATTCCAGCGGAGAATAGCCCGCTGTGGTGAAAATCGGATGCTCTTTGCCTTCAAAATGCACAGCCGAACCAAAATCAATCAGCTTGACGTTGCCATTTTCCCCAATCATAATGTTGCCCGGCTTAATATCCCGATGAATAATTCCTTTGTCATGAATGTACTCCATGGCATCAATTAAAGGTAGCAGCGTATGGTACAAAAAAGTGGGGTCATACGTTGGCGCAGCCTCTTCTTTCATCATTCGATCCAAGGTCTTGCCTGCACAGTATTCCATGACCAGATAAGCAGTTCCATTTTCCTCAAAGTGATCTATATAACCGACAATTCCCGGATGACTTAACTCCTTCAACATTTGCCCTTCACGCAAAAAATAATGCATAAACTCCACATATTTGGATTGCATCGAAGCACCGCAAGTGACCGTTTTTCGATCCATCCCCCGCAAAGCCAGTGCATTCGGAAAAAATTCCTTCACAATGACTTTTTCTCGGTTGTCCAACAGCCTTGCCGTATACACGATGGCCAGCTCACTGCGGGACAAGGCGCTTCGAATTTGATATGTATTTCGCAGCTTCGTATTGCGG
This sequence comes from Paenibacillus sp. FSL M8-0228, assembly GCF_038007385.1. Lineage (NCBI taxonomy): Bacteria > Bacillati > Bacillota > Bacilli > Caryophanales > Paenibacillaceae > Paenibacillus > Paenibacillus sp. FSL M8-0228. The sequence goes on from NZ_JBBOXA010000001.1 coordinate 4,226,593, forward strand.
GCAAGCAGATTCCCGCTTGTATCCACGATCATGACTCGTCCTCCTGTCAGGTTCTTAGCTTATGTCTTTTGTATATATCGGCTTATTACATATCTTTTTATTATACCGTAAAATAGATTATTGGAAAAACAAATAACCTGCCATAATCTCCCTTAGAGAAATGATGACAGGTCTTTTGGCATTCATCTGGTTCTTTTTTCTCAAATCATTTAACCCAGTTTCGTTCCAGGCTTCATGCTGCGCACACTGTTCGTATTTTTCTTCCGTTCACTACGCAGTTTGCCTTTACCTTGTTCTGGAGTGCGAATGGTAAGGGCAATCAGGAACGATACGACGCACAGCACAGCAATTGTGGTAAAGGTCGGGATGAATCCGCCGAGCAAGGCTGCGATAAATGACCCCGCCAGCGCACCAAGGCCAAAGCCTTGATACACAATACCATAGTTTTTACTTTGATTTTTCAGTCCAAAGAAATCAGCTACGATGGCAGGAAAGACTGTAATGTTGCCGCCGAAGCAAAAAGCAATTCCTGCTACACAGGCAAAGAACAAACCATAATTCAGCGGTACCAAACTTAACACTGTAACTGCAGCCGCCGTTGCCAGCAACGCACCCGCTACTACTTTCAAACGACCTACTTTATCCGATAGCGCACCTAAAATGATCCGACCCGCCGTGTTGAAAATGGCGACCATAGCGACCGCATTAGCGGCTGTTGCTACATCCAGACCGGCCATCCGTACGCCGATATCTTTGACGACTCCAATCAGGTAGAGACCACTCATACAAGCGGTAAAGAACATGACGAACAGCAGGTATGCCTGCTTGGTGCGCAACATTTCTTTAACGGTGTAGTCCCGCTGTACGACCCCATTTTGTACCGAAGGCTTGTTCACGACTACAGCTTCTCTTACCAGGAAAGAACCACCCACAATCATGATCAGCACGATCATTCCCCAATATAAGAACGCTTGCGATACACCAACGGACTGAATCAACGAACCATTAATATACTTGAATATAAGACTGCCTGTTCCATATGCCCCAACCGAAATACCGGAAATAAGTCCTTTTTTCTCAGGAAACCATTTAATCAGATTAGAAAGTGATGTAATATATGCCGTTCCATCCGCAAAACCTACGACAATACCCGCCAAAATATATAGCAGGGATAACGAAGTTACCTGTGAACTGAGCATGAGCCCTGCTCCTAACACGACACCTGCACACAAAATCAAACGACGTAGTCCCCATTTATCCTGTAGTTTGCCTGCGAATAAGGTAGCAAACGCCAGTGCAAAACTGGTAATTGAAAATGTAATGGCAACCGAACTGAGGTTCCAGCCAAAGCGGTCCACCAACGGTTGATTAAATAAACTCCATGTGTAAATGGTTCCTAATCCCATTTGTACAATTATTGTTCCAAGTACGACAAGCCAACGATTTCCGCTGTTTGTTTTCATTTCAATCTCCTCTTTTCATTCCGGCTCTACAGCGTCAATTTGTGATTATGATAACCGGGAATCCAGTATACTTTGCGCCTGAGGAGGAGCAAGTCTGTAAGGATTCTCTCTACACGGGTTATTATAACCCTGCATGTCAGCCAGAAATCGTTTGAGGAATGAAATGCACATATAGCGGAATGAAATGCCTTTAAAGTCGCATAATTTGCCGAAATTCCTTGGCCTTGCTACGGCTTACTGGAATTTCAGCCTCTAGTCCACGCAAACGCAGGAGATACGTATGATTAAACCAAGGTACAATTTCACGGATCTGCGACAGATTAACTGTGTACGATCGGTGACAGCGGAAAAAGTCCTGCTGCGGCAACCGGCTATGAAATTCTGAAATGCTCATCGGCATCGTATATTCTTCGTGCCTAGTAAAGACACGGGTCACCTTTTCCTGCGCACACGCATAGTAAATATCGTTCGCATCCGTTACGATGATTTTGTCATTTTTCAGCAGATTAATACGACCTGGCGCAGCAACGGTGCTGGCTTCAGCAGCTCGGGGTTGCGCCGTCTGGACAGGCTCCTGTATTGGAACGTTCTGCTGCTCATAAGCATTTTCCAGCTTACGCAGCATAGATGCGATCCGTTTTTCATCATAGGGTTTGAGGATGTAGTCGAACGCCTCCAGTTCAAAAGCCTGCGCCGCATGTTCTTTATAGGCGGTCGTAAAAATAATATAGGGCTTTTTGGCAAATTTGCTAATGTTCTGTGCCAGCAGCATCCCGTCCAATGAAGGAATATTAATGTCCAGAAAGATCGCATCCGTCTCCTGATCTTGCAGAAACCGAAACACATCTAGCCCATCCTCGAAACTATCGGTCACCTCAATGTTGCTATGAGTCTGAATAAGATACTCCAGCTCTTCACGCGCCGGAAGTTCGTCTTCTACAATTATGGCCTTCATGACTTCTCCTTTGGTATGTCAAAATAAACTTCGGTGCCCGGCTCATGCTTCAGAATAATAACTCCTTCGCCGTACATAAGCTTGAGTCGTCTGTGCACATTGTACAAGCCGATCTGTTTAGCCGGAACCCGATCATGATACAGGTTATCCACAACATCATCGCGTATACCCACCCCGGTATCTGCCACAGAAATACGCACCTTTTCTCCACGATCCTTTACAGAAATGGTTACTGTACCTGCCCCCTTTTTCTTGAGGATTCCATGATTAATCGCATTCTCAACCAGGGGCTGGATAATAAGGCTTGGAATACGCACAGACACCTCATCCATTACATACTCTACCTGAAGCCGGTTGCCGAAGCGTGCTTTTTCAATTTCTACGTAATCAGACACCTGCTGAAGCTCCTTATGAATTTCAATCAAATCATCATTCAGCTCCAAATTATAGCGCAGATAACCCGATAAATTAATGATCAGCTCTCGTGCCTTATCCGGCTTGGTGCGTGTCGTCGAGGCAATGGCGTTCAGCGCGTTGAACAGAAAATGAGGATTGATCTTAGTCTGGAGTGCCTTTAACTCGGCCTTATTCGCCGCTTCCTTAATTTGCTCCACACGCGATACTTCCATTAACGTGGAAATGATTTGAGACAAGCCAATCGCCATCGTCTGCAACGGATACGTGATTTTATAAGCTTTGCGATAATAAATCTTCAACGTTCCGGTTACTTCTCCCCGCTCCTCTAACGGGATAATGAGCAGGGACTGGATTTGGGGTGTTTTATCGTCTGCAATATGATTGCGGATCGTGATTTTACCGCTGCGGATCGTCGATTTAGTCACATCGCTAATGATCTCATCTCCGATGTGATAACGCTCTTCGCCAAAACCGACATAGGCCAGCACATCTCTGGTATCCGTGATCGCCACCGCGTCTGCCTTAATATCTTCTTTTATGATCGAACAAATGGTATGCAAGGATTCGGCATTAATGGAGCGAAAATAAGGCAGCGTCTTGTTGGCAATATCCAGTGCCAGCTTGGCCTGTCTGGCCGCGATATTCTCCTTTTCCCCCTCCACACTCTGGATCAACAGAACGATTAAACCGATACTGACTTCTCCGATAATCATCGGTAGACCAATCTTGGAAACGATGTCCACTCCAAGGCTATGGGGTTGTGCCATCACCATAATGAGCAGCATCGTCAACGCTTCGCAGACCATACCTGCGGCGATACCGACCAGCCATCTCTTGGAACGATTGACCCGGCGGCCGATGTATCCTGACACCACACCTGCCAGAATACTCGTAATCAGACACGGAATCGAGGTCACTCCCCCGATATCAATCAGATAACGATGGATACCCGATATAATACCTGTAACGATCCCAACCCAGGGTCCAAACAAAATACCGCCTGCCATAATTGCTATGATTCGAACGTTAACAAGCGAACCTTCAACTTCAATCCCGGTGTAGGTGCCGAACAGTGCAAACATGCAAAAAATCAATGTTAGTATGGCCAGCTCTGCCGGAGAATGACTGTTCTTTTGCAAGGTTTCCTTAAACCGTGGGATACGTGTAATAAAAAATAAACAAATCAGCAACAATGCTGCGCGCTCAAATAGCTGCATCAGCATTTCCAACAAGGCATTCACATGCGTTCCTCCCAAATAAAAACGGATATGCCTACATAGTTGTTATCGTGTACGTCGTTCATACACACCATACCCAAGTATCATCAAGCCACATACGAATAAAATAATAACAAATATATTGTCAACAAAACTCGGCATATCAGGTTCTGACATAGAAATGCCCGAACTATTCAATTTAACAGGTACGGAATTCGCAGCCCATTGAATGACCGCTATAAAGCGCTCCATCGTATATATCACTCCGCTACCCAATAGGCTCAACACGCCGAATAACAAATATTTAAGCTCCATAAGAATTTATCCCCCCTTAGTTACAAAGCATTTAAACTGCCACAAATTATACCATCAACTTCCATCTAATTATAGCTTCTAGAAATCGCCTCTTCTTCATTTCCCTTCTTCAAACGCAGAAAAAAACCGGAGAGTACCGCTTGATAGCGATACTCCCCGGCTCTCTAGTCCGATGAAGAAGCTTGTCGGTTATTTGCTTTTGCTGATTTCGGTAGGACTGTTGTACTCCTTCTGATCATGTACCAGTTCTTTTAATTGGATAATCAACGCCTCTAGCTCACTAAACCCGGTCACCATATTGGAGGTTATATTTCGTTGTTCCTCTACTCCAGCCAAAATTTGTTCTGATGCTGCACTCGCCTGTTCCGTTACACTTGAAAATTCCGTCATCTCTTGAACAACCTGAGATGAATACTGCTGCATGCTATTCGTACTGTTTTCCACATCCACGGCCTGCATCAGCACTTTATTGGCGTTTTGCAGGATGTCTTCCAGTACAATTTCAGTCGAATGTGCCGATTCCATACTTTGCTGTAGCCTGTGCTGTCCCATGTCAAATTGGCTTACGACAGAATCCATCTGAGTTCTCAGTTGAGTCAAAATAGCTTCCATCGCCACCGAGGTGTTCCCTACCATTTCAGCCAAATTACGCACTTCGCCAGCTACGATGGCAAATCCTTTTCCATGCTCTCCCGCTCTGGCGGCCTCAATGGATGCATTCAAGGACAGCAAATTAGTTTGTTTCGAGATTTGAGTAATATCTTTAAGCATGGCAGACATGTTATCACTTTGTACTCTAAACTCGTCCAGTTCTTCTTTGGTACGACTCATGACTTGACCCAAATCCTTAATTTGAGACGTCAATGCAAGCAGTTGACTGCTCCCTCTGTCCCCGGCATTTTTCGTATCTTCGGAAAGCTGCTTCAGTTCTCGGGAATGATCAGCTACCTCTCGCACGTGCTGGTCAGATTGAGCCAAGTTATCCGTAACCTCGGTGATATTCGAAGCTTGCATTTCTACCCCTTTGGCAACCTCCTGAAATCCGATAGCGACTTCATTTGTCACGCTGCCCGTCGCATCTACTTGATTCCTGAATCGTTCTGTAAAGCTATGCAATCCAGCCACTGCTTGTCTAACTTGCTCAAACAGAAATTCAATTCGTTGCCTTGTAGCATCGATATCTTTATTTTGCTCTTCACTTTTCTTAAACTGCTTTTGATTTAACACCGATACCACTAACAGTAGCAAACCAATGAGTAAAACAATAATAAACTCATGCACATAGCGCAAAGAACCGGTAGCCGGGGGAATTGGGGGCGTACCGATTGTTATTTGCACAAATATATTACAGAGATTTAAGGTCATAGCTACCAGAAAATACCGGTAAGACGGATACAGCAAAAACAAAGAGCAAATTAATATGGTGGTCCCTACCTCGACGTTAGATAAGTTCAAAAATATACACATTAATACGCTAAAAAACGTAGTAATCCACGGAATAAGGCGGATTCCTTTCTTTTTCACATTCAGGATCGTTAAAACTGCCGCGACTACAAATCCTACACCATTAGATACCCACATCGAGGGATTAGATAATGCCGGGACGATGCCGCTCAAGGCCATAATCCAAAAAATAATGATCACCAATTTGTTTCTTTGCCACAACAATTCACTCGTTCTGTCCATGATTGTGTACGCGCTCCTTAGAATATATATTAGGTATTTATAAAATAAAAATGTAAATACCATACTTTATATATCGTCATATCAGAACACGTAGTGAATGAAAATCATGCAAACACTCCACATTCCCTTTAATCGTCAAATTACAACAGGACAACTCTTAAAGGGAAAGAGTATGTAATTGTAAATAAATGAATGCAAAGAATCGCCCCCCTGACAGGGAGCGATTTTGAATTCATTTTTGATGATCTTTGCAATTGGAAAAGGTTCATGTACCACTGATAATATTAGGATTCCTTGTTTTCAGAAGCCTCTTCAGCGCCTTCGGTTGCCGCTGCATCACCTTCCACAGCAGCATTTTCTACTTCAACTGCACGTGGAACGATAATAGAAGCAAGCAGTTCTTCTTCAGGGACGTGCAGTGTTACTCCTTTAGGGAGTTTCAAGTCGCTAGCGCTCAGCTTGTCACCAACATCCAGCGCGGATACATCCACCTCAATGGTAGATGGCAAATCAGCCGGAAGACCTTCGACCTCAACTTCCGTTTCCTGAACTTGCAGAATACCGCCTGTTTTTGTACCTGCAGGTGTACCCTGATAATCAATAGAAACACGCACGCGAAGCGGTTTGTTTTTGGAGATTTTCAGAAAGTCGGCATGCAACCATTGGTTATCACGCTGTTGATAATCTTTAATAATAACTGGAATGGTTTCTCCACCCTCTACTGTGAGGTTAAACACCTCTGAACGTCCGGTTTTGACTACTTTATTAAATTCCTTGGCATCGACATGTACAGGGGTTCCTTCAAGCTCAGAGCCGTAAACCACAGCTGGAATCCGTCCTTTTAACCTCAATCCACGAATGGCCGAACCCTTCTTCTCTGTTCTCGGCTGGGCGGTCAGTTGAATACTTCCTCCATTAGAACTCATGATATACAACCTCCTTCAGGTTACCTTACAAATGATTTTCCTCCAAGAATCTTGCCTGTTTACCAGTCGTACTACAGGATGTAAGCCAGCTAGCTGGCAAAACTAAACAAGTCCATAATTCTATTTTACCCCTTTTTTCTGAAACTGACACACGTTTGCATAAAAAAATAGCATTTCTCGAAATGATCGAAAAATGCTATTTTTGTGTATATACGCAACCAAGCACGCAAGTCTAACCGGCCCGATTATCATTTACCAGTAACAAATATTCTTCTCTGCCACTATGAATCAGTACCTGCATCACAGACTGGTTCTGGTCTATATCAATATATCGATCTGCCTCAACATCCTTGGCATCCCAGTGATTAAGCCGGACAATGTAGCCAATTCGCTGTATATCAGGAGCCACCTGAATACGCGCTATTGCACGACCGTCATCCAAATCCCGAAATTCGACATGTCCGTCGCGATGCCCAGTTCCCCATACCCATACGTTCCAGCCAGTGTATTGCCGATCCGTACGCTCGTAGATCAGTTCAATCGTACGAAATGGAGCGACTTCATTATCGTTTCCAAGCTGCACATCTGTCAAAGCCATGGCTGTACCTGCAATTTCTTGATCTGTTCCCTCATCCGAGTCTTCCAATTCGTTCTCCGCCTGACGATTAGCCTGATCTTGTTCAGTCAAAAAGGAGACTCGTGCAGGTTCTTCCTGATCATATAACACCATCATTGACCAGCGCGATACAGTTACACGATGGCCTACGACTTCATACCGTGTCTCATTACCAGCCCCGTGTGCGTCCACGACCACATGCCAACGATCCGATTCCGCAGGCAATACTATCGTCTGCTCCGTATCCGAGCCGTTATAAATCACCACAATATGATTCCAGGCATCGCCGTTAGCATGGTGCCTCAAAGCAAAGGCCACCACATGCCCACTGCTTTGCAGCACTTCCATGTGCTGCTCCACCAGCTCACGTTGGTCCATTCGGAATGCTGGGTGGCTGCGTCGCAAAGCAATTAAGCCTTGGTAGTAATCAAACACGGGGCGAAACCTCGCCTTGTTATCCCAATGAATGGCATTGACCACATCTGAGCTCCGGTAACTATTGTGGTCTCCATATTTGGAGCGCAACAGTTCATCCCCTGCATGAATAAAAGGAATACCTTGAGATGTGAGTACCATGCCGTTGGCCAACAGGGACTTGCGCACGGTTTCGTCCTCTAGCAGGTTATTTTCATCCAGTTCCCCATACGGATCTGCTTCGGCAACAGCATGTTCAGGTGTCCTCCCATCCTGTGGCTTCCCCTGCTCCCATTGTGGAAAACGACAGTGCTCCCGCAAATGTCTTACCGTCAAAATTTTATCCCACAGATTGAGATTATCGTGGGCAGTTACATAATTGACGGTCTCCGATGGCTGAGCTGTGAAATCATGAATAGCCCCAAAAGCACCTTTGAGCACCTGCTCCTCCTGATGTTCTGCCCCCGTGGCAAACCCGCTTCCAGTACCGTCGCTATCCCCCTTAATAGCAGAACGGTAGTTGTCGTTAAAAACAGCAAAGCCTTTGTCCCGTTGTGTTCCTTTTAGCGTAAGCAAGGGTTGTGGAGATTCTCCTCCCGTCCAAGGCTCACCATAGATCAGCAGATCCGGACGCACTTCAGAGCGAAGTTCTTGCGTAAGCTGCACCACGGTTGGTGTATCAATCAGACCCATCAGATCAAATCGAAAGCCGTCTATATGATATTCCTCTGCCCAATAGCGTAGTGAATCCTTGATATACTTGCGCACCATCGGACGTTCGGTTGCCACCTCATTGCCTACACCTGATCCATTGGTGAGCTGCCCTTGTTCATCCGTGCGGTAATAATATCCAGGTACAACAGGCTCAAATGGCCCCTGTTCCACCGAATACGTATGGTTGTATACAACGTCCATAATGACACCGATGCCGGCAGAATGCAAAGACTTTACCAGCAGTTTCAGCTCTCGTATACGTGCCTCTGGATCAGCCGGATTGGAAGAATAAGACCCCTCCGGCACATTATAATGCTGGGGATCATAGCCCCAGTTATATTCAGTATCTAATTCCGCAAAGTCATTCACCGTATGAAAATCAGCTACTGGAAGCAAATGAACATGTGTAATGCCCAGTTCCAGCAGATGATCCAGCCCGATACTGTTCCCCTCAGGATCCTTCAATCCCGTATACGTAAAGGCCTCAAACCGTCCCTGAGCAGCAGATAAGTCTTTTTTCCCTGTATTAAAATGGGTATCCATCGAAAAATCACGCACATGAACCTCATAGAGAATGGCATCCGTCGGCCGCTTAAGGGTAGGCCCCGCATCCAATTCCCATCCATCCGGGTTGGTTTGAGCCAAATCAATGATCGCTGTACGTTGCCCGTTGGCTGATACCGCTGTGGCATATGGATCGGCAGCATAATGAACAGTGTTGTCCGCCCACTCCAGCCTGTACATGTAATAATATTTGTTCCAGTCACCTTCCAGCTCTATAGACCATACCCCTTGATCATCACGGATCATGAGAAATTCCTGACCCCCGCCGTGCTCCTGAACGTTCCCCTCCTGATCGTACGCCCCCGCATCGCTATACAACGCTATATGGACCTGCTTCGCAGTCGGGGCCCATACCTTGAACTTGCTGCCCGCAGGCGTATAAGTAAGACCCAAATCATAGCCTTCATATATGGGATATTTTGTGTGCTCAAGCTCTTTAAGCTGATTGAAATCTGACATTTCTGTTCACCACCCATTTCTGTACATCGGCTTACAGCCTCTGTTCATCCATCATTTATGATGTTTATGACTTGTCAATATACCTCAGGATTTGCAAAATCCTCACCTCATAGGCTATCAAAATAAGACAAGCTTGAAAAGCTGGATGATTTAAATAAGGATGACGCTCCCATTTCAACACGCACACTCCATTTTATGACAAAACGATGAACAGGCTACAGCTTTCGCCTTCAAAGCATCACATTTATTTCCCAGCTTTCATCACGTTCAGGAGAGTCGGCGGTTATCCATTTGAAAAATTTCGTCAGCCATTCGCATAGTAGAGCTTCGATGCGAAACAAGGATGATCGTTTTGTCTTGCTGCTGTTCTTTTAACGATTTTAAAATAATCGCTTCGTTCAAACTGTCCAAATTGCTAGTTGGTTCGTCTAGCAGTAAGAGGGGCGCATCATGAACAAAGGCTCTGGCCAGCCCCAAGCGCTGGCGTTCACCACCAGACAGCCTGTCCCCCAACTCTCCGACCCGGCTGTCATATCCTTGAGGCAATGTCATAATAAAATCGTGTACTGATGCCTTACGGGCTGCTTCCACAACCTGTTGATGTGTAGCATCCGGCTTTCCAATTTTGATATTAGCTGCAATGGAATCGTCAAACAGGAATGTATGCTGATCGACATAGCTCTGTAAGCCTCTCAAATGTCGGGTTCCAATTTCCTTCAAATCGTGTCCGGATAGCAAAATTTCACCTTGCTGCGGGTCCCTAAATCGCATCAGCAACTTCAGCAGTGTAGACTTGCCAGAGCCGCTTTTACCCTGAATGCCTAAAATCCGCTTATGCGGTATCATGAGACTTACATCATTCAGCACCGTTTGACCATCGTATGAAAAAGTCACCTTGTCTACTCGTGCCCCAGTAAAGGCGACACTCATCCCGTCGATATTTTCCTCTACCTCCGGAGTTTCCTCCAATAGACTCAACACTCGTTCCCCGCTCGCCAGCGTTTGAAGCAAATTGTTGGACAGATTGCTCAGTGCGATGACCGGACCAAATGAACTAAACAGGGCAATGACAGAAATCAGCATACCTGTAAAGTCAACCTGACCATTAGACATACCGTACAATCCAGCCAGCAGCATCAAGAATGAGAATCCAACTACAGCCGCATCTGTGATGGCTCTTGTGATGCCTTCATGATGCTTTAAGTCCTTCTGCTTGGCATCCAACTGATCCGTACGACGGTTAATCTCATTCAAACGTTGTTCTCCTTGTCCATATTGCACAATTTCCTTCATCCCCCGTAAGCTGTCCAAAAAATAACTGCTCAGCTTGCCAAAGCTGCTGCGGTATTCCATCCCCTGACGCTTGCCCATACGTGACGTGAGCAGAGGAATAAATAAACCGACAGTTAGGTAAGCAAGCGCAGCAAGCCAGCCTAGCAGAGGCTCATAAGAACCGATAAAAAACACCATGAGCAGTGAGGTGATGATGCCAATCATAACAGGAGCTATCGTATGCGCATAAAATACTTCCAGCAACTCAATATCACTTGTAATGAGTGAGATCAGATTTCCCTTGTCCTTGCCTTCCAATTTGGCTGGAGCGAGTCTTCGCAGGGCTTGAAGCATCTTGTCACGTAGTACAGCCAGCAGCTTGAAAGCGAGATAGTGACCACTCATTTGCTCGCCATAACGGAATACCCCGCGCAGTACGGCGCAAACCACGATCGTTGTCAGCAAAAACGATAGGGTGTAGCCTGTCGTGATGCCCGTTGCTGTAAGCAGAGCCAGGGCTCCAAACACTATAATGCCAATAGCACAAACAAAACCAAGCACTCCTGTAACAATCGTGATGAGCAGCACAGGTAAAAGAGGTCCCGCCAGTACCAATAATTGGCCCATGATCCGTAATCCGTGTCTACGCATATACAGCCCCTCCTTTTCCAAACTGCTCTACCCGGTGTTGACTGAGATACATCTCCGCATAATGCCCCTGCTGGCTCAACAGCTCATGGTGCGTCCCGGATTCTGCCACCAAACCGTTTTGCAGCACATAGATACAGTCGGATTGGACTACGTTTTCCAGTCTGTGAGAGATAAGAATCACTGTTTTTTGACCTGCCAGCGCATGTATAACCTCCATAATGCCTTCCTCACTTTCACTGTCAATGTTAGAGGTGGCCTCGTCAAAAATGTAGACACGACTATCATGTAGCAATGCTCTGGCTAGTGCTAGCCGTTGGCGCTGTCCTCCTGACAGATTTGCTCCCTGCTCTTCCAGTTCTGCTTCCAGACCTCCTTCTGAGAGGATAAAATCATACAGCTTCACTTGTCGCAAAGCTTCCAGCATGTGTTGCTCATCCGCGTGCTCATTGCCCATTTTTAAATTTGCTTCCACGGTGCCTTTAAAAATATAGCTGTTAAAACCGATCCAGGTCATATGACGCATGCGGCTTTCTTCCGAAATATCGGTAAGCTCGGTTCCTCCAATCGTCAGGCTTCCTCGATACCCCTCGTGATGCCCAACAATCAATCCGGCTACCGTACTTTTACCAGAGCCTGATTCCCCAACAATGGATACAAAGCTGCCCTGGGGAATATCCATGGATACATTTCGTAAGGTATCTCTTTCGTCGTAGGCGAAACTCACCTGTTCCAGACGAATATCTGTGGTTTCTATGCTTTTTTGTCCTTGGATAAGGTCCTCTGTGCTCAACATTTGGAATATTTTGTCACTTGCAGCCATTCCGTTCATGGCGATATGAAAGTAAGAACCCAGAAGACGCAGAGGAATAAAAAATTCTGCCGACAGCAAAACAATGATGATTGCTCCTGCCAAGCCAATTCGTCCAGAAGAATATTCGCTTACCGCGACCAGTACACCCGCAGCGGCACCACCAAATGCGATAAGATCCATAATGGCCACGGAGTTAAGCTGCATAGTCAGCACTTTCATCGTCATTTTGCGAAAATCTTCAGCTGCTGTGTTCATTTCCTGATGTTTATCCTGGTCTGTTCCGTACATTTTGAGCGTAGTCAGACCTTGCACATTCTCCAAAAAGCTGTGGCCCAAATTGACGTAACTACCCCAATATTTCCGAAAAAGCTTTTTAGCCATCCTCATAATGACAATGATCGACACTGGAATTAAGGGAACGCAGATCAATAGTATAATGGCTGCTTTGAAGCTGACAAAAGAGAGGGTAATGAATAACGTTACGGGGGCAAGCAGACTGTAAAATAGCTGAGGCATATATCTACCGAAATAGGTTTCAAGCTGCTCTACCCCTTCTACAGCAACCTGAATAACCCCCGAGGTGGAGGTATGATCTGTATATGCGGGCCCTATCTTCAGCAACTTGCTGTAAATTTGCGAGCGCAGCGTTTTTTTAGCATTTACCGAAGCACGATAGGATAACATACTGGCTGCATAATTGCTCAGGCAGCGAACTGCAATAGCAGCAATAACAATGACCGTCATAGATAGAATCAGCTTGCGAGTCACTTGTCCTTCCCATGCCTGCTGCATAACAAAGGCCATAGACAACACAGCGGCTATACTCCCCAAAAGACCGATCCACTGCACAAGCACACCCCATACGATATATTTTCGAGAATGTTCCACTAGACCGAGCAGACGGCTGTCGACCATTTTAGACTTTTTTTTTGGAGTAGGTGCAGGTGAAGATGATGGTGTTATTTTTGCTGCAGCGTTTCTCACTGTTCCGATTCGGAATATAAAGTAATAATATTTAAAAAGGATGACCAAGACGATGAGCGTTTTGCCCCACACATTAGGGGTGAAAATAAAGCCTATAATCAGCATCGTTGACGCTAAGCCCAATGTCGTGATTTTCGTAGACAGCTTCAACGACCTTGTTTGAACAAAACTCTCTAGATGCTTTTGGTACAGAGAGGTATTCGAAAACCACTGGTGAATCCTTTCGGACCCCCGCATAAAGAAAAAGGTCGCGAGCAGCAGAAACGGTGTAGTCGGTAGCAACGGTAGCACTACACCAATAACTCCAAGCGCTAAAAATAAAAACCCTAAGGTAATATAGATCGGTTTCACTATAATCCTCCCTAATAGTTATAATAGTAATGGTTTCATTTTATAGATAATGATAATCATTATCAATATAAACAATTTAAGCAGGTTGTTATGTGATGTAAATCACGCATATAAAAATCCTCTTGAAGCACATCTCTACAGAACACGCTAGTGTTGATGTGGATGCTTTGTCTTCAAGAGGATTATCGAAATTTAATGTTAGTAATCCGTTGTTTTATGAATTTATAATATCATATTGCTCCAATATCTGCCGATGTAACGGGTGGTCTGCGGTTATGGAAGTATAACGCGTCAGCGCCACACCCAGCCCTTCGTTGCGGATCACCTGCTGAAGCTCGACTGCCTCGGGGTCTTCCGTAATATCAAATTTACAGGCAGCAGCCATTCCTAACGCCAGATGATCCGTCGGAATGCCATACTCCTGCGCTTGGAGCGCGGGACGTACAAGACGGTCATTGGGAGACAGCTTGCGTAATGGTGAACGTCCGACCCGAGTAACATCGTCTATTAGATTAGGGTTGCGGAAGCGATCCAAAATTTTAGAGATGTACTTCCTATGCTCCTCTTGATCCAAACCGAAGCGCTTCACAAGCACCGCTCCCGTTTCCTCCAGTGACCCTTGTATCGAATCCACCACCTTGCTATCCTTCATGGCCTCCTGAATGGTAGCATAACCTGCGGTATAACCAAGATAAGCTGCCACGCAATGTCCCGTATTTACCGTGAACAGCTTTCGTTCAATGTAAGGCTCTAGATCCTGCACGTACAGGATACCTTCGATTTCTTCATGCTCAGATGCCATTTGCGAACGATCCACCACCCACTCGTAAAAAGGCTCTACCTGCACATGTAACGGGTCCTCGTGTTGCTGGATCGGCACAATCCGGTCTACGGCAGCATTTGGAAAATACACCGAAGCCTCAGCCTTGGCACGGGTCGCCTCATCTAATAGCGCAAAAACATGCTCTTTCAGTTGCGCACTACCTCCGATTGCATTTTCACAGGCAATCACATGCAGCGGCCTCGCTCCTCTCTCTACCCGCCGCTTGATTCCTTCCGCAATACCTGCTGCTATGTGCTTGAGGATGCTGACCCCTACCGCGGTCGTTACCAGATCTGCGTGGTCTACTGCATCGGCTACAGCCGCTGCATCCTTGCCGTCAATCGCCGTCACATTCGTGACCAGCTCCGTATCCTTTGTATCATTGGCTAATTCTACGGTGTATTGTTTACGACGGCGTAACTCGGATACAAGGGTGTCGTTGACATCTGAAAAAACAACCTCATAGCCTGCACGCGACAGAATCAATCCGATAAAGCCGCGACCGATATTTCCTGCTCCAAAGTGGACGGCTCTCATAGCTCCAGCTCACTTTCGAACAGATCTATAATTTCCTGTGGGGTCACCGCATTGCGAAGTTTATCCATATTTTCTTCCTCCGCACACACCACAGCGATACTCGTCAAAATCTCCATATGATCGCCGCCTTGTGCTGCAATGCCGATTACCATGTATGCTTTTTCTCCCCCAAAATCTACGCCTTGCGGAAACTGGACGATGGAAATGCCTGTGGATTGAATAAGCGTCTTGGATTCCTTGGTGCCATGTGGAATAGCCAGCCCGTTCCCGATATAGGTGGACACGATCTCCTCGCGTTCCAGCATCTTGTCAATGTACTCACTTGAAATATGTCCTGCATCCAGCAGGATTTGTCCAGCCATACGAATCGCCTCATATTTGTCTTTGGCGGTTGCATTCATTTTTACTTTGTCTATCGTCATAATACTCACGGTAGGTTCCTCCCTGTCCCTAATTTACTGTGTAAAAATCCAGCTAGCTCACTCGATATATAATTGACAATATGATCCCTGCTACCGTGTTCCAGTAGCGTAACCATGTCTTCCTGCAAGAGTAATGCACTAATCTCGCTCAATACCTCCAAGCTTTCTCTCGGCAGCTCACGAGGTCCCAACATGAGCAGCACGCATTCTACCTGTTCGCCTGTATCCGCCAACAGCGGCTCTGCCAGCTTATACAAGGTAAGCGAAGGTTTGCGAATATAGTGGCTACGCGTATGAACTAAAGCAATGGAGGTATCAGAGATCACCTGACTACCTTGGCGCTCTCTTTCCATGAGTTGTGCAGCAACCGCAGAAGGCTCTGTAACATTCCCCCGCCCCGCCTCCAACATGCATATAGCCTCTACGGTCGCCGCCATATCCATCTCCTGATTTTCCAGCGGGTACACTTGAAATTGCTGTACAATGTGTACAATTTCATCGAGACTTTTCCGCAGACCGGTAAGCCACTCCATGTCCTGACCGGGCTGAACGACGTGTTCCTGCTGATGGTCATCAGGATGATTGAGTGTAATATGCTGGATAAATTGACGCAGGCGATCACTCTCCTCCTGCGTCAGCAGCGGGCTGATCTTAAGATAGCGATCTGGTTCAAGCGGTAGCTCTACTGTCGAAATGATCAGATCATAATCCTCCTTGGGGATCCGCGCCGCCTCGTACCATGAGGCCCTATCCACAATTTTGATCTGTGGCAGCTCTTTGGCGAGCCTTGTTGCCAGAAGTCTGGATGAACCAATGCCGCTCGTGCAGACTACGATGGCCCGCACCTCCCGCCGCAATTGTCGCAGCCGCTCCAGCGAAGCGCCGAAATGCATGACGAGAAATCCGATCTCTTCATCAGGGACTTTCATTTCTGTCATGTCCGCCGCAGCCTTTTTCACTGAGTCGAATAAGCTGCTGTAATCCTTGCGGATTTGCTGAAGGAGGGGATTACGAATCGACTTGCCTTCCTTCAAACGTTTGAATACCGGAGCCATATGGGCAATCAGTCCTTCACGCAGAACACGGTCCTCTTCCAATGGCGTGCCTGTTTCTTCCTCCACACGACGAATCAACTCATGAACCGACTCCAGCAGTACAAGATCATCGAGCGGCAGCAGCCGGGTAGAATGATCCTCGGCATCACGGAACAGCAGCCTGAAATAAGATCGTTCCGGGTCCGGAAAGTTAATATCCAGCGCCGCTGACAATTCTGCGCATATGCGTTCTACCATAGCTGTACGCAGCATGATATTCTCATCCGAATCTGTTTTTAAATAGGAGAGAAGAGGATCCATAACATACCCGAGTCGTAGACGTGCCAGCGAAACGCAAATCTGAATCAGCAACTCCATATATTTGCTTTCCACCATGTTTTCCAGCCACTTTTCATGGGGCTGCCAGAGGGCCTTTTCCACGATCAGCAAGTTCCCTCTGCCAATCATCTCCAGCAATTTGTCGGAGACACGAGTCACAGAACGAACCTCTCCCTGGCTGGAAAACAGATCAGATTCATCCAAATGTTCGAGGGCCAGCTCGGAAATCGCCCGTCTTTTGTCTATCTCCCGTCCGGTAATCTCGACACCATATCCCCGTCTGCGGACAAGCACGAGCCCTCGATCTCCGATCCAGTCTTGTAATTCGTCCAGATCATGACTGACCGTAGTTACCGTGACTTTCAGATCTGAAGCCAGCGCCAGCAGCTTGATCGGCTCCCGTGTATCCAGCAGCATGCAGAGAACCACGATCTTTCTCTCCTCAGCCGAATATTCGTCTGGATTCGTATACAGCAATTGCTTTCGCAGGCATACAAGCTGAGCTGGGTCTGCATCTATACAGATACCAATCCCTGACTTTTTCTCCAGCTTCACCTCATGAGTTGCCAGCCAATGCTCGACTGCGCCCAGTTCCCGATGAACCGTCCTTGTGCTGACATTGATCTTCGTGGCAATTTCCCCGGCAGTAACCTCTTTGGACTGCTCCAGAAGATATTCCACGATGTCACGTTGTCGTTTCGTAATATTCATAAGCGCATACCGTTCCTTCCCAAGCTCATCCCTCCAGCAGGAGACGTACACTGCATACAGTCCGCCTGACTATGACGGGGATTAAGAATCGGATTTCAGACGTTCAACCAGCGCTTCGTATTCAGGACTCTTCAGAAAATTGTCAATGGAAATGTGTTCAGCATTCGGGACTACTGTTTTAGCCCGGTCTGTCAACGTTTTTTGCGTAATGACAATATCCGCATCCTGTGGAATTTCACTGATTGCCGTATTCGTAACTGTTACGCCTACGCCCGCCTGCTTCATTTTTTTGCGTAAAATCGAGGCACCCATCGCGCTTGAACCCATACCTGCATCACAGGAAAAGACAATCTTGTTCACTTCGGATTTATCCTTGAGCGTTCGATCTGCGACAATCTCGGCAGCACGATCAGATTCGTGGTTATCTTCCATTACAGTGGCGTTAGCACTGGCACTCTTGCTTTGACTTTTCATATCTTTCAGGCGAGATGCAGCTTCCTCCAGCCCCTCTTCTTGTTGCTTACCTGTCTTGAGTAACACTGCTGCAACAGCAAAGGATACGACCGCAGCAGCGATCACCCCGCTCAGCATTGGCAAATATCCACCTTTTGGCGTCATTAGAAAATAGGCGATGATACTACCCGGTGAAGGAGCAGCAACCAGTCCGGCACCTGTCAACATGAAACAGAAGGTTCCCACAACACCGCCAGCTATAGCTGCAAGAATCAGAATCGGCTTCATCAAAATATAAGGGAAATAAATTTCATGAATCCCGCCGAAAAAATGAATGATGACTGCGCCAGGAGCTGACGACTTCGCAGAGCCTTTACCGAACAGACAGTAGGCCAGCAAAATACCAAGCCCCGGCCCAGGGTTGGATTCCAGCATGAACAGTACGGATTTGCCTGTTCTTGCAGCTTCCTCCAACGCAATCGGACTCAATACTCCGTGATTCAGCGCGTTGTTTAAAAATAATACTTTTCCGGGCTCAATAATGAGGTTGACAAGCGGCAATAGCCCCGCGTTCACGAGGAACTGTACCCCTGCCGACAACACTTGACTGATCATTTGTACAACCGGGCCGATCGCCACATGGGCAAGCAGTGCTAGAATGGCACCGATAATCCCGGCCGAAAAATTATTGACCAGCATTTCAAAGCCTGATCTGACTTTGCCTTCAATGGCCTTGTCGAACTTCTTCAATATCCACGCAGCCAGCGGACCAGCTACCATCGCGCCCAGGAACATCGGGATATCGGCTCCTACTATGACACCCATCGTCATGATGGCACCGATCACACCTCCACGCTGTCCGTGAATCATCGTGCCCCCTGTATAACCAATCAGCAGCGGCAACAAATAATTTTTCATCGGATCAACCAACTGTGCAAAACCTTCGTTCGGGAACCATCCGGTCGGAATAAAGAGTGCCGTAATCAACCCCCACGCAATAAAGGCTCCCATATTGGGCATAACCATACCGCTAAGAAAACGGCCAAAACGCTGTACGGCGACACGAGTGCCTCCTTTTGAACTTGGCTTTGCGTCCAATGTACTCATATTCAAATCCTCCTTGTAGGTAAGCATCACTACCTTTTCTTAAAATTCATACTAAATGACAGCGCTATCTTCATCAACGAAATGAAAACGTACTTTCGTCATGAACGTTGATGACAACATTTAAATTTAAATTATCCAGGAAGATATTATACCTGCATAATTCTTCTTAATATGACCTGTAGCTATAGAAATTAGTCGAAAAACCGCGCTGGATTATGTATGATTCCTATATGGGGACAACCCACTATATCAGAACAACACACGTAATTACGTTTTCAAAAAAAGACAAAAAAATAGCCGCTACGTCAAATCATAGCGACTATTTTATACAAAAATCGAGCAAACTAACGATGCTCTTATTCAATTAAAAATCAATATAAAATTCCGAATAACACGCTATTATTTCATGCTGCATTGCTCTATTTATTACTCCGAAATCAACTGCTCATACTGATCCGCCGACAGTAGTTTGCCCAATGATTCCTCCACATCTTTATCCATCTCTACTTCTACCATCCAACCTTTGTCATATGGAGATTCATTCACTAGCTCAGGTGTACCTTCCAGCGCTTCATTCACTTTTAATATGGTTCCCGTCACCGGAGCAAAAAGGTCGGATACCGTCTTCACCGATTCAATCGTACCGATCTCCGCTCCCTGCTCAATCGTTACTCCCGCCTCAGGTAATTCTACAAAAACAATATCACCCAGTTGGTGCTGTGCAAAGTCTGTAATACCAATCCGCACCGTTCCATTCTCTGTCCGCTGAACCCACTCATGTTCGTCTGTATACCAAAGTTGCTGCTTCACTTCACCCATTCTGTTCCCCTCACTTCCATATGAATAAAATCGCATTTGCTCACCTGTATTAGACAGGTTAAGATTATGACAATACGAACACTCATGTCAATAATACTAACAAAAATACTTCATATCACCTCCTATAGCGCTCTATATAAAAATATAATAATTTATAACAAACGCTTACATATCCTTATTTATATATTAAATGTTTTTTCTATTGTTTTTGATGACATTTTTATTGACATTTTGAATGAATTTGCGTATTAATGGGTTATAGCAAATACTTTGGGAAACACCCGACAACTGCAAACGCGGATGAACGCAGAGGGAGAGACTGCCAAAAAGATTCGCATAGCTGTTGCCGCTTGTGAGACAGTTGTGCACGCGAATCGGATCAAGTTGTTATCTGCAAAGCCAGGTAATATACTGCTGATCCCGAAGGTAGCGCCGAAGGAGTAAGCCTGCATTGCAGGTGAATCTCTCAGGCAAAAGGACCTCTGCCGGACGCATCTCTGGAGAGCATTCGCTATTGGAGCGGATCACCCAAGAGGAAACCCGGTACATACCGGGGTAACTTTCTGGTATCAAGGACAGAGCTGAAAAAAGAGTATAGACTGCTGTCTATACGTTTTTTTCGGCCTGTCTTTTTTGTTTTGCCGATCACACCGGATAGGAGTGGAAACATGACTAATTTGCGAAAAACACCGCTATATTCGTCCTACGGGACGCAGTCTGGGGTTCGTTGTATTGACTTTGGCGGCTGGGAGCTCCCCGTTCAGTTTAGCGGTATCCAAAAGGAGCATGAGGCCGTCCGGCAACGTGCGGGTTTATTCGATGTATCGCATATGGGTGAGTTTTTGGTTGAAGGCAAAGAGGCCGAAGCTTTTCTACAAAGGGTGACCACGAATGATGTCAGCCAGTTGGAACCAGGTCAGGCACAATATTCACTCCTGTGTTACCCCGATGGAGGTGTAGTAGACGACCTGCTTATTTACTGCAAAGGACCGGAGCGCTACATGCTCGTTGTGAACGCCTCCAACATTGATAAGGATTGGGATTGGTTACTTCGTCATGTGCCTGCATCCGTTCACATGGAGAATGTGTCTGATGCAATAGCATTGCTGGCATTGCAGGGACCGGAAGCAGCACGTATTGCCGCAGCCGTGGCAGATACGGATATTACGAATCTGGCATCTTTCCACTTTCATGAGAACGTGCCATTGTTCGGAGCAAAAGCACTCGTCTCACGAACCGGATATACGGGCGAAGACGGTTTTGAATTTTATGTACCTGCTGCGGAAGCACCCGCCGTATGGGAGGGTTTGCTTCGTTCCGGTGAGTCGTATGGGCTGATTCCCGCTGGACTTGGTGCTCGGGATACACTACGCTTTGAGGCTCGGTTGCCGCTGTACGGACAGGAGCTATCTGCCACGATTTCACCACTTGAAGCCGGTCTAGGGTACTTCGTCAAGCTGAATAAAGGAGATTTTATCGGTAGAGAAGCACTGCAACGTCAGAAAGATCAAGGGATTCCTCGTAAATTGATCGGGCTGGAAATGATTGATCGCGGCATCCCACGCGCCCATTATCCGGTATTCGCAGAAGGACAACGCATCGGTGAGGTCACAACGGGGACTCAGTCGCCCACCTTGAAGCGTAATCTGGGCCTCGCCTTGGTGGACAGTCGTTTTAGTGCCCTCTCCACACCGCTGGAGGTTGAGATTCGTGGCAAACGCCTGCGTGCCGAGGTAGTGGCAGCACCCTTTTATAAACGCCCGCGCTAATCTTAAACTCTCTTCATTCCAATAAAGCAAACATGTCAGATATGAACTTCCGGGTTTTTCAGCTCACACTTTTTTATTAGCTAATTACGATTTAAAATTTTGCTTTTCGAAAGGAGCCAGAACCTATGAAGCAGCATCGTTATCTCCCTATGACTGAACAAGATCAAACCGAAATGCTGCGTGTGGTGGGTGTATCATCCATTGATGATTTATTCAGTGACATTCCAGAGGCCATTCGATATCAAGGGGAACTCCCTCTTTCTTCTCGACTCGATGAGAAAGCCTTAACCCGCCACTTGGCCGAGCTGGCTGGACACAACGCCAATACAGACACACATGCCAGCTTTCTTGGCGCAGGAATTTATGATCATCATATTCCGTCGGTCATCCAGCACATCACTTCACGCTCGGAATTCTATACAGCCTACACCCCCTATCAGCCGGAAGTAAGCCAAGGCGAGCTACAAGCCATTTTCGAATTTCAGTCGTATATTTGCGAATTGACGGGCATGGCTGTAGCTAATGCCAGCATGTACGACGGAGCGACTGCACTGGCGGAAGCGGGCTCACTGTCCGCCGCAGCTACCCGCCGTAAACAGCTTATCGTATCGAGGTCCGTCCATCCAGAGGCACGTCAGGTATTGGCAACCTATGCACGCGGATTGAATTTGGACATCGTGGAGATCGGCTGTTCGGACGGTGTAACGGATGCTGATGCGTTAGCGGCGGCCGTATCGGAACAGACCGCGGCTGTTTTGGTCCAAAGCCCCAACTTTTTCGGAGCCGTGGAAAATCTACAGCCGATGGCTGACCTCATCCATGCACACAAAGGTCTTTTGGTCGTCAGTGCCAACCCACTGGCACTTGGCTTGCTGGAGACACCCGGCAAACAGGGCGCGGATATTGTGGTAGGAGACGCGCAGCCACTTGGCATCTCCTCTTCTCTCGGCGGTCCGACCTGTGGATACTTTGCCGTTTCTCAGGCACATATGCGCCGTATCCCCGGCCGTATTGTGGGTCAGACCACTGATCGCAATGGTAAACGCGGCTTCGTGCTGACCTTGCAAGCGCGCGAACAGCATATCCGCCGCGAAAAGGCCACCTCTAACATTTGTTCCAATCAAGCGTTGCTAGCTTTATCTGCATCTGTATACTTGTCTGTTATGGGTAGACAGGGGATCAAGGAAGTAGCCGAGCTAAATTTGCATAAAAGCCGGTATGCTTTAGAGCAATTGCTGAGCTTGAAGGGCGTAACTGCCTCGTTTAACGCACCGACCTTTAACGAGTTTGCCCTGAGACTGCCTGAGGGTACAGATATGAGCAGACTCCAGGCCGAGCTGCTAGCTGCTGGATTTATCGCTGGCTACGATTTGGGCCGGGACTATGAGGAACTTGCTGGTCACATGTTGATTGCCGTGACGGAGCAAAGAACCAAAGAAGAGATTGACCAATTTGTGCACACCTTGGGGGGATTGCTATGACACATACCGGACAGGATCAGAAACAAGAGCTGTTAAAGGAACACGATCAAGCGCTCATTTTTGAATTGAGCCGTCCGGGTCGCATCGCCTATTCCCTTCCCGAGTGCGACGTTCCCCGTCGCCCGGTGGCAGAGCTTTTGCCAGACTATACGCTGCGCAGCGAACCTGCAGCATTACCCGAGGTATCCGAAGTAGACGTTATTCGGCATTATACCGCCTTGTCCCGGCGCAATTTTGGCGTGGACAATGGATTTTATCCGCTCGGCTCCTGTACGATGAAATACAATCCGAAGGTGAATGAGGATGTCGCCCGATATACAGGCTTCGCCAAAATCCATCCATATCAGCCCGAGGAGAGCATCCAGGGTGCCATGGAGTTGCTGCATACGCTCCAAAATGATTTGGCTGCGTTAACTGGCATGGATGCCGTCACGCTTCAGCCCGCCGCGGGCGCCCATGGCGAATGGACCGGGCTGATGATGATTCGCTCATACCACGAAGCACGTAGTGAGCGACGTACCAAGGTGCTCGTGCCGGATTCGTCGCACGGAACGAACCCCGCCAGTGCAACCGTCGCAGGCTTCGAAACAGTCACCCTTCCTTCCACCCCTGAGGGGCTAGTGGATCTGGATGCGCTGCGTCAAGCCGTAGGCAACGACACTGCTGCGCTCATGCTGACCAACCCGAACACGCTTGGGCTGTTCGAGAAGCAAATCACTGACATTGCTGCCATCGTGCATGACGCGGGGGGTCTGCTCTACTATGACGGGGCGAACTCCAACGCCATCATGGGGATTACCCGTCCCGGAGATATGGGCTTCGATGTAGTGCATCTCAATTTGCACAAAACGATGAGTACCCCGCATGGTGGCGGTGGCCCCGGCGCTGGGCCTGTCGGCGTAAAGCAACGGCTCATCCCTTATTTGCCCAAGCCGCTTGTCGCACGGGATCCACAGGGGGTGTACCACTGGGACCGGGAACAGGGAGATTCTATTGGACGGGTTAAAGCCTTTTACGGGAACTTCGGTATTCTCGTCCGTGCCTATGCCTATATCCGTAGCTACGGTCCTGATGGCTTAAAGCGTGTATCGGAATGTGCTGTACTCAATGCCAATTACATGATGCATCGGCTCGCTCCATATTTTGATCTGCCCTACCCTGGACATTGCAAACACGAATTCGTGATGTCAGGGCGAGGCTTGAAAAAATTTGGAGTGCGCACGCTTGATGTAGCCAAACGTCTGCTTGATTTCGGCTACCATCCACCTACAATTTACTTCCCGCTGAATGTAGAGGAGTGCATCATGATCGAGCCCACGGAAACAGAAAGTAAGGAAACACTTGATGCTTTTGTCGACACTATGATTCATATTGCGCGGGAAGCAGAAGAGAACCCTGAGCTGGTGCTCAATGCACCATATACTACTCCAGTCACACGATTGGACGAAACTACTGCAGCCCGCAAACCTGTACTGAATTGCTCATGCAGTTGAAAACAAATTCTACTTAAAGGATGCAAAAAAGCCGGTATCTAATTAGATACCGGCTGCTGTATGTACACAGCAATTTTTTGTTGGAAAAAGATATAACCTTTGAAATGTAATACCCTTCCTTAGCCTTCGATGCTTTGAACCAATTCAACAACCTGTTCTGCTGTTTGCATGTCCAGAGCTTTTGTAGCCAGTTTTTCCATGTCCGCACGGGACAACTTGGAAATTTGACTACGTGCTGGCAGAATGGAAGTGGCGCTCATACTGAACTCATCAAGTCCGAGACCCAGCAGCAACGGAATTGCTGTTGTATCTCCTGCCATTTCGCCACACATACCAACCCAACGTCCTTCACGGTGAGCGGCATCAATAACCATTTTCACCAGACGCAGAATGGATGGATTGTATGGTTGATACAGGTAAGAAACCCGCTCGTTCATGCGATCCGCTGCCATTGTGTATTGAATCAGATCGTTTGTACCGATACTGAAGAAATCTACTTCTTTTGCGAATTGGTCAGCCAATACCGCTGTAGAAGGAATTTCTACCATGATGCCCAGTTGAATTTCTTCGGATACGGATACACCCTCAGCTACCAATTTTTCCTTTTCTTCCAACAAAACAGCTTTAGCTTCACGGAATTCGTTCAGCGTAGCAATCATTGGGAACATGATGCGCAAGTTACCATGCACACTCGCACGCAACAAAGCACGCAATTGAGTGCGGAAAATATCCTGGCGATCCAGACACAGGCGAATAGCACGGAATCCGAGGAACGGATTCATTTCTTTCGGCAGGTCCAGATAAGGAAGTTCTTTGTCACCACCGATATCCAAAGTACGGACTACAACCGGTTTACCTTCCATTCTTTCCAGAACAGTTTTGTACGCTGTATACTGTACTTCTTCGGATGGAAGCTTATCGCGTCCCATGTACAAGAACTCCGTACGGTACAAGCCAACGCCTTCACCACCGTTGTCCAGGACACCAGCTACATCATTAGGCGTACCAATATTGGCTGCCAGTTCGACATGGACACCATCGACAGAAACCGTAGCTTCGCCGCGCAGCTTGCGCCACTCTTCGCGTTGCTTGTCGTATGCCACTTGTTTAGCACGGTATTCTGCAACAATCTCTTCGGTAGGGTTCACGAATACGTGACCATCCAAACCATCAACGATAATCAAATCGCCGCTTTTAGCTTGAGACAATATATTTTTCGTTCCCACAACTGCAGGAATTTCAAGTGAGCGAGCCATAATAGCCGAATGCGAAGTACGTCCGCCGATATTCGTTGCAAAACCTTTAACAAATTCACGGTTCAGCTGAGCTGTGTCGGAAGGTGTCAAATCTTCTGCAAGCACAATCGTTTCTTCGGCAATTTCTGCAGGACTAACAAAATGAACACCAAGCAGGTGATTCAGGATCCGCTTGGTTACATCACGCATGTCCGATGCGCGTTCTTGCAAATAGGCACTTTTCATGTTTTCAAACATGGAAATGAACTGTGTAGCTACTTCATTCAAAGCATAGTCAGCATTAAGCTGCTCGTCTCTGATTTTAGCTTTAACCGGATCGATCAATTCAGGGTCATTCAAAATGAGCAGGTGAGATGCAAAAATTTCTGCTTTTTTCTCTCCCAGTTCCTTAAGCGTTTTCTCCTTAATCGATTCCAATTCGGTTTGAGATTGTGCCAAAGCCGCATCCAATCTTGCGATTTCAGCTTCAACATCACCAACCGCGCGTCTCTCTACAGCGTAATTCGGATGCTCCAAGATAAACGCCCGGGCAATGGCTATGCCTGCCGAAGCGGCAATCCCAGAAATCTTAAGCATGAACTTCGCCCAGCCCTTCGTTGACGATTACATTTTCAAGAGCTTTCAGTGCTTCGGCAGCTTCAGCGCCTTCGCAGATAATGTTAATAGTATCGCCTTGTTCCAGACCCAGAGACAATACACCCAGAATGGATTTCAAAGTTACTTTTTTACCGTTAGCTTCGGCAAAAGATTCAGCACCGCTGAATTTGTTAGCTGTATTTACCAGCGCAGTTGCAGGACGTGCATGGATACCGTCTTCATCCGTAATTCTAAAAGTTGTTTGCATAATTTGTTCCTCCCACTTTCCTAAAGATAATATTTGTTTACACGCAGTATACCGAATAATTGATCAGACGGCCTAAGCCGCCTAATCAACTAATCCGAAACACATAGAGTTTATTTTATCGTAATTATACCATCTTCGCCAGCCTTCAATACTCCAGTTTTGTTTAAAGTTACCGAAGAACCTTCAGGAAGGTTAGTAAAAATGACAGGTGAGATGATGGATTTAGCGTTTGCCTTCACGTATTCCAGGTCTACTTTCATAATAGGCTGGCCAGCTGACACAAGATCGCCTTCGTTCACCAAAACGTCAAATCCTTGACCTTTAAGCTTCACTGTATTCACCCCGATATGAACAAGCACTTCTTTACCGCCATCGGATTGGATACCAACCGCATGCTTGCTCGGGAATACATTGAATACTTTGCCGTAAACAGGGGACACAATCGTTCCATCATTTGGCACGACCGCAAAGCCGTCACCTGTCATACGTTCTGCAAATACCGGATCGGGAACCGTCGAGATATCAACCAATTCGCCGTTAACAGGCATTACAATATCTTCTACAATAATGGTTTGTTGTTCTTCTCCAGCTTCCTTCTCCTCTTGTGGAGCAGGTTGCGCCGGAGCTGGTGCAGGTGTACGTCCAGCCATGATATCAGCCATTTGAGTTTTAATGGTGTCGGAACGTGTACCGAAAATTGCCTGTACATTGTTACCGACTTCAAGGACACCCGATGCGCCAAGTTGTTTCAAACGAGCTTTGTCAACGTTCGATTTCTCATTAACCTCGATCCGAAGACGTGTGATACAAGCATCCAGATGCTTGATATTCGATGAACCGCCGAAAGCTGCCAAAATGTTGTGTGGGAGCTCGTCACTACTACCAGTTGCTGCGCCATCCACATTTTCTGTGGCTTCTTCACGCCCTGGTGTTTTCAAGTTGAATTTCCGTATGATGAATCGGAATCCGAAGTAATAAATAACTGCCAAAATCAGACCGACGATGATTACATACCACCAAGGCGTACGGGTTGGAATAATCCCGAAAATCAGGAAGTCAATAAATCCGCCTGAGAAGGTCATACCGATTTTGACATGTAAAATTTGCATGGTCATAAATGACAGACCTGCGAATATACAGTGTACTGCAAACAGCAGTGGAGCTACGAACAGGAAGGAAAATTCCAGTGGCTCCGTAATACCTGTCAAGAACGAAGTCAATGCTGCTGAACCCATAATACCTGCTACATATTTTTTGTGTTCTGGTCTTGCTTCATGGTACATCGCAAGCGCTGCTGCTGGCAAACCGAACATCATGAATGGGAATTTACCCACTTGGAACGTACTTGCTGTCAAAGCCACTCCGTCGCGAAGCTGGCTGAAGAAGATCTGCTGGTCACCGTGAACAGTTTGACCTGCTTTGTTAACATATTCACCAAACTCAAACCAGAACGGTGAATACCAAATGTGATGCAAACCAAATGGAATCAGCGCGCGTTCGATAACCCCGAACAGGAACGCCGACAAAGTCGGGTTGGAATACACCATAAAGTGAGATACTGCGTTAAGTCCTTGTTGAACTGGAGGCCAGATCAGAACCAGTGCTAGTCCGACAATAAGTGAGGATACCGCCGTTGCAATTGGAACGAAACGCTTACCCGCGAAAAAGCCCAGATACGAAGGAAGCTCAATTTTGAAAAAGCGGTTGTACATGGCTGCGGCCAGTATACCGATGATTATCCCGCCGAACACCCCGGTTTGAAGCGTTGGAATTCCCAACACGTTCGCATAACCCGGTATTTTTTGAGCAATCAGACCAGGTGTGACACCCACGGCTGTACCCAGAGTAATGTTCATAACGAGGTAACCGATGATGGCAGCCAGACCTGCTACACCTTCACCGCCCGCCAGACCGACGGCTACGCCGACTGCGAACAACAGTGCCAGATTATCAAAAACGATTTGTCCGGCATTCATCATGATCGTCGCAACCGATTGAACCCAGCCCGCATTTAATGCCGGAATATACTGGAGAAAATCAGGATTGACCAGCATGTTACCGATACCCAATAAAAGCCCCGCAGCTGGCAAAATCGCTACAGGAAGCATTAATGCTTTACCGACACGCTGTAAAACGCCGAAAAGCTTTTTAAACATACCTTCCACATCCTTCTCTGAAATTTAGAACAGAGGCAAAACAACAAAAAAGGCATGAGCCGATTTAAGTATGTTTGAAAACAACCTTGGGATATAGCTTACCCCAGTAGGCTGTAAACAATCATAACTTAAAACAACTCATGCCTGATCGAATCAGTAACACGTTAAATGTTCAGTTGTTGTCTTCCTCATTGCAAAATTGATTATAGCACCCCACTAAATGCGAGGCAATACTTTTTTATTCCGGTTTTATCACTTTTTGTTGCTCCCCCTGCTCTTTGCGTTGGGACAACCGCTGCAGATGCATTGTCAAATAACTAACCTCAGCCGGATAAACAGGTTTACGTAGCCTTTTCTCCATAATCTTCGTCAGTTTCCAGGACAGCATATACATTTCTGGATATTCTTCATTCAAAAGCTTGTCCAATCGATAAATCTCCTGCACAATCTCTCCCCGGCGCACACGTTCAATCGCAAACCTCAGATGAGTCAGCAGTCGAGAATAATCAAGGGATTGGAGAGGAATTCGATAATCCAGTGTCGTCTCGACAACCTGAACCATATCAGCAATCAGACGAGAATCCTTCCTAACCTCGGAAATATGCTGGTTTGTCATGGCGCTATAAATATGCAGGGCCACGAATCCGATTTCATCTTCTCCCAGATCTACATTCATCTTATCCCTGATTAAAGCAACAGCCTGCTCAGCCATCTTGTATTCCTGAGGATATATTTCCCTAGTCTCATACAAAAACGGATTATGAATCGTAATTCCCTGTTTATGACGGTTGATGGAAAAAGCGATATGGTCAGTTAAAGCAATCAGAATGTGCTCATTTAGAGGCTTCTTTGCTTGAAGCTGAACAAGATGAAGCACCTCACCGATGACCTCGATGAGCTTTTCATCCAGCTCAGGAAGCAACCGTTTGTATTGCTCCTGTTCTTCATGGCTTTTTAATATAAATAATTTTTCAACTGAATCCAACGGCATAAGATCGCCGGGTCTGCGATTGAAACCGATTCCTTTTCCAATCACGACAACCTCATCATGCTCGGGGTGCATTCCTATAATCACATTGTTATTCAGCGCTTTGGCCACTTTTAGGCTGCTCACATCCGCACCTCTTTTATCAGAACCTTGATCCTAAGAATTATAGCATGAAGCTCAGAGGAATCCACGTTAAAGTACCAAATATTCGGCTAAAGGTCAATAAAAAGAAAACGCTTTTCATCACATTGCCGGAAAATGCTGTGATGAAAAGCGGTCTTTTGGTTAGGGATAGAAGCTCCCAAAGACTTATCGTTATTCTTTATCTGTTAGTGCTGCCTCCACCGAGGCTGGAAGAGGCTGCTTGTTCGCTTCACCGGAGGACGGCACGGAATGAAGGCCTTTTTTCCCAGTGGTAAGCCCCTTGATTAACTGTTCCACATCAATACCGGATACACTCTTCAGCATCTCGGGCGCCGTAGCCATCAGTTCGGTGACATAATTACTGACACGCGCTGCTCCTTCTCCTTTTCCTGTATCAACTACGGTGAGTTTATCAATGGACGCAATCGGTTCGGCAATACGTCCAGCCAGATCAGGCAACATTTTTACGATAATATCAAGCACGGCAGCCTCTCCAAACTTCTGGAACGCCTCCGCCAGTTTTTCCTTGGCCTCCGCTTCTGCAAGTCCACGCAAACGGATGACATCTGCGTCTGCCGTACCTTTGGCGCGTTCGGCATCCGCTTCTGCTTGCCCGTTTAGACGTTTTTGTTCAGCTGACGCTTTAGCCTGTGTCTCAATCGAGTATTGCAGTGATTCAGCCTCACGCATTTTACGCGATTTATCTGCTTCCGCCGCTTGTTCGACCGCATACCGATCGGCTTCTGCCTTCTTTTTCACTTCCGCATCATATTGCTTTTCACGTACCTGTATTTCCTTGGATTGAAGGTCAATTTCCCGTTCTTTGCGCACCAGCTCGACCTTCATCTGCTCCTCGACGGCAGTCTGCTTGGCACGGGCCTCCTGGATGTGATAAGCCTGATCGGCTTCTGCCTTCGCTGTATCCTGTTCTTTTTTAAACGAAGCCACTTTCAGTTCTTTCTCTTTGGCTGCCTCGGCAATGTTGGTATCTCGCAGCAGTTCGGCCTTCTGGCCTTCCTGTTCCGCACGCGCCTTCTGAATCCGGGCATCCCGCACAGCTTCGGCTTCCGCAATCTCAGCATCCCGTTTCACAGCGGCAATTCTCGGCTTACCAAGCGCATCCAGATATCCGTGCTTATCACGCACATCTTTGATGGTGAATGAAACAATTTGCAAGCCCATTTTTTTTAGATCACGAGCAGCCACGCCCTGTACTTCCTGCGCAAACCGATCCCGATTACGATAAACTTCCTCCACTGTCATCGAGCCGAGGATTGCGCGTAAATGCCCTTCCAGCACTTCCTGAGCCTCTCCCCTAAGAGCCTCCAGTGGCTTCCCGATGAACTGTTCGGCTGCTGTAGCCACATCTTCAATAGAACTGCCGACCTTGATGATCGCCACACCATCCGCAATCACGGGAACTCCTTGCTCCGTATACACTTCCGGTGTGGTTACGTCCAGTTTATGGGATAACAGAGAGATGAATTCGGACTGCTGGAAAATAGGCCAAATGAAGGCCCCCCCGCCGCGTACAATTTTAATTTTACGTCCAGAGTCATCCTCGGAAATATTTTTATTTCCCAGAAAAGAACCCGTCACAATCATTCCTTCATCCGGCCCTACCGTTTTGTAGCGGGCCCAAAAGGCGATCCCTAATATGACAATAACGATAACAACAATCCCAGGGACCAGCACAATATCTTGCAAATTTGACACTCCCGATCACGCTCCCTTCAAGTTAAGCGAATGCGCCGTCTAGGTGTCCAGGTACGCTACGCGGACGACGCCCTCTGCGACCTCAACCACGACGATACGGGTTCCCGCAGCAAGCGGTTTGTGATCGAAGCTCGATGCTGTATGTATGGTGTTGCCTGCACCCAAGCGGATCATAACCTCCCCGTAACCAACCTCAGGAACAGGAATGGTGACCTCACCAATCCGGCCATTCAGCTCACGCATGGAGAAGCCGCTGGAAACCTCCGAATTCGTCATGGGTTTGATAAACGCAAAGAACACGAGTATTCCGATGACAAACGAAATCCCTAAAGCAAGCACGACGACCCATCCCGTGCTCAGCCCGGTATACTTTGTCAGCAGTACTCCAGCTCCGCCAAAAGCGGTCATGGCTCCAAGTAAAACGACAGGTCTGAACCAATCAAGGCCCGGCAGCTCCAATGCACCATCCAGCCAACTACCGAGTACATCCCCGATCAGCACACTGACCACGGTAAAGATAGCGCCCCCTGCCAATAGCCACCAAAATATGATTTCCATTCGACTCCTCCTTCCATGTACCTTTTCAGTCTGGTTTCCAGTCTATAACTATGTTTACGTATTCAATCTTAAAAAGTTTCAAAATTTTCCTCCAATATCCCAAATCAAACCCAAAAAAGCACGTTCGTACGTCTAATGACGCACAAACGTGCTTTAAATGATACAAATGTCGTTTTACAGGGATGCTTTGTAAATTTCGACTACATCTTCGCGATTGAGCTTGTTAAAGCCACCAAAAGATCCGAATTTCACAGCTTTATCAGCCATAACATCGATTTTGGACGCATCAATCTCGTAATCAGCCAGACGGCTTGGTGCACCAATCGAGTTCCAGAAATCACGCAACGCCTGAATACCTTCCAGCGCCACTTCCTCATCACTCTTGCCTTCTGGGTTTACATGGAACACATTGACCGCCAATTGTTTGAAGCGTTCAGGCTTCACATGCAGATTGTGTTTCATCCAGTTCGGGAACAGAATAGCCAGTCCTCCACCATGTGGAATATCATAAACAGCAGACACCGCATGCTCGATATTGTGAGTAGCCCAGTCACCTGTTAGCCCCATGTTCAGGAAGCCGTTCAGCGCCATCGTACCACAATACATAATTGTTTCACGCAGCTCGTAGTTTTCCAGATCGTTGACCAGACCTGGAGCCGCGTCCATTACCGTACGCAAAATCGTTTCGCACCAGCCAAGTTGGACCGGAGTATTGGATTCCAGATGGAAATAATGCTCCAGCGTGTGTGACATCATATCTACGATTCCGTAAACCGTTTGATTTTGCGGCAGTGAGTATGTGTTCACTGGATCAAGAATAGAAAACGCAGGGAACGCAAATACGCTGCCCCAGCCCAATTTTTCCTGTGTTTTTTCATTTGTAATAACAGAACCCGCATTCATTTCAGAACCAGTGGCTGCCATAGTTAAAACCGTACCTAATGGCAATGCTGCCTGTGGTGCCGCTTTACGCTCTGCAAAATCCCACATGTCGCCATCATATTTTGCACCAACAGCAATGGCTTTGGAACAATCCAGCACACTACCGCCTCCTACAGCCAGAACGAGGTCGATTTGATGTGTTTTACACAATTCCACGCCTTTATGTACTGTAGATAAGCGAGGATTCGGTTCCACACCAGCCAGTTCCGTTACCTCTGCACCGATTTCACCAAGCAAACCTATTACATTATCATACAAGCCGCTGCGCTTAATGCTGCCGCCGCCATATACAAGCAATACACGTTTACCATATTTAGGAACTTCACGCTTGAGAGCCTCCAATTGTCCTTTACCGAAGATCAATTGTGTAGGATTATAAAATTCGAATGCTTTCATCGCAAACGCTCGCCTCCAATAGTTCTAAAGTTTAATATTAAGAAACTACTCTATTATAACCTTTTCGGTTACAGGAAACAAATCTGCTTTGTTTTCAGAAAAAAACCACACTCCTTGAGGAGCATGGTTCCATGTCATATCTTGGGAGGGTTCTCGTAGTATAGTATGTGCTTCGCAAGCAATTTTATTCTCCCAAAGTATATCCCAATTGTTTCATAAAACGACCAAAGGCCTGCTGTCCGGACGGATTCCGTTTATATACTCCTGCATGCTCTAAAATTTCACTGAATTTCAGTCCAACCTCATTTTGTATGGTACGAACAGCCGTCTCCTTGTCAGGCAAACGACCGAACCGAGTGTTTAACTGGTAAATCCAGTCTGCATGCTTAAACAGCGGATGTCCTTCTTGCTGTACAGCCACAGCCAGTTTGTCATCCCCACACAAAATATCTGCAATTCCATCCAGTTCATCCTTGAGCCGCCCCGGTAATATGGCAAGTCCCATAACTTCGATCAGACCGATATTTTCCTTCTTGATGTGATGCATCTCGCGGTGAGGATGAAAAATACCTTCCGGGTACTCTTCACTCGTTCGGTTGTTGCGCAGTACGAGATCCATCTGATACCTGCCTTCGGAATCACGGCGCACAATCGGCGTCACAGTATTATGCGGAATCGTTTCCCCCTCTTGCTCTGTATGAGAGAGGACATCAGCTACAGGATCACTATAAGCTTTCCAGGCTTCAAAAGCAGCATTTCCCGCTTCCAACAGCGCCTCGGCATCTGTTGACGTAAAACGGATGACCGACATCGGCCAATTTACAATCCCTGCTGTAACCTGCGGGAACGCTTCATTATGGTATACGCCGTCCACACCCGCTTTTTCAATTGGGAATGTATGACGACCACCCTGAAAATGATCATGGGTCAGAATCGATCCGCCGACAATCGGCAGATCCGCATTGGAGCCAATAAAATAATGCGGAAACGCTTTCGTAAAGGCCAGTAATCGGCGCAGTGTATCCTTCGTGAGCTTCATCGGTACATGATTATGATGGAACACGATGCAATGCTCGTTGTAATACACATAGGGTGAATATTGAAAAAACCACGGTTCCCCATTCAATTCCACCGGAATGATACGCAAATTTTGACGGGACGGATGATTTACTCTTCCTGCATATCCAACGTTTTCACGGCATAATTGACACTTGGGATAAACAGGCGGCGGCAAAAGCTTCGCCATCGCAATTTCCTTGGGACTTTTTTCTGGCTTGGACAAATTAATCGTAATTTCCATATCTCCGTAAGATGTCGACTGATTCCAGTACACATTGCTGGCAACCCGATCCATTCGGATGTAGTTCGAATCGATAGATAATTGATAAAAAGCATCAGTCGCCGCCTCTATGCCACGTTCAGCCTCCGTTTGATGAAAGTCACGGATGACTTCAGATGGTCTCGCCATCAGTAGGCCCATAATTTTGGAATCCAGCAAATCACGATACGTATCTGTGTTTTCGGGGATAAGGCCTATGGCAAAACCATAATCTATCAATACATTAAGCACAGGCTGGAGGGCTTCAGGGGCCATAATGCCCCCTACATCCCTACCTGAATAAGGCTCGGAAAAACCAAACTGATCCAATAACAAATTACGGCTGTAATCTGTGTCTTGCGGACCGACCAAGCCCTTATTTTGTGCGAATGCAACCAGTTGCTCCACCGCATATAGAGCCGACTGCTGTACAGTTTCGTCGATGTCATGGGCCAGATGCCGGGAATGTTCCCGGCCTTGGCCTTTATCTGCAGATTGGCGCTCGCTCATATGTCATCGTCTCCCGTCTATTCGTCGCCGTAGCCGTGAGGGTGCGACTGATGCCATCCCCATGCTCCGCTAATAATATCCTCCAGTTGGGTACGCGCTGGACTCCAGCCCAACACCGAACGAGCCTTGTCAGAAGATGCAACCAATATCGCTGGATCGCCTGCGCGGCGAGGTTCTGTCACAACTGGAATCTCGAGCCCGGTGACCTTGCGTGCTGTCTCAATTACTTCTTTCACAGAGAAGCCCTGTCCGTTGCCCAGATTGAACACGTTGCTGTCATTGCCTTCGCGCAAATAATTTACTGCACGCACATGAGCATCCGCCAGATCACTTACGTGAATGTAATCCCGAACACATGTGCCGTCAGGTGTCGCATAGTCCTCACCAAACACAGCGATGTGTGGACGCTGTTTCAAGGCTGTCTGGAGCACCAATGGGATCAGATGACTTTCTGGTCGGTGATCTTCGCCGATCTTGCCGCTCTCATGCGCACCAGCCGCATTAAAATACCGTAAAGACACATATTTGATGCCTAAAACTTTATCAAACCACGACATCATGCGCTCCATCATCAGCTTTGTTTCACCATACACGTTGGTTGGCTCTGTACGGTCACCCTCTTCAATCGGTACCTTTTCCGGTTCGCCGTAGGTAGCCGCAGTAGAGGAAAATACAATTCGGCGCACTCCGGCATCTTTCATCGCCTCCAACAAGCTCAGCGTGCCAAATACATTGTTGTCGTAATATTTACCAGGATTTTGCATACTTTCTCCAACCAGCGAGTTGGCTGCAAAATGGATAACTGCATCGATACTATTTTCAGAGAACAGTTTGGACAGTAATTCTTTATCCCTCAAATCCCCTTCATACAACTTGCCCCCAAGCAACGCTGCTTTGTGCCCGGTTTGCAAATTATCCAGCACCACAACTTCTTCTCCCAGATCCAACAATTCTGCTACGGTATGTGAACCGATATATCCAGCTCCACCTGTTACTAAAATGGCCATGTTATTCG
Source organism: Paenibacillus sp. FSL M8-0228 (assembly GCF_038007385.1). Taxonomy (NCBI): domain Bacteria; kingdom Bacillati; phylum Bacillota; class Bacilli; order Caryophanales; family Paenibacillaceae; genus Paenibacillus; species Paenibacillus sp. FSL M8-0228. The sequence continues at coordinate 4,263,239 of NZ_JBBOXA010000001.1, forward strand.
TCCTCCTTCAGTTCTTTAACTCCGTCTCCTGCCTTGCATACATAAAAGCTGGCTTCCAGCCCTGTGCGGGTCTGATAAGCTTCGCCGACTTCCTTCACAAAACGTTCAACATCGTCCTCATGAACCAACGAAACCGTACACCCTCCAAATCCAGCTCCCGTCATACGAGCACCCAACGTGCCAGGAATGCGTCGGGCTTCTTCAACCATGACGTCCAGCTCCGTGCAGCTGACCTCATACAAATCGCGTAATGAATCATGAGAAGCATTCATTAACTGACCAAAAGCTGCAAGTTCATTCGCCGCGAGAGCATCGACAGAGGCCAATACACGAGCGTTTTCCTCCACCACATGCTGTGCCCGCCGACGCACTGTTTCGTCCGTGATGTGGTGCTGAAGCTCTCCGAAACGCGTCTCATCCAGCTGAGCGAGGTATTCCAGTGACGGCTCCTGCTGCTGCAAAATGGACAGTGCTTCGGCACATTGGCTACGACGCTCGTTATAGGCCGAGTCCACCAAACCGCGACGCTTATTTGTATTGCCGATCACCAACTTATAATCTCCCGTACGGAATGGAACTTTGCGGTAATCCAACGTATCGCACATCAGTAGAATTGCATGATCAGCTGCTCCGTTCGCTACAGCGAACTGGTCCATAATGCCGCAATTGACACCAACGTAATTGTTTTCTGCTCGCTGGGACAACAAAGCGATTTCGACCGTATCTGTTTTCTGTTTTTCAATAGTGAGGAACGCGTATCCTGTAACAACCTCAATGGAGGCTGAAGAGGATAATCCAGCACCGTTCGGTATTTCTCCGTGATAGAGCAGGTCATATCCCTTAGACGGATAAACTCCCTTATCAGCTAGCTCTACCAACACGCCCACCGGATAGTCCACCCACTCATCCGTTTTGTTTTTACCTATTTCTCCGCGGGAGATAGATACTTCATACGACAGGTTTGTCGAAGCAAAATGAATCTCATCATCATTACGCGCACGAAGGATCAGCGTCGTTCCAAATTCCAGCGCAGCCGGGAGTACATAACCACCATTATAGTCGATATGCTCTCCAATCAGATTGACACGTCCAGGTGCATGAAATATCCGCAGTTCATTGCTGCTTTCACCATATTTTTTAATAAAATGTTTCTTTAATTCAGTAGAGTTCATATCCGCATCCACCTCGTATACCGTTAGTAAAGGCCACCTGATTTCCCTGTAACATCTTAATCAGGTTGACATCTCTTATGATTTCAGTATAAATGAAAGCGTCACACAATGTAATGCATCCATGTGTTTAAGCTATGGATAAATGTGACTTGGATATGTACAATGTAAGTATACCGCATACGCTAAACTATTCACAAATGCAGGAAGGATGACCCTATTTTGCAAACGCATTCATATAGTTATGCTGTCGCCTCTAATCCAGTGTTTTATGAAAATAGCCCACTGCATGTGCTTTTTGCAGGAGAGAGCCAAACCAAATCCGGTCATGCCGTAGGGCCGAAAATCTATGATTACTATCTGCTCCACTTTGTAGAATCGGGCAAAGGCATCTTCCGAACGGAACAGCACACATATCAGCTTGAAGTAAACGATTTTTTCCTTATCCATCCTGGTCAGCTGGTGAGCTATACCTCTGATGAAGAGGAACCGTGGCGTTATCGTTGGTCTGCGTTTACTGGACACCATACTGAGCAGGTGGTGCAGGAGGCAGGGTTGCGTGTTCACCAGCCTGTCTTCCATGCTTCCGATCAAAGTCCAATCCCCGGTTATTTGAAGCAAATGCAATTGGCCTTTTATAGCAGAAAATCTAGTTCTCATTTATCAGCCTTGGGCTATTTGTATCTGATTATGGGGGAAGCAGGCAATTACCTGAGCGACTGGACTGATCCGTCCGGGGCGGATTCACAAATTCAACGTACAGTCAAGCAGATGGTGCAATATATGTCCACTCAGTACGCACATCCCGTTTCCATTGAGCAAATGTCTGAAGGACTTGGTTATAACCGTGCGTATTTGTCACGGATATTCAAAAAGGAAACGGGCATCTCCCCCGTCACCTATCTGCTTAAGCTAAGAATTGACAAATCACGTCAACTGCTGCGTGAGCGTCCTGAACTATCGGTAGAGCAAGTGGCCGCTTCGGTCGGACTAACTGATGCCTTATATTTCTCACGTCAATTCAAGCGCTTCTGTGGTCAGTCTCCAACCGAGTACCGAAGCAAGGTTAAGCAGTATCCACAGTCGTAAAACAGACTTAAACAGCCCGCATCCTTTAAACGGATACGGGCTGTTAATTTATATTGTATAAGAGAACACGAAATTAGGCCGATGACTACAAATTAACTTTCGCCATTAGGCTGTGCCGCCGCCCTGTCAGTTCCCGGCATTCAGAATCGAATCAATCCGATCCAGTTCCTCCTGAGAAAAGTCCAGATTGGATAAAGTAGCAACATTTTCTTCAATTTGGCTTACACGGCTTGCCCCAATCAAGACAGAGGTCAGACGTTCGCCGCGCAGAGCCCAGGCCAGCGAGAATTGAGCCAAACTTTGTCCGCGTGCAGCAGCCATCTGATTCAGGGCGCGTACCTTGCGAAGTGTCTCTGGCGTCACATGGTTCTCATTCAGGAAAACCGATGTACTCGCTGCACGTGAATCCTCAGGAATTCCGTTCAAATATTTATTGGTCAGCAATCCCTGCGCCAGCGGGCAAAAGGCAATGCTGCCTACCCCGTTTTCGTCCAGTACATCTTGTAATCCATTTTCAATCCAGCGGTCAAGCAAGGAGTATTTCGGCTGATGAATCAGAAGCGGTGTTCCCAGTTCCTTCAGAATGCGAGCTGCTTCCGCTGTTTGCTCCGCACTATAATTGGACACACCCACATACAGCGCTTTGCCAGAACGTACGATATGATCCAGTGCTCCCATCGTTTCTTCCAGCGGCGTATCAGGATCAAATCGGTGAGAGTAGAATATATCGACATAGTCCAGCCCCATCCGCTTCAGGCTCTGATCCAGACTAGATATCATATACTTGCGAGATCCCCAGTCTCCATAAGGCCCTGCCCACATATTGTAGCCCGCTTTGGTGGAGATGACCAACTCATCCCGGTACGGTTTCATATCACTGGCTAAAACTTGTCCAAAAAATTCCTCAGCTGATCCCGCAGGAGGGCCATAGTTATTAGCTAAATCAAAATGCGTAATTCCCAGATCAAAGGAGCGGGTAATCATGCTACGGCCATTCTCCGCGTTGTTAATCCCGCCAAAATTGTGCCACAAGCCCAGCGAAATAGCGGGCAGTTTTAGACCTGATCTCCCTGTACGGTTATATTTCATACTTTCATAACGATCTTCGCCAGCTAAATAAACCATGCTATCCCAGCCTCTCTCGAAACATTGTAATGTCCATCACAACATCATCATAGCGCTTTTATCCAGGCGTTGACAAGAAAACGATTACAAACCTAATTGATGAGCAAGTTTTTCCATAACTTTACCGATTGGATCAGTGATTAAAAGATCCGCCTTATGATCATACGAGGTCGGATCTGTATTCAACAGCACCGTATGTTTACCACGAAAATAAGTAATCAAGCCCGCAGCGGGATGTACTGTCAGCGACGTTCCTCCAATTAACAGCAGATCAGCCTGTGAAATAGCCTGAACGGATTGAATAATGGTATCCTGATTCAGCTCCTCCTCATATAAAACGACATCCGGTTTGATAATTCCTCCATCTATCGGACATTTGGGTACAACCTCAGAGCTGTTCATCACTTCATCTAGACTGTAAAAGCGTCCACATTCCATACAGTGGTTGCGATGTACCGAGCCATGAAGTTCTAGTACATTCACACTACCTGCAGCCTGATGTAAACCGTCAATATTTTGGGTCACAACCGCTTTTAGACGGCCTTGTTTTTCCAATGACGCGAGGAAATGATGACAACCGTTCGGCTCCGCATCGGGATGCAGCATTTTGCTGCGATAGAAGTCGAAGAACACCTCAGGATGCTTCACAAAAAATGAACGGCTCAGCATAACCTCAGGGGAATAAGGCAATTTCTCCTCACTTTGATACAGGCCTGCTGCCGAACGAAAATCCGGAATACCGCTTTCCGTCGATGTGCCTGCTCCGCCGAAAAAAACAACATTCTGCGATTGCTGTATCCATTCCGCCAACGTATTAACTTTCATACCCTACGCACCTCCAGTTCTTCATATCCACGAACAACCTTATCCGCATCCAGTAAATGACCAGAACGTTCTGCTTCTGGCGCAAATCCAATAGCGAGCCGCACTCCGGCACGCTTGCCCATCTGCATGTCCCCATTACTGTCTCCGATGACTACCACGTCCGCCGGCGACAATCCTAGTAATGCGCAGGCTTTTTCAGCCATTTCCGGGTCAGGCTTACCGTATGTAACCCTATCATGTCCGATAATCTCGTCAAAATAAGATGTCAGCCCCATCCACTCCAAATGCTCCTGTGCAGCCTCGGTACTGTCAGAGGTCACAACTGCCAGCTTCAGCCCGGCATGGCGGCTTTGCTCCAGCAATGTCCGCAATCCTGGAAACACCTTCGCTGCCCGATGTCGCCGAATATCAGCCATCGCCGTTTTATTAAAGTCGCGGACAAGCCGCACAGCCTCATTCCACGGTACACCAGCAGTATAAAGCTGCCAAGCCAGTACCCCTGTACTTTCGTCCACCGTCCCCACGGCCAGCGGGCCAGAAGGATCGTAACCGATCACACGCCCCTCCTGATCGTGAACAGTACCTAGAACGGTACCTTTTTCCACCGTAAAACCGGCACCCGCCACGGCAAGATGCTGCTCCATCATATCCAGTATAGAACGAGCCCAGGGGCCCCACAACTGAATAAAATCCAGCAACGTTCCATCTTTATCCAATAGAATACCACGGCATGGGTACCGCTCCCCCTGCACGATCAGCTCAGACATGCAGCATACCTCCTTTACTGATTCTTAGGAGCCACATCCACACTTTCTTTCATCCAGTCCTGTAAAGCCGTTACCGTCTGATTCCATTGCTCGACAGCGCTAATTTTTGCAGGATTATCCCCTTTTTGGGCACCATAACTGCCGAATTGAGCATGATTACCCCCTTCGACTGTAAAATACAGCGTGTTGGCTGGTAAATAAGTTCTACCACTTTGGACATTTTCCATCTGGACGACTCCATCATCACTTCCCAGTAGAGAAATAACAGGCAGATTTTTATCCTTTAAATTTCCTTTGTTATCCGGGTAGGAGGCAAGGAAAAATACACCTTTGACCTGATCAGGATGCGCAGCTGCATATCGGGCCGCCATCACTCCACCTAACGAATGACCTCCAATAACAAACGCTTCTTTCGGATATGCCTTTAGCACTTCATTCGCTAGATCCGGGGAGATCAATGCAAGGTTGAGTGGCATTTTTGCAATAATCACATGATGACCCTTTTCCGCCAGACGGCGTGCCAAAGGCGCATAGCTTTCGGGCTTCACCAACGCCCCTGGATACAAAATGACTCCAGCTCCGCTTCTTTTTACAGGCTCAAAACCAACCCAATGTTCTTGTTCATTTACTTTCACAGCATCCGCTACTTCGGCTAATGCAGCCGCCGCCGTCTCGTCAGGCTGATAAGGCGTAAATACCTTCCATGCTCCCCACCCTGCTATCAGTGCAATAATAATCAGGATGCCTAAGAGAACTTTCCATATTCTCCGAGGACCACGTGTCCCATATGAATTGTATGATCTTCTTGTTCTTCTTCTCATTGTAAAAGTCCCTTTCGTCTTTCGTACCTCGTAATTCGTAATTTGAATATAAAATGTGCCGCTGTATTCTCAGCGTAACTATAGCCTTGTTAGGGTAACATCGTTGCACATACAGGGTCAAATCAGCATACATTTCCAGGTATTAGCCCGTCTTTGTCTGGTGTTCAAGCTTTCGCCACACAATAAGGTTATGATAACGCTTACTATTGTGAATAAAATCACAATGATAAAGTCCAGAGTATCGTACCTTGTTCCTTGTAAAGAATTATTTTTTAAATAGTTTATTCGGCAGAAGCCGCTCGGAGGGAAACACATGACGACAAGCCATGATGTACAAGGGGAAAGCTTCTTTCTCAATTTGCGATTTCTGTTGATCATATGCGTATTTGCAGGAAATGCTCTGGAACCTCTAGTCGGTTCATTTCATATTGCTCAACAATGGTTCAGCTGGATATTCATGTTTCATATGCCGTTGTTTGTACTCGTTACAGGCTACTTTGCCCAAACATCTTTGACCGGATCTGCAGGCCGAAAAGTTCTGCTTCAGATCGGTATGCAATATCTTATTTTTCAATCGCTCTATTCGATCTTGGATGTTGCGCTCTTCCACGTTCCCCATATCCATCATTCGTTCTTTGCTCCTTATTTGCTACTCTGGTTCCTTGCCAGCCATATCTGTTGGAGACTGCTAATGCTGTCTTTTCAGAAAATACCACCTGTCCTCCAATTGGGTATATCCGTGCTGCTCGGTATCCTCGTCGGGTATCTCCCTGTGGATGGTATATGGCTGAGCGTATGCAGAACCTTTGTTTATTTGCCTTACTTTGTAGCAGGTTATCATTTGAATTATGCGGACGTTCGGCGGTTCTTCACAGCTCCAGTCCGCATAATCGCTGGCTTTATATCTCTTCTGCTTATGGTACTGGCGGGAACGTCGTATTTCGACATCCCGGCAGGCTGGCTGTATGGCAATATGACTTACGGTGAATTGGGCCATACCGAATGGTACGCAGGAATTTACCGCATCGGCATTTATGGAGTTCAATGGATAGCATCCATGGCGTTCCTAAGCTTTGTTCCAGCTGTCACAGGACGTATAACCGAGATGGGAAGACGGACACTATATGTCTTTTTACTGCATGGCTTGATCGTCCGTACCGTCGTTGCGAAGGGAGTCTACGAATATATAGACACTCCAGTGGAAGTCATGTTGATTGTGGTGTGTGCTGCTGGTCTGTGCTGTATGTTGACCATGCCTTGGGTTCGAACTGCAACACGACCTCTGATTGAGCCACAGGTAGAGTGGATGCTAAGGCCAGCTCCTTATCCCTTTAGACGGTCCGCGTAATTTTTTTATCCATTTTTTATTTAACATTGAACACGCCACAACCCACTTACAGACCAACATGTGAGCAAGTCTACCCCCTCTTTACTCCACTTGGAGCCTGTTTCATACAGGCGTGACGTGGTAAGTAAAGGATGCGCGCAACAAAAAACAACTTTTTTATTAAGGAGTGATTTGTAATGGCACGTAATCAAAATCAGGGGAAAATGAGTCGCGAAGAGGCAGGTCGTATGGGTGGAGAAGCTACTTCCAAGAAGCACAATAAGGAATTTTATCAGGAGATTGGTAAAAAAGGCGGGGAAGCAACTGCAAACTCTCACGATAAAGAATTTTATCAGGAAATCGGCAAAAAGGGTGGCGATGCTACAGCTGAGTCGCACGACAAAAATTTCTACAGAGACATCGGTCGTAAAGGTGGCAGAAATTAAGGTGTAATGTCCTCTTCCGCTCTCCTTTAACATATAAACAAGCTGAGCCCATCTGCTTTATTGCGGTATGGGCTCTTTCATATTTTCCCTGATACACAAACCTATCAGTATAGATATTTCTAATAGATTCAAATTAAAACCTCTTCTAAATGCAATATATAGACAAATAAAACTGCTCATGTCTATATATTGTTGATTACAGAACACTTCTTGTATTTTTTCAATATCTTCATATATGTAGAAAAAAGCTCACATCTATGATAGACTCTTTAGAAAACATCTGCGCTATCACGGCGTCCATTGAACGCCATACTATTTTTATACTTTGGGGGGAAACCAGCATCATGACAGCTAAGACGAAAATGCGTTCCGATATGATTAAAAAAGGCTTTGATCGCGCTCCTCACCGCAGCTTGCTGCGCGCAGCGGGTGTCAAGGAAGAAGATTTTGACAAACCGTTTATTGCGGTATGTAACTCGTATATTGATATCGTACCGGGCCACGTCCATTTGCAGGAGTTTGGCAAAATTGTCAAGCAAGCCATTCGTGACGCAGGCGGTGTACCTTTCGAGTTTAACACCATCGGTGTAGACGACGGCATTGCCATGGGCCACATCGGTATGCGTTATTCTCTGCCCAGTCGCGAAATTATAGCTGACTCTCTGGAAACTGTCGTGTCCGCTCACTGGTTTGACGGCATGGTTTGTATTCCTAACTGTGATAAAATTACCCCTGGCATGATGATGGGCGCATTGCGCGTTAACATTCCAACTATTTTCGTCAGCGGCGGTCCTATGAAAGCTGGTAAAGACAAGAACGGTCGCTCTATTTCCCTGACCTCCGTCTTCGAAGGCGTAGGTGCATATCAGGCTGGTAAAATCGACGATCAAAGCTTGCTTGAATTAGAACAATATGGCTGTCCGACATGTGGCTCCTGTTCAGGGATGTTCACAGCGAATTCCATGAACTGTCTCGCAGAAGCAATGGGTCTGGCTATGCCGGGTAACGGCACCATTCTCGCAGTAGCAGAAGAACGTAAAGAATTCGTTAAACAATCTGCACGCCAATTGATGGAATTGATTAAGCTGGATCTTAAACCACGTGATATCGTGACTAAAGAAGCTATTGATAATGCATTTGCATTGGATATGGCAATGGGCGGTTCCACAAATACAGTATTGCATACATTGGCACTTGCCCATGAAGCAGAAGTTGACTACCCTATCGAACGTATTAATGAAGTCGCAAACCGCGTACCTCATTTGTCCAAATTGGCACCTGCTTCCGACTATCATATTGAGGATGTTCATAATGCAGGCGGCGTAAGCGCAGTACTGAATGAATTGTTGAAGAAACCGGGCGCACTGCATGGAGACTGTATTACTGTAACCGGAAAAACCATTCGTGAAAACGTAGAGGGTCAGGAAATTCTGGATACTAACGTCATCCACAAACTGGACAACCCTTATTCCGAACGTGGCGGTCTGGCTGTATTATTCGGTAATCTTGCACCGCAAGGCTCCATCATTAAAGTCGGTGCAGTTGATCCTTCGGTTGGTGGTTATCACAAAGGTCCTGCTATCTGCTTTGATTCACAGGAAGATGCACTGGCAGGTATCGCCAACGGTAAAATTAATGAAGGACACGTGGTTGTTATCCGTTATGAAGGTCCAAAAGGCGGACCTGGTATGCCTGAAATGCTCGCTCCAACTTCACAAATCGTGGGTATGGGGCTTGGTGCCAAGGTGGGCCTGATTACAGACGGACGCTTCTCAGGTGCTTCCCGTGGTATCTCCATCGGTCATATTTCCCCCGAAGCTGCAGAAGGCGGACCTATCGCATTTGTTGAGGACGGCGATATCATCGAGCTGGACTTGAACAATCGTAAGATTGAGCTCCAGATTACGGACGAAGAATTCGAACGTCGTCGCGCCAACTGGAAAGGCTTTGAGCCGAAGGTGAAAACGGGTTACCTGGCGCGTTATTCCAAGCTGGTGACGAACGCAAGTAACGGCGGAATTATGAAAATCTAAATGCTTTGCTAAGATAGGACTACTTTATGAACGGCTAAAAAGCCTCTCGATCCCTAACAAAGGATCGAGAGGCTTTTTTATTAGGTCATCAGGGTTAGCCTATTCAGTCAGCTCGCTGTTGAGTGCATGGACATCATCTCTCTGAGCTGTTTGCTCAAGAGCTTCGTTTGAGCGGTGTGAGTCTCCCTGATGAAAACGTTCAAACAAGGTATCCAGTGGCATCACAATTATTTTCGGTACCATTACATCTTTTTTTTCATTCAATTTCTCTAAGCCCGAAGGATGGATAACACGAAATAACAGCTTAAGATATACAGTGGACACATGCTTAAACAATCCTTTGGGAAGCTCTCGAACTTGAAATCCCAACTTCTCTGGTCCCCGATGAATCATACTTACTGCATAGATCGCCTTTACACCCTTCATTTCAGAATCATGTACAATGCGTTGGGTCAGATCAGGAAGTTGTTTTTTTACAATCCGAATTAATTGAATAGCTAGATGTACCATCGACTTTGCCGTCGAACCCAATTGGAACAACTTTTTATTATCAAAATGAAGTTCGATTACCGGGTCCCCTTTTTTTAGCCACCTGCTGTTCTCCATATTTACATTTGGCCCATGATAGATACGGCGACGATAATAAAAGATCGTATCCTCCTGACTTACGGGACGAAGACGAAACAAAACATGAAATAGACGCTCATACTGAAGCCATCCAAATACCAGCGTTCTTTTATACCAACCCGTACTGGACATCTCGGAGGCAGTAGGTTGATTGACAGACTGACGGCAAAACAATGTATCCACCCGCACGCTGCGTAATTGTCGTTCTTGGGCGACCCTCAGTAGCTTCTCCAGTGCGATTAGCATATTCTGTGGCGCTTCCGCGTCTGCCCCCAATGTCGTACCACAGTCATGGAGCAGCATCACCTCGCCACCCCTTAGCTTTTTAAGCATTCTCTCTGCCAATTGTTTAGCTCCAATGCTTGCCTTCCAGTCCCCGAACATGGAAGACCATAATACGATTCGACGACCATTGGTGTTGGAAATATCAAAGAAGTTCACTATCCCCCAAGGTGGGCGATAAAAGGTCGTTCCCTCGCCAGTTACTCGACGAATGACTGACTCTGTCTGGGCAATTTGTCTTCTAACAGTAACAGGCCGCATAAGCCAATTCGATTTGTGCACATAATTATGAATACCAATTAGATGACCTTCATCATGCATGCGTTTCAGAAGCTCAGGGTGTTTTTCTGCATTTATCCCAACAACAAAAAAAGTAGCTTTGGCATCAAAACACTTCAGTAAATCAAGCAGCTGCGATGTATACACTGGATCAGGGCCATCATCAAAGGTGAGCGCATATTCTTGTTCACTTTTGCCGCGCCTGAACACCCGGAAACCAAATATACGACTAACCAGCGCCGGAATAAAAGCATAAAAAGTTGAAATGTAAAACATCCATAACAGCAAAGTCTGCACGTTTTATCCCCACTTTTCTATTCTGAACTCCCCAAGCAGGCTTCCTGAGGAAAACTCACTTACTTATATGTTATCACAATGACGTAAACATGCCGAGATTTCACTACTTCATACGGTCAGCATTGAGGTCCAATTTAGTGTACAATAAATAAAAATCTAAAAGGAGTCGTTGTATCCATATGCTTCCATTGTACAAAAAATATTGGCGTACCGTTTTTGATATCGGTTTGATCGTATTAACCGTGTATTTAATTATGTTCGTATCCAGCAAACTGTATCAACTTGCCGCACCTGTGTTCCTTTCGTTCGTCGTGTTCTGGTGCATTGAACCTGCTGCCCGTTATTTTCATCGAAAAGGAATGAAAAAACCTTTTGCCTCCGCACTCTCCGTATTGCTGTTTATTATCCTTTTACTTGCTATTTTTTTCGGATTGGGTCTGATTCTGGTTACGCAATTTACGAAAGTCGCGCAAAACCTCCCACAGTATACTCAGATTATCCAAGCGGAATTCACGCGGTATCTTCATCTTTCTCAAGATAAAATCGCTGCTTTACCTCCGGGTGTTACCGAACGTGTGAATGAATATTTTGCGACTGCCACCACCATTGCTACGAAATGGGCACAGCTAGGCTTATCCTTTTTCATACAGTTCCTCAGTTCTTTCACTGTTTTTATGGGCAACTTTGCCATTGCAATCATTTTAGCGTTCTTTTTAAGTATGGAAATTAATCTTTGGAAGAGCATTGCCCGTAGTAAAACACCCAAGACACTAAAAACTGCTTATCTTTTTCTGAAAAACCACGTACTTAAAGCTATCTCCGCTTTTCTCAAGGCTCAAGCTCTACTGGTGGGGATTACCTTTGTTCTCGTATTTATAGGTTTACTCATTTTGCAAGTGGATAATGCCCTCTCATTGGCGCTCGTGGCAGCTTTGTTCGATATCCTGCCCCTGTTGGGTGTACCTGTTATTTTTATTCCGTGGGCCGTGTATCTGTTCATCACAGGCAATACCGGCCTGGCAGTAGGCCTGCTTATTGTCATGGCTGTCACGGTGATCGTTCGTCAGCTGGCAGAGCCTAAAATCACTGGTAATTCCATCGGTGTTTCATCTGCCTATCTGATGCTTTCCTTTGCCATTATATCGTTGTCCATCTTTGGACTGGCCGGATTAATCCTATCCCCCATTCTGATCATTTTGCTCAAGGAATTGTGGCAGCAAGGCTATCTGCAGCAATGGATTCGGTTTCCGACAGAGGAATTTGACGAGCCTCCGTTTATCGTTAAAATACAGGAGGAGGATCGTGAAGCTACTCGTGGTACTCAGGAGGATTGAGCTAACAGATCCATCACTTGACCAAACAATGCTGTAGCTTGATTTGCAGAATGTGTTGAAGCATTTTGCACAAGGACGGCGACCGCATAACGAGGCCGCTCTATCGGACCATACCCTATAAACCACTGGTGATTGATGGGGTGACCGTTCTTCAAAGCTTGGGCCGTACCTGATTTGCCGGCCAGATTCCATGATTTATTACGCAACGAGGCACCAGTCCCCTGTGTCACAACCTTTTCCATTGCTTCACGAAGCGTGCGAGCCGTCGATGTATGAATCAAGCGGCTACCCTCAGGTGAAGGTGCAGCGTGAGTAGGTAGTTCCAGTAAGGTGCTACCATCTGCATAACTGATGCGTTTGACGACGCGTGGTGCATGTACTTGACCATCATGCAGCAAGGTGACGATGAGATTGGCAGCTTGGAGAGGCGTCACCAGCACATCACGTTGGCCGATAGCTGTCTGTACACGTACGCCCGGATCAGACGCGTTCGTATGGGGGCCGAATACGGCTCCCTTTTCTTCGTGATCCAGCGGTCTGAATTGAGGTAGTCCTGCAAGATTCCGCTCCTGCCAGCCCACAGTTCGGCCCAATCCCAGTGCAGAGGCTGTGGCCTGAATTTGCTCAGGATTAAGCCGTTCGCCGAGATGAGCGAACACACTATTACAGGATACGGCAAGCCCTTCCTCCAGGTTCAGGGTACCGTGTCCTTCTTTTTTCCAGCAAGCCAAACCGTACTTGCCATAAGTTCCATGACAATGGAATTGTTCCTGCGGTTGGACAACACCTGATTCAAGTGCAGCAGCAGCCGTAACCAACTTAAAAATGGAACCAGGCGTTATCGCCTTAAGTGCACGATTAGACCAGTCTGTTTTTTTCTGGGGATCAACATGACCGGGATTATAAAAAGGGCGAGACACCATCGCCAGTACATCCGCGTTGCCTGCATCGAGCACTACCACCGCCCCTTCTGCCAAATGACTAGATTCCGTCAGCTTTTCAATCTGTTCCTGTATAGGTAGATCAATTGTAGTCTGTACCTTTAATGGATAGTGACCATTGGATGGAGCACTGACACGCAGCGGTACATGAGCCAATGGACGACGCTGCGCATCTACAAATCGGGAGACGAACGTTTCACCGACGCCGCTCAGTAGCGGCTCCAGCGTTCTTTCCAGCCCGGCTGCCCCCATCGGCAGTTCACTCGCTCGGTCGGCACGTTCATACAAAAAGCCAAGCCATTGCCTGCCATTGGGCAAATCCCTGTAACGTTTCGCATAAGGTACAAGCTCAATAAGCGAAGGGGCTAACTTCAGCAGCTTGCCTGCTTCATGCGGATTGATTTGTACGGGCTCTCCGCGCCCATCTCGCCATATGAGCGGGGATTGCAGCCCTTTCCATCGTGTCAGTAGTTGCTTCTTATTCGTACGCAGTAGCTCGGCCAGTTCTTCGCCATGTAAAGCCGCTTTGCCATCTACATCGGGAAAAAGTACTGGCGTCCATACTACTCCGCCAGTCAAGGGTCGCCCATGCCGGTCCGTAAACTGTCCACGTCCAGAGTCGATAGAAATGCCCTCCTGTCGCTGACGTGCTGACATTTCCTTAAGCGAATGCCCCCCATAAACGGACATATGAATGCCCGCTGTCCCCTGAAGCCAAGCCAGTCGGAATAATAAAATCAGCAGTAGCGCCATCACCCCCAAGGCCATATATGCAATTCGACGTTTTCGTATGAAACTGCTACCACGCCTCGGCACACCCATCCTTCTTTCATCTTTTTTCCAGTAGTATGTCCTGTAGTTGAAAAAGAAAACCCACTCAACTTTTAACGTTGAATGGGTTAACCACGGAGATCAGTGACAATCCTGATTCCCATGGTTTAGTTATATCTACACCGTAAACCGCGAAAGCTGCTCCTTCAAGTTCACTGATACTCCTTCCAGTTTATCCGACAAACCTACCAGTTGATTACCAATATTGGCCTGTTCAGTGCTGAGTGAAGCGACTTCCTGTGAAGTGGCCGAGGATTGCTCAGCTACTGCACTTACATTGGTCATTGCCTCGGACAATGTGGTCTGTGATTCACTCAGATGATGAATGGAGGCGGTGACCGTTCCCAACCGAAGCGCGAACTCTCCCATTTGCTGCTGCACCGATTGGAAAATGTCCGTTGTTTCCTGCACGGCTCCCATCTGCTCCCGGAACAGCGGGTACACCTCAGATAACGCCTGTACCGTTTCATTCATCTCATTGACGATGTTATTAGTAATACCCGTAGCTGTGCGAATAGCTTGACGTGATTGTTCAGCCAGCTGCCGAACCTCATTGGCTACCACCATAAAACCACGCCCAGCCGTCCCCGCTCGTGCTGCTTCAATCGTCGCATTCAGTGACAGAATGTTCGTTTGTTTAGCAATATCCTGTAATACGTCCAGCACCTTAAAGACATCGGAAGTTGTCTTCTTCAGTTCATCTACTTTGCCTACCAGAGCATGCGTAGTTTCTTCCGTAACCTTAGTCTTGCTCAATAGATTTTTCAGTTGAACTGTCCCTTGTTCACTGGATTGTTCAACTTCTTGTGCGACCAGACTCATTTCATGATTGGAAGCCATAACCGTATCCATTTGCTGAGATATATTCCCGGTTAGTCCGCTGCCACGTTCGGCCTCTGTTGCCAAACTGGCGGCGCCATGAGCAATTTCTTCCGTTGCTGCTGCTATTTCTTTGGCTGAAATGGCTGTCTTCTTCGAGGCATCGCCTAGTTCCGTCGCTGTTTTCAGAACCTCCTGAGCTGAGGCATTCGTCTGCTCTACCAGCAATGTAATTTGCTCCATCATGATATCAAAGCTTTCTGACAACTGCCCAATTTCATCCTCAGCCTTATAGTTCGTTCGAATTTGCAAGTTGCCTTTGGCGCCTTCGACCATTAAATCCTTCAGGTGTGTCAATGGACGAGCCACGAGACGCACGATCCACAGGCCAATGAACAATGCAATGAGTGCAGCCACTGCAGCAAATATCCAGGTCGTGGTTAGAATCCCCTTAGCGTCTCTCACCAGCTCAGATACAGGTACTACACCCACGAGAATCCATTTGGAAGTTCCCAGCGTATTATGAACCGCAAGCACATTTTGCTCTTTGCCATCTGCAACCTGCTCCATAATTTGATTTCCTTCGATCCCCTCAAGCTTGGAAACGTAATCCAGCTTTGTCTTTCCTCCAGCCAAGCTCTCATTGTTAGAGCCTACAAACTCCCCCTTGTCTGTCACAAGGCTAATCATACTGCCTGAGCCCAAATTAACACCTTTCAACTCGTCCTCCACCGCACTGGACTTTAAATTCATAACCAGAACGTAAGTCCCTCCCAACCCGGACATACTGTTCATGGAGCGTGCTAGGCGAAAGGTCTTGCTGCCATTGTCATTCACCTGCGTAGGTAGCCAAACCATTCCCTTGTTTTTCAAAATATCCTTAAACCATGCTTCCTGCCGTACATCCTTTTGTGTTCCGGTGCCCATAGCAGCAAACTTGGTTTCTTCCGGGTACAAATACAATGAATCAATCGCTTTATTCGTAAAAGCAATATTCGTTAATTTCTTGTTTACTTCGCCCATAGCAACAAAAGATGCAAAGGGATTTTTATCTTGCTTTACAGCCTTTTGCAACTGATCACTTAATTCAGTATCAAAAAATACCTGTGTCGATGTGTCTTGAAAGCGCTCTAGAATAATGTCAAGCTTTTCTGAAGTTTGCTGAACGGTCTGCTGATAAGCCGTAGCTGCGTTTTGCTCAATCGTACTTTTAGCCTTGTAGTATGAGAGCATCCCCAAGCTGACCACAAATAACATAATTGCCGCAAAAAAGATCAGAAACAACTTCATTCCAACCGAACGTATCGGATTATAGTTTTTGACCAAATGCATGAAATCTTTACTGTACCTTTCTGGCTTAAGTAAACGCTTTAAATTGTGTGTACCCTTACGAATCGCCTTAGCTAACCAGGGCGCAACCTTCGAAGACATCGCAACCGTTTGTTCCCCTTTATTCGTTGCTTTACTGCCTTTCAAACCCTGCATTTGATCCGTTTTCTTGGGTTGCCTTTTTACTGTATTCCCCTCTTTTTTCCGTAAACCCATTCCTCTCACCTACCACCATATAATTAGTTTCTAATTCCACGTCATCCATTATGTATCTATTATCTATATAACTTCTATCGGAACTATTCGACAAGGAATGTAGCTTTCCTTTGAGCATCGACTAAATTTTGTGAAACTTTTTTCCTAGAAAACTATTCAAAAAAAGGCCTCTCCAACCGATAGGAGAGGCTTTTGATTCTTTTCGTCTGTGGCTTAAGGCTTATTTACTTCTTTTTACGCATCATATCAAAATACGATACGGGCTGATCTACCTTCATTCTAATTCGTTGAAGCGGGTGACGAGCAGCATCCAACTCGTTGCCTTCCTCATCCCAGATCGTTCCGACCGTTTGTTTGAAGAATGTTCCGTTCGGACCGAAAAATTCAATTTCATGACCGGGTTTAAAATGGTTCCGTTGTTGAATAGTTGCGATCCCACTCGCGGCATCGTAGTCCATGACTAGTCCAGCAAAATCATAAGGGACTGCCTTTTCTTCCGGCTCATAAATATGATCCTCATGATCCGGTGTATCGTAGAAAAACCCTGTATTCAGCGGACGATTAGCTGCCTTGTTAATTTCTTCAATCCATTCTGGTTTGAGCACATAATTCTCAGGATCAGCCATATAGGAATCAATCGCTTGACGATAGACATTCACGACCGTTGCCACATAGTGGATAGACTTCATCCGTCCCTCTACTTTAAAACTGTCTACACCTACATCAATCAGATCAGGGACATTTTCAATCATACATAGATCCTTGGAACCCATAGAAAAAGCATTATCACTCTCTTCAAACAATGGAAGCTGGTTAACACCGAGCTGGAACTGTTTCAGTGCATTGCTAACCTGTGCCTCTTCTTCAGATATCCAAACCTCACCTGGGCGGGCATCCTCAAACAGATCGTATTTCCAGCGGCAAGACTGACAACATCCCCCACGATTGGAATCACGGTCTGTAAAGTGATTGGACAACACGCAGCGGCCGGAAAATGAAGAGCACATCGCACCATGGACAAAAGCCTCGATTTCGATGTCCACATGCTTTTTAATTTCTTCGATTTCCTCCAGACTGGTCTCACGTCCAAGTACCACACGCGGTAACCCCTCGTTTTTCCAAAACTTTACCGCTTGCCAGTTCAGCGTGGACTGCTGTGTGCTCAAATGCACTTCCAATCCAGGAACAGCGCGCAATGCCACGGATACAATAGCCGGATCAGCGACGATAACGGCATGAATTCCCGCCTCGTACAGATTGCGCAAGTACTCCTCAATTCCGGCAATATCTTCATTGTGGGCATAGATATTGGTGGCCACAAGCACTTTAGCACCATACTTGTTCGCAAATTCTACACCTTCGCGCATTTCCTCAAAACTGAAATTATCGGCGTTAGAACGCAGACCATATTTTTGTCCACCAATATATACAGCATCCGCGCCATAGTGAACGGCAAACTTCAGTTTTTCCAGATTTCCGGCAGGAGCCAACAGCTCCGGCTTGTCCAAACGATTCCGTTTACCTATATATTTTCTCGCTTTGGTTATCGTCCCCATGACGTTCCCCCCTCTGTAAATTCATTTTAAAATTAATAAACCTGCTCTTTATAGAAAAATCCGAAGGAAAGTTCCCGTTCAGGATCTTGAAGACGGCGAACTTCATCCAGCCAGCTTTCATCATAAGCGTAAGCATCTGGGTCGGCTGTATAACTATCTATTGCTTTACGATAAGCACGAACAACCGCCTCATTGTAAGCCGTAGGCTTCAATAAGCCCTCGATCTTAAAGCTATGCACGCCCGCCTCCATTAGAATATGCAGGTCCTCCATGATGCAAAAATCATCTGAACTCATAATATGTGTCCCATTTATATCCTCGTAAATAGGGAACTTCTCTTCTTTCCGCTCTGCTTCAATCAGAAACAAGCCGCGTCCTCTACCCAAATCCCCTTCTACATTACGTCCCTGGTGCAGCATATAACTTTGAACAAGCTTACGCTTGGAGTGATAAATATTAGTCATGCCATGTACCTGAACCTGTGCTTCTATGTTCAACTTTGGTATCATTTCGGTAATTTCATCCATACTCAGCTCACGAGCCAAAATGACCCGGGAAGCCCCCTTTTCACCCCAATAGTTGGCGGTTGCGAAGTTGGTAGAGATCATCTCACCGTTCCAGAACAGCTTCAGATGCGGGGCATACTCCTTCACGGCCATAAGCACTGCGGGATCATTAAACTCAATGGCGTCTATGCCGCATCCAGCTAGGGTCTGCACATATTCGGGAATGAGCGGCAATAGCTCGTTCGTCATCAAATTCGTCATAGATACATATACCTGCGCCGCATGCTTGCGTGCTTCTTCTACCACTTCACGGATTTGGTCCGGTGTAAAATGTCCCGGCAGTCGCATTCCAAAGCGGTCATCTCCAATAAGTAATGCAGTAGCTCCAGCCCCCAGCATATGGCGGGCATCCTCCGGAGAGCTGGAAGTTGCCAGTAGTTCGGGTTTGTAAGCCATAGGCTCACCTCCTAATTTGTCTTACGGTTACTTACCTGAATGTTATGCAAATGTTCTTTATACGTTTTGGCAAACAAATGTTCATGTGTCCCGTCTTTTTTGGTCACATAAAATAAATAATCTGTAGCTTTCGGCTGTAAAGCCGCTATCACTGAGTTCAGACTGGGACTTGCAATCGGCCCTGGTGGAAGTCCCAGATGCAAATACGTATTATAAGGGCTTTCCACAGCCAAATCCTTGTAATACAGCCGTTCTTTTTGCTTGTCCAGCATATATTGAACCGTAGCATCAATTTCCAGCTTCTTACCCTGTTTGAGCCGGTTATAAATGACGCCAGCTACTACAGACCGCTCATCTTCCACAACCACCTCGCGCTCTACCAAAGAAGCAACCGTCAGCAGTTGATGCAGCGTTTCACCCCGCTGTTTCAGCTTGGCATCCAGATCGGAAACAGTCTCCAACCGCTTTTGTGTCTGTTCTAGCATCACCTGTATCATATCTTTGGCCGTGCTGCCCTTTTTCAGCTCATAGGTTTCCGGGAAAAGGTAGCCCTCCAGCGCATAGCGAAGCCCCGCCTGCTTTGGAATGTCCCGCACCAGCGCGACGTCAAAAGCGGACGGATCGTTGGCCAGCTGCAAAAATTGCTGCCGGTCTGCCAGTCCTTCCTTTTGCAGCTTATCAGCCATCTGTCTAATCGTAAAACCTTCCGGGATTGTAAAACGAATCATTTCCTCTTTGACAACATCTCCAGCCGATAACTTAGTAATCAACTGATCAAAGGTTGCGCCAGGCTGCGCCTCATATTTTCCGGCCTGAAATGCGCTTCCTTGCTGTTTGAATTTTACATAAGCCTTAAACACGAGCGCATTACGTATAAGTCCCTTTTGCTCCAGCGTATCTGCGATTGCCGATGTTCCTGTTCCCTGCACCACCGTAAAAGCAACGGGTTGTGTTTGGGGCTGAACAGGCTGCATGGCATTCCAAATATAGAGGGCTACCCCTCCTGCTATAATGATAAGCAGTAGCAACAACGTAAACATCCTCGTCCTTCGCTTCACATCCACCCAACTCCTTCACAGCCAAAAAGGGCGGACTGGTCCGCCCTTTCAGGTTTGATCTCATCGCTATCCAGACTTACAGTTCTTCCGGCAACGTACATTCATCGTACAGTTCGGAAATATCTTCCCACTCATCATCATCTTCAATGGTGGTGATAGAGATTTCGCCGTCTGTGGATGAGCTTACATGGTAAAGTTCATGTTCGCCAACAGCAGCCCCGGGTCTACGCAATACGGCGTACCGTTGCTCCCCTACCTTGAACTCTGCTTCCAATTCCATGCGAATCGCATGGCCCTGTTCATCCTGCAACTCTACATCGCCGTCGAACGTTTCCTTCAAATCAGAGGTCCAACTCAGGTCTTCACGTGAATAGCTCGTCATTTCCCGTCTTCCTCTTCCTCTTCTTCTACGAATGTATTAAAGGTCTCTTCGACGATTTCCCATTCGGCATCGTCTTGGATCACAAACAATTTAATATCATCGCCTTCTTCCTCGTAACGGAAGGCGTACACATCGGACTCATCAGCTTCAGGGTCCACTGGCGCAACCATCATGTACTTCGCTTCGGAACCATCTACCTCAAACTTCATAATGACCTCGAACTCTTCCTCGTTGCCCTCGTCATCGGCAATATAAATAATTTCCGGCTCTTCTTCCATACCCACTTGATTTTCAGCCATTACGAAATCCCCCTCACCTTGTACTGTGTGCGTCCAAATAGTTTTGCAAGATCAGGCTTGCGGCCAGTTTATCTACCACCTGCTTGCGTTTTTTTCGGCTGACGTCGGCCTCCAGAAGCGTACGCTCCGCCGAACGCGTCGTCAGCCGTTCATCCCAAAGGTGAACGGGTAAACCCAGTAACTCCTTGAGTCGGTTCGCAAACTCGATGCAAATCTCACCGCGTGGACCCACGGTTCCGTTCATGTTTTTCGGCAAGCCAACAACAACCTCGCCGACCTCATTTTCACGAACCAAATTTGCAATTTTACCGAACTCGCTGTCGTCACCGCGTCGTTCTATGACTTCCAATCCTTGGGCGGTCCAGCCGAAGGCATCACTTACGGCGACCCCAATTCGGCGATCCCCGTAATCCAATCCCATTACTTTCATGCCTGTCTCCTAACGATGCTTAGCAAGATAGAAACGAACCAACTCTTCAATCAACTCATCGCGTTCTTTTTTACGTACCAGGCTTCTAGCATTATTATGCCGTGGCACATAAGCCGGATCACCGGATAGCAAATAGCCGACAATTTGATTGATCGGATTGTATTCTTTTTCTACCAACGCATCATATACGGTCAACAAAATCTCCTGAGCAGAAGCTTCCTTTTCATCTGCCTTGACATTAAATTTGACCGTTTTGTCCATGGAATCCATTGTTGACACCTCGCTTCCACAAAACATGTGTACATGTTTATGCCAGCTTATTCTTTTACATCATACCATAAGCAAAGCCCTACAAGGAAATATCTAAGCCCGTTTTTTCCCAAAAATCTGCAAAAAATATCGAACTTTATCCTTGTGAGGCTGCCGCCACCAGTTCATGCGCACGTTGAAGTGCTTCATCCAGCTTGCTGGCATCCTTACCACCGGCTTGCGCCATGTCAGGTCGTCCGCCACCGCCGCCACCGCATACGGCAGCAATTTCTTTCACGAGCTTGCCTGCATGAAGTCCGGCCTTGGTATGCTCTGCCGGAACTGCTACGACAAAATTAACTTTATCGTCCATTGCAGCGCCGAGCACCAGCACAGCAGCCGGAAGTTTCCCTTTCAGTTCATCAGCAATCGCACGCAACGCGTCCATGCTGGAAGCCTGCACGCGCGCAGCCAGCAGCTGCACCCCGCCTGCTTGCACGACCTGATCGGTCAGCTGGCCTGCCTCAATAACGCTCAGCTTGCTCTGCAGCGATTCATTTTCACGGCTAAGGTCTTTAATTTGTTGCTGCAATGATTCGATACGCTTTGGTACCTCAGACAGCTTGGATTTTACAAGTCCAGCCGATACCTTCAACAGCTCTAATTGACCTTCCATATATTCAAAACCAAAACGTCCGGTCACCGCTTCAATACGACGTACACCTGATCCAATGCCGCTCTCGCTGACAAGCTTGAACAAGCCAATTTGCGAAGTATTGCTGACATGACAGCCACCGCATAGTTCAATGCTGTAATCGCCTACTTTAACGACCCGCACGATATCTCCATATTTTTCACCGAACAGCGCCATTGCTCCGAGAGCCTTGGCTTCATCAATCGGTTTCAGTTCAATATTAACGTCCAGTTGGCTCCAGATGGCACGGTTTACACGCAGTTCAATATCCGCCAGTTCTTCTGGTGTAATGCTTCCAAAATGGGAGAAATCAAAACGCAGACGCCCAGGCTCTACCAAAGAACCCGCCTGATTGACATGGTCACCCAGCACTTCTTTAAGCGCTTTGTGAAGCAAATGCGTAGCCGTATGGTTTTTCTCAATTTCTCCACGTGAAGCTTGATCAACTTCAGCTTTCACCGTATCGCCAACGTTCAGCTCACCAGCTTCTACAACAACCTGATGCACATGCTGACCTTGTGGCGCCTTAAACAATCCTTCGACCTTCGCGGTTACCGTACCTCCACGCAGCAAGCCTTGGTCACTGACTTGTCCTCCGCTTTCGGCATAGAAAGGAGTCACATCCAGCACGACCTGGCAAGACTGCCCTTCACTAACAGTGTCCACCAGTACATCTTCATATACAATCGCCACAATTTTAGACTCAGTTACGAGGTCATTATATCCAACAAATTCACTTTTAACCGCCAGATCGGACAAAGCTCCGCCCTGAATCTTCATGCTGGCGCTGTCCTGATGTGCATCACGGGCGCGTTTGCGTTGTTCCTGCATCGCTTCATCAAAGCCTTCACGGTCTACTTTCAAGCCCTGCTCGTCTGCATAATCCTCTGTGAGATCGAATGGGAACCCGTACGTATCATACAGTTTGAAGGCATCTGCTCCACTAATGACATTGCGACCTTCTGCCTTCGCCTGAGCACTGATATCGGACAAAATTGCCAATCCATCTGTCAGTGTTTCATGGAAGCGTTCCTCTTCCGTTTTGATCACTTTGATGATGAAATCACGCTTGTCCACTACCTCAGGGTAATACACACCCATGACATCCCCAACGGTTTCCACCAGCTCAAACATAAATGGACGGTTCATGCCCAGCATTTTGCCATAGCGCACAGCCCGGCGCAGCAAACGGCGGATCACGTAACCGCGTCCTTCATTAGAAGGCAGCACACCGTCACCAATTGCAAAAGCTACGGTACGAACATGGTCAGCAATAACCTTAAGAGCCACATCACTGTCCACATTTTCGTTATATTTCACTCCTGCCATCGCCGCTGTTTTTTGAATTAGTGGCTGGAAGATATCCGTATCAAAGTTGGAATCCACATTTTGCAGAATGGATGCAAAACGCTCCAATCCAGCCCCTGTATCAATATTTTTGTTTGGAAGCGGCGTATAGCTACCGTCTTTGTTATGGTTGAATTGTGAGAAAACGAGGTTCCACACTTCCAGATAACGCTCATTTTCTCCCCCCGGATACATTTCAGGGTCCGTCATGTCGCTACCGTAGGCTTCGCCACGATCATAAAAGATTTCCGTACAAGGTCCGCAAGGACCTTCACCGATATCCCAAAAGTTATCTTCCAGTTTGATGATACGTTCGGCAGGAAGTCCAACTTTTTCGTTCCACAGCTTGTACGCTTCCTCATCCTCAGGATACACAGTTACAGCCAGACGTTCCGGATCAAAACCAATCCATTTTGGATCCGTCAGAAACTCCCATGCCCATGTAATGACTTCTTCCTTAAAATAGTCGCCAATAGAAAAGTTGCCGAGCATTTCGAAAAAGGTGTGATGGCGGCGCGTTTTACCGACATTCTCAATATCGTTCGTCCGAATACATTTTTGCGAATTGGCGATACGTGGATTTTCTGGCTTCACACGTCCGTCAAAATAAGGCTTAAGCGGTGCCATACCCGCATTAATCCACAGCAGGGAAGGATCTTTATGTGGAACAAGCGGCGCGCTTGGTTCAATCACATGTCCCTTGCTTTCAAAAAACTCCAGCCATTTGGAGCGGATTTCACTAGCTTTCATATAAGTAGCCTCCTAATTATGGTGTCACTTTTCCTGGCACAGGCCATAAAAAAACAGAAAAACGCCCCTGAACGGATCAGGGACGATTGTATCGCGGTACCACCCTGGTTAACGCCGTCCCCTCTGTACGAAATGCCCATGCGCAAGCTGCACACCAACATTTGCTTAACGGACGATCGATCGCCTTGTTTTCACTGGTAACGGGAGCATCCCGGCGGGTTCAGCCCGCACTTCGAAATGAGCTTTCCCTACTGGATAAACACATTTAAACATACTCAATTCAGTATATCCGTGTCATTTAGCCGTGTCAACGCGATATCAGACAAGATACATACGGTGTAAGGACAAAATCAGATCGTTTTCCGCTTCACGTAATAAGCAAAAAAATGTTGAAGTCCTACCTTTAATACCGCCATCACGGGAACCGCTAAAATCAAGCCGGTAATTCCCGCAATTTCACCACCCACTAGCAGAGCGAAAATAATGGCTATCGGATGCAGATGCAGCGTTCGTCCTACCACCTGGGGAGAAATGACATTGCTTTCCAACACTTGAATACAAGTGTTAACGACCACGACCAAAAGCACCATTTTGAAGGAGATTGTAGAAGCCATGATTACTGCCGGAGCGGCTCCCAAAAAGGGGCCCAAATATGGAACGATGTTAAAAACCGCAACCACTCCTGCCAGCAACAGCGCATAAGGCATGCCAATCAGCATATATCCGAGATAAGCCAGCACGCCAATAATGACGCATACCAGTAATTGTCCCCTGACATAGTTGCCAAGCGCCTGATCAATTTCCTTAAGTACCGTTACAATCGCCTTACGACGAGAACGCGGGAGGTAAGACACAATCGTCCGCTCGAACACATCAAAATCTTTCAAAATATAAAAAATGAGGAACGGTACAATGAATACATTGAACAGCATGTTGATCATCCCGCCGATGTTATCCATAAAGGTAGAAATTCCGGTTGCCATCCGATTCTCTAGTTGGAAAAACCATTGATTCATACCCGTTCGCACCCCTTGGGGCAAAATGCCGCTATCCATATTCGTCATTAATCCCTGTGCATGCATGGTCAGCTCAGGCAGATGCTCATTCAGCTCATCCAGTTGTTCAATAAACATCGGAATCAGGTTCATCAGAATCACAACGAGACTGGCCAAAAATACAGCATAGATGAGCAGCACAGCTACGCTTCGAGGCACCTTGCGACCGCCCAGCATATTGACAACAGGATTAAGTACATAGGAGATGATCATCGCTACCGCAAACGGAGCAATGATTGTTTTCAGAAATTCATACAAATGAAAAAACAAAGGTCGCAGCAGCCAGATAAAATATAGAATGACAAGTCCCAGCAGCGTCCATATTCCGTACCGGAACAGTCTACTTTTCGTTAATTGCTCCATTTCGTGCCCCCTTACCGGACTAGCCTTCTTTAAGTATATGCCTGTACCTCTACTTTAATCCTTCCCGCGAGTCTGGAATGCTACATCGATTACCATTGTAAAAAAATGATGAAAACGGATGAAAATAATTAACAAAGTCATTCCATCTGACGATATAAGTACAAAGCACTATTTTAGGATTTCATATTTCTGAAACATCGGGGGTCATTACATGAACTTAAAAATCAAGCTTATTCTCCTTTTCACTTGCATTGTTATCGTTGCAGCCGGGCCTTTATCCGTTATTAGCATGACAAGTATCAAAAATCAGGCTAACCGTGACATACAAGAGCTTATGACTAGTAAAGCCACCGAAACCGTCAATCAGCTCGACGGATGGACCAGCGGCAATGCCAAAATTATCGAGACACTGGCTGCAGGTCTGGAATCGAGTGATATTTCATCAGATGCCAAAACCGTATCTCTGAAAGCAGCTTTTGAAAACTATAAAGATCAAAATATTTCCAACATCTACGCAGGCTTTGAAGATGGATCCTACTGGGATGGATCTGGCTGGTTTGAAGCTGGTTATGATCCTCGCGCTCGTCCGTGGTACAAGGATGCCAAAACCAAGGGAGAAATGTATTATTCCTCACCTTACACCGATGCAGGCAGCAATGACTTCACCATTTCTATTGCTAAACCTCTCAAAGATTCCAACGGCTCTATCACCGGGGTAGTCAGCGAGGATATTATGTTAAATGATATGACAAAAATCATTAAAGACATAAACCTGAACGGATTAGGCTACGCATTTCTGATTGACCAGAATGGAGTTGTGGTCGCACACCCAGACAGCAAGCTGGCCGGTAAAAACCTTAAGGATACGCCCGAGTTGGGTTCATCAACTGCGGCCCTGCTGAGCACAGCTTCGGGAAAAACAGACTATACCTATAATGGCAGTGACCGTCAGCTTTATTTTAAAAAGATGCCTAGCACTGGCTGGATTGTAGGATTGTCCATTTCAAAAGATATTGCTTTTCAGGAGTATTACTCCACTCGTAATCAGTTGATTATTACCGTTGCTATCATCTTGGTCGTTGCTATGCTGCTGGCAATCTGGGCGGCAAACAACTTTATCAAGCCAATTCGGAAGCTTCAAGTGAACGTCAAACGTATAGCTGAAGGCGATATGACAGCTCGTGTGGACATTAAGGGTAAAGATGAAATTGCCAGCCTGGGTACAGATTTTAATATCATGTCTGATAATCTCTCTCACCTGTTGCGCAAGGTATCAGATACTGCAGGCGATGTCAGCTCAGCTTCCCATGATATGCATCAGCACGCTAAGGATACTGGAACCATCGCGTCACAAATCTCCAGCGCAGTTCAGGAACTTGCCCAAGGAGCGAGCGACCAAGCTGAGGCTGTATATTCCGGCTCTGAGAAGCTGACTCACATGACAGGCTCCATCGACCAGATTGGCGAAAGTGTCAAACGGACCCAAACTGCCGTATTCGAAACAGATTCTGCCGTGCTTGCAGGGTATGAAACAGCTGAACGTCAAGCGAAACTGGCCGCCGAGTCCAGACAAACGACGACTGCGGCAGGGGAAGCCGTAGATTCACTCACGCTAAAAACTCAGGATATTGAGCGGCTGGCCGGAGCCATCCATGATATCGCCGCACAAACAAACCTGCTGGCCCTCAATGCATCTATCGAAGCAGCACGGGCCGGGGAACACGGACGAGGTTTTGCCGTCGTCGCGGGAGAAGTGAGAAAGCTGGCTGAGCAAGCTGGCAGTTCCAGTGACAGTATCATGAGTAAGCTGGAAGAAATTAAGATTGCAGGAGTACAAAGCGCGGAGGAAATGAAGAGGGCTCTTGCTGTAACTGTAGAACAGGAGCACGCTGCCATTGCAACGAGACAGGCGTTTGAGTCCATTCGTGGCGCTTCTCAGCATATGCTTGCCCAAATTGAGGACGTTACAGCCGCCGCAGATGATCTCCGTGTGAATGCCGGGCATATTTCCGACGTCATTTCCAGCGTTGTCGCTGTTTCTGAGCAAAGTGCAGCATCTACAGAGGAAGTGGCCTCCTCTGTGCAAGAACAAGGTCATGCCATGAATAATATTGCTGACCTTTCTGCCAAACTCGATTCTCATGCAGATCTTCTATTGGAAGAGGTCAAACGCTTTAAATTGTAGAACTTACAATCTTCACAATAACGGTATACAAAAGAGGGTGCCCTCAGCCATTATGGCCGTACGGGGCACCCTCTTCGTTGTTTTTTATCAAGCGTTATACAACCTACTAAGCCGTATGTAGATCACACCTCTTAGTAAGCAGCCTGTCCACCTTTGGTGTCCAGCTTAGGAAGAAGCGTGAATTTGCGGCAAGTCCTGTTGTGCCATCTCATCTCCAAAGAATAGGTCGTCCAGCGAACTGAGCGTTCCATCCTCTTCCACTTGGTAGACAGACATTTTTTCACCATTCACCTGAAGTTCGATAAAGCATCCCCAGCAATAAAATTGATGGGAGCCAATTTTTCCGATATCTTTGGAATTACAATTCGGACATCTCAATAAACTCACCCTATCCATTAACAGAATATATGGCTTTTTCCAGACGCTGCTCGCTTAATGGGGGAACCATAACAGCATTTTCCCCGATGGACATCTCTTCGGTGCAGGGCAGCCATTTCCGCCCCTCTATAATATCCGATACAAAACCATCGCTGATTTCCAAGCCTATTATGTTATTGCCCATTTCCTGGTCAAAATAAACATCCGAGATGTGCCCGAGCATAAGCCCTTCCTCTGTTAGCACGGATAGATCCTTCAGTTTACAAGGCCCAAGCAAGTACGTATGTTGTATATCATGGGCCTCCATTTTACGCACAGCCTGCTGATTGCGAATCATGATCGCATCCTCACCGTAAGCAACGATGTCATCCCAAGCAACCATTTTCACGTGAGAAGAAAAAAGTCCCTTTCCTTCCAACTCGATCCCTGAGATTCGCCAATCCGCTGTCACCATAAAGTCATGTATTTTACCAATCTGCTTCCCGTCCTCCACATCGAAAACGGCAAGTCCGATCATATCTTGAAGCTTCATATATAGGGTACCTCCTCATTCTGCAATCTGAACGAAGGTGCGGTCCTTTTCCTACATGCCTGTCAGACCTTGCTTCCGTTCATGCAATGAAATGGAAAAACCGCCCCTCCCTTCTTATTAAAATGCGGAGAAATCCCTAGTACCTAGTACGCAGCCGCTTCCATATGGTTTCAATTTTCTTGGCCGTGTATTCCATTTCTTCCGTAGTATTACCCAAACCGAAGCTAAACCGAATCGCTGAATGTAAAACATCTTCAGGAAGATCCATCGCCTGCAATACATGCGATAGCTCTAAAGATCCGGAAGTGCAGGCTGATCCGCTTGCTGCTGCGATTCCTTCCATATCAAGGTTCATCAGCATGGTCTCTGTACCAATGGCCGGAAAGCTAACATTGAGAACATTAGGTAAAGAATGATCAGGGTCACCGTTAATCACAAAATTTTGGCTACCCAGAGTGTCTTCCAACCCTTTAAGCAACGTCTGGCGAAGAACCGTATCGTGCGCCCCACGCTCCTCAATGGAAGCATTAGCAAGAGTTGCGGCTTTAGCCAGCCCCGTAATACCGGCGATATTTTCTGTTCCGGCACGGCGTTTCTTTTCCTGAAGTCCCCCATGCATTAGCGGCTGAAGGCGTGTACCTTGGCGGATATACAATGCCCCAACCCCTTGCGGTCCGTTAATCTTATGACCAGACACACTCAGTAAGTCAATCGGGAGGTTCCGGCAGTCGATGGATATATGACCGAAAGCTTGAACCGCATCTACATGGAATACAACTCCATGTTCTCTCGCAATCTGCCCTACTTCTGAGATCGGCTGAATGACGCCCACCTCATTGTTGGCATACATCATGCTGATCAAAAAAGTATCTGGTCGAATGGCAGCCTCGATATCCGCAGGGTTCACGCGTCCAAACCCGTTGACCGGGACATAAGTTACCTCATACCCCGCTTTTTCCAGCTCATCACAAGCATGAAGCACTGCATGATGTTCAACCGCAGTTGTAATCATATGCCCTGAAGTACGGCCGTCTGCCGTAGCCGTCCCAAACAGGGCCAGATTATCACTTTCTGTTCCTCCGCTCGTAAAAATAATTTCTTCAGGCTTGCAGCCCAAAGAGGCCGCAACGGCATCCCGAGCAGCGCTGACGGTGCGCTTGGCATCGCGGCCAAAGGCATGAACGCTCGAAGCGTTGCCGAATTGGCCAGTCATGATGTCCATCATAGTCTGCGCAACCTCAGGATGCATAGGAGTCGATGCGGCATGATCCAGATAAATTCTGTTCATGTTATCCACCTCAAATGTAGAACATATATAAGTCGTTATCTACACAAGCATACAGGAAGCGAGTTAAAGCCGCAAGGGTAAAGGGTTTTTGCGATTTTTGAGCTAGTTACATCAACAAGAAAAAATAACGATCTACAAACCTTTTTGCGGGTAACTTACGGGTAATGATTAGAAGCCTTATTGGCATACGCCAGTAAGGCTTCTTTACAATTCACTTAATTACATTGTCTCATTGTTTTACTAAGTATATCTCCAAAGGAATTCCCTAAAAGCCATTGTCATGTTTTTTATCATTATCATTGGTCTGCAATTTCAAACAATGATTTTTCTAGCTGATCTTGCAAGTCTGTTCTTCCGTTGAAATTCTTACATATACGTCTGTCACGCTGTACACTTCCATATTTTTGATAAATATATTCATAACAAGCGGTTCGTAATTTATCAGGCATCTATGCATCACATATTATTTTTAGACAGGTTATCTGAATTCTTCCCATGTGATTAGACCTAGAAAAATATTCCTATGTTTGATAGACTACTTTTTATGAAGCAACAGAGTTCCAAGAAAGGCAGGAGTAAAAAAGAATGCCCTGTGATAAATGTGGGAAAGAAATACCCAAAGGAAGCGCCTTCTGCAATTATTGCGGAAAGGAAGTAACTATCAATATTGCACCGCAAGAAAAAACATCCGAAATTAGGAATGATGGTTCGATTCCTAAGAAGATCAGCTATAGGAAGAAAATTATTATCTCAATTGCTCCATTTCTTATTTTATGTCTTATTATCGTAAGCTATTTAATTGCTGCTCCCTATATCAGTTATATTCAGGCCAAGTCATTAATGAATAACGGTGAATTTGAGAAAGCAAATCAAGCCTTCACCAATTTGGATGGGTACAAAGATTCCGATGAGTTGATTAATGAAACCAAATATCTAAAGGCACAACACCTGCTAAAAACTAAAGAATACGAAAAGGCTATTGAAATGTTTATCAATTTAGTCAATTACAAAGATAGTGTCAAGCTAAAAACAGAATCAACATACTTACTGGCAAAGCAAAATTCCTCTCAGGATAACTACGCTTCAGCAATTGAATTACTTGAACAAATTCAAGAGTATAAAGATTCCTCTAATTTGTTACAGGAAGCGAATTACCGAGAAGGAGTAAAACAATTCGATTCGTTTCATTTTAAAGAAGCGACGAAGTTATTCACTGCCAGTGGTAACTATCAAGACTCAGGGGAATATCTGGCTAAAGCATTCTTGCTAGATCATTTTCAAGGGATTTGGAAAGATACGTCCGGCTATGAAAATCTGACTTTTAAAAACGGTGAAGTAATCAAAGTATTGTTCCCTAACTCACAGGATAAAAGCACTTATACCTGGTCAACCACTCTCATCGGTAATAAATTACACGACGATAACGGCACAATATACTACCTAAAAAACGATAAACTGATCGCAAAAGATAAAGACGCATACCTTGGTTCTACATCATTTGTTAAGACTGGAGATTACGAAGATATTCCACCAGAAAAACTTGCTCCTCAAATCGGAATGACTGAACTGGAAGTTATAGACTCCAAGTGGGGACTCCCGAAACACGTAAACAAGACCACTACTGCCTATGGTGTAAATGAACAATGGGTGTACGATCATTACAAGTACATCTATTTTGAGAACGGGATCGTAACAGCAATTCAAGACTAATTCATCATGTGTAGCCCTGGGAGAACCGAGGGCTACATTACTGCTGACACTATATCCTCCAGCTTAATCCAACTATAATCATCTTCCCCACGGAACAGTTTCACTTCACGTCTAGCAGTGTTAATTGACGTAACTACACCAGTCATAACCGTGTCGTCAAACGGGCTAAATACGGTCACGCTGACAGGCTGACGTGAGTTGTAAGACTCTATTAAAGCTTGTTCAATCAATTGTACCTCCTGGTCGTCCAACTCCGGTTTGCCTCTCCGTTGACGGTCCTTCATAAGCTTCAGGTATGCTTCCTTGTGTTCAGGGATGATGATCCGGCTGCTTTCCCATAAGCCGTTATCTTCTAATTTTTTAGACATGTATGTAGCCTCCTGTATTCTGATGTACAAATTATATTCCGAACACACGTTCCTTACAAGAGGATGAAATATAGAAAAATATCCCTTATACTGATAAACTATAAAAAAACACGAGGTGAACAATCAGATGCCAGTTTTGTTAAAAAAAATATGCCTTTCAATAGTTACAGTCTTCTTCTTTTGCTCGATTATAATCCCCCACGCATCCGCACAGAAACCTTACGAGAATTTTAATACTGTAGGTAATTGGACACTGGGCTCTGCCTTTTCGGACTTACAGCCACAGCTCAAGAACATGAAAATTGAAACAGAATATTATCAAATCGCATACAGTGGGGATGTTGCTTTCTTTGACGACAATCAATATCTTAACTTCCACAACGGAATTCTTGAATATGCAAGTGTTTATCAAAAGGGAAAAGGTATCAAAAACAAATTTGTGGTGGGCGATACAGTAAAAAAAGTCGTCGATAAACTAGGAAATCCCTTAACTAAAATGAATACATCAGATTCAATTTATTATTCCTATGGTAATGATTACACTGACCCTGAGCTGACGGTAGAAATAAGGAACGGTAAAGTAATTTCCGTGCAGCTCGAAAAAATCACAGAAGGGTTCCCGGACGAAAATAGGGCAGTTCAATACTATCTGAATAATAACAAAGATAAAATTAGTTTCATAAAATGAATGAACCCCGGAGCAATCCGGGGTTTTAATATTATGAAAACTTGTTAAAAATTCTAGTAGCTTGGCTCTTAATACCCTCTAATTTTTTCTGGGCACCTTATTGATCAAGTTGAATATAGTACGACTGTGAAGTGAAAATAATAAACGGAAGGTGTGTTTTGAATTATGTTTCAATATCGTTCGATGCATCAATCACCAGGAACCTTTACAGTCCCCACACAGCCAGCAATGCCCATCCCTCAAATTCCTTATGGAAGCAGCGGTGGTCTCAATTCAGTTAATATGACAAATATACTAGGACAATATCAACGCCCGACTGAACAACCTCCTGCACAAATGTTGAGTCTTTATCAACAATTAAAAGCAAACCCGACCTTGCTAAAAAAAGTAATTCAAATGCGCCCTCAAAATATACAACAGGCTTTGGAGATAGTTCAATCTGATGGAAGTAGCCAAGGAGGAGTTTACGATCACAGTACTCCTAGAAGCAGGGCAGTAGAAGACTATGATTATAGACCTCTTCCAGGGTTTTGTTATTTTAGATATAGCCTTATTTTTACCTGGACAGATGTATTTTTAATGTGGCCTGTGACTAATATCTTTGGTTTTGTTATAGGTTACTGTTTCTTTACACCATGCGCAGTGCCAGATAGTCAAATTATTTTTGCTTTATGTTAATTTCACAAATAATTCTAAGGCGATATCCTCTTTTTCAGAATAACGCTGATGAATAAGACATAATTAAGCTGATGAATAAGACATAATTAAAATGAAACAATAAAAAGGACTCCGTACTGGTTACATACCAGCGGAGTCCTTTTTCACATCTACTCTAAATTCAAACTGATTCCTCATGAAATAGCTTCCGTTAATCTTAATCGACTCCGGTGTAATCTTCTCCACTATTCCACCGTTGTCCACAATATCTATCAAATCCTCACCCAACGGCTGGACCACATATACTCTTACCTGGCTTAAAGCAGCTGCAAATAGTTCGATATCCGACTTTAACACTTTATATGTGTGATTCATTCTGATCACCTCAATTAGCTATTCGATGGATTGTGTAAAAACCCCTTCTATGTATAAATCCCAGTCTAGGAACGTTTGTTCTTGACCGAAATATAAATTTGTATTATTGTTCATATTAGTTGATAGGTCTGTCCGACTTGTCCGAAAAATCCACGTATAAAAATGGCATAAAAGGTGGTATAATAAGGTCTATATTCCGGCTTTGTCCGAACGGGTGGTGTTTATGAGATCCGATTTTGTAATTAAACTTATCGAGGCGTTTAACAACAACGACGATGAAAACTTTAAAAAAACGGTCCTTGAATTGTCCGAGGAGGAAAGAAAAAAAGGAAATGTTCAATTAGCAAATAAGATAACAACATCTTTAAAATCGAGAAACATAAGTCCAAGTACAAAGAAAAGAGAACCCACATTTTCACCTTCTTCAGGTCTTAAGATGTTTGAACCCACGGGTATGTATACCCCTCGGGATAAGACATCTAATAACAGTTTAATCGACTGGTACCATCCTCAAGAAGTTCAACAAGATTCGCTAATCCTAAGTAAAACAATATCAGGTCAAATTGAATATATTATTAATGAATATGAAAATCGGGATCAGTTGATCAAATTGGGGCTCAATTTTGAAAACAGACTATTGCTTTGTGGTCCTCCAGGTTGCGGAAAAACTTCTACTGCTTTTTCTCTATCTAAGTCATTGTCTTTGCCTCTAGCTTATGTTCGACTAGATAGTCTAATTTCATCCCTCTTGGGCCAAACAGGAACTAACATCAGAAAAATTTTCGAGTCAGTTGATAAGAAAAATGTGATTCTCTTTCTTGATGAATTTGATGCAATTGCAAAAAAACGTGATGATAAAAATGAATTAGGGGAATTAAAACGAGTAGTTAATACCTTACTACAGAATATTGATATGCTTTCAGACGATGTTCTCATAATTGCGGCGACTAACCATCAGGAATTACTCGATGCAGCTGTTTGGAGAAGATTTAATACAGTTTTGTATCTTGAATTACCCGATCAAGAAATGAGAGTCAATTATCTTGAAACACAACTAAAGAAATTCGAACTAAATATACAAGCGGATATTAAAAAGGTCGCTGATATTAGTAAAGGCTTTAATTTTTCTCAGCTTCATGATGTTGTTGTAAAAACCGTTAAAAATACTCTTTTTCATCAGAAAAGAATTTCAATTTCCACAGCTGATTTTGTAAAAACAATTACAAATATGCTTCTTTTATTTAATGAAAGTGCTGTGGACGCGTCGTATCTTCATTTGCTTAAAAGTAACGGCTTAACCCTAAGAGAAATCAGTGAAATAACCGGCATACCTAAATCAACCATTTCTGATCGAATTAAGGAGTTGAATAAGGTTGAATGATCGAAGAAAACCAAATAACAAAAATAAAGATCCAAAATCACATTTTTGGATACCTGATAGCGAAGTAGATCTGGTGGAATATAAACCACGATCGATACCAACACCAAGAGACATTAATCATGTTGAACACGGCACAAATTTAGCAAAAGGAATTGAAGCGATACGAAAGTCACACCGTCAAAATAAAACACCAATCTCAGATAATATAATTATTTTTAAAGTTGAACTAGAAGAAGGAGACACGATTGATGATCGAGGAGACTTCGAAAAATTATTTACGAAAAACAAGTTGATAGTTAATTCGATTAAAAAGTCCAACGTAGCAATTGTTTCAACTTCTCCTGAGAACTTAAAAGAGTTTGACCGAAAGTTGTCACAGTATACACAAAAAGATGGGAAATCTCATGATTTTTTTCAGTATATAAAATCGATTTCTTCCTACGCTTCTGAAGATAAACTTGCTCAATCGCTTAAAGACTCTAATGCGACTCAAGATGTACAAATAACTTTGATTCCTAGTTTAAAGTCTTCTGATTATGAAAAAATGATTGAGTTTCTATCTAGTAATATATTATCAGTGCAAGGTGAGTTGTTAGACAACGTTATACTTCAAAACAATACACCTGTACTACGAGCGCTTATTCCTTCCAGCGGACTAAAAGTATTGGCTGATCAAGAAATAGTTCTCGAAATAGGAAAAACACCTTTTTTCAAAACTGAAACTGAAGGTGGTGGTCAGGCTGAAATTGATTTGGACGATGTAAAAATCGAATTTTTACGTGACCCTAAGGAACTACCAATAATTTGCATACTAGATGACGGGGTATCTTTACCCGAGAGCATGAGTGATTGTATTGCAGGTGAGTATATATCTGAAGATTTAGAGTTTGCTCCAACCTGCGAACATGGTACAAAGGTTGCAAGTAGGGCAATTTTTGGTGATGATATAGACACTCAAGTATTAAACAAACAACTTATACCAAAGGTCCGAATAATCGATGCTGCAATTAGTGATGGGCTAACACCCTTAGATGAACCCACTCTTATCAAGAGGATACGTTCAGCTGTTGAAAACATTAAAGATCAAGCAAAAATATTTTGTTTAGCATTAAATCAGCAAGATTCACTATCTGGGGACTTCATCAGTAATTTAGCTTTTGAACTTGATTCTTTGACAAAGAAATATACGGATTATGGCATTCAATTTGTGGTACCTACAGGAAATCATAAATTATGGTCTTATTATTCATCATTGGATGATATCATAGATGATGATGCGTCGAGAATGGCAGCACCCAGTGAATCTTTTTACGCTCTCACTGTTGGTTCTATATCGAGAGATAACCATCCGGATAGCATTTCAGGTAGAGATGAATTATCCCCCTTTAGTAGAATTGGCTTCGGATTTGCTGGTTCACCAAAACCGGATTTAGTCTACCCAGGCGGCAATGTTTATATTAAAGATAATAAAGGATTTATATCTGCAAATTGCGCCGCCTATGTTATAAATAATGAAGGGAAATTAACCCAAGAATTTGGGACAAGTTTCTCGACGCCATTAGCAGCACAAGAATTAGCCTTGCTTACAGAACATATCCCTGAAAATGATATAATGATAGCAAAAGCACTTCTACTTCATCATGCCGAAACGCCCCATATTGACTCTTATAATTCATCTCAAGATTTTAGAGAGCTACATTCAAAACTGTATGGAAAAGGAATCGGAAATTATCTAAACTCTAAAGACTCTTATAGAAGTAGGGCTTCTTATATAAGAAAGGGTAAACTTGGTAGACTTTTAAAAGAGAGAGTAAGATTCTATATGCCATCAACCCTCTCTCAGTACTCAAACAACAAAAAGCCTGTGGTAAAGGTTTCTGTTACTTGTATTTGTTTCTCGCCCGTAAATCAAAGTATGGGCAATGAATATTTGAGAGCATATGTAGACACTTCTCTTCACACAATTAATTCGGGTAATAACATGGCAACAAGCAATCCTGCAGGTAAAGAGGGTCGAAAAAAATGGGATCATATTCATCACTTTAATCGTATTATAAAGAGTTTTAACCCTGGTGACTGGCAGATTTGGCTGCAGCTCTATAGCAAACCTGAATTAGAAAACGATGAAGAGATCGACTATATCCTAATAGTCTCAATAGAAGATTTAACAACTAATGATGTCGATGTTCATGGCGGTATTTCAATTGAAAGCCACTCTCGTTTTGAGATTCTCTCTGAAATCCACGTAGATGGTGAAAGTTTCTATAATAACGAAGAGTGATTTTAATAAATAACTTTAAGGAGATTTATACTATGAGTAAAAAAGAACAGTTTGTATTAATGATGCCTTTGATTCAAGAAAATTCGGAAGATGAAGTATATATGCCGTCATCAGCTATGAGTGGAGCGGTAAAAAATGTTCCTGTAACTTACGAGGCTCTCGCAGGATATGCAGAAGGGTTCAAGGGATTTGAGATGGATACCATTGAGATACATGTAAAAGGAATTGCCAAATCGGGCGGTTTAACTCAACTGGTCGTTGGTTTGGAAGGAGAAGCTGGGGTAAAAATCACCTTAAAAAAGAAAAAAAATTAATTCAATTTCTTCATCGATATTCATTCTACCTAAACGTAAAAACACCCTACCAGTATAAGTTGATAGGGTGTTTACTTTATATACTTACTCTGTAGTTACAGGCGCTTGTGTAGCTTCTGTCGGCGCAGGAATAGGCTCAGGTGCAGGTTGAACCTGAGCACCTGTTGTTACCTCTGCCGTAGCCTGAGCCAACAATTCGTTTACCTTGGCTGCCAAACCAGTCATTGCCTCTTTCGCTGCTGCTTGAGCTGCTTCTTCGGTGCTAACCTTGGCTGCTACATCTGCTATAGTGGCTTCCTCCGTACTAATGGGCTTTTGCTTCGTTTTGGCTTTATAGTCCAGGTACGCCTTTTCAATCGCCGCTTGGACTTCCACTGGAGTGAGTGTGATTCCCTTTTGCTCCAACTGTCCGGTTACATAGGACAAAGCCTCCTGAAGTTTCTTAGGCCCATCAGCTTCTTTATAGGCTGTCTTCGCCAAGGAAAATCCTTCCTCAGCCAGCTTATGCAACAAGACTCGCTGTGACTCCGTTGTACGTGCATCTATCCACGTGTTGGCCTTTACCTTAATCGTGTTAAGTCCAGCGATAACAATGGCTGTCAGGACTCCTAAAATAGCTGTAGCAATGGTACTTACATATGGTTGTACAGTTTCGATAATAGTTTGCATATAAAATCCCCCTCTTATTGTTTCGGCAGACCTGCGGCAGAACGCAGATAATTAGCCAGATTATTGAAATGTTGCATTTGTTCCTTGTCATCAGCTTGTTTAGCCTTGAACCAAGCTGGTTGAAGCCACCGGAAGATAATCTCTTGTGCATTGGATTTAAACAGCTTCACAGCTCCAGCAAGCGGCAGATTCTTTTCGTTCAACCCGGCCGCCGCCCGAAGGTTATTGGCTAGGTTGTGAAAATGTGTCTTGCCTTCCGGATCATTGGCCTTTTGGCTTGCGAACCAAGCTGGAGAAACATAGTTATCAATTAAAGATTGAGCGATGTACACGGGCAACGGTGTGAAGTCCAGCGCAGCAGGAGCCACAGAAGCGCCTTTAAGCTCTGCTTCAACGTCATAGACTAAATCCTTGAGCGTTTTCCCAATCGTCCCCAGAGCTTGGTCTACGTCCCTCTTACGTGATGGATCAAGCTGCTTATGACTCGGTATGTGTGTCCGTGGGTTTATGCTCCATTTGTTGCAACAGTAGGCCAGGTACCATACATAGCGTTTGTAAGCCTCCAAGGTGTCGATCTTGCCGCCGAAGCACAGTTCCACGCCCAACGCTATATCATTCGCATCGTCGCCGTACAGTTCGTTATCCGTGGTTACGTTGTACAATACGTGCCAAGCTTTCTCAGCTGCGTCTGGTCCGGTTCCGGTCGGGATGATCTCCAGAATCTTTTTGTCATCCACAAAAGTTTGAGCTGATGCGGATCTGTCTTTCAAATCCTGAAAGTAGGTGTAATGGTTATCCGCTGACGCTCCTGGATTACCCGTGTCGTGTGCAACTAAAAAGACCGGATTCCCGCTTGTTAGGCGAGTACCCGGTCTTACGTTATGGCGCTTGTTTATGTAGCGCCGTTCAATCGTGTATTTATTTGGATTAAACAAGTATCACAATCCCCCTTTTACAAAAACCGCTGTAACAATAGCGATTATGGTCCCGCCCAATACAAAGGTCAGGAAATTAAACCACTGTTTATTATTCGTCGTTCGTTCCTTAACGCTATCCTGCTGCGTTTGCTGGAGCCAGCTAAACAGTTTCATTTCCAGCGTGTCGATCTTAGTCATTACCTGATCAAATTGTAGTTGCATCATGCGCGTTGAATCTTTAAGTTGACGGATTTCCTCATCATGCCTACCCTGTGTCTGCTCGACCAATTTGAAACGCGCCCCATCCGATACGGCCTGAGCAGACAACCTAGCAAATTCCCCACTTAGATTCTGTAGTTGAACTGTTAACTCTTCTGTTTTCGTGTGCAATTGTTCAATCGCCATCACGTCTCCTTCCGGCATACCCTTTCCCCCGTCTCTATCTATTTTTGCTCAGGAAAATTTTCCTGTCTTACTCATCCCGTTTTTCTAATGGTGTGCCATCCACGTCTAATCCCCAACTTGCTAGATATGCTCTAACAGGTTCCTTTTGTATATCTGGTACCTGAGCAAACGTCTTTATGCCTTTCATGATTAGAGATCCATATATGGCTGCCACGTTAATCACCTCCCCTCTTTAAGAACTTTAAGCTCCGCCTGCATAGCAAGCATTTGCTCATACATATCCGCCATTGCAATCTGCGTATTTGTAAGTTCTTCACGAAGTTTCGGCTGCGGTTCTGGCTGTTTGGTTAGCTCCGCTATCTGTTCTGGAGTGAGTCCTTCTGTCCATAGATTTTCTGGCTCTTTAGGTGCAACATATACAGGCTGCTCCTCTGTAATCCTGCCCTTAGCCTGCCAATCGTTTAGCGCGGCTATATATGACTCCTGAGCCTCGTAAACTGCACCTTCATAAGCCATCCATGCAGCAAGGTCGAATTTTGGCTTAAACAACCCGGTTGTTGTAATTGGTACACTTACGGTATATCCAATAGGCTCCGGCTTTTGAGGGTTCACTATATCACCCTGCTCTCCAACGGATTCGGCATAAAAAGGGACGACACCCGAAAAGGCATCGTCCACTTCTACGTCTTCCATATAGAGGCCATCTGTATTTACTTTAGCGGCTGCTTTCATTTGTTGCCCTCCCCTAATCTGTTGTGAACTCCAAATATATATTTACCTCGTTATTACTGCCGCCCGACACGATGAATTTACCGTCTGCATTGATTAGCACAGCGGCAAACACGTCCGTCGTCGTATAAGAGTGTACCGGACGAACCTGACCCACAAGCGGTCTATACCCTTCTGGCAGAACCATAAATGGCTGTCCTATTACACCGCTTTTAATCCGGGCCTTAACTTGTACCTTATTGTCAATTTTACGGTAGCCCAGCACACCCATACTAACCCAACCATTGAGTAACGTTGTTGGCGTAATCCATGCGGGAACATCCTTGTCAGCCTTCTTATTCTCCAACACCGACACACGCGATGTGTTTTGCTGCACACTGTCTACCAAGTCTGACAGCAGCGTCTTTTCGTTGGCTGCGTATGAGCCTGTAAACGGCATATTGGGCGAAGACACCATTTCCATGTATGTCACAGAATATGATGACGCATCGCTAAATTTCGATAAAGGTGTGTTCGCTTGCACTAATCCATATGTTTCGATGTTCGGCGCAGTTCCGTGATCCATCACCCTCCAATTATCCCTTTTTCCATCTTTATAAAATGCGAGAAAGGACTTGGGACGTTTATTTAGTGGTGTTGACCCGCCAATTGCTCCGTTGATCCACATATTATCTTCGTATCTCGCAGCCTTGACACCTTCGCGTAACACAATCCCTGTGCCTACTTCGACCTGATTATCACCCTCGATAAAGGAAAGCTGCCCCTCTGAAACAATAGGCTCGACTGTAGGCGTTGCGAGTTGATATACAAGTTGGTACGGCGTTTTGTAGTCTGGTGCTGCAGTAGTTGGCAATGTGTTGGTATAATTGTTTGCCCCACCGGATAAGAGTGTTCCCCATGCTTTTACGCCACTTGTGTATGGGCCTAGTGTCGTTTGATCGCGCATACGCCAGCCCATGAAATACGCCTTAATCTCGTCTGCTGTCGGTGTATAGCTGTCTCCCCATCCGCTGTCCGCGATAGACACCGTCACGAATATAGATTTACCGTCCGCAGGGCTTCCAGATAAAGAATCAGCCGCATCTTCTCCAACCCGTTTAAGTAGGCTACCGTCGAACTTGACGCCCACCGGATTCCAAGTGGAAGGATTGTAGACATCTTGAAGTACAATTGTGACGCGCTTATACCCAGTATACGTAGACGCATATGTCCACGTCAGCGCTCCATCCAATGTCACACTCTGCCACTTCTTCGACTTGAAATACTGCCCGTCACGCTCGAACACCGTATCAGCATTAACCCCTGCAACTGGATCGGCGTACAGGTCTGTTTGCAATGCTAACATTGAGTCTTCGCGCGGTTTGAATGGTTTGGCTGTGCTGCCGATGTTAAGCATTGGGTTTTCGTGCGCGAATGAACCCGCAGCGGCGTATCTAAGCCGCACAGATAAGAATCGCGTTTGTGACGATGTAGTGAATGTTTTAGAACCTACGGCAATTACACCCGTCGCAACTTCTCCGGTTGGGTCAGAATCGTTATTGTCCCTACGCTCAATATATTGTAACCCGTCTCCTATACTAGAAATTGTATAGTCGGTGTTAGGCAGAACAGGAACAACAACCCGCAACGGCGATATGACATCAGGAACGGTCCGTGTAGCTGTAGCTTTGTACGGCCCTTGTAAGGTAACCACGCCTGTAGTGTTAACAGCCCATTCGTAGAATGGGGGAATCAAGTTTTCCCCGTACCGAATCGCATAAGGATTACGTACAGGCATTACACTATCTACATAAGGCCATTTAGCAGCCACTTGAACAGACGTAAGGGTCGCCGCTGCTGCATAGTCTGCATCTGATACCTCGTAAACACGCACACTGTCCATATTAAACGTATTACCGCTTGCACCTGTGCCTGTAATGGTCAAGATGTGGAAATAATCAGTAGCCGCAAACCGGACAACAGACGGCGCAAAAGCCGAAGCTGCCGCTACATCGTTACCCGTTGCCCCAGCAATGCCATTTATGGATATGGAAACCTTGCTGGTGTTACCGTTTTTCACATCTGC
The DNA here is from genome assembly GCF_038007385.1 of Paenibacillus sp. FSL M8-0228. NCBI lineage: Bacteria > Bacillati > Bacillota > Bacilli > Caryophanales > Paenibacillaceae > Paenibacillus > Paenibacillus sp. FSL M8-0228. The sequence continues at coordinate 4,305,883 of NZ_JBBOXA010000001.1, forward strand.
TATGGCTACATACTTTTTGCCCGGCGTAGTAAGGAAGGTCGCGGATGCTGTAGCGGGTACAGAACCAAGCGTAAGTTTAAATGAGCTGGTCCCGCTGGTTTTATTAGCTGTATCTGTTGCGATTGTGGTATTGGACGACCATAACCCCACACTTTCGCAATTACCCATACGCCCGAGCAAGTTTACGAGCATTCGCCCGGTCACACCGTCCAAAGAAAACAAAGCTGACTTAATGGCGGTGATGATCTGTACTCCTGCATTCAGCGTTACTTCCTGACGAGTTATTGTATCAAAACGTTCTTTAACCCCATCCATAACACCAGCAAAACCGTCTATCTTCTCCCAGTTATCATTCATCATGGTTTTCACATCAAAGAAATCGTTACCTTCTGCCACCGGGTCCTTCATGTATAGGCTCAAATTAGGTGTATTACTAGCCAATCGGTACACCTCCTGCAAATTTGTTTAATTGAGTGTTATTAATTTCACTGATCCTCATCACGTGGTGTATCTCACGTATAACTAGGTACCTGAACTGATACCGCACTTCTAAGTGTGCCGGTTTGATCTCTTCTATAGCATCTTTTAAGTCTTGGAGATTTGGCGGCAATCCTAGTGTCCCGATAAACCTGATCACAAAATAGTATTCAGACGGAAAAACAGTAACATCAACCTCGCCGCGGTCATAGCTGTCTGCCACATTTTTAATCATGCTCGCAGACACCTTGCCGCTCCCGCGCATCTTGGAGATAACCACGCTGCGGCGTTGTTCAATTGGCTTAGAGGGCATCGAGATTATTTTAAGATCCTTTTCCCAATACTTAATGCCCCAAGTTGCTGTCTCCGGGTGAAACTGGCGGAATGTATCCACCATTGCAGCATCCAAGCTGGCAAACTCAACATCTTCCGACTGCATTATTTCTACGAATTCTTGAATTTCCTCATAATAGTCCGGCAAGTATGACATTAGTTTTTTAGACATGCACATCCACCGTCCCGAGCACTGCAACCGAATCTAGCGGAACCTGAATGTTGCTGGTTACGCCGTTAATAGTCAGGTCAAAATAATCAATTACTGGAGGAACATCCAAGATAAAGTTTGCTATCCGGGTGATCCGCACCAATGTGTCGGTATCGTTAAATGCTAACCCCTCCAGATACTTAGCAATACTGGCTTCCAATTGCTCTTTTACATCGTCCGTTGTCGCATCTCGTGCTAACTGTACTCGCACACTGACGTTTATAGGCACCTCCCCAGCGCCCACAACCGTGACAACCGGACCAATAGGCGCAGCGCCTTCACCGTGTCCATCCTGAGTAGGGTCTATATGCATCTGCACAGCCTGTACAACAGCAGGTGAAGGTGTTCGTTTGTCATTGTTAAGAATCACAACCTTAACTGTGGCGTTCCCATTCCAGAGCGGGAATACCTTTGCATCCCCTACGCCACTTACTTCCCGTGCCCACACGACATATTGGTTCTTGTTTGCGCTAGTAATAGGTTTGGTGACTTTATCTTGATATCTATCAAACAAAGCCTCTCCTGACTCCACATCTTCTCCAGAAACCAATAAATCTACTAGTTCAGCTTTTGCTAGCCCGTCGATAAAATCAATAGGAAGCAATGTTCCTGTGTATTTATTGCCTATTACTCCAGCAGTCTCACACTGAACAGAAAATTGTCCAACTCCCAGTTTACTTATGACCACGTAGTTTAACTCTTCAATCGAGTAACGACTACCGATAGGTACATCCATAAGCTCGTTTTGGTTGTTATAAAACTTACCTCGCCACTGCGCTTTTATCGCTTCTTTGCGTTCTGTACCCGACCAAGCAACAGATTTATCTAAGTATTCCTCGTTATCAGGATTAGGGAAAACCAAGCTTATTTGAGTGTCTAATTCCACATATGCTTGAGCTAATTCAGCAGCATTTGGGGCCAGCGCATCATATATAACACTTCCCTCTCGTTTGTCCATGCTATCCGGTATGCGAGCAAGCATACGTTCTAGAATAGCCTCAAATGTTTGACTCTCATACAATGCCTCCGACCCCCGTTTCATCTCTGAAATTGCCTTGCGTTGTTATAACCTCAAACTCTGCTAGTACGTCACTGCCGGAAAAGGTAAATTGGAAATCACGCACATCCGTAATCCGATCATCCGCCAGTAAAGCTTCACGGACCAGCCGCTTAAGCTCTGTTTGCACGAACAATCGGCTCTGCCCTTGTAACTGATCTACTTCCGCTCCATAATCGTCGGAATAAATTAGATTTTCGTATCTCAACGTTTGAAGTATCTTATATACCACCTGCCTCATAGCCGCTAGACCGTCTACAATGCCGCGTGCGCGTCCGTTTACAAAGTCTAAGGCATATGTCTTGGTGGGCATTTCTTCCTCCTCAATCTCCTCGTCAACGATACTACCGCCCGCTGGAATCATGCGCTCACCAACTTATCTATAACGGCGAACTGCTGACCGCCTTGCATGCGTTGTAAAAGCACAGCATCACCGAGTTTGAGGCCTTCGCGGATAACCAGCACATCCGGCAGCGCGGTTTGAGTGGTCTTGGTGGCTGTTTCCGTTGGAGTTTCGTCTTTGTATACGTGGCTGTGTGTAAGACTAACCTCGTACCGGGTTACTCGTTCCGTGATAAGCAAGAAATCTTCATCCAGCACCAGTCGTTGATCAACTGTAATTTCAAGCGGATCTACTCCCGTCACCTGTCCGACCATACTCTCACTTGGCTTAGATGCATCCACAGTGCTCAGCGCTATTTTCTGTAGTTGTTTAATCATTAGATCACCTTCAGTTCCAGGCTCATCGTGTGCTCAAGCCCTGAAAATTTATGTGTGCATGAATCGACCAAATACACTTGACTCACCTTCAAATCATCAATAAACACAGGCACATAACACCCTGCCCGTATACTCAAATCCCCCATAGCATCTATACTCAAGCTTTTGCTTTCCCTATTGTGTAAGGTGAGCAAGTTTTGCGCCTTTTGCTTAATCTGTGCTGCGTTCATTTTTTCATCTACCTTGTCGTACAACTGGAGCTTGCCCCACTTTTTGATATTGTTGCTGTCCTGGTATACGTAGGCATCGCGCTTGCCTGACTCTTTATTGTCCTGCACCAGCTTTACATAGTTGTATGTCTCGCTGTCTATCGACTTTTTAAGCGCGTATCCGGTCATTAGGCTACCGTCACCCACCGACACCGATACAAGCATGTCAGCAGCCCGTTTAAGGGCCAGAGCGCCGAAATCGTCGTAAAATACATAGGTTGAACCGGTAGACATAAGCGTCTGGTCGATGGCTTTATAGATGATGTCTAATAGCTTTTGGTTATCTTCAACCATAGCGGGTATTTTGTATCCCGTGTCGGCTATCATCCCGGTTTTCAGCTTAAAATCCTCTGCAATCCGTTTTATCACCGCTCCGGCCGTCAGGTTTTTAAAAACGTAAGTGTCGTTGGCATTGAGATACCTTATTTGGTCGTACGCCGTTATCTTCATGTCGGATTTCTCCGATTGTTCCACCGAAAACACATAGCCGTAAAATATCTTGTACTTTCCCTTTGTAATGCGGACGATGTCCCCGTTCTGAACCTTAAACTTTTTGTTTTGATAGATACCGTCTTTAACCAACGTTATATCTACGCTACCCGGGCTCCCGGTGCGTTCGGTTTTCCACGTCAACTCAGACACCAACCCCGAAGCATTTTCCTTCCCGGCCATCGCCTCACCAGACACCTGCCAGACGTTGCCGTCCCGGTTGTCGATAAATATATCCATACCATCACCCCGGCAGTCTCAGCACTTGCCCGACCTTTAGCCGTTTGGCTTGTGCATTCGTGATTTTGTTGAGCGTTTGGATATCCTTGTAACGGGACCCGTCACCCAGGTATTTCTTCGCAATTATCCAAAGCGTATCCCCGGCCTTTACCTTTACAGATTTAGGTTTAGCCTTTTCGCTAGGTCGTTTGGCCTTTGTCTTTGTCGTAGTCGTCTTCTTTGCGCCTGCCTTGGTTGTGGTCTGTTTAACCTTGGCCTGCACCGCACTATAAAACACGTATTTCTTAAATGTGATGCTATATTCGATATCCGATGTGCCAGCAACTGGCTTCCATTCGAATTCCTCAATTGTGACCGGCATGTTAATAGCAATCTCCTGCGGACTCTTCTGTGCGCCAGGTTCAAAGCTAATGGCGGAATAAATAAAGCGGATGGGCCGTTTGGCGTCCATCCACTTGGTTATAAGAGCGATATATTCAGGTATAGGAAGCAATTCGTCACCGTTAACGAAAGGATACAGTTGCCCCGGCAGGAAGCTGGAGAACGATATTTCTGTGAGCTTCCGTGACTGTATAGCGTTTATTTCATCGCCGCCCACAATCTTATACGTTGACCCGTCTCCAGCCTCCTTGACGCTTAGTTCCTCCGGGTTAACAGGAATACGAAAAGCTTCCTCCTGATTGTTGTAACTCAGGAATATACCGTGTTCTTCCATATTCGAATCCCTCCCTATCATTCATATACCATTCGTGCGGTAGATACGAATTGTTCTTCCAAATGGTCACCAATCTTTTTAATAATCGTGTCAAGATCCGCACCGCTGTTAATATCTCCTGTTTTAACTTGGATGGTAGGCGTGATGGAATTGAAATTCTGTATAGACTTCATTTCTGCGATATCCCTCATAACCTTCAAATCCTCCGATGAGATATCTACCTTGTCTTCGATCTTTCCGACTTTGCCCACTTTACCAACCTTGCCAACATCGCCAGCGCCGTTTGGCTTTGCTGCCTTAGGAGCTTTATAAGGCTGGGCAGTTCCTTTAAGAGAAAAATTGCTTACGGATTTAGTAAGGTCGTTAGCCATCGACTTACCATTATTGAATGCTTTCAGAACATCCATTGATTGCATACGGTACTTGCTAAAGTCCATAACATCTTTATCCGAAGTCGGCTTTTGCGGACCATCTGCCATCTTCATGTACTGGATCGCAGAAATGGTAGAACCGGTAATCGAATTTGTTTTTTCGATCAGCCAGTTTAAGCCATCGACCATCTTGTTTATCAGATCTACGAAATACTTACCGATATCATTCCACAGGTCATAAAACAGCTTTTTGATTGCGTAAACCGGGTCGATAAAAATATTTGCGAAGAACTCCACGAAATCTAAAATTACATTCCAGAATCCAGCAATCCAGTTGTTTAGTTGGGCGAACATTGCATAAAACACCCCCACAACAAAAGCCACAACTTCCCCGGTGGATATCCCGAATTTATTCAGTACCGTTATAATACCAATGATAGCAGCCACAATAAGTGCTAATGGCCAAACGGCTATAATCCAATCTATCGCAAACCCAACAGCTACAGCGGCAGCTACAACGCCTAAAACTAATAACGTGTTTTTCACCAGATCCCAGTTGTTCACAAGAAATTGAACTACGCTTGTTGTTGCTGTTGCAATCATGGACATGCCAGCTTGAATACTGCCGAAAAATTGATCAAACTTACCGCTTTGGAAACCGTTGTTTATCATATCGAACAATGGTTCAAAGGCTTTTAATGCCTGCATCCCTGCCTTAGATAGGCTAAACTCAAAAGTGTTTACTGCCTTCTTCCATTTTGCAGCTGGAGATTCTAACATTTTGTCAAATGCCTTTTGCGTTAAATTTTGTTGGTTAAGGAGTTTATCCATTCCCTTTATGAATTCATCAATATTTCCTGCTTTACCAGCCTTCAACGCATCACTTGACTTAATCGTACTTCTTCCTATGTCGAACCTTTCCACGATAGAAGTGTAATCCCCCGAAAGGAGTTCCTTCATACTAAAAGCTGCCCCTTCTAAACCTTCAGCAGGGTTTAGCTTTGCAAGCCGCATAGAGAGCATATTCAATTTTGTTAACTGTTCAGGGTCCATAGTGTTAGACATAAACTTCATTGTTCCTGACAATGCTTCATTTACATCTTGCCCAGCCTTTAATGCTTGTTTAGTGATCGAATCATAAATAGCATTCCCTAGATTTAGATCACCAGCTCTAGAGGAAAATGTGTCAATAAATGATTGTTGATCCATCGCCCCGCTCATAACCTTTTCGAACAGAGCCTTTGCCGCTGCAATAGAAACGTAAACGGCTGCAATATTTCTGAGGTTGCTCAACATACTCTCGGAAGCCCGTCCGCCCTCACGCAAACGTCGATTCAGTCTTTCTTGTAATTGGTTTATCTTCTGTTCCAAAGCTTCTATCCGTGCTAAAGCGGCTTGTAACGATGCTGCGTTTGCGCCGCTGCTTGTTCTCAGTTGCCGAACAACACGAATGAGCCTCAATACAAGCATTTGCAGATTGCCAAACATTGCTTGTAACGATGCTGGTAATTGTATCCGTATTCTGGCTTGGATATTTCGTAATTGATTATCAATTTGCTGGCGAATGCGACGGGCCTGCGTTATTGCATCAGCGGCATTAATTGTTATATTCACCACTGAAGTGGTAAACATCCCGCGAATACGGTCACGAATAACTGTAATCTCCCGCAGAATATCAGCCGAATTGACCACAATATTGACAACAGATCCTGAGCCCATTTGCCTTATATGGTTACGCACGACTTCCAGCTCTCGAATTGCATTGGCTGCATCAAGATTGATTCGCACATTCCCATCGGATAAAGATTGCAGTCTACGTTGTACAGCATTCAACTCACTAACTGCATTAGCCGCGTTTACGTTTATTTGAATATTAGCACGGGCAGCCGTTTGCAACCGTTCCATTTGCCGTGTTGTATTTTGAAGAGCCTGATTGACTGCATTTAGTTTGTTGGAAAAGTTATCATATAATTGGAGCGTCGATTGAACAGTAGCCATTTTCCCTCCTTTCCAAAAAAGAGGCACAAAAAAAGCACCCTATTTGGATGCTTTACCTGTACTTTGTTTTTTAGGATTTACTATTTTTTCAACTACATTGATTTCCTGTAAACCTGCCTTCACTCCTACTAAATACAAAGGAGAATTTTCTCGATATTCAGCTAATTCACTTGTTTTACCATCATCCAAGTATTCAAGTAACGATGCCAGCGCAGAGTCTTTCATAGCTACTCCATCCAGAATCTTTGATTTTCCTTCCGTCAAATGAGCTCCAAGTTTCTCGGGAAATCTTTCATCAAACTTCATTGCCATTAAATTTGATCTATGTTGATTAATTATATCCCGATACTCTTTAACGTTTTCATAGGCTTCGACTTGACTAAACGAACCAGATGAGTAAGCTTTAACGAATTCGTTGAAATTTGCTTCACTCTCAACCATTTGTGTAGTTTCACTGAGAATTTGTTTTTTAAACGAATCAAACTCCTTCTTTATTTGAGTAGATTCCGTCATGGGTTTTACAGATTCTTTGCCGCTTTCTGAACCTTTTGTGATTCCAACAATGATAACCAAAGGAATTCCTATTATCAATATGATTGCAAGAAGAACCAATTGGCTTTTATGACGTTTCTTTCTTTTTTCCATCTTGTATTCTTTTTTCGATTCTTGCCACTCGCCGTAATTAGACATAATGACCCTCCTGAGTGGGTATATTTTACCATTATTCTATCAACCCACTCAGGAAGAGTAAATCATTTATTTAGTCGCGCCGCTTCTTTTTTCTCATTTTCTATACGTTCCTTAATCATTTGATATATGACTCCGCGCTCAGTGACAGACATTTTCATCAAGTCCTGGGGCAATATACGTAATTTGTGGAGGGCATAATATGCGAAGTTTGCGTCCGCATCGCCCTCCTCCATTAGTTTTTTGTTTCTTCCATAACCTTGTTGATATCTTGATCGTAACCGTTAAGCTCCTGCACCTTTTCTAACAATGTTGCAAATTCGCCAGCCAAAAGCATTGCGTTTAGCAAATTGTCGGCTCCCGCAACACCATAGTTCCCTTGCAATTCAGCATCTTTTAAGTTAGGATACACCACACTCGCCAAAACTAACTTAGTGGTGTAATCGTCCGGGTCAATTTCCGGAATCTTCATGCCGCCTTTACCCTTTTCTGTTTTCGTAGCTGACTTTCTAATAGCCTTGTTTTGCGCCTCTGAAATACCTTGGATTTTCCAAAGAATAGGTTTGCCGTCTTCATCTTTAAATCTCTCAGAAACAACAATCTCTTCTGTAATATCTACTGAAGCATTCTCTTTGAAAAACGCGCTAAATTGACTCATTATTTATATCCCCTTAATTTAGATTATTTTAGTTACCGCCCAATACAGGTTTAGAGAAGCTATCTTGCAATCCGACGCCGGAAAAAGTAAAGTCCAAATCTTCGTCCAATAATTGAGACTCAGTATCCAACTTAGCAATAATAATGCTGCTAATATTAACATTCTTGAGCGTCACGGTTTGTTTGCCGATCGAGGAAGTTGGGTCTTCATTAACGGCAACTAGATCGAAATAGGTATCTTTACCTGTGGTCACATAATCCAGCATCATTTGTCTAAACAATGAGGTCACATAGTAAAAAGTCATGTTGCCTGTTCCCTTCCAACCATTTGCTTTATTCTGATCCCCCAGGTAGCCCAATACTTTTACTTCTGTCATGTTTTTCTCGATCTTTGCCTCGAATTTCTTGCAGTAGGCCATCTCTTCCACACTACCGTTTATGGTGGCGTACAATCGACCCTGCTGGCCGGAAATAGTATCCTTAGCTTGCAACCACTGTGTCATATTATCTCGCCCTCACTAACTGATAGATTTTTTCGATACTATCTACTGGCTTAACGTAATATTCAGCGTAAATAGCATCTTTGTCTGTACCAGGTACGATCGTTACATCCGTCTGAGGATTAAACTCCTCAATAGCACTGATTTGTTGATTAAGTTCGAACAAATTAATAGCTTCTTTTTTAACGAGATTACGCCCGTCAACGTTGTTATCAACTTTGCCGATATAGGATTTTTCAAAGACTCGTTGCAAATCAGTCTTGATACCATCCAATGTACGAACAACACGATTTTTGCGGAAGTCTTTATTCTTTTTAGGCGTAAAGCTACGGAATGTATTGATATCCTGCTGTACTTTGGCCTCGCCACCCTTATAGATAAAAAAGAATTGACCGCTCTGGACACCTGTGATCGCTTCACGGTTGGTGTATCTTACATCTACATCTACTGCATCATCGTAGTCAGCGTAAGTGAGGGATTCGTTTACGTTTGCTGCTGCTGTAGCAGCTGCGACCCAAGCGACTGCTTTAACCTTATCTATCACCGTACCATCTGAAAGAATAACGCCATTCGTGACGTTTATTACTCCTTCACTGTCAGCCGCGCTGTAGTTTGGGAGTACAACCTGTACATTTTTGCCCTCGTCATCGCGCAAGCGATTGACGTAAGTGGTATACAAAGGCTTCAACGTTGCATCATCATATGGCACTCCTACGGTGTTGAAATCTTGCGTTTCAATGGCTGCCATATAATCGGAATGATCAGCGTTGGTTACAGTGCCATTTGTCCCGCCAGCTAATGAGGCTCCTGCCGTAGCTGCCAACGTCTTATCTGTAGCTGAGGCCTTGAAGCTCACCCACTCATTCGCAACCAGCCCATCAATGTTAGCAACCTTTTGTGTATTTACCTCTCGGCCCTCAACCAAGGTGCGAACATTGAAGCTAGACGGTGTGTCAATGTCAGCTTGAATCACAATGGAAATATCATTACCTCTCACGCCGCCATACTTCGCCGTAGCGACAAGATTACCGCTTGTGACTGTGCCCTTTGTCCCTTCGTTTAATCGGTACACAAGCAGCGTTTTAGCGCGTTTAAGAGCCTCCTTAACCAACAGGAGACTTGCGTGTGTAATGTCGTATCCCAACGCTTTTGAAATATCATCACCAGCATCAATAGTAATGATTTGTTTTGCTGGTCCCCAACTTAATGTCAATGGCATGGTGACGGTACCTCGATCACTTAACGTGCCTAGTGGTTTAGGCTCAGATATAACGTTGGTATATACGCCAGGTAGATCCTTGTTCTGTGTAACCCAAGTACCGGCCATTATTTAACCTCCTTCTTCAACCATTCAGCGAGAACCCGTCTAGCTTCACTAATGGTATAATCCTGCTCATCCTCTAGTAGGACGCTTAGTGTATCTTTTTCAATTTGCGTAAATTGCTTCGAATCTTGAAATTGCTCTTTGGCAAAACGGGGTTCTACCGAAGCTGACGATGCCGCCGTCTCTTTCTTCGTAGGTGCCACAACAGGCGTTGCCCCGGTTTCTGTATCTTGGTTTTCAGCCACGTATACCAGCCTCCTGTTTTAAAGTCCTCATTTTTGTTTCTGGCCCCTGCGGGCGCATTAAATGAACATTCACATCCAAGAAGAAATGCAGCACATCATCGACGATTTGGTGCTTTAAGTCGACCGCCCTGTACATACTGCCTTCCCATTGGATGTATTCCATTTCCTCATAAAGCCGATCTGCTACCGCCTCGCATTCACGGCGCTTCTCCGGGTTGTCCGGGTCTGGGAAATAGTGAATGTCGAAACTATTAGTCCGCATGTAGCGGCGGCCTAACTCTCGTGCCTGTGCGCCGTCTATGAGCAGCACAAAAAAGCACGGCTCGTCGAAACCTTGCTCTATACGCTCGTCGTATGCTTTCACGCCTGTTTGAAAGGATGAAAGATACTTTCGTATTCCATTTTTAACATCTTCCATTGCATCACCTCAGGTGGTCTTCCATAAATCGTTTCAGCTTGCGGTCCATTAGTGCAGGCAGTTCACGCTCCAACTCCCGTTCAGAGATAGTCAGCATGAACCTGCCTTCCACCCAGCCCGTGTGTAGCCGGGTACGGTGCCCGTATTCCACGTAAGGCGCATATTCGGTCGGGTTAAACAACTCAATGCTGTAGCCACCGCCCACACGCTCCACAGGGCCTAACTGCCAGTTACGCCGGAGCATTCCCGTATCTACGGGAGTCCTCGCTACCGTTTTAGCCAGGAGCCTACTAGCAAGCTCGCGTATGCAGTCTTCCACAAAGCGCGGGTAATCGGCTTGCATCTTCCGCAGGCTCTTTCCCAGCTGCTCAAACTCACTAAAATCAAACTCAGCGAAACTCATGCCTTACCAACCCGCTTCATTTTTACTTCTTGATGCGTTGGGTAGATAAATGGTTCGCCTGACTGCTGAAACTCATAGTTCATGCCGTCCTGCGTAACGAAGATACGACTGCCAGATGGTATTGTGACATCTGGAGCAATAAACAGCTTGCCGTCATATGCGACATCATTGTTCGTGTCCGTTTGGGCCGCGCTTGGCAAAGACGCTTGAGACAATGCACAAGGCTGGTTATCTAATATAACGCCTTTGCGCGGTCTCTCAGTGCCTGTTACCGGGTCTTTGTAGGTTATCTGTCCCTCTACCCGACAAACCCCCGTGTAGGTCATTTCAAGAAGCCTGCGTTCTGTTGCTGGATTACCCAGTTGCATGCTACCACCTCAATCTGCGGAATGCGTTAAGCTGCGTGGCGTACGACTTAATAAAGGCCGTACCCTCTACACCCACTTTGGCATCCGCAAAGAAAGTAAACTGCACATCACCGCGCTTGATACTCTGGACATTCTTCTCACCTTCACCAGCTGCAGCCGGAGCCACAAACTGATTTAGGTAATAGTCCTTTGCAATCAACAGCACCGTATTTTCAAGTTGCTCCGGTATGTCGGATATGTTGCAGTAGTTTTGTATGCCATTAATCGTAAAATCCAAAGAAAATCCAAGTTGCACATCCTTACTCGTATCAGTAACTGGGATGCCAAGTAGGATTTTAAGCTTGGTCAGCAGCGCTTCCCTGCGGTTCGGTTCCATTTCCTTCACCCGCTTTCAGAATGGCTGCGAGCACGTCTTCCTTTTTGGTTGCGCCAGCAAGGTCAATGGAGTTTTGTTCAGCGTGGTCCTTCAGCTGAGCCAGATTCATCTTGTTGACATCAGTCTCGACAGGTTCGTCGGGTACTTCTGTATCAGGGCTAATAACTTTGTCAGCGATTAACCCCGCTACATGTTTTGGATCTACCTCAATTTCTTGCCCCTTGAGGTAGAATTCACCGCCGTACTTTGCACTATTTGTAAGAGCCACTTTCACTCTATTCACTCCTCTCAAAATAAATAGGAGAGACGATTGTCTCCCCTTAGTTAACTTTAGCGATAAAGATGTTGTTCATTTGTTCAAACGAAGGCAATACGATTTCAGACACGATAGTATTTACGTTTACCGGATGCGGTTCTTTGTAAGTTGTTACCGCAACCCCTGTGTTGACAATCTGTACCTGAGCGTCCGTACCACCACTCATCAAATCTGCTTCCTCAGGTGTAGTACCATACCATGTGTTGCCCAGTGTATTAGCTGGGATAAGGGTGAAGTAATCGTCTGGGTAAAACAGGCCTGTAGTACCGTCTTGCAATGCAAACTTCTTGTTATACACAGCTACTGTCAGTCCTAACTTACCGACAAGGTATTGACGCATCATAGCATCCGTCATAATAATGTTTTGACCGCCAGCAGGGTTCATGTCCAAGCGGATACCAACGTTTTTCAGAATATAATTCCACGTTTTCCGCGTGCAAATAGCATTCTCAGGACGAACGCCCGTATCATCTTCGATCAGATCCATCCATGTTTGAATGTCCTGTACAATTTGCGCATTAGGAGAACTCCACTTAGCGTCTGCTGTAAGAGTAGTTTTGTGTTCATCGGACATTTTGTAATCGTATTTGTATTGCAGACGATTAGCCACAATGTCGATTCTACCCAAGGAAAGCAACTGCATAATCATTCGTTCAGGTACTACGACTGCACCATCAATCAGCGTTTTTCTATCATTGTAAATTTTCTCGATCAGTGTTTCATAGTAGGCCGCGTTAGGAGACGACAAAAGTTTAAGTAACTCCTGACGCTCTTTCTCATTAATCTTCATGCCCTCACGGAAAAACGGCATTTCTGTATCCACTTTTTCAAACCCAATACGCTCGCGTAGCGTCGCCTTAGCATCGAATTCGGACGGCTGCAGTGATACTGGCAACCCGCCGGCTCCTTTAATCCAGCTTAAATCCAAACCTTGCTGTTTCTTCGGTGGAAATAACGTAGCCCCCAAATAAGGGATTGCATTAGATGCTGTCTCCTGATAGTACGTAGCGATATTCGGTGCTGTTACAAGATCATAAATTGTTGGCATGTCTTCACCTATCCTCTCTTATTTCAAAAATGTGATTTGTTTAAGTGCAGTAATTTCTTCTGGCGCTGGCGCTGTAGGAATTTTGGTCAGATCCACGAAGCCGTGAATCATCAGCGCTCCTGAAGCAGGGCCATAGGTAACATCAACGTCTTCAAAAAGCACGCCTTCCGCATTAGAAACTCCAGTTGTTGTGACTGCCTTTTTGCCCAACTTCGTAATATCATTCAAAATTCCGTTACCGATAATCGTTCCAGCAGGGACAATTTTCTTTCCGTCCGCATTAGCTGTGATTCCCGTATCGTCCACTGTAATAGCCAGATTCACGTAATGATCAGGGAACTTGGTGATTACCTTCTTGTTGCCGTATTTAGTGGTTACAAATTTACTCATTTTCTCATCCTCCTGTTATTGGAAATAGGATTCACGCGCTTTAGATAGGCCTTCGTTATCCGCCGACTTATTCTGTGCAGCGATCTTCCCGTAATTCGGTTTACCGTCGCCCGGGTCTTGTCTGCCACCCGTTCCATCTGCTGGTTTAACTCCTTGTGGCTGGAATCCCGGTTTTGGTTCCTCTTTTGGCACAAACAAAAAGCCCTTGCTTTCGCGTAGGCCAGTGAGTTGATTGTCGAGTCCGGCTTTAATGCTTCCATCCTCTGCAATCTCGATTTGTGATTTGTCCAGCAGACTAGATACGATATCAGGATCGTGGGCCTGACCGTTCAAAGCCATCTTAAGCGCCGTATTAAGGCGTAACTCCTGCATGTCGGCATTGTACTTGTCGGTAGCTGCTTTATTGTCCTCTTGAAGCTTGGTAATCTGATCCTGTAATGCCGGAACATCCCCCGCCGCTTTCTGCAAATCAGCCAACTGCTTATCCCGGTCCTTCAGATCCGTTTCGAGTCGTTTCTTGGTATTGTTCACTTCGTCGAATTTATCTTTTGGGAACCAGTTGCCATCATTGACGACCGCTAGTTTCTTATCACCAGCCTTTTCAACAACTTGGTTATACAAATCTTCTCCAAGCAATTCTTTTAAATCCATTAATAGCACCCCTATTTTAGTTTTTATGACGTGTAACCCACCACGCATAGGATACGTTCAGTCAGCCCCGAACCTTTAAAGAGGGCAATACCCAGTTTATAGCCATATGGTAGGGCAAATGGCTAGTAAGTGAGCCCTGCTTTTATACTTGCCCAGCCGGTAGGAGATACAGGCAATGTAGCCAATTCAATACGCGGCCACTCATGTTTACCTACTACCACTTTAAAATTAATAATCGGTTGCCACGGGATGAAAAAGGCTGTTGCCAAGTCGATGGTTATTTGCATAGCTTGTTCGATGTCATAAAGAGTAGCCCGACCATCAATAACCTGCTTGCCAGTCTTGTTTAATTCATACCGCCATTCAACACTTAACGAAGGCTTGCCAACAAAACCGATCTTTTCTTTTAAGATGTCCAACACTTCTGCATTGGAAAGCGCGTCTGCCTTTACAACTCCACTCATGACTGCCCCTCCTTGTGTTTTTTCGCAAAATAAAAAGCCTGCTGCATCTAAATGTGCAATCAGGCTTTAATCCTTACTATTTTGTTTTTCAAACGGCTCTTTGACTTGCCTTAGCATGTCAGCAGCTATTTCTTTTGGCGTTTTAGTAAAATCCAACTTTAGCGGCGTATCATCGATTAAACCGATAGTCCGCTTTGGCTGCTTGGAAGTCTTCGACATACGTCCACCCCAGTTCCTTGATTATTAACTGTAGCCATAGATAATCCATATACTCATTTCTTGCTGTTTCTGACATTGTAGCATAGTTCTCGCTGCTTTGTAACTGCTCAAGAGCGGTCAAAGCAGTGGATTCCAGCACATTATTAAACACAAGCAGATCGGATGATTTACCATTGGATGACACTCCACTTACTCCGCCATCATGTCCAACTGCAAGCAGACTAGATATAGCCGGATAAATCGCCATGTTGCGAATATCCTTAACGTTTACCCTCGTCCCTCTCGGGTGGTTGTGAGTCAGGATTACGCTATTCGGCGGTGCCTTGATAAGCGATTCGTGTATCTCGGGAGTAAATGTAACTTTGTTTATGATACCATCAGCTCTACCGATTTTCTTGCCTGCTGTCTGATCCATAATGACCATGATTTCTTTGCCAGCTTTGTGACCTTCCCGAGCTAGGCTACGGTTAACCTCAGCCAACTTTTCCAATACCGGTTCTGATACGTTTGGCAGATCAACATGGTAAGAAGCTTTAGGATTGTACTTCCGATTAAAGCTGCCTCCAGGTTCTTCAACCTCAGGATCTGGCACGTTGCTTTCTGTGGGTTCATTCGGCGCGCTCGGCTTAACGTATTCCTTTTCCCACTGCTCATAGGTCATATCACCCGGTACAGCCTGATTCTTGCCGTCTTCGTCCCTCGCAACTCGCTCTTGGACATTGTCCTCATAATGTGGAATTGTGGTAGAACGGCAATAAGCATGCAATGGCGGGTAGTTTACTCCTACCTCTGCCTCAGACACCGCAAATACCTCTCCATCCATGTGCCGGCATATTGAGGATGTGCGTTTGTCTAGCGTAGCCGTAAACTTATATTGCTCTACGCCCAACTCCTTATAAGCATCCATGCGGGACTGCCCGGCAAAGTAAGCTGATTCCGTTTGTATGATCCGGGCCGCCGCTGAACGTGATACCCCCATGCGGTCAGATAAGGCGTTAATCATCTTGTCCGGTGTATCGCCCCTTATCATGCCTTGTGTAAGCACGGTTTGAAGCTCATGCACCAGCTTATCTCGGTCTTTCCAGATCCGTGCTGAGAAGTTTGAACCATCAGCAGCCCACGGTTTACTTAAGACCGCCTCAATTTGCCGTTTGTCCAGCTTGGAAAATGTAGCGCCCAGCCCAGTGCCTTTATGCAACTCGAACACAGAATGATAGTACCCATCCTTGCATATATCACCCATAAGCTCTTTAGCGCCTGCCTGACGCTTTCCGGTTAGGACTTCGACGTGTTGGCGCATCTGTAACTTTAGAGCCTCTAGGCGAGTCATACGGACTCTGATGGATGCATTCTCAAGTTCTTTCATCCACCGCTGATCAACCGCGTTTTCTCGTCCTGCCTTGATGTAATCTTCAACAGTCCACTTAAACTCCTTGAGCTCACCAGCTTTGAGCACTTGCCGCGCTTCTGCCAGCCCTATTTCGTTGTTCTTGGCGAACCGCTGATAGAATGTGTCTATATCCCGCTGAATGGATGCGTTAGCCTTGGCATACTCCAGTTCCATCTTCTTAACGTAGGCATCACCTTTACTCAGCTGCGCCTCATTTAGGGCATCCATACGGCCTGACCAGTATTCTTCGGACTTCATAGTTGTTCATCCTTCGGCTCTGTCTCAGGAGGGTTACCACCTGTACCGCCATAAGGCTGGTCTTGCACTGTTTTTAAGGCTTCGGCAGATTCTTTCCTTTTGCGCTCTTCTTCGGCTTGAACATCAGTGACCCAAGGATGATTTGCCAAGTTAGTTTCATCGGACAGTATGCCTACGCTGTTTTTGACATTCTCAACCGCTTCAGTCTCATTGATCATAACGTCCCGGTTAAGGATGAAATCAACGTCATAACTGGAGTAGTCAACCTTTGTTGTGTTATACAGATGTTGATCTACGAACCAAAGAAGCTGCTCAAGTGACGCTTGGAATTCTGTCTCAATTGTATTCGCGTCCAGATCCAAATCCTGATAAAGCGATCGAAGAGCTATACCTGAAGGGTTATTCCCAAACTTGTCCGTTTGCGTGTCAACGCCTCGGCCAAACTCATATATACTTTTACGCAATTCAGCAATATGGTTGCTTAGTGCTGTAGTGTCAATGTCGATACCTAACGTATCAATTCCACCGTCCGCCTCAACCCTAACCATACGTAATTGAGCTAAGTTACGCCGCGCATCTTCCAACTTTCCGCCACCGTAATTCTTCAGCACAATAATACTGCTCGGCATATCCTCGATATTGTCCGCATTCTCCGACATCCGCAAATCATAATCATCAACCAATGTTCTGATCATTTCTAAAAGCGGTTGTTCTTCGTCATTGTATTTGAATGCAACAAAAGGCGGGCGTTCCCAATTCAGAAGCATTTCCTTACCGTTTACTATGGCTGTAAAGTGAGATCCCACTTCTCCTAATGGACTTAGATCATTCGAAACCAGCTTATCTTGAGAGAAGCGCATGACTCCTTTTGAATCCCAAAATTCAACTATTGTAATGGTCTTCTTGGTTTTAGCCTCATAGTAGATCACATCATAGAATCGAATGACTGCATCCAACTCTGTATGCGCTGAATCTTTCCAAAGCGGGACAATCTCCTCACTTGGAATGCTCTTGAAGGCAAGTTCCTCGGTCTCGGTGTAATAAACCTGTAGCCAGGCTATCCCCTTATTGATTGCATTCTTGCCAACGTTCTTAAGTGTGCGCTGAAAGTCCTTACCGAAGTATTCACCAAGACGTTTCTTGTATTCATCTGGACCGTCAGTTTGTATGCTAAATGGTTTAGAAAGCAGATATCCCGTTTTCTGATCGACGAGTTTGCGAACAAATCCGTGTATTAGCTTATTGTTAGCTAGATTATGAACTTCTTGCCTTACCCCACCTTCGCCAACAACAGTACGCTTCTTCTCAAGTATTTTGGTCTTGTTCTCATAATACATCTGTCCCAAGATCATAAGTTGACGCTTCATAGATCCTTTGAAATCCGTGACCTCTTGTAGAGCTATTTCCTTATTGGTCATTGGAGAGTTTTCCTCAAGCATGCGGATGATGTCTTGTGTTGTGCTCAATGCATGTCCTCCTTCCTGTATTAATCAAATGAGATGCCTGGTTGCCTCATATCGTCCTCAAAAGCGTACCGTGTAGCATCAATAGTATGATTGTCCTTGTCATCCAGCCGCGTCCGTGGATTGCCGTCTGCGTCCGTCTGATAGTCGATGTTCTCAAACTCTCGGGCAATGTTTGGCGTACGAACTGGATCAATAACTATTTCCTCAAGATCATCAAGCCATTTTTCTCCATACTCCACTGAACCTGGACCCTTCTTTGCACCCTTGAAACGGCAATGTAACTGCATTTTTAGTTCATCCACCGACTTGGGTTCCGCACTATCTGCAATGGTTAGCTGCTGGTCATACTTTTTCTTCTTGAGCTTCTCACTCAGCTCCCGGTTAGATATCTTCACACCGTATACTTCATCCAGGGCGTATATCTTCCGGCGTGTCTTGTCATAATGCCAGCGAACAAAGGCCAGCGGATCAACACCGTAACCCCAGTCATTGCCCTGCCGGATGTTATCAAAGCTTTTGATTTCTTCGTCCGTAATTGTACGGAATGTAAGATTATCGAACGGCACAACGCCGCTCCCTATCGCTTTGCCGAGATACTCCCACTCATAACGTTGGAACCTGGTACGCTTCATTTCCTCCGCTTCTTCGATGCTTTCTCTGGAGATGTACGGATTGTCCAAATAGGTTGAATGGTGAATATACGTGTTTGAAGGTATAAATTGTGACTCGTACAGCTTATTGACCCAACTCTGCTTACGTTTTGGCGGGTTATAAGAGTAATAGAACGCATAAAAAAGACCATCCGGCAGTTTCGCACGCAGAATGGACTTCTCAATGGTGGATACTTCATCTTCATTTTTGAATTCAGCCATTTCCTCTATCCAAAGGAAGGCTATTGGGAACTTGGACATCTTGATTGACTTGATCTTTGTCGGATCGTCCGCACCACGGAATATTATCTTATTGCCACGAGGGATGTAGACGAGCTGTAACGGGCTTTTGACGACTCTCCAATACTCAGACACCCCAAGTATCTCTATCGCCTCTTTAAGCTGCTCAAACACTGATTCTTCAAGCGTACGGGCAACCTTACGAACACATAGGGTAGTTACTGGGTATTTCATCATATCCTTAATGATTTTCAGCCCGATGTGAGCCGACTTGCCGGAGCCGCGGCCACCTTTAAGTACGTGCTTCAGGTATTTATGCGAATTAGACACCCGCCAGAAGGTTTGAAAGTGTGGTGTGACCTTCTCGGATATCCTAACCTTGAGGGCTGTCATCGCCATCACCTAAGTCATCAATGATCTGCACACCCATAGCGCCGTCAATCTGCTGTTTATCAGTCCACATGGCGTAACGTTTACCAAGCAACTCCGCAGCCTTTACCCGATCCTTGACGTAAGTGTCCTTGTCCTCCAGTTCGAAATACCCCTCACCCTTGCCCACTGGAATCTGTTCAGTGTGTTCCCCGCGCATAACCTTAGTGAGAAATTGGAGTATTTCGTCCTGTTTTGCTACCCTTTCGTCGTCTTTTTGGGCGATTTTATCGTCAATATAGGCCCTGACGTTAGGATTTGTTAGCAATTTACTAGCATTTGTCCTCATAGTGGCATCTGATTTAGCTTTATACCCGGCCTTGCGGTAAGCATCAACGCCATTACCAGTCTCAATGTAGTAGTCTGCAAAGCGCTTCTGGTTTTCGTTTAGTTTCATGTCATATCACCCACCCTCTTTCTGTTTGATTGTCTCTACATGCTAGTGTGGAGAATCAGGAGGTTTACCGTCGATGATCTTTACAACGTTATCGCCAGTCATAGATTCTTTCATGGCGAAGACTGCCGTTCCCTCGCGCGTATCAATGGTTAAAATCCCCTGTAATGGATCTGTATGAATAGATCCGCCTTCTTTTGCTACTCTCATTAGCATACCTTGGTAATCATCGCGCATAATCATCGCCCTCTCTTTTTGTCGTTTTTTGACGTTTTATATTCCTTGCTTCAATCACACTTACCACTTAATATCTTTGTGTCACTGAATTTATCCCCGAGAGAGAGGTGTTTATAATGTCTATAAAGGCCACGTTTAACTACAATGAAAAAAAGTATGCTGTCGGAGAAAGTCGTTTTTGGATCTATAACGAAAAAGATGAAAGCCTGATTTTCCCTATAGCCGAATTGTTTATTGATGTCATTCGCGATCCTTCAAGTGATCAAATAGTAAAAGTCATAATCATCCTACCTGGAGGAGATACCCTTACCTTCACTGAAACATTAGGGCTTACAGAATTCATAGACTCCGTTCAGGAAGAACAGGCAAAAGCTAAAAAGTAACTCAACATAATAGACCCGTGTATCCTACTTAGCTGTCACCTCTCAGCTATTTTCAGATGTATATTACGGGTCTATTTCTCCTCATTAAACATTCGATCATATGCCTGCTCGTATTTGGTTACAACGGATTCCAGGTCTTCTATAGCTCTCTTCCTGCACCGTTCATTCTTCCATTGCCATACAGTGAGTGAAATGACGCCAATAATCATTGCAATTAACAATATCTGAATAATCGTTTCTGGCAGCACTACAATGACATAGTTATGACCCATACTGTAACCTCAACCCTCTTGATAATTCTTCTGCCATCCCATCAATGATCTTCTTAGCGTCACATTCAATACCACCAATCTTTATGGCTATAGAATGCTTTTTCAAACCTTTATACTCCGCTATCTCCTGTGGTGTACCTTCTATGGTTCCGTCTGTATAGAGTTTCATGGGTTTACCTCCTCTTCCAGGCAATAAAAAAAGCACCCGGTTAGGTGCAGTTTTTAAAAGTTTGATTTAGTGTTGTTTTAAAAATTCAATACCTTTATCTGTCAACTTAGCTTGTTTATAGATACTCGCCTTATTGTTTGTGTAGAGTATGTCCGAAGCCAATTGGTGGTCTAATACATATTTAATAGCCTCGTTATAATCATCTGTACTGTACCCAACGCTTTCATCGAATGTCGGCACATCCCCTTGCTTAATGTCTTTCAATATTGAAGACACTACCTTTTCAATCATATTAACACCTCCCTCTTATACATTTCGCCAAAGAGAAGGCATTCCCTTTAAGACACACAGCGGAATCGAACCGCTATAATCCTGTATGTGTCAAATAAGGTAAGGTGCGTTATGCACCCGACCTATTACATTTAAACGGTATGTGTTCCTTCCACGCCTCGGGCTTCACGTTCCAATGTCCGTTTTCTAAGCCACAGAAGTGCTTCTTCCAGCTTTGTGATTACGACTGCATTATCACGGCATCGAAATTCACTGTTTTGGAATCCTTCAAGACGTGCAAGAACCATAGCAATTAAATCTTCGTTGGTTACTCCATTTACTCCAGCTTCTTGGATTGGTCCTTCTTGGAAATGAACAATCCCTAGGACATTACCGCCATGGTCATGAACCTCAAAATAGTGCGGTGCGCTGTACTGGTAGTCCTTTTCATGATGAACTGTAGTATACTTTTCAGTCAGCAACCCGTTCTTTACCTTTACCAGTTCCAATTTGTGCCCTCCTATTTGAGTTGATCTGCCAGTTGCTTAATTACAGCCGGCGTACTGATACGTTGTCCATCTTTGCGGTTACCCTTGATGTATGCTGCATCCTCATTACTGTAGTAGACTACACCGTTGCCCTCTACGACTGGATAGCCGCTTTCGTCTGCTTGCAGCTCAGTAGCAACATGTTTGCCGTGCTGCTTGGCATGCTCTTCATCGTGCAGATGCAGAATGCCGTATTGATCAAGGTACGCGTAATTCTGTGCCATTGTCTTCATTCTCCTTTTAAACGCAAAAAAGCGGCGGTTTCCCGTCGCTCTCTCACTTGTATTTTGGGTGTATAGCTAGGCGAAATGCTGCCCACAGCTGAATGACATCATCTGAGCTGCCGCATTTTCACCTGCGCTACATCCGTGTCACAAGGTTCCCCGAACACCTTGCATGTATGAGCTGCCCCACCTCTTCTGCCCATACGCCCCTTCGCCCAGCAAAACTAATGTAGCTCCTCTCTTTTCTCCCATTCCGCGCAATCCGCTTCGGTCAAGCAGCCCGTTTTCATGTGTATCTGCCAAACCCCATTTTGTTCTCCGTCTGCATAATAATAAGGGTAAGGCCTGTATCCCAATACTTTAGCTAACCCAACACTTTGTTGATCGATCAGAGCCGCAGGCGGTTGCTTATGACTCCTCCATTTGCCAAATCCATTCTCCCATTCCGTAATCTGCCCAGCCTCGCCATGTCCACAGCAACAGCTTAGGGTAATGACTCCCTTGTCATTGAGTGCCTGAATCTCTTCAGCGATACAGGCATCAACTGGAACCACCGTTCGACCAGACTCTCTAGGATTGCACAATTTCACGGTTATCGTGCTATTTTTACACAAGGTATTCACCTCACTTGTTAACAAGTGTATGCTTACACTTCGATTTCTAAACTAGTGGTAATACTCCTTGATGGACTCGAACCACCGACCACCGGGATATAAGCCCGGGACTCTTACCACTGAGCTAAAGGAGCTTACAAGGACGGTAATTATTTCACGGCGTTACCGTCAATCGCTATAGTCCGCATTACGTGCGGAACATTCTGCCGCCCTTACTGATGGGGTGTTATTACCCTCTTTACGGCTGTCTCTAATTTGTTGTAATTTGTTTCGATGTGGACAAGGGACTTTCACCCTTGCATCTGTATTTCGCCATGTAAAAGGTCATTTAGAGTGTTCCTGCCCGAGCGAGGGAATGGAACGGCCTAGCCGAATACATAACCATCCTGCCTCGCATAATGCATGACTTCCAGCGTCTATATTCCGCCACCACATCAATGGATAATCCTCTTTTAAACTATAAGATAACAATCGTTTATAGGTTATCCCTATATATAGGTGGCATTTGCCCCACAGAAAACAGGTGTTTTAGGCTAAAAATAGATTATTATTGCGGTTTTCTTGAATTTTTTCTTTTGCCCGCTTTAATAGTGTTGATATATTACCTCTAGATAATCCCAAAACATCCGCAATATAGGAATGTGGCATGCAGTGACCATACGACAACAAGAAACAATCGCGTTCCAAGTCGGTCAGCACCCTTAATGCTTCTTCAATTTGAAAATAATCGCTGTCCGTCAGGTTGCTTGGGCTCCCGGCCTTGGAATTACTAACGTATGCCTGCATGCGCAATGGATCTACTAGCTTTTCTCGCTGGTAAGCTGCCAACCGTTCGACACCACGTTTATTCCCTGGGCGCCGACCTGTCACCAACCATTCTTCCACGAACTCACAATCACTCACCATACCAGATATAACCTTCTTATCGTCCGCGTCAGCCTTCTTATACAGCCTTGCAGCTATGTTTCTTGCCTTTCGGTAACTTAATGCTGTAGCCCCTCCCAAGTCTGTTACAACGGGTGTTTGTTCCGTATCCTCGTCCGGTATCATATATACCACCTCCTAGATGTAATCAAAAATAGTTGTCTGTCCTTCTCGCGGCGAATCCGCCGAGTCCTGTATTAATCCATCATCCAGCATAAATTTAGGAGCTTCATAGAGATATCTTTCATGGACTGGATCGCCTTCACGTGAATGCGCTGGGTTCTTTATCTCTGCTTTCTTGGTCCACACCCAAAAACTTTTAGCGATTACCAATTCATTGTTATCTGCCATATTTTATACTCACCTCGCTTGGATCTACCCTTTCTATAAGCGTATACCTATCTATACTGACTACACCCACATATAACAGTAATGCGCATAATATAGAGGTATAGGCTCTTATCATCGACTTTTCCCCCAATAGGTTGTACTTACACAGAAGAAGATCCACATCCAGAATGCCATCCAAGGGTGAGCCATCATCCAATCAGCTATGGTCATAGCTTGTCTCCTTTATCTCGCAGGAAAGACGTATGTTCAGGTTGCACACGCGTTGACCTTTCTATTTTGGTAATCAGCTGTAGGCCTTCTATAGACTTCTTTAGCCTCGCGATCTCTGCATCCTTTTGTTGTATAACCTTTTGTAATCTAATCATTTCCTTGCCTTGCTGTTCTAGGTCATCTCCCAATCCTTTAGCAACCTCTGACCAGCGTATACGTCCTCTTAACTCCACGTCATATTGTTGGAGCCAGTAAGGAAGGGCTTCAGGTGCATTAATCATGAAACGCATGAATGCTTCCTTTCTGACATTTGGACCAAGTAAATCATCAAAAATATACTCAAACTCACTACCAATGACTATTTCCTGTTTAGAATCTTCTATCCACTCAGCTTCTTCTGTAGAAACCCATGCCCAAGGCGTTGGTGGCAGGCCAGTGCATCCGTTCATATCCTCTTGCCAGTTACGTGGTTTATCTGTCATTGTTGTTCCTCCCCACGCTTTGCAAGTTCCAAAAGCTCTTTAAGCTCATTCGGTCCAAATACATTTCCAAACTCACTCATTTCCGTTTCGCCTTCTTCCAGATCATGAATAAACGATTCTAGCACTCTGATTACCTGTGTCATCTATATATCCTCCCTTAGTGGGTGCAGGATCTACACCCTGTATAGATCTAATCCCTATTGGATAATGTAATATAAGTAGCCTCTGCCCTCTGGCGTGGGCTGACGTTAAGTAAAAATGCTATATTAATTACATCCCATACATAATCTTCATCTCGTTTTAAGTCGTAACATGCCTCATACAAGTTATTTACATAGGCTATTCGATCCAACTCTATAGCCTTTGCCTGTACCTCCAGAGAGGCAGCAGGGTCGGTGCAATAATCCGGCGCCTGTTCCCAAGCAAACACTGCTCTCATCCAGCGTTTGCCTTGATCCTCCCCGTTATATTTAAGGGCATAGCCGCCTGTCGCTTCTTTTTCTACCGTGTACCCCACCAACTCCGCCAACGCCCTATTAAGCTGCTGGTCTGTCATATCCTTTACCATATCTATCATCCTTCCCTGTATTGGTGGTTACTCCCCTAATGCTATGTCAATTTTTGAAGCGAATTTATCCCCTACTCCCTCAGAACGAATATCTCGTAAAAGGATTCGCATTTTCCGGTTTTGCCTGTTCAGCATGGTAGTCTTCACACCTCGACCAGCACAACGTTCTCGGGCTTCTTCCAGTGCCTTGCGGAGCCTTGCTATTGTCCGGTCCCTCTCTGCCATCTGCTGCTGGAGTGAGTCTATTTGTGCATAGGCGGCATCAAGAGCGTTGACCAAATCAAACACATCATTACTCATATGAGCTTCTTCACCCCGAGCATCGTCGGCTTTGTTCCAAATAGTTTTCAAATCTTCTTCTGACATAGGTTGCAGACCATCCGGTAAATTAATTGTCCGTTCACTCACCTTTACCGCCTCCTTGGTAAACTGTTTTCGGTAGCCTAACCCATATCACTGCCCCTTGTGGATGCTTATAAGGTATAGGCACCGGGTAAATGACTGGATTTTGCATTACCCATGCATAAGGTGTTTTGTAATCTATATCTGTATATGAAACATGATGCTTATCCTTGTTTTCATGCCAGTTGTAAAAAGTCATGGGTACACAACCCACAAGCTCCGCCGTACCATATACAAGCCCACTGCCGCTCTTGATAATTCCGATGGTGCCGCGTTTGTGTGTCCGGCTGCCGCGTATCTCCCACGGTTTAATGCCCGACAGCACCATGTCAGCCCAATTAGGTTTAATGATTAGTCCATCCAAATCGGTTCGCTCCTTTAAGGTATATAAGGGTATAGGGTAAGAGGCTGTTATGCCTCATTCCTCTTCAAATATTCCGTAGCAAATCCGCCGCTGTATCCTTCAAGCCTTACAACCTCCGAACCACACAAGTCCCAAGGCTCGGATTCTACTGTCCAAACCTTGTCCTTGTACTTCTCCTTACGGGCTTCATAGCTACCGTGCATTACAACCCGATCACCAGGCTTTAGCGGTTACTGAGCATTCACTTCACTCACTGCCCATCTTGCAAAATCAAACGAGTAACAAGACTTTTCTTTGCCTTCCTTGCCGCTCCGGTCGATGGGTGTGTAAAATACGTCCCCAATCGGTCCAGACCCATCAACACCGCATACTCTGAATTTGTTAACCCGTCTCATAAGTCCACTTTTGCCGATAAATGTTTTATCTGGATTAATGCTTGATGGTCTAATCATGTATATCTCTCCTTTATATCAAACTCCGCAAAATCCTTCGCATTCGTTCCCGAAACCATCAAAGTCAAATTCCAGTTGGTTTTCGTTAAGCTCTACCAGATCCAGAGGCTTGCAACTCCGGTGAAGGAATACCTGGCCTTTTATTTTCGGCATCTTCCGAATCGCCTTATCAACTTCGACAGCATCTTTCCACGATTCCGGGTCATGCCTCTTCATTTCCAGCCATGTGCGATCGGAATGGAATGGGCACCCGATGCAACTGCTTTTTGGAGGCACTGGATAACCGTTTCTTTCAAGCCAGCTCATGCAATCCATCCGACTCATACCCTTGTCTATTAACGGGTATATATTCTCTATCCAACGTTCCTGTGAAGGCTTTACACGCTGTATTTCATCTGTGCTTATACCCATCCAAAGCTTAATTTCCTTGTCTGCAAATCCCCTGCTTGTCTTGAAACCTCTGTATTGCTTAATCGCCTTACGTACGCCGTTTATCTTGTATTCAGACGTACATTGACGCATTACAATACCTGTACTTCCTTCTTCAGAAAGGGTAAAGAAAGGCAATGACGCTACTCTCGTTCCCCATTTTGCAGCCTTCAGCAAATCATTTTTTATGTTCCCATTATTCGTATATATGACTTTCATGCCGTCAGTCTCCAATGTTTTTTTGAGCCAACGTGCATATTGATAGGTGGATTTTGTCTCCCATCCCGGATCAGAGAAGACAATTAGATCGGGCCGGGGTTGAATTTCTCCTTTCATTGCCATAAGAGCAATTGCAGAGGATTGAACACCAACGCCAAGCGAAATAACATTCATATGTCTCTCCCCCTTATGGAGGGCTAAGCCTCCTTCTTATCCCCTATGGGCTAGACTGTACGGTTCTTTCTGAACCATGCCCGACCTTCATCCGTATTTAAAAATGCTTCCGCCTTCTTGGTATGGTCTATCCGCCGTACCAAACCTTTTTCTTTCAAACTCGCTACAGAACAAAACCCTTGAAAACGCCCATCTTGGCTATGAACCTCATAGGCTCCATTTTCGAACTTGAAACCCGTTGCCCAACAAACTATTTTCAGTTGCATATCCATTGTTATGTCCTCTCTGCCCTTGGGGGCTATATATTTAATCCTCTGGAAACAGCTTGTTATATGCTCTACGGTATAATTCAGCTACTTTTACTTTCTTTGGCCGCCCATCTTGACGGACATTTACCATCCGATTGCTCTCTTTCACCAACACCGGGAATCCTGTTTTTGGATGTGATGCAAATACTTTTCCGTCTTCATCAATTCGATATGGATAATAGCCAGGGATATATTTAAGAGTCTTGTTCTCCATTATCAACACTCCTCTATACGTTGTTATATGAATTAATGACATTATTCGATAACGTGTTATATTTCTTCCCATGCCCCTTTTTTAAGGGTAATTACTCGTAAAATAAGATCGGGAAATTTCCCGTCGAACAGCTTACGACGTAACGGGAAATCCCGCGCTGCAAATCCCTTCACGTCCTCGACAATCGTTTTTCCGTCCTCTTGGTACATGAAGTCTGCTTTATAGGTTATGGCCCTTCGTTTTTTACCGTGTTTTGTGAATGGCTCGAACACCGTGAATCTCGGTTGTAAGGTTAGCCCGCTTATGATTCCACCGCGCTCCAAAATCTTTAGTTCACCGTACCTTTTTGCCTCTGTTCTGCTGTCGAATTCAATGCCATCAATAATGGTTTTCTTTGCGTTGTATTTGTTCGTTTTCATATTTTGTCCCCGAAATAAAGCTGTGCTTTTCTTTTTATTTTTTTCAATTTCCTTGAAATCTCCACTTGAGAAACACCGATAACTCTACTAATTTCAATCTGTGTCATATCCAACGTTTTCATCATCACTATCTTTTTTTCAATGTCCGTTAAACTCCCAATGAACTCTCCTACCAATAATCCGCTTTCGTCAAAACTCGTTCCAAACATGTCCATTATGCTTTCAGAGTCTTCATCGTCGTTGTCAAGAAATGCATCTGCATAAATAGTGAATATCGAATAGCACTTCAATGCGTTTTTTATTGTCTCTACACTTCGATTCATAGTCTTTGCTATATCCTCTGGAGATTCGTTCTCCATCCCTCTTTTAAGGATATAGCTAATGATTTCATGAGCCCATGCCGGCTTGCGTACTATCGGAAGCTTGTCCCTTATATACACTCGTATTTTTGCCTGTATATGATAGGTTGCAAATGTAGATACAGCTCCTTTTTCAGGGTCATATCCTCGGTATGCATTCATCAGACCGATAACTCCCTCTTGGATTAAATCATCTACATCTACCGCCAATTTGGTTTTACTACGGAATTTATATGCGATTTTTCTTACCAAATTAATGTTTTGACTTACATAATCTTCGATGTTCCCTAAACTCGGGTTGTAAAATGGGAATGGCTTACGTCTGCCTCCCGTCCAGTTTCCTTTATCCATCGCTAGAGTGCTCATGTTTCGTTCTCAGCCTCCTTTTCAGCAGTCCCATACGTTTCCCTACCCGTGCGCAAAAACTCGTTGTAATCCTTATCTATGAGGTCATAGTCGTCTATTGGATTCATGGGGTATCCTCCAGTAGTGTTGGGTTTTCATAGATGTTTCCGATCACTTCTAACGTCTCATCTTCAAAACCAACATCTTCCCAAGTTTTTAGAAATTCCTCTATACCTAATAGAGGCGCATCATAATCACCTTTCATAAACGGATCAAACATCCATTGTCCCATCTCTTCGTACCAAATTACCTTGTAACAAAAATCATCGCGTTGAGAGAATGAGTTTTCTACAATATCCCCCTCGTATATCTCTTTACCGTTACGGTCTTTTAGTCCGGTGGAGTCCTGACGGATGAATCTACCCGGAAACATGCTTTCGTGGATGATCGTGCCGTTCTGCCTTAATACAAAATCTCCTGAAGGCTTTATAAACAACTGCCCGATACATCCTACATGTGCCTCGTTAATATCCTGCCAGAAGCAATTACTTTCTGTGTCCCATACTCTATATGGTCTACTCATTTGTATCCTCTCCTCTCAAAGCTGCTGGAACCCGGTTCCCGTTTTGGTATAACCAGCCTTTTTTACCTGTGCCTTCGCAATCAGGGCAAGTATATCCACTATAAAATTCATGTTCTCTACACGTGCCACCGTCACAATATTCGCAATCTGGCAACCCGGAAAGTCTAAAACTTTCGACCTGTTCATACTCCTTTTCAATTTCATCTAGAAACTTACCAATAGCCTTTTTGCTTTTGCGAGATAGGGTTTCTAAGGTATGTTGCGGACGAAGCCAATATTTCCAATGCCGCGCAAGGTATCTCTTCTTATCCATGGTTTAGACCTCCTCAATGTCATGGACTTCAATTTCGTCTGTTTGCCCGTTCCGTAAAGCATCCCGCCAGTCAATTGCGGATTCAAGGAGTTCGGTTTGTTTCTTCTCGGTTAGTTCATAAAATTGATCTTCCGTCAATTCGATTTCCACTTCATAATCCACACGCACAGTTGCTATTCCCGATATTCTAATCATCCTTATTCCTCTCCTTGCCCTTTAGGGGCTATATTATTGAATCCAGACCGTTTCACCAAACATATTTTTGTTCGACGTCACTTTAGGTTCGGATGTGTATTCAGGCTCATTGCGATTACCAAGCGTTATAACTGAAATGTTCGCTTCAGGATTCATCGTCTGTAGCTTCTCGAGCAACTCTTTTACTTTCATTTCTCTATCCCCTCTCCTTTAACAGATACCGACCAACCGCATTTGCAAGCCCGAAAAAATGAGTCCTCTTCGATTCTCAGGATGCCCTCTCCGTTCCCTACATTTTCATTTCCGCACTTTGGACAGATTGCATATTTCCTTGTCAACTCCAGCGATTTTAAAATATTCACTCTGTTATCCCCTCTCCTTGAGCTATTAGAGCTGCTAAACAGATGGCTTCAGGCATCGTTTCTTTAAACACATGGATGAATATGTTCTTAGTTACGATATGGAAATTACACATTTGTTCTCCTAAATTCGCTTCCCCTAAAATGACAGATTCACTTTTCTCGGATGCTTCACCGAGAGTAAAAGAGAACCCTTTCCCCTTCATCTTCTGAATCACTTCCCATGCTGCAGACATGTCCGTCGAATAATCTTTTGGATAATGGTCGAAGCCTTCCGAACTTATCCATCCATAATTTATATTGCTTTCCTTTTTGCCCATCACCTCAACAGCAATCCATACATTCCGACCACGCGGGCTCATACTATTCCATTTAGCTATTACTTCATCACGATTCATAACCGATCACTCTCGCATTCTTCGCAATCTTCTGCGTTACTTTCTTCCATCCGAGCGTTTAACTTCTCCAGTACCTTATCAGGGAGCTTCCCGCAGGCGCATCCCATCTTCCGACCTGTAGATTTCTCTATCAGCGTGTAATGACCCATCTGTATCTTCTTCCCTTCTTATTGGAGTCAGCCTTGCTGCATGCGTTTTATAGCGTCTTCGCGTCGTTTTGATGTCCCGCTATTGTGATAGATATCCAAACTTTTCAAGATGCGGTCAAATAGTCGGCCTTTCTTATCAATGACGTTCCCCCACTTATCTTTAAATAGCCATTGCTCCAATTCGTCTAAGTCAAGATTGGATGTAATATTAGTCTTTTTCCCTTGTCTGCCGTTAAGAATAGGGAATAGCACGTCCTTATATTCATCCGCCAGCAAATCCCCAGCTCCTAATTCATCCAACGTCAACAAATCGCACGATACAGCACCATTGATTACGTCAGTTAAGTTTATTTTCGAATCGAATCTAGTGGCTGTTTTTGCTAGTTTCATGAGCTGAGGTACGTCCAAAAACAAGCAAACATAACCTTGCCGATTCAGCTCGTGGTGTATAGCCGCCATCAAATGGCTTTTTCCGTTCCCAGGGTCCCCGTAGAACAACAATCCGGTCTCTCTTGTCTCGTAGGTATCTATAAAGTCTAACGCCGCTCTATGCACCTGTTCTGTGCCTGTACGTGGCTGGAAACTGTCAAAGGACGCTCGTTTAAGTTCCTCGTTCATGATGCTTCTTGCAAATACACGCTCCATTTGCCCTCTGCGGTGCCTTCGGTCACTTTCCAGTTGAGCTTTTTCACTTTCTTCCTGCACACATTTACACGCTCGATTAAGGCCCCATTGTTTCTTAGGTGGGAAATAGCTCCGTTTAATCTGCTGGCGACACTTAATGCAGCAGTACACGCCCTCAAACTCGCTATCTGCGAACAAAGATGTCGTACTTCGAACCGGTGCCCGTGGATCCGTGGGAATCTCCCGATAATCCTCGCCGTTCTCTTTCTTGCCGATCTTGTTTATCGCTTCCCCTATCGGTGAACGACCAACTGTCCTGGCTGGCTTGTGTTTGACCGTTTGCATCATGTTTTGAAGGAGTTGTTTGTCCTCCGCTGAAAGGTTGAGATTGTTGATGTCCAACTGCTGAACCTCCTTCCAGGTAATCTTTGTATCTATCCTCGTTTAAAAAGGATTTAGGGTGTTTGATATACTGGGCTTCCGTTTTAAGCTGTAAGCACTCAGCACGGTAATTAATAGCACATTGAATAATGGTTTCTGGCTTTTCTCCGGCCTTGATTATTTTTTGCCATGTTTTATAGCAATCTTTCTTTCCAATCTTTCTCGGGTATTCATTCCAGAATGATTCAAATTCATCAGAGTACATATCTTTTAAATCATTTTTATTTCTTTTACTTTCCTTTCCTTTACTTTCCTTTAAGGCATCGTTTTTTGATTCGTCCGCATATGCGTTCGCATCCAAATCGCATTCATCATTTTCAGTCGGTTCCGAAGAACCCTTATCTGGCGCGGTTTTTTTCCCCCATCGTGCTTCGGCTGCTTTTCTGGCTTTTTCAGATTTTTCTTCTTTTTTCTCCATCCTTCGAAGCAATGACGCACTCCAAAAGTGCGTTGCATCTGCTGCAAAAAGGTCAAATTCCGTGATGCAGTCTTGTATGAATTTATACGCCGTTTCAGAATCGCATTGCATTTGTGATGCGAACGCATAGTAAGCGTATTTCGAACGCATATCCAATTTGTATCCGTTAGATTCCCTCATCATTTCTACTAGAATCCAGTACCACCCGTACCCTTCCGATCCATAGACACCGCGCATGGCGGTAATCTTAGGATCGTGACGGGCGTTACTGTCATGAGAGAAGTAATATGCCTCTTTCATGTCACCACCTACTTAGTTGTCTGGTGTTCCAACACCGTATTAATTGCTCTTGCGATAAAATTCCTCGACCTGATCCCCTCGGGCGTCTCATCTAACCAATCATGACAAGGGGTGCATAAATGTATTAGGTCAGTCACCTTCGTTTTCTCGTCCAGGTGAGGGCGTCCAGTCAAATGCGACCGTTCTGTTGCTCTAGCGGCGTTACACAACTCACACAAGCCGTGCGACCGCGCTTTAAGCTGCTTATCTACCTGGTAGCTTATATCTCCCTTTTGACGCTGAGTGAGCTTTACACGTTTGCTTTTAGCTGGTTTAGGAGTAGGATGAAATCCGTACTGTATCATGCTGCATGCCTCCAATCTCTAAAAAGGAAGATCTCCGTCTGCTATATCAATTGGTTTGCCATCATCAGAAAATGGATCGTTGTTGTTTTTGGTCCCTGCCTGCTGTCTACCAGCACTATCATTCCTGCTGGATTCAAGGAACCGGACGTTATCAACCACAATTTCAGTGACGTAAACACGTTTCCCCTCATTGTTTTCATAGTTCCTCACTTGAACCCGACCTTCTACGGCCGTTAAGCGCCCTTTTTTCAGATAATTAGCGCACGTCTCGGCAAGCTGCCGCCAGGTTACGATCGGCAAGAAATCCGCTTCCCGTTCGCCTCCTTGACTGGTAAACGGACGGTCTACAGCAAGGGTGAACGAGCATGTCGCTACCCCGCCCGGTGTATATCGTAATTCTGGATCTTTGGTCAAACGGCCGATTAAAATAACTCGATTTAACAATGTGGTATCCCCTTTATCTATTAATCAAATCTGAATAGTGGATTATTTGGTTAAGTTGTTTCGTTTCCCGGCAGTAACGGCAGCGTTCGCAACGGCTTGGTTTTACTAGTCCTGCTTTGACTTCGATCAAGTGCGGCATGTTCGCCGCTATACCTTCAAGTTCACGTTTTATGTCAAAGCCATTAATCCCTATAACCGCTTTATCTGGTGGGTCCTGCTTGGAGACAGCCACAATAATAGGCTCAATCCATCCATCGCGCTGTTGTACAATCCGTTCAATCTCAGCGTATAGAGCCATTTGAGTTACATAATGATTCTGCTGAACAAATGATACATATCCGTTTTCCTGATCCCAAGATTCCTTATGGATGGATTGGACTGTTTTAATATCTGAAAACCGATTGCGTTCCAAAGCGTAATTATCCATTTTAATTTTCCAATTTGCTCCGGCAAAACTGGCGGTCATTATGACCTCCTTTTTTCCTTGCAATACAAACATACAAAGCGCATCATTCTCTATGGTTTCTATCATTTTGTCAGCATATTGGAACTGCGATTTTAGTTTTCCCTTAGTCCCACCACGAGAGGAAATTATTTCAGGGTTACTATCTTTGAATCTTTGAAAAGCTTCTGGTCCCTCAAAATAGGCATGCACATAGGAGCCGACTAGAAGCGCATCTGTAGCTGGTTCCGTCCAGCCTTGAAGCCTAGCCATAGCTCGAGCTTCACAGTCTCGGAACTCTTTATACTGGCTGTTACTCCAATAGGTTAGGTTGGCTTCCTGAGAGTAATAGTTTTCTTCATTCAGTAGCATCAGGATCACCGTCCGCCTTTGCTTTTTCCGCTTCCTGTTGCGCCTTAAATTCGATTTCAGCAGCGCTAGGAACATGGACTGTCCCGAAGTCAAAATAATCTTCTCGTTTGCCCATACCGTCTCTGAGCGACTTCCAGATGTTTCCGATACGAAGGTAGTCATTTTCGGTGAACGCATCCTGCGCGCATCCAATGCACTTTTCAATCATTTCTTTATTAACTCCGTACTTCTCCTGGAACTGTTGGAATGCTTTCCTTACACGGTCAGCAAGCGGTTCTGTGTAGCTGTTGACCAGCGTCTTGCGGCATTCTGCAAGAGCTGCATCCACTATATCGCCTGGGATTACACCAAGGATGCAAGCGCGCATCCTGCGACTGCCCATATTTGCTACAACCTCGTAAACGTCGCGTGCTTCAGTGAGTTGCTTTGTGGTGCTCCCCGCCTTACGTTCATGTTTGACTGTAAAAACAATCTGGCGCCGTGTATTCGTTTCAATATCCCATGCATAGGCCATAGCCTTAGACTCGCCGTTCCGTTGCTCCAGCTCAATCAACCCATAGTCAATGTTTCCCCATGACTGCGCCAAGACCTCAGCCAGCCGGATAGATGGACCAGAAACCTTGCTACCGCCTTTCGGGTATTCATATTCAGCCTCTTCTGCAAGCTTCTTCCGCTGGCAGGAAAGCATGATACGGTTAAAAGATGCCTGCTGATCCCGTGGGAACTGTTTAGCCATGAAAATAGCAGCTTTTACTTCTTCAGTTTGGCGTGTTACTGCCATTTCTGTAGTTGTCGATCTAAAGGAAGGCGGGGCCTCCGGCAAGTAATTTTGATAGTCAATTGGTTGTTGGTCGTCAAAACTCATATTTACATCCTCCTAAAATTTTGTTATAGTGACCGTGAAATGTTTATTAATTCGTTCGATTCGACTCTGGTTGCCGCCAGGGTCGTTTCACTTTCTAAGCCATTTCTTACGTCATACAAAGCTTCGAGCACATATTGCAATTTACCATCCCGAAAAATCAACAATGGTTCTACGATGTTATTGAGCGATTTACCACGTATCTCCGTATCAGCTTGAAGTTCCTCCAGAACCCGGATTGCTTGTTCTAACGGCGTTTTCACGTTTCATTCCCTCCTTCTGTTCCCGCCGAATACGGCGATACTCCCGATAAGCAATGTCACTATTGAATCTGAATTGAATGCTTCCGTTTTCTTGCTCAATGGCTTGTCCACCAACTTGTAATAACGCCTGTAGATCGGAGTAGCTATTGCTTCCTTTGCAACGAGTTTGCATATGCATCATCCATCACCCTCACCAGTACCTGATTTTTGCATTCCACAGCGTCAAGCATGCATTCCTTACAATGTGGTTCCTCATGTTCGTATACCAGATACTTTGCCTCAGCTCCACATCCGCAAGTAATCATGAGACCCCCAATACAACGCGTAAGTCCAAAATCTCTTTAAGCATCCACCCAAAAGATTCCTGTGACACTTCGGGATGTACCCAACTTGGATTATTTGCTAATGTATCGTACATATTTTCAAGCGCGTTTAACCGTTGTTGTACGTCGTACATTATCATTCTCCTTTCTTAATAGGGAATTAAAACAACTTCTGACCATTCGTTTCTTCAATCTCTATCAACAGATTGTTCGGTGGTGTCCAACTTGCTACATACTTCAAGCCGCGCTCACAGTCTTTCTTCAATGTGTTGTTATAAGAGTTAATACCAAAGTATTCTTGGTAATCATTCCACAATGCTGAGTATGCGCTGGAGCGAATACCGCTGTGTTTGTAAGATGCTGCTTTCTTTCCTCCAAGAAAACCAACTACCCTTGAATTGCCTGCCTTTTTAAGAGCACGCTGTTGTGCATAGTCGATTGTAGTGGTGTTTTCGATCCTATCCATACGGCTTTCAATCTGCGGAAGCTTGTCCATTACATCAGCAGTCTGCCGAAGTGCTATAGCAATAGCCGTGTTGGAATCAAGTACTGGTATAGGCGGATTATGCAACATTTCCTTCATCCGTTTAAACTCAGTAAGAAACTTCACCTTCATTTTCATTGCTTCCGGGGTTGTGTATGACATTGCCACAATAGCAAAAGCATCTTCTGTCATATCGAATTTGGGATACCATTGTCCGTTTTGCTCGTTCTTATACTGGGTACGCTCAAAGTTGAGCACACCCCATTCCTGTTCATCAGCTTCTGCCAACTTATGAAGTTGAATTTCAATGTCACGTAGAACATTTTTGTGTTCTTTTCCAAATTCGTGAGCAACAGTCAAACTGTCGGTTACGGCTCGTCCATTTTCAATGAATACTAATTGAGTCATGCTGTTTCTCCTTTCGATGGTTTGACCTGGTTTTATGCCGGAAACAATGCTTTTTCGTAATCAAGCAGCCATTCTCTTTTAATCCTCCAGCCACGCCCTTGTTTATAGGCTTTTAACTGACCTTGTTTGATACGATTGATAACGGTGTATTTACTGACTTTTAGATATTTTGCAGCGTCAATAACATCCAACGTTGGTTTTAAATCAACAGTCATCAAGGTTAACCCTCCTGTTGCAAGATTATTTTGCATTTCTCATTTTTAGTGTCTGACCAACTCATCAATCGTGCACCCAAGAGCATTAGAGAGTTTTACTAGCGTTTCAGCATAAGGACCTTGTTTTTTCCTACCTATGTTGTACAATGCAGATACTGCAACCCCACTCTCTTTAGAGAGACGGTAGATTGTCCAACCTTTTGCTTCAATTAACCTCTGCACATTTTCTTCAATTGCTTGTCCCATTGTGTTCACCTCCTACATACATAGTATAACTCCAAAGAATTATAATCAATAGACGATATAACCCTATAGGGTTATATAATAGCCTTTTTTCTCTCCCTCTCTCCGAAATACTTGACTTATCTCCCTTTTGTGTTTTATTATAACTTCATAGAGATATAACACTATTGAGATATACAGGAGGCATCGCTGTTGTGGAGTTAGCAGATAAAATCCAGGAATTGATGGATGAACGTGGGATTACCAAATACCGTCTTGCCAAGGAAACGGGCGTCTCCTACACCGGTGTCACTAAAATACTTACGGGACAAACAAAACACCCGCAAATAGATTCTTTAAAATTAATAGCTAATTATTTCGACAAGCCTCTGGATTATTTTACTGATGATGAAGGTGAAGATACGCAGATTATCCCTGAATGGGCGACATCCAAGGACATAGCTGACTTTAAGCAGATGCTTGAGGAAGACCAACCAATTATGTTTGACGGTGTTCCAATTGAGGGAGAGAAGCGCCAGAGAGTCATGGATATGCTTACTGGGCTCTTTTGGGAAGCCAAGGAACTGAATAAAAAGACTTATGGAAAAAAGAAGAAAGGTGCCTCGAAGGACAACAAAGAGTAGGTGACTGTTTTGGACGACATTATTTACAAGTTGGTTAGACGATTCAAAACAAACGACCCTTTTGTCATTGCCAAGGGGCTTAATATATTAGTCCGCCATGTAGAATTCGATGAAGGGACTCGGGGTCTGTATTATCGTAAATTGCGAAGGCGATTTATCTGTATCCATAATGGTCTGTCTGATGAATGGCAGCGTGTAGTATGTGCTCACGAGCTTGGACACGACCGTCTACACTCAGGTTTAAGCCAATTCTGGCTAGATGAGCACACTTTTTTTGCAGTTGGGAAATACGAACGGCAGGCCAACTTTTTTGCTGTAAAACTACTGACATATTCCGTGGAACGGGAGCCGTGGGAAACGCAAGAAGCTTATCTATTGCGTTGCGGCATCCCAGAACAACTTCATAATTTTCACATATAACTTTGTGCTTTCCAGCTGCAAGGCTGTTTAAATATATCCAAGAACAGAACACAAGTTCTTATATTTCCAAAAGAAAGGAGTTATAGATGTGAAAAAAAAGGATAATTCCACCAAGAGGAAGTTACCCCCAAATGTCAGAGAACGTGATGGCAAGTATTCTTATCGCTACTACATTCCTACTACCAAATTCATTGATGGAGAGGAAAAGAAAAGCAGCAAAGAGACGGAGTCGCCAAGGTTTGACACTATTCAGGAGGCGGTTGACTTTGGGATATTGATCGAGGCGAAAAAGATACAGAAAAAGTTGAAATACACAGACGACTTAACAGTAAGGACTTGGAGTCAGACATGGCTCAAAGCATACATCATGGAGCGAGAACCAGCTGGCAACACGGTCAAAAATCGTGAGTATGGACTTAGGGTTCTGTTGAAACAATTTGGTGGTTTTGCGCTCGCAGATGTGACTGCGAGTCAATATCAGGATTTCCTTTACAAGCTGAAGGAAGAAGGAAAAAAACGCAGTACTGTAACCACAGTCCACACAGTAGCTTCTCTCATGTATGAACATGCTAAACGTAATGGCTTAATCGAATTCGATCCGACTGTTGATGCAGTTATACCGAAGGAGAAAAAAACAGCGCGGAAAATCGGAGAAAAAAGACAAGTCCTTCCCAAATTTCTTGAGAAGGACGAACTGAAAAAATTTCTACAATTAGCCAGGTTCATGCTTACAACCAATATGTGGGCCTTCTTCATTGTACTAGCTTACACAGGCTTACGAATCAGTGAAGCAGCAGGACTCCAGTGGGACGATATTGATTTTGACGCCCGAACAATTGATGTAAACAAACAGATTTACGGTACAAGCGTTCTCGAGTATTCCTTTATACCTCCCAAGAATGAGCAGAGTGAACGTGTCGTAAGCTTCGGAGACACTGTAGCCAAAGCTCTAGGATTACTGCGGGAGTGGCAAAAGGATGAGCGCCTTTCTGCCAAGGAATTTAACACGAAGGACAATTTCGTTTTCTGGTGTCCCTCTTTTCCCGGATATCCAGTTCAGGTTACAGGAATGGGTGACTATATGCGTAAGGTTCTTGGGAAAGCTGAGTTGCCGACAAATCTTACTCCACATAGTTTACGCCATACTCATGTATCGCTACTCGCTTCTAATCCGCGAGTTGGACTGCCAGAGATTCAGGCACGAATCGGGCACAAGAGCAATTCTAAAGTTACAGAACTGATCTATCTCCACGTCACAAAGAACCGCCAAATCAAGATTGCTGATGATTTTGAATGGGCAATCAACAATTAGAAATGCGGGTAATTTGCGGGTAACTCGCTCGAATCCATAACCTCGAAAACCCTTGCCACATAAGGCAATTTGGCTATATAACTAGCTCTTGGCTAAATATAGAACATGTAATTATCCAATTCATCATGTTCTTGGTATGTGATCAAGTCCTTAAGTGTAGTAGAATCCAACACTTCAGCGATGCTGTCACGAATTCGCAGCCACAGCTGACGTTTTGCCGGATCGTCTTCTTCCGTGAAATCGACCGGAGAAATCGGACCTTCCAGTACACGAATGATGTCTCCCGCTGTTACTCCTGCCGGTTCATTCGCCAAAATATAACCGCCGTAAGCACCACGGATACTTTTTACCAAACCTGCATTACGCAAAGGCGCAATGAGCTGTTCCAGATAATGCTCTGACAGCTGATTTTTTTCGGCAATACTTTTCAAAGAAGTTGGACCTTCGCCAAACCTGGCTGCAAGTTCCATCATAATGGTCAGGCCGTAACGGCCTTTCGTTGATATTTTCAATTGTGCCACCTCACTTATAGTAACAATTCCGTTAAACACGCGGAATAACTGGTGCTGTAAACCTCTCTATTCCGATCCTAACCCTCAGCTTATGTTAACATATTAGGGCAGGTAAAGGGAAACATTACGGTAACAATCTTAAAAAAAGTTGCTTTCGGGCGATTTGGAACAGCTTTAGCCCGTTTTATGTAGCTTTCTTCCATCGTTCGCCGTGTCGTTTGATCGTCCAAACATCGTATCTTATTATCGTTTATGTTACAATAGGTGGGTTCTACAACTATATTGAAAGAATTGGGTGATGACCATGGCTAAAGCCAATCATGAAACCCGTGTCGTCGTCGGGATGTCCGGTGGCGTCGACTCATCCGTTACTGCGCTGCTGCTGAAGGAGCAGGGCTATGACGTAATCGGCATCTTCATGAAAAACTGGGATGACACGGATGAATTTGGCCGTTGTACGGCTGAGGAGGATGCGGAGGATGTGCGCCGTGTCTGCGAACAGATCGACATTCCTTACTATACCGTCAATTTTGAAAAAGAATACTTCGATAAAGTATTCTCTTATTTTCTTGATGAATATAAAGCTGGACGCACACCCAACCCGGATGTCATGTGTAACCGTGAAATTAAATTCGGCGAGTTTCTAAATAAAGCGCTGGATTTGGGAGCAGATTATGTTGCTACTGGACATTATGCACGGGTTGTGGAAGAAGACGGCCACTTTACTTTGCTGCGAGGCGTGGACAGCAACAAGGATCAAACTTATTTCCTGAATGCGTTAAGCCAAAAGCAGCTATCCCGAACCATGTTCCCTATCGGTCATCTGCCGAAACCAGAAGTGCGTAAAATTGCGGAAGCTGCGGGACTGTATACGGCCAAGAAGAAAGACAGCACAGGCGTATGTTTTATCGGCGAGCGTAATTTCAAGGAGTTTCTGAGTGGATATCTACCTGCAAAAGGTGGAGACATGGTGGATATCGCTACTGGTGAAGTCAAAGGACGCCACGATGGTCTGATGTACTATACACTGGGTCAACGTCAAGGCTTGGGCATTGGCGGCTCAGGTTCAGGCGAACCGTGGTTCGTAGCGGATAAGGATCTGGAGAAGAATATTCTGTATGTGGTACAGGGTGATCGTCACCACAGCCTGTATTCTACCAGCCTGATTGCAACAGATGTGAACTGGATTGAAGGCGCAGATACTCGTCCGACCGGCGAATTCCGTTGCACAGCCAAATTCCGTTATCGCCAACCTGATCAGCAAGTAACTTTACAATGGCTTGCGGATGGGACCGTGCATGTCATATTCGATGTACATCAAAAGGCCATTACGCCTGGACAAGCTGTTGTATTTTACGACGGGGAACGCTGTCTGGGTGGAGGAACCATTGATAAGGTTGAAAAACTTCAGCCTGAAACGGTTTAAATGAAAGCCATTTTGCATTGATATAGCAGGAATTAAAAAAGTCGTCTCTCCAGATTTGGAAGGGGCGACTTTTTTTTATGAAAGTTTATTTTAGTTCATGGCTTGTAAAGAATTCATAATCTGCTCTTTATGATGTCTGTCATGCTGGACAAAC
The DNA here is from genome assembly GCF_038007385.1 of Paenibacillus sp. FSL M8-0228. Taxonomy (NCBI): domain Bacteria; kingdom Bacillati; phylum Bacillota; class Bacilli; order Caryophanales; family Paenibacillaceae; genus Paenibacillus; species Paenibacillus sp. FSL M8-0228. The sequence goes on from NZ_JBBOXA010000001.1 coordinate 4,347,220, forward strand.
ATTTCTTGCAAAAAATTTCCCATGGTGTATGAGCTATTAGGAAATTGACGGATAAACATTGATTCTGAAACCATCTTGAGCTTCACAATCATTCGCCTACGCTCTGCAATAGCTTCATTTAACAAATCATGTGGTTTCATATTTCTGCCGAATGCAACGGACGAATCGTTAAACGCTTGTACATCAGGATGTTCTTGGAGCGTAATTTGTTCCTCATTGATAATCTGTATGAGTGTCTTAGTGAAGCTTTTGTCCCACCCCATAATATGACTGATCATATCTTGTATTGACCATGTACCCACTATGGGTTTACGAAGTAGCTCATCTGAGTATGGAGATAAAGCTGTAAGAAATACAGTCCATTTTTCTAAATCTTCAGAAATCTCAGCTATCGTCGCCAATTGAATTCCTCCTTTAAGGTAAGTAACTTTTGATAACATCCTCATTTGGGTATATGATGTAAACAAGATCATACTTCAATTGAAAAGGAGCGTGCCTTTATGTCTGATTCATTAGGAATGCTGACACCAGGTAAAAAAGTTTCTTTGAAAGAATGGGACCCTAAGGATACAAATAATATCAAAAATAAAGAAGAAATCCGACAGGAAACAGATCAATTGAAGGAACGCTTCACGGAATTACAAAGCAAATTATTTACAGAGAAAAAACAATCCGTTTTGTTTATATTTCAGGGCATGGATTGCAGCGGCAAAGATGGCGTCATCAAACAGGTATTTTCTAATCTGAATCCGGCGGGGGTGACGGTCCACAGCTTCAAATCGCCTACGGCTGAGGAATTAAGTCATGATTTCTTGTGGCGTGCTCATAGCGTTACCCCAGGACGTGGATATATTGCAGCATTTAACCGTTCTTATTATGAAGATGTGCTAATTACACGTGTTCACGGACAGATATCCGATAAGCAGGCCAAACGGAATATTAAGCATATCAAGCATTTTGAACAGTTGTTGCTGGATAATGGTGTAAAGGTGGTTAAAATCTTTTTACATATTTCAAAGCAATTTCAGTTAGAAAAGCTGATCGACCGAATTGAAAAGCCTCACAAAAACTGGAAACTCGATCCAAGTGATTTGCAGGAACGGAAATTTTGGAAGCAATATACCCAGTATTATGAGGATGTATTAGAGCTAAGCTCAACCAAACAAGCTCCTTGGTATGTCATTCCTTCAGACAACCGTTGGTATAGGGATTATACTGTGCTGCGGATTGCCGTCCAAACGCTGGAGGAAATGAAGTTGTCTGATCCTGATCCAAGACCTGAACTCGAATCCCTTTTACCTGAATTGTACAAAGAACGAGATAAAAAATAGCTGTATAGGTACAGCACTAAGCTTCCAAAACCGTATCACGGCTGAGAATGCCTTGAGTCGGGATTGGAAGCTTTTTATTGCATTTTTACGTGTTATTTCGAAAATGTATAAAGCTTAACTGACTCTGTACCCGATAGCCGCAGCTACAACTCCTACCACGACAGAGGAAAGTACATACGTAGCCATGCGTCGGTATTCTTTGCGCTCCATCAGTTGAAGAGATTCATAGCCGAATGTGGAAAAGGTGGTGTAGCTGCCACAAAAACCTGTTCCTAACAGCATCCAGAGTGCAGGAGACAACTGGTGTTGCGTAAACTCACCATAGAGCCAGCCTAGCAGCAATGAACCGCTGACGTTAATGATCCACGTCCCCCACGGGAATACGGTACCCAACCTCTTGCCGGCCCACATACCAAGCCCGTATCTCGCCAGTGTACCCATAATCCCGCCTGCCGCCGCCCACCAGATCATAAGCGTTCCTCCTTCGGAGCAGCCTGCGTCATTTTTGTACCTAGACGGATACCTGTCCATGTCAAAAATAGCCCTCCGCCTACGCTTAGCAGGAGGTACAACACAGCCGTCAGCATACGATCGTGAACTGTGAGGCGTACAGCATCCACTGCAAAAGTGGAAAAGGTGGTAAAGCCCCCTGTAAAGCCTGTTCCGATGGCAAGTCGCAATCGCGGCTTGATCCGCCATGATCGCAAGGTTACCGTAAAGAACCAACCAAGAAACAGGCAGCCGATCCAATTAATTAGCAGCACACCAAGTGGAAAATCCGCACCCGCCGCAGGCAGCAGCGATTGCAGGCCATAACGGGTAGAGGTTCCAAGCGCTCCGCCCGCGGCAACGAATAACATGTCTTTCATTTTTTTATCCCCTTCTTCGCACTTGCACGATCATGGCGTAACGTGACGATATCGTACACACTCTGTATATTAAGTCGCACATATATTAAGACTGTGAATCCCGCCAGCGCTGGTTTTGCCTGATTTTTGACTCATTCCCCTGCTCAGTAGCCTGATAGAAGGTTTGGTCTGCTATCGCATCGGGCAAATATTGCTGCTTCACATAATGATTCGGATAATTATGTGGATATTGGTAGCCTACATGACCGAGCTTTTCCGAGCCTTTGTAGTGTGCGTCACGCAAATGGAGTGGCACCTCAGCCGATTTGATATCGTCCATAGCCAACATGGCCCGTGAAATCGCCGTATATACAGCATTCGATTTGGGGCTTTCCACAGCGAACAAAATAGCCTGTGCAATGTTCAGCTTGGCCTCGGGCCAGCCGTTATTGCGATAGGCTTCAAGCGCACTCACCGCTTGCACCATTGCCTGCGGGTTCGCCAGACCAATGTCCTCGCTGCTTGCCGCGATGAGGCGGCGGATAAAGGTCATCGGGTCCATACCGAGTTTTTCTACGGCGTACAGGAACCAGAACAGCGCGGCATCGCTGGAGCCGCGAATGCTTTTGTGGAAGGCCGACAACACATCATACTGCGTGGATTCATCTGCTTTGACAATCGGGCGGCGAATGGATTCCTCAGCGACTTCCAGTGTCACGTGAATCGTGCCGTCTGCCAGCGGAGGCGTTGTGAGCGCCGCCAGTTCCAGCGCGTTTAAAGCGCGGCGGATATCGCCGTTCGCCATGGAAGCGATGTGAGCCAGTGCAGCTTCATCGACCTGGAGCTGCATGTAGCCAAGCCCTTTGTCCGCATCGCTTAAGGCGCGGCGCATAGCAGCCAGCGAATGTTCCTGCGTTAGCGCTTCAAGCTGGAACAACGTAGAACGGCTCATTAAAGCGCCGTTGACGTAGTGAAAGGGATTTTCAGTCGTGGCGCCAATAAACACGATCGTGCCCTTTTCCACCGCAGGCAGCAGTGCATCCTGACGTGAACTGTTAAAACGATGTACCTCATCGAGAAACAGAATGGTTTTTTTGCCATACATCGATTTATTCGTCTGTGCAAGATCAATGACTTCTCTTACGTCTTTCACAGATGCTTCTACAGCATTCAGACGTACAAAATCGCCTTGCGTGTGTTGCGAGATGATATGTGCCAGCGTTGTTTTGCCGCATCCCGGTGGTCCGTACAACAAAATTGAAGAAACCTGATCTGCCTCTATGGCTCTTCGCAGCAGCTTACCTGGACCCACAACATGCTCCTGTCCAATATATTCATCCAGTGAAGTCGGACGCAAGCGATCCGCAAGCAACCGATTGCTTGGCGTTGACTCTTGGGAATATGAAAATAAGTCCATTTCTTTCACTTCCTTATGATTTATGAACGAACACTTTCTTTTATCTTTGAAAACATACTATATTTAGGTTCGCTCATACGGTTGAAAAACATGAAAATTCAAGTCATCTATAATTCTGATACGGTGTAAACCGACTCTTATTCTACCATATCCGTTAACAAGTTGCAGATAGCATGGTCATGGCACAGCTGTAGGTCTTCAAGTCAGTCGCCCATAAAAAAGAAAGAACAGCCTTAGACGAAAGATGATTTCGTGGCTGTTCTTCGACTGGCATGATTTCATAATTTCATCACTAAGATAAACAGTAAACAAAAAGGAATACAACAACTCAGGCGGTACTTTACAACGCTTTTTCTGTTTACTTCGTCTGTGCCTGTACGTAACTAGGAAGTGAGCCATCATGCAATAGCCACAACTCATGCAGCGCACGGGTACATCCTACATACAGCAGCTTGGCATCCCATGCCCGTTCTCCATAATGCTCATGGTCGGCATCCGCCACAATAACTGCATCGAACTCCAGACCTTTGGATAGGTATACAGGCAGTACTGACAAACCGCCTTCATATTGCTTTTTACCACCGTCAATCAAATTCACATCCATCCCCGCACTTGTGAAAACCTCATGCAGTTCCACAGCCTCTTTTAAGGTGCGTGTCAGCACAGATACAGTACGATACTCCCTGGAGGACAGCTCTTTTAGAGCGGTGAGCAAACTCTGCTCACGCACCGATGAGTCGTAAGATATAGTGCGCACCGGATCGCCACTACGAAATACTGGAACTGCCGTAATACCGCCGCGAACTCCCTGCTCCAAAATCGTGTTTGCAAATTCTATAATTTCCAAGGTTGATCTATAGCTTCGCGTAAGCGCAAAATACCCGGTATGTTCCGGTGCAAAAAGAGAACTCATTTCCTCCCACGCATGTACGCCACGGTATTCATGAATGCCCTGCGATAAATCGCCCAGTATAGTAAAGGAATGTCCTTTGACGAACAAATCCAGCAATGCGATATGAAAAGGTGAAAAATCCTGCGCTTCATCAATGACCACATGGTCAAAACGTTGAGATGATTCTACCTCATGAATCAGCACGTGGAGATACACTAACGCAGTCAGATCTTCTTCACGGATAATCTGTTTTCGCAGATCCGACTGTGTAGCCTTAAAAATAGCAGTCGGCAGAGAAGCCTTCATCTCCGCAGCCGTATCTGCGGGTAACCCTTTAGCTGCTTGAAAAAGCTGCTTGTAGAGCGTCAGTGCGTCGTATTGTGGCCATTTTTTAGCATATGCCTTTTCCCGTGCCCCTGCCTTTTTTTTGCGTTCCTTGAGTGCTGCCGCCGAAGGCGTCTTTTTCAGCTCCATTTCAATCCAGCGGTGCACTCTTGCCAGTACACGCTCCTTCCGCTTCGCGAGCGGATAAGGCTTATACTCCTCATTAAACCAATTCAAAATCTCAGTTCGCGGCAGAACCGCTCCATCCCATGGTGAAAAATCCCCCTCGGGAACGGAAATGGGCTCCAGTCGTTCAACAAAAGCTTGAAGTAACTCCATAAAGTGAACTGAACCCTTGAATCTTCCCGGCGCCTCATCCATGGATTCCTCTCTCAGACTGCCACTCTCAAACCAATAAGATAATGTTTCGGCAGGATCAGCCAAAGGTAAATCCAAACCCAACAAGTCCAGCGCCCAGTCTGCAAATGTACTTTGCTGAATATCTCCGACCCCCAGCTCAGGAAGTACATCTGAAATATAGTCGAGAAACATATGGTTTGGTGCGAAAATGACCATTTTGTCCGCTGATACCTGATCCTTGTATTGATACAGTAAAAATGCGAGACGATGCAGCGCTACCGTCGTCTTGCCACTACCCGCTACCCCCTGAATAACGAGGGCAGTATTTTTAGCCGCGCGGATGATCTGATCCTGCTCCGCCTGAATGGTAGATACGATATCCCGTAAACGGTTATCCTTGTTTTCACCCAAACGATAAACGAGAAACTCATCGGAAACGGCCGGCTCGTCGCTTTCACGATTATACGTATCGGCTACCCGTTCCAGAATTCTTTTCCGAATGACAACGTTGCGCTTCAGATAGACCAAACCCTCAATAGTTCCCTCAGGAGCTTCATAGGACGCGGTTTCTTCACCACCTGTAAACGAATAAAATAAGCTGGCAATCGGTGCACGCCAATCAATCACCAGCGGATACGCTGACGTTTCTTCACGCTCTACTCCAATTTTACCGATATAAAGCGGCTTCCGCTGCCCTCTGCCACGCTCGTCAAAATCCATACGCCCAAAATAAGGCTCCTGCGAGCTTTTAGCCAAAGCCTGACGTTTTTCCTCCCGTGCAGATTCCAGCACTTGCTCTGTAAAATCATGCCCAGTGTATACTGGCGTATTGCGAAGCCGTTCCAATCTCCGATCAATTTCCTCCATAGCAAGCGACAGCCTGTGCTGTTCTTCTTGATAGGCACTTTGAAACTCATTCTCCATTTCAGTTACCTCCTAAGAATATCAAGTCTCGATTTCTGCATCATCCACTTGCTCCGACACAAAAAAAGGAAAGTAAGCGTAACACATTTAACCATAAAAATCCAACCTTATTTCTAATCCCCCTATTTCCCTACTCTTTCACAAAAGTATGGAGCTTTTCGGCACCAGCGAAGCGGGTGATTTGAATCCGAAGAAGCGGAGCGATCGGAGGATCAAGTCACACGCGAAGCGGCCTCTAATACTCCATACTTCTCTCCCCCATCTCCACAAACTGCTTTTGAGCCAGCTCACGGTACACCTGATGGGACTCTAATAACTCTGTATGAGTTCCTGCACCGGTCACCTTGCCCTTGTCCAACACGATAATCTGGTCGGAGTGAACCACCGTAGACAAACGATGAGCAATGACAATCGTCGTGCGTCCTTCCATCAAGTTCGCTAGGGCCTTCTGTACCTCATGCTCAGATGAGCTATCCAGACTAGATGTAGCCTCATCCAGCATGAGGATGTCAGGGCTACGAAGAAGCGCACGCGCAATACCGATCCGTTGACGCTGGCCTCCGGACAGCTTCATTCCCCGTTCTCCCACCTCAGTGTTGTAGCCTTGAGGTAGATCCATAATAAATGTATCCGCATACGCCATCGTAGCTGCTCGTCTCACTTCTTCCAAGTCAGCTTCGCGCCCCAAGCCATATGTAATGTTATCTCTGACCGTTCCGGTCATCATTGAGCTTTCCTGCGATACATAACCAATTTTGGAGCGCCAAGAGGAAAGTGTATATGACGATATCGGTTCGTCTCCATAACGAATTTCCCCTGTATCTGGCACATAAAAGCGCTCTAGCAATGAAAATAAGGTGGATTTCCCACTCCCGCTCGGACCCACGAATGCTGTCGTCCGGTTAGCCGGAATGACCAAGTTTGCATTATGAAGAACCTCTTCACCTTCGGTATAGGAAAAGACAACATCACGAAGTATAATATCTCTGCTCTCTTTTGCCGCTTCCTGCTTCAACTCGAGCGGTTCCTCTTCATGATCTAAAATCGTCTGAATCCGTTCAGTAGCCCCAACCACCTTTTGCAGACGTGAATACAGAGTCGTGAATTGTGCCATCGGTGTGATCACCTGAAATAGCAGCAAAATAAATGCCACCAAATCCCCCGCGGTCAGCACACCCGATGCAACGCGAACACCACCAACCCCCAATATAATGACCAGTACTGCAGTCAACAAGAAGGTAGAAATTGGACCTACAAGGGCCAGGATACGTGACTCTTGCAAACCGAAGCGGAACATCCGGTAAATACGATCCTCACCAGCCTGAGCCTCTCTGCTTTCGGTTCCGTAGGCCTTCACCAGTCTGATTTCGCCGATAACCTGACTTAACACTGAGGTCAGATCTGCCATCTCATCCTGCTGTTTTTTGGAGATGCGGTACATTTTTCTGCCTACCGGAAATAAAATTAGAGCTGTTAGCGGAACAATAGCCATAATAATGAGCGTCATCACCCAATCCAGATAAAATAACAATGCAATACCACCAATAATTGCAATCACATTAGAAATCAAATTGACTAGATACTCCGTAATTAAGTTCATAATCAGGCTTGTATCATTAGTGACGCGACTCATCGTATCTCCTGACCGATTTCTATCAAAGTAAGGTATAGGTAGAGATAAGATTTTATGCCATAAGCGTTTGCGCAAATTAGCCACAATCTTATGCCCAGCATAGTTCAACATATAGATAGAAACTGCCGAAGCCACCGCTTGAATCACAAAAGCGCCAAGCAGACCAACAATGACCATACGGTTTAGTGAAGAAAAGGTCAAGCCATCAATCAACCCTTTAGTCATCATGGGTACGATTAAACCAGCCATGGTCTGAATCAGGGTCAGAATCAGGGCGATGATCAGAATGGCTTTGGGCGGATGCGCACTCGCAATCAATTTGATAAACCGCCCCATGCCAGCCTTATCCGGTCTTTTACCCGGCTTTTCATTCATCCGGTCTTCCTGCTCTTCTTGGTGTATATGATGTTCTTTTTCCATATACCATCAACCTCGCTTCCTGTCTGACCATTCTTGTTCAAACAACAACACCCGCGCTCTGCGCGGGTATGAACAGTACAATCTATCTTCGAGTTTACTACACCAGAGAATGAAGCACAAAATTTGCCACAAACAGTACAGATATGATATATAATGCGATAGGTACTTCCTTGCCCCGTCCTGCTGCCAGCTTGGCTACGGGGTATGCAATAAAACCAAATGCCATTCCGTCTACGATACTATAAGTAAAGGGCATCATCACCATGATCAGAAATGCAGGAAACGCTTCAGTAAAATCACTGAAATCCATCTCTCGCACATTTTGCACCATTAGCCCCCCAATGATGATCAACACGGGTGCAATGGCACTATCAGGAATATAAGCCAACAGTGGAATAAAGAAAAACGTCGCCCCGAATAAAATAGCAGTTACCAGCGGTGTCATTCCCGAGCGTCCCCCTGCTGCAATACCAGCCGTCGATTCCGCAGCGGCTACCGCCGGACTGCTGCCCAAAATACCGGCAAAGATATTGGTTACAGCCAACACACGCAAGCTGTTTTTAAATAAATCCGGTCTACCAATCATGTTGGTTTGTGCAGTAATCATACCAATATTCTCGAATAGCACAATGAGTAGGAGCAAAAAGACAGCGATCCAGAAAGCTACCGAGACAATGCCTGAAAAGGAAAGCTCTCCAAACAATTGCCCATACTGTCGCACCGTTTCAGAGGTTCGTACCGTGCTTGTAGGCTCTACAGCTCCCAGTATATAAGCAAGCCCAGTTCCCGCCAAAATACTAATTAGTAAACCTCCCTGAACGTTACGCACAAACAATACAATAGCGAGCAGCAACGTTACACAAGCCGTAATTACCTTGGGATCATTAAAATGGCCAATAGCCACAAAAGTCGTCTGATGAGCAATCACGATGCCGCTTTTTTGCAATCCGATAAAGGTTAAAAACAAACCAATGCCTACCGTAATTCCGTGCTGCAAATTATGGGGAATCGCTTGGCTAATCAGCTTGTACAATGATGTAAAGGCCACAATGGCGAATATCACCCCTGTGACGGCAACTACCATCAACGCTTCCTGCCAGCTCAGCTTCATGGAATGTACCAGCGTATAAGTGAAAAAGGCATTAATCCCCATCCCTGGTACAACGACCATTGGAGATTTCCCACCAAAAGCCATCAGTAGACAGCCGATCATCGATGTCAGCAGTGTCCCGAGCATCGCCCCTTGGAGGGGAATCCCGGCATCTGACAAAATAGTCGCATTAACCATAACAATGTATACCACGGAAAAATAAGAAATGACCCCAGCGGCTAATTCCTTTTTCCAATGATGCTCGGGCTTGTAACCGAGACTTCTGGACCATAGTCCATCCTTCATACCAAAACCCTCCAGCAAGTTGTTCAATCTGTTTACAGTAAGCTGCACTTTTTCAAAACAAAAAAGAGCTGTAGCAACTGTGACACAAAGGATGTGATGCACAGAACTACAGGTCTTAAAGTGAATACATACTGCTGTAAATCTACGAATGCACTGCCATGCTATTTTTACAACTTACACACCAGCGTGTTCTAATAAATCCTTCACGGCTACACTAACCATGATCAGTCCTGCTACCGGAGGTACAAATGCATTGCTTGCAGGCGGCTGCTTCGCTTTCCGGATTTCAGGTGCGTTGGCAGGTACAATTTTTTTTGTAATTTCTTCACGTGGCTTCTTTGGTTCCTCATCGGAGAATACAACCTTGACGCCTTTGGTAATGCCTTCCTTACGCAACTTGGTGCGGATGACACGGGCAATCGGGTCCATTCTGGTTTGGGAAATATCCGCTACTTGAAAACGACTTGGATCCATTTTATTCGCAGCGCCCATACTGGAGATCAGCGGAATCCCCCGTTTCAGGCATTCCTTAATCAAATGAATTTTGTAAATAATCGTATCTGAAGCATCCAGCACATAATCCAGTTCGTACTTAAATAACTCCTCATACGTTTCTTCCGTATAAAACATGTTCAGTGCAATCGCTTCACATTCAGGATTAATCAGCTTCACACGCTCTACCATCAGATCCGCCTTTTTTTGACCTACCGTCGTTGTCAACGCATGTATTTGGCGATTAATATTGGTGATATCTACAACATCTTTATCAATCAAAATGATACGTCCAACACCTGTGCGCGCCAGTGCTTCCACTGCAATCGAACCGACACCGCCGATACCCAGCACGGCCACCGTGCTATTTTTCATAACCTCAAGACCTTCAGTTCCGATAGCCAGTTCCGTTCGTGAAAATTGATGCAACAATATGGTATATCCTCCCTCACTGATTTAAACTCTATACTTGAACTCCAGCATACAAACCACGAACCCATTATCCATAAAAGGGTAACGGGTTCACGGCATTCTATAATCTATCCACAAGCCACTCGGTGCACTTGCAAAGACAAACGTTCATCTTAAGCTTTAGGAGTAACAGGTTTCGGGGCAAGACGGATGTGAAGCTGTTCCAATTGAGCTTGATCCACTTCGCTTGGCGCATCCATAAGCAGGTCTGTCGCGCTAGCTGTTTTCGGGAATGCAATGGTTTCACGCAGGTTTGTACGACCTGCAAGCAGCATCACAAGACGGTCAAAACCGAAGGCAATACCACCATGTGGAGGCGTACCATATTCAAATGCATCCAGCAGGTAACCGAATTTATCCTTCACTTCCTCAGGCGGCAGGTTGAGCGCTTTGAACATTTTCTCCTGAACTTCACGCTTGAAAATACGCATCGAGCCACCACCCACTTCGTAGCCGTTCAGCACGATATCGTAGGCCTGAGCACGAACTTGACCTGGATCTGTGTCCAAGAGGGCCAGGTCTTCTTCCTTCGGACGAGTGAACGGATGGTGCTCCGCTACATAACGTTTTTGTTCTTCATCATAGCCCAGAAGCGGGAAGTCTACGACCCAGGCAAATTTGAATTTGTTATCGTCGATGAGGCCCAAATGACGGCCAATTTTCAGACGAAGTGCGCCCAATACATCAGCAACTACTTTTTTATTATCCGCAGAGAAGAGTAACAGATCGCCTTCTTCAGCTCCCGTACGCTCTTTCAAGGCTTCGATTTCTTCCGGTGTGAAGAATTTAACGATAGGCCCCTTGAATTCGCCTTCTTTCACTTGGATCCAAGCCAAGCCCTTTGCTCCATAACGTGCTGCAAAAGGACCCAGGTCATCAATGTCCTTACGGCTCCACGTGCCACATCCTTTGGCATTGAGAACTTTAACTTCCCCGCCCTTTTCAATTACTGAAGCAAATACTTTCACACCACTGGTTGCCACGATATCATTGACATTAATCAACTCCAGACCAAAACGTAGGTCAGGCTTGTCTGAACCGTATTTATCCATCGCTTCTGCATGTGTAATTCGTTGGAACGGTGTTTCCAGTTCTACTCCAACGGTTTCTTTGAACAATTTCACCATAAGACGCTCCATCATAGGCAGCAAATCATCCTGTTGCATGAAGGAGGTCTCAATGTCGACCTGCGTAAATTCAGGCTGACGGTCAGCACGCAAATCTTCATCACGGAAACAACGTGCAATTTGGTAGTAGCGCTCCACGCCACCAACCATCAGCAATTGCTTGTACAGTTGTGGAGATTGCGGCAAGGCGAAAAACTCACCTTCATGTACCCGGCTAGGTACCAGATAATCACGGGCGCCCTCTGGGGAACTTTTTGTCAAAATCGGTGTTTCCACCTCAATGAAATCCTCACCGTCCAGGAAATCACGGAATACTTTTGCTGCTTTGGAACGCAGCTTCAAGGTCTGATGCATTTCCGGACGACGCAAGTCCAGATAACGGTATTTCAAACGCAGTGACTCGTCTACTTCCACGCCATCTTCAATGAAGAACGGAGGTGTTTTGGATGCATTCAATACTTCGATTTCAGTGACACGCACTTCAATTTCACCTGTAGGCAGGTTCGGGTTAATCGTTTCTGCATCCCGTTTGACAATGGTACCAGTAACCTCAAGCACATACTCACTACGAACACGGTCCGCAATTTGCAGTGCGTCACCGGAATATGCCGGATTAAATACGATTTGTACAATTCCGCTACGGTCACGCAGGTCTATAAAAAGTACGCCCCCCAAATCACGACGGGTTTGTACCCAACCGTTCAGTGTAACTGTTTCTCCGATATGCGCATGAGTCAATGCGCCGCATTGATGACTCCTTTTCATAATACACACTCCTGTTTATGTTTAGTAGTTAATGCTATATGACAGCCAGAGGGAGACTCCCCCTGACTGATGTTACACATCTTCTTTATCCTAGTTCTTCCACCAGCTGATCCAGCTTAACAGTGCGCTGCTCGCCCGTTTCCATGTTTTTCAGTGCAATTTCACCTTGAACCAGCTCATCTTCACCCAGAATCGCAGTATACCTTGCTTTAAAGCGATCGGCTGATTTCATCTGCGCCTTCATTTTACGACCCAGATAATCTCGTTCTGCGGAAAATCCAGCTTGACGCAATTTGAATAGTTGTTTGGTTACTTCCGTTTCTGCCGCCTCACCCAACGCCACCATATAGATATCTAACGGCTTGGATTCGTTCAGTTTGACACCTTGATGCTCCAAAATCAGCTGGATTCGCTCCAGTCCAATACCAAAACCAATCCCTGGCTGATCCGGTCCGCCCAGATCTCCAACCAATCCGTTGTAGCGGCCGCCTCCACCGATCGTGTCTATGGCACCAATTCCTTCAGCTTTGAATTCGAACGCTGTCAACGTATAATAATCCAACCCCCGTACCAAGCGCGGGTTAACTGTATATTCCACACCCATGGCATCCAAATTTTGCTTCACTTTCTCAAAATGTGTGCGAGATTCCTCGTCCAAGCTATCCAAAATCGAAGGTGCACCTCCAAATTTGTCCTGGTCATCTTTGCTATCCAGCACTCGCAGCGGATTACGCTCAATGCGTGCTTGGCTCTCCTTGGTCAACGTATCCTTAATTGGCATCAAGAAGTCCACCAGATGCTGCCGATAAGCTGCGCGACTGGCTGCATTACCGACGGAGTTAATCTCCACCTGTACTCCTTTCAGACCCAGTTCACGGCAGAATTGATACCCGAAAGCAATAACTTCTGCATCCAGTGCCGGATCGACCGCCCCAAATGCCTCAATTCCAAATTGGTGAAACTGGCGCTGACGCCCAGCCTGTGGACGCTCATAACGGAACATCGGACCGATATAATACAGCTTAGTTACATCCGGCTCCCCGTATAGTTTGTTCTCCACATAGGAGCGGACAACCCCTGCTGTTCCTTCCGGACGCAAAGTCATGCTGCGCTTCCCTTTATCCTCAAAAGTATACATTTCCTTTTCCACTACATCCGTCGTTTCACCCACACCTCGAACGAACAAATTCGTTTGTTCGAACATTGGTGTACGAATCTCTCGATAATTAAAGCGGCGGCTAATCTCACGGGCTTTTTCCTCGACCACTTGCCATTTTTCTACACTGCCCGGCAGCAAATCCTGTGTTCCCGTCGGTTTTTGAAAGGCCATTAACGTATCCCCCCATCGTTGTATTTCATATTGTGCTCTTTCTTCTTGCTCCACTTTCAATATAAAACAAAAAATCCCTCGTCCTGTTAACATTAACAGGGACGAGGGATTGTCGTTTACAAATCACCCGTGGTACCACCCACATTCCGGAGTTTGTCCAGACAACCAGCATAAAATCACTCATTGCCCGTCAGCAATATACTGACTCCGCTCATACGTATAACGCCCGTAACGCGCAGTACGGCTATTATGCAGGACCATCCACTGTCGGCACAATTACAATGTACTTTCAGTAGGGTTTCCTCAATTGTTCGCCGCCTGTTCTCGGGGAGGTCATTCATCCGTTCATCAAGGGAATTTTTACAGCCTGGAAATTCCTCTCTGCGCTTGTGGGTTCGGAGTACTTGGTCCCGTCATCAAATCATTTTTCATTATTTTATGATTTTAATGAACCGCTTCGACAAAGTCAAGACATTCTATAGCTTCTCTGCAACTTTGTATCATTGTCACACATGGACACGAAGAGTTTCCGATGTTCGCCAGGTAGGCAGACACCTCACAAAATACAAAAAAACAGCCTGACTTAAAAAGCCTAAACTGCTTTTAGTGATGTAATGTATCCCTGGTTTTTCCTAACAGTCTGTGTTTGGGAACTATCGCATGCTTTGACGAAGGATGGGAGAATTTACGTATCTTCATATTTCAATTTTATGTTTTCCATTTATTTAATTCAGATTACAACTCGTTTCTTTAATATAATGAAATTGGATTTCAGCGATTGTTTATAGTGGAAGGCCAGTCTCCAAGAGATTTAATGCTTCAGATAATAATTCAGAAAAATTTTCAGTTGGATTTTCCGCATAATGCAACATAACAGATATGTTAACACCTATGACGGCGCCTGCAAAAGTTCGAATCTGCAAGTCTCCAGGATCTCGTCCCACCCGTTTGGAAACCATCTCAGCAATCATATGCATTGTATCAGTCAAATTATTCAAGGTTGCAGCCCGGAGTTCCGGTACTGACATCACGAGTTGGTTACGCTCACGTGTAGTAGACATTTCGTCGCCGGACATGTCAGACATGGTTGCTAACATAGCATTACGCACAGCTTGAAGTGGAGTTAAATGAGCTGGCTGTTCTTCAAATGCAGATATAAGCAGGGGATCATAGTTATCTGTAACAATCACATCCTCCTTGCTCGAAAAATAGCGAAAAAAGGTGCTTGGTGAAATCTCCGCTGCTTCTGCAATCTGTTCCACAGTAGTTTCGTTATATCCCAGTTCGCTGAATAGGCGTAACGCATGCATTTGAATCGATGCAATGGTTTTTGCTTTTTTTCGCTCCCTCAGCCCAAGATTTTGCTGGTGTTCAAGTGACATTTGTTTCACTCCTCAATAGATTGCTCATTCAAGTTTCACTCCTCATCGAGCAATTTGCTTCAGCATATATTTTTGACCACATGCACACTATTGCCCGATTTTGCGTTTACACTCAGTTTATCATGATCCTTTGTACTTCACGATACCCAGGATTGTATTATTCCTGACTGTAAAGCAATACATCAAAACTTGAAACCACTCCAATATCAGCTTTTATAGGCGAATATGCGGCGTACAGAAGCTGATAGGTTGAATCAGGTTGGTTCTATTGAGAAATTCAAAAAATTTATCTCCTCACCTCGTTAGTACAATTCCCTGCCCACCATCAACAATAACCCTGTCGCCGGTTTTCATTCTTGTAGTAGCATTTCCACATCCTACAACAGCTGGTATGCCTAGCTCTCTGGCTACAATAGCAGCATGAGAGAGTGGTGCTCCTATATCTGTTACAATCGCAGCTGCTTTTGGAAAAAGTGGAGTCCAGCCTACATTCGTTGTCGAGGTCACCAGTATTTCACCAGGAAGGAGCTGGTGTCCATCCTCAGGATTCCTCAGTACACGTACAGTCCCCTCAATTCTACCTGCCGCTCCAGCAACTCCTTCAATGATTTCGGAATGGATAGAGCTATCTAATGGTATATATGGATCATAATAATCTACTCTGCGATTGGGATCCTCCATCCATTGTAAAGGTTCAAATCGCCCACGTATAATCGAGGGGAACGCAGGCAGTTGCTTATATTTTAAATAGTTCACTTTTCTGGTCGAGATTCTCTCCTCAATAACACTTCCTCCTGCAAGCCAGCCCAATATCTCATCTACATATAAAAAAAATACATCTTCTCCTATGCCAATCAACTCGCCTGCTTTCAGCGCGAAAGAGCGATTTAATCTGAAGACACGCGTCCATTCCGAACGAACAGCTTCCCTTAAATGCGGTCCTTCAGAAATTTTTGCTATGACACGTTTCAACTTATTTATCTTGTATGGAAAACGCTGCTCCAATCTTCTCCAAACCACTTCATTTTGTTCACGTTGTTTATACAATAAATCGTCAACATTTATTCCAGATTTCTTTGTTTCTTGGATTTGCTTTTCCAGCCAACTCGGTTCTTCTCTTGGATCAGGTATCGATAGCTCAAACTCATGTGGGCCTCGATGCCCATATTCCAATAGATAATCCTCCTGACTCATTTCACCTTTCACGACTGAAGATATACCAACAACAGGTCCCAAGCTGGCCAAACCTGTACTTCCGCTCAGATTAGATAGAAGTACACTAGCATCATCACGTCCAAGCCATTTCTCCAACTTTTCCTTCAATCGAACAAAATTTTGCATCTTGCTACTAGGTCCTTCCAGTGCAATCCACATCGCTTCAATATTTTTAGGCCAAAGCTGCTCACGCCATAATGTAATCAATTCTTCCTTGGACTGGACATTGCCAATTAACTCTTCCGTTTGAGTGCACCAGGCCGCTGTTTCTTTTATGTGCTGTGGTAATAATTTCATCGCTTTTCGGGTCTGTTTAAAAGCATACAGCATCTTGGGGAGCATTATTTTAATGAGCTCTTTCCTAGAAAACGGATATATAGGAATTTGGATTTCATCTGGAATTTCCCCAAAAACATTGCTCATTTTTTTTAATATTGACTTTTTATTCCACCCAAATGCAAAAAAAACGGACAATGGTACACTCACATTGGAGTATACTCTTCCACAGATATTACCAGACATTAAATAATGACCAGGAATCACATTATGTTCTTCGTCCAAAGCACGAATAATAGACCAGCTTAAGGGAGTAACAACATCTGAAATGGATTCACCTACATTAGTATTCGTCCAAAGAAAATCACCTGATAAAGAATCATTCCATTCAAATGTATCCATATTTCCAGGGCTTAAAGTAGTAACAGGTCGTGCTTGTAAAAAAAAGAGTTGGCCATTGGCAATGGCCCATTCAATATCCTGTGGTTCTCCCATCGCTTTTTCCAGACGGGAAGCATACCAATATAGCTTTTTGATATAAGGAAGTAATTCTTTTGGCCCTTTATATCGACCTGAGGGTTTAAATAAGGAGAAAACACGAGCATTTCCTTTACCAGATACCAGTTGCTCCCCTAACCCGAACACAAAATTTCCAGACATTACTGAACGATTGCCCGTAATAGGGTCTGCTGTAAAAAGAACACCCGAGATTTCAGAAGGAACCATGATTTGGACTACAATCGCCATTTGGTGTGCTTCTTCAAAACCCTTAACTGCACTGTATGCCCGCACCCTCTCACTGTATTGAGAATGGTGAACCACATACAAGGCTTTCAGAACGTCCTCGTTTGTTTGTACTTCTAAGACACTTTCAAACTCTCCTGCAAAAGAAGCTAAGGCTGAATCCTCGCTCAAGGCTGAAGACCTTACTGCAAATGAGACATTAGGGTAATCCTTACGAAGCTTTTCCAAATACCTGATCATTTCTTTCCATGTCTTTTCCTTAAGTTTTTCCCCTTGAAAGGCCTGTGGAAAAACAATAAAACCATTAGGAATCGGATAACCAGCTTGAAGCATCCTAGCAAGCATCCCTCCTTTGCCTCCGGTCCATTTCCGCAGCTCAGGAGTTATCTCTGCAAACCATTCTATTTCATTACCCATTTTGACACTTCCTAACTTTTTCAGTTGTAATATTTCGGTCCCGTAATTGGAAATGGGTATATTTATTGTTTATATTTTTATTATTTCGGGACTTAGTATCTTTTTACACTTTATACAAAAAGACAGTCAGTGTCAAATTAAATAATCTTTCACTTTTTTTGTATCCTGTATCGTTAGCCTCATAGCAACTTACTGTACAAATAAGTCCTAAAAAAGAAAATAGCCTGCGGAAACGGTCCGCAGGCTCAAAAAGATATATCAAAAGGGGGTCATGCTGTTATTATAAACTGCTAATATTAAGGAATGATGTTTCGAATATTACAATTGTATTACAGTCACTCTTTTGTAGCTAAATTCTCAAGTATCGACAATCTTGTGCCGTGCTCTCAACTTTAATCCAACTGCGATACATATCCACGATTGGAACGCAGCTTATAAATGACCTCATCATAATCGGCATCATTCACCTTTGCAGATAATACATACCGTAATTCATCTTGATCACCGTTAATATACACATCTGTTGCACGGAGCAACCCTCCGTCATGATTCGTTGTTCCGCTCCGATCTTCATCCAGATCCCTTTGGGCTGAGCCAGAGTTAATCTGGCCATCCTTCACATCTGGTAAAATATTCTCGCCATAAGCACCCGCCGCAGGGATTGCCGCACCCGCTGAGCCTCCTGTGCTCACAGAGCCAGTATTGTTATAAGGGACCAACGGAATTAAAACCCTCGTCTCCCGACCGAGCGTCTCATCCAGAGCACCTACTTCCAAATGTTCAGTTCTATAAGCCTGAAGCGAAGCTCTAGCGCCCTCAGCTTCATCTTCTGTGCGAAAATAAGCCTGAATCTGTTTAGCCATATCAAATCCTCCTCGTTAGGGAATTGTACTGGCATAAATCTAGGAAGCATTCACGGAAATTACAATGCCTTTAACAACTCACGCACAAAAGCGGGCTCATCCTTAGGGGTCCGAGACGTAATAAAGTTACCGTCCACAACCGCCTCTTGATCCTCAAAATGAGCACCCGCATTAATCAAGTCATCTTTCAATGGAGGATAAGCTGTAATCGTCCGACCTTGTAACAAATCGGCACTCGCCAAAATTTGTGGCCCGTGACAGATAGCGCCAATCGTTTTTTTGGACTCATTAATTTCAGTTACAAATTTCAGAACATTTGCATCCAAACGGAGATTTTCCGGAGATGATCCACCAGGAATAACAACTGCATCATAATCACTTGATTTCACATCTGCAATGGCTTTTTCAATAGTATAGCTTGCTTTACCTTGCTTACCGCTCACTTTCTCACCTTGCTTCAGCCCAACAATATCCACCTCATGTCCAGCCTTTTTTAATTCATCATAAGGTACCTTCATTTCGGAATCTTCAAATTGGTCAGCCAATAAAAATGCAATTTTACTCATGAATGTTCAGATCTCCTTTCCGGTTATCCCTGATACAAGTTTAAAATTAAGTTTATTTTTCTACCACGATTTGTTATTACCCGCTTGATCTGTTTTTATAACAATTCGCAGCGGCGGAAAAGAAAAAGGAGCCTTTCGGCTCCTCCACTAATTCAATGCTACATATTTTATTTTTGGCCACTTTATGCTACTTTCGGGTGGCACCTTATTAACGCTCCATTTAACCCAATGTTACCTGCGCGGCAAAGCGCCGCGTCCTGGCTTGTCTATGGCTGTTGCAACATGCTGTAATAACGTATCAGCATTACGAGTAAGGCTGATTGCCTCCTGCATACTACCGGGAAAAAGCAGCATAGTGCTTCGATGCCCGTCCATTTTTGGGGTTTGACGCATAGCTTCGTCTCTCCTGTCACCCTTAGGCTATCCGCCTGGCTAATCACCAATTGGGATGACATTATGGTCCCTCTGAACAGCTATTTTATTCTACTCAGACCTCGCCGTGAATGTATAGTTACGAACGTTCGGTATCCAAAATCAGTGTGACTGGGCCCCAGTTCGTCAATGAAACATCCATCATAGCCCCAAAAATTCCCGTTTCTACCTTCAGGCCCTTGGCTCGAAGCTGACTGTTGAAGAAATCATACAGCTTCTCCGCTTCCTCAGGTTTGGCCGCCCCCATAAAGTTAGGCCTTCTTCCTTTACGGCAGTCACCATACAACGTAAATTGAGAGACAGACAAAATGGCTCCACCGACATCCAGAACGCTGTCATTCATTTTGCCTTCAGCATCATCAAATATACGTAATCCCGCCGTTTTATCCGCCAAATAAACGGCATCGGCTGCTGTATCTCCCTGACCAATACCAACCAGCAGCATTAATCCGGTTCCAATCTTGCCAACCACCTTTTGATTCACCGTTACCTGAGCGTCTTTACAGCGCTGAATAATGATCTTCATCGACTATCCGATATCTCCTTTAACCTTCCCTTTTAAAAGGTGCTCACAGCTGTACTACGGCTCTCTTAGCAGCCTATGGGTCTTTCTACCCAAGATATGTTACAAAGGCTATAAACCTATCTGTACGCTTCATAAGGTTATTGCATAATCCGATGCACGGTGTATACATCCTTCACCCGTTTAATCCGTTCGACAACAGAATGCAAATGATCCGTGTTGCGAATGAGAATCGTGATGTGAATCATCGCCATTTTATTTTTATCTGTACGACCTGTAACGGCCGAGAAGCTGGTTTTGTTCTCAGAAATGGCCTGAAGCACTTCATTCAGCAAACCGTTGCGATCATGGCCCGTAATCTCAATATCGACACTGTAATTGACTTCCGCTGCTTCTTCCCACTCTACTTCAATCACACGCGCCTGGTCTTCGCCCGTACCCGAAGGAATATTCGGGCAATCCGTCCGGTGAACGGATACGCCGCGTCCACGTGTTACATAGCCAATGATGTCATCTCCCGGTACGGGATTACAACATCGTGCAAAACGAACGAGTAAATTATCGACGCCTCTGACGCTGACACCGTTGGTAGGTGTTTTTTTCCGTTCGCCCTGCGGCTTGTACTCCTTGACCTCGGTCGTCAATTCGATCAACCGTGCCTCTTCTTGTTCCTTACGCAGCTTCTCTGTCAAACGTGTACAGACCTGCGCTGCGGTTATACCACCAAAACCAATCGCAGACAGCATATCTTCGGAATCGTTAAAAGAGAACTTCT
This sequence comes from Paenibacillus sp. FSL M8-0228, assembly GCF_038007385.1. Taxonomy (NCBI): domain Bacteria; kingdom Bacillati; phylum Bacillota; class Bacilli; order Caryophanales; family Paenibacillaceae; genus Paenibacillus; species Paenibacillus sp. FSL M8-0228. The sequence continues at coordinate 4,368,143 of NZ_JBBOXA010000001.1, forward strand.
GCGCCACTTCCTGAAGCTTGTCGTCGCTCATCCACACCGATGGCTCGATATCGCGTTTTCTTAGCTCACGTTCCAGATTTTCACGGCCTTTTTCAACATTCTCCTCACGCTTTTCTTTCTTGAACCATTGTTTGATTTTACTGCGCGCGTGAGAGGACTGAGCAATTTTGAGCCAGTCCTGACTAGGTCCATAAGAATGTTTGGACGTCATAATTTCGACAATATCCCCAGTTTTAAGCCGATAATCCAAAGGTACGATTCTTCCATTTACCTTAGAGCCAATCGTTCGATTGCCAACTTCGGTATGAATACGGAAAGCAAAGTCCAGCGGAACGGATCCGGCTGGCAACTCAATGACCTCTCCCTTAGGAGTAAACACAAACACAAGGTCTGAGAAAAAGTCCATTTTGAGCGATTCCACAAATTCCGACGCATCCTTCGCTTCATTTTGCAGCTCCAGGATTTCTCGAAAAAAGGTGATTTTATCCTCAAAGTTAGTGTTGTTTGCTCCGTTGCCTTCTTTATAGGCCCAATGGGCCGCAATCCCGAATTCAGCGGTACGATGCATATCCACTGTGCGAATTTGCACCTCGGTAGGCTCCCCGTTAGGACCTACTACTGTCGTATGAAGGGACTGATACATATTGGCCTTAGGCATAGCGATATAATCCTTAAACCGCCCCGGCATCGGCTTCCACAACGTATGGATAATCCCCAGTGTGGCGTAACAGTCTTTAATGTTATCCACAATAATTCGAATCGCCAGCAAATCATATATTTCATTGAACTGCTTGTTCTTCGTCGTCATTTTTTTAAACACACTGTAAATATGTTTAGGGCGTCCGGACAGATCAGCCTGAATGCCCATCTCTTCCAGCTTTTCTCTGATACGCTGTATGACATTATCAATAAACTGCTCCCGCTCTGCCCGCTTCTTATGCATCAAATTAGCAATGCGATAATACTGCTGAGGATTCAGATAGCGCAGAGCAATATCTTCCATTTCCCACTTAATGGCTGAAATACCCAGTCGGTTTGCAACCGGACAGAAAATCTCTAACGTTTCATAAGCAATCCGACGCTGGCTTTCCTCTGACTGATATTTCAAGGTACGCATGTTGTGCAGACGATCTGCTAACTTAATGACAATGACACGAATGTCCTGCGCCATAGCAATAAACATTTTTCGATAATTTTCGTTCTGTTGTTCTTCCTTGGAACGGAACTGGATACGCTCCAGTTTCGTCAGACCATCGACAAGCATCGCACATGTATCGCCAAAATGCTCGCGAATCTGCGCCAAAGACACCGTCGTATCCTCCACAACGTCATGTAAAAGAGCAGCGATAATGGAGATGGTATCCATCTGCATATTAACGACGATATCAGCAACCGCAAGCGGATGCAGAATATAAGGTTCACCGGACTTACGAGTCTGGCCGGAATGGGCCTGTTCGGCAAAATCATAGGCGTCCCTGATGCGGATAAGATCTGCTTCTCTGGTATAGGCCCCGGCCTTTTTAAGTAATTGCTCTATCCCCATTCTGCTCTATTCCGTGTCCTTTCTATGCAAAATGGAACCCGCCGATCAATGTCGCGCAAAGGTTCCCTTTTAAAAGTGATTTCCTACAATTATGACGGTTAGCACGTCACACGTCAACTATTACAGGTTTGGCATTGTAGCATTATTCTGTCACACATGGATAAGTAAAATGAGGAATGTTGACGAAATGAAACGAATTATATTGAAAAAATTACGAAAAGTAATTAATGTATATAAGAATAATTGAAAGAACTAAGGAGTGAACTGCGTTGCAACGCGAAATTCAAGTTAATGAAAAGCTACCGGCAGGACCTGGGTTCCTGCTCAGCGTACAGCATTTGTTTGCCATGTTTGGCAGCACTGTGCTGGTGCCGAATATTTTCGGCGTCGATCCCGGCATGATTTTGCTAATGAACGGTATTGGCACATTGTTGTACATCTGGATCTGCCGTGGCAAAATTCCCGCCTATCTCGGCTCCAGCTTCGCTTTTATCGCTCCAGTCAGTCTTGTGCTTAAAAACAATCCCGGCGGCAACGGCTATGCTATGGCCCTCGGTGCTTTCATCATTACAGGTATTATTTTCTGCCTCGTCGCACTGGTGATCAAATATGCCGGAACCCGTTGGCTGGACGTCGTATTTCCTCCAGCTGTTATGGGCTCCATCGTAGCCTTAATCGGTCTGGAGCTGGTTCCGGTTGCAGCAGGCATGGCAGGCATTATCAATGCCGATCCTACTAAAGCTTGGACTCCAGATCCCAAAACGATTACTCTTTCGCTCGTTACACTCGGGGTTACTGTTCTGGGTGCGGTGTTGTTTCGTGGGTTTGCCAAAATCATTCATATTCTGATCGGTATCGTAGTGGGCTATGTGCTTGCTTATTTTATGGGCATGGTCAATACACAGGCCATCGCAGACGCTCCTTTTTTCGGACATCCTGCAATTACCACTCCAGTTTTTAATACCTCTGCTATGCTGACGATTCTTCCTGTTGCTCTGGTCGTCATCGTAGAGCATATTGGTCACTTACTTGTGACTAGCAACATTGTCGGGCGTGAGTTGTCCAAAGATCCTGGTCTCCACCGCTCTCTGCTGGGTAACGGTATTTCCACCGTCATTTCGGGTTTTGTCGGTTCTACGCCTAATACGACTTATGGTGAAAATATTGGTGTCATGGCATTAACTAAAGTGTACTCTGTATGGGTTATTGGCGGAGCGGCTATCATTGCCATCCTGCTGTCCTTTTCAGGCACGTTCTCAGCGATTGTTTCTAATATTCCAGCTCCAGTTATGGGTGGCGTATCCTTACTATTATTCGGTGTCATTGCTGCCTCCGGTCTAAGAATCTTCGTTGAGCAAAAGGTTGATTTCGCCAAGCCAACTAACATGCTACTTGCGACCATCGTGCTTGTTGTCGGAATCAGTGGTACTACGCTCACTTGGGGCGCTGTAACCTTGAAAGGTATGGCATTGGCTACAATCATCGGCATCATCCTCAGCTTGTTCTTCAAGCTGATTGACGTGCTCGGCTGGTCCAACGATAAATCGCAGGCACCTTTAACCGAGAAAACACCAGATTGATATCTTTTTTTCAACTTTAAAACGCCGCTCCATGTTAGTTATGGATCAACACGCTCAGGCTGTATAGACAAGCGTGTAAAGATCCATATCTCATGGAGCGACGTTTTTTTTATGCACTGCCTTTTTTTCTAAAGATATCACACACGAAAGCGAGATACGACCTGATTAAGCGTATCAGAGACACCTGTAAGTGTCTTGACAGAGCTGTCCATACCTTCCAGATCCTTAAGCTGCCGTTCGGATCGTTCCGAGGCTTGCTCTGTACGTTTAGCTGAAGCTTTCGCAATGTCTGCAAGATATCCAATAGAGGCTGCAACTTCCTCTGAACCTGCCGACATTTCTTCTGAGGCAGATGAAACCTCCTGCACTTCTATCGCCACCTGCTGAATATCTTGATTCATCGCAATAAAACGTTCTTCCACCTCAAGTAAAATAGATACTCCTTCATCCATCTCCAGAGCACCCTGCTGCATTCCTTCCAAAGCTAATTTGGTTTCTTCCTGCATGGATCGGATTCGACTCGTAATTTGTTCCGCAGACTCGCTCACGTTTACAGCCAGCTTGCCGATTTCTGAAGCCACCACAGCGAACCCTCGGCCATGCTCCCCTGCACGTGCGGCTTCAATGGAAGCATTCAGTGATAGCAACTTGGTCTGCCCACTAATTTCCTGAATCATTCCAATTATGCTGCCAATTTGGGCGGACCGCTCATTCAATGAGCTTACTACCCTGCCTGCCTCATCCATAGATATTTTCGCTTTATGCATTCCTTGGTTGACCACGGTCAACCGTTCATTTCCTTGTTGTGCCTTATGTTCAATCTCAGTGGTAGCCTCGGATACATGCTGGATAGATTCAGCAATACGCTGTATGCCAACAGCCATTTCTTCCATCGCAGTCGCACTCTCTGCTGCTGCGACCAATTGAAGCTCGGCTCCTTCCTTCACCTGTGCCAGTTCTCCTGCATTATGCTGCGCATCTTTAGTAGCCCCAGAAATCTCTTGGGAAATTTTTATAGATACGCCTGAGATAACATCTGACTCTTCGCTCAAACGTGATGCCATTCCTCTGGTTGCCGCAATCACCTTATTGATCCCGTCAGCCATTTGGCCAAATTCATCCTTACGTTGTTGTGTTAGTTCAACGCTGTAATCCCCATGAGCCATACGATTGGTTATCTGCATAATTTTTTTAATCTCTTTGATCATACCTGAATTGTTAATTAATAACGCTCCCATAATTAGCAAGATGCCTATAACACTAACAATAAGAAGAAGTTTAAGCATTTCGTTCGCAGAGCGGTTCAAATCGGATTCTGGCAGTAATACGCCGATTTTCCATCCGGTTTGTGGGAGTGTTTCGTACATTATCCGGTAGTCCTCACTATCAATGGGTACGGATAGTTGTCCGGACGTACCACTTTGAATAGATTGTGCTGCTTCCGCATTCATCGTTTTTGTTAACGGCTCGCCTGCTTTTAAGGACGGAAGACCGGATGACAAAATGGCTCCATTCTTATCCATCAAGATCGCACTACCGTTAGCACCAAACTTCATTTTTTCAATAAACGTTTGAATGTTTGTCATATTCAGGTCGCCAGTAATGACACCTAACAGCTTCCCTTCCCTGTCATAAAATGCTTTCCCTGCAGTAATCATATTGACTTTCAGTCTGCTATCGTAAAAAGGCTCCGTAAAATTTATTTCCTTACCACGTTCCACGGCTTCTGTATACCATGGCTGTGTTAAGTAGTCATATTGTGGATCATCATATTCAATCGTTTGCTTCACTAGCTGGCCATCTCTATGCACATATATGGAACGGTAAGTCACTCCCGGATCATACGCACCTTTAGCAAAATAAATGCCCAACCCGTATGACATATCATTTAAAGCCAACTCTTGTTCAAAAAAACGTCCATAACCCTCAATGTTCATTCCTGCTCCCAGTTGTTCCGCACTCTTAGTCAGCATCGAAACAAGTAAAGCATGACGATCTACGTTAGCTGCAATATCCGATTTAACCCTCGACAAGGAATGAGCAGCATTTTGGCTTATTTCCGTATCTAGCTTCTGCTTGGCAAAAAAATAAGACAAAAAGCTGATTAAAATCAGCGTTATAAGTACAAGCGGAATCAAGGTAGAAAATGTCCGTGCCTGTAAACTCTTAAATCGAAATAAACCCAATATGACCACCTCTGCTCCTTTTTAATTATTTATCGACATTTATTTTAAATTTTTTATAACTATTCCCAATAAAAACAGTGGTAATTTGCACCAGTCAAACAAAGTCACACCTAAAACGCTTCTAAACAAAATAGCCCGATGGAGCAACTCTTTAGATAAAGAGATGTTCCATCGGACTATTTAGGCAATCCATACATAATTATTTCCCGGGAAACCCAGGTTTCGAAATACTTAATACGTAATCAGGGTGAATACATCTACGTCAGGCAGCTTCGCCCGACCGTTTAGATCAGACAGCTCGATAAGAAAAGCAGCCCCTGCCACATTGCCACCAAGCTGGCGTACCAAGTTTACGGATGTAGCAATAGTTCCACCTGTAGCAAGCAGGTCATCAGCAATCAAAACATTTTGGCCTGGCTCTATAGCATCCTTATGCATCGCCAGCGTATCTTTACCATACTCCAAACCGTATGCTTCCTCAATGGTTTCTCCAGGGAGCTTGCCACTTTTACGGATGGGAATAAAACCAACGCCAAGCGCATAAGCCAGAGGCGCACCGATAACGAATCCACGTGCTTCTGGACCTGCAATCAAATCAATTTTTAAATCCGATACCAATTCCTTCATATCGTTGATAGCCTTGCGGTACAGTTCACCATTTTTCATTAGGGTTGTAATGTCTTTAAAACTAATCCCTGGTTGTGGAAAATCGGAAATCACCCGAATATATTCTTTGTAGTCCAACTTAGTTCCTCCTACTGTAAACTTCAAATTAGTATATACATTTTACAACATAAATTACGAAATAGTATCTCAAGACGCACCCTTCATAAGAGACATAATCCAGCTCGTCATCTGGGTGGTGTCCGCATCCAGCAAATACCGCTCCATTTCAGCCATATTATATAATTCCTGATAGCGCGGAGAAGCAGTTAAATCCCGCTTGGGCGGATTGGATACAAAACGGAATTGACCATCTGTACGCGTCATAAACTCAAGCTCTTCGAAGATGTCCAATACTTTGGATAACATGCGTACTGAACAGGAACACTGTCGACTAAGAGCAGGCAGCATTGCCTTTTCATCAATAGGCTGTGTTCCCAATCGGGAAAGCACAACGTAAATGCGCTTGAACAGCTCTCTGTCTGGGCTTACGAGTCGACCGCCACGTTCACTGACTGAATGAAGGAGAAATACGTTTTCTACATTTTCAAAGGTAGACCATAATGCCTGGAACTGATCCGGTGTATCCGGCGGCTCCAGTACGAACAGCGACTTCACAGAGTGCTGTGCATCTCTTTGACCATCACTGGGAATAACGCTGCCATCTTTATCGTATAACCATAAGGATTCAGTGTCCACGGAGCTAGATGTACGAAGCCTAGATGACGGGTGGACCAACACCGCAACGTCTTTCTTTCTTTCCTCTATGCGTGGATGAAAGATCTTGAGTCCCCGCTCTAATTCGGCAAAAGGGTCCGACACTCCACGATAATCAAAAATTTGCGGCGCCTGCACTCGAATGTCCTGCATCATGAGCTGGAGAGACCTTTTACCGTTCCATTCGTTAATTGACAATTCACCCAGCAGATCTATCTCCGTTTCTTGCTGTAAAAAATCAGCCAAATCGCCACGACGGAAGGCAATCGCGTCCAGCGATAAACCGTTCTGCTCCAGCAGGAGCTTCACATGATTTTTCTCACGTCCCATTTTACGAGCCTCACGCAATTGCAGACCCTGTAATACGAATCGTGGAGATGGATTCCCCATACCAAAAGGCTGAAGCAACTCCAGTTCTTCAACCACTTGCAAAGATACCTCGTCCAAACGACAGACCATATCAGCCTCAGCTACAGGAATGAGATCGTCTGGTGTCAAAATGGAACCCGCATAGCGGTTCAGCTGCTCTTCAAACAATTCCAGATTATCACAGGACAGCGTCATACCCGCTGCCGAAGGATGACCACCAAAATGCTCCATAAGCTCATGGCTGTCCGTAAGAGCACTGTAAATATCCAATGCAGGAATAGAACGGGCGGAACCTTTGCACATGCCTGTCTCAGCATCTATACCCAGAATAATGGTCGGTCGATAATAGCGATCCAATAGCTTGGATGCCACAATTCCGACAACGCCGACATTCCAGCCTTCACCAGCCAACACAATAACTGACGGTAGCTTGCCTCCATTCAGTTTGGATGCCAATTGTTGCTCGGCTTGCTCCACAATACGTTCAACCACCTGTTGACGCTCACGATTGAGCAGGTCCAGCGCATGCGCAAGTTGGTCTGCTTCTTCCTCTTTTTCTGTCGTTAGCAAAGAAACGGCTCGTCCTGCATGATCCAGACGCCCGCTGGCATTAATCCGCGGAGCCAAGGCAAATGCGATGTTGACTGAAGTCACTGTAGATATATCTACGCCCGCTACATGGAGCAACGCACGAATCCCCGGAAAAGCAGAGTTTCTCATGGATTGAATCCCTCTGCGTACCATCGTCCGATTTTCACCATGTAGTGGCATCAGATCGGCTACCGTGCCGATAGCGGCGATTTCAAACCATTCCTCCGGCACTTCACCCAACAGCGCCTGAGCGAGCTTCAGGGCAACACCAACACCTGCAAGACCTTTAAATGGGTATGGGCAACCGGGGAGCTTCGGATTAATCAAAGTATATGCCTCGGGAAGTACTGCAGGCGGCTCATGATGGTCCGTCACAATAACGTCTATCCCCAAGGAAGTTGCATAAGCAATTTGCTCTACTGCACTAATTCCCGTATCTACCGTAATGACCAGTGTAACTCCCTGCTGATGTGCCCAATCAAGGGCATGGTTATGCAGACCATATCCCTCGTTAGAACGATGAGGAATATAAATATCATAGGAAGCCTTTAGAAAACGCATGAGCTGAATCATCAATGATGTACTGGATACGCCGTCCGCATCATAATCTCCATAGATTAATATATGCTCGCCACGTTCCAGAGCCTGACGAATTCTCGGCACAGCCTCTTCCATACCAAGAAGCAAAAAAGGGTCGTGTACATCGTCCACACTTCCGTACAAAAAGCGGTTTGCTTCCCCGGCGGTAGTGACGCCCCGGTTCACTAAAAGCCGGGACAACAATGGTGAAATCCCCAGTTCCTCTGTCAACAGCTGAGCCGCTTCCAGGTTAGCCTCTGGGGTCTTCCATCTGTACTGCGAATGAAGCAATCCTATTCACCTTTCTTTCATAGTCGTCCTGCCCTATTGAAGCAACGACGACACATCATTATCTGGCAGTTCATGATTGGATTTGTATGGATATCCGGCTTGATAAGAAATGAACTGCATTTGTACATGGGTCACCTGTGGAAAACGGGCTAACAGTAAATTTTTGGCTCGATCGGCGATTTCCTGCGCTTCCTGTACCGTAATCCGCGGGTTCACACTTATCGTTACATCCACTGTTATGAAATGCCCTGTTTCCTGGGCATGTAAGTGTTCAACCGTTACAATACCATACACCCGTTGAATCGTCTCCATAAAGCGTCGGGAGTCTTCCTCCTGCAAGGGCTGCGCAGGAACCTGGTAAGCGGTATTCATTACCATCAAATATCCTTTACGCAGCACCAGACAGGCTACGAGCAAAGCTGCGGTTGGATCAAGATATAATAATGCAGGCCATTCCATTGCTTCGCCAGTCATTGCGCCGATCATGCCAATCAATGCAATCAACGATGCATACAGCGAGTAACGTTCATGGTTTGCGTACCGATCTGCTTCCTCTTTATGACCATGTTTAATCGAGTAGCGATATTGAAACTGAAATAGCGCTTCTCTCAATACCAACGCAATAAATACGGTAATTAATGCATACAGACCGGGTGCCTGCGGTTCCGAACTGCTTAATGAACGAACAGCCGAGATAGCTAGCTGAAGACCGCTCATCAGCACTAAAATAGCCAGTACCACAGATATGACCGTTCGAACCTTTTCACCGTTTCGCAACCGTGCCAGCATTCCGTGCCCTGTAGCACCCTTGGAACACAGAAGCTCCTGCAAACGGGAAGCACTATCTGCAGCCGTGTGCAGTGCATCTCCCAACAACGCCTTGCTGTTTGCCGCATAACCGACGGCTCCCTTTAGAACAGCCAGCGCGAGATTACCTACAATCCCGCTCAACGCCGCAGTTTCCAATGATCGGCTGCGTTCGCTATTCACAACGTTTCCCCCTCAATCCTGAACTAACCCTTTCCCAATAAAGCTCAATCTAAAATAACCGAATTTCTCAAAATCAAAAACCATTCACATTTAAGTGCCACTACTGAGCCTTACTTAAGGTAAATCTTAAAACCTTAGAAAACCGCGCCCAAGCAGACGCGGCTTTCTCTTTAATTTATACTACTGGTATTTGCGTAACTTAAGACTTTGCAGTTTTGGCCGCGCCCCCGCCAGCTGTCGGAGATTTTTGTTTTCCTTTCAATGCCACCCACAGCGGGCTGGCAATGAAAATGGAGGAATAAGCACCAAACAACAAACCAATGACCATTGCAAGTGAGAACATACGGATCGATTCGCCGCCAAATATGAACAAACATACGGAGGCAATAAACACCGTAAACACGGTTGCAAGTGACCGAGTCATTGTCTGCGCAATACTGTGATCAACTACCTGCTCTAAGTCGTCCCTGGACTTCTTCTTCGCAAATCGTAGATTTTCCCGAATACGGTCAAAAATAACGACGGTGTCATTAATGGAGAAACCAACAATCGTCAGAATTGCCGTAATAAAGGTCAAATCCACCTCAAGCCGGAAAAGCGAGAAAATACTGATAACGAGGAAGGCATCATGCAACAACGAAACGATGGCTGCAATGGCAAACCGCCATTCAAACCGGATCGAAATATAGACCGCTATGGCTACACATGCTAGCAAAATCGCCCATATTGCATTCTGCTCCAGTTCTTGTGCCATTTCCGTATCCACTGTATTGACCTCAAACGAAGCCTTCGGATCCAGCTGTTTATTAAAAGAAATCTTAAAATCATTCACTTGCTGATCCGTCAACACCTGTGAGAAGCGAATGCCGAAACGCTCTTTCCCCGGTGTATAATCCACCTCTTTCCCAATCCCCTGCTTATTCAGCAAAGTTTGAATCTGTTCTTGTGTAACGGCTTTAGTCAAATTGATATCCACATTGGAACCGGAACGAAAGTCTACCCCGTAATTCAAGCCGAATATTGACAAGCTTAGAATACCAAGCAGTGTGATAATAATCGAGAACGTGTAAAACCACTTGCTCATCTTAATATATTTCAAGTTCCAATTAAAGCGCACTGATATCACTCTCCTTCACACCAAAATACTTGGCCTTCTTCACAGCATCCGCTTTAACCAGCAGATTGAGTAAGAAGCGGGAGAAGAAGATATTCGTCAAAATACTGGTGACAATATCAACGATGAGCACCAAAGCGAATCCTCGAACGGAGCCTGTTCCCAGACCAAACATAACCGCTGCCGCTATAATTGTCGTAACATTGGCATCCATAACGGTACGGAACGAAGCCTTACTACCTGCAATGACAGAAGAACGAATCGTTTTGCCTGACTTGATTTCTTCTTTAATCCGTTCATACGTAATGATGTTGGCATCGACCGCCATCCCGATCCCGAGCACAAAGGCGGCGATACCTGGGAGTGTGAGTACGAATCCACCCAAGTAGAAAATCGCAAGCACTACCCAGGTATGAACGATGAGACAGAAACTGGCCACTAATCCCGGTACACGGAACATTGCAATCATAAATACCAGAATAATGATCGAGCCGATCAATCCAGCACGAATCGTCTGATCCAGTGACAATTGACCCAGCGTAGCACCTACACTCTGAGAATATTTTTCCGTCAGTTTGAGCGGAAGGGCACCCAGATTAATCGTATCCGCCAGTTTATTCGCTTCATCACGAGTGTAGCTACCTGTGATTGACGCGCTACCGTCCGTTAATTCCCCACGCACTGTGGGTGCAGAAAGCAATTCCTGATCCAGGAAAATAGCTAATTCTTTATTCAGAAGTCGCTTTGTGATTTCTGCAAATTTAGCTTTGTCCTTGACTTTGATACTAATCTCAGGTTGATTCAGCTGGTCATAGCCTACAACAGCGCCATTCTCCACAAAATCATTACCGCGGAGCTCAATTTTGCTGTATTGACCTGGCTTCTTAGCATCTGCTGCCGTTGCACTGCGAAACGTTAATTCTGCAGGCTTTTTCAGCATGGAGCGAACTTCTGCCTCATTAGTGACACCAGCAAGCCGCACGCGAATACGGTTGCTCCCCTCTGTTGTTACTTCCGGCTCAGTCGTACCGAGCGCATTAATCCGTCTCTCCAGACTTTGAGCTGTTTGTATAAGAGACTGTCTGGTTACACTCTGCCCGGCTTCCAAAGGCTGGGCTTCATATAAAATTTCAAAGCCTCCCTTTAAATCGAGGCCTAATTTTAAACTGTTCAGTAGGCCCGGGCTTGTCCCGATCATAACACCAGTAGTTATGAGCACGACCACGATGAAACTTAGAATTCTCTTCATTCCGTCCCATGTTCCCCTTTCATTCTCAATATTCCTATTATAGCTACCCCTCAAAAAGCAGTCAATTTGAACGCAAAAAAAGACCCCCTTCTATTCGAAAGTGGAGCCCCGTAATGCGGACATAGTCAAATAGTTCATAAAGCTCGTCGCTTTAAGGGAAAGTATATCGTTAACGAGCTTGTGCAGCGGAGGAATACCCTCCTTTTCATATTTATGGCTGACGCAATTCCACACGTCCTTACTTGTGACATGCTCATAGCCTACGAGAATCAACTCGTCCGCCTTACTTTGACAAAGCATCTCAATTGCGTCATCCCAATCCTGCTCATCCAGCTCTTCCATACCCACGATGGCCGTTCCTCCTCCCAGCGACTACCGGTTCCGCAGATCAGCAATTAGCGGGGTTATTGACTGCTTTGTAGAACATTTCTGTCCTGATCCTGGAAAACCCTTCTTCTCGTTGAAAATAGCCTTAAATCAACAATATATGCAATCATTTCGCTCGTCAATAGCAGAATTCACCACTCTCCCTCTTGTTGTCTAAATCACTTTGTTTCTGAACGGAAAAGCTTGTCATGAAGATGGACAGGTCCAGCATATCTTCTAAAGTAATGTATAGACGCAGAATTACATTTTGGGGAAGAGGGAGTTGCGATTGAAAAAGCAGACATTCATCCATGGAGCAATTATTTTATTGGCAGCAGGAATTATCAACCGGATACTAGGTTTTATTCCCCGAATCGCACTCCCGCGTATCATCGGCCCCGAAGGAGTTGGCTTGTACCAACAGGGGTATCCCTTTTTTATCGTTCTGGTGACGCTTATTACAGGGGGAATCCCTCTTGCGGTAGCCAAGCTAGTAGCCGAAGCCGAAACGGCGGGACAGCCCGAAATGTCGCGGCGTATTTTGCACACCAGCCTGCGCTTAACCATTACACTCAGTCTGATCGCCATGGTGCTCTGTCTTGTGTTCGCGCCTTGGATCACAAGCCATCTTCTGACCGACAGCCGCGTGTATTATACATTCGTGAGCATGAGCCCAATGATTGTCATTGTAGCTGTTTCTTCAGCTTATAGGGGCTATTTTCAGGGAAAGCAAAATATGATTCCTTCCGCTAGTTCCTCGATTGCCGAGACCGTTATGCGCATTTTTTGTGTCATTTGGTTTGCTTACTTGTTACTTCCCCATGGGGTAGCCTACGCTGCTGCAGGTGCCATGCTCGGTGCTCTGGCGGGCGAATTCATTGGCATGATTGTGCTTCTATGGCAATACGTGTGTAACCAGCGAAAAGATCGCATCCTTCAGCCGAATTCACCTGGCCCCTCCTCTGAGGTTTATCCCGAGCAATCATCTGTTTTGTCACGTCTTATGTCTATATCCGTTCCCGTGACTGCTGGAAGGCTTGTCGGTTCCTTATCCTATTTGCTCGAATCTATCTTGTGCATGCGCAGCCTTGCCGTAGCAGGCATTGCAACTGGCGTGGCAACCGCACAATATGGAGCCATGCAGGGCATGGTCATTCCTGTGTTATTACTACCTGGGGTTCTGACCAGTTCATTAGCTGTTTCACTCGTTCCTTCGTTATCCGAAGCAGCGGCTAAGGGGCATATTATAGCCATTCACAAACGTCTACATCAATCGCTTCGGCTCGCTTTGGTTGCAGGAGCCCCATTTGCCGTGATCATGTATGTATTGGCGGAACCTCTGTGTCTGCTACTCTACAATAATGGCGATATTGCAGGAATGCTTAAGCTCATGGCACCTTTTGCTCTTTTTATGTACATTCAGGCCCCGCTTCAGGCAGCACTTCAGGCGTTAGACCGTCCTGGAAGTGCCTTATTAAATACCTTTATCGGAGCCGTTATCAAAATTGTGCTGATCGTCTGGCTTGCATCCCAACCTCAGTACGGTATCTACGGAGCTGTCATCGCCATTTGTATTAACAGTGCCATTGTTACTCTCCTTCATGGCTTCAGTGTCAGCAGGCTACTTCGCTTCCGCGTACGTTTGCTCGATTTCTGGAAGACCGGGATAGGCATGATCATCATGGCAGCAGCAGTGTTATATACCTACAGACATTTAACGATGTTCGACCAAATGTGGCTCCAATTTATTTTTTCCGCAGGCTTGGGAATTATTCTGTACCTTTTCCTGATGACCTTGATCAAAATGATTGATTGGGACAACCTTACACGCATTCCAATCCTGAGAAGATGGTTTAAAGCATAAGAAATCTAATCCGAAGATTTTCCATAGGCCGGTGGTGTAATGTACACATCACCTCTATGGTTAACCGAGCATAAAAAAACATCCTTAAAATCTTTGTGTCCCTTCGCTTGAATTTGATTTTTAAGCCAAAACCGGTTCATATCCATTCGTTCCAAATTTCGATCCAGCACCTTACCATCCATGATTAATGGAATAGGCAGTCCCTCATATCTAAACTTTCCACCGATTTGTGGAGAAGGATGGACTTTATCCACCTGTAGCTCTTTGTTTGCCAAATCTGTTCCGTTTAATTCCTGCTTCATTTTTTCGTGTTCCACTCCGACGTTATCATCCTTACCTATAACCGTTAGCTTACCTGTCGTTTCCAAAATAACATATTCAACTTCGTCCAGACTTTCTATATTTTGTTCACGAAGTTGTAACAGCAAGTCATCCAAATTGTAACGTTGTTTCACCATTTCGTCCTTGTTTAATTGTCCATTAGAGTACAATACACTGGGCCTACCATCAAATAGTAAGCGCAGTCGCCGACTTTTCAGACTGAAATAGGAAATCCCAATTTGCAAAATTAACAGCACTCCTAAAGGAATCAATCCTTCGTAAAGTGGACGTTTTATGTCCTCCAGACTGAATACAGCAATTTCTGCAATCATAATGGATATGACGAGATCGAAAACAGACAATTTACCGATCTCCCTTTTACCCATCAAGCGCATCACCAGATATACAATAAAATACATGAGCAGCGTCCGAAAAATATGAGCAAAAATATCGTGACTCAATATGTTCGCCTCCTCCCCTGTACTTGCAATAAGACATGAGTCGTTCATTGTACACGTATTCTGACCGTTCCTCACTTGGCTCATACAAAAAACAAAAGGCTAAATTATTGAAATAAAGAGAAAGACTGCTTGCGACTTGGTACTAAGCCGTGAGGCTTGGCCATAGAATGATAATAGTTCAAACCTTGGTACAGGAGGAATTATCAATGGAGCTCATTCGCCGCTGGTGTTCGTTTCGTCTGGCCCATCCTATTTTATCCGGCTTATTCTATGCTTTTGCATGGATGCTGCTTGGCGCATTGATTCTTTCACTACTCTTGTGGCTGACACAGATGCAGGAACAGGACTTATCATTGTATACGTACATCGTCCATGCATTCGCCATGCTATCTGGTGGCTTCGTCGCCGGTAAAAGATCAGCAAACAAAGGCTGGTATCAAGGCGGTATTACAGGTATCCTGTATGGACTAATCGTTCTGCTGGTCGGTTTTCTGGCATTGGATGCGGGCATGGTCGGCAAGGACCTGTTACACTTAGGTTTCGCGTTTGTCATAGGCGCAGGTGGTGGGATGTTTGGCATTAATCTCAACAAGTAATCAAAATGTTTGTACCCATGTAATAAAACAACACAAAAAACCGAGCCTCCTCAAAGGCTCGGTTTTTGTATAACGGTCACCAGCATTTTACGATTTGGAAACAACTTCCTCAGATGCCGTGTCTTTTGCAATCGCGTTGCTGATTGCACTGCGGTCAAAGGTCAGCTTCGTGACATCATTCACACGCAAAACTACTACATCATCCGTAATCTCCATAATTGTACCGTGAAGACCTCCGATTGTAATGACTTTATCTCCCTTTTTCAAAGCTTGAAGCATCGTTTGACGTTGCTTTTGTTTTTTCTGATTCGGGCGAATCAGCAAGAAATAGAAGATTACAAACATCAGAGCCAGTGGCCAGATCATTTGAAAAAGTCCGCCAGTTCCACCGGGTGTAGCAGCGGCTGTAGCAAAATGAAACATGTTAAATCCCCCTTTCGTATACTCTCCCTAAAACTTAAAATCCTTTATCATTATCATGAAGACCGTACTGCTCAAAAAATTCATCTCGGAAATCAAGCAGCCTGTCATCCATAATCGCTTGTCTGACATTACGCATCAATTGTATTAAGAAATGCAAGTTATGATACGTTGTCAGTCGGAGCCCGAAGGTTTCATCCGCTTTAATCAAATGTCGCAAGTAAGCACGTGAATAATTGCGACAGGTATAACAATCACAAGCAGGATCGAGCGGGCCAAAATCACTTGCATATTGGGCATTGCGAACGACAAGACGACCTTGGCTGGTCATCGTTGTCCCGTTGCGAGCAATTCGGGTTGGAAGTACACAATCGAACATATCCACACCACGGATAGAGCCTTCAATCAAAGCATCAGGCGAACCCACGCCCATCAAATAACGTGGCTTGTTGGTGGGAAGCAGAGGAACCGTATAATCGAGCACTTCATACATCAAATGTTTCGGTTCACCTACGCTCAGTCCACCAATAGCATACCCCGGGAAATCCATGGAAGTCAAATCCGCAGCGCTTTGCCTGCGCAGATCTTCATGCATGCCTCCCTGAACAATGGCAAACAGACCTTGATCATGAGGACGCGCGTGTGCCTCTAGACAACGCTCAGCCCAACGGCTGGTGCGTTCCAGTGACTTTTTCACATACTCATATTCAGCCGGAAACGGCGGACATTCATCGAAGGCCATCATAATATCTGAGCCAAGTGAGTTTTGAATTTCCATCGCCACTTCAGGCGAAAGAAACTTTTTATCTCCATTTAAATGAGAGCGAAAATGAACACCCTCCTCTGAAATCTTGCGCATTTCACTTAAAGAAAACACCTGGAATCCGCCGCTGTCCGTTAAAATAGGGCGATCCCAATTCATAAACTTGTGCAGTCCACCCGCTTCACGAATAATATCGTGGCCAGGACGAAGAAACAAATGGTACGTGTTACTCAAAATAATTTGAGCATCCATCGCTTTCAGTTCCTCAGGACTCATCGTTTTAACAGTCGCTTGAGTTCCCACAGGCATAAAGGTTGGTGTCTCAATAACTCCGTGAGGAGTGTGTACACGCCCGAGACGGGCTCCCGATTGCTTGCAGGTTTTGATATGTTCGTATCTTATTGCTGGTGCCATATTTTCTCTACCATCCTTAATTAATAAATGAACATTGCATCCCCGAAGCTGAAAAACCGATATTGTCGGTCAATCGCCTCCTGGTAAGCATGCATAATATTCTCCCTGCCCGCCAGTGCGCTGACCAGCATAACCAAGGTGGATTTGGGCAAATGAAAATTCGTAATCATCGCATCCACCACACGGAATTCATAGCCTGGATAAATAAAAATCTGTGTCCAGCCACTACTGGCCTCTAATACTCCATCACCAAATTTATTACCCACCGTCTCCAGCGTCCGGCAACTGGTCGTCCCCACCGCCACGACTCTTCCACCGCGCGCCTTGGTTTCATTGAGCACATCGGCTGTTTCCTGTGACAATGAATAGTATTCTTCATGCATTACATGCTCTTCAATCGTATCCACAGACATCGGTCTGAACGTCCCTAAGCCAACATGAAGTGTGATAAAGGCAACGGTAACGCCCTTCTTTTTAATCTGGTCCAGCAATTCTTCTGTAAAGTGCAGCCCTGCCGTTGGAGCCGCAGCCGAACCTTCATGCCGAGCATAAACGGTCTGATAGCGCTCGCGGTCATCCAGTTGTTCCTTGATATACGGCGGAAGCGGCATTTGGCCCAAGCGGTCCAATATCTCCTGGAAAATACCGTCATATGAAAATGACAGTACCCTGCCGCCCATATCTCCTTCTTCCTCAATTACTGCTTTCAGCTCATCACCGAAAACGATAACAGCACCCTTTTTCAGCTTTTTACCAGGTTTCACCAATGCTTCCCATCGGTCCCCTTGCAGTTGCTTAAGCAACAAAACCTCAGCCTTAGCTCCCGTGTCTTCCTTGATGCCAAACAAGCGTGCAGGAATCACTCTCGTATCGTTTAATACCAACGTATCCCCTGGTTGGAGATACTGCACAATATCCGAAAACGTATGATGGCCCACTTCACCGTTATTTTTGTTTAATGTCAGTAATCTGGAAGCGCTCCGATCAAGCAAAGGCGTCTGTGCAATTAATGTTTCAGGCAGTTCAAAATCGTAGTCGTTTACGTTCATATATTGGTCAGTCCTTAACTATATCCACATTTTTATAATAGTGTTGCAAAATTTTCTTGTAATCATACCCCTGCTCGGCCAAACCATTGGCACCCCATTGGGATAAGCCCAAACCATGACCATTTCCTTTACCTGTAAAAATAAAGCTTTGTGTTTTGTCAATGACTCGTGCATGACGATCTTCATTCATGACGATCACCCCGTTACCACTTGAAGTACTGCTGCCAGATGCGGACAGGATTTGAGTGCCTTGTGTACCACTTACATGAGAAGTAGCCCCATCAGCGCCTAATACAGTATAACTTCCGGTACTCGCAATATCAAACAGTGTGCTCGGGAGTCCGCCCATTGCTGAGCGAAACATATCCGGATACTTCACTTTCAAAGGGGATCCGTTCGCTTCAACCTCCAACACTCGCCCTGATGGACCACGTTTGGTGACATCGAGGTGATTAATAGAGGAAGGCACTGTACCCGTTACTTTTCCTTGCAGGGATTTAGCAAGCTGAGCTGACGTAAAGGGCCCCCTCACCCATGCATAGTCTCCGGACTGAGGCACCTTTTCTAATACAATGATCTCTTCACCCGGCTGCGCCTTGGCTATTGGTGTAACCGTCGATTGAATTTGGGGAATAGGACGCACATTTGTATTTTCCGCAGTGACGGTGATTTTGTCTAACCCCGCTTCTGTGACACCCTCCAGTTCCTTAGCATTATCCTCACGAATATACCCTGTCTTGCCACTGGAGAGAAGTACATGATACCATTCCTGTGCTCCTTTTTGCGCCGAAGTATCCCCCGAGCTGTCTACGCTGGCAAAGGCTTCGCCACCACTGTTCCACACCTCAGAAGCATCTGCTGTCACACCGCCCGCATTAGATGAAAATACAGCTTCGACCACTTTGCCGCCACTTTTAATGACTTCACCAGCTGTTGCATCTACAGCCTCATTGACATTGGCATGTTCCGAGCTCTTACCGTTGTAAGCCTGGCTTAACGTGCCGTCTACCACATTGCCGATCTGAAACCGATTGCCTTGGGCAAGCGCGTAGCTACGAGCCGCTACCGCTTGAGCCTTGAGCGCTTCATCTGGCCATGAGGAATAGACCTCTGCTCCTACCACGGAATACAAATACTGCTCCAAAGGAACTTCGTTCACAAGCGCCAGCTGACCTGACGTCATGCCAATCTCCATCTCGCCGCGATATATACGCTGTGATCTTTCCATCACTTGTATTCCATCATTACCACCGCTGACAATTACCTTGCTATTATCAGAACCACTTAGCATGTAATGAGACATCACCTGCGAGCCAGTCGTGACTCCTGCTTCCTGTCTTATAATGAGGCCAGTTTGAGTACCATTAACTTTAGACAGCGTGAGTCTCGGTTGCTTGCTCTCCAACTCAGTTTTCAAAGCCAACAGCTTGCTGTCATTACTTTCTTCTCCAACCCACACGGCATACTGACCTCTTGATTGAATCACAGTAAAAGCATCAAAGCCCGCCGCAGCAATTGTCGTTCGAACGAGATTAGCTTCCTGCTCGCTTCCGTAGCTTCCAGTGGACCAATGCTTGTTTCCCTTCACCTCGGCCTGCGCTCCGGTTGCCGAGGAAATCCGCTGTACAGCAGCCTGCGCAGACTGTTCACTAGCATATATTCCCGCGTACACTTGATACACAGAGCTACCATTTTTTGAACCGATAAAAACCGTAGGTTTATCATTAGTCTTTTGCAGGGCTTGCGCCGCTTTTATCGCCGCTGCTTCATTTCCTTCAAGTACCTTCACCCGATAGCTGTCTACACTAAAACGAGCTGTACTGTCTGGCAGTCCCATCCAAGTTTGAAAGCTGCCTCCACTGTTCTGTCCAACACTCAGACCTCCTGATGATTTCAAGGTTACAGCGGGGACTGTCGCTTTATATTTGCTGCCTAGATCCGCAAAAATCACTACACGAATATCCTCTTGGGCGGCGGCAGCGTGAACGCCCGAAGACCAAGGTATGCACACTGTAGCTAATACCATAATCGCTGCTGCTCGTTTGGCCCGGCCCATCCATGCACCGAAAATACTTTCTCGGTTAAATGCTTTTCCACTCATTTCTGGCTCCCCCAATCTAGCTGCCTAGCACTTATATTTGCGTAATTTATCGGGCTCTCGATCCTTGTCTGTCCCTTTAAATACATCGGCGGAATAAACCAAAATATAAACCCGCCAAAATCTTACTTATACTCTCATTCCCTCAGTCATCCGTCAGCCGATATCGTATTCACCATACTGCATGTAACCATGCAATAATTTTTTTAAAAAGTGCATCATGTTTCCTAATCACCGTGGATCCGTTGGCATGGGGATTCCAAGGTGGGCATATGCCGCCGGAGTCACTGTTCGTCCCCGAGGTGTTCTTTGTAAAAGACCAATTTGTAACAAATAGGGTTCATACACGTCCTCAATAGTCTGACTCTCTTCACCAATGGTTGCAGCAATTGTGTCCAATCCTACAGGTCCGCCCCGGAATGAATGAATCATGGCCTTAAGCATTTTATGATCAATTTCATCCAGCCCGAGAGGATCTATTTGAAGTCTCTTTAGTGCCTCTGCAGCCAACTCAGAATGGATAATTCCGTCTCCGGCAACCTGGGCAAAATCACGCACCCTTTTTAATAGTCGGTTGGCAATACGCGGTGTCCCCCGTGAACGCAATGCGATTTCCTCCGCCGCATCCCCGACAATTTCAATCTCCATAATATCCGCGTTCCTGGACACAATGTAAGCCAGCTCGTCTGTCGTATAAAACTCTAATCGACTAATAACACCAAACCGATCACGCAATGGCGCAGAGAGCAGCCCAGCGCGCGTAGTGGCCCCTATAAGTGTAAAGGGTGGCAAATCCAGACGGACTGAGCGTGCACTCGGGCCTTTACCAATCATAATATCCAGCGCAAAATCCTCCATCGCCGGATACATGACTTCTTCCACCGTACGATGAAGGCGATGAATCTCATCAATGAACAAAACATCACCCTCTTGAAGATTGGTCAGCAATGCTGCCAAATCTCCCGGTCTTTCAATTGCAGGACCTGAAGTCGTACGCAGATTAACCCCCAACTCATTGGCAATAATGTTAGCAAGAGTTGTTTTACCCAACCCAGGCGGTCCGTACAACAGTACATGGTCCAACGCTTCTTTACGCATTTTGGCCGCTTCAATATATACTTTCAGATTTTCCTTAACCTGATTTTGCCCGATATATTCATTTAGATAACGGGGGCGAAGGCTTAGCTCCGCCGTCTGGTCTTCCATCATCAAATTGGCGGAAATAATCCGGTCATCCATATTCCATCGCTCCTCTTTTCACCAGACACTTGTTAACGGACATCCGCGTCCTATCCGGCAAACAACAGTTGCAAAGCCCGCTTCATCAAAATATCGGCAGATTCATCAGGTTTTGCATCTTTCTTCATTCTGCTCCATACCTTATCCAACTCAGTATCAGTATAACCGAGGGCCTTGAGCGCCTCACGGGCCTCGCCCCAATATGAACCTTCGCCTTCTTCTACGACAGGCTCAGCAAACAATCCGGTTGCCATCCCTAACGAGCCAATACCGTCCAGCTTGTCTTTCAAATCCAGAATCATACGTTGTGCCGTCTTTTTACCGATCCCCGGTAACTTGGTGAGAAATGTGATATTCTCCTGATAAATCGCCGTTACCACATGAGCAGGCGTACCGCCTCCTAAAATACCAAGCGCAACACGCGGTCCAATACCAGATACATCAATCAGTTTACGGAATAGCTGCTGCTCCTCACGGGTCGCAAAACCGAACAGTAAAATAGCATCTTCCCTTACATGATGGTGAATATAAATAACCACTGAACCTTCAGTTTTGGCGAACGCGTAAGGATTCGGACAAAATACCCGGTACCCTACACCCTGTACATCTAAAACGACATATTCATTTTCCAAATGGGCCACAGAACCACGCAAGAAATCTATCATTTTCGCAATACCTCATTTAATTTTGAATTTAGTCCATAGGAGTGCGCATGACAAATAGCCACCGCCAAAGCATCCGCTACATCGTCCGGTTTCGGCACAGTTTGAAGCTTTAGAAACATTCTAACCATTTCTTGTACCTGTTTCTTCTCAGCCTTACCATACCCTACAATAGCCTGCTTTACCTGCATCGGCGTGTATTCACCTATAGGCAAATTACGTTGTTTTGCAGCCAGCACCAGCACCCCACGTGCCTGACTTACAGACATAGCGGTTGTAACGTTGCGATTAAAAAAGAGCTTTTCCAGTGCTACCGCATCAGGCTTATATTTATCTATTAATTGCAACATGCCTTCATACACATGAAGCAGCCTTTCTTCTTCCGGTGTATGAGCCTCCGTCTGGATGCAGCCATACTGCACAGGCACCACTTTACTGCCAATCTTGTCTACAAACCCGAAGCCCACAATAGCAATACCCGGATCAATTCCTAGAAAACGCAAAAAAATCTCTCCTCTATCGCTCAATCATGGCGTAACTAATCAATAGCCAGCGTTATCCTGAATATACTCACGGTCAAATACCATATAAAGCGAACATATGTGTCGTTCTTTTCATTATAACAAAACTTTGTATCTAATAGAGGAAAAAATTTAAACATGAGTAAAAACATAAAAAGAGACGCTTCAAGCCTTACCTCATGGGCAAAGCCTAACGTCTCGCAGTTGTAATCAATAGTGCTGTTTTAATACCCTCTGTGTTCGCTCCACGGCAAAGTCACTAAAAGTGGAAATTACACTGTTATACTCATTTATATCCTGTACACGGATTCCCTGCTGAAGTTGTTTATACACCCCTTCTGGCAAGGCCGTCTCCATGGAACCCACATCCAATTGAAAAAAAGTGCGGATTACTTTTTCTCTTTTAGGCAGCCCTTCATACAATGTAAGCTGGCCGTCAGTGCTCAAACCCATGTATCCACGCTCTTTGCATGACTCTGACAAGTCTTCCACCCTGCGTTCCAGCCACACCTCTCCTTTGGTATTAAGTCGTCCCTTCCAATCGGGATGTTGCTTCAGTAAGGTCTCTAGCTGCTGTGAACTTAGCGTTCCCAAGGAAAGTGTTTCCGTACCACATACGTAGGTGGTTAACAGACGGGTCTTCCTGCTTATACCGGAAGCACGAATACTTTGTAATAGTTGCATATGTGAGGAGTGATCTTCAGTTGGACCCAGATGTGAAGCCTCCTCCATGCCCTCCTCTGCCATGACGGTAGTAGCGAGTGGCTGTGACAACATAGCCTGCATATAATTCGATAACAGAATACCCAACCCTGCCAGCAAACAAGCCGCGCCCAAAATGCTACAGGCCCACACTGTTCTTCTCCACTGTTTCCAGCGCCGTTTCATCTGTTTTTTCCAACTTAATCGCTTCACAGTAATCCCTTCCGTCCCACTTTTTGTGTTAGTGTGACCTGGCGATTACTGATTTATACAAAAAGATAATTAATATAACAAAAAAGCCGCTGCTTCCAGCGACTTTCCTTTTGAATCGGGATGACACGATTTGAACATGCGACCCCCTGGTCCCAAACCAGGTGCTCTACCAAGCTGAGCTACATCCCGAAATACATGCCGGTGAGAGGACTCGAACCTCCACGGTTTCCCTCACGATTTTGAGTCGCGCGCGTCTGCCAATTCCGCCACACCGGCTTATGAAGTTAATGGCGCGCCCTGAGAGATTCGAACTCCCGGCCTTTTGATTCGTAGTCAAACGCTCTATCCAGCTGAGCTAAGGGCGCAAATATGGAGCGGACGACGGGAATCGAACCCGCGACCCTCGCCTTGGCAAGGCGATGCTCTACCGCTGAGCCACGTCCGCAATATCATTATATCCATGACATATAAGTGCATGAATGGTGAGCCATGAAGGACTCGAACCTTCGACACCCTGATTAAAAGTCAGGTGCTCTACCAACTGAGCTAATGGCTCCCAACAGGGTAACATAACTTTGTGAAAATGGCGGAACTGACGGGATTCGAACCCGCGATCTCCTGCGTGACAGGCAGGCATGTTAGGCCTCTACACCACAGTTCCATAGCAGTTTACATTCAAAAGTTAATTGGTTGCGGGGGCAGGATTTGAACCTGCGACCTTCGGGTTATGAGCCCGACGAGCTACCGAACTGCTCCACCCCGCGATAATATTAGGGACTGCTATTTAAATAAATGGTGGAGGCTGAGGGGCTCGAACCCCCGACCCTCTGCTTGTAAGGCAGATGCTCTCCCAGCTGAGCTAAGCCTCCATACTACTTATGACCCGTAGGGGATTCGAACCCCTGTTACCTCCGTGAAAGGGAGGTGTCTTAACCCCTTGACCAACGGGCCATACAATAAAATAATTATGGCGGAGAGAGAGGGATTCGAACCCTCGAGACGCTTTTGGCGCCTACACGATTTCCAATCGTGCTCCTTCGGCCAACTCGGACACCTCTCCATATGGCTCCCCGAACAGGACTCGAACCTGTGACAACTCGATTAACAGTCGAGTGCTCTACCAACTGAGCTATCAGGGAATAATAATCATAAAGCTCTGCTTGGCGACGTCCTACTCTCCCAGGACCCTGCGGTCCAAGTACCATCGGCGCTGGAGGGCTTAACGGTCGTGTTCGGGATGGGTACGTGTGGAACCCCTCCGCTATCGCCACCAAACATGAATTTGCTACGCAAATTCTTCCGTACGGCTATTCAGTTCATCACTTATCGTGTGAATGAATAGCCATGCGCTTGTTGTATGTCACTTGTACATACCTTCAAGGTTACACCCTGAAAACTGGATCCGAAACTCATTGCGTCTTATCTTAGGATAAGCCCTCGACCGATTAGTATTGGTCAGCTCCATGCATTACTGCACTTCCACCCCCAACCTATCTACCTCGTCGTCTTCAAGGGGTCTTACATACTGGGAAATCTCATCTTGAGGGGGGCTTCACGCTTAGATGCTTTCAGCGCTTATCCCTTCCGTACATAGCTACCCAGCGGTGCTCCTGGCGGAACAACTGGTACACCAGCGGTACGTCCATCCCGGTCCTCTCGTACTAAGGACAGCTCCTCTCAAATTTCCTACGCCCACGACAGATAGGGACCGAACTGTCTCACGACGTTCTGAACCCAGCTCGCGTACCGCTTTAATGGGCGAACAGCCCAACCCTTGGGACCTACTTCAGCCCCAGGATGCGATGAGCCGACATCGAGGTGCCAAACCTCCCCGTCGATGTGGACTCTTGGGGGAGATAAGCCTGTTATCCCCAGGGTAGCTTTTATCCGTTGAGCGATGGCCCTTCCATGCGGTACCACCGGATCACTAAGCCCGACTTTCGTCCCTGCTCGACTTGTAGGTCTCGCAGTCAAGCTCCCTTCTGCCTTTGCACTCTTCGAATGATTTCCAACCATTCTGAGGGAACCTTGGGGCGCCTCCGTTACTCTTTAGGAGGCGACCGCCCCAGTCAAACTGCCCACCTGACACTGTCCTCGCACCGGTTCACGGTACCAAGTTAGAACCTAGATACGATCAGGGTGGTATCCCAAGGATGCCTCCCCTCAAGCTGGCGCTCAAGGCTCAACGGCTCCCACCTATCCTGTACAGATCGTACCCAAATTCAATATCAAGCTGCAGTAAAGCTCCATGGGGTCTTTCCGTCTTGTCGCGGGTAACCTGCATCTTCACAGGTATTAAAATTTCACCGGATCTCTCGTTGAGACAGCGCCCAAGTCGTTACGCCATTCGTGCGGGTCAGAATTTACCTGACAAGGAATTTCGCTACCTTAGGACCGTTATAGTTACGGCCGCCGTTTACTGGGGCTTCGGTTCATAGCTTCGCCCCGAAGGGCTTACCACTCCCCTTAACCTTCCAGCACCGGGCAGGCGTCAGCCCGTATACTTCGCCTTGCGGCTTCGCACAGACCTGTGTTTTTGCTAAACAGTCGCTTGGGCCTTTTCACTGCGGCCCCCTCGGGCTATTCACCCTACCGAGGCACCCCTTCTCCCGAAGTTACGGGGTCATTTTGCCGAGTTCCTTAACGAGAGTTCTTCCGCGCGCCTTAGAATTCTCTTCTCGCCTACCTGTGTCGGTTTGCGGTACGGGCACCTTCTCCTGGCTAGAGGCTTTTCTTGGCAGTCTGAGATCATGACCTTCGCTACTATAATTTTCGCTCCCCATCACAGCCCAGCCTTACGATGTGCGGATTTGCCTACACATCAGCCTCACTGCTTAGACGGACATCCATCCGTCCGCGTCACTACCCTACTGCGTCACCCCATCGCTCATAACGGATTACGGTGGTACAGGAATTTCGACCTGTTGTCCTTCGACTACGCCTATCGGCCTCGCCTTAGGTCCCGACTTACCCTGAGCGGACGAACCTTCCTCAGGAACCCTTAGGCTTTCGGCGGATCTGATTCTCACAGATCTTTTCGTTACTCATACCGGCATTCTCACTTGAATGCAGTCCAGCGCTCCTTACGGTACACCTTCAACCCGCATTCAACGCTCCCCTACCCCTGATGCAAGCATCAAGCCATAGCTTCGGTGGTGTGTTTAGCCCCGTTACATTTTCGGCGCAGAGTCACTCGACCAGTGAGCTATTACGCACTCTTTCAATGGTGGCTGCTTCTAAGCCAACATCCTGGTTGTCTGTGCAACTCCACATCCTTTCCCACTTAACACACACTTG
>NZ_JBBOXA010000001.1:4400000-5050000 GCF_038007385.1 Paenibacillus sp. FSL M8-0228
CGTGACAGGCTCTGTTGGAATTTTAATTTTCTCACCGATACTCAACTGATTAGGGTCTGCCAACTGGGGATTGGCGGCAATAACTTTCTCCAGCGTCACATTATACTTCTGTGCCAGCAAGTACAGAGTGTCACCTTTTTTGACGATGTGTATTTTCACAGGTCACAAACCTCCTAGACTTTCGTTCGGGCGGGATAAACGCCCGGCTTCTGTTATTACATCCTATGCACCTCCCGGGCGAATGACCCCATACAAACAAAAAAATCCTTATAACTGAATACTCTCGCGAGCATTCAATTAAAAGGATTCGGTTTTATTTTAGTCCTGCCACACTTTGTAGCCATCCTGATCCACGATCTTCCGGAACTCAGCCAGGAGCTCCAAAGTTACTGGGCCAGCAACGCCAGAGCCGATCGTACGACCATCCACTTCATAAGCTGCAATAACTTCTGCCGCAGTTCCTGTAAAAAACACCTCGTCCGCAACATATACATCATGCAGTGTAAAAGGTTGTTCCTTAAGGGAGTACCCAAGCTTAGCACACAAATCGATAATAGCATTACGAGTGATCCCTTCAAGCGCCCCCAAATAGCAAGGAGGTGTATACAACACTCCGTTTTTGACAATGAAAATGTTGTCTGCAGAGCCCTCCGTCACATACCCTTGGGAATTGAGCATAATAGCCTCACCTACACCAGCATAGTTAGACTGGATCTTCACGAGGATATTGTTGAGATAGTTCAATGATTTAATCTTCGGATTCAAAGCATCCGGGATGTTGCGACGCTGAGAGACAGAAATTGTCTTCAGGCCAGTCAAGTAAGCTTCTTCTGGGTAAATGGCGAGCTGCTCCACGATAATGATGACACTCGCCTTCGCACAACGAAGAGGGTCTAAACCTAGATTTCCTGCACCTCGGGATACAATCAGACGGATATATCCGTTACGCATTTCGTTAAGACGAATCGTTTCAGCCATTGCTTCCAACATTTCATCAGGAGACAACGGAATGTTTAACTGAATGGATTTCGCAGAATCATACAGACGCTCCAAGTGCTCCTTACATTTAAAAATATTCCCGTTATAGATACGAATGCCCTCAAATATACCGTCTCCGTACAAGAATCCATGATCATATACGGAAACCTTTGCGTTTTCCTTAGTCACATGCTGCCCATCCAGATAGATCCATTGTTCTGCCATTAAAACCACACCTCCGATTAATGTTCCTTTAAAATAGGTTCGATCGCTGCTTCAACATACTTGTAGCTTGGATAAGAGCCAAGAACACGTACATGGCACCCCAAAGCCTCGATCTCTGCAAAGGCTGCCGGAAGTAGCACGGAATGCAGAGATTCCAAAACTTCAATGTAAAAATAGTAATTCCCCAATTGCTTTTTGGTCGGACGCGATTCAATACGGGACAGATTTAACCTGCGCCATGCAAATGCGGATAAAACCTGATGCAGCGCTCCCGGGAAATCCTGCGGCGGCGTGACCAAAATACTGGTTCGCTGACCTTCAGGCGTACCCGGGAGACTTATAGGTTGATGACCGATCAAGACAAAGCGGGTAAAGTTGTTATCGTGATCCGTCACTTTGCTGGCCAAAATATCCAATCCGTGTTTGGCAGCCGCAAGCTTGGTTCCGAGAGCGGTCCAGCCTTTACCGGGGTTATGTTTAACAATTTCGACGGCTTCCGCCGTACTTCCTGCACTCTCCAACTCGGCCTGAGGAGCGGAAGCCTGTATGAATTCTTTACACTGGGGAAGCGCCACAGGATGAGACATAATTTTGACCACTTTGCTCAAATCTAGCTTGTCCAAATCCTTCGTAAATTCACTGCGATGACCAATAAGATTTTGAATTGAAGGATATACCCATTCCGCCTGCATTTGAATGTCTACTTCATGTACAAGCCAATCCATATGCAAACTTACAGAGCCATCAATCGTATTTTCAATGGGAATTACACTATAGTCTGCCTGACCCTTGTCTACTGCCTGAAATACGTCCGCGATATGTTTGTAAAAAAGTAATTCATGGGACGTATCTCCTAACAAATACTTAATCGCTTCATGAGAAACAGTCCCCTCAGGAAGAAGTGCAATTCGTTTCATATCGTAAGTTCCCCTTTAATCATATCCATAAAAGGGAGAGTATTCCCTTCTGTATATACTTTAACTCCTTCATTCTCAGGGCGCAATTTTAAAACAGAAGCAGTGATCCCCTCTTTGTTCATGGTATCCGTTAAATACTGCTCCAGCTCTGCTTTCCGATTTTCCCGCCGATCTGTCAATGCCAGCAACGTTGGTCCAGCCCCACTTAGAGCCACACCCAAAGCACCATAATGGTGCGCATCCTGCAAGATCTCTGTCATACCTGGCACAAGTGCCGCGCGGTAAGGCTGATGAAGCTGATCACGCATCGCTTCAGCGATTAAGTCGGTTCGCCCTGATGCCAATGCTGCTACCAGCATGGAAGCATGACTTATATTATATACAGCATCCTTCAATGATACTTGTGCGGGTAGAACCTCTCTGGCTTTCGACGTGGACAGCTGAAAATCTGGAATAACTACCATAACCTCCAGATTGGTATCCGGTTCAAGTCGTAAATGCCTAGCACGCTCACCGTCCCACATCGCTGTAATAATACCGCCAAACAGAGAAGCTCCAACATTATCCGGATGTTTTTCAATGGCGCTTGCCATATCGAACAACTTGGAATCCGGCAGAGGCGAGCCAATCAACGTATTTGCAGCGACCAAGGCGCCCACAATGGCGGAAGCACTGCTGCCCAAACCACGAGTGAGTGGAATATCTGAGTACATCGAAATATCGAGCTCAGGAACTGATACACCCGTTTCCCGAAAAACCATTTGTGCTACCTTGAAAATCAGATTAGTTTTATCTTGGGGAACACCATTCATTTCATCTCCGTATAAATGAAAAGCCGTCTGTTCGGCCTCCTTCATTTCAATCCATGCATATAAGGACAACGCCATGCCCAATGTATCAAAGCCCGGACCCAAGTTGGCCGTACTCGCGGGCACACGCACTCTTGCTGTTTTTAAAACGGTCATACAGACAATTCCTCCTGCTTTTATTGACTATCCCTCTACTCGATATACGCTCTTGATGCGACGGATGACGTCCAAAGTTTCAAAATGCTCCAAAACCTTTTTCATACTTGCTTTACTGGCTAAATGAGTCACGATAATAATTTCAGCATCGGGGTTAACCTCATTCGGTTGCTGCACAACAGATGCCAGACTGACATCAAATTCAGCAAATACTTGCGTAATCCGTGCCAACACCCCTGCTTTATCATCCACATGCAGAAGCACGAAGTTTTTGAAATACACATCTTCGTCGTTACTAATTTTTTTAGGGTTGTAAGGAACGATGGCTTTAAGCCCATTGACACCAAGTTTGAGATTTTTCACTACAGCAACTAAATCGGCTACAACTGATGTTGCCGTCGGCATTTCACCTGCACCCGCACCATAAAACATGGTTTCACCCACTGCTTCACCATGCACATACACCGCGTTGAATACCCCGTTCACCGAAGCCAATGGATGTTGCTTGCGTACCATGGTCGGCTGAACGTTAATCGTAAATTCATCACCCTGGCGCTCTGCAATGCCTAGCAATTTCATTTCATATCCTAGTTTTTTAGCAAAAGCAATATCTTCACTGGTTACCTTTGAAATGCCGCTGACACTTACATCCTTGAGCTCTACATTAGAGCGGAAACCCAGCGTGCCGAGAATTGCCATTTTACGGGCTGCATCCAGTCCTTCCACATCTGAGGTCGGATCGGATTCAGCATACCCAAGCTCCTGTGCTTCCTTGAGAACTTCCTCGTACGAGGCCCCTTCCTGACTCATTTTGGTTAAAATAAAGTTTGTCGTACCGTTCACAATCCCCATAATGCGGGTAATGCGGTCGGAGGAGAAACCTTCAATTAGTGTACGAATGATCGGGATACCACCCGCTACACTCGCTTCATAAAAAATATCACACTGCTTTTCCTGCGCCTTTGCTAATACTTCAGAACCGTGCAAAGCCATTAAGTCCTTATTTGCCGTTACGATGTGTTTACCCCGCTCCAGCGCTTCAAGAATGTACTCCTTCGTCTGATCAACGCCGCCCATGACTTCGATAATTACATCAATTTCAGGGTCCCGAATAACTTCCCATGGGTCCTCAGTAAGTTTGCTCGTCTCCACTTCAATGGAACGATATTTTTCTATGTTTTTTACAGCTATTTTTTCAATGATGATCGGTGAACCGACTTGTCTGCTCAAGTCTTCCTGATTGCCTTCTACGATTCGAACGACCCCCGTTCCTACCGTCCCCAAACCTAACAATCCTACTTTGACCGGTTTCATCCATTCCCCTCCTGATAACTTTTATCTAATGAACTGTATTGCCTTAACCTTGCCCAATCAGGCGAACACGTTTGACTCCAGAGATATCTTCCAAGCCCTCCAGTAGAACACCCAACTCTTCACTGAGTCTGGACATTTCTACCGAGATGACTACGTTGGCTCTGCCTTGCAGTGGAATACTTTGCTGAATCGTCAGCACATTGCCTCCGAAATCTGCCACTCTGCCAAGTACCCTGGACAACATTCCGGATTGATGTTCCAAATCAATAGAGATATTAACAATTCGCTCACGCTCCAGCTGGTTAACCAAATGTATGCCATCCTTATATTTATAAAAGGCGCTTCGGCTTAGCCCAACTTGCTCGACGGCATCATGCACGGTTTTAACATCTCCTGAAGCCAGCAGCAGTTTCACCTGTATGGTCTTAACAATAGCTTCAGGCAAAATATCTTCCCGTACCAAGTAATAGCGCTCTTTCAAGAACGTCCTCTCCTCAAAGACTTATGTTTTTGTATAGAGGACATTATATCGAAACTCATGAAAATCGGCAAGCAAACAATGCAAAAAACGGCTACTGCCTTCTATAGAGTTTCCTATAGTACAGTAACCGTTCAGGTTTTAGACCTTTATTTGAAATTTAGTAGTAGCTGCTGCCTTCAACAAATTCGAACTCGAAATCAGCAATGCGTACAGATGTACCATCTTTGGCGCCACGCTTGCGTAACTCAGCATCCACACCCATGTGGCGTAACGTTCTTGCTAATTTCAAAATGGCATCATGCGAGTTCAACTGCATGCGCTTCATCATGCGCTCAATTTTAGGGCTCTGCACCACGAATGTATCGTTTTCACGTACAATTGTAAAGCCCTCGTCTTCTGCTGTATCCAGCTTAAATACCTTACGTTCATTAACTTCTGCTACTTCCTCAACAACCGGCTCGTCCGGTATTTGATCCAGCAAATCAGCAGCCCGGTAGAGCAGTTCCTTCACACCTTGACGTGTCAGTGAGGAAATAGGCATGATTTCAAGATCAGGACGTATAGAAGCAATCTGCTCTTTGAAGTGAGCCAGGTTTTCTTCAGCTTCCGGCATATCCATTTTATTGGCCGCCACAATTTGCGGACGCTCAGCCAATGCTGAATTATATTGCTTCAATTCGTCGTTAATTTTAGTCCAATCTTCAAACGGGTCACGTCCTTCGGAGCCCGCCATATCCACGACATGGATAATAATACGCGTCCGCTCAATGTGCCGCAGAAATTCATGTCCCAGCCCAATACCTTCATGAGCCCCTTCAATTAAACCAGGCAAATCCGCCATCACAAAATTACGATGATCACCCACATCCACAACACCCAAATTCGGAGTAATCGTTGTAAAGTGGTAGGCCCCAATTTTCGGTTTTGCGGAAGATACAACCGACAACAAGGTAGACTTCCCAACACTAGGAAACCCGACCAAGCCTACATCAGCCATTACTTTTAACTCAAGCGTGATATAACGTTCTTGTCCCTCTGCACCGTTCTCAGCCAACTCAGGCGCTGGATTACTCGGCGTAGCAAAACGGATGTTCCCGCGCCCTCCGCGTCCTCCTTTAGCTACGACGACTTGTTGACCATGACGTGTCATATCTGCTACTACTTCACCAGTATCATCATCTATGATGACCGTTCCCGGCGGTATACGTACGATCATGTGCTCCGCATTGGCTCCGTGTTGACTTTTGTTACGACCTTTCACTCCACGCTGGGCTTTAAAATGTCGTTGGTACCGAAAATCCATCAAGGTACGCAAACCCTCATCTACACGGAAAATTACATCTCCACCGTTCCCTCCGTCACCACCACCTGGGCCACCTTCAGGAACGTATTTCTCACGACGAAACGCAATTAATCCGTCTCCGCCGTCTCCGCCTTTAACAAAAATCTTCGCTTTATCTACAAACATGGTTACACCTTCCTTATGTCTGGCACTGCATCCGAATTTGAAACATTTCGCCCGTAGGGAGCTTCTCTGTTCGAATGCGTTCACTTCCGGGTACGGATCTGACCCGCTTAAGGATATTCAAATCCGCAGGTATGTCACTTCCTTCAAAACGGACGATAACATCATTCTGATCCATACCGAAATAAAGTGTCAATCTGCGCACTTCTCCCCAGGACGACCGGCCCCCGCCATATTGATACGCACGCACCGTTTCTATGACGGCCGAGGCAAGCGACTCGCCGTCTTCGGGAGACATGACAGCGTCTAACTTTAACTGCTCCTCAACCTGTACCGACAACTGTAAATTACCGGCGTTCACGCGAAAAGACTGTAAATAAAACACCAGTGAGGGAATACCCAACTTAGATATTTTACTGTCTTCCGCCACGCGCCCTTTTATTGTTTCCACATAAGCAACAGATTTATCATGCTTATTCATGCGAATATATCCATAAAGCACCTGCAAGTCATTCATCCAGTCATGCCGATGATGGTTAAGCATTGCAATCGCTGTACGCTCAAAAGAACGCAAAGCAGCTTTCCGCTCATACTCAACCTGTCTATTCGTATACCACATACCAAAACATGCAGCAACTACAGACCATACTGCTAATAAGATAATCGTTAATACTTCGGGATAGAGCAGTGAAAAAACCAAAGGAATCAGAATGGAACCCAACGCCAGATAAGGCGCTCTTATCCGCTGGAACATGGCTTCTCTCCGTTCTGCGATAATTAAATGGATTATTAAAGAACCTTAATCCAGTATAGCACAGACTAACTTTCCAGTTCATTACCATCATGCAAAAAAGCCTCCGACAAAAGTGCCGGAGGCTTTTCAGCGTGTCTAAGCCGCTATTAAGCTTCTACAGTAGCTGCTACTGGAGCAACGTCGATCGGGTAGATGCTCACCTTTTTGCGATCACGGCCCCAACGTTCGAACTTCACAACGCCGTCCACTTTCGCGAACAGGGTGTCGTCCTTACCGATGCCCACGTTCGTGCCCGGGTGAATTTTCGTTCCGCGTTGACGAACCAGGATGCTACCGCCGGTAACTGCTTGACCGTCAGCACGTTTCACTCCAAGACGTTTCGATTTACTGTCACGTCCGTTTTTTGTGGAACCTACACCTTTTTTCGATGCGAATAATTGAAGATCCAATGTCAATTTCAACATGATGTCTACCTCCTTCTTTGATTATTTTCTATTTGAATATACTTACCGTATGATTCAGCAATGCTTGTCAGCATAATCACCATGGACTCCAGCAACAGTTGAACCTGTGCGTTCGCATCATGATAACTTTCAGGAGAAAGATACGCGCTTAAAAAGCCGTTTTCCATTTCCGTTTCCATCTCAACGTCCGTAAGAGCTCCAATCGAATTGACAGTTCCTACTGTTACCGCCGAAACGCCAGCACATACGATATCCTCGCCAGATTTAGCGAAATTTGCATGTCCTTTAACGGAAAACCCCTGTATGCTGCCATCCTCCAGTCGTGTAATACGCACGATAATCACTTATCGCACCCTCTTACGCTTGGATTTTTTCAATCGTCACTTTCGTGTACGGTTGACGATGACCTTGCTTCACATGGTAGTTCTTTTTAGGTTTGTATTTGTATACGATGACCTTTTGACCTTGACCATGCTTCTCAACTTTAGCTGTTACAGAAGCTCCAGAAAGAAGCGGTGTACCTGCTGTCAAGCCATTGTCGCCGGACACTGCCAGAACACGATCGAACGTTACAGTTTCACCATCATTAGCTTCCAACTTCTCGATGAACAATACGTCGCCCTCTTGAACTTTGTATTGCTTACCACCTGTTTCGATAATTGCGTACATTTGCTTGCACCTCCTTATGTCTCAGACTCGCCTAATAGCAGGTGGCAGATTCCCTTAGGATACTGCACTTCAGTACCTGATTGGAGCGGTTACAGCATGTGCAGCCAATCTTACGCATAACACATACTAAATGATTGTAGCACAAGCTTTATACACATTCAACCTTTAGTTTTAAAATGATTTTGGGTTACGCATCGCTCTACACGAGCGTCTTTTCTTCACGCACTTTTTTGCGGGTCATTTCCAGCAAACCTAACCGCGTCCAACCGACAACATAAGATTTGGTCCGATCCTTCTTTAATCTTGCTTCCAGCACAGAGGATACTTCCCGACGGTTCTCCTCTTGTTCCATGTCAATAAAATCAATGATGATGATACCACCAATATCACGCACACGTACCAGGCGGGCAATCTCTTCAGCTGCTTCAATGTTAGTCCGGGTTACCGTTTCTTCCAGATTACTGCCTCCCGTAAACTTCCCGGTATTCACATCAATGACGGTTAGTGCCTCCGTATGATCAATGACAATGTATCCACCGCCCTGCAGCCATACCTTTCGCGCAAAATCGCGTTCCAGCTGCTCATGAATGCCATAAGCTTTAAAAATCGTTTCTTCTGCACCACGAAATATACTTACATGAGCTTTCGCAGGACCAATCTGTTGCAGCATGATTTCTGCATCCTTTGCTTGCTCTTCACTGTCAATAACCAGTTCATCCTGTTCAGGTGTAAACACATCCCGAATCAATCGCTGAACAATACTTAAATCCCGGTGTAATTCGCACGGAGCCGAGTGTTCACCAGCTTTACGCTGAATAGCCGCCCACTGCTTACGTAGTTGATTCAGATCATTTTCAATCGCCTCTATACTCATGTCCTCCGAAACGGTACGGATTATGAGTCCTTCCTCACTTGTGCGTAGCTGCTCTCCCATTGCTTTCAAACGGGTGCGCTCGCCCTCACGTTCGATCTTCTTGGATACGGCCACATAATCAGCACGGGGCATATATACGATCCAGCGACCCGGAAGTGAAAAATGAGTGGTGACCCTGGCTCCTTTGCTACCAACTGCCTCTTTTAATACCTGTACTACAATTTCCTGCCCCACTTTTAACACTTCAGAAATGGATGGCTTTACCTCCGGCTGCTTGTCCAAATGAGCGTGAAGTACGTCATCTACGTACAAAAAGGCATTCTTTCGCTGTCCAATGTCAACAAAGGCGGCTTGCATACCTGGTAGCACATTGACCACCCTCGCTTTGAAAAAAGAACCTAGAATCCCCCGTTTTCGCGGTAGTTCAGCCGCATATTCAACCAATCGTCCCTCTTCCAACAGCGCCATTTGGGTCATCTGCTGCTGGCATTGTACAATCATTTGCTTCATGGTTTTTCAACCTCTCTGGATACAGCCTCTTTCTTACTCATAAAACATTATTTAGGCTTGGGTTCTCCACCATCTGGCGGGCGTGTCGCAAAATAAGAGCGAATAAGGCGTTGCTCCGGCAGTACGGCTACAATTCGTCCCTGTTCATTCATAACATAAACCATATGATACCGATCTCTTCTGAAAAGACGCAAAATAGGCTCCAAATGTTTCATTGGCAGGGATACAATAGGTAAGGCAATACTTCCCTTAGCTATTTCGCGGTAAAAAAGCTCGTCCCTCCCCAGCAAAAACCGTATAAAACGGTAAGGGATATTCCGATAATCCACAATATTAGAATAAAGCAAAAAAATCCCTACCGCCAGCAGATTTAAATGCATAGGCCCATTTTGCCTTAACAACGGTGAAATACCATACATACAAAATAGCAGACTCGTTACGATACTGGCCCTAAAGGTCCACACTAATGTGCGGTGATAAGAAAAGGATAAGCTAATCATTGCCTGCAATATTTTCCCACCATCAAGTGGTAAAATGGGCAGCAAATTAAACAGTGCAATAACTGCATTCCCCTGAATTATATAATTTACATAATCATACTCCGGTCCACTCACATTTTTGAACCATAAAAGGATGATGATCATGATTCCGTTTTGCAGGGGCCCCGCTAGCGCAATGACAATCTCCTTCCACGCATTGAGCTTCCCCTGATCCTCAATGACCGCAACTCCTCCAAAGGGTAGCATCTGTATGGAAAGCACCCGCGCGCCTAACAACGAAGCAGCTGTCGCATGACCTAGCTCATGAATAAACACCAATGTAAATAAAGTGATGATCTCGATAAAATGTCCCGTTATTATGGAGGTCAGCATAACCAATACAAACAGTGGATGTAGTGATAAGGTCACCCCTCGGACATTAATCAAGGGCTACCACTTCCGACGGGTCAATGTAGTGATCCCCTCTCTGAACTGCCAAAAATAAAGTTGCCGCCTCGCTGCCGCTGCGACTTGCTGGCAGTACACCGATCTCATCTCCCTCCTGAACCCAGTCGTTCACTTTTAAGGTAGAGCGGGAAAGCCTCCCGTAAGTTGCTGTGATACCGCCAGTGTGTCGAACTGTAACCGAAATCCCGCTTTTGGGATGATTTAATATGTCTAATACTCGTCCTGCATCTATACTTTTAACAACGATTGGCCCGTTGTCAGTGACATTCGGCGTAATTTCTACCCCTTTCAGGCTCAGTACAAAAGGCTGTGTTATAGTACCTTCGATCGGTGGAGAGCCCTTTCGATTTGCGGCTACCTTGTGCGTTTCATGCTCCTCGCCAAAAATCGGCAAAAAGGAAGGAGCTCCGTCAAAATAAGTTTCATACCATTGTCCGACGGCTGCAAAATCCATATCCTTATTCAAGGCATCCGCAATAAACATTCTCAAATTCACTGCATAGGGAATATCCCAACGAAACATTCCCCATACCATTCCAAATAACACCGTTGCTATGACTGATCTTCGCCAAAAGGAAGTCCAAAAAGACGGAGCACGATTCGCCCCAAAAGATTGCTGCCAGTGTTGCCGCTCATTTTTCCACTCCGTTTCTGGGTCTCTGGACGAGTTGGCACTGACTATAGGCATCGACCTCATATCTTTATCCCCGTGCCTGTACTGATATATGCCAGAGGGATACGTCTCCGCTTTGCTTCCCGCGATTAGCTGCTGTATACGTTCTTCTCTGCGCTGCTTGATTCCGGAATTTTTATTCATCCTGTTCAGCCCCCTCAGCGAGGTATGTTTGATACATCTTATGAGGACGGGCTTCAACTTATGTTGTCCCGCTCGGGAATAAGTACCTAAAAATCAAAAAAACCGGCGCTAACGCACCGGATTTGTTTTGTGTTTATAATATTTATGTAGTGACCCTAAATTTTGTGAAGCCGTATTATAGGAATTTAAAAAGACAAACCAAAAACACTTAAATAAGATTATTACTTATTTAAGTGTCTAGTATTACAAATGAATACTACTACAGCTCCTACCTTAGAACCAATAGAAAATCACTTAGGAAGCGTGGAAGCAATTTACCAGCCATAACTTCCGGTTTTCCTCATCCACCCATACCAAAAAACTTCTTAAAACGTGTCATCACGCTTTTCTTCTGGTCTAGCTGCATGAGGGGCACTGTATCGCCCAAAATCCGTCTCGCAATGTTACGGTAAGCAATCGCGGCCTGTGAATCTGGATTCATAACGGTGGGCTCCCCTGTATTAGCTGCTTTAATTACCATTTCATCATCCGGCACAATCCCAATAAGGTCTATGCTAAGCACTTGTAAAATCCCATCAATATCCAACATATCTCCGGATTTAACCATGCTATTGCGAATGCGGTTAACCACCAACTTGGGTGATATCACATGTGAGCTTTCCAGTAAACCAATTACCCGGTCTGCATCGCGTACGGCTGCATTTTCCGGAGTAGTCACAACAATAGCCTGATCCGCCCCAGCAATGGCATTTTTAAAGCCTTGTTCAATACCCGCAGGGCAATCGATCAATATATATTCAAAATCCTTTTTAAGCTCCAAAATAATATCCTTAACCTGCTCCGGCGTAACAGCACTCTTGTCCTTGGTTTGAGCGGCTGGCAGCATATACAGCTCCTCAAAACGCTTGTCCTTAACCAGTGCCTGATTTAAACGGCAACGACCTTCCGCTACATCAACAAGGTCGTAAATAATTCGGTTTTCTAGACCCATCACAACGTCTAGATTACGCAAACCGATATCCGTATCCACCAAACATACCTTTTTGCCGAGCAGTGCAAGCGCTGTTCCTATATTGGCTGACGTCGTCGTTTTGCCGACGCCGCCTTTTCCTGAAGTGACGACGATAGCCTCTCCCATGTGCTACACCCCTTTGAACACGTTAAAATCGCGGCCCAGACGCACAATATTGCTCATTTTATCTATTTGCATAGCGCCATCCTTGAGATACGCAAATTCCATACCGGATTCACGTGTCTCCCATTCGTCTGGTGGACGGCTGATCATTTCGGAAATTCGCAACTGTGTCGGTGCAAAATAGGAAGCCGCTATAATCGCTTCACTATTTCCCTCCATCCCTGCATGCGCCATGCCTCGCAGAGCGCCGAGGACATAAATATCACCAGTACATGTTATAATTCCACCCGGGTTTACATCTCCCAAAAAGAGTAGGTTCCCATTGTGATGAAGCACTTGACCAGATCGGATAATCCCTGTCACCGTATGAATAGGGGGCTTTCCCTGCACTTCCACAGGCAGTCCAGGTGATTCTACAGACCTGATGAGCAGATTCCCCTTTTGCTTCAAAATCTCCAGAATACTTTCCTTCTGTTCCTCTGTCACTTCTCGGCTTCCCAGCTTAATATCCACATGAATGATCGGGCCTGTTAAAATATTTTGATGACTGTGCTCCAGCTTAAAACGCAGCTCACCCAGCAAATTCTCAAACTCGCATTGATCGTCCAGCAGGAATACCAGGCCATCTTTGATGCCTTTAATCGTGACATGATTCGATTTCACTGCCATTAGCCTGTCCCTCCTATCTCAATCATTTCGTCCCCGGGACGTCAAATCCCTGCTAACCCGGACAAAATGTGTGTAAAAAGACCTAGACAGCCTCTTCCTTTTTCACACGGGTACCCAAACGCTGCAACTGCTTGCGAACTGGGACATAAATGATGAGGGCGAACAGAAAATGGATAAATAAATCAGGAATTATATACTGAGCAAGTGCCCAATTGAAAGTCTGATGATTCAGCTGGAACAGCTGGTCAATGGCAAAAAGCATAGAATCCAAGAGGAAACTACCAATCAACACGGCTGCCATCATAATGGGCATCTGCGCACGTCGAGCTGTAAAAACAAGCCCCAATAAGTATGCAGACAACCCCATTGCAAAAGAATAAGGCCCAATGATAAACCCATAGAACACTACATCATGAATAAGTCCAAAAACAATACCTAGCACCAATGCTGTATGACGGCTGTAATACACAGACACAAACAAGATCACGACATACACAAAATTCGGAACCATTCTTGAATGCCAACTATCCGGAAGAAGCCATGGAAGAATCGTCCCTTCAGCTATAAACAGTACAAACAGCAGCAGTATTAGAACCTGACCGCGCATCTTCATTATTCCGGTACCTCAGGAGTGTAGAGGATGAGCAGTTCTTTCCAATCCACAAAGCTAGCTGCCGGTTTAATAATCGCTGTCCGTGTTTTGCCAAACTCCCCAACCTGAATCTTCTCTACCGTTCCAACCATTAGGTTTTTGCGGAATTTACCACCTGCGCCAGATGTAATAATCTGATCACCCTTTGCGATTGGATCTTTTTCCTCAATGCGAGTCATTTGAAATCTGTTCGTACCCGGATCATAGCTTTCAATCATACCAAACGATTGATTTTCCTTGCCCAAGACTGTCGCTGCAATAGCATAAGAATTCGGATTTTTAGGATCCAATGTAGTCAATAGGGTAACGGTGGACGTAAAATTCCCCGTTTGACTAATGACTCCGACAAATCCTTCAAGCGAACTGACTTCCTGACCAACCTTCGCTCCGTCCTTCTCACCAATATCGATCACAAGCGTTTTGGAATCATTGCTGACGCTGTTCACTTGAGCAACACGATAATCATAATTATTTTTCGCCTTTTGCGTTTGGGTGAACTTCAGTTCATTCTGCAGTCTGGCATTTGTTTCAACATAATTATGGGTCTGAATTTGGTCACGAGTCAGCTTTGCCACAGCAATTTTTAACCGTTCATTTTCTTCGTAGATACTGCGCATATTCCCGATATCTTCAAAGAAGCCCGCTATTGCAGAAGCGGGCCTGTAAAAGATACCTTGCACAAAGCCAATCGAATCTCTGGCGAACTTCTCGGGCCAGGTTAAGGAATTCCTCTGTCCAAGTGTAATCCCCATAAGGGCAATAAACAGAACGATTCCTATCAATAGAACAAATAGTCTTTTATTGCCAAACAGCTTAAACAGTTCCTACACCCCCGATTCAACGTTTGGAACGGACGGCAGAACTGCTGCGCGATTTGAACAAATGAATATTTTCCAACGCTCTGCCTGTACCGATTGCCACACAATCTAGAGGATTTTCTGCTACGATCACCGGCATTCCGGTTTCACCTGCCAACAGCTTGTCCAGGTTACGTAGAAGTGCTCCACCGCCAGTAAGTACAATACCTCTATCCATGATATCCGCTGCCAATTCGGGAGGGCATTTTTCCAGTGTTACTTTAACCGCATCCACGATTGCATTGACTGTATCCGATAATGCTTCACTAATTTCATCAGAAGTAATCGTGATCGTCTTCGGCAAACCTGTTACCAGATCACGTCCGCGGATTTCCGAGGTTTCCACTTGCTCTAATGGCATAGCTGAACCCACTTCCATTTTCAGTTGCTCTGAAGTCCGTTCACCAATCATCAGATTGTATTGGCGCTTCACGTATTGGATGATGGACTCGTCCATTTCATCGCCAGCGACACGCACGGAGCGGCTTGTTACAATCCCACCCAGGGAAATGACTGCCACCTCGGTTGTACCTCCACCGATATCGACAACCATACTGCCTGTAGGCTCCCATACAGGAAGATCAGCGCCAATTGCTGCTGCAAACGGCTCCTCTATCGTATATGCCTCTCTTGCGCCTGCTTGCTTCGTCGCATCTTCAACAGCACGCTGCTCCACCGCAGTAATGCCCGAAGGCACACAAACCATCACGTTCGGATGGCGTGGAAACAAAGAGCGTTGGGCTTGCGCCTGACGGATAAAATATTTGATCATCGTTGCTGTCGTATCAAAATCAGCAATGACACCGTCCTTCATCGGACGAATCGCACGGATATTTCCCGGTGTGCGACCGATCATTTTTTTCGCAGATTCACCAACAGCCTCAATGGTTTTTGTATCTGTACGCAAAGCGACTACAGATGGTTCACGAACCACAATTCCTTTACCTCTTACGTATACAAGCGTGTTTGCCGTCCCCAAATCTATTCCCAAATCTTTTGTAAAGCCACCCAGCATGATGTAATCTCCTTTTCTCTTCCCTGAAATCTGTTATCCAATGTATAAGCGGTTTATTCAGGCCGGATTATCCGGTCGTGTTTAAATGTTTGATTTAAATATTATATTATATCAGACCTTGTTCCTTCAAACTTACAAAGGTCCCGTCCCCGATCACTATATGATCAAGCACGTCGATACCCACGATGTTGCCCGCTTCCATCAGGCGGCGAGTCAACTGGACATCTTCGGGGCTTGGCTTCGGATCACCGCTCGGATGGTTATGAGCGCAAATTATTGAAGCACTGCTGCATTTGATTGCTGCCCGAAATACTTCACGTGGATGCACGATGGCAGAATTCAGGCTACCCATAGATAGTGTTTCCTGAGCAATGACATGATTTTTAGTGTTAAGGAACAAGCATACAAAATGCTCTTTCTGCAAATAACGAAGCTGCTCAAACAACAGATCTGCCACATCCCGCGGGCAACTAATCACCGGGGTCTCCAAATGGCGAGACAAAGCTAATCGACGCCCCAGTTCGATACCCGCTTTTAGCTGTATCGCTTTAGCATCCCCAATGCCCTTAATCTGGGTCAACTCGCTCAAGCTCATATCCACCAGTTGACGCAAATTTCCTGCCTGCTGCAAAATACGCTGCGCTAAATGCACCGAAGACTCATTTTGCGTTCCTGTACGCAGCAATATTGCCAGCAACTCCGCGTTGCTTAAGGCATCCGCCCCATATGTCATCATGCGCTCTCTTGGTCGTTCTTCATGGGGGAGGTCGCGAAGCATCAGTATTGGCGACTCCAGCATATGTTTATCCCCTTTATGGACGCAACACATTCACTCCAAAATCGGACAGCATGTCCGACAGCAAGGAAAGCGGCAATCCTACGACGTTAAAATAACAACCCTGAATAGATTCCACCAGCGTAGCACCCATGCCTTGAATGCCATACGCTCCTGCCTTGTCAGACGGTTCACCAGTATTCACGTATGCCACAATTTGCTCTTGACTCAGAGGCTTCATTGTAACCTCCGTTTGGCGATGTCTGACAAGCACTTCGCCGGTTCCGGTATGTATGCAGGCTACCCCGGTGTACACGCGGTGTGTCCTTCCCTGCAATGCAGTCAGCATGCGAACTGCGTCCGCATGGTCGGCTGGCTTGCCCAATACCGAACCATCCAGCACGACAATGGTATCACTGCCAATCACCAGTCCGGCTTCCTTCGACTGAGTGACGGTGTTCACGACCGCTTGGGCTTTGCGTGCCGCAAGGGTCTCCACGATTTGCTGAGGCGTCCAGCTCTCAGGCGTGCTCTCATCCGCATGACTTGGCACCACCTCAAAGGGGAGTCTCAAAAATGCGAGCAATTCCTTCCTTCTTGGTGAAGTCGATGCCAAAATAATGCGGGGCGTAATTTTCCCGTCCATAAGGGAAGCTCCTTTTCATCAGTTAGAGCCTGCGGTACAGCCAGAACGCGGCAATGATGCCGATCAGACTAAGCAGGCTCAATTCAAAATTTATTGTTATGTTGTAGCTGATAATATCCAGGTCCGCTCTCGGCGACCAAGATATCCTAGTGGGGTGGGTCAGAAAAGAAAGGAATTTGATCGATTGAAGGGCT
This sequence comes from Paenibacillus sp. FSL M8-0228, assembly GCF_038007385.1. Classification (NCBI taxonomy): domain Bacteria; kingdom Bacillati; phylum Bacillota; class Bacilli; order Caryophanales; family Paenibacillaceae; genus Paenibacillus; species Paenibacillus sp. FSL M8-0228. Next base: position 4,417,324 of record NZ_JBBOXA010000001.1, read on the forward strand.
TTGGCAATCCATGCACCCAAGAGCCAACCGAGCAACAAAAACAGTATAAGCATTCCTACATTTTTTTTCATCCTGATCTTCCCTCGCCATTTTTTGACACCTTCATTATTATACGGTGATTTGTACTGCAATACAAACAGAAATCCGGCATGGGGAACTATTTCCAGTTCCTTGCCGGAAAATATGGTTAGCCTATTGTTTTATGAATTGGATAAATTCCCTCTCACGCAAAACATATTCCATCATGGAGGACTGAATCTCCCAAATGTGTTCCTTGGCTGTATTCTTATTATATTCCCCAAGTGCAGAGATCGCGCTGTTCATCGCCTTTTCAAGTGAGGTTGCGGAGGCAACCGCTTCCTTTGGAAGACCACTGGGAAGTACAGTGATATTTTGTGTCCACTGCTGATGCAGGTCGTTCAGCTCCTTCATGTCGGAGGCTGGCACCGTATTCGGACCTCCTTCTCCGAGCAAGTTTGAGGAAAGTCCGCTCAACTTACCCACCAATGAGCTACTTAACTGAAAAAAGCTAGTGAGTTTATCACCTTCGCCTCCGTAAGCCGCTTTTTCAAATCCAGGCAATTCAAGCTCACGAACATACAATTCGACTCCTTGTGTTTTCAACTGATTGCTGAGCAACTTGGCTTGCTCCCTATCCGGTGATATTCCTGCATATACCCGGTTTTGGTCCTCGGTATCCCCTCCTGCTGCAATACCTGCCTTTAATAGTTCTTCTTTTGCTTGTAAGGCCCGTTCTGGGGTGCTGAAAACCCCATATTGCAACAAATAGTAGGTTTGAGGTGGTACCTGAGCCTCTATGACAGTGACAGGGACAGAATTCTCTTTTGCAGATATTGCATCCACACCAACAGATTCTTTAAAGACCGGTACAGCCTCCTCTACTGAAGGATCTGATCCCGGAACCATGCCTCCTCCGTTAAACAGTAACAACATAATATATCCAAACATGCCTCCGGTCACCAGTGCGCTGGCTACAGAGCCAACCAGTTTCCATCTAGAAGGGTTGGGCGGACGTCTTCTGTACTCTTGGCCAGAATGATAAGCTTCCTCATCCTCTTCCAGGCTATCCGGTAGAACTTCCGCATCTGACCAGGAAGCCGCCGAACGACCAAAGGGGTCATCCCATCCCTCTTGTACTCTTAATGTCGGAGCAAAACGCCGACTTGAAATGCGTTTATTCCGATCCTCAGGCTCATTGATCTTTGATTCTTGTGTAGTTGCAGTATTTTTCTCCATTCCTCTGTTCCGTTCCGTTCCTTTATGCGGGTTATCAGTTTCACGCTGTTCGTTCGTAATCGACTCGTTTTTGTACGGAAGCACCTGTAGCTTATCCTCCCGGCTTGTCTCCGGCAACTGTTGGTCGAACCGGAATGTCATCTTGGTCTTGTTCATGGATGCACTCCCTCCTTGTCCCATACTTCCTCATAGTCTGTTGTATGAGTCAAGCTAAGAATATATGCCCCAGCATTACAAAAAAGGGTATCCCGAAACAAGTCGTGTTCGGAATACCCTTGAATAATTGTAATTCATTGGCGCAACAGCTCATTTTTATACGGTTTACACTTGCTGTCCGCGAAGATGGCGCGCTAACGCGTCACCTGCTTTCCAGATATCTCCTGCTCCCATCGTCAGCACAAGATCACCCGGCTGTAATCGATCTTTCAACTCCTCGATCACAGCTTCTTTGGTCGGCAAATAGATTGCATTAGCATTGCTGTTTTGGACGATTAAATCCACGAGCTTGGAAGAATGCACGCCTTCAATCTGTTTTTCTCCCGCTGGTGAATAAATATCGGTAATGATGACTTCACTAGCCTCGCTAAACGCGCGGCTGAACGCATCGAGCAGGAAAAAGGTGCGGCTATAGCGTTGCGGCTGGAATACAGCAATAATACGCTTGCCAGTCGCTCTCGCTGCGCTAATCGTAGCCTCAATCTCTGTTGGGTGATGCGCATAGTCATCAATAATCAGTATGTCATTGCTTTCACCTAGTACTTGAAACCGACGCTTCGCTCCGTGAAATTCCACAATTGTAGCAGCGATTTGATCGAATGGAATCCCTGCTTCCAAACATGAAATTACAGTTGCCATCGCATTATACATGTTATGTTTACCCGGCACTGATAGTTCGATTGTTCCGAGTGCTGTTCCCTTACGGCTCATAGTGAAGCTTAATCGACGGTCACCTAATTGGATATCTGTCGCCATATAATCCGCTTCATGCTCCACTCCATAAGTAATGACCCGAGTCTGGAGTTGAGGCAGCATTTCCCGGATGTTCTGATCATCTGCGCATACAATAGCCGCTCCATCCGGTCGAATTTGACTCAAAAACTGTACATAAGCACTTTTCAGACGATTAAAGTCGCCATCGTAATTTTCCAAATGATCTGCTTCAATATTGGTTACGATGCCTTGCCAAGGATGATACTGCAGGAAAGAACCATCACTCTCATCCGCCTCAGCAACGACAAACTCGCTTTTACCTGCTTTGGCATTCGTCCCCAAATTCGTGATTTCGCCGCCAATAATATACGTTGGATCAACGTTACATCTCTCCATAACCAGAGCGATCATGGAAGAGGTTGTCGTTTTACCGTGCGCACCCGCAACAGCTATTCCCTTACGTTCGTTAAGCAAGCGAGCCAGCATCTGCGAACGGTGCAGAGTTGGAATATTCAATTCCTCCGCTGCCACCCGCTCCACATTGTCACGTGACAATGCTGTTGAATAGACGACGATATCCGCGCCTGCAATATGCTCAGGCGTGTGTCCAATATATATTTTTGCGCCTTTTGCCGCCAGTTTTTCTGTCAGCTCCTGTGATGCCACATCTGAGCCAGTCACGGTATAACCCATCTCCAGCATGACTCGAGCAATCGCGCTCATCCCGTAGCCGCCGATACCGATAAAATGAACATGTTCCGAAGTAATCAACAAATTTCACCAACCTTTTTCCGAATCGGTTTGATACATAAGGGTAGCCCGTACATCCGCAATAAGGTACAGCGTGCCGGACACCACCCCCAGATCTTCCGCTTCCGTATGTGATTGAAACAGGCCAAGAGCCTTTTTCCAGTCACCTTCTACAATTATTTTTAAATCCGTTTTGGCATAAGACGGCCGCAGCTTCTCCACGAGATGAGCCAATTCAGCGGCATTCATTTTGCGCCGAAAATCGGGCTCGGTCAGGATAAGCGTATCCACTAGTGGCAGTATATGCTGCAAGTATGCTTCATGATGCTTGTTTGACAGCATCCCCATCATTAAAACCAATTTTTTGTACGAATACACTTGAGGAAGACTCTTGGCCAGCGTCTGTGCTCCTTCTGGATTATGAGCCCCGTCAAGAACAATTCTCGGTGATGTACTGACTTGTTCGAGACGCCCTGCCCAGGCAGTTTGCCTAAAGCCCTCCAGCAGTTCTGCATCATCCAACACAAAAGCCATATACTGACGTAGGACCTCAAGTGCCATCATAGCTCCTGCCGCATTAGAACATTGGTGCTCGCCTAACAACGTGATGTCAATTTCCATATGTCGGAAGGGCCCCGCGAATGAAAAGGTTTGAGCTGTTTCATCTCCGTTTAGCCGTTCATACGTAAATTGTTCTCCTGCCAGGTACAAGGTAGCTCCTTGCTTTGTCGCCGTTTCACGTATGACCTGAATAGCCTCGGGTTGGGAAACACAACTGACGACAGGTACACCCGGTTTGATGATACCGGCTTTTTCCCTTGCAATCTGTTCGAGCGTATCTCCCAAAATATCCGTATGGTCATAGCCGACATTTGTAATAACCGAGAGGATTGGATTCACGATATTAGTTACATCCATCCTTCCCCCAAGACCTGTCTCCCATACCACAACATCTGGGAAAGATACCGTAGCATAGTATAAAATAGCCAACGCTGTCGATACCTCAAACATTGTAGGTGATCCCAATTCACTATCTGCGATTTCTTTCACCAACGGATACAAGCGATTGGCAAGCAAAACCAGCGTTTCATCGGGAATATCGGTCCCATTGAATTGAAAGCGGTTCGTAAATCGGGTGATGTACGGAGACGTAAAAGTCCCGACATTGTACCCACATTTAAGTAGCACAGAGGTCAGAAAGGCACAAGTCGAGCCTTTACCGTTGGTTCCCGCAATATGCACAAATTTCAGATGTCGTTGCGGATCACCCAATTTACTCATTAGTTGTTCAATTCGTTCCAGTCCAGGTCTGATACCAAACGGAATCAAGCCGTTAATCCATTCCACTGCCTCATCATAGCTTTGTAAAGGAGCCGTATCTCCGCCCCTGATCGTATCTGACATCCTCTTCACCTTCAGGTCATTTTATTGTGAGTGAAATTATCCCTTGAGTTCTTCAATACGTGCGATAACTTTAGCGCGCTTATCTGAGTAATCGGCTTGCTTGGCCTTCTCTTCCTCGATGACTTTAGCTGGTGCCTTCGCCACAAAGCCTTGGTTAGATAACTTTTTCTCCACGCGCTCCACTTCACTGTTCAAATGCTGAAGTTCTTTTTCCAGTCTGCTAATTTCCTGGGCAATATCAAGCAGTCCGGCCAGCGGCAGGTACAACTCTGCGCCGCTAACTATAGATGTCATCGCTTTATCTGGAACGGTGAACTCTAATCCCGCGTCGAATTCAGACGTATTACAGAATCTACGCACATATTCCCCATTGCGGTTAATGATATCGAGAACGGCTTGATCGCCGGGTTTTATGAGCAACTCAATTTTTTTACTCATCGGCACATTGACTTCAGCACGGATATTGCGCACAGCGCGAATTACGTCGATCAGCAAATTCATTTCTGCAACTGCATCCTTATCCTCAAAAGCCGGATCATAAACAGGCCAAGCGGCCAGTGTAATCGTTTCTCCCTCATGTGGAAGATGCTGCCATATTTCCTCAGAGATAAACGGCATGAACGGATGAATCATGCGCAGCGTCCGGTCCAATACATATGCAAGTACGGACTGCGTTTTCTTTTTCGCATCTGCGTTGTCGCCATATAGGGAAAGCTTCGCAAACTCAATGTACCAGTCGCACAAATCATCCCAAATAAAGTTATACAGAAGGCGGCCTGTCTCGCCAAATTCATAAGCATCTATTAGACGCGTGATGTCGCGTGAAGTTTCGTTTAGACGATGCAGAATCCAACGATCAGCGGTGCTCAGGTCACCAGTAATGTCTATATCTGCCGAAGTGACGCCTTCCAGATTCATCAGCGCAAAGCGTGACGCATTCCAGATTTTATTGGCAAAGTTGCGGGCCTGCTCCACCCGCTCCCAGCGGAAACGAAGGTCTTGCCCAGGCGTGCTACTGGTGGAAATCATATAACGCATGGCATCGGTACCATATTGGTCAATCACGTCGAGCGGATCAACACCGTTGCCGAGGGATTTGGACATTTTTCTACCGTCCGCATCACGAACCAACCCGTGCATAAGTACGTCCTTGAACGGAATCTCTTCCGTAAACTCGAGTGCTGTAAAAATCATACGCGATACCCAGAAATAAATAATGTCATAGCCTGTAACCAAGACATTAGTCGGATAGTAGCGTTTGAGGTCCTCTGTCTGCTCAGGCCAGCCCAGTGTCGAAAACGGCCACAAAGCCGAGCTGAACCAAGTATCCAGCACATCCTCATCCTGTTTTAGCTTTCTGCCAGCATACTCAGGCAAAGTTGTAGGGTCCTCCGCCGATACAATCACTTCTCCGGTATCCTCATCGTACCAAGCCGGAATACGGTGTCCCCACCATAATTGACGGGAAATACACCAGTCACGCACATTTTCAATCCAATGCAGATAAGTACGTTCAAAGCGATCCGGTACAAAGTTTACCCCGTTGCCAGCCTTCTGCACTTCAATGGCTTTAGCTGCCAGAGGCTTCATTTCCACAAACCATTGTGTGGACAGATAAGGTTCTACAACTACACCTGTACGCTCGCTGTGGCCTACTTGATGTACGTGCTCTTCAATACGAATCAGTACGCCCTGCTCTTTCAGATCAGCGACGATTTGCTTACGGCAATCGCTACGATCAAGGCCCTGATATTTGCCTGCTTCGGCATTCATCGTTCCCGTTTCGTCCATCACTGTAATTTGTGGCAGCTGGTGACGTTGTCCCATTTCAAAGTCATTCGGGTCGTGAGCCGGTGTAATTTTAACCGCGCCGCTACCGAAATCTTTATCAACATAATCATCCGCAATGACCGGAATTTCCCGTCCGATGATTGGGAGCACAAGCGTTTTGCCGATCATTTGCTTGTAGCGTTCATCTTCCGGGTGTACAGCTACAGCTGTATCGCCCAGCATCGTTTCAGGACGTGTAGTGGCTACCGTAATAAATCCGCTACCGTCTTTCAGTGGATATTGCAGGTGATACAGATTTCCGTTCACCTCTTTGTATTCCACCTCAATGTCCGATAATGCAGTACGTGCAGCAGGGTCCCAGTTTATGATGCGTTTACCGCGATAAATCAGACCCTTCTTGTACAGTTTAACGAATACCTCGCGTACCGCTTGGGACAGTCCCTCATCCAGCGTAAAACGCTCACGAGAATAATCGAGAGAAAAGCCCATCTTTTCCCATTGGTTATGGATATTATCTAGGTAAAGATCCTTCCACTCCCACACTTTCTCCAAAAACTTCTCGCGGCCCAAATCATAACGTGTCAGGCCTTCTTCACGCAGCTTTTGCTCTACCTTTGTTTGGGTAGCAATACCCGCATGGTCTGCCCCTGGCAGCCACAAGGCATCATAGCCCTGCATCCGCTTGGCGCGAATAATAATATCCTGCAAAGTAAAGTCAAGAGCATGTCCAATATGCAACATACCTGTAACATTCGGTGGTGGAATAACGATTGTAAAAGGCTCTGCCTCTGGATGTTGCCCAGCGCGGAAATAGCCCTTCTCCATCCACGTTTTGTACCATTTTTGTTCTGCTGATTTTGGATCGTACGTTGTTGGCATTTCCAAGGTTGTCTTGTTGTCTTGTTCTGACATATCAGGATACCTCCATGATTTTTCAATTGGCAAATAAAAAAAGCCCTTCATCCTCAAAGGACGAAAGGCTGTTCTCTCGCGGTACCACCTTTGTTTCACCCCTAGTGTATGTATCCACTGATCCATTACACATGGTGTGACACTTTATGCAGATAACGGTTGCGGACCGGCCTTATTCTACCGTGAACCTCTTATCTTCCGTAGGAATTAAATGAGGAACCGTTCAAACAGGCGACTCCCGGGTGACTTCGGCCAGTAGCTTCCTGCGGAACCTCACAGCGCTGCAATTCCACTCTCTGAAGGGCTTGCTGCCTACTCTTCCCGATCTCAGTCTTTCAATAACTATACCACATCATACATTTCCCATTGACTATAGTCAACACCCGCTGTGCATTTTTCAGCAACCGGATCAAGGGATGTACAATACCTGTCCTTCTTCCACATGATGCTCCGCCAATCTGTTATACAGTTGAAGCTCACGCGTGCTGAGCTGATAACGGTCAGCTATGGTTTCCAGTGTATCCTCGCGCTGTACTATGCATAACCGCACCTTACGAAAAGGTGTTTCATCTTGTGTATGAAAAAAAAGGTTCTTCCACTTGGCATTCTCCCGCTCTTCTTCGGCTTTCTGATCCTGCGGCTCCTGCTCCAATTGCTGCTGGTATTCCGCTTCTTTCACCGAACGGCTGGATTGGAGCAATGATGAGTAGACAACCGGGTCTGGCTCGTCTGCCTCTTCATCCTTTTTACTGTTAAGCGCCACACGCATCTCTGGCTTATCCTCAGTAAAAGTGTCATGGGCCTCGTGATTCACCTGTTCTGACGCTTCAGGCCTGAAGTCGAAGCTATCTACTTGACTCGCTTCCAACTGTGGCTCCAGATAGACCTCGGACTCCGTAGCAGGATGCGGTTCAGACAGCAAAGGGTCATAATTTACATTAGGAGATGCGGAAGATACTTTGGACTCATTTCCCCCTGCCCATGCTTCCTTTTGCTGAAATCCCCACACTTCCGGAGACCCATGCTCATGTTTGACCTCGGGAGAGTTATCTTCAACTGCTTTGCCCGTCCAAGGCTCATAGAATCGGTTAGGATCTACTGCTGGCTCATAAGCTTGCTGTTCCGACGATGATTGCTGTTCCCCTTGGTCCTCAGACAGCTGTTCCCAGGAAATGGACTCCTGTTGTACTGGCACACTGTAGGAGGTTTCAGGATCTGTAACGTAATCAGAGGTCGAGTCATTGGTAGAATAGGCCTCTGCCTGACGATACTCTTCATCGGCGGAAAGGGATTGAACCGGATGCTCAGGTGCATGCACTACGGTAAATTCTTCATCCAACCAGACCGCCGTCTCTTCCGCGTGCGAGCTTTCCACACCATGCAAAGAAAGAACGCCTGTAATGTTTAGACTACGTAAAGAAAGCAGGTCCACATCAAAATTTTCAATCTCGACAGAGATATCTTCCAATCTCCCTACGCGGTTTAGCGGAATGGTAATTTCCACAGGGATCAAATGATGAAGCTCGCTCGTGAACTGTTCAGGTGTGCGGTACACGCCCTCCAGCAGCAAATGCCCTCGCAAAGCGGCATGGTCGCCGTGGGTTACAACCTGAATGCGTGGCAGAAGCTCGATTTCCTCCAACTCAGCAATCCCGGCAGCTTCCTCCGTCAAATGAATGCGTTCATAAATATCAAAACGCAAGCCTTGCGGCTGATCATTCTGTTGTTTGTTCAAGGATGGCATCCTCCTTTGGGCAGTCTCCGCACATCCTCTGACTTCTGGTCAGGCGCACGGAAACTCCATATTGCAAACCGTTTCTAGGTTCAAGTATATGCGCCAAAATAGAAGGCATGCCATCTTTTATAGCTGTTTGTGCAGCTTTTGAAAATCATCCGGCCAAGCATCCTCCACAGTAATCGTTTCGCCACTCAGCGGATGACAGAAGGTAAGACGCTCTCCGTGTAGCGCCTGCCTGCCAAAATCAGTAGCACGCCCCCCGTATAATACATCCCCAAGCAACGGGTAGCCAGCATGACTAAGATGTACGCGAATCTGGTGCGTCCGTCCTGTCTCCAGCGTCAGATATACGAGACTCACTGCACTTGAACCGCTTCCCCATACTTCCCCGAGTTCAATATGGGTAACCGCCTTCTGCCCAGTCGGAGATACACGACGGCGCTGCTTATGATGCCTGTCCTTGCCAATCGGCCAATCCAACATTCGCAGCGATGGAGGTACTTTCCCTCGTACCAAAGCTACATACCGGCGGTCGATATCCTTAGCTCTCATTTGCTCGTCCAGCTTGAGCAACGCAAACTCATTTTTGGCATATAGCACTGGGCCCGTCGTATCCACATCCAGACGATGTACATGCCGTACCACCGCATGAATGCCATTCATCTCATAGTAGGATGCGACAGCATGATCCAACGTCAGCGGACCATCCTGCACACCACCGTCCGGATGTACTGCCATACCTGCTGGTTTATGTACTACCAGACAAAAATCATCTTCATACAGTACCTTCAAATCATACCAGCGAGGGGTGATGCCAAGGTTCATTACAGGAAAAAGGGCCAGCCGTAGCCGGTCCCCTGTAAGTTCAATCTCTTTATCATGGCGCAGTCTGCGCCACAGCTTTTCCGGTAATTCCAAACGATTCAGCAACCACTGATCTACAGCATCAGCGCTGTTTTTTTCCTCGTCTGTGATTTCCCGTCCTGGCGTGACTTCCAGCCACGGTCCTCTTCTTTTCCAGCCACCTTGCCAGCTCATAGACGTTTGAGCGCGCGATAGTTCGCCTCAATGGTGGCATCAATATCCTCTACCGTATGCACGCCCGATACAAACATACCCTCAAATTGAGATGGTGCTACACTGACTCCCTCATTCACCATTTCAGTAAAGTAACGACGGAAGTGGTCCTGATTACTCGTTTTAGCTGTATCAAAATTGACAACCTTTTCTTCTGTAAAAAATGGACAAACCATGGAACCCACGCGATTGATCGTGACAGGGATACCTAGCTCGTTCGCATTACGTTCGAATCCGGCTTGAAGTCGTGCTGCCCGCTCTTCCAAGCGATCGTATACTTCTGGCGTCAGCAATTTAAGTGTCGAATAACCTGCTGCCATAGCCAGCGGATTTCCGCTAAGCGTACCCGCTTGATAAATGGGCCCCGATGGAGCAATCCGCTCCAGAATATCACGACGTCCGCCGTAAGCACCTACAGGGAGTCCACCACCAATCACTTTACCCAAACAGGTAAGATCCGGTGTCACACCAAAGCGACCTTGAGCCGAATGAAGTCCAACCCGGAATCCAGTCATCACTTCATCAAAAATCAGCAGACTTCCGTACTGCTGGGTTACCTCACGCAAACCTTCCAAAAATCCAGGCTGTGGCGGTACAACTCCCATATTGCCTGCTACTGGCTCGACAATAATTGCGGCAATCTCTTCGCCAAATTTCTCAAAAGCTAGCTTCACCGAAGCTAGATCATTATAAGGGACAGTGATGGTATGGGTGGCCACAACTTCAGGCACACCGGGACTATCGGGCAAGCCTAATGTGGCAACACCAGAGCCTGCTTTAATCAGCAAGCTGTCCGCATGACCGTGATATGATCCCTCAAATTTAAGAATTTTACTACGGCTCGTAAATCCGCGTGCGAGTCGAATCGCACTCATAGTCGCCTCAGTACCGGAGTTAACCATACGTACAATGTCCATAGAAGGAACACGCTCACATACGAGCTTGGCCATTTCGGTTTCTGCCAACGTTGGTGCGCCGAAGCTGGTTCCTTTTACAACAGCAGCCTGTAAAGCTTTAACCACTTCGGGATGTGCATGGCCCATAATAAGCGGTCCCCATGAACATACATAGTCTAAATAGGATTGACCATCAATATCATATACGCGCGATCCTTCGCCATGGTCGATATACACAGGTGTAATTCCAACAGATTTAAAAGCCCGTACCGGGCTGTTTACGCCACCCGGAATGTATTGTTTTGCCTCATCAAAGGCTACTTTGGAGTTCGTATCCTTGCGCACTGTTCGTTGTTCGTCGATCATTCTGACCACTCCTATCTTCTGAAAATAGACTTATTGCTTCAACCATCTTGCCGCATCCTTGGCCGAATAGGTAATAATCATATCTGCACCCGCACGCTTCATACTTGTCAAAATCTCTAGCACCATTGCTTTTTCATCAATCCAGCCTTGAAGAGCCGCTGCCTTGACCATGGCATATTCACCACTAACGTTGTAAGCCACCATAGGCAGATCAAATTGATCCTTAATCGTGCGCATTACGTCAAGATAAGAAAGGGAAGGCTTCACCATCAGCATATCTGCCCCCTCCAGCACATCAGATTCTGCTTCTCGCAATGCTTCACGTGCATTAGCAGGATCCATCTGATAGGATTTGCGGTCACCAAACTGCGGCGCAGAATCTGCGGCCTCCCGGAAAGGACCGTAAAAAGCAGACGCATATTTGACGGAATACGACATAATTGGAATATGTGAAAAGCCTTCTAGATCCAACCCCTGCCGAATCGCCTGTACAAAACCGTCCATCATATTAGATGGCGCGATAATATCTGCACCAGCTCTGGCCTGAGATACAGCTGTACGTACCAGCACCTCCAGAGATTCATCATTCAATACCTCACCGCATACCTCACCATCATGCTCATGCATGTGCACCATACCGCAGTGTCCATGGTCCGTAAACTCACACAAACAAGTGTCAGCCACAACCAGCAGTTCGGGATAACGCGACTTGATCAGACGAGTAGCTTCCTGAACAATACCATCGTCCACAAAAGCCGAAGTCCCTACGCTGTCTTTGGTTTCTGGGATGCCAAATAGGAGCACAGCGGGAATGCCGAGCTCACTAATCTCTTTCAGTTCTTCCTCCAGCCGATCCAGAGAAAAACGGTATACACCTGGCATAGAGCTAATTTCCTGTTTCACCCCAGTGCCAAATGTTACGTAGATCGGTTGGATAAAATCAGTGGGATTCAATACGGTCTCACGCACCATACTGCGGATTGCAGCCGACTGGCGCAAACGGCGATGTCTGGTAAAAGGAACACTCATGATTACAAACCTCCATTTTTTATACATTCATTAGTAAAAACAAAAAAATTATAATGTCATAACAGTACTTGAACGTTTCCACTCACACAACGATTGGATCAGACTTTCAATGGTCGCCTTCTCTGACATAAAACTTACAGTCAAGCCGGCTTGGGTAGCTGTCTCACCGGTCAAAGGACCTATCACAGCAATCGTAACTCCCTCCAGCAGCGACACCGGATCATGGATCCCCATTTGTCTGAGGGCTTCTAAGAAAAAGGTTACAGTTGAGGAACTGGTAAACGTAATCGCATGAATGGCACGCTCCTCAAGCAGCTTGAGAAGTTCATCATCCTGTGTGTTGGCTGCTAGCACCGTTTGATACAAATCAGCCTCGGTCACATGAAGTCCCATCTCCCTCAGCTTTTCTGGCAGCCACGGCCGAGCTAGATCACCTCTTGGGAGAAATACGTTCTGCCCTGCCTGCAAATCCTGCTCAAATCCCTCGAGCAAGCCCTCTGCCTGAAATGGGCCCTCGATCTGTTCTGCCACAATTCCGTGCGTCCGAAGCGCGGCTGCTGTAGCCGGTCCGACTGCGGCAATACGCGCTTTGAACAGCATACGTACGTCCTTGCCCTGTTCCTTTAAGTGCGTGAAAAAGTATTCCACTCCATTAACGCTGGTAAAAAACACCCAATCATATTCTGGCAGTCGCGCAAATGCCTCTTTAATTTCCTGTTTGGTTGGCTCGTCCGAAGGGGCGACCGTCTGAATAACTGGAAATTCATAAGGCTCGCCACCAAGCTCTTCTATCCGATGGACCAGACTGCTGGCCTGCGCACGCGCGCGAGTAACCAAAATTCGCTTGCCAAACAAAGGCATGTCCTCAGCCCATTTTAACTGTTCACGTTGATTGACCACTTCTCCAACAACGATGACGGCGGGAGGCTGAAAATTCGCAGCCTTCACCTTAGCTTCAATATCCGCAAGCGTACCCACCAGCGTATCCTGCTCGGCACGGGTTCCCCAGCGGATCAAGGCAACAGGAGTATTTGATGGCTTGCCGTGTTTTATCAGCTGTTCACTGATATAGCCAATCTTTGCTACACCCATCATAAAGATCAGTGTGCCCGTTGCGTTCGTCACTTTATCCCAATGAATACTTTTGTCGAGTTTATCCGGACTTTCATGACCTGTAATGATAGATAGCGATGAGGCCATATCCCGGTGTGTGACTGGAATCCCCGCATAGGCGGGCACACTGATTGCTGATGTGATGCCGGGTATAATTTCATAGGAAATACCATGTTTACGCAGTAGCCCGGCTTCCTCGCCGACTCGTCCAAATATAGTAGGGTCTCCCCCTTTAAGACGAACAACTGTTTTTCCTTCCAAGGCCAAATCCACCAACAGCTGATTAATTTCCTCTTGCTTCATAGTGTGACGATCTGGCAACTTTCCAACATATATTTTTTGGGCCTCTGGCTTCATCAATCCCAAAAGGCGCGGGCTTGCCAGTCTGTCGTACACAATGACATCGCCCAATTGAATGCATTCCCAACCCTTGACCGTAATTAATCTTGCGTCTCCGGGTCCTGCACCTACCAAATATACTTTTCCTGCCATGCTATCATCCCCTCACCTGCGCCAGAATCTGTTCTGCTCCTTTGGCTATCAAACTGGCCGCCACCGCTTCTCCCAGCTTTTGCGGATCATTTCCCTGGAGCGTTTCCTTCAAAATAACCTCGCCATCTGGCGAGCCTACCATGCCCGTAAGGCTGATTTCTTGACCAGCCCAGACGGCATGAGCCCCGATCGGCACTTGGCACCCCCCATTTAACACGCCCAAAAAGGTTCGTTCTGCCGCAACGGTAGCCGAGGTATCCCGGTCGTTGTAAAGGCGCAGCAAGGCCAATAGCTCTTCATCACTCGCGCGACATTCAATACCCAGCGCTCCCTGCCCAACCGCCGGCAAACAGTCTTCTTCCGGTATATAGGATGTAATTCGATCTTTCCAGCCCATCCGATGCAAACCTGCTGCCGCCAAAATGATAGCGTCAAAACCTTCCGTCTCCAGCTTTTTCAGACGGGAATCAATATTCCCACGCACAGGCTCCAATTGTAGATCAGGTCGCATGGACTTGATTTGACTGGCTCTGCGCAGGCTACTCGTGCCCACCTTTGCCCCTTGAGGCAATTCCTCCAGGCTCTCGGCGCCCAATGTGATCAGGCAATCACGTGGATCCTCACGACGCGGTACAGCGCCGTTGACAAGCCCTTCCGGCAATTCGGAAGGCATATCCTTCATACTATGTACTGCCATATCAATCTCACCAGCCAGCATGGCCTGTTCAATCTCTTTGACAAAAAGCCCTTTGCCACCCACTTTGGACAAGGTTACATCCAATATTCGATCACCCTTGGTCAGGATTTTCTTTACGACAAATTGCAAATCCATTCCATGCTCCGCGCATAGCGCGTTCAAATCTTCAATGACATGCCCGGTCTGAGTTAACGCCAGCGCACTCTGTCTGCTGCCTACCACAATTGTTCGCATGTTATTCCTCCTGATTTTGCGCAATCCACAGGTCTATTTGTTGTTCGGTCCAAGCCATAAATTCATGACGGCGTATTTGATCCAAAATTCCGCTACTCGCCAAGCGCCTCAGTAGTTTAGTCCTTTGCTGTGGGGAACTTATCTTACGTTTGATGATCTGTCGCATATCGTGCATGAAATCCAGATATGGCTCGTATTCGCTACCAAACAACGTATCCAAGGCTGATGTAATATCAGCGGTCACAGCGGGGCCTGCCCCTTCTGTAGAGATACTAATCGTCAGTCTCCCTCGTCGGATGATGCCCGGCGTTATAAAATCTCCCTCTTCCGAGCGATCCGCCACATTTACCAGTATACCCCTTTGTCTGGCCTCATGCGCAACCTTATTATTCACTTCTCTCTGGTTCGTAGCGGCATATACAAGAAAGGCTCCCTGGAGGTCACCCTCGCGATATACGCGATTTACCCAGTGGAGCTGCTTGTGATCGGCCAGGACCTGTAAATCCGGCGTTATATTCGGGCTAATGAGGGTAATGGACGCCCCACTTTCCATCATCCCCTTAACCTTTCGTTCCGCAATCCTGCCGCCGCCTACAATACAACAGATCTTATTGTTACAATTCAACGAAATCGGGACAAAATGCTGCAAATGGCTTTTCACTCTCCCGTCCACTGATGAAATACAGACCAGGAATTCAGCAAAAAATTAAGAATCAATAGCGTGTAGCCCACCAATGCCCACTTTGCCATCACAAGCCCTGAACGCTGATTCAATCTTTTGCTCACTAAAAATATAATATACACACACAGGGCAATCGCTGTCATCAGCACCTTGGTATCTAGCAAGAGAAGCCAGCGTTCCTCAGCAATAATAGAAATAACGGCAACTACAATAGAGACTCCCAGCAAAGGAGTACCAATCAACAGCGCCATATGCGTATACCGATCCATCATTTCCAGACTCGGCAGGCGTCTGATCGTGTCATTCCATTTCTTTACTTTCAATTTACGATGCAAAAACAGATATAACCCCGAAAATACAGCTGCTACCGTCATCGCTACAAAACCAAGATTAGCCAGCGCAATATGAATCAGGAGCAGCCCATGCACGGTATGCCAATTTCCAAGTGGATTGTCGAGAGGCTCCATCCATATATTGTTGAGCACCAGCACTGCAAAACTAATAATATTAAGCAGCAATACCGCAAATTCGGAACGCTGATAACGTGTCAAAATCAAAGAAATCAGCACTAAAATAACTGAAAACAGAAATAGAAAATCGTAGGTCACGAAAATAGGAAGGTGCCCTTCATTCCAGGTTCTTATCCCCATATAAGCAAGCTGGAGCACCAGAACGACAACAAGAAGCCCTGTACCTGTCCGTTTAGCATTCGCATTGCGACGAATCCCATCCGAGAATACAAACAGAAGGCTCAGGGCAAAAACATAAATCATTGAATCATATATAAGCATGCCTGAAGCCACGTCTGTTCACCCACTTTTACAGGCTGGCCGGCGCAAACGACGCTGGCAAAGCCTGAGCCTGAACGGTTTTTTCATGAACACCGGCTTCCGGTTTTATTAACGCAGATGCATCGCTTTTATCTACTTTCTGAGCGGCGTCATCCAAACGATCCTCCAGAGCAAAAATGTGGCTAAACATGTCTAGGGCCTCATTTCCCTGTTTTTGGACAGCCAGTTCCTTTACCCGATTGATCGGATCATGCATCATCTGGTTCAGCATACTCTTCGTCAAACGGCTAATCACTTTGCGTTGCCGTTCATCCAGCTCGGGAAGCTTATTGAACAAGCTTTCCAACGTATCCTGATGTACAGACTCCGCTTTTTCCTGTAATGCACGAATCACCGGACGCACTCCCATCGTTTTCAACCATTGATAAAACTCGCTAAGCTCATCTTCGATCATATGCTCGATTTTTGTAGCTTCGGTACGGCGCATTTCCAAATTGCTCTCCACGATCCCTTCCAGATCATCAATATCGTACAAGAAAACATTCTGTAATTCACCAATAGCCGGGTCGAGATCACGCGGAACCGCAATATCAATCATAAACAAAGGACGGGACTGTCGACGTTTCATACTTGCTTCAACCCGAGTCCGATCCAGAATATACCCCTGGGCACCTGTCGAGCTAATAACAATATCCACGTCCGCCAACCGATTCATGCCTTCCTCCATCGTAACCGGCGTTCCATGGAACTTGGAGGCAAGGTCTTCCGCACGGGACAAGGTTCGGTTGGCTACAATAACCTCGGCTGCTCCGCCGCTGTACAAATGCTTAACCGTAAGTTCGCTCATTTTACCAGCACCGAGAATCAGTACCTTTTTATCGGTAAACATCCCGAAAATCCGTTTGCCTAGCTCAACTGCTGCATAGCTGACAGATACGGCACTTTCTCCAATAGATGTCTCTGAATGGGCACGCTTGCCCAATGTGACGGCCTGCTTAAACAACATATTAAACCACGTTGCCGTAATTTTCTGGGATTGAGCCTGAAGAAAAGCGTTCTTTACCTGTCCCAAAATTTGTGTTTCTCCGATTACCATAGAATCAAGACCACAAGTCACACGGAACAAATGCCGAATCGCCTGCTCGTCCTCATATATATATAAATGTTGTGTAAATTGATCACGCGGAATGCCAAACCATTGCTCCATAAAACTGCGTATAAAATAGCCGCACATGTGAAGGCGGTCCACTACAACATATATTTCAGTCCGATTGCAGGTTGCGACAACTACGCCCTCCAACACACTTTTGGTAAGTTTGAGTTGCTCCAGCGCTTTTGGCAAATCTTGTTCTGCAAATGTAAAACGCTCTCTGACTTCCACAGGCGCCGTACGATAATTCAACCCAACAACGACGATGTGCATTGCAAATTCACCTGCCTAAACTGTAATAAGAATAACCACTGTTATCATAAACTATGTTAATTATATCACAGAAGTCCGAATCTCCTCCGGCTGTTTTATGAATTGTTTATGAAAATTGAATAGCTTTCATGAAACCAGCACGTTCTGTATGATTTGATTTAGTGTAGACCACTTTTAAAACAAATAACCATGGAAATGTTCCATGGCTATAATATAGGACGCACAAACGGCTCCATAAAAAACGATTTACACTAACTCAGCCAGCTTGCACTCTGGTGATTCCACCTGAAGTTCTCCCAAGCCGCGAATCAGCTTTTTCGCATATGTTTTTTTCGGTTTTAGAACGGATACCAGGTAATCAATAGCCAGCTGCGGATCGACAGTCTCACCGCAAGTATAACAATCAATAGCGGCAAACCCTCTCTCAGGATACGTATGAATAGAGAGATGACTCTCCGACAACAGTACAAGCACGGTAGCTCCCTGTGGTTCGAACTGCTTGGATTGAACGGACATCACCGTTGCTCCGCAAGCTTCAGCTGCTTCAACTAATTGAGCCTCCAAAAACTGCGCATCATTCAGTAATTCAAACTCAACACCCCAAGTATCTACGGCAACGTGTCTTCCGAAAGTTGAGTACTCCAATTCCATCTTTCGGTTCCCCCTTCCTAGGAATAAAATGTTTGGAAAAATTTCATCCGCTAGGACCTACGTCATTCACTTCCCGAGGGAATAACCTCTCGCAACATTCAATGTCCTGAGTGAATCCTGGTTCCTATATTTCATTTTCAACGAGATTAAAAATAACATCTATGTGCAGCAAATGCAATCATTTTTTAAGAATAAAAAAGCCTATTTCGGTAAAGAAAGGGACTACATGGCATAACGATTCATTCCATATATTCATGCCTTATTAAGCTTCCAGTGCAAATAATTTTGAGCAACTCATTCGAAGCTTGTGGTCAATCTGTTCCAACTCCGAGAAAGTACGCGCCAAATTCCGCTGGTCAAGCAACGAATTAATGAGATGATATACGTCAGATATTTCATTTTCGACGTTCTGATGCTGAAAAAGCTGTTGCAATTCCTGCACCGTATTTTTATATTCGAATACCAGCCTGGAACCTCCGGCATTCTTCTCCATAATTTTACGAACCGTACCTTCATTATAAAAATACACCATAGTGAATCCTTGATACATTCGGTAAACGATGCCTTCGCCCTTAAAACGAACAAAAAGTTTGCGTATAAACAGGGTTAGTTGCGGATGAATTAAGCGACAAGTCAATTCACACACAAACGCTCCCTCTTTGGCTTCAAAAAACAAATGAACTTCCTCACCCGCACTATGCTCCAGAACGATTTCCTGTCTTCCGTTATCTAGAACTTTAATATAGTAATGCACCTGGGGATCATCCACTGCCCGCAAAAATTCGTCCATTTGGGTTTCCGACAAGGTCAAAGTGGTTTTAACATACTCTGTGGCTAACCGCTGAGCCATACCCATCTCCTCAATTCTTTCCTGAACCTATAAGTTTAAGCTTTAAATTTATTATACATCAGACCTAAAGTGCTTTTCTTGCACATCAAATCATAAATTCCCGCCATACATCGGAAATAAACGGAAAATGATGGGGTTGAGACTGCATTATCCCCCATATACTCACTTTTCGGCTTAAAATCCACGAGTTCTTTTTGTTATTATATATTATTCCCACCTATTTAGTAAGTTTATTTTTTTGAAGCCCGAACCATGAAAAAAGGACGTCCTCAAGGACGTCCCTAGCCTTACAATTCCGTCTGCTCTTCTTCGTCATTCTCTATATAGCTGGAGATGACAGACCACAGCTCTTCCTTGCCCATACCTTCTTCGGATGAAAAGGGGATAAACAATCCCCCGGGAAGTATTCCGAGTTCCTGCTTGATTACCTTGTAATGCTTTTCTCGCCGCGTTTTAGGGATTTTATCTGCCTTCGTGCCTACTACACATACGGGAAGCCCGTTATGACGCAGCCAATCATACATCATGATATCGTCCTTGGACGGCGGATGGCGCAAATCTACCATTTGAAGCACCAGTTTGAGTGGCTCACGCTCCAGCAAATAAGACTCAATCATCTGCCCCCAAGCCTTGCGGGACGTTTTGGATACCTTGGCGTAACCGTAACCGGGAAAATCGACAAAATAGAGATCATCATTAATCCGGTAATAATTGAGTTGCTGGGTTTTACCTGGCGTAGAACTGGTACGCGCCAAATTTTTACGGTTAATCAACCGATTAATCAATGAAGACTTTCCTACATTGGAGCGCCCCGCCAGAGCAATCTCTGGCAAAGCGTCCACAGGAAACTGATCGGGACCAACCGCACTTATTATAAATTCTGCTTTTGTTACTTTCATTGTGTCCTTAATTCCTCTCTAATGTACCCTTGCCTGCTCAACCAAAGCATGCTTTAGCACCTGATCCATATGGGCAACGGGGACAAATTCAACATCCTGCCGGATACTGTCGGGAATATCCTTTAAATCCCGTTCATTATCTTTGGGAAGCAGAATTTTTTTGTAGCCTGCCCGGTGGGCAGCCAGCGACTTCTCTTTTAAACCACCAATCGGCAATACACGGCCGCGTAGAGTAATTTCGCCCGTCATAGCCACATCCTTGGATACATGACGGTTGGTCAAAGCTGAAATTAACGCGGTAGCAATAGTAATTCCCGCAGATGGACCATCCTTCGGAATCGCACCCTCAGGAATATGAATGTGGATATCATTTTTCTCATAAAAGTCTAGTTCAATGCCCAGATCAACTGCTTTGGAACGGGTGTAGCTGAATGCCGCCTGTGCAGATTCCTTCATAACGTCTCCCAGTTTACCCGTAAGAATCAGTTTACCACTACCAGGTACGACCGTCACTTCAATCATCAGTGTTTCACCACCGACCTCTGTCCATGCCAAGCCTGTAACCGTACCGATCTGATCCTCCAGTTCTGCAACACCGTAACGGAATTTAGCGATACCCAGATAATCCTTCAGATTATCCGGTGTGATTTGAATTGGTCCTTCGCCACCAGATACAACGGACTTCGCCGCCTTGCGGCACAGAGAAGCCATTTGCTGCTCAAGATTCCGCACACCAGATTCACGCGTATATTCGCGAATGACACGCAGTAGCGTATCCTCCCCGATAACCAGTTGTTCCTCGTCCAAGCCATGCTCTCTCTTCTGCTTGGGCAATAGGTACCGATTGGCGATTTCCAGCTTCTCCAGTTCGGTGTAGCCAGGAATATAGAGCGTCTCCATGCGGTCCATTAGCGGACGCGGGATGTTGTGTGCAGCATTGGCTGTCGTTACAAACATCACATTGGACAGGTCAAACGGCAGCTCAACAAAATGGTCACTGAACGTATTGTTTTGTTCAGGATCAAGCACTTCGAGCAATGCCGCCGATGGATCTCCTCGAAAATCGGAAGCCATTTTATCAATCTCATCCAGCAAAAATACTGGATTAGACGTTCCTGCGGTCTTCATCCCCTGAATGATCCGCCCCGGCATCGCACCAACATAAGTCCGACGGTGACCGCGGATTTCCGCTTCATCCCGCACACCTCCGAGAGAGATGCGGACAAATTCCCGACCCATGGATTTGGCAATCGAACGGGCCAACGAGGTCTTGCCGACCCCTGGCGGACCCACGAGACACAGAATCGGTCCCTTAATGGTCTTCACCAGCTTGCGTACAGCCAAATACTCCAATACACGCTCCTTGGGTTTATCCAATCCGTAGTGGTCGTTATTAAGTACCTCTTCAGCTTTGACGATATCCAGATCATCATCGGTAAACTTGTTCCATGGCAAGCTTAACAACCAATCCACATAATTACGGATGACGCCACCCTCGGCAGAGCTTGCCGGCATTTTTTCCAGACGATCGATTTCCTTTTCGACCTTCTCCTTCACCGGAACAGGCAACTCCAGTTCACTTAGCTGGTTGCGCAGTTCTTCAACTTCTCCCGCGCGACCTTCCTTCTCGCCAAGTTCCTTCTGAATTGCCTTCATTTGTTCACGCAGATAATACTCCTTCTGCGTCTTTTCCATCTGCTTCTTCACACGCTGGTTGATTTTACGTTCCAGCTCCAGTACTTCACGCTCATTGTTCAAAATATCCAGAAGCTTCTCCAGACGCTGAGTAACGTCGATCGTCTCCAGTATATCCTGCTTTTCCTTAATTTTGAGCGTCAAATGACTTGTGATTACGTCTGCTAGCCGTCCCGGCTCCTCAATATCCGATACCGCAGCGAGAGTCTCCGGTGTTACCTTTTTGGACAAGTTGATATAATGCTCGAACTGAGTTAATACAGTGCGCATTAGCGCATCCGTCTCAGGCTGTACGTTTTCTGCCTCGTGCAGCTCCTTCGCCATTACCTCGTAATATTCTTCATTGTCCGTATATTGAATAATCTCGGCCCGTTCCAGCCCTTCCACCAATAC
The DNA here is from genome assembly GCF_038007385.1 of Paenibacillus sp. FSL M8-0228. Lineage (NCBI taxonomy): Bacteria > Bacillati > Bacillota > Bacilli > Caryophanales > Paenibacillaceae > Paenibacillus > Paenibacillus sp. FSL M8-0228. The sequence goes on from NZ_JBBOXA010000001.1 coordinate 4,439,394, forward strand.
TCGAATGGTTCCATTAGGAAGTTTGAGCATCTGGCGTACCTTGGCTACCGTGCCGACTCGAAAGATGTCCTCTTGTGTAGGTTCTTCAATATTTACTTCTGATTGAGAACACAGGAGAATCAAATTGTCTTCAACCATCGCTTTTTCCAAAGCCTTGACCGATTTTTCCCGGCCCACATCGAGATGCAGAACCATACTCGGGTAGACCAGAAGCCCTCTTAAAGGCAGCAAAGGAAAACGACGACCTTTTGTCTTGGTGGGTCCCATCGCTTTCGCACCTCCAGTGATTCTCAGGTTCCGGATTTTACAATCCTCAAGTTGTTATCTTTCATATTTTATCAAATGTTTTATGAAAAAACCAATGAAAGGGTGGTTCATCAGCAAGATCCTGTATCTGATATCGTCCCGTTATGCGTTCCATCAGCCTGTAACAAGGAAGATTGGGATGGGCGAAAAGTCTCAATTGGCGCATGTACAGGCGAATCCGACGTTATCTCTTCCCCGAACACATGTCGGAACACTTCGGTAACCGACTGTACGGGAATCACTTTTAAACCCTCAATGCTGTCAAAAAGAGCTTGCCAGTTGTCCTGCGGAATGATCACTTTTTTGGCTCCTGCCTGAAAAGCGGCTTCAACCTTGGCTAATACACCACCAATCGGTTTGACACGACCATGGATGCTAATTTCGCCAGTCATTGCAATTTCATGATCCACCGGAATTCCCCGCATCGCGGAAGCAATGGCTGTTGCCATCGCAATTCCTGCGGACGGGCCATCTACCGGCGTACCCCCAGGAAAATTGATATGCAAATCGTAATTCGACGGAGACAATCCGAGCGTACGCAAAACGGTTAGAACATTTTCTACAGAACCTTTAGCCATGCTCTTACGGCGCAGTGTACGGGACCCGCCTCCGATTTCTTCCTCATCCACAACCCCCGTAATATTATAGCTGCCCTTTCCCTCAGGAACCGGAACTGCTGTAACTTCAATTTCAAGCAGCATCCCCATGTTCGGGCCATATACAGCTAATCCGTTAACGAATCCGATTTGCGGCAAGCCTGGTATTTTTCGGTCAGGACGCGGTTGAATTTGACTACTGCCCGCTACCCATTCGACGTCGGAAGCATTGAGACATTCCCTTTTCTCGGTAAGTGCCAAACCAGCAGCCAGCTGGATCATATTGACCGCCTCCCGACCGTTCGTTGCGTAACGCTGTACAACTTCTACCGCCTCAGGACAAGGGCCAAAGCCTAGCTTGTGGACGGCATCCTCTGCAATACGAGCAATCTCCTGTGGCTGCAAGGCACGGAAATAAATCTCCATGCACCGGGAGCGAATCGCAGGTGGCAGTTCATGCGGCGAACGGGTCGTCGCACCCACCAAACGAAAATCGGCTGGCAAACCGTTTTGGAAAATATCGTGGATATAAGCAGGAGTATTCGAATCTTCCGAGTTGTAATACGCACTCTCCAAAAATACCTTGCGATCCTCCAGTACTTTCAAGAGTTTATTCATCTGCGTTGGATGCAGCTCACCAATCTCATCAATGAACAGCATCCCCCCATGCGCCTTCGTCACAGCTCCGGGTTTAGGTTGTGGGATACCCGCTACCCCCATCGCTCCTGCCCCTTGATAGATTGGATCATGCACTGAACCTATCAGCGGGTCCGCAATACCGCGCTCATCAAAGCGGGCCGTCGTAGCATCAATCTCCGTGAATTTGGCATCTCCCTTGAACGGAGAGGACAGATTCTTCTTAGCCTCTTCCAGCACAACGCGTGCAGCAGCTGTCTTCCCTACACCCGGCGGGCCATAAATAATGACATGCTGCGGATTCGCACTACATAACGCAGCCTTGAGCGCGCGCAGTCCATCCTTCTGACCCACGATATCCTGTAATGTGGCAGGACGTGTGCGTTCAGCCAACGGCTTGGTAAGTGAAATAGAACGCAATTTGCGTAGCTTATCCAATTCCTTGCGGGATTCCCGATCCACCGCACTACGGTTCGTTTTCTGGCTCCGCAGGAGGTTCCAGAAATACAGACCAATAACAATCCCGAAAAACATTTGCACCAATAACAAAATCATAGTCAAGTCCATCGTATTTCCTCCGTTTCTCATCTCAGCAATTTTAAAAATGCCGCTCTATGAAAAACAGTATTTCCTTTTCCGCGATAGCTAAACGGCGGTCTTTCAAAAGATCAGAGAGAAATACAAAAACACCGCGAAGAACAGTTCTGTAGCAGAGCTGCTCTCCACGGCGTTTAAATGATGACAATAGATTATGACTATGCCTCTTTATAATAACTGCTTTTTGCCTACACCTTCTCGGCGGTATGACGTTCTTCACGTCCAGGTATTTTCCCTGTTTCCTCATATGCTTTGACGATGATATCAATTTCTTTTTTCAATTCGTCCACCATATCAGCCTCAGGTACTTTGCGAATCATTTTTCCATAACGGAACAAAAGGCCTTCACCGCGCGCTCCGGCAATTCCAATATCAGCTTCCTTCGCTTCACCCGGGCCATTTACTGCACAACCCAGTACTGATACTTTAATCGGTACCTTGAGTTTTGCAATGTAGTCTTCTACCTCGTTGGCAATAGAGAACAGATCAATATCCAGACGTCCGCAAGTCGGACAAGAAATCAGTGTAGCTGCGTTTGTGATTAATCCAAACGTCTTGAGCAACTCACGAGCTACCTTCACTTCTTCCACCGGATCAGCACTAAGTGAAATACGCATTGTGGAGCCGATGCCTGATGCTAGCAAAGCGCCCATACCTGCCGCGCTTTTAACTGTACCCGTAAAGAGTGTACCCGCTTCGGTAATACCCAGATGGAGCGGATACTTAATAATTTCAGCGGCCTTCGTATAAGCAGCAATCGCCATAGGAACATCAGACGCCTTCAGTGACACGATAATGTCATGGAAATCAAGCTCTTCCAGTATCCCGATATGATACAGCGCACTTTCTACCATCGCTTCTGGTGTAGGGTAGCCATACTTATCAAGTAAATGCTGTTCCAATGACCCGGCATTCACACCAATTCGAATCGGAATCCCTTTTTCCTTACATGCCTTCACAACAGCTTCCACTTTTTCACGTCGTCCTATGTTACCTGGATTAATGCGAACTTTATCAATCCCATTTTCAATTGCCAGTAGAGCCAGCTTGTGATTAAAGTGAATATCTGCAACTAGCGGAATATGAATCCGTTTTTTAATTTCCTTAATGGCTGCGGCAGCTTCCTCATTGTTGACGGTAACCCGCACCAGTTGACACCCGGCTTCTTCCAAGCGAAGAATCTCGGCTACAGTTGCTTCCACATCTGCTGTTTTAGTTGTACACATGCTTTGGATGATGACTTCATTGCTGCCGCCAATCGTCAGATTCCCGACTTTAACGGGACGTGTGTCTTGTCTTAAGAACATGTACTTTTCTCTCCCATTAACGCCAAACCTCCACCCCTTAAAACCTCATACAGGTTTAGTGAAGTGGAGATCCGGCTTCTCATGTTTTAGAGATCGCGAAGTATCAATCCTTAGGCGCTCTCTTCTTGTTTTTTATCCTTATCTGTACCACCGAGTTCCGGTGCGATTTTGTCTTTTACAACCTGCTCATTGATGACGCAAGTAGTCACATCCTCACGGGAAGGAACCTCATACATTACGTCCAGCATAATACCTTCGATGATCGCACGAAGGCCACGGGCACCCGTGTTACGCTTGATCGCTTCACGAGCAATGGCTTCCAGAGCATCTTGCTTAAACTCCAGTTGCACATTATCCAGCTCAAGCAGCTTCTGGTATTGCTTGGTTAACGCATTTTTCGGTTCGGACAGAATACGAACCAATGTGTTCTCATCAAGCGGCTCCAGCGTAGAAATTACTGGCAAGCGTCCTACAAATTCCGGTATCAGACCGAATTTCAAAAGATCCTCAGGCAATACCATTGAAGTATATTCGCCTGGTTTCAGATCTTTTTGTTCGCTGGTAGCGTTGAAGCCGATAACCTTTTTACCGATACGGCGTTTGATCATTTGCTCCAGACCATCAAAGGCACCACCACAAATGAACAGGATATTCGTGGTGTCAATTTGAATAAACTCTTGATGTGGATGCTTGCGACCGCCTTGAGGTGGTACAGAAGCAACCGTGCCTTCCAAAATTTTAAGCAACGCCTGCTGTACACCTTCACCCGAAACGTCACGCGTAATGGACGGGTTTTCGGATTTGCGGGCTACTTTATCAATTTCGTCAATGTAGATAATGCCGCGTTCGGCTTTTTCTACATCATAATCGGCAGCTTGAATCAGTTTCAGCAAAATATTTTCAACGTCTTCACCCACATAACCTGCTTCCGTAAGGGAAGTGGCATCTGCGATAGCAAAAGGAACGTTCAAAATTTTAGCCATGGTTTGCGCAAGCAACGTTTTACCCGAACCTGTAGGTCCAAGCATCAAGATGTTACTTTTTTGCAGTTCCACATCATCAATTTTGTTTTGAGTATTAATTCGTTTGTAGTGATTATATACCGCTACAGACAACGATTTTTTCGCTTGATCCTGACCAATAACATATTGGTCCAGAATGTCACGGATTTGCATTGGTTTCGGAATGTCTTTCAGATCTACTTCTTCTTCATGACCCAATTCCTCTTCTACAATCTCCGTACACAACTCAATGCATTCGTCACATATATATACGCCCGGTCCGGCAACAAGCTTGCGAACCTGATCCTGAGATTTACCGCAGAAAGAACATTTCAATTGTCCTTTTTCATCATTAAATTTAAACATAGAGCCACCCCTTTACAGATTAATCGGTTTAGACAGCACCTGGTCAATGATACCGTATGCTTTTGCCTCTTCCGCTTCCATGAAGAAATCCCGGTCAGTATCACGTTCGATTTTTTCGAGGGGCTGACCCGTACGCTCTACATAGATTTGATTCAGCTTAGCACGTGTTTTGATAATCCAGTCCGCATGAATCAGCATATCGGAGGCTTGCCCCTGAATGCCACCAAGTGGCTGATGAATCATGACTTCACTATTGGTAAGCGCGTATCTCTTACCTGGCGCACCCGCTGTTAGCAGCAACGAACCCATACTTGCAGCCATGCCTACACAGATCGTCGATACGTCCGGCTTAATGAATTGCATTGTATCATATATACCCATGCCCGCAGTTACAGAACCGCCTGGCGAGTTAATGTACAAATTAATATCCTTCTCTGGATCTTCCGCAGAAAGGAACAATAGCTGTGCAATGACGAGATTGGCGACATCGTCATCAATCGGGCCACTTAGGAAAATAATACGATCCTTAAGCAACCGCGAGTAAATATCGTAAGATCGTTCTCCTCGATTCGTTTGTTCCACAACCATAGGGACGAGACTCATCACGACCAACCTCTTTTCTTTATTAAAATGAACACCTGTATTCATCCGCTTCCTTATGTCCCATTAAAACGGAAGCAGCAAGCATGAAACGTGAACACCTTACAAAATATTTTAACATGTTCAGAGTCTCGTGTCATATTTGCATGCGCTCATATATGCAGTGCGGGCTATTTACAGTACACTCTGCCGAGACCTTCTCATATTTAACCATGTTTCGTATGTATGTGCAAATATACGGTAGTGACTTATGTAAAACAAGAAAACGCGACTCACAGCACTTTCCATAAACGACTAAAATTTGGGTTATCAAAGGTAAAAATAAGGCACGTAACTTTCACTACGTGCCTTATCCCTATCTAATTACTACGTTTCAGCTTGTTACAGCATACTCCGTATATTTTATCGTCTGAATTACTCAGCAGCTTCAACTGGCGCTTCTACTTCTTTGCTGTTTTCCACCAACAAAGCAATGGTTTTGCGCAGTGAAATTTCTTCTTTCAGGTTAGCGAACGAGCCGTTACCTTCCAGAATGCTACGGATTTCTTCAACTGAACGTTTGTAAGCTTCAGCCATGTTTTTCAGTTCTTCATCAATTTCCGCTTCGGAAACTTCGATGTTTTCTGCTTTAGCCACTTGCTCCAGCACGAGGTTGTTACGTACGCGCTTCTCAGCATCAGCTTTCATTTGCTCTTCCAGGTCTTCCTTGCTTTGACCAGAGAATCCAAGGAACATTTCAAGGTTCATACCTTGGCTACGCAAACGGTTGTCGAAATCGCGAACCATGTTTTGCACTTCGCTCTTCACCATTGCTTCAGGAATGTCGATTGTTGCATTCTCAGCAACTTTCTCCACTACAGCACCCTCGCGGGCTGCTTTAGCTTCGTTTTCCTTACGATCCAACAATTGCTTTTTCAAGTCTTCCTTGAATTCAGCCAGTGTGTCAAATTCGCTTACATCTTTAGCAAATTCATCGTCCAGTTCAGGAAGAACTTTGCGTTTCAGTTCGTGAACTTTCACTTTGAATACCGCTTGTTTGCCAGCGAGGTCAGCAGAATGGTAGTTCTCAGGGAACGTTACTTCAACGTCCTTGGAATCGCCAGTGTGCAAACCAACCACTTGCTCTTCAAAACCAGGGATGAATGTGTTAGATCCCAGTTCCAAAGAATACTTCTCAGCTTGTCCGCCTTCGAATGGTACACCGTCCACGGAACCATCGAAGTCAATAATAGCTGTATCACCGGATTGAGCAGCATCTTCATCAACGACAACCAGTTCAGCATGACGTTGTTGCAGGCGCTCCAGTTCTTGAGCCAGTTCTTCGTCGCTTACTTCGAGTTTGCTTACAGGCACTTCTACGCCTTTGTAATCGCCCAAAGTCACTTCAGGTTTAACAGTAACCTTTGCTTTGAACTTGAAAGATTCGCCTTTAGCAAATTGATCAATTTCAACGTCAGGGCTGTCAACCGGGAAGATGTCCGTTTGCTCTACAGCTTGGCTGTAAGCTTCTGGCAACAGGATGTCAATTGCATCTTGGTACAGACTTTCAATACCATAGCGTTTTTCAAAGATAGGACGTGGTACTTTACCTTTACGGAATCCTGGTACACTTACTTGTTTTGCCACTTTATTAAAAGCTTTGTCGAGTGCAGCGGCTACACGATCCGCGTCAACCTCAACTTCAAGAACCCCAAGGTTCTTCTCTATTTTCTCCCAAGTTGCTTTCATTTTATGCTTTCCCCTCCAACAAAATCTTCACTTAGTTTTCATTACAATCAACGCACACAAAATAACCACTATAGTATATCTAACATTACTGTCTTTTTCAAGAGCAGCCCTTTGAATGCTTCACAGGTAAACGTTTCCGGTCACTAAGGAGTGTGCATTCCCGCCGCTACGAATAGTCGCATCGACCGATACGCCTGCTCAAAACGGAAGCGCAACGCATCTGTAATACCATATATAGCACGGGTTTCTTCCTCATTATTATTACCGTTCAAACTTTCCGAAACGGTCTGATGGAGTGCTGCGGCCCAAATATCCGGCATTCCGTCCTCTTCCACCAACATGGATCTATAATCATTCGTACCGTATACTGCCATCACAAACTGTGACCACAACTCCTGTGCAAAATAGAATAGTGTAGGCTCGTGCACCTCAGTCTGATCAGCCACCCGTTCCAAAATACGCATAATCGACTCTGGAAAATCACCAGGCTGTAACGGAACCGTTTCAATGTCGATTTCCGCTTGTTCATCACCCCGTCTGATTTCTATCGTCCCTTCCATTCCGCGTCGTCGCATTGTCTGTAGAACACGGAATTGAAGTAAAGGATGGATTTCCCGGTCCATAATCCAGCGAAGCAAGGCATCGTCGATTTCTGGCAGTTCCAAATAGGACAACTGCTCCAACGCTAAAATCGTCTGTTCGGATAAGGGTTCATCCATAGCCATCCGCAACAGCTTGTTGCCGTAGCCCGCATCCTGCTCCTGCTTAAAGCGTGCATGACGGCGAGCTAACTCTACTTCACTGACCTCTTCTTCCACAGCGTCCGTTATCGCCCCGCTGTCAGCGTGCTGTGGAAATGCAGCTTCCAGCCATTGTAATAGAGCGTTCCATTCATCGTATTGCTTCTGCTCCTGTCCCTGACACTGCATTAAAAAACGCAGCATCGCCATCGCCTCTCCGTAACGTTCGTTTTCAAGCATCACAGTAAGTTGGATTTGATAATAGTCCAGTGTCTTCGGAAACAATACAATATTATTTTCTTTTGTCGTCACCTTGGAGTCCTTTATTCAAGGCACCCCCTCTCCTTCACAAGCTCAAGTATTTGTAGATTATATGAGAAATAGTAGCCGAAGTCCAACCACTCGTCTTACACATATTCACCTGTATTCTAACATACCCTTTTATAAGGCAAAAAAAACTACGTCTACTCAGAATTTATGCTGTATAAAGCCTAAATAAGCGATATATGCAAAATAAGACTTGAATTTCTTTTATCCATATGATATATTAATATTCGCTTGAATTTTATGTCCCAGTAGCTCAGCTGGATAGAGCAACGGCCTTCTAAGCCGTCGGTCGGGGGTTCGAATCCCTCCTGGGACGTCATAACAAGAAGCTTCCATAATGGAGGCTTTTTTTGTTCTCATGAAATAACTCACAGGGGAACGTCGGCCCATCGGCATCGTTAGCCTATACTTCGCAGTCAACCATAGGGAGAGTATCTCTCTTGATAAATTACATCAAAAAAAGCTTCCGCAAGGGAGCTTTTTTTGATGATAAATAATGTAGAAAGAATAGTCTGCCACGCTACTTTAGGCGCTGGTTTCAAGTCACTACTCTTTCAATAAAACGCAGATATTGCTATCATCTATCATGTTACACCATTTTGAAGTAAAGGAGGTTGGCTGACTCCCTTGACTACGAATAAACTCCAAAAGTCGCGGGAAATTCATCGTTTTGTTGCCACTTTGCTTTCTATATTAGGTACTGGATTGGGTATGTTTTATCTCGCCATTCCTTCCTATATGATTGGAGGAGCGGCTCTGATCATCACACAGGGAATTCTGATCTATTTTACATTATTTTCTCTCGGATACCTGCTTATTATTTCGGGACCGCTGGCCATTATTCTCCACATTTTAGGCATTATTTTTACAATACGATCTTTTCAAATTACAAGCAATGTGGGTAGCGCGCCGACAAGTGCATCGTTGCCTTCCAAATGGCGCATGTTGCTCAGTCTCACTGTGGGAGCTACACTTCTACTTCTTGCAGTCACAATGAAATACGTAGATATTATAGAACCTTTTACACAAACAGGTGAAAATAAACGCAACGTAGCCGCAGAATCAGAGCAATATCTGGAGCAGAAATACGGAGAGGACTTTCAAATTCAAAATATTAGCTATCATAGTATTCCCTTCACTGAATATACCATGGAGGCGATCTCTAATCGTCATCCTTCCGTCCTCTTTAACATGACCAAGCGTCCTTATGAGGATGTCCCATTTAGAGAAAAATATCTTAACGCCCTTTGGGAGAGCCAACTGGACATGAAGCTCAAACCTGTTATACAGAAGCTATACAATGATGCAGCCGCTGTTCATTCTGGGGTGCAAGAAGGGGAAACAGATAAAATGATCAAAGAATACGACGATTTTAAACTGAATCCCGAAGCGGTCGGCGATCAATATATTCGTATAATTGTATTCGAGGATCTAACTGACTCAGGATTGTCATTGGAAAAAGAACGGGTATTACAAACTGCAAAAGTTCTCAAAACAGTGTTGGCCGGAAATAAAGCCTCATTAGACATCGAATACTTCCCTTCGGCTATGAATACCAACCGAAACCTTAAGGCAATAGAACTAAACGATTATATGTTTGGTCAGGACCATTTTGATGAAAAGACCTATGAAGTCAAGATAGAAGACATTTATAAGCTTATGTCAACAAAGGATATACAAATCACATCGCTTGACCGCGTGAAGTAGCAAGGAGATTAATCAAATGAAATTAATATCTTGGAATGTAAATGGCTTAAGAGCCTGTGTGACCAAAGGGTTTTATACTTATTTAAAAGAAACGAATGCCGATATTTTTTGCGTACAGGAAACGAAGCTTCAAGAAGGGCAGATCCTCATGGAGAACATGGAGGAATACACACAATACTGGAATTATGCTGAGAAAAAAGGATATTCCGGCACGGCTATTTTCACCAAAATCAAGCCGCTCTCTGTGCATTATGGACTTGAAGAAAATGAAGAACCGGAGGGCCGAACCATCACTTTGGAATTCGAAAAATTTTATCTCGTCAATGTGTACACACCAAATACCAAACGGGACTTATCCCGACTGCCCTACAGACTGGAATGGGAAGACCGTTTTCGCAGCTACCTGCAACAACTGGATGCTTTGAAGCCTGTCATCGTGTGTGGAGACTTGAACGTAGCTCATCAGGAGATCGATCTCAAAAACGCCAAAGCTAACTACGGAAATGCCGGTTTTACGCCTGAGGAACGGGAACGCATGTCACAGCTGCTAGACGCCGGATTTATAGATACCTTCAGAACCTTTTATCCTGACCGGACGGATGTTTATTCCTGGTGGTCCTACATGCCAAAGGTGAGAGAAAGGAATATTGGCTGGCGGATCGATTACTTCCTCGTCTCGGAGAGACTTCGTTCGCTATTGATGGATGCGAACATTGATTGTCATATTACAGGCAGTGACCACTGTCCTGTGATATTGGAGTTGCAAGATATTTCAGCATAAGCCCCCTGCCCTGACACAAGGATTTATGAAACTTTAAAAAGCGGTCATGCTCTGTTATTGCAGCATGACCGCTTTAATGAATGGAGCTATGTCCCCAAATATACCTCGATACGGGAAATCAACCGCTCTCTCACATCTTGTGCCTCTTTATGATCTAATATAGCCTGTCTTATCGTCTTCTTTTCGCCACTAGCGTAATGCAGTACATACTGGGTCACTATGCATTCCGGTGGATAAGTATCCTTGCGATCCGTATTAAAATAAGTCACCTGACAGCTTCCGAGAAAACAGAAAGATAGCTCACCTGTAGCTGTGAACAGCCAGCCTGGCAGCTTGGGCTCCAGCTTCAAGGATAGGCCCCTATGATCATAGCCAAACGGCTGCCCGCCCGTCATCATCCATATCCACATATGAATAAATTCTGCCGTAGATCCGCTCAGCCTCGCGATATATCCCGTTCCATGCAAACTTGCATCAGGATTAGCACTGCTAGCAATAAAGGAGCTGTTCGGTTGGCCGGAAAAAACTCCATGATAGCTCCATTCTTATCCTCCACACCAAAGCTCGCAATTCCTTGTCCACGATTAACATAATACGCCCACAGAGGAATTCCCTGAACACCAGCAATACCGGGTAGAAAACTGGAAAAGGGCTTGGCCTGCGCAAAATTCTCAATCACAAAACGTCCTTGATCGTCAAAATAATACTGCTGCATCGTGCACCCCTTTTCTTTTTAAAACCCGTTATTCGCCATCATTTGCTTGAACCACAGCGCACTTTGTTTGGGTGTCCGTTCCTGCGTATCGTAATTGATGTGTATAATACCAAAACGTTTGCTGTATCCCCAGGCCCATTCGAAGTTATCGAGGAATGACCATACAAAATAGCCCTTAAGCTGACCTCCCTCCCCAATAAAGCGATGGCATGCCTTTAAATGTTCCTCAATGTAATGCTGACGCCCAATGTCTTCAATCTTTCCATTCACCAGTTCGTCCTTCATCGCTGCTCCGTTTTCTGTAATCAGGATGGGTAATCCTCTGGTAAAATCCTTCTCAATCCGTGTCAGCAGCTTATAAAAGGATTCAGGGTGAATCTCCCATCCCATATCCGTTACCGGTTCCTCTATGGAAATCTGCTCGACCTGAAGCAACGAAGCGTCTGTAGTCGCTCGAATGATACTGCGGGCGTAGTAGTTGATGCCCAAAAAATCCCCTGGCTGCTGAATCAGCTCCATATCACCAGGCTGTACAAAATCCAATCCGTTCAAATGCTCCCCGTACCATTCCACCATATCCTCAGGGTATTTCCCGTTAAACAATGGCTCGGCAAACCAACGATTAATAAAGCCATCCCGCCGGACAGCAGCGGCTACATCCTCGGAGTGTTCAGAGGCTGCATCGACATGCTCCATGTTCAGCGTAATACCGATATTGCCCGTCAGGCCCTTTTCCTTGTGTAAGTTCATGGCTATCCCGTGACACATCAGAATATGATGAGCGGCAGCAAGAGCTTCCCTCCAGTTCTCATGGCCGGGGGCATGCTCGCCTGTGCCATAGCCCAAAATAGAGGCGCAGTAGGGCTCATTTATCGTATTCCACCAGCTTATACGCTGTCCAAATCGATCCATGATTACAGAGGCATACGTTTTAAAATGTTGGATAGTCTCTCGCTGCGTCCAGCCACCCTCGTCCTCAATCCATTGCGGCAGATCCCAATGATACAGCGTCAGCATTGGAATTAGCCCAGCCGACTCAATCTCATCCAGCAGACGCTCATAGAAGAGTAGCCCCTGTTCGTTAACCACGCCAGGTGCGGGAATAATGCGCGGCCAGGCCACGGAAAAACGGTAATGTAAAAAGCCAAGTTGCTTCATTAATTGCACGTCTTCCTTAAAGCGGTGAAAATGGTCACAAGCCACATCTCCGCAGTCCCCTCCGATCACCTTCCCGGGTACTTGACAGAAAGTATCCCAAATAGAAGGCGTTCTTCCTTCCTCATCCACGCCACCTTCAATTTGATAAGAAGAGGTCGAAGTTCCCCACATAAACGTGGTGGGGAATGTATAGGTATTCTCATTCATACTTGGTATCATCCTTTCAGGAATCAAGACTTCACAGCTCCGGCTATCTTAGAATAAATGCACTTACCTTTACGAAAGCGGTTTAGTTAATTACAGCTACTATTATGTATCGGATAGCCTGTATTTGTAAATAGAGATTTGTAAATTATCAAATAAAATACAAATCACCGTTATTACTCCTTAAAATATTAGGAACCATCCTTTATTAGCACGGTTGACTCACTTCTATGAGGTAGCATAGAATACGAGTAATCATTAATTTTGAAAAACAAAGTCAATTTAACTAAATCAGTTTAGTTGCGGAGGATTCCATGAATATAAAAACAATAGCTAGCATGGCAGGCGTTTCAGTAGCAACGGTTTCGAAAATCATTAACAATTACACAGACATCAGTGAGGAAACCCGGCAGCGGGTACTTAAAATCATGGAGGAAACAGGCTATAGACCCTCCTCCTCGGCTAAAACACTTGCTACCAAAAAATCTAATCTGGTAGGCGTTATATTTGCTGGTAAGCTGAATGTTGATTTTAGTCATCCTTTTTTTGTAGATATCATTAATGTCTTCAAAAAACAGATTGGCTTGCTCGGTTACGATCTGCTGTTTTTTTCAAATGAGAAATTTCTGGATAATGGAGAGGACTATTTGGCACGCTCGAAATATTTTTCAGTGGACGGGTGCATTATTATCGCTGGAGATGAAGTGGAGAAGAGTGTTTTTGATCTCGACGCCAGCCCTATCCCCTGCATCGGTGTCGATATTGAGCTAACCGGAGCCAGCTCCTGCTACATTATGTCCGACAATCAGAAGATTTCAATGAAGGTTGTTGAGCACTTTTACATGAATGGATACCGCGACATGGGTTTTATAGGCATTGAACGCCCCTCCTTGGTTATTAAAGAGAGAGAGGAGGCCTTTATCGCTTCACTAAAACGGTTTAGTCTTGATGTCAGACCTGAATGGGTCGTATATGGTAAGGACTACGCGGCAGAAGATGGATACCAGGTCGCGAAGGCGTGGATACAGCAAGGAAATTTACCAAAAGCTATTTTTGCGGCTACCGACCTGCTTGCCTTTGGTGCCATACGTGCTTTCAAGGAAAGCGGCTTGAGGGTACCCGAGGATATTGCTGTAGTGGGATGTGATGATATAGAAGCCTGTCGTTATACCGAACCTCCACTGACAACTGTAAAACAAGACAAGCAAAAAATAGGCCGTCTAGCTGCTATGGTGCTGTTTGACCTGATGAATAAACAAATGGATACCAAATGTATTAAAGTCGAGCCGGAACTGGTCATTCGTAGTTCCTGCGGAGCCGGCCAACATTGGAACCATACGAAGGTCAAAGGTTAGCTCATGCCTTAAAAAAGATGACTCCTGATAAGATTCAGAAGTCATCTTTTTGCAGTTTAATATTCAGAGACCCAGCGCTTAATCATTACTTGTAGGCCATCGTCGCATTCACAGCCTTTTTCCAGCCTTCATACAAGTCTGCACGTCTTGATTCATCCATATTCGGGGCAAAAGAGGTTTCCACCCTCACCCGCTTACGAAGTTCATCCGTACTCTTCCAATATCCAATAGCCAAACCTGCCAGACATGCAGCCCCCAGTGCCGTCGTCTCATGGATCACTGGCCGCTCCACCGTTGCATCTAAAATATCGCTCTGGAATTGCATCAGAAAATTGTTCAATACAGCTCCTCCATCCACCCGCAGCGTCTTCACCGCAATACCTGAATCGATCTCCATGGCTGTAAGCACATCTTTGGTCTGATAAGCGAGTGACTCCAATGTGGCGCGGATAAAATGCTCCTTCGTGGTCCCTCGTGTTAGGCCGAACATCGCTCCGCGCACCTCGCTATCCCAGTAGGGGCTCCCCAGTCCGACAAAAGCGGGGACAAGATACACTCCTTCCGTAGACGAAACACGAGCGGCATAAGGCTCACTGTCCTTCGCTTCACGGAACATACGCAGCCCGTCTCGCAGCCACTGGATCGCCGACCCCGCTACAAACACACTCCCCTCGAGTGCGTATTGCACTTTGCCTTCCTCCAGTCCCCAAGCGATGGTCGTAATCAGGCCGTGTTTAGATTCAACAGGCTGATCCCCCGTATTCATTAGCATAAAGCAGCCTGTGCCGTAAGTATTTTTGATCATCCCTTTTTCGTAACATGCCTGACCGAACAAGGCTGCTTGCTGGTCACCTGCTGCACCGGCGATCGGTACATTCTGACCGAAGAAATGATAATCCACGGTGTGCGCATATACCTCAGAAGAAGGTCTTACCTCAGGCAGCATGATTTTCGGAACACCCAGAATGTCCAGCAGCTCTTCGTCCCACTTTAGCTCATAAATGTTGTACATGAGCGTCCTGGCTGCATTCGAGTAGTCCGTCACATGTGCCTTTCCGCCGGATAGTTTCCAGATCAGCCACGAGTCAATCGTACCGAATAACAGGTCACCTCGTTCCGCCTTTTCCCGCGCGCCCTCTACATGGTCCAGTATCCACTTTACTTTAGTGCCTGAAAAATACGGGTCGATCAGCAGCCCTGTTTTGCTGTGAAACAGTTCCTCGTGCCCTTGTCGCTTCAATTCATCACAGATGTCCGAGGTTTGGCGTGATTGCCATACGAGTACATTATATACGGGCACTCCTGTATTTTTGTCCCACACAGCCACCGATTCTCGCTGATTGGTAATGCCGATGGCAGCCACTTGATTTGCTTTTACACCGGATTCGGAAAGACAGGAGGCAATGACTCCGAGAATAGAACTCCAGATTTCATTCGCATTCTGCTCTACCCAGCCGGGATGAGGAAAATATTGCGGAAATTCTCGCTGAGCCGAGTACACTACATCTCCCTCGCTATTGAACAAAATCGCTCTTGAGCTTGTCGTTCCCTGATCTAGTGACAAAATATATTTTCCCATTGTTCATCTCTCCCCGTGTAAATCCATCGTTTTTACGCTGTAAGTTTGTGATCCGTTTTATGATTTTTATAAGTACGACTCATACGGAAGGTAATCAAGAGTACAATCACGATGATCCCTAGTAAAATCCAGAAAGCCGGAGTCACACTCCCCTTAAAAACAGCCTGATAAAACAGCCCTGCGAAAGATCCACCCAACAGAGGCCCTACAATGGGCACCCAGGCATATTTCCAGTTGGATGCTCCCTTACCGGGAATCGGTAGTAAATAATGCATCAGACGCGGCCCAAAATCCCTCGCTGGATTGATGGCATAGCCCGTTGTGCCTCCAAGGGATAAACCGATACTGACAACTAAAAAACCAACAATCAGCGGTTTCAGGCCGTCTGTAAATGAATTGGCGCCAAACGACAGTAAAGCAAGAACAAAGATGAAAGTACCTATCATTTCACTAAGCACGTTGGCAAACGGATGATCAATAGCTGGTCCTGTCGCGAATACACTGAGTTTGGCTGCTGTGTCCTCCGTCTCTTTCCAGTGGGGCCAATAATGCAAAACGACGATGATCGCACCCGCCATGGCCCCAAGAAGCTGAGCCACAATATAGCCGGATACATCTTGCCATGGAAAACTACCCTGAAATGCCAACGCGAGTGTAACTGCCGGATTCAAATGCGCTCCGCTGATTTGACCCACTGCATACACCGCAATAGCTACCGCAAGCCCCCAACCCATTCCGACCACAATCCAGCCGGAAGCGTGGGCAAATGACTTTTTCAGGGACACCCCTGCGCACACTCCGCCACCTAGGGCAATAAGAATCATTGTCCCTATGAATTCGGCTGCGTATGGCGACATACAACCTACCTCCTCAATAGATCACCCGATTTTGATCGCTTTCATCGCACAAAAAAAAGAAAAGCCATCACAAATCAACCCTGTGCTATACCATGGGATGTCTGCGTGGCTCTCTTGTCTCCGTCACGATTATTAACTTAAATTTGATACTATATAAGCATGTAAGCGATGTCAACTGCGGATTTACGTCATTTCATAGCTTAAAATAATCGTTGACCATGTTAGATCCCCCGATTTATGATGTAAAAAAATGGGCACAAGTAAGGATTTCAGGATGAATACGACACTCCCAAACTCGATGAAGAAGGGAAGAATGTTATGCTGAAATTTCTGCAAAAAATCGGCAAGTCGTTAATGCTTCCAGTAGCTACTCTACCCGCCGCAGGGATTTTGCAAGGATTAGCTCTGATTAATTATGAAACGGATATACCGTTTGGTCCCGTAGTTGGCGGATTTCTGAATCATTATGTCACTCCTTTTCTGAACGAGGGGGCGGGGGCTATCTTCGGTAACCTTGCGCTCATTTTCTCCATTGGTGTTGCCATTGGTCTGGCAGGCGACGCAGTAGCCGCATTATCGGCAGTCATTGCCTATATGGTGTTGACCCGTATTTTGGCGGCAGTGCCGGGTATATTTGCATATATTCCAGACGACGTCAAGCTGGACATGGGCGTATTGGGTGGTATTTTTATCGGTGGATGGTCTGCTTTTCTGTTTAAAAAATATCATAATATTCAGCTCCCGGATTGGCTTGGCTTCTTCTCAGGCAAACGTTTTGTCCCCATGATTACCGCCTTCACGACCATGATTCTGGCCATTCTGCTCGGAATGATCTGGAGTCCGGTACAAGATGGGATTGCAGCCTTCGGCAACTGGATTGTCGGGTTTGGCGGAATCGGATCAATGGTATTCATGATTGCCAATCGGCTGCTGATCCCGCTCGGTTTGCATCATGTACTAAACTCAATCGCGTGGTTTCAGATTGGTAACTATACGAATGCAGCTGGCGAAGTTGTTCATGGTGACCTGACCCGTTTCTTTGCAGGCGATAAATCAGCTGGTCTATTCATGTCCGGTTTCTTCCCTATTATGATGTTTGCTCTCCCGGCAGCCGCTCTCGCATTCATTCATACGGCTAAGCCGGAAAAACGTAAAGCCGTCGCTTCCATTTTCATCGGTTCTGCGCTGGCATCGTTCCTGACCGGAATTACCGAGCCCCTCGAATTTTCGTTTATGTTCATTGCACCATTGCTTTACGGCGTTCATGCTCTGCTGACAGGCCTGAGCGGCCTGGTCGTATACCTATTGGATGTCAAACTGGGCTTTTCCTTTTCAGCAGGACTCATTGACTATTTGGTCAATATGAAACTCTCCACTCACCCATTGCGAATGATCCCGGTCGGGCTTGTCTTCGCCCTCATCTATTACTTTCTGTTCCGATTTATCATTCTCAAATTCAACCTAAAAACTCCTGGGCGTGAAGATGATGGAGAAGACAGTCACCTGTCTGAGGCTAACGAATCTGTACCCATTGGAAAGGCAAGCGCCACATCCGACACTCCGTCCAGTCAGGCAGGCAGAATACTAACCTATCTCGGTGGTTCGGACAATATCCTAAGTATTGATGCCTGCATCACACGGCTGCGTCTTGTCGTCAAAGACGACAAAGCAGTTAACGATCAAGCTCTCAGGCGGCTCGGAGCGTCGGGAATCATCAGGCTTGGTAACGGTACCCTACAGGTCATTTTCGGGACTCGGTCCGAAATTCTGAAAGATGAAATACAGCGGTTGATGTCATGAGCTGAATCCCTAACTTAAGCACGTGCGTTCTTCATATAACAGACGCACGTGCTTTTTTTTATGGATAAACGTTTCAAATTTTTTGTTTTTGGTTAAGGCAATGCACATAAATGGGTAACAGCTTCATATGATGGAGCTAAACCATTTACAACTTGTTTAGCAGGCAGATTATCTCAGACAGCAAGGAGGGAAATGATGTGAAGACAGTACAATGGTTGGTATTATGTCTTACTTTTCTCACTATGTTCAGTGCTTGTAGTGGACCCTCGTTCTCTGAAAGTCAATCATCTGAAACTAATTTGTCAAACGGAAAAAAGATAACGCTTACATTATGGTATTGGAACCGTTCCATTGATGATGAACTACTCGCCCAAGCGGAAAAACACTTTCCCAACATTGAATTAAAAACTCAAAAAATAGGTGGTGACTTCAAAGCTAAACTGAAGACAACGCTCGCAGCTCGTTCTGGTGAACCAGACATCGTAGCTCTGAACGACTGGATGGTGGAGCTATTTCCTAGTGCGGATCGTTTTTATGATTTAAGGGAACTCGGAGCAGACCGCCTAAAAGATCAATATTTGGAATGGAAATGGAATCAGGGGATCACTCCTGATGGTAAAATGATTGCATTTCCCATGGATACTGGGCCTACTGCCCTCTTCTATCGAAGCGATCTATTTGAGCAAGCAGGCTTGCCTAGTGATCCTGAAAAGGTTAGTGCCTCGATCCGCACATGGGATGATTACATGGCAGCCGGAGAACAACTTCAGCAGAAATTCGGAAGCCGTTCGTTTTTGGCTGATAATATTGTAAACGTTTACAATCAAGTGCTCGCTCAGCATACAAACCTCTACTTCAAGCCGGATGGCAGCTATATTGGCAATCAATCTCCTGACATCCGTCTGGGCTGGAAAACCGCTGTCGATTTCCACAAGAAGCATCTGCTCGCCAATGCGGATGGCTGGACTCCCGAATGGAACGCTTCGGTCAATAACGGCAAAATTGCCTCTTTTGTAGGGGCTGTTTGGATGAAGCAAGTTCTCACAGAGGCCGCGCCGGATACAGCGGGCAAATGGAGAGTCGCCCGTGCTCCTGGAGGAGACGGCAACCTGGGTGGTTCGTTCATTTCTATCCTCAAATCCAGCAAACATCCCAAAGAAGCCTTTGAAGTCCTGACCTGGCTGCAAAACCCGGAACACCAGTTGGAAGCCTACCACAAAATCGGTCTGTTCCCGTCCACTCCCGGCGTCTATAACGATCCTATCATGGGGATACCCGAGCCTTTCTTTGGGGGTCAGGCCACCGGACTCATCTTCTCCGCCTCCGCACGTCATGTGAAAAGCAGCTATTTCGGCGAGCGCTACCCTGTCATCCACGGCATTGTGACCCGTCGCCTTGCTAATGTTGCCAAGCAGGATGCTAATCCTGATGCATTATGGACGGAAACCATGGAACGAATCGAACGGGAATTACAGCGATAAAAAAACAAAATTCAAAAAAGGCGTGTGGACAATATGCTGAGAGAAATCTGGAAGCACCGTGCCGTTTATGCTGCGATCTCGCCGTTTTATCTGCTGTTTGGCATCTTTGGACTGTTTCCGATTGGTTTTTCATTATACCTGGCGTTTCACAAATGGGACGGAATCGGAGACATGACCTACAACGGCTGGGGCAACTTTCGCTACCTTGTAACAGATCATGAATTTTGGCAGGCTGTAGGCAACACCTTTGTGATCTGGGTGTATGCAACGATTCCAATGCTATTCTTCGCACTGATTATTGCCTTTCTGCTTTATGCCCCATTTGTGAAAATGCGCACCTTATGGCGAGTTGGATTCTTCCTGCCCAATGTGACGTCTATTGTGGCTGTCGCCATCATATTTGGTGCCTTATTTGCCAACAATTTCGGATTTCTCAACTACCTTCTGCAACTCTTGGGACTGCCCATGGTTCAATGGCTGAATGTGCCATGGGGTATCCAAATTGCCATTTCTTCTATGGTCGTATGGAGATGGATGGGCTATAACGCAATCATCTATCTGGCCGGACTTCAGAGTATTCCGCATGTGCTGTATGAGGCCGCCAAAATAGACGGAGCAACCGGAGCGCAAGCTTTTTTCCGCATCACTATCCCCATGCTGCGCCCAGTCATTCTGTTTACGGTCATTACGTCCACCATCGGCGGTATGCAACTCTTCACCGAGCCACAGGTCCTGGTCGGTAATGACGGCGGTTCCGGGGCAAGTGGCATGACCATCGTTTTATACCTGTACCGCGAGTCGTTCATTAACAACTATTTTGGATATGGTGCAGCCGTCGGATGGGGCATGTTCCTCATCATTGCTCTATTCTCCATCATCAACTGGAAACTCGTTCAAGGTAAAAAATAACGATGGGAAGGAGCTTCACAACATGATACAGACACGTGCAAAATCCTTTGTTTTATATGCCGGATTGTTGGTGGGAATCATCCTGTCGATGTTTCCATTTTACTGGCTGATCGTTATGGCAACCCGTACAACTTCAGACATCTATCGTTTTCCACCGCAATTGTGGTTTGGTAGCCACTTCTTGGATAACATAACTAGAGTATTACAGCAGATTAATTTTGCCGGAGCCTTTTTTAATACCCTTTTTGTAGCCGGTTCTGTTACCTTATTGGTTCTGTTTTTCGATTCACTGGCAGGTTTTGCATTCGCCAAGTTTGATTTTCCGGGCAAAAAAGTGCTATTTATCGTTCTGCTAGCTACCATGATGGTCCCTTCACAACTTTCGCTTGTCCCCTCCTTTGTCATGATGGCCGCCTTTGGATGGGTAGGTACGTTCAAAGCGCTTATTATCCCGGGGATGGTAAATGCCTTCGGCATTTTCTGGATTCGTCAATATGCGGAAGAATCCATTCCAAAGGAGCTGCTGGATGCGGGGCGGATGGACGGATGCAGCTTTTTTCGACTGTACTTGAATGTAGCACTGCCTATTCTACGTCCTGCGTTCGCTTTTCTCGGCGCGTTTACCTTTATAGGAGCCTGGAATGATTATTTATGGCCGCTAATCGTCTTAACGGATGAGCGTAAATTCACGCTCCAGATTGCACTGTCACAGTTAAACGGGATTTACAATACGGATTATGCGATGGTCATTGCGGGCACCCTGCTTGCTGTACTGCCACTTATTATTTTGTTTCTTTTCATTAGCCGCCAGTTTATTTCCGATCTTGCCGCTGGTGCGGTCAAAGATTAGATTCACTTGAATTCCCTTATTCATTTCATGTATAATAGTTAATCGTCATTTCAAATAGCTTACATGGTAAAGTTAGGTATTCAACAGGCAATCAGGTTAAGCGATTTACGATTTGAACATGAACTATGAACTGAGGGGAACTTTCCAGATGAACAAATTCACATATTATAACCCCACCAAATTAATATTTGGAGACAATCAAATTGAAGAACTGCAGCAGGAGCTGCTGAATTACGGCAAAAATATTTTACTGATATACGGAGGCGGAAGTGTCAAGCGAAATGGTCTGTATGACCAGGTATTAAACGCGTTAGAGCCGCTACATCTTAACATTCATGAATTGTCCGGCGTAGAGCCGAATCCGCGCTTGTCTACCGTTAAGAAGGGCATCGACATTTGCCGAAATGAAAACATCGACTTCTTACTTGCAGTAGGCGGCGGAAGCGTTATTGATTGCACCAAAGCCATCGCAGCAGGGGCTAAATATGACGGCGATGTGTGGGATATTATCAACAAAAAGCACATGCCGACCGAGGCTCTACCATTCGGCACCATCCTCACACTCGCCGCCACCGGTTCAGAAATGAATCCGGATTCTGTCATCACCAACTGGGAAACGAACGAAAAATACGTATGGGGCAGCGCGGTGACGCATCCGAAGTTTTCGATTCTGGACCCAAAAAACACCTTCTCTGTGCCACGTGATCAGACGGTATATGGCATGGTGGATATGATGAGCCATGTATTTGAACAGTATTTTCACAATGTTAAAAATACACCGTTGCAAGATCGTATGTGCTTTTCCGTGCTGCAAACCGTAATCGAAACTGCACCTAAGCTGTTGGAGGATTTGCACAACTACGAGCATCGCGAAACGATTTTATATGCCGGAACGATTGCTCTTAACGGAACACTGCAAATGGGCTACTTCGGGGACTGGGCTTCGCATACGATTGAACATGCATTATCTGCTGTATATGATATTCCTCATGCTGGCGGTCTGGCGATCCTATTCCCCAACTGGATGAGACATACGGTGGATCAGGATGCTGCACGCATGAAACGGCTGATGCTCAGCATGTTTGACTTAGACACCGTAGATAAAACAGATAGAGAAATCGCTTTGGAGGGTATTGACCGTCTTAGTGCATTCTGGACAAGTCTCGGTGCCCCTTCCACCCTGGCCGATTACAA
Source organism: Paenibacillus sp. FSL M8-0228 (assembly GCF_038007385.1). NCBI lineage: Bacteria > Bacillati > Bacillota > Bacilli > Caryophanales > Paenibacillaceae > Paenibacillus > Paenibacillus sp. FSL M8-0228. The sequence continues at coordinate 4,462,188 of NZ_JBBOXA010000001.1, forward strand.
TATTAATGATGAGCAATTGGAAAAAATCGCAACCATTGCAGCCCGTGAAATGGAATATGGAGGCTTCGGTAATTATAAAAAGCTGAATCAAGAAGATATTTTAGCTATTTTGCGTGCATCGTTATAACATTCAAAAGGGAGTGTCCTCAAGCCTGTGATGGCTGAGAGCACTCCCTTTTGAAATTTATGAATTAACCGTTTGTCCCTTTTCTTCTACTTGAATAGCTGCCCCTACACTGGCACCTGCAAGAATGCCCTTTTTCTTACTAGAATTCAGAGAATCCATATAGGTTCGGGTTTCTGCAACGACAATGCCTGATAAGCCGAGCAGTGCAATCAGGTTCGGGAAAGCCATCATTGCGTTAAAGATATCTGCCAGCAGCCAAATCGCATCCAGTTTAATGAACGCGCCCCCGCCAACGAGTAGAATGAACAGATAACGGTATGGCTTAATCCACTTGACCCCAAGCAAATATTCAACACAGCGTTCCCCGTAATAGTTCCAGCCGAGCATGGTGGTGAACGCGAACATAATCAGAATAATTGTGAGCAGTTCTGCCCCCAGCGGGAATGCGCTGGAAAATGCTTGCTGAGTCATCAGACCCGCATCGGTAGGCCCGCTCCACACACCGCTAACCAGTAGCGTCAACCCGGTCATCACACAAATAACCATCGTATCAATAAACACGCCTGTCATGGAAATCAACCCTTGCTCCGCAGGCCATTTGGTTTTGGCAGCTGCGGCTGCAATCGGTGCGCTCCCCAATCCGGCCTCATTGGCAAAAATACCTCTGGCTACCCCACTTCGCATCGCCAGCATAATCGTAGCTCCGGCAAATCCGCCCGTTGCAGATGTAGTTGAAAATGCCGAATGGAGCACCAGCGCAATTGCGGCAGGAAGCTGGTCAGCAAACCGAATCAGTACGATGAGACAGATCAGTACGTACAAGCCTGTTTTAAAAGGAACGACCTTCGTCGATACCTTGGCAATGCTTTTGAGTCCTCCAATAGTAACCAGTCCAGTAAGGATAGCTATAATCAGTGCCGTTACAATGGGCGGAACGCCAAAACTGTTTTCCGTCGAAGATACAATCGCTTTGACCTGCGGAAACGTTCCAATCCCGAACAACGCCACCAGCATGCCCGAAAAAGCAAACAGCATCGCCAGCGGTTTAAAACGACGTCCTAGACCTTTCTCAATATAATACATCGGGCCGCCGGAAAATTGTCCATTCCGATCCTTCACCCGGTATTTTACTGCAAGTACACCTTCCGCATATTTCGTCGCCATCCCAAAAAAGGCTGCAACGACCATCCAGAACAAGGCACCCGGCCCGCCCAGCTTAATGGCTGTCGCTACGCCGACAATACTTCCTGTGCCAACTGTAGCCGCTAGCGCCGTACTCAAAGCCGCAAAACTACTTACATCCCCGCTGCCTTCATTCGGGGCCTTACCGATCAGCTTGATCGCCAGGGGCAGGCGGAATACCTGCAACATTTTCAGACGTATGGTCAGCCACAACCCCGTTCCCATGACAAGAATGATGAGAGGCGCCCCCCATATCCAACTGCTAATCGCTTCTAACACATGTACCAAATTCATTTCAACCCGCTCCTCCAGCATATTAGAAAACAAAAAAGAGTCAAATCAGCTGATTCGACTCCTGGAGAGGTTAAAGGCACGAAAAAATACAACCATCTTGTGCAGGTTTCTGCCTCTAATAGCTCATAAAAAAGCCTAGGGCATTCCCTGTCACAGGTTATTCGCGTCTCTGTCCTTTTGCCTGAGAGTTTAAGCAGATGTTCTCTGCGGTGCACCTTCGGCGCCCAATTAAGGGTCTCTCCAGAGTTCTGTCCGTTTACGGTCCCCGCTTGTGGCTGTAAACAGCCTAAGCACCTGAGAGTTTTGCCCCTTCGGTCGGAACTTTCGTTCCATCTCCCGCAAACATCAACCAGACATATGAAATTTTTATTCATTATACAGAAAACTTTCAGCTTATTACAAGTGAAAAGTTTGTGAAGCCCTCTGAAATATTATTATGTCTATCAAAAAAGCGGGTACAGCAGATTGCATCCTTAGGATGTCCTCTGCTATACCCGCCCGAGACGATATGAAATTACAATTCTTCACCATTGGTTGCTATCACATTTTTATACCAGTTAAAAGAGTCTTTTTTGGAGCGTTTGAGCGTTCCGTTACCGTCATCATCCAGATCAACGTAAATAAATCCGTAGCGCTTGGACATTTCGGAAGTAGACATGCTCACAAGGTCGATAGGGCCCCAGTTGGTGTAACCAATCAGATCAACACCGTCGGCAATCGCTTCCTTCATTTGGACAATATGCTGACGCAAGTAATCAATGCGATACGTGTCATGCACAGAGCCGTCCTCTTCCACCTTATCATATGCACCCAAGCCATTTTCCACGATGAACAGAGGCTTTTGATAGCGATCATAAAACGTATTCAGTGTAACACGCAGGCCGATCGGATCGATCTGCCATCCCCAGTCGGAGGACTGCAGATACGGATTTTTCACGCCGCCAATCAGGTTTCCTGCTGCTTTCTCGCCTTCTGGACCTGCCGATACGGTCAAGGTCATGTAGTAGCTAAATGAGATAAAATCAACCGTATTATTTTTCAAAATTTCGTCATCGCCGGGTTCTGTCTGGATCACAATATTATTTTCTTCAAAATAACGATTCATATAGTTGGAATATTCCCCACGGGCATGCACATCCGTAAAGAATAGGTTCATCTGATTTTCATGCTGGGCTTTCAGTATATCCGCTGGGTTACACGTATGTGGATAGCTTTCTATACGTGCCAACATACAGCCGATCTGAGCACCCGGGATGATCTCATGTCCCCGTTTGGTTGCCAGTGCACTAGCTACAAATTGATGATGCAATGCTTGATATATCGCTTGCTGTTTGTTTTCTACACGGTCAATAACCACACCGCCACCGGTGAACGGACTCATGGTCATTACATTGATTTCATTAAAGGTCAGCCAGTATTTTACTTTATCCTTATAGCGTGTAAACACCGTTTCGGCATAATTGACGTAATGCTGTATGACTTCACGACCCAGCCAGCCATTATACTTCTGAGTCAGACCTAGCGGTGTTTCATAATGTGACAATGTTACCAAGGGCTCAATATTATATTTGCGCAGCTCATCAAATACATTGTCGTAGAATTGCAATCCTGCTTCATTCGGCTCGTGATCATAGCCATTCGGGAAAATCCGCGACCAGTGGATGGACATACGAAATACTTTAAAGCCCATTTCAGCGAACAATGCAATATCTTCTTTGTAGTGGTGGTAAAAGTCCACACCTTCACGTTTTGGGAAACGGGCATTGACTTTGCCTGCCAAAATGTCTTCGAGTCGCTCGGACGAAATCTCTATAGCGTGATCGTTCTTACGTTCCGCTTTGGGTACATAAGCAATCATGTCTGCGCTGGACAAGCCTTTTCCATCTACGTCAAAAGCACCTTCCAATTGGTTGGCTGCAGTTGCCCCGCCCCACAAGAAGTTTTTCGGAAATCCTTTTAGCATCTTCGTCATGGTATAAAGACCTCTTTCCGTATATAAGATTTTTACTTTGGCCTAAGTAATCCCATCAAATGCTGCAAATGTGAATCCATACCTAACGGTAACCGTTCTCCTTTGAAATGCATTGACAGATGCTTTAAAATAGATGTAATGCCCTCATAAGCATCCTAATTGTTGTAACGCGTTTCATGTCAAGTATTTTTTTCTTATGTGAGGAGAAGCACCATGTCGAATCTTGATCAAATTGCAAAACTGGCGGGCTTTTCCAAGGCTACGGTATCCAGAGTATTAAATCAGTCCCCCCATGTCAGTCATGAAACAAGAGCTAAGATTTTGAAAATCATGCAGGAATTAGATTATGTTCCTAATCGGAATGCCATTTCCCTATCCAAGGGTCAGACGCTTCAGATTGGTATCATCACTTCAACGATTAATGAAATTGTTCTTGCTTTTCTGGACAGCTTTGTAGAAATCGCCGGACAATATGAATTCCAGACCATTATTTATACTTCGGGAGAAGACAAAAAGAAAGAGCTTCAAGCTTTTGAAGATTTAAAAAGAAAAAGAGTCGACGCGCTGGTCATCATTTCCTGCGTGAATGACACTGATTTTTTGAGTACCTATTGTAAATATGGCCCGATCGTGGCCTGGCAACGAATGGAGCATACCGATATTCGCTCCGTCGCAATGGATCAATATGAAGGTTACATGCTAGCATTAAAGCATTTGATACAAAAAGGCTATACCCGTATAGCCAATGCTTTTGGTCGTCCGAGCAGCATCAATACCCATAGCAGACAACGAGCCTATGAACAGATCATGAGTGAGCACAATCTGTCAGTGTTGCAACACTGGAATCACTCTTCAATTTATAATATCCGTGATGGCGAACAGGTCGTACGGGATTTGTTACAGCATCGGGGGGAATTCCCAGAGGCTATTTTATGTGCTAACGATTATGTAGCTGTGGGCATTCTCTGCGAAGCACGCAGACAACGGCTGAACGTACCGGGAGATCTGGCGATTGTTGGGTTTGATAACACGGAGCTGTCGCATACGTTGGGGATTACAACCATTCAAAATCCCATCATGGCTCAAGCACAAAATGCTTTTTTCATGCTTTCCCCCCAGCTGATTGGACGCCAAATGGAGCTTCATTCGCTAGAGTACAGCCTCATTGAACGTACGACCACATAAGGTAACGCTTTACTTGCAAATTAGGCAAAAGGGTCTTGATATAAAATGTTTTTTGTCGAAACAGAATAAAAAATGTTGAAATCGCTTTTTTTTGTGCTACAATAGCACTATATCGAAGGATTGTGACCGGTGATGCGGGCAATGCCTGAGTTCAATTGAGTACTATTGCTAACAATAGTATTGAATTGTGCTTAGGCATTTTTTATTGGTAAAGGATGGGAGGGGGAACTTCAATGATTATTGAGAAGGTGCTCAATAACAACGTCCTATTGACTAAAAACGATAAAGGCAAAGAGGTCATCGTGATGGGAAGAGGTATTTCCTTCAAAAAGGTGGCTGGCGATCAAGTCGATGATGATAAAATAGATAAGATTTTCATGTTAAATGAAAACGAGTTCACGGCCAAACTAACCGAGCTGCTGAACGATATTCCTGTATCTCATCTGGAGGTCGTGAATGAAATCGTAACCCATGCAACAGAAGTGTTGGATACGGAGTTAAGCGATAATATTTATTTAACGTTGACCGACCATATTCATTTTGCCATACAACGGCAAGAAAAAGGACTGGCACTCCAAAACGCGATGCTGTATGAAATTAAACGCTTTTACAAAAAAGAATTTGCAGTTGGACTGGATGCTCTCCAAAAAATTGAAAATACGCTCGGAGTAAAATTGGGCGAAGATGAAGCGGGATTTATTGCATTGCATATGGTGAATGCACGGATTGACGGTAACGAAATGAAATCTACACTGAAAATGACTGAGATTGTCCAACATATATTGAACATTATTACGTACCATTACGGGATTGTGCTAGATGAGTCTTCTTTTAGCTATTCGAGATTTTTGACACATTTGCAATATTTTGCGATGCGAGTGATTCGTAAAGAAGTCATTCACAGTGGTGAAGAATTCTTGTACAACCAGGTGAAGCAGACGTATACCGAAGCTTTTGCTTGCGCCCAAAAGATCAATGAGTATCTGGAAAAAACATACGATCAATATTTAAGCAAGGATGAATACGTATATCTAACTATCCATATTCATCGGGTAACTGAGCGTAATAACATATAAGACTAACAACTTCATACCCCTCATCGTTCATGGATTGTGACTGGTAAGGCAGGCAAAACCTAAACTGATGGTGAAATCGACGTTCCCTTATAGGAAGAGTGCGCAGTTTTCACCACGAGTTTAGGTTTTTCTTGTTTACAAGGTTAAAAAGATGCATGCCGGCGCATCTTAGCAACAAATGTAAACGGTAAACCCTATCAGTAGCAAGAATAACCCATAAGGAGTTCTAAATATGAGTGATAAAGAACTATCTAAAAAAATAGTGACTCTCGTTGGCGGCGAAGAGAATGTCAATTCCGTATTCCATTGCGCTACACGCTTGAGATTTAAATTAAAAGATCGCACAAAAGCAGACAAAGCTGCACTGGAAGCAACACCTGGTGTCATTACAGTGGTGGAAAGCAGCGGCCAGTTCCAAGTGGTCATCGGCAACAATGTAGGTCAAGTATTTGAGCATATGATGGCAGAAACGAATTTGCAGGATGCAGACAATCCTAATGCCAAAAAGGAAGAATCTTCCGAAAAAACAAATGTTCTCGGCAAAGCGGTCGATATCATTTCCAGCATTTTCTCACCTCTCTTGGGTGCTCTTGCCGGAGCAGGTTTGCTCAAAGGGATTATGGCCTTAATTGCGTCGCTTCATTGGATTGATACTACAAGCGGTACGTATCTCATTTTGAACGCCGCTTCGGACAGCGTATTTTATTTCTTGCCTATATTCCTGGCTATTACTTCGTCCCGTAAATTTAAGACAAATGCCTTTGTATCGGTCGCAGTTGCTGGAGCACTCGTGTACCCGGATGTTATTGCAGCGGTGGATCATCCGGCAAAACTGGCTTTTCTCGGGATTCCAATCATTCTGATAAAATACAGTTCCAGCGTAATCCCAATTATTCTCGCGGTATGGGTACAGTCCTATGTGGAACGTTGGTTTAATTCCTTTGTTCATCAATCGGTTAAAAACATTATCGTCCCTATGCTATCACTGCTAGTTGTTGTTCCGTTGACGTTTTTGGCCTTTGGTCCAGTCGGTAACCTGATCAGTCAAGGCTTGGCGAACGGTTTTACATGGGTATACAATTTAAGCCCATTGATCGCCGGAGCTGTGGCTGGTGCATTCTGGCAAGTGTTTGTTATTTTCGGTGTACATTGGGGCTTCGTTCCTATTATGCTGTCCAATATTCAAACATTGGGTTATGACACGATGCTTCCAATGCTTACAGCAGCCATACTTTCTCAAGCCGGTGCAACACTGGGGGTATTCCTGAAATCACGAAATACTCAAATGAAGGCTTTGGCGGGTTCCTCTACACTGGCAGCTGTATTCGGGATTACAGAACCAACGATTTATGGTGTAACTTTGAAATTGAAAAAACCTTTCATTTATGCTTGCATATCCGGTGGTATTGGGGGCGCTATTATCGCTTCTGGCGGAGCGACTGCAAAATCCTTCTCCCTGCCTAGTTTACTGGCGCTGCCAACTTATTTTGGAGCTGGATTCTTGTGGGTAGTCATCGGTTTGCTCGTTGCCTTTGTACTCGCAGTTGTGTTGGTTATGATTTTGGGCTTTGATGATCCAAAAGAAGAAACTGCAAAAACAGAAGCTGCGCCTATAAAGAAAGAAGTGACAATCGAGAAAGAAATTCTCGTAAGCCCACTGCAAGGTAAAGTATTGCCTTTGGAACAATCTTCTGATGTTGCTTTTGCTTCAGGTGCTATGGGGAAAGGAATCCTTATTGATCCTACAGAGGGTGTGCTGACATCTCCTGTCAATGGAACGATTACGACCGTATTCCCAACCGGACATGCCATCGGTATTACTTCCAATGACGGAGCAGAAATTCTGATTCACGTTGGTGTGAATACAGTGAAGCTGAAAGGACAATTCTTTGACAAGCGCGTCAAAGAGGGTGATGTAGTGAAGCAAGGGCAATTGTTGCTCGAATTTGATATCGAACAAATTAAGGCGGCAGGCTATACAACGACTACGCCGATTATCGTAACAAATTCCGCTCAATACCTGGACGTATTGAACACAATGGAAACTGAAGTGAAGCGTGAGGATTACTTGTTGACTGTTGTGGTCTAACATTTAATTATCAGACTAGGGCATTTTGCATAAATCCCAGGAGCGTTTTCAAATCAGCAGTATATAGATCGAAATGCTTTAATTCGTCTATATACTGTACTTACAAGCGTTGGGAATCGAATTATGCAAAATGCTGACTAAAGAAGCTTTCCCTACGGGAAAGCTTCCAGATTGTCGAGAAACCCCGTCATTTTGAGACGTGGGTTTCTTTTTCACATCATAATGCTTTGGTCTCTGGAGAAGCAGGGGGGGTTACCCCTGTTTCTCCAGGCGATCTAGGTGGATCGCCATCTTCTTCATGTTCTGCACGGCTGCCGTCATAAGGGCTTGTTCCCTGACGTTTGGAAGACCGCGCAAACGGCAATAGCGAAACCCATGGAGCTCTTTGGCATCCGCGAAGCTTCGCTCAATCGTCTCTTTTCGTTTGCGGTACAGCTTTTTACCAGATGGGCTCAGCCGGTTGCTCCGTACCCACTCTTTGCTGTCTTCCCAGACATGCCGAGTCACCACTTTGCGGTGGTTTCGAGACTGGGTACACTGACTTAGCAGTGGGCAATGCTGGCACTGAGCTGGGTCAGAGGCATACTGCCGGTATCCCTTACGGTCCGTCGTTCGGTAGGGCAGTTCCTGTTGGGCTGGGCATCTATACGCATTGCGTTTGGCATCGTATTCAAACTTCCATTTCGGAAACAGTCCTTGTCTGGGATGGAATCTTCGGTGAGCAATCACGGCAAAAATCTTTCGGTTCTGCAAACCTCGGCAAATCGGCGTTGTTAAATAACCTGAATCTAGTGCAACAGCTTCTACTTGAAAACCAAAACGTTCTCTTTGGCGATCCAAACGGGACAAATAGGGGACAGAATCATGTACATTCCCTGGTGTCACATACACGTCCGTAATCAGATTGTACTTCATATCCACCGTGCGGTGGTCCAGATAGAAGAAGCCTTCGGGCTTGCCATCACGGATCATATAGCCGCTGTCCGGGTCTGTTTTGCTCACTTTAATTTCTTTTTCTTCGTTCACTTCCTCTCGGGATTTTAAGGCTTTTTTCCGTGGTTTCTCCGGTCATCCTTCACCGCTTCGTTCAGCTCGTCCATATAGTCTTTAGTATTCTGCAACACTTGTTCTTTGGTGTACTGGTGCCTGTTAGCATTGGCTTTGACGTGTGTGGAATCGGTGACGAGAACACGCCCACCCACCATTCGGTGAGAGATCGCCTGCAGCACAATTTCATCGAAGATATCTTGAAAGATCGTGGTGTCTTTAAAGCGAGTGCGACGATTCCAGCTAATCGTCGTATGGTCCGGAACTTTATCCGTTAAGCCCAACCCCAGAAACCAACGATAAGCTAGGTTCGTCTGAATTTCTCGCTCGAGTTGCCGTTCTGAGCGAATGCCATAGAAATAACCGAGAAAGATCATTTTAAACAATACGGTAGGATCAATGGCAGGACGCCCGTTGTCTGCACAATACAGTGGTCGAACTTTATCATCGATAAACGAAAAATCGATATACTTATCTACTTTGCGGAGCAAGTGATCTTGAGGAACCAGATCTTCGATGGAAACAAATTCGTAGGATTGTTGTTTTTCGCGGTTGGAGCGTAGCATATCAACACCATCCGTTCTACAATAGTTACCTATATTATACAACATTAACGCGGTGTCGTCTTAAACAAAATTAACATAAAATAGGCTGTCGAGACTTTCTCGACAGCCTGGAAGCTTTCCCTACGGGAAAGCTTCTTCAGATTGTCGAGAAACCCCGTCATTTTGAGACGTGGGTTTCTTTTTTACATCATAATGCTCTGGTCTCTGGAGAAGCAGGGGGGTTACCCCTGTTTCTCCAGGCGATCTAGGTGGATCGCCATCTTCTTCATGTTCTGCACGGCTGCCGTCATAAGGGCTTGTTCCCTGACGTTTGGAAGACCGCGCAAACGGCAATAGCGAAACCCATGGAGCTCTTTGGCATCCGCGAAGCTTCGCTCAATCGTCTCTTTTCGTTTGCGGTACAGCTTTTTACCAGATGGGCTCAGCCGGTTGCTCCGTACCCACTCTTTGCTGTCTTCCCAGACATGCCGAGTCACCACTTTGCGGTGGTTTCGAGACTGGGTACACTGACTTAGCAGTGGGCAATGCTGGCACTGAGCTGGGTCAGAGGCATACTGCCGGTATCCCTTACGGTCCGTCGTTCGGTAGGGCAGTTCCTGTTGGGCTGGGCATCTATACGCATTGCGTTTGGCATCGTATTCAAACTTCCATTTCGGAAACAGTCCTTGTCTGGGATGGAATCTTCGGTGAGCAATCACGGCAAAAATCTTTCGGTTCTGCAAACCTCGGCAAATCGGCGTTGTTAAATAACCTGAATCTAGTGCAACAGCTTCTACTTGAAAACCAAAACGTTCTCTTTGGCGATCCAAACGGGACAAATAGGGGACAGAATCATGTACATTCCCCGGTGTCACATGCACGTCCGTAATCAGATTGTACTTCATATCCACCGTGCGGTGGTCCAGATAGAAGAAGCCTTCGGGCTTGCCATCACGGATCATATAGCCGCTGTCCGGGTCTGTTTTGCTCACTTTAATTTCTTTTTCTTCGTTCACTTCCTCTCGGGATTTTAAGGCTTTTTTCCGTGGTTTCTCCGGTCATCCTTCACCGCTTCGTTCAGCTCGTCCATATAGTCTTTAGTATTCTGCAACACTTGTTCTTTGGTGTACTGGTGCCTGTTAGCATTGGCTTTGACGTGTGTGGAATCGGTGACGAGAACACGCCCACCCACCATTCGGTGAGAGATCGCCTGCAGCACAATTTCATCGAAGATATCTTGAAAGATCGTGGTGTCTTTAAAGCGAGTACGACGATTCCAGCTAATCGTCGTATGGTCCGGAACTTTATCCGTTAAGCCCAACCTCAGAAACCAACGATAAGCTAGGTTCGTCTGAATTTCTCGCTCGAGTTGCCGTTCTGAGCGAATGCCATAGAAATAACCGAGAAAGATCATTTTAAACAATACGGTAGGATCAATGGCAGGACGCCCGTTGTCTGCACAATACAGTGATCGAACTTTATCATCGATAAACGAAAAATCGATATACTTATCTACTTTGCGGAGCAAGTGATCTTGAGGAACCAGATCTTCGATGGAAACAAATTCGTAGGATTGTTGTTTTTCGCGGTTGGAGCGTAGCATATCAACACCATCCGTTCTACAATAGTTACCTATATTATACAACATTAACGCGGTGTCGTCTTAAACAAAATTAACATAAAATAGGCTGTCGAGACTTTCTCGACAGCCTGAAGAAGCTTTCCCTACGGGAAAGCTTCTTTTTTATACATAATGAGACAAGTGTTACAGTGAAAAACGAAAAAATCATTTATTGTAAGTTTGAGATTGTAAAAAAAGGAGGGTTTCTGTGAAAAAAGGATATATCGCCGGGTTAAGTGTCATTGTATTGCTTCTCATTGGTATCGCTATTTCAGCTGTAGTTAAATTTCAAGATCTGGAGCAGGTTGTTCAGCAGAAAGATAAAGAGATCCAAGCAAGCAAAAGCAATTATCCCGAAATATATGACCACTTGAATGCGGTTACACTAGATGGTTTTAAGCGTTTGATTCAGCAGGATCAAAGTGTGTTTGTCTATGTCGGCAGACCCAGTTGTGGAGACTGCAATCGGTTTGAGCCTAACTTTAACAAGATGATCGAACAGTATAATCTAGGCTCTAAAATTACTTTTTTGAACGTTCACAAAATCCATAAGGACAAGCCTCAATGGAATAAATTCAAAGAGGATTACAACGTTAAATACACCCCCACTATTGCAGAATTCAGAAACGGCAAGCTGGTTGATAAAATAGAATGGACGCCCAAAAGAGACCTCAGTACGGATGCTGTAAAAGAGTGGCTGACTTCCAAGAAAATTATTATTTTATAAGTCTCTTTTCTATTCAATTCATTACAAACACAGAGAACTGTTTATGCAAAAAAAAGGTATTCATTCGTATAACGCATGAATACCTTTTTAGGAATGCACAGGTCTTCCAAGCTCTAATAAAAAAGGGGCATTCGGATTTTATGGTGGAGACAAAATCAAAACATTTCACTTAAAAATCGGAGAATATGGTGGTATTTTTCTAAAGACTTGATTTGTAGCGATATCTTAGTACAATGGTTTTATGACTACTCAAAACATAATAAATGATGAGCTCAGAGTCAAAATATTTAAGGCGTTAGCTGATGAAACAAGATTGGACATCATACGAGCTCTATACGCCAGCAAGAAGGAAATGAATTGTGGAGAAGTAGGACACATTCGCGATACTACGAAATCGAATACTTCGTATCACTTGCGTGCTTTAAAGGAGGCGAAATTGATCAAGGTACGAAAAGAAGCTCAAACGAAGTATATGAGCATCGATTTGGAGACATTTCAAACTTACTTACCTGGATTTCTGGATACATTGTAGAAAGAAATTCTTTTTTTATTCATTAGTTCAATAATCTTTGAACTATAGAACTAACTAAAAAGGGTGAATAAAATGATCAAATTAACTGCTTTATTTTTCCTCATCATGTTTGTTATCGGTACGGATACGTTTTTGATATCTCCGCTCATCCCCACTCTTCAGAGCTTGTTTCATATCCCAACTGAATATTCCGGTTGGATGGTAGGGTCTTATGCTTTAGGTTATGCCATTTTTGCACTGATTGCTGGACCGCTTTCCGATGGATGGGATCGCAAAAAAGTAATGCTTTCCGGCATGATCTGCTTCTCTGTTTCAACCATGTTATGCGGCTTTGCCACAGGTTTTTGGTCGATGTTCTTCTTCCGTTTTTTAGCCGGAGTCAGCGCAGCATTTACGGCGCCTCAAGTCTGGGCATCGATCCCTACTCTGTTTCCAACGTCAAAAATCGCCAAAGTATCAGGATTCGTCATGGCAGGCTTGGCTGCTTCCCAAGCGTTCGGTATCCCTATTGGAAGTCTGCTTGCCTCAACCCATTGGTATTATCCTTTTTTTACAATCGGTGCATGTGCATTATTGGTAGCAGTATTCATCTTCTATGCTTTGCCCGAAATGAAACCAAATCAAGGCCAAAAAACCAGGACTCCGATTTTCAGTAGATACATCCCACTATTGAATAGCCGAATGGCAAGAAAGGCTTTCCTCGCTCATTTCTTATTTCAATGTGGATTCTTTGCTGCCTTTTCTTTCATTGGAAAATGGGTGACGGATCGCTTTCACCTTTCAATTGATCAAACGGGATACGTAATGTTTTTTCTAGGTCTTGGGAATATAGTCGGGAGCTTTGGCGGTGCCTATGTGATCAAAACGTTAAACCGTTTCAATACGCTGGTTGTAGGCTTTCTTGTCTCTATCATATGTTTTATTGTGTTGCCTCTCTTGCCGTCGGTTGCGGCTTTCGAAAGTGTTTACTTTTTCATATTCGTTAACATGGGGATCTCTTTTCCCCTAATATTGGGAATGCTGAATTCACTAAATCCGACCATCCGCGGCACGATCTCCAGCTTGGCCAATTCAAACATGTACGCTGCGACAACGCTCGGTTCTTGGATCGCAGGCCTGATTTACGCGACTTTTAACGGTTTTTCCGCCGTAGGCATGTTTGCGGCTATATGCTTTGCCGGTTCGTTGTTATCTTTTATATTCAGCGGTATTTTGACCAGTCACGCGAAAACAAAGAAGGAGTTTGCATCATAAATGCATAGAAGAAATTCATATGGATATTTTAAATCTTCCAAACTTCAACATATTAAGTATTAGTGAAAATGAATTTGATTTTCTAATACAAGTGGTGACGAACTCTCCACCTTTGGCTTGCCCTCATTGCGGATGCATAGCCAACCTCTACAAACACGACAGCAGGGAACAAGTTTATATGGACTTGCCCATTCATGGCAAGCGTGCAGGCCTTCTTATAAAGCGTCAGAGGTATCGCTGTAAAGATTGCAATCGAACCTTTTGGGAACACTTAGATCACACCATAGACGAAAAGCGAAACTGTACCAAACGATTATTGTCTTATATAGAGAAGCAAAGCCTTAAACGCACGTTTGTCAGCATATCCGAGGATGTTGGATTGCATGAAAAAACGATACGTAACATCTTTCGTGATTACCTCAATCGTCTTATAGTAACGCTTCGTTTTGAAACTCCTAATTGGCTTGGGATTGACGAAATACACATTATTAAGCCAAGATGCGTTTTAACCAATATTGAGGAACATACGTTGTTAGACGTTTTGCCCAATCGTAACAAGGAAACCGTTATAGACTGCCTCTCACGCCTTCCAAATAGAGGACAAATACGATACGTCACAATGGATATGTGGCAACCATATAAGGACGCCGTGAGGGCTATCTTGCCAAAAGCTCTTATCATCGTCGATAAGTTTCATGTTCTCCGTATGGCAAACCAAGCGTTAGAAACCATTCGTAAGCAGCTCCGAGAAGGATTATCGCCAAAAGAACGCCGCGGGCTGAGGCACGACCGTTTTATCCTCCTAAAACGCCATAAAGCGCTTACAGAGATGGATAAAATTACGCTTGACCTTTGGACAAAGAATCATCCTTCTCTCGGCACTGCTTATGACTTAAAGGAATCATATTTCGATATTTGGGAATGTGATAGCAGACAGACGGCATTCCTTAAATACAACGAATGGAAAGCTAAAATACCAACTGAACTGCAATCCGCTTTTGAACCACTTACAAAGGCTATGAAGAACTGGGAAGAGGAAATATTCGCCTACTTCGACCATCGCATTACAAACGCTTATACGGAGTCTCTAAACAGCCTTATTCGAGTCATTAATCGTTTAAGCAGGGGATACTCTTTTGAAGCCCTACGAGCCAAAATACTCTTTACAGAGGGACTTAAAAAGCAACGTAAGCCTAAGTACCAGAGGCGGTTTGATAGCTACGATCTACGGGAGGAAAACTTCCCGATGTTTAATATGCCACCTATTGAAGTTGTTCGTAAGCCAGAAGAAATAATCTTGCTGGGAATCGATTTTTCCACCTTGATCGAGAAATTGGAGAAGGGCCAGCTATAAACCCTTCTCCGCCATAAAATCCGAATACTCATAAAAAATAGTTCCTACTACTCTTCACTGCCTTCTGATAAACCTCGTTCGTATCTATCAGTCCCTATATTGTAGACACTTCATGAGTATGGTCGTCAATCGAATCAGGAAATTCATAACGGATAATATCCGTTTCGGATACGATATGTCCGATTTGTGACTCAATGAATTCTAAATCTCCTTCTACTGCCCCTATAAAATGCTTTGTACCGGGTTCAATGACGATGACCTCACCGGGGCTGACTGTCTGTATCACGCCATTGATAGAGACACTCCCGGTTCCAGAAACTATAGTCCAAACTTCTTTACGAAACTGATGCTCATGATAGCTGATAAATCTCCCGTTTGAAATGACCACGCGTTTGGTCACTGTCTGCAATCCACTTGCTGCCGCTTGATGGGATAACACCGTTTGCTTTCCCCAGAAGCGCTCCTCAAAACGTGGTCCGATTTCAATTTCCGCCACCATATCCTTAATTCCTGTGGATGACTGCCGATCCGTAACCAGCACGCCATCCGGCCCGGCAACGACGATAATGTCCGGGACATTCCAGATACTGACCGGAATCTCCAGTTCATTGATGATATGCGAGTCATGTGAAGCTTCTGAAATATATCCTGGACCACTCAGCTTCGAGCTTACTTCTCTCACCAACGAATCCCATGTGCCCAAGTCTCTCCACTCTCCATGATATGGAAGCACAGAGAGCTTATGAGTATGCTCTACTACCGCGATATCGAAGCTAGTTTTAGGCAAGTCTGCATAATTTGTCGAAAGAGATTCATAGTCGGCTGGTATACCCATTTGCTTCAGAATATCCAATAAAAAGCCCAGTCTAAAAGCAAACACCCCGCAATTCCATAAGGCCCCTTCACGGATCAACGCTTCTGAACGAATCAGATCCGGCTTTTCTACAAATGAACTAACCCTATAATATGGCTGGTCAAGTGAAGGAGAGGCTGAAGGCACAATATATCCGTATTTATCAGAGGGTTCCGTCGGAGCAGCCCCCATTAATGCGATATGGCTTCCTGATTGCTCTAATATGGAAGGAAGCCTGCGCAGATGCTCAAAAAATTCATCTCCCGTATACCCGTCCACAGGCATGACCCCTACGATCTCGTCGAGTGATGCGCCTGCAACGTCATGCAAGTAGGCCGTAGCCAGGGAAATGGCCGGGAAAGTATCTCGCTGAGTCGGCTCCTCAATCACTACAGCATCTCCGCCAATTTGTCCTCGAATCAGCTCGGCCTGAGTTCCACTCGTCGAAAAATAGGCCTCATCTGCCAAATTCGCCTCATCTAATTGCCTCCATATTCGTTGCAGCATACTTTCGGGCCGTTCGTCGTGACGTAGTATGGAAAGAAACTGCTTGGGACGGTTCACATTGGATAAGGGCCACAGACGTTTACCCGAACCTCCAGATAATAAAATCATTCGCAAAGATGCAACCTTCTTCCTGTAAATTAATATTTTTCTTACATTATAAGACTGTTCATTTTTCGCATTTCTGCCGAATACATAAGTATGTATTATCGTGGCAAATACATGATTATGCAATGCTATTGTATCTTTGTCTGTACAGGAGATGTCAGTCATGCCCATAAAAATACTCATCATTGAAAATCAAAAAGGTTTGGCAGATATGATTGCTCTTCACCTTCAGGAGGAAGGCTATCATACCGAGCTTATTTATGACTCTAAACTTGCAATTCCTACACTCATGCGTTTTAAGCCGGATATTATTGTGACCGCTCTAATGTTTTCCGGTAAAGTCGAATGTGCGCTGATCAGCCAAATCCGTCAATTTACCACAGTCCCTATGCTGGTCATCTCTAATAACACCGTGCTGAATATAAGAATAAAAGCTCTGGATGACGGAGCAGATGACTTCTTATGCAAGCCGTTCAGTCTGATAGAGTTAAATGCCCGCATCAAAGCCCTGCTGCGCCGCTGCGGCCGCAACATGCTCACTGAATCGCAAACGGTAACTCAAAAGAATAAAAAGGTAAGGGTATGGGTGAATGATTACCGTCATTGTCTGTTAGTCGATGACCAAGAAATAGAAGTCACTCAAATCGAATTTTCTATTATAAAAGAAATGTCCTGCAATCCAGGTAAAGTCTTTACCCGCAGTGAGCTGATGGATCGGATCAAAGGCGGAGATGGCGCTTATCTGGATCGCACTATCGACGTACATATTTCCAGCCTCCGCAAAAAAATAGAACGTGACCCTAAAAATCCTCAGCACATCCGTACCGTCTGGGGCAGAGGCTACAAATATGAGATGTAGCCGTATCATGGCTACCCATTTCCCCACTGAGCAGCTTGCTTTTTATGGAAGGTTTCGCTTCTTCCATCGCCGATAAGGAAGAAAACAAGCTGCTCCACCCAGTATCCCTATGAGGAACAGTCCCCATCCGAAACGGTAGGCGGAAGCCAGAATAACGACGACTTTCCCGTTCCCGTTACCATTGGTAATAAATCCGGTAGTTACTCCATTCACAGACAGACGGGCTCGCTGATTTTCGCCACCCAGCCTGAACTCCCATAGTGGATTGGGTGATTCGGTCTCCCGGATCAGCACCTGCTGATGCGTCGGATTATATAGCGTAAAACTGCGTTCCATGGAATTCTCACGAGTAGCCTGAATGCTTTCCGAAGCATGTGGTGCCATAAAAAAGGTATCCATATCCGTTCCCTCAAACAACGTAAATTGATCCACTGTAATCATGGCTTGATAAGGGATAATGGAATATTCCTTCATTTGAAATAAGCCTGACTGCTTCTTGTGCGCATGCGCTAAAATTTGAAACTGCATCATGGCGGTTCCTGCCGGTGCCTTCACAATTTGATCATAATGATTCCATTGTTCCTTATCTCTCTCCTCCACCTCATCAATATAGGAGGTTTGGAGAACCTGGGACGCTTTATTCAAAAATATGACCTTCATGTGCCGACTTCCAACTTGTGCTGATCGCGCATCCAACTGCACGGCATACTCTTGCAGCGGCTCGGCCTTCATTTTCTTGGACGCATATATATTCAAATCACAGGAATAGCTAGGTGCGTAACGGATAGAGAGTCCTTCGTCCATAAATGACAGGTTCGTCTGGCCAGGTCGTATATCCGCTACACATCCGACATCCGTGTCTAATGACTCCTTCGTGTTCTCCCCAGGCATTACCGTCACTTCCTGCCCGCCCATTCGATGAATATCTCCAAAACGGCTCAATGACGGTACTTGGCTGTCCAGCACAAGGGTTAAGTGATACTTTCCCTTGGTTAGGAACAGATTTTTGAATTCTATTCGGCCATAGTCGTTCAGCAGACCGGGAATTTGTATGATTTTCTTGGCAAAACCATCCTGATCGGGCACCGTTTCAATAACCTGCTTTTCAGATAAAGAGGTAGCGGGTAACCGCTTATACGACTCTTCCGTACGAATCGTTCTGGTCAGCACCTCTCCCGTCTCTTCATTCACCCACTTCATCGTTAATGACCCATGGTATCCTGCAGGTAGATTAGCCAAAATAGCTGTGGCATAGGTTCCCGTTTTGGCGACTTCCACATCCCTGCTTAACGTCCCCTTCTGATAGCTGATCCCCCGCCCCATACTAAGTCTTGGTAAAGCACGCTCCGTCTGCACATTCCCTTGGGCGTTAAAATCGTTCTCTGCCTCCAAGGTGAAAAAGAGCTTGCCCCGCTTCAATGCCTGCTCCACTGGAAAAGATAACTGATCTAGCTGATCCACAGGCACAATCGCAAATTGATTGACCGCATTAAAACCTTGCAGGTTATTAACCGTGACTGGAGTATCTCCTTTTGGAAAAACATGTTCCCCCAGATCGACCCATTGAAATTGGTTTAAACCATTATCCTGGGTCTTGATACTAACCACTTTGTCCGGTAGCGTGACTTGTAATTTCCCGCCTGCCTTATTCATAAACACTCTGGCATATACATGCGAGGTTTGAGGTTGATCCAGTTTTTTGTGCATCGTAAACGTGTTAGGCTTACTGTATTGCCCCAAATCACGTAGCTGGATATCATGAATCCACCAGTAATTTTTTTGCTGTGGGCGCTGCAGGGTTAACAAATCCATTCGCATCCAATAGCTGCCGGGCGGCGACACGTATTCCCCGTAAAATTTCACACTGTCAAAATTATATCCCTCCGAAGGCGCCACGACATAGCTAACCCCCAGTTCACGCATTTTCTTATCGTAAAATCTCATTTTCACATGCATTTTGTTCGTCCCACGACCGGAAACGGTAATTTGGAACTGATACGGATTATTTTCCTTGGCTTCCAGCAAACCTGATCGAGCGACCTGCCATATATTACTCGGGTCTCCCTTCATAATTTCACCATGCAGAGTTGGCACATCATTCAATTCCTCACGGGGATTAGCCTGCACACTGAACAACTGCGGGTTATCCGGCTTGAAGAAGGTTTCGGTCCGCAACATGGAATCAAAGTCCACAACCGTCTTCCCTTCGATGCTGCTCATCTGATACGGGGCCACATCCAGCTTCTTACTGGCAAAGGTGACCGCAATCCCTGCATCCATTTCCATATCGAACGGAAAGTTCCGTATATTTTGGGAGGATAAATACCACAACCAATCGTTGGTCGAGGCAAAGGTTTTGGACCATTTTAAAAAGGCATTACCATCCTCAATAGCATCAAAAGGCCGTAAGTAATCCTCTGCTGGAAGCTGTGACAATAGCAAGTCATTAAAGGACGCCGCTTCCACATAATCCCCTTTGTTAATCGTCTGGATGGTTTTTAGCTCAGGCTTTAACGCACTGAACAGCACTCCAAAGCGGCTAAAATCAAAACCAGGCAGATGACTGTAGCTCTCTAGTCGGCTAAAACCGTAAGGTGTTACAATTTTACTCGCAAGGATGTTCATATAGGGCGGTGTCTGGTCGAGATTGAATATGGAAAATAGCCCGTTCTGGTACGTACGTTTCAGCCCGGTCTGACCTTCCAGCTGAGAGAGGTGGAAATCCTGACGCTTCTCCTGTCCCACATATTCATCATGGTAGACCAACTGGTTAACACCAAAGGTAGAGAACAGCCAACCTAATCGGGAGCTTAATCCGTTGTCCATGACATACTGTAGAAAATTCATATAGTATGTAATACCGGGATCATTGCCCTCATGATGAAAGATCGTATTTTTAGGAGAAGAGTATACCTGAAAATCTCCGGTTGCCTTTTCGTTTGCGGTCTTCCCTTTATTCCATTTGGGCGTGGCTACTCCGTTATAGCTCTGAATCATATTGTCAGCAATCGGAAAGTATAATGCCTTGCTATCGAAACGATCCGGATCAGTCAGCTTTTCAGCCATTTGACCATAAGCCTCCGGCACTTGTACTGGCTTGTAGTACCCCTCAATGAACTGAGTGCGCAAGGGAGCAAAATATACCCCCAGACACAGGACGACGATAACGACCGCCAGCTTTTTATATACACGCTGTAGCGGCGATGATCCGAACCATTCCATAAATTGAATGACACCAAAGGTCAGCAACACCCCGAAATTAAGGGCAATCAGTCCAATAAATTTGTTAGGATCACGGAAAACCGAACCAATCACAGGGGTTTTCGTAACCAGAATGACAAACCACTTGGCAATCGATGGGAACGTCGTCCCGGTAGCTGCAACCAGAAACAGCAGCGTAAGTAGCGAGAAGATCAGAATGATCGGATTTTTATGTGAACGTGTCACCATCGCATACCCGATCAATAGCAACAAAAATCCCCCTCCTACATAAAACATGACAGGCAGTGAGGACAAGGAAAACATGGGCCACCAATAGCTCAGTAAATAACCCACATTATTTAAACTGCTGTTGCGGCTGAACAGAGACAACGTATCCACGACATTGATATTATGCTGAGACGCTTGAGCGTCCATCAACATGCTACCGACATATAGAGACAACCAATAAAAACTGAGCAGACCGAAAAACATGCCAAAAATGATCCCTTTACGCAAAAAATTGTCGTATAACGGCTGCAAATAGGTG
The DNA here is from genome assembly GCF_038007385.1 of Paenibacillus sp. FSL M8-0228. NCBI lineage: Bacteria > Bacillati > Bacillota > Bacilli > Caryophanales > Paenibacillaceae > Paenibacillus > Paenibacillus sp. FSL M8-0228. The sequence continues at coordinate 4,483,265 of NZ_JBBOXA010000001.1, forward strand.
CGACCAGCCTTACGGTGGGTCCAGGTCAGCTTGATCAATAGCAACATGGTGAACAAGCCCAAATAAATCATGCCGAAGAAAAAATAGTGAATTGCCGCAGCACTAACGGTGAATACCGCAGCCAACAGAAACAGGTCGATCCAGTTCCGCTGATACAACTTGTGGGAATGATAGTTTTTAATTTGTTGAATTTGAAACTTGGGGTCCACCGCACTGAAAAAGAATCGCAGCATTAACGGAAATAAACTATATCCACAGAGCAAATAAATATGCTGAATGCGGAAAATAACCCACGGATTCAACGCATAAAACAACGAGCCGACCATGATGGCAAAAATACGGGTCTTCGTAAAGCTTGGTGAATAATACACGCTAACCAATCGTTTGGCAAAGGCATACATCGAAAATGCCGAAACAAATAACAAGCCTGTAATAAACGACTTGAGCAAGACCGGTCCGCTTTCGTCAAATAAGAGTGACAGTCCATAGAAGGGCAAGATGTACAGGATACGTGGAGCATTGAACAAGGTCGAGGTAGACCATCGCTCGTTCCATACCCCGGTTATTTCCTCCAGATACCGATGAGAGGTGGCTCCAAAAGCAATGTCGCTAAACACAATTTGCCCTGGTCCATAGATGGGTGCAAGATATGCAACAATCGCAATCAGCATCAACATCATTGCCGCCATATCGTAACGATAGCGAAATACCCATTTTTTCATGCTTGTCCCCCTCTCTTGAACTTCTCGTATATCCGTCGGTTATCTTGGGCCTATCTTCTCAAACGAACGATTGCCTGCAAGCCCTGATCGGTATTACGCAGCTTTAAACGGCCGCCTATGGTCTTCAGGTATGCATCCATATGGTACAGGCTGAACGCATGCTCCTGCGAGTTTTGGGAATAGTCTGGCTGGAAATAGCTCCAACGCATTTTATCATCAATCCCGCCGCCTGTGTCCTCAATGATAATAACAATTTCTCCTTCTTCCAACCGTGAACTAACCTTAAGCACTTGAGATTGTCGCTTGGACCGCAGACCTGTTCGGCCCTGTTCCTGATCCTCAGGCAGTTCTCCGCCTTGGCGTCCCATGGCCTGCACTGCATTTTCCAGCAGTCCCTGAATCGTTTTGTACAGCATGGGTGCTTGTGCTGCAATCGATGGAACAGGCTCTTGCCGCAAGATCACTTGAATGTTCTTCATGTTCAATGAACGGTTCGCCCATTTCAGCGACTCAGACAATACTTCATTCATATCTGTAAAGCTAATTCCACTATTATCATGCATCTTCTCTTCCAGCTCATCGCGCAAGCTACGGACTCCCGTCAGTAACTCTCCCAGTGAGGATTCCTGTCTGAGGCGACCCTGGATAAAATTTTCATTCAACTCGCGAAAATACTCTAGTTCCTCATGAGAGGCTCCTTTTCCCTGACTGGAAGCCGCTTCAAAGTGGTTTGCTAGATCATGATAAAATCCCAGCAACTTCAAATCATCACCGCCTGTGAGACGGCTAGTCTGCTCTTGCAGCTCTTGCAGTTGCTGCTCAATCGTCTGCATTAACGGCAAATAATACATGTCCTGCTGCTGTCGCATATCTTCATCTCGCCGTTGATCACGCACCTGGTTGTTCACGATGGCATCCTTTACAATCCTTTTGCGGAACTGTACGAGCATGGCCCACAGAATGAACAATATTAGAACCATGACCATCCACAACTGTTTGCGGAAGGAGCTGATTCGCTGTGCTGTATCCTCGCTGACATCCTTAACCGATATGTAAAGGGCTTCTTCCCCAATGCGGCTAAATCCTATCCCGTATTTTTCACCGTCATCTTCAATGACACCTGTATTGCCCTCCAGCAGCCTACGGGTGACGCCCGTGATGTCCGTTCGGTTAATATCCGGATTACTTCGGGAAGCTACGACCTTAAATTGACCGTTATAAAATAAAGTCTCATACTGGTTAACCGGTTTACTTTTAATAATTCCGCTGAGCATATCAGCGTCAACCTTGCGCACCATAAAACCGCCCATCTGCGCTCCTTGAATCCTGCATGCGATATACTGGGCAGGCTGATGATCCTCTGTCACAAAAGAGCTTACTGCACAACCATTTTGCAGCCACTTAATCTGCTGGACCGCACTTTTCATCTCACGATTATCTCGTCCGACCATCACATGATACTGTTCATCCAGCACATAAAAGGCCCCGCTTTCACGCTTAAACCCCTCAGGATACTGGCGTGTTCCCTGATTCAGCATATCTCTGCCCAGACTGGACGACAGCTCCTTCAATTCAGCCTGCCATGCGGCATAACGCTCGGTTATGCTGCTAGAAAGTTCCTGTACCTCATACTGGAGCTGTTCGTTCTGAATCTCCGCCAAGTGAACACTGAATTGTCGCACGACAAACCATTGAAGCACAGCGGCCAAAAACACGGTCACACCCAGTACGATCAGGTACAGGATCAGCTTTTGCCAACCTGGTTTCAACAAAGCCCATTGTTTCATGCTTCCCTGTCCCCTCCATTTTGTTCACGACGGCTCAAAATAGCCTGCATCAGGCATTCCAGCTCGTAGCTGACCAGCGGTAGCCGTGCGCACAGCAACCGGGGAGTGCGGCGCTGGAGGGCAGCAAACCTCGCAGCGGTTTCCGTTGCCCCGTCCGTCAGTAGGATCAACTCGCATGTTTTTGCGATATATAAGCGATCCAACACTTCCTCGCCGTATTCCCGCAGATCAACAACGTAAATATCATGACGATCGTCCATATGCTGAAGTGCGCTGGAGACAACCAGGGTCACCCCTGTATGCCGTGCAGCATGATACTGATGAAGGAGACGCATACCTTTTTCCCAGAGGGCATGCTCAGCCGAATCAAATCGTTCACAAAAAAGACGCAACGCCCGTTCTGTATTGACATCTTTCAAAAATGCCAAAACGCTGATATTATACATGTAGTTCCTCATTTCTTACTTCCTGATTGGAGTTGCGCAGTTCTTATGACACCCCAAAACATTCTATTTGTTGACGACAGCCCTATGGTTCTGTCCCTGCTTGAACGGACCTTGACGCAAGAAGCATTCACCTTACATACCGCTCACACGCCCAAAGAAGCCCTACAAGTGCTGGAACAGCACCCGATTGATGTGGTCGTTTCCGATCTGCTCATGCCTGGTCTGGATGGGATTACCTTCCTTCGCATGATTAAGAAAGATTATCCACATATCGTACGAATCATTTTGTCTGGTCACCTGCATACGCAGTCCATTTTATCGGCGATTAATCAAGTCGGTGTGTTCCGTTTTTTGACGAAACCGCTGGAGCTGGATGATGATACGCTAAAAAAAATACTGTATGAGGCGCTTGATCAAGCCAAACTCAATCGAAACAGCCTGCATGCAGCAGACCAGAACGTAGCTTCCGACCTGTCAGTATTTATAGACAGCATTTTGAATGCCCCGTACCGACCCTATGTGCTGCTGAATGAACAAGATATCGTAACTGCTGTACACATTGCACTTGCTGAGCTGTATCCTGTTGGCCGCTCACTACGTCATCCTGACGGGGAAGGTATTCAGTTAACCACGCATTCATTATACATACCGTATGAGGAGTCGGAATCTTCCGATCCCGACTTGTACACGCTGGATACGCTGACCCTCGGACATTCATCGTTACGCCTTATCCGCCTTAGCGAGATCGCCTGAGTGACGGGTGCCGCCCTTTAACACGGCGGCTACCCCAATCACAGTTAGGCATACATACATCCACAACATCCCCATCGTCAGCAACGGGTGACGGATATAGTTTTTCAAATTCCCCCACGTATACAGCACCGGACGGAAGAAATACCAACGTTCCAGTGCCTTTCGTAATCCGCCCTCTTCAGATGACATCGTACGATCCATCACTGAAAAGTAGTAGGCTTTTTTACGTAATACATCGTGCAGATACACCTGTTTTTCATCATGATATACCCGTGTAAATACCGCCCGGCGAATGACTCCACCAGACTCTATATAACGTAAGGTCGGCTGTATTTCTTCAAAAGCAATCTGCTCCGCATTAAACCCACCCGTCGATTCGTAAGCGCTCATTCGCCAGAAGCGTGCCGCTTCAATGGAGCGTTTTCCCAAGGTCTCACCCGCATTGTTAATTACATTTCGCTCAAAAACTTTCACTTTTGAAAAAAAATTATTCGCTTCCGAATACGCCTCCTCCGGAACGACCAAAGCGCCAATATCCTGATGATCGTCAAAAAAGTCAATGCTCTGCTGAATCAGATGTTCGGCTAAAATCATATCGGAATCCAATACAAATATGTATTCGGCACCCAAGCGTTTCGCTTCCTCAACCGCTCTAACCCTAGCGACTCCCCGCTCCCCATGGGGAAGCTCCAATACCGTTACGGGTACTGCGCTCCCTGCCGACAGCATACGAATCGTCTCGACGGTCCGGTCACTGGAGCCATCATCAGCAATTACAATATGCAGATCCTTGTAATTTTGCCCCATACAGCTTCGCAAACAAGGCTCTATCGTCCGTTCATTGTTGTACGTGGAGAAGAGAATGACCACTTTGTCCACTCTGTTCCGCCTCCTCTACCCAATCTTCCATCAACTGCTCAAACGCAGCAGCCGTATGATCAAAATGGAATCTTAACGCATATTGATACGCCCGCTCACGGATGGCCATGTAATCTTCGCCACCCTTCGCTGCTCTTTCCATTTGTTCAGATAATCCCCGGATGTCGCCGTGAAAGCATAGATACCCGCTCTTCCCAAAATCCGTTGCATCCACCAGACCCGGTGAATTGCTGACAATGCTGGGCGTTCCAACCGCTGCCGCTTCGGTAATTGTCAACCCCCAACCTTCACGCAAGGAAGGAAACACCAGCGCGTGGGCACGACTCATCAGCTCCAGCTTATGCTCTGCTGAAACAAATCCGTAAAAGGTAATATCAGCTTGCGATTGCCCCTGTTCATCCGGTTCTCCGTATGTTAATCCATACCGTTTCATAATCGGCAACAATTGTTCTGCCACATAGGTTTTATCGGTTTTTCCGGCAATCCATAACATAGCCTGAGGGAACTTTCCCTTGAGCTGCCCAAAGGCCTCAACGACCAGATCAATGCCTTTATATTTGACGAAGCGCCCAGCGTACATGAAGGTCGGATTAGGTTCCTTCGTTAAAAATTGTTCGCGCGGCCAATGATCAAACTCAATGCCTTCCGGTAAAAGATGAACACGATCCGGGTGAAAGCCCAGCTTAAGTAGATCATACCGAGTAGACGGAGATACCGTAAGCGTTCGATCCTTACGAGCCAGCTTAAGCATCAAGGGTTCCATATGAAACCCAATAACATTTAGCGGGAATTTGGCGTTCTCAAACCATATTTCCCTTGTTAGCTGATGTATGAAAAAAATCCGCTTGGATGCCTCCACCCAAAATCGGGTAAAGAATTGATGCGTATTCGCCTGGTTAATCACATAGTCGATCTTCCTTCGATGACGACGGTAATATCGCATCGCATAATAAATAACACTGTATATGTTTCCTTTTCGAATATACGTAATACCGTCAATAATTTCATGCTCAGGCATCCCCTCGAATTGGGGTGAAAAATGAATGAACTGGAAGCGGCCTTGCTGTGAGCGTTTAAGCATTTCGTGGGTGAAAATCTCTGCTCCTCCGCTTTTAGGTGAACGTATGTCACGCCAGGACAGCAATAGAACTACGGTTTTACCGTCCTGTTCATGTATGGTATTCATGGGGTAAATCCCCCTTTATCTTTATTTTGAACAAATGCACATAGGCGTCTATCACAAAGTAGAGAGCCATAGCTCCGTAAACAATGAACTCAGAAAGCAAGAAATCTACCGGCTCTGTGTGGGCAATATGAAAGGCTACTAATAAAGCCGCGGCTCCTGCCATCAGACTGAACATAAATTTGCGTCTGCCCACCAATACGTGCACATGCACAAAAAACAGCACGATGGAAAATAACCAGTACACCCATCCCCCCCATGGAATATAGGCCTCGGCTGATTGGTAAGAGGCTCCGAATAATATGGGTATAGAGGATGGGAACACAAAGGTCGTGCCCACATATACACAGATCGCAGCTACAGCCATTAATCCGGCATAGACGGCAATCAACTTGCCCAAAGCTTGGCGGTCATGCCCCTGCGCACCGAGCTTTGGAATAAAGGCAGCAATGAGGCTATACGAAACGTAATAGACCAACTGGCTATACTTCAGCGCAATGGCATAGCTGCTGGCCTGCTCGGGAAAGTAATGCTGTACATACAACATGTCGATAGAGATACAAAACAAAATGAATAAATTCGTCATAAGGCTATCGGTGAAATCCTGACCCAATGACTTCCATAGCCCAGAAGGGATATGTTCTCCACTGGTTGTGAATAAGGACAAGCCTCGAGCCGAAACGATCCAGCCGTGGAGTAGCGACAGCAACATTCCCCCACAGCTCGCCAATAGTAGGGCTTCCAGCTTTAACCCCAGTGCAGCCAGAACAAAAAACAAGCTCAGCTTCCCTATTACTTCAATGTAATAGTTCACATTGAGCGCCAACATGCGTTCCCTACCCTGTAAATCTCCACGGCACGAACTCACCAAAATATGTAGGCCGATCAAGCCATACAGCATGAATAGCGGGGCGGAATCGACGCCTAAAAGCGAGCGCAATAACGGATGAATGATGAGTAAAATGATCGTGGCAAGCACAGTTAGCACCAAAGGTGCTTTTAGTAATAGAGAACCGAGCGGTAAGCTACGTAGCGCAAGCATCTTGTCACCCTTGGATACCAGCTTGGCGGTCAATAGCTGGATGGATAAGCCCAAAACGGACAACAGTGCAAAGAGGGCCAGCAGCGCATTCGCTTGACCATAGGCTTGTCCGGTAAGATACCAGCTCGCTGCAATGTGGAAGAAAAAATTAAACCCGTTAAGCAGCACATTAAAGAGAGGAAACATCAACGAACGCAATCGGTTGTTCACGTTGTTATCTCACCCGCCGATCCAGTCGCCAAATATCAATGATAGAGCGTAAAAAACGAATGGAATCCTTCCAGACATGGATGTGCGATCCATCGCGGTCAATACATTTGACGGGTAATTGCAGCACACGAAGCTGGAGTCGCTTGGCAATAAACATCATTTCTAGATCCAGCGCCAATCCGAGCTGTTCCTTTAAATGCGGAAACATCCGTTTCACTGCAACCGAACTCATCACTTTAAGCCCAGTCTGGGAATCCACCACACCTGTGGGTAAAAAAGGACGGGAAATGACCCGCTTACCAAAGCTGACAACAGATCGCAATAAAGACCGATTCTCGGCGGTCATATCCTTGGTTCCGATCACGACATCATAATAGCCCTGCTGAACAACATTAATCATTCTGGCAATATCCTCAATAAAAAAAGAGTCGTCCGCGTCCACAAATACGTAGTAATCCGCACCAATGGTCCGCATCCCTTCCAGATACGTCCCTGCCTTACGTGTATTGCGTCCCAATTCCCTTGTTTGAAGCAGCGGACTAAGATTCTGATTAATCCGGTTTACGGACAAGTCCGTTGCTGCCTCCAGCGCTTTAATCAAGGCATGGGTGCCATCGTGGCTGCCATCATCAATGAGATAAATCGAACCTTCAATAATATGGCTGCGGATAAAGGCTTGCAGTCGTTCAGCAAAGGTTTTGACATGAACAAAACGTTGCTCTTCGTTATATACAGACAAGATAAATGCAATATGTTGGCTTTTGGTCGAATACTCGGGATAGAGCAAGCTTTGTATTTCCGAAAGCATTTCTTCGGTGTCATTGGCTTGCCAAAATAGCAGCCGCAAACGGCCTACTCCGGTGATTTGCACCATATGCTGATCACTGAACGGAAATGTTACATCCGTCACCAGTAACAATGGCATTTGCGGAAATTGGCTGCGGATCTGATTGGCTTTCCGCACCGCCTCCCCCGGCTCCCTATAATCAATCAAGCAGCAACATGCGTTCTCGTAGACTGAAGCTGCCTCCGTGTCCTTGCACTGTATATATTGGTAAAAACAAATTACATTGGGATAATCAATAGCCCTGTCATTATCGCTAAAAATGGCTATAGGTCCCTGCACACAAACCTCTCCTTTTCCCCCGAATAGTTCTATTTTGTTGAAAAAGAATTAAGAATGTTTGTTTATAGGGATTAAATTAATGTCCAAATACTTCATATTTTCTTAACAAAATAGCTGACACTCCATGATATATAAGAGAATAAGAGAAGAAAAACTGATTTTCATATTTGATAAAAACAGAGTATTTAGACCTGATTCATTAGAACCAAAATCCTTAGTATTAGTTAGCGAATCCATATCGAAAGTTGGTCCTTTTAGATCAATAGAAAGAAATGAATATGGTTATTTTGTCATATATAAATAAACGAATAAAACAAATTGGCACGTCCATACTATGGATAACATGTCATCTTTCGTTATGAATAGTTATGTAAATGAACAGAAGGAAGGTCTTTCTATGGAAGCATTTTATGTCAATCGCGATGGGTCATTATCTACTCCTTTACGGGGGAAGGATGTGTTGGCAAATCCCCTTTTGAACAAAGGCGTTGCTTTTACAGAAGAAGAACGCAAAGAACTGGGTTTGGATGGAATCCTTCCTCCAACCGTCCTTTCATTGGAGAAACAGAGCGTACGAGCATATCAGCAATTTCTGGCACAACCTACCATGCTACGTAAAAATGCTTCTCTCAACGACCTCCACAACCGAAATGTCGTCCTCTACTATCGGCTACTAACCGATCATTTAAGTGAAATGCTACCCGTAGTCTATACACCGACCGTCGGAACCGCGATTCAAGAATATAGTCACGAGTACAACCGCCCTGGGGGCGTATATTTGTCGATAGATAACCCGAACGGTATTGGACAAGCGTTTTATAATTCCGGTTTGAGTGGTGAAGATGTGGATCTGATCGTCGTAACGGATTCCGAAAGTATTTTGGGGATTGGGGACTGGGGTGTCGGGGGGATTAACATTGCTATTGGCAAACTTGCAGTGTATACGGCTGCGGCAGGCATTCATCCCGGGCGGGTGCTGCCCATTGTACTGGATGTAGGTACGAATAATGAAAAGTTGCTGAATGATCCACTGTACATCGGAAACCGCCATAAACGGGTTCGCGGAGAAGCCTATAACCAGTTTATTGATACTTTTATCAGCAAAACGTTAGCACAATTCCCGAAGGCGCTTTTACATTGGGAAGATGTGGGTAGCGTAAATGCACGCCATATTATAGGAAAATACGGTCAAAGTATACTCACCTTCAACGATGATATACAAGGTACAGGAGCGGTGACCTTGGCTGCAATTCTTTCGGCGGTGGGTGTCACCAAGACTCCGCTGCGTGAGCAAAAGGTACTTGTCTTCGGCCCAGGAGCAGCAGGGATCGGTAACGCTGACCAAATTCGGGGCGCTATGATCGAGGACGGCCTTTCCGCGGAAGATTCATTCAAGTCCTTTTGGGCCTTTGATTACCGTGGGCTGTTAACGGACGATATGGAAGATGTACTGGAATATCAGAAACCGTATGTACGTAAAAAAGAGGAAGTCAGCTCATGGACGCGGTCGGATGACGGCAAAATACCGCTGCTGGAGGTCATCCGTCAGGTGAAGCCTACCATATTAATCGGAACTTCTGGAGTAGCCGGTGCCTTTTCTGAAGAGATCATCAAAGAGATGGCGAAGCATGTAGAACGCCCGATCATTATGCCCATGTCCAATCCTACAAATCTTGCAGAAGCTACACCTGAGGATCTAATACGGTGGACCGATGGCAAGGCATTAATTGCTACCGGAAGCCCCTTTGACCCCGTCACTTATAACGGTACGAAATTTGAAATTGGACAGGCGAACAATGCCTTTGTGTTCCCGGGACTGGGTCTGGGTGCGATTGTGGTTAAAGCCAAAAGGATTACCCCTGCGATGTTTACAGCCGCAGCAGATGCCGTTGCCAATGGCGTAGATTCGAATAAGCCTGGCGGTGCGTTGCTCCCTCATATCCAAAAATTACGTGATGTTTCGTACGTTGTTGCGGTTGCGGTAGCGAAAGCAGCGATTCAGGATCAGGTAGCTCAGGCACACATTTCAAATGTTGAACAAGCTATACGGGATGCAATGTGGAAACCCGAATATGTCAAGGTCAAAGCAGTGGAAAGTGTAATTCATCACCCTCACTAATGCTCCATTTAGGAAAGGGATTGCCTTGTTCAGACAGGCAGAATACGTCAGTTCAAGCAAGGAGAATCAATCTATGAGTGTCGGACATATCTTGTACATTTTGGTGCCGATTTTTTTCGTTATTATTTTAGGGTGGTTAGCGGGGCATTACAAAAGCTTTGATGCCTCTTCCTCCAAGACCCTAAATGCGCTCGTTACCAAATTTGCACTACCTGCGCATCTATTCATCGGTATTACGACAACGGACAGGAAAGCGCTCATCGAGCAATGGCCATTCCTGCTGGCCCTGTTCATTGGCATTGTCGGCTTTTTTACCGTTCTCCTTCTACTGTCCCGCTTTGCGGGGAAGCAGTCGGTCAAGGATGCCGCCATGTTTGCTTTGAACTCGGCACAGCCGACCTTTGCTTTTATGGGCATTCCTGTGCTTGGAGCCATCTACGGTTCCGCTGCTGTCGCCATTCCGATTGCGCTTACCGGGATCGTAGTCAATGCCGTCCTTGACCCGGCGGCTACCATTATAGCTACCGTAGCCAGCAGGAATTCAGGCAAAGAACGGAACGGTCACCTCGGAAGGTTAATCTGGGACTCCATTCTTCATGGATTAAAAGAACCGCTGGCGCTGGTTCCACTGATTGGTGTAATTTTGACCTTGTTCGGCTTCCATTCACCGGATTTGTTGAACAAATCGTTGAATCAAATCGGAGACATTACGTCCGGGGCCGCTTTATTCGCTGTCGGAGTGACCATTGGCGTACGCAACATTAGTTTTAGTGTAAGTGCCTTTGCCATCGCACTGTTAAAAACAATTGTACAGCCTTTATTAATGCTGCTGATCGCCTACCTGTGCGGTCTGTCGTCTGCAGATACTGTGAAGGCAGTTCTGCTCGTTTCCTTCCCGGGTTCAGCAGTCGCTGCTATGATCGCCACCCGTTTTGAAAGCCTGGAATCAGAAACAGCCTCCTCCTTTGTCATCAGTGCTGTCATATCGCTCGTTACACTCCCAGTACTGATTTCTCTATTGGTATAAATGCTGATTATTTAGACATTGGAGCCTGCCGCGAATTCCTTCGTGTATACGGAACTGATCTTCTCCAGCGCCTTTTTCCCTCTCGGAAGCGAACTTCAGCTCTGTCGTTTGGCCCTTGACCAGATAGACATGTTTGACATAGCGTATGAACGTATGTACAGTAATAGTCAAAAGAATAGAAGTCCACTAGGGGAGCCGCTATGGCTGAGACAAGAACGTATCTTGGACCCTTTGAACCTGATCTAGTTCGTACTAGCGTAGGAAAGTGGAGCCTTCGTATATAAGGTTTCAAGCGTTTTTTGCGTATTGGGCCTATTGTTGAAGCCGCTCCATTTTTCTGGGGCGGCTTTTTAGCGTTGTTCCGGAATTATATTCTTACAGGACTTCTTGCTCTTCAATTTTATGGAGGTGGCGAAATTGAGTTTTACACAAGAACTCCGTCGGCAGGCGGACGGCATTTTTCAAGCGATTTTTGAGCATCCCTTTGTGAGAGGTATTGCTGAAGGAAGTTTGACAAGGGGACAGCTGATTCACTATGTAAAACAGGACTTTGAATATTTGAACGCCTACATGCGGATATACGGCATCGCAATCTCCAAATGCACGAATCGGGAGGACATGGATGTATTTAATGAACAAATCTCTTTTATTCTCCACAGCGAGGTTCATCCGCATCAAAATTTCTGTGCTGTCGCAGGGGTGACCTATGAAGAATTGCAGGGATATCCGCTCGCTCCGTCGGCTCATCACTATATCCGGCACATGCTGACGGTTGCGCATGAGGGCAACCTGGGCGAGATCTTGGCTGTGCTGCTGCCATGTATGTGGACGTATGCCGAGATTGGCCGCAGGCTGCTAGATGAAGTAAAGCCGGATAAGTCCCATCCGTTCTATGAATGGATTGGCTTTTATGGAGACCAGCTTGATGATACAACACTCAAGTTCCGAGAACGTGTAGATGCTTGGGCGGAAGGGGCAACGGCTGCTGAGCGGGAGCGGATGATTGAGCATTTTATACTGAGCTGCCAGCTGGAATATAAGTTCTGGGACATGGCTTATAAGCAGGAAGAATGGCCGGTCCAGATGCAGGCAGCGGTCTTGGAATAGTCAGCCTGTCAATTCGATGAGTGAAGTACGGTTAATGTCCTGTTAAACCACCAACTATAGAGAGGATAATCATGATGAGTACATGGGAAAAAAGTTATTCGGATCTCCTAACGAAGGTACAAAATAGCAAACCCCTCGTTCACAATATCACCAATGTGGTAGTCACCAACTTTACCGCCAACGGCCTGTATGCATTGGGTGCCTCCCCAGTGATGGCCTATGCACCCGAGGAAGTAGCAGACATGGCAAAAATAGCGGGAGCCGTCGTATTAAACATCGGTACGCTGAACCGCGAACTGGTGGATGCCATGATCATTGCTGGACAATCAGCAAATGCACACGGTGTTCCAGTCCTGCTAGATCCGGTCGGTGCGGGAGCAACGAGCTTTAGAACCGAGTCTGCACTGCGAATCCTGAATGAAGTCAAAATCTCCTTGGTACGAGGCAACGCGGCCGAAGTCGCGCATCTTGTTGGAGAAGCGCGTGAGATTAAAGGCGTAGATGCTGGTGACAGTGCTGACAGCGGCCATGTCGATCTGGCAATTCGGGCTGCTCGAGTGCTCAATACAATGGTTGTCATCACTGGAAAAGAAGACGTCATCACCGATGGGGCCGAAGCACGAATGATAAGCGGCGGAGACGTACTGCTCACGAAGGTAACCGGAGCAGGCTGCCTGCTGACCTCTGTGTTAGGTGCCTTTGCAGCTGTTGAACCCAACCTGCTGCTCGCAGGTACAGCAGGCTTGGCATTTTACAGTGCAGCAGCTTCCCGAGCCGCAGCACGTACCGCAGAGCTAGGGCCAGGCAGCTTCCAGATTGCCTTTCTCGACGAGCTCGCCAAACTACATACTGGTTCGCTAGAGGGGCATGTCACGATCCGTGAAGCTGGAACAACTACAGCAGGTGGTGCGCGATGACAGACACTCGTGTACCCAGAGCACTGACGATTGCCGGCTCAGACAGTGGCGGCGGGGCCGGAATTCAAGCCGATCTCAAAACCTTTCAAGAGCTTGGCGTATACGGCATGTCAGCTATTACGGCCATTACTGTACAGAACACCTTAGGGGTCCACGGCGTATATCCGCTGCCACAGGAAGCAACAGCGGAACAGATCGAAGCTGTAGGATTAGACCTTGGAGTGGATGCCCTGAAGACTGGCATGCTGTTTAATGCGGGTATCATCCGTCTTGTGAGTGAGCAGATCCGAAAGTTCGGCTGGAAAAAGGTCGTCGTCGATCCCGTGATGATTGCGAAGGGGGGCGCTGAACTGCTGCAATTGGAAGCGGTGCAGGCTTTGAAGGACGAACTGCTCCCCTTGGCCCTGGTCGTTACACCGAATATCCCGGAGGCGGAAGCCCTGACAGGGATCAGCATCCGTACGATGGAGGATCGCCGCGAGGCTGCAAGACATATTAGCAGTATGGGATCAGAATTCGTTGTGATCAAGGGTGGCCACGCTGACGAGAGCGAGAGCAGCGAACAGATTGTTGACCTGCTCTTTGACGGAACCGCCTTTACAGAGCTGAGCGGCAAGCGAGTACGGACTGTCCATACACACGGAACTGGGTGCACCTTCTCGGCAGCGATTACCGCGGAATTAGGGAAAGGGATGTCTGTACCGGAGGCTATCTCGAATGGCAAAGCCTTCATCCAGGCGGCGATTGAGGAATCTTTGCAGCTTGGACAGGGACATGGGCCCACCAATCATTGGGCCTTCCGTCGTCGTCAGGAGATGCTTCTATGAGCGGCAGAATGTTGTCAGAGGTGGTGCGCCGCCAGCTACAGATGTACCTGGTGCTTGGAAGCGTGAATTGCCTAGCGGAACCAGGCTGGGTCGTGCAGGAGGCTCTGGCTGGCGGGGCAACCATGGTCCAGTTCCGGGAAAAAGGCCATGGCGCATTAACGGGTATCCCTATGTTCGAACTTGCGCGCCAGCTACAGGAACTGTGCCGCCACGATGGTGTCCCCTTCATCATCAATGACGATGTGGAGCTGGCTCTTGAAATCGATGCTGACGGTGTTCACATCGGTCAGGACGATGAATCTGCCGAAACCGTCCGCGAGCGAATCGGAAATCGAATTCTAGGCGTCTCTGCCCATACCATTGAGGAAGCACGTCGAGCCATTCTGCAAGGTGCTGATTATCTCGGCGTCGGGCCAATCTATCCCACCCTCTCGAAGGATGATGCCCATGCTGTACATGGGCCAGCAATTTTATATGAGATGCGTAAAGCGGGAATTGATGTGCCAATTGTTGGGATCGGAGGTATTACAGTCGACCGTGTTGAGGAAGTCGCACGTGCAGGTGCAGATGGTGTAGCGGTGATTTCAGCCGTGACACAGACAAAGCAGGTTAGAGGTACGGTCAAGGAATTAAAGAAAAAGGTAGTGCTAGGCATCAAAAATCGAGGGATGTATGGATCATAGCAAATTGTTTCGATTGACTAAATAATTTCTCGTTTCATACCCAGCAGAAGACGATATGATTAATCAGATCGTCTTCTTAGGTTGTCGAGACTTTATATAAGACCAGTATTATAACCGATACGATCGTAGAACTGATTATGTTTATGATCTTATTCGGAATTATCCTATTTTTATTTATCTCAAAAGAAACACGATGGCATAAGTCGCTTTTAATTAATACTTATGTTCAGACAGAGTCGTTTCAAAAATAGAAATAATACATTATTCTTCAATTCCGAGCAATTCGGATACTTGTTTTCTGTATCTTGTAGCCTTGCGTGTCCCATGAATGAGATTTGACAATCTGGAAGCTGGAATATGATATGTACTACAAAAAGTTTTCTGATCCATTCTTTTCTCGAGCAGTTTTTGCTTGATCTCCCATCCAAAAGGGGTTACAGAATTTCGATGATTCAACATCACTACCTCCAAGTTTTAGTTTTTGGAATCATGTATTACGCAACATGTAATACACCAGAGCTTAATGATTCGATCTGCATGTTTGGTAATGATTCAACAGGTAATCCAACCTTTTAGATTGCTCAATTACTTTGGGGTGTGTTAAAAATCCATACTTTTTCTGGACTTGGTACAGTTTCCTCCTAGCTCTCTCGACACGAAGTAAAGTCACACCTTGGTTCATCAGTATGATCCCCTCCTCTATGTCACATTTTAGAATAAAAAGACGTTTTTTGGTTTTTCGGATGATGCGCCTAACAAAAAGAGAATATCACAAAAGTTTTCATAAATAAGGGCGTCCCTAAAATATGCAAAAAACCTCCGTTTCCACTAATAAAGTGGAGCAGAGGCTCTAGTTTCTATTAATAATATTTACATACAGGATTTTAATCCTACATGAATAAAAGGATACT
The DNA here is from genome assembly GCF_038007385.1 of Paenibacillus sp. FSL M8-0228. Lineage (NCBI taxonomy): Bacteria > Bacillati > Bacillota > Bacilli > Caryophanales > Paenibacillaceae > Paenibacillus > Paenibacillus sp. FSL M8-0228. The sequence continues at coordinate 4,499,004 of NZ_JBBOXA010000001.1, forward strand.
ACTACCAATAATAAAACGATCTTTCTCTTTGCCCTTCGCTCACTAAACTTTCGTACTTCATATGAGCCTTAACATCTGCAAACGCTTTAAACTTCTCAAATAGTCTTATGCACCTAATGAAAAAAGCTTCTTTATTAATGGTTAATGATTTAGATAAAACGTCTAGCAAGTATTTAAAGCCATGCGAGTAGCTACCTCTATTCAAGTAATATTTAGCAAGTTCATATTTAAAAAGCGTTATGTGTTCTGGTACGACTTGATGTGTGTACATATCAGTAGATGCTGGATCAAAAGAATTAAACTCCACTTCAAAACGTGAGAGTACATCATCAACATCTATTGCATATCGGTTAGCCGCTATTATAATGTTCAACAGCTTTGAGAGCTTTTCATCTTCGTTAGTAATTGATGTGGCTACAATATATTCAACATAATCTGGAAGCACACTGGTATCCCCAGACAGAAGTTTATTTACAAAGATATTACCTACTGCCCAATGCTCGAACAAGTTGATCCAGTGTCGGGTTTCCTCGTCCGTCTCAATCACCCAATCTAAATTTGCGTAGGCGTATGTAAACTGTAAAGCTTGCTGATAATTGCCTTGGGCTTCACAGACACTAGCACACAGTAAATCAGCATAGGTAATGTAAACAAATATGGGACGACTTAGCCTCATATAAGACTCCTCACTCTTTTGCTTCTTCTGCCGTTGTTTCATAGAATAATAAATTTCCGCTTTATGTCTCATTTTTTGAGCTGTTTCATAAAGCATATCCCACTCGTGTAATGAACGATACACATTCGCTAGATCCTTCAACGCATCAAGTTGATCTATTTCATCCAGACGTTCGACAAAGGGCTCAAATCGAGTAGCCGCCTTGAGATTTCGGATCTGATCGTTCCCTACCTGAATCGTAAACAGACGATACTGACAGATAGCCAAGCGTTCAGAGTGCTGGTACTTCTCGCCTTCCGCAATCCCCTCATAGAGTAACAAAGCAGCATTACGCTGACCTTGTGCGAATAACTTTTCTGCCGCATCGAATAGCTTCGGGGAATAAAGGAGGTTGTCCATGATATGGGCCACTACAAGCTGGATCGCATGTAACTTGTCCAGTTCCGCACAGCGAAATAACAACGGCTCAATTCGCCGCCAATCTGGGGAACGCTCAATGATATAATTATCTATGTATAGTTCGTAAAAAAAACCTTCCGGTAATCCCATGGCTAGCGTGATTCGATCCAACTGATGTATAGCAACAGGACGATGCTTAGTAATCCAATTATTAAGTGTTCTTTGATGAACACCTGAATGTTCGGAAAATTGCGCCAAAGTCAAATTGTTTTGTTTTAAAAAATTCTCAAACTTATCTAAGATCGTAGGTGTATGTCCCAAGTCATAACCACCTTTCATATAAAAATACCAAATTTTTATAATCTCATCTCAAATTATTGTCCAAATTTTAACATACGTCAATGAGCATTAGTCAATATCCACATTATTAGTACCCCTTAAAAAGGTGAAAATACCACATTAATTCATATATTCATTAGCATTTAAATATTTGTAACAATGGATGGGTGAACACCTCCATCATTTTCATTGAGAAGCTTTGATACACAACCCTTTCAGAATTCAGGTGGTCGCTCGCTCTACTAATTTGAATTCCAGATGATGTATCGTTTCTTCCAGCCCTTCGAGGGCATTTCGAATCATAATGAACGCATTCTCAGCTTGCTTGTCTATCGGGTAATGAATCGTAGTTAAATCAAGCAAATGCGAGATTTCGGTGTTATCAAAGCCTACTACTGCAAAATCACTCGGTACAGAAACACCTAGCCTACGCGCTTCAGTCAAAAGACCTGCTGCCAAATAATCGGTAGAACAGGCGAAGGCGTCCGGCCTGTCTGTTGGTGCTCGTTCTGCCCACCAATGAGCTATTTGTTCACCAGCTTCTATTGAATTTAAATCATAAAAATGCGGGAAGGCCTCAGCGTCCAAATCATATTTTTCGCAAAAGTCATGATAAGCTCGAATGCGTTCTTTTGTATTTAACCCCCGCATGCTGCCGTACACATTCACCATTTTCCGATATCCTCGGGTGTACAAATGTTCCAATGCCAGCGTATAGCCCTGATACTGATCCATAAATACAGACGGGATTGCCTCAATGTTTACACGCTGCCAGGTCACAATCGGACCATATTTTGTATAATGCTCAATCACACTCCACTCATTAACGCGAATCATACAGACCAAAGCGTCCAGTTGCTTTCTCCGCAACATTTCCAGCGCTTCAAGCTCCTGTTCCTTCTCCCCATTGGTAATAAACAGCGCTATATTAAAGCCATGCTCCTGGGCATACATTGTAAATCCGCGCACAAATAAACCCAATGAATCATTAAAAGAAAGTGAAATAATCCCTATGAGCTTGGTCATCCCTTTTTTTAAAGATACCGCATTGAGATTAGGAACATAATCCAGTCGATCTATGACCTCCTGCACACGCTGTCTTGTCGGTTCACTTACGTACGGATGGTTGTTAATGACACGGGACACCGTAGCCGAGGATACCCCCGCCAGCTTTGCAATTTCATGAATATTCGCCATTTTTCTCACCTCATTCTTTCTATTTTAGCATGTTCGTGTTTAGCATGTTCGTAGTGTCCGCCCTATAATTGTCACCTTCCCAAAATAAGTTTTTTAAAAGCGCTTGACCTGTAATGCATTACAGGGATTACAGTGAATTTGTGCTTAAGAAAGCGGTTTACAAAACATACTTAGGAGGCACTAACTATGAAAAAAGGCATAAAGATTGCAACCATTGGCGGAGGCTCCAGCTATACACCAGAACTAGTAGAAGGCTTCATCAAACGTTATGCAGAGCTTCCCATTCGGGAATTGTGGCTGGTAGATATTGAGGCAGGTCGTGAAAAACTGGAGATCGTAGGCGCCATGGCCAAACGGATGGTAAAAGCCGCAGGCATTGATTGTGAGGTACATTTGACCCTGGATCGCCGGGAAGCGTTGAAGGACGCTGATTTTGTAACGACCCAATTTCGGGTAGGCTTGCTGGAAGCGCGGATTAAGGATGAAAGTATTCCGTTAAAGCACGGCATAATCGGTCAGGAAACTAATGGGGCCGGTGGGATGTTCAAAGCTTTTCGTACCATCCCTGTTATCCTCAGTATCGTCGAAGATATGAAAGAACTGTGTCCGAATGCATGGTTAATTAATTTTACCAACCCTGCGGGTATGGTCACCGAAGCCGTGCTTCGTTATGGTCAGTGGGATAAAGTCATCGGATTATGTAATGTTCCAATCGGCGCGATCAAGAGTGCATCGGTTGTGCTGGACAAACCGGAAGAAGAGCTATTCTTTAAATTTGCAGGCATTAACCACCTTCATTGGCACAAAGTTTATGACAAAACAGGGGTCGAATTAACAGAGCAAGTTATTGAAGGACTGTACGCTCCGGGCGCAAAGCCAGAGAAAGTCGTAGAAAATATTAAGAACATGCGCTTTCTGTATGATCAAGTTCGTCAATTGAAAATGCTGCCTTGTCCTTACCATCGGTATTACTATATGACGGATAACATGCTCAAGGAAGAATTAGAGGAAGCCAAAAACGAAGGAACTCGGGGCCAAGTGGTCAAACGTCTGGAAGAAAGTCTGTTTGAATTGTATAAAGATCCGAATCTGGATTACAAACCAGAGGAACTATCCAAACGCGGCGGTGCGCATTACAGCGATGCAGCCTGTGAGATCATTAATTCCATTTATAACAACAAAGGCACATTGATGGTGGTTAGTACACGTAACAATGGTGCGATTGATGATGTTCCCTATGATAGCGCCATCGAAGTGACCAGTGTCATTCGCGCTCATGGTGCCGAACCTGTCAACTTTGGCAAATTTCCACCTGCACAGCGGGGCTTGCTGCAAGTGATGAAGGCAATGGAAGAGCTGACGATAGAAGCGGCGGTCACCGGTGACTATGCAACCGCACTGCAAGCCTTCACCCTGAATCCGCTCGTACCAAGCGGGGACATTGCTCAAACCGTGCTGGATGAATTACTAGAAGCACACAAAGAGCATCTACCTCAATTCTTTGCTCATAAGGAGAAGGCAACGGTATAAAAAGGGCGTCTATCATCCCACTAAAACACAAAAAAGCTTCCTACATGAGGAAGCTTTTTTTGCTATACGTCCCAGGAGGGATTCGAACCCCCGACCGACGGCTTAGAAGGCCGTTGCTCTATCCAGCTGAGCTACTGGGACAAGATGGTGATCAATAAAACTTTATGTATTCAGCGCATTGATTATTATATCACATTTCGAGCAACTGTCAAAAGCATTTTTTTCATGATGTAGGGAAGCTGGCTGCAAAGGAATCATTTGGACGCTAACGGGGTATTATGTACAAAGAACCATGCATAAAGGAGGGGTTAATCCGTGAGAGGTCTTTTGTCGTCACTTTGTTATTTCAGCATTTTCTTCGCACCTTTTCTAGTGCCTGTCATTGTGTGGATTGCAGTACGGGACGAATATGTTCAGGGACATGCAAAAAAAGCTATTTTATCGCATATTTTCCCCATTATTGCGGCGATTCCGCTAGTGTATTTTATTATAACGGCGAATCATGCAGGTTCAGTGATCGGGTTTGTACTGCTATTCGTAGTGGTCTATCTCGGGGTTTTTGTGTATAACATCTACAAAGGGATTATGACGCTGCGTGAAGCGGCTTAGTTCAAAAAGAAGCCTCCTACATACCGCAAATTTGGCGGATACGGAGGCTTCTTTAGGGTCATTTTTGATAAGTTGCTGTTGCTATTTGGTTCAATGGCTGCTTATTTATTCCCAAAGCGTTTAGGACTTCTCCGTACTTCATGTCTTACGTTTTTCTCCAGCACTTCTTCCGCGAACTCATTGTTATGAATATAACTGCTGCCTTTATTTTTCTTATAATTCGCTTTGCCGTCTATGATTTCCCCCTCCTTTCACGCTGATCCGGCGATGGCGCCGGGGCCCAAATCAACAAAAGCCGAGGCATAGCACACCATATCCTCATGTCCCGAACTCCTTGGCGAACTCTGTGCTGAGCTGCCCATAGGAGAGCAATTCTTTTTTAAACTTCTCTCGCTCCTCACCAGCAGTAATGTGTGTAGAGTCGGTAAAAGCCTTGTCTGTCACTTCCTCAAATGCCGAATGCAGGTTATTGTCGTACCAATCCAGCTCCAGATCGGCGTCATTGCGGATGATCCGTACCATGTCGTAGTCATGCTGACCATCCGTCTGATCCTTGGCCGTGATATAGACCAGCAGTTCCGGGTCATCCGCGGCACCGGGCCGCACCTCTACCTCAGCGCAGCGCACTCCGTCAAGCTCAGTGAAGCGGCGGATTTTGGCATCCTTGATGTAGTACATGGTCTTCCTCCTTCCTTGCGAGTAGACGGGTTGCCCCATCAGTAGTTTTCGGAACGGACAGACATTTTATGCTTCTTTTCGGCATATATACTGTTGAACTGGGGATTTAGTTTTTGATTCATTCCAACACTGGATGAACACGACAAAGAGAGGATGAACAGACATGTGCGGAATTACAGGTTTCATACAGTGGAACGGAGACTTAATGCATCAATCTGAGCTGCTGCTGAATATGACACAAACGCTCTCCGATCGCGGACCAGATGCTGCGGGTACCTGGATATCCAATCCGTGTGCCTTCGGACACCGAAGACTGAGCGTTATGGACCCGGAAAATGGCGCTCAACCCATGATCCGGCAGCTGGAGGATATCACTTATACGATTGTATATAACGGGGAAATATATAACGCGCCTGAGCTGAAAAAAGAGCTGCAACAGCGCGGGCATTTTTTCCGTACACAATGCGACACGGAGGTGCTGCTCGAATCCTATATCGAATGGGGCCCCGAATGTGTGGATCGGTTAAACGGCATTTTTGCGTTTGCAGTCTGGGATAGTGAGCGGGAGCAGGTATTTCTGGCACGGGATCGGCTGGGAGTGAAGCCGCTATTTTATAGCCAGACCGAAGAAGTATTCGTATTTGGCTCAGAACCCAAAGCACTGCTTCAGCATCCAGCGGTAGAAGCAGCAGTGGACGCCGAGGGATTGGCCGAAATTTTTATCATCGGGCCTGCACGTACCCCCGGACACGGCGTCTATTCGTCTATGAAGGAGCTACGCCCCGGGCATACGCTAACTTACAGCCGCGACGGCGTGCGCATTCAAGCCTACTGGACACTGGAAAGCATTGCGCATGAGGATAACACCGAAGAAACGGCGCTTAAGGTACGAGAACTGTTGCTGGATACGGTGGAGCGGCAGCTCATTTCGGATGTTCCGGTGTGCACCTTATTGTCTGGCGGGTTGGATTCAAGCGCTCTATCCGCATTAGCTGTCGATTATTACAAACGTACCGGGCAGGGACAAGTTCATACGTATTCGGTCGATTATGTGGATAACGACAAGCATTTTAAAGCCCATGCGTTTCAACCAGGAGCCGATGCCCCCTGGATTCAGCGGATGGTGGATGAATTAGGGACAAATCATCACTGGATTGAATTCGATACGCCAGAAGTCGTAGCAGCTCTGAACAACTCCACGCTAACGCGGGATTTACCCGGAATGGCGGACGTGGATTCGTCGCTGTATCTCTTTTGCCGGGAGATTAAAAAAGGGGCTACGGTCGCTATTTCCGGCGAGGCTGCGGATGAAGTTTTTGGCGGATATCCATGGTTCCACCGGGAGGATATGCTGAATTCGGGTACATTCCCGTGGGCAGTTGCACCCGACATGAGAGCCAGTCTGTTGTCTCCCGAAGTGCGGGACTGGATCAAGCCGCTGGAGTATTTGAACGACCGCTACTCCGAAGCGGTAGGAGAAGTGCCGAAGCTACCAGGAGAAACAGGAAAAGCTGCACAAATGCGCGTTATGTCCTATTTGAACATCACCCGCTTTATGCCTACTCTGCTGGACCGCAAGGATCGGATGAGTATGGGAGCCGGACTCGAAGTGCGGGTACCGTATTGCGATCATCGATTGGTGCAATATGTATGGAACATTCCGTGGAGCATTAAGATGACAGGCGGACGTGAAAAAGGTATTTTGCGCAAGGCGCTTGAGGGTGTACTGCCGGATGATGTGCTGTATCGCAAAAAAAGCCCATATCCAAAAACGCATAACCCTTCCTACCTTGAGGCTGTGAAAAAGCAGGCGCTGCAGCTGCTGGATGACTCCTCTTCCCCACTGCTCAAGCTGATTGATGCGCAAAAGGTACGCGATATTGCCGCCTCACCGGAGGCATCCACCAATCTGCCTTGGTTTGGTCAACTGATGTCGGGTCCGCAGTTGTTTGCCTATTTGGCCCAAGTGGATAACTGGTTGCGCACTTACAAGGTTGCGATTCGATAAGCTAAAAATACAAAAAAGGCTATCCGCAACTCATGACTGACGGATAGCCCTTTTTCGTTATGTGAGTGGGGGATAATTTCGCCCCTGTTACCAAGCTATGCCTGTGGATTACCCAGCTTTGTTGCCAAATCCCGCAGAGCTATCCCTCGGTGACTGATAGCCTGCTTTTGTTCCAACGTCAGCTCGGCCATTGTCTTCTCAAACTCTGGCAAATAAAACAGCGGATCATACCCAAACCCGCCGCTGCCGGCGGTTTCAGTAGTAATCCAGCCTTCCACGGAACCTGTCGATTCCAGCGTCTCGCCAGTCTGCGGATTATACAGAATCAAGGTACAGACGAATTGAGCCGGGCTTAGCAAAGGCTGTCCCGTATCATCACCCAGCTGCTTCGATTCCAGAACGTCGAGCAGCTTAATATTGTTTTCGTGATCGCTGGCACCTTCTCCAGCATAACGGGCAGAGTATACCCCCGGTGCACCGTCCAGCAAGTCCACGCAGAGGCCTGAATCATCGGCCAGCACGGGCAATCCGAGCACATCTCCAACCGCTTTAGCCTTTTTCAGTGCATTTTCGGCAAAGGTTTTGCCATCTTCAACGACATCAGGAATGTCGGGATAATCGTACATGCTTCTGACTTCCTTGCCAAACGGCGCAAAAGCATGCGCAAATTCCCGCACTTTTCCTTTATTTTTCGTAGCGACAATGACGACCGGGCCATCCAGCTGCATTAGGCGCCAGCTCCTGTACGTCCAGCACCGATCTTATCAGCAATCGGTCCAAGTACTTCTTTTTGGCGCTCAATCATTTGCAGAATCCCTTGTTCGCCCAAGCTAAGCAGTTGATCCAATTCGTTACGGTCAAATGGGCTTTCTTCACCTGTACCTTGCAGCTCGACATATTTTCCACTGCCAGTCATGACAAGATTCATGTCCACTTTGGCCTTGGAATCCTCTTCATAGTTCAGATCCAGCAACGCTTTTTCACCTACAACCCCTACGCTGACGGAAGCCAGAAAATCGGTAATTGGAAAAACAGGCAGCTTGTGCTGGGTAGCAATTTTATTGACCGCAATCGCCAACGCTACGAAAGAACCGGTAATTGAGGTTGTACGTGTTCCGCCGTCCGCCTGAATGACATCACAATCCAACGTAATCGTCCGTTCACCAAGCGCCTGCAAATTGACCACCGAACGCAATGCTCTTCCAATCAGACGCTGAATTTCCATGGTACGGCCTGTCAGCTTGCCACGCGCAGCTTCACGCTGATTACGGCTATGAGTCGCACGCGGAAGCATGGAATACTCTGCGGTTACCCAGCCTTTTCCTTGTCCCTTCATAAAGGGGGGGACGCGTTCTTCTACAGTAGCCGTGCAAATGACTTTCGTCTCGCCAACCTCTATAAAAACAGAGCCCTCCGCGTATTTATTTACTCCTGCTGTCAATTTCATCGGGCGCAGCTCATCACCGTTTCGTCCGTTAGATCTACTCATGCTTTTTCCTCCTACGTCGTATGCAACCTGTTCTTATATGTTTATTTTACCAAAGTGTGCAGGCAAAAGCACCCCAAGGACGATTCCCGCCCTTAAAGAGGTTGTTCAAAAAGTCGTCTTTCCATGACGAAGCTAATCAAGAAGCGGATTCAACGTCGAATCTTGAATTCAGCCGGGCCTTCCGTTGCTCACGTAGATCTGTCTACGCTCCGCTACTCAGTCCCTAGCTTCATCCAATCTTCTCGGTCCTGAAAAGCCGACTTTTGAACACGCCCTTAAAGAGGGATTTCGTTAATATGCTGCGGCTTGGCTACAGGCTCTCCATAATTTTGATTATTTTGTCCAATCACGCTTTTTTCACCATTCAGTTCAATCCGAATTTTTGTTTTGACTGCATCATCTGAATTGTCTGCCGCTGTCAGCACAACCGATTCCAAAAATTCAGCAGGCACGGCTTCTCCCTTAGCAAACATATCATCCGAGAGCGATACCGTAATGACGTTGTCTTTGGAGCGTTCTACTGATTTCAGTGCCGTCTCTCCTGTCATCACTTCTTGTAACCCATCTTTGGTCTGCGGCCCTTGAATCAATTGATGCAGTGCTGACTGGACACGATCTTTTTCAGGGCTGACCAACCGTGTTACAGGTACATAGTATTGAACTCCAGCAGGAGAAGATGAAGAGAAATACACAGTGACTGGACTAGAATCCAGTGGTGTTACGCCATGACCAATCTCCAAGTTAATACCTACTGCACGTGTCAACGGATGATCCAGCGGTGTGCCGCCAACAGGCATTTCGTTCAGCTTTTTGCCCTCCACCCAGATCTGTACGCTCTCAATATCAGGACGGTCGGTCAGGGTCCAGGTCAAGCTCTCCATTAATTTTCGTTCATCCTGTGGCTTATAGTTGGCGAAAGATTTGTTGAATTCGACAACAGCCAGCTTGTTGTTCTTGTCCACTGTCACACTTTTCACTTCCGTGCCTTGGGGAATTACACCTTTAAATCCCTCTGGCAATAATCCGGCATACGGCCCCCCCTCAACCAGGGCTTCCAGCGCCGACTTGGCATCTGCCTGTACATCCCCTGTAGCCATCGGTAAAGATACCGGGGCCAGCAAACCGTTATGATCTTGCAAAAAAACAGCCCTCAGTTGCCCTGTACTGGCAGGTGCTTTTCCGGTTACAGCCTTAATCATGGACTGCTCTGTCGTGGACGGCGGGGGGTCAATGGATGCCGATTCGTTGCCGAAAAGGCTGCAGCCTGACAACAACAGGGGTAGGGATAGCAGTCCAGCTACAGAGGTCATACGCCATGGGTGTTTTATATTCATAAGTGAAGTTCCTCCCTAACAATTTTGTACAGATTGTACTAATATGTATACAAGCCTCGCGTAAAAAATAACTACTTTTTCAGCAGACTGGACACACTGGTCATAATTGCAGTAGAAATCAGGATCTATACGAGGAGGGTAACTTCAATTTTATGGACAAGAAAAAAGTACCTTACAGCCTGAACAGTAAAAAGGTAGCTGATGCCACCCGCGAGTGGCTGCACAAGCGTGGCGTTAACATGACTGAAATCGCAGAACTGGTCATGCTTTTACAGAAAAAATATTACCCAACCCTAACGATGGAAGAATGTATGGAGAATGTGGACAAGGTACTGATGAAGCGCGAGGTTCAAAATGCCGTGCTCACGGGCATCCAACTGGATATCCTTGCAGAACAGGGCGCTCTTCTTCCCCCATTGCAGGATATGATTGAAAATGATGAGGGATTATACGGGGTGGATGAAATTCTGGCCTTTTCCATTGTAAATGTGTACGGCAGCATTGGATTCACCAATTACGGTTATGTCGATAAACTCAAACCAGGTGTGCTGGAACGCCTGAATGATAAAAGCCTCGGGCCGATCCATACGTTCCTGGACGACATTGTGGGCGCTATCGCAGCTTCGGCCAGCAGCCGTATCGCCCATCGCAAACAGGCAGAGCGTGAGCAGGAGCTTGGGGAAGAAAGCGCACCGAATACAACACGTTAAACAACATGCTAAATAACAAACAACGCGTGGGAATATAACAGATATATAAGGGTTAGAGGAGAACTAGACATGGCAAACATTACTGAAGGGTATGCATTCCGTACGATGCAGGCTAATGATTATGATCAAGCCATTGAGCTGTGGAATGGCTTAGACGGATTGGGATTAAGCGAGGCCGACTCACCGGAGCGAATTGCACGCTTTTTACAACGGAACGAAGGACTTAGCTTTGTCTGTGAGTACAACGGAAACATCATAGGCACGATTTTAGCGGGCCACGATAGTCGCAGGGGGTTTCTGTATCATCTGGGTGTAGCTGCAGCACATCGTGGTCAAGGGATCGCGCCCAGATTGGTGGATAAAGCGTTATCTGCTTTGCTGAGAGAAGGCATTGATAAATGTCATCTGTTTGTGATGGAGCATAACGCAGGGGGTCAACGCTTCTGGTCAGCTAATGGCTGGGAGAAACGGGATGGAATTTTACTATATTCCCGAGGACTAGAATAGGATCTAAGCGCTTGATCTATACAAATAGGAACACCGGGTCTGATTCAAGTCGAGCTATAAACGATCAGACCCGGTGCATAATACTCACAGCTTATTCATTGCCATTCTAACATTTCAAGCTCAGATTACCTTCATTCATAAATTACAATCCATTTTGTGGACGCAGTGCACGTTCTACAATTCCCAGCGCGGATTGACGAGAGAAGAACCGGGACACCTGAGCTACCCAATAGTTTTGGCGACCGGAAATGATGTGACTACGTCCCTTTTCAAATGCTCTCAACGCATTCTTCACAACGGTTTGGGGAGTTTCCCTAATTCCAATTGACGCTTCACTTGCGCCAACAATATCAAAAAACGGCGTTTCTGTTGAGCCTGGACAAAGGGCCAGAACTTTAAGCCCCCGTTTCCGATTTTCGGCCCATAACGCTTCAGTAAAAGAAAGCACAAATGCTTTGGTTGCTCCATATACGGCCATATAAGGATCGGGCTGAAATGCGGCTGTGGAAGAAACATTGATGAGTCCCCCATCCCGCTTACGCAATAAATCAGGCATAAATGCATGTGTGATGTCGACTAAAGCAGCCACATTGAGCATCACTTCCTCATGCTGTCGTTCTCCTGAAACCTGCTCAAAGTATCCATAGGTGGCAAAACCCGCGTTGTTAATCAGGAGATCTACCTTTAGCTGTTGTTTTTGAACCTCCTGATGCAATGTCTGGGATGCTCCGGGTGTGGAAAGATCCAGCGCAATCACTGTTGCTTTTACGTTATATTTAGCTATGAGCTCCTTGGCCAGCGCTTCTAATTTGGTTTCATTCCGAGCTACCAAAATGAGGTCACATTTCTTAGCTGCGAGCGAATAGGCAAATGCCTCGCCAATACCGGATGATGCCCCTGTGATCAGAGCTGTTTTGTTTGCGTACATAAACATGATGATAACCTCCATAGTATCGTTGTTTTATTCTAGAAACATTGTTACCACTACTCTATAATGAACTGAAGTCATCTACTATGACGACCTCAGTACACTTCATTTTTACGATGGGGATGAGGATGTTTTAAATGCTACGAGCGTATTCTTCAGTGTAAATGCATACACCCCTTGAGCCATATCTACATCTGAAAAATGACCTGCAAACTGAAGATGTATGACCCCATGTAAAGCAGACCAAAACATCCGGACAACCAGCAACGGATCATGCTCTTTCAATGCTCCCTGCTCCATAGCGTGTATGACGGTTTGCAGAATTCGTGACAGTGCCGTTGTGGTCCCCTCCAAGCTCTGTTCATCCGGCTTGAAATCAGACAATGCCCCGCCAAACATCATTTTATAATAGGCTGAATGGAGCTGTGCAAATTCCCAGTACGCCCAGCATAGAGCTTCCAGATCAGCGAGTACGCTTTCGGTAACAGGTACTTGCTGAAAGGTTTCAGCCAATAGCCGACATCCATCCAGGTACATCTCATTGGCAAGACCATCCTTACTGCCAAAAATATTGTAAATGATCTTGGTGGAACAGCTTAATTTCTGCGCAACTCGCCGTACGGTCACAGCCTCAGGCCCTTCTTCCACAAGAAGGATGCATGCGGCATCGATGACATTTTTACGTAGCAATTGCTGCTGCTGTTGCTTCACTTCCGAATAGGTTTTATAGGGAGGCGATGGCTCGGACATGATTGAATGCACTTCCTTTTGCTTGAGGATTTTGCAAAATCCTGGCTTATTAAAAACTGTTGCTTGTTGCTACTATAATAAATTAAAGAACTACACAAGACTTTCGGGAAACGGTGTTTCCGTTAAGAATCATAGTATTCTAAGCCTGAGTATTTGTCAAATAAAAAAAGAAACACAATAAGTAGATACACTTACCGTGCTCTGGTTGATTGCTTAAAAATGAAGCTATGTTGGGTGTTCCACGATCAATAGGCAATGCCTACCCGTGTACGGATAAATCCGTAACTCTTGCATTGCCGATAGGTAAAATCAGCCGTATCCGCGGTGGTAATTTGTGAGCCACCTTCAGGCAAAAAATCTTTTTCCACGCGATAAATACCTGTCCGCGCTCCATCCGGTAGATAGGTTGGACATACGATTGTCCAGTCTAGTGCCGATTCACGCAGCAATTCGTACACTCGCCGATGTTCCTGGGCCGCACGAGTGCTGCGTCGTCGGGTATCGTAGGACTCGTAACGATACAGGTCCGGTTCGGTCCGGCTTTGCAAAATTCCTGCCGTTCCTACCGTAATGAGCCGAGAAATGGACTGTTCCTGCATGAGCCGGATCAGCAGGGCTATATTAACGGATAAGGTAGTCGTTCCATCCGTATTCAGCGCACTGATCACAGTCGTCGCCCCACCCTTCAGCGCCTGTGCTACGTCCTCTCCATTAGTGGCATCGCCTTGTACGATTTGCAGCTGATTCCCATATCCAGGTATGTAATCCTCCAACTTGTCCGGTGAACGAACAAGGACCGTAACGGTATGACCGTCCGCTAACGCATAATCTAATATATACCGTCCTACGCGTCCGGTAGCTCCCAGCAGCAGCAAATTCATAAAGTCCTCTTTTCCGGCATGCATGCCGCTTGTCATGTTGTTTCGTTATGTCACTTGTTGGTCAACTTTCCGTGACTATTGACGGCAAAAGGGATAGAAGCGCGTGATTGGGTTCGTCTCGCTCATAGAGGCCCGTTCACGGCGCACCAGCTCCACCAGATGAGCCAGCGTCTCGGACATGGCAAACCTTAGCTGGTGAATACCCAGCTTGCCACCGAACATGGCAATGCACAGCTCATAGGCTGTGCTTCCCTCCGGTTGGATCAGCTGCTGAAATTTCTCCAGTCGTTCTTCATGATGTGCCAGCAACGCTTGCGTCCGCTCCCGAAAATAACCAAACGGATTGCGGTGCCCCGGATATGCCCACGCTACCTCCAGCTTACCTAGACGCTGCAAGCCGTCTACATAAGACTTCAACGGCTGGGCATCACTGCCCGGCAGCAGACTGATATTAGGAGAAATCTGCGGCAAAACTGCGTCACCGCAGAGGATAACACCGCTATTCGGGTCATATAAGGACATATGTCCGGGCGCATGCCCTCCCGTCTCGACGGGCAGCCAACTGCGTCCACCCCATTCCAGACGAGCGTCTATGCCGGTAGGAATAACGGTAATCTCAGGCTGTGGATTCACTTGCAAATAAGCCTGCCGCATATGTAATTCCAAGGCCGGCACTTGCTCCAAAGGAAAACCATGCTGGACAAAAAAGCTGGGAAGCCTGTTCTCCATAGCGACCGTCGATTCTGGAGCGTCCCACATCATCATCGCTTCCTTATGGCTTCGGGCTGACATATGTACACGAGCCTGACTTTGCTGCTGCATCCAGCCCGCCAATCCGTAATGATCGGGGTGATGATGAGTGACCACAATGTCCGAAATATCCCCAAAGGACATTCCCAGCTGGTGGAAGACATGCGCCCATTCTGCCTTGGTGTCCATATTGCGCGGCCCCGGGTCTACAATTGTAAAACCGTGCTCTCCCTTGAGCACATAGCTATTCACCCAGCGCAGCGGAAAGGACATGGATATTTTGACCTGAAAGCCTCCGTCTATTCGCTCACACGGTGTAAGCTCTGGCATTTTCATGGCTTCCACCCGCCTTTCTGTTTCAAGCCCGCACGCCGACAAAAATCATTCGAGGCGAAGCATCTTCAATATATTGATCTTCATTATAGCTTCCGTGTACCTGCTCTACAGATAGTCCGGCTTGCTCTAGCAATCCACGAAACTTCTCATATGGATATAGCTTCACTCGTTCATGATACACGCGCGCAGGTTCTCCCTCAGTAGGAGTCGTGCCCAGAGCAGAGGCTGCCTCAGTGCCCGTAACGGATGCAGCTGACCGAATCGCAATTTGCTTTTTCACAAATCCATCTTCAATGACCCGATGCTCCTCAATCCAATTCCCTTCATCCTCCCGCGACGAATGCGGTACCAAATGAGCGGCTACGTAAGCAGGGTTCAAATAATCTATGATAAAGCGTCCTCCCGGCTTCAACAGCCGATATATTTCCTTTAGCACTTTAAGCTGCTCCTCATCCTGTTCAAAATAACCAAAGGAGGTGAACAAATTCATCACCGCGTCATAGCTTTCATCCAGCGGCACCTCTCTCATATCCCCTTGATGCCAACTTACCCGCCCTTCGGAATCAGCTGCACGAGCCTCTCTCAGCAGCACATTGGAAAGGTCCACACCTGTCACCTGATAACCTGCATCTGCGAGCGCAAGCGAATGACGTCCCATCCCACAGCATAAATCTAATACGCTGGAGCCTTGCGGTAATTTGAGCCAGGAGATCATTTTTTGCACTTCCTGATAGGCTCCCTGAAAGTCGCGATGCTTGTATACCAATAAATAATCTTCCCCAAAGCTTTGCTCGTACCATTCTGCCATATCGTTTCTCCTCCATGAACTCATTTCGCTCTATTACATACTATATTAGCTTTTTCAAACTGGAAACTCAAAAGCATTACGAATAAGGGTTTTGCAAAATCCTGAATAAGGAAACATGTTACAATAACCGTATTTGAGCTTAAATATTCATAGGAACTTCATACCAACTTCATGTGATTCACCCCATTTTATCATTAAAATGATTCATGGGAACGCCTTTAGAAGTTTTCATGAAGGAAAGGAGCGGGGAAGTTATGATTCAAATTGGACTTACGGGTTGGGGCGATCACGATGACTTGTATCCGACGGGTACCAAAGCTAACCAAAAACTAAGTATCTATGGAAGCCATTTTCCGGTAGTAGAAATGGATAGCTCTTTCTATGCGGTGCAGCCCACAGATCGTATGGCACGCTGGGCGGCGGAAACCCCTGACTCTTTTTCATTTCTCGTCAAAGCCTACCAAGGCATGACTGGACATACCCGCGGCAAGCAGCCTTACTTCAAAACAATAGATGCCATGTACGAAGCACTGCATGCATCGATACAGCCTCTTCACGAAGCGGGCAAGCTCAAAGCCGTGCTGTTTCAGTACCCACCCTGGTTCGACTGTACACGTGAGAATGTTGCCATACTGCGAGACACAAAAAATAGGATGGGAGAGGTCCCATCCGTACTTGAATTCAGACATCAAAGCTGGTTCACACCCGATTTTCGGAAACAAACGCTGGCATTCATGCGTGAAGAAGGCTGGATACACAGCGTATGCGACGAGCCGCAGGCAGGACCAGGATCGGTTCCCATTGTGCCGTTGGCTACAGACAGCAATCTGACAATCATACGTCTCCACGGACGGAACATTTCCGGTTGGAATCAAAGCTCTGCACCGAATTGGCGGGAGGTTCGTTATCTGTATCGGTACAATGAACAAGAGTTGACCGAATGGAGAGACAGGTTGCTGGAGCTGGAGCAGCAAAGCCGCGAGGTGTGTGTTATTTTCAACAACAACTCAGGTGGAGACGCCGCTGCTAATGCCAAGCAACTCATGACCATGCTTGGCATGGACCCTAAACCTTTTCCCCCTCGCAAGCCAAACGAAGAGGATAACGGGCCGGAACAGCTTGAACTATTTTGAGGAACGGGCTGAGGGTGAGGAGTTGGAGATAGCCTCCTTGAGCTTGCGTGCATTATCCAGTAAATGCGGGTCGTCAGGTAAATAGCGTAAAGCGGTCTGGTTATGCTCATACGAAGCGTCCAGCTGACCTACATGGGCATAGCAATGGCTGAGCCGCACATGAGGTAACCAGGAGTAGCATGGTAGTGGAACAGGTCGCATACCCGGAAGGTGATGCTGTTGCTCCAATGCCTTTTCGTACCAGTACGCGGCAGTGCTCCATTCGTTTCTTGTGAAAAACCAGTCACCGATCATGCAACACAAATCTGATTGCGGCACACCGTATCGAAAGGAACGTAACAGACGATCCAGCTGTTGCTCCGGCTTCCCAAGGTGAAGATAGCATTCCGCCGACCGCGCACAAGCGGTAATCCGATCCTCACGGTAGCCGCTTGGCTCCTCCAACAGATGGTTGAACGCCTCTACCGCCTCGGCATATTCTTTACGGTCAAAACATTCATTGGCGTGCAAATACAGCAGACGCCCCTCCAGCTTGCCGCTTTCGCTGATCCACCGGGCGAGAATACGTTGGTTACGGAGCGTGTGGTCTTGCATTCGGCGGTGAGTTATTGCCACATCTGAATGAACGATTTGCCCCTGAGGTATCACCAGATCCTCATGCAGACGCCCTTCCCAGCGGTATTGTCGCTCACGCTTCACGAGACGGATACGGCGTGAGGTGAACAACAGTTCACCCTGCTCCCCCTCTGCCAAATGAAGTGGCATCACCACTGCGTCGATATCCTTAGACAAACGCTGCTTCAAGGCACGCAGGCGCTCACGATCCGGCTCCAGCAGCACATCGTCCGCATCCAGCCACATGACGTAGGAACACGTCGCCTTGTCAAATGATTCATTACGGGCGGCTGCAAAATCATCCTTCCATTCAAATGTATATAGCCGATCCGTATAGCGGGCCGCTATCGTATTCGTCTGATCCGTCGACCCTGTGTCCACAATAATGATTTCATCCATCAGGTCTGAGACCGAATCCAGACAGCGGGTAAGTGTGTGCTCCTCGTTCTTTACGATCATGGACAAGCTGATGGTCATTGGATGCTCAGTCATGACTTCACGTCATCCCCTTTACCTTTGGCTGATTCTCCCCTCGTTTTTCCGGTAGACTCGCCATCAGTATATGCACCTCTCCTTTCAGCCTGCGTCTTGTCTAGCTGTTCGACACGTGCATACCTTTCCATCGGCAAAAGTTGTTCCTCCATATACCGGATTCTCTGTACCGCCTTGTCGAGTGCGGCCTTTCGCTGATTCATTTTGCGAACATGCTGCTGCTCCACCAGTCGAAATTGCTCCTCGTCCAGTTTCATCCACTCATTCAGATGCGCTGCCTCTGGTTTGACCTCACGCAGTTCTTTCGACTTCTTGCGGCCTGCAAAGCACAAATATTTGTGATGCACCTCCAACGCTTGTTCATCAAAATAAGGATACAACACACGGGAGAGGCTCCCGGCATAGTAAGTCCGCTTGTGATCATGAAACGGATGGTAACCATAAGGTACAGACAAGACGAGCGTACCCTTTTTATTCAACAAGCGGTAAGCATGAGCCAGCAGGTTGTCGGGATGCGCAAAATGTTCCAAAATCTCCCCTAAAATAATGGTGTCAAATCCACCGGGAGGACGCTCAAATTGTGAAATGTCCTTTAACTGAAAGTGGACTCGTCCCCGGATGGGTGCGGATTCCTGACGAAGTTCTTTTTTTGCATAAGAAATGCTGCCCTCTTCCAAATCAATTGCCGTTACCTCAAAGCCTTCCCGCCCGAGCAAAATAGCCGTTATGCCCTGACTGCACCCAACATCCAACACCGTATGACCCTGTACATGGCGACAAATCCAGTGAATTCTATTGCGGGTGGCTTCATGAGATTCCTCCGAATTAATCTGCCCGTAATAACGTTCGTTTACCTGATCACGGTTAGCCAACAGCGGCGCCCCCTCCGGGATGCCCCAAGATCACGACATGTCCACCTGTGCAATGTGCAGTCGCATTACGTGTATCGAAGACCAGCGGGGCATGGTCGACCAACTGTTGGTAGTTCACCACAGAATGGTCTGTCGTAATGACTACGATATCTGCACTTTCCCATAGCTGGGCATTTGCCGTCCGAGATGGGATTTCTTCACCGTTCAGCTTAAAACTCGATACATACGGGTCGGTGAAGCTAACCGAAGCACCCATTTTAGTTAAATGCTCGAACAGGACAAGAGCCGGGGATTCGCGAACATCATCAATATCCTTTTTGTAGGCCACACCTGCCAGAATGATGTTGGCCTTGTTTATGGCTTTATCTTTCTGAGCAAGCATAGCTTCAATTCGCTCCGTAATATACAGCGGCATACGCCGATTCATGCGATCTGCCAAGTCCACGAATTCCAATGGAAAACCATGCTGCTCGGATTTCCATGACAAGTATAGCGGATCAACCGGGATACAGTGCCCCCCGATGCCAGGTCCCGGATAAAAAGGCATATAGCCGAATGGCTTGGTGGCCGCTGCATCCAGTACCTCCCATATATTGATGCCAATTTTCTCACAGGCGGCTGTCAACTCATTGACCATTCCAATGTTGACGCTGCGGAACGTATTCTCGAATAGCTTGGCGGCTTCCGCCACGGTCGTCGAGCTTACCGGAACAATCTGGTCCAAAAAGGACCCATAAAACCCTGCTCCCACTGCCAGACAATCCGGCGTGCAACCGCCGATCACCTTGGGTGTGTTGCGAATGTTAAAATGAACGCTACCCGGATCCACACGTTCCGGCGAGAAGCACACATAGAAATCCTTACCTACCGTCCAGCCCCTGCGCTGCTCTATCACCGGTCGAATCAGTTCCTCGGTCGTTCCCGGATAGGTGGTGCTTTCCAGAATCAACAGTGTTTGTCTACGCAAATGAGGTATAGCCTGATCAATAGCCGTTTCAATATAGGACGTATCCGGCTGGTGTCCGTCCGTCAGCGGCGTAGGCACGCAGATCACGACGATATCCGCTTGCTCCAGTACCTTGATATCCGTAACCGGATGCAATTGCTGTCCAATCAGACCTTCCAATGCATCATCACCAATGTCTATGATGTACGACTTTCCTTGAAGCAGCTTGGCTACTTTGACGGGATCGGAATCCACACCATATACATCATAACCAGCCTTTGCCATTTCCACTGCCATGGGCAGCCCTACATAACCGAGGCCGATTACCGCAACCTTTATAGTTCCTTTGGTTATTTTTTCCATAAGCTGCAAAATACCCACCTCTTTCATCATTACTCCATGCCTCGCAGTAGCTCAGCAATTCCAGCGCGATCCATTAACTCATCGTCCGAGCGATATTGATTGAAGCTCACTCGTTCCAATCCACCGTATTGGCTCAGTAAGCGCTTGTCTGCTTGCTGGGGAAGAATAACAAAATAGCGATCATCATAGCGATACGTATGCGGCACCTCATAGGGCGAAATCAGCACCTCATGCAGCTTTTCCCCACCACGTATACCAATCTCCTTTACTTTCAACGCAGGCTGCCCCGCCTGTTCTTTCATCACTTCTGCTAGATCTGCAATATTGCAGCCCTTCATTTTCATCACTAGCGTCTCTCCCCCAACCGCCGTGACAGAAGCCTTCAGCAGCAAACCAATCGCCTCTCCGAGCGTGAGGAAAAAGCGTGTCATATCTGGGCTCGTCAGCGTTAAATCCTGCCCATCCGCGATCTGGCGCTTGAACAGGGGCACGACACTTCCACTCGTCCCCAACACGTTGCCGCCGCGTATACACACAAAGCGAGTACGCTCACTTAAAGTGTTGGCGCGGATCATCAGTCTTTCACCTATCGCCTTCGTCATGCCATATACATTCACCGGATCTACTGCCTTGTCTGTAGAGACATCAATTACCTTGGCGACTCCCTGCTCAATGCTGGCCCGGATCACGTTTTCCGTACCGTGTACGTTCGTCTTGAAAGCCTCTTCCGGCTGTCTCTCACACACAGGGACATGCTTTAATGCCGCCAAATGGAATACATAGTCCACTCCGCGACATGCCTCCTGCAATGCCTGAAGATCTCGAATATCTCCAATCATGAAATTCAGGCGAGGATCCGATAGAAATTGCCGCTGCATGGCAATCTGTGCAAATTCACCGCGTGAGAAAATACGAATCTCCGCCGGGTCCTCCTTCAGCAATTCAGCGGTTAGGCGTTGCCCCCAAGATCCCGTTCCTCCGGTCACCAGCAGTTTTTTTCCTTTGAACAATATAATCTCCTCCTGACCGTTACGAATTGGCAATGCCTGTTCCCAGAAATTCTGCCAGCACAGCATTCATTTCATTCTCTGACAGCCGATCCTTCGCCGGCACTTTTTTCACCGAAGTATTGGCAGCATGAATGACGTTCACATAGTTGCGAAGTGGAATGATCTCATGCGGCAGCTCCGTTACATATCCGTGCGTACCCTTTCCAGGAATGACCACACGGTAATCATTCAGAAAATCTTCCACTTGATAGCGAAACACATAAAAAGAAGGCGAACGGTGAAACACCGGTGCCATCTGCCCCTCAACCGCATCCCACAGGTAACCCATCTGGTTCACCAGCGCAACCGTCTCCGATTGAAACTTGTAATCATGCAACTGTTGTACAAAGGACTGGTGATACAAATCGTCGGAATCTATTCGAGCAATGAGCAGTTCGTCCGCACCTTCGATGTACGCATGGATACGACGTTTACTTTCGATGCTCGTACCAAAACGGATGTGGTCGGGAATGGGCTCATGTCGGGCCAGCTCCTCTTCCACGATGTCACTGCATCCGCCCGCCAGCTTGACGACAGATAGGAAATCCGCATTTGTCTGACTGAGTAAACTACGCAGCGTAAAGGTTCTGAATATATCCAGTCGCTCGCTGATCCACTCACGTGTCAGGCGGTTGGGATTCATCCCATAGTTATTAAAATTAATTTCAATTACAACCTTGCGATTCATTGATCTTCCTCCCTTTCAACCGTCTTCTCTCAAGTTATGAAGACGCTCCTGAAACGGCACGTACAGATACAACGAATCTTGTAAAAATAGGTAGAATCCAAAAAGAATAGCCGTTCATACAAAAACCTTTTCGCTTTCGACATATGATAGAATACAAAGTTTTTTACTCCATCTGAAAAGTTGAACAAGCAGGAACGACAGGGAGGAAACATGATATGACGAATCCAAAGTATCTGGAGATGGACGAGGTACTGAAGCGTTTGAAGCTAGCACTCGATCAGCACCAGTCCTTTTCGCTCATTCGTATTGGAGATGGTGAAAATTTGGTGTTGGCGCAGGATACCGTCTGGCCGATGGAAAAGGTGTTACAGGAACGTTGGGCGGTCAAAGCCAATCTCGGTCAAAAGGGACTGTTTCTACCAAATACGGAGCTACGGGACGCGGTGGCTGAGGCAGTGAGCAAAGCCAGCATTACTGGCATTTTGCCATATGATGACGAATCTATTAAAGCACCATCCTATATGAAGCGGGAGCTGACCGATCAGGTCTTTGCTCACTATGCTCTTTCCCCCCCGCTGACCTGCCACGCCTGCCTGAATCGGTATTTGGCTGGGACACCCGCTTTCTGGGACATGCTGAAAAATCGACGCATTCTGCTGGTCACCCGGACGGCCGCTGAAGTAAAGCCTGTTCTTGAGGCTGATCCGTACAAGCTGCATATCGCGCACACGCTGGCATTTCATCAATATGAACAAATGCCTGAAACACTCCAATGGATCGCAGCACACAAAGATGACTTTGACATTGCGCTGTTCTCTTGTGGTGTCAATGCAGTCGTGTTAGCACAAAAAACAGCAGAACTCACTGGCAAAGTAGGTATAGACTTCGGCAAGGCGATTAATATCGTCATGTTCGGCAAAGCTAATTAATAGATAAAATAATATTTGTGAAAAAATATACTTAGCAAAAATCCTTGCTCCGTATATCAAAAAGCACCAGCAAATTTCAATTGGCTGGTGCTTTTTGATACCATATGTAGTTCTAAAGCGTGATCAAAAAGGATAATCCATATAAAGCTTTGAGCCCTTGCTTGTTTAGAAATAGAATTTGAGATTTCCTGTAACTTCTTTTACAATATTACAGAAACTAGCATTCATTAAAAACCATAAGGAGGGTGTTGAAATGTCACATAACAAGAGATTGAAGACATACCCACTTGCAAAAGCAAAGCATATAAAGGTTCATGGTCGAACTACGCAAACACGTACACCGCTTACTCTATTTTGGACAGGAAGTGGCATTGAATTGAATATCAAAGGCTCAGAGCTGTGGATTGAAATTGAGGCCGATTACCAGGTGTATGAGCCCTGGATCAGTATTGTCATCAATGGTGTCCCGATGAGTCGCCTGATGGTGACTGCAGGACGGCATTGGATCTGTCTTTTGAGAGGGTTAAACCCTGATACAGTCAAAAATGTCCGTGTGGTCAAGGATGTCCAGCCTATGAGTTCGGACCCGCACTGCTTGTTGCAAATTCATGCCCTGAAGGTTGACGGAGAATTGCTACCGGTCACTGATAAGCCCCTCAAGGTGGAATTTATCGGTGACAGCATTACCTCGGGAGAAGGAACGATTGGAGCGAAGGACGAGACAGACTGGGTTCCCATGCTGTTCACAGCACTACGC
This sequence comes from Paenibacillus sp. FSL M8-0228, assembly GCF_038007385.1. Classification (NCBI taxonomy): domain Bacteria; kingdom Bacillati; phylum Bacillota; class Bacilli; order Caryophanales; family Paenibacillaceae; genus Paenibacillus; species Paenibacillus sp. FSL M8-0228. The sequence continues at coordinate 4,522,777 of NZ_JBBOXA010000001.1, forward strand.
AATTATACAGCCATAACAGCCGAAGCACTAAATGCGGACTACCGAGTGTTTTCACAAAGCGGCTGGGGTGTCCTAACGGGCTGGGATAATAATCCCGATACGAACATACCGGCATATTATGAACAGATATGTGGTGTGCTGACCGGTGAGAGAAATGAAGCATTAGGGGCATTTTCAGATCATGATTTTACCTCATGGCAGCCGGACGTGGTCGTAGTGAATTTGGGGACTAATGACGGGGGAGCCTTTTATTCTCCTGCATGGACGGACCCAGCAAGCGGTAAAGTGTACAAGCAACGCTTGAACGAGGACGGCACATTCAATGAAGAAGATTTACAAGCTTTTGAAAGCGCTATCGAATGTTTTCTTGTCAAGCTTCGGAATTGCAATCCTGCGGCTCATATTGTATGGGCCTATGGGATGCTGGGTACTCCTATGATGCCCTCAATCTACCGAGCAGTAGATGCATACAAGAAAAGAACGAGGGATGGGAATGTGTCTGTATTCCAACTGCCTAACACGACGGAAGAAACGATAGGGTCTCGCAGCCATCCCGGGCTCCCCGCCCATACCAAAGCGGCAGATGAGTTGACAGTGTATTTGCGAGAGATTCTTAAGAAATAGAATCCGAGAAGCACGATCAACTTTGTAGAACACGCTCATAAAGGAAATTACAACAACTAGGTCATTTGTGCTCTGGGTGTTGTTGAGAATTATAGCCACGAGTCTGTAGCAGCTGTCTGTCTATGCTCGTGGCTAGTTGAGCTTCTGCGCAGCGGCCTATCCTAGGAGAACCACGAACAGGCAGCGAGTATTTACTAAAGAAATATTCACCTGATATATTTACAGAAACGGAGTCGAAGCGATGCCCGTGAATACCTCTGGACCATTACGAACAGTGGTCGAAACACCAGAAATATAAGAAGAATATACTGTTTGTATTGCCAATGGAGCGGATAGATCCTGTGCATTAAAAGCTTGCGTTTCATTAGATCCGGTCACGCCCAGTACCCCCTCGGCGCGGTAGACTACCTCGCTCGGATCATAGTCGGCTCCACGCACGATTTCAACTGCATACGTATCGCCAAGCTCACCGATTAGACCAATGGAACCACTAAAAGTCACAATCGGACCTGGCACAAGAAAGGTTCGCAGAGTAATCAAACCGAATCGCTCCGGTATAGGACCCAGTTGAATATCGGGACCTTCACCTGTCTTTGATGAATTGGTGGAGCTTCTCATATCCAGAAAAAAACCCATACCTTATCCCTCCAAATTGCAAGATACTCCATGTTATGCAAGAAATTCTTTGGCGTATTGGACAAATTAGTAATAAATCTATCAATTCAGCTCAAAATAACCGATAGTAAATACATATGATATAAGCTTTAGAAATGAATATATAGATAGAAAGCAGGGGTTAGATGAAACGACTGAAAACATTAACACTACGCAAGAAATTGACCGCAGCATTCCTTCTGGTCATGCTTGTTCCTAGTATTATTGTAAGTTCTTTTTCTTATCAAGCAGCATATAACCAGACGGACCGCCAATTACTTGATAGTGCGACAACTAGCGTTACTGCATCCGATCGTGCAGTTACTCAAACGATTCAAGCCAAAATCGCGGATCTCGAATATTACTCTACAACGATGACGGCTAGTGATAACAGTGCTGAAGCAGATGATGCCATTCTAAAAAGATTACAAGTTTATTTGAAAATGCACGCGGAAGCTGTTGATATGTTTGTAGGAACCCCCGAAGGTAAGCTCATTATTGGCAAAGCCGTAGGCTCCACAAACGATCCTCGTGAGCGCCCGTGGTACAAACAGGCCCTGGAGAAACCCGGTCAAACCGTAATCAGCCCTGTTGGACTCAATACGGCTAAGATCCCCGTTGTGTATATTTCACGTACACTTCCCGACAACAGCGGTGTTCTCGGCCTTTCCCTGAACCTGAAAAATTTGAAAGAAATCACAAATTTAAAAATCGGACAAAATGGCTATATTATGATATTAGATGGTACCAAACGTATCGTTACCCACCCAACAGAAGTCAGCGGAAGTACCAAAATGGGAGAAACAATACCCAAACTGTTTGACTCTAAGGAAGGCAGCTTTAACTACGATCTTAATGGCGTAGATAAACACCTGATTTTCAAAACCAATGCGCTGACAGGCTGGAAAATTGCCGGCACAATGGACAAAGCAGAAACCAGTGCCTCCGCCCAACCGATTCTTATCACGACGATCGTAGTGTTGGTGATTGCAGCCATCATCATTGGCGTGCTCGCAATGTGGCTAATCAGCAGTATACTTAAGCCTATCCAAAGATTGCGTAATTCTATGGATGCCATCAGCCAAGGTAATCTTTCGATTAACGTGGCTACGACCAGTACAGATGAAATTGGTGAATTATCAAGATATTTTCAACAAATGGTAGATAACCTGCGTAACATGATTAGAGAAATTCAAGCGATGACTGGCAATTTGTCGGCATCCTCGCAAGAGCTTGCAGCAGGTGCAGAACAAACGACCCGGGCTATCGAGCATGTGACCATAGCCATTCAAGACGTGGCTGCTGGCAGCGAACGCCAAGTGGGCAGTGCTAAAGCTAATCAGACACGGGTTAGCGGCATGGCAACAGACATCACCGCTATGACCGAAACTATGGCTGAAATGACTACTTACTCCGCACAGGCCATTCAGGCGTCGGATGCAGGCAGTGAGCATATCGGCAACAGCGTCGTTTCCATTGATGGCATTCGCACTACCGTGGAAGAACTGGACACCATTATCGGTGCTTTGAATGATCGATCTGGACGAATTGGAACGATTATTACTGTCATTACGGAAATCGCCAGCCAGACTAATCTGCTCGCATTGAACGCTTCTATTGAAGCGGCACGTGCAGGGGAGCATGGTAAAGGTTTTGCTGTCGTGGCCACAGAGGTCCGCAAGCTGGCTGAAAACTCAGCTCATTCCGCACAACAAATTCGTGAACAGATTCAAGGGATACAGAGCGGTGTATCTGAAGCCCTGACCGCTATGGAATCCGCCAAGGAACGCGTAAGCGAAGGTATCAATTCCATTGACCTATCCGGTCGCTCCTTCTCACGCATCCGTAGAGCGGTAGCCAAATCAGCGAAGCAGCTGGATAACGTCGCAGCTTCTACCGCTGGAGTCGCAGATGGAACAAGTACAGTCGTCAGCAGCATGGAGGAAATTACACGCATCGCTGAAGAAGCGGCATCCCATACGGAGACCGTGTCCGCAGCCGCTGAGGAGCAGCTCGCCTCCATGGAAGAGATCGGTTCGTCTGCCGCAGATTTGACCCGTCTGGCAGAACAGCTTCAAGATTTACTGACACAATTCCAATTGGATGAAACAAAATAACCGTTCCAACCGATAAATATAGAGAAAGAGTCTTCACAATGAAGGAGGGTTGGAACATGGATATCGCAGCATTATCAACAGGTATGAGTCAGGCTAGCTTGGCCCAAGCCGTAAGTGTGAAGGTATTAAGTATGGCTAAAGATCAGGCTAGTGAACAAGGACAGGCCTTAGTGCAGATGATGGAAAAAAGCGTACAGCCTCATCTTGGCGGTCAACTGGACATTCGCGCGTAAATACATGCATATGCTTGGTTAAGGGCGATTCTACTCAGGTCTGGACAGACCCGGGTAGAATCGTTTTTTTATCTCCCAATTTCTCGTTCAGCACAAAACGTAGTAAACTAGACATATCGTCCACGACCTCGGTTCGGAGGATAGCGCAACATTCACACGATTTACATTGAAAAAGGAGGATACATAGTTTATGAGTTATTCTGAATATTTTAAAAAAGCCAGAGAGCAACAACTGGGCGAGTTACAGGAGTGGTTGTCCATTCCAAGTATCTCAGCATTATCGGAGCACAAAAAGGACATTAACCAAGCAGCTGATTGGCTGGCTGCCAAACTGACTGCTGCTGGTCTGGAAAACGTTGAAATCATTCCGACCAAAGGGCACCCGCTGGTATATGCGGATCATTTGCACGCACCTGGTAAACCAACGATCCTCGTGTATGGACACTATGATGTACAACCCGTAGACCCGCTTCACCTGTGGGAAACGCCGCCGTTTGAGCCATCCATACGTGATGGAAAATTGTATGCGCGCGGAGCGACAGATGATAAAGGACAGGTTTTCTTGCACATTAAGGCAGTTGAGGCCATTTTGAAGCAGGAAGGCAAATTGCCACTGAACATCAAATTCTGTATTGAGGGCGAAGAAGAAGTATCCAGTCCGAACTTGCTTGAGTTTTTGCAAACTAGAGCTGAACGTCTGGCAGCCGATGCTGTACTGGTGTCCGACACTTCCTTGATCGAAAAAGGAAAGCCTGCCATTTGCACAGGTTTGCGTGGATTATGCTCGCTGGAAGTCGCCATTCACACGGCGAACACAGATCTACATTCCGGTTCTTTCGGTGGCGGCGTGCCGAATGCCCTGCATGCTCTGGTGTCCTTGCTGGCAACCCTGCATAATGACAAAGGCAGTGTAAGCGTCGAAGGATTCTACGATGATGTTGCTCCATTATCGGCAGAGATGAGAGAAGAATTCATGAAGCAAGGCTTCAATGAGAGCAAGCTGCAACAAGATCTTGCACTTGATTCCCTCTATGGTGAAGAAGGATTCAGCTTCGTTGAGCGTGTGGGGGCTCGTCCGACACTGGAACTGAACGGCGTATACGGCGGCTTCCAAGGGGAAGGTACGAAAACGGTCATTCCGAAAGAAGCTCACGCTAAAATTACGTGCCGCTTGGTGGCTAACCAGAACCCGCAAGACATTCTGGACAAAATCGAGCGCCATTTGCGCGCCCATGTTCAGGCAGGAGCTACCCTGGATATTCAACAGGGCGAAAAAGCGAACGCCTTTAACATCGACCCGTCACACGCGTTTCTGCAAGCGGCGGCCGATGCTTTTGAGAAGGTATACGGTGTGCGTGCCCTCTTTACCAAGGATGGAGGCTCCATCCCAATCGTGGAGACTTTCTCCCGTGTGCTGACTGCCCCAGTCGTGCTGATGGGTTTCGGCTTGCCAGATGAGAACCTGCACGCGCCCAACGAGCATTTCAACTTGGACAATTTTGACAAGGGTCTGCTGACGATTGTGGAGTTTTTGAAATCGGTGTAAGTAAACTAAAAAGCATTCACAGCATGGAACCATCCTTGCTTCGTGAATGCTTTTTTTTCGTTAGTTCTGTCGCTTAAGAAAAACGGGTATAGCGCAACAGATGAGCCAGCCGATTGAGCCGTTCTATCTCCCGATCGAACTCATGCAGCGGCTGTCCAGCCAAAGCAGCGTTTGCTCTCAGATCCCGTAGCGGGTTCATTTTCCGACCCATGAGTTTCAGCACCGTGGCCTTCCCCATGTTATTCACCACCACATATTGTGTTAGCGGGTCAAGCTCAATCCACAATACATGATGCTGTTGGAAAAACGACAATAGTTGCTTTTTTAACGCCTCCAGCTCTTCAAGGTCACCTGTGATTTGCGGATGATGATGAAAAGCCACATAGCCCATCACCCGCAGGTCACTTATGATTTGTTCCAAATGAAGCGTTTCGTGTATGTACACATTGTTCGTGCTCATGCGGTTTCTTGCACCATTCGTATGATCTTCCCGGATGACGTTCACCACCTGACTATCATTTATATCAAGCTTTATCTTTCCCCTTTTCCAATAGCTGCACAAGCCAGCAACCTCCAAACCACAATGCACCTACAGCAAAAAAAACGGTATACACCGTATATAACGTGGTCAGTTCAAACAAGCTATTGTACCGATTAAGCAAGATCCCCCACAAGCATAGCAGAAAATTGCTACCATTTTGCTGATGAAAGCGATGCTTATAGATCCGTTGAATCAAAACAGCCAGGAATCCTATCAACAAAACGTGATTCAGCAAAATACTCCACATTTCCATAAGCCCCCTTTTTCACTATAGCGCAATGGCTTTGAAAAGTCAGGACGTACACAAACCTTGCGAACAAAAAAACAACCGGCTTATACGCCAGTTGTTTCCCGTTCCACAAAATACTTATTGGTCATATAATGGGCCTTGCCTCTGGAAGTATCCACCATTCCCTTTTTGTTGTCGAGAAAAACAATCTCCCGGCATTTGGTGCAGTACCACTTGGTCCGCTTAAAGGGAGATTCTGTAACATACGATGTACCACATTTGCAATCTACTTTAATTAAAGTTTCTGTTGATTTGTAAGCCTGGGACAACTCTTTTAGGCCAGTATCCGGTTGTTGAATGGGGATAATAACCTCCTGATAGCTTGAATACTGATTATGCACTTTAAAATCAGCCACCAGTTCCGCATGCAGTCCAAAGTACTCTTTGCCAATCTCGGTTACAAATTTCTTACCGATTCTGTAACACTCAAGCCATTCCTGTATCTGTTGATTAGACAAAGGCACTGTGCCCTTGATACCACTATTTAATGTGTAAGTCATGATGTATAAAGTATCATCTTGTCTATGTCCGTACATGAGAAGCCTCCTTATAATACACTTGATAATGTACTACAAAGCGCAAAAAACATCAATTTTATTATTTGCCAAAAGACTTATATCATTTGGGTAGGCACACAACAATTGTGAGTATATGGTTAGAAAGCAACTGACAATCTGTCAGTTGCTTTGTCTTTCCACATAGTATTTGTTGGTCATGTACCACGCCTTGCCTTTATCCGTATCCACCATGCCCTTTTTACGATCCAGGAACACAATGTTATTACACTCCTTGCATGACCACTTGGTTCTTTTATGCGGTGACTCCTCTATATAGGAAGCACCACATTTACATTCTACCTGAATTAATGTTTTATACTGGCTGTACGCCTCTACCAGTGGGTCCAGCTCTACAGCTTTGTGTTCCATTACAGGCTGTATTATGAATATGTGTTCTCTCTGCTCCGAGTATTCATTATGTACCTTGAAATCTGCTACCAACTCAGGGTTTAAACCAAAATACTGTTTTCCCACAACCGTTACAAACTTGCTGCCAATTCGATATGCTTTGATCCATTCCTGCACCTGCTTACTGGTTAGGTCGACAGTTCCCTTTATACCGCTGTTCAGCGTATAAGTCATCAAGTGTTGGTTGGGTGTCATATGTCTTAACATTCACCTCCGATCAAGAATATACCACAGGTAGCTCTAGGCAAAAGCTACTTCCTGCTACCTGAAGCAACGAGCTTTTTCTGCCTTGTGATTCTTCTTCAATCCATCTTCCATCCTGTCGTCATGCTGAATACTGTTTTTGTAGGGATTTATATTCTTAGACTATCACCGAATGCATTTCTAGCCTTGTATAACTTTGTGGTAATTCTTCTGATTTGATCACTTCTGCTAGTTTACCATGATCTCCAATGGTAGTTTCTTCCTTCTATATATAGTACATCATTTACACGCAATTTCCCACATATTTCAGCGGTTTAATCGTTTTACTTTTTTATATACCACAAAACAAAAGCCTTCCCGACCACCCTTCATTGTCGAAGGATCATCGAGAAGACTTTGTACCCCGCAAGGAACGAGAGGTCAGATTTTTAATTCGCCAAGCCTGATTAATTCCACGACCGCCTGTGAACGACCTTTTACGTTCAGTTTCTGCATTACATTGGAAATATGGTTTCGGACCGTTTTTTCGCTAATAAATAGCTGTCCGGCGATGTCACGTGTTGTTTTGTCCTGCACGAGCAGTTCAAATACTTCACGTTCACGGTGAGTTAACAAAAACTTGTTTTTATGGTCGTTACCCTTCGTCAATTTCACCCCTCCTTGCTCGGGTTTTGTGTGGTGTAACAAGGTTAAGGGATACAGTCAACACATTTTATGTCATGCGCTTAGGTATGGTTCAATATGCGGATAAAAATGGGCATAGGCACCCTACTAACTCCCTTCGATGGAGGGTTGGACTCTGCGTCTAATTTATGTATTGACAGGCATATGGGCCAGCCTTATGATAAGAAAAACCGCGACTGATAATCATTATCAAAATGATAATTTGATATAGATATCGCAACAGACTATGGTTCAAGGCCAGTTTGGCCAGAAAGGGTGTTCATTGATTATGAAACTACGTTATGCCGTACCGGCCGGAGTGCTGGTCTCTTCTATTCTGTTCGCAGGTTGCGGACAAACCGGAACTACTACTCAACAGCCTGCTGCAACGACCAAAGATGCAGGAGCCACAACACAGACAACGACTCCTGCCGCTTCTGCTCCCAATTTTGATCAAGCGGTAGCAGCTTACCGCACCTATGCCATCGAGCAATGCGATACGTTTGTGAAGAAGACAGAAGAATTCACGAACGCGGTCAAAGCTGGCGAGCTGGATAAAGCCAAGGCGCTGTATGCTCCTGCACGCATGTACTATGAACGGATTGAACCAATTGCAGAAGCGCTGGGTGATCTTGACCCAAATATTGATGCACGTGACGGTGATGTGGATGCAGCGGATTGGCGCGGCTTTCACCGGATTGAAAAAACATTATGGGAAGAAAACACAACCAAAGGAATGGACGAGTTCTCCGACCGACTACTGAGTGATGCCAAGCTGCTGCGCGCCAAAGTAGAAACAGTTAATATTGACGCCAGCCTGATGGTAACGGGTGCAGTCGAGTTGTTGAATGAAGTCTCTACCTCGAAGGTGACGGGTGAAGAGGAACGATATTCCCATACGGATTTGTACGACTTTGCAGCCAATGTAGAGGGCGCACAAAAGATATATGACATTTTGAAAACAGATCTGAACCAAAAAGATGCCGCGTTGGAAAAACAAATCGGTGAGCGCTTTACGGCCTTACAGCAGGAGTTGGCTCCTTTCAAGGACGGAGAAGGCTATGTATCGTATACAAAACTGAAACCGGAAGAAGTTAAAAAGCTGAGCCAAAACCTCGATGCCTTGGCAGAACCGTTGTCCCAAATGGGGAAATTGTTAGGAGTGTAATGATATGAAAGGCTTTAAGCGGCAAAAAGGGCAAGAAAAGCCGCAGTATGCGGAATCCCATAATGAACAGGGCGATCTGGTAAAAAAGGATGCGAAGCTAGTGAAAGATGATCCGTCAGGAAAAAGCAAATCCGTATCACGCCGAGACCTATTGAAGCTGGCCGGGGTAGGTGGACTAGGTCTCCTGCTTGGCGGCGGGGGCGTGGGAGCCGTGCTGTCAGCCGGTCAACGTCTCGAAAGCATGATGACGGATGCGGATACCAAAGATGTAATCCCTTTTTACGGGAAGCATCAGGCAGGTATTGTGACTCCGGCACAGGATTTCATCTGCTTCGCCGCTTTCGATCTAACAACCAGCGACAAGGAACAGGTGCGTAGCCTCTTCAAAGCCTGGACGGAAGCAAGCGCTACAATGACTTCTGGCGTGCTCCTTGGCAACGATAATGAAAACCTCAACCTCCCTCCGTCCGATACGGGCGAGGCGGCAGGATTGTCGCCGTCCCGCACGACGATCACCTTTGGTGTGGGCCCATCCTTTTTTGATGGACGATATGGCCTGGCAGGGCTTAAACCTGCCGGGTTCCGTGATCTGCCCCGTTTTCAAGGGGATGCCCTAGAGGAGCAATGGTGCGGTGGCGATATCGGAGTGCAGGTATGTGCCAATGACTTGCAGGTCGCTTTCCATGCCCTGCGTAATTTGGCGCGTATCGCCAGAGGAACGGCGGTGCTTCGCTGGACGCAGGAAGGCTTTCAGCGGACTGCACAAGCTGATCCTGCGGGAAGCACACCACGCAATTTGCTGGGCTTCAAGGACGGTACGGGGAACCCGGACACCTCCAAGGCAGACGAGATGAATCGGCTGGTGTGGACACAGACCAGTGACGGACCAGCATGGATGGGCGACGGCAGCTATATGGCTGTACGCCGCGTACGCATGCGGGTAGAGGTGTGGGATCGCTCAACATTGGGCGACCAGGAGGATACTTTTGGACGTCATCGCAGCAGCGGGGCCCCACTCGGTAAGGTCAAGGAGTTCGACAAGCTTGATCTGGCGGCCAAAAATCCGGAAGGCAAGCCAGTTACGCCTCCTACCTCTCATGTGGCTTTGGCTCATGGGGACGGGAGCATTAACATTTTGCGGAGGTCTTATTCGTATTCAAGCGGATTGGACAAGCAAACTGGACAGCTGGATGCCGGGCTGCTGTTCATCAGCTATCAGCGTGATCTATTCAAGCAGTTCGTTCATATTCAGGAGAAGCTTGCACGCAATGACAAGCTGAACGAATACATTGTACACAAAGGCAGTGCGGTGTTCGCCTGCTTCCCAGGTGTATCGCAAGGCGGCTACATCGGGGATACGTTATTTTAGCAGCAGGCAAGGAAGGGGATTTATATGAATCGGCGTAATAAAAGCTTGGGATGGGTGTTGGGGTTGGTGGCTGCTCTGCTGCTGACCGTAGCTCCGTTCCTATCCAGCTTCGGGTCGGTCGCTTTTGCACAAACAGATGCCAAAGCTGTCACCAATGATCAGCTGATGCCTGTAGTGGGCGGAGCGCTGGTGGAAGCGGGACAAGCCCAATGGACGGAAGCCTCCAAGGATCTGAAAGAATTCCGCACGCTGTGGGAGGCCGCCAAGACAAATGGTGGAGATTCAGCTCACATCGCGACTGTAGATCAAGCACTCACCGATGCGGAGCAGACACTCGCCAGTGGCGGCGGGGAATCAGCGAAAGCTGCCTTATCCGTGCTAGCGCGCTCGGTCAATGAGTACGTCACTGCTGCCGAAGGGGACAAACCAGCCCCGGCTGGAACCAAAGCAGCGGAAAAACTGCTTCCCATGGCGAAGGGCAGTCTGGCCGCCATGCAAAAAGGCGATTGGGCTGCCGCCCGGGTGGATTACGACCGAATCGTCAAAGCCTGGTATCAGGTAGAAACACCGATTCGTTTGGACAATTTTCCGGTATACAGTTCGCTCGAAACTAAAATCAGTCTCATTCGCATCTCCATGCAAGCTGAGCCCATTCGCCAAGAACAGGCTCTCAGGGAAATGCAGGAATTAACGACTCTGTTGTCTGATTATAGTCAGGGCAAATCTGTGAACACAGGTCAAGGAACGAATACAGGCAATACGGCTACCGGAACGACGAATGGTTCGACAGCTTCCTTGGGCGATGCAGTCACCTTGCTCAAATCCGCACGCCAAGATGCTGTAGCTAATCAATCAGAGCAAGCGGCTGACAAGGTAGTGCAGTTTATCGCTCTGTGGCCTTCTGTCGAAGGACATGTACAAATTGCCGATCCGACGTCTTACACTGCGATTGAAAATGAAATGACCGAGGCTTCCGGATATCTGCTGTCTTCTCCACCGAATACAGACAAAGCCATACAGACTCTTGATCAGATGCTGGACAGGCTCCGTCCGTTGACGGAAGAACGTTCTTACACTGCGTGGGATGCCGCACTGATTTTGCTGCGTGAGGGTCTGGAGGCCATCCTCGTGCTCGCAGCTCTGCTGGCGTATGCCAAAAAAAGTGGCGAAGCCGTGGCTGGACGGTGGATATGGGCAGGAGCTGGAACGGGGCTGGTGCTGAGCGGAATTCTGGCAGTGCTGTTCACCACACTGGTGGCAGCAGCCGCATCGGGCAGCATGCGTGAGCTGCTGGAAGGTGTCACCGGACTGGTAGCAGTCGTGCTGATGCTGACCGTTGGTAGCTGGCTACATAGCAAATCCAATGCTGCCGCATGGAACCGCTTTGTGGAAAACAGCGTGGGCAACGCATTGGCACGGGGAAGCCTGTGGTCGCTATTTGCGGTTTCTGCGCTCGCAATTCTGCGTGAAGGAGCCGAGACAGCTATCTTTTATGTCGGTATGGCTCCAGCCATCGAAACCTCGCAATTGCTGATCGGCATTAGCTCGGCGATGTTTATTCTGGTCATTCTGGCGTTTGCGATCATTAAATTTAGTGTACGGTTGCCGATTCGCGCCTTTTTCCTGACTGCCACTGCACTGATTTACTATCTCGTATTCCGATTTCTGGGCGAAAGTATTCATTCGCTTCAGGTGGCTGGCAAGCTTTCGGGGCACACTGCCTCCTCGCTTCCGTCCATTAGCTGGCTGGGAATGTATCCAACTTGGGAAACATTTGTCCCACAAATCGCTGTACTGATCTTTATGGTATGGCAGCTTGTGCGTCAGGAAATGCGCAGCTCCAAGCAACATTAAGTCGATACTACCCTACTCATCATGTAAAAAAACGCCAAATCACAGGTCCGATTTGTATCGGTTCCCATGAGTTTGGCGTTTTTTTTATATACTTCAGCATTTTGCATCATTCGATTCCCAACGCTCGTAAGTACAATATATAGACGAACTAAAGCGTTTCGATCTATATATTGCTGATTTAAAAACGCTCTTGGGATTTATGCAAAATGCCCACTTATATCACATCCTCAGGCAACGGAATCATGCGCTGATGACGCAGCAGGTCCGTGCGGTCACCGTGTTCACGAATGACATGTACCTCCCCACGAAAATCGAGCAGCTCCGCCGGGGTAGCATGTCCCAGAAATTGTAGTGGACTATAGCTTAATCCATAGGCTCCTGCATTCGGAAAAGCAATATAATCGCCCTCGTGAATCGGAGGAAGCTGCGCTTTTTTCACAATACAATCCTCGGGTGTACAAAGTGGACCGACAATGCTTACCGTCTCCAGCTCCATGGATGCTTCTTCCAAAGGCCCTCCTGTTCGGCTTGCAATCTCTTCTAATGATTGTTCGACAGCAACAGCCGTTTGAGCAGAAACGTCTCTCTGCCCCATCTGTAGGGTTGCTTCCAACTCTCGTTCTTTGGGTTCTTTCGATTCTCCCACTTGCCTGCGCATAATTCGTACCGGGTAGTTGTCCCTAATGCGGCGTCCTCGAAAAGTAGCTGCGGCGTAGTGATTCATGCCACCATCAGCCACGACAAACTTCTCTCCCTTGGATTCCTTTGTATACAATGCTCGGCAGACATACATGCCCGATTGAGCAACCAGATACCTGCCGCTTTCGATGATTAGTTTAACCCCGGGCATGCGGGTTCGGGTCTGCTCCGCGAGTGCGTTCAGTCCGTCAATGACGTGATCCATATCGAGCGGCTCCTCATGAGCAAAATAAGGTACGCCAAACCCGCCGCCCAAATTGATCGTATGCATTGCCACACCATACTGAGCCTGTACCCGTTCTGCCAACTGCAGCGTATTCGCAAATGAAGCTAAAATCTGATCCGATTTCAACATTTGCGTACCTGTATATACCTGAATACCTTGAAAATGGACGTGTGGGCAATCTTCCAGTACCTTAAAAAAGTGATCCAGCTGTCCTTCATCTACTCCAAAGGGGCGCGGAACGCCGCCCATCTTAATCGTTGCTCCAGACAGATCGTTATCAGGATTGATGCGAACCGCTGCCCTGACAAGCTGGCCCGCTTGGGCCGCAATGTCCTCCAGCAGACGCAGCTCCCTCACCGATTCGACATGAATACAGCCGATTCCATAGGCTATCGCCTCGTTCAGCTCGGCTACTGTTTTTCCCGGTCCGGCGTACAGCACGTCTTCCGCAGCATACCCGGCCTCCATAGCGACGAACATTTCTCCGGCCGAAGCAATCTCAACACCACAACCTAACGAGCGCAGCAACCCAGCCAAGGCTACGTTACCATTAGCCTTGAGCGCGTAATGTACACGCACAGCCGGGTGCAATCGGGACAGCAACGAGCTGACATGAGCATGCAGCGCGTCCCCGTCATAATAGTAAAATGGCGTCGGATGCTCGCCGAATCGTTCCAGTAAGGCTTCGTCCTTTTTATCCATCTACTGAATTCCCCTCCTCTCTTTGCCTTGATACTCCGTATTTTGCATCATTCGCTTCCCACCGCTCGAAAACACAATCATGCTCATACTGCATAGATCGTCTCGCCCGAGCGTGCTGCTTCATGAATGGCTGCCAGCAGTCTGACGCGTTCCGCAGCCTCGCGAAATGGTATGGGCTCCGCTTCTCCCCGGATGATACCGCAAAAGGTATTCAACTGATTGACATAATAGTTCATAGGCTCGAAAACCGTTTTGGTATACGAAGATGTCTGTGATAACACAGGCAGTGCGTCCGCATCCGCTATATTTGACGCGATATTCTTTTTGATCTCCGTCTTGAGTGTCATTTTATAAAAGCCTAAATTTGCTCGAAAGCAGTCCTTTAAAGTGACTACTGCCGAATCAAAGGTCAGTACATGAGCACAGCGATAAGGGCGCTCGAATGAAAAGAGGGCAGATGCCTCCAATCCACTCGGATAACGGGCTTGCGCACGAAATGTCCAGTCACAGCCATGAGGACCATTGAAATCCGATTGACTGTGGAATTCCGCCTGATCTAATCCAACGACGGCCTGGAGCAATTGGAGCCAGTACACGCCTAAATCCCAAAAACATCCCCCACCCTGCTCCGGACGGGATCTGTAATTGTCCGCATGCCCTTCTTTTGCCGGAATACATAAACTCGTCTCTATGGAGCATAAACGACCATAACGCCCCGATTCTACGATCCTCCGCAGCTCACGCTGCCACGGATGGTGCTGCACCATGACACCCTCCAGCAGGTGAACGTTACTCTGCTCGACTATAGCTGCCAAGGGTGCCAGATCAGCCGTATTCAGGCATAACGGCTTTTCCACCAGCACATGCTTATGGGCCCGTAGTGCTTTGCCAATCCACTCGGCATGCAAGTCGTTGCTGAGTGCAATATATACAGCGTCGATCTCCGGGTCCTTTAGCATATCCTCAGCATGCCGATAAACGACACTGACGCCAAAACGATCTGCCATTTCTCCTGCCTTGGCAACCGTGCGGTTCGCAAGCGCGGTCACGCGTGCCCCTGCAACATGTCGGATCGGTTCCAGCAACGCACGGGGAGCAATGGCAGAACAGCCAATGATCCCAAAGCGAATATCTCGCATCGCAGGCTCTTGCGCAGCCGCCGCAGCGTTCATGACCCCTGCTCCATTCCCGGTGAGCCTGCTAACATTTGGATGCTATTCACATAGGACTCTATATAACGCGGCGTTCGACTGCGCAGCTCTACGATCCTGCGATGCATATCCTCCAGTATCTGAGCACTGCCGTCATAGGTTTGTATCCACGTATCGTACCGCATACCAAGTCCCAGCCGTTCCCATAGATCTGCATTATGCTTTTCATGCACACCAAATGGCTCCAGCATGATGAGTGGAGTGGCTGTAGCGAACGAATCGGTTAGGCTGCCACCTCCTGGCTTGCTGACAATGGCCTGGACATGACAGGCTTGGTCCAGCATGCTATGGTAATCCGGTCCGACCTGATACACGGTCTTCTCGCCCTTTTTCACCTCTCCGAAAGGTGGAAATGTATGCTCCCCGGCTTCATTTCGCTGCCATGTCCTCCACTGCGGATCCATCTGAAAATAGCGTATACTGTCCCGCTGTTCATCCGGTTGATCCTGATCATACAACAGCAGATCCAGCTCCCAGCCCGCTTCTTCTAACCGTCCAACCTTGTCACGGTAGGTGCCCATCCCCCAACCGCCGCCATGTACGAATAAGCGGGATTGCCGTTCTTCAAACGGAACATACTCCACAGCCGGAATATCAATATAGTAGCTGACTCTATTGTTATCATTTTCAAAAAAGGTCGTTTCTCCACAGCCATCTGCAAAATGCGGATTATGCTTGGCTAGATTCTTCCAAGATGGGGAAGGCGTCGAATCCATGTACACGATGTCCACATGCACCGATTCAGGTTCTCTGCGCTTGCGATACTCTTCCAACACATACATCCAATGACCGGATAAGCATATAAAATACCGCCGATCCTCCTCCATCCATTGGTTCAACAGCACTTCCATCGCAGCGAGATCCAGTGAATTACGCATATCCTGCGGAACCTTCTGCGACATTAAGGCCACCGCAAAATTGTCATGGTAAGCTTTGCGGCTTTTGTCGACCTTAAGACGAGCCGATTCCGGCAGTACATTTTCAAATACATGAATCGCCGTATCCATGCCCAGCCTGCGAAGACCCGCTTGCAACAACAAGCCAGGGGTATAAAAGCCCAATCCGAAACCGGAACATAAAATCGTTACCTTCATAAGCTTATCGGTACTCCTACGCATGCTCATACGCCTCCCGTTTAATTCAGCACTGTAAAATGATGCTCTGCCAAAAAACGCTCCAGCTTTGTAGTCAATCGCATTTTTTCCTCATCGCTCACGGCAACCAGTTCCAAATAAAGGCGCCCCTTGCCTCGTGCCCGTTCGCTTCCAGCGGTTTCTTTTTCACCATTCAAGTCCGGCTTAGCCGTGCCATTCCCTTCTGATCCGCCACCGCTGGCCCCAATTCCGCTCACACGAACCTGCTTGGCAGGCGATCTGCCTCCGCGCCCGGTTGCATTTCTGCTTGGCGTGCTTGTATGGCCCACAATCTTGTTCTCGCCATCTCGTCCACCTGTGTTCACATATAACGTATTGGCACCCAGAGGCATGACACCTTCTTCACGTTCACCTGTGAACAGCAATCCTTCACCTTTCAGCCCCTCCAGCAGTTCTTCATAGGATAGACTGCCATCATGGGACAGTGAATAATTCGTCAGCGTGCCACGCATATTTTTTCCGGCCAGAAAAGTATCAAGCTGATGCTTGATCAAGCTCATCGACTTTCTGGCATTAATTTCGATAATAGGCTCCAGCTTCCCACCACGAAGTGTCATGGAATCAATGCAAACATCGCCGTAATAACCATCCTGATACAATTGCCGCCCCACGTCCTGCATTAAGCTAAAATAGCCCTCGCGCTCCAGTCGCTCCAAAAAAGCCCCGTCCGGCGACAAGGATTCCCGATAGGAGAATTGTGTGTTAGCCAGCCATTGTACAGATATGATATCGACACTTCCATTATCACCAATCGTAAATTGGCATGAAAAATCCTGCTCTTTCTCCTGGAAAGGCTCCAAAAGGAAAAGCACCTGTTTGCCTTTGCGCTCCTGTCCACGTAAATACGACACGATCCGGTCCAGCATTTGTGTCGAGGTAATGTGCAGGTTTCCTTTGCCCGATACGCCAAAATCATCCTTGATTAAAAAGCTTCCATCCCGCAGCAGCTTACGCCCCGCCTCAGCGACATCTGCAAACGAAGTCACAATATAACCCGGGTTGCGCAGACCAAGGCTGCGTTTCAGATCAGAGGAATACGTTTTGGCATTTACCTTGCGAATCGTTTCCAGCGGTGGCTGATGTAGTGTTATTCCCCAAGCACGTGCAGCCTCCTCCACATGCGGTAAACCCGCAAACGGGCTAAGCACACAGCCTTCCAGTTGAGGAAATCCCTCTCCGGCATCGGCCTTGCGACTACCCAGCAGTTCAAATACGGAAGCGGTCGATACATTGCCTGCACGCTCCATGCCATCGGTCAAATCCCGTTCGTTGACAGCCGGATGAAAGCCCAACTGCGCGATATACTGACGATGTACGGGCGAAATGGCATAACGGGTCAATAACGCATCTCCCGGCTGGCAAAAGCTGAACAGCAGTTCATCCATGGCTGCTACAATCGCTGAAGAAGCCCGGTCAGGCAGGGCTGGCAGGGAAGCTAACTGGGCATCCCGCCAGTAAGCCTCCGCTTCGAATGTTCCCATATACAAATGACGCTGATTCGGTATCGCATTCATATGATTCGCTTCCTTTCCTGCTTCATTATTGGCCCACTACACGGTAGCGCTACTGACTCGCGCTCGTATAATCACGTAGAGCAAACTGCCATATCAGGCGGATGATCGCCAGCAGCCAGAGAGGTGCGAGAAATGCCCATACCACCAACCCGGGTTCCATTTTGCCGAGAATGAACATGGGCGGAAAATTACAAATGACAAACACCGGAAGCACGAACAAACCGATACGCTGAATCAGATTACTGTACACGGCCATCGGCACATAGTTTGTCTCGAAAATGCTGTTGGACAGCTCCGTAACGCCGTTCGTGCGGATAATCCAGAAGGCCAGCAGTTGGGGGAGCAAAAATACGGAGTATGCCGTAAGCACTCCGCATCCGAGCAGCACAGAGAACCCTCCTGCGGTTTCAAAATTAAACGGCAATCCGAGTCGATACCAGCCGATCCCCGTCATAATTCCGCCGCCAATTACATTTGGCACGGTATAGCCCAGTTCAAATTGACGCAGTGTCACCATAAATTGCAGCGATACGGGTTTGGTCATGAGCACATCCAGTGAGCCGGTACGAATTTTGTCAGGCAGGCTTGTAAAATTACTGTAGAACAATCCACTATAAAATCCGCTCATCATCGTAAACACGCCGATATATAACAATATGGCGTCAGGAGACCAGCCGTTAATGTCCGTCCCGGCGCGGTATGGTACCGATGCGTACAGCAGCTTGATGAGTAAATAAGCCGTTTCAACCAGAAATGCAGTTATAAAATTAATGCGGTATTCCATCTGCGACATGACGGAAAACTGGACAAACTTCCAGTACAGTCTGATGTAGCGCCTAACGTTTCGGAAAACATTTTTCATGTTACCCCCCCACCGAGACAAAGCGTTTGACCCCGGCTTGCCACACCCAGCGTGATAGGGCCGCCAGCGCTACAATCCAGAGCCATTGTACGCCAATGCCTTTAGCGGCTTCCAGTACAGTCAGCTTGCCCGTCAACGCATTCACCGGAAAAAATACGGTGTAGCTGAACGGTAGCAGACTGAACAGACGGGCCAAAACATCTCCAAAAATCGTCAGCGGAAACACGGTACCGCTAGCTACATAAATGACAAGCGACAGCGTATAAAATAGTCCCGCCGACTCCGTCACCCAAAAGGCTATGCCGCTCAACGCATAATAGACCACAAAATTAAGCACAAGCGCTCCCGGCAACGCCAATATGTAAAGCAAGATGTACGATAGCCCGAAGCTGATTTGTCCTTCCAGGCTAAGACATAACAGCAAAATAGCAGCCGCCAGCAGCACGACCGCGGACTGTATGACTTTGCCTCCGATAAACCGGCAAAAACGGTAAGCGAAATAATGCACAGGCTGTACCATGAATTTTGCCAGTCCACCTTCCTTGATATCTGTAGCAATTTCGTATTCAAAGCCCGTAGCAATCAGTTTTCCAGTGACTCCCGCCATGACCACATACACTAGCATTTCTGGCAGAGAATAACCCAGCACTCTTGCTTGTCCCGAAGAACCAAATACAGCTAGCCAGAGAAAAATTTGCGTCATGATGGGCAGCATAAATCCCGCCATTTGGAGCCAATAATTAGCCCGATACTCCATTTCGTTTTGCATGCCGAGCTGGAGTACCTTCACATATTTGTTATTTCGCATCGGCCAGCCTGCCCCCATCGTACAAATTGGCTATCCCCTCTTCCAGCGGGACGTCCTCAATCGTAAAATCAACGACAGGCAGTGCGTCCAAAATCTTTTTGGACCAAGCCAAGGTATCTTCTGCATCCAGCTCGAATACCGCCTCCAGCTCCGAGTTGGAGCGAAGTTTGCCGAGGCTCGCCAACGTTAGGTTGGATACAGGGGTCTCCAGTCGAACCTTGAGCAATTTACGGGCACCGATGACCTCGTTCACCTTGTGTAAGTCTCCGTCATAGACCAATCTGCCCCCGCTGATAATGATGGATCTACTGCACAAATCCTCAATATCCTTCATATAGTGGCTTGTCAGCAGGATGGTCGTCCGGTGCGTGCGGTTATAGGCTTTGAAAAACTCTCGAATTCGCCGCTGAGAAACAAGGTCCAGTCCGATGGTCGGCTCATCCAGCAAAATGACCCGTGGACGATGCAGCAGCGCGGCGATCAGTTCCATTTTCATACGCTCGCCGAGAGACAGCCGCCGAACCTGCACATGAAGCTGCTCCTCCACCCCAAGCAGAGTGACCAGTTCATCCAGTGCCTCTTTATAACGGTTTTCATCGATTTCATAGATAAGCTTGTTCAGCTCGAATGACTCGCTTGCAGGCAAATCCCACCAGAGCTGGTTTTTCTGTCCCATTACAATGGAAAATTGACGTTTAAACTCTTTTTGTCGTTTCCACGGGGTAAAGCCGAGTACCGATGCCTCCCCGTCCGTGGGATGGAGAATGCCAGACAGCATTTTGAGCGTCGTTGTTTTGCCTGCCCCGTTTGGACCGAGAAATCCGACAATTTCCCCCTCCTCAATGCTAAAGCTGACATTTTGCACAGCCTCTTTGGTCAGCTGCTCACGCCTGAACAAGTTTTGCAACGATTTGCGCACGCCCGGCTCCTTTTTGTAGTACGTAAATGTTTTCGACAATTGGTTTAATGTAATGGACGGCAATTAATCCCCCTCCTCTTTCCTCTG
Organism: Paenibacillus sp. FSL M8-0228; assembly: GCF_038007385.1. Taxonomy (NCBI): domain Bacteria; kingdom Bacillati; phylum Bacillota; class Bacilli; order Caryophanales; family Paenibacillaceae; genus Paenibacillus; species Paenibacillus sp. FSL M8-0228. The sequence goes on from NZ_JBBOXA010000001.1 coordinate 4,543,186, forward strand.
TGCAGGACACCTGGATGAACGGTCTGATACGACCGAATGCTTGGACTACTCGGCTGCTTGCTCTGCTAAAATCATCAGTTCCTCCAGCATATGCCGCTGTCTTTCAATTAAATGCAAAGCTCGTTCCGTAATCTCAGGCATCCGATGCTTGCGCAGTTGAAGCCCTGTTTTGTAAATATGCAGATTAAGCTTGTGCCAATCCGCGTACAGCCCCTGTGCCAATTCAATTACATGCTGTGTTTGTGGCCCCAGCGTGGCTTGGTGCAGCAGGCAATAATCAGCTGTATAATCCGTCAAATGAAGAGCACTGCCCAATCGCAGATTGTAATAGATTTCATGACAGTACGTCCGAAAATCCTGATCCTCCATGTCTGCCAACAGACGGAAGTCATCAACAAATGCCCGGTACCCCTCATCTCCCCGCTTGACCTGCTTGCCTGTTACAGCTTTCCCCGTTTGACTGACCGACTCATTAGACGTAGGTACGCCTCTCCAGATGGCTTCGTGTCCAGTCAAATACTGTCGTATATGGTGAGCACACGCAGCATGCATCTCACTTGGCGAAAGCGGGGCAGGCTGCTCCACCAGCCATGCATACTCAATAATGCCCTGCATCAGATCGTCGAGCCGGGCTGAGCCCACATAAGTCATGGCATGTCCCGAGGAATCGAGCAGGAAGCTATCATTCACCTGTGCTGTCCGTTCTTGCAAGTCCAATCCGCACAACTCTATCACGTGGCCCCTTGGGTAATTTTTCACATATACATCGTGATAGGTTAAAGCGGTGCTTGACGTATGCAGCATGGTACCGTAGCCCGATGTGAGTACCCGCAACAGGTCGGTTTCATCACTGACACCAGCGACCCACGGTTCCACCCGAATAACAGGTCCACCACTGGCTGCCATTTCTTGAAGCTGCTCCGGATATTTCTCAGGCCCGAAGCGCTTCAAATCTCCACCATACTCTGCGCACATACTCCCACACAGCATGAATAGCTCGGATTCGGCCATGGTCACCCCGTACCTCCGCAATGAGGTACGCAGGGAAGAATATACACAATGCTTCCCTGGAAGAGCGTTTGCCACTTCTTCTGCACCATAGTCCACAACGGAATTTTGACGAGTCTCCATATCGGATCCCTGCATCAACCTTGTCTTTTCGGCGCCCTTATGCATATTTGCTCAGCAGACGCTCAATGCCTTGCAGTGTAGATAGATGCTCCAGCACTAGATCGTCGTCCTCCATCGTAATATCAAGCTCATTTTCCAACTCTACGATTAATTCCACAGCGGATAAGGAATTCAGCCCCAAGGTTCGCAAATCTTGATCCGGAGTCAACTGTTCCAGCTCGCCCGGAGCCAGCTTCAAAATCTTTTCCAGCAAGGGTACTACATGGTATACATCTGTTTTCATTCTTGATTCCCTCCCATTTATGAGCATCCTAATCCAGCAATGATACCTTCCAATTTGTGTGCATACGCATCAGCTTCCTGCCAGCTGTCTGCCAAAATAAGTGTGAAAATCCGGTTCACATAGCCCCGCTTCACAGGAATACCAGACAATGTACCCGCCGTATACACAAACACCCCTTCTGGACGTTCGGGCGTATAGAGCAAGCCCTCCTCCGCGAGCAGCCCGCACAAGCGGCTGTAGGTGAGAGGTGTGGCGGTAACGTTGCGATAATAACGGGATAATGTTTTGTGCTGCTCTCCCAGGACGGATGACAAAAACGAAATATAGGTAGACAACGTAAATCTACCATTTATCTCAATGACTGGAACCAGCAAACCTTCTTCGTCAACAAAACCGTCAATAGAGGCCATTCCTGTGTATCCAATAGAATAAAGATACGTACCCAGCTGATAGGCGCAGCGTCTCACTTCTTCCTCCAGCGCATCTCCGATCTCAGCCGGCACTTGAGATCCGATATATACGGTGCCGTCCACATTTTGCCTTTTTAGCGAAAACATCGTCACACCACCGCCCTCGTCAATGCAGAGCTGGTAGTTCAGATCCATCTGCTTATTGTGCCAGCGCTCCACCAGCCAGCCGCCGGATGATGGCGACGAGCCGCCAAAGCGCCTCATCACACTCAGCAGCGTGTCCAGCTTGGACAGCTCGTCCAGCATATACATGCCTTGTCCCGAGGCACCGTGCGGCTGCTTGATAATCAGCTTCACAGGTCCATCCGATAAGTCAGCCAGTCTGGCACACTCCCTGCGGATCGCCGATTCGTCTGTACATACAGCGCCTTCGCTGACAGCAAAACCAAGCTTTTGCGCGGTCAGGCGGCTGAATATTTTATCATTCACCTGAGCACTGACCGCGGATGGAGCGCCAATCAACTCTAGCCCGCAAAGCTCCGCAATCGCTTCCTCCTGCGGTGTGACCGCATAGGGGACGAGCCACGCTTTGGCTCCACTGCTGCTGTGGCCTGCATCTGCAACCGTACGCAGTCGTGCCAAAAGCGCCTCATCCGCCAGCACCAGCTCTGAAATCGGCGTTAGCGGATCAGAAGGCTCTGGCACCTCAATACGCGGCAGGCTAAAGCCCAACCGTTGAAGCATGTCCAGAAACGCCTCATCCGGATATTCCCGAAGTACAATGACATCCTGACTTCGACATAGCAGAAGGTTCATTTCCTCCATCCGATTTACGACCTGCTGTTCATCCCGGTCTACCATGCCCCCCTTGCGGGGGGATGGATGCCATACTTGCTCTGCACCGATATTAAACAGCCAAATCAGGACTCCATGGTCCCGTTCATCCGCAAGCGCTTCCACAAGGTTAATTGTTTTAGTCGTCACGACTTATCATCATCCCTCTCTCTTCCATCCAGTAACAAACAACATTCATAGAAAGCTAAATGTATTTCAGAGAGCCTGCCCCGTGCAGATACAATACGCTGCATTTGGAGCACACCGGAGTCAATCCTTCATGATTAATCTTTTGACGGGTTTTCTCATACGCTTCCGAGTTCCATATCTCCTTCAGACTGTGCTCACGCATGCTTCCAATCGTGAACTCACTGAAAAATTTGCAAGGCATGACCTTCCCGTCTGGTAAAATATCTGTTCTGGAGGTGAGCGCCAAACAATGATTGGAACAACGGCTGACCATTTCCTCACCATGTATAAATTTATCAATTTCCTCATAATCCAAACCGGGCTGATAGCGCACGCGAATGTTCCATACTCGCTCATTGATCCGCTGTAGTTCCTGCATCAGAGGATCGATGTTATCCGGGTTGATTTTATATTTGAAAGCATGCCAGCTACTAATATTTTTTTCTTCGAGTTGTCGGAGCCAAGAAAAATTACGTGTAAAATATTCATCCATTTTGAGGGAGGTCTCTTTGGAAATGTACCAGGGGAACGTCAGCAGCACCAGATCCAGCCTTTTGTCCTCCAGCATTTGCAGAAATTCGTACATCCGTCCGATCATGTTATCGTTAATGACCGCATGGACAGTTACCCGTCCCTTGTACAATCCCTGGTCGCGCAGTTCAATCAGCTTATCCATCTGCCGCATTGTTTTTTGAAAGGTGCCTTTACCGCGAATTAGGTCGTGTTCTCTTTCAAAACCTTCAATCGCTATTAATAACTCCAGATTTTCGGACAAATCCAAAATCCGGTCCAAATATTTATCAATAAGTAATCCATTTGTACAAAAGGTCATTTCGCGCCGATCTTCCGCCAGCACGTCCAAAATTTCATCAAAACGCCGATGAAACATTGGTTCGCCGCCCCACATGTACAGTCTGGACTTGGCTTCCTTGGTTTCGCTCAAAATTTGCCGGAGCATGTCTGGAGCAAGATCCATGTTTTGTTCTTCTTTATCCATTTGGTGATGGTAGCCTTCCTCGTTCCATTCAAAGCAGTGCGTACATCTCAGGTTGCAGCGGTTAGTCAGCTTAATGCCGATCGTCTGGGGCATGTCCGTTTTGAAAGCAGGGTCCTGTGTGGCGTTACGGTAAGATACAGAAGCGTTTTTCAGGTTACGCTTGATGAGCTTGAACGCTTTCTCATCAATCAGCACATTGCTTTTGGGCTGCATGCTAACACCTCGTTTAATGGATTTTCAGGCACATGTACCTAGCTGTACGTCAGACCGTCTCCATTCCCTCCAGATGCGGCGCTTGTTCCGCATCGCTGATCCCCTGAATGTAGCTGCAAAACGCATCTACCGAGCTCAAATGCTCCAGTTCAAAGGAATCAAAATCAATCTCCACATCAAATGCATCCTCCACTTGCAGCATGAAATGAACCAACTGCAACGAATCCAGTCCCGCATCATGAATAATGTCCGAATGTCCATCCAGCTTTGCGACCAGTTCAGGATCTTCCTTGACTGCGCTGATCATTTCAATCACTTGGCTTTGCATAGCAAACTCCTCCTTGTGAATGAGATTCTGTTCGTTCCACCCAACGATGCCCTCTGCAAAGAAAGCTCCTAGAAAAATTCCTTCACTGGAACTTTATTCAATTATACTCCTCCAATGAAGAGACAAGTCAATAGGTTGTTTTGTAAGTAAAACTCGCAATATGTAAATTAATGTATGATAACTTCTACAATTTTCGCTGGCTATTTTTTCGCAAAATTTAATAAAAATTCTTCTCACATCTCTTGCATGAGCGACAGAATTATTTTACAATACACGTGAAAATGTTTTTCTTAATATCATTCTTATAAACGATATTTATTTTCACGCAAATACTCTACAGCCAAAGGAGCACAGCTCATGTCCCCCATTCTTCATACATTAGCCCAAAGACTGGAGCTGCTTCCCGTACAGGAGCGCAAGCTGACGGAATCCATCCTGCAATCCCCGGAAGATGTGTTACATCTGGGTATTCGGGAGCTGTCAGAGCGTTGTGGTGTGAGTGCAGCGACCGTTACGCGGTTTTGCAAATCACTACATTTTAAAGGCTATCCCGATTTCAAAATGAAGCTGGCCGCCGAGTTGTCCCATTCCAACCGTAATGGTGAAGAATCCTATCAGGATATTGTCGCCGGAAATTCACTTCCCCGAATCGTGCAAGCTATTCAGGCGAACCACACCGCATCCATTGCAGACACGACCCGACTGCTGGATTACGACAAGCTGGAGCAGGCTATTGCATGGCTGTCAGCCACGAGCCGCATTGATCTCTATGGGATGGCGACATCGTCGATTGTGGCGCAGGATTTTTACCAGAAGCTCATCCGTATTGGCAAGAACAGCACTGCCTTTGCAGATTCACATATGCAGATTACCTCTGCCTCCTCGCTCGGAGTGGGAGATGTCGCCTTTGCCGTCTCTTATTCAGGAGAAACCCAGGAGACCATTGCGGCTCTACGCTGCGCCAAGGAACAAGGGGCCAAGACACTATCCCTGACCTCCTTCGGAAACAACACGCTGGCAGGCCTTGCGGATATTGCGCTATTTTCCTCCTCATTGGAGGAAGGAATGCGACGTGGGGATATGGCCTCCCGCATCGCCCAGCTTCATATCATAGATATTCTGTTTACAGGTATGGTGAGCGCGGATTTTGACAAATATATTCCGAGATTGGAAGGTTCATATCAACAAGTGAGCAAGCTCAAAAAACAACCGGGAGGTCACTAAGATGAACATACGCATTTTGAACAGCCGTGAAGACCTGAACGCTACTGCCGCCGCTGTGATCGCTAGCTTGCTGCAATCCAAACCACAGGCCATGCTTGGCCTGGCCACCGGTAGTACGCCGATTGGCATTTACCGACATCTTGCAGATATGTACCGCAAGGGACAGGTCAGTTTTGCACGCGCCTATTCCGTGAATCTTGATGAGTATGTTGGTCTTCCCCCAGAACATCCGCAGAGCTATCGAAGCTTTATGAATGAGCACTTGTTCCAACATATCGATATTCCGATATCCCACACACGTGTCCCTGACGGGAATGCACTGGATCTGGCAGCAGAATGTGCAGCGCACGAGCAGGCTATTCTGGATCATGGCCCCGTGGATCTGCAATTGCTTGGCATTGGTCATAATGGACATATCGGCTTTAACGAACCTGGTCACAGCTTGGCTGGAGCTACACATGTTGTAGATTTAAAAGAAAGTACGCGCTCGGCGAATGCTCGATTTTTTGGCGAAATAGATGCTGTACCCAGGCAAGCAGTTACGATGGGAGTAGGCACGATTCTTAAGGCGAAGCAAATTATACTGGTGGCTTTTGGTGCGGATAAGGCTGACATTATAAAGCAGGCTTTAACTGGACCCGTCACGACAACGTGTCCGGCTTCCCTGCTGCAATGCCATCCCAACGTACTTATTTTATTAGATCAGGAGGCAGGAGAATGGTTCAATTGAAGTCAGATGAAATGAGTGGTACCGTACCCCAGCTACTGTATGGGCAAGTTGTCGTTGGGAATGACATCATTGAAAAAGGGGTTGTCGTCATTGAGGGGCAATCCATTGTATACGCTGGTTCAGAAGCGAATTTGCCCGCCGATTGGACAGCGTTAGTCTTCGCAAATCAGGAAGAAAGCGCAGCGAAAACCGCCAAAATTGTGCGTTTGGAAGGAGGCTATCTGCTGCCAGGCTTTATTGATATTCATGTTCACGGCGGGAACGGTGAGGACTTTATGGACTCCGATCCGAGGGTGCTGGATACGATCACCTCCTTTCACGGTTCACAAGGTACGACAGCTATGCTGGCTACCACGATGACCGCGCCCAAGGAACAGATTGACCGGGTATTGAGTGAAGTTCACGCATACATGGCACTACCTATGCCCTATGCTCAGTTGGAGGGCGTACATTTGGAAGGACCGTTCATCAGTCCGAAGTGGCCGGGAGCGCAAAACCCGGAACATATCGTGCCACCGAATCTCTCATGGGTAGCAGAATGGGAGCAGCGCTACCCGGGCCTTGTTCGCCAGCTCACGCTTGCGCCCGAACGGGAAGGAGCGCTGGAACTGATTGCATGGCTGCGCAGCCATGGCATTACCGCAGCTCTCGGTCATACGGATGCTACGTATGAAGAGGTTGAACAGGCAGCGACGGCAGGGCTGAACCATGCGGTGCATGCGTTTAATGCGATGACTCCGTTGCATCATCGCAAGCCGGGAGCCGCCGGAGCCGTACTTGCTGATCCGCGCATTGAAGCAGAAATCATCGCGGACGGCATTCATGTGCATCCCGCCGCCATTTCCCTGCTCGCTAGGTTAAAACAGGATCATAATCTCATTCTCATCACCGATGCCATGTCTGCTACTGGTCTCGAAGACGGGAAATATACACTCGGCGATTTGCCAGTGATTGTGCAGGGCGATGTAGCACGACTGGAGGATGGCGTCACATTGGCCGGAAGCACACTAACGATGATTGAAGGCTTCCGGTATTTGGTTCAACACGTGGGTATGAGTATTCCTGCGGCATCACAAATGGCCAGCCTGAATCCGGCTCGATCCTTGCACATTGCTGATCGTACAGGTTCGCTTGAAGCAGGTAAACAAGCAGATATCCTGTTACTGGATGGAGACTTAAAGCTGCAAGGCGTATGGATTAAAGGATTGCGCAAATAATTCAGTTATAGTTATCATTCCCCCAAAACTAAAGAGCTATCCACCAGCGTATTCGCTGAGATGGATAGCTCTTTCTTTGGCATTGCACAATTATAGGGTTTGAATTAGCGATGATTCATCGGGGCAGGGGTATGATTTTGTGGACGTGTGGGTGCTGTATTATTCATTGGACGGTTTGTATCAGCCGCCGAGGTCGGGAATACACGTTCAATTACATCCATCATACCATTGCTCAAGCCTCTAATCGGATGACCATTTTGCACACTGTGTGTAAAGTCAGTGGCTTGTTTGACAAAGTCCGGGTTAGCGGATACATGTACCTGTTCAATCGAAGGTGCAAATTGCTTCACTTTATTCGCGATACGGCTCTTGACTGCATCACTTGGTTCATATGCAGTTCTTGCTCCCTCGATTGTGGTGTTTCCGTTATCTGTGCGATTGTTGTTGTCCGTTAAGCCACGCAACATACCGTACGATCCTGTACCCATCGTACCAAATAAACCGTCATCACGACGCGCAGGTGTTCCATTCCCGGTAACTCCATTGTCTGTCATTCCAGGCGTTGTAGTATCCGTAGTACGGTTTCCTCTAGTGCCATTAACGCCATTCACACTCGGTACATTCCCGTTACGTCCAGTACTGTTTGCACTTGGAGTACCGTCAATACTTGGAGCACCGACACCTGTTCCGTTGGCTTGGTCTTTCAAGGAAACGGCTACATAGGCATGTCGTTCACCGACCAGCACTGTCGCAGACTTTACATCCGGCATCTCGGATATACGTTTGGACAAATTGCGATCGACTTGCAGATTACGGACTGGATGTCCGGTTCGGTTGCCATTTTCATTCAATGACATCCCGTCCATACCATTCGACTTAACCCCATAACGATTCACACCATCCATACCATTACGGTTCACACCATCCAAGCCATAACGATTCACTCCATCCATATGGTGCGTGCTTTGTGCGTTATAGCGGGTAGCGTTCGTGCGGACGTTATGATTCGCAGTCCCACATCCTGTCAAAGTAGCCATGCTTGCAAGTAAAGCAGCAGAAATCGTCAAACTAATGACCTTCTTAGTTCCTGGCATGAACTCATCCTCCATACATATAAAATGTGTGACGAGATTATCATGCGCCATGGATCATGGGGATATCCTGACTAAAAAATGACTAAAAAAATAAAATTTTAATGTAAATATGAAATACAATTGATGATTTACCACAAGATGGCATGTATAATAAGCTTGAAAAATACTTTATTTTACAAAGGAGGATTTTCAGTTTGAAAAAGATCACTGTTTTAATGCTCATTTTTTTGTTATCAATAACTCTTGTCCCCGTCGGCGCTTTTGCAGGTTCCACTACCCCCCAACCCCCGAAAGATCCCGCTGGAAGCTGGGTAGAAGGCCCATCACCTAATCGCGTTGATCCTACCAAGCCAGCACTTTTGTTCGTACATGGTTTGAACAGTAGTGCTGAAGTCTGGACCAAGAATAATAACGATATGCTTCAGCGTGCACGTGACGCCGGATACCAGACAGCCACCATTAATCTGTACGATACAAATGGCACCTCCCAAGATATGTGGGACAATGGTAAGCTTCTGGCCGACAAAATTAAGGTCATCAGTAATCACTTTGGAAAAAAACTTATCGTTATCGCCCACAGCAAAGGTGGAGTGGATACTCAAACCGCTCTCGTATATAACGGAGCCGCTCCCTATGTACAACGTGTCATCACCCTCAGCAGTCCTCATCATGGCTCACAACTTGCAGATCTCGCCTACAGTAGCTGGGCCGGATGGCTGGCAGATATCGTCGGCTCACAAAATCCTGGTACCTCCACTTTACAAACATCTTATATGAAGTATTTCCGATCCAAGACCGATGCACTCAGTAATGCGACTACAATTCCATTCTTCACGTTTGCTGGTGATAACTGGTCTGGCGGCACTGCTTCCTACATAATGGGCGGACTTTACCTCTCATCCTTTGGTAAGAATGATGGAGTGGTCACAGTCGACAACGCTAAGCTTCCCGGCGGACGTGTAGTTAAAGTCGGATCTTGGGATCATGCCAAGGTTCGTACCGGCTCCTACGTTTTCTCCCTGATCCAACCCTACCTCCAAGCAAACACTCCAGCATTGAATCAGGAAACTGAAGCACTTTCAGCATCTTCCCTGACTGCTTCTGCTGTACAAGCCACCTATAGCGAGATCGACAATTCATACTTTATTCGAGGCGGCGATTATAATGGACAAGCCTCAGAAACCCTCACTGTTGAAAATGGTGTCAAATCCATTGATCTGGACTGGATCAGCGATAAACGTGTGAGTCAGCTGGAACTAACCAAGCCTGACGGTACTAGTGAAATTATTAATCTGAAAGCAGGCTATGATGACGATATTTTTGCTGGTGCCTGGCATCATAACGCCGTCATTCAAAATCCAAAACCGGGCACCTATAAACTGAACGTCACAGTTCCTGATCAAGGAGCGTATCTCCTGATTGCACGTTACCAGGCTGTTCAAGTTCCTGAACTGAAATACAATCTGAATGCAGTGGGTCCGAAGCTAAACCTGAAAACACAGGATTCCCCGGACAGCGTGACACAAGTCACCTACCAAGTTCAATATTATGGTGATCCGCAGCAAGGAGTCACTTCTGCACCTAAAGGTTTGACGGCACAGCAAAAAACGGTTAAACCTAACGGGCAAATTGAGCTATCCAAAGCGGACAAGCCCGGCATCTATTCTGTAACCTATGAAATTAGCGGCACCACAGAGGCAGGTTATCCGTACCGCCGTACAGCTGTTCAATCCATTTATATTGATGCAGACGGCAACAAGTATGCCGACTAAATAAATCTACAGCCTAAAAAGCCTGCGAATCCCTATTAAGTTGGGGCATTTGCAGGCTTTTTTTCATTGTGTTCAATCTGTTGTCTGATTCCTCAGCTTATGAAGCCAATAGTAGCGGTGTAAATCCATAATAAAATGAAAAAGAACAAATGCCAGCATGGAGTATACACTGATCAATACTGTGGCAACTAATTGTTGTGTAGCAAATCCGAGGGAAACATTCGCTATCAGATAACCAGCCCCAGTAAATGTGGTGATCGTCACTACAGGCGCTCTCTTGTTTTTTTTCTTAACTTTTGGTTTCTTCTTATGTTTTGAAGGATCTTTGAATTTCGCCAAATTATATTTTATAAAGTAATACAAAGCGACTCCATAAAGGGCAAAAGAACCTATAAAATACCATGAAGTATCCAGACCCAACATGCCATAAGCAAACTTTTGTGTCATGATCATGAAGCCCATAGAACAAATCAAACCAAATACACCACGGAATAAAATGTAATTCAATTGCAATTTGCGTGGCATGATGACCAGTACTAGAGCCCAAATGTTTATCAAAACAATCGGTGGCAACAGTACATACACGTAAACTGCAATGTATGGATTTCCCACTAAGGGGATAACCAGAAACAGATCTAACAGTAATAAAACAAGAATGATGACATTGGAACGAATACTGTTGACTGGGTACATCTTCATACTTTTCTCAAAAGAAGCCCTGTTATCAATCATAAACTTATAAGCCCTCCGTTAAATAAGTAAACCTACGGATAAGGATAGCCAAGGCTATATCCATTGTCCACTTTTCACTGTCTTTAACTCTTGTCGCAGTTCTTCTATAAAATCAGTCACAATGCTTTGGACAGCATCTTCACGGGACATACGAATATATCGACTGGTCTTTTGAATGTCTTCCTCGAACAATTGAAGTATCCTATACATGGCCTCCTGATCTCCACTTTGTACTAATTTTAGCAATTGGACGAACTCAGCATCCGAAATAACTCTTTCAGCATTTTCTTTTTCCATTTATTCACCGCCTGTTGGGATAGCTTTAACTCTTTTGCAATCTGTGCTTCGGTTTTATCTAGTATGTAAAGGTCAAAGATGATCATTTTTCCGATCTCAGAAGATAGAGAGTTGATAAGCTGTAATGTGTACATATGAGAGTTTGAAGATTCTGTAAAAGATGGGGCACTGACGGATTCGTTCTTTTCCATTACAAATTCATGATTGGTTTGTACCCGAGCACGATACTGGATTCTCCAGGCAATGCGGTACAGCTTCTTTCGATATTGTTCTACCAATGTTAGCTGAGACTGATCCATTGTAAATCACCCTTTCTCTTTGGATTTGACTTTTTCTAATCCTCATACTATAGGGTAATTTCCAAACCTATTTTACAACCAAAAACAGAACATTTGTTCTTATTTATTATACTATTTTTACAATCGGTTGTATATGGTTCGTTTAATTTACCTTCCTTTATATATGGCTAAAAAGGAGGGAATACATTGCAAATGGATGATGCTCTTTCTCTGGTTACCAACGTAGGCTTTCCGGCTGGACTTTGTTTTATTTTGTTGCGGCACATCCTGCACACGATGGAGGAAAAGCTGGATAAGCTGGACGTCTCACTTCATGAGCTGATTCAAGTAATCCAAGATTTAAACGACACTAACAACTCTTCTTCCAAAAGCAGCAAACCTGACGAATAACAAACACAAAGAAGCTCCAGACGACGATCATCCGCCGTTGGAGCCTCTTTGTGCAGCTAATTTAATTACTAATGGTTATTTTCCAGCCTGAGCTTGGTCGTGGGCATTCTGTTCAGTACGGTTCACGTCAGATACTGACAGACCATAAGCCCAGTTACTTTGTGGCGGTACAACCCATACGGTATCTGGATCATCTTTAAGCGTCCAGCCCTGATAGACCAGCTGGGAATCATCCTTACCCAGCGATACACTTAGCGTAAAGCGGTGGACAGGCTTGCTCAGCTCAGAGGCTTTGCGCAAGGCCTGACTGCTGGCCAGGTTTTTGATCTGCTGCGAGAGGGAAGTCGCCGTGTCGCTGGCTACTGACTTTCCGTTCAGCGTCCAAGATGTGGAGGCACTGTCTCCGGTCCCGCTGTTACCGGAGGATTTGAGCATCCATGAAGCATTTTGGCCTTCCCACTCTATTCCGCTCAGCTTGGTATCGTCCCAATCGAACGGCGTTGTATCTATAAAATCTTCAGCACCCAGCAATAACCCTGAAAGAGTATCTATAGGTACAGAAGCTATCTCTTTTTTGTCTGATAATACATAAACAGCATCTCCGGAAGGCAACGTTTCACCGAAAGCAAAGGTACGAACGTCACCCTGCTTGGTCTTAATCTCAATCTGATCATGGGTAGCGGAGATCCCATATTTGGCTACGTCTGTAGGGGAAGATTCCACCACTTCACCCAACTTTACATTTTGAATCGCCGCTAGCCAATGGTCTATTGTATATTGGTTTAGCGGGTAAGTCCGTGGCTTGCTCATACTCCATTGGCCATCATGTTGTTCTAGTTCCACCGACTTGCCGTCCTTTCCAGTGATTGCGAAAGACGTAATATTCTCTTGCGTAAGCTGAATCAGCTGACGAGCAGCCGGCGCTTGTTCATAAAAAAAGTTTTGGCTCTTTGCATAGATTATACCCGCTCCCAATACAACTAACAGCAGCACTGTGGGTATCCATTTTCTCATGCTCTTCTTCGCCTCCACCATAATAAGATTCCGATGACCGCGAACAGCAACGGCAATCCGATGACAGATATGGTCAATATCGTTTTCGCTTGTGCAGGAGTCAAGTAAGCTACCTTATAATCCTGCTCCTGACGAGGACGAATAGTGAGCCCATCAGAATGCTCCTGCACATAATTCAGACTGTTCAGCACAAAGTCTCGATTGCCTCCTGTGCCGATCTCAGTGTCGCTTAAGAGGGCAGACGTTCCGAGAATAACGGCTTTGGGCTTGCCGTCTTTCCCTTCTACCGCATAACCGAGATCCAGCGGCCCCTGCGGGTCCTTGTCATCCTTCTGTGTTTCGTTGTTCAGCAGACCTTGGATATTCGTTTCACCATAGCTAGCTCCAGAAGATTTCATCAAAAGCGTCGTCTTCCAATCCTTCTGCTCTCCTGCCTGCAAAGCAATAGACAATGAAAGAACAGGGTACAGATTGGAAGCCGCCAACTTATCGGTGATCGCATGACTGCCGAAGGTAGGAACCGTCCATAGCGGTCCAAGTGTATTCGTCTGTTCTTGATCCACCACGATGGCATGAGTGTCCTTCACTCCATAATCAGCCGCTAATGCATCAAGGTTTTTCCAATCGGACCCCATGTTCGGGTGAAAGCCTAGTGCCATAAAAAGCTTTCCGCCACCATTCAGATACGTACGAATACTCTTCAGTTCTGTTGCACTGATATCACGTTCTGGTCCAACAATAGCCAATACAGACGCATCTTTGGGTACACTACCCGCCTGATTGAGCTGAACTTCCTCTGTTTTCACATTATCTTGTGACAGTGAGCTACTTAATTCAGTCATTTGGGACAATGGGATTTCCTCATGTCCAGTTAGAAAGGCCACTTTTCCTTGACGGGTAGATGATAATCCCAACAATCCACTCGTCAGCTTTTCTTCCCCCGTAAATTGGTATGCCCCTTCACCACTCACCTCAGCTTGCGTAAATAGACTCCCAATATCTATAACCCGTTTCTTCTCCCCCTGCACCAACACAATAGACGCTGCAGTAATACCATATTGCTTGGCCAGTATCGGTTCCTGATTCAGATCGTATTGCTCGACCTTGAGCTTGCTGTTACGCTTGGCGTATTCATTCAGCATATCCGTAACATCCCGGTTCAGCTTCTGATTTTGCGAGGTGGATACGGTAAAGGCAATCAATCGTACGTCTTCCTTTACATCCTGGATGGTCGTCAACGTTTGGTCAGACAGCGTATACTGCTTCCCTGCCGTCAGATCCAGTTGAAAGCCACCCAGCGAACGCAGAAATAACGTCAATAAAATAAAAATCCCTACAGCAGCAATCGATAGTACCACACTATTGGTATGACCCAGCCATTTTTTCATATTCATTACCTCCACCGTTTCCGTTCAACCACTTGGATGCTGAATAGCAAAAAGAGTACCGCCACCGTCACGTAGTACATCACATCGGCTCCATTCAGCAATCCTTTGGTGAAACTGTCAAACCGTGCGGTTAGTGAAAAAGGTTCCAGCCATTGCTGTACCGCCGCAGATGCACCCGTCTGTCCACCAAACGAATCCAGCATCCAGAACACAAGTAAAATAATAAAACTGACGACCGCTGACATCATCTGATGCTGTGAAAGCGTCGAAGCGAATAAGCCGATCGCCATCATGGCTGCGCCAAGCATAAACAGACCGATCACAGATGTTAATACCAGCGTCCAATCCAGCGACCCATAAAAGGACATCACGACCGGATACGCTAGACTGCACAGCACTAATATGAGCAACATGCCCAACGACGCTAAAAATTTACCCACGATCATTTCCGTCACACTCACAGGTGAGGTAAGCAGCAGTTCATCCGTACCTTGCCTGAATTCCTCCGCAACCAGCCTCATCGTGAGCAATGGGACGACGAACACCAGCATGGACAAGGTGTCACCGAGTACCAGCCGATAGTCCAGAATGCTTGGCTGATACATAACAAAATTGGTATAAAAAAGTAACCCCGTCAGCAGCATGTACACTGCAAGCGCAAAATAGGTCGTTGGTGTCCACAGATAGGCTTGCAGCTCTTTTTGACAAACCGCGAACAAACGCCTCATGACCGATTACCTCCTGTATCCTTATCTTCTTCGGCCTTATCGTCCCCGGACGCAGCATCTCCATGCTCCACCGTGATAGCCGTAGGGGCTGCATTCTTCGAGGAATGTAGGTCTTGTACTGCTGGATCGTCGACCTGACCTTCTTCCGTCTCGCGTGTCGTTAACTGCTGGAAGATATTTTCCAAGCTAAGGCTTTCTTTTTTCATCTCCAAAATCGGAAGCTTCGCATCAGACAGCACATGAAATAGTTCTTCGCGAAAATCCTCACCGGAGGCTCCTGTGAGTAGCAATCCAGTCATATCTGACTCTGCGGCACTTAGCTCCGTGTTCGCTGAAGGCAGCGTGGTCGCCATAGATTCAACCTCTACTTTTCCCCAAGTACGAAGGACATCCATCACCTGCTCACGCTTGCCTTTAACCTCTACCTTCACCTTGAATCCATCTTCCATCGAACCGCCGAGCGTGTCAGGGCGCCCATCCATGACCAGTTTCCCTTCATGAATGATGAGAACACGATTGCATAACGCATCCACCTCAGGCAATATATGTGTGCTAAGCAATACCGTATGATTTTCGCCAATCTCCTGAATGAGCTGACGAATCTCCAAAATCTGATTGGGGTCCAAACCCGAGGTCGGTTCATCGAGCACCAGTAAATCCGGGTTATGAATAATCGCACCTGCCAGTCCCAAGCGCTGTTTATACCCTTTGGACAAACTGCGGACTAATTGTTTTTCCCGCCCATTCAGTCCTAGCCTGGAAATCATCTCCGAAATACGCAGCTTCTGCTCTCTCGCAGGCACGTCACGAATACTAGCTACAAACTTCAAATAGGATCTTACGGACATATCCTCATACAAAGGGGGCGTCTCCGGCAGATAACCGATTTTGGAACGGGCCAGTCTACCCTTATCCTGAATCGGGATACCATCAATCGTAACCACTCCCTCGTTGGGTTGAAGATACCCTGTAATCATGCGCATCGTCGTCGTTTTACCCGCACCATTCGGCCCCAGGAAACCAACAATTTCACCGCGCTGCATTTCAAAATCAAGCTTATGTACACCCCGGTTGCCCTCATACCACTTGCTCACCTGCTGTACTTTGAGCACATGTTCCACCCTTTCCTTTATCGTATTGACAAATCATATCGAACTACACACACATATCAAAAAAACTCCATAGCGATAGATTTGGACGACCAAATCAATCTTTGGGCGAGCGCTCTCATCCTACTACTCTCCCACCTAAAATGTTGCATGAGTAGCGGGTAGCAGTGGAGCGGAGGGTTTGGAGCTGGAGAAGCACCAGCGATCGGAAGCCCAAAGCCTTCGCGAAACGGTCTCTCCTCGCCTCATGCTACACTTTTAAACTCTAATGATACCCCCCCACATATAACTCCAGCTTAACGTCACATAAATAGAAGCTTAAAATAATGTGTCTAAAATGTGAACATGGAAATGCGCATCTGCCCTCGTAAACTTGTACGGTTCGCCACGGCGTGGATTCGCATCTACTATCATTACAACGTGTGAAGGGAGTGTATAAAAAACGATGACCGTACTATTTACCAATCTAGTTAATAACGGCGACTTCGAGACTGGATCTACCCTTTTTTGGAACGCTGCAAATGTGACCGTCACTAACTTATCCGTAAAAAAGACAAACTTTTATAGTGCGATCCTGACAGGAGGCGCAGTAGATGCATCTCTTTCCCAGGTCGTTTTTGCTGCACCAGGCGAAAGCTATACATTAAGCCTCTCAGCTGCAAAAATAGGAAGCCTGTCCAGTCCTCAAGTTAACATTTTTCTGTATTACTATGACGCAACCTTTAGCTTCCTTAGCACGGGGCTGACTACCTATTTGAGCGCAGGCACATTGCCAGACGCTGTGAACGGAACATGGCAAAGCCTGTATGAAGTAACAGCTCCTGTTCCAGCCAACGCAGCCTTTGCCTTTTTGGTTATTAGTAAAAATGCCTTGGCTAACACTGCTGATGTAGCCATTGATTCTATTGCTCTTGTTAAAGCAAGTGCAGCTGGAGCTGTGGGCCCAGCCGGACCTGCCGGGCCTACGGGTGCTACAGGGCCTGCGGGTGCCACAGGCGCTACAGGCGTTAGCGGACCTGTCGGACCTACGGGTGCCACGGGTGACACTGGTGTTACCGGACCTGTTGGGCCTACGGGTGCCACGGGTGACACTGGTGTTACCGGACCTGTTGGGCCTACGGGCGCCACGGGCGACACCGGTGTTACCGGACCTGTTGGGCCTACGGGCGCCACGGGCGACACCGGTGTTACCGGACCTGTTGGGCCTACGGGTGCCACGGGCGATACAGGTGCTACTGGACCTGTCGGACCTACAGGCGCCACGGGTGATACAGGTGCTACTGGACCTGTCGGACCTACAGGGGCCACGGGTGACACTGGTGTTACCGGACCTGTCGGGCCTACGGGTGCCACGGGTGATACAGGTGCTACTGGACCTGTCGGACCTACAGGCGCCACGGGTGACACAGGTGTTACCGGACCTGTCGGGTCTACGGGTGCCACCGGCTTTACCGGACCTGCTGGACCTATCGGGCCTGTCGGACCTATTGGCGACACAGGCGCTACGGGACCCGCTGGACCAACAGGGCCGACTGGACCTACCGGACCGTTTGGCCTTGGATTTACTGGCCCGATTGGACCAACAGGAGACACTGGTCCACAAGGACCGATTGGACCTACCGGACCTACGGGGCCAACTGGACCTACAGGGCCTACCGGACTCTAACGTTCTTTTTTCTACCACATTATATTTAAGCGACGTACCATACCTTATCGACAAAGCCGCACAGCCCGTTTAGGCTTTGTCATCCTTGCCCTGCCGCGATTGCGGCAGGGCTTCTATAATCAGACCTCTTGATAAATAAAGCTTTATGTTCGACCTGAATCCTTAGAAGGTTCCCAAAGGAGTGGTACTCAATTGATCAGTATCAGCCTGTGCATGATCGTCAAAAATGATCAAAATACTATTGGCCGTTGCCTGGAATCGATCCATCCTATTATGGATGAAATCAACATCGTGGACACGGGTTCACAGGATCAGACCATTGACATATGTCGCAACTTTACAGATCGAATTTTTCCATTTGAATGGGTAGATCATTTTGCCCTTGCACGTAACTATTCGTTTGAACAAGCTACGCAGGAATACATTCTCTGGCTGGATGCCGATGATATTTTGAAGGAACAGGACGCCGTCAAGCTGCTTGAGCTGAAGCAAACCCTTGATTCCTCAGCCACACCAATCGTGGATTCCGTGTCTATGAATTATCACTATGCCTTTGATGATCATGGCAATGTCACCCTACATTTTCGTCGAAACCGCTTAGTTAGAAGGTCAGCCGGGTTCCGTTGGCACGGAGCCGTGCATGAGTACCTCGCCGTAAACGGGAATATTCAACATGCCGATATCGCCATAACTCACACTAGAACACACACGGTCTCTCCAGGACGAAACCTGCGAATCTATGAGAAATTGCTCGCCCAAGGTCATGCCTTCTCTCCTCGTGACCTCTACTATTACGCTAACGAGTTAAGAGACAATAAAAGATATGAGCAGGCTGTGCAGGTTTACCAGGATTTTCTGGATACTGGACAATGCTGGGCAGAGGACGCGATTAGTGCATGTAGCAAAATGGCTGATTGTCTACAACAGCTTGGCAAGCTGGAGCAAAGCATTACGGCGGCTCTCCATAGTTTGACCTTCGATACGCCCAGGGCTGATCTGTGCTGTCGGATGGGTCATTATTTTTTGCATAAAAATGAGATCTCCAAAGCTATTTACTGGTACGACATGGCTACCACTCTGAATCCTCCCGACACGATGGGCCCGGTACAAGACGCGTACCAAACGTGGTTTCCTCATATCCAGCTATGCATTTGCCATTTTCGGATGAAGGATTACACACGTGCGAATTGGCACAACGAGCAAGCTGCCATTTACATTCCCAACGACCCGTACGTCCTGCATAATCGACAGTTCTTCAGCCCAATCCTGAATCCTCCCCAATAAAAATGTCCCACACACTCACCCCTTAATCTTTAAGTAAGTCAAAGGAGGAGCAAGCGGAATGCAACAATCGAATCGGTACAAAATAGCTGTCTATGCCATTAGCAAAAATGAAGCCCGATTCGCCAAACGCTGGATGCACACCATGCGTGAAGCCGATGTTGTCATTGTAGCGGACACCGGCTCTACAGACGATACTGTTTCCCTGCTACACGAAGCGGGTGCAGAGGTGCATCGTATAGAGGTAACTCCTTGGCGTTTTGACAAAGCTCGCAATGAGTCCCTACGGCTGGTCCCTGATGATATAGATATTTGTGTCTGTACGGATCTGGACGAAGTCTGGGAGGAGGGTTGGCGGTCGCGGCTGGAACGCAACTGGAAGGAAGGAACTACCCGGATGCTATATGCCTTTACACATGGACAGCCTGGGCAAGATACCGTTTATACATGGTTCTGGAAAGAAAAAATACACACTCGTCACGGGTACCGCTGGGTACGCCCAGTTCACGAGGTGCTTGAATATATCGGAGAGGGTAAAGAACGCAACATCCGATCAGACCAGCTCCGCTTGTATCATGATCCCGATCCGCACAAGTCCCGCAGCCAATACCTTCCACTGCTGGAGCAGTCTGTGCGCGAGTTTCCCGAGGATGACCGCAACATGCATTACTTGGGGCGGGAATATATGTATCATGGCCGTTGGGACGAGTGCATTGCTACGCTGCAACAACATCTTGCCATGCCGCAGGCACGCTGGGCAGATGAACGCAGTGCTTCGATGCGCTTTATTTCTAGAGCCTATAAAGCAAGTGAACAATGGCAAGAGGCAACACGTTGGTTATACCGGGCTATTGCGGAAGCACCGTATTTACGTGAACCTTACACGGAAATGGCTCAGCTGGCCTATCATACGCGGAACTGGCCCGCCGTCTATCATATGGTTGAAGAAGCGCTGCAAATTTCTACACGACCGGATACGTACATGCAAGAGGATTTTTGCTGGGACGCCACGCTGTATGATCTTGGTGCCCTCGCTTGCTACGAGTTAGGCCTTTTACACAAAGCATGTGAATTTGCGAAAGAAGCAACAGAACGCTCCCCGGAAGATTCTCGCCTCAGTCATAATTATGCGCTAATTCAATCCAGGCTTCCATAGAAACCCACACCCCGTCCTGTTGGTTGAATAACTTGGTATTAGAGCTTGTGGTTGGCAAAGGAGGTTATTGAGATCAAAGTTCTATTTACTTTTTATATACCCAGCGGCGGCGTAGAAACCTTGAACCGCCAGCGTTGTAAAGCGCTCATTCAGGACGGGATCGAATGTCATCTTCTCTATTATCAGCAGGGTACAGGGATGCAAAACCTGCACGGCGATATTCCAGTGTTCACGACTTCCTCTGAAGAAGAAATTCGAAAGCTGGTGGAGACTCATCGCTACGATGCAATTATCGTCTCTTCGGACTACCCTATGCTCCCCAGATTGCGAATGTTGGGCTATCAGGGGATATTGATCTATGAATCGCAGGGCTTTGGCCCTCACGAAGAAGCGGCTTGGGTTGTTGCAGATGCAGTTCCGTATCTTCAAAATTACGCCGATGCAGTGCTCCTACCAGATACGACTCATTTAGTGAATCTTTTCTCCACCATGTGTCCATGGCTTAATCGCTATGTGTTTCCAAACGTGCTGGATACCAGCGTATTTAATTATGTACCTAACACTCCTCCAACTAATCCGGTTATTGCCTGGGTTGGACGGCTAGAGCCCAACAAGAACTGGAGGCATTTTGTCGATATTTCTTACTGGATGCTGCAAAACCGTGCGGATCTTCGAATCTGGATGTTTTATGATGAAACATTGTCACAGCCGGAGGATAAAATACAATTCGAAAAAATGCTTACTCAGCTTGGCATGTCCTCCATTATCGAGCGTTTTAAAAGCGTACCTCATGCCAATATGCCCCTGTATTACTCCATGATTGGCGACTCAGGCGGCTACTTGCTATCGACCTCATTGGTGGAGGGATTCGGCTATGCAGTTGCTGAGGCGATGGCCTGTCGTTGCCCGGTATTAAGCTCTGATTCAGACGGAGTACGAGCATTCATTGACCACAACGAAACCGGTAAATTTTATCAGCAGGGGGACATCTTGCAGGCGATACTGCAAGGACTAGACCTGATGAACAACGTACCTCAACGCGAATCTATCCGCAAGAAAGGACTGGCGCGAATCGTTAACCTGTTGGCACCGGATAAATATGTGCGTTCCTTCAGACAGATGATGAACACGCTAGGTGTGAGGTAATTAAAAAAAAAGCTGACGACAACCCTTTTTATATACGGGGCATCGTCAGCTTTATCTTGCCTTTTTTATTATTGAATATTGGAATTGGAATCTATCTAATCTTTAGTAAGCGGTCTCCTGCATGAATATCCTTGGAATCTTCAACTAAAATATCCGTGTACACGGCTGTATTGGTTACAATGACGGATGTGGTAATATCATATCCGTCATCCTCTATAGCTTTGGGATCGAATTCAACCAGCTTGTCCCCTTTTTGAATCGTATCTCCTTCAGACACAAAGGAAGTGAAATGTTTTCCCTTCAAGCTGACCGTATTAATTCCAATGTGAATGAGCAGTTCAACTCCATCCTCAGAGATCAGTCCAATCGCATGTTTTGTTTTGAAAACGGTAACAACAGTTCCGTTAAAAGGTGCGTAAGCTACTCCTTCTCGGGGGATAATTGCGGCTCCCTGACCCATCGCACCACTGGAGAAAGCTTCATCTTTCACTGTGGTTAAAGGAATCAATTGACCATGTAGAGGACTGAATATCGTTTTTTCTTCTTCTTTGTTTTCATCTGCAACCTTAATTTCAGACGCAGATTGTGCATTTTTATAACCGATAAGATAGGTCAGAATAAATGCGACTACAAAAGCTACAACCAAAGATATAATAAAGCCGATGAAGCCTGCATCCATGCCTTTTGGATTAATGAATAGAGGTATACCAAAAATACCGCCTGAGGCAAATCCATATGCCGTTGAGCCGAGTAAGCCTGCTGCAGCTCCTCCTATACCTCCAGCAATCGAGGCTAAAATAAACGGTTTTTTGGTGGGGAGCGTAACCCCGTAAATAGCTGGTTCAGTAACCCCCATCAAACCCGCAATTGTGGCAGAAGTGGCGATGGGTTTTAATTTAGGGTCCCGTGATTTCAAAGCAATGGCAAAAGCTGCACCTGTTTGGGCAAACGTAGTACAGAACAACATACCGTTAATCGGATCAAACCCGTTCGTAACTACATTATTCAAGAGAATTGGAATAAACGCCCAATGGAGACCAAAGATAATAATAGCCTGCCAGAATCCGGCCAGAACGAGACCAGCTACAGCCGGACTTAACTGGTAAATCCACATAGAGCCTTTGGCTAACCCATCGCTGATAATAGTTGCGATCGGTCCGACAACCAGAAAAACAATCGGTGATATGATGACCAAGGTCAGAAAAGGAACAATGAACATTTTAATGGAAGCAGGTGCAAACTTGCTTATCATTTTTTCGACCTTAGCTGCCAAGAACGCCCCAATAATGATAGGTATAACAGAAGAAGTATAATTAATTAGAACGACAGGTATGGTCAAAAAGGACAGCGCCGTTTTATCCGTAAAGGCCGAAGTAATGGTCGGATACACCAAGGCGGCCCCCAAAACAGCGGACAGGTACGGGTTTCCTCCAAACTTTTTACCTGCTGAAAACCCTAGAATAACCGGAAAGAAATAAAACATAGCGTCCGCTGTCGCATATAAAATTTTATACGTGCCCATCTGATCCGTCATCCAGCCCAGGGATGTGCATAAGGCCAATAGTCCTTTTAGAATCCCCACAGCAGCGAGCACACCCACAACGGGCATGAACACACCTGAAATGACATCGACAAATCGACTGAATAGGCTCGCTTTTTCATTTTTTTGATCGTCTTCAACCATCTGATCTCCATGCTTTACTCCCATGGTATCCAAAAGAGCTTCGTATACTTTGGGAACCTCATTCCCGATGACCACCTGAAATTGGCCACCACTTTCTACAACGGTAATGACACCGTCAATCTGCTTGATCTTTTCTTTATCTGGCAATTGATTATCCTTCAGTTTGAATCTCAATCGAGTGACACAGTGAATGACACTGTTCACATTTTCATTTCCGCCCACGGCTCTCAACACTTCTTTGGCTGTTTTTTTATGATCCATCATGTTCACTCCTTCTTGGATGCGCTTTCTATTTTTCTATTCGTAGTAGCTGGATGTGCAATAACTGCGACAATTACGGCACTAATCCCGCCTGTAAGTTTTCCCACGATCATGGCAATCACCATATTCTTGTCCATTCCAGCTACAAAGCCAAGATGTCCTCCGAGAACGAAAGATCCACTGACAGCAAAGGCAATACTGATCACTTTTCCTCTGGGCTCCATCTCTTTAACTAAAGTGAAGGTAGGAATATTATGAGCAAGACTAGCCACAAGACCCGCAGTAGCCGATGGATCTATGTTTAGCAAACGTCCTGCCCGTTGAAGCGGATTTTTAAATATTTTTGTAATCCAAGCAACCAACGGAAACGCACCAGCCAATACAATAGCAATCGTTCCAACCGTTTGCACACCGACAGACAACGGAGCCATATTGGGAATAATCACAAATCCAGTTAAGGTTTCGACCCCAATCGCTGCCAAACCGACAAGGGATAGAAGCCTAATGCCGTTACCAAACCACTTGAACCATCGGATCGTATACTCCGTAAATAGACGTAAACCCAGCATAATGATTATTGAAAGAAGCATGGGAATGATCAGATTTTTTAAAATCATAATCACGTCAAATCCGGCGATCATTCCCCCTATGAAACAGCCAACGGGAATGGTACTAATACCGATCAAGATACCTTTTGCAAAATATGGATGATCCCCTTTTTCCAAAATGCCGAGGGCAACCGGAATCGTAAATACGAGCGTTGGGCCAAACATGGTCCCTAGAAAAACCCATGAAAACACGCCCGCTTGCTGGCTGTGCGCCATTTCTGCCGCAAGTGCGTATCCCCCCATATCTACCGCCAATATCGTATTAGCAAAGGATGCCGGATCGGCACCCATTGCCACATATAACGGTGAAACAATGGGGATCAACCACGCGGCCAGTACAGGGGCCAAGGAAACAATCCCTATCATGACCAGAGCAAGAGAGCCCATGGTCATAAACCCATTGTTGAAGGCTTGTCCCAAACCCCAGCGATTTCCCAAACATTGATCCAATGCACCCAACACTAAAAAAAGAGCGATAACATACATCACAATATCGTTAATGGACATCCTGTTGCCTCTTAATACACATGAACTTTATGATTTTCTGCGCTGTCATAGGTGTCGAATACAAGCTGAAGGGTCTTGATATTGTCGTGACCACTCGTTTGAAATTCTTTTCCCGTGTTGAGGCAATCTATAAAATGAGCCTGTAGCTTTTTATGGCTTTCCTCATAGTTTAATTCAGTCTTTTCAACCAATACTTTTTCGACTCCCTGATTATTAATGAGACATAATTTACCTGTGTTGTACAGTTTTAGGGTAGCCTCATCGCCTTCAATCACCAGTTGTTCTTTATGATCGGGAAGAACCTGTTCCGACAGCTGCCCATCCAGTTCCCTGCGAGTCGCCCAGCTCATGTCCATAAGACCGAAATAATGTTCATAACCTAACATGATAATGCCCGTGTCTTCTCCTTGTGTGTATGGACTGACCCGCTTGGTTTCCGCATACAAACGCCGAGGTTCACCGAATAAGAAACGCCAAGTATCCAGCCAATGAACTCCCATTTCATAAAACAAAAGCTTGGGCATATCTCTGAAAAATGGCTGCGGCAGCTCTTTTTCCGGAGCAAACCTCGGTGAATAAAAATCGGTATGCGTATAACGTATAACATTCATATTTCCAACGATATTCTCTGCCAGCAATTTTTTTATAATTTGAAAAGGTTCAAGCCAACGCCAATTTTCTGTCACCATAAGTCTGACTCCTGCTGCTTCAGCAATACTTACTATCTGCTCAGCTTCCTCAACAGAACGGGCAAAAGGTTTTTGGCACATAATATGTTTTCCGGCTGCGGCCGCCAGTCGAACCAGTTCCAGATGTGTCTCAGGAGGTGTAATGATGTCCACGACATCAATATCCGCTTCGCTTAGCATCTCCTCCAGGCTGGTATAACAATATTCAGTAGGTACATGGAATTGATCTGCTTTTTCAAAAAGTAAGCCTTTATTTCGATCACAAAATCCTTTGATTTCTGCATCCGAGATAAACTGCCATGCTTTGATATGTTTCTCCGACCAATATCCCGTTCCAATAACGCCGATTTTCCACATGTTGCTTCACTCCATCCACATTCTTCTCTGTTTTTATTTCGTTCCGATGATTACAACATCACTTTCAAAGCTGTGCATGTCTAGCACCGATTGATCCTTTTGGACGGACACGTCGGTTTGAGCAAACCGCTTCCCGGCTAAATCAATCGTTGTAAACTTGTATTCCTGCACGTTGATACTTAGTCGTACCTTTGTGTTAACCGGGACATACAACACAATGGTATTCTCGTTCCCCGCAGCTCTGATTTCCTCTGTCTTGTTTAAAACAATATCCAACGGCTTTACGCCAATCAGGTTGTACATTTCAAACAGATATTTAATAAAGGAATAATCCCATGCGCCCTCAAATTGCAATGCAGTTCTCCAATCATAGGGACTATCGAATCCTTCCCCTTCTACAATGCCGAATTTCTTTCCTTTCTTGTGCCAGCTCCAAATGCCATGCGCTCCGTAGGTAATGCCCGCACCCCCGCCTGCAAGGAGGCTTTGCCATGCCGCTTTTCTGGCATCCAGTGCTGTGTATCTGCCATACACATTGCGGCTGTAACTAATTTGTTCATAACATGGCTCTCCATTAATGACAGGCCGTATATCCGGCTTATAATAGAAATGTTGAGCAATCTCATGGGCTACATGTTGGAACTCGGAATTATGTCCTGATTGATACATATAGAATCCAAGACCCTGGTGTTTCTCAAAGGCTGGAGGAATTTCTCTCAATCTTCCTTGAATATGCAGCGTAGTTAAGCTTGCAGGGCTTAATTGTTGTACAATATCCAGTGCTTTTAAATAATAGGAATTGGCACGTTCGGTCGGAAAATCACTATCCCCGCTAATCAGAAAAATAGGATCAAATGGAGAAAAACGGTTTACCACGTACGTTACATAGGGTTCAACGCATTCAAACGGCATTTTATTACCTTTTTGGAACATCTCAGCCCATGTATCCGGCACATAGTTACACCACAACAGAACCAGTGCTGGAACAAATCCACGCTCTGTAGCCATCTTCAACATGATTTCTGCCCGGTCAAAATAAGCTTCGTTTAATGTATGGTAGTCGAAATCCCCATTTTCCATTAATGCAAACGGCTGTAGATTCAGATCCGATTCACTTGCGTCCCATTGTCGGAGTATGTTGATTTGCAACACATTGAAACCTTGCATCTTCCGATAGTCAAGATAATCGCTCCACTCCTCTATCGTCGCGTTGGTAAATACACTCCACACCGTATCTGCCAAATAAAAAAAAGGTTTTTCCTCTTTGGTAAAACTTCTTTGATTTTCAGCCATGTTTAAACTCAAATGAATCACCGTTCCTCTCTTGCTGTATGCGCAAAATTCTCTAAACAAAACTAAATAAAAAACTAAACTTATGTGTTTTTTACGTGAAATAAACTAAATTAGAGCGCTTTACACTTGAATATTAACATTATAAATTATAAAAGGTCAACGAATTTTTACTTTTAGTTATTTAGTTTAGTTTAGTTTATGAGCTAAACTTTCTTGCTGAGTAATGATATAATTTATGTAGTTTAGTTCAATAGGGGGTTCCACATTGAAAATTGATGATATTGCAAGGCTTGCAGGTGTTTCTAAATCTGCTGTTTCTCTTGCTTTTAATAACAAACCCGGAGTCAGTGAAGAAACCAAGGAGCACATTCTAAAAATAGCCCAAGAGCATGGATATAAACCACGCACCATGAAGACAAACAAGGAAGCCATTAAAAATCATCATGTGATTCGTTTTGTGGCCTGTAAAAATACAGACATCGTAACAGAGCACTATGATTCACTTCCATTTTTTAACGAATTAATTCATCATATTACCAATCAGGTGAGAGAACATGGAAACACCTTGATTTTTTCGTCTTTTGATAGCCATAGCCTCGAAGAAGAATTATCTGCTTTGGAAAAAGATCAGCCCTCTTCAGGCATACTTCTACTTGGCACCAATTTAACTTCCGAGATTATTCATTCCATACAATCCATTCATTCCAATATTGTTATTTTGGATACTTGCTTTGAACACGTCGATGCCAGTTTCGTATCTATTAATAACTATCTCGGTGGGTATCAGGCAGGCCAATATTTAATTCAGTCAGGACACAGAAAGATAGGATACGTACAATCCAGTACCAGAATTCTGAACTTTAAAAAACGAAAGGAAGGGTTTATGGCGGCTTTAGAGGAGCACAATCTTTCCATAGAAAATGGGCTTACATTTGATATGCATCCCATGCTTGTGATGTCACAGGACGCATTTAGAACAGCTATTCATGAATTGGACGAGCTACCTTCGGCCCTATTTTGCGAAAATGATTATATGGCGATCAGTGCCATTAAAACGTTTCAGGAAATGAACATTCGAGTGCCTGAACAAATTTCCATCATGGGCTTTGATAATATACATGAAGCGAAGGTCATTAGCCCGGAACTCACAACCATTCATGTGAAAAAGGATATTTTGGCCCGAACGGCTGTAAACTTGCTTATGGAGAGGCTTAACCATCATCAGGGGCATCATACTCAGGTTCTTGTGAATACAGAGGTTATTGAAAGAAGGTCTTGTTTAGTCACAGAATGACCTATGATATGGTGCACGAAATGGGGTAATAGAGAAGATAAGAATGGGGGATCATCATGATATATGATTATTTATGGTGGGCAGGTGCCGCATGCATAATACTGGCTATTATATTAAGTGGAACAGGGGTCAGCGGTGACCGCATGCGGGCTAACTTTTATGTTGAACAGGCAGCTGATCCCGAGGGGAAAGATAGAAAAAACAGATGGAAATGGTCCTTTATTTTTATGATCATTGGTTCATTATTGCTTACTCTCTCTATGATTTTAGAATAAAGCCGCCATATTGGCGGCCTTTTCTATTATCGGATTCCATATTGGACATTTCCAATTTCTCGTCATTCGTTGAAATCTTCCTCTGTCAAATCCATATTTACGCTCGCAGCAGTTCGACTGCCGTCGGCCGCGGCAAAAATCAACTGAGAAGGCATGAAGTACGATGAATCCCCAGCAGCATATACACCAGGTATGGAGGTTCTCCCCGCTTCATCCGTCTTGATCCCGCCCGACTCCGTTCTTTCACAGCCCAAATGTTCTCCAAACGGTGCACTTTGTACAAACTGGGGAGTCACGAAGCCGCCGATCCTCGGGACTTGAGTGCCATCCGTAAAGCGCACGTGCTCAAGCTTTCCATTGTGGCCGATGAACGCCGCAACAGGTTGCTCTATTACTACTATCCCCTTGGATTGAAGCCGTTCTTTTTGCTCGTCCGACAGGGATGCATGACCGTTCGTACAGACGATCAAATCCTTGCTCCAATTAAGGAGTAGTTTGGCTGTATGAAATATAGCCGCCGATTCAGAGACAAGGACAAGCGGTTGATCCCGCAGCTCCCAACCGTCGCAATAAGGGCAATTAAACAAACTTTTCCCGTATAACGGATAAAAACCTTCGATCTTGGGGAATATCTCCTTCACGCCCGTCGCTAATATCAATTTTCGCGCTTGAACGCGAAGGCCTGACGAATCAAACCCCTCAAATCCGGATACGTTTTTCATAATCGAAACAACCTCGGTTTGCAAATGATGAACAGACGGATAACGCAGCACTTCCTCATAAGCTACACGGCGGAACTCAGATGGCGTTACGCCATCTCTTGTAATAAAACCGTGCGACGCATGCGTAACCGCATTTCTGGGCCGATTATTATCAATCAAGGCCACACTTCTCCTTGCCCTGCCCAGCACGAGGGCTGCATTCAACCCAGCAGGCCCTCCGCCAATAATAGCGCAATCGTATAGCATAACACCCAACTCCTTTTAAAAGATATTAAAGACTCTTTATGTCTGCGATAGAACCAAAAAAACACCGTTTTACATAACTGGCAACCACCCTCTTTCTATATAAAATCGCTCACTTTACACTTGTGCTTGCTTTTGCGCCAAATCGACCAATTTCGTATTTTTTAGATGTCGTTCCATTTTCTCCTCTGCTTCCCTCATTACAGCTTGAATCAGGCACTCAGAACCGTGGACGAAATCACATTCAAACAAAGAATTCGTACCTTCAATGGCATGGATAATATCCAAAAAAGTAATGTCATCTTTATGACGGGATAGGCGATAGCCTCCATTGGCTCCAGAAACGGATTCGATCATTCCAGCCTTCACAAGCCTCGTCAAAATTTTTGAAAGATAAGTTGGTGAAACATTTTGGGATTCAGCCAGTTGCTGAACACCTACCGGCTTAACCGACGAATCAGTAACGAGCATGAGCATAGTGTGCAGAGCATAATTCGTTGCTTTTGTAAATTTCATAACTACACCTCAATCAAAGACTTATTGTATCTACTATATCGCCGAATCTGCGAGTGTGTCAAGATCATCTAGGATTCACGCTGTTGTCAACCCTTCTTTTGGTTACGCTCTAACCGTTGTATACTGTTCATCAGAAACAGCTAAGAGAGGGGGCTCGTTGTGCGTATTTTTGATATTCTTCGTATATTGGTTGCTGAACAGATGGTCAAAGGAGCACACTTGGCAAATGCATTGAAGGTATCTTCTCGAACGATACGAACGGATTTAAAGGAATTGGGTGCGCTGTTGTCAAAGCATGGAGCAGCAGTTAAACCCCTTAAAGGAACAGGCTACAAGTTAGAGATTCGGGACGAACAAGCATTTCATCATCTGCTGAAGCAATTAAAGGATGATGAAAATAATGGGCCCTATCCATTAGCGAGTTCTTCTGAAGCTAGAAATCGTTTTTTAATGAAAAAGCTATTGCTTACCAATGCATATGTCAAACTTGATGATTTAGCCGAGATCCTGTATGTTAGTCGATCCACTTTACAGAATGACCTCAAAGAACTGCGCAAGCTGCTGGCAACTTACGGACTATCTCTGGAGAATAAACCCTATCATGGTATTCGAGTCAAAGGGAATGAGGCCAAGCTGCGTTATTGCATTTCCGACTATATATTCAGTAGGACAGATGAAATAGGCGAGCAGCAGATGTCCCACCCTTCTCTGATCTCTAACGAAGAGATGGAATTCATAAGAGAAGTGATTCTGGATCGTATTGAGATCCATGATATTCAGTTATCGGACATTGCCCTGAACAATCTGGTCATTCATATTGCTATAGCATGTAAGCGAATTCGTGAAGAAAGGTATGTGTCGTATTATCCGCAAGAGATGAAAAAAATCGAAGCGCAAAAAGAGTTTAGGGTGGCGACTGAGATCGTATCCGCCTTGGAACAAAACATGAAGCCCTCCTTTCCACTTGTTGAAGTTGCGTACATTGCTGTTCACCTGTTGGGTGTAAGGACCGTCGTTAGTGCACGTATGGATGAAGTGGAGATTAAAAAGATCATTGATAAAGATATCTACGAACTGACTATCGAAATACTAGACCAAATTGATCAGCAGTTGAAGATGAACATTCAACACGATCAAGAATTGCTGATTGCATTTTGCCTTCACCTCAAACCAGTGATCAACCGTTATCAATACGGAATGAATTTGCGTAATCCTATGCTGGATGAAATCAAAGCCAATTACCCGCTTGCCTTTGAAGCAGGTATCATTGCTGCGGAGGTCATCAAGCAGCGGCTTCATATACACATCGAGGAAAATGAAATTGGATATTTAGCCATTCATATCGGAGTCGCGATGGAAAGAAAGAAAATGGAGGATGCACCCAAAAGATGTATGATCGTATGTGCTTCTGGACTCGGCAGTGCTAAGCTGCTGTATTATAAGCTTCAATCGGTCTTCGGTTCAAGGTTGGATATCGTGGGAACCACTGAACTTTATAAGCTGAAACAAATGCCGTTGGATACACTGGACTTTGTCATTAGCACGATCCCCATTTCAGAACCGCTTTCTATCCCTATGATCCATGTGAATACATTTTTGGGCAGTTCTGATATTACTAAAATTGAACAAGCCATTTCTGAGGTCAGACTTCCTGCTGTGCAGTATGTACGAAAAAAATTGGTCTTCCTTCAGCAGAAGTTTGAGAACAAACTCCAAGTGCTTGAATTTATAGCCGAAAAAATACACGAAGCAGATCTTGTAAAAGGCCCTCTACTGCAATCCGTGATAGAGCGTGAAGCCGTTTCCCCCACTTCATTTGGCAACTTGGTCGCGATCCCGCATCCGATGGAACCTTTCGCAGATTCCACATTTTGGGCCATCTGTACATTACAAAAAGCAATCGATTGGGATGGCAAGCCGGTACAGTTTATTTGTATGCTCTGTATACAGCGTACGAAATCAGAAGATTTACAGACTATGTATCATATCTTGCTTGAAATTTTAAATAATGAACAGCTCGTCCAGCAGCTTATTCGCTGCAAAACGTATACAGAATTCATAGAAGTGTTGCATAAAAATAGTTGAACATAAGGAGTATGAAGAACGATTGATTTCCGTTAAGAAGAGGAAATAATGTGTGTTATGTTGAAAGCGATTCCAAATTATAATAGCCATACGAACGAGATGATTGAAAGGAGAGAGGATCACGTGAATCATGATGAATCTACAGAGCACGACGTGAACATGGAGGACATGGATGATACAGAGATTGTATTCCAAATTATATTATACGCAGGGAATGCACGCAGCTCCGCCATGGAGGCGATTGAGCTTGCAAAGGCGGGGAAATTTCGTGAAGCCAAAGAAGAATTAGCCTCAGCAAAAAAAGAACTGGTGTCCTCCCACAAGATTCAAACCAGAATCATCCGTAAGGAAGCAGCGGGTGAAAAAACAGAGATGTCTGTCATGATGGTACATGCTCAAGATCATTTGATGAATGCACTCACCATTCGCGATATGGCCTCAGAGTTTGTAGACCTGTATGAACGCATGGATCAATTCGTACCGAAATCGTAGAGGAGGGACGCTATCCCATGGCATTCAAAGACAAACTGGTTGACGGCCTCACATCGGTAGCAAATGCAATCAACAATTTTAAATATATTATAGCGATCAAATCAGCTTTTATCACATTGATGCCCGTTATTATTGTCGGGGCCTTTGCTGTACTGATTTCCAATATGGTCATGGACCCAGTCAATGGTTTGGCCCATTTTAGGCCATTCTCATTCCTGGCTGAGTACAAACCGATTTTCTCAGGCATTAACTATGCCAGCTTGAATATCCTTACCATTCTGGCTGTTTTCATGATTGGTCTGGAGCTAGGAAAAATTAATGGTGAGAAAAATCTTTTCCCCGGTTTGCTTGCTTTAATCTGTTTTATCTCTGTGACACCAACCACGATAGAGTTGATGGTTAACGGTGACATGCAAAAAGTAACAGACGTCATAGCCCGTCAATTTACGGATACCAAGAGCTTGTTTTTAGGGATTTTCATAAGCATCCTGTCCGTCGAGCTATACAGCAAACTGGGTAAGTCCGACAAGCTAAAAATCAAAATGCCTGAAAGTGTTCCCAGCAATGTGGCCGTTTCATTCTCCGCACTCATTCCTACCATTATTACGGTGACTGTCTTCTCCATGTTTGGATTCTTTTTTCATAAGTTTACGGGACTCTATCTGTACGATGCTGTCTATAATGTGGTGCAAAAACCTCTGGAGGCCGTAGTACAGGGACTGCCAGGTATACTGGTGCTGATGCTGGTTGCGCAAATCTTCTGGGTGATCGGTATTCACGGAAACCAAATGGTAAAGCCCATTCGTGAACCCCTGCTGCTTGGCGCGATTACTGTCAACATGACTGCTTATGAGCAAGGACTGCCCATTCCGAACATTATTACGATGCCTTTCTGGGACGTATATATGAGTATCGGTGGTTCAGGGATTACGCTAGCCCTCTTGATTTGTATTATGATCGCTTCCAAGCGTGAAGATATGAAGGAAATAACAAAGCTTTCGCTCGGCCCAGGTCTGTTTAATATTAATGAGCCTGTCATTTTCGGACTTCCGATTATGTTGAATCCATTGATGGCTATCCCTTTCATTATTACTCCGCTCATCACAGGAACGATTGGTTACTTCTCGACGTTGCTTGGATTTGCAGGTAAAGCCGTCGTCATGGTTCCATGGACTACTCCGCCTATTATTAATGCCTACCTGTCTACAGGTGGAAGCATTGGAGCCGTCGTCACTCAGATCGTTTGCATTGTGGTAGCGATTATCATTTATTTCCCGTTCGTCAAAATTGCCAACAAGCGAACGACTGAATAATGCGCTACTATAGAAATACACTAATTAATTGAAAACGCATTCTTTATACAATGAAAAGGAGAAACATGTCATGGCTAAACATACGATACAAATTCCATCGAATTTCATCATGGGTGCAGCGGCTTCCGCCTGGCAGACAGAGGGATGGAGCGGTAAAAAAGAAGGTCAGGACTCATTCCTGGACCAATGGTACAAAAATGACCGCTATGTCTGGCACAATGGATATGGACCCGCGGTTGCAACCGACTTTTATAATCGCTATACCGAAGATATTGCGCTGATGAAGCAGATTGGCTTAACCCATTATCGTACTTCTATTAATTGGTCCCGCTTCTTAACGGATTATGAGAATGTAGTGGTGGATGAAACGTATGCGGATTATATGGGCCGGGTCATTGATGAGCTGATTGCAAGTGGAGTCGAGCCGATGATTTGTCTGGAACACTATGAGGTCCCTGCCTATCTGCTGGATAAATATGAGGGCTGGTCTTCCAAGCATGTAGTGGAGTTATTTGTAAAATATGCGGAAAAAGTGTTTGAACGGTACGGCGATCGGGTCAAGCACTGGTTTACGTTTAATGAGCCCATTGTTGTACAGACTCGCGTCTATCTGGATGCCCTTCGCTATCCCTATGAACAAAATACGCGGAAGTGGATGCAATGGAACTATAACAAAACGCTGGCTACCGCAAAGTGCGTACAGCTTTTCAAAGCAAAAAACTATAGTCAGCACGGGGCTAAAATAGGCGTTATTCTGAATCCTGAAGTCACTTATGCCCGATCAAGCACCCCTCATGACCAGTATGCGGCACATGTGTATGATTTATTTTACAATCGAGTATTTCTGGACCCGCTTATTAAAGGCGAATACCCGCAAGAATTGTTCGATCTCATGGGCAAGCATGATATTGCATTTAAAGCTACAACGGAAGAACTGACCGTAATTAAGGAAAATACCGTTGACTACGTCGGAATCAATCTCTATTATCCCCATCGGGTCAAAGCGCAGAGTAAAGCGTGGAACGAAAACACCCCCTTCCACCCCTCTTACTACTATGAGCATTTTGATCTTCCGGGTAAAAGAATGAACAAGTCACGGGGCTGGGAGATTTATCCTAAAATCATTTACGATATGGGAATGCGCATTAAGAACGAATATCACAATATCGAGTGGTTTGTCGCAGAAAATGGTATGGGTATTGAGAATGAAGCTGCTTTCAAAAATGAGGAACACATCATTCAGGACGACTATCGTATTGACTTTATAACAGAGCATTTGTACTACACATTACAAGCTGTAGAAGCGGGCTCCAACTGTACAGGTTATATGCTGTGGGCCTTTACAGACAACGTTTCTCCCATGAATGCTTTTAAAAATCGCTATGGACTGGTAGAAATTAACCTGGACAATGATCGAAGTCGGCATTTGAAGAAATCCGGCTACTGGTATCAGGCCGCGATCAAAGAACGCTCATTTATTGCTGATCTGGATGAAGAGTACAAGTAGTTAAAAATGAATTCTGGAGGCGCTCAAATATGAAAAAAATTATTTTGGCATGTGCTGCGGGTATGTCCACATCCATTTTGGTTTCTAAAATGAAAAAAGAAGCAGCAGCAAGATCCATAGAGCTGAACATCGAAGCCATCCCCGAAAGCACCATCAAGGAAGAGCTGGAAGGCATTACAGATTCCGTGATTGCTATTTTGCTCGGACCTCAAGTGCGGATGCGTAAAAAGGCAGTCACCGAAATTGCAGCTCCCTATGGTATCCCAGTAGATGTCATTGACACGTTGGCTTATGGTAGAGGGAACGGTGCAGCTGTCCTAGATCAAGCCTTTAAGCTGGCTGGCGAGAACATCTAATTGCTATTCAAATGAAAAAGAGGCTGAGAATTCCCTCAGTCTCTTTCTTGAGTTGCGCGCTCTTTATCACGACATATCTTCTTTGCCTGAGCCCATACTACTCACATACGTTTCCTGTAAACCGGCAGAAATGCCGTATAGCGGTTCCCAACGAAGCCAATGTCTGGCGACTGCGTTACTAAGACAGCTATGGTGAATGTCTCCAGCTCGCGCTGGTGAATACACAGGGCGGACAGACGAACCATGCAGCTTCAGTAAATCGTAGGCCAGTCGATTGATGGACGTCGTTCGTCCCGTACTTACATGTACTGTGCGTTGATCCGCTGCATGAATAGCCGCCATATTCGCTCGAACTACATCCTTGACGTACACAAAGTCACGAGTTTGCGTCCCATCGCCGTGAATGAGCAAGGGGCTTCCTTTTTTCAGCCGCTCCATAAAAAGAGCGACAACACCACCCTCTCCCTTCGCGGCCTGACCGGGACCGTACACATTTCCATAACGCAAAATCGTGTAGTTCAACCCGTGCAGCCGATAAAAAAGTCGAATATACGATTCTGCGGTCAGCTTGGACAGTCCGTAGCCTGAAATGGGCTCCACGGGATCGTCTTCCTGTATACATTGCTTTTGCAGCTCTCCGTATACGCCAGATGTGGAAGCAAATATGAATTTTGACACACCGGCTTCATGACAAGCCTGCAATAAATGAATCGTCCCCAGCACGTTCACATCCGCGTCCTCATCGGGTTGATGGATGGATTGCTGCACATCAGCCTGTGCGGCCAAGTGAAACACAATATCCGGGCTTTCCCGAATCAGCAACGTCCTAGCTTCAGAGCTGCGAATATCCGCAATATGCATGACCGCGCGCGGGTCCACATTTGCCATATTTCCGGTCGTCAGATTATCCAGCACATGTACTCTGATGTCCGAATCAGCAAGCGCACGTACCAGCTGAGAACCAATAAATCCAGCTCCCCCGGTGACCAAAGCCTTCACTAGCTCACCCTCCTTTTGAACCGAAGCATATGACTTCCCTTCGCATCATGTTATGCGACTCCCTATAGCTTGGCGCAGGCACACGCACAGTCCGAAGACAATCTATAATGTGTCTCTAGAATCTCAGCATCTCAGACATGCAGTCTCACGTTTTCCAGCATATAACGCCACATCTCATCCTGACCGTTCCATATATCCTCAGGCGGTAGCTCCACTGAAACCAGCCGCTCCAAACCCCAATCCAGCTCCGTCACACCATCTGTCCCTGTATAATCCACGTATAACAAGCGAAAATCATGTGTAATCCTCTGTAATAACACATCATGTAGTTCCACCGCTTGCTCCCGATTGCCTCCAAGACGAACTAGTAGCAGACGGGACGCAAGCGTGAATTGATCCAGTAGACGTGCGATGCGGCGATCAAGCGTCGTTTTGAATGCAGGGTAGGAAGTCAGCTGCTCCGATGTATTTTGGCTAACCGGAAAATGGTGTGCCGCTATAATCTCATAGTTTGCATCCTCGACCATGAAGTTATGTTCGCCGTAATCATGTCCCGTGACACGTAGACTGTCAACATCCATAAAATCGGCAAAACGGGCGTCCAGCAAGCGACTGATCTGTGACAAGTTACCGGAAATCATCCAGTCCAGCGGACCCGCATAGGGACGCAGTCCGTTTTTATCCAGCTGAATGGAAGGCAAGCAATGTCCACCCAGACTGAATACAGCATCATAATCCCCCTGCAACCGCTCAAGCACGACGCCCTCCCCTTTCCGAAGACAAGGTCATCCCTTTAAAAAGAGTACGCCAATGCGGATCACTCTTGTAATTCCATACATCGGCAAAAGGCATTTCCACCGCGCATACATGCGGAAGCTGCCAATCCACCTCCGTCAACTCCGTTACGCCGGAACAATTCACTACCAACAAACAAAATTCATTCGCTACCATGCCTGAC
Organism: Paenibacillus sp. FSL M8-0228; assembly: GCF_038007385.1. Classification (NCBI taxonomy): domain Bacteria; kingdom Bacillati; phylum Bacillota; class Bacilli; order Caryophanales; family Paenibacillaceae; genus Paenibacillus; species Paenibacillus sp. FSL M8-0228. Next base: position 4,580,973 of record NZ_JBBOXA010000001.1, read on the forward strand.
AAAATACGTTCCAGTTCCTCTACTTCTTCATAGGTTCCCAGCATACGGACGAACAAGCTGCGCTTCGCCATCTGTGTTTTTGCAAAAAAACGTTCAATACGACGGTCTATCTTTTCCTTGAACTCGGGATAGGTCACCAGATCTGAGGACGTATTGCGCTCCTGCGGAAAATCATGTACCGAGATCACATTATAAGCGATATCTCTGACCATATAATTCAGTTGGCTCGTACCAACGACACTCAAATTGGGCAATTCCATAAATCCGGCAAACCGATTTTCAAGCAAGCGGTTCACATCGGACAGCGTGTCAGACATCATCCAATCCAGTACCCCGGCAAACGGCCGCAAACGGTTCTTTTCCAATTGAATGGCAGGTGTACAGTTTTGCCCCAGACTGAAGACCGCTTCATATTCCCCTGCCAGCTGTGCGAGTCTCATAGCCGTGCCTCCTTTTTTAATACGACCCTTCTCTCAGTTCCTACTCTATCCTTCTTCTGTAGTCGAAAAAGGGACTTCAGGCCGTAGTTTGTTCCACTCTACATTACATGCACAGCACGGCGAAAAGGGTTGGACACCGATGCGCTTTTTGTCAAAGAGGCGTACAACTATCCAGTCCAATCCCGGTTATTTTTCATATCATATTAAGGCTGGTAACCTAACGGAATTCAAGGAGGCATCATCATATGTCCGTGTTTCTTTTAACCATCGATCACCATCTCGCTTACCACAGCGCCCATATACAAAGCTGCCATGTGACCTTTTTCAATCGTGAAAAGAGGGCCGTCGATGTGTTGCTGGAAATGGGGAATGACAGTGGCGTTTTTAGGCGGCAACTTCTTCGACTGGGCCCTTCTCCCGAAGCTGACTCCGTGCTAGAACTCAAGGATATGGAGGCAGCCCAAAATCCGTTTTATCTGCGAGTGATCACGAATATTTACAATCCAGAAACGCTGTTTATCCTGGCTGAATTTTTGGAAAACGGGAACGTTGTCGCTAAGCGTACAGCCAGTCATTTTACCGTGACACCCTAATGAACGGGCAGAGGAGGAAGAAGGTATGTTGAAATATTCAGTTCAAAACAAAGCTGAGCCAGGCACATATGCACTGCCTTTTCAGGTTACCGATCAGGAGAGCGTGCTCTCTACATTGATCATTCCTGCAAGTGAAGCTGAAGGACGTATTGTCATTGAAGTCTCTTTGGCATGGGAAAATCCGCTGCTCAACTGGGATATCGGGGAGCTGGATATTCGATTGCGTCGCAACGATGAGCGGGGACCTATGCTGGACTGGTTGCAGGATTCCTGTTATCAGGAGGGATTTGCCGAGTTAATCTATGAGGAAACGGGAACACAGGGAGAGCCTTATGTATACTGCCTGACCGTACAATCAGCCGACCGCCGTGCTGTTGTTACAGGACCACTCATGGTTCGAGGCTCTGTGTATGTAGATTCGATGGACGAGAACCCGGATGGACAATGAACTGAAATAACTAAAGGCAGGTGGGAGTTTTAAGCCCAACCTGCCTTTTTATAGGGTCTGTATTCTCATGGCGCGGATTGCTTCAGACATTCTAAAATGTCAGCGTCCGGCAGCGTATAATCTTCTGGCAACGAAGTGTTAATTCGGTTCCATATTGCGTAATCAACCTTCAAATCCGGGTGTGACTGCTGGATTTCAAAAATACGGTTGTACAAGTCTCCAACGACAGGAAAAGTCATGCTCTCCCTCCTAACTATTGAATCAACGTATTCAACGTACTTGATTCAGCGCTTGCCCATAAATATTCACGAGTCGTTCAATCATAACATCCAGAGACCAATGCGCGATCCCCCATGCCTTGGCACGATTTCCCATGACTATCCGCACTTCATCCTGTGCCAGCAAATGCTGCAAATGAGCTGCCAGTGCCTCCACATCGCCAACCGGGGAGACTAGTCCGGTGTGTTCATGCTTCACCATTTCCGGCAGTCCACCCGCATCCGATACCACTGCCGGAAGCCCCATAATCTGCGCCTCCATGACCGAAAACGGCTGATTGTCCTGTATGCTTGGATGAACAAAAAGGTCCGCCAGTTGTAAAAGAGCAGGTACATCTTCACGATGCCCCAGAAAAACCACGTCTTCTTCCAGCCCTAGCTCCTTCGCCTGTGTTTGAAGCTCTTCCCTTTTATCTCCCTCCCCGACAATCCAGCAAACCCAATCCGTACGACTTGCTTTCAGCAGGCCAAGAGCGCTCATTAAATAATGCAGCCCTTTGATATAGACCAGCCGTGAAGGACAAATGATAACTTTTTTCCCCTCAGGTCGTATCATGTCCGTTCCCCGGGCGTGGACTTCCCAGAAGTGCTCGGTATCCAAACCGTATTGGAAAGTAGCAATCTGCTGCTCAGGCACTTCGAACTCACGCACAAGCGTCTGTTTCATCCATTCTGTAGACGTAATGGTAATATCCGCGGATAGAGCGCCATAGTGCTCTAGCGCCCAATAATACTTCCACATCAGCGTCTCACGGTAACCCTCCTCATGATCCCGCTCCAAAGCCATCATAACTTCACGAGCCAGCGAGCCATGAATATTCGCTACCAACGCGCTATCTTTGCGTTTGACCCGACTTAGCGCACGCGTCGCAATGACATCTTGCGTGTGAATCACATCATACTGCTCGACCCCGAAATACGCCGCTGCCAGCTCCATACAGTATCGATCCTTTTCCACCGTCTGCACCCATGAATCCAAATGTAATACAGGGACAGCCGATTCATTCAGCTTCGTATCCAGCAGGGGCAGCAGTTGATCCTTCAGTAGCTCCCTATCTTCAAAAACAATATGGTATTTAGGTGTATCCGGTCCGTTTCCCATCAAGTCTACCGTGTGGCCCAGTAGCTCCAGTCTCCGTTTAATTTGCATCATAAAGGGCCATACGCCACCCAAATGAGGAATCGGCCAGTACGTAGCCAACAAAATTTTCAAAACAGCCTCACCTCCTCTGTCTCGTACGCTGAGCTACACCCCATTACTTCCGTAAATTTGCTGGAAACCCGATAACGCATCTGTCCAGACCGCAAAAAACCCATTATTCGGCACGATCGTTACATCAATAAAATTACCGATTGTAACGACTGGAACCGGACTAATCCCGTTAGGATTAAAGGAGCTGTCTGTTATTCTGAGGTTCGTAAATGTACTTCCTCCGTCCGTTGATTCGGCCACAAATACGTCTAATAAAGAGGTCGTTATTTGATTGGTATAATATACGATCTTGATCACGCCGGTCACAGGCGAAACATCAATAGCCGGGAAAAAATGCTGTGCCCCTGCACTGGCCCCTGTCACCGATTGCGGCGCAGTCCAGCTTAATCCACCATTCACCGACCTGGCAAGCAGCACATCCGCATACCCTGCCCGATTATCCTGCCAGACCGCATAAAGTGTTCCCTGATTCGGGCTCGTAGAGCGATCCACGGCAATGTTAGCTGCCGGCAGCACATTGAAACCAAAGCCGGCCACGGGCAACGGACTCGGAACCGGGACCACAGAAGATACAGGTAGCGAGGAACTAAATGCTGTCCCTCCATTGAAGGACACAATGACCTGATATTGGTTAACCGGATTCGTGACAATGTACCCGACATAAATCACCCCTGTAATGCTCACAGTGATTTCCCCCCGCGTAATCTGATTGGAGCCAGCGGTGAGCACCACGGGTGTCCCCCATGTGATCCCTCCATCCTGCGAACGTTGGAAGAACATGACTGATCCGCCGAAAAAGTCAGGATTGTACTGATGCGTATAACATAAATAGATATTTCCGGTATAGGAGCTGACCTGAGAAGTATCGAATTTCACGCTGACCTCAACATTATTGACAAATGTCCCATACCCTCGCTGGGCAATCACAGGCGGATCAAATGTATTACCGTTGTCTCTCGACACATAAGTGGCGATGGTACCGCTCAAACCGTCTGCGGTAAATACGTGACAGGCTATGACAAACAAGTTGGGAAAACCGTAGCTGACGCTATGGGATTCCGCCCCTACATAGCCGGCTGGTAGCGGTAAAATCTGCTGTGTGAAAGAGGCACCGCCGTTACCTGAACGGTATACCGCCGTCAACGGCGGCCCTGTCGTAAAATCGATAGCCGCAGACACAATGGTACCGTCGAGCAGGTTGAAAGCTACACTCGGCTCCTGGGCCAGCCTTCCGTTAGGCGTAAGCTGTACGTTCGGCATCAGGCTCCACCCCCCGGTACACCCGCAAATATCGTCAAACTGCCTGTGCGCGTATCTGTCCAGACGGTAATATAGCTGTTCGGCGGTACAATGGCGACATCAATATAATCACCGATCAGCTCTGATTCGCCTCCACCGACATTCGGGTTAAAGGAGGTCGTCGTGAGACGACTGTTCGTAAAGGTGTTACCTCCATCGGACGACTCTGCGGCGAACACATCCAGATTAAAGCCGTCCACGCGATTGGTATAGTACACGACAACGACCAGTCCCGTCTTGGGCGACACTGAAATTGCAGGGAAAAAATTTTGCGAGCCGGGCGGGCTGTCTGTCACAATGACCGGAGCACTCCAGGTACCGCCAAAATCGCTTGATTTGGACAACAAAATATTGCTGTATCCCTGACCAAAGTCCTGCCACACGGCATATAGCGTATTTGTTGTGGAAGGCACACCCGAGCAGTCCGCGGCCAAGCTGGGGAAATTCAATATCCGAAAGTCATAACCAGGAACGGGCAAAGGATTGGGCACAAGCGTTATATTGGATACGAGAATATCCCCGCTGAAGGTTGCCCCGCCATCAAAGGAGCGTCGGATAAAAAAAGCTGGTGTTTGCGGTCCCGTACGAATCCAACTGACATATACGCTTCCATATTTGTCGACCGCAGGCTCAGGCCGCTCCGTTGAGGATTGGATATTGGAGAGCATTAACGGTCGGTCCCAAGTTAGTCCTCCATCGGTGGAACGCTGGTAGAAGGCCGCAGATTGAGCATTAAAATCCACATTATATTGGCGGTTATACGTGACATAGACGTGTCCGAGATAGGGACTTGCCCCCGCATTATCCGTCGTAATATTAGTCCAGTCATTATTAATGTAATCTCCATAGCCCGGGTTAATGACCACTGGAGGATCAAAGGTGGCTCCATCGTCCGTAGAACGGTAGATCACGACAGCCCCGTTTTCATTGCCCGGAAATACATGCGCGGATACGATAAAAATATTGGGGAACAGATAGGCTACCATTCCTGCCTCGGCTCCTGTATAACCCGGCGGAATCGGCAATAAAGTATCCGTCCAGTTCGCTCCGGCATCCAATGAGCGATACAGTCCAATCAAGGGAGGCCCACTGCTAAAATCAACAGCTACAGCTATAACAATATTCGGATTCAGTAAATTAACAGCAACACTAGGCTCAAATTTGGGCAGGCCGCTGGGTGTCACCTGAAAATTCAAAGGCATCGCGAGCATTCCCTTCATTATATAAATAGATACGCCTGAAGTATTTCTATCAAAATGTACTTTTTTCAGCACAGCCTAGAGACAACCATACAAGCTTTCTTTTCAATAGATTCATAGTATAAAAGCATCCCTTCAAGGGTTATCCAATATTCTGTTTTTTGAGAGGATGATTCGATTGGCTTTTACAACCGGTTATATGACGAACACTAGAGATTTTGGTACTGCCTGCTCCAATGTTGTTGTGAACTTGGTCAATGAGGACACAGTAAATGCGGCAACCGTGACCATCCAAATTTTTTTCTCGCTGGTACCGGATACCAAGACACCACTGTATGTGACATCGGTTAACTTGCCTGCAAACTCCATTGCCCGCCGTACCTTCTTTATACAAGGGGTTCTTGCCTATGAGGTACAATACAACGTGGCCTCCGCTGCTCCAGCGAATGTCGTGCTCTCCAACTTTGGACTGGATCAGTTTGGTAATGTTGTACAGGAGCACCGTGTTCTCCAGTCCGAGCTGACCACAATCCCTGCACTGTCCCCTGTTATTTAAAAGCCACCCTGTTCCAGTGCCTGATGCAATCTGTGGGTGTAATACACGTAATTCCATTCTGGCGGTACGGACTGAACCCCTCGTCCGCTGCCGATGGTGGAATGGTCATCTGTATAGTAGGAAAAGGCATGTGTATCCTGTAATGGGCGCAACAAATCCGTGAGATACAGTAGATCCGTCACGGCAATATAAGGTTTGACACCGAAGCATACAACAAAGCGAGTCGTGGTTTCACCAATCGCCTGAACCAGTGCTTCCTGGATCGAATAATGCTGCCGTGATGTTACGATTAACCGAGGGTCGAGCATCATCGACAGGAAAGCGCTAGCTTCCTGTTCTGGCGTTAAATCCAGCAGCCGTACCACGCAATTGCTGTAGTGCTGCTCCAGCAGATTATCCAGCAATGATTCAGCTTGAGCCATATCCGTGACAGGCATTAAAATCGTCATTTCAAGTGGGATGCCCCGGCGTGCTCTCGCCTCATACTTGGCGATTTGGAATGCGCGCCGCCAGCGTCGGTGCTCCTTTTGGCTGTGTAGGCCGGCCGATACACTAAATGTGGAATTCACCCGGTAATCCATCAGGATCTCCGGGATGAATTTCATATTGCACGTCTCGGTCAGCCGCAGCCAGTAATCATAATCCTCAACGGGTTGCAGCCGATAGCCGCCAATCTGGAGGGCATATTTGCTTTTGTACATAAATGAAACCCCAACAATGCTGGCGTTCAGCAATTCGTGATGTGGCTGACTTTGGTACCGGATCAACGCCTGTTGATGCTGCTCGTCATACAACGGGTTCCCATATGCGTCAACCTGGCGGAAGGTAGAAAACACAAGACCGAGTGAGTCTGGCCCCTGCTTCAGCTCTTGCCGCAATCGTTCAATAAAGGAAGCATTATAAACATTGTCGCTGGAGACCCAGGTCACATACTTGATCCCAGGATCTTTAAACAACTCATCGAATCCCCGGTTTAGGGCGTGGGATACTCCTTGGTTCTGAGGGAGTGTAACCAACTGAACGCGCGGGTCTCCCATTGCTGCATAGAGCGCTGGCCCCACCATTTCCGGCGCTCCGTCAATAACAATGATGAAGCGAAATCCCCTGTAGCTCTGGGCTAGTACGGATGAGATTGCAGCTTGCAGATAGCCGATATCCTGTTTGTACAGTGGCATAACAATCCCCGTATCTACCATATCAATCCCCCCTGACAGACTTTCGGCTTCATGAGGATAAACCACTCAATACCTGACTGAAGCGATCTCGATAACGTGCTTGGGTGATGTTGTACTCCCGCTCCACAGCGGGCCAATATTTTTTGGTTCCCATTTCATCATGCCAACGGTAGTTAACCAAGGACTCGTTCAGAAAAGGAAATGGATATCCCGCCAGCATCACGCGGTACCACATATCCAGATCATGTGTGTACGGCAGCAATTCATCAAACAAACCGATATGTGCAAACAGCTCCTTTTTAAACATAACCGTGCATCCATTGACCGGATTTCCTTGTTGAAAAAAACGGTAAAACTCCGTCATAGACGGAAACACGGCGGCTGCCTGGTAGCTTGTGACTTGGCTGTATTGATTGATGAAATTGAAGTTGGTATGGGAGATGTACGCACCGTTTTCCACCATAAAAGAAACCTGATTGTTAATTTTATCCCTATGATAGGTATCGTCGGAACTGAGCCACGCAATATAATCGCCACTGGCATGTCGGATACCATGATTCAGAGCGCTGGCTGTTCCACCATTGGATTTACCTAAATAATGTATATAAGGAAGATAGGCCTGAAGCATATCAACATGTTCCGTGGAGCCGTCATCGACGACAATAATCTCGAGTGGGCCATAAGTTTGCTCTAGTGCACTTTGCAAAGCCTGATCCACATATGCACAGTTATAAAAGGGAATGACGATCGTTACTTTCGGTCTCATATCGTTCCTTCCTTTCCGGCTCGGCGGTATTGAATCATATCCTCCAGAGATTGCCTCAGCTGTATGGTCGGCTTCCAGCCCATGTCCTCCAGCTCTTTCGCACGGTATGCCTCGGTAGATGCTGACTCTGCCACATCCCCCCATTGTATGGGAATAGATGTTTTGGCCAGCGCAACCATACGTTCCACGATATTGCCCAGTTCCACAATGCGGCCTGTGCAGACCGAGTACACTCGGCCTGGCACACCCTGTTCCAATAGCACACCGTATGCGCGAACGGCATCACGAACGTCGAGAAAATCACGTTGCGCATGTCGGGAAGATACCCGGAACGGGACAGTTTCAGTTGCGGACTGCCCCTCCCTACGTTCCGTCTGAACGATATACCCCGCGAGTAATGCACAAAATCCGGTAGATGGACCCGGACCGATCAAGTTGCAAGGCTCTGCCAGCATGACGGATTGTTCGAACAGCGCGCCCCACGAGAGCGCGACTGCCTCTTGAAGGCTTTTGCTAAGGCTGTATGGATGTGTTGGATGATACGGAGCCTGCAAAGCCGTCTTTAGCCGAGAACCCGCCACGACAATTCTGGCTTTGGGGAAAGGTCGCAGTACATCGAGCAGATACAGGGTGGACAGTACATTGGATTCCATGTATAGCAGGGGACTCTCCCAAGATTCAGGGACGGAATTTTTACCACCCAGGTGAAGCACATAATCCGGAGCAATCTGTCTAATTACTTCGCCCAGACGTTTCTTGTCGAGCAAGTCACACACATAAGGCGTAATACAGTTGCGAGTCTCCGCCTCTGGGCTGTTATTTTCATCATCGCGAGCCAGTAAGATCAGTTCTGAGACGGAAGCGGCAGTGCGAGTCAGCGCCGCTACCTCCCAGCCGAGCTTTGCAAAATGGCGGCAGGCATGCATCCCGGTATAGCCCGCCGCTCCGGTAATGACTATGACAGGCCGACGTTGTTCCGCTGTGCTTCCGTCCATTCCAGCAGCTCCTTCAGCATGATGCTGTAGTGAGGAACATCGTAGAGCAGATCGGCCCGGGTAGAACGAAGCGTCCGGTCCTGCACCGGCTCATCTTTCGGCACGATCCGAATATCCTCCCTATTCCAGATATCTTTGAACAGCAGCAGCAAATCGTGCTTGCTGATCGGTTCAGGGTGAACCAGATGAATGAGTCCGTCCAGCGGCTCATTCATCTGCACCTGTATCGCCTTTGCTAATTCCAGCGTCGTAACCCCGTTCCAAAAGACCCGGCGATACCCGTTAACGTCTCCGCTCTGCTGCAAGAACCAGTGCAGCAGACCAATGCCACTGGGCCGAATTTCCGGCCCGATAATGGAGGTACGGATAGTCAGATGCCCTGCGGCCTTTACTTCTCCGAGTATTTTCGTCAAAGCATAGGCACTTGTCCCATCGGGTTGATCCGTCTCCTTATATAAACCAGGTACCCGATTTCCCTCGAATACGCAATCCGTGCTGATATGAACCAATCGGGCACCGATACTGTCCGCTGTCCGCCGGAGAAGATGTGGCAGCAACCCATTAATTTGGTATGCTGCAATTTGATCCTCCCCGGCATGCTGATTCAGTACACCTACCGCGTTAATAATAACGTCTGGCCGTACACTCCGTACCAGCTGCTCCACCATAAAGCTGTCCTTTACATCCAGCAGCAGACCACCTTTATTTTCGGGATCACGGGTGGTGTAGAACACGTTATACCCGCTCTGGTTTTGGAAATACTTCACCAGAACATGGCCCGCCATGCCGTTACCACCCAAAATAAGCAGCTTCATTTGATGAACCCCCCGCTTTGGAGAATGCTGCGAATCTCCTCTTTCGACATCAAATTAAACTCCGAACTAAAGCTGCTGAATGACACGGGAGGGCACTGATTATAGCGGTCCTTTAATTGAGGAATATTCAGCGTTGGGAGAATGACCAAATATTGCTCGTCATAGACTACCGTCGTCAGGCTTTCAAAATCGCTCATCAAAATCTCATGAATTTTCTCACCGGGACGCACACCTTTTTCTACAATTTCTACGTTTTCCACACCTGAATCCTCAATGAGCACCTCAGCCAAGTCCAAAATACGGCAGGTTGGCATGGTCATGATAAAAATTTCCCCGCCAACACTTTCCACCGAGGCTTTGAACAGGAGACTGATCGCATCACGCAAGGTTAGGAAGAAGCGCGTCATGTTCATATCTGTGATCGAAACCTTGCCCTTTTGGCGAATCTGGCTTTGGAACAGATGCACCACGCTTCCGTTTGTGCCCAAAACATTACCGCCGCGCACCGTCACGAAACGTGTATCGCTATTCAGCAGATTGGCGTAAACAATCAGTTTTTCTCCTATTGCCTTCGTCATGCCGTAAAAATTGGACGGATTCGCGGCCTTGTCGGTCGATATATAAATGACTTTCTTGACCTGATTAACGACAGCGGCCTCGATTACGTTTTGAGTGCCTACGACATTGGTTTTGAGTGCCTCGTAGGGCTGATCCTCACAGACGGGTACGTGCTTGAGCGCTGCCAAATGAAATACATAGTCCACTCCTTGACAAGCGGTAGTCAGCGCATCCTTATCCCGAATATCTCCAATACAGAAGCTGAGTCGTTCATCCTCAAACTGCCTGTTCATGGCAACCTGACTGGATTCTCCGCGTGAAAAGATAATGACCTCTTTGGGGTTACGCGGCAGTAACTGGGCAACCAGCTCATGCCCCCAGGAGCCGGTACCGCCGGTAACCAAGATACGTTGGTTTTCAAACATGCCGTTTCCCTCCAAGCAGAAATTTAACTACCTTATCCGACACATCTTCCACCAGATAGCCTGCGGGACATTGCCACTTATGGGTCATCCCGGTCATTATGGCTACCGCGTTTGCTATAACCTCGCCATTAAGGCCGGACACGATATTGCTGCCGCAATCTACCGTTTCCGGCCGTTCAGTCGTCCGGCGCATCGTAACCGTCGGCACCCCCATGACACAGCATTCTTCCTGTACGGTACCACTGTCTGTCAAAGCGCAGCGGGCATGCCGCTCCAGCAGAACGAAGTCAAAAAAACCGAACGGTTCGTGAAATTCCACAAGCGGATCAAGCTGGATCGGCGGATGGCTTGCGATCCGGGCGGCAGTCCGGGGATGAATACTGCAAATGACCCGCTGCCCGAACTGCTGGGCTACCCGGTTAAGACCATCTAAAATAGCCAGCAAATGCGGTGGATGGTCGACATTTTCGGCTCTGTGGGCAGTGACCAGGAAATATTCTCCCGGCGACAGTCCCAATTTTTTCAAAATCCCACTACCAGTTACTTCTTTCTCATAGTGCTGCATTACTTCGTAGATCGGATTTCCAGTCAGTATGATTCGTTGGCTTGGGAAGCCTTCGCGTAGTAGGTGCTGCTTGCTTTGCTCCGTATAAGGCATATTAATGGTAGATATCGCATCAATGACACGCCGGTTCTTCTCCTCCGGCACATCCAGATCATAACAGCGGTTCCCCGCCTCCATATGCACGACCGGATAACCCATACGTTCCGCAAGTAAGGCACATAGAGCGCTGTTCGTATCACCGAGCAATAGCACATGATCGGGGCGTTCCTTGTTTAAAATATCCTCCATCTGCGAGTACATGGCGGACAACTGTTTGCCCAGTGTCCCCGCTTTCTCCTGAAGTACATAATCCGGGGCACGCAGTCCCAGTTCGCGAAAGAACTGCCCGCTCAGGCTTTCGGTGTAATTTTGGCCCGTATGCACAAGCACATGTTCATCTGCATGGCGGTCTAGCTTCGGAATGATCAGGCTGAGCCGTATAATCTCCGGTCTTGTGCCGAGCACGGTCAATATTTTCATGGTTTTGGAACCCACCTTTGCTGTCGTTGTTTCATTGAATTGTCGCGTTCAATGAAGGATAGCCATCCAGCAGACTGGCTGTGCTCCAGCTTAACGTTCATCTCAAAGGTCCGGCGTAGGTTCACCCGGACCGTTGTTTTGTATGCTGTCCAGCCTTGAGTGTGACTCGCTTCGGTTTGTGCGCGTTGTGTCGCCGTGACCGGTGCTTGATTTTCCGCTTGAGCTTCTGTCTGGACTTGGTTTTCGGATAAAGTCCCTTCGACAACGGGAACCCGTGAATTTTCTTAAGGCGACTCTTGCCGCCGCTTCTCTTATACCTGCGATTCCGAAGTCTGGTACGCTTGCGGCCCTTTGGCCATCTCGCCCGAATACTACGCTTGCCGCGGGGCAATTCGGGTGGTGACTCAGGTAAAGGGGGTGCTGGTTGTGGCAAGCCCTGAATGGCTGCATATTCGATTGGCGGCAGACCCAGCACAGGCAGCTGACACACCACCGATTCAGGAAATTCTCGAATCGTGCTGGTATAACCCTCCGGTATAGCGGTGACCTGACGCAGCCCTTCGCCTTCCCTCGTCCATACAGGTCCACCCGGCTGCTGAATCAACGGGAACCAATGCGGATGATGACATACCCATTGACTGACCATGAGGTGCATACTGCTTCGGTAGGAATCAGGTCCGTATACACGTGTAGCTGCACTGTTGTTACGGACACCAATCCGTTCCACTTCCTCGGGATGATCGAGCAGATAGCCCACTTTTTGCGCCAGCATGTCGCTGTTGCCCGGCTCTACCAAAAAATCTGTATTTCCGGTAGCCTCCATCAATTCCACAAGTCCACCCTGCGCAAAGGCTACTACGGGCTTACCGTAAACTAGCCCTTCCAGGGCGGTCAGACCAAAGCCTTCTTCCACCATACTTGGGATCACAACAATATCCATTGCGCTATAGGCCGTTGACACGGATTCCTCGAATGAATTGAACTGGAAGCGGTGGCTATAACGAGATTGGCGGATTAAAGAGACACATTTTACGTAATATTCCGAGTCCACCGAGCTGCCGATGATCCAGAAACGACACCGCGAATTGGTTTCGCACAGCTTTAGAGCCATTTGGACAAAAGGTAACAGCCCTTTGGCTTCGTAGATAAAGGAAGAAATATAACCAATGCAAATATGAAAATCCCGCAGCCCCAGTTTTTCACGTTTCCTTTTCCGTTCCAGCACATGCTCTCTGGGAGACGGCATATCCATATCCCGGCAGGGAGACAACACCGTATGCGGACGTGTCAGTCCCCCACCATGCAAAGGACGCATTACAGCTTGAGAAATGCCGATGACCCATTGGCTATAGCGCTCAATGATAGAAACAGAAACTGGCGTATGCGCATTCTGGTTAATGACTTCGGTAATTTTCCAGATCACCGGAATATTAAGCTCATGGGCAGCCATTGCAGGCATGACGTTCACACAGGTATTGACCAGCACCACATCAGGTCGAGCATGCCGAAGCATCTGGAACAACGGTGCATACGCCACATGGGTCCGCAAATTCTCCGCATCCTGCGCCAATCCCTCATATGGGGTATACATGCCATGCAGCATGAACAGATTCTGTGTCAGAACGGTGATTCCGCGCTTGCGGGCCATTGAGGTCAGCCGCCCTTCACCAGGCGTTACGAGAATACAATCGAAGTACGTACGCATATCTAGACAAAATTGCAATAGCAGCTTCTCTGCCCCCGTAATACTGCGGACGTTGCTAACATGGCTGAATAACATCATTTTCGGCTTGATCGGAGTTCACCTCCTTTAAAATAGCAACCACCGGACGTGTGAATCACCTTATGGAAATATGACCGACAACAGTTGGTCAATCCGGTGACCATACGTGTGCTCCCGCAGGGTTCGTTCCAGAGCACGCAGAGCAATCTCACGACGCTCCTTTTCATGCGTCAAATAAAACTCAACCTTCTCCAGCAGTTCCTGCTGAGAGCTGTAGGTCTCTATCTCTTCCCCTGGCTTATAAAAACGAGCCAGATCATCTCTTGTATCTGTCAGTTGCAACGTGCCACTGGCAGAAATTTCAAACGTACGCGGATTGGGCGAAGCCCCCGGAATTTTCAGTGAGTTGTTGTTCACCGAATCATCCTGATGGGAACGATGAAGATTAATTACGATTTTGCTGCCGTTGTACGAATCATTGGTCTCGCCCGGAGACATCCAGCGACCCAGCTCAATTTTGTCGCCATACGACTGATAATCTGGGAGACGATCCCACCAGATTCCGTTGATTTTAATGTTACGAGCCATGAGCTGCGGCATAATCGGATTAAAGAAATAGATGCGGTTCCAGTAGGCTGAGCCTGTAAACCCAATCTCACGTCGTACCGAAGCGGGCGAGCTGAGGGGGAAATAGTGAGTCAGAAATGCTCCAAAGGGCAAATAGTGCACAGACGTGCAACCCAACTGACGGTACAGCTCCATGCAGTTCATTTCTAACGTGAACACATAATCATAATTCGTAACGATTTTGGTCGTCGTGTCGGTGTAATATGGATCGTCCGTTAGCCAGATGGCGGTGGGGATGCCCAACTGGCGTACCGCAGTAACCTGCTCCAACGGAAGATCCATTCCATCCAGTGCCAGCATCAGATTCGGACGGAGCTGAGCGGCAATATCTCCTACCGGCTGACGTGGGTCTGTTACGGTAACCTGAGCCGTCATGCTCTGCAATGTGGTAATGACCGCCTCATCCAGCGGAGAATACGGAAGGCCTTTGCCTGAGACGACATACAGTACATGGATCTGTCGAAAAGGGAAAACTGCTTTCATCCGCGCAACAATTGCGTTAGCACGGCCGCGCAGATATCCTTCGTCGTATCCGTCATGCAATCCCGCAGTTCTCCCCTTTTCCCAGGAGGCTGCCGCCGTCTGGTGAACAGCCGGGTCATACGGTCCTGTCGTAGATATCGTCATCACTTTCACTCCTCACTGTTTATGGTGTTTACTTTAGGCCATCGCCTTGTCCAGCAGTTCTTCCATGCGATTGGAGTACATATGCTTTTGCATAGTCGTGTACAATGCGCGCCAGGCCATGCGTTCGCGTTCCCAATCATGCTTGAGATAGTAGTCCAGCTTCACTTTCAATTCATCTGCTCCAGAGAAAGTTTCAATGTCATAGCCTGGTCGGTAATAACGGCTCAAATCCTTCCGAACATCCGTCATTTGAAGCGTGCCACAAGCAGAAATTTCATATGTCCGAGGATTGATGGACTCCGCTGAAAGCTGGTGTGTATTCCGATTATCCAGTCCGGGGTCTGTCGGGCGGTGCATATTGATGACAATTTTGGAGCCGTTATAATATTGAGCGGTCTCTTCCGGCTCCATAAAGCCCGGACGGATAAAGCGTTCCAGCACATCCCGCCGGGTCAGCCGATCCCAGTGCCCACCTACGATCAGCACTCTTTTGTCCGCCAAGAAGGGAGCTAGGTGGTCGAATAGCTTCACACGGTTCCAGAAGGCATTTCCAATGAAACAAATATCATGCTGATGCTCCCGCTCTACCCGCCGAGGATAAAAGATACGAGCTGACGCAGCCAGCGGCAAATAGTGAACCCTCGTTACTCCCTGATCGCGATAAAACGGCAGGCAAGAAATTTCGTGCGTAAATACGACATCGTAGGATTGACAGATCAACGCCGTATCCTCCGTAAAGTAAGGATCATCTACAAACCATATGGCCGTCCGAATGCCTAGGGCTCGTATTTGCTGTACCTGCTCCAGATGATCCGCCGGAAAAACATGCAGCCCGTTCATGACCAGCACGAGGTCTGGACGTTGAGCCTCGGCGTCAGCTAGCATCGTAGCAGGCGTACCGATGGCGCATGAGCTGCATATTTGGCCTAATGCTTCTTGCACACCTGTGTCTATAGCTGCGAAACCTTGCGGAATATACAACACTTTCAAATGACGAACAGCAGGCTGTATGGCCACGACCTGTGACAGAGCAGCCGTGCAACCGCCCATTCTGCGTCCTTCCCGATAGCCGCATCGGTACGCTTCGCGTTCATTTCCGCTTTGTTGATCGTTCACATCCTTCACCCTGTCCTGTTGTAGGATAAACTTCTGTCACTCCTAAACTATATGCGGAGGGGTCAAACGCATCATGGACGACTGCCACTGCCCGGACAAAATTGGCGTTTGCCCGTCCAACTGCCGAACCGCAAATAACCCCGAAGCTGTGTAGCTTCGGGGGGTTAGCTGTCATGGATGTTCTGCATAGTTTACTGAGCCTGGTAAGCGACCTGGTGTCCATCTTCATAACCTTTGGCAAAGCCTGAATTGAAACCCTCGTTGTAAGCTGCATCATACCCCTGCTGAAATGCCTGCGGATCATGCTCCAATGCAACAGTCCCGGGCTGTGGATTCTCCGCAGAAGGGACTGCCACCGGGTTAGCTTGAGGTTTTTTTCGCCGCCGCAAAAGAGGATGTCTTCTACGTGCAGAATGATGTCCTCTTTTACGGCGTCTTAGAGCAAGCAGACGTCTTCTTCTCCGTTTTAATCTGCGAATGCTGGAACGCCGGGCATCTTTACGTCTTTTGCGGGCTTTTTCCCGAGTGGCGCGTTCCCACCTTGTGCTCATTTTCATTCCTCCTTTGCTTTCTCGTGGTGGTTTCATTTTTCTGAACAGGCACATGGAGCCACGGTTTCGTCGGTTTTCCATATACCTGTCGTCTTAATGGAATACCCGCCAACATTTGCGTGATTTCGCCCTGGTAGTTGCTGAGTATACGAATGGTTTCTTCCAGACGGGTAGCCGACATATCCGCATGGGGCGTCAAGTCCGCAAGACTGGTCAGCATCCGGGCAACGGCGTGCTGGCTGGCAGCAATAGACTCCATTATATCCAGCTTGATCTCACGTTCACGCCTCATGCTCATTAGTTCATATCCCCCGAGCCCATGCCTCCCATCATCCCTTCCATGCCGCCACCCTGCTGCTCATCCTGATCCAGCAATGCTTTGAGATTGCTGCAAAGACCAGTCTGAAGCCGCGTTAATCCCTCCAGCATTTCCACCATTTGCTCGTGAATCTCCAAAGGTCGCCCCAGCTGTTCTTCATCGGTGTCAAAGGCGTGGGGCGCCAGATGGTTCAGCGCCCAATTACGCACTTTTTCTGCTTCGACCGCCTTGGCCTCCAGGATCATAGACACATTCCGCTGCATTTTGGAGGCTGCGTCCAGCATGTGAATCATTGCTTGTTCCCTACTCATGTGTTCACTCCCTGCCCTCGGTTGTTACGTTACTCCTCTTCCGGGTATGCCGTTTCCTTCACGACACGAACGAGCATTTCAGCCATTGCTTCCTGAAGATCGGCAATGCCGTTCAGATAGGCCACAATGCTTTTGTTTACTTGTCCCGAGCTGTCGAGAATGCCCGGAATTCCGTCAAAACGCGGCTCCTCATCTGGCAGTTCATGTATGATCTGCGCCATGCGCACAACCACCTGCCGTTCCGCATCCAACAACCTTGACATCTGCTGCTGCGAGTGCGAAATGTGGATCAGCAAATCATCTAACTCGTTATGCATAAGCCCCTCCTTTATGTGCTCCGCCGTGCGGAACGCACGAATTACCTACGGGCTTTCCGCTACTACAGCGTATGCCGCAGCGAGTAGTCGGTTCCGCCTAAAAGCGCCTATTCAGATCATTACAGATGCCCGTGCAGCACCGGTGGAGCAATAATAGGCTGCTTCTCCGGCAATGCCGACAATTCTTCAGAGGACAAAAATTGAATTGGATAGTCCTCAGCCCGCCAACTCATCACAGCGTAGAGGGTAAGGAATGGTCTTTTCCAACCGTTGCCGATTTGGTACAGTTGCCCACCTTCAGCATACAGTAACTCGATCCATCGCCTACGTTGGGCCGGGATATGAAGTGTGGGAAGCATGGACATGTTCCCCAGCTCAGGAGCCGCCAGCACAGGCAAGGGTTCCTCTGGCGACTCAGCTACAGGTGCATCAGTGCTGCCGGAAACTGTGACCTCCGGCTTCCCTACCAAGGGAAGTGCCAACAAGTCCAGCTGAGACAATCTGACAGGGCGCACGTTTTCACCTCCCGCAGCACTGACTCCATGCAAATACCGCCTTCTTCCCGATTCTAACCGAAATACTACACCGGACGGTCCCTGAACAACCGCTCCGATGGGGTAAAAGCTTGCCGCTGATACGTGTGTTTCCTTACCTGTTGAGATCTGGTCGTCCGTCTCCGCTGTACTGAATTTCAGGTTGTGGAACAGCTTATCCGCGTCCCCCCACTTTTGTACAAAAAAGGATCGGTTCCGGCTGCTTTCCTCCATTGAACCGCTTGTTTCGGTCGTTAGAGGAAAACCATACACCGTATCCCGATCTCTTTCTTCATAATGGATAAAAGCATCTCCGGCAATTGCCATACGTATCCCCAACAAACGCACACGCAGTAGCCAATCTGCATGGGCCTCCTCAATACTGTGGCAGCCTTCGTCCCAGTAGCCCGTTTTTTTCAGTGTCTCTCTGCGCAGCAATAAACAAAATCCAGCCAAGCTTTCGGTCTCTCGCCATGCATCCGGTTTGGGAACATTGAAGGTCATGGCAAATTGACGTGCTCCATTTTCGTTCATATCAGGAACCTCGATCTGCTGTTCTTTGAATGGACCATTCGTTACAGGCCCAACAACACCCATACGCGGATCGCTGTGTAAACACCCTAACAACCGATCCAACCAGCCGGGGGTCACCATGGAGTTTTGATCCAGTACCACAATAGTTGTTCCTTTTGCCATCATCAGCCCCTGATTCAGGCTACCTATCATTTGCACATCCTTTTTTAACAGCGCATAACGCACAGCGATGCTTTTACGGAGCAAATAGGTGGATGTCCCGTCCGTCGAGCCGCAGTCCACTACAATAATTTCGTGAGGATGGCTCGTATTCTCCTCAATACGGTGAATGCATGCACGGAGCTGTTGAAGCTGATTGCAGGACGGAATGATAATACTGACGCCTTCAAAAACCTTGCCGAACGAAGCCTGACCCAACCTGTTACCTTGCTCCTGGCCCCTTTTATATCCTGACCAGTAGCCTTTCTTTCCGAGCCGCTTGCTGTGTTTCCTTTGCATATTCAGGCGTTTCATGCCGTTCACTCCTCCGGGTGGCATTATGCCTATACTATATGCCTGGCCCGGTAGGATGGTGTTTCATTGAGATCAAGGTAGAAGTCCTTTCATTTTCAATCCAGCTTCCTGAAGGGAATCGAAGGTTCCTGCGTCGCTCCAATAACGCCGTAAAATATCATATTCCAGCTTGCCTTCAGCGGCATAACAGTTGTTAACATCCGTGATCTCAAGCTCACCACGTGCCGAAGGTGTAATTTGCCGGATCTTATCGAACACGGCAGTATCGTACATATAGATACCCGTAACGCAGTATTTGGATTGGGGATGCTGTGGCTTTTCTTCAATCCGCGTAATGCTCTCCGGACGCTCAGGATCAAACACGGGTACCCCGTAACGACGAGCATCTGCCACCTTTTTCAACAACACTCTGGCGCTCCCCGGGGGCTGTTGCTTGAATCGTTCGATCACAGGTCCCAAGTCTTCCTTGAACAAATTATCACCTAACAAAACAGTGAATTTCTCTTCTGCCTGCATATAGCTTCTTGCCAGTTCGAGTGCTTCTGCAATGCCGCCCGCCTTTTCTTGAATCCGGTAGGTCAGTTGGACACCATAATCACTGCCACTGCCCAAAAAATCGGTATACAGCCCGGCCGATTGTTTACCAATAATAATAAGCATATCGGTGATTCCAGCCTGTCGCAGCCTCTCGATACCATATACGATCATGGGATACTTGCCGACCGGAAGCAGATGCTTGTTGAGTAATGTAGTCAACGGATGAAGGCGCGATCCGGTTCCTCCTGCGAGAATAACCCCTTTCATATCTTCCTTCCTCCTTCGACAGCATGTTCAGTGCATACAACCCCAGCGTTTCCAGTTTCGATGAACATTCTGGGATCTATGCTCCATTTCTCTATAAATAAACGATAGTTCCGCTCGATCAGCTCTTCGATCCAGGAAGTTTCCGAGCGTGAGAAGCTCGCATTCCCCTCGTGATAGACAAAACAGTCGTTGCACATGAGCAGCTTGTAGCCATGCACACGTGCGCGCAGACAATAATCGTCATCCTCATAATGTCCGGGACTGAACCGTTCATCCAGCAATCCGATCCGTTCCATCAGATCACGCCGGAATAACAAACAAAATCCGACCAACCGCTTAACCTCCTGCCACCTGGAGGGATTACTTACATTATTCTGCTCCGCATATCTCAGACAGCTGGCCAAATCTCCTTCCAAGCCGTGTATCTGCTGAATACCGCTGACGCAATTCGTCACCGGTCCCACCAATCCCACGATGCTTTCGCTCTGCAATGCGGCCAACATATTCGATAGCCATCCCCGCGTAACCGTCACATCATTGTTTAAAATAACGAACTGATCACCCGAAGCCAGCCGGAGCCCCATATTACATGCTGCTGGAAAGCCCCTGTTTTCAGGAAGACGTATGCTGATCAGCCGCTCGGATGCGCAAAAATCATCCGTTCCGTCATTCGAAGCGTTGTCCACAACAATGATTTCATACGGTACATCTATCGTATGTGTCCGAATCGCCTCAATACACGGCTTTAACAGATGCAGGCCGTTATAAGTCGGAATAATGATGCTCGTCAGACTCATTGTGCATTCCTCCCTTTGGCAACGTCTACCCGTGTTGGAACAGGCCCGAGCGGGGAATACCCGGCTACCTGAAACACAGCCGTCAGTGCCTCTGCATGATCACCGACGATCAACTGTTCCATAGCGTTCCCTTTGCCAACATTGAAGGTCCGCTTACGGTTTGTTTTAATGACATCGACAGCATGTACTGCCGCCACGATCATGCCATACAGAATTGCCATGGCGTGGGCTTTTGGCGGTACGGCAAGCACGGCTGAGCCAAGCTGATCCAGTAAACGCCGAGATAATGCATGCGGTACGGCGGTCAATGAGCTTGCTCCCAGATCCGGCCTGCGCAGTACGCGATTCAGGAATGCTTTGCACCGTGTCACGCTGTCTTGCTGGGCATAGGGGGGCAAATGTCTGCCCAGATCATTAAGCGCGACATCCGTTCCCTGATCCACCGCGTGGAGAAAAGGCAGCAAATCAGATCCCGAAATCGGCAAATCTCCGTCCACGAACAGCACAATATCAGCCTGCGTCATACGCGCGCCTACTGCACGGCCAACATCATGCCCCAGTCGATCGGGCACGTTGACGAGAGTCACATTAGGATGATGTTTGGCTACGGTGGAGCGCGTGCCGTCCGTGCAGCCGTTCAATACGACAATGATATCCGTAAGCGGAAGTTTTTCCAGCTCGCTCAGCACCCGGTCAATCGTTGACTCTTCATTACAGGCGCTGACCACGGCCGCTGCGGTTCCCTGTAATACAATATCTCCCGGAACTTCGCGTTCCACAGGCGGAGTCACTTTGGTCATTCCTGTTGCCCGAGGTGTGGGCTTTCTCACCCTACGGCTATGCATTGAAGTCGTCGTTCCTCGTTTTCGCTGAACACGTCTGACCCCCCAGCTCGGTTCTTCACGCTTCCCTCTGCGATACGGTCTACTCACAGTTTCACCTCGTCTCTGATCCGTTTGCGCTCCAAATCCGTAAAGCCCGCACGCGTTCCCAGATGCGATGTAAGCCAGGCAATGGCATCCAGATGATCCTGAACAATTACACCTGCCAGCGGGTCCTTGCCGTTCTGTTTTTTACGTGTCGCATTTATTTTACCGACAGCTATTCCATATACAGTCACCACTCGTAACCCGGAAGCGATGGACATAGCTTGAAATAAAGGAGGTTTCTCCAAGGGCTTTGGACCTATTTTGTTTAGAGCCTTTTGACTAATGGCGTGTGGAATGCCAGTCATAGATGCCCCCCCTAAATCAGCACGATTCGACAAGATATTCAATACATGCTTTGCCTCCACTACAGGATGTACGGGCGTATGATTCACAGGTCCATGGTAATCATTCAGCACCACATCCGCTCCTGCACATATGGCGTGTATAAACGGCCGGAGTCTAACGCAGGGAATGACGATATCCCCATCCAGGAAAAGCAGGATCTGTCCGGATGCCGCCTCCGCTCCAACACGACGGCCAACATCATGTCCGAGCGGTTCCGGGAAAGAAAGTACACGAGCTCCCGCCGCTGCTGCCACCTTCGCCGTTCTATCGTGTGATCCGTTCTCAACGACGATAACCTCTGTATGTGGATGGACACGGCGCGCCTCGCGAATCACAGCTCCGATTGTTTTTTGCTCATTCATGGCCGGAATAATGACAGATACGAAAAACTTTCCCACTGATGACGGTCCAGATGGTCGCTCTTCGCCGATCTGTGCCCCTCTCTCCGTGTCGAGTACCTCCCTCATGGCAGGGGTCTTATGCATGTTCGGCATTCGTAACGGCAGCCACATCTTAGAATGATAGTATGCGCCGGAATGCCGCCTCCGTTTGATCTTGTATCCAGCTCTTCCCTGCTTCTTCATGCTCCCGTCTCACCTCCCTTCCTGCTGTATAGATGGACAGCATGATTAGGACAGTTCAACATAACCTATGCGGTCCAAAAGCCGTGTGTAACGGCAAGCGTGGAGTCTTTTCGACATAGCAATTTTCGACTTTATTTTACATAACTTATTAATCCTATTAAATAAGTGAGTTATTAGGGTCTAAAGATTCATTTTGGATAAATTTGTGACATAGATCTTCTCGTCTGTCATTCTCTGTGCTAATATCAGAGCCAGATGATGGGAGTTCAAAAAATCAACATTAGTTTTTTTTGCATAAGTCATTCTTTTCCATTATCCACCATTATTCTATTTTCTTTATATACGACAGGAAAGGAGGAGTTTGTCACCTTTTTAGGCCACATGCTTCATACTGCAGTACCCTCTTTTCACGTACGCTTCATGAAAAACACTTCGGTATTTCTCTTCATGTTCCATTTTCTTCTATTCCAGACGACAACACGACCTACATAAATGGCGCAATGCCTTATTCAAGACAGGATGATTCATCCTGACATTAATCGAGGAGAGTGAATTTTTAATGAAAAAAGTATGGGTTTCGCTTCTTGGAGGAGCTATGTTGTTAGGGTCTGTCGCGTCTGGTGCATCAGCGGAGAGTTCCGTTTCGGGGCCGACTCAGCTTACACCGACCTTTCACGCCGAGCAATGGAAAGCCCCTTCCTCGGTATCGGGTGACGACATTGTATGGAGCTATTTGAATCGGCAAAAGAAATCGTTATTGGGTGCGGACGACTCTAGTGTACGTGAACAATTCCGAATCGTTGATCGCACAAGCGACAAGTCCGGTGTGAGCCATTATCGGCTGAAACAGTATGTAAACGGGATTCCCGTATATGGAGCTGAACAGACTATTCATGTGGGCAAATCTGGTGAGGTCACCTCTTACTTAGGAGCGGTGGTTACTGAGGATCAGCAAGCTGAAGCTACGCAAGGTACAACTCCAAAAATCAG
Source organism: Paenibacillus sp. FSL M8-0228 (assembly GCF_038007385.1). NCBI lineage: Bacteria > Bacillati > Bacillota > Bacilli > Caryophanales > Paenibacillaceae > Paenibacillus > Paenibacillus sp. FSL M8-0228. The sequence goes on from NZ_JBBOXA010000001.1 coordinate 4,604,437, forward strand.
CGCTTCTGAAGCGGTTTACACTGCATATAAAGAAGCATCTGCACGGATTGAAGCCCTCCCTACCTCCGACGATACGATTTCTAAAGATGCTGAGGAACAAAGCAGTGTAAGCAAAGACACTTACGCCGAAGCAGCTAACAACGAAAAAACGCTATCCATTGATAAAGACGAGCTGAGTCTTGATAAAGCGTCTGCCTTGAAAGATAGCAAAATTGAAGCGGTGGAGACAGAAAAAAGTTCCATTGCCAAAATCGCTAATCTGCAGCCAGAAGTAGATCCTAAAGCCGATCTGTACTTCTATCCTAAAGGGGATGACCTGCAGCTGGTTTATGTAACAGAAGTCAATGTTTTAGAACCTGCCCCACTGCGTACTCGCTACATTATTGATGCCAATGATGGCAGCATCGTATTCCAGTATGACATCATTAATGAAGCGACAGGCACAGGTAAAGGTGTGCTTGGTGATAGCAAATCATTCAACACGACGGCTTCCGGTAGTAGCTACCAGTTAAAAGATACAACACGCGGTAATGGTATCGTGACTTACACGGCCTCCAACCGCCAAAGCATCCCAGGTACCCTTCTGACCGATGCCGATAATGTATGGAATGATCCAGCCGGCGTGGATGCCCATGCATATGCTGCCAAAACATATGATTACTATAAGTCTAAATTTGGACGCAACAGCATTGACGGACGCGGGCTGCAACTCCGTTCGACAGTCCATTACGGTAGCCGCTACAACAACGCCTTCTGGAATGGCTCCCAAATGACTTATGGAGACGGGGATGGTAGCACATTTATCGCCTTCAGCGGGGACCCCGATGTAGTGGGACATGAACTTACGCACGGTGTCACAGAGTATACTTCGAATTTGGAATATTACGGAGAGTCCGGTGCATTAAATGAAGCTTTCTCGGACGTTATCGGCAATGACATTCAGCGTAAAAACTGGCTTGTAGGCGATGATATTTATACGCCAAACATTGCAGGCGATGCTCTTCGCTCTATGTCAAATCCTACGCTGTATGATCAACCAGATCACTATTCCGACTTGTATAAAGGCAGCTCCGATAACGGTGGCGTTCATACGAACAGCGGCATTATTAATAAAGCCTACTATTTATTGGCACAAGGTGGTACTTTCCATGGGGTAGCTGTAAATGGAATTGGCCGCGATGCAGCGGTCCAAATTTACTATAGTGCCTTTACGAACTACCTGACTTCTTCTTCTGACTTCTCCAACGCACGCGCTGCTGTGATCCAAGCGGCAAAAGATCTGTACGGTGCGAACTCGGCACAAGCAACTGCAGCTGCCAAATCTTTTGATGCTGTAGGTGTAAACTAAATCATATACGCTATAATCCTCATATTCTCGTCCATAGACCGTTGCCGTTGTGCAACTGTCATGTGGCCCTACTCATACAATGGACGAAAAAATAGGGGTGCAGTGTACAAGTCTGCGCCCCTTCCCCCCTTATTTATGGCGTCCCCTCAAAGGGGCGCCCTTTTCATATTCATAGAGTCCCTCCGATCATTTTCGACTAAATAAGACAAATAAACCGTAAATCAGGGACTAAAGATTCATTTTGGGGTATTTTGTAAAATTAATCTTCTCGTTCGACAACCTCTGTGCTAATATCAGAGCCGAGACGATGAAATTGCAAAAAAAATAAACCTTAATATTTTACATAAAGTCATTTTTATCCAGCCTCTTCACGTTTCAAAGGAGCAACAAGACTTACATATATGACGCTAGGCTTCTGCAAACAGGGTGTTTTTTACCCCAACATTAATTAAGGAGAGTGAGTATGAATTGAAAAAAGTATGGGTTTCACTTCTAGGAGGAGCTATGTTATTAGGGGCCATTGCGCCTGGAGCCTCCGCAGCTGAAAATTCTGTTCCCGATCCGACTCAGTTTACGCCAACATTCCAAACGGTGAACTGGAAGTCTCCTTCAACGGTAACAGGCGACAATCTGGTCTGGAGCTTTTTAAATCGACAACAAAAAACATTATTGAGTCTGGACGATACCCACATCGGTTCCCATGTGCGCGAGCAATTTCGTATCGTGGATCGCACCAGTGACAAATTTGGTACAAAGCATTATCGGTTAAAACAATATGTAGACGGAATTCCCGTATTTGGAGCCGAACAGACCATCCATGTGAACAAGTCTGGTCAAATCACCTCTTATTTGGGAGCTGTCATTTCAGAAAATCAACAAGCCGATGCTAAAGAAAATACAACTCCAAAAATCAGTGCTACTGAGGCTGTATATACCGCTTATAAAGATGCAGCTATACGGGTTCAGTCTCTCCCTTCCTCCGCCCCAATCGTTCCTGAACCTTACGAGGGTACAAGTAGTGTAAGTAAAGACACTTACGGAACAGCATCTAACAATGAATTTTCAATCTCTGTTGATAAGGACTCCTTGGATTTGGATAAAGCAGCTGAACTGGAGAACAGTACATTGGAAGTGGTAGAGCCTGCATCCTCTATTCCCAAGATTGCAAATCTGGAACCAAGCGTGGACCCTACAGCAGAACTGTACATCTATCCCGATGGAGACTCCACACGTCTCGTCTATGTAACCGAAGTTAATACTCTACAGCCCACTCTGCTGCGCACACGTTACTTTATTGACGCTAATGACGGAAAAATCGTATTCAAGTATGACATTCTTAACGAAGTGATCGGCACAGGGCGCGGTGTATTCGGCGATACCAAAACATTTGAAACCACAGTCTCGGGCAAGAAGTATCAACTAAAGGATACGACTCGTGGTAAAGGAATCCTAACTTATAACGTCCACAACACCGAGACGCTCCCCGGCACCCTGTATACAGATTCCGATAACGTATGGGAAGATCCTGCTGCGGTGGATGCCCACGCTTACGCTATCCGCACTTACGATTATTACAAGGATAGATTTGGACGCGACAGCATTGACGGGCATGGCATGGCTATCGCTTCGGCAGTCCATTACGGCGCAAAGAACTACAATAATGCCCACTGGGGTGGCACTCACATGCTTTACGGAGACGGAGACGGCACGTTATTTGCCCCTTTTAGCAGCGATCTTGAAATTGTTGCCCATGAGCTGACACACGGTGTAACCGAGCATTCATCAGGGCTCGTGTATTTCGCTGAATCTGGTGCATTAAGTGAAGCCATCTCAGATATTATAGGCAACGACATTGAGCGTACCAATTGGGATTTCGGCAAAGTCGCTTATACTCCTAATATTAAGGGCGACGCCATTCGCTCCCTTTCCGATCCTGCCAAATACGGTCAAGTCGATCACTACAGCAATCTCTATCCTGATCCTAACAACGAGGATTATGGTGGAGCCCATATTAATAGTGGCATTATTAATAAAGCCTACTATCTACTGGCACAAGGAGGCACCTTCCATGGTGTCAAGGTAGATGGAATCGGACGTGATGCAGCCGTATATATTTATTATAATGCCTTCACCAATTATCTGACTTCTACGTCTAACTTCTCCACCGCGCGTGCCGCTGTTATCCAAGCGGCCAAAGATAGTTATGGTGAAAATTCAATAGCCGTAACCTCTGCTATGAAGTCTTTTGACGCTGTAGGTGTGAGATAAGTGAAATAATACAAACTTCCCCGATATTACAAGTCTACCCCCTTCCCTTTTATGTATACGGCGTCCCACTATGGGACGCCTTTTTTCTAGTATAAAGTTGATTATGGACACTTATATTCCTGGCTTCTTATTATTGCCCCATCGCAATCCAAAGGACCAACCCTTCACATATCGGTCCCGAGTGTATGCGTTCCACAGTAAGTACTACCGAATGCCTCTGACGTTGTGTGACGGATACCATCACTCCCGGTATACTCGCATTGGCAGTGATTACATATTGTGTATCTATAAATGGCTTCTCAAATACAACGCTCACTTCGCCCCTATCTGCCCGTGCGGGTAGGTGAAAAGAAATGCTCCCATATTGTGGTGAAGCTATATGATCGTCAGAAGCCTCGTCACTGGTCGCTGATCCATCGTGAATGGCATTCAAGTCTAATTCTTCTTTCTCCGTATCGAAGGCTAGATCGATATCTTGCTCAGGCAAGATCACACGCTGCTTTGGGCGGTGTCTTCCTTCCGCAATGTGAATACTGGTTATGGAACAATCCAGTAATGAATCTTGCTCTGCCTGATCTTCCGTCGTAATAGACGGTTTATCGTTATCCATCCTGCATTCCGTATCTGACTCAGGCACAGACAACAGCAGTACAGATGCTCGATTCATCTGCATCGCTTCCTCTAGCGTTTTGGGAAGCTTATGCTTCTTCCACGCCGCTTCCTCTACAGCTTGAACGGAGGTATCCTTCTCTACAGGGGCAGGAACCGTTGCCGTCCCGCGCTGGCTCGGTCTAGGACTGCCGGAAGTCGAAGCCGCTTTTTCCTTGTTAACACGGCGGGAGGGAACCGCATTGGAAGGGTTACGTCGCGCTGTTCTTTTATCCTTAGGGCTATGGTTCGTACGATGGTTCATGGTGACCGCTCCTTTGGCACAGGAGTGAACCAGCGGTCGCTCCGCTTCATTCACCCGGCTGGGTATCATGGCTAATGCCTATAAGATAACCTATGCGCGTAACAGCGCCTGCGTCACTCCGTTGCGCAGTCCGTTATGATTTGTGCCCAGCGTTGTGCTGAGTGCTGCCACAAAAATCGTCTCCGTACCTCGCCAAGTCCGGCTTCTCCCATCCGTCGTCGCAAGTCAGGTTGCTGGAGCAGCCTGATGATGGCATCGGCCATTTCCTGCTCACCGTGAGACGGATACACAAGCCAGCCTGTCTCGCCGTGTTGTACTACCTCTGGAATACCGCCGATTCGTGAAGCGACCACCGGCACTCCTGCTGCCATAGCTTCCAGATTGACCAGCCCGAAGGCCTCATCCTTCACTGAAGGAACAACAGTCACATCGGCTAGCTGATATAGCGAGGCCAATGCTGGATGCGGAACATAGTCTAGGAATTGCACATGCTTCCCCAACCTTAGTTTACGCACCTGCCGATGCAACGACGCCGTATACGGCGTGAGGCGGTCATGCCCGTAATAGGCACTACCTGCAATGAGCAGCAGTACGCCCGGGCAGGCGCGGACGACATGCCGCAGGGCCTTGAGCAGCCGGTGAACGCCCTTCCCTGGCATCAGTCTGCCCGCAAATAATACGATTTGGCGGCCTGACCAGCCGAAATCGTCCAATCGCGCCGACCTGGCCGCTTCTGCTGCTGGAGTCCACCGTGGCAGGAAATCGCCAGGATGGATACCCAGCTTGTTTACGACGATGCGTTTCCTGACTGCTTCGGAACAGTCAGAAGCTACGATTGCTCCCAAATACGCACTGTTCACAATAATGCGATCCATTGATGCCAGTAGCCTACCCATGTCCTTCCGTTCAAGGTGAGGCTCCCGGATGAACGTGGTCGAATGCAAAGTCAGCACAACTCGGCTATTGGGCAAAGCCTCGCGAATGGCATACGCAACTGCCGGGCGGTTGTGTACATCTACTACCGCTGGTGACCATCTCTTTAAATCGGCAATCACCTCAGAAATATAACCTGCTCCCCGCGTAAAACGCATACAGGGAATTCCGTCGACATCGCCATGATCCGATGCCTCTGCTCCCTTTATGCCATAGATCTGCGCCTGAAGCTCATGACTAGCCAGCGGTACCATGCGGGCAATTACCCGCTCCACAGAACTGCTGCGGGGCGAAGGTATAACAAAGGAGCCCGGTGTAACAACTGCTACCTTCGGCCTCTGCATCACCACACCTACTTTCTGACCTTATTCCAACACTCTGCAACACTCATCTTGTATCATATCGTCTGCCTCCCTGAAAGGTGCCTCGCTTCTAACTTTGGGCTTACCGCAAGGCTAGCGTCCATGCCTGGCCGATCTTTGATACATATGATGGACTACAATCACAGTATGATCAGTTGGAGTGCTACAAGGAGGGCGGACATACTCATGTTGCATGTCGGCGTCATGCTCAACCCGGCAACCTACCGGGGCATTCCCGCCATGAGGACGCGATATGAATCCATCGCCAATTACGAGGACGCCGGGTTAAGCTACGAGCTCATCCCCTGCTTTCTTCGTCTGGAGGATATTCATATAGCGACCGGAACATGCCGGGCTTTTGTTAAACACGGCAACGAGTATCGGCAAATGACTCTTCCGTTGCCGCCGGTCATCCACAATCGGACTCTCTATCGGCAAAATGAAAATGCTAGAGATATCAACAAGCTTGTACAAAAGGGATACTATATTTTTAATGAACAAAACCGTTTCCCCAAAGACCATATACATGCAATTCTGCAGGAAGACCCTCTGCTACGCATCCACCTCCCCAAAACCTTGCAAGGCAACCTTTCCTCCATCCATACCTTAATGGAGGAAACCGGAGATGTTGTCATTAAACCCAGTAGCGGTAGCGTGGGTAGAGGAATTATGCGTCTGCGGCATTCCCGCGGAGGCTGGACTTTGCAATGTGCACATCCTTCTATACCTGAGCGTTGGTCCACACTACGTTTGCATGTCGGAGAACTCCCGTTATTTCTACACAAACGACTGCTGCATGTGCCTCATATCGTACAGGAAACCATACCGCTTGCTTTGTACAACAATCGTCCGTTTGATATCCGTGTGACGGTTCAGCGCGGATATGGCGGTATCTGGGGTGTGACAGGCATGTTCGCTAAAATTGCTCCTTCCCACACCTTTGTCTCCAATGTGGCACAGGGGGGTACGGCCCGTTCCTTACTGGAGGTGTTATCACAAACAGAGACGGTTCAGACTTCGAACGCAGTCCGGCTGATGAATGAACTGGAGCGGCTCTCGTTACAAATCGTGCACCGACTGGCACAAACCCTTCCCCGTCTCGCCGATGTCGGTCTGGATCTGGGAATTACCCGTGAAGGCAAGATTGTTTTTATCGAATGCAACGGTCGTGACCAGCGCTATGGCTTCAGCCAGGCTGGCATGCACAATGTCTGGAAAGAAACATACACTCAGCCGATGGCTTACGCTCGTTGGCTTCTCGAACGGATGCCTTCGTCAGATACCGAACGTTCACCAGGCCGTCCACTGTATTGATTTACGTCACATTCTGTGTCAATATAGTTCAGAGCGGCCGGACAGGTTCCGGCCAAGACGGCTCGGAAATGAACAAGGGGGATCTGTAATGGCAAAACAGTGGCTGCGGCTCATGACGGAGCTATCATCGCGCAAGTGGGTGTGCCGGATTGTGGGCTCCTTCGCGCAAAGCGGTGCAAGCCGACTTTTTATCCCCACCTTTATACGTACGTACCAGATCCAGACGCATGAGGCTGAACAGGAATGGAAGGAATACCGTTCTCTGAACGCCTATTTTACACGCAAATTAAAAGCGGGCATGCGCCCGATTGATACGAACGCCGAGGTGATGACCAGTCCGGTGGATGCACGGATTACTTTCACTGGCCCAATTACGTCCGGCACTCTTTTGAATGTCAAAGGGCAGGACTATACGCTGGAAGAGCTTCTTAACCGCTCTCCGCGTCTTGAAAAATACACACACGGCTATGCTTTTGTACTCTATCTCAGCCCGACGGATTATCATCGCATTCATGCACCAGTATCCGGTACGCTGGTAGAAAAAGAGCATCTGCGCGGCAAGGTATACCCAGTGAATGACTTCGGCTTGCAGCATATGCGAGCAGTTCTTAGCCGCAATGAACGACAGATTACGTACATCGCCCACGAATACGGTGAGGTGGCGGTCGTTAAGGTTGGCGCAATGAATGTGAGTAGCATCAAATATACGGATGATAAAGCCGTCTCATGGACAAAAGGAGACGATCTCGCCTATTTCGAATTTGGGTCAACCGTCGTTTTGCTAACTGAGAACGGTACGTTTGAGCCAGACCCCGCATTGAAGCTGGGGGATGTGGTGAAAATGGGACAACGTCTGGGTTGCTTTCGACATGATCCCAAAGCATAAGTGAATATATCATAACAGGATTATAGCTACACATATGAGCATTGGGATCGAATGATATAAATTGCTCATATAAAAAAGGACCCGGCGTAATGGCTCGGGTCCTTTTTTTGGAATTTATCCTTTATATTTGTCATGCGTTACTCCCATTATGCCTAAATCCGAAACAGCTTGTCCACCGTCTATAACATTACCGGATCTCAGACGGACTTTTCCCCGTGTATTGCTTGAATTGGCGGCTGAAAAAAAAGATGTCACGATACCCCAAAGCCTCTGCCACCTCGGTCACATTCATTCCCGCATGCAGCAGTAGATGCTGTGCACGCTCAATCCGCATGCTGATAATATGAGATTGCGCGGAAACACCTAGCAGCTCCTTGAATTTAATCGAAAAATAACGCGGTGACAGCCCTGCCCGTGCAGCTAAATCCTCGACGCGATGAGGAAGTCCCGGATGCTGACGCACGTAGTTGGCCGTTTCCCGAATGACCTCGGTGAGCTGGTTACTGGCCTGTTGCTCCTGCGGCTCCTTACGGTCCGCACGCAGCAGATGAATCATCAGTTGTTTTAGAATCAGCTTGCCTTCCTCGTCAGCTCCGTAAGCACGCTCCAGGCGCAGTCGAACGTACCTGGCAAGCATATGCTCTACCTCGAACGTTTCCTCCAGCATACGGTAGCTTGCAGGGACTAGCTCTGGTTGTTCGATGAGATCAAAATGAATATAGGTAAGTATGAGCGGCTTTTGCGGGTTATGTGTGGCACGGGTATCATCCCCCGGCTTGAACAGGAAGCAACTCCCCTTGCTCACCGGATACGATGTTCCGTTTAAGACCACTGTTCCTTCTCCGCTCCATACATAGAATAAATCATAGTTTGGCATCGGCTTCTCGCGTACCTGCCATTTCCAGCCCGGCTCGCACACAATTTTGGCGAAGGCCGACAACAGGATAAACGATGACGCAGATGTATCCAGCAAAATCTGCACCTCCTCTTGTTAATCTTTGGTTGTCCTCTATCCCGTTAATTTATAATATAAGCTCAGCGCCTTCATTAAGCAAAAAAATGCGTTTTTATGCTCCCAGATGCTTTTGCGTGACGCTTACCGTGTGTGATGCTATAATATGTAATCAAAATGACTTGGAAGGATGAAACGGGAATGAATCCACTGGCAGCGCAGTTAAACCAAAACATTCAGACAGGCAACGAGCATGTATATCAAATGCTTTCTCTTTTAGGGAAAGAAATTTATTTCCCAAAAGAGGGGATTTTGAGTCAATCCGCAGAAGCCGGGAAGCTTGCTAAAAAGTACAACGCCACGATTGGTATTGCTACGGAAGGTAACGGTCCTATGCATTTGGAGGTCATTCAGGAGAAGCTGTCCGCTTACAATCCCAAGGATTTATACCCTTACGCACCCCCTGCGGGCAAACCTGAACTTCGTAGTGTATGGCGTGACAAAATGCTGAAGGAAAACCCTTCATTGGCTGGAAAAGGTTATGGCCTTCCCGTAGTTACGAACGCGCTGACCCATGGTTTGAGCATCGTTGCCGACCTGTTCACGGATGAAGGGGACGCTGTCATTTACCCAGACAAAAACTGGGAAAACTATGAGCTGACTTTCGGTATTCGCCGTCATGGACGTTTGGTGAATTTCCCGTTGTTCACAGAGGATCAACGTTTTAATAGTGAAGGATTACGCGAGGCGCTACTGGCACAGAAAGAATACGGCAAAGCAATCGTTGTGCTGAACTTCCCGAATAACCCGACGGGCTACACACCGGGAGTCGAAGAGGGTAAAGCGATTGTTGCTGCCATTCAGGAAGCCGCAGAAGCAGGCATCAATGTCGTAGTTGTGACGGATGACGCTTATTTTGGTCTGTTCTTCGAGGACTCCCTGCATGAATCACTATTCGGTCAGTTAGCTGGACTTCATCCGAGAATTCTACCCGTCAAAATTGACGGAGCTACCAAAGAAGAATTCGTTTGGGGCTTCCGTGTCGGATTTATTACCTTTGCTTCGGAACATCAGGATGTACTGAGCGCACTGGAACAAAAAACATTAGGGATTATTCGGGCAACGATTTCGAGCGGTCCTCACCCATCTCAAACCTTCGTCCTGGATGCCCTCAAATCACCCGATTTTGCACAACAGAAAAATGAAAAGTTCCAAATTATGAAGGGGCGGGCTAATAAAGTCAAAGCGTTGCTCGATAGTGGAAAATACGGAGATGTATGGAGCTACTATCCTTTCAATTCGGGTTATTTTATGTGCCTTAAGCTGAACGGCTTGTCCGCTGAACGACTGCGCACACATTTGCTGGAACAATATGGGGTAGGAACAATTGCGCTGGGTGAATATGATCTCCGAATCGCATTCTCATGTATCGAGGAAGAGTATCTGGAAGACCTGTATGACATTGTTTACCGTGGCGCACAAGATTTGTTGAACGCATAATATGTAACAGATTCAATATAGCATCATTAGCGGTATGCCGGATGTTGTGGCATACCGCTTTTTAATGGGCTGAACCATTGTAAGTCACACTTCGAAACAAACTATCCTTCAGCAGCGAGCATTGATTCTTGTGCGAGTGGCAGCAGGATGACTACCTCCGTTCCGACTCCGGGCTCACTCTCATAGTGTATACTTCCGTTCATGGCTTCAATGATTCGAAAGGAGACGACCGTTCCCAGTCCCGTTCCTACCTCTTTGGTTGAAAAAAACAAAGTACCCACTCGCTCCAGATGCTCCTGACTCATGCCTTTTCCTGTATCCCTAATATGCAGACATGCCTTCTCTTCCTGAATCGCCAGCTTTATGTATACCCTGCCTCCATCATCCGCAGCTTCGATCGCATTTTTCGTCACATGTATTAACGCCTGTAACAGCTGATTACGATCCATATGTACGTATATTTCATTCCTTAGCTCAGTATACAGTCTTACGCCTTGCTTGGTCGCCATCGGTTTCAAAAGCAAAACAATCTGTTGAACCATGCCAGACAGATCCATCAGCTCTGTGTTCCCAATCTGCGGTCTGGATAAGTTCAGATAGTCGCTAATAATTCTTTCAGCCCGATCGACCTCTGCTAGTGCCAAAGCAATATATCTGCGATTTTTCCCTTCTAGCCCTGACTGAACCATTTGCAAGAACCCTTTAATAACGGTCAATGGATTCCGTACTTCATGAGCCATAGAGGCAGCCAGTTCACCTAACGTATTCAGATGCTCAGCATATTTAATCTTTCTTCTCATTTCTTCCCGTTCCAAACTAAACTCCATCCAGAAAGAGGAGGCTCCAATGCTTAGGAATTGAATCATACCGAACCAGAGTATTGCCCGGATCAGCTCGATCTCATCCTTATCTAGCCTTCCATTGACCCAGGAATGTATTAACAGAAATATAAACATGGCAATACTGGTCCATATACTCATTAGCATATTCATGCCCACCCGAAGCAATATACTATTGAGCTGCATAAACTTTTTTCTCACCAAGAGAGGCCCCAAATAACACAACATCATGCTGGGAAAACTCACCACTATAGACTCAGGATCTATATACATACGAGCCATCACCATCAACGTTATATTCAGAAGCCCTGCCTTAGGACCAAAATATAAAACAGAAAGGATCAGAGGAACATATCGAAGATCCCAAAATAGTCCATACCAAATATACGAAAACATAAGGCAAAGCACAGAAGACACACCCAGCACCCCTCCCATAAGCAACGGGGTATGTTTCATATGCCGATGATCTGACAAAGCGCTATATACCAATAACGGTACAAACACAAGAAATATGTTCACGAGCAGCTTATCTATCAGCATCTCGTCTTTCCCACTTTCCAAGTGATAATGATTACGTACTTCTTCTATTCTCGACAATACGTGTCTTTTCCTCTCTCCTCCCCTACATCTGATGAAAAATATAAGGCGATTCAGCAACATACCTGAGCAATGGCCCACGCAATCTGAAAATCCACTTCATAAGATACGATGTATCCTTTATCACAATGACCGAGAGGAGAATGAGCATGGGAGCAGAAGAAACAAGAGGCGGTTACGGTGGTTACGGCGCATTCACAAGCACAGGAACAATTCTGGTACTGTTCATTTTATTAGTTATCATCAGCAAAACGATCTTTATATAAGCTGACGGATATCTGCACCCACGGCTATGATAGCAGTACAAAAAAAGGCTAATTCGCAAGCAGCAAGTGCTGCCTGCGAATTAGCCTTTACTTTATTCACATAGATACAAATCACACTTCTTCTTCATCCTGACCGTCCAAACGCCATTTTTTGGCTTGAGCGCCTCGTAGCAGGAACACTACTGCAACTCCCCCAAGCAACGTGAGCAGTGTAGACAGTAGATCTTCCGTTCCCTTTGCCAGAAAAGGAAGCCACAGAACCACAGCAGCCGGCAACGTCAACCGAACAACAAAGTCGAGAAAAGACGCACGACGACTATGCGCAGGAATCGGATACAACTGAAGCCATAACGAATCCTTGTGATACTGCCTTAGTGAAGTGACCTGTACACCAATGAGGAATATGAAAAATAAATATACTGCAATACCAATCCAACTAGCATGGGTGATATATATAATTAACAACCCCAGAATCCCGAGCCGAATGACAATACCTGCTGGCTCTGTGCGCAGGAACGTCTTAAACAGCAGATAACGATACGCTCCCCTTCTGTTCCAAGGTATGTTACCTCCCAACCAGGATAGCCAACGGCGCGGCGTCACTCTCTGCGTAAGGGCGGGCACATCGACAAACCAGCCCAAAGTGCGCATCACCCGAGCAGCCTGCATACCCTCTGTACGAATCAGCTTTTCCCAAGCCACTAGCAGCTTGACCGGAAAACGCAGAACAAGCACGTACACCACACCGACCAATATGATAAATGGTACGCTGTGTAGTGGAGGCTGCCATAGCCATGCGGCTACCATCAGCACAGCCAACACCCACCGAAGCAGACGATAGCCTATACTCCCGCCAATCGATACCATACGAAGCTCTTGCCAGCCGCCGTAGCTGAATAGCAGCTTTAATAGCACGAACAGTAGCAGGGTCAGTAGCAACGGCTTAGGCGCGGAATCACTGCGAATATACAGCGGCCACACGATAATAGACAGCAATAGCAAACCGAATATTTTATACACCACACCCCGAATCCGGCTGGCCTTAAAATAATAGTGCATTGCGTACTCCTGTGGACGGAGAAAAACAATATCCGCTGCGTTTAAATACGTACGAAAGCTCGCATGAGCAATCGGAATAGCCACAATAAGCATGATCCAGCGGATGGGCAAATCCGGTGGAGTATGCATTAGTAGCGACGTGTACCATGCGGCAAAGGCAATCAGTGCAAAGCCGAACACCACCGCCAGACCGCTCTGAATGACATAGCCCAGATAAGGCAACACCTGTCCCCAGAACGCTACACGTCTTTCTTTATGCAGACGTTGCAAATCCATGCTCATTCCCTGCCCTGTACCAGCTCATAAAATGCATCTTCCAGCGGCATGCCCGGCTTACCCGCCTGTGCTGTCACTTCGTCCAGCGTACCCTGCGCAATGATGGCACCCTGATGAAGTACAATGAAACGATCGCAATAATTTTCAATCGTGGACAAAATATGAGAACTGAGTAGAATGGACGAACCCGAACGCTTCATCTCTAACATAAAGTCAAGCAGGGAACGAATACCAAGCGGGTCCAAACCCAAAAAAGGTTCATCTATGACATACAACGGCGGTCCCGCTAAAAATGCACACATAATCATCACTTTCTGGCGCATCCCTTTAGACAGGTGCATCGACATACTTCCACTTTTATCCCGCATACGGAACAAGTCCAGCATTTGATCACTGCGTGTGCGGAAATCTGCTTCGCTAACTCCGTACGCTCTGGCCGTGAATTCCATATGCTCCATCACCGTCATTTCAGGATACAGCTCTGGAGATTCAGGTACAAAAGCAATGGCTCCCTGATATTCCTCGGGATTTTCATCCTGCTTATGCCCCTGCACACGAATTTCTCCGGCCTGCGGTGTCATCAGGCCCAAAATATGCTTCATGGTCGTACTTTTCCCGGCCCCGTTCAGACCAATCAGTCCTACCATTTCGCCCGGTTTCACATCCAGCGAAATCTGATGCAACACCGGGCGCTTGGCGCTATATCCGCCGGTCAGTCCGTTAATTTGCAACACAGGCTGTTGTTCCATGGCTCCCCCTCTTCTCCCTTACTCGTTCGGTTTTGATCCTTTTTCCTTCAGCCATCTTGGTGCACCCTTGTTTTTGCGATCACGCTCGCGCTGTGCTTTTCCTGCTTTGGACAAGGCTGCACCTTTGCTCTTGCCTGGAGCTGAACCGTTCGCGGAATTCCTGCCAGGACGTCCGTTTTCGGCACGAACAGGTGCCTTTCGGTCCTCCGCCGATGCTCCGTTAGATAAGGATCTAGCCTCGGAGGGTCTTACAGGTGCACGCTTGGCATCCGCCGGACGCGGCACAACTACTCGACCTCCATGCAACGCACGCTCTGCGATGTCAATGCCCAGTTCACGGGAGAACTTACGCATGATGAACGTTTCACGGTCAGTGACAACCGATGCCACCAATCCTTTGCGTCCCATCCGTCCTGTCCGTCCTGCACGGTGAACATAAGCTTGACTATCCGTAGCCGGATCAAAATGAATAACCATTTCAAGGCCCTCAATATCCAGACCACGGGCTGCCACATCCGAAGCGACCAGCACTTTGAGCTTGTCCTCACGGAATCGGGCCAACACATTGCTACGCGTGACTTTATCCGCATCTCCATACAAGGATGCCGTAGTCAGCCCCATATGCTTGAGCTTGGCCTCAATCTCCCCGATGGCATTGGTTGTATTCACGAACACCAGCGCTTTTCTCGGATTAAAATGACGTACCAGACGGCGCAGCATATCCACCTTATCCCGTTCTTCAGATACAAAGTAATAGTGTTCCAGTCCACTGGCCGTCTTCTGGTCGGGATCAATCCCAATTTCTACGTATTCACGCATCTCCCGTTTCGCCAGCGACTGAATCTCGTCGTTCAGCGTTGCGGACAGGAATACCAATTGACGATCGCGTTGGGCGGTGCCCAATATATTGGTTACATCGCCTGCTCCGCCGAGCTGGAACATCTGATCCACCTCATCGATAACAATGGCTGTAATATTGTGCATTTTCAACTTTTTTGAAGCGATGAGTTCCCGTACACGTCCTGGTGTGCCCACGACAAGCTGTGGATGATCCTTGAGCTTTTCGATTTGACGTTTGATAGCCGCCCCACCAATCAGACCGAGTACACGGATTCCGCGATGCTCTCCGTAGCGTTGACCCTCACGTACAATTTGCATGGCCAGTTCCTGGCTTGGAGCTAGTATCAGCTTTTGCGTAGCCTTTTTCTGCGGATCAATCGCTTGCAACAGCGGCAGCAAATAAGCCAGTGTCTTGCCTGTGCCAGTTTGTGAGCGCGCCAATACATGCTTTCCCTTCATTATTTCCGGTATAGCCTCTGCCTGAACTGGCGAAGGCTGTGTAATTTCATGCTCAGTCAGTTTGTCCAACAGATCCTGTTCAACGCCGAGCGATTCAAAATTCAATGTCATGAAAAGGTCCAACCCCTATACGTAAATTCGTTACTCTCCATTATATGCGAAAATTCCTCTGTTACCAAATCACAAAAATAAAAGATGTCCCTCACCATAGCTAATGGCTTACGGGACATCTTTTATTTCTTATTCATCACACCATGACCCAGCCTATCGGTCAGTCTGGGAGCTAATTGATAAAGCTTGAGAAAAGGAGATACCCACCGTGGCAGATTAACCTCCTCCTTGCGAAGCTCCATCGCTCTTACAATATGCCGTGCCACCTTATCAGGTTGTAGCATAAACCAGCTTACATTTCGAACATATCCTCCTGAAGGATCTGCCAACTCAAAAAACGGTGTGTCGATCGGCCCCGGATTAATCGTCGTTACAGTCACTCCACTCCCGCGCAGCTCTTGCCGGAGCGCATTGCTGAAACCGAGCAAAGCATGCTTCGTCGCCGTGTAAGAAGACGATTTGGCTGTCCCGATTTTCCCGGCCATTGATGCTACATTGACAATCTGTCCAAGGCCCCGCTCTGTCATTTGTGGCAGAAACGCCTTGATGCAGCGAACAACACCCATGTAGTTCACGTCCATCATTTGTTCAAACTCCGTCAGGTCGGTTTCATTAAAATACTCAAACTTTCCGTAGCCCGCATTGTTAAGTAATATATCGACCCGTCCGTACTGTTCCAATACTCGTGCAGCAACAGCCTCTACCTGCTCCTGGCGGGTGACGTCCAGTTGGATAAGCTCATGTCTGCCGCTGATTCCAGCAGATACTTGCTTCAGTCGCTCCTGCGAGCGTGCTGTTAAAATAGGAATCGCGCCCTTTTCGCTTAACAACTGAGCGCAAAGGGCGCCAATCCCACTAGATGCACCTGTAATCACAACTATCTTGTCCTGTAGTATACTCACGCTCATCCCTCCACATTAAAGAAACTTGCTCCTTTAATATTAAGAGATCATCACCTGAATATCCAGCTCACCGATTCCTTCCACCGTGAGCGGAATATAAAGGGCACGCTGAGGCACAAAAGTGGTCAAGTTTTCTGATTTCATGACCTGCGGAGGCGTAATATCCACGACAATTCCCTGACTGGACAAAATCGTACTGGCATTACCACTAATCATATTGCCCAATTCTGAAATTGCGCTTTTTCCCATCTCATCAATTTCAGTCAACACAAATCCGCCCATCATCGCTGATACCATACGTAGCGCCACCTGTTCATTCAGGCCGAACACAATATTTCCGCTAAGCTGTCCGGTCATCCCGATCATAATCCAGATGTGGTCGTCCACCAGCTCGACATTTTTCACACCAAGATTTCCGGATGAAGGAGATACTTGGATCAATTGTTCAATGACCCGTCGCGCCGACTCCAAAAAAGGATTTATCACTTCTGCCTTCACGATCAAAGCGCCCCTTTACGATGGGCTTTTAGACACACAACAAAAGTCCCATTTAAATTAGAATTTTTTAATTAAATATTACTGTAAAACGAATCGATCCTCATTAAAATGCTCTCTATATCACTTATCGACAGCTACCCGGTAATTTTTTATAGCTAAACCACAAAAAATGTGAATAATGTCCTATATCTTTACTTCTTACCGGTTTTAGATTGATTATTTTTGAAGGATATCAGGACTTTAGTCTTTATTTCCCAATATACCACACTTTAAGGTGCTCTGCTTCGATTCATTGCCCTTCCTGCTCGAATAACCTATAATTTAATGAAATAAAGCATAACGACGGTTTTACATATGAACCTATGGATTGGCTAAAAATATTCATTCTATACAGCTGCGATAAGATTAAGAAAAGAGAGGAGGAACTTCATGAACATCAGTCAACTCGAAACACTTATCATGATTTCCAAAACGATGAGCTTCCGCAAAGCCGGAGAACTTCTCAATTTGACGCAGCCGGCGGTGTCCGCCCAAATTAAAAGTCTAGAGGATGAGTTCAAAACCATCCTGATTGACCGCAACCAGCCTGTCACCCTGACCGACCGGGGAGCTGTTTTTTTGGAACATGCCGAGCGCATATTAGAGGTTGTTGAGGAATTAAGACAAAAATTGTACGATCTAAACGAAACACCACAGGGTCACATTGCGCTGGGTACCACAACATCCATCGCTATTCAAATTTTACCGCGCGTGCTTTCCTACTTTCAGGATCAGTTCCCTCTCATCAAAACCTCCATTCAATCCATGGCTTCCTCCATGATTTATCAGCAGGTGGAGAACGGACTTATTGATGTTGGCATCGGCTATCTGATCGAACGTAATCCTAATTTAAGCACTTCGGTTCTGTATTACGATTCCTTTGAGCTAGTCGTGTCTCCTACTCATCCGCTGGCTTCACAACCACATGCTACCATTGAAGCCCTTCGGGAAATTCCGCTGATTCTGCTCTCTCCTGATACGGTGGGACGAAAATTCGTAGACGATGTATTTAAAAAGCACCAAATCGTGCCTCATGTCGTGATTGAGTTGTCCAGCAGTGAGGAAGTCAAACGGATGGTCGAAATTAATCTCGGTGCGGCCATTATTTCCAGACTATCGGTCACTTCTGAACTGCGTGCAGGCACATTAAAAATGATCCATATTCCTGAGCTGGAAGTTAGTCATCCGGTAGGAGTGATTTATAAATCCGGCCGATATCTAAACTCAGCCATGCAGCAATTTTTAAGTGATCTGAAGGGGATGCCGGAGACGAATTTCACCAGTTCTGAATAACGTAATTCGCTATGAACAACATACGCAATATAAACCCTGATTACGAAAGGAAGACAGGCTATGAAATTTGATCTGCACACCCATCATTTCCGCTGCGGTCATGCAGACGGAAACATTCGAGATTACATTGAAGCAGGCATTCAGTCGGGCTTACAAGCGATTGGTATTTCGGACCATTCCCCTTTCCTGGGCAGCGAACAGGATCAGGCTTTTCCTAAAATTTATATGGCCAAATCACAGCTTGCTGAATACGTAGAAGAGGTACAACAGCTTAAAAAAGAATACGAAGGCCGTATTGACGTGCTCCTCGGATTGGAAACGGATTATTTTCCTGATTTTGCTGAATTATATCGTTCCACTCTGGCTCCTTATCCATTTGATTATCTCATTGGGTCGATTCACAATGTCGAAGGGGACAGCATTTTTAACCGTAACCGTTGGAACAAATTAAGCGACGCTCGTAAAATCGAGGTCAAACAAGCCTACTATGCGCTCATTCAGGAATCTGCGCGAAGCGGCATGTTTCAGATTTTAGGCCATATTGACGCAATGAAGGGGAACTTTCCAGCCTTTTCAGACATTCCTGCTGATGAAGCCATTGATGAAACCTTGCAGGTAATTGCGCAATCCAATGTGGCGATTGAAATTAACACTTCGGGTAAAACCAAACTGAGTGGCGGATGGTACCCGTCTGCTTCTATTTTAGAAAGAGCGCACCATTTTGGTGTGGAGGTTACTTTTGGTTCGGATGCCCATAAACCTTCGCGGGTAGGCGATGACTGGGAAGAAGTAAAGGCAATGCTGAAGGATATCGGCTTCCGGGAATGGGTCTATTTTAAAGAAAAACGTAAAATTTCTGTGGCGCTTTAAAATTCAAGGTGGGAATTGCCTCTCCGCAAATCATTTGATCTTACGAACGCTGCTGCAATGGAATTGTTGGGGATTGTAATTTATAAGGTAATAATTCCATTGCAAAGGCGAATGCTTAGCAAGATTATGACATCTATGTGTGAGGAGAATTACATATGCACTTGGAAGATCCTATGGACAAATTTAAAAAGCTAAAGCATGACATCACGCGATTTATGCTAATCTATAAATTTGCGCTCGACGAAATGGAAACCAAGATTGAAATATTAAAGCAGGAATTTCAGGCATTACACGATTACAGCCCTATTGAGCATACCAAATCACGCCTTAAATCTCCTGAGAGCATCATGAATAAAATGATTCGTAAACATAGCGAGTTATCGCTGGATGCTATCAAAGATCATATCAAGGATATCGCCGGCTTGCGTATTACTTGCTCTTTTATTTCTGATATTTATGATGTCAGTAACATGCTTCAGAGACAAAGTGACTTGAAGGTACTGGAAATTAAGGATTACATCAAGAACCCCAAGCCGAACGGTTACCAGAGCCTGCATTTGCTGGTTCAAGTTCCTGTATTCATGTCGGATTGTGAGGAGCTAGTCTGCGTAGAAGTGCAAATTCGAACCATTGCGATGGATTTCTGGGCCAGCCTGGAGCATAAAATCTTTTATAAATACAACCAGGCTGTTCCCGAAAGTCTGACACGTGAATTAAAGAACGCAGCAGACTCCGCTAATGCGCTAGATCTTCAAATGGAGCGACTGCATCGTGAAATTAAGGAGATTAAAGACGCTAGAGGTGAAGAGGACTCCATGGAGGAGCTTCGGAAGATTATGATTAATAATCAGCAAATTACGGTGCCGGTCAATTTCTTGAAGCTTCTAGGAGAGTAAGATTAGGCGGTGCTCCACCGCTATGCGATTGATTGGTTCAACGAATCGCATGTTTGTTCAAAAATGAAAGAATAGAGTCATTGATTAAGATCGGCTTCTCTCTAAGCATGTGCGGTCGATGACTACAACCCGGAACAATTAGATAACGTGAGTCTTGGGCCCTTGAGCATAATTCCAGGAGTTGCTCTTCTGTGGCGAAATCGTCATGTTCACCCGCGATAAATAATGCAGGGCACGTAATGCTACTTAACTCACTACGTGTCAATTGCGGATATTGGCGCCAATCCTGTGCGCTCTGACGCATAAATTCTTGCCAGTTCCCCTGATGTGCCTCCTCATGCCGTTCCATCATTTGATGGATCATTTCATAACGTTCGTTTTTGATGAGCCACTCTGGTTCGAATTCATCTGCCCCCTCAGGACATGCGACTCCACTACAGCCTATGGTCGTAACGGTGGCGAACATTTGAGGGTGCTTCACCGCACAATATAAAGCCACATTGCCTCCGCAGCTGTACCCATTTTTTCGTAAACATTTCTAAATCCTGAATCTCTACGTATGGCATATGATCCTCCTTTTTTTCATTGCGTCCTGTATCTTTTACATTCATTAGTCCGTCTATCTTAATATAAATGAAAACCATTCTAGGAGGAGTGATGTAAGTATGAAAAAGATACTTGTACTGGGTGGAACGCGTTTTTTTGGCAAGAGACTGGTGGAACGTCTGCTAGAGAGTTCCGAGAACTCCGTTACCATCCTCACACGGGGCCAAGCAAGCGATTCGTTTGGTGACCGCGTTCAGCGGATCTGTGCAGACCGTACCGACCCGCAAGCGCTCGCTGAGGCCGTAGGTGAGCAAGTGTGGGACGTTGTTTATGATAATATTTGCTTTTCCCCAGATGAAGCCAGCGAAGCCTGCCGCATTTTTGATGCTAAAGCCAAGAGGTATATTGTGACCTCCAGCCTATCCGTCTATGATTCGAGCCCGGAAGTGCTGACAGAGAGCATCTTTGACCCTCAGGCTTACCCGGTTCGCAAGGGCGGGAAGGACGATTTTACATATCAGGAGGCTAAACGGCAGGCAGAAGCAGTTTTTATGCAGCAAGCTACATTTCCTGTAGTTGCTGTTCGTTTTCCGATTGTATTGGGGACAGACGATTATACGAAAAGACTTCATTTTCATATCGAACATGTTCGTGAAGGAATAGAATTCGGAGTACCTAATGCCGCAGCACAAATCTCATTTATTCGTTCCGATGAAGCCGCAGATTTTCTGTTTTGGCTTGGTCACACTCCTTTTACAGGTCCTGTAAATGCTTGCTCCAACGGTACAGTGAGGATTGGGGAGATCATTTCGATCATTGAGCAGGTAACTGGAAAACAAGCTGTGATGAAAGAAAAAACAGCAGACGAGCACATGTCTCCATTTGGTATTACACAATCGTGGTACATGGATACGTCCAAAGCCCAGTCAGAGGGGTACTCATTTCTCTCCCTAAATGAATGGCTTCCAGAGCTGATAACCAGCCTGACCCGTTCCTAAAAACCATAAAAAAAAGGGGACCCGAAGCTTCGGGTCCCAGCAATATATATATGATTCAAAGGGGGTCATGTTTATGTTGTACCCACTCTATGTTAAAGTAACTTTGCAGTTATATTTCATTTTTGTAACAAATTGAAATATAACTGAGCACAGCCAAGGCAAGAAGGCTACTCGCTTCCGCAGAAATAGAGAAGGCACTACTATAGGATAACAAAAAAAGAGGACCCGAATGATCGGGTCCCAGCAACATATATTATTCAAAAGGGGGTCATGTCTGTATTGTACCCGTCCTGTGTTAGAGTTGTTTTGCAGTTATATTTCATCTTTGTAACAAAATATTCCAATGTTATTTCTACGCATAATCCCCTTGGGTCAGCGAAAATACCAATACACTCGGCACCTCTCCTGAGGGATCATAGGCACCAATGGTACGCAGCAGACGCATCTTATTTTTAATAAGCACGCGCATGGAAGCCTGATTATCCGCTTGGCAACGACTTTCGATCCGCTGGAGCTTCAAAGATCCGAAACCAAAATTCAGCATTTCTCCTACCACTTCTGTAGCCAGCCCCTGTCCCCAAAAAGGACGATCCAGAATATAGCCCAATTGCGCCTCACCCGTTCTTTCATTCCATTGCTGAAAAGAGACGATACCGAGCAACGGTGAAGAGGTAAGCTCATTGGATTCACTAAGTAGATTGCTTTCTTCTGTATTTCTCGGATGCCATTCCACCGCAAAATGCAGGGAATCTAGTGAATCGGAAGAAATTTTAATTTGCGCAACCAGACGCCGCATTCGTGCATAGACTGGCTTGCGAATTCGATTCACATATTGGATCACCAATGGATCGGATAGGATCCGTTCCAGCGCGGGATAATCCTCCGTTCTTAGCTGGCGCAATCGGACTCGACGGGTGTAAAGCTCTGGTAGCCCAAGACGAAGCATTTCTCTGGTCAGCACAATGTTCCCTCCTGCGGATGGATTGGCTTTTAGAAATGAATGTTTCCATACTTAATCCATGTCCTGAATCCCGCGGTAAATTCCTGTACGCAGCTCTCGAATATAATACGGCAAAGAAGGCACATCAGCTTCCTCCGCTTGTTTTACCGCCAGTTCTATATCATAAGGTACACGTACAAAATGAATGGAGAAGGACGTAGGCTGCTCCTCTCCCATCTCCCCCTCTAAAATGCAGTAGGAAGCCTGCGTAACATCCAACGGATTCCCGACACTGCCGACGTTAAAAAGTGTTTTCCCCTGAAAATGCTGGATAAAAGCATTGTGCACATCACCATATCCCACAACATCCGGAGCAAAAGCAACTTTTCCATTTTCTTCTGCTAACGGATCGAACATGGCAAGCCGTTTTTCCGGCTCATCCCATGGCTGCACACGGTGATACACACTTTGCGGCGAGGCATGCACCAGACGGATACGGCGTCCGCTCATTCTGAAATCATAATGAAACGGTAACTGTGCCAAATACTGCACTCGTTCTGCCCCCAAGCGCTCGGCTTGCCAGCTAAAATTGAGATCATCCGTAATACTGACCAGCTCATCCCAATTCCCCCGCACTACCACTTCACAACGTTGACGGACAGCATCCAGTACCTCGCTCGGGCTAGGCCCTTTGCCGATCAGATCCCCCAAACAAAACACACGGCTAATGCCTCGGGAAGCAATATCCTCCAGCACCGCCTCACAGGCAGGCCAATTGCCATGAATATCTGAAATGACAGCAATACGATCCATCTGAACCTCACTCCTTTGTCCGAAACGACTACATCTCTACACTACATTCAAGCCATCTTTATGTAGTTCCAAACTATATGACGAAGATGAAAAAAAATCATGGCCTATTGGCCAGATTTTAGCGTAATGACACTAAGCTCCGGCCTGCACAGCACGCGAATCGGCAAATGTGTCATGCCAATGCCTCGGCTAACATATAGCGGCATTCTCTCCGTTCCCACATGAAATAATCCCTGGATGTACTTGCGTCCACCCGGAGGCGGCATTGGCGCTCCAATGACCGGCAAGCGTACCTGTCCTCCATGCGTATGCCCCGACAATTGAAGATCAAAGGACATTTGCGCCGCCACATCTGCATAGTCCGGCTCATGCATCAGCAGGAGCTTGCACATCTCATCAGGTAGTCCGTGGATGGCACGCTGCGGATTGGGCTTGCCCATAATGTTATCCTCTAAACCGACCATGGCTACACGCTGCCCCGCGCGCTCTACAATCGCATGCTCGTTTCTCAGCAACGTAAACCCGGTTTTCGGATACAATTCCTGTACTCCGGCGGGTAAGCCTCTATAATCATGATTGCCCAGAATAGCAAATTTGCCAAGTGTGGCGTGCATAGAAGCCATAACTGGAACAGCAGCCTTCATGGATACTGCATAGTCATCCACAATATCGCCTGTAAAACAGAGCAAATCTGGCTTCAGACCTGCTATCCGGTCCGCAAGCTCGCGTAAATCCTGCTCATCCATGTGAAAACCCAAGTGCACATCACTAAAATGTACGACCCTGATTCCGTCAAAAGCAGACGGAAGACGAGGGATAGACAAGTTGAAGCGTGTAATTTCCAAATGATTAGGCTCCCATAAGGAAGCATATCCTCCAGCTAGAAGCGCGGTTCCGGCTGTGGCTAAAGCCGCTTTTTTCAAAAAATGGCGGCGCGAAGGATTGGCTGGTTCATTTGAAACGGAACGCCGCGAAGAACCGGGAGGGATAGCGGCCCCCTGATGCGGGCCATCCTGACTCTCGCGGCGGGTGTGCGGCGTCTTCTCCATATGCGTTCCCCCTTGCGATCTATTCCTTGATCTCACTTATTCGAATTCTTACCGTCCAGAAGCTTTAGCGATGGGTGGACAACCACTGCTCCGCATAGTCTACCAAATCACGTTGCCTCGCGAAAAAACATGAAGCCTCCCCAATGTTCACCCGCGTAAAAGCTGAGGGACAGTCCCGTTCAAAATCAAGTCCCAGCTTCTCAAAGTCATCTGAGGTAATATTAAAATCCTGAAAAGATACCCACGCTTTTGCTCCATCCACCATCATAGGAGCTTGATGGGTGATCACTTCACGTCCATTGTAGGCTGTTCGATATTCCGCCAAATGCAGGGACGTGTTGCTGTCATGTCCGCAGCCCAACAGCACTACATAAGCATCTGCCTCGTACAGCTTCGCCAAGGGCGAATGCTCACCCAGTCCAAAGTCGAGCTCATGAGCTGCCAGTAATTCCGAAGCTGTGGGTCCACGTGCCGCCAGAGAAACATGCGGATGCCCGCTGCGCTTGGTTCCCGGCAGGCCACGGAACGTTTCTACAATGACGCCCATCCCTCCGGTCAGCGTCCAGGCCGGATCATAAGCGGGCATTTCCTCGCGTACCAGTTCCCACCATGACTCATCCAGAGGCGGGTTCATCCAAGTCGAGGGATCAGTCAAGTCATGTGACTGTGTCGGCATCACCAGCGTCCCTTCCGGGCCAACTGCTTCGGTTAGTGCGGCAAGAATGACCGAGGCCCCGCCTGGAACAAAGCGTCCAAAGCTGCGCATCGACGAGTGAGCAAGCAATGTCATGCCGCTCCGAACCCCCAGATCCTCTAATCCCTTCAATACATCCGACCTAGTGACAGGTCGATTCGTTATCGGTTGCACAGTCACCTGTCCAGCCTCCTTTTCTCCAAAAACGATACACAATACCATAATTATACCATAACTGCTATCCCGCGCTCCTTCCTCCATGTTACCCTCCATCATTCCTGAGCGCAAAAAACAGGCTTTCTCCAGTTTGAGAAAAAGCCTGTTTGGGCATAACCTATTCGCTGTCTAGTGCTATACAGTCAGCCAGCGCTTGAACATATGCTTGGTCGTTTCCTTGTTCATTTCGGCAATAGAAGTGGTCAACGGAATACCTTTCGGACAAGAGCGTACGCAGTTTTGCGAGTTCCCGCACCCTTCCAGCCCGTCGTCTGTCATCAACGCCTCTAGCCGCTCTTCCTGATTCATTTCCCCTGTCGGATGGCTGTTAAACAGGCGAACCTGAGATATCGCCGCAGGTCCGATGAACGTCGTCTTCTCGTTGACGTTCGGACAAGCTTCCAGACAGACACCACAGGTCATGCACTTGGACAGCTCATACGCCCACTGACGCTTTTTCTCAGCCATTCTAGGACCAGGGCCCAGATCGTAGGTACCGTCAATCGGAATCCACGCTTTGACCTTCTTGAGCGCATTAAACATCCGGCTGCGGTCGATGACCAAATCCCGAACTACCGGGAATGTGTTCATCGGCGCGATCGTAATCGGCTGCTCCAGCTTATCGACGAGCGCTGCACAGGCCTGACGCGGCTTGCCGTTAATCACCATGGAGCATGCTCCGCATACTTCCTCCAGGCAATTCGACTCCCAGCACACCGGAGCCGTCTCTTTACCGTGGCTGTCCACCGGATTACGCTGAATTTCCATCAGCGCGCTAATCACATTCATTCCCGGACGATAAGCCAATTCGAATTCTTCCGTATAGGGACTGGCTTTAGGATCAGCTTGACGGGTCACAACGAACTTCACCGTTTTATTCGACTTCACTGCTTGCTCCGACATCTAATACACTCCCTTCCGTTATTTGTTCTTGGAATAATCCCGAATACGCGGCTTGATCAGCGAAACATCCACCGCTTCATACGAGATTTGTGGTCCTTCCGGTGTCCAGTCCGCAATCGTCGTTTTCAGGAAATCCTCATCGTTGCGATCCGGGAAATCTGGTTTGTAATGAGCCCCACGGCTTTCGTTGCGCAGCAGCGCACCTTTGGTCATCGCTTCAGCCAGCTCCATCATATTCCACAGTTGCCGTGTAAACGCCGCACCCGCATTGTTCCAGCGCGAAGCGTCATTGATGTTAATGTTAGAATAACGCTCCTTCAGCTCCTTGATCTTGTGGATCGTAGCTTCCAGCTTGTCATTATAACGAACCACAGTCATGTTGTTCGTCATCCACTCGCCCAGCTCTTTATGAAGAACATAGGCATTTTCTTTTCCGTCCATATGCAAAATACGCTCATACTTCTCCGTCTGCTGATTGACTGCGGCATCAAATACGGAGGACGCTGTATCCTGTGCAGATTTTTTCAAGCCTTTGATATATTCCACAGCCTTAGGTCCAGCCACCATCCCGCCGTAAATGGCTGACAGCAACGAGTTCGCACCCAAACGGTTCGCTCCGTGGTATTGGAATTCACACTCACCAGCCGCGAACAGGCCTGGTATATTGGTCATCTGATTGTAATCGACCCACATGCCGCCCATTGAATAATGAACAGCCGGGAATATTTTCATCGGAATTTTGCGCGGATCATCACCGACGAATTTTTCATAAATTTCAATAATGCCGCCCAGTTTTACATCCAGCTCTTTCGGGTCCTTGTGGGACAGATCGAGGTAGACCATGTTCTCGCCATTAATACCCAGTCCATCATCAACGCATACACTGAATATTTCACGTGTCGCAATATCGCGAGGGACCAAATTTCCGTAAGCTGGATACTTTTCTTCGAGAAAATACCATGGCTTACCATCCTTATACGTCCAAATACGACCGCCCTCTCCCCGTGCCGACTCGGACATGAGACGCAGCTTGTCATCACCTGGTATAGCCGTCGGATGAATCTGGATAAACTCACCGTTCGCATAGCGTACGCCTTGCTGATACACCGCACCGGCAGCTGTGCCCGTATTAATGACGGAATTCGTGGTTTTACCGAAAATAATCCCGGGCCCACCAGATGCCAAAATAACTGCATCCGCCGCAAAAGTCTTCACTTCCATCGTACGCAAATCCTGCCCGCAAATCCCTCGACAGATGCCTTCATCATCCAGTACAGCCTGTAAAAACTCCCAGTTTTCATACTTGGTCACCAAACCCGCAGATTCCCAGCGCCGTACCTGCTCATCGAGAGCGTACAGAAGCTGCTGTCCTGTCGTCGCACCAGCAAAGGCGGTCCGATGATGCTGGGTACCGCCGAAGCGGCGGAAGTCCAGCAGTCCTTCCGGTGTCCGGTTAAACATGACGCCCATGCGGTCCATGAGATGAATGATCCCCGGAGCCGCTTCGCACATCGCTTTTACCGGAGGCTGGTTGGCCAGAAAATCCCCGCCATAGACCGAATCATCAAAGTGAATCCAGGGGGAGTCTCCCTCACCCTTGGTATTTACCGCACCATTGATGCCACCTTGAGCACAAACGGAGTGGGACCTTTTGACCGGAACCAAAGAAAATAAATGAACGTGAACTCCCGCCTCTGCCGCCTTGATCGTAGCCATTAGACCTGCCAGACCGCCGCCCACGACAATAATGTTGGATGCTGCCATTTCTGCTCACTCCTTTTTTTCAGGATTTTTAACCAAATCCCCTTTTACGTTTGAAAATAGAATTTCAACACAATGTATAATGGATATGACTCATTTACAGTAGTTGTTTAAAAGTACTGCATTGCACCAAGGCAGTTGCTGTTTCCTGAAATTCCGCGCTGCGGAATGCAAGCAGGGAAGCGATGAAGCCGATAGACACCACCACGAATAGGGTCATACAGATATAAGAAGATACTTTTTGCGCACGTGGTCCCACAGTAATCCCCCAACTGACCATAAATGCCCACAGTCCGTTAGCAAAGTGAAAGGATGCCGAAACGACACTGATTAAATACAAAATAAAATAAACCGGGTTTGTCACGATGCCATGCATGACGCCGCCTAGCTCCTCATGGGTTACATTACCCAGAGCGACCTGAAAGCGTGTGTCGTATACGTGCCAGATAATAAATACAAACGTAATGACGCCGGAAATACGCTGGAACAGAAAGCGCCAGTTACGTGAATAGCCGAACCTTTTTACATTCGGGTCAGCCTGATAAGCGATATACAAGCCATAAATTCCGTGGAACAGTAATGGCAAGTAGATGAATAAAGTTTCTAGCACAATAACCAGCGGCAAACCATTCAGGAAGGCCACGCTGCGATTAAATCCTTCCTTGCCGCCCTCCACCGCTGTGAAGTTCGTCACCAAATGCTCAACAAAAAATAGAGCCAACGGAATGACGCCAAGAAGCGAATGCAGCTTTCTGGAATAAAATCCTCTCATCTAGGTCATGCTCCCTTCTCCCAATAATAGCGTTTTCAATAGTAATATAACATATAAAATGACAGTTCCCGACAGGAAATGTCCAACAAGGTGTCCCTTATTAGGAAAAACAAAAGTGTGAACATCTTGTGTCGCTTTCATGTTACTCCTTTTCGGCTTATAATGGAATTGCAATATACGTATTAATTATTATGTCTTTTTTGCATATAGAGAGGAAGTGGATGATTTGTTTGAGGATTTGAACGCTTTTGCCGTCATTGTCGAGCAGTCCAGCCTGAATAAAGCCTCCAAACTGCTGAATCTGTCCCAACCCGCCCTGTCCCGCAAAATTGCCAAGCTGGAGGACGAGCTGGGTGTGAATCTCTTTGATCGTCGGGGCAAACGGCTCGAAATTACGTCCACTGGCCGATTTGTTTATACATTCGCACTAGAGCAACGGCAACGACAGCTTCGCTTCTTACAAAAGCTCTCCCAGCACAAAAATGAAGCCCAGAGTATGCTTACACTCGGCGCAAGTCTCACGACACTCCAGACAACGCTGCCTACCCTTGTCGAAGCTTTTATGAGCAAGCATCCTCAAACCGAGCTGAAGCTGCTCACCGGTAAAACCCATGAAATCGTCGCCTTTGTACGTGACAAAAAAGCAGACGCCGGTATTGTCGGATCTGCCATTCATGAAGTCGGACTGCGTTGCATTCCGCTATTTGATGATCATTTGGAGCTCGTTGTTTCCATTGGACATGAATTAACCGTCAAGACAGGAACGGCCTCGATGAAAGATCTGCAAGGACTGCCGATGATTATTTTCTCCAAAGGAACCTGGTATCGCAGTCTGACGGATGACTTGTTCCAGCGCAGCGGCATCATGCCGGATATCCGCATGGAAATCGACTCCTTCGAGGCAATTGTACGCCTGCTTCCAACCTGTAAGGCTTCTGCCTTGCTACCCAAATCCTATTTGCGCAGCGAACTATTACGGGATAATGGACTCACTGCACTGTACTTGCCCGATTTGAAGGAGACACGCCGAACGACCTCCCTCATTTACTCGGAGACGACCGATCTCGGTCCGACAGCACGACGCTGGATTAGCGAGACACGTGCGTCGTTTGCAGGCTACCGTATGGTGTAAAGGGTTTAGCCCTCTTCATTAACATTAACAACCTCATCCTCAAAGCGGCCGATATTATCATTCGAGCCGATGATGACCATAATATCGTCGGCTTTTAATCGATCCATAGCCGTCGGTGCGATCAGGATACCATTCGCCGTATGAAGCGCCACGACGCTACAACCAAAGCGGGTACGGGCATTTAGCTCTGCTAGCGTTTTGCCATTCAGACATGCAGGTACATTGAGTTCCACAATACTATATTCCTTAGACAACTCCAAATAATCGAGCAAATTAGGCGTGACTAGCTGGTGAGCCACCCGGATACCCATATCCCGTTCTGGATAAATAATCCGGTCCACACCGAGCTTTTCTAACGCACGCCCGTGCAGCACAGATATGGCTTTGGCTACGACTTTTTTCACACCCAGCTCCTTCAGCAAAATGGCGGTGAGGATGCTTACCTGAATGTCATCACCAATAGCAACAATGCCACAATCGAAATTACGGATGCCCAGTGATCGCAACGAGTCTTCATCGGTAGCGTCCGCCACGACAGTATGTGTCAACATCTCACTCATACTGTCCACAACATCCTCATTCCGGTCAATGCCTAGCACCTCGCACCCCATATCCACCAATTGCAAAGCCAGGCTTGAGCCAAACCGCCCCAAGCCAATAACTACAAACTGCTGCGTCTTCATATCTACTCGAAAACTCCCTTATCCTATAATCATTTTACCTTCCGGATGACGATATAATTCTTTACCCTTTTTCGGCCCCAGTGCATAAGCTAGCGTGAGTGGCCCCAGTCTACCTGCAAACATCGTCAGGGTAATCACCAGCTTGCCTATGACTGTCAAATCAGGTGTAAGCCCCATCGACAGCCCCACCGTACCAAACGCAGATACCGTCTCGAACAAGATCATCAGAAAATGATGATCTTCGGTTGCCGACAAAATCATCGTCACCCCGATCACGAACAGCAACCCCAGCAGTGTAATGGTCAAAGCCTTGTAAATTCGTCCCTGCGCAAGTCGGTACTTGAACAGTACAATATCTTCCCGCCCCCGCAGCATCGAAATCACCGCTCCAATGAGCAGGGCGAATGTTGTGGTCTTAATCCCGCCTCCAGTAGAGCCAGGAGAAGCCCCGATAAACATGAGTATGATGATAAAAAACTGCGTAGCCTGCCGCAAGCCTGCAATGTCCAAGGTATTGGCACCTGCGGTACGGGGAGTAACGGACTGGAATAAAGATCCCAATAGCTTACCACCCCAATCAAGCGAGCCGAGAGTCTTCGGATTCGTAAACTCAAATACAAAAATCACGAGCGTGCCGACTACAATCATAGCGCCCGTCATGCTGAGTACCACCTTGGTATGCAAGGACAGTCTCTTGCGCTTGCGATATTCTGCCAGGTCTGACATCACTACAAAACCAATGCCGCCTGAAATAATCAAAAACATGGCTGTAAAATTAACAATCGGATCATATACATAACCTGTCAAGCTGCGAAATTCACCGAATAAATCAAAACCAGCATTGTTAAACATGGAGATGGCATGCCAGATTCCAAAATAAATCGCCCTGCCTACGGGCATATCAAAGGACCAGCGAACCGAGAATATCGTAGCGCATACGCCTTCAATAACCAGTGAGTACAGTAATACCTTACGGATTAACCCGACAATTCCCTCTACAGAAGTCTGATTCATCGCTTCCTGCAAAATGAGACGCTCCCGCAGGGAAATCCGACGCTTGAACACCAGTGCAATCAAGGTAGCCATGGTCATAAAGCCTAGGCCGCCGATCTGAATGAGCGCCACGATAACAACTTGACCAAAGGTTGTAAAAAAGGTCCCCGTATCCTTTACGACAAGCCCTGTAACACAGGTCGCGGAAGCGGCAGTAAACAAAGCGTCTATAAACGCAAGTGGCTTTCCTGTTGTATTGGAGATCGGCAGCATTAACAATAAACTACCTATTAGAATGATAATGGCAAAGCCCGCAACGAATATCTGCGGTGGAGAAAGCCGGAGCCAGCTTGCATTGGGATTCATCTATTCATCACTTCTCTCCTAATCCTTAAAACTATAAAAACAGTGATTTAATACGGTGTAAGCTCGCTACGCGTTCCATTTGATCTTCCGATCGTCGTTGCCCCTGAATTTTTTGATTTTTCCAAACCTTAGTTAACTATAATTAGCATTCCCTGAATACAGGAAGAATGCATGTCAAGCACTACTCGGCCCCCTGTGCTATTGGCGGGCAGTAGCGAAGGGGGCAGAATTGTTCTGAAGAAGCGAAGCGTTTGCCTTTATCTCCGGATTTTAACCATTAAAGGGGGTATACAATCAAAAAATCCGGGGATAACAGCAATCGGAAGAATAATCTGCACCCGCAGCGGTCTATCTAACCAATCCAAACACTTTTATACGCACAAAAAAAGACACCGGAAAACCGAGTGCCTGACTTGGTTCCTGCTCATAGCCTACGAGGTTAGCTGATGGATTCGGGCAGCACAGTATGCCCTATTTACACTTCCGATCCACCAGTGATCGGCTGTAAAATTCACCCCAGTAACATGGTTCCCCCGTTTTCCCATAGAAATTCGGCTCAACTGTATATCATTACCTATGTATTTTATAGGCATTGCCTCAAGATTATAATCCTTCTATATCCAGATCACAAAACCGATTTCGTCGAAAAAACGTGAAATTGGCTTTATTTTGCGAATGGGCATCGTTTAATCGCAGCTTATCTTATTTTATTGGAACTTTAAAGTGCTTTCACTCTATTTTCATGAATATCGCTGGTCTGTTGGCGGGAACCTGTGCAGTATGATATCTTTAATGGATGTTCTTATTTACAGATTAAGGAGGAAACTCATGAATCCTATCGGGAAACCGGTCGTGCTCACGGCCAACTTCAAAAAATTAGGCTTGCTGGGCGGGATTGGCCTGATTTGCTTTTTTATCTTTCAATTGCTTATTCCCTCGCTTAGCAATCCGAGTCCAGAATCAGTAATGAATGCAAAGGTCATCAGCAAACAAGAAGCGGTCATACACGCATTGGACTTCGCCCGCTCCGAGCTGGGATATACTGAATCACAGCCAGAGGAGCCTCTGGTGACCTATCAGGCCGAAACAGATTTGTACGGTTATTTATCTAGAGAAAAACTGCTTCAACAGTACGACCGTACATGGAAGAAAAATTACCCTTACGAAACCTTTCGGGTCGATCTGCCTGAATCCTCAGCGAAGAGCAAGCTGCAAATTCATGTAGATTTATCCACTGGGAAGGTCGTTAGTTTTAAACGGATCACCTCCAGCACCAATTACACGCAGGCTGATATTTCTACGGATGAACAAGCACGTAACAGGCTTGTACGTGTGGCTGAGGACGGCATGACGCTTGAAGCCAAGGAGCAGGCGGCCGCTGTATGGGTGAAGCGCTTTGGCTTTAAGCCGTCGGACTTGAAGCTCGCGACCACTGAACAAGAAGGCGGATTAAAGTATACCGTAGACGATAAAAAAATTGGCGCCTCGGTACTTACACTGGCTTTTACTTTTGAAGACGGTGATGTTCGCTCCTTCACTCAAAGCTTTTCGGCCCCGTCATCCTATACCGATTATATCGAAAAGCAAACATTTTGGGCGAATTGGATGACCTATGCGGGTTATGCCCTATTTAGCTTTGTGCTGGGTGTACTTGCCATTGTGTATGCGTCACTCACCCGACGACATACTTCATTTGTACGCGGCATTGTTCTATCCGTTATATACTTTATTGCTAGTATAGCTGGGACCATGAACATGCTGCCTTTATTGCAAGCAGAAGCAGGCGGTAAGGGCATGCTTCTATTTCTTATGGTTTTCCAGATTGGTGTTACCTTCGTCATGGCTGTAGCGCTCTACTTCTCCTTGGTCGGCGGTGACGGACTTATGCGTCAGGTTGGACTGAATGCATGGCCACGTGCGAAAGAGCCGGGCTACGGGCTGTATGTGCTTCGCAGTATGTATGTTGGCTACTTGTGGGCCTTTATTTTGCTCGGGGTACAATCCATTTTATTCTTTATACTGGAGCGCACATTTAATACATTCTCCACCACAGATGCCACGCAATCCCCTTACAATATGGCTTATCCATGGCTACTGCCGATTATGGCCTGGATGGCAGGTATTGGTGAAGAGACTGTCTACCGTCTGTTTGGTATTCCGATGGTCAAAAAAATAGTGAAAAATACTTTTGTTGCTTGTCTGATCACCACGCTGATTTGGGCACTGGGACATACACTTTATCCGATCTATCCAGTGATTTCCAGACCTATTGAGCTGACTTTTCTTGGTTTGCTGTTCAGTTTTGTGTTCCTGCGTTACGGCTTTATTGCCGCCATGTTCAGCCACGTTATTTTTGACAGCATTCTAATGGGACTTAGTGTGATGAGTCTGGGAGATACTGTGAACGTGAGCGCGGGCCTATTCTGGATCTTACTTCCAGCCATTGTGGGTTACATCATTTATTGGTTTAGTCCTAAAAAGCCAAATCGAATGATGTTTGAACCTATACAAAAAGAGGAGTCGCATTCTACGACTCCTCCTCCCGAAGGGCAGCTATAATCTGACGCGCAAGCTTATCCCCAATAGAGAGAGGCCGGAAGTCTTCGACACTGGCCTCTCTTATTTTTTTGAGCGATCCAAAATGCTTAAGCAGTAACTTACGCCGTTTCTCGCCAATGCCTGGAATAGAGTCCAGCCGGGAAGTTACCATAGATTTGCCGCGTTGCTCGCGGTGGAACGTGATGGCGAAACGGTGAACCTCGTCCTGAATCCGTTGCAGCAGGTAAAATTCTTCGCTATTACGTGCAAGTGTCACGGCCTCAGAGGATTCTCCCACCAATAGTTGGGATGTTCTATGTTTGGCATCCTTCACCAAACCACATACAGGAATGAACAAACCCAGCTCATTTTGCAATACATCGGTCGCCGCCTTAATTTGTCCACGTCCACCATCGACAACGATCAAGTCGGGACGTTCCAAATTTTCCTTAAGCACACGTTCATATCGACGCCGGATAACCTCACGCATTGTTTCATAATCATCGGGTCCCTGCACAGAACGGATTTTATATTTTCGATACTCCTTCTTGGCAGGCTTGCCATCAATAAACACGATCATGGCTGAGACTGGATCGGAACCCTGGATGTTGGAGTTATCAAATGCCTCCACCCGGTGCAAGCTATCCAGCCCAATGGCACGTCCGAGATTGCTTGCAGCTTTGGATGTTCGTTCCTCATCCCGCTCGATCAGCTTAAACTTCTCATCCAAAGCTACACGTGCATTTTCCGTCGCCATGCCTGTCATTTGCTTTTTCAGTCCACGCTGCGGTACAAGTACCTTTACATCCAACCATTCAGCCAGAGCGAGAGCCGCCGTACTCGGGTCCTCCAGTCCACCGGATAGTTGAGTTTCTATTTCCTTTATCTCGGCATCTTGGTCACCAGCTTGATCTTGATTCGTTGCCGCTGCATAAGTTGCCCGTTCTTCAGCCACCAGCAGTGAGTCAGCAGAATGCTCTGTCTCCGTTTGTATCGCATTCTCATCTGTCTGTCCGGTAACATCGGCTGTAGGTGCACTGTAGAGTGCAGTTTCTGCCGCAACCGGTTGATCGACATTGACCTGTTTCGCCTGCATCAGCTTAGGAGAATCCGGCAGCAATATTTCCTGCGGCACTGCTGGGTTGTCACTATAATATTGCGTCACATAGGACATAAAATCACTGTAAGCCTCACCGTAGAAAGGAAAAGTCGACATATGGCGCTCGATCATTTTACCTTTGCGGACATATAGGATCTGTACACACATCCAGCCCTTATCTACTGAAAAACCGAATACATCTCGATCTTTCGCATCCGATGTGGTGATTTTCTGCTTTTCCATCATCGCGTCGATGCTGATAATCTGATCTCGCAACTCCTTGGCCCGCTCAAAGTACAATTCCTCTGCGGCCTCCTGCATTTTACGCTGAAGATCCTTTTTAATTTCCTCATGTCCCCCGCTCAAAAAGGAACCAATTTCCTGACCAATCTGGTCATACGTTTCCTTTTCGACCTCTTTCACACAAGGCCCCAAACATTGATGCATGTGATAATACAGACACACTTCCTTGGGCATCACACCACACTTGCGTAACGGATACATACGGTCCAGCAACTTCTTCGTCTGATGTGCCGCGTAGGAATTGGGGTACGGTCCAAAATATTTTGCTTTATCTTTCAGAACGCGACGGGTCACCTCCAGCTTGGGGTGTGCCTCGTTCGTAATTTTCAAATACGGAAAGGTTTTATCATCCTTCAATAGCACGTTATAGCGTGGCTGGTACTTTTTAATGAGGTTGCACTCCAAAATGAGTGCCTCCATATTACTGCCTGTAACGATATATTCAAAATCACGAATATCGGAAACCAGTCGCTGCGTCTTGCCGTTATGGCTACCTGTAAAATAGGAACGGACCCGGTTTTTCAACACTTTTGCCTTGCCGACATAAATAATGGTGCCTTCGCTATTCTTCATCAGATAACAGCCTGATGCATCCGGCAGTAACGCTAATTTGTGCCGTATGTTCTCCAGCGCCTTTTCCTGATTCTGCAAGTCCTCCGCATAAGGTTTCATTTGCCCGGTTCCTCCTTCCATTCTTAATGACTACTCAACTAACTACTTATAATATATAGGAATAATACACAAAAACGCCCCCGGTATTTACAACCGGAGGCATTGACCTTTCATGGCCGCTCCACCAAGCCCCCGCGGGAGCATGGGTCACATGCGATGATTATTGGTGCTTAGTAAGCATGCTTTTCAGCGCTTCTTTGGAGTTCAGACCTACCACTTTATCAACAGGCTGTCCGTCTTTGAAAACGATCAGGGTCGGAATACTCATCACGCCGAAACGGGAAGCAGACTCTGGATTTTCATCCACGTTCACCTTCGCGATTTTGACGCTGTCGCCAACTTCTGTGGACAGATCCTCCAGAATAGGAGCGATCATTTTGCAAGGACCGCACCATGGCGCCCAAAAATCAACCAAAACGGTTCCTGTGCCTTCGACTTCTGCGTTGAAGGATTGATCGGACACGTTAACAATTGCCATTGTATGTTCCTCCTTTATAGAAAAGTCAAGATTATTATAACCTGTAATGTCTATTTCGACACCTTTTAATTATATCACAATAGTCTTTTAATTGTAAGATATCGAAATAGCAGACGGATAAACGCTTACCCCCGCTGATTTTTTCCCTTTACGGTAATGACATCTACAAAAGGACGAATCCGGTCCATCAAGCGTTGTCCTTTATACATTTCCTCTCCATCCTTGCTCGTAAAGCTGAGATGCTTCTCCAGTCCCTGCAAAGAATAATTGGAAGTATAAAAAGTAGGTTTGCGGTTCATTCGGTAATTCAAAATAGAGCCCATCACGTGGTCCCGTACCCACGGGCTTAAATTTTCGGCACCAATATCGTCAAATACAAGCAGATCACAATTTTTGAGCATTTCGGTCGTTTCCTTAAGCTTCTGCCCATCCTGGATCATGGACTTTAAGTCCTCCACAAAATCAGGCATATACACGATCACACCGTTCAGACCCGACAGGGCCAACTCGTGCAATAAATAGCCCATCAAAAAAGTTTTACCCGTACCAAACGTACCTTCCAGATACAGTCCTTTTTTGGATAGACCCTGACTTTTCGTTTCTTCAATGTAACGGAATAGCTGTGTGACGGCAGGCATGCGTTGTGAATCTTTACGCGCAATTTCAAGGGCGTTATATCCCTCCAGAAGTGCGCGTTCATCCACATAGAAGCTTTTAATTCGCTCACGCACCCGTTGCTCATGTTGGGAAGCAATCTGCTTCGCACATGGGGTCCGAATGTCTACAATTTCAGCAGTTCCATTCGGATATTCCACGCCCAGCTTGCAAAAGTGGCCCTGAAAATCGTTAGGACACCGTTCCAGTCCCGGACAATTGTCGCAATTTCGACGATCTCGGGCATACTGAAAGAGCATGCTCATGTTGAGTCGCAATTGTGTTTCGTCCACATCAGGATGCGCAGCACAAAACTCCTGCACGAGCGGATCATTTAGAACCTGATCGGCTACATTGCGAGTGCGCTGGCGAAACGAAGGGTTCTGCATCTGCTGCAGCAAATCGCCCAGTGATTCCAAGAACGCTCCTCCTTTCTTAAAAAGTGCAGAGTTATGGATACCTTAAAATCTACCTACACCTTTTTCTGTTTACCGGATTGCATTCGTTCGGCCAGACGCAGCAGTTCATCCAATTCTTCCTCAGATACAGACTCCTCGGAAGGTTGATCTTGAACGATTGGAATGGATGGCTTGGCTGGCCCGTTATTTTTGGCATACGCGCGGGATCGACCGCCGGAAGGAGAAGCAGAGGACTGTTTTCCTTTTACCTTAGCTTGATCCCTTATATATTGAACGGCTTTCTCGTAAGTGTTTACCTGCTTAAGCAGCATATTGGAAGCAACGGCCTCGACAAAGTTGCGGTTAATCCGCTGATCGCTCCCGGATACGAGCAGTGACATCAAATAATGGATCAGCACGTTGATGACTTCGCCTGGCAGCTTATAGCTGATATCAATTTTCTCGAATATATCCAGCAGGTTACCGGGAACCGTGCCGGGGAAAAAGGTTTGCAGCAAACGGCGATAAGGCTCGTTGCGCAACATCATATTATATTGGTGAATGTCACACTTGGCTGTGAATTGTGGGGGAACCTCCACATAAAATTCCATTTCCACAGCTTGCTCTGCAGGCGGCTCTTCAGATGTGGAAGCTTCCCTTTGGCGCAAAGCAACTACCTTGGCGGCTTGAACCTGCTGCTCCTCCTGACGCTTGCGATCCTGTCTGGAGTGCTGGCTAGCCCGAAGCTGAAGCTCGTCGAGCAACAAGTCGCCTGCTTCGGTAAAAATACCGTCCTCATCCAGCAAGCGGCTAATATCCTGTACAGAAAGATCAAATTTGCGAACAACGTAATTGACCATGCCTAACTGCTCGTGCTCAAACCGAAGACGCTCCACGTGCTTACGATTGGCAGATTCACGCGGAAAACGGAGAATAATATCTGCATAATTCAATGCTTCCTCCGATTCTGACGCAAGTGGTCCAGTCTGACGGCTAGTAGACACCTCGGACAACGCCTGCTCCAATTCATAATCTATAACATGGGTATTCAGTTCAAATAACTCATAAAATGGAATCGAAATATTCTCTTTATTATAGGAAGATTGCGACCATTCGCTAGATTCTCTGCTCCACAATGATTCTCTCAGAGAAAGCACTGCAAACTTACCGATTTTGTCTCTCAACAAAAGGGTGAGATGCTGTGTTCTGAAAAATTCAGCAGGTGCGAGCGGCGGCTGCATCTCATATTCATACATATAGTCGTCCGTTTCGGGTGCATACAGCCTGGACGTCTGTAACAGACCGACGGCCTCCAGTTTGGAGGTCTGTTCAATCAAATACTTGCGTCCCTTCTCACTCGGCTCCAGTCCCAGTGTCAGAAAAAGGCGACGCTGCTGTTCCAACGGCGAATAACCGATTTGTCCGACTGGCACATGCTGGAACAACAGTCGATACAGACTGACCGCAAATGCGCCTACCATCGGCTGATAGACGCTTCCCAGCATCAATTCATCCAGTGCGCTCAAGCCAAATTCCCGATAAACGCAGTAGCGGTGGTTCTCAGTATAGTGCAGCAGGTTTTTCATCCGCATTCCAACATTCTTCCTTTCCTGACATAACGGTCTCCAAGATGTTTTTCTATTCTATCATACTTGCCTTCTGGTGGGACCAACAAAATAAGGGCAATTGTTCTCCTTTTTGGCAGCCGTATTCGTCTGAGTTCTACTTTTTTCGAGAATACTAACTATTTTATGACTTTGTGACCTGCATCATGGTAAAAATAAAATTCTTCACACTTCTTTCATTGGTGAAAAGCTTTACTTTGAGCTACAATGTAATGGTTAAGTATCACGTATTGGATACAGGAATGATATTAGGAAGTACACATATTTCGGCTAAGCCGATTACCATTTACAGATCGTAAAGGAGTGTAGATCGTGAGTCAACATCAACCTCAACAAACCCCAGCAACACCTAACGAAGTAGCCTCCACACTGGAAGGCTGGTATGCGCTTCACGATTTTCGGTCCATCAACTGGACAGCATGGAAGACAGCAGACGATGAAGAGCGCGCCGGAGCACTGGACGAGCTTCAAGAGTTTATGAAGGAATGGAACGTTACCGAGGAAGCGGGTCTGGGCAGCTCAGCTGTCTATACTGTAGTCGGACAAAAGGCTGATTTTGTCATGATGCACCTGCGCGAAACGCTGGAAGACCTCAATAAACTGGAAAATGATTTTAACAAAACAACCTTCGCCAAATATACAACTAAAACCTACTCTTATGTGAGTGTAGTGGAACTGAGCAATTATTTGAGCAAAGATGAAGATCCTATGCAAAATCCACAAATTGTCGCACGCTTGAAGCCTGTATTAAACAAGGCCCGTTATATTTGTTTCTATCCAATGAACAAAAAACGTGATCTAGATGACAACTGGTACATGCTTTCAATGGACGAGCGTCGCACCTTGATGCGCAGCCACGGTTTAATTGGACGCAGCTATGCTGGCAAAGTAAAGCAAATCATTTCCGGTTCTGTCGGCTTTGACGATTGGGAATGGGGCGTAACACTGTTCTCCGATGACGCACTTCAGTTCAAGAAGCTAATCTACGAAATGCGTTTTGATGAAGTCAGTGCCCGTTACGGTGAATTCGGCTCCTTCTATGTCGGCAGCGTGTTGAATGAAGAGACATTTGAAGACATGTTGAAGCTGTAAAGCACAACCGTTAGTACCATATCGCAGCATACAATTAAGGATTCCGCGAACTCCCACTTTCGGGACGACGGAATCCTTTTTTTATTGCATCACAGGCTCACCACGACGGACGAATCCTCACTTTTCGCCAGCTTTCTTTTCTCCAAAGCGATCTGAATAAAGACAACAAGCAGCAGACCACTTAATAGGATCAAAAAGCCGCCAAGCTCAGGAATAAAATACTTCAGGCTCCCACCTTTGAAGCCCATCCCTCTCAAAAACTTGAAATGCCAGGTCAATGGAAGAATATTACTAATATATTGCAGCGATGTAGGCAGCATAGCTACTGGCAATTGAGCGCCGCTCAGTAAAAACGAAGGCAGTATAATTAGCATGAGGCGTGGGGAAGCTTTTCCCGGATTCGCCGCATTCCACCCTAAAGCCATCGCAAACAAACTCAACGTAATCGTGTACAGGAGAAATGGGATACTGAGCTGCCATACATTCGCTTCAAAGCGCAGTCCGCCAATTTGCTTAAGTAAACCAATGGACAGGTAAAAGGAAACACATCCTACTAACGCATACGGCAACACCCTAAGAATCAAACCATACGAAAACTGAAGCTCCTCTTTTAATCTTCCTTGCTCCCGCAATCGCGGGACAATTGTCAGTACAGTAGCACCAATCAGTGAAATCACGACCGTATTAATGAACCCCATAACTGAGGTCATCAAAGTAGCATTGGTAGGATTATATAACAGGCGCTGCTGAAGCAGCATATTGGAAGTAAGCCCTGTAACCTGGCTGTCACTCATTCCCATACCCTTTAATCCACCACCAGCCAGCATCGCATTTTCCGTCGCCATGATCTCTGTGACTGCCGAGCGTAGATTTCCAGTAGCCTGACCTACCGTATTATCTACATAGAAACCGATGTTGCTCTGAACTCCTTTGATCCTATTTTCCTCCAACCCAGCTGGAAGGTAAATCACCGCAAAAAACTTTTCATTATATAAAAGTAAATTCGGATCGGCTTCATTCTCTTGCACATGGCGTACATCAATATACTGCGATGCATCCAATTTATTAATAAGCTGTCGGCTATAACTGCTATGATCTAAATCGACTACAGCTACAGAGGCATCGTTAAGCTGATTATTTTTAAAAACAAATCCAAAGGCTACAGCTACTACGATAGGAACGAGCAGCATGATAAAAACCATCTTACCACTGATCATCAGCTTCCATTCTTCTATAAACGCCTT
Source organism: Paenibacillus sp. FSL M8-0228 (assembly GCF_038007385.1). Lineage (NCBI taxonomy): Bacteria > Bacillati > Bacillota > Bacilli > Caryophanales > Paenibacillaceae > Paenibacillus > Paenibacillus sp. FSL M8-0228. Next base: position 4,646,576 of record NZ_JBBOXA010000001.1, read on the forward strand.
CATTTCGTCACAACCTCTACCGTCATTCCAGGTAATAATTCAGATGTTCGCTGGACATCCACCCGCACTTGGAAGGAGCTTATATCCGACAGACCTTTGTCCCGACTCATTCTCATGTTGGTATACTGAGGGGCAGAAGTAATGTACCTCACCTTGCCTTGGACATCTTTATCTAAAGCTACGACGTGCGTATTCACATTTCCCCCAGCTTTAAACTGTGACATGGAATCCTCGCCCACATAAATATCGTAGTATAGCTGATTGGTTTCAATAACGACGCCCGTTGCCCCCGTAGAAACGATCTCTCCCATTTTAGGTACAATACGCGACACCTTACCATCTGCGGATGCCTTCAGCACCATACGTCCGCGCTGCAATTCCAAAGTTTTGAGTTGAACACTTAATGCCTGCTTTTGTTGAGCCAGAAGATCCACATTGTATTCGCTATTCTTAACATCTTTTCGTGTTTGCGAGGTTTGAGTCAAGGCTTCCTTGGCTTTTTCTGTTTTGATACGAGCCTGCTGGCGTTCCTCAGCAGTTGCGCCTGCCTCCATTTTATCCAAAGCGGTTTGCTGCTGAGCGATCCCATTTTTAGCAATGTCCGATTGTTTGCTAGCCGCTATAATCTGGTTTTTGGCAATTTCAACCTGATCTGTAGCTGTATCTAACGCGATTTGGGCATTATCCAGTTGGTTTTTGGCGTTATCCAGTTCTGCTTTAGTTCCAGCTCCAGCATCATATAACGCTTTGATACGGTTGTAATTCACATTAGCCAAGTCCAGAGCCTGTTGTCTGGATGATACTGTTTTTTGCGCGATTTCCGCATTCCTTTTGGCTGTCTCTACTCCTGTCAGAGCTGCGTCCAACGATTGCTGTGCTGCTTCAATAGCCAGCTTTTGTCTTAGAATATCCTCCGCACGTGTTCCTTGATTTAATAAGGACTCTCCTGCTTGCGCGGCTTGAATGTCCAATTGTCCCTGTTTTTCTGAAGTTGAAATTTTCTCCGACTGATTTTGCAGCCCGTCTTTAGCCTGTTTTATTTTCACATCAGCCTGTGCGATATCCGTTTTTAATTTCTCAATTTGCAAATCAAGGTCTACAGGATCGAGGGTCATGAGCACATCCCCTTTTTTCACCTGTTGTTCTTCCTTCACCTCAATCGTGTTTACTCTTCCCCCTACGCCCTGAAAAGCAACATTTACGGTATCTGCCGTAAGCAGTGTGTTTTTTTGTTGGGCTGCCATACTCACAGCATCCTTGCCGCTCATTGCCATCAGCGTACCTCCGGTACCTAATGCAACAACAAGTAGCACGTACACAATGATCTTTTTATTCATTGCAATAAACTCTCCTTCGTGATGATTTAGCCAATGATAGTTAAAAAATAATAGTCAAAAACAAATAAGGAACCTGATAGTACGACGTCTAACTATTTAAGCCGGGAAATTTGATTATTCCCGTTTTATCCGTTCAAGTCCTGAAGAAAACTTATTTAATAACGTAGCAAATAGAATATGATCTTCCTTAGTAAATTCATTCATTAAATCCGAAAAAAGCTGGATGAACATCGGAATTTTTTCCGTCATTAACTGTTTTCCTTCATCAGTCAAGGAGATCGCGGTCATACGTCGATCCGTCAGTGTACTTCTTCGGATGATGCCGTCCCGTTCCAGCTTATCAATTACGCTGGTTACTGTTGAACGAGTAACCCCTGAATATTCAGCCAGCTCTGATGGAGTCAATGCACGTTCATGTAAAAACAATGGCATTAAAATTTTCAGGTTGCCTACAGATAGCCCATATTCCGAGAGTCTGGAAGACACTCCATTGTACACTTCATGTGCTGCCTGCACGAAAAGTACCCACGTATTCAACGATTGGGAGTCCACATTTGGAAACTTTTCAGTCAATAAATGTATTCTACTGGGATCGGCATTGATTTTAAAATCAGAATTCAATGTGAAGCTCCTCCTCTGTAATTAGTAATCATACTATACGACGTCAAATAGTTATGAGTCAATATCTTTTTTTGTTCATGGAAATAAAAAAGGTCTCCAAGCTCCTTTTTAGGAGTCATGGAAACCTTTTTGCCTTAGAAAAACCGTCCTTTTTTCAGTACCAGTGGAATTCCGCCAATGATGAACAGATAGCGGAGATCCACAATTTTTTTCAATTGTGCGGCCACCCAACCTTTTATTTTGCGCTTGCCCACCACAGCGACGGCTTCGCCTTTTCCAAGAGAAGCAACCGTCCCTTTGTTGGAAAATACGAACTTGTGCAGTTCCTTTTTGCGAAGAGTAGCGGCCAGATTCTTGGCACAAAGGACCCCTTGCTGCATCGCAATTTGGGCCGTCGGTGGATAAGGGCGTCCTTCGGGATTAAACATCAAGGAGCTGTCCCCGATAATAAAAATATCATCGTGGCCCGGTGCACGCAGAAAATCGTCGATTTTCACCCTTCCGCGCATCACTTCGAATCCGGCTTTCTCGATTAATCCGTTCCCACGGATTCCTCCCGTCCAGACCACGGTGCAGGCTTCGATTTTCTCACCCTCACCAACGATTACACCATCCTGTAAGCATTCCTTAATCGGAATTCCAATGCGGAAGGTGACCCCTTTTCGCTTAAGGACATCCATCGCATACTCCACCAGCTCAGGATCGAACCCTGGCAGTGCCGTAGGAGCCGCCTCGACGTTAATGATTTGAATTCGGTTAAAATCGATGTCATACGCTCTAGCCAGCTGTGGCAAACGATCCGCCAACTCCGCTACAAACTCAATACCGCTAAAACCAGCGCCCCCTACGACGAAATTGAGGCGACCTGGTTTACCGTCATTTTTATACAAGGCCAGCTGGTATTCGATATGTTCCCGAATCAGGCGAACGGAGTTAATACTGCGAATCGTCAGCGCGAACTTATCCATTCCCGGAATACCGAATGTTTCTGGCTCCCCGCCTAGTCCGATAACCAAATAATCGTAGGACAGCGAGCCATCCTCCAGCACGATTTTTTTCTCCTTGGGTATGATTTCCTTAACCGTTCCTTTGACTAAATCCACCTTGAACTCATCGATCAGTTGGGCAATCGGAATCCTTGAATGCTCAATCGTATCCGTACCTGCCGCAGGCATATGAAGATGTGTCGTAATATAGTGGTAATCATGACGGTTGATTAGCGTGACATCCGCCTCATTGTGCTTGAGCTCCTTTTGCAATTGCTGAGCCGTCAATATACCACCATATCCGGCGCCCACAATGACAATTTTGGGAATACTGCTCATGCTTCTACCCCTTCCGATATACATAATTATTCAAAGCTGTTCTCTCAAAACGGTTAATTTACACTCATAAAAAAGTCTTCATTAAATTTAAATAGCTTTAACTTTGCAAGCGGAACCTGGCAGTTTATAATGATAAACAGTGAATCATGCGTTCGGCGGCTATCTGAACCTCTATGCGGCTGATTCAATATTTACAAATCCCATACTATCCCTTTCGGAGGTGTTTTTAGAGTGACAACTCAATCCACAGGTGCGGAGATCCGCGATCTGATCATTATTGGAGGCGGTCCAGCCGGTATTTTCGCCGCTTTTTACGGAGGAATGCGTCAGGCATCCGTCACCTTAATTGAAAGTATGCCCCAACTGGGCGGCCAGCTTGCAGCCCTTTATCCTGAAAAATATATTTATGACGTTGCTGGCTTTCCTAAAGTAACTGCACAGGAACTGGTCAACAATTTGGTTCAACAAATGAACCACTTTAATCCAGAAGTGCAGCTAGAAGAGAAAGTCGTATCGTTAGAGAAAAAAGAAGAACGCCACTTCATCGTAAAAACAGACAAAGGTGGCGAGTATCATGGTAAGGCGGTTATTATTACCGCTGGTGTTGGTGCTTTCGAGCCGCGCAGACTGGAGCTTCCAGGTGCCGAACGTTTTGAAAAAACGAACCTGCATTACTTTGTTAGCGACCTGAGCAAATTTGCAGGCCGAAAAGTGCTAATCAGCGGTGGCGGTGACTCTGCCGTAGACTGGGCACTCATGCTGGAACCAATTGCAGAACAGGTTACATTGATTCACCGCCGCGACAAATTCCGTGCGCATGAACACAGTGTCGAAAACCTCCTCGCATCCAAAGTAAATGTTATTACACCAACGGAAATTACAGAATTGCATGGAGAAGACACGATTACGAAAGTCACTCTTGCTCATGTAAAAACCAAAGAAACACAGGAAATCGAAGTGGACGATGTGATCGTTAACTTTGGATTTGTATCCACACTTGGCCCGATTGCTGAATGGGGAATTGAAATCGAAAGTAATTCCATCGTGGTCGATTCTCGCCAGGAAACCAATATTTCCGGCATTTTCGCCGCAGGGGATATTACAACCTATCCAGGCAAGCTCAAGCTGATTGCGGTCGGCTTTGGTGAAGCCCCTACGGCAGTCAACAACGCCAAGGTCTATGTAGATCCAGATGCCAAGTTGTCTCCTGGTCACAGCAGTAACATGAAAATGTAGTTTAGTTTAGACTATGACAAAAAAGGGTATTTTACTCCAAATTTGAATGTTTGGAGTGAAATACCCTTTTTTACGGTGTGCCTATTCGTTGCAGTGATTGTCCGTAAAGCCATTCGAACCCTGAATGACTTTACAGTCGCAGTACGAGAGCTTGTCCGGTCTAATGAAGGACTACGGCTGTATTCATCTCTAACTTTCTTTTGTGAATCTCAGCCAGCAACAGTGCAATGAAGTCACATTCAAGTTTAAGCTCGATTGCCATCTGATAGGAATCCAAAAGCATTTCATCCGTCAGCATAGCCATCCTCGACACAACCTTTCCTTTTATTTCAAAATCTATTCTATCAAAATACCAAAATCGGAACAAGCGTTCTGTTATCCACAGTCAATTGTGGAAATCCTGTGTATAAATTGTTGGTAAGTGTCGTTAACCCATATATGTGACAGGGGATAATGTGGACAATATTTATACACAGAATTTTTACGCTTGAACACACAAAAAATATTTTTATTATTTATACAAATATATTATATTTAGCGTCTTGTTAATAGATTAAATTGGGATTTTATTGAAGAAAACAGAAATTTATTGAGGTCTTGTATTAACCTCTAAGATCCATACCCTTCCATTCTGATCAAGCCCGTAATCAAATCCTAGTTGTCCAATCCCAGGAAACCTTTTTTCCAGCACAGGAATACAGCGCTGTGTAAGTTCAATGATCTCTCGCCGCTTCTGAGCAGCAAGCCGTCGGGGATATATCATCCGAAGCGCCTCTGTTCCCTTCAGCAAAGTTCCCCCTTTGCACAGATTCGTAATGACCAGCCCAGGCCGAGCATGACGCGCAACCACCGCACGAAAATCCCATCGCTGCCCTTCCTTCACGACTTTGACTCGATAGTCGACAGGTCTACCTTGAATACTTGCTAGTTGGATGCCTTGTTGAATGAGATATGGACGTTGGATTCGGAGCTTATTGATTCCGATTACAAGCGCTCTAAAATGACTGAACCGGTGCATGTGCTCCATCCGAGTACAGGTGTATCCCCTACGCTCCTTTGCCACACGCATGACTCCGATTCCTCCACCTCCTTTCACAGGTTTTATAAATACAAAAGCATGCCGCCGCAGCATCATGCGCAATTGTTCTTCACTATATAGACAGGTTTCCGGTATATAAACGGCGGTATATGGATGGTGGAGCAGCGCCTTCGTCTTTAGCCATTTGCTTGCAAGTTGTCTCATGTAACCCTCTCCTTTCGCCGTCAGTTATACTTATACATACTCAACAGGAATGTGCTATTCTTGGATGATTGTCCGCGGCATGTGTCTATTTCGACAAGATCATAGCAAACGGTAGCATGCACCGAACATCACTGGTACAATGACAATAATCTACTACCATTTGCACGGAGCAGCGGAAATTACCGGCAAATCGTTTTTTCAACAAGGAGGGCAACTCATGAATAGCAAAATTGGCATCATGGACATTGGCTCAAACTCCATACGTCTGGTGATCTATGAAATGACAGAGACAGGAGCCTATCGCATTGTGCAGGAATGCAAAGAAGCTGCCCGACTGAGCGAAAAGGTTGGGGCCAACGGTCGTATGGAACGGGAGGCGATTCGAAGCATCGCTCCATTGCTGCGCCAATTTATGGCGGTATGTCATATGCACGGGGTTGTCCGTATGCGTGCAGCAGCAACAGCAGCCATCCGCAATGCCACAAATTCGGACGAAATCGTCCAATGGATCGCGGAGGAGACAAATTTAACACTGGAAATACTGAGCGGAGAGCAAGAAGGCTATGCCGGTTTTCTGGGCGTAGTGAACACTATGAATGTGAGTGATGGAATCATCATTGACATCGGGGGTGGCAGTACCGAAATTACGCTGTTCCGCGATCGAAAGCGACTGCATACGGTGTCATTTCCCTTTGGCGCCGTCAATATGAACTGGCGCTTTGGACGTGAGGTCAAGAATGGCGAATGGTCTCCTCAGCAGATTGAGGAAATGGAGAGCTTTGTCCGTTCTTCACTGCAAAATCATGATTGGATCTTCTCCAATCCGGATCTGCCATTCATCGGGCTAGGTGGGACCCTGCGTACTTTGGCTAAAATCAATCAGAAGCGGCAGGATTACTCACTTCCTGTGACGCACCATTACGAAATGACAATAGAAGATGTCGATTACTTCTATGGCAGTCTGCCCCATCTTCCCTATGAAAAACGCAAAAAAACAGCCGGCCTGTCCAAGGACAGAGCCGACATCATTGTACCGGGGCTTATTATATTGAAAACGATATTTGAAGCTGCTCAAGGCTCCGCGTATCTGGTCAGTGGAGCGGGTCTGCGAGACGGGCTATTTCATGAGCTGGTCAACGCGGAACAGCCCGTGGTAGCTAATCCGCTTATCACATCCATTCGCAATATCCTTTCGTTTGCTGTCCCGGTTAGCGAAGCGCATGTCAAGCGGGTTAACGAGTACGCCGTCCGGCTCTATGACACATTAGCTAGCGGAACCTCAGCTGCTATAGACAAACGCTTGTTACTGACCGCGGCAACTCTTTACAAAACGGGGGCTGCCTTGAATTACTATCATTTCCGGCAGAATTCCGTGTTCTGGATCTTACATGCAGGCATTGGCGGTTTATCCCATAGGGAAACGGTGCTAGCCGCGTTGATCGCGGATTACCATCCCAAGAACCGGACCCCTCGTTTGCTACGCACACATGCGGATATTTTGGAGCCTTCCGACGAAGAACGTGTACATCGGCTCGGCTCACTGCTCCAGCTCGCGATTGGCATGGACCGGAGTGAGTCCGGAATGATCACCAGCATCCATCCCACTACAGGGGATGATGCACTGCATCTTCGCCTGGAAAGCAAGAGTGAACCCATACTAGAACAACGGGAGCTAGAATCCGTTGCTAAGGATTTCCAAAAAGCGTGGAACCTTACATTGTCGTGGTCCATTCTACCTTCTTCCAATTTCTAACCTTCATCGCTTCAGATTGGCTCCTGATGGGAGCCTCTTTGTCGTTTCTGGACACAAATTGATAGCTGCCGTTAGGCAAAAGCTGGCGTGCCTTCACATTATCTTTTAAGGATAAATGCAGAATATCTGCCAGCATTTCTTTGATCCCGTCATCATAAATTGGGCACATCAGTTCAATTCGGCGGGTCAAATTGCGAGTCATCCAATCCGCACTGGACAGAAATAACTCGGAATTCCCTCCATTTTCAAAATAAAACAATCTGGAATGCTCCAGGAAGCGGTCCACAATACTGATGACACGTATGTTCTCGCTGAATCCTTCCACACCGGGACGCAAACAACAAACCCCTCTAATGATAAGATCAATCTTCACACCTGCTTGGGAAGCCGCATATAGTTCATCGATCATCTCCTGATTGGATAAGGAGTTGATCTTGGCAATAATCCGGGCGGGCTTACCTGCCAATGCTTGCTCTGCTTCCCTACGGATGAGTTCAAACAGCTTGTTCTTCATTCCCGTTGGAGCCACCGTAAAAGCTTGCAAAGTCTTGAGCGCAGAAAATCCCGTGATTTCATTAAACAGTTCGGAGGCATCCTCGCCAAGTACTGGATCTGACGTAAACAATCCGATATCCGTATACACGCGCGCCGTGCTTTCATTATAATTGCCTGTACCTACATGCACATATCGTTTTAGTGCATTGCGCTCATGGCGTATGACAAGAATGATTTTGGCGTGCGTCTTCAAGCCAACCAACCCATACACTACGTGACAGCCTGCTTTTTCAAGCGTACGCGCCCAGGCAATATTACGTTCCTCGTCAAAACGGGCTTTCAGCTCCACCACCACTGTTACCTGCTTGCCCGATTCGGCCGCACGTGCCAATGCCGGAATCAGCTTCGATTCCCCATTAACACGGTACAGGGTCATTTTGATTGCCATCACATCCGGGTCCTCTGATGCCTCAATGATAAAATCAGTTACCGCATCGAATGATTCATACGGGTGGTACACGAGCACGTCCCGTTTGCGAAGTACGTTGAAAATATCCTCTTGCGGGGGCAGTTCTTCCGGATACAGTGGTTTGATTGCCGGAAATTTCAAATGTGAATACCCCTCCAAATGATCGGCAAAAGACGACAAAAATGTCAGATCCAACGGCCCGTCCACCTCAAACACATGGTCGAACAGCTTGAATTCGCGTTGAAGCTCCATCAGGGCATAGGGATGAATCCCTTTTTCTACTTCCAGTCTTACTGGCGCGCCCCGTCGTCTTCGACGCAGCTCTTTTTCAATCTCTTCGAGCAAATCTTCGATTTCTTCTTCATTAATGGATAAATCAGAGTTACGTGTCACACGAAAGGCATGAACGGCCTCTGGGACATACCCGGTGAACAGCGTTTGGATATGATGCTTGATCAGTTCCTCAATTAAAATAAATGATTTCTTCTTGCTATTGGAACGTAACGGCACTGTAACCACACGTGGAATATTCGAAGGCACCTGCACAATGGCAAAAAGCGGTTTATCCTCCTCCGTATCCCCCGGACGTCTCAAAACGACCGCTAAATATACGTATTTATTGTGAACGAGTGGAAAAGGACGGCTCTGATCGACCGCCATCGGCGTGAGCACCGGAAATATAATTTCATGAAAATATGCATCCAGCGACTTGCGCTGTGTCGTGTTCAAGTCTTCATATTCGAGCAGTAAAAGACCTTTTTTCGTCAAGAGGCGAGAAATATCACGATAGGTCCGGTATTGTTCCGATACCATCGAGACAGTACGCTTGATCAGGCGTTTGTACAAACCGGAGGGGGTATATCCCGTAAAATCCTTTTGCATAAAACCCGCCTTGATTTTCTCGCGCGTCTCTGCAACACGAACAGCCATAAACTCATCCAAATTGCTAGATACAATCGCCAAAAATTTGGCTCTCTCCAGCAACGGTGTATCTGCATCCTGAGCTTCCTGAAGCACACGGCGATTAAATTCAATCCAGCTTAAATCTCGGTTAAAGTAACGTTCTGACCCGGCTTTATCCTTATTCTGACTCTCTATCAACATATGGCCTCCATCAATTCATGCAGTATAGTTACCCTTTATTGTACTATTAGATGAAACGCACTAGCATCACAGCAGTGTAAACGCAATGTAAAATGTGTGTAAACACAAACTGGATATTTGAAAAGGTCATTCGGATGCTTTACAAAAATAGCATTAAGCGGTACAGTGTTTACGTCTGTTTCATAGAGTAGATTGAAGAACCGTTTCTCTTTCAGCTGTTTATGTTCGTTATGATGTGTAGTAACCACTTAGAAGCCACGTTCAATTGCTGATTTTCAAATGGCATGATATAGGGAGGATTTACGTTATGGAACCCAAGAAAACGCCACGCGTACTGCAAAAAAACATCGAATTTTTCACCGCAGCGCTGTCTCAACACCTCGTTACGGTCTGGCAAGAGGACCCTACAGGTGTATACTGTGAGATTGGCTGTGGATATATCGAGTTATTCAGTAGCGAGATGATTCGGGTGCGCAATCAAGATGGAACCCCAAGCCATTATGACCGCAATATTACCATGTTTCAGCTAATCACAAAGGATCAGCCGATATAATTATTATATGCTATGCCTGCGCTGTTCTTCCAGATTAGAATTGCTTTATGTTTACAACTACCGATTTTCATATCTGCTGAATCTTGCAGTTTTTTCAAAAAGCGCCTCAGAGCGCTTTTTTTGTCGACCTTTTTTGAACATCGTTTCGAAAAGCAGTATGATAAGGGAGCATATTACCTAAATTTAAAGGGGAATCAACCGATGGAGCATACAACATCAGATGAGCGCATCCTGGTTATGACCGCGGTTGAAGGCGAACGGGAAGCTGTACTGCGGGGCCTGAAAGGCGACACCCGTTTTGTGGTCGAGCTAGCTGGCGTGGGCGCACCGTCCGCGGCGGCTTCAACCGCGCTAGCACTGGCGGCGGCTGGTGACTACCGTCTGGTCATCAGCGCCGGAATTGGTGGCGGCTTCGCGGAGGTCGCTGCATTGGAGAGCGTCGTTGTTGCTGACGCGATCATTGCCGCCGACCTGGGGGCCGAGACGGCAGAGGGCTTCAGCAGCGTGGACGAGCTGGGGTTCGGCTCAAGCAAAATTGCCGTGAACGTTGCCACCGCGCAGCGATTGGTTCAGGCGTTGCGTGCCGCCGGACAGACGGCTGTCGCGGGGCCGATCCTGACCGTCTCTACGGCCACCGGTACGGCGGCAACAGCGGAACGGCTGGCCAAACGCGTTCCTGGAGCTGCTGCCGAAGCGATGGAAGGCTACGGCGTGGCCGTGGCGGCAAATAGGCTAGAACTGCCGACGATGGAAATCCGCACGATTTCCAATGCTGTCGGTCCACGTGACCGTGCAGCCTGGCGAATCAAAGAGGCTTTGCAAGCATTGGAAGCCGCATTTTCTACATTAACGGAGGTTATATAGATGCAAATTGCTTTTTCACCTTGTCCCAACGACACTTTTGTCTTCCATGCCCTGGCGCATGGTTTGATTCCGGGCGCACCCGCGCTGGACATTACATTCGCCGATATCGACATCACCAACAATCTGGCGATCACACCAGACGGACTGGATATCATGAAAATTTCGTATGCTGCACTCCCTTGGGTACTGGATGAATATGCCCTGCTGCCTTGTGGGGGCGCACTGGGCCGGGGTTGTGGGCCACTCGTGCTGACCAAGGAAGGTTCCACCGTCAAAGGCCCGGAAGCCCTGTCCGGCAAGCGTGTAGCCGTTCCGAGTGAACGTTCCACTGCCTATCTGCTGTTCCGCCTGTGGGCGGCCAAGCATGTGCCTGGGGGTGTCGGCGAGATCGTCGTGATGCCGTTCGACCAAATTATGCCTGCTGTCCGTGACGGGAAGATAGATGCCGGACTAGTTATTCATGAAGCACGGTTCACGTATCCGTCCTACGGGCTTAGTAAGCAAGTCGATCTGGGGAACTGGTGGGAAGAAGATACAGGACTGCCGATCCCGCTCGGAGCTATTATTGCCCGCCGTACGCTGGATCTGGATGCGATCACAAACTGGATACGCGCCTCTGTCGAATACGCTTGGCAGCATCCAGAAGCTTCGCGTGAATATGTATTGTCTCATGCGCAGGAGCTTTCACCTGATGTCGCCCAATCGCATATCGACCTGTACGTTAACGATTTTACCGCCAATCTGGGCGACAGTGGATATGCCGCCATCGAAGCTTTGCTCGGTCGTGCCGCGCAGGAAGGGCTGGTACCTTCGTTTGATTTAGCCCAACTGCGCCCTACATCCACAACAATACGTTAAAAGGGAGAGACATGCCTTGCATGTTTTCCTACTGAATAGAGTAGTTTAAACATATAAAACCTCCCGAACGAGCACATGGCCTAGCCATGCGCCCCATTCGGGAGGTTTTATCATTTCATATGGCGAATCTTCATTCGACTCGCTTGATCCCTATACTTAGTTCTGTTCCTGCTCCACAACCTCGGTCTTAAATACGTTATCCAGTTTGGTACCCAATCTTTTGACCAGCGGCACCTTGATATCCCGGCTCAGCTCCTTGAAAAAAGCGTCCATGTCACAATTAATCTTATCCAACACGACCTTCACGGTACCCTCCTCCAAGATCTGCTCATTCAGATCCTCCGGTACGGTAACCGAGATATCATACTTCTTGCTTAACGTTTTAATGTAGCGGGTAAAGATTTCGATAAGCTCCTCATTGTTGAACTTCTCAACTGCAACTTGCCCTTTGTTGGTAAATTTCAAATTCACTCTCACGTTAGCATTTCCCCTTTTCCTTTTGACCATTTATTTTGGATAAACGTTGAACCTTTCAGAGGCTCTTCAAAGAAAGGGCCTTACCGGTCGTTTTAGACTCTTGTCCTTTGATATACTAAGTATAACACATTAAGGCCGTTTTCATTTCCCAACTTGTCGTTTTATGATAAAAAATGATAAAATTTGCGCATTTTCAGCATAAATTCTTTCTTTTCATGCCAATCATTAGGAATACCCCCTACACAAATACACAAAAAAACGCCTATCTCGCAAAAGAAAGACGTTTCCGTATAGATGCCTAAGTGGTATGCATTTACAGAGGTTTCGTACATTCCCAACCATGTGAACGATACTCACGCACAGCGTCTCGTATATCCTCAATATCATCAGTATGCAGCAAAACGGCAGGTAGAATAACCCAATATTCATTCTCCGCTAGATCAATAAATACGTCCTCGACATCGTAATATTGCATATCGCCAAATGCCGTGTCCCTGATCTTCTGTCCAACTAAAGGTGTAAACGGAGAATCAAATGTTTTCATCACCTTCGTATATTCCTTCACGCCCGTTGCCGAGATTTGCTGTGAAATAATGACGCTCAATGCTGTTACCTCCCTGACCTAATAATGCTCATTATACCCTTCTCTCAGACCCTCTACAAAACCTTGCGTAAAAAAAATCATAAAAATCAATAGACCGATGCCAATAGCAACGGAGCTGATTACAATAATGAAGATGCCCTGCGTGTTTCTTTGTTCCATTCGTTTCGTCAAAATTCCAAAAACCAAACCTAAGACACCCAACAATCCTCCAAAGACAAAAAAACTAAATATGAACCCCAAACCTGCAAAAATCCAGCCAAAGAAAGCGAGCAGCCATCCCTGCTGCTGCGGCTCGCTCTGTTTCATCTGCCAACGTTCCCTCGCTGTAGGTGTATATCTGTCCATTCCTTAACTCCCCCGCTTCATCTGCAAAACCCAACATCGGAATACATTAGGTTCCTCCTACTGCTGACCGGTGAGTTTAAAAGTGCCGCCTTCCCGCTTCCCAAGCGGATAATTTTGAACCGTCATTTCCACCCTCGTATTCTTATCCCATACCGGAAGCTTGTCAGATGTACCGTACTCTTTCATAGCTATGTTTATGACTTCCTCCGCCTTCTTCGTCAATGCAGCTGAGGACATATTATATTTACCATAACCTTGATAAGCACCGCCAAAACCAAGATTAGGTTGATTGTTCACATTCAGTAGCACACCCTTCAACGTGCCATCCTCTGTTACATCAAAAGTCACTTTTTCCAATACAAAATCATCGGTAACGACAGATGTCTGCTCTAACATATGCGTTATGGCTGACAGGTTAGCTGTTAATCTAACTCGTCCCAGTAGCGCCTCTGTATCGTTGTGTTGCTTCGTTAACGCTTGTGTTGTTTTATTTAGTGAAGCGTTCGCACTAGTTAAAGTATTGACCTTCGTATTCAGATTATAATTCCACACCGCCAAGGCTATACATCCTAGTACAGCTACTCCTGAAATGACTGTTGCTACAACTGCGAGCTTACGAACAGAATGTGCTTGCGGCTCCACAGACTGAGCATGACTGCTTAATTCTCCCATACCAAACTTCCTCTCTACTTATATAGTCATATTTTACTATTCCCTCCTCTGATAATCTAGTATATTTTTCCTAATTCCATATTTCTATGCATTTGTACAGGAATTCGTTTCATCAGCCCTGGAGTTTCGGTTCTTTCGTTTTCTAGGAGATGCTGTATTTACCAGATACACACTGCCTGCAATCAGCACCAGCCCCACAACAAACGTCAAAGTAAGCGATTCCTTGAGCATTACCATACTAAAGACTGTGGACAACACCGGAATCATAAACGTATATGAGCCGACGGTTCCTGCATCTCCATTGTCGATCAGTTTAAAATAAATTATCCAGCCCATCGCAATCACGAATATCGAAATAAACAATAGAATTGCGATAAAGGAGGTCGTCCAGTGAATATCGCTCCATTTCTCGGTCGTAAATCCAATCCCATTGAGTATAATCCCTCCCAATACGAGCTGCATCGTCACCGCCCAAATGGAGTCCAGCTGCTGACTTTTTTTCTTCATATAAATCGTTCCGAGCGCCCAGCACAATCCTGAAGCTAGCCCCAACACAATACCCAGTACCGATAAATGCCCTGCCATTCCACCAGAGCTAATCACGATCACCCCGCCAAAACCCAGTACCAGTCCAATGACCTTCAGGGGAAACATGCGCTCCCCTAACCACATCCAGGAGAATAATCCCAACAGGATCGGCTGAAGGAATACTAAAGTGGAAAATAACCCAGCAGGCAAATAACGCAGCCCTACCGTCTGCAAGCCATAGTAGCCTGCAATATTAAATATGGACAGCACAAGATAAGTCCACGCATTTTGTCTAAAACGCAAGGTTTCCCGGTGACGTATAGCGAACAATAGCAGAATCACACCACCCAGCAGGGTACGGATTCCTGAAAAAAATATCGGCGGCGTATCTGGCAAAGCCAGCTTGGTCAACGGCCAGTTGATCCCCCATACCATCACTAATATCAAGACAAGCCACAACGTAGCTTTAGGTGTTAATTTTTTCATAGATGTCTTCTCTCCCTTAGATTTTTCATCGCTCATTGCTACCGACTAAAATCTGAATAGCCGTTTGCAAAGTTTTGCTTTACTAGCGTATACTGTGGTCACTAATAAATAAAATGAATGTTTTCAATAAGGGAGATAACTTTTCACTTATGACCATTACTCAGATTATGATCTTCGTTCGTGTAGCTGAAACGCTAAACTTCACCCAAACTGCCCATGAGCTGCATATGACGCAGCCCGCGGTCAGCCATGCCATCGCCAGCATCGAAAACGAGCTGGGTGTCCAGCTATTGCTGCGCGACCGAAAAAAAGGAGTGCTGCTGACAAATATCGGGCACAAGGTACTGCTGCAATTCCGTATGATGCTGCAAAGCATGGAAAAGGTACAGCAGCAGGTGGCTGCTGAAAAAGGTCTAGACGTGGGCACGATCACGATCGGTGCCTTTCCTTCTGCCTCAGCCTATTTTCTGCCCCCGATTATTCATCATATTCGTCAGCATTATCCGAACCTTGTTTTCGATCTACATGAAGGCTCCACGAATGAAGTCAAGGAGTGGGTGCATACCAGAGAAATCGAAGTCGGTATCATCCTGTTACCAGACCCTCAGGTAGATATCATCCCATTATGTCAGGATGACATGGTTATTCTCCTGCCAGACGGTCACCCTCTACAATCGCACAATAAAATTGCCATCCGTGACTTGAATGAGCAGGATATGATCTTTTGTAAAGGTGGACATGAGGTCGCCATTATGGAAGGTTTTGAACGCGAACAAAGTCAGTTGCAGGCACAATTCATTACTCACAATGTCAGCACCTTGGTCAGCATGGTTCGACAAGGACTGGGTATGGGCATTGTTTCTTCACTCGCCTTGTCCACGTTCCCCCATGATCTGACCGTCAAGGAGACTTCACCTCTGATCACACGTCAAATCGGTATCGCTGTACCATCCCTGCACAATGCTTCTCTGGCTGTACAGTTATTTGTGCGTACTGCGCAGGAGCTGTTTACGGATATGAAGCAGTAGAAGCATTGGATTATGAACATAAGGAGGTCTATTCATATGCAGAGAAATCAAATCATTCGACCAAATAGCTAAATTTCTAACCTATAAGCTTATACATCACATATAATGCATTAATTACATTGGTATATTATCCCATCCCAGCGGGTAACCTATATGCTGAATACCTGCAATTTTCAAACTAGGAGGGTTTTGCATGGATCATCTCGTTATTTTGATCAGAAGTTTTTCTGCATTCGTTATCCTCATGCTAATTGGGAGAATATTGGGGAAGCAAACCCTTTCCAATATGAACTTTCACGAATTCGTAACGGCAGTTATATTAGGAGCTATGGCTGCTAATTTTGCATTTAACCAAAAAATAGAAGTTGTCCACCTATTAATAGCCCTGTCTGTTTTTACAATTACTTCTTATGTTTTATCCAAGTTTTTTTTGAAATTCAGAAACTTTAAGATGTGGACAGAGGGAGCACCCACCGTTCTCATAGAAGGAGGGTTCATTCTCGAAGATAACCTAAAAAAAAATAATATGACATTGGATTCTTTAAACCAACAACTTCGCCAGAAAGAAATTTTTAATATAGAAGAAGTGCAGTACGCCCTCCTTGAGATTAACGGAAAACTATCTGTTCAAAAGAAAAAGGAACTGCAAGCCGTGACATTAAAAGACCTGCAGTTGAATGCAGGTAATGCCACACAGTTCCCAATTGAGCTTGTAATCGACGGACAGCTTTTGCATGGCAATTTAAACTCCAATCATATTCCCGAATCATGGCTGCTGTCTCAACTGAAGGCCCGCGACAAAAAGTTAGAGGACGTATTCTATGCCGTTAAAGGCAGCAACGGCCAACTCTATGTGGATGAATATAAGGATAAAATCCAGCATCCAATTGATGTGGAGTAGTATTGACTTTCGGTCAATAGTTACCTGAGATTCAACGTAATCAGATAATTGTATTTGGCAGCGTGCTTAAGCTCATCCAAAATGATACCGTACACCGTGTCCTTATAGATACCGGCAGGCAAACCAAACCAGATGTTGCGATATCGTTCCACCGCACCCAACTCTCCCATCAAGGCGCGCTGTAGACCTTCTGTATAAGATTGCACCCTCTCATATTGCTCACTACTGATGCCTGCAATTTCCTGTCCTGTCAAAGCCCGATACATCTCTCTGAACATTTTATTGTGACCGCGCTCATCATTACGGATGCTTTCAATAATAGCCACCTGCTCTTGTGAGGGTGCCAAATTGATCAATTCATCGTAGAACAACTCATCGTTACGCTCCCCTTGTACCGCTTCCTTTATCATTTGTACTGCTTTCGGAAATCCTGTGTTCCAGATCGGTACAAAATCGGCCCGCATATAGTATGAATTTCCCCAGTAAGAAGGTACTTGATACAAGTTTATTCCTCCTAATGTTAGTTTTTAGAAAGTATATGCGCATCTGCCCATGTCGGTTCCTAACATTAGGAGAATATACTGATGATAGCTATCCTTCAATGTCGGATCAAACCTCCAGCTACATCATCCCAGCGCCAAGAAACCTCATGTCCATGGAGATGCAGCCCCCCAAACCACTCATCGATCCCTTGAACTGCAATGCGGTCCGCTGATCCATTCAGTACCTCTTTACCCAACTCTGTCAGAATTACCTTTCGGTTCAGAAAATCCGGAATTTGTCTGAAATCCAAGCCCGCCTCAATCCCGTCAATGATCAGCAAAGGATGTTCGCCTTGCGCCAAAGCACGAATAAATTTCCAGTATTCGAGATCACCCATGCCAAGCACATGCAGAACGTCAGTTACCTGACGAAACAATTCCAATGCCGTATTCACTTCATTATGAACGGCCTGAAGCGTGGTCTGTTCCACAATGCCAAGACCATTCTGCTCCGAGGGCAGCCGCTTGAGATGCGCTGTGAAAGCTTCATAGGCAAAAGGCAGGCCGGATGCTGCCAATTCTGCCTTCTTGTCTTCCAGCAGATTAGCCATTTGAACAGGATCAGGAGAAGCATACGCCTGCCAAAGCTCGCTTCCGAGTTCCATTTCTTGCCGCCCAATAGTCCGCCAGGTCCCAGATAATGTCTGAAGCTGTGCCGGAGTGAGCTGTCCCAAGCCATGAAAGCGTTCGATTCCCGGAAACTCCCCAATGCAGAGCAAGCTCAGCTTCGTGCGGCCCAGTTTCTGTCTTTTGAACCAGTGGAGCAGATAGGCGAGCATGCTCTGATCAAACAGGTCATGCTCAAACCACAATACGACTTCATCATACTTAATAAACTCACGAAGTTTCTGCTCCTGTTCCTCACAACCCATAATATATTCGCTGGTCGGAATACCCATCGATTCTTCTAGGACCCTGGCCCGCAATGCCCGTTCTTCCGCCCCCGCTGGATTTAAAAATATCGGTCCTGCCGGATATACCTCTCTCCATACAAGCACATCACCCTGTACAACACCCTGCTTCAACATCTCGCCTACAACATCACCGTTAACAATATGTAGCATGTTTTGCCCTCCCTCATACAAATGATTGAACACAGAAACGAGATCAGCTACCGGGAGTGTACCTTTCAGCTTTCGGCGAGCATCGTGCAACCGCTTCTTAAGCGTCGGGACCGGAGTGCCCAGATAATCGGAAATTTCCTGAAGAGAATAGCCGTAAAAATAAAACAGCAGCAGAGGCACGCGCAGCTTGGCAGACAGTGCCTTCACCGATTGTTGCAGAACTTGGCTCTCCTCCCTACGCTCCGCAATTTCTGCTACACCCGGTACTCCTCCCGATATCTGCACAGCCTCATCCAGAGGAAGCACCGAATGATGCTTGCGCCGCAGCATTCGCTGGCACTGTCTTACCACAATGGTCTTGAACCAGCCTGGAAAAGCAGACGGGGTCTGCAGCTTCTCCAGATTCTGATAAGCTTCTATGAGCGCATCCTGCACGGCATCTTCCGCGAGATGAACATCCTTCAGCATGTCATAGGACACCGCATAGGCCATCCCGCGAAAATGCAGCATTAGCTGCCCGAACGCTTCTTCATCCCCCTGCCGTGCCTTTTCAACCCACTCCTTCATACATCCCTAGCCTCTTTTCTCTCGTGTTCTTAGTCTTAAGTGCCAACTCCGTGGAGGAAGGTTACAAATCAGCTAGTTTCTCAACAGAAATATATCATCCTTTATTTTTTACGAGGTTAAGTTCAATATGACTTCGACCATGTAGCCATAGCAGTTCGTCCAGTAAAAACGTCAATCCATCCTTACTACGCAAACGCTCGATCAGTTCTGTAACGACTTCCATAATCCCACGCTGTACATTCTTCGCTAGTTAGAGGCCCCCACTTTCCCCATCCACATAAAGATGTGGATGGTCCGGTTGTTCTACCTTTCTTACATGTCGCAGACACAGTATCCCATGTTCAAGATAAAAGAAATAACTACGATCATACAGAACTCCCTCAAATAATTCATACATATGAGGATCATCATCAGGTCCATATGTCATGGTAGCCCTTTTTAAACTAACTGGATTGTTCATATATTCTTTCACTCCCTCAGAATTTAAATTGTAAGTTCCTATACTGAAATTCTAGTGAAGTAAAACTCTAATTAAAATAATGTGAATTTTTTATTTGATAAGTCCTGAATGTTTGTATGCAATACTGTAATTTATGTATAAGAAGTCGTTCATTAAATACATTCGCAATATGGTATATATACCAAGTTAACTTCTATTTTGTTAATGAGGTACTTATACTATATGTTTTGAATTCTTATAATCAAATTGGAGAGTGATACAATGAATTTTATAAAATCTATTTATACAAAACAAAACGTAAATAGCTCAGTACTCTTTTTTGCATTTTTAGTTTTATATAGTGTTTTTTCTAAGATTGAAATTAAACCCGTAGCTCTTTTGCTTTTTACAGTTGCATTTGCCTTTTTTAATGCCCTGAGTAAATTTGTCCAATCCACACGTAGTGATAATGATCCTAAGTAAGTAATCTCTACATATTAAAAAAGACCTCCAGGACGAATATAGTACGTGACTATACCGTTCTGGAGGTCTTGATTTACATTTTCGAATTGTTAACACCCCATCATGCAGGTTTGCAGACAATTCATTTCATTGTACCCTTTTAAACTACCTTAACAAGGCTCTTCGTTCGGTTTCCCGGCATCTGTAGCTGTACGGAAGCTTGAACCGCAGCCGCATGTAGCTACGGCATTCGGGTTATGAATCGTGAAGCCGCCTGACATTCCAGACTCTTCAAAGTCGATTTCCAGACCGTCCAGGTAGCGGATGCTTTCCTTTTCCACTACAATCTTCATATCCTGTACGTTCATATATATATCCTGATCCGTCTCGTTGTCGTCAAAGCCCATTGCATACGAGAATCCGGTGCAACCACCTGGCGTAACACCCAGACGTAAAAACATATTCGGCGTTTCCTGCTGCTCCAGCATATCCTTCAAACGCTCAGCAGCGGAATCGGTGATGTTAATCATAGCTCCATCCTCCTCTTTTACTTCATGTTCTCCTTCAGTATACTCCACTATTTGCAGGTGCTCAAGTCATGGAATGTCCTTCCCTTACAGGCTTCAAGACCTGTTTTTCTATTCGTTTGTATTGAACACCGGTGGTGTGAGGTTTATAATAGGTGAAGAGTGTGTAAAAGAAACTGTCGGAAATTTGTCATTTCAAAGGCGATATTTTGAGATATTCATCATTGTAGCCTGGCATTGTAACATTTTTCACATATCGTATATCCGCGCTGCCGTATTTTACCGACGGAACGGGACATCCTGTGCGCACTTAGCGCTTGTGTCGCTGATTTGGCGGACAGCCTCGCACAGAGCAACTTGAAGGAGGAATAGGCATGTCCACATTAGTTACACCTTTTACAGACCGCAGAATGGCGGAAATTGTAGAAAAGGTACAGAACGGGATTCGTTTGAACCTCGAAGATGGTATATATTTGTATGAAACTGACGATATCCTCACACTGGGTCAGTTGGCTAACGAAGCTAATTTACGCAAGAACGGAAAAAAGGTTTATTTTATCGAAAACATGAGCCTGTACTTCACCAATGTATGCGAAGCGCGCTGCGCGTTCTGCAATTTCCGCAAGGATCAGGGGGAAGACGGCTCTTATACGTTGTCCGGGCAGGAAATGATTGATTATGTAGAGCAACACATCCATCCGGGGGTAAGAGAATTTCATATCGTCGGTGGTCATAATAATCATGTGCCTTTCCAATACTATGTAGACTCATTGAAGGCGCTGAATGAAAAATATCCCCACGTTACACTGAAAGCCTACACAGCAGCGGAAATTGACTTTTTCACACGCATAAGCGGCTTGAGTATTAAAGAAGTGCTTGAGGAGCTGCAAAAGGCTGGACTTCAATCCCTGACTGGTGGTGGCGCAGAAATCTTGTCCGACGAATATCGCAAGAAGATGCGTGTTACCAAAGCCAACGTGGACCGCTATCTCGAAGTACATCGCACGGCCCACAATCTCGGCATGAAAACTCATACGACTATGCTGTACGGTTCGGTCGAATCGTATCAGGATCGTATTGAACATATGCTGCAAATTCGCGAATTGCAGGACGAAACGAACGGATTTATGGTATTTATTCCACTGTCCATGCAGCCGAAAAGCAAAAACGCCAACATTATGCGTCGTAACTCCGCTTACGAAGATCTCAAAACCATTGCGATCAGCCGCCTGATGCTGGACAATATCGACCATGTCAAAGCTTACTTCATTAATATTGGCCCGCAATTGACGCAGGTCGCTCTCACCTTTGGCGCATCAGACGTCCATGGCACGATTGTGCGCGAGCAGATCAGCCATGCCGCAGGTGCGTTGACCCCTGCCGGATTGACCCGTAAAGAGCTGATCTGGCTGGTCAAAGGTGCAGGACGCATACCTGTAGAACGAGACACCTTCTATAACGAAATCGAAGTTTTCGAATAAATGTAATATCGGATTCAGATTTCCCGCGAGCATATCATCCCCATTACTCACATCATGCAGCATCATGCTGCCCCGGAATACGCTGGTCTGTCTGCCACAGGCAGGCCCGATTCTCGGGTTTTATAACAACAAAAACTTGTGTTAGATCGACGAGACACCAGACCATTTGCCGGGGACACGGTAGCGAAAGGAAGGCGGATTTTGATGAAAAATTTCGTTATTCTGGGGGGCGGCTATGGCGGCCTTACCATTGCCAAAGAATTGCTGGATAAACACATTCCCGACGATGTTCAAGTTATTTTAGTGGATCGAATGCCCTTTCAGGGCTTGAAAACAGAGTACTATGCCCTCGCAGCAGGTACGGTTTCTGATTTTGATTTGCGGGTGCATTTTCCAGATGAGCAACGTCTTATTCGCAAATACGGAGAGGTCACCTCGATGGATCTGGAGAATAAAATGGTCCATTTTCAAGACGGTGAACCCTTGCCCTATGATCAGCTTGTCATTGCGTTGGGTTGTACCGACCGCTTTCACAATACACCGGGGGCTGAAGAACACAGCTGTACGATCCAGTCGTTTAACCATACCCGCCAAACCTATCTGCGCTTGAACGAAATCAAGCCATATGGACATGTCCATATTGTAGGCGGCGGTCTTAGCGGTGTTGAGATTGCAGCGGAGTTACGTGAAAGCCGCACGGATTTGAATATTACCATTATGGATCGGGGCGAGCGGGTGCTGTCAGCATTCCCGCAACGTTTGTCTGCCTATGTACATGCTTGGTTCAAGGAGCATCAGGTTAATGCCCTGAACCATGTTGCGGTTTCTCGTATTGAGCCGGGGGCTATTTATAACCGTGACGAGCAAATTGTAACGGATGCAGTGGTATGGACGGCCGGGATTCAGCCAGTAAAAATCGTGCAGGATTTAGCTGTCCCTAAAGACCCTCAGGGTCGTATCGTGCTCAACGATTACTACCAAATACCAGATCATCCAGAGGTATATGTGGTCGGAGACTGTGCGAGCCTTCCCTACTCTCCAAGCGCTCAGGCAGCAGAGGTGCAAGGGGAACAAATCGCACATATTGTACGTGATCTATGGAAAGGTCAAACGCCTCACCCGCATCCTTTAAAGCTGCGCGGTACATTAGGCGCACTTGGCAAGAAGGCCGGGTTCGGCTATGGCTTTATGGGCAGCACTTCATTGCGCGGCCGTGTACCACGCCTGCTTAAAAGCGGTGTGCTCTGGAAGTCCAAACGCCATTTTGGCTGATCATGCTAAACAAACAAAGAAGACCCGCTCCCAAAGCAGGTCTTCTTTGTATATTGCGTGTATGGGCTAACAGAGCATTATATTTCAATCCAAGTCTAGGTTATCCCATGCTTCAGCTTCCTTAATTTTGTTCATAATCACTTCGTACAGAAGCTCTGCTGAATCTGCGGATACAATCTCACCATTGACCATCGCATAGGGTTCCGCGTTACACTGACCGCAATTGCTTAGGCAGCCGTATTCAATCACATCATAATCTGGATTCTGTTCCAGCTTGGACATGATTTCATCAGTGCCCCAATGCATATTACTGGTGCAAAACTCAATAATAGGTCTTAACATTTTTTCACCTGCTTTGGATGACGGGCATTTTAATTTGGCCCGCTTTGTAATATAATAATAAAGGTATAGGAAAGGAGTTGAATTCTAATGAGCGAAACACAAAGCGTTCAAATGTATGATGAAGTAGCAGATGTACTGGATAAGCTCCGTCCGTTCCTGCAACGCGATGGCGGCGACGTTGAGCTGGTTGACGTTGAAGACGGCATCGTTAAGCTGAAGCTGGTAGGTGCTTGCGGCAGTTGCCCAAGTTCCACAATCACGCTGAAAGCAGGGATTGAACGCGCTCTTCTCGAAGAAGTCGACGGCGTCCAAGAAGTGGTACAAGTATTTTAATGCTTGATGCATAATGATCATGAGAGTCTTGACTTCGGTAACGAAGCTCAAGACTCTTTTTTGTGTTACAGCGTCTGAGGGATCACTCAAGCTTATATGGTTGGCCGAATGGGGTCCAATCCTCCCGATACATCCATAATATTGCCTGTTATAAAATCCGAATGCTCCTCACACAAATAGGCGATCACTCGCGCAATGTCCTCTCCGCTCCCCGGACGCCCACGCGGTGTCTCTTTATCCTGCATGCCGATGACATCGGCGATTGACATTTCCTTATTTGCTCCTCGAATATCCCCTGGACAGATCATATTGACCGTGATGCCATAAGGAGCCTCCTCTACAGCCAGTGACTTCGTAAAAGACACCAGCCCCACCTTGGCGGCTGCGTAGACGGCGCGATGCGGCCAAGCCCTCGCTTCTCCAGCATGACCAAAGCCAAAATGAATAATACGTCCCCATTGCTGGCTACGCATGTGAGGCAATACCAAATGATCCAGCAACATGGTACCGACCAGATTCCCTTGTATCATGGTATGAATCTCAGCTACACTGTAATCCGCAAACAGGCGGCGTTCCCGGATGAACGGTCCAGCATTGTTCACCATAATATCGACTCCGCCTAGCCGATCCTGGACTTCACCAATCAGCCTCGTGATATCTTTCTGAACAGTGATATCCCCTTGTAAAGACAGGCAGCGTACTCCCTTAGACTCAATCACCCGCTTAAGCGCTTCGGCTTCTGCTTGGCTATGCACATAATTCAGCGCAATATTACAGCCTTCATTCGCCAGACGCAGAGCGGTCGTTTTACCTAAACCTTTGGCACTACCCGTTATGAATGCGACTTTATCTCTCAACAATTTTCCTCCTGTTCACAGAGAACGGTCACCCCCAAGTATAAAATATTTAAGCTTCCCCTACAACTCTATCCAAAAGAAACCCCAGTCCTCTTGTTCAAGAGAATCTGGGGTTTGCGTGCAATGTGTTCTCGTTCCCTACTTAAAATGCCGGGATAATTGCGCCTTGGTATTTATCTTCAATGAATTTTTTAGTTTCTGGGGATTGCAAAGCTTTAAGCAGCTTCTGAATCGCTTCAGAATCTTTATTATCAGGACGAGCTACCAGAACGTTAGCATATGGAGAATCTTTATCTTCCAGTGCCAGTGCATCCTTCGTCGGGTTCAGCTTAGCTTCCAGAGCGTAGTTCGTGTTGATCAACGCAATGTCCACTTCAGGCAACTGACGTGGCAGCATAGCCGCTTCCAGCTCCTTGAATTTCAGGTTTTTCTTATTTTCAGTAATATCTTTTACCGTAGCTTCAATGTTGCTTGCGTCTTTCAGCTTGATCAGACCTTGTTTTTCCAACAACAACAATGCACGGCCTCCGTTTGTTGCATCGTTCGGAATGGCTACCGTTGCGCCATCTGGGAGTTCATCAAGCTTTTTATATTTTTGGGAGTAGATGCCGAAAGGCTCCAGGTGAACCGCGCCCACAGAAACCAAATTCATTTTGCGCTCTTTGTTCATAACATTCAAGTAAGGTACATGTTGATAGAAGTTAGCATCCAACTGCTTGTCAAACAATTGAACGTTCGGCTGTACATAGTCGTTAAACTGAACGACTTGGAGACGAACCCCTTCTTTTTCCAACTGAGGTTTGATTGCTTCCAAAATTTCCGCATGCGGCACAGGAGAAGCTCCAACTTTCAGCTCCACTTCACGTGGTGATCCGCCTGTATTTTCGGCCGCATTGTTTGTATCCGATGTTGTGCTCTTTGTGCCGCAAGCAGCCAGCACCGCAATTAATGTCAAGCTTAATACAGCCAATACCCATTTCTTCATGTTATTACCCCTCCAATAATTTGTAATATTCAGGAGCAGACGTCCTGATCAATAAGGATATCTATATGTTTTCCCTATTTTCGAGTATAATGCCGCACGAGACGGTCTCCCGCCATTTGCAGCAATTGAACCAATACGACCATCAGCACGACCGCAACGATCATTACAGCCGTTTCATAACGATAATAGCCGTAGTTGATAGCCAGTGTACCCAGTCCACCGCCCCCGATCATCCCGGACATTGCCGTGTAGGATACGAGTGTAACGACGGTAATGGTTAATGCGGCTAGCAGTCCCGGAAGTGCCTCACGTAACAGCACACGCCGGATAATTTGTCCTGTCGAGGCCCCCATTGCTTGTGCGGCTTCAATGACACCCTTGTCCACTTCACGCAGAGACGTTTCGACAAGACGTGCGAAGAATGGGGCAGCCCCGATAACCAATGGTGGGATGGTTCCCAACACCCCGGTCGAGGTACCTACCAGCGATCGTGTAAAAGGAATAAGTGCAACGATCAAAATGATAAATGGCACGGAACGTAAAATGTTAACGATGAATGATAATACAATGTATATCACCTTCATCAGAGTCAACGAGGAGCGGCTCGCCAGAAACAATAATATGCCGAGCGGCAAACCAATAATGAGGGTGAACAATGCGGATGCACCGAGCATCTGAAGGGTTTCCATAGTAGAATTCCCTAGCTCTTCCCAACTCACTTGTGAAAAATCAAGTTCGCTCATTGTCCGATCACCTCCACATCAAGTCCTTGCCCAGACACTTCGCGCAGCGTATGCTCTATATCCTCATGATTTCCTTCAAAACGAACGATTAGCTGACCATAGGGTACATTTTTAATCGTAGATATGGTTCCCTGCAAGATCGCAAAATCAACCCCAGTGCTTCGAGCCGTACGCGACAGAATCGCATCATATGTTTTGCTGCCCAAAAAGGAGATACGCACCACCTGTGCCGACTCGCCGCCACCTGCTGCCGCAATCGCTGCTTGCAACTCCTCGGGATGTTCTGACTCCCGCTGGATAAAGTCCTTGGTTACCTGGTGCTGTGGCTTCAAAAATACTTCCGCCACCGGACCTTGCTCCACGATGTCACCCTGATGAATGACGCCAACTTTATCACAGATGCTTTGAATGACATGCATTTCATGTGTAATCAGCACGATGGTTAAATTAAATCGCTGATTAATATCCAGCAGCAATTTCAGGATAGACCCCGTCGTCTGCGGATCAAGCGCAGAAGTCGCTTCGTCACACAGCAATACATGAGGATCACTAGCCAACGCCCGCGCAATTCCTACCCGCTGTTTCTGTCCACCTGAGAGCTGTGACGGATATTTTCCACTGTGCTCTTCGAGACCCACCAGTTCCAGCAGTTCACGGACCTTCTGGTCCAACTTCTGCTTGGGCGTGTTTACCAGCCGCAACGGAAATGCAATATTGTCATATACCGTCGCCGAAGACAACAAATTAAAATGCTGAAAAATCATTCCGATTTTTCGGCGCTGCATTTGTAACTGGGATTGATTCACAGTAGTGAGGTTTACCCCGTCTACCCATACTTCACCTGAAGTAGGGCGTTCCAATAAATTAATACAGCGGATC
Organism: Paenibacillus sp. FSL M8-0228; assembly: GCF_038007385.1. NCBI lineage: Bacteria > Bacillati > Bacillota > Bacilli > Caryophanales > Paenibacillaceae > Paenibacillus > Paenibacillus sp. FSL M8-0228. Next base: position 4,673,968 of record NZ_JBBOXA010000001.1, read on the forward strand.
AATGTACTTTTCCCCGCTCCGGAGTGACCAATCACTCCGAATATTTCTCCACGCTTTATAGAAAGATTCAACCCAGACAGCGCATTAACGCGTCGGTTGCCTTTGCCATAATGCTTGGTTAACTGCTTAAGCTCTATCAACGTGCTGCGACCCCCTTCACTTCTTCCTTACCCTTTTTACCAGTTGTCATCTCTCAGGATTGTATAAAATCGCTATTTATTTATACAAAAAAGAGCCCCTTTCACAGAATGAAAAGGGCCCCACCTAGCGATCCTTTTCTCATCTGCCAAAATCGCTATAACTCTAGCGGTTTTGTAGGAATTAGCACCATCATGTTCCCTCCCAGTGTATTACACCGGGAAAAAAACGGGTTGCCGGGCTTCATCGGGCCAGTCCCTCCACCTCTCTGGATAAGAAAAATATGTTAAACTCCAGCTTTAGCTGTCCGTTAAGTTTATATAAAAAAACATAATTCAAGCATTTTTCTGAAACTAGGTTTCAGTATAGATAGTTTACATTGCTTTGTCAAAGGATATTTTCTATCATATTTTTGGGCGTACTGCCCGGTTCTCCCATTGTTTCGCAGTATAAGTAAAGGCGATTGACAACGACCGACACACCATTTCCAAGCCCTGCTGCAAATCTTCCAAATGGTGATCGAGATCCTCCAGTTGGATTTTTCCATACAAAGCTCGGTGTCGTTGCCAGAGATCATCCTGCATTTCCGTATTCATATAGTGTATCTCCGTATTTCGCCGCTTACGCAGCCGATTGATGGCATCGTTGTATGTATCCTTGATATCATTTAAATTATCGGTCAATACAGGATGCATTTTGAGATACTTGAGCTGCCGCAACACGGTAAAATACGAATAATGCGCCTTATACTGCCCTGTTTTTAAATCATACAGATCATTTAGCCAGTTGCCCAGCTTATCCAAAATGGAAAATACCCTCACAAACCCATCTTTATAAAAGAAAACATACAATGCATAGTCGGATTTTTCATCCTCACTCATATCTTCAGCATATCCGGCTTTCACTTTCATACGGAAAAAGGCGGCAGCATGATGGCTCTGCTCCAGTTCATCCAGAGATGACATTAGACCGCGTGTCAAAATATCCGCCTTCCGAAAATCGTGGGTCGGATCTCCACCAGCCTGAATTTGCCGTTCCAGCAGGTTCAACATATCTGACATGCTATTCATGGCATCTAGCAGGATGCCCTTGTTCACACGCGGCGGCTCACCCAGTAGCTTGCGTATCATGCTTACGCCTCCTTATAAATATAAAATCCGGCTCTAGGTTTAATTAGGGCGTCAAGCGAAATAACTTGTCCATCGTTGATCTACAAGCTTAACAATATCCTCACGCGGTAACACCTCATCCGGATACCCCGGCTTCATACGCGCATCCACTACAATCGGCAGCTTATAGTTCAGATGATGCAAACGCACTTCGCTGTCCGCGTACATATCCGTAGCCGGGTTAAAGCGAGTGAATACCGTCCACAGGAACGAGGCTTGAGAGCGAACGACTTCCTTGGCATCGTCCACAATGAAAACGAGCGGCCACTCTTGCTCACCCGCAGCTAATCGCTCCAATACACGCGCAGCGAGTTCAGGCTCCTGCTCAAAGGAAGAGCCGGACACAACGAGGCACCCTCCGCAATAGGGCTCAATTTCACGAATGCCCGGCAGATCGCCTCCCTCATAAGCACGAGGCAATTCACGTACAGGCTCACCTATTCCCATCAGGATCGCCTTACTGCCATGATTCAGCTTGCGGCCTGTGTAATCGAGTGTATCGTGTGACGTGTGATTGAAAATAAATAAATCCCTTGCTGGATTAAATCGCTCCAGAATGGTTTCTAACAGCAGGTTAAAGTCAGATAAATCAATGACTCGATCTGTCAGCATCAGGAACTTGGTCAATGACAATTGACCTTGACCCAAAATGGTAAAACCGGATACAAGCGCTTCACGGGAGTAGCTTTCACGTACGACTGCCGCTGCCAGCGCATGTACGCCCGTTTCCGCATACGCCCACAGGGACTTGACGGAAGGCATCACAAGCGGATAGGCAGGCGACAGCAGACGTTGCAAAAACTCACCGAGGTAGTAGTCTTCTTGCCGAGGCTTACCTACAATAGTTGCCGGATAAATGGCATCCTTGCGGTGATGCATATGTTTGACATGAAATACAGGGAAATCATGCTGTAATGAATAATATCCAAAATGATCGCCAAACGGGCCTTCCGGACGGCGTTCATGAGGTGGCACATAACCGCTGATTGCAAATTCTGCTTCTGCTGGAATCCGATGACCCCCAAGCGGGTCCTCTGTCATGGGCAGCTTGCCTCCCATAATAAGCGAAGCCAGCAACAGCTCAGGCAAGTTTTCCGGTGCTGGAGCAATGGCAGACGCAATCAGAGCAGGCGGGCCACCGATGATAATCGTCGTAGGCAACGGCTCATTACGCAGCTCCGCTTCATGATAATGGAAACCGCCGCCTTTATGAATTTGCCAGTGAATGCCCGTCGTCTGATCATCATAAATCTGAATGCGGTACATCCCCAGATTATGATCCTTGGGCTGACCTGGCTTCTCGGTATACACGAGTGGAAGGGTAATAAACGGTCCTCCATCCTCATGCCAACTGGTCACTTTAGGCAGTGGTGCCAGCGGAGCCTCTGTACGGCGAACTCCCAATACAGGAGCCTCGCTATGAGATACTGTTTTTAGGCCTACTTTTAGCATGTCCTTAATCAGGCCACGTTCATTCCACAATGCTTTGGGTGTAGGTGGAAACAATGTTTTGGTTGCTCCTACAATCGCATCCATCAGTTGCTCTGGGCGCGGGCCAAAAGCCATGTCCACACGGCGATTCGTGCCAAACAGATTACTGGCTACAGGAAACGGAGTTCCTTTTACATTCGTGAACAGCAGTGCCGGCCCTTCTTCCTCAATGACTCTTCGATGAATCTCAGCCAGCTCCAAGTAAGGATCGACAGGTGCCTCTATAATTTTAAGATGATTTTCTTTACGCAGTGCTTCAATAAATTGGCGCAAATTCTGGTAGATCAACTGGACGATTCCTCCTAAGCAAATCAAGCCCTCGAGAAACTCGTGGGCCTGGTTTGTTTCTTATATGCTATTATACGTGTTTAAACGCCACTTGGGCAAAAATCCGCTTCACTATGATCTATGAAATGCTTAGGTACGTTGTGCTTGGGTCGGAACAAGCTTGCGATCCGGTGACAATTGCCATACACGATAGCTCAGATAAGCCAAGATGGAGAACAACGATGCAATCACCAGCATATGCCCCAGCACGATAAACATGTAGATTTCAGGTCTGTTGACGTACAGCAAGATAATTCCAATCACCACTTGAAGCAGGATTAACAAGACCGATACAACACCCAATATACGGATGTCCCGGTGATTCGGGTGATAACGGTATGCGTAGTGACCCACAGCCAAGATAATGACGAACAGCAGACCGGCTGAAATCTGATGAAGCAACAGTGGAGATATGAAGCCTCCAATATTTACAACCTTCTGGATGACCGAGTGACTAAGCAATGCCCCTGAATAGACAGCAATATAGGTATAGATCGTCGATAGCCATATAAAATTACGAAAGCCCCGACTGACAGGCCCAGGAATCAGACGCGGAGTGTGGCGTGAGTCCGCATGCTCCTGCCAGGCCCCCAGCGTCATCATAGTCGCACTGGCAAAAGCGATAAGCGCAAAGCCAAAATGCAGTCCCATGACCGCAGCTGATTGGGAGAATATGACAGCCAACGCCCCCATTGCACCTTGTATGATCACAAACAAGAGCGTGAGCAGCGAGAATAGCTGTAAATCCTTTCGATGCTTCATAAACAGCAAAAAGCCAACAAATGAGGCGATAGAAAGAATCCCGGCCATGGCACTGACGGAGCGGTGAGAGAACTCAATAAGGGATGCGATCGTATGTGCCGGAACCAGCTTACCATTGCATAGCGGGAATTCCCGGCCACAGCCCAGACCCGAATCCGTCCGCGTCACAACACCTCCACCGAAGGTAGCCAAAAACATGACAATACATGTTACGAGTGCCAGCCATTTTAATATTCTAATTTTGTTATTCAAATTCACCCGTATCCTTCCAAATATAATATTTATTCACTTTATATGTTGTGAAATGATCACTTATAGTAATTATAACTGATATATCGTTCCTTGACATACGAGCTTTGTTGACAAAATGTGAACGTGTTCGTGAGAAAGCCGCCCCCTTGAAAGGAAGCGGCTTTCTGAATGTCTTGATGTTTAAAATTCAATTTGGAACCTTCATGTATGCATGTACAGCATTCATTATTTTGCCAAGCTCGCATGGACTTCAACAGCCCGATCCAAAAATTGCTCAATCTCCTCGCGGGATTTGCGCAGTCTGTTCACCAGACGTACCAGTTCTCGCCCTTCACTGTAAGCGATAAAGCTAGGAATCCCCAATACATTCTGCTCTTGACTGACGCTTTCGGCCTGTTCTACATCAATCTCAATTAATGTAAGCTTATCTGCATATTGTTGTTCCACATCAGGCATGAACGGATCAATGAAATGACAATCCCCACACCAGTCCGCCTTAAATACAGCCACCGTTACGCCCGGAGTGGATATTGCCTTATTAAAGTCTTCATGAGAGACGATTTTTTGCATGGATGATTCCTCCTTAAATTCTTTTTATACTGAAAAGATTGCACTTTCTATTGTAACGCCAAGTGAAGCTTTTGCACACTCCCCCATTCTGCTCACATGCCGATTGGAAGCCCTCTCATTGAGGCATACTAAATATATACTTAAGAATCCACCACATAAACGACGACATCCTAACAGCATACCCAACTTACTTGGCAGGATACGGGGATGCTTGCAGTTGGAAAGGAGGTTATTTAGTCATGTCTCTTACCGAATGGCTCCATACGGCATCTCGACAGCTTCAGGGAGGGCTAAAGTTACTGGGTTCCGTTCCCCGTGTTGCTGAGGAAGCTTGGGAAGGCAAACGGGCAGCCTGGACCGAATCCCGCAAATTACGCTACCCCTTGCGTGAACTAGCGTGGGATTATCATACGGCACAGGCCGCTATGAATGAAGCTGAAGCGTTAATGTTGGTGAACGGACCCGCTACGCGTCCCTCTTCTCTGAATATGCCCTTATGCGAAACAGACTGTGAGCTGCTGGAGCGGATCAAGAACGATACAGCACAGGAGAATCGCAGCAACGTTACCCGCACTGCTGCTTACCTTGAATGCTATCGTGGCTACCCGGAGTTACACTGGGCATTACTGGCTCACCTGGTTTCTCGTAATGGCGGCTATCATATGACCGATCTGAAAGGGGGACTGATTGACAACCTATTCGGCGAGCAGGAAAAGGAATGGCTGTATCGGCTACTGGAGCGCTGTAACGCCCTTATTTTTCAAGACGCTTATCCGCAGTTGCAACTTTACATGCACAGCCGTCATTTAGGTCGGAGTTGCTTTCATTTGTTGCCTTATTTTCACGTTTCGCCATTCATGAAGCCCTTTTGGGAACGTTTCTGGGCATGGCGTGATAGCTCTCTGTTGACTGTGGCGCTCATCATTAATGAACAAAACTATATTGAAGGACGTGTGGTAAAAGATCCGTATTTTCAAAAATTTGTGACACACAAGCCGGGCTTTTATTTGCATGACTGGCTCCAGCTTAATCAGGTTATATTTCCACTTGGGCTAAACGGTGGGCTTGCTGGACTAGTGATGGAGCGTTTCGGCCATTTGGACGAGCGGATCGGCTTTGGCAAAAGTCTCTATGCTATGCTCTTCGGCCATCAGCAGGTGCTGGACCAGGCATCAGCATTCGCTAACAGTGTGCCGCATACGGGTTCACGCAGCGACTATTGGCCTGGACTATTCACCCCGAATGAACAAAAAGCGTTGCACTCTCCAGATGAAAGTGCAACGCTTTTAGCACATGAATGGCTACCGCCAGGACAACGTCTGTACAGCCCGGAGCTGAACGCCGTCTGGTCCGATACAACTTATGATCCAATCCCCCGGTATGACTGGTTTCAGGACGGCTCCACACTTGGGCATCTAAGCGAACCAAGGCGACCGCTGTTATTTGCCATGCGCCACGAGCATCGCCATGGCATACAAAAAACAGCAATGGCCCACGTTGCCCATAACAGCTTGCAACCTTTCCACTGAAAGACTGGAGAGCTCTTTTAGCCTCGCTGTCCTGTGGACTCACGCTGTAGGCGCATTAACGGACGTAGTACCTTTTGCAACATACGTGGGTAGTTGCCCAGCTCGTCCCTGCGCAATACGCGCAATACAACCAGCAACACCAAGTAGCATACCAGTACAGTCGCTCCGGCAATGCAGCATGCGATGAAGAAGGCTACACGCGCAGGCATCAGATGCACCAGCAGAATACAGGCTTCATTTACACCGTATCCGATAGCTCCTGAGACGACGACTGCGGTTAGGAAACCTGCCCAGCGACGGCCCATGATGGAAAAGGAGACGATCCCTTTAAGCACACGCAAATTCAGCAATGTGATCACGAGGAAACATAATCCGGTTGCGGCAATGATCCCGTAAATCCCAAGCCAACCAGCCAGCAGCCAGCTCGCTGCAAACTTGACGACGATCCCGACCATGACATTAACCATTGAAATACGCGGCTTGCCCATACCGATCAATATCGAATTAGAAGTCATCATCGTAATCTGGAATATCGTTCCGAGTGTCAGAACAGCGATGATACCACTGCCTCCAAGCGAGCTGAACAGTAAACCATTAATAGAATAGGCGGTCACACATAAAGCCAGCACAATCGGCATTCCAGTCAAAATAGAGATACGCAAAGCCAGCGTCATCTGATTTTGTAAATGCTGCTCATCCTTACGAGCAAATGCCGCTGAAATGATCGGAATGAGCGATTGGCTGAGCGCAATGGCCAAAATCGGCGGAATCCCCGCCACACTCTGTGCCCGAGAGCCTAGATAACCCAACTGAGTAGTCGCCTGATCCAACCCCACTTGACCAGACAGCAGTCTCACCACAATCGAGGTATCAATAAAGTTGACCGCCGGAACGGTCAGAGACGACAATACAATCGGAATGGAAAGCTTAAAAATATCTTTGTAAATGCGCATCATCGGTAGCGCGGAGCTTTCCTCTTGGAATTGATCTTGACGATCCTGTCGATCCTGACGACGCAATTTTACCGTGTAGTACAACATGACCGCCAGAGCGCCAAGACTTCCCATGACACCCCCAAAGGAGGCCCCAGCTGCAACCTCGCGATCTCCATAACCCAGCTTCAAAATAATAAAAGCGAGTATAATAGCGGTCGCTACCCGTGCAACCTGCTCCACGATTTGTGAAATACCGCCTGCGGTCATATTACCGCGCCCTTGGAAGTATCCACGCATCATAGCAATGGCAGGGAACAGCAGTAATGCTGGTGCCAAAGCCTGAATGGCCAAAGCGGATTGCGGAACCCCTGCTACATGCTCGGCAAAATAAGGCGCTCCAAAATACAGCAGCGCTGTAATGATAATGCCTGCCGCAGCCGCGAATATTAAAGCTGCACGATACACACGTCGCGCTTCCGAAGGCCGATCCAGTGCATAACGTTCTGAAACCATTTTGCTCAACGTGCTTGGAATGCCGGCCGTAGCCACCGTGAGCAGCATCAAGTAAGCGTTGTTCGCAATGGTAAACGAGGCGTTCCCTACGGAACCTAGCAGATGCTCCAATGGAACACGCTGTACCAGACCAAGCACTCTGGCCACCAAGGCGGCAGCAGCTAAAATAAGCGTACCTTTAAGGAATGTTTCTTTATTGGACAAAATGCGTTCCCTTCTTTCTTGCTGTTCACACGCATGCAAAAGCCCCGCACAAACAATCATGGCCTGAGCCATCACCGGTGCGGAGCCGCATGTCGATTCTGTCTCTGCAAATCATAATAAACGAAAACGAATCTCGGGTCATAACACCCAAATCAAGAATACAATAATCATGGCAAGCTGCAAAATCACTTTCATCACGGTGCTGGTAAAAAGACCTAATACAGAGCCAAAGCCCACTTTTATAGCTCGATCCAGCGGGGCTTTGCCAATCAGCTCACCCAGTACGGCGCCGATAAATGGTCCCAAAATCAGGCCAAATGCCGGAATAACGAAGGGGCCAATAATAATCCCGACAGTGCTGAGGATTGCTGACAGACGCGAGCCGCCAAATCGCTTGACTCCCCACGCATTCACAGCATAATCGGCAACAAAAAGGGCAACGACGATTAGTGTTTGTATAATCCAAAACAATGCATTGTATGGAGCAAACGAGAAAAACCAGCCGTATACAAAAAATGCAAAATAGATGGCGAGCGCCCCCGGCAATACGGGATATACCGCCCCGGCCATGCCCACAATGAACAACACAATGACAACAATCCAACCTACAACGTCCATGGGCCTCCTCCTTCTCGTCCATTCATCCTGCTTGCTGCATCATTCGTTGTATTACACAAGCACATAATCACGAATCACTTCTACAATGCCGTCGTCATTGTTCGAAGCCACGACCACATCAGCGGCTTCTTTAACTGTATCCTGAGCATTACCCATGGCTACGCCCAGTCCAACCGCTTGAATCACAGCCAGGTCATTCAGACTGTCGCCAACAGCAACCACCTGCTCCAGAGTAATGCCCAGCAAGTCGCACACTTCAGCGATTCCACTGGCTTTGGATATACCAGCTGGGTTAATTTCCAGATTTGTCATCGAAGAATTGGAAATTTCAAGTCCACCCATGTCCTGAAGCTTAAGCAAAATTTGGTGGCGAATTTCATCATTTTCCGTATTATAACCGAATTTAAGCCATTCCTGTGTGTCCAATGTATCCGGCCAACGATCTCTGTTATATAATTCCTCCGTTGAGTAAGCCCAGAACCAAGAGCCTGTTTCTACGGCAATCTGGTGCATCTTACGAACGAGCTCCTTATCAAGTAAATAACGGCGCCACAACTCGTGGGGTGATTTCCACACCTCACTGCCGTTTACAGTTACCATTGGCGTCTCCAGGCCGAGTTGCTGACCGTAAGGCAGAGCATGCATCGCTGCACGTCCAGTAGACAAGCATACAAGGATCCCTTCCTGAATCGCCTTGTTAATCCAGTTAATCGTTTCCAAGGAAATTTCATGATTATCATTCAGTAAGGTTCCATCCATGTCGAGCGCAAGCAGTTTGTATTTATATTGGTTCTCTCCCATAGTGTCTCTTCCTCCTGTATGTCCCTTATGTCCAACGACATTTTACCATGAAAAAGAGAAGCCCACAAAAAAATTCAAGTCCTCACTTTGCTGCCAGAGGCTTTTTAGGAGTACCATCTAGCCCATATACTTCGTCATACGCATCAAATATTTTACGCGCAACCGGTCCCGCGCTCGTCGCACCAAAGCCCCCTTCAGGAATGATGACCGCTACTGCCAGCTTCGGATTTTGACGTGGAGCAAAAGCGATGAACACCCCGTTATCTTTAACCGTACGTCCCACCACCTGCTCGGAAGTCCCCGTTTTACGGGCATAATCATAAGGAAATCCATTAAAGGCTTTAACATCCGTAGCCATACCTCGAATCACTGTATTCCAGTGCGCATCTGAAAAAGCGACCTCATTCAGCACCTTCGGCTTAAATTCACGTACAAGATTCCCCTGATCATCTACAATTTTGCTGACCAAATGAGGCTGCATACGCTTGCCCTTTGTTGCCAGCACAGTTGTATACTGGGCTAACTGCATGGCCGTATACTTTCCCTGCTGACCAAAGGATGCCTGTACCAAACGTGTCAGCGCACTTTCATGCTTGCTCATATACTCAAGTCTGCCTGCCCACTCGCCCGGCAAATCTACTTCAGTTGGTACGCCTAATCCAAATTCCTTCATATACTTGTCCCATACATCAATTCCCTGATGAATCCCTGCATTACTTCCGTATTTGTCATACATCGGCTTGCCGATCATATCCACCATAAACGTATTTGACGAGACCTCAATTGCCCTGCTAGGTGTCAAAGAACCATACACATGTCCGCTAGAATTCCCAACCCGGCTGGAGCGATTTTTACCGTAGTACGCACTTCCCGTATCCTGATAAGTCTGTCCGGGGGAAAACAGGTTTTCCTTCAACCCGATCAGCACGGTCAGCGGTTTAATGGTTGAACCCAGAAGTACCGAGGATTCTGGATGTGGACCTGCTTTACCGCTAGGGACGGATTTAATGGTTCCGTTTCCCATTTTATGCTGAATTTCGTCATATACCGAAGGTGGGGTACTCCCACTTTTCCATACATTAGAGTCATAATCCGGCATACTGGCCATTGCCACGATATTTCCGGTCTCTACCTCCATCGCTACAGCGAAGCCAGTGGTTGCGTCTTGATGAAGCTTCCCCGATACGGCATGAGTATGAAGCCAGCGAAGCTGATCCATAATGGCCTGTTCGGTTTTCTGCTGAATTTCCTTGTTGATGGTGGAATATAAATGATTTCCTTTTTCAGGAGGAGTAATGGATTCAATGCCCTCCGGCATGCTGCGAGGATTGACCTCTACCGTTTTATATCCGTTTTTCCCTCTCAGCTCGTCCTGGTACTGAAGCTCCAAGCCATCATATCCGACCGTTTCACTTTCCGAATAAACCTGTGCCGGTTTTAAAACCTCTGAATTCGCTTCATAGAGCTCTTTATATTTGGGCCGGTTCGTTCGAGCTCCTTTGAACTTGTACATATATCCAATCGTTTGTACCGCCACCCGATCCGGGTCATAATGGCGTACACTTTCTTCTATAACCTCTACACCAGGGAACTCTGTCCGATGTTCCAGAAAATAAGCGATTTCCTCCCGACTCAAGTCGGATTTGACCAATCGCGGGGTAAATCCCCTATATTGATTATAGTCCGGGTCCAGTCGCTTTTTTATTTCCTCTGCATTAAGCTGCTCCCCTTCGGTATGCCCCAGTTCGTTTAATTTGGCAGCAAGTCTGGTAGCAAAAGCATCGAGCTCAGGGAGCAGCTTTTCCCCCGGCTTGCGATCTTTCTCCGTACGTTTGCTATAATCCTTAGATAAAGTTACATACAAGGACTGTACTGAAGTCGAATACGCCAGCTTAACCGTACCTGTAGAGTCATAAATCGTGCCGCGACTCGGGGCTAACGGGACATTTTTCGTATTTACGGATTGCTGCTGCCCTTTCAGCTCCTCCGATTGTACAAACTGCAATACAGCTAGTCTGGTAATGATCAGGGCAAACAGCACAAAAGCACTAAAAAACAGCAGGTTGGTTCGTAAAACCGTCCGTTTTTTTCGTGACTCTTCATTCTCTTCAACATTTTTCTTTTTGAATGAAAACTTTTTATCCAAACTTCCTCTGTCCATATTAGCTTGTCATTACTCCTTCCAATAGGGTATATTCCTGATCCTACCATATCCAAAGCCATAAACGATGAATTCCGAGATGACAATTTTGTAAGAAAACATAGAAAAAACATAAAAAAGCTTCCCTCAGCCCAAAGGCTAAGAGAAGCTTTTATGAAATGATATCGTATAAAATGATTATGGCTGTTTGATTGCGTTAGGATCGGTTGCTGTGGCATCCTTTTTCTTAGGTACCCCGTCCAATCCATAAACTTCGTCGTAGGCATCAAAGATTTTACGTGCCACAGGTCCGGCGCTCCATGCCCCGAAGCCCCCCTCAGGAATAACAACCGCTACTGCAAGTTTGGGATTTTGACGTGGAGCAAAGGCAATAAATACCCCGTTATCTTTTAGTTCTCTGCCCACACTTTGCTGCGATGTCCCTGTTTTGCGAGCAAAGTCATAAGGGAAACCTTTAAATGCGCTGACATCTGTTGCCATCCCGCGTATGACCTCATTCCAGTATGCATCCGGGAATTTCACTTCATTTAGCACCTTCGGCTTAAACGTTTGAACTACATTACCGTTGGTATCTTTAATTTGGCTGACCAAATGTGGCTCCATCCGTTTGCCCTTGGTAGCCAATACTGCTGTATATTGTGCAAGCTGAAGCGTTGTATATTTACCCTGCTGACCAAAAGAAGCATATGCAAGTTTAGATAATGAAGACTCTTTCGAATTATGAGCATACTCTCTGCGTCCAGACCATTCACTTGGTAAATCTACACCCGTAGAAACACCTAGTCCAAATTCCTTCATGTAGCGGTCCCATACATTCACACCTTGATCTTCCTTGGCATTATTAATGTATTTGTTGTACAATCTTTTGCCCACCATATCGACCATAAATGCATTGGAGGAATGCCGAATGGCAGAAGCTGGGTCCAACCCGCCGTACACATGACCCGAGGAATTCCGAACTCGTGACGAATTATTACGCCCAAAGTAAGCCGCTCCTGTATCCTGGTAATACGATGAGGTACTGAATAGATTTTCCTCCAGTCCTACTAACACAGAAAGCGGCTTAATGGTGGAGCCAAGTAGGACAACCGACTCTGGATGTTGACCTGATTGGCCCGATCCAAAGGAGCGAATAGTACCATTCAAGTATACATTTTGTATTTTCTTATAATTATCGCTAGATATATTTCCGGTCTGCCAGTAATTAGCATCATAATCCGGCATACTAGCCATCGCCACCACATTTCCTGTATCCACTTCCATAGCCACAGCAAAGCCTGTTTTAGCATAAGGATGGGTCTTGCCAGATACAGCGTGTGAATGGAGCCATCTCAATTGATCCATAATAGCATCTTCCGTTTTAACCTGAATTTCTTTGTTAATCGTAGAATATACATTATTTCCTTTTTGCGGAGGAGTAACAGAATCTACACCTTCCGGCATATTGCGTGGATCAATCGGAACCGTTTTATAGCCATTTTTCCCTCGTAACTGTTCCTGATATTGATATTCCAGTCCATCAAAGCCAACAGATTCGTTATCCATATAAATGAGGCCCGGATCATTTTCAGCTGACATGGATTTTTGAATATTCTTATATTTATCCAACGTTTCACGCGCACTTTTATAGCTTTTAATGTAGCCAACCGTTTGGACAGCTACCGTATCTGGATCGTAATGACGTACCGTTTCCTCTACGACATCTATGCCCGGGAACTCACTCTTATGCTGCATAAAATAGGCCACTTCATCTTTGTTAAGATTCGTTTTAATCAGACGCGGCGTAAAACCGCTAAATCGCTGATAGTTACGGTCCATAGCGTCCATAATTTGCTCTGCCGTCATTTTCGGCTCATCTTTATTCCCATATTCAGCAAAGCGATTCGCCAGCTTCTGTGTCATTTTCTCCAGCTCAGGCAATAGCTTTTTGTCATTATCACGCTTTTCTTCCATACCATCACTGTAGTTCTTGGAGAGCGTGATATACAGCGATTGTACAGGTGTAGAATACGCTAGTCTGTTCTGCCCGGTGGAATCATAAATCGTTCCGCGAATCGGCGTAAGTGGTACATTTTTGGTAACATTACTGGCCTCCTGCTGCTTGAGCTGAGGTCCATCCACGAATTGAAGTATCGCCAATCTTACAATGATGACTGTAAATATAATGAACGAGCTGAAAAAGAACAGATTGATCCGAAAGCTGAATCTTTTTCGATCAGACGTCCCATTGTCTGTTCCCTGCTCGTTGTCTATCTTTCTCATGTGCCCTTTTCCACTCCTTATTAAATCACTTTATCCTTGATATGTGTTTGGGCAAAACCAGGCGGATTAAACCAGTCCCCACTTTGCGCCCAGGTCGGGTCTAGCGGTACCCACTGATTCTGTCCGCTCAAATATACCTCATTCCAGGCATGGGACCCGTATCCTCCCTGTCCGTTGTACCCAAGGCCTGTCACCACCTTGACCTGTAGCCCCTGCGAACGAGCCATCATTGAGTACAGGCGGGCATAATCAATGCACACTCCTTTACGTGTATCAAACGTATCTCTGGGAGTCTGTTCATGCCAGTCACCACGTTGCTCATAGGCTTCGACCTTACTGTAATCATAGCTAATACGGGTGCCTACCCATTCATACAACGCTCTAGCTTTTTGCTCGTCACCGCTAGCCCCTTCTGTAATCTTGGCCGCTGCCTGAACGATATCGCTTGGAATGTCCCGGTCGATTATTTCATATTTGCGCTGCATGATACCATTCAATTCCTTGGTAACGGCCTGCGTAAATACGGGCAGCTTATCCTTAATCAGAGTCCCGGACAACGGCTCAATGACCGATTGCGCACCTTGCTTATAAATCGGCGAAGCTTGTACGTAGCTGCTAAACCCGCTGTTTGGGTACAGACTAACGCCTATGAACAGCAGGGCTATGATCATCATGGCGCGAGCTCCACCAATAAGGGTACCTATTCCGGCCCCTGCCACCCTGCTGAAAAAGCCCGATTTTTTTGGATGCTCATGGAGGGAGGAATCTGATTTTCCACCTACCATCAACACATAAATGGCACGCAGTATAAACTGGGCAATAGCATAACTGAGCATGAACAATACGGCGAATCGCAGCAGCGGAAAACCCTCTATCCCCGCCACAAGCGTATAATAAAATTGCTCAATCCCGCTTAGTTTTCGCTGTGGCAAATGCTCCATGTAAGCTGCCAGCCATTGTTGCACCTTCGGTGAAAGCCACATGGCTAATCCGAGCGAGCACAAAATACCCGCTACAGTCAGTATGCCATCCACAATAAGACTAAACAGCGCCCCTACAGATCTGGAAGCTCCTCGTCTCCAGCCCTGAATCAACGACAGCAGTACAATGACAATTAAAAACACCGTCACGCCATTCCAATGAAGAATAGGCTCCAGCCAGGATGGTTTCATTGTGTTCCTCCTGTCTCTACGGCGACTGTGGCGACTGTGTTACAGCCGAGCCTTTCGCACCTTCGATATATTTCTTGACGGTATCGCCCATACTCCACTCGCCCAGCGACATCCCCTGAAACCATACCTTGACCTTGTCACCATCAAATGGACCTTTCACTTCCAAGTTGGAGCTGGTTACCGAAAACGTACCATCCGCGTTGGATGTGTATTGGGCATCCCGTCCCTCTTTGATCATCATGTTCAAGGCCTCGCTCTGAACCTTGTTAATCGCATCATCCTTTGCCTGAGTAACGACCTTGCCGACCTGTTCAAAGGAAATGCCACTGTAGATAAGCAAGCCTGCAATTACGACGATGACAATCAGCCATTTTATGAGAGTTCTTACAACCTTCAATATGACTAACAATAGGACAAGCCCAATTAATATATACAGCCAATTATCTTGAACAATCTGCCAATTATGTTCCAAAAACTCTCTCCAGACGCCCTTATCCATTTCGCTACACTCCCGTTTTCAACTACATGATTCGAATTGCAAAATTGTCTCTGTAATTATACATGATTACGCAATGTCCTGTCAGCTTAGGTCTTATACATACCTTGTCTTTCAATTCTTGTCCATACAAAGTGGTCTATGTTCGTCCAATCCAGCGTACAACTTAGGAAGGGCCAATACGAAGTAACATGAAAGTTTACATTAGGGAAAGGGGGTCATTCACATGAAAACAGCCCTCTGGCTGTATCTCTTTTTGTTCATTGCCTTTTTTGATCTGCATGCGCAATATCCTATTTTGACGCCATTCGCCATCTCTCTGGGGGCAGCTCCTACCTTTATCGGTTGGATGATGGGGATTTACTCTCTGACTCACCTGCCTGGCAATTTGATGGCAGGTCCCAAAGTCGACAAACACGGCAGTCGCCGATATATTATGTTCAGCCTGACAGCTGCAGGCCTGATCCTGATCATTCAATCGTACATCCATACACCGTGGGAATTACTTTTTCTGCGTGCGATTAGTGGCTATGTGTTGGCTTTTTTATCTCCAGCCTGTCTGGCCATGCTGGCGCAACTGTCTGATCATCCGGTTACGCAGGGTAAATATATGTCGGGGCATGGTGTCGTCCATACGTTGGCCTCTGTTCTGTCTCCAGCCGCAGGCGCATTTATCGTAGCCAGTTTTGGCTTTAGCGAGACATTTAGTTCCCTTGGCATCATTCTCGTAATCACGGGGCTTATGGCTTATTTCACCTTACCCAAAAAAGCACCCGCTCCGCAGGCCCAATTATCTGATGGTCATACGATACCTGCTCCACTCTCGGCAGCACAGACGCGGTTACCATTCAATTGGCGTTACCTGCTTTTACCTTTTGTTTTGGCGTGCGCACAAGGCATTTTATTTTATGAGATCCCATTACGAAATAACGGTTCTGCGTCCATGATGTCCACCGGATTGCTTTTTTCCATCATCAGTTTGGGAGCACTCTGTACGCTTAGTTTGCTTTTTCTGAACAAATATTCACCGATGGTCAGGCTACTTTGTGGCATTATTCTGATGTCTTTAAGCTTCTATGCACTCGCCACCACGCCCGAAGCGACAATAGGCATCATCCTGTTTATTTTGGGAACAGCCAAAGGCATCATTTTTCCAGCGCTGGCCTCTCTCTTCATACGAATTGGAGGTGCTCGATTGGGCAAAACCTTTGCCCTGCAATCCATTGCAACGTCAATCGGCTCCTTTGCCGGGCCTGTACTGGCGGGTCAGCTTCCGGATCACATATCCCCTTTTTTTATCGCATTTCTGATTCTGATGGCTGGCCTGCTATTCGTTCCCGTTAAGCGCATATCTCCGACGCCGCCACTGTCTGCCACAGGACCTTATCATTCCTAGCTAGTCTGAGGCAGTGGGTATGCTAAAATGCTATCTTTAAAGCCCAAAATGCCGTTCCAGAGGGCAGATGCACAGTACACTATACCCCTATCCACATAGACTATTTTGACTGAACATTCACTAATAAAGGGAGGTGCAGCCTGTGAGCCACTGTCATCCTGTAAGCCCTTGCCCTGTTTTTGGAACTTCAACTGGCACCATTCTTGTTCTTTATATTCTGCTCGTCATCATTCTCCGTACTTGCTGGTTTTAATGTCTAAATTGCCCTAACATGTTGTCCCTTGTACCCATGCCTGCCACTTCTGGCAGGCTATTTTGTTATTTTTTGCATGAGAACCCTATTTGGAGCTACACTATACTCATATTCTTCATTTCCCGGGGAATTTCGAGCATATGTATCAGACAAGGGGTGAGCTTAAATGGCGATAACCGTGATCGTCGAAGGGAAAAATGACCGCAGCAAACTTCGCCGATTACTTGACCCGGAGGTTCACATTTTATGCACCTTCGGCACACTAAACTCTATAAAACTGGAATCCCTCCACAAGCGAGCCAAGCACGACGAAATATATTTATTTATGGACAATGACAGCTCAGGGAAAAAAATAAGGGGTGTGCTTGCAGACTCTTTTCCAGATGCCTACCATATGTATACCCGCAAAGGATACGCTGGCGTAGAAGGGACTCCAGACGAATATGTGATCGCTCAATTGGAAAAAGCAGGATTGGAAGAATACATTATATACCCGCCACCTGTTCTTTAGTCTTGAATAACAAAAAAGGCTGTCCTCAGGCCGCTTTCATGCCTGTTGGACAGCTATATGGTGTACTATAAAATGCCTCTAAAATGACATTAGAATTTATGAACCGTATCGACGATCATCAGCAAGAAGCTGAGTGTCAGATGGTTAATGGAAAAGAAAAATACTTTTTTGGCCCAGGAATCCGTTTCTTCTTCCTTAATCGTAAAACCTTTAAAGGCATAGAATGCCCACAGCACGGACAGTAACACGGACACGATCATAAAAATCATACCGGCATATCCATAAGCATACATAAGGATGGGTACCGGAATCAGCAATACAATATAAGGAATCATCTGAATCTTTGTCCGATGGATACCTTTTACGACTGGCAACAACGGAAATCCTGCTGCGCGATATTCCTCAACTCTGCGAATAGCAAGTGCCCAGAAGTGAGGCGGCTGCCATAAGAACAGGAGAGCGAATAAAAGCCAAGCGCCCATATCAATACGACCCGAAGCGGCCACATAACCAATTACAGGAGGCATTGCACCAGAAATACCGCCGATGGATGTACTCCATGTAGATGAACGTTTTAACCAAAGTGTATAAATACCGACGTAGACGAACATACCAAGTAATCCCAGTAACCCTGCCTTTACACCAGAGAAGAAGAATAGAACAGCTAACCCTACAACACCCAAAATAATAGCGTATGACAACACCGTTGTAGGGGTCAGACGCCCTGTTGGCAGTGAGCGATTACGTGTACGCTCCATTTTCAAATCCAGCTCACGGTCAAAATAGTTGTTAAAAACACAAGAAGACGCCATAACTAGCATTGTACCTAAAAGTGTAAGAATTAGCTTTATATAGTCAACGTCCCATTGCGATGCTAACCAAAAACCACCAAAGGCTGCAACCAGATTGGTACGAAGGATGCCTGGCTTGGTAACTGTAATAAAATCTTTCCAAGTGCCCGCTTTGCCGGGTGGTTTAGATTTTACAGAATAGGTAGCCGCATCCGAAGAAGTCTTATAACTTATATTATCCATTGTGAGTAACTCCCCCTTAGAGATGTATGAATTCGGGAGTAAGTTGAACTCCGATATAAATTTTATCATATACCTACCCCAAAAAGTTTGACAGAAAACGCACAAAACGTTCACAATTCCGATGGCAAATCGCCCCTGCTGATCGTTTACAGTAAATTTGGGTAGTAATAAGTACAGGAAACAATACAAAAGGAGCGACAGATATGGATACAGCCACACACTTTGTCATGGGAATCGGATTGGCCGGTCTGGCCTACACTGACCCTGTCGTCGCCGGAGATCCAAAGTTGGCCGCAGTGGTGCTGCTCGCTACAGTTATAGGGTCACAAGCTCCGGATTTTGACACTTTGCTTCGGTTGAAAAATAATGCAGCCTACATTCGCAATCACCGTGGACTGTCGCATTCAATTCCCTTCTGGTTGATATGGATCTTGTCCATAACAGGGCTAATTTGCCTGATCTTCAGAGATGTGCCCCCAGGTCATGTAGCATTATGGGTAACGATTGCCGTCTGCCTGCATGTATTCACAGATTTATTTAATACGTACGGAACACAGGCATTCCGGCCGTTTACAAACAAGTGGATATCTTGGAATATCATCCATATTTTCGATCCCTTTATTTTTGGCACCCATGTTGCTGCGATTATGCTGTGGATCACCGGATTGATTCCACCCGCTCCCTTATTTATTACGCTGTACGTCATTATTGGCCTGTATTACATTTGGCGAACCTGGAGTCATTTTATTACCAGAAAAGCGGTACGTAATATGGACAACGAGCGTCAGGAGGGCGACAATTATTATATCATTCCCACCGTATCATGGAACCGGTGGCATGTGGTAAAAGCTCATCAGAATGGAAGTTATGACATCGGTGGATTAAATGGCTCGCACTTATTTTGGACGAAACACGCAATTCCATCCACACATCCTGCCGTAGAAGCATCCAAATCCTATCGCGATGTGCAGGCATTTCGCTATTTTTCCTCCTTTGCCGTTGCCGAGGTGGAAGAACTGGAATGGGGCTATATTGTGCGATGGGGAGACGTCAGGTATCGACACCGGAGACAATATCCATTCGTGGCTGTGGTCGCGATGGATAAGCAGTTTGGGCTGATCAACAGTTATATCGGATGGCTCAGTGACGAAAAGATGCAAAAACGCCTTTCCCTGCATACGAATTAAAATCTGCTTACAAGCTAACAACCAGCCGTATGAACAAGAGACAGCAAGTTCCCCCTTAATCTGGGAGCTTGCTGTTTTTTTGGCCATTCGCGCCAAAAATCACATCTCATGAAAGCGCCCTCTTGACGAAGCGGACTTGCGTGATTCACAATGGTCATAAGCCATGCGTAAAAAAAATCCGGAGCATGATCGCTCCGGATTTTCTTCATGACAGTTGCTCATAATACAGCTTCCAAGATGGAGTGTTTATGTGTATTACTGCAAACGGCTGCTGCCCGACAAGGATTGTTCTGCTTGTTGGACTAGCTTTTTCGTAATATATCCCCCAAGAGAACCTGTTTCGCGGGAAACAACATTACCGAAGTAACCGTCCTGAGGGATGGTGATGCCAAGTTCTTGAGCTGCCTCATATTTTAATTGTTGTAAAGCGGCGTTGGCCTGCGGTACTTGCAGGTTGTTTGAACGACGTCTGCTCATATTTGAATCTCCTTTCAGTTCTTTGTGAGTGAGGTTCATTGCAAGCTTGCAAGATTATTATGGCTCGCTTACAACTACTTATTCCTGAAATTCAACATTCGAACACTGGAGGTTTTTACCAATGAGCAAAGGTTTATCCCTATGGTTCGCCGTTTCATCCATTGTCCTGCTGACCGCAGCCGCTATATCCATCAGTTATTCCGCATGGCTTGCCATTCTACTGGGGCTATTATCTGTCGGCAATATTGGCTGGGGTTTCGTGGTCAAAGCCCGACAACGCCGCTCCTAATCCAATCCTATAAAAGGCCTAATTCGTTTCGCCTCAATATGCTTTAGCGTAGACGTGGCAGAAAGCCCATGCGCTCTTTGACCGCAGACAGCGTGACTTCAGCAGCTTCTTGTGCACGCTCTGCGGATTGGGCCAAAATATGTCCAATTTCACCAGATTCCCGGATATCGCGATAGCGTTGCTGAATCGGTTCAAGCATAGCCACAACCGTCTCTGCCAGTTCTTTTTTAAATGTCCCGTACATTTGGCCTTCATAACGATCCTGCACTTCTTGGAGCGACAAACCGGAACACTGGCTGTAAATGCTCATTAGATTACTAATTTCAGGTTTATTGGCCAGATCATATCTAACCTCACTGCCAGAATCGGTCGTAGCGCGGCTGATTTTCTTGCGTATGACTTTCGGTTCGTCCAGTAGCGCAATAAAACTGCCTGCATTCGGATTACTCTTGCTCATTTTTTTGGATGCATCATCCAGGGACATAATTCTCGCCCCTACTTCAGGGATATACGGCTCGGGAATTGTAAAATAATCTCCATAACGATGATTAAAGCGGCCAGCCAAGTCCCGTGTCAGCTCCAGATGCTGTTTCTGATCTTCGCCCACCGGGACGAGATCCGCGTTGTAGAGCAAAATGTCAGCTGCCATCAACGACGGATATACGAACAACCCTGCTCCTACGGAATCCTTGCCAGCAGCCTTGTCCTTAAACTGAGTCATACGTTCCAGCTCGCCCATATTCGTCAGTGTTGTCATCAACCATCCCAGCTCAGCATGCTGAGGAACATGGGATTGTAAAAAGACGTTGGATTTCTCTGGGTTAATACCCGCTGCAATAAATAATGCCGCTACCGCCTCCGACTGCTCGCGTAATTGAGCTGGTTCCTGCGGTACGGTAATCGCATGAAGATCTGGAACCATAAAGTAACATTGGTGATCCTCTTGCAATTTGACAAAGTTTTTCATTGCACCAATGTAGTTGCCCAAAGTAAGTTGTCCGCTAGGCTGAATACCTGAAAGTACAGTTTTCATACTCTTCCTCCTCCGATTATTTCAATATTTAGAACGCAAAAAGGCCCCGCATCCTCAAGGGACGCGAGACCGTGGTACCACCCTTATTCATTGCCGTCAGCCTTTGCTTATCGGAGCTATGCGCCATGACTGATTGCAATCTTAAAGCTCCGTTAACGGGGAGCAATCGGCCGTCATACTGAGGACTGTAAAATCCTGTTCTGTGCGGCACTCCAAGGTCCATTCAGCAATGCAGGCTCACCGGTTCCCATCCACCACCGGCTTTCTGAAGAGCTTATGCGAAAGCTTACTTGTCCTCATCATCGCGTTATCCATGTCATTACTTTCTAAACTACATTAATGATAATTCCGCATAATGTTATTGTCAAATGACGATTGTGCCCTACGATCAAAAATCTGTTATCATAATGACACGAAGCTTCAACCGATTATAGTGGACAAAGGAGCATGGATATGAAACAAGTGACCAAAGAACACTGGAACGGTTACGACACGTATGTTTTACATAGTGGTGAACTGGAGGTTACGATGATCCCTCGCCTCGGGAATAATATTATCTCAGTGCGTGATCTGAAGCTCGACAGGGATATCGTACGTCGGCCCGGTGAGGAAGAATTGGCTTTTTATTTACAAAAGCCTTATCATTTTGGCTTGCCCATTTTGATTCCTCCTGGCCGAATTCGCAAAGGACAATTTGAGTTTGACGGTGTTCCTTACCAGTTCGACCGAAATACAGCCAATGACAACCATATACACGGTCTGCATCGTAATCAATCCTGGCGCTGCAGTGATATTGAAGAGGATGAAGAAGGTTGCAGTGTCACTACCGAGCTTTTGACAGAAAGTGATCCGCACTGGATGGAACAATTCCCCATTCCTTTGCGTCTGGAGATGACGTATCGCTTGCAGGGTGCTATATTAAGTCAAACACTGCGCGTAACCAATTTGGGTGAAAAAGCAGCCCCATTTGGCTTGGGATATCACACTTGGTTTATGGTGGACGGAGAACCTGAGCGCTGGCGCCTAAAGCTACCTGTAAACGGCGTATATGAACAGGATGCTGAACAGCTACCTACAGGTATCATTACTTCGTTGAATGACTTGGAACAGCTCTCTTCGGGTCTTTCTCTGAAAGGAACGAATCTAGATACGTTGCTGCGGGCAACGGAAGGCCCTGCTGTAGCTCTTTTGACTCGTGATGATGGTTATCAAATCCGCTACACAGCAGATGAGCAATACTTTAAGTATTGGGTGTTATACACCAAAGGTGAATGCGATCAGTATCTTTGCATTGAGCCTTATACCTGGCTGTCAGATGCTCCTAATTTACCTGATCCTGTTGAAGGAGGCGGGCTGATCCGTCTGGAGCCTAAGCAATCCATCGATCTCAAAACTCAGATTCATATCATATATCCGTAATTTCCCTCTAGTCACTTTCCTTCCTTCGGCGCATATTTTCATAACTCTGTCGCATACTAACCTCATCACAGCCGAAGGAGGTGACTACACATGAATGAAGCTAATCAAGGCAGAAGTCGTCGCAGTAACAACCTTGTTGTTCCTCAAGCCAACAACGCACTGCAACAATTGAAATATGAAGCTGCACAAGAGCTGGGCATCACCATTCCGGCAGATGGTTACTACGGTGACATGCCATCCCGTGAAGCTGGTTCTCTGGGAGGCTATATCACTAAACGCTTGGTACAGCTGGCCGAACAGCAATTATCAGGACGTTCAGGTCAATAAGCGTCATTATTCCACATGAGCATTCCGTTCATCGTAATTTACCAAAATGCGTTATAACGGGCATATAACATAGGCGGTCTTCCCAAGGAAGGCCGCCTTTTCTCTTTTTTAAATTAGGATTTTGCAAAATTCTCATATTGATGATTATTCCGAATTAGCCGCTCGGTATGTAGGCTTGTTGTAGCGGATCATGAGATTCGCCATGTTGTAGTTGGACTCCAGTGTTGCATCTACCAAAATCGTTCCTTGTCTGATGGCAAAATCGAAAGCAATCTCACCATGAGTCCAGCTACGCTTATGATTTAGCGTTTCTAGGGCCATACGCCGAAAATCCTCCCGATGCTTTGCTGATAACCCCGGTTCTACTGCTGCTAACGTGCCACCTTTACCTGCAAGCGGATTATGGCGAATCCCAAACTTCCCAACTACATTGTTACGTATTTGTACAAATACGATGCCTGACGACAAACCCGCCAGTTCATTATCCAGTTCTTTTAAAACGATATCCATCTGCCTTGCCAACGACAATTGACCTACTTCATCCATTACAAAAACCCTCCTATATACCTTGTTCAAAAATAATTAATAGGTCTTACGACTCAATTATATGCGAAGATTTTTAACCTTACAATCAAAACCAACATAATTGGGTATTTATAACTATTTTCTAAGTATATCCATCATTTTAAATTTCGCCAACAGGTAATGTTAATTACACTTCGACATTTTGCGACTTTGTTCATCATCTTCTGCAAAAATTACAAAAAAGGCCTCCCTTATAGGAGACCTTTCAAAAGTGTAAATCCGTTATTTTGTCATTTGTAAAAATTGCTCAATATCCTGAACAGTAACTTGCGCAGCATTACGCCAGAAGTCAGCCTGTGTTAAATCGGTACCTAAGTGCTTGGAAGCCAATTCTTCGACTGTCATGCGACCAGTATCACGCAGCAAGACATCATATTGGTCGGCGAAGCCGTCAGGGTTTTCCTTCGCAAAAGCGTAAATTCCTGCACTGAACATATACCCGAATGTGTACGGGAAGTTGTAGAAAGGAGTGTCCGTAATATAGAAATGCAGCTTGGATGCCCAAAAATGAGGATGAGCCTCATCCAGGATACCACTAAACGCTTCACGCTGCGCTTGTTCCATCAACTCGCTTAATTGTTGTGCTCCTACGACTCCTTTTT
The DNA here is from genome assembly GCF_038007385.1 of Paenibacillus sp. FSL M8-0228. Lineage (NCBI taxonomy): Bacteria > Bacillati > Bacillota > Bacilli > Caryophanales > Paenibacillaceae > Paenibacillus > Paenibacillus sp. FSL M8-0228. The sequence continues at coordinate 4,698,481 of NZ_JBBOXA010000001.1, forward strand.
TCCGCAACTCGTAAAAACGGGTTTCAAATAGGAAACGGGCATGAATGTTCATAAAGAAGGCTACACCACGCTGAATTTTATCCTCCAGCAAAGCTACCTTCTCCTGACCCTCGGCAGCTTCCAGCAAAGCATCTGATACAATAAGTTCTGCCAGCGTCGACGCCGTCTCAGCTACGTTCATGGCATAATTCTGATTCAATGGGTGCAATTCATTCATCACATGCTGGTGATAACCGTGTCCGAGCTCATGGGCCAGTGTCGAAACGTTGGATGGTGATCCGGCATAGGTCATAAAAATACGGGTCTCTTTGCTTAGACGCAGAGATGTACAGAAACCACCCGGACGTTTGCCAGGACGATCCTCTGCTTCAATCCAACTTTTCTCAAAAGCCATTTGGGCAAAGTCAGCCATTCTCGAGCTAAATTTACCAAATTGCTCAACAATCGTTACAGCAGCATCGTCGTATGGGATTTTAGTGGTTGATGTTCCCAGCGGAGCTTCAACGTCATGCCAGGACAGCTTCTCTAAGCCCAGCAGCTTTGCTTTCCGCTCCAAGTATTTAACTACAATAGGCTTTGTTTCATTAATAACCTGCCACATCGTATCCAGCGTTTGTGCGGACATACGGCTGATTTCCAGCGGTTCTTTAAGCACATCTGTCCAGCCTCGTTTTTCATATAGCTTCAGACGGAAGCCTGCCAAATGATTCAATGTATCCGCGCAATAGTCCTCTACCTGAGCCCATGCCTCTTCCCAACGTGCAAACACATCTTTACGTACGCTGCGATCTGCTTCATCCAACTTATTAGCTGCCTGACCTACAGACAGGTTTACGATCTCGCCATTTTCTGGTACAGGGATCGTCATATTTTTGACAATGGTATCATAGAAGTCGCCCCATCCATGGTAGCCATCCACTGCCAGATCCAATGCAAGGCTTTCCAGCTCAGGAGCCATTTTTTCACGTGCTTCGTTCCGATATTCGTTCAGGACAAAAGAAATCGGCTGGATAGCTTCGCGCTCCATCCATTTCTGCCAAATGTCTTCACTGGTTTGTGCCAGCAAGTTCTGGAAAGATACTAAAGCACTTTTCCCTTGGGCATACAGCGTGTTGACACGCGCTCCCAGTTGAACAGCCAGCTTGTCGTGCTGGTTTTGAGCAGTTAGACAAGAGACAAAGGAACCCGCCTGCGACGCGCCATTAAACAGCTCCTGGATGCTACTCAATACACTATCCAGACGCTCGGTATCCAATACCGTTTGTGGTACTTTAGCTGCTTTAAGCTGGGACTGCAGCTGTTGGACCTTGCTTTCCAATTCTTCCAAAAATGCATGGAATGAGGCAGAGGAAGACCCTCCGCTAAAAATAGATTCCAGATCCCATGTTTGCTTTAACGGTGTTTTCATAATAGTTCCACCTTTCTTTTTTGGCGAATTCATGTGGTTTCATATACAATAAAGCTACATCGTGATAGTAAATCACTACAATTGGGAGGAAAACAGAATGAGACCCTTACAAATTTCGCCGGAAACGGCTGTGAAATTATCCGAAAAGCTCGGTATTCCGCTGGAACACCTTATGCATACACCCCAGCACATTTTGATGCAAAAGCTGGCCGAACTGGCTAAAGAAGAAACCGCTGACCCGAACGGCGGAGAATCGGACAAATCATGATCCCTTTTCATAAAACCTGGCCTTATGACATCGTCATGGGAGACGTTTATGTACAGTCTTGTCCGTTTTGCGACCAGGATAATGTATTGCTGCCCCTGAAGCCTAAAGAACTTAAGCTCATACACGAAGGTATGAAAAAGCTGCTTGTGTTTCCATGTTGCCATAACAAGGTTACTTTAGTGGATTGTGATGACGATTATTTGCTGTCAGATACCACATTGCGTCATCATTAATTCATGAGTTGTAAGAGAATATAACCCGTTTTACAAACAAGGTGTGAACCATGAGCCTAAATCGGCCATAGTGCACACCTTTATTTCTTCAGGAGGAGCTTGCGTCTTGCATTTCCTCCGGCAGTTGGAAATTTTTAGCCATCATTTGTTCTCGCAGTACAGACCACTGTTCGCGGGAAGCCCGGATCATGGCTGCATCCATAATCTTTTTGTCATTAATGACACGCGAAAACCAGCGTACCGCTTCGTTAAAGTTCCCTGTACGTCGATGCAATTCACCAATCAGATACAGCAGTTTGGCATTATTCGCCCCGACACCCTCCAGCTCATAAACCCGAACGTAAGAATCCAGACTAAATTTGAGAAAGCGAAGCTCCTGCTCCTCATTTCCCTGGTATCTGTACATCCATGCGATATGCTGTAATAGACTGGCTACTACGCGTTCCTTTTCTCCGATGACCTGGGCACAGAGTAAACCCAGTTTATACGTTTCTAATGCCTCTTCCCAGCTACGATGCCCGCCATATTCGCGAGACTGCCAGCGATTACCGATTTTATCTCTAAAAATCTTGGTTTGCTGATCGCTTAACTGAACGGTAGAGTGCTCTGTCGAGGTAAACCCACAATGAGGACAGACCCTTACGACATAAAAATCCGGATTTTCATTCTTATAATAAGCGCAAAAATCTGAATCTGTACGAATGGCCTTCTTTAGGCTTGGTCTGACACGAGATGTCTGAAATTCTTCTTCACAATGTGTGCAGGTGATTTTAATCTGATATAACGGTTCAAGTTCCAATGTTTTTACAACCCTCTCCAAAATTCGGCAATCCCCGCAAGCTTACGGGGTATTTACAAAATGATGCGCAGGACCAGACAAACGGTTAAGTATGATGGAACGAAGCGGCTCCTCAATGCCCGTATCCGTTAACGCACCTGCCATACAAGACAACCATGCCTCTGCTCGCTCCTCCGTTACGGGAAACTTCATATGTCTCGCACGTAACATTGGATGACCATATGCATCAGAAAAAAGGGACGGTCCTCCAAAAAACTGGCTCAGGAACATAAACTGCTTTTCCTTAACCGGTTCCATGTCTTTAGGAAACAGGGGACTTAACAACGGATCTTTATAAACTCTCGGGTAGAAGGCCTCAATAATAGCACGAATACCTTCCGCGCCCCCAAGGTTGTCATAAATGCTCAGGCTAGGGTTCACTTTTCCTCCAACTTTCTGTGCTATGGTAATAAATATACACCCGTATTATAACAAAAAACAAAAAATGACGCTAAAAATAAGCGTCATTTTATCAATTTAACATATGAAGAGGATGTGCTTCGTTGCACATAGCTTCGTCATTCTATAAATACAATTAATAACTCCGCCAATCCTCTTCACCGGAATGGACGAGAGAGGCACGAATAACATACACAAAAGCACATACGAACAGACCGGCAACGATACTCATCCTGATCACTCCATCCTTAAGGTTATGGATCGTTGTTTTCCTATTTTAACATACTATTTACAAAAATACAGCAACAAATGTAACCGTTTTCTTTATTTTTTTGTACTCTTTGTCCATCCCCGACATAGGTATAATAGTACAACTCCAAAGGAGGGGCCTCTATGTCGCTATACCGTCGTTACTCGCTTCCTCTGCTCATCCTTTCACTGCTATTCCTATTTATACTTATGGCTGTATACCCGCAATCTTCTCTGAATGCCGGGCTTCGGGGGCTTGCCATCTGGTGGGACGTGCTGTTTCCGTCTTTATTCCCGTTTTTCGTTATTTCCGAGCTTCTCCTCGGTTTCGGAATTGTTCATTTCATAGGTGCGCTGTTGGATCCGCTGATGCAGCCTCTATTCCGTGTACCTGGCTGTGGAGGTTTTGTCGCTGCGGTCAGCTGTGCATCCGGTTACCCGATTGGAGCTAAACTAACAGCCAAGCTGTGGGAGCAAAAATGGATCACACGCATTGAAGGAGAGCGTTTGGTCGCATTTACGACTTCCTCTGATCCGATATTCTTGATCGGTGCGGTTTCCGTTGGCTTCTTCCATCAACCAGAAATTGCACTCGTGCTGGGCGCGGCTCATTATGGTGGTGTGCTCATCATCGGGCTACTTATGCGCTTCCACGGTTCCCGTTCAGGGGAAACAGATACTCGCAGCGACCGCCCTCAACCTACTCCAAAAGCCTGGTCGAAGTCCACGAATACAAAAGCTGCAGGTCGCAATAGACAGCCTGGACCCCTACGCCAAGCATTATATGCCATGCATACAGCTCGTTTGGAAGATGGTCGTCCATTGGGTGAGTTACTCCGTCAGGCGATTACTTCCTCCCTACGCCTTATTATTGTCGTAGGAGGGCTAGTTGTATTCTTCTGCGTCATTTTAGAAGCTTTGACGAACTCCGGTTTAATGAGCGGGCTTCATCTGCTTACGGCAAACCTCTTGACTGCATGTGGTCTTCCTCCTACGTTAACGGAGTCCATCGTAGGTGGCATTTTCGAAGTCACTTTAGGAGCGCAGGCCGCAGGTAAAGCCACGGCAGCGGTACCATTCAAGGTAGCCGCAGCCGCTTTTGTGCTCTCCTGGGGCGGGCTATCGGTTCATGCGCAGGTTGCAAGTATTTTAAATATGACGGATCTTCGTTATATGCCATTTTTGTTGGCCCGGGCTGCGCACGGCTTCATCTCGGCACTGCTCGCTCTCGTGTTATGGCAGCCTCTGATGGGGCAGGGAAGCTCTCCAGTCTTTTTTCCAATATACGACATCGTATGGTCCCCTGGCTTCTCGTCCGCCATGCTGTTGCAAAGTCTGCTGTTTCTTGGCTTTATACTGGCTGGAATGCTTAGTCTCTCATGGTTGAGTGTGGGTACACGTCGCTTATACGTACGTTTGAGAAGAACACACAGGCAATGAACGATTGTGTTCTTGCTCATAATTGATTATGATCGATATATACCCATGACAAAGGAGCTTTTCATCTTGAGATATTATGTTCTGGATCGCGGGGATCAGCACTCCATGGACTTGAGTCAGCAATTTCACCGTCTTGCCCAAGAAAAGAATTTCAAGCTGGATGCCGAATCGCCGGAAATCGTCGTGTCTATTGGAGGCGATGGTACAATGCTTCATGCGTTTCATACCTTCATCGACCGCATTCCGGATATTGCCTTTGTTGGTGTACATACCGGTCATCTAGGCTTTTACGCCGATTGGCGTGCGGACGAGCTGGAGGAGCTAATCCACCTGATGAGCCAAAGCGGATCTGAGGGACCGCTTAACCCGAGAATCGTTAAGTATCCACTGATTGAGTTGGAAATTCACAAGAAATCAGGCAATGCTTCTTTTATTGCCTTGAATGAGTTTACGTTAAAAGGGGTGGATGGCACTGTCGTTGCCCAAGTAGATATTAACGATATCACCTTTGAAATGTTTCGCGGTGACGGTATATGTGTTTCTACCCCCTCAGGGACGACCGCCTATAATAAAGCACTTGGCGGAGCTATGGTTCATCCCACCATTGAAGCATTGCAATTGACTGAGATCGCTTCCATTAATAACCGCGTGTATCGGACACTAGGATCGCCATTGCTACTGCCCAAACATCATCATTGTGATATTTTTTCACGGAAAGATCAGCGTCTTTTATTGACAGTAGATCACCTGAACTTTCCTGTGGATGACTTAATCTCTGTTCGATGTCAGGTCGCAAGTCAGAAGATCAGCTTCGCTCGTTACCGTCCTTTCCCATTTTGGGATCGAGTACGCAACGCCTTTCTTAATTAGAACCTGTAAAAGAGCCGACTCTGGCTCTTTTTTTACAAACAAAACGGTTCCTGAAAATTCAGGAACCGTTTTGTTGTGGAGCAGTAAATGTTTTATTCTTTTTACTACCCTCAGTTTTTTCGGCTTTAGCAGCTGGATGGGTCTGACGCTGGCCCTCAGGTTCACGTGAGACACGAACTTGCCGTCCCTCCCGATTTTCCTTTGGTTGACGCTCATAGCGTGGTCCACGTGATTCCTTTTTATCGAAATTCCCTTGCTGATTGCGCTGTCTACGCGGTTCGCGGGCTTGCTGCCCTTCACCCGGATTGCGTCCATCCTTCGCTTCACGTGGTTCTCTTGGCTGGCGCGAATCACGTGCTTCACGTGGCTCACGTTGCCGATTTCCTTCACGTCCTTCTCTGGATGAACGACTTTCACGAGCTTCACGCGGCTGTCGCTCACGTACTTCCTGGGCATCCTTCGGTTCCCGACGTTGCAACTCGCGTGGTTCTCGGAATTCTCGAGGCTGCTCCACTCGCGATTCCTCCGTAGCTATGGAATCCTGTTGTGGTTGCGGCCACTCCTGTTCTCCAGCTGTATGTTGCAATACTTCTTGCTGCTCTTCGGTTTCTAACGTTCCCGCTTGTTCCCTTTGAGCATCTACCAACTGCTGAATATCTGGAGCAACGATTTCATCATTGACGCCGTTTTTATTAATCACTTCACGGCTTTTTTGCAGCACAAAATAGGCACAGCCAAAATTGCAGTATTCATTAATGTAATCGTCCAGTACCACTATAGATGTATCCTTATTTGCTTTGGGATGGCCGTCTCGATAAAAGCCCTTCAGACGCAGCTGATTGTAACCCCAATCACCAATAATGTAATCATAGCGATCCAGCACTTCACTATACCGATCACGAAACGCTTCGGGATTCCATCCGTTCTTGTGATCCTGCAACAATTCATAGTTTTTACCACCGATTTGAAACAAGCTATTCTGACCGCCTTTCCCGGATCAAGCCTGCGAAAGGGCGCTTTCTTCCTTATGCTGAGCGGCTGACTTCACCTGCTCATGCGCTTGGTAGGAGCTGCGGACCAACGGTCCAGATTCAACGTGGCTGAATCCCCGCTGTAATCCCTCTTCCTTTAACTTCGCAAAATCTTCCGGTGGATAATATTTTTGCACATATAAATGTTTCTCGGACGGCTGCAAATATTGACCAATTGTCAGAATGTCACAATCGACTTTACGCAGATCATCCATGGCTTGTAAGATCTCGTCCCACTCTTCTCCGACACCTAGCATGATGCTTGATTTCGTTGGAATAGCCGGATTTAATTGCTTCGCACGTTGAAGCAGCTCCAGAGAGCGACGGTATTTCGCTTTAGCCCGAACCTTGTCGGACATGCGCTCCACCGTTTCAATATTATGATTCAGAATATCTGGTTTGGCATCCATGACGATTCGCAGCGATTCAATATCGCCCATAAAATCGGGAATCAATACTTCTACACTGCACAAAGGTAACCGGCCGCGAATCGCACGAACCGTTTCTGCAAATATAGTAGCGCCCCCATCTTTTAAATCGTCGCGAGCCACACTGGTTACGACACAGTGCTTCAAATTCATGTTCCCAGCCGCTTCCGCGACGCGATCAGGCTCCTGCAAGTCAAGTTCCGTAGGCAATCCCGTATTTACTGCGCAAAAACGACACGCACGCGTACAAATATCACCCAAAATCATAAATGTAGCTGTCCTATTGGCCCAGCATTCATATATATTAGGGCATCGTGCCTCCTCACATACGGTATGTAATGTCTTGGAACGCATCATGCTCTTGATTTCTTGATAGTTATCGCCTGTCGTAAGTTTAATACGAATCCAGTCGGGCTTAGCTTCCTTCTCTTTTCTAGACAATGGCATAGACCTTCTTTCTGATAAGCTTAAGCTGTCATTGTCATACATTATAACATGAAAGCCATGGAAAAACCTCCATTCATTGTTCCCTTTTTGATATGACATTGATGCCGAAAAAAGTAAACTTTTTATATGGATAAAAGCGGCGGATATGGCTCAATCTAAACAAAAGCGCCCTATTCACGCTATTGAATAGGGTCTAGAATTTACTGGGCGGTTAAGCCCTTCTATAGGAGGTCGGTTCACGTGCCTTACCCTACGCGGACAGCCCGCGCTGTTCGTCTGTTATCGCTGCTGATATGCGCTGCTACACTGACAACGGCCTGTCCGCTTCCTGCCCATGCCTTTGCCAATCACTTACAATCCTCGTCCGCCGGAAGCAGCCTGACAGTTAATGTAGATGCTGAACATGCACAGTCTTCAATGTATATTTCCAGGCTTGCTTTATATCGTTCCATCGAAGCCCTGACAGGAGTCCCTTGGTACAGGCTGGCCGCCATCGACCAGTATGAACGTACACTTACGGTGGCCCATCCCAAAGATCGCAAGCATGCAGAACGGACCATAGGTATTTTCGTTACGGGACCGATCTGGTCCGGCTTGATGAACCCTGATTCGGAGGATCAAAATCCACGTTCCATAGAACTATTTTCCGGGCTGGGACAAGACGGTTCGGGTGATGGAATTGCTGACCGTAATAATGACAAGGATCTGCTGTTCAGCATCGCATCTTATCTCGGAAAGTATGGAAACAACGAGGATGAATTTGGTATTGCTGTTTGGGAATATTACCATAACAGCCGCGCAGTTCAAAGAGTTCAGCAGTTTGCCAAGCTGTATCGGACGTATGACAAGCTGGATCTGGTCAGTCAAGCTTTCCCCCTTCCTTTAGGCAGCATTTATAGCTACCGCAGCACATGGGGAAGCCGTCGCAGCTGGGGGGGCTACCGTATACATGAAGGAACTGATCTGTTTGCTGGCTATGGAGTTCCAGTTCGCAGTACCTGCTACGGTGTAGTTGAAATGAAGGGCTGGAATCCCTTTGGAGGATGGCGCATCGGAATCCGAGATCTCAACAACCGCTATCACTACTATGCGCACCTTTCCGGCTTTGACAAAACCGTTCACAACGGAGACGTCGTTACACCTGGCCAGACGGTTGGCTGGGTCGGAAGCTCGGGCTATGGAAAACCCGGTACCCAAGGCAAGTTTCCACCGCATCTGCACTATGGTATATATCGGGACAATGGCTGGGCAGATTGGTCCTTTGACCCGTATCCATTATTAAGACAGTGGGAGCAGTCCGAACGCAAAGCGCTCAAAACAGGAAAGACAAAAGGGACCTCCTCATAGGGTCCCTTTTATTTTTCCAGAGCAACTCACGCCACTCCACTCTGCTCTATGGCGTTGGGGGCTGACTAGAGGAGTTTGGGTCTTCCTGTACCTCTGGAACACTTACTATGCTGGAATCTATAGCGCCGCTACTCTCTATGGAATGGGGAGGCAACGCCAACTGCGGAGCGGCTGCACCATTTTTACCTACTGGTTTTCCCTGATTGTCATAGTAGTACATCGGAACGTTGCCCACCACCAGCAAATAAGAAACGGGGATTTCCGTCTCCACAATCTGAGGTTGCATCTCAAACGGTATAACCACAGACACTTCCGTCGTAATCCGAATATACACTTCAACCAAGATCATGTTTATGCCCGCATCCTGTTGCCGCGTATTTAAATCCACCTTGATCGCTCCATGCGGCTCCACCTTTAGAGGAATCTTGGGGCCATAAGCTGCCAACAATGGACTGCCCAATGCCTGACCAATCGGAACGCTCTCATCAAAATGGCTCATGCTGTCCATCGTTGCCTTAACTGCTTTGAGCGTGTCTGACGTAATTCTCATATGCTCTGCATAATTCAGAACAAAGCCGGAGGTTCTTCCTTGTGCATCCGTTCTCCATTCGATCAAATTATCAGCTGTCTTCCCCTGCTCTACCTGTGCTGTAATTGCTGAATTAATAGCCTCCGTCGCCATTTGTTTGACCCGCACTTTTGCCAGATGCATCATGGGCGGCTTCAAATGCTGCTCCACATAAGCAGCCACCTGTATGATTCCTACCAGCAGCGCCAGTACCACAATCAAAAATACTCTACGTCTGCCGCGTCGCCTTCTGTTGGGCGCGCTGTGCCATTGCGGTCTTCTCATCATCCGATCCCCCCGCAGCGTTGAACTTACCCTACAAGGATATGCAAGGAAGGGACGAAAAAGAAGCCGCCCGTCCGGCAGCTCCTCTAGATGGAACAAATATATAATTGCAAATATAAGGTGCACTCATTATTTGAAAATATGGTCAATCTTTTCGATATCAGCCTGACTCAATTGGACATTTAGCGTCTTCAGATTCGCCAGCACCTGCTCCGGCCCCTTCGCCCCTGGAATGAGGGCATCAATCGAATCGCGGGTCAAATACCATGCGAGCACTACGTGAGCAACCTCTGCATTCAACGCATTGGCAATCTCCCGTACCTGCTCCACTTTGTCCAAATTAAGAGCAAATGTATCTCCCTGAAACAGTGGATTATTCGCTCTAATGTCCGTGAAGGTCATGTCTTTCGTATACTTACCACCCAGCAATCCTGAAGCTAGCGGGAAATAAGGCACAAACGAAATGCCATTTTCCTTGGTATAAGGCAGCAGATCCTTCTCAGCTTCCCGTTGAAACAAATTATATTGGGATTGGAGCACATCTACATAACCGTCGCTATTCGCATCCTTAAGTTGTTCAATGGAAAAGTTAGATACGCCAATAGCCTTGATTTTGCCTTCGTCCTTAAGCTTCTTCAGTTCTCCGACTGCTTCTGCCTTCGGCGTAGCTTCATCGGGGAAATGGATATAGAACAGATCGATATAATCGGTCTGCAATCTTTTCAGACTGGATTCGACGGATTCACGCAAAAAAGCAGGCGAGTTGTCAAAAACGACCTCTCCGTTCACAAATTTGTGTGCACCCTTCGTGGCAATAACAGCTTTATCACGCTGACCACGCTCTTTCAATACCTCACCAATTAATCGTTCCGAGTGCTCAGGTCCATAAATAAAAGCCGTATCCAGAAAATTGATGCCGTTATCCAAAGCTGTGCGAACGACTTCTTTGCCCGTTTCATTGTTCAAATCGGAAAAGAGATTATGTCCTCCCACCTTATTTGCACCCAAACCGATTGGTTTTACATATAAATCTGTTTTACCAAGACGCACTTGCTCTGCCAATTCACGTCATCTCCTTTTCGAAAGTTACTTCCATTTTATTATTAAATTCCAAAAAAGGCAAAGTGCGTACCTGGCTGCTGAGCCCCATCCTATTTTCTTTTTCGCTTCATACTACGAATGGTCGTTTTTGTGGCCTGATCCACCCGATATGATTCCGTGATTTTTTGCAGAGCTTTATTGAAAGTAAAATCATCCAATGTATTATGATTTAAATACGCCATCGTTGCCTCAGGCAGTTTGATATAACAGATCGATATCGCCCATGCTACCGCCATTTGTACATAATAATCCTCACGATGGGTCTGATCTAGCAGAGCAAACACCCGGTTCATATACTGTTCCTCAATATAAAAATTCAGAAGCATAACTACACCAAACCGAATTTCATATTCTTTCTTGGAGAGCAAGTAGGGTTGAATAAACTCCCACACCCGTTCTTTATGATGTTTGGTGATTTTCAATCCGGCACAGAAACTATCACATACGGACCAATTATCAATTTTAGGAACAAACTTGGCGGTATAACTCAAAACTTCCTCTATATCCGTTTTTACAGAACCAATCACCATGCCTTGCAGCATGACTTCTTCGAAGTGATCACTTTCAGCAGTCTCCAGATAGAGACGCCAATCCCCTTTGGCGATATTTTGAGCTAGCTTACGCAGCATTGGCAGACGTACACCCAGCACATTATTAATCGTCGGAAGCAATGCAGCCGTGAATTTCTGAAAATCCGCATCCACATATGACAGTATTTGTTCTCTGATTGTTTTCTCCATCGTTTCCACTCCCTGATTTTTAACGAAATGAAATACTCCACAAATAAATGGAGGCCACCGAACCATAAGGCGAATAGACTCGGCGGTACTCCTCGAATTGCTGCTTGGTCAATGTATCCAGATGGTACAACTTCATCATTCCCCGTCGAATAGCCATATCACCCCAACTGACGACATCTGGACGCTCCATGCAATTCATCAGCATCATTTCAGCCGTCCAAGGTCCTATCCCTTGCAGCGAGGACAATTTCTCGATCACCTGTGCATCGGAAAGCTCATATAATTTCTGTAAATCCAACAGGCCCTGCTCGATCGACTGGGCTATATTAAGGATACATGTGGCCTTTTTCATGGTGATGCCACAGCTTTGAATATCTAAAGCCGTCTGAACAGCTATATTTTGTGGAGTGATCACGCCTAACTTCTCCTGCATCCTTGCCCATATGGTCTGAACCGCCTTGGCCGATATAAGCTGTCCCACAATTGCATGAACGAGCGCCGCAAACAGGTCAGGAATGATCACCCGTTCTACCTTGCCCATTTGCGTCATCGCTGCACCAAGTACGGTGTCTACGTTTTTTAGATAATTGATTTCCTTGTCCCCATAATCAAAGTTTTTGGTCATTACGGTTTGCATTCGTTCTCCCGCTGCCCCCTTATATGGTTCACTCTTGGTTCAATGGCATAGACTTCTGTTCCATCAAGGTTCGAATCCTTCTTTGCTCACGTAGAGCTGTTCTTTCGGGAAAACATGGAGAAAACGTTCATAAACCGTCTTATAGGCAGCAGGATGATACCATTCTTCCAGCCCCAATGACTCGTACAGCGCACCTATTTTTAAGCTACGCGTTCGTCTCCCCCCACTGCCATCTCCCATAAAATAATCATCAATACAGACACGGTTGACCAGAGGCAAAAGCTTGTCTGCAAAATGTTCACTGCTTGGAAGCATCGGAGCAATCGTAGCTTGCGTCGGTACACCTGCCTCCTTTAAGAGATGCAGCGTTTGGAGACGAGCCTGGATGGGAGGAGCTTCCGGGGTAAAATGTTTGCGTATATCTTCTCGATCTGTTTCTACAGTCATACTTACACGAACACGATCCCCCAATCGGAGCAGTAAATCGGTATCCCGCCGTACCAGTGGACTGCGCGTCTGTAAAAAGAGAAAATCTGGTGGCTCATCCACCATCACCTCCAGCAGAGACCGGGTCACCTCTTCCTTGTACTCAGCAGGCTGATAAGGATCTGTGCTTGACGACATGAAAATCGTGACTTTACCTTTGGATTTGGCTCTACGAAGTTCCTTGCGAAGAATATCTGCCGCCTGATTTTTAATATCAACCCATGTCCCCCACGCTTCCTTCCGAAATGTGGAGACTGGCAATTGGCGTACATAGCAATACGAGCAACCAAAGGTACAACCTGTATACGGGTTCAACGAGTGTGTATACCCTGACAAGAAGCCGGTCCCTTTATTCAGAAGTGTCTTTGGGGATTTGTAATACTCATTTTTCATACTGAACCAACGCCACTCTTTCCTTTTCGAGCTGCAAAAGCTTAACCTTCATGTCCAAACCACCACGATATCCGGTCATAGCTCCATTTTTACCAATGACCCGATGACAAGGGACCGTAACCAAAATCGGATTAGCACCGATGGCGGCCCCCACCGCACGAACAGAGGCTGGTTTTTGAATAGCGTTGGCAATATCTGAATAGGATAGTGTTTCCCCATACGGAATATCACACAACGCATTCCAAACCGCCAGCTGGAATGCAGTCCCCTGAAAGTCAAAGGGCAATGTAAATTGGGTGCGCTCCCCTTGGAAATATTCAATCAGCTCCTTGGCATAGGGCTGTAAAGCAGCATCCTCTTCAACTAAAGGGCTACCGGGAAATCGACTTCCTGCCCATGAAAACAATTCCTCTACAGGATGATTGGGCGAGCCCACATAACATAGTCCTTCCGATGTAGCTGCAATATATAAATTCCAATCCTCATGTGTCAACAATGACCAATAGATCGTTTTATTTATTTGATGTGCCATGCTGTGTACCTCCATTTTATGTTGCTTTCGATTTGAGTTGGCGATATTGCAATGGGGTGTAGCCTGTATTCTTTTTAAATAACGTAATAAAGTAAGGTGCATTGGACAGACCTACGTTCTCCCCCACTTCCGCAACAGATATATCTGAGCAGATGAGCAGCTCCTTCGCTTGTTCCAACCTGGTCTGCTGTATATATTCCATCGGGGTTAGATGCATGACCCGCTTGAAGGTACGATGTAAATGATACGGACTTCCATGACTTATCTCAGCTAGGATGTGCAATGTTAAGTCCTTCATATAGTTAGAATTCACGTATTCTGTAACCCGTGCGATCCATTCATCATCAGGCAATCGTTGTCCTATCGGTTTACATCTTTTGCATGGACGAAAATGCTCGGCCAATGCCTGTTCCGCTGTTTTAAATAGACGGATGTTCTCTCTTTTGGGAGGTCTGGATTTGCAGGAGGGGCGACAAAATATTCCCGTTGTCTTCACAGCGTACAAAAATACCCCATCATAAGACTTGTCGTTTTCTACGATAGCTCTCCACTTGTCGTCAGTTATGGATAAATCGGATGTTGTCATTCAAATCCCCTCTCTGATGCAAATGTGGCTCCCCACATACCATGGCAGGATTATTCAAAATCCCTCTGTCTAAATTATAAACTAAATAGTGAACATATGTACCCTTCTTGGAATGTAAAGGCAAGATAACGAAAAAAAGATGACTCCCCGCGGAGCCACCTTTGATCTTACTTATCTATCTTATTTAGGCTTAAAGCTTGCTCGGTTTAGCGGTGATCGTCAACTCATCTGAAAGAGGCTGATATTCCTTTGACCAGTACTCGGTATTTGAAATACCTGCCTTCTCCGGGTCAAACACCGGGTCAAGCCCTTGCCTCCGCTGCTGTTCGTAATCCTTAAGCACCAGAAGAGCAGGCTTGGCCAACAGAATCATAGCAATCAGATTCACCCAAAGCATAATGCCGACACCCATATCCCCCAGTGTCCACGCCAACGCAGATTCCTTGACAACCGTTCCATAGAATGTCGAACCCAGAATAACCAGCTTTAACAGGAACATAGGCCATTTGGCTTTACGATCGGCAATCAGGTAGGCCATATTCGTTTCAGCGATATAATAATAGGCGATAATGGTGGTAAAGGCGAAAAAGAACAATGTAATGGACAAAAGACTCGACCCAAAACCCGGAAATACCGATTCGATGGCAGCCTGTGTATATTGAGTTCCTTCTTCAACACCCGGAAGATGCTGCACAATATAGCCCCCACCTGGTCCCTTCACATTGTACATCCCTGTAAACAAGACCATGAAAGCCGTAGACGTACAGACTAAAAAGGTATCTACATATACAGAAAATGCTTGAACCAGTCCTTGCTTTGCGGGATGAGACACTTCTGCGGCGGCGGCTGGATGGGCACCAGAGCCTTGTCCTGCTTCATTCGAATAAATGCCTCGTTTTACCCCCCAGGCAATGGCTGTCCCTGCTATACCACCGAACACTGAATCGATACCGAAGGCACTGCGAAAAATAAGGGCAAATACATCGGGAAGCGCAGTAATGTTCGTCATCATAATATAGAAAGAGACAAGGATGTAGCCAAGTGCCATAAAGGGTATGACTACCTGTGCCACATTGGCAATTCTTTTTACACCACCAAATATGATAAGCGCCAGCAACACGACAACTACTATCCCGGAAACCTTCATATCCATACCAAACGAACTATGAAAAGCTACCGCAATCGAATTCGATTGAGTTCCCGGCAACAGTAAACACATAGCGACCAACGCTACAACTGCGAAAATAACCGCAAACCATTTTAAGCCTGTCCCTTTTTCAATATAAAAGGCCGGGCCGCCTCGATACTGACCATCACGCTTTACCTTATAGATCTGAGCCAGTGTAGATTCAACAAACGCAGTGGCCGATCCGATAAAAGCCATGACCCACATCCAAAATATTGCCCCGGGTCCTCCCATACCGACTGCCAGTGCAATCCCCGCAATATTCCCCGTTCCTACACGTCCTGATAACGCCATCGTAAAGGCCTGAAATGAGGATACACCTGCCTCAGAACTTTTCCCTTTAAAGACAAGGCGAATCATCTCTTTGAAATGTCTGATTTGCAGAAATCGAGTCATAATTGAAAATAATAGCCCCACGCTCAAACAGACATATACCACAGGATTGCTCCAAATGACGCCATTTACTGCCTCTGCCCACTTCTCTAACATTCCTTGCATTTCCCCCTGATCCATCAATTCATATTCAGTTAATGTTTTCAGAAAATTTTTCATATTTACAAGAAATTATAGAATAGTTTTCACAACCGTACAAGCTAATTTAATTGACATATTGTCAATTACAAATCGACTTATCTGCTACCTGAAAGGACGACAAAAAAGCTCTGATGATCCGGGAATATGGATCATCAGAGCCTTGTCCTTAAGACATTTAGGCAATGCTTTCTTTCTCATTCAGAGCGCTAGACAGTTTCAACAGCGGGGCCTGCTCCGTTACCTCTCCTTGAGCGATTGGAAGGACTTCAGTATATTCGGAAGAATTCGTAATGATAACTGGCGTAATCGTAGGATAACCCTCTGCCCTGATTTGCTCAACATCAAACTCAAGCAGTAGGTCCCCAGCTTTCACCTGATCGCCTTCTTTGATATGGGACGTAAAATGCTTACCGTCCAGCTTGACCGTATCTACTCCGACGTGAATCAGAACTTCTGCGCCATGATGCGAAACAACTGCAAGCGCATGTTTTTTCTTGAACGCCACGGTGATGGTTCCATCGAACGGGGCTACGACTCTGCCCGTTGTCGGTTGGATGGCGATACCTTTACCCATAGCTTCCGAAGCAAATGCTGGATCGGGAACCTCCGACAGAGCGACCACCGTTCCTTCAATCGGGCTTAGTACCTCTTCATTAGAAACTGCAACTGTAGATGTCGATTCTTTAGCCGAATTGTTAGTAGTTTCCTCTTCTTCAACTGGATCTTCAAAACCTAAAATATAAGTCAAAATGGCCGACACCAGGAATGAAACGGTAATCCCTAAAATCAATCCTGGGAAGCCTTGTCCGCCAGGACCGTAAAAGATCGGCAAGGTCAGCAATCCAGGTGCGCCGGAGGCAAATGCTTGCGTTCCCGCTTGACCGATAATGGCACCACCGACAGCACCACCGATAATACCTGCAATAAACGGACGTTTCAACGGCAGCGTAACCCCATAAACTGCTGGCTCCGTGATGCCGAACAAAGCGGTAAGTGTAGCGGAACCCGCTAGTGTTTTCAGCTTTTTATTTTTCGTTTTCAGCATAACACCGAACGAAGCGCCGGTTTGAGCAAAGATGGATGCCGCAGCGGAAGGTTTGATCCCGTCTCTGCCATTAACAGCAATATTATTAATGAATACAGGTACAAGACCCCAGTGAACACCGAAAATAACGAGCAACTGCCAGCAAGCACCAAGAATTGCTCCAGCCAGCAGCGGACTAAAGCTGAACGCAGCAACGAGCGCGGTAGCGATTGCGTTGCCCACATACACCCCGACTGGACCAAAAACCATCAGGGTCAGAGGAAGCATAATTACAAGTAGAATCAAAGGTGTAATAAAGTTTTTGACACTCTCATGGATCACGCGATTGCACCATTTTTCCAGCTTACTCATGACGATAACGGCTAAAATTATCGGAATAACGGTAGATGAATAACTCATCATCACAATAGGAATACCGAAAAAGTCTGTAGGTGTACCTTCTGTTTTCAACGTGACAATGGTCGGGTAAAGCAGCCCTCCGGCGATGGTCAGAGCAACGAAGATATTACCTCCAAATTTCCGTGCCGTTGTAACCGCTAACAAGAGCGGCAGGAAATAAAACAAGCTGTCAGCCGCAGCATACAAAATCATATAAGTAGTGTCTTTCGGAACCAACCAGCCGAGGTTACTCGCAATCAGCAGTAGACCTTTCAAAATACCGGACCCCGCCATAACTCCGAGCAACGGTGCAAAAATACTGGAAATTACGTCGATTACAGCGCCAAACCCTTTCTTGCCTTTAGCTGAATGATCTTCTTTTCCAGTTTCATTTAAAATGTTGGATACTTGGCCGATGGCATTATACACTTCTGGTACTTTGTTGCCGACCACAACCTGGAACTGGCCACCGCTCTGCTTGACCGTAATAATTCCATCAGTTTTCTCCAGCTTTGCCTTGTCTGCTTTTGCCTCATCTTTTAGTACAAAACGCAGGCGCGTGGCGCAGTGTACGAGCGATACTACATTTTTTTCGCCGCCTACCAGGTGCACAATTTCTTTAGCAAGTTGTTCATAACTCATGATGGACACCTCCATGTTCTAAGGGGCTTTTTACCATATTTAGGCACACAAAAAACCTAAGCCTTGAAAAATGGTGGGCACTTGAGTCCCGCAATTTTTCATGACTTAGGTTTTGCCTGCATAACCAGTAACAATCCCAGTTAAAAATTATTAAATTCCTGTTACTCACATAATACATTTAATCTACCATATTTGTCAACAAAAACATTTTAAATATATTTTTGATTCTTTTTTACTAAAAAAGTTCAACTTATCTGTTCACCACTCGTTCAATATGCACAGTCAAATACAGCTTTTCTTCGTTCGTCAATTCGTGATTGTATTCTTTTTTTACAAAGGTTCCGATTTTCTCAGTACAAGCAGCTGCTTCCTTGTGCTTTTCCTTAATCATGTCATACAAATGGTCATAGTTATTTTCATAGTGATTTCCCTTAAATACGCGCTGGGCAAAAAATTTCAGATGCGTAATAAAGCGGAAATAACTCAAAGAATCCTCGTCAAAATCAACCTTAAAATGGTACTTTGCGATATTGATAATTTGCTGGATAAACTTCGTGATACTCATGGTTGTAATGACTTCCTCGTTCATTTCAGCATTTACGATGTGAAGGGCAATATAAGCTGCTTCATCTACAGGCAGTTCAATATCGAGCTTTTGTTTGATTTGTTCCAGCGTTTTCAGACCTATCGCAAATTCTTCTTTGTATAGCTGTTTGATTTCCCACAACAACGCGTTTTTGATTTCCAATCCTTCCCGGTATCTTTCAACAGCGAAATTGATATGATCGGTCAGCGAAACATAAATATTTTCGTTCAGCTTTCTATTCAGATTATGCTTGGCGTCATTTATGACTTCCTCTACAATCATGATCAAATCAAGCGGTACCTCACGTAACAGCATTTTAAAGTTATCGGACGTCTGTTTGTTTTTCAGAGCAAATACCTTCTGAATTCTGGTTTCGTCTACTTTGTCTCCAGGCTTTTTCTTAAAAGCAATCCCCCGACCCATCACCACGAGTTCGGTACCGTCCGTCTGGTAGACGCTGATTACATTGTTGTTAATGACCTTTGCTATGTTCATCTTGATCCCCCGTTCCATATGCCAGCAAGAGCCACACTTGCTCCATCCTCTTTATTGTAAACAGAAAAAAACCGAAGCACGCCAAATAAACAAGACTGTAACATCTTCTTATTTGTGGCTTAGGTTTTGCCTGCTACGCAGTAACAATCCTAAAAATGATGGAATTGCGTCAAGTATAGCCCGAAGAGGAACGATTGTCAACGCTTTCAATGAAGAAACGAAGATCGGAAATCCCCGTGGGCCCGGGATGTCCGATCCTATTTACTTGTGGTACGATTATTCGCCCAGATTTTCTCCGTCGGAATGAATTACGTTTTTGTACCAGTGGAAGCTTTTCTTTTTAATCCGTTTCAACGAACCTTCGCCTTCGTTGTCGCGGTCCACATAAATATAACCGTAACGTTTTTTCATCTCTCCTGAGGAAGCGCTGACAATGTCAATAGGTCCCCAACTTGTGTAACCGATAATTTCGACTCCGTCTTGAAGAGCCTCACCCATTTCGGCAATATGCCGCTTGAGATAGTCGATCCGGTAATCGTCGTTAACTTCTCCTTCAGGCGAAACCACATCATTGGCACCAAAACCGTTTTCCACTACGAACAGAGGCTTTTGGTAACGATCATGCAATTGGTTGGCTGTGATGCGGAATCCTTTGGGATCGATCGTCCAGCCCCATTCGGACTTATCCAAATATGGATTGGCTACGGAGCCGAATACATTACCACTGGTCATATTCTTGACGATTTCCGGGTCTGTGCTGGTCGTCCGGCTTGAATAATAGCTGAATCCGATATAGTCAACGGTGTGATCTTTCAGAATGGCTGCGTCGCCTGATTCCATCTCAATGTTTAATCCATGATCCTTAAAGAAGCGCTTCGCATAACCAGGATATTCGCCGCGTGACTGAACATCAATGAAGAAGTAGGACTCGCGGTCTTTTTCCATGCCCTGATATACATCTTCGGGATTACACGTATACGGATAGAAGCTGCCGGCAGCAAGCATACAGCCAATCTTCGCATCTGGGATAATCTCGTGACACGCTTTTACAGCCAGCGCACTTGCAACAAGCTGATGATGTGCAGCCTGGTACTGAATTTGTTTAACGTTTTCACCTTCTTGAAAAACAAGACCGGCGCCGAGAAACGGCAAATGGAGAAGCATGTTAATCTCGTTAAATGTCATCCAGTACTTCACTTTATCCTTATAGCGGGTGAATACTGTTTTGGCATAGGTTTCAAACAGACCTACCAGCTTCCGGCTCCGCCAGCTTCCATACTTCTCGACCAGATCCACTGGCACGTCAAAATGAGCGAGAGTAACGACTGGCTGAATGCCATGTTTATGCAACTCGTCGAACAAATCATCGTAGAATTGCAAACCTGCTTCATTAGGAGTAACGTCTTCTCCTGTTGGAAAAATACGAGCCCAGGCAATGGAAACACGCAGCGCCTTAAATCCCATTTCTGCAAATAGCGCGATATCCTCACGATAGTGATGATAGAAATCAATGGCTTGGTGGGAAGGATAGAATTCGCTTTCAAGTGGAGTCAGTGAAGGAACATTCCCTTTCATTATGCTTCTTCTCTTCTCTCCGGTAGGCAGTAGATCCACCAGACTCAATCCTTTACCGTCCTCCAAATAAGCACCCTCGGCCTGATTGGCAGCAAGAGCACCGCCCCATAAAAAGTCTTTAGGAAAAATATAACTGGACATAAACATTCTCCTTCCAAATGTGTAATAAAAGGGGTAGCGAAGGGTGACAGACAATAAAAAAAACCCAAACCAGCCTGTGTACACTTACAGTGTAAACAAGCCAATTCAGGTTATGCCCTATCGGTAACATCCCATGAAAAGGTTATACGTATTTGTTTGAAACTCTAACAAAGATTTGGGAACCTGTCAAATTCATTTGATAAATGACACGCAGCCCCTGTGGGTTATATCATACAACAGCATTAATTCAAATGCCTATTGGGTAATGAATTGAACCATGAAGGAAACCCCAGATAAACGACTTTACGAAAGATACCTGGCTGTTCGTCTTTGTCTGGAAGGGCACGTGTTTTCGAAGATCGCCGATCTACTCAGTCGCTATTTTAAGATATTTTGTTGCAAGAAATTTAGAAAATCCCTTTGCATAGAGCCAAGAGGAAGAATTTTTTTGATTATCTTGAACCTCCAATGCTGTCCTTTAATGTTAAATGACCATATTGCAGAAGACAGATATATGGAATGATATTTTTGTTCTTGTAAATCAGCTACTTCAAATTCAACTTTCTGTACTACTTTAGTGGAAAATAGATTGAGGAAAAGGATAATAATTTTACCATTATTTGGGAGTAATATAGCTCGACTTGTCCAAGCCGAAAGGCTTTGAGGAGTTGAATAGCAGATAAGCATGTTAGGTTCTCTATGCGATTCAGTTAGCTTATTAATAGTTTTTTTGTTAATGAATATCATAATCAAATACCTTTCTATTTGGATGTTCAAATGAAATGACATTTTAAATAGTATCTTCCAAAATATTCAAAACTTGAATTGTTTCCAGTTGTTAATCCGTTTCATAAACTGGCCGACATGAAGCTTAATCTTATAAAACCTCTAAAAAAACACGTTATTCGCCACATTGGATTTAAGCCACAGCCATAGCCCCTCTACTGGATTTAGGTTGGGACTATAGGGCGGAAGAAAGACCAGGTGCAGGCGTAGATGTTCCTATCTCATTTGACAATATAATTAGTCTCATTTAATGTTATGAACCACATCTGGTGCCTCTTTTATCTGATATAACAAAGGAGGATAACCATTTCGAAATACCAGAACATCAGGCACATGTAACCAAAATTTTTTCTCTAATTTTTTTGTTTTATATGGGATGGGGACTTCAACGGGTTGAACATAGTAATATAATGTTGAAACATCCACCTCTAGAAAATAATAAAATAAACACTCATTCAATGAGTGGCACTCGACAGTACGCTTCATCTTTCTACTGTGAAAACTTCCGATGATGTGAGGCCTTTGCCAGCTGATTTTATTATCTACTCTCCGTTTTGGTGAGAATTCTTGGTCTCTTGTAGCCAGTTTTTATTATTCTACATTAAAGATTCCATGTAGAAAACCTCCCTTCCTGGTAATCAATATTACCAACCTCCAAAGCGTAAATCACTCGGCTATAATGCAATGCTAAGTTTGACTTCTGGCCCACAGTCCGTTATCAGATACGGTTGCTCGACAAGAAACACCGTGCTGAAAATGCGGTTTTCCTCTTTAGGAATATATCCCCTTCTCCTTTCGGGTAACAAATTAATTAGCTGATCTAGTTTTTATCTTTTCATAAATAAAATTAAGAATAGAGATTTTCACATGTAACCTCTAAAAAAGCGACACTACATATTTTCTGCAGCGTCGTCTCGTTAGTGTTATTTTTAATTGTTGTTTCAAAGTGTCTTATGGCAGTTATTAACCACATATAGCTTGAATTAAAAACGTTCTCAGAATATCTAAAGTAATTTAACGATACGGATTCAATTCAGACAATAATCTTTCTTATCTTTTAATAATTCATGCCTTTTATTTTCTTATAGAGCACAGTGTAAATGTATCCGGTAGATATATTTTTAGCTTCGCGGTATTGATCAATTTCTGTCATGAAGAACAAGTCCTTGTACTTCTCCGAGTATTCTACGAATCGTGTAGGTCCCGCCATAGCTCTAATGAACTTCTTTGCCCATTAGACGTCCTTGCATTTTTTTCAGCCGCTCCAGAGCTCCTTCTTCATCAATGGCCATGTCGTACATTTGGTGGGCAAGCTGGAACCCTTGATCACTGACCAGGGCTTGTTTCCATGGACGGGATATAATGGAGTGGGACAGATGTCTCGTTGAACGCGGTGCCTGCATGATCATCTCCGCAAGCTCCCATGCGCGAGGAAGAAGCTTTTCCCGGGGCAGGACTTCACTAACGATGCCCAGGTCCAAGGCGGTTTGACCATTGATATTCTTGCCGGTGTATGCGTAATATGCTGCTTTCTTGAAACCGATCATGTTCTGCAGTGTGAGCAGCATTCCATCTCCGGGAGGTGTGCCTCCCAGATAATGAGGATCAAAAAAGTCCGCGTCTTCAGTACAAATGGTAATATCGCAGAGAGTTGCGAGTTCACAGTGCGTTCCCGGCCCGTTGATCGCCCCGATGGTGGGGATGTCAATGCAGAATATCAAATTTTCAAGCAGTCTCAGCGATTCATGATACTGTTCGAGCTTCTTTTGCTTCGGCCAGTCCATAAATTTTGTATTCCAGACCTCAGGGTCCCCTATTACCCATTTATCCCCTGTTCCTGAAATAATCATTACCTCGTTCTCAGGGTCGCGGCCAATATCTGACCATGCATGGGACCATGCCGTATGGGCTTCCCAAGAATGCTTGTACGGCCCTCCGTCGGTATGCAACCGTACTTCGATGATTCCGTCACGGCGGGTCATTAATAGAAATTCCTTGTATTTCTCCGAGTACTCTTCAAATTTGGTTGGTCCAATCATACGTCTCTCTGTCATTTCAATTCCTCCTGGTTTTGTTGAGATATTATCTATTACTTTCAAGCCAATCTCTGGCGAAAGCAGCGTAAGCCGCAGCCCCTTTGTACAGCACCTCATCCGAGAACATCGTCTTTGGATGATGCACAGGGTAACCATAGCCTTCCTCGGTATTGCCTGCGTTAAGAAATACTGAGGTACTTGGCACCGCTTGTGAGACAAATGCGAAGTCTTCCGATCCCATTAATTTCCCGCCGGGTATCAATTGGGTTATACCGATTAAGGAACTGGCACCAAAAGTGTTTGCAATCGTAGTTCTCATTTGACGGTTAAGCCCGCTGTCCGTTTTCACCTCAGGACATCCCCTGGTATAGATCACATCCACCTTTGCCTGAAAAGTTTCTCCGATACCTGCAGAAATGTCGTGGATACGGGTTTCCATTTTGTCCCGCAATGCGGCGTTAAATGTGCGTACGCTTCCTTTCATTCTGGCCGTATCGGGAATCACGTTGTTTGTACTTCCGCCTTCCATCACGCCAATGGTAAGGACGGCACTCTCAACTGGCGGAATTTCACGGCTGAGAATACCCTGCAGCGCCAGATGAAGATGAGCAGCCACATTTAACGGATCGACCGCGGCACTCGGCATTGCTCCATGTGCACCCCTTCCGCGGATGATGATTTCGAACCAATCAGAGGAAGCTGAGATAGCTCCACCGGCCTCAGGCACTACAAATTGCCCGATAGGAATTGGCATTCCGGTCAACACATGAAGCATCATGGATGCATCCACCTTAGGATTGTCAAGAATCCCATTCTTAAGCATCATCTTTGCCCCGTGCAGAGTCTCTTCACCCGGCTGAAACATAAGCTTAACCGTCCCGCGAAGCTGCTCTTCGTTGGCCTTCAGGATCTCCGCAGCTCCGAGCAGCATGGAAGTATGCAAGTCATGACCGCATGCATGCATGTTTCCGTTCAACGACGCAAAAGAAAGCTCCGTTTCTTCTTGAATGGGCAGCCCATCCATATCCGCACGGATAAGAATCACCTTCCCGGCATGTTGTCCGCCGATCGTAACCATTAGACCTGACTCTCCTACGGGAGTAGGCTCAAGCCCCATCGACTCCAACACCTCTTTTACGTAGGCAGTTGTCCTCGGCAAACTTAAATCAAGTTCCGGAACCGCATGAAGATGATGCCTGTGCTTGACCAATTTGTCCTGCAGCTGATGGGCCATACTCAAAAAATCTCCAGCTTCTTCAATCACAATAAACATCTCCCAAAGCACAAATTGAATGAACGTAAGAACAGGGTAAACATTCCCCCCTTCATATTTTAAGACTTTTTAAGAACACTTTTATCGTACTTTTAAATCCATTCGCTGTCAAGAGAAAATAAGACATTTTAAGAACATTATTTTAGAGGCTGCCGGAACATTGAAATATCACATTTATTGTGATATAACTCTTTTGATTGAACTGTTTATGAAAGGAATCTATCATGAAAATCAAGCTGGGTATTATCACGCCTGAGACCCATATGGACTATTTCCGCGCCATTGAAGAAGAAATGCGGCCCTTATGTCAGTTCAGGTTTCTTACAATCAGTAACTTCCGGGAAACAACAGACATCTATCTCAAAAACTTAGATTCGGTGGATGGATTTGTGATCAGTGGCAGGATGCTTTACGAGTCAATCGATAAGGAATGCCTGGATGAAAAAGTACCTGTTCACATTTTGCAGGATGATGAAAACCTGCTTTACAGGGAACTTTTCCGGCTGCTGGTTACAGAACCTGGGCTTGATATATCCCGGATCTATGTGGATTATGCGTATATAATCAAGTCTTTCAGCGAATTCCAGCAATACCTGACTCATGAGGGAAAGCCCATTGACAGCGGTGATCTGCTCGAACGGGTGGAGACAATGCTGGAGAACCATATCACTCTATGGGAAGACAAGAAAATAGACTTGTCCATCACCGCGTTCGGCCACTTTGTTCCAGAACTCAAAAAGCACGGAGTCAGATATATCTTAATCCGGCCCACTTTGGAAAACGTTAAAGAGACCATAAGAGAGATCATCAACGAGATTACTATCCTCAAGCTTAAGAGTCAGAGGGCAGTTGTCGCATGCTTATCGACCAGAACGGCGGATCCGCTATCTGAAGAGCAGCTTCATGAGCTAAAGGTCCTTGTCGGCAGGTTTCTGCGCAGCGTGAATCTGGCAGACACGGCCCAAATTTCGGAAGGCTTTGTCAGACTATACACCACCTACGGAAATTTCATGAAAATCACCACTAACGCGCATAACTGCACCCTACTGGAGTATCTGGAAGAGCGCATAAGCGACAAGGTGAAGATCGGGTGGGGCTCGGGACATGAATATTTTCAAGCTAACATTAACGCCACCAAAGCTCACAGACAGGCGGAAGCCTTTACGGGCAGCTGCAGCTTTTTTATAAACGAGGATCAGAAGGTTATCGGCCCAATGCGGAGCATGAATGTCATACAGTTCTCTGAACAGGGGGACCCGGAAATCATCGCGTTAGCCAAAACTATCGGAATAAACAACATCAACTTGCAAAAAATCATGTCCTATGCAGAAATCATGAGAACAAATAAATTATCCTCTGAGGATGTTGCTGGCTGCCTGTCCATGACCGTCAGAGGTGCAAACCGTATCCTTAACAAAATTGAAGAAAGTAAATACGTACAAACGGTATTTGAAAAACGAGACAACAGTAAAGGGCGACCCAAAAAATACTACGAACTGTTGTTTCTTGACAAAGAAGGGCGCAAATTAAGCAGATGACACTCATTGTTACGTTTGCCATTTCGACTTTAAATTAATGGCAAAAAAGGCACATTTTCAAAACTGAAAACGTGCCTTTTTTTTTGAGCTTGATTTACCAAGCCAAATCACTTCCTGGCCGGACGACCAGCTCTGCATATGCTGCCCCCTCATCTGCGAACAACCTAAAAACATTATTTAACTCGAATTTGTTTCTTTAACAACATGATTTGTCCGATATGATATGCATTATGAATACTTAAATTAGAAACAACTCCCCACCAAGGAGCATTAAAATATTCTGGAAGTTGTTTTGTGAGCTTTGATTCATCTGTTTCTTCTAAAATAACTCTCCAATTGCTAAATACATTCTCAAGTCTATTTAATGTTTCCTTCCAGCCTAAATCATTCAATTGATCTTGAGTCAAAGAAAATGTCTCATCATTGTTAATAGCATTATTTAATATAAATTCTCCTGCCTTAAAACGCTCAAGCCATGTTTCATTCCAATAAATAAGATGATTCACTATGGACCATATGGTTTGTTTATTGTCATTCTCAGTAACTGCTTCCGTTGCTGTTAGATCATCCAGTATATCCGCAAGAGGAATGAACCAACTCTTATCGTTATAACATGCAGTTAATTGATCTATTAAAATTGATTTATAGGTCATCAAATGCTCCTCATCTCTTAATCGATTTAGGGTTCTTTCGGATAACGTTCCTATATTCACGACTCAGCGAATGCCGGACCCAGGACGAAATTCCGCAGCATGAATATTATGTTAGATGTAACGGCCTACTTTGAATTACCTTCAGTCGTTCTTACAAAAGAAAAACACCAAGCCACTTCTACTTGGGTTTTCGGGGACATTGACTGTCTCATTTAGATGGTATAAACAGTCTCATTTAATAATATAATTAGTCTCAATTGATGTTATAAACCACAGCCCCATGTTCACTCTCTTAGTTTCGTTGTCTCATGGCCTCAAATAACAGCACCGTAGAAGCCATCGCCGCGTTCAGTGATTCCGCTTGCCCCTGCATCGGAATGAATACCGACTCATCCACCATGCGCGCGGTAGCATCAGAAATACCTTGGCCTTCATTCCCAATCACAAGCCAAGTGGAAACACGCAAATCTATGGCATAGCATGACAAGCTCGCATCCAACGAGGTGCTGAGCAAGCGGGCACCTTTACTTTTGGCCTGCGGCAAAAGCTCCTCCAGACTGCCTTCAATCACCGGCAGGTGAAACAACGATCCCATCGTGGAGCGGATCGTTTTGGGATTGTACAGGTCGGCACAGCCATGACCCAATATTACGCCTGCGGCTCCAGCAGCGTCCGCGCTGCGGATGATGGTGCCTACATTGCCGGGGTCCTGCACCCCGTCCAGCACCATTACCAGTGCATCCGGCTGCTCCAGCAATGCCTGGAATGCGCTGCGCTCCTCCTTACGCACGATGGCAAAGACCGACTGCGGCGTCTTCGTATCGGTGCATTTTGCAATGACCGCCGCTGACACGGGAACCCATTCCACCGGCTGGTCTGCTGGATCCAGGCCATTCAGCTCGGCGGGAATGCCCTTGTCCAAATCATAGGCGACGGTTTCGACAGCCGCGTCCGAACGCAGCGCTTCCTGCACCAGATGAATACCCTCGACAATATATTTATGCTGCCGTGTGCGATGCTTTTTCTCCAGCAGTTGCGCCCACTCTTTTACACGCGCATTATTCGGTGAAATGATTTCCATTCGTTTAACCTTCCGTTTCTTTGTCCGTTTCAATAAAAATAAATGATGTATCACTTGCACTTGAACACAAGCCCTCATTAGGCTGCAAATGCCAGCTCCAGCTTGGTCAGGTCATCCTTGTGGCCCACAATGACCAGTACATCACCCGGCTCCAGACGATCCTCGGCATAAGGTGAAATGTTCATTTCCTGATTTCTGCGAATCGCCATCACATTGCAGCCGAAGCGTGCACGTATGTCTAACTCTTTCAGGTTTTTTCCAATCATGGAATCGGCGGCTCTCATCTCCAAAATACTGTAGTCCTTGGACAGCTCGATATAATCCAAAATGTTGGGGGATGTCAAATGATGGGCTACCCGTAACCCCATATCCCGTTCAGGATAAACGACTTTATCTGCACCTATCTTTTGCAACACTTTTCCATGCAGCTCATTTTGTGCCTTGACCACAAGAGCTGGTACGCCCATGTCCTTGAGAATCAATGTCGTCAGAATACTGGCCTGTATATCTTCGCCAATCGCAACTACGATTACGTCAAAATTACGGATACCCAGCGCTCGCAGCGCTTCCTCATCCGTCGAGTCGGCAGACACCGCATGCGTCACAATATTCGACATTTCCTGTGTACGCTGCTCGTCCGAGTCAATAGCCAGCACATCAAAACCCATCTCACTCAGCGCACTGGCAACACTGGAACCAAAACGTCCCATGCCAATAACCGCATACTGTTTTTTTGCCATTCCTTCTTTACCTCCCGATCACCATACTGTCCGTCATAGTATAGCATATCATGCTACAAACATAAATTTTGACATACTTATGCCAAATGCTTCTCCATGTATACTGGACAACAGCCCAAGCCATAATACATACGATCACTACTACAACATACGGGAGGTACACATGCCCATTACAATGGATTTACGACAAGCAATTGTTCACAAAGTACACGGCAAATCAGAAGCTGATCTTACGGATATGATTATTGGGTCAGTGGACGGGCCTGAAGCCGCTCTGCCTGGATTGGGTGTCATTCTTGAAATCGCTTGGAAGCATATGAGCCCAAATCAACAGCACGATTTCGTCCATTTGGCACATGAACAAATCGATAAAATCAAACCCGTGCCTTTAACCTAGCTCTAGCTATTTAACTTTTTGTTCCAATTTAATTGTGCTCATTATTTTACCCGTATTCGAAAATGAAAATAGTCCACTCGCATTCACATCGAGTGGACTATTCGTTGTATACACTAAATGACTGAGATCAAACTGTTCTGCTTATTCAATCTTACGGAGCCATTTCTAGAAACTTAGCTGTCGGGTTTTTCTCCATAGCCGTACGCATGGCATACTCGTTTTCGAACAAGGCGACATAATTGCCCTTCTTATCCTTTACCAGCGTAGAGTTAATACGGAACTTGCTCGGGTCAATCTGCTCATCCACAATCCAACGTGCAAATTGGAATGGCATACGCTGAAGCTGTACATCAACTCCATACTCACCCTTCATGCGGTACTCAAATACTTCAAATTGCAGTTGGCCGACAACACCTAATAGTGTATCGTCAAAGCTTACCGTACGGAAAACCTGAATCATACCTTCCTCGGTCAACTGGTCAATACCCTTCAGATACTGTTTGTGCTTCAAGGCATTTTTCACCGTTACCTTGGCAAAAATCTCAGGCGAGAAGGTCGGCAATTCATCAAACACAACCTCGCTACCTTGGCTGAGTGAATCACCAATACGGAAAATACCCGGGTCAAACAATCCAATAATATCGCCAGGAAATGCCTCCTCGACAATATCACGGTCCTGTGCCAGGAACTGCTGTGGCTGAGACAGCTTAATCTCCTTGCCCATACGTACATGCTTAACACTCATCCCGCGTTGAAACTTACCAGACACAATACGCAAAAATGCAATACGGTCACGGTGAGCCGGGTTCATGTTCGCTTGAATTTTAAATACATAGCCGGTAAACTTTTCGTTTGTTGGCTCAATTTCCCCAGCTGTACTACGGCGTGGCTCCGGTTTAGGAGCAAGCTGAAGGAAGTTTTCCAAAAATGTTTGTACACCAAAATTATTAATCGCACTGCCGAAGAATACCGGTGTTAATTCTCCGCGCTGTACTTTCTCCATGTCAAAAGGGTCACCCGCGACATCAAGCAACTCCAAGTCTTGGCATAATTGGTCATGCAAATATTCGCCCGCCATCTCACGAATGATCGGATCATTGTAATCTTCCACTTTTTGTACTTTAATCGTGGAATGGTCATCTCCCTGAAACAGCTCGACCTGATTTTTGACACGGTCATAGACACCGCACAGCTCGCGTCCTGTACCAATCGGCCAATTCATAGGCACCGAACGGATGCCAAGTACCTGCTCCAACTCCTCCATCAAATCAAAAGGACTGCGTCCCTCACGATCCAGTTTGTTAATGAAGGTGAAAATCGGAATTCCACGCTTCGCACAAACTTGAAACAGCTTAATCGTTTGCGCTTCCACACCTTTCGCTACGTCAATCAGCATGACTGCACTATCTGCTGCTGTTAATGTACGATACGTGTCTTCACTGAAATCCTGGTGACCTGGCGTGTCCAGAATGTTGATGCGGTGACCATTATAATCAAATTGCATCACTGAGGATGTTACAGAGATCCCCCGCTGTTTTTCAATCTCCATCCAGTCACTCGTGGCGTGTTTGCTTGCTTTACGCGCTTTAACTGAACCAGCAAGACGAATCGCGCCCCCGAACAGCAGCAGCTTTTCCGTCAGTGTCGTTTTACCCGCATCCGGGTGAGAAATAATCGCAAACGTACGCCGTTTGTCGACTTCCTGTTGAAGTATATCTGTTGTTTTACTCATTTCACATATCCCTTCATGATCAAATCCATTGCATTCCTGCTCAAGCTATTCATAAAAAGGCCATGATGCACGCCTGTTTTCATAAAATCATCGGCTCTATCGGCTCATTGCCGTTAGCCCCATTATTCGGCGTACCCCGTTACCATATTCATTATAAATACGATCTATTTACATGTTTTAGCCTGCCTTTAACTTAATAATCAGTTGCAAACTGAAAACCTGAGACTAAGCTATTATAGCACACTCCGAACGCAAAGCATCCCCTTACGTCCTAAACAGGACATAGGGGGATGCAGGACAAAACGGGATTACTGAACGCCGCCTACTCGCCAGATGACATTATCTTCATCCTGACCGCTAACCGGCCACCACTTGAAGCCATCCTGCTCCAATAGCTTGTGAGCACCTTCCGGTCCCCATGAGCCTGCAGCATAGGTTTCCAGCGTATCCGGGGTCTGCTGCCATGCTTTGGCGATTCGATCGACGAATCCCCATGCCGTGGCAACCTCATCCCAACGCGTGAAGTACGTCGAATCACCCTCAATCGCATCCATCAGCAACCGTTCATAAGCCTCCGGTGAGTTGATACCCACCATACAGCTTTGGCAAAAATCCATAGCCAATGGCTCAATATCTGATTCCGAGCCAGGTTTCTTGGCATTAATTTTAATGTAAATGCCCTCCATTGGATTGACCCGAATTACGAGCAAGTTCGGTTCCAGCTTATGCTTTTGACCGAGGTACACGTTCGTTGGCATGCTCTTAAATTCCACAACAATCTCCGTTGTTTTTACAGGGAGACGTTTGCCCGTACGAATATAGAACGGTACGCCAGCCCAACGGAAATTATCAACAAACACGCGTGAAGCAAAATAAGTCTCTGTGTTTGACTGTGGATCAACCTTGTCTTCTTGGCGATATCCCGGCAACTGCTGACCGCGATAACTGCCTTCGATGTATTGACCACGCACCACATTGGTTTTCACATCGTCAGACGTTTCAAAAGGGCGCAGCGAACGCAGCACTTTCACCTTTTCATCACGGATATCCTCAGGCAACAAACGACTAGGTGGCTCCATCGCAATCATCGTTAGCATTTGCAGCATATGGTTCTGTCCCATATCCCGCAAGGCGCCGGAATGATCGTAGTAACCTCCGCGTTCCTCCACCCCTACCGTTTCACTAAGCGTAATTTGCACATTGGCAATATGCTTATTATTCCACAGTGGTTCAAAGAAGGCGTTCGCGAAGCGGATCACCTCAATATTTTGTACCATTTCCTTGCCAAGATAGTGATCAATCCGATAAATTTCTTCTTCGGCAAATACTTCTCGTATTTCAACGTTCAATTCTTGTGCAGATTCGAGGTTATAACCGAATGGCTTCTCAATGACAAGACGATTCCACCCTTTGCCATCCATCATGCCGCCATCTTTCAAACTCTTAGACACGCTTCCGAATAATTCAGGAGCCAAGGCCAAATAAAACAACCGATTTCCCGGTATGTTAAACTTGCTTTCTATAGACTCCGTCTGCTGTCTCAACTCATGGAACCCTTCGACATTGTTGATATCAAGCGATTTATATTCAAAATGCTCGGCAAATGCCTGCCAATCTTGATCATTTTCTGCTTTGTAGCGACTAAACTCCTGTATGGAAGCATACAGGTCATTACGGAATTCTTCCTCTGTGCGAGGACGCCTTGCTACACCAATAACGGCAAAATCCTCAGCAAGCTTGCCTTCGCGGTACAAGCTGTAAATAGCAGGAAAAAGCTTGCGACGAGCCAAATCGCCCGTAGCGCCAAAAATAAACAGAACTGCGCCTTGCGTCACAACAGATTCTTTAGCAGGTATGTCAGCCATGTAGTACCTCATTCTTCCCATGTCAAGATTCCGCAATCCACAATCCCCGAAATCCGCATGTAGTATTGTGTATATTTATACAAGATCATACTTGATTTTCGAAAAACATGGAACTAAAGATTTGATGATATTTTAGCATATCCTACATGGATAAGCTATCCGATGAATCATCAATTTACCTTATAAGTCAGTATTCAATCGTGATGAGCGGAAAACCGAGCGTTATACGTGTATCCTGTTGCTCCTTATCTTCATGTACAGCCATCTGCATCTGGACCTGATGCTCACCGCTTTGAATCATTAACGGCAGCTCTGGAGCTTCATAGGATATAGCCACAGTAGTCGCATCCGTATATCTTTCTTTGGCCTGCATGGAGATGTTCCCTGTTAAGCTCGCTTCTGTCAGTTTCAACAGTTGATCTTTGGATTCCTTTGTATGCAGCGAACGCTGAAGGGCCGTGTTCCACTGCGCTTGAATCCCCATAGACTTTAATTGCTCAGCACAGAGTTTATGAAGCTGAATCAACGGCTCACGTCCTGCATCGTTGCTCTCCAGTTGAACGACTACATACCATTGCCCAGTTTGACGTTCCATTACATTTAAGCGGATTTTTAGATCCTCACTATTACGAACAGAACGATAAACCGTGTGTCCATTTTCCACGAGTTTGTTTACTGTGGGTATATTCAGCTGATCAGCTATCTGTGCCGCTACATCTGCCGGCTCTTCATGGTTAGAAATCCAATCGCCTTGCCACTTCACAACCAGCTTATCCAGCGTACCCGGGGCCTGGTCCGAGATGGTTAACAATGAGCGTAAAGCCGTTTCTGCCTCGCGGGAATCATATCGGTTTGTCTGAAGGGTTCCGTAACGCCAGCCAGCCAGTACCAGCACCGTTCCTATTACCAAAATCGTAATAATCCCTTTTCTAATCAACTCTGCTTTTAGCATTATCGTTCCTCCCGCTCCACAACCATCCGATTCCCACACCTACGCTCTGAATACTTTCTTTTTCGGCTGGTTTGAAATCTATGAATCTATTAATAGCATTCCCGTTGTCAGAGGTTTTATACACACAGCAATACGGCAAAGCCCTTCTAAAATATTCATCTGCCTACTGGGTGTTCGACCATACATCGTAGGCACCGTAAGAATAGACTATGATCACAATGCATCTTACACCAAAAGAGGTGAAATCATGTTTCCGATTTATCCTGTAAATGAAGCCAGTGTGGCACCTCATGGTGGACGTCTGGTCTGTGCCGTTATGCGTGATGGTACACGACACATCGGCATCTTAAGTGGGTGTAGCAAAGGCAAGCTGATGTTGAACGGATATCCACCCTCCTTTCCTGGCAGTCTCTATGCTGGGAGCTACAGTAACAAAGGAAAACAAACCCCTAAAAAGATTTCCTCTAAAAAGAAAAAAAGGAATCCTAAAAACAAAGTTCGCACCTCTGCCAAACTAAATGCCTTAATTAAGCCGCCCAATGCACCTCTGAGTCCATCCTTTCCTTATGACGCAGGCGGATTTGCTGGAAATGGCTATAGTAGTTATGGAAATGGCAAAGCAGGCTATCGCGGTGGGTACGGCGGATATGGATACGGTGCAGGGCTTGCACTAGATCTGACTTTAATCGCCTTTTTATTCCTCCTGATCTAAACACCTTGTTATAGAACACAAAAAACCGGAGAACTATTATCGTCTCCGGTTCTTTGTATTCGTTTATTCTACATTCTACTCTGCTAATCCGTTCTTATAGGCATAGATCGCCGCCTGTGTACGGTCTTCCACTCCTAATTTAGCGAGAAGGTTCGTGACATGGAATTTTACCGTCTTAATCCCGATAATCAGCTCGTCTGCGATATCCTGATTAGACTTCCCTTGTGCCAACAGGCGAAGTACCTCCATCTCACGATCAGTCAGCTCCGTATGGGCGGGCGCTTCAGCCTGTGGCTGGCGGAATCGATTCATCATCTTGGAGGCCACCTGTGACTCTAGTACGGACTGTCCACGTGCAGCTGCACGGATCGCATCCGCTATTTCGGAAGCGCGAGACGTTTTAAGCAAATAGCTGAATGCCCCTGCCTCAATGACCGGATACATTTTCTCATCGTCTAAATAACTCGTCAGCACAATCACCTTTGTCTCTGGAAGCAGACGAGTTACTTGGCGTGTCGTTTCGATGCCATCCATGCCATCCATGACCAGATCCATCAAAATCACATTTGGCTTGTATTCGGAAGCCAACCGTATGCCTTCTTCTCCGCTTCCGGCCTCGCCGACCACTTCAATACCTTCTTCCGTCCCCAGCACCGCCGCAAGACCAATTCGTACCATTTCATGGTCGTCTACCAGCAGTACGCTAATCGGTAATTCCGTTTCCATGATCATCGTTCCTTCCGCTTTCATCATTAATAACTGGCACGGACACCTCAATCCGTGTCCCTTTTCCTGGAGCCGTTATATACTGAATCGCTCCCCCAATTTCACTGACCCGCTCCTGCATCGTGGATAATCCATATGAAGTCTGCTTTTTCTCATCCAGCTCAAAACCAATACCGTTATCCCGAATCGTCAGCCTGATGGAATCTGGGCGTTGCACGATACGAATTTCCATGCGGGTTGCTTTGGCATGGCGCAACGTATTAGACATCGCTTCCTGCACAATACGAAACAAGTGGTTCTCAATGCCTTTAACCAACTGTACTCCGCTTTCAATCTCAAAATCAATCTCCATCGGTACCTTTGCCTGCAACTCTTGTACCAAATCACGCAAACCCTGCTCAAGCCGTTTCCCTTCCAGATAGACAGGCCGCAGATGAAGTAGTAACGCCCGCATTTCGGATTGTGCCACGGAAGACATTTCTTCAATTAGTGCAACTTGACGCTGCGCTTTATCAAAATCCTTATCCAGCGTCCTTCCCACAGCCGTCGCGGTCATTGAAATAGCAAATAATTGCTGTGATACGGCATCATGCAACTCTCTGGCCAGCCGCTGCCGCTCCTCCACAATCGCAGTCATCCGTGCCTGTTCCGCCAACTGAGCATTATCCGTGGATAAGCGTTGTAAAGACGTAACTTGTTCCTGCCATTTACGTCCAATCCGTTCCAGCTGCTCTCCCAGTCTACCAAGTTCATCATGCCCTAGGGGCGGCAACTCACGTGCAGGGGTTCCCTTTTCCCACATCAGCAACGTCTCTCTCAACATTTCCAGTCTGCTTTTAAAGCGGTAGCTTTCATAAAATCCGTACATTGCCCCTGTACCAATCAACACCAGTATAACGGCTCCTGCAACTTTCAATATCATTCCCCAGGTTGGGAACGACTTCACATATCCATATGTATACAGCATATAAAAGACAACTACGCCCACAACAACACACAGGAGGATACCTTCACCCATACTGCGGGTTACCATGTTGGACGCTTTTTTATGATTCATCCCGGCTCCTCCTGATTCAATAAAATCGGACGCGAACATCGCCCGCCAAGTACGAAACAACAAACTTCACTTTATACTCACTCTGCTCAAAATGGGGAGACTTCCAAACTAGTCGATTGAGCATCCCCGCCTCATGGTCCCGGTCGAACTGAATCTGTCCGAACAATATGAACATCTCCACCTCTACACCGTAATTATCCGGTAGGGTGATGTCAATATCACCGAAGATCCCCTGCAAAAATATGACGGGCTCACGTTCCTCTGGAAGAGCCAACGTCAGGTCGGCATCCACGTCCCCAACCACATGCCATATGCTTGTGCTGCGCAGGCTCCAAGGCACTTCATCCCATTTATGATTGGATATAAAATTGTGCTTGAATATGGAGCTTTGACCTTTATGCAGCTTCCTTGAACGTGAATAGAATATAGCTAATGATGCTAGTGTAACTACAACAAACAGGAACAAATGATCCAGCACTAACAATCCAGCACCAATCGCGAGCATCGTGTAACCCTTTTTGATTTTGGAATTGCGGATCTTATATATTCCGGCCAACATTAGGATCAGTGCAACCACGGAGAGGAACCCAATCCACTGACCGAATAAAATGATAATTCCGATGCCAATCCCTGCCAGTGCCAAGGCTGATTTTCTTCTCTCCATGCTGCACCCCCTTTTTGTTTATACAGGACGGAAAAGCCATAGTGGCGCAACATTCCGCCATATGGCTTTCCTGAACCATACAGATTAGGCACGATCATCGACCAATGTCCATTCCATACAGCATATCATAATGTCTTGTTTCCGAGTAGTCAGTCCTTCTTCATATCGACTGGTTTAACACCTGTCTGAATTTTGGACTTAAGCTGTTGAAGCTGCTCATCCACTTTAAACTGTTTTTCAGCCTCAGCCGGATTAACATATGCTTCTCCTGGAGCTTGACGGTAAGGAGCACGCAGTACGTCAGCTTCAGCTTCCATTTGCATAATTTTTTCTTCCATACGGTGGAAGCCCAATGAAGCAGACCCACTTTCAATCGTATGCAAACTATTGATTTGAGACATTTGCTTTTTGGCTTTCGCCATTTGAGCACGGGATACTAACTCATTGCGCTTGTTGCGCATTTTATAGAACTCATCTTTCATGTCGTGAAGCTGTTGTACTAATTCTTTTGCTTGAAGCTCAGCTTGTGTATGCAAGTCGCGGTATTCGTCCTGCTTTTGCACAAAATAAATCTTCTCTCCCAACAGCTTGCGCGCTACTTCTTCCTGACCATTTCGCAATGCGGATTCGGCTTGCTTCTCACGCTCATTGGATACACGTACCGCTTCCTCTAAACGCTGTTTCATACGTCGTTCATTCGCCATTTGCTTGGCAACCGTTACCTCAGCCTCGTGAATTTCCGCCTCCATATCGCGCAGATATTGATTCAACATAATAATCGGATCTTCCACTTTATCCAACACTTCATTCACCGATGCTCTTGTCATATCCTTCATTCTTTTAAAGATCCCCATTATTTACGATCTCCCTTCTCAAATTGCTCTACTTTTTTGCGTAACTCTGCCAATTCTTTTTTCATTGCCTTTTTCTCAATATCTTCCATCATGGAATCCAAGTCATTGTTCTGACCTGTGTTAAATTTGGATGAGTTGCGGGCATCTTGACCAAAAAACGGGTTCGAATTGCCATATGCACCGCCCTGGTTGTAACCAGTTCCCTGCCCATACTGCGATCTTGTATTGTTACTGCCATAATAGCGTGGATCCTGTTGATGGTAGGGCCCGCTGTCAGGGCCAAATCCTCCATCGAAAGGAGATCTCGGCTCCTTGGAGATAACCAGTGCCGCAATCACATAAATCATAAATGTGGTTCCTGCTGTAATAAAGAAACTGATCACAACCAGAATACGAATCCATGTTGAGTCCATTCCTGTTGCGTCAGAAAGACCGCCACATACACCTGTTATTACTCTATCCCGGCTTGATCTGTAAATTCGGGTCATTATCAAATTACTCCTTCCCGCTGTTGTTCAGCTTGCTTTTCAGTCTCGCCCACTCTTGTTCGAGCAGCGATCCACCGCCTTGGGCATCCTGTGCATGGTCGCCCTCACCCCGACGTAAATCACGCAGACTCATCGTTTCTGCTTCCATATCGGCTACCCGGTCTTCCAAGCGGTTGAACATTCGGGGAACATTTCGTCCACCGTATGTACCAGCCCGTTCGTTCATTTGCTGCTGGAGTCTCAACGTCTGTACACGTGCCGCATAATACTGACGCTTGCTGTGTACCGTTTGATATTCTGTCTTTAACGTATCTAGCTGTTGTTCTAGCTCACGTAGTGATTCACGGCTCTGCTCCCACAGTTCTCTATACTGCTCTTCTTTTTCTGCATATAGCATTTTCTCCTGTAGGGCCAGCTTCGCAATATGTTCTTCATCAGCCTTCAAAGCCAGTAGCGCCTGTTCCTCCCGTTTGGTCTGCATGGACAATGCATGATCCAACTGCTGCTTCATCTGTCTTGTATGCATCGCATACTGTTGATGGAGTTTTTCCGCTTCGGCAATTTCCTGGCGGGTATTATACAAGAACTGGTCAATCAGTTGCACTGGGTCTTGGCTTTGTTCCAAATGCTCATTGAAGGTTGCTACTGTGATATCGCGCATTCTTCGAAAAACACTCATTTGCATCTGCTCCTTTCACAATTCGTATCCCCATAATCAAAACTTCGTTACTGCAATATTTCTTCATTCGCTAAACTGCTAAAATCAGTAACGTCTTCTGCGGTCACTCAGCAGGGAAACACCAAATATGATCAATCCGATTGCCAGTAGTGGTCCCAGAAGCCAGGACAGTTTGCCGAGCAAAATCAGTACCCCAAGTACAAGTACGATCCAGCCGAAGAGCGCATTTCCTTTTTTCACACCGTAGTAGCCTAGCATAACCATAGCTATCGGAATTAAGTAACCAATCAGATGTCCTAAAAAGTGACCGAAAAACGGAGTAAACTTACCGAGCAGCATAATCGAACCCAACACGATCAGTACAATGGCTAACCCATTCCCTTTGTTAACTCTCATCATCTCTCACCGCCTTTCACTGTGTCTTGCTTATGTCCTTATTGTACGCTGAACAAGCGTTTGACAAAACGGACCCCAGACGGTTTTTGAACCTAGACCTAAGTCGGGGATGAGTATAGACCTGCGGCTATCTTCCTCTATGCTGTTCTGCTGCACGGGCTATCGAATGTTGCTCACCCGCTTGCTTGGAACGTAGTGAAAGGACGAGACAAGCCAGTAACGCTATAGCTGCAACCATATAAGGCAGATTAATATGAACATCGAACAACAGTCCTGCAATTAATGGTCCAATCACATTACCCAAGCTAGTATAGGATGAGTTCATGCCTGCCACAAAGCCTTGCTCATCTCCGGCCTGCCGCGATAGAGAAGTACTTACTGCCGGGCGAAGGATATCCATAGCCAGAAAAATGATGAAGGTCGTCAGCATAATCATCATGTACTGTTCAGCAAATAGGGTTAGGAAGATGAACAGGCCCCCAATAGCCAAGCAGAGATGAATTACTTTTTTCTCTCCAAAACGATTAATGATCCATCCAAATATAGTTGCTTGGACAACTGCTCCCAAAATGGAGCCTGTCGTTATGATGATGGCAATATCCATCGGTGTGAAACCATATTTATGGTCAACAAACAGTCCAAACACGGTTTCGAAATTCGCTAACCCAAAAGCAACGACAAATACAATGAGTAAACCCATGAAATATGGAGATTGATATGACTTGGCAAATTGCTGCAAAAGATTTTCTTTTTGACGTGGAAGCTCTCTATTATATTGTTGCTTTTCCTTGCTTAAAGACTCAGGCAGCACTAACACAGACAAGATAGCTGCTATTCCCGCAGCTCCAGCTGCCGCAAAGAAGGGAATGCGTATTCCATATGTGGCAAGCAATCCGCCAATCCCTGGCCCGATTATGAAGCCTGTGTTGATCGCCGCATTGATCATGCCCATTCCCTTGCCTCTTTCCTCAAACGAGGTCACGTCAGCGACATAGGCCATTATAGAAGGAGTCAGCAACGCTGCCCCTGCTCCACCCATGATTCGTGCTATGAACAGGGTAGGAATGGAATGAGCCAGTCCAAAAACAAGCTCTGATAACATGAAGATGAACATCCCAGAAACAATCAATTTTTTACGTCCATAACGATCAGACAACTTTCCTGACAATGGTGATAATAAAAGCTGAGTCAACGCAAAAGCTGCAACCATCAGTCCCATCGAAGAACCATTCATCCCTAGCTCACTTATAAATTTAGGTAATACAGGGACAACTAAGCCAATCCCCATGAACGCCAAAAAAATGTTAAGCATCAATAACAGCATTGCTCCTCGATTTCTTGTGAGTATAGACATATTTCCACCCTTCCTTTTCCGTATCTCTTTATTCGATATCAGGTAAACTTCATTATCCCTTTTCAAAAAACAATTGAAACTAAAAATGTTTTCTTAGTTTTCATATAAAAAAGTGGCCTCTTCAAATATGCAGCATATTGTTGAGGCTATTTTTTAATTCTCGACCAAACCGAACAACAAAATATCTACAATAGAATAAGTAGCTTCCTCTACCGTCACACTGTTATCCAGAAAGAAACGCTGATCAAGCGTTAAATTTACAGATTCAATAATAAGCTTCATGATCAGAGCCTCATTTTTGTTCACAATAATTCCTTCTCGGATGCCTTCCTGAATTAATGTTCTAATCGGAGACCAATCATTTAAATCGGCATGTACCCTTTTCCATTGTTCAGGATAATACTTTTTCATCTGGTCCAATATCCTTAAATCGTAAAACTTATAATACAGAGGCATGACCCTAATCGACTGCTTAATCTTGTCTAACAAAGATAACTCATTATTTTGGATAATCTGCTCAGTTTTTCGAATCATATCATCATTTGTACGCTCAATAAGTGTTTCTAAAATAAGCGTCTTAGACGAAAAGTTTTCATACAACGTACGCTTGCTAATAGCGAGTCTTTTCGCAAGATCATCCATCGTAAATTTCAATCCATTTTCATGAACTTCATCTACAAAAGCCTCCAAAATTCTTTCCTGCATATTCTTCCTCATTTCTTTCGCGCTCGGTAAACTAGAAAAGTTTTTTCAGTACCATCATCTTACGATAAGATCAAAGCGCTGGTCAAATCCATGTTAACCTTGTTGCCAAAATCATGAATATATAATAAAAAGGATGATAAAATGCCTTTAAGCATTTTATCACCCTTTTGTGTATGAGCGAGAGGACTAGAACCTCCACGGTTTCCCACTCGATACCGAATATAATATTGATAATACCTTGTTTAATGAAGGGAGATAAGCGCTGCTCGTCGATTTCGACCCGCAAGGTAATCTGTCAATGTACTTTGGTATTGAGCAGCGGGATCAACTTCCGTAGCTATGGTCTGCGACAGGACTAACTCAGTTGCTCAGTATCAAGGAATTTAGAACACTTGTACAACTTCTTTAATATCATCAATTTCCTCAAGAATTGCGCGCTCAATAGCAACCTTTAACGTAATCGTAGCACTTGGGCAACCATTGCAAGCTCCCAAAAATCTTAATTTTGCTATACCGTTCTCAACTTCGACCAGTTCAGCATCTCCACCGTCACGCAGTAAGAAAGGACGTAGTTTGAGAAGAACTTCCGATACTTCATCGAATAAAACTCCATTTTCATCCATTATGTCAATTCCTCCCATTTTCTTTACCAACCGTCATTCATACCTTTTTTCACCCTAGATCGTCTGAGTGATCCTTTGCTTTTTGCCGAAGAGTGACCTCTTGATCCGAAAGTTCCCTTATAAGCGTAAGAATAGAGTCTAAAGGTATCATCACACCACAACTTGCGCTCAATCCTGACAGCATATTGAAGCAGAACTGAAGTTTTCGTATCTCTCGGGTAATTTGAGCTAGTTCTGAATCGTCCGAATTATTTTTCTTCATTACTAGCACCTCTTTAAAGAATGATAAAGGTTTGATCTATTAAATTAATGAATCAACCGATGCTTCCTTCCATCTCAAATTGAATCAACCGATTCATTTCAACGGCATATTCCATTGGCAATTCTTTGGTAAACGGTTCAATAAAGCCCATTACAATCATTTGTGTAGCATCTTGTTCTGTAAGCCCGCGGCTCATTAAGTAAAACAATTGTTCCTCGGACACTTTGGATACTGTTGCCTCGTGCTCCAAAGTAATCTGATCGTTTTTAATTTCATTGTACGGAATCGTATCTGATGTTGACATGTTGTCCAATATCAACGTATCGCACTTAATATTGGACTTGGACCCTGCGGAATCGCGGCTGAAGCTGGACAACCCTCGGTAGTTTACTTTTCCGCCCTGCTTGCTGATGGATTTGGATATAATCGTAGATGTTGTCTCGGGAGCAAGGTGAATTACCTTCGCGCCAGCATCTTGATGCTGATCTTTACCGGCTACGGCAATAGACAGGATGGACCCCTTGGCTCCCCGTCCTTTCAATAATACTGCCGGATACTTCATTGTTACCTTGGAGCCGATGTTGCCGTCCACCCATTCCATTGTGGCATTTTCTTCTGCCACAGCCCTTTGGGTTACCAAGTTGTAGATATTAGGAGCCCAATTCTGAATGGTCGTGTAACGGACACGGGAATCTTTCTGGCAAATAATTTCAATAACTCCACTATGCAGAGAACTGGTACTATAAATAGGTGCTGTACATCCTTCAACATAATGGACAAAGCTGCCCTCTTCGGCAATAATTAATGTCCGCTCGAATTGACCCATATTTTCAGAATTAATACGGAAATAACCTTGTATAGGAACCTCGCACTGAACCCCCTTCGGAATGTATACAAAGCTACCGCCTGACCAAACCGCACTATTAAGCGCCGCAAATTTATTGTCGGCGGGAGGGATGATCGTCCCAAAATGTTGCTTAAACACTTCGGGGTATTGCTTTAATGCACTATCCGTATCAAGGAAAATAACGCCCTGATCCTCCAGTTCTTTCCGCATGCTGTGATAAACTACTTCCGACTCATATTGAGCGGATACGCCCGCCAGGAACTTTTGCTCCGCTTCAGGGATTCCCAGCTTGTCAAAGGTTGCTTTGATCTCGGAAGGAACCTCCTCCCAGGTCTTTCCCTGTTTTTCAGAAGGGCGAACGTAATACTGGATGTCATCAAGATTTAGCCCGGTCAAATCCGCTCCCCATTCAGGCATCGGCATTTTGTAGAATTGATTCAAAGCTTTCAACCGAAAATTGAGCATCCACTCCGGCTCTTCCTTGATCCGGGAAATTTCCCGGACAATCTCTTCCGTCAGACCTTTTCCAGATTGAAAAATAGACTGGTGCTTGTCGCGAAACCCATATTTATATTCGCCCATATCTGGTGCTTTTTTAGCCATTGGTATCACTCCTTTTTAACCTTTCAAGATTCATTTTGATTTGCTATGATCTGCCGAGCTTGCTTTCCACTAAATCTTTTAGGCGACTGCGAACACCTTCCAGCGGGATCTCCGAAATGACAGGAGCGAGAAATCCGAAAATAACAAGATGTTCGGCTTCACTCCGTGATATCCCGCGCGACATCAGATAATAGATTTGCTCTGCATTTACTTGCCCCACGGATGCAGCATGACCCGCGGTTACATCATCCTCATCTATCAGCAGGATCGGATTGGCATCGCCGCGAGCTTTAGGACTTAACATAAGCACGCGTTCTGTTTGCTGACCATCACAATGGGTTGCACCTTTTTCAATCTTTGTAATGCCGTTGATAATGGCCGTAGCTTCTTCAAGCATGACTGCACGCGTAATCATCTGGCTTACCGAGCTTCTGCCAAAATGCTGAGCTTGAGTTGTATAGCTCGATTTTTGATTGCCCGTGCCAATAGCAATCACCTTATTGTCGGAGACCGCCCCGTTGCCTTGTAGCAAAGTCTTGGTATCGCTCACGGTATAACCATTGTTCATCTCACCGATAATCCATTCCACACCCCCATCAGCAAGAACGACCGCCCGTCGCTGGGTGAAATCTGTTGTAGTTACAGCAAGCTGATGAACCGAAGCTACTTGCACCTTTGAGCCCGCCCCCGCGAAGACCTCCGTCACACCGTTATGCAATACCTTGACATCATCACCACTCGATACACAATTATCCACATAAGTGATCTTGCTGTTGCTCCCTGCCACAATTAAGACGTGAGGAGCAAAACACACACCGCTTGTATCGTTAAGAAAGATCGCTTGAATAGGTGCTTCAACCTCTACACCGTCTGGGACATATAGAAAAACGCCACCACTCCATAAGGCACTGTGTGCAGCAGATAAACGATGTTCTTCTGGCTTTACTGCCTGAAAGAGATAACGTTGAACCAGCTCCTCATGCTCTTTTGCCGCAGTATGCAGATCCGTTAAAATGACTCCCTGGGCGGCTAAGCTCTCGGACAATTTCGTATACACTACATCCGAGTTGAACTGAACGATTAGTCCGCCTTTC
Source organism: Paenibacillus sp. FSL M8-0228 (assembly GCF_038007385.1). NCBI lineage: Bacteria > Bacillati > Bacillota > Bacilli > Caryophanales > Paenibacillaceae > Paenibacillus > Paenibacillus sp. FSL M8-0228. The sequence goes on from NZ_JBBOXA010000001.1 coordinate 4,743,466, forward strand.
ACCGGAGAAGCAACCAAACCTCGAACAACCTCCGGCGCTTCCTCCAAACTAGACCACGCATTCTCAGCTTTGTAATCTCCACTTTCGTAGATATCCCATTTTTCAAGATTGATTTTCTCCACTTTAGGCAACTCCAGCGTCCCTTCCAGTTCGAGTGCATGAACGCGGCGTTCAATCAGCCAACGAGGTTCATCCTTAGCGCTTGACCATGCGCGTAAATCGTCCACATTCATTGAAACTCTAGCTTGTATATCCACGTGCTGTTCCTCCTCTCCGGCTTTTAAGCATCCCTTACCGTCTCATCCGTAATCCCAAGTTCCTCCTTCACCCAATCGTACCCTTCAGCCTCCAAACGGTGGGCAAGCTCCGGACCGCCAGATTTAACTATCCGGCCTTGCATCATGACATGCACAAAATCCGGGGTAATATAATTCAACAGTCGTTGATAATGGGTGATGATTAAAAAGCCTCTATCCGGGCTGCGCATCTCATTTACGCCATTGGCCACAATACGCAGTGCATCAATATCAAGCCCTGAGTCCACTTCATCCAGGATCACAAACTTGGGTTCAAGTAGCATCATTTGCAAAATCTCATTCCGCTTTTTTTCACCGCCAGAGAATCCCTCATTCAAATAACGATGCATAAATTCCGGGTTCATCTCCAGCCCCTTCATTTTGCTCTCCATTTCACGGATAAAACGGATTAAGGATATCTCATCGCCTTCTTCACGCCGTGCATTGATGGCACTTCTGAGAAAATCCGAGTTGGTCACGCCAGCAATTTCACTTGGGTATTGCATTGCGAGGAACAAGCCTGCCTGGGCACGCTCATCCACCTCCATCTCCAGAAGGTCTTCATTGTCCAATGTCACCTTACCGCCAGTAACCTCATATTTGGGATGGCCCATTAAAGCTGAAGCCAATGTACTTTTTCCCGTCCCATTAGGCCCCATAATCGCATGAATCTCTCCGCCATGAATCTCCAGTGTGAGCCCTTTTAAAATTTCTTTCCCTTCAATCTTGGATCTTAATTCCTCAATCTTTAATGTCGTCATTTATCGTAAACTTCCCTTCGGAGTATTCTTCGGCACGCGCCACCAAATCACTCATAAATTTTCCAATAGTCTGCAGCTCAACCTCTGAATAGGATTCAATGAATTGGTAAAACCTTTCTTCTTTTTCTTTGTGCATTTCTTTATGCAAATGATAAACGTGTCTTCCCTTATCCGTTAAACTAAAGTAAATCTCCTTACGATTGCTGTTCAGTTGACTTCTCATAATGAAGCCCATTTCCAGCAGCTTTGCACTAATTTTAGTAATGCTAGCTTTGGACAACCCCATCTTCTCCACAATCCCGGTATGATTTATCGGTTCATAATCACCAATGCAATCAATAACGTGCACACTAGTAATATTGTTGGAGAGCATGTCAATCTGGTACTTTTTGGCCTGTTGCCGAAACGAGTTAAATTCTTGTTCAGTATACAGCTCATTCAGATGTAGCATTTTAATATATTGCTCGTAAAGATGACCTTTAAAATGATTTTGAAACTCCAATTTCCCAATCTCCCCTCTCTTGTAGTAGTTGCAGACCAAGTTCAGTGTCCCCATTAGATTTTTTTGTTCACTAGTAAACAAAATTATATTAACACAATTGATATTGATAATCAATATCAATTGTGTTAAATGTGGCGCAATTTTGGAGGCGCTTTTCATGGGTTTGTTGTCATTGTCATAGGCCTCATGCTGTGTTTTGACTAGGGCACGTCCCGGAAATGGTTTTGAATACCGCTGATCAATCCTGCTTTGCGGGGGTTGAACAATGGAACCAATTCGGCAGCATCCGGATGGATCTGGTAACCGAAGCCAAGTCCAATACCGTTGCCTATGAACGTCATGGTACACCTGCCACAGACTGGGGTCGCTACCGTAAAAAGAGGACGAAGGTGGTGCTTGGCCGAGCTGTTTTAAAGCCGTATCGCCGCGTTTGAGTACGCTATCGTGAGCATGTATGGCAATGAATAATCCGTCAGTTACCTGTGGTGGATATGTTATGGGGCCAAAGAGTAACCAAAAACTGTGGTTATTGCTGGTGAATCCGAACAGGCGATGCTCCATTCTAGCCAGCACCGATCTAACACTGGAGGCGACCTAGATCATCGAACTTTATACCGCCCGGTTCAAAAACAAATGTACCTTCTGGGCGCTAAAGCAATCCATCGGCGGATTCAGCTACCACTTTTGTAGCAAATCCATTCCGAAGCTCAACCGGTATTTGAAAAAGGATCGGGTTCACCCTCTGGAGTTGTTGGAAGAGGAGAAAGCGTAACGGGACATCCGCCTAACTGTAAAGATGAGAATGGTAAACGATAACCGAAATGGATCCCTACGGAGCTTAAATAAAAGGAACCAAGAAAAGAGCCGAAATCTTGCTTCAGGAAGCCAGGAAGAATTATCATATGGAAGGACAAGCACTCGCGGTTGAAAACGAAGATATGCTGTAAGAGTAAAAGCGGCTACTCTATCCGGTAATCTGCCACTGGTGGACACGTTCTATGAGCTTCTGATTCGTATGAAGGAATAACAGGAATCCTATCGCTTATCTTCTGACAATTCTTATTGTCTTGAATACCTGGAGTATATTTATGTATATTTATGTAGATGTATTAGGGGTAAGCATGAAAGAAGTTCAGGAATGGTTAGGCCACAGCGATTATGCAACAACGGCAAATATTTATTCGCATCTGGAATACAACTCAAAGGTGTCTTCAACTCAAGCAATGAGTGGGGTACTAAAGCTCAAATAAAAAAAAGCTCACTAGAGAATGTCTCTAATGAACTCTTTTAGTTAATACCGGCGAGAGGACTCGAACCTCCACGGTTTCCCACTCGATTTTGAGTCGAGCGCGTCTGCCATTCCGCCACGCCGGCGTATTCAATTATGGAGGCGCCACCCAGATTTGAACTGGGGAATAAAGCTTTTGCAGAGCTTTGCCTTACCACTTGGCTATGGCGCCAGAGTATAACAAAGCGGACGACGGGAATCGAACCCGCGACCCTCGCCTTGGCAAGGCGATGCTCTACCGCTGAGCCACGTCCGCATAAAGATGGCTGGGGATATAGGATTTGAACCTATGCATGACGGAGTCAAAGTCCGTTGCCTTACCGCTTGGCTAATCCCCAATAAGTAAAGGGCGGCCGATGGGGCTTGAACCCACGAATGCCGGAGTCACAGTCCGGTGCGTTAACCACTTCGCCACGACCGCCGCAAGTAATGAATAATTGGCAGGGGCAGCAGGAATTGAACCCACACCAACGGTTTTGGAGACCGTTGTTCTACCTTTAAACTATGCCCCTATAAAACTGGTGGAGGATGATGGATTCGAACCACCGAACCCGTAAGGGAGCAGATTTACAGTCTGATGCGTTTGGCCACTTCGCTAATCCTCCAAAAATGGTGCCGGCGAGAGGACTTGAACCCCCAACCTACTGATTACAAGTCAGTTGCTCTACCAGTTGAGCTACACCGGCACATAAAATATTCAATTAAAAGTGGCTCGGGACGGAATCGAACCGCCGACACGAGGATTTTCAGTCCTCTGCTCTACCGACTGAGCTACCGAGCCTTAGAATAAGGCTCTTCATTACACGTTATAATACTAATGGCGGAACTGACGGGATTCGAACCCGCGATCTCCTGCGTGACAGGCAGGCATGTTAGGCCTCTACACCACAGTTCCATAATAATTTTTAATTGGTTGCGGGGGCAGGATTTGAACCTGCGACCTTCGGGTTATGAGCCCGACGAGCTACCGAACTGCTCCACCCCGCGACAATAATAAATATAAAATTTTCAAATGGTGGAGGCTGAGGGGCTCGAACCCCCGACCCTCTGCTTGTAAGGCAGATGCTCTCCCAGCTGAGCTAAGCCTCCACACCGAAACACTTTTCATATTATACCATAATAAACTTTTTATTGCAAGTTTTTTTATGATATTTTTATGACCCGTAGGGGATTCGAACCCCTGTTACCTCCGTGAAAGGGAGGTGTCTTAACCCCTTGACCAACGGGCCATACAATAAAATAATTATGGCGGAGAGAGAGGGATTCGAACCCTCGAGACGCTTTTGGCGCCTACACGATTTCCAATCGTGCTCCTTCGGCCAACTCGGACACCTCTCCATATGGCTCCCCGAACAGGACTCGAACCTGTGACAACTCGATTAACAGTCGAGTGCTCTACCAACTGAGCTATCAGGGAATATTAAGCATTTGTTTCAAGGTTACACCCTGAAAACTGGATCCGAAACTCATTTGCGTTTTATTTTTAGGATAAGCCCTCGACCGATTAGTATTGGTCAGCTCCATGCATTACTGCACTTCCACCCCCAACCTATCTACCTCGTCGTCTTCAAGGGGTCTTACATACTGGGAAATCTCATCTTGAGGGGGGCTTCACGCTTAGATGCTTTCAGCGCTTATCCCTTCCGTACATAGCTACCCAGCGGTGCTCCTGGCGGAACAACTGGTACACCAGCGGTACGTCCATCCCGGTCCTCTCGTACTAAGGACAGCTCCTCTCAAATTTCCTACGCCCACGACAGATAGGGACCGAACTGTCTCACGACGTTCTGAACCCAGCTCGCGTACCGCTTTAATGGGCGAACAGCCCAACCCTTGGGACCTACTTCAGCCCCAGGATGCGATGAGCCGACATCGAGGTGCCAAACCTCCCCGTCGATGTGGACTCTTGGGGGAGATAAGCCTGTTATCCCCAGGGTAGCTTTTATCCGTTGAGCGATGGCCCTTCCATGCGGTACCACCGGATCACTAAGCCCGACTTTCGTCCCTGCTCGACTTGTAGGTCTCGCAGTCAAGCTCCCTTCTGCCTTTGCACTCTTCGAATGATTTCCAACCATTCTGAGGGAACCTTGGGGCGCCTCCGTTACTCTTTAGGAGGCGACCGCCCCAGTCAAACTGCCCACCTGACACTGTCCTCGCACCGGATTACGGTACCAAGTTAGAACCTAGATACGATCAGGGTGGTATCCCAAGGATGCCTCCCCTCAAGCTGGCGCTCAAGGCTCAACGGCTCCCACCTATCCTGTACAGATCGTACCCAAATTCAATATCAAGCTGCAGTAAAGCTCCATGGGGTCTTTCCGTCTTGTCGCGGGTAACCTGCATCTTCACAGGTATTAAAATTTCACCGGATCTCTCGTTGAGACAGCGCCCAAGTCGTTACGCCATTCGTGCGGGTCAGAATTTACCTGACAAGGAATTTCGCTACCTTAGGACCGTTATAGTTACGGCCGCCGTTTACTGGGGCTTCGGTTCATAGCTTCGCTCTTGCGAGCTTACCACTCCCCTTAACCTTCCAGCACCGGGCAGGCGTCAGCCCGTATACTTCGCCTTGCGGCTTCGCACAGACCTGTGTTTTTGCTAAACAGTCGCTTGGGCCTTTTCACTGCGGCCCCCTCGGGCTATTCACCCTACCGAGGCACCCCTTCTCCCGAAGTTACGGGGTCATTTTGCCGAGTTCCTTAACGAGAGTTCTTCCGCGCGCCTTAGAATTCTCTTCTCGCCTACCTGTGTCGGTTTGCGGTACGGGCACCTTCTCCTGGCTAGAGGCTTTTCTTGGCAGTCTGAGATCATGACCTTCGCTACTACAATTTTCGCTCCCCATCACAGCCCAGCCTTAACGATGTGCGGATTTGCCTACACACCAGCCTCACTGCTTAGACGGACATCCATCCGTCCGCGTCACTACCCTACTGCGTCACCCCATCGCTCATAACGGATTACGGTGGTACAGGAATTTCGACCTGTTGTCCTTCGACTACGCCTATCGGCCTCGCCTTAGGTCCCGACTTACCCTGAGCGGACGAACCTTCCTCAGGAACCCTTAGGCTTTCGGCGGATCTGATTCTCACAGATCTTTTCGTTACTCATACCGGCATTCTCACTTGAATGCAGTCCAGCGCTCCTTACGGTACACCTTCAACCCGCATTCAACGCTCCCCTACCCCTGATGCAAGCATCAAGCCATAGCTTCGGTGGTGTGTTTAGCCCCGTTACATTTTCGGCGCAGAGTCACTCGACCAGTGAGCTATTACGCACTCTTTCAATGGTGGCTGCTTCTAAGCCAACATCCTGGTTGTCTGTGCAACTCCACATCCTTTCCCACTTAACACACACTTGGGGACCTTAGCTGATGGTCTGGGCTGTTTCCCTTTCGACAATGGATCTTAGCACTCACTGTCTGACTCCCGGAACTAAATCTATGGCATTCGGAGTTTGACTGAGCTTGGTAACCCTTGCGGGCCCCGCACCCAATCAGTGCTCTACCTCCACGATTCTTCTTTCCGAGGCTAGCCCTAAAGCTATTTCGGGGAGAACCAGCTATCTCCGGGTTCGATTGGAATTTCTCCGCTACCCCCACCTCATCCCCGCATTTTTCAACATGCGTGGGTTCGGGCCTCCAGTGCGTGTTACCGCACCTTCACCCTGGACAGGGGTAGATCACCCGGTTTCGGGTCTACGTCCACGTACTCATTCGCCCTATTCAGACTCGCTTTCGCTGCGGCTTCAGCTCTTCACCTTAACCTTGCACGGGAACGTAACTCGCCGGTTCATTCTACAAAAGGCACGCCATCACCCATAGATCGGGCTCTGACTTCTTGTAAGCACACGGTTTCAGGATCTATTTCACTCCCCTTCCGGGGTGCTTTTCACCTTTCCCTCACGGTACTGCTTCACTATCGGTCGCCAGGGAGTATTTAGCCTTGGCAGATGGTCCTGCCGGATTCATACGGGGTTTCACGTGCCCCGCACTACTCGGGATCCGTCTCGGAGAGAACCAGTTTTGAACTACAGGGCTTTTACCTTCTCTGGCGGGCCTTTCCAGACCTCTTCATCTAACCGGTTCCTTTGTAACTCCATGTGAGACGTCCCACAACCCCAAGGAGCAAGCTCCTTGGTTTGGGCTAATCCGCGTTCGCTCGCCGCTACTGACGGAATCACTATTGTTTTCTCTTCCTCAGGGTACTTAGATGTTTCAGTTCCCCTGGTCTGCCTCTATTCTGCCTATGTATTCAGCAGAAAGTGACTGTCGATGAAGACAGCCGGGTTTCCCCATTCGGACATCCCCGGATCAAAGCTTGCTTACAGCTCCCCGAGGCCTTATCGTTGTTCGCCACGTCCTTCGTCGGCTCCTGGCGCCTAGGCATCCTCCGTGTGCTCTTTGTAGCTTAACCTAGTATTTACATCGTAAATACGATTTGCTTTGAATTTCGGTTCAACACTTACGTGTGAATGAAATTCAAGGCAGCTACCTTTATTTCACTTGTTTACACAAGATCAGCTTAAAGGAATATTCTAAAACGCAATTTCGTTTCGGTATCCAGTTTTCAAGGTGCAATTCGCTTCATCGAAGCGAAACCCGATGAATATTACGGTTCCACACGGATGTGTGAATGAAGTATTCGTCGAAGCTTGAGAGTTTGAGCTCTCAAAACTGAGCAACGAGTGAGTAACAGGCCTAAACCTGAGTTTTGAAGCTTACGCTTCATATTTGAATGTTTCCATCGCAGGAAACGATTCTCCATAGAAAGGAGGTGATCCAGCCGCACCTTCCGATACGGCTACCTTGTTACGACTTCACCCCAATCATCTACCCCACCTTCGGCGGCTGGCTCCCTTGCGGGTTACCCCACCGACTTCGGGTGTTGTAAACTCTCGTGGTGTGACGGGCGGTGTGTACAAGACCCGGGAACGTATTCACCGCGGCATGCTGATCCGCGATTACTAGCAATTCCGACTTCATGTAGGCGAGTTGCAGCCTACAATCCGAACTGAGACCGGCTTTTCTAGGATTGGCTCCACCTCGCGGCTTCGCTTCCCGTTGTACCGGCCATTGTAGTACGTGTGTAGCCCAGGTCATAAGGGGCATGATGATTTGACGTCATCCCCACCTTCCTCCGGTTTGTCACCGGCAGTCTGCTTAGAGTGCCCAGCTTGACCTGCTGGCAACTAAGCATAAGGGTTGCGCTCGTTGCGGGACTTAACCCAACATCTCACGACACGAGCTGACGACAACCATGCACCACCTGTCTCCTCTGTCCCGAAGGAAAGGTCTATCTCTAGACCGGTCAGAGGGATGTCAAGACCTGGTAAGGTTCTTCGCGTTGCTTCGAATTAAACCACATACTCCACTGCTTGTGCGGGTCCCCGTCAATTCCTTTGAGTTTCAGTCTTGCGACCGTACTCCCCAGGCGGAATGCTTAATGTGTTAACTTCGGCACCAAGGGTATCGAAACCCCTAACACCTAGCATTCATCGTTTACGGCGTGGACTACCAGGGTATCTAATCCTGTTTGCTCCCCACGCTTTCGCGCCTCAGCGTCAGTTACAGCCCAGAGAGTCGCCTTCGCCACTGGTGTTCCTCCACATCTCTACGCATTTCACCGCTACACGTGGAATTCCACTCTCCTCTTCTGCACTCAAGCTCCCCAGTTTCCAGTGCGACCCGAAGTTGAGCCTCGGGATTAAACACCAGACTTAAAGAGCCGCCTGCGCGCGCTTTACGCCCAATAATTCCGGACAACGCTTGCCCCCTACGTATTACCGCGGCTGCTGGCACGTAGTTAGCCGGGGCTTTCTTCTCAGGTACCGTCACTCTTGTAGCAGTTACTCTACAAGACGTTCTTCCCTGGCAACAGAGCTTTACGATCCGAAAACCTTCATCACTCACGCGGCGTTGCTCCGTCAGGCTTTCGCCCATTGCGGAAGATTCCCTACTGCTGCCTCCCGTAGGAGTCTGGGCCGTGTCTCAGTCCCAGTGTGGCCGATCACCCTCTCAGGTCGGCTACGCATCGTCGCCTTGGTAGGCCTTTACCCCACCAACTAGCTAATGCGCCGCAGGCCCATCCACAAGTGACAGATTGCTCCGTCTTTCCTCCCTCGCCCATGCAGGAAAAGGATGTATCGGGTATTAGCTACCGTTTCCGGTAGTTATCCCTGTCTTGTGGGCAGGTTGCCTACGTGTTACTCACCCGTCCGCCGCTAGGTTATTTAGAAGCAAGCTTCTAAATAACCCCGCTCGACTTGCATGTATTAGGCACGCCGCCAGCGTTCGTCCTGAGCCAGGATCAAACTCTCCATTAAAGACCAACCGAAGCTGGTTTATAGAAAGAGCGATAAGCTCATGTTGAAACTGACGAGATAAAAAATATCTCTTGTTTGATTTTGCAAGCAAAATCGTTTTACTCACTCGTTGTTCAGTTTTCAAAGATCAAACCTACATAACGTCTTACTTTGTTTCACCACCGCGTCTCAGCGGCGACTTAAATAATGTAACACATAACCTCATTTTTCGTCAAGCTTTTTTTTGAAAACTTATTTTTTCCGCTTGATGCAACACGTTTATCCTGCTTTAAACAGTTCAAAACTATTCATGCTGCTTAATGGGGCGAGTTATAACTTATCACATATTTTATATACTCGTCAACCTAAATTAATAATTTATATTTTTTAACTATTTATAAATACTAGATCATGTGCAAAAAAAGGAAGAAAAGTCGGTTTAACAACCTTTCTTCCTGACAAATCAACCCCTGTACATCAAATAAGAGAGTAACGCAGTTCACGATTTTGCCCGCGATCCCTAAAATCCCCGGCAGCTGTTTCTCTAATAAGTGATCGATATACCAGTTTACGGAGCACGACGGTAAGATCCAATTGGAGATTCTTTAGCTCAGGATGGTTAATAAGTTCATTTATAGACCAAGGTTCCCGTCTGCTGCCTAATATACGGAATAGCGGAGAGGAGCACTCCTCCATTTTTGACATAACTGAAAATTCACAAGCAAGCAGTACTAGTTCAACCCGTTGTTCCAAGGTTTCCGTACTTAATGTGAGTTCGTTATACAGTTTGTCAATTGTTCGATCCAGAGGCTGTACCTGAACCCATAAGTGAACCTTTGGATAAATCCCCCGTTCAATGAGTTCAATAGATGCCCAATGATCCAATGCTTTCAGAACACTTTGATAAGCGTCAATGATCCGCCCTTCTCGCACCGCTCTTTTACCATGAACGTAATTGACCAGAAAGCGGGAGAACTCATGAAATCGCTTCTGCTCCCGCAGTGGATCGTTAAACTCAACAATTTCCTGTCTTAAAAAACGAACCCTGTCATCCCTTTCCCAGACAATACGCCCTTCTAGCACATAATCTATAATGTTGGCTTGTTCACCAGCGATAATCCATTCCTTCAGACAACTGAGCGTTGCGTACAACACTTGGCATCTTAAACCATTCATAAATAAGTGTTGAATAGAACGGACTGGCTTGGTGCCTTCTCCAATAATTAGAATAAGTTCATCAAAGTCATACAACATTGAACCGTGAAAATACTCTCCCGGTTTTCTGTACGAAATAATACCTATCGAATCCTCCTGCAACAATTCATCATATATCAGGTTTAATTTGGTTAGCTGCACTTCTCCCTCCATACCTGCAAGGCGGCTATGACCGCAAATTGGATATTTGGATACATGTGATCATTTCTACATAAATAAGAAACTTCCTTCTTCAATTGTAATTTTTTTATCTTATTCACTTATTTTTTTCAGTGTTATCCAAGCGTCTTTATCTGCAAAGCTTCGATTCCACACACCAATTCCTCCGAGCTTCAGCGATTTGGCAAGTTCTACTCTTGCCTTCAGAGATACCTGATCCTCCAGCCAAATCTTTTTGACTACGCCGTCTTCTGTATACTCGACATAATTCTGGCCTTCGGAAGCTCTAAACTTGGGCTTCAACTTAAATTGGGCTATGATATTGGCTGCTGACTCCATACCAAGTGATTTGGAGGTGACCTTAATCTTCCCTTCTTTGGGAGTCTCGGACCACACGCGAGTATATAATGGAATACCTAAAACCACTTTTTGAGACGGCACTTCATCTTCCCGAATAATTCGCTTAATTGACGCTTCCGTCCATGGTAACGAGGCGACGGAACCAGCTTTTGGACTAGCCGCCCAATGCTCATCATACGCCATTACCATGAGATAATCTGTTATAGTCCCCAATGCTTTTCGATCCAAAAAAACAGACCACATCTCACTTTGAGATTTAGGCGTAACATCAATGGACAGTATCAAATCATGTTCCCGAGCCATCGGTTTAAGTTCACGCAAAAATTGGGTGACATTGGGGCCATCCTTTGTATGAACATTTTCAAAGTCGATATTAATACCGTCCAGATCATTTTGTTGAGCAAGTGAAATCATCTGATCTACAATCGACTTTCGACGTTCAAAGGTAGACAAAGCTTCTGTTGTTAGTTCGGGATTAAAACTGTTGCTCAACAACCCCCAAACCTCCATACCCTTGCGATGTGCCCAGCTGACATAAGAAGGATCCGCTTTGCTTTCTACAGTGCCCTCATGATCGACGACACTGAACCACGTAGGGCTCACCACATTTACTCCAGGCATAGGATCAAACTTGGAAGGATCGGGCTTGCGATTATAGACGGCTTCCCAAGCGAGATTCACTGGTCTCCCCTCCCAATGCTTCTCCGATATGGACAAATCGTCCTTAACCGAAGGAATCACAAGCTCTTCTCCTTCAGCGATATGGTCTGATTTAATGTATCCTGCATAGCCATTGTCTAACTGCACAAAATACCAATCACCCTGTTGGGACCAGATACGTACTTTCGTCCGCTGAGGTACATCTGTCAAAATAAAAGATAGGCTAGAGGCTTCTTTACGTAAGGCAATTCTAGCATCCTGTTGCCCATCCTTCTTTTCTACATTACCCAGCCTGACCTTCTCGCCGGCCTTCATCAAGATAACGGCACCCGTTACAGAGTCTTCGTGTATAGAAACGCCGTATACTTCACGTACAGCCTCTATCGGGATATATACCTCTCCACTGATCACCTGGGGGGCTGCGCTCAGCGCATATGTTTTACCATTCAATTCCCCTTGTGCCTTCGAAACCTTCATATAGAGCAAGCTTTGTCTCGTCGCCATAATGACGGTTTGGCTGTCATCCTCATAGCGAACCGAAGGATCAATTTGACTTTGCACCAATTTAAGCGGCATCAGCATGTTCTTGCCGGAGCTTTGAGCTTCATACCCAGTCAACTTGCCCTGCATAAAAATAGGACGGACACTGCCCTGCCAATCGGGTTTCTCATGAAGGGGATTACCAAACCATACGACAGTAATTGCGCATATAATCGCTGCAAATAATAGCAGGCTTGCCGCTCCTTTGAATCGTGAACGTTTACGGCGGCGTCTGGAATGATTTCTGGCCAATATTGAACCTCCATTGTATGAACTTTGAATTCCGTATTTTGTAACCTCAACAGATTACTTGAAACAAAAGTAAAGTGATTTAAACAAAAAAACGCGGTAAATCCCCGCTTACGGAGAATTGCTCACGTTTCCAATCCATTACAATATATACATACCGCACAAAAAAACTCTATTCCTTGTTTCGTTACGTTTGTTTGTTACTACAAGTTTTGCATACTCCGTGTAACTCCATACGATGTCCATGCACTTCGAAGCCTGTTTCCAACGCAGCATGACGTTCCACATCAGCCAAATAGGGATAACTGAAATCTTCAATTTTTCCGCATTTTTCGCAAATGATGTGATAGTGCTCCGAAATATTGGCATCATAACGACTGGCGTTATCTCCATAGGTCAACTCATGTACCATACCCGCTTCTATAAACATCTTTAAGTTATTATAAACCGTAGCCACACTCATACTTGGAAACTTGGACTCAAGCGCTCGATATATTTCATCTGCAGTCGGATGCCCCATGGTTTCCATCAAATAGTTTAATATGGCATGACGCTGGGGTGTTATGCGTACACCTGTCTTCTTTAGAAGTTCCAAAGCATGCTGGACGCGTGCTGCCATATATGTCCACCGCCTTATCCCTTACTTACGATCCTATCAATTACCACGCATCTATTTACAACTTACTTCTAAACCTACTCACATTGTACGGTCTACTCAAGTTTCTTGTCAACGCGCCGTATTGTCGCCGGATGCTCCTATAGAGGTATCTGTCTCGGGAGCTCTAGGTTCAGCCGGAGAGATTTCAGATGTATCGGGCGCAGTCGTACCCCCGGAATCTTCCAAGTCGGGTAACGACGGCATCAGTAACTTTTTAATGGTTAAATTACTGTTGCCCTCCACGTTGATCGCATACTTGCCTGTCCCGTTTTGGCCTGAAATACTTTTACTGTCTATTTTAAATGGAAAATCGGATTGAAGATTACCATAACTGCTTGAACCCTCTAACTGAAAATCTCCATTCGACGGAAGATCCAATACGATATCACCGACAGCACTGTATATTTTCCAATCTCCGCTCACCTGTTCGCTATGCACTTTGATAGAGCCATTAAGCGAATTAGCATTCAGCTTGGCTGTAGAATTCAACACATTCATGTCCCCATTCTGAGTATCAACAGTGATATCTCCTTCCGAACGAGCAAGCTGAATGTCACCTACCATGGTATGTAGTGTGACAGCTCCCTCAATATCGCCTGCCTGCATGTCGCCTCGGTTCGTGCGCACATCCACATCTCCAGAAATCCGATGCAATTTAACCTGACCGTTCAGCGTGCCTCCCTTGACATTGCCGATAGCGTCATTAACGATGAGATTTCCATTACCGCTCTCGAGTCTAATGCTGTCAATAGCATCAACTCCATTCAAGGTAATATTCCCGTTGGAGGTTCTAATCTGCATATTGAACCGTCGGTCCTCAGGCACGGTGATCAGCATGTTCACACGGGGCTGACGTTTGCTTGATGCTCCGTATGACTGTGCCTCCGGACGAATCTGGATAGTCTTGCCGTCGGTAGAAGTCAGTGAAGAAGCTTGAGCAATCTTGTCCGCTTCGGCAGCAGGCGCTTGATCCACCCATAGAGTCCCTCGTACCTCTATATTGGACACAGGTCGTCTGATCAGTGTTACATCACCATTAACCGAATCAACTATTAAATCGGACGTCTGCATAGTTACAGGTACCAGCACACCACCCATATCATACCGATTCTCTTTAGCCTGGCTAAAATCCATAGAGGCTGACGTCAGATTGAGACTGACCCGATTCCACAGATACATATAATGATTTTGCTGGGTCACGATAAAAACCGAGGCTGCCACTACCAAAGCGGACAGAATCCCCTTTAGGTCAGGTCTGAATCGCCTTCCATTGTCAGACTTGCCTTCTTTCCGAAAGTACACAGCAAAAAAAATTAGATACTCCAGTCCCCAAAGCACGAAGATTACGGGCCACCAAACGAGGAGTTGAAGCATATATTCAGTATTTTGAAACACATCTACAATAAGCAAAATGCCTACAGCCATCAACAGAAGCGAAGAGGTGTAGCGCCCGACTCTTATTTTACGGTGCACGCCAGCTTCACCCTCTTTCTTTCAACTTTTTACGCTTAAAGGTCAGAAGGGCTTCCCTTAGAAAAAGGAATAAACCGATCATCATTAATAAAATAGCCAGCGTAAGGAATCCATAATCCTCAAAGAAATTGCTCAACCAGCGAGGTTTCATGCGAAACAAAATCATAAGCCCACCGCCTGCCACCATCAGCACAGCAAAAGCAAAGCCTCTCTCCCACGTATAAAAAGGACTACTTTGCTGGCCTCTAGCATCCATTCGTACATAACGATCGGGCTTACGTCGATAGCGAACCATATAATCTGCAGACTGTAAGACATCATATACATTATAAAAATATAAAACAGGTATGAACAATCCAAGCAAAATAAGTAATGGAATGTTGATCCTTAAGCCGTCAGAGGAAACATACAGCATCGCAAAAATATCTAGCAGGAGCAATACAATAAAACTAAGCCCCCTGATAAACAGTCCTAAAAAAAGATGTCCTAGTCCGGGTAACAATGCCGCCATGATAATGGCAATCACTTTGCGAAATTTAGCGTATTTTAGACGCTTCCCCTGTCTGGGCTGTTCCCGCTGTTCCGATGCTTGTAGCTGTCCAGCCTCTCCAGACGGTAACGGTTGTTCCGAGTTCATGCCATCCTCCCCTTTGAATCCCATACGTGGTTCCGCTGAAAAACATTTCAATGCTTACATAGTACCCCAATCAGATTTAAGAGTAACTGTTAAAAAAAGGTACCCTATTACTCAACAGAGACTGCAGCTATATCTTCCCATTGTCGTAAATCTGCTGCAATACGTACAGGATTAAAATCATGACGGGCCAGCACCTCTAGGGAAACCTCCATACTCTGCCGATCTGGATGTAATTCGTGAAATGGGACATTTTCATGTTCTTTAATCATTATTTTACGTATTTCCACTTTTTCTTGCTCTAAATAAGTCGAAATCTGATCCAGCAATCCGTGAGAGGCCAATCCGTACAATGTAATAAGATGGCGCTTGCGTCCACGCATATACCGAAGTTCAACTTTGTTAAACACCCATAAATTTAAAAATACGAGCACTGTCGCCGCTATAGATGGGAAATAAAACCCTGCTCCAACCCCAAGGCCAATAGCAGCCACGACCCAAATGGAAGCCGCAGTCGTTAGTCCGGTAATGGATTTACCTGTGAACATAATCGTTCCTGCACCCAAAAAGCCTACGCCAGTGATCACAGCGGTAGCCAAACGAGCGGGATCTATGCGTACATTAGCTTCTTTAATAAAATCGGCAAAGCCGTAAATGGAGAGTAGCATAATCAGCGTCGAACCAAGGCTGACCATAATATGAGTCCTCAAACCAGCTGCGTGATTGGAACGCTCGCGTTCAAACCCAATGAATCCACCGAGAAGCATGGACAGTAAAAGCCGTAAAATGATATGTGAATCGTCTATAATCCACGGATTATTCATTCGAGTCTCTCCTCCCGGTTATGTCGTGCTTCCCACTCCGGGTGCGCGGTTTGTGGGCTTATGTGCATTTTTAATGTCAATTTGATACCTCAATGCTATTCCACCTTATGCAGATGGTAGGTAGTTAATTCCACGCCTGGAGCGACCTCAGCCGCAGATACGGGACGAAAGCCATGTTTTCGATATAACGCCACCGCAGGAGTATTTAGAGTTCCTGTAGAGACGATAAACAACGGGATATTTTGATATTCATTCAAAACATGCTTCATTAAAGAATCTGCAATGCCTTTACGAAAATGATCTGGGTGAACCATCATACGTGTAAGGGTAAGCGAATCGGGCGATTCGGACTGCACAGCCAGTGCTCCTAGCAATTCACCGTCCTCCAGCCACCCATAAAAAGACTCTCCACAGCTTCTCAGCGTATCCAATGTATCCATCAGTGGAGGAATTTCATCAAACCCAATCAGCTCAGCTTCCAGCCTATAGGCAACATGCTGTAGACGCCATATCTGACTGACGATATCATCATCTTCCAATGAACATAGGGTAACCATGCTGTTTTCCCTCCTAAGGAAACTCATAAAATGCCATCAGGTTCTAAAGCTTGTTCGCGCCAACCATTCTTAGCGGCTATGCAAAAGGGGCCTGTCCCTAAAAGACAAGCCCCTGTCAAATCTATGCCATTAGCGGTTCAGCACTTCCGTCAGCAACTTATTAGCAAGGCCAGGGTTTGCCTTCCCCTTGCTCTCCTTCATCACTTGACCGACTAGGAAGCCGATGGCCTTTTGCTTGCCAGCTTTGTAATCCTCGACCGATTGCGGGTTAGCTGCTACAACTTGTTCGACAATTGTAAGAATCGCACCCTCATCACTGATTTGTACAAGCCCTTTTTCTTCGACAATTTGCTGTGGCAGTTTATCACTTTCCAGCATTTCCTTGAAGACCGTTTTAGCGATTTTGCTATTGATCGTTCCCTTCTCCAGCAGTCCGATCATTTCACCCAAGCCCCGACCGGTCAATTTAACCTGCGACAGTTCAATACCGGCACTGTTCAAATAACCGAGTAGATCCCCCATAATCCAGTTGGATACTGCTTTGGCATCCTTGGTGAATTGAAGGCTATCCTCGAACAAATCGGCCAATGGCTTGGAGGACGTAATCACCTGGGCATCATACTCAGGTAATCCATATTCGGAAGTGTAGCGTGCTTTACGCTGGTCAGGCAATTCAGGAATCGAAGCACGGATGCGCTCTTTCCATTCCTCGTCTATATGAAGAGTAACGAGATCCGGGTCTGGGAAATAACGATAGTCATGGGCCTGTTCTTTACCACGCATGGATAAAGTTTTACCTTGTGCTTCATCCCAACGACGTGTCTCCTGTACAATTGTTCCGCCTTCGTCCAGCGTCTGCTCCTGCCTGAACTGCTCATATTCCAGTCCGCGCTGTACGCCACGGAAGGAGTTCATGTTTTTCAGTTCCGCTTTAGTTCCTAGCTCTTTTTGTCCATGCGGACGAAGACTGATATTCGCGTCGCAGCGAAGTGATCCTTCCTCCATCTTCACATCGGATACGTCACAATACTGCATAATGGCACGTATTTTTTCCAGATAGGCCTTGGCTTCTTCCGGCGAAGATATTTCCGGTTCCGAAACGATCTCGACCAATGGTGTGCCGACCCGATTAAAATCGACCAAAGATGCGTAGCCACCATCAACATGTGTTAATTTCCCTGCGTCCTCTTCCAGATGCAGTCGAGTAATACCGATACGCTTTGTCTCACCATTCACTTCAATATCAATCCAGCCATTTTCGCCAATGGGTTGATCGTATTGTGAGATTTGGTAGGCCTTAGGTGAATCGGGGTAAAAATAGTTCTTGCGGTCAAACTTGCTCACATCAGCAATGGTGCAATTCAGCGCCATTGCTGCTTTCATCGCATAATCAACGGCCTGACGGTTCAATACCGGCAATACCCCTGGATGACCGAGACAGACCGGACATGTATGAGAGTTGGGTGGTGCTCCGAAGGATGTCGAGCATCCACAGAATATTTTAGACTTCGTATGCAATTCCACGTGCACTTCAAGTCCGATGACCGTCTCATACTTGGATGTAGTTGTAGACATGAATAGGTTCCCTCCTTTTTGGCAAATTACAGCTGCGGACGCTGCTTGTGAAATTCGGTATTTTGTTCAAAAGCATGAGCTACGCGTAGCACGGAAGACTCGTCAAAGGCTTTTCCGATGATTTGTAGTCCGACTGGCATTCCATCCGCTAGACCACACGGAATGCTAATGGCTGGCACACCAGCCAAGCTCACCGGAATCGTCAAAATATCGTTCAAATACATTGTTAATGGATCGTCCACTTGCGAGCCGATTTTGAAAGCAGTTGTCGGTGCAGTAGGTCCGATAATCACATCATATTGTTCAAATACACGATCAAAATCCTGTTTAATCAGTGTGCGCACTTTTTGAGCTTTCAAATAATAAGCATCGTAGTACCCAGAGCTGAGCGCATAGGTACCTAGCATAATCCGACGCTTCACCTCAGGACCAAAACCCTGCGTACGGGACTGATGGTATAGATCAAGCAGGTTGTCTGGATTGTCAGAACGTACACCATAGCGCACGCCGTCAAAACGTGCCAGATTGGATGACGCTTCGGATGAAGCCAGCAGGTAGTATGTCGCAACCGCATATTCCGTGTGTGGAAGAGATACCTCTTCCCATACAGCGCCCAATCCTTCCAGCGTTTTCAGTGCATCCAGCACCTTCTCCTTGACCTGAGGATCGACGCCCTCACCAAGATACTCTTTAGGCACAGCGATACGTAGTCCTTTTACATCCCCGGTTAAAGCGTTCAAATAATCAGGAATGTCTACCTTTGCAGAAGTGGAGTCCTTCTGGTCATAACCTGCAATGGCTTGTAGGACATAGGCCGAATCCTGAACATTTTTAGTAATGGGTCCAATTTGGTCTAAAGAGGAGGCAAAAGCCACCAGTCCAAAGCGGGATACTAGACCATAGGTTGGTTTCAGGCCAACTACTCCGCAGTAAGAAGCGGGCTGGCGAATGGAACCCCCTGTATCCGAGCCGAGCGTGAAATAAGCCTCACCCGCTGCAACAGCCGCAGCCGAGCCGCCACTGGAACCACCGGGAACACGTTCTAAATCCCAAGGGTTACGTGCAGGGAAAAAGCTGGAGTTCTCGTTAGAGCCGCCCATGGCGAATTCGTCCATGTTCATTTTACCGAGTGTCACGGTTTGCGCTGCGCGTAACTTGCTAACAACTGTGGCATCGTAAACGGGATCAAAATTTTTCAAAAACTGACTGCCACATGTTGTACGCAGCCCTTCTGTCACAATATTATCCTTAATGCCAACTGGCAGGCCAAACAACAACCCTCTTTCCTCTCCGGAAATCAGTTGATCATCCAGCTGACGTGCGGATGCACGGGCCTGTTCCTCGTCAACGGTAATATAAGCTCTGATCTTGTCTTCCCGCGCACCAATTGTCTCCAGAGCGTGTCCTACCAGATCACTCACGGAAATTTCCTTTTGATGCAGCTTGTTATGTATCTCGGGCAATGTGTTATTGAACAAGCTCAATTTGCATCCTCCTTTCAAATATGAGATCTATTCCAGAACAGCAGGAACCTTAAACTGTCCGTCTTCTTCTTCAGGTGCATTGCGCATCACTTGCTCATGTGTCAAACTTTCGCGAACTTCGTCGTCTCGCATGACATTGCTGACGTGCAGCACATGAGTGGTCGGCTTTACCTGCTCCGTATCCAGCTCATTCAGCTTCTCCGCATAATGGAGAATGGCGTTTAATTGTCCTGTCATCGTTTCTTCCTCAGCCGCGGTCAGATTCAACCTGGACAGCTTGGCTACGTGACGGACATCTTCCGTGGAAATGTTCATACAAAACCCTCCTCATGTATATGAGGATTTTGCAAAAAATCCAATAAGCGACTGAAATCGAATTTTGCAAAATCCTGATATTAAAAAATGCTGCACCGAACTTTGAAATAACGTTTTTAATTATAGGATAGAACCCTTTACAATTCAATCTTTGACGCGGTACAGAAGCAAACTGCACTTCGATGAGGTAAATGTTGCTAAAAGAATATAAAAAAAGCACCTTTCGGTGCTCTTTCGTGAAAACTATAGGAGCTGAGATTGTGCCCTTTATATATTCTTAAAAAGAATCGACCGTAGCCGACTTCTATATCCAAGCACGCAAATTGACTTGTCTGATAAAATCAGCCTGTGACAACAACTCCGCCGCGGTTTCTTCTTCCTCAGTCTCTACCGAATCAATACCACCGTTCATCACATGCATGAACAGTTGCTCATTATGGGTAGCAAGGGCGTAATCTATCAGCGCTTCACGCTCAATCCGCTCGGCTTCCAGCTTGAGAATACTCTCTTCCAGCTCGATGTCTCCGGATGGTACAAAAAAATTGCGGTTCACCTTCGGTACGCGAATGACATAGTCAAAAGCATTGTCCGCATTACGGTCGTAAGCAATGATATAACCATGTTCGCCCACAGGAAGATTCTGCTCAAAAGCATCCGCGACGATCATAATTCTAGCTCCTAAATGATGCATCGTTAGCCCCCCCGTTTGTCTGAACTTATCTGCTAAGTCTACTAAAAAAAAAGTAGCTTGTCTATATGATCTATGTATCTTCATAATCGACCGTCTCCACGTCCCAACCTGTGTTCATTCAGCCTCACATGCCAGTTTTGTGTAGGGATTCCGCCCCGTCGTTTCACCTTTTTCCAAGTTATGATCTTCGGCTCGGAATCTGCCACAGAATCTTCAATATCTATTATATTGGGAACCCGGAAACTACCTCCAATCTCACGTTGTACCCCATATATATGTTTTCTTTTCATTCTTGCTCCCCCTTGTGATCTGACGGCCTCATGCCTCTTTATCCTCTTAATGGGCAAAAAAAAGAACGCAAACCGGGATTCATCCACAGCTTGCGTGCTTCGCGAGTTTAGTATGTAACTTCAATAAATTTATGTTAACAAAAATAAAAACCTTTGTCTATACATAATTTATAATTTGTTGTCGAAATGGGGCAAAACCTGTCACACCTTTGATTTTGCCCCTACTGAACATTCATCACATTTACCGGATATACGGATTGTTAGCTTTCTCATAACCGATGGACGTTTTGGGACCGTGACCGGAATAGACTGTAACGTCATCTCCGAGTGGAAACAATTTGTTCTGAATAGAATCGTATAGATCCCGTTCGCGGCCGCCCGCCAGATCCGTGCGTCCAACGCCCTGACGAAATAGCACATCCCCGGAAAAAAGATCTTTGCCGCATAAAAAGCTGACACTTCCGGGTGAATGGCCCGGTGTATGGAAAACCCGGAACGTGTGACCGATCAGGTTCAATTGTTGACCTTCTGCCAAGTCATATTCGGCTGGTTCCGTCGAGATCGGAGGGGATGCCTCTGGCCACATCAAGGAGCCATTCAGCTTAGGAGATGTAAGCCAGTCTTGCTCCAAGGCGTGCAGATAAACCGGGCAGTCTTTGGCATTGCGAATCTCCTCTACTCCTCCGATATGGTCAAAATGGGCATGCGTCAGCAGGATAGCTTCAATCGTCAGTGGCTCAATGGCTCTCAGCAAAGGACCCGGATTCATCCCTGGATCAATAATAACAGCGCGCTTCGGATCATCTCCTTGAAGCAAATAAGCATTCGTCTGGAGCGGGCCGAGATTAAAACTGCGAATAGATAATGTCATAAGTTAAAATCCCGAGATCAGCTCGCGTAATTCCTGAACAATTACAGGATGGACCTCGGTTCCCTCCCCATATTTTCCAGCCATTTCTTTACGAGCAACTGCGATTTTTTCTTGATAATCATCGGCTTCCCGATCTGGATTTTCACGTTTGAATGCGATCATAATTTGTTGAACATGTGCAGGGCGTGGTCCCCAGTGGCCAAGTACATGACCTCCCGTATCCGCAAAAATCACAATCGGCACAGCACGTCCGCCCATTGTCAGGAAGTCGTCCATCAGCGCCTGATGATTTTCCAGAATCAATACTTCGGTTGGAATCCCGCTATTCTCCAACGCGCGGAACACAACTGGCACATTGCGTACTACATCCCCACACCAGTCGGCAGCCAATATAAGCACACGCAGATCATCACGATGGTTCAGGCTTTCAAAAAACTCCCGATCCTCTTCGCTGCTCCACACAAACTGATCGTATCCAGAGCGGAAGGCTTCTTTGTTCTTTTCCATGCCCTCCATAAATTGTTCAGGACTCAAGCCCTTTCCGAAATATTGCGATACGTTAGTACGGCTCATGTTATACACTTCCTTTTTTGTTTTTGGCTACAATCCATTTGATAACAAAATAAATGATCAAGAGCGCAAGAGCAACCAGCAAAATCGGTTTGATGTAAGGTGCTGCCACTTCGTCAATTTGTTCCCACTTGTCTCCCAACAGCATACCTAAATATATAAACAAAACAGACCAAGGTATAATCGCCAGCGTTGTCAAAATAATAAAGCGCCATACGTTCATTCGAGCCAACCCGGCAGGGATTGAGATCGCGTGACGAACAACAGGGATAAAGCGAGCTGTAAAAATGACCCCTGTGCCATATTTATTGAACCAGGCTTCAGCGTGGTCAACATGACTTTTTTTGATGAGTATGTATTTCCCATACTTATCTAAAACGGGTCTGCCGCCATAGCGTCCAATCCAGTAAATGAACAACTGGGCCAGCACCCCGCCAATCGTTCCAAACACGACTGCGCCAAAAAAATTAATATGACCCGAGGACACTAAAAAACCGCCATAAGCGAGGACTATTTCACTTGGAATGACCTCCACCATCAAGCCTAGCATAATACCAAAATACCCAAGACTACGAATGATCTCAAACAAATAATTAATGATACTAGATATTTGGTCCATCTCTCTTCCCACTCCCTGCCTGTTTCTCTATTTTCATTTAGTGTATCACAGCGGCAGAACAAGTCGCCACTTCGTCCAAAAAGGGAAGTCAGTGACCCCGGATCCTCTGCCCGCATAAGTTGTGAGAGAGAGGAGGGGGTACAATATGCCTCCCGGCAAATTCCCCAAACATGACAATTCACAATCCCGATTACCCACGGCTCGTGGTATCCGCCGCGCATGTACCAAAGAGTTGTATCGAACCTGCAAACGTCTGCCTGTTCACATTGCTCCTGATCTGGTCAAGCAGGGCGAAGAACTATACTGCCGCAAGGTCGTCGGACACCTTATCTGGATTGCGGAAAACCATAGTAATCGCAAACTACTGTGCGACTGGTGGGATGAAGATGTCAGCGAGGAGCTCGCGGCATTGTGGAAGGTGGATCGCGATGTCTTGTGCACCGCTTTTAGAAATGCCTATGGCGGATAGATGTTTGTGTACTGCAATCATGAACTGTGAACTACAAAAAAGTGGAGCCACCCCGCAGTGGCTCCACTTTTACTATATTCCTAGCTATGTGTCTGCTTTTTCCCCGCTCCTTCGGGAAGCAAGTCCGCACAAGCGCGTTCCAAATAAGGATCAGCATGAATAAAATCCCGAAATGCTGTGTATTCACGCCACAGAACGGATTGTTCTCCCGCTTGCCCTTTGACGGCACGAATCAGAATATTTTTAGGTGTATGCTCCATGTCGATAAATTCCAATAGCTGTGTCCGATATCCCATCATATCCAGCAGTTTGGCCCGGATTCCATCCGTTGCCAGTGCAGAAAAACGCTCCTTTAAAATGCCGTGGGAAAGCAACGGCTCCAATACCGGATTTTCCAGTTGGTTAAACAGCTCATGCTGGCAACACGGAACCGACAAAATGACGGAAGCACCCCAGCGAACAGCCTTTTCCAGCGCCGCATCTGTTGCAGTATCACAAGCGTGCAAGGTAACAACCATATCCACCTGTTCCAGTTCGTTATAGTCTGCGATATCACCGACCAGAAACTCCAACTGTCGATATTGCAGCTTTTGAGCCAGAACATTACAGGCTTCAATGACATCTGCCTTCAAGTCCAAACCAACGATCTGCAATGGTCGCTTTTGCTGTACAGCCAAATAGTGATACAACGCAAAGGTCAAATACGATTTGCCACAGCCAAAATCCACAATCGTCAATGGGCGGCCTACCGGAAGGCTAGGTAATACATCCTGCACCATTTCGAGAAACCGGTTAATTTGACGAAACTTATCATACTTGCGGGCCAGTACCTTACCATCCTCATTCATAATCCCCAGCTCAATCAGGAAAGGAATTCGTTCCCCTTCTTCGAGCACATATTGCTTTTTGCGATTATGAGACAGGTCGGCTTTACTTTTGCTCGGTGACTTTGTCAGAATGGATACTTTATATTTTTTACTGATCAGCACTTGGTAGTCTGCATCCTTGGCGCATAAAAGTCCTTGGCGGAACGTGTCCTCAAACAAGGCAGTCATACGCTCGTTAGCTTCGTCAGGGATCAGATTTTCATGAATGACTTTGTTGCTGTAATGAAAAGCAAACTGGTAATGCAGTTTGTTTTTCAATTCTACAGGTTTAATTTGTACTTTAGTAAAAGAAGCATCCTCCCGTTTGCGAAGCTGACTCAGCGTCGCTGTTATGAGGGATCCTCCCGTGGTCAATTGGTATATAAGTTCGCGCAGTGAATCCAAAAGGTACATCTCACTTTCTTTCATGTAATTGGGTGATCTCGGTCAAACCCTCGGTGACTTCCTGGCGTGAAATTCCACCCAGCTCCAGCTCTGCATTGGTCTTATCCAGTAATTGACTATAAAACGTCTCCGCTTCCGCTAGCAGCTCTGGCTGCTCCCATGCCAATCCAAACCAGACATCGGCGGCTTCGTCCAACCTGTTTTCTCGCTCGTAATGAACAGCCAGCAGCTTGCTGGTTTCAGGGGGGAGCTCATATTCGCGCACCAGCTTCACGATACACGCTATTCGTTCAGGCAGGACCTGCAGATCACGAGTCGCGCCATTCGTATCGCTGTACAAATATAAATGAAGAGATTTCATCAAGATTCGTATACCTTCGTCTGTTCTGCTGGTTTCCAGGTAAATCGCGGCTTCTTCCTCCAAAATGCGAGCCACCTGCTGAAGCTTATCCGCTTCAATTCCAGGGCCCAATCGGAAAAGCTCAATAATTTGTTCCGGCGGCAATCGTCTGAGCAGATCTGAACGAAGACGAAACTGCTTGTTGAGCAGGTCATCTAGCTGTTTCAGCGCTTCGATGTGTTTATTTTCGCGCCTAAGACCGAGCACCGATGCTACTGCGGATGTCAATTCTTCCATCATACTGAGCAAATAGTCTTTTCTAAGCAAGCCGTTCCCTTCCTTTCATCCCGATGCCTAGACAACCAGAAACTTCTGTCTTCTGATTGTATGACATCCTTGTCTAAAAGCCAAATGCCACCGCCATGCCGCAATTTCATTTAACACAATTACAAATACTTTATAGCATCAAAGATTCGACACTCAGAAATCACGTATGGCACGTAACATTCCGTTAGTACAGTGTTTTGTAGCCGATCATGGACTAACGAAATAGAGTATTTGAAAATTTGATATTGATTCTCCGTTAGTCTCGTGTTATTTTTGTTTCATTCGAAACAAAAATAATCTTTATTATTTATTGATTCATATAATAAAATAAAATATTTATTTTCATTCGAAACAAAATTATGCATTGATATTTTACAGGGGAGGACGTTTAAGTATGGGAAAAAAATTCAGTGCGATACTACCGGAATATAAAGAGTTCATACAGCGACAGCATATTTTCTTTGTAGGATCAGCACCGATATCCGAGACGGGGCATGTGAATATTTCCCCCAAGGGATATGATTCCTTTCGTATTTTGTCAGATCAGGAGGTAGCCTATCTCGACTTGTCGGGAAGTGGCAACGAAACAAGTGCGCACATTATAGAGAACGGACGGGTAACCATCATGTTCTGTGCATTTGAAGGCGAGCCCAGTGTATTAAGACTCTATGGTACTGGCACAGTCGTGTTGCCCAATACAAAGCGTTGGAATGAGCTGTATCCTCTCTTTAATCCACTTCCTGGAGCAAGACAAATCATAGTAGTTGATGTTCATATGGTGCAGGATTCATGTGGTTTTGCAGTTCCCTTCATGACTTACACGAGCGAACGGGAAAAGCTGAAGGACGTGGCGATTCAGATGGGCGAAGAAGTACTTAAAAAGTATGCATACGAGAAAAGTTTAGAGAGTATTGATGGTTTGCCGACGGCGTTTGCCTTGAACAAAAATAATATGACTTAGGTATTCTGCACATTAACCGATATGATACAACAAGTCAGCAAAATTCAAATAAACTGAATGTATAGTGACCACATCTAAAAACAATTTGCATACAAGAAACCGGAACCTTCTGACGATCACATCAAAGGGTTCCGGTTTTTGGGCTTACCTTAGTCTACTTTTTCAAGTTTTGCTCCAAAAACGCCAAGATAGCATTAGCTAATAGCTCCGGTGCCTCAAACAGGCTCATGTGACCTGCTTCCGGCAGGGTAACCTGAGTTACTCCGGCCCGATCTGTTGTAAACGTCCGCGCTGGAGGAACCGCCTGATCCTGCTCCCCCGCTACTAAAAGAGCTGGCAAGGCAGAAGCCGACAACACATCCCGTCGGTCAGGACGCTCGCGCATAGCCAATGATGCTCCTACAGCTCCTTGCGGAGGTGTTTTGTAGCCAATTTCTTTGACTTTAAGTAATTGGCTGGACATCGACTCCACATGATCAGGAGCAAACAGTCCCGGTACGAGTCCATCTACAAAGTTGGTAATCCCCTCCGTTTGGATGGTAGATACAGCCTTGTTACGCTTTTCTTTACCTTCGTCCGTATCTGCATAAGCTGTGGAATGAATCAGTCCAAAGGCTGTAAGGCGCTCTGCATGTCTTTGCACTGCCGAAAGGGCTAAATAGCCTCCTAGGGAGTGACCAAACCAGGCAGCCTGAGGGATGTCCAATTGTTCTTGAAGTTTAAGCACATCATCTGCCATTTGATCAATCGTATAGGCTCCTAGTGGAGCATCGCTGCGTCCGTGTCCACGCAAGTCTGGAACAATACAACGATAGCTTGGGGACAGCAAGGGAACAACCTCATCCCAATAGGAGGAGCTTCCGCAAAATCCGTGCAATAGAATGATCGGATCTCCTTTTCCCTGTTCGGCATAGCAGATCGTCGTTCCTTCGCATAATACCTTTTCCATGTGGAACCCTTCCTTCTCTGTATATAATCTATTGGATCTGAATATATTAGTGAGTAGAACATGCTGATGTATATTATTAAGCAGACGATCAATATCTGAAACGGTAACCCTCTGGAAAATCTTGCGAAGCTGTTTTTAAGCCAAATTCACAAGCCGCCGCATTAGCAATATGCGCAGCCATTGTCATGACCAAGTGAAGCGAAGTCATTTGGAGTGTCCAATAGGGTTTGGGACTGCGCTCATTCACAATCGCTGCAACACTATAATGACCCACAGACGGCAGAGACAGCCCTACCGATCGCGCAGGAGTTAGCGGTTCACACGCAATAAGAAACATTCCCGTTGAGCCGTGCTGTCCAAGACAAGCATCTATGGCGATCACATGATGATCTTGGGGAATGCACTCCAAGTATGGAACCAGATGATCCGCATCACAGGGCTCCGACATTGTCCCAATCACGTGCGGAAAACCTTGCTCCTTGAGCATGGTGCCTACCAGTGGCCCCAGTGAATCACCCGACGAGCGATCTGTACCGATACAAACAAAAGTCAACTTATCTATAGCATGCTGATGATGAATTTCTCGGAAAAACGGCGCGAGTCCATCTCGATCTGTTTTCTTTACATTATGTTCTAAGGACGAGCGTCCGGGTGCGGAAGCTCGATTATACAAAGACAACTTTGCCCATCCTCCTTGATTCGGTTGTATATTGGTAATCTGGCTTTCAGTACATTCTACAACAAAAACATGATACAATACAGGCAACTTCCCCTGTTATGAAAGGATGGAAAATTAACGATGGATTTGTCTGTACCGTCTCATGCCAACATTGAGTATATGATTGAGGGCATTAAAACCAAGCTCCGTATGGCGAGTGGTGCTGCTATGCAAGCTTCCGCTTTCTCGCTGGAGCAATACGAGGACATCCATGATGTCTATGATATGGTGATAAACAAGCCTAACCTGAGCATTTCCGAGGTTGAAGCTATTGTTTCTGAACTGGGTAGATTGCGTAAGTCCTCCTGAATCAGCCTATAGGAATACAGCTTAGCTGTATTACAACCTATCATCATGAGCAACAGCCTTCATGCCAGTGGCCCTGTCACCGTAAATAAAGCTCGTACCTCCGCTCGCTTCAACAGACGCGCAACGGGGATACGAGCTTTATTTTTCGATTGCATATACGCATTTTCATACACTTCTTCACTCAAGGATGCTTCAAGGTAAATCTGCTAACACCAGTTCAGATATATCCTCATTACCTGTAGCTAGTATCTTTAATGCACAACTTTTTTGAATTCGTGCAGCATCACCAGGCCCTAACTGAAAATCTCCATCCTGGCACGTAACTTCCACATGACCGCTAACTACATAAATGTGGGTGCGGCGCTCCTCTTGCTGCGGATATTCAAGCTGCTGGCCTTTTTCCAATCTGCTCAGATACAGATTTATATCCTGCGCGATGGATAACGTTCCCTCCACTTCTGAACCAGACACAACAGGCTGAAGCCGATTTAGGCGTTCACTGTGCTTGAATCTTTGCACCTGATAAGAAGGCTGAATGCCAGGGCTCTCGGGTAAAAACCACATTTGCAAAAAGCGAACCGATCTTTCATCCCCAGTATTTCGCTCTTCATGTTCAATCCCGATGCCTGCACTCAGAACCTGAATCGAGCCGCTTTTTAAATCCTGCTCATGTCCCAAGCTGTCGCTATGATGCAATTGGCCTTCAATTACATAAGTGACGATTTCCAAATCGTGATGCGGATGTCTTTTGAAGCCTTGCTGCGGTTCAAGTTTGTTATCATTATGGGCTAGCATACAACCAAAATGGGCATTGCTCGGATCTTCATAATCGGCAAATGAAAAGCTAAACTCACTATGAATCCATCCTTTATTTGAGGTATGTCTTTCTGCCGATGTCACTATTTTAATCATCCTTAACACCTCCATGGATTACAGTTCCGTAAAGCAGCCTTGCTTCGTGATGATTATTCCACTTTCGGCCCTGGCATTACAAACACTGTGATACGATCCCTTTACCCCGGGCTTAAATGCCTCAATCAGCCTGTCGTCTCCGTCGAGTTTTGCTCTTAAGTTCATTATTAGTTAAGTTAATAGTACGAAAAATTAAATCTATTACAGCCATAAGGAGGAGATTTATTACATATGCTATCCCATAAACCCCAACCATCCCGGTTCCTACCAAGCTATTTGCGTCGTAGTCTGTATGCATCTATTATCATGATCGCTGTGATGCTTCTCATCGCCTACTCTGTGCAATGGATTGGCACGGCTCCTTTTCTATATTGGGATGAGCGTATACAGGATGCTATTTTTCCAGACACAGCAGCTACTCATGACCAATTGCTAACCATCGCTATATTCATTACGTCTTTCGGTTCATTCAGCATGTCGTTAATTATCGCCCTCGGTGCTGCTACCTTATGCTGGGTCTTTCTTCGTTCAAAAGCTTATTCCTTTGCGATCCTAAGCAGCTTTACGGCGATGTGGGTGCTGAATACGCTCATTAAAGAAATTCTGCAACGGGAACGCCCGTCACTTCAACATTTGGTTGAAGCCGGGGGCTACAGTTTTCCCAGCGGTCATGCGATGATTTCCATGGGATTTTACGGCATGATATTTGCCATCTGGGCTATAGAACGAAAGATTCGTGAGCGTTCGCTCTTCCTCCCGTGCGTTCTTGGTGCACTGCTCATTATATTGATTGGACTAAGCCGTATATATTTAGGAGTTCACTTTCCTACAGATATTGTGGGTGGTTATATTGCAGGCATCATTTGGCTGGCGTTTACCGTTCCTATGATCTATTGGCGAGCGAAAATGCAACTTTCTTCTCCCCCCCGCCCATAACGTCCGATTCGGCTTTTTGTTTCACTCCGGGTCATGACGTTTATATACGAAGTAAGCAAGGCACAGCAATATCGAAGCTCAGCATTTATCAAAAACGTTATCGTTTGTGAACTTAGGATAAGGGAGGCGATCCTTGTGTGGGGAATTGTACTAAGTATTGTAATGGCCATTATTATCGGATTGATTGGCGATGCACTAGCTGGACATGAAATGCCTGGCGGCATTGCAGGCTCTATGATTGCTGGATTTGTAGGAGCTTGGCTAGGTGTCATGCTGTTGGGAGACTGGGGCCCGGTCATCGGAGATTTTGCAGTCATTCCAGCCATACTTGGAACCGCATTGTTCGTATTCTTGCTCGGACTTGCGTCCAGGCTATTGAGAAGGGCTACCTAACATTTATATATATTTTTATTCTATAAAAGGAGTGATATATCATGAGTAACATTGACAATCAAAATATGGCAAGCACTTCAGGTTTTGCAAAGGGTTTATTCATTGGAGGTTTGATTGGTGCTGCGGCAGCCCTGCTGTTCGCTCCAAAGCCGGGTCGCGATTTACGTAGTGATCTGTCCGAAAAAATGACTGTTGTCTCCGATAAAACGAAGGATGTCGCATCTGTAGTTAGCAGCAAAGCGACAGATTTGGCCAAAACCGTTTCCACTAAAACAGCAGATGTAGCCAAAACGGTATCCGAGAGTAAAGACAACATCGTATCCAGCGTAACCAAAGCTTCTGCCGATGTCGCTAATGAAGCGGCCAAAGCGGATAAAGAAGTTATGGATGCAACCGCTCAAGCAGCCAAGGACACTCAAAAACAATTAAATGCAAATTCCTAATAGGAACACATTCCGATTACAACCAAAATAATATCCAAACACTGAACAGCCAGCATGCAAGAAGCTGGCTGTTTTTAAATGATAGAAAGGCTGGGATGACAATGAACAAACCAAACTCCTATGGAGATGATCTTGCTCGGAACAACAAGAGAACCTTTCACCCCCTCCAGGCTCAAGATCAGCCAGATGAGATTTCATCCAAGCAGACCTCTTCTACTCATCATCATGTTAAAACACATGATCCGGAGAGAGACTTTGATGTAAATGAGCATCCTTTTGAACTTCGCCATGAGGTCAAGCGGCTTAACAAACGCCTAGATCAAATCGCAGATACATTGGAAAAAGCAGAATTCAAAGATATTATAGAGAACTACTCCAGCACGAAAAGAAGAATTATGAGCAATCTGACTGCAGGGATTGCACGTGGTCTCGGCCTTACGCTGGGTACAGTGGTCATACTCGCCTTGCTCGCTTGGTTGCTCAGTTTCCTGGTACAGTTAAATCTTCCGGTCATCGGAGATTTCATCGCCGAATTATTAGGATATATCAAAATGAGCCAAGGTACTAAGTAATTGTCCCTATCTCAATTAAAAACGATCCATCGTAACCGATATAGACTCCCCAAAGAGCTTCCTGTTACGATGGATCGTTTTTTATTTGTAAATTATAACAGCTGTAAGCAGCCGCTACAATTTGTTGCGCTTGTTAGTTTTCAATAAGTCTCCTGTCCACCCCTTCATCATCAGCCAGCCGTACATTCCCGCCATACTTAGCAATGTGGCAATAATCACGGCGGTAAAACCCCAGCCTGTTTTAATCCAAGGCAGATTTTCAAAGTTCATGCCCCAAATGGCCCCCACTACAGTGGCAGGTGTAAAAACGGCGGTCACAATGGTGAGCGTCTTCGTAATCTCATTGCCCCTAAAAGCGGAAATGGCCTCGTCAATAGAGATCAGGGTGTCGATTTCCTTTTCATAATGCAGGAAAAGTCCTTCCATCCGAGTCACACGGTAAAGTAACTGCTTAAAAAAGCGATTCTCCTCCAGTTTATCCAAATATGCCTCCCGAGAAGCCGTTACCAGCTCTGAAAAAGGAATGAACATATTGCTCCAATACAACAGCTCGAAACGTGCATTCAATATAGAATCCATCAGTGTACGGGCATTTCTTTTCTCCATGTCCTCTTCCAGTCTTCTCAGGTTGATCTCGAACTTATCCATACCTGTATGAAAATAATGAAGCACGGCTCTCGCCAATACAAACATGCCGTCAGCTGCATCCTCACACTGTTCCAGCATTTTTTGGCGTTCCGCGGTGTGCATAATTTCACGGGTGTTTTGATCCAAATTTAACGTCACCAGCTTCTGGTTTAGAACCAGAAAATAAAACTTGTTGCAATTGCGTTGACTATCGATTTCCTCTTGAACGGAGTAGATCAGCGACCCGTACATTAAGGGCTGATTGCCATCTGGAAAGCGTACAGATATAAAGCTGGATGGAATGTCCTCTACCTTGTCCAGCCATTCTGCGGCTTCTGGAAGCTTCTCCTTCAAGTGCTGTATGACCGAATCTTGCCAATTCCCAGCACTGATGTCCCACCATTCCCATCCTCCACGAAAGGAAGAAATCTGTTCAAATGCTGTCATGGATTCCAACCTTCCTCCCAACCTTTTTCGCTTTATAAAAAGGACACGTTTCCCCAAATCGGAATAACGTGTCCTTACGATGTGACATCAAATATGTTAAACCAAGAATTCCGCGTTTTTCTCATGAAATAGAGGAATTAGACATAATCTGCTTCAGCTTTTCCGTAGCCCGCTTCTGAATACGGGAAACGCTCATCTGTGATACGCCCAACGTCTGGGCAATCGCACGTTGAGATTGACCGTCCTGAAATGCCAGAAGAAGCACCTTCTGTTCCTGCTCCTTCAGTTGGCTTAAAGCCTGCTGCAAATCCATTCGTTTTTCCACAGTGTCATAATCGTTAGCATCCGAGCTAATGAGCTCGCCTAACGTAGCTGCACTCTCTTCCTGGGATAAAGGCGAGTCCAGTGAAACATAGTGATAGCACTCACGACCAGCAAGCACCTCGATCGTTTCTTCCACGGTTAGATCCAAATAGGTCGCAATCTCGTCCACATTGGGTGAGCGTTCCAACTTAACGGTCAGTTCATCAATAGCATGTTGAACAAGCGCACCCTTTTCCTTAATGCGGCGAGGAACCTGGATGTACCAGGATTTGTCGCGCAAATAATTTTTCATATGTCCCAGCATACTTTTCATAGCGTACGGTTCAAATGGGATACCCAAGCTGATATCGTATTGCTGAAGCAGACGTATCAAAGCCATCTGACCGGTCTGATATAAATCCTCGTATAAGTCCGGACGGTTACGGGAGATTTTCCCGGCAGCCATCTTGACCATCGGCTCATACTTGCGGATCAGCACGGTAGCAATCTCGTTATCCTTGGTTTGCTGGTACTCCCAGATTAGACCAACGGCTTCATCCATCGACTCCGGGGGAGTTACCTTTTCATTCATACTCTTTCCTCACTTCTGGTCAAGCGCTTTACCAGCACCACTTCGGTGCCTTTTCCTGTCTCATTCAAGATATGGACATCGTCCATAAGCGCCTGCATGAGATAAAAGCCTAATCCGCCTATCTGTGCATCATTCAACTCCTTGTCATGCAAGGATGCGATACGGGACGGGTCCTCCACGCGTTCAAAGCTCTCCCCTTCATCTTTGACACGAATGGACAGCGAAACTTCATCAAATTCGAATGTCACTTCCACGACTCCCCCCTCATGACCATATGCATAAAGGACAGAGTTATTACAGGCTTCCGATACAGCCACTTTCATGTCTTCAATATCCTCATAAGAGAATCCCATTTTCGCGGCAATACCGTATAAATTTAATCTTACAATATCAACAAAGTCAGCAGTTGCCGGCAAATTAAGAACTACTTTTTGAATTTGAGCGTTCATTTCTTTTTCTTTCCTTTCCTATTGGGAATTCTCCTGGGGGACAAAGAATTTGGCAATACCAGTCATATCAAATAGCTTTTGAATTTGAGGCGGTACCTCTTGAACAGCAAAGCGAGACTCCATCCCATGCCTTGCTTTTAAAATGGATAACAAGATTCCAATACCTGTGCTGTCAATGTATTTAAGGTCTCTCAAGTTAATAATCAAATCTTGGCTGGATTCCCCCACCAAAGGCTCCATCACCAGACGAAAATCAGGTGCTACCGAAAGATCCAACTCTCCACTCAGATAAACGGTATTTACGCCATCGGTTGTTTCTGTAATTGCATTAAACTTCTCATTTTTATTTGTATTCATAGGCCTACTCTCCCAAAAAAAGATTTCCCTACATACTAACCCATTATAAGAGCGTTTGAATCACGGTATAACTTTTTAAACACTACCAAATGCCACCATCTAAGCTTCATTGATTTGATCTTTACCCGGCTGCATTGGAAAATGGTCCGGAGAATGCCGTAGCAACGCCTGTTTTACACTGCTGATTTTAACGGGCTTACTAATATAATCGTTCATCCCCGCTTCTATACATCGAGGCTGAATACCCTCCATCACATTAGCCGTCATGGCGATAATGGCAGGTTGGGATCTTCCCACCAATTGTTTACGCATTCTCCCCGTACACTCCAGACCGTCCATCACAGGCATCTGCAAGTCCATAAAGATATAGTCATAGTCCTGATTAGCCGTGACCATATCAAGCGCCTGCTGTCCATCTGCTGCCACATCTGAAGCCAGACCGAGC
The DNA here is from genome assembly GCF_038007385.1 of Paenibacillus sp. FSL M8-0228. NCBI lineage: Bacteria > Bacillati > Bacillota > Bacilli > Caryophanales > Paenibacillaceae > Paenibacillus > Paenibacillus sp. FSL M8-0228. Next base: position 4,778,177 of record NZ_JBBOXA010000001.1, read on the forward strand.
TTATCCAGTATATTAACCATCAGCTTCTGGTTAATCGGATGATCATCAACGACCAGTACAGGTCTACGACTTGGAGATTCCTGATGTGGAATTTCCCAATCGTGGCTGGACTCCCCCTCCAGTTCATTTTCCTGAGCAAAGCCAAGCTTCATTGTGAAATGAAACGTCACGCCCTGTTCTCCGCTCGTATCTACGCGGATATCTCCGCCCATCATATTCACTAAGGTTTTACAAATGGCGAGTCCTAACCCGGTTCCACCATATTTACGTGTCATTGAAGAATCCAGTTGGGAAAAGGGCTGAAACAACCTTTCAACCTTAGCCGGATCAATACCAATGCCCGTATCCTTCACAGAAAACTCAACGGTAAGTCCATTATCGCTTTGCTCTTTGACAGATGCGAAGACATACACCCCGCCCCGGTCTGTAAATTTGACAGCATTGGATATCAGGTTAATCAGCACTTGACGCAATCTTCCCATATCTCCATATAACACAGGAGGCATCTGTTCATCGAGAAAATAAACCAGTTCCAAGTTCTTTCGGTTCACTTCTACCGTAAATAGGCTGAAAACTTCCTTGATACAGGAAACCAGATCAAAAGGATATTCCTCTACCTCCATTTTGCCTGACTCCAGCTTAGTGAAGTCCAGAATATCATTAATGACTGCTACCAGCGCGTCTGCACTACGACGGATGATATCGGCATATTCCTGTTGGTCGCTTTGCAGCTCCGTCTCCATCAGCAAATCAATCATTCCAATGACGCCGTTCATAGGTGTGCGGATCTCATGGCTCATCATCGCCAGAAATTCCGTTTTGGCATTGGCAGCAATCTCCGCTGCCTCCTTGGCGGCAATCAGTTCGCTGTTCATCTTCTCCAGCTGCTGGGTCTTCTGATGAAGCAGATGGGACTGTGTCTTCAAACGCTTATTTGTCAGATACATTTGCACGAAACCTTCAATTTTGGACTTGAGAATTTGAGGGATGAACGGCTTAACCATATAATCAATACCGCCTGCTGAATATCCCGCAAATAAATGCTCCGCTTCCTTGCTGTTAGCTGAAATGAAGATAATCGGAATATCCTTCGTTTTCTCTCTGGCCTTGATTAGCTTTGCGGTCTCAATACCATCCATACCCGGCATCTGCACATCCAGGACTACGAGTGCAAATTCATCTTTTAATAGACATCGCAGCGCTTCTTCCCCGGATGTGGCCTTTACCAGATTATATTGTTCACTCTCCAGCACCGCCTCAAGAGCGAGCAGGTTCTCAGGTCTGTCATCTACCAGCAATATATGAATCGGTTCATGAAGCCCCATGGAATCCTCCTAAGCATCTCTATTTAATCTTCCGGTATATTTTTTCTATCCGGTCCAGCGGCTCGTAGGAATCACTATAATCGGTAAAATGTATGGATTCCTTGGCCCCAAGCACCAACACGCCAAAATGACTCAAGCTATCATAAAACAACCCATGTACATGGTTGCGAAGTTCGTCGTTAAAATAGATCATGACATTCCGGCAAAAAATAACATTGAACTCGTTAAAGGACCGGTCTGTCGCTAAGTTGTGCTCCGCAAAAATAATATTTTTCCGTAAAAAAGGATGAAACATCACTGAATCATACTTGGCTGTATAATATTCAGAGAACGATTGTGTGCCCCCGGACTCCAAATAATTTTTGGTATACAGCTTCATTCGGTCGATCCCATATACGCCTTCCTTCGCCTGCTGTAAAGACAGGTTATTCATATCCGTCGCATAAATGCGGGCCTTATCATATAAGCCTTCCTCATGCAGCAAGATCGCCATAGAATATACTTCCTCACCCGTGGAGCAACCTGCATGCCAGATTCGAATGTACGGATACGTTCGCAAAATAGGAATGATTTTCTGTCTAAAATTCAGAAACAGCTCCGGGTCACGGAACATCTCGGTCACCGGAATGGAAAGGCTCTGTACCAGCCTATCGAAGGCGCTGCGATCATGCAGCACCTTCTCCTGAAGTCCTGATATCGTGCTTACATTCTCGGACTGCGCATGATAATAAACACGCCGCTTAATCGAAGGCAGAGCGTAGTTACGAAAATCGTAGCCGTACAGCCGATGTATACCTTCCAGCAACAGCTCAATCTCAATCAATTCCCGCTCAGCATCATTCGATTTCACTTCATTAGCAGCATTATCCGCCATATCCTTAGATGTCATAATCTCTCTCCAATTCCTAAATAGGTTTTGCCTGTGCCGCTCCCATCATGTGTCGATTTATATTACCCATTTTTTTGGGTTACGAATACAACCACACCCGCATTAATGATAAAAGTTGTTCGGTTTGAATCGGTTTTTTCACATAATCGGAAGCGCCTGCCTCAATACACTTGGAACGATCATCCTTCATGGCCTTGGCTGTCAGGGCAATAATAGGCATCTTCTCGAATTGTGGCATTAGCCGGATACGTCGCATCGCTTCATATCCATCCATTTCCGGCATCATCATATCCATCAGCACCAGATCAAAATCAGGTGTCTGTTCCAGTAGTTCCAGTGCTTCTCTTCCATTTTCCGCAAAGGTAACATCCATACGATAGCTTTCCAGCACACTGGACAGAGCAAATACATTGCGAATATCATCGTCTACCAACAATATTTTTTTACCTTCAAACAGCTCTTCCTTGTTGTATAGCTTTTGCAAAATTTTGCGTTTGTCGTCAGGAAGATTCGCCTCTACACGATGCAAGAACAGCGTTGTTTCGTCCAAAAGCCGTTCCGGCGATTTAACATCTTTAATAATAATAGACTCTGCATATTTGCGAAGTTGCGTTTCTTCTTTGTTATCCAAATCTTTGCCTGTATAAATAATGATCGGCAGATCAGCTAGCTGCTCGTTCTCTCGAATACGATCCAGCAGCTCAAAACCAGTCATGTCGCTCAGCATCAGATCCAGTACCATGCAGTCATACCGCTGAGTGGCCAGCTCATTCAGTGCTTCCTGACCTGTCGATACCGCCGTAATGGCAACATCATCATGATCGATCAGCTCAATAATGGATTTACGCTGATTATCGTCATCTTCAACCACAAGAAGACGTTTGACCATTTGGTCTGTATACGATTTTATATGTGAAAATGCTTTATCCAGACTTTCCTTCGAGGAAGGCTTTTTGAGATAGGCAATCGCGCCCATCATTAGGCCCTGCTTCACATCATCTATGACTGAAATAACATGCACTGGAATATGACGTGTCGATGAATTTCCTTTTAGCTCGCCTAAAATGGACCAGCCATCCATCACAGGTAATTGAATATCTAATATAATAGCGTCCGGCAAATAAGACTGAGCCATGTTGAGCCCATCGTCTCCTTGGAGAGCGATCAGTGCCTTAAAGCCCCGGCTACGGGCCATATCGTACAAAATATTAGCAAAATTAATATCATCCTCAACAATCAGCAACACTTTATCCTGCGAGGTAATCTCGTTTCGGTCGTCCCCTGGATGTATAATGTCCTCCGCTTTGTTTTTCGAAGGCATCTGATATAATGGCAACTGTTTAGCAGGCATAATCATGGGAAGGTCCGTTTCTGCCGAGGCTGCAACATTCTCAAAATCCGAATTCACATCCGTGCCATTAAATTCCTCTCTCGAATGAGAATCCATATCCTCAGCCGTTGGCGTTTGTTCCGGCAAATACAGTGTGAAGCAACTGCCCTGTCCCTGCTCGGATTCCACCGTAATCACACCGCCCAACAATCTGGAAAGCTCGCGGCTGATTGACAGACCTAGTCCTGTCCCCCCATATTTCCGGCTGGTTGTACCGTCTACCTGCTGGAAGGCTTCGAAGATCAGATCCGTTTTATCGGAAGCAATCCCAATGCCCGTATCATGCACAGATAGAGCCAGATAGGATCTTCGTGGATTTAGCAGACCCGGAAGCTGTTCTCCATTTGCCCGAGATACACTGAAACGAATAGATCCTTCCGTGGTGAACTTGAATGCATTGGACAACAAATTACGTAAAATTTGTTTGAGACGATAACCGTCACTGATAATGGCATCTGGCAAGTTCTCTTCGATCTCGGTATGCAGTTGAAGCCCACGTTGGGCTGCGACCGGAGCAAAATTCTGCTCCACAAACAGTTCCAGTTCCTTCAAGTGGACCGCTTCATGGTTAATATCCATTTTTCCAGCGTCCACTTTGGATAAATCCAGAATTTCATCAATCATTTTCAGCAAATCCGCGCCTGACATATAAATGGTTTGTGCATATTCCACCTGCTTCGGCTTGAGATTGCCCTCCTTGTTCTCAGACAAGAGCTGAGAAAGAATGAGCAAGCTATTTAGCGGAGTACGCAGCTCATGAGACATATTGGCCAAAAACTCGGATTTGTATTTGCTTGTGATTCCTAGCTGCATGGCCTGTTGTTCCAACTGAGCTCGTGCATGTTCAATCTCGTCGTTCTTTTCTTCCACTTCTCGTACCTGTTCTTCTAGCGCTCTGGTTTTGGCAATCAGTTCAGTATTAAAATGCTCCAATTCTTCTTGTTGACGCTGTAACAATTCCTCTGAACGCTTGAGTTCCTCTGTTTGCTCCTCCAAATTTTCGTTGGAGCGCTTGAGTTCCTCTTGCTGAGTTTGTAGCTCCTCGGACTGACATTGCAATTCCTCAGTAAGTGCCTGGGACTCGCGCAGCAATTGCTCTACACGCATCCGTCCCTTGATATTGTTCAGAATGATCCCCATGCTCTCTACTAATTGAGCAAACAGCTTCGTTTCCAGATCACTGAAGCGATCCAGTGACGCTATTTCTATAGCACCGATGCACTCATCTTCGAACAAAATAGGGAAAATCATAATTCCCACTGGCTTACTTTCTCCTAAGGCAGAGCCTATGGACAAATATCCGTCAGGAGCCTCTGTAATCAAGATCGGCTTACGATCCAAAACACATTGTCCGAGCAACCCTTCGCCTACCTGGATAACGTCTCTAATCGAATTTTCGCCAGTCACCTTTGCATAGGAGCCGTATAACTTAAATCGGTTGTCTTCTACATCTTTTCCTTGCAAATAGATGGCTCCATAACTGCCTCCCAAGATGGGCGTAAACTCACTAATGAACATCTGAGCAACCTGCTCCAGTGAATTTACGCCACGGAACAACTCAGTCACTCGAGCAGTATTGGCATTAAGCCAAGTTTGGTCCTTCTGCGTTTGAAGGACGGAATGTTCAAATTTCCGCTTTTCTTCCAAGTCTCCGGCCATTTGTTGAAATACACGAGCGACCTCACCGATTTCATCTTTGGAGGCAACACTCATTCGGCTGATGGCCCTGTACTTTCCCTTGCCAAAACCATTAATCATGAGATTCACGACATTTAGACCTTTGGCAATACTTGGGAGCACCCACAAAATAACCAGTAAGCCCATGATCAGGCCGGCGGCCATCAGAATTGTGGTAATCTGCACAGATTCTTCATACGCCAAATTGGCTTGCTTCATGTCGCTATCAATTTCCCGATCCTGAAAAACGGCAAGGGCATTAATACTATCCATCGCCTCCTCTTGGGCAGGCAAACCAGTACTATTGCGGAAAGCGTTAGCCTCATCAATACGATCTTGCCCCAACAAAGAGACCAGTCTTTGTTCGTAACTTAAAAATTCATTCCACGCGACGGCTACCCGATCAACCTGCTGTTGCTCTTCACTGGTGCCGGAATTCGTTTGCAGACTAGCCAGCACTTTCGTTCCAGTAGCCGAAATATCGTCCAGCTCGCGTTTGGCCTCACTAACGGAGGAACCTGGATTCAAGATCAGATTGGCCATCACTTTGGCCATATCGTTCACCTGCCCGCGAATAGCTGTTGTTTTCCGGACTTTCATATATCGATCCTGATAAACCTGATTCAACTGCTCATTCAGGCTCCCCATCCGGTCATAGCTGATTAGTGTCAGCACAAGGAGGATCGCCATAAGCGATCCAAAGCCAATCAGCAGTTTATTTCTGATTTTCATGCAAGCTCTCTCCCTCTTTCAACGAAATCCAGATCAGGCATTTATCATCATCACGATCTTGTGGCGCCTCTTTACGAAAAAAAGCATCCAGCATCGCTTCTTCATTCCATTGCTCATATTTACGCAGACACTCAGTCAGATACTCCAACTGCTCCTCATATTCACCTTCCACCGCCTCCAGCAAGCCATCCGTATACAAAGCGATATGCCCTGTTCCTTCATAATGAATCGTGTGCATTTCTGCATCAATCTTATCAAATAAACCAACCGGGCTGCATGCACGGTCAAATTTGGTAATGCTACCATCCTGGTTGAACAGCAAACCGGGAGGATGTCCCGCATTTACATAGTCAATTCGCCGTGCACGGGTATCAATCACCATATAAATCGCCGTAAAATAATACTGTACCAGCTGTTTGCCCAGATCCAGTTGATTAAAACGACGATTCAGCTCTTGTATGACCTTCTCAGGCTCCACATACGTGGTCACCGTGTCCTTAAGTACAGATGCAATGAACATGCAGAACAGCGAAGAAGAAATGCCATGTCCCATCATATCCAGCAAAATGATGGCATATCGCCCCTCCCCTAACGGATACCAAGAATATAAATCCCCTGCCAGTTCAAAGGAAGGCTGATAGAGCGCATTTACTTGCAGCACCGGGTCCTGAATGGCAGGACTAAGTACCGCTTGCTGCACCATCGCGGCCAGCTTCAACTCATCCTGAATTCGCTGATCCCGATCCTTATGCCAGTCCTTCTCCAATTTGAGACGCAAGGCAGATCGGATTCGCGCCATTAGCTCTACCTTGTTGATCGGCTTCGTGACGTAATCGACGGCTCCCACATCCAGAGCTTCAGCCAATTTTTTAGAATCACCTACAGCCGTTACCATAATAATCGGGATATCTTTTAAATGCTCATATTCCTGCACAATACTGCAAGCTTCAATGCCGTCCATTTCAGGCATCATCATATCCAGCAGCACCAGATCAATATCTGAAGGACGGGGCCTGAGACTAATGGTACGATCGCCTATTCCCAGATGCTCTAACATTTCTGCGGCCGAGTTAGCAGAGATCACATCCCGATAATTTTCTTTTTTTAGTATCTCACGAATAATAATGATATTCGTCGGGTTATCGTCAACAATTAGAATTCTCATTGGCTTCTCCTTATCTGTAACTCATGTATTATACTATACCTACTTAAACGGCAACACCCTTGTTGATTAGTAGTAGTGTTTCCGTAAGAAGGCATTCCAAAAACATAGATAAGGAATGAGGCTGAACCCCATTCCTTATCTATGTTTTTGGAGGACCCGCGAAACACTTGTGCTGCGGTCAACTTCCTCTTTTTCGAATCTAATGTCACGCTACTCTTATAGTGAACAGCGATATCACGCTTTTTTAGCAATGACCAGCACTTTCCCCTGATCCAGTTCTTTTTCATAAAAGTCAGCTTCCGTATCTGTAAATCCCAAGGAAGTAATTTTAGCGCGAAGCTCATCGCCGCGGGAACGGAACAAGTTGGCTAATGAATCGAAAACGCCCTCTTCCTTAATCCCGATTTCCTTGGCATCCACCGTATCGGCAATACGATCTGTCCGATCCTGATCATGAGCGAGCACGAACACATCCTCATAACGATAGCCTGTGTTACGCAACTCATTTACTGCTTCAACGGCTTGTACACCGTTATCTACCACTTTGGCATAAGATTTATGATTGGTCTGATTCATGTTTCTCACGCTCCTTTAAGGATTGACTTCTCTGACTATTACACTTCACATATCCATTTGAAACTTCCATGTTATGTCATGCCTTAAAAAAATCAATTACCATTCCGTTTCATCAAAAAACTCAACATACTTAGGTTTATCAGACGTCTCATCCATAAACACTTTGATTGCACGTTGTCCGCGTACATATACCTCTCCGTCTTCCGCCGTGAATTGCGAGCCACCCAGCGCCTGATCGAGCGTTTTCCGTTGCAGCGGCAGCCACTTATCATTCACCTTGATTCGACCGGCAGCAGGATCTACATGCACATAAGAAACGACGTCCTCACGCATACCTACCACAACATCTGGATATTGGTATTCTGTAGAAAGCAGCAACTTATCCTTTTTGACTCGCTGTGGCTTGCCCAGCTTTTTCAATACATCAGCACGTGTATCATCCAAAGATATGCCATTTAAGGTATGAAAATCTGCTGGTACAGCATGTGGAGCGGGTATCGTCTGCACAGTCCTAACCACATGTCCCGCTATTTGCGGGGAAACGGTTTGCTGAACCGTATCCTGTCCGGAAAAGGGAGTGAGCAAACCAGCAGCTAGTAATAACGTCTTCATCATAAATCTCACCCTTTCAATGAATTTCCTGTAGTTTACGGTTCAGCCACTATGCTACTGACGCATTTTCTGCCACACCCCAGCAGCGATGTCTACATAACCCAACCAGTTTTTACCTGGCTTGGCCGCAGGCTCCTCATAAGTCGCATTGTAGCTCTGAACCGTCCGCTCCGTTGCGGTCAAAGGTCTATTCGATGTCGTTGCCTTGATCGCGTTATCCGTTCTGGAAGTATTACTCGCAGCGCTATGCGATTTCTGAAACCGTGTCATTAACGCTGTTGAAGCCTGCTTGGCAGCCAACGTCACTTCGCTGAGTACCTCCCCCAAATTTCTAACCGATTCCATCACTGGCTCCACTTGCTTCAATTTATGATCAACATCTGCGGTGATGTCATTCGCATGTCGAACCGTTTGTTTTACTTCATAACTCAGTTCATCAATCGTTTTTTGTACATCCTGCAAGGTTTGAGTCACCTTATCCAAAGAGCCTTGTGCTGCTTTCAACGTTTTAATGAGGAAAATAACGAGAACTGCAAATGCGATAGCAATAATAAAAATGCTGACCTGTGTTAACATAGCGTAACCTCTCTTTCGTCTTTCACGATGATGTTTATGATTACTGCATAGTTACCCTTTAGATTCAGACACGAAACAACGTCCAGGCTGGCTTCTTCTCCGCTCCAAACGTTATGATTCACGGACTCTCACACCGTTTAAAACAACGTATAACGATGGCACAGACACGAATATTCTATAGAAGTCTCCATCATCTGCAACCATGCTCTATCGGGGCGTGAGTATGCCACATTATATACAATTAAAGGAGGATACAGAACATGCTAAAATGGTCCGCTTTATTCTTAATTTTTGCTGTGATCGCCGGTATCTTAGGTTTTTTTGGTATCGTCGTGTCCGTAGCTGCTACAATCGCTAAAATATTATTTGTGATATTTCTGGTGTTGTTCGTCATTTCACTCTTCACCAGAAGAAAACGGGTTTCATAGTTATCGGATGCTAGCTGCACAAAAGCAATATTCTAAATGTCTATAAAAAAAGGATGTTCCCACCCTGGTCAACAGGGCTGTGGAACATCCTTTTTGATGCAGCTTTTTAACAGTTAGCGGCGCTTTTATTGAATCACGCTGCCCCCAAACAGGAAACGGTCCTGCCAAGGCTTGCTGAAATCCGTAACTTTTACACCGCCACCCGCTACAGAAAACGTATGGAGAAGCTTGTTGTCTCCCAAATATACAGCTACGTGTGTAATCGTTTGGGAGGAGTTATCCAAGGACGTGTACGCCCCGGAAGATGCATTATAATTTGTAAAGAAGAGCAAATCGCCACGCTTCAGCGTAGTCATGTCCGTATTCGGCTGACTGTTTTGCTTGATCCACTCACCCTGTGAACGAGAATCTGCCGGAAGCTGGATACCTACAGCCTGACGGAAAATTTGACGGGTAAATGCCGAGCAATCAAAAGTAGCCGTACTGCTACGATCCGAACCATATTCATATGGAGTTCCGAGATAAGTCATCCCCGTGTTAATAACCTGCTCTATTGCAGCCGCTGCATCACCGGAAAATATGTTCATAGTTGACGCAGGAGAGGCTGTCACAGGTATTGCAGTAGTATCAGGAGTGGTTGTCACCGGAGCAGACACAGGCTGCTGCACAACAACGCCCTCACCAATACGAATATACTGTGGAGACGAGCTGACGTAACCCACCGTACCACCAGCATTGGTAACCTTGAACCAATAGGCATTACTTGGATCGGTAATCGTAACGACATCCCCTGCATTCAAATAGCCCAAGACCTCGGAAGAAGTGGATGCCTCCGCCCGCAAACGAACGGACGTTTGAATCGTAGCTTTCGTTTGACCGGCAGAACTATTCACTGAGGCCACAGCCTCTTTAGCTGAAACATTTTTAACTGACTCTGTGGCTTCCGATTTACGAGTGGTAGACGGGGTGACAGCAGCAGCGACGCTGGTAGCGCCAACTTTTATGTACTTGTCGGAGCTGCTAGTGTATCCGGTTACTCCATCAGAAGTCTTGATCTTATACCAATAGCTGTTGGTTTTCTCCAATACCGTTACGGCCTCTCCCTGCTTCATAAAGCTGACTACATCCCCTGTAGTCGAAGGACCGGATCTAAGCTTTACAGCCGCCTGAATAACCGCCTTCTGTCCCGTGGATGCTGTTGATGCCGCTGCGTCAACCTGACCCGGCGCCACATGAATTGCTGTCAACAGCGCGGCTGACGTCATGAGCATTCCCATCACGCGTCTTCTCAATGTTGCACCTCCTGGCTGTTTTTACGAATTTGAAGAGCATATCCAATTCCGACGAATATAGCCGGACATGCCTTCATTATAGTAAAAGCAGCAGGAAGAGAGATATAATCCAAACGTCACAAAAGGAAGCGTATACGCCTTTTACATATAGGTCTAAAGTCATTTTTAATACTAACTATTTAATAATTAATCTATAATTTGGGTTCTACATGGACATGGACATGCATCGTATTATGAACCTCTTGTAGGCGCTCCTCAATCCGGTCGCTGATCCGATGCCCTTCAATCAGGCTGAGTTGCGGATTCACCTCAATGACCACATCCACTAGTGCATGATTGCCGTGTACACGTGCCTTAACGTCCCGAATCCCCTCTACTCCAGGTATACGGGCAATCGTACTTCGTAAGTCAGACAGTTCTTGCTCATCAAATCCATCGGTCAAGCTGTGTGTGGAATCCTTAAAAATATCCCACGCTGTTTTGCAAATGATACATCCTACCGCGATCGCAGCTACAGTATCCAGCCAGGGTAGCCCGAACTGTGCGCCGATAATGCCAACTGCTGCCCCAACACTGACAAGTGCATCCGATAGATTATCCTTGGCCGCTGCCAGCAAAGCCTTATTGTTAATTTGCCGTGCCAGCCTGTTATTGTACAAGTACACTCCCAGCATAATCACGGCACAAATCACAGCTACACCCGCGGAGGTGATATCCGGTATTTGCTTTCCGCCCTTGAAAATTCTGCCAATCCCATCAATAAGCACCTGCAAACCGACGACAGCCATAATAAAGGACGCCAGCAGCGCCGCGATCGTTTCTGCCCGAAAATGTCCATAGGCATGATCAGAGTCCGGTGGCTTTTGGGAAATTCTCAGTCCAACCAGTACAGCAACCGACACTACAATATCGGTGACATTATTGAAGCCATCCGCCCGCAATGCGCTAGAAGCAAATATATACCCGCTAATCAGCTTAAAGGCGGACAGCAAGAGATAAGCAGCAATGCTTACCCACGCCCCACGCTCACCTTTTCGGATTTCATCATAGACATTTACCACAACGTAGGACACTCCTTCAAATATATAGTTCCCAGCAGAACGACCTCACCGGGCCCAAAAATAAAAATAGCAGCATCGCTGCCTTGAACCCTCAACATTAACTTTTCAAACAAGCAGCGTAGCTATCCTGAAAATAACAATTCACCTTTGGGTAACTGTTATTTTCAGGATAGCAGACGAACTTTGTGTGGGTCTAGAGAAACAGTCTTTCCGCTCTGCATCGCTGTAGGAACAACGAAAAAGTATTGCCAGGCCCCATTCCTGTAGGTTACACAAAACATTTTTTCCTTCACACAAAAAACAGACGTTTTCTCTCCCGCCCCACCCCAGATGGGTGTTATCATTGTTGCCCTTGTCCCTTCTTTTAAAAACGTATAAAATGAGGACACAGCCGCGTTTTTCTTCAATCCAACATGATTGACATGAATCTGGCGGCAACAGGAGGAATTTATTCATGAGCGATGCCAATGAACCACGTAAAGTTAATCTCGCAGATGCCATTCGGGAAAAGCTGGCACAAAAAAAACAGCAGTCCGGCGCTTCACAGCAGGGCGGCTTTCAAGGCGGTTCCACCAAAACACTTAAAAGCCAAAATACGAAGAAGCCGAACAACCAACGCCGTCGTACAGGCGGATCATAAGCCACCTCATAGCCTTTATAGGGTACCAAAGGTCTGGCGAGGTCTATCTTACCTCACGGCCAGAGCCAAGTAAGCTATGGGCATGGCACAAAAACGAAAAAGAGGAGTCTCCCTGCCATCTCAATGGCCTAAAGGAGCTCCTCTTTCGTTTATCTAGTTGTTGAAGATAGCCGGTTGGAATTTTAGCCGATTTCTACCGGATACATACGTTCACGCAATTTCGCGATTTCTTCATTTTCCAAGTATTCATCATAGCTCATCGTACGGTCGATTACGCCGTTTGGTGTAATTTCCACAATGCGGTTCGCAATCGTTTGAATAAACTGATGGTCATGAGATGTGAACAATATAGTACCGTCAAAATCAATCAGACCATTGTTCAGCGCTGTAATGGACTCCAAATCCAAGTGGTTGGTCGGTTCTTCCAGCAACAGCACATTGGCACCGTTCAGCATCATTTTCGCCAGCATACAGCGAACCTTTTCGCCCCCGGACAGTACACTTGCTTTCTTAAGTGCTTCTTCACCAGAGAAAAGCATACGTCCCAAGAAGCCACGCAGGAACGTTTCGTCCTGATCCTTGGAATATTGACGGAGCCATTCCACAAGATTCATGTCCACACCTTCAAAATAGGTGGAATTATCTTTCGGGAAATAAGCTTGGCTAGTTGTAATCCCCCAAGAAAATTCTCCGCTGTCTGCTTCGATCTCGTTCATCAATACTTGGAAGAGCGTCGATTTAGGCAAACCGTTCGGCCCAACAAACGCGATTTTATCGCCTTTGTTCACAACCAGACTGAACTCATTCAGCACTTGCTCGCCTTCAACGGTTTTACTGAGGCGGTCTACTGTCAAGAGTTGTTTGCCTGCTTCGCGTTCAGGTTTGAAGTTCAGGAAAGGATATTTACGGTTCGATGGACGGATGTCGTCCAGCGTAATTTTATCCAGTTGTTTTTTACGTGAAGTAGCTTGTTTGGACTTGGAAGCATTCGCGGAAAAGCGCTGAATAAAGGCTTGCAGTTCCTTGATCTTCTCTTCCTTTTTCTTGTTGGCATCACGCGTCAAGGCAAGCGCAAGCTGGCTGGACTCATACCAGAAGTCGTAGTTGCCGACGTACATCTGGATTTTGCCAAAATCGATATCCGCAATATGCGTACATACCTTGTTCAGGAAGTGACGATCATGGGATACGACGATGACGGTGCCTTCATAGTCCATCAAGAAATTTTCCAGCCATTGAATGGATTCGAGGTCCAAATGGTTGGTAGGCTCATCAAGCAGCAAATTGTTCGGACGACCAAACAACGCTTGAGCCAGGAGAACACGTACCTTGTCATTACCACTCAGCTCAGACATGTTCTTGTCATGCAGGTCGCGAGGAATACCAAGACCGATCAGCAAGGAAGCTGCATCCGGCTCAGCATCCCAACCGTTCAGCTCCGCAAATTCGCCTTCCAGTTCACCGGCACGCAGGCCGTCTGCTTCAGTAAATTCTGTTTTGGCATACAGCGCATCTTTTTCCTTCATGATTTCATACAGACGCGTATGACCCATAATAACGGTTTCCAGAACCGGGAATTCATCGTATTCATAATGGTTCTGCTTGAGCACTGCCATCCGTTCGCCCGGTGTCATGTGAACCTCGCCTGAATTGGCTTCGATTTCACCGGAAAGAATTTTCAAAAAAGTGGATTTGCCCGCGCCATTCGCCCCAATCAGGCCGTAGCAGTTCCCAGGAGTAAATTTGATATTTACGTCTTCAAAAAGTGGGCGTTTCCCATAACGAAGCGTTACGCCGCTTGTACTGATCATATAAGCATACCATCCTTATCATTAGTAAAGTGCTAAACACAAAATTACCGACGGCAATAGTATAACACACAAAAGATCGGATTCGAACCGTAGTATAAGCATAACCGTCCCTGAATCTCATCCAATATCTTATAAATAAAATAAAAAATGCTTCTGTCTCCACGGTTGTCACCTGACAAAACACATGGACCAGAGCCATTTTCATGTTTTAAATTCGTTGAAATGCCGTGAGGACAAACGCGTTATTCAGTCGCAGCAATAATGTTCCGTATGCTTGTAAATGTCAGGAAGCCCCGACTCCTATCGGAATGAGATACATGCCCGCTTCATCATCCTGTTTGATTACGACCTCCACATCATAAACTGCCTGGATCAGTTCAGATGTAACGACCTCTGTAGGTGGGCCGTTCGCTATAATACGCCCTTCCTTCATGGCAATCATTACATCGCTATACCGAATAGCATGATTGATATCATGCAGCACCATCACGATTGTCAGTCCATGTTCCTGGTTTAACTGCCGAATGAGCTCTAAAATTTCAAGCTGGTAGTACATATCCAAATAGGTGGTCGGCTCATCCAAAAATAAAATGGGCGTCCGCTGTGCCAAGGCCATTGCAATCCATACACGCTGCCGTTCTCCTCCTGAGAGTTGATCCAACGTGCGAGTTCTACGTTCGTTCAGGTTAGTACAGGCTATCGCCCACTCAATCGCCTCCTCATCCTCGTCACGCCTCGCTGTGAACATGTTCTTATGCGGCAACCTGCCGAAGCTTACGAGCTTTTCTACAGTCAGGTCGGAAGGTGCCTCGTTCTGCTGATGGACTACCGCCAATTGACGGGCCAGCTCCTTGGGCTTGTAGTGGGCTATTTCTTTGCCGTCCAGAATCACCTGGCCCAAGCGGGGAACAGCATTGTTGGACATCACGCTGAGCAGCGTCGATTTGCCGCATCCGTTGGGACCAATAATGGTCGTAATCCGTCCCGACTCAATAACAGCATGAATAGCGTGCAGACGATCTGTTTTCCGATCATATGAGAAGGTTATATCCTTAATGTCCATAGGTGCGATCCGCCTTTCTGATCAGGAATATCAGGAACGGCCCGCCAATGACGGCCATAATAATAGAAGCCGGGATTTCATTGGGAGCAAGCACCGTCCGCCCCAGAGTATCCGCGAGCAGCAGCAACAAGCCACCGCATAAGGCTGAAAATGGAATCAACCACTTATGATCCGAGCCAACTAGGTAGCGGGCACAATGCGGAACGAGCAGGCCGATAAAGGCAATCACTCCTGCGATGGCTGTAGCCGTTGCTGCAAGCAGCACTGCAATCACAGAAATCAAAAGTCGTGCGCGCGTTACATTGAATCCCAGATTTTTAGCTGTTTTATCTTGAAGGGACAAGAAATTGCACCAAGAGAACACGAGCATGGCCAAAATTAGTCCAATCCCGCCATAGGTCACAATAACCTCGACATCTATCCATTTTTTCATAGACAAGGTTGAAGTAGTAACCTGGTTAATGCTGGTGACCGCATAACTGCCTCGATAATTAAATGACTGACCTAAACCAGAAAAAATGGCATTCACAGCTACCCCGATCAGAATGAGACGAATCGGATGCAAGCCGGATCTCCATGAAAATCCATAAACCATTAAACAAGCTATCGCACCGCCAATAAATGAAAAGAACGGCATCCAGAAATAAAGCATTGGAAAGACCGTCACCGCAATCAGCGAGATCAATGCTGCTCCCGAAGAAATGCCGATAACTCCGGCATCTGCCAGCGGGTTTTTCATAACAGCTTGCAGCAAGACACCCGCCACTGCAAGTGCTGCACCTGCCATAACGGCTACGATAATTCTCGGTAGTCTCAGGTCCTTGACCACATTCACCTGATCATCTGTACCTGTCCACAATCCGGTGACCAACTGACTCAAATCCACCTTGAGACTACCTGTCATCGCTGAATATAACATGACGCCGACGAGCAAGACCATTACAACAATAAGACTCCAACCTTTTTTGGACATGTCATCAGCCTCCTTTAATTCGAAGGATACAGCATTTTCATCAGCTCATCTAGCGCCGAGTTTGCCGCTAGATTCCCTGTTGTGCCAAACAACGGTTCAGGCAGATCATAGACATGCCCATTTTTCACAGCGTTGAAATGCTTCCAGATATCGTTGGTTTTGAACTCTTCATCGAACATTTTCACTACTTCATCCGGCATCCCGTGTGCAGCGCGCAAAATGATATCAGGGTTGGATTGCTGCAAGGCTTCGGTATTGTGGGCAATGAACTCCACCTTCTCGCCCTGAACCACATTTGTTCCGCCTGCAATTTTAACCAGATCCCCAATATAGGAATGCTCGGTAGCCACCAGATAGCTTCCCGGTACTCCCAGCAAAATCAATACTTTAGGAGATTTCTTCCCTTTGATCTTTTGTTGAATCTCAGTTACTTTGGCATCCAACGCTCCATTAATCTCTTTAGCCTTTTCGGCTTTGCCAAACGTGTCTCCCAGCTTTTGAATTTCTTTTTGCATATTCGCGAGACTTTCAAAATTCAAAAATTCGGCATTGATGTTCAAATCTTTAAATTTAGGCTCCAGATCATATTTCAGTGTCGTCACCGACAGTACATCCGTCGGCTTCAGTGACATCACTTTTTCCATGTTGGGACTCATCGGATTACCCACATCAGGCACATCCTTGTAACGGTCAGGCAGCACTTTCGTGCTTGTCGGCTTACCTGCCAAATCCAGGCCCAGCGCATCCGTGATTTCCGCAATGGCTACCGTAGTCGCCACAATACGAGGAGCTTGAGCTTTACCGTCAGACGACTTTCCGGTTGCATCAGATGTTGCCGCTGATTTCGAACCATCGCTCTGATTCTGTCCAGCCTGTCCTCCTCCCGAACATCCGGCCAGCAACAAGATCACGATGCCGATTAACATATACAAACAAAACGATCTTCCTTGAGCCCATGCTATATATCGTTTCATGAAAATCCAGTCACCTCAATTCAAAATATAGAACTGCATTAGGAACCCTAACTTTTCGGGTATCAGGATTTAGCAAAATTCGACTCCAGTCGCTCCAAAGTGCAATATATAGACGAACTAGACTGTTTGATCTACATATTGTTCACTAGAAGTCGCTTATTGGATTTTTGCAAATTCCTCGGGTATGTAAATGCTGACAAGTCTTGACGCCGAGGCACCAAGACTTGCTTGCATACAAACTTTGCTGTTATTCGGGCTTCATTGAGGTCACAACCTGAGGCTACTTCGCTTTCAGGCTTGCTTCATCAAATTGGAACTGAACTGTATACCAGTGATCATACGGCACTCCGCCAAGAACCAAGCCAGGCACAATAACGTGTGTGTAAGCACTGATTTTCTGGGACAAGTCCCCTACCTCGAATTGAACGACACGTGTATCGCCGGATGTCGAGATCACTTCTACATCTTTCAGGGTACCGTTTTGCTCCACTTGTAAAGTTGGCATCCAAGAACTATTTTTCAATGTCACTTGGATATAGCGCTTGTCTCCCTTTTCAATCAGTGTGGCTGGCTTGTCGAGATAACCGTCCATAACGGAAGCTTCACTCGTTTTGTCTTTAAATACGTTGTAATTAATCGTGTATTGCTTCTCGGAAGCCATTTGAACCGGTTGCTCAACTACTGGTTTGGTTTCAGCTACAGATGCAGTTGTTTCTGCTGCCTTGTCCGTAGAAGCTACTATCGGTTCAGTAGGGGTTACGGTTGTAGCTGTATTGACCCCCTCACCTTTAAGCGATGCACGGTCAAATTGAATCTGTCCGCCGAATTTCTCATTTAGAATGTATTTCTCAGGCAGATATACCTGTGTGTACACACTTAACTTCTTATCCAGATCAGGTACTTCGAACGCAATCGTGTGCGTGTCACCTTTAGTGTCCGAACCCATAATCATCGGATTGGCATAACGGCCTTCAAAATCCGTTTGGAATAGCTTCAAAGCCTGGTTGTCCGTAACGGTTACATGAGCCTGAACCTTGCCATTTTTCACAATCAACTTCGCTAGACTCTGCACAAAAGGAGCCACTAGAGAATCCTTGTCTGTTCCGTTCGCCAGTACACGGAAGTTCGCAGTGTACTCTCCATCGGCCAAGTTATTTTTCCCCTGTTCTACTTCGTCTGCTTTGGTTTCGTTGTGATAAGATACATTGCTGGTATCGAATTTAAATTCAAAATCATATACCTTTTCTACTCGATCCTCCGCCTTGAAAACCATCTGAGCGCTACTTGCCACTTTAGGAGCTTCGTAGACAACCAGTTGGCCTTTTACATTGCTCTTAAAGTCACTTACGCTAAAACGAACATGCTTCGTATTGCTTGCTGCATCTTCCTGGGTCACTTCTGCATCTCGGTAGTCCCCGCTTGCGTTGTCCCAAATACGCAGCGCCTTCACTTCATTGCTGTTTTGCAGCTTCAGACCTACAAACCGTTTGTCGCCTTCCACGACCAATTGCGCCGGTTCGTCAGTGATGAAGCGTTGAGCCTGTGAATCTGCTGCTGTTGAGCCATCTGACAAAACAATACTGAATTTCAAAGCATATTTACCATTGGCAAGCTTGTCAAAATCCAGTTTAATCATGGGATCAGCCGCCCCTGAAGAGGTAGGCTCAACAAAGCTTCGAATGGTAGCAGGCTCGAATTGGAACTGCACATCATACACGTGATCATATGGGATACCACTCAAATCCAATCCAGGTACGATGACATGCGTATTCACTGTCACTTTATCCGACAGATTTGGCACTTCAAATTGTACTGTTCTTGTATTTGCGGAGCTTGATTGATCGACAACCTGAGCCTCTGCACCATTTACTTTGAACGTTTTGATCCAGCTGCTCTTGTCCATTTTGATCTGAATGATATTTTTACCAGACTGTTTTAACAGTGTGGCTGGCTTTTGCATATATCCATCCATCACAGATATTTCATTGCTTCCGTTTTTGAGTACGGAGAAATTAATGCTGTATCTGCCATTTTCAACTGGGGTTGTGGTTCCGTTATCCGGTCCTTTAGCTGTAATGCTGCTGCGGTCAAATTGCAGACGAAGCTTATGATCCATCTCATAAACCCCACCTGGATAGGTCGTGCTCACATGTACCTGTGCATTCAGAATAGCGTCCAAATCCGCCACTTTGAATTTCACAACACGTGTATTAGCATTCCTGTCCTCACTAACGATATCTGCATCCGTAAGTGTCCCGCTTTGTTCTGTTTTAAACTCTGTCACGGTGGTGCTGTCTTTGATGGTAAAGGAGGCTTCATACTTGCCTTTTGATACCGTCAGTGTGGCCGGAGACAATAAATATTGCGCCATGGCCGATTTTTGATCTTTGATTGCGTGCAGCGCATCGAAGTTGATTGAATACGTTCCATCAGCTAAATTCTTTCCGGGCGTGCCTGGTGTGCCTGGCGTCCCAGGATCAACCGGGGTTGTTGCCGCTCCTAATTGAAGATCGACATCATAGGTTTCTACATAGTTCAGCTCAGGCCAGTTGATGCTTACCCATGCATTCAGTTTGGCAGGCACTTCCTTAACCTCAAATTCGATAACACGTGTATTCGCCGTTTGATCTTCACTTACTACGGTCGTGTTGGTCAATACTCCATTTTGTTCTACTTTAAAGCCGTCAATTTGTTTGCTGTTTTTCAAAGTGAACTGTACATATTTCTTGCCTTTACGTTCAACCAGAGTACCCGGTTTTTCTGTATATCCATCCATCATAGACTTTTCACTTGAACCGTCTTTTAACAGCGTGAAGTCCAGATTTGACGTTACTGGAGTTGAACCGTTGTCCGTTCCCGAGATACTGTTTTTATCGAACTGAAGACGAAGTTTATGGTCCATCTCATAAACCCCACCTGGATAGGTCGTGCTCACATGTACCTGCGCATTCAAAATCGCGTCCAAATCCGCTACTTTGAATTTCACAATACGTGTATTGGCGGTCTTGTCCACACTTACAATATCTGCATCCGTCAACGTTCCATTTTGTTCAGTTTTGAATTCCGTCACTGTAGTGCTGTCTTTAATGGTGAAGGAAACTTCTTTTTGTCCCTTCGCTACCGTCAAAGTTGCCGGAGACAACAGATACTGTGCCATGGCTGATGGCTGATCTTTTGTGGCGTGCAGGGTATTAAAATTAATAGAATACGTTCCATCCGCCAAATCTGATGGGGCGGTTGCAGAAGACATCTGAAGATCTACATTATAAGTATGCACGTAGCCCAGCTCAGGCCAGTTGATGCTCACCCATGCGTTGAGCTTGGCAGGCAGTTCTTTCACTTCAAACTCGATCACTCGTGTATTCGCAGTTTGATCTTCACTTACAACAGAAGTGTCGGTTAACACCCCATTTTGCTCTACCTTAAAACCATCAATCTGTTTGCTGTTCTTTAATGTGAACTGGGCATATTGTTTACCTCCACGCTCAATTAGTGAGCCTGGTTTCTCCGTATACCCATCCATCATAGACTTTTCATTGGTTCCATCTTTCAAAAGGGTAAAGTCCAAATCAGAAAGTTTTTCTCCTGCATTAGGAGGCGTCACCGGTGGTGTTACAGGTGGAACCGTTGGATTCTCCGTTGAGTTTTTAAGTCTCAAGCTGGAAGGATCAAACTCAATCCATTCCTTCACTGAACGATCTGGATCGGTATCTACATACCACGGAGAACTGCTATTAAATCCAAACTCCGTATTTACATTTTGATGAAAATCATAAACATCGAAGCTTACAGTCCCGGAAGCTTTCCCAGAATCCACCTCTATTTTTGCGGGAACTGTTTCCCCGTTTTGTTCTACTAAAAATTTCGATAGCCCTTGAGTTTCCGCAAACTTAAATGAAAAATGGTATTTTCCATCCTTAATGATCAAATCTCCAGGATAGGTATAGTTTGTTTTGAAACTCGAATCTCTGGTGTTACCGCTGACTGTCTTTCTTAAAGGTTTGTAATCAATCAGGTATTCTCCATCTGCATAGGTCGCATCTGTGGTAGTTACAGCATTGGTAGGCTCAGCATATGTGCTAGGTACTTCTACCGGCATCTCATAAGTAGCATAAGTAGCACTAGTGACTGTAGTGCTTGAATCGGGCAAATTTTGGGAAGTGGAATCAACTTCAGGGGTTGCTCCTACGTATGGTGAAAATAAAGAAAACAACATTAGAATAGCAGCGAATGTCGTAATGTATTTGTTAAATCGGCTTTTCAAGGTGATGTATCCCCCTACTTAAAATATACTCATTTGGGGCATTGAAAGTAAGCTCCAAATGAGTATTCAATTCAAAATTATATTTTCAAAAAGAAGCCTTAGATATCGCTGTCGTCGAATTGGAATTGAACAACATAGTCGTGATCGTACGGAATACCACCAGTGTATTCTGCAGGCACACTTACATGCAGTTTAACGTTCAATTTTTGAGACGGGCTAGTTACAGGGAATTCGACTATTCTTGTATCCCCTGATGTGCTTACCACAGTCGCATTCACATACTGACCGTTTTGTTGAGTTTTGAATTCAGTAACCCATGCACTCTTGGTAATAGCTACTCTCACTTTATATTGACCATTCGTAACAATCAGTGTGGCTGGTTTTTTCACATAACCATTTGTATCCATGTAAGATGGCTGAGTGGTTCCATCTTTATAAACGGTATAAGGCAATTGATACGTTCCATTAGGCAAAGCCGCATTCGCCTTATTGGCAGAAAATGGGGCCAGTACCACAAAAACAAGCGCTGCCATCAGTACAGTAAGCATTACTTTTTTCAAAGACAATTTTTCCATACGATTCATAATCATGTTCATGTTCTTAATCTCCTTTACGTTTTATTTTTGGATTATATTTCGTCGAATTGCAGTTGTACATCATACTTGCCTGTGTAGCCGATTACTGGGATTGTGATTTCAGCGTAAGCATTCACTTTTGCATTCAGATCAGCAACCTCGAATTCCACTACACGAGTGTTGCTAGCAGTATCTGTGCTCACTACAGTCGCATCTTGCAGTACGCCATTTTGCTCTACTTTGAACGTTGTAATCAGATTGCTGCTTTTCACAGTCAGACGAACGACATTTTTGCCGTTAGCTACCGTAACCTGAGCAGGCTTCGTCAGGTAGCTATCCAATCGAGAAGTCTCATTGGTTTGATCCTTCAGAACGGTGTAGTCTACGTTGTACGTGCCGTCGGCTGCTGCCGCTTTAGCTGAGAATGGAGCAACAAGTGCAAAAACAAGCGCTGTCATGATCAATGCTACGAATACCTTCTTAAAAGAAAATTGCTCAAAGCGATTCATTACCATATTCATATCTACACACACTCCTCCATTTTTTATGCTTGAATTTGTGTTGATTTTATGAACGATAGAGATGGCTTGAATTTACTTCTTGGAAGATTTAGTTGATTTTGCTGACTGGACGGCTGCTACTTTTTTGACACTTTTGGAATCAAAAGCGAAACGGATCGTATAGTCATGATCGTAGTTATACGCAGGGACAGTAACATGGATTTTAGAGATTAGCGGGCTGTTCACACTCGTAATTGGAAATTGTACGGTGCGGGTATCGGTTTTGGCATCCTTATGGATGACCTTGGTATCGATGATTTTGCCTTTGTAATCTACTTTAAACCCAGTTGTCCATTCGCTATGATTCAGCTTAATTTGCATGGTCATTTGACCTTTTTTCACATACAACTTAGCTGGTTTTTCAAAATAATCATTAGCCATGGACACCGAGTCATTTTCTGCCTTGAGGATATTG
Source organism: Paenibacillus sp. FSL M8-0228 (assembly GCF_038007385.1). Lineage (NCBI taxonomy): Bacteria > Bacillati > Bacillota > Bacilli > Caryophanales > Paenibacillaceae > Paenibacillus > Paenibacillus sp. FSL M8-0228. Next base: position 4,801,175 of record NZ_JBBOXA010000001.1, read on the forward strand.
TATTTGAGCGTGTATGTACCATCCGCCAATTTTGGAGAAGCCGCAGCGGCTCCTACAGATGACGAAGTTGGCCAAAAGCTCAGCACACTCACCAGCAGAAACACAGCAATAATTGCAGAATACCCCTTCTTCATTTTGACAGCAGTCCCTCCCCACGAGAATAAACTAATTGATTATCATTCTCAATTGGTAATTTAAAAAAAATAGCTCTTTTCGAGCTTGTCTCCCCACCTCTCTATTCCATAATTTCGCAAAATAAAGTAAACCCATCACCAATATATCTTACACTTTTCGAAAATGTCAATATGTATTTGCGTGTATGAAATCCCTTGATATATGCTATTTTTTAAGAAAAATTTGTAGTTCCTTCTTCTTTAATTCGAATATATCCCTTTTATTTTTAGTTCAAAATTTATTTAAAAATTTTGTTTTTTTAATTGACATTGCCCAGTGATATTCATTATCATTCTCTTATATATAATTGAAAATGATTATCATTATTGTTTAACTCGAAAATTGCAGGAGGAATAACATGAAATCTTATATGTTGTGGTCGTCCGCAGTGCTTTTATTGGCAGTTACCGGATGTAGTAATGGTGCCCCGACCACAGATCATAAACCAACCAGTGCCTCCGTATCTGCCACTTCTGGCACGACAAGCAGTGCAGCCATCCAAGTTACTGATTTTTCAAAACGGACGTTGGCGTTTCAAAAGGTTCCTCAACATATCGTTGCGCTCAGCAATGGCGATCTGGATATTATATACGCATTGGGCGGGACAGCCGTAGGAAGACCCAACTCCAATGGACCTGTCGTCGTACCTGCTGCTGAGAACGTTCAGCAAATAGGCTCCACTCATGAAGTAGATTTGGAGAAAATTACGATGCTCAAACCGGATGTCGTGCTAGGCAATTATCCTATGAATGAAAAAGACATTCCAGCCATTGAAGGAGTAGGTTCACAGCTGCTGCTGACTAGTGCCAATTCAGTTCAGGATATCCAGACACAAATTACACTGTTCGGACAATTACTACAAAAGCAAGCCGGGGCCGTAAAGCTGAACCAGCAAATTGACCAACAAGTAACCAAGCTACAAAAGGAAACCGCTTCTGCCTCCAAACCGAAGGTGTTGCTCGTCTACGGAGCCCCGGCTACGTACATGGCGGCACTGCCGAATTCACTGAGTGGAAACATTCTGGAAGCTGCGGGTGGCTCTAACATCGCCGCTGATTTTCCGGGCCTGCAAAATTTCCCGCAATATGCGCAGCTGAACACAGAACGCATCATACAGGCTGACCCTGACTACATCTTCATCATGACTCATGGCAATACAGAAGATGTTAAAGCTGCATTTATAAAGGAAATGCAGGAAAATGCAGCTTGGAACGGAATCCGAGCAGTTAAAAACAATCAGGTCGAGGTTTTACCTTCAGATCTGTTCGGTACGAATCCGGGCACACGGGTCACTAAAGCGCTGGATTTGATGCATCAAAAGCTGTATCCGGCGAAATAGGCGATGGCGATGAACAAACTACAGCGCGCCAGAAGACGCACCATCGCCTGGATTACCCTTCCGATTCTACTGCTGGCCGTCTCTGTGTACGGTCTAGCCTACGGTTCGGTGTCGATTCCACTTCAAGAAATCAATCATGTTTTGCTACATAATGATGAATCTACATATCGCACGATCCTGATGGATCTCCGGCTACCCAGAGTATTAGTAGGTTTACTGGTAGGAGCTTGTCTTGCAGCTTCCGGAGCCCTTCTTCAAGGTGTCATGAAAAATCCATTGGCTGACCCTGGCATTATTGGTGTATCGGCTGGAGGTGGACTTGCCGCCGTCATTACGATGGTGATGCTTCCCCAGCTTAGCTACCTTCTTCCGATAACCGCCTTTTTGGGAGCCTTTCTGAGCGCAATCGTCATTTATCTGCTGGCTTGGGACCGAGGGGCGTCGCCTGTCAAAATTGTGCTGGCTGGCGTTGCGATCAATGCGCTGCTGGGCGCACTCACCAACGGCGTAATGGTCATGTTCAGCGACCGCGTACAGGCCGTTCTTCCTTGGCTATCCGGCGGATTAAACGGAAGAAGCTGGCATCATCTGGAGTTCATGGCGCCTTACGCCATCATTGGATTAATCGCCTCTTTCTTTGCGATTAAACCTGCTAATTTACTGCTACTGGGCGACGATTCAGCACAGCTGCTGGGCCAGCGAGTAGAGCTTCAACGTATGCTCATTATCCTGCTTTCTGCCCTGCTGGCCGGTACAGCAGTCAGTGTAGCCGGGTTGATCGGCTTTGTAGGACTGGTCGTTCCCCATGTCATACGGCTGCTAATCGGGGAAGATTATCGTTTCCTCCTTCCCCTTTCCATTGTGGGCGGCGGAACGCTGGTTGTTCTCGCAGATACGGTGGCGCGATCCTGGTTTGACCCGATTGAACTGCCTGTAGGTATTTTGCTGGCCGTCATTGGGGCACCGTTCTTCTTAATCTTACTCAAGAAACGGGGGAATTTCGGATGACAGCCATTCAGGGTGAGCATATCTCCTTACAACGTGGGTATTTCAAGCTGGTCGATGTGAATATCACCTTGCCTGCTGGTCAGCTCACCGCGATCGTCGGGCCGAACGGTTCAGGCAAATCCACGCTTTTGCGGATTATGACCCGGTTGCTCAAGCAGGATCAGGGTCAGGTTTCCGTATTGGGCAAGCCCGTGCAGGAATACAAGCGGCGTGATTTTGCCCAGACGATTACAATGCTACCGCAAATGAAGGATATGCTGCCGTTATTGACGGTCCGCGAGCTGGTCGCTTACGGAAGATCTCCTCATGCCAAGGGCTTGAAGGTACGCTATACCGGACAGGACCAGCAAATCGTGGACCATGTCATGAAGATCACGGGTATCCAGCCCTATGCGGATCGGATGTTCCATACTCTATCGGGAGGTGAACAACAAAAAGCGCGAATTGCAATGGCCTTGGCCCAACAAACGGGTATTCTTTTGCTCGATGAACCGACCACTTTTCTGGATATCGCCCACCAATTTGAAGTTATGGATATGCTGCGGCGTATCAATCACGAGTCCGGCTTGACGATTGTTATGGTACTACATGATTTGCAGCAAGCTGCGGCCTATTGTCATCATATGATTGCGCTTAAAAAGGGACGAATCGCCGTTGTCGGCGAACCCCATGAGATTTTGACGTCTGCTTTTCTTCGCGACATTTATGAAATGAACGCTACCATCAAATTTGAGGATGGCTATCCGGTTATTATACCGACCATACCACATCATTCAGGAGGAATTTAATATGGTTATCGTAACAAATACATCTAAAATCACACCGGGCAATGCACATCTACTCATCGAAAGATTTAACAAAGAAGGAAAAGTTGAAAAAATGGAAGGCTTTCTCGGTCTGGAAGTGCTGCTGACTGAAAACACGGAGGATTATGAGGAAGTAACGATCAGTACACGATGGAAAGAAAAAGAGAACTTCCAAGGCTGGACGAAAAGCGAAGCTTTCCGCGAATCCCATAGCCATCGTCAAATTCCGGACTATATTATTGAAAATAAAATCACGTTCTATGAAGTTAAAATCGTTCGTCATCCCATCGCCAACAGCGATTCCTCTTTGGCAAGTGATTCCGAAGCAGTTTAACCCTGCATTATAGCTAAAAACCAAAAAAGGCGGCTCGGCAGGCAAAGTTAATTGTCCGCCGAGCCGCTTTGTTTATCAGGATTTTGCAAAATCCTCTTATATAAGGATGATGTCGAATCTCTCAGATTGTAGTTGAACAGCGACGTCCAATTTTCAGCGTCTCTCCGTGCCCTAGAACATGAATGCGTTCCTTCGCAATACCCATACGCTCACGCTCCGCTTCGAGACGATCCAGCGCCTCTCTTGGCGTATCATCCGCTAGTTTGAAGGCTCCGTAGTGCATCGGAATCATCTGATCTGCGCCGCAATCTACAAACCCTTGCAATGCCTCCTCCGGTGTCACGTGCTGCGAGGTCATGAACCATTCCGGTTCATACGCGCCAATCGGCATAAAGGTCAGGTCAATGGCAAAGCGCTCGCCAATCTCCTTAAACCCACGAAAATATCCAGTGTCTCCCACAAAATACAACGTCGGTGTATGCTCTGAATCTGTATTCGAATGAGGATGAGATTCCGTGACGGACGTGGCAGAGCCAATCACCTGCTGTTCACTTTGCAGAACGTATCCACCCCAATGCGAAGTGTTCGTATCAAACGGCGTGCGTCGTGTCCAATGCTGGGCTGGAACAAATGTAAATCGTACCCCTCCTACCGTAAAATGCTCCCACCATTGCAGCTCATGACAGTTACGAAAACCTTTGCGGATCATTTTTGCCTTTAACCCTGTGGGTACAAGCATCAGCGTATTTGCACGATATAATTTCCGTAAGGATTCTAAATGTAAATGATCATAGTGTGAATGAGACAGCAGAATGATGTCTAGTGGTGGTACATCCTGGATGCGAATGCCGGGCGGGGCCAACCTTTTATCAAAAGCCATACGCTCTGCCCACACCGGATCGGTGATGATATTCAGCCCAAGATACTGGATGAAAAAGGTGGAATGTCCCACCCAGGTGGCTGTCGCCATCTCCCGATTGCTATGCAGAAACTCCAGCTCCGGGGGATGGTTTGGCACAACGAACGTATAATCCTTTATTTTGCTGCGTCGCTCCTGCCGCCATTGTCTGAATTGCTTGATGGTTTTATCGGTATTTACATGATCCATATTGTTAAAGCGAACTTTGGGCATGATGCAGCTCCCTCCCTGATGAACCCGTTCTCCAAAAAACGCAGCGGTTCAATTTAACTATATATTGTCATTCGAGTGTGAACATAAAATGATGCAACATCCTGATCTATGTAAAGTATAATTCAATCACGTCTGTAAAGGAAATTCTGCGATAATACAGCAAAAACAGACCTCCCGGATCAATCAGGAAGGCCTGTTCCACCTGTTGTTGTCAATCTTGTGGATTTTTAAAGCGTGCCGAATAAATAAACAAAAACACAATCGCCACGACGATAATGATAGGTGACTCATACATAATCGTAAAATGCTCGAAAGCAGCCACTCTAACTCACCCTTTCTTCCCTTCATGTCCGCGCACATATTTTGCATCGAACAGAAACAATCTTAATATCAGGATCAGCGAAGGGATCAGCACCAGCAGACCCGCAACAAACGCCGTAATCAACGCATACGCCATCGTAGAATTTGTAAAGCTGTCGTAGACATTAATGTAGGGATACAGAACATACGGGAGATGCGAGCGGCCGTAGCCATACCAGGCAAATGCAAATTGCAGCATCACCAATATGAACGAAACCCCTAGATGCCGCCGCTGCCATACCAGATAAACTGCTCCCGCAAAGCATATGAAGGATGCGACAAACATCCAGGCTATGTTCAGCATATTGGTAAAATGATCTGGATTTTGTTTGTTAATCTGAAAAAATGCGAGCAGACTCGCAACAATCGTTGGACCGCTCCAAAGCAGTGCATATCCTCGTACGATTTCAAAAGCGACCTTGTCTCCTGCCCTTTTGGCATAATAGGCCAAAAACATCGCCGAGATATACAGTACGCTTACCAACGCCAGAAAAATAACCGCCCACGTGTAGGGATTGCTTAATAGCTGCCCCCATTGCAGGTGCACACCTGTACTGTTCTCCACAATAATGCCGCCTTCCGATATAGCGAGGACCGTCGACAGTGCCGCCGGAATCAGTAACCCTGTCGCACCGTACAACGCCATGTAGACGATATTATTGGTGCCGGAATGCCCATACGTATTGTATGCATAATACACTCCCCGGATGGCGAGAAGTACAATCGCAATACTGCCGGGAACGAGTAACGCCGTACCATAGTAATATGCCGCATCCGGGAAGAACCCGTTTAATCCCACCACAAAAAAGATGAGAAATACGTTTGTTACCTCCCACACCGGGGATAGATACCGTTGAATAATATTGTGGATTTTGTTCTGGTGGCCTGTTAACACACTGTAAAAGCTGAAAAACCCTGCACCAAAATCAATAGATGCTATAAGCAAATATCCGAACAGGAACGTCCACAAAATGGCGATGCCTACAATTTCATAGCTCACTTACCATCAGCCCCTTCCAGGCCGAGCTGTCTTATCTCTTCCACCGCATCCTTATTGCGAAATAGCTTGCTGAGTACCTTAATGGCCGAGAAGCACAACACCAGATACAAAATAACAAACAACACCAGCATCCACCCAACACTCGTAGAAGTGGTTGCTGCTTCGGACACCTTCATATATCCGCGTAAAATCCACGGCTGTCTACCGACCTCCGCGAACATCCATCCGAGCTCAATAGCTACCATCGCCATCGGCCCCACCAGAATGAGCGCCAACAGCAGCCATCTGGGGTATGGTTTGCGACCTGGCAAACGCTTGCGGATCAGATACAACAGCGGAATGACGAGAATCAGCACCCCTGTGGTGATTTTGAGGTCAAACATATAATGGATAGACAGGGGCGGACGCTCATCTACGGGATAATCATTTAATCCCTTGACCTCCGTACTGGGCAGGTTCCCGGCCAACACACTAAGTGCATAAGGCACTTTCAGGGCATATTTGATTTCACCGTTCTTATCCATGTATCCGCCATATACGAAGGGCGCGTGCGTCATCGTATCAAAATGCCATTCGGCGGCGGCCAGCTTCTCCGGCTGATATTTGGCCAGAAATTTACCGGATGCATCTCCAATCATCACTGTACTGATGGCAAACACAATGGTACAGGTGGCAGTGAGCTTCAGCGCCTTTTTAAAATAAGCGTGATTACGTCCCCGCAGCATACTGTAAGCAGCCAGTCCCATCAGCACCCCAGCGCTCAATGTATACGAGGAAGCCAGTACATGAGAAACTTTGGTCGGCGTAGCCGGATTTAGCATGGCCTCGATGGGATGAATATTTGTCATGACTCCATTTTTGAGTGTAAAGCCTTGAGGTTGGTTCATGAACGAGTTCACAGTCGTAATAAAAACCGCTGATGCAGATGAGGCAATCGCTACCGGGATGAGCAGCATCAGGTGAAAATATTTGCTTTTAAACCGATCCCAAGTATACAAATAGATGCCCAGGAATATAGCTTCGATGAAAAAAGCAAACGTCTCCAAAAACAGAGGCAGTGCAATCGCTTGTCCAGCCACCCGCATAAAGGTGGGCCAAAGCAAGCTGAGCTGCAAACCAATGGCGGTACCTGTAACGACACCCACGGCAACGGTAATGACAAACCCTCGCGCCCACCGTCGGGCCAGCAGGGTATAATGCGGATCACCAGTTCGCAGCCCGCGCCATTCTGCTAGTGCAATCATTAAGGGTACGCCGACGCCGATAGATGCAAATACGATATGAACAAACAGGGTAATTCCGGTCAGCATCCGGCTTAGTAATACAGGGTCCAGTGAAGACAAATGGGTTTCACTCCTTCATTTCACATTTTAAACATCGCGGATCACTCTGGATTACCAACTAAGGAGTCAAGCGAGCTATGCTTTTAATTACGGCATATAGCATAATGGCCGCAATTACTATACATACAATAATGAGCGTTCTTTCCTGCTTGCGGAACATAGGAACGCCTCCTTCACTTATCTATTGGCGCATTTTGGTAACCTATTCACAGTTTGGTTCATTCTGTCGAGTTTTAACCCTGCTTCTGCATTGAATGTAGCAGTATTTCTTTTTAGATATTGTTTTATGCATTTCAATACGCTATATTGATATATAGTTAGATAACCTAATTATATGAAAAGAGTGAATGTATGCCACCAAAACAAAGTATGCGGGACACCGTCCAGCAACCTCTTCCCCGTCTGGGTCCAGAACCTTATCTGGAGCTAATGGATCAAACTGCTCTTGCAGAAACGAATCGACAACTCGCCCGTATTGGTCTCTTCTTGCTATGGACGGGTGATAATACGCTCGACGCAATAGATTTGGATCTAGCTGCTTATGGCCTGACAGAGAGTAAGCTAGATTTATTGTTGCTGTTGACACTACACCAATCCCAGGCTCAGATGAGCCCTTCAATGATTGCCGACCGTCTGGGAATTCGTCGTGCATCTGTTACATCTCTCCTAGACTGGACAGAGCAACGAGGCTGGATTATCAGAGAACATAATTCCTCAGATCGACGCAAAATTCATGTGCGCATTACAGAAGGGGGATCTCATCTTGTACAGCAAGTGCTTCCTGTATTTTGGTCTTCCTGTGCTTCTCTAGCGAGTATTTTGGAGCCTGAGGAGCAGGTCGTTTTTTCGCGGATTATAGAAAAAATCCATCATCATATGGAAAACAGATTGGGGGTGGGCAGATAAATTTTTTTTAAACATATAATTAGGTTACCTAATATATTTAATTTCGTGTATTACCAAGCCACTTATTTTATGATCAAGGAGTGTTCAATTGATGAGTAAATTACGAACCAATCATACCGTTATACAGAAAGAAAATGTGGCTCTCCCTTATGCATGGATGACTGTAATCCTATGCTGGTCAGCGGTTGCCGTTATGTCCAGCCTGTATGTGACGATCCCTTTGGTCCCTCTTTTTGCTAAAGTGTTTGGAAAAACGCTTGCCGAAGCAGCCCTACCGGGCAGTATCTTTTCCTTAGGCTTTGCGGCGGGATGTCTTGTTTATGGTGGATTGTCTAACCGCTTTGGACGAAAGCAGGTTATCGTCATCGGACTGCTCGCATTAACGATTATTTCGTTATCCATCAGCTTAACCAGTCAATATTCTGTATTAGTTACACTGCGCTTGCTTCAAGGTTTGGCTGCAGCCACCTTTTCCCCCGTTGCTCTCGCATACGCCGTCGATATGTTTCCGGCCGAAAAACGGGTAACAGCTATCGGCTTTATCAGCACCGGTTTTCTAGTAGCGGGTATTGCTGGTCAGGTATTTAGTATTGTCATTAGCGAACAAATGGGGTGGAATACGGTATTTCGGATGCTAGGCATTTTGTATGCAATTACCTTCCTAATCGTCCTTTTTTTCCTACCTAAAACCCCCTCCCCTCAACGAGATGTTCGCATTTGGGCAGCTTTCAGTCAGTTGGAGACCGTTCTGCGCTCGTATCCTTTATGGTTAAGCTACACGGTTGCTTTTGTTCTCCTGATGTCCTTTGTGAGCATGTATACGGTTTTGGGTAACTATCTTGGCGGCCCTGAATTTGGCCTGAATAGCCGACAGATGCTTTATGTCAGATCCGCTGGTATCATCGGCATGCTCCTTTCACCATTCGCAGGAAAGCTAGCCCAGAAATACGGTGTACACCTTATATTACGTACAGCTCTTATTCTTTCCATTCTGAGTTTGGCGCTGATGGGAATGACACACTCTCTTATGACTATCGTGGTGTTGAGTGTATGCTTTGTCAGCGGCATTGCCCTGAGTGTTCCTTCACTCATAGCAATCGTCGGCCAGCTCGGCGGTGCAGCGAGAGCTATAGCTGTCTCACTATATACCTTCATCCTGTTTGCCGGTACAAGTCTAGCTCCTATGCTCTCCATTCGTTTGATGGGGAATGGCGGCAATCAGATGACTACATTTATGCTGCTGGCGGCAGTTCTGTCTGTGGGATTTATCGCCTCCCTGCTCATTCGCAGCCACCAGAACGATCCGCTGAGGCGGAATGCATAAACAGCATCAAACTATAAACCGAATAAAGATACCTATAGTGCCACTGCGCATTCGGATGCTACTTCCCATCGCCACCGCCCCCGGATTTCTAGAATAAGGCCTATGATTAGGGTAAAAATCCGGGGACCAAAGCGACCGCTACGCTTGTACAGCACCATTCCGCCTACTCCGTTTTCATGTTAATTTTCCGAGTTCGGCTTATATAGCATCCTGTTTTTATTAAAAAACCTCCATATTCATCAGACATGTTTACCTGAATTAGTGTGAGATATGTCATTGTGTTTTCCTCGGAAACGCCAACTTCTCTTTGGAGAGATTCGCAGAATGAGTTACAATACAGATAAGATATATATGGAGAACTTTTGAACAGGAGGCTGTACTGAGCTATGAAAATAACATCTATCGAGCCAACTCCCAGTCCGAACACCATGATGCTGCATCTGGATGAGCGACTGGAAGCGGGTATCCGCAGAACATATACACGGGACAATGAGCGTTCCGCTCCCCCATTTATCCGGAGCATGTTGGACATTGAAGGGGTCAAAAGCGTGTTTCACACAACCGACTTCGTAGCCCTTGACCGCAAAGGGAATGCAGATTGGTCCACCATTCTGGGTCAAGTCCGGGATCAGCTAGGCGAGGAAGGCGCTGACGCCAATTGGGATTTGCCAGAGGAAACCTCTGGAGAAGCATTTGGCGAAGCACAGGTCTTTGTGCAATTTTTTCGCGGCCTTCCTATGCAAATCCGAGTCAAGGCAGGGCAGCAGGAGGAACGAATTTCCTTGTCCGACCGATTCGTGCAGGCCGTTACCCGTGTAGCGAGTGCAACGCTGATTAAGGAACGCAAGCTGAGTGATTACGGCGTCCGCTATGGTGAACTGCCGGACATTGCACGTGAGGTTGAGCAGGAACTGGAGGCAGCCTTTCCACAAGAGCGGCTGGAGCAGATTATCCAACAAGCGATTGCCCACGGTGCAAACAACAGCGAATTCGTGGAGGAACGCCGCGAGTGGAGTGATGCCGAGCTGGAGCAGGCCCTGCAGCACGGGGATTGGCGCACACGCTACGCTGCGCTGGATCGGCTGGAACCGACGCCCGAGCATTTGCCGCTTATCCGGCAAGCGCTGCATGACGATAAAATGCAGCTGCGGCGGCTGGGCGTGGTCTATCTGGGCGATATTCGCTCTCCGGAAGCGATGGAACTGCTAGCCGAGGCGCTGCGCGATCCTTCAGCGGCAGTACGCCGCACCGCAGGCGACACGTTGTCGGACATCGGCGATCCGGTCGCTACCAGTGCAATGATCGGAGCCCTGTCGGATAGCAGCAAGTTGGTACGCTGGCGGGCGGCACGTTTTTTATACGAGGTGGGAACCGAGGATGCGCGTGATGCGTTGGAGAAGGCGGTCGATGATCCCGAATTCGAGGTCAGTCTACAGGCTAAAATGGCGCTGGAACGCATCGAATCAGGCGAACAAGCCGCGGGCACAGTTTGGCAGCAGATGGCCAAGCGGAACTCTTAATTTAAGATTCTACGAGTGATTTTCAAAAAATTGTCGATTGTCAGAAGATGTACAGGTACGATATACTGTAATTCGCTATACAATAAAATATCATGTCATACACCTCATCAACCCTGTTTTATGATGAGGTAGAGGTCGCGGATGTAATCGGTACACCGGAGGAGACGATAAGAGCCGTCTGAGATTCCAGTGGAAAGGTACACCCGCCGAAGTATGCGGAGCTGACTCTTTGTAAATACTCCGAATGCTGGGGCTGCTAACCGAAAGGAGCAGAACTGTCACACGCTGTCCTAACACAGACACGTGTGTTGAGCTATCTTGTTATAGAAGAAGGTATGGTGCGGAATGCATAGACAAAACCGCAGGCGTATTCCCTGCGGTTTTTTGATTTATATACTCCCCCTCCTTCTAGCTCTTGCCCTGACATGAAATACAATTTCATGAAGGAGTGTTTGAACGTGCAACACAGAGCAACATCTGACGGAACCTTGCGTAAAAGTCTCAAAGCCCGCCATATGACGATGATCGCCCTCGGCGGTTCTATCGGAACAGGTCTGTTCCTCGCCAGTGGAGGCGCAGTTGCCGAAGCTGGACCCGGTGGTGCCCTGCTGGCTTATGCAGCAGTTGGCCTCATGGTCTACTTCCTTATGACCAGCCTCGGTGAGTTGGCTACATTTATGCCTGAATCCGGCTCTTTTAACACCTATGCAGGTCGCTTCGTCGATCCGGCTTTTGGTTTCGCCATGGGCTGGAACTTCTGGTACAACTGGGCGGTGACGATTGCTGCCGAATTGGCAGCAGCGACCGTGCTGATCAAATACTGGTTCCCGGAAAGTCACTCTGCCTGGTGGAGTCTGTTATTCCTGGCCGTAATCTTCGCACTGAACGCGTTGACCGTCAAAGGCTACGGTGAGTCTGAATACTGGTTCGCCATGATTAAAATTGTGACTGTGGTCATCTTTTTGACTGTAGGTGTGCTGATGATCTTCGGCATTATGGGTGGTCCTGCGGTCGGCTTTGCCAACTTCACGGTAGGAGACGCCCCGTTCCATGGTGGATTCTTTGCTGTACTGGGTGTATTCATGGCAGCGGGCTTTTCCTTTCAGGGAACGGAGCTGATTGGGGTAGCCGCAGGAGAGAGCGAAAATCCGCGTGAAAATGTGCCGCGCGCCATCCGTCAAATCTTTTGGCGCATCCTGTTCTTTTATATTCTCGCAATTCTCGTGATTGGATTGATCATTCCGTACACCAATCCGAATCTGCTGCGGGGAGATATCAGTGATATCGGGGTCAGCCCGTTCACGCTCGTATTTGAAAAAGCAGGGCTTGCGATTGCTGCCTCTGTTATGAACGCCGTTATTTTGACTTCCGTATTGTCGGCAGGTAACTCGGGTATGTACGCGGCCACTCGGGTACTGTACGCTTTGGCACGAGAAGGTAAAGCCCCGCGTTTCCTCGGACGTATCAATAGACGCGGCATTCCTATGAACGCGCTGCTGATCACGACCGCTGTCGGTATGCTAGCCTTTCTCGCCTCCCTGTATGGAGACGGTGTAGTCTATAACTGGCTGCTGAATGCTTCTGGAATGTGCGGATTTATTACGTGGGTCGGAATTGCAGTCAGCCATTATCGTTTCCGCCGTGCCTTTAATGCACAGGGTCACAGTCTGAGTGAGCTTCCATACAAAGCCCGTTGGTTCCCATTTGGCCCGTTGTTCGCCTTCGCTCTGTGTATCATTGTCATTATCGGGCAAGGGGCGGATGCCTTCACCGGACAGGAGATTGACTGGAAAACGATGATCGCTACGTACATGAGTGTGCCGCTATTCCTTCTGCTGTGGCTCGGCTACAAATGGACCAAACGTACTAAAATCGTGCCATTAAAAGAATGTGATTTGAGCCCGGATGCTTCTTCGGATAAATAATAGAAGACATTAAAAAAAGCCCGTCTCCACATATCAGGGAGAACACGCTGGTAAACCTGGTCCAAGACTGTTTATCCGCATGTTCACCTGTATATGCCCGGAGACGGGCCTTTTCTTTTTCTTTTTCTGTTTATTTGGAAGAAGCAGCTACTTCAGCTGATAAAGACATAGATAAGGCACGACGACTAAAAATACCGTATATGACAGCAATCAGCGTCAACCCTGCTGAAAACAAGTACAAATTAACGATACCCAAATGATCTGCAATCCAGCCCATTAAAAGCAGCGAAATACAAAACGTTAGGCTTGTCAGCGTAGCCTGGGCGGACAGCACCTTAGGCAAATCATGTACAGACACACTCATTTGCATCATCGTACGGCGGGATACGACGGACATTTCCGCAGGTAGTCCCATCAACAGCACGATAAGCAGCGTTAGTGGCGGTAATGTGTTCAGTGCATACCAAGCTGTCAGCAGCCCATAACCTGCCATCCCCGCCAACATGGCGGGCAGCAGTCTGCGCTGCAAATACTTGACGCAGGCGAGGACCACGATACCGCCGCCAATCGCTCCTGCAAAATACGCTGCATTGATGTATCCCCACCATGCCTCACTTTTGTGCAAGACCTGCTGAGCGAAAGCAAGCGTGAACGCGCCTACCCAAACCGAACCCCCTAGAAGGTCAATCATATCCATAAAAATAAGAGCTTTCAGTCTGCGACTGGCTCCGATGAGGCTCCAGCCTTCACGAAGTATTTCCTTTTTACGCTTGGGAGGTAGTGTGGGGCTCTCAGATTCCGGGCCATATAGTGTATCTTCCAACTGTGCAGGAGGCAAGTCATGATGCCCTTGCCCGGGTTCAGTTAGAGCTTCGAAAACTGAGACATCTCCACCTCGCACCCTTGTTCCAGGTTGCAGCAAATAATGAGCTTTGCCCTCTAGTGGATCTCGAATCAGGCTGGTGAAGATCATGGCTATCATATATAATCCGCCAGCAACCAGTAGTGTTTTTTCCGAACCTAGCATGGCTACGAGCACACCACTAAGCCCCCACCCCGCTAATTGCACCGTCTGATCGCTGACCGATACCAGACTGTTTGCCCGCATAAGTCCTTCCCCGGACGCAAGGCGAGGAATCAGCGCATTACGCGCAGGCGTAGTCCATCCGTCCAGAAAGGACATGGCTGCCACCAACGTAAACACAATCACCCATATCGGCTCCGTGCCTGCTGACCACAAGTGGCCCAGCAGAACAGCAAAGAAAGCCAGTTGCCCGAACTGAGAAACGAATAAAATAAAAGGAAGCTGGAATCGGGCCAAAATGAGCGGTGCTAAAAAGCCGCTGATCATCTGTGCCCCCATTCGCAGCAACGGAACGAGCACCGAAGAGAAGATGGAGTCTGTTTCATGAAAAACCAAAGACACAAGTGCCATAATATAAAGAATGTCGGCCGCATTGGACATGGTCTGCGTGCCAAGCAAATAGGTAAAGGAACGCCTGTGCATATAAATAAAATACTCCTTTGTTAATGTAGCTTTTTACAGCAGATGATTAGGTCCATTTCAGGGTTACCCGAAGATTGCCGGTACTTCCAAGGTCCGTAATCTGATAAGAAATGGATTTTAAGCCGAGTTGATATAAGGACTGTAAATCCTCCTTGAGACTTCGCTCTGTTCCCTGATAGGCGAAGGTAAGCGTCGTCCCTCCCTTATTTACAATCTTACGCACCTGTTCCTTGATGTCGGCGGATGATTTAACCAGACCCTTACCATCTTGCAGCGGATATTCGAGGGTATTGTACAGTTTTTGATACACAGCAGCCTTTAATCCTCCGGCAGCTACCAGTGCTGATAAGGTTTCCCGATACGATGTATTCGCCTGAGGATACGGTTTCACCCATGAGTGATCCCGCCGCATTTCGGTATCCGTCAGCAGATAATATGAAGTGCTTACTTCGTTCGCGCGATCTGGGGTTGGATCATCCCATGTCGTATCCATGTGATACCATCGACCATCTAATAAAACAAGATTCCATGCATGCAGCTGTCCCCCTGCTCTACCTTCCACAATCCGATTCGTAATGCCTGCACGTTCCAGCATTTTATAGGCTAGCAGTGAATAACCCTGGCAGACCGTGCTTCCCGTTTTCAGGCCATCGTAGGCTGTGTACTTTTGCTGTGCTTCATCATACTTCAGGCGAACGACGATCCAATCATGGATGGCCTTCACCTTCTCATGATCCGTCATTCCCTTCGTAATAATATCCCCCAGCACCGCTTTAACTGTGCTATCCACATAAGCTGTCTGTTCCTTCGTCTCCCGGTAGCTTAAACGAATCGTAACCTGAGCGGAGGTCGTTGTGCCTGTATAGCTGAATGCGTAGCTTTTGATCGTATAATTCACATACGGATCGCTCTCCATGGCCTGTTGGATGGCCGTCTGTAATTGCTGTTTGAGACCGTTCACTCGCCCTTGATATGTAAAGGTCAGCGTTTCACTCCGCGTAGCCATTGCCTGTAAAAGCTTGTTCTGAAGCTGCTGCGATGATACCGATGGAGCCGGCTTGATCGACGCCGCATACACATTGCTGCCCCACTCCACAGCCTGCGGCAGCAACACAGCCAGCGCTGCACCCGCAACCAGACATTTTACAAGCCTAACCCCGATTTTTCTGTTCATACAGAGCGTTCCTGCCCTTCTTAGCATAGTTATAAACAGCTCTATCTTACCATAAAAACAGTTGCCCCAAGCGCTCTAGTTTTGTCGGTTGCAGACGAGTAATGGGACAGTTAAAAAGACAGGTTGCGACACACATACTCGGCGATATAACAGATGGGAGCAAGGGGCAAACATGTCGTTCGCAGCGAATTTTATCACAGCAATCTAAGTATCCTCATGATATGGTACTGGCATCGGAAGTAAATGATATTGATTCTCATTCTAGATCAGAAAGGCTGAACACCATGCCAGAATGTATTTCACTTCTTCGTACGCCACTAGGTCAGACTGTGCGTTTGCAATCCCTTGACCCTCTTCATCCCTCATTGCGCCGCCGCTTGACAGACATGGGCATCAACGAAGGTTCCATCATACGCTTAAAAAAAATCAGTTTATTGGGCGGCCCGATCGTCATTGAATGCAACGGCCAACTGGTCGGCCTCCGTCAAAATCAAGTGAAACAACTGGAGGTCGTTCCGACATGGACATGATCGCTCTATTTGGCAATCCCAATACAGGAAAAACCTCATTATTCAACAAGCTGACTCGTACGTATGCAGAAGTAGGGAACTGGTCCGGCGTCACCGTGGAAAAGAAAACAGGGCTCCTGCGTGACAAGTCTGCCGTATTGGTGGATTTGCCAGGTGCCTACTCTTTACTCCCTCTTTCGCTGGATGAAGGTGTTGCAACCCGATATTTGCTGGAAGAGCCGCCTGCGGCCCTGATCAATATCGTGGATGCCTCCCAGCTCCAGCGTAATCTCTATCTGACCGTACAACTACTGGAATATGGCCGTCCCCTTGTACTTGGCTTAAACATGACTGACGTAGCTGATGCCACGGGTCTTCGCGTAAACAAGGAATTGTTGGCTGAACAATTGAACGTTCCCATCATTCCTATGGTGGCGCGCACAGGTAGTGGAAGTAAGCAAATGCTCGCATCTCTTCGAGAAGTAAGACATGCATCCAATACTTTTCAACTGGATTACGGCCCAGCCGTCGAAGCGGCTATTCATGATATTTGCAACTTACTGCCGGATGCATCTGTACCGCAACTCCGGTGGGCCGCACTGCAATGTCTGGAAAACAATCCTGTCGTCATGGAATGGATGACGGATGAGGTGCAGCGTGAACAAGTAACTGCGCGTATTCGCCATTGCGAAGAAGACCTGCTCAGTGAAGGCTGTGCCATCACGCCTGCTCAGCATATTCGTTCTGTACGAACAGCATGGATTGCTGATCTGTGTACCAAGGCACTCGACACCTCCAAGCTCAAGCCGCACAGCCTAACGGATAGGCTAGATGCACTATTAACTCACCGGTATCTGGGGATTCCGATCTTTTTGCTGCTGATGTACGCTACCTTCAAGTTCACCTTCGATTGGGCGGGTACGATCCTTTCAGATATGCTGGATGGATTTTTTTCAGGTGCACTCAGCAGTTGGATTTCTGAATTACTCGTTCACTTGAACGCGTCTGCCTTTACGCAAAGTCTAGTCGTGGACGGCATCGTGGCTGGAGTCGGGGGTGTGCTTGTTTTTCTGCCTCAAATTGCTATTTTATTTCTGATTATCTCGGTGATCGAAGACTCCGGGTATATGGCACGGGTCACGATACTAATGGATCGTCTGATGCAAGCCGTGGGCTTGAACGGGAAAAGCTTCATTCCCTTCATCATCGGATTTGGC
Source organism: Paenibacillus sp. FSL M8-0228 (assembly GCF_038007385.1). Classification (NCBI taxonomy): domain Bacteria; kingdom Bacillati; phylum Bacillota; class Bacilli; order Caryophanales; family Paenibacillaceae; genus Paenibacillus; species Paenibacillus sp. FSL M8-0228. The sequence goes on from NZ_JBBOXA010000001.1 coordinate 4,818,753, forward strand.
TGCAATGTCCCTGCGATTATGGCAGCACGCACCATTGAACAGCCCAGAGAGCGTCTCATTACCACGTTGCTGGTGCCCTTTATGTCGTGTTCGGCCCGCCTGCCGGTATATGCGTTGTTTGCGGGTGTGTTTTTCCCAACACATGCGGCAAGCATCATCATGCTGATGTATGTGTTAGGAATCGTCGTTTCACTTATACTTGCCAAAATTTTTTCCAAAGTATCCATTTTGTCGGGTGAGCCCTCCCTCTTCATCGTGGAACTTCCTCCCTATCGAGTGCCGCAGGCTCTTACACTATTCCGCAGCACATGGGAGAAGGTTAAAGGCTTCGTCCGTAAAGCCGGAACCATTATTCTTGCAGGTTCCGTTGGCATCTGGCTCTTGTCCAATTTCGGTCCGCAGGGCTTCGGGGTAGAAATGGATGACAGCCTGCTTGCCACCGTTGGAGGTTGGTTCGCTCCATTACTAGCCCCTCTCGGTTTTGGCACCTGGCAAGCAGGGGCTTCCCTGCTCACAGGCTTTATGGCCAAGGAAGTTGTCGTATCAACGATGAATATTATTTACCACGTTCCTGATATGCAGGGACTTGAACTACAAGTCAGACATGCCTTTACACCGCTTGCCTCTCTTAGCTTTATGGTGTTCATTCTGTTGTATGTTCCGTGTCTGGCTACGGTAGCGGTCATTCGTAAAGAAACCCTTTCGTGGCGTTGGACCGCATTTTCTGTGATCTATCCTTTGGCCGTTGCATATATCATTGCCGTCTTGATCTATCAATGCGGCAGATTATTAGGTTGGGGTTAAAGTCAGGCCCTATAGTAAATAAAAGGAAGTGAATTCCATGATCAATATCATCATTTTATTGGCGATCCTCGGTTATAGTGCGTGGGTGCTGGTACGATTTTTGCGAAAAAGCCGTCAAGGCGCCTGTGCGGGGTGTTCGTCGAGCAAGTCATGTCCGGGTTGTGCAGCCAGCTCTATGCATGAAGATTATGCGAAAATCAAGAAAAGTATTTAATTCCAACTCATCATCACATGAAAAGCGGCTTCGGGGGTTTCTTACACCCGAAGCCGTTTCTTATTTACGCTTAAAGCTCACCGTATTCAGCGATACACTGCCAAATGCTCATTTAGCTCTCGCGTGTGCAAGTAAACTTCACGATACAGCTCGTATAGACCTTCATACTGTGCCACACGGTCCGGGTTCGGCGAATATCTCGCTGCTTCATGCAGAAATGCTTCAGCACACGCTTGCAGAGATTCAAACCAGCCACTACCATAAGCAGCCAGCATGGCCGCCCCCAAGGCAGGTCCCTGCTCGCTTTCCAGCTTGATGATATCCGCGTTAAAAATATCTGCCTGCATTTGCAGCCATGCCTCATTACGCGCACCGCCGCCGATGGAAATCACTTCATTCACCGTTTTGCCCGTCCCTCTAAGAATATCTATAGATTCCTTGAGCGAAAACGTTATTCCTTCCAGTACCGCTCGTGTAAAATGCGCAAGCTTATGTCCCGCATCCATCCCGATAAAGCTGCCTCGAATGGTTGCATCTGGATGAGGTGTACGCTCGCCGACGATATAAGGCGTGAACAGCAGCCCTCGGCTGCCTGGCTCAATAGAGTTCACATCTGCCAATAGTGCATCAAAAGAATGCTGTGGTGCAAAGGTATCCTTAAACCAAGTCAAGCTGTATCCGGCCGCGAGCGTAACCCCCATAATATAATAAGCATCCTGCTCACTATGATTAAAAAAATGCGCCCGCCCCTGCACATCAATATCCTTGCGTTCCTCATAAGAAAGTACAACCCCTGAGGTGCCGATGCTGCATAGGGTGCGGCCTTCACTCAAAATGCCGGCACCAATCGCGCCACATGCGTTGTCCGCACCACCTGCAAAGACCTTCGTTTCAGGCGAAAGCCCGCTCTGCTCCGCAATCTCCGGCAAGAGCGTACCCGTCTGATCAAAGGATTCCACCAGCGGCGGGAACAGCGACAACGGTAGATCAAACGCGGCAGCGATCTCTTCGCTCCACTGCTTGTTCGCAGTATCCAGCAGCAGCGTGCCCGCCGCATCCGAATACTCCGTCGCCAGCTCTCCTGTCAGACAGTAGCGCACATAATCCTTGGGTAGCATAAAATGTGCCGCACGGGCCAGCACGTCTGGCTCATGCTCCTGCACCCACAGCAGCTTGGGCAGCGTGAAGCCTTCCAGCGCGCGATTACGTGCGATATTCAGCAGGTCCGACCCGAGCTGTTCTTCAATACGACGGCATTGTGCTGTCGTACGCGTGTCATTCCACAGAATAGCCGGACGAAGCACTTGGCCTTCCTTGTCAGTCAGCACAAGCCCGTGCATCTGTCCCGAAAAGCTAATACCGTCTACGGCATCTGTGCCGCCGATTCCGGCCTTCTCCACAAGCTGTTTCAGTGATGCTAACGTGCCACTGACCCAGTCCTCAGGATGCTGTTCGCTATATCCTGCCTTCGGCTGATGGAGTGGATAAGACTGGGAGGTTTCATAAGCCACCTGACCCTTGAGGTTAACCAGCACCGTTTTGACCGCGCTGGTACCCAAATCTACGCCGATGACATAGCGTTCCTGCTCCTGATTTAGCTTCTCCTGCATCGGAGTTCCTCCTTCCCTGTTATCGTGTATTCCTTATTTTATATATGCTTAGTCAGCCAAAATGTATTGATTTAATGTTGCTTTCAGATATTCCTGGCGACCGGATACGTTTTTACGTGGTGTTTCGTTCGCCAGAGCATATTCAGCCAGAGAAGCAAGCGTTGCTTTTCCGGATACGATGTCTGCTCCAATACCTTCTTTAAAGCTGCTGTAGCGCTTCTCAATAAAGTCCTCAAACACACGATCCTCAATCAGTTTGGCAGCTACCTTCAGCCCCTTCGCATACGTATCCATACCTGCGATGTGCGCGAGGAACAAGTCTTCTGGCTCAAACGATGCTCTGCGTACCTTGGCATCAAAGTTGATACCACCACGGCCCAAGCCTTCATTTTGCAGCACTTCATACATCGTCAGGGTCGCATCATACAGATCAACCGGGAATTCGTCCGTATCCCAGCCCAGCAGCAAATCTCCCTGATTTGCATCCAGTGATCCCAGCATGCCGTTAATCCGTGCTACACGCACTTCATGATCAAAAGTATGACCCGCCAAGGTGGCATGATTAGCTTCCAGATTAAGCTTGAAATGTTGATCCAGATCATATTTTTGCAGGAAAGCAATCGTCGTCGCAGCATCAAAATCATACTGATGCTTCGTTGGCTCCTTCGGTTTTGGCTCAATCAGGAACTGAGCGTCAAAGCCAATTTCACGCGCATAGTCTACGGCCATATGGAACATACGTCCCAAATTGTCCTGCTCCAGCTTCAAATCCGTGTTCAGCAGTGTTTCGTAGCCTTCACGGCCTCCCCAGAAAACATAGTTATCTGCGCCCAGACGTTTGCCCACTTCCAGTCCTTTTTTAATCTGAGCAGCTGCGTGTGCGTATACATCTGCATTGCAAGTCGAGGCAGCACCATGCAAATAACGTGGATGGCTAAACATGTTCGCCGTGTTCCACAGCAGTTTTTTCCCCGTAGCTTTCATATGGTCCTCAATCAGATCCACGATGGTATCCAGATTGCTGTAAAATTCCTTCAATGACGCGCCTTCCGGTGCAATATCCACATCGTGGAAAGCGAAATAAGGTAAATTCAGCTTATCCAGCAGTTCAAAGGCAGCTTCCACACGTGCCTTCGCCAAATCCAGCCCGGTAAACTTGGACCATGGACGTTCCGCTGTTTCTACACCAAAAGGATCGGAGCCGCCTGCAACCAGTGTATGCCAGTAGGCCATGCTAAAACGTAAATGCTCCTCCATCGTTTTTCCCGCTACAATTTCCTGTGGATTATAAAATTTGAACGCAAAAGGATTGTCGGATTGCTTGCCCTCAAAGTTAATTTTAGATACCTGTTCGAAATAAGCCATTATAAGTTCCTCCTTTATAGTAAACGTTTACAAAAACGATTCTAGCACAGCCAAAAGACTTTGTCTATTGCTTAAACTAAGTTTGTTTTTATGATATAATATCAGGAATTACACCAACAGGAAGTGAATGAACCATGAATGTCACTGGCGATCAGGCGCTTGTCAAAAAGCTGAATAAATCCATTGTGCTGGAGCGTATTCGCCTTCATGCTCCGCTATCCCGGGCACAGTTATCCAGTCAAACTGGATTAAACAAGGCAACCGTTTCCAATCTGGTGGCAGAGCTCATTACCGATGGACTTGTGTATGAGACAGGATTAGGGGAATCCAGCGGCGGGCGTAAGCCTTTAATGCTGCTGTTCAATAGCCGTGCAGGCTTTGTACTCGGTATTGAGGTGAGCGTACAGTACATCAAAGGCGCTCTAACTGATCTGTCAGGTACCATTGAAACTGAGCTTACCCTTTCCCTAAATCAGCATGATCCCGCCTTTGTTATGGAACAGATTCGAAAGCTTGTTCAGGAGCTCATGCAGGCCACTCCTCCATCCCCTCATGGTATCGTCGGCATTGGGCTGGGGGTGCCGGGTATGGTGGATGAAACCGGAACCGTTTTGTTCGCACCCAATCTGGGCTGGGAAGAGGTTCCGCTGCGGCAGCAGCTTGAGGCCGAGCTAGGTCTGCCCGTCGTAGTGGATAACGAAGCTAACGTCGGCGCACAGGGCGAGTTGTACTATGGTATGGACGGCGATCACCGACAGCAGGTGCGGGATCTGGTCTACATCAGTGCAGGGTCCGGGATCGGGGCCGGGATTATCATTGATGGCAAACCGTATCAAGGAGCTTGGGGGTACGCCGGAGAGACGGGTCATATGACTATTGATTGGAACGGACGACTCTGCTCCTGCGGTAGTCGCGGTTGCTGGGAGCTCTATGCTTCAGAGAAGGCGTATGTAGCATCCACATTGAAACTACCTGCACATAATACAGCGGAATTACTGCCGTTTGCTCAGCAAGGTGAAGTAAGTACATTAAGCGTCCTTGATGATATTGGGCGATATTTGGGTGTGGGTATTACCAACATTGTGAACAGCCTCAACCCCGGAATGCTTATCATCGGCGGTCCACTGGCGGAAGCCAGACCTTGGTTGGAGCAAAGTATGCGTGATGTGATTGACGAACGTGCCCTGCCCTATCATCGTCGGCAACTACAGATTCGTTTCTCCACGCTTGGCAGCCGTTCGACGATGCTAGGTGCCGCCTATGCGGCAACCGCTCCTTTTCTCGGGCGAGTACGTGTGTCCTTATAAGTAAAAAGGCACCCATTGCAGTATTAGCTGCGATGGGTGCCTTTTCTTAACCATATAACGATCATAGGACCGTCGTCTGCTGTTAGGTTGGATTAAGCGTTCAACACTTTTTCAAACTTGGTTTTGTTCATACCGGAAATACGTTCTTCCCCGATCAGCGTCAATGGAACGGCACGAATACCCATATCCCAAACCTCTTGCGCATAAGCTTCATTCGTTTCGATGTTGCGTTCTTCGTACTCTACGCCTTTTTCACTCAAGTAGCTCTTTACTTGACGGCAATGCGGGCAGTTTGTAGATGTGTATACGATTGCTTTTTCCATGAATATCACCTCATCATTTATTTTGTTACATCATATTTATTCAAACTTGCGTGGATCATTACAGGGCCAGTGCGCTGTGCTCCAGGCTTTCGATGTATTTCTCGCTGTCCATAGCAGCCATGCAGCCACTACCTGCTGCGGTAATTGCTTGTCTGTAGCGTGTATCCTGTACGTCGCCACAAGCGAATACGCCAGGCACGTTTGTTTCGGAAGTACCCGGATTTACGACGATATAACCGTTCGCATCCGTTGTAATTTGTCCTTCGAGGAAGCCCGTATTCGGATGATGACCAATCGCCACGAATACGCCGCTAACCGTAATAACTTCCTCTTCACCTGTTGCATTATTCAGCACTTTCAAGCCAGTGACTCCGTTCTCGTCCGCAATCACTTCTACAGGAGTACGATTAAGCGCCCATTCAATTTTGTTGTTCGCACGAGCACGATCCTGCATAATTTTGGAGGCGCGCATTTCTTCACGACGATGCACCAACGTTACTTTAGAGGCAAAACGAGTCAGGAAATTGGCTTCTTCCAGTGCAGAGTCTCCGCCGCCGATGACAACAATTTCTTTGCCACGGAAAAAGAAGCCGTCGCATGTTGCGCAAGTGCTTACGCCACGTCCGATATTATCCTGTTCACCGGGAATACCCAGGTACTTGGCAGTCGCTCCTGTGGAAATAATCAGCGTATCAGTAACCAGTTCACCCAAACCCTCTACATCCAAAGTAAATGGACGAGCAGTTGTGTCTACTTTGTTTACCCAGCCTGTGCGGAATTCAGCGCCAAAACGCTCCGCTTGCTTACGCATATTATCCATCAAATCGGGTCCCATGATTCCTTCAGGAAAGCCTGGGAAATTTTCGACTTCTGTAGTCGTGGTTAATTGTCCGCCTGGCTGTGGTCCTTCGATCACCAGTGGGTTCATATTGGCACGTGCCAGATAAATTGCAGCGGTCAAACCGGCAGGACCGGTACCTATAATAATGGACTTGTACATATCTTGGTTCCTCCTAAAATATCATAAGTATTATATAACGAGTTTTCGGAACCGGGCGCTGGGCAGCTGCATATACTTCTAAAAGTAATTCTGCCAGAAGCTTATCCCAAAATGTGGACACCCGGATATTACAAAAACGAATCACTTGTTTTGTAGCTTTTTATGACTTAGACTGATTCTAAATCCTAATTTCATTATGCGGAAATAGCTGTAAACAGTCAAATGAAGTTTTCATGAAGCGAAGCTTAAAGATAAATCAGGTATGGAGGGATTATCCCGATTATGAATGACGTTTTTGTAGGTAGCTTTATTTCTGCCCTGTCCACTGGGCTCGGCGCCGTGCCCATACTGTTTATGCGCAATATCACGCATCGTCTTCGCGATGTTCTGTTGGCTTATGCCGCAGGGATTATGACCTCTGCCTCCGTGTATAACCTGATTCCTGAAGCTATTCAGCATTCCAATTGGTTCGTGCTGACTGCGGGAATCCTGCTCGGCTGCCTCGTATTACTGGTGATGGAGATGTACATTCCCCATGCGGATTTGGAGGACCCAGATTCTAAGACCTTTCACCTGGAGTCCAAATCTTTTCTCATCATCGCAGCTATTACATTGCACAATTTGCCGGAAGGGCTCTCTGTTGGGGTCAGCTATGCGAGTGAGACTCAAAATCTCGGCAATCTGATCGCCTTCTCTATTGGTCTGCAAAATGCCCCGGAAGGCTTCATCGTAGCACTATTCCTTGTGAATCAAAACATCGGCCGTTTCAAGGCATTGGGCATTGCTACCCTCACTGGAGCCGTGGAAATCATAACGAGTCTGATCGGCTTTTATTTGAGCAGCTGGGTGAACGGACTGGTACCTTATGGCCTTGCTTTTGCCGCCGGAGCCATGATGTTTATCGTCTACAAGGAACTGATTCCCGAGAGTCACGGGGATGGCAACCAGCGGATCGCTACATTCTCCTTTATTCTCGGCTTGATTACCATGATTGGCCTAACCGAGTGGCTATAGCGTGCAACACAAAAAGGCTGCCTTCTGCCTGTAATCCAGACAGATGAGCAGCCCTTTTGGCGTGTTCACATGGAGATACCTCATTTTTTTTGGTTCATGGAGCGCAATGCTTCACGATACTGCTCGTCCTCACTTTTGTGAGTCTCCTTCTCTCCATTGGATATTGGGGAACGTCTATCCTTTTCTTCGTCCTTTTTGGCAAAACCACGTAAAGCCGCACGATAATCCTGATCTCCATAAGCATCTTTGATATTCTCGTGATCTTTTTCCACCTTCTTATCCGTCTGGATATCAGGCGCCTTATGTTGTTCCTCCGCATGATGTTCTTCAACGTCGATATCCTTAGGAGGCATATCTTGCGTAGGATCTTTCCATTCACGCGCCTCGGGTTCCACCTGCACAGGATAAGGACGTTTGCTTCTTTGCCGTGAGTCCTCTTCGGTAGAGCGAGTCTTGGAAGAGGACTTGCGCGTCATCTTCGTATTAAATACCAGCAAAAAAATAAAGGCAACCGCAGCTACTACGATAAAAGCAATGGTCATCGGTAGCCTCCTATTCTCTTTCAGCGCTACGGTACCGTCCCGCTATTTCAGCGACCCGTTTGCCCAAAGAGCGGCCTAGTGCAAGATCATCACCCGTTGGAAGATTAGGTGGTCCATTGGGTTCAGTCTCCACCGGACATGTTATCCCTACGCCGTAATAGGAGCCGTATAATGCATTTTCCGTAATATTGGCGGGCAGTCCTACAATAATCATGCCTTGATGAAGCATTGGAGTAATCAAATTCAGAAGTGTGGATTCCAATCCACCATGAATGGTAGCGGTTGTGCAAAACACAGCGCCGATTTTGTCCACCAGCTTGCCCTGCGCCCACAGATACCCCAGCTTATCAATCCAGCTTTTCAGACCGCTGCTGATCGTACCAAAATGCCCCGGACAACCCCATAGGATCGCATCCACACTCACTAGCTCATTCACATCGGCCTCATTTACATGCTTTAACAACACTTCCGTGTGCTCAAGGTGTGCTCCTTCTGCAATTGAGCGTGCGAGACGTTCGGTATGCCCATTTTCACTGTCATATACAATCATGATTCTGGTCGTCGTCATTATGCGCATCATCCTTTGTCAGCAAAATCATCCTTTTCGCATGCGCTCTTAACCTTGCCCAAAATCCATCTGAATATTATGAATCGTTTGACGCATACTTTGAAAATCCAAGAACTAGGGAGGCATGTTAACACATGAATTCACGCGCCATATTAGTCAACTTGCTAGTTATTATCATTATTCTGGCAGGAGGTGGAGCCGCCGCCTATTACTACAATCAATCCGCCAACTACATAAAAACCGATAATGCCCAAGTGAGTGGACAAGCGGTTACCGTTGCCTCTCCAGGCGCTGGCAAGCTTACAGGCTGGAATGCTGAAGTTGGTAAAACCTACACCGCTGGAAGCACACTGGGTAATGTAGAAGGAGGCGGAAGCCGAATTAGCGTTACGATTCCAACCGATGGTACCATCGTGCAGCAATCTGCGGTCAACAACTCAATTGTTGGGGCAGGCACGCCTTTAGCGAAGGCTTTTGATCTAAACAATTTATGGATTACCGCCAATATAGACGAAACGGCTGTACAGGATCTTCAAGTAGGACAAACCGTAGATGTATATATTGATGCTTACCCGGATACGTCCCTGAGCGGTAAACTCGAAAAGATCGGCCTGGCGACCGCATCGACTTTTTCACTACTGCCCACTTCCAACACCACTGCCAACTATACCAAGGTGACGCAGGTCGTGCCTGTCAATATTTCCATTCAAGGTTACAAGGGGCTGGGTATTATCCCGGGAATGAGTGCGACTATCAGAGTTCACAAGTAGGGGGCTGTCATGGATCAAAAAATGTCCGTCGGACGTATTCTGTCCGTGCTGCTGCTAGGCGCCTTCATTTCGATTTTGAATCAAACGCTGCTTAACGTGGCCATTCCACACTTGATGAATGATTTCAATGTGTCTGCCACGACCGTTCAATGGCTATCCACCGGATATATGCTAACCAACGGGATTTTGATTCCTATCACCGCTTTTCTGATTGAGTCATTCGGAACACGTGCGCTATTCATCTCCGCGATGGGGTTATTTACTGCGGGATCTGTCGTCTGCGCTGCCAGTACCGGCTTTGCGCCTATGCTGGTTGGACGCGTTATTCAGGCCAGCGGAGCAGGCATTATCATGCCTGTAGTCATGAACGTGTTCCTGACTGTGTTTCCTCCGGAAAAACGGGGCGCCGCCATGGGTACCATGGGGATCGCCATGATGTTTGCCCCGGCGATTGGACCAACTTTATCCGGCTGGATTGTGGAGCATTACAGCTGGCGACTGCTATTTTTACTCGTTATTCCGCTGGCAATCATTGATATTCTGTTTGCCATACGCTGGCTCAAAAATGTATCCAAGCTAACAAAACCGAACTTTGACCTGTTGGGAACCATCTTTTCCACACTGGGCTTTGGCTTCCTGCTGTATGGCTTTAGTTCAGCTGGGGACAAAGGCTGGGGTAGCAATACAGTAATACTCACACTCGCTGCCGGGATTGTGTTTATTGTATTGTTTATCGTGCGCGAGCTGAACATGCTACAGCCGATGCTGGAGTTCCGTGTGTTTAAATATGATATTTTTACTGTATCAACCTTAGTCGGGGCTACCGTCAACATGACGATGTTTGGCGGTATGCTGCTGCTGCCAATCTATTTGCAAAATATACGCGGCTTTACACCGTTGCAATCCGGTCTGCTGCTGTTGCCGGGTGCACTGCTGATGGGTGTGATGTCACCCATATCAGGGGCAGTATTTGACCGTATAGGCGCAAGGCCGTTGGCGATCATTGGGCTGATCATTACGGCAGTCACGACATGGGAGTTCAGTCTGCTAACCGACGCCACCACCTACGGACATATTATGATCATCTATACGATTCGCAGCTTCGGAATGTCACTGCTGATGATGTCCGTCCAGACGGAAGGGCTAAACCAGTTGCCTCCCCATCTCGGTAGCCATGGTACAGCCATGTCCAATACAGTACGGCAAATTGCCGGGTCTATCGGTACCGCTTGGCTCATTACTGTAATGAGCAGCCGGACCACGATTCATGTAGCGGATTATGCGAATGTCGCTACCACCGCCAATGTTCCTTTAACCGAAGGGGTAGCACAGTTGGGACAAACCCTCGCGCAAACGGCGGGTATTTCAACAGAAAGTGGTTCATCGTTGGCGCTACAACAGGTGTACCGAAATGCTGTTACGGAATCGACGATCCATGGCATTAATGATGCCTTTATCATTGCTACAGGGATTGCGCTGGCAGGGCTATTGTTTTCCTTGTTCTTACGACGGTCTACGCCACGCCGAAGATAGACGTACAGCGTTGCGAGGCTGCAAAAGAAGGAGCATTCACCCCTTGAATTTTTAAGAGGATGAATGCTCCTTCTTGTGATTATTAGCCCTATGACCGTAATAAGCGCAGGCCATTCAAAATAACCAGTAATGTGCTACCTTCATGCCCAATAACCCCAAATGGCAGGGCTATATCTTGCACAAAGTTGCTGATCACAAGCAGCAAAATGACACTTACCGCAAAGATCATATTTTGTTTAACCACCCGCTGCGCCTTGCGGGCCAGTGCTACCGTCGGAGCAATCTCCTCGATTCCATCGTTCATCAGCACAACGTCTGCGACCTCCAGTGCGGCTCCGCTGCCATGCATCCCCATGCCTAGTCCTACGGTTGCCGCTGTCAACGCAGGAGCGTCGTTCACACCGTCGCCGACCATGACGACATGCCCGTACTGCTCCCGCAGCATGCGAATATGGCTGACTTTGTCCTCCGGCATTAAGCCAGCATACACGGCGTCAACTCCGGCCTGCGCCGCGATCACAGCGGCCGTTTCTGGACGGTCCCCGGTTAGCATGACAACCCGGATACCCTGCGCTTGCAGTCGTTTCACGGACTCTTGGGCCTGCGGACGCAGCTCGTCGCGTAGTGCCAGCATTCCGGCAATCCGATCATTCGCGAGGATGATGGATACGGTTTTGCCCTCAGCTTCCAGCCGGGCCCGACTCTCCATCCACTTTGGCTCTGCCAGAGAACCAGGTTCATCCAGTACATTTGTACGCCCAATTTTCCACTTCACCCCACCTATGATGCCTTCCATTCCCCATCCGGTGAGTGCCTGCACTTCTTCGGTTGGAAGAAGATCTCTCTGTCCCAAATCAGCTTCGGCTTTGGCTACAATCGCTCGCGCCAGTGGATGCAAAGAATAGCTTTCAATTGTGGCGACCATATGCAATAACTCATCGGCATCGTATTCTGCGGCGGTAATCCAATCCGTGACGACAGGTGACCCCATCGTTAACGTGCCTGTTTTGTCAAAAGCAACAACAGAAGTCAATGCCATATTCTCCACATGTGCACCACCTTTGAACAGGATGCCCCGTCGGGCACGGTTGGAAATGGCCGATAGCATTACTGGCATAATGGATGATACGAGCGCACAGGGGGAGGCCACGACGAGGAACACCATAGCCTTGTAAAACGCTGCTGCCCACGTCCAGCCTAATGCTATGGGTGCACCGGCAATGACGATCAGCGTGACAGCAACAACAATTCGAGCGTACACCGATTCGAACGTTTTAATAAAACGCTGGGAATCAGGAACTTCGGTCTGAGCCTCTTCCACCATACGAATGATTTTCGAAAATAAAGTGTTCTCTGAGGACTGACTAACCTCCACATATAGCACCCCTTCTCCATTAATGGTGCCCGCATATACCTCGTCACCTTCCACCTTATTTACCGGAATAGATTCACCGGTAATCGATGCCTGATTCACTGCCGAAACGCCCTTAGAGATTCGGCCGTCCGCCGGAATCAGTTCGCCCGGCTTCACCAGCAGCAGGTCGCCTGGCAACAGCTGCTCAATGCCGACCGTTTCGGTCCCCTCGCGAGACAAGCGCAAAGCCGTTTCCGGCTTCAACGCCATAAGCTCAGAAATATCCTTACTACTACGCTCGGTGGTATAGCTCTCCAGCGCACCGCTGAGTGCAAAAATAAAGATCAGCATGGCTCCTTCATTCCAATAGCCAATGGCCGCAGCTCCTAGGGAGGCAGCAATCATGAGCAGGTTAACATCCAGATCATGTTCTCGGATCAGTGTTTCGACTCCTTCCCTGGCTTTGGACCAGCCCCCAAGGGCATAGGACACCACATACAGAATGACCGATAGCCATTGCCACCAATGTGAGACTCCCCATGCCATCAACATCAGCAATCCACTACCTAGAGCAGCTTGCATCTCCTTGTTTTTCAGCATACTTTTAAGCTGAAATTGCGGCTTACGATTCGGACCGGGTCGTCCGCTGCCACTGTTTTTTGAAAGGGTTCGGTTAGAGGGAGACAATGTATCTTGTAATCGTTGAACAGCTTGCATCATGTCACGTTCCTTTCCATATTTTGTTCCTTGTACTAGCATCTCATTGAGAATGATATCCATTGTTAAGTGCCCTAAAATAGCACATGCTGCTTCGGGAAGCCCGAAGCAGCATGTTTAGCAAATGAGAATGATAATCATTTTTGCGTCTATACAATTATTTTGGTTTAGAGAAACTTTTGTTTTATTATATACCTTTTCTTTTCCACTTGTAAACCAGCAATGGTCTAAATAAAAAAAGATACCCGCGCAAACACTGCAGGTATCCTCCATATTTAGAGCATCCGATTCAGGATTTGCAAAAGTCGATTCCAGTCGCTCCAAAGTGTAATATATAGACGAACTAGGCCATTTCGATCTATATTTTGTTCTTTGAAAATCGCTTATTGGATTTTTGCAAAATCCTCTATTACATGAATTTAGGTTATCTTCAGGCTAAAGGAAACTTCCACGCATGGTTGTGTGCAGCCCCAGAAGTGCGCTGACGATCTGCGAGCTGTTGCAGTCCCAAACGCGCAGCTGCAAGGCGTGCGGCGGGAACTGCTGTGTCCGGGCAAATGACCCCCGTCAGCTCATTCTCCCAGATCGAAATCCCATCCAGAGACTGGTTAATTTCATCTATTGCTACCCATAAAGGAAGCTCGGGCTTTACACGTCGAACAGCTTCCATTATGCATTTTATCGTATCACTAGTATTCTCATGACCATCGACACCGGGTGGAATCAACTGATCCTCAGTCCTAATATCATCGGATGGAGTTGGTATGACTTCTAAAATGACCGTATCGGCAAAACGTGTCAGATCTGCAGCTTGAGCCACCTGCTTGATATGTCGTGCACCCACTTTGGATATGTTATTGGGGTTGGCTGACTCCTCCGACCGTGCGGCTTCCTTGTTCCATGTTGGGCTTATGTTAGGCACCAAAGACGGGGCAACTGTCAAAAGCACGCCTACCCGATATGGAATGCACCGAAGACGTCCGCATAAGGTCTGCTCCGCAACGCCGTCAATCCAGTCTCGGGTTGCCCGGAATTCGTCCACGTCAGCCGGATTGCGTACCATAATCTCCAGCTTGGGTTCTCCCCCCTGCCGCACGCTCCGCAACGCCGCACGCAGTAATGCCTCCAGCTGCATATCTTGCAAGCTGCCAATACCCACTGCATTGTTCTGCTCCATTAGGGCAACAGTGAGTGGCGATCCGTTCAGAGACTCGAATAAGCCTTCATACTCTGTTTCCAGCAAGCTGATAATCCGGCGGGACAAATGCTCACACAATCCAGGCAGGCCAGATGCCTGGTTAAAGGTTTTGTACGTGTCAGATGCACGAGAGCCGGGAATAAGGATGGGGTCGGGCTCCCCGTCAGGGGCATGAATCGTCTGTCCAGACTCAGCTACGTCCAGATAGGCATAGCATAATTCCCCAACGCGGCCAGAGGCCTGTGACAAGGGGCCATGCAGAAGACTATAACCGTCGAAACTGCCTATTTCTGATGCTGTCTCTGTACTTATACGACTCATACTTGTAGGAGCATCGGCATAAATCCGTATGAAGGTACGTCTGTATTCATCGCTCCATTTTAGGAGTGTACCCATTGCTTGCCCAATATCGTTGCCGCTATTCAGCATCGTTTCCCCAAGTAATTCGGGATTCGCAGCCATCAAAGCCTCCGCTCGGCTGATTACGCCCTGCTCAGCTAAACCAACCAGCCAGCCCAACGGATCTTCCCCCTGCGTAGCAGATACTTCATGGCTGCCTGCCCTTAGCGTCTCCATAGCCAACCTCTGTGCAGCAGTCTCCATAACCGACTCTGGATCTTTGAGATCCCGGCTGTTTTTGCCGCCCAACAGCTCTGCGAATACATGCATCAGTTTAGCCTCCATGCTATTAATCCATCCTTTCTTCCGTCAGCAAGTTGGCACACACGAATTTGAGTACCCCTCCAAATAAGGAAAACGCTTACTCATAATGGAGCAACCGAATCTTACATGGGCCTTACTTGTAAAGCCCCTACCTTAACGTATTAGGCACGCCACGCATTTATACATCTGGGCACAGCTCCCCTACAACCCACAAGTAATCTCTATACTGCTGGTACAAGACCACTCGAAAAAGGAACCTATAAAATAAACACCCCCGGTTTTCACAGGATGCCTACATCCGATGTTAACCCGGGGGTGTTTATTTTTTACTCGTAAGAACGAACCTTCAATACACGCATCACATTCAATACGGCTAGCAATGTTACACCTACATCGGAAAATACAGCCTCCCACATCGTAGCAATACCGAATGCTCCCAGCGTAAGAAACACAGCTTTGACACCTAGTGCAAAAATGATGTTTTGCCATACGATACGACGTGTGCGCTTGGCGATATGGATGGCCGTAACCAGCCTTGAAGGCTCGTCGTTCATGATTACGATATCTGCCGCCTCAATCGCAGCGTCCGAACCCAAGCCACCCATCGCTACACCGACATCGGCCAGCGCCAGTACGGGTGTATCATTGATTCCATCGCCCACGAACAAAATTTTGTCGCTCGTTTTTTTACTTGCAGACAACTGCTCGATGGCTTCGGCTTTGTGCTGAGGTAACAGCTCTGCCCTTACTTCATCCAAACCCAGCTGTCGTCCTACAGCCTCGGCAACTGTCCGATTGTCACCCGTCAGCATGATGGTTTTCACCACACCCAACTTTTTCAGTGAAGTAACCGTTTGGGCTGCGTCTTCCTTAACCTCATCTGAAATCAGAATGCACCCGGCATACGTTCCGTCTACCGCCACATGTACGACCGTTCCTTCATCCAGCGTCCCTGCTTGCTGCGCCACGTTAAAAGCAACATGTTCCCGCTCCATCAGCTTGGCGTTCCCGGCTGATACCAGACGACCATCTATTTGTGCCTGAATCCCGTGACCGGATATTTCACTATACTGCTGAACCCGTTCTGCTCTGAGTTCTTTACCGTAGGATTCACGCAAAGATGCAGCAATAGGATGTGTCGAATGCAGCTCCGCCAAAGCGGCGGTTTCGAGCAGGGTTTCGTTTGTAAAATCCCCGGCAGGATAAATCCCTGTTACACGGAAAACACCTTTGGTGAGTGTGCCTGTTTTATCAAAAACAGCGTATTTTACATGATTCAGAGCTTCAAGATAATTCCCGCCCTTGATCAGAATACCTGAACGGGAGGCTGCCCCGATTCCCCCAAAGAAGCCCAATGGAATAGATACTACCAGCGCACATGGACAAGAAATAACGAGGAAAACAAGCGCACGGTACACCCAATCTGCAAATTGTGCACCTGGCACAACAAGCGGTGGAACAACCGCCAACAACAGCGCTACAATAACCACTACGGGAGTATAGTATCTGGAAAATTTCGTGATAAACTTTTCAGTCGGCGCTTTTTTGGCACTCGCATTTTGCACTAATTCCAAAATTTTAGAGACCGCGGATTCACTAAACTCTTTGCTAACCTCTACCGTTAGAAGCCCGTTCGTATTGATAAATCCACTCAACACGCTACTTCCCGGCTCCACAGTACGAGGCACCGATTCACCAGTCAACGCAGAGGTATCCACATGCGATTTACCATCTACAACTTTACCGTCCAGCGGGATCTTCTCGCCTGGCTTAATCACAATCAAATCCCCAATGCGAACGTCTTCTGGAGACACTCTCCGTACGGACTCAGCCGTCTTCAGGTTCGCATAGTCCGGTCTAATATCCATCAGATCACTGATGGATTTACGTGAACGGTTAACTGCAACACCTTGAAACAGTTCTCCGATTTGATAAAAGAACATGACAGCTACGCCTTCCGGGTATTCCCCAATCGCAAATGCACCAACAGTAGCCAGCGTCATCAGGAAGTACTCGTCAAAGGCCATTCCACGCACCAGACTGCGTGCAGCCTGCAAGACAACATCACCGCCAACGATGATATATGCCAGTAAAAATAGGGCCAGCTTGCCTACACCTTCGACAGGTAACCACCAGGCAACAGCCGCAACGACCGCACCAATAGCCAAACGCGCAATCATGCGGCGCATACCGTCCGTACCGTGATCATGCGTATGCCCAGCGTGGCTATCATCTCCATGCGAATGTGAATGAGCATGGGTGGATTCACCATGTTTGTGCTCTGCATGGTGGTTGTGATGCTCGTGTGTATGTCCTTCACCTTCATCATTATGCTCATGACCGCATGCACAATCCTCTACGCTATCTGATTGTACTGCACCAGCATGGCTTCGACTGTCTTCATGTAGGTGGCCCCGGGCACTTTTTACCACCATCCGAACATGTGGCTCAAGTCTATGAACCTTCCGTTCCGTCTGGCGAAAAACCTCTTCTTTTTGATCCGAACTTGTGGTCATCGTCAACGTTTTCGTAACAAAATTGACCGAGCAATCCATGACCCCTTCTATTTTACTGACTCCATTTTCAATCTTGAGCGCACAGTTGGCGCAATCCAAACCTTCCAAAATCCATTCATGCCGTTCCGTTCTTTTTAGAGCATCCATAATCATTGGCCTCCAATTAACTATATATGAGCAACTGTTCATATATTATTTATTAAGGTCATTATATTCAGGATCAGGGTCAAAAGTCAATGACATCTAGCCCTTTTTAACAAAAAAATCGACTTCAACGGACAAACGCCAAAAGAGCGCCAATCGCTTGGCGCCCTCTGTTGTTTTATCCCAAAAGATTATTGATGTGATATGTGTTGATGGGTTTGCAAAAAGATCTGCTCCACATGATTATCATCCAGTGAATAAAACAC
Organism: Paenibacillus sp. FSL M8-0228; assembly: GCF_038007385.1. Taxonomy (NCBI): domain Bacteria; kingdom Bacillati; phylum Bacillota; class Bacilli; order Caryophanales; family Paenibacillaceae; genus Paenibacillus; species Paenibacillus sp. FSL M8-0228. Next base: position 4,836,661 of record NZ_JBBOXA010000001.1, read on the forward strand.
CGTTTTGCCTTCTTTGCGTCGTTTGACAATACGCAGGTTGCGCAAATAACGAAGCTGGTGGGATACCGCAGATTGTCCCATATTGAGCACCTGGGTCAGATCATGAACACACAGTTCTTTTTGTGCCAGGGCATAAATCAGCTTGATTCGTGTCGGGTCACCCAAAGCTTTAAACAGCTCCGACATTTTGTATGCGATGGAATCCTCAACAAGGGAAGATTTTATGCGCTCGATTTCCTGATCTGAACCGTGACAAGCCGGCTCGCAATCCAAAGCTTCCGTTTCAGAATTCATCCTTTTCACCCCGTGTATTTCGACTTGATGCTCCTATTATAGCAAATTCGTAGAGTTTACGAATAGCTTATATTACAGCTTGCCCTGTAACAGAAGACTTCCAAGTCTCAAATGCTTGCCTAACGCTATAGCTTTACAGTACATAAAGCTTAATTCAGCGTCTTTAATACTTCATCACTGTAAGGAATAATTTCTTCTATTTGTTGATCACGTAACTTCACCGCAAACGCTGGATCAACCAGCAAAGCACGTCCAACCGCAACCAGATCAGCTTCCTCTCGTTCTACTTGCCCCACGAGTTGTTCTAATCTTGCCTCTACACTACTGGATTGTTCGGTTTGACGATTATTATTTTTTTCAAAATCACTCAAAAACGCCTTCTCCAAGCCAATGGAGCCTACAGTAATAACTGGCTTACCTGTTATCTTTTTCGTCCAAGCTGCCAGGTTTAGATCGGACCCTTCAAATTCCGGTTCCCAAAAACGGCGGCTTGAGCAATGGAATACATCCACTCCTGCCTTCACTAATGGAGCGAGAAACTGTTCAAGTTCCTGAGGTGTCTGTGCCAGCTTTTCTTCATAGTGGTACATCTTCCACTGGGAGAATCGCAGTATAATTGGGAAATCCGGCCCTACTGCACGACGACAAGCCTCAATGACCTCCACCGCAAACCGAGTACGCTGGACCAGATTGCCTCCATATTGATCGGTACGCTTATTCGTTTTGTCCCAGAAAAACTGATCAATTAAATAGCCATGTGCTCCATGGAGCTCAATACCGTCAAAACCCACTCGCTGGGCATCGGCAGCGGCCTGAGCATAGGCTGCGATAATATCAGCAATCTCGGTCTCGGTCAACGGCTCAACTACCTTTTCACCGGCAGGAGAAATACCGGACGGACCGACAGGCAATGCCTCGGGATTCGGTTGGTTATCCGCACCTATTTGGCGAGCTGTACCCACATGCCAGAGCTGCGGTATAATCTTGCCACCTACCGCATGAACCTCCTCGACTACCTTGGCCCACCCCTTTAATCCCTCACCATAAAAATTAGGAATGCTGGTGTGCTCTACAGCTGCGGGATGATTAATAGCAGTTCCCTCCGTAATAATCAAACCAACCGCATTTTCTGCACGCCGACGATAATACATCACCACGTCAGGCCCTGGGATACCTTGAGGAGAAAAATTTCGTGTCATTGGCGCCATAACAATCCGATTGGGAAGAGTTAAATTACCTGCCTTAAAAGGTTTAAACAGTAATTCTGTGTTCATTACTTTTCCCTCCGCTCTCCACTAGTATTATCGTTTTCACTCTACTGTTATACAATTCCATTTTACACATATGTAAACTTGAGTTCAAGAAGCCACAGTTTTAATTTTAATAAGCAACACAAAAAAAGAAGAAGCGGTTCTAAGTCCGCTCCTTCTTTCCTAATTAGTTTGTACTTGTGTGATTTTTAGTGTGCTACCATGTTGTATTCCATAATCCATACTGAACCACCAACGACGGTCAACAGGATCACTACACCAAGAATCAAGGTCATAACATTCCAACGTGGTCCATTGCTTTCACGGATGTGCATGAAGAAGAAAAGCTGAACCAGAAATTGCAGCACTGCCGCGGCTAAAATAACAACCATGGTCGAAGTGCGGCTCAACATATGATTCATCACCACGAAGAGAGGAATGATGGTCAGTACGATGGACAGAATAAACCCGATAACATAGGATTTCACTGAACCGTGAGAATCATCATGACCATGCGAACCCGCTCCTGATTGATGCTGTGCCATCTACATCACCCCCATCAAATAGACGACTGTCAGCAAGAAGATCCAGACAGCGTCCAAAAAGTGCCAGTACAAGCTCAATGCCGAAACTTTCCCCTTCGTCTCTGGTGTAAGCCCGCGTTTTTTCAACTGGAACATGAGTCCAATCATCCAAACCAGACCTAACGAAACGTGAAGTCCGTGCGTTCCGACTAGAGTGAAGAATGCCGACAAGAACGCACTGGTTCCAAAATTGGCTCCTTCGTGTACCATTTCAACAAACTCGTAAACTTCAAAACCGATAAAACCAAGACCCAGGATCGCTGTTACGATTAACCAGCTGATTAATCCCTTCATGCTTCCTTTGTTCATAGCCAACACAGCCAGACCACTTGTGAAGCTGCTCGTGAGCAAGAGGAACGTTTCAATAATAACGCCCGTCATGTTAAACAGCTCTGCGCCACCTGGTCCTCCGGCCGTGTTATTCCGAAGGACAACGAAGGTTGCGAACAAGGTACTGAACAGGATTACGTCCGTTACGAGGAAGATCCAAAAACCAAGCATCTTCAGCTCTTGCGGATCGTGATGCCCGTGGTCATGATCATGGCTGTGATGTGCTGCAGCTTGTGCCATTATACAGACCCCCTTATTGCCGCTTCCGTGCGTTTTACTTCATCCGCAGGGATATAGTAGTCGCCATCGTAGGAGAAGAACGAACGGCAAATCATACAAATTGCCACACCGATCAGCCCTGGAATATAGAAGAACGACCATCCGAATACGAACCCGAAACCTGCAATGAAAAAGAATACCGACATAATGAATGGAATCGCCGAGTTTTTCGGCATATGAATCGCTTCAATTGGCGGTTGCTTTCTGAAAATACCTTTTGCACGTTTATCTTTTTCTGCCCACCAGTCATCACGTTCTTCTACTTGTGGAATGGTAGCAAAATTGTATTCCGGTGCAGGTGAAGGTATCGACCATTCCAACGTATGGCCACCCCAAGGGTCGCCTGTTGTATCCTTCAGCTTGCGGTAATTCTTGATGCCCAGAAGAATTTGAAGAACCTGGAACAAGAACCCAATCCCCATCAGGAATGCCCCAACGGTCGAAACGAGGTTAAGCGGCTGCCAGCCGGTATCCCAGCCATAAGTGCTCAGACGACGCGTCATACCCATCAGACCGAGAGAATATTGTGGAATAAAACATACATAGAAACCGATGTTCCAGAACCAGAAAGCCCATTTACCAGGCGTTTCAGGCAATGTGAAACCGAACATTTTAGGCCACCAATAGTACAGACCTGCCAAGTAACCAAACACTACACCACCAATCAGAGCGGAGTGAAAGTGAGCGATCAAGAAGTAACTGTTATGGAACTGGAAGTCAGCAGGCGCTACAGACAACATGACGCCCGTCAAACCAGCAATCAAGAAGTTCGGAATAAAAGCAATTGACCACATCATAGGGGTCTTGAATGTAATCTTACCCCGATACATCGTGAACAGCCAGTTAAATACTTTAACCCCTGTCGGTATAGCGATAACCATCGTCGAAATCGCAAAGAATGCATTAACATCTGCGCCTGATCCCATCGTGAAGAAGTGATGCGCCCAGGTGAAGAAGGACAGGATCGCAATCATGAACATAGCGTAAACCATGGATTTGTAGCCAAACAATTTCTTTTTGGAGAATACACTGATGACCTCGGAATAAATACCGAAGGCAGGCAAAACTACAATGTATACCTCAGGGTGACCCCACATCCAGATCAAGTTGATATACATCATCGGGTTACCGCCGAAATCAAGCGTAAAGAAGTGTCCTCCTCCAAAGCGGTCAAGGAACAGCAATGCCAAAGTAACCGTCAGAATCGGGAATGCGAAAATGATAATAACACATGACGAAAATACGGACCACGTAAAGACAGGCATTTTCATCCAAGTCATACCAGGTGCACGCATTTTAATAATGGTCACAATAAAATTGATCCCCGTAGCCAATGAACCTATACCAGAAATCTGAATACCCCAGATATAGAAGTTCTGACCGACGCCAGGACTAAATTGCAGTTCTGAAAGCGGTGGATAACTCAACCACCCTGCATCTGGCGAACCGCCGATAACAAAGGACAAGTTGAACAACATCGCTCCCATAAAGAAAAGCCAAAAGCTCAATGCGTTCAGGAAAGGAAACGCAACGTCGCGCGCACCAATTTGAAGGGGTACGGCGATATTAAACAAACCAAACATCAACGGCATCGCCATAAACAGGATCATGATCGTGCCGTGAGTTGTGAAAATCTGATTGTAATGCTCAGGATGCAGAAGTGTCACATCCGGTGTAGCCAGTTGAACACGCATCAATAATGCATCCACGCCTCCGCGGAATAACATCAAGATGGCCGCAAGAATATACATAATACCGACTTTTTTATGGTCAACAGTAGTCAACCAGTTTTTCCAAAGCCAGCCCCATTTTTTGAAATAAGTGAGCACAAACACGATCCCGATCGTCGCTAATGCGATGGAGACGTCCGCTCCATAGATCATTGGGTCTCCAGTAACGAAGAAAGTGGATGCAAACTCTTTTATTTTGTCAAGCATTGGGGGCCTCCTTCCTTATAATCATTTAATTGTGTCCGCTCATATTCATATGACTCATGTCCATTCCAGCATGATCTTCTGTGCCGGACTTGGTTGAATCTTCTGTGGATGTAGCTCCGCCATGTCCAGCATGGGGGTTAGGAGCCCCTTCCACTACATACTTGTTGACAATCTCTTTGAACAAGCCATCTGGAATCGAAGAATACTCATCAGGCTGGGACAAACCTGGTTTTGCAAGCGCCAAATAGCCGTCTTTCGTCAGCGGCTTAGACTGCTTCTTGATGTCAGCGACCCAGTTTTTATACTCTTCATCCGACTGGACCTCTACATCAAAACGCATTTGTCCAAAATGCTCACCGCTAAAGTTTGCACCCGAACCAAAGTAAGTTCCTTCGTGATCGGCCTGCAAATGCAGTTTCATAGCCATGCCTGACATGGTGTAGATTTGTCCGCCCAATTGCGGAATCCAGAACGAGTTCATCGGTGCGTCAGCAGTCAGTTCAAAACGGACTGGAACACCTTTAGGAATGTGAACTTGGTTAACTGTAGCTATACCTTCCTCTGGGTACATAAAGAGCCATTTCCAGTCCAGTGAAGTCACTTGAATGGTTACTGGCTTTTGCGTACTTGCCAACGGCTTGGAAGGCTCCAGCAAGTAGGTATATCTTGCAGTAATAACCGCAATAATACAGATAACGATAATTGGAATAGCCCACCATGTGGTCTCCAGCTTTTTGCTGTCATCCCAGTGGGGTTGGTACTTCACCTTGTTTGTCGGTGTATCACGATACCGCCAAATGATGAAGAAAGTCAAAATCATGACCGGTACAATTATTAGCGCAGACAATGCCGTTGTAAGAATGATCAGCTCTTTTTGTGCTTGCCCAATGGGTCCTTTCGGATCGAAAACAACGTATTTTCCGCCAGCATAAAAACACGTCCAAATGAGCAATGCTACCGTGAGCACGGTCAAAACCAACGCAATAATCGCTTTTGGTTTTTTGTTCATGTTGTTCCCCTCTCCTTAAATAATAAATTACTCAAAACTTAACGAACTCCTGTAATGTTGCCCCTATATAAGATAGCAGAAAAGCGGCCACTTTTTTTATTGTTAACAGAATTGTCGATTATTTGTCCGATTTTTGTGAAAAATATCTCTAAAAATAAAATTTCTCTTGCAAATTCAAAATATATTATAATTCAAAGATGACATATTAAAAACGTTATTTGTGTATCTTAAAGAAGTTATATTAAAGAAAAAAGCGGGACTCCCTACAGTTATCATCCTACACTGCTCGAAGCCCCACGTTGTTGTTTTCAGTATATATTTGCTTTAAATCATTTTTAATTTTATTAACTGCGACCGTTTTCCTGGTCTTCCTTCTTGCGTGCAATGACAAATGATTTCCCAACGAGAAAAATAAAAATCCCGGCAACAACGCAGCCAATGCCTGTCATTAAATATATATTTCGATCAGTCAAATTTCCTATATCAAGCAAAATAAGGATAATACCTGCAATACAAGCGATCAAAGCGATAACAGATACCGTACGGCTCATCTGCCCGTCAGTTGATCCTGATTTTCTAAAATTTGCAGCCATCCCCTCCACTCCCTTCGGTCCAAAATAATTTTAACGCCCTCGTTCGGTATTTTTGTCAGTATGCACACATCTTGCTTCTTTATTCCCTTTGGTCTCTACATACCTGAAACAACCCTCTGCATATCCTGACTATTATTACCCCGGAAGACCCAGTATTCAAACAAAAGGGAATGAAGACAGATCCGTCTTTGCTATATTTTTTAAAAAAATTGCTCTTCGTTTAACGTCTGGTCTCCAACCAGTTATTACTTACTATATTTCGATACCAATAGTAACTTTCCTTCGGGGTGCGGACCTGTGTGCGAAAATCGACATGAATCATGCCAAATCTCATATTATATCCCTCTGCCCACTCAAAATTGTCCATAAGTGACCATGCCATATATCCTTTGACATGAAGGCCGTCATGAATCGCCCGGTGTACCTGCACCAAATGCTGCTGCATATACGAAATGCGACGGTCATCCTGAACCTTGCCATTCACGACATCATCGTTGATACAAGCCCCATTCTCTGTGATATAAATATCGAGGTTACCGTATTTTTGCAAATAATGCAGTACCTCGTACAGCCCACGCGACTCCACTGGCCAGCCGATATCTGTTACAGGTAGCCCCATATTGATTTCTTCAGATTGAAGAAACCCGGCTTCAGGATTAAAGCGATTAACCGACATACTATAGTAATTAATACCGATCATATCAATAGGCTCGCCAATAATATCCATATCACCATCCTGAATAGGCACGGTAGCTCCCTGCTCCGCGAACCAGTCTACCAAAAACTGAGGATACGAGCCTTGATAAATAGGTTGAAGAAACCAGTCACTGTGCAGGGAAATGGTGCGCGCACAAGCAGCTTTATCTTCCTCAGATGTACTGTAAGGGACAGCCCATGAGACATTGGGAGCGATACCGATCTGGCCACTGGTGCCCAGCTCACGGAAGCGGCGCACAGAAAGACCATGTGCAACTAGCAGATGATGTCCTACATCAATGGCTGTCTGAAGATTTGTCAGACCTGGGGCATGAACACCCAGCATATTGGATAAAAAGGCGATACACCATGGTTCATTGAATGTTAGCCAATGGTGTATTTTACCGTGGAACTCGCGGAACATCGTTTCTGCATACTGGACAAATGCTTGAATCGTGTGACGATTCTCCCATCCTCCAGCATCCTGAAGCGCTTGAGGCAGATCCCAATGGTACAGTGTACAAAACGGTTCAATCCCGTTTTCGTTCAACAAATCGACTACGCGATGATAATAGTCCAATCCTTCTTGATTGACTTCACCGTCACCATTGGGAAATATACGCGGCCAGGACACGGAAAAACGGTATGTACGAATGCCCAGCTCCTTCATTAGGCGGATATCTTCCTCGTAGCGATGATAGCTGTCACAAGCTACATTGCCGTTATCACCGTTGAATACTTTGCCAGGCGTATGGGCAAAGGTATCCCAGATCGACAAGCCTCTCCCATCCTCCTCATAAGCTCCTTCGATTTGATAGGCTGCCGTCGCGGTGCCCCACATAAATTCCTGCGGAAATTGAAAAATGGTCATATTGTCTATTCCTCTCCTTCAATTATAATCGTATGCCCGTTCGTTATTTCCTGTTCTTTGGTAAAAATCCATGACAAAATAAATCCTCCGTGCTCAGGATCAGGCAGAGCCTGACGAGCATCTGCGCTAAATGGATGTGCACTGCGAATCGTGCAGCTTCCTGCTGAGATGGATGTGGCCAGTTCTGCACGGACAAGCCGGGAACCGGACCATTCCATGCCGACCGTCATCCCGCCATGTCCCTTCAATCCACTGACCCGTCCCTCCGGCCATGCCGTTGGCAGGGCAGGCAGTAACGTCAGCTCTCCCGGACGGCTTTGTAGCAGCATTTCTGCGATCCCCGCCGTCGCACCAAAATTACCGTCGATCTGAAAAGGCGGGTGAGCGTCAAATAAATTAGGATAGGTTGATCGCGACAGCAACGTGCGAACATACCGATGTGCGGCGTCGCCATCTTCCAGTCGAGCATACAGGTTAATCAACCAGGCACAGCTCCATCCGGTATGCCCACCACCGTGATCAAGCCGTCGACGCAACGATATGCGAGCCGCCTCAGCTAGCTCCGGGGTATCACGGATGTGAATTTGTCGACCAGGATATAACCCATATAGATGCGAAACATGTCGATGCCCAGGCTCCGCTTCCTCAAAATCGACAAACCATTCCTGTAGCTGACCGTGGCGACCAATTTGATAGGACATTAATCTGTCTCGTGTCTCCTCGCAGCGGTTGCGGAACTCATCGTCTAATTCCAGCAGATCCGCAGCTTGAATGCAGTTCCCCAACAGCTCTCGAATCAGCGTCATATCCATGGTGGAGCCCATAGATATACTGCAATCCTCGCCATCCGACGTTTTGAATTTATTTTCAGGTGATGTGGATGGGTACGTCACAAGCTGACCCTCCGGGCCTTCTACGAGCCAGTCCATGCAAAAGGCTGCCGCCCCCTTCATGAGCGGATAAGCTTGTTCTGCCAAATAGGCTGTATCCAAGGTGAACAGATAGCGCTCCCATAGGTGAGCAGTTAGCCATACACCTCCAAGCGGCCAAAATGCCCAGCTGGCATGGCCCCCTGAAGGTCCGGCGTATCTCCACACATCTACATTGTGATGAGCCGCCCATCCTTGAGCACCATAATGGATGGAGGCTACCCTCCGTCCCGTACGAGCCACTTCTCCAATCATGTGCAGCAAGGGTTCATGGCACTCGGCAAGATTGCATACCTCTGCGGGCCAATAGTTCATCTGAGTATTAATATTGGTTGTATAATTACTGTTCCACGGCGGCTGCACCCGGTCATTCCAGATGCCCTGAAGATTGGCAGGCTGACTCCCCGGACGCGAGCTACCCATGAGCAAATAGCGGCCATACTGAAATAACAGCACTTCCAGCCCCGGGTCGGCCTGACCTTTCTGATAACGTTCTAATCGCAGATCGGTCGGTAGAACGAATTCGTCGGTTAGAGTATCACCTCCCAGTTCTAATGCAACGCGGTCAAACAGCTTTCGATGATCCTGTTCATGGCGTTGCCGCACCTGCTCAGTTCCCAGCGAAATTGCTCCGTCTAAAATGACTTGACATGCTTCTGCTGACTCCGTTGCATCACTATTCGGCATAGCGTGAAATCCCCTAAATCCAGTAGCTGCTGCCAAATACACCGTGATTTTATCCGCGCCTGAGATGATCAGCGCACCATCAGTGTCCTTCGTCAAGGTTCCTCCCTCGGGAATAACCCTCGCCTGAACTGCAAAAGCCATCCCCAAATCATTTTCATAAACGACAGACTGTGGATGATCACCGTGATAATTAGATTCCACATGACTGGGCGCTCGTCCAGTCAATGTCATAAAGTCCCCGGATGGCTCCTCGGATGGATCATCCTCTTTATCGCTATCCCATTTGGATGAATCACCAAAATGTACATCCTCTCCAACCTCGTCTTCACAAGGATGGGGGGAAGTGATGCGCACGGATGCATGGATCTTCCCAAGCTTATTCGCAGTCAGTGACACCATGATGATTCCATCTGGCGCACTGGCGATAACTTCACGGGTATAGCGGACTCCATCACTCTGAAAAGTGACGGCTGCGGTTCCGGTCAGCAAATCCAGTTTCCGTTCATAATGTGCAATTTCCCCTAGGCCCTCCTGCGTAATCCACAAATCTCCCAAAGGCTGATAGGCTTCCGTATCGCGACCTAGCATATTCGTATTAATCAGTTGTTCCGCTTCCTTGTATTTTCCATCTGCAATCAACTTTCTGGCAGGCTGCAAATATCGCAATACATCATACTGAACGCCATCTCTGGGAAACCCGGACCAGAGCGTATCCTCGTTTAATTGCAAATGCTCCTCTCTGATTCCGCCAAATACCATAGCTCCCAGCCTTCCATTGCCGACTGGCAATGCTTCCTCCCATACCTCAGCAGGCTGGCGATACCATAAACGCAGGGACTGTGGCCTTTCGCCTTTCGTCATATCAAACCCTCCCCCATCAAGATCAAACAGAGCGCTAATCCCGTATGGACCTTAAGGACAAGCGCTCTGTCATTCCGGCATTCAAAATTTCGTTAAAAGCAGTCAGCTATTTAGAAGCCTTACCGCTCCATAACTCCACTCTGTCCTTCACCAGTTGCGTGTATTGCTGTTCCATTTGGACAGCTCCGGCGGCATCCAGTTCTTTAATCATGTTGTCGTATACCGTATCAAAATTGGAAGCTGGTGCTAAAATAGCTTCGGGTATACGTTTGCGGATAATGTCGGTCGTTTTTTTGAATGTAACGTTATAGTTGGATTCATTGTCTGTTGTCAGGTTATAGGCTGCGCCCCAAGGCTTTACATCAAATTCTTTCTTGTCTGGGAACAGATCTTTCCACGTTTTTACGCCATATGCTTTAAGGGATTCTTTCTCCGGCTTCGAATAAGCCGCGATAATTTGCTCCGGGAATTTGGCAGTATAGTAGTTACCCGTAGGGTCCTTCACGCCGTCACCATAGTGTCCGCTGATGAGCGTGTACAAATCTATACCCGTGGATTTGCTGAAGTTGGTTGCATTGTTCGTTTTTTGCTCCAGCACATCAGCCGGAATGATGCGTTTGCCATCTTTGATCTCATAATGCTTGCCCTCGATCCCCCAGTTCACTAGCACCTGTCCTTCATCGGAAGCTAAATAATCAAGGAATTTTATAGCCCGCACCGGGTCCTTGCAATTTTCCGTAATACCTACACCATAACCGGACACGAAGCCCATATCCTGAAAGGAACGATCCTTGTATTCCTCCGAAAGTGTAACTGGAAAATGCGCGTAGCTGGCATCAGCCTTACCTGACGCTTTTAATGCATTTTCAGCATCCTGATACCCCCACTCCTGGTCAATCAGACCGAGGACACGGCCGCTGGCAATTTTGGATTTGTATTGATCACTTTTTTGCACAAACGAATCTTTATCGAGCAGCCCTTCATTGTACATGTGGTTCAACCAACGAAAATATTCCTTTTCTTCTGGACGTTTGTAATGAAGTTTGGCTTCAAATGTTTTGGGATCAATAAAATATTCACCATCATCCGGCGCTCCAGTCGTCTGGAAGGCAGGATTCGTTACGGTAATCATAATTCTCCAGTCATCTGCATCCAGCGTGAGTGGGATTGTTTTTTTGCCATTGATCGTCGGATGCTTGGCAGTATAGGTTTTGAGTACGTTTTCATAATCCTGTAGCGTTCTTACCTTTGGATAACCTAACTCCTTGAGCACCTTATGCTGAATTTCAAATCCCCCTGTTGCGTCAAAACTTTCCTGTCCCACACCTGCATACGTAGGAAGGACATAGATGGATTGATCCTTATTACTGTATTTCAAACGATCCATATAGGGTCCATATAGCTTTTTGAGATTAGGTGCGTGATCGTTGATCAGATCTGTCAGATCAATCATGGCCCCCGCATCCACAAGCTTATTAATATTCGCTTTAGGAGAAACCAAGTCCGGGTATTCTCCACTTGCTGCCATCAAAGCAATTCGGTCATCTCCACCTCCACCGCTGACATCAAATTCCGCATTCAAGGTTACACCTGTTTTCTTGGTGATTTCCTTGCCTATTTCATCCTTCATTCCGTTCCATTGTGGGCTTGTATCTGCTCCGAAGAAGCTAAACGTAATCGGGTCTGTACCGCTGGATGTGCTCTCCTTCGCTGCTTTATCGCTTCCCCCACAACCTGCGAGTGCGGTAAGTGACACCGCGAGCAAGGGAATCAGTGCAAATCTGGACCAGTGTTTTTTCATGTATAAATCCTCCTATATTCTTATGATGACTTCTCCTGCAAATAACTACTATTTACTGCCAGAATCCTGGCTTTTATGATTTCACTGCCCCCAGCGTCATACCGCCTACAAAATACTTTTGCAAGAACGGATACACCATCAGGATGGGGAGCGTAACCGTAATCGTGATTGCCATTTTGATCGACTCTGGTGAAATTTGAGCCATTTGTTTAGCCATGTCATTGCTATTCGTCATACTGGAGCCGCCTTGCTGCGTACTTTGCAGTATTTTCATCAGCTCATACTGTAACGTCGTCCATTGCGACGCCCCACCGTTGTATAAATACGTATCAAACCAAGCATTCCACTGACCTACTGCCAGAAAAAGAGCAATCGTTGCCAATACTGGTTTGCACAGCGGCAAAATAATTCTCCAGTAAATCGTAAAATCATTCGCTCCATCGAGTTTGGCAGACTCCTGCAACGCATACGGCAAACCATCCATAAAGGAACGAATGACAAACACGTTAAATGCACTGATTAAGCCTGGAAAAATGTACACCCAAAACGAGCCCAGAAGATGCAAATCCCGCATTAAAATAAACACGGGCACCATCCCGCCGGAAAAATACATCGTCAACGCCAAAAACGTAGAAATAAACTTACGAGCACGAAACTCGACCCGACTCAATGTAAAAGCAAGCATAGATGCGCAGATCAATCCGAGTACCGTCCCGACCAAAGTACGAAGAATAGATATTTGCAGTCCCTGAAGAAGGCCATCGTACTGGAAAATCGTTTTGTAATTTTCGAGCGTAAATTGGCGGGGCCATATATAAATACCACCACGAACCGTGTCCGTTGAATTGTTCAGGGAAATCGCAAGTACGTTCAGAAACGGGTACAGCGTCAACACCACGATCAGAGCCATGAGGATATAGTTGAACAGGTCAAACAGCTTCTCAGACCGGGTAGCATTAAATGCCTTATTCGTCATTTCGCTTCTCCCTCCCTACATGATGCTTTCTTTGGTCAGTTTTTTGAATATACCGTTCGCCGTAAACAACAGCAGAATGCTAACCAGCGAGTTGAAAATACCAATTGCCGTCCCGTAAGAGAAGCGCCCCAAATTAATCCCGTAATTGAGCGCGTACAGATCCAGCACCTCGGAATAATCCGTCACAAGACTATTGCCAAGCAAGAACTGCTTTTCAAAACCATTGCTCACCAGATGTCCAATCGCCATAATGAACAGAATGGCAATCGTCGAGCGGATACCCGGCAGTGTAATATGCCACATCTGTCTCCAACGACTCGCTCCATCCACGCGCGATGCTTCATACTGTTCTTGATCAATTCCGGTGATTGCAGCTAAATAAATAATCGTATTCCAACCTGTCTCTTTCCATATGTCGGAAGCGGTTACAATGTACCAGAACCAGCTCCCCTTTGCCATGAACTGAATCGGTTCATCCACAATATGAAGCGCTACCAATACATCGTTGACAATGCCTCCGTCAATGGACAGCATCTTGGTGACCAAGCCGGCCACAACTACCCAGGATACAAAATGCGGGAGGTAGGATATTGTCTGCACAAACCGTTTGAACAGCATACCACGCAGCTCATTTAACAGAATTGCAAAGAAGATCGGTACGACAAAACCAAATACAATCCCCATCAGGCTCATCGCTAGCGTATTGCGTAATACCAGATAAAATCGTTCATCCTGAAATAGCTCAATAAAGTTATCCAGCCCTACCCATTTCTGGTCCGTAAAAGATTTGGCTGGCTTATAATTTTGAAACGCCATCGTCCAGCCCCAAAGCGGAAGATAGCTGAAAACAAACACCCATATGACGAAAGGAATGGACATAAAATAAAGATACTTTTGCTGCTTCACACTGTCCCACAAGCCTTTTTTACCACGGTCAGGCTTCGGGCCGCGAGCCTTGCGTGGTCTTCCCCTATTGGATTCAGGAATCAAAGCACTATTGTTGGAAGCGGTTTCAGTTGAAGATCCCATAACAAGCTCCTCCTCATCTCTAGATACTATTATCATACTTTGCTGGCTTGGAAGCGGATACCCGACGAATTAGGAGAAAAATCAGTTCAAAATTAGATATATGGGATGAAAAAAATTACATTCGTGCCACTACGCATGCGGATGGTGCTTCCCATCGCTGTTGTCCCCGGATTTCTTGAATAAGCACACAAAGGTAGAAAGCCGGGGACAGTTTATGCTTGCGATGCGAGCTTTCCTGCAGAAAGCTTTAAGGCGACCGCTTCGCTTGTCCAGCACATTCCGCCTGTTCCGTTCTAATGTAAATTCCCTGAAAGAAGTCTTGTAAAAAACAAAAGATCAGCAATGTAAGCTGATCAGAGGTAAAGGGTAAAGGATAAAGCATAATGCAAAAAGGATAATGCATACTGCACCACAGGTGGTGGATGGTATATACACACTGTCGCAATTAACCTAATGATTGATTGAAGGAAAAAAAGCTTTCTGGCATCAATGTGCCAGAAAGCTTTTTTGATTTATTTTACTGTGATGGTCCCGTAGTACATGTACATACCGCAATTGTACTCATATACGCCTGGTTTCAAGTCCTGGACGGTAAAATAATTATTTTCGTGATCCAGGTAAACGTCCATTCCGATCTTCAACGACTGCACTTCATCAATGCAAGTGAAGGATGTCATTTTCTTGAAATTGATTTTGGTTGGAACGCCGGCTTTCACTTCAATATTTTTAGGATAGAAACCGTCCCCTTTTACACCCACTGTAACAATCTCATATTTAGTTTTGTCTGGCTCTTCCTGAGCTTGTTTAGGTTGAATGACCGGAAACGACGACACGCTCCCCTGAAAATAAAACAAGACAAACCCGCCCATGCTCAGGGCTACAAAACCAATCAGCATCAAATGCCAATGCTTAGAGATTAGTGTTTTCATTCATATCAGCCTCTCCAGTTGAATGTCTGCATGTGACGCATCAACTCTAACCAGTATATAAAAGTTAATCAAAATTTTAAATACCTCATTTCACAGGCTCGGATGATCCAGCTCATACAGATTACGGTAACGAGACTGCTCCTGCCACAGCTGCTCATGACTGCCGCGCATGGAAATGGTGCCCTGCTCCATAAAGATCACCTCGTCCATATGCTCCATTCCTGTGAGATGATGCGTGATCCAGATCAATGTTTTGCCCTTCAGCACACGAAACATCGTCTGCATGAGCTCATGCTCTGTCAGCGGGTCAAGCCCCACTGTCGGCTCATCCAGCAAAACAATCGGGTGATTTTGCAGCAAAATCCGCGCCAGTGCAATTCGCTGTTTTTCTCCACCGGAAAAACGAAGGCCCGTCTCATGCATTCGGGTATCGTAGCCCTCCGGCAAAGAATCAATTAGAGTTCCAAGCCCTACCTGCTTCGTCACTGCACGCACCTCATCCAGCGTAGCATCGGGTCGTCCCAGCCGAATATTGTTCGCTACCGTTGTATCGAATAAATACGGCTGCTGGTTCAGCACCGCAAATAGATTGGAGTATGCTCCACCTGTGTATACGGGAATCCCTGCGACAGTGACGCTCCCTTCATCAGGCTGCAATGCTCCCTGAATCAGATTCAGTAGCGTGGACTTGCCCGCACCACTGCGACCAAGCAATGCAACCTTGCCCCCCTGCGGTACGTGCAAGGAGATACCACGCACGCTCCATTCCTGCGTTGCCGCATAGCGGTAGCTTACGTTGTTCAGCAGCAGGTCTCCTCCGTGGCCCAATCCCAGAGCGGCAGCCTGCTCATCTATAGTGTCAGCTGTGCCGCCTGCTGCTGGGTGTCCTGCATCCACAGTAACCGGAAGCGATGATGACACAGGTGTAGGTGTGTCTTTCTCCGAATCCTTCAACCGTCGAAGGGAATCCTGATACTCCGGTGCATGCACCACTGCTTCTCCAGCGCGAACGAAGGCATCCAGCAACGGAAAAGCCACAAGGGCAAAGGATGCCAGGCATGTGGCTTCTATACGATTCTGTGCTACTAGGCCTCCGGCCCACACAGTCATAATCACAATCCCACCGCCTACAACGCATTGTGCCATCCAATGAGAACGCCACTCGCCCCGGCGAAGTGAATTTTCCATCACGGCAGCCCTATTGTGCCGTTGTGTAAAGGTACTCAGGAAATGCCCAGTCCGTCCGCTCAGCACCAGATCACTCATGCCGAACAGAGCATCCGTCAGGTCCTGATAGGCTTTACTCCGTTCCTGCTTGAACATTCGCCGTTTGGCGAGTGAGGTCCATAGTGAGATAGCTGGGGCAATAAAAAGCAAAAATCCTCCATATAGCGCCATAAGCAAGGCAAAGGTTCCGTCCATCCGTCCGAGCGCCGAGATGCCTGCTGCATAAATCAGCAAAGCCGATAGCGCAGGCAGAACTAGCTTCAGATAGATGTTTTGAAGCTGCTCAATATCCTCTGCCAGCAACCCCAATAAATCCCCTGTACGGAATTTGCTGCGGATCATCAGCGCCTGCGGTTCTACTGCCCGATATAAGCGTACCCGCATACGGGACACCAGACGCAGTGCGGCATCATGTCCTACCAAGCGTTCCAGGTACTGAATAACCGCTTTACTAAAACCAAATGTTCGCACAAGCACAATTGGAACGTACACCATTAATATATTTTCCGGTTTTAAGGCCGAACGGGTAATCAGATGACCGGACGTAAAAAGCAACGCGCCCGCACATCCAATGGCCAGCGCGCCCAAAAGAGCAGCTAGCAGAAAGGCCCAAAAATATTGTCTCAGATACGTCACAAACCAGCCTTGTCTGCTATTATCCGTTACTCTCATATCGTCCGTTCCCTCCTTCCGACATCCCCGTCAGCAATCGGTAATATGCCCCCTTACGGGCAATCAATTGCTGATGGGAACCTACTTCTTCCAGACGACCTTGATTCATCATCCAGACACAGTCCATATCTGGCATCCAATGTAGCCGGTGGGTGGCAAGAAACACTCTTTTGTGTTTCAAAACCGATAAAATCGTCTGTTTTAGCTCCCACTCTGTCTCAATATCCAGATGCGCCGTAGGCTCATCCAATAAAATGACCGGACGGTTACTGAGCAACGCCCGCGCCAATGCAATCCGCTGCGCCTGTCCTCCGCTCAACGTCCTACCCGCTTCACCAATGGACTCATTCATTCCACCCGGAAGACCGTCTACCAGTTCACGCAGTCCAACCGCGTCAACCGCCCACTCCACCTGCTGGTTGGATGCCTCCGGTTCATAAAAACGAATATTATCTGCCAGAGAAGCGCTAAACAGGTATGAATGCTGTGGAATATACGCAATATGCCGTTGCCATTCAGCTTTTGCATCCCCAGCCAATCTGCATCCATTCAGGAGCAGTTCGCCCGAAGTGGGATCAGCAAAACCGCCAAGCAGGCTAAGCAGCGTCGTTTTACCTGCACCGCTAGCTCCAACGATGCCGATCATGTTCATGTGCGGTTCAACATTGGCAGACACATGTTCAAGCCGAGCCGAACCGTCTTCATTAAGGAGGCACACATCGGACAGCTCAAGAATGTCCTGTCCCGTGATGTCCAATCCTTTATCGTTAGCTGCCTGTTTATTCGGCTCGGTCGCGTCATCTTCTTTACTGAGAATGGAGCGGATTGCTCCCCAAGCCTCCTTACCATCCAGTGAAGCATGATAGTCTGATCCCAACTGGCGTATGGGCATAAAATATTCTGGGGCCAGAATAAGCACCGCAAGCGCTGCCTCCAAACCCACCGAGCCACTAATCAGGCGCAAACCCAAGCCTACCGCAACAAAAGCGACCGATAGCATACTAAAAAAATCGAGGGCAAATGAGGAAAGAAACGCTACCCGCAGCGTGCGCATTGTTGCCGTGCGGTATTGGTCGCTGACCTTCCCAACCGTTTCCCCATGCTCTTGGCTACGACCCAAAAACCTTAGTGTCTGAAGTCCACGCAGCGAATCCGTGAAATGATGAGATAACAGACGATAGGAACGCCACTGCTTGTCTGCCTGCTTCCGCGCTGCCAAGCCGAGCAAAATAAAGAAGCCTACCAGGATCGGCATCGTAGTCGTCAAAATCACACCTGAAATGACATCCAATGTGAAAACATACACAAGTACAAGTATAGTGACAGCCATCATGTCAATCATTCGAGGAATGGACAGTTCCAAATACGTGCGAAAACGATCCATGCCGTCCAGCGCCAGCGTCACCAACTTGCCGCTACCTTCCTGCGCTGCAAAACCCGGCCCCCGTTCGAACAAACGTGCAAGCAGACGCTCCCGTAAGGAAGCGCCTGAAGCTTCAGCAAAACGGCCTGCTGTCCGGCGTTGCAGCCAGATCGCCGTATGCCTCGTTGCAAAAGCAGCGAAAAACAACGCCAGCGACGGCCAAGCCATCACCAGCGGATTTTGTTCAAACAAAATCGTAACAGCCTTTGCCAAGAAGACTGCTTGTGCAATCACCGCGGCCCCCTGGAGCAGGGAAAGGGCAGCCAGTAGCAGCATCACTGGCCGAATGCCCTTTAATTCAAACCATGCCTTATCCATTAGTATTCCAAATGATCCTTCTCACTGAGACGCTTATGGAAAACAAAATAGCTCCACGCCTGATAAGCCAGCACAAAGGGTAAAAGCGTTGCTGCAACAATCGTCATGGCTTTCAGGGTGTAATGACTGGAGCTTGCATTATAAATCGTCAAATCAAAAGCACTGTTAATCGAGCTCACCATAAATCTTGGGAACAAACCGACGAATAACGAAACGAAGGTCAGCAAAATCACTGCACCTGTCATCCCGAAGGCCCATCCTTCACGGCGCTGCTTCAGGAAGTACCACGTCAGCACATAGGCGACAATTCCGACTGCTACCGCAGCATACATAAAGGGACCGCGACGCGCAAATAAATCCGTTGCAAAATAAGTCCATACCACCATGCCCGCAAGTAAAATGCCCAATACCGGAAGAAATTTGGATGCCATCACGCGAGCACGATCCCGTACTTCTCCAATCGTCCGCAGAGAAATAAACGTCAGTCCGTGCATTAGGCACATTCCGACCACTGTCAGTCCAATCCATACGGTATATCCATTGAATACATCGGAAAATCCAGCTTTCAAATCCATGTTTTGCTGAATAGGTACACCTTTCACCAAAGCCGCAAAAGCCATACCGAACAGCATCGGCGGTAGAAAGCTGCCAATCAGAATGCAGGCATCCCACGTTCCTGTCCACCATTTTCCTTCAGCCTTTCCGCGGAACTCAAAAGAAACTCCACGCAAGATCAAACCTAGCAAAATAAACACAAATACGAGATAATATCCGCTGAACATAGTCGCATAAAAATGCGGAAAAGCGGCAAACATTGCACCTGCTGCTGTAATCAGCCACACTTCGTTGGCATCCCAGAATGGACCAATCGTATTGATCATCAAACGTTTTTGTTGGTCGTTACGCGGCACCAATCCTGTGGCCATTCCTACGCCAAAATCAAAGCCCTCCAGAAAAAAGAAGCCGGTAAACAGCACAGCGATCAATAAGAACCATAAATCATTTAGCGACAATGGTGTCACCCCCTTGAGCAAAAGGATCATGAATTACCGTTTGCTGATGTGGCTCAATATCTGGACCTTTACGAGCCGTACGGTAAAACAGAAACGCCAGCACACCTGTTAAAATTAAATACAATGTAGTAAATGAGATGAACGAGAATAGCACTTCTCCTGCCACAACGGTAGGCGAAACAGAATCTTTCGTTTGAAGCAAACCAAATACCGTCCACGGTTGGCGACCTATTTCAGTCATGATCCAACCTGAAGTATTCCCAATGAATGGAAGGGATATCCCCCATATCATCAGACGGAAGAACCAGCGATGTGAACCTTCCAGCTTTTTACGGAACGTCAGGTAAGCCCCGTATAAGGCGAGTGCAATCATGCCACATCCAGCCGCAATCATAATGCGGAAGCTCCAAAACGTGGTACGTACTGGCGGGATATAATCGCCCGGACCATACGTTTTTTCATATTGGGCTTGCAGCTCATTCATACCAGGCACAGAGCCGGTAAATTTACTATAGGATAGAAAACTCAAAGCAAAAGGAACTTTAATCTCAAAGGTATTTCCCTTGTTTCCAGGATCAATCCATGCGATAACGGTCCAAGGAGCGGGGTCACCACTGTTCTCCCATAATCCCTCACTGGCAGCCATCTTCATCGGTTGTGTTTTCACCAAATATTGAGCCTGTCCATGACCAAACAAAGGAATAGCAATGGCACTGATTAAGGCAACAATAATACTCAATTTAAAAGAAGGTTTAAAAAAGTCCATATTCTTTTTGTGCATCAGCTTCCATGCACTGATACCCGCGATCAGAAATGCTCCTGTCGCAAAAGCAGCAAACAATGTATGTGGGAATTCCCATAACAGTTGTTCATTCGTTAGCAGAGCAGCAAAATCTTTCATTTCTGCACGTCCATTTTGAATCTCATATCCTACTGGACGCTGCATGAATGAATTAGCAGCTAGAATCCACAATGCCGATAACATCGTACCGATAGATACCAACCACATACAGATTAAATGGACCGTTTTGGACAATCTTTCCCAACCGAATACCCATAATCCGATAAAGGTCGATTCCAGGAAAAATGCAAGCAGCGCTTCAATCGCCAGCGGCGTACCAAATACATCACCCACAAAACGGGAAAAGTCCGACCAGTTCATCCCGAACTGAAATTCTTGCAAAATCCCGGTGACTACGCCCAGTGCAAAGTTAATCAGCAGAAACGTTCCCCAGAATTGAGCCATTTTCTTGTACAAGTCATTTTTCTTAATAACATACATAGTCTCCATAATTGCCACCAATAACGACAATCCAATGGAGATCGGCACATAAACAAAGTGAAGAATCGTTGTGGTTGCAAACTGCAACCGTGCCAAATCCAATACGTCCATGATGTTGCTCCTCCCCCTGTACTTCTCTTAACATTGATTTATAGTGTCTGTAATCTGAAGTCTTCTACATTTGTGACAGTATTCACATTCTTACATATGCAGCGGTCACCTTTTAGAAAATGACTCACTCAACTACCTTCACCATGGTGTCATGATCCGGCTTCAGATTATCCCCATTATATAGAATAAATTTAAATGAAATAGAATCGAAAATGTGAACATCGTGTCAAAGCTGTGTCATAACGATGGCGATTTGATGAAAACAGCCTAAATCCCATAATAAATGTGACATTTCCTATTGATCTATCTTTTTTTCATCATGCAAAAAAAGCCTCTCTTCGTTCGGAGGTTGTACCTCCGACATCTGCAAGAGAGACTTCATAGCGTTATACCTAGGATTCTATCAACAGCCATCTGTTCCTCCGTTCTTTTGAACCCGATTTCGATAGGAGGAAGGTGACATTCCAGCATACTTTTTAAATTTACTATGAAAATAATCTGCGTTCGCATACCCTACGCGTTCCGCCACCTGGTGTACCTTAATTCCTTGTGCAAGCAACTCCCTTGCTCGCTCAATCCTCACCTTATCCAGGTAGGCATTAAAGGCCTCGCCAGTATGACTTTTGAACAATTTGCCCAAATAGCCACTATTGTAATTAAACATATCTGCCAGTAACTCCAATCGCAAATTTTCATCATAATGACTATGAATAAAGTCAATCATTTGTTTCATGATGATGTCCTTGCCACCGGGATCAGTCTGTCCAATCCATTGCAACACATGCTCCAGCGAGTGATCCACCAGCTCGCCCAATGTGGAATAAGCATATACATCGGTTATAAAGCTGGAGTGCTCCTCCAGCACGGTTCGGCTGTGATCCTGTCCGGCTGCATACTTGTTCAACGCCAGTGTGAATGTTTGGGCGAACGCCGCCTTGATTGCGGATTCTGTACGATAAATCCGTGGAAATTGGCCTTCCATTTCCTTAATGACACGGGTTGCAGCTTCACTATTAGCCATATCTAGCGCATAGTACAGCTTTTCTGCATAACGTAGGGGATCATCTGTGGCACTATCAGACGTTCCACTCATTTCAGTCTCGACTGTCTCCAATTTGTGTAGGTCTCCGGAAAGCATGACTCTTTCTGCCCGGAACAAAAACGTACGCTCTAACAATCGTAGTGCCTGCTCAAAAGATCTGGGAATGTCGCTAAGACTGGCTACAGGATCACCGGCAGCCACATAAATTTCCGTAGCCCACGCCTTTAGCTCCTGTCGCCAAGCAGCTAGTAACTGAACAGCATCTCTCTCCGTTTTTAACGTGGCGGGAAGCAAAAGACCCATATATATTCCAGCCTCAAACACGATACCTCTGCCTTGCTCATGGCACATTTCTGTTAGTCGCTGCTTTGCTGCCGACTGCCGGGCTTGCCGATCCCAGTCAGGTATACGTAAATCCAGCAGAATAACCTGATAGCTACTCCAGTCCAAGTCTGGTAACGCTGGCTGTTGTCCATATTTTCCGTTACCGCTTTGATGTTCAGCCTGCTTGGATGCTCTGTGCAGAGAATCGCTGCTTTCTACAGCATTACGAGTATACTCTCGATGAACCGGAAACAATAGAGCTTCGATCCAATTACGCTCATGAGAAGGCGGACTTCCCCATTTGCCGACTTCTTTCTCATCCTCAATGTTTTGCCGTACCCGCTTCAACTCTGTCGTCATTTCTTCCTCATCAACTGGCTTCAGTAGATAGCCATCTACTCCGAAGCCCATGGCTTGCCGTGCATAATCAAAGTCTGCATATCCGCTTAATATGAGAAAATGATACGGCTCCCCGTTCTTTTCACGTATACTACGTATAACCTCCAGTCCACTCATCCCGGGCATACGAATATCTACAATGACTAGCTCCGGCCGATGCTCTCCGAACTTATCCAGAGCCTCGCGTCCATTCCCTGCCGTATCGACAATACGGAAGCCACAATCCCCCCAGTCAATAATGGAGGACAATCCTTCACGAATCGCTGGCTCGTCATCTACAATCATCGCTTTATACATTCGACTCTTCCTCCCTTGGTATGGAAAAGTATACGGTTGTTCCTACTTGTAATGCGCTTTCAATATGCAATCCATAACGTTCACCATACATCAATGTCAGACGTTGATGTACATTACGCAGGCCAATACTGCTCCCTTCTGGCTCATCCGTCCCCCTGATCCGAGCTAGCAGACGGGTCAGTTGCCCAGCTTCCATGCCGATCCCGTCATCTTCTACTTTAATTTTCAACTTTCTTTGTTCTATTGCAATATTTACCTTCACGGTAACCGGCTCTTCCTTATTTTCCAGTCCATGAATGACCGCATTTTCCACCAGCGGTTGTATGATTAAGGGAGGAATCGACATGTCCGTCGCATCTTCTTCCAAATTCACTTCATAGATCAAGCGATTTCCAAATCTGAACTGCTGAATTTGCAAATAGGATCGCACCATATCCAGCTCCTGTAGTACCGTCGTTTTACCACTGCCAATCTCCAGATTCCGGCGCATCAGCCTGCCAAGCAAACGCACCGTCGTTGCAATTTCCGCTTCCCCATTCAGATGTGCTTTCATTCGAATAGATTCTAATGCATTAAACAGAAAGTGTGGATTAATTTGGCTGGCCATCATTTTTAACTTGATATCCTTTTGTGCCAATTCCAGCCTGTTATTGTGCTCACTCGTCTCATAGACCTGCGCCATGAGTTGGCGAATACTACTCACCATATAGTTGAAACGGCGGGATAAATCCCCGATCTCGTCCCTTCCCTCCACACTCGATACCACATGAAAATCGCCCGCGGCTACCTTACCCAGCTCATAGCTCAACCGCTGTAGGCGTTTGGTAATCAGCCAGGAAATGATGGTGATCAGAATCAGTGCCATAACCAGCACTGCAAGAACACATAAAGCACCAATCAGGCTGATTCGATTGGCTCCCTGTACAATATGCTCCGTTGAAAACACTGAAATAATCGTAAATCCGCTCACACTGGAGGCGGGCAGCAGCTCATCCACGATGATGTTGGAGGGCATTCCGTTGATTTTCGCTTCATATATCCCCTTACCCGCACGCTGGACATCAAAGCCCAAATGTAAATCGCCCAACGTCTGCCCCACCGACTGCGGACGAGTAGCTGCGACCACAATCCCGTTACGATCCGCAATCAATGTTTCAAAAGGCTCCTTGCTCAGCATATGATTCAACTCGGTCTGGCTCAGCGATATCATCAGAACTCCCTTGGTATTGTATTCGGGAAATGGAATTTGCCGTACCAGGCTTAAGCGATTAACCGGGTTATCCTCCTTATCCTGAATGTAAAACCAGTTAATCGCCGTCCCCTTCAAAGCCGTCTGGAACCACTGCTGCCGCTCAATGTTAGAGTCCACTGGAATAAACTCCAGATTATTGACAAGCGTCGGATTGTACGAATAGAACCGAATGGTAGCAACCTCTCTATATTGCTGAGTGTACTCATTAAAATCCTTGTATTGATGATACGCATTCATCAGCTCTACCATACCCGGATACCGTCGGTTTGCCATTTCCCTCAGCCTTTTATCGAACATCAACCCATTTGAAATATCCGTTGGCACACGTAGTAAATTTGCCGTCTGGCTTTTGATCTTTTCCACATTGTTTACCGTCTGGGCAATTGCACTATTCAATGCCTGCTCTCGCAAATAAAAAGTTACGCAGCCGCCAACCACCAGCACCGGAATCATGACAATTAGTACGTAGGAGAACAGCAGCTTATTCCGCATACGCATATTACTCATCAGAAGCCATACTCCACGATTCATGCCATCCCTCCCACAAGATAAGCGCTTACATTTTTTGCGTGTTTTCACATCCTCCATCTCGACCTATATGTATGTATCCAGTTTAATGCTTCGTAACCTCTATATCTATGTTTTTTGCAAAATTTAAAAAATGTGGCGAACAGAGTCACCACACTTTACGATTCCTAAACTATTTACGTACAAAAGGTTCGATATGCACTCCCTGCGGTAGCTTGTGCGGATCTTCCGGGTTGATACGGTCATAGAACATAATACCATCCAAATGGTCCATTTCATGCTGTACAACAATCGCTGCATAACCTTTGAACGTCAATAGCTCCTGTGTTCCGTCTGGTAAAGTGGCCTTAATACGAATTTTTTCGTAACGCGGTACATATCCGGCTACGTACCGATCTACCGACAAGCACCCCTCACCCTGCTCCAAATAAATCATGGACGTGGAGTGGCTGACTAACTTCGGATTAAACAACGCATACTCTACCGTTTTGTCTCCATCTTCATAATAAATAGCGCACATTCTTTTGTTCAAACCTACCTGGTTTGCAGATAACCCCACACCCGGGCGCAGTTCATAGCGGGTAGCCAGCTCTTCATTTTGGCTATTTTTCAGATAATCCAGCATCCATTGCATCTGTTGAAGATCCTCTTCAGATAGTGGCAAGCATACCGGATCAACCTTCGTACGCAAAATAGACTCCCCTTCACGCACGATATCCTTCGTGAGAAGCATGTCCATCGATTGATTACTCATTCGTCAGCCTCGATTCATTAAAATAAATATATTTTCATGTGATGTACTGCCATGTAATATGTGATGCGGTGCAAAAACTGTGGGATTTCCCGGTTTTCTGCAAGTTTTATCCCATAAATTATATCTATTCATGAAATGAATTGTCAAAATAAAGCGACGTTTTTTTGGGGGGGAAATTGGCGCAATAAAGACCTCTACGGGGGCGTCCTACTCTTTTAGATTAAGTCATTAAATATACACTGCCTTTATTATTTATCACATTAAATGATTTTGTCTCTATATAAAAGCCTCCTAAATCATTTCAATGATCAGGAGGCTTTTGAAAATAATTTTTCTTACTATTAAGATGGCTGCTCCAACGCACTTGGAGCTTCACTAAACAGCTTCGCCTTTGGATTCGGGTGTGTCCAGGTATTATAATATTGCGAGTTCTTGCCGTAGGAATTGTCAATGACAACGTGCGGCATATCAAGCAGGCAGGCCAGAATGTGACCGTGTAGCCGTGAAGTGCGAACCTCGCGATAAGAACTGAACAGCGTAACCGCCTTGTTCATGAGATGGTCGGTGTACTTGTACCAGAATGTACGGGTAGGCAACGGGCCGCCGATTTTCTTATTCAGTCGGTAAAACTTTTGGAAATAGACGATCCCCTTCACTTCCAGCGGAGTGAATAAAGTATCCCAGTCCAGACGGTGTGAGGCATCAGCCTCGTCATCGAATTTTTTTTGGCCCCCCACCGTTTCAATATCCGTACGCAGGAAGTACAGTACGTCCTTCACGGTTTCCGTAGTCGGCTTCAATGGCCAGAGCTGGTGAGCCATATCAGGACATAGTGTGATACTGCACTGGTTCAGCTTGTCCTTAGCCCACTGATAAGAGCGAGTATCCCGCACAAACATATGTAGATCCGGGTGAGCATTAAACAGGGCAGCGACCTCATTAGCCTTCTGTTCAGATTGAAAGTGGATCGTTTGCGGCATAATCACAATTCGGTGGTTAGGGAAATCGCGAACGATGCGTTCCCGCAAATTTTGGTGATTTGAATAGAGATCGCCGAAGTTGCCGCCGCCGTGGCACACGATAATCCAGTCACCCGGAATTTGAAGCTGATCGGGAATATCCATGGCGCTATAACGAGCACGGACACGGATGCCATTATCCTTGAAGAACGCCTCGGTGCCTTTCATGATGAGTACATCCCCACCGTTATTATAGACGGGATAGTCGACATAAATGATATTCGAACCTTGGGGGACTACGTCGAGAATGACGCTCAGCTTATTTTTCAGTTTAGCCATGGGATGCAAATTCGGCATCTTTCAGTTCTCCCTTCCTGCGCTTCTTTTGTATAGTTTGAATGACAAATGTAATATCACTTTTATCAAAAATGATCCGTGATAGCGGAACATTGAAAAACATGGGGAACGAGAACAGTGAGAACGCCAACCGAACACAAGCGCCTACAAGCAAAGCAATCGCAATGCCATCCAGACCGAAGATCGGTGTACAAATAAAAAACAGACCGACGGTGATCGCATAGGCTACAATTTGCCGGAACAATACCAGTCCCGGACGCCCCAGCGCGTTAAAGGCCGAAGCCAGAATCCATGAGCCGCCACCAATGATACATTCCAGTGACAGCAGGTAGAACGTTAGCGATGCTTCCAGAAAAGCGGGGCCGTACAGCAAACCCAGCATGTATCGTCCAATGAAGAGAGCAGGCACAATGACGATTAGCATCGCAGCCATAGAGATGCGAAAAGCACGTCCTACCGTTTCGACAATCTTGCTGTGCTCCATTCCCGTAACCTTTGGAAAGGTAACGTTAGTGACGGCATTTTGCACTACATTGAACACACGAGACAAGGCGTAGACGACAGAGTACAGGCCGAACGCTTTGGGTGATAGCAGTGCCACAATAACGATTTTGTCCGTTTGTGTGGACAGCGTCCCCATCAACTCCATCCCGTAAACCCTCGCTCCATAGCTATAATAAGGACGAAGCACTTGGCGGCTGGTAAATGGGCGGAAAGTACGCAAATTCATATACTTGCGCAAACGGAGGAACGCCCACACTAGTGCAAGGAAACTCGCGGCAAAATTCACTGCTCCAGCCAGTTGCACATTGAGCAAGCCCATCAGCCACAGTGTCACCAGACCGATGAAATTCAGTAGTGGGTAGTAAAACAACAGGCCGTTATATACGCTAAATCGATCCAGCCCTTGCGACAATGCTGTCGTCAGCGCTGTAAGCACTGCCAGCGGTATGGCTGCCGCACAATAAAGCTGGGACAGTTGGATGATGTCCGCACCATAACCATTCAGCCACAGCGGCATGCATATCCAGGCCACAGCTCCCGCCAACAAGCTGGCAGGCAACTGAATCCAGAGCGACAACGCCAGCAATTCTTCCGTCGTGCCTGTTTTCTTCTTGATGTTATAAATTAACGACGTTGGTAACCCGAAGCTCAACACACTGCCGATCAGCGTAGGCCAGAACAGAACTGCCGCCAGTTCTCCTTTCCCCTCTACTCCGAGCATACGTGCGGTCAGGATGGAAGTCAGGGTCGTAACGATTAGCACAAAAAAATTGTTAAAGCTCGTGCGCATGATCGTTTTGGCGAGACTGTCACCCGTGAATACTTTCCTTGCTGCTGTCCATGTGCTCATGTTACGTCCAACTCCTGTTCCTTATTAAGCCTCTCGTCTCTATGCTCGCATCGCGTCTTTTGACGCACCTCCATCAGCCTACCGTTTTTTTGGAATTGCGTTCAGGCAACTGCCCCCCGCCAACAAGCTCCTTTGGACTTGAAAAGATCGCTTTCAACGCTCTTCTATAGCCTTGAATGGCAGTATGATTTTTCTTGGGCTTTTCTCTCAAAATCTGATACAACGTCGTCCAGTATAGCGCTGCATAACCAATCGGCCCAGATCCCTCATCACGCAGTAAATGAATATGATTCATCACCCGCATATAAGTAACCTGCTCCATATTGTCGCGTGAGGACGGCGATTCGTGATGAAGCAGCGTAAGCGCCGGGTTAATGTACAATGGGCCGCTTTTCATTGCGATGCGCGAAAGTAACAGATCCTCGCCTACGCTATAGCTTTGCAACCAAGGTACCGGCTCTAGACTGCGAATCGCCTCACGGCGAAATGACATATTACAGCCATGAAAAAACTGGGTTCTAAACGTCTTCTTGGCCTTATGCCAGTTATACATCGAGCCGGACTGACCGCTGAGGGACAACCTCCCTTTGGACAAAGACTGCTGGAATGACAGCAAGCATCGAATCGTTCCCATGAAGCTGTTACTCATTCCCTGTGCAATACCGCCGACACCAGCAGCCTGCGGGTAAACCTCATAGGTACGCATCAACTCATTTAAATAGTTGCTCGGCAACTCAACATCATCGTCAAGGAACAAAATAATGTCACCCTGCGCAAGTTCAGCTGTCTTTACACGAGATAACCATAATCCCGGCTGCTCCTTACGATGATATCGGTAGGTAATTCCCGCTCCGCCCAACTGACGCTCATAGCGTTCCAGCACATGCTTCGGCAGTTCTCCGTCGTCAATAATCCATAGCTCGGTTTCACATGCCTCCGGTGCTCCCCCAATGGCAATTGAATTGATGCATCGGGTCAGATCGTCAACCCGATTTCGGGTGCACAGAGCAATGGACAAGCTTAACATCATACTCCCCCTTTATCCTGTCAATGTGTAAAAAAACAGATTACTGAACCGCCGGGCCTAAATATTCGTTATATTTTTGCTTGCGCGGGTTCAGAATGAACAACACCCCCTGCTTGTATCCATCTGCGGCATTAAAATTGCGACGCAGCGTTTCTTTGAGCATCAAGTAGGATAAGGTCCATAAAAGGGCTCCATACTGAATCACTCCAGCCTTTTTCAAAGCAAGAAAATAATAGTGGTTAATCGCTGTAGCCTTGGCTACTTTGCCCGCCTTATCGCGCGAGCTTGGAGATTCATGATGAATAATGGTTAAGTCAGGATTGATAACCAATTTGCCGTAACGGCTCGCTAACTGGCACATGTACAAATCATCAGCCACGGCATAACTGGTCATCCACGGATACGGCTTCATGTCCCGAAGCGCATCCCTCCGAAATGACATATTGCAGCCATGGAAAAATTCTGTATCGAAAACCTCTGTTGCTTCGCCCCATCGCAGCAAAGAACCTGCCAGACTACTAGGCGAGAGCTTGCCGAGGGATGAAGACATCTGAAATGTCAAAACGCCCAGCAGCTTTCCTGCCCGGCTCGAATGTAATCCCTTTGCAATCCCTCCAACACCCACAATCGTTTTATCCTGATCATAGGTATCGAGCAAGCGCCGGATATAGAGTTTATCGTCCAGTTCTGCATCGTCGTCAAAATACAGCACAATATCATACCGCACAAGGGACAAGGCCTCATAGCGAGATAACCAAACGCCGGGACGACTTTTTTTATAATATTTCAAAACGCTTTGAGGCAATCCGGATACCATGTGACGGTACTGCTCGATCTGTTGGTCGGAAATATCGCCGTCATCAACAATCAGCAGTTCTACAGCCGTATGCTCCAATTGCTGCTGTACTGCAATAGATTGTATACAGCGTGTCAGGTCTTCGATCCGGTTGCGGGTACAAATGATGATGGAGACATCGGACATGCCATTACCTCCTGTGTGTGTATCCAGATGCTTTGGAAGAGATATTCAAAGTTTTTCCAATTGCTGGATTATATATGTTTATTGTATCTTTGACAGCGTTTTAGTGTATATACCTCTTTTGTATACTTTTTCAGTCTCCAAAAGGGTAGACAATCCTCTAAAAAGAGTAAAAAAATAGGATTGGCTTCTAGTGCCAATCCTTATTTACCCTTGGAAGTCCAGAAACAACGTCGCATTCACATACCGACGTGCCATGGACAAAAAATAACTATTTTGCACCGCTACTGCTGCCACCAGCAAAGTATTACGCACTGCTTCACACTGGTTAGGGGTCAAATGCTGTAAACGACTGGTGTATTGATCAGCCGCCTGAACCAGCAACTCCTCTGTCGCACCTTCCTGACGCTGCTGTACTGTAACGGAATCTCCGTTATCCTTTACATAGCCTGCACCAGCAACATCGAGCAGTTGGTCTCCGTTCGCATCCAGCTCCTCAAACAAAGTTGAGTAGGCAGCGTACAAATCGACCGGCTGAATCAGATCGTCCGTATCATCTTCGGGCTGTTGGAACAGGATATGAAATAGCTGACGAATGGATTCAAAATCAAGACATGATTTTAAATCTTCTACAATGAGCAATATAGCTGCCTGGTTGACCGAGTATTTTTTGCCGATCTTCGGAGCGCCGAGAAATTCCTTGAAGTCGCGTTTGACCCAATTTTGCATAGATGCTAGTGACACATGGCTGTACTCGACTAGTTGTCCCAGGGAAACAATCTCTTGCAGCGAAAAGGCTGCGCTGTGCTTACCCTTGATGATTTTATCTAGCACAGGTGTCACATCGGTGTATAAAAATGTCGGCATCGCGCTCCCGGAGCGGGCGAGATGGCTATGAGTGCGCCTCCAGGCGTCCTGCAGAACGGCCAAAGGCTGCAATTCGCGGCGACCTTCCATGGCCAGCAGCAAATGGGCCATATCACGACGAGTAAGGGTAAAAGACTCCATCTGCTTTCCTCCCTTTATTACATTTCAAGTTCATTTGAACTCATCATACGCCCTCAAACTAGGCTTGTAAAGTGAAGCAATGAGACGTGCGGGTTCTATTATGCCTTATTTTCTGTGTAAATTGGAGGTAGGCGACCTGCTACGATTCCATATGAACCTTGTATATTTTCTTTTAAGTTCTTAAAATAAGTTCAAGTGAACTTAAAATGGAGTTCCTTAAAAAAATTGAACGAAAAAGGGATGAGTGAAAATTATATGGGTATAGGTGTCAGTCTATTTTTGTTTGCGGTGTTGATTTTATTTAGTGCTTTCTTCGTGGCTACCGAGTTTGCGATTATTAAAATCCGTTCCAGCCGGGTCGATCAGCTGGTTGTGGAGAACCGTAAAAACGCACTGGCGCTACAAAAGGTCGTCAATAATCTGGACGGCTACCTGTCCGCCTGTCAGCTTGGTATTACGATTACAGCGTTGGGACTCGGCTGGCTCGGTGAACCGACCGTAGTCAAATTGCTGGAGCCTCTCTTTCAACAGCTCAACATCAATGGGGATTTTTCACATATCCTGGCCTTTATTATTTCATTCGTCATTGTAACTTACCTGCACGTGGTGATCGGCGAACTGGCTCCCAAAACATTGGCGATCCGCAAAGCGGAAGCTGTCAGTTTGTTAACCTCTCCAGTCATCGTGTGGTTTAACCGGATTATGTATCCGTTTATTTGGCTCCTTAACGGCTCGGCCAATCGTCTGGTTCGTCTGTTTGGTCTTCAACCGGCTAGTGAGCATGAAGAAGCGCACTCTCAGGAAGAAATTCAGATCATTTTGTCCGAAAGCGTGGAAAGTGGTAAGATCAATAACACCGAATATGGCTACGTAAATCGTATCTTTGCTTTTGACGAGACCGTTGCCAAAGAAATTATGGTGCCACGTACAGATATGGTATGCTTGTTTACGAATCGCTCGCTAAAAGAAAACATGCTGACTATTCACGAAGAGCAGTATACCCGTTTTCCGGTGGCGACAGATAGCAAGGATCAGATCATTGGTATGATTAATACCAAACAGCTATTCCTTGAGTATGATCGCAATCCCGAGCTTGTTTTCGACAGCCTGATTCAACCGATCTTGACCGTTCCGGAAGTTATCCCCGTCAACACACTGCTGAAACGTATGCAGAAGGAGCAGGTTCATATCGCTCTCCTGGTCGATGAATACGGTGGAACCTCCGGTCTCATTACCATCGAGGACATTTTGGAGGAGATTGTTGGCGAAATTCGGGACGAATTTGATAAGGATGAACGGAAGGAAATCGAGAAACTGACGGAGAACAGTTATTTGATGGATGGTAAAGTGATGCTTTCCGATCTGAGTGATCTGACTGGCTTGACATTGGACGATGAAGACGTGGATACTGTCGGAGGGTGGGTGTATAGCCGGGTTCCGGAACCTAGACAGGGCAAGGAATTCATAGAAGAAGATGTGAAATTTATCATTCGTGAAATGGGTAAAAATCGTATTCGTCGGGTGGAGATTATTTTACACTACACATCCCCCGCATCTGAATTGGAAGCAGAATCGGACACTTCTTCCCGGGAATGAACCGTGTGACCTGAGCGTTTATCTTTGCACTTGACACTTGTGTTCACTCCTACTGAAATGACATATCTCCAGGGCAAACGGCTTAGGTCGTTTGCCCTGCACGCGTGTAAGGAGGAGCTAGTAAAGTGGATATTTTATCTTCTATTATTATGGGAATTATTGAAGGGCTGACAGAGTTTTTGCCGGTCTCTTCGACGGGTCACATGATCCTCACGGCTGATCTTCTAGGATTAAACACAGAGAATGATACGGTCAAAACGTTTGAGGTTATCGTGCAATTAGGTGCTGTGCTGGCAGTCGTCGTATTATACTGGCGCAGATTCCTGAGCCTGTTTGATTTCAGACGCAAAATCTCGAGTCAGCCACGTCTAAACCTGTTACATATTATTTTAGCCATGATCCCAGCTGGGCTAATTGGCGTACTGTTCCGTGATGTAATTAAGCAATACCTGTTTGGTCCTGAAACGGTTCTCTATAGTTTAGTCATCGGAGGCCTGTTGATGATTGCGGCCGAGAAATTTCATCCGCCCATTAGATCACATACGTTGGATGAGATCACGTACAAACAGGCTTTTACCATCGGTCTGTTCCAAGTCCTAGCTCTATGGCCAGGCTTCTCCCGTTCAGGCTCAACCATGTCTGGGGGCCTATTCGCACGTGTAAGTCATACGGCAGCCGCGGAATTTACATTCCTCGTATCGGTTCCGGTCATGCTGGGTGCATCGGGTATTGATATGATTAAAAGTATGGATCATCTGTCTATGAGTGATTTTCCGGTGTTCGCAGCAGGCTTTATTACTTCCTTTATCGTCGGGATGCTGGCGATCAAAACATTCCTCGGTCTGCTCAAACGCTTGAGCCTGACTACGTTCGCCATTTACCGCTTCGTGCTGGCGGCTGTGTTCTTTTTCATTATTTTATAAGCTATTGTTTGGTACCAATAACCAATAACTAAAAAGGGATATCCATAGGATCTGAATGATCAGCCTTGGATATCCCTTTTACTATTTTGCAGAAAGGATAGATCGTACTGAACGATCCCTATCATGCGTTCTGATTATTGTTTGGATTCCAGCGTAGTCAAATATTCCGAGATTTGAGCTGGCGTTTTAGCGTATTTGCTGTGCAAATGAGCAATTTTTTCGCCATTTCGGAACACGAGCAGACTCGGAATGCCGCGCACTTGATTTTCGTCGGCAATCGGCTGGAATTTCTCCGCATCAAGCGCAAAGAAACGCTTATCCGCGTTTTCTTCAATAATGCCGTCCATAAATTTATCCAGTGTCTTGCAATCCGGACACCAGGTTGTATCAAATTTCACGACGGTCAGACCGTCACCGTTAATTAAATCCTGATATTGCTGCTGAGATTCGATGCGTTCCATTCGTTAGTCCCTCCTAGGTTGTATTTACAAAACATCTCCATATTCACATATGGAATTATATAAACGGAAGCTTATTCTTATATTGTAATGGTTCTTTTATAAATTGCAACTGGGATGGGTACATGTTTGACACTTGTCCCATCATTGCCCGGATCAGCGGTATTGCGTATCATAACGATTGGCTCGGCTAATTTGCTGTAGCGCCTGCCGCTCTTGTTGAGTTAGCGGTGCAATATCCGCAGCAGAAATATTATGCTCCAATTGTCCCAAAGAGCTTGCACCCGGGATCACAGCAGCGACAGTCGGATGTGAAAGGCTATAACGGATCGCTGTCTGACCCATACTACGATCCGCCCCTGCAAATACCTTTAATTGCTTACGCACGTCCAGCAGCTCTGCTTCTTCGTAGTCTAGGTATCCCTTCGCTGCCTTTTCTTCCCCCTTATCAGCCAATACACCGCTCGCTACGGGTCCACGTGCAATCACGCTGATTCCCCGCTCCTGAAGCAAAGACAGTACCTCTTCCTCTGCACGTCGGTCCAGTAAACTATACTGATTCATAACACTAACGATATTCGATCGTTCCACATATTCACGGATGACGTGCGGGCGAATGGAGGAAATACCATAATAACGGATGACGCCCTCCCGCTGCAGTTGCTCGAAAGCCTCAATGGTTTCGTCGATCGGATCGTCAATCGTCCCTCCGTGCAGCTGATACAGGTCGATATAGTCCGTTCCCAGGCGGCGGAGACTTTCTTTCACGGCTGACAGGATATATTTCTTGGACGGGTCCCATTCCCAGCCCTCCTGCCCTGGTATGCGCCGGTTCCCAACCTTGGTCGCCAGGATAACATCCTGCCGCCGTCCACGGATCGCTGCCCCCACAATTTCTTCATTGCGTCCATGCTGGTACAAATCAGCCGTATCCAACAGATTTACGCCTTTATCCAACGCTTCATGAATCAAGTAAACAGCTTGCTGCTCCTCCGTACCGACCGACATACATCCCAGGCCAATCTCACCTACCAGCAAATCTGATGATCCTAGGCGGTTTCTTTTCATTTATGCTCCCCTCACTTCCAATAACGTATAACTTTAAATTTTCAATATTTCTCTATTGAATCAATTTCATAAATGATTAAACTAACGAAATGTATACTTCATATAGACAAATTAAACCATTTTGATCTATATGTACTCTTTATTAAAGCTACTGAAGGTATTATGAAATTGATTCTATTATACAAAAAAACAACCCCAAAGGCATAGAGACTCCACGCTCTCCAATCCTTTGAGGTTGTTGTATACGACTCGTAATTAATTCGTAATTAATTCGTACTATCCGAATAGCCATTGAACGGCCTTAGGAAATTGACGCTGAAAACAATCCACACGATGTACCGCATCCTGATCCAGCTCAAGAAGCACATCTTTTGCATCCAGTCCCTGTGTCCGCAGCAACTCGTGTGCCTGGAGGGTGAGCGGAACCATATCTTTTTGTACATTCGTCTTCCCTTCACCTTCACGGGTCCCGAC
This sequence comes from Paenibacillus sp. FSL M8-0228, assembly GCF_038007385.1. Classification (NCBI taxonomy): domain Bacteria; kingdom Bacillati; phylum Bacillota; class Bacilli; order Caryophanales; family Paenibacillaceae; genus Paenibacillus; species Paenibacillus sp. FSL M8-0228. The sequence goes on from NZ_JBBOXA010000001.1 coordinate 4,872,561, forward strand.
AGATATATAAAAGCGCTGTGTCCCATCCCTCACAGTTGCACATGATGCAGATTGCATATAATCAATCATACCCGGATACCAATACGAGCCTGAGATGGAACCGCTGCGTCCGAATACGTCCTTATACTTGAAGGCGGCATACATGGAAATTAATCCGCCCAATGAGGCGCCGATAATGCCCGTATGCTCCGTTCCAGTATGCACTGGATATTTTGCCTCGACGTATGGCATTACTTTTGTAACCACAAACGCCAGATAGGCATCTCCACCACCACCAAAAGTAGGTCTTCCTTCTACTAAAGCAGCTGCCTTCCAAGGCGTATAATCATCCAGCCGATTTACGGGCTGAATACCCACCAGCACCACACGGGGCAGCTCCCCCGTAGAAAAACCTCTTTCCAGCTCATCTAATCCGCTTAGAAATAAAGAGCTACCATCCTGCACATACAGCACAGGATACAGCTCATTATGATTCACGGAGACGGGAGGTGTATAGACGTGCACAAGATACCCATCTAATGAAATTTCATCTACATGACCTTTCATCCTACACAGTCCCCCATGATGTAAATGTATGCATTACAATGCAGCATCTATTTCCTTGATCATTTCAGATACAGATTCCAGACCGTTACCTGACAGGTACCAGTAGTTAGGATCAAGGTATATAATATGACCGTTTTTAAATGCATTGGTTTTCTTCACCAGTTCATTCTCCATGGTTTGTTTACCTGTAACCTGCTCCTTGCCTTCTTCGACCACCACTGCTCCACGGTCAACGACAAAAATATAATCCGGATTTTTTTGCTGTACATATTCAAAAGAAACTTTTTGTCCATGCGTGGATACTTTAATGCCAGGATCTACAGGGGTTACGCCAAAAGCATCATGAATGATACCGAAACGGGATTGTGAGCCATATGCGCTCAGGCTTCCTTCATTTGTCAGTACGATCAAGCCTTTAGCCTTGCTCGCTACAGCCTTATCATGTACAGCCTTGATGGAGCTATCAATCACAGCCAGTTCCTGTTTGGCAGCATCCTCTTTGTCGAAGATTTGCCCCAATGTTTCAACATTTTTCTTAAAGGAATGGATATAATCCTTGGTGTCTACAGCCATCGAAATGGTGGGTGCAATTTTGCTCAACTCTTTATATGCATCAGCTTGTCTGCCGCCGATGATGATCAGTTCAGGAGACAGATCACTGATTTTCTCGTAATCCGGTTCAAACAGCGTGCCCGCACTTGCATATTTGGAATCTTTATATTTGCTCAAATACGTAGGAAGATCCTGCTGCGCCACTGCCGCAACGTCAACACCCAGCTTATCGAGCGTATCCAATGAACCAAAATCAAAGACAACGAGATTTTTGGGGTTAACTTTGACTTGGACCGGGTTTTCATCCAGTGCGTGTTTGACCGAGATGGTTTTGGATTCCGTGGTTGCAGTCGAGGAGCCCTCACCTGTCGCTTCCGGTGTTACCGGAGCCGCTTTACCACAAGCCGACACGATCAGTACCAATGCAAGCATCAGCGTTAAAAACATCATATTTTTCTTCATTTAACATTCCCCCTAAGTGAAATAAACGCAAATTTTATGGTCACCAATCTGTTGAATCGGAATATCCATATCGTACAAGTCCTTTAATACCTGACTATCAATCATCTCGTCTGCCGTTCCTTGTTTTAGCAACCTGCCATCCTTCATTCCTACAATATAGTCTGAATAGCAGGATGCAAAATTAATGTCGTGCAGCACGACTAGAATCGTTTTGCCGAGATCATCAACTAAACCACGCAACGTCTTCATAATCTGAACCGAATGCTTCATATCCAGATTGTTCAGTGGCTCATCCAGGAGGATGTATTCTGTGTCCTGAGCCAAAATCATGGCAATAAAAGCCCGTTGTCGCTGTCCCCCACTAAGCAAATCAATATGCTTGTCCTTCATATCCTCCAGTCCCATGTAAGCCATAGATTGCTCCACCATTTTGCGATCCTCGCTGTTCAATCTGCCCTTGGAATACGGAAAACGACCGAAACTGACTAGTTCCTTCACGGTTAAGCGGATGTTGACATCGTTGGTCTGTTTTAAAATCGATATCTTCCGAGCTAGCTCCTCACTTTTCGTCAGGCTCACGGCCTGCCCGTCAATGAGGATTTCTCCCTCATCACTGTCAGTCAGGCGACTGATCATCGACAACAAGGTGCTTTTTCCAGCGCCGTTAGGTCCAATAAAGGAGGTAATCGTGCCTTTAGGTACAGTGACAGATACCTGATCCACCACATTTTTATTCCCGTAGCGTTTGGTTACGTTTTTGACTTCTACCATGACTTATTCTCCCGCAGCAAAAGGTACAGGAAGTACACCCCCCCGATAAAGTTAATAATGACGCTGACTGTTGTCGATAAGTCGAATACTCTTTCTGCCAGCAGTTGGCATCCTGCCAACGCAATAACACTGACACAGATAGAGGCCGGAATAATATAACGATGCTGATAGGTTTTCATCACCTGATAAGCCACATTGGCCACAATTAATCCGAGAAACGTAATCGGCCCGACAAGCGCTGTAGAAATGGAAATGAGAATCGCTACGATAATTAGCAGCCTTTTGATAATAAAACCATAAGGGAGACCTAAATTAATCGCATGCTCTCGTCCGAGCGACAGCACGTCCAGATACTTGATGAATCTCCACGCATAAGCAAATACGAGCACAAGCACGAATACAGAAAGCCACAGCAGCTCAGTGTTTACATTACTGAAGCTGGCAAAGCTCTTGTCCTGGATTTTCGCAAATTCGTTCGGATCAATCAGTACCTCCATAAAGGTAGATAAACTGTTAAACAGCGTGCCGAATACCAGACCAATCAGCAAAAGTACATAAATCCCGCGTCCATCTTTGCGGAAAATTAATTTGTATAGCATTCCTGCGAACAGCACCATCAGCCCCACCGACAGCAAAAAGTTCAATTCTTTGCTGGTCGAAATGAAGGGTACGGAGCCAAATGCAAAAATAATCGTCGTCTGAATCAGCATATACAGTGAATCCAGTCCGATAATACCCGGAGTCAAAATCTTATTATTCGTAACCGTCTGGAAAATAACGGTTGCAAAAGCAATGGAGCCACCTGTCAGAATGAAAGCTGCGATCTTTTTCAATCGTCGTGGCAGCGCGTAATGCCAGGTATGCGGAAGATCTATAAACACGAAAGCAGCAATCAACACAAGCGCGGCAGCGGCTAATATGCCGATTTTTAATTTAGGATTCATAGGCCCTTCTCCTCAGCAGCAAATACAAGAACAACGCGCTCCCGATCACACCCACCGTAAGCCCTACAGAAATTTCATACGGATAAATGATCACCCGTCCCAGAATGTCGCAAAACAGCACAAAGACGGCGCCCAAGATCGCTGTATGGGCCAGGCTTTTTTTCAGATTATCCCCCATATACATACTGACGAGATTAGGTACAACCAGCCCCAAAAAGGGAATTGTCCCGACCGTTAAGATGACAACAGAGGAAACCAAAGCCACGATCACTAACCCGACATTGACGGTGCGCTTGTAATGTACGCCCAAATTCGCCGCAAAATCCTCGCCCATGCCTGCAATTGTGAAACGATTCGCATATATGTACGTCAGCGCAACCAAAGGAACACTAAGATATAGCATCTCATAGCGACCACTCATGATTAGAGAAAAATCCCCCTGCATCCACGAAGAAATGCCCTGGATCAGATTGTATTTGTAAGCAAAAAAGGTCGTTACCGAATTTAAAATACCTCCAAACATCAAGCCGACAAGCGGGATAAATACCGGGTCCTTGAAACGGATTTTATCCAGTATTTTCATGAAAATCAGTGTTCCCCCTAGAGCAAATCCGAAAGCCGTCAGCATCTTCGTCCAAAATCCCGCTGCTCCAAACACCATAATAGCCATCAGCACACCCAATCGTGCCGCATCCATCGTCCCTGCAGTGGTGGGAGAAACAAATCGGTTCCGGGTAAGCTGCTGCATGATCAATCCACAGATACTCATACTCGCCCCTGCGATAATGATACTGATCAATCGTGGGAATCTGCTAATCAGGAGTACCTGCGCCTGATCGTTGGTTAAGTGGAACAAATCAAGTGGAGTTACATCATGAACACCAATAAAAACCGAGGCGAAAGCCAGTACCAGAAAAGCCAGTATTAAATAGCGCAATTTCATCTCTAACTAAGGGAGCCTGTCCAATAACCTGTACCAAGCTTCGGCCCTGTCCTCCCCTCCAATAATGATAATGATTATCAAAATCAACTAGCATAAATTATATCAGTGATATTGTATCTGTCAAATTTTTTGCAATGAATAAACCATATCAAGAAAGGTGTTAGCAAAACCTGAATAGTCTAAAGAGCGAATGAGCAAATAAGAGCAATATCCTGTAAAATAGAGGTGGAAGATTTTGGGGCCCTCTTTTCCATTTTTACTGTAAGCAGTTCTTGGAATTCGGGTTTCATTAATTTGATAGACCAAAAAAACAGGAGGAGAATGATGAATCACATATTAATCGTCGAGGATGATACCGCCTTGAGTAATGGTATTGTTCTTGCTCTCAAAGAACCTAACAACGTATTTACGCAAACATATGACATTACTGCTGCAAAAGAACAATTGAACATCACTGCTTTTGACCTAGTGATACTTGATGTAAACTTGCCGGATGGGAATGGACTCGACCTCTTAACCCATATACGTAAAACAAAAGCTTTACCAGTCATTGTTCTGACTGCGAATGATATGGAAACAGATATTGTCACTGGTCTTGAGCTGGGTGCTGATGACTACATCACCAAACCCTTCAGTCTGATGATACTGAGAGCAAGAGTTGGTGTTCAGCTTAAGAAATCCAAATACTCGCTTGCAGACTCCATTCAGCTAGGTGATTTTTCTTTCTCATTTGAAAGGATGGAATTTATTAGAAATGATATACCGATTGAACTAAGTAAAACGGAGCAAAAATTGTTGCGCATTCTAATCAACAATCGAGGAAATACCGTTTCGCGTGATCATTTAATAGACAGCATCTGGACTGACGGGGCTGAATATGTAGGTGAAAATGCCTTGTCGGTTACGATAAAAAGGCTACGTGACAAGCTCGAGGATCATCCTTCTTCCCCACAATATATTAAAACGGTGTATGGGCTGGGCTACACATGGGCGTTGAAATGACAACACTCCTATATATATGTATTGGAATTGCCGTTGTTGCTGTATGCACCGCTGTGGGTGCTATTATGCTGTATCGCAGGAGCATCCATAAAACAATGAAAACCATTGAGAACATGCTGGATGCCGCGATAAATGGCAGCTTCTCAGAGGATGTCTTTGATGAATCCGTTCTTTCTTCAATAGAAGCTAAATTCGTGAGATTTCTTTCCATTTGTTCCGTGTCCTCCAAAAGTCTGCTTGCTGAAAAGAATAAAATAAATGAGCTGATTTCCGATATTTCACACCAAACGAAAACACCATTGGCCAACATCCTGCTTTATTCCCAACTACTTAGCGAATACGAACTATCACAGGATACCTCCACTTGTGTGAAAGCTCTATCAACACAGGCCGAAAAGCTTAATTTCCTAATCCAGGCATTGTTGAAAACATCGCGGCTTGAAACGGGGATTATCACGGTAGCGCCAAGGCAAGAATCTGTTCATAAGCTCCTTGATGCTGCACTGGAGCAAATAACGCCAAAAGCAGATGCCAAAGGGATTTCAGTTATTAGGGAGGACACCGTTATTCATGCTTATTTTGACCTAAAGTGGACCAGTGAAGCTGTCTATAACATTATGGATAACGCTATAAAATATACAGAGACAGGCGGAAGCATGGATATAAAAGTGATGGCATACGAATTGTTTTGTCGAATTGATATTACTGATAGCGGCATAGGCATTGCAGAAGAAGAACAAGGGAAGATCTTTACCCGCTTTTATCGCTCCCCTACTGTTAACTCGCAGGAGGGTGTCGGGATTGGACTGTTTTTAGCTAGAGAAATCATCGCTGCGGAGGGTGGGTACATCAAAGTACGGTCACACTACGGCCGTGGTTCTACCTTCTCTATTTTTCTTTCTATGGATACTTAATTCTTTCAATACCGTTAGATTTCAGAAAGATTGTAGAAAGATTAGTGTGTTAGTGTCTGTACTGTAGATGACTACGATACAGACATTTTTTTGTGGAGGAGAATGTATATGGCTCTATTAAAAACTCAGGCATTAAGGAAGCATTACGGGAACGGAGATACTGCTGTTCATGCCTTAGACGACGTGAATCTGGAGGTGGAAAGCGGAGAATTTGTCGCTATTGTCGGTACGTCCGGGAGCGGAAAATCTACCCTTCTCCATATGCTGGGTGGACTTGATCGTCCGACAAGTGGAAACGTTACGATTGACGGCAAGGATATTTCTACACTAAAAGACGAAGAATTGACTATTTTTCGCAGACGAAAGATTGGCTTTGTTTTTCAAAATTACAACCTGGTGCCTGTCTTGAATGTCTACGAAAATATTGTGCTTCCTATTGAACTGGACGGTAAAGAACCAGACAAAGCCCACGTAGATAAAATTGTACATACCTTGGGCCTTGACCATAAAATGAATAATCTGCCAAACAATCTTTCCGGTGGACAACAGCAACGTGTAGCTATTGCCAGAGCACTGGCAGCCAAGCCCGCCATTATCTTGGCAGATGAACCCACCGGAAATCTGGACAGTAAAACCAGTTTGGATGTAATGGGATTGATTAAGGTATCCAGCCAGCAGTTCGCCCAAACGATGGTGATGATTACCCACAACGAAGAAATCGCGCAGATGGCAGACCGCATCATCCGCATTGAGGACGGTAAAATAGTAGGTGGTGCGACCCGATGATCAAAGTAAAAAACAGTAAGGCGGTTCGTAATTTATCAGATAAAAGTTTAAAAGCGAATAAAATCCGCAATATTATTGCGATTATCGCTATTGCCTTAACCACTTTGTTATTTACATCTCTGTTTACTATGGGAATTGGCGCGATGGAAAGTTTCCAGCAGGCAACGATACGACAGGTTGGTGGGAAAGCGCATGCTTTTATCAAATATATCAACGATGAGGAATTTAATCAGATCAAAGACCACCCTCTTATTAAAGAGATAGCATATAGCCGCTTGTTGAGTGAAAAAGTGACAAACGAGCAATTTTTAAAGCGTCGTGCGGAGTTCTGGTATCATGACGATGTAGGGCTGAAGCTAGGATTGATTGAGCTAGAAAAAGGCCACAAACCAGTGGCAGAAAATGAGGTTATCGCGGACTCTAAGACCCTACAGTTACTGGGTACTCCCCTGAAAGAGGGCGCCCCATTGACCTTGAAGCTTGAGGTTCACGGCAAAATGGTACAGCGTGAATTTATCCTCTCCGGCTGGTGGAAGAGTGACCCCGCCGCCACGATAGCCAGAGGTCAAATTTATGCTTCTAAAGCTTATGTAGATGCCCATGCCGAAGAATTACGCTACACATATAAGCAGGACCATGATATGACCGGAGCCATCAATGCAGATATCATGTTTGATAACAGCTCGAACATGCAAGAAAATCTTAATAAAGTGATTACAGAAAGCGGTTATTCCCTGGACAAAAATGCACCAAACTATATTAACGGTAATATTAACTGGGCGTATCTTTCCAACACTTTTAGTTCGAACCCTGAAGCCGTCTTTCCCCTAGCAACTGGTCTGTTACTGATCATGCTTACTGGCTACTTGATCATCTATAATATTTTCCAAATCTCGGTGATGCGTGATATTCGTTTCTACGGTCTTTTAAAAACCATCGGCACAACCAGCAGGCAAATCAGCAGAATCATCCGCAGACAGGCATTATTTCTTTCCTTGATCGGAGTTCCCGTCGGCTTGCTCGGGGGTTTTGGGGTCGGCAAATCGCTTACCCCTCTGCTGCTTATGAACACTTCTATGCACGCAAATGCTGAGGTAACCATATCCCCCAGCCCATGGATTTTTATCGGCTCCGCTCTGTTTGCAGTCATAACAGTTATGATCAGTGCATATAAGCCTAGCAGAATTGCGGCAACTGTGTCTCCGATTGAGGCAGTAAGATACGTAGACGGAGCTACCAAAAAGGATAAGAAAAAACTAAAAAAATCAACTAACGGTGCTAAAATGCCGCTGATGGCTCGAGTCAACTTAGGGCGCAATAAGAGGCGGACTACTTTGGTGCTGCTTAGCCTTTCTCTAGGTCTAGTGCTACTGAATACTACTTTTACATTATCCCAAAGTCTGGATATGAATAAGTATGTGTCTAAAAGCCATGACACTGACTTTCTAATTGCACATGCTGATTATTTTCAAGAACATTTCACAGGCCATGACAATGCAACAACGGAAAGCTATATTAAGGCCGTACAGGCACAACCCGGTTTTGAAGAAGGTGGACGATTGTACAGTGGCAGCAATCTATTCGCTATCGAGCATAAAGATAACAAAGAGGGGAAGGGGGAAATCGTCACTCCTGACGCTCGCGGCAACTTATCTGCAATAATGTATGGGCTTGAAGATCTCCCCCTTCACCGACTACAATTAATTGATGGTGAACTTGATTATGGCAAGCTAGCTTCGGGAAAGTACATTCTGGAAGGAGTCTGGTTAGACGATTACGAAAATCCTGAAATGAAACGATCCGTATACAAAGTAGGTGAAAAGGTTACTCTTCATAACTATATAGACACAGCAAATGCCCAAGAGTATACTAGCCATAAATTCACAGTTCTAGGTCATGTTGGCATAAAATCATCCAATTCTGGTGTAGACGTTGCTAGTTATACTGACTTCTATCTCCCGGCGGATATCTACAAAACGCTTGTCAAGAAGCCTGTAGTGATGAGTTACGCCTTCAATGTATCCGACAGTAAAGAAAAAACGATGGAGAGCTTTTTAACGAATTATACCGAAGCAAAGGAGCCCGTTATGGACTATCGGTCCAAATCCACCGTAATTGCCGAGCTTTCAGGTATGCAAAAAACAACCCTGATGATCGGTGGTACGCTCAGTATTATTATTGGTGTGATTGGCATTCTTAATTTTGCAAACGCACTTCTAACTAGTATTCTGACCCGGCATCAGGAATTTGCTATACTACAAAGCATTGGCATGACCAGCAAACAATTAAAAACAATGCTTGTTTATGAGGGTCTGTACTATGTCCTCGGCACCAGCATATGCTCCATCTTATTAGGAAGCCTACTTTCCGTCTTGATTGCGAAACCCTTGAGTGCCCAAATATGGTTTATGAGTTATAAATTTATTATCTGGCCGCTGATCCTCGTGTTGCCTGTTCTGCTCGTGCTTGGGATCTGTCTTCCCCTTGCTATTTATTCTCTGAGCGACAGGAAAACTATCGTAGAACGACTGCGAACAGAAGAATAAATCCCCCTGTAAAGAAAATGACCTGGTTAAAACTTTTGGCTGGGTCATTATCGTATGCTTTAAAACCAACTATCGCTGGCTATATAAGGCCTTTTGGTGAAAGACCTACTTACCGTAGCTGCTTCCCCATACCCTACTCTGCATTCCATAGGCATTGTGGAAGAGGAATATGGTAAAATCTTCGCGGCTCCACCTCTTCCATTTTTCTTTCCATAGGCAGGTTATTCTTTCAACATTGTTAGATTTCAGAAAGATTGTTGAAAGATTATTATGATACGGTCTGTATAGTATAGCAAGGAGATACAGACTATTTCTTGGAGGGAAACAAAAGTGACTTTATTGAAAACTCAGGCATTAAGGAAGCATTACGGGAACGGAGATACTGCTGTTCATGCCTTAGACGGCGTGAATCTGGAGGTAGAAAGCGGTGAATTTGTCGCTATTGTTGGTACGTCCGGGAGCGGCAAATCCACCCTTCTCCATATGCTGGGTGGACTGGATCGTCCGACAAGCGGAAGTGTTACGATTGACGGCAAGGATATTTCTTCACTGAAAGACGAAGAATTAACTATTTTCCGCAGACGAAAGATTGGCTTCGTGTTTCAAAATTATAACCTGGTGCCCGTCTTAAATGTCTATGAAAATATTGTGCTCCCCATTGAACTGGATGGTAAAGAACCCGACAAAACCCACATAGATAAAATAGTACATACCTTGGGCCTTGACCACAAAATGAATAATCTGCCAAACAATCTTTCCGGTGGACAACAGCAGCGTGTAGCCATTGCCAGAGCACTAGCAGCCAAGCCCGCCATTATCTTGGCAGATGAACCCACCGGAAATCTGGACAGTAAAACCAGTTTGGATGTAATGGGATTGATTAAGGTATCCAGCCAACAGTTCGCCCAAACAATGGTGATGATTACCCACAACGAGGAAATTGCGCAAATGGCCGATCGGATCATTCGTATTGAGGACGGTAAAATAGTTGGTGGTAAAGGCAAATGATCAAGGTAAAGAACAAAAAAGTAATCCGTAATTTATCAGACAAGAGCTTGAAAACGAACAAAACTCGCAATATTATTGCGATTATCGCTATTGCCTTGTCCACTTTGTTATTTACATCTGTGTTTACTATGGGGATTGGCGCGATGGAAAGTTTCCAGCAGGCAACGATGCGACAGGCCGGTGGGGAAGCGCATGCTTCTCTCAAATTTATCAACGATGAGGAATTTAATCACATCAAAGACCACCCTCTTATTAAGGAGATAGCATATTGCCGCTCGTTAAGTCAAAAGGTAACAAACGAGCAATTTTTAAAGCGCAAAACAGAGTTCTGGTATCGTGACGATCTAGGGCTAAAGCTAGGATTGGTTGAGCTAGAAAAAGGCCACAAACCGGTGGCAGAAAATGAGGTTATCGCGGACTCTAGCACCTTACAGTTACTGGGTATTCCCCTGAAAGAGGGCGTTCCGTTGACCTTGAAGCTTGAGGTTCACGGCAAAACGGTGCAGCGTGAATTTATCCTCGCCGGCTGGTGGAAGAGTGACCTCGCCGCCGGGATGGACGTAGGCACAATCTATGCTTCTAAAGCTTATGTGGATGCCCATGCTGAAGAATTAATTAACACATATAAGGGCAGATATCATGTTCGATAACAGCTCGAACATCCAGGGAAAACTTGATCAAGTGATTACAGAAAGCGGTTATTCCCTAGACCAAAATGCACCGAACTACATTGCAAGTTCTGTGAACTGGACATATTTTTCCAACACTTTCAGTTCAAACCCTGAAGTCGTCTTTATCTTAGCTGGTGGTCTGTTACTGATCATGCTTACTGGCTATTTGATCATCTATAATATTTTCCAAATCTCGGTGATGCGTGATATTCGTTTCTACGGTCTTCTAAAAACCATCGGCACAAGCAGTAGCCAACTCCGTAGGCTCATTCATAGACAGGCATTATTTCTTTCCTTGGTCGGAGTTCCCATCGGCTTACTTGTGGGTTTTGGGGTCGGAAAATCGCTTCTCCCTCTGCTTATGAACACTTTTGGGCACGCTGAGGTAACCCTATCCCCCAACCTATGGATTTTTATCAGCTCCGCTTTGTTTGCAGCCATTACAGTTATCATCAGTATTTATAAGCCTATTAGGATTGCAGCGACTGTATCTCCAATCGAGGCAGTAAGATACGTAGATGGAGCTATCAAAAAGGGTAAGAAAAAACTGAAAAAATCAACTAACGGTGCTAAAATGCCGCTGATGGCTCAAGCCAACTTAGGGCGCAATAAGAAACGGACTACTTTAGTGCTGATTGGCCTTTCTCTAAGTCTGGCGCTACTGAATATTACTTTTACATTATCCCAAAGTCTGGATATGGATAAATATGTGTCTAGAAGCATTGACGCTGACTTTGTGATTGCACATGCAGGTTATTTTCAAGAACATTTCACAGGTCCTGACAATGCAACAACGGAAAGTTATATCCAGGCCGTACAAGCACAACCTGGTTTTGAAGAAGGTGGACGATTGTACAGTGGCAGCAATTTACTCACTGCTGATTGTAAAGAGACCTTAAAGGGAGACGGCACCGACGCTCGTGGCAACATATCAGCAGCAGCATATGGTCTCGAAGAGTTTCCTCTTCACCGACTACAATTAATTGACGGTGAGCTTGATTATGGCAAGCTGGCTTCGGGTAAATATATCCTGGAAAATGTCATACTGGATAACGATGGTAATCCCAAAATGAAATATTCGGCATATAAGATAGGTGAAAAGGTTGTCCTTCATAACTATATGGACACAGCAAAAGTCCAGGAGTATACTAGCCCTGAATTCACAGTCCTCGGTCATGCCGCCCGAAAAGGAATTAATAATGGTGTAATAGGTGCTAATGTTGAATTCTTTCTTCCGGCGGATATCTACAAAACACTTGTGAAGAAGCCTACGGTGATGAGTTATGATTTTAATGTATCCAACAGTAAAGAAAAAACGATGGAGAGCTTCTTAAAGAACTATACCGGAGTAAAGGAGCGAACGATGCACTATCGATCCAAATCTACCGTAATTACCGCGTTATTAGGTATGCGAAATACTATTTTGATGATTGGCGGTATGCTCAGCGTTATTATCGGTTTGATTGGTACTCTTAATTTTGCAAACGCGCTTCTAACTAGCATTCTGACCCGCCATCAAGAATTTGCTATACTACAAAGCATCGGCATGAGTAATAAACAATTAAAAACAATGCTTGTATATGAGGGGATGTACTATGTACTCGGCACCAGCATATGCTCCATCTTATTAGGAAGCCTATTTTCCGTCTTGATTGCGAGACCCTTGAGTACTCAAATATGGTTTATGAGTTATAAATTTATTATCTGGCCCCTGATCCTCGTGCTGCCTGTTCTGCTCGTGCTTGGGATCTGTCTTCCTCTCGCTATTTATTTTCTGAGCAACAAGAAAACTATGGTAGAACGACTGCGGACGGCAGAATAAATCTCCCCCTAGTCAAGAAACGAAATGACCTAGCAAAAACTTCTGGCTAGGTCATTTCTTAGTTGCTCAACTGTATAATTAGTGCCCGTTTCCTAACCTCCCTGAATTTATTAAAATAATGAGAAAAAACATAGGACCTTGGTGAAAGAGCAACTGTGGACATCCATCAAGGAGAATAAACTGACTACGGCACAGAATTGGATCACCCACGAAACTCTTAAATCGTCTTCATAATCGCCCTATGAAGGTATCTATTCGATCGTCTACATGGACGCAGATTTACTATAAAGTCAAGAAAGACGAGGAAATTATAAGTATATCTATAGAACGCAAAAAAGAAGAAATGTAAACACTTCTCCTTTTCCGCCCTTAATCGTTTAAAAAGCAAAAATTGCTACCACCAACAGGTGGTATTACAATCACAATGACCATCTTGTGTTTGGCAATCTGAGGTACAACTACCAGTACAGTCTTTTTGTACTATCATATCAAAATCATTGGCTACCAAAATCTCGAGATTTTCCATGTAATCACCTCCCTTCACTATTAAGATACATTAGTATGTACTCCTGATTCTTTTAATGTAAAAATCAGCTACTTTTTCGACATAATTAAATAGAGTGGACTACTGCTAGAATGGATACCCAAAGTAGAGGATTTCAATCAGGTTTTCGGTACAACCGTTATACTGATTTAGAGAGGTTCTCATCAACAGGCAAAAACACCTATTGCTAACATCCTCCTTTACTCACAACTGCTTAGCGAATATGATTTGCTGGAGGATTGCTCCTCTTGTATAAAAGCTCTATCCACACAAGCCGAAAAACTTCATTTCCTTATACATGCAATGCTGAAAACCTCGCAACTTGAAACGGGGATTATCGCGGTTTCGCCAAGGCAGATGCTAAAGGGATATCAATTGTTAAGAAGGTGAAATCTTTACCAGTTTCTATCACTCCCCCACTGCTAACACCGCAGGAGGGGTCGGGAATGGGCTGTTTTTAGCTAGAGAGATTATCGCTGCGGAGAGTGGTTACATCGAGGTACGGTACGGTCACAACTACGGCTTGTGCGTTATTTTCTCTATACTTCTTCCTATGGACACTTAATTCTTTCAATATTGTTAGATTTCAGAAAGATTGTAGAAAGATTAGTGTGTTAGTGTCTGTACTGTAGATGACTACGATACAGACATTTTTTTGTGGAGGAGAATGTATATGGCTCTATTAAAAACTCAGGCATTAAGGAAGCATTACGGGAACGGAGATACTGCTGTTCATGCCTTAGACGGCGTGAATCTGGAGGTGGAAAGCGGAGAATTTGTCGCTATTGTCGGTACGTCCGGGAGCGGCAAATCTACCCTTCTCCATATGTTGGGTGGACTTGATCGTCCAACCAGTGGAAATGTCTCGATTGATGGCAAGGATATCTTCTCTCTCAAAGATGAAGAGTTGACCATTTTCCGAAGACGAAAGATTGGCTTCATATTTCAAAATTACAATTTGGTACCTGTCCTAAATGTCTATGAGAATATTGTATTGCCCATTCAACTGGACGGTAAAGAACCACACAAAGCCCATGTAGATAAAATTGTACACACTTTGGGTCTTAACCATAAACTAAACAATTTGCCGAGTAATCTATCGGGCGGGCAACAGCAGCGTGTAGCCATTGCAAGGGCGCTGGCGGCAAAACCCGCCATTATTCTGGCAGATGAGCCCACTGGAAATCTGGATAGCAAAACAAGTTTGGATGTGATGGGACTTATCAAGGTATCCAGCCAGCAGTTCCACCAAACGATCGTAATGATTACCCATAATGAAGAAATTGCACAAACAGCGGACCGGGTCATTCGCATTGAAGACGGTAAAATTATCGGCGGTGACAGTAAATGATCAAATTAAATAACAAACAAATTATCCGTAATTTATCAGACAAGAGTTTGAAAACGAACAAAAATCGAAACATTATCGCCGTCATTGCCATAGCCCTAACTGCATTGTTATTTACAACACTGGTTACGATGGGGCTTGGCGCAGTGGAAAGCCTTCAACAAGCAACCATGCGTCAGGCTGGTGGAGGGGGTCAGGCTGTACTCAAATATATCAATGATGAGGAGTTTAATCATGTTAAGAATCATCCGCTGATCAAGGAGATAGCCTATAATCGCTTATTAAGCGATAAAGTTACAAATCAAGGATTATTAAAACGTCATACAGAGTTCTGGTTCTATGATGATATAGGGATGAAGCTTGGCTTTATTGAGCTTAAAGAAGGTCACAAGCCTATGGCTGAAAATGAAATAATCGCTGACTCCAAAACTCTGCAATTAATGGGTGTCCCCTTAAAGATAGGTGCACCCGTAACATTAAAGCTTGAAATTCGGGGCAAAGAACTACAACGTCAATTTGTCCTATCCGGCTGGTGGAAAAGTGATCCTGTGTTTAATGCAGGGCAAATATTGGCCTCCAAAGCTTATATAGATGCCCATACCCAAGAATTACAAAGCACCTATAAAAAAGATTATAGTCAGACAGGAGTAATCAGTGCATATCTCATGTTTGATAACAGCTTTGACTTGCAAGGAAAACTCAACAAAGTTATTACCGAAAGCGGATATTCCCTTGACAAAAATGCACCAAATTACATTGCAAGTAATGTGAACTGGTCGTACCTTTCTACGAATTTCAGTATGGATATAGGAACCATTATTGCACTTGCTTCCGGTCTGGTCCTGGTCATATTTACTGGATATTTGATCATTTATAACATTTTTCAAATCTCAGTAATACAAGATATCCGCTTTTATGGACTCTTAAAAACAATAGGTACAAGTGGAAAACAAATCCGATGTATCATTCGTAGACAAGCATCAATTCTTTCCGTGATAGGGATTCCTATTGGGCTGATAGGTGGCTTTTTTGTTGGTAAATCACTTTTACCTTTTATTGTTAATACTACTAATTATGCTGACTCGGGCATTACAGTATCGCCCAACCCATGGATTTTTATAGGGTCGGCCTTATTTACACTTGTGACCGTGTTTATAAGCACCTTCAAACCCGCCAGAATTGCATCCTCTGTATCGCCCATTGAGGCTGTAAGATATACGGATGGTAACACCAAGGATAAGAGCAAGCTAAAGAAATCAACCAAAGGTGCAAAAATACATCTTATGGCTCGTTCCAATTTGGGCCGCAATAAAAAGCGTACGTTCCTGGTAGTTATTAGTCTTTCCTTGAGTCTGGGGTTACTAAACACAGCCTTCACCCTCTCCCAAAGCATAGACATGGACAAGTTTTTATCCAAATTTAACGATACTGATTTTCTAATTGCTCATGCTGAATATTTTCAAGAGGATTTTACTGGTTTTGAAACCAAACTTACAGAGAACCTCATTAAGGCTGTACAGGCTCAGCCCGGTTTTGAAGAGGGTGGCCGCTTATATGGTGATACAAAGGTGTTCACTATTGAAAATATAAAGGGCGCCACAAAAAGTGACGATAATACAGATGCTCGCGATAACTTCATTTCAGAAGTGTACGGACTAGAAGATTTACCGCTGCACCAATTACAATTGATTGATGGTGAACTTGATGAGGAAAAACTGAATTCTGGTAAGTACATCCTAGAAGGAGTCGTGCTAGACGATAATAGCAACCCAATGATAGAATACGCCAACTATCAAATAGGTGACAAAGTGACTTTCCATAGTTATGTGGGTTCAGCAAATACGTCACTGGATAAAATAAATACAACACATGAATTTATAGTACTTGGTCATGTAGGTATCAAATCTACCAATTCTGATCGAAACTCAAACTATAACTTCTATCTCCCGGCGGAAGTATATAAGTCGCTTACGAAACACCCCACTTTAATGAGCTATGCATTCAATGTGTCTTCGAATCATGAAGAGACCATGCAAAGCTTTTTGAACAAGTATACCGAAACTACAGAACCAATGATGAACTATCAGTCCAAAATTACATCAAAAAACGCGTTGGCAGGTATGCAAACTACTGTTGTGATGATTGGCGGCACGCTCAGCTTGATTATAGGCTTAATTGGTCTCCTTAACTTTATAAATGCGATTCTAACCAGCATACTAACTCGCCGCAAAGAATTTGCTATGCTTCAGAGCATAGGCATGACTAAAAAGCAACTCCGAGGAATGCTGATCTACGAAGGATTGTACTATGTACTTGGCACTAGCATATTTTCCATATTATTAGGAATCCTATTTTCTATTTCGATTGTGAAACCCCTAAGTAGTATGATTTGGTTTTTGAGCTATCACTTTATAATATGGCCACTTTTCTCCTCTTTACCTGTACTACTTGTACTAGGAATATGTATTCCTCTAGTGTTCTATTCCTTAAACGATAAGCAGAGTATCGTGGAAAAACTGCGAGAGTCGGAGTAGATCCATTATTCGTATCTCGTTTGGTAGGACAGAGTAGTTATATTTAGACCAGCCAAAATTCCCTGGTTGGTCTTATTTGTCTTCCTCCTACGTAAGTATTATGAAACAATCCCCCTCATAGTTAAGATTAAGGTTGTCTATATATAAAAAAAGAGGAAGTATCTCAGATTGTCGAGAACCCCCATCTTTTTGAGACGCGGGTTTCTTTTTCTTTACATCATAAGGGTCTGGTATCTGGAAAAACGGGGGTTACCCCTGTTTTTCCAGGCGATCCAGGTGGATCGCCATCTTCTTCATGTTCTGCACAGCTGCCGTCATGAGCGCTTGTTCCCTGACGTTCGGAAGTCCGCGCAAACGGCAATAGCGAAACCCATGGTGTTCTTTGGCATCCGCGAAGCTTCGCTCAATCGTCTCTTTTCGTTTGCGGTACAGCTGTTTCCCCGATGCACTCAGCCGGTTGCTCCGTCCCCACTCTTTTCTGTCTTCCCAGACATGCCGAGTCACCACTTTGCGGGGGGTTCGAGACTGTGTACACTGGCCCAGTAGTGGGCAATGCTGGCACTGAGCTGGATCAGTCGCATACTGTCCGATCCGTCGTTCGGTAGGGCATTTCCTATTGGGCTGGGCGTCTATACACATTGCGTTTGGTATCGTATTCAAACTTCCATTTCGGAAACAGGCCTTGTCTGGGATGGAATCTTCGGTGAGCAATCACAGCAAAAATCTTTCGGTTTTGCAAACCTCGGCAAATCGCCGTCGTTAAATAACCGGAATCGAGTGCAACAGCTTCTACTTGAAAACCAAAACGCGCTCTCTGGCGGTCCAAACGGGACAAATAGGGGACGGAATCAGGTACATTCCCTGGTGCACATGCACATCCGTAATCACATTGTACTTCATATCCACCGTACGGTGGTCCAGATAAAAAAAGCCTTCGGGCTTGCCATCACGGACCATATAGTCTTTGGTATTCTGCATTACTTGCTCTTTGATGAACTGGTGTTTGTTGGCATTAGCTTTGCGTGTGTGGAATCGGTGATGAGAACACGCCCGCCCACCATTCGGTGAGAGATCGCCTGCAGCACCATTTCATCGAAGATATCTTGAAAGATTGTGGTGTCTTAGAAGCGTGTGCGGCGGTTCCAGCTTATCGTCGTATGGTCTGGAACTTTATCGGTTAAGCCAGCCCCAGAAACCAGCGATAAGCCAGGTTCGTTTGAATTTCTCGCTCGAGTTACCTTTCTGAGCGAATGCCATAGAAATAACCGAGAAAAATCATTTTAAACAACACGGTAGGATCAATGGCAGGGCGCCTATTGTTGCACAATATAACGGACTTACCTTCTCATGAATAAAGGAGAAGTCTATGTATTTATCCACTTTGCAAAGCAAATGATCTTGGGGCACCAGTTCTTCCAGAGAAACTAATTCAAAGGATTGTTGTTTGTCTCGATGAAATCGCAGCATACGAGCACCGTCCGTTCTATACGAAGTTATTTATTATATAACATTAACGCGGTGTCGTTTTAAATATCATCAACATAAATAGGCTGTCGAGACTTTCTCGACAGCCTGAAGTATCTCTACCTCTTCTTTTCTTCGATTAAACAATAAATCCAATTGGAAAAAAACAAGTTTTACAGTCTATTAATACCATGTGGTAGTATTTGAAGTACAATTATTAGTGCCTTCAATACAATCTGCATCGCATTGGCCGGTACAAGCTTTTTGTACTTCCATATCAAACTCTTTAGCTACTAAAGTTTCAAGCTTTTCCATGATAACCTCACCTCCCTTCACTCTTAAGATACCATTTCAAATGCCTCCTAAATCTGTATTGTAAAAATCAGCACTTTTTCTTGCATAATTGGTTTTTAGCTTCATTTCGATATAAGAAGATCGAAGTTTTCTAATATATGTTCATACTTTTTCACAGTTGAATAATGTATTCTTTGCATTGCGCAAAATACAGGTGATGATTGATAATAACTTTCAGTTTGTATTTTATTTATAATTTTACACATTTTAGTACGACAATTATTATACATAGCACAACTTGTACAAGTTCCTTGATCTTTTTGATTAATGATATCTAAATCAGATAAACGCTGCTCGACCATACCTGAGACTACATCCCCCATAGAGAATTCTTCGTGACCTACTGCAAGAATACAAGGATAGATATCCCCTGTACTAGATATATGAAAGCTTGTGTGACAGCCGTCGCAGACTCCTCTCGGTCGGAAATACTCATTTTTGAAATTGTACAAGAAATATTGTGCTTTGTTGAAATCTCTATTAACCATGTATGAAAAAATTTCTTCAAGATTTTTCTGATAAACTTTCATTAGTTCTTTGTTCCAGTTCATATCGCTTTCATCTAATGCAAAGGTGACATTGGAGTAACCTCTTTCAGAAAGATACATATAATTGTCAGCTAAATAGGTAACATTATTGGATGTTACTGTCATCCTTACGCGAAAAAATTTTGATTGAGTCTTGATGTAATCTAGGGTTCCAATCACCCTATTAAAACTACCATTTCCATTCTTGTATATCCTATTAAGATCATGACTTTCTTGCTGCCCATCCAAACTAACGGTTAATTGGATATTTTTCAAAACATAGTCAAGTATGTTCTGGTCATGGATGGTGCCGTTCGTTGTCATCATAAAAGTAATGGGGTCAGAAATTCTTTGTTTTAATTCTTCTACAAAATACTGAATTATTGGATAGTTAAGCAGCGGCTCGCCACCATGTAGTGCTATACGTACTCTATCTTTATTCTCAATAGAGGTTGTAGAGAGCATTTTTTCTGTAAATTCAATTGCTTTAGTTGCCGTTTTCTGATCCATTGTTTTTGGAGTCTTATTAACGTAGCAATATTTGCAGCTCAAGTTGCAATTTTCGGTCACCCAATAGGTGAATTTCATGACATCATTCTCCTTTATTAAATTATTCAATATTCCAAACTAATTCTTGAAGTTGCTTCTTTTGTTTTTGACATATGGTATCAAATAATTCTTGATTTTGATGTAAATAATAAATGTTACTTATGCAGTGATGGCAAAATAAATTAACATTGCAGTTCTTGCAAGGCTCAAATTCCCATGGTCTAACAAGACTAATTGGATCGTAATCTGCCCTTTGATTGCCTTTAGCCATTAATTCAATTAAATGATCATCAAACACATTTCCTAGAACAAAATCTTCTGATTCCATCAGTCCTCCACAGGGATAAATCTTTCCGTTTCCTCCTATAAAAATTTCTTTTTTCCCTGGTGAACAAAGTCGGCATGTAACATCTTGGGAGGTTAGATCATCTATAAAGGGTTTCTCAGGAAAAATTTCATCAATGTTTTCTCCTGCTCTTCCAGCCGTTGTTAAGATACGTACAATGGGTTCAACCTTCAAGTTCTCACACAATTCAAGGAACTTTTCCCTTCCTCTATCAAGGGTGTAATTAGTGATCGTCATCGATAAAGCAATTTTTCGTAATCCCTTACACTGGAGCAACTTGATGCTTTGGATCACTCTTTTAAAGACGCCTCTGCCTCTAATTTTCGTACAAGTTTCTTCATCATATCCATCTACACTGAAAGATACTTTATCTACATACTTAAGGAGCTGTTCAGCGTTTTTTTCAGAAATAAAAAGACCATTCGTCGATAGCAGAATAACACCATCAAACTTACGTCTTAGGTAAGCCAAAATATCCAAAATATCCATACGCAGCATAGGTTCGCCACCTGTCACATTAATGGCCTGGGGCTGAAGGATGACGATTTGATCAATAACCTCTTTTACTTTTTCTGTTGTTAAAGCATCGATGAATTTTAAATCAGCTCCAGCGCTGCAATGTTTACATTTTAGGTTGCATTTATTTGTCAAAGCCAGATATACGACATCTAAGGGCTCTTTATAAATATGGGTGAGCTGATCTTCAGTTAGGATACATTGAATATTTACTAATCCATGAAAAAGGTTCGATAAATTTTGGGCAACTTCAGCGTGCGGTGAACCTTCAGTGGGGGTTAGAAATAACTCCGTTTCTCCTGCATTTACCATATCCTTCAAGACATTGAAATAGGATTTGGATGTCTTTAGAAAATGACCTGTTTTTGTATTAGCGATAATAACTTGATGATTATGAAATAACTCATGCAAATAAGGATTAAAAACATACTTCATGACTAATTCTCCTCTCATGCAATTTACTTCCCAACATTAAATACATCATTAATTACTAAGAAAATCATTTATATGTCATATTCCAATGTTTTAATGACAAAATAAACGAGGAATCAGTTGACTTAAACCTACGGAATGTAGTTTATGACAAGAAAATGGTGCTTAGTGTCATGAACAGGGGAATGGGAGATTTAATCTATAGAATGAATAACAGTATATTTCGAAAAAATGAACACTCACATGTATATTTTTTTGTAAGTCACACTGGAGGCGATACAAAGTCAATGTTTACTAAATATAAGTGGATTGTTACAGAGGTATCTAATTTTAAGCTTTTTGTTTTTTTAATTTTAGCTTTCCAAGCCGCAGACGCAATACTCAGCATGATTATTCCGCAATACATCAGTAAAATTGTTGACTCTGGATTAATCTCCAAAGATATCTCCTTAATTGTAAAACTTATAGGAATAGCAACAGGCTTATTTATCCTTTCTCACCTATGTAGTTTACTTTGTGAATTCATTTTTGCCGAATTAGGAAAAAGAATCTCTTATGCTATGAAAAAAAAATTATTAGAAAAATTTTTCGTTTTGCCAGGTGAGACCATTACTTCAAACAACGATAAGCTATTATCCCTGTTTATTAATGACATCGGAATCATCGAAAGATTAGTATCCAATGGTATCCCCATGCTAATATCAAACCTACTTTTTCTCATTGTTATTTGTATTGTATTGCTTTTTTTTAACTACAAATTATTCACACTCGTACTTTTGATTATGCTTTTGACAATGCTAAGTCAAGTATTTTTCAATAAAAAAATTACTCAAAAGACAAAAGACGTTATGAATGCTTATGATGATTCTATTTCTTATATTAGGCATACACTTGGATCACTTCTGTATTCTATTGGAATGGATATAAAAGACTATATTTTGGGAAAGTACATGCCTTTGGAGGGAAAATCACTTGAAGCTAATAGACAGAGGGCAAATACAATTATCGTAGCTTCCACTGTCCCTTCTGTTATTACTTCTGTGGGAAGTGTAATTCTTTTAGGTCTTGGTGCAATTTTAGTAATGGAAGGCCAAACAAGTATGGGGATACTAACGGTGTTTGTCTATTATTCAAATCAGATTATAGGTCCTATAAAAAGTGTGACCAACTATGTGGCTGGTTGGAAGCAAGCCAAAGTGTCTATTGAAAGAATTGAGTCCATTATGAAAGCAGACGAGGTTAAATAAAATGAATATAGAATTTAAAAATGTCAGTTATAGCTATAACGGTTTGGAAAAAGCACTATCCGATGTCTCGTTCTCTATTCATGGAAATCATATTTTTTGTCTTTCAGGACGCAACGGAGCTGGAAAAAGCACACTATTAAAATTACTCACCAAGATTAATTGTAATTATACAGGTGATATCTTAGTGAACGAAAAGGAAATGAGAGAATGGAAACGTAAAGATATTATCAGCAAAATAGGCATATGCTTCCAGGAACCCGTCATGTATGTAGATACGATCTTTAACAATATAACTTTGGGGCAACCAGGCATCCCTATAAGGCAACTGAATTCATATATTGAATTATTGGATACCAAGAAATTTATCGAAGAAAGTAAAAAAGATCAAATAATCGGTAAAAACTTTTCTTTATCAGGAGGGCAACAGCAATTAATTTCGATACTGCGGAATATCTATACTAATAAAGAAGTATTAATTTTTGATGAACCCACTTCAAATTTAGATGGTGTTGTAAAAAAGAACTTTATTGATCTATTAGATGATCTAAAGTACAACCATACCATTATATTAATTACACATGATAGTGAACTAGGGAGTAAATATGAACAAATATTGTTGTAATGCAGGAGCAGGACGTAGCTGCATAAGCGTCTACGCCCTTTCACGAATTCGATTCCTATTCTAAGTCCCATAAAATAATATTGACGCAAAACCGGTCTTCCACGGTCCTTATATCCAGGATTCCTGAGTTTTCTTTTACAATCTGCTTGACACTTTTCAATCCAAAACCGTGATTTTTTCTATTCTTTTTATTACTTATAAAATTACTATTTACAAACAGCGGATTAAACGTATTGGAAATCTCTATATAAAGTTGCTTTGCATGATATTTTATTTTTATATCCATTGTTTTCTTACCTTCAGTTACCTTGTCACAGCCCTCTATTGCATTATCCAGCAAATTACCAAATACAACGGCTATAATATTATTATTTAGAGAAAATTTTTCTGGAAGAAAACTATCAATGCTCACTACAATGCTTTTTTTAGTAGCCAAATTTATTTTCTCGGTGAGTACGTAATTAAGTACATTGTTCGGTGAATATTTCTGAGTTTCAGTACATTTAATATCTGAGAGAATTTCTTCTATAAACCCCTCTGCTGCCTCAACATTATTTTCTTTCAGCAATCCTTTTAAGGTCAACAGTTCATTTCTCATATCATGCCTGATTCTCCGAATTTCTTTTTGCGATTTCTCCAGATTATCATAGTGTTTATTTTCTGCTTTAAGATTGAAGTTTAATAATTCCTGCTCTATCATTTCGCCGTACATTCGGCTTAATTGTTCATAAATAATTAACATGATGATATTGATTGATAAAACACCAATCATAGAAATTACACTTAACCACTCATTTGGGTTCTTACCTGATCTTAAAATCAAATCAAAATGACTGCACAACATGCAAAGAGTTATGATAGGAACTGCAAACAAACACATGTATAAATAATGCAGAGTAGTTTCTCTTTTATAAACATCTATTTTAAAAAGTAAAGGGACCCATAAAAAAAAGAAAAATTTACTGATTTCTGAGAGGAGAGCACCCGCTTCGTAATAATAAGATACATTATCTGATGTAAGGAGTACATTTGGAAAACAAGCATTCATGATGGCGCAACATACTCC
Organism: Paenibacillus sp. FSL M8-0228; assembly: GCF_038007385.1. Taxonomy (NCBI): domain Bacteria; kingdom Bacillati; phylum Bacillota; class Bacilli; order Caryophanales; family Paenibacillaceae; genus Paenibacillus; species Paenibacillus sp. FSL M8-0228. The sequence continues at coordinate 4,897,077 of NZ_JBBOXA010000001.1, forward strand.
TACAGATAAGATTTCAATTGCAATTACAACTGTACCCCAACACAGTTTTGTTGTTATATGATTTTTTGGGTAAAAACAAAGTATAGTGAACACTGGAACAACATTTAGCATAACATCAAATGTTGTTTTCAAAAAGTACATACCGACTACTGTCAGACCTATTAATGCAATCGTAAACAGCCAGATTTTCTCCGTCGAAAGTCCCTTTTTAGTAAATAAAACTTTATTCAGAAATCTACTTATAATGAAAATATCAAAAGAATTTAGTATAAAATCAAACATGACTCTTTCCAATTAGAATCTCTTCCTCATATAATTCATCATTTTTTGTTTAAAATCTTTTTTATACTTTCTACTGATCGGTAGTTCCAAATAAGTTTCCTGAATTTCACCATTTACGATCCGTTTCATCATAATATTTTCGCATTTTATTCCCACAACGTATTTCAGGTTAATGATATACGAAGCATGAATCTGAGTGAAAGCCATCGGATCAAGTTGAGCAAGTATTTGTGAAGTTGTCTGATTACACTTATATTCTTTTGTCTCTGTATAAATATGAGCAGCCCTTCCACTTTTCTCAAAGTACATAATTTCATCTTCGTTTATAATGAGCTTATTTCGTTCATAGCTAAACTCAAAATAACTATGTGAACTATGTAAATAGTGATCAGCTCTTTGAAGAACCTCAAAAAGGGTTTCTTTATTCACAGGTTTCAGTATGTAATCAAAGGTTTGTACTTTAAATACATCTGGCATGTATTCGTCATAATTGGTTACAAAGATAATTACAGCTTTATTGTCAAACTCTCTTACCTTTTTGGCTAAACTAATGCCATCCATATCCGCCATCTCAATATCAAGCAGATAAATATTGTATTCCGTTTTATTCTTAGCTACATATTGCAGCAACTTTTGCCCACTTCCAAAAGTATCTACTTCTACTTTAGTAAAGGGATATTCTAACGTAAACCTCTCCACCCGGGCCAGTTCTACATTTGTATCATCACACAGAGCAATGTTTAACATCCAATCACATCCCTACATACATTAATTATTCTTAATTGTAAAGTATCGTGTATAAGTTAACTTATGAACTTCACATCAATGAATTAATTCTCAGTTGCAAGGAACAATATGATTTTCGGTCATGCCCAGCACAATTCCAATCCCCTCTTTACTGGGTTTATTATGGAGGTTCAAAGTTAACCTTATTTATTATATAGCGCTTACTAATTACATATATAGTATACCATTTCAAGTTTTCTATAATCAAATCTTTTTTCTAAATAAATACATTTTTTATATTTTTATTTAAATACTAAAAATATAGATTTCAAACAGCTTAATTTGATTAAACATCTAGCTCCTCCAAGTATTTCAACAATGCAGCGAGAGAACATACATTTAATATATGTATATTGTGATAATCGTTTAAGGTATGATTCAACTCTTTTTCTAAGCTATTCCAAAAATCATCAAAATTTTTAAAAGTTATTCCCGTCAACTCACAAATAAAAGGAACTTTATATAAAGTATGGATGTCAATTTCAAGATTAGTGGTTTCATAAATCGCCTTTTCTATATACCTGCCAAATTTTTTTACTAAGTTACTATCCATGTCAGCATCAAGGATAGGTTTAAATTCAGCTACTGTCACCTCATATTCCAAAGCACTGCGTTCAAGAATATCATTAACCTCTGAAAACGTGATATCTTTATTATAAATGTCAGAGTTCTTCACCTCAGAAGAGATCAGTTGCATACTTCTCCCCACACAAAGAGCATTCGCTTTAGAAGTACCTTTAAAAAAGGCAAACCGTTCGGCAAGTGTATAGACAAAAATTGGGGCATCATCAAATACAGCTTGAATTTCTTTGTTTTTTGAATATAAAAATGACTCAATTGAACAAAACATTTGCCCATTTACACCAATGACAGTAGGCAGACTAGCTGGATAACTACTCTGACTACCATTTTTTACAGATACAAAAATAAGTTTATTTTGATCTACTAACTGCTGTGTAATTTGGCTAAGTTGCTGATAGTATCCTTCTGAAGTAACCGAAATGCTTATGCAAATATATTTAATATTCAGATTAAGGCATTTCTTCAACGCCATCTGCAAGAGTCTAGTACTCGTTTTCCCTTCTTCATTTGCTATTTTTATGATGTAAAATTGAGCCTCACTAAAAACTTGCATAATCGTATCTGCCACAGATGTTCCATGCCCATGGTCATCCTGAAAATCATTATCCTCGATAATTTCGTTTCCTGAAAATTGAAATCTCACTCCATCTATAACATGTTTACTTAAACTACGATTCGTCATGTCCATTCCAGTATCAATTATGACTACTTGTTTGTTGTTAAACATAGTCTTCACCTATCCTATCAAATTTGTAGAATGCTATATATAAATTAGCACTTTAGTTTGATATAGAATGTGTAAGTGATAAAATAACCAATTTCATGCTATAAAAAGCAAATTTTCGATAAAAATGTATTAAAATTTTAATGTTGACCATTTATAATTACGAGTTACTAGAGTATAGCAAGACGCAAAATGACACAATATGCGCTGATTATTACAGTAATATTTCTACATAGATCAACTGTAGTAACCTTATTCATAGATTAACTACAGCTTAAGAATACAGGCGTTCTGGAAGCAATTAATCTCAATAGTCTGTTAAGGCTCCGTATAAATATTTTAAGAAGGTGATAATCAAAATAATTATATGTCCGAAAAATTAGTTAATCACGTAAAAAAAATAATTTGGAGGTTTCTTATGATAAAAAAACAAAAATTTCTACCGTTCAAAATAGCTTTTATATTTTGTATGTGTTTGACAAGCTTTTTCATTGCTAATGATACTAACTATGCTGCAGAACATAATAATTTTACGACTATAGAACAAAATAAAAATATTCCGACTGTTGAAGAATACGAGAATAATGTAAAAGATTTACCTAGACTTAATGCGAATGAAACCATGGACAAATTCAACTCGGGAGAAGGTTTTTACTTTTATATTGGTAGACCTAGCTGCTCCTATTGTCGTGAATTCTCTCCCATTTTAAAAGAATTTTCTACGCGGATATCACAACCAATCTATTACTACAATATGGATGGTGGGGACTGGGGACCTGTCACTTGGCAATTTCTTAGAGATCATATCGATTTACAAGGGACTCCGACTTTAGCCTATATTAAAGATGGAAAGGTTGTTGTTCAACAAGTGGGCACAGGACCAAATGTAGATGAATTGCTAACTATTTTTGCCAATTGTCCTCAGTAACCTTTCGCATTTCAAAACGATCCAAATCATTGAAACTTTGACTCGCAAGATGGAATTCTTTGAAAAAAGCGTCCTTCTTGCGAGTCTTCTATACTTTAAAATTTAATCGCAATTCCCACTCTTCCCGTAGAAGCCCCATTCGGATCGAATCATAATACTCTCCATTATAATATCTGCACTTGCGAAGCCTGGCTTCGAGGGTCATACCCAGCTTCTCTCCAACCTTCATCATCCGATGGTTTCCTGACCATGTTGTAAAGCCTACTCTTACTAGAGGCAATGTATTAAACAAATGCGTGATCCATAGTCGGAGTACCCTCGTACCATACCCACCGCTCCAATACTGCGAATCAAAGATACCTATCCCCATCTCAAGCCATAGGGACGGCTTATGCTCCCAATAGTAGCTAACCGATCCAATGACCTTACCCTCCACTTCAATGATCCAAAAGTCATCTTGCCCGATTCGCTTTTCCTTCTCTTTTAAATACTCCTCAAAAGAAAGTGGCTTATGTTCATAATAAGGTGCATCCCACTGCTTCCATTCCGGTGCTTCTTCCTTAAAAGTTAACGTCCAAAGGGCATATAGGTCTTCTTCTCTAACGGGCCTAATCGTTAAATCCTTATCCGTATACATTGAGTACACTCCTTTTATAATAAAATTCATTCTATCTACTTTGGGCTATATTGAGCTTTATTGTATCTGCTTTTGCATTATTTCGAATTTCTATTATTGTCCGTCATGAAACTGTATTGTAGCAAGACCGTAATTTAAGTTGACAAACAATCAAAAATAATATATCTTAATATCAAGATAATAAATATAAAGAAAAGTTTTTCGACTGTTTATTTTGTTTAGAAAAACCTAATCATATAAAAACCAAGGAGGATAATGACATGAAACTATTAGGATTGCATCACGTTTCGGCGATTACAGCAGCAGCGGCTAAAAATGTTGATTTTTACACTCAGGTAATGGGACTTCGGTTGATCAAGAAAACGGTGAACCAAGATGATGTTAGTGTGTATCACCTTTTTTACGGAGATGAGCGTGGAACTGCGGGTACAGAAGTCACTTTCTTTGAAATTCCACATGCGGGACAAACTCGTACAGGAAATAACAGCATTTCAGCTCTCTCCCTACGGGTACCAAATGACAAGGCACTGGATTACTGGAAAAACCGCTTCGAGCAGCTGGATGTAAAACATGGCGAAATTACGGATCAAGCGGGGCGCCTGGCACTTTCGTTTGAGGATTTTGAAGGACAACGCTTCTTCCTCGTTTCAGATGAGCATGATCACGGAATGCGCGGCGGCACGCCTTGGGAGAAAAGCCCTGTCCCTGCCGAATACGGCATTGTAGGACTTGGGCCGGTTCATCTGACCATTCCCAAAGCGGAGAATACTATTCTCATCCTTGAACAGGTTATGGGCTTCCGTAAAAAGGGCTCCTATCCTTCCCCTGTTGCTGGACAAGCGGATGTGGTCATCTATGAAACGGGTGAAGGCGGTACAGGAACTGAGGTGCATCTGGAAGAGCGCAACGATCTGCCACAAGAGCGACCAGGACGCGGCAGTGTGCACCATGTAGCTTTCCGTGTTGAAACCGAGGAAGAGCTCAAACAATGGGTAGACCGTATTGGGCAGCTGCAGATTTCCAACTCTGGTTTTGTAGATCGCTTTTATTTCCGTTCCTTGTACTTCCGTGAGCCGAACGGCATTCTGTTTGAATTGGCTACCGATGGACCGGGGTTTGACACCGATGAGGAATTGGAGTTTCTGGGCGAATCCCTATCACTGCCTCCATTTTTGGAGCCGCGCCGTGCTTCGATTGAGGCTAATCTCAAACCACTCAACACCAAACAAGAATAAGGTATATTTGCTCTAAAATCACACAAAGCCGGGACTCCTACATCATGTAGAGGTTCCCGGCTTTTTTTCGTGCAACCGTCCTGCTTTCACCTAAAAAAACATGTCATCTGCAAGCTTTTCAGCTTTAACTGGTAAGCGAAATGCCCTTTTTAGTTAGCTTACAGCTTTTTATCATCCACACTGTTCAGCCATGCTTCGATTTCTCCGATTACTGAGGCAATGCAACCATCTTGGAATGGCGAGATGAGTCCAGCCAGCTCAACCAATCCGGTAAAGGATCGACTTCCCCCAGCACGACACAGCTTCAAATAATCTTCCCACGCTGCTGTCCGGTCGATACTCATGCGTTTCCAGAATTGGAACGCGCACAGTTGCGCGAGTGTATAGTCAATGTAGTAGAACGGAGATTGGAAAATATGCCCCTGTTTGTGCCAGAATCCGCCCTGCTCGAGATATTCGTTGCCTTCATAATCCAGATGCGGTTTATACTTACGTTCAATGGAGCGCCATGCGCTTTTACGTTCGGCTGGGGTCCAATCCGGATGTTCGTATACGGCATGCTGGAATTCATCCACGGCTACGCCGTAAGGCACGAACAGCAACGATGAAGATAGATGTTCAAAGTGATATTTGTCCGTATCTTCCTCGAAGAACAGATTCATCCAGGGCCATGCGAAAAACTCCATACTCATAGAGTGGATCTCAGCCGCCTCCATGGTTGGCCAATGGTACTCGGGAATTTCAAAATGTCGGCTTTCATAGACCTGGAAGGCATGACCTGCTTCATGCGTCAATACGTCGATATCACCGGACGTACCATTGAAATTGGAGAAAATAAACGGCGTGCCATATTCGCTCAAAAATGTACAATAGCCTCCACTTTGTTTTCCCTTTTTGCTGATCAAATCCATTAATCCACGTTCGATCATAAAGCTGAAAAATTCATGTGTTTCCGCTGAAAGCTCCTCATACATACGTGCTCCATTACGAATGATCCACTCCGGGTCACCTTTTGGCGTAGGATTGCCTGACAAGAAGTTGAAGCCTTCGTCGTAATAGCGAAGCTGATCTACTCCAATCCGTTCGCGCTGGCGCTCCTTCAGCTTGGTTGCCAAAGGAACGATGTGCTTCAGCACCTGCTCGCGGAAATTGGCTACCATCTCGGCATTGTAATCTGTACGTCCTAAGCGGGCATAGCCCAATTCTACGAAGTTGTCATAGCCCAGCTTGTGTGCCATGCGCGTACGTACCTTGACCAATTCATCATAAATTCGATCCAGCTCGTCCTCATGCTCACTCATAAATTGATATTTAGCCTCGGAGGCCTGTTTGCGTGTCTCCCGGTTGGTAGCCATTTCAAATGGCAGGAGCTGTGACAATGTGCGTTCTTCCCCCTCGAACGGGATCTTCGCTGAAGCAATCAATTGAGCATATTCCGAGGTCAGCTTATTCTCCTGCTGCAAATCCTCAATAATATCCGGATGGAACGACTTGAGGGCTACCTCGGCAATACTGAAAAGCTGGCTGCCCCATTGATTCTCCAACTCGTTGCGGAATGGAGAATCCACCAATGCCCGGTAGTAATCGGTTACATACTCCTGAATAACCGGCATGAAATCATCAGCGTACTCTTGCTCCGCTTTGTAAAAGGCGTCCTCCGTATTAATGGAGTGCCGAACTTCCACCAATTGCAATTGCGTTTCCACATTACTGCGTAGCTTATTAATCGCATGAATCACTTCATTTTGACGTTCTACGCTGTCCGCTTCACGAAACTGCTGCAACAGCGTTTTAAACCGCTGTTCAATTTCAGGTTGCTCTGGTCGGCTGTAAGCCATTTGGCTGAATAATGTCATTGCTTCGGTTCCTCCTTAAATGTAATAAATCTGATGCCTATTATACAGTACGATTAGACCAAACTGGAAGCCGAAATTCCAATAAAATACAACCTCAAAAGCCGCAATACTATGTATTGCGGCTTTTGAGCCTAATCTAACTTATATATCATAGATGTCGCTGCCTAAAGCAACCTAAATATATATACAGCCTGGTGGGGATTTATAAGTCTCCCTAATGTCGCAGACCTTCATGCTTTATTGGTTTTGCAAACGATGTGCCGCATGCAGGGTTGGACCGACGAATTCATTCAGCTTGAAGCTACCTTCAATGGCCTGTGTAATGAATTTCTTGGCCTGATCCACTGCTTCACGTACAGTCAGCCCTTGTGCCAAACCAGCCGTTACCGCTGCCGAAGTGGTGCAGCCTGCACCGTGGGTAAAGTTTGTTTTTACAACATCGGCTTCAAACCAGTCAAAAGTGATTCCGTCATATAGCAGATCCATCGCTTTACCTGCACGAATTTTGCCACGGTCCTTGATCAGTACATGCTTAGCTCCACGCTCATGGATAATCGCAGCCGCTTCCTGCATCTGCTCCAGTGTCGTGATCGGTCCATTCTTCGCCAGTTGCGAAGCCTCGAACAAGTTCGGTGTTACCAGGTCAGCGCCAGGGATCAACAATTCCAGCATCGCTTCTGTATTTTCCGGCTGAAGCACTTCATCCGTGCCTTTGCAGACCATGACCGGGTCAATTACGATCCGCTTCAGATCATGCTTTTTCAAATGGCTGGCTACCAGCTCGATAATTTCAACGGAACCAAGCATGCCGGTTTTCATCGCATCAAAGCCGATACCTTCCAATACAGTACGCAGCTGCGCTTCTACCACATCCAACGCAACAGGATATACAAGATGGTCCCAGGTTTTAGGCCCCATCGCTACTACGGTTGTCAATACGGTCATACCATATACGCCAAGCTCCTGAAAGGTTTTCAGGTCTGCCTGAATACCCGCTCCACCGCTTGTGTCGGAGCCGGCTATCGTTAATGTTTTGGGAATCGTCATTTGTTCATGCTCTCCTTCACTTTCTGTGCTGCATTTATCCTAATCCCGCTTGCGAAACTTGTCAACGCGCAAAACGATCCTCTCTATGCTAAAAGTCACAAGCGACGGCAGCAGCTAAAAAACGAGAACATCCCCTTTTGAAACGGGAATATCCTCGCAATAACGTGTTATATGAAGAATTTGAATGAAATTTAGAATTATAAATATCCGCCGGTACTGTGATCATAGGCATGATTCTTTTCATTTGCACGTACGCCCAGGCATAGGCTTTGATACAATTGCTGCTGTTCCGGTGTAGCAAAATTCCGATGCTGCTCAAATAAAGCCATACAACCAATGATATGTTCGGTATAGCTATTATCAACAGACAGTTGCAAGCAATGCAGTGTTTGTCCCACTCCCTCGGGGTAATCGCCTTTTCGGAAATAATATTCTGCAAACACCTTACAAAAGGATGCAAAACGAAATGCATTAAAGTGCTTGCGATAATGAGTATCCCATCGTTCCGGTGCAAGCTCCCAGAAGTTCTTGAGTTGCTGACTAAACAGTCCCAGTTCGGCATCCACGAAATAACCGAACCGGTTCGCCGATTCGAGCAAGGTGTTCAAGCCTTCCAATGTCTCATCCGGATGCTCGCGCAGATAAGTAATATATTCATAGATTGCAGAAGTGTTGCCCATTTTAATTTCAATACAAAGTCGGTTGCCCTGTGCATATACACGATGCAGGTTGACCACTTTCCAGCCTTCTTCGTCTAAACCCTCAAACCAGCTCAAATCTGCATAACCTTCAATCCATTGCTTGGATTCCTCATATCTACCCTGAAACTCATAGCAACTGGCCTTGAGCAGATGCCCCTGAGCATAGTAATAAACGAGCGGCTTAAGCAGCTCCAGGTGCTCATCTCCGAAACGGTTCCGATTGCGATACAATGCCTGCGCCAGCTCTCTTAGCTCGTCCGCATACATTTCCATCTCGGACCATTGCATTTTTAAAGCAAACACTTGAGATAGCATATGTAAGCCTTCCAATGCGTAAATTTCCGGTAGACGACTACGGTACAAATGGAATTGTACAGCAGCCTTCAAGTTCCGTTGGTTATCCTTAATCTGAATCTGGAATATACGGAAATAGCTGATCGCCAATCGTTCAGAGTGGGTATACTTCTCACTTTCGATGACACAATCATACAGAAGCATGGAAGCTTCATATCTGCCATCCTCAAACATCGCTTCTGCGGTCTCAAAAATGGCAGGAACGTTCGATAAATCGTCCATCAAATAGCCAAGTACACTGCGTATACACTCCAGCTTGTTCAACTCTGAACAACGCAGGAGAAACGGACGCAACCTCCTCCAGTGCGGCAAGGAATGAATAAAACATTCATCAACATACATCTCGAACAAAGATCCTTCTTCCAATCCCATGGCCTCGGTAATCAGATCAAGCTGATTGACTGAGATCGGCCGTGGCGGGTTCCGATTAAGTATACCGCTAAGTGTACCCGGATTTACCTTGGAAGCATCTGCAAAACATTGCATTGAAATGCCTTCAGTTTGAATATACTTTTCTATTTCTGCGCGGATCGTGGTGTTTTTTTCCAAAGGGACACCCCCTCAAACGAATGATGGTGACTTTTTCATTACCTTTTAAACCAAAATTTGTTTAATCAAAGTATATGTCTATTTATACGAGAGGTCAATAACTTTAAACACGACTCAGGACATATAAAATCACGAGTTTTGTACGATTTTAAATCTGTTTTATGAAAAAAGACCGTCCTCTGAGGGACAGTCTATTTCTATTATTTTGATGCTGTGGACTTATAGGACAAAAACTAGTTAGCAGTTCTACCGTGAACGTCCGAAATCGACGGCAAACTTAGCGTACCCTTCTACCGTTAACCCTTCATAAAGCAACTCCGAATAGGCATTAGCGGCATCCGTTGCTTGCGGCGAGGTCAGGAACGTCACATGCGGACGCCCTGACCATGGGGCGAGGGACCAATGGCCGTCAGCTTTTGGCGTCAACGTCTCCATATGCCGCACGTATTCGGTCAGCACATGACGATTCTCATCCGGTGAAGCAAGTATAATTCGCTCTCCACCCGGATTGACCAGCGCAGAGGAAAACGCGCGATAGTTATTCGTAACAACCAGATAATTTCGCTGCATATCCATCGGTTCGCCATCAAAAGACATCTGAATGATTCTGTGTGCATCTGGGTCCTTTAGGCCCCCGTCAGCATCATATCTGGCTGGCTGTGTTACATCAATCTGATACCTGATGCCGTCGATGATATCGAAATTAAAGCTTGGAAAATCAGAATTAATCAGCTCTTGCTCTTGTTCTGCTGAAGGATCAATTTGCCGGAATTGACCAGCAGACCACTCCAGCCATTCCCGAATTTCCGTTCCGGTCAGTCGAACGACATGCAGCGTATTCGGAAAATTGTACAGATCGGCGATATGCTTGATCGCCAACGTCCCCGCCGGAATATCGGTATAGTACGTTGGGCCATATCTGCCGCCTGTTTTAAAAGGAGCTGCTGCCGACAGAACGGGCAATCCTTCGTACTCGCTCCCTTGCATCTGCTGCTTCGCATACCACATTTGCGCATCATTCACGAGCTGAACCGAAGCATCATCCATCACCTGAGCAAAAAAGCTGTTCACCGCCACCGTCGTCTGACCTACAGGTGCACGAATATACTCCAGTGTTCCGGCGTGCTCTTCTGCTACCGACTGCTGAATGGCAGTATCCGGTTGTACTAGCGCCTCCTTGCGTATCGGATCATACACCGTTCGGACCTCGGCAGCAGATGCAACCACCTGCCACTTTCCTCCACTAAAGGTCAGCTCCAGATCAATGATACCCAGATGATCCCCCCAAAAGCCCGGCTCCACGGCTGGAATATCATGGATGGCACCTCGCTCTAGATCAACACCTGTTTTCCCCATAAACGAAGGTCCAGGGAATACTTTATGGGCATGACCAAACACAATGGCGTCGATCCCTTCCACCCTGCTCAGATGCAGCACCGCATTCTCCATATAAGGTGTTTCGAGAATATCTTCGAAGCCAGCATGGGGCATGGCAATGATCAGATCGGCTCCCGCCGCCTTCATTTGCGGAATAAACCGTCTTGCCGTTTCCAGCATATCTTTGACAATGATTTTCCCCTCCAGCCACGCCTTGTCCCATTGCATAATTTGCGGAGGGACAAAGCCGATGACCCCCACCTTCAATAGATGCTTACTGCCTGCTTCATCCTCTACCGTCTTATCCAGCAATAGATAAGGTGTAAAATAATTTCGTTCTTGTTCTCCTGCTATATAAATGTTGGCATTCACATAAGGAAATTTCGCTCCTTGAAGGCAAGTCTGCAAATATTCCAGTCCATAGTTAAATTCATGATTCCCGATATTGCCCACCTCGTACCCAAGCAGATTCATGGCTTTATAGGCGGGATGCACCGCGCTTGGGTCTTGTTGAAGACGTTGTACAGCATAATCCCCCATCGGATTCCCTTGAATCACATCTCCGTTATCCAGCAGCAGGTGATTGGGCACCTCTGCCCGGGCCGTTTGAATCAGGCTGGCAGTTTGCGCCAGACCGTAATGCAGCGTTTCCTGATCTGTATAATAGTCATAATTCCACAAGCTGACATGCAGATCGGTTGTAACCATAATGCGGAACTTCACCCTCACAGGACCTACATTTTCATGGCCTGCCTTTTCGTTAATATCCAAAATATCCAATCTTGTTCTCTCCCTCAGCTTCGGTCATAGAGCTTGAACAAGTCTAACAGAGCACTGTTAAGAGAATGTTAATATGATAAATTTTACATCATTTTTACCAAAGTCAGGAGTGGTTTTTACCCTAGCAGCGGGACTAGCTGTTAAGATTTGGTTTGTCACAGCATTTACAGGTTTTTAATTTTATTTCGTTATTACTATGTTTAGGGGGAAATTATTTTGTTCAAAAAAGCACTGACCTTGTGCATGACCTTCACACTGGCAGCGGGTCTGGCCGCTTGTGGCTCCAATGCAAGCAATAACAACAGCGTGTCCACTCCGGGTACAGATGGCTCTAAAAACGAAAGCACAGCCTATGTTCCTAAGGAGTTAAAGGTACAGTTCGTTCCTTCTCAAAATGCAGATACGCTCGAAGCCAAAGCCAAACCGCTCGAAAATCTACTGGGTGACAAGCTTGGAATCCCGGTGAAAGTAACGGTATCTCCTGACTACAATACAATCGTGGAAGCCATGTCTTCCAAACAGGTAGATGTAGGATTCCTTCCGCCAAATGCTTATGTACTGGCACACGATAACCGTAAAGCAGCCGATTTGCTGTTGCAAGCTCAACGCTACGGCATTGAAGATGCTACAGGCAAGGACACGACTGAAAAAGTAAACTTTTATAAAGCCATGATCGTAGTGAAAAAGGATTCTCCGATTCAAAGTCTAGCTGATCTGAAAGGCAAGAAGGTTGGCTGGCAAAATGTAACCTCCTCCGCAGGCTACGTGTACCCTGCAGCAGAGCTGAAAAAAGCTGGCGTGGACCCGGACACGGATGTGCAGGGTGTGACAATCAAAGGCCACGATGCTGCTATTCTGGCGTTGTTGAACGGTCAGGTTGATGCGGTAGCTGTTTTCCAGGATGCACGTAACACGGTGAAGAAGGAAATCCCGGATGTATTTGAAAAAACTCGCGTCATTCATTACACAGCTAAAATTCCAAATGACACCGTCAGCGTACGTTCTGATATGGATCAAGCGTGGAGAGACAAGATCAGCCAAGCCTTTATTGACATTGCCAAAGACCCAGCAGGCGGCGAAATCATTAAAGAGATTTACACCCATGTAGGTTATGAAAAGGGCGACGATAAAAACTTCGACTCCGTGCGTGAATACGCCGAAGCTGTTGGTCAAGCAGTTAAGTAACCGGAGCAAGCAAGGTACTGTAATGAAGTAACAGCTACGAAACAGGCTTTACGAATGACAGGGCAGCACCGTCCATGTATTCATGGCGGTGTTGTTTTCATTCCACCCCATCGGGGGAGAAAGTTGGGAGCATATGATCGAATTCCGTAACGTATCGAAAACATACCCGAACGGCACCAAAGGGTTGAACAATATTAATTTGACGATTCAGGAGGGAGAAATGGTCGTCATCGTCGGCTTATCCGGTGCAGGTAAGTCTACCCTGCTGCGTTCCATTAACCGACTGCATGACATTACGTCCGGCGATATTGTCGTGGGTGGCAGGTCCGTCACGTCTGCTGGAAGCAGCGAGCTGCGGCGCATTCGCCGTGACATCGGCATGATCTTTCAAAGTTTCAATCTGGTTAAGCGTTCGACGGTGCTCCGCAATGTACTTTCCGGCCGTGTCGGCTATCATTCGACGCTGCGAACCATTCTCGGCCTCTTCCCGAAGGAGGATATCGAACTGGCACTAACAGCGCTGGAGCGCGTGAACATCCGCGAAAAAGCCTACAGCCGGGCAGATGAACTGTCCGGTGGCCAACAGCAGCGCGTATCCATCGCCCGCGCTCTGGCGCAAGAGGCTAAAATCATTCTGGCGGACGAGCCTGTCGCGTCGCTGGATCCGCTGACCACCCGCCAGGTGATGGATGACCTCCAGCGGATCAACCGTGAAATGCAGATTACGACCATCGTCAATCTGCATTTCATTGATCTCGCGCGCGAATATGCAACGCGGATCATCGGATTGCGCGCCGGAGAAGTGGTCTTTGACGGCACACCGAAGGAGGCTACGGATGAGGCCTTTGCGGAGATCTACGGCCGGGCCATCAAGCATGATGAGCTGCTGGGAGTGGGATCATGAAGCCCGACTCTACTGCCCAGCCGCTCTCTTCGACGCAACCGTCACCGCATGCTGGACCGCCGCAGCCAAGTAAGCCGCCCGCAGGGCCACCTTTGCCAGGACGCTATAAGCGTTACGCCACCTGGATGATCTTTATCGTAGTGCTGGTAGCCTGCTCCATTCATACGGATGCCACGCCTTACCAATTGATCGTTGGCTTACCGGAGATGGGCAAATTGCTGGAGGAAATGTTTCCTCCTGATTGGAGTTACTTGCCTACCATCTGGAAACCGATGCTGGAAACGATCCAGATCGCTATTGTCGGCACGACACTGGGAGCCATATTGGCGATCCCTGTCGCGTTGCTGTGTGCCTATAATGTAATGCCGCGCAAGCTGATTTCGCTGCCGATGCGCACGATCCTGAATCTAGTACGGACGATTCCCGATTTGCTGTTCGCCTCGATCTTTGTGGCGGTATTCGGCATCGGGCCGTTTGCAGGGATGCTCGCCCTGCTCTTCTTCTCCTTTGGCATTATAGCCAAGCTGACCTTTGAGGCGATTGAAGCCATTGATCCCGGACCACTGGAGGCCATGACTGCTGTTGGGGCGAGCCGCATCCAAGTCATCGCCTTTGGTGTGGTTCCGCAGGCTCTGCCTTATTTTGTGTCGTACTTGCTGTATACCTTTGAGGTCAATGTGCGCGCGGCTTCCGTTCTGGGCCTGGTTGGCGCTGGCGGTATCGGTCTGTTGCTTGACCGTTCTCTGGGGCTGTTCCGATATGATCGGGCAAGCATCATTATTCTACTGACCCTCGTCATCGTCCTTGCGATTGATTACGGCAGTAACCTGCTACGGAGGAAATTATTATGAATGATCCTACGCTTCGCAGACCTATTGGCTCCCGCCTGCGCCTATGGGCGATAGCTATTCTGCTAATCATCATTTATATTTGGGCTTTTCGCGGGATGCAGTTTGAAGGATTACAGGGAACGGCCAAAAGTGTCTCTGTCGCTATATTGGACGGCTTCCTTCATCCCGACTGGTCGTTCGTCTACATTCCTGAGGGAGAGGATTTACTGCGCGGGTTACTGGATACGCTGGTCATTTCAGTGCTCGGAACCTTCGTGTCCGCATTTGTCTGTCTTCCGTTCGCCTTTTGGGCGTCCAGCAATATGACCCGTCTGCGTCCCTTGTCAGGTAGCGGAAAATTTGTGCTTAGTGTCATCCGGGTATTTCCCGAAATGATCGTCGCCATCTTGTTTATCAAAGCCGTTGGACCCGGTTCATTTGCGGGTGTGCTTGCCCTCGGCATTCACTCCATAGGCATGCTGGCGAAGCTTTTCTCGGAAACGATCGAAAGTGTCGATCACGGGCCCCAGGAAGCTTTGATCGCGTGCGGTGCCAACCGTTGGCAGGTGATTTTCTTCGCCGTGCTACCGCAGGTGATTCCACAGTTTCTTTCGTATTCGCTTTATCGTTTTGAAATTAACATCCGTTCCGCTACCACGCTCGGTCTGGTCGGTGCAGGCGGTATCGGTACTCCACTACTATTTGCACTCCAAATGCGCAACTGGAACCGTGTAGGCGTTATCTTGCTCGGTATTGTAGTCCTGATCATTTTGACGGATCTGATTTCCGGCTGGCTGCGCAAACGGATCGTATAATTAGAATTCTAAACACCCAAAAAGCCTCTCCTGTGTAAAAAGGGACACGTTATGCTCCCATTCACTCGGAAGAGGCTTTTGCCGTTCAACATCTCTCTGCCAATTCATCTATGATCCGTCGGACTTCCTCTGCCGTATTGTAAAAATGCGGAGCCACACGGATAACATCCTTTCGTGCTGAAACGATCATATTTTGGCTTCTCAATCGCCTCTCTACAGCCGACACGTCGGCTACTTCAACAGCGAGCAGGCTTGGTAATGTGCCTCCCCTGTAAGGTACACGTATGTGTAACCCTTTGCGCCGTCCATGTTCAACGGAAAAATCCAACAACTCACTCATATAGGCCTGAATACTCGTGACTCCAATCTCCAGCAGCAGCTTTAAGGCCGCATTGGCGGCAAAAATGCTAATGAAAGAAGGCAATCCCGTCTCAAAGCGTCGGGCTCCCGCCGCCGGAACCGGGTGAGCAATATCAAACCGGGAAGCGGGCTCCTGCCCAAGCCAGCCCGTAAGACGGGGCTTGAAGCGGTCTATTCGATCCTTGCTTACATAAAGAAAAGCCACGCCCGGAATTCCAAGCATATATTTGCGTGCTCCAGCGACCAGAATATCTACGCCCATTGCCTTTACATCCACTGGAATAATCCCTACAGACTGATAGGCATCCACAAACAGCAACGCCTGATTTCGGTGAGCTATATCTGCAATGGATTTTAAATCCTGCTGAAATCCGTTGGTATAGTTCACTTGTGACACCATAACGAGCGCAGTTTTCTCCGTAACATGCTCCTCATACTGTTCTATTATCACTTCTCCCTCGATGGAGGGGATACAACAGATGTGATCACGGAACATCTCCTGTGCCTGCCAGATGTGTCCCACTGTTGGGAAGTCGGTGTCCGCATACACAATGCCTTCTTTTCCCGATACATAAGGAAGGGCTGTGGCCACCCCGGCAATCGCCTCAGAGGCTGAGGATAGGACCGCAATTTCGTCAGGCTCCGCCCCAATGAGCTTGGCAAAATGCCCTCTGACCTCCTCCAAACGTGCCATAGACAGCTCGCCGTTATGACCGTGTTGCAGCAAACTTCGATGATATTCCTCAATGGCAGCGGAAACCGGCCTCGATACGGCCCCTTGGGAACAGCTCCCTACATGGATATGTGAGGACAGCACTGGAAACAGCTGACGGTAGGACTGAAACGGATGTTTCATTTTTCCCTTCGCTCCTCCTGGGCACACCAACGTGCCTTGATATGATCATTTTATTATCCATATCAGCCACCTTAGAACAAGGGCCTCTCTTCCCATCTTCTCGCCGTTAACAGACGATAGATGCAAAGAGAGGCCCTGAGGGATCATATACAAAATCATAAATTAATGCACGCGTTTGCGTCCAAACCAGCTTTTAAGCACCAAGGTTGCCAGAGCAAGTAACAATAATAACGAGGCCACCGCAAAAGATGCCGAGAACTGATATTCGTTATACAAAATTTCCACATGCAGCGGCAGTGTGTTCGTCTCTCCCCGGATATGTCCAGAGACAACGGAGACCGCACCAAACTCACCCATGGCTCGTGCATTACACAAAATGATGCCATACAGCAGACCCCACTTGATGTTCGGCAGCGTCACTTTCCAGAAAATACGCCAACCGCGCGCGCCCAGCGTGACCGCTGCTTCTTCCTCTTGCTGTCCCTGATCTTCCATCATTGGAATGAGTTCTCGCGCCACAAATGGAAAGGTGATGAACAGCGTCGCTAAAATAATACCAGGCAAAGCAAATATAATTTTAATATCATGCTCGTCCAGCCACGGTCCAAGCCAGCCCTGTGCACCAAACACTAATACATACATCAGTCCTCCGACGACAGGAGAGATGGCAAAGGGTAAATCAATCAAGGTGACCAGCAAGCCTTTGCCGCGAAATTGAAATTTCGTGATCAGCCAAGCGGCAGCTACACCAAATACCGTATTCAGCGGTACAGTGATCGCTGCCACCAGCAGCGTCAACCGCAATGCAGACATGGCATCTGGGTCTCGTAGCGCTTCGACGTATACGCCCCATCCTTGCTTGAGCGCTTCGGTAAGCACGACGATTAGCGGCAATACCAGTACCCAGAGCAAAGCTAAAAAAGCAGCACCAATCAGCGTCCACTTCACCCAAGGGGCTTCGGTTGTGACCCTGTTGGGCGGTGCAGATGAAGGCACTGGTGCAGAAGCAAGCTCCTGCCCAGTTATTGCTTGTGACATGGTGTATCCCTCCTTAGAACGCGGGTATTATGCGCAGCCCTGCATATTAACGTTAAACAATTATATTAACAGTTGCGTTTAGGCAGTTACGTTAAACTGCACGGCGCCGTGACCAGCGCTGAATGCTGTTAATCACGAATAACAGCACGAATGAAATCACCAACAGCATCAATGCTACCGCCGTAGCTCCTGCATAGTCATTTTGCTCCAGCTTGGACATTATGAGCAGTGGAGCAATTTCCGTCTTCATCGGCATATTGCCAGAAATGAAGACGACAGAGCCGTACTCGCCAATGCCACGGGCAAAGGCGAGCGCAAAACCCGTCAGCAGCGGTGGTACCAGCTCCGGCACAATAACGCTGCAGAAGATACGCCATCTGCCAGCTCCCAGCGTAGCAGCGACCTCCTCCTCGTCCTTGTCCAGTTCCTCCAGCACCGGCTGAACTGTCCGTACGACAAACGGAATGCCAATAAACATCAATGCTAGCGTAATCCCCGTCTGTGAGTACGCCATCCTCCATCCAAGCGGTTCGAACAACGAACCGATCCAGCCGTTCTGCGCATATAGGGCAGTTAGAGCAACCCCCGCTACCGCAGTAGGCAAAGCAAAGGGCAGATCAATCATCGCATCAAAAATTCGTTTCCCCGGAAATTCATAACGCACCAGCACCCAGGCTATCAATAAACCGAGAAACAGGTCGATCAGCGCCGCAGCCGCGGCACACAAAAAGCTAACCTTGTAGGAAGCCAGCACCCTGACATCAGTCGCCACGTCCCAAAATTTCTCCCACGTCAGTCCAGTTGAATTCAGAAGCAGTGCCGATAAAGGCACCAGCACCACCAGACTGAGATACAGCACACTATAACCCATTGTTAACCCGAACCCGGGAAGTACGCGTTTTCGAGTGGCTTGCACTTGACTCATGTTCTGTCCATCCCTCTCTGAATTCATTCACTATGACACTCGCGGCTACCAATCCAATCGTCTACACAGTCCACCTATTTTATGAACTGCCGGGTACATAAATCTGGTCAAAAATGCCTTTGTCGCTGAAATGCTTCTGCTGCGTCTCCTTCCATGTCCCGAATACATCCTTCAAGGTTACGAGCTCCAATTTAGGAAATTGATCCTTGAACTTTGCCGTCACACTCTCCAATGTTGGGCGATAATAATTTTCAGCAGCAATGGTCTGCCCTTCTTCACTGTACAAATATTTCAGGTACGCGTCCGCTACCTCGCGTGTACCTTTTTTATCTACCACCTTATCGACTATTGCTACCGGAGGTTCAGCTAATATACTGATCGATGGATATACGATATCGAATTTATCCGCACCCAGCTCCTTCACCGAGAGCAGTGCTTCATTTTCCCATGCAATCAGCACATCGCCAATTCCACGCTCTACGAAAGTCGTTGTCGCTCCACGTGCTCCGCTATCCAATACCGGCACATGCTTATACAGCTCCTGTACAAACTGCTGGGCCTTGGCTTCATCATTATTGTTCTTCTTGAGCGCATAAGCCCAGGCTGCAAGATAGTTCCAACGTGCTCCACCCGAAGTTTTAGGATTCGGTGTAATGACTTGCACATCGCCACGGATTAAATCGTCCCAGTCCTTAATCCCTTTCGGGTTCCCTTTGCGTACCAATAACACGATGGTTGAAGTGTACGGGGCGCTGTTATGCTCATATTTACTTTGCCATCCCTCTTGAACGAGTCCTTTTTCCTGTAGCGCATCAATATCATAGCCCAGAGCCAGAGTGACCACGTCCGCATCCAGCCCGTCCTGCACAGAACGACTTTGCTTGCCAGATCCTCCGTGAGATTGCTTAATCGTAACCTTCTGTCCTTTCTCCTTCTCCCAATGGGCGGCAAATGCTTTATTATATGCCTCATACAGCTCACGGGTCGGATCATAAGAAACATTGAGCAACTCCACGGCAGCAGAGCTACCATCTACCTCCGTCCCTCCCTTGCTTGCCCCGCAAGCGCTTAGCATCATCGTTAAAACCAAAGATAGTCCGAGAATAAGTCCACTTTTCCATTGCCTCTTCATCAAGACACCCCGAATTCTATGTAATTTGTATTCATTTACGCCTGTTATTTACAGACATAATTAAAAAAAGAGCGGAGAATTCCCTGATGCAGCCCTGTTAGGTCAAACCTGTCGTGTGGACAGTGTCTGCCTGCTGTTCCTAGAGGTTCTCCGCCAAAATGGCGAGATCAAACTTTAATTCTTTAATTCCTACCTGTTTAATGAGTTATACGGATATAATACGAGAGTTTAGGAGTGATGTCAAACCTTTTTTTGGTATGCATTATCTGTACTTTTCTTTCTTTAAGGGGGGCAGTCAGAAACATTGTATATGTTTCCGACCGTTTAGAGGTCATTTACACACGGGGTACGACTTAGTTGGCAACCGTTTCAAGATTAATCGAAAAGACTCCAAAAAGCTTCGGATTGTCCGTAGCCCTTCTCAACCACAGTTCACCTGATCCCACCATGACTCCCTGATAATTAACAAACAAATCATCTGTCTTTTGATTCACAAGCGCCTCGCGAATCGCGTCCGTAAAAATCTGATCATACTTGGCAATAAAATCTTTCTTATTCGGAATCGTTAACGACTTTTCACTATCATTAACACGCAGAGGGTACAAAATATAATCGGCCACTTTCTCCTTGTCATTGTCGGCAACTGCCTTCTGCAGCGCTTTGAACGTGTTCAAAAACGCTTTAGGATCTTGAATACCTGCTACCTCAAATGGATTTTGCGATGGATTGGAGGCTGCCGGAGAAGAAGAAGTATCCGATGAAGCAGCTGGAGCCGAAGGAGCTAACTTTTGTGCATCAGTATCGCTGTTTTCTGCACTCTCGCTCTCTTTCGCTGCTTTGTCATTTTGGGCTGAACCGCTACGATTACCACCGGCTCCATTCTCGATCACGCTTGTACTGCTTCCAGTATCAATGGTTTCAGCATTCTTATCCTGACCACAGCCAGTAAGTGCCACAAAAGTAAGTGTAAGTAAAATAGCTGTGAGTGACAGCCTCCGTGACATCTTTTGATTACCGAATTCATGGTTTATGGGCACAACGGGTCATCCTTTCTGCTTTCTGCTCTGACCTATTCTGTTCATTAAGTCTTCAACCGTTCTATTGTAACATAAGTAGACTAATGACCGCATGTCGTGCCCTTTCTGGAAGGAGCTTACAGTGTGATATAGGCGAAGGTTTTAACGCTTCCTTGCGATCCATCGTCCGTACTTACTTTCAAAATCAGCTCTTTTAAGGAGTCATTTGCTGCTTCATCCTGCCCTTCTGGCTTTACAAACAGCAGATCATGGCGTTCTCCTGGCTGCAACGTTCGACTGGAAAATCCGCTCGTTGTACCTTGCAAGTCCGATCCATTCGAACTGTTGAGCTTGTATTGTATGGGCTGCTTTCCAACATTCTTGATACTGATGTACAGCTTGCGCCCCTCTTCAAATTTAAAGTTCGTTCCGCCTTGTCCTTCAAAATGCATTCTTTGATCATGTACGATACGCTTCGCTGCGCTCCCATTCTCACTCTGTGCACTTAACGGAGCAGCCGAGTGCGCCTGACTCACCGATGATGTACTATGCATGGTAGTCGATATATTGGCAAGAGTGACATAACCCACGATTGCTCCGGCAACCCCAACCCAAACCCATTTCTCCACCATTTGATTTCCTCCTTCGTAAAAAAAGCCGAACTCATATCTATTATGAGTCCGGCTGTCATTTTTTTCAAACTTGATCAAAGGCACCCAAACGCAAGCGCTCCATCATATATTTCGTATTCCGTAATCATAGCTTATACGTTCAACGTGTTATGGGACTTTTTCTTTTTCTTATCCAATACAATATACGTCACAAATATAATTAGATAAGCCGCAATCAGCAAAGTGGAGAACAAATACATTGTTTTATAAGAGGTTAATCCAGCAACCATCCCCAGAACCAAAGAGCCTCCTCCAATGCCCAAATCGAAGAAATTATAAAAGGAGCCTACAGCGTCCTCTCGCTCATCTTCTCCGACCACACTGATTGCCCAAGCCTGCAAAGCTGGGAAAATAGCTCCAAAGCTCAAACCATACATCACAGCAGCAACCAAAAATTGTAACTCGGTCCGCGATGAGGCCACCATAACGATGGCGGCGATAAGCACAATCCCTGCAGGAATCAGGATATAAGCTGGGCCTTTGGTATCGAAAATTCTACCTGACACCAGTCGGACGAGGAAGCTTGCCATAGCCACAGTAAAGAAGAACCATGCTGCATTGGTAAAGCCCTGCTCCTTGGCAAATAAAGCCACGAAAGACATCACTCCACCTGCCACCACGCCAACCAGCAACGCAAGACAGGATTGCAGCAGCACTCTTTTTTCAAATAATTTAAAAGGAACCTTCTTTTTGCCCTGCACTGTATCCGCCGACATAGGTTTCGGAGCACGGCGACGAACCAATACGCTCATCACGAGCGACAACAGTAGAATTATAGCTCCCGTGGAAAACAGTCCGTTAAAACCTGATGCGTGAAGCATCCATATACCAATCAGTGGCCCCACTGAAATCGCTACGGTTTCACCTACGCCAAAGTAGCCCATTCCTTCCCCCATACGATGAGGCGGCAAATCATCTGAGGCTGAGGTAGCATACAACGTGCTCGCAATGCCGAATCCAAAGCCATGTACCAGCCGAAATACTAACAGCAGTACCAAACTACTGGAAAGCATGTAGCTTCCCGTTGCCAGCATACAAATCACAACTCCGATAATCAGAACATACTTCTTGTCCAAGAGCTGGATCAGCGTACCTGAAAATGGACGAATCAATATAGCAGAACACATAAACACGCCAGTCACCAATCCAATCTGGGATGGGCTGCCGCCAAGACTTTCCACAAACAGCGGCAGCGTAGGCATAAGCATTTCGAATGCCATGAACAATAAAGCGTTGGATATCATCAAAAAAATAAAGTTTCTGGACCAAAAGCTTTCTTTCACAGACACTGTTCTCTTCCCCCAATACAATCATGTTTACTTCGACTGCTCAGTTGTTCAGGCCCGAATCAAGCCATGCCAGTAAATATCCCAAGAGCTTTCCAGACGCAGATCAAAACCGTCGGTGCCGTTGTACACCAGTTCTACCAGCATGCCTTCAATCAAATTCATATAGGCTGTCGCGGCAGATTGAGCTGGAACACGAAGTTTAACCGATGTTTCAGTTGCCAGTCGCCCGTGTACCAAGCTGGTTTTATGCTGTACGTAGCGTGTGACCAAAGCCTGAACCTGGCTTTCCAGTGCAGATGGAATCAGAAAGCCGATATACAGAATCAGACGCAAATTCATAGCACTCTCATAGCGTTCCTTAAATTCAACGATTAGTCCGCGCAGGACAACTTCAAGTGATTGTTCGGATTGATCTTGAAAATAACGATCCAGTTCCAAAATCTCTTGATCCACCGCATCCTTAAATATGTCTAAAAACAAATCATCTTTGCTTTTAAAATGAGCATAAATGGACTGCTTTTTAATCCCTACCTCATCAGCTATCAGTTGCAGAGAGGACGCATCGTATCCCTTTTTCGCAAATTGCTGCAAGCTAACTGTTTTAATTTTCTGTAGTGTCATGCTTTTCCTCCAATACCTTACGAACGGTCGTCAGTTTATGGGTTCAGTATATTACCCTCACTTGAAATTGACAACCCCATTTTTAAATTCTGCCGTTCAATTGTCTGAGAACGAGGACAACAGAAAAGCCGGAAGCACCCTAAACTTAGGGCCTCCGGCTTCATATGCATGCTACTAATACGACTTTATGAGTAGGGCTTATCGCTTACTCTGTCACTGTTCCGTAGATTAGCACTGGCGCTTCCGCGTGATCTGCAATACGGATGTTCGCGTAGATTTTCTCCAGCACTTGGGCTACATCTTCACGGTTCGCATGGATAGTAACTAGCGAATCGCCTTTTTGAACAGCATCCCCGACCTTTTTGTTCAGCATCAAGCCGACGGCCAGATCAATCTCGGATTCTTTGGTCGCACGTCCTGCTCCAAGCAACATCGCTGCGGTACCGATTTCGTCAGCCACGATTTCAGCTACCACACCGTCCTGCTTCGCAGGCACCTCAATAAGATACTGTGCTTGCGGCAAGCGTTCAGGATGATCCACTACAGAAGCGTCACCGCCCTGATTCGCAATAAACTCTTTGAATTTTTCCAGTGCTTTGCCATTACGAATGACTTCTTTGAGCTTCTCTTCGGCGTTATCGAGGGAATCTGCCTTCCCTGCCAAAAATACCATCTGACTGCCCAAAGCCATGCACAGTTCTTCCAGATCTTTGGGTCCTTCGCCGCGCAGCGTATCAATTGCTTCTTTCACTTCCAGTGAGTTCCCGATAGCCAGACCCAGCGGCTGACTCATATCGGAAATGACTGCCATCGTTTTGCGACCCACATTGTTACCGATGCTCACCATGGCATGTGCCAGTGCTTTGGCATCATCTACAGTTTTCATAAATGCGCCTGCACCTGTTTTTACATCGAGCACGATAGCATCGGAGCCAGCAGCGATTTTCTTACTCATAATCGAGCTGGCAATCAGCGGGATCGAGTTGACCGTCGCCGTAACGTCACGCAAGGCATACAATTTTTTATCCGCAGGTGTCAGGTTACCGCTTTGTCCGATGACCGCAATTTTGCTGCGATTCACCAAATCCACAAATTCGTCCTTGCTGATTTCGACGTGGAAGCCTGCAATAGCTTCCAGTTTGTCGATCGTTCCTCCGGTATGTCCGAGGCCGCGTCCTGACATTTTGGCTACCGGAATGTCCAAGGCCGCTACGAGCGGAGCCAGTACCAGCGTTGTTGTATCACCCACGCCGCCAGTAGAATGCTTATCGACCTTTACACCTTCAATCGCGGACAGATCAATGGTATCACCCGAATGAACCATCGCCATCGTCAGATCAGCGCGTTCGCGTTCAGTCATATCTTTGAAGAAAATGGACATCGCCAATGCACTGACTTGATAATCGGGAATTTCACCCTGAGTGTAGCCTTGGATAATAAAATTAATTTCCTCCGTACTCAGTTCTTTTCCGTCACGTTTTTTCTCAATCAAGTCTACCATTCTCATATGTCATTTCTCCTCACTGTGCGTATGATCGTTTACAGAGATACTGCTGTATCCAGTGCAACTTCCATCATTTCTTTAAAGGTCGTTTGCCGTTCTTCTGCGGTCGTTTCTTCCCCCGTCAACAAATGATCGCTTACCGTCAGAATCGTCAGTGCGTTTACGCCAAACTTGGCTGCGAGCGTGTATAAAGCTGAAGTTTCCATCTCTACACCCAGCACGCCGTATTCCATCAGCTTTTGTACCACTGATTTATCATCACGGTAGAAGCTGTCTGAGCTGAATACATTGCCGACATGCATGTTCAAGCCTTTGGCAACACCACGATCATAAGCGCCCTTCAATAGATCGAAGCTGGCAATCGGCGAGTAGTCGTAGCCACCAAAAATATGGCGATTCATACCGGAATCCGTACAGGATGCTTGTGCCAAAATGACGTCACGAACGTGTACATGCTCCTTCATTCCGCCGCATGTACCCACGCGGAACAGGTTTTTCACACCGTATTCGCTAATCAGTTCGTTGACATAAATACTGATAGACGGCAGCCCCATCCCGGTTCCCTGTACAGATAGGCGTTTGCCTTGGTACGTACCCGTGAATCCGAGCATTCCGCGCACCTCGTTGTAGCAGGTCACGTCCTCCAGATATGTTTCAGCAATAAATTTTGCCCGTAGCGGGTCTCCTGGCAGCAAAATCGTTTCTGCAATCTCTCCAGGTTTGGCTCCAATGTGTACACTCATGTTTTTATTCCTCCGTCCCATTTGTCCGTGCTTGTATCGTTATTTATACCGTTACATTAATCTTTGTAATCTTGCTTGTACTCTTGCGGGCCCTGGATTACTGAAGCTCTGCCAAAAAGCTCGTTCCGTGTTCAGGCAGTTTTACACCAAAGTTATCCGCTACGGTCGCTCCAATATCAGCAAAGGTTTTACGAACCGCAAGTTCCTTGTCCCCCGCTGTAAAACGCGGGGAATATACCAGCAAAGGTACATATTCGCGGGTGTGATCCGTTCCCCGATATGTCGGATCATTCCCATGGTCTGCAGTAATGATCAGCAGATCGTCATCGGTCATTTTAGCAAAAACCTCTGGCAAACGCGCATCGTAATCGTCCAAAGCTTGACCATATCCCTGTGGATCACGACGGTGACCGTACACAGCGTCAAAGTCCACCAAATTCAGAAAGCTTAATCCGGTGAAATCTTCGTCGAGCGTGGCCACCAGCTTATCCATGCCGTCCATATTGGACACCGTACGCACCGCCTTCGTTACACCCTCGCCGTCATAAATGTCAGAGATTTTACCCAAGGCGATCACATCCAGGCCTGCATCCTTCAGCTCGTTCATTGTAGTGCGACCAAATGGTTTGAGCGCGTAATCATGTCGATTAGAGGTACGAGAGAAATTCCCTGCCTCACCTACGAACGGACGGGCAATAATGCGACCCAGCATGTACGGATCTTCCAGCGTGATTTTACGGCAGAACTCGCAAATTTCATAGAGCTCCTTCAAAGGTACAACTTCCTCGTGCGCCGCAATTTGCAGTACAGAGTCCGCCGAGGTATAGATGATGAGCGCTCCAGTTTTCACGTGTTCTTCGCCCAGCTCATCAATGATTTCCGTTCCGCTGGCAGGCTTATTGCCAATCACTTTGCGGCCTGTGTGCTCCTCAATGCGCTGAATCAACTCATCCGGGAACCCATCCGGGAATACACGGAAAGGAACTGCAATATTCAAGCCCATAATTTCCCAATGACCCGTCATCGTATCCTTGCCATTGGAGGCTTCCTGCATCTTAGTGTAATACGCGAGCGGCTTGTCGGCCGCTGGCACCCCTTCTATGGAACGAATGTTGGACAGACCGAGCTTACCCATATTCGGCATGTTCAGACCGCCGCGTTCGCGCGCAATATGACCGAGTGTATCTACATCGTAATCATCAAACTGGGCAGCATCCGGCGCTTCGCCGATACCAACCGAGTCCATAACCACCAAGTGAATCCGTTTGAATTTAGACATTATAAAAATCCTTTCCTGACTCGCTGTTTTTTTTACAAAAACAACCCTGCAATCGTTGCCGACAGCACGCTAACCAGCGTTGCCCCGTACAACAGCTTCAGACCAAAGCGGGCCACCACATTTCCCTGTTTTTCATGCAGACCCTTCACAGCCCCGGAAATGATACCGATGGATGAGAAGTTAGCAAAGGATACGAGGAATACCGATACGATCCCGATTGTACGCTCCGACAAGCCTGTTTGCTTGGTCAGATCCAGCATGGCCACAAATTCGTTGGATACGAGTTTAGTAGCCATAATGCTGCCCGCCTGAACGGCTTCGTTCCACGGAATACCCATGACAAAAGCGAAAGGCGCAAACACATAGCCAAGCAACGCCTGAAAGCTGATTCCAAACAACCAGGAGAAAATCCCGTTAACCATGGCAATCAGCGCCACAAAACCGATCAGCATCGCAGCTACCGTAATCGCAACCTTGAAACCGTCCATAATATACTCCCCGAGCATTTCGAAGAAGGACTGCTTCTCTTCCTCCTGAACCTCCAGTAAATCGTCTTGCTTCTCAATCTTGTACGGATTAATAATAGAAGCGATAATGAAGCCGCCGAACAGGTTCAATACCAAAGCTGTGACCACATATTTGGGGTTTAACATTTGCATGTAAGCTCCCACAATCGACATGGACACCGTAGACATCGCAGACGCACACAGCGTATACAACCGATGTTTTGGCAGCAGACCAATTTGCTTCTTAACGGAAATAAACACCTCGGATTGACCCAAGATAGCCGAAGCTACAGCGTTGTAGGATTCCAGTTTACCCATTCCGTTTACTTTGCTCAAGACAAGCCCGATATATTTAATAATAAAAGGCAACACTTTTACATATTGCAAAATACCAATCAGCGCGGATATGAACACGATTGGCAGCAGTACACCGATAAAGAACGGTGCTGCTCCTTCATTCGCAATTCCTCCAAAAACGAAGTTAATCCCTTCAGTGGCATATGCCAAAAGACTATTAAAACCTTCTGCAAAGCCTTTGACCAAAAATTCGCCAATACCTGTGTGGAGCAATACAAAAGCTAGCGCCGCCTGCAACACAACCATAACCACCAGCGGACGATACCTGATTTTACGTTTGTCACTACTGGCAACGTAAGTAAGTGCAAAAACAACGAGCAGTCCCACCAGAGCGATTACATATTTCATTTAATTTCCCCCTTATTACATTAAGCGCTTACATTCCCCATAAAAAGAACGCGCCCCAAAGAGGCATTCTTTTTTTTATTTCCCCAGATCCGCAGGTCGAAAGGCACCCGGCAGTAATTGATCCACCGTCCACTCTTCCGTGTTGCCATGAAGGTTTGTCAGATAAATTTTGGTATCTTGATGAGCAAATTCGGAAATGACCTGACGACAGGCCCCACATGGAGACACAGGCCCTTCCGTATCAGCTACAACCGCAATCGAATCAATTTTCCGGCAGCCTTCGGATACCATTTTAAAAATCGCTGTCCGCTCTGCACAATTGCATAAGCCGTAGGAGGCATTTTCCACATTACATCCGTGATAAATCGTGCCATCGCTTCCGAGAACCGCAGCACCCACCTGAAAATTCGAATACGGAACATACGCCTGTTTACGCGCCTCAAGCGCTTTCTGAATCAATTGATCCTTCATTGCGAATCCCTCCATGACTTTAAAATAAACTTAGTAGGAAGATGTAGACTGCTCGCCCTCGATGATTTTCACACCGGAACTTGCACCGATCCGGCTTGCGCCAGCTTCTACTAATTTTTGCACGTCTTCCAGACTGCGTACACCGCCTGAAGCCTTGACACCAATCTCAGGTCCTACCGTTTTGCGCATCAAAGCCACATCTTCCGCAGTAGCTCCACCTGTTGAGAAGCCTGTCGAGGTTTTCACAAAATTCGCCCCCGCTTTGACGGACAGCTCACATGCCAGTACCTTCTCTTCGTCAGTCAGCAGGCAGGTCTCGATAATCACTTTTACCAGTGTACCAGCAGCTGCTTCCACGACCGCACGGATGTCCTGCTCGACGAGCTGTACATCACGTTCCTTCAAAGCGCCTATGTTAATAACCATATCAATTTCAGTCGCTCCGTTAGCAATAGCATCTTTCGTTTCAAATGCTTTCGTTGCGGACGTGCTCGCTCCCAGCGGGAAACCGATAACTGTACAAATGGCTACGCCTGTGCCTGCGAGCTGTTCTGCTGCATAAGCTACCCACGCCGGGTTCACACATACAGAAGCAAACTGATATTTTTTTGCCTCGGCAGTCAATTTCGTAATTTCATCCTTCGTCGCATCTGCACGCAACAATGTATGGTCGATTAATGCTGCAATGTTCATATCTAAAAGCTCCTTCATTAGATAAATAGTTGAAGACAAAAGTCCTTTATTTCTCTGTGATGAGATCATCATAGCACGGCTTTGAACATATGTAAAACACATTTTGAAATTATGTTCACGCTTGTACATAAGGCGTTCACCTACCATTCATATTACCCTGTAGGCACACGCCATAACCGTGTAATTTGCTGGATGGAGGCGACTTGCTCTATTGTAAAAGTGCTTGTGCCGTAAACTGATCCGTCACCAAGATATTCGCATACTTGCCACGCAGCGATGCCCGAATGGCCTCCACTTTGCGCTGGCCTCCAGCGACGAGAATGGACTTCTCCTTCTTTCGCAAATCAGGCAAATCAATCCCAACGGTACGGCTGTTAATTTCCTGACTGCATATGTTGCCCTCAGCGTCAAAAAAGCGTGAGCAAATATCGCCCTTGCCAACTCTTTGCAGTAGCTTCTGCTCTTCCCCGTTAAAATAACCCAATCGGAACAGCAACGCATCCTCCTTGACCGTCCCCACCGTAAACACCGCGATGTTCGCCTGCTTGCCAAGTTCGATGATACGCTGGATATGCCGATCCTCCTCGACCATTTTCTTAACGGCGTGACTGTCGAAAATTACAGGCAGCGGCAAATACCTTGCTATGGTATGAAAGGCTTCTGCGAACAAATTCACGGTTTCCACAGCATATGTGTTGACATGTGAATGGCTCACGCCTCCCTTGAGCTGAACCACCTCAACTCCCTTGACCTGCTTTTGTTGGAGATGAAGCGCCACGGCATGCATGGTTGTTCCCCATGTCACTCCAATAATATCAGCATCCTGTACCGTTTCATGCAAATAATCGGCTGCTTTTTTGCTAATATGCTTCTTGATCTCCTGATATTCATTTAACGGCGAATAACAGACTAACACAGTATCCAGTCCGTATTTCTTCTTCACCTGCTCTCCGAGCGCGTCCATATCCTCCATCGGGTCCACAATACTAATCCGCACGTATCCTTGTTCCTTGGCAGCCTGAAGTAACCGCGATACCGTAGGACGCGAAACCCCGAGTCTGACCGCGATATCTTGCTGGCTGTAGTCGTTTAGATAGTATAATCTGGCTGCTTCGATACTTAATCGCTGCTTTTCATGATCCACTCTACCTCAACCCGCTTATCTTAAAATGTAGTGCCATCGGACACAGCTTTAGTCCCAAACATTATATATGAAGGGAAACTTGAAGCCACGCCTTGGCCGTATGGTTGTTATTTTGGAAGATTTAACTGCTCGTTTGTGATATTCTGTGAGTAACTACAACCATTTTACCGCATCCTCAACTTTATCGTTCCATCTGTCAAAACGCAATAGTTAACCCATTTTACCGCTCAATCACAACCTGTGATGGCTCATCTGAATAGATAAGGAGAATTGTTATGTCTGAATTTATTGTGTGCAGTCTAGCGGACAAAAAGTTCGCTTTAAACTTTGTGGAAGTAGAAGAAGTCATGAATGCTAAGAAGGGAACTCCGCTTCCCTTTTCCGAAGCATGGCATGAAGGAATGGTGACTATTCGCGGCAATGTATTTACGATCCTTAATTTACGCAAAAAACTGCTTCTTCCTGCATCCAGCGATTCCTCCGAGGACAAAATGATTTTGCTCAGCCGTGCGAAGATTGCTCTGCTTGTCGATCAGGTGGAGGACACGGCTTCTGCCGAGGACAGTCAGCTACAAAGCAATGAGGAAGAGTGGCAGCGCGAGTTGTTCCCTACCGTGATGGAGCATCAGGGTACCCTCATTCCGGTGATCGATATGGACGCTTTTCTCGCATCCACCAAGACGAACTAAAACGCAAAATACTCCCGAACCTTGAGGCGGCTTGCACTCATCGTTCGGGAGTATTTTCAGTTATTGGAGTCCCTGCCCCTCTTTCATGTGAACCAGCGTGTTCAGCTGCTCCAGCAACGTATTCCCGCCAGTTAGCGAAATCGTGCCAATCTTCTCGCAGATTTTTTCCATGAATTCTAGCTCTTTGAGACGATAGAGAGTGGCGTTCTCGTCCATCAGCTTGGCCGTATTGAGCAGACTACGAGTGGATGCCGTCTCTTCACGTCGTGTGATGAGGTTGGCCTGTGCCTTCTTCTCTGCCAACAGCACCGTATTCAGAATATCCTTGATATCCCCCGGCAAAATAATATCCTTCACCCCTGCTGACGTAAAAGTCACTCCATATTCGTCGCTCTGCTCATTCAGTCGAGTCAAAACATATACCGCAATCTCCTGCTTCATTTTCAGCAAATCATCCAGCTTCATCGTGCCAACGTATTCGCGTAACAACAGTTGAAGCATAATGTACATTTGCTCCTCGTATGCCCGGAATTCTAATGCCCGCAATGGGTCGATGATACGGTACTGACAGACGAAGTTGAGGCGCAGCGTAATTTTGTCCTCTGTCATGATTTCCTGTCCCATCAAGTCCATTTGCTGTTGTCGCATATCTATCGTTTTGATCTCTGTATTCACCGTGGACATCCAGAAATAATATTTACCCGGTTTCAGCTCACCCTGCAACACATTATCGTAATACAAAAATCCTAATTCATAGCTGCCCACCTGAAGCGCCTTCCAGAAGCCCGGTGTCTTGGACAAGAATGCTTGCCCCAATGCCTTATCAATTGCAGGCTGCCGAGTATCTGCACGAACAAAACGATGTTCCTTGAGCACGTTCCAATAAGCATATTTCCCAGCCGTCAGCAGCTCCACAAACCGATTATCCTCATAATGCAGCACATATTCATGGTCCTCTACATCAATGACATTCAATTGCTCAAGCAATAGGGGATCTGTCAAAAACAAACGAATATCATGGTCCGGTACAAAAAATGGTTCGGCTACATTCAAAATTTCAACCGCTTCCTGCTGAAATGTCTTCAATAGGTAAGTTCCTGGTTGCAACAATTTGTGGTAGCTTCCTTTTTTGAACAGCAATCCGCGCTCATCGGATTTAATTGTTATCTTCTTAAACATCGTATCACTCCTAGTATTTAGAATCCTCAACTTAAAAGAGTGTTTTTTTCTACGTGTGGCGCTCCGCGATCCATTTGATCTTCCAATCGCTGTTGCCCCTGAATTTTTGGATTTGATGAACCCCTTATAGGGTTAAACTTCAGGGGCAAAAGGCGAACGCTTCGCTTCTTCAGATTCAAATGGACCGCTCCGTAGCTGCCCGCCTTAAAATTAACACACTTTTAAAATGAGGATTTTTTATTTTTATTTGTTGTAGTAGGGTTAGGACCCTTGCAGAGCATCCCTCCGGTGTGAACGGCGGGGTCAAGCTTGAGGAAAAAGAAAGATACCGCCTGTTTTCGTGTTCTAGGGATGGGATTCATCAGCCCAACATCGACTGTGAATCCGTATCTCCGAAGCCTCGGGCCCTGTCGGCGCTTGCTCTCTCCGGTATCCGCTGGCCGCATAGCCATCGCCCCGGTATCTGTCATCAAGACCAGACATGGGATGCTCTTATCCGGGTCTTTTCATTGTTTTTATTCGATCATTCGAATACTCTACCAGAAGTCGCGTGGAAGGCGATTGGGAATCGAACCCTAATTGTTGGTGGATACGCAAGTTTACAGGATACCTGACCCCATCAGGGCAGGCACTGCGGGACCTTTGGAAATCCGCGCCTCGGTAATATCTTCCTGTATCAGCCTTTATCATTATCGCGTAATCTAGAACTCGCGAACATGGCGAAAGTATTACGACCCTATAAAAAACGAAAAAGACACAGGAGAAGCATATGTGCTTCCCTCGTGTCTTTCTCTCTATAGTTAACTAGTCGCGTTCGTATCTTAGGCCTGATCCACTAGGATGTTTTTTCGAAAACGGGATCAGCGCCTGGTGTTGGAAGTTCTGGAACGTCTGTCGTTGTTGAGGCAATCTGCTGGTGTGTATAGCTGAATGGAGGGGTCTCGTATTGCAATCCCGCCTTTTCATAGGTAAACCAATAGCTGACACCCTTCCCGATATCGAGGTCTGTTACCCGCTGCTCCCAGACACCGCCGTTGTTGGTCATCCGGTAATTGAGCTGTTGTCCACCCGTTAAAGTATAATGCACGTCAACATAGGCTGAGGCTGTTTTGGGTGTAAATTGAAGCAATGCTTCACGATCGCTGACAAAGCGAGCTCCTACTTTATAATCCTCCGTTTCTCCGCCGCCCTCATTACCGCCAGATGCTGCCTCCGTAGTTACCGATACAGCATGGCTTGCTGCAGATAGGTTACCAGCTGCATCGCGAGCCTTAACGGTAAAGCTGTAAGTGGAAGCTGCATTCAGCCCTGTAATTGATGCGGAAATACCGCTTATCTCTGCCGCCTGAGCCCCGTCCTTATAAACGATATACCCCGTAACGCCAACATTGTCTGTAGCTGCATCCCACTCCAGAGTGACTGTCGAAGCCGTTTTGGTCGTAACTCGTACATTCGTCGGGATGGACGGAGCCTCCGTATCAGGCTGCGGATTGCCACCGCCGCTTCCATTTCCGGCATTAAAGCTATTCGGCTGCACGGTAATACTGTGCCCATCTGAGAAGGTTACTGTTTTGACCTGGTCTGTAAAGTTGTAGGCCACATAGGTTTTTACACCGTTCTTATGAAATACGGCATAAATAGGTGAATTAGCGGTGATGCTGCGGTCGATGTTGCCTACAGCATCCAAATTATAGATCCAGTGGTAGGCATTCGCCTTGGAATTCCCAGCTTCCGGTGTCATCGTCGCTACGCGTGCACTGAATTTGGCCTTGGCATCGGACGGGTCTGAAATCGCCCTGTACATATACACAATATCTTCCCACGGACTGAAGTTCCCTCCGCTTTTTTGCAGCAGATTGCTAAAATTTTTAGCCGCATATTCCGGATATTGTGTCAGGTACAAGGAAGCCGAGGTAATTGGCAGCCAGTTGATACCGTGCACCTCTGCGGGATTATTGGTCCACCAGGTTGCATCCCCCACCGTTTTACCTCCCCAGATCATACTGGCCGTCGCGCTTTGCATCCCTGCAGGGGTGTTTGTGCCATGCACATCAAACCAGTATTCGTTAATCGCATTCATTTCCGTTGTATATAGATAAATGC
Organism: Paenibacillus sp. FSL M8-0228; assembly: GCF_038007385.1. Lineage (NCBI taxonomy): Bacteria > Bacillati > Bacillota > Bacilli > Caryophanales > Paenibacillaceae > Paenibacillus > Paenibacillus sp. FSL M8-0228. Next base: position 4,931,573 of record NZ_JBBOXA010000001.1, read on the forward strand.
CGAGATCACGAGTTTGAGTATTTCCCGTCGCCTCGCCCCATAAAATAAGACCGGTCCAAGCATTCATCGCCTCCGAGGAGGATTCATTGTTGTTGCCGTCGCCAAATTTGGCATGGCCGGAAGCCCAAGTGTGTCCGGCATAGGGATCAAAATTACGCAAATACGGAAATTTCGAATCAGACCTGTCGATATTTGCGATGTCGCGAATGAGCAGTTGTACCATTTGTCCCCATTGGGATTCAGATGCCCAGTTCTTGTCTACACGCGCAATTTCGGCCGCAGCCTTAATAAAGTATCCATAATGGAAATGATGGTCATTTAACTCTATTGCACTGCCAAAGCTGTCGGGATAACCGATCAATGTTCCCCAATTGTTGTTATACACAAATAGACTGGAGCTTTTCAGATTCCCCGAGCTGTCACTAGCCTTAAACCAGTCCTGCAACCGACTTTTGATCTCATTGCGGAACTGGGTCGCTGCTGTGGTATTGCCAGCCTGGTCGGCAATCGGCGCCAGCGCTGCCAGCTTGCCCAGACGTTTTCCAGTCCAGTACGTATCTCTATCGCCGGAGTAGACTTCTGCTTTCGCTTCGTTTATATAATTGTTGAGTGTATTTTTATCGTAGGACCCCAAGTCGGGCAAGGAAGGTAATACTCCTGTAAATTTCATTTTCGTTTGAAAAGACGCACCCTCTGCTGTTTTCATCAGACCGCGTACGGAATTGTACGTATAGCCCAGCAGAGGTTGTGGTGAATTTTTCCACTGATGCGGGTATAAGGCAAAAATAGTGCCGCTTTGTGCGCCTTCCTTCGCTGTTGTTGCAACAGTAAAGGTGGTCGTTACCTCGGAAGAAGCTTCGTTGTAGCTGTACTGCGCTTTGGAGTTTGTAACGAAAGAATAGGCGTATTGCTGAAATTTGTCCAAGGTCGCGGTTGTTTTGTCAGGCAAAGCCGCCACTGTAAAATAGCTTTTCCCGTTCAATTGATTGATCAGCGTACTCGTCCCGAGACCAGACCAGGTGCTGCCAGACGGGCCAAACAGACCATAGTGTGAGCCATTGACCGTAATGCCAAGCACAGAGGAACTAGCTGACCCAGACCAAACCTCTGGCACCCCATTAAATGAAAGCTTGGGATTGCCGCCGCCAAACTCAAAAAATACATAGGGGGAGCCGTGTCCGTAGGTAGCACTCATTTTATTGCTACCGCTTTGAAATAATGATTTGACAAACCAATCACTGAAACCATCCACCTTGGCATCCGGAAATGAAGCGCTTACAGAATGGCCGATGGTAAAATCGTTCACATCATCCATCCAGCCTGCGATGTATCCCGGATTTACTGTAATTTTCCCACTCGGGTTAAAGATGCGTAAACCTTTTTGCTGATTTTTCAAGGCAAGTGGATGCGGATATTGAGCCTCAGAGTATGGTACCCAGGCCAGGCTGCTCCACCAGTCATTGGTAGGCATTGGGCTGGTTACATTCGCTGTTTTGTAAATCTCATTTTGCGGTGTTGCTGCTCCGGCAGGTAGTGTGGTTGAATATGAGCCTGTGCCTTGTGTGACCTCACCCGAAAAGGCTTTAGTAGAGACCGGTGCAGCTAAAAACATCATACTGGCACTTAACAAGCATAATATCATTTTTTTCACAACCTACATCCTCCTTTGAATTCTCAAATCCCTTTCACTGCAAGGTTTTTCCCTTTTCTTCCAAGCTGAATTCAACTTCATTGTGCTTGATCCCAATTTCCAGGTCAATCCTTTCATTTCTATATTTCAACTAAACGAGGCGAAAGTCCCTAAAAAACACAAAAGAAACCAGTACGAAAAACCCGAATATGCGTAATTATGTTATACAAACTAATAGACTAATAGGATTCTCTTCACCCCATAAGACATTCACCCTATAAGTTATTCATCCCATTAACCATTCACCCTAATAAACGTTTAGTATATAAAAAAAGAATCCTCCAGGCCTTTTAGCCCTTCAGATCCTCTGTTTTGAATTTATAAGTTTTTGAGCCTTTGAGTTTTTGAGTATTTAGTTTCTTATGCCCTTCCCATGCTCCACAACATTTCGGAAAAAGAGTGACTTTGCGGTGGGCAGCAGCGGAGCGAAGGGGTTGCATCTGGAGAAGCGGAAGCGTTCGCCTTTGCAGTGGGATTCTTACCTTTAAATCTCTCATACAATCCGAAGAATCCCACTGCAACAGCGATCGGAAGATCAACCTCTCCGCGAAGCGCCTCCTCCACCCGAAAACAACTCACTCATTTTCCCCGCTCAAAATACCCTTCTATTTTCCAATCTACACCAACCTGTGTCACGCTCAAATCATGCAATGCCACCGCATCGCTCATCGCAGACACGCCTTCTCCCCCGAGAAATCCCGGGGCTGCACGTCCTCCAACCAGCTTCGGCGCCATATACAGCACCAGCTTGTCTGCCAGCCCTTGCTGCACGAACGAAGCGTTCACTTCGGCTCCGCCTTCCACGAACACCGATGACACCTCCGCTGCCCCCAGAATATCCAACATTTGCGGCAGGTTAACCCGATCGCTGTTTTCATCCTGTGTCGGATATACTTTTACACCCAGCTGTTCCAGCTGGCTTCGCTTGCCTTCATCGTAGGCCCGTCCTGTGAATATCCAGGTCGGAGCCTCCCCATCTGTAATGACACGAGCATCCAATGGAATTCGAAGCTTACTATCCAGAATGATACGAATCGGATTCCGTCCTTCTGGTAGACGAGTCGTAAGCTGAGGATTATCATGAATCACGGTCTGTACACCGACCAGGATTCCTACATGCTCGTGACGAAGACGATGCACATTCTCCCGTGCAGCCTCAGATGTGATCCACTTGCTTTCAGAGGTTCGAGTTGCAATTTTACCGTCCAGCGTTACTGCTGATTTGATCGTAATAAAAGGACGCTTGCTCACGATATATTGATTGAACACTTCATTCATGCGGATGGATTCCTGCTCACATACGCCGACAATGACCTCAATGCCTGCATCTTTCAAAATCTGCACCCCTCTGCCGGAAACCAGCGGGTTCGGGTCCAGCGCTGCAATCACCACTCGACGAATGCCAGCCTTCACAATCGCTTCCGCGCACGGGCCTGTCCGGCCGTGATGGGAACACGGCTCCAGCGTTACGTAAATCGTCGCTCCCTGAGCGTGTTCACCCGCCATACGCAACGCATGAATCTCGGCATGTGGCTCGCCGGGCTTCAGATGAGCGCCGATCCCAACGATACGGCCGTTGTTGACAATGACTGATCCGACGAGCGGATTCGGTTCTGTTTGCCCTTTAGCACTTCTGGCATTTTCCAGTGCCAGGCGCATATATTTTTCGTGAGTGGTCATAGAACCTCCCTGAGATCGGAATCCCGCAAATGGCCGGATCGTTCCACTTTTGTATTCAAATACCGTTCATTATATTGCGACACATCGCCCCAGAGCGGCATACGACCCGCCACATTCATACCCGATTTTTTCAAGGCATCCAGTTTTTTAGGATTATTTGTAATCAGGGTTACCGGCTTTTGTCTCAGGTGACGGAGCACACTAATGGCATCCGCATAGTTGCGTGTATCATCTTCAAAACCCAATTGATGATTGGCTTCCACGGTATCCATGCCTTCTTCCTGCAGAATATAAGCCATGGCTTTACTAAACAAACCAATTCCGCGGCCTTCATGGTTAGCCAGATAGAACAATGCACCCGTTCCATGTTCCACGATCATTTTCATGGACTGGTGGAGTTGAAATCCACAATCACAACGCTTGCTACCAAAAATATCTCCAGTATGGCAAATACTATGCATGCGAACTAATGCATTTTCCGACTGCTCGAGATCGCCGTACACCAAAACGCTTGACTGTTGTCCCTCTGCCAAATCCAGTGTGGACAATCGCTTCACAATCGTCTCAGCGGTGGCATTCAGTAAGTCCTGACGATCTTCCTCATCCCGTACAGGCAACCAGCAGTACCACTGAAAAACAACCGTTTCCCCTTCCAAATTAACTGGCAGCTTGATCGGTCCAACCAAAATCGTCGAAGATTGTTCTCCACGAACGGTTTGAATTTTATCGTTAAGTAGCGTAGCTACATCTTTTTGGTTCATCTCTTTGCACCATCCTTTATATAAGCTCTATATAGAAAATGCCTAATTCTTCAAAGGCTAATCGTTATTGTTAGGGTCATAAATCATTGAACTCTGTGTAAGAAATGTTCATGAAACGTGGATTCCATCGTCAGTTGCCGTTCCTGAAGCTCGGTGACAGCCTGCCGTCGTCCGTCTTCGAACGCCTTTAGGTCTCCGGCGGTATAGCTCTTCTGTCGTAAACGAAGAAGCTCACTGGCTAGCACATCGGCATCCTTCAAAGCTGCGTTCAAGCCAAAAGCTCCGGTAGGTGTCATGGTATGCGCCGCATCTCCAATAAGGACCAGTCCGTTCTGCGTCCAGGTGTCACTACGACTGCTGAAAATATCCAACGGTACGAAGTCCTTCCATGAACGAATATGATCATGCACACTATGCTTCAAATCTGGAAAAGCCTCTGTAAACCGTTGTATAAATGGTTCAAAGGATTGCTTAAACAGGGTTAGAAAGCTACCCTCCTCCACATTCCAGCCAATTTGAATATAGCCCTCAGCCTGCGAGAATAAAGCCAATTGTCCTCCGTTGACCCATGCCAGACGAGTGACGGGCTCCCACCCAGCAGGTGCCGTAATTTTCGCCCATAGCAGATCATAGCCGTGTCGAATGTTCGTCACAGGCATCTGCGCCAGCTTGCGCACAGTCGAATAGCGACCATCTGCCCCTACAATCAACGAACTGTGAATCGTGATCTCATGACCGTTCTTATCGCGGGCGGTCAAGCCCGTGTACCCCTGCTCGCTGTTACCTTCCAACGCAGTCACAGTTGTACCCGCCAGGTAACGGAAGGACTCGTAGGTTGACGCCTGTTTGAGCAAAGCCTCCAAAAATCGAGGCTGTGGAATATGAACCCCCACATTACCATCAACTGATACTGGCTTGACCGTCTTCACTTGCCGCTGATGCCCCCAATATTCGATCCTTGTGGAGGCGAGAACATAGTTCTCATGAATTTTTTCGAGCAGCTTATGCCTTTGGATCACTTCCTGACCCTCATCATTCAAGATTTCACCGCGAAAGGCCTTTCCCGCTATGCTCTGCCGCTCAATCAATATCGTGGATACACCCTGCGCCGCCAGTAGACAGGACAACAAAGTCCCTGCGGGTCCCCCTCCAACTACGCACACTTCACATTCCAGCTTCATCCGACTTCCCCCTACACCCAAACCATAACCTCAACGATTAGTTCGTACCTGTTCATTTAATTACATCATTAATAATATCAAAAATAACATCAAATTAAGTTTAAATTTTAAGTATTCATATCTTAAGCTCCGTCTCAAAGCTAACAAGTTACTTTATGTAACAAAGTATATTTATATCATATCATTTCGTCAAGTAATAAATTTATGTAAAGTAAAATCATTTACTTTTAACAGTGAATCGTTAATAATAAGCATGAGGTGATCACATGAACATTCCGCAGATGTGTCCACGGTTTGAAAAGGCTATGGAACTACTGAGTAAGCGTTGGACGGTATTGATCGTATTTCAACTAACGAATGGTCCGCAACGTTTCGTCGCTATTGAGAATTCAATTCCTAATTTAAGTGGAAAGGTCCTTTCGGACCGTTTGAAAGAGCTGGAGGAAGAAGGAATCATACAACGTATGGTTTATCCTGAGAAGCCCGTACGGATTGAATACTCTCTTACGGATAAAGGACGCGATTTAGCTCCTTTGTTTGACCATATCGGTACTTGGGCTACACGCTGGATTGAGGTTCTACCAGCACTTGAACAGCAATGATTCTTATTGAAGCAGCTTCACGTCTACCGCTATTGTTCCTAGACTAATATGATAAAAACACAGACTGCTAACATGCCAAAGAACGCCTTTGCTCTAAGTACAATTGTACTCATAGTGCAAGGCGTTCTATTTTTCATATGAAGGAACTTTAAACGTTTCCCTCACCGCTGCGTTGCATTTCCTCACGTATGGATTGCACCCGTTTTTTCCCCCAGTCATACATCATCTCCACAATGGGTAAAATCGTCATCCCCAGCTCGGTCATCGAATACTCCACCTTTGGAGGTACCTCGGGATACACTTCCCGGTGCACAATACCGTCCTCCATCAACTCCCGCAACTGATTGGTCAGCACTTTATGCGACAGCTTCGGAAACAGCCTTTGCAGGTCACTGAAACGATGCGCTCCTTCCACACCCAGATGCCATAAAATGACGACCTTCCATTTTCCGCTTAACACTGACAAGGTTAGTTCCTTTTCGCAGTTATAGTCTCCGTTAACGATCTTCTCCCGTATTTCTTCTCTTAGCGTATCAGACATATATAATTAACTCCTTCTAAATCATCATGGTCTTGCACTCTAATAGTAACCTGCAGGTAACCTCCGTACTTGAAAGTGCATTCTTCACAGCCTGACGAAGCCATCCTACAATAGTAGATAACGTTACACATTCAAGGAGGAATAAAGTATGAGTAAAAAAGCTCTTTTTATTATACCCCCAGAGCGCTTTAATGAGGATGAATTGTTTAAACCGAAGGAAGCGCTGGAGCAAGCAGGCGTTACCGTGACCCTAGCTAGTACAAAAACAGGCGAAATCACGGGTGACTACAACGGTAAAGCGACAGCTGATCTTGTTTTTACAAACGCTGTGCTGGCTGATTATGATGTAGTATCTGTGATCGGCGGATCAGGTACGAATGACCATCTGTGGAATAACGCGGATCTCCAAACTCTGCTAAAACAAACTCATGAGCAAAAGACTTTATTGGCTGGCATCTGCGCAGGCTCTGTAGCCGTGGCTCAAACCGGACTACTCTCTGGTAGAACGGCTACATGCTATCCAGTGGATATACAAAAGGATCAGCTTCAAGTGCATCAAGCCGAATATCTCGCTCAGCATGTCGTTGCGCATAGCGACATTATTACAGCCGATGGCCCAGATGGTGCACAGGAATTCGGCGCAGCCCTCGTTCAAGCTCTGCAATAAGCACATTCTCGAAGTTCCAGATGACACTTTAAACAGCACTCCAACAAGCCGCATCACGTCCTTTCTATTGTATGGGACCTGATGTGGCTTTTTTGTGTCATTTTCATGCTTAAGTGATTAATTTAATTGTATGGTCCTGGATTTTCGTGTTAGCTTTAAACAATCGACGTTTAGCATAGGAGGCTTATATGCCGTGTTTATGAAAGGCAAAATACATTTACATCAGGTAACGTCCGAATCGTTGCGACTGGGCGCCTTACTATCATTAGTAGGGGGCTTTTTGGACACATATACCTTTGTTGGAAGAGGCGGTGTTTTCGCCAACGCACAGACAGGCAATATCGTGCTGCTGGCTGTCAAAGTCATTCAGGGGCACTGGATTCAGGCGTTATCCTATATCCCGCCCCTGATCGCCTTTTCACTGGGGGTTTTTGTTGCTGAAGGGATTAAACGAAAATCAACCCACCGTTTAACTCCGGACTGGACCCGCGCAATTCTTTTACTGGAAATTGCGATTTTTTTCATCGTGGGATTGATTCCGCAAGGAGTTCCCAATACGGTAGTGGTGGTGATCGTCTCGTTCGTCGCTTCCGTGCAAATGACTTCCTTCCGCAAGCTCATTGATGTGCCGTACACCTCCACGGTCAGCACCGGTAACCTCCGATCAGCTATCGAGGCTGTGTATGTCGCCGTAACGACCAAGGACACGAACGCTGCCATTCGAGCGATGCGTTATGGTGTCATCCTGGCAGCCTTCTTGGTAGGAGCCTTGCTGGGGGGATTTCTAACTTTGACAATTGGGGATAAAGCCGTTTGGGGCGCTGTTGTTGCACTTATTTTTTCTTTTATTTTATTTACAGAAAAGGAAAAGTGGAAGCTTCCCCTACGCCACTAATCCTCCATTACATCAGCCCTGAACGAACTGGCGCTGGGCCGTTTCAAAGAAATTCAAAAGGTCTTCACGGGACGGGAATGCAGCCTGAGCTGATTGGTTGCTACCGCCCCCCTTACCGTGAAATGCCCCCAGATTCTCTTTCAAAAATGCTCCGCAGCTAACAGACTGGGTGCCGTTATGTGCCAGAAGGATTTTGTTTTCTGCTGTTGTGGCAAATAGAACAAGCAAATCATGCTCAGCTGTCAGCTTGGTAGCCAATTGCTGCATGTCCTGCAGGGATTTTTGTTCGAATACATGAGCAAGAACATGCCCCCGCACAGCAGATAGCAACTCTTTCGCCTGGTACGAAGCATTTTCCTCTTGTAGGAGCTCCACTTGCGCCTTAAGCTGTTTATGCTCCTGCTCCCACTTTTCGAATCGGGTCAAAATATCTTTTCGCCCGGTATTGAACTTCATAGATAACACGTCCAATATCTGAACACTATCGTTAAAATCCTGGAGTGCGCGAGCGCCACATTTGAAATGGATTCTTGCCATCCCCTTCTGCTTCTCCCATTTTAAGCATTTAATGATTCCAATTTCCCCGGTCTGAGCTACATGTGTGCCACCGCAAGCATTATATTCAATGCCCTCGATCTCGACAATCCGAATATTTTCTGTCACTTTGGGCGTTTTCACAAGCGGAATGTCCTTCAATTGCTCACGGGTTACAAAATAACTTTTTATGCTGCGATTACTATAGATTTGCTGATTTACTTCCTGCTCGATTGCCGATAGCTGCGCAGGCGTTATATCCGAACAGTTCACATCAATCGTGTCATATTCTTGTCCCAGATGAAAGCTTTCCGTACGGGCACCCAACAACTCTAGACAAACCGCTGACAGCAAGTGCTGCCCGCTATGCTGCTGCATATGATCAAATCTGCGTTCCCAATCCAATCGGCAGGCTACTTTCCGATCCTCCGGCAAACGCTCTACCTGATGCCAAATATCCCCTTCTTCGAGAACAACATCTAATACACGGACGCCCTGAATTGTTCCTGTATCACAAGGCTGGCCTCCACCATGCGGATAAAAGGCCGTTTCCTCCAGCGTAACCAAATATTTTCCGTCTCTTTCCATGCTCTGTGTAATATGAGTGTCCCACTCCGTAAGATTTGGAGCAGTGTAGTATAATTTTGTCGTCATTCCAGGTTCCTCACTTTTGGGTTTTTGGTCTCGTGCGATATCCACTTATTATCAAGCACTTCATTGTAAATATCAATGTAGGGAAAAGCTTGAACCATGGCACGAACAACCTCCATATGGTGAACAATCGCATGACGATTAACAAAGTTTAGCTTGAAATTCATTTTTGAATAGATTAAGATTAGTCGGCTAACTAATTTATTGATTGGAACATACTGTAAGAAGAAAGGAGAACCTTATGGATTTTGATTTACGGGACTTGCCCACTCGTGAGGCGCTACAAGAATTTTCTATGCGTATCCCCGAGATTGATGTAAGAGCAACAGAAGCTATGCTATTTTTTATGCGGGTATCTTCCAGCGTCTTTAAAGTCAGCTTTGAGGGCTTTGAGAAGTTCGGTATATCTCATGGGAAATTTTCAATATTAATTCTTCTGTACCGCAACATCCATACAGGATTGCTGGCTACAGAGCTTGCGGAGAAAGTAGGGGTTAGCAAGCCTACTGTTACCGGTCTGCTTGACCGCCTGGAACGCGATGGGCTTATTATTCGATCTGTTCATCCTTCCGACCGCCGTATGAGCATTGTTAAACTGACCGAACAAGGAACAGAAATGATGGAAAGACTGCTGCCTATACATTTTACAAGCACTTCCACACTGATGAGCCACCTGTCCACCGATGAAAAGGAATTGCTCCTGACGTTACTGCAAAAAATAGAAAGTGGCATCCCTCAAGCAAAAGAGATATATAAAGCAACAAAACCAGAATAAGTTTTAATTTTGCGTTTTAGTTAGCCGACTAACTTTTAAATTATTAAATAAAAGAATAAATAAAATGTACATATCAGGATATTTATTCGAGTCTATGTTTAACTCATTTTATGAATCTAAGGAGCGTATTACCCATGAATCGCACACAAGTCACCAGCCTCATCATCCCTCTCATTTCTATCGCCTGTCTGATCGGCGGGGGTTTCCTACTCCAGACCAACGGACAAGATCAAGTCAATGCTTCGCGATCCGTTAAAGGCACAACACTAAATGCGGATAGCATTCATGTATCTTTTGAACAAGTAGGAGGCAAAATCCTGAACATCCCGGTAACAGAAGAAACGAAGGTGAAAAAAGGAACTGTCCTTATGACTTTGGATTCCACAGATGTGGATCTGCAAATTGAGCAGCTGCGGACACAAATTGCCCAGTTCAATACGCAAATCAGCCAACAACAACAATCCATCAATTTAGGCTATACACGGGCAGCAACTCAGGAAAAACAGGCACAGCTAGATATCGCGCAAGCTCAAGTGACTGAGAGTAAAAGTCAGGCAGCATTGCAGCGGGCACAAGCGGCTGAGCGTCAAGCCACTGCTGCGGAACAACAGGTCAATAACGGGGTTCGGGATGAAGATGTTCAGCAGCAACGAATTGCTGTAGCCTCAGCAACCAAAAACGTTCAGACTGCGCAGACCAACTATAAGCGTAATAAAGCACTCTATGATGCAGGAAGTGCATCCAAAGCAGCGTTGGATGATGCCGAATCCTCTTTGACTTTAGCGACAAATCAGTTGAGTCAGCAAAAAGAGGCTCTACAAAAGCTACTTCATGGTGCCACTTCTGAAGAACGTATGCAGGCCAGTGAACAGACGACACAAGCAGCCGTTTCGGTAAAACAAGCCGAGGAAGAAATTCGCGGTGCCCAATTGTCCGTCGATCGTTCCAAGACCCAGCTGGAAACTATTCAGCAGAGTCGTCAACAGTTGGCAGATCAGAAGCTGGCTATTGACCTTTTAAAGCAACAAAAAGACACACAGGAAGTTCAGCTTAAAACGTTGCTGCTCAAAAAAGAACGCCTGGTGTTAAAAGCACCACAGGATGGCAAGGTGACTTCGATTAGTACCAAAGTCGGCGAAAATGTGGCGCAAGGTGCTCCTGTGATTACCCTGGAAACCAACGATTTATATTACGATCTCTATGTGAATGAAGAACAAGCGGGGAAATTCAAGGCCAATCAAGAAATTAAAACTCATATCTCTGGTCTCAATAAGGACTTGAAAGGTACGGTACGCTATGTAACTGCTGCACCACAATTCGCTAATGTGAAGATGTCCCGTGAAAAAGGAGAAGCAGATACCGCTACATTCCAGGTACGTGTATATGTAACAAGAGAAGCAGCTTTGCTACCAGGCATGACAGTTGAGGTGAATACAAATGAAATCTCTTCGTGATGAATGGTCGTATCTGGTTCACTCCAAGTATCCGATTATAGCTATTATCTTCCCATTGATTGCCGTACTGGGGTATTCACTGTTGCTCCCAAGCAGCCAAATTAACGACGCTAACGTGGTAGTGGTGGATCAAGATAACACAGCTTACAGCCGTGAGTTCATTCAGAAAATAGATGCTTCCCCGTATATGAACGTAGCTGAGATTGTTTCGTATACGGACAACCCTGAACAGTATTTTTATCATGAGCAATATTTGGCTGTTATTTCATTGCCGCATGGTTTAGAGGACAATCACAATCGTTCCCTCTCCAGCCGCGTGGGTCTCATTCTCGATAATACCAATGTACAATCTATTACTTCGATTCGTACAGCTATGCAGGAAATTAGCGTTTCCGAGAATATGGAACTGTCTGTTCCAGCTATGTTGAAAACCGGGATGAACGCAGAACAGGCTCAAGGGGCCCTCAATGGTATCGCCTTGGAAGTGCGTTCCATGTTTAATCCAACGAATGACTATCAGAATACGACGATACTTGCATTCACTTGTATGTTCTCTTTTATGATACTGAATATAAATAGCTTACCTCTGGTCGCCAGACTCCGGGTTTCCAAGAGGCTGGCTGCTGAGCTGCAAAATCCGTTCAACATCCTGCTGCGTATGCTTCCTTATACGCTGTTTTCGACGGCTGGCTTAATCTTCTCTCTAGGGATGCTTAAAGTGTTTGGGGGAGGCCGTTTCGAGGCCAATCCAATTCTCTTTATAATTCCAGTTGTCCTGTATGTATTCGGTACCGTTTGTATCAATGTCCTGGTTGCATGGGGCGCTGCACATCCGGGAATAGCCATTGGCAGAATGGTGATGATACTCATGCCTGCTTTTGTTCTATCAGGGGCTGTTCTTTCCAGATCACTGTTTCCACCTTTAGCGATTCAAATCGGTGATTTCTTCCCCTTTGTATGGATGTATAAATTCCTGCGCACTATGGGTCTGCGTGGTGCACCTTTGCAGGAGATGCTTCCCGAACTCGGTTCTCTGTTACTATATGTGGGTGTACTCTCCTTGCTGGTGATCGCCAGAGCCCTATGGGAGAAACAGAAGCTGGCCAAGCAGACTGCGGGCACTGCTTCTGAAAAGGGATTACCACATCCCGTTGTTCCAGCAAGCACAACTGGCGGCGGGTTATCTATGCAAGGGGCACCATCAGCACCTATGCACGAGCCTATAAAAGGATAGAGTCTCGTCTACAAAATAAAAAAGGGTTAAGTGCCGTCTAACGATCCTTAACCCTTTTTCAATAATCAGGATTTTGTAAAATCCTCAATAATATTAAATTATCATTGTTATCAGAATAAAATTCACTTATATGCCCGACCTAATTGATAAGCGTGCTCCAGTAAACCTTCAATGTATTCTTTCGATTCGGATAAAGTATCATAGAAGAACTCCACCTTGGACTCTCTTACTCTTGCGTAACCAGCAATGGCTTTATTCAAATAATTAGTAACCAAATCGTGATATTCATACTTGATCAGATGTTCTTTCGTCCCCCCCGCCAAGCACATCCACAGAACCTGCTTTGACGTGAACTCCTGAAGTAAACCTATGTTCCACACTTTATCCAGGTACCCTTTTAGCATGGACGGGACACTATACCACCATAATGGAAACACAAAGACCAGAGCATCCGCAGCCACTATTCTATCCATCTCTTTCCGTGTTTCAGGAGCATATTGTTTATGGGTCGTATTCCAATCCAACTCATCTGCAGCGCTGTACACCGGATTGTATCCATCCCGATCCAAGTCCAAAATATCTACCTCGTGCTTATTCTCTTTCAATCCCTCTACAAAACGATTCATGACCGCAAGGGTTAGTGAATCTTCTCTAGGATGCGTGACGACCAATAAAACTTTCATGTATCCGTAACCTTCTTTCTCCTCATAATTGGTGAACCCTGTCTACAGATGCTATTATGGATGTTATACATTAAAGTGTGAAGTACGCACTTCAATGTACTGTAGGTACTTTAAGGTTCCTTAGTGCTTTTTGTACTACAGATCGGAGAGGGGGAAAAGTCTATGGAAGACAAAGCCAAAACCTATATGCTCGGGATCGAGGCAACTTTGGAGGTCATCAGTGGAAAGTGGAAAGGCATTATCCTACACCATTTAACCAGCGGCAGAAAACGTACATACGAACTTCGTCAACTCATTCCGAAAATCACCCAGAAAGTGCTCACCCAACAGCTTAGAGAGCTTGAAAAGGATGGAATCATCCACCGCATCATTTATAACCAAGTTCCCCCCAAAGTGGAATATGAGCTTAGTGAATATGGATGGGATTTTAAAGATTTGCTTGATCGTTTTTGCTTATGGGGAGAAGATCATTTGGATAGGATCTATGGAGATAAAACAAAGGTGTTGGAAGAGTATTCTGTGAAGGAGAAAAACGCCAAACAAGCACCACCCCTTTAAGGAGGTGTGCTTGCTGTAATACTATACCTAAGCTGTGTACCTTGTTTATTCACCAGTCTCCGAAAATTTCCGAATACGAGCCCCTACTTCATCCCGTACACGCTGGAATACGCTCCATTTCTCTTCTTCTGTTCCTTGTGCTTTAGCCGGATCATCAAATCCCCAATGTTCACGACGAACGTGCGGAGGTGTGATAGGACATTTATCAGCAGCATCTCCGCACAAGGTCACAACCAAATCCGCGCTGTTCAGCAAAGCAGGATCTATAATATCTGAAGTTTGACCGGAAATATCCAACCCTACTTCATTCATCGCTTGCACCGCTTTAGGGTTAAGGCCGTGTGCTTCAATACCCGCACTGTATACATTCCAACGGTCTCCCAAGTATTTTTTGGCCCAGCCTTCTGCCATTTGACTGCGGCAAGAGTTACCAGTGCATAAAAAGTAAATTGTCTTTTTTTCCATCATTACCGTCTCCTTCAATGTTCCATTATGAAATGATTAACCATAGATATAAGCCCAGTAGGGTCATAAAAAGTGTAGGAATGGTTAAGACAATGCCTGTCTTAAAATAAGTCCCCCAAGAAATTTTTACGTTTTTCGAACGGAGCACATGCAGCCACAACAACGTGGCTAATGAACCGATCGGAGTTATTTTCGGTCCCAGATCAGAACCAATGACGTTAGCATAAATCAACGCCTCTTTGACCATACCGGTTGCATGGGTAGCATCAATGGCAAGCGCATTAATCATGACCGTAGGCATGTTATTCATGACCGACGAGATAATCGCCGCAATAAAACCCATGCCCATGGTGGCCACAAACATACCTTGATCGGCAGCCGCTTGAATCACATGAGCCAGCAGATCCGTCAAACCGGCATTACGTAGACCATACACCACAACATACATTCCGATGGAGAAAAATACGATAGCCCATGGAGCACCCTTGATGACTTCTTTCATCGGCACTACAGGGCTTCTACGCGCCATCAATAAGAAAAAGATAGCAATAATACCAGCCACCACCGAAACGGGAATGTTAAAAAATTCGCATGCAAAGTAGCCAACGAACAAAATCGCGAGAACGATCCAAGACATACGGAACATTTTTGGATCTTTAATCGCTTCCGCAGGCGTGATTAATTGTGCCGTATCAAACGTTTTCGGAATTCTTTTACGGAAAAAAAGATACAGTACTCCTATACTGGCTGCTAAAGAAAATAAATTAGGTACAATCATGCGACTCGCATATTCCATAAAGGTGATCCCAAAGAAATCGGCTGACACAATGTTGACCAAGTTGCTGACCACAAGCGGAAGCGACGTCGTGTCTGAAATAAAACCGCTCGCTATAATAAAAGGAAAAATCATTTTCTCATCCAATTTAAGTGCCCGAACCATCGCCAGTACAATCGGTGTCAGTATTAAGGCCGCACCGTCATTCGCAAAAAAAGCAGCAACAACGGCGCCAAGAATGGTCACATAAACAAACATCCGGGTTCCGCTTCCTCGCGCAGCTCGTGCCATGTGAAGCGCCGCCCATTCGAAGAAGCCGATTTTATCAAGCACCAACGAAATCAGAATAATGGCTACAAAAGCCAGTGTCGCATTCCAGACAATATGAGTAACTTCCCAAACATCATGCAAATCGACGACACCCACCAGCAAGGCGAGTATGGCACCGCCACAGGCAGACCATCCGATGGACAGATTTTTAGGCTGCCAGATCACCAATACTAAAGTGGCTAAAAATATAATGCATGCCAACAAAATCAATGTTCTAAACCTCCAATATATTACCTTATAAACATATACTTATATAATAGCACCGTTATCCCTCAAGGAGATACACGGAACTCTCTTTAGGATGAACAAGCTGAGGAATCCGGTTCACAAAATGTGATCGGCTCCTCTTTATTCAGCCATTTTAAAATTTGCTTGGAGTCTGGCATACGCTCAAGAATAGCTTGAATATGCGGCTTGTCGTCTACGTTTAAGGAATAGTATACCCACTGACTTCGTCTCTCTTCTTTTACAATTCCTTGCGACTTTAATTTTCTCAAATGTTGGCTAATTGCTGGCTGCGTCATATCAAAGATATCTACAAATTCACAAACACACCACTCTCTTTCTCTTAGCAGGGAAAGCATAGCCAGTCGAGTTTTATCGCCCAATAGCTTTAAATGATCGGCTACGTAGCCAAGTTGATCCAATGTGTGACCCCCTTCCACTCATATAACCATATGCTTATATACTAATGGAGCTCGGGTTTAATATCAATAACGAATAATACTTATTCGTTTACCAATTGCAGAATCCAGTCTTTTAGATCAACGATTCGCAGTGTTTTAGGCCGTGTATTCGTTCCGGAAATAATTAATGGGACAAGGGAATCCTTTTCATGCAGCGATCCATGAGCACCTCCACCGATGTGGGTGGGAGAACTTTCACCGACGAGTTCATATCCGGGTTGGACCGTGACGACAACATATCTTCCTTCATGTGAATTCATTGCCCCGTGTAACCTCGCCAAAACGTCTGGATATTTTCCATACTTGATCCGGTTGTTATTCACCTTAATATCCACAAGGTCCTCTTCGCCCGACAAGGTCCACGATTGTCCATATTCATCAATGAATTTTCCACCGGGATGATAAGAAAATAGCTTACCCGTTTTCCCCTTTGTAACATGAATATTGTTTTTACCATCTTTCATAGCGATAATGTCGAGCTTGTCCTCATTTTGTAAAAACTTCACCACGTCAGACAACTCCACGTTATCGTTAATCGCATAGATATACGCCATTCGTTCATTAGCGGCAATCACGATTTGGTCTTCAGTTCTTACGGGTTGATTTAATTTTGCAATGCGGTAATGATTCAAAAGAGGCCTTATATCAACCGTTGCTGCCTGTCGATCATCATAAACCGCACTTTGTCCACTGTCACCCATGACAATCCATATCGCATTGTTTACAGCCTGTTCCCAAGAACCATATGCGTTCAACACAGTTTGCAGTGCTTGATCTGCTTTTTCGATTCCCTTCAGTTGAGTCGGGCCCTTTCTATGCGCCAAATTATCATTCTCAGGAAAGTATGTGATGGTTACGTCTGGAAGTTTCTTCTGGCTGATTAGAAAAGCGGCATCTTTTGCGGAAAATTCATCGTTCATCCCAAATTTTTTCCACAAAGGAGTATTCCAGTTATTTTTCGGATTCAATTGTGCCAGAGCTGCATAAGATAACCATTTAGGCCCTGTTACTATCATTTTTTCTGGCACCCTGTTGCTATTCGCTATGAAGTCAGGCACTTTTAAGGCATGTTTCGTTTTCCCTCTAAAGACAATAGCATTGATGGACGCGGATTCTTTTCCTTTGTCAGCCAATTCCTCATGTATGGTTTTCGTTTTTTTGTTCAAATGGACTTGGTTTAATTGGTAAATTGCGTCTAAGAATACTTGTAGTTGGTCTATCTTTAAGGCTTCTTTGGCACCATTGCCGTAGAGAATCATGCGTTTCTTTTGGTTGCTGTACCAAACGAGTCCGGGCACATGATGTTGGTCTGCATACGTTCCCGTTAATAATGTGCTGTCGATTGTCACAGACATCGTGGGAAATGAACTCACGACATGCGGAAAATATTGCCCTTGATTTAGGAGATATTGCATTGCGGGTGCACGGCCTTCTTGAATTGCATCTTGCAAAGGCTTATCCATTAAAGAATCAATCAAGATCACAATGACAGGTTTTTTGCCCATTTGATTTACTGTGATAGGTGGCTTCACACTTTGTTGTTTTAGCTGTTGACTGGAGTCCGCTCTACACCCCAAGACCAACAACAATAAACCTAGCACTAGTGCTATGGTAACTTTATTTTTCATGCCCATGTATGTGTCCCTTTCTTAGAAAAACTTGATCCTCTTATTTTTTTCTTGTACTAAAAAAATTATTCCTGCATTGGATCATCGGGAAAAAGAGTATCTCATGCAAATAAAGTTATACCTCCCTGAATGGTTTTGATCTAATAGGTCAAATTTAAGAACATAACCATTCAGGGAGGTACCTAACGATGACTACTACAAACATAAGCGAATACTCCATGCATTATATGGATTCCGGAGAGGGAATCGCCATCCTATTCATTCACCCTCCGGTACTCACTAGCTTAAATTTCACATACCAAATCCAAGGGCTATCGCCCCATTTTCGAACCATAGCTTTTGACATCAGAGGACACGGTAAAAGTCAGCCTTCCGAACAAACGGTTACTTATCCTCTCATCGCCCAGGATATTAAACATTTGATGGACCGGTTGAGCCTGGATAAAGTGTTTTTATGTGGATATTCTACCGGAGGTTCGATAGTACTTGAATTTCTCTTGACTTATCCGGATCGGGCATGGGGAGGCATTGTTATTAGTGGAATGTCGGAAGTCAACGAATGGCGGCTAAAAAACAAAATTTCTTTGGGCATTGCTCTTTCCAAGATCGGCGCAGTCGGTACGATTGCGCTCTCTAATGCTTGGTCACAAACGAAACAGCTATCTTTGTTCCGTAAGTTATTCAACGATGCGAAACAGGGAAATCCTAGGAATGTCGAACAATATTACCGTTACAGCTTGAAGTACAATTGTACCTCACGGCTCGGAGAAATCCACCTTCCTGTCCTGCTCGTTTATGGTGAAGAGGATAAGCACTTTCATCCCTATGCCAAAATATTGCATCAACAATTACCGAAGAGTGAGCTTGTTTTCATTGAAAAAGTCGATCACCGCCTTCCTACGAAGGCCGCCGGATCATTGAATGAACTGATTAAGCAGTTCGTAGATCGCTTCAGTCTTTAAGGCAAATTCTACAGGAGAATTCCGCATACACATCTACACCCCACTCCTGATACTGTATCTTTGCCTGTATATGACCTTGCATATGACCTGCTCAAATAAGTGAAAAATAATATATAATATTTTACACTATGTAAATATACAAATTATGCTAAAGTCATATGTAGTTTAGATGGGATAGGTATGTATTATTCTGCTTCTAAATCTGAAGGGGTGTAAAAATGAAATGCTAAAGCGTATTCAAAATCTTTTCGTTATCCCTAACTACCCGCTATTCATGATCTGTATGTTATTACAAGGTATGGCTATATCCATCAGCGCGCCTTTTTTGGCTGTATATTTTACAAGTACACTTGGCGTATCTGTGGGAACCTTTGGTGTATTTACAGCTGTGACTTTGATTTGTGGCATATGGATAAGCTCTCTGATTGCTAAACGTTCTGATACCGGCTTAGACCGCAAACAAATTTTGGTAATTTGCACGTTATTTAATGCCGTAGCCTTTGCAGGATATCTTGTAATCCAAAATTTTTATGTGCTTTTTGTTTATATGACGATCTTTACGGCCATTGGTGCTCCTGGGATGCCGCAGTTATTTGCCAGTGCACGTGAAGCAGTAAATCGCAGTAAATCTGCGGATCACGCCTTTGCGAATTCAACGCTTCGGTCTATGTTTTCTCTTGGCTTTATTACCGGGCCGCTTTTTGGTTCCTTTTTGATTGCACATACGGGCTTTAAGGGTATCTTTATGGGAACGACCTCTATTTTTGTTCTCATTGCTGTGCTTCTATTCTTTTTTATCAAGCAGCCTCCCGCTCAACTTAAACATAACAATCAACTTTCACTTCATCACATTACATTACATAAAAATATTGAGATTCTGATTCCCTTTTCCGTTCTTACTCTGCTCTATACGTCTCACTGGATGAATAATTTGAATATTTCCTTGTTCATCATTCACAATTTACAAGGCGACACGAGTGACGTTGCTCTAGTATCCAGTATTTGCGCAATTGTAGAAATACCCTTGATGCTCATGCTAGGCGTACTAGCAGCTAAATACTCCAACCGTTTGCTTATATTTTTAGGAGCATTAACAGGAGTTGTCTATTATCTCCTTGTCCTTATGTCTACGGAGATGTGGCAGCTATTCGTGGGGCAGCTTCTTCTAGCCTTCTTTGTTGCAGTGATTTCTGCCATTGGCATTAGTTACATGCAGGATTTGTTGCCCTCTCTTCCAGGGTACGCATCGACGCTATATTCCAATGCGACAACCATCGGAAGACTGGTGGGGAGCTTGATGGGCGGATTAACCGCTCAATGGATTGGTTACCGAAATACCTATTGGGTCTGTTTGGCCCTAATCATCTGCTCCCTTGGTCTTCTGGCGATTTCAAAGAAACTAGAGTTTGAAAAATCTGCTACTTTAAAAGAAAGGAATCACAGTATATAGACTGCCGCTTATTTTTCTATGGTGGAGAAATGGCTCATGATTGTATCTGCCGCATGACTGTACCCACTAGCCTGGCGTAATGATTCGCCAATCACATGAGCCTGTTCTTTATAGGTTGGATGACTCAATACCTCTAATAAGGCAGCTCTCAAACTAGCGGGTGTAAGCTCATTTTTATCCACAACAACACCCGCTCCCAGTTCCTGCACCCGACTCGCTACGATGGGCTGATCCGATGTTAAAGGAATCATGACCTGCGGCACATTGTAATACAGTGCTTCACTTGTACTGTTCATCCCCGCATGTGTAACAAAAGCGTCCACATGCTGGAGCATTTCCAATTGCGGAATATAAGGCTTGATTATAAAATTGTCAGGGATACACGAGGCCAATGGCTCCATGTCTGTATAATTGCCTGAAGACAGCACAAACTGCACAGGCAAATCGCGAAATGCTGCAAAACAAAGCTTATAAAATTCCAAGTCTTTATTCAAAATAGTACCCATTGAAATGTACACCGCCTGTGGATGCAGAACACGAAGTTGTTCGAACGGGAAGGAAGGAGCATCTTTACGCGGTACAATAGAAGGACCTGTAAAAATAAAACTGTGATCCAGTTTTTCGGCTTGCGGTTGAAAATAGCGGCTTGTATAAACGATTCTTAAGTGTCCGCCATGAGGAGCAATCTCTTCTATAGCCGGAGCGTCAACCTGAAGCTCATTAGCTAGTTGATGCGTTATTTGCATCGTAGCCGTGTATAACTTTTTTACCTCCGGATCATTGTCATTCATGCCTTGCCCCGATCCCAATGGCTCTACGAAAGCAAAAGAAGCGATAGAGCATACAGCAGGAATTCCTAGCTTCTCAGCAATAATCGTGCCTCCCCAACCCATCAAAGAATCATAGATTAAATAATCATAGGTTCTGTTTTCAATAACTCTCAAAACCTCTGGAATAATCGGAAGAATCATACCTTTTACCATCATGTATACAAATTGATAATGATGTTTGTATTCTGCTGGCTTTAAATCAGAGTCTTTGGAAAAAGCATCATCCACAAAAGGGTAGGTGATCATCTGCGCTCCTGTCTGTTGAATTCTCGTACGATATTCTTCCGTACACACATAGTCAACATCCTCCCCACTGTCTACCAACCTTTTCACTAATCCTAGTGTCGGATTAACATGGCCTTCAGCAGGCGTGATCACTACTAACACACGTGCCATACGTTACACCTCCAAAATCAAAAATAAATTACAATTTGAAATAAATACACTTTAAACATAGCAAACATTTACCATATAAACAAGTATTTTCAATACCTAAAAATTAAATATGTATCCTCCACTCAAACGATAGAAATAAGCGAGGCTGAACGCTAGAAGCGCTTGCCCCGCTTAACCACTGAACATCAAATTTAAAGACGCCAATCCCAATGATCTGGTCCACTCAGAACAGCTTCAACGGTGTACTGGCTTGCTTCATCGGCAGTAAGCTGTTTGGCCCAAGGTACACGTTCGCTACTTCCTGCACCTGGTCCAAAGTTATCAAACTCTCCAAATCTTGCGGTCTGCTCATTGGATTCCTTGCCCCAATTATTCCAGCCGCCCGGCTTGATATGGTCATCCATATAGGTCTTCAAAAAAGTAACATGAGCGTAAGGGCGCCATGGCCGTCCGAGATCCACCTTGCCTGTCAAGCCATTTTCTGTTGTCAGACGACATTGAATAAATACAAATCCCGGCTTGTTCTCTTCTGTTGAAGCTGCTGTCACATATCCGGCACGCAGGCTGTGTATGATCGAATTATCAAACACAGCGGGTGCATTGCCAAATATAAAATCTACACTGCCACTGATGTAGCTGTCCTTGAAATACTGTCTGCCACGGTTCACAAGCAACGTATCCTGTAGGCCGGTAATTTTGACATTGTGATACTTACCACGATCGCCTTCGGCATATAACGCTACAGCCTGCACCTGCCCGGTTCCTTCTGTATTGGCAACCGTGACATTCTCCAACACAAAATCAGGACTTTGCACACGCATGGTATAGCTGTTGCTTGTTCCTAATTCTTTTCCATCCACCACGGTTTTGGCCGTATCATCAAAAGCAATGATCGTTTTATCCCGATCTTCTCCGATAATACTCAGGTTTTTCTTAGAGGAATTCACCTTTATTTTCTCACGATACGTACCGTTTTTGAGATGGATAACTGTCCTTGTATTGCTGTCGTCAGGGACTGCGTCAATAGCTGCCTGGAGAGATGTAAAGTCAGCAGGACCATAGGTCGCTACCACCACACTAGTGGGATGAGTTCCTCCTGAATCTGTCAGGTTGCGGATGGTGACATGGCTGAATTCCGACGTATTGTAATTCCATACATCGTTTTGTGGTTTGGATGCATCAGTAGCCAACCCGAACAATAGCGGTTGATGATCCGGCACATCTATAACCGTTTCACCAACCTTCTCCCAGTTCGTCACACCATCTGCGGACACCCAGCCGGTAACCTTTGGTCCTTGTCGTACCAGACGAACCGAATATGGCGTTGTAATAAACGTCTCCATTGACGCACGTTTCGTCTTACCCTCCGTTTGATCACGACTGATAAGAATACCCTGTTTGCCATATTTAACAAATGCTAAAGACATAAAAGCCATTTTTGATCCAGGCTTCAGCGATTCACGAATCATTACACCCGCTTCGGCATTATCATCCACTGGGGTAATATGTTCCACACGGGCTGTAATTTCAGTGTCACCTTCCCATTTTTGATAAGCATAATGGAAAATATCTGCCTTACCGTCAACGTCTCCCGCTGACTTCAGTCTTATACTGCTGCCGCTTGCATCTTCTTTTAAGACCTGAGTATGCCCTTTTATATAACCATCATTGCCCTCAGAGCCAATCTCTTCGCTGAGCCAACTTCCCGACGGCGCAGTCGTATTGACGTGAATGGTAACAGGATTGGAAAATGCAGCATTCCCCTTGCGGTCGGTCACCCGTACAATAATATAATGGGTACCGTCTGTTACATGATTCCAATCGAGATGATAAGGTGCGGTCTCTACTTTACCAACAAGTTTGCCGTCAATGATAAATTCAACGTGAGCAATACCATCTTTGTCCTTGGCTGTTGCTGTTATGGTCGCATCCCGGCCTGCTTCCAAAATATCGTTATGCTTTAGTGAACGTCCGTTTGCATCCGACACCTGAACGACAGCCTCTGGATTATTCACCTCATTTCCATTCGACAGCTTCTCAATAAGATCATTTAAATAGACCTCCAGATTCGTATAACCCTTGGCAAAATGAGCATACGCCCCTGTGCCGGCAAGCCCCTGACCGTTACGATCATCTGCATTATTGGGGTCCAGCCCATGGGCACGTTCCCATTCATCCGGCATTCCATCATGGTCACTGTCAGAAAGCTCCGTCGTCGTTACGTTAGAATCGTCATAAATCCACCCTGCTTCACGCGGAGAGTTAATAAATGCACCCGTTCCATTCTTCACATCATTCATAATTCGGGCGTCCACCGCATCTCTTCTTGGCAGCGTGGCTCCTGAGCCGGCAAGCACCTCCGTATATGCGGTTTGTGCATCTGTCGCTTGATATGGACCGTACGCATCGGGTGAGATTCCGTTGTCGTATTCCCCTCTGACTTCAATCGGCTCCGCCAAACGGGTGGACGGATCAATAATGGACCCAATGGATGTGCCAAGCTGCCAGTTGTCTTTCGTAACCGAGTCATTGCCGTACATATAGTTACCACCAATAAAGATGCGTGTTTTATATTTTTTACTACCCACGTCTACAAAAATTTGACCGCGAACGCCCTCATATGTGTTAGGGCCATACTTATAATAGTTATTTAGCACATTATACGATCCTTCACCACCGCCGTATGAGGAGAAAAATCCCCAGTTATAAATGACATTATTGGTCATTTCCACAGCGTCGATTTGTTTTTTATCGGTTGGAAAACGCGGATTACGGCTTGCATTGTGAGCCAACAAGTTATGATGATAGGTGGAATTTCGTCCACCCCATATGCCGCCATAGCCGTGGCGACCTTTCTGGTGCGTAGTCATTAGCATACTTTCGGACGCAATGGACCATTGTACCGTTGTATTGACGTTGTCATACAGGCTCAGTACCTCATCCACCGACCAGCTAAAGGAACAGTGATCAATCATTATATTTTTATGGTATCTGGCTCCTAACGCGTCATCCTCACTGGGGTAACGGTCGGTCAATCGGAAACGCAGGTAACGGAGAATGACGTTATCTGCATCAATCCCTGTTGTGTAATCGCTTACAGTTATACCGTCGCCAGGAGCTGTCTGACCCGCAACCGTCAGGTTGTTTCCCAAGATTTTAAGTGGCTCCTTGAGATGAATCGTTCCACCCACCCGGAATACGACCGTCCGATTATCGGAGCTGACCGCTGCGCGAAGAGATCCGGGTATGATCTGCTCCCCTTTGCCGTAGTCTGCCAGCGTGGTAACCTCATACACTTCACCTCCGCGTCCACCGGTAACATATTTACCGCCACCCTCAGCCCCCGGAAACGCCGGAATATCCGTCGCCACTTTTGCCCCCTTTGCGTTCTCTGTTCCTACCGCAGTCTCCGCTTGGATTAGTGGCGGGCACAAGGTCAACAACAATGAACCCACAACCACGTTACATAGCACCTTTTTCCATGTACGCTGCTTGCTCATATTCTGTTTCCTCCCTAAGATTTTCTTCCACATCAGCGCATATTTTTATAAAAACACGATCCGAGACGTTCAGAAGCGCCTTCACCTCCTTTCATCAATCTTTTCTGCTTTTATCATTGGCAGGTTGTCATATATACTGTTGATGTATGAATGCGCTTACTTATCTTAATTTGTAAAGGAAGAAGCACATGAATGAAGTGAAAGAAGATAAATATGTCATTGGCGAACAACAATTCTCCATTCATCACATCTATCGTACCGGTTTCACAGTTATGCCCCGGCCTCATGTCCACGAGAACTATGAGCTGTATCTTTTACTGCGAGGCGAACGCATCTATTTTATGAATGGCAAGGTATACACCGCTCGCAAGGGGGATCTGATATTCATCCTTCCTCACGACTTGCACTCTACCGCCAGTACGCAATTGCAGGAAACAGAGCGCATTTTGATTCATTTTTCTCCGACGTTTCTCCCACAGCAGGATCATGACATTCTTGACCTGCCGCCATACCAGCAATCCGCGTTACTTCGCTTACCTGCGAGAGAGCAAGTGGAAGTTGAACGTTTATTCCTACAGATGAATACCGAATGCAGGAATAAGCAGCCTCTGCATGACCGTTGCGTACAGCATTTACTGCTGGAAATGCTGATCCTGGTGCACCGATCGGAAGCGATCGAGCGTAGTGAACCTGTCTCCTCCCATCCCATGCATCAGAAAATCACGGAAATTTCTTCTTTTATTCAGGATCATTACAATGAACCGTTAACTCTCGAACAAGTGGCTGCCTGCTTTTTCATTAGTCCAGCTTACCTAAGCCGTATCTTTCTAAAGTTGACTGGTTTTCATTTCAGCGAATACATCCGCGTAGTGCGGGTCAGGGCGGCCCAAACCAGACTTCGAACCACCAAAGACAAAATCCAGCATATTGCAGAGGATGTCGGGTTCGGTCATGCTTCCCACTTTAATAAAATCTTTAAAAAAATAACTGGGCTCTCTCCTCTTCAGTACCGCAAGCAGGTTCGGTAGATATTCAGTGTAAAGAATTAGACGCCAATTTTATACCTCCGCTCTTGTCTTGTTTTTCCATTTTTATATCCACTTGCTCTTTCATGGAACTAAATACAAGCCGCATTGGAATAAGTAAAATGCACAAAAAAACCATACTTCGCTGCAATGCGTGCACCGAAGTATGGCTATTACATAGTCATTTTACATCTTTAAAATTATAAATTACTCTTTCTATGACCATTATTGCAACGCTTTAATATCCTGAATCAGCAATTCAACATTTTCTTTCTTCGTAGCCCAACTGGTACAGAATCGAACTGCACTATGTGTATCATCAACCTTTTCCCAAAAGGAGTAAGTATATTTTTCACTCAATGCTTTTAGTATACGATCTGGTAAAATCGGAAACTGCTGATTGGTTGTAGAACGGTATTGAAAAGAAAAACCTTGCTCAGATAATCCGTTTTGAAGCAGCATGGCCATGTCTATCGCATGTTTGGAGATTTCAACGTATAAACCGTCTTCAAACAAAGTTTCAAATTGAATGCCCAACATTCTTCCCTTAGCCAGCAGCCCCCCTTTTTGCTTGATCATATATCGGAAATCTTTTTTCAATGTATCATTTAGAATGACTACGGCTTCTCCCATCAATGCTCCAATTTTTGTCCCGCCAATATAAAACACATCGCAAAGCTGTGCTATATCCGCTAAAGATGCATCGCTATCTTCGGCCACCAAGCCATAGCCCAATCGGGCTCCATCTATGAACAGTGGTAAACCACATTCTTGACAGACTCTACTTAATGCTTCCAGCTCTGCTTTGCTATAGATCGTTCCATTCTCAGTAGGTTGGGAAATATAAACCATCCCGGGCTGTACACTATGCTCAGGAGCGGCATCATTCCAGTGAGCGTCATACAAATCTTGTACCTGCTCGGCCCGGATCTTCCCATCTCCGCTTGGCAAAGTAAGTATTTTATGTCCAACAGCTTCAATCGCTCCGGTTTCATGAACCGCAACATGTCCCGACACTGCCGCAACGACGCCTTGATGCGGACGCAGAATAGAAGAAATAACAGTGGTATTGGTCTGTGTACCTCCAACCAAAAAGTGTACATCCGCATTTGGGGAGTCACATGCTTCTTTAATATATGCTCTAGCTTTTTCACAATGATCATCCACACCATAACCTGGAGTTTGTTCATCATTCGTCTCCAGTAGTCGCTTTAATATGCGCTCATGGGCACCTTCGGTATAGTCGCATTCAAATCGTATCATTCTGTATCCTCTCCAAATTATCCAATTTCTTCTGAATTAACAACATAGAAGCATGTAATTCTTTTATCTCTTCTTCTGAGAGTCCTTGAACTAATTTTAGAATTTGTTCATCAGACCTTTCATTCAGTTGGTTAAAGAACGCCTTTCCTTTAGGAGTCAAACGAATCAGATTTGTTCTATTATCCAACGTTGAATTTTCCTTAACAAGAAAGCCCTCTTTGCAAAATTTAGCAATGATCCTACTCATATAGCTGCGATCAATTTTAAGAGATTCGACTAAAGTATTCGCTATACATGGCTCGATCAACCCGATCTCTATAATGACACGGGCCTCGGTAAAGGAATATCCGCTATCCAGCACATGTCTATCCAAAACACCCAGTATATTCGTATAGAACCGATTAAAACGCCTCATATCCGCTATGATATTAGCATCTATATTGACCATAACTCCCCCTATTTAGTGGACTTTTGCAACAATTATAGTAAAGATTTTTGTGGACTATGTCAATGAAATAAAAAAACCGTACATTAAGACTCTCGCCTAATGTACGATCCTGTATTATATATTTACCTACAAGGTCAATGAACTATCGCTATTTATAGCCTTTTGCTTCTTATGCTTCCGTTTCAGCTTCAGATGAGCTACGACCATATACAGCGTCGGAACTACAAACAATGTTAAAATAGTTGAAAAAATCAGTCCGAAAATAATGGTTGTTGCCAACGGTTTGAACAAGATCTCCCCGATTGTGGCAATAGGAATCATACCCACAATGGCAGTTAGCGAAGTAAGCAAGATCGGACGGAAACGGGCAGAGCATGCCATTAGAATGGCGTCTGTTAAATCAGCGCCTTCACGCCGCGCATCTTCAATAAACTCTATCAGCACGATACCGTTACGCACGACGATACCAGCAAGTGAAATGATCCCCATAATACTCATGAATCCAATGGGCATCCCTGAAATAAAACTTCCAAGGATTCCCCCTGCCGCTGCCAGATAAACAGTAGTCATAATAATGAGCGGTGTGGACACCGAGTAAAACTGCATGGTGATCAAGAGGAGAATAAGGAAAATAACAATAACAGCTAATTTGCCCAAGTCCTTAAACATATCAGACTGCGCAGATGTTTCCCCTCCCATCTCCCAGGTGTAGCCTGGTTCAAACTGGGTATTTGTAAGTTTGCTACGGATATCATTAGTGAGTTCTGTAGCCGTACGCCCATTTCCATTGGCTGAGATCGTTACCGTCCGTTCCAGATCATAACGGTGGATTTGTTGGATGGAAAAGTCCGGTTTCATCGTGGCTAATTGGGATAAAGGTATTTGCTCCCGTGCCGCATTGTTCACACTTAATTGTTGGAATAATACCTCAGGATCTTGGTTTGGTTTGTTCATGTATATATTGACATCAAGCAATTCCTTACCCGTATCAAAATCCGTTACATTCACCCCGTCACCCATTAATAGCAAAGTACGCGTTAAATCGGAATAGCTAACCTGATATTTATCCAAGGCTTGCTGATTGATTTGGAAATTCAGATTATAGCTTTGCATACCCATATTATCGGTCACATCTACAGCTCCGGGTGTCCCCGCAACCATTTCTTTGACTTTAGTTGTCATGTTTTGCAGCTTATCAATGTCTTCTCCTTTAATACGGATAGACACCGCACTGCCGACCGGAATACCTAATTGGGGAACACGAATGCTGATTAATGCAGATGGATATTTAGCTTGTAGCGTATGGGTCCAGTTATCTACTGTTTTTTTGAGATCAAATAGCCCCTCTTTTCCAACGACAGCAATTTGGCCGTTGACCGCTCCCCCAGAACCATGACCGCCTGCAACATCACTATACAGCTGAGGCGCTCCTCCACCTGCCGTTGCCGCCAGCCGCTCTGTTTCTGGCTGTTTTTTGACCCAGCTCCCAATCTCGTTTACAACTTGATTGGTTGCCTGCAACGACGTTCCTTCTGGCATCGTTACGCTAATCGTGGCATCCGCTTGATCGGAATCCGGAAATAATTCAATGGGAACAACAGCAAGTAGTCCATAAGCTGCTGTACCCATCATAAGACCAATAAGCGCTGTTAACAGTGGACGTCGCAGTATTCTAGGCATCCAGTTTTTAGAATACACATTGGATAGAGATTGTATTTGATTCCCCAGAAGTCCAGGTGGCTTAACTGTTTTACTACTCTCTTTTCCTTTACGACGTTGATCGTACCATTGACGGAAAATAGGAATAATTGTTAACGACATAATCATGGAAGCCAGCATCGTTAACGAAATAACGGTAGGTATCGGTTTAATAAAGTCACCAATAGTGCCCGGCAGGAATAAAAGCGGGGCAAATGCCGCAACCGTAGCTAGCGTAGCTGTAATGATCGATAAGGATACCTCTTTCGTCCCTTTAATGGCCGCCTCCGTAGCATCTTCCCCAAATTCAGAGCGTCGGCGTTCAATGTTGTCATTGACCACGACGGCATCATCAACCAATATCCCTAATACGATAATTAATCCGATGACTGAAATTTGATTCAGCGTGATTCCTGTTGTGGGTAAGAAAATAAAGCCGATGGCGATGGAAACAGGAATGGCCAAGGCCACAAATGCAGAAGTCAGCAAATTTAAACCTAATGTACATATAACAATGACCGATATAATAGCGATGATCATCTCTTTGGTCAGGTTTCCAAACATTTCATCGACTCGATCATTTTGCGCAAAAAGTAGCTCAAAATGTACATTCTTCGGCAAACCGCTCACAAGTTCATTGATTTTGGCTGTAGTCGCCTTAGATACCGTTGGCACGTCTGTGCCTGTATCTCCGCTCACACTGATCGAAATAGCAGGCTTGTTATTCACATACGTATAACTAGTCGCTTTTTTAAAAACAAGTGAGGCTGTCCCTACATCCTTCAGAGATATCGGGAATCCATCGTCATTGCTTGAAATCTGGACGTTATTTAGAATGGATGGATCGGTAGAGGCATTTACCGTCAGCTGATAAGTACGCTCATTGAAATCCATACTTCCTGTAGGAACTCTTTCATTCTCATTTTTGATTGCTTGAACAACCTGCTCCCAGGAGATGTTATATTGTTGCATCTTTTGTGTGTCTAAACTAATTCGTACTTCTTGATCTGGTATTCCTTGAATATTAACTTGCGAAACACCCGAGACCGTTTTTAATTGATCTTTCCATTTGTTCATCAATTCATTTAACGCGTATAAATTCTCACTTTTATCAGAAGTAATCGCGTATGAACCAATGAAAGAGCTTGTCATGCTATCATTAATAATGGGCTGCATCGCATCTGCTGGAAGCTCAGACTGTGCATCCTGTACCTTTGTACGAAGATCAGCCCACACCTTTGTCGGGTCCGCATCTTCAAAAGCATCTATCATTATACTAGATTGTCCTTTAGATGAAGTGGAAGAAATCGTTTTGACACCTTGTACGGCTTTAATTTTCTGTTCCATGACCTTAGTAATGGTTTGCTCGATTCTTTCGGGTGAAGCGCCTGGATAGATGGTTGTAACACTGGCTGACAAGGGAATAACATCAGGCTGCTCCTGTTTAGGTAACGATGTAAAATTGTAGAGCCCTAGCACAATGCACATGGCGAAGAAAATGAGTGTAATTTTTTGCTTTTTAACGATATATTTAATCATTCGGACGACTCCTCCGATTTCCCAGGTACACCATTCCCAAGTAAATCACCATTAAATAAGGTTCCTGCTCCTTGCGTAACGATTTGATCGCCTGCCTGTAGCCCAGAGACCACTTCGAGCTGATTATTAGTCACTTTCCCCAGTTTAATCGGTGTTTTGACAGCTTTTCCATTTACAGCTTTAAAGACATAAGGATCATTTCCCGTACTAATTACGGCCTCTACGGGCACTAAAAGCGCTTCGTTTTGATTTATGCTTTTAGATGCGCTGATGACTTGACCAGGTTTCCAATTCAGTTCGGGATTGGGAATGCTAACTTCCACATTGATGCTTCCCGTTTTGGAGTTCGTCGATGGATAGATCTGGGTGACGGTTCCTGTTCTCATTTCATCGTAGAGAGAGATATTAACTTTTTGGTTTTTCTTCCACGATAAGATTTCACTGTCTGGTACGGGGAGGAGTACTTTTAAAGTCTTGATATTTCCGACAACAAATGCCTCACTTCCACTGGAGCCCAGTTGACCATCAGATATCTTTTTTTCAATCACAACACCAGTGATCGGGGAGGTTAAAGTCGCTTTTTTCAGTGACAAGGATGACTGTTCATAAGCAGCCAATGCATCCTCATAGGTAGCCTGTGCCTGAGCTTTACTGGCTAGCCCTTGTTGTATAGTAGCCCTAGCCGATTCCAGCCCTGCTCTGGCCTGATCTACGCCGGCCGAAGCTTGTGCACGCTGTTCCTGGGATGCCCCTGCAAGCAAAAGAGACAATTTCTCTTGCGCATCACTTAAGCTTTTTTGTGCGTTTGCTAATTCCAGCTGCGCATTCTCATTTTCCGTTAAAGATACCGCACCTGCCTGGAATAGACTTTGGGAGCGTGCGGCATCCGCTTTCTTCTTGTTATAATTATTAGTTGCTACAGTAACCGCATTTTGAGACTGTGCTATCTCCTGCTTTTTGGCGCCATTGTTCAATTCCTGCAATTTCGATTGGGCCGCATTGACCTGGGATTGCGAACTATGGATGCCCGCTTGTGCCGATTGGACAGAAGCCTCCGCTTGGCTAACACCAGCCTTTGCCTTTTCCATGGTTGCCTTTGCCCGATCCAGCTGCAACTGGTAATTGGATGTATCTAGCTTCGCAAGGACACTCCCTTTTTCTACTGAATCCCCAACCTCAACCATAGTGCTCAATATACGTCCATCCGCTTCAAAGGAAACATTGGCCTCATTACTTGCCTGCAATGTACCCGCCAAATTAAAATCATTGGCCAAAGGTTTCATTGCAAGTTTCTCCACTTTTACCGGGTGACTGGCTTCTGTTACAGAGTTCTCCGTTGCACTGGAGCAACCGGAAGCTACGATAGCTAATGCAATCCCTGCAATCATTATCCTAATTCCTTTTTTCTTCAACTTCATGTCATCCTCCCTGATTCTCTCTTCTAAAGGTGCTATCAGCAACCCGTGGGTCAAGTAAACTTTTTCATCCTTTTTTCATGTTATAACAATGAACAAACAAAAAAATCGTACAAAGGGGCAAGCACCTTATGTACGACTGGGCAAATAAATAACATATTTTCAGTTATTATTTCTAAAGCTGTAAAATACCACGTTCCAACGAAACAGCAACGGCTTCAGATCTGGAATCAACACCAAGCTTGTTATAAATATTCGTTAAATGTGCCTTTACGGTACGCTCGGAAATTCCCATATCAAACGCAATTTCCTTACTTTTAAAACCATGTGCAACAGACTTTAATATATGTCTTTCCTTATCAGTCAGAACTAAGTTTCTTTCATGTGACTTTGCCTCAGCTTCTCTCTTATTCGTGGCAGCAAATACCCTTGCTGTTATTTCTGGCTGAAGCAGCGTTTCACCCCTTAGCGCAGACTCAATCGTGCGAAATAGGTTTTCCCGACTGGTATCTTTCAACAAATATCCTTTTGCTCCCAAAGAGAGTCCTTTAATCATTAAATCATCTTCGTTATAGGTCGTCAGGATAATGACTGGCGTTTCATTTTGTTTTTCTCTGAGGGCCTTCATGGTTTCCAAACCACTCATTTGTGGCATATATAAATCCAACAGGATGACATCCGGCTGAAGTTCTTCGATCAATTTAAGAGCCGTTACACCTTCTCCAGCCTCACCAATCACTTCATAGCTGTCATGGGTCTCCAGCACCAGCTTTAATCCTTCTCTAACTACCCAATGATCATCGACGATTAAAATCTTGTATTTCATAATAGGTCTCCTTTAGTAAGAGGCGCCTCTATTTTTATAGCCGTACCTTCTTGAAATATACTGCTGATATTGATTTTTCCACCCAGCATCCGTACACGTTCATGTATACCTATTATTCCGTAATGCCCTGTTTGCTTGGCAATAATATCCGTATCAAATCCTTTTCCATCATCACGAATCTCGATTTCAATCTTGCCTTCGTTATCCAAAATACTTATCCATACAGTATTCGCATGTGAATGCTTCGCTACGTTGGTTAAACACTCGCTTATAATAAACAATCCATGTTCGAACACCAGTCTGGGAACCGAAGCTTTAATTTTGATGTTGCGGATTACACGAATGCTCGTAGCCATTGTAAATCGCTGTATTTCTTCCTCAACGGCTTCTGCAAAATCAACTTCCGAGATGGTTTTCGAACGCAGATTGTCTATAGCTCGCCTTGAATCAGACAATGTTCTTCGCACTTGTGACATCGATTGTTGGACGATCTCCTGAGCTCTTTGCGTACTTCCCTTTGTCAGATGGGCATCAATGGCTTCAAGTTGCATGATTAGCCCAGCAAGCCCCTGCGCCAGCGTGTCATGAAGATCACGGGCCATACGTTGTCTTTCGTTAGCAATTGTAAGTTCTTCGACCTTTTGATGTGCGATTTCAAGTTCTTTAAGAACGTTTTGCGTTCGGATTCGTGCTTGAACTTGTTTGAGAAAAAGAATGGCATAAGCTACTATAACAACTGCAATTAGAAAAAATAGCGGGATGAACAATACAAATTGCCTGCCATCATTATGCCAGACCACAGCCACACAAAAAAGTACATAAGAGATCAAAAATACAAGAATGACCTTAAGCGGCTTGTAATAAATACCTATACTCTGACCCACCAAAATTGGCATTAACCCAACCAGCACAATGGAGAAACTGTCAGGTAGAAGAAATGCACTTGAAAAGATCAATCCCCCTTGCACAACAAAATAAGCCCATGAAAAATATTTTGCAACTCTTTGAGCATGCAAGTACAAGAGGATGTGTAATATGACGATTACAGTAAATAAGACACTTTGCAGCAGATTTAGACCACTAGACAAATGTTGAAGAATGACAGACTCACTATAAATTATAAAAATCCATATTATAGTTAATACTTTTGAAATATCTTTCTTCTCAAATTCACCTTCACTTTCACTTATTTCCGGATCTACATTCTGGACCTGTACATTGAATTCATCGTTCATAATTCCCTCCTACAATTCTAAATTCGGCTTTTCGACTTAATAGAGATAATGGCACTATGACGGCCTAGTCCATTTAGTTTGAACAGAAATCATTTATATATTATTTTACAAAAAAACGAAAAGAAAAAAACGTACACATGGGCAGCTTCACTTGTACGTTTGGGCATTGAATACTTTTTGTTTGATACCATCCAAGTTATGCGTCATATAAAAAGCACGCAGCAGGTTATCCTGTGCGCGCTTGACCACTTACTATTCTTCTTCCAACTCATCTGGTACATCGTATTTATTGATATGTGAAGTCATTGCTGCAACAGCTTCGCTGGCATCCGTTGTGGCCGGTACTTCTCTGACCACATCATCCGTCTGATCACGAAAGTTCAAACGATCTGCCTCAATCTCTTTCTGTTGGTTCGGTTTCATTTTTCACGTCGCTCCTTTCTATTCAAGGGTCTGATCTCGTTCTGTTAACGCGTACAAAGGTACTTCCCGTTCTTCTTCCGGGTTGTTCAGCGCATAGATCCGTGCCGTCTCACGCTGTTCATTCACATGCTGAATATAAATGGGTAGCCCATCACACAACACATTCGCCATTATGGAAGAAGACGCTATTTCTTGCGCTCTTTGAACATTCACTTAGAAAAAACCTCCCTTGCTAAGTAGAGTTCCCCCTTACTATGCACGAGGTAAATATTTGTTATACATATTTCATGCCAACATGTGTTTCACGATCTTGAAAGGATATCATTTGAAAAAATAAATATTATTGTTATTATGGATTGAGAGATTCAGTGAAAACTGCAATCTTAATTGTAGAGAAAAGGAGTAATGATGAATGTTAAACATATTAATGGTTAACTTTCCGGCAGAAGGACATGTGAACCCTACGATTGGGATGACGCAAGCCTTTGCAGCACGAGGGGACCAAGTACATTACATTACAACTGAGAAATACAAGGACAGACTCGAAGCAGTTGGAGCGAAGGTTCACCTGCATTCTGATCTGGTCAGGACCGCTTCTATTGATTCCAATACTCCGGATGGGTTGAGTGCATTTATGAAAATTCATATTCAGACTTCGCTGGACATATTAGCAATTACTCAGCAACTGTCTAAAAGCATTGATTTTGACTTTGTATTCTATGATAGATTCGGAGCTGGCGAGTTAGTTAGAGACTATTTGAAAATCCCTGGTATTGCTTCCTCCCCATCTTTTCTGATTTCACAGAATCGGATGGCTACCAATCTCTTTCGCTTTAATGAAAAAGAGCCGTTTCAACTTGATGAACATGCCACGACCTCACTGCAGCTCATGAAAGAAAGGTTCGGTGTTGCTCCCGAAAATATGGTTCAATTTATGAGCAATACAGGGGCTTTGAATGTTGTATATACCAGTCGATATTTCCAACCAGACGGTGAACAGTATGGTGACGAGAATCTCTTTATTGGTCCCAGCTTTCCAGAACGTAAAGGGGAAAATTCATTTCCACTGGACAGACTAGAGGATAAAAAGGTTTTGTATATTTCGATGGGAACTGTTCTGGACCATACTGAAGACTTTTTTAACACCTGTATTGAAGCTTTTTCCGATTTTGAAGGTATCGTCGTGATTGCAGCTGGCGAGAAAGCTGACTTTACGAAAATCAATCCGGCGCCAGAGCACTTTATCATCTCGCCCTATGTTCCCCAATTGGAGGTATTACGTCATTCAGATGTGTTTATTACTCATGGTGGAATGAATAGTGTAAATGAAGGAATTCACTTTAACGTACCCTTGGTTGTACTGCCGCAGGACAAGGATCAGCCCATGGTCGCGCAGCGGTTAACAGAACTTCAAGCTGGCTATCGCATAACCAAAGACCACATCAATGTACAATCGTTAAGAGATGCCGTACATGAGGTACTGTCGAACGCAACGTATAAAGAGGGCGTACAAAAAATAAATGATAGCTTCCAGCAATCTGGCGGTACAGAAGAAGCCCTCGCAAAAATTGATGCCTATCTTCAAAATAAGCTTGTGTAAATCACACGATTACAATTCTACAAAAAAACAGGAGCCCTGACCATCAAGGGTCGGGTTCCTGTTTATCATGCATTTCTATGTGGAGATATCCCACTTCTGAAACGAAGCCATCGTACACTTTCCGCTCGTGAACGCTCGAATGCCTGTAGATTCTGCTCCCGGATACACTCTTCCTGTGAGGACGTATTCACCGTCGCCGATGAATATTTCCACCGAGCTTTTATCGACAAAAATCCGAAGCTCCAGACGGCCCTCGTTTAAGTTTAAAGGCACTCTTCTCTCTCCGCCCGGGCCTATACCTGCACGCTCACGGTTAAAACGGAACAGACCGTCATCGGGACGATACGAGAGTACAGTCTCCTCTTCGTCGCCCACTCGCAGCTTCAAGCCGAATTCATTGGTGTTACTGGCTTCGAACTCAAATACCGCCTTCAGTTCGTAGCTATCTCCGAACGTTTCCATGATCTGCTCGCCTGTCAGCAAGATATCCCGCTGTTCGAACAGATTGGATCGGTAATTTTCCACCTCTTCAAGCGGACGGAACAGCAATCTGTCGTGGTCGATAACCGCTTCCCGCGGAAGACTCATTGCACCCGCCCAATGGTGCCCTTGCTGGGTCGGCATCTCCGACTCCCACATATCCATCCATCCGATGACGATTCGCCGCCCTTTATCATCCAAGGTTGACTGCGGGGCATAGAAATCGAATCCGTGATCTACCTGAGCATACCGCTCTGCCGTAAATGTTCCAGCCTCCGCATTGAAATCACCTATACCGTACATGGTGGAATGCAGATTGCGGTATGCTTCTCCCTGAGGGGGCATGCGCTGTGGAGACAGCATAAATACGTGCCGACCGCCAAGCGGGAACAAATCCGGACACTCCCAATTATCGCCGAAACGTCCGTCACTCACGGCTAGTACATTGACATACGTCCAGCTTTTCAGGTCTTCAGAACGATAAAGCAGTACAAGTCCGTTCCCTTGGGCATCATTAGAACCAAGAACGGCGTAATATTGATCTTCGTGCCTGAACACCTTAGGGTCACGGAAGTCTTTACGGCTGATCGTGTCCGGTACGGCGTCATAACCGATGACCGGATTGCCCTCCCACTTTTCGAATGTCACCCCGTCCTCCGATACTGCAATCCCTTGTGACTGCTTGTAATCCTGATCCTTGTCAGGCCCGGTTACAACATGTCCGGTATACATCAGGACAAGCTTCCCGTCCTGCTCTATCGCACTGCCAGAGAAGCAGCCATCCTGGTCGAACTCGCCGTCCGGTGCCAAAGCGACCGGTAGATAATCCCACTTCATAAGATCGCGGCTGACTGCATGTCCCCAGTGCATCGGTCCCCATACTGATTTATACGGGTAATGTTGATAGAACAAGTGATACTGCCCGTTATATTGAATGAAGCCGTTCGGATCATTCATCCAGCCGAATTCAGCCATTAAATGGTAGTTCAGCCGATAATCCGGCCGAAGCATATGCTTCGATTGGGAAATAAATTGATCTGCACGCTCTCTCGTATACGTTCTAGTCTGTTTGATAAGGCATCCTACTCCTACAATTATTTAATCGAACCTTGCATAACACCCTGAATAATATACTTCTGGGCGAACAGATAGATGATAATGATCGGAAATATCGTCAGTACCAAACTTGCCATCAATGGACCATAATCCACTGTATAGGTTCCATAAAAGTTATACGTGGACAACGGAAGTGTCCTTTGCTCCGGATCGACCAGAATGAGGGAAGGCAGCAGAAAATCATTCCAGATCCACAGCACATTGAGAATGGAAATGGTGGCAGTCGTGGGCATCAGTACCGGAAACACGATCCGGAAGAATGTTTGAACCCGCGTGCAGCCGTCAATTAGCGCCGCTTCCTCCAGTTCTTTTGGAATACTCTTTACGAAACCATGATAAATGAAGACGGCCAGCGAGCTACCAAAACCGATATACATATAAATCAGCGACCACTTACTGTTCAGCAGATCAAGTGACCCGTAGATTTTCACCAATGGAATCATGATAGCCTGGAATGGAATGATCATGGATGCAACCATCAGCATAAATGTATATTGGTTGAACTTGGTGTTGTTTCTGACAAAATAATGAGCCGTCATCGCCGCAAACAGCGATATAAACAGAACGCTTAACACCGTTATGACCAATGAGTTGGTGAAGGCAGCGATGTAATTCATTTTATCAAATGCATTCATATAATTGACCATACTGAAGCTCTCTGGAAGCGATAACGGATTTGAGGTGATGGCCATGTTTTCTTTGAACGAATTGATCAGCAGAAAGACGAACGGTACGATGAACAATATGAGTATGACTGTCAGCACAATGAATTTGATTACGGAGGAAGCAACTCTTTTTCTTGTCATTACGCCTCCACCTCCAACTTCTTACTAAAATAAACCTGAAGCAGAGTGATGAGAGCAACCATCAGGAACAACACGAATGCTTCTGCTTGCCCCACACCATAATCACGGGAAAGGAATGCCTTTTCATACACATGCATCGACACCATTTGAGTACTGCTGAACGGCCCACCTTTCGTGAGCGCAAGGTTCACGTCATAGACCATAAATCCGCGTTGCAGGGACAAAAATATACATACGATGAAAGAAGGAACCATCAAGGGCAATACCATTTTCCGCAGTCTGGTCCAGCTGTTTGCCCCATCAATGCTTGCGGCCTCCATAATATCATTCGGCACACCCGTCAATCCCGCGATGTAAATGACCATCATGTAACCCGCGTTCTGCCACACCGTTACAATCACGAGTGCCCAGAACGCTTTGTCGGGATCAGCCAGCCAAGTCGTGCTGAGCGACTGTATACTGGCATGTTGTCCCAAATAGACAAGCACGTTGTTGAATATAAACTGCCAGATAAAACCGAGTACAATGCCCCCGACAAGGTTGGGCAGGAAAAATCCTGCCCGGAAAATACTCTGCCCTTTTAACCCTTTAGTCAGCACATAAGCCAGCATAAAAGCGATCACATTGATAAGAACAACGGTATAAAACACATACTTGAGCGTCAAGCCGAATGACTTCCAAAACTCGATATCTCTAAAAACAGCCAGATAGTTTTGGATGCCTACCAGCGATAGTGTGGTGGAAATACCATCCCAGTTTGTGAACGTCAGATAGATGCCATACAAAAATGGAATAATCATTACCGTTATGAAGGCAAACAAGGTTGGGCCCGTAAACAGTAGCCGCGTCCGCAGCCGGTTCCATACTCCTTTTTCCGTAATCATGATGATCCCTTCCTTTGTTTCGGGTTTCTCTCTCTATTCCAGGTAATTTGAAAACAACCTTATTTAACGGTTTTCCAGTAGTTTTCGATTTCTTTAACCAGTGTTGCACGATCTCCCTGTTTCGCCAGATACTTTTGCATGGAAGATCCTGTCTTAGACCAGTGGTCCGCAGGCAGCATGCTCATCGACTGCTCTGACTTGCCTTTTGCAATATAATCCTGGATGGACTTGCCAAGCGGGTCGGCCGCAGGCAGTGTAATATTTTTGAACGCCGGGATAATGTTCGCTTGGTTCACGAGGAAATCCTGGCCTTTCTCATCATATACGATCCAGTTCAGGAACTTCTTCGCCGCATCTTGCTGTTCCGGAGTAGTCTTCTCCTTGTCAATAACAATGCGCTTGGATACAGCGGACGAAATCTCCTGATTGCCGTAGTCATCGGCATTGTTACTGATGGGTACAGGCAAGAAACCATATTCTTTGTTAGCCGTATCAAAACTGTTGATTTGCGGCCATGCCCAGTTGCCCATGAACCAAATGCCAACTTCACCTTTGCCGAGCAGCTCCGGTCCGCGTTCATAAGCTCCTGCTAGCGGAGAAGCCTGATCGATGTTGTATTTCATCATGAGGTCGAATGTATCCATAAGTCCGTTAAATACAGGATTATTAGCCAAGCTAGCCTGGCCCGTTTTTAGTGACGCCATGAATTTGTCCACTTCAGCCATGTCTTTGTTCTGGCCTGCATAAGCAAGAGGCAAATAATGAGCGCCCAGAGACCAGTCCATTGGTGAAATCACCAATGCTTTCTTACCAGATGCCTCAATTTGCTGAAACAGTTTTTCAAGGTCATTTCGGGTTTTAATTGTGGTAGGATCAAAGCTTCCGCCTACCGCTTTATCTACAACGGCTTTGTTGTAAATGAATCCGTAGCCTTCAACAGCCAGCGGAAACGCATAATTTTTGCCGTCAACCGTCGTAGCTGTGGTAGCGTTTTCAACTGTGTCCTTATTCCACTTTTCTCCGCTCAGATCGAGGATACGGTCCTTGAACTTCTCCACATCACCTGTATCTAGCATGATCATGGTCGGCGGGTTTCCGGATGCGTACAAAGCGGAGGCACGCTCAAAAGGCGACCCACCAGTCGGAACCGGCTGGATTTCAACAGTAATACCCGGATTGTCTTTCTGGAAGGCCTTAGCGGCTTCCTCCAGCTGTGGAAGGATTTCGCCTTTGGAGTTCAAAAGCGTAATCTTCACATTTTTCGAATCCCCTGATCCCCCTCCAGAAGCCGAATTACCTTCTCCACCGGAGCCACCACATGCAGACACCACCATAACTAAAAGAAGCAGCATTACCATCCATTGAACTCTTTTGAATTTACTCACTGTTGTCATCCCCTTATTTATATAATGGCTCTGAACACTTAAATAAAACGCTTACAAACGGATTATATGTCAAAGGTTTAACTTGTGTCAATCGTTTGACATGTTGAATTTTTAACTTGTACTAAAAAAAATCTGTTCCCCTTGTTAGAGGAACAGATTTTCATTCAGGTCGTTGCACGCTCAATTAGTTCAACAGGCAACAGATTGACAGGTTGTACCTGCTCCCCCTCCGCCTGCCTGCGGATCAGCTCGACCGCCAGCCTGCCGATCTCTGCAATCGGCTGTCTTACCGATGTAAGTTCTGGCGTCAGCCAGGAAGCAACGCTTACATCATCGAAGCCTACAATACGCACATTCTCTGGCACATGCCTTCCAGCGCGAATATATTCTTTCAGCGCAAAAGCAGCAATAATATCACTTGTTGCGAACACCCCATCCACATCTGGATGTTCATAAACGAGTTTTGAAATGATCCGCTCGTACTCCTTCTGGTCGAACACATTCAAGTCCGTTTGAACAATCACATGCTGGACATTATGCTTACCCACCACATCCCGGAATGCTTTGGTCCGCTCATTGGACAGCATGTTCAGCTCCAGATTTCCGCAGATATGGGCAATTTTCCGGCAGCCTTTGCGAATGAGCAGCTCCGTAGCCAGCTCGCCTCCGCGATAATTATCCGAGGATATGTAAGGAATATACGGGTCAATCTGCCTATCAAACGTCACGATCGGTGAATTCAAATGTCGGTACTCTTCTACTTCTAATGTATGGCTACCCATAATGATGCCATCCACCCGGTTCCGCTTCAACATATCAATATACACTTTCTCTTTCACGGGATCCATATGTGAATTGCACAGCAGGACCTTGCAGCCATGCTGATAGGCGTAATACTCAACCTGATTGGCAAGCTCACTGAAGAAAGGATGCGAGACATTGGGAATAATAAGGCCAATAATATTGGACTGCTTACGTAGCAGAGATCGTGCTATTTCATTTGGTTGATAATTAAGTTCCTCCATTGCGTCGAACACTTTTTTGCGTGTAGTTTCGCTGATATATCCCCGGTTATTCATTACACGGGATACGGTAGTGACCGACACGCCCGCTTTTAATGCTACATCATGAATTGTCGCCATATGAACCTCTTCCCGTACAAAATAAATACATACAAACTATACTCTCTCCCCATCATTTCAACAACTTTACATAACGGAAGGCCTCATAATGGCCGTCAATCTTACACTAGTCATTTCTATAAGATAATACGACAGCCTATCCAATTGGAAAGGCTGTCGGTAGCTGAAAGTATTAACATCATTCTGATTGTGCGTCCGTCGGTGCATTAATGTATGTATCTGTAAGCACATCAGTCGGTGCATCCGCAGGCAGATTATCCGTTGCTGATTCACTGTTCTGGAGTAGTGCTCTCGGATAGGTCCGTGCACGCTCATAGTACCAGTCAAACAAGAAGCGGGCCATCGCCTGACGTCGGTTATCGCCATCCCACTTTAACCCGGCTGTTGGGTCCGCAAATGAACTCCTTGCTCCAGCTTCCAGCAGAAAGCCATTCATGTGTGCGGTCATGCTGACATTACCGGCTGCTGTAAAAATGGACTTCGTGTTTTGCCCAAATCCATTATTAGAGCCGTTAAACAAATTCCAGTACTCCGAATCGCCGGGCTGTGTTTTGAACCAGGTAAATTCTGTGATATTTATTGGATAGGCTTGAGCTGCCGCCTTAATGTTGGAATCCCATTGTGATTTTAGCTTGTCCTTGTTATCATGCGCTCCGTAGCCCGGATACCAGTGGACAGCATAGCCGTAGTTGTTCAATGGATCTATCAGCGGGTGTTTTGCCGCCGGGCTGTAAAATTGGTTGTATCCAAGTCCTGCAGCCCAGATGACATTATCCGCTCCTTTACTTCGAATCGTGGAAATGATAGAGTTTTGGAATCTTCTCAGATCATTCCAATGGTCAACAAAATCATTTTCGCCAGGATAGCCTCCCCAATGCCCATTCGCATATGACTTAATAGGCTCGTTGATCAGTTCAAACATGACGTTATCCGCGCTATTAATAGCCGGCTGCGAGGCAAGATACCCCCATATTTGATTGAATTTGTCCAGATTGGATTGTGTTGTAGCCTGGTCGTTAGCCAAAGTGAAATCAAGACCAAGGGTAACATAAATGCCCTTTGTTTTCGCATAATTGATGTATGGAATAATCACATTTTGTGTAGCTGCTTGTAAACCTGAGAAATTGTATGACCCTGCGGCCACATCTCCCATATCCTGGCGGTCAATAAACAATCGGACCTGATTCATATACCAGCCGTGGTTGCTTCCATACTTCGGTCTGGTGTCTGCAAAGGTGTCAGTGATATCCTTCAAATAAGCCAAAATTGCTGCATGACGATTGTTACCATTTAAATTGAGATAATAATTACTATTTTGATAGGTCCAGTATGCCCCCGACGGCTGATGCCAGCCACTTAAAACAACAGGTTTTCCGCTGCTGTTCACCAATTGATTGCCCCTGACATGGAGCTTTCCCATAGGCATACCTGACCATGCATCTATATGTTGGCCAAAGACCGGTGTTAAAGGCAATAAGAATACAAGTATCAGAGCTATTTTACATACCATACCTAATTTTTTCAAAGAAAGGCCTCCTCTTCAAAAATTAATTGACTATTATACCAAGAGAATAAAATGGTATAAACATGTAGTGGCTCCGCTTCCTGAGTCTATCCCATTTCAAAATCGTCATTTCCCCCCTTAATAGAATATTTTAATCCTGATTTTCATTTCTTGTATATAATTGTAGTACTTACATTTTTAAACCACAACTTGATAAAATTTAGTTTTTTTTAAATTATGCCTCAAGTGTTAAGTTTGCTATTGTGGACGACTCCATTTCAAACTACAATGAAGATACCAAATTTGAAAGCGCTTTATTTTTTCGGTAAGATGGTCAATACTTGAAATAATGTATCATCGTCATCCATTTCTTTCATGTTTGGTCAATCTTTTATGGAGGTGTAAAATGAAGAAGAAATCTTGGTTCACTTTAATGGTCACGGGCATTGTCTCTCTGTTTTTTTCGGTAAGCGTTTATGCGGGGAATGTTTTTTGGGAACCACTTAATGGTTTCAATTCGGGGGCATGGCAAAAGGCAGACGGATATTCCAATGGGAACATGTTTAATTGCACTTGGCGTGCCAATAATGTTAATTTTACGAACGATGGCAAAATGAAGCTTGGCTTAACGAGTTCTGCGTACAATAAGTTTGACTGCGGAGAGTATCGATCGACGAACACTTACAGATACGGCTTATACGAGGTCAGTATGAAGCCTGCTAAA
The DNA here is from genome assembly GCF_038007385.1 of Paenibacillus sp. FSL M8-0228. Lineage (NCBI taxonomy): Bacteria > Bacillati > Bacillota > Bacilli > Caryophanales > Paenibacillaceae > Paenibacillus > Paenibacillus sp. FSL M8-0228. The sequence goes on from NZ_JBBOXA010000001.1 coordinate 4,976,014, forward strand.
AATACAGGGATCGTATCTTCCTTTTTTACGTATACGGGGCCTACTGATGGCACGCAATGGGATGAAATAGATATTGAATTTTTAGGCAAAGACACGACAAAAGTACAATTCAACTATTATACAAACGGTGTCGGTGGTCACGAGAAGGTTGTTGATCTGGGCTTTGATGCATCAAGAGGCTTTCACACCTATGCATTCGATTGGCAACCAGGATACATTAAGTGGTATGTTGACGGGGTTCTAAAGCATACGGCAACTACGAACATACCAAGCACGCCAGGCAAGATTATGATGAATTTATGGAATGGCACTGGTGTTGACGACTGGCTAGGTTCGTATAATGGAGCGAATCCGCTATACGCTGAATATGATTGGGTAAAATACACGAGCAATTAGGCCGTAGTATAAAAGCAGCCCTGTATGAAGTGCCCCCTTAAAGTTAGACAAATATTTTTATGCAACCAGTTGGGCATGAGTTCGGTATTGTACCGGGCTCATGCCTTTTAGTTTGAAGACGGTCAGATGCTGTATCGAAAATGGGTTACCGTGAAGTCGGCATTTTTGAAAAACAAGGGGTTATAACAGCGACAGCCAAGGACGAAAAATAATGGCAGCCTATCAGGGCTGCCACTCCAACTTGAACATAGCAAATAAGAGGACAGTTGATGGCCTCAAGTCCTATTTAAGGATTTATCACCTACTTCATCCATAGCCCACCATCGTCCAGTTTTTCTACGCTCTTTAAAAAGAAATTTACTGGCTTAGTTTTTTGAAGATGAGCACTCGTTTCAAATAGCGTCAAAGAGTTAGAAGCACCATCTACTATCGGGACTAAAACTAAACTAAACTAAACTAATCTCATCAATTAAACCTTCAACAGTGAAATTCAAACTTTCTTTTCCTCCAAAAACATAAGAGTTACCTAGCTTTTTCAAATGAGCTAAATGAGCATCCGATGCTTGTTCGGAAAGTACTTCTATAATATGATGACCGAATCGATCATCATCATTAGAAATGATGTTTTTTGTCCATCTAATTTCCTAAAAGGATCTACTGCAACTGCATAGGTTTTAGCATTGGGATTCGCTACGTAATCTGTTCTAGGGATCGTCGGAGTGTTGTCTTGATCTAAATTTTTTTTTCCAAAAGTGAAATGTTTCTCCATGGTAATCCTGCCGCAAATCCATGCTTGGCATTCGTAACGATCATGAATTCCCTTGTATTTTTTAGTAAAATATGCCGTTCGATTCTCTTCTAAGAAATCTCCAACGATTTTGCCATTTAGTGATGTTAGCATGTGACAGACAAATAATATATGGTCTCTCCAAATTAATCCTTATCAATATGTTCTCCTGTCTTTAACTTTTCTAATATTTCTTTACCATAATATTTATTTAAACCAAAGCAGCCGTGTTTTTAATAATCTTGAGTTACCAACACTAAATCGTAGTTACCTACATTAATGTTTCTGAACAGGAAGTGTCAGGTGATAAAAAAGTCGTGAACCAAATTTGTTGATTTTACTGCGTTTGCCAGAGCACGTGATAAACACGAAAAATAAAAAGTCTGAAACCACCACAAATTACCATAAAAAGAAAGTTGGAAACTTGTACTATTACGATAATATAATTTTCATAACCATTTCCTCAATATACTGGATGTCGCATATAACGTGCTTAAATGATCCATTTTCTTTTTCAAAGAATTATCTCTAATAATCTGTCCATCTTTAGTCCATTGTCCATATATTTGAACTAACCTCCCTGTAGTTCGTGAGAGTTCAAGAAGTGCTGTCTTCAGATGCTCTTTTTGAACTAAAGTTAGGTTATTATCCATTTTTATTTTATTAAATTCTTCTATCAAATCTCTTACTAATTCATTATTTACTTCTTTCAATGAAGCCATTATATCTCTAGCTAGTTTATTAATTCTCTTTTTTTGTTCGAATGATAGCTTGATTTTACTTAATTCTTTAAATAGTGAACTTATGGAAGGTAGATTACTATTCCAGCCTCCTGATTGTAATACTGAAGAAAACGTTTCGGCATAATACCAAAAGTCTTCTCCAAGAGCTTCACGTTTCCTTTTTATCCTGTAGTCTTCGTGTGCCTTTTGTTGTTCTTCTGGTGTCATAGTCAAAAGATTAAACTCGTCTGCAACGATCGGCAATTACTTCTTTTCGTTTTTCGGATTTCTGTTGTGTTTTGTCGACTTTCCAGTAAATTGAAATCGTTACTCAGCGGCACTTGACGTCAGATTCCTGTGGTGGATTTTTCCCTTTCATTTGGAAAAAAACACCCGGCAGGATGCGTACCGAGAAAAATACGGCATACACCCAAGCCGGGTAAGGGATTAGAAAATAATATCAATGGCCTCTAGCACATCTTGCTCCTGTTCGGATTGCCCGTTCAGGGAAATATCCTTCAACAGCACCGAAGGCTGTTCGCAAATTTGGGTGATGATCACGAGCAGGTCCTGAGCGAAATTGTCGATCAGATTGCGCGTAAACAACTTGGTAGCATATTCAAACTGCCCGTTCATTCCCTCATCCAGCAACGAAATGACCAAGGTAAGATCAAATTGGGAAACCGTATGAGTTTCCGGATAAGATTCGATCTTGATATCCCCGAAGCTTTGAACGTTATCTTCCTTGGTTTCCAGAACAAACATGACATCGAATACAGGATTGCGGCTTTGATCTCGCGGCGCCTGCAGCTTTTTCACAAGCTCCTCGAACGGATAATCCTGGTGGTCGTAGGCCGCCAGCATCGTTTCTTTGACTTCATTCAAGTAAGCGAGGAACGTCTTCTCCCCGGACGGATAATGGCGAATCGCCAAAGTGTTGACAAACATCCCGATGAGCGGCTCCAGGTCGGCATGTGTGCGGCCCGAAACCGGCATGCCTACAATGAAGTCTTCTTGTCCCGAGTACTTGCTGAGCAGAATTGAATAGGCCGCCAATAACACCATATAAAGGGTGGTGCCGTTCTCATCGGCGATGCGCTGCAAGCTGTCGGTCATCTGCTTGTCGATGCTGAAAGGCAGCACATCTCCCTCAAAGCTGCGAGCGGCAGGTCTGACAAAGTCCGTAGGCAGTTCAAGCGTCGGCAGTTCGCCTTCCAGCACGTCCAGCCAGTAGGCTTCCTGACGTTTCAGCCGCTCTTTTACAGGTTCGGACTGCTGCCAAGCGGCGAATTCCTTGTATTGAATCCGAAGTGGTTCCAGAGTCTCGCCGTTATACAGGCGCAGCAGCTCTTCGACAAAGATGCCCATCGACATGCCATCCGTGACGATATGATGAATGTCCAGCATGAGCAGTTGCCGTTCCGCTTCCCATTCGACTAAGCCCACACGCAGCAGCGGCGGCCGCTCCAAATCAAAGACGCGTACAAAGCCGTCTACGATGCTCTTCGTTTCACTTTCCGTCGCTTTCGTATACTCGACGGCAAACTTCAAGTCCGGATAAATCCGTTGTACCGGTTCGCCGTCGACCATTTCGAAGCCGGTTCGCAAAATTTCGTGACGAGCTATCAATCCTTTGAGCGCCGCCTCGAATTGATTTCGTTCCAAGCGCCCGACGAGAACCGTCATGCCGGACATGTTGTAGCTAAGCTCGGCGCCTTCCATCTGCTGCTGGATGTACAGCCGTTTTTGCACGGAGGAAAGCGGATAGTAATCCCTCTCTTCCAGAACCGGAATGGAGAGGTGTTCCTGCCGCTCCAATTGGCTGATCGCTTCGGCCATCGCTTCGATGGTCGAGTGCCGGAACACATCGCGCAGCGGCAGGTCCACGCTCAGCTCCTTGTGCACCTTGCTGACCAGCGTCGTCGCCCGCAGGGAGTGCCCGCCGAGGTCGAAGAAGTTGTCCGTCACGCCAATCGTGACCGGCCCGAGCACGTCCTGCCAGATGGCGACCAGTTTCGCCTCCAGTTCGGTGCGCGGCGCCACGTATTCGCGGCCTGCGCTTGCTCCCCCTTCCGGCGCCGGCAGCGCCTTCCGGTCGATTTTCCCGTTCGGCGTCAGAGGCAGGCGCTCCAGCTCGACGAAGTACGACGGGATCATGTACCCCGGCAGCTCGCTGGCAATCGCCCGCTTCAGGTCCGCCGCCGTCAAGCCTTCTTCCGCTGTATAATAAGCGCACAAAGCTTTCTGACCTTCTTGATCTTCCCTGACGACGACGACCGCTTCCTTCACGCCACCTACACTCAGCAGCTGCGACTCGATCTCGCCCGTCTCGATCCGGTACCCCCGGATTTTCGCCTGGTTGTCGATCCGGCCGATGAAGTCCACGTTCCCGTCCTCCATCCACCGCGCCAAGTCGCCCGTGCGGTACAGCCGCTCGCCCGCGGCGAACGGGCTGTCTACAAACTTCTCTTCCGTCAGCTCCGGACGGTTCAAGTACCCGCGCGCCACTCCGACTCCGCCGATGACCAGCTCGCCCAGCACCCCGACCGGCACCGGGTTCAGATGCGCGTCCACGATGTAGAATTTCGCATTCAGCCACGCTTTGCCGATCGGCACATGGCCTGTCTGCGGCAGCTTCGTCAGCGGCTCGTCGTAGAAGCTGGAGTCGATCGCCGCTTCCGTCACGCCGTATGCGTTGATGATCCGGAACAACGAGCCGAAGCGTTCCTGCAAGGTCCGGTAATCCCCCACGCTGCAGCTGTCCGAGCTCGTGATCAACAGCTCCATCCAGCTCATATCCAGTTGCTGCTCGTGCACGTACTCCAGGAACGGCACGATCAGCGCCGGCGTCGATTCAAAGATGGTGACCCGTTCCCGCTCCATCCAGTGGTGCAGACGAGACGGATCGATCCGGTCGTCCTTCGGCACAATCACCATCGTGCCTCCGTTGTACAGCGTCCGCGCGATATCTCCCACGAACACGTCGAACGAGAAGCTTGCGAGCTGCAGCAGCCGCACCGGGAACTGATCCAACCGGTATTCCCGCCGGTAGCCCGCCGCCGTGTTCACCAGGCTGCGGTGCTCGATCATCACGCCCTTCGGCTTGCCCGTCGTTCCCGACGTATAAATCACGTACGCCAGATCCTCCGGACGGGCTTCATGGAAGCTGTCGGCATTCGTCCGCTCCTCGCTGTACGACGCTTCGTCGTCGAGGTACAGCACCGCCGCCAGCGCCAGCTCCTCTTCGCCGAGCCAAGCTTCAGCACGCTCTCGCAGCGGCGTTTGCGTCAGCAGCACCTTCGCTCCGCTGTCTTCAAGCATGAACCGCACGCGCTCCGCCGGATAATCCGGGTCGAGCGGCACATACGCCCCGCCCGCTTTCCAGACGGCCAGCACGGCCACCAGCAAGTCCACCGAACGCTCGGCGAGAATGCCGACGATCGCCTCCCGGCCGATGCCGCTTGCGCGCAGCATAGCCGCCAAGCGGTTCGCCCGCTCGTTCAGCTCCGCATACGTCAGCCGGTCGTTCTCGTACACGACGGCCGCCTCTTCCGGCGTGCGCTCTGCCTGTTCCTCAAACAGCCGGTGGAATGCGACTGCAGGAGCCGCTTCCGGCTGCGCCGGGTTAAACGCGCCGAGAATTTGCTCTTTTTCCGCCGCCGTCAAAATGCCCAGCTCGGCAATAGTCGCCGACGGGTTGCGGAGAATGGATTCAAGCAGCTGCAAGTAGTGAGCGGCCAATTTCTCCACCGTTTCGGTTTTATAAAGAGCAGTGGCGTATTCAAACAGATATTCCAAGCCTTCCTCGATCTCCGTGACGTCCAAGCTGAGATCGAATTTAGAAACAATTTCTTCGCTGGCATACGTCGACAAATGGAGTCCGGGAAGCTGGATTTCCAAATTCTCTGTATTCTGCAAAGCAAACATCGTATCGAACAGCGGATTGCGGCTTAAATCGCGAGCTACGTTCACCTTATCCACCAGTTCCTCAAACGGATAATTCTGATGTTCAAAAGCGCCCAGCGTCGTCTCCTTGATTTCCTTCAAGTAGTCAAGGAACGTTTTACCGGCAGCCGGATAACTGCGGATGGCCAGGGTATTGACGAACATCCCAATCAGCGGCTGAACGTCGCTGTGATTTCTGCCCGCAATCGGCGTACCGACCACCACGTCTTCTTGCCCTGTATACTTATGCAATAATATTGTATAACCAGCAAGCAGAACCATGTAAAGCGTTGCGCCGTTCTCGGCTGCAAGCCGTTTCAGACCCTCGCTTTTCTCGCTATCCATAAACAATTGCAGCGTGCGGCCCTCGTAGCTCTGCATAGCCGGGCGCGGATAGTCCGTCGGCAATTCCAAAACCGGCAGCTCTCCGCGGAACATGTCGAGCCAGTAGGCTTCCTGCTTGGCAAGCTGAGCTTTCTGCTCGTCCGATTGCTGCCATACCGCATAATCTTTGTACTGAATGCGGAGCGGCTCCAACTGCTCCCCGCTGTACAAGCGGACGAACTCTTCGATCAGTACGTCAATCGAAACGCCGTCGGATACGATATGATGCGTATCGAACATTAGAATGTGCCGGTCCGGCGCCAGTTCGGCAAGGCCTACCCGCAGAAGTGGCGGCTTCGCTAGATCAAACGGACGAACGAATTGGCGCACCGTTTCTTCCGCCTGCTCCCCGCTGATCTGCACATATTCCACCTGGAAGGCAGCTTCTTCGTAAATCCGCTGAACCGCTTCGCCTTTTACCATCTCAAAGCCGGTACGCAGCGTTTCATGACGAGCTACGAGCCCGCGGAACGCTTCTTCAAACCGCTGCCGGTCGAGCTTTCCTTCGAGCAGCATAGCTCCCGGTATGTTATAGCTCAGCTCGGCTCCTTCCAGCTGGTTCAAGATATAGAGACGTTTCTGAGCGGAAGAGAGCGAATAATACTCGCTAGGTTCCGCAGCCGGAATAGCTGTGAACGAGCCGATCTCCAGCCGCTCCATAGCCGCGGCCATTTCCTCAACCGTCGAGTAGCGGAATACGTCGCGAAGCGGGAATTCAACGCCTAGCTCCTTATGCATTTTGCTGACAAGCGTCGTCGCCCGCAGGGAGTGGCCGCCGATGTCGAAGAAGTTGTCCGTTACGCCTACCGCCTTCTCCCGAACAAGCACATCCTGCCAAATGGCGGCCAGCTTCGCCTCCAGTTCGGTGCGCGGCGCCACGTATTCGCGGCCTCCGCCTGCTCCCCCTTCCGGTGCCGGCAACGCCTTCCGGTCGATTTTCCCGTTCGGCGTCAGAGGCAGGCGCTCCAGCTCCACGAAGTACGACGGGATCATGTACCCCGGCAGCTCGCTGGCAATCGCCCGCTTCAGGTCCACCGCCGTCAAGCCTTCTTCCGCTGTATAATAAGCGCACAAAGCTTTCTGACCTTCTTGATCTTCCCTGACGACGACGACCGCTTCCTTCACGCCACCTACACTCAGCAGCTTCGCTTCGACTTCACCCGTCTCAATCCGGTACCCCCGGATTTTCGCCTGGTTATCGATCCGGCCGATGAAGTCCACGTTGCCGTCTTCCATCCACCGCGCCAAGTCTCCCGTGCGGTACAACCGCTCGCCCGCGGCGAACGGGCTGTCTACGAACTTCTCTTCCGTCAGCTCCGGACGGTTCAAGTACCCGCGCGCCACTCCGACTCCGCCGATGACCAGCTCGCCCAGCACCCCGACCGGCACCGGATTCAGGTGCGCATCCACGATGTAGAATTTCGCATTCAGCCACGCTTTGCCGATCGGCACATGGCCTGTCTGCGGCAGCTTCGCCAATTCCTCGTCGTAGAAGCTGGAGTCGATCGCCGCTTCCGTCACGCCGTAAGCATTGATGATCCGGAACAACGAGCCGAAGCGTTCCTGCAAGGTGCGATAATCCGCCACGCCGCAGCTGTCCGAGCTCGTGATCAACAGCTCCATCCAGCTCATATCCAGTTGCTGCTCGTGCACGTACTCCAGGAACGGCACGATCAGCGCCGGCGTCGATTCGAAGATGGTGACCCGTTCCCGCTCCATCCAGTGGTGCAGACGAGACGGATCGATCCGGTCGTCCTTCGGCACAATCACCATCGTGCCTCCGTTGTACAGCGTCCGCGCGATATCTCCCACGAACACGTCGAACGAGAAGCTTGCGAGCTGCAGCAGCCGCACCGGGAACTGATCCAACCGGTATTCCCGCCGGTAGCCCGCCGCCGTGTTCACCAGGCTGCGGTGCTCGATCATCACGCCCTTCGGCTTGCCCGTCGTTCCCGACGTGTAGATCACGTACGCCAGGTCCTCTGGACGGGCTTCATGGAAGCTGTCGGCATTCGTCCGCTCCTCGCTGTACGAGGTTTCGTCGTCGAGGTACAGCACCGCCGCCAGCGCCAGCTCCTCTTCGCCGAGCCAGGCTTCGGCGCGCTCTCGCAGCGCCGTTTGCGTCAGCAGCACCTTCGCTCCGCTGTCTTCGAGCATGAACCGCACGCGCTCCGCCGGATAATCCGGGTCGAGCGGCACATACGCCCCGCCCGCTTTCCAGACGGCCAGCACGGCCACCAGCAAATCCACCGAACGCTCGGCGAGAATGCCGACGATCGTCTCCCGGCCGATGCCGCTTGCGCACAGCGTGGCCGCCAAGCGATTCGCCCGCTCGTTCAGCTCCGCATACGTCAGCCGGTCGTTCTCGTACACGACAGCTGCCGCTTCCGGCGTGCGTTCCGCCTGTTCCTCGAACAGCCGGTGGAACGCGGCCGCAGGAGCCGCTTCCGGCTGCGCCGGGTTAAACGCGCCGAGAATTTGCTCTTTTTCCGCCGCCGTCAAAAGCTCCAACTGATTCACGCGGATGTTCGGGTTAGCCGCAACCTTCTCCAGTGCCCGGGCAAAATGACCGTGGATCAGCCTGATGTCTTCCTCTCTGAACGTCAGCGCATTGTACGTAAACCGCAGCAAAATATGCTCTTCCGGAATGACGGTAATGTCCAGGTCGTAGTTCGTTTGCTCCGGCGAATGGATATTAGCGATTTTCAGCGCTTCTTTGTCTCCGCCGACGACCTGCTCAATCTGTTCTTCCATCGGATAATTTTCAAAGACCATGATATGGTTGATCAAGTCGCGCTTTTGCTCGCTCAGCGACTGAATCTCGAACAGCGGGAACGTTTCGTAAGCTCCCGATGCCAGCGCTTGGTCCTGGTTTTTTCTCAAGATATCGGCTACCGTCTCCTCGGCTTTGCCTTGAATACGGACCGGGATCGTATTAATAAACAGGCCGATCATGCTTTCGATGCCCGGAATTTCCGCCGGACGCCCGGATACGACGGAGCCGAATACAACATCCTCGCTGTTGTTGTATACCTGCAGAACCAGTCCCCATACGGTCTGCATGAACGTATTGAGCGTCACCTGCTGCTGGCGCGCCACCCGCCCGATTTGCCCGGTCAGTTCCTTGCTGAGTTCCACATCGATTTCAGCTGCTTCAAAAGCGCCCTGCTTCAGCTGCGTTTTCTCCTGGGGCAGCTTGGTCTGCTGATCGTAACCCGCCAAATACTCGGACCAGTAACGCGAAGCTTTCGCGGCATCTTGAGCTTCCAGCCATTCGATATACCGGGAGTACGAGGTAACCGGAGGAAGCTCCAGCGTCCGCTTCTCGTGGAACGCGAAGTAGGTGTCGAACACTTCCTTGATCATGAAGGACATGCACCAGCCGTCCATCAAAATGTGATGGTGACTCCAGATCACATGGTAGGACTCGTCGCCCGTGCGCAAAACTGTCACGCGCATAAGAGAGCCTCGGGCAAAATCGAACTTGTTCGCTTTATCCGCGCTGACAAAATCGGCTATCGTCTTCTCCGGGTCTTCATCGCTTACCGAGCGAATATCTTTGAAGTACACTTCACACTTCCGCTCGCGGAATACCACTTGAAGCGGCTCGTCTCTCCAGCCAGTAATAAAGTTGGTCCGCAGCGCCTCATTCCGCTGCACCAGCGTATCCAATCCTTGGGTGAAGGCTTCGACATTCAGGCTTCCGTACAGATCGAAGGTCACCTGTTCGAAGTAAGCTTCCGAATCGGCATCCAGCAGGCTGTGGAACAACATCCCTTTTTGCAGCGGAGTCAAGGTGTATACATTCTCCAGTTCGCCGAGCGCCGCCGTATGTTCGGACAGCCGCTCCAGTTCTTCCACCGTCACATCTTGAAGCAGTACGTCGCTAGGCGTAAGCTCCGGCCGCTCTTTCGATACGCAATGGCTGATGACTTCACGCAAGCTCGATTGAAGCAGGGTGCCCAGGCGCTCTACCGTTTCCCGTTTATACTGGGTTTCCCCATAACGGATCGTGAGTTCCAGCACTCCTTCCGACACCATACCGTTAATATCGAGGACAAAATCCATCACTGCATTCGGGCTTGAATCGGAGCCCGGGCTGAACGGAGACGGCTGCGAGTCGCTGCTTTCGTAATCCTGGTCGAACTGACCCAAATAGTTAAAGCTGATCTCCGGCTCCAAAGCGAAGCGCTCGCCGTCACGCGACGCCGACAAATAACGCAGGATGCCGTAGCCGATTCCTTTGTTCGGAATGCGGCGCAAGCTTTCCTTAACCTGTTTCACCTGATGACCGAGCGCCTGGGCGTGACCCAGCTCCAGAACGACAGGGAATTGGCTTGTAAACCAGCCTACTGTGCGCGTAATGTCCACATCCGGCAAAATATCTTCCCGGCCGTGGCCTTCGAGATTCACCAGCACGCGTTCCCGGCCGCTCCAAGCTTGTACCGCGAGGCCAAGCGCAGCAAGCAGCAAATCGTTCATTTCCGTATGGTAAGCACGGTGTGCCTGCTTCAGCAGCTGTTCGGTTTCCTCTGCCGTCCAGCGAACGGTCACGGGCCCGCTGTCCTTCAGCTTGGATCTGCCTTGTTCAAAATCCTTCGGAAGCGGCTCATAGGTCAATTGCTCGATATGTTGCCAATACTCTCTCTCGCTTTCCATCGCCGGACCGTTCGCATAATCAGCGAGCTGTTTCGCCCACGTTTGGAATGAATCCGTTTTGAGCGGCAGACGGATCGGCTGCCCTTGCAGCGCCTGCTCATAGCCGGCAGCAAAATCCTCAAGCAGAACCCGCCAGGATACGCCGTCTACGACCAAGTGATGGATCGCGATGAGCAGGTGGTCGCCGTCGTCGCAGCGGAACAAGCCGAGCTTCACCAGCGGACCGTTTTCCAGATCGATGCTCGCTTGAATGTCATTCGCCTTAGCCTCTACCGCTTCTTTCACGTCGCCGACTCCTTTGAAATCGACAACTTCCAGATCGAACAGCGCTTCGTTCTCCCCGGCGCCGCGGTTCCAGGCGGTATAGCCGTTCTCGGTTTGGCGGTAAACCGTACGGAGAGCATCGTGATGCACAACAAGCTGACGCACCGCTTGGCGTAAAGCTTCTTCGTCAAAGCCTTGCTTGGAGAACTGCATGAACGCCTGGTTGCTGTGATGCACGTCAGCCGGATTTTGTTCAAAGAACCAGCGCTGAATCGGGGTCAAGATGACCTCTCCCGTCACTTCGGCCTGGTTTGCCGTTCTCTCCGCCGTTTGCAGGTGCAAACTAAGGGCGGTAATCGTCGGGTAATGGAACAAATCTTTCATGACCAGCTTGTACCCCGTTTGCAAAAGACGGGACGATACCTGCAAGGCCTTGATCGAATCGCCGCCGAGCGCAAAGAAATTGTCCATCGTGCCGACCTGATCCACGCCCAGCACTGACTGCCAGACCGACGCAAGTGCCTGCTCGGCAGGAGTACGAGGCGCGGTGTATGCAACCTCGGCACGAATGCTTCCTTCCGGCACAGGCAGCGCTTTACGGTCGATCTTCCCGTTCGGCGTAAGCGGCATTTGATCCAGGCGCATGATGCGCGAAGGCACCATATGGGAAGGCAGCGCGGCGTCCAGATGGGCTACAAGCCCTTCCAGATCGAAGCTGGAATCCGCTACGACATACCCGCACAAATATTTCTGCCCCCGCTCATCCGTCCGGTCGATGACAAGCGCTTGACGCACGCCGGCAAAATTTTTCATGGCCGCTTCAATTTCACCAAGCTCGATCCGATAGCCGCGAATTTTCACCTGGTTGTCGATCCGGCCGATGAAGTCCACGTTGCCGTCCGGCATCCAGCGCGCCAGGTCGCCCGTCCGGTACAGCCGCTCCCCAGCGGCGAACGGGCTGTCTACGAATTTCTCCGCCGTCAAATCCGAGCGGTTCAAGTAACCGCGGGCCACACCCGCTCCGCCGATAACCAGCTCGCCCAACACTCCGATCGGCACCGGCTTCAGATTCGCATCCACGATGTAGAACTTGGCGTTCAGCCACGCTTTCCCGATCGGCACGCTGCCCTTCTTCGGCAACTTCTCCAGCGGCTCGTCATAGAAGCTGGAGTCAATCGCTGCTTCTGTTACGCCGTAGCTGTTAATAATACGGAACTGCGAGCCGAAGCGCTCCTGCAAGGTACGGTAATCCGCTACGCTGCACGAATCTGAGCTTGTGATCAGCAGATGCATCGAGCTGAGGTCCAGGCCCTCGGCATGCACATGCTCCATGAACGGCACGATCAGCGCCGGAGTCGATTCGAACACCGTCACGGCGTAGTCGCGAATCCAGCCGTAGAGGCGGGTTGGATCAATCCGGTCGTCCTTCGGCACGATGACCATGGTGCCGCCGTTGTACAGCGTCCGCGCAATGTCGCCGACGAACACGTCGAATGAAAAGCTTGCGAGCTGCAGCAACCGCACCGGGAACTGATCCAACCGGTATTCCCGTCGGTAGCCCGCCGCCGTGTTCACCAGGCTGCGGTGCTCGATCATCACGCCCTTCGGCTTGCCCGTCGTACCGGAGGTGTAGATGACGTAAGCCAAATCGCGCGGCTTGTTCACATTCGCCGGATTCGATGCGAGATCCGCCGTTAGTACGTTCTTCTCGGCTTCTGCCGTGGCAGACGTTTCGGCAGCAGCCGTTTCCGCTTGCGCCAAAGCCTCCGCCTCTGCGCCTGCTTCGCCCAAAGCTTGTACGCCCACAGCCGCTCCGAGGCTGTACGTCTCGGCGTCGTCAAGCGCAAGCACCGTTTGCAGCACTAGAGCTCCTTCGCTGCGCCAAGCTTCCGCCTGCTCCAGCAGGCAGGTCTGCGTGAGCAGTACCGACGCCCCGCTGTCCGCGAGCATGTACTCGATCCGCTCCGCCGGATAGTCCGGGTCGAGTGGCACATAAGCGCCGCCCGCTTTCCATACGGCGAGCACCCCGATCAACAGCTCCGCCGAACGGCCGGCCAGAATGCCGACCACCTGCTCCGGCTTCACCCCGCACGCCCGCAGTGCATACGCTAGACGATTCGCTTTGGCGTTCAGCTCCGCATACGTCAGCTTGCTGTCTTCGTAGACAACCGCCAGCGCTCCCGGAGTGCGCTCCGCCTGCTCCTCGAACAGCTCGTGGAACGTTCTCTCTCTCCACGACTCATTCGCTTCCAAACCTGTACCCTCTGCGGCGGGTTGCTTCGCAAGAGCCGAAGACGACACGTCAAACCCGACCAGCAAATCATGCTTTTCGCTGTCCGTCAAGATATCCAAATCCGAAATCCGCGCACCCGGCTGAGCCAGGATCGACGCCAAAAGCTGCTCGTAATGACCCGCCAGCCGTTCCATCGTTTCCTGTCTAAACAACGAAGTAGCGTACTCAATCTTGCAAACCAGCTCGTTATCGGATTCCACGATATCAAGGCTAAGATCAAACTTTGCCGTCTTTTCCTCGATGTCGAACAGCGACCATTGCAAGCCTTCCAGGGTTAAATCCAAGCTTTCGTGCTTTTGCAAAGAAAACATGGTGTCAAACAGAGGATTCCGGCTTAAATCCCGGCTCACCTGAAGAGCTTCCACCAGCTCCTCGAACGGATAGTCCTGGTGCTCGTAGGCTCCAAGCGTCGTTTCCTTCACTTCCTGCAAGTAATCCAGGAACGTCCGCTCCGCCGCCGGACCCAAGCGAAGGGCCAGCGTATTGACGAACATACCGATAATCGGCTGCAGGTCGGCGTGAGAACGGGCGGCAATCGGAGTGCCGACCACTATATCTTCCTGTCCCGCGTATTTATGAAGCAATACGGAGTACGCAGCCAGCAGAAGCATGTACAGCGTTGCCCCCGAATCGCCGGCAAGCCGTTTGAGAGCTTCGCTTTTCTCCGCATCCAGCGTAAACGTGAGCGTTTGACCGTCAAACTGCTGAACGGCCGGGCGGGAGAAGTCGAGAGGCAGCTCAAGAACCGGAAGCTCGGAGCTGAATACCCCGCGCCAGTATTCCTCCTGCCGTTTGATGCGCTGGCGCTGCTCCTCGGATTGCTGCCAAACGGCGTAATCCTTGTATTGAATCCGCAGCTCCGGCAATTCTTCCCCATTGTAAAGCCGCACGAATTCGCGCAGCAGCACGTCCATGGAAAGGCCGTCGGAACCAATATGATGAATATCCAGTGCGAGCAGGAATTTCTCTTTCTCCAGTTCGATCAGCAGGGCGCGCAGCAAAGGCGGCTGGGTCAAGTCAAAAGGCTGAATGAAGCCTTCAAGAATGGCCGCAACCTGATCTTCGCTTGCTTGAAGCTTCTCGACCTTGAAAGCTACGAGCGGATGAATACGCTGAACCGGCTCCCCATTCACGATTTCAAAACCGGTGCGCAGCATATCGTGCCGGGCCACCAAAGTAGTCAGCGCCTTTTCCACTTTGACCTCGTTCAAAGCCCCTTCCAATTGCAAGGCGCTTGGGAGGTTGTAATTCAGCTCCGAGCTATCCAGCTGGTGCAGGACGTACAGCCTTTTTTGCGCGGAGGAAACCGGATAGTACGCTTTCTCTTCCGCTTTCGGAATCGAGCAGTGCCGCGTTTCTTCCAAGCTGGCAATAGCCCCGGCCATCGACTCTACCGTCGTATAGCGGAACACATCGCGCAGCGGAAGTTCGACGTTCATTTCCTTCTGAATCTTGCTGACAAGGTTCGTCGCCCGCAAGGAGTGGCCTCCAAGCTCGAAGAAATTGTCCAGGACTCCAATGCCGGAGTAGCCCAGTACTTCCTCCCAGATCTTCACAAGCTGGGACTCCGTCCGGTTACGCGGCGCTACGTATTCGACGCCCGTTTGTATGCCGCCTTGCGGCTCCGGCAGCGCTTTGCGGTCCACTTTGCCGTTGGTCGTCAGCGGCATACGCTCCAACTGCACGAAGTACGACGGGATCATGTATCCCGGCATTTCCTGGGCCAGCGAGGTTCTCATTTCGCTGACCGTCAGCATCCGGTCCGCCACAAAGTAGGCGACAAGCGCCTTCTCGCCCCCGCCGTCCTGACGGGCGAGCACCACCGCTTCTTCCACGCCCTCGACGTTCAGCAGCTGCGTCTCGATTTCGTCCAGCTCGATCCGGTACCCGCGGATTTTCACCTGGTGGTCGATCCGGCCCAGGTATTCGATGTTGCCGTCCGGCAGCCATGCCGCCAAGTCGCCCGAGCGGTACAGTTTCTCCCCCTCCGCAAACGGGGAATCGACGAACTTCTCCGCCGTCAGATCCGGGCGGTTCAGATATCCTCTCGCAAGGCCTTCCCCGGCCACGTACATTTCGCCCGCTACGCCAATCGGCACAGGGCGGCGGTTTTCATCCAGGACATACACCCTCAGCGTCGGGATCGGCTTGCCGATATTGCTCTTCGCCGCCTCCATTTCGACCCACGTGATTTCCTTATACGTCACGTGAACTGTCGTCTCGGTAATGCCGTACATATTGATCAGCTTCGTCTCCGGGTACTTCGTCTTGTAGCCCTTGAGCAGCAGCGGACTCAGCGCTTCGCCCCCGAAGATGACGTTGCGAATCCGCAAATCGTGCGGATGGTCCGCCAAGACCTCACGCAGCAGCTGGTAGAAGTACGTTGGCGTCTGGTTCAAAATCGTGACCTGTTCGCGGCCCAGCAGCGCCAGGAAATCGGCCGGATTTTTCGCCGTGATCGGCGGTACGATGACCAGCTTGCCTCCGTACAGCAGCGCTCCGTACATTTCCCAGACGGAGAAATCGAAGCAGAACGAGTGGAACAGCGTCCACGTGTCGGACGGCCCGAAGTCGAACAGGTTCTTGTCGTTGAACAGGAGCCGCACGACGTTCTTATGCTCGATCAGCGTTCCTTTCGGTCTGCCGGTCGTTCCCGACGTGTAGATGACATATGCCAGGTTGCTCGGCCCGGAAATCGGCTCCAGGTTCGAAGCGTCCAGCGCACCTTCGGAGTCCGCCCCTCTGTCGCCCCAAACGAAATCGTCCAATTCGAGGCGCGTTCCTGCGAAATCGGTCTTCTCGTGCAGATGCTTTTGAATCAGCAATAACGGCGCGCCCGAATCCTCGATCATGAAGCGGATACGCTCCTCCGGGTAGTCGGGATCGACAGGCACGTATGCTCCGCCCGCTTTGAGAATCGCCAGAATGCCAACGACCATATCGAGCGAGCGTTCGGCCAGAATCGCTACCAGCTGGTCCGCCTCTACTCCCGTCTCCCGCAGCTTCCGCGCAAGGCGGTTGGATCGCTCGTTCAGCTCGCGGTAGGTCAGCTGGTGCTCGTTCATGACGGCGGCCACGTTGTCCGGGTAATGCTCCACCTGCTCTTCGAACAGGCCGTGAATCGTCTGCTGCCGCGGGTAGTCCGCCTCCGAATCGTTGAAACCGCGCACCAGCTCGTGGATTTCCTCCTCCGTGAGCATTTCCAGCGAGGCAATATCCCCGTCCGGCGCTGCTGCGATGGTTTCAAGCAGCTTGTCATAATGTCTGGCGAACCGCTCCGCGGTCTCCTGTTTATACAAAGCCGTAGCGTACTCCAACCGACATTCGAGCTGACCGTCCAGCTCCGAAATGTCCAGGAGTAGCTCGAACTTGGATGTTTGGTTTTCCAGTGGATAAAATGATTGCTCCAGCCCCTCGATGACAATTTGCTCGTTCTCCGTATTTTGCAGGGAGAAGAACGTGTCAAAGAGCGGATTCCGGCCGGTCGCGCGCGGAATGTGAAGACTTTCCACCAAGTCTTCGAACAAATAATTTTGGTGTTCGAAAGCCCCGAGCGTGATGTCCTTGATTTCTTCCAGGTACGAAAGGTACGGCTTGGAACGCTCCGGACGGCTGCGAATGGCCAGCGTGTTGATAAACATCCCTACGATCGGCTGCACTTCTTCCTGCGTTCTTCCGGCAATCGGCGTTCCTACGATCAGATCTTCCTGACCCGAATATTTATGCATAAGGATGGTGTAAGCCGACAGCAGCACCATGTACAGGGTCGTCCCTGTCCGTGCCGCCAGCTCTTTCAGCTTCTCCGTCCGATCTTTCTCGATATAAAACTTCACGGTTCGGCCGTCAAAGCTTTGCACCGCAGGCCGCGGGAAGTCCGTCGGTAGCTCCAAGACCGGCAGCTCGCCCGACAGCTGTTCCAGCCAATACTCCTTCTGCGGCTGGAGCATCTGCCCGTAAGCTTCGGAATGCTGCCAAACGGAATAATCTTTGTATTGAATGCGCAGCGGGGTCAGCTCCTCGCCCCGATACAGGCGGCTGAACTCATCGAAGAGCAGCGCTGTCGAAATGCCGTCCGAGACGATATGGTGCATATCGAACAGCAGAATGTGGCGATCCTCGGCGACTTCGATCAGGCCGATGCGGAGAAGTGGCGGCTTGGTCAGATCAAACGGGTGATAGTAAGCTTCCACCACTTGCTCCACTTCCCGCTCGCTCGCCTGGAAATAATCCACAGCAAACTCCACCTCGTCATAGATGCGCTGGACAAGCTCGCCTTGAACCTGCTCGATTCCGGTACGCAGCGTCTCATGGCGCTGAATCAGCGCCCGGAACGCGTGCTCGACGCGCGTGCGGTCCAGCTTGCCTTCGAGAAGAAGCGCCGCCGACATATTGTAGCTGCGCTCGGCCCCGTCAAGCTGGCGCAGGACGTACAGACGCTTTTGTTCGGATGAAACCGGATAGTACTCGGCCTCAGCCGCCTTTGTAATCTCATACGTCTCCTGCTGCCTTAAACCGCCGATTCTTTGGGCCAACTGTTCGATCGTGGTGTAGCGGAAAACTTCCCGCAGCGGAACCTCGACTTGCAGCTCTTTCCGAATCTTGGAAACCAGCGTGGAGGCCCGCAAGGAATGACCACCCAAGTCAAAGAAATCGTCTTGGACTCCAACTCGCGCAATACCCAGCACCTGCTGCCAAATGAGAGCAAGTCTTGTTTCCAGCGTTGTGCGAGGAGCCACATACTCACGGCCTGCTTCTACCTCTCCGGTCGGTTCAGGCAGCGCCTTACGGTCAATTTTGCCGTTCGGCGTGAGCGGAAGCTTATCAAGAGACACCAGCCGGGCCGGGACCATATGGGCCGGCAGCTCTTGCTTCAATTGGGACAGCAGATCGCTCAGCTGCACGGAAGCATCCGCCGCCACGTAGCCGCACAAATACTTTTGCCCCTGCTCATCCGTACGGTCGGTCACCACAGCCTGCTTGACGCCCGGGAAACGCAGCAGGGCCGTTTCAATTTCGCCGAGTTCGATCCGGAACCCGCGAATTTTCACCTGATAGTCGATTCGGCCGATGAAGTCGACGTTGCCGTCTTCCAGCCAGCGGGCCAAATCGCCTGTCCGGTACAGACGTTCGCCTGGCACAAACGGGCTGTCCGCAAACTTCTCGGCGGTTAGGTCCGGACGGTTCCAGTACCCGCGCGCCACCCCGGCGCCGCCGATGACAAGCTCGCCCGGAACCCCTACAGGAACCGGCTTTAACGCGGCATCGACAATGTAAAACCGGGCGTTCAGCCATGCTTTGCCGATCGGCACATGACCCGACGGCGGCAGCTTATCCAGCGGCTCACCGTAAAAGCTGCTGTCAATGGCCGCTTCGGTAACTCCATAGCTGTTGATGATGCGAAATTGTCCGCCGAATCTTTCCTGCAGCAATCGGTAATCGGTGACACTGCAAGCATCCGAGCTGGTAATCAGCAACTGCATGGAGCTAACGTCCAGCCCTTCTTCATAAATATGCTGCATGAACGGCAGGATGAGCGCAGGCGTCGATTCGAATACCGTAATGCTTTGGTCCCGAATCCAGCCGTATAAGAGGTTCGGATCAATCCGGTCATCCTTCGGCACAATCACCATCGTGCCTCCGTTATATAGCGTCCGCGCGATGTCTCCGACAAACACGTCAAACGAGAAGCTGGCCAGCTGCAGCAGCCGCACCGGAAACTGATCCAACCGGTACTCGCGACGGTACGCATCCGCCGTATTCACGAGACTGCCGTGCTCGATCATGACGCCTTTCGGGCGTCCCGTCGTACCCGAGGTGTAAATCACATAAGCCAAGTCTTGCGGGGCGCTGTCGGCAGATTCAAATTCCACGGCTAAGGCATCCCCGTTATAAATCTGTTCATCGTCCATGGCATAGACAGCTTGAAGCTTCAGCCGGTCATCGGCCAACCAACCTCCGGCCCGCTCCAACAGATGACGCTGCGTAAGCAGCACCGATGCATCGCTATCGCTGAGCATGTACTCAATCCGCTCCGCCGGATAATCGGGGTCCAGCGGTACATAGGCTCCGCCGGCTTTCCAAACGGCGAGCACCCCGACCAGCAGTTCCACCGAACGCTCCGCCCAGATCCCCGTAATCGTCTCCCTTCCCACGCCCTGTTCGCGAAGGAGAGAAGCCAGCCGCTCGGCGCGTTCGTTCAATTCGCCGTAGGTCAGCTGTTTGTCCATGTAGACGACTGCCGGATGATCTGGAATTTCTCGAGCAAACTTTTCAACATACCGATGAAACGCTTCTCCCTCGCTCAGCCCTGCCACCGGCGGGTTAAAAACGTTGAGAATGCGGTGTCTCTCCTCATCGCTCAGCAGAGAAATCTCGCGTACCGGCAGTTCGGGAGTCTGAAGAAACTGGTCCAGAACGGTTACATACTGTTCCATAATCCGATCAATCTCGGCCGTCTCGAACAAGCCGGTACGATAGGAAGCATGGAGAATGACATGTCCTTCATTCAGCATATGGTCGAAGCGCAGCAGCAAATCGTCCATCTCGTGCCTAGCGAAGTGAGCCTCCAGGCGTACCTTGATTTCTTCGTACTCCACGATTTTCAAAGGCAGATATTCCAGAGACGTGCGGAACAGCCCCGAAAGATCGTTGCGGCCGTGTTGTTCGCGTAAATCCTGGATCAATTGGTTATAAGGGTATTTCTGATACCGCAGATCCGCCGTATTTTCCTTGGAAACCGTTTGGATCAAGGAAAGCACGTTCCTGTCTGGATTCAGACGAATCCGCGTAGCCACGGTGCTGACGAACATGCCAATCGTTTCTTTTTCCTTCTTGCTGGTGCGATTGGCAAAAACCGTGCCGACCGGAACATCGGTGCTGTCGGTCAGCTTGTACAATAAGGCGTACATGGCGGACAGAAATAATGTATATAAGCTGACCTGATATTGTTCGCTGAAGGCCAGAATGCGTTCATACCGGGAACCGTCCAAAGTGATGGACAGTTTATTGGATTCGCTGCCGATCGAGAATGGCGGATACGATTTAATGCCGGTCGTTTCAGGCAAAGTGTTGTACTTCGTCAGCCAGTATTCCTTGCCTTTCTGATAACGCTGCGATTGCTCATATTCACGCTCCGCGGAAATATAATCTAGATAGGAAGGGGGCTGGTAACTGCTGGAGATGCCTTTGCGCAGTTCCAGGTATTTTTCCATCACCGCATGCAGCAAAGCATTGACGGACAAGCCGTCGGCGATAATATGGTTTACCGTCAAATTGAGCCATACTTGGCCGTTCGCAAAATGAATAATCGTAAATTCGTAGAGGTGTTCGTCGAACACGCTGGCCGGTTTTTCGCTTACTTCCTTCACCCAAGCATAGAATTGTTCGATTGTGCCTATTTCGAGGCGGCTTATCCTAGCTTGGACATTCTCCGGCTCTTCGAACCACTGCGTTGGATTTTGCAAATCCCCGCTAATGCGGATTCGGAAAACGTCATAGGTTTTGACGATCTCTGCCGCCGCTTGCTTCAGAAGCTGTGTGTTGATCTCGCCCGTAATCTGGTAGGTCGCGGAAAGCATCGTGATGGACGTTCCCGGATTCATAATTTCCATGAACCATATTCGGCGCTGGGCTTGCGTTAATCCATATTGCTCGTTGGTATTCTCTGTCACATCGACACACTCCCGGTTTAGAGATTCTTTATAGATAGGCTTTGTACCTAGATGTCACTTAGTCACTCTTAGAAGAACCGCGCAGGCCATTCCCGGAACGGCTCCATCGGACTCTTCCTCATTTTTCGTGTCTACGTTTTCTGGTAACTACCGGTTATAAAGTCATACCTTGGATTACTAAAAGACTCTGTCGCATTCGCGAGCAAGAAGCCGCCCGCCGTAAAGCGGATCTAGCCGTACAGCCGGGCGTAAAAACCTCCGAGCGCCAGCAGGTCCTGATGGCGGCCCCGCTCGACGACCGTCCCTTGGTTCATGACGGTAATCAAATCCGCATGTTCCACGGTGCTGAGACGGTGGGCGATCAGAATGGTGGTGCGCCCTTTCATCAATACGTTCAGGGCCTGCTGTACCCAATGCTGGGATTCGTTATCCAGCGCGGAAGTCGCTTCGTCCAGCAGCAGAATCGGGGCGTTTTTGAGAATCGCCCGGGCGATCGCAATTCGCTGCCTTTGTCCGCCCGACAACGACGCTCCTCTCTCTCCCACCGGCGTTTTATACTGTTCAGGAAGTTCCTGAACGAAATGGTGAGCGTACGCCGCTTTGGCCGCTTCGATCACTTCTTCATCCGTTGCATCCGGGTTGCCGTAGCGGATGTTTTCCTCAATCGTGCCGGTAAACAAGAACGGCTCCTGCGGAACGTATGCAATCTGCCTGCGGATTTCGTCCAGCGTGTAATGGCCGAACGGTTTGCCTTGGAGCAGGATTTCTCCGCTGTCCACAGGATAAAAGCCGAGCAGCAGCTTGATCAGCGTACTTTTGCCGCTGCCGCTGGCCCCCACGATAGCGGCGACCTGGCCGGGAAACACCTGCATGGAGATGTCGACAAGCACCTTTTTGTCCGCCTGATAGGAAAATTCCACATCGCGAAACTCCACCGCAGCCTCCGACACGAGCTCGCTGTGAGGAGATCCCAAACGCTCCGGTTCCTCTTCCTCTCTTAGTACCTCTTGAATCCGATGAGCGCCCGCGAGCGAATTTTGGGTCATCGACAGAACCATCCCCAAGTTCAACAAGGCGTGCGTCAGATTCACTTGCAGAACCGCCAGGGCGGCGACGCTTCCCATTCCCATCAGTCCGTAGGCATAAAGAAGACTGCCGATGACGATGATGCCGCAGAACGTGACGTAGCTGATAAAATGATTCACCGCAGCCTGCATGCCGTTCTTCTGCGCGGTTTGCCGAAGCGTCTGCGTCATTTGTTCGTTCAACGCCTCGTACTGGCCGTAAATCGTGCGGATGCGGAACAGCTTCACAATTTGAATGCCGCCCATAAAATCTTTGAATTTTTCGGTCATTTTACCGAGCGTTTGCAAGCCTTGTTCGGACAAGGCGCGAATATCCCGCGCAAATTTCAGACTGACCACGGAGGACAGCAGCAGAATGACGAAGGATACGCCGGCAAACCGCCAATCGATCAACACCATGGAGACAATGGAGCCGATGCAAAAGACAACTTGAAGCAGCAAAACGAAGTAAACCTGCGAGAATGTAAACTCAACGGTCGTTACGTCGTTGTTCACCCGCGACAGCAAGTCCCCATGGTGCGTCTGCTCCAGGAATCTCGGCCGCACCCGGCACAGCTTGTCATAAAGACGTTCGCGGATATTCAGCACAGTCAGCTCGACACTGCGCTGGTTTAAGTAAATGAACCAGGGAGAAATCACATTTTCCAGGAACAAGGCCGCGCCCAAAATAATAAAGGCTTCCACCATCAGGGACGTATCTCGGGACACGGCGAAATCAACCAAGTTATGTACGACCAAGCTGAAGGCGATCAGGAACAATGTCTGGGTGAGCGCCGTCACGGCCAAGCCAATGGCGTACTGGGTTTTGCGCTTGCGGTTCATAAACATCAGCAAGTAGCCGAGTTCTTTCACTTGCGAGAGCCATCCGCCCTTTTTCATGTGTACGCCACCTCCCTGCGTTCGGCAGACTCAGTAAATTCCTGATAGTACGACTGGGCGTACAGTCCCTTCATCTTCAACAATTGTTCATGAGTGCCCTTTTCAACAATACTCCCCTGTTCCATGACCCAAATTTCGTCGGCGTTTTGTACTGTAGAAAGCCGGTGGGCAATAACCATCGTCGTTCTCTGCTTCATCAATACGCCCAGCGCTTCCTGAACCGCGCTTTCCGACTCCGGATCAAGAGCCGACGTTGGCTCGTCCAGCAGCAGAACGGGAGCATCCTTCAGAAAAGCCCGGGCCATTGCAATGCGCTGGCGCTGTCCGCCGGACAAAAAGCCTCCTCGCTCTCCAACATATGTCTGGTAGCCGTCGGGAAGCTGCATAATGAAGGAATGCGCCTGAGCGGCTTTGGCGGCTTCGATAATCTCGTCCATCGACGCTACTTCCCGCCCGTAGCCGATATTTTCAGCGATCGTGCCGCTAAACAAATATGAATCCTGGGTTACCACGGAAAAATGCGACCGAAGCTGCTCCGGATCAGCGCCGTGGATCAGGCTGCCAAACACGCGGATCTCGCCCTGGTCCTCCGGAAGCGGATAAAAGCCGTATACAAGCTTAAACACCGTGCTCTTCCCTCCGCCGCTCGCTCCGACAAGCGCGATCGTCTTCCCTTCCGGCACCGAGAAGCTAACATTCCGCAGAATCGGGGAGCTCTCCTCATACCCGAAGGTTACGTTCTGAAACTCGATGGGGGCGGCGCTCGCTTTCGGAAGCGAACGGCCATTTTCCGTTTCGGTCGGCTGCTCGACGATTTCGGAGACCCTTCTCAGGGCACCGGTCATTTCGAACGTCCGCGTGATGAGCTCGGGAATATGCTCCAGCGGTTCCAGACACAGATTCAGCAAGTACAGGAAGGCGATCAGCTCTCCCGCGCCTAGCTGCCCTTTGTAGATCAAATAGCTTCCGTAACTGACGGCGAAAATGATCGGGCTGATCATCAGCGTGGAAAGCAGCGGGTTGACCCAGGCTTCCCGCTTTTTCACGGCCAGCTTTTTTTGGGCCGTCAATTGCAGCAGCACTTGGTAGGAGCGAGATAACATGCCGGATAGCAGGTAGCTTTTTACAATAGGCATACCCCCAAGCGTATCCTGGAGGTTGACGTTCATTCGGCCCATGTTCGCCTGGGCTTCCTCCGTCAACCGCTCCAACTGCTTGCCGATCCATTGGGAAACCAGCAGCGCTACGGGAAATAACAGCAGGCTGTACAGCATCAGCTCCCATTGGAGGTAGATCAAATAACCGAAACAGCCGATGAACAACAGCGGATGATAAAACCACTGGGCGAGGTCCCGAATCATAAACTGCTGGATGAGCTGCAGGTCGTTGTTGATCCGCGACAATACGTCGCCGGAGTGCTGCTTTTCCAAATAGGAGACCGGGAGTTTACCGATATGACGCATGACATGGTTGCGGATATCCTGCACCGCAGAGGCGCTGCTTCGCTCCACGCCGAAGCTCATGAAAAACTTCGCCGGCACACCGATCAAGATGACCACAAAGACCGCGTACACGATTTGCAGAACGATTGGCCCCGCCCCCTTCTCGGCCTGGGTGGTCAGCTGCTCGATCAAACTTCCCGTCCATATCTCAATAACGGCGGCGGCAATCGCAGACAAGACACCGACGATCATCCAGCCTTTGTGACGGCTTACATAGGACATCAACCAGCGGAACGCTTTCCAGGCGGCATAAGCGGTTTGGGACTTGGAAGGCGCCGCTGTGCCTTGTTCTAGAGCAGACGGCTGGCGGTCAGCTTCCATGCAGTACCCCGGCCTCCGCTTCGATCTGCCGCTTGACTTGCTCTAAGATGTCCCGGATGACGACGGCCGTTTCTTCCACGCGCGCGAGTTCCAGCAATTCCTCGTGCGCACCCTCCAGCCGGTAATCGGCGTAAGCTTGCGTCGTTGCCCCCCGCCAGGAAGGCAATTGGTGCTTCAGGCGGAACGCTTCGCTGTCCTTCGCAATCAGTTCGTAAATCCGGGCCGGGATCGTGCCGGAATTAATAAGCTGCGCTTCGTACGCCAAGGTCGCTTTGACCTTCCGATGAACCCGCTCCCGCACGAGCGGGTTGCTCATTAATTCCTTCTCTTCTTCGTCGAAATCGGCAAGCATTTCTTCAAGCTCTTTCTCCGACGTTTCGGAAGACGTCAGCGTGTCCTTAATCCACGAGTCCACCATGAGCACGTCCGTTACGGAATAGCCTCTTTTCTCCATCGTTTTGGCTACCTCGAACGTCAGGTTGCCTCCAAAGCAGTAGCCGAGCAGCACGTAAGGTCCTTCCGGCTGGATGCGGACGATCTCGTCCACATAACGGTTCAGCATGGCCTCGTAATCGACGGCATCGTCGATAAAATCAATGCCGTAGAGCACGAACCCGCCGTCGAGCCTGCTTGCAAGCTCTCGATAACCGATGCCAAAGCCGCTGCCCGGAGGGAAGCAGAACACGTTCAGATCTCCTGCTTTATTCAGCTTAATGAAGGAGTCTCCTCCTTTATCCAGGCCCTGATCCCCCTCTCCGAAAGCCATGGCTTCAACTGTTACATTATGGAATTGGCGGTTCAGCGGTATCTCAATGCCCGTTTCATCGTAAACGGCTTGAACGAGCCTCATCAGACTTAACGAATTGCCACCCAACTCAAAAAAGTTATCCTTTACGCCGACCTGCGGAACGCCAAGCGTATCCTGCCAGACGCGGGCGATCTTCATTTCGAGCAGCGTTCTCGGCGCGACATATTCCGTTCCTCCGTCCGCGGCTTCCTCCGGCGCGGGCAGCGCTTTGCGGTCGATTTTCCCGTTCGGGGTCAGCGGCATCCGCGAAAGCTGCACGAGGTACGAAGGAATCATATAACCCGGAAGCTGCTTGGCGAGCTCCTCTTTGAGTTCATTCGCCGCCAGCCTCGTTTCTGCGACGTAATAAGCGACAAGTTGCTTATGGCCGTTCGCGTCGTCGCAGTCGAGCACCTTGGCTTCTTGCACGGCGGCGATCTTCAGCAGCTGCGTCTCGATTTCGTCCAGCTCGATCCGGTACCCGCGGATTTTCACCTGGTGGTCGATCCGGCCCAGGTATTCGATGTTGCCGTCCGGCAGCCAAGCCGCCAAGTCACCCGAGCGGTACAGTTTCTCCCCCTCCGCAAACGGGGAATCGACGAACTTCTCCGCCGTCAGATCCGGACGGTTCAGGTATCCTCTCGCAAGGCCTTCCCCGGCCACGTACATTTCGCCCGCTACGCCAATCGGCACAGGGCGGCGGTTTTCATCAAGGATGTACACCCTCAGCGTCGGGATCGGCTTGCCGATATTGCTCTTCGCCGCCTCCATTTCGACCCACGTGATTTCCTTATACGTCACGTGAACCGTCGTCTCGGTAATGCCGTACATATTGATCAGCTTCGTCTCCGGGTACTTCGCCTTGAAGCCCTTGAGCAGCAGCGGACTCAGCGCTTCGCCCCCAAAGATGACGTTGCGAATCCGCAGATCGTACGGATGGTCCGCCAAGACCTTACGCAGCAGCTGATAGAAGTACGTTGGTGTCTGGTTCAAAATCGTGACCTGTTCGCGGCTCAGCAGCGCCAGGAAATCGGCCGGATTTTTCGCCGTGAGCGGCGGTACGATGACCAGCTTGCCTCCGTTCAGCAGCGCTCCGTACATTTCCCAGACAGAGAAATCGAAGCAGAACGAGTGGAACAGCGTCCACGTGTCGGACGGCCCGAAGTCGAACAGGTTCTTGTCGTTGAACAGGAGACGCACGACGTTCTTATGTTCGATCAGCGTTCCTTTCGGTCTGCCGGTCGTTCCCGACGTGTAGATGACATATGCCAGGTTGCCCGGCCCGGAAATTGGCTCCAGGTTCGAAGCGTCCAGCGCATCGGCGGAGTCCGCCCCTCTGTCGCCCCAAACGAAATCGTCCAATTCGAGGCGCGTTCCTGCGAAGTCGGTCTTCTCATGCAGATGCTTCTGAATCAGCAATAACGGCGCGCCCGAATCCTCGATCATGAAGCGGATGCGATCCTCCGGGTAGTCGGGATCGACAGGCACGTAGGCTCCGCCCGCTTTGAGAATCGCCAGAATGCCGACAACCATATCGAGCGAGCGTTCGGCCAGAATCGCTACCAGCTGATCCGCTTCTACTCCCGTCTTTCGCAGCTTCCGCGCAAGGCGGTTGGATCGCTCGTTCAGCTCGCGGTAGGTCAGCTGCCGCTCGTTCATGACGGCGGCCACGTTGTCCGGGTAAAGCTCCGCCTGTTCTTCGAACAAGCCGTAAATCGTTTTCCCCCGCTCGAACCCGGTTTCGGTGTCATTAAATCGCTTCAGCAGCGTCTCCCTCTCGTCTGGGGACAGCACATCGGCTTGTCCGAGCTCCAGATCCGGCTGAAATAAAAGCACGGACAGCAGCCGAACAAGATGGTCGGCCGCCTGGTCCACAAATGCCCGCTCGTACCGCTGCCCGTCAAAGCTTATTTCCAGCTCAATGGAGTGGTTTTGAAGGTCGAAGCGAAAAACTGTATCGGCCGCCACCCGGTTACCCAGCGGTTCCGGATGAATCGGGGCGAAGGATGCGACGGTGTTGACGACCGGGAGGCCGTCCCCCGTATAGTCCAGATGGAGCGGCTCCACCATTTTCCGAAAAGGCAGGTGCTGATGCTCCAGCGCCTCGCCGATGGAAGCTTTGATGCCCCCGAGCAGCGTTTTCAGCGTAGTCTGGCGGCTTACGGACGTCTTGATCACCAAGATGTCATGCGGCGGCGGAGTCCCGTCGGGGTCTGCGCTATAAGAAGGCATGCCGACCAGCACTTGGTCCCGCCCGGTATATTTGAACAGCAGGCTTTTTACTCCTGCCAAAACAATCATGTACAAAGCCAAATCCGAACCGTTGGCGAGGCAAATGATTCTCTCCGAGAGTTCGCTCGGCAGAGTACGGTGAAGCAAACCCGGCTCGGCCACAGCTTCCCCGTCGGCGTATAATTTGGAGGATTGACTGTAGGGAAGGAAGCTCAGGCTGTCATCGGCGTCAAACTTGCCGCTCCAGTACCGTTCTTCCTTTTCAAACAAAGATTTCATTTGTACCTCCCCTAAAAATGAAGTGACCGCATGCCCCGGCGCAGGTCCGAAAAAGCATGCTTTCGGCCTGCGCGTTTACGGGCTTGGACGTTGTTCGCCGTCTTCCTTGGGATGCGCGCCGCTTTCGCTTGACGGCGGAGGCGCGCTTGTAGGATTAGAACGCGAATTCGATCGTATCGACGGCACTCTTTGCGCCTGCCGCCGGTTTATGACATTCAATCCGGCTTAACTCGAGTTGTGGATTTTCCGCAATTTGAGACAGTACCCGCAGGTAATCCTCGGTCAAGGTGCGGATCATCGCTTCTTTGAACAGCTTGGTGGCGTAGAAGAAGCCCCCGCTCAGCGCCCCGTTGTTTTCATACATAAACAGCGTCAGATCGAACTTCGCTTCTTCCAAATGGTCAAGCTCGTAAGTCTTCAGGCTGACCCCTTCCAGCTCGGCGTCTCGTTCTTCGATATTTTGCAAGTCGAAAACGGCATCGAACAGCGGGAAGCGGCCCGGCTCCCGCTTCACATTCAAACGCTCCACCAGATCCTCGAATGGATAATCCTGGTTCTCGAAAGCACCCAAAGCCGTTTCCTTCACTTCTTCCAGGTAGGACAAGAACGTTTTGTCGCCCGACGGACGATTGCGGATCGCCAGCGTATTGACAAACATCCCGATGACCGGTTCCAAATCGGCGTTCGTTCTTCCCGCCACCGGGGTACCCACGACCAAGTCCTCCTGCCCGCTGTACTTGGACAGCAGCACGGTATAAGCCGCAAGCAGCACCATGAACAGCGTGCTTTCACGCTCGGCCGCCAATTCGCGCAGCCGCGCAGAGAGAGAAGCTTCGACGTCGAACTCCAGATGCGCGCCTTCGTAGCTGCGAGCCGCAGACCGTTCGTAGTCCATCGGCAGGTCCGCCGTCGGCAACTCGCCTTCGAAGGTTTGCAGCCAGTACGCTTCCTGCCGCCCAATCCGCTCTCGGTGGGCCTTCGACTGCTGCCAAACGGCATAATCCTTGTATTGAATGCGCAGTGGCGGCAGTTCTTCCCCGGCGTAGAAACTCGAGAACTCATCGATCACAATCGCCATCGATACGCCGTCGGACACCATATGGTGCATGTCGAAAAGGAGAATATGCAGGTTCGGCTCCAGCTCGATGACCCCGGCGCGCAGCAGCGGCGGCTTGCCGAGATCAAACGGACGAACGAAGCTGCGGACGATCTGCTCGATTTGAGCCGCATCCTCTTTATCCGCTTGATGATGCTCGATAGCAAAATCGACCTGCGGGTAAATCCGCTGAACCGCTTCGGCCTTCACGATTTCAAAACCGGTGCGCAGCGATTCATGCCGTGTTATCAATTTCCGCAAGGCGGCTTCCAACCGGTCTAAGTCAAACTCGCCTTCCACCTGCACCAGCTCCGGCATGTTGTAAAGCTGATCCGCTCCATCCAGCGTGTGCTGAATGAACAGCCGTTTCTGCGCGGAGGACAGAGGGTAGTACTCTCTCTCCTCCGCTTGAGGAATGGCCTCATGCTCCCGCCGTTCCATCCGGGCGATCGCCTCGGCCATCGCCGCAATCGTCGAGTGACGGAATACGTCGCGCAGCGGCAGGTTGACGTTTAATTCCTTAAATACCTTGCCCGCCAGCGTCGTCGCCCGCAGGGAGTGGCCGCCGATGTCGAAGAAGTTGTCGTGAACGCCAATCTCCTTCGCAAGCCCCAGCACCTCCTGCCAAATCGCCGCCAGCTTCGTTTCCAGCTCATTGCGCGGTGCGATGTACTCCGTTCCGCTTCCCGCTTCCCCTTCCGGCGCCGGTAGCGCCTTCCGGTCAATCTTTCCGTTCGGCGTCAGAGGCAGGCGCTCCATCTCCACGAAGTACGACGGGATCATGTACCCCGGCAGCTCCTGCGCCAGCGCGCCGCGCAGATCGTTCACTGCCAGCTCCGCTCCGGTATCCGGTGTGTAATACGCGCATAGCGCCTTCTGCCCGTTCGCGTCACTTCGAACCAGCACCACCGCTTCGCGCACGCCTTCCACCCGCAGCAGCTGCGACTCGATCTCGCCCGTCTCGATCCGGTACCCCCGAATTTTCGCCTGGTTGTCGATCCGGCCGATGAAGTCCACGTTGCCGTCTTCCATCCACCGCGCCAAGTCTCCCGTGCGGTACAACCGCTCGCC
The DNA here is from genome assembly GCF_038007385.1 of Paenibacillus sp. FSL M8-0228. Classification (NCBI taxonomy): domain Bacteria; kingdom Bacillati; phylum Bacillota; class Bacilli; order Caryophanales; family Paenibacillaceae; genus Paenibacillus; species Paenibacillus sp. FSL M8-0228. The sequence goes on from NZ_JBBOXA010000001.1 coordinate 5,006,386, forward strand.
CGCGGCGAACGGGCTGTCTACGAACTTCTCTTCTGTCAGCCCCGGACGGTTCAAGTACCCGCGAGCTACCCCGACTCCGCCGATAACCAGCTCGCCCAGCACCCCGACCGGCACCGGATTCAGGTGCGCATCCACGATGTAGAATTTCGCATTCAGCCACGCTCTGCCGATCGGCACATGGCCTGTCTGCGGCAGCTTCGTCAGCGGCTCGTCGTAGAAACTTGAGTCGATCGCCGCTTCCGTCACGCCGTATGCGTTGATGATCCGGAACAACGAGCCGAAGCGTTCCTGCAAGGTCCGGTAATCCGCCACGCTGCAGCTGTCCGAGCTCGTGATCAACAGCTCCATCCAGCTCATATCCAGCCGCTGCTCGTGCACGTACTCCAGGAACGGCACGATCAGCGCCGGCGTCGATTCGAAGATCGTCACTTGCTGCTGGCTGATCCAGTAGTGCAGACGAGACGGATCGATCCGGTCGTCCTTCGGCACAATCACCATCGTGCCTCCGTTGTACAGCGCCCGCGCGATATCTCCCACGAACACGTCGAACGAGAAGCTTGCGAGCTGCAGCAGCCGCACCGGGAACTGATCCAACCGGTATTCCCGCCGGTAGCCCGCCGCCGTGTTCACCAGGCTGCGGTGCTCGATCATCACGCCCTTCGGCTTGCCCGTCGTTCCCGACGTATAGATCACGTACGCCAGATCCTCCGGACGGGCTTCATGGAAGCTGTCGGTGCCAACATTCTGATGGCTCTCATCGCCGTCGTCCACAGTATCCGTCAGCTTGCCGGAGACTATGCCCGAGCCAATCGGCGCATTCGCCCGCTCCTCGCTGTACGACGCTTCGTCGTCCAGGTACAGCACCGCCGCCAGCGCCAGCTCCTCTTCGTCAAGCCAGGCTTCAGCACGCTCTCGCAGCGCCGTTTGCGTCAGCAGCACCTTCGCTCCGCTGTCTTCGAGCATGAACCGCACGCGCTCCGCCGGATAATCCGGGTCGAGCGGCACATACGCCCCGCCCGCTTTCCAGACGGCCAGCACGGCCACCAGCAAGTCCACCGAACGCTCGGCGAGAATGCCGACGATCGTCTCCCGGCCGATGCCGCTTGCGCGCAGCGTAGCCGCCAAGCGGTTCGCCCGCTCGTTCAGCTCCGCATACGTCAGCCGGTCGTTCTCGTACACGACGGCCGCCTCTTCCGGCGTGCGCTCCGCCTGTTCCTCAAACAGCCGGTGGAACGCGGCCGCAGGAGCCGCTTCCGGCTGCGCCGGGTTGAACGCGCCGATAATTTGTTCTTTTTCCTCTGCCGTCAGCAAGTCCAGCTCGGCAATCTTCGCATCTGGACGGCTTACGATCGTTTCGAGCAGCTGCTCGTAATGTTTCGCCAGCCGTTCGATCGTCTCCCTTTTGTAGAGAGCCGTCGCATATTCGAAGCTGTAATCCAAGCCGCCGTTCTCCTCGCCCACATCCAAGCTGATATCAAACTTCGCGGTATCTAATACGCTCGGATAAGGAATCAGGCGAAGCCCTTCCAGCTCAAATTCCTCGTTTTCCGTATTCTGCATCGTAAACAGCGTGTCGAAGAGCGGATTGCGGCTTAAATCACGGGTGACTTGCACCTTGTCCACCAATTCTTCGAACGGATAGTTTTGATGCTCGAAGGCATGGAGGGTCGTTTCTTTGACTTCGTTCAGGTATGACAGGAATGTCTTTTCCGAAGCCGGATAACTGCGGATAGCTAGCGTGTTTAAGAAAATCCCGATCAACGGCTGCACATCTCCATGATTCCTTCCGGCAATCGGCGTACCGACGATCACGTCTTCCTGACCTGAATATTTATGCAGAAGGACGTTATACGCCGCAAGCAGCACCATAAACAGCGTCGTGCCCGTTTCCGAGGCCAGCTGCTTCAGGCCGTCGGTTTTCGAAGCGTCGAAGGAAAACTCCAGCGTTTGGCCTTCGTAGCTCTGCACGGCCGGACGCGGATAGTCGGCCGGCATTTCCAGCACCGGCAGCTCGCCTTGGAACATGTCCAGCCAGTACGCCTCCTGACGCTGAAGCCGTTCTTTCTGCTCCTGCGAATGCTGCCAAACGGTGTAGTCTTTGTACTGAATGCGCAGAGGCTCCAATTGCTCGCCGCCGTACAAGCGGACGAATTCTTCAACAAAGATTTCCATCGAGACGCCATCGGAAATAATATGATGCATGTCGTACATTAGAATATGACGTTCCGGAGCCAGCTCGACAAGGCCTACCCTCAGCAGCGGAGGCTTCGCCAAGTCAAACGGACGGACGAAACGGCGAACCATCTCTTCGGCCTCTTGCTCATCCACTCGATAGAACTCCACGGCAAAATTCACGTCCTGGTAAATCCGCTGCGATGCTTCGCCATCCACCATTTCGAACCCGGTGCGCAGCGTTTCATGCCGCGCCACGAGCTTACGGAACGCTTCTTCGAACCTTGCCCGGTCCAAAGCCCCCTCCAGCAGCATCGCTTCCGGCATGTTGTAGCTAAGCTCCGCGCCTTCCAGTTGATTCAGGATAAAGAGACGTTTTTGAGCAAAAGATTGCGGGTACACCTCTCGGTCATCCGCCACCGGAATGGCAACGAATGTCTGCTCATCCAGCCGGGAAATGGCGGCGGCCATGCTCTCAATGGTGGAATGGCGGAACACGTCGCGCAGCGGCAGATCCACGCTCAATTCTTTATGAATCTTGCTGACCAGCGTCGTCGCCCGCAGGGAGTGACCACCGATGTCGAAGAAGTTGTCGTGAACGCCAATCTCCTTCGCAAGCCCCAGCACCTCCTGCCAAATCGCCGCCAGCTTTGTTTCCAGCTCATTGCGCGGTGCGACGTACTCCGTTCCGCTTCCCGCTTCCCCTTCCGGCGCCGGCAGCGCCTTCCGGTCAATTTTTCCGTTCGGCGTCAGAGGCAGGCGCTCCATCTCCACGAAGTACGACGGGATCATGTAGCCCGGCAGCTCCTGCGCCAGCGCGCCGCGCAGATCGTTCACTGCCAGCTCCGCTCCGGTATCCGGTGTGTAATACGCGCATAGCGCCTTCTGCCCGTTCGCGTCACTTCGAACCAGCACCACCGCTTCGCGCACGCCTTCCACCCGCAGCAGCTGCGACTCGATCTCGCCCGTCTCGATCCGGTACCCCCGAATTTTCGCCTGGTTGTCGATCCGGCCGATGAAGTCCACGTTGCCGTCCTCCATCCACCGCGCCAAGTCTCCCGTGCGGTACAACCGCTCGCCCGCGGCGAACGGGCTGTCTACGAACTTCTCTTCTGTCAGCCCCGGACGGTTCAAGTACCCGCGCGCCACTCCGACTCCGCCGATAACCAGCTCGCCCAGCACCCCGACCGGCACCGGATTCAGGTGCGCATCCATGATGTAGAATTTCGCATTCAGCCACGCTCTGCCGATCGGCACATGGCCTGTCTGCGGCAGCTTCGTCAGCGGCTCGTCGTAGAAACTTGAGTCGATCGCCGCTTCCGTCACGCCGTATGCGTTGATGATCCGGAACAACGAGCCGAAGCGTTCCTGCAAGGTCCGGTAATCCGCCACGCTGCAGCTGTCCGAGCTCGTGATCAACAGCTCCATCCAGCTCATATCCAGCTGCTGCTCGTGCACGTACTCCAGGAACGGCACGATCAGCGCCGGCGTCGATTCGAAGATGGTGACCCGTTCCCGCTCCATCCAGTGGTGCAGACGAGACGGATCGATCCGGTCGTCCTTCGGCACAATCACCATCGTGCCTCCGTTGTACAGCGTCCGCGCGATATCTCCCACGAACACGTCGAACGAGAAGCTTGCGAGCTGCAGCAGCCGCACCGGGAACTGATCCAACCGGTATTCCCGCCGGTAGCCCGCCGCCGTGTTCACCAGGCTGCGGTGCTCGATCATCACGCCCTTCGGCTTGCCCGTCGTTCCCGACGTATAGATCACGTACGCCAGATCCTCCGGACGGGCTTCATGGAAGCTGTCGGCATTCGTCCGCTCCTCGCTGTACGACGCTTCGTCGTCCAGGTACAGCACCGCCGCCAGCGCCAGCTCCTCTTCGCCGAGCCAAGCTTCAGCACGCTCTCGCAGCGGCGTTTGCGTCAGCAGCACCTTCGCTCCGCTGTCTTCAAGCATGAACCGCACGCGCTCCGCCGGATAATCCGGGTCGAGTGGCACATACGCCCCGCCCGCTTTCCAGACGGCCAGCACGGCCACCAGCAAGTCCACCGAACGCTCGGCCAGAATGCCGACGATCGTCTCCCGGCCGATGCCGTTTGCGCGCAGCGTAGCCGCCAAGCGATTCGCCCGCTCGTTCAGCTCCGCATACGTCAGCCGGTCGTTCTCGTACACGACGGCCGCCGCTTCCGGTGTGCGCTCCGCCTGTTCCTCGAACAGCCGATGGAACGCCGCCACAGGAGCCGCTTCCGGCTGCGCCGGGTTGAACGCGCCGAGAATTTGCTCTTTTTCCTCTGCCGTCAACAAGTTCAGCTCGGCAATCTTCGCATCCGGACGGCTTACGATCGCCGCAAGCAAATGTCCGAAATGAGTCGACAGCCGCCGGATCGTGCTTTCTTTATAAAGAGCCGTTGCGAATTCAAAGCTGCACTCCAGGCCGCCGTTTTCTTCCGTAACATCCACACTCAGGTCGAACTTGGCCGTGCCGTATTCGCTAGGGTACGGGGACAATTTCAGCCCTTCCAGCCCAAACTCTTTGTCCTCCAAGTTTTGCAGGGAGAACATCGTGTCAAACAGCGGGTTGCGGCTCAAATCCCGGCTGACCTGCACTTTATCGACGAGCTCTTCGAACGGATAATTCTGATGCTCGTAAGCGCCTAAGGTCGTTTCTTTCACTTCTTCCAGATACGACAGGAAGGTCTTCTCCGAAGCCGGATAATTGCGGAGCGCCAGCGTATTAACGAACATTCCGATCAAAGGTTGCGTGTCTCCGTGCGTTCTGCCCGCAATCGACGTTCCGACGATCAAATCGTCCTGACCTGTGTATTTATGCAAAAGCACGGTATATGCCGCAAGCAGCACCATATACAGCGTCGTTCCTCTTTGAGCCGCCAGTTGCTTTAAGCCTTCGTTCGTTGCCTCGTCCACGAAGGACGTCAGCGTTTGTCCCTCAAAGCTCTGCACGGCAGGACGCGGATAGTCCGTCGGCATTTCCAGAACCGGCAGCTCGCCCCGGTAACGGTCCAGCCAGTAAGCTTCCTCGCGTTTCAACTGCACTTTTTGCTCGTCCGACTGCTGCCATACCGCATAGTCCTTGTATTGAATGCGCAAAGGCTCTAATGACTCGCCACCGTACAGACGAACGAGTTCCTCGACTAACACGTCCATCGAAACCCCGTCGGAGACGATATGGTGCATGTCGAACATCAGCAAATAACGTTCGGCTGCCAGCTCTACAAGCTCCGCCCGCAGCAACGGAGGCTTCGCCAAGTCGAAAGGCCGGATGAAGGCCTGCACGACTTCAGGCGCTTCTTCCTCGCTCGCATGACGGTACTCGACAGCAAAGTCGACGCTCTCGTAAATGCGCTGTATTGCTTCGCCTTGTACGATCTCAAAGCCGGTTCGCAGCGTTTCGTGCCGTGCGATCAGTCCCCGGAAAGCCTTCTCCAGCAGGCTCCGGTCAATCGATCCTTCCAGCAGCAGCACGCCCGGCATGTTGTAGCTCTGATCGGCCCCTTCCAGCTGATTCAGGATAAACAGCCGCTTCTGAGCCGAGGAAAGCGGATAATATGCTCTTGCGCCTGCCCGCGGAATCGACGAGAACAATTGCTTTCCGATCCGGGAGATGGCAAGAGTCATCTCTTCGATTGTCGAGTAGCGGAATACGTCGCGCAACGGAAGTTCGACGTTCATTTCCTTCTGAATCTTGCTGACAAGGTTCGTCACCCGCAAGGAGTGGCCTCCAAGCTCGAAGAAATTGTCCAGGACTCCAATGCCGGAGTAGCCCAGTACTTCCTCCCAGATCTTCACAAGCTGGGACTCCGTCCGGTTACGCGGCGCTACGTATTCGACGCCCGTTTGTATGCCGCCTTGCGGCTCCGGTAGCGCTTTGCGGTCCACTTTGCCGTTGGTCGTCAGCGGCATGCGCTCCAGCTGCACGAAGTACGACGGGATCATGTACCCCGGCATTACCTGGGCCAGCGAGGTTCTCATTTCGCTGACCGTCAGCGTTCGGTCCGCCACAAAGTAGGCGACAAGCGCCTTCTCGCCCTCGCCGTCCTGACGGGCGAGCACCACCGCTTCTTCCACGCCCTCGACGTTCAGCAGCTGCGTCTCGATTTCGTCCAGCTCGATCCGGTACCCGCGGATCTTCACCTGATGATCGATCCGGCCCAGGTATTCGATGTTGCCGTCCGGTAGCCAAGCCGCCAAGTCACCCGAGCGGTACAGTTTCTCCCCCTCCGCAAACGGGGAATCGACGAACTTCTCCGCCGTCAGATCCGGACGGTTCAGGTATCCTCTCGCAAGGCCTTCCCCGGCCACGTACATTTCGCCCGCTACGCCGATCGGCACAGGGCGGCGGTTTTCATCCAGGACGTACACCTTCAGCGTCGGGATCGGCTTGCCGATATTACTCTTCGCCGCCTCCATTTCGACCCACGTTATTTCCTTATATGTAACGTGAACAGTCGTCTCGGTAATGCCGTACATATTGATCAGCTTCGTCTCCGGGTACTTCGTCTTGAAGCCCTTGAGCTGCAGCGGACTCAGCGCTTCGCCCCCGAAGATGACGTTGCGAATCCGCAGATCGTACGGATGGTCCGCCAAGACCTCACGCAGTAGCTGGTAGAAGTACGTTGGCGTCTGGTTCAAAATCGTGACCTGTTCGCGGCCCAGCAGCGCCAGGAAATCGGCTGGACTTTTCGCCGTCAGCGGCGGTACGATGACCAGCTTGCCTCCGTACAGCAGCGCTCCGTACATTTCCCAGACGGAGAAATCGAAGCAGAACGAGTGGAACAGCGTCCACGTGTCGGACGGCCCGAAGTCGAACAGGTTCTTGTCGTTGAACAGGAGCCGCACGACGTTCTTATGCTCGATCAGCGTTCCTTTCGGTCTGCCGGTCGTTCCTGACGTGTAGATGACATATGCCAGGTTGCCCGGCCCGGAAATTGGCTCCAGGTTCGAAGCGTCCAACGCACCTTCGGAGTCCGCCCCTCTGTCGCCCCAAACGAAATCGTCCAATTCGAGGCGCGTTCCTGCGAAGTCGGTTTTCTCGTGCAGATGCTTTTGAATCAGCAATAACGGCGCGCCCGAATCCTCGATCATGAAGCGGATGCGCTCCTCCGGGTAGTCCGGATCGACAGGCACGTAGGCTCCGCCCGCTTTGAGAATCGCCAGAATGCCGACGACCATATCGAGCGAGCGTTCGGCCAGAATCGCTACCAGTTGGTCCGCTTCTACTCCCGTCTCCCGCAGCTTCCGCGCAAGGCGGTTGGATCGCTCGTTCAGCTCGCGGTAAGCCAGCTGTCGCTCGTTCATGACGGCGGCCACGTTGTCCGGGTAAAGCTCCGCCTGTTCTTCGAACAATTGAACGAGCGTCTTCTCGCGCGGAAATTCCGTGGTGGTGTCGTTAAAACGTCCGAGAAGGTCGGCCTTTTCCGCCTCCGTCACAAGTTCCAGCTCGCCCACTGTAATTTCCGGGTTATCCGTCACCTGCTCCAGCAGATGGACGAGATGCCCCTTGAGCCGCTCGATGCTGTCTTTATCGAACACTTCGGCGTTAAAGTCGAACCGAATTTCGATCTCGACTCCCGGCACCACGGTCACGTTGAAGTTATAGTTCGTCTGCTCCTCCATCTGAACGTCAGCGATCGTCAGGTCGCCGTGCTGCTGGTCGCCCGCCTGCTCCATCTGCTCGTCCACCGGATAGTTCTCGAAAGCGATGATATGGTTGATCAGGTTCTGCTTTTGCACGCTGCGGGCTTGAATTTCATACAACGGATAGTAATCATAACGCCCGGACTCCAGCGCCCACTCTTGGAGCTTCGCCATCAGGTTGGCGAACACGGTGTCCGCTTCGCTCGTGACGCGGACCGGCACCGTATTGATGAATAGCCCGATCATGGACTCGATACCCGGGATTTCCGCCGGTCTTCCGGCCACGACGCTGCCGAATACGGCATCGTTTGTTCCGTTATATTTTTGCAGCATAACGCCCCAAGCGGCTTGCAGCAGCGTATTGACCGTAACCAGGCGCTGTTTCGCCACCCGGTCCATCCGCTCGCTCAAGTCCTTGCCCAGCTCGGCGGTGACGTGATCAGCCGTAAATCTGCCGTTCGGCGCCGGTTCCTTTTGTCCCGGGAGTACGGTTTGCCCTTCATAACCTGCCAGGAATGCCGTCCAATAGCCGGATGCCGCCTGATCGTCCTGTTTCTCCAACCATTCGATGTAAGCGCCATAATCCGATCCCTTATCTCCCGCTGGCTGCTTGCCGGATGCCAAGGCCGAGTACGTCTCAAACAGCTCCTGCGTCAGCTGCGGCAGGCACCAGCCGTCCATCAAAATATGCTGGAAACTCCACAGCACATGATAGCTTTGCTCTTCGGTGCGCAGGATCGTAACCCGAACGAGCGCGTCATGTTCCATGTCGAAGCCGCGAAGTTTGTCATCCTCGGCCTTTTTATCCAAATACGCTTGTTTCTCGTCCGCCTGCAAATGAAGCAGCTCTTCATATTCAAAGCCGACCGGCTTGTCGCGGTATATGATTTGCAGCGGCTCGCCCGCCGGTCCTTGCACAAAATTCGCCCGCAGCACCAAATGACGTTTCGCAAGTTCCGTCCAGCTCCTCTCGAAAAGCTGGACGTCGAGTACTCCCCTCATCGTAAATCGCGTCTGCTCGAAGTAAGCGGCCGTTTGCCGGTCAAGCGCGCTGTGGAACCACATGCCCTTCTGCATCGGCGTAAGCGAGTAAATATTTTCGATTTCCCCGAGATGGCCCGAGCGCTGGGCGATTTGCTTTAGTTCGGCGATGGTCAAGCCTTTAAATTGCACGTCGCTAGGCGTCAATTCGGTATTTTCTTTGCCTGCGCAGTGGATAATGAGCTCTCGTAGACTTTGCTCAAGCCGCTGAGCGAAGGCTTCCATCGTTACCTTGTGATACTGCTTCCGGCTGTAGCTAAGATCAAGCGATAAAGTGCCGTCCAGCACCATGCCGTTGATATCCAGCACAAAGCTGCGGGCCTGCCGGTCGCTGGCCGGGCTGCCGCTGGAATAAGAAGATATACCGATCTCGTCCTGGTTGACATCATCGTCGAACTGGCCGAGGTAATTAAAATTAATTTCCGGCTCTGCGCCCCAAACAAAGCCATCCTCCGATTTGGAGAGATAGCGGCATATGCCGTACCCAAGTCCTTTGTTCGGAATGCGGCGCAAACTTTCCTTGACCTGTTTAATCTGATAGGCCAAATCCCGGTCGGTTTCCGGCTCTAGGACGACCGGAAACTTGGTCGTAAACCAGCCGACTGTGCGCGTGATGTCGATATCCGTTCCGATCGATTCGCGTCCGTGTCCTTCGAGATTGATCCGCACCCGTTCGTGTCCCGTCCACTTGCGAACGGCTATGCCGAGCGCCGTTACCAAAATATCGTTCATTTCGGTGTTGTAGGCCCGGTGAACCCGCTTCAGCAGCAGCTCCGTTTCTTCGGGAGTCAAACGCACGAACAGCGATTCGCTGTCCTGCTGCGTCGTAACGTCCGCCTCCAGATCCTTCGGCACGGCCGGAACCGCAATTTGTTCCACGGCCTGCCAATAGGCCCGTTCCTTCGCCATCTCCGCGCTTTGCGCGTAAGCGGCCAGCTGCTCGGACCAAGTGCGGTACGCATCCGTTTTGGCCGGGAAACGAATTTCCTCGCTTTTGCCGGCCTGCTCGTAACCCAGAGCGAAATCCTCCATCAAAATGCGCCAAGACACGCCGTCCACCACGGCATGATGAACCGCAAGCAGCAAATGATCGTCGTCCGCGCACCGGAACAGTCCCGCCTTCACGAGGGGCCCGTTCTCCAGATCGATGCCCGCTTGAATGTCCGTTGCCTTCGCTTCCACAGCCTGCGCGGTATTCTCCGCATCCTTGAAGTCGAACACGTCCAGCGTGAACAGCCCGCCTTCCTGAATCGCGCGGGTCCGCGCGCTAAACCCTTGTTCCGTCTTGCGGAACACCATCCGCAAGGCGTCATGATGCTCGGCCAGCTTTTGCAGCACCTGACGCACCGTCTCTTCGTCGAAGCGTTCCTTCCGGTACAGCATCACCGACTGGTTGAAATGATGCGGGTCCGCAAAGGAGCTCTCGAAAAACCAATGCTGAATCGGCGTCAGCGCCATTTCACCCGTTATTTCGCCTTGATCGATGGTACGTCCGATCGGTTTCACATGCAGGCTGAGCTGTGAGATAGTCGGATATTTGAACAAATCCCGGATTTCCAGCTTGTACCCGGCTTGATGAAGCCGCGAAGATACTTGAATGGACTTGATCGAGTCTCCGCCCAGCTCGAAGAAATGATCCGTTACCCCAACGCGATCGGCGTTCAATACCGCCTGCCACACATCGGCAAGCGTCCGCTCCGCTTCATTGCGGGGAGCTACGTACGCGCCGCCGGTCAGTGCGTTTCCTTCCGGGGCGGGCAAAGCCTTGCGGTCGATTTTGTCGTTCGGCGTGAGCGGCATCCGCGGAAGCTGAACAAAATGCGCCGGAATCATGTAATTCGGCAATTTTTGCGCCAGCTCGCTTCTCAGCTCGCCGAGCGTAAGCGGGCGGCCCGCGACCAGGTAAGCGCACAGTTCTTGCCCGCTTTTGCCTTCCCGTGCGATTACGATCGTCTCCTGCACGGAGTCGATCTTCAGAAGCTGCTCTTCAATCTCGCCGATCTCGATCCGGAATCCACGGATTTTCACCTGATGGTCAATCCGGCCCAAGTACTCAATATTTCCGTCCGGCAGCCAGCGGGCCAAGTCGCCCGTCCGGTACAGTCTCTCTCCGGGCTCAAACGGGTGTTCGATGAATTTCTCCGCCGTCAGATCCGGCCGGTTCCAATATCCCCGGGCGAGGCCGACGCCTGCGATGCATAATTCTCCCTCCACTCCGATAGGCGCTAGCTGATTCTGTGCGCCCAGTATATACAAGCGATGGTTCCAGATCGGACGTCCGATCGGTATCGCTCTGCGTTCGGTGTCATACGTAGACGCCGCCCACACGGATGTGGCGATCGAGGCTTCCGTCGGACCGTACGCGTTATAGTACTGTACCTTGTCTTTCCACTGCTGCACGAATTCGGCTGAAACGGCGGAGCCCGCCGTGATGAGCCTGCTCAGACTCGGCAGGCGGTCTGAATTCAAATAAGCCGCATAAGTTGGCGGCAAAGTGGCGATCGTAATTGCATGCTCGTTCATGAAACGTTCGAACAGCTGATCATCCAAAACCGTCTCGGTTGACGGTATATATAAGGTCGCCCCGAAATACAGGGCGTTGAACATCTCCCAGCACGACGCATCGAACGATAGGCTGGCGAATTGCAGCACTCGATCCTGTTCGGTCGTGTGAAGCGTATGGGCAAACGTCAGTTTCAAGCTGACCAGCCCGCGATGCTCCAGCATGACCCCTTTGGGTTTGCCCGTCGTACCTGATGTATAGATGACATAAGCCAGATCGTTCGGACCGCTGGCCGGCTCCAGGTTCGAGCCATCGTCGCTGTAGGCCTGCTCGTCATCCAGCGCCACCACGGTCCCTTCGAACGGCACCTGCAGCAGCAGCTCCCTTTGAGTCAGCAGCAACTGCGCGTTCGAGTTCTCCAGAATGTAGCGGATGCGTTCTTCCGGGTATTCCGGGTCGATCGGCACGTAGGCACCGCCAGCTTTCAGAACCGCCAGAATGCCAACGACCGTCTCCAGCGATCTCCTGGCCATCAAGCCTACCAGCTGATTGGGCAGCACCCCGACCGATCGCAGCGTCCGCGCCAGCCGGTTCGCCCGTTCATTCAGCTCCGCGTACGAAAGCCGCCGCCCCTCAAAGACAACCGCCGTCGCTTCGGGCACCCGCTTCGCCTGCTCCTCCACGAGCTGATGAATCGTCCGATCACGGGGATAGTCCTTCTCGGTATCGTTAAAGCTTTGCAGCAATTGAAATTTCTCGTCCTCCGACAGCATGTCCGCCCGCACGATGTCCAGCTCCAACTCGTGAAGCCCCACGGCCAGCAGGCGATTCAGATGGCCGACGACCCGAGTCATGAACTCGGAGTCATATAAGTGCTCGTTATATGACAGCGCTAGCTGTATCGTCCCGCCGGTTAAGCTGAATTCAAAGGAACAATCCGTGACCACGTTTTGCCCGATTTCGTCCAGATGCAGCTCCTTAAGAGATACTAGCGTATGGATGACGGGTATCCCGTCTGCATATTGCAGGTCCAGCTTCTCCGCCATTTTCAAGAACGGAATATGTTGGTGCTGAATCGCTTCAGGCAAGGAAGTCCTCAGCTCGCTCAGAAGCGTTTTAAAAGTCGCACCCACCGAAAGCGAGTTTTTCAAAATGACCGTATGATTAACGGATCGGCGCGTCTCCGTCGGTTTCCGTACAACCGGCATGCCGACCAGAATGTCAGAAGCGCCTGTATATTTATGCAAGAGCGACTGAACACCGGCGAGCAAAATCATAAAAGTGGCCAGCGGAGCGCCCTTGCTCATTTGAAGGACGCGCTGCGCCACTTCCTCTGAAAGCGAACCGCCGACGGTTGTCATAATGGGCGCCAGGGAGCTTGGAGCCTTGCTGTAAGGCAGACGCGTCAAGGTATAATCGTCGCTACCGAATTTTTCGTTCCAAAACAACGTTTCTTTTTCAAAAGCCATCTGGATCGTTCCCCTTTCTTCATCGGCAAAAGCAATCCGGCGGAGCATATGCCGCAGCAACGCTCCAGCCTCGCTCCCCGCCTTTTCAAACATGTGACAACAATGTCAATGGCTCTCGCCAAGTCACCGCTTCGCTTGCCCGGTTGATCGCATGCGGCAATCCTCTGCCTAGCAGCTGTCCCGCTCGGCTCCCATGCGTGAAAGACAACAAAGAGCATCGTTCTATGCAAGAGATGCGGCTGCTACCGGCTCCTCTGCTTCAATATGCTTGCTGCGGACGAGCCGCCCGAAGACGGGCTTTGGTTTAACATTGGGTTCGGAATTGGATTTGGGGGTGGACAAGGGATGTTCCTCCCATCGATGTAAGACTTGCTGTAGGGTTCCGGCCGGCCAGCACAAAGTCGGCCGTACCTCCGGATTCGGCACCGGAGCTGCCTTTGTCGAAGCTTATGTTTAAGGATATTGATACACTCTATGTACGATTTGTGTATTCCCCCGCCTGGTGTGGATAAGTAAAGATCCGGCTGCGGGGTAGTGAGCCTTTCCTGACGATTAGATGTGACGATGGTGCTGCATGAGGCTCAAAGAATGCTCCGTATGGCATGAACGGGACAGCCCTTGGATTGGCGGTGAATTCCAGCTTTTCAAAAATGCTCACGCGCTTCATCTTCCATCGGAATTGGGATAAGGTTGGCTTCATCCTTTCTGGACCTTCTGACGTCATGGAGCAACATATTCTCGACTGTCATTTTCCACAATTGTCGGTCTCCGCATGCCAGCTTGCTGGGTTGCCAGTGGACTGGTCTCTCGCGGCACAGCTTGGACAGGTATAAAAACCATCCAATTCTATTTTCTATCATAATTGGAAGGTTGACCTAGGTAGAATTATATCAAAATTTCCAATAATGTATAGTAAAACTTTAGTTAAATTGGGTCTTCCCAACATAAAGTGTTAATATTTTGCCTAAAAAGAGCGAATGGAGAAGAAACACTGGGAATGGCTTGCCATCAATCGGGGAATTCGACGCGTGTCGACACTGAGGCGGGGTGCCGGCCAATTTGGGAGATCTTCCCTGTATACATTCTCTGCTGGTGCTCCGAATCCTTGCGCTTGCGTCTATTTTCTAAAATAATCATGGATTGTAGAGTAGGCTGTATTAGATGAGTCATATCCAGTACCCACTTGGTAAACCAAATAATTCATCTTGTTCTCTTGTAACTTTCGCAAATGGTTTTTCACTTTGTTGAATAGCATAATAGAGATTATCTTCGAGACTATTTATATGGTGATTTGACAACTTATCGTTGTTTTTAGCATTATGAAGCCATTCGACATTCCTGAATAAATTGTAGTTTATCTGCCTTTCCGTAATAAGTGCCCACTCTATCTTTTGGTCTTTAAAGAACTCTTTTTCAATCTGTAATTTCTCTACAACTCGTTTTGTCAACTTGTTAGAAGGTTTGATAGAATGTGCAATAAATTTTATACTTTTTTCTTGTTTTACTGTAAGTAACATATCTGTAGTCATAATGATGGGAAGCTTATTCTTGGGGTCAGTTGGATGTTTAACTTTTATGCAATATAGAGGGTTTTATCTAGGGGTAATAAAGGAAATTGTTCGCGAATATCAATCACTTGCTCTGACCACTTCCATTTGGCAATGATGTGCCAATTCAAAGTGTTCAGACAGATAATGGTGAAGTCGACCACTTTTCCAACCAAGAATTCGAGTAACTATCCCTATTGAAGGTACATCATGTACCGTCAACCAAGGTTTATATTCCGAAAAGTGGCCTTGACCTCTTCCTTCTTTGATTTTCCGTTGAATAGATGCTATAGAGTTACTTGATCGAATTTTGCTCATTATTCACCTTCTTTTTAGAACTACTAAATCAGAGTAAAGTTCAGTTATCTTTTTCTACTCCTAAGATATATTTTAGTTTTACTTCAAAATACAAATGTAGAATATAACAACTCACAGCTTTATACAATAGCAAAGTAATATTTTTTAGCTATATTTTACTTCGTAGCCTATTCATAGGCTACTCGTAGGGTACAGTAGGGTATGAATAAGCTATAATATGGGCTATAAGTAAGTATAATTAGTAAGCAGATGGGTCGGGTAAAAGCTATTTGATTTTCTCAATAGAGATGAATTCATGAATACTTTGGAACAGCGATGTAAAAATTCGAGACTACTCCATGAATGGATACAAAAGGAAATTTCTAATAAAATCGGGGTAACTAAACAGGTTGTTTCTAATTGGGAGCGAAACGTAGCACGGCCTAAAATTAATCATTTAATATCTTTAGCAAAGGTTTTTGACGTTACAACTGATTATTTACTTTGTATTGCTAATCGAATGACGTTCCCTACTGTGTGGGCTCAATTGATACAGGTGTATCTCCAAAGATTAACCATTCTATATGGGAATTGAAGCTTTCCTTAATTGCTATAATTAAATCAAGAGAGGGTCTATATTTATCTTGCTCCAGCTCACTCAACGTTCCTTGAGAAATTCCAATTATACTTGCAAACTTTATTTAATTTAAGTTGTTTGTTTTTCTAATAGTTCGAATTCGTTGGCCTATTGTAGACATAATTGCCCTCCTAAGCTAAAAAGATCCCGATATATCATCGGGATCTTTCTTGATGTTTGTAAAATGACCAGTTCCAGACTTTTTTTACTGGTTCCACACTTTTTTATCACCAGACAATTAATGTCGGGTGATAAAAAAGTACGGAACCAATTTTGTTGGTTTTATTGGGTTTGCCGCGGCACGTGATAAACACGAGAAATAAAAAGTCTGGAACCACCACAAATTACCATGAAAAGAAAGTTGGAAACCGACTCCCAAATGCGGTCTTCCGCTTAGTTTATTCCATAATCCGCTGGTTCGCTTACATCATTATAAAGTTTAAACCCACAAACTGTCTTACCCAATTTAAGTAATGCTCTCCCTTATTAAGTTGTGAGGAGAAGAATATTTTATATCGTGATAAAGAAAAGGAGTGTCGTTTCTGCATCAAAACAAGTTTTTTTGATTATTTTGATATCGTGTAATTGGCATTATTAAATCTTCTTCATAAATTTGTTGTAGAAGATTGCCGACTGGTTTTTGATATGCTTGACGAAATTAGCAAGCTCGTCCATATTTTCAGAATCATATTCAAGCACATCCTCCCGCCGTATAAGGACTATGTCGTATCTAAAGGAGATGCTTCATTGATTCACCCTGCCTACCGCTGCGGCGGTAGGTTCTTGCTGCTCTTCACTTCCATCATAAGATATATGCTTCCTGTTCATCGTAGCCGAAGCGGGTGAGGGAATTAGTGTAGCAATAAACAAGCAACTACGAAACCTCTCAAGAGATATCATACAGAACGACAAACGCCCGATGTGTTAGCCCAAACTTTTGAATGCAGTCTTTTACAGGATGATATAAACGATTTCTCCTTTCGAGATATTTCCCCTTATATGGTAGACACTCTATAGGTAGGAATCACACACAGAAGCATAGGGCGATTATTTAATTTTGAATATGTCCATCGGAATAATATATCAATTCAATCTTAGCAGGAGTAAGAATAATCGAATTTGCTTGGCTTCGTTATCTAACGCCTGCTTAATCCAAGGAACATATCATCAAGTGGTTAGGTAGAACTCTTTACGTAATTTTCTACACTGGCAAAGTAAAAATTACCTCAAGTGGATCTTTACCTTCGAAAAAATCTTCATACAATTTTCTAACTTCCATCGAATCTAATTCTTTTTCCTGCTTATTGATTAACCTATCCAACTCTTCTAAAATACTTACTTCCTTTGATGACAGCACCTTTGACTTAATAAGCGTGTCTTTCATATTGGGAAGTAACCCTCTTGGCCAGCAATCCTCATACACACCTCTGTATGAATCGTATAAGAATGTGATCTGACTTATTCCCGCATATTTCCGAACGTGTGGATGCACTAATAATAAAAATTGAGCGATAATTCCAGAACGCTGGATTAAATAATAAGCTTCTTGTACTTCCTTCATCAAGTAAGATTTGGCTTCTACAGAATTAGCAAGAAAATTGATGTACATTTTTGAGAGTACGTTTATTAAGTGTTCTTTCTCTAAATTCTCTTCCAACTTCTTAATTATTTCTTTTTCACTAATTCCCGCTTGTATAAACCCTATTAAACAAGCTGACATTCCTTTCACATTAACAGCTTTTTCAGCTACACATAACATATATTTATCAAAGATTTCCTTAAGGTAGTTTTCACTAAATGTGTAAATGTCTAAACATTCAATGATTGTTTCTATTACTGAAGCTTGATCATACTTATCTTCTATACGCGGGAGAAGGTCTATCAAATGTTCAACAAATTCTTCTCCGTAATATTCTAGCAAGCTAGGATTATATTTTACTTTTTCTAGTAGAGCAAAAAACGTTTGATATTCTTTTGTATCATTATTTTGTGTTAGATATTTGAATAGCTCATTAATATATTTAACTTTCTCGTCCACTAGACTTTCTCCCTTTCTATTGTTAGTGTTACTTAATTTAACTTTTTACACGACTTTATATCAGATTAATGGCAATAAAAGCAATTCTACCATAGAAAGCCTAGTGCCATTGTACTACATGCCACTCAATCCCTTTAGGAGTTTGCTTATAAATAATTCGCATTACACCATTGTTTCCATGTTCATCTCGTATATATACAGAATTCCACCCTGCGTAATTCTGCCCATTACGCCTATTATCAAGAACATGATCGTTTAATGCCTCTAAACGCGCTTTAGCGCTTTTGTCACCCCGAGCTTGCGCTGAAATATCATCAAGAATTTGATTAGCTAAATTTCTCTCATGTTTAGTTAAATGACGACTTTCTGTTTTTCCTGATATACCGCCTCTTACTGGAATTTTTTGATTTAAGGAATCTCTTGGATTTAGTATATTTGCATGTTCAATTCCTAATAATTTCTCAGGTGGTATAGATTCTGGCCCCTCAGAGAGATGATCATCCTTCTTATGCGATCCTCCTGGTGAAGCACCGTCATCTTTGGAATGTTTCTTTCCTTCCTTTCCTTTCTTTCCTTTCCTTCCAACTACAAACGCAAATGCTGCTTCTACTAACAGATGGGCATTTTCTTGTTTGGAGCTATTTTTTGCTTTTTCATAAACAGCCTCTGGTTGCGTTATGACTTTAACAATTTTATCTGCTACGTCTTGTTTTCCTTTAAAGTTATCGACTACCATTTGGCTAATATCTAGATTAGGAAAGTTACGTATTCGCTCCCATGTTGCCTCTAGATATTCATGAGAGGAGTTTTTGATTTCACTCAACACAATCCGCTCAGTCTTATCCAGATCTTTCATAAAAGGACTTTCCCTAAACGGCCCATACTCTTTTCTATAATCGTCAATTGAATTCAGAAAATCAATCAAATATTTTTTCTGTTCCGTCGTGTATCCTTTCATATCGTCCCGATACTTGGAACTCATCAAAGCTCTGTCACTATATCGAAAATGGTTGTCTGTCTGCCGCTGATGCTCCATTAATGCAATTATATCTGTGGAGAGATCCTGATTATTATAATAAGCATCCAGCGCATCCTCAAACTGTTGATCCACATTTCTTTGATACCAGCGTTCCCGTATATCAGAAGGAATATCACTATAGGCTTGGACGGAAGCCTGATTGACTCCTTTTACATAGTTGATGAAATCCGATATGGATTGTACTCCTCCATATCCTCTGGCACTCGTCCACACCTTGCCCAGGAAATCCATCATCGCATGTTGTTCACGCGCCCTCTGTTCCTCCGCATGCGCCTGTAAGGTTTGGGCAGCAACCTTGGCGGTCTTCCCCAACACCACTCCCCAACCATGGGAAGGTACACTGGCGATCATGGACAAGCCTGCTGCCGCATATTTAACTATGGATGACGGTCCGGAGGAAGCGACCTCGGAACGAATCGAAGCTATTTTTTGACTTGCTGCTTTTGGAATGGCTCCCAAGACAGGAATAGACCCAGCCACATCACATACTTTCTGGGCTAGTCCCAATACACCATCCAGTAGACTGGCCTTCGGTGAGCTGGGAGTGTTTACGGCTGACTTAACGGCTCCCTCATCTTTCGATGTAGCGCCTGAATTGGAGCTTCCTCCTGTACTGCTGCTTGCTGTACTTTTCGCCGCCTGCGCCTCTGCATAGGCTTTTACAGACATTAATGGCGGTTCCCAGACCGGAGCCAGTTCGGCTACAAAAACCGGTTTTTTAACCGTCCCTTCCAGTTGAACTTTAGCGGATCGGATATCCGTTTCACCGTCCAGCATCAAACTGCTGCTGCCTGCTTTGAAATAGATGGCCTCGGCAGCTTGAATATTTAGTTCCCCATCTGCATGCAATGAAAGTGTATTGCCCGCCGACAATGACAATTCATGCTCACTGACGACCTGAACACCCGATGCATTCAATTGAATGTAAACCTGCTCCGACTTGGCCGTCATCTTCAACTCACTGGCACTTAGCTTGATATCCTTGTCATGAGGTGTCCCCCAATACTTGGTGGCTGGGTCAGCGAGCTTTGGCGAGTTTCTCCCTTGTCGTATGGAGCTTGCCGCATATCCATCCGCCTCCTGCTCTGTAGGGAACCGGACGGATACCCTATCTCCTCGTTCCGGCATGACGTACAAACCGCTATTCCCTTCGGCTGTATAACTGCTAGCATATGGAAACCACCATGCCGTTTCCCGATCCTGCTTTTCATCCACTGTAAGATGAACACGTATTCGGCCTGACTGGACCTCTAATACATGCCCTTCCAGTGAGGCTCCGGTGAGGTTCGAGTACAAAATCTCTGTTTGCTGAATCCCCTGTTCGTGAACCAGTTCATACTCGTGTAGCAGTACTCCTTTTTGCAATTCAGAAGTGACTTCCGCTACCATCCATTGCTCGCCATTCCAATCCGTCAGATCCCCGGGCCGGGCAAGCTTTTCACTCTGCAGCAAGTAGCTAAATTTTGTTTTGCTGTTGGGATCAAAACTGCGCCGAGTACGGTAAACGGGATGCTTCATTTCAACGTATTGTCCCTCCGGCATACCCAACCAGAATTTGGGCCCGTTTAGTGAAATTTCCGGGACCAGCATAGCTCCAAATCGGGAAGCGACCCGTTTGAGAAAGGCCCAATCCGTCTCCTGATACTGTAAAGTAAATGCATGCAGGGTAGCACCATTTGTTACGTTATCAATAACATCGGCCTGGCTGTACTTCTGTATGATTTGCTTGATCAAATTTCCGTAGGGCATTAAAGTATCCTGATAAGAACGAGTTACAGGTGTGATATCCAACTGAATTGTATGAGATACGGCTTCAAGCTCCACATAATAGATGCCACGCACCATCCGTGTTTCTGCATGGACCAGTAAACCATGGAACAAAATGCGTTCAGGCTGATCATTTTCTGTTTTGGTACGGATAATGACCGGTTCGTTATCCTGATCCTGTTCTATGTAATGATCTCTCTGTTCCTCATCTATCCATCCACTGATCTTTAACCGGACGTGGTCATTTAGTTTTCGTTCGATACGCAGTTCGTTTATCGTTTGAAGAGGATATGGACCTGTACATTCCAGTTCCTTATACGTTAACATCGTTTGTATGTGATCCAACTTGTACCTCCTTACTCCAGCGTCTGGCCATCGTCTGTAATCCGAATCATTCCCCCGTATAGGCACGCATTCGAGCATTGGTCCAGCAAGGCCGGTTCTCCTTCCACAAGCACATCGCTTTTGCCCCCGATCCAGGGTCCGGTGATCACCGGAACACAGTTCGCTTTTTTGACCCCATAAATATCGACCATGTCACTGCTTTTGACCGCTGGATTGGCTGGGCAGGAGCAACGGCCAAAATTGCTGATATTGGTGCCGGGCAAGTAATCTCCAACATTCATTTGGGCTTTCTCCTTCACATATACGCCGTGACTGAACGGTCGTTTGAGCCGTGTCGGCTGCGTACCAAAGCTGCAGCTCAAGATGGCCCCGGCAACTACGTAGCCCTGCTTGCTTCCCCGTCCAGCCTGAATAGTTCCCTCTTCCGAATGAGATTTTTTTGCCATTCTTCTCTTCCCCTTCCCCATGTCCTTTCTTAGTTTGTTTTCACTTCGCTACCCAGAACATTGGTTATTCCACCCAACGATACGGTACTGCCTTTGCTCGTCATTTGAATTTCATCCCCGGCCGTGATTTTCACTTTACTGCCGGAATGAAGGGAGATATTCCCTCCTGCTGAAAATTGAATCTGTTTATCGCTTACAATGTGAATTCCATTTTTCTCATTTAACTGGATATACATCGTCCCCTCTTTACTGGTGATGATAATTTCATCAGGGGTTAATTTGATTTCCTTGCCGTGCGCGGTACGAAACAATTTGATGTCAGGATGTGCAAGAGCGTGTTGCCCCGCACTCCGATTCTTTTCGCGCAAAGATGTACTTGCCATGCCCTCTTCTTCTCGATGGGTAGGGAAATAGAGCAGAACGGTATCCCCGAGCTCAGGCATTACGTACCATCCGCTATGTCCTTCTGCAGTATAAGGAGAAACATAGGTAAACCAGTGGGCCTTTGTAGGGTCCTGCGCAGCATCGATATGTAAATGTAGTTTGATACGATCTCGCTCTACCTGAATGACTTTACCAGGTAAAGACAGACCGATAAGCTGCTCGTTTAACACCTCTTGGTGTCTCAATCCCTTGTGGGAAGTCAGGGTATACACGTGCTGCATCATTCCTTTTTGCATATGAGTGTCTACCTTGTACACATACAGATTTTTACCCTTAAAGGTAACGGTGCTGCCGAGCTCTAATACCTGCTCCGCCTCAACCCGGTAATCAATAAAATCATGCTCGTTTACATGTGCTGTATCATTGCCGTTAAAATAACGATAATCTCCAACTCGCTTGCTGACGGTATAATGATAATTGGTTAAGTCCAGTCCAGACTGGGTTTCCTCGACTCCAAAATAGCACTTTGGCACATCAAATACCGACGCAGGTGTGAGTGAAGTATGGTAACGCGAAGCGATCCGCTTGAGGAACTCCCAATCGGTTTCACGATATTGGACTGCTATACGGCCTAAAGCCGCTCCCCCTGTAGCGGAATCAATGATATCAAAACCGGGATAATCTGCTCCTACAGCCCGCAGCAATTCCTCAACCTTCATATTTTTGTCCTGAAACGACCTGTTCTTTTTATGAATATCCAGTTTATACGTGTGTGATATCGCCTCAACCTCCAGGTAATACACATCTCTGACCACTTTGACTTCCATATGGAGCACCGTTCCGTTAAATAGCGGTGTTGGAGTGCCTGCTTCATCTAGTTGCGACACACAAACCGGGGAATCGGCTTCGATCAACTGGACATAGCTGTCCTGTAATTCTTCAGGTAAAATAGCGGTAAAAGAGAGCCGGGTGTGCTCATTCAGCCGCTTGGTCATATGGAGTTCCTGAATGCTAACCAATTCAAATGGTGTAATTTGCAACCGATCATATGTAATGTGGGTTAATGTCATAAGAGTTGATTTTCCTTTCGCTCAGACTCTATTTTCAACGTTAGCAGCATACTGCGGGCTATTGGCTGCCAGGTTGCCATCTCTTCATCCGTACAGTTAAAAGTACACATTAGCGCACGTCCTTCCAGCACCGTAAAGAAGGATAAATTATATACACGTGCGTTCCATACTGGTGTCATAAATTCGCAGTATCCAATCCGACACTCTTCGTTCTCCAGCACTTCATGGCCAAACCATTCAGTCAACTTCTGGGTTTGCTTTACCACCTGAGCCATCTCATCCGTAAAGTACTCCAACTCTTCGGTTTGTAATGGACTCTCGGTATGCTTGAAGGTTAAGTTAATCGTGCCTGTGTTATTGGTAAAAATAAAATCCGGACGATGATGAGAAGGATATTTTAATCGTTGCTCGTGCATGGGCATATCCCGAAAGCTATTTGGCATCGTAATACAAATGCGTTCATCCAACAAATGTCGCTGAGCAAAGACCAGTCTTTCTCCGCCAATTTGCATAAGTGTTTGTAGCGGCTGTCCAAACGGCTCCTTCCCGTGAGCGTGATTCAACCCTTCATGCTCAATTAAAGATTGATCATTTTCGATATTTTCTACAGCTACTGTGTGTAGCATCGAGACTATTTTCTGATCCAGATGTTCCATACATTATCCACTCCCATCTTTATTACTGCATGACGACTTCCTGAAAGGTGATGCCACTTGTCCCCCTCCGCAGCAGACTTTCCGCCAAGGTCAGATTGACCAACGTGCAGGTTTCACGCAACCCTTGAACTTGCAATAGGGATTTCCCCTCGGTACGTTTTCGATCTACGACTAGCTTCATCAATGTTCCTCCAGGATGAAATTGACTTTGCTCACCCAAACAATCCACTAACGGGGGTTGAGTCATCCAATACAACTTTTGCTGCGAACGTTCCATATCCCGAAGCAAAGCCATGCGGCTAAACAAGCCCGGCACAAAGACCTGTAACAATTTATGCACAGCATCAGATACCATCATCCTGGAACCCATTAGAATATCAGGGTAAATTGTATAATCGTGACCATTAACCTTAAACTGTGCAGCATAAGATAGAGGCCAATTCGTCCAGCCATTTAGGTCCATCATCTCTGCATTTGCCTCTTCATCCCACACGGGTACAGCAGCATTCAACATCCGATCATCCTGCTGACAAAGGAAATACTCCACTATGCCACGCTCCCTCCATTCCCTTTCCGTTTGTCCCACATTGTGTTATCCAAATTAAGTTAGACTCTGAACGGCTGGATGCATACCTAAACTAAACCGGCTTCCATCCAGCACCGCTCCTTTGAAGCAGGCTCCCTCAAACGCTGCACCCATAAAGTCAGCCCCCTGCAATATGGCCCCGGTGAAATCTGCATCCTTCAAGTAGGCTCCCTGAAATTGAGCTCCTGTAAGATCCGCTCCTGCAAAACTTACGGGTTGAAAACCGGGTCTTTCCCATCGTTTAGACTGGTAAATTCCAGGTACAGCTATTGCATCCCGGAAAGATGCTCCCTTTAAGTTGGCTTGTTCAAAACGGGCTTCCTGAATCAAACAACCGCTAAAATCCGCTTCTTGTAAACAGGCTTTATTCCAACGGGAACCGATCAGATTTCCTCCTGTAAAAACACTATTGTTAAAAGAACTTTCACTCAAATCGGCATATTGCAGACGTATTCCCTCATAATCTCCTCGAGATCCGTCAATTCCCCGAAAAACTTCATGTATGTAGTCATATGGCTTCTTTTCCTCAAGCCAATCTTTCGTCACCGTCGAATCTTTGACACGCACATCCCGTTTATAAACGACTTCACTTTGGTCCCAATATTCTCCGACTCTCAGCTCGAACACATCTTCCAACTGTATTTCATGAGCAAACTGTATTTCATCCAACCATTCTTCTGTGATACTAAAACGCGCCAAAGCAATGATATATTGGTGAATATGTATTGCCGCGCGCAATTTCATCCTTTGAATATCATCCAAGCCGATTCTTCCACCATATTTCTTAGCATGCTTACTTAATTCCGTCTCCCACTCGTCCAAATAGCGAAAGGCCCATTCTGCATCATAAGTATTTCGGCAAGGATGGCGATCCATAAACCACGTCTTGTCCATGGCCTCCACCAAATAGGTCGCCCTTCCGTTTGCTAATTCGGTACGAAGCATGGAGTAAGATATATATCCCAACGCCTGCTTGGTACCTTCTCGCTGCATCTGCTTGACTTTCCCGAGTAGTTGCTCCAGTGAATTACGAAATGTCTTCACCAAAGCATGCTTACGATTTTGAAAAGAGGCTTCCAACGTAAATAACATTTGATGCTTTAACGGTTCGTGGACCTCATTTGCAAAATGTTGAAGAATTTCCTCACGATTCACGTTCCATCTCCTTTCTGGTTGCTGCATTTATATACTACCGTACATATTAAAATAGCTGGTTATCTTAAACCGAAATCTAATATAAATGATATGTGAAATCATAATTTTCAAGGGTATATTTAACAATAAAACATCCTTATGTATGTATCGGACAGATTAGTGATTTTGTTTACAGAAAGAACCATAATAAGTGTTATTTTCAATGTAAACAATAAAGACTTGCTATACAACTAATCTATCAAATCGTATATCTTAGGAGAGTGAGTAAATATAATTAATTCCCCCCATCTTTCCTCGTTTCATATGATGTTTACAAATCATAGTGAACCTTTAAGACTTAATAATCTCATTTCTATACTCTACTCAATAAAAAGCAAAAACCTGCTCAGAGAGCAGGATGAGCAGGTAGAGCAACGGGAGTCAAACCTCTTCCAAGAGGCAAAGAAACAGATTCTGCGGGTGTAGTGACAGGCTTCCCTTTCCCTGTCACTGAATAACTTCGAGTCTCCAGCTAGCCGCACTAGGAATCCCCCTTTGGAGACAGACGTTTGAGAATGACGTCTCTTTTGTTCATTTTATTGAATTAGCTCCG
Source organism: Paenibacillus sp. FSL M8-0228 (assembly GCF_038007385.1). Classification (NCBI taxonomy): domain Bacteria; kingdom Bacillati; phylum Bacillota; class Bacilli; order Caryophanales; family Paenibacillaceae; genus Paenibacillus; species Paenibacillus sp. FSL M8-0228. Next base: position 5,031,791 of record NZ_JBBOXA010000001.1, read on the forward strand.
ACACTTGATAAACACGAGAAAAAAAGTCTGGAACCACCAAAAATCGCCATACAAAGAAAGTTGGAAACTACTCCATTAGTGGATTTCACCAGTTAACTCAATAAGGTATAGATCAACGTTTGAATAGTACTTCTATCTGTATCCTATAATGGTTACTTCAAAATAATTCCATTTGTAACGCCTGATCTTGCGCGTCGTGCTTTTTGTCAATTGACCGTTATTACAATAGGGATTTGTACTCCAAAGTAAGAGAGCTCGTTTGTGACTTGTATGTACCAAAATTAAAATGAGTATTTCTAAGACATATCATTAAGGAGCTCTCGTGAAAGATTAGTACCGAACAATCTTCAGTTTTATAAAATCAATAATTTTATCTCTATCTTCCTTAGTAAGTTCTCGAAACAAAGAAATAAGTTCTAATTCCTGAGCTTCAATGGCTAAATTAAAAATAGCGTTTTTTGATACAGGCGTATCTCCAAAGATTAACCACTCTATATGGGAATTGAAGTTTTCTTTAATTGCTATAATTATATCAAGAGAGGGTCTGTATTTATCTTGCTCCAGCTCACTCAACGTTCTTTGAGAAATGCCAATTATATTTGCAAACTTTATTTGATTTAAGTTGTTGTTTTTCTAATAGTTCGAATTCGTTGGCCTATTGTAGACATAATTGCCCTCCTAAGCTAAAAAGATCCCGATATATCATCGGGATCTTCAGGCTGTCGAGAAAGTCTCGACAGCCTATTTTATGTTAATTTTGTTTAAGACGACACCGCGTTAATGTTGTATAATATAGGTAACTATTGTAGAACGGATGGTGTTGATATGCTACGCTCCAACCGCGAAAAACAACAATCCTACGAATTTGTTTCCATCGAAGATCTGGTTCCTCAAGATCACTTGCTCCGCAAAGTAGATAAGTATATCGATTTTTCGTTTATCGATGATAAAGTTCGATCACTGTATTGTGCAGACAACGGGCGTCCTGCCATTGATCCTACCGTATTGTTTAAAATGATCTTTCTCGGTTATTTCTATGGCATTCGCTCAGAACGGCAACTCGAGCGAGAAATTCAGACGAACCTAGCTTATCGTTGGTTTCTGAGGTTGGGCTTAACGGATAAAGTTCCGGACCATACGACGATTAGCTGGAATCGTCGTACTCGCTTTAAAGACACCACGATCTTTCAAGATATCTTCGATGAAATTGTGCTGCAGGCGATCTCTCACCGAATGGTGGGTGGGCGTGTTCTCGTCACCGATTCCACACACGTCAAAGCCAATGCTAACAGGCACCAGTACACCAAAGAACAAGTGTTGCAGAATACTAAAGACTATATGGACGAGCTGAACGAAGCGGTGAAGGATGACCGGAGAAACCACGGAAAAAAGCCTTAAAATCCCGAGAGGAAGTGAACGAAGAAAAAGAAATTAAAGTGAGCAAAACAGACCCGGACAGCGGCTATATGATCCGTGATGGCAAGCCCGAAGGCTTCTTCTATCTGGACCACCGCACGGTGGATATGAAGTACAATCTGATTACGGACGTGCATGTGACACCGGGGAATGTACATGATTCTGTCCCCTATTTGTCCCGTTTGGATCGCCAAAGAGAACGTTTTGGTTTTCAAGTAGAAGCTGTTGCACTAGATTCAGGTTATTTAACAACGCCGATTTGCCGAGGTTTGCAGAACCGAAAGATTTTTGCCGTGATTGCTCACCGAAGATTCCATCCCAGACAAGGACTGTTTCCGAAATGGAAGTTTGAATACGATGCCAAACGCAATGCGTATAGATGCCCAGCCCAACAGGAACTGCCCTACCGAACGACGGACCGTAAGGGATACCGGCAGTATGCCTCTGACCCAGCTCAGTGCCAGCATTGCCCACTGCTAAGTCAGTGTACCCAGTCTCGAAACCACCGCAAAGTGGTGACTCGGCATGTCTGGGAAGACAGCAAAGAGTGGGTACGGAGCAACCGGCTGAGCCCATCTGGTAAAAAGCTGTACCGCAAACGAAAAGAGACGATTGAGCGAAGCTTCGCGGATGCCAAAGAGCTCCATGGGTTTCGCTATTGCCGTTTGCGCGGTCTTCCAAACGTCAGGGAACAAGCCCTTATGACGGCAGCCGTGCAGAACATGAAGAAGATGGCGATCCACCTAGATCGCCTGGAGAAACAGGGGTAACCCCCCTGCTTCTCCAGAGACCAGAGCATTATGATGTAAAAAAGAAACCCACGTCTCAAAATGACGGGGTTTCTCGACAATCTGAAGATCCCGATATATCATCGGGATCTTTCTTGATGTTTGTAAAATGACTAGTTCCAGACTTTTTTTACTGGTTCCACAGTTTTTTTATTGGTTCCATACATCTTTTACTGGTTCCACACTCTTTTATCACCAGACAATTAATTTAGAATTTTACTAAAGCTTATTCTACGGTAACGCTTTTCGCCAGGTTACGTGGTTTATCAACATCATGACCCAGCGCAAGAGAAGCGTAGTAAGCCAACAGTTGGAGAGATACAACCGAAATTGCAGCAGACAGAATTGGAAGTGTCTTCGGAATGGCAAATACCTGATCCACGGACTTCAACAACTCAACTGCGTGCTCTTCGTACGTAATCGCAAGAACATCTGCACCACGAGCCTTGACTTCCTTAATGTTGCTCACGGTTTTCTCCAACACGGATTCCTGTGTTACCAAAGCGATAACTGGAATTCCCTCTTCGATCAATGCCAGTGTACCGTGCTTCAGCTCACCCGCAGCATATGCCTCGGAATGAATGTAGGAGATTTCCTTGAGCTTCAGGGAGCCTTCCTGTACTACAGCATAGTCCTGACCGCGACCAATAAAGAACAGGTGCTTGTGGCTTGCAATTTGCTCAGCATAGGATTTGATCGCATCTGCTTTACCCAGCATCTCTTCCACTTGCTCTGGCAGAGATTCCATAGCAGCCAGCACATGGGCTACTTGCTCATCCGTTTGTGTGCCACGCACTTGAGCGAGATACAAACCAAACAGATAGAACGCAATCAACTGCGAAGAATAGGCTTTAGTCGAGGCTACGGCAATTTCCGGTCCTGCCAGTGTAACCAACACATCATCTGCATCACGAGCGATGGAGCTACCGACTACGTTTGTAATCGCCAGTACATGAGCGCCGTTTGCTTGTGCTTCACGCAGTGCTGCCAACGTGTCAGCAGTTTCACCGGATTGGCTCACCACGATCACCAATGTCTCTGGTGTTACGATAGGTGAACGATAACGATATTCGGAAGCCACATCATTCTCTACCGGTATACGAGCCAGACTTTCAATAACCGTACGGCCAATCAAACCTGCATTGTAAGCTGTACCACACGCAACAATTTGAATGTTGCGGATATTTTTAATTTGTTCTTCTGTCAGCTTCAGTTCAGGAAGAACAACTTTTTTAGTATCTTTATCGATACGGCCCAACATTGTGTCACGATAAGCCTTAGGCTGCTCGTGAATTTCTTTCAGCATGAAATGCTCATAGCCGCCTTTTTCCGCTGTTACAGCATCCCATTCGACATGAATCATTTCCCGAGAAATAAATTGGCCTTCGATTGTCATTAATTCGACAGCATCACTGGTCAAAACAGCCATTTCGCCATCGTTCAAAATAAATACATTGCGTGTATATTTCAGAATAGCCGGAATGTCGGAACCGATAAAGTTCTCGCCTTCTCCCACACCAATAACCAGCGGGCTAGCTTGACGAACAGCAACCAGCTTATTAGGCTCATGCTCTGTCAGCACACCCAGTGCAAAAGCACCGCGCATAAAGGTAATTGCTTTTTGTACTGCTTTAACGATATCCCCTTTATATTCACGCGCAACCAGATGGGAAATAACTTCGGTGTCCGTTTCGGAAATAAAGGTATGACCTTCGCTGATCAGCTGCTCCTTCAGCTCCAGATAATTCTCAATGATTCCGTTGTGAACTACAGAGAACTTTTGGCTCTCATCCAAATGTGGATGGGAGTTTTCATCAGAAGGCTTACCGTGCGTTGCCCAACGTGTATGTCCGATACCTGCATGGCCTACCAACGGCGTACCATCCAGTTTAGCTTCTAGATTCGCCAGACGACCTTTAGCCTTGGCTACTTGCAATCCTGAATCTGTAAACACGGCAATACCCGCAGAGTCATAACCGCGATACTCCAGCTTCTTCAATCCGTCAATCAATACCTCTTGCGTATTCTGATTACCAATATATCCTACAATGCCACACATATTCGTTATCCTCCCGATCATCATTTCACAAGACGACTCATCACAGGACTAACGTGTGCGGTAGATTGTGGAATAAAGTTCATTCATCTATGAAGTTGTCAATGATAACTATAGAATTTACAGGCATCTCTTCACGAATGTAACGAAATTCCCAAACCGCGCACGCCAATGATGATGGCCGCACATTCATGAAATGAATCTTATAATTTAGGTTATAAAATAATAAAGGCATCTACCGGTGCGTTGTGTAAACAGTTGCCTGTTCATTTTCCGCTGCCGGTTTACGGCTTGATGCTTCACCGGAAGGTCCCCGCCGAATGTTTCGAACACCTTCACCTCGTCAGCTTGTTTTGTCGTGAACCGATCTGCAAGCAACTTTATTTCAACTGAATCCGTTGCTTCTCCACCAAGTTCCCCCGCACAAAATCAAGCTCTGGCGCTTGTATTACGTTACCTTACAACCCTCGCTTTCTCTATCTGAGTCACAGCATCCCTATATTATATTCAGCTAAGTATCATTTGGCAATGACACTTTATTCATAATTACACCATGAAGGCAATAAATCGCTAGTAAATAACCGCAAACGCCGTTGCCTGCTTCTTTTTCACAGGCAACCGACGTTTACAAAATTTTAAACTAATTCTTTCTTCACGACATCTACGATCTGACCGACAAATTGCTCCAGCTCATCTTTATCCGGGCCTTCGGCCATCACACGAATGAGCGATTCTGTGCCTGAAGCACGAACCAGTACACGCCCATTATCGCCCAATTGTTGTTCCACCTGCTCAATTGCTTCTGCAATAGCAGGATTCCCCTCGTAATTGCGTTTGTCCTGCACACGCACATTTACGAGCACTTGCGGATACTGTTTCATGAGCGACTTTAGCTCACTCATTTTCTTGCCGGAAGCTTTCAAGGTATCTACCAGCTGAATCCCAGTCAGCATGCCATCGCCTGTCGTATTGTGATCCAGGAAAATAACATGACCAGACTGCTCACCGCCCAGATTAAATCCACCCCGACGCATTTCTTCCATCACATAACGGTCCCCGACCGCAGTTTTTGCAGTCTTGAGTGCCAGCTTTTCAGTAGCTTTATAAAAACCGATATTACTCATCACTGTCGATACAATAGTGCTGTCCTTGAGTTTTCCAGCGCGGTTCATTGCATCTCCGCAAATGCAGAGAATATAGTCGCCGTCTACCTCTTCCCCGTTCTCATCAATTGCGATCAGACGGTCGGCATCGCCGTCAAAGGCCAGACCAATATCCGCTTTCAAGCGGCGCACTTCCTCTTTCAGCTTTTCAGGATGAGTCGAGCCGCAATGATCATTGATGTTCAAACCGTTAGGCTCGGCACCGATGGTGTGCACCTCAGCTCCCAATTCTGCAAAAAGCTTCGGCGCCAGCTCATAAGCTGCTCCGTTTGCACAATCCAGTACAATTTTTATTCCTTCAAAAGAATGGCTAATTGTTGTTTTCAAGAACTCCAGATAATCGTAACGGGAATGCTCGTCTACAACAACCGTTCCCAATCCGCCGCCAATCGGACGAGGCAGTTGGTCTTCTTTTGCATCCATGAGCTCTTCAATTTTCAATTCCGTTTCGTCTGTCAATTTAAAACCGTCACCGCCAAAAAACTTAATGCCGTTATCTTCAACTGGATTGTGTGATGCTGAGATCATTACACCAGCGTCAGCTTTCAATTGACGTGTGAGATATGCCACCCCAGGCGTCGAAACAATACCTAGGCGAACCACATTAGCTCCAATGGACAGCAAACCGGCTACAAGAGCCGATTCCAGCATCAGACCGGATATCCGTGTATCCATACCAATAACAACTGTCGGTTTCTCTACATTACCTGCTAAAACATATCCGCCGCAGCGGCCAATGCTATATGCCAGTTCGGCTGTAAGTTCCTGATTAGCAACGCCTCGTACACCATCTGTACCAAAATATTTCCCCATGTAAAATGACTCCCTTTTTTTGTCTAATAAATCATGATTATTTACTACAGATAAAACATGTTATGGCTGACTGTTCTCCGGGGTTCCATTCGCAGAAGAATCTGCGCCGTTATGAGGATTTGTTTTATCCTCCGCAGCTGCGTTGTCCCCGGTCTTAACGTCAGAGTTTCCACTTTGATTGCCTTGCCCCTCCTGTGGCCTCTCCTGCCCCTTTTCGCCACTACCAGAGGGGTTTGATTCATTCTCACTATTCGGATTCGTTACAGCAGGCGTAGAAGGGATCTCAATGTTGATCGTTGCCTTTAGTTGGCCAGCATTTCCGGCTTGCGTAATATATTTAGGCAAGCCTACTTTCAGAGTAACCTCGTGTTGACCAGCCGCGAGGCCACTTACATCTGCCACCAAACTAATATCATCATTGGTTAAATTGTTTACCAGATCCTGCGGGCCCTTCACAGTAACATCCATCGTCTTGCCTGCGGGCGCTGTAACAGTCGCAGTCGCTCCATCTCCTGCACCTTGTAAAACGATTGGGATGCCTGACAGCGTCCGTTCCGTATCTGTGACTTCATTGGAAGGAACAACAGTCACCTGAATTTGTATGGACCCTGGCTCGATTTTATCAGAACCTGAGGGGGCTGCCAAATTAGCTTGAACTGTACGAGTCCCCGCTTCCGTAAATTGGCTTAAATCCAATGTAGCCGTGACGTAAGAGCTGAGGCTGCTCAATACATCCTGCGATGCATATACCGCCGCTTCCTTCACGTTTGCATTCACTTTAGAAAGCACCAGTCCGTCTGGCAACTCTCCGGAATAGACAATCTTAACAGGCACAGACTTCGCCTGCTGAGTTACCGGAATTTCAACGGACACAGTAGACGGCTCAATGACCGCTCCCGTAAGTTCCTGTCCCTTTTTATTATAAGCCTTCAGTTTTACACGCTTCTGTTCAAACTTTTCTGAGATGCCATCCGTATTAACAGCCCCCAGAACGGCAGTGACGGTACTCAACTGGCTTTTGGGCAAGGTGACCTTCACGGTCTGAGGAGCAATCACAGGCTTACCAAGCTGCAGTCCCGCATCTGGGTTTCCTTTAGGAACTATAGATACATTAAATGATTTCGTTTGTTTTTCCTCAATCGTCACTGTAACACGGTTAGGAGTCATAGATACCAACTCCACTCCATCCGGCAAGTCCGGTTCGAGTGACAATGTTTTAGTACCTGCTCCTAAGCCGTTTAAGTTTAGCTTTGCTTGATAATTATCCGCAAAAAAGGAAGTCAACACAGAACGCTGTCCTCTGACCTCCATCTTAACATGGTCAGTATCCATGGTTGACAATACATATTTTGAATCATCCAGACCACTGGCCTGAATGGCTACATTATCAATCACTTTATTATTATAAGAAACGGTCAGCGTAGATGAAGGTGTACCTGTATCTAGATGGACCATTCCCCACAGCAGGATAGCAACCGCAAGCGCCAATATCTTGGAAATCGTATTATTGTTAATCCATTTGTCCATCATGAATTTCCACGGCCTCCCCTCCGATTCCAGAATGAGCCGCGTTTTTCCTTCAAAGACGGTGTTGGCCGCAACTCCTCATACAGCTTGGAGATTAGGGATTCTTCCTTAATGTCGCGCACGACCTGTCCATTAATGGCCAAAGAAATTTGTCCTGTTTCCTCCGATACCACGACAGTTACGGCATCCGTTACCTCACTCACCCCAATCGCAGCCCGGTGACGGGTTCCCAGCTCTTTGCTAATGAACGGATTTTCCGATAATGGCAAATAACAGGCCGCAGAAGCAATCTGTTTATTTTGAATAATCACCGCACCATCATGCAGAGGTGTATTAGGAATGAAGATGTTAATTAGCAGTTCAGAACTGACTACAGCCTGTGTCTTGATACCAGACTCCGTATATTCGTTTAGCCCGGTCTCGCGCTCAAATACGACCAAAGCTCCTATTTTCCTACGTGATAAATAATTCAGCGCCTTAATCATTTCTCCGATTAACTTGTTAATCTCTTCATCATCCGCAGACGAACGCCCAAATAATTTGCCACGCCCCAATTGCTCCAGTGCACGACGCAACTCAGGCTGAAAAATAATAAAGATAGCCACCACACCAAAGGTGAACATCTGATTCATCAACCACTTGAGCGTATACAAATCAAACCAGGTGCTAACCGCCCAAATGACAACCAGAAACAGAATCCCTTTCAACAATTGAACTGCACGCGTTCCGCGAACAAGTAAAATAAGCTGATACATAATATAGGTTACGATCAAAATGTCGATAATATCTTTAATGGACTCTTTCCAAGTCAGGTCCGCAAAATAATCCAACATGCGCATGCCCCCGCAATTTTCTGTAGTGAGTGGGTGTAATATGTACACAGTGTGCTCTCTCTATCTAGGTTATAACGATCAGGCTCACGTTGCAAGCTGTGTGACAAAAGAACCGCCAAAATCAGTAAAATACAGTACAATTCGCCAGCTTCATATACAAAAAAACGCCTTTTCCAGCGGAAAGAGGCGCTCGATATCGTCCTTGCCATTTCAAGCTTCTTTTATGGAGAAGAAGGTCCCCCGAATAAATCAGTAACCTTGTACCAAATCCAATCCAAGGTTTGATCAATACTTTTAACCTGTCCTGCAATATGGGCGGTGGACGCTTGATAATAAGAACCATCAATTACAGTGACATTTCCTTCCACTTCACCGTATACACGGGCTTCACCATTTTGCACTGTTAAATCTCCGGCAATGGATTTCCCCTCAGGCACAATCACAGTATCGCCCTGAATAACAACTTGATCCAGATGACTTCCTTTGACTACCAATTGATGGTCCGTGCCAGAAAAGCTGGCCATGCTTGAGCATATAACAATAAGGAAGAAGGCGGCGGCTGTTACAGCGGGATGCCTTTTCACCCAGGTCAGCATAGGCACCGCAGTCTGTCTTTTATGCGGCGGCAAAGCATTCATAATGCGAAATGTCAGCTCATCCGATACACACGGCACTTGATGATAGCGTGTACCGTAAAGCATCGCATCCGTCCGCTCCAGCTCTTTAAAACGCATGCGGCATTCCGGGCAGTCTAACAAGTGCTGTTCCAACTCATGTTTGTCCTGCTCAGACAGGTCGCCATCTAGATAGTCATGCATAAAAGAGACGGCTTGTTTGCAATCCATATGAGCCAATCCTTTCTAATATTCTTCCGTGTTTCTCAACATAACATGCTCCGGCTTAGAAACTTTGCTCATCTTACATACGTTACAACGAGCATTATGTTTCATAAAAACATCTACGCAGACTCTTTTCCTAGAATCTATGCGCATGATCTATAGCTTGTGCTCCAGTTTTTTGCGCAGAAAATCCCGTCCCCTGTGTACTCTTGTCTTAATAGTGGTGACTGGGAGATTGAGCACATCGCTGATTTCCTGTAAGGAAAGCTCCTGCAAGTACCGTAAAACCATAATCGTTCTGTATTTATCCGGAAGGCTGTCGATGGCGTCATGAATCAAGGCCTGTGTTTCAGACAGAAGCGTGCTCCCCTCAGGGGTAAGCTCTTCACTGGCGAGCATGGCGTACCCATCGACACCTTCCTGATCATTCATTTCAGCATCAAGTGAGTATGTAGGTTTTCTCCTTCGCAGACGATCAATGCACAGATTTGTAGCAATTCGATAAATCCAAGTTGAGAATTTCTGTCCATGATCGTATTTTTCCAAATTACGATACACACGCAAAAAAGTTTCCTGCACCAGATCCTCCGCCTCATGGCGATTACCTAGCATCCGGTAGGAAAGATGAAAAATCCGATCTTTATATAACTCGACTAACTCCGCAAAAGCTCGCTGATCGCCTTTCTGTACCAGCCTTACCAAGCGGCTTTCCATATTATCCACTCTATACTCCCCCAGACTTGCTGATGGGTTACTTATTATATGTTTATGATTATTCATCGTAGTTTAATTTTATCCGGAAATCAACTGTAGTATTGTTAATAACTGCAAGCACGCCTGCCATCAATATACAAACAGCACAATCGGGCACCCCATGAGTACCCGATTGCCTGTATTCGTACAACCGTACTATATCAGCCCGTATTTCTCAAGCCTGCGGCAATTCCGTTAATCGTCAACAATACCTCACGTAGCATCTCCGTATCATCACCGTTCTGATCCCGCAGCTCACGTAGCTCACTTAGCAATTGAACCTGCAAGTAACTTAACGGATCGACATAAGGATTACGCAAGCGGATAGATTCCTGAATAACCGGCACGTCGTCCAAAATCTCGGATTGTCCGGTTATTTTCAAAATCAACTCAGATGTCAGCTTAAACTCCGCTGAAATCTGCCCGAAAATACGCTGCCGGGCCTCTTCATTATCCGACATCCCAGCGTACTCTTCTGCAATCAGTAAATCCGCTTTAGCGATTGCCATTTGCAGTGTATCAATAAGTGACCGGAAGAAAGCAGAGTCCCTAAACATCGTTTGCAGCACTTTAAGGTTATCCTCATTGTTTTGATAGAAGCTTTGCAAACCTGTTCCAGCCGCATACCATGCAGGTAACAAGTAACGGCTTTGTGTCCATGCAAAAACCCATGGAATGGCGCGCAAGTCCTCAAAACGTTCGCTGTTCTTACGCTTGGATGGACGAGATCCAATGTTGAGCTCGCCCACCTCAGGCAACGGTGTAGATTCTTTGAAGAAGTTGAAGAAATCTGGATCTCGGAAAATCAAATCCTGATACTTATCCAGTGATACTTGGGAAATGCGGGCGATAATCTCCTCCCAGCTCTCCTCAAACACTTCCTTCTTCCCGGAACGATGATATGCTACAGCCGTAATCAGCGCCGATGTTGCCTGCTCCAAGCTCCGGTACGCGATACCTCTGAGCGAGTATCGGGATGATAGTACTTCACCTTGCTCAGTAATCTTGATTCCGCCTCCAATCGTATGAGGAGGTTGAGCCAAAATACTGCGATTAAGTGGCATTCCTCCACGACCCAGCGCACCTCCACGACCGTGGAAAAACTTCACTTTTACGCCAAACTCATTAACTACTTCCGTAATGCTGTTCATAGCGACCCGAAGTTCCCAGTTCGCTGTAACCACACCGCCATCTTTATTGCTGTCCGAGTATCCCAGCATAATCTCCTGAAGCTGGTCCATCGCAGCCACAGATTGTCGATATACAGGCAAGTTCATCAATCTTCTCATAATATCAGGTGCAGCGTGCAGATCATCTATCGTTTCGAACAAAGGGACAGATTGCAGCGTACAGATAACAGTGCCATCCTTCTCGATGCGGAACAGGCCTACCTCTTTGGATAAGACCATAACCTCCAGTAAGTCACTAGCTCCCTGAGTCATACTGATCAAGTAGCTTGTAATGGACTGCTTGCCGAATTCCTCCTGAGCCAAATAAATCGTACGATATACATCAAGACATTCCTGTGTGCTATCGCTATATTTTAAATAAGGTGAAGTAATCGGACGAGGTTCATTCAGCAGCTTTTCCAGCAGATTAATTTTTTCTTCTTCTGACAGCTTACTGTAATCCGACACAATATTCATTTTAGAAAGAATTTCAGTCATCGCATTTTCATGTTCCTGACTATGCTGACGGACATCCAGCGTAGCTGTATGGAATCCAAACAACTCTACCTGGCGAATCATCTTTTGAATATACGTGTTTGCCACATAATCGGCAAAATGATGACGCAGACTGTGGTCAATAACATTTAGGTCTGCAATGAGCTCTTCCGCAGAATTGTAACGCTCATTGGTACCCTGTTTGCTTTCATCCAGGATGTTGTTCACTTTAGCAATCATATATGCCAGTTTAATGCGGTAAGGCTCTTTTTCGTTATGCCATACTTCCATCTTTTTAAGTGTAATGTGAGTACGGTCTTCTTCAATAGAAGCCAGCAGAGCATCGGAAACTCGCACAATGCTGGTGCTGAAACTCAAGTAACCCATGAGTTCCTTTAACGTGTGCTGATATTCTCTCAAAGCCAACTTGCGCTGCATACGTAACGTTTCCCAAGTCACATGAGATGTCACAGACGGATTGCCGTCCCGGTCTCCACCGATCCAGGAACCAAATCTCAGATAAGTGGGTATGTGCCATTTTTGTTCGGGATAATATTTGTCTAAACATCGTTCCAATTCTTGATATACATCTGGCAGTACATGAAACAAGGTCTCGTGAAAATAATACATTCCATTTCTTACTTCATCTAATACAGTTGGCTTGCGATCACGCAGCTCATCTGTCTGCCACAGCGTAATTACTTCGTTTAGCAGATTCTCCCGTACCTGTTCCCGCTCACGCAAGGTAAGCATCGGATTATCCAGCAGCATGACGTCCTCGGAAATGCGCTTATGGATATCAAGTATTACTCGTCGTGTCGCTTCTGTAGGATGTGCGGTCATGACCAGCTCCAAAGAGAGCTCATTCAGCAAGTTACTAACGTCCTCAGCGGAGAAGCCCCCTTGTTTAAGCTCCTGAACGGAACTTTCAATGGAACCAGGTTGAACATCTTCACCAGCCGAATGCTCATAATCCCGCTTACGACGAATACGATGGTTTTGCTCAGCGATATTCACCAACTGAAAATAAATCGCAAACGCGCGAATAACCTGGTGACGAATATCCGTATCCAGTCCGCTGACCATTTGTTTGAAATTCTCATACAACTCCGGCTGATACCCGGCACGTAACGATTTACTTGTCTCACGTATTTTCTCCACGATATCCAAAAGTTCGTTGCCACCCTGATGAACCAATACCTCACCAAGAATATTCCCTAGAAAACGAACGTCCCGCCGCAGCAGATTGTTGGATTGGTTTTTGTTAGCGGTTAACGTAAGCTCAGTCATGCTTTTCCCCCCATCTGATCTGTTCCACACCATATACAGTTGTAGAAAAGGTACGTATACACACGAAATTTGACACTTTCTTAACATCATACAATAAAACCGCATGAAAAGCTGCAAAATTTACAGTAAAAAATCATCTTTTTGAATTACTTCTTTCGAGAAAATATTGGATTCTTATGAATAAATATGAAGTTAATAAATAGAAATTAATGTATACACTAGTGATACGTGAAACATTATGCACAGTCTCTTATAAAGAGTGTGTTTTTAAAGGTACAAATTCATGCAACGTAGTGTGTATATGTTTATTATTTGTTGACAAAGTCAACTCCATTAGCCTTCTATCCACAAAGATATACACAAATTAGCCATTTTCTCAGTGTTTCTAAGGTATTTCCTCATTAACACTCCGATTTTTACCCACATAAATAAAGGGAAATGTGCACAACCCAAGAGCAACTGTTGAGTTATCACCATAAATTCGCACCATAATAGCTATAGGATTCCTATATTTAAAGGATTTGATCACGAAATTAGCCTTACTGCAGGAGAAAGGGGTACGTTAGAGGAGGAAATTCGAGATCTAGGTGTCAAAAGTAACAAGAGCCTATGTACAATATACACAAGTCATCCCCAACTGTGCATGACAGGAGACATATTTGCATTGGCCTATATACATAGAAGTAAATGTAATGTGGACAAAATAAAAAGAAGCCTTTCGGCTTCTAGGTAATCGGTAAGCGGGTGATGGGAATCGAACCCACGCTATCAGCTTGGAAGGCTGAAGTTCTACCATTGAACTACACCCGCAAATTAGTATCGGGATGACACGATTTGAACATGCGACCCCCTGGTCCCAAACCAGGTGCTCTACCAAGCTGAGCTACATCCCGATATTATACTTTTTTAAATATGGCGCGCCCTGAGAGATTCGAACTCCCGGCCTTTTGATTCGTAGTCAAACGCTCTATCCAGCTGAGCTAAGGGCGCAAATATGGAGCGGACGACGGGAATCGAACCCGCGACCCTCGCCTTGGCAAGGCGATGCTCTACCGCTGAGCCACGTCCGCAAAAACAATATGCGCGTGGAGGGACTTGAACCCCCACGTCAAAGACGCTAGATCCTAAGTCTAGTGCGTCTGCCAATTCCGCCACACGCGCATGTAATACAATGGTGAGCCATGAAGGACTCGAACCTTCGACACCCTGATTAAAAGTCAGGTGCTCTACCAACTGAGCTAATGGCTCTTAATGGCTGGGGATATAGGATTTGAACCTATGCATGACGGAGTCAAAGTCCGTTGCCTTACCGCTTGGCTAATCCCCAATATGCATATGATTCACAATTCCCCAAGAATTCATCCAGGTAAGAGGATGAAAAATGGTGGAGGCTGAGGGGATCGAACCCCCGACCCTCTGCTTGTAAGGCAGATGCTCTCCCAGCTGAGCTAAGCCTCCATACTACCCTATGACCCGTAGGGGATTCGAACCCCTGTTACCTCCGTGAAAGGGAGGTGTCTTAACCCCTTGACCAACGGGCCATCCTATAACAAGCTCTCAACCGGGTTCGAACCGGTGACCTCATCCTTACCATGGATGCACTCTACCTGCTGAGCTATGAGAGCAAATGGCTCCCCGAACAGGACTCGAACCTGTGACAACTCGATTAACAGTCGAGTGCTCTACCAACTGAGCTATCAGGGAATATTAAGCATAAAGCTCTGCTTGGCGACGTCCTACTCTCCCAGGACCCTGCGGTCCAAGTACCATCGGCGCTGGAGGGCTTAACGGTCGTGTTCGGGATGGGTACGTGTGGAACCCCTCCGCTATCGCCACCAAACATGAATTTGCTGTGCAAATTCTTCCGTACGGTTATTCGCTTCACCACTTATCGTGTGAATGAATAGCCATGCGCTTGTTGTATGTCACTTGTACATACGTTCAAGGTTACACCCTGAAAACTGGATCCGAAACTCTTTTGCGTTTTATCTTAGGATAAGCCCTCGACCGATTAGTATTGGTCAGCTCCATGCATTACTGCACTTCCACCCCCAACCTATCTACCTCGTCGTCTTCAAGGGGTCTTACATACTGGGAAATCTCATCTTGAGGGGGGCTTCACGCTTAGATGCTTTCAGCGCTTATCCCTTCCGTACATAGCTACCCAGCGGTGCTCCTGGCGGAACAACTGGTACACCAGCGGTACGTCCATCCCGGTCCTCTCGTACTAAGGACAGCTCCTCTCAAATTTCCTACGCCCACGACAGATAGGGACCGAACTGTCTCACGACGTTCTGAACCCAGCTCGCGTACCGCTTTAATGGGCGAACAGCCCAACCCTTGGGACCTACTTCAGCCCCAGGATGCGATGAGCCGACATCGAGGTGCCAAACCTCCCCGTCGATGTGGACTCTTGGGGGAGATAAGCCTGTTATCCCCAGGGTAGCTTTTATCCGTTGAGCGATGGCCCTTCCATGCGGTACCACCGGATCACTAAGCCCGACTTTCGTCCCTGCTCGACTTGTAGGTCTCGCAGTCAAGCTCCCTTCTGCCTTTGCACTCTTCGAATGATTTCCAACCATTCTGAGGGAACCTTGGGGCGCCTCCGTTACTCTTTAGGAGGCGACCGCCCCAGTCAAACTGCCCACCTGACACTGTCCTCGCACCGGTTCACGGTACCAAGTTAGAACCTAGATACGATCAGGGTGGTATCCCAAGGATGCCTCCCTTCAAGCTGGCGCTCAAAGTTCGACGGCTCCCACCTATCCTGTACAGATCGTACCCAAATTCAATATCAAGCTGCAGTAAAGCTCCATGGGGTCTTTCCGTCTTGTCGCGGGTAACCTGCATCTTCACAGGTATTAAAATTTCACCGGATCTCTCGTTGAGACAGCGCCCAAGTCGTTACGCCATTCGTGCGGGTCAGAATTTACCTGACAAGGAATTTCGCTACCTTAGGACCGTTATAGTTACGGCCGCCGTTTACTGGGGCTTCGGTTCATAGCTTCGCTCTTGCGAGCTTACCACTCCCCTTAACCTTCCAGCACCGGGCAGGCGTCAGCCCGTATACTTCGCCTTGCGGCTTCGCACAGACCTGTGTTTTTGCTAAACAGTCGCTTGGGCCTTTTCACTGCGGCCCCCTCGGGCTATTCACCCTACCGAGGCACCCCTTCTCCCGAAGTTACGGGGTCATTTTGCCGAGTTCCTTAACGAGAGTTCTTCCGCGCGCCTTAGAATTCTCTTCTCGCCTACCTGTGTCGGTTTGCGGTACGGGCACCTTCTCCTGGCTAGAGGCTTTTCTTGGCAGTCTGAGATCATGACCTTCGCTACTACAATTTTCGCTCCCCATCACAGCCCAGCCTTAACGATGTGCGGATTTGCCTACACACCAGCCTCACTGCTTAGACGGACATCCATCCGTCCGCGTCACTACCCTACTGCGTCACCCCATCGCTCATAACGGATTACGGTGGTACAGGAATTTCGACCTGTTGTCCTTCGACTACGCCTATCGGCCTCGCCTTAGGTCCCGACTTACCCTGAGCGGACGAACCTTCCTCAGGAACCCTTAGGCTTTCGGCGGATCTGATTCTCACAGATCTTTTCGTTACTCATACCGGCATTCTCACTTGAATGCAGTCCAGCGCTCCTTACGGTACACCTTCAACCCGCATTCAACGCTCCCCTACCCCTGATGCAAGCATCAAGCCATAGCTTCGGTGGTGTGTTTAGCCCCGTTACATTTTCGGCGCAGAGTCACTCGACCAGTGAGCTATTACGCACTCTTTCAATGGTGGCTGCTTCTAAGCCAACATCCTGGTTGTCTGTGCAACTCCACATCCTTTCCCACTTAACACACACTTGGGGACCTTAGCTGATGGTCTGGGCTGTTTCCCTTTCGACAATGGATCTTAGCACTCACTGTCTGACTCCCGGAACTAAATCTATGGCATTCGGAGTTTGACTGAGCTTGGTAACCCTTGCGGGCCCCGCACCCAATCAGTGCTCTACCTCCACGATTCTTCTTTCCGAGGCTAGCCCTAAAGCTATTTCGGGGAGAACCAGCTATCTCCGGGTTCGATTGGAATTTCTCCGCTACCCCCACCTCATCCCCGCATTTTTCAACATGCGTGGGTTCGGGCCTCCAGTGCGTGTTACCGCACCTTCACCCTGGACAGGGGTAGATCACCCGGTTTCGGGTCTACGTCCACGTACTAAAGATCGCCCTATTCAGACTCGCTTTCGCTGCGGCTTCAGCTCTTCACCTTAACCTTGCACGGGAACGTAACTCGCCGGTTCATTCTACAAAAGGCACGCCATCACCCATAGATCGGGCTCTGACTTCTTGTAAGCACACGGTTTCAGGATCTATTTCACTCCCCTTCCGGGGTGCTTTTCACCTTTCCCTCACGGTACTGCTTCACTATCGGTCGCCAGGGAGTATTTAGCCTTGGCAGATGGTCCTGCCGGATTCATACGGGGTTTCACGTGCCCCGCACTACTCGGGATCCGTCTCGGAGAGAACAAGTTTTGAACTACAGGGCTTTTACCTTCTCTGGCGGGCCTTTCCAGACCTCTTCATCTAACCGGTTCCTTTGTAACTCCATGTGAGACGTCCCACAACCCCAAGGAGCAAGCTCCTTGGTTTGGGCTAATCCGCGTTCGCTCGCCGCTACTGACGGAATCACTATTGTTTTCTCTTCCTCAGGGTACTTAGATGTTTCAGTTCCCCTGGTCTGCCTCTATTCTGCCTATGTATTCAGCAGAAAGTGACTGTCGATGAAGACAGCCGGGTTTCCCCATTCGGACATCCCCGGATCAAAGCTTGCTTACAGCTCCCCGAGGCTTTATCGTTGTTCGCCACGTCCTTCGTCGGCTCCTGGCGCCTAGGCATCCTCCGTGTGCTCTTTGTAGCTTAACCTAGACTTTTCTTTGATAAAAGAAAATGTCGATGTTCGATAAAGAATGATTTTTGCCAAAGGCAAAAGATCTTTCCTTACCTGCTACCTTTATTTCACTTGTTTACACAAGATCAGCTTAAAGGAATATTCTAAAACGCAAATTCATT
>NZ_JBBOXA010000001.1:5052500-5155000 GCF_038007385.1 Paenibacillus sp. FSL M8-0228
ATCAGAAAGTATAAGCTTTTAAAAATAGTTTACTTCCTGATATCTGATGTAGTTTCTACCTTTTCATTGTTTAGTTTGTGGGACTCGCCCTCTGCGAGCATATTTTGATAGTTCCTTGGCGGGTGCAAAACGGGCATACATGCGGAAGACTGTTTTATATCGAAGTGCGATTGCGTAGCGAATATCTTGATCCAATCGAGTATCGCTCATATCAAGCAGCATTTCATCTAGCTCCTTACGAAGAACGTAGTCAAGTTCCTTGCATTCTTTTTCGTTAAACAGCATTCCCAACATATGACCATACTCCCTTATCAGCAGATTATAAAGTACTTATATTTGCTCAACTATTGTTCCAATCTTTACCTGTTTTTAAACTCAACTGCTAAGGTTTCAAACTTACCCCGATTAATCTTTAGCTTCTCTTTAGGCTCTCCCCTTTGTTATGTTCAATTTTCAGGAAATATATAAATAATTGGCCATAATATTTTATTGTGACAATAAACGATAAGTTATGCCACTCTCAATAGCAGCTGCTATAAGCAGTAAGATGACAGACCATAGGGAGATCCTCAACGTTTGTTTCACAAATACATCCCACGATGGGCCAGTTCCTTTGCGCTTTAGCCCTATGCTTGTACCTATAGTAGCCATTATGTTGATTCCAAACTTCAATCCAAAGGCACAGGCGATAATCAAAACAGGCAATTCAATCACACCGTGAGGCAGTAACCCTTTTACAACAACTTCATACATACTTCTTCCTATATCTGTCTGCAAGTGTACTACGAACCCTAATACCATACCGTTCACAATCAAAAATATAAACGGTACGATTCCAAATACAGCCCCCATAAATATAACCAGCACACATTTAATTGCATTATTGAAAAAGATAAATACAAAAAAACTCCATTGTGGATGCTCAGAATTCTGCAAGCGCTGCGCTACTTCTCCCAGCCCCTCCATTTGTTGCGCCAGTATGGATTGAATAGTGCCTGAACTTAACCATCCCACTATAATACTTGCGCAGAAAAGAAGTGCAGAGATTAAAATTAACCGTCTTATCGTGTGTAAATCGTGAAGAAATGCTTTTAGTCCCATTTGATAATTCCTCCTATTAGTCTAATGGAATAATTGACAACCCCTGGCATAGCTTTAAGTAAACAAGCACTTCTAGGATGAAAGGAGCGTTATTAACCATGAATTCTTTTTTCTATGTATTAAACGGTAAAAAAATCAAACGATTCTTAATCGTAATGGCTGCAGCGGTCTTTACCGTTGGAGTCATTTATGTAGAAACCGATAATGTTACGGTTTTTTCCGAGGAAGCACCAACCGCTATTTATAGTGTACCCACGGACAAAAAGTTGATCGCTCTCACCTTTGATATTAGTTGGGGGGATAAGCGTACTGCCCCCATCTTAAAAGTCCTTGAGGATAAAAAAGTGACCAAGTCCACCTTTTTCCTTTCTGCCCCTTGGAGTAAAACACATCCAGAGCTTGTGAATCAGATTAAAGAAAGTGGATTTGAAATCGGCAGTCATGGCCATAAACATGAAAATTACAGTAGCTTAAGCGATGAAGATATTCGTAAGCAGATTTCAATTGCTCATACCACATTAACCGAACTGACGGGACAGTCCCCGAAGTTGATCCGTATGCCTAATGGCGACTTTGATAAAAGGGTCCTTCAGGTTGCCGGCACTTTAGGCTACAAAACCATTCAGTGGGATACAGATTCCCTGGATTGGAAAAACCCTGGTACTCAGGTCATAATCGACCGTGTTGTAAATAAAGCGCATCCTGGCGATATCGTCCTTCTGCATGCCAGTGATTCCTGTAAACAAACGCATGAAGCCTTGCCCGTCATTATCGACAAGTTGCGTGCACAGGGCTATGAATTCGTGACTGTATCTGAACTGCTTCAACAGGGTACAGTAAAAGGCAAAGAGGTACGCGATCAGGCACTGGGTCTTTAAGGAGTTATTTTACATCGTTCTCAGCTAAAAACCAAAAGCAAATCGACATATTTCTCCCCATTCATCCGCATACTATCCACATTCATGATGAAGGAGGAATACGGCCATGAATTGGACTCGTTTGCGATTTGTTAGCACGGTATGCGTACTGGGCGTTGCACTGAGTGGATGCGGCTCGGATCAGGGTTCTGCGCCCCCCCAGAACAGTTATAAAGAGATGAAAACGATGGTTGTCGATATCCTGAAAAGTGATGACGGAAAAAAAGCGGTAGAGGAAGCTTTAACTGGGGAAAACAGTTCATCCAAAGAAGGACAATCCGGTCAAAGCAGTGAAGAGGGTGGATCTGGTGGTGGGGCTGGTGGCAGCATGGGAATGAAGATGCTTATGCCCATGCAATCGGCTGAGCAGATGAAGATCGCAGTCAAAGATACTTTGATATCACCTGAATATAAAAAAGAAATCGAAAAGATTATGACTGATCCGCGTTTTGCCGGAGAATTTGCCAAAGCCATCAACAGCCAAAGCAAACAGCTTCATATGCAACTTATAAAAGACCCTTCTTATCAAAAATCAATTGAAGCAATGCTCAAGTCGCCAGAATTAACCAAAATGTATATGGACTTAACTAAAACCCCTGAATATCGCAAACAATCTATGACAGTCATGCATGATGCCATGCAAAATCCGATTTTCCGACTTGAGGTTATGAATTTACTCAAAACCGTCGTACAAGAGGAGCTTCAACCCAAGGTTGAGAAAAAAAGTGGTGAGCAAGGCGGTGCAGGCGGCGATAAGCAAGGTGGTGGCGGCGGCGAAGGTGGGGGCGAAGGAGAACAAGGAGGAAGCCAATAATAAAAAGGCTGGTTTAAAAACCAGCCTTCAGGCTGTCGAGAAAGTCTCGACAGCCTATTTTATGTTAATTTTGTTTAAGACGACACCGCGTTAATGTTGTATAATATAGGTAACTATTGTAGAACGGATGGTGTTGATATGCTACGCTCCAACCGCGAAAAACAACAATCCTACGAATTTGTTTCCATCGAAGATCTGGTTCCTCAAGATCACTTGCTCCGCAAAGTAGATAAGTATATCGATTTTTCGTTTATCGATGATAAAGTTCGACCACTGTATTGTGC
Organism: Paenibacillus sp. FSL M8-0228; assembly: GCF_038007385.1. Classification (NCBI taxonomy): domain Bacteria; kingdom Bacillati; phylum Bacillota; class Bacilli; order Caryophanales; family Paenibacillaceae; genus Paenibacillus; species Paenibacillus sp. FSL M8-0228. Next base: position 5,055,617 of record NZ_JBBOXA010000001.1, read on the forward strand.
AGACAACGGGCGTCCTGCCATTGATCCTACCGTATTGTTTAAAATGATCTTTCTCGGTTATTTCTATGGCATTCGCTCAGAACGGCAACTCGAGCGAGAAATTCAGACGAACCTAGCTTATCGTTGGTTTCTGGGGTTGGGCTTAACGGATAAAGTTCCGGACCATACGACGATTAGCTGGAATCGTCGCACTCGCTTTAAAGACACCACGATCTTTCAAGATATCTTCGATGAAATTGTGCTGCAGGCGATCTCTCACCGAATGGTGGGTGGGCGTGTTCTCGTCACCGATTCCACACACGTCAAAGCCAATGCTAACAGGCACCAGTACACCAAAGAACAAGTGTTGCAGAATACTAAAGACTATATGGACGAGCTGAACGAAGCGGTGAAGGATGACCGGAGAAACCACGGAAAAAAGCCTTAAAATCCCGAGAGGAAGTGAACGAAGAAAAAGAAATTAAAGTGAGCAAAACAGACCCGGACAGCGGCTATATGATCCGTGATGGCAAGCCCGAAGGCTTCTTCTATCTGGACCACCGCACGGTGGATATGAAGTACAATCTGATTACGGACGTGCATGTGACACCAGGGAATGTACATGATTCTGTCCCCTATTTGTCCCGTTTGGATCGCCAAAGAGAACGTTTTGGTTTTCAAGTAGAAGCTGTTGCACTAGATTCAGGTTATTTAACAACGCCGATTTGCCGAGGTTTGCAGAACCGAAAGATTTTTGCCGTGATTGCTCACCGAAGATTCCATCCCAGACAAGGACTGTTTCCGAAATGGAAGTTTGAATACGATGCCAAACGCAATGCGTATAGATGCCCAGCCCAACAGGAACTGCCCTACCGAACGACGGACCGTAAGGGATACCGGCAGTATGCCTCTGACCCAGCTCAGTGCCAGCATTGCCCACTGCTAAGTCAGTGTACCCAGTCTCGAAACCACCGCAAAGTGGTGACTCGGCATGTCTGGGAAGACAGCAAAGAGTGGGTACGGAGCAACCGGCTGAGCCCATCTGGTAAAAAGCTGTACCGCAAACGAAAAGAGACGATTGAGCGAAGCTTCGCGGATGCCAAAGAGCTCCATGGGTTTCGCTATTGCCGTTTGCGCGGTCTTCCAAACGTCAGGGAACAAGCCCTTATGACGGCAGCCGTGCAGAACATGAAGAAGATGGCGATCCACCTAGATCGCCTGGAGAAACAGGGGTAACCCCCCCTGCTTCTCCAGAGACCAGAGCATTATGATGTGAAAAAGAAACCCACGTCTCAAAATGACGGGGTTTCTCGACAATCTGAAGGCTGGTTTAAAAACCAGCCTTTTTTCTTTATTTAGATTTCGTGTGCAAGATCATAATTTGAGCAGCAATATCATTGTAAATGGCTCCTGTCGCCGACTCGGATTTATATACTGATGGAGAAAAGTCGGCTTCTGACGGATGATTATCTGGAATACCCAGCGGAATTTGAGCAAGAAGTTTTGTATGAAGAGTGTCTGCCAGCATAGCCCCTCCTCCTCGCCCAAAAACATAGTCCTTTTCTCCAGTGGAGGACACATAATAAGACATGTTCTCCACAACACCGATGACCTTATGATCCGTTTGAAGCGCCATTGCGCCTGCACGTGCAGCTACAAAAGCCGCCGTTGCATGTGGAGTAGTGACAATGATTTCTTCACTCTGCGGAATCATTTGATGTACGTCAAGCGCTACATCGCCAGTGCCTGGTGGTAAATCGAGAATCATATAGTCCAGTTTTCCCCATTCGACATCACTAAAAAACTGTCTGAGCATTCTCCCCAGCATGGGACCTCTCCAGATCACCGGGTTGTTCTCTCTGACAAAGAAGCCCATAGACATGATTTTGATACCAAATCGCTCCACTGGCTGAATGATACCCTCTTCGACAGAAGGCACATCCTCTACTCCAATCATATCCGGCACACTGAATCCATAGATATCCGCATCAATTAAACCCACACGCTTCCCATGTCTAGCTAAAGCAGCAGCCAAATTTACAGCTACTGTCGATTTTCCGACACCACCTTTTCCGCTTGCAATAGCAATAAACCGGACGCCAGATGCTGGGTTAAGCAGCTCATGTTCTTCCATACCGACAGCATGTCCTTTGGTCAAAACCGGGTCAGCGGCGTCCTCGGTATTCTCCCCAGCTTGAATTGCGGACTTTTCATGCTCAGATGCCTCACGAATACGAATATGGACGTGACTTAATCCCGCCTCTTCTAAAGTCTGCCGGATTTCCCGCTCCAGTTCTGCAAGCGTCTCTTCCTGGTTATTCAGACTAATAGCGGTCAAGGATACACGATCCTCTTTAACAACCACATCCCGAATAAAATGGAGATCGACTAGACGGCGTCCTGTATAAGGCTCCCGTACTTGTTGAAGTAACTCTATAACTTGCTCTCTTGATTGCATGATTTATCAGCACCTCTGCTTTGATGAATTTACGGAGTGGTAAACACTTACAGTATACCACTATCTGGCCTCAGGTGCTGGTGAGATCCCCTTTTCCCCGGCACAGTAACGCAAAATCCCCTTATATATGGACGCCGCCACCTGTCTTTGATAGTTCACGTCACTTAGTCGTCTGGCCTCCTCTGGATGGGACAAAAATCCGACTTCAACAAGGGCTGATGGCATTTTGAGAGCTTTCAATAAATAAACTGTGTTCACGGTCTTAGCCACTCTGTCCGTATTTTCCAAGTTACGTTTGATCTCTTCCTGAATTAAAGACGCCAAATTCTCGTTATCTGCATGGTTAGGTACGTAAAAGGTCTGGGCTCCACTCCAACGGCTCGACGGGATACTGTTCATATGAATACTTAGAAAGAGGTCTGCTTTCTGCTCCTCAATTATACGCACACGCTGCTTCAAATCCTCCGTTTTTCTTTTGGAATAACCTTTCGTTTCTTGCTGCGCCAGGTCACGGTCATCCTCACGTGTCATGACAACAACAGCACCTGCTTGCTGTAAATAATCCCGCAAATAAAAAGCGATTGCCAGATTAATATCCTTTTCAATAATCCCTTCTTTGCTAACCGCCCCTCCATCAGGCCCTCCGTGTCCAGCATCTATGGCAATTACTTTACCTGTAAGGGGTAAACTCCAATGGGTCCAAGCTCTCGAAGCAGGTATCTCATACAATGCCAGCGTAATAAATAGAACGGCGAGACAACAGCCCAACAGCATTTTTTGCAACGTCCGATAGCGAATCCACAGTGTAACCTCGTTTTTACGATTATTTTTTTGCATAACAAAACGCCTCCGTCCTATACAGATACTAATAATCTATATGGGACGAGGCGTGTAGATAGTACAACTCAGGCATGAACAAATTCCTTCATACCTTCAATCAGCACTTGAGCAACTTCCGGTCGTGTAAATTCAGGTGGCGGGCAAACCCCAGAGCGCAACAATTCCCGTACCTTGGTGCCCGAGAGCGTTAAATGTTGCTCCTTGGGATGTGGGCATGTTTTACTTGAAGCCATGTTTCCACATCGGGTGCAATAAAAGCTGTGTTCAAAGAACAATGGAGTAATCCCCAGCTCTTCAGGTGTAAAGTGCCTGAAAATTTCCTGTGCCTCGTAGGTACCATAATAGTCTCCTACACCAGCATGATCCCTTCCAACAATAAAATGGGTGCAGCCATAGTTCTTTCGCACAATAGCATGAAAAATGGCCTCTCTAGGGCCCGCGTATCGCATGGCAGCAGGAAATACCCCCAGAAAAGTCCGATCAGCCGGATAATAATTGTCCAGCAGCACCAGATAGCTCTTCATACGCACATCTGCCGGAACGTCATCTGACTTGGTTTCACCAACGAGTGGGTTTAGAAACAATGCATCCACAATCTCCATCGCGCTTTTTTGGATGTACTCATGTGCTCGGTGTACCGGATTTCGTGTTTGAAAACCGACCACTGTTTTCCAGCCTTTTTCTGCAAAATAGTCGCGTGTCTGTGATGGTGTATAGTAAAACTCACTAAATTGTGTGGCCTCCGGCCGATTCAGCACTTGCACAGATCCACCAACATACGTAGCAGGTCGATCTAACAGTTTGTTTACGCCAGGGTGAGCCGGGTCATCCGTCTTGAATACTCTTCTGGCTTCCTCAGCCTGATCTACCTGATAAATACTTTCAATATTAAGTACAGCATAAATGGTACCGTCTGTTTCCCCCACTAAAGCCACCTGCTGACCTAATTTCAATTCACTGGCTATACTTTCTGCAACTGCAAGAGTAATGGGAATACTCCAGACTGTACCATCGGCAAGACGCATATCTGTTACCACTGACCTATAGTCAGATTCATTCATAAACCCCGTCAAAGGAGAGAAAGCCCCCACTCCAATCAAATCCAGATCAGAAATGGTCCATGAGTTTACACGGATAGGAAACAATTCCTCTGCGGCCTGCAAAAGTGCTTTTTGCTTCGGTCCTGTAATGATTTTATCAACAAGTGTTCCGCCATGCGGAAGAATTGCAGTCATAATGCACTTCCCTTCTTCTTCATAAATATGACTCATAGCTACCTGAATATCATTTTATTGATGGAGCCCGCACTCCGTTTTCTCATTGCCAGACCAGCGACCTGCACGAGGATCTTCACCTGGTAGGACCTCACGGGTACATTGCTCACAACCGATACTTGGATAATTGCGGTCATGCAATGGATTATACAGCACTTCATGAGTGCGGATATAGTTCCATACATCCTCGGATGTCCAGCTTGCCAAGGGGTTAAATTTAACGAGTCCAAACTTTTCATCATACTCTATCTTTTTTGAATTCGCGCGAGTAGGGGCCTGATCGCGGCGAATACCGGTAATCCATGCATCGTATTGCGACAAAATGCGTGTCAGCGGCTCAACTTTGCGTATACCACAACATGTGTTAGGATCTGTTTTCCACAGTTCCTCTCCATGTTTAGCCGCTTGCTCTTCGGGAGTAATTAAGGGAGAGACTCTAACAAAATCCAAGTTGTACCTGGCCTTCATCTGATCTCGCGTATCGTAAGTTTCTTGAAAATGAAAGTCGGTGTCCAAGTAAAAAATGTCGGTGGAAGGGCTAATTTTTTGAAGCATGTCTACTAGTACTACATCTTCTGCTCCGAAGCTACAAGCAAAGGTAAGATTGGGAAATGTAAGAACAGCATACTGGATAATTTCCTCTGGCGTAGCATCTTCCAGTTCAATTGCCTTGACTCTAATCAACGCTTCTTTCTCCAATAAATTCATTATCAATGCGCCTCCATATGAAGATTCATAAATAGTGTCACTCCAATACCGACTAAACTAATAAGATTAAATACAGTATAAAACTTTCTTAATCATTGTCAATCCAAGGCAAAATGTCCTGATGCAAGCATTTATCCACCCAAACTTGTAGGAATGTTGTTCTGTCAGCATTCTTTAATGCTTTCTTGCGTATCCAACCAAGTACATTGACTTTATATAAAATATTCTTATACCAAACATTTGAGAATGGTACATAAGCTCTTTGGTTACTAAAGGTAACTATTGTAGCTGAAAGTATGCTTGAATTAGGGATTTTTTCCGTCAAGAAAGATGGCTTGTTCTCCACCCTGTCGAAGACAAAGATGTACTAACAGTACGCTTTTAAAAAAAGGCCTTTCTTATACAACAACATATGGAAGTAGTTTGGTCCTTGAAGGAATATTCCCTATGGTGACTTTGGAAGAGCAAACCGAACGTACGGATAAGCATTTTTTTGACAACCTATCATGCTACGTAAAATCACTTGGTTGAATGATTTGATAGCCAAAATGTTTTTTTGTACTTAACGTCTGCTTGCGGATTTTCTGAGTAAAATGCTTTAGAGTCAACTAGGAGCAGCGTATCCTAATCCTGTGCCCAGTGCGAGGCAGCCATCGGTAATACTGAACAGCTTTGGGTTGCTTGATCATGCAAAACTATCTATAGAAGATAACAAGCATCGTTTCTGAATCTAAGATTATCGAAGGACGCCAACTGAGGGATTTGAAAATACCTTTAGCTTCAGAATTCTTATTCTGCATTCAAAAGATGAAGTCCGTATGTGGATAAGTTCAGAAGAGGGTAAAAGCGAAATAGCATTTACCCGAATTTTTAGCCAGATGAAACCACTATACTATTCAGGAGCTCTGGCGTCAGCGATACCTTCATTGTGGAAATTATAAAAGAAATGACTCCGCGCTGAATTCTTATTATGCCTCTATCCAATCCTATAGCGCTTGTAGAGGCAATTACCGAACAATTGATCCACTGGACACAAACAAGGCTCTTATCGCTCTGGAAGTCTTTTTAAAGCTGTCATCAATGAGGAGCGATTTTATGAGGGTAAACAGTCGGACAATGCATAGTGCTCCTGTTTATAGTTTGTGGCGATTGCTGTGTAGACTATTTCTATTACCAGCAACAAGTACATCGCCGTTGCAATTGCAGCAGCCTAGGCAGCCGACAGTTAGGTTAAGGATCGTCCTTCTGCTCAGTACACACAAATAAAAAGAGGTATTCCTTGCTGTATCCCTGCTGCGCCCAAAACAGCTCTACAAGAGGCATAGACAGTGCTCCCAGAACATATCAACGAGAACTTTACATAAACAGGTGAAAGCAAAGTACCCTCGCGAAACAGCACTTAGCAGAGAATATTAAGACCAGGCTAAACTAAATAGCCGGACAATATATTTAGTCACAGGTTATAAACATTACAGAATAAACTACGTTGAAATAGCAAACTGTATTTGTGTATAACAATATCATCTTCAATTCCTTCGTGGATAACTTCTCGTTTTCCGTGCATTTGCATGCGGTTATTTATGTATTCGCTGAAACATGCCGAAACTCATAGCTTTAAACTAGGTCTACTTATCCACATGTGGGTAATGATTAGGAAATTAAAAAAAGAACCCTTTCCATAAGGAAAAGGTTCTTCTGTATTCGAAATATTAACGTTTCGAGAACTGTGGTGCACGACGAGCGGCTTTGAGACCGTATTTTTTACGTTCGAAAATATAACGTTCGGATGCGTTCAGTTTTCCGCAGTATAATAGGAAGAAAAAAATTTTTATTCCGATATCTTAGGGTCTGTTCTGGTTCAAATATGGTCAAAATATGGTCAAAAAAAACTATGAGTGTTATGCTCCTTCTAAAAGTTCTTTAACCTCTTAGAAGGAGCGCCCATGTCATGAACATCTACCGATTTGAAATCTACGCTAATGGATTCTTGTTAAAAGTTATTCTAAATGACAAAGAGGAAAACGGACTGAGACTTTGTAAAAGGTACATCTCTCAATTTCAACGTCAGGTAGCAAATATCGAAATAAAAATACGAATCAATAAGCGAGAAGATCAAAAGAATAATTGGGAATATCATGGGAAGCCTTATTTGTATGTAAAGACACTAGTTAAAAAACCTAGAAAAACAGAAGCTAAGCCCTCGGAATAATCCGAGGGCTTAATATTGTCTAATACTAAAATATCTTTCTCTTCTGCCAGCTGAAATGATTTTTATCCCTATTCCATCCCTCCAGTATAAACTTCACCTGCATATAAAATCACTGCCTGGACATTACTAAAATGCACCATTAAGTACTACACTACTGAAAGGAATGACAAGAGTGAACAACAACTGGAATTGTGCAAATGACGATGCAGATGGAGTAAGGTTAGAACCCCCAGCCGAATCAAGTCGTGTTTTGGAAGCGGAGAAGTCTTTTGCAGTCGGGAATGCACAAGCAATTCTTGCAACAGGCGGTCCATCAGGTGCATTTCTGTGGGCACATCTGCATGGCATTCACGAAGATCGTCAGGGCGAATCGCACTATGCTGTATGTAATCTTATAAGAGACAATGATGGATTCTATTACATGATATCTCCAGTCCTTAGGACTACTGTGGAAGGCGTATTAGATAAACCTGAACGTCACCGTCATTGTTATCTTCAAAATGTGCTCCCTGATAGTGATGAAGCTAATTGGTTAACAATGGCCATAGATAATGGTGTCGATCTGCAATTAGAAATTGCAGGAGACCGAGATCGAGATGACATTGACTGGTTGACGACAACATTGAAGGATATACTTACTGAAGAACTGCAAAATCTACTTGATGAGTATACTGCTGGTGCAGTAGGTGTCTTAGAGGTGCTTCGGAAGATTAACGAAGGAAGAACGCCCCCTTTCTTGCGCGAGAAATCCAAAGCACATGTCAAATAAAGAGTTAAACTCCAGACTGAGGTTTTTTAAAAATTCTAATAACTATAAACCCGACAGCTCATTATTAGTCGGGTTTATAGTCCCTCCTAAAACTGATGAATTTTAATAAAAAATGTTAGCACCTACAACTACACTAATAGTAGGAATGTTCATATAGTCAGTACTACTTTTTTACTGTAGCCGTGTTAGTCTTACCGTTCCATTCCACTGTAGCACCCCACGCTTCACCTACAGCCCGCAGTGGAACATACGTCGTACCGTTAATCATCTTAACGTCAGCGATAGTCTTACCATTTACGATTACATTTGCCTTTTCCACTGTCTCTTCCTCCTTAGTCTCTGCGACTGGCTTGTTGAACAAAGCCCACTCTGCATTTCTACGGCGTGTCAGACCAGCCAACACCTTGCCGCCAGCCTTATCGTACTTCATGATGTTCTGAGCAATCTGTGCGGCTGTGCGACCTTTACAGAGCGTCTTGAGATTGCTCGCACCACAGTTGTAGCAAAAGCTGACCAAGGCATCAAATTGATTTTGGTTAAGTTCCACTGGGACATACGCCTTATCCTTGACGTATGCCTCGTATTTGACAAGGTCAGCGACCAACATTGCGTCAGCTTGGACCTGTGTTATAGTCTTGCCTGCGTTAACATCCGATCCGTAATGGCCCCAACCTATGGTCCAATACGTTTCAGTTGGCACTGGCTTGTACGCCGTCAAGCGACATCCTTCAAATGATTTAATTAGATCAATTCCTGCTTTTGATACTTTGCGCGTCTGCATTACATATCAGCTCCCTTATCATTATTGCTACCGCCTTTTCCCTTCAACACTTCCACGGCCTGCCGAATAACCGGAGGGATAGGTGCGCCCAGCCTGCCGCCGTTTTCGATGATCGAAAGCAGTTCATTCGCCATATAGAAGTAAGCCACTGTGTCCCTGAACAAATGGCTATCCCCTAAAACACCGTCCACAAGATGCCCAACGGCAACCATAGCGAAAATAAATACCTTACGCGCAATACCGATCAAACCTACTTTGCTTTTCAATCCGACTGTTGCACTAGCCGCCGCACATCCGGTTATATAATCAAAGATTACGAACACTAGTAACACTCCTAGCACACCAGACCAGCCACCAAAAAAATAAGCTGCTGCCGTACTACCTGCAGCAGTAAACCATTTAAAAACCAAATCCACTCTATCCACTTTACTTCCCCCTATTTGGGTCAGGAAAATTATCCTGCCCTTTGTCAAAATCCGTGTAAATTATTCTGTTAAATATTCCAGCACAATAAACCTCCCAATATAACCGGAGGCCGATACAAGCATTTAGTTCATTGGAACCACCTTCTTTAAGTTAATAAAAGGAAATAACTCCTATTCTGTCGAATATCCATGATGCCCAGCCGAAAAAGGAGCATCTCAAATGAGTGAACAAGAAACAGCAACCAATCATGAACATCAAGCAGAGAAAATCGATTATAAAGAAATGGTCATTAGAGCCTATGCTCAAGCTATAGATCTCGCCAAAGATCCAGAAGTGAAAGAAATATCAGTTTCGGAACCAAGCTCCAACTTGATTATTCTTACTAACTTCGGCCTCATTGAATGTGAATTGGACAACAATTCACCAATGCATAAATTACTTCTTGGAGTGGAAATGAACATAGCTGATAGATCTGAATTTGTGAATGAAACATCATTAATCACAATAAAAAATGCACGATTAAAACCTTTTAGTCAGAATGAAATTACAGACTTACCAATATTCTCGTTATTTTCTGATCAAATAGTGGGAGTCTCTGCGGGAAGCATCAATAATTTGAGATGATATATCTTTGCAGATTTGATCTAAATCAGCACCATCTTTAATAATAAAAAGCGGCTGGGCATTAATAATTTGTCCTTTATCCTTATCACTTTCAATTGTAGTTTTCATTTGAAGTACCCCCTTGGAATACAAAAATTTTAGCCTGAAATACCGTAATAAATGGTATAATCTATGAAAAAAGGAGCTGTACCCCTTGAAAAAAATGATAATTGGTTTAGTAGCTGGTATGTTGATCGGATCGGCAACGGCGGCTGTAGCTGCTACCTCCCCAACTGTCCAAGCTGTAGTAAGTAAATATGCAATTTCTGTAGATGGTCAGCAGCAGACACTTAAATCAGATCCACTCGTATATAAAGGCACTACATATTTACCAGTCAGAGAGGTTGCCGGGTTGACCGGATATGATTTGCAATTTGATGCAAAGAGCAAAAAGATTGATTTGCAATCCAAAGCGGAAGGAGCTGAAAAACCAGTGAGCGTAGAAACAAAAACTCAGTCACCACAGTGGGTTTCTCTCAGCAAATTATCCAATTACGGTATTACCGCGACTGGGAATCTGACAAGTGAAATCACTTTAAAATCAGGTGAACAGACAGTTACCGTTGCACTCCCCAATGAAAAGAAGGGTATTGTAAATGCAAATAGTCCTTCTGGAACTGTAGGCATAAACTTTAGTGAAGACGGAACCATGCTGAACCTAACTGACCTTAAAAATATTGGCTTAACTCAATAGTTACCACCACCACGACTCTGTACAAATAATTGAGTAACTACGTTTGCAACCACGCGCCCTAAGCTATTGGGCGCTATTTGTATTTCATGCCAGTTCCCGCGTGAAACCCGTCCATCCCCATCTTTGGACAGGTACGGAATAATATTTATGTCATTTCCGCTAGTCTCATTAACAGGAACTGCGTTCCCATCCACTTTGATGGAAACATTATTCGGCTGCGGTCCTTCGTAAATTCCGTATTCAATTTCATGCGTGTGGTCAGGTAAATTAATATCGTGAGTGTGAGCCTCAATGTCATGTGTATGATCCATTTCATGAGTATGAGCAGGGATTTGGTGTGTATGGTCCATGCTGTGTACATGGTCAGGAATATCAAACGTATGATAATGGCTGACTAACCCGTGCGCATGGTCACCTTTTTGAACAAAGGTTACAGTACCGCCTCCTTCTGTAAGTAACACCGTTCCATCTTTAATTCCGTGATTATGTCCTCCTGTTCTGCTTGACACCTCTGGAAGGCCATAATTTCCGTTCAATTCCCAATGCTGTTCACCGACATTTGTGTTCAATTGTCTTCCTCCAGAAGCTGTTGTTGTTCTGCTACTAGGGCCTGACGTAGAAACAGGATTGGATGCAGTGGTATTCCTTGTACTTGGTCCGGATGTGGTTTGTCCACCCGCAGCCGTTGTTGTACTGACACCTCCACCACCCTCAATAGCTTTGCTGTATGCCCGAAAAGCCTCCGTTTGGAAAGACAGCATCACTTTATTAATTCGGACGGTATCATCAGGCACATAGAATTTCAGTATGGCTGGATGGTCTGGATCGCAATTATCGGCAAAGTCCCGTGTATCCAAATTGGTAGCCCCTTGTGCATAAACTTCGCTTATGTGCATCCGGTTACGTAAATCGGCTATACTGCTGGCGATATCCTGAGTTTTGTTGGCAATCTCTAGCTTCACTTCCCCTGGTCTGCCGAACAGATCGCCTTTGCTTACCTTGAGCACCCGCGCAACGATATCGACACCCATTTCCGCATCTTGCACCCGAACCATAGCCCCCACTTTAAAGCGGTCAATAGGGTCCTTTGTCAGCGCGTAAATTTCAGCAGCATCAACCGTATATTGCACGCTTGGAACTTTCAACTCGTTGAGCATGGCCCGGCATCGCGCAAGTAATGTGTCAGCAAATTCAAATCGTTTATCGGCAAAGATGGTTTGTACAAGACCAAAGCGCTGAATGTATTCCGGTTCTGCGTCAATATATGGCTTACCGCCATTAATATCAGCAAACGTGAGTTGGTTAACCCCTTCACCGTAACCCAAGCCATAAATACGTGTAGTAACCTGAGACGGGTCTACCTTTCGTTCTATGCCCTGCAAATTCACTCCGTATCGAATGTACGCTTCCTCTCGTGCGGAGGGCTGTACAAGGTTCAGAGTCCACGGGTAGGACGTAGTATCAAACGTCCACATGTATTCATCCGTGAATGGCTGCGGAACGGAAAATAGAGCACCTAGAAGGTTCTCATTTTCCCAATTATATTCATACTGGTGTGAGAACTGAATGTCACCCAGCCGCCAACGCTGTGTAGTCTGCCTATCTAGAATGTATTTAAGCACTTGCGGTGTGTAATAACCCAAATTACCAACCGTGTGATATTGAAACAGCACATCATCCAAAAGAGTAGCTAAAACGTGTTCGCACTGATATGTGATTGTTTCCCCGCCGCTGCCTCGTTTTGCCGCACTGGATAGGATGCGAAACAGCTCAAGCCGAACGTCACCGTCAAAGATTTCAACAAAGTACAACGGCTGGCACTCAGCGTTCTTTTCATCCCCCGCAGGCAAAGAAAATTGAGCTGTCCAAAGTGCGTTCATTGATGCGTCATACCCAATGTCGAATGCATTTTCCAGAAATGCTACTCGGCGCATTTGTAAATCATAAACTGTCACATGTTTTATCATGTTTCCTCCTTATACAAACCGATCCCGGTAGGTGATGCGGAATAAAATGTCTCGTCCGGTTTCCGGGTCCGTCCATGTCAGGACGTTATTTCCCAAGTTTAGGTCAAAAAAATTACCCTGCATCTCATGCAGAGCATTCTGGCCATTCTTTGTAATTTTGAGGTTCTTTGAATCAATTATGACTTTATCCCCTGGAGCGAATAAGCCTATAAGCTCAATATAGTCCGTATGGAATCTGCTAGCATCCGCTGTTATGCGACCTTCACCGTGCATAGGTACGGCCTGCGCCAAGATTTCTCTAATGTATACAGCATCCGTTATACGTCCCTCGCCCGACATCGGTACAGCTTCCAAGGCATATTCACGGACAAAATCGGCCTGCGCCTGACCTTCACCGGATAGATTAGCCGCTGCTGTCATGTCCAAAACAAACTCCAAAATGTATTCCGTTATTGTACCGGGTTCATCCACATTAAAAGCCATAAGATTGAACGCATTATCGCTTTCGGTTCCATCCGTCTCCACCTTCCGTGAGTACATTTGCCCGGAACCAGAAAGAGATGCAGAAAGGTCAATAATGTTCCCTTCTACATCTCCTGTATTAAAACCAAGGCTATTAAATCCACCATTAAACATAGCGTCCTCCTATCAGGCAAGGAAAATTTTCCTTACTGGAAGTCCACGCCTGTTATGGTCTTGTATTCTTCCGGTGTTATTTCCCCGAAACGGTTTGTCTCCGTGATTACTGCGCCCTTCAATTTCTCTGCCGTTACCCAGTTCCACTTAAAAGCAAGAGTCCAAAATGTCATGATTGATTAGCCCCTTTCAGATTAATTAGTTCCAATTTTGTAGCCGCCAGTTCAGCGCCCATGCTCGCTAAAAGTTGGGTTTGCTGCATGGCCTGAATTTTTAACTCCGTAAGCTGCTGCCCAAGAAGTTCATCACCAGTCGGTTGTACTGAACCCTTTATAACCAGTCCGCCATCCGGTGCAACTTCAATTTCCCGTTCTTCGATAGTTGCCCCTTCAGGTAACGGGTTCGTGGTCTGTTCTTCGTACACAGCTTCTTTCGTGACTTTTCCCTCATCGTCATACTCTGCTGGTGACAACAGCACTTGCTGCCGATTATAATCCCAAGGTCCGATGTTGATTACTTCGTCATTTAATACTACACATTCTTTTATCATTTCGCTGCCCACCCCGTATTCCCGCTACCTGATTGTTTAACGTAAAGCGTGGTATTTGCTCCGCCATCCCACCTGCGGTATAGAGAGCCGACAGGCGCACTCACAACCCCTTCGGGGCTTCCATTTCCTGAGTACAGGTTAATGGATGCAGACTTTAAAGTGTTCAGGTCCCCACCTTGCCAAAACATGTTACCATCTGTGCCAATCCATACAAGACTACTTTCTGCTGCACCTGTATTGATGTTTGCCTTCTGGAAATAAAGTGAACCATCCGTTGCAACTTGAAGCCTCATAGCTTTTGAACCAGACGATTGTTTCATAACCAACGCTTTTTCAACCCCGGCTATAGTTACATCTCTAGGTATAACCCCATCCGTTACAGTGAACACCTCTGTCCACTCTCTCCAATCAAGACCAGCAAAAGCAATTCGTGTATAGACACGACCAGGATTATCATGTGAAAAGTACATTTGAACAATAGCACCGCTGTCGTAATTCACCACAAGTTTGCCGTAGGTATAGGCTCCGGGTGGAAAGTTCGAAAAACCTGTCCATGCGGAAAGAGCCACATTGTAACTACCCGATAGGGTGGCATCATTCCAGTTTGTTGGTGCATTGCCTCGATTGCGATATGCGCTATTTGCTAGGCCATACGCAGAACTTACCGCACTCTCTGTAGCCGCTATATCATCCCGTGTACCGTTAACGGCCTTGGAGAGTTGGGTAACGCCCTTTTTAGTTAAAGATGCGTTTTGTGTCTTCTCGGCTACCGTAGCGGACAACTCTGTTACCTTTTCGTCCATCTCAGTAACATTGCCCTGTACTGCCCGGAAGTCCGCTGCCGTGAAATTGCGTGCAATCCGTGTACCGACAGGCCAAGCACGGGCAACACCCTCATAGCCACGTACACAGCCTTTCAGGATGTTTTCCTCTACGCTTGTATACGTAATGGTTTCCGCTACATCCCCATTGCCTAAAACAGCAATACCCTCGCCCTGTAAAAGCACAGCGGCGTTGGCGACTGTAATTTCGGTTTGCGTGTCTGTGATCAATTCGGTAAGTTCCGTTTTTGGAGAATTTACAACTGGAGGATACATTTTTTCCATACTTCACGCCTACCCTTCATCTACTTTAATTTGACCTGCCAAGAAGCGCAGCGTGTCATTCGTCTGGACAGTTCTTGGCGTTTTGACTGCACCGTGATATACAAGATTGCCCCCGGTTGCTGCTGTGCGAATGCCGATATGAGTGACCAAGCCCCAATCTGTTCCAGCGATAGGGAAAGAGACATCACCCACGCTGGAAGTGACGGCTCTACGATCCGCTATAACTGGTTCTGAGAACGTCACAGCACGGCGCGTATAGCCTCCACCGCTTACCTCCTGCCCTGTGTCCGCATCAGTTGGACTACTGGTGTATAGGGCAATGTAAAGCGTTTGAGGGGAAGCAAAGTTAACTCCACGCAAAGCCGCATTAATACAGGCTGTTTTCCACCAGTTCGACTTACTTAGTAATATGTCTGCCAATATAAAGACCTCCTATTCTACTTGATATTCATTAGCAATTCTGAAGCTGCGCAAAGTGGTGGTGCCAATGTTGGTAAGTACGATATATGGATAAGCACGGATATTACCGCCCGAGTATATCTGTACATTCTCAGGTGATTTTGTGATTATGGTTTCATAGATACGCTCCTGCCCAGAGGCAAAAGGATCAAAGGCAATCAAAGGCAAGGAAAATTTTCCTACGCCCATAATTCGTTCTACGTCAAAACTACCTGCGTATTGAACCACAAACGCCTGTCCCGGACGCTCCCGCTGCTTTAGCTCTAACTCTCTCGGCTTGCCGTAGCTGTCCACCAAATGTGCAGCCAAGGTCATGACACGCTGTTGCAGCTCCATATAATCTTTTGTGATAAAAGCACACTCATAAGTGAAATTTCTTGCCTCATGATCGGCTCCATAATTCCACAGCCCGTTACGCCCCGGAATAGATAACGTCCGGTCTACCGTGTTTGGTAACCCCGGACGTTTGGACGTACCCAGCACAAAAAAGCCCAATTCAGCATTGGACTTCCCACCAAGCCATATCATTTCATCAATCAACGTGTTCCACCTGCCCCGCGTGCGGCTCCCTGAGTAAGCGCAAATAATTCATACGCCATCTCTTTAGCCAGCGATTTAATGTCTTCGTCCTGTCTGACGTTGAACACTGCTCCAGCAAATAAGCCTTCCATATTGATATTGGTTACCCCGTTCGCTCCGGTGTCACCTGCTGCTGGTGATACGGAAGGCTGAACAGCGACAGCCATTTCATGCGCCTGCTGCCTAACACTGGACATCATACCCGCCATACCTTGTACAAGCCCTTGACCAGCCATTTCACCGATCCACGCCATTTCACGGGAAGGAGAATGAATGTCTAACGCTTTTTGCATGGTAGTACGAACGGAATTGGCAATCTCTCGCGCTTTAGCTGTTACAGCCCCTTGCATAGAAGATAAACCATTCAACAACCCTTGCATGGCCTGTTTGCCGATGGTTGGCAGATCGGCTTTCATGGCATTAAATTGACCAACGGTACCGGACCGGATGGCTTTTACCTTTGCTTCAAAGTCCTTTTTCAGTCCGTCCATTTCGGTGTTGGCCTTGGCGCGAAGCTGCTGAATCTGTAGGTCAGTGTCTTGCCGAATCCCCTGTAACTCTTGCACCGCAATAGCCCGTGATTCTGCGGACTTGGTACGCCAAAGCTCCGAATACTCCGCAAGTTGCGAATCAGTCAATTGATTCAGCGCTGCCAGCTCAGGCGCAGCCTTAGGCCCCATCTGCCGTAGTTCCTCCAGCAAACCTTTATCAATGCCCCGTGCCGCTAGCGTTTCAATGCTTGAAGCCCAGGTAGCAAGATAATCCACCTGACCGCGCAAATTATCCAAGAGCTGCTGTCCGGTTGTCTCTGACTTCATGACGACAGCATCAAATAAGCCAGCAAAATCATTAATAGATTTCGCTCGCTGCTCTACCGCCTGCTCATATACCTGATTAAGCCTTAATTCTTCAGCCGCTACATTTTCATTGATGGCCTTAGTCTTGGCTAAAAAGTCATCGCCAGCTTGGTTCAACTGGTTATAGATCTCCAGTCTCACCTTTCCCGCTGCTTCCTCTGCTGCTTTCCGCTGCTCTGATCCAGCTTTATACCGGGCCTGTACCTTTTCCCAGGCTACAAGCTGCTGAGTCAACGAAAGCTGATTCGCTTGAGTCTGCTTATCTATCCACGCTTTAGAGTTGTCAAAAGACTGTTTTAGCGCCTGTTCCTGTTCCTTGGTTAAAGTCTTGTTTACCTTGGATATTTCTTCTGTTACTTTGCGGTATTGCGCTGAGGTTTTAGCATATTGCCCTTGCACACCTTGCAGAGCAGCGATGTACTGTGACGTGTCCAGCGTACCGACTTTGTATTTATGCTGTGCGCTGGCAAACGACTCTTTAAAAGCGTCATTCACCTTTTTCGCTGTATTTTTGGCGGATTTTTCAGCCGCCTTAGATTTATTATCAATCCCGTTCGCTAAACCCTGCGAGATGTATTCACCGTATTCTGTAGTTAATCGGGATGGTGAATGAATACCGAAAAATCTTTTTATTTGCTCAGCCATGCCCTCAGATATTTCCTTGGTCTTCTTCATAACAGCATCTTTCATATTTGCAATACCGTTGATTAAACCCTGGATAATATCCTTACCTATTTTAACCATCGTCTGGAATGCATTTTTGAACAAAGCTTTGATGCCGTTCCAGATTGTCGTAACAACTGACTTTGCATTTTCCCATGCCCCGGCCCAGTCACCTTTAAAAACAGCCAGCCACGTTTTGATAATGCCTGAGATAACCCCTATTACGGTTTCCACCACAATTTTGATGGTATTCCATGCACCTTGAAAAACCGTCTTGACCACATCAAACACGGTTTTGAACAATGTGGTAATGGTAGCGCCCCACGTATCCCAAAAAGCTTTAATTTGCGTAAAGACGGTTTTTATCACTATAAAAATAGCCGTAAAGGTTGCACCAAAGATGGTATTCAGGATCGTGAAAATTCCTTTAAAGGCTTCAACGATGGTGCTGCCCCATTTATCCCAAAAGGCTTTAATCTCATTGAATATAAATTTAATGGCTTCAAAGATCGCTGAAAAAATAGTGCCGTAGAGAATCTTTAAGCCTTCCAGATACGCTTTGAAGAACGTGGTAATATCTTTGCCCCACTTATCCCAAAAAGCTTTTATACTGTCAAAAACGGACTTGACCACATCGGCAATCGCGTTAATAACGGTGTCAAATACAGACTTGACCAGATCCCACATTCCTTGAAACAGTTCAGTGATTTGCCCGCCCCATTGGTCCCAAAAGTCTTTAATCGCTCCAAAGATAGCCATAGCCGCCGCCTTGATAGCCTCCCAAGCGGCATTAAGACCATTACGCACTGTTTCATTGTTATTGTATAGATAGGTCAGGCCAGCCACTAAAGCGGTTATGGCTGCTATTGCAATGCCTATCGGTCCGGTCAATGCGGCGACAACCGGACCAAAAGCGGCAAAGGCTCCAGATACCGCGCTAAAGGCTGTGATGATCGTACCTATAGAAGATATAATGGTGCCGAAGATTACAACCAGCGGGCCAATGGCTGCTAAAATACCCGCTATAGCAAGCACAACCATTTGCATAGATGGAGACATAGACGAAAACGCAGTCGCAAGGGTATCCACGGCCTGTGTGATCGGCGGCAGAGCTTTTTCGGCTAGGCTTACCAGTGTTTCGCCCAGTGGGGCCAGACTACTTTGTAAGTTACGGATTAAGATATTGAAGCGGTCACCTAAGTTATCTTTAAGTGCAGCTCCTGCTTTATCCGTTGATCCCTTAAAATTCCCTAGGTCAGTATTAACCGTAGCGAAAAAATCACGGAACTGTGGCCCCAAGTCCTCCAACGGTGTACCCATGAGGGCTACCGCTGTTTGTGCTTGTTTGGCTGGGTCCTTCACGCCCGCAATGGCTGTGACAACCGCACCAAAAGCCCTCTGCGCACCTTGCCCACCAGCGTTTATGTCATTCTCTACCTTCTTAAAATCCAGTCCTAAAGAGGTTAGGGCATTACGTGAGCTTTTACTTCCGTCTCCTACTCTCAGGAACGCTTCTTTAGCGCTGTCCCCAATTTTGTCCAGATTAAACGCGCCTTTTTCAGCGCCTGCAATCAGGATAGCGGTGAACTGTTCGGCACTGTAGCCTAAGCCTTTGAACTGTGGCGAATATTCCCGTAAGGTATCCAGCAATTCATCTGAGAAGTTACCCCCGCGCTGAAAACCTACGGTGATAAGGTCCATAGCATCCGATCCAGAAATTTTGAAGTTCTTCATCAGCACGGAAGCGGTACGGGTTGTTTCATTTACTTCCGCATCAAATGTTTCTTTCAAAATCATTGCTTTTTGGGTTAAGTCGGTCAGTGTTGAATCGTCCAAACCTCGGATATTTGTTTTAGTGGTAATAAGAGCTTGATTAACTTCACCAAGGCTTTCCCCGAATCCGTTCTTCCAGATACCCTGAGCTGCGACAGCCAGCTTTTCCGCTTCCTCTGCCGTGATCCCCAGGGAAGCTTCCATTTTCCCTGCTGCTGCGTCCAGATCCATCGCCGTTTTCCCAGCTACCGCACCGATAGCCACAAGCGGCGCAGTAACACCCGCCGTAAGTCCTACGCCGACACCTTTAATTTTATCGCCTGCCGCCTTGAACTTTTCCCCGACTTCCCCTATCTTGTTTCCTGCATCGCCTGCTTCATCGCTTAAATCGTCCAGTTCACCACGGGCTTCACGTAAGCCGTTTTCAAAACGTTGTAGTTCCTGTTCTGTACGGACCAGCTCACGTTGAAAAGCTCGATACTGTTCTTCCGATATATCCCCACGCTGAAACTGCTCTGTGACCTGCTGTTGAGCGCTGCGAAGCGTGTTCAGCTTATCGGATGTATTGGAAATGGCATCGGATAGAAGCTTTTGTTTTTGGGCTAAAAGTTCGGTGTTCCCAGGATCAAATTTCAAAAGCTGGTCCACTTGCCGCAGTTCTGTTTGTAGCTCTTTACTACGCTTGTTAACACCGTCCAATGATGCGTATAAATCCTTGGTGTCTCCATTAATGACAACGTTAATTGTCGGCACGTTCAAACTGTTCAGGCTGTTTTGCAGCCTTTTCAATTCCTGTTCAGTCTGGACAAGCTCTCTTTGAAAAGCACGGTACTGACCTTCTGTGATATCGCCACGCGCGAATTGGTCAGCTACTTGCTGCTGCGCTGCTTTTAGGGTTTGAAGCTTGTCTGAAGTATTGGAAATGGCATCTGTCAAAATCTTCTGCTTTTGAGCAAGCAATTCCGTGTTACCTGGGTCAAATTTAAGCAGCTTATCAATCTGTTTTAACTCACCTTGTAAATCCTTGCTTCGTTTATTCACATCTGATAAAGCAGCCGATAGCCCTTTTGTCTCTGCTCCGATAACGACATTAATACCCTTGATCGTTTCAGCCAAAATCTACACCTCCCCTCTTATCTGCCGTAGAACGCGTCTATATCATCCTGTGTCGCCTCTTTGGATTCCTCTTTGTTGTCGCTCCCCGTGAAGCTACGGGCTAAATCTATAAGTTCCTGACATCTCAGGTCATTAATCTCTGCAAAGCTCAGGCCGATCCGTTTACCAATAGCTAACAGGTCCATTTCAAGATGTGTGTTATTGGTTGGCTGGGACGCCGCCTTTGATCCCGCTGGACTTGGACTGCTGACGAAAAAAGCCTTCCGTGGCTTCCTCCAATGCCCCGACAAAGAATGTAGTATCCGAAAAATCCAGATCATCATCTAAAGCAGCAAGCCATGTCGAAAACCCGTCATATGGTTTTGGGTATTCGGCTGATTTAGCCATAGCCCAGACCATTTGCAAGTTGGCAAGAAAATCAATAGAGCTTGGATCAATTTCAACGTTTGGTCCTCCCCCCACATTACCGCCCACCATTTTCAACATATCGCCCAGCAAATCCGACTTAAATTCCTGCTTATAAAATAAAAGAGCCAAGGCACCCGCCTTGACTCGAATTTGTTGACTACCAATGGTTAAATCTCTCATGCTTCTGCTCCCCCTGTAGTTACATTTGTGAATTTAGGCGTATACACAGAATCAAAAAACGCGCTATAAGCAGCAGCATTTGTTTCATTTAGCTCCAGGTCACCTTTAACAACTGTGCGCCCACCAAGCTCAATCGGGGAAACTGTCAGGTTCAATACATCGGTTGCAACTTCGACGGATTCACCTTTCGTTTGGCGTTCCTTAGCCGGTCGGTCAGCTTGGCAATCGTAATAAACAAAGCGGCGGTTCTTCTGATCGCCCTGTACCTGTCCAAGCAGCGCAAACTTTTTAGGCGTTGCATCCGACACTTCCACCAACATTCCGTTTTCGTCAATGATCCACCCAAGCATTCTGGCCAGAATATCATCGGGAACCAGTGCTAATTCCAATTCACCTGTATAGCCATTGTTCGAAGTCGCTACGTAATACTTAGTATTATCGGCGTAAAACTCCGACTGTTCCCCCTGCGCCTCCGGTGTCCAGCGTACCGCACCTGGAATAGGGATAGGTGTACCCCAAGCGGGTTGCGTTGTACTGTCCTCATCGTAAAACGCGATATGCACCTTATTTAAACCAAATGTAACTTTGTTTTTATCCATTTCGTCACGCTCCTATAAGTTGAATTTCATATAAAATCTGATACAGTTTTTCATCATCCAGCCAGCTTTCTACCTTGCTATAGGGCAAGTTCAATTCCTTTAACTTGTCTTGGACTTTCTTTTCGGCTGCCAGATCCTTCTTAGCAGTGTACAACTCCACCTGATAGTTCCCAATATCTACATAATTTTGATTATCTGCTATCATGTCAGAATTGTACGCAAACTGATACGTTATGAACGGTGGAGGCGGGGCTGGTTTTTGCGCTGTCCCTGTGAAATGACTATAAGCAACTGGCATACCCAATGACTTAAGTTCAACAACCAAATCCGATTGTTCCATTACCTACCTCCGTTACGAATGATGCGCTTGATATCATCCGCAAGATGTGCCGCGTGGTGTTCATAAGCAGGCCGTAAGTGAGGATAAGCCCTTACCCGCCCACCTCCGCGCTTGGCATGTCCAAACTCCAGCAAATGCACACGGCGGGAATGCTTTTTGTTCCAGACCACCAGCCGTTTTAGTGTCCCTTTGCTTTGGTCCGATACTTTGAAGCCCTTGGCGTACTTCCCGGTATGCTTAGGTGCGCTTGTCTCTGCTTCCTGTCGTACCTTTTCGGCTACTTCATCCAAATGCTGGTCAATTCCCTTTTCCACATCATCGGTGTATTCCTGCACGGCGCGGGTAAGTTCTGAAACAAGCTGATCAATTCGTATGTCACTAGCCATCTGCCGCCACCCTCTCACACGTCAGTTCCAGTTCTTCAAAGCCAGTTGCATAGGTGCGAATAACCCTGTACAGCACGCCATCAAAACGGACAGACTGTTCATAGTTGTACTCATAGCCATGAATAACAAACACCATTTCAGGCCTTAGCCCTGCAACCGCTGCATTGTAAAACTCAGTACGTCCCACAGATTGGAGTTTACACAATACGACCGTCTCTACTGGATCACCGGAAATCTGATTTCCTATATCGTCCTGTATAATTTCACCGGGCATGATTAGCGTAAGTTCATGATCCCAACTCATGGTAACCTCCGGTTATGAAGAATTAGATTGTGTAATCTGAATTGGAGATGACGCGGCATAGCCCCGGATTCATCCCGGGACTGATACCGCCATGTAGCATAGTCAGCACAAAAAAGAAGATGATTGAAGTTCTCCGCATCAAGCGTAAGCCCTTTTTCATCTTCCAGTTCGGTAATGACTGATTTTACAATAGACTCCAGATAACTGTCACGCACAGTTGTACGAATGCCCAGCCGTTCTTTTACAAGGTTAACAATTGTGGAGGCATCCATAATCAACCCTTGGCTTCTAAAGCCGTTACGCGGGCCGCTAGAGCGTCATACTGGGCCTTTGTGACCTCGCCCGGATCTCCTTTATCTCCCTTGTCGCCCTTGTCACCTTTTGCCCCGGCTGCGCCCGTTGCCCCAGTATCGCCTTTATCACCTTTTGGTCCTGCTGGCCCGGTTGGTCCCGCTGGGCCTGTTGCTCCTTTGTCGCCTTTTGGTCCTGGTTGTCCTGCCCCGCCTCCGGTAGTAGAGCGAATCACGGAAGCCAACTCACCAGCCTTTACCTCTTTGGCTACATACCCGAATCCCGTTTCTGACGCTACAACCACACCGCCAGCGCCTGCCGCCACTGTTGCCCCGGCCGCGATGTCCTCACCAGCTTCCACTAACCAAGTGGGGCTATTGTTAATGATTACGGTGATAACATCACCCTTTTTCAACTTACCCGTGGATCGAAAGTCAGGGCTGCCGCCTGCTGTCGTTGCTGCTAGTGTGATACCTTCAGCTCCTACCGTTTTAGATAGGAGTCTGTTTGCTGCCACATCCTCAGTCACTACCGCTGTAAACTTGCTCATCCCTGAGCACCCCCCGCCGTAATTGTGAGCACTGCAAAGTATTCTTTATAAACTGGTTTGCCGTCATATCGTCCAGTACCCTTGAATACCGTTTGGTCCTGAATAAAGCGCACTTCTTTAGAGCTTTCAATTTTTACCCCTGCACGTTCAGCCAACAAATATTTCTTGAAGTCACCCAAGACGATTGTTTCAGCCGGGGCATACTGCGAAAATACAATACGGGTACCGTCTGGCAGGAGTGGATTAGTTGCATTTTGTACAACCACTCTACCATCTGCTGTTTTAACAAGCGTTTGCGGTACAATGTGCTTGTAATAAGTGGATCGACGCATAACAGCAATGACTTCTTCAATTGGCGCTCCGTCTTCTCCATCATCAATCAGTGCCAACTGGGTGACAATACTTTCGATAGATTTATCCACGGTAACATTGCGGCTTGTATCATCTTTCAATGCCGTTACCACCCCAAGCGGCTGTTTTGCTGTCGGGCCTGTACCAATCAAAATAGCCTTGTCCAAAGCCTTACCGATTGCCATTGCCAAACGACGTTCGACAAAATTCGCCAAATCAATCATGCTATCCTCTAAAATGGCGTTGCACAGAGGAATAAAGCCGCCCACTTTAAAGCCATCCAGTTCGGTTTGTGTGAAGGCATCTGCCAGCTCTTGAACCGGATCACACATTTCAACCCAAATCGCTTCAGGAATTGCACCGTCCAAAATAACACGTGCATCACCATTCAGCGGAACAACCTCAACTTCTTTGTAAAGGCGGCTAAAATCACCAATTCTTGTGCGGATCATGTCAATAACAACGGTTGGAATCGTTGCATCTGCTCCTGTGAGTGCACGATTTTCTTTCACAGCCGTAGCCAGTGCGGAATAAAAATCACGTACCTCCGGTTGGTTCAATCTTTCAAGGGTTTGCGCCCGTGTTTCGTATTTGTTGCCTCTCATTCTTGTTTCGCCTCCTGTTTGTGTATGGTTTCTTTCGGATGGTGCTGCAGCTGGTGCAGGGTTCGGGGTATTATCAGGCGCTTGGCTGTTGAGTTGTTCCAGCTCTCCTTCAAGTGCTGCAATCTCACCTTCCAATACGCCTTTCTGCTCAGTAATCCCCGTCTTCTCC
Organism: Paenibacillus sp. FSL M8-0228; assembly: GCF_038007385.1. Taxonomy (NCBI): domain Bacteria; kingdom Bacillati; phylum Bacillota; class Bacilli; order Caryophanales; family Paenibacillaceae; genus Paenibacillus; species Paenibacillus sp. FSL M8-0228. The sequence goes on from NZ_JBBOXA010000001.1 coordinate 5,080,307, forward strand.
TGCTCCAGCTCCGTAACGCTTTCTTCTACAGCTGCAATTTCTTCGTCGGTGGCGGCTTCCTCAATTGCGGATTCCAACTCATCGGATCTCGTTTGCAAGCTGCGTTCTTGCCCCAACAGTTCTTCAAGTGCAGCCTTACGCTGCTGAATCTTCTTCGCAAGCATAATTTGTCTAAGTGCCATTATTTTTTCAGCCTCTCTTTCAATTGGTGTTTTCGTTGCAACAACTGCCGCGAACGGTGCTGCTCAACCTCAGATTTTCGCGCTTGAACGCCCGTATCTGCATAAGCGGGAAAGGTGCAAACGGAAACTTCGTGAAGGTCAACCTCCCTGATTGTCCATTTAACAGTTCCGTCCTCTCGCCAATCCGTGTCTTCTTTCAAAATATTGAATCCAAAGGAACACTGATCCACGTCCCCGCGTTTGACGCGCTCGTACATGTTCACTGCGTCACTATCGTTCGGATTCACCTTCACACGCCCCCACAAGCCGTGAGAATCGGCTTTAAGCTCCAGCGTGCCAGATTTATTCCTACCAAGTACCAGCGTTGTGTCATGGTTAATGAGCGCCCGTACATCGTTCCCCAGCGTGGTATTAAAAGCTTCAGGGGCCAACTCTTCAAATGCTCCGGTCCACAACTCCGTTTGACGATTGAACACAGCAAAATAGCCTTCAATGAACATGTCCTGTCCATCCTGTTCAGATCGGGTTTTTAACTCCGTGTGCAGGCTGCGCACAACCTTCTGACTCCTATCCATCATCCTCACCTCCCCCCTGGTTTAATTTTTTCTGATCGCCAATCATGCCAGCAGGGATATAATTTTCTAAGATGATGCGTTCGTTCAATCCTTCAAGCGGCGATAAACCGATCCAGTCCCGTACCTCGTTCCCCAGCATGAGGCTGCGAACAAAAAGATTGCTTCCGACATCTGCCAGCTCTTTGAGGTCATAAGCGTAAAGGCTACGGGGATTAAACTTGAAATATAAATCCGGGCTGTAAAGCAGCTTGCGGGTCAATTCTTGGACAAGTCCGGTAGCCATCGGCAGAATCGTCGTATTGATGAAGCTGTTATATTCATCTTTTTTGAAGTCACCAACCCCAACAAAAAAAGCCGGCACTCCGAAGAGGCCCGCCACTGTCCGTTTATCCAGTTGTACCGAATCGTTTATTGCCAAATCGTTCAGGCTCAGGGGTTTGACCTGCTCCACATCAATCATTTCCGCTGGAATGATCCACGGCTGTCCTGCCTCAGACCGTTTCAAGTACATATCAAATACTTTTTCTCGCCCTTCCTCGCTGCTCAGTTCCGCCGTATTCGCGTCAACCTTAATAATGAGTGAGGGCATATACTTACCAGACATAAACCCCTTCTTGGTCGCCGTAGCCTGCTTGAGATTATGAATAATATCCTTGAGTACAGCCCGGTACCCCTGCCCTTTCCACGGCCGTTCAGGATCGGGGTTTATGATAAAGTGAAGTACCTCATCATGCTTATAGGTATTTCCTTTATACAAAATTTGATATGCGTCCAATGTCTCCATAAAGCTGACGCTGGACGGCTTGAGTGGGATTAAATCGGCTATCAAACCATTTGATATTTTGGGATATACCACACTATTCCCCTCGCCCGAAAGCAGTAGGTTTTGAACGATGTTGTATATCCATGCTTTACGCGTCATGAGGCTGTAAGGATTAACGTCCAGCTTGCGAGAAAGCTCATTCTTAACGCGAATATCCCCATCACTCGTGTTCTGCATCAGGTGAATTGTCATGCTGCTGATCAAGTCAGCAATCTTATGAACAGCCATCTTCACTTCAGGATTATCGGAAAGCCTTGTATAACCAGGTACACAAAGCGTGTCATATGCATCCTGTGTCAGGAAATAACCAATACTACTTTCCGGTGCAGCCCGTGTGTCACGTTTCTTGCGCATCCAGTCTCTTAGCCCCAAATCACCCACCTCCATTAAGCCACTTTGAAGCACTCGTGGACTTTTCCATATTTTCAAGCTTTCTTACACATGCAAAAACAGACGCATCGAATATATCTATGCGCTGCTGAGGGTTCACCTTTTCGTATTGAATCATGTCATCCGTCTTCTCTATGGCACTAACGTTCTGCACACAATATTCATATGCCTGCGAATGAAGGTAATAAAATTTTCCTTCCTTCGTTTTTTGTTCAATACGTCTAAACCCTTGAGATTTACGCCAGAAATATTGAGGCTCGTCAATCATGGAAAAACCAGACCGCTTCATGTTCAAATAAAACTCTCGACTGAATTTCCGGTCAAAACCTACCTGTTTGATCTTGAAGCCCATCCTCTTCATTTTGACAAACCAGTTCACAATATCTGCGTAATTGACTACAGGACTATTGCACATATCCAGCCAGCCATCTTCCTTCCAGCCAAATAGCGGAATGTTGTCTTCCTCCGCTTTCTTGGCTGCGGCTACCACTGGGAACCAAGCATGTGAGACCACAATATCTATTTCCCCATAGCTACCATACAGTGCCGATGCTGTCAGGTCATGCAGCTTAGACAAATCAGCCCCGCCATACCAGTCAATAGGAAGCTTCGCCAATTCCTCAAGTGTCCATTTATATTTACGGTCAGACGCTTTAAATTCATCCAAATTGAAGTAAGCCCGCATTGCGGCGGTGTACACGTTCAATGACTTGGAAAAGAAGTCTTTACGTTGCTGTGGATCATTTTGGGCTTGCAGAGCATCATTAAAGATGTCATCTGGACGAATGGTTATGCCATAATTCGGATTCGCTTTTTCATGTTGCACCGGGTCAGTGTAATCAACTTCACCTGTATCCGGGTCCTCGTCCGCCTTAGCAATAAATACAAAGTAAGTTTCATCCTGTACCGTTTGATCCAGTATTTTTTTGCAAAGCTGCAACCGCTGATAACAGAAGGTTGTCATGTTATCGCCCGCAGTAGTAATACCAATCATTAACTTGTTGGAATACGGCTTCATGGCTTCTTTGATGATGTTATATTGCTTCGGCTTGGTGTAAGCGTGTAGCTCGTCAGCAATGGCGATATTACAGATTAAAGAATCCTGCTTATCCGGGTTAGCGGCTAATGCCTTAATGTACAGAGTACCATCGCCTAAATCGCCGCTTATGCTATGCTCTTGGTTATTGTCCAGAACGCGGAAATTTTCTTTTTCGCCCATTTTGTCTAGGTTGTAATTGATAAAATTGAAACTTTGTAACGACTGCTCAAGCGCAGCGCCGACAATGTAAATCTTTGAACCGGAACGTCGATTCAGTAATGCCAGTGCCCAAGACAATGCAGCCACAAACCGCGTCTTTCCGTTTTTACGAGGAATGAAAATAAAGGCTTCTTTGTACCTTCGCAGGATGCTGCCCCTATGATAGAACCCCAGCAGATTGTAAATGATAAACTTTTGCCACGGTTCCAATAAAAAAGGCTCCCCACTTAATGGAGTGCCGTCTAATCGTTCCCCCACATCATGAACGAACGTTTTTTCTATGATCCCAATGACAAATTCAGCGTCTTTAGGGTCAAATGTGTATTCCGGGTTTTCCAGATCGCGCATGAATCGTTCACAGCCCTGGACAATCTCTTTCCCCGCAATCTTTCTACCCTCAATGATACTGTTGGCATACTCCATAACCAAATCATAATTCTTAAATTTGTTCATGAAAGCTCACTTAATGCAGCCGCAAGAGCGGATTTCCCTTTCGTTTCAACCGTCACAGTCTCAAGGGACTTCGGATTCAGACAGAGGCGGTCGGAGTATGCCAAAATGTCCTTACGCAACGTTTCAAGAGATGCAAGAATTGGGCTTTTTTTTGCGCCTCCCTGATCGGTACTTACCTCATATTGGTAACCACCTTCCTCAAACTCTTTGGTCAGCGTGTTGTACTGAAAAACCAGTTCCGCGTATATGTCAATTATCCTATTGTACTGCGGTTTATGAATACCAAGTGCTTTCATATCCGCAACAGTTGCCCGCTTGATCGTCTCCTTTGTTGGTGACTTCGCCACATGCCTTCACCTCCCATTTACTGTATATTTTTAGGCCAAAAAAAGTTTTTGGGACCCCGCTCTATTGGAAAAGGCTCCCCTGCCCGGTCCCCAGATAAATTTTTTTAAAAAAATAAAAAGGGGGGGCTTTCTAAAAAAATATTTTTCAAAAAAATAATTTTAAATTTATTTGCTCAGTCCGCTTAGAGAAAATGAATTACCTTGCTCTCTTTCGAAATGTTCCCTTACCCTTGCCTGCCATGCTTTGCCAAGCTCTGTAAGTTCATGTGATTGTCTATCATGCATTGCATTGTGTTGCTTGTCCGATAGTGATACTAAGTTCCAATCCTTTAGCGCAAGTTCTGGGTAATGCTCCAGCGGATAGATGTGATGTACCGTGACAGCCGATTCAGATTTTCCAAACCTTTTGCTTTCTTGGCACATGTATTTATCACGCCGCATGATAGCAGCACGCTTTCGCTTCCACCGTTTTGATTTATAGAATGGGTTGGTCATGCTTCTATCTCCTTCAAATTAATACGCATAATAATGCGCATAATGTATTGACGCGCATGATAACACGTGTTATAATAAGAGTATAGAAAGGAGGTAAGCGATGCCGAAACAAATAACAGTAAGAGAGTTAGTCAAACGGTTGAGAAGAGAAGGGTTTAGGCCTTCACCTTCACACACTGGCGGCGGTAGTCATAAGCGGTGGAAACATAAAGATGATCCAACACGATATGCGGATATCAGTTTCCACAATGAAGGAGCCACCATACCGATTGGTACACTCAAAAGCATCGAGAAGACAACAGGGGTTATCTTTTAACCCCTGCGCTTCTCCCTAAACGCTTACCTCCAGTAAGGCTCATAAGCAGGTGAATTCTATACACCAATTCTTGAAGCATATGCTTCAAAAAAATTTAGTTCTATAATTGAGACATATGTCTCAAAAACAAAAGGAGTGAGATAAATTGAAAAACACCTATGTTTATCCTGCTGTCATTGAAAAAGCAGATGATGGTATAGGACTGTACTTCCCGGATATTCCCGGAACGGCCGTTCTTGCCCCTGATATTCCAACGGCTGTTGTTGATGCTAAAAACATGTTAGTTGATCGTATACTGGAACTTGAAGATAATAATATGGCAATTCCGTCTCCGTCTGATCCGGCCAGCATTGAGTTAAACGATGCCAGTGACCGGATTGTATACGTTGAGGTTTTCTTGCCTCCTTACCGGGATGCAGCAATGAATAAATCTGTGACCATCAATTGCACTGCGCCTCAGTGGCTTCGTGATGCCGGGAAGGATGCTGGTTTGAATTTCTCCCAGCTGCTTCAAAGCTCCGTAAAAGATGCTTTGGGCATTAAGCAAAAGTAACTAAAGAGTGAAATAAAATGAATTAAGGCGTCCATTGCGGGCGCCTTTTTCTGCATCCCACCCTGGGAAGTTATTACAATAGCTCTGCTGCAAGCTGCTTGAGCACTGGTGGTGTGGCAATGAGTTTACCGTCCGACTTGTTGCCGTTAATGTAGGCTTTATCTTCTTGGGCATAATAGACAACACCCTGACCTTCTACGATCGGAAAGCCGCTTTCATCGTCAGTCAGCGAAGTTTGTACATGCTTGCCGTGCTGTGCTGCGTGTTCTTCATCATGTAGATGCAAAATACCGTCAGAGCTGAGAAATGCGAAACGTGGTTTTACAGACATAATGTTTTCCTCCTTGTTATGGCAGCATAGCAAAAAGGAGAACGAATTTTCGTACCCCTTATGCTTACTTATGGATTGGTGAAGCTAAGGAAAAGTTTCCTGATCACCAAATCTTTGATGATACAAATATAACACGACAAAAGTCCAAGGATCGGCCATAGAGCGGACATAAAGCGGACATAGAGCGGACTTGTATCAATTAGAGGAATAAAATTAATTAAAGATAACAAAAATAAGAAAATAAATTTGAGGAGGTTTTTTATGCCAGAGAATATTGAATGGAGTTCTGTTGTTCAAAAAGGGATAGAAGCAGCATCAGTGGCATTTGGAGAAGCTTTTGGAGGACCTATAGGGGCTGTCCTCGGGCAACAAATAGCTTCAACATTGTTCGATACAGGAAGTGAAGATAAATTTGCAAATGCATTAAAGGAGTTACAAGAAAACATACACCAGATGATTGACAAAGCTTTTTTAGATAAAGAAATTGGTAACTTAATTGGCCTAGGCATGAATCTAAAAACCTATTTCAACACTAGAGATACAAATATACTTGCACCATTACAAAATGATATTACCCAAGTTATTGGTAATCTTATTAGTAAAGATTCATTCGAAGCTTTAACTGCTTTAGTCTACGCCGTAAATATATATATGTTTACCCTTAGAGCTCAAGCTGAATACACTTCTAGCTACTACCAAGAGATTAAGAGAAATTTAGTCCTTTTCGCAAATGAAGTTGAGGGAAAATCTAATTATTTTCGTGATTATATTAGGACTACCATACTTCCACCAGAAACAGATCCATTAGGATGGTCTGTAGAGGATGAAAAAGCTGATTCAATTACAGTAATAGTAAACCACCAACAAAGATCTGTTTTTGGATTCAGTTATAAAATCAAAACTGCTTTTTACGATAAAACAATTCCATATTTTTATAATTATGAAGAAAAAGGATTTAAGGCCTTTCCTTTTCGAGAAATTTCTGATCCCGATGATGTTACCTTCAATACATCTAGAGTATTTAAATATGAAGATGTCAAAGACAGCAAAGCGCTTATTGATTGCGAAAGGGACAGACAAACAGCAATCAAACAACGAAAAGAAGCTCTTAACAAGCTATTAACCCCTACAGATAGTGCAGTGCAGAAGTGGCGCGAGATATCTAATGTTATACCTGAAGCGATACCTTCTATTTAAAAAAGAGCAGGAGGAAGTGTCCTCCTGCTCTTTTTACTCATCTTTCAAAATGACCAGTCCAAGGATGCCAGCAAGCCGATAAATAGCCAGTGACTTGATTCGACGGTAATGTCGATCGCTGTATCCCAGCTCTAGGGCTGCGTCCGTATCCAGTACGTAATCATCCTCCATATAGCGGAAGCGAATTAACTTTTGATGCTTGGAACCTAACCGACTAATCGCCCGTTCCGCACGTTCTACGTGCCTCCTACGGCGTTCTGGCTCGTCCACATTCCTAACAGCAAGGTTTGCTGTCTGATCCGTGGTTACACCTGTGTAGCTTCGTGGCATGTCGCTATATGAAGCCGTTACCGTCGCCTCTTCTGGAATATATTCCGTTACCATATATTCACGGGCTTGGAGCAAGTATTTTTCTACAGCGTCTTTTGTAGCCTCTTCGTCCACCCGATGAATTGATGTTGTTGCCATTTCTCTCATCCCCCGTGATATAATGAGTATGAGAGTTTTGTTAAACATGCCCCCGTGCTCCCTGCCAAGGTTACGGGGGCTTTGTTGTGTTCATCCTTCATGTTTCTTTAGCAGCTCCATGTATTTATCATGCCACATACGTGCTGTCTGCTTATGATCCTCTATAAGTTCATCTGACAGTCTGACTGTTTCTGTACATGCGGCGGTAGACTCCTGCATAATAATTTTCATTCGGTCTATTTCATCAAGTAACATACCAGCCGCACTCTTCCAGTATGAAAACTTTCCACCTTCAAATTCCCTCCGAATTTGCTCAATGTCTACCTTCGGAGGGCCGGGCATTTTAACAGGCTGTTTGAATTTAGGCAATATTATCCCTCCCTCGGTTTTAAATATCCTGAATCTACAGCTAGTTGCCGGATCGCCTGCATGTCCTCTTCTGAATAGCCCCAATGAGGGCAATATAAGCCGCCATACCCGTTGTTATGGTTTGCATCGTCGTCACCATTGATATAATCCCTAAAGTCACACATAAGGCCCCACAGCGTTCCACCGTGCGAGAAATGATAGTGTTCGTCCAGTTTGGAATCGTCCATCAGCAAAGGCACACGTGTATAATCATCTGTCAGCCACAGCCTACCACCTGCCCAGTGGAATGAAGCGTATCGGTCATGCTTGCTAGAATAAAGGAATTTCCGTCCTCTGCTGCCGATCTCTTTAATTAGAGTATTAATGACATCAATTCTATGTTGAGCATGAAACGGTTCTTCTCTCTTGGACGGTGCTGATTGACCAACCTTGTGAATTTTAACGATTTTCAAATAATCAAAAAATGTCATGTCTGGATCGCTATCGCTGAAACTCAAGTATGCGTCATACTTGGCAGCTCCGGCCGACTTCGCTTTTTTGAGAACTGAATAGTCTGGATAGTCATCCAAGTATCCTGGGTACGATATTTCATAAAGATTTAGCACCTCGCTCATACGGTATATCTCTCCTTTATAGGTAGTAGGGGGCTATGCTACTCTATCCAGCGGTCCCTTTTCGTTCGCTCCATCCAATCCTTTTTTAAAACCTCCACATTGAATACGTGGTGTCGTCTTCCCAGCACATAAGATACAAAATCTCCAGTGCTGCGTTCGTAATAACAGCCATTAAGAAATTGTCCGTCATGCCCTTTGCGTAAATCCGGTGTCTCAGGCACAACGTCCGTTTGGTAAAAGTTAAATTCCAACTGCGTCATACCGTTTCCCCGCCGTTCAACTGCTCTTTAGTACGGAAGTAGAAAGGGGCATATCTGTATTCGGATCGGTACTTTGGATTGTACATGTATGCTACAGGCGTTTCGTTTTCCGCTACTGGGCAATTCATGGTTACGCAGCTCGTCCGGGTAAGCAATATCCCTCCAGCTGGAGGCAACCCATTGTGCCATTTACCCCGCTGTGCGTCCTTGTCTGGTACCAGCACAGGCAAGCTTATTTGTTTGACTTCATCTCGGCTTAACCAGCCGTTTGCATTCGGCATATATCTCACTCCTTTGATGGAGGGACAGCCGTAGCTGCCCCAAGGATCTATTAAGCTATAATGGTTACAAAACCAGATTTAATCTCGTCCTCCAGCTCGGCATAGAGATGCTCCTTGATGCTTGCCATAGCTTGCAACTTCCACGCGCCTCCATCTGCTTCAAATAGGGCTGCGCGGGGTCCAGACTGCAAACGGAACACAAAGCTGCATTCTGGCTGATGAATATCAATAAACGTTCTGTACGGTTTCAGTTTAACGGGATTAGGAACCGTTACCTTTTCAAGACTGGCGACCCCGCTTTTGGCTGTTACCTGTTGCGATATCCCATCGTCTGCGTAGGTATTTCCAGACTCTTCTTTAACGTTTCCTACTAACTTCAATACAGCAGCCCGATCAAGGTTTTCCACAAAGCAGGCTTGTAATTGGACATTAAAGCTCTCTACATCCATGTACCTTTCAAAATTAATATCTGGCAAAACCGCAGATGCTTGAAGCATCACATTACGCCGCTTATCCCGGTTAAAAGCACTCAGCACCCGTACGTCAGTCTCATTGACCACATGAACCAATACAGGCTCCAATTTGTCGTAGTTGTCCATCAGGTATGTTACCAAGGCTGACAGCGTGTTTACCTTGAGTGTGCTTGTTACTGGCTCCTGTACCAATTCCAACGAACCCGTAGCGTAAATCTGACCGCCTACCTCTCTGACCTCTTTATTTGCCAGAGCTGCGATGTACTGCATTGCTTCCTTAATCATTTATAATTCCTCCCAATTTTTAGTTGTTAGTTATCTGAAATTGACTACATTACCATCCCCGGACTTGATTTCCCCGGTATCCTGGTCAACGGGTTCCCCAGTTCCAGTACGAACAGTGCCTTCGTTGTCAAAAAACGTCTGGTCCTCGTCACCGAACATCAATTCCTTCGAGACTACATTTCCAGCGCTGTCAGCGCCCATAACAAATGTGGTATCCAATGGGTTATCTGGCGCGATGGTCGATTTAGTAGCAATTGTAGAATTAATGGTCTTCCGCTTTTTATCCGGTTTGAGCGTTATCGTAATTGTGATGCTACGCGCTGCCGTTGCAGACGTATTAGGATCGTCAATATTCCTAATGACACGATCCCACTCTTTGTTGAATTGCTCTTGCACGCCACCCTGTACCAACCCGCTCAATTCCACATGATTATCCATTACATAAACCTCCAAATAATTAATTTATAAGTACATCCGTTTGGTTTAACGGCTGTGGAGGGCTGCGGCCTCTGTCCATAACAGAGTCCTATTCCACGATCAAAACGTCATGGCGTATTTTGATGTATCCCCACCGCATTTGATCCATTGCGATTAAAATTACTTCCTGCCAGCTCTCCCGATCAAAGTAACTGCGGATCTCTTCCACGCTGTACCCCTGCCTCCACATGTCGCGAAACTCTGCAAGATCGTCAGAAGACCAAAAGAAATTCATTTCTTCACAGGCGATGTGTATGTTCCGGGTCATTTTCCCCAGCTTGTCCAACCGCTTGTCCCAATCTTCTGGCGTGTATATCCTTTTTCCCAAGCCCGGCACCTCCGATCCGCCTTAATAGTTCAGCTTCAGCCCACACGCGGATGTCATAATCCAACCGTTCGTCATGAAGCATTTCACGCAACCGGGTAACAGACTGCTTTGACATATATGCTGTTGGTGTCACCGCTGCTCCCCCTTGCCTGATTGCATACGTTCAGCTAGCCGTATCAATTCCTCGTATTCTTCTTGCGAAACCTCCGGGGCGGGCTCTTGATCTTTAACAATATCAATAGACTGCTTATCGCTCCTACCAGCAGGCCGGGACTGACGGTCTGGTTTACGCATAGCTAGAACCAGCTTTCCAAACTGCTTGCGGAAGCTCTCTGCACTTAACACATTCCTGCACCAAAAATTGTCCTTGACCACCCAATCCATTACGTCCTGTATAAGTCGGGTATCAGACTGCTTGTCCAGCTCCACAAGCTTGCGAAAATCATCTGCCCAAGTCTGCATATTGCTACGGGCTGTTAGATGCTCAATACCTTCGCCCTTTGCCATTACGTCCACCTTGCCCTTGAAGTACACAGCCATTTTGTAATACGTGTTGTCTGGACCGTATTTATCAGGCTTCTTTCCCTTTCCTTTTTCCGAAGAAGACTGCTCGTCCTGACCAGCCGGAGGCGGTTCGGGACAAGAAGTATTTTCTTCTTTATGGTTTAGGTTAGGGTTAGGGTTAGGGTTAAGGTCACGTATGGACTCCGCACGCTGTCCCTCTCCTGTCCGCTGGACGTCCGGTGGACTTCCGATGGACGGAGGTGGAACAGACTTCTTTCCGCTACGTGAATTCCGTTTGCGTTCAGCGTCTGCTGCGCGCCTCTCAATCAGCCTTCCAGCGTAAGCGTACCAGTCGTGTATTTCACGCCCTGCCTCGGTTTCGTCAATGAAACCTGCCTCGACCAAAGCGGTGTAAAGTTGCACTGAATCACCATCCCACTCTATTGCATCCGCAATATCATCGGGACCATATCTGCTTATGTCACCATCCTGGGCAAAGTCCATTGCCCACCACCAAAACATGTGCAAGTGTCCGACCGCTGCCGGGGTTGAGATTCCCAGCTTACGGCACAATTTGCGGGTTTTGGGGTGTCTGTCTGTGCCCTGATGGCTCTCTATCCATGCCAATTTTGGCGACCTCCCTCCCGACAGCGCGGTTATTTATTGGACGTCCGCAGGATATCCGGTGGACGTCTTCCAGACGTCTTTACCATATCCACGGAAATAATACTCAATTAGCTCGCCCCTCTTTTGAAGCTTCCATTCCCGGCCTGCCGCTGTATCGTCTGACCACTGGTGACAGGTTCCTGTCTCAGAACGGGGGCCGCACAGGTTAGCAATGTTCCAAGGCTCCGACCCGCTACCGTACTGGCTGGCATTCACCAAATGTGCTTTCTCAAACCACAACGCAGGCCGGGAAACGCCGCAGCGCTCACACACCACATACCCGGTATGCTCCGATGCCCGTCGATCCACTTCCTCACGAACAGCGGAAGTTATAGCCGTGTGGTTCCCCCGCTTCTTCTTGACCCGTTTACTGCTGGTCTGCTGCTTTTTGCTGTACGGATTAAATGATGTAATCATCCGTCACCATCCCCTATATGCATGTCTACGCGCAGCCGTAACCGCAATTCATGGATATGCTCTTTTAATGATTCAAACTCATTGCGCCATAGATGCATTCTCTCGTATGCTTTGGCCTCAGCTTCCCGAAGTGGTATAATAGCCAACTCCGCTGCAGAAACCTTGTCCCCTTTTGGGGCATTGGCCTTCACAAGAGTAAATGTGTTCTTCCGCTTGGCTTCAGCTCGCTTATACTCACCATTTAGCCAAGCAGACACCCTGCCGATTAATGTTAATGCCTTGGTCAACAAAGTGACCTTTTGCAACAGCGACCCAGCAGAATCATCACTTAATGCCTCTGCGGTATCCCGGTATTTCTGAATATCACGAACATACTGCTTGAACTCTCTTGTATTCACGGCAGCACCTATTTCCATAAATTTAAAATTGTGTTATAATGCCGTTAATTGATTTGTAAAGCAATCGTGTTGGTAGCACGATTATGGGTCTGTCCATTATGGACAGGCTTTTTTTATTTCCCTCTCAAGCCGAAACAACCGAAAACTTAGTTCGTTTTGTTCATTCAAAAACTTACGAGGGCTGCGATTGTTCGCAAGAGCGTCAATTTTCTTGCAGCTTACTTCATGTAACTGTTCTCGAATTAGTTTGCATTCGTTTTGTTTATGCAGTACGTCAAACTCCTGTTCAGTTAAATCAAGCAAATCCATGTCTAATGTAACTGCCCCACTAAGCAGACCGTTTACGTTGTATGCAGCCTCGAAATATGTGCTTCCCGGTACTTCCAGATAGCTTCTCAAGCCGGAAGCGTCCAAAACTGGTATTAAGCGTGTTTCCAATGTGTACACCCTCTCTCAGACGATACCTAGCACGGCGCGTAAGTCTAAAATCTCTTTAAGCATCCATCCAAAAGATGCTTGCGATACTTCGGGATGCACCCAACTCGGATTATTTGCCAATGTATCGTACATACCTTCAAGTTCGTCAAGTCGTTGTTTTGCGCATTTAATAAACACTTACACTCCCTTCAGGCTAGTGTCCCAATGGACAATTCCTTAATAATTGTGGTGTAAATCTCTTTTAATTTCGGGTCGGCCTCTATTACGTCCATTCGGTTTGTCTCTGCTATCTTGGTTTTGGTGGCTCCTGTCTCTTGAAGCCTATCCCTCAGATTACGCAAACGGCGGTTAAGGTCGCATTTAGCCCGACTTTCCAACATCTCATAACTCCGACTTCGTAAATCTCGGAACAATCCACCTGATCGACTAGCAGCTCCATTGAGCATCCCATTTAGCTTGTCCCTCCAATCGTCGTCACGCTGCAAAATTGTTTCCTGAATTACAGAAACACGTTTGTCTGTCGCATCCTGACGCTCAATGATTGCCTGTTGCTGTTGCTCCTGTTGAATTAATAGCTGGAGAATAGGACTTAGTTGGGATGTGTCTACGGCTGCTGCCTGTAGCTGCTGTCGCATACGCTTAAACTCTGTCAGAAACTTAACTTTCATCTTCATGGCTTCTGGAGTCGTATATGACATTGCCACAATAGCAAAAGCATCTTCTGTCATATCGAATTTCGGGTACCATTGTCTGTTTTGATGATGTTGATACTGGGTTTCCCCAAAGTTGGAGACACCCCATCCAGCTTCCCCAGCCTCTTGAAGCTTGTTAAGCTGCTGGCGAATATCTCTCATTACATGGTCATGGTCTTTACCGAACACCTTAGCAACGGTCAAACTATCTGTTACGGCTTGTCCTTCGTGTATAAATACCAACTGAGTCATGCTATTCCCCCTTTATTGTTGACACCTCTATGAGAGGGACAATTCAAATAATGAAAGTTCTTATCTAAGAAAGCACTCATTTCTGGCCCTCGAATCATCCAACGTCCACCATCACAGCTATTGGTGATAACTGACATTTCATTTTTATAATTAGGATTAAGTAAGATGTTTTCCAACAGCCAGTCACGTTTGCGACAGGTTTCTAATTCTAATCGCTTCATATCCCACCAAGATCCATTTCCAAACCCCTCAAGCGATTTTTTTATCTCTTTTTCTGCTAGATCCCGAATAAACTCAGGATCAATGACTATTTTGAAATTTGGGGATACCATTCTACCTCCTCCTTTACTACTTTAGATTTGAAATCAATTTCTGTTGAAAACAGATATTCAATTTCGCATTCTGGGAAAAACTTATTTTTAATCATTTGAGCCTCATCATAGTAAAATCTGAATCTGCCATGTACTTTATCGCTCACTGTTCCTCGTCTCATTTTTAGATCGCGAGAGATATCTGAAATTGTTACTCCTTTTTTTTTCATTTCTGAGCGAAGATTTCTGTACAGCATCGCCTGCCCCCCTTCCTCATGAACGATATTTCGTTCGTCTTGTTTTGAACTATAAACGATATTTCGTTCATGGTCAAGTAGTCAAAATGAATTTCATACTAAATTTCGTACAAAATTCATTTACAACATTATTGTCTTAATGTAATATATAGTCATGTACGAAATATCGTACAATAAAGAAACGTGGGGGTTAGGGTTAACGTGGAAAGAGCCAAAGTGATATCACGATTGATCGAAGAAAAAGGATACAGTAGACGAGCTTTCGCAGAGTCAGTAGGGATTCCATCAACCACGCTTCAGTCAATGTTAACTCGTGGTGTAGGTGGAGCTGCAATTGATAATGTTTTAAAGGTTACGAAGGGACTCGGAATTACAATAGATGAACTTGAGAGACTTGCGTCAGGTAAGGAAGAAATTTCGGCCTTGGAAGCAGCTGAAATAGCTGAATTTGAGGCATTTATTAAGAATCCTGAACACGGGATATTTTTCAAGGATTATTTAGAAGCGCCAGAGGAACGAAAACGGGAGTTAATGCAATTTTGGAAATTCATTCAGGAAACAGAAAAAAACCGTAAACCCAAAGATCGCCAAGGAGAATAATTAATTCATACCATTAATCGCGGTTTCAGCCAGCGGGCTGTCTCCTCCTACCCATACATACGAACATATATTCTTGTTTACAGGAGAATTGCCATGATATCTCATTATGAAGCTACATACTTGGAACACTCTATAGAAAATATGTATTTAAAGAATGATATTACTGAACCTCAACATATAACTATCGAAAAAATTACTGCTGCTTTGAATATATGGATTTATCCATCTTCACAAAAAAGCAAGGCGTATGAATCAGCAGCGGGATTACGCAGCGTACTTTTGGATAATCGCTTGCCCTTGAAGGAACAACGTATTGAGTTTCTTCACGAAGTCAGCCATTTGCTTAGGCACTCAGGCAATCAAATGATTATGCCTAAAGCATTTATAGAACTCCAAGAAGCCGATGCCGATCAATTCGTCCTTTATGCTTCAATGCCTTTTTTTATGCTGTCTAGACTCAAGCTCCCGGCCTTATACAACGATGCCCTTTTATATCTATCTGATATATTCGAGGTCCCTATTTATCTGGCTAGAAAAAGATTGAATCAAATCATGCGAAGGAATTATGAAGGGCAAATACGGACAAGCATTGAACAGCAGACCAATACTGCGAAAGGGGTGATGTCTAAAAAAATACCACAGATTTGTGAACCAACAATTTATGCCTATTACGATCCATCTTTTACTTATGAGGGTCCGTCCCAATTGGTATTCCATCTAGATGAAATTACGTTAACTCAAAAAAGAGAACTTCCAATACCTTTGGATGGTCCTTTTAAGCAGATCGAAATTGATGAATTATTGCACTTTGAAGGGGTGAAAATTCTTCAGCATGACATTGTTTATTTCGAACCTGGAAATATAAAACTCATGCTAGGCCGAATAGTCCGCAGATACGGCATAGGCTCCAAAACTTTACTATTGCAAATGAAGGACCTAGAAGAAGTTATAAATCGGGGCAGAATTTATTGAATCATGGAGGGAAAGTGTTATGGCTAGTTTTCAGAAGTACACAACAAAGAAAGACGGCAACATGTGGCTGTATAAGTATTATACTGGTGAAATCGACCCAGTAACAGGGAAGAAAAAATCATCTACCAAACGTGGTTTCAAAACTAAAGCAGAAGCAAAATTAGACGCAGCCCAAACTGAAAAAGAAGTAAAAGACGGTAAATTCATCATACAAGATAAGTCAATTACTTTTGAAGAGGTTTATGAGAAGTGGTATGAAACCAATTATAAAAGATTTAAGCTTCCAACCAGAAAAACAGTTCGCTCATGTTTCAAAAGTCAAATCCTTCCGCACTTCGGTAATATAAAAATAAAAGATATAACCCGTTCATATTGCCAAGATGTGATTAACAAAATTGCAGAAGATATTAAATCAGTGGAAAACATGAAGATGTATGCCAATCAAGTTTTCGAGTTTGCAGTCCTGATGGAAATAATCAAGAGCAATCCAATGGATGTAGGCATCATCATACCAAAAAAAGAAAGTGATCAATTAGCGGGGGAACAAAAAATGAGAAATTATTGGGAAAAACACGAAATCAAAAAATTCCTTGGATTAGCCAAGCAAGCGTATAGCTATCGTGATCAATTGATGTTTCACCTATTAATTTATACTGGCGCGAGAAAAGGGGAAGTTCTGGCCTTACGTTGGAACGATATAGATTTTAGAGAAAAAACAATTAATCTTGATAAGACATTGTTTTTTGATAAAAAAACTTTCACGCCTTTGACCTCCAAAACGCCTGCTTCCAGACGTGTTCTTAGTTTAGACGATACAACCCTTGCCTTAATAAAAAAACACCGTACAGAGCAAAGCAGAGGCATTGTGCAGCCAATAGGTTCTAACGATGACAGAATGGTTTTTACACGTGAGGATGGAACACCAATTCGCTTGGCCTATCCAAACGACAAACTGAATGAAATCATTCGTTCTAACAAATTACACAAAATAACCGTACATGGCTTAAGACATACCCATGCATCCCTTTTATTTGAAGCTGGGGCCAGCATTAAAGAAGTTCAGGAACGCCTTGGACATTCAGATATTAAAATGACTATGAACATTTACACGCATGTAACAAAAGCAGTAAAAGAAAAAACTGCTGATCGGTTTGAAAAATTCATGGAGTTTGAACCTCCAATCGCTGGTTCAGACGTGGTCACGAATGATCAAGAATAATAAAAATGGTCAAAATATGGTCACGGCACTTTCTAACTCAAAATTAAAGCCCCTGACCAGTGAAGGCCAAGGGCTGAAATTCCTTGATACACAAGGGATATTAACGTTTCGAGAACTGTGGTGCACGACGAGCGGCTTTGA
Organism: Paenibacillus sp. FSL M8-0228; assembly: GCF_038007385.1. Taxonomy (NCBI): domain Bacteria; kingdom Bacillati; phylum Bacillota; class Bacilli; order Caryophanales; family Paenibacillaceae; genus Paenibacillus; species Paenibacillus sp. FSL M8-0228. The sequence continues at coordinate 5,097,649 of NZ_JBBOXA010000001.1, forward strand.
GGCCGTATTTTTTACGTTCTTTCATACGTGGGTCACGAGTCAAGAAGCCTGCTTTTTTCAAAGCTGGACGGAATTCCGGATCTGCTTTCAACAAAGCACGGGAAATACCGTGGCGAATTGCGCCGGCTTGACCAGAGATACCACCACCATGAGCGATAACGAGTACGTCATAGCTACCAACTGTTTCTGTCAGGTTCAGTGGTTGTTTTACGATCAGTTTGAGAGTTTCCAAACCGAAATATTCATTAATATCACGCTTATTGATGACAATGCGTCCTTCACCCGGTACGAGACGAACACGAGCTACCGAATGTTTACGACGACCTGTCCCATAGTATTGTACTTGTGCCATGAAACTGTCCTCCCTTTTAATTATCCGCGAAGTTCGTAAACTTCAGGTTTTTGTGCTGCATGTGGATGCTCAGTGCCTCTGTAAGCTTTAAGTCTCAGCTTCATTTTCTCGCCTTGACGAGTTTTAGGAAGCATACCGTGAACAGCCAATTCCAACATGCGCTCAGGCTTGTTCTTAACCATTTCTTGTGCAACCGTTACTTTCAGACCACCCGGATGCAGGGAGTGACGGTAGTATTTCTTGTTCTCCATTTTTTTACCGGTCAATACGATTTTTTCCGCATTGATTACAACAACAAAATCACCTGTGTCCACATGTGGTGTAAACTGTGGCTTGTGTTTGCCGCGAATCAACGCAGCCGCTTCGCTTGCCAGACGACCGAGCGTTTTGCCTTCGGCATCAATGATGTGCCAGTTGCGCTCAACTTCATTTGGCTTCGCCATATACGTAGTACGCATGAAAAGTATCCTCCTTAAGTTCGTTAACAGAAATCATCATTTATCTTCGTTCGTTAAGTTGCTGCATTATTGATGGATTAGATGTTACTTTAAAGTGATTATCTTAATTGGGGCTGTGGGAAAGCCATTAAGAAAACACAACTTTTATATTACAGGATAACCATCAATTCCGCAAGAGTAAAATCAATGTTTTTTGATGTTTTCGTCGTACTCTACATTCCAGAGAGTTAAAGCGTGTCCGACGGCCGTAGGTCCAGCCTTTGAACGATTTTTCGCCTCCAAAATGGAAGGAATATCATCCGACGATTTTTTGCCTTCTCCCACTTCCAGCAAAGTCCCCATAATAATCCGAACCATGTGCTGCAAAAATCCGCTACCTGTAATATAAGTATGAATAATTCCCTGATCATCCGAGCCCGGACGTGAAAAGGAATGGTCTACTGTCATATAGGCTTCGTAAATAGTGCGAACATGATTCGTCTTTTGGGAACGTCGAGATGCGAACGAAGTATAATCAAAGGTGCCAACTAAATGAGCCAACCCTTCCTCCATCGCTCTTACATCCAGACTCGTTGGATGATGGGCCTGTGTACGACGGTGAAAGATGTCCGGAAACCGGTTCGCATTAATACTGTACCGATATGTCTTCCGCTTCGCCATGCGGCGTGCATGAAAGGACATTGGCACCTCTCTCGCATCCGTAACGATGATATCACGAGGCAACCAGGCATTAAGTGCCAGACACCAGCGCTGTATTGGAATCGGCGATTCAGTGTGAAAATTGAATACCTGCCCGTATGCATGTACACCTGCATCTGTACGGCCTGAGCCTGTAATTTTAAGACGCTCGCCCGTCAATGAGTAGATAGCATGTTCAAGGCAGTCCTGAATAGTGTTACCGTTAGGCTGCGTCTGAAAGCCATCATAGTGGGTTCCGTCATAGTTCACCTTCATGCACAAGTTCCGCATGCTTCTCACACCTTTATAGGGGTATTCTCTGGCCTTACAAGGAATAACCGAACATAACAAAGGAGAAGTCCCTCAAGGACTCCTCCAAGAGAAAAAAAGGGTTGTTCAGAATCAAGCCGATTCTGTCCACCCTTCCCTCATCTTCGCCTGTTTACGCGCGGTCAACCAATTCCAGATATACCATTGGAGCGGCGTCGCCACGACGAGGTCCCAATTTCAAGATACGAGTGTATCCACCTGGACGCTCAGTGTAACGTGTAGCCAATTCGCTAAACAGCTTTTGGATTGCATCCTGCTCACCATCCAAAGTTTCACGGCGAACGAACGCAGCCACTTGACGACGTGCGTGCAGATCTCCTTTTTTCGCTTTGGTGATCAGTTTTTCAGCAATAGAACGAACTTCTTTTGCTTTAGCCTCAGTAGTTTGGATACGCTCATACAAGAACAGATCGGTTACCAAATCACGAAACAAAGCTTTACGGGCACTGGAGTTACGGCCCAATTTTTGGTATGCCATGTAATTTCCCCTCCTTCACAAAAACGTTGCTGTACTATTCTTCCGTACGAAGTCCTAAACCAAGTTCCTCGAGCTTCTCTTGTACTTCTTCCAAAGATTTGCGACCCAAGTTACGGACCTTCATCATATCTTCTTCAGATTTAGTCGTGAGTTCTTGTACCGTATTGATACCAGCGCGCTTAAGGCAGTTATAGGAACGGACGGAGAGATCCAGCTCTTCGATCGTCATTTCAAGAACTTTTTCTTTCTTGTCTTCTTCTTTTTCAACCATAATTTCAGCATCTTTAGCCTCGTCCGTGAGACCCACGAACAACATCACATGCTCGGTCAAAATTTTGGCTCCAAGGCTCACTGCTTCCTCGGGACGAATACTTCCGTCAGTCCAAACCTCAAGTGTCAGCTTGTCATAATTCGTAACCTGGCCGACACGCGTATTTTCTACGCCGTAGTTCACGCGTGCAATCGGAGTGTAGATGGAGTCGACGGGAATGACGCCGATCGGCTGGTCATCACGTTTGTTCCGATCCTGCTTAACGTAACCGCGACCGCGATTGGCAAAAATACGCATGTGAAGTCTCGAACCCGGTCCGAGCGTAGCAATGTGAAGATCCGGATTAAGAATTTCCACATCACTATCCGCACGGATATCTCCTGCCGTTACAACTCCTTCGCCTTCCGCATCGATTTCGAGTACTTTCTCTTCATCCGAGTGGATTTTAAGCGATAAAGCTTTCAAGTTCAGAATGATCTCCGTTACGTCTTCCTTCACACCGGGAACCGTTGCAAACTCGTGCAGAACCCCATCGATTTGAACCGATGTGACTGCTGCCCCCGGTAACGAGGATAACAGAATACGGCGAAGCGAGTTTCCAAGCGTCGTACCGTATCCGCGTTCCAGCGGTTCTACTACGAATTTTCCATAGGTGCCATCATCATTGACGTCAACCGTCTCAATTTTCGGCTTTTCGATTTCTATCACTGCAATATCCCTCCTTCAAAACGTCGCTCCTATATGAAACATTCACCTTATCCATAGTCTATCATGCAGTATACCTAAACATCCATTCTTGGCAGTTTGTGCCGGATCTATACTACACGCAGAGGAGAAATCTCATTAGACGCGACGACGTTTTGGAGGACGGCATCCGTTATGAGGTACCGGAGTTACGTCTTTGATCAGGTTAACTTCCAAACCAGCAGCTTGCAAAGAGCGGATTGCTGCTTCGCGACCTGCACCAGGTCCTTTAACCATGACTTCGACAGTTTTCATGCCGTGTTCCATAGCAGCTTTAGCAGCAGTTTCTGCGGCCATTTGCGCTGCGAATGGAGTAGATTTACGGGAACCACGGAATCCCATGCCGCCTGAGCTGGCCCAAGAGATTGCGTTACCGTGTGGATCTGTGATCGTAACGATCGTGTTGTTGAACGTGGAACGGATGTGTGCCACGCCAGTCTCGATATTTTTACGGTCACGGCGTTTTGTACGTACAACTTTTTTCGGTTTAGCCATTGAATGTTATCCTCCCTTCTTATTTCTTTTTGTTCGCTACAGTCCGACGAGGACCTTTACGCGTACGAGCATTAGTTTTAGTACGTTGTCCGCGAACAGGCAACCCACGACGGTGACGAACACCACGGTAGCAGCCAATCTCAGTCAGACGTTTAATATTCAAGGAAATTTCACGACGCAGATCGCCTTCTACTTTAACTTCTTTGTCGATCGTTTCACGTAATTTGCTCACTTCATCTTCAGTCAAATCACGAACACGCGTGTTTGCACTGATGCCTGTTTCCTTCAAGATTTTCTGAGAAGTCGTTTTACCGATTCCGAAAATGTAAGTCAAGGCGATCTCAACGCGTTTGTCACGTGGCAAATCCACACCAGCTATACGAGCCATTTTACGCTACACCCCCTTCTATTAACCTTGTTTTTGTTTGTGTTTCGGATTTTCGCAAATAACCATTACATTCCCTTTGCGGCGAATGACTTTGCATTTTTCGCAAATAGGTTTTACAGAAGGTCTTACCTTCATGTTGATTACCTCCTCCAAGCTTTACCCTGGTAAAACTCGCTTCGTGAACATTCACATCGTTTTGCCGAGCAAAACAAGTTTTTTTAAATGATATACGTTTAATAAAAACCTGCATGAATTACTTGCGGTACGTTATACGGCCTTTGGTTAAATCGTAAGGCGATAACTGTACAACCACCTTGTCGCCTGTCAAAATACGGATAAAGTGCATCCGCAGCTTTCCGGAAACATGAGCAAGAATTTGATGACCGTTCTCCAGCTCTACCTTGAACGTAGCGTTCGGCAGTGGCTCGATTACCGTACCTTCAACCTCAATGACATCTTCTTTGGCCAAAGTCAGTCTCCTTTCTCTTCAGCTTGGTATTCGGACGAATCCAGGAAAGTTTTCACTGCATGGCGCAGCTTTCCATTCGTCACCCGACCGCTTTCGTTTAAACTGTTTACAATCTCGCTACTAATCTTTGGCTGAGGCACCAAATGAAGAACATTTTTCTTCTTCGCTTGATCAAACTTTCGTTTATCCCCATCCGCAATATATACAAACCTGCTATCTGCTACTGAAACGACAACCGCAATCTGTCCGGCACCTCTGCCTTTCAGAATCTTCACCAGCTGACCGATTTGCAGGTTTCCTTGCTGAATCATTCCAATCACCTACGCACTCAGTTTCGTGAAAATGTCCATGCCGCCCGTTTCGCACGTCACCGCTTGCTCGTTATGAGCACATGAGGTTACGTTCATCGTAACGACCGTCCAGTTGTCTTCCAGCGTCCCTACATGGTGAGAACCTATTTGAATCATAGATTCAATAGCCAGCACAATGCCGGTTTTCAGCCTCGGCCCCTGCTCAGGAATACCACGGTTTGGATTCTCAATATATTGCCGAATGGCATGCGACATTGTAAACTGGCGAGTTTTCGCGATGATATCGCCTTTGTTTAACTTGCGTTTGCCGGGAAATCCGTGCACCAGTTGTTCGTTGACTGAAGCGCAAATGCTAGCAGGAAAACCGTTATAACCTTTAAAAGACGGCACAGCTCCCTGACTGCGAATATACCGATCAGCTAAATGATCAAGTTCACCGGTCGTAATACCGGGCTCGATGTGTCCTGCCAAGAAATGATCCGTTTCCGTAACTATTCTCTCAGCTTTCCTCATAAAGCTTGATTCCGCCCCCGACTTGCAAATGATCATTACAGCTAACCCCGCAACAAGGACACGATATTTTGGGAAACCACATCAATATCCTGTTCTCCGTCGATATGACGCAGAAGATTCTGGTTCTCATAAAACGTGAGGAGTGGTGCTGTTTTATTACTATATTCGTCAAGTCGTGTTCTTACGCTATCTTCATTATCGTCAGGACGCTGATAGAGTTCCCCACCGTCTTTGTCGCAAATGCCTTCAACCTTAGGAGGATTAAAGACAATATGATAGCTAGTTCCGCAGGTTTTACAAACCCGCCGTCCTGTGATTCGTGCCAACAAGTTGTCACTATCCACTTTCAAGTTAATAACGTCATCTAGCTTCGTATTCAAACGACCCAAAATTTGATCCAAGGCTTCAGCCTGAGCCAAAGTTCTTGGAAAACCGTCCAGCAAGAACCCTTTCTTGCAATCTGGCTGTTGCAGCCGTTCTTCAACGATGCCGATTGTTACGTCATCCGGAACAAGTTCACCCTTGTCGATATATTCTTTAGCTTTAATGCCAATAGGTGTTCCCTGTTTCATCGCTAGGCGAAAAGCATCACCTGTCGAGATATGAGGAATGCCGAATTCCTTCACAATGACATCTGCTTGTGTACCTTTACCAGCCCCCGGAGGGCCCATGATCAAAATATTCACAATCTGTCACTCCTCAAGACGACCCCTACACAAGAAACAGCACAAAAGGTGCCGGTAAGCATGCGAACATCCTAAGCCGGTACCTATTGCCTATTTGTTGATGAAGCCTTTGTAATGGCGTTTGATCAGTTGGCTTTCGATTTGCTTCATTGTATCCAATGCTACACCAATGATGATGAGCAATGAAGTACCGCCAATTTGCACGGAACGAGGCAAGCCCGAAAGCGAACCGAAGAATACCGGCAAAACGGATATGACTGCCAGAAACAAAGCTCCTGTCATTGTCAAACGTGACATTACTCGTGTCAAGTATTTCTCCGTGGCTTTACCCGGACGAATTCCCGGAATATAACCGCCGTTTTTCTTCATATTGTCGGCCATTTGCTGCGGATTCATCTGTACAAAGGTATAGAAGAATGTGAAACCGATAATCATTACGACATACAAAACCATGCCCAGCGGCTTGTCATAATACAAGTAAGTGGTAACCCACTTAGCCCAAACATGATCTGCCCAGAAACTCGCAATAATTGTCGGGAATTGCAGCAATGATACCGCAAAGATTACCGGAATAACGCCTGCCGCATTAATTTTCATCGGAATATGCGTATTCTGGCCACCGTACATTTTGTTGCCAACTACACGTTTCGCGTATTGTACCGGGATTTTCCGAATACCTTGCTGGATGTAGATAACACCAACAATAATCAGAACAATCACCAGAGCAATTATAATTGCCTTCAGAATATTCATAAACAGCTGATCCGCCTGAATAAACTGAGATTCTACAACCGTCCGAATATGTCTTGGAATACCCGCCGCAATCCCTGCGAAGATAACAATAGAGATACCATTGCCGATTCCCTTTTCGGTAATTTGCTCACCGAGCCACATAAGGAACGTAGTTCCTGCTGTAAGCACAATGGCAATGACCAGATAATCTGCAAAAGTGGCTCCTGGAATCATCGCTGCACCGTACAGTCGATTAAAGCCAATCGACGTTCCGAATGCTTGAATCAGGCCAAGTATTACCGTACCATAACGCGTAATTTGAGCCAACTTCTTTTTACCATGCTCTCCTTGTTTAGCCCATTCCGCAAGTTTCGGAATCACGTCCATTGACAGCAACTGTACAATGATGGACGCTGTAATATATGGCATAATCCCGAGGGCGAAGATCGAAAACTGATACAATGCGCCCCCTGAGAAGGTGTTAAGGAGTCCAAACAACTCGCTTCCTGCTTGATCCTGAGAAGTAAAGACTTGCTTGTTCACGCCGGGAACCGGCACGAAGGAGCCAATACGATATACAAAGAGTATAAACAGGGTGAACAGGATTCGGGTTCTAAGATCCTCAACCCGCCATATATTTTTCAGGGTCTTGAACATTAGATCACCTCGGTTTTACCGCCGGCAGCTTCAATTTTCTCTACCGCAGATTGAGAGAACTTGTTCGCTTTAACTGTCAATTTCACAGTGATTTCACCGTTACCCAGAATTTTAATTCCGGATTTGGCGTTTTTCACAATGCCATTGTTCAGCAAAAACTCAGGGCTTACTTCTGTACCCGCTGCAAAACTGTTCAAATCTTCGATATTCAAAACCGCATACTCTTTACGAGTAGGATTTACGAAACCGCGTTTAGGCAAGCGACGATACAGTGGGTTTTGACCACCCTCGAAGCCCGGACGTACACCACCGCCGGAACGAGCGTTTTGACCTTTATGACCACGACCAGAAGTTTTACCCGTACCACTACTAGGACCACGACCCAAACGTTTACGTTCTTTGCGGGAGCCTGGAGCTGGGGAAAGCTCATGTAACTTCATCGTTCGTTGCACCTCCTTGATTATTGTTAAAATACTTTATTTCTTAAGCCTCAATTTCTTTAACAGAAACCAAATGGCTAACTTGATTAATCATCCCGCGAATAGCTGCATTGTCGGGTTGAACTACTTTATGGTTGATTTTACGCAAGCCGAGCGTTTTAACAGTCGTTCTCTGATTACCAGGACGGCCGATCAACGAACGAACGAGGGTAATTTCTAATTTCGCCATGATATTCCCTCCTTAGCCCAGCAGCTCTTCGATGGATTTGCCGCGCAATTTTGCAACTTCTTCAGCGCGTTTCAAACGGGACAAACCTTCCAAAGTCGCATTGACCATATTCATGGAATTCGAAGAACCCAAAGATTTTGTCAAGATATCACCTACACCAGCAAGTTCCAGTACAGCACGAACCGGACCGCCAGCGATAACTCCAGTACCTTCCGATGCCGGTTTCAACAGAACCCGGCCAGCACCGAACTTACCTGTAACAAGGTGAGGAATTGTTGTTCCTACGAGTGGAACGTGAACCAGGTTTTTCTTAGCATCTTCAATACCTTTGCGAATTGCATCAGGTACTTCGCCAGCTTTACCGATTCCAGCGCCTACCCAGCCGTTGCCGTCGCCCACTACTACCAGAGCGCTGAAGCTGAAACGGCGTCCGCCTTTGACAACTTTAGCTACACGATTAATATTTACTACTCTTTCAGTCAGTTCCAAAGTATTCGGATCTACACGCAAGTCGTTAACCTCCTTTTGAGAAATGTCTTAGAATTCAAGGCCTGCTTCGCGAGCTGCATCAGCCAAAGCTTGAATCCGTCCATGATACAAGTATCCACCACGGTCAAATACGATGTTAGCATGACCTTTTTCTTTCGCACGTTTAGCAACGAGTTCGCCAACCTTACGAGCTGCTTCTACACTACCGCCGTTTTTGATTTCACTGCTCAGTTCTTTATCCATAGTGGATGCAGATACCAATGTTACACCAGCTACATCATCAATCAGTTGTGCGTAGATATGCTTGGAAGAGCGGAATACGTTCAAACGAGGACGTACAGCCGTACCTTCGATTTTCTTACGTACACGCAGATGTCTTCTGACACGTGCTTTATTTTTATCTTGTTTTGTAATCATCTCAAGTTTTCACTCCCTTCAGTTTGCCTTTTAAATCTTTATACTAAGACGCACTGGGTAAAAAAGAAGTACGAAGTCTTTCCAGCAGAAAGACCGCACAAAGTCGGTAAGAAACTTATTTCTTCTTACCGGCTTTACCTTCTTTACGGATGATGCGCTCGCCTTCGTATTTAATCCCTTTACCTTTGTACGGTTCAGGTTCACGAACGGAACGAATTTTAGCAGCGTAGGCACCTACACGCTCTTTATCAATTCCGCGAACGATGATTTTAGTGTTCGAAGGAACTTCGAATTCGATGCCCGCTTCCGGTGTGATTTCAACCGGATGAGAATATCCAACGTTCAGAACGATTTTATCTCCGGATTTGCTTGCACGATATCCGACCCCAACCAGCTCCAGAGATTTTGAAAATCCTTCAGTTACACCACTTACCATGTTGCTGACAACGCTGCGGGTTGTTCCATGCAAAGAGCGGTGAAGTTTGTTGTCCGAAGGACGAACTACATTAATTTCATTGTTTTCCACAGTAACGGACATGTCTTTATGAAGCTCACGAGTCAATGTTCCTTTAGGACCTTTAACTGTGATCGCTGTGTTGTTCAAAGTCACGTCAACACCACTTGGTACTGTGATTGGTTTACGACCAATACGGGACATATCTGTTGCACCTCCTATCTTTTAAACGTTATCTTACCAAACGTAGCAAACAACTTCTCCGCCGGCTTTAGACTGACGTGCTTCTTTGTCGGTCATGATACCTTTGGATGTTGAAATGATTGCGATCCCGAGTCCACCCAGTACGCGTGGAATCTCATTGCTCTTCGTGTAAACGCGAAGACCTGGTTTACTGATTCTTTTCAAACCTGTGATAACACGCTCGTTGTTCGCACCGTATTTCAAGAAAATACGGATGATCCCTTGTTTGCTATCTTCAACAAATTCCGCATCACGAATGAATCCTTCACGTTTCAGGATGTCGGCGATTTGTTTTTTCATTGTAGATGCAGGCATTTCTACTGTTTCGTGACGAACTGTGTTCGCGTTACGAATACGAGTAAGCATATCTGCAATTGGATCAGACATAGTCATTGTGTATAAACCTCCTTCCCAAACAGGACTTTTTACCAGCTTGCTTTTTTCACGCCAGGAATCTGGCCTTTATAAGCTAATTCACGGAAGCAAATTCTGCAGATCTTAAACTTTTGCAGTACCGAATGTGGACGACCACAACGCTCGCAACGAGTGTAAGCACGAACTTTAAACTTTGGTGCGCGTTGTTGTTTGACTTTCATCGAAGTTTTTGCCACTTAGCCTGACACCTCCTAAATAGTTTCGGAGAACAGGGTGTCTTTAAAATCAGACGCCCGAAACGTTATGCCAACATTATTTTGCGAAAGGCATGCCCAGCTGAGTCAGAAGCTCACGGGACTCTTCGTCAGTTTTGGCAGTCGTTACGATAACGATGTCCATACCACGAACTTTATCAACTTGATCATACTCGATTTCCGGGAAGATCAACTGTTCTTTCAGACCAAGCGTGTAGTTACCACGTCCGTCGAAAGCTTTTGTTGATACACCATGGAAGTCACGTACGCGAGGAAGAGTAATGTTGAACAATTTGTCCAAGAAATAATACATACGCTCGCCACGAAGTGTTACCTTTACACCGATTGGCATGTTTTCACGCAATTTAAAACCTGCGATAGATTTTTTCGCGCGAGTGATTACTGGCTTTTGACCAGCGATCAGCTGCATGTCGTTGAGAGCTGAATCAAGCACTTTGGAGTTTTGGACTGCGTCGCCAACACCCATGTTGATTACAACTTTCTCGATTTTAGGCACTTGCATCACTGTTGTATAGTTGAACTTCTGCATCAAGGCAGGAGTGATTTCTTTCAAGAAACGTTCTTTCATTCTTGTTGTAGCCATGAATCATATACCTCCTTTCTTTAAAAAATAATTAGTCGATCACTTCGCCAGAACGTTTTGCAATGCGCACTTTTTTTCCGTTGTCCAAAACTTTGTAACCAACACGGGTTACTTTTCCGCTCTTCGGATCAATGTGCATAACGTTGGAAACGTGAATCGGAGCTTCTTTCTCGATGATGCCGCCTTGTGGATTCAGCTGATTAGGCTTTTGGTGTTTTTTAATCATGTTAACACCTTCCACAAGCACACGGTTTTGACGAGGGTAGGCAGCGATAACGCGACCTTTTTTACCTTTATCTTTACCTGTAATCACCAGAACAGTGTCGTCTTTTTTGACGTGCAGCTTGTTGTTATGGGATTCCAGAACTTTTTTCACTTTTGGCATTTCGTACACCTCCTACGGGCACATTTTAAGGTGAGTTTAGATCACTTCCGGAGCCAAGGAAACGATTTTCATGAAGTCCTTGTCACGAAGTTCGCGAGCAACTGGTCCGAAAATACGAGTACCACGTGGGCTCTTGTCTTCTTTAACGACCACTGCTGCGTTCTCGTCAAATCCGATGTAGGAACCGTCTTTACGGCGGATAGAACGTTTAGTACGAACAACAACCGCTCTTACTACATCACCCTTTTTGACAACGCCGCCTGGTGTTGCTTGTTTTACGGAACAAACGATCAGGTCACCAATTTGAGCTGTACGACGTCCCGTACCACCGAGCACACGGATACACATCAGTTCCTTCGCGCCGGAATTGTCAGCTACAGTCAAACGTGTAAATGGTTGAATCATTTATTTATCCTCCTTTCGGAAAAACTACACTACATTAGATTATAACAGCTTTTTCAACGATTTCGACCAGTCTCCAGTTTTTGTCTTTGGACAAAGGGCGAGTTTCCATGATTTTAACAGTATCACCGATTTGTGCAGTGTTGTTTTCATCATGAGCTTTGAATTTCTTAGTTACTTTAATGCGTTTATGGTAGAGATCATGTTTTTTGTAAGTTTCTACAGCAATCACAATCGTTTTATCCATTTTGTCGCTGACTACTTTACCGACTAATACTTTACGGGCATTACGTTCGCTCATTGTTGGCCTCCTTCCTAATTACAGGCGGATTTTCCACCCGGTCTGATATCTTAGCTAATCCCAAGTTCTCTTTCACGGATCACAGTTTTAGCACGAGCAATTTCCTTACGCACAGCGCCGATCCGAGTCGGGTTATCAAGCTGACCGGTAGCGAGTTGAAAACGAAGGTTAAAAAGTTCTTCTTTAAAACCGGAGATCTTTTGTTCGATTTCAGCAGTGGTTAGGTTGCGGAATTCACTAGCCTTCATTTGCTTCACCACCCAATTCTTCACGTTTCACAAACTTAGTTTTGATTGGCAGTTTGTGAGCGGCAAGACGCATTGCTTCACGAGCAATCTCTTCCGGAACACCAGCAAGTTCAAACATAATCTTGCCTGGTTTCACTACTGCAACCCATTTTTCTACGTTACCTTTACCACTACCCATACGAACCTCAAGAGGCTTCTGAGTAATTGGTTTATCAGGGAAAATTTTAATCCAAACCTTACCACCACGTTTGATGTAACGAGTCATCGCAATACGAGCAGCTTCGATTTGACGGTTAGTAATCCATGCAGGTTCAGTAGCTTGCAAACCGTACTCACCAAAGTTCAGTGTAGTACCGCCTTTTGCACGACCCTTCATATGACCACGTTGTTGTTTACGATGTTTTACGCGTTTTGGTACCAACATGATTAGTTGCCTCCTTCCTGAGGAGCTTGTTTCTTAGCTGGAGGAAGAACCTCTCCACGATAGATCCATACTTTTACGCCAAGACGGCCGTAAGTAGTATGAGCTTCCGCTGTACCATAGTCAATGTCGGCACGAAGCGTATGCAGTGGAACAGTTCCTTCGCTGTACCCTTCGGAACGAGCGATTTCGGCACCGCCAAGACGTCCGCCTACTTGAGTTTTAATTCCTTTTGCTCCGGAACGCATAGTTCTTTGAATCGCTTGTTTCAAAGCACGACGGAAAGAAACACGACGTTCCAATTGTTGTGCAATGCTTTCAGCAACCAAGATTGCGTCCAGTTCAGGATTTTTAATTTCAGAAATATTGATGTGCACCTTTTTACCGCCTGCGATTTTAGTAATTTCATTACGCAGATTTTCAACTTCGGAACCACCCTTACCGATAACCATACCTGGTTTCGCAGTGTGAATCGTTACATTGACACGGTTAGCTGCTCTCTCGATTTCAACACGGGATACAGCGGAGTCTTTCAATCTTTTTTTCAGATGTTCACGAATTCTAACGTCTTCCAGCAAAAGATCACCGAAATCTTTGCCTGCATACCATTTGGATTCCCAATCACGGATAATACCGATTCGGAGTCCGACGGGATTTACCTTTTGGCCCACACGTTTTCCCTCCTTATTTTTCAGATACCACCAGAGTAATATGACTGGTGCGTTTGTTAATACGGCTTGCACGACCCATTGCACGCGGGCGGAATCGTTTCATTGTAGGACCTTGGTTTACAAAAACCTGAGATACTACCAATTTATTTACGTCCAAAGAGTAGTTGTGATCTGCATTTGCAATCGCAGAATTCAACAATTTCTCAACGACTGGAGAAGCGGACTTTGGAGTGTGACGAAGAATTGCAATCGCCTCACCAACCTGCTTACCGCGAATCAAATCGATAACAAGTTTCACTTTGCGAGCAGAAATCCGTACGGATTTAGCATGTGCTTTTGCTTCCATTGAGTTTACCTCCTCTCAAACACTACGCTGTGTTGATTATCTTCTTGTTTTCTTATCGTCATCCGTATGGCCTTTGTACGTACGTGTTGGAGCAAATTCGCCCAATTTGTGTCCGACCATATCTTCCGTTACGTATACTGGCACGTGTTTACGGCCATCGTATACACCAAACGTATGTCCGATAAATTGCGGGAAAATCGTAGAGCGACGGGACCAAGTTTTGATTACCACTTTTTTCTCCGACTCGTTCAAAACCTCTACTTTTTTCAACAGGTAACCATCAATGAATGGTCCTTTTTTGAGACTGCGACCCATTTATGAATCCTCCCTTCGTTAAAACGTAGTCGTTCCTTAATATGTTAACGTGCGACTTAAGCGCACGTTTTATTACTTAGTACGACGACGAACGATGTACTTATCAGATGCTTTACCTTTTTTACGTGTCTTGTAACCAAGGGTTGGTTTACCCCATGGAGACATTGGAGATTTACGTCCGATTGGAGCGCGACCTTCACCACCACCGTGTGGGTGATCGTTAGGGTTCATTACAACACCGCGAACTTCAGGACGTTGTCCCAACCAGCGACTACGACCAGCTTTACCGATTTTCACCAGTTCATGGTCTTCGTTACCTACAGAACCGATTGTCGCGCGGCAAACTTTCAGAATGCGGCGAACTTCACCAGAAGTCAAACGAATTGTAACATACTTTTCTTCTTTACCAAGAAGTTGGGCTTCCGTACCAGCGGCACGAACGAGTTGGCCACCTTTACCCGGTTTCAATTCGATGTTGTGGATAACCGTACCTACTGGAATGTTTTCCAATGGCAAAGAGTTACCGATTTTAATATCGGAACCTGCACCGGATACCACTTCGTCTCCTACTTTCAGACCTTTAGGAGCGATGATGTAACGTTTTTCACCATCCACATAGTGGATAAGTGCGATGTTGGACGTACGGTTTGGATCATATTCGATCGTAGCAACGCGGCCCGGTATTCCATCTTTGTTACGTTTGAAGTCAATAATACGGTACTTACGTTTGTGTCCGCCGCCATGATGACGAACCGTAATTTTACCTTGGTTATTGCGTCCAGCTTGCTTGCTCAGAGGTGCCAGCAACGATTTCTCGGGCTGATTAGTTGTAATCTCCTCGAAAGTAGATACAGACATAGCACGTCTGGCCGGGGACGTTGGTTTATACTTTTTAATTGGCACTGAGTTTCCCTCCTTACTTTACAGTTTCAATTATACCGTTTCAAAAAACTCAAGCGGCTTACTGTCTTTGCTCAGCGTTACGAACGCTTTCTTCCACTCGCTCGTATAGCCGGAATGACGTCCGTAGCGTTTTGGTTTTGCAGGAACACGAAGCGTATTTACGTTACTTACTTTCACGTTAAAAATGGCTTCGATTGCTTTTTTAACTTCGACTTTGTTAGAACGAATGTCAACCTCGAAAACGTATTTCAAGTCATTCATCATACCAGCCGTACGTTCGGTGATAACCGGACGTTTGATAATATCACGAGGATCCTTCATTACGCGAGCACCTCCTCTACCTTCTGAACTGCTTCCTTCGTAATGATCAGTTTGTCGTGTCCGAGCACATCAAGAACATTAATGCCATCTGCGGCTACAAACTTCACACCAGGAATATTACGAGCGGACAGTGCTACATTATCATCATAGCTAGGAGCTACGATCAATGCTTTACGATCAGCTTTAAGGTTATTCAAAATGGCTGCGAATTCTTTCGTTTTAGGTCCGTTCAGTGTAAGAGCGTCCAATACGATAATTTCATTCTCAATCACTTTGGATGACAACGCCGATTTGATCGCCAGACGACGAACTTTCTTAGGCAATTTGTATGCATAGCTGCGTGGAGTCGGACCAAATACAGTACCGCCACCAACCCATTGCGGTGCACGGATCGAACCTTGACGAGCGCGGCCAGTACCTTTTTGTTTCCAAGGTTTACGTCCGCCACCACGTACTTCAGAACGTCCTTTTACTTTGTGAGTACCTTGACGCAGGGAAGCCAATTGCATAACAACAGCGTCATGAAGAACGTGCTTATTCGGCTCGATACCGAACACTGCGTCGTTCAATTCAATTTCACCAACTTGGCTGCCGCTAATATTAAATAGTGCTACTTTTGGCATTTCGTGTTCCTCCTTTCTTCAGTTGTTTATTTTTTCACCGTTTCTAATACTTTAACGAAGCTATTTTTAGGTCCTGGAATGGAACCTTTCACGAGCAACACATTACGTTCTGTATCGATCTTAACAACTTCAAGACGTTGGATAGTTACCGTTTCATGCCCCATGTGTCCTGGCAGGTGTTTACCTTTAGGAACGCGGTTAGCTTGAATGGAACCCATAGAACCTGGACCTCTGTGGTAACGCGAGCCGTGTGCCATTGGTCCGCGGCTTTGTCCCCAACGTTTGATAACGCCGGCAAAACCTTTACCTTTAGAAATACCTGTTACGTCAACGAACTCGCCTTCTGTGAAGACATCAGCCTTCAGTTCTTGGCCAACCTCGTACGCAGCAAGGTCGATGCCACGAAGTTCACGAACGTAGCGCTTAGGTGCAGTATTTGCTTTTTTCGCATGTCCTGCTTCAGGTTTGTTGGATCTTTTTTCTTTTTTATCAGAGAAACCGAGTTGGATAGCTTCGTATCCATCGTTTTCCAGATCTTTCTTTTGCAGAACAACACAAGGACCTGCTTCGATAACCGTAACAGCAAGTACGTTACCTTCAGGGGTAAACACTTGAGTCATTCCGAGTTTTTTTCCTAAGATACCTTTCATGTTGACACCTCATTTCTTTTCCTAATTACATATTACAATTTAATTTCGATATCTACACCGGACGGCAGGTCCAAGCGCATCAAGGCATCCACAGTTTGTGGAGTCGGGTTAACAATGTCGATCAAACGCTTGTGTGTGCGCATTTCGAACTGCTCCCGGGAATCCTTGTACTTGTGTACCGCACGGAGAATAGTAATGATTTGTTTTTCAGTTGGCAGCGGAATTGGCCCGGATACACCTGCGCCCGAACGTTTTGCTGTTTCAACAATTTTCTCAGCGGATTGATCAAGAATTCTATGATCGTAAGCTTTCAAACGGATACGAATTTTTTGCTTTGCCATTTTAGTCCCTCCTTCTATCGCCCAATTTGGTATCGGACATACTCCGTGAAAATTTTCCGACAGCCCTCCCATGGCAAAGGGGCCGGGTGTGTCAGTAACCTCTCACATCATCGCACAGTCACAAACAACATTAGTTATTATATCGAATAGTTCTGCCTATTGCAAGCAAAAACGAAAAAACAATGCATCTTATTTTCAAAAGATACAATTGTGCTCGCAGCTCGCGATTTTTTCAAGAGAAAAGCCCCCGCACCAGGGCAGGGGCTCGTTAAGCTTCGTTCCAATACAACGTTACTCGTTCCAGTACACTGTTGCTCTATTTAAAGGCAAAAGCCTTCTTATTTGGAGATTGTTGCTACGGCACCAGCGCCAACTGTACGTCCGCCTTCACGAATAGAGAACTTAGTTCCTTCTTCGATAGCGATCGGGTTGATCAGTTGAACAGTAACCGTGATGTTATCACCAGGCATTACCATTTCGGAACCTTCTGGCAAAGTAATGATTCCAGTTACGTCAGTTGTACGGAAGTAGAACTGTGGACGGTAACCAGTGAAGAAAGGTTTGTGACGTCCGCCTTCTTCTTTAGTCAAAACGTAGATTTGAGCAGAAAATTCTGTATGTGGGTTAACAGAACCTGGTTTAGCCAATACTTGGCCGCGCTCGATTTGTGCACGATCTACACCACGAAGCAGTGCGCCGATGTTGTCACCAGCTTGAGCGGAATCAAGCAATTTACGGAACATTTCTACGCCTGTTACTACGGATTTACGGGATTCTTCTTGAATACCGATGATTTCGATTTCGTCGCCCACTTTAACTGTACCACGCTCTACACGGCCTGTAGCAACTGTACCACGACCAGTGATGGAGAATACGTCCTCGACAGGCATAAGGAAAGGCTTGTCAGTGTCGCGTTCTGGAGTTGGGATGTAAGTGTCGATTGTTTCGAACATTTCAACGATTTTCTTAGCCCAGTCGCCATCTGGGTTTTGCAGTGCTTCACGAGCGGAACCACGAGTGATTGGAGTGTCGTCGCCTGGGAAGTCATACTCGCTCAGCAAGTCGCGAACTTCCATTTCAACCAATTCCAGCAACTCTTCGTCTTCAACCATGTCGCATTTGTTCAAGAATACAACGATATAAGGAACACCAACTTGGCGGGACAACAGGATGTGCTCGCGAGTTTGCGGCATTGGGCCGTCAGCTGCGGATACAACCAGAATCGCTCCGTCCATTTGTGCAGCGCCAGTGATCATGTTTTTAACATAGTCGGCGTGACCTGGGCAGTCAACGTGTGCATAGTGACGGTTAGGTGTTTCATACTCCACGTGTGCAGTGGAGATTGTGATACCGCGTTCGCGCTCTTCTGGAGCTTTATCGATTTGATCGAATGCTACAGCAGCACCACCGTAAGTTTTGGACAATACAGTTGTGATTGCAGCAGTCAAAGTAGTTTTACCATGATCGACGTGACCAATAGTACCGATATTAACGTGCGGTTTGTTACGCTCAAACTTAGCCTTTGCCATTTGAACAATTCCTCCTCAATAACTTGTATTATTTTAGGCTGCCGGATGCCCTTTTGGTAAAACCCAGAGCATACCGGTCAGCTGATACATTGTATTACTCGCCGCCTTTGGTTTTGGCAACGATCTCTTCAGCAATGCTCTTCGGAACTTCTTCATAATGAGAAAGTTCCATGGAGAACACACCGCGTCCTTGTGTACCGGAGCGAAGTGTAGTCGAGTATCCGAACATTTCGGACAAAGGCACCTTCGCACGAATGATTTGAGCTCCACTGCGGGAATCCATACCTTCAATCCGACCACGACGGGAGTTCAACATACCCATTACGTCACCCATATATTCCTCAGGAACCGTTACTTCAACTTTCATAATCGGCTCGAGCAATACTGGTTTACATTTGTCTTTCGCTGCTTTCAGCGCCATTGATCCGGCAATTTTAAATGCCATTTCATTGGAATCGACATCATGGTATGATCCATCCACGATTGTAGCTTTAACGTCCACAAGCGGGAAGCCTGCGATAACGCCGTTTTTCATTTGTTCCTCAATACCAGCAAGAGCAGGAGCGATGTACTCTCTAGGAACAGAGCCGCCGACTACCTTACTTTCGAATTGACTACCAGTACCTGGCTCAAGCGGTTCGAACTCAACCCATACGTGACCATATTGACCACGACCACCGGACTGACGAACGAATTTACCTTCGACACGTGCTGGAGCACGGAACGTTTCACGGTAAGCAACCTGTGGTTTACCCACATTTGTTTCTACCTTGAACTCACGACGCATACGGTCAATGATGATGTCCAAGTGAAGCTCACCCATACCCGCCAAGATGGTTTGACCTGTTTCTTCGTTAGTATGAGCGCGAAGAGTCGGATCCTCTTCAGTCAACTTACCGAGAGCTACAGACATTTTATCTTGGTCAGCTTTGGTTTTAGGCTCAACCGCGATTTCGATAACCGGATCAGGGAAGTTCATGGACTCGAGAATAACAGGACTCTTCTCATCACACAGTGTATCACCTGTACCTGTATCTTTCAAACCTACGGCAGCCGCAATATCACCAGAGTAAACTACAGTGATTTCTTGACGACTGTTCGCATGCATTTGAAGAATACGTCCGATACGTTCGCGTTTACCTTTTGTTGCATTCAATACGTAAGAACCGGATTGAAGAACACCGGAGTATACGCGGAAGAATGTCAACTTACCAACGTAAGGATCCGTCATGATTTTGAATGCCAATGCGGAGAATGGCTCTTCATCGGAAGAGTGACGTTCAACTTCCGTACCGTCTTCCAAATGCCCTTGAATACTTGGCACATCAATAGGAGCCGGCAAATAGTCGAGAACAGCATCCAACATCAGCTGAACACCTTTATTGCGGTAAGAAGATCCACAGATAACTGGGAAGATTTTAACTTCTACAACACCTTTACGGAGAGCGGCTTTAATTTCGGCAACCGAAATTTCTTCGCCTTCCAGGTATTTCATTGTCAATTCTTCGTCCAGTTCAGCAACCTTCTCGATCAATTCATTACGAAGTTCTTCAACTTGATCTTTGAATTCCGCAGGAACTTCTACTTCTTCGATATCTTGACCAAGATCATCTTTGTACATATGAGCTTTTTGTTCAACGATATCGATAATACCAGTAAAATCATTTTCTGCGCCGATTGGCAATTGAATCGCAACTGCGTTCGCTTGAAGGCGATCACGCATGTCAGAGACAACATTCAGGAAGTCGGCACCAATGATATCCATTTTGTTTACATATGCGATCCGTGGAACGCCGTAGCGATCAGCCTGTCTCCATACGGTTTCGGACTGAGGCTCAACGCCTTCTTTCGCACTGAAAACACCAACTGCTCCGTCCAATACACGAAGGGAACGTTCAACTTCAACAGTGAAGTCAACGTGCCCCGGGGTGTCGATGATATTGACGCGATGACCTTTCCAGGCAGCGGTCGTCGCAGCGGAAGTAATCGTGATTCCGCGCTCTTGTTCTTGTTCCATCCAGTCCATTGTCGCAGCGCCTTCGTGAACTTCACCGATTTTGTGCGTACGGCCTGTGTAGAACAAGATCCGCTCTGTTGTTGTGGTTTTACCCGCGTCAATATGAGCCATGATCCCGATATTACGTGTATTTTTCAAGGAGAACTCTCTTGCCATGAAATGGGTCTCCCTTCAAAATTGAAGTTATTTTTTCGAGCTGAATCCTACCAACGATAGTGAGCAAACGCTTTGTTCGCTTCAGCCATTTTGTGCGTGTCTTCACGTTTTTTCACGGAAGCGCCTGTGTTGTTGGAAGCATCGATAATTTCAGCCGCCAAACGCTCTTCCATGGTTTTCTCACCGCGGTTGCGGGAGTAGTTTACGAGCCAACGTAATCCCAGGGACGTACGTCTTTCTGGTTTTACCTCGATTGGTACTTGGTAGTTGGCACCGCCGACACGGCGTGCTTTAACTTCCAGGACTGGCATGATATTCTTGATAGCTGCTTCAAAAACTTCCATCGGGTCATTCCCCGTACGTTCTTGGATAAGCTTGAACGCATTGTACAGAATGCTTTGAGCAACGCCTCGTTTTCCGTCGAGCATGATGCGATTGATCAAGCGGGTAACCAACTTGCTGTTGTATACCGGATCTGGCAACACGTCTCTTTTGGTAACTGGACCTTTGCGTGGCATGGATATCCCCCTTTCTTACATGTTAAACCGACATACGCGGTTTATATTCATTAGGATTTTTTAGCTTTAGGGCGTTTTGCGCCGTATTTGGAACGAGCTTGCATGCGGTTGTTTACGCCTGCAGTATCCAAAGCACCGCGAACGATATGGTAACGCACACCCGGAAGGTCTTTTACACGACCGCCGCGAATCAGCACTACGCTGTGTTCTTGAAGGTTATGTCCAATACCTGGAATGTAAGCAGTCACCTCTACACGGTTCGTCAAGCGAACACGAGCATATTTACGAAGTGCGGAGTTTGGTTTTTTCGGAGTCATAGTACCTACACGAGTGCACACTCCGCGTTTTTGCGGGGCACTGATGTCGGTAGCTTCACGTTTCAAGGCATTAAAACCTTTTTGCAAAGCCGGTGATTTCGATTTCTCGATTTTGGCTTGACGTCCTTTACGAACCAGTTGGTTAATAGTTGGCATGTTGGTTGCCACCCCCTTCCTCAATTTTTGCTGTTACTTTACAAACCTTATCTAAGCCCACAGACCCAGGCGGTTCATAAAAGAACAAATGAAAAGTCTTTGCCGCCAAGAATAACGATTCCTTAGACAAAAACGTTCCTTACCCTATTGTTTTACGATAGCAGCCATTGCGGCTCCCACTTCAATCCCACATGCAGCTCCGAGATTTTTCATTGTGTCTACGAGAGTCACTTTGACTCCTTGCTTGTTGCACAAAGCAATGATGTTGGAAGTGAGACGCTGATCTGCGTCTTCTGCCACATATACTTCTGAGGCAAAGCCCAATTCTACCATACGAATGGTTTGTTTGGTACCGATTTTGACATGAGCATCTTGCAGTCCCTGTTCTTTAGACATATCTCATTCCTCCGAAAAGACCCAATAGCATATAGGCTGCTCACGCACCTTTGCTATATTAGCATTGACTATAAGTAATGTCAAGACAAATATAAACCATAATTCATTTAAACAGAATAACACGATTCATTTTTGAAAAAAGCACCGGAGCACCGTCTACTGCAGCTTTTATGCAAAGCTTATGTCAGCGGTGTTCCGGTAATCATACTATTTTTGTATTACTCTGCCGAAATTGGTTCGAGCTCCTCAGATGGAGACTGCCCCTCTTCCGGCTGGGCAAATTTCACGCTACGGTAACGGTTCATGCCTGTTCCCGCAGGAATCAATTTACCAATAATTACGTTCTCTTTCAGTCCAAGCAGCTGATCAACCTTGCCTTTAATAGCTGCATCAGTCAGGACACGAGTAGTTTCCTGGAAGGATGCTGCTGACAAGAAGGAGTCAGTTTCCAGAGATGCCTTGGTAATACCGAGCAGTACTGGCTTAGCTACCGCTGGTTCTTGGCCGCTGAGAATCGCTATCTTGTTCGCATTTTCATACTCATGGACATCAACAAAGGAGCCTGGAAGTAAGATTGTGTCGCCCGCATCAATGATACGGATTTTACGCAACATTTGACGAATCATAACTTCTACGTGCTTGTCGTTGATTTCTACGCCCTGGTTCCGGTATACGCGTTGAACTTCCTGAAGGATATAGTTCTGTACCCCGCGAATACCTTTAATACGCAGCATTTCTTTAGGATCAATTGAACCATCCGTCAGTTCGTCCCCAGCTTCAACAGTCATACCTTCGCTTACGCGCAGGCGGGAACCATACGTTACTGAGTATGTTTTCGTTTCAGCTTCACCCTGAATGTCGATCTCACGGCGGTCTTTACCTTCACGAACTTCTTTAACTGTACCGTCAATTTCACTAATCGTTGCCTGACCTTTAGGATTACGCGCTTCAAAAAGCTCCTGGATACGAGGCAAACCTTGTGTAATATCGTCACCCGCTACGCCGCCTGTGTGGAACGTACGCATAGTAAGCTGTGTTCCCGGCTCACCGATGGATTGTGCAGCGATGATACCAACTGCTTCACCAATCTCAACGTGTTTACCAGTCGCCAGATTGCGACCGTAACATTTCTTGCAGACGCCATGTTTAGCACGGCAACTTAATACAGAACGTATTTGAACTTTGTGTACGCCAGCTTTAACAATCGCTTCAGCTTTGTCGGAGTCAATCAATTCGTTACGTCTAGCCAAAATCTCGCCAGTCTCAGGATGACGTACCGTTTCAAAGCAATAGCGACCTTCCAGACGGTCATAGAGATCTTCAATTACTTCTTTACCATCCTGGATACGACTTACTGTGAAGCCTTTATCCGTTCCGCAGTCTTCTTCACGCACGATAACATCCTGTGCGACATCTACGAGACGACGAGTCAGGTAACCCGAGTCAGCCGTACGAAGGGCAGTATCCGCCAAACCTTTACGCGCTCCGTGAGTGGAGATGAAGTACTCGAGTACTGTCAGACCTTCACGGAAGTTTGATTTGATTGGGAGTTCGATAATACGTCCGGATGGATTCGCCATCAGACCACGCATACCGCCGAGCTGAGTAATCTGTGATTTGTTACCCCGCGCTTTGGAGTCCACCATCATCATGATGGAGTTGTAGCGATCCATGGACTTCATCAATACTTCAGTAATATCATCTTTCGCTTTAGACCAAATATCGATAATCCGGTCATAGCGTTCTTCATTCGTAATCAGACCACGACGGTACTGATTCGTTACAACTTGCGCTTTGTCTTCGGATCCCTTAAGAATCTCTTGTTTTTCCACCGGCACGATTACGTCCGATACAGCAACCGTTACCCCTGCACGAGTGGAATACGTAAAGCCAAGCTGCTTGATTTTATCCAGAATTACAGCTGTTTCTGTTGTATGGTAAGTCTCAAAACAACGGGCAATGATATTACCAAGGTAATCCTTGCCTACCCCGCTAGCTTGCGGAGCGTTTTGAATGGCTTCTGTAAGATTTACACCCTTCTCGTAAACAAAGAACTCCTCCGCAGTACCATAAAGCAGGTTCGCACGGGTAGCATCATTGATGTACGGGAAGCTTGCCGGGAAAATTTCATTAAAGATAATTTTACCAACCGTTGTGATCAACATCGCTTCCTGTTGTTTTTCCGTAAAGCTCGTTTTATTCAAAGCTTTAACCGGAATAGCTACACGAGCATGAAGTCCAGCTGTACCACGTTGGTAAGCCGATATAGCTTCATTCATGTTGCGAAGGATCATATTACTTCCTTCTTCTTCTTTGTTATCCATAGTCAGATAGAAAGAACCAAGAACCATATCCTGGGAAGGTGTAACAACTGGCTTGCCGTCTTTCGGATTCAAAATGTTGCCGGATGCCAGCATAAGCAAACGAGCTTCAGCTTGGGCTTCCGCAGACAACGGAACGTGAACAGCCATTTGGTCACCGTCAAAGTCGGCATTATATGCAGTACATACGAGCGGATGCAGACGAATCGCACGACCTTCAACCAAAATCGGTTCGAACGCCTGGATACCGAGTCTATGCAACGTAGGGGCACGGTTCAGAAGAACCGGATGCTCCTTGATTACTTCTTCCAGCACATCCCATACTTCTGCACTCACACGCTCTACTTTACGTTTCGCGCTCTTGATATTGTGCGCCAAACCTTTGTTCACCAGTTCTTTCATAACAAAAGGTTTGAACAGTTCCAACGCCATTTCTTTTGGCAAACCGCATTGATACATTTTCAAGTACGGACCTACAACGATAACGGAACGACCAGAGTAGTCAACACGTTTTCCGAGCAAGTTTTGACGGAAACGTCCTTGTTTACCTTTCAGCATGTGGCTGAGGGATTTCAAAGGACGGTTACCTGGACCTGTAACAGGACGACCACGACGACCATTATCAATCAAAGCGTCAACAGCTTCCTGCAACATCCGTTTTTCATTTTGTACGATAATATCTGGCGCACCTAGATCTAACAGACGTTTCAGACGGTTATTACGGTTAATAACACGACGATACAAGTCGTTAAGGTCAGAGGTAGCGAAACGACCACCATCCAACTGTACCATTGGACGAAGCTCAGGAGGAATAACAGGAAGTACGTCCATGATCATCCAATCCGGTTGGTTGCCTGAGTTACGGAAGGCCTCAATAACTTCAAGGCGTTTGATCGCACGGTTACGACGTTGTCCTTGAGCTGTACGCAGCTCTTCTTTCAAAAATTCTAACTCTTTGTCTATATCCAAATCTTGAAGAAGCTTTTTAACCGCTTCAGCACCCATACCTGCCTGGAAGCCATAGCCGTATTTCTCACGGTAGCTACGGTATTCTTTTTCGGACAGGAGTTGTTTTTTCTCCAAAGGCGTATCTCCTGGATCGGTTACAACATAAGATGCGAAGTAAATGATCTCTTCCAGAGATCTTGGAGACATATCAAGAGCAAGACCCATACGACTTGGAATGCCTTTGAAGTACCAAATGTGCGATACAGGAGCAGCCAACTCAATATGGCCCATACGCTCACGGCGAACCTTAGCGCGAGTAACTTCTACTCCACAACGGTCACAGACAACACCTTTATAGCGTACACGTTTGTACTTACCGCAATGACATTCCCAGTCTTTCGTAGGTCCGAAAATTTTCTCGCAAAATAGTCCTTCTTTTTCCGGTTTAAGCGTACGATAGTTAATCGTCTCCGGTTTTTTGACTTCTCCGCGGGACCAAGAACGAATCTTTTCGGGGGAAGCAAGCCCGATTTTCATATATTCGAAATTGTTAACGTCCAACAAGGAGCAACCCTCCTTAACCAAATCCTGAGTTTTTAGGTTTGATACCGCCCAGCAGCACCGGGCGGTATCAAGAAACCTGATCCATCCTAGAATGGATCAAGGTATATAACAAAGCTGATATGAGTCAGTTAGCAGTCAAACTACTCTACGCCAACCTCAGAGCCTTCCAGATTCAAACTCAGCTTATCGCCGCTTGTGTCATCCTCATCATCAAGCTCTCTCATTTCGATCTCTTGTTCGTCTTCAGACAGAATCTTCACGTCCATACCCAAGCTTTGCAGCTCTTTGATCAAGACCTTAAATGATTCTGGAACACCCGGTTCAGGTACATTTTCACCTTTGACAATGGATTCGTAAGTTTTAACACGTCCAACCACATCATCGGATTTCACAGTCAAAATTTCCTGAAGCGTGTACGCCGCGCCGTAGGCTTCCAATGCCCATACTTCCATCTCCCCGAAGCGCTGTCCACCGAATTGAGCTTTACCACCCAATGGTTGCTGCGTAACGAGAGAGTAAGGACCTGTAGAACGAGCATGGATTTTATCATCGACCATGTGCGCCAGTTTGATCATGTGCATGACACCGACAGTAACTTCACGTTCAAAACGATCACCCGTACGTCCGTCATACAACACAGTCTTACCATTACGCTGCATGCCTGCCTCTTCCATTGTATCGAACACGTCATACTCCTTGGCACCATCGAATACTGGAGTTGCCACATGAATACCAAGACGCATTGCAGCCATACCCAGATGGACTTCAAGCACCTGTCCGATGTTCATCCGTGAAGGTACCCCCAGCGGGTTCAGAACGACCTGTACTGGTGTGCCATCCGGCAGGAACGGCATATCTTCTTCAGGCAAAATACGGGCAACAACACCCTTGTTACCGTGACGTCCAGCCATTTTATCGCCTTCGGAGATTTTACGTTTTTGAGCAATATATACACGAACCAACTGATTTACACCTGGTGGCAGTTCATCGCCATTTTCACGTGTAAACACCTTTACATCTACAACAATCCCATCTGTTCCGTGAGGAACTCTCAAAGAAGTATCGCGAACCTCGCGTGCCTTCTCACCAAAGATTGCGTGTAAGAGACGTTCTTCAGCTGTCAATTCAGTCACACCTTTAGGTGTAACTTTACCAACAAGAATGTCACCTGCACCGATTTCGGCACCAATACGAATGATTCCACGCTCATCCAAGTTGCGAAGCGCCTCTTCACCGACATTTGGAATGTCACGAGTGATTTCTTCAGGTCCAAGTTTCGTGTCACGAGCCTCGGATTCGTATTCCTCAATATGGATCGAGGTGTATACATCCTCCTTGACCAGTTTCTCACTCAGCAGGATCGCATCCTCGTAGTTGTAACCTTCCCAAGTCATGAAGGCAACGACAACGTTACGTCCCAACGCCAACTCACCCATCTCTGTAGATGGACCATCCGCAAGAATATCGCCAACTTTGACAATATCTCCTCTGTTCACAATCGGACGTTGGTTAATGCAAGTTCCTTGGTTAGATCGCATGAATTTGTGTAATTTATACTTAACAATGTCGCCCTTCACTTCAGCACCATCTACAGTTTCGATACGACGCAACCAAATTTCGTTAGCCGAAGAGCGTTCGATAACTCCGTTGTATTTGGATACAATGCAAACACCAGAATCTTTTGCAGACTTGTGCTCCATTCCTGTTCCGACCAATGGAGACTTTGGAATCAAAAGTGGGACAGCCTGACGTTGCATGTTGGAACCCATCAATGCGCGGTTAGAGTCATCATTCTCCAGAAACGGAATCAGTGCTGTCGCAACTGATACGACCTGTTTAGGTGATACGTCCATGTAATCGACACGGCTACTAGCCATTGGAATAATGTTATCAGACTGTTTGTTATAACGGACAATGACGACCTCATCCTTAAAGGTGTTTTCCTCCGTCAATTCCGCGTTCGCCTGAGCTACGATGTAGTTATCTTCTTCATCAGCAGTCAGGTAATCAATCTGGTCTGTAACTTTTCCGGTTTTCGGATCTACCCAACGATAAGGAGCTTCGATAAATCCGTACTCGTTGATACGTGCAAATGTGGACAAAGAGTTGATCAAACCAATGTTTGGTCCCTCTGGTGTCTCGATAGGACACATACGGCCGTAGTGACTTGGATGGACGTCACGCACTTCCATGCCTGCGCGTTCACGCGTCAAACCGCCGGGTCCGAGTGCGGACAGACGACGTTTGTGCGTTAATTCAGCAAGCGGGTTTGTCTGATCCATAAACTGTGACAGCTGCGAGCTACCAAAAAACTCTTTAATCGAAGCAATTACTGGACGTATGTTAATCAACGCTTGTGGCGTAATTACATTAGCATCCTGAATCGACATTCTTTCACGCACCACGCGTTCCATACGGGATAAACCGATACGGAACTGGTTTTGGAGCAACTCACCTACAGAACGTAAACGACGGTTACCCAAATGGTCAATATCGTCCGTACTTCCGATACCGTGAAGCAAGTTAATAAAATAACTGATGGAGGAAATAATATCGGCAGGCGTAATATTCTTAACCGATTTATCAATATTTCCGTTAGCAATCAGTTTTACTACTTTACCGTCCTCAATTGGCGAGAATACATCAATCGTTTGAAGTGGAATATCATTGCTTTCCAGCACGCCGCTAGCAACATGATACGTGCGGTGTCCTACTGATTCCTCCAGTTGGGCCAAAATCTCGTCCAACAGGCGACGATCCACCATTTGTCCTGCTTCAGCGATAATTTCACCAGTTGTTGTATCAATCAATGTCTCAGCAAGACGTTGATTGAACAGACGGTTTTTGATGTGAAGCTTTTTATTGATTTTGTAACGGCCTACGTTGGCCAGATCATAACGTTTTGGATCAAAGAAGCGTGCAACAAGCAAGCTCTTTGCGTTATCCAGTGTAGGTGGCTCACCCGGGCGAAGACGCTCATAAATTTCAATCAGCGCTTTCTCCGTGGAATCCGTATTGTCTTTATCAAGTGTGTTGCGGATATATTCGTCATTGCCGAGCAAATCCAGAATCTCAGCATCAGTGCCAAAGCCAAGTGCACGCAGCAACACCGTAACCGGAATTTTACGGGTACGGTCAATCCGGACATAGATAATATCCTTCGCATCCATCTCCAGTTCGAGCCAAGCCCCCCGGTTAGGAATTACCGTTGCGGTGTATGTTGTTTTCGCATTCTTGTCGACTTTTGTGCTGAAATAGACGCTGGGAGAGCGAACCAACTGGCTGACAATAACCCGTTCCGCACCGTTAATAATAAACGTACCCGTTTCAGTCATCAGCGGGAAGTCTCCCATGAATACTTCCTGCTCTTTCACTTCCCCGGTCTCTTTATTAATAAGCCGGACTTTTACCCGAAGCGGTGCTGCATACGTAACGTCGCGTTCCTTTGCGTCGTCAACGGTATATTTGGGTTCTCCGAGAGAATAGTCGATAAACTCCAAAATCAGATTTCCAGTGAAATCTTGAATTGGTGAAATATCCCGAAACATTTCCCGTAATCCTTCCTCCAAAAACCAATCATAGGATTTTTGTTGGATCTCAATCAGGTTCGGAACCTCGAGTACCTCATTAATACGTGCATAACTGCGCCGAGTGCGTCGACCATATTGAACAAGATGTCCTGCCAACTTAAACTCACCCCTCATGTCTACTCACTTTAAAAATACATTGCGAACCTCTGTTTGTGACCTTATAATAAGACACATACAGAAGATTCAATCTTACAAATACAGAAAAGCCCTTACTCGAATGCATTCGAAAAAAGAGCAACGTATCTGCAGAATCCTCTTACCGGAAGATCTTCATCACTTGTAGATTTGCCCAAAATGGTTGTATTATACGTAATAGCGATAAATACTATACCTACTACGCATAAATCTATTGACATTTCAACAAACTAAAGCCATGGAGGGCATCCTAATACTGACATTTTATAATGATATCACAGACCAGGATTCAAGTCAATGGTCCTATTGCATTTTCTTAAAAACTTTTTTTGGCCTTCAAAATTCGATAGCCTTTATCCTTTGTAACTTCCTCCACATGACCGAAAAGACTCTCTATCTTAGCACTCGCCGAAGGGGCCCCCTGCTTTTTCTGAATGACTACCCACAAAGTTCCACCCTCATTTAAATGCTCATAAGCAAGTTCAAAAATGGTATGCACTGTTTCTTTTCCTGCACGTATAGGAGGATTCGTCAAAATTACGTCAAAACGTTCATTCTTCACTTCCGCAAACAAATCGCTTTGCTTAACGGTGACATTCTTAACCCCATTACGTTCCGCATTCTCTATCGCTAGTTGAACGGCTCGCTCATTAATATCAACCATTGTGACGTGTCCTTCTGGGACAAGCGCGGCTGCCGCCAAACCAATCGGCCCGTAACCGCATCCTACATCTAATACCGAGGCTTGTGCAGGAAGCTGCATCGCTTCAATCAGCACGCGACTCCCATAATCAATGCCCTGCTTCGAAAAAACGCCTGAATCGCTGACAAAACGGTATGACCGCCCCCGCAGCACTGTTTCCAGGCTCCGTCTTTCATGCGCCGTCTCTGGCCGCTTGGAGTAGTAATGATCAGCCATTCATGCCCACCTCTTTCGGTTGTACTACCATCATAGCCTTTACAATTACCTTTCAGACATGCTGGCACTACCGTTTTACAGCAACAAACCCCTTGAAGATCACCTCAAGGGGTTTGTTTTAGTTCATTGTCTGCTAGAAAGCAGTCAATTATTTCACTTCTACAGAAGCGCCTGCTTCTTCCAATTTTGCTTTAATGGATTCAGCTTCTTCTTTAGCGATTTTTTCTTTCAGTGGTTTTGGAGCGTTGTCAACCAGTTCTTTTGCTTCTTTCAGGCCAAGACCTGTGATTTCGCGAACTGCTTTGATAACGTTGATTTTGGAACCGCCAGCGCTTGTCAAGATTACGTCGAACTCGGATTGCTCAGCTTCAGCTGCGCCACCTGCTGCGCCACCTGCTACAGCTACTGGAGCTGCTGCAGTTACGCCGAATTCTTCTTCGATTGCTTTCACGAGATCGTTCAGTTCCAATACGGACATACCTTTAATTGCTTCCAAGATTTGCTCTTTACTCATGGTTGAACCTCCATTTAAATTCGTATTTTTTTGTTCTCAACTGCTATACAGCAGGTTTAATCCCTAACTTATGCGCTTTGCTCTTCTTTTTCTGCAACAGCTTTAACTGCAAGCGCGAAGTTGCGCACAGGAGCTTGAAGCACGCTGAGGAGCATGGAAAGGAGACCTTCGCGGGATGGCAGTTCTGCCAGTGCTTTGATTTCCTCAACACCGATAACGCGACCTTCTACAACTGCACCTTTCAGTTCCAGTGCATTGTTCTTCTTAGCGAAATCGTTCAAGATTTTAGCTGCAGACACTGCATCATCTTTGCCGAACGCGATTGCAGTAGGACCTGTCAATACTGCGTCCAGTTCAGTCAATTCTGCTGCCGCAGTTGCACGGCGGAGCAGTGTGTTTTTCAGCACTTGAAATTCGATTCCGGCTTCGCGAAGCTGCTTACGCAGCTCAGTTACTTGGGCAACATTCAGACCGCGATAGTCTGCAACCACAGTCGTTACGCTCTCACGCAATTTCGCAGCTACAACTTCAACAGCTTCTTGTTTTGCTTGAATCACCTTTGCATTTGCCAAACTGTACACCTCCTGATCAATTTATCCGCTTTGTTCGAAGCACCCGATCTGGTGATCTCACAAAGCTTGCTTTCATAAGCATGAAAAAAGCCTCCGTAGAGTACGAAGGCTTGATAAATCTACATGGACGGGACAAGCCCGTCACATGAAACGTTCTATCATAACACCTCGGTAGGAAATTAAGCCCTAAGGCACCTACTGTCTACGGTAAGCATATTCAACTTTAATGGTCAGTCACAAGGACTCACAACTTTTATAGAATAACAATTTTGATTGAACATGTCAATCAAAATATTATCTGTAAACAGATGCGTTCACACGTGCACTTGGTCCCATAGTCGAAGAAATAGCGATGTTTTTCAGGTATACACCTTTAGCAGCCGCTGGCTTCGCACGGTTCAAGGCTTCAACCAAGGCTTTAAGGTTCTCGTTCAGCTGTTCAGCACTGAAGGAAGCTTTGCCGATTGGCGCATGAATTTGACCGGCTTTGTCGAGACGGTATTCGATTTTACCGGCTTTAATTTCTTGAACAGCCTTGGCAACGTCGAAAGTAACTGTGCCTGCTTTAGGGTTAGGCATCAAACCTTTACCACCGAGCAAACGACCCAGTTTACCAACCTCACTCATCATATCAGGTGTCGCAACGCAGACGTCGAATTCAAACCAGCCTTGTTGGATTTTGTTGATCATATCTTGATCGCCAACAAAATCAGCGCCAGCAGCTTCCGCTTCTTTCACTTTGTCACCTTTTGCAAATACCAGAACGCGTTGTGTTTTACCCGTACCATGCGGCAGGACAACAACACCACGAACAGCCTGGTCTTGTTTACGGGAATCTACGCCCAGACGAACTGCAGCTTCAACGGTTTCGTCGAATTTAGCAGTCGCAGCCTTTTTCACCAGTTCAACGGCTTCTAAAGGCTCGTAAGTTGCTTCGCTGTCAATCAGCTTAGCAGCTTCCAGGTACTTCTTACCATGTTTAGCCATAATGTTTTCCTCCTTATGTGGTATTAGCGGATATTCCTCCCACACTTGCCGGACAGTCAAACTGCCGGCACACGTAGATTAATAAAATTAATCTACGATGGTGATACCCATGCTGCGAGCAGTACCTTCAACCATACGCATTGCCGATTCTACGGAAGCTGCGTTAAGGTCAGGCATTTTTTGCTCTGCAATTTGACGAACAGCAGCGCGATTTACAGTTGCAACTTTCGTTTTATTCGGTTCACCGGAACCTTTTTCGATTTTAGCAGCAACTTTCAACAGAACAGCAGCCGGTGGAGTTTTGGTGATGAACGTAAAAGAACGATCCTCAAATACCGAAATTTCAACCGGAATAATCAGGCCTGCTTGATCAGCAGTACGAGCATTGAACTCTTTACAGAATGCCATGATGTTGACACCTGCTTGACCCAAAGCTGGACCTACTGGAGGCGCTGGATTAGCTTTCCCTGCAGGAATCTGCAGTTTTACCATTTTAATTACCTTTTTTGCCATGGATGACACCTCCTTGACTCAATAGTGGTAGACGGACCTATCGATCCTCCCACAAGAAACCTGTAAGAAAAATCTATATTTTCTCCACTTGAGTATAATCCAACTCAAGCGGGGTTTCCCGTCCAAACATATTGACGTGAACTTTAAGCTTACTCTTCTCAACCAAAATTTCTTCCACGGAGCCCACAAAATTCGCAAAAGGACCAACTTTAATTCGCACGGATTCCTTAACATCGAATTCAATCTTCGGTTTCGGCTCTACCATGCCCATATGCTTCAGAATCTGTTCAACTTCTTCTGGAAGCAATGGCGTCGGTTTGGAACCCGAGCCTGTTGACCCTACAAATCCCGTAACACCTGGTGTGTTGCGTACAACATACCAAGAGTCGTCGGTTTGAACCATTTCGACTAAGACATAACCAGGGTAGACTTTACGCATAACGGTTTTTTTCTTACCGTCCTTGGTTACCAGTTCTTCTTCCATAGGAACAAGAACACGGAATATCTTGTCTTCCATGCCCATGGACTCAACGCGTTTTTCCAAATTGGCTTTGACTTTGTTCTCATACCCTGAATAGGTATGAACGACGTACCATCTTTTTTCCATATCAAGCCACCTGGAACCCTTCCTAGATAATCGCTTCGATCACAGCGGAAATGCCGATGTCGAGAACCCAAAAATAAATCGTGACGAACGCAATTGTCCCTATGACAATCAGCGTATAGTTGGTCAGTTCTTTACGATTGGGCCAGCGAACCTTCTTGAGTTCAGCCCAGCTTTCAGAGAAAAAGGAAAACAGAGACTTGAAACTGCGTTTCACGCCGACTACACCTCCAAAAACTATCTGGTTTCCCGATGAGAAGTCTGTTCGTTACAGGACTTACAGAATTTCTTCATCTCCATGCGGTCGGGGTGATTACGCTTGTTTTTCGTCGTTGTGTAATTTCTTTGTTTGCATGTTGTACAAGCCAAAGTAATAATTACCCGCATGATGTGCACCTCCCGAAGACATCCAACACCGGAAGTCTCATAATTGATCCTAAAAAAAACCGCGAATTTAGGCCTACCTAAAACACTTTATCACACGGGGTTTTCCATGTCAACGAATGTTTACATACAATTCGCAGTCCCGACTGTGGTGCATTTTAACATCTGTGCATCCTTTAAAACTATTCTCTGAAAAGCCGCTTCAAAAATCAAGGCGATATCTATTATTCGTCTTTTTTAGTATAAATCATTTGTAACACTTATAAACCTGCATAGCCTACCTATAACGAATAAAAAAAGACTCGGACTCGAGCCTTTTTCCCTGTCAGCCTCTACTTTCAACTATCTCTTACTTCCAGATACTTTTCAAGTTTACGCTTGACCCGTTGCAGCGCGTTATCAATGGATTTCACATGGCGGTCAAGATCCTCTGCAATCTCCTGATACGAACGTCCGTCCAGATACAACATAAGTACCTTGCGTTCCAGTTCGCTCAGAATCTCGGACATCTTGTCCTCAAGGCCCACAAATTCTTCCTGATTGATGATCAGCTCTTCAGGGTCACTTACTTGTGTTCCGCAAATCACATCGAGCAACGTCCGGTCTGACTCTTCATCATAGATGGGCTTGTCCAGAGACACGTAAGAGTTCAGAGGAATGTGCTTTTGTCGTGTAGCCGTCTTAATTGCCGTAATAATCTGTCGTGTAATGCACAACTCGGCGAAAGCCTTGAACGAAGCAAGCTTGTCTCCCTTAAAATCACGAATGGATTTGTAGAGACCAATCATGCCCTCCTGAATAATATCCTCGCGATCAGCACCAATCAGGAAGTAGGATCTGGCCTTGGCCCGCACAAAGTTCCGGTATTTGTTGATCAGAAACTCCAGCGCTTCCCCATCACCTTCATGGACTGCTCCGACAATGTCTTCATCATTTTTGTAATCAAACTTTGACAACATGATATCCTTGAGGTCCACACTCACTAACAATCCCTCCGGCTGCAACGCAAGGTACCCGTTACTCTCTCAAATATACGACAAGTATACGCGATGTAACCTGATACCGTCAACCACAACAACCTAAAAAAGAAGAGCGCTAACAAAATTGTCAATGGTTTCAAAATGGAGTGGCGTCCAATTATTGGTTTATTCTCTTCTCCATCGTTCAAACAACTTTCGAAGCTCCGGGCTCAGTTTGGCATCTAGCGAGTTACGGGACAATTTAGCACTATCCTGCTGGATTCGCTTCTGCACTTCTCTTTCGGATTCCTCAATCTCGATCAGTAATTCTCGCGCCGACACCCTAAGTGCACCTTGCCCAAATGCGACATGTTGCTCTACCTGATCGCTTGTCGCTACGTAAATACTTCTTCTTTTACTGCTCAGCTCCCGAACCAATCGCTCGATGCACTCATCAGCAGTTTCTTTTTCTCTGGTAAAATAAATCTGGACTTTGCTCTGAGCAAAAGTTTTACCTAATCCTGGCACCCTGTAAGCATCAAATACGACGATGACTCTTCTGCCGGAATACGCCTGATGATCCGCCAGTCGTTCAAGAAGTCTGTCCCTCGCTTCCTGCATACCAGATTGTACCAGTGCGGAAAGTTCGGGCCAGGCTCCAATCATGTTGTAACCGTCCACAAGCAGAACATCCCGCGTGTCAGCCATATCGTTAGCCCCGTGCCTGTCGTCCGCGCAATACTTCGTACATGACAACACCTGCAGCTACAGAAGCATTAAGGGAATTAATTTGCCCCGCCATTGGCAGCTTGACGAGTACATCGCATTTCTCACGAATCAAACGGCCCATACCTTTATTTTCGTTACCAATGACAATGGCTACTGGTCCCGTGAATACTCCATTCCCAAAGACAGGGTCTGTCGCTGTAACATCCGTGCCAACTACCCATACACCTTCTTCTTTAAGACGATCAATGGTTTGTCCCAGATTGTTTACACGCGCCACCGGAACGTACTCCACAGCACCTGCCGATGTTTTGGACACCGTTACAGTTACAGCTGCAGAACGCCTTTTCGGCACAATAACACCATGCGCTCCAGTACAGTCCGCTGTACGAAGGATGGAGCCCAAATTATGAGGGTCTTCAATCTCATCCAGCAAAATCAAAAACGGCTCTTCTCCCTTATCACGAGCAGTTGCGAGCAATTCTTCCACTTCAACATAGGCAAAAGGCGCAGCTTGCGCGACCACTCCCTGATGTTGAATGCCCGGAACCATTTGATCCAGCTTACGCTTGTCCACCTGCAAAACAATAATTCCTGCTTTTTTCGCCTCAGCTGTAATCGGCAGTGTCAAATGTTTTTGCGCATTATCCGCAATCCAAATTTTATTTATTGTTCTGCCTGAACGCAATGCCTCCGTTACCGAATGCTTACCGGCAATCCATTCTTCTTCCATCTCTAGCTTCCTCCCGGGAAACGGCTGATACTTGTTCCATCCAGTCCATTCCCATTTATGATTTTCCTGTATTTTCCATTTGTGCAATTCCGTACGTAATCAACTCTCTTAATCTGTCCAAATGTCCATCACAATAAAGAGATCCAATCAACCCCTCCAGTGCAGTGGCGTGCCGATACTCAAGCACATCAGCATTTTTGGGCAAACTTCCTGATTTAGCATTTCTTCCTTGTCGGACAATATCGCGTTCTTCTTCCGTCAGTACATTTTCCAATAGCCCTAACATGCGACTCTGCGCCTTGGCGGAGACTAGCCCTGTGGCTCGCCGATGCAGATGATTTGGACGCAGGTTAGGCTGTGCCAACAAATATTGCCGGACAGCTACCTCGTACACTGCATCACCAATGTAAGCTAGTGCAATGGGAGGCATCAAACGTGCTGGCTTGGACGCAGGGTACGGGAACCAGTTCCCCGTACCTTCCGATGCTCCTGAGTTCAGTGGCTTATCATTCATTTTCGCCGCCACCGCATCCCCTGCGCCGTATCTTCAAGCACAATGCCTTTTGCAGCCAACAGATCGCGAATTTCGTCAGCTCTACCCCAATTTCTGGTCTTACGAGCTTCGACACGTTCTGCAATTAACTGCTCAATTTCGTCATCCAGCAACTCTTCACTCGGCTCCGAATAAATGCGAAGCACGTTATTCATCGAATGAAAGGTATGCAATACAGCTTGTAATTCTGCCTGATGTACGACATCTCGTTGCAACAAATGGTTTGCTTCGCTAACCCAATCGAATACAGCAGTAATCGCATCAGGTGTGTTGAAATCATCATTCATTTTTTCGCCAAACTGCTGCAAAATTCCGTCGAGCTTCGTTTGCAGTTCCGTCGATACTCCCTCATTACCTTTCAGCGCATTAGCTAAACGATGCTTCACATTGGCAACTGCATTGGCGATCCGTTCGACACTGTTCTCCGCCTGACTCATAGTCTCTTGGTTGTAGTTTAACGGATTTCGGTAATGCGTCGACAACATAAAATAACGTATAGCCTCAGGCTTGTGATGAGCGCGCAAATCTTTAACTAAAATACCATTACCGAGTGATTTCGACATTTTTTCATTATCTATGCGAATATATCCGTTATGCATCCAGTAGCGGGATAATGGCTTACCTGTAATCACTTCGGATTGTGCGCATTCACATTCATGATGCGGAAATTGCAGATCCTGTCCGCCCCCATGAATATCCAGTGTATCCCCCAAATAATGGCGAGCCATAGCAGAGCATTCGATATGCCAGCCTGGTCGTCCATTTCCCCAAGGGCTCGACCAATGAATTTCGCCCGGCTTCGCTGCCTTCCAGAGTACAAAGTCCTCGGCATTTTCCTTGCGTTCATCCACATTGATACGAATTCCGAACTGAAGCTCTTCCAGATTTTGACCTGACAGTTGTCCGTAATCTTTGAACTTTTTGGTCCGATAGAACACGTCGCCATCATTCTCATAGGCATAGTCTTTGTCTACCAATTCCTTAATAAAATCAATAATCAGATCCATGCTCTCTGTTACACGAGGGTTCATACTGGCAGCAGGAACATTCAATCCTGTCAGATCCTCATGGTAGGCAGCAATAAATTTCTCAGCAACTGCCGAAACATTCATGTCAAGTTCCCGAGCTTTGCGGATTAGTTTATCATCGACATCCGTAAAATTCACCACATAGTTTACATCATAGCCCAAGTACTCCAGGTAGCTACGCACCACATCAAATACAATTACAGGTCGTGCATTGCCAATATGAATGTAATCATACACGGTAGGACCGCATACATACATTTTAACCTTTCCAGGCTCCAGTGGCACAAAGGGCTCCCGACTCCTCGTCATTGTATTATAAATTTGAAGCGGCATTGTTATGTTCCTCCCTCATGAAAATCATTTTTCTAATGTATTCTCTTGGGCCACCTGATGTTTCTGAGCGGATGCCCCATCCTTCAAATCAGACATTTCTGCACGCAAACGTTCTATTTCCCGTTGAAGCTCTCGCATAGAATCCACAACCGGATCAGGCAACTGATGACTAAGTCGGTCTGGACGCCTACCATCCTGTCTGACAACTCGCCCCGGGATGCCCACCACCGTACTGTTTGGTGGAACTTCTTTGAGCACAACCGAGTTAGAGCCAATGTTGGATTGTGCCCCAATCGTGAAAGAGCCTAATATCTTCGCACCAGAGCCGATAACAACATTATTCCCAATGGTCGGATGGCGCTTCCCTTTCTCTTTCCCAGTCCCGCCGAGTGTGACCCCCTGATACAATACGACATCGTCGCCAATCTCACAGGTTTCCCCGATGACAACTCCCATGCCATGGTCAATGAACAGCCGATCTCCGATACGAGCGCCAGGATGAATTTCAATGCCTGTCATAAACCTTGATACCTGGGATATAACACGGGCTAGAGTACACCAGTTTCGCAAATAAAACCAATGTGCGATTCGGTGTGCCCAAAGGGCATGAACACCGGAATACGTAAAAATGACCTCCAGCTTACTCCGGGCGGCCGGATCATTATCCAAAACAGTCTGAATGTCGGATTTGAAATGTCTGAACATGTCGCCCTCCTATTCCCTTCATATCCTTGCCGCATCATCACAACACTTCACGTTCCGCCAATTTTCGCATCCACCAGCACTCTTCGACATTTTTCTATCTATAACGAGTCTGAGTCTGATAAAAAAGAAAAAGCGCCTCCGCAGCCTAAGCTGCAGAGACGCATGAACGTGGTCCCACTCTGCTTTCGAACATATCTGCTGCATAAAAAGCAGATAATCCGTCTTTGGCGTCCTGTAACGGGAACGAATCGGCACGCCCTTGTCACATCAGCATTTGATGCTAATGAGGGTTCGGGCGCACGGCTCCCAGGCGCATTTCCTCCGCAGGTCAACTGGACGGCTCTCAGCCTGGGGTTCCCCCTCGACCGTCCTCTCTGGCAGATGCCCTTATGCAGTGTACTTCTCCTGTTCGCAGCCTTTACACGTAAATATCAATCCGTATCAATGGAGTCATTATAGCGAAAAGACAACAAATTGACAAGAAATATCAGCCTTTAATTTGTGCCTTGAGACGATCCAGTACCTTGTCACGTCCAAGCAAAAAGATAGTTTCATTCAGATCCCGTCCATGCGTTTGGCCTGTAAGAGCCACACGAATCGGCATGAATAATTGTTTTCCCTTAAAACCGGTTTCCTTTTGAACTTCTTTGATCAGCTTAGCCATTTGTGGAGCTGTAAATTCCTCACTCGTTTCAACTTTACCTGCAAAAGCTCTAAGTACCTCAGGAACCTGCTCTTCGGCCAATATAGTTGCTGCTTCAGCATCCAGTTCCAGATGTGAACGGAAAAACAACTCAGACAACGTTACAATATCGGACGCAGATGTCATCTGTTCCTGGTATAAGCGAACAAGGGCCTTAGCCCAATCCAGTTGTTCCGCAGACAGCTCAGTAGGCAACAGCCCCGCTGTCTGGAGATGTGGAATCGCCATGCTGGCAATTCGCTCAGGATCAGCCTTTTTAATATAGTGATTGTTCAAATAAGCAAGCTTATTTGTATCAAACACAGCTGGACTTTTGGACAAACGATTAGGATCGAAAATCGAAATCAGTTGTTCCCGATCATAGATCTCTTCTTCGCCTTCTGGGGACCAACCCAGCAGTGCGATGAAGTTGAATATAGCTTCTGGCAAATAGCCCAACTTGTCATACTGCTCCATAAACTGAATAATGGATTCGTTACGTTTACTGAGCTTTTTGTGATCCTCACCTACAATCAGCGTCATATGACCGAAGCGTGGCGGTTCCCACCCGAGAGCTTCAAAGATCATCAACTGCCGCGGTGTATTGGAAACATGGTCTTCGCCCCGTAGTACATGCGATATTTTCATCAAATAATCGTCAACTGCTACAGCGAAGTTATATGTCGGAATACCGTCTTTTTTGACGATAACAAAATCGCCGCTTTCCTTGGAATTGAACGTAATTTGTCCTTTAACGATATCGTCAAACGTATATTCACGATCTTCCGGTACACGAAAACGAATACTTGGTACACGGCCCTCTGCTTCAAATGCCTGGCACTGTTCTTCTGTTAGATCACGATGTTTTCCAGAATAGCGCGGTGTCTCCCCACGTGCCGTCTGCTCTTCACGCTCGCGCTCCAGCTCTTCTTCAGTGCAGTAACAGCGGTAAGCCAAACCACGATCCAGCAAATCCTGCCAGTATGTTTTATATATGTCCAAGCGTTCAGTCTGACGATAAGGTCCAAACTCTCCTCCCACGTCTACGCTCTCATCCCAGTCCATACCCAACCATTTCAAATATTTAAGTTGGCTTTCTTCTCCGCCCTCAATATTGCGCTTCACATCTGTGTCTTCGATACGAATAATAAATTTCCCACCTTGATTGCGGGCAAACAAATAATTAAATAATGCCGTTCTGGCATTTCCAATGTGCAGATGCCCTGTAGGGCTTGGTGCATAACGTACACGAACTTCCGTGCTCATATAATCTCCTCCAAATTGAATTACTCAAGATGATAGCATTTACTTGATAAGACAGACAACCGATTGAGCCGCGATTCCTTCACCCCGGCCGGGAAACCCGAGTTGCTCTGTCGTGGTCGCCTTGACGTTCACCTGGGATAGCTCCTCTGCTTCCAGCGCCCGAGCGATGACTTCATTCATCTGCGGAATATACGATGCCATTTTGGGCTTTTGTGCGATAATCGTAGAATCAATATTCCCCAAGCGATATCCTCGCTCTTTAGCTAGCCCCCACACATGCTCCAGTAGCTTAAGACTGTCGGCATCCTTAAATTCTGGGTCATTATCTGGAAAATGCTTCCCGATG
Organism: Paenibacillus sp. FSL M8-0228; assembly: GCF_038007385.1. Lineage (NCBI taxonomy): Bacteria > Bacillati > Bacillota > Bacilli > Caryophanales > Paenibacillaceae > Paenibacillus > Paenibacillus sp. FSL M8-0228. The sequence goes on from NZ_JBBOXA010000001.1 coordinate 5,139,114, forward strand.
TCTCCCAAGCCAAGCGCGCCCAGGATAGCATCGCTAATGGCATGCAGCAGTACGTCTGCATCGGAATGGCCCAATAAACCTTTTTCATACGGAATATTCACACCTCCGATGATGCATGGCCTTCCTTCCACCAGCTGGTGGACGTCAAATCCTTGTCCCACTCTGATCATTTGATATCCTCTCCCTCTGTTTTCACCCATAGCGCCGCCATATCCAAATCCTCCGGTGTAGTAATTTTGATGTTCTTGTAGCTGCCTTGAACGACAGTAACCGGAATGCCTAGCCGCTCTATCAGCATAGAATCATCTGTTCCCAAGAATCTCGACTGCTCCGCTTCCTCATAGGCTCGCAGCAGATCGGAAAGACGAAAAGTCTGTGGCGTTTGAATACTCCACAGACTTCGGCGATCCGGCGTTGCTGTAATGATACCATCCCCGTTCACTTGCTTGACCGTATCCTTTACAGGTACTGCCGCTACAGAAGCACCAGTACGCTGGGCTGCCTCAAGGCATGAACGTACAAGCTCAGGTTGAATGAGTGGACGCACACCATCATGCACCATCACCCAATCCGCTTGTAAGTGGCGCAGACCGCGATAGACCGAATGCTGGCGTTCACTGCCACCAGCTACCACCCGTACATTTTTACCGATTTTGTATTGATGAATCCAATCTCGGCAGCGTTCCACATCTGCTGTCCCAGTCACCATCACCATTTCATCCACTTCGGGCATAGCTGCGAATATTTCAAGTGTATGTATGAAGATGGGCTTGTCCCGCAAAAGCAGAAATTGCTTGCTCTCCTGCGTCCCCATACGGGAGCCGCGCCCTGCTGCCACAATGACAACTCCTACCCGATTGTTCATTCAAATAACTCCTGCCCTGATCGCACTTGGACGATCCGTATGATAACACATCTACTTCATCATACCGCGTTTATTGAGCTTTTTCCAATAATTTCGGTTTGGCAAAGATCATACGTCCGGCCGAGGTCTGAAGTACACTCGTGACCAGCACCTCCATAAGAGAGCCAATATAGTCACGTCCGCCTTCCACAACAATCATCGTACCATCATCCAGATAGGCTACACCCTGCCCATGCTCCTTGCCGTCTTTAATAATCTGCACCATAATTTCCTCACCGGGTAGTACGACAGGCTTCACTGCATTCGCCAAATCGTTAATATTCAGCACTGATACACCTTGCAGTTCGCATACTTTATTCAGGTTAAAATCGTTAGTTACAACTTTACCCTGTAACACCTTTGCCAGCTTGACCAACTTACTGTCAACCTCTGAAATTTCCTCAAAATCACCTTCGTAAATGAGCACATTCACATCCAGCTCTTTTTGGATTTTATTCAAAATATCCAGGCCCCGTCGTCCACGATTACGCTTAAGTAAATCTGATGAATCTGCAATATGCTGAAGCTCCTCTAACACAAATTCAGGAATCACAATCGTTCCTTCAATAAAACCTGTCTTGCAGATATCTGCAATACGCCCATCTATAATGACGCTGGTGTCCAAAATTTTATGTTCCTCCAGCTTGCGTTCTTCTGCACCCGTTCCCCGACCAAAAAAGCCAGAACTCCAAAAGGATGACAGCTCGTCCCGCTTTTCTAGTCCAACCATTAATCCCACATATCCACATATCACGGTAACAGCCGTCTGGATAAGTTGACCCGGGGCCCCCAACCATGAAAAAAGCGGATAGACTGCTAAGGAAAGTATCAATCCCACCGCTAAACCAATCACACCTGCCATCATCTCGTTCATCGGAATTCGTACCAAGCCTTCAATGCCCTGTTGCAACCGGTTCGCCACGGATGCTCCTGCGAATGAGCACCCGGCCATAAATAACACTGCTCCCGCCATCATCCAAACAACCATTCCCGGTAAAGACCCATCACTCAACCATTCTGGCATCCACGATACAATGCCCCCTACCCGCTGGTATAACGTATAGCCAAACCATGCTCCGCACAATCCTGTAAAAGTTAAAATAGCCTTTCTCCACATTGAATCTCTATACCTCCTTTATTTTCTTTTCATTAGTCTGCTATTTATTGGATACATAGCATTTCTCTTACCAGTATGATCCATTTCCCACATAACTAACCCTGTGTTTTCACTTTTTATGCATAAAAAAAGCATTTATCTCCTTGAAATAATTCAAGGAAATAAATGCTTATACTTGCTTGATACTACCGCTGTGAATGACGATATTGATCGTCCTGTTCTTCCTGACTGGAACGATCCCGATCACGCCCACGTCTGCGTGATAGTTTACGAATGTTCAGCTTCATACCATACAATGCATACAGCACCAGTGGCACAAAAATCAGCTTCGACAGCTGGTCAGGGAATTTAACAGCCAACACCACCGCTGCAATTACGACCCATGGAGCCACCCAAATTGCTTTTTTCGGGAGGCCAACCTTTTTAAAATTTGGATATTTCATGGAGCTGACCATCAAATAAGAGACCAGCAACATGGCAATCGACATGTATAACAAAGAAATATCGTTATGGAATAAGGACAAAGTGGCTAATACGCCACCTGCTGCCGGAATTGGTAGACCCGTAAAATAACCTGGTACACCAGGACGTACGTTAAATCGAGCCAAACGCAACGCTCCGCACATCGGGAAAATGGCAGTAACCGTCCAAGCGAGAGCCGAATTCGCATCATGAAAAGCAACCATGTACATAATAACTGCGGGAGCAACACCAAAAGATATCATATCTGATAAGGAGTCCAGTTCTTTACCGAATTCGCTTTGGGCATTCAGGACCCGGGCCATTCTTCCATCCAGTCCGTCCAACAACATGGCGACAATAACCATAATAGCGGCAAGACTGTATTTTCCGTCTACAGCCAATAAAATGGCGATCATTCCGAGAAACAAGTTACCTAAGGTACACAAGTTCGGAATTGATTTGGTAATCATCTCTTCACCTCAATGTATGAATTGTTCCATTATAATCCTTTCACTGTATTACATTTACATTTGCCTGTCAATGAAAACTTGTTCCTGCAAACGTTTAAGACCTTCTTTAATCGTACGCGCACGAACCTCTCCAATACCATCCACTTCATCCAGTTCTTCTATCGTTGCTGTGATGACATGTGGAAAACGTCCAAACCGCTCTACCAGATTATGAATAATCACATTCGGTAAACGCGGTATCTTGTTCAGTACCCGATAGCCGCGTGCAGCAATATACTCCTCTGATGTCGCAGCTGAAGAAGGGTAGCCTAGTAAACGTACAATATGATTCACATCCAACAATTCGTCGTCCGTAGAACGTTTGAGTCCCAATATAATTTCACGAATCTTTTCGTCGCTATCGTCTTTGGCATAATCCTTATACAACAACCATGCTTCTTCCTCAATATTGCTGACAAGCTCTTCCATCTGCATACTAATTAGACGGCCCTCATTTCCGAGCTCGTTAATAAATCGTTTGATCTCCATTTTGATGCGCAGCACCATTTCGATCCGTTGGATGACATTAACGACCTCCGGCATGGTAACCAGCTCTTCAAATTCAGATGCTGTCAAATTCGTAGAGGCTTGCCCCAACACAGATCTATATTTTTCTAACGTCTGAATAGCCTGATTGGCTTTCGTTAAAATAACCCCGATTTCCTTGAGCGCATACCGTAATGTCCCCTGATACAAGGTAATAATATTACGCCGCTGGGAAATAGACACCACTAGTTTACCAGTTTGCTTAGCAACTCGTTCTGCCGTCCGGTGCCGAATTCCTGTTTCAATCGACGAAATCGAGGAGTCAGGAATCAGTTGCGTATTAGCATATAAAATTCGTTTTAAATCCTCGCTTAATATGATTGCGCCGTCCATTTTAGCCAACTCATACAAATAGTTCGGCGAAAAATCACAATTAATGGAGAAACCGCCATCCACGACTTCCATAACTTCTGGGCTATAGCCAACGACCAGAAGAGCACCCGTTTTGGCACGCAAAACGTTTTCTAATCCGTCGCGAAAGGGAGTTCCCGGTGCCACAAGCCGCAGCAAATCGTTCATTTTATCCAGTTGGCTCGCTTCTTTCATTCTCAATGCCCCCTAATCTAATGCGGCTGCCAGTGCATCTGCTACCGTTCCTACTCCTATAATTTGTATCCCTTTCGGATGTGTCCAGCCCTTCAAGCTTTTCTCTGGCATGATCACCCGTTTGAAACCTAGTTTCTCCGCTTCTCGTACTCGCTGTTCTGCTCGGGATACCGCACGCACCTCACCTGTCAGTCCCACCTCGCCAAAAATCACATCGTACGGCTTGGTAGGAGCATCTCTAAAGCTGGAAGCAATACTCACAGCTATAGCCAAATCTACCGCCGGTTCATCCAACTTTACACCTCCGGCTACGTTGAGATAAGCGTCCTGGTTTTGCAAAAACATGCCCATCCGCTTTTCTAGCACGGCTATGATTAATCCCATTCGATGATGATCGACTCCTGTGCCCATCCGGCGTGGAGATGGAAAATGCGTAGCTGCAATCAATGCTTGCAGTTCAACCAATACAGGCCGGGTTCCTTCCATACTGGCTACAACAGTAGAACCCGCCACCCCTAGTGGGCGTTCAGACAGAAACAACTCGGAAGGATTGGATACCTCACGCAAACCGCTTTCAGCCATTTCAAAAATACCAATCTCATTTGTAGAACCAAAACGATTTTTAACTGCACGCAAAAGCCGATACGTATGATGACGCTCTCCTTCAAAATAAAGCACACAATCAACCATATGTTCCAACAAACGCGGACCTGCAATGGCACCTTCCTTGGTCACATGCCCTACCAGTACCGTAGCAATACCTAGCCCCTTGGCAATTCGCATAAAGCGTGAAGTACATTCCCGCACCTGAGCCACACTACCTGGTGCACTCGTCACCTCAGGCAAATATACAGTCTGTATCGAGTCGATGACCAAAAACTCCGGCTTCAAGCTGTCCACCGCTTCTTCAATCGTCTCCAAATTCGTCTCACATAATACGTATAGGCTGGGGGACAAGGCACCGAGTCGATCTGCACGTAGTTTCGTTTGACGGACAGATTCCTCACCAGACACGTACAGCACCTTTAAACCAGTTAAAGCCAGCTCATTAGATGTTTGCAGCATAAGCGTAGATTTACCGATTCCCGGATCACCGCCCACCAAAACGAGTGAACCCGGCACCACACCTCCACCGAGTACTCGATTCAATTCGCCAATTCCCGTCAAAATTCGTGCTTCTTTACCGCTCTCCACCTCTATAATAGGGAGTGGCTTGTCTTTTGTGCTATGAGTAAGAAGGGAAGACCCCATTCCTTGAGTTTTTACAACGCTTTCCGTTTCTTCGACCATGGAATTCCATGCCTGGCATCCAGGACATTTCCCGTACCATTTGGGCGATTCATAACCACATTCCGTACAGGAAAATTTAGTTTTCACTTTAGCCATACTTTGTTCCCTGGCTCCTTATTGACGACGATGATGTCAAATTTATGTTCATACAACCCAGAAAGAGCTGTAACAATAAAAGTTTACCATTGAAGCTTGGCGGACGTAAAGCAATATCACAAACTTTCCCAAAGCATTTACCCAACCTTTTCACCGTGTTTTATACACAAAAAGGGTGCCTTCGCAATAGCTTTCCAGCCTGCGAGACACCCTTTTCTACTGTTTATTTAGTAAACTGCTTTAGGACTTGGCAGATACATTACCCTTTTTGGTTACAGTCAATGTACCGTTCTCCTCATCAATGAAGAGAGAGTCACCTTTAGTAATGTTGCCAGTCAACAATTCCTCGGACAGGCGATCTTCGATATGCTTCTGGATTGCACGACGCAATGGACGCGCACCATACGCTGGATCAAAGCCTTCCTTCGCAAGGAATTTTTTAGCGTTGTCTGTCAACTCGAAGTCAACCTCATACTCATTCAGGCGTTTACGCAGCTCCTCAGACATGAGTGACACAATTTCAGCAATATGTTTTTCTTCGAGAGAATGGAAAACGATAATTTCATCAATCCGGTTCAAGAACTCAGGACGGAAGCTTTTCTTCAATTCATCCATCACTTTGCCCTTCATATTATCATAATCCGCCCCAGCGTCTACTACAGCTGTAAAACCAAGCGTGGAGTTACGTTTAATAGCCTGTGCACCAACATTAGATGTTAGGATGATGAGTGTGTTACGGAAATCGACGACACGACCTTTGGAATCTGTTAGACGACCATCTTCCAGAACTTGCAGAAGAATATTGAATACTTCTGGGTGTGCTTTTTCAATTTCATCCAGCAATACAACAGAGTAAGGCTTACGACGTACCTTCTCGGTCAGTTGACCGCCTTCCTCATATCCAACGTACCCTGGAGGCGCTCCTACCAGACGGGACGTGGAGTGTTTCTCCATATATTCAGACATATCAATACGGATAACCGCATTTTCATCTCCAAACATGGATTCAGCCAAGGCGCGTGCCAACTCTGTTTTACCCACCCCAGTTGGACCGAGGAAAATAAAGGACCCAATTGGACGCTTCGGATCTTTCAGTCCGGCACGTGCCCGGCGAATCGCCCGGCTTACTGCCTTAACTGCTTCGTCCTGTCCGATTACCCGCTCATGCAGCAACTCTTCCATATTCAACAAGCGGTGTGTTTCTTCCTCTTTCAGCTTGCTGACTGGAACACCTGTCCAGATTGCAACGACTTGAGCGATATCCTCTGGTGTAACTTCAGAATCTGTACGACCCTGTTGTTCTTTCCATTGGTTTTTGGTCACGTCTAGCTCTTCACGGATTTTTTGCTCTGTATCACGCAGGGCTGCCGCTTTTTCAAACTCCTGACTTTGTACCGCTGAATCCTTTTCCTTCCGGATATCTTCCAGACGGTTTTCCAGCTGTTTCAGGTTTGGCGGTACAGTGTAAGAATTCAGTCTTACTTTGGAGCCCGCTTCATCAATAAGGTCAATAGCCTTATCTGGCAGGAAGCGATCAGTGATATAACGATCTGACAATTTTACGGCTGCTTCAATAGCCTCATCTGTGATCTTTACACGGTGATGCGCTTCGTAACGGTCACGCAGACCATACAGAATTTGAATCGCCTCTTCTGGAGAAGGTTGATCCACTGTAATGGGTTGAAAGCGACGCTCCAAAGCAGCATCTTTCTCAATATATTTGCGGTATTCATCCAGCGTGGTCGCACCGATGCATTGCAGCTCGCCACGTGCTAGAGCAGGTTTCAGGATGTTGGACGCATCAATTGCGCCTTCCGCTCCACCAGCACCAATCAGCGTATGCAGCTCATCAATGAACAACACGATATTACCCGCTTGACGAATCTCGTCCATAATTTTTTTCAAACGATCCTCGAATTCGCCACGATACTTGGTGCCTGCTACCACAGAGCCCATATCCAGTGTCATTACGCGCTTGTCGCGCAATGTTTCGGGAATCTCATTCGCTATGATTTTTTGAGCCAATCCTTCGGCAATCGCCGTTTTACCTACCCCAGGCTCACCAATCAGAACCGGATTGTTCTTTGTACGGCGGCTGAGCACCTGAATTACGCGTTCAATTTCCTTGCTACGCCCAATAACAGGGTCCAGGTTGTTTTCCTTCGCAGATGCCGTCAGATCGCGTGCCAGACTGTCCAGGGTTGGCGTGCTGACATTAGCTGGAGCACCGTGATGGCTGGAAACAGCCTCGCTGCTGCCGAGCAATTGAAGCACTTGCTGACGCGCTTTGTTCAGACTGATGCCCAGGTTGTTCAGTACGCGTGCTGCTACGCCTTCGCCTTCACGAATAAGACCAAGCAAAATATGTTCTGTACCTACATAGGTATGGCCCAGTTTGCGGGCTTCATCCATAGACAGTTCGATGACTTTTTTGGCACGTGGAGTATAGGCAATGTTCGTCGGTTGCTCTTGACCGCGTCCAATCAACGTTTCCACTTCATCCTGGATTTTTTCCAGTCCCAGGCCCAAACCGATTAAGGCTTTCGCTGCTATTCCTTCACCTTCACGAATGAGGCCTAGCAAAATGTGCTCTGTACCAATGTTGTTGTGTCCCAATCGAACTGCTTCTTCCTGAGCCAAAGCAAGCACTTTCTGTGCACGTTCCGTAAATCTTCCAAACATCATATATCCTGCACCTCCACAGTGTGTATTTCAGATCATTTTATATATTAAAGGGTTGTGCCTAATTTTTGCCGGATCAGCTTCGCCCGGTACATATCGCGCTCTTCGGTATTCATTTTATCCCCAAAGCTTTTTTGCAGGAACCCGGGTTGTGTCATCACATTCAGCTCATTCATCGCTGCGGTGGAAGGACGCTCCAAAATCCCCAAATCTACGCCAAGACGTACATCAGACAGCCGCTGTGCAGCCTCCTTGGAATCCAATACTGCTGCATACGACAAAATACCGAATGAACGCATCACCCGATCTGTAATTCGCAGCATAGATTCATTCATTAGCCTTTCTCTGGCAGAACGCTCGTGCTCAATAATTTGTAGCACCACGCCATGAAGATTCTCAATAATTTCCGCTTCGGTTTGTCCCAGTGTAATCTGATTAGATACCTGAAACAAATTTCCGACCGCTTCGCTGCCTTCACCGTAAATGCCGCGAACTGTAAGACCTACCTGTGAAACAGCAGACAATATACGATTGATTTGATGAGTCATGACTAATGCGGGCAAATGCATCATCACCGAAGCTCTCATACCTGTGCCGACATTCGTCGGACAACTGGTTAGAAAACCTCTCCGATCATCAAATGCATAATCAACATGCGCTTCAAATGCATCATCAATAACCATAGCGCGTTCCCAAGCTTCTCTAACCTGACATCCCGGATATAAGCACTGGATACGCAGATGATCCTCTTCGTTTATCATAACACTAACCGATTCATCATCGCTAATTAAGACAGCACCGTTACGAGATTCGTTCGCCAAATTAGGACTAATCAAATGCTTCTCAACCAGCACCTGCTTGTCGATCTCATCCAACTCGGATATTTTCAACGTATGAAAAGTACCAAAACCGTCTAAATCATCATACTGAAGGATATCCGTCAAGCGCTGAAGTGCTTCTTCCGACTGCTGATTGGTAGCAAGCATGGGAAAAGGCAGATGCTGCAAGTTACGCGCAATTCTTACTCGGCTGCTAATGACAATCTCCGAATCCGCAGCATCACCACGCATCCAGTCACTTAGCGGCTTCTCCGTAAACCGAATATTGGGCATTACGCATCCCTCCTACTCTTCACAAACTTTACTCTTCAGTCATTTCTTTTTCAAGCTCTCTGATTTGATCCCTAAGCTCAGCAGCTGATTCAAACTCTTCCTGTACAATATGCTGTTGCATCTCTTTTTTCAAATCGTCAATTTGCCGTTTAACCTTCAGTCGGCCACCAGTACGAACCGGAACTTTACCAACATGATTCGTACTGCCATGCACACGCTTGAACAGAGGGTCCAGACGATTACCAAAATATTGATAGCACGACGGGCATCCGAAACGTCCCAGCTTACTAAACTGTGCATAGGTCATGCCACAATCCTTGCATTGCAGGTTCTGCGGACCACTGTGGCCTGGTGACTGGCTCTTTGTACTGGAGTCAAAATCCAACATCCCCGACAGCAAGCTATGAATTGAAAAGCCGTTAGGTGTTCCAGGGATCATCTCCCCTTTTTCCTTCGCACACGTCTCACAAATATGAAACTCTGTCTTTTCGCCATTCACAATTTTGGTGAAATGCAAAGTTGCCGGCCGCATATTACATTCTTGGCACAGCATAAAAGCACCTCCTTCAATGTCAGGATTTAATACCCACCCTACATCCAAAAATTAGTCTCTATTCACACATTATTTGGTCGCCAGCAATGAGATCAGCATAGCCTTAAGCAATCTTGCTCGCAGTTGATCACGATAGGGAAGCTTCAGTAATAATGTATCCCTCGATAAAGCAGCCTTCATTAGATTAGCTTCCCTTTTGCTTAAAAAATGGGCTTCCTCTAACTGATAAATCAGTCCTTCTGCTGCTGATTGGCTAATTTCCTCCCCGATGCTCTGATGAAGATGTGTATGGATGGCATGCTGTGCGGGTAGCTGAATTCGCTGAATACGAATGTAGCCTCCACCACCGCGTTTACTTTCCACCACATAGCCTTTTTCCAGCGTAAACCGGGTGCTAATTACATAATTAATTTGCGACGGCACGCAGGAAAAGCGGTCAGCCAGATCATTACGCTGAATCTCCACTAAACCTTGGGGACTTTCCAGCAATATACTCTTCAAATATTGTTCAATAATATCGGAAACATTGCGCATTTCATCATCCTCCACTAACGGAAACGCAAGTATTCAAGTACATTTCACGCTCCACAGAGTCCGCCGTATATTGAACTTAACCAAACGGTAAAGTCACGAATCTAAGCTGTATTTAGGCTATTGCCTGTTCTACATTCATTGAAATGTACCGTTTTGTCTCTAGTGTGGCCTTTATTTGCGATTAATCATACACTTCTCTTATGTTCATAAGAGTCAGCTCCTAACTATACGCAAATCATTTCAATCCTCGTTTGCTTCTTTACTATCGAAATTACTTCATACGGCCAATCCATCAGCATAATACTTTTACAGAATCACACTAGGTTTGATTGACTTTGACTTTCTTTGACTATATTCACATTATAGCACATTATTCATTTTTGCCAAGGGGTCAATACCATTTTTCGCAATCTAATTATGTTTTATACAATACCATAAAAAAACTCTTCCCATTACAGAAAGAGTTTTGAAAATAATGATAACCACACAAGTTATATTCTCTGAAAGATGAGCTTAAAAGATCTAAATAGGCCTTTATCAGAAAAAATCTAATAAAAACGTTTGATTTACTGGTATTACGCGTTTAAGGGCAGACACAGACTCACTACTCCCTTCAATCCGCTCCCACTTATACAGATCATCAGCCTGCTGATAGCCAAGCATCAGAGTCGTCAGTGACTGAATCCCAAGTTTCAAGTCAGCTACTATGGCGTTTTCAGATGAATTGCTTATATCCACTCTCTCCAGATGTCCTTGCCCCTCCGTAGTAATCGTTAATCTCCATAATCCATCATTCCATGGAGCATACCGATCTGTCAGATCTAAGGTTAAACTTGTTTCCTCTTCAAGCTGTTCAAAAGGGTATCTTTCTACAAAAGCAGCTGCATCCACAATACGACCCATAAAATAAGGCACAGTTTCCTGTTGAATTCGTGGATCATCGAGTAAAAATGGTAAATTGTCATCTGCTGGAACGTAAATAAATTTGCCTTGGGTTATCATGGAGTCATGATTTGCAAAATAAGTCCATAAAGCCCGACGAGCCGTCACATTTTCATATACCAACTCATCACAATTCAACTGTTTATCTTCAATTTTGTATAGTGCATATCCCTGAGGATCGCCTGTTGCTGAGTAATATACCACAGTTCGATAGTTCTCATTTAAAATCCGCTCTTGCCACCATTCCTTATCTCGTACCAGCGTGCCATTATAACGAGATGCATACGCTTGATACACTTGGTCCAGTTCTAAAATATTTTTGATATCGCGTTTGACTGTACCCTCTGTTTTAAGTTTTGCGGGGAATTTTTCAATGGGAATGACGTACTTTTTGTATTCAATATACGTTTCCCATCCAAATTTACGATAGAAGGCAAAGGAGAATGGATGCAGAAAAGAAAGGCTTTGTCCCGCAGACTTCATCTCCTCAAGCGCATGCGTCAACAAGCGTGATACCATGCCACCGCGACGCTTCTCTGGCCATGTTGCCACACCAGCAATGCCTCCCATATCAAAAACCTGACCGTTTATGTATACCTGTAGCGGTAACAAAGTCAGTTTAGCATTCAAGTCATGTCCGTCGAATATTCCCCATGTTTGCTCTGGTTTGAACTTCTTCCTGGCTTTCTCCAGATCCTCCAGGGACATTGTAAACTGAAAAGCATATTGAGATAATTCAATAGCCGCTTCAAATTCCTTACGTTGTAATTGTCTGATCTCCATAACTTCGTCACCTCGCTTGTATACTTGGACATCCATAAAAAGATTACACACTTAGAGTGTGGCAAACCCCATTCTCTCTGTCAACCTTAGAAACAGGCGGTCATCCAAAAACACATAAAAAAAGGATGATAATCTCACTGAGATTATCATCCTTTTCACTTTTGCTTGGCGACGTCCTACTCTCCCAGGACCCTGCGGTCCAAGTACCATCGGCGCTGGAGGGCTTAACGGTCGTGTTCGGGATGGGTACGTGTGGAACCCCTCCGCTATCGCCACCAAACATGAATTTACATCGTAAATTCTTTCGTATGATATTCGCTTCATCACTTATCGTGTGAATGAATAGCTATGCGCTTGTTGTATGTATTTCTACATACCTTCAAGGTTACACCTTGAAAACTGGATCCGAAACTCATTTGCGTTTTATTTTTAGGATAAGCCCTCGACCGATTAGTATTGGTCAGCTCCATGCATTGCTGCACTTCCACCCCCAACCTATCTACCTCGTCGTCTTCAAGGGGTCTTACTAATTGGGAAATCTCATCTTGAGGGGGGCTTCACGCTTAGATGCTTTCAGCGCTTATCCCTTCCGTACATAGCTACCCAGCGGTGCTCCTGGCGGAACAACTGGTACACCAGCGGTACGTCCATCCCGGTCCTCTCGTACTAAGGACAGCTCCTCTCAAATTTCCTACGCCCACGACAGATAGGGACCGAACTGTCTCACGACGTTCTGAACCCAGCTCGCGTACCGCTTTAATGGGCGAACAGCCCAACCCTTGGGACCTACTTCAGCCCCAGGATGCGATGAGCCGACATCGAGGTGCCAAACCTCCCCGTCGATGTGGACTCTTGGGGGAGATAAGCCTGTTATCCCCAGGGTAGCTTTTATCCGTTGAGCGATGGCCCTTCCATGCGGTACCACCGGATCACTAAGCCCGACTTTCGTCCCTGCTCGACTTGTAGGTCTCGCAGTCAAGCTCCCTTCTGCCTTTGCACTCTTCGAATGATTTCCAACCATTCTGAGGGAACCTTGGGGCGCCTCCGTTACTCTTTAGGAGGCGACCGCCCCAGTCAAACTGCCCACCTGACACTGTCCTCGCACCGGTTCACGGTACCAAGTTAGAACCTAGATACGATCAGGGTGGTATCCCAAGGATGCCTCCCTTCAAGCTGGCGCTCAAAGTTCGACGGCTCCCACCTATCCTGTACAGATCGTACCCAAATTCAATATCAAGCTGCAGTAAAGCTCCATGGGGTCTTTCCGTCTTGTCGCGGGTAACCTGCATCTTCACAGGTATTAAAATTTCACCGGATCTCTCGTTGAGACAGCGCCCAAGTCGTTACGCCATTCGTGCGGGTCAGAATTTACCTGACAAGGAATTTCGCTACCTTAGGACCGTTATAGTTACGGCCGCCGTTTACTGGGGCTTCGGTTCATAGCTTCGCTCTTGCGAGCTTACCACTCCCCTTAACCTTCCAGCACCGGGCAGGCGTCAGCCCGTATACTTCGCCTTGCGGCTTCGCACAGACCTGTGTTTTTGCTAAACAGTCGCTTGGGCCTTTTCACTGCGGCCCCCTCGGGCTATTCACCCTACCGAGGCACCCCTTCTCCCGAAGTTACGGGGTCATTTTGCCGAGTTCCTTAACGAGAGTTCTTCCGCGCGCCTTAGAATTCTCTTCTCGCCTACCTGTGTCGGTTTGCGGTACGGGCACCTTCTCCTGGCTAGAGGCTTTTCTTGGCAGTCTGAGATCATGACCTTCGCTACTACAATTTTCGCTCCCCATCACAGCCCAGCCTTAACGATGTGCGGATTTGCCTACACATCAGCCTCACTGCTTAGACGGACATCCATCCGTCCGCGTCACTACCCTACTGCGTCACCCCATCGCTCATAACGGATTACGGTGGTACAGGAATTTCGACCTGTTGTCCTTCGACTACGCCTATCGGCCTCGCCTTAGGTCCCGACTTACCCTGAGCGGACGAACCTTCCTCAGGAACCCTTAGGCTTTCGGCGGATCTGATTCTCACAGATCTTTTCGTTACTCATACCGGCATTCTCACTTGAATGCAGTCCAGCGCTCCTTACGGTACACCTTCAACCCGCATTCAACGCTCCCCTACCCCTGATGCAAGCATCAAGCCATAGCTTCGGTGGTGTGTTTAGCCCCGTTACATTTTCGGCGCAGAGTCACTCGACCAGTGAGCTATTACGCACTCTTTCAATGGTGGCTGCTTCTAAGCCAACATCCTGGTTGTCTGTGCAACTCCACATCCTTTCCCACTTAACACACACTTGGGGACCTTAGCTGATGGTCTGGGCTGTTTCCCTTTCGACAATGGATCTTAGCACTCACTGTCTGACTCCCGGAACTAAATCTATGGCATTCGGAGTTTGACTGAGCTTGGTAACCCTTGCGGGCCCCGCACCCAATCAGTGCTCTACCTCCACGATTCTTCTTTCCGAGGCTAGCCCTAAAGCTATTTCGGGGAGAACCAGCTATCTCCGGGTTCGATTGGAATTTCTCCGCTACCCCCACCTCATCCCCGCATTTTTCAACATGCGTGGGTTCGGGCCTCCAGTGCGTGTTACCGCACCTTCACCCTGGACAGGGGTAGATCACCCGGTTTCGGGTCTACGTCCACGTACTCATTCGCCCTATTCAGACTCGCTTTCGCTGCGGCTTCAGCTCTTCACCTTAACCTTGCACGGGAACGTAACTCGCCGGTTCATTCTACAAAAGGCACGCCATCACCCGTGATTTTTCCAAAGGAAAATATCATAGGGCTCTGACTTCTTGTAAGCACACGGTTTCAGGATCTATTTCACTCCCCTTCCGGGGTGCTTTTCACCTTTCCCTCACGGTACTGCTTCACTATCGGTCGCCAGGGAGTATTTAGCCTTGGCAGATGGTCCTGCCGGATTCATACGGGGTTTCACGTGCCCCGCACTACTCGGGATCCGTCTCGGAGAGAACCAGTTTTGAACTACAGGGCTTTTACCTTCTCTGGCGGGCCTTTCCAGACCTCTTCATCTAACCGGTTCCTTTGTAACTCCATGTGAGACGTCCCACAACCCCAAGGAGCAAGCTCCTTGGTTTGGGCTAATCCGCGTTCGCTCGCCGCTACTGACGGAATCACTATTGTTTTCTCTTCCTCAGGGTACTTAGATGTTTCAGTTCCCCTGGTCTGCCTCTATTCTGCCTATGTATTCAGCAGAAAGTGACTGTCGATGAAGACAGCCGGGTTTCCCCATTCGGACATCCCCGGATCAAAGCTTGCTTACAGCTCCCCGAGGCCTTATCGTTGTTCGCCACGTCCTTCGTCGGCTCCTGGCGCCTAGGCATCCTCCGTGTGCTCTTTGTAGCTTAACCTAGACTTTTCTTTCCAAGAAAGAACATGTCGATGTTCGATAAAGAATGATTTTTGCCAGAGGCAAAAGATCTTTCCTTACCTGCTACCTTTATTTCACTTGTTTACACAAGATCAGCTTAAAGGAATATTCTAAAACGCAATTTCGTTTCGGTATCCAGTTTTCAAGGTGCAAGGCTGTTTGATTATCAATCAATCTCCAAGGAGTTAACGATTCTCTTACAGTTTATGATGAAATTGTAATTGGTGGAGCCAAGCGGGATCGAACCGCTGACCTCCTGCGTGCAAGGCAGGCGCTCTCCCAGCTGAGCTATGGCCCCTCACAAGTTCCATCAAAACTGAACAAATGGAATGATGAATTTTGAAGCTTACGCTTCATATTTGAATGTTTCCGTTGCAGGAAACGATTCTCCATAGAAAGGAGGTGATCCAGCC
>NZ_JBBOXA010000001.1:5157500-5878403 GCF_038007385.1 Paenibacillus sp. FSL M8-0228
TCATATTGGAGTGTATACAAATCCGCAGGCTCGCGCACTTCCAGTTCGTCATGCAGCTGTATGGCCGTTTTGTCACTGAATGTCTCAATATCCATAGCATCACGTGAAGCAAAATGGGAAATACGAGCTACAATTTGTGGTTTACACCCCAGCTTATTGTCGCAAAACAAATGGGCACCTCGCTGCTGTAACGGAAACCCGCAGGCTGGACAATGATCTGGTACGACAATTTCCTCCCCGTCGTTCTTAGACGTTACCTTTCCTAATATCTCCGGAATGACATCGTTTGAGCGACGGATAAACACACGTGCACCCAAAGCAAACTTCAGGTTTTTGCGCTCGATGTCACCAGCATTGTTCAGTGTACAATTTTGTACAGTGACTCCCGCCAGCTCTACCGGCTCTACCCTTGCGAGTGGGGTGATTTTACCGGTTCGTCCTACATTCCACTCAACCGAGTTAAGCACCGTTGTCGTTTCCTCGGCTTCGAACTTATAGGCCACCGCCCAGCGCGGGAATTTATCGGTATACCCGAGAGCCTCACGTGTGCGCATATCTGTAATTTTCAATACTGCCCCATCAATGAGGTAATCCAATCCGGCACGAGATTTTTCAATCTCAATCAGTTGCTCCATTACATCTTCAAAATTATCAAAGTAAGTCAGGTAAGGGTTTACCTTAAAATGATTTTCACGCAGGAAAGTCATCATTTCCTGGTGGCTGTTAAACTGGATACGGTCTGCATATCCCACATTGTAGAAAAATGCATTCAAGCGCCGCTCTGCTGTCACTTTGGGATTCAAGTTGCGCAAAGCACCAGCTGCGGCGTTGCGTGCATTTTTAAGAGGGTCCACGGCAGTCTCATTATATTTGGACAATACAGAGAGATTCATGATCCCTTCTCCCTGTACTTCAATGGTTCCATTTCGAAAAGGAATTGTAAGTGGCACAGATTTAATGGTCTTCACCTGTGCCAGTATTCCCTCACCCACTACGCCATTACCGCGGGTAGAAGCCTGTACAAGCTGTCCATCTGTATACGTCAGGTTCAGCGTCAGTCCATCGAATTTAAGTTCTATCGCATAGCCTGGAGATGGCAAAGGTTTCTCCGGGTTCTTGGTATTGTAATCATTAACCAGTTTCACAACACGCGCGTTCCATGCACGCAGCTGTTCCATATTCTGAGCTTTATCAAGGCTCCATAATGGGGCAAGGTGGCGATGCGGTGTGAAACCTTTGAGTAACTCCCCACCCACACGCTGTGTCGGCGAATCCGGCAGCACAAGACCGCTCGTCTGTTCGAGCGCTACCAGCTCGTCATAAAGCACATCATATTCTTTGTCGCTGATCTTGGGTTCATCCAGTGTGTAGTAATGATAGTTATATGTGTTCAGTTCAGCAACAAGCTGCTCCATTCTGTGCATTGGGTTCATGCAGGCGTATCCCTCCGGGAACTTCATCAGGGCAGAGGCCTAAGCCAAACTGCCACTCATGAGGTTCGAGATTTAATGATGTTTGAGATTTATTCTACTTTTGTAATAGGTGCAAAGCCAGCCAGCAGTCGTTTAACCCCTACCGGAGCCGGGAAAGCAATTTGAAGTTCCATATCATTGCCAGTCCCTTTTACAGCTACAATGGTTCCAATTCCCCATTTGCCATGCTGCACCTTGTCTCCAGCAGCAAAAATGGAGGGACCTCCTGCCGAAGCAGCCGGAGTCGGTTTCGCGGATGAAGATGTCGTTACGGTTACGCGGGGTGACGCGGAAGCGGACGAACCACTGCGGCTCATCGTATCAAACGAGCGTTCTCCACCAAAGTTGCTGCCACTACCTTTATTCAGTCCGCGCCCACCATAAGATCCGCCTACATTGCCTGAACGGCGGTAGCGGTCACGTTTGATGATCGTATCCTCTTTTAACTCGTCTGGAATCTCTTCGAGAAAGCGGGAAGGCGGGTTAGCCGTGGTGCGTCCAAACAAAGTGCGCATCTGTGCACATGTAAGGAACAGTTGCTCCTCTGCACGGGTTATGCCGACATACGCCAATCTGCGCTCTTCTTCCAGTTCTTCGTTATCCAGAAAGGCACGACTATGAGGGAACACTCCCTCCTCCATACCGACAATAAATACAATGGGAAACTCCAGACCTTTGGCGCTATGCATGGTCATCAATACAACCGCATCGCTTTGCTCTTCTTCGTCGTCATTCATGGAATCAATATCAGCAATCAGCGCAAGGTCGGTCAGGAAGGAGACGAGTGACTTGTCTTCCGCTCCTTTTTCAAATTCCATGGTTACCGACAGGAACTCATCAATATTCTCCAAACGCGAGCGTGACTCGAGTGTATTCTCGTTTTGCAGTTCCAATCGATATTGGGTGGTTTCCAGCATTTTTTCTGTTAACTCTGTAACCGACAGGTAGTCTACCATACGGCTTAAACCTTCGATCATATCGTAAAACTCTACCAACGCATTGCGCGTACGTCCTGCAAAGCCCAAATCATCTACCACTTGAAGGACACGGAAAATCGAAACTCCACGTTCCGCTGCAGCTGCCTGCAATTTGCCGACAGTTGTGTCTCCGATGCTTCGTTTTGGCACATTAATGATTCGGATCAAACTGATGTCGTCGTCAGGATTGGAGAGCAGGCGAAGATACGCCAGCAAATCCTTAATTTCCTTCCGATCATAGAACTTGATACCGCCCACGATCTGATAAGGAATATCTGATTTAATCAGAATTTCCTCGACAACCCGAGACTGAGCATTCGTACGGTACAAAATGGCATGATGGCTATAGGTTTTGCCCGCTTTAATATTCTTATGAATTTCTGAGGCGATAAAGTAGCCCTCATCATGTTCAGAATCAGCACGGTAAACCTTAATCTTGGCGCCGCCTTCTTTGTCAGTCCATAGTTTTTTCGGCTTGCGGCCTGTATTTTGACCAATGACTTCGTTGGCAGCATTGAGAATATTCGAGGTGGACCGGTAGTTCTGCTCCAGCAAAATGGTACGCGCTTCCGGGTAGTCCTCTTCAAAATTCAAAATGTTGCTAATATCGGCACCTCGCCACCGATAGATGGATTGGTCACTGTCACCTACTACGCAAATCCGGTGATGCTTGTCGGCCAGCATTTTGCACAGCATGTACTGCGCACGGTTTGTATCCTGATATTCATCAACATGAATGTATTGAAATTTCTTCTGGTAGAAGTCCAGTACCTCAGGTACTTCTTTAAACAGCTGAATCGTTGCCATGATCAAATCATCAAAATCAAGAGAGTTGTTGTTTTTGAGCCGCTGTTGGTACTTGGTATATACCTTCGCCACAATCCCTTCAAAATAGTCGCCAATCTTGCGCTCATACATTTCGGGAGTGACCAGTTCATTTTTTGCCGTACTCATCATAGACTGAACCGCTTTGGGTTCAAATTTTTTGGTGTCTATATTCAGATCCTTCATGCAGCTCCGAATGACAGACAATTGATCCGTAGAATCCAAAATGCTGAAATTCGAGGTAAATCCAATCCGCTCGATATCCCGACGTAAAATACGCACACACATCGAGTGGAAGGTGGATACCCACACATCTCTTCCCTGTGGGCCAATCAGCTTGGATACGCGATCCTGCATCTCACGCGCGGCCTTGTTCGTAAAGGTAATCGCCAAAATGCCCCATGGAGCCGTCTTGCGGGTTGCGATGAGGTAGGCTATTCGGTGCGTGAGCACCCGTGTTTTACCACTGCCTGCGCCAGCCATAATCAGCAGCGGACCATCTACCGCCTCCACAGCCTGACGCTGAGGCGGATTAAGGCGAGCTACCGCCTCGTGTATATCTATTGATTGCATGCGTGCATGCTCCTTTCCCTGAGCTTCCATAAAATCACGTTCTATACTTCCAATTTCACAGCTATCGTCTCCAGCGCTTTCGCCAAGTCACGATAAATGATGTTTCCTACTACAATGGTGTCACAAACGGCAGCCGCTTGTAACGCGGTAGATTTATCCACGATTCCTCCCCCGTATAGGACACGAGAGTGCTCTGTACTGCGATGGATTTTTTGCACCAGCTCCATATCCCCAAAAGCACCGCTATATTCCACATATACAATCGGCAGATGCATGAGCTTGTCAGCAATCTGTGCATATGAGGTGGCAGATGAAGTATCCAGCGAAGTATCTGCTCCGGTAAGCTTAGCGACTGTAGAATCACCGTTCAAAACAATATATCCTTCCGTCACAAGCAAATCCCAAGGGATCATATAACCAAACTGTTCAATCGCACGTTGGTGCTGTCCTAGAATCCAATTACTGTCAGCGGTATTCAGTACCATAGGAATCATATATAGATCAAACCCTGGTACTACAGCTTCCAGATCGGACACCTCAAGCACACACGGCACCTCATAACGTCGAACCCTCGACAGCAAATCCACCGTATTTTCGTAGGTAATACCTGATGAACCTCCTACCATAATCGCATCCGTACCAGACATACACACGGCGTCAAGTGCCTCATCATCCAGTTCCTTTTCAGGATCAAGCTTAAACACATGCCTCCATGATTGAATTGAATCTGCCAACACACATTCCTCCAGCATCCATTGCTTTTGTCATGATCCAGTCGAACCGAATTCCAATATCCAAAAGCGTTCTATGCTAAGTCTATGACAGTGCTTAAAAGGTGTCAATGTTCGTATCAAATGGGAACACCCCGTTCAGACAGCTTAGGGGCGTAGCGCATACAACCAACTACGTTTACTAAGTTCTTTTTCCGTTAAAATATCTGTATAGAAACCTTGCACACCCATCTGTTCATACTCAGCCGCATCCTTCAACTCATTAATGGTATTTACGTAGCATACCGCTCCGGCCTGACGCAAACTTTCCACTAGAGCACCACTCACCCGATTCTCTGGTAAGGTTACTGCCGTTATATCATTTTGTTGTACAAATCGAATGATCTGGTCATCTTTATCCTCTGTGGCGTAGAGCGTATAAATAACGGATGGATAGGGATAAATACTCCGCAATGTTTGCAGCATTTCTTCATTATAAATTTGGGGAACAATACGAGACAAAAGCTCGGGGTTTTTCTCCTGTGCCTGACGGGTCAGTTGTGCAAACAACTGTTTGATCTGGGCAGGGTCCTGTTCTTTCGTATCGGTCACAATATAAGCATCCGGGTATGTTTCCAATAAATCCAATACATCCTTCCAATCTACTGGGGTATAAGAACCGTGTATGGGGGTGTTCTTGAATTGATGATAGCTCCAAGGTTTTCCTCCCTGTTCTGTAGCAACTGCGTGTTCCTGTTGCATTTGCTCTGTAAAAGATTCTGTCCATTCATGGCGCGCCACCAATTGTCCATCCGATGTAAACATCAGGTCGACCTCGAATACGCGGCTGCCTTTTTTATAATTTTCCACAAACGCTTCACGCGCATTAGTATAGGCCAAACCATCAACGGCTCCCATGGCATGCGAAATCACACGGTGCATGGTAAAGCCAGTATGTTCTTCTGTAGATTTTCCTTTGTATGCCAGTAAAAATGTGCCGATTAACATTAAAAGAATAACCGAAACAATCAATCGTTTCATGGGGTGTCACATCCTTTTCGTACAGGTCAATACCCCACATACGCATGCTCAAAACAACTGCCAGACGCAAAAACACCCTCCGGCTAAACCGAAGGGTGCTTTTGTATTAATATGCGTTCTTGAAACCGTTGCGAATCGTGCGGAAAATAATTTTAATATCGAATAAGAGCGACCAGTTCTCAATATAGAAGATGTCATGCTTAATCCGTTCCTCAATAGATGTATCTCCACGCAACCCGTTGCTCTGTGCCCAGCCTGTGATTCCAGGACGAACATGATGCTTCACCATGTATTTTGGAATTTCCTCACGGAACTGATCCACATAATAGGGGCGTTCTGGGCGTGGACCAACGACACTCATATCACCCAGCAGAACGTTGAAAAATTGAGGCAGCTCGTCGAGACTCGTTTTACGAATAAAAGTACCAAAACGTGTGCGTCTTGGGTCATTAGCAGTCGTCCAGCCCGTATCTTCAGTTCCAGGAGGCAGCACCTTCATCGAACGAAATTTGTACATTCGGAAGGTGCGACGGTTCAAGCCTACCCGCTCCTGCTTAAAAATGATGGGCCCTCTGGATGTAATCATCACACCAATCGCTACTGCTAGCATGATCGGAAAGGTCAGGAGAATCGCGAATAAAGAGAATAAAATATCGAATAGGCGCTTAAACAATCGATTCCCCGCTACATCCAGTGGAATATCCCGCACATTGATCATCGGCATACCTGCAAAGTTATCAAAGTACGGGCGAGCCGGCAAATAATCGAAAAAGTCGGGGATTATAAGCGTGCGCACTCCAGCCTTTTCACACATGTTGATAATCTTGGGGTACTTATCATGAGCATCCAGCGGCAGCGCCAGAATGACCTCGTCAATCATCAGACGCGACAGTGTAGCCTCCAATTGATCTAAACCTCCAAGAATCGGGCGGAAATGCGCCTCTTCCTCTTCACTCCAATGCCGCTTATCATCCAGAAAACCCACTACCTCGTATCCCAGATCAGGATACTGTCCAAGGTTATGATAAAATCGCTGGCCTAGAGTACCCGCCCCAAGAATAAGCATAAATTGTTTGTTGTACCCTTTTTGACGGAGAGCTTTAAGAACTTGCTTCAAGAAAAATCGATAAAACAAAATAAGCAGCACGTTTCCAACCATATAGATTGCCAGATAGGACCGCGAGATGTCGATTTGTTTCACGAAGAACATCACACTCAACAGCACGAACAGTCCAACGATATGAATCTGGGTGACGCGAAATACATCATCTGCAAATCGTTTTTTGCGTTTGGGCGAATAGAGCGAAAACAACATCCCCAGCACTACGGCAATCAGGCCGTAGATTAAGCTCCAGCCTCCATATACTTGAATAGGAAGCGGTTCTGTATAGGTGATCCATTCACTTTCAAATTTGAAAAACCAAGCGATCAGAAAGGACAACTGAATGACCGCGAAATCCGCCACAATATATAATTGGGTTAAAAAACGCTGATTTCTGCGTATCATGCTTTCACCTCAGTATGAGATTGTTCCCCGCCGTCCGGCTTGACCGGTGCGGACAACTTATTTTTTAGGAAAGCCATTCCAAATTTCACGGCAATCCCCGCATATACAGCCATATTGGTGATCCAACTGTATTGCTGTTTATAATGCTTACGATGAAATACCCACATAGCTCTATGAAACTCATAAATAATTTTCAAAGGACGACGGCGAGCGCTGCCCCCTTTGATATGAATAATATATGTGCGCGGGTAGTAGTAAATGCCCCACCCGGCTTGCTTAATCCGGTAACACCAGTCAATGTCCTCACCATACATAAAAAAGGTTTCATCCAAGCCACCGACCTGGTCAATCGTTTCTCGGCGCACCAGCATAAAAGCACCTACCAGTACATCTACTGGATACTCATCATCCGGGCTTAGATGCCCAAGCTGATATTGATTGTACTTCGGGTTATCCGGGTAACGCTTCGACCAGCCAAAAGCATAGTAAAAAGAAGCTGATGGCGTTGGAAAACCACGCTTACAAGCCTTGTCTAATGATCCATCCGGCAGGATGACCTTACAGCCCGATGCCCCCATCTCCGGATGCGTATCCATAAACTGGATCATTGTATCCAGCGTGTCCGGTTGCACCAACGTATCGGAGTTCAATAACAATACATAACGCCCGCTGGCTACTTCCATCCCCTGATTGTTCGCCTTGGCAAAACCTGTATTATCCTTATTGGCTATCAACGTAATCTCCGGGTATGCAGCACGAATAGCCTCAACAGATCCGTCACTGGAGTGATTATCAATAACAATCACTTCATATCGGTATTGCGTCTTGGACGCATACACCGACTGCAAACAATCCAGCGTCAATTGACACGTATTATAGTTGACGACCAGTATGCTTACATCCATATTTAAAACGCTCCTGACAAATTCAGTAATCTATTCTACTATCGCCTATTATAGCATACCGCGCAGACCACGGGGCGCAAAAAAGCACATAACCTGTAACCTTACATAGTTAGCAGAATTTCAAAAAATTCGATTCCAGTCGCTCCAAAGTGCAAATATAGACAAACGAAACCATTTCGATCTATATATTGTTCATTGGAAGTCGTTTATTAGATTTTTGTAAAATCCTCGGTTGAGGTCTAAAATTCATCGTGGTAAGATATACATGGAAAAAGGGCTGGTGCCAGCCAGCCCCTGCGCAACCAACGCTCCAAGAGCGGACGGTTTTGGAACAATCAGGCCGAAAATAGACCCTTCCTTGCGGGGGCGGTCTATTTTCGTTTGTTAAACTCTAACAGTGTGACGATTAACGCCCCGAACGTCAGCATTAAACTGAGCGCCTCAAACACTGTCACAGGCTTCACCCCCCTCCTCGGGAGAGTTAGCCGACCGCCCTTGGTAGCTCTATCGGTTGCACGTTTCAATTATACTATATTTTTCCATAAAGGAACACGCATTCGATGGTATTTTATCTAGTATTCATTTGCACCTTTGACTATTTGACGCTCATATATGGAAAAAAGTTTCAATATTTTTTCTTTCCATACCTCTATAATTTCCTCAATATGAAAACCAACTTATAAATCCAGTTGTCCAACCGTGACTGCCTATAAAATGGAGACTGCCAAATATATTTCATACGAGAAAATACGCCCTTTTGGTAGCTGTCCAAGAATTGACCCATATCTTTATACATTTGAGGAGATATGTCTTGTCCATAAAGCTGAATAAATTGCTGGGCTTGTTTGCTTAAAATATGGCGATTTTTTCCTTTTGCAAATCTACTTAGTCTTTTCCTCCACTTGCTAACCCAGCCATCCGTAGAACCTCCCAGTACATTGTTTTGATGCTGCCGATACCAAATGGACGGCTCGGGGTCAAAAACAACCTCACCAAAAGAGGAAGTGCATAAGTAAATCCACCAGTCATGCATAATAATGTTATCCAAAGAAGTCGGAATTCTCTTTTTCACGAGTTGGAGTGTTTCTTTATTGATCACCATGGTACAACCTACACATACATTCTCAATGAGAGCATTATAGAAGGATACAGGTCGGGGGATGTTCGCTGGCCATACTTTAAGTGGTTCCAATGTTTGAGAGACCATTTGTGTAGCAGAACAGTACATCAACGGCCGACTCCCATCCTGATCCCTGAGATGAGCCACAGCCTGAGCAAGTTTGTTCGGCATCCACACATCATCCTGATCACAAAAAGCGTAATAGTCGAATGTCTCAGACGATCTTTGAATCAAATCAAAAAAGCTTTTGATAACCCCTACATTGCTTTCGAGGCATAAAATAATCTGTTGAGGATAACGTTGCTTCAGGGCGCTCAACTTGGCAACCGTATCGTCTGTCGAGCCATCATCGCGAATTAAAATCTGAACTTCTACGTCTTTTTGATTGATGAGACTTTCGATTTGCTCATCTAAATAAGCTGCTCCATTATATGTAGACAATAAAATTTGTATGATAGGTCTGTTCAGAGTAATGACCTCCTTCTTTTAAATTGTGTAATAGCGGGACAATATGTTCCATCTGCTTATACATTATAATGCTCATTGTCCTTAATCAACATAGACTTTAATACAATAAAATCTCCCAATCATGAACTGATGGGAGATTGCTGATATTTATAATAAAGTTTTAATTACTCGGATTTACTAAGACACTCCTGCAAAAAATCACGCAATCCCTTACGCCAGTCGCGCAAATCATTTAACCCGTTGGTTCGGATCGCTATATGCTCCATAACAGAGTTGAATGGCCGCGCTGCCGGTCTGGGGAATTGCTCTGTGCTGCACGGCTCCAATTTCGCTGTGATCTTGGCATCTAATATTTCCGCCGCATCCTGTAAAATAGCTTGTGTAAATTCATACCAGGTACAGGAACCACTATTGGATGCATGGTATATGCCGTACTTCTCCGTTTGAATCAATTCCGCCAAAAAACGTGCCAAATCCACCGTATAGGTAGGTGAACCCTTCTGATCATTCACTACCTGGAGGAACGGCTTCTCCTGTCCAAGCTTCAGCATCGTTTTCACAAAATTGTTCCCGTGCAATCCATATACCCAAGATGTACGAACAATAAAGTACCTGGAGGAAAGTGTCTGGGTCAACACTTCTCCCGCACGTTTGGACTTTCCGTAGATACTCTGCGGATTGGTATTATCGTACTCATGATATGGCTGCTTTGCCGTTCCATCGAACACATAATCTGTGCTGATATAAACCAGCTTGGCTCCAACCTTTTCCGCAGCCACTGCCATATTACGTGTACCTGCCGCGTTGACTTGATAAGCCCCGTCGACATCAGTCTCCGCTGCATCCACAGCCGTATACGCTGCACAATGGATGACAGCATCAGGTTGGTACTGTTCCACGATCTTCACAGCCTGCTCCAAATCCGTGATATCCAATTGTTCCCGATCGTAACCAAGGACATCATGTCCTTGCTCCTGAAAAACCTTTACTACGTCTTTACCAAGTTGGCCGGATGCTCCAGTAACCAATACCTTCATTCTACGCATCCCCCAAGCGGGAACCGTACTGCTTTGCATAGTATTGTTGATATTCGCCAGATTGAATGCGAGTCCACCATTCTTCGTTGTCTAAATACCAGCGAATCGTTTCTTTAATGCCGGTTTCAAAAGAGTGGTTTGGCTTCCAGCCCAGCTCATTCATGGTCTTCGTTGGATCAATGCCATAACGGCGGTCATGTCCTGGACGATCCTGCACATACGAAATCAGAGATTCTGGCTTTCCCAGCTCCTCTAATACTGTTTTGACGATATGCACATTTGTCCGCTCGTTATTTCCCCCGATATTGTATACTTCACCCAGTTTACCCTGATGAATGACCAGATCAATGGCGCTGCAATGATCCTCTACATACAACCAATCGCGAATGTTCAAGCCATCCCCGTATACAGGTAGCTGTTGATCGCTCAGTGCACGAGAGATCATTAGCGGGATCAATTTCTCAGGAAACTGATATGGACCATAGTTGTTAGAACAACGCGTGATATTCACTGGTAAACCGAAGGTTTCATTATATGCACGGACTAGCAAATCGCCGCCTGCCTTGGATGCAGAATAAGGACTATTAGGTTGCAACGGAGTTTCCTCCGTAAACAATCCTGTTTCTCCGAGAGAACCGTATACCTCATCTGTTGATACCTGTACAAACTTGGTCACGTTATACTTCTTGGCTGCGTCCAGTAGCACTTGCGTACCTAATACGTTTGTTTTCACAAACACTTCCGGTTCCAAAATACTCCGATCCACATGTGACTCCGCTGCAAAATTAACCACCACATTAATTCCCTGCTGCATCAGTTGGTCAATCGCTTGTGCGTCGGTAATATCTACTTTGATGAAGCTATGTTTGGGGTTATTTTCAATGGATTTCAAATTTTCCAGGTTACCTGCATAGGTAAGAGCATCTATATTTACAATTTCGTAATCTGGATGGTGTTTTAACATATACAAGACAAAGTTACTGCCTATAAATCCGGCCCCGCCGGTGACAAGAAGTTTCATACAGACCTCCTAAGCTGAGCAATGTCTAAAGTATATTAGACATCTGACTCATTTTCTTAACTCAAAAGCATACAAAGTATAAATTTGCATTAGCCTCTAATCAAAATTGATTTCCGCATCTGTCAGTACTGGCTGCTGTCTATCCTTCTCTGACATTATCGCCTTGGAGGTAGGCCAGTCAATACTCAATGCAGGGTCATTCCACCGTATCCCTCTGTCGTGCAAAGGAGAGTAATATTCATCAACCTTATACAACACCTGAGTATTGGGAACAAGCGTACAAAAACCATGAGCAAACCCCTTAGGTACCAGTAACTGGCGACGATTATGCTCACTTAAAATGACACTCATCCATTGCCCAAACGTAGGAGAACTTTTTCGAATGTCCAAAATCACATCATAGATAGCACCTGTGAGTACCCTGATAAGTTTCGTTTGTGCCTTCGGATTTAATTGGTAATGCAACCCACGTATAACTCCTGCATCAGCAGAAAGAGATTGGTTATCCTGAACAAAAGTATGATTAATCCCCTCATTTTGCATAACCTGTTGATTATAACTTTCCATAAAAAAACCGCGTTGATCACCATGAACAGTCGGCTCCATTATACTTGCACCTGTTAATTTTAAAGGTATCACTTTCATGCTATACGTCCTTCCCTCAATGCTGTGAAACTTTGCATTACAACTTTAACTTACCAAATTCCTCACCAAATATAATATTTTGCGCGAGTTCATTTGCTCTGGCAAGCGAAGTATGCGTTCCTGCATCCGTCCACCAACCTTGAAGAATATCATAGGTCAATGTTCCGTTAGCAATATACGCATTGTTAACGTCTGTAATCTCTAATTCTCCACGTGTCGAAGGTTTTAGGGTTTTCACAATATTAAAAACATTATGATCAAACATGTATATCCCCGTAACTGCATAATCACTTTTAGGTAACTGAGGCTTTTCTTCTATAGATAGAATACGTTGATTTTGAATTTCTGCCACACCAAATCGCTGCGGATCATGAACCTTTTGCAATAATAATTTAGCTCCTGCGTTTTGTGTACGAAAATTTTGCACAAACGGAGAAATATCATCCTCAAACACATTATCCCCCAGAATGACGACCATTTGATCATTACCAACGAAATGCTCTGCCAAATCTAACGCCTGCGCAATGCCACCCGCTTCGTCCTGTACCTTATATGTAAAGGTTACGCCCATATTACGGCCGCTTCCAAGCAGATTTACAACATCTCCCATGTGTTCTTTACCTGTCACGATAAGGATGTCCGTAATGTCAGCTTGTTTCAGCTTATATATGGAATGAAAGATCATGGGATACTTACCGACAGGAAGCAGATGTTTATTGGTCACCTTAGTTAAAGGAAAAAGGCGAGAACCAGTCCCGCCCGCAAGAATTATACCTTTCATATTTCCTCCTATTTAATTTATTTATCTATTTCCTTTTAATTACTCTTGCCGGGTTGCCAGCAACAACACAATTTGGTGGGACATCTTTTGTAACTACAGCACCAGCTCCTACAATAGCCCCTTCACCAATTGTAACTCCTGGCAAAACAATAGCTCCAACGCCAATAAAAACCCCATCGCAAATAATTACTTTTTTTCTCACTAGTTCTCCATATATTTCGGACGCTGCCTTAGTAGGATGAAAATGACTTAATATCGTTACATTGCGAGTGATTTTAACGTCTTCACCAATTTGAATTAATTCAGGTGTCATATTATCTATATTAACATTATAAGCAATAAAAATTTTTGTTATGTCTTTTATTTTCACTCCTCTAATTTTATGAATTAAAGCAATTAAAAACGATGGCCATATTATTATGCTCGCCAAACTTCCTAAGACACCCTTAAGGAATACTTTCAAGAATTTAACCCCACTCTTTTTTATAATGTAAGACAATATCATTTTGTTTTAATATCTTTTTCTCCAAAAGTCCATCGTTTATTGAGAATAAAATTAAAAATAGGTACAACAATAACAGATAGTAACTGCCCAACCAAATATACTATATGAAATATATATACAATAAAATACATTAAAATCAGATTAATCAACAGCCCCAACAAAGATGTTATACAGTAGCGCAGGAAATAAATCCTGGTATTATTCACCACCCCAAATGTCCACCGCAAATTAATATAATAGGTCAATGTAATAATAAGCGCATAGCCAAATATTGTAGCTGTCAGTGGCTCGAAATGAAAAACCTCTACCAAAAACATTATCAATACGAGGTGAAGCATAGTGCCAATGCCGCCGACGAAACCATACTTTATAAATTGGAATAAATCAGTTCTCATTCGAACCAACAATCCTGTTTTTTTTCATTTCTTCAATTTCAATTTTCAAAAGACCTATTTCTTGAGATAAATTTTTTATCTTATTTGAGCTTCTTGAGGAAGCGACAGTTAAACTATAAAGGACAAAAAATAAAGCTACCAACGAAAGTAAAAAAAGAGCATTAACAGGGGTCTCTATATACAACCAATCAGAAATATAAAATAGAAAATGAGGAAATATTGAAAGAAATATTCCTGCCAGATTAATAAAGATCCATAATAAGGCATACTTTAATTCTAGCTGATATTTTTTTATTTTTTTTATTAATATAACTAGAATCATTACGCAAAAAAACAAAAGAATTAATTTCAGCTGAATGGGAATCATAATTGATCAACCTCATAAAATTTATTTCCCCTTAAACCATCAATCAATATTGCAAATGAAACCTTTACCATATAGTAAATTGATCTAAATGCTCTAATTGAGGAAATCCCACCTTGTCTCTCTATCATTTCCACGGGTACCTCCTGCACCTTATGATTCGTTCTTAATAAATGTACAATCGATTCGGGTTCAGGATAATCAACTGGATAGTAAACATTGGCGAATACCGTAATCACTTTACGATTACATGCTCTAAACCCAGAAGTAGGATCAGTGATTTTTCTTTTCGTTAATACATATATTAAACGACTAAAATACTTTATCCCTATCCTTCTTATAAGTGTTGACTGGAATCCTCTTTTTACTATATATCTCGATCCTATTACCATATCTGCATGTCCATTTATTATTGGTTCAATTAATAGTCTGATTTGTTTAGGATCATGCTGCCCATCTCCATCCACCTGAATAGCTATATCATAGTTTTCTTTAAAAGCAAATTTATATCCTGTCTGTACAGCCCCTCCAATACCCAAGTTACAGGGTAAATCTATGACATTAACATTATTTTGTCTACATATTAAAGAAGTACTATCAGTTGAGCCATCATTGATTACTAATAAATCCACATTTTCTTTTTTTAAGTTATCTATTAACTCTTTAATACTACTACTTTCATTATAAGCCGGAATAATAATCAATATTCTCATCTCAATTCTTCCTCTCGGTGCAAACTTACTCTGTCTGAGCTAGGCAATTTAATGAAAACAAGGCCAACCAAAAAGAAAGAACATAAAATTGTAGAATATAAATATCTTGATTGCTGTGCTGGTATTGCAGAAGCTAAGCCTAATACATTCAACATAACAGGTGCAAAAATAAGAGTACTTTTAAAATTATTTCTAAAACCAATTATTAGAGCGCATAATATTGTTATTAAAATAAAAATAGCTGGCCTCCAAATTAACCATACCAAATCCGTTTGTTGCGATCTATCTAAATTATACTGAAACTTATCAAATAATTCAGGTGCTAGTGAGTCCGTCTGCAAATCGAAATTTTTCAAATTTTCCTGATCGCTCTTAATAATTCCACGTTCTGTAAAAAAAGTAGCCGAACCATATGGTTCGCTAATTCTCCATATAATTGAAGTTTGGTTGATCCAGCTTTTAAGGGCTATTTCGGGATGCTTAACGGCCAACTGCATCCATACTTTCACAAATTGCGTTTTATAACCAGGTTCATCAAAAACTAACATATTGAATTTTGGATTAAACACAAGTGGATCAATAACAAACTTGTTATAATAATCTCCCCATAATGAAGGGTTCATAGCTTTGCCTATTACCTCTTTTTGATAATCATTTAATTCCACATTAGCTGCCAACATGGAAGCAACTTGTTGAATCGGTACATTCACAGTTAAAATAGTAGGACTAGGTTTACTGTCTAATAAATTCAACAACACCGTTTTACTTCCAAAAAAAATAAAAAACACTACTAGAAACATACCAAATATTCTCTTCCAATTTGATTTATAAACTATTGCTAGTAGTAATGAGGTACCTGTGACAGAAATTATGCCATTATGTCTAAACATCAGCACAAGAAATAGAGCACTTCCAAGTAAAAATATATTCTTATTTGGTCTTAACCAATTTTCTTTTTCAAAATACAAAGTAGCTACTATGATAGTAAGAAAAAGTATGGATATGCTATAAGGAATATCCTTCCATAAACTTAACATCATCATTGAATTCAGTGGTAAAAGGGCAAAAATTATCGATAATAACCATAAAATTCGTTTATTAACTTGTAGTTTTGTAAGAAGTCTAAATGCTAGAAAAAGAACAAACAATAAGTACATGGACTGTACTATAACTATAGATGCTGGTGAGTACCATAACCGGGTAATTAACCATTTAACTAAAGTGTCAAAAATAGGATGTGCGTCTCCAAATTCTAAAGTAGATAGCTGTCTCCATTGGTCTAAGGAATCTCCACTCATTAAACCTGGATAATAAGTAAGGAAGTAAATTAACCACACAAAAAATATAGGTAAGATATATATAAATTCATTCTTGTAATTGCTATTGATCATCCGTTTTGAATCAGAACGGTGCGTTAAGGTAAATATTATAATGAACATTAAAAAAGATAAAAGAAATAAATCAGATAGTAAAATAAAACCCTTTTCACAAAAAGAGAATTCTTTCAGATTAGTTAAAATAAACTCCCTAGAATCATTCTTCGGGGAATATAAATCAAGAATTTGGCTTTTTCCATCTATATTTATTTGAACGATACCAGAATAAGGATGATTACTAAGTTTTAGTTTAATATCTTTCTGAATTTTCCCCTTCCATTTTATTTCTGCATCACCTTCACCTGTATAAACAGGTGTGTTATCGATTATCTCCCACTTACCTTTCATTAACATTTCATTTATAGCTATGGTATGGTCATCTATTTTTAATTCTTTTAACCAAACCTCTTTACCCAAAGACGCAGAACTTTTTTGTGCTAATGGATGAATCTCGATAATGTGATATGCAGAGATATTAAATGGCAACATAACAACCACCAAGAGCGCCATTAGTATACTAGATATATAGATTTTTTTTGCGTTCTCTTGCTTACAATGTATTTGACAGAAAGATAAAAATCCTATTATAAAGCCCTTGAGAAATAAACCTAAAGTCAATGTTCCTAGTACTAGCAAGAACAACATCAAAATTATATTATTAGTGATACTAGGAACAAAATGATATGTTATACTTATACTCAATAAAAAACAAACAATATAAACAAAACTTAACTTAATAATATATTTATTCATCCTAATCCCCGTTTATAATATTTTCTTTTCTTATGCCAGTTTCCAAGTAAACTTTCTTTTTACTTATCAGTATAATTATCTTTATTTATCGCACGTACTTTCATCTTATATTTAATATTTCTTAGTAGTCTAAATAGAACCGGGAATTTTCTGCGGACAAACGATTTAAAAAACTGGAGATCGCTTATATTTGGTTTTCCTGAGTTTCCACTTTTACTCTCTTCCGCTATCACATACCATTGAAAATAAAATTTACTTTTCTTTTCTATGATATCTTTCGAATTGTGAACAAAAAGACTATTATCCTCACAAATAGATTTTACAGCTTTATAGAATTGTTCAGATGATTCGTCCCAAGCTGGCCAATTGTTAGCAGTATCTATAGCTTTATCCTTCAAATCTCTTAATAAAGTAGGAGAATGCTTTAAGCTATTTATAAAATTCAAAACAGCTTTGTCATCATCTTTTGCAGCAACCAAAGCATTCTGATCTGAAACAATATATTCATCATGGCCTGTAACATTATATGTTATCGAGGTACCACCACAATGGAACATCTCGAGAGGAGGACCAAACATTCCTTCCACATAACTGAGTTTGATAATAACATCACAAGATCTGTAAATTTGAGCTGTTTCAAAAATAGGAACTTGGGAGAATACCTTGTCTACTCCAGGATAAGAACTTATCGGACTTGAAGTTAATAACCAAACTTCATCAGCGTCAGATTGTTTGCAGATTTCTATCGTTTTTGGAACATTCTTGAAAGGCACGTCTATCGGCCCTTCTACTAAAACCCTAAGTTTCCCCTCTTCTCTTGCCTGATGTCTAACACCTTCAATCGAATAAATATCTTTTCTAATACCATTGGGCACTAATTTTGCATCTTTATTAAAGTGTTCATTTAAATGCTTTTGTATCCATTTTGCTTCGGTAATTATGTGCAAGGGAAGCTGATAGGTAGAGTCTACCAAATGCCGTAGTGATCTCTCATTCTCATCATAAAATCTTGATTCAATAGACTGAACAAAATAAGCATATGTTTCTGCGGTCACTCGATATAGTTCGTAAACAGTTCTCCACCAAGTTGCAATACATACATCAAATTTATCATTTTCGACTTCTTTGTATGTTTTCCAAATTAAAGACCTAGCTTCAGGATGCCAATGTAATCTCTCCATATTAATTTTTTCTTCAGTAATAATTGTTACAAGTACACCTTTTTTTGTTGCTTTTATTGCATGTTCAAAAATTACATACGAACCTCCACTAATATCAGGAGATCCTAATAAGAAAGCCCATTTCATTTTCTTCTTCCCCTAATCATGTTTTGATTTTGATAACTTTTCTATAACCTCATCTCTTTCATCAATCATTTGTGTCATACTTTTAATAGCAGCATCTCGATCATCTATCATTTGTGTCATTTTTTTTATTGCTTCATCTCGATCATCTATCATTTGCGTCAGGTCTAAAATGGTCCTATCCTTTTCATCCAATGACCTTTTAAGCTCTTCCACAAGCTGCCTATCGTTTGCGGAAACGACCGTGCCAATTTGATGATTACTCCCACCTTTAAAACTTTTATTATATTTGTAACGTCCATAAATAGGCACTAAATAGCCAAGTCCATGACTACTAAGTGTTATTGGCCCCCAAAAGCCCTTTTCAAGAATAGCTCTCGGGTTTCGTGTCAATATAAAAGTATTTTTAATCGTTTTGATTAAGTCAAACTTATTTTTTGTATTAAAAGTAGAATACTCGAATACCCCAAAATTCTCATAATGATACAGACCATTAAAGAAATTTATCTCCGCTTTTGTTGGAAATAAGACCATTCTAGAATGAACTTTAGCAATTTGTTCAGTGTAATATTCAAGTTTTACACCTCTATTGCAGAAGAGATTACACAATCTCTCAAAAAAATCATATATTTGGCTCTGTAATGGGCTTATTACCTCATCGAATAATTTCTTTTCCATATCTGTTTGGACGGTTTCGACTTCAATCCTATGATTATAATCATCACGAATATATTTATTAGCACTTCCATGAGAAGCACCCAACACTATTTCGTATAATGCTCTGTTTTCATTGTATACATTAAAATAAGGAGTTCTATAAGGAATAGAAGAGAATAGGAGTCCCTGCTTTTTATTATTTTCTCGAGCATCTCCTGAGGCAATTAACCCTAAATAGTATCCATGTACTGATACATTTTCATTGTATATTCTATATATATTATCTTGTATAGTGCCCTTCCAACCCACATCAACTAAATGAAAGCCCTGTTTTTTTATATTCACAGTGAAATTTTCTATATAACTGTAAAAATTATCTCGTTGCTGAAGCCTTGATTCTTCATATTTTTCAATAAACGTCGAATCATTTCTTAAATCCGTAAAAATCTTGCTACTAGGGAAATTTTCAATTTTCAACTTGGCATCTATATTAAGTTTATGAGAAATTTCTTCTATTACTTTTTCCTCAAAACTTAAACTTGACAAAAAATCGTATAACGAAATATGAATATATTGTCTAAACAAAATCTCAAACTTTTCACTGTCAAGAGGCAGTAAGCTCGGTAAAAATGTAGATTTTCTAGATACTTTCAAGTAATGAGGCTTAACATAAAAAGTATCTTTGTATCCCTCTTTTTCCTGATATAGGTCAAATAACTTTAACAGAAATTCTCCTTCTCTTGACAAAAAGAATACATTTTTCACGCCATTTTTCATTAGAGATTTGTGAAGCATAACGATATAAAAAAACAAAGAACAGGATATTTCTAGAAATCTCCCCACATGTGACATATCCCTTGCCATCGCGGTTAACTCATTAGCATAATGAGTCTCGCTCTCAACCCGCTTACGAAATTCACTATAGAAAGCATGCTGTTGTTTCCTATCTATATAATAAGCATCAATCCCCTGAGAAAGAGGCACTTTGTAATCTGAGTGTTCATTATCGCCTACCATAATAATGTCTGAGGGATTGAAGTTATTATCACCAACTATTTTTGTGAATAGTTTACCGCTTTTCTTAGTCAGCAAATACTCACTGGATACATAAATCTCATTAATGTACTGAAGAATTCCATGTTTAGCAAATAACTCAGCTATTAACTTTTGCGAGAGATAAAAATCCGAAACACAATAAATTTTAATATTGTGCTTAAGTAACTGAACTACTACTTCGAGCCATTTTGGATCAATGTATTGAACTGCCATTTCTGTTTCAATTTCAATTTTTTCACATATAGAAATAAATGTATCCTTATCGATATCATTGTTCAAAAGTCCTTTATTAATCAGAACTACATACATCGAGGATAGCAAATTGGAGTAGTTAAATTCCATGTCAAAACCTGAATTTGCATTATCTTTACACATTTCGGCTTCCATATTATTTCTCAATCTATATAATTCTTCATAATCAATTGAATCGCCAAAATAAATGCTAACTCGTTTAGCCCATATTTTCTTCACATATTCCGGTTCTACATGACGGAGAATTATTGTATCAAACACATCAAAGAAAGCTATTTTTTTATTTTTTTCCAGTACCGTATGAATTAAATTTTCCATGTAGGCTCCTTAATCCGCTTTGTTTCTGAAATTAAAAATTATTTTCTTACTTTCGTAATAGTTAACTTTAGTTTCTAAGAGCTCAATTCTCTTATACAAGTCCACAATATTCGCCCTTAAGTTTTGAATTTCATTTTGGTACTGATTACATAACTGTTCTCTTTCCTCAATCATCTTTTCCATATTGCGTATTAATTGATCCCGTTCCTTCACCAAACTTTCAGTCGCTTCCAGGGCAACATCCCGTTCATAAATCAAACTCTCATTCTTCTTTATGACTTCATCACGTTCGGATATCATAATTTCATTACTTCTAATCGTTTTATCACGTTCGGATATCATCATCCCATTGCTTTTTATTGCCTCATCCCTTTCAGCAATCATCCGTGAGTTGTCGTTTATTATTTTATCACGTTCTTCAACCATCAAAGAGAGATCATTTGTTTTTATTTGCTCAAATGAATATAGAGCCTTATAAGTATACAGATTTATCTTGTCCTCAATATTTTGATCAAGTAATAAATTATATACTTTATCTCCCTTAGGAAATAGAATCCCCAACCCCCAACTGTGTTTAAACTCCAAGTAAGAATATTTTTGCTTTACCTCACTCCAGAAAACATTTGAACCATACTCAAGAGGACTAAAAACATCATGAAAGAAGATAACACCGTCTTTAGACAACTTAGGTAGCCATGTCTCAAAATCATGCTTCACCGCTTCATAGGTGTGTAGACCATCTATGTGGATTAAATCAGCTGTGCCCTCATTCACTTCAGATAATGCATTATCAAACGTCATCCTTTTCAAGTCAATATTTAAATGACTAAAATGAGCCGCTACTGTACTTTTCACAGTACGGTATACTTCTTCGTCATAATACCCAGCCTGCTCATCTCCAGCCCAAGTATCTATAGCAATAAGCTTTGTGTTTAAGTTGAAATCCTTAACAGCCTGACAGAATGAAAAAAATGAACATCCATAATGGGTTCCCAGCTCTACAATTGTATTTGGTTCAATAAAGTTAATATAATCGTATGCAAACCAACGATGACCTTCCCATGGGGCCACTTTCAACTTCTCGTTGATCTGGTCGGATTCGAATGTTGGCGTGCTAATATCCCATTTATTCAAATCGATCTCTCCTTATAATTCTTCAATTGCAACATGCTCAATTTTATTATTAAAGATCGCATGGATTGAAGTGAATACAATATTTTTGAGTTGAATGACATTATGGGCCCAGCATTGTATAGTATGTTGCATCTCATGAAACCCCTCACCTAAACCAAGAGTCACGAAATACTCGTTTTCTTGAATCTCAGGCCATCTAAACTGTAACTTGACAAGATAAGACTTACCTTTTGTTACAGAACCTGAAAATATATTTGAACCGGTTGTATTTTCTCCAAAAATAGCATTTCCATACTTATCATTCACAAGATAACCAACGATCAATTCATCTGTTGTTTTATGAGCTTCTATCAACATATCAATCTCAACTAGATCATTCGCTGAAATATATCCTTTATACTTTTCGCTATTCACACTGAAGTCCAAAGCTTTGATTATGACTTCTTGTGCTCCACCTAATGACTCTTCATTAACAGGTATCCAGTTTAAAGGAATACTTGTTTCTTTATTCAATTCCAAAGCGAGGGAATTTGTCTCCGAGTTAGCTTTAAACACCTCAGAATGTACGGATTTAGTATAGTATTCAATCCCTTTCAAGGGATCCCCCTCAAATACAATCTCCCCATTTGAAAGAACAATAACTCTATCTGCCATATTAGCAATAGAACTGAGATCATGTGTCACGAGCAATTTTGTGATATCTGACATTTCCTCTTTCATATATCGATTGCATTTCTGCTGAAAAAAAACATCTCCTACTGATAATGCTTCGTCAACTATGAGAATCTCTGGCTTAAAACTGATCATTACTGAAAATGCTAATCGGGCAAACATACCACTTGAGTATGTCTTAACCGGTTGGTGGATAAACTCCCCAATATCAGCAAACTCAATAATCTGTTCCAATTTACTATTCATTTCTTCTTTCGAAAAGCCACGCATTGTTCCATTTAGATAAATGTTCTCTATCCCAGTATATTCAGGGTTAAATCCAGTTCCAAGCTCTAAAAGTGCTGAAATCTGACCATTAACCAGTCTATCACCATCAGTTTGTGTCAAAACCCCAGTAATTATTTTCAAAAGAGTGGACTTACCAGAACCATTCTTACCTATGATACCTAGTGTCTCCCCCCTCTTAACGTTCAGAGATACATCTTTCAAAGCAAAAAAATCAGTATGATAGGATCCACCAAAAATATTCACAGCTTCCTTAATCCTGTCAGTCGGTTTTGAATACAACTTATACTTTTTATATATTCTTTTTAATTCTATAGCTACTTCTTCCATAATAACCTCCACAACTTATAGCACATCCGCAAAATGAGGCTTTAACTTTTTAAATAAATATATGCCTAAAAGCATGATAAATGTAGAAAGAATCCAGAAATATGCAGTTTGATTATATCGGTGCCAAAACCAAACATGATGTATAAAAGTATCGCGATAACCCTCAACAATGTAGTATGCCGGATTAAGCTTAAACCATTTAATGAGCTTATCTGAGATAATTTCAGGTGACCACACAATCGGAATCAACCAAAATCCAATCTGAACGAAAATCCCCAAAACTTGCAATGCGTCTTTCATAAAAACAACTAGAGAAGACGTAATAAGCGTTATTCCAATTAATAAATAAAATAAACAAAACAGATAATAAAATACCTGTATATAAACAATATCTGGGTTATAACCAAAATAAAAAAGTATAACAATAAGAAACAACAAAAAGAATAAATGAATAAAAAACGAAGATATTATCTTAACAATCGGAAGAAAGCCAATACGGAACGAGACCTTCTTTACTAAATAACTATACTCTGGAAAACTATTTGAAGAAGTAAGTAGAGCTTCTGAAAAAAAGAACCACGGAATCATTCCACAAGTGAGCCATAAAATAAACGGGGTCCCATCGGGTCTACTACCAGAACGAAATCCAACTTCAAAGACGAACCAGTACACTGCTATAGTCATGAAAGGTTGAATAAAAGCCCAAAACATCCCAAGATAGGATCCTGCATATCTA
This sequence comes from Paenibacillus sp. FSL M8-0228, assembly GCF_038007385.1. NCBI lineage: Bacteria > Bacillati > Bacillota > Bacilli > Caryophanales > Paenibacillaceae > Paenibacillus > Paenibacillus sp. FSL M8-0228. Next base: position 5,181,433 of record NZ_JBBOXA010000001.1, read on the forward strand.
GTTTTAAAATCATTTTTAGCTAGCTCAAAAATAAGTTTTAGTTGAGGTTTAATAATGCTAGTTCTTGCCGCCATTTGATAACTCCTTCTGATAGTAATCCAAGGTTAATGCTAGCCCTTCTTCCAAACTATGTCTCGGGATCCAATTCAAAAGTTCAGCCGCTTTTTGGTTAGTCAAAGCACTCCTCAGAATATCACCCGTTCTTTCATTACGATATTCAGGTCGGATACTGGACTGTAATAAAGAAGCTATTATATTATAAAGTTCATTTATTGTTACTTCTCTATCAGTACTTATATTTAAAACTTCATTGTGGGCTGTAGTTAAAGCAGCTAGGTTTGCCAAAGCGATATCCTTAACGTAGACAAAATCCCTAGTTTGCTCTCCACTTCCATATATCACAGGTACGTGCTTCTGTAGCAACTGATTCAAGAAAATTGAAATGACTCCACCTTCACCTTTAGGGTCCTGTCTTATCCCATATACATTTGCATACCGTAAAATTGTGTGCTTTAAGCCATAAGAAACAGAATACAGTTTTATATACTCTTCAGGTGCATACTTAGAAATCCCATAAAAAGAAATGGGAGAAACAGGATGTTGCTCGTTAATACTTACATATTGAGGCACTCCGTATACTGCAGCAGAAGAGGCATATATAATTTTCCTAACATTGTGAGAAACACATTGATTTAAAATATTAATTGTCCCGTTTATATTTATTTGTGCATCTAAGTACGGATCTCTAAATGATTCTTGCACACTTATTTGAGCAGCGTGATGAATTACAATTTCTGGATCTACATTTGAAAAAATATAGTCCAAACTATTAGTATCACGAATATCAGCTTCGAAGAATTCAGCAAAAGGATTTATATTTTCTCGCTTACCTGTAGAAAGGTTATCAATAATTGCAACCTTATGATTGTGTTTTACAAGTAAATCCACGATGTTAGAGCCAATAAATCCTGCTCCTCCAGTTACTATAACTTTCATAAAACTTCTCCTTTTTTTCGAATATATACTACAAATAAGTTTATCTTTTTGAATATAATTACAAAAGTACTTTGAACAACTGGTTAACTCATTTTCTCTATGCTAAAATGTTGACGTATCTACAAGAAAAGGAGATTGTAAACCTTGTCGAATCCAGTATACGGGAAACAGGCCAAAACGTCGACCCATGACGATAAAAGGCCGGCTATGTTTTGGGTGTTAATTGTTGGCATGATTCTGTTTTTAGCTTGGTCTCCCTTCCAGGCTGCACTATTTAATGGGCAAATGCTCGAATTTGAGAAGCCACTTTATTGTGCTTTGATCATCAGCATGATTCTATTGATTTTGGGAATCGCAACCTATTATAAGAAATTCAAATTGGAAGATCAAAGAGACTGGCTGGCAGTACTTGTTATGTTACTCCCGTTGACGTACGTACTATCATTGATTTCCGCTGCTTCTCATTATCTCGCGATGAATATGGTAGTTGTGCAGTGCATCTATGCCTCATTATTCATCATTACATTGTACGCCTTACGGGATCGGTTGAGCAACCGCATCATCCAGACGGCCATTATGACCATAGCCTACCTTATTATAGGCTTTGGGTTCATTAACTGGTTCGGGCAGTGGGTATTGGCTGGACGCTTGGTGGGTTGGTTCGCTGCTTGGGTACTTAACAATCGTTACATTGATGCGATATGGGTAGATGCTAACGGTCCACGTCTCACATCTGTCTTCCAGTACGCGAATACATACGCGGCGTTTTTGATGGCGTTTTTGTTTGCGGCTGTCTTTTGTCTGATGAAGTCAAAGACATGGTATGGAAAAGGGATTCACGGCTTTATGTTGGTACCTATTTTTATATCGTTGTTCCTAACTCTCTCACGTGGTGGTCTCGTAATGCTGCCCGTAGTATTTGTCCTGTTACTTTTGTTTTTTAAACCTGCACGACAAATTTTATGGATTTTGCATTTCGCTATAGCAGGTTTGGCCTCTTTTGTTATTTTAAGCCCGATTACTAGCTGGGGATTACAACTTATTCAAACCTACAACGGTGCAAAAGCTGCTCAAGCCTGGGGGGTACTCCTTACCACTTCTGCCGTGACTACTCTTGTTTTATGGTTCGTACAAAGCTATCTGAGTCCGCGTCTAGAAAAGGGTCTTCAAGGTCTGGCTTCACGCAAACTGTCTAATCTGTGGCTACCTATAGGAGCTGTGGTAATTACTGGACTTTTCGCGTTCCTGCTGGTTGGCACGGGACTGAAATCCCTTCTTCCAGCTAACATGGAGTCACGTCTGGAAAATATCAACTTCCGACAGCATAGTGTACTGGAACGTATAACCTTTTATCGCGATGCTTCCAAACTAATTGCTGACTATCCGTTGATTGGTGCAGGTGGTGGCGGTTGGGCTACGCTGTATGAAAAATATCAAGACTATGGCTACACAAGCGCACAAGCTCATAACTTCTTCATGCAGTATCTGGTAGAGGTTGGTATCATTGGATTCGTTATTTTTATGGCGTTTATCCTTTATATTTTTTATAAATATATTAAAGGTTACATCAAAACCGACGATGAAAACCGAGATAGCTACTTCCTATACCTGATTTTGGCGATGTCCATTTTGCTCCATAGTCTATTGGACTTTAATATGAGTTATGTGTTCATGGGCATACTAGTATTTGTGAGTCTTGGTGGTATGGCCGCTGCTATGGACAGCAAGTCGCTTAAACGCCTGTCAATGAGTGCTTCCGGATTCCGAATTATGTATAGTTCAGTCATTGGCATTCTAAGCATCGTGGTGCTTTTTGCAGGTCTCCGCTTCTTGCAATCGGCTAATGCTGCCACATATGCTAAACGGATCATGGCGGTCAGCACATCATTTGAAGAAATCCAAAGTGCTATTAATAAAGATCTTGCACTTCGTCCTACACACCCGGATTCTGTTCTGAGACTGGCTGCACTGTATAAGAATGTTTATGAGCAAACGAAAAAAGAAGAATTTTATAATGCTGCAATAGAGGTGCTAAATACGGGTTTGAAAGCAGAGCCGTATAACAAAACTATGATCAACTCTAAAGTTTCCCTCTTACAAATGAAAGGCGAGAATGAGCAAGCCTTTAGTATTTTGGAAAATAACATTTCCAACTTTAACTGGGACAATGACTGGTACAATATGTTGATTACCCAAGCTTACACCATTGGTAATAAGGCACGTGAGCAAAAAGACACCACCAAAGAACAGAAGTATTTCCAAGCAGGTCTTGCTGCTTATCAGAAGGTTCTGGATGGGGTAGCTCATATTAAGACGGTTCCACCTGAAATTGAGTTGACACGTACTTTTGAAGTGACTCCAGGTATTGCGCTCAGTACTGGTAAAATAGAGTTCATGTCAGGTAAGCCTGCTGAGGCTGCAAGCATCCTCAAAAGCGGCTTGAAAGACGACCTGAGTGATGCTACAAATCGTGAGGTCGCTCGCTATTATATCGTCGCTCTGCAACAGCAGGGACAAGATGACAAAGCTTTGTACGATAAGCTGATTAAGGCTGATCCGAAGGAAAAAGAGCAAATTGAGCAGTTAAAGGCCTTAAAGCTCTAGGTATACGTTTAACATTGAACGCAAATACAAAAATGCACCCACCAAAAAAGGAACGCAGAAGTTTTTCACTTCTAGCGTTCCTTCCTTTATATCCTAAGTTTTACTTCCTTCCGCTATGTGATTAATAAGCTTCTTCCCCAAATACTTTCCTCGGACTCTAGAGTATCTAGTAAAGTCATAACAATGCCTGCAACCCCATCCAATACGCCTACGAAATCCAAATGTTTGACCGATTGAGTATCCTTTACGATATCCCAAAAACCGAATGCTGCCCCTCTATCGAACATGTTAACGACTTCTAAAAGCAAGCCCTGAGCATAATCACGCAACTCGGCATCTCCCGTATCCAGATACATCTGATGCGTGAGCTTTATTAATCCCGAATATCCATGACATACCGATGGAGAATATATGCTCCAACGTTCACGGGGACGTGCGTATATGGATTTGAAAGCATCCACAGCGAGCGCCTCTAATTTTTCGTTCTCCAGAGCCCTCCCTGCTAGCCATAAGCTCCTGGCAACCCCTGGAGTTCCATAACACCAGGCTTCACGTTCTGTTTCATCGAAAATAATTCCATTCATATATTCTCTATAGCTTATATTATTGGGCCAATACCACCCAAAATCATTCTGTTGCTTCCAATGACTCAACCATGAACCGAAGCGTTCTATTGCCTTTTTATGTCCTGACACTCTCACATCGTGATGCCAAGCTATTGATAGTAAGGCCAACGGTCCAGGAATTCCATGAGCCAACCCCATGTTGAAGTATCCTTCAGGATACCTCTGCTGCTCATGTGGGGGCAGATTGTGAACGGGGATATACCAGCCTGGTAGAACTTCACCATTCCAAGCCCTCTCTTCACTTAACATGACAAGATATTCAAGAACATCTTTAAGGAGATCTCTCATCTCAGGCACATCTTTGAACAATAACAGGTATCTACCTATCCCACTCCATCCCGAAATAACATCATAGTCATGAAAAATGACTCCCGCTTTTAGATTATTTCTTGAACTTTCCAACAGAGCAGCACCATAACGAAGGATTAAATGATTGATCTGTTCAATAAAACTTCGGTATTTGCGCAGATTGTCAGACAGTGCGTAGGCCGTAAATCCAATACCCGATAGCCCGCTCCACAGCGATAAAGATATGTTTTCCTTCAGCTTGAGTGCTTCTCTTGTATTCACAAGATACTGATGTGCGTATCGGGTAAACGTCTCCTCGCGGAATACAGTACCCAGCCTTCCGTATAGTAGACTCACCGCTGGATAGCCACTCGCAAGACTAATCTCATCCCATTTGTAATCCAATTGTAAATCTGTTCGATTCGAGTCCGATGAGCACATTGCCGTTACGTAATCCGAATCTGCCAATCTTCTTCCAACCTCATGTACAATCTCCAAAATAGTCTGACGCAAATCTTCTGATATTCCCGTTGTAATCATGCCTCAGCACTCCTTATAATTCATTCGCTTTGTATACTTCTGAGCATGGTTTAGATGATAAAGAGCGTGGCTTAATAGTGACATTATTTTCGCCTCCTTCATTCGATCCGTGCCTAGTAATCTGTTCAGATGCATGTGAATAAAACTTTCCATAATATCCAATAAAGGTCCGTCCCAGCATGTTTCCTTTTTTTTCTGAAAGAACCTCTCCTTATATTGTTTCAGTTTTTCCCTTCGAGGTTGAAAGCGTTCTATCATAAACTCACCATAATTACAAGCTCTCAATGAACTCCATCGATCGGAAACATCGCATATCGACATGTACCATGTACGATTCTTTTGGAACTCTTTGATATGATGGTTATGCCACTCTTTCTGTTGGGACCATTCAACCTGCTTAGCTAGTGAAGGCATCCATTGATTTAACATATCAATCACACTAATCAATGCAATGTCTTCTAATGGCATATTCCATTTTTTGTTGTAGTGCAAATAAATGAATTCAGAAGCGAGCTTGGAATCTGCAGCAAAAACTTCCTCAGCCAGTTGAATGAAGCTTCCCCCCCCATATCTTTCCACCTCTTGCTCGTATGTATCATACACAAGTTGGTTTAGCAGTCCTTCCTTCTTAAGCTTGTTCGCCCACGTCTGAATAGCAGGAATCAGTTGCGCACACAACATCGCTGCATCCCCATGAAATCTCACTCGTACATGATCATCAGGATCTTTATATCGAATAATAAAATGTTGATCGACTATTTTTTGTTTTTCTGCCAGTTCACAAAAAGGTCTGAGATAATTTCCAATAAACTCCTCCTTCCGTTCAGACATACCATATAATTTAACGTACAGCCATTCACTGCCTGGAAAATAAACATCCATCGAACGGGTACTGATAGGGTTTTGCATCATATCTGGTTGAATAAGGTCCTTTGATCTCGATTGGCCTACTTTATTCGTTTTCACCAAAGGAATGACATACTCTGCAATGTGGTGTCCTTTCGTGGACTCTCCCCATACTTCACTCCACTCAAAACCGCATTCAGTCAACCATATGGAGGCTGAATCTGTAAGCTTTTGATATTTATCATATAGTTCGGATATGCAAAAATCATGTGTAGTGTCAATTAACAATCTGTTATCTGCAATAGTTATATACACGTATCTCGGAATACTCCATTCTTTTTTCAGCCTTTCAAATGCATTGCGCCAATCACTCTTGGTATGACAATTCTGGAAAGCCTTCATATCTGCATTTAAAGACCACGACGCTAATGACAGAATGGTATTGCCGTATCTTATGCGGGGAAGAAAAGGCAACTCTGATAAGTGATTCCCCCACTGAAACATTGAAACATTCCTCTGTCCTTCCTGCTCCATTTCACGCAAAAATCGATAAACATTCGGCGCTTTGTAGTAATTCAACATATTTGTGGCTACCGGGATTACCCTTTTATTCAAAGAGCGTGACATTAGATAAAAAGAGTCATGGGTACAACCTACATATAAATCGGCTAAAGAAATAGTAGACGCACGGTCATCTGTATAATCATTGGTCCCAAGGATAATCTGATGAGAACAGGAACGATTCGTTATCACAACGTTGGAATGTCTACTATTAATCGTAAGATAGATAAGCTCCGCAAAAATCACATTTGGATTTTGATCTGACTGTATTTTATAAATACTGGAGATTTGTTTTTGTGCAGAACCATCTAGAATCGGACCGAATCTCCCAAATGTTTTACCTGCACCTGTGCCGCCTGAATTGGGGTTAACAATCAATTTATAGTCCCCACCTTCGAGAGCGGTGGCATCCGAAGTGGCGACGGTAACGTACATCTCCAGTGATGGTGGAGGAGAAAGCTCCGAAGGGGCACATTCTATTTTTCTGATTTTTTCATCTGTAAGCTCAATTTCGATACTACCTTGTTTGATAGCTTCTGCAACCCAGCGTGCTAAATGTTTATCTCTGTCTGCATTCGCAGTAGACTTTTCCCAGCTACGTTTGCTCATAGGATATTTATAATCAGGAGGGGCTCCTAATCCCATATCTTCATCCAACAGTTCTAACAAGGGAATCTGACGATGTACTCCGTACTTCTCAATAAAGGCGCCTCGATAGGTCGCAAGATGCGGATTGCATACATTATTCGATAGTCTCCATAAGACTTCGGCCGCTATTGCGACCTCTTCCGCTATTTCGTGACTTAAAGTCGCGTTTGTTATAGCTGTTTCCATGTCAATTTGAAGCGGATCTTTGCTGGGGAACATTTCATTGATGCTGCTGCATATGTTCGTATATAGCTCTTCCCCCTCACCTACAGAGGTTTGATTATATTGCTGAATGTAGTTATAAATCTTCTGAATTGAGGCTTTGAGATCGTCTATGCCTGTCATGGATGCGAGTTGCCCTTTTATATATTCAAATGGCAATTCAGAATTACGTATGGATAAGGGGGGTCTTAAATTACTTATTAAAAACTCTTGTTCTACTAACTTCAATAACAAACCAAATAGTTGCTCTTGATTTATAGTCGGGAACTCTTCTTTCATTTTGTCCATTAGCTTTAAGATAGGAACGGGCTGTTTCGCGCAGTGAATAACATAGTCTACAAATTTAGAAATTCGGATTGAGCTACTTTTCATTTCATCAGAGGAATCAAAATGATCTATATAATTGAGATAAGGTAACTTCACACGTGAGCCGGAAGTATAGAGGATCGAGTTCGTACGAACTTCGACTTGTTCAACGACGTGCCTTATACGTTCCAAACCCTTTACAAGATCCATTAACCATTGCATATCTGGGCGTGCTATTTTTCGATGAAAGCTCAAGTCTCCTATTACCAGCCTGCTTTCACTTTCAAAAGAACCCATGGCAACTCCAGCAAAAACACCGTAAGGGGTAGCGCGTGTTGAAAGCCTAATCATATAATGAGCTATTGCTTTGATAATTTTATCTGCTTTCTTTGAATTTGAATTGTCCAGTATTTGATTAACAGAGTGCATTAATGAGGGACTTGCAATTAAAAGCGCTTCGCAGACAATTGGCTCTTTTACCATATGAAGCAACTTGTTACGTAAATTTTCATATGAAGGCTCATAAAATAGTTCATTGTACATCTCTACAGGCAACAACGGAATTCTAACCAAAAAAAAATCTAACGCTCTAAACAAATTCCTATTTTCATTCCTGTGTCTTATACCCTTCATAGCTAGTAGCCCTCCTTCTTTACATAAGAAAACCCCAGATATACAAAGCATATCTGGGGTTAGTTTTAACACAATTAACAGCAGTTACAAGTTACATAAGTATCGTAGCAAGCAGAGACAGCACAAGTAACAGTACCAGTACATGCCATAGTAACCGGTTCAGATGAGAAAGCATTAACCTGTAAGTCCAAATCAAGAGTGTCTTCTTGTTCCAAAACGAATAGTTCTAAAGAGTTCATCTTTGTTCCTCCTTCGATAGAATAAGAGATTATTTGGAATATTACTCTCTCATTTTAAAAGAAGAACTAAAAAATCCAAAACTTCTTTTTATCGCATACAATTACAATTTTGTTATATTTTCATCAATCCCTTCAATAACCTGTCTCATATAAGCCAGTACTTCATCCTTTATCTCGTTATGCTGTAGAGCATAATGAATGGTCGTTTCAATGAATCCCAATTTCTCGCCAACATCGTGGCGATTGCCATCAAATTCGTAGGCCAGAATGGGGCTCTTTTCTCCCAGTTTGGACAATGCGTCCGTCAGTTGAATCTCCCCGCCTACTCCCGCAGATTGCTGACCCAGGATATCAAAAATATCAGGCGTCAAGATATAACGTCCCATAATCGCCAAGTTGGAGTTGGTTTCTTCCTTCTTTGGCTTTTCTACCAATCGTTCCGCCTCAGAGATTTTGGAAGTAAGTGCATGGCCTTCAACTATCCCGTAACGATGTACCTCGTTCCAATTTACTTGTTTTACACCTACAACAGAACGCTGATACTCATCGAACACGTCAATCATCTGTTTGAGGCATGGATTCTCAGACTCAACGATGTCATCCCCTAAAAGGACGGCAAAAGGTTCGTCACCGATAAACTTACGTGCACACCATATGGCATGCCCCAACCCTTTAGGTTCCTTTTGACGAATATAGTGGATATCTGCCATCTCTGATGGTTTACGCACTTCATTGAGCAGGTTCCATTTTTCCTTCGCAGTCAAATTATGCTCCAGCTCAAAGGAGTAGTCAAAATGATCCTCAATCGCCCTTTTGCCTTTACCAGTAACGATAATGATATCCTCTATACCAGATGCAACAGCTTCTTCAATAATATATTGAATTGTTGGTTTGTCTACAATGGGAAGCATCTCTTTAGGCATCGCTTTCGTAGCAGGAAGGAACCGGGTTCCTAATCCCGCAGCAGGAATAATCGCTTTACGGATTTTCATAGGTTAAACTCCTTTGTCATCAATATAACGGTAAGATATACTGTCTATGATTATAACAGGAAGGTCAATTATTGTAATAGATTAAAGAAGAAGACATCTTCCCTCAAAGAGAACATGTCTTCCAATCACTAGCTTTCTATATAAATATATTATGCTGCCGGAATCTTTCTGGCTCCCGAACAAATATACAGTTATTTACTTCACCAGCTGACCACGTGTAACACCCAACTGATTCGTCGCTTTCAGCGTCTTCCATACTTGTGTTCCGCTGATTTCTCCGCGCAGGGCACGGTTATAGAGATCAATAACCTCATGCACTTGCTCCGGTGTCTCCTCCAAAAATTCCACACGGTAACGGGACACGCCCAGCTCCAGGAAGTTGGACAGGTACTCCGCGCCAGATTGCTCAATCGCGTTGTATACCGTGTTGCGGCAGCCTTCGTCCACACGGACCGGATGAGACATACCAATTCGATCACGCAGGGATGCGCGATGGTCCTCACACGGACGTCCACAGTTCGTGTAGTCGGTGCCTTCACTCATAAAGGTACAGTATACGCAATGTTCAGTATGGAACATTGGCATATGCTGCTGGATCACGATCTCCAGCTTATCGGTACGCGTACGTCTGAGCATATCGACCATTTGCTGGATGTTCAGATCGTACGACGGCGTAACCAGGTCGCAGCCAGAATCCAAGAACAGATCAGCCGCTTTATGATTGGCTATGTTCAGCGAGAAGTCACCAATCAATTGCGGGTGATGTGCGTCCGGGTTCTCCAACCGATGTCGCAAGTAGAAATACAGTGCCCCTGGATTGCGTACCAGCACAGCATCCGGCTTTAGGCGCAGGATGTTGTTGTGATAGCCATTTTCACCCGGCATGTGAATACGCGGGGTCGCCAGCGCAATTCGGCGGCCTGCAGCGTGCACTGCCTCTACGGCTGCCGGGAATTGCTTGATGAACTCGAAGTCGGCGTAGATGAACTCCACGCCGGCCTCGAGCGCAGCCTCCACCTGAGGGAGGCTGCGGCACAACGCGGTCAGCTCTGCCTGACCGCGTGCCACAGACGATGCCGGAGTCGATGCATCGTCATACACCTCGACCGCCCGCTTCGTGTACACGGGCGGTTTGGGGCGCTCGCCCGCGAGCAGTTCCACCGCCTGACGGCGGATACCATTCAGCTCGCGCATCGGCACGATGACGTCCCCATGCAGATGGACGTCCAGCTCTTCCAGCTGGAACACCGTTCCGCCCAGTCGGCCGAACTGCTCTTCGAGCAGCTCGTGCGTCATCGGACGCTTCTGGGCAATTTCAAGTTCCAGCTCGGAGTCCACGCGGACCGTTGTGCCTTTCTGCACGTCGGTCCACCATGTCGACAGCGGTTGTCCTGGGGAGCCGCTGACCCGCACATGTACTGGGAAGACCCGGTACGGCTTGTCCGTGTCGTACGACTGGCGCAGACGCTTGTCCAGCGCCGGGTCGTTGGTCTTCCAAATGCGATCGCCCACGTGTACACGGCGCAGATCAACATCGTTGCGTCCCGCTACGATGTCAATGATCCAGCCTTCTCCGGCTTCGCCTTCAATCTTCACGCCCTTGCGACGGATATCGTATACGCGTCCGCCTTCTTCTTTTTGCGTGGGATCTCCCGCATCGAATACAATACCATCGCCACGCTTGAGCGGTGCATCAATACGGCACACTACGCCATCACGAAGGATTTGTTCCACTCGGCCCAGATACACCCCCCGGCTTTTCGGGAACGTCCCGTCAACCAGCTTCTTGTTATTGGTTCCTTCGAGAAAACCGTGCGTAAAGCCGCGTGAAAAGCTCTGCTGCAGCTCGCGGATATCTTCTTTGCTCGTCTTGGACGTATCGCCATCAAAATACTTATCAATGGCCTTGCGGTACTTGCTGACCACATTTGCCACATATTCAGGTGTTTTCAGTCGCCCTTCAATTTTAAAAGAAACCACACCCGCGTCGATCAGTTCAGGCATCAGGTCAATCGCTGCTAGATCCTTAGGTGACAGCAGATACGTCACATCTGCCATTGGCTTCTGCTCTCCATCCACCATCAGATCGTAAGGCAAACGACATGCCTGTGCACACTCACCACGGTTAGCAGAGCGGCCGCCCCACATTTCTGAAGTCAGGCATTGGCCAGAATAAGATACGCATAATGCTCCATGTACGAATACCTCCATTGGAAGTCTCGCCTGATCGCCTATTTTTTGGATCTGTTTCAGGTTGTTTTCACGTCCAAGCACGACCCGTTCCATATTGTACGGCTTTGTAAACTCTACCGCTTCCGGCGAGGTAATCGTCATTTGGGTAGAACCATGAATCGGAAAATCCGGTGAAATGTCGCGGATCATTTTCACCAGGCCCATATCCTGGACAATTAAAGCATCGACTCCAGCATCAATACAGGCATCGACCAGCTCCTTAGCGTCCTCCAACTCGTTTTCAAATACCAATATATTGAATGTTAAAAAACCTTTAACCCCATAGCTATGCAAAAACGCCATAATTTCAGGCAGTTCCTCCATGCGGAAATTATTCGCCCGTGCCCGTGCGTTGAACTTTTCCACCCCGAAAAAGATCGCATCAGCCCCGTTTGCCACCGCCGCACGCATACAATCCCAGTCACCGGCTGGTGCCAGAAGCTCAACATCTTCTCTTCGTACTACTGATTTCATTTTTGTCCTCCCTATATGGAGAAATAACTGATTAACCTTGAGTTAAAGTTATTTTCCAGAGCAGCGATGCTGCTTATTTTATAGCCCTATGAATTATCATCCTATCCGATCATCCCCACTCTGAACCACTGGCTCGAGGGATAAATGGCATCCAACTCAAAAAATCCGCATCACGAACATTTGCGGCATAGTTATTCTTATCTTGTAACTAATCTAGTGTACCAGACTGCGTCCCAAGCTTCTACACTTTCCAAGCGATTCCTCGTAAAAAACTCTTACCAAACCATACAAAAACACCTCCAATTCCGTCAAACGGAACTTTGGAGGTGAAGAATCCTATAGAACAAGAGGAACAACGTAGTAAAGGAAGCCAAATGGAGATGAAGACTGGCAACTTAGACGCGCTATTAAGCCTTACCTCGCCCTTTTAGAAAACGGCAGCCTTGTGCGGTACCAGCGTACTCGACAATGAATCCGAAAAAAGGCGTTCGCGTTCGCTGATCTAAGTACCGTAAATATCTGCCTTCGCTCTTCCCTGCTTACCTCACTCATCAAAAGATTGGTGGTATTTGGCGGGCGCCAGCGAAGCGGGCCATTTGAATCCGTAGAAGCGTCAGCGTTCGCCTTTGACCCGGGATTCTTACATATTAAATCCTTATACAATCCAAGAATCCCGGGTCAACAGCGATCGTAGGATCAAAAGGCACGCGTAGCGCTCTCACCATAACTCGCTAATCTCTTACCTACACCCTCTTACTTCACAAAATTAAACGAATTTAACGTCGAATCCAGTGCGTTAGACTGAATAGCCGTGTTGTTCGCATCATTCAATGTCGTTGTCACGGTATACGTTTTTCCGTCACGTTCTAAAACCAATTGGTGGCCTGTGTAGCCAATGCCTTCCTCGATACGATGGAATGTAAAGGACACTGCCGGAACACCAGCAAATGTTACGTCCTTAACCTCCTCAACTTTGAGGTTTTTGTAGTTCTTTGCTTGCTTATCGTAGAAGTCCTTGAGCTGGGATACCGTTAGTTCAAATGATTGGTCGTTGTCGATTTTGATGGAAAAACGTCCTCCGGTAAACTGGTACTCTACATCGCCCAATTCAAATTGATCGCTAATCGCGGTCCAATATCGTGGGATATTCACTGTATACTCATAGGCTTTTGACGTCTTTTTGACCGTTTTCGTTTTGTCTGTCAAATAGTCGTCTTCTTCCAACTGTCCAAAGTTACTCGCTACGGTTTGAAAATCGATTTGAAGCGAGGAAATGAGCGCGTTGAACTGATCATTTCCTTTGCTTACTTTTTCAGGCACTGCGTATTCAGCCAAGTAGCGGTATCCATTTTGCTGAATCAGCACATTGTACTCTTTGACCCATCCATCGCCAAAATTATAGCGGTACTCCTGTACTAACCCTTGAACGCCTGCAACCTCCAGCGGATACGTCTTCTGTGCCTCATAAGCCGTGGACACAAATGAATCGCTCAGCCATTTTTGCAGCTGCTGGCCCCAGTTCTCCAATTTTCCATCTGCTGGAGCTGAGGTTACTTTCACACGGAAGCTCGATCCATCATTACTTTCATATTGCATCCGTTGATCGTCCATTTTCCAGCCTGCGGGTATGCTGAGTGACACACCGTAGTCTGGATTCCCGGCCTCGCGTGTGCCTCCTACGACAGTAGACAAGTCTTTAATACTTTTATCCTGCGCATTAAAGGAGGTCTTGAAGGAATTTAAAAGTCCCGCATACTGGGCCAGATCTTTATAATTCGTTGCTTTAGCATCGGAAAAATAAACTACATACAATCGTCCGTTGTCATAGTACTGACGATTTTCCCACAGCACGCCGTCCCCATCCTTCGTAATGACACGAGCATAAGGTACCTTCGCTTTCGGGAAGGATTTTCGATCGATCACAGTTTCTCCCGTTTCCTTGGCTGCCTGCACCAATTGTTGCAGCAGATCGTCCGCATTCAGTGGAACCGGCTGTGACGCTGTGTGCACTTCCATATAATACGCACTGTTCTCGTCCATAAATGTGGAAATACTCTCATCTCCACCTCCCTGACCGATGACGAGCCCTGTTGGATAGTTCATAGACCAGTCATAGTAACTGTTCCCGATCTGTGTCTTACCCTCATCATTATCAATGTTCGGTGTCTCTTCAGCTACCGTGCCTGCCTCTTCTTGTGCTTCCATCCGAATAATGATTCCGGCACCATTCTTCTCCAACTTACCGCCAAGCCCTTCTGCTACTTGACGCAGAGGCACCATGAGAATACCTGATGACATTTCCGGTGGAGCTGGAAGTGTCACCTTGTGACCTCTCACCCACGCTGTACGGCTACCAATGGTTAGCGATACAACATGAGTTCCGCTAGTGATTTTAACCACATTATCTTCAGCTAATCGAATTTTGCTGTTAAATGCCTTTTTAAACACACCAGCCGGAACCATCAGTGCACCACTTTTGGAATACGGCTTCGTAATATTGGCATTATGACCGTTCACGATGGCTGTATTGCTGCCGCTTTGCAACCGTAATTCCAGCATGGTTTTATCATGATCTGCTGCAACTGCTGGCAAAGCGGAAAGCAGAAGGGACAATGCGACAGCGCCGACCCCCAGCTTACGCATCATTTTTCTTTGAATATGCTTCACAGTAAATCTCCCTTTAGCTTTATTTTATAGATTCAAGAGGCATTATTGTTCACTTTCCAGTAGTTGCTCCTTGAGCTGGCTCCGATGCTTCCTTAGAAGGCGCTACACCACCATCTTCAGCGGCTTCCGAACCGTTCGAATCTTCACTATCTTCTCCAGACTGAATGGACTCATAGATTTCACCATTATCCTGTGTCAGTACCAGCTTGCGCTTCACAATATCACCGTCAGACTGCATAAGTACACTCACCGTTTGACCTGGTTGATAGTTTTTAAGCAGTTCATTGACATCAATAGCGGAAGCTACACGCTTACCGTTAATACTATACAGCTCATCGCCTTCCTTGATTTTGGCCTGAACGGCATTGGCTGAAGTAATTTTCGTAACTTTCAAAGGATCCTCGGTAGGTAATCCGACGATAGCTGACCAGCTTTCTTCCAGCCCTAGACCAAGACTAGCGCGCCGAACCTCTCCGTATTTGAAAAATTGGCCGATGACATATTTCACCGTATCCGCCGGAATCGAAAAGCCCATATTTTCAATGCCGACCGCCGAGAATTTCATCGTATTGATCCCAATGACCTCACCCTTGAGATTGACCAGCGGACCGCCGCTGTTACCAGGATTGATCGCGGTATCACTTTGGATCAAACGATAAGCAGCGTTGACACCACGGTTCAGCCCGCTAACCACACCTGAGGTTGCCGAATTGCGAAGTGAAAAGGATATAGGCGTACCAATAGCCACTACCTGCTCCCCTACCTGTAGACTGTTCGTTGAAGCTGCCAAGGTAGCGGGTTTGAGGCCGCTTGCCTTGATTTTAACTAATGCCAAATCACTGATCGGATCGCTATAGCTGTCGGTGATTCCGTAAGATTTTCCGTCCGAGGTTACGACCACGGCATCACCTAATCCTTCGATAACATGCGCATTCGTCACAATCCATCCATCTGTACGAATGATGACACCCGTGCCGTGAGCCAGGTTGTATCGATCTCCTCCTGCTACGGTCTCTCCCGTGGCTGAACGGCCAATAATACCGACCACAGAAGGAGATACATTTTTAACCACCTGCGGCACACGACCGGCCGATAACGTATATGTACCATTTGCGCTGTTATATGCGCCGCTGGTTCCTAATGCCTTATTCATATCGCTTACGTTAACATAGACCCCACCATTAATGACTTTGGCCTTTAACGCAGTCCCACTGCTGGCTGCACCTGCCGTACCAGAAACACATAGAGCGCTGCCCAAAGCCAGAACAACTGCCCTTTTCCCCATCTTACGCATATACTCACCATTCCCTCTCTTACATGACCCTGTTCTATCAGTTAGTCCAAATCTACCATAGAGGGGACACGTATACAATCGCTTTAAGCCCTATCTTTTTCTAAAAGGCGCCGTTTGCTGCATCCCTGTCCTCTCATGCTATTTATATTATAAATTTTCCAAATCCTTATATCAAAAAAATAAGCAAAAACGATAAATAATCGTTATACCGTTTAGGTCATTCCTTCATTTACGGGCATAACCAACTATGATACCATCACATTATATCTTAGTTTTATTGTCGGAAATAAAGAATAAAATCATGAGTCCTCTATCCAAAACACTAAAGTATAAATAAGCACCTACAGGAGGTTAAAAGAATGGCCTACGAACCAATCTGGAACGCTCATCCCGATAAGCTTAACAAATTCGAGTTAGTCAAGCTGGAAAAGGACGGTCTCGACGTTATCCGTACCATTATTGAAAACTATGCCAACGAAGGCTATGACTCGATCTCTGCGGACGATATGGATCGTTTCAAATGGGCTGGGGTATATCAGCAAAAGCCCAAGGATGGTCATTTCATGATGCGAGTCCGCATCAACACAGGGATCATGACTTCAGCACAAGCACATGCACTGGCAGACATATCCGCGCTATACGGACGCGGTCTTGTGGACGTCACCACTCGCCAGGCGATTCAATTCCACTGGCTGACAGTCGAAAGCTTGCCCGATATTTTTGAAAGACTGGAAAAAGTCAACTTGTATTCCTTCGAAGCCTGTGGAGACTGCCCGCGTACCATTGTCGGTAATCCGCTGGCTGGTATTGATCCCAATGAATTGGTGGATACCCAAGAGATTGTAGATGAAGTAAACCGTTTTTTCTTATTAAATCGAGACTTCTCCAATCTGCCGCGTAAGTACAAAATGTCTATCTCCGGTAATACGTACAACAATGCACAGGCTGAAATTAACGACCTGTCCTTCACTCCGGCCACCAAGATCCTCGACGGAAAAGAAGTGATCGGCTTCCATGTGATGGTTGGTGGAGGTTTGTCCGCCAAGCCGCATATGGCACAGTCTCTGGATTTGTTTGTTCGTCCAGAGGAAGTGCTGAAGGTTGCTATTGCTGTCACCACCATTTTCCGTGATTACGGCTATCGGGAAAAGCGGCACCATGCTCGCTTGAAATTCCTGGTTGTCGATTGGGGCCCAGACAAATTTCTGGCTAAGCTCACCGAGTATATCGGTGAAATGCCCGGAAGAGGCGAGGACAAAACGATTGGCTGGCAAGCCGCCTATTTTGACGGTGTGCATCCTCAAGCCCAAAAAGGCCTGAACTATGTCGGTCTGAACGTGCCTGTCGGTCGCCTTAGCGCTGACGAGTTGCATGAACTGGCCGAACTGGCTGACCGCTATGGCGATGGTCAGATTCGTACCACGATGTCGCAAAATATTTTGCTGAGCGGCGTGCCGGATGAGCAAGTGGATGAACTACTGGAAGCTCCCGTGCTGCAACGCCTGACACCACGACCCAAGCATTTTATGAGTCGTACGGTATCGTGCACAGGAAATGAGTTTTGCAATCTGGCGATTGTGGAAACCAAAAAACGGGCGGTTGACGTTGCCGAGTATTTGGATCAGCACGTACAATTGGATGAAAAGGTGCGCATTCATTTTATCGGTTGCCCAAATTCCTGCGGTCAAAAGCATATTGCGGACATCGGTCTGCAAGGCTCGCTCATAAAGACACCGGAAGGCTTGGTCGACGCGTTCGACATCGCTGTCGGCGGAGCGCTTGGGGCAGGCGCCCAGTTTAACAAGGCGCTCAAAGGTCGCGTACGTGGGGATCAGGTTGGACCTGTGCTGGCGGAGCTCATTCTGTTCTACAAAGAAAACAGGAGCGCTGGCGAAAGCTTTTACGCATATGTACAGCGTGTAGGTATTCCGACTTTCCAGGAAAAGCTGTCTGCCATTTTACAGTCCAGCCACGTTGCATCCTAAATATAGAGCCTATTAACAGCCTGCTTGTATCCCATATACAAGCAGGCTGTTTCTTATCGCCATACAGCCCCGCAATATCGTCTCCCTCACTTTCACAAAAAAAAGACACCGGATTACTCCGGTATCAATATTTTTGCAAAATCAAGCACTGTCGGTTTATGAGCGCCTGTTGTAGATGTCACCACCGCGTAGCCTGAAGGTATCTTATATATCAATCCCGTATCATACCGGATGCCGAAGGAATTGTCCTCCTTATAATGAGTCCTCGTTTCCCACACCTTCGTACCGTTTTCTTTCAAGCCTGTAATGGTGATGCCATGCATCTTCGTCGTTTTCCCCAGTGGATCATATTGATCACTGAACTGGACATACAGCTGCTCCTCAGGCAGATACACCTGGTCAGCCCCGTAGTCCGCTGTATTGCTAAATAATTGCAGACTATTACTTAGCACCTGTGTACGCTTGCTGTTTCCTTTAAGCCCTGTTACAGCAATATGACCGCTCGGCAACTCACGTACTGCGGCAATTTCTTTACCTGATCCCAAGTCCAGATGGATGTCACGGATATCGCGACCATATACATCTGCTTGTACCCCCACGGGACCATCTGAGCTGTTCAAAAGCGCATAATATCCATTGTGACTGCCGACCAGCCAACCCGAGGTCACTCCGGCCGTCGTTCGATTCCATTGTATATCGCCAGTTTCAGTGTATTTGAGTACAGTGAAGGACTGTTCCGCAAGGTTCAGATAGGAGACCAGGAAACCGCCATCCTCCAGTGGCTCCAAGCCAACCTGAGAATCCTCCCCATGAGATATCAAGCCATCTGTGGGTAATGTTTTGGACCACAAGGTGTTTCCATCCTCGTCCAATCGTGAAGCCTGCAACTCTCGTATTCCGTTCGGTTTTGTATATTCAATCAGAAACAGCAAGCCACCATCCGACGTCTCCCGCTGGACTCCCCTGCTGCTTGTTCCAGGCTGTACGTTCAGATCCTGCTGATGTTTCCATACAGCCTCCACAGAACTGTCCAGCTTGCCATATGTGACGTGTACTACACTTGCTTCTGTATCGTCCTCGACGTTCAGCGTTAAAAACCCACCATTTGCTGTGGGTTGAATGTAATTGTGAGCGTTTCCTAAATCCTTAATACTGCCAATGGCCGCACTTGTTTCGATTTCGGCTTGTTTGGGCACAAACGCCTCGGACACCTCGGAGGCATAGGACGGTGCAGCACTATATCCCATCAAGCATGCCGCCAAAGCAGCTCCTGCTGCCCATGTATACACACGTGTACGTAAAACTCTACTTTGCTTAACCTTCAAGCGTTCCAGCTCCCTTCATGACTTCCTCAGAGATGTTGTATGAACCTTAGATGTGATAAAACTAGAGACGGTTTCGCTTCAACTTGTAATGGTGTCACGTGGGCACGGAACTTTGTATGATGCTATGACGATTTATATATTTACCTCTTCAAGTCCGAACCTAAACATCCAAAACTCCAAAATTTAGAGACTACTCAGAGACTTTCTGTCGATGAATATACGTATAGATTTATTATCCCAGCGCTTGGTAAACTACGTGTCACATGCTTTAACGCAGGAATTTGATAAAAGTTTTCTTTTTTTACAAAAAAAATAAAGCCCTGCCAAGGCGAAGGCATAAATACAGTAGTTCGTATTCTGCCTTCCTGCCTGTGCAGGGCTTTTAAAGCGTACGTTAAACGATATCTATAGATCGACTGTCTGAAGCGCTTGGCTACGCTCTGTATCCCGTTCAAGGATCGGCTTTAAGTATCGACCTGTATAGGATTCTTCGACTTTCACGAGTTGCTCCGGTGTCCCGGTAGCCAAGATCGTTCCACCGCCACTTCCGCCTTCCGGTCCCAAATCAATCAGATAATCGGCTGTTTTAATCACATCCAGATTATGCTCAATGACCAGCACCGTCTCTCCTGAATCAACCAAACGATGCAGCACCGTCAATAATCGATCAATATCGTGAACATGCAGACCAGTTGTCGGCTCATCCAAAATATAAATGGTTTTGCCTGTGCTGCGACGATACAATTCGGAGGCCAACTTCACACGCTGTGCTTCACCGCCAGACAAGGTAGTCGCAGGCTGACCCAGCTTGATATACCCCAAACCTACATCCATCAGCGTCTGGATCTTGCGATGAATCTTCGGAATATTTTCAAAAAACTCCGTCGCATCCTCTACCGTCATCTCCAGCACATCGGCAATACTTTTTCCTTTGTATTTAACCTCCAGGGTCTCCCGGTTGTAACGCTTGCCTTTGCACACTTCACATGGAACATACACATCTGGCAGAAAATGCATCTCAATCTTGATGATGCCGTCGCCTCTACAAGCTTCACAACGACCTCCCTTAACGTTAAAGCTAAAGCGGCCTTTCTTGTAGCCTCGTACTTTGGCCTCGTTCGTCTGCGAGAATAAGTCACGGATATCATCAAATACACCAGTATACGTTGCAGGATTGGAACGCGGTGTACGGCCAATTGGCGATTGATCGATCTCAACAACCTTTTCGATATGCTCTAGCCCGCGAATTTCTTTGTGCTGCCCTGGACGCACTCTCGCCCGGTTCAGATCACGCGCCAACGTTTTGTACAAAATTTCGTTGACCAGCGTCGATTTTCCAGAGCCGGATACACCAGTAACAGCCGAGAAAACACCCAACGGAATTTTGACATTCACATTTTTGAGATTGTTCTCCTTAGCTCCGCGAATCTCCAGCCACTTATCAGCAGGCTTGCGCCGCTCGGTATTGACCGGAATGAACTTGCGTCCGCTCAAATACTGCCCGGTTAAGGAATTCGGGTCTTCCATAACTTCCTGCGGGGTCCCCTGCGACATAATCATCCCACCGTGGATTCCAGCTCCCGGCCCGATATCAATGATATAGTCCGCCGCCATCATCGTATCTTCATCATGCTCCACCACGATCAAGGTATTGCCAAGATTCCGCATATGCTCCAAAGCACTAATCAGACGATCATTATCTCGCTGATGCAGCCCGATACTAGGCTCGTCCAAAATATAAAGCACACCCATCAGACTGGACCCGATCTGTGTCGCCAATCGGATACGCTGTGCCTCACCGCCTGACAACGTGCCTGCCGCACGGCTTAAAGTCAGGTATTCCAGACCCACGTTAACGAGGAATCCCAGTCGGCTGTTAATTTCTTTTAAAATGAGATTGGCAATCGACTTCTCCTTCTCACTCAGCTCCAGTGTATGGAAAAAGTTTGAGGCTTCACCGATAGACAGGGCTGTTACATAAGCAATATTGCGCTCTTGAATGGTTACCGACAGGCTTTCTTTTTTCAGTCGATGTCCCTTACAGGTGTTACATGGCTTTGCACTCATAAAGCCTTCAATAAATTCACGTATGCCCTCAGAAGCCGTATCACGATACCGACGCTCCAAGTTGGGGATAATCCCCTCAAAGGTCACATAGGCTTCCTTACGTTGACCAAAATCATTTTCATAGCGGAAACGGATCTTCTGCTCACCCGTTCCATGTAAAATGAGGTTCATTTGTTCTGTCGTCAATTGACTAACAGGAATGTCCTGTGGAATACCGTAGTGCTCGCATACTGACTGTAAAAATTGAGGATAATAAGTGGAAGTTCCCCCACTCCAAGCCTGAAACGCCCCATCTTCCACACTTTTTTCAGGATCGGGAATGAGCAAATCAGGGTCAACCACCATTTTAACTCCTAACCCATCGCAATCCGGGCAAGCGCCGAACGGACTATTAAAGGAAAACATCCGCGGAGACAGTTCATCTATGCTGAATCCACAAATAGGACATGCAAAGTTGGAGCTGAACCGCAACTCCTCTTGCCCCATAATGTCTACAAGCAACTGCCCGCCTGAAAGATTCAATGCCGTCTCAATAGAGTCAGACAGACGCGCACGCACATCTTCCTTGACAACGATGCGGTCTACGACCACTTCAATCGAGTGCTTCTTATTCTTTTCCAACTCAATCTTCTCAGACAATTCACGCAGTTCGCCATTCACACGTACCCGCACAAAGCCCTGCTTGGCTATATCCGTAAACAGTGTTTTATGCTCACCTTTGCGACCCGATACCAATGGAGCTAGGATTTGCAGTCGTGTCTTCTCAGGATACTGCAAAATGCGGTCTACCATCTGTTCGACGGTCTGTGACGTGATTTCAATGCCATGTTCAGGACAATGAGGATGACCCACCCGGGCAAACAACAACCGCAGGTAGTCATAGATTTCGGTAACTGTTCCGACAGTAGAACGCGGATTCCGACTTGTTGTTTTTTGGTCAATGGAAATGGCAGGAGACAGACCGTCAATCGAATCAACGTCCGGCTTCTCCATTTGCCCGAGAAATTGACGGGCATACGCAGATAAAGATTCCACATACCTCCGCTGCCCTTCCGCATAGATCGTATCGAAAGCCAGCGACGATTTACCTGAGCCGCTAAGCCCTGTCAGGACGACGAACTTGTCCCGTGGAATCGTCACGTCAATATTTTTGAGATTATGCGCGCGTGCGCCTTTGATGATGATGCTTTCATTCGCCAAATGTTTCATCTCCTTAGCCGTAGTTCACGTCATGCTATATCGCATTGGATTATCCCATGGAAGTGATATATCGCAAAGAGAACGACCACATAGGCCGCCCTCACTATTTTTAAAAGCAAAGCAATCAAACATTTTATTTTCATATGTTTTGCTTCTAGCTTATTCTCAATGTTTAATCAGCTCGCAACTCCAGCAAAGCATCACGCAGCTCGGCTGCCCGCTCGAACTGTAGGTTCTTGGCGGCGTCTTTCATCTCTGCTTCCAGACGCTGAATGAGTGATTGGCGCTCCTTCTTGGAAAGTTTACCCGTCTCATTAGGAAGGTAATCATTCTTCGATTCTGCCACCTTAGTTGCTTCAATAACATCACGAATCTTTTTACGTATGGTTTGCGGGGTAATCCCATGTTCTTCATTATACTGAATTTGAATCGCACGCCGACGTTCCGTTTCCTTTATCGCTTTATCCATAGAATCGGTAATCTTATCGCCGTACATAATAACACGACCGTCACTGTTCCGTGCTGCCCGTCCGATTGTCTGTATCAGAGAGCGCTCAGAACGCAGGAAGCCTTCTTTGTCTGCATCCAAAATCGTGACCAGAGATACTTCCGGCAAATCAAGACCCTCCCGCAAAAGATTGATCCCGATTAGCACGTCGAAGGTCCCTAGACGAAGATCCCGCAAAATAGCCATCCGCTCCAACGTCTTAATCTCGGAGTGCATATACCGGACCTTGATGCCTACTTCTTTTAAATAGTCAGTCAAATCTTCGGACATCTTCTTCGTAAGTGTGGTCACCAGCACCCGTTCTTCACGTTCTATGCGAAGCCGTATTTCATTAATAAGATCGTCAATCTGCCCCTTGCTCGGACGCACCTCAATAATCGGATCAAGAAGCCCGGTAGGACGAATAATCTGCTGCACCATCGTTTCGCACTTCTCCATCTCATAGGGTCCTGGAGTAGCTGATACATAGATAATCTGACTTACCTTGTCCTCAAACTCTTCAAACTTCAACGGGCGATTATCCAATGCAGACGGCAAACGAAAACCATGATCCACCAGTACATTCTTACGTGCTTGGTCACCGTTATACATGGCACGAATCTGCGGCAATGTAACATGGGACTCGTCAATGACGATCAGCATATCATCCGGGAAATAATCCATTAGCGTATATGGTGTTGCTCCTCGCTCACGGAATGTCAGTGGACCTGAATAATTCTCGACACCGGAACAAAAACCAACCTCTTTCATCATCTCGATATCATAGCGGGTACGTTGCTCCAAACGTTGCGCTTCTAACAGCTTCCCTTGCTCCTTCAACTCTGCTAACCGCTCTTCAAGCTCACGTTCAATGTTGACCAATGCTACCTTCATCGTATCCTCATGAGTAACGAAGTGAGATGCCGGGAAAATAGCAATATGATCACGTTCACCGATCAATTCACCTGTAAGCACATTAATCTCGGTAATTCGTTCAATTTCATCCCCGAATAGTTCTACACGTATAGCATGTTCCCCATGGGAAGCCGGGAATATTTCAACAACATCCCCCCGTACACGGAAAGTACCCCGCACGAAGTTGATATCGTTCCGCTGATATTGAATATCGACCAAGCGGGACAAAATCTGATTGCGGGGTTTCTCCATGCCAACTCTAAGCGAAAGCAGCAGGCTTGAATATTCTTTCGGCGAACCCAAACCATAAATGCAGGAGACACTCGCTACAATAATAACGTCACGACGCTCAAACAGAGAGCTTGTCGCTGAGTGGCGAAGTTTATCAATCTCCTCATTGATGCTGGAATCCTTCTCAATATACGTATCGGAAGACGGGATATATGCTTCCGGTTGATAGTAATCATAGTAGCTGACAAAATAATCGACGGAGTTATTCGGAAAGAATTCTTTAAACTCACTCGCCAGTTGAGCAGCCAAAGTCTTATTATGTGCAATAACCAGCGTAGGCCGATTTAACTTGGCAATGGTTTGTGCGATGGTAAACGTCTTACCTGTTCCCGTAGCACCCAATAGCGTTTGATGCTTCTTTCCTTCTGCAATTCCCTCTACCAATTCAAAAATGGCCTGGGGCTGATCGCCTTGAGGTTGGAATTCCGACTGAATTTCAAAAGTCTTATCGCTAACAACGATATCACTCATTGCCCTGCATCACCCTTATCGTCTAAAATGGAAACATCATGATTTTACACCAGTCGAGCTTTAACGTCTTTACCTGTAACTCTATGTCGATATTTCCCGAGCAATGATACTTGGGAAATATGGTTGGATAAGAATGTTTGTTCCCGTATTATACCTCTTTCTTACTGCGGATGCAAACGATAAGTCTTGAATAGGAGTGAATTAAATTTTGGATATCACCATCGTATTGGGCATCATCGCAGGAATCATAGCATTAATCGGTGGCTTCTTATGGGAAGGCGGCGAATTTACCGGGCTGCTTCAAGGTACATCGGCTCTCATTGTATTTGGAGGAACTTTCGCCGCAGTTGTGATCAGCTACCCCGCTTCCAAGCTGAAGACGATCCCCACCGCTCTACGGATGGCATTTAGCCGTGAGGAAAATCCTACGGAGCAATATATAGAAGATTTGGTTTCCATGGCTGCCACCTCACGCCGATCCGGTGTGCTTGCGCTAGAGCGTATTTCGTCAGAGCATCCGAATGCATTTTTGCGCGAAGGTCTTCAGTTGGTCATCGACGGCACCGAGCAGGAACAGATCAAACAGATCTTAGAGCTTGAGTTAGATGCCATTGAACACAAACATGAGGGGTACGCCAAAATATTTGAATCCGCAGGCGGTTATGCCCCTACGATGGGGATTATCGGTACTGTCATGGGCCTAATCCATGTACTGGGCAGCCTGACCGAGCCTACTGCGCTTGGTCCGTCCATTGCTGTTGCCTTTATCGCAACCCTATACGGCGTTGCTAGCGCCAATCTGATCTTTCTGCCCATCGCATCCAAAATAAGAGCTGCCAGTGAGAGTGAAATTATCACGATGGATTTGCTGCTGCAAGGTATTCTGGCTATCCAAAACGGAGAGAATCCAAAGCTTGTACGCAAAAAGTTGGAGTTCTTTATCCGCTCAGAGCAAAATATAGATCGCAAACCGCCTCGTCGCTCACGCACTGAGGACGCATCTCCAAAGGAGGACTTCCATGAGAACGCGCGGTAAGCGCCGTGGGGGTCAAGGAGGCGGCGGAGACCATCGTGACCGCTGGATGATTACCTATGCCGATCTAATCACCCTGCTGCTCATATTTTTCGTTGTGATGTATGCCATGAGTAGTTTGGATGCTAAAAAATACGATGTCGTTGTTCAATCCCTTCAGGATACGTTCCACAAGGGAGATTCTATTTTGGAGCAAGGCTCGGGCATTACAGGTACTGCCGATCGTTATACCAGCAAGAATCCACCCGCGACCAAGCAACCAGCAGCCGATAAAAAGGAAGCCGGATCGACAAAGCTTACCGAACGTGAACAAGCATTCCGCACGCAGGAAAAAGAACTGCAAAATTTAATGGGTGTCATTCAAGAATATATTACGGACAACAAACTGGAAAATCAGATTTTTGTGTCAGATCAGCCGCGTGGTATTGTCATTACGCTAAATGACCGCTTTTTATTCGATCAAGGTAGAGCTGCACTCAAGCAAGGCTCTGCCAACACACTATCCAAGTTGGCCAGTCTATTTCGAGATTTGAAAACACCGATTAGCATTGAGGGCCATACGGACAACATTCCGTTCACGCGCTCATCAAACTCATCGACCTACAAGGACAACTGGGAGCTTTCCGGCGCACGGGCACTATCTGTACTCCGATTCTTTCTCGACAGAGAGCAACTTTCACCCACAGGATTTCAGTATGCAGGTTATGCAGATACCCGACCGGTTGGTGACAATAGCACCGAAGCTGGACGACAAAAAAACCGCCGTGTCGAAATCACCGTACTACGCCAACTTCAACAGTAAAACCCAAAAACCTCCTGAGTCACGTAATAACGTGAATCGGGAGGTTTTTTTGATACATATTCATCATTAATACATGGCTTCCGCCTGATGTAGACGCAGAACAATAAACCGTACGAACAACGTGGATAAGAGCAGCGTACGAGATGCAATAGAGATTATCTTGTTTATTCTATATCCCACTATGTATTAGAAGCCCTGGTGAAGTTAGATTCTATCTTGTCATGATGCTTGAAGATTAATAAGATAGGACAAGCTCGTGTTGCTTCTCTTGTATTTGTGAACTTTGGGGGATGCTCTGTTGTCTACGATAGCTATATTTCCAGTCGCTGTATTTATTAAGAAGTCGATCTAACTCCATGGACTTGATTAACACCCGCCGATCCTTCAATCCCACCTCATTCGCCAAATCATTTAGTTCCTTCCGCTTTTCTTCGATGCATTCCTCCAATTGTTTCCATTTCACATCAATAAACCTCCTGTTCGGTGTGGTATTTACATTAGTTTACAAGCTGATACCTTCCCTACAGGTTAAAAATATAATAAAACCCAATTCATCCCTTTAACGGGATGAATCAAAAAACCAGCCTTAACGAGGCTGGTTTCTTGATTCATATCTATTTACTTGGAAAACTCCCTTGGAACTCATCTGGAAGTGAACAGCACTATTGGATTTCACCCACCTCTACCATGACTAGAAACTGAAATATGAGAATTATTACTAACTATAATATCATGGAAAGAAGAAAGAACCCCGATATTACTAACTACTATTAGAGAAAGCAAAAGTGAAAGTAAAACCTTCCTCATCTTTGCACACCTCCTTAATAATAGATTTATAAATCTCAATTTGTCCTTCGTCACATAAAGCTCTATTATTTTCGAATAAAACCATACTTTGGGCGAAACTCTCTACATTTTTAAGAAAGAATGATATCTGTATACATTGTAAATTAGCATTTATTGCATCCTTGTATCTCTTATTTCGTCTATAATAAATGGCTAATTGAAAATTAAAATTATAATAATCATCCATAATTATTACATCCTGAGTATTTCTAAAAATATCAATATATTGGATAAATCGATCCAATATACTGTCAACTGAGAAGAAATTTCTATTAGCCGATTCTAAAATATTTACAAGACCTGGTAATATCTCATCATTATTGTTCTCTAATAAGTTTACATATTGAGGGAGCACAGACGTATCTCCTAATAGTAAATCAAGTGTATAAGAGTTCCCCATAGACCATACCTTAAACTTTTCCACTTCTCTTTTCCCAACGGTGTTTAAACCCTCAAACCAACTTAGATCGGCATACTCAGCAACAATTTTTTTTGCATTCTCATAGTCACCAATTTTTTGTAAGGCATAAGCTTTCATAAGTAATCCTTGCCCATAATATACTACTAAATGTCGTTCGGTCTTTATCGGTACATAATTCCTGTTTTTCCGAGCCCTTCTTTTTTTTTCTTCTTCATATATAATTTTAGATTGTTCCCAAAGCTCATCGCTGTGTGTAATTGTTTCTTGCCATTTATGTAGTGAAGAATATATATTTGTTAGTTGCAACAATCCGTCTAATTGATGGCACTCTGGCAACCGAAAACGAAAAGGTTCAAATCGTATAGCCGCCTTTAAATTTAATTCAGTATTCTCTCCAACTTTTGCACGAAACAATTTATAATGGCTTATCGCCAATCTCTCAGAATGTTGATACTTTTCATTTTCAATGACACATTCATAGAAAGGAATTGCCTCTTGCAGCTTCCCCCCTTCATAAAGCTCCTCTGCCAAAGCAAAGATTGTTGGAATGTGGTTAAGATCTTCCATTAAGCGTGAAAGCACTTTCTCAACACATCGCAGGTTTCCCACTTCAACACAACGAATCAGGAACGGCTTGACCCTTTTCCAATGTGGTCTTCCATCATAAAAACATTCATCCACATACAGATCATATAACCAGCCCTCTGGATAATTAAAGGCTTTGGTAATCAAGTCCATTTGTCTTACAGATATAGGTTTAGGTGGATTTCCGTTAAGCATCGCACTAAATATACCCCGGTTAAGCCCCGTAGCTTGTCCAAAACTATTAAACGTGTAGCCACCTAGTTTTAATTCTTTCTCAATTTCCGAACGAATCGTGGTTGCATTTTCCAATAAAAACACCCCCGGCATATTCAGATGATTTTAAAAAATCACCCTCCTCGACAATCAATTACAATATACTAGAAATTATATGAATAAATTGGATGATGGTCAACCCCTTTTCTACACTGTTTTATTATATTATGGAATTTGATGTTATTAAAATAGTTCTTACAAGAACTAAACGACGAATAATTAAGGTAATTTAATTACCTCCACGCTTAATCTAGCTTTGTCTACACTCATACTATAGGAGTGTGGATGTCTATGGAAACAACGAAACTATTAGGAACAAAAATCCGCCAATTTCGAAAATTGCGGGGTATTACACAAGAACTGTTAGCAGAAGCATCCGATTCAACAGGTTCCTATATCGGCAAGTTAGAGCGCGGTGAGGTCAATGTGCAGATCAAGACACTGGAGAAAATAGCAGAGGCGCTGAACACAAACGTATTTGCATTTTTTGACTACAACCCATATGAAGAACTCAAAAGCCAGCCCTGGATTTGGGAATACATTCATATACTTTCCCAGCAGAATGAAGCGGAACAGAATAAAGCTTATCGTATTTTAAAGGAACTGTTTATTTCTTCAGAGCGTGAGCTTTCTGAAAATAACCCTGATAATTTAAATGGTAATGAAAAAAATTAGATTTCCGAATAGCCTTGCTATTTAAATACCAAATAGGCTATGTTTCTCTACCTAATAATAGTAGTAGGTCACATAGCCTTTTATAAGTTTCAAGAAGTCATTTGCTTAATATTACTTTCAACAGTTTTAAGTACTTTTTCATATTCTGCCCGTTGTTCATGTGTCGAACGGTCTTTGTATTTCTCAAACAACAACGTGATAGACTTGATATAGAAAGCTTTATCATTCAATTGTGAGGATGCTTTGAGACTGTTCAACATACTATCAATCGCCTCGGAGTAATTTCCCTTATTAAAATAATAGCGACTAAGCTCGAGAAAAAAACGGGAACAGTTTACTAGATTATAATTCGTTTTGTAATAGGAAATATTTGTACGTAAGTCTCTGAATTCCTTAATATTCTCAGCAAAATTGATCAAAATATCGTCTACTGTGTAATTGTAGGTATTGGCTGACTCTATTATGGTTAGTAGCCCAAGTAATATTTCCTGAGGATTATTCCTAATTAGTTCCACATAAGCGGGTAAATTAGTCATATCTCCCATTAGAATTTCTAAATTCAAACGGTTTGCCTCTGCCCACATTTCAAATTTCTGTGCTTCTAAAACTCCCACTTCATCTAGCCCTTTAAAAGAAGTCAATTTTTCATAGTAAGGTATAAATTTCATTGCTTCTTCATACAGCCCTTGCTTTTCAAGGGCAACTCCCTGTATTAAGTAGGCTTGACCATAATAGACGATTAGATGTCTTTCTGTATTTAGAGGCTTGATTTCATGTTTTTTCTGCCTAGTTAGAATCTGCTGTTCAAAAATATTTTTGGTGATCTCCTCAAGTTCTTTAGCATATTGTATAGTTATCTCACAATCATCAACCTGGTAGTACACATTTGCCAGCTTTAATAAAGCATCCAGTTGATGATTTTCAGGCAAGTTTCTGCGATATGGAGCAAATTTTATAGCTTGTTGACGATTATTCTCCAGATCTTTGTTTAAAGAGCAAGAAAATAGCCTATATTGGCTGACAGCCAGCCGCTCGGAATGATGATACCTTTCGTTCTCTACCACACACTCGTAAAAAGGGGCAACTTCCTTTTCCTTCCCCCCTTTATGCAGTTCTTCTGCAAACTCAAATACTGTAGACACATAGGATAAGTCCTCCGTTAGTCTCGACAATACCTTTTGAATACACTCCTTCCTCCCCAACTCCACACAACGCAATAAAAAAGGTTTGATCCGTTTCCAGTGCCCTTTCCCCTCGTGAAAGCACTCATCTATGTACAGCTCATACAGCCAGCCTTCTGGATATCCTAATGCCTTAGTAATCAGGTCCATCTGCCGAACGGAGATTGGCTTGGGCGGGTTACTGTTCAGCATGGTACTGAATGTACCACGGTTAATACCAGATATTTTACTAAAGCTGCTAAATGTATATCCCCTTTGCTTGAGTTCGGTCTCTATCGTCGAGCGGATCGTAGGTGTATGTTTCATTTCAATCCCCCTCAATATAGTTGCAGTTATATCGTAAGTCATACTTAACATGTGATTTCGGTCGTAAAAACTTCATTTCATTACAAAATAATTAAAATAGTGAAATATATGGTCTATAAAGTCATTTTATTTTATGATGCCTTAGAAGGAAGCCTTTTTTTTACGAATTCCGTGATAATTGAAAAGTTGAATGAGGTACATCTGGAGAACCATTAAAAACAAACTTCAAGTTTTTTTATTTGAATGTCACAAACGCATACCTTTTTCAGTTATATAGGCAGAAAGGAGGGACGTTAATGGAAAAACTAAATACAGATAATCAAAACGCAGACATTAATCTTGTCATAGAGCAGATCCAAGCAGGCGACAAACAAGCATACACACATATCATACGGCGTTATCAACAACAGATCTTTTTATATTGCTACTATTTACTTAAAAATCGGGAAGAAGCGGAAGATGCTGCTCAAGAAATATTCATTAGAGGGCTAGAACATTTACATCATTTTGTACCTACCGTCTCTTTTTCAGCTTGGCTTTACAAAATCGCTCAAAATCATTGTACTGACCTATTAAAAAGAAACGCTAGAACATTCAAGTCCTTCATTCAGTACAGACTGAATCTAAAGCAACAGCCCATACATGAATATACAAATTTAATTCACGAGTTACTGGACCAGCTAACATTAAAAGATCGCCAGATTTTATTATTACGTTCGCTTGAGGATTACAACTACGAAGAGATTGCTACAATTATGGGACTGAAATCATCCACGATCCGAAAAAGATATGAGCGACTCCGTAAAAAGCTAATTAACTACAATGAAAAGGGAGGAAAACAAATTGAGCATTCATTTAAACCCGGAAGATAAAGAAATCGAGCACTTACAAAAGCTTATTCGGAATACTCCATTACAAGTGGATTTAATAGATAGAACTATGGAACGCTATAGCAATATGAAAACAAGACGTTATAAGCGCTCTAACTCTCGTTCAAAAAGAGTTCGCAATGCCTTTTTCGGAACCTCCGCTGCACTTGTAATGGCGTTTACACTTGTCGTTAGTACTGGATTCATTTCACCAACAATGGCTGCATCCTTAAAACAAGTTCCAGGTATGAATTCTATATTCCAGCTAGCTGGTGATCTTGGTTTACAAACAGCGGACGAAAAAGGGCTACTATCCAAACCAAATCTTAGTGACACTCACGATGGCCTGACTCTCAGCGTACCGGAGGTCATGTTTGATGGAACACGTGTATCCATTGCCCTAGAACGACAAACCACTGATAAAAAATTTACAAATGAAACGGTATCATCACTGATCAACGATGTAATACTTACTATTAATGGAGAAGAAATAAACTCCTATGCACCTGCTAACACTAGCAACTCCATTGATCCTTATACGATACCTGGGAAAAATTCTAATTCAACAATTATACAATTTTCAGATTTACGTAACCAGGGAGGGAAGCCTTTCCCAGATAAGTTTAATTTGACAGTCTCCATGCCTGTCTCCGGCATTAAGCAACCATTTAAAATAGAAATTCCTGTGGAAAAGAACACCAAGAATAACTTGGTTTTTACACCGTCTCTTAAGCGAAAGTATTCAAACATTGACTATACCCTAGAAAAAGTTGAGCTCACACCGATTACAACCAGCATCACTACTCGCATAAAGCTACCTACTAATTCGAAAATTTCGTCACTTCCTTTTTTGGAGTATGAAATTTACGATGATAAAGGAAAACAACTAAAATTTATAAGCAACAACGGTTGGAGTGCTACGGATGGAAACGTTCTGATAACTGATTCACGTTTTGAACCTTTCACCTCTCTCCCCAAATCAATTACTATAAAGGTCGACAAGGTTATCTTAAGAAAAGATGATAAGAGCAAATTTGAATTAGACAAAGATGGAAATCCAAAAATAGAGTATTTCCCTGATCTAGAGATTACTTACCCGATTAATCCATGATAATAAATAAGTGAAGGAAGTGAAGCGTACTTCACCTCCTTCACTGCATATAAGTACTATCTATCTTCTAACATCAAAAGTATAAACTCCAAGCTTGTCTCCATTAGATTTATATGCGGCTACTTGGGCTGTTCCATAACCGATCATCTTAGCTTTATTTCCATGAAGTTCGACAACATCACTTCCATACAAAATCATCCAGTTAGAACCTTCCATAGCATATGAGCTACCTATACCTAATTTAAGTGGGGGAGTATCTTGCTTTGTAATAGGTGGCTTTTCTCCATTGGCAGGACTAAAGGTTACGGTTACTTTTGCTGGAGCTCCAACAGATATTGTTGAACTTACTGGTGAAGCCGAAGCTACTCCCCCTAAAGATAAAGCTAACGCGGAAATTGATAGTGCTAAGATTGCTTTTTTCATTTGTCATTTCTCCTCTTTAATAGTCTTCTTTAAAAGTTCTTAAGCTACTAAACACCTTGCTTTATGTCTGTGGCTACGTTTCTGTTACATTTTCCAACCCCCTTCCTTCTAATTAATTCCATTCTAATTCTTGATATGTTACAAAAAGAATAGAAATAAACATATCATTTCATTTTTTACAAAATAATCATATAGATGGCTTCTCGTATAAAAAAATGAGCAGGTAGGATACAAATCCCCCTGCTCATTTCAGCGATAGTATTTATATCATTTTAATTAGCTGTCGGTTCGGTTCCCCAAACAAGTACCCCATTATGATACAACGTAGCTTTCGTATGATCGGCGAATGAAGTTTGCGTGCCTTTATACGAGTAATCGTCACTTTCGTTATAGTTCGACCAGTCTGTTTTATGAATACGAGTTTGAATTCCGCCCGTGCTTCCTCTAGGTGCTAACACGCCTGCATCCGAGTTGAAGCTGACTTCCAAATAATAATCAGCTCCGGTTGCAGCTTTATCCATTTTAACCAACTTACCATTCAGCTTCGAGCAGCTCAGCGTCGCATAGTCGCAGTTGAATGTCTGCGCGCGCTCGCCGTCGATCGTGTAGTAGTAGCGAATTTTCAACTCGTTGATCGGTACGGAGGCTGTACCTTTGTTTACAATTTGGAAATGCGGGTTCAAGTGATTGTCGTTCACATTTGTATCCGCTGTGCGATACTGGAGCACCAATCCCGTTGTCGGCTGCTGAGTATCCGCTTTCGGCGCTGCGCTAGCCGTGTTCGAAACCGTTTGACCTGCATCGTTCTTCGCTACGACTTGGTAATAGTACATCGTGTCTGCCGTTACGGCTATGTCGGTGTAGCTGCTTCCGTATACATCGCTCGCTACTGTGGCGAAAGCGCCGTTTTCAGCCGTCGAACGCTTCACTTCATAGCTTGCCGCATTCGCCGATGCTGTCCAGCTCAGCTTTACTTTCGCCGTTTCGCCCGCGGCGTTCAGCGTGAAGCTGCCCGGTACTGATGGCTGCTCGGTAATGCCATACGTTTTTAGGTTAGTCGGGAGCTTTTCAAGCGTAATGACATTCGGATGATTATACACTTTTTTCAAATGCTCAAGGCTGTTTTGTTTGCCGTCTCTCAGAAAATCTCCATACCATGTAGCGAACCAGCTCCAATGGGCTTGATACGCCTTCATCAGATCAGGGTCCGGGATAGGTCCGTTTTCGCTCATGGCAACTAACTTTTTGTCCTTGCTCAATGTAACAAGGTCTTCGTATTTTGCAATTTGTGGACTATAGTCGCCTGCTTGCGGATAAGAGTCAAAGCTTAAAATATCCACATACTCGTCTCCCGGATACCAATCCGGAGCAACAGAGTTCCAGACCCAGATCAGATTGTTCAATTTGTGTACATGAGTCAAACGGTCGTGCATCAAAATATACAATTTTTTAACAGGCTCAGGACCTTTAGCGCCCCACCAGAACCATTTGCCTTCCGCTTCGTGCAAAGGACGGAACAGGACAGGAACTTTCGCATCCTGCAACTTCTTCAATTGCCCTGCAATCACATCGATGTCGCGAATAAGCAATTTATAATCTTCAGACTCTGGATGATTCATCGCATATTCAATATCGAATGTGGTCGAATCGGCATAGAAACCTCTCCACCATTCTTTTCCCTGCGTATCAATAAGCCCTTTCGGCGCGTTCCAGTGCCATGCAAAGGTAACAATGCCCCCTTGCTTATCCCATTCAATCGCTTTTTCCGCCTCTGTGGAACTAAGACCGTGTTCCGCTCTGCTTGGCGAATAGTCGATCAGGTCAAGCGCTGCAATCGCCGGCTTTTTACCTACATTGGCTTGAAGCCAATCAATTTCGGCTATTTCCTCTTGACCGGAAAGCATATTCTTCCCGTATTGATCAACCAGGTAGTTCATCAATGCTCTTGCTTCTACCGTCGCATTCGGATTGGTGAGCGTTTTGGTTACCGCATGGGGTGGGCGGTCAGCAGCTGGCTCCAGCTTGACGTAGTCGATATCATACCAGCCCCAGCCTGCTTCAAAACCGATCGTATTCGCACCTGCATTCAACAACACCTTGCCTCCGGAAGTTTCTTTAAAATCAGCCGTTTTCTTAAGTACCAGCTCGCCAAATGCTTTGCCGTTTAATGAGAAATTCGTGCGTTTGTCATCATGAGGAGAACGGTAGCCGATGGTAAGATTGTACAAGCCTGCCGCCTCTGCCTGGATCTTCATCGTCAGGGAATCCCCTGCATTGTGAAAATTAGTTACATAACCAGTACCGGAGAAGCCGGTCCCGCTGGACTCCACAATGGTTCCCTTCAGCGTGCCCTCTTCGGCTTCATAGCGATTGGATCCGTCTACAGGCGCTCGAGGAACCGCTTTCAAAACATTGGATTCGCTTATTCCCGCCTTTGTTTTTGCGGTTATTTTATAATAATAAGAAGTGCCGTTCGTTACGTTGGTATCTGTATAAGACGTTTCGACCAAGTTGGATGCTACAGCAGTAAAAGGACCGTTTTCATACGTAGCCCGCTGTACACTGTACCCTACAGCTCCGCTGGAAGCGTCCCAGGATAAATCGACTTTCCCATCGCCAGCCTCAGCCCTCAGCGCAAAGCTTTCAGGACCTTCCACAGGTGGCACAGACGTATCATTGCCAGCAGTCAAGACGATATGATAAGCCGTCAATGGTGGTACTGTATAGGTAAAGCGGTTGCCTGAAATTTGCGTGATTGGTGCGGATTCCTTAATTTGCGAGCTATTTTTGTCGAAGCCCCATACTTTACCGGAACCGTAAGTCGTCTCGCCGGAAAGATCAAATTGGGCGTCGAATGCGCTGTCCATGCTTTTATTCATGACAACGAGGTGCAGTTCTTTGTAGGATGCATCTGTTACAGAAGCATGCACCGAGCTATTAACAATATCCGACGTTTGCGCGTTAACGCTGATATCACCGAAAGTAGAGCTTTTTCCGTCATAATTGCGATAAAGCTTGTAAGCGGCACTAACGTAGTTGTTGGCACCCTCCTTTAACTTCCAGTAGTTTGCCATATAAACGTCGTTTTTGCCCAAGATGCCCAACACATCGGCCATAGCGATACCGCCAGAAATATCATTTTCGCCGCCATAGCTATACTCAGTCAAAGCCAGCTTGGTTCCCGGGTAATACTTATCCACCGACTGCTTTAATCGAGGCAATAAAGGCAAGAATTCACTGTTCCATTGAGCGATCCAGCTATCTTCCTTGTAGGTCGGATCCCACAAAGTACGAGGCGCCTGCATTCTGGCTTTCTTCGTTTCGTCATTGCCTACCTCATTCGTAATTCGTATGCCTCCGCCCATCGCTTCGGGATACCAGTGGACGTCGAAAACATCCAGCAATCTCTTGCCTTCAGCTTGCGAGCTAAGGCGCATTTGATCCAGGTAATAGTCCACGAACCAGCTGTAGTTGCCTTTTACAGAGTTCCAATCAGGTGCGGTTTGAAGATCTGTATAGGCGCCAAAACCGTAAAGAACGGGCCCAAAAATTTCCGCACCCGCGTCAACCGCTTTAACAGCTTTGGATAAACTTACCGACCGGTCTACCAACTCTTTGGCTCCGACCTTTTCACCATGAATGCGCGGATGCGTGTGCGACCAGAGAGCGGGTTCATTGTCGAGCGCATATCCTTTCACGCCCGTCTTTGTTGAAGCAACGCCGTACTTTTTCACTAAAAAGTTGACGAATTCATCCGCATAAACCTGATTGTCATTCAGATCAGGCTGTAGTTGAAACGGCGCATTTTTAGCGTTTACGACCTGATTCCAACGAGCAGAAGGGGCCTTTTCACTTTCCTGCACACTTCCGTTTCCATCCTTGGCCACATAACCAGCCATCGGCAGCGTGACTAAAGAATATGTGCCCTGCTTCAGCGATTGATCGTGAAACGAGGTTGCCACCGCACCTGGCTTTTCACATTCGGCTTTTGTCAATCCGGCGTTGTCGCATAAATAGCTATCGCTGGACTGCATCCAGTCACTTCCTGCATTGGACATATTGTTTTCCCAGTTATATCCGGTCATTCGATTGCCACCAAGTCGTCTGGCAGTCAGATTCTCATCGCCTGTCAATTCCTGATTCGTACCGTAAATATAAGGGCTAATCGGCTTACGATCCTTGGATGTATCGACTTTAATGGTAACGGTCTTTGCCGTTTGACCGTGAACTACAGTTGGAGTCGGTAGAGCCCCCCCTACTATAATCGTGCATGCCATGACGACCGGCAGCCATTTGGAACGTTTGGACCAAATACCACTACTATTTTTCTCCTTCATGCCGCTTTCCTCCTTTAAGTTTGAAAAGAGCGGCACCCATACGAGTGCCGCTCTACAAGGCTTTAAGGCTCCTGATTCCAAACGAGTTTATCGTTCTGGTACAGCGTCATATCCCTGCTTGAAATGTTCCAGCCGAAGACAACACCCTCTTTCTTTGAAACTGGATTTATAATATTACCTTAACACAAAGGTATATTGACATTTTTAACTATTGTTTTAATTAGCTAGTATTAATTTCTTAAATAACCATATTGCTTGAGTATCCCAATAGCTCTTGCTTATCCACACTCGTCTTTCCTACCGTACTTTATCCTTTTGAATAAGCTTATAATAGATGCGCGCAGGCTCTGATTCTCCAGTGGATAAAATGTATTCTGCCAAAGGTGCGCACAGCTTTTGGAGGTAAAAGGAGTATAGTAGCTCGGCCGTGTCAAAATGGATTTTCAACACCTGCTTCATCAAACCTTCGAATTTGGAGTAATCCAGTTCTTCCGGGGTAATATCAAACGGGTACTCAGGAAAGGTTTTTTTCTGAATTTCAACAAACTGCTCCCTAAGCTTCGGTTGATTGCCTGAACGGGCAGCCGAGAAATTCATCATAAAAAAAGATACAAAGTCCGTCTCACGATCACTTAACTTATAGTACTCACACCAACGCATGAATATCAGTGGTTTTACCATATATAAATCTCCTTTAACAAAAGTTCAGATTTATCATGAATCTTACAAAAATCTAGTGGGTTCCATCTTATGTAATATATAGGTTAAGCCCCATTTTAAAATATGATTCCTTAAATGAATTTTGCTTTTTAACATATCCCCTTCTTATATATCTATGAAAGTGGACAACAAAAAAAGACCGTTTCAGTATCTTAATGACGCTGACCAAGTCTTCTCATAATCATCCGTATAATCGCATTCGTATTTATTCTAATCTTCTACATAGCTGCAAGGTTACAGGCTGCACGTGAACACATAAGCGGGCGGGACATTGCAGTTTACCTTTTTAATCTGAATGTCAGCAAAAAAGGTGCGGAAAAAATTGTGTTTGACCTTGCTGTACTGGAACGTAATAAATTTGCCTTCCTGGCCCAAAACCTCAGCCGTTTGTCCCAAAATAAGGCTAGATAACGCGCCTGGCAGGCTGGTGAAAGGGAGCCCTGATACGACATAATCCACTTTTGGAACCTCATACTGTCGTATATACTGCGCTACATGCTCAGCCGATCCATGAATGATGTGTACCTTCTCCAAGTGTCCGTACTTGCTTTGTAGCGTTTTGTAAAACGATTCATTAGCTTCAATCACTAAAAGTAGCGTTTCTGGACGCTTGTTCAAAATCAGCTCTTGCGTAAACACACCGGTCCCTGCACCATATTCAATAATGCACGATGCTTTGTCAAAGTAAATCGGTGTGGCAATTTGTTTGGCCAACTGTCTTGAGCTGGGTATAACAGCGCCTACGCTGCGTGGATGCCTGATGTACTCTCGAATAAAGTGAATCGCGTTCATCTTTTCCTCTCCCTGCTTGACACACATGATAGACATTCGGTTCATCGACGCTTCTTATTACATATTCATTGTATACCGATCAGAATATTGATTTCAAGCAGGCTACTGTCGGCATATAAAAAGAGCGTAGCCTTATTCGACTCTAATCAAATAATGACTACCCTCTTAGTGTAACATCTATTTGTTCATGGTATCCAACTGTGTACCCTCTGCCTGCGATGCCTGTCCAGCTTTACGTCGCCGTGCGCCTATATGCATGGCAACAATCCGATAGATGGAGGCCGGCTGTAGGGATACGGCCCAGCTCGCGTCTGCATCTGGTGCAAGCACGACCCCTAGCTGGTGATGATCGCCATCGTACATGCCTCGCTGCACAAACTTGCTCTCGCCTTGCAGATTGCGTACTTCCAGCTTGCAAAAGGCAGAATTGATCCGCAAGGCCTGGTGTAACTCGGCACGGGTATTCACAATAACTCCATTCACGCGGTAAATGGCCTCGCCCGGCAGTATGCCCATGGCTGTCGCCGGACTGTCTGGCAGCACAGCGAGCACACGCATCCCTTGCTCCGGATGGACAAACATCGGGCTAAGACGACTTTCCTCCATATTACCATACCAGATCAGTGCCTCATGAGCCAGAAAAGAGAATAACGCTGCTAACAATATCAGCGGACTCCACCATGCAGCCAGCAAGCTCAGCAGAAGTAAAGCCACACTGTACAGAAGCAAGCGGTTCGAAGTGAGTACCGCCTTCTGTCGTGGTAGCTGGCCTAGCGTCACGCTGCTGAAGCCCATCAGGACTGG
This sequence comes from Paenibacillus sp. FSL M8-0228, assembly GCF_038007385.1. Lineage (NCBI taxonomy): Bacteria > Bacillati > Bacillota > Bacilli > Caryophanales > Paenibacillaceae > Paenibacillus > Paenibacillus sp. FSL M8-0228. The sequence goes on from NZ_JBBOXA010000001.1 coordinate 5,221,520, forward strand.
TAAGGCTGCCAGCATATACCCGGTTCCGGCATCGCCGCCGAATAACGGTGTCCAGGGAAGCATGAATCCTCCCTGAGTGGGTACCAGCAATAACAACGGAATGGGCCAGAGATCTTCCATCCGATAGCCGCCAACCAATCTCCCCCGTTTGCCCTCGACAAACAGTGGAGTGGCAGCTTTCCCCCCTTGCCAGCGAACCAACAGCGCCTCAGCCACATGCAGCACGGCGACCAACACCAACAGTGCTGGAATATCCAATCCGCGGATAGCCGTTACTGAAGTTCCAAGCGCTCCCACAGGTTGCCAGCCACTGGCCACATTTAGGAAAAATTGAACCACACCTAGCAGACCTACCGAATAAGCGAGACACAGGTAACGGACGCGTACCAGCATGAGCAGTAATGTTGCTACCCACAGGCACACGATGGAAGCCGGGTTCAGATGCACGCTGACGAACATTCCCAGAGCGGATAGCGCCATTCCAGCAAGCAAACCACTCCATACGACACGCCAGGTCTCTGAGGCCCAGCTATGCATTTTAGTATGAAATAGCTTGCGCTCCAGCAGCATTTGCCGACGATAACCAAGTGCGACAATGAGTATTGAGATATAATAAAACGGCTGCATAAGCAGGTATAAGCAAGCATTCAAGACGCTCCATCCCCATTGTAATGCCCATTCCAAGTCCATTCACACTCCCTTATGCCCCTGGCCCGCTGTATAGCGGATCACGTACACTTCATATCCATTTATTCTATATGAAATTGCCAACGTAGGGAAGACAAACCGACAGACTGCAAATAAATCCCAATATAAAAGGAGGCTGTTTCCAGCCCCCTTGTTGTAGCCTCACTATTATTTCGCTACGCTTGTCTTCATTTCCTTCCGAATCTCTTCAATCCCCTGCTTGAGTTGATTATCATTTTTCGGATCACGAATTTTCTCAATCAGCTTGGCTTCCATCGCTGCTGCTGTCTTCGCATCAATGATGCCACTAGCCGTCAGCTTCGCTTGTTTTTGAAAAGCAATAACAGAGCTTTCAGTTACTTTGTCAAAATAGCCATCCTCGCGACCTGGTTTGTAACCCAAACCTTGCAGAATGATTTGTGCATTTTTCACATCACTGCTATTCATATTGTATTTCAAGGACTTTTCCTTGTTCAGCGGTGCTGCTGTGAAGTATTCAGGCTGTTCCACCGCGATGTTCGGCTTAATCCCTTTTTTATGAATCCACGTTCCATTTGGCGTTAACCATTTGGCAATCGTGATTTTGAGCAGGCTACCGTCACCCATTTGCTTGTCATAGCTGGTTTGTACAGTACCTTTACCAAAGGAGTTTTCCCCGATCAACACAGCACCTGCTGATTGCTGGAGAGCACCTGCCAGAATTTCGGACGCACTTGCGCTACCTTTATTCATTAGCAAAGTCACAGGGTAATTTTTACGTGAACCTTTGGATTTCTCTTCTTCACGCTTCTGATTCTTGTCTTCCACTTGTACAATCGTTTTGCCGGAAGGTACAAATTGCTGCGCAATCTCAATGACCACGGAAAGCACGCCGCCCGGGTTATTACGCACGTCAATGACGAGCCCTTTTAGCCCTTGCTTCTCGAGCTTCGCCAACTCTTCCTTGAATCGTTCTGCTGTATTCAAGGAGAACTGGGTGATCGTGATGACGCCTACACCGTCGCTTTCCATATGAGCTGTTACAGTTTCCATATCAATATTGTCACGGGTAATCGTGTATTCGAGCGGATCAGGAGAGCCACTGCGCTGAATTTTGACTTTCGCCTGACTGCCTTTAGGTCCACGGATTTTGGAAACGGCCTTGTTCAGATCCAATCCGTCCAGTGTTTCACCATTAACAGACAAAATAATATCCTTAGAGCGTAGCCCTGCCTTTTCAGCCGGCGAGCCTTTAATTGGCGTGACTACAACTACTTTTCCGTTTTCAGCCGCTACTTCAGCTCCGATCCCGGTAAAAGAGCCTTCTATAGATTGCTCGAACTGTTGTGCAGTTTCTTTACCCATATAAGAGGAATACGGGTCGCCGAGCGACTCCATCATACCATTGATGGCGCCATCCACCAGCTTGGTACGATCCACATCCTGATAATATTGTCCCTGAATCAGGTCCATCGCCGTCTCGATTTTGCGGATATCACTTCTGGAGGTAGAACTGCTACCTGTCACACTCGCCAGCAGTCCTTCGCCCAGAGCGCTGTTCCCTACTGTAGTCGTTCCAGTATAGGCAAAAGTGAGCAGACTGCCGCCAAGCAGCCCGATCACCATCAAGAGTATCGCTGTACTTTTTTTCAACATCTAATCGTCCACCGCCTTCTCGTTATCTTGTATCCTATTGCCTTACAACGCATATCCATCCACGAAGTATACGTCTAGCTTGTACGGAATATGTTAATTGTATCCTACTCCGTGTCTCAATGCACATGTTCTTCATCGGATATTAACCATTACAGCAAAGCCCTATCTACAACCGTAATGGCTATAAATAGGGCTTACCTTATTTACTATAAATAGTTCATCGGATTTACAGGTTTGTTATTTTCGCGCACCTCAAAATGACAGTGAGGTCCCGTGGAATTGCCCGTCGAACCAACTTCTGCAATTTTTTGACCACGTTTCACAGTCTGCCCCGTATGAACCACCGTACCGCCATTGCGAATGTGTCCGTATAGGGTCCATAGTCCGTCTCCATGGTCAATTACAACTGTGTTTCCATAACCACTCCACCACTCGGCAACAATGACAACACCGTCTTCAGCTGCATGAATATCAGTTCCCTGCGGAGCCGCCATATCAATACCTGTGTGGCCTTTAAGCTTGCCAGTAATCGGATGTACCCGCATGCCAAAAGTAGATGAGAGTCTGTAATGAGATACAGGTAAAGCCAACGTACCTGATCCACCCGTATACGTACTGGCTGCCGCATGGCTGGAATTCGAGGCAGCGCCTGAGGAAGAAGATGCATATCGTTTGGCTTCAGCCGCACGTGCAGCCGCTCTGGCGCGTGCTGCTTTGGCAGCCTGCTCCGCTCTGAGCTTGTTCTTCTCCTGCACCAGACCCACACGTTTGTTCGCGAGGGCTACCAGCATGTCATTTTGCTCTTCGCTGATTTCATCTGACTCCGCAATATCATGATCGTAATTAGAAATCAGTCTTTGCTTCTCTTTCTCCTTCGAATTCAGTTCTGCTTTGGCGCCCTGCTTGAGCGCATACAGCTTCTTGGCATTTTTATATTCCGTATCCAGCTGCTTCTTCTTACTTACGACCAGAGCCTTGTCCTTTTTATGCTCGTCCAACAGGATTTGATCCTGCTCCACGATCGTTTTCAGGGAATCTACCCGGCTAAGAAAGTCACTAAAACTGGACGAAGACATCAGCACGTCCATATATGAGACGGTTCCATCCGTATACATCAAACGCACACGAGTTTCCAGCATTTTTTCCCGTGACTGGATACGATCAATGGCCTCAGCTAAATCTTTTTTAGTCGCACGCAGATTATCTTCCGTTTGATCAATCTGAACCGCAACACGAGTCAGCTGATCACTGACACTGTTAATCTGAGCAAGCACAATTTTTAGGTTTTGCACGGTTTTATTTTTGTAATGTTGGGCATACTGTTTATCTTGAGCAGCCTTTTCCTGTTGTTGCTTGGCAGATTGGGCCTGCTTTTCCAATTTGTTCAGCTGCGAATTGATCTCACTCATGCTTTTGGCATATCCGTCAGAAGGCTGGATTAGCAATGCGGCTACCAAGGTAGCGGCCAACACAGATCCTGTTTTTTTCAACTTGCACTCCCCATCCTTTATCGCAAAATAACACCGGGCTTCCCCGTTCTATTAAATCGACCACGACGTCCATCCAGCGCTTCTTATACTTTTAAGAACTTGCGCATGGACAGGGTACTGCCAACAATTCCGACCAGCATCCCCAAAATAATCAGCAATGCACTCAACTGAATCCAAATCCCTTCAAGTGGCATAAGCTTCAACATATTCAGAGCTATATCACCCTGTACGGCTGTGAGCAAACGCTGATAGCCAGTAAATAAAATACCTACGGTAATCAAGGAACCAATGAGACCAATAAGCGCTCCTTCAATAAAAAACGGCCATCGTATAAAAAAGTTGGTCGCACCGACCAGCTTCATAATGCCAATCTCTCTTCGTCGTGCCAATATGGTCACGCGAATCGTATTCGAGATGAGGAACATGGACATGATCGCCAGTCCGGCGACGAATATAAAGCCTACATTACGAATGAGCTTCGTAATCGTAAAGAGCGTCTCTACGGTGCCTTTTCCATAACGAACCTTTAAAATCGGTTTCTCTGGATGCAACGTATTCAGCTTCTCAATCTTTTCGGCCACAAATGGAACCGTTGTTGGTTCAATAACCTCTACCACAATTTTGTCCGGCAGTGGATTGCTGTCCTTGTCAAAACCCTCCAGCAGCTCCTTGCCGCTGTCACCCAAATCTTTGCGCAGCTCTTCCAAACCCTGAGCTTTAGTCACAAAGGTCGTTTTGCTGATTTCCGGCATCGCCGCGATTTCCTTTTGCAGTGTTTCACGCATGTTCTGCTCTACATTCAGCTCCAGAAATACGTTAACCTCCACCTGACTATCTGCCTGATCAGCCAGGGAATTGACGTTGAGCACCAGCATGATAAATACGCCCAATATGAGCAGTGACACAATAATCGAGGTGACGGATGCCACGGACATCCAGCCATTGCGGAATATGTTTTTGAAACCTTCCCGCACATGACGCAAGAAGGTGTTAAAAGTCATATCCGTACTCCCCTCTTACCTGATCCCTTACGATGTTGCCATTTTCAATGGCAATCACGCGTTTACGCATAGAGTTCACGATGTCCTTATTGTGGGTCGCCATCACAATGGTCGTGCCTCGAAAATTAATTTCGTCCAGCAACTGCATGATCTCCCACGATGTTTCCGGGTCCAGATTTCCCGTAGGTTCATCGGCAATGATCACGGAAGGATTGTTTACGATGGCCCGTGCAATCGCTACACGCTGTTGCTCCCCACCGGAAAGCTGGGCAGGCTCACGATTCATTTTTGTTTTCAAGCCAACCAGTTCAAGCACTTCGGGTACCCGTTTGCGAATCAGCTTCTTGGGAGCTTCAATAACTTCCATAGCAAAAGCCACATTCTCATAAGCCGTCAAACGCGGCAAAAGTCGGAAATCCTGAAAAATGACTCCGATGTTACGACGAACGTAGGGAATTTTACGCTGCTTGAGCTTCCCGATATTAAAACCATTGACTGAAATTTGCCCCTTGGTAGGTACTTCTTCTCTATAAATAAGCTTCATAAAAGTCGATTTCCCCGCTCCAGACGGGCCGACTACGTATACAAATTCATTGCGGTCAATTCTGACCGATACTCCTTGAAGTGCGTGGGTTCCGTTAGTATAGGTCTTCCACACATCCTGCATTTCAATCACTCGATCACTTCCCGTTGCTTAATCATATTACGCATAACCTAATATCCATTCGACATATTCCATGCATTTCCTTTAAAAACTTCTCTATTTCATCATACCGTTTATCATTGTAACAAATTTGTTACCTAAATAGTACCGAAAGTTTTCTGCTTTTGGCACATATATATGAATATTATGGCACACGAGTACGCTATCAAGCTTATCAGACAGGAGACATCTGCATTATGAAAAAAATTCATTTATCTGTCATTTGGATATGGTCTGGTGTTCTGGCGCTAGCCATGTTGTGGGGAGGACTTCATCTGTACGCCGACAGACAAACACTGCCGGAGGGAGTGAGGGTCGGAGGAATTAACGTAGGAAGCATGGATCACACAGCCGCTCTTCGGCTGGTGGATAAAAAATTGGATGCATTGAAGCAACGTCCACTACTTCTGACGGACAGTGACAGCAGTGCACAGGATATAAAAATTACACTCGGGGAAGCAGGAATTCATTATAAAGCGGAGGCATTTCGGAATGCCGTGACGGCACTCAGCTCGGAGCATCTATGGACTCGTGTGCAGACACGTTTTAGCTTCGAAAAGGAATGGTCTATCACATCTTTCCGACAGGAGGAGATATTAAGGGCCCAATTCGGAGCCGATTGGGAGGAGCAACGATATGGCATGCCTATCAATGCTGTGCGACAGATTGACGGGAATGATCAGGTTCGTTATATTCCGGGGCGCTCTGCCCGACGCCTAGATTGGCCCAGATTGGACGCCGCACTAGATAAGGCGCTGCCCAAGGATTTTACCGCTTCGGAAGAGCCCGTACGAGTGGAATTACCTTTCCGTCAGCTGGAACCGAAAATTTCGGTGGACAGTCTACGTAACGAAGGGATTGAGCGCAAAATTGTCCAGTTCTCCACCAGTCTGGGCAGCAGCTCGGAAGGACGCGTGTACAACGTTAACTCAGCGGCAAGCACCGTTGATGGTTTAATTCTCAAGCCGGGTGACATTTTTGACTATGGCCAATTGATTGCCAAGGCTGAGCGCACTCATGGCTTTCGTGAAGCTCCAGTGATCGTGAACGGTCAGTTGGAGTCCGGTATAGGCGGGGGGATTTGTCAGGTATCCAGCACGGTGTATAATGCAGCGCTGCGAGTCGGTTTGGACATTGTTGAGCGCCGCAACCATTCCTTGCCGGTCAGCTATCTGCCCAAAGGTCAGGATGCGACTTTCGCTACGGGGTCCATTAATTTCCGTTTTAAAAACAATACAGGCAAGCATTTGTTACTTCGTGCGGCTGTCCAAAACCGAACACTTATTGTTAAATTTTTTGGTACATTTCCGTCCAATGTTTCGTATGAACTGGAATCCCATACGGTTCGCGTACTTCCCATACCGGAGAAGAGGCTGCGTAATGACTCACTTTCCCCTGGCTTCTATCAAGTACTTCGGCAGGGCAAAGAAGGGTATGTGGTAGAAACATTTCGGGTAAAAAAGGTAGACGGAAAAGCCGTAGATCGCACCCGAATCAGCCGCGATACGTATCGAGCGCAGCAACGCATTATAGCTAGTTATGGCGGTGGCACATCGTCTGAGCCACAAACACGTGAACCCGAGAAGTCTATTGTCGAGGATGGTATAAGCGAATAAACGAAAAACCCCCCTTCCATTGTCGGCTGGACTTGTTCCAGACAGAATGAAAGGGGGATTTTAGCTATAAATTACTCGCTGCGTTTACCCAAAACAGAAATTTCTACAGGCTCACTTTCGTTACCGTCTGCATCTTTAGCTTTGATTACCAGTCTAACCGTTGCTTTTTGAGTAAGCACACTGATACTAAATGTGCCATCATCTTTGGCTACTGCACTACCGATAGGCAGTTCGTTGGAATAGGCGGTTACTGTGGAACCTGCTTTAGCTGTCCCCGTAATTGTACTTTCTCCGTCATACACATCGTTGACTTTCAGTACTCCCGTAGTTGCAACTGTGTCTGTAGTGCTATCTGTAGTCGTATCCGTAGTTGTGTCTGCATCTGTGTTGGTATCTATTGTTGTAGAGTTGTTCGTAGTCGTGCTATCTGTGCTGGTATTTGTGCTGCTATCTTCTGTTTCGCTGCCAGAAGTAGTCGACGTGTTACCATAAGTGGAATCTGTCACGTTGCTGTATGTGGAATCCGTTACCGTTCCACCAGGAGTCGTCGTCAGATTATCAACAGGGCTCAGGTTGTAGCCGGAAGCAGCGTCCAGAATAGCAATTGCCTCTGCACGAGTCAGCGACTTCAGTGGCTGAAATTTACCATCCGGATAACCGTTGATGATTTTTTGCTCCGCAGCTGCCGCTACACTTTTCTTTGCCCAAGATCCAATTTTGTCGGAGTCAATAAATTTAGTAACATCTGCTGCGTTACCCGCAGTGAGTCCAATAGCTTTGCCTACGATAGCCGCAGCCTCTTGACGTGTTACCTTACCATTTGGTTTGAGCTTGTTACCTGCATAGCCGCTTATGTAACCTGCATTCACGGCACTTGTCAGCTCGTTGTATGCCCAGTGAGAAGCTGGTACATCTGTGAACGTTCTGCCTCCATTACCGTTTACTTTTACACTGTCCGCATACGTTACGTCTGTCACAGCTGGAGTATCCTGCGTGAACGTACCCAAGCTGCGGTTCAGAAGAACAATAAATTCTGCACGTGTGATTGCCGCATCCGGTTTTACCGCGCCGTCCAATTGTCCTGTGGCTGACCAGCGTTGCACCTGATCTCCTGCCCAATGTCCATTTGTAGTTTGAGGAGCAGCTGCCGCTGCGCTGAATGCGCTAAGAATAAGACCTGTACTCAATACACCTGTAACTGTATTTCTTAACTTTTTTCCCATGCTATAAATTCCTCCTCTGATTGGATTCATCATTCTTTTTTAAACACTTTACCAGAAATCAAACCCAAATAACCCCCAAATTAAAAAAATCGTCCCATATAACCATACCCCCTCCTAATGTAGGATAAATAAGAAACGGGACTTAATACCTAGTCGCTCACTTGGATATGTATATTTAGACAGGCTAAGGTATACTGAATGAATACTCAGTCATATGCTGAACACCGCAATGAGGTCACAAACCCCTAGGAAAAGAGGTCTTCTTATGGCTCTTATTCAATGTCAGTTTTATTCGGAAGTTCTTGGTCTGAGCACATCCATGAATGTTATTCTTCCTCAGGCAACCCGTTCACAAATTGGACTAGAGGGCAAGCAAGGAACCGGGTCACATCCGACGCTGTATTTGCTGCATGGCCTATCGGACGATGATTCAACCTGGTTGCGTCGAACCTCCATTGAACGCTATGTGGCCTCATTGGGCCTGGCTGTCGTTATGCCCCAAGTACATCGGAGTTTCTATACGAATATGGAGCAAGGAGCGGCTTATTGGAGCTTTATCAGTGAAGAATTGCCGGCTTTGGCACGTTCATTCTTTCCTCTATCCGACAAGCGTGAGGATAATTTTGTAGCCGGACTTTCTATGGGTGGATATGGTGCTTTCAAACTGGCACTCCAGCATCCAGAGCGGTTTGCAGCCGCTGCCAGTCTTTCGGGAGTCATGGATTTACACGCATCACGCACCGATCCTATGCAAAATGCGATGAGTCCAGCGGAATGGCTTAACATTTTTGGGCCAGATGAAATACGCGGAACAGATCACGACTTGCTAGAGTTGCTACAACGTCATGCTGCCTTGGGGACCTCACTCCCCCGACTCTACCAATGCTGCGGTACGGAGGATTTCTTATATAAGGGGAATCAGACTTTTCGTGAAACATGTAGTACCGTCGGGGTTCCGCTGACCTACGAAGAAGGTCCTGGAGCGCATGAATGGGGATACTGGGACGCGAAAATTCAGGATGTTCTGGCATGGCTACCGCTCAAAGAGCACTAAACAGGTTAAAAAAATCCCCGTAGCTTCTCTCATCGCACCATGGCGAAGGGATAGGCTCGGGGATTTATTATATGCACATTAGGGATTTGTTGTGGTCTCCGTTGATGGAGATTCTTTAGTTAGTGACTTAGGCAGTACTTTATACAGGCGCCACTCGCCATTAAACTCACGTTCAAGCTGAACCCATGGGGCACCATGTTCATATAAGTTCGGATATACCATATTGATCTTACTCAGTGGCATGCCTGACATGATCTTAGGTACAAGGATATAATCCACATGGTGATCCTGCGGATAACTTAATGCCTTATTGAACGAATAATCGCTGGTGATCAGGAAGCGTTTAGGATGTTGGCTGTAAACAATCATGGTGTAGGCTGAAGCCGAATCGGTCATAATGGTAGACTTCGGCAGATGCTCATCCAACCAAACGGCAATCCTACGATCTGACTCCTGTCTCACATAGTTCACATTACCTGTCCGTGTGAGAAAGCTGTTCTCATCCGGTGCAATATCCGGGCGAGTCAACGCATAGGAAAGTAATCCAGCGGTAAGCAGCAGACTGACGGATACCAGGCCAAAGGCTGCCCTCCGCCATCGTCCCTGAAGCTGGCTCAACTCATAAGGCAACCAGGCTATGGTAATTGGGAATACATACATAAAATAACGAAACCATCCATACGAAGATTGCTTCATCATAAGTAAAAACTGCAATCCCGGCACTGATAGGAACAGCAGCAAAATAATCAGGGTTCCCCATCGGAACAAGCGTCCACTCAACAGACGAATGAACAGAATAGCCAACAACGGTACCGAATACCAAAGTGTTTTGGAAGCAATAAATTTCAAGGCTACCAGCGGATTGGAGAAAATCTCTACAAACTTATCATCATTCAGCAGCTCTGCCGATTGGGCCGTGTTAGAATACTCCGAATTCAGGAAGTAAAAAGCATTCCCCATAATGAGATAGTTAAAGAAAATCCATAACAGCCCGGAAAAGACCACGGGGAGCAGAAGCAGTAACCACGTTGCCTCGACCTTGTGCAGTTTTTCTCGCAAGGCCAGCTCGCGTCTGCCCATGTTTCGATGGAGAAACAAAACCGCCAAGACCACGCCACCTGCCATTGCCACGCCCAGAGGAACCGCTTCATAACGAGTCCAGAACGCCATGGCAAGCGCTAATCCAGAAACAATCAGACTTGCCGTCATGCGATCCTTGAGCCACAATGCAAACTCAATCACCGTCATCATAATGAAATATATGTATAGCGAATCACTCAGCCCATTGGCACCAAACAGTAAAATAAACGGATTCAGTGCATACAACAAAGCCAGCAGCAAGCTCATACTAGAGCTAAGCCCTGTTCTGACACCCGCCCGATATAGCAACATAGCGGTCAAAGCAGAAAAGGTAGCACTCAAAATAATAGCAGCCAATCCATAGGTGGCTAATGCCGGAAAGATTGGATACAGCAGTAGAATCACCATTTCCAGAAGACTGGGTAGTGGATTCCAGATAAATCCGATGGCGCCCAGATGCGGGTCGCGGCTGTACAGCACGTAAAATGCGTTAGCTACGCGACTGAGCGCGTCTGTGTGCATATATCCCAGAACATAGCTGAAATAGATGCCCGCAGAAAGTTCCAATGCAAGTATAAATACAAACAGACCTATAGCCATCCATCTGCTTGCAGACCATTTGCGAAAGGACATTCCTCTCGTTCCCCCTCAAACTTCTTGCGGTGATACAGCTGTAGCCCACTCACACCCTACAGCTGTATTCTTCCCTCCGCTACGATGCACTAAAATATAATAATTATTTCGATTCTTCATGCTCTATTTTGTACAGTCGCCACTGCCCGTCAAAGTCATGTACCAACGAGGCCCACGGCGCTCCCTTTTCGAATAAATCAGGATAGCTCCGGTTTACCTGATCCAGCGGTACCCCATCCACCAAGCGCGTGACCAAGACATAATCCACCTTGGAAGCAGGCAGATCTATTAAAGATTCCCCAAAATCATAATCACTCGTAATCATAAACTTCTTCGGAATTTTGCTGCTCAAAATGATCGGATAGGCGGCATAAGAATCTGTCAAAATAAGAGATGAACCATAATACTCATCCAGCCACGGCGCTATTTTCCGCTCAATAATTTGACGTTCGTAGCTTTCATTACCACTATGCGTCAAATAGCTGTGTTCATCTGCTGCAATCGCGGGGTTCGTCAGTGCGTAGGATAACAAGCCTGCTGTTACCAACATCCCTGCCGTTACCAGTGAGATTCCGATCCCCCGCATTTTCCCCTTCAACAGACTAAGCTCATACGGCAGCCAAGCAACCGTAATCGGGAATACATACATAAAATATCGGAACCAGCCAAACGAAGAATGCTTAAACATCAGTAAAAGCTGAAGCCCGGGTACCGATAAAAAGATTGCTAATAGCGTAAGCGTGCTCCAACTCCACAGACGTTTGTCCAATAGGCGTATAAGCAAAATGGAAATTAACGGAGCCGCATACCATAAGGTTCGTTGCCCGACAAACTTTAGCATCAGCACAGGGTGAGCAAACATTTCTACAAAGCGCTGATCCTCTAACAAAGCCGCTGATTGTGTGGAATTGGAATATTGCGAGCGTAAAAAGTAAAGCGGGTCGCCCATGATAATCCAGTTAAAAAAGAGCCACAGCAAACCGGAAAAGACAAGCGGCAGCAACAATAGAAGCCATGTCGCTTCTACCTTGTACAGGCGCTCTTTTAAAGACAATTGCGTTCTAACGCTCTCTCTGTTTGTACGCCACCGATGCAGAAAAAAGATCGTCAGCAATACACCCAAAGCCATCGCAACGCCAAGCGGAACCGCTTCATAGCGCACCCAAAAAGCGAGTGCAAGTGCAAAACCGGATACGATCAAATTCGCCGCCTTGCGATCCTTCAACCACATACAAAATCGACTCACTGTCAACAGGATGAAAAAGATATATGGCGAGTCACTTAAGCCGTTGAAGCCAAACAGAAACATAAATGGATTCAGTGAAAATAATAGCGCAATCAGCAAGCTGGTTGCACCGTGAAGCCCCAACTGTTTGCCCGTCGCATACAATAATGCCGCGCTCGCCCCTGCAAACAGGCTGCTCACAATCACTGCCGCCAGCCCGTGGGAAGCGAGTACTGGAAATAAAGGATAAAACAACAGCACGATCAGTTCCATCAAACTGGGCAGCGGATTCCATACAAACCCGATAGCACCCAAGTGTGGATCACGACTGTATAGCACATAAAATGCATTAGCCACTCGACTAAGCGCATCGGTATGCATATAGCCAAGATGCCATGCAAAATACACACCCACCGCCAGTTCAAGAGCAGCAATAAAAGCAAACAATGACAGCAATTTTCCGTGTTTTCTTAAAATCATGAAACCTCTTTCTGACGCTGTTGCGGAACGGAGAAGATCCAGTAGCGGTTCCAGAAATAATTATGAACAGGCACGATGATGGTAGTTAGTACTTCACCGATCAGATACGACCAACCGATCCAGTGAATGGTCACGTACATCAGGGCGGCATTTAAGAGTAAGCCACAGGTACAGACCAATAAATATTTAAGAAACTGGGTGCGGCTTCCCTCACCGGTAGGCTCGAACGTCCAGTTTCGGTTCAGCACATAGGAAACGAGCAGCGTAACCACGAATCCTATTGTAGTAGCCATTACTGCAGGTACCGTAAACAGCTCCACCAGCAGCACAAGTACACCAACATGGATACCTGTACCCAGCAGTCCTACAATACCGTATTTAATGATTGGATACTTTAGATATGAACGTCTGATCATGTTGATTAAACTCCCTGTCCACCCACAATCGGTCAGCATTCGCCCGTTTATCTGCTATCAGATAGCGAGGTCTAGCTTTGACTTCGTGATATATGGCGGCAATATATTCTCCTACTACTCCGATCGACAGCATGAGTACACTGCCGATAATCAAGAGCAGCAAAATGACAGTGGTAAAACCGGTCACAGCGTCACCCATTAATTTACGCATTAAGGTCTGAATCCCCAATACGACTGAAATCAGCATAAAAATGAGGCCCATTAGACTTACAACCCGCAATGGTACTGTCGAAAACGAAACGATCGCTTCTGCTGCCAGTCGAGTCAGCCCTAACGGACTCCAGCGGCTTGGACCCTCTTCGCGTGGAGCCACTCGGAAAGAAATCTGGGTTTTACGGAAACCGAGCCAGGCCGTCATTCCGCGAAAAAACGGCATCCGCTCTGGCATCGCCATCCAGGCATCCACCACTCGTCGATCCAGTAGCTTATAATCGGAGGCATCCTTGAGATTAAAGCCCGTCAAGCGGTTCAAGGTCGCGTAGAACAAAGAAGCTCCAAGCTTTTTGCCCACCGACTCTTCTCCCCGGAATTCTTTCACACATTCGACCAAATCATAACCTTCATTTTGCCATAAACGCACCATTTCTCCAATCATCTCAGGAGGGTGCTGCAAATCACCGTCCATGACAATGATTGCATCGCCAGAGGCATTTTCCAGACCTGCGCACAACGCCAGTTCCTTACCGAAGTTCCGACTCAACCGGAGCGCGAGCAAAGAGGGCATTCGATGGGATAATTCAGACAATTTAAGCCACGTATCGTCCTTGGAACCATCATCTACAATGATGAGTTCATAGCGTGAGGTGACAACAGACAGTACCCCATCAATCACCTTAAGCGAACGCTCAAGATGCGAGCTTTCATTGTACATGGGAATGACGACGGATAAAAAAGGTGTTTTTGTCTCCATTCTTGCTCCTTCTTTCTTCATATTCAGGAGGACTGTGCCGGGGTATCATCCAAGTCGTGCATATCGGTCAGACCATGTGTCGTCTTTTCCCAATAGAACGGCTTGGTAATGAGCTGCCAAGCTGCTTTCACCGCAGCTATACTCATTAGTACCCAATATAACGGCGAGAGTAGCCCATATTTGACCATCGCGTATGAAAATGTTCGTTCACCGCGCTCTTCCAGTTCCCCGATGACCCAATACATTCCGGCCACGTTACTGAATACGAACAGAAAGTTACCGATATAAAATTCCGCGCTGGCCAGGTAATACACATATCCCGGGAACAGCTTGGGAATAAAGGACAATTCCCAGCCAAACCATAAAATAAGCAAGCCCCAAAAAATCGGATTCAGCAACGGCAACATTGGAGTTGCCAAAATCATCACCTGAAAGCCGAAAAAACCTTTCCAGCCCACTTCGCGCACCAGCTTCACCGGATTGCGCATATGAACCAGCCACGTCTGCATATACCCCTTGATCCAGCGTGACCGCTGACGAATCCAGTTGCCCACACGGCTGTTAGCTTCCTCCCATGTGCGGGAATCGACAATAGCAGTTTTGTAGCCGCCTTTATACAGACGTATGCCCAGATCGGCATCCTCGGTTACATTATAGGGGTCCCACGCATTAATATCTTTCAATACAGATACCCGAAAATGATTGGATGTGCCACCTAAAGGAATTGGGGTATCTAACTGCATAATACCCGGCAGCAGTAGCTCGAACCACATACTGTATTCTTGAGTGAACCAGCGGGTCAGCAAATTTTGTGTACTATTAAAATAGTTGAGCTTCGCCTGAATACACGCATAATGCTCAGGGAGTGAATCGAACGCTGCAATGACCTTTTTAAGCTGATCAGCGTCGGGACGATCCTCAGCATCGTAAATCACGACAAACTCGCCACGTGCCCGAATAAGTCCATAATTACATGCCTTCGGCTTGGTTTTCGGCAAACCGTCTGGAACGACCAGTGTCGTGTAATAGGCCGGCAGCTTCATTTCCCGAAGTAGCTCGATCGTCTCAATGTCATCCTCTTCAATCAGCAGCCGCACGTCCAGCTTGGACTTGGGATAATCCAGCTGCTCCAAATTTCGCAACAACATCGGAAGCACGCCCGCTTCCTTATACATAGGTACAAGAATGGTATAGATCGGCAGTTTCTTTTCATCCATGGCGTCAACCTCTTCCTTCGTAAAACGAAGCTGCGCCCCACGCCGGGAACCAAGATAAATAATGCCAAATTTAAATAGCGTCATCGCAAAATAAAACAGCTGAATCATCATATTGATGATCAACACCGTTTTCCAACTGTTCCAGAAGAGACCGAGCAGTGTAATCATACCCATGGCTGCGAACACCCAAAGTTGTCCCTTTGTAAAAGTCGTCCGCGCCGAATTGTGCGGTTCTTTTTCCAACAGCCCGGTCGTGCTCTCCTGCATCATTTCTTCACCGTAGATTTTACCCCAGAGCTGCTCCATCTCTTCCTTCGTAGCAAGCACCTGCTCTACCGGCATACCCAGAATTTCCTCCAGCTTCAAGCGTCGCTCTTCTGGCAGCGGATCGCTGACCGCCACAATATATCGGTTCATATATTGATGGATAACGACCACGCCATAAGCCATTGCCACTTGCTCGGGTAGTTTGTACGCCGCATCCAGCGCGAGTTCCTCACCAATACGCCCGATCCGGTTCTGTGTAGCAATCGCGCGGTACAAATCCGCAGGTTCCAGCATTTGCAATGACAGCAAGATGTCGCCCAGCAGCCCGCCGCTCTTCGCCTGGAACTCCAGTGCGCGTTCCAGTTGTTCCGGCAATATATAACCGGAACGAACCAGCATATCGCCTAGGCGCTCCTTGGACTCGTCGCCGCCAACCTGTTCCTGTAGCTGCTCGGCTGTAATGAAGCCCATTTCTACAAGAATATCGCCCAGCCTACCACCGTAGCGCTTCTGGTTGCGGATGGCATCTGTCAGCTGATCGCGGGTGATCATCCCGTTCTCCACCAGTTGATCCCCCAGACGGGCCTTGCCGTTTCGGCCGCTCCGCGTTCCTGTTGCGGCCTCTTCGCCTTCCGTACCAGGGATACTGGAAGCAGTGACCATAGCAGCTCCTGCTGCTGTCTGTTCCTGGCCAGATGCATATTGGACTTGAGCCTCCTGCGCCTGTCCATCCTGTATCCCTTCATCCAGCAATTGTTCCACAGCTGCTGCTGTATCATTGGCGTTCCGTATAGCCTCGATACGAAGTTCTGTATCCTGAAGTCGCCGTTCCAACTCTTCGATATGAAAATCAAGCTTGTACAGCACCGGAGCCTGCTCTGCCCGCTGAGCCTCTAGCTGTTGTTGCAGTTGTTCGATTCGCTGACGCTCTTCTTTTATTCTTCTCTTGGTTTGGCGAATTGAAACTCCTCCAACCTGCCACCTAAGCTTGTCACCCATGAATTCCCGCCCTTTCAATCCAGCGCCGCTCTTCCGCAAGCGCATCTGCAAGCAGCTGCTTTAACTCCGCATCCCGCTGCTTTTTCCGTTCCAGCGCCGCGTGAAAAAGTTCCCGCTCCTCGCGCAGTAACTCCTCCGCTTGTATCCGTTCCTCATGCAATGAAGATATCAGTTGATCGGCTTCAGAAGCGCGATAACCGATCCAAGCGCTCTTTAACTGACGCGCCGTCCTTTTAGTTCTCATAATACCTCCCTGAATCATCCCGACTCTGCCTTTTGCTACGTCACTACTTTAAAGCATATACATGCCGTTCTCCCAAAACCAGGACATACCTCTATTCTCATTCAAGCCCTTCATTTACACATTTATGAAATTCACTTGACCAAAAGAGCCCCTAGTAACTTGACATTTATTTATTGAATATAGTTCTTGTCCTATTGAATTGGTAATTCAATGAAAAACTTAGTGCTATTCTACCATAATCACCGTAGACGTAGTATACAAAAATGTAAATTCTAGAAACTTTCACACTAGTGTAGTAATAGGTATTTGGAACTATGAATTAATGCCCCAAAAAGCACAAAAGACACCGCGAACGGTGCCTTAGAATCTTTGATTGCTAATTCCTTAAAATTTGATTTTACACAGTATACCGCTACTGTGCAAGAGAATAATATCTTTCTTTACTGATTAATTTTTCGGCTTGTGCCCTTCAAACCATGTTGATGTATTCGCCAGGAGCTGTTCACTGCGCCCAATGGCTGCCTGTACCTGACCGGTAGCGGTTCCACCATATACATTCCGTGCATTCACTACCGCTTCCGGTTGAAGTACCTCATAGATACGCTCATCAAACAGATCCGAAAACTGCTGAAATTCGTCCAGTGTGAGATCAAGCAAATATTTTCCATGCTGGATGCAATACAGTACGGTTTTGCCAATGACCTCATGCGCCTGACGGAACGGAAGCCCTTTGCCGACCAAGAAGTCCGCAATATCCGTTGCATTGGAGAAGTCCTGGTTGACCGCTTGACGCATGCGATCCTTGTTCACCTTCATCGTGGCGATCATCGGTGCGAACAGTTGCAAGGCTCCTTCCAGCGTGGCAACGGTATCGAACATCCCTTCCTTGTCTTCCTGCATGTCCTTGTTGTATGCCAGCGGCAAGGATTTCAATACAGTCAACAAGCCCACGAGGTTTCCATAGACACGTCCGGTTTTACCACGTACCAACTCCGGTACGTCCGGATTTTTCTTCTGCGGCATAATGCTGCTGCCTGTACAAAAAGCATCATCCAGCTCGACAAAACCAAACTCCGTGCTGCTCCATAGCACCAATTCTTCGCTCAGACGAGACAAATGCGTCATAATCAGCGAGGCGCCAGCCAGGAACTCTACGATAAAATCCCGATCGCTGACGGCATCGAGGCTATTTTCATATACGCCATCAAATCCCAGTTGCTCGGCTACAAAATGACGGTCGATCGGAAAAGTGGTCCCGGCCAAAGCACCCGCGCCAAGCGGCAACACGTTAATCCGCTTGTAGCTGTCTTTGAGTCGGTCAATATCACGCTCCAGCATAGACACATACGCCAGCAGATGATGTGCAAATAAAATAGGCTGCGCACGCTGCAAGTGTGTGTATCCAGGTACAATCGTGTCCAGATTATCCTTTGCTTGGCCGATTAATGCAGATTGTACATCATGCAGCATACCCACCAGCGATACCACACGTCCACGCAAATACAAGTGCATATCCGTTGCTACCTGATCGTTACGGCTACGCCCAGTGTGTAGTTTACCCCCCACTGGACCAATAGCCTCGATTAGATTTTTTTCGATATTCATGTGAATATCCTCATCCGAAACGGAAAATTCAATTTCCCCACGGCGGATACGCTCCAGAACGGTGTGCAGTCCTTCCTTGATCGTGTCTGCATCCTCCTGCGGAATAATTCCACATTTTCCTAGCATGGCCACATGAGCCAAACTGCCTTGAATATCTTCTTCCGCCAACGCCTGATCAAACCCGATAGAAGCCGTATATTCCTCTACCAGCTTGTTCGTTTGCTTCGTAAACCGTCCGCCCCATAGCTTACTCATTGTATGATCCCCTCTCTGCAATACAAGCCGCCCTCGTCGTTTGGACAAGAACGGCCCGCATCCCGTACATTTTTTAGGTTACATCATTATTTATGATTTTGTGTTACACCCGCGTTAACCTTCAAACGCAGAGCATTCAAGCGGATAAAGCCTGTTGCATCGCCTTGATCGTAGGCTTGTGTCGGATCGGCTTCCATGGTCGCAATGTCCGGATTGTACAAGCTAACCGGACTTTTAACGCCTGCGCCGATAATGTTGCCTTTGTACAGCTTCACGCGCACGGTACCACTAACATTTTTCTGACTCTCATGAACCAGAGCCTGCAAAGCGACACGTTCCGGTGCGAACCAAAAACCGTTGTAAACCAAGGTAGCATAACGGGTAATCAGACTATCACGCAGATTCATAACCTCGCGATCCATCGTGATGGATTCCATTTTGCGGTGAGCTGTGAACAGGATCGTACCGCCCGGCGTCTCATAGACTCCCCGACTTTTCATACCAACAAAACGGTTTTCCACCATATCCACGCGTCCGATACCATGCTTGCCGCCGAGCTCATTCAGTTTTTCCATCACTTGCAATGGACTAAGCTGTTCTCCGTTCAAAGCGATGCAGTTACCTGCTTCAAATTCCAACTCCAAATATTCTGCTTCATCAGGAGCGTCCTCAGGCGCGTTACTGAGCAAGAACATTTCTTTATTTTCAGGAGCACTTGGATCAAACCAAGGGTCCTCCAGCACGCCGCTTTCATAGCTGATATGCAGCAGATTACGGTCCATGGAGTATGGCTTGGCTGCAGAAGCAGTTACCGGAATGTCGTGTTTTTCCGCATAGGCAATCATTTCTGCACGGCCCGGGAACTGATTGCGGAACTCTTCCAGCCGCCAAGGTGCAATCACCTTGATATCCGGCGTCAACGCCGCCGCGTTCAGCTCGAAGCGTACCTGATCGTTACCTTTGCCTGTTGCCCCGTGAGCAATGGCTGTTGCTCCCTCGGCAATCGCAATATCGACCATCCGCTTAGCGATCAATGGACGTGCAATACTCGTTCCGAGCAAATATTGTCCTTCATATAAGGCACCCGCCTGAAACATCGGATAGATAAAATCCTTGGCGAATTCATCACGCAGATCATCAATGTACACTTTGGAAGCCCCTGTAGCGAGTGCTTTTTCCTCCAAACCGTCCAGTTCTTCTTTTTGACCAATATCTGCGGTGAAAGCTATGATTTCAGCATCATAAGTTTCTTTGAGCCATTTCAGAATAACCGACGTATCCAGACCGCCGGAATATGCGAGTACGATTTTTTCTTTTGCCATTGTTAAAGTCCTCCCCGAATGCTTCTAGCCTTTATCTTCTTTACCTATCAATACCTATCAATCTTATGCCATTAAAGCAACTAACAGCGCTTTTTGCGCATGCAGACGATTTTCTGCTTCATCAAAGATGACCGAATTCGGACCATCGATTACGCCTGCGCTCACTTCTTCCCCACGATGCGCAGGGAGACAATGCAGGAATAAATAATCCGGCTTTGCCAGCTTGACCAGCTCTTCATTCACCTGAAAGTCGGCAAAAGCAAGCTCCCGCTCCTTCTGCTCTTCCTCAAACCCCATGCTCGCCCACACATCTGTGTAGATCGCATCCGCATCTTGTACTGCTTCCTGCGGACTTTGGGTTATAACGATCTCACTACCTGTCTGTTTGGCAATTTCACGGGAAGCTGCGACCACACTCGGGTTAGGCTCGTATCCAGCTGGACTTGCAATGGAGACATGCACTCCGAGCTTCGCTCCACCAATCAAGAGAGAATGCGCCATATTGTTGCCGTCTCCGATATAAGCCAATTTGAGCCCTTTTAGCTTGCCCTTTTGCTCATACAAGGTTTGATAATCAGCTAGCACTTGGCACGGATGCGCCAAATCACTCAATCCATTGATCACAGGAACGGATGCATAACGTGCCAACTCTACCACATTATCGTGCCCAAAGGTACGAATCATAATGCCATCCAGATACCGTGACATGACTTGGGCCATGTCGCTAATCGGTTCGCCGCGTCCCAGCTGGATGTCATTTTTGCTGAGGAAAAGAGCATGCCCGCCCAATTGATACATACCGACTTCAAAAGATACCCGTGTACGTGTAGAGGATTTCTCGAAAATCAGTCCGAGCGTTTTCCCTTTTAGCGGCTGATAGGTTTCCCCGTTTTTATGCTTACGCTTAATTTCAACAGCGAGATCAATTAAATACTGGATTTCCTCTGGCGAGTAATCGTCCAGCTCCAGGAAGTCCCGCCCTTTCAAATTCATCTGCTGCAGTGCGCCGCCCTGGCTCATGCTATCGTCTCCTTTTACACTCTAGTCTAGGATAATTTAACCTTTACACTAAGCCACATGCTCCCGAATCAATTCAGCAATCCATGTTACAGCCTGATCTATTTCGTTTTTCGTTACATACAAGTTAGGCAACAGACGAATCACGTTCGGTCCTGCTGTAATGAACAGAATGCCCTTCTTCTGTCCTGCCAAAACAAGCTCCGCTACCGGTTCTACACACTCAATGCCGACCATCAGACCTTTTCCACGGATATCCTTTACAAAAGGACTATCTCCAAGCTGCTTTTGCAGACTATGGAAGAGGTAATCTCCCATCTCAGCTGCACGTTCTGGCAGCTTGTCATCAATAATCGTTTCAATAGTAGCTTGAACCGCTGCCATAGCAAGTGGCGTACCTCCAAAGGTAGAACCATGACTGCCCGCTGTGAACGCTTCACGCAAATATCCTTTACCTAGCATCGCACCCACAGAGAACCCACTGCCCAGTCCTTTCGCCAATGTAAAGATATCCGGCTCTATACCATAATGCTCAAAGGAAAACAGCTTGCCCGTCCGGCCCATACCTGTTTGCACCTCATCAATGATCAGCAGCAAACCATGCTCGCGGCATAGCTTTGTGATCACATCTACGAAAGCAGGGTCTACCGGATACATGCCGCCTTCGGCCTGCACCATTTCCAGCATAATTGCCGCTGTATTCTCATTGATGGCTGCTTCGAGCGCAGCCTGATCATGAAGCGGAACGCTTTTGAATCCGGCGGGAAGCGGTAAAAAGCCTTCTTTCACTTTGTCCTGACCCGTAGCGGTCAAGGTTGCCAGCGTCCGTCCGTGAAAGGATTGCGTGAACGTAATAATTTCGTAGCGACCGGTCTGCTTTACCTTCTGGTGGTAACGACGTGCCAGCTTAATTGCAGCTTCGTTGGCTTCGGCCCCGCTGTTGCAGAAGAACACGGCATCTGCGCTGCTATTTGCTGTCAGCAAGGCAGCTGCCCGTTCCTGCCCCGGTATATGAAACAGATTGGATACATGCCACAATTCATCGATCTGTTTTTTCAATCGTTCAGCTACTGCTTGAGGCGCATGGCCCAGATTAGTAACGGCGATGCCTGACATGAAATCCAGATAACGCTTGCCCTGATCGTCCCACAGCCAGCTTCCTTGCCCTTTCACCAGTGTAAGCGGGTATCTTGCGTAGTTTGGAAAAAGAGAGCTATTTGTCTGCGCTTTTGCTGACACCTTTTCCGTTTGCACTTCGCTTCCATCCGTACTTGGCATTTCCTCGCTCACCAGCGTATTCGGTTCCTTACTCATTATGTTCACGCTCCTTTATCGTTTGGTTATATAGGTCGAGCTATATATTACAATTACTGCATACGCACAATGCGTGTTCCAATCGATTCTCCGCCTAGCACACGACTTAGTACCTGCGGTTCGCTACCGTTCACAATGACGACTTCCTTCACTTTGCCGTGGATACAGGCAATAGCCGCTCTCACTTTCGGGATCATACCCCCATATATTTCACCTGTGCTGATCATATCCTCAATTTCCTGTACGGTGATAGAGTCCAGCACTTTCTTTTCTCCGCCATACTTCTTCAATATGCCTGGTACATCTGTAACGACGATCATCCGACTGACCCCCAGATGAGAGGCTACCGCACCCGCCGCCGTATCCGCATTAATGTTGTAACGCTGACCAGATCGATCAATCCCGATGGGGGCAATAACAGGCATATAGTCCATATCCAGGACACCTGTAATAATCGAGGCTTGAACAGATGTTACCTCTCCGACCCAACCGACCTCAGCAGCATTCGACACAGGCTTGGCTTCGATTAAATAACCATCACTACCTGACAACCCCAACGCTCGGCCCCCATGCAGTCCTATTCTACGTACAATCTGCTTGTTAATGCTACCCGCCAGTACCATCTCCACGACATCCAGCACGGGTTCGGTCGTTTTGCGTAATCCATGAATGAACTCTGTTTCGATCCCCAGCTTCGCCAAGTTGTCGGAGATCGCAGGGCCACCGCCATGTACAATGACAGGTTGAAGACCTTCCGACTGCAAACTCGCCAAATCTTCAAAAAAGGAATCAGGTAACGCAGCCAGCGTACTTCCTCCGCATTTCATCACAAAATTACGACGTGCCACTCCCGCATGATTCGCTTGATCCGCGTGTTCCACTGCCGATTGCATATCATCTCTCCTTTTCTTCTCCGCATATCCGTGCAATTTTTAAATGATGCTGGACTTATATCCGCTCTTTGCTTCTATTAACTACTATCCTTATTCAATCCGTATTTTATTCGGGTATCTATGTCCGATAAGCTGCGTTAATCCGCACATAATCATAGGTTAGGTCACAGCCCCATGCTGTAGCGGTTCCGTCTCCGTGATGCAAATCAACAATAATTTGCACCGTATCTCCCCGCAAATAGGCTAGCGCCTCTTCTTCATCAAAAGCGACCGGACTTGATTGGCTTAGCACAACAATATCACCCAAGCGAATATCTACCGTTTCTGGATTAACTGGCTCTCCAGCACGCCCTACGGCCGCAATAATCCGTCCCCAATTCGCATCCGCTCCGAAGACGGCTGACTTGACCAGACTAGACCCAACCACCGTCTTGGCTATCGCTTGAGCGGACGCATCGCTTACCGCTCCGCTTACAGACACCTCTACTAGCTTCGTAGCACCCTCTCCATCGCGAGCAATTGCCTTCGCCAGTTCTCGGCAGATATAGGTGAACGCCTCGGCAAAAGCGTCCCAATCGGGATGCCCTACGTGCAGTTCACGGTTGCCAGCCAGCCCACTTGCCATAGCAATCAGCATATCGTTCGTGCTCGTATCCCCATCCACCGTAATCATATTAAAGCTGGTATCCGTTGCCTGCTTTAATAGTTGATGAAGCGCCGTCTGTCCGATTACTGCATCACAGGTCATAAAAGCGAGCATCGTTGCCATATTCGGATGTATCATGCCCGATCCCTTGGCCGCCCCGGCGATGTGCACGGTCACACCGTCCACTTCAACCGCCACACATGCTTCCTTTTTAACCAAGTCCGTTGTCAGAATGGCTTGGGTAAATTGCTCTGCTCCATCGTTTGCCCCGTTCATACGGTCAGGTAAGGAGGATATACCTTCAAGCACACAATCCATTTTCAAATGCTCGCCGATCACGCCTGTCGAGGCGACGGCTACATTGCTCTCAGCAACACCCAGTTCATGAGCCGCAGCCGAACGCATAGCGTAAGCATCCTGCTCTCCTTGTTGTCCCGTGCAGGCATTGGCGTTTCCGCTGTTCACCACTACTGCCTGCAATCGACCATCTGCCAAGCTCTCGCGGGTCACCTTCAGCGGTGCAGCCTGAAACACATTGGTGGTGTACACCGCAGCAGCTGTCGCTTCTACCTCACAACGAATCGCGCCCATATCGTTGCGGTTCGAATTTTTTAGCCCGCAGTGTAATCCTCCGGCTGTAAAACCACGCGGAGTTACGATGTTACCCCCGTTTACTACTGTAAACTCTACTTTGCCCATAATTATGTGCCCTCGTTCGCAACATATTCGATGAATGACAGCTGTTTGTATTCCAAATTCCCGCTCGCTGCCGTTATCCGTATCCATGTTGCAGTTACTTGCTACTTACGGATATACCGGTATGAAGCCTAGCCCGAGGTTCTCCTCCCATCCCATCATCAAATTTAAATTCTGAATCGCCTGCCCAGCGGCACCCTTCACAACATTATCAATGACAGAAATAATCGTAAGACGCCCGGTTCGGGCATCTGCTGCAAAACCAATGTCACAGTAATTCGAACCCATTACTTCCTTCGTTGCTGGCCATATACCCTCGCCACGTACACGGACAAAAGGATGGCCTTTATAATAATCCCGGTATAACCCGATAAGATCTTGATCTGTATGCTCACCCTTCAGCGTGACATAAATCGTACTCATAATTCCTCGGGTCATAGGAACAAGTTGTGTTGTAAACGTAATCGTAACGTCCTCGCCCGCAATATCGCCCAGTACCTGTTCGATCTCAGGGATGTGCTGGTGCTTATTCACCTTATAAGCCTTAAAATTCTCGTTCATTTCCGCATAGTGCGAAACGAGGCTTGTTCCCCTACCCGAGCCGGATACACCGGATTTGGCATCCACAATCAGCGACCGATGGTCGATCCAATCCGCTTTCAGCGCAGGAATAATCCCCAGTAATGTTGCAGTCGGATAACAGCCTGGATTTGAAATAAAAGAAACGCCCGCCAGCTTTTCTGCATACACCTCACTGAGTCCGTATACCGCTTGCTTGAGATATTCGGGTGAAGCTGCAGGCTTTTTATACCATGCTTCATACGTTTCCCCGCTTCGAAGCCTGAAGTCCCCGGAAAGATCAATGACCTTCAGTCCGACATCAAGAAGCTGCGGCACTAACTTGGTACTAACGCCCGATGGCGTAGCAGTGAAAACCAGATCGGCCTTAGCAGCAATTTCGTGGACTTCGACACCGTCCAAATCCTGCACCACAATGTCCGTCAGATGTGGAAATCCGTCACTGATTGGGACACCCGCGCTGGACGAAGAAATAACAGATACAATCTCTACTTGCGGATGATGAACCAAAAAACGAATCAGCTCCACCCCGCCATACCCGGTGGAACCGACAATTGCCACTTTTAACTTGCTGCTCACAGACCTTCCTCCATTCCGTTCGTATGAAATATGTATTATTATACGACTCTATTTATATAAATACAACACCTCATGTCATGTTATTCCCCCTAATTTAAAATATGCGCTCTTGTCTATTCTTTTGACGGACAAGCTGTACGAGCTATAATAAAGGGAATAAAAAATAGACAGCGAACTTTTTGAATAAAGCTTGCCACTTTGCATAAAGAATAAGGGGGATATTCCCTTTACATGATCTCACTTATTGGAGTTCATCTCGATTGGTCATTTGCTGCACTTTATGGACTTGTTGAACATGAAGGGAGTACATGTAGCACTACATACAAGAGGAAATCACATGGGCTGCATCTAGTGAATCTGCTCAGAGGAACCGCTGAAGCGAATAATTGGGGTCGAAAATAAACCTATACGTTAGGGGTGTTACAGATCGAAACATATACAGCGAATATCGTTATAGATGCAAAAGCAAAGTTAGGCGAGGGTCCCAGCTGGGATCAGCGGTTTCAACGTTTATTTTGGGTCGATATTAAAGGCTTTCAATTGCATATCTACGATCCTTTTACATGCACAGATCGTACAATAAATGTTGGTGAACATATTGGTGCAGTTGTACCTTATCTCAAAAATAAAGTGATCGTAGCGCTGATTAGCGGTCTATATTGTTTAGATATTGAGACAGGGGCCAAAGTATTAATTCATGATCCTGAGGAAGGTAGACTAGGTAATCGTTTTAATGATGGAAAATGCGATCCTGCCGGACGTTTTTTAGCAGGAACCATGAGTCTAAATGGCGAACATGCGCAAGGAGCATTGTATAGTCTGAGCACAAAAGGCAAGGTCTCCTTACTGGTTGATAAAGCTTCCATATCTAATGGATTAGCCTGGAGCGCAGATCATCGTACAATGTATTACATTGATACTCCAACATTGGAGGTCGTCTCCTTTGATTACGATGTGGCACAAGGCACTATTAGGAATAAGCAACTGGTGGCTAGATTGGATGAAAGTGAAGGGTATCCAGATGGCATGACAATCGATGCAGAGGGCATGTTGTGGGTCGCGAGATGGGGTGGTAAACGTGTCTCCCGTATCCATCCTGCTCATGGAGAAGTAATTGCTGAGGTATCACTTCCCGTCAATTGTGTGACTTCGTGCGCTTTTGGCGGTGAACAGCTGGATGAGTTATATATTACGACTGCTCAAGATGATGATAGTGCCGATCAACCCTTAGCAGGCGGCCTATTTATGGTCAAGACAGGGGTAAAAGGAACGCCTACCTCGTATTTTAATCAAGGACAAACGGCAAATTGGCTTGAACGATTGGTAAAATGAATCTAGTAAAGCATGCTGAAGAGAGAAGAGCCTACTATATTAGTGGGCTCTCCTGCATGGATTCAGTTAAGAGCATGCCTCCAGAAGGCCCTCTTTGTTTCAGCTTTCCTTCTTAAACCCTTCACCCAATACCTCACGAGTATTACTTATTATCACAAAAGCTTCCGGGTCTACCAAGCGGACGAGCGTTTTAAGGCGAGTTACCTCGTTTTGTCCGACTACAACCATAAGCACAGGACGTTCTTCGTTCGTGTAACCGCCCCGTCCTGCCAGCTCTGTCAATCCTCGGTCCAAATCCTGCAAAATAGCCTGCGTGATCGTTTCTTTCTGATTGGATATGATGTAAGCCACTTTGGAGTAGCCCAATCCCATTTCCACGGCATCAATGACCTTGCCCGTTACAAACAAGCCGATCAACGCGTACAACGCCCGTTCTGGCGAGAGGGTAAAACCAGCCAGTGTAATCACCGTGCCATCCATCAACATGACACAGAGAGAAAGACTAAAACCCGTATATTTTTGAATAATCTGCGCCAAAATAGCCAGTCCACCCGTCGAGCCCCTGCCCCGAAACACGGTACCCAAACCCAACCCTACTCCGATTCCACCATATAGCGAAGCCAGCAACGGATTGGTTGTCGGAACTGCCCAGTCCTTCGTAACATAAACGAATAGCGGCAGCATAATACTTCCCAGCAAAGAACGCAAACCGTATTTTTTCCCTAACAGCAGGACCCCTGCTATAAATAACGGAATATTCATTCCCCACTGCGTATAGGCTGGTTCCAGGCCAAACAGCTCCTCGCCCAAGATAGACAAGCCCGATACCCCCCCGGATGCAATCCGGTTTGGGAGCAAGAACATGTTAAAGGTCAGCGCTGTAATGAAAGAGCCGAGTATAATCAGCAAAATATCGGTCACGTTGCGTGCGGGTCCGCTGGCGGCAATCAGAGGCTTGCGTCGTCTTCGGCGAGCAGCGGGAGGATTCAATTGAGGCATCATTCGTGTTCTCCTTTAATTAAAAAATACCGTTACACAAAAATTCCTACAGTCTGCAGGCACATGGTCTGCGGACTGTAGGAAAACGTACAGGCTATTATTCTGCGTCCAGCTTAATTTGGCTGCGCAGGTAACCATCGATGAAGGGATCGAGATCGCCATCCATGACAGCCCCTACGTTGCCAGTTTCCACGCTAGTACGGTGATCCTTAACCATGCTGTATGGATGGAACACGTAGGAGCGAATTTGGCTGCCCCATGCAATATCGGACTGTTCTCCGCGGATTTCATCCAAATGCTGACGCTGCTCTTCGATCTTACGCTCGTAGAGCTTGGAACGGAGCATCGTCATGGCACGCTCTCGGTTCTTGATCTGGGAGCGTTCATTTTGACAGGTCACGACAATACCGGAAGGTAAATGCGTAATCCGAACGGCTGAATCGGTCGTATTAATATGCTGACCGCCCGCACCACTGGCCCGGTACGTATCAATTTTAAGATCTTCCGTGCGGATCTCAACGTCCACATCATCCGCAATTTCAGGCACCACATCACAGGATACGAACGATGTATGCCGACGGCCGGAGGAATCAAATGGAGAGATACGAACAAGCCGATGCACGCCTTTCTCCGCTTTCAAATAGCCATAGGCATTATAACCTTTGATCAAAAGTGTTACACTCTTAATTCCTGCTTCATCACCCGCTAGATAATCCAGGGTCTCTACCTTAAAGCCCCGTTTTTCAGCCCAGCGAGTATACATCCGTAGCAACATTTGTCCCCAGTCTTGGGACTCCGTTCCGCCTGCTCCCGGATGCAACTCCAGGATGGCATTAAGTTTGTCATACGGCTGATTCAAAAGCAATTGCAACTCAAACTCCTGAAGCTTGCTCAGCAGAGAACTGACACTATTCTCGATTTCTCCAGCCAGTGTTTCATCGCCTTCCTCATCAGCCAGCTCAGCCATCATGCCGGCATCTTCGTATTCCTGACGAAGCTGTTCATAGCTGTCTACTGAAGACTTAACAGCGTTCATTTCTGCAATTACACCTTGGGCTTTATCATTATCATCCCAAAAGTCAGGTGCAGCCATCTTTACTTCAAAGTTTGCGATCATTTCCTGTTTGAGATCTAAGTCAAAGAGACCCCCTAAGGTTTGTTAGTTTCTTGCCTATTTCTCGCAAATCATGCTTTACACTTGGATCAATCATGCTGTCATTCTCCTTTTAATATATGGTTAGGGGAAGTAAAAGCGTTGTGAGTTACGGCTGGGTGAAGAGACGCTGCGCGAATGATTTGATCTTACGATCGCTGTTGCAGCGAGATGCCCTTGATTGGATTAACACATTCAAAGGTGGGCATCTCACTGCAAAGGCGAACGCTGACGCTTCTCCAGATTCAAATCCTTCACTTCGCTACCGACCGCCGTAAAGTCAAACGACTTATAGATAATCGGCTCAGGTATGTGAGCCGAGTCAAGAGCTGAATTAACTGACAAGCAAGCTAAGACCCGCTTGCTTGTCATAATTATAGAAATAGGGACAATCTTCTCAAGAAAAAAATATTCAAACTGATCCTCCAACAAAAACACTATAAGCTGAAAACATCAGTGCATCCCCTGTATGGCACAAAATGGCCGACGGTCAGTGGTTGAACTGCCGCCTGCCATTATATGCACTGCAGGGAATAGTGTATCTCAAGACTCTCCCTTAATTTCAATCCGTTATTTTCTACGCGGACGCGAAGGAGCGGATTTCTTTTTAGGAGCAGCTGGTTCACCACTCGTCGAGATTTTGTCTTCGTCGATGACAGCCTGACGCTCTTGATTGGATTCAATTTGTGCTTTCATGATGTATGTCGCTACTTCCTCTTGGATGCTAGCAATCATAGCATGGAACATTTCGAAGCCTTCAAATTGATACTCGCGCAGAGGATCGGTACCGCCGTAAGCACGCAAGTGAATACCTTGACGCAATTGATCCATAGCATCAATATGGTCCATCCATTTGCTATCGACCGCACGCAGTACGATAACTTTCTCGAACTCGCGTACCATATCTTCGCCAATCATTTCTTCACGGCTGTGGTATCTGTTGGTAACTTTTTCGAAGATCATATCCACGATCTCCTCTTTTTCCTTGCCCCACAGGTCGTCACGTGTAAGTGTATTTTCCTCAAGCAGGTTGTTATTCACATACTCTGCTACTTCTTCAAGTTCCCAGTTTTCAGGAATGTCATCCCCGCAATGAGCTTCCACTACACGCTCAATGACAGGCTTGATCATGTCAAACACAATTTCCTTGATGTTCTCTGATTCCAGCACCTCACGGCGTTGTTTGTAAATAATAGCACGCTGCTGGTTCATTACATCATCATACTGGAGAACGACTTTACGCTGATCAAAGTTGTTGCCTTCGACGCGTTTTTGAGCTGATTCGATAGCACGTGTAATCATACGGCTCTCGATAGGTTGGTCTTCCTCGAAGCCCAAACGCTCCATCATATTCAGTACGTTGTCCGCACCAAAACGCTTCATTAACTCATCGCCCAGCGATAAGTAAAACTGTGTGGAGCCCGGATCACCCTGACGTCCTGCACGTCCGCGAAGCTGATTATCAATACGACGGGATTCATGACGTTCTGTACCGATGATGTGCAAACCACCAAGTTCTGATACGCCTTCACCCAGTACGATGTCAGTACCACGTCCGGCCATGTTGGTAGCGATGGTAACTGCGCCTGCTTCACCTGCACGGGAAATAATCTCAGCTTCCTCAGCATGATACTTGGCGTTAAGCACTTTGTGACGAACGCCTTTGCGTTTCAGCATTTCAGAAAGAAGCTCCGAGTTTTCAATAGAAACCGTACCTACTAATATCGGCTGGTTCTTTTTGTTACGCTCCAGGATTTCATCTACCACAGCATGGAATTTGCCTTTCACGCTCTTGTACACTATGTCAGGCATATCTACACGCTGGTTAGGCTTATTCGTCGGAATTTGGAGCACTTCCAGACCATATATTTTTTTGAATTCTTCTTCTTCTGTTTTAGCTGTACCCGTCATACCCGCCAATTTGCGGTACATACGGAAATAGTTTTGGAATGTAATTGTCGCCAATGTCATGCTTTCATTTTGTACAATGATGTTTTCCTTTGCTTCAATAGCTTGATGCAAACCATCACTGTAACGACGTCCAGCCATCAAACGACCTGTAAACTCATCGACAATTAGGACTTCACCGTCAGCCACGACATAGTCCACATCCAAACGCATAATAGCATTAGCTTTCAATGCCTGTACAATGTGGTGATTGATTGTAACACTTTCCTGATCGTACAAGTTTTCAAGACCAAAGAAATTTTCAGCTTTGGATACGCCGTTTTCGGTCAAAGCAACCGACTTCACCTTAATATCCAGCGTGTAATCTTCTTCAACATTCAGGCTCTTCACAAAACGGTCAGCCGCAAAATACAGCTCGGTCGATTTCTGAGCTTGTCCTGAAATAATCAATGGTGTACGAGCTTCATCGACGAGAATGGAATCCACTTCATCAATGATACAGAAGTACAACGGACGTTGTACCATCTGCTCTTTGTAAAGCACCATATTATCACGCAGATAATCGAATCCGAACTCGTTGTTTGTACCGTATGTGATGTCACAAGCATATGCTGCCTGCTTGGCGGCATGATCCATGTTGGCCAAATTAAGCCCTACGGACATTCCTAGGAAGTTATAAATTTGTCCCATTTCTCCGCTGTCACGTTGCGCCAAATAGTCATTGACCGTAACCACGTGCACGCCTTTGCCCAACAGAGCATTCAAATAAACCGGCAGTGTTCCTACCAGTGTTTTACCTTCACCGGTTTTCATTTCGGCAATTTTACCTTCATGCAGCGCAATACCGCCGAGCATCTGTACGTCATAATGACGTTTACCCAGCACCCGTTTGGACGCTTCGCGAACAGTAGCAAAAGCTTCTGGCAAAATTTCTTCAGCCGTAGTCCCTTGTTCGACCCGAGCTTTAAATTCCACCGTCTTCGCTTGCAACTCCTCATCCGAGAGCTTTTCGAAATCCGGCTCTATCTTATTGATCAGTTCAACCGTCTTCATTAAACGCTTGACATCACGTTCATTGGTATCTCCGAAGATTTTCTTAACAATTCCTAGCATGGTTTACCCCTTTCGCGCAAAACAATTAATAGAATCAATTTCACAATAAGAAAGGGTCCATGATGAAATTGATTCCCGATATGTTTGACAGGCCCGGCTGTACCAGCCCATCGTGCGATGTTCTTTGCATAAATTGTAACAGTTTGTAGGACATGCCGCAACACAAGCAGCCTCCAGATTTGCATCCGGTTAAAGATACCAAAACAATTGACGCACGAAATACACAACTTGATTACACTTATCCAAGTTTAAATTTCCTTACTTTCACAAAAAAACATATAAAAGAGCCTTATCCCGCCAGGTTCGCAAGGATAAGGCTCGTGTTGTTTTCATTTTCCTAATATCCATGAAGCATGCTTCAATCGAAATCGTTCTATTCATTTTAAAATGTGAAAAGTTCCTACTTCACAGGCTATTGCCGTTCGATCAGACCGTATTTACCATCATTGCGCTTGTAAACTACGTTAACTTCTTCGTTGTCAATATTGGAAAACACAAAGAAATTATGTCCAACCATGTTCATTTGAAGAATAGCTTCTTCCACATCCATAGGTTTCAATAAGAAACGCTTGGTGCGGACAACTTCCAGCTCATCCAGTTCTGCATCTTCAGCAACAGCCACGCCACCTGCCGGATCTTCCACAAAAAGGGTTTTCAAACTGCCTTCTTGACGGAATTTTCGGTTTAGCTTGGTTTTGTGCTTGCGAATTTGCCGTTCAAGCTTGTCTACCACGGCATCAATGGATGCATACATGTCATCGCTCTCGTCTTCGGCACGGAGTACAAGCCCCGGCAAAGGAATGGTTACTTCTACAGTGTGCAAATCTCTGGTTGTGCTTAACGTTACACTTCCATCAGACGTCGGGGGTGCATCGAAATACTTTTCAAGTCTGCTGAATTTCTTATCAACGTAGTCCTTCAAAGCGTCGGTAACCTCGATCTGTTGACCTCGTACTGTTAAGTTCATAGGGCACGCCTCCTTTGCTCCTTCAGTATAGCACATATGTTAACGCCAAGTAAAAAAAGAGACCAACATTTCGAAGCTATTTTACAAAATCCCTCTTTTTTCGCTAAAACGCTTCCCATAACGTCATTCTTTGAAAACAGGTATGTTTAAAATCGACTTGCATACATATGTGAATAATGAGTGCATATACGAATATTGCTCCGCTGACGTCATGACAAACAACTATTTTGGGCTTCATGCTAAGCGATTTTATCGAAAAAGGGGGTGTCCCTTTCCCGCTGGACAGGTACATGGACTTGTGCGGTATGCAAGGCCTGGTTACAACCCAGACAATTTATACGAAAGGATTATTACACCCAGCCTAGCTGGCTCTTCCTATACGGAGATCTCAAGATAACAGATTTGGAAGAGATGGAAAGTAGGAAGCTAATCCATGGCTTTTATTCAGCGTTACGTAACGAACCAGACGGGGGCTGTCACCTTTATAGGGAATACACTTGGGCTGGCACGTTCTAATTCGGTAGGAGTGCCGGGAACAGCGACCAGCATTGGCGCTTTCATCACAACCAATACAGCCTCTCGCTTCGGCACGTATCCATTTGGCACGACTTCTACCTTTACCAGTAACTCATCGACAGCATTCCTTGTGCTCCCTGCGGGCAGTACAGTGCTGTATGCTGAGCTTATTTGGGGAGGAAGTTATGCCAACGGCAGCACCAATGTATTGTCCAGCGCCAGTAACCCGGTCACATTTCAGACACCTGCTTTATCTACCACGGTCAGCCCTGAATCTGCAACATCAGTCAACGTCACCAGTATCAGTACCTATGTGAGAACAGCGAATGTCACAAATCTGGTCATTCAAGGCGGCGCAGGGGCATACACGGTCGGAAATGTGACGGGCACCATCACGGTTCCTGATTCCACCAATACCAACCATGCCGGCTGGACGCTCGCTGTGGTGTACAATAACCCATCTCTGCCCTTCCGTAACCTGTCGCTGCGTGTAGGCGGTGAGGGGGTCAGCAGTGCTACTGGCTCAGTCAACGTTGTAGTGAGTGGCTTTGCCACGCCTGTACAGGGGACTTTGCGCGGTAGGGCGCTGATTAGCGCCCAAGAAGGTGACGTGGACATTACTGGTGACCGTGCGTTGTTTGGACCTACCACATCCAGTTTGACTGCGCTGTCTGGGCCTAATAATTTTTCAACTAATTTTTTCGCTTCCCAAATAAATGGAGACGACGGTACATTGGTCACGACCGGGACCTTCGGAACAACTAATGCCGTAAATGGCTCACCTGGAACGCAGGTGACAGGCGGACGGCAAGGCTGGGACATTACCAATGTCGATATTTCCTCCACGCTACTCAACAGCCAGACCACGGGTGTCCTTCAGCTGACAACCAATGGCGATATTTACACTGTAAATGCCAACGCCATTCAAATTGATATCAATGCTCCGCTGGTGACTCTGACCAAAACGGCCAGCTCTACGGGCTTGGTTATTGGCGATACAGTGACCTATACGGTTAACATTTCGAATACGGGGCTCGTTAGTGCTTCCAACACAGTACTTACCGATACCATACCAGCCGGGGCTACCTTCGTACCCGGCAGTGTTGTTGTCGCGGGCACAGCCCAGCCAACAGCTAATCCCACTACAGGTATCACAGTGGGTAGTGTAGCTCCTGCTTCCACGGTGACCATTACATTCCGGGCAACCGTCACTTCATTGCCAGCAAACACCCAGCTGGGCAATCAAGCATCAGCATCCTTTTCCTTCCAAACCGTACCTGGAGGACCTGTCATTTCCGGCAACGTTCCGTCCAACACTGCGAGCACACCGATCTACCAGCCTGTCATCGGTATTGTTAAAAGTGCCAATACAACGGCTGCTACAGTTGGAGATACGATTACGTACACGTTTCAGATATCCAACACGGGCAGCATTGCTGCAAATCTCAGCTTTTCGGAGAGCATTCCCGCCGGATCATCCTTCATACCGGGTAGTGTGACCATTGGCGGTTCCTCCGTGCCTGCTGCCAATCCCGCTACTGGTTTTTCAGTAGGAACGATTAATACAGGTGCTACTATACCCGTGACCTTCCAGACCCTGGTCAATGTGGTTCCCGCCTCTGGTAATTTGACCGATCAGGCGGCTTACACGTATACCTTCACACCACCTGACGGACGTGTATTGAACGGAAGCGGGACGTCCAACACGCTCACCATTCCCGTCTCCTCACCAAATGTGACCGTGACAAAGGCCTCTTCTCTGGCAGCAGCCGCAGTCGGAGAGACTGTTCAGTTTACCCTAACCGCCACAAACAACGGAATCGCCAATGTGACCAATGTAGTCGTTACCGATCCGCTGCCAAACGGAGTTGCCTTTGTACCTGGTAGCGTCACCGTGAACGGAACTGCTTCTGCGACTGCTACACCTGTGAACGGCATTCCGATCGGTACTTTAGCTCCAGGCGCATCGGTTACGGTTGTATTTCGGGCAGCCATTAATTCTCTGCCTTCTCCTGCACAGATCAACAATCGTGCAACTGTCAGCTTCACTTCTGGGGCCTTTACCGGATCATCTTTGTCCAATCTTGTAACCATACCTGTCGTTATCGCGGCGCCGACAATTACCAAGAGCGCAAGCCCCAACCGTGCCAGCGTTGGCGGAATAATTACTTATTCATTCCTCATCGCTAATACCGGAACAGTCGTATTAAACACGACCTTAACGGAAACTGTACCGACAGGCTCCACCTTTATTCCCGGAAGCGTCATTGTCGGCGGATCCTCAGTGCCAGGCGCCAATCCTAATACGGGAATTTCAGTGGGCACCGTAAACCCTGGTGCACAAATTACAGCCTCATTCCAGACGACAGTAGATTCCCTACCAACCGGGGGTGGATTAAACGATCAGGGCCTGCTCCAATATTCATATCAGTTGCAAGACGGAAGAACCCTCTCGGGCTCGCTTTTTTCCAATATTGTTTCCGTATCGATTTCGCTTCCCAACGTAGCCGTAACCAAGTCTGCGGGATTCACATCCGTTAGTGTTGGCGAAACGCTGACCTACAGCGTGAACGCCGTTAATAACGGAATTGACCCCATCACAAACACCGTGATTACCGATCCACTCCCCGGCAGCGTGTCATTTGTACCCGGAAGCGTAACCGTCGGTGGTTCACCTGTGAGCACAGTCGATCCAAGAAGTGGCATTCCAGTCGGTACCATTGGCGCAGGCGCATCCGTGCAGGTGTCCTATGCCGTGCTAGTCAACGCCGTTCCGTCCGTACAGCCGCTGCAAAACACAGCCAGTGTCAGCTTCACCAGCGGTGCTTTTACCGGAACATCCCAGACAAATACCGTCTCTGTGCCGGTTTATCAGCCTCGTATCAGTGTGGTCAAATCTGCAAATACAACAGCAGCTACGATAGGCGACACAATTCTGTATACATTGTTGGTCGCGAACAACGGTAACTATAATGCTTCTGTAACGCTGACAGATGCTATTCCTGCCGGGTCCACATTTATAGAGAACAGCGTAGTAATCAATGGTGTTAGTCAGCCTGGAGCCAGTCCAGCAGCAGGCATTTTCATCGGAACCGTGTCGCCGCAAAGCCCTATCACACTGACATTTCAAACCGTAGTAGCCTCTCTTCCAACACCATCTCAACTGACAGACCAGGCCACCGCCGCCATTTCCTTTACGTTGCCTGATGGGCGGGTGCGAACAGATAGCACATCGTCCAACGTGCTATCCATTCCTGTGTCTGCGCCGAATGTGTCCATTTCGAAGACTGCAAACCGTTTCACCGCCATTCCAGATGATTCGGTATTATACACCCTGACCGTACTTAACAACGGAATCCAGACCGTGAACAATGTGGTCGTTTCCGATCCTATCCCGGCCGGCTCTCAATTCACTGCGGGTAGCGTAACGCTGAATGGCTCCACAATAGCCAGTGGAGATCCTTCTTTAGGTATCGTAATTGGGAGCATTGCCGCTGGAGGGGGAGCTACGATCACCTTCAGGGTAACGGTATCCTCTCCATTACCAAGTCCACCGCAGCTCATCAATCAATCGCGTGTCAGCTACACGAGCGGTGCTTTTTCAGGCGTGTCAGTATCTAACCCGGTGACAGTAGCCGTCAATGCTCCAGTGCTAACTGTGAGTAAAACTGCTGACCTCCTACGGGCAACAGTTGGCGATATCGTAACGTATTCCGTGGCGGTAACCAACCATGGTAACATAGCTGCTGCTGCCACATTGACAGACAGTATTCCCGCAGGCTCAGCACTAGTACCGAACAGTGTGGTCGTCAGCGGTGTTCCTATTCCTGGTACCAGTCCCGAAGCAGGTCTGTCTATTGGCTCCATTGCACCTGGAGCCGTAACTCAAACAACTTTTCAGGTGGTGATTACTTCCGTGCCTTTACCTCCCCAACTCACCGACCAGGCGAATATCAGTTTTTCCTTTCAACCGCCGGATGGCCGGATTGTTAACGGCAATGTTTCGTCCAATATTGTCACAATTCCTGTATCGTCACCCAATGTGCAGGTCAGTAAAAGCACCTCGGCAACTGATGCCGTTCCTGGTGATACGATAACCTATACTATTACAGCTACCAATAGTGGCATTGAAATCATAACAGATGTTCGTGTGACCGATACCATTCCGACAGGCTCCTCTTTTGTTCCTGGCTCCGTTATCGTAAATGGAACAACGCTGCCGTCAGCCAGCCCCTTAACGGGGATTCCAATTGGCTCCATCGCTGCTGGAGCGTCAACAACCGTTACCTTTTCCGTGTCTGTCAACAGCCTGCCTGACCCACCTCAGCTGAGTGATCAGGCTACAGTTTCTTTTACCAGCGGTACACTGAACTTCACATCACTCTCCAACACCGTTGTCGTCCCTGTTTACCAGCCTATTATCAGTCTTGTTAAAACCGCAAATACGAGTCAAGCAACGGTAGGCGACACCGTAGTCTATACACTCACTGCCCAAAATACAGGTAATCTAGCAGCGACCGCCACCTTCACCGATGCCATTCCATCTGGTTCCTCCTTTATACCGAATAGCGTCACCGTGAACGGTCTGCCTGTTGCTGGAGCCAATCCCCAATCAGGGGTAATAGTCGGAAACATTGCAGCAGGGGCTTCTGTTTCTCTTACCTTTCAAGTGGTCATTAACGCTGTCCCCACTGGCCTGGGCCTGTTAAATCAAGGTTCGGCCACATACACCTTCCAGCCACCTGACGGTCGCACATTAAACGGAAGCGTCCAATCCAATCCGGTGTTCATTCCTGTATCCAATCCAGATGTCACCGTGACCAAAACGGTCAATCAGACCTCTGTAGCCTTCGGCGATACCATTACGTATACCATTAACGCAGCAAACGGAGGCATTGAACCTGTAACAGGGACGGTCTTTATCGACCCGATTGCTGATGGCACTACTTTTATACCTAACTCCGTACAAGTCAACGGTATCACTATACCAGGAGCCAACATTGCTACAGGTGTGTCCGTAGGCACTGTTCCAGCTGGCAGCTCAGCAACGGTTACCTTCCAGGCCACAGTAACATCCTTGCCAGCATCAGGTTTGTCAACAGATCAGGCAACGGTATCCTTTAATTCCGGGGCTTTTGTAGGTCAATCCGTCTCGAATCAAGTCAGCCTGCCTGTATTACAGCCGATCTTGAATGTGACCAATACCCTCAGTGCGGATCGTGCTACCGTAGGGAATACACTAGGTTTTTTCATCACTGTAACCAATACCGGCAACGCGCCTGCAGAAACGGTCGTGCTTGATCTGTTATCCAGCTCGCTTAGCCTGAATCAAAATAGCGTATTGGTCAACGGTGCGCCCATTCCCGGAGCGGACCCTATTACAGGCATCAATATCGGTTCAATCGCACCAGGCGCGACGGTAACCGTCTCGTTTAGCGCCGTGGTCATATCAGTACCACCTGGCTCTATACTGACCAACCAGGCCACTGTGAACTACACGTTCCAATTGCCAGATGGACGAACGTTGACTGGAAGCGGAGCAGCCCTGCCTGTATCCATTCCAATCTCGTCACCGAATGTAACAGTCACAAAGGCAGCCGAGGTGGCTGTCGCTGTCGTGGGCGATTCTGTCCCATATGTCATAACTGCGTTCAATAACGGACTCGATCCGGTTACTAGCGTAATCGTTACGGACACCATTCCTTTCGGAACCGCCTTTGTCCCGGGCAGCGTTACAATTAATGGTACTCCTGTTGTTACAGCCAACCCACAAAATGGCATTCCTGTCGGAACGCTTGGAGCTGGTGGCGGAGCCACGATTCGCTTTTTGCTTAACGTACAATCCCTGCCGACACCGGCGTCCATCACTAATGAAGCAACCGTCAGCTTTACTTCAGGTGCATTTAATGGATTTTCGGTATCCAATCCCGTTACCATCCCTGTGTATCAACCGATCGTCACTGTAACTAAAAGCGCGGGAGCGGGAAGAGCTACAGTTGGAGATACTGTAACCTATACATTCTCCGTTACGAACTCTGGAAACATCGGTGCAGATACCGTACTTAGTGATCCCATTCCAGCAGGGGCAGCTTTTATACCTAATAGTGTAGTGATCAATGGCACCGCAGCACCTGGTTCAGATCCAAGTGTTGGGATCCCATTAGGTATCATAGGTGCAGCTACGACCGTCACTCTGACCTTTCAGACAGTCATTACCTCACTGCCCGCATCAGGTACATTGGTCAATCAGGCGACCGCAGCTTACAGCTATCAACCACCAGATGGTCGTGTCCTGACTGGAAGTGCAGTATCTCCGTCCGTGACCGTCTCGGTCTCTTCGCCAGATGTGGACGTTATCAAAACAGCCTCCGCTACAGATGCTGTAGTCGGAGATACCATTACGTATACTGTCGTCGCTACGAATAACGGAATCAGTCAAGTCGTCAATGCTGTTGTATCTGATCAGCTGCCGCCCGGCACCAGCTTTGTTTCTGGCAGTGTAACCGTGAATGGCACATCTGTACCTACTGCATCACCAAGCTCAGGTATTCCTGTTGGCACCATTGCAGTAGGTGGCTCGGCAGCCGTTACATTCCAGGTCTCCGTCGTTAGTCTGCCGCAGCCGCCGCAAATAACTAATCAAGCAACCGTCAGCTTTACTTCGGGCGCGTTGACCTCGTCTTCGCAATCCGATCCGGTGACCTTGCCTGTTTATCAGCCAATCATCGGCCTGACCAAAACCGTCAATACCGTCAATACACAGATCGGGTCAACATTGGTCTATACCCTGACACTCACCAATACCGGAAATATTGCCGTTATACCTGTGCTTTCGGATAACATTCCTACTGGCTCTGAGCTACTGCCTAACAGCGTAGTCGTTAATGGCATCCTTGTACCAGGAGCTTCGCCAGTTACAGGCATAACGCTCGGATCACTAGCCCCTTCAGGCAGTATTACATTGAGCTTCCAAACCATCGTTTCGTCTCTGCCAGTTCCGCCTATATTAACCGACCAAGGGCAAGCGAATTTTACGTACTCACCACCAGATGGTAGGGTGCTGAGTGGTTCCGTCACATCCAATACAGTCAATGTTGCTGTGTCTGCACCTAATATTCAGGTGACGAAAACATCCAGTCTGTCAGCCGCTGTAGTCGGAGATACGATCAGATATACACTGAGCATCACGAATAGCGGTGTGGATTCAGTCACAGATACTGTCGTGACCGATACAATTCCTGCAGGTACCTCCTTCGTTCCGGGCAGTGTCCTCATCGACGGAGTAGCCTTCCCTAATGCCTCTCCGATTGCTGGAATTGCCATTGGAAACGTCGCATCTGGAAATACACTCGTCGTCAGTTTCCAAACGACTGTCCAGTCTTTGCCGCAACCACCCCTGCTCACAGATATTGCAGCCGTCACGTTTACTAGCGGAACGTTCACTGGCACTGCCTTTTCCGATCCACTCATCGTACCTGTGTTCCAACCGCTAATTGCAATTACTAAAGCATCCAGCACTCTTAACGCCTCTGTCGGCGATACACTGACGTACACGATTATGGCCGTAAATAGCGGCAATATTGCAGCAGCACTTACCATCAGCGATAACATCCCAGCCGGATCGACTTTCCTTGCCAACAGTGTCAGCATTGCTGGCAGTCCGCAACCTGGATTGTCCATCGAAACGGGCGTCCCGGTTGGATCTGTGCTGCCAGGCGGAACGGTATCCGTAACGTTCCAAACCGTTATCAATACTCTGCCTAATCCACAGGTACTGGTCGATCAGGCATCAGGTTCATTCACTTTCCAACCACCAGATGGCAGAACAGTATCCGGATCTGCGGTATCCAACACAGTTAGTATCTCTGTATCCTCACCAGATGTGAGCATTGTCAAAGGAACAGCAGCTACAGACGCCATTGTCGGCGATATCATCACCTATACCTTGGCCGTTTCCAACAATGGAATCAGTACCGCCAATAATATAGTGGTTTCAGATATCATTGCAGCAGGAAGCTCCTTTGTGAATGGCAGTGTTACTGTAAATGGAACCTCCTTCCCTGATGGAAATCCTGGATTTGGTATTGCCATCGGTACGCTCGCTCCAGGAGCTGTTACTACCGTTACGTTCCAGGCTCGAGTTGATTTCTTGCCCACATCGGCACAATTAACCAATCAGGCATCCGTTAGCTTTACCAGCGGGGCATTTACTGGCAGTTCAACATCTAATGTGGTAACTATTCCAGTCTTCCAGCCGATTCTGACAGCAGTCAAAACAAGCAATACTAATAATGCCACCGTCGGAGACATCATCACTTATACGATTGTCGTATCCAACACGGGTAACATTGCAGCCTCAACTACAGTAAGCGACAATATTCCAGACGGCTCTGTATTCCTTCCCAACACCGTCTCGATTAATGGCATTGCAGCTCCCGGTGCAAGCCCGGTTTCCGGCATCCCGACTCCAGCCATACCACCCGGACAATCGGCAACTGTCACTTTCCAAGTGCTGGTATCTTCCATCCCTGCAACCGTACTGCTGGTTGATCAGGCCGAGGTAGACTATCGCTTTAATGCACCAAATGGGCGAGAGGCAGGCGGTTTCCGTTTATCCAACATTGTTGAGGTTGCCGTGTCACCGCTAGACATCACATTAAGTAAAAGCGTAAGCTCACCTTTCGCCACTACTGGCGAAACCTTGACGTATGAACTCGTGATCTTCAACGAGGATACAAATACCGTGCAAGATGCCCGTTTGCTGGATACTTTGCCAGAAGACATCGAGTTTATTACAGGTTCAGTTCAGATTAATGGATCTACGGTAACAGAAAGCGATCCCGGCACCGGTATACCTTTGCCACCGTTAGAAGCGAATTCCAAGACTGTCATATCCTTTGATGTCCGTATCACAGCGACAGAACAGCCAGGACCACGTACGAATCAGGCGCGCTTGTTACTCTCAAATGGTGAAGAAGCGAGTGCCGTTTTGTCCAATGCTGTCACCATTGCCTTACTTCAGCCTGTAGTGAAACTGACGAAAATAGCCAGCACGGAGAGCGTACAGCCAGGTCAAAGCATCACCTATTCCATCATTGCAGAAAATACTGGGAATATCGGTGCATTTGGCTTGTTAACGGACTCACTGCCATCGGAGCTTTCTTTTGTTTCTGGCTCTGTTTCGGTTAATGGAATCCCTCAATATGGCGTCAGTCCAGGGCAAGGCATTGCCCTAGGCACTATCGCACCAGGAGAAAAGACGACTACCCTCTTCTCCGCGCTTGTCGTTCGTGCCTCCGAGTCTGGCACACTGGTGAATCAAGCTTCGCTGGCTTACTCCTACCAGCTGCCGGACGGACG
This sequence comes from Paenibacillus sp. FSL M8-0228, assembly GCF_038007385.1. NCBI lineage: Bacteria > Bacillati > Bacillota > Bacilli > Caryophanales > Paenibacillaceae > Paenibacillus > Paenibacillus sp. FSL M8-0228. The sequence continues at coordinate 5,264,714 of NZ_JBBOXA010000001.1, forward strand.
AAGCACGAATCTGGTAACTGCTTCACCTTCTGTCTCGGTTAAAGTAGCCCCTACTGCTAAAGGAGCCTTGTCAGCCGTGCTACGCACAACAGTGTCTACTGTCGCATTAGGCGATGCTGTGCCTTATCAGTTGACTCTTGTTAATGATGGAGGCTCGGTCATTACCGATGTAGTGTTAGCCGATTACGTACCGAATGGAACCATCATAAACCCGAGTAGCTTGAGAATTAGCGGTTCTCCACCTGCTTCTAGCAAGCCGGGTGAACCATTATTTATCGGCAGCTTGCAGGTAGGACAGACAATTGATGTATCCTACAGCGTGAACGTTCAGTCTCTGCCTCTCGGAGGACGTCTAAACAATAGCGTGCGGCTTCAATATGCTGGCAGTGACGGTGCTAGCGAGGTTACCAGCAATACCGTGACTATAGCTGTTTTCGATCCACAGCTTGCCGCAAGTATCTCCACGGAAAATACGGAGGCCATCGCAGGAGAAAGCCTTACCTATACGGTACTGCTCAACAACTTCGGCAACGTAACATCCGAAGTTACACTGCAAAATTTCATTCCTGCCGGGACTCTGTTGATTCCTGACAGCATACAGTTGAACGGTCAATCACTGTCGGGAGCCGATCCAACTATCGGTGTTAGCCTAGGGTATGTGGAACCAGGACAGTCATTGACATTGACTTATCAAGTGACCGTATCGGAGACGCCTCCATCTGGCTACATCGTAAATCAAGCTGCCTTTGCCTACTCGTTTACGCTACCTGGAGGAAGAGTCGTATCAGGGACATTGACTACCAAAGCCGTTACGATCCCAATTGTATCCCCACTGCTCGAATTAGTTAAAAAGGTGAACACCACAGATGCCTCTGTAGGCGACACACTCACCTTCACCATTCAGATTACTAACAAAGGGGGGATCTCTGCACAATATCCGTTGTTCACGGACCCGTTGCCGCATGGACTCATTTATGTACCCAACAGCCTAACTATCCAAGAAAAAGCACAGCCAGGTGCTAATCCCGCCGCAGGTATCACGCTCCCGGATATTGCACCAGGGGAGACGCTCACCCTTACGCTTCAGACGCAAATTCGTGAAGCACCTGCGGATGGAACATTCAGCAACCAGGCCATCATCGAATATACCTCACGTCGTAGTGGAGGAGAGACCATCCAGGAAACCTCCCAGACCAACACCGTTGGCGTGACCGTTATTGCAGCCATTCCTAAACTCACGCTTAGCTCCAGCGCTCTGCGTGTCGGCCAAGAAGATACCCTGTCTTTCACCGTCCATGTGGAAAACATCGGCAATACCCCGCTGGAAGAGCTCTTGCTCACTGCACCATTTGCAGCCGAAGATTTCATTTTGCTGCGAACGGTCACCGTGAATTCTGTGCCGCTTCCGCATCCTAACCTGCTCCAAGATATACCGTTAGGTCGGCTTGACCCAGACCACAAAGCCGTCATCGTATTCTCTTTCGACATCGAATCTGCGCTCCGTGCGTATCTGATCGCCCAAGTTATTCTGCGCTATCAATTCCGTTATCCAGACGGAAGCGTAGAGAATCAATCTGCCTCCTCCAATACCATTTTTGTGGAGATGGCTGACTTTGATGGTTCTCTAGAGTAAAAGTTCTATTGTGTTGAGCTCCTTACCACTGGGTAAGGGGCTTTTTTATGTAATTAGAAAACATAAAAAAGCCCTGGAATAAATTCCAGGGCAGTGCTAGCGCGTTATCCATTGCTAACCATCTTACCAATTATGTAGGTCGGCTATGCCGGGGATGATTATAATTTGGTTACGTTAGCGGCTTGTGGTCCACGTGCGCCTTCGACAATGTCGAACTCCACGTCTTGTCCTTCTTCAAGTGTTTTGAAGCCTTCTGTTTGAATTGCGGAAAAATGTACAAATACGTCGCCGCCGTCAGACGTTTCAATGAAACCATAACCTTTTTCTGCGTTAAACCATTTTACTTTACCTTGCATGCACTAACATTCCCTTCGTCATCAAATGAAGTGAAGCTCTCGCCCACATTTTTGACTATACCACCCAAAGTTATCCATTGTCAATTGGAATTGATAATGTTTTCATGTATAGTTATTCCATATATAATACAATGGGTAAATAGTCCACAACTTTGTTCCTTGTTCATTAGAACTTGAACTAGAGCAAACTTACTAATCATGTTTAAACTATATTTTAGAGTCTGAAACGATAAATTGATAGACTTTTTTGTTTCTAAGGATTCTTTTTCCTTTATTAGCAACTATATACATGTTAAAAAGCTCTCGCCTACACAATAAAAGTGTGTTTGACGAGAGCTTTTAGATTTATTTCATACGATCCATTAGAACGCTATCAGGTGTATAGTTAGATTCATAAGCATTGCGTTGAGATCTGGCTATATTTCTTTGGACAAGCCAATTTTGGGCTTCCTGTTTTAACGTTTGAATGTGCTGTTTTGCAATTCCCACTAAAAACGGATCTATTATTTTGAATCAGTAATTTTGCTTCACTGTTCATATCCACCTATGTTGCATGTCTTTCTATAAATTCCGAAATATCGTCATTCAGCAACAGATCCCAGTTAGCTTTAATTTTATAAATGGACCAATCCCACCACGCGATTTTTACTAACTGCTCAATTTCCTCTGGTTTGAATCTATATCTAATTACTCGCGCAGGATTGCCTCCTACGATACTATACGGTGGGACATCCTTAGTAACTATACTTCCAGCACCAATAGCAGCACCGACACCAATAGAAACACCAGACAGAATCATTACATTATTTCCGATCCACACATCATCTCCAATGGTGACATTACCTTTAGTTGCTGGATGCCCTAGATGATACTGGGCTTCCGCAAATATCTCACTAAATGGATAAGTAGTTAACCAATCAACCCTGTGCTCTCCCCCAAGCATAATAGTAACATTATCGGCAATTGAGCAGAACTTACCTATTTTGAGAATTTCACTTTTTGTATGACAGTAGATACTCGGATTTCCGTAGGTCCAATCTCCTATTTCAAAATTAGCATATATGGGGTTTTGATTTGTAAATACTATACCGTTTTTAATTTGTTCCAAATTCAATGAGCTACCTCCCCATTCTTATTCAAGTGCCCTTTAAACTTTTAGTTCGTGTAATCTAGTTAAAGATGGTTCATAGTTGTATACCACTGCTGCTTTGTAATGCTCAATAGCTCTCTCAATGTTACCTGTTGATTCATAAAGAACTCCCAGATTATGATGGGCTGCGAAGCTTCCAGTCCCTCTTACATTACCCTCTTCACCTGTATCACCTATTTCTAATGCTTTTTTATATAATTGTTCAATATTAGGTAGAACACTTTGGTATTTTCGAGGATCGCTAATCATTAATTCCAAAAAAAATAGGGCAGAGACAAAATAGAAATCAGAAGAATGGCCCATAAATTTTTCCTCATGATTAAAGACTGCTAAACCTTCCTTAAGGTTCCCGGAAGATATAATAGAATACATATAGTTAACTATAATACTGGTCGAAATAGTCTCTTTATGATCCATTAACTTATATGCCTTCCTAAGATTATTGAATTCTTTCTCAGCGTCTCCCAACCCACGATATTCTTTTGCAATTTGATAATAGTAATAAGAAATATCAGGATGCTCTTCAATTGCTTTTTGTAGTAATGGAATATTTCTATCATGCTTCTGAGTTTCCATATATCCATCATGCATAATCTCTACATTTAATTTTACTCTGGGCAAATCGGACTGGATTTGTTCGTGAACATTCCCAACATACCGACAATACGATGGAAATATCCTAGAAATATAACAATGTTCATAATTTAGCCCGTCTTTAGAAGTAAACTTGCTTGTATGTTTAACCCTCCCAATTTGGGGGCCATCCGCTATAAAAGCGTTAATAATATCCTTACAATCATTGATGATAAACTCATCTGCATCCAAAACCATACACCAGTCTGTTGTAGACTGTTCTAATGCAAAATTGCGAGCATCCGCAAAATTATGATTCCATTGATAATCGAATATTTTCGCTTTATAATCAGCTGCAATTAGTTTAGTACGATCCGTAGAGCCAGTATCTACAATTACTATTTCATCAACATTTTCTACTGCGCTATCCAAACAACGTTTGAGTACTGCTTCCTCATTTTTCACAATCATAACCAAAGAGATTGTCGGTTTCATAAAATTATCCTTATGCCAGATTTAGCTTAAACTAATACTTCCATGAGCTTCTGATACCATGTAAAATCAAGATTCTTAAGCTTGAGCATGTACTCTTCAGATAATTCTTCTTCTCCTATATGATGAAGGAAATAAGCAATATTATATATAACCTCTAAATGAGTCTCATCAAGCGCCAGTGCTTCATCAAATAAAGGAAGGACTTTTGCAATTTCCCCCTGCTCAAAGTGAATGACTCCGATAGTATTTAGAACCTCTACTTTATCCGCTACACTAGATAGGAACTTAACATTTCTTAATATTTCATCATTAGTCTGGGAAGATGTAACTTCAAATATCTCTTGCTTATTAATATGACCGTTCTTGATATCATTCATAATATCCAGAAGCTGATTGTTACAAGCAGAAATAATATATTGGTAAACTTCAAATTGATTTAAGATTTCATTTGGGGCAACTTTAGATAGTCTTTCAAGTCCTTTGACTGCAGTACTATCTCTTGGCAAATTAACTCCCAAGAAATCCAGATTAACAAACCCGCTATCGATAAACATTTCTTGTATAGATGCTAATGTAAAAAATCTCACATGTGTACGATCCAAAATCCCAGCATCAGCATACTTCCATTTTCCATCCAACAATTCATTTATAACACTATAATGCATTATATTTGGTATGCTTGCCAATATTTTTCCACCAGGCTTCAACAATCGATGCATATTTTCAAGTGTCTTCCAAGGGTCATATAGATGTTCCAGCACATCCCCAAAAATGATGTAATCAAAACTTTTCTGTGGGTATGGCAGATCTCCGTTCTCTACATTGTATGGAATGACGTCAGCAACTAGAGAAGCTATACTAGCTGAATTTTCGTTAAGCTCTATACCATAGAGCACACTATTTTTAAATTTATTCTTGATTCCGAGCAGGGTTCCTCCACAGGCACATCCAACCTCAAGTACAGTTATTTGAGAAGACGCATCGGCATCAATAAGATTAATAAGGATATCTCGCTTATGTTGCGAATAAATAGGATCGAATCCCCATTTTTCTTCGAATTTTTTAGAGTTTTTTTCCAAAAGTTCATTAAAATAAGCTTCATTCTCTTTAAATGAAGTGCTACCATAATGATGAATAAATGTATCCTTGCATAGCAATAACTTATAACCATTTTTTCGCATGCGAATGGAATAATCGTCATCTTCATAATTCCCCGGTGAGAACCTTTCATCAAGCAAACCTATTTTCTCAACGACACTTTTTTTGATAAGCATACAAAAACCAACTAATTTCAAGCGTTCTTCCCAAGATAACGGATTGGAGAAGTTATAATCTTTGGCAAACAAATGCATGTCATCGATATTTTCATATGAAACATCAATTTCTTGAAAATAGGAAGAATTGTTTGTGACACATCCAACTGCTCCAATCTCATCCGAGCTATATAATGCCTTTAGAAGATTTGAGAGCCAATTCTGAGTTACTATTGTATCGTTATTGAGAAGAAGGATTTCAGTACCCGTAGCGACCTCCATTCCTTGATTGCATCCTTCCGGAAACCCACGGTTTTCCTTATTTAAGATCGTTACAAGATCTGTTTGCTGTGCTAACCATTCGGTCGTATCATCCTGAGAAGCATTATCAACTACAATGATTTCATATGCATTCTCATGGGTGTATTTCCGTATACTTTCAATACATTGTTTTGTGTACTCTAGCTTGTTATATGTTAAAATGATTATGCTGGTTTTCATAGTTTACTCCAATACTATTTTTTAGTTATTGCACATCTCCATAAGGAAGGATATATCAGAGACGTAAGGGTAGTTATCAACTAACTTATTAAAGTAAAACTTTTTTTCCTCTGGTTCTGATATACGAATAATTGGATAATACAAATGTTTTTTTTCTGGCGATAGCTTTAGACTTTCAGCAAAAAATTCCAAAGCATCTTCCCTGTAACCTTGTGCCTCATGATAAAAAGCAAGATTTTCATAACTTCTATCATCTAGTTGTTGACGTGACAATAACAAAGAATAGTAATTCATTGCATCTTGCATTTGGTTTACGCTAAAGAGATAGTTTCCCACGTCATTAATCAGCTTGGGATGATTCGTATAATTTACTAAATTATCAAATTCCTCATAATAGCCAAGCAAGAATAAGTCTTTAGCTAATAAAAACAACTCAGTCGAATAGTTTTCAACAACGTCATCACTTACTATTTCTTTTTTTTCGATGAAATTGTACAATGCATTTAATAACTCACTAGTACTACTATCAGCAGATGATTTGAAAAACTCCAACCTGTCTTTTTGTTTAAAAATCATACAACCAATTATTAACTGACGTTGTAAAAATGAATCTTTTTTTATATTTGAAGATAAATTCTGAACAGATTCCGCCCACAATTCTTTATTCTTATTTATCAGAGCATACCTAAGCTGATCTCGATCTGTTAGTGTTACTTCATCACTGAGTAGGTCAAAATAATAGTTCACCATTCGATTATTTCCTAAAGCAAGGTACACTTTAAAAAGAATAAGACAATGTGACATTTCCTTAGTGTCATAATTCGCATCTAGAAACCTTTTTATGGAATGTTCATTGTCGTTTAAGCTTAACCATTCAAGCATGCTAAATAACACATTCACGTTCTTCTTATCCCTAAGAAGCTTTTTTCCAAGCCAATATACAGCCTCTTCATTACGACATAACCGAAAATTTAATTTTATTAATTGATTTACTGGAACATCATACCCGTAAGCGGGGTTTACAAGCCAGGCAGTTGCCGCAAACCGAGCCTTACGATCAGCTTTTTCAATAGCCTTTTTATAACACTCAATTGCTTTTTCATATAGACCAAAGGACTCGTAATGTGCTCCTTTTATGGTATAGTACTCTGGATAAGATCTAAAATTAGATAGTTTTTCCTCCGTCAAAGACCAAGAGTCTTTTAGTTTGTCATTTTCGATGTATAGGGAGATAAGCGCCATTAAGCAATATGGGTACCAAGCACTTGTTTCGTCTGCCTCTATAAAAGACTTTTCGTAGGCCTCCATTGCGTTTACACTATCATTTGCGAACCTGTACTGGTTTCCCAGAGTAAACCAGTCATAAGCACTCATGACCTTTTGGAGTTGCATTTCCTCGAAAATTTTCATATTTCGGGTATGTTTTTTTTTCTTTACTACAGTCTCCTCCTGATAGCCTGTATGGTATATACAAAGATCTGTCATTTGTGTGTATACTTTTGCATTTTCCTCCCCAATGCACAATTGTTCATGTATCGGGCGGTAAAACCGTATCCCCATAAAGTTAGGGAACAATCGAGTTACGGGAGCAGTCGATACTTCATCCATACTTTCCGACGAGCCTGAGTAATTCACTACAGTAAGGGTATACCCAACACTAGGCTTTGGAGTTTGTTGGGCTACAAAATTCGACCACTTGGGTTCATCATCAGTAGATAGATATTCATCTGCATCTAATACTAAAACCCATTTACCAGTAGCAAAACGAATGGATTCATTACGCGCGGCTGCAAAATCATCACACCATTCATAATCGAAAATGAGATCTGTATATTCTTGAGCTATCTCTTTTGTCCGATCCGACGAGCCTGTATCCACAATAATGATCTCATCAGCAATATTTCGCACACTGTCAAGGCATCGAGGAAGCAAGGCTTCCTCGTCCTTTACAATCATACACACACTAAGCTGCTTCATCTTTTTACCAACCCTATTCTTTCCCCATTATTAATTCCTTCTATCAAAAAATAAACTATCAGGGGTATATTTGGCATTGTATGCTGCCTGTTGACCTTGAATAGTCCCTTTTTTTGTAAGCCACTCACTAGCTTCCGTTTTAAAACTCTCCATCTTGGAAAGAATAACTTCGTCGAAAACACTAAGTTGCTTAATTCGTTTTTTGTCTGCTTCAGTAAGTTTTTGTTGATTAGAAATGATTTTTCGGGAAATTTTTTCTCTTTGCTCTGCGTACTGGCTTAATTCTGTGTAACTAACTTGATGAATTCGCTCTATAAGCTCTTTCGTGACACTTTCTAGTTGGGTTACATATTCCTGAACAGCAATCATTCAATCGACTCTACATTATGATTTAGTGATTTTATAGCCGTATCCCAAGCACCCCTTAATTCTGTTAAATGAGAAATGACTTCTTCCGCAGGTACTACATTCTTTTTCAAGTTTGCATTGATGAGCTGGTGAAGCATGTATTCATACACTTGATAAAGAGTGGAGGAAATCGGAAAATCATGATTTAGAGCGGCAATAAGTTCATTGATAACAGCCTGTGCTTTACACAAGTTCGTATTGGCCTTTTCATGATTTGTTTCCTCAATACCCTTAATTCCCGCCCGTATAAAACGGATCGCTCCATCATACAGCATTAGCAACAATTGTCCTGGCGAAGCAGTTTGCAATTGCGCTTGTTGATACTTTTGGTAGGGTGAATTAATCAAACCTGGATCTCTCCTTTAATAAGAATAGTTTTAACTAAGCATACTTGAAAGACTAGATGAGGTGCTATTATATTTATTCATGGCCGTTTCCATAGCAGTAAATTGTTGATAATAACGGGTTTCTATCATTGTAAGCCTGTCTTGAAGGGCATCGATCCGTTTACCATAATCTGATAACTGGTCTCCTATTTGACTCTTTGGCTGGAAAGCTGCCGTAAGATCAGAACTGACTTTCGACGTTCCAGCCTTATCTGCCAGACTTTGCAGAGCTCCTTGGTTGGTCTTCTTCAGTCGGCTGAATATACCATCCGAACTTGTATAGCTTGTTGAAGAGGAATTATCCGTCTGCCCGAATAAAGCAGTTACCTTTTCAGGAGTGGTTTCCAAAGCCGCACGTAACTTCTTCTCATCTACGTATAGTTTTCCTTTTTCACTATAGCTACCAGTTGTAATTCCGATCTGAGTCAAATTTATTTTCTCACCATTCGGTAGAACTACGTCTGTAATAATCGCTGACCTCATATCACTAAGCGTTTTATCTACGATGGAATCATTTTTGAGCATACCACTCTTAGCTTTACTTTCCCAGAGTGTAATCTCATCTTCCTTCATATCCTTTCTCTGATCACTGGTCAACGGTAAATATTTACGATAACGTTCTTCACTTGTTTTTTGGTTTAATGTCGAAAGTGTATCATTATACGCCTCAACAAATGATTTTATTGTGTTTACCAATGCATCAACGTCCTGTGAAACTTCAATTTGTGTTGACTGTCCTGTCGGAGTGGTTCCATTCAAACTGATTTCCACACCATTAACTGTGAAACGATTGGATGTCTGCTCTGTTGTCAGGCCATTAATTTCAACAATCGCATTTACCCCTTTTGCTACATTAGCTGTTTTAAGTCCGAAGCTTTGTTCGAGGAGTTCTCCACTTAATGTAATATCTTTATTCCCCGTCTCCTTGTTAGTCAACGAAATCTTGCCAGATGAGGCATCATATACAGCGGTCACCCCCGCTTTTGTACTTCCGTTTATTTTTGAAATCAGTGAGTCGATTGTATCGTCCGCAGTAAAATTTATAGTATCTGCTCCTACATTAATACTGGTTTCAGTACCTGTATAGATATCTGATAGCTTTGTTGTACCAGGAGAGGCTCCTACCGTCCCTCCAGAAGATACAACATTAGAAGCAGATGCCAAATTAGTGACTTTAATATTTAATACAGAATTCACAGATGCTCCTGTTGCCGTTGCAGTGAGCACATTAGAAGTTCCTGTAACAGTTGCTTTTTTTGAATCAATAGCGCTACTCAAACTAAAATTTGTTAATTTTTCATTAAAAGTAACTAATTTTGTACTTACTTGACGATATCCGTCACGTTTCCACTCGGTCAGTTGTTTTTGCTGGTTCAGTTTGTTCAATGGAATACTCTCTGTAGTCATTAACTTTTTGACCATTGAATCAATGTCCATACCCGATGCCAAACCGCTAATTCTCATTGTCATAACTAATCCTCCTGAATATTAAGCCTTTTTGTCAATAATAAGCCCATTCATCTCCATAAAATTCGCCGCTACATCAAGGAGTTTTTCGCGAGGCACCTCCCGAATTAAGTCCCCCGTCTGTTTATCAAAGACCTTAATCATAATTGCGTGGGTCTCCTTGTGAACGGAAATCTCAAACTTTTTTTCAGGTCCCTGTACAGCTCTAATCGCCTTTTCTAATTGCTGAAGTGCATTTTCTTCTTCACCGGACAACTTTTCGACTGATTGGTTAACATATTGCTGATTTATAGCTATAATCGATGGTTCATCTGCGACACCCTTGGGCGAGATAGATTTCGCCTGCCCTGGTATTGGGCCAAGACCAGAAATACTATTATCCACAACTTACCCCCTTATCGTGTTGAAGCATCATCAAGAACGTTTTTAGTTTTATACTCTTTATATCGGAAAATAAGAGTTGTTTATGAAGTGAATAACAAAAAAGAGACCTTGAAAATCAAGGTCTCTTCTAAGGAAAAGTATAGATTAACGAAGTACAGACAAAATACCTTGTGGAGCGGAGTTTGCTTGTGCCAGCATCGATTGGGAAGCTTGCAGCAAGATGTTGTTTTTGGACAAGGAAACCATTTCTTTTGCCATATCCGTATCACGAATACGGGATTCAGCAGCAGTCAGGTTTTCTACTGTAGTACCAATGTTGTTGGAGGTATACTCCAATCTATTTTGTACAGCACCCAGTTTAGCGCGTTCTGTCGAAACAGCTTTGATCGAATCTTCCACACTAGCGAGTACTGTTGTGGAGTTCAAACCAGAGAAAGATGTAGTTGTAATAGAAGCAATAACGATAGTACTGGAAGCTTTATCATTAACTGTAATACTTGCTCCAGCAGTAATAGTGATACCGTTGAAGGTGGTTTTAGTCATAATTTCATCAATTTGGGCACCCAGTTGATCCAACTCTTGACCAATATTATCTTTATCGTTAGTGCTGTAAGTTCCGCTCGCTTTCTGAACGTTCAGTTCTTTCATACGAGTCAGCATGGAGGATACTTCATTCATTGCTCCCTCAGCTGTTTGTACGAAGGAAATACCGTCTTGAGCATTACGTTGGGATTGTTCCAGACCACGGATTTGACCGCGCATGGATTCGGAGATGGACAAACCAGCAGCGTCATCTGCAGCACGATTGATGCGCAGACCGGAAGACAGTTTCTCCATGTTTTTGCTTGCTGCATTTGTGTTAAGACCCATGTTGCGGTGTGTATTCAATGCCGGAATATTGTGGTTGATAATCATTGTAAATTTCCTCCCTGAAATGGTTTAATTCCCACATCCTTGTGGTATGAACGTCTTCACAGGTCGGCCGCCCTGAAGAATTACCGTTCTATATTATATATCGACCTCTCCCACAAAATTGTTTATAGCATTTCAAAAATTTTCTTTAGTGAATCTCGAATATCTGCACCTATATCTTTTTTTACTCAGTATTGCTTCTCTCCTCCATTTCTAACATGGCATTCTGAAGAGCCTCAATGTCCATTACTGCTTCTTGATTGTTATCCTGGATTGCATCAAAAATCTCTTTACGATAAATATCTATATCTTTGGGTGCTGATATACCTATCTTTACATTATCTCCTTCAACGGAAAGCACGGTTATTACAATATCATTATGGATAACAACAGACTCACCTTTTTTTCGGGATAAAACAAGCATCAGGATTCACCACCCTGCTCTTTATGTCTTAACTTCTGCCACAACGCACTTCTTGTAGTATAATCGGTATTTTGTAAAACAATCTGTTTGCCAATAGACTTCTCCACATTGAAAATTAAAGGTGCTAGCAAATTGACTGTTATCTTCTCCTTATTACTATGCCAAGTCACAATACAACGAACTGCAATCTGCTCTCGATCTATTACACCGATATCTGCAAGCGCATCACTAGATAGTTCAAACTCATAATCAGGTACAAAATCAAAAGGATTGACCGTAATAAAGGTGACTGTCGCCTCTTCTACAGCGCTCAAAATACTAAATAGCTCATTATGCTCTTGTAGCCTATATTCACGTAAATGCTCAAAACCAGGTAATCCCTTAGGAAAAGCAAAAACCAATTCTTCATTAAGCCATCTTTTTTCATCTAATTTCGGGGTCATTGTTTATCCTCCTTAAAAATCAACAAAAGAGCTACGGATTTCTATCCATAGCTCTACAATACAAATGTCAAAGATTCAAAAGATTAACGCATAAAATCCATTAATGAAGGCTGCATAATCTGAGCGGATGATTTCAAGGCTGCCTCATAAATAGTTTGGGCAGAGGTTGCCTGAATCATCAAGCTGGCAATATCGGCATCTTCAGTTTTGGATTGCAAGGTCGTCAAATTCAGATTACGGTCATCAAGACGGGATTGAACCAGTTCTACACGGTTTGTGCGTGCCCCAACCTCAGACTGACTAGCCTGCATTTTTATGAAACGAGATTCAACATTTGCGGACTGAGCTGCAATAGCACTATAGCTGCCACTAGACAAGGCTGCGCTCAAGTTATCCATAATTTTAAAAACGTTATCCGTATCCGTTGACGCTCCAAAAAACTCACTTCCAGAAGTATTCACCCGAAATGTAGATTGATCTCCAATTGCATAATTCACAGCGCCTTGATCCGCATCAATTTGATCATAACTTGTCACAGTACCGGACAGCTCGTAAGGGGCCTGATCATATTTTTGACCGTTAAAGATATATTTACCACGAATTTGGCTATTTCCGATATTGGTCATTTGTTCCTTAAGCTGATCTACTTCCAACTTAATTGCATCCAATCCGGATTGGGGGACAGTTTCACTTGAAGCTTGAACCGTCAGCTCTTTTAACCGTTTCATGACATCTCCAGCCTGCTGCATCGTAGAATCTGTGAAATCTAACCAGCTTACGGCCGCATCAGCATTGCTGGAATATTGCTCATTAGAAGCCAACTCAGCTCTGTAGCGAAGAGCATAAGTCACACCCACTGGATCATCTGAGGGTTTATTGAGTTTGCGACCAGTTGTAATCTGATTTTCCATTTTACTCATATTGCTATAATTACGATTAAGGTTACTGAGCGTCTGCATACTCATCATCCCCGAGGTTACTCGAATCGCCATACACTACCTCCTACTAATCTAAATTAGAGCCCTACACGGCCTGTACTATTAATCAGCTTGTCCAGCAATTGATCGAATGTCGTCATAAAACGAGAAGCTGCGCTATAAGCATGCTGAAACTTGATCATGCTGGACATCTCTTCATCCAGGGACACCCCGCTGACAGACTGTCTACTTAAATCCACCTGTTCTGTCAAAAGTTGTGCGTTCTGTGACTGACGTTCCGCCTCCTGAGTCTGTACTCCAAGTTGTCCAACAATAGAGCTAAAATAATCATCCACCGATGTCGGAGTTGATAGAGCAGTCCCAAAATCGAATTTCACATTTTTCAAGTTAGCCATAGCCATAGCTAACGCATTATTACCGAGCACTACTTTCTCATCTGTCGTTCCTGTTCCATCTACCCGTAATGAGGTCGCAATTTTATTAGGATCACTTTGTATATCAGGATTTAATGTAATATTACCAGCTGTAATCGCGGCACCGTCTTTAGAGGTAAAAAAGGAATCACCTTTGGTAGGAGTTGCCCCACTAATTGTATAGCCCAACTGATGAAGCCCATTGATACCTTGGACAGTAACCTTCAAATCGTTTGTTAAAGTCCGGTTATTATTAGCATTAGAGTAGGTAACCGCTGTATTATTTGGTCCCGTATTCAATACCGTTCCTTCTGGAAGCACAGTTCCTTTAGGAAGGGTAACTTCAATATTTCCGTTGGCCAATGTGTTTGCCAATTGGTTTATCTGATTTTTATAATCCGCAACATATCTGTCACGTGACAATACCATTCCGTAAACTTCGCCGCCAGTCAAGGTGCCACCTGTAAAAGCAGCCTGAAGACCGTCCGCAGTTACTGGAGTAAGTTCGCTACCAGTTACAACTATCTGTCCAGCTACTGTTACTTGATATCCGTTATCTAATTGAGTAACTTGAACGTTAGCCAGTTTAGACAACTTATCAATCGCATAATCTCGCTGATCTCTCAAATCATTTGGATTATCTCCCAATGATTCCAACTTGGTAATATTCCCGTTTAAATCAGCGACAGATTGTAAGAGGGAGTTCATCTCTGTTGTCTTCAAAGTAATATTATTGGTTAAATCGGAATCTAGGGCGTCAAGCTGCTTACTCGTCTGATTCAACGCATCCGTTAAAGCCAACGTAGTCTCTTTTACGATTTTACGGTTAGTTACGTCCTGAGGATCCTGACTCAAATCCGACCAAGCATCCCAGAAATTATCCATTACTTTGCGCATTCCTGTGTCAGAAGGCTCATTCATAATCGTCTCGAGCTTATTCAGAGTATCGTAGCGGATACTCCATCCACCTAAAGAGGAGTTTTCATTACGATATTGATCGTCCAGAAACGTCTGACGGACGCGCTCAATAGCAGTGAATTCAACCCCTGTACCCATTTGACCTCGTACAACGGAACGGTTCAAACCGTATGCTTCCATAGATTCCGAGGCCTTCATACTAACCACTTGTCTGGAGTAACCAGCTGTGTTGGCATTCGAGATATTGTGTCCGGTTGTATTTAATGCAGCTGTTTGTGTGTTTAAGCTTCTTTTCGCTGTTTCTATACCATGAAATGTTGAGACCATGTTTTCCTCCTTCAATTAGGCGCGTGTATCAAATAGTCCCGCTCGTACTGATGATGTGCTCTTATCAGCTGGACGCTGATAAACCGCTTCAGATTCCGCATAATATGACATACTCTCAATAGAAAAATCAATATAGGAAAGCGCCTGTTGTATAAGCTGTTGATTCAACTCATTTAAATTTTTCAATTCTTCAAGCGTATCCGCTAATTTTTTTTGAATGTGAAGGAGGCGCTGCTTATCTTCTACATCAAACACAAGACGAGACAACTCCGTAATATTGAGATTCAACTTGGACTTAATACCACGTTCCTGCAAAAATTCATATGCTGCCTGCAGGCGTCGTTCATCCAGCTGTTCAATGTGTCTGGACATCTTCGATTCCTGATTCATGACTAGAATGAGCTGATCTACCTTATTTGATATCAGTGCTTCCTTTTTTTGAGTTCCTAATGCAATCAACTGCTCGTGAGTCTCTTTAAGCTGCTCCAGCACATCAATCAATCGCTCTAAAGGCATATTCCTTCACCTAGCTTTCGGAAGACTGCTTGAAGTAAGGTAACAGCTTCTCTGCAATTTTATCGGCATCTACACGATAGGTTCCAGAAGCTACTTGTTGCTTAAGCTCCTGAATTTTCTTAACACGATCTGCATCACTGCTGCGGTTCAGCATTTCCATCGCTTCCGGAGAAATCGAGACCTCGTCCTTGCGGCGAGACTTCTTAAGCTCCTCTTGACGTCCTGTTTCAATATTTCGTTGGTATGGATTAATAGCTCCGATGCGGTTGGTCTCGTTAATTTTCATAACTTCCACCTTCCTTAGTTATTTGATATGGTCAGAATGTATCAGACGACATAGCGTCGAGCATGGTTCGTATTATGCCTCACTTCTTTATTTTGTGCATGGTTGCTAAAAATAAAAAAACCGATAAGCTCTATAAAGATTATCGGCGGTATTTGAAACTTTTTGAATAGCTGAATGTGTTTTTAATTCCCCTGTACTACTTTCCACGAAGTTTATCAATCGCGCTGTAGGTACCTGAGCCCATATTATTACTTTGATCCTGATTACTACTTTCGCGTACAGCCTGATGCAGGTCTTTAGTCAGACGTGTTCGACAAGAATCGCACATATGTCCTGCACGAATCGGTATCCCACATACCTCGCAAGGATACGTCATATTGGGTGCATTAGCAATGGAAATACGTCCCTCGCGTATAAATGTCGTGATTTGCTTTACGGATACCTCAGTAGCCTCCGAAAGCTCATGCATATGAATGCCCTTATTCTCACGTATATGTTTGACACAGCGTTCGTATTCAATTTCAATTTCTTTAATACAGTTCTGGCAGATTCCCCTGACGTTCATAATAAACAGCTTTCCACATCGAGGACAGTTATCCAAATTCATCCTCTGTAGCGCCCCTTTCCAATTTCCGATCTTTAAAATACTTTTATCCTTACATTACCTTATAATGAAGAGCCTCGTCTAGCAAATATTTCAAAAGGAGATTTTCAGATTTTACACAATTGCACATCTTATAAGTTATCATATTAAAAGTATAAGAGAGAATGACCCATCAGCAAAAGTTTCTCTACATCTATATGCATCAATATGCAATGACATAAAAATAAAGAAAGCCCATGAAAGCTAATAACTCAGTCTAGTGTCTGTGTCTATTTATCGTCAAACATTGCTCCGTACTTTAGATAGAAAATAAAATAAGCGCCATTCCAGTTGTTTTCGGGAATAGCGCTTCATTATAAAATTAAAATAGCTATATGAATATGAGTAAATGTAGAAATTAATTATCAAGATGAGGGAAAAACCGGGCGAAACAATCCTCAGAAGAATTCATGTTCACCTGTGCCCCGAATGACATCAAGATAGCCCTGTAAATCCGGGGGAACGGCGCCCATACGAATGCTCCGCACATGGAGTGTGGGTATTCATAAATCTCATGGACCTAACATCATCTCAACTTATAACCTACCTGAAATCAAGCTAGATACACCAGTGGAAATTTGCAACCCAAAAAAACAAGCTATTTCACAAATAATTATTCAAAAAAGCATTGTTTTAATAGAGGCCTTCCCGTATACTATAGTCAAACGCTTGGTTTAAAAAACACATGTCGTTATACATTTATAATGATAATTATTTATTAGTTTTTGTTTGCGGTACTTGCAGTTCTTGGCCTGCTTTAATCAGGTTGTTGATTTTAACCAGTTCTTCAACAGTTACACCGTATTTTTCAGCAATAGAAGCCAGTGTGTCGCCATCTTGAACATTTACAGTAATTGTATTTACAGTTGTTGCAGGTGTTGTGGTTGTAGTCGTTGCTGGTTTTGTGGTTGTTGCTTGATTGTTGTTCTCAGTGGCTGGCTGAGCTGGTGTTGTAGTTGTTGCTTTTTCAGTAGTTCCAGTTCCAAAAAGTTTTGCTTCAAATGCTTTTTGTGCTGCTTCTTGTTGTTGAATGATCAGTTGTTCTTCAGCTCGATCCTTGTTGTATTCTGAACCAGATTTCGCCATTACTTGACCTGTTGCAAGTGGACTCAACAAAGATACTGCACCTAAACTAACTGCCAACATACTAGATACTACTACTTTTTTCATTACGTTTTTCATGATTTGTTCTCTCCTCTTTTTAGCTTTAAATTTTAATTAACTGCTTTACTACTGAGCGAGACACTCCCAATGTCCGCTCTTTAGTCATTAGCTAATCACTTATTACCAATCATGTTAGCTATCAACAGATAGAAATTGTACTCCTCTTTTCCAAAAAAATCAACCTCTAAATTGAAATATTCTGTTTTCATCCCTCACTTCCTTACTTTTTGTTTGTCTCTATATTTTTATTATATACCTCTCTCTAGCTCGTTGTCAAATCCTGCTGATTGTACGGCTTAAAAGACTTTTTGCTCTATCATTTAACCCTTCTTTCAAGAGAATTATAACCTTTTTTTCATAGTTTCAAGCGAAATTTATGGGGAATACCAGATATTTAGACTTATGATCTTGCTAAGGTCAGGCAAAAAATAGTCAAATGTATTCCTTGCTCTAATGCCTTTTCTCTCAAAACACGTGCACACGCCTGCAATGTGCTCCCCGTTGTATAAATATCATCAACAAGCAAAACGGTAACGGAAAGCTTATTTTCTGTAACACATTGAGATTTAGCTTTTAAAATAAAAGACTTCAGCAAATTTGTCATATTGGGGTGAACAGAAAACGCATTATTCATTGTGTTCATGCGTTCCTTTTTTGATTTAAAGCTTTGTTTGCCTGTATCTTGTGGACGAGCAAGTAAAGATAGGAAGGGGAGCTTATTCCGCTTAGCAATCTCTTCTGCCAAGATCCGAGCCTGATTGAAACCTCGCTCTGACAGCCTCTTCTCACTTACCGGAACACAGGTCACTACATCCACACTCCACAAAGATCGCTTGAAACGAGAATGTTTAAGACCTGCAAACTCATACCTCATCGCCTGATAGGCTCGATTCATGATCTCACCCAGCAGGGAACCATACTTTTCATTCCCGCGATATTTGAACTGTCCAATCCATTCTCTCATCATCGGCGTGTAGCTGGTTGCACTCCGATTGCACACATAGTAACGTACTAATCGGTCAAGCCTTACGCAATCCGGGCAAGACGTTGGACGTCCACAATAAACACAACGAATATCGTAAACCCAAGGAATTTGAAGCGAACAAGAAGTACAAATCCCGGGGAATTCGGAAAAACGCCCTGTGAGAGTGCCGCAAGCGATACATGTTTGGGACTGACGATGGAATAACCAATTCAAAAATAGACAGGTTCTTGGAATCATCCCCATACCAGAATGCACCTTTCTTGGTAGTTTACGTACCGACATTGTTTCAGGTTTCACATTTCCAAAAAAACTTTTTCTATATTAATGCATTTAGTGCTTCGCCTCCTTCAGGTATCCTCTTTTCCGAGCCAGTGCATTCATTCGTTTAATTTGTCTAATCGCTCTCTTTTGACCTCGAGTCCATTGAGGGGATGTAAAAATAACACCTCCGCATGGGTCATCCTTGGATCTTCCTGCGCGACCAGCCATTTGGACAAGAGAGGCTTCATCAAAAAGACTACTGTCCGCGTCTAATACATACACATCACTCCGTGGAACAGTCACCCCTCGCTCCAAAATAGTCGTTGTGACCAGAACTCGTATTTCAGTAGCTCGAAATAAGCGCACCTTAGCGGTTCTTTCTTCATCCTGTGAGGAGGTTCCAGCAATAGGTACATCAGGTAATTGTTTAATCAGCTGCTCCACAAGCCCCTGAATATGTGAGATTCGTGTCACAAACAGAAAAACCTGTGCTCCACGCTGTATGGATACACGTAGGCGTTGAATAAAGGATGCGGGAAGCCGACCTTTTTGCAGCCACTGTTGTACTGAAGCAGTCCCCAGACGAAAGGGGACAGGTAAAGGATAGCGATGAAAACGAACGGGAACCTTGGCATGTGGCAGTAGACCGCGTGCAGCCTCTTTCTGCAATGCATGCGGTGGTGTAGCAGATAAATAGATAAACCTTCCCATCGACTTACATACTGCTCGTGCAGCAAAGGCAAGCATAGGATCATTGTGATAAGGGAACGCGTCAATCTCGTCAATCACAACCAAATCAAAAGCTTGACGATAACGCAGTAGCTGATGTGTCGTCGCCAGTGTCAGCTGCCCCCTTTGCCAGCGTTCTGCGCTTCCCCCATAGAGCGTCACCATGCTTACATTGGGAAAAGCAATGGCCAAACGAGGGGCTAGCTCCAGTACCACGTCGCGGCGTGGTGTTGCTACAAGCGCCGTTCCTCCGTGATCCAGCACATATTGTAAGAGCGGAAACATCATTTCTGTCTTGCCTGCGCCTGTTACGGCCCAGAGCAGAAAACGTTCTACCGTGGTATCAGGCGCCTGCCGGTCAACGTTGTACCTCGCACCTTCGCCAGGTTTCGGCGAAGACTGCCTGCTACGGGCAAGGTTGTCGCCCTGCGAAGCGGTAGCATCTGATGTCCGGCACGCAACCCTATCGCGCTGAAACAACGCCCAGAGCCCACGGCCTTCCGGGCGAAAATGTCCCCGCACTCCGCCGTGCGGTGCAGCCAAAAAGCGCAGCGCCGCTTCGGCGGCGGCACGCTGCGCAGGACTTAGCCCCCAGCGGTCGAGTTCCGTCGCCGGGGCTATGCCTGCTGTGCACGGCAGCGCGGGTTTCGCTGCACCGCGCAGCAGCAGCGAGCATTCACGGCTGCGTCCAAGTGCGAGACATGTCTCGCAGTAGGCGCACGCCTTACGGCCGCACGATGCGCAGCTCGTGCGGTGCACTATCCCGCTGCCACAACGGTTGCAGCGGAGTTCATGCGTACGCGCGGCAGACCAGCGCGTGCGAGGTGCTGGATCGAGGCCAGTAGCAAAGCTGAGTCGGCCTTGCAGATATGCAAGTTGTGCAGCGGATCGCCAAGTACGCTCCAAACCTGGCGCTGCCTCTGCCAGTAGCGCTTCGACTTCTGGAACGAGTAACTGGCGTCCTGACAACAAATTAGCCAGTTCATTCGCTTGTCGTGTTAAACACTCCCTCTCCAATCCATCCATTCCCGTGACGAGGTCCCTTTTTTGAATAGAACGTAAAACTCCCTTTGTTTCTCGTCTCTCATCCCCACTTTCTGTGCGAGAAGTCCAACCTTGTACATGATCCCAAATGCATATATTCTCTACTCTTCCAGATAAAATTCGTTCTCCGTCAAAAGGTTCAAGAGCCAGTTCACTTTTTAGCTGTGCGATAATATAAGTCCACCACTGCCGTTTCCCCCATCGCTCCATACCTACTAATTCCTTAAATGTTTCACACAGCTTTGTTCCCCAGGACAAGGGGAGCTCATCTCCTAATAACACCCACCTTTCGACAACATTCCCCTGCCCCTCATCTGGATTCATCCACCATGTCATATCTACTCGAATATCCACAGATAATCGGAGATTCCAATTCCCCTTATACCTCACTGCATATACTGCAATTTTCACCTTCCCCTTCTCCCCCCATTCATTACTTTTTGGGTTCTTATCACCCCAGAGAACAGCAAAAAAGCACACTTCTGTGGCTAATAGCCTGAAGTGTGCTTCACATCAAGTAGATCTCAACGATATCCCTGTTGTCTTGCCTATGCAACTGTTTATAAACATTTATATCCGATTTTGACCACGATGTCCACAATCCCCTGTTGCTAAGGAACAAGCGGAGCGTCCGCCAACGACTTGACTGTTCTAAGATCAATAACAACCTGCTTTTCACCGCCTGACTTCGGTAAAACCGGGTTCCCCGGTGAAAAACGACTTGAAATGACTGAAACATCCATATGACTATAGCGCACTAGCCGTGTCAGAATCGGTAGCGTATCGTCCATAGATTCATCATCCAGTACCGTCACATGTAGCGGCCTCCGGTGCAGCCAGGCAAGTATGTTCAACGAACGCATCACCCATTCCACACGATCTCCGTCATTGGACGTAATCACAATATAGCGAATCGCGCGATGACCTGGAGATATCGCGCATGAATCTTCGCCATTGTGATAAGCCTGAACCGCCTGTCGTATATACATAAGATGCACGACAGCGGCCCCCACGCCGTATATAAGCAATATCCAAACCAAGTGAGCCGTCACGAGGGTTCCACCTCCTCCTATAGCGACAATATATGCCGTATAACAGGAAGAGGTGTCACGGTTATGTACTGGGTTTCTGTATGAGCGGACATATCGCCCGGAGTGAAAGACGGTACAGCATTCATATCTATTAGCAGCTGCATCGTCTAATGCATGGAAAAACTACACTTTACAGCGTAACCCATCCATATTTGATTGAGTTAATAACTGCTTGTGTACGGTCATCAACCTCCATTTTTTGCAAAATACTGCTGACATGGTTTTTGACCGTTTTCTCACTAATGAATAAATATTCACCGATCATCTTGTTGCTCTTACCTTCAGCCATCAGACGCAATACTTCAGCTTCACGACGGGTCAATGGATTATTTTCACCTGCGACAAACTTCACGCCGGCTTCCTTCGTATGACCTTCAGCCATAGCCCCTGTTTCATTCAAGTAGGTCATCCGGCGGAGTTGCTGAATGAGCTTACCTGTTACCTTCGGATGGATAAACGCATAGCCTTCATGAACCGAACGAATAGCATTAATGAGGGACTCGGCCTCCATATCCTTTAACAGATAACCATTGGCTCCCTTGCGCAACGTCTCAAATACATAGCTTTCATCATCATGAATGGATAAAATGATAACTTTGACATCCGGGAACATCTCACGCAGTTTTTCAGTTGCCTCTACACCATTTTCGATTGGCATATTAATGTCCATCAGAACAATATCCGGTTTCTCTACGTTACAGAATTCCAACACTTGAATACCATCACCACATTCTCCGATGACCTCAATGTCGTCCTCCATATTCAAAATACGTTTAAGCCCTTCACGGAACAACTGATGATCGTCCGCTAAGAGAACTTTAATGGGTGCATTGCTAATTTCCTGATTTTCCATGTTGTTACTCCTTTCCCTTTTCCACGTTGGTTGGGATATGAATCACTATCTTGGTGCCTTGATTCTCAGCTGATTCGATCTCCATTCTCCCCTCGAGCAGTTCAACCCTTTCCCGCATACCAATCAGACCAAAATGCCCATGATCTTTGCTTTTTTGCTGAAAAAGCTCTGGCTTGAAGCCCAAACCATTATCCTGCACCACGATTTTTACAAGCTGCGCCTGATAGGTAATCTCAACAAGCACATAGGTAGGATAAGCATGCTTGGCAGCGTTGGTCAAAGCTTCCTGGATCAGACGGTAAATGGCTGCTTCCATCGCGGAAGAGAGACGGTGTTCCTTGCCCCTTGTTTCAAAAAGCGATCTAATCTTCGTTTTTTCTTCAAAATCCTGCACATATTTCCGGAGCGTCGGAATAAGTCCCAGGTCATCCAGGGCCATAGGACGCAAATTGAAAATGACCTTTCGCATTTCCTCAAGACTGGAGCGAACCTGTTTCTTCAAGTCTACTATTTCGTCCTGAACCATCTTAAATTCCTGCTTGGCGATCATTCTTTCCACAATTTCCGTCCTAAGCACTAGATGCGCAAGGAGCTGCGCAGGTCCATCGTGAATTTCACGGGATATGCGTTTACGCTCCTCTTCCTGAGCCAAAATAATTTTCAGACCAATAAACTGCCGGTTTTTAGCCGATTCGATGATCCGCGTCACTTGTCCCAATTCGCCCGACAAATATTCCAGCACGACTCCCATCTGCGAACCGATGGTTTCGGCGCGCTCGACAGAAGCCTCAACACTTTTGGCCCGCTTTTGAAGATCATCTCTTCTGGCTTTGAGATACATTTCCTTCTCGCGGAAAATCATCACATCGAGTTGAAGCTGTGTTGCCTTCTCATAAGCCTGCTTGATATCCTCTTCCGAATAGCGAACGAAGTCACGGCTGACCTCAGTCAACCGAATGCGGGACCGCCGATAGTTCATTTCCAGCTGGTCCACCTTTTCGATCGTTTCTGCTGTTTCCTTCAAGACGCTCTGGAGCTCCTGATTTAACGTGACCAGCTCGGTCCGGGCCGTGTCCAATATTTCGAACATCTGATATTTGCTGTTCTCCATCACCTGGATGGCATTTTTAATGACTCGGTCTATGATATCGGCTTGAAAGTCCACAAATGTTCTACTCCAATCCTAGCATTTCAAGTATATATCATACCATATCATGATTGAAGGGTGATGGTCTTCGTTTCTTGTTCCCATTTTACAGTCATTCCTAACTGCTCAGACACGAGTCTCAACGGGACTAAAGTCCTACCCCCTAGCACAACGGGTGCAACATCAGTACTTTGACGCTTCCCGTTCAGAACAACTTCTTTTTTCCCTACGGTCAAATCCATCAGCACACCACCGCGCATAACGGTGATCCGTTGATCGCCCGCATTCCATTTGGCTTGTCCGCCAAATGCGTCCAGCACATACTTAATCGGAACATACGTTGAACCATCGCGAGTCATCGGAGCTGCATCAATTGTTGTAGGTGTTCCGTTTACTGTCATTGATTTTTGTCCGATCGTCATTTGAGCTGTTCCCTTTTTAAGTCCTTCTGTGCCGACCGTTCCCGGTGTATTAAAAGAAATATTATCAAAAGCAACATTGCCTGTTTTAGCACGCTCGTCCTGACCTTCCGCCACATTGACCACATAAAGACGTTTCAGCTTCGCTGGATACGAAATATTCAAACCGCTCATATCTGCATTAATGGTTTTCCAACCGTTCCAGTCGATCACTTTAGCGAGATCAATATATGCTGTTTTGCCTTGGGCATCCTCTAGCTCCGCACGCAGCCAGTTCAGACTCTTATCCCCTCTGACATCAATTGAGATGGAAGTAGCTGCCTGTTCAAGCGTTTTCCCGGACGTGCCGTTCAATTGGGCGTAAGCATACATTTTACCACTGCCATTTGTCATATCGTAGTTCAGTTCCAGCACTTTGGAATTGGCATGGTCACCATCTCCTTGTACAACAGCCACTGTGCCGGTAACACCTTCCACATTCGAAGTAAAATCAACCGGATACGAAACATTTTCGAAGTTCTCCCAATTGTTTGTACTTGCTCCGCCAGCAGACAAGAAGACGACAGCGCTGAAACCATCATAGCGACCGATGGCATAGCCCGTTTTCACGCCTGCATCCACCGTATTTACTGTAAGTTGATTGTCCTTAACGCTTCCCTTAAAGCCAATGAACTCCCATTTGAGCGCATCTGACGTAATGCTGACACTCTGTCCATCTTTTGTCTTTGCCGTTACCGGTACAGCGATTTTAGCTCCAGCGGTAAGCGAGCCAGTTCCACTTCCTGCGGTGAGTGATGAAATTTCATCTGCTCCAAGCACGGTGACCTTAGTTGTAGCGCTGGCTGAGCCACTGGATGCCGTTAAAGTAGCCGTTCCCGGTTGGGCCCCCTTCACAACGCCGCCGCTCACTGACACAACAGCCGGGTTGCTGGACTTCCACGTCACTTGTACTTTTGAGGTATCGAAGGGATTGTAGTAGTTGTCATAGCCTTTGAAGGAATAGCTTCCGGTCTGACCAATCAGCAGCGTTTTATTGCCCTTGATGGTGAAACCTTTGAGCGTTCCTTTAGGAGCATTGGTATATACCCCCACTCCATTTACGATACTACGTTGCTCTGTACCATATTCCGTATTGAACGTAAGTCCCGCTGTCGTATCCCCCAAATCACGAGTCACCATGGTCGTAGAACCGCCCCCATCGAGGTTCATACCCTTCCAAACGCCAATATCTTTCATCAGCGTTTGCAGCTCGCTCAGGGATACACCAACGCTGTTCCCATTCTTCTCAACGGCAATGACATAAGCGTAACGCTTGTCACGGGAATATCCCAAAGCTGTACGCGCACGCGTCCCGCCTATGCTTGTTGTGCTCCGGGAAAAAGAGGTTTTCTGACCGTCATTTACTAATATGGTATGTCCACCAATCATCATCTGAAGGTTGGAAGGATCTACTTCACTCCCTGTCGATTTAATACGAAGGCGATAGCTTGTTTCTACCGTCTGTCCCACGGTCAGATGCGCTTTGGCATAATCAGCCGCTTTACCGTGAGTACGTAAAATATAGCCATCCTGCGGAACGGTCATATTCAATGTAGCATTGTCGGAGACTTGCGTAACCACACCATTTTGTACCAATACCTCGGTAGGCGTTGTCGAACTGTTTTTGGGCCGCTCAATTGCTTTCCAAGCAGATGTATAAATATACATAGCATTAGAGTGACTATAACTGCCCCCACTCGTCTCAGGCGAATACGAAGCCTTGTTCATCCCCGCCAAAGAGAAAGACGACCCGTCTCCAGCTTTTACTGTTCCTTCAAAAGTAAACTGCTCCACCATCGGAGAACCATCTCTGGTTACAGCAAAGGCATACATGCCCGTTAAATCAGATGGAGTAGACATCAACACACCCTTGGATACTTGTCCACCGATCGGAGCTCCCTCGCTTGAGGTATTAAAATAATCCCCGTTTACACCAGCAACCGCTCCAGTCTCTTTTGCCATGCCGCCTGTGCTCTGCCGGGTCGTAAACTGTCCATTCTTCCCCGTCATGACATCCAGCTTAACGTACGGATTTTGCAAGTCTACTCGAATGATATCAGCCAGTGCTGTTCCTTTGGACCCTTTAAAACGATATTTCAATAATGTTGCACCCGAAGTAATGATCTCTTCTCCCAATTTTACAGTTGAACCAGAGGCTGCACTTGCGATTGGAGCAGACATCCAGCCATTCAAGGGGATTAGAGCCCCAGTTCCAGCAACTGGACCGACCCATAATACCCCTGCCAGTGTTAACACGGCCCATCTTTTAGCGATTCCTCTGCCATTAACTTTCACTTCACTCTGTTTCTTATTACTTAAAAACATTTGGATAATAGCTCCCATCTTCAATGTATTTAAACGGTTTTGTTCCGCGCATGTACTCTATCAATAAACAAAAAAATCCTCTTATGTTAATAGACTTATTATATAGGCAAAAGTTACGAAAGTCCCGTCAACTAATTCATAAAATCTAAAACGATGAATTGACGAATGCAATATCGGCGCACTATAATACATTTGAACTTGTTAGTTCAAATAATACTGATTAGTTCACTTCTCTAATTATGACCCTATCGGAAGGATTGATAATCATGAATAAACAACGGGCCATCATCATATCTACTTTATCCCTGTGCATCGCAATGACCGGATGTTCTACAGAAAAAAAAGATGCCGCTCTAGGTTCATCTGTACAGCCAACCGTTGTGCGGACCGCAATCGTCAAATCAACGCCACTTCATACTGCCTATAACTTGTCAGGCACTCTTCAAGCCTATGAAGAACGTACACTGGCTTTTCAGAACGGAGGTATCGTCGCTAGCGCAGAAATCACTACCGGGACGGCTGTACAGAAAGGTACAACCATTGCCCGTCTAGATGACGCTGACTATAGACTGCAGGTTGCACAGGCGACAGCCTCTATTCAAGAGGCCTTGGCCGGTATAGATAACGCACAGGCTAATTTACAGGCTGCTACCTCCGCGATTCAATCCGCCGATGCCGGCATTACAGGAGCTCGCGCGAATGTTAACAAGGTCAATAAAGGCGCACGTGCTCAAGAGAAACAACAAGCGCAAGCTACTGTAGATAAGGCACAAAGCGCTTATAACAAGGCCAAGACGGATAGCGAGCGCACACAGAAGCTGTTTGAGGCAGGCGCTGCTACCGCATCAGATAATGAAAATGCTCACCTGAATGCTACCGCAGCCCTGAAAGACTTGGAACAAGCCAAGGAATCCCTGTCCCTTTTGCTGGAAGGGGCCACAGCCGAAGATCATCAATCCGCCCAAGCTTCCTTTCAAGATGCGCTTGCAGGTAAAAGCAAAGCCCTAGCGGCCAGTGAACAGGCTGTGGCTTCCCAAAAACAAGCCCATGCCAACTACGAAAAAGCCCTTGTTGCCAAGGGGCAGGCAGAACTTGCACTTTCACGCACACGTCTAATCTCTCCTGTGAACGGTGTAATCTTAGAAAAAATCGTGAATACAGGTGATTTGGTCGCGTCAGGGCAAGCCGTCTATCGCATAGGCACCATCGACCGCCTCAAAGTACTACTTCCTGTACCAGACAGTGAAATTAAGGATTGGAAAAAGGGTCAACAAGTAGAAGTGGCGCTCTATGAAGAGACCCGTCAAGGTACGGTGTCTAACGTCTATCCTTCAACCAGCACCGACACAGGAAGGGTTAACGTAGAGATTGTTATAAACAATCCACAGCGAGACTGGTTACCCGGTCAGGTCATTAAAGCTGCTCAACAGGTGACCGACAAGAATGGGATTCTCGTTCCTGCCGAAGCAGTCATTAACACGGGAAGCAAGCCTTTTATTTTCAAAGACATTCAAGGAAAAGCTGTTAAAACCCCTGTGGAGCTTGGTAATCAGGTTGTAGATAATCAGTTGCAAATCGTATCGGGACTTCGTGAAGGCGAACGTATTATCGTTAAAGGGGCAGAAAACCTGTTTGATGGAAATGCGATTCAGTCGGAGGAAGGCGGACGCCCATGATTGAGTACATCGTAAAAAAACGAAAAATTACATTGCTGTTTTTTGTCATGCTGATTTTGGTCGGAATCTTCGGCTTTTTCCAGTTACCACAGCAGGAAATGCCGGATGTCACCATACAGAATGCTATGGTAACAACAGTCTACCCTGGTGCTTCACCACAAAAAGTAGAAGAAACCGTAACTAAAGAGCTGGAGAAACGCATTAAGGAAGTTGAAGGTGTTAAAACGATTAGTTCGACTTCTGGTAACGGATTCTCCTCTATTTTAATCGAATCCAAAAACGGAGTTGATCCTCAAACGGTTTGGGATGATATGCGTAAAAAAGTGCAAGATGCACAAGCTGATCTTCCTCAAGGCGTTGAAGTACCTGTTGTAAATGACAAACTAACCAGCTCTTTTATCGGCTCCTATACCCTGACGGCTGACTCTTCCACACCGCTGTATAAACTAAATGATTTAACAACGACTTGGAAAGATCAGCTCAATACCATTTCTGGCGTATCTAGCGTCAAATTCAATGGTCTCCCTGATCAAGAAGTACGTGTCCATATTGACAATCAGAAACTTCAGCAATACCAGCTTTCGTGGGGACAAGTGGCTCAAGCGATTCAGGCTCAAATTGATCGGGTCCCTACTGGTAATATTGAATACAACGGACGTACCTATCAACTTATTGTTCGCGAGACCGAAAAAGCTGATGAATTGAATCAGGTCCTTTTGACACGCACCAAAGAGGGTAATCCTGTTTATTTGAGAGATATCGGCATAACGGAGCTGGCCCATCCTAATACAGAATACTTTGCCTATGTAGAGGGTAAACCGGCCATTACGTTAAGTATTGGAGCAGAAACAGGCACAGACATCCCTTCTATGAGCGAAAAGGTCAATACCAAGCTCAAAGAACTGGAAAAAACACTCCCCGCAGGTGTTCACTTTCAAACTCTTTTTGCACAAAAGGATCAGGTAAGCCATATCTTTGACGACTTAAAGCGTGAAACGATTCTTGCGATTGTGGCCGTTATTCTCGTTTGTATGTTGGGGCTGAATTTGCTCACCTCTGCATTTGTTGCACTGGCCATTCCTATTTCGGTTTCGATTGCCATTATCTTTTTGCCTATGTTCGGCATCACTCTAAATCAGATTTCCGTTGTCGGTCTGATCATCGTACTCGGCATACTCGTGGATGATGCCGTAGTTGTAAATGATAATATTGAGCGTAGACTTACGGAATTAGGAGAATCACCCTCAGTCGCAGCTGTAAAAGGTACCAAAGAGGTCATGCTTTCTATTTTGGTTGCAACTCTGGCTACCATCTCAGCTTTCGCACCATTGTTGTTTCTTCCTGGAAATGTAGGTGCCTTTATTAAACCTATTCCTGCTATTGTCTCCCTGACCATGCTTGCCTCTATGATCATGTCGCTCACCATCATCCCTATTTTTCGAGAATGGTATGAGAAGCGCAGACAGGCTCGTCACCCTCAGGGTAAATCTAAACCAGCAGGCTTGCTCGGCCAGCAGATTCATTCTTTAAACAAGCTCTATTCACAAAAACTGATGCCTAAGGTCATTCAGCGTCCCTTGTTGACAGCCATGGTCGGACTCATGCTTGGAACAGCCGCCTATGGATTAGTTCCCTTTACCTCAGTTGAACTTTTTCCTGAGTCGGAAGATCCTCATGTTGCACTAAATGTAAAAATGCCTGTAGGCACTTCAATTGCGGAAACCGACCAGGTCGTTAAAGACCTTGCAGGCTGGGTGAAAAAGCAACCTGAAACTTCCAAGGTCGTCTACAGCACTGGAGGGACTGCCCCACAACTGTTTAGTGACATTAATAGTTCGGGTGGAAATATTAGTTATAACGAAACGGTGGGGCAGATTGCTGTCGTCGGCAAAGAAAACGTATTCGATCTCAATACGACAGTTGATGCTTGGGAACAACATGTTAAGAAATCCTACCCTGGAGTTACAGTTACGATGTATGTTCCTCGTCTCGGGATTCCAGTGGGTAAGCCCGTTTCTATTCGTATCTCAGGTCAGGATCTGAATGAACTGCAAACTCTTGCCCAAAAGGCAAAGGAGCAGATCGCGACAGTAGAGGGCACAACAGGCATCGTGGATGATATAGGAATTGAACGATATGCACTGGAGCTTGAGGTCAACAAACAAGCGATGGATCAATACCTGGTAAGTTACACAGATTTGACTCGCACCCTGCTTCTATTAAAAGAAGGAGCCCAAGTCAGCCAATTTGATACTGGAAACAGTCTGGTAGATATTAAAATGTATTTGAATCACAGCGACGAGGAGCCAAGTAAGCTTTTCCAACAATTAAGTGTAGTTAATGCAGCTGGTAAGCAAATTCCATTAAACCAGCTTGTCCAGATTAAGCCGTCATTTGCTATTCAGCAAATCAAGCATTACAATATGGAGCGGACGATTACGGTGGAAGCCGATTTGAACGGACGAACTGCAAGCGAAGCGATGGTTGATGTTGAAAGTAAGCTGGCGCAAATGAAATTCCCAGAAGGCTACAAATGGGAGGTTGGTGGGGAAACCTCTGACCAATCGACCATATTCAAGGACTTAGGACAGCTGGCTATCGTTGTAGTCTTGCTCATTTTACTCTTGATTACTATGCAATTTTATTCTCTCTCCATTCCTATTATTATTATGACGACCGTGTACCTGGCAGCAGCCGGCGGGATTATTGGTATTTTCTTAACCGATATGCCTATCGGTTTTATGAGCATCATGGGAATCATTGCACTCGCGGGCATTGTTGTGCGGAATGGGATTGTGTTAATTGAATTTATCGAGGATGCACGACATGAAGGAATGGAATTAAAGGAAGCCGTAATACAGGCGGCCGCCGCTCGCTTCAGACCAATTTTATTGACATCCTTGGCCGCCATTGTAGGTATGATTCCGTTGGCACTATTGGGAAGCCTGCTCTTTAAGCCACTGGCGTTTACCGTCATTTTCGGTTTGTTATTCTCGACCTTGTTAACCTTGTTTGTCGTGCCGTCCTTGTATATGATCATGGCCAAATACAAGATGCGCCGTCAACTCAAAAGACAGCAGCACACAGTTATCACACCTGATCAATCTTTATGATGTATGAAGTGAGTTCGCATGCTGTCGAGTTAGTCGGTCCCTAGGGGGAAGTATGTATGGAAAGCAAAAAAAATGATATTTTACAGGCCGCCATTCGGCTGTTCTCCAGAAAAGGCTATTATTCAACATCTGTTGAAGAAATCGCCAAAGAAAGTGGGATGGCGAAGGCATCCTTTTATAAATATTTTCAGGGAAAAGAAGAACTCCCTCTAGAAATGTGTATCATTCTGGAAAATAATATTGAACAAGACATCCGGGCTCTCTACAGTAAACCTGATCTTTCTAAGCACGATAAACTACATGGTTTTATTGTACTTTACTTGAAAAATCTCGTTGAAAACAAAGTGTATCTCATGATGGATCTTCCTGAGCCTTCCATGCTTATTTTCCAGAATGAACAACTTAATTACGCATTCGAGAATCATGAATACAAATTGTACAGATGGGTTCGCGACTGCCTGATTGATATTTTTGGACCGAGCATTGAAGATCATGCATGGGACGTGACCTTTGTACTTAAAAGCATTGTGTTTGAATATATTCGCTTCTTTGCCGATCGCATGAATGATGAAACGATTGAACATCTGACACAGTTTATTATCTTCTTATCCAGTTCCTTGGCAACCAGCCTGAACAATGCTGATTCAGCTCCACATTTGTTCTGGAGCAAGCAAGGCTGGTTACCCGAAAGTGCTCTAAGTAATCCTTTTGATCAAGGCCGTCAAATTAACAGCCTTCTCCACTCTTTGGAAGACAGTATACTGCTGTCTTCTTGGAGTTCAGAGGAGAAACAGGAGTGTCAGCAAATCTACGCTCATTTAAAGGAAGAGGCTCTGAAATCGAACCCTCAGAAAGGTCTCCTGAAAGCCCTTTTTGCGTATTTGGAGCAGTACAAGGAACTGCAAAAGGTTTGTCGTTTACTTAAAAATTTATTGGACCATGCTCCGATATCCGAGTAGTCACTCAGCATTCGGTACATCAGAACAAATTCGTACTTAACAGCGAAACACATCAAAAAAAGACTGTTCATGCAAAGCATGAAACAGTCTTTTTGGGTTATTGCTTTTATTTTGATAACATACGAGGAATTACAGCCCCGCTTGTTCTTTTAGAATTTCAGCTTTATCTACGCTCTCCCATGGTACATCCAAATCTGTACGTCCAAAGTGACCGTAGGCAGCAGTTTGCTTATAAATTGGACGACGCAGATCCAACATGCGAATAATACCTGTTGGGCGCAGATCAAAGTTATTTCGGATCAATTCAACCAGCTTCTCATCACTCACTTTACCCGTACCGTATGTATCGACGTTAATCGAAACAGGCGTAGCTACACCGATGGCATAAGCAAGCTGAATTTCCACTTTGTCTGCCAATCCAGCTGCTACGAGGTTTTTCGCTACATAACGAGCAGCGTAAGCAGCGGAACGGTCCACTTTGGTCGGATCTTTACCGGAGAATGCTCCCCCGCCGTGACGTGCATAACCACCATACGTATCCACAATAATTTTACGACCTGTCAGACCTGCATCTCCTTGAGGACCACCGATAACAAAGCGTCCTGTCGGATTAATGTAATACTTGGTTTGCTCATCCAATAATTCGGCAGGAACAACTGGCAAAATAACCTTTTCTTTGATGTCTGCTTGAATTTGCTCCAAAGTAGTATCCTCCGCATGCTGCGTAGAAACTACAATAGCATCAATACGAACAGGTTTACCATTTTCATACTCTACCGTTACTTGGGTTTTACCGTCAGGACGAAGGTAATTCAGTGTTCCATCCTTACGCACTTCAGACAAGCGCCGTGCAATACGGTGAGACATAGCGATAGGTAAAGGCATCAACTCCGGCGTCTCGTTCGTAGCAAAACCAAACATCAATCCTTGATCTCCAGCCCCAATGTTTTCCGTTTCTTTATCTACTTCAGCAGGATCACGGCTTTCCAAGGCAGCATTAACCCCTTGAGCGATGTCCGGCGACTGTTCATTCAAAGAAGTCAATACAGCGCAAGTATTATAGTCGAAACCGTATTTCGCACGTGTATAGCCAATTTCCTTAATCGTATTACGTACAATGGATGGAATATCCACGTACTCCGATTTGGAACTGATTTCACCAATAACGAGAACGAGACCAGTAGCTACCGATACTTCACATGCTACCCGTGCATTAGGGTCATTAGCCAGAAAGGCATCCAATACAGCATCGGATATCTGATCACAGATTTTATCCGGATGGCCTTCTGTTACAGACTCGGACGTGAACAAATGACGGCCTTTTACAGACATGAATTTCAACCTCCCACAATTAAAATACATGAGGATTTAATAAAAAAATCCTGACATGGTAATGGCATTATTCAGATACCTTCAAGCCATCAAATGGCGGGAGGTATCTTGTTACACCTGATTAATAAAAAATGAACCTTCTCCGGTAGGAAAAGGTTGCGTACAAGCCTCAAATGCCATGATATCCTATTTAAAACAAGGTGTCAATTCGTGTCACCCAATGACAACATTCGAAATTAGGGTAAGTCTACATGCAAACCATTTTTGATTTACATGTAAATTACCCCAGATTTTACGCTACTATATGTTCAAAAACTGTAGAAATTATTGCAACTTACAATGTACCATATTCAGATAAGCTACGTTCAGCAGATTGTATCAGTCGCTTAGTAATTTCACCACCAACCGAACCGTTTTGTCTTGAAGTTAAATCACGCCATGCTACATTCCCGCCCCCCGCAAACTCCCCCAATTCTGCAGCAAATTCACTGTCAGCCTTAGGTTGTATATGTGTATATTGGGGATTATAAACAGGTAGCCCAAACTCAGCAGCGATTTCATACTTCAAATCATCTAACCTGACACGACTTTCGGGAATTAATCGTCTTTGACCTCTTGACGCCATCTCGTATACACCCTCCACTAAATGTATTGTCTTTCATGGGGTTAGTGTGCAGCGATTAGGTTCAACTTAGCCAAGAACAATTTGCTATCCCAAACAGTATTTAAGAAAAAGAGCCGCCGAAAGCAGCTTAAATACAAAACAGTTTACTGAACAGTATAACCGCCTCGTACCATAACGACCAGACCAAACTTCTGACCTTCTTTTACTTGAATACCTCTTCCTTCTCTAGGAAACGATAATAAATGATTTTTTTCGACAGCCTGATTATGAACAATTTCCGTTCCAGAAGTAATATCAATAGCCCCACTGGCATCCATACTATACACAACAGCATAACCATTACGTAAAATAAATTCCGAGCCTGCTTTGGCAATCAGTTTTTGACCAGGCTTTACATCAACAACCTTTAAAACCTCTGTCTGCTCTGGTGTGGAAGTTTTTCCTGCACTAGAAGTTCCTGACGCCGTTGTGTTAGAGGTAGCGTTTGTCGCTGGAGTAGTCGAACTAGTCGTTTTACTACTCGTGTTACTTGCGGGCACTCCACCTTTGATTGCCTGGGCAATTTTTTGGTCAACATAGCTTTTGGTTACGACTGGATCGTCAGCTGTACCAGGTTGTCCAGAACTGGAGGCTCCATTAACTGAATTGTTCATTAAGGAGCCTGCTACAATTCCTCCCCCAAGTAAAGCTGCAGCCAACGATACTTTATAGCGTGATTTCATGAGGTCCTCCTACTGCAGGTTATAAGAAATTAAAGATTAAGCTTGAATTATTGGGCACCAGCTCCAGAAGCAGCACCTTGTAAAACCCAGGGTTTTTCATAAGCCATCTTCAATGTATCAATGCTTATAACCAGATCTTCCGCTTGCTGTTCTGTACTCGTCACCTTCAGATTTGCGTCAAACACCTGAAGCTCCGTAGCCAATCCCACATCAAATTGTTTTTTTGCCATATCCGCTGCACTGCGTGCACTAACCAAACCAGCTTGAAGTTGTGAGTATTGGCTCTCTAAACCTTTAATAGTATTATAGGCATTTCTTACAGCTTCTTCGAGTTGTCTCTTTGTACCTTCTGTAGCAAGTTGAGCTTTCTCCACATTGAGCTGCTCAGCTTCATAAGGCGTGTTTCCAGGTGTGCTAAAGTTGTAAAGCTTCAAGCTTAATTCAGCCAAATCTACCTTTTGCTCACTTAACCAAATGGCAGTACTACTAGTAAGTACTTGGCTTACAGTAGTCTCTACATTACTTTTAAACTCAGAATAAACAGGTTTATCCTTCAATTCATAACGCTGCTCGGGCTTGTAGCCAATGAGTTGGTTCAATGCTAAAAAAGCACTATCCAAGTCTTTTTTAGCCTTGTCTAAAGCTGCCTTGTTTTGAGTTACTAGATTCGTTGCTTGGGTAACCTCATAGTCACTGGACATTTGGTTATCTCTTTTAATTTGTGCAACTTTCAACTTGCGCTCAGCATCTTCAATATTCAAAGCAGCCAACTTAACGGCATTTTGTTTTTGAAGAAGCTTATTATAAAGATCCTTCACGTTATATTGAATACCTTCCTTAGTCATGTCTAAATTCTTCTTTGCCGCTTCATAATTAAGGTTGGTTTGAGCATACCCCTTAAAAGCTTTATCAGAAGCTTCAACGCCTGCCTCAGCAGGAACAAAATCGATATTCTTACCTGCTTCTTTCATAATTTTTCCAGCTTGATCAATACTATTTTCTACTGTTTTGATCGATGTACTATCAGCAATTGCCAGTTTAACTGCATCATCATAGGTCAAAGAATCATTATAATAAGTATCATAGGTAACTTGGGTCACAGGGGTTGCGAGATGCTTACTGGACAAACTATTGGTTTGGTCGCTAGTAGTGCTGCCATCAGCTTGATTGGAAATGGTCACTGTTCGTGTAGCCTGATCCCAATTTACTTTGGCGCCTAATGATTGGCTCACAAAACGTAAAGGAACGAGTACTTGACCCTTTTGAATTTGAGTTGCTGCATCGAGCTGTACAGGATTACTATTTTTATAAGCTAGTTTAGAACCAACATTTAAAGTTAACGTATCGTCATTTTTAGATGCTATCACTTTTTTAGCTTTGCTGTCCCAATCGACTTGTGCTCCCAAGCTTTCAAAAACTCCACGAAGAGGCACCAGGGTTGTATTTTGACTAACAACCGGAGCCTGTGTATATTGCTGGGTTACACCGTTAATAATAACCTTTATATCACCTGCTTGAGCTCCTGCAAAATTGGCAAATGCAGAAGAAAGAACCAATGTAGAAAGTGCTGCCACTCCAAAACGTTTCATAATTTCTCTCCTTTGTCAATAAGACTAATAAAAGAAAAGGGCTCCAAAAGGAACCCTCTTCTCATCTAATTCAGTTAACTCAAAAGAGTTGCTCTTAAATTAGTTTTTGTTTTCAACAGTAACTGTTTTTGCAGTTGCATCATAAGTGATGGATGCATCCAGCGCTCTGCTCACCCAAGCGATTGGCAGTACAGTACGGTTTTTGTTAGTTACAGCTTTAACGTCCATACGAATCACAGAACCGTTAACAGTCAACAGGTTTGTGTTCAGTTTGATTTGAGCAACAGTGCTACCTTTGATCAGGGTAACTGTGGAAGTTGCTTTGTCAAACAGGATGTTTTGTTGGGATACACCCAGAGCTTCAGCTGCATAACGTACTGGCAAGTAAGTGCGTCCGTTTTCAGCATAAGGAGCTACTTCTGCTGTTTTACTTTGACCATCTACAGTGTAAGAAGTGCTTCCCAGTGTGAAGACAGCTTTAGTACTAGTAGCACCTGGAGCTGGAGTTCCAACAGTTGCGATTGCTACTTCAGCAGCTGCAGTGTTGTTGTCTTTCCAGTTTTGAGTGTTTTCGCTACCTCTGTAAGCAGTGTAAGCTACAGCACTACCTTTCAGCTTGGCAACGATGTCGCCTTGAGCTACAGTACGGTCAACAGTCAGCTTAGGAGCCGAGATTGTGATTGTACTTGGAGTAGCACTTTCGCTGTCGATGTAGAAGCTCAGACGGCCTTTGTTGCTATCACCGTAAGTATCAGTAGATACGCTCTTTACTTTAACATCACCAGCTGTTACTTTCACTTCTGGAGTAGAAGCAAAACGTACGCCTACTGGCAATTCCAAGATTACTTCACGGCTACCATCTTTCTTAACGAAAGCTTCTTTAGCAGCTTCAGTGATTGTGATATCGCCAACTTGTTGATCGCCCAAACCGATTGTCAGGGTAGGCTTGGAAGCAGCAGCCAAAGTAACTGCTTGTTTCACAGTTGCAACTTTAACAGTACCGTTCAAACCTTGGCTACCAGCAACTTCAACGTTCAGGTCGCCAGAGAAACCTGGTTGCGTAGCTACTTCAACATTTTTAAGTTTCAAGCTACCAGCGTCAGTTGTGCTGTTAGGATTTTTGAAAGTCAATTTCAAAGTACGTTTATCGGAATCAGTGTAAGATACTTCTGCGTTACCAAGACCATTAGTATTTTCCATAGATCCTGAGAAACTTGAACCTGGATCTTTGTCATCAAAAGTCGACTGCCAACGAGCGCCTTCAGGCAAACGCAATGTCACAGTACGGTTTTCAACAAAGGAATCAGCAACCTTTTCCTTAATTACGATGTCACCAATTTTTTGTTCGTCGTGACCAGCAAGAATTGTTGTTGGAGTAGCAACAGTAACTCCTCCGCCAATTTCTCCATAGTTACCTACTACAAGAGTACTAACATCAGTAGATGCATTTCCGGAGATACTAGCTACAACATCGCCTTCTTTAGCGCTTGTTTCATCATCAACATAGAATCCAACAGGCAATTGGAAAGAAGTTTCTTTCGATGTCTTAGCAGACAGAGACAATTCCAACGTATCACCATCAGGATCATAGTTCACTTTCACATCTTTATCACCATACAAAATGGTAGCAGCTTCTACAGGCTTAGCATCCCACTTAAAACCACTAGGCAATTTCAGTTTAATTGTGTTAGCTTCCAAAGCGCCAGCTGTTTGCTCTTTAACTTTCAAAGTTGCAGTGAAACGCTCTTGGCTAGATACAGTATCACCAGCCGACAAGGAAACCTGACCGGAAGATACTACATTAGCAATTGTTACTTCGCCACTAGTGATACCACTATTGCTATCTGCATCAATAGCGACTTTGACCGGGCCAGTGCTTGGTCCTGTAACATTCATGTTCAGGAAATTCAGGTAGATTCCAAGATCATCATTAGTATTATCAAAATTAATTTGTACTCTAACAGTACTATCATTCAATGGCGTTACAGTCACTGGATTTTCAATATCTCCAGAGTTATTTTTCAAACCATTGTCATCCATTTCGACAAATACACCCATACCATATGTTGTGCCACCATAAGTAGCGGATGCTACGCTACCATAGTTCTTGTATGCAGAACTGTCATTGTGTCCAGATACACCAACAACGCCGGCATAATTTTCAAGCTTATTTCCAGTAACTTCTGAACCATTGAACTTAATTCCTTTAGGCAATCTTACAGTAAAAGAAGAACCATTAGTCACAGCAGCTTTACCAATGTTCACTTTCACTCTACCCAGTTGCGCATTTTTTTCTGCTGAAGAATTAAGAGATGGAGTATTAATCGTTTGGTAGCTAGAAGCTGCATGGATTGCAGTTGGTGCAGTCAATGCTGCGATTGGAGCTGCTACACCAGCAACCAATGTTGCTGTTGCCAGCACGTTGATCATTTTTTTATTAAACTTTGTCATAACCTTTTTTTCTCCTCCTTGAATATAACCAGAAATATTATTTTTGTCTTTTTGTCGGATCTTGTCACTCATCAGTCGTTACACCTCCTTTCCGAGCTTTATGAGAACCCTTATAAAATGATATCTGTGACAATATCACAGAAGCTTGGAATCTAGTTGAAAGAAAGCGTCCATTTATGACGTACTCCAGTATTATACAATGTGATAACAATGCAGTAAAGATTTTTTTTAGCGAATTTTGTCTTTACGCTTTTGTACCCCTTTGTTTCATACTCACCCAATTAGACGTAGCATGGGTTCAAAAAGTTGCGTCTGTTTCAAAAAAAAATTATTTTTTTTGAATTATGTATTCCGCTTTCCACAGTCATAATTATACTATTGAACCTGTTCCTCCGTCATCCTACAACTTTTACCTTATCAACCTTAAATGTACAAGGGTTATTTTCATACATCAAATCGGTCTTTAATGGAGTATATTCGTTAAGAATTATCCATAGAATATATAAAGTACATAAAGTCTATAGATTCCCTTGAAATCTAATACTCTAATACACTTTAGGTAGTAGAAATGACGGAGTAACAGTGATTTACCGTAAATATAGCCGCGACAAATTACTTCACTACATTAATCTTCGCGCCATCCGTAAGCAGACTAACGCCCTTAACGACAACATTTTGTCCTTCAGCAAGCCCCTTGGTTACCTCAACCTGTTTGGCACTTTCCTGGCCTGTCTGCACCTCTACCCGCTTAGCCACTGTTCCTTCCACTACATAAGCATACTTTTTCCCTGCCTGCTCCGTAATGGCATCCTGCGATACCAAAATGTTTTTAGGAACTTCTGATTTCATGTATACAGTTACAACCATCCCTGATTTTAATTCGCCAGAACCATTAGGAACTGATACCTCAACAGGGTATGCCTTCAGATCATTATCCATTACCGGATTGACAGCCGATACTTTGGCCTCAATTCGCTTATTTAACGAGTCCACGCCTACAGTCACAGATGAACCCACCTGCATCTTGAGAAGCTCAGATTCAGAAACGTTAACTTTAGCAATAATAGGATTGGTATTTGCTATTGTAGCAACCGCGGATTGTGCACTAACCATTTGCCCCTGGGTTCCTGTTACTACCGATATCGTACCGGAAATCGGAGCTTTGACCACAGTATCCACCAGTTGGCTACGTGCTGTATCTAAACTGGACTTAGCTTGATTGACAGAAGCACGAGCTACGTCAATGCCTGTTTTCTGTTGGGCAAGACGTAATGATTTTTGAGCATTGCTATATGTTGTTTGCGCACTTTGCTTGGACGTTTGTGCATTGTGAAGTGTGATCTGTGCATTCTCCACTGCAGTTAAAGCCCTTCTATGCGCTATTTGAGACTGCTCTAACTCAGATTGAGATAGAGCACCCGCACTAAACAACTGTTGGTTGCGGTTGAGCGTATTTTGAGCATCACGCACGGAACTCTGAGCATCGACCAGACTGGTCTGAGCTTGGGTGATAGTGTTGTCTTGCTGGACAAGCGCACTTTTGGCTTGATCCACGCTGGATTCTGCCTGCTGTACCGATTGCGCTGCACCTGACTCTGCTTGTTTTAAATTGGCCAGGGCAACCTGGTAAGACTCCTGGGATTGCTTAATCGAGTCTTGCAAGTCCTTTTGGTCTATAGTAAACAATGTGTCGCCTTTATTTACTTTTTGGCCCACTGTAAGGTTAATACTTTGAATTTTACCACTAATTTTCGGAGACACCTGAGCTGTCTCTTTGGGAGCAAAGCTTCCAATAATACCTGTTGAATCGTTAATACTACCTTTAGCCACTTTTGCTACTTGAACTGGAATGGCTTGCTGCGCCGTAGTCGGTGCGGCAGGGGCCTCTCCCCCACCGCAACCAGCTAATGCAACTGATAAAAGCAAAGTTGTAGCAATCAGAGCACTTTTTTTATTCATTATGTTTCTCCACCTCACCTTATATATGAACACTTTTTTGTAGTTTCGCTTCTTTTTTTAATTCTCTCTTCGCTTGTCTTTTTAATTTCCGATTCTTACGTTTTTGTATCATATTATCCATGATGACGTAGACTACCGGAA
The DNA here is from genome assembly GCF_038007385.1 of Paenibacillus sp. FSL M8-0228. Taxonomy (NCBI): domain Bacteria; kingdom Bacillati; phylum Bacillota; class Bacilli; order Caryophanales; family Paenibacillaceae; genus Paenibacillus; species Paenibacillus sp. FSL M8-0228. The sequence continues at coordinate 5,305,741 of NZ_JBBOXA010000001.1, forward strand.
TAAGAATCAATGTAATAACAGCTGCGAAGGATAACCCGAATACAACAACAACTGCCATCGGTGCTTGTGTTTCGTTACCCTCTCCTGTAGCGAATGCCATTGGGATCAAAGCTAGTACAGTAGCCAGCGTGGTCATCAAAATCGGACGCAACCGCTCAGACGCTCCATGAATAATAGCTTCATCCCGATCTTGGCCGTCTTTTCGGAGCTGAATTATAAAGTCAATCATAACTATGGCATTGTTGACGACCAAACCGACGAGCATGATGTAACCCGTCAAAGCTGAAACGCTGAGACTCGCCCCGGTTACAGCTAAACCGATAAGCACACCAATTACCGTAGGTGGAACGGAAAACATAATAACAAACGGTGTGAGCAACGATTCGAACTGTCCTGCCATAACCATATAAATGAGCACGACAGATAGCAAAATAGCTATCGCCAAGTTCATGAAAGACTCCAGCATTTGTTCATTTTGTCCACCACCCGTGTCTGCACTGTAGCCTTCTGGGAAGTGAGTACTCTTCAAAAGAGCATCTATTTTTTGATTAATAGTAAGAATATCCCCTGTTCCATCAATATCAGCTGTAATCTGCACTTGACGCGTTTGGTCTTCACGAGTAACAGTATCGGGTACAGTCCGTTTATCAATACTTACTACAGAAGACAAAGGTACATCAATACCTTGCGAAGTGGTAATCCGTAAGGATTTAAGATTTGACAAATCATGGCGGTTTTGCTCTGGCAACGATATCTTCACATCAATCTGATCTTCACCTGTACGATAGCTTGTGGCGACTGATCCATTAAAAGAAGTATTCACTGCTGATAAAATTTGAGTTGCTGATAAGCCATATCGACTCGCAAGCTCCCGATTAACGGTAATCTCATATTCTTCGCGAACAGCACTCAAGGTACTTTTCACATTGACCGTACCCGGTATGTTTTTTACGTCCGCAACGAGATTGTCTGAAAGTTCTCTCAGGACGTCAATATCGTCACCTTTTAAGTTAATATTAACAGCCGCTCCGCTTGAAAGGCCTGTTGTAGACGCCATTGTAATCTCTGCATCCGGAATGCTATCAAATTTCTTACGAAGGCCCTCAACTACACCATCTGTTGGCTGATGTCCATCCTTCAGCGTTACGCTTAGATCCGCCGAATTAGTTGGAGCTGCCCCTGAATAACCAGAATTGCCACCAGAACCAACAGTCACTGTCATTTTATCTAGATCCGGAACTTTCAAAATTTCTTTTTCTATATCTTGAACAACCTTTTCCGTTTCTTCCAAGACCGTTCCATTAGGAAGTTTCACGTTAATTGTGAATTCCCCAGTATCGGATGCTGGGATAAATTCAGCCTTAACGAAAGGAACTAGAGCCCCAGCTGCCACAAACATTAATAAAGTAATAATTAACACAGATTTTCTATGGTTAATTCCCCACTTCAGTATACGGCGATACCCACTCTTAAATTTCTCGAAGCCAATATTAAACCACATAATAGGGTTAACACCCTTATAAGTACCTGAAGAATAAATGGATTCATCTGGGACGGTAGGTAGCCAACGTGAGCCCAGCATCGGCACAATCATAAGGGATACAAGCAAGGCTGCAATGTGAGAGAAAATAACTGTTAACGCCAACGGTTTAAATAGAACTCCCGCAATTCCGTCAACAAAAACAACTGGTAAAAATACTACGATCTGCGCAAGTGCAGATGCCATAACGGCATTACCCACCTGCTTGGAGCCATCAATAGCCCCTTGTAGCATGCTTTTCCCTTCATGTCGCTGTCTAAAAATATTCTCAATAATAACAACCGCAAAATCGACAAAGGATCCTAACCCCAGAAGCAAACCGCTCAGTGAAATAATATTAATGGTTTGTCCGGTGAAATACATCATCATAAACGTAGCTACGAAGGAAATTGGAATAACAATAGTAGCAATAATAGTAGAACGTATACTATTCAAAAATAACAGCAACACAATAGCTGCGATAATAACTCCCAATATAGCATGCTCTACTAATGAGTGTACGGAGTCGCTAATGGGTTTGGATGCATCTGTTACCATCTCCAATTGAGTTCCCGGAGGCAATTCCTTCCGTATCGAATCTAAACTATCCTTTACAGAATCGGCGATTGAAAGGGTATTCCCCCCTGTAGCTTTAGTAACAGAAATATTGATACTTGGCTTTCCGTTATAGGTAGAAATGGTTGTAACATCATCCAAGGAATCTTCAACTTTCGCGATGTCCTTTAGCTTAATGCTTCCCTTCCCTACTGGAATTGGCGTTTCACCCATTTCTGAAACAGCTTTGTATTCACCTTGAACCCGAAGTTGGATTTCTGTATTGCCTCGGTACACCGAACCAGCAGAACCCGCTACGTTATTAGACGATAGCGCTTGGCTGATTTGATCTAACGTAATGCCATAGCTTTGAAGTTTGGCTTGATCTACGGTAATCTTCACAAGCCGAGCTTGCCCACCTGACATGTTGGCTGCAGCTACTCCCGCAATTCTTTCAAGCCGCGGCTCAATAATATCTTCAGCAATAGGCTTCAACTTGTTAATATCCTGGTCTCCTGTAAGAGAGAGCGTAATAACCGGCGTTGCGTTGAGATCCACCTTAAGGACACGCGGCGAATTAGCCGCCTTGGGAAGAGACCCTTTAACCCCATCAACTTTATCTCGCATGTCGAGGGTTGCTTGATTGATATCTACTCCCCAGTTAAATTGAATCATGACCATAGATGTTCCTTCTGAAGACTCGGACATGACTTTATCCACGTTCTCAATAGAAGCCAGACTTTTCTCAATAGGTTTAGTAACCAATTCCTCAACTTCTGTAGGCGTTGCATTTGGAATACTAGTCACCACTGCAGCGAATGGCAGCTTCATATCCGGCATTTGCTCTACAGGAAGTCTTAACGCAAAAATACCGCCCCCGATTAACAAAGCAATAATTAACATAAATACTGTTACAGGACGGCGTATTGAAAACTGAGACATCTCATCACTCCCCACTCACTTCTCTATGTAATATTTAAGCACACACATCCACTACTACGATGAAATAAGCGTAAAGTTTCAGATAAATGCGCAAAAAAAACATATAAAAAAATAATAAACACATTTTGAGATAAAAGCTTAAAAAAAAGAAATTAATTACAGACGTTTAAGCTAAATCCAAAATAAAAAACGTTGTAAGGCTAATCCAAAGTTCTTACCTCATTGATATTATGGCATAGGCCCTTAATTCCAGTCAAATAGCTGATTTATAAAAAACATCCCTCTCATGTATATGAAAGGGAATTTCCATTTCGCATGGAGGGATGTTTAATAATTTCAGGTGTTTTGTTGATTAGATTTTAGGAAGCAGCTTTTTATCAGCCATAACTTTAGCTACAATAATGGCTGCATCTCCACGCAAGGTCAGGGAAGTAGGATTAAACATATATCCTTTTTTCAGATCGCTTGCATCAACAGGTGAACCCGTAATAAAGCCTTTCTTGGCAATAGCCAACACAGATGCCTGTGCATAGTAATCAATTTTGTCCGCATCTTTAAAGGTCTTAGACAGATTCTTCATGATCTTGTCATGATCTGTTTCAAGCTTCAAATTCAATGCCTTAGCGATAATGACTGCTGCATCTTGGCGTGTGATTACATCTTCCGGCATAAAGATTCTTGGTTGCGAACCTTTGACAATACCAGCGCGTGCAGCTGTTTCAATATAACGATAATCATAGAGCGCATCTGCTGATATCGTATTTGGAATAGACACGTCGTCAAAATGCTTCGCTCCGCTGAAATTAAGCGGAATTTGCAGACCTTTGACGATCATAGACGTAAATTCGCCTCTTTTAATGTAGCTGTCAGGTCCAAAGCTATTAATTGGATCCATTGGGTTCATGACACCTTTAGCCAAAATGGCTTCGATGTAATCTCTGGCGTATTTGTGCTTAATGACATCACTATACGTTTCTCCAACTTTAGCAACTACATAGTAACCGAAACGATCAAACGGTACTTTAATGGTGTGTTTTTTCGGATCCACCACACCACCAATGTTCTGCCAGTCTTTAAGATCAGAATCAAAATAGAACACCGACATTTGTTTCCCTGCATCTTGAGCAATACTACTATCATACGTCAGCGTCAATGTAGCACGCTTGGAAGGTACTAACTCGTTAGATGGGTCACGCCAGTAGAAGTTTTTGATCTTGCTGCTGTCATTTTGCGACTTGTTAGCCAATTGATAAGGATCAGCACCATATGTCACTGGATCGTAAGCATCCGTTTTGATATCATCTGCGGTACCTGGGTCAATCCAGAATACTGGACTGGACTTGGTAAAACGACTTGGGAAATCCCGGTTGAAGTATCTACTTCCGTCTGCAATCAAGCTCCGCATATCGGACAATGCTTTTTCAGTTTCAAATTCATGACGGTCTACCACACCATCTTCGCTATTTGCTATCGCAAAATACAAAGTATGCCCAGAGAAAACCTGGTTTTTGAATTGCTGTGGTTGATCGTAATCCCGGCGAATTAGACTCGTTCCCTTTGCAAAAGCAAGTGTAAGATTACCATCGAACACTTTGTGCGATGTTTTCATCGCTTCCATGTACTGCTCGCCAGGAATATTTGTAGGCACATATTTAACAGTAATGGTTTGTTTTAGTTTTTCCTTGCCTACTGTAACCACTACATCAATTTTATTATCTTTGTTAGCTTTTAGACCTGTAACGATGGCTTTGTAAGTTGATGGGTAATCAACAGTACCATCATAGTCAGAATCAAATCCTTCTTGAACCGCTTTTTCCTTACCTACCATAACACTATCTGCGTTACCTGCGTTTACAACAACTTGCACAAAGTTTTGATTCACGATCCGTTTTTCAGGAAGCGGACGCAAGATATCAAAAGATGTGGATTGACCGGATACTTGCAGTCGGAAAGTAGCAAACGGCCCGCTCTTGCCACTGTTGTACAAGGTAATGTTATAAGCTACTGGTGTTCCATCTTGCGAAATAGTTTGGTTTTTCAACACAAAGCTGAAATACTTTTTGTCCGGATGGTAGTACACAAGCAGGTCTTTTAAATCTTTATTAGTAAATTTATCTGTAGTAGAACCGGAATTGTATGTTGTCTTAGCATCTTCTGCTGAGAAAAACTCGTTACTCAACGTCCAGTTGAATTCACTGTCATCCGATCCCTTAATCTCCAAAATATATTGATCTTTATTGGCAATATCACTTAACGAACCATTTACCTGATCTGCTTTACCCAAATCGGCAATACTGAAAGTACCAAATACATTGATATTTTTCAGAGATGTATTGTAGTTAGTATCATCCACTTTGGTGAAATTAGCATCTTTTGATTTCGGAGCAATTTCGCTATACTTCGGTGTATTGCTCAAGCCGCTAACTGGTGTAAAAGGGATGATTCCTTGTGTATTTGGAACAGGAATTACTGGAATATTCGTCTGTGTAAAGTTTACTTTTACCGTATTGCTGTACTCAATACCTGGCTTGTACACAAACTTGATTTCATTATTCCCGTTCGCCAAGGCATTGGCTGCGGCTGTCTCTGAGGAAGCAGCAAGCTTGAAGTCCGCTCCTGAACCATCCAGATCAACCAATACATTATTAACATACAGGAATACATTTCGGTTACTTCCAGTGTAATGAATATCCGCTGCGTTGCTCACATCAAGCAATTTACCTTTAAAGTAGCCCAGTTGAGTCAATTTATAGGTATTCAAGTTTGAGCTGGATGTATTTAACGGAATTTGTTGCCCATCATAAATCGTATCGTATTTCATGAACGGACCCTGCAACAGATTCACCGTTGCTTTAATTAATTTGGTCGAGTCGCCATTCAGGTAAAAATTCAGTACGTTTTGTCCTTCTTTAGGCAAAGTGTCTACATAAGCAACGATTTTCTTCACTTGTGTTGACTTACCATTGATTGTCCGAATCACATCTTGAGGTGATCCTACAGTATGAACTGACACACCAGAAAGTTCACTAATTGAAGAAGGTGCACCGTTAACAACGATGAACTCCATACCAACAGGAACAGATGGAGCATCTGTAGTCTTGTTCTTCATAGAGCTTCCAGTTAATTTCAGAGCTTCATCTATAGCAGCTGCTTGATCAGACCCGCTTCCCTTAATTCTGCTCAACAATTGATTATTAAAATCAGGAAGATAGTTAATATCATCAATATACGGCTGAGTGCTGCTGCGCAATGTAAATTGGACAGCCGATGGAGCTGGAGGTGTACTGCTATCCGTATAGGTTATGCCCAGAGATGCCCTGGTCAAATGATCAATAACAGCTTCTGAAGGTACAGTCACCTGAAATGGATATACTTTATAACCATTTGATGTAACCACATTTGCAGTATCAATTGTGGCATCAACTCCAGTCGCACTACCCACAGCGCTACCATTGTTACTCACATCGGTAAAACGCGCATTGATTGTGGCAACTCCTGGATCGGTTGGACCGCCTGGCACCAAAACATTACCTTTTAAAACCACACCACTTGTAGACGATACGGTAAAGTCAGGCGAAGTGGTCAGATCGGCAGAAACATTCCCATCCTTGTTCAAGGTCAAATCAGAGAATTCCGGTTTTCCCGTATAAATCGTAATTTCACGTGTAACTGTAAGAGCCTGAGTTCCGTTATTCACTTTAATATTCACTATATTTTTACCTGGACTGAGTACCACACTACCTGTTAATTTATATGCGGTATAAGAGTTAACTGTATACGTATTACTGCTTTTTGCAGACGTAAGCGTTACACTGTCGGCATTAGGCGCCGTACCTTGAATGACTACTTTAACATCATCCGTACCGCTATTGCGAGCGTCTGTTAACACAGCTGTCTGGTTCTCTACTAATTGCTCTGTTTCACCATTCAGCGTAGCAGACAGATCATAAACCTTGGGTCCATCCTGGTACTCTACGTAAATAGAATCCTTCATCTCAGCCGAGTTTTGGCTACTTTGGAATGTAATTCGGTTCAAACCAGGAAACAGTTTGATGTCTGTAATTTGAAGTGTAGAGCCACTGACCGTAATTCCGCCTTTTTGACTCTCATTTTTATTCACCACATTAAGGGTCGTTCCATTTTTAGAGAGCTGGAATACACTATATGATATCGTGCTTCCGTTCACTCCGTTAATCGTACCGTTAACTGTAATACGGTCGGTGTTCACCGATCTGGCCGAATCCGCATCATACTTCTCATTTGGAAAAATGAAATAAGTTCCTGTCGCAGCATGAGCCGTACCTACCAGGGCCGCCGGCACCAAGCCAATGATGAGACCAACCGTCAGCAACATGGATAGCAATCGTTTCAAATCATTGTCCTCCTTTGATTCTGTCGCACCTTGGGGTACGTAATCATTCAATACTTTTTTTATCGGTAGTAAACATACAAAAAATTAGTAAATTCTCAAAAAAGGAGGGAGTTTTTTTACAGCAAACATCAAAAAAGCCTCCAAACCCGCGGTATACCGCCAAGCTTGAAGGCTTACTTTTAAATTAAAATTATAATTTCGAACGCGTCTGGGAATCTGGCTTAGCCAACAACCGAATCAGTGTGTTAATAACTGGGCGTTTGGTTTTGCCAACAAGACCAATAACCTCTGCACCGATCTGTAGGAAGAACATCATAATACAAATCACGACAAAGGTGACCCAGTTCGCTTCATTAAGCGCAGCAGACGATTGAATCACGGCCAATACACCGAAAAATGCAGCAATACCGTAGATAATCAACACCGTCTGTCTGTGACTGAAACCTAGTTCGCGTAGGCAGTGATGCAAATGACCTTTATCCGGAGAGAAAATCGGTTTTTTCTGCAACTTGCGACGAATGATAGCAAAGAATGTATCTGACAATGGTACACCGATAATAATCAATGGCGTAATAAAAGATACGATAGCAATTTGCTTGAAACCAAGCATGGATAGCATGGCCAGACAGAAACCTAAAAATAATGACCCTGTATCACCCATAAATATTTTTGCAGGATGAAAGTTAAAAAATAGGAATCCGATAATACTGCCCAGCAGCACAAGACAAAGCATAGCTACCATGTAATTACCCATCAATATCGACATCACAAAAATAGTTCCAATCGCAATGCCTGAGACACCTGCAGCCAGTCCATCCAGACCGTCAATCAAATTGATGGCATTCGTTACACCTACGATCCAAAAAATCGTAAGTGGAATGGAAATCCAGCTTTCCAAAGATGAGTATGCATCCTGAAAAGGTACATTTACAAAATCTACACGAATATCAAAAGCAAACACGACCATACACGCAACGGCAATTTGAGCCAAAAATTTCAATTTTGCATTGAGATCGAAACGATCATCGAGAGCACCAATCAGTGTAATCAGCGTACCGCCAATCAGAAAGGCTGCGATAAAGTTAATATCCCGAGAGGACAGCATTCCGTCAGGCACAAAAGGTAACACCGCCAATAAGGACAACAGAAATGCCAAGAAAATCCCCAGTCCGCCAAGACGCGGCATAATTCGGGTATGTACTTTTCGGGCATTCGGTACATCGACGGCTCCAACCTTCACAGCGAATTTCTTGACGAGCGGTGTCAATAACAGCGCAAGTCCCAGTGCCATGATGAACCCAATAATATAGATCAATAACATTTGATCATTCGACCCCCAATTTTAAAGCAATCCCTTTTCAGATGTAACCGCATTGAATTATACTCTGATCAAAAATAAATACCAAGCTTCATATTCTGGCAAATTAGCGGGTTTTGGAGGCAGATTCAAGCTATTTATCACACTTTTGTGACGTTTTCTTTTTCGCGCATCACTTTCGCGGCGAATTTCGGCAGCGCAAGCATTCTTTTGTAACGGCTTGGCTCTTTGAGGAGTCTATATAACCATTCAGCCCGTAGCTTTTGAAACAATTTAGGTGCGCGTTTGGTTCTGCCTGATATAACATCGAAGCTGCCGCCAACCCCCATCATCACCGGTACACCCAACTTTTCCTTATATTTACCAATCCAGGGTTCCTGTGTGTCCGCTCCACGTGCTACAAACAATAAATCAGGATTTGCTTCACGAATAGCTGCAATTACGGCTTCATCCTCTTTTGGTCCAAAAAAACCATCACGCTTGCCACAAACCGTAATTGCGGGATAAAGCTCATGTACCCGCTTTGCGGTCGCTTGAATCACCTCAGATGTTGATCCCAGTAAATAAACCTTCCAATGATAGTTTTCGCCAGCTGCAAGTAATTCATGTAACAAGTCAAAGCCCGCTACACGCTCAGGTACAGGATGTCCTACATAGTTTGCAGCCCACACTACGCCGGTCCCATCCGGGACAATCAGCTCCGCCTGTTTCATCACGTTCATGTACACTGGATCTTCCAATGCTGCCATTACCATTATCGGATTGGCAGTGATCACTTGATGGGGCCGGCGAGACTCCACTGCTTGAATTAATACATTTAATGTATCTTTCATATTAAGCCTTGATACCGGAACACCGAAAATCGGGACGGTAGGCACATTCGTAACCTTATCAACTGTCACTGTATCCATCATCCTTTGCGACACAAGTAATTAACGATATGCTGCGCCGGTAAGCGAGCCTCACTTTTTAACAAAGCAATGGCCGCTCCCTGGCTCTCGATCCATTGACTTCGCTGATCCAGCAACCGCATAGACTCATTAGCCAGTTTTTGTCCATCCAGTGCCTCTGTAGTGCCTACAGGCTGGCTACCGACACGGCTGAGGAAATGATCAATTTTAGGATCATAGGATATCCCCAACGGAGGCACCTGATGGGATGCTGCATAGATCAAGCTGTGTAATCGCATCCCGATCATCAAACTGCAACCACTGACTTCCAAAAGCATCTGTTGAGGATCGGTGACTTGATCACACATGCTTACAATGCTTCCCGTCCCCCTAATATCCCCCAACAAATCCATTACCATCCTTGAAGCCTGCTCGTCATCAGGCAGATGGAAAGGTAAAAAACGTAAGTGTACACGGCGCTCAGCAGCTAATTTTTTTAAGCCCTCCGCGATAGCCTTCAAATCGCGGCGTTCCTTATCCCAGTAACGTACAGATACGCCAACGATCGGGGGTTGATCCTGATCAGTCTCAGTTGCTGCTTTATGCAGCTCGGAACCTCGGGGCAATGGAAGCCCCATTACCGGATCAGGAACAACTTCGACAACCGGGTTCTTTAGTTTCATAGTATCCAGTAGTGCGGCAGACTGCTCATCTCTTACAGAAACATATTCACAGCGCTGAAACACAGAACGGATCATAGGATAAAATATCTTCCGTTGTACTGGACCAATGCCCTGAGCATATACAAACGTCGGCTTTCCAGCCCATTGGGCCAGTTTCAGAATCGCCAGATAATACGGAATACTTTTAGGGCTTGTTGCATCCTGGAGCAGACTCCCGCCGCCACTTATTAGCCCATCGCTGTTTTTAATCGCTCTACGAACTTCCCCCAAACTCATCCGCGGTACAGCTTCTACTCCGTACATTTTCTGTGTCCAAGCAGGGTCAGAAGATAGAACAACAGGCTTGACCGTGATACCCGCCTGACGGCTCTCCTCCTCTAAAGCTGTCAAAATCGACTTGAGCACCGCCTCATCCCCACTATTGTGAAAGCCGTAATAACCCGAGATGATTATCGTTTGAGCTGTGGTGACCATTTCTTCCAACACCCTTCCAGCACTTGCCACACGACAATTGCGATGATTCCCAGCACCAGACCGAAGCCCAATCCTAACAGCCCGCGACTAAGCGACAGTGCCGCTGGAGAGTGAATGTGAGCAAAGGTATCCACCATAGAGGCTTGACCAATAGCAGCTATAATCAGCAAATAGATTGCTTTGCGATATTTCAAACTCAGGAACGCTCCTGCAATAAACAGTGGGTGAGCCATCAAAAATTCCTTATTGCGTGGACGTACGCCAAACGCATTTTCAAGGAAGTTCCGGAATGCCAGCTCCGTATTCGACACTGTGCCCGCATTTCCAGTACGAGTCAAATAGTAATAACCTGCGGCTGCGATAACAGCCAGTGCGATCACCCACAATACAGTAATCGGCGTACGTAGCAGCTTGGAAATCTCCTCTCGTATAGAAACGCCACGATAAAAGAAAATATATATCGCTGCCAAGAAGATCGGCAGAATGTGAAGCAAGCTTACACCTCTGAATTGGTTCAGCACAAGGCTGTAAGCAATACTATTCAACAGAGCAATAACAAATGGTACTGCAGCCAGCGACAAAATCGCTGTCCGTACGTACAGTATAAGCGTTTGAACCAAACGCTGACCTGCAGAAAGTTCAGCCCCCTGTTCACGTTTAATTCTAATCGTGTGCACAGCAATGATCATTGCAACCGTTGGTCCGCTAATCGCCGCGAGTAGGGCTAGACCTTGCTCCATCAAGCTGGAGTTCAAAACATAAAGTCCTGCTGAACCTACCAAACCGAGTGCAAATGCCAGCAAAGTCAATGCCGGGACGAAATAGGACACCATAATGGAGAAGAATGCCAGTGCACCTAGTACGACAATCATTTTCAGATAGCGCTGAATGGACGAATCGACTACTTGGAATGGTTCAGCCTGTCCGAGTTCAAACCCCTTTTTCTCCATCCGTTGTACAGCGTTACCCGGCTTATCCAAGCTGTGGATCAGGTTATCTACCGAATCCTTCACCTTGGCTTCAGCAATACTACGGCTAGGCGCGGTATTCAGATACAACATGCGAATATTACGATCCTTGGTAGCCAGAGCAAAACGATCGGCCAACGTTTCCACATCCAGCGTTGCATCTTTATCGCTCAATGAGTATAAACGCACAACGTTATAGTGGATATCGTAAGCGAGCTTATTGAAGCCTGCTTGCGGTTTTTTTAAGTTTTCGATAGCAGCTAGGCCAATATCGTATTTGTTCAGCAATTTAGCAAATGCCGCTAAGCTATGCTCTTTCTCGTTATCGGTGAAGCCTTTGACTGAATCACCTTCAAACAAAATGCGTTTTACACCATTCTGCTGAAAAGAAGCAAGCATCTCTTCTGTCAACTCCTGGTTATAAGGAAGACTGTCGCTCATCCGTGGAACAATAAAAAATCCTTTGCTCCGAAGCTGCTTCATCGCAATCGGGTCAGGCTGCATGGGCTTGAGGTACGCATCCTCTGGAGATGTTTCCACAACTAACCCTTCCTGTCCCTGATAAGTCCAAGGTTTTACATTTATGTCCAGGCTTGTAAACGTACGTAAAATTAACGGCTTTAATGCCTCCGCATTTTCTTTGTCAGCAAAAACAATATACGTAAAATTCTCATTTGCAGGTGAAAGCCGTTTTTCCATATCGGCAACGTTCTGAGTCGTATAGGTTACGACACGGCCCGCTTTACGGAAATCATCCAACGTACTTTCATACATCGCCATGCTGTTCACACCCGCTTGCTGTAAGCGGTCAAGCTGCTCATTCAGATAGTCCTGCGGATGAGCCTGATACGAGGCTGCCTCCGTCAAATCCCGATAATCGAATACAATCTCTACTTTTTTACTCGAGGATTCTGTCTTCACACGATCGGCGATGACTGGAATGGAAGCCAGCAAGCCGACAGCCACCAAAATCCATAACCATTTTCGAGAAGCCGTATTCCAATACTGCCATTTCTGATACACCAAAGAACCTCCTTAATATTCGGGATTTTGCAAAATTCAATGCTGCCCACCTTGTCGTACTCAACCTTTTGGTAGGTCACTCATTGAATTTTGCAAAATCCTCCGTTGCCGGAATAAGCTTATTTTCCCAAAGCCTCTTCCAGGTTATTCTGCAATACAGAAATGACCTCCACGGCGTACTGCCCTTTGCCGTGAGAGGTCACCGATTACTATATCTTATCCAATTACCTTAACCTATTCTATTATAAAGGGATTTTTCTCAAGCGTCTACGCGAGCCATAACAGCATCGACCAGGTGGCTGATTCTTTGCTCCGCGTCTGACAGCGAGGAACCGCGTACCGCAAAGTATACTTTGATTTTCGGCTCTGTTCCCGAAGGGCGCAGGCAAAACCACGAACCGTCCTCCAGTAAGAATTTGAGTACATTTTCCTGTGGAAGACCGTCCAGACCTTGTGAGTAGTCCAGTACCTTATCTACCTTCACGCCTGCAATCTCTTGAGGCGCGTTGCTACGCCAATCGGTCATTTTGCCCTGAATCTGTGCTACTCCATCCTTACCCTTAAGAGTACGAGACTCCAGCTTCTCAAGGAAGTAGCCAAACTGCTCGTACAGCTCTTGTAAAACATCATAGAGCGTCTTACCTTGTGTGCTGTAATAAGCAGCAGCTTCAGCGATCAGCATAGCCGCCAAGACAGCATCCTTATCGCGAGCGTAATTCCCTGCCAAATAACCATAGCTCTCTTCATAGCCAAACAAGTAGGTGTACTCGCCAGTTTGGTCAAACTGGTTCATTTTCTCGCCAATATACTTGAAGCCAGTTAGCGTGTTAAACACGGTTGCTCCAAAATGTTCGGCAATAACTGCACCCATTTCGCTGGTTACGATGGTTTTGATAACAGCCCCATTATTCGGAAGCTTGCCTGTTTCTTTCAGCTGATTCAATAAGTAGTAAACCATGATCGCACCAGACTGATTACCGGACAATACTACATATTCGCCATCACGGTTTTTCACAACTGCACCCATACGGTCAGCATCAGGGTCTGTTCCGATCAACAGATCTGCACCAATTTTCTCACCTAGCGCAATTGCCAGTTTAAACGCATCGCGTTCTTCCGGGTTTGGCGACTTAACAGTCGAAAATTCAGCATCTGGCAGCTCTTGCTCAGGTACAATATGCACCTGTTCAAAGCCGATTTTCTCCAGTACACGACGAACCGGTACATTTCCAGTGCCATGGAGAGGCGTAAACACAACTTTGAAGTTTTTGCCTGGTCCGGCTGCAATCAGCTCACGGTTCACACTCACACTGGCTACCGTATCTACAAACGCTTCATCTTCCTCTTCTCGAAGCCAAACCAACAATCCCTGTGCCTCTGCTTCCTCACGTGTCAGACTGCGAATGTCAGCAAAAGAAGGAACCTCACGGATATAACTAATTACCTGTTCAGCCTGATCAGGAACAAGCTGACCCCCTTCATCGTTGTATACCTTGTATCCATTATACTCAGGAGGATTGTGACTGGCTGTTACAACGATCCCTCCACTGGCTCCCAAATGACGTACACTAAACGAAAGCTGTGGCGTTGGACGCAAGGAAGGGAACAATTTAGCCACGATACCATTGCCCGCCAGCACCAAAGCTGCATCCAGTGCAAACTCTGGTGAAAAATGACGCGAATCATGCGCAATGACAACCGAAGGTTTGCCTTCTTTACCAGCATGCTGTTCTAAAATATAGCGAGCCAGCCCTTGAGTCGCACGTCCAATGACGTAACGGTTCATCCGGTTACTCCCTGCTCCGATCACTCCACGCAGACCGCCTGTGCCAAATTCCAGCTCTTTGTAAAAGCGATCCTCCAGTTCCTGCTCGTTGCCTTCCAATGCGCGCAACTCCTGTTTGGTTTCTTCATCAATATAAGGGTCTTGCAGCCAGCTCTCAATGCCTTCTAATGCTTTTTTACTCAACTGCGTCATACGGAATTTCCCCTCTCCATTTTTGGTTTATCAAAACAGGATTTCTATGTACACTTGCACTCGGTTCAGACCTCGTGCTTATGTCGGCAGAGCTTTATTTATTGGGGAGGGTCAGATAGAGCAAACATAATTTCGCCCTCAGCTACTACCGTATCGCCTACTTTAGCCGTAGCTTTCCCTTTGCCAAATGCGCCTTTGGAACGAGTGATTTCCACTTCAAGCGTTAACGTATCCCCAGGAACCACCTGTCCTCGGAAACGGAAACCATCCAATCCTGCCAAGAACCCGATTTTGCCACGATTGCTCTCTAGGTGCAGTAATGCGACTGCCCCAACTTGAGCCAGTGCTTCGGTAATCAACACACCAGGCATAACGGGATACCCCGGAAAATGTCCAATGAAATGAGGCTCATTCATCGTTACATTTTTAATGCCTACTGCTCTTTTCCCTTCCTCCATCTCAATAATACGATCAACCAATAAAAATGGCGCTCGATGTGGGATAATCTCCTGAATTTGATTAACATCCAATTGCAATTTGTCCATTTACCTTAATAACTCCTCCCGCTTGCAGGTCTGACTCTGTATCAATCATGAGTTACTGCAAGCATAATATTACCCCGCCTACGCTGTATAAAAACAGCTCTTGGCGGCAACAATGTTAGATATCCTTCACCTACTGCAGAAGTGGAGGTTGAGATAAGGGGCTTTTTCCGCCGGTTATGCAACCTGAGGCGCGAAGAAGCCCTTTTGCCCGTGCTTGGTTTTACCCCGCAGTGTTATAAACTTCCCCATCATTATACAGTTATCAGATGCAAAAAGAAAATTACGCGGAAGTACCATATTGGGTGCTCCTATTATGGGGTGAAGCGGAGATTCAATTGAGCAAAGGAGGAGGGGCTGCACGATTTATTTGATCTTCCGATCGCTGTTGTCCCTAAATTTTCTCATTTTATAAAACCTGCAAGGTTAAAATTTAGGGGCAAAGGCGAACGCTATCGCTTCTCCAGATTCAAATAAACCCCTCCGCCGAGTTACTTTTGGCTCAAAAGGAAAGCCTCGCTTCGATAATGCTCGCTTGCCGTGAAGGACGAAATAAAATCGAAGCCCCCTGCGATGGCTTCATTGGCTACGTTCCACACGCGCTACGCTGGAGGCCTCTCCCTTAAAAGCATAACAAAACCCTGCGCCACTGGCACAGGGTTTTGTTATGCTATACTCCCCACACAATGGCGGGGGGTTTATTTTAATAAGAGTGGCACTAATGGCGGGTAGCAGCGGAGCGGACTTTTCCCGCCACCCCACTCTTTTAAAGTAAACTTAAGGCGCAAAAATAAGATCAATGACATGCTGCCAGGTTCTCCATTCAAATACGCCTGACAACCCTTGCTTACCTACAATTACATATCCTGCAATTAAGCCGCCTAACAGCGATAACAGGAGCAGCAACGGAACTATGAAATAACGAGCAGTACGCCAGCGGGACTTCGTCTTTACAGGCACCGGACGGGAATCAGATTGTTCTTCTTTCATCACCAAATCCTTAAGCCCTCAGATTGTTGGCCATGTTCATCATCGTATCGCTAGAAGTTAATGCCCGTGCCGCCATTTGATACATCCGCTGAACTTGCATCATATCCGTCATTTCGCCCGCTAAATCCACATTAGATTCCTCGAGATAACCAGAACGCACAGATACGTCCGCTGGAACAGCACCTGCCACACCTGCAGCTCCGAATACATTTGCCTCTGTTACACCATTCAACAACACGAACAGGTTATCATCCCGCTGTTCCAGTCCTTCTGGACGCTGTACATCCATTAGCTTGATTCTCTGACCAACTGTCGGAATCCCAGTTCCATTAGCACGAATCAGCAATTCGCCATCCGAGTTAATAGCCACCTTGGAACCCGCTGGAGCAGTCACAGGAACATCATTGTTATCTAGCACGGAGTAGCCTTCAGCAGTGGTCAACATCATCGTCGCACTATCACTCGGATCAGGAATAAAATGAAAGCTACCATCACGGGTCCAAGCTTTTTGCCCATTTCCCTGAACTTCAAACATGGCATTACCCTGGATCGCCAGATCAGTAGGAAGTCCCGTCTCCTTGAGCGGACCTTGCTCCATATTTTTCATGATTGCGGCCGTTTTAACTCCGTAGCCCAAATTATAACCGAGCGGCATGGCCCGTCCATTTTGGAGATACGTTGAAGGCTGTTGTTTCACATTGGCCAATACATCTTCAAAGGAACCCTGTTTACTCTTATAACCAACTGTATTGACATTGGCAATATTATCGGCAATTAAATCCAAACGCTGCTGCACACTGGCCATAGATACCATTGCACCAATCATGGAGTTGTTCATCACTTACCCCCTGTTATACACGGCCTACTTCATTAACGGCCTTGTCCAAGCTTTTATCATAAAATTGAATTACCTTCTGATTCGCTTCGTACGCTCTTAACGCAGCCATCATATCCACCATTGACTGTGAAGCATCTACATTAGATACCTCCAGGTAACCTTGACGAACGGATACAGCATCATTAGCGGTCATCATTCTAGCTGTAGCACCATCAGTATCATTCAGGCGGAAATTCCCATTACCCTCACGAACGAGCTGATACGGACGATCAATGACACTAATACCGAGCGTCGTCCCCAACGTCTGGTTGGACTGGCTATCTACCAATTCGCCCCGCTCATTTACTTTAAGCGCTGAGACAGCCCCGGTCAATTGAATTGGTTTTCCATTCGTATCCAGCACCGCTGAGCCAGTCGATGAAAGCAATGCTCCCGCTCCATTTACTTGAAAATGCCCGTCACGTGTATAACGAACATTACCATTACTGTCCCGCACCGAAAAAAACGCTTCTGGACGGTAGGTGACTTCACCGTTAGCATTGATGAATTTTCCCGCCTGATCAAAAGCCATAGGTTGACCAGTAGCTGGGTCGTTCACATTAATATTGGACTGTATCGCAAAATCCGTCGCTTGTCCACTGTCCTTTAATGCTCCCTGAATGTAAGGGGAGAGGCTTTCCTCAGCAAAAACGCCAGTATTGAGCTTGCCGACCGTACGGTCCGGGTTATCAGGGTTACCACCCGTCATGGAAATAAGCATTTCGGGGAAAGAACGCTGAACACTGTTCTCCTGTTTGTATCCCGTCGTATTCATATTAGCAATATTTTGCGTCACGGTGTCATGGCGTCGTTGTTGTGTCATCAATCCGGCGGCCGCAGTATATAAACCTCTCAACATGTAACGTGCACCCCAATCCTATACTCTGCTAAAATCATATGCTCGCGCGGAGGCACGAAGGCCAAAATGCTAGGCAACCTGCCTGACCGCACACGAGTCTCTTATAGTCACTATCGGCAGATTAGAACTTTTTCTTAACCACATGATCCAAATTATCTAGCATAATTCCTGTACCTTTAACAACACAATGCATCGGATCTTCGGCAACCAGTACGGGAACGCGCAGTTCTTCAGCAAGTAGCTCGTCCAATCCGCTAAGCAAGGCACCGCCACCAGTCAAAATAACACCACGGTCAATAATATCAGCTGACAGTTCCGGTGGGGTCTGCTCCAATACAAACTTGGCCGCAGCAACAATCGCTGACACAGGATCTCTAAGTGCATCCTGCACTTCATCTGCAGATATACTTAACGTTTTGGGCAATCCGGATACCATATCCCGTCCACGGATGTCCATCTCTGCACGACGTCCACTCGGATGCACAGTTCCGATAGCAATCTTGATATCTTCAGCCGTACGTTCTCCGATCAGAAGCTTGTACTTCGTTTTTACATATTTCATGATGGCTGTATCAAATTTGTCCCCTGCCATTTTAATGGAAGAAGCTGTTACGACATCCCCCATAGAGAGGACTGCAACGTCAGTCGTTCCGCCACCAATATCCACTACCATGTTGCCGCTAGGCTCAAAAATATCCATTCCTGCTCCAATGGCAGCCGCTTTTGGCTCTTCCTCCAAAAATACTTCCTTGGCCCCGCTACGTTCCGCCGCTTCACGAATCGCTTTTTGCTCCACTGAGGTAATGTTCGTTGGCGCACAAATTAGAATACGAGGGTGGCTGTACCAGCTTTTCCCCCCCACCCGATTGATAAAATATTTTAACATCGCTTCTGTTACTTCAAAATCGGCGATGACACCATCACGTAATGGACGGATGGCTATGATATTACCAGGAGTACGTCCCACCATACGGCGCGCTTCCTCTCCGACAGCCAGGACTCTTTTTGTATCGCTTTCTATCGCGACAACGGAAGGTTCGTCAAGAACAACCCCCTTCCCTTTGACGTGGATAAGCACGTTGGCCGTACCGAGGTCGATACCGATATCATTACTGAACATATTAAAAAGGCCCCCAAAGTGATATTTTAAAAAGCTAAGATTCGACAAGAAGCGGCAAATATATGTATAAACCTACGGTTACATGTCATTTTTCGTCTTGTACCATCTTTTAACATATCATACTTCAGGGGGTTGATTCAATGGCTTTGCCAGCCAATTCACTATATATTTTTAGGACTTGCCGGAAACGAGAATCTCCCTTCGTTTGCCACTCGTTTTTTTGTACTTAATTTTCGTGGCTTCTCCCCCCCGCAGATGGCGGATGGATTTATGGTATTCAAGAATGTGCTTCACCTGATCGGCAAGATCCGGGTTGATTTCAGGCAGCCGTTCGGTCAGATCTTTATGCACCGTGCTCTTGGAGACACCAAATTCCTTGGCAATCGTACGGACCGTATTCCTTGTTTCCACGATACAGCGACCGATTTTGATGGTCCGTTCCTTGATGTAATCGTGCACGCTCCCGCCTC
This sequence comes from Paenibacillus sp. FSL M8-0228, assembly GCF_038007385.1. Taxonomy (NCBI): domain Bacteria; kingdom Bacillati; phylum Bacillota; class Bacilli; order Caryophanales; family Paenibacillaceae; genus Paenibacillus; species Paenibacillus sp. FSL M8-0228. The sequence continues at coordinate 5,325,321 of NZ_JBBOXA010000001.1, forward strand.
CCTACTGTGGATAGTTTGGTACATTATATGAGGAGCGTGCCTATATATTCGCGGTTTGGCGGGAAGACATGCTTCGGAAGGCCTATTTATTTGGCAAAAGCAGCTTATGTTTACCTTATGCACAAAAACTACACAAGAAAAAAGCAGGGAATATGGATTCCCCGCTTTGCATGCAAAGCCATGACCAGATTTATTTTTTAGGAAGCAGACCTGCTGGATTCACAGGCTTGTCATCCTGATACACTTCAAAATGCAAATGTGTTTTCAAATCCTTTTCAAGCTCGTTACGACCCGCTGAAGCAATCACATCGTTTTGTTTCACTTGATCGCCTTCTTTTACTTTCAGATCACTCAAGCTTTGGTACACCGTTTTGAGATTATTATCATGCGTAATTTCTACGACATTACCTACCAGCGGATGTTGTTCCACACGAGATACTTTGCCACTCAGGGCGGCTCTTACTTCAAACGCCTGATCGTCAGTCCGGGAAAGATCAATCCCAGTGTTAGCGGTAAATGTTTTATCGTACTCTACCATAGCTGCCGCCTGCTCATCAGCGGTCGCGTTCTCATCAAAGAACGGCTTTACGACCTGTACTGCGCCAGCATCTGCCACTGGCCATGCGATATTTTCCGACTGGGCAACGACTTCCACGCTTTCTGGCTGTTGTCCGTTAACATCGGTATTCACTGCACTTGTGCTTTGTACCGATGGACTAGCTGGGTCAGGTTTGAAAGACTTCTGGCTGGCATCCTGATAGACCCACACTAAAGTTAGTATAATGGCTGCTGCGGCAATGTAGGCTGCCGGGTATGCCCACCTTTTGGACAACAGCTTTTTCCACGAAGACGGCCGTGAAGCTCTTCCACCCTGAAAGGTTTTGGGTGTTTCTTCATGGTTTTGGTTCTGGTTTTTATTTTGTTCATTCATTTGCTCATCACCTCAGTAACCAGTGTTACCGGGTGCAACTCTTTTATACTTCAAAGTTTCGAAATATTTACTAACTTAGAATACGAGAGGCTTGCGCAAAAGAAATGCCAGTATAATAGTGAAGGAGTATTTGAGTGGCAGTATGACCTTCTTTGGCCATTCCATTGGCTCCCCACTGACTCATACCAACACCATGACCATAGCCATAGGTTGTTATAGCAATCCGGTCCCCTTCAGCCTTCCAAGTAAACTCAGCCGAACGCAACCCCAGTTTGTTACGGATCTCCGGTCCCGTAAAGATTGAGCCACCAACTTCAATCTTCTTGATGCGATGTCCTTCTGTCTTGGAGAGTATACGAATCTCTGGCATACTTCCTCCTCCAGTAGAGGCGGCAATTGCAGTACGACTTAACCCCAATCTATCGAACACGCTTTGACGACTCAGTGTGACGGTTTCTGAATAACGCGGGGCCAACTGCTTGTCCCATGGACTTGATACGCTTCGTAAATAGGGCACTGCCTTCGCCCACACATCCTCTGAATTTTCGGTGTAGCCATTGCTAGTAGAAAAAAAAGATGCCGTAATGGGCTTGCCTTCATATACCATGATCGTATCCTTGGTGTCTCGTACGGCCTGCTGAATTTTAGCCAGCTCTGCGGATTTACCAGAATGTCCCCATTCTCTAGTAAGTTTAGCTTTGGAGATATAAGCCTGATGTTTAACAGTATCCGTCACATCTGCTCCCGCAGGGGCACCGCTAGTGTCATCAGCCAGCAAGCGCCGGGCAATGAAGGTACGCGCGGCAATAGCCTGCGCTTTCAGTGCCTCCCCCTCGAAGCTGGGCGGCATTTCGGCGGCTACTACGCCGACAATGTATTGCTCCAGCGGTAACGTCTCCGTGCGACCGGTGGATGTGACGTACACACGCACGTCCGGCTCTGCCGCCACCGGCACGCTGCGCGCTGGAGCAGCGGGCACCGCTGGCATCGGCGGGACGCCCGGTAAGCGCGTGACGGGCGTCTCACCCTTTGCCGTCACGCTAGGCGCAGCCGGTACTGCCGTGCGGCTGCTTGGCGGCACCGGCTGCGCCGTCTGGCGAGGCCACGCCATTAGCGCGGGCACAGCCATGGCAAGCACCAGCACCCCTGCCATGGCGGCGAATGGCAGCCATGGGCGGCGGCTGCCCCAGCGTGGGGCACGCCCGGCGGAAGGACGCAGGTGCGGCAGCGGGCTTGCAGCGCGTGTGCCATGGGCCGCTACTCCAGCGATAGGCAGAGCCGTATCAACGGAGTTCGCAGCGGAAGGCACGGCTGTTGTACGCCGATTGGGCTTGACGCCAGTCGGCAATGTACCTCTTGCGTCCGGCTGCTGTTGCATAAGCTTATTTTTCTGTAACAAGGTAGCTATAGAGCCAGTGTCTTCCTCCGCAAATAAAGCCTGGCGATGTTCCTTAGGATGATGAATGGGTATACGGATGCGAACCTGCGAATCTTTCATAGGCTGAAACCTCCATCAAAGGGCTAAGTGTCCGGCTGGAAGTATAGATATACTCCAGCAGATATTTTCAATCATATGAAGTCGTCCACTTTGATAGAACCATTTTAAGAGAACTGAAAGAATGAAAAAGATAAACAATAAAAAGAACCAAGTCCTTTCGGACTTGGTTCTTCGTTGTTTAAGAATATACGTATGCAACATGAAGCTACATGCGTTAAAGCTTAGGCGAGGGAAGGCTGAATCTTCTTAAACAGATTCCCAGACGCCTCTTCCGGCATTACGCGCTCTGTACTGGGTGAATGATCCAGTTTGGACTCTTCCACGGTCACTCTGTAAATGTCCGCTCCCAATCCGGTCAGCTTCTCAGCCAAATGAACGTAACCACGATCGATGTGATGTACACCAGATACTTCCGTTGTACCTTCTGCAATGAGTCCGGTCAGAATTAACGCAGCACCTGCACGCAAATCTGTAGAGGTTACTTTCGCACCTGTCAGCTTAGCATTACCCGTTACAATGGCAGAACGGCCTTCGACCTTAATCTCCGCATTCATGAGATGAAATTCATCCACATGCATGAAACGATTTTCAAACACGGTTTCCGTAATAATGCTCGTTCCTTCAGCGGCAAGCTGAAGTGCCATCATCTGAGACTGCATATCGGTAGGAAAACCTGGATAAGGCAACGTTTTAACATCAACGGCTTTTAACGGCTTATCTGCAATGACACGAATTCCGTTCTCATCAGGTTGAATGGTTACACCCATTTCTTCCATCTTGGAAATAACCGGACCCAAATGATCGGATATTGCGCCTTCTACATATACGTTCCCGCCTGTGATCGCAGCAGCAACCATATAAGTACCTGCTTCTACCCGGTCGGGAATGACGGTATGTTTTACACCATGCAGCTTCTCAACGCCTTCAATACGAATAACGCCCGTGCCCGCACCACGTACTTTGGCACCCATTCCATTCAGGAAATTTGCGAGATCAACAATCTCAGGTTCCTTAGCAGCATTCTCGATGGTAGTTACGCCCTCAGCAAGAGTAGCGGCCATCATAATATTCTCGGTTGCCCCTACGCTGGCTACATCCAAATAAACTTTAGCTCCACGCAGACGCCCGTTACTTTTAGCTTCAATAAAACCTTGGCCCAGGCTAATTTCCGCGCCCAATGCCTCAAAACCCTTCAAATGCTGATCAATGGGTCGCGTTCCGATTGCGCATCCGCCTGGAAGCGAGATTCTTGTACGTCCCAAACGCGTAAGCAGCGGTCCCATAACCAAGAATGAAGCGCGCATTTTCCTAACCCACTCGTAAGGGGCTTCACAGGAAATTATCTTCCGCGCGTCAACACGAATGACCTCATCTTGGTATGTAACGCCTGCTCCTAAGGACTCCAGCACTTTGTTAATGGTCATCACATCGTCTAGAGGAGGTGCATCAATAATAACACTTTCTCCTTCTTCTCCTAGCAGAGAAGCGGCGATGATCGGCAGAACTGAGTTTTTGGCTCCGCTGACTTTGACACTCCCGGTCAATCTGTTGCCACCGCGGACGATAAATTTGCTCATCTATGGTTCCCTCCGCGCGTCATTTCTCTTTTCCATTCTGGAAAAAAAGAACATATTCCGCTATTTTCATGCCTTGCTTTTTCATTACATAAAAAAACAAGATTTTACTAATACCCTAACTGCCATCATACCACTGATTAAAACAAGTATACAAGCGTTTTTTTGTACTTGACGACCATTGTACTCTAACTGATTCAGCCAGCTATACATGCATGGTTCTTTTGTTTACCATTGTTAACAATATGACGCGATGTTATTCGACAATTCCCGCAGAGACACAGTCATAAGGTCATATAACCCGCCTACTTCATGTTAAAACAAATTCTAGAGCATCTGGCTCCAAGAGATGTAGCTCAACAGGAACCCCGAAACCAACTGTCCCAAAATAATAGCAAGAAACAAGTGCAGCAATCTGCCCTGCGGTCCTTTCGGTTGTCGGATTAACAAATCCAGCTTTAAGCTCTGTAAAGCCCACCAAGCTAATGCTATACAAATGAGCGATACGATCATAGAGATCAGCGCGGTCATACTCGCCGATTGACTTAGCTGTTCTGCCAATTGCTGTTTCCCGTTCAACCTTAATTCCCCCCATCTGCGTCACAGACTTCTTTATAATACTCGGCGAACGCCTAATATGCCAGTGCTATTTCTGTTTTTAGGACATTTATTTCGACAAAATGTGATTAATCACTTCTGTTTCGTGAATTTAAAAGGTACTAAATACCTAGCAGCCAGGCAAGAAATAGGACTGTACATTTGGTAATAACAGCTAAAAAAGAGTCCGATCACAGTGATCGAAGGAAGCAAGGTTCCTCCTCACCCTCTACCGGACATTTTCTGGCAGAAGTTATGAATTGGTCTCCTTGTCGTTCCATCCGTATACTATGCCGAACCCTTTTAAAATTCCACTTAAACTCCAATATTAATTCTTATTGGTTCTGATGCTTGTAGCATTTAGACGGTTAAGCGCCCGTTGCAGAGCTACTTCCGCCCGATGATGATCTATCTGTTCCTGCTTGCTCTGGAGCCGCAGTTCTGCCCGCTCCCTTGCCGCACGGGCACGCTCCACATCAATTTCTTCGGAACGTTCCGCACTCTCAGCCAAAATGACCACTTTATCCTTGCGGACTTCAAGAAAGCCCCCATTGACCGCGATCACTTCAGTTTGACCACCGATTTTAATGCGTATCGGTGCAATCTTCAAGGGAGTGACCAAGGGAAGGTGTCCGGGCAAAATCCCAAGATCGCCTTCCGAGCCGCGAACACTGATGCTGTTTACCTGTTCTGTATAGACCAGGCGCTCCGGCGTCACAATCTCTAGTAAATACGTGCTCACTTGAATCCCTCCTGGAAGCTGTCCGCAGACAGCTCACTTCGTAAGGCTCGCTAATCTTTGCCTGTATGTTTACAGCGTTTTAGCTTTTTCAACTGCTTCTTCGATGGCTCCTACAAAAAGGAAGGCCGCTTCTGGAAGGTGGTCATACTTGCCTTCCAAAATTTCTTTGAAGCTTCGTACAGTTTCTTTAACCGGCACATATTTACCCGGGAAGCCGTTAAATGTTTCGGCAACGTGGAAAGGTTGAGAAAGGAAACGCTGGATTTTACGTGCACGTGCTACCAACATTTTATCTTCTTCACTCAGCTCATCCATACCCAGGATGGCAATGATATCCTGAAGCTCATTGTAGCGGGCCAAAATTTGTTTTACCCCTTGCGCTACATTGTAATGCTCTTCACCCACAACGTCTGGAGCCAAAATCCGGGAGCTTGATGCAAGTGGATCAACCGCCGGGTAAATACCCATTTCGGAAATTTTACGTTCCAGATTCGTTGTAGCATCCAAATGGGCAAACGTTGTAGCAGGAGCAGGGTCAGTGTAGTCATCCGCAGGCACGTAGATCGCCTGAATGGAAGTAACGGAACCTTTTTTAGTAGAAGTAATCCGTTCTTGCAATTGACCCATCTCAGTAGCCAGCGTAGGCTGGTAACCTACTGCTGAAGGCATACGTCCCAACAGGGCAGAAACCTCAGAACCCGCTTGGGTAAAGCGGAAAATGTTATCAATAAAGAGCAACACGTCACGGCCTTCTTGGTCACGGAAGTATTCCGCCATCGTCAGACCTGTGAGAGCTACACGCAAACGTGCACCCGGAGGCTCGTTCATTTGTCCGAACACCATCGCTGTTTTGTTGATAACGCCGGAATCTCTCATTTCATGGTACAAGTCATTTCCTTCACGTGTGCGTTCACCTACACCCGCAAATACAGAAATACCACCATGCTCCTGAGCGATATTGTTAATCAATTCTTGAATGGTTACGGTTTTACCTACACCAGCACCACCAAACAATCCGACTTTACCACCTTTGGCATAAGGAGCCAGCAAGTCGATAACTTTAATACCGGTTTCGAGCATCTCTGCTTGAGTTGTCAGCTCATCGAAAGAAGGAGCTTGACGGTGAATTGGGTTTCTAGCCGTTTCACTCATATCAGCACCATTATCAATTGGCGTTCCAAGTACGTTAAATACGCGTCCAAGAGTTGCTTCGCCGACAGGTACTGAAATAGGTGCTCCCAGATCTATGGCTTCAGCTCCACGAACCAAACCATCTGTGGAAGACATGGCAATACAACGCACACGGTTGTCACCTAGATGTTTTGAAGCTTCGAGCGTCAGGTCAATTTTGACTCCGCTCTCCAGCACAGTCCCAATATGAATGGCATTCAGGATTTCCGGAAGTTGTCCACGTTCAAACTCAACGTCGACAACCGGACCCATGATGCTCACTACGCGTCCTTTGTTCATCTTTTGGTTTCCCTCCTACAAGCTTGCACAGCCGCAAATCCGAACCACTCTGATTTGTTTTGCGCCCGCAATTTATCATAATAGTGTAGACTCTGCTATAAAACAGTCGCTATAAGCCTGATTAAGACTGAGCACTTGCTCCTGCAACGATTTCCGTAATTTCCTGGGTAATAGCCGCTTGACGAGCACGGTTATAGGTCAAGGAAAGCTCACCAATTAACTTGGAAGCATTCTTCGTAGCAGATCCCATTGCCGTCATCTTCGCTCCCAGTTCACTAGCTTTACCATCCAGCAAAGCGCCGTAAATGAGCGTTTCCGCGTAACGTGGCAGCAATACTTCCAGCACTCCTTCTGGTGAAGGCTCATACTCATAGTTAATTGAGGATGAAGCTGTAGCTGAATCCGGTGTCGCCATTGGTAACAGACGGTCAACTGTTGGAATTTGAGTCAATGCGTTGACAAAGCGGTTATAGCATAGATAAAGCTCATCAAATTCTTTAAGTTCAAAGCCTTGTACAGCCTTGCTTGCAATCGTTTTGATATCTGCAAAAGCAGGTGTATCCGACAGATCTGTTACTGATTCAGCGATAGGAAATTCACGACGTCTAAAATAATCCCGTCCTTTTCGCCCAATGATGAAAATCACAAATTCATCCTGTGAACGGTGACGTTCAGAAATCGTCTGCGTAACCTGTCGTAAAATATTGGCGTTATAACCACCAGCCAGACCACGATCAGATGTAATGATGAGATAAGCAGTCTTTTTAACCGGACGCGTTTCCAGCATTGGATGCTTGATGTTATTCGCTCCAGAAGCAATGCTACTCACAACTTCCTTAAGCTTTTCCGAGTAAGGACGAGCCGACTCCGCTTTCTCCTGAGCTTTTCTCAGCTTGGATGCAGCGACCATTTCCATCGCTTTCGTGATCTGCTTCGTACTCTGCACACTTTTAATCTGACGTTTAATCTCGCGCATACCTTTTGCCATGATTTCACCACCTTCAAGCTTTGGCAAAGCCAAAGCTAACTTCGTAAGATTCAAATCCAGCCGGGCATATGTTAAAGGGCCTGTTATTGAGGGTAAAACATGCCAAGGAAGCCAAAACCCGGAGGGCACGCTTCCTTAGAACATCTTTCATCATAAACAGGCAAATTCCAATGTATTATACCGACGTGGCGAATGATTTTTTGAATTTCTCGATAGCTGCCTTCAAAGCCGTTTCGTTATCAGCCACCAAGTCTTTCGTGTCGCGGATAGATTGAAGCACGTCCTGATGGTCAGACACCATGAAAGACAGGAAGTCTTTTTCAAAACGTTTTACATCCGCTACAGGGATATCATCAAGGAAGCCTTTTACAGCAGTATACAAGCTCACTACTTGTTGCTCTACAGCAAGCGGTTGGTTAACACCCTGTTTCAGAATTTCCATCATGCGTGCGCCGCGATCCAAACGGGCTTTTGTGGATTTATCCAAGTCGGACCCGAATTGGGAGAACGCTTGAAGCTCACGATATTGAGCAAGATCCAGACGCAGGGAACCTGCTACCTTTTTCATCGCTTTAATCTGAGCTGAACCACCTACACGAGATACGGAAATACCTACGTTGATCGCCGGACGTTGTCCTGCATAGAACAAGTCAGCTTCCAGGAAGATCTGTCCATCTGTGATGGAGATAACATTGGTTGGAATATATGCAGAAACGTCGGAAGCCTGTGTCTCGATGAACGGCAATGCGGTAAGTGATCCGCCGCCCAACTCATCATTCAGCTTCGCTGCACGTTCCAGCAGGCGAGAGTGAAGATAGAAAACGTCACCCGGATATGCTTCACGGCCCGGTGGACGACGCAGCAACAGGGACAATTCCCGGTAAGCTGACGCTTGTTTAGTCAAGTCATCATAAACAACAAGGACATGCTCGCCTTTGTACATGAAATACTCACCCATAGCGCAGCCAGAGTAAGGAGCAATGTACAGCAATGGTGATGGCTCGGAAGCTGATGCCGTAACGACAATCGTATATTCCAGCGCACCGTGACGACGCAATGTTTCAACAACTTGAGCTACCGTGGATTGTTTTTGACCAATAGCGACATAAATACATTTCATGCCGTTACCTTTTTGGTTCAAAATTGCATCGATTGCGATAGATGTTTTACCTGTTTGACGGTCACCGATGATCAACTCACGTTGACCACGGCCAATTGGAACCATCGCATCAATAGCTTTAATCCCCGTCTGCATAGGCTCATGTACCGATTTACGGGCCATAACGCCTGGAGCCTGACTTTCAACCGGACGGAATTCTGTTGTAGCAATCGGTCCTTTACCGTCTACTGGTTGCCCCAATGGGTTAACTACACGTCCAATCATTGCTTCCCCTACAGGGACCTGCATGATCTGGCCTGTACGTTTTACTTGACCACCTTCACGAATGTCGGAGAATTGACCCAAAATAACAACACCGACATTGCTTTCTTCCACGTTGAGCGCCAAGCCCAATACGCCAGTGTCGAATTCAACCAATTCACCGGCCATAACTTTTTCCAGTCCGTAGACGCGGGCAATACCGTCGCCGACTTCAACAACAGTGCCGACTTCAACGACCTCGATATCATTTTTATATTGTTCAATCTGACTTTTAATCAATGAACTGATTTCCTCAGGTTTGATACTCAAGTGTGTTCACCCCTATCTTCTATACTCGTCTGTTAAAGGATTTCTCGAGACGATCCAGCTTGCCGGCCAGACTGCCGTCGTACAATGTATCGCCGATAACCACTTTTAATCCGCCCAGCAGACTCGGGTCCACTATATTTTCCACACGGATTGTTTTATGTTCACGGGCTCCGAATTCCTCGGCTACCGCTGTTTTTTCCTGATCACTTAAAGCATAAGTCGAATACACCTTTGCATGAGCAAGTCCCAGCTTGTATTCCTGAATATCGAGGTATCCGGCAAGGAGAGATTCGAACAAATCTGCTCTACTACGCTGAATCAACAGTTTGATCGTGTTAATTAGCGAGGCAGACAACTTGCCTTCAAAACTGTTAGCCAGAACTTGAAGCTTGACCGCTTCCGTAATGTTAGGAGAATTAATGAATTTACGGATTTCAGCATCCCCCGATACAGCCTCTACAAAAGCACGTAGCTCCTGCTCGGTTTCCATAATGGTCTGTTCCTGCTCTGCCACTTCAAACAAAGCTTTCGCATACCGTTTGGCTACTACCGTATCCCGGCTCATGCTTTGCCTCCTACCTCTTTAAGGTATTGGTCGACAAGCTCTCCCTGGACTTGGTCTTCCTTGATTTCCTTTTGAATCAGTTTGGAAGCAATTTGTACCGAAGCTTTACCCACTTCGCTGCGCAGTTCGGCAACCGCCTTATTACGCTCGCTTGTGATTTCACGAACAGCTTCGTCTTTCAGGCGGACAGCTTCGTCCTTGGCCTGAACAATAATTTGCTCCGCTTGTTTGTTACCTGTTTGTTTTGACTGCTCAATAATGTCGTACGCTTCCTTACGTGCCTGCTGGAGAGCCTGCTTTTGCTCCTCAACATAAGCAGCAGCCTGTTCACGCGTCTGTGCCGCTTCATTCATTTGCTGTAATACAAGCTGACGCCGCTTCTCCATAACGGAAAAGAGAGGTCCGAATGCATAACGCGTTAGTAACCAGTACAAGATCAAAAATGCAATAATTGTGAAAACGATACTTGTCCAATTTAAACTCAATTGAAGTCACTCCTTTCCGGTGAACGTCAGTCCTAGTTATCCCTTAAGCCAAGCAACAAAGAAGGCGCGGATGGCTGTGGCCTTCCCCGCCAAACCTTGCAAGTTTCAAATTATTATGCCTTAGCGTAGAAAATAAACGCCAGAACGACCCCGATAATAGGCAAGGCTTCAACCAGACCTACACCGATAAACATTACCGTTTGCAAAGTTGATTTAGCCTCAGGCTGACGAGCGATACCTTCAACTGTTTTACTTACAATCAGACCGTTACCAATACCTGCGCCGAGCGCACCCAAACCTACTGCGATAGCTGCTGCTATTAATGCCCAAGCTCCCATTTAAAAAATCCTCCTTAGAGATGTGTATTTGTGTTGTACATGTATTTGCAGTTAAGAGCGAAGCGTACTCCTGAACTTAACTAAAAACCCGAAACTAATTTTAACTAATGCTCTTCTTCATGCGTGTCAATTGCCTGCGAAATATATACGAACGTCAAAATGGTAAAGACGAACGCCTGAATACTGCCGACAAAAATACTGAATCCTTGCCAGACCACGAGTCCCAATACGGAAGCAACCATACCTCCCACACCAAGTGCTGTCATTTTCAGCAGAACACTGATCAAAACTTCGCCGGCAAAAATATTACCGAATAGACGCATACCATGTGTCAACAGTTTTGAGAACTGCTCAATCAAGTTAATTGGCAAAAAGAATGGAAATGGCTGAATGTAATGCTTAAAGTAAGCTTTGGTATTACGGAAAATCCCCAGGAAATGAACCAGGACAAAGATCATCAAAGCCAGTCCAATGGATACCCCTGCATCTGCGGTAGGTGATTTCCACCAGCTGATACCTACATGGGCAGCTTCGCCCGGGTGAGACGCCTGTGCTTGTTCTAATGCTTCTTTGACTGGAATGATTTCATGTCCAAATACTTGGGCACTTTGCGCATTATCGAACTCGGTCACAATCCCGAACGGTAAGCCTAGCATATTTCCGACGAAGATGAACATGATCAGCGTCATCCCCAAGGAGAGGAATGGCTTCCCTTTTTTCAAATCCATCGTGCTGGTAATCAGTCCTTGAACGAATTCGACGACCCATTCCATAAAATTTTGCAGCTTGCTTGGATTGTCCACAGACAAATTGCGCGTTGCAGCAAATGCCAGTCCAAATACAATCGCGCAAGTCACAACCAGCATAATAATGACGGACAAGTCAATGTTAAATCCGCCCAATTCGATAATCGGTGATTCATGCAACATGTTTTCTCACCCCTTTCTCAGTTGAGCCATCATTTTTCCTGTAGCGCGAATATGATGCCTATAATTAAAAGAAGAAATTGTCCAGTCACCAGGCTTGCCATTACAGCGATCTCATGGAAATAGGCTGGAAATTCTAGCGCCAGCACTACTGCCAAAATAGAGGTCCCTACTCGAACGCCAAAGCCAATGCCCACCTTTTTCTTCTTGCCTTCACCGGCGGCTGCATTCGCAACCTGTCGAATTTTGTAGGCCATATACAGCACATTAAGACAGCTTACTCCCGTTCCCAGAATGATTCCGTGAGCAATGTCACGATGTTGGGGCATGAAGGCGGAGACCAGGAAACACAGAGCCATAATACCAAGCGCTACGATCCATAACATTTTTTGCATACGGGTCATCTCATTCATGGTTATCCCTCAATACCTTTCCGATCACAAGGGCAATACTTAATGCGCCTACAACCAAGCCTGCGAGAACGCTTACGCCAATCCAAATTCCGGAGCCATCAAGTTTAGCATCGAGCCACTTTCCGGCATAGAAACCACCCAATGTGCATATCGCCAAATCAATGCCGATCGCGCTCACCAATCCAATTGCCTTGAAGGCATTCCCGGTGTTATTTCGGTTGTTGTTTTGCTTGGAAGGTTTGACCACTTTTCCATGTCACCCCTGCAATTCCAGTCCATTTTACTTAAATATAAGATGCTTTGTCAATTGAGATATTTTAGCGCCCTAAAGTATAAAATCAAACGACAAAGCATCTTAAATTGCTGTATCCCTTGGTAACCGTACAGTTTAACTGTATGCTTGCCTTGTAAAGAATAATTATATCGGACGAACACCTTTTGTGAACATTGTGTGAAATTCTTCAGGACGTTCGGATTGAACGCCATAATGGTGCAAAATCGCATTGACAATTCTTACTGATGCTTTTCCATCGCCGTAAGGATTCGCTGCCTGACTCATAGAATCGTACAACGCGGAATCTGTCAAAAGTGCCTTGGTCCGATTGTACACGTTCTCTTCGCTCGTACCCACCAGTTCCAAGGTGCCCGCTTCAATTCCCTCCGGTCTTTCAGTCGTATCACGCAGCACCAGAACAGGTACTCCGAACGAAGGCGCTTCTTCCTGAAGCCCACCGGAATCCGTAAGGATCAGATGTGTATGTGGGTAAAAATTGTGCAGATCCACGACATCCAGCGGATCAATCAGCTTAATACGCGGATGGTTGCCTAAAATCTCAAATGCAGGTTCCTTCACAGCCGGACTCGGATGAACCGGATAAACAATAGCGATATCCTCAAACTCATCTGCAATGCGCTTAACTGCATTAAAAATCTGACGATGCGGTTCCCCTTGGGATTCCCGACGATGTGCTGTCATAAGAATCAGGCGTTTGCCCTGAGCCCAGTCCAGTACAGGGTGCTCGTAATCTTGGCGAACCGTATACTGAAATACGTCAGTTACTGTATTGCCTGTAACATATATTCGCGATTCAGGCTTATTTTCCTTCCGCAAATTTCCAGCCGATAAAGAAGTAGGCGAGAAATGCAGATCAGACAGTACGCCTGTAAGCTGACGGTTCATTTCTTCAGGATATGGAGAAAGCTTGTTCCACGTCCGCAAACCCGCTTCCACATGCCCTACTTCAATCTGCTGCATAAAGGCTGCATAGCTGGCGAGGAAAGTGGTCAGCGTATCGCCGTGAACCAACACGATATCGGGCTTGGCCTCACGCAATACAGGTTCCAGACCTTGAAGTACCCGCATGGAGATTTCATTTAGTGTCTGGCGATCCTTCATTACGTCCAGATCATAGTCAGGGTGAATATTGAAAACTTCCAGAACCTGATCAAGCATCTGGCGATGTTGAGCCGTAACGCATACTACGGACTCGATATGCTCTGGGTGACGCTGAAGCTCCAAAATAAGAGGAGCCATCTTAATCGCTTCCGGACGCACACCAAAAATTGTCATCACTTTGATTTTGGACATTTTCTGTTGAACCCCTTTTCATAATAAATGTCCGCTTCACAGATCTTCCATTATTTAAAATAAGGACCTGTATAACGTCCATAGATTTTGCCGAACCGCCAAAGGCAGTCTACTTGGTTCCGTACAAGCGGTCTCCCGCGTCACCAAGACCCGGAATGATATATCCATGATCATCCAGACGCTCGTCCAGTGCAGCGACATAGATGTCTACATCAGGATGTGCATCCTGCACAGCTTTGACTCCTTCAGGAGCAGCAATCAGATTCATCATTTTAATTTGAGTGCAGCCTCTCTTTTTCAACACATCAATCGCTGCGATCGCCGACCCGCCTGTTGCAAGCATTGGATCAATCACGATCAATTCGCGCTCAGTTACATCTGTAGGCAGCTTCGTATAGTATTCTACGGGTTGCAGTGTCTCAGGATCGCGGAACAGTCCCACATGACCTACCTTTGCTGCAGGCAGCAGCTTTACTACACCATCCAGCATACCCAAGCCTGCACGCAGAATCGGAATAAGACCCAGCATACGTCCGGAAATCACTTTACCTTCTGTCTCAGCAACCGGTGTCTGCACCGTAATGCTTTCCAGCGGGATATCCCGTGTAATTTCATAAGCCATCAATGTTGCTACTTCATCCACCAGCTCGCGGAAATCCTTGGTGTTGGTCCGCACATCGCGGATAAATGTAAGTTTGTGTTGGATCAAAGGGTGATCACAAACCACCAGTTTCGCCATAATATATTCCCTCCGGTATTATCGTCACGTTCTTTCGCACCAGCATATCGAACTATCCTGAGTCGAAAGGATCTATGTAACCTATTTGTACAAACCAAATAAGCACAGATGCAATGCGTGCCTGTAAATCCTGTTTATTATAACATTCCCTTGATTGATTTAACACCTGCCACCGTAACCTTTTGTCAAGGGAAAGATATGACATGTAAAATAATGAATAGGACCGCTTTACGTGTGACTTTCATCACATAAAAACACAACAAAAAGGCTCTGGCGGCCCTTGACCGCCAAAGCCTTAAGGCTTTATACTTCCTGCCCGAGCTATAGCCTTTGCATCCTCATGCAGAGGTATTCTTTTATCTATACTTCAAATTGTCCCATGCCCCCTGAAATTGTTGAAGCATTTCATCCTTTGTGATAACCCCTGCAATATAGGCTTGCATACTGCTGCTTAAATCCTGATTCAGCCCCTTCGGAAAGCGTTGGAAGTTCCAACTCCATATCTTGCCTTCCCTCACATGCCGAGATATTTCTGCACCTAGATCGCCTGTCGTCTCGTCGCTGGACGTAATACTTTTGAAGGCGGGAACAAACTTAAATTCCTTGGTGATATAATGCTTGCCTGTTTCTGATGTGACCAACCAATTGAGAAATTCTTTTGCCTCCTGCTTCACAGGCGAATTTTTGTTGACCACCCAGTTCGAGGCTACTCCCACCGCGAGTCTACCTCCTGTGGAGGGATCATTGTCTATAGGCGCAGGCAGAATACCCAAATTCAAGTTAGGATTAATTCCATCCATTTGTGGCTGCGTCCAGTTCCCCTGGTGCATCATAGCAGCCTTACCTGTGGAAAACAGTGTCACTTGTGTATTGTAATCCGTCGTGAGCGGATTGCGGTTCCCATATTTTATAGTCAGGTCAAGCAACTTCACCCACTGATCGAACACGGGGTTACCAGGGATGCGAGCCGCTCCTTTGTTTAAGTCCTCAACATAACTTTCCGGGTTCGGCTGTCTGGCAAACGGGATATTGATAAAATGGTTCCCCAGAACCCACCATTCCGCATACCCGTTAGCAAAAGGTATAATCCCTGCCGCTTTCAGTCGCTTGGCTGCTTCCTCCAGTTCATCTATCGTCTGAGGTAGTTTGGTTATGCCCGCTTTTTTGAACAAATCCTTGTTATAAACAAAACCAAATCCTTCTAGGTTCATAGGCTGTCCATAAATCTTACCGTTAACCGTCATCGGCTTACGAGCGAAATCGTCCAGATCCTTCACCCATGGCTGATCCGACAAATCCTCCAAGTACTCCAACCACGTATCGCGGTCCTGGTAGCCCTCATTTGTAAAAATGTCCGGCTGATCGCCTGATGCGAATTTAGCCTTCAACGAAGCACCGTAGTCCGTACCACCACCGACAGATTGGATATCCAGCTTGATGCCAGGGTGCGTTTTTTCATATTCTGCCTTCAGCTTATTTAGTGGTTCCGAAATCTCTACTTTGAATTGATAAATGTGTATCGTTTTCGTCTCACTCTGTTGAGCCTTCGTATTTCCACAACCTGCAAGTGTACATGCGAGCAGCACCATCAAGGAGATGACAAGTAACGCTGTTTTTTTCATCGATTATCCCTCCCATCAGCCTTTGACCGCGCCGGCTGCAATGCCAGAAACGATGTATTTTTGCATCACCAGAAAAAACACAACAATTGGCGTGATTCCCAACACCAGTGCTGGCAGCGCCAAGTCCCATTGCTTGGTGTACTGACCAAACAACATATAGGTTGCAATCGGAATGGTACGCAGCTCAGGATCATTCAAAATGAGCGAAGGCAACAGATAGTCATTCCAGATCCATAAGGTATTCAAGATAAGCACGGTTACGAACATAGGCAGCAGCAGTGGACAAACGATGCGAAAGAACACCCCGTACCGGGATGAACCGTCCACCCTTGCCGCCTGCTCGATCTCAATAGGTACCGTTTTAATAAAGCCATGAAAAAGAAAAACGGATAAAGGCGCTCCAAAACCCAGATAACATAAGATCAGTCCCGGTATACTGTTGTTCAAGCTCAATACGTTGGACACTTCCATAAGCGGCAACATAATCGATTGAAAGGGAACTACCATCGCAGCCACAAGCAAACCGAACAGGAACCGGTTAAAACGAGTGTCATGCCGAACCATCTGGTAAGCGGCCATCGAGCTGATGAGCAGCAAAAGCGCATTACTGACGATCGTGACAATCAGTGAATTCCCCAGTGCTGTGGGAAAGTTTATTTTATTCCAGGCGTTAGCATAGTTTTCAAAACGGAAGGTTGTCGGCCACGAAGCGGAATGGGCCAAAATGTCACCAAAGGATTTAACGGAGTTTACGAGCAAAAAATAGAATGGAACCAGAAAAATTAACCCGATCACAATAAGCAATATTTCAGCAACCCATGTGCCCAAACGGTAGTTTGACGTTTTTTCCATTACATTTCGACCTCCTTTTTCTTCGTGAGACGCACCTGAATGCTGGTAATGATCGCAACGACCACGAAGAAAATCATAGCCTTGGCAGTTCCCAATCCAAGTCGATTATTTGTAAACGCTTCATTATATATGTCCAACGCTACAGACTCTGTCGACTTGAAAGGTCCCCCCTTGGTGAGAGCCAAATTCAATTCAAATACTTTAAAGGACCAGGATATCGCTAGGAACAAGCAGACGGTCACCGCTGGCATAATAAGTGGCACTACAATATGACGCAAAATCTGTCTTCGGCTCGCGCCGTCGATTTGAGCCGATTCAATCAGGGCATGCGGCACATTATTTAACGAGGATATGTAAATAACCATGAGATAACCTGCATATTGCCATACAAACACAATGACAGTTCCCCAAAAAGCAGTTGGCCCATCACCCAGCCACGGCAGTTTAAAAAAGGAAAGCCCTGTTGCCTCCCCTACCGCAGAAAAGCCGCGTACAAATATAAATTGCCAGATAAAGCCGAGCAGCAAGCCGCCAATCATATTGGGCATAAAAAATACAGTTCGCAGTGCATTACGGGTACGCAGCGGTTTGGTAAGTGCATAGGCTAGGAAAAAGCCAATCAGGTTCGTCAGAATGACACCACATACGGTAAACCGAACTGTAAACCAGAACGCATTACGGAAATCTGGATCATCCCTAAATATATGAACGTAATTCCCTAGCCCGAGCCATCGGATATTCTCAGATACTCCATCCCAGTTCGTCATAGAATAATACAGTCCCAGCAGGAACGGAATGACCATAATCAAGACGAAAAACAACGCCATCGGTCCCACAAATACGAGCTGCTGCAATAATTGCGCGGATTTTCTTTGACTCAATGCAATCACTCCTTTGTCGTAGATATGAAGGAAGCGCGCGCGCATAAACCCTTGCTGTAATCGCTTATTACCCAAAAATGTAAGTTTCGAGTCGTTCGGAAGCAAAAAAAGGCTGTTCTCCTCCGGTTTACGAAGGAAAACAGCCTATACCATAAAGATTATGAGTGTCGATGAATTAGTATTGAGTTCCTGGATAGATCGGGAACTTGTCTGTCAACTCGCCAACCGCTTGGCTTGCTTTGGACAATACAGTATCATCTTTCGGGTTTTTAAGAGTTTCAGCAATGATTTTACCGATTTTGACCATAGCCTCTTCATCCATCCCACGAGATGTTGCAGCAGGTGTACCAATACGAATCCCGCTGGTTACGAATGGACTGGTCGGGTCAAAAGGAATCGCATTTTTATTGACCGTGATGCCCACGGAATCCAATACATGCTCCGCTTCTTTACCTGTGATATTCAAATTGCGCGTATCCAACAGCATCAGATGGTTATCCGTACCACCGGATACAATGTTAATCCCCTCAGCCAACAGTGTTTCAGCCAGCACCTGTGCGTTGCGAACTACGTTTTGCGCATAGGTTTTGAACGATGGCTGGAGCGCTTCACCCAAAGCAACCGCTTTGGACGCGATCACATGCATCAGAGGCCCCCCTTGAGTACCAGGGAAAATAGCTTTATCAATCGCTTGTGCCCATGCTTTGCGAGTCAGAATCAGCCCCCCACGCGGACCACGCAAAGTTTTGTGTGTCGTTGTTGTTACAAATTGGGCATGCGGAACTGGACTTGGGTGAATTCCCGCTGCCACAAGACCTGCGATATGTGCCATATCCACCATAAACAGAGCACCTACATCATTAGCAATGGAGGCAAAAGCTTCAAAATCAATAGTACGCGGATATGCACTCGCGCCAGCTACAATCAGACGAGGACGGTGCTTGAAGGCTGCCTTGCGCACTTCATCGTAGTCGATGCGGAAGTTGTCTTCGCGTACACCGTAAGCAGCAAAGTTATACAACAAGCCAGAAGCGTTAACCGGACTTCCATGTGTTAAATGGCCACCATGCGCCAAATTCATACCCAGTACAGTATCTCCAGGTTTGAGAGCCGCCAGATACACCGCCATGTTGGCTTGTGCTCCAGAGTGGGGCTGCACGTTAGCATGCTCGGCACCGAACAGTTCTTTTGCGCGGTCACGTGCGATATCTTCAACGATATCTACATGCTCACAGCCACCATAGTAGCGTTTGTTCGGGTAACCTTCAGCATATTTATTCGTCAGCACGGAGCCCATGGCTTCCATTACTGCTTCACTGACAATGTTCTCGGATGCGATTAGCTCGATATTGTGGCGTTGTCGTTTCAGTTCAAGTCCCATTGCTTCCATTACTGCTGGGTCACTTTTACGCAGGTGTTCCATCATGATTGATTACTCCCTCTCCATAGTCAATTGTTGGGTATACAAGCAAACGCCTGCTCCTCTGTTGGGTACCTCATCATCATTGCAAAAACGATTAGTACAAACATGCCGCCATGCCAAATGCTAATCGCAGTTTCCGCCGACTTCTTGCTCCAGACTGTACACCGCCCGTTGTCCGCCAATAAGTGGAGGACGGGTGAACGCCGCTGTCACACGTGCTTCGCCAATCCAGCGAAGGCTTGGGCGAAACGGAACAGCAATCGGTCGCAGATGCATGCCAATCAGCGTTTCGCCGATGTCTATCCCGGCATGAGCCTGCACGTTCACCGCCAAACACGCGTCGCTCATAGAACGATAGGCGACGGTAGCCATAGAGCCTCCTGCTGTACGAACAGGAACAGCCGCAACCTCCATCAGTCCCAGTCGTTCCAGTACAGCCCGTTCAACGACCAACGCTCGGTTCAAATGCTCACAGCATTGAAACGCTACATCAAAGCCATACTGCCTGCGAACGGACTCTACTCCAGATAACAGTTGTTGAGCCACATCGAGCGCTCCCGCCGTGCCAATTCGACTTCCAGCCACTTCACTTGTGCTAACGCCGATAACCAGCAGGCGACCAGCCCTGAGACTGGCTGCTTCTGCGATTTCCCGCACAACAGAAGTGGTCTGTGCTTCTAGCGAAATCTCATGATCCAATTGTCCCACCATTGGAACCTCCTTTGGTTGAACAGCCTCTCAGAGACTAGGCACGGTCTCATGCCCCAAGTTCAACACACTCTCTCCTGATCACAATCTCACTATATTATAGCCGATGTTTCAGATTTCGAGCAGAAAAAATGGAAGAACCTTTGAAGGAATCAACCCTCAGCTAAACATCTGGCATAACTTGTATATGAAAAAAGAGCAGTCCACACCTATGTGGAATTGCTCTTTTGCCCAGGCGACCGGCCGTATATCCGATGCTCCATCGTGGTTAATCCCACTTTTGTCGCCAGTTACATCGGATTCTCATTTTTCCACCTTATCTTAACGGATTAACCGTCGAAAATCAACAGATTCCGTACAAAATAGATGAGTAAGAGCGATTTTATTCGGAAGAGGCCTTTAGCTTGTCCAGCAGCTTATGCAGCGCCGTGCGGATTTCCGCAGCTGTGACATCGTAGTCTTCTCGTGAACCGCCAAACGGATCTGAAATATCAAAGCCCGGAATCCGTTGGTGTAATTCAATCATTCGTTCACGCTCCTGCGCCGATAGCTCTTGTCCAAGTGAAGCCATCAACTGCTGTGAAGCATATAAACCGTCCAACTCCTGTACATCATTCAACACCGCATCCCGGTTCTCCACATATTCCTTAAGCGTAAATACTTTGCCCGCCGTTTGGGGAAAGCGCTGAATTACGTGCTGTTTATGTCCTTGCGTCAAGGTTAAGATCAGATGTGCCCACCCGGCAAGCCCGTCGCTCAAAGGGGTTGAAGTGATCTGATCGGATATATCGTGATCACGTAGAACCGCCTCTGCATGTCGGGATATCGGCGTGCCTTCCATCGCTGCCACTCCCGCAGAACGCACTTCCAGTTCTAGTCCATGCTCAGCAGCCAACTTACGCAGCATCCCTTCAGCCATTGGACTACGACAGGTATTCCCAGTGCATACAAATAAGATATTCTTCAACGTTTTCACCCCCCGTATGTTAAAAAATATATAAACAGAGGATTACTATAATCCTAATCCCTTACTTTAACCCTGCACTTATTTTACACTGTCTGCGCTAAAATCAAAACATAAACATAAAGCCGAATGCCAGCAAAATGGCACCGCCCACTGCTTCCCCGTAATCTCCTAGATTGCGGCTGACCTTGCGACCCAGCAGCAGGCCCAACATCGCCATTGCTCCCCCGCAAAAACCAAATGCCAGAACAGACAGCACCAGATCACTCTGGAACATCCCCAGTGACACTCCTACAGAAAATGAATCCACGCTCACCCCAAGTGCAAACAGCAAAAGACCTAAAGGCGAACGATGATCCAATACCTGTACGCCGTCCCCTTTGAAGGAATTATACACCATATGCCCGCCTAAAAGGATGAGTAGCCCCCCTGCGAAGTAGGTCGTCACATGACCTAATAAAGAACTCATATAATGGCCCGTGAAAATTCCCAGCAATGGCATCAGAATGTGAAAAAAGCCAATAACAGTGCTGATGCGCAGCACGTCTCGCAGGCGTATCCCCTTCATGCCGATCCCTACGCCCAGCGATAACGCATCCATTCCTAGCGCTACCGCCATGATCAGAATCGTTACAACCTGCCCGGCATGGGCAGAGGCTGCCAGCATACTCCATCCCTCCATTATCCGTCTGTTCTTGTACACGTTATGCGGACAAGGGGCAAATCAGTACAAGCATGCACTGAAAGTACCCAATACCGAGACGAGGAGGGAGGAAAAAAATTTAATATAAGAGGCTCTGATTCGACAGAAGCTACAGGCGGACGATTCGGTGACCTGCCGCTTTAAGCAGGCGGTTCATAACGGCGTCGCCCAATCCTTTCAGCGGACAGGATTCCGCCAAAATGTAGGTGACGCCGTCCTCGTCGCAGCGACGCAGCACGCCGTACAGGCGTTGCGCTGCCTCATGGAGCGCGTCTAGCTTGCCTAGCGTGTAGACGCGTTCTCCGGCGTAGCCGGCGGCGTGCTCGTCGAACGCGAGCACTGCCGTGCGCTCCCCGCTGGCGGAAGCCTCCGCCAGCGCGGCGCGAATCCAGCCCGTCACCTCAACGGACGACGGGCCTTGTACCACGCTCAAGCGGCCTCGCGGCGCGTAGTGCGTGTACTTCATGCCCGGCGAGCGCGGCGCCGGGCTGTCCGCGTCTTCCCCGGACGTAGCGGCCAGCGCCGGGTCCAGCACGACGGCGCGAGCAACTGCAGCGAGCTGCTCAGCCGTCACGCCGCCGGGGCGCAGGATGGTGACCGTTCCGTCGTCAGCCGCCTGCACCACCGTGGACTCCAGCCCCACACCTGTGGGGCCTCCGTCTAAAATGCCGCCGATGCGGCCCTCCAGATCCTCCCGCACATGCTGTGCAAGAGTGGGACTGGGTCTTCCCGAACGATTGGCGCTTGGCGCAGCCAACGGACAACCCGCTTCAGCGATCAAGCGCAGCGCTATCGGATGATCTGGCATGCGCACACCAACCGTGTCCAGCCCGGCCGTTACACGCGATGACAGTGCCTGCGGTACCACTGGCAATACGAGAGTCAGCGGTCCCGGCCAGAACATATTCATCAGCGCCCGGGCTGTATCGTTTATTTCTGCTACCATACCCTCTAATTGATCAGCATCAGAAACATGTACAATGAGCGGGTTATCGGAAGGGCGTCCTTTGGCAGCGAATACCGCCTCCACCGCTTTTGTACTACGAGCATCGGCTCCCAGTCCGTACACGGTCTCTGTAGGAAAGGCTACCGTCTCTCCAGCTTGGAGGAGTACAGCAGCCTCGCGTATGCCTTTTTCCGCCGCGATCCGAGTCTGTTCAGCCGAAGTTTCGTCAGAAACACCCCCGTCAGTGTTGTTCACAGGAACCAAACATCTTACATCCCACCATTGGGTATGGGAAGACTTCAATGCCTGCTTCAGCTCGCAATTCCCCTGTTCGTCCAGCTTTTGCTCCGATTTTTCCTTTTGCACAAAATCTCCGCGCAAGTCTTGCATTTGATTCAATTTATCGCTCATATCAGATCATCCCATATCTTATTGTCGTATACAGGCCAGTGATTTCGCTTGATCCTATAAGGCTACTTTGAAAGATCAGTTTATTTGGCTCTGCCATGTGTATATCTATCGTAAGCTCCATTATAGCATATGGGGAAACTTACACTCCTCAACGTTTAGGCAAACAAGCCACTCACCCAGCTGCACAGTCCCGCAAGTGCATCCCACAGAAAAAAACGCACTTCCGGCTCCTTGTCAGTGGTATTCGTCCGACTATCTCCATGATCCGTTTTTGCTGATACCGTTTGTGCCGCTGCTTCCCCACTGCCTGCATCAATAAAGCACAGCGGAGGAAACAGCACGCACCACCAATTTTGACCTTTTCCTTGCCCCAGCGTAACCCGTAGCGCTTCATAATTCCCTGCCGGGTAGACAAGACCACCGTACATTTTCGTCGGGAAAGGTACGCTCGCCAGTTCCACCTGATGATCATACGCAATGCCGCGACGAGCCAGTTCCGTACCTACCAAACGGTCAATTTCAGGTAAATGAGCATCAATCAATGATCTGGCTTGGTCTAAGCTTTGCGGGTTTTCCAACTCACTCACCCAAGCATTCATCTGCTGCACAATAGCGTCCCGTATTTCGCGTTTAACTAGCTGATCCTCCGGGCGATCCGAGTTGGCCAAAATACGCAGTCGAATGGAGTCGTGTGGAATCACCTCCAGCCCTGTTGTAGTCACTCCTGATGCTAAGGCTCCTCTTGTTCCCATGGTCATAGCAGCATCCGTCTTTTGACCTTCCCAAGACATCATTAATATCGAAATACAAAATAGTATCATTGCAGCTTGCTTTACCCAACTTCTCATCTTCGTCCCCCCAAACCCAAACTCTATCATGTCTATCAGTTTGTCCGGTTTGGGAGAGTCTAAACCTATAAGTCTTGTAAAATATTCATAACCACTTTACAGATTTTCTTCAATACACCCTCGAATCATGCTACACCAAGCTTCAGACCCTCGCCGAGGAATATAAAAAAGCCCAGATTTCACAATCTGGACTCTCGCGTTGCACCGTTTCAACTCACACACAAATACCAATCAGTATCTAGCCACAATCCAACTGTACTAGGCTTTTTTCGCCTTCGTCAAGTTCAATCTGGAAGGCTGTGGCAGATCATCCTCCAGCTCTTGGCCGTGCACCTTAATGCTCATAACCAAGCCGATACTAGCCATGTTAATAAGCAACGAGGTACCACCATAACTTATGAACGGGAGCGTAATCCCCGTAAGCGGCATAATGCCCAGAAACGCACCAATATTCTCAAAAATCTGGTACAGTAACATGGACACAATCCCGACAATAATATACGGTCCGGCGCGATCCCGGCATTCCAGCGAAATCAGGATCATTCGGTGAATCAAAATAAAATATAACAATAACAGCACTGAAGAGCCTACAAAGCCAAATTCCTCCGCTACGACCACAAAAATAGAATCCGCATACGTATAAGGAACACGCCCGGACTGTACCGAGGTTCCTTGCAAAAAGCCCTTGCCCATCATCCCGCCAGAGGCTATCGCCAGCTTGGCATTTTTGGTATGATAAGACGCCTTCGCGGTTGCCTCTTCCGGTACCAACCAAGGGTCCAACCGCTCAACCCAGTGACTACGGCCAATCCCCTTCATAAAGGAATCAATCTCATCGTGAAACGAAATATAAGCTTTGATCCCGCCGCCAACGGCGACTGCAAATACGATGAATCCGATTAACGCATGGGATGCCTTCACATTACCAATCCATAGCATACCAATGACGATGACAATGTAACCGAGCGCATTACCCAAGTCATTTTGTGCCATAACCATGGCAAACGGGACAAAGCTCACCAGAGCCACTGGAAGAACATCCTGAATGAAATACAGCCTGCTCTTGCGCTTTTTGATCAGCATATAAGTCAGAAAAATGATAAGAACCAGCTTGAATACCTCGGCAGGCTGAAGATTCAAGCCACCAATTTTCAGAAAGCCCTGAGAGTTGTTAACCGTCCCACCAAAAAATCCGAGACCCAACAGGAATATTCCGCCTCCATATACGTACAGGGCTTTTTTAATGAATATCCGAAAATCGACCATCGCTAAACCCAAGATCGCCACAAAACCCAATATATAATACCCGATCATCTTTTGATAGTCGTTGCCGTGCTCTGCCAAGTTCGTAGGGCCCCTACCTGCGCTGTATACCGTTATGATACTAATCGCCATGAGCAAAACCAGAATAAAGATAACCGGACCGTCAATTTTTTTCAATTTCTGAAGCATGATTTCCCCCTGAGCCGTTTCTCGGTCATACTCCTCTTATTCTAAAGGAAAGACTCGCAAAAAGAAAATGCACCACTACTCCGAGACGCCTAGGACATGTCGTTCAATCCCTGCAAGGTCAGGAACGATTATAATGTTCTTCCAATGACCTGCCTGTTCCAGCAGGCCAGCCACGTCTCTGGCCTGTCCCATCCCCAGCTCAAACCCGATTAGCCGGGGCGGAGCCTGAAGGAGTCCGAGCTGCTCCAGCATTGCCCGATACGGGCCGAGCCCGTCAGGACCACCATCTAACGCCATCCGTGGCTCGTGGTCGCGGACCTCCGGCTGTAGGCCAGCGATGTCAGCAGCCGGGATGTACGGCGGGTTGGACACGAGAATGTCCACCGTCGTTCCCGCAAATGGCGCCAGCAGATCGCCCTCGCGGAATTCTACGGCTGCGCCGTTCGCAGCAGCGTTATAAGCCGCTACTTTTAACGCGGCAGCCGAAATATCCCCTGCCGCTACGCGCCAGCTCGGTCGCTCAGCCGCCAGCGTCACGGCAATCGCACCGCTGCCCGCGCCGATGTCGAGCGCCTGAGGAGCACCGCTTGGCCACAGCCGATCGCCGTGCTGGAGTATCGCCTCGACGAGCAGTTCTGTCTCGGGGCGCGGAATCAGCACCGACGGCGAAACCGCGAACGGGCGGCCATAAAATTCCTGCCGTCCGATAATATACTGCGCCGGTTCACCCGCAGCTTTGCGGGCTATGATCCGTTCCCACGCCTCCTTGGCGGTGGAAGGGAACGGATCACCCAGAGCGGCGTAAAACGCCGTACCTTCCAATCCGAGCACATGCTCCAGCAACAAACGGGCATTATGCTGGGGCTCCAGAACGCCACAGCTTCCTAAAAAAGAAGAAGCCTCAACCAAGGCTTCTCTGACACTCATGTTTCGTTCCGGCGACATCCGATACACACAATCGCGCTCGTTCCCCAAAACTTAAACCTCTTGTTCCATCAAATCAGCCTGCTCTGCAATCGTGAGCGCCGATACGATTTCTTCGATCTCCCCGTTCATCACCTGGTCCAGCTTATGCATAGTTAGTCCAATACGATGATCCGTTACACGGCTTTGCGGGAAGTTGTAGGTACGGATACGCTCACTGCGGTCCCCGGTACCTACTTTGCTCTTACGCTCGCCTGCATATTTGGCTTCCTCTTCCTGACGCAACATATCCGAAATACGGGCACGCAAAACTTGCAGCGCCTTCTCCTTATTGGAGTTCTGGGATTTTCCGTCCTGACAGGTTGCCATAATACCTGTTGGCATATGCGTTACACGCACCGCCGACTTGGTCGTATTAACGGATTGTCCGCCCGCACCGCTGGAACAGAACGTATCCACGCGAATATCCTTGTCGGAAATTTCAATATCCACTTCTTCTGCCTCAGGCATAACGGATACTGTAGATGTCGATGTATGAATACGTCCACCTGATTCCGTCGTCGGAATCCGCTGGACGCGGTGTGCGCCGCTTTCGAATTTCATTTTGCTGTATGCACCGCGGCCGTTAATCATGAAAATAACCTCTTTAAAGCCCCCGAGATCATTCATGTTCGCGTCCATCAGCTCTACACGCCAGCCTTGGGTATCGGCATAACGGGTATACATCCGGTACAAATCAGCTGCGAATAGTGCCGCTTCGTCACCACCCGCTGCCCCACGAATCTCAATAATAACGTTCTTATCATCATTCGGGTCCTTCGGCAGCAGCAAAATACGGATTTTTTCATCCAGCTCCCGCTTACGAACACTCAGTTCTTCAATCTCCATTTTGACCATTTCACGCATCTCGTCGTCCAGCTTTTCACCCTGCATGGTTTTTGCAGCTTCCAGCTCTTCAACGACATTTTTATATTCGGTATATGCTTCATAAGCAGGCTGTAAATCAGACTGTTCTTTGGAATAATCTCTAAGTTTTTTGCTATCGTTCGCTACATCCGGATCGCAGAGCAGTTCGCTCAGTTTATCGTAGCGGTCCGCCAATGATTGCAATCGGTCCAACAAGCGATTCACCTCTTCAGTTAAATTAATATGAAGCCAGCTTCAATTTCACTGGCTACAGCTCTTTATTATACCAACTAATTCATGAATTAGCTACAAGAAATACTGACTAATTTAGGATTTTGCAAAAATCCACACGACATGTAATTCAATAAAAAAAGTCGCCGCCTAATATAGGCAGCGACCGCATTATCTAGCACATTTTAGAACACACATACTTGAGACATCGTCTTTTATATATCCGAATCGAGTATTGTACTCTAGAAATTTTATATTAAACATTAAAACGGAAATGCATAACGTCTCCGTCCTGCACTACATATTCCTTACCTTCCAGACGAAGCTGCCCCCGTTCCTTGGCCCCGTTCATCGAACCAGCAGCGACTAAATCGTTGTAGGATACAACCTCGGCACGAATAAATCCGCGTTCAAAATCCGTATGAATTACGCCCGCAGCACCCGGTGCCTTCGTTCCTTTGTGAATCGTCCAAGCGCGTACTTCCTGCACACCTGCTGTGAAATACGTATACAGGCCCAACAAGCGATATGCTGCTTTAATTAGACGGTTCAATCCTGATTCAGCCAATCCCAGCTCCTCGAGGAACATCGCCTTGTCTTCGCCTTCCAGCTCAGCAATTTCAGATTCTACCTTGGCGCTAATCGGCACCACTTCTGCATTTTCAGCCACGGCAAAATCGCGTACCTTTTGCACATATGGATTGCTGTCGGCTTCCGTTACGCCATCTTCGCTAACATTAGCGGCATAGAGTACAGGCTTCATCGTCAGCAAATGAAGATCGCGTACAATCAGCCGTTCTTCATCCGACAATTCTAAGCTACGCGCAGGTTTATCAGCATATAGCGTTTCTTTGATCCGCTCCAACACTTCAACTTCTTGGGTGTACTGCTTGTTGCCACCCTTCATGTTTTTGCGGGAACGTTCAATACGCTTGTCTACGCTTTCGATATCCGCCAGAATCAGTTCCAAATTAATGGTCTGAATGTCGCTGATCGGGTCAATTTTGCCGTCTACATGGGTAATGTTCTCATCTTCAAAGCAACGTACCACATGTACAATCGCATCCACTTCACGAATATGAGCCAGAAACTTGTTACCCAGACCCTCGCCCTTGCTCGCACCGCGCACAAGTCCTGCAATATCAACAAATTCAAAAGCCGTTGGCACCGTTTTATTCGGCACAACCAGTTCGGTCAACTTATCCAACCGCTCGTCCGGTACTTCAACGACGCCTACATTGGGGTCAATCGTACAAAATGGATAGTTTGCGGATTCCGCACCCGCCTGCGTTATTGCGTTAAAAAGTGTTGATTTGCCCACGTTCGGCAAGCCCACAATCCCCGCTTTTAAAGCCATAATCAGAACAACTCCCGTTTATATAAAATATGCGTTATGCCATCCGTTAGTTTACCAACCCACATTATATATGAGAACCTATACACGCGGCAAGCATACGGTTATGGAATTCAGGATTTTACTATATCCCTATTTAGATTTCTTTGCTCATCTGGATATCTGTAATCCGATAGCCCGACTTGCGATATACATGCAAAGCTCGCTCATTATGCCCAAATACATGCAACCCGATGCGGACAGCTCCCAGCCTGCGAGCCTCCTGTTCCAAAGCCTCCATCGCCATCGTACCTAGACCCCTCCCCTGGTATGAATCGTATACAAGGATATCCAGTAGAAAAGCTTCTTTTCCTTGCACGCCGTCCGTAATATTGAACCAGATGTAGCCAGCTTCCTCCTGACTCTGCCCCCCGTCATCGGAAAACATCAACATATACAGGTGAGCATGAGGTGTGTCTAGTCTCTGTGGCAGGTATCGAGCAAAACTTTCTGCCGCTCGCTCTGGTGCTTCTTCAACCGTCCATGTACCTGCTTGGATTTTCTCATCCGCATAGTCGGCAAGCGAGCGTTGTTCAAATCGATCATATTGCTCCGCATTCATCGGAACCAATGTAATAAGTCCGCTCATCCATTTACCTTCTTTCTTAGTCGAGTCGTATCTTTGAGCCCTTCTATTCCATCTACCCCAATGCCAAACATGACCGTGCGGAGTTCCAGTTCGACCTGCTCCAAACGTGCCTCCAGCGCTTCACTAGAGGCAACCGCAGAACCGAGCAAAGAACGCCCGAAGCCTGCCATGTCAGCTCCCAAAGCAAGCACCTTCGCTGCATCGACACCGTCTCTCAGTCCACCGCTGCCGATCAGAGCACCATGTGGCTGAGCGGCTCTGACTTCCACGATACAATCAGCGGTCGAATTGCCCCAGTCCGCAAACGCTTCCGCCGCCGCGCGACGCACAGGATCAGGGTTACGAAATTTCTCCACTTGGCTCCAGCTTGTCCCGCCTGCACCAGCGACATCAATAAAGGCTGCACCCGCATCATACAGTCTTGACGCCGTCTCGCCATCTATGCCCCAACCTACTTCCTTCACTCCTACAGGCACTGAAAGCTGACGAGACAACTCCTCGAAACGATTAAGCAGGCCGCTAAAATCCAAATTCCCTTCGGGTTGGAAAATCTCCTGCAATCCGTTCAAATGCAGCACCAACATATCTGCTCCGGCAATGTCTACTGCACGGCGACAATCGTCCACGCCAAATCCGTAGTTCAGCTGCACCGCACCCAGATTGGCAAGGATCGGGATATTGGGTGCCAGACGGCGGACTGCAAAGGTTGGAGCCAATTCTTCCCTTTCCACCGCAGCCCGTACCGAGCCGATGCCCAATGCCCAGCCGCGTCTCTCCGCTGTCTCTGCTAATCGCTCATTAATCGCTCCTGTCTCGGCGCTGCCGCCTGTCATGGAGCTAATAAGCAACGGTGTTCGTACAGCCTGTCCTAAAAAAGTAGTATCCAGGCGAACCTCGTCAAAATGCAACTCCGGCAGAGCGCAGTGCTTAAAGACATACCGCTCCAGCCCGCTGGTGATACCTTGTCCGGCCACATCTTCTTGCAAACAAAGGCGGACGTGCTCAATCTTCCGTTCGCCTGTCCGCGCGGCAGGCAACAAAGAGCCGGATCTGTTAAAGCCGTCAGGTGCTCCTTTTTTATTCTCTGTACTACTCATCTATGTTCCACCTCATCCAAAGTCACTCTGTTTATTGTATCAAGTTCAAGAAGCACAAATAAGACCGTTCCCGAACACGGTAACCGATCTATTTATCGTCTCTTATACAAATATCGTATGCCCTTAAAGTGGCTATTTTAAGATACTCTCATTGTATCATGGATGGGAAAATATATACACGAACGTGAACATTTTTTCTCCCCCATAGATCATGTTCAAAATACGCAATAAACCAGTTATTTCGGAAACTTTACAGAAAAGCCGCCCCTAATTGAGCTGCCGCTTTTCTGCAAAATGTCCAAATTTAAACACAAGAATACCACCGATAATGACCAATACACCGATCAGCTTGTTAATGGTAAACGGAATTTTCTCTAATCCTAGCCATCCTAATGAATCCCACAACAGGGCGGTCCCTAATTGCGCTGTCAATACAATGGAGATCGCATAGGTCGGGCCAAGTTGCTTCATTCCTTGTACCAGACAGAACACAACACCGACACCAATCATGCCACTGAAC
Organism: Paenibacillus sp. FSL M8-0228; assembly: GCF_038007385.1. NCBI lineage: Bacteria > Bacillati > Bacillota > Bacilli > Caryophanales > Paenibacillaceae > Paenibacillus > Paenibacillus sp. FSL M8-0228. Next base: position 5,356,335 of record NZ_JBBOXA010000001.1, read on the forward strand.
CAGTACCACGGCTGCATATGCTGTAAAGCAAATGTATTTTTCCCTTCAAAAATAAGACTCCCGAGTAAGGAAGCCAAGAACCCTGTGCCCAGCACCAATGTTGTTGTGGCCCACGATCCTGTCCGTTCATTCACCTTATTATTGAATATCGTTTGCAGACTGACCAAGGCACCTGCGATAACCGCCAATACAATTCCTAATAACATATGTTAACTCTCCCTTGATGATCCTTGATATTCTTCTGTTTTTTACTACATGCTCCTATTACAATGATTCATAAATATTATGTCCTGCCAGTTCACTCAAACCTTTTCTGTCCCGAATGACAATATAGCCTTTTGTCCGTTCAACCCATCCATCTTCAATCATTTTGCGAATAACACGGTTGAGATGTCTATAGCTGGTTCCGATCAAATTCGCCACATCTACCAGACTGGATGCCCGTAATTCCTCATGAAAAGCTGTATTCGATTCGTCAAAAGAAACCGATAGCAGGTAGCTCGCCAGTCTGACTTCCACCGGATACATGAGATTAAAACTGGAAAAGTCGGAGTCCAGGCAAAACTTTCGCGTGACAACATCCAATAGAAATTGCAGCAAAGGAGCATAGTCTTTGCCGTATTTGTTCATCCATTTGTGGTGAATACCGATCACATAGATCGGAGACACTGCCTCTACCGTGTTGATGACGTGACTATTCCGAATATATTCAACATCTCCTATGACCTCGATCGGTGTTTTGAAGCAAAGGATCAGGGTTTTCCCTTCTGTAGAACTGGTATAAATCTTGACCTTGCCCTGCACCAGTATATATAGATGCTCAATGGGATCCCCCTGTAAACAGAGCTTTTCCCCTTGCTCCAAACGATGCAACGACAAATAAGGATGTAGTGGCTCGTAGAGTATGGATTCCAACTCATGCAGCTGCAAAAAATATTTTAGCTGCTCTTGATCCTGAATTTCTCTCATTCCTAAGCTCACCTTCAATCTCTACATTCTAAGCTATCTTTACAAGTTAAATTTCTATTTTAAAGCTTCAGAATAATTACACCCGCGATCATCATACCAATACCTATAAATTGTGGCAGCTTCATCTTTTGCTTCACTATACCGAACCATCCCTTAATATCTACCAGAAAGGTTAAACACAACTGCGCAATCAACAACGCCGAGATCGTGAACGTAACCCCAATATGTTGGATCGCCGTGACTTCACTAAATATAATAATAGCTGCAAAGGCACCGCCCCAAAGATACATTGGCTTCACCTGTTTCATTTCAGCCACATTGCCATCCCTTGTAAACATCCAGACTAATGCTGCCAAAATAAACCCTATTAGCTGAGTAACAGCAGCAGCCTGCCATGTACCAATATCCTGACTAATCCGTGTATTCGCTACACCTTGTAGCGTAATACACGCTCCTCCCAGAAAAGCAAACAAGATTCCTCTCATAAATCGTTATTCTCCCCATGTAAATGACTTTTCTATATATTAAATTATAGGGCAGACTCTCTATAAAGGACATATGTCCTCAACGAATAGTAAAACATCCTTCATTTCATTCAGTATCCGCGTCAATCCTGCACACTTGCGTTAATAACTTGACAGTATCCCATCATAAAACTGCATGTTCCGGCACGGTAAAACGGAATGCAGCATCCAATTGAGGAGTTGATCGTCATATGACTACACGTGATCCGCTGCATTCTAAGCCGGAATATCAAAGAAAATCCAGGCATAAGGGCCGTGCCCTTAAAATCGCCATTCTGGTACTTATCCTTTGGCTGATTGCCGTCATGCTGTATCAGACCCATAAACCCTTGCCTCCGTTCGTCTCTTATGAGAGCCAGGAGTATTCAACCCATGAGGTAAACTTCTGGACGGATTTGACCTATCCCACCGGGGATGGTAGTACTGCACAGCATGAAGGACAAATTTTGAAGCGTATGCTCGGGATCATTGATGAAGCCGAGCAATTTATCGTCATCGATCTGTTTCTGTTCAACGACTATAAGCATAAAGGTCAGCACTTCCCCCAAGTTAGCGCACAAATGACCGATCATCTTATTGCCAAAAAGAAAGCTCATCCTGATATGCCTATCTTTTTCATTACAGATGAAGTCAATACCAACTACAATTCTGCTCCCAACCCTTTGTTGGAAAATATGAAGCGAGCAGGGATTCAGGTCGTGCAGACCGATGTAGATCCCCTGCGGGACTCTACACCCATCTATTCGGCGGTGTGGCGTACCTTCTTCCAATGGTTCGGGCAGCAAGGCACAGGCTGGATTCCCAACCTGATGGCCAGTGACGGACCGGATGTTACGGCTCGCTCCTATCTTAAGCTGTTAAACGTCAAGGCCAATCACCGAAAATTGGTTGTCAGCGAACAGACAGCGCTCATTTCTACAGGCAATGTGCACGACGCGAGCGCCTACCACTCCAATGTAGCGCTGGAGGTGAAGGGGCCCATCATCGGAGACATTTTACAAACGGAACAGGCGGTGTTGGACTTTTCGGGCGGTGGGCAGCTTCCTGCCTATACACCACAGGCCGAACCCAAAGTTCCATCGAGTAAGGACAGCTATCGAATCAAATATCTAACTGAGGGCAAGGTGTACACCTCGGTTCTGGATGGCATCGGGCAGACGAAGAAAGGTGACAGCATTCATATGGGCATGTTTTATTTGGCTGACCGCAAAGTATTGAATAGCCTACTGGATGCCTCTGCGCGCGGTGTAAACATCCAATTACTGCTGGACCCCAATGAGAACGCGTTTGGTCAGGAAAAAATCGGCATCCCCAATCGTCCGGTCGCCCAAGAGTTGTCCGATAAATCGGGCGGGAACATTCAAATTCGCTGGTATCATACCACCCATGAGCAATTCCATACCAAACTGATTTATATCGCCAAGGCGCAAGGAGAGCATATCATTTGGGGTGGCTCTACCAATCTGACGCCCCGTAATCTGGATGATTTGAATCTGGAAAATGAATTGTGGGTGGCCGCTCCGGCGGACAGCAAGCTGACCCGACAGGTTGCGGCCTATTTCGATAAGCTATGGAATAATCAGGGGGCTGAATACAGCTTGGATCTAGCAGCTTACGAGGATCATTCAACATTTTGGAAAGATATTATATACCGTCTACAGGATATTTTAGGCTTTACTACATTTTAACTACCGAATAGTGCTGTAGCGAATTCGTTTATGACCTACAACAGCGGTGAAAGCAGCCGCGCGAGCGATTCCATCAAACGTTTGAACAGACGTTTTTTCATGAATTCTTCGCGTACGATCAGACTGGCAGAATGCAAATCTCGTTCGTAGTCTGTTACCATCTGCTGCACACTGTGCGTTTGAATTAACAGAGCGTTAACTTCAAAATTCAAATGAAAGCTACGCATATCCATATTGGCTGTCCCGATGGTCGCAACTTCCCCGTCAATGATGAGGAGCTTGGAGTGGAGGAACCCTTTTTCATATTCATATACCTTGACTCCAACCTCCAGTAACGACTGGAAGTACGAATGAGACGCGAGAAAAGGTAGCCATTTATCCGGTTTTGCGGGAAACAGAATACGTACGTCCAACCCGGACAAGGCAGCCATCCGTAAGGCAGTCAGGATATCTTCATCCGGGATAAAATAAGGAGTGGCAATCCAGACTGATTTTCGGGCGGACGTGATCATGGAGAAAAACAGATTTTTAAGCACTCTCCGCTCATTATCCGGGCCGCTAGCAATAATCTGCACGCCTCCGTCTGTAATGGGTTCAATACTGGGAGACAGATATTCGCTATCGAGCACCGACTCACCCGTCATGTGAAGCCAATCCTGTAGAAATATAAGCTGCAACGTCCGCACAGCTTCGCCCTTCACAATCATATGCGTATCACGCCAAAAGCCGTAGGCTTTGTTGCGGCTGAGATACTCATCTCCCACATTTAGACCACCAATTAATCCGATATTACCGTCGATGACTACAATTTTACGGTGATTACGATAGTTTACCCGGCTGGAGAAGAACAAGATCCGAGCGCCGCCGTACGCAACAACCTCTACTCCTGCATCTCTCATTTCTTTCAAAAATGACTTTGACAACTGAATACTGCCCACCGCATCGTACATAAACCGAACCTTAACACCCGCTTTAGCCTTTTCAATCAAAATTTTCTGAATGCTGGTACCGATATCATCCGAACGGAAAATGTAATATTCCATATGGATATGATGCTGCGCCTTGCGCAGCTCTTCTAGCAAAGTGGAGAAGGTTTCATCTCCATTGTTCAGAATTTGAGTTTCGGTCGCAAAATAAATCGGGGAGCGGGCCAGTCTGCGTGCCAAACGCATCAACTGCTGCTGCTCATCTGTAAAGCAGGTCAGATCCCGTTTGACTCGCAAAGCATCCTTTTCTATGCGGTCGTAAGCCTGTTGGTCACGCAATGCCTTTTTATCATACTTGCGACGCTTGAATACATTTTGCCCAAACAGAAAATAGAGAGGAAGTCCAACAACTGGCAGCAATGCCAGCAGCAAAATCCAGGACATCGTAGTGGAGGGATTACGATTCTCCGTAAAAATAATCAGACTGATGGAGATCACTGTCAGGGTGGAAAAAATACTGATGACAGTTCCTTCATTTTTGCCGATGTAATTAAACAAGCCAAAATAATAAATAATAAACACCATAGCCGCGATCAATACGGCTAGTAAGCTTCGCCTCATAACTAACCTCACTTCCAGTGGACTGCATTCGACAAGTATTCTTCATTATATTGTACATGAGCCCCTTATTTCTTCCCACTTTTTTATTAAAATGTTGATAAAAAAATCCAAAGAAAAGCTTTATACAAAACACAATGATGCTGGGTTGACACTTACTTTTTTTCGTGCAAGAATAAACTAACGAACGTTAGGTAGGTGACAATAATGGGAATGGAAGAGATTCGAAAGGCCGCTCTTTTTCAATTTGCCACCAATGGGTATGAAGGAGCATCCTTGAGCAGTATTGCCGCTGAGGTCGGTATCCGAAAACCGTCTATATACGCGCATTTCCAAGGCAAAGAGGATCTGTTCCTACAGGTAGCGAGGTATGCTTTTCAAGAGCAGAATCTACGTATTTTCGAGTACTTTACGGAACGTAAAGATCAGCCGCTTAAGCATACCCTGCATGACTTCTTGTTTTGGATGGGACAGGAATATGAGAGCAACGACTCAGCCAAGTTTATGCTTCGCTTTTCCTTCTTTCCGCCTGTATCGTTGTATAACGAGGTGCTGGATATTGTTAATCCTTTTCTGGACAAAATGGAGCGAAAATTAACTCGTCACCTCCGTAATGCACGGGATCGGGAACCCTTTGGGCATATGGAGCCAGTGGATGTGGCTTTAGCCTTTATGACACTGGTGGACGGAGTCATGGTGGAGCTCCTGTACAGTGGAAGCGTCAACTACCACCGAAGACTGGACGCTGCATGGCCTATTTTTTGGCGTGGGATTACGTTAACCTCACCTCATGAAGCATGAAGCCGTAGAACTTATAAAATTTATTTTTGAGGAGAATATTCATCATGAATCGCAGTTGGATTTACGTCTTTGTTGGCGGCCTGATTGAGGTCGTATGGGTATCGGGTTTGAAGCATGCGGATTCTATACTCGCCTGGGCTGTAACCGTGCTGGCTGTGGTGGCCAGCTTTTATTTGATCATGAAGGCTGCGAAGCGTTTGCCTGTAGGCACGGTATATGCTGTATTTACTGGACTAGGGACAGGGGGAACGGTCGTAGGCGAAATGCTGCTATTCGGGGAACCGTTTCAATGGTCCAAAACGCTGTTAATCGCCCTTTTGCTGGCAGGTGTGGTCGGCCTGAAGTTAGTTACCGACCGTGATGTTCAGGAAGGGAGTGGCGCATAATGGCTTGGATTGCTTTGGTTATCGCGGGATGCTCGGAAGTATTAGGAGTCATTGGTATGAAGGGAGTTACGGTGGGCAAAGGCTGGAAGTCCTTAGTGCTTATGGTCTTATCCTTTGTTCTTAGCTTTTCCCTGCTCAGCTATGCCATGAAAAGTTTGCCTATGGGAACTTCCTATGCCGTATGGACAGGCATCGGAACGGTTGGCAGCACGATTACAGGCATGTTCTTGTACGGTGAGCAAAAAAGCGTACTGCGTGTTTTATTCATCGCCATGATTCTTGCCGCAGCATTGGGATTAAAGCTGATATCTTAACATAAACGAATGGCATCAAATGTTGCAAATTGCTGATCTTAAAGGAGTGATGCCTTGTGATTACCACCGTAACGCTTAACGCGGCTGTGGATAAAATCTACACGGTTGCAGGCTTCGGTTTGAATGCCGTCCACCGCATTGAAGGCGGCCTGACGGTACCGGGCGGCAAAGGCGTGAATGCCGCCCGCGTCATCCGCTCGCTAGGCGAGCCAGTACGAGCAACCGGGTTTGCTGCCGGACACACCGGACGGCTGCTCATTGACGGGTTGAGCGCGGAAGGCGTAAGCGCCGATTTCATTGAAACGGCACATGGGGAGACCCGTCTCGCCATTACCGTGCTCGACCCGTCCGCGCGCACGCAGACCGAGCTGATTGAGAGCGGACCGACCGTTGGGCCGCTTGAATTAGCCGCACTGCGGCGCAAAATCGAGACCCTTGCCGAGGATTCGGCTTGGGTCGTATTCTCCGGCAGCCTGCCACCCGGCTGCCCGCCCGATCTATACGCCGAGCTGTGCATGCTAGCGAAGGCGCGCGGCGCGCGGGTGGCGCTGGACGCGAGCGGTGAGGCGCTGCGCTTGGGGATGCGCGGAAAGCCCGACCTCGTGAAGCCTAACGAGGACGAGGCCGCCCACTTTGCGGGAATCGACGCAGCGCGCCCGGATGCCGCTGAAGCGGCGGCAGCGAAGCTGCTGGACGCCGGAGCGCAGCTGGCCGTTATCTCGCTCGGCGCGCGCGGGGCGCTGGCGGTAACGCATGATGCGCGCTACCGCGTGAGCCTGCCAGACGCGGACATTGTCAGCGCGCTCGGCAGCGGTGACGCCATGGTCGCCGGCCTGGTCACCGGCGCGGCGACGGGGCTGGATCTCCCTGCCATGCTACGGCAGGGAGCGGCCTGCGGCACAGCGGCAGCTCTGCACGCCATGGCCGGGAAGATCGAGCTCCAGGACGTGAAGCGTCTGGAGCAAGGCATTACGGTGACGCTGTTGTAATTCAGCGTCACTTTTTTATTTCATCTACACATTCGCTCATTTTCATACCACAAACACAGTTGTTCCGATTCCGAATGTTCTATATTCCAACTATGCGCTTTTCCGATTTACAATCCATCCAACCCTCGGGACGCCCGAATTGCAGGCGGTATAAATGGTGCAGGCTGTCTGGCCTTTATGCTATTTTTGATCGGTGTTCCCTTTGCTTTGAGCGGGGTGTTCGCTGTATTGAAGTATTTCCTCTAACAAGGATTGGGTCACATACTGGTAATGAAATTTATCGCCATATAAATGGCCAAGCCTAAAATAATCAGTGCCGATATTTTGTTGAGCACAGTCCCAAACTTCCCTTCTGAATCCATACGTCCCACGAGACGCCCCGCCGTTGCCAGACCGATAAACCATATCCAAGATACGGACACGGCGGCTAGACCAAAGGCCCAGCGTTCCCCGCCGTCATATTGAAGGGAGCTGGTTCCAATTACGCCAACCGTGTCCAGTATGGCATGTGGATTCAATAGCGATACCGAAGCGGCAAAAATCATCTGTTGTTTCGGCCGCATCGCCTGACTTTCTCCCGAGGAAGCTGCCTTCGATCTCCATAAAGTCCAGGCCATATACAGCAGAAACAAACAGCCCGCCGCATAGAGTACGTTCGTGAGCCATAGAAATTGCTGCAAAATAAGAGATACGCCCCCAACCGCAAGCGTAATCAGGATTGTGTCACAGACACCCGCTGTTATGACAGCAGGCAATGCATTGCGAAACCGCGACTGGCACGCCCCTTGATTAAACACAAATACATTTTGTACCCCCAAAGGCAAAATCAAACCCAGCGCCAATAAAAGGGCATGGATAATAGCTTCCAGCATAAATATATTCCCCCAAATTTAACCCATTATATTTCTCTGGTATTTTCTCTCCTAAATAGTCCCTGAACAGGAAGCTTGTACGTTCCTAATCCTCTTGCATTTCCTTTAAATTCTTCACGCTCTGCGTGGTCTGTTTTATACTATGCTTCAACTGCTCTATAGCAAGCTGGTAGTCCTGCGGATTGTTCATATTGAACACTGCCTTATGCCACATGTCTTCACTCACTCCCGGCAAATCTTCTACTGTCGCATAACGAACGTTCAGCTTGTCCAACCAATCGGTGAGACGAAGCCGTCCACTACGCAAACATTCCTCGGCAGACGGTAGCACGCTCCGATGGTATACAGCCAGCAACGGGTGTATACGTCCATTCATAGAAGGTATCACTGCTTGCAATGCTGGTTCCCTCGTTCCTTGCAACTCCGTCCACTTCTTAGTTACAGCGAGCAGATCATGTAGCACCTTTGGCTGTACAAAAGGCATATCACAAGCGACAACCATCCCCCACTCCGTAGTAGATGCAGATAATCCTGCATGGATACCACTCAAGGGCCCCATACCCCGAAAAACATCAGACACAGTTTCCATACCACTCAGGCCATATCCTTGGTTGTCACGAGTGACTACTACAACCCGCTGGGCCGCCTGCTGCAATGTAGTATACATCCGTTCAAGCATAGTGGCTCCATCAATCTCAAGCAGAGCCTTATCCTGTCCCATTCGTCTGGAACGTCCTCCTGCGACGATAATACCAGTCACTTTCACAAATATGCCCTCCTTTTTTTCTGAAAACAATTGCAAATGTGCATCATGAACTTTTTGAACAAAATTTAATTATTACATAATTGTTAATTAATTGGTTTGTTAACCCTTTCAACACATGATACATTGGAATAAAGAACCTCCCACAGATCGGCATCGATGCGCAGTTCTCTATCGGGCTAAGAAAGGAATGGCTTGTCTTGCAAAAGAGAGAAATTCAAGAGACTCCTCTATATTCCTTAAAACTGTATAATTTTTTTCTATATGGAGCTATGGTCATTTTCTCCAGCTTCTTCCCGTTGTATCTGCAAGATATCGGCATGGACAAGCTGGAGATCGGGAGTCTGATGGCTATCGGACCTTTTGTATCCGTATTCGCGAACCCTTTTTGGGGCTATACAAGCGACCGGAGCCGTAACCTCCGACGTATTCTGCTATTTATGATTATAGGTACATTGTTATTGTTGCAAGCTTTATTTCATGTCCATACGTATATCATGATTTATGTGTCGATGATTGGTTTTTATTTTTTCCAAAGCCCTTTATTTGCGCAAAGCAACAGTCTAATTCTCAGCTATATTGAGGGCACAGACCGGAAATTTGGTGCATTCCGTATATGGGGCTCCTTCGGCTGGGCTGTGACAGCAGCAGTTGCCGGCATCGTAATTGACCAAACGGGGATATCCAGCATATCCACCATCTTTACGGTACTTCTTCTAGCTGCATTGATCTGCACCTTGTCGATTCCACCACTGAAAAGCACTGTGGAGACAGCAACCATTCATTTGCGTGGCTTTGGCAGTGTTTTAATGAACGGATACTTTATATCCTTTATTTTATTGGGCATCCTTGTATCCATCCCGAATTCGATCAACAGCGCCTTTATGTCCCTGTACATCACCGAGCTGGGTGGGTCCAAACAGATGCTTGGTTTTGCTGTTTTTATGTCATCGGTATTCGAAATTATTGTATTTTTGCTGTTTGATCGCTTCTTGAAGAAAAGAATGACCGTAATGGTCGGCTGTTTGGCACTCGTCAGTTTGCTGTTTGCCTTACGTTGGGAACTGATGGCTCTGGCCACAGACCCGATTCAGATCGTGTTTATTCAGGCACTTCATTGCGTCACCTTCGGTGGATACTTCTATGTAGGCACCCAGTTGACCGTCCTATTTACCCCTGCAGCATACCGATCATCCGGACAGGCCGTATATACCTTGACCTGGAGTGGTATATCCGGTATCGTAGCAGGTTTTGCGGGAGGTTGGCTATTCCAGAACTTTGGTGGAGAAATGATGTACCATGCAGGGGTGTTCTTCGCCCTACTTGGATCTGCGGGATTCGCTATCATGTGGTATATGCTGTACAAGAACGGTTATCAGCCAGGACTGCCAGCGGGCACAAACGAATAGAAGAAGTCCCTTAACAACACTAGAGGAATGAGGTATCCTCTCTTCCCTTCTGGCTTGTTAGCAAAGACAATAGAGTATCGTCAAGTCAATGATCATGTATAAAGAGTGTGCATGCGTAAAATAAAGGAGTCTGCCGACGGCAGACTCCTTTTCAACTTGGTCGCACGAAGCTACCATCTCTCCCACACTTTCCAACAGCCTATTGCTTAGGCAATTGGAAAGAGCTTTTCAACGATACAACACGGTTAAATACAGGCTCACCCGGTTTGGAAAGCTTCGGATCGACACTGAAATAACCATGTCGGAAAAATTGGAACTTGTCCTGTGATTGAGCTTCTTTCATGTTCGGCTCGACATAGCCATGAGCAATTTCCAATGAGTTCGGATTCAATTGGTCAAGGAATGTTTTTTCTGATGCATCCTCTTCAATCTCATCCGTGTCCTCTGCGTTAATCAAAGGCTCATACAAACGGAATTCGGCAGGAACCGCTTGAGTAGCCTCTACCCAGTGAATCGTGCCTTTCACTTTACGTCCCGTAAAGCCTGATCCGCTCTTGGTTTCTACATCATAGGTACAGTGGATTTCCGTTACATTTCCGTCTGCGTCCTTAATCACATCGTTGCATTTAATGAAGTAAGCATGCTTGAGACGTACTTCATTACCAGGGAACAAACGGAAGTATTTGCTCGGCGGATTCTCCATGAAGTCCTCACGCTCGATATAAATTTCCCGGGAAAACGGAATTTGGCGTGTACCGAGTTCCGGATTTTCCGTATTATTTTCCGCCTCCAGCATTTCAACTTGTCCTTCAGGATAGTTTGTGATAACCACCTTCAACGGATCTATGACTGCCATGGTGCGAGGTGCCTTAAGCTTCAAATCCTCACGTACAAAATGCTCCAGCACCTGCAAATCAATGACTCCGTAGGCTTTGGAAATACCTGTCTCATATACGAAGCTGCGGATGGCCTCCGGTGTATAGCCGCGACGACGTAAACCGGAAATCGTCGGCATACGAGGATCATCCCAACCATCTACGTGCTTTTCATCGACCAGAAGCTTGAGCTTACGTTTGCTGGTTACGGTTTGAGCCAGGTTCAGCCGTCCAAATTCGTATTGGTGCGGTACCTTTTCCATTTCACATTCAGCTACAACCCAATCATACAGCGGGCGCTGATCTTCGAATTCCAGCGAACAGAGCGAGTGCGTTACTCCCTCAATCGCATCTTCCAGCGGATGAGCATAGGAGTACATTGGATAGATACACCATGTGTCGCCTGTATTGTGATGTGCTGTGTGTGAAATACGGTAAATAATCGGATCACGTAAATTAATGTTTCCTGAAGCCATATCAATTTTGGCACGCAGCACCTTTTCACCATTTTGGTATTTGCCTGCACGCATCTCTTCAAACAGCTTCAGATTATCTTCCACACTGCGATCCCGATAAGGACTATTTTGCCCCGGTTCGGTCAGTGTGCCACGAGTTTCACGGATTTGGTCCGCGCTTTGATCATCCACATAAGCTTTACCCTTTTGGATCAGCAGGATGGCACGCTTGTACATTTCTTCGAAATAATTGGAGGCAAAATGTTTTTCCTCCCATTCATAACCGAGCCACTTCACGTCCTCCTGAATGGAGTTCACGTATTCCGTGTCTTCCTTCGCCGGATTGGTGTCGTCAAAACGCAGATTGGTGCGTCCTCCGAATTCATCTCCCAACGAGAAATTGATCCAGATAGCTTTGGCATGTCCAATATGCAAATATCCGTTAGGTTCAGGCGGAAATCGTGTAACAACCTCCTTTACCTTACCCGTACGTAGATCTTCTTCAATAACATTTTTAATAAAATTGGGGGGAGTGATCGGCTTCTCCACGCTAATCAACCTTTCTTCCGTATAATCTGTGTAAAACATGTTCCCTTAAATATACCCTTTCACACCGCATAACTCAATAAAATGAAAATCCTTATGCTCTCTTCAGCAAAAAAAGTGACAAGTTATGAAAAAGAGTTAACATTTTCGGCAAATAAATTCGTTATAGTGTATATATCTTTTATTTTGCCCGGAAAAGGAGACCCACCCGTGTTTAAGCTGCTCATTGTGATCCTGCTGTCTATGCTTTTGTCCTCTTCCGTCATGACTTCCGGCCATCCTTCACCGGACCCGGTGAACGGAACTGTACAATCTCGTCCACTAGCCAGCGCTTCAGAAGACTCATCCGTCCGCTTATATGCTGTTAGTCCGTCACAGGGATTATTCCATTCAGCTGTATTGGAAATCGGCCAACAACGCCACACATTCCGATGGTCGGGCTCGGCAGATATCTCCACCGCACCACAATTATATTATAGGGATGTGAATGGGGATGGTGTGCGTGAAGCCGTCGTGGTCCTCACGCGTGCCTCGGGAACGGGTGTCGAATTGCAGGAGTTGCATATTGTTAACGCACGGACGATGGAAGAATATGCAGTCGAATCGGCAGCAGATGCTGTGTCCCAGCGCGTTCACAGCTCAGTGGAGCCACGTGACCACAACCGCCAGGTTCATATTGCTGTCACGATTGACGGTGTCACACACACGATGGACCCTAAAGCATCAGTATTTTACGATGATCCAGCCCAATTTACAAAGCATCTCGATTTTAGCTCTGTCGTAATGTATGATGCCGAACAGCTTCCTCTGCAAGCCACTGTATCTGGCAGTGTATCCCCAACCGAATTTGTAGGGGATTTGGATCTGAGATATGTATACGAGCATGAACGGTTCCGGGTGGGACCTATTGAATTTGAAGCTTCCTCTCCCTTTTGACGACTCTCGCAGAATAAGGTAGCATGGGATTAAATGCTAGACTGGCTGGTTTAGCGATTTTCCGAGTGAAAGAGGGGATCAATCATGTTTACATATGCGTTGGACGAACGCACAGTCCTTCGGCCGCTCACCAAGGAGCATGTGCAGCCTCTGTTTGAGCTGATCGAAATGTCCCGTGACCGCCTGCGTCAATGGCTTCCATGGGTAGACTCTACCACGGAAATCAGCCACACAGAGCAGTTCGTGCAGGGCGCCTTGAAACAAGCCGCAGAGAACGGTAGTCTGACCGCCGGAATTTGGATAGACAACGAGCTTGCTGGCATCATCAGCTACCATGAGATCAATTGGACTCACCGCTCCGTTAGCATCGGATACTGGCTTGGACACGGGTACGAAGGACAAGGTCTAATGACCAGCGCCTGCCGCGTATTCGTTGAATATGCTTTGATGGAGCTGGACTTGCATCGGGTCGAAATCCGCTCTGCAACGACGAACCGCCGTAGCCGCGGTATTCCGGAACGTTTGGGCTTTGTGCTCGAAGGCATTGTACGCGAAGCGGAATTGCTGCCCGACGGCTACATGAACCACGCAGTGTACGGTATGCTCCAAAATGAATGGAAGCAACTTCGGTAATATTGTATTGTACAACAACGCCGCAGACCTGAGCAGGTCTGCGGCGTTGTTGGTTTAGGCCGGGCATACAACCGAATTGCTGTCTGTAGCCTCCCGCCTATTTTAAGAAATAGGCCATTAACACATCATCTACGAATTGGCCTGCTATGTAAAACTCCTCATGCAAACGTCCTTCAATCGCGAAACCACTTTTTTCATAAAACATAAGGGCTTCCGTGTTGCATGAGAGTACACGCAAACTCAACTTACGTATGCCCTCCGCAGCTGCAATATCCTTCATGGAGTTCATGAGCGCCGTCCCAATGCCTTTGCGATGATAAGCTGGATGTACAGCTATATTTATTTCGAGTACATGACAATTACTAGCCAACAGCGTTGGAGGACGAAATCCAATATACCCGCAGAGTACTTCCTGTTCGATGGCGACCAGTTGAGAGCCTGGAGGCGTATTACGCAGAAACTCCCCGCGCGACTTCCAGGACAGCGAGGCGGGAGCCGTGCGTTCATTCCATACCAATTCATCCAGCGCAATCAGATCAGGAGCATCCTTCATCTCCGAATGACGTATCGTCAAGAGTTGACTTGTAAACAATTCCTTTCAATCCTTCCTGTGAAGGCTTTCCTGAAGCAATAACTACAATCATCCGTCACTTATTGTACCATAATTACAGCATAATACTGCATTTTTATTAGGACTTAAGAACTGGGAACATCCGCCTTGGACGTCATAGTATTCAAAGTATCCGAATGATGCCGGAAACGGTTCAACCAGCTGTGCAGGACGAAAAACAGGATCGACAACACCGCTACGCCTGATGCAAGCCAAAGTGTAGGCGGTAACCCACCGCCATCATACAACTTCCCCATAATATAAGGCCCCATTACCCGTCCGGCTGCGCCAATGCCCCCCACAAGCCCAATGTAAAAGGGTGCACCCCGACCTCCATGATCAGACAGGAATGCTGGAACCGCAGGTGCAATCAGCATTTCTCCCAGGGTCGCCAGAACCATAGCGAATATCATTCCAGTATAGTTCTGTGTGCCCAGCATGACAATATAAGCCGCCAAATAAAATCCTCCGGCCCATGTTATTTGCGCTGAAGCGTGATGAGCGTACAGTCGTTTTATCCAAAAAATAATGGGTTGTGCGGCAAAAATAAGGATACCATTCAGTGTCCATAGTAACCCATACATCGTTTTAGGCAAGCCCTGCTCAATAATATGGGGAGACACTCCTGTATTCCAGATCGAATTGCCGAACCATAAAAAAAGTGAGCCTAACCCCACAAAGAGATACAATCTGGTATCACGAAACAGCAAACGAGCTGGGATTTCCTCTCTTTTCTTCACAGACTTGCTGAGCTGTACTTCTCCCTCTTCCCGATCCACCCTGCTTAGATAAGACCAGAAGAATCCGGCAAATACCGCAGAAGTCACTCCGTTCATCACAAAGCTGAGCTGATAGGAGTGGTCAGCCAGAACGCCACTCAATCCCGTACCCACTGCAACCCCAATATTGTTAGCGACATAAATAATATTAAATAGCTCTCCACGACGGTCAGCGAAACGAAAACCTACAAACGCCTGAATCGCAGGTACAGATACGACATTAAAAAAGCCGATAAAGCCCATCATGATGACAAACGCTACCCAATGACCGCTGGTAAATGGAAGCGCGAGAAGTCCCAGCGCGTTCATCGCGAGTGAGCCAACAATCAGCTTCTTGGCTCCAATACGGTGATAGAGGGCTCCGCCCAACACTTGACCAAAAATTCCGCCCAGAGACTGCACTAAAATCGCAATTCCTGCATCTCCCATACTACGGTTTAGCTCGTCAAACACATACATGCTAACCAACGGCCACATCAGGGAACTTCCAGCAGAATTAATCAGGCTGGCAATGAGAAACACTTTCACTTCTTTCGGATAAGACTCCAACCATTTCATATCTTTTGTTTCTCCTTTTGCATCTGACGCCATAAAAGGCATAATCTCATTGGCGCTTCACATTCACCACCGTTGAGAAGAAAGTAGCCCCCTGTCCCATATCCGACAGCCGATCAGAGGTTAACACATTGACACGCTGTCTGCGTCCTTTGCCTTCCCACCATAATCCCTGACTGATCACTGTACCGGGCAGCATCAGATCGGTGACTTTGGCTTTCAGCTCATACGTCCCCCGATCATTCCATACGGTAACCGGCTCCCCGTCCGCGATGCCTCTTGTCTGAGCATCCTCCGGGTGAATTTGTAGCAAGGGCTCCCGCTCCAGTCGCTGATGCTTGGGCAAGTTAGCGAAAGTAGAATTCAGAAAATTATGGTTTGGCGGTGAAATAAACATTAATGGATACCGCTCGTCCGCTTGCGGTCGGTGCTCTCCGTCGTACCCTTCAATCAGCGGCACATAAGAAGGCATCGCGGGCAGACCTGCTTGTTTCATTTTTTCCGAATATAGCTCAATCTTGCCTGAAGGCGTGGTTAAACGATCCAAATAAGTGGCCTTTGGCGTCATATCAAGCTTTACAAAAGGTGACTTCTTTAAGGATTCCAAGGTCACACCGTTGAGATAAGGGTTCGTTGGATTATCAAGCGCGCCTGCGATCATCTCCTCTTCACTTTCCGTAAAGGCAGCTTCATCAAAGCCCATTGCCCGTCCGAGCAGGCTAAACAGCTCATAATTGCTTTTGCTTTCCCCAAGCGGATCAATGACGGGCTGCTGCATTTGGATATAGTGGTGCCAGTACGATTTGTATAGATCTGTTCCTTCAAAAGAAGACGCGGCAGGCAGCACAATATCTGCATAGCGGGCCGTATCGGTTAGGAATAGGTCATGAACGACTGTGAACAAATCCTCTCGTTCAAATCCTTTAGTCACCCGTTCCGAATCGGGGGCTACAACTACCGGATTACTGCAATATACGAATAACGCCTTAATCGGCTGTTCCTTCTGTAGCAGCGCTTCTCCGATCCGGTTCATGTTAATCATCCGGGCATCCGGGTTCTGTCGCAGATCAGGACGCTCCAGATGGGCGCTGTTAATCTTGGCATAAGCGCCGTTGGAGCGTGACGCTCCCCCGCCGTGCTTCAGCCATTGTCCAGTGAGCGCAGGCAAGCATGTAACCGCACGTACGTTCATACCGCCATTATCATGATGCTGAAGCCCATTACCGATATTGATATACGCTGCTCTCGCAGTTCCGTACATTTCCGCCAAACGGATAATATCCGCTTCCGGCACGCCGGTAATCCGCGAAACCCGCTCTGGTGTATAGGTCTTAACATGCTCGCGCAGTTCCTCATGACCTACTGTGTAGCGATGTAAAAATTCGTCGTCCGTCAGTCCTTGAGCGAACAGTACATTCATAACACCCAGCGCGAGCGCTGTATCCGTCCCCGGATATAACGGAATGAACCAATCCCCCCATTGCGCCGTCCGGTTACGATGAACGTCAATAACGACCACCTTAGCACCTTTTTTACGTGCTTTCTCAGCCAAAACGACCTGATGCATGTTGGTGCTAATGACATTACCACCCCACACAATAATGAGGTCTGCATCCTCCGTGTCCTCCGGGCTGGTGCCGCCCTTAAAACCCATAACGGACGCCCAGCCTTCATTCCCAGCCACGCTGCAAATCGTCTGATCCAGTTGGCTTGAACCCAGCGCATTAAAAAATCGGCGATCCATTCCATCCACACTCAATACGCCCATATTGCCATAAAAGCTGTAGGGGAGAATAGATTCCGGTCCGTCCGTACGGATCAGCTCCTTGAACCGACCTGTAATGGTATTGACCGCCTCCTCCCAGCTAATTCGTTCAAACTTCCCTTCTCCTTTGGGGCCTATACGCTTCAACGGATAGAGCACCCGATCAGGATCATATACCCGCTCCGTCATATTGCGAACTTTGTTACAAATAGCCCCTTTGGTAATGGGATGATCTGGGTTTCCAGTCACCTTGATTATCTTTCCTTTTTCCTTGTGAAGCAGGAGCCCACACGTATCCGGGCAATCTAACGGGCATACAGCCGGAAAAATACCGTCCTGCTGCTCCGTCATCCGCTGTCCCCCTTGTAAGTCTTGTTGAAGCGTGGCCTCACGAGGCGCGCTATTGCGATGATCCATAGTGTTGATGCTCCTTTCCGTTACCGTTTCCAAAAATTACACTGATCTTATCATATCCACAGCTTTGGCCGATGGCAAGAGAAGGATTTTCCCACACAGCCGCTCTCCAAAATATTAAAAAAATCCGTCTGCTGCATAGAGCAAAACGGATTTTTTAAGAATTATAATTTTTTTCAACATCCTGTTTCATCATATCTTACTGAGGGTAAAAAAGATCAAGGCATCATGGACGAGAGCACACTCATCCTCCATGCCAAATCATGGACCACTCCCAAAAAAATCCGCCATGACAGGTTTCGTTCCCCCGGGCCTGTCATGGCGGATTTGCTTTGTTCATTGCTGTTTAAAGTACCGTGATTAGGTAGGATCAATCAACGGATTGGATGTGCAACCGAAGAAGTAGTTGGAGATTCATTCACTGGATGTGCGTTGGCTTGAGGCTTTTTCAGATAGGCCAACCAGTAGGCTCCAGCCACAAACAGGCTACCTCCTACCAAATTCCCCAGCCAGACCGGAATGAAGTTCATAACATAATCTGCCCATGAAAAGTGGCCTGCAAAAATAGCCGCCGGAATGAGAAACATATTGGCAACAACGTGCTGAAATCCAATAGCCACAAAGGCCATGGTCGGGAACCAAATCCCCATAATTTTGCCGCCAATGGAGTCTGTGCTATATGCCAACCATACAGCCAGTGCTACGAGCCAGTTACATCCTATACCCGATATAAAAGACTGCAAAAAGCTTTCGTGTAGCTTATGTCCTGCCATATCCACCACTTTGTCCAGATAAGGGCCCGTTTCTGTTAAACCCAGCACATGCCCAAAGAAAAATGCAACGAATAACGCACCTGCAAAATTACTGAGCGTAATAATCGCCAAATTACGAAACATGACTCCTGTCTTAATCCGTCCTGCCCATCTCGCCAAAGGGACCGCCATCATATTGCCGGTCAGCAATTCTCCGCCTGCGATCAAAACTAATACCAGACCAATAGGGAACACCGCAGCTCCAATAAAGGTGGCAATGCTTCCCCATTCTTTAGGCGCACTTGCAATAACACGTATATCCAGCAAAAACCCGAGTGCAATAAATGCACCTGCCAAAAACCCCAGTACCACCGCCACAGTCCACGGGTTGTTCGCCTTGGCCACTCCTGTTTCCACCGTCTTTTCAGCAATTTGCCCCGGTTTATAGCTCGCCATATATCCCCGCTCCTTTAATATCTATTCACTAAAATATTCTTCTTTCATATTTTATTTAAAATCAGTGATTAAGTTTGTGAAAAAAATCACTTTCGTAACTATAAAAAAAACAGCCCCTGAAAAAAGGACTGTTTTTCTGTATTATTACATCTACTGCGCTACTACGCGCTTTACATTTAATTGTATTCTTCCTTTTCAACTGCTCTTAAGAACCAAAGAACTCCACCAAGGCCTACCATGGCCACGACTACAAGAAAAAGGATATAAAACAAACCCATAAGTTACTTCCCCCCTGATCCTTATGCTACTCTATATTGTACTATAAGGATTGATCCGTACGCCTCAGATTGTTGACAAACTTATGAACAATGTCACAGACAAATCTAATTATACAGTAACTGGGTTCCGTTCAGATATTGTAGGCAATGCTTGTAAACCTGCCGCGTTCAAGAAATTCCAAGGCTTGTTATAGTGCGGCTGGAAGAAGAAATCGACAAAGGCCAACTGGTCAATGGTCATATGGTTTTGAATGGCTACGGATAGCGTGTTAATGGATTGCGTCAAATCCACCTTCGACATAATTTGAGCACCCAGAATTCTCCGCGTCCCCTGTTCATATACCACTTTCAGTAACACTTTTTCGGAGGTTGGCATAAATTCAGGTCGGTAGCTGTCCTCAATGGTTACAGCTTCTACAGTCATGCCTTCATCTGTTGCCGCAGCTTCCGTCATGCCTGTTCCTGCGATATTGTCTTCGTAAATTTTGATACCCGAAGTTCCTTGGGTTCCCATGTAGGCAATGGTTGGTTGCACCAGATTACGTGCCACCAGCGTACCCATACGAACTGCGTTGGTTGCCAAAGGGATATAAGCCGTTTTGCCGGTCGGATTATAGCGAATTGCACAACTGTCGCCTGCTGCAAACACGTCCGGGCAACTACTTTGCATATAGTTATCCACAATGATCGCACCGTTAGGCAACATATCTACCTGACCTTTGAGCAGATCCGTTTGAGGTCGGAAACCGATGCAGAGAATAACAAGCTCTGTTTCATATTCTCCTTTAGAGGTCACGACTTTACTTACCTTACCGTTCGTACCCTCAAAACGACTCACCGTCTCGCCAAGTACCAGCTTAATGCCATGTTCCTTCAGGGAACTTTCAATCCGGTCTGTATACTCATGGTCCAAATACTTATTCAATATACGATCAGCACTGTCGATCAGCGTTACATTTTTACCATTCATTTGGAAAGCTTCTACCAATTCAACACCAATGTATCCAGCTCCCACGACTGTAATGTTCTGTACGTGCTGGGCTTTCTCAATGATATCATTGGAATGATTATAGTTTTTACAGAGCAAAATATGATCAAGTTCAATGCCTTCCAGCTTTGGAATAATGGGCCATGATCCCGTGGTCACAATTAGTTTATCAAATGTGTCTGTAAATTCTTCACCTGTTTGGAGATTACGGGCATGCAGCGACTTGCCAGCCGTATCCACACTCGTTACCTCATGAAGCATCTTGGTCACTACACCCAAGTCAGACAGTTGATCTGGAGACGAATAAAACAGGCCGTGCGGATCTTTGACGACACCACCTACGTACAGCGCAATACCACAAGATAAAAATGAAATATTATCATTACGCTCGTAAACGGTAATTTCTGCATCTGGATAACATTTAGCTGTGTTAACGATAGCTGCTGTGCCTGCGTGTGTACATCCGATAACTGCTACTTTCATGTTGAATTCCTCCTTGGTGTGTGGGCATAAACTGTATAATAATTGTGAATAGTTTCACGTAAACAGCTCGTTAGTGTTTGTGATTTATTTCACTTCATGCACTTATTATAGTGTGATATTTTTCACATTACAATAGCTTTTTGTTATATTCACAATTTGTCCACATTTAAAAAAGAAAGGATATACGAGATCAACTGTTTGCTGAAATGTTTTTTTGCTCCATCCAGTTTCCCCTGTAGGCGGCCTGATTATGCCCATGGAATCGACTTTCACATGATGCTCCCCCCTTAGACAAATGCACATGTAGAGAACAAAAAAAGGTCCGCTTCCCGGAGACATGCCGGAAATCAGACCTTTTTAAACATATATTTTGGAATGAAGGCAAAGCTACTATAGCAATTGCTCAATGGCTGCTTTCATCGCTTCTGGTGACTCCTTCGGTTCAAAACGACCCACAGGTACACCTTCACGATTCACAATGAATTTCGTAAAATTCCACTGAATTGTCCCATCTTCCTGTTCTCCAGGCTGTTGCTTTTTCAAATATTCAAACAGAGGCGCTGTATCCGGTCCATTGACGTCCACTTTGGCGAATACCGGGAAATTAACCCCGTAATTCAGTTGGCAAAATTCAGCCGCTTCCTCGCTGCTGCCCGGCTCCTGACCGCCAAATTGGTTGCAAGGAAAGCCTAATACAACTAATCCCCGATCCTTATATTCGTCATAAAGCTTTTGCAAATCCCCATATTGCGGGGTAAGTCCGCATTTACTGGCGGTATTCGCAATAACCAG
Source organism: Paenibacillus sp. FSL M8-0228 (assembly GCF_038007385.1). Taxonomy (NCBI): domain Bacteria; kingdom Bacillati; phylum Bacillota; class Bacilli; order Caryophanales; family Paenibacillaceae; genus Paenibacillus; species Paenibacillus sp. FSL M8-0228. The sequence continues at coordinate 5,377,911 of NZ_JBBOXA010000001.1, forward strand.
CACCTTACCAGCGTAAGTATTCAGAGAAACCTCCTGATTCGCTGGTGTTACGGCATTATGTGAATAGACAGACATACAGCATCCTCCTTCGTGTCACTTGGTTTAGGTTACATAACCTATTTTAACCAAAAGGTGACGGACATGCCAACATCCACAGAGACTTTACCGTGATGCCACCACTTCGAGTCTGCGTTCTTCGCGTTCGGAAGCGGACATTTTGGGGCAAGTATAACAATACCGCTGACCTCCACCTGTCTTGTAATATTGGCAACAGGACGGTTTCATGTAGGTATTTTCACCAGGGCGGTAAGGATTGTCCAATTCAACGAGACGAACCGTAAACGGATTTCTTTTACGCCCGAATATCTCTCCCTCAAGTTCACGTGTCACATACATATAATCTTGTTCAAAGCGCTCCACATCCTGAGGATCAGTCAACGATGGCTGTACTCTATCCTTAAAATACAGCAATGCCAACGGAAACTGTCCCCACATTTGGCCGATAGATGCGCTCCCCACTGTAGCAATTGCTTCCAATAGGGGCCGCATCTGCAAACTGTAAAAGTCTCGTAACACTTGCTGGGCCTGTTCGGAAGAACGGTGATCTCCATGGTTCCACGTATTGTCCAGCTCTGTTAAGTCGATGACCTGAAGACTAATAGAGGGATATTGACCTTCATAACAAATATGAAATCTGAGATTAGAAACGGACAGGTCCCAACGGCGTTCACACAGGGATACCATAAAATGCTGCGCAAACACGAGGCCACGCAACTGGTTCACAAAATAAACGGCTGCGGTTAAAACGTCTTCAGCACGCAGAAGGTCGCCGTAATACTCCATCACAGAGCGGATCTTATCTGGTTCAAGCCATTCGGCCACTGGCCCGGAATATACTGCATCCTCCGGCGTGACTCTCACTATGTTTGCTAGTTGCTCAAGCTGATCGTAATCCAGTGGTTTCATGGTATGTCCCCTTTAACCTCTTGCCGCTACTTGTGCTCTAGCATCACGTCGCTCAGCAACAGAACCCACAGGTTGCTTATCTTCCACATTCATTTCTTTTATGGCTTGGCTTACCGCAGGCTGTCCAGCCAAAGCATACGGAAGACAGAGCGGTACACCTGTACGAGGATCTGTTACAATATCAGCCTCAATCCCGAACACTTCACGCAGCACATCAGGGGACATAACCTCAGTTGGAGTTCCTACCGCCTCAGCTTTCCCTTTTTTGATTGCAATCATATGCTGAGCATACCGGGCCGCATGGTTCAAATCATGCACGACCATAACAATGGTGCGCTCCTCCGAAGTATTTAGATACTCCAGCAAATGCAGCACTTCCAGTTGATGCGCCATATCTAAAAATGTCGTCGGCTCATCCAGAAACAAAATATCCGTATCCTGCGCAAGTGCCATAGCAATCCAGGCACGCTGACGCTGACCGCCAGAAAGCTGATCAATCGGACGATCGTGGAACTCGCTCATTCCCGTTACTTGAATGGCCCACTCTACCATTTTGCGATCTTCCGCTTTCATGGAACCAAAACCTTTTTGATAAGGAAAACGTCCGTAAGATACCAGTTCCGTCACGGTTAATCCTTCCGGTGCAGTCGGATTTTGCGGCAAAATAGCCAGCTGCTTAGCTACTTCCCGGGTGGATTGCTTATGAATGGATTTACCGTCAAGCAGAACACTGCCGCCCTTAGGATTCATGATGCGAGCCATCGTCTTCAGAATGGTGGACTTGCCAGAACCATTTGCGCCTACCAAGGCTGTGATTTTCCCTTGCGGTATTTCTACGTTCAGATCTTCTACAATCAATCGATCTTCATAAGCAATATCCAGATTTGCCGTTTTCAGACGAAACATGTGGAATCATCCCTTTCCCTTATCCAATATATATAGTCACGGGCTTAACGCACGACTTTCATCAAAACTTCATTCTATCTTTATATAATAAAGATATTGATAATCATTATCAAGTGTTAACTGGTTTATTTCCTATATCATACAGTGCATATCATCCAATATTTTCTCAAAAAATTCAAAAAAAAGATCACAGCTCCTTGAAGCTGTGATCTTTCAAATCCGGCGAATTGCATTATGACTGTACAGAACACAGTCCAAGTGCTTCGGCCATGAGACGTATAGATTTCATTTTGGCATCAAAGTCATGAATAATGCTCGCAACCATGATCTCCTGTGCATTATAGTCCTTACTTAATTGCTCAATCTGACGCTTCACCTGTTCGGGCGAACCGACCACCATACGTTTGCGATTCTCACGTATCCGCATCCGGTCAAACGGCGTATACGGATACGCCAGTGCCTTTTCCACGGAAGGTGTTCCAGCGGAGCGCATTCCCTGCTCTAATAGTACAAGAGATAAGTCCATGCTGGAAGCCAAGCGATTGGCCTCCTCTTCGGTATCCGCACAGATCGCAAATACGGCAACAAGCGAACGTGGTTGGTCACTATGCTGGGAAGGCTGGAAGCTTTCCTGGTATTCCTTCATAGCCCCTGTGCCGCCTTCACCATTAATGAACTGCGCAAACGCAAAGCCCACGCCACGCTCGGCTGCCAGACCTGCGCTATCACCACTGGAGCCGAGCAACCACATTTCCGGTACAGTTTCTATAAGCGGCATCGCCTGTAGCGAACCGAAACGGTGATTATTGCCTGTGCTGTCATGTAAATAAGCTAACAGGTCATCCAACTGCTCAGGGTATAGATCTACACCCCCTCGCATTTTGCCTTCTTGCAGGGCTCTGGTAGCAATGGGCATTCCTCCAGGCGCCCGTCCCAGACCTAAATCAATGCGTCCCGGATACAATCCCTCCAACACACGAAAGTTTTCCGCTACTTTATAAGCGCTGTAATGAGGCAGCATCACCCCACCCGACCCCACTCGAATGGCCCGAGTACGGGCGGCCAGATGTGAAATCAGTACCTCCGGGCTGGACCCAGCGAGATTTGCTGCAGAATGATGCTCTGATACCCAAAAGCGATGATAACCCAAGCGTTCCGCCTCTATAGCAAGCTCAGCGGTCTTTTGTAATGCCTGCGCATGCGTCATGCCTTCCGATACCGGAGATTGGTCAAGAATGCTGAGTTTTATCATAAAAGTCTGACCTTTCTATTTGGGAATAAGGATAGGCATTAATTATAGCACGCGTAGCCACAGTTACCCAAGAGGGGCCCATATCAATTTTATAGTGGAAAAGTTTATTTTTCGTAAAGACTTGCGTTCCCTTTATCCGCCTCATAGAGATGCGAACGCTTTTTAAAGAAACTATACAAATGTGTAACGATTACTTTCAAGACAGCATACCCCGGAACCGCCAGTACAATTCCCACCACACCAAACAAATTGCCTGCGGTCAGAATAACGAAGATAATCGTGATCGGATGTACCCGAAGAGATTTGCCCATAATTTGTGGAGAAATTAATTTACCCTCAATGAGCTGTACGACTGTCCACACGATAACCATCTTGAGCAGCATAATCGGTGAGGTAACCAAGGCTACAATTAACGCAGGTGTAATGGCAATGACGGGACCTAAGTAGGGGACAACGCTCGTAAAGGATGCAATGACTGCAAGCGTCAAAGAGTAGTCTAATCCAATGATTAGGTAACCAATATACAACAGCGCCCCAATACAGAAGCTGACAATAATCTGCCCACGAATATAGGAACTGACCTGATGATTCATCTCGGTCATAATGCGATCTGTTTCTTTACGAAACATAGGCGGGAGCATTTTCAGGATAAACTGTGGTAGCTTGTGTCCATCTTTTAGCAAGTAGAACAGAATAAATGGAACCGTGGCAATCGCAAGTACCGTTTCTGTAACCACGCCCAAAAAGCTGCCCACACCCGTCCATGCATTATTAATAAAGCTAGATAACTTTTCAGAAGCTTTGGAGGCCAGCTCTGATGGATTAATTTGAATCGTGTTCTGGAACTGGTTTACAAAATCGCTGCCGATCAGTTTCTCGAATTGTCGTTGTACTTGCTCGCTATAGGCAGGGAAATTTTGAATAAGCCCCTGTATTTGATCACGGATCACAGGCACCACCGATGTAACCACAATCGCAATAACCCCTATAATAAGCAAAAACAATACAACAATGGAGTATACTCGTTTCACCTTGTTACGCTCCAGTACATCAACCAACGGGTTGAACAGATAGTACAACACGCCGGATAATATAACAGGGAGAATGATCGTTTTTAACAGCACTATGACAGGTGTGAATATGTATGAAATTTTGGTAAGAACCAAGATATTCAAGCCGATCAGCAGCAGTACCAGCAGGAATAACACAAACTTGTTGTTCAGAAAAAACTTCTTGAATCGGTCTTTCCATGCCGGAGTTATTTCCACACCACATTCCCCTTCTCTTTACACAAATGAGTATACGTTCTTCATAGATACGATATATTTTTGGAACAAAATATACAAGGTTATACCCAAATAAACACAAAAGCAAACAAAGTTGTACGTCATCGTACGAACTTCGCTTGCTTTCGAGGGTTATGGAGTATCATTTATCGTGGTTGCAGCATCCACCGTCGTGGTCACAGGTTTGTTCTCCTGTTCAAAAAGATTCTGTATGAAGCGCTTGAGCTTTCTTTCGTCTACACCCAATACCTGCGCACCCTTAATGGTTTCCCCGCGCACCAATTCATTCGGCGGGATTTGCTGCTTCGCTACTGTTGTTGCATCGATATTAAAGCCCAATGAAGCCAATTGCAGCATTTCCGTAGTACTCAGATTCGTTTCAATATAAGGAGAAATGCTATTTAAAATACTCGGCAGTTTGATTAGAGATGAGGTTGACTGAATTTTACCGCCAAGCTCAGTAATGAATTTGCGTTGCCGCTCCGTACGCGTAAAATCGGAAGTCGCATCATGACGGAAGCGTACATATTGCAAGGCTGTTTTACCGTCCATGTGCTGCATTCCCTTTTTCAAATCAATATCAAACTGGTGTTTATCCGCCTTGGAGGTATAATGCATATCTTTTTCGACATCCAGGTCAATACCACCCACAGAATCAACCAGCGCAATAAAACCATTGAAATCAGTATATACATAATATTGAATTGGTATGCCCAGCAGGTCGCTCACGGTCTGTCTGGTCAAATCCGGTCCCCCGTAGGAAAAGGCAGCATTCAATCGACTTTGCCCATGACCTGGGATATTGACGTAGGTATCACGAAGAATCGACATCAGTGTAGCCTTTTTCGTAACCGGATCAATAGAAGCAACCATAACGGAGTCAGAACGCCCTGAATCCTCTCCACGGGAGTCGCCGCCTAGCAGCAGAATATTCACTCTTTCTGTCCCATCCCATTCCGGTGGGAGCGATACCTCTACAGGTTGTACATTGGTTTGAGTTTGTGCCTGCGGTTTGAATTTCGAATCCTGTCCGGAAGCAACTGAAATTTGATTCGTAAAATGATATATAGAATACGTATAATATCCGCCCACTAAAAGAACCGCCGCAGTCACAGAAATGCCTAACCATTTTAAAAATTTTCGCATATTTTCGGGTAACCTCGCTTTTATTCATCATCGTTCGGCTTTTAAAAGCATACCCTTCCTGCAAGTTATCTGTCAATTCGCGCCGTCTGTTCTAGTGGTCGTCCGCATACCATGGATTCAAATGGACAAGCACCTCATAAACCCGCGGTTCCCGCTTCATGACAGCCCCCTTAATCAGTCGAATAATATCGTGTCCCTGCTGAATCGTCAAAGAGGCATCCACTGAAGCGCGGATATCCACGATAATATAATGGCCGTGCTCACGGGCACGGATACGGTCAATACGTTGAACCTCGGCTACACTCAGTGCGGCTGCGGCGTAGCTCTCAATTTCCTCCGTTGCAATCGCCTTTTCCATAAGCACATCTATGGATTCACGGCCCATTTCCCACGCCAATTTCAGAACTAGCAATGCCACTACGAATCCCGCAATAGGGTCACCGTAAGATAAGATTGAAATGCCCCAGTGCTCCCCAATCAGCCCCAATCCGATACCCAGTACAGCAGCCCCAGAGGCGTACACATCAGCGAGATGATCTTTTGCCGTTGCAATAAGACCCTGACTATTGGCCGCTCTCCCGATACGAATCGTGTAGATATACAGCCACTGTTTCCAGAGCAGGGAAATAATGGCGGCCACCAATGCCAGTATATGCTCCTGTGGCATCGGTTCGAACAGTGCTGCAATCGAATGATAGCCGATAAATATACCCGCTCCAAACAATATGACCGCCACCACGCTTGCACCGATCACTTCTGCCTTGCCGTGACCATAAGGATGGTCCTCATCCGGCGGCTGGCTAGATATGCGCATCGCCCCCAGTGCCGTTGCAGAGGCAATCACGTCCCCAGCATTATGCACACCATCGGCTACCAGCACCTTGCTGTTGAACATAAGTCCTGTAATAATCTTAATGCCGGTTAATAGGATGTTGCTAATCAGGCTGATCCATGCTGAGACCATGGCGCGCTTGCCCATATCCTGTTCCTGCATGATGTATAACCCCTCCAAATTTATCTTTTGAATTTATCTTATGGCGCTGCTCTTTCAGCGGTATGGATGAAGATTACAATAGCCCCGGAAGATGAGCCTCCCCGGGGCTATTATGATAACCATAGTGGAGCATTCTATGAGAATACTCCTATTTTATCTATCTGGACCGTCCACGACGGCCTCCTTGTCCTTGACCACCACGCGGGCCGCCTTTGGCTTGTCCACCGCGGCCACCTTGGCCTCCGCGCGCAGAACCACTGCTGCTGCGGTCATACCCACCGCGCTCGCTGCTTTGTCCTGCCGAGCGACCTTGGCCTCCTCGTGCGGAACCGCCGCTGCTTTGCCCTGCCGAGCGACCTTGGCCTCCTCGTGCAGAACCGCCGCTACTACGGTCATACCCGCCACGCTCGCTGCTTTGTCCCGCCGAGCGACCTTGGCCTCCGCGTGCGGAACCGCTGCTGCGGTCATATCCGCTGCGCTCGTTACTGCCGCGGCTAGAGCGACGTTCGCCGCCTGCACTGTCACGACGGCCCGCCTGTTCGCGGCCGCTGCCCCGGCGTCCACCGCCGGAGTCGTTGCCACCGTAGGAACGGCGGTCGTTTCTGCCCGAACGGCGTTCTCGACCCTGCCGATCAGCCGTATCGGAAGCAGGTCTACGCTGTCCGCCGCCCTCACTGCTGGTGAATGTGACACCAGCAACTTTCTGGATGTTCCGAAGCTCTGGAATATCCCTTGGCGTAGCGAGCGTCACCGCCACGCCTTTGCCTCCGGCACGGCCGGTACGCCCGATGCGGTGGATGTAGCTTTCGGCATCCTGCGGCATGTCGTAGTTGAAGACATGCGTGACGCCTTCTACATCCAGGCCGCGTGCAGCTACATCAGTCGCTACGAGCAATTGGAGTTTCGCTTCACGAAACGCCTTCATCACTTGCTCCCGCTTGTTCTGGGACAAATCCCCGTGAAGCTCACCGCTCTGAAAGCCCATTTCTTGCAGCTCTTCGTTCAGTTTGGCAGCCCGGCGCTTCGTACGGCAGAAAATAACAGCCAAGTACGGACGATCCGTATTCAGCATATCCACCAATGCCTGTTGCTTACCCCGGTCTGTTGTTTGCACAACGACCTGACGGATTTGGCTCACCGGAACGGAAGAAGCGGATTTCACTTTGACATCTACAGGTTCGTTCATATATACACGAGCCAGTTTGCGAATACCGGCTGGCATCGTAGCGGAGAACAGCATCGTCTGTCTCCGGTAAGGAACTTCCTGAAGAATCGTCTCCACATCGTTCAAAAAGCCCATGTGTAACATTTGATCGGCTTCATCCAGGACCAGCATTTTAATGCCGCCTAGATCCAGCGTGCCACGTCTCAGGTGATCCAGCAGTCGCCCAGGTGTCCCAATAATCAGTTGTGCGCCACCTTTCAGTTTACGAAGCTGACGCTCCACGTCCTGTCCTCCGTAAACAGCTAGTAGAGATAAACTCGGCTCCGCAGCAGCCAAGCATTTAGCTTCCTCTGTAATCTGGAGTGCCAATTCACGCGTAGGTGCAATCACAAGCGCCTGCGGGTGCCGCTTGTCCAAATTCAGCTTTTGTAAAATCGGCAGTAAAAACGCAAGCGTCTTTCCGGTTCCCGTATGTGCCTCGGCAATCACATCCTGACCTTCCATCAGCAGTGGAATCGACTCCTGCTGTACAGGAGTTGGAGATGAAATCCCCTGTTCTTTCAAGGCTTCTACCCAATGCTGCTCTACGCCTAATGCTGCAAAATTCTTCAAGTGGTATTCACTTCCCTTATCTGTATTCAATATGTGTCACGTAAAATAGGTTCATGTGCCATATGACATCTATCGTTCCATAGTTCAGAATTCCCATTTTTGTATCGGTTCTCATTCTACCCTTTTCAGGAAGGGAGCTTATCCGTTATCGTTGAATCTGTTCATGTAACCAACATACGGCCGCAATGCGGCTCAGGACCGTTCCATGTATGACTTTCCTAGTATACGCGAAGTTGAACTGGTTTCCAAACGATTTTAATGAACAGGACCACAGTCTATATAAAAGGTGAATTCGATCTTCATGTCATATATTATGGTATAAGAATTGGTAATTCATGAATAAAGGATGGATGCTTGTGGTTAACAACTTGCATTATAATTTTATAATGACCGGTTCCTTGTCGGAGAAGCACACTTTGTTTGCTGAAGAGTGCTTTGCTAACCTGTTCGATTGTTTTGAAACGTTCCTGAATATATCAGGAATCCGCAATACCCGTGTGTCTATCTATCAATCCACGAAAGCCAAACACGGTAAGATTCGCTGGGACAAGCAGGAGTTGCTTCGTATTGTAACCAATGATGAATTGACTCCTTTGATGCTGGTTATAGAGGCGCCTAGTATCAAATCGTCCTATAACAAAGGGACGACGCCGGAAGTGTACATTCTTTTGTCCAATGACCCCATGTCCCAATCATCCAATAATTGCGGCATACTCGTTTCGATCCGTCAGGACGTTTATGAACGTATCAACCAAACAATCGTCGAAGACGTTATGATGCAGCTCAGCCAGTGGATAAAGGCAAACAAAATGTTACATAGCTCGCGCAACTTTTATGCTGGCAGTAAAGCACGCGCCATTATGGATATTCTTCCATTTATGCTCGAACAGGATACCCCGGATATGAAGTATGTTTTTCAATCGTGGACTCCGTTCCCTTTACCACACACTTAAACAATCCGTCATACTATTAACCCCAGGAGGCTGCAATTTATGCAAATTCAAGTTCAAAAGGTTGAAAAAAAAGAGAACGAATATCTCATTCATTATCAAGCCGGGGGAGCGTTGCCGTTCGTTCCGCATGATATTGTTCTGATCCATGGCAAACAGTATTTTATAGGCACGATTTTGAAAGTAGAGCCGGAACAGGCCCTTGTCCGTATTAATCCGGAATATGAAGACCAACTGGCAGGGTCCATCGGACTGGAGCTGGCTTTCTCTCCAACTGTTTCTATTCAAGGTGCAGACAGCATTGTCGAAAAGCTTGGCTATTTCCCTCCCTTTCATTATGACCGAATTACAGCTGCTAATATGACGAAAGACCAGATTACGCTGACGATTGAGCTATCCTACGCTAGCGTGCTTGTCCCTAAATCACCGGATCTGGAGCCTTCAACTGAGGCACCTGTAATCCCTGAAGCTCCAGCAAAAGACGTCCCACGCTATGCAGTAACTTTTACATTTCTGGAAACTAAAGAGCATGTATTAAGCCCTGTAGAAACAGAAAATATCATTTTGCAACTTGACTTCCGTTATGAAGAGGCTGATATGGTCGTTGACATCGATGCCTTGTCGGGGCTGTCAGGCAGCTTTCTGTGCAGAGGCATCCGTGCAGAGATTACGGAACTTCATGAATAAACAAGAAGCCCGTGAGCTGTTGCGCTGTCATTCTTTTATCCATGATGATCTGGAGCATCCCAAAATGCGAAGCGGATTTTTAGGGATGCTTCGCCCCTTCCAAGGCGAACTGATCGAGGACAATTTTCATGAACTCATGACTATCATTGAAGTTCTGGCAGATGAGTTGGAGAAACCATCCATAGAACGAGAGTTGATTGCCGCACTGTGGGGGATTTGCCAATATACACGGGCATGGGCGTTGCATCCTGATGGTATGCTGCAGCGAAATCATCTGCTGACCGTAGAGCAGATCAACACCCTCGACGATTGGATTGATACAATCTCCTATGCGGTTATGGTGCTGCTGGAGGGTGGCGGACCGGAAGAAGCTTTATCGAGCTACAGACATGAGAGTTGATCCGTAGTGATACATATATCTTAGTCAAGGGGGCCGCTTTTGCATTGCTTCGCGCACATAAAAGCATGCCTTTCGCACAACATGCTCTGAAACAATTAGTAGAGCATGAGGAATTCCGTGTATCTGCCAAACGGGAGCTTTCCACATAATCGACAACCAAAGGAGAATCACTCTACTTATGCGTGTAAGAATATTTATATTCATATTAATTATCGGAATTATATGTGTGCCTGCGTATTTTATTATGAGCAGCTTTGGATTATTTCAAAATGAAAAGGTGCTTGTACATTACAAGCTTGCCATTGAGGTAAAGGATAAAAAGTATGATGCCTGGCCTTTAATCAGTAGCTATGCCGCTATAGATAAAAGAGGGGACAGTCGTCAGCTCTACTACCAGGCGGAGGGCTCAGGCTTAGAGTATCTGTTTCAGCTAGCCTATGGACAATATGAACTCCGAACCTCCAAGGAAAATCCTTTCCTCGACGGGGGAATCCACTACACCATGGACCACCCTGAGTATGTGCGTGAGGAAAAGCAGTATGAGAATGCTAACGACTACACGGAATTAACCCATTTTTATAATCAGCATGAACGGATGATTTATACCTATAATCCCGAAGCCAAGCTCGATAAAACATACGTCCGTTCCATCATCACCGCTGGGATGACTCGCACAACTGGTAATTCAAGCCGTCCGGTTAAGGATGACTATATCAATATCAGTAAGCTGTTTAAGGATAAGCTGGGAGTGAATGTGAAGGTAGATGTGGATGAGAACAACAAAATCGTTACCCTATCGATGACATAATCTCACAGTGATGCACCGCTGCGTCGTCTCATTTCCAAAAAAGAGATCTATGGTTTACTAGAATCAAGGGGGCTGGTTGTTGATGTCATTCGCAATTGAATCAGGGCTTTTGCCTGCCCAGATCGCAGCATTGGAGGAACAGATACAGCGTATATTGCCCGCTGGCTATAAACGTTTTCTTTCACAATATAACGGATTTTATGTAGCCGCCCCTTTTTATTGCAATGTGCCCTTCGATCGAGTGGATAACGGAGACATTGATTTGACTTGTTTTTTCGGATATGAGGTATCCAACAAAAATCATGACCTTCTAGCGATTAATGATGAATTTCTGGATGAAATCAATCATGTCGAGAGCGCTTTGTTGATTGGTGCAGATGCGGGCGACAATTTTTACGTTCTGACATGTAAGCAATACACCCCGTATGTGTACTACTGGGACCGCACACATCTTCATGCTTATGATGACAAACTGAACTATGATATTGCAGAGCAGGACGAATGCGGACATTTGTATCTGGTGGCAACAGACTTTACAACGTTTTTTAATCAGGTAATTGAACGACTCAACGAGCAGAAAGGAAGGCCTAATGATGACAGAAATACATAATGCTAAGCAGGGACCGGCTTATTTGGAGGGTTGGGTTGTACCCGAAAACCCCGAGGCATGGGTCGAGCAGGAGTGGACAGGTACGCTTCGTTCACAGGCAGGACATACGAAATTCCACATTTTTTATTACGGAGAACTTATGGACGAGCTGATCACTGGTACTGAATTTGCACCCCAACTCATTATCGCAGAAGATGCAGTCACAGGTGAACAGATCGTGATTTTTGACGGAACCCGCCATGGTTACGATGCTCTGCTATGCGAAGTTTATACCAAGGAGCAGCAGAACAATCGCACTCCCCTGCTGCCCTATCTGGACGAAGATGGTGAAGATACTTTCGAGGTAAGCGTAACTGCCTTTTATAATGTTGATTGGGATGACGAGTTTGCAGACGATGTAGATGAGAATGGGCAGTTAGAGCTGATCAATGGCGAACGATGCGATTTTGAAGATGCGAAGCGGAACGGCTATGATGCGATCAGCATTACGATTACCAGCGCTAAAGGTCTAAAAACAGAGATCCTTCAGGAAGAGCTGGCCTGACGATGGTGTTCAAAAGAATCAAACATCAGGAAGGCGATATTTTTGTTATCCCCCTGCATGACGGCCGATTTGCGGTATGTCAGGTGATCTGCGCACTGTATGGTAGATTCAAAAAAGCGTTCTCCTTCGGGGTTCTATCCATAGGCCAGAATCAAGCGTACGAGGGAGAAACGACATATCTTCCGTTCACAAATTATCGCGGCCGATTTGAAGTTATATTCACCGCCACCCAAAATCTGACGAAAGGAGTATGGCCCATTATCGATCATCGCCCTCTTTCCGAGGAACAACAGCAGCTAAAATATTTTAATTGCGCGGGCCATCTATACTGTGGGGATGAATATATACGCAATCTGGAACTGGAAGAATATAATCAATATACGGTAATGGGCGTGGCTGGATATGAGTTGGTACAGCAATATTTAGCCCAATATGATGACCGCTAGGAAGAATAGCAGCACAAATAACCACCTTGAAGTTTGAATGCCAAGGTGGTTATTTGACCTGTTAAAAGGGTTCAAACGTATATGGGAATGATGTACGCTCTGTCCCCAATACCGACTTCACGCGCTCTTCATCCACCAACGCTTCGACGAGGCTATACAAATCCGAGGCTGCATACCGAAAATTGCCCCATGTGCGCAGATTCAAAGCATAGATTGGGAATTCCCCCCGTTCATCAGGCGATTGAATATCCCAGATCAGCAAGTCATCCTCTTCACTGGAAGCGAAAGGGACCGCATGCTCCAAAAGCTCCGGAAAACCATCTGGCTCCAGCGCCGCTTCTTGTAAAACCTCTTCTGATTCCAGCAAATCATCAAACCAAGCCCGCCAATCATGATAACGATGAAGCCATGAATCCGGGTGATCGCCAAGAGGAATATGAATGTTCCATAAGCCGCATAGTCGCCCGTAACCAAGAGTTTTGACATAATCTATATAAGAAGGCGGAAAGCCCATACCATTTTCAAAACGATGCTCTATTAGAAAAGCCTCATCATAGTAAGCCTGGAATTGCGGACGCTGTAGTCCTGTAAAAATGCTCATGCTCGCCCTCTCCTTTCGCGCATCTTTATTCACCTTTTCGCTCTTAGGCACATTGAAAAGGTCTTTTTCAAGTGTTAAAATGGGAATAAGATGTATATTCTAAAAAAGAGTGAAGATGCGTCAACATCCTCACTCTTTGGCAACAGCCGCTTTTAAGGGCGGTGGCTGCAAGTTCACGGTATTCGAAATAGACCGGTTCCTACCACGGGCGGTCTATTTCTTTTTATGGAAGGAAAGAATCAGAATCACCAACGTTGCGAATTGAATCATCAACATTATGGTGTCTTTAACCTCCACAGGCCTCACCTCCCTCACAGGAGACTAGCCGACCGCCCATCTAAGCCATTCTGTTGTTAAGGAATATTATAACATATGAAATATAAAGAGTGCGTTTTTACGATCTTTCCGAAAAGGAGGAACGAACATGGAGCAAAAACGCTTCAAAGATGAATATGGATACAAATATGACTTTAGCGCCGTGATTAGAAGAGGAGAACAGGTAACTGTTCACTGCCCCCGTTGTCAGGGCCAAGCTTTTATTTCCATATCCAAAAAAGACTGTTATTACGTCGTTCGATGTTCTCATTGTTACTACACATATCAGCAGCCCGAATCTTATACATTCTATGCACGCGGCGTATGCAACCATTGCGAACGGTATTTTAATATCGAAATCCATGATGACCGAACGAAACTCCATAAAAATACAAATATAAACTGTCCGCACTGTGAGACACGCAATCAGGTTCCGGTGCATCGTGTGCAATCACGCGAATGGCATACGAACGTGATCCAAAACGGAAAAGACCCTATTTTCCAGCTCCAGCTGTACTTCCTAGATTACTATCGGGGGAAACCTGTCTGGGCTCTTAACCGGATACACCTGAATTACCTGCTCTCCTATATCTCTGCCGAGTTGCGAGAAAAGCCTGCATCCGGTATGATGCGTACGGCTTCCCACTCCATTCCCAGGTACATTAAGGATGCGAAGAATCGCCAGTCCATCTTAAAGATATTACAAAAGCTACAGCATAAGCCAGCGGCTAAGAGAGGAGTCTCCATACATGAGCATACAAACTTTTGACAGCCTTGAAGCACTGGTCCATGCCGTTGACCAAACAGAAATCAATGAATGGGTATTTGCCAATCTGAAACATGTTCAAAGTAATCCGCTCAATTCTACCTATTACATCATTCCCGAGGAAGAATTGTGGGAACTGGAGGATGCCGGTCTCACCGTCACCAATCATCGTGATGAAAGTATACCTGCATCTCTGCCAGACCATCAGGTGCAATCTTGGCTGGAGGTGGCGACTGTACAGGATGTCATTGAAGTGTTACGCCACAGCGGAAGCGAGCCGGATATTGAACGCATTGCGCAAGGACTGCGATATTATCATGAATATGATGCTTTTATGGAATAAGCGTTTCCAGCAGCTCTTTTACCTCAGGGACAGCCTGCTTCAGGCTGTTTTTTAGTTTCTTCGCGCCACCCCATATACGATAAACAAGCACCTCTTGTTCGTAGTTCTCCAGCTTCTTAAGCTCCTCCACCAATACCTGTGCCTGCTCTACGGTTTCAATTCCGGATGACTTCAGTGGTTTGGCAGACTCGTTGCCTGCCAGTAGAACCCTCGTCCAAACGGGTATCGTGTCCGGTGTCAGTCCGTGTGCGTCAGCAAATACAGCGGCGTAACCGTCCTGTACGGACTGATGTTCACTGTCCACCAGCTTCATATAACGATTCACTAATGGGAAATAGTTCTTTCCTTTTAGGCCCAGTCCCATCACCGCATAGGTTCCCGGCATTGCCGACTTTTCACCGGGCTCTACATCGTTATACCACTTGAACTCTTCCATCACGACCTCAGCATATTCAGCCAGCAACGGATGCAGCGCAGGATATTCAAGTGCATTGGCGAAGAAACGATGCAACGTAGATTTAGCCAACTTGGGTACAGGCAGGTAGTTTTTCACCTTGCTTTTGAACTTCATCCGATATTCCTTGGTAAAGCCCTTTCTTAAAATATCGCATAAATATACGAGTGCTTCTCTATAGCTCTCTTCTTCCTCTGAACGAATCTGAACCTCCAGCGTTTGCAAAATATCATTGGCTTGGCAGATGACTCGCTCACTTGTATATAACGCTGGGATGCTTCCTGATCCGTTCTTAAGCCACTGGGCTGCCTGATCCGAACCCAACTGTGCAGCAATCTCCAAATACTTCTGCCGTGCATCGGCATCGGTCGAGCCCACCCGCATCGCGGTAAGCAGGAACATCTCCATGGCTGGCGCGGGAATTTCCGAAGGGAGAATATCGGGCTTCACTTTATAATCCAGTCCATAGCTTTTTTCCCGATCCGCATACTTCAGCAGAAATTCATCCTCAGCCCAATGCTTTAAGCCACTGCTGAGCTGATACCTCCATGCTTCCTCACGCTTGCGGCTGACCTTCACTTTGGCATCCATTCGATTCAGCAACTCATTCATCCGCTGGGCGTTTACAGGGTACAAATGAGGATCAAGCAAGTGTCTCACTAAGAAGAAATCGTCCTCTTCCTTCGGGATAGCTTTACTGGAGGGGTTGAGCTTCTGCTCTACAAACTGTTGGATAGTGGCTAACAGTTGCTGCCGTTTATCTTCATTTAGGAGTGAGAATGTAAAATGATTGGCCTTATTCTCCAAGACCACTTCCAGATGAAAATCCAGTCGATAACGAAAGAACATGGAGCTGAATTCTTCCGAATTAAATAGCGCCTCTATCTTTTCCTTGAACATAGGCATCCATTCGTCCTGCACCTGCTGCAATGTTACCCCATCTGTAAACCCAGAAATTTCCGCATCCGGTCTACGACGATCCCAATCAAACGGTTCGTGGGTATCCACCCACAGCCCATCCTTCTTACAAGTAACTTTTAAGTATTCATGAATCCCTTCGTGAAGGACGCTTTTGATTTGGAATTCGGCGATGCGCTTTTGCTCAGAAGCGTATGTCTGGTCAATCTCCTCAAAAATTGGACCGATGTAGGCTTGTACCCCTGATGTCATAAGATGTGTTCCTCCTTCGTCCCCTCACAAATTGTAGTTCCTACGGAATTAAGATAGACTAATCTATAACTATTTTATTTCCTGATTATAGCATATCTCTCATTTACTTTTGGACTCTACCCCTATAGATAGAGTGCCGGAAAGCAGGTGTATTCATATGTATTGGGTTTCCACACAACATACGACGGTGGCTACCGAAGAACTGACAACTTTCGAACATACCTATGGATTAACTTTACCACCTCCCTATGTAGCATTCCTCACCCGCTATGGGCCTGGTACCTTTTGCGGACTGCTGGTGATTGAACCGCCTGATGCTCAACTATTACAATCCTATGCGGATTACGAACTGTGGGCGCATGATGATAACTGTCCAATCACCGTGCAACAGCTAGGCGAGTGCGTGGTCATCGGTAGCTCCATAGATGGGGATTTCCTAGCGGTGCACCCTCAGGTCGAAGGTTTGCTGTGGCTACCGCGACATTCGGAGGTCATTACTAAGAAGCCATTAGATGTTCAGGTCCCATTTACAGATACACTGGAGCATATACTACAGGATGAATTCGGAAGAATAGAGCCATTCCCCCGTTATTTCGAACCTGTCAATCTGGATAGAGCAGCAACATTTCTACTATTTAATCCACCGGAGACGGCGCAAGCTTGCGGTTCAGCCCATCCGAACGATCAAGCCTTGCAAATAGCTCCAGCATCTATACAGGTATTGGCTCAGCGTTTTAAACAGCATTTTGACTCAAATTTATGGATTGAAAACGAGCATATCTGCATGGCTTTTCTCCAATTTCTTGGCGGATATGTGCGTTTTAACTATGCATATGGACGCGAAGTGGCGATCATTTATGAACCCACAGCGATAGCACTTCGTGATGAAATTCTAGCATTCTTGCAAAAAGAGCATTGCCGGGTTGTAGAGTAAGAGGAGGACGAATACGAATGAAAGTACATTTTGCACAAACCTTAGAAAAGCTGGGACAGATCGCCGATCGTCTGAGACAAGGTGGGATGTCTGACGTGGTATACCAATGGTCGAAGGGGATTTCTACAAGTGAACTAACTGAGCTGGAGGAACGGCTGCAGATGCCTTTGCCTGCCTCCCTGTCTGAGTTGATAAAGCGGTGTGGCAGCTTACATTTGCTATGGTGCCTCCCTCAACACTGTATTGTAGCCGATGAACCGGCTTGTTCATATGAAAGCAGTAATGGCCTTGAACAAGAACCGAATATCCTCGACGATATCACAGGAGAATTTGGCTGGAATCATGAGTATATTGGCTATTTTACATCTTATGGGGAAGATACCGACTCAGCAGCGGACGAGCAACGATATCTGATCCTTAATTATAATGGTGCGGGTGATCCGATACTGCTTGATATGGCGACATCCGCAACAGAGCCAGCGGTGTTCTGTTATGATCATGAGTTGGATCAGTTTACTCTGCTCGCAGAAAATCTACCCGCCTATATAGAAACCATGCTCACCTTGCACGGACTATGGCTGTGGGATTGGTCTAACGTGTCAGACGAGCATGGCATTCAGCTAAACAGTCCACCACTACAACTGTGGCAACGCTGGTTGGACATGTTTTGTACGATGAAGCTGGAGGATGCGCAGTCGTTGGAGACGCTGATCCATTACACCACCATGCATGGCGTAGATCATCCTGCTGTGGTGCAGGCTTTTCAAGCCTATGATCCAAAGGATATTTTTCTTGCCTGGGAGCAGCACTGGCAGAACATTCAACATAGCCAGGTTCCATTCTCTACATGGGCCGTTTGGGTAGGGGAGACCGCAGGGGTTGGGGCTGCTGATTGGGTCCGCTCCTTGTGGGAACCGGAAACCGCGCAAGTATGGACATCTTTAGCACAAAACAATACCCTACATGCTAAGGGTGCATTTGCGTCCACACGCGCCTATCTGAGCGCCCGCTGCCTACCCGGGCAGGAAGGCTTGGTATGTGTTTGCAATCACCTGCTACAGCATTCGGTTGCAGATGGCAAATTAGAAGGATACACCGCTAATGGGCAGCTACAGCATTTTCATTCACCGCAGGTCATTAACTGGATACGGGATAAGGTCAATCATCCGGTCGATGGCTGGGCAGTACTTTTCGCCTACTCTTGTCCTACAGCTGAGCAGGTGATTGAATGGCTATCCAGTAGTGAGCTTCATCAGAAGATTGCAACGGAGGGGCTAGATATTATGATTCATCGGGATCTTCTGCCCGCTCTGGAAGCAGACGCTTGGGCCAATATCTCAGATCTGCTTCTTGCTTCTTTGCAGCTCGTGATGCTCAAAAAAGATAAACGTCGTATTGAAGCCGTGCTTAAGCAGCTTTCAGATTTGGAACTTCGTTAATCTTTCGGAAGGGTCGTATGCGGATTCACATGTACAGTGATGTGAGGTAAAGAAAGTTAGCCGCTGCATCAGCGGCTTAACCCCTTGAGGAAAGTATCTATAGTAAATGAAATCAATTCATCATTTGATTGTGCCATAGGAAAATCAAAATTCAGGAGCAAAGAAGTCAAGCCGTGCAGCATACTCCATACAGAGCTGGCGAACAAGCGCTCATCTCCTTGAATGATGGAACCCTCCTCCATAACGGCTTTGAGCCCAGCTTCAAGAAGCTCAAAGCCTTTAAGGCTCCCACTGTCTATAAGACTAACCAAGCTTACAGATTCCAGGTTGCTGATAAACAGAATGTTGTAATATTCCGGGTTAGCCGTTCCAAAACGAACATACGCATCAGACACCGCCTTCAGTGTGTCCAGAGCGTTCAATCCCGCTGCCTGTGCTTCATCCGCACGTTGCTGAAGAGCCTGCAGAAACAGGGCATTTCCTTCTAGCAGGAGTTCGATTACAATGGCTTCCTTATTTTCGAAATAATGATAAATAGTTGTTGGTGAATATTCAATCTGATCCGCAATTTTGCGCATGGAGACTTCAGCATACCCTTGATTCAGAAAAAGCGATCGGGCGGCCTCAATGATTTTCCGGCGGATCTCATTGCTTTCACGTTCTCGGCGTTTGATATGTTTCATGAGTAGATGTACTTGCCCTTTCTGCCTACCCCAATTTGGCGGCGATACGATCAGCTTCCATTATACCCGATTCCATAACCCCTTGAAACCCGCCCCCAGGCTGTGTCCAGGCCCCTACCAATGATAGACGCTTTACTGCTGATTTGTGCTTGAGCCTTTTTATACCGGACTGCCGAACCGTTTGTGCGTAGCCATAAACAGCCCCGTCGGGATTAGCGGTATAACGCTGCATCGTGCGTGGTGTGCCCAATTCGGCTACCATCACTTTGCTGCTAAAACCCGGATACAGCTGTTCAAGGCATCCCAATATCTGCTGTGTCACGGCTTCTTTTTTGGCTTTGTATTCGGGACGTGCGGCAGGCCAGTTCTCCAATCTGTCCAAAAATGTAATTGCGATGACACCCTTTCCCGGTTCATTGAGCTTAGGGTCCATGGCGTTATAATTCGTGAGCATCCAGTTGCCTTTCGTGTACTGGCCGCTCATCATTACTTCATAATCTGTCTCCGAATCCGGCTCATTACGCAGGATTAAGTCTTCTTCGGTGATGCCAAGCTCATGAGGTTCACATGATAATCCCAGATATAGCTGGGTGAGAGACGTGCCAGTCTCCAAACTGCTGACAGCTTCCAGCTCACGACGGGCAGCATCATGGTTTTCCAGTAGACGGCCATAGGTATGATGGGGACTGATACCAGACACAATCCAGTTGGCTTTATATACATCCCCTTTTTTCAGACGGACACCAGCAGCTTTACCATGTTCGAGTATAATCTCAGATACCTGACTGCGCAGGTGAACTTCTCCTCCCGCTGACTTAATAGCGTCAACCAGTGCATTAGATAAAGCCTGTGCGCCTCCCTCAATGTAATACGTCCCCTCCATGTGGTAGCCGATCCAGGGAATAAAAAAATACAGGGCCGCAAGTCGCTTTGGAGGCAATCCGTAATAGGCCCACAGCGCGGTGAAAAATTCCGTGAAGCGGTCAGATAACCCGAACTGGCTTACAGCTTCCCAGGTGGTCATTTGCGTCCAGCGGAGAAAGGTCCCAGCTTTGAGCAGGCCAACCGCCTTGCGCCAGGAAGTGAGAGTAGAAAAAGCAGAAAAGCCTGTTTCAAAACGGCGAATGCCCGCGAATAGACTGTCAATGGCTTTCACCTCAGTAGGAAACATGTTCTTGAGGAGCTGCACATACTCCTGAACATCGGACGGAATATCAATGTTCTGGCCTTCCCAACGAATGGAGTAAGGGTGCTTTTTGCGGAGAGGAACAATTCGCTGGTCCGCATTACAGGCCTTCAGCATCTGACCAAAGCTTCCTTCCTCGAGTCCGCCGACACCATGCAAGGAGACATCAAAGGTATATCCCTTTCTTGTAAATTCAGTTGCGAAACCGCCAGGCAGAGTATGGCTCTCAAAAACAGCTGTTCGGTAACCGAGCGCAGAGAGTCTTGCTGCACAGGATAAGCCACCCAATCCTGCACCGATGACAATAACATCATATTGGTTCATGATTTCATCCCCTTTTTTTAACATCGTTATATAAGTTAACAGTGTTAAGTTAAGGAGATTATATACCATAATATTACCGTTGCGAAAGTAAAACTTTTTTAATAAAACATCAAAAATGTAGCGCTTTCACTTGTCAGATTCCAATGAAGGTGCTATCCTTCAAGTGGGATTGTTACTGAAAAGGCAAAACCCGAGTACACTTGTGTACCCGGAGTTTGCCTTTTTTTGATTTGTATGGATTCCACAGCATACAGTTAACCATCCCGAACATGTAGTAATCGCTTTCAAAAAATGACACCAAAGGAGATTAATCTCATGCAAAGAAGACGTTTTGCCCCTGTTTTATTATCTTTTGTGTTCCTGCTAACGATCTTTTTCCCATCCGCCAGCTCTGCCGCAGCAGCAACAGATGTCCCAGCGCCACAGGCTACCCTGTTTACACAGGTACAGCCTTTGGGTGAAGTCGTTTCTGCTGTTGTACTGAAATACAGCACCAATATTGACGGTGCATCCTTATCCACGTCTAGCTTTCAGGTTCAATCTGTACTCAATGATGTATATACAGACAGAACCGTGACCGATGTATATACCAATGATACTGGAGCCATCACCAACCGCAGCACTCATGGTAAATATGTTGTGATTGAGCTGGATACGCAAGATAAAAATGCAAGTACCCTTACTTACGATGCAATAAGCGCAGTTAACCGCATCAACACGTTGAATTATATTATTAGTCAAAAGAAAGATATTGCAACTTCAAAGAAAACAGTCATCCCAGCCTCTGCACAGACTGTAAATGCAACAGATAAAATTACACCGATCGTAGACGATTTCCAAAAAAACACCTTTGAAAATAAAGAAGGCTTCAAGCTGAACTACTTTACGTTTGAGCCTAAAGTTGAGCCCGGCAAAACCTACCCTCTGGTTGTATTCCTGCACGGAAACGGCGAACGTGGTGACGGAAACGGAGTAAATTTGCTGGCAAACGCCGGAGCTGTTACTTGGGCTTCTCCTGAGCAGCAAGCCAAACACCCATCCTTCGTAATCGCACCACAAAGCCCGATTGACTTGGAACATAAATTCATTTGGGCGGATGAACCACGCAACAGCGCTGTAGCCGATTTGGTACGTGAAACAGCGTTAAAATACCCAATCGACACCGACCGAATCTATATTGTTGGTATTTCTCAAGGAGCTATGGGCACGTGGAGGTTGCTGGAAAAGAATCTTGACTTGTTCGCCGCAGGTGTACCCATTGCCGGTTTGACCAACTATGAAAAAGCCGTTAACATGTATGCACCTGTCGATCCTAAACACGTTGAAGTACTGAAAAACGTTCCGATTTGGGCCTTCCATGCTGCAGACGACACCACAGTTAGTCCTAAAAACTCGCAAGAAATGGTAGCTGCCATTAAAGCACAAAACGGAAACCTCATTCATTTTACTGAATACGAAGCAGGGATTATCAAACCTACAGGACACTTCTCCTGGGTACCGGCTCTGCAAAATCAGGATATGATTGAATGGCTGTTTGCACAAAAGAAATAAATGTACAGGCCTGTTGATTAACCACTAAATGGTAAAAGGAAAGTCGCCCACCTTTCAGTTGGTTTGTACCCTTACAAACCAACTGAAAGGTGGGCGACTCCATGAAAAAGTCTATTACGATCCCAACGATTCTTCAATCCATTCCGCTAGCCTGTGGGGTGGTTCATACGTATTCAGTCCTGCGCAAACAGCTTTATAGTCTAAGGCACTACCTCTGCTTCTTTTACTTCCTCTAGGCTATATTACCTTTACTGCTTTCATTGCCTGCATTACACACATCATTACGCTTCATTTGCTCAAGTCTTCCTTCTCGCAACAAGCAGCATAATAAATGAAATTAAGACAATGGCAATCGTCCACGCCCAGGCCATCGTCTGATTCCCTGCATCGACAGCTACATAGATCGCCGTAGGTACCGTCTGCGTCTTATTCGGAATGTTCCCGGCAATCATCAGCGTCGCTCCAAACTCGCCAAGCGACCGTGCGAAGCCCAGTATCGCGGCAGTCAGCAGTGAAGGATAGGACAGCGGCAGCGTAATGTAGCGAAACATTTGCCATTCGCCAGCCCCTGCCGATCTGGCCGAGTCCTCCAGTGAACGGTCCACCGCATCGAATGCCGTCTTCATTGTCTGATAGACGAGCGGGAATGCCACCACGATAGACGCCAGCACCGCCGCCCACCAGGAGAAGATGACTGACGCGTTGAACAGCCATTCGATCCATTGTCCTAACCAGCTTCGACGTCCCAGAATGACCAGGAGCAGGAACCCGACTACCGTCGGGGGCAGCACCAATGGAAGCATGAAAATGGTCTCCAGCACCAGCTTGCCACGTATGCGGCTTCGCCTCATCCAGCGGGCCGCCAGTACTCCTAGGACCAGCACGATCACACAGGACAGAGAAGCGACCTGCAGGGATAGCTGTACCGGAGGCCAAAATTCCGCCCAATTCACAGCAGTCAACAACTATTCCGCCTTACGGAAGCCGTACTTTTCCATCACCTGGAGCGCAGGCTCGGTTTGCAAATAATCGTAGAATTGACGTGCATCCTCCTCATGACTTGTGGCAGCTACCAAACCGAGCGGATAGGTAATCGGAGAATGAAGCTTGGAGTCGACTGTTAACGCAATGCGTGTATCCTTCGTGGAAAGTGCATCCGTCTTGTATACGAAGCCCGCATCCGCGTTACCTGTTGCTACGTACTGCAGCACCTGTCGCACATCCTTGGCTTGTACCAGCTTCGGCTCCAATTCACTCCACAGCTTTTGATTCGTTAACGCTTCCTGTGCATATTTCCCCGCAGGCACACTGTCAGGAATGCCAATCGCGACTGTCTTGATGTCTTGTCCCTTCAGGTCATCCAGTTTCTTGAGCGCCACTCCATCCTTAGCAGGAACGACTAATACCAGATCATTCGCGAGCAACGTGCTGCTCTTCTTGACAAGGGCTTTTCCCTCAAGCGCCTTCATGCTGGAGGTAGAGGCAGAGATAAAGACGTCTGCGGGCGCTCCTTGCTCAATCTGACGCTGAAGTGCACCGGAGGCGCCGAAGTTAAAGTTCAGCTTCACATTCGGGTGCTCCCGCTCATATCCGGTCTTAATCTCATTCAGGGCGTCCGTCAGGCTTGCCGCTGCAGAGATCGTCAACTCCACCTGTTGCTGGTCCGGTGCCTTCGTGCCTTCTGTATTCTCCGTTGTTGTTTGTGCTGCTGTTGCCGCCGGCTCTACAGAAGCTGCGGGCGCAGCACTCTGGGAACCACAAGCAACTAACACCACTAGTGCCCATATAGCTACTAGACTTCCAATCGTAGACTTAATTCTTCTCAAATTCCATCCCCCGTTCAATCATGTTTAGTTATAATTAGATATAACTAGTATAAATTCATATCTCATTATAGCTATGAAGGTAATCCTTGTAAACCACCAAAGAGCAGTTGGCAAGTATCACTTATGCCTGTTTAGAAGCTTGATGTTCCTGACTTTTTCGCCAGCCTCTGTTATGCCAGATGATTTGGTGTACAATATATGAGACACTGTGCATGATACATCACAGAAATTGATACATTTCAATCATACTGTTATTAATGGAGGTCTACTATGAATTCTCCTGTATCCTATACGACTGAGGAAATAGCCAAGCTACTGAAGATATCCAAGCTGACCGTCTATGATCTGATCAAAAAAGGAGAGATCCCCTCGTACCGGGTAGGTAAGCAAATGCGGGTGGATGCCAGTGATCTCGAAGCTTACAAGCAGCGCTCCAAAAGCCAACTGCTGAAGCACGACCCATCACCCACACCCATATCCATGATGATCCCGCCGCATTCGCTATCCGGCGGTTCGACGCAGAATTCCAGTACAGCAGTCATTACTGGCCAGGATATCAGCCTCGACATTCTCGTCAAGCATCTTGAGAGCCAACAGACGTCCATTCGCCCGCTCCGCTCATATGGGGGTAGTCTGGACAGTCTCATCTCTATGTACCAGGGCAAAGCAGACATCGTCAGTACGCATCTGTGGGACGGCGACAGCGGTGAGTATAATTTGCCTTATATTCGCAAAATTCTGAACGGCTTCTCGTACCTCGTCATCCGTCTGTTATCCCGGCAAGCAGGGCTGTATGTCCAGACAGGGAATCCTTATGGTTTGCAGGGCTGGAAGGACTTGGCGCTTCCCGGGCTGCGTTTGGCGAATCGCGAGAAGGGCTCCGGCGCGCGCATCCTGCTCGACGAGCAGCTTCGTCTTCATCACATAGACCGCACTGCCTTGCTCGGATATGAAGACGAATCGACGCATCATATGGCTGTAGCAGGCAAGGTCGCCTCCGGCGAAGCCGATGTTGGTATCGGAATCGAGAAGGCCGCCAGTATTGTGGGGTCCGTGCAGTTTATTCCACTCATTCAGGAGCAGTACGATATCGTCATGCTGCGCACACCAGAGCGACAGGAATGGATTGATCTTATATTGCAGATTCTTCATTCGGACAGCTTCCGGCGGGAACTGGGAGCCATTCAGGGATATGACCTTTCTGAGACAGGAAAGATCTTGCTAGAGACATAGTCCGAAGTACAAAACAACGCTCAGGAACAGTCTTCCTGAGCGTTGGAGTCTATTATGGAACTAAATGTCGCTGTTAATGCTGAACGACTATAATGAAAATCAATGTAGCTTACCAGGAGTAAGCCTCGGGAGCAGGCTTGCCAAGCGCAGGGAAAATCTCGTCCAACTACTTCAATAGCAAATTGCACATGATATAAAAAGAATATATGAGTTTGGCTCATACAGTTCTAAAAATAAAAGCGCCAGAACGGTTCGAAACCCGCCTGGCGCTATATTTATTGCATATAATTAAATCTACTAGGATGCAAAAGCATTTGGGGAAATATGTACCTTTATTACGGCAGTGTTCATTTCACCCTTTTACGCTTCTGTGTTACATTATATAAATAAGACGAGAACAAAAATTCGAAGCTGAATTTATGTTCGCCATTTTTTCATAGTCCTTTATTCCGAACTAAATCAAAGTCTATATCTTCTCGACATGTGTTCCATAACAACTCGTCTGTAAGAAAACTTAATGCATCCATGTTGCGCAACCGTTCGACTAACTCGGTAATCACATCTATGTCCTCACGTTGTACATATCTGGCAAGAGTGATGCCGCCTGTATCGCCATCAAAATATAGATGCGAATGATGTCTTTCCTTTTTTACATGTCGAAGAGTAAGCACGCTATTGTCGATCATCATGACGTAACGGTCCTTGATTAGATAGCCCTCAAAAAGCTCATACATATGCGGAAGATCACAGGGACCAAGAATGACACTTACTTTTTCAAAATTACCTTTGTTCATTTAGATTAGCTCCCTTCACATCTATTAAATCGGTCTTTACTAAAGATTAGATTTGTAAATTTTATAACTTTTCAAGATTAACCTTTGCGGTTGTTTTATATCCTTTGAAGATAAACTTCAATAGTTAATGCTATTTCTATTTAAATTTCTATAATGAGGTGTATGTATGGGAATTACTTTCAAACTTGAAGAATTACTTCAAGAAATCGGGATTACTAAAAATGCCCTCGCTCGTGAGGCTAAAATCAGACCCAATACTATCTACGAGATGTGTAACAATACATCCAAGCGAATCGAATTTAAAACATTTAATACCGTGATGGAAACACTGATTCGGCTCTCTGGTCGTCCATTAACCCTACATGATGTTCTCGAATATATACCTGATAATGAATCAGAGAAACACTGATACATTCACAAAATAGTCCGCTGCATCTTATATCTCTGCCCCTGGCAGGGATATTTTTTCACTTGTTATTTAGCATAATTGTTATCATTATTTCAGAGTACGTGTGACTAGAATCTATACTGATAAAGGAGTATTTTCCATCATGAATGTTCATGAGAGATATCATTTTAAACTTGGCGATATTTTACCGAAATAAACTAGCCGTAGAAGCAAAAATACGTCCGGCTACTGTAATAGATATGGTAAATGGCAAAACCAAAAGACTTGAATTAGAAACACTTGTCCATATACTTGATGCTTTGAACAGAATTGCCCATCAACGAAGATTTTCAAGGACTATTACTCTTGCTGATATTATAGAATACATCCCCGAAGATGAAATGGAGAGACAGTGAGACTATAATATGAGAATGAGGATTACTATTAGCCAAGAGGGCATTTCCATGACGAAATAAAAGGTTGCTAAAGCCCTCTTTTCCCCATATTAAAGAAGCGTTGGGACAGCAAGCCCAACGCTTCTTTATGCTTAATAAGTACCTTATATGATGATTAATCCACTTTGCCGCCTTCTACGACCAATTGATCTGTAAAGCCTTCTCCATAAACGGAGGTCAGTGTGTCCTTGTAGGCTTGATGGACAAAATTTTCCTTACCCAACGTTGCCAACTCATTGTTGATCCAGTCTAACAACTCCTTATTTCCCTTTGCTACTGCGGGTGCAATCGTATCTTGACCACCAAAGGCCGGGATGGTTACGGTAAAGCCGGGGTTGGCCTTTGCCCAGGCGATCAGCTCTGTATTATCGTTGGCAATGGCAACGCCGCGTTTGTCTTTGAGGGCTGAGAAAATCTCTGTGTATTGATCGAATTTGAGCAGCTTGATGTCAGGATAATTTTTCGTAAAATAGGTTTCAGCCGTCGTTCCTTTTGCGACAATCAGCTTTTGATCCGAACCCTTCAATTGGTCAATCGTGGTGATTGGAGCACTATCAGGTGACACAATGCCAAAGGATAATTTCATATACGGATTGGCAAAATCAACTTTTTCTTTACGCTCATCGGTCACCGTAAAGTTAGCCATGATGATATCTACCTTGTTGGATTCCAAATAGGCAACCCGGCTGGCAGCATCCACCAGAACAAATTCCACCTTGGACTCGTCACCCAAGAGATCTTTGGCAAACCGCTTCGCAATATAGACGTCAAAGCCTTGATTTTTCCCTTCCGAATCCACGTAGCCAAAAGGCGGCTTATCTGCAAATACACCGATTCGAATCTTGCCATTCTTTTTAATATCCTCAATCGAAGCAAATTTAGCCGAGCCTGAACTACCGTTGGTATTACCAGCCCCTGCACATCCCACCAAACCAACAAGCAGCAAGCTCAAAGCCAGTAATAACGTCGTGAACTTCATTCCTTTTCTCATCTGTATTCCTCCCCCTGTTTGTCAGCATTTTGCATCATTCGGTTTCTTTCGCTTCTGGGTGCAATATAGAGACCAATAGAAGCATGTCGATCTCTATATTGTGATTGGAAGTCGCTCATGGAATTGATGCAAAATGCTCATATCGTTTCGTACTGAAATATATCCAGAAAGTGCTGGGCACGCTCTGTTTGCGGTTGGGTAAAAAATTGCTGCGGCGTAGTCATTTCGCATATCTGTCCTTGATCCATAAAAACGATACGATCTCCTACCGACTTGGCAAATCCCATTTCATGCGTCACGATAATCATGGTCATGCCCTGTTGGGCCAGCTCTCGCATGACATCCAGCACCTCTCTGACCATTTCCGGGTCCAAGGATGCGGTGACTTCATCAAAGAGCATAATTTCCGGATTCATACACAGGGCGCGCACAATCGCAATC
Organism: Paenibacillus sp. FSL M8-0228; assembly: GCF_038007385.1. NCBI lineage: Bacteria > Bacillati > Bacillota > Bacilli > Caryophanales > Paenibacillaceae > Paenibacillus > Paenibacillus sp. FSL M8-0228. The sequence continues at coordinate 5,406,577 of NZ_JBBOXA010000001.1, forward strand.
CGTTGCTTTTGCCCACCTGATAATTGTCTCGGATACGCATCTTTGCGATCCAGCAGACCCACTCGCTCCAATAGCTGCTCCGCTTGCTCAAGTGCCTCCTGCTTATTTCTCCGCTGAACTTTAAGCGGGCCGAGCAATATATTTTCTAAGACCGTCATATGCGGAAACAGCTCGTAGTTCTGGAACACCATTCCGATATGCTGACGCACCTCACGCCAATTCACTTTCTTGTCCGTCAGGTCTTGCCCTCTATAACGGATATCTCCGCTCTGAACTGGTTCCAGACCATTGAGACATCGGAGGAGTGTGCTTTTTCCACATCCCGAAGGACCGAGAACGACCACGACTTCCCCTTTCGTTACGTCCAGATTAATCTGTTGTAATACTTTTCGGTCTTCGAAGCTTTTGTGCAGCCCTCGAATTTCGAGTAAAACCTCCACAGCCTCTCCCATGACACCCACCCCATCCTGCTAATTTTGCCATCTGCGTTCAAATCTTTTGGAAAGTCTGGATAACGGATAGCATACGAGAAAATATAATATGAAAATAAAGCCATACACCCAAAAGGATGCCGAGGGCGCTTTGATTACACCAAGCTCAATAATCTGCTGTCCGACCTTGACCACTTCTACTACACCGATCAGCACTACTAATGAAGTGGTTTTGATCATCCGTGTCGCCAAATTAATAGAACCGGGAAGCATTCGGCGCACCGCCTGGGGAATGAGTACATGGCGGTATAACTGCCCATATGTCAGTCCCAGTGCCTGCCCGGATTCCACCTGATGCTTGGGCAGTGATTCCAATGCACCCCGAACAAGGTCACCAATCTCGGCTGCTCCCCACAGGCTGAATACGATAATTGCTGTCAATTCTCCGCTGATATTCACATTTAACAAAGGCGTAAATCCAAAATATACAACATACAACCACACCAAAATCGGAATAATGCGGAATGTCTCCAAATATAATCTCAGCACAAACCGAATCGGTCTTGATTGTAAGGTGCGCAGCAATCCCATCAGAATGCCTAATAGAGTACCGATAATAATGGAAAGTAACGCAATCTCCAGCGTAACGAGTAATCCCCCTAATAGACGCTCGAAATTGGAACCTTCAAAGAGCACATTAATCCCCGAATTCAGCATATCGCACCTTCCTTTCCACCCAAGTCAGCAGTATCGACAAAGGTAAAAGCAGGACGAGATATGCCAATACCAGCAGAATTAGCGATTCTGTCGTTTTGTAGTACATACCGATTAGGTCTTTTGCCACATTCATCAAATCTAATAAAGCAATGGCGCCAACAATGGAGGTCTCCTTGAGTAGAAAAATCGCATTCGCTCCCAGAGACGGAACACTGATGGTAAAAGCCTGTGGCAAAATAACATATCTCGCCAGTTGTATCTTGGACAGTCCGAGACTCAGCCCGGATTCCGTTTGCGTTTTACTTACGGCTTCGATTCCACCACGGAACGCCTCAGCCATATAACCCCCGCCCAAAAAGGTCATGCCCACAATGGCACACGTCATTTCGCTCATATGCAGACCTATTTTCGTAAACCCGTAATACAGAAAATATAACTGAACAAGCAGCGGCGTATTTCGGGAAAGCTCAATATAGGCAACAATGATGCCGCTAATTCCCTTCACCTTGTAATACAGTACTATACTGCATAGCAAACCGACGACTAGTGAAAACAGAATAGCAAAAAAGGCGATCTTCAACGTCAGCCACATGGCTTCTCCATATAGCGGCAAGCTCTCTACAATAAAGTCCCAGTCTAAGTTCATATGTGCATACCTTTCAATTTTCAATTATTCCTATGTATTTGCTTTGCTTAATAACAATGATTGTATTCCTGCCCAATTATTACGTCAATACTTTGATGAAAATTTGTCATATTTATCTATGGTTTAGGAAAGAAAAGTGTTGTTTTATTTCAGAAATAAATAAAAAAGCTTGAAATGAATAAATTTCATTTCAAGCTTTGATTTATGCTATACGATTCATCACACGAGTGGCTCTGTAACTACAGGACCGCCGAGCTTCTCTACAATTAAACGGCTTTCCTCATTTAACCCTTGTAGGGTAATAGTTTTACCTGAGTTTCTGTATTTTTGAAGCACCTTGCCAATAGCAGTAACCGCCGAGTGATCCCAAACATGCGAATGGCTAAAGTCCACTACAACGCGGTCCGGGTCATCCGAAGGTTCAAAATGATCAACAAAATGAGACGTTGACGCGAAAAACATCGGCCCCCTGACATGGTACACCTTTTCTTCATGATCCTCAGTCGTACTGATACGGATTTTAGCCATTTTCCAGCCAAAATGCAGAGCACTTAGCAGTACGCCCACGATTACGCCCTTGGACAAATCATGCGTAGCCACCACGATGATCACCGTGACCACCATAATCAACGTATCTGCTTTGGGAACCTTGGCAATGTTTCGCAGCGATTTCCAATCCACAGTTCCAATACACACCATGAACATAACTCCCACTAATGCGCCCATGGGTACTTCCTTCACAACTCCACCAAGTACGAGCAGCAGAAAGGCCAAGAATACTCCTGCCGTAAAAGTGGACAAACGCCCTCTTCCACCTGAGCTGACATTAATGACGGATTGTCCGATCATGGCACAGCCACCCATACCCCCAAAAAAGCCATTTACAAAGTTGGCAATCCCTTGCCCACGGGCTTCCCGGTTTTTATTGCTTTTCGTTTCGGTCATTTCATCCAAAATGCTGGCTGTCAGCAGCGATTCCAGCAGTCCAACCAGTGCCATCGTAAAGGAATACGGCAGCAAGATCCGCAAAGTATGCCACGACCACTCAATTTGCGGCAAGTGGAATGAAGGCAGCGAACTGGTCAGCGTCCCGATATCTCCTACCGTTTTCACATTCAATCCAAATATATACGTAATGATCGTCATGATGATGATTGCCGTCAATGGAGCGGGGATGCTTTTCACAAATCTCGGTAATATATACACAATGAGCAGCGTACCTGCTACCATCGCGTACATGATCCAATTGGCTCCATGAAAATGAGTAAGCTGAGCCATAAAGACGAGGATCGCCAACGCATTCACAAACCCGGTCATGACTGGCTGTGAAATAAAGCTTATAAAGCGACCTATTTTCAGAACACCCAGCACCACTTGAATGATTCCTGCCAAAATGGTAGCTGCAAACAGATATTCCACGCCATGATCCTTCACCAGACCAACGACCAGTACAGCTACGGCCCCGGTTGCTGCCGAGATCATCGCCGGACGTCCACCTGCAAAAGAGATGACAATAGCCATCGAGATGGAGGCATACAGTCCGACCATGGGATTGACCCCCGCAATGATCGAGAAGGCAATCGCCTCGGGAATTAGTGCTAGCGCCACGGTCATGCCCGCAAGTATATCGGCCCGGATATTACCGAACCATTGTTGTCTAAGATTCATACTGTCTCGTTCCAGCCTCCTATATTTACAGAGAGTAGCGTGTTGACTCGCAACCCGTGTGGTTTCGGGCATCCGTCCAGCTGCCAATCGCCAAGGCTCTCCTATCATTCAGTTCGTCTCTCTCAAACGACCCGGTCCGTTACATTCAGTCCATCATTATAACGTAAGGGGTTCGCAGAGACGAATGAGTTAAAAGGCTGTTTATAGAAAGAAATCATCTATTCCCTTGGAATATCGTTCATTTACTTCATCTTATTCGTTTTCTTATATTTAAAATTTTTGCAATTCCTAAGATTCTAACCTGCTAAAGTTGATCACCTTAACTTCATACTCAGACTCCGCGAACTGTAAATCTTGATCCGCCGTAACCAGTACCAATTGGTTTATAATAGCTGTCGCAAGAATCAACGCATCTGGGGTCTTGAGCTTTCTTGCAAACTTATCTTTTTGTTCTCTTCTGATACGCCCCGCTTTAACTGCGATCTCTGAATTAACTGCAATAAATTCCCCGCCAAGAAAAGGTATCGAATCTAAGTCAGTATTAGTAGGCAACCCGGCTATAAACTCGGACTGAGTTATAACAGAAAAGAAGATATTCTCTTTATCTTTCTCAGCTTGTCGTATTACTCTATCCAAAGATGAGTCAAGTCTATGAAGGGCAATAGCTGCATTCGTATCAAATAGATACCCCATCTAATCCCAATCCTCTCTGGATTGTTTAACACTCTCTTCGATCTCAAGTAATTGCTCCTTGCTTAGACTGCCTCGAGAATTTAAAACAGCTTGCAACCCTTTTGGTAACGGGGACTCTAAATCAATAACCTCAGTTTCCCCCTGTTTATTTTCTATAGTAACTTTTGATGGTTCAAACCCAATATCACGAAGGAGACTTAGGAGACGTATTCGATGTATATCCGTTAATTTTTTTGCCACTAAAATCACTCCTTAGCAAAAGATTAGTTTCCGTTCATAGCTTGTTTAATTCGTTTTCTTATATTTAAAATTTTCGCAATTCCTGCACAAGCTCCGATAGGGCTTCAGCAATCTCAGAGTCTGCATGGTGCTGGAGTAAACTCTCAAAGTCAGGCAGTGCTTGCTTCAATAATCGATAGCTATAGTCATAATAACTCCAAAAAGCTACCGGATCATAACCACGTGCTTCTTCCTCTTCCCATTCCAGTTCATCTTCTTCTGGATCGCTGTCTGCTGACCATAGATATTTTTCGTCCAGCAGCATGGTTAGGGATTCAACAGACTTCTGTGAATCCTCTTGTGCATTTTCCATGTCCAATGCTCCAACAACCGCATGGTACAGTTCCAACTCACTCGGCGTGATATCATCCGAATTTCTCGTATGCAAATTACGCAATAAGAAGAGTAACACCCACGGCGTAACCTGCCACAGTGTGCCTTGATGCTCTATCAGATCAGCAATGGCTGCGTACTCCCCATTGGATATCAATTGTGGCAACTCCGTGCCTCTACCATAAGGAGTAGTCAGGCGGTGCCAAGGCACCTCTGCAATTTGGAGACCATCCATTAGGGCAGTGTTCATCTTATGAGTATCCATAACTCTCCTTTCTGGTCGGTATCTAAAACCTTCCCGATTTAAAAATGGAATACAGTAAAAAGGCAACCATTAAGAGAGCGACAACAAAGCCGATTTCAATAGCAGGTACATTCCACAGCATGGTCGCCTGATGATTCAGCGATGAACCGATAATCAGTCCGACCATAATAATGCTGAACGCTAACAGCACGATACTGAATGACAGGCGGTTGCTGATCTGATCCAGCCTGCGCAGAAGCATTTCCAGCTCCGGCACAGTAACCTCCAGCTTAAGCTTGCCCTTGCCGATAATCGAGGCTAAATGCCTCGCCTGTCCTGGCAGTTCCATCAGCGCTTCCACCAGCTCAGTCGCACCGCCGAGCAGCTTGCCTCGGATACGACGACCGCTGAAGCGTTCCTTCAGCAGCCTGTTACCAAAGGGCTCAGCCAAAGCGATAATACTGAGATCAGGGTCCAGATGCTCCACGACCCCCTCCAGTGTCAGCAACGCCTTGCCTAGCAACAGGACGTCCGACGGCAAACCAATCCGATGGCGCTGCGCTGCGCCAAACAGGTCGTTCAAAGCATCACCAATACTGACCTGTGAAAAAGGAACGTCTGAGTAATCTTCGCGTATCTTGTCCAGATCGGCACGTAGCGCATTCAGGTTGGTATCCGGTTCGACCAGCCCCAAACGTGCGATAGACCGAACCATGGCATCGGTATTTTTGCGCATCAGGGCAATAATGAGGGAAGCGAGATGATTCTTCATCTCTTCGCTCAGCCTTCCCGTCATGCCAAAGTCCAAATAAGCGAGACTACCATTTTTCAGAACGAGTAAATTCCCCGGATGGGGATCGGCATGAAAAAATCCCTCTATAAAAATTTGATGCAACATGCTGTTCACCAGCCGCTGCGCCAGTTCTTTCAAGTTATATCCACGGCGTAATAGCTCTTCACGACTACCCAAGTGAGTTCCGTCTAGAAACTCCATGGTCAGTATACGGGAAGAGGTATGATCCCAGTATATTTTCGGAATATAGATATGTGGGTCCTGCTCAAATTGGAGCGCAATCTTCTCTGTATTACGGGCTTCGTGGTTGTAATCCAACTCCTGAATGAGCGATCTCCCCAGCTCCTCTACCATCTGGCGAAGCTGATACCGCTCTACCCATTCCCAGCGCTTGGCTGCCATTGCGGTCAGTTCCCGCAAAATGTCCAAATCTCGCCGAATGATGCGATTAACGCCAGGACGCTGGATTTTAATGGCGACCATTTCGCCGCTGTGCAGCTTGCCCAAATGCACTTGCCCGATCGAAGCAGCGGCCAGCGGAACATCGTCAAAACGAACCAGTATGTCCTCTAATGACGTGTCCAGCTCCTGCTCCAGAATGCCACGCGCCGTTTCAGATGAAAACGGCGGTACCTGATCCTGAAGCTTAACCAGCTCACGGATAATAGGCTCCGGCAGCAGGTCAGCACGTGTGCTTGCCAACTGTCCAAGCTTGATGAATGCAGGCCCCAGATCCTCCAGCACAAGTCGAATCCGTTCACCTAACGTTTTGGACTCGGGAGTTTCTCTCGTCAGCCACTTGCGAGGCAGTGACAGTAGCTGGAACAGTCCCATTTCTTCCACCATATAGCCAAAGCCATGACGCGCCAGCGCCATGGCAATTTCCCGGTAACGACCGGCGTGCTTCATACGAACCGCCATTTTAATCCAGCCGGTTCGCTTCTTCAGCGTCGCTCGAACCCGTAAGCGCCGCCTTTTCTTTTTCCAGCTCCGCTACCTGTTTTTCCAACAATGCCACACGCTGCTCCAAACTTGTGACATCATTTTCGGTAGGTACTTCCAGCTCCTGCAAAATGCGGCTAACCTGTTCGCGGATCACTGTTTTGAATTGTCCCTGTTCCTCTGCCCCTCGTTCGATCAGACGATCGACCAGTGCTTTGGATTCCGAAGGCGCAAGTTCTCCGCGGTTTACAAGATCCTCGACGGCTTTCTCCACCTTTTCTTTGCTGACAACGGTGAGGCCCCACCCCAATGAGATGGCTTTTTTGAACAAATCGCTCATAATATATCCTCCCCTACCTGTGATTACCTACTAGTATAACCTGAAAAGGGGAGCCGCATAAAGCTCGCAGCTCCCCTTCCTCAATGAATGGAATGATCTATGTTTAACCCGGAAAGCGTCCAGCCCACTTAGCAGCCTGAAGCAGCAGCTTACGGTATCTCTCGTGCTGGAAACTTGGCTGATTATGTCCAGGCATCAGGTAGACGACCCGACCCAAGCCATAGGACAGTGACCATGCAGCCGGCCACCACTGACCTTCATACTCGTATTCCATCAGTAGTGTTTTTTCAGTGAATGGATCAAAATCAAAACGATATGGCTCCTCTTGCATCTCGAACGGTTCGATTCCTTCCATAATCGGATGATCCGGCTCTGTTACCTTGAAGGAAAGCTGCTCCGCTGCCGGATGCCGCAGGAAGCGTGCTCCCATGAGCTGTGCTATTTCATAACGTCCTTGCAATGTGATTCCGTTATGCAGCACAAGCAGTCCACCTCCGCCGCTAACATAGGACAGCAGTCCTGCTGTTTGTTGAGGAGACAGAACCTCCTTACGGCTATCACAATACGAGATGCATAGATCGAATGAGGCTAGATTTTCCTTGAGCAGCATTTTACGATTTTCACTGCATTGTACCGTCATCCAATCCTGTAAAATATGGCTAATCTCTTCGTCCACCCCTTGCAGCGGGTGAAACTCCGGATACGAATAATCTCCTAACAACAATGCTTTTCTTTTTTCCATGATAAATCCTCCTTGCCTGACTTGTATATAAGGACTTTAAAGGCGGGGTCCGTGTCATTCATTCTTGTTTGTGGGGTCAAAACGCTCAGAAAATTCTGTTTGGCCCTCATTCATTTCCCATAACACCGCCATCATTGTCCGAGCTACGGCATATATAAATAATTCTACAGACGGCCTATTAAATCCTTTAGCAGAAGATTATAGCATATATGTTCGCTCGGAATAAACTTATTAAAACTTATTCAAAATTTATAAATCTGAACGATGGCGATTCGGCCTCTTTATGGTATACTCGTAAGAAAAAAAGTGCGTCCATGCTTGATTAACAATAAAGGGCCGCTTTTTGTAAGAAATTTATGCTTGCGGTTATAGAATTGATAAGAATTGCCTCAAACCTTATACATTCTATAAATCTTAAAAAACCGGGGAGGTTGCATGAATGAAAAGGACTGGAATGACCCGGCCCTTGGACAGCTTGGGGCGAATTGTGCTTCCTAAAGAGTTGCGCATGACGATGGAGATTGACATCGGCGATCCATTAGAGTTTTTTATTGAAGACCAGACACTCATGCTCCGTAAGTACAAATCAACCAACTGTATATTTTGCGGTGCGGTTGATACTAACACCTATTTTAAAGATCAGTTTATCTGCGATGAATGTGCGGCCTCGATGAAAACGGAAGATTTAGTTCCGGTCACAGCGACTGAAACCCATTCACCCCCACTTAAGCAAAACATGCATATGAAAAAAATTTATCAGCGCACAGACGTTATTTTGGAGAAAATGAGAGAGCTTATGGAAGAACATCCAGCATCTTCACAAAAACAACTCGCCTCCATGCTTGGCGTGAGTCAGGGAAGGATTTCCCAGCTGAAAAAGCTCATGTAAGTGAACCACCAAAAAAGTAATGTATACGCTTCCATACCATGTAAGGTTTAAATCTATTGAAATTTAGAAAAGCCGGCCCCTTTCAGGGAATCGGCTTCTTTTTGTTTATATGAAATGGTGGACTCGTTTGCAAAACTATGGACTGTAAGCCCGGCATTGTTCCACCCAGCGTGCTGCCGCTTTGGGAAGAGAAGCGAGATGAACATGCGTGTAGGCTGCCAAAAGATTCCCTTTCGCATAGCCTTCGCTCTGAAGACCACGCATCCCCTTGGTTTGATAGGCGTAGGAGTAGGGGGCGGATGATTCGTCATAGTGCATGACAGAATAATGAAATTCATGTCCCCGAATGGTCTGTCCAGCCTCCAGCAGTAAGCAATCCTGCAAAGCTGTTGCTTCACGGTATCCCAGTGCGGCCCGTTTCTCCTGCATGCGGACGTCCGACGGAATAACTCCGGCCATGTGATGGGCATTCCCCATACGATCCGTAAGAGTCCGTGCCAGTACCATATAACCGCCGCATTCGGCGAATACTGGCATATCCCGGCTCACCGCGTTGCGGATATCTTCCAAAAAACCCGTATTTGCAGCGATATCTGCGGCAAACTCTTCAGGGAAACCGCCGCCCAGGTATAGGCCGCTTGCCTGCTCAGGTACGCGTTCTCCCGCCAGCGGACTGAAATAGACAATCTCTGCTCCCGCCTGACGCAGCAAATCCATATTTTCCGGGTAGTAAAAATTGAACGCAGCATCTCTGGCGACGGCGATGACGGGACGTTCCCCGGTATCAGCTTCATGCCCTGCTGATGGAAGCCGATTCAGGGAAAATAATGGGTGCTCGGGCGGGCTGGGCGGCGGAGCCGAATCTGCCAATGCCCGCAGTGCATCCAGATCCGTACCCGCGCGGATCAGCTCTGCCGCCCGTTGGAAAAGCGGCTCCAGCTCGCCGCGTTCCACAGCGGGTACTAAACCCAGATGACGCTCGGGAATATCCAGCCCGTCATCACGCTTTAACCAGCCGAGCACAGGGATGCCGCACTCCTGCTCGATCGCCTTTTTGACGATGCCATAGTGCCCTTGGCTACCGCAGCGATTCACAATTACGCCCACAATGCGTAGCTTGGGCTCCAAGCGCTGAAAGCCGAGCACAATAGCGGCGGCGCTTCGTGCCATACTGCGCACGTCGACCACCAGCAATACAGGGCTGTCCGTCAGCATGGCGATTTCAGCGGTCGAGCCGGTATTGCTGAGCGGGTCCTTGCCGTCATACAGCCCCATGACGCCTTCAATCACGGAAATATCCGCGCCTTCGGAAGCACGGATAAAGGTTTCACGCACCGTATCCGGTGAGGTCATCCATGAATCCAGATTACGGGAAGATGTCCCTGTCGCGGCCGTATGATAGGTGGGATCGATATAATCCGGCCCGCATTTAAACCCCTGCACTCGCAGGCCGCTGTCGGCGAACGCCTTCATCAGCCCGAGGGTAACAGTCGTTTTGCCTGCGCCGCTGCCTGTTCCGGCAACAACAATACGGCTTCTGCGCGTAGCGGCAGACGGATCAGACTGTACAGCCTGCTTCATGATGTCAGTCATAGGAAACCCGCGCTACAGACAACGTCATATTGCCGCTTTTTTTCTTCTCCAGCAGCCAATGGTCTGCACCGGAGGACAACAAGGCTGAAGGTTCACTGACCCCATATGCACCAGTGTATTTAAAGACGGTTTCCGATGGATTGGGAAGCTGCACCGTATTCAGCTCTGACGGAGTATACGTCACCAGTTCCCAACCGTATTTGGCGCAAAGGGCAAGTAAGCCCTCTTCGTCCTTTTTCAAATCAATGGTGGCAATATTCCGTACGCTTTTCACGGACAAACGCAGCTCTTGCAAGGTGTTCAGCACACCCGCTTCCAGCTCCTCTAATGCAGTCCCACGGTTGCAGCCAATGCCGAGTACCAAGCTTTTCGGACGGTACAGCACGCCATTAGAAAGAAGTTGCTCCTCTTCCTCCGGCTCCAATAAACGGTCGCTCACGACCAACGCGGCGTTAAACGGTTCTTGTAATGCTTCTGCCGTCGAAGCATATACCTTGATATGTCCAGGTACAGGCTTGTCATAACGCCACCAGTTCCGTTCGCCCGTCTCTTGTATGAGCGCAACAGGCTCCTCGTTCACAACAGCAGCGCTCACGGGAGTGGCCTTGTCGAAGCTATCGACCACCCAACCCAATTCTCGACCCAACATGTCCACCGGAATTGTGCCCTGCACGTCCGATGCAGTTGTGATTACCGCACGTGCGCCCAGCACAGCGGCTACATGGCGGGTCAATTCATTGGCGCCGCCCAAATGACCGGACAGCACGCTAATGACATGCTCCCCGCGATCATCAATGACGACTACCGCCGGGTCTACCTTTTTATCCACCAAAATTGGTGCAATCATACGAACCACTGCACCGAGAGATATAAATAAAATAATACCGTTATATTGTTTAAATAAATCCGGCAAGATCAGCTTGACCGAGCCTTCGAACAACTGAATGCCACGCTCCTGCTCGTCGCCACGCTCAAATTTGGACATGTAATACACATCCGTACCCGGAAAGCTGGCTCCCAGATTGCGGACCATTTCCACTCCATGCTTCGTGATCGCCACAGCGGCAAATGGATTACTCACCGGGCTTCACTCCCTTCCGGTAGCCGTGGGTGAACGACTTATCATACAGCTTGGAACGATGCGCGTCCTTGTCCACCAGCTCTGGGTCGAGCGCCCAGCCCGCCAAAATCATGGCATGCATCGTTATGCCTGCTGCACGCAAATCGGCGGGTAATTGAGCAAGCGTCGTGCGCACGATCTTTTGATCCGGCCAGGTCGCACGCTGTACAACCGCTACAGGCGTGTCCTCGCTCCAGCCTGCCGCCAGAAACTCAACGACCACCTTCTTCGCCAGCGTTGCGCTGAGGAATAAAGCCACTGTGCAGTGATGGGAAGCCAGATCACGCAGCTTTTCCCGATCCGGTACAGGTGTACGGCCTTCAGCACGCGTCAGAATGACGGTCTGTGTCAGATCAGGCACAGTTAGCTCTGCACCCAGCACGGCCGCAGAAGCAAAGACCGAGCTGACGCCCGGTACGATTTCGTAGGCTACTCCGCGCTGCTTCAGCAACACCATCTGTTCCAAAATGGCTCCGTACACTGCCGGATCGCCTGTATGTACGCGAGCTACACTGCATCCAGCCTGCACAGCCTCGCTCATAATCTCAACCTGCCGCTCCAGATCCATGCCTGAGCTTTGCAATACCTGCGCCTCTGGTTTGGCCGTGGCAATCAACTCGTCGTTCACGAGTGAATCCGTGTACAATACCACATCGGCCGTGCGTAGAAGCCGGGAGCCTTTGACCGTAATCAGCTCCGGATCGCCGGGACCTGCTCCTACGATATATACTTTGGGCTCCAACGTCATTTGCTCACCACCATTAAACTCAAATATTCAAGCTCCTGTCCGCGCAGCTCACGTGCGTTGCGCCATACCATTTCATAAGGAGAAGTGACCTTGGTAATGACCGATGCACAGTCCCCAAGATTAAGCTCATCCAGCACATCCAAAATCAAATCCAACACCTTGGCAACCTTAATAAACACGACCGTATCGTGATTCTCAATCGCCCGCTTCATCGCTTCCCGATCATCCGTAGCCGGTATAATACCGACCTGCTGATCTCCGTCTGCCAAAGGCAATTCCAGCGCTGCCGCTGCGCCCAACACAGACGAAATGCCCGGAATAGATACAATTGGCACCTCTGGATGGAGGTCCTTCATGAGTCGTGCCAAGTGAATAAAGGTACTGTACAGATTGGGGTCTCCCTCTGTGACAAAAGCTACATCCTTGCCTTCACGCAGCGCTTCCCAGCAAGCAACCACCGTTTTGTTCCACTCCCGCTCCAGTACAACCGGGTCCTTGGTCATTGGAAAAATGAGTCCTAGCATCTCCTTTTCCTCCGGGTTGACGTACAACTCCACGATCTCGTGAGCATACGATTTACCTCCCCGGCGTTTCTTCGGATAAGCCACAACTGCACATTCCTGAATCATGCGATACGCCTTGACTGTAATCAGCTCGGGATCACCCGGCCCCACGCCTACGCCGTAAAGTGTTCCTGTTGCCGCCGTATTCATGCTGTCTCTCTCCCCCTCTTGAATTACCAGCTTACTCCCCTGCTACTTCATCAGCCACGTCTACCGACGGCTGTCCTGTAATGACATATATCGGATTGAGTCCGTCAAAACGCGTCATATTCAAAATCGGCTTGCTGCGCGCTGTTTGCAGTAACGTCACCGAAGTATCGAGTCCTGCTGTTTGCATCGCCTTCATACCGTCATGTAGCGTCTCAATCGTTGCAGCATTCACTACAATTCGTCCATCCTTACGCAGACGGGAAGCGCACAGACGAATCAGCTCGGACAATTCTCCCCCGCTCCCACCGATAAACACCGCATCCGGGTCTGGCAGCTCGTCCAATCCGGCAGGCGCTTTGGCATGAATAACCGGGAAATCGGTGCGGAATTTGATCTTGTTCGCTTCGACATTAGCCAGGTCGCCTTCGTTCTTCTCAATGGCAAACACTTGCCCATACTTGGCCAGTCGCGCACATTCTACCGCTACAGAACCAGAGCCTGCGCCGATGTCCCATACGATGCTCCGCTCGGTCAGACGCAGCTCGGACAAGCTGAATACGCGCACTTCACGCTTCGTAATCAGCCCTTTTTCCGGCTTGCGCTGGTGAAATTCCGCATCCTCGAAGCCAAATCCCCGCCGAATTGCAGGCACGTTTTCACCCTTACGGCGGCGCAAAATAACCACATTCAATGGTTGGAACGTTCTCTGCGCCATCTCTTCCAGCGTATAATGCTGATACACCTCATCCGGTCCGCCCAAATGCTCGCCGACAAAAGCATCATATTCCGTCATGCCATAATGCAGCAGATAGGCAGCGACTGCACCGGGATGATTCCGGTCGTCCGTCAACAGCGCGACCTTGTTCTGTCCGTCAATCCGCTGCGCCAGTCCGGTCATCGGGCGACCGTGTACGCTTTCCAGCACCGCATCCTGCCAGCTTTCACCGAGACGCGCAAACGCCAGCTGAACCGAGCTGAGATGCGGCATAATATCCAGATGTTCCGCCCCCAGCTTGGCAGACAAATAACCTGCAATTCCAAAAAAAAGCGGATCTCCGGACGCAAGCACGACAATATCCTTGTCCTCACGCAACCGTCCCAATTCTTCCACCACGGCGGATAAGCCGCTCTTTAATGTTCGTTTTTCCCCTGCGGCTGCCTTGAAAAATCCTAGCTGGCGTTCTCCACCAACCAGCAGGTCCGCACGCTCAATTTGCTCCAATGTTTCCTGCGACAGACCTGCCGCTCCATTTTCACCGATACCAATGACACGGATCACTTTACTCACCGACTCTCGCCCTCCCCAGCACGTTCCCTTTCAGCGTTATCAGTACCATTTCCACAACGATTCCACCACCTGCATGCTCCAGACAATGCTGACATCCATAGGTACACAGCTTTTCAAAAAAGCTCAGCGCATTCGCTTCGGTCATCATATCCGCCACCTGCGTAGCTGTATTTGCCTCTGCCACTGCCGCCGCAAGCGACTCGTCCACACCTGCTTCACGCGCGACCTCAGCCAAAAAGCCAAAATCCACCGGAGCACTCTTGGAGTGAACCATCATGATACCTTGAGCGACCTTGGACAGCTTACCGGGCATACCGACGAGAATAATCTTTTTCATTCCCAGCCGTTTCCCATGCTTTATAGCAAAGCCAACAAAGTCCCCCATCTGAATAAAGGCCTCTTCCGTCAGCTGATCATACATTTGCATGGCGTATTTTTCACTGCTGCCGCCTGTGGTCAGGACGATTTCCTGGCAGTTCATCGCTTGCGCAACTGATATGGCCTGCACGACACTGGCTTTATAAGCTGACGTGGAAAACGGAACGACCACACCACGCGTGCCTAGTATGGAAATACCGCCAAGTATGCCAAGCCGCCCGTTCAGCGTTTTCTTGGCAATTTCTTCGCCGTCCGGTACGCTGATGACGACACGGACACCTTTGGCCGATCCGTGCTCCTCAAGCACACCTGTCACAGCCTCCGTAATCATCCGGCGCGGCACCGGATTAATCGCTGCTTCTCCGACAGGCACAGGCAGACCGGGCTTCGTTACCCGCCCCACGCCGATGCCACCGTCCAGTTCAATGCCCGGCTCCTCGCGCCAGCTAACGGACGCGATAATTCTCGCCTGATGCGTGGCATCTGGGTCATCGCCACCGTCCTTGATCGTCGTGCAGGAAGCTTCGTCCGCGTCCAACACAGGCTCAATCAGCTCAAACGCCTGATCGAAGCCCGCGGGCAGCGATATCACTGCTTCCTTCGGCGGAATGCCCGTGATGAGCAGTTGTACCGCTCCTTTGGCTACTGCAGCCGCACAAGCTCCTGTCGTAAAGCCTGACCGCATTGGCTTGTCCGGTGCGGGAGCTTCACCGCTTTTCATCCGTTTGGGCTTGTCGGCGGACGCCGCTTCCTTTTCCATGACAATTCCTCCTTAACCTCTTCTGCTGATCATGTTCCAATTCATTTCATGATACAGCAAACGGACAACCGCATCTAGCGGACAGCCATTAAGGAGATCGCATTCAATGCTGCTACGACAATTGTACTGCCGCCCTTGCGTCCAATATTCGTAATGAACGGAATATCCAGCTTGCGCAGCTCGTCCTTGGATTCTGCCGCCGATACGAAGCCTACGGGCATGCCAATCACCAGTCCGGGCTTGGCCGCTCCTTCTTTCACCAGACGAATCAGCTCCAGCAACGCTGTTGGCGCATTACCAATCGCATAGATACCACCTTCGCTCGCCTGAATCGCTTTGCGCATCGAAATAATGGCGCGTGTCGTATTCAGCCTTTTCGCTTCTTCCATGACGTCAGGGTCAGATATGTACACATGCACATCCCCGCCAAATTGACGGATACGATCCTTACTCAGCCCCGCTTGAATCATCTGCACATCTGCCACTACCTGCTGGCCTGCGCGAATAGCTGCAATCCCGGCTTCAATCGCTTTTGGATGAAACACCATGCTGCGGCCCAGCTCAAAATCAGCAGATGCATGAATGACACGCTGTACAACGGGATATTGCTCTGCTGTAAAAGGATGCTCTCCCAATTCTTCTGTGATCATCTCGAAGCTTTTGCCTTCAATCTCCTGCGGCTGTACCGTTAGCGGTTTAAATTCTGTTTTGAAATCCATGGTAGACCACTCCCTTATGGAAAATTAGAAAATAGTTTAGGAAAATGACAATTTATTGCTACTAAATCATGGATACCTCTAAAAAACACCTGTTTTAAGATGACTATATTTTAAATACATGCCAGAAGTCGTTCCTGATGAACTGGACTCGCAGGGGTAAGGCTCAACTCAAATTGAAGTTTTCTCTTTTGCTGTACGCAGTGCGTTGATGACTCCGTCGAAATGATCAAATACTGTGCCAAATTCCACTTCCGGCCTGGAAATCAAAAGTACGTGAATCCCCAGCTCCAATGCAGATTGAACCTTTTCATCCACTGCTCCCGTGCTTCCGCTTTCCTTGGTGACCATCACGGTCGTGCCATAGTGCTTGTACAATGCTTCGTTCATCTCGCGGGAAAAGGGTCCCTGCATGGCAATAATATTTTTTTGCTCCATGCCCAGTTCGCCGCATTTCTCCATATTGTCCAGGCGCGGCAGCATGCGTATAACCAGACGAATCTCCGGGTCTCCGAGTAAATGCTTGGTGAACGTGCCGAGCGTCTTACTGCCCGTCGTAAGCATTACAGAACCTTTGAGTTGCTTCGCTTCTAATGCGGCTTCTTCATAGGAAGACACGATGTGGAGCAACGGATGATTGTCATATACAAGTCCTGTCCGCTCATAGCGAATATAAGGAACCCCGGACTCGCGAGCGGCTGTCATCGCATTCGCATGTGCTTCTTCTGCAAAAGGATGACTGGCATCAACAACCGCCTGTATTCCAAGCTCCCGAATCATTGCAGCCATTTCATCGGCTGTCATTCGGCCTGTACGTACGTCTAGTCCCGCTTCAGACAAGCTGGCTGCCGCGCTTTCGGTTACGACTGAGGTCAATACGTTGAAGCCATTGTCACGGATTTGCAGCGCCAATTCCCGTGCATCGCTCGTTCCGCATAGCATGAATATCATGAGCTCTTCACCTGCCCGCTTCCATTCACTACAGATGGCGTATGTGAATGCTCGTGATGGTGATCATGGTCATCATGGCTGTGAGCATGGACATGCTCATGAGTGTGATCGTGGCTGTGTGTATGGTGATCATGATGGTCGTGCTCATGTGCATGATGGTGGTGGTGATGTTCATGTTCATGTTCATGTTCATGTTCATGATGATGATCGTGGTCATGATCGTGGTCATGATCGTGGTGATGATGGTGGTGCTCCTGCGCCTCCAGGCGGAACTGGCAGTTATCACAATTGGCTGTAACCTTGCCGAACAAACCTTCCTTAGCTCGCTCCAGCACCAGTTCAACCAATTGAGGATGGAAACCAAAATATCCGCCCATCTCCACTTGTAATGCAGGGTGAGCCTCGGCAAATTCCTGGGTCATTTCTCCGATGCGTTTAATCAGCACACCCGTGAACAGAAAATAGGGAAGCACGATAATCTTTTTGGCCCCCAATCGTACACAACGCTCCAATCCATCGGGAAAGGAAGGCTGCGTCACACCGATAAAGCTGCTCTCTACCCATGTATAAGAAAGCTTCTCCCACAGCATACGGGTGATTTTGAAAAAGTCACTGTTCGCATCTGGATCGCTACTTCCGCGTCCTAATACAAGTACCGCCGTTTCCTCGTCAGATACTTCGACAGATGCCTCTACAGCGCTATTCATCCCCGCTGGAACTGCAACCGGCCGGGCCTCTTTCAAGCGACTTTGCAGAATGCTGACGATTTTCTCGTGAACACCAATCGGACGTCCGTATACAAATTCCACCTGCGGATATTTCGCCTTTGCCCGGTCAATAGCCATCGGAATATCAATTTTGGCATGTACCGCTGCGAACAAGATAATCGGAATAAGAACGACACGCGTCGCCCCTTTCTCCACACAAGTTTGCATCCCATCAGCAATGCTGGGACGTGCCAGCTCCAAGAAACAGGTTTCCACGCACATATCCGGTACCCGATCTGCCACTGCCTGTGTAAATTCCAGCAGTTCCTGGTTCCCCTCCGGGTCCCGACTTCCATGTCCAACCAACAATATTGCATCCACTGCTGTTGTTTCCTCCTCTTGAATAGGGATAGCCTGCATGACGCCCTATTTTATATATATGCTTGTATCCCGTTCATCAGGCCTTCAGTCCATTAATCACCACAAACCGCATTCACTTCTACCGTTACTGGTGCATCTTCATGCCGGAACCCCGCAACGACACCTACACGCTTAAAAAATTTATGAAAGCGCTCATTCGGATGCCCTTTTTCCTTATATTCAGCGATGACATGCTTCACGATGTCCGTAATCTGATCACCCGGAATTCCTTCCGCTACAGGCTGAGCGGCATGAGCATTGCGGCCGAATTTTTTGCCACCGAGGAAGAGATCGTACCCACCCTTGCGATAGACGATTCCGATATCCTCCAGTACGGCTCCATAGCAGGCCATACCGCATCCGTTCAAAGCAATGCTCGTTTCCTTGGGTGCCTGTAATCCGCCAAGTACAACCTGTAAATGCTCAGCCACAGGCACAGCGTCATCCTTCTCCATATTGCAGAAGTCGCACGCCTTTACCTTAAACACATCGCCAATCGGCATGACAATGAATCGTTCATCCCGCAGCCGCCCGACCAGTTCCTCGGGGTCTGCACACGGCACGCGCAGCACGATCTGATGATCCGGCGTGTATTCCAGCTCGCCATCATCACCCGCTACCTCGGCGAGCAGCGCCATCTGACGAGCGGTGAACTTCTTGTTTCCCACACCCGGGGAAACGCCCACCTCAAATAGCGCAGGCTTGCCAAAGCCGCCTGTCGCCATCCCGGCCGCGGCCCCTGCTCCGGCCACCGCCGACGTTCCGGCGGTGCTCTTGGCGGTAGGCGCTTGCCCGCTCCAGCGAGCGTTGGCTTCGCCAGGCAGCTTGCCGCCGACAGCGAGGCGGCTTAGCGCCTCTGCCGCCAGCGATGCCGGGGCCGTGCCGGTTTGCACAGCAGTTGTTGCCTGCACAGCAGCCATCGCTTGCGGGCGTGCCTGCGTCGCAACCGCAGCGCCGCTCGCGGAGGGTCCAGCGGGCGTAGTCGGGGCTGCTCCTGCCTGCGGTGTACCCTCTTGCGCTCCCAGCGACCACGGCTCCGCTTCCGTGCGGAGACGCTGATGCGGCTTGAGCGCCTGCTCGGTCGCATCCAGCGTGTATTTGCGCTGATATCCGCGCGGAGTCACGATCAAGCCGTCATACACCGTCGTCGAGGAATTGCCGATGATTACAGTCGTCAGCATCCCGATGTCGTGGTTCAGCATATCTTCCAGCGTCGTTACAATAACTTGCTGACGTTCACGATAAGCACTCTTCACCAGCCCAACCGGAGTTTGCGGATCGCGGTAACGCAGCAAAATGGACTGCGTCTCCACAATCTGGCGGGTACGCCGGCCACTGCGCGGATTATATAATGCAATCACAAAATCGGCCGAAGCCGCTGCTTCTACGCGCTTCACAATCGTTTCCCATGGGGTCAGATGATCACTCAGACTAATTGTGCACGCATCATGCATCACTGGCGCCCCCAACAGTGAAGCACAGGACTGAATAGCCGAGATCCCCGGCACGACTTCTACTTCAACTCCGTCCTCGCGTCGCCAGCCTTTTTGCATCAGCACTTCGTACACCAGCCCTGCCATACCATAGACTCCCGCATCTCCACTGGAAATGACAGCTACCTTCTTGCCCATCTCTGCTTGGCGAACCGCCTCCTGCGCACGGCTCACTTCCTCTGTCATCCCTGTGCGTACAATCTCCTGTCCGTTCAACAGCGGACGGATCAAATCAACGTAGGTATTGTAGCCGATAATGACCTCACTTTCGGCCAGCGCATCCAGCGCCCGTTTTGTGATATGTTCCATATCTCCTGGTCCAAATCCAATCACCAACAATTTTCCTAATGGGCTCATCGAGCTCCTCCTATTCATCCTTTTCAGGGCAGCTATGCTATCTATTCCAATGATTTTTGGACATCCTGTAACTCAAAAAAGCCCCATCCTACCCGGATGGGGCTTCTATGTACGTATCTCTCATCAGACGAACAAACAGCGTAAGAAGACACGATTTGTCTTCCTCCAGCCTGCCGTTGTTTTCCATCTGTCTGTTTACGCTTCAAACGCTGCTGCACGTTCATATCCACGCAAACCTCTAGCCAACATGGAAAAAGCAACGTGTGCCTGATTTCCTGATTTCGTACACCCATCCTCTCCGCGAAGGTTAACGGTGCATACAGATCAAGGTAGGTCTCCTGGCTTGGCATCAACGGATTCTTTCGTCTTCCCCATTTTTCACGAGTGACCAATTAAAAAAATCCTCTTCCTTACAGTGGCGGGACCGCTCGGGATTTGCACCCGATTCCCTGTTACCCTTTGCTCAACCGCAAAGGCACCTTGTCTGTCCGCTATTTGATTATGGGTCTTATCATAACCTTGCCTCAATCAGTTGTGCAAGCACGAAAAAAGCTTTATTTCAAGTTCTGTGCTTTATTTTTTAACATACGTAGCAATTCGTCCGGGTCTGCGGAGATGCTCAGTAGCGCTGGATGCTCACTCCCGGTAAACCCCTCTTGCACACTATGACGCACCATTTCTACTAACGGGTCAAAATATCCATTCACATTCAGCAGCCCAATGGGCTTGCGATGAATGCCGATTTGCGCCCAGCATAGTACCTCGAACAGCTCTTCAAAGGTTCCCAAACCACCCGGAAGGGCAATAAAAGCATCGGCCATCTCGCTCATTGCCGCTTTACGCTCATGCATGCTTGCTACCTCAATAAATTCGGTAACTCCCCGATGAATGATCTCTGCATCAAATAACAGGGTGGGCATAATGCCCGTGACCTGACCGTCACCCGCCAGCATTCCATCTGCCACCTCTCCCATTAGCCCCCTGCTAGAGCCGCCATAGATCAGACGGATATGATGGCGAGCCATGGCTTCTCCCAGTTTGCCTGCTGCCTCAACATATACCGATGAATGTCCAGGTCTGGACCCGGCAAATACGCAAATAGAATTCATTAACGTCTCAGCTCCTGTCCTAAGTAGCATCGAAACTTATTCATTATATTAGATAAACATTTTCGCTATAACAAAAATCTTTGTCGATGCATGTCCAACAAAAAAAGATAAAGACCTCGTAGGCCCTTATCTTTATTTTACTCTGTATCCCGAAATATAAGTTCATTTTTTAGCATACTGCATTTATAATTTTGATCTCATTTCAATGACCATTCACGATCTTCAGACCACAGCCATGCACCGAATCGTTATGTTCAAAATATTTGCCCAGCTCCACCATCATCGCGCCCATGCGCTCTTCGGTTGGAAACACGACTCGATCAATCCCTTCTTCCACAATGGACTGTGCAGTCACCTTCCCTACGGATACAGCAATCACATCCTCACGAAAAGCTTCCAGTAAATCCTCAATTCGATTTTGCTCTCTGGCATATTGGGCCAAAAATCGAATTTGCGGACCACTCGTGAATGTAACGGCATCAACATTACGATGGATAACATCCTCCAGTAACGCCTGCAATTTTGCTTCCTCGGGTGGGATATGCTTATAAGGAAGTACCTGGCGGGTCACTGCCCCCTGCTCGTCCAGCCATTTTACCAACCGTGGGGCTGGATCGCCATGCAGCTGCAACAGCACTTCCTTCCCCTTCAGATCGTATGGGGCGAAAGCTCCTGTCAATCCGATCAAACTTCCGTCCTCGTCTCGTACTGCTGGCGTAAAGCCACGCTTTTTGAGTCCATTGACCGTCTTGTAGCCCCGCGCTGCAATGTTGGAAGATTGCAGCAACTCTATAATCTGCTCAGCCACACCCATATCCTCTGCCATATCGAACAGGGCATCCAGCCCCATGCCTGTCGTGAAGATGTACCAGTCCGGAGGGTTCTTTACCCACGATACAACAGCGTTGCGCAGCTCGATATCATCTAGAAAAACAGTGCCCTGGGCCGGACGATGTACTGGCTCCCCTCCCATCTTCACAACTAGCAGCGCCATTTCGTCTGCTTTACGGGGACCAGCAAGAGCGACTCTCTTACCTGCCATGCGTTGTGCCATTCTGTTTCCTCCCTAGTAGAAGTCGTATTTCTTTCTACCAAGTATACAATCAGAGGGGTAAAAGACAAATAAGAATTACTTTTTCGATGAATACAGGAATCTTATAAGTGGGTGTGTCCTGTTCTATCTCCCTGCCGGCTTTCTAGCTGACTACTGCTATCCCGCTCTCCGTTAGATGCCTTATCATCTCCGCCTTTCCCTTTAGATTTGGGTCGGAGCAACATCCATAGTACCAAGGGCATAAGTACAAAAAAAATGATCATCACCGCGGTCCACTCCCGGCTGAAATCAAAAACTTGCACGATGTTGGAGAACAGCATAAACGAACAGACATAACCTAACAAACCTACGGGCCAAACCATCAGACTCCCCCAGGCATGGGAGAACATACGCTTTACCGCCAAACTGGTAACGTACAGATCAATTCCGATCTTCGTAAGAAAGGTGGGTACGGTCAGTGCTGCCACGAACAAGTCGAACCGATCCAGAAAGTCCGTTAGCTGCAATTGACGCACCAGTTCATACGATGGATAGAACAGCCGTGACAAGATAGGAACACCAATAACCAACTCCGACTGCAACACCAGCATGATCAGAAAAGCGGTTCCGAGCAAATGCCCATACCACGCACTACGTCCATTATAACTCTTTCCAGAAATAACAAAGGGAACCATCAGGATATCGGCCATATATCCCAGCATGCGCCAGCTGCCCTTGATCACTCCCTCTACCTCTGGATGTAAGTAGGGTCTAAGCATCGAAAAATCCATATTACGCCCAAAAAAAAGCGGCATGGTCAACAGCGTCAAAATCAACATCGGCAAAAAAATCTCGGCCATATTCACGATGGTGCTTATTCCGCCTTTGGCCATAAATACCAGAGTTAACAGCACAATAAGAGAAGTGACCACAATCGGAGTCAGCGGCAAAAGCACAACCTCCACTAAATCTGTGATAATTCTCAAATCCCGTGCAAAAATGATCAGGAATAAAATAAGGTAGACTGCAAGCAGCATACGTCCCAGCACAGGATGAGAGCTCACCATCGCCTGCATTAGATCCTGGTCAGGAAAACGACGCTTGAGTTTCAACATCGCCCAGATCGGCAAGCATAGCACGATAGCCGCAATTATACAGGTCCAGTAGGCATGCTGATTCGCGTGATCCGCTGCCTGCGCCGGAGCATGTATAAGGGTAATACCGACCTCCATCAATACACCCAGCAGTACGATTTGTCTGGTTGTGAACTGTTTCATACAGGTCATCCTCCTTTTATCCGCAGGCATCCAATACACGATTTACAACGTAGGGGGGAGCCACATGTCAATAAAACGGGTCAGCCATGTAGCCACATAAACGGTGCTCTTCGTTGATGTTCCGTAAATCCAGATACCAATGCTAATAACATACAATACTCGAGAGACCCAACGATTGATGGCTGGTGCATTGTTAATATTTTTACGGTCAATCAGATACATGAAGAGCATAGCCAGCACCAAAGGTAACAGAAATACTTTATTCATTCTGGATTTGCTCCTTTTTGACCCCGAATGGTTTGGTGACCGCACCAATATTCTCAATATGCACGACCG
The DNA here is from genome assembly GCF_038007385.1 of Paenibacillus sp. FSL M8-0228. Classification (NCBI taxonomy): domain Bacteria; kingdom Bacillati; phylum Bacillota; class Bacilli; order Caryophanales; family Paenibacillaceae; genus Paenibacillus; species Paenibacillus sp. FSL M8-0228. Next base: position 5,430,293 of record NZ_JBBOXA010000001.1, read on the forward strand.
GATTTATGGTGATCTCCACCTTGGGATATAGTTGCTCCCATTGAGGTTTAATCCGTTTCCATTCATCCGGGTGACTCGTAATAATAGCCCGGCCCAAACCAAGTACGTCTGAACGATACTTTTGCTGAATCACGTGGACAGCCTCTCCCAGCTCCCTCTTGATTTCCTCGGCTGTCTGCTGCTCCAGCCACTTCAAATTTTCCTCGTTGGAAATATCGAAATTCGTCTCATTTTCCTTCACATTCCCATTGCAGTTCATATGAACGGTCATTCGAATCTCATTCCCCTGAATAAAGGGCTTGATATGGACTCTATTTTCGATGAGATGCACAGATATGTAACCTTTACCCTTGGGAGGGGGGATAAATATCTCTGTCTCCTTGGCTTGCTCCATACCCAACAGCAGAAACCGACTGAGATGGTTATCAATAATCCCTGTTAACCTGTCTTGTCGAAAGACTGCCAATCCATCGATCTGAATATTCGTCTTCTTGTCTTTAAGACTAGCGGGCCCATTCTTCACCAGAGACATTACTGGCACCACCGGGTCAATGCCTTCCAGCAGGACGGAATTCATCAGCAGTTTAACGGAACGAGGTTTTTTCATATAGGAAAAGTTAAGCTCACGCACCATTTCCGCTGGATATTGCTCAATCGGAGCATCTGCCTGAAGCACTTCCATCGCTGACCCCTTCGTGATAACAACCAGGGAAGACAGACGGTTCTGCGGAATACGTGCAATGACATCCATCATTTTGCTAATCCCTTCCCGTGCCAGCGTCTCGCCGAACAGCAGTACCCGCCGATGGGAGTAATTAAGTGTTCGCGAAACCCCGCGCTGTTCCTCGGTACTTGCTCCTCGAAAGCTTGGACCTGTTTTGGACTCCAGATAGTAGGACTTCGTACCGCTTGTACCTCCCCCTCCTCCTGTGCTGCCCGAAGATCCTAGTTGTCCAGGCAAAGCAATTTGCATCGTTACCCGGTATTGATCGCCTTCCTTGTCTAGCCCGGTACCCATCACAAAGGCCACATCGTTCACTTCACGGCGATCCCAGCATCCTCCCAAAAGAACAGAACAAAGCAGCAGACAACAGAGCACAGCCGCTTTACGTATTTTTTGTGTATTCGATTTGGGCTTCATCACCATCCCTCCTCGGTGGTAGGCGTTCCATTCATCTTTTCCTTCGCTCGTTTGTTGTTGTCTTTACCAATCCAGGAAGGACGTTTAGTCATTTTCCACCAAGGTGCACGGACGACGATATCCTTTTGATCCGTATGGTTGTACGGGCTATATCCGCTCATGTAAGGGACACCAAACGATGTTAGCTTGGTTAGATGCGTAGCAATCAGCGTTGTCGCAATAATGATCCCAAACAATCCGAATAAACCCGCCATCAGCATGATTGGAAATCGTAGCAGGCGAACTGTGATGGCAAAGTTAAAGCGTGGAATGGTAAACGAAGCAATACCTGTGAGCGACACAACAATGACTATGGGTGCCGATACAATCCCTGCCTGTACTGCGGCCTGCCCAATTACGAGCGCACCAAGAATACTAACGGCCTGACCGACCGTTTTGGGGAGACGAATCCCTGCTTCACGTAATGCCTCAAAAGAAATTTCCATCATTAACGCTTCCACCAGTGCTGGAAAAGGGATAGATTCACGAGCCGCTGCAATACTTAATATGAGTGTCGTCGGCAGCATATCATGGTGATAGGTCGTAACCGCTACATATATTGCTGGCAGAAAGAGAGCCATGATGAGAAAAAGAAAACGAATCCAGCGCACCATATTACTGATGAAAAAACGTTCGTAATAGTCCTCGCTTGCTTGCATCATCTGCCACATCGTGACCGGCCCAATCAGGGCAAAAGGCGTTCCGTCCACAAAAATGGCAAAACGTCCTTCCAGTAATTGGGCAGTGACGGTATCCGGGCGTTCAGTATATTCCATTTGCGGAAACGGAGAAAAGGGATGGTCCTCAATCAGTTCCTCAATATATCCAGTCTCCAGAACACCATCAATATTAATATCGCTGAGCCTTTTTTTTACATCCTCCACCAATTTGGGATCTATGATCCCTTCAATATAGGTAAGGACGACGCTCGTTTGAGTTTCTGTTCCGATGGTCATGCTGTACATCTTGAGCTTGGAGGTCTTCAACTTGAAACGCAACAGTGCCGTATTGACGCGAAGGGTCTCAGTGAAGCCCTCACGCGGCCCACGAATAACCGCTTCCGTCTGGGGTTCCTCTACGCCACGGCGGACACCACCCTTGGCGCTAAAAATATAAGCACGAGGCGTACCATCTACGAACAAGGCGGCATTGCCGTCCAGTATCGCTGCCGCTACCATCTTCCATTCGTCCATCGTTTTGGTCTGGGACATCGAGATACGAGTTTCATCCAGCGGCTCCAATTTGCCGTTCACTTCAGGGTCCTTGAGCATCATGCCCAGAATGACAGGCCGCAGGATATGATCCTGCAAATCCTCTGATTTTACCGTACCTTCAAAATAAGCCAACAACCCTTTGCGTTCAGGGGAAATCATGAGCTCTCGGTAGACGATATCAGAGCAATCCTTGAAAATGTCACGCAAAGCAATCAAATTGTCTTCCACATTGCTACGCAGCGGCTGTTCCAGCCACGAAGACTCAGGCAGTCCTTTAGGCACATTGGAATTTCGTGTCTTGCGGTCTGCGGCTGGAATCGCTCTCCGGCTCCACGGTAGCTTCGGCAACTTGGGAAAGCGCCCTTTCTTCATCGTTATTCCCCCTTTACGAATGAGCCGAACAGATAATATGACCTATAGGATGTACCAGCCTGCAAAGGATTATGTATCCAATGAACTCAACATGTTGAACGGATAACAAAAAGACCCTGCAATGATGCAGGGCCTTCGAAAAATCCATTATATATCTGAAGATTTATGATAAAGGAATGATTAATCTCCCCAATACTCCTCGGGATGGTATTCAATCTCAGAACCAGCTTTGAACGTAAGCTCATCTGTCTGATCATGATATTCCACGCTTTCCGGAGTGACGTAATACCAATGCTTCACCACGGGTCCATCATCTACCGGCGTTACAAAACGAAATACGTTCAACTCCCCGCTATAACGCACAATCGCCTCCGCCGTCCCACGCGGCAGCCCTTGAAGCGTGAAGCGAAACACGCCGTCCACCGATTCCAAACGGCAATCGAAAACCTGCTTGCGGCTGTCAGCAAAGCTACGTCCCGTGACGGCATGCTTGATCAGCCATGTTTCCTGCTGCGCCATGTGCGCACCTCCTTTTAGGGCAAATCAATCAACATATAAAAAGCAGACTCCTCTGCTTCCAGTGCTAGCTTTGGCTCCTGCTCAATACGAGCTGAATCGCGCCCTTGCAGAATATGTTCACCGTTCACACGCAGTGAGCCTTCAATGACGAACAGGAACACGCGTCGCCCCTCGGCCTGTGTGAATTCTACTTGCTCTCCAGGCTGAAGCTTGCTTAAATAAATCGTTAAATCCTGGTTGATTGCAGCAATTTCACCCTCTGTGCCCGGTACACGTTTTCCGGCAACGACAGGCAGAAGCTGACCGTGCAGACGCTCAGGATTGAACGCTGTGGCCTCATATGACGGTTTCAGTCCTCTCGTATGCGGGCTAAACCACAATTGCAGCAGACTGACATCCTCCGTTTGTGATGCGTTGTGCTCCGTATGAATGATGCCGTGGCCCGCTGACATTCGCTGAATGCCTCCAAAACGGGTCACTGCTACATGTCCACGGTTGTCTTCATGACGCAGTTCCCCATACAGCACAATCGAAACAATCTCCATATCACTGTGCGGATGCGCCCCAAAGCCCCGTCCCGGTGTGATGACATCGTCATTACAGACACGCATAGGACCAAACGCTGTATTGTTCTCATCCTGATACTCCGCGAATGAAAAGCTGTGACTCCCCCGCAGCCAGCCCTTATCGAAGCTGAATCGGGAAGCCGCCGGATATATTGTAAACATAATAGCCCTCCTTCAGGAAGAAAAATGAGATCAAATCCCTCTCATTGTACCCGAGCCCAAGCGATAAAGCTACGCCTCTGTCTGAGTGATAATCTCATCTATAAAAGACTGCAAGGTACTGGTAACAAAGGCTTCCTTACGTCGGATAAACACCGTTGTTACTTCATTGTACGGCTCAGGCATTGCATGACCGCACACAAGGCCTTGAGACACCAGCCCGCTGATCGAAGATTCGGGAAATACGGTCATTCCAATACCAGCCGCCACACTGCCGATAATCGTCTCAAATGTCCCAAACTCCATAATCTGTTTGGGAATAATTCCTTCCATTTTGAGCCAGGTTTCCAGCCGTCCCCGGTAGCCGCAGCCTTTTTTATATAAGAGAAGCGGACGAGTCGTGAGATCCTCAACGGAAAAATCATCTCCTTGAGATACAAGGACCAACTTTTCCTGAAATACATCAAACTGTTCAATGAGCGGATGCTTGACCGGCCCGGTCACAAAAGCTCCATCCAGCCGCATTTCTGCAACCTCCTGCACCAGAGACTCTGTAACCCCAGCCTTGAGGGACAACTCGACATCCGGGTACTTGCTATAGTAAGCATGTAAAATGGCCGGGAGGGCAATGACAGTCTCCACAATGCCAATCTCCAGTACCCCCGAAGGTGCAGAGGTATTCTGAAACGCATGTTTCATTTCCTCAAATTGCGATAAAATGCTTTTCGTATATTGCAGCAGACGCTTGCCCTCGGCATTGAGGATCATTCCCCGCTTATGTCTATTAAATAAAGGTGTTTGCAGTTCCTTTTCGAGCAGCTTGATTCTGGCCGTTACATTGGACTGGACATAACTAAGCTCGGCTGCGGCCTTGCTGACACTGCCATGCGCAGCCACCGTCTGGAAAATGTTTAAATCGTTCAGATCCACTACTGCTCCTCCTTATTGTGAAGGGTAAGGGGCCATCAAAATTGACGCGCCTTGTCACTTATTATCATTTTAAATGATCATAATGTTTATTTTCAATCATTTTACCAACAGCTTCCCATCCTTTATGATGTTGTCCATAAGATATGTCCGCTGAGACCGGCAAGGAGGAGCTTTTGCACACCATGAACAGACAAATCATGACCGGATCTTTATTATGCCTAATCGCCAGTATGTCCTGGGGGGCGATGTTTCCGGTTTCGCACATTGCATTACAACACATCAATCCACTGTACTTTTCATTTTTGCGCTATTTATCGGTTACACTCATTTTAGTCGTACTATTGTGGCTCAAAGAGGGAAGGACTGCATTTCGCTTTGAGGGCAAGGGCAAGACGTTGTTATTCTTCGGGACCATGGGATTCACCATTTATAATATGGCCGTTTTCCAGGGACAGCACGCGATGGGGGCAGCAGGCACTCTGGTTGCCTCTATAATGGAAGTGCTAATGCCGATGATTTCTATTGCGATGGTGTGGGTCATGACCCGTAAAATGCCTCCGAGATATACACTAATCAGCATGGTGATTGCGCTGGCCGGGGCTTTACTGGTGATCACGAACGGAAAATGGACCTTTTTCACACTTGCCGGACAACATTTGCTACCGCTGCTGCTTATTTTCGTAGGCGTCGTCGGATGGGTCGTATATTCCATGGGAGGCAGCCATTTTGCAGGATGGTCTACTCTTCGGTATTCAACCCTAACCTGCCTGCTCGGAACTCTCGTCTCCTTCGTAGTCGTCACATTTGCCTCTGCTTTCAACTGGATTGTGGTGCCGGACTGGCAGGCTGTGTGGTCAGTTAAATACGAAATGAGCTTTATGATCCTGCTTCCAGGGTTAGCGGCCCTACTTAGCTGGAATGCCGGAATCCGAAAGCTATCTCCACTGAACGGAATTCTATTTATTAACTTTGTACCGATTACCACGCTGGGACTCATGTACTTCCAAGGTTATGCCATTAGCCGTTTTGAACTATATGGGACAGTGTTAGTCATTTTCGCACTGATTCTGAACAATATGTTTCAGAGAAGTTCGCTGCGTCCTTCCGACTCACCGGATGTCCGTTTCCGTCTGGACCGCCGCAAGTCCTTCCAACGTTAACTTCTAACTCTGCAAACCAAAAATCATGCTAAAAACATTAAAAAAGCGCCTGGATACAGAGTACAATCTCCTGTATCCCGGCGCTTTTTATTATTTTTATGACTTTCCTTCAACCTGGAAACGTCCAACCAGTTGGCGCAATTCCTCTGCCATTTGGCTCAGATCCGCTGTAGATGAAGCAATTTCCTCGATAGAAGCGAGCTGTTGCTCAGCTGCCGCTGAGATCGACTCGGTGTTGCTCGCTGCCTCGTCGGAAATGTGGGCAATATCGCTCATAATATCTACGACACCTACAGTCCCCCGTGCCATTTCCTGAGTCACTCCGGTAATGTCATTGATATGCCCCATAGCTCGTTCCACGGCTTGGCTGATTTCCGCAAAGGATTGCTCAGACGTGGTTACCGAATCAATGCCTTCTGTCACCCGTGTCCGCGCTCGATGCATAGCGCTCAGGGCATGATTCATATCCACTTGCATCGCTTCAATGCGCTCCGAGATCAAGGTAGCCGACTTCGCTGATTCCTCAGCCAGCTTACGCACCTCCGTAGCAACCACGGCAAATCCTTTGCCATGATCTCCGGCACGTGCGGCCTCAATGGACGCATTCAGTGCCAACAGATTGGTCTGTTTGGCGATACCCGATATAACGCTGATAATATTCACGATTTCACTGGAGCGTTCATTCAGGGAGTCCATAGCCTGTCCGAGATCGTTAACGGTCTCATCGATGTCATGCATCTTCTGTACAGCCTGCGTAGCAGCCTTGCTGCCCTCCTGAGCCGACTCGGCGTTCATCTTCACATGTTCAGATACGCCCACCATACGCTCGGATACGTTCGCTGCTTGCTGAGCAAGCTCCTCCATATTTACAGAGCCGTGCTTAACGCTCTGCACCTGACGTTCGCTGCCCACAGCCACTTCCTGGATAGCAATGGTGACATGCTCAATCGCTTGAGTTGTCTGATCTGCACCCGCAGCCAGTTCCTCCGCTGAAGAACTTACCCGATCTGTCGTTTCGTGTACGCTTCGAATCATCGTGCGCAAACTGTCGACCATGGTTTGGAAGTGAGCAGACAATTCGCCTACCTCATCCGTTTTTCCAGTTTCCAAATCGCCCGTCAAATCTCCTTCACTGATTCGTTCTGCTGATTTTTGCAGCTTACGAATCGGTACCAAAACAGAGCGGGTAATCAGGAAAATCGCGATAAGCGCAATCACCAGTGAGGCAGCCAGCACGAAAATAGTTACATAACGCATGGCAGCGGTGGCATCGCTAATCTCGGATTGATAGAAGGTGCCTGCAATTTTCCAGCCGGTATCCGTATTCGTTACATAGGTCAAATATTTCTCGCGACCTTCATGCATATAGTTGAAGTTCCCGCTCGGCGTAGTATACAACGTATCAAGCGAATTCTCCTGAGGAGATGAGCCCGCTTTAGCCGTAGGATGGACTACGAACTTCTTCGTATGATCCAAAATGATGATATACCCCTCCTGGCCCACTTTGATGGAGGCCAGTTTACGTACACTTTCCAGATTTAGAGAAATCCCGATAACCCCGGACTTGTCGGAAAGCGTCTGAGATACTACGACAACAGGAATACCCGATGAATTGATGATAACAGGCGTAATTGCAACCTTACCGGGCTGCTTCATCGCTTCGATGTACCATGGGCGTGTGCGAGGATCAAATGTCCCTTCATCCTCCTTGGGCACCCCCCGAATCATCAGCCCCTCCGGTGTTCCAACAAAAATATCCGTGGCATCTTCATGCAAACCCTTGTATTGGATCAGCTTCGGCTGAATCAAAGGGCTGTTTCGACCATCTATCATCGAGCCGTCCAGACGCTCCGCCAAATAACTCGCATCTTTAATTTTACTGGCGATTGCGTATTCAATAATTGAGTTAGCTGTCGCTACCCCCTGATTCGCACTGCCGTGGAGCTGTTTTTCCATAGCATTATATGATGATTTATAGGTCGCAATGGAAATACTTAAGCTCGGAATCAGCAAAACAAGTAAAAAGCCCAAACTTAGCTTGTTCCTGAGTGTCCATATCGTTTTTCTCTTTCGCGTTGTTCCCATGTTTTTTTCCCCTTTGCTCATAAAACGATATATTTGAATTACATTCCGTGTTAGTTATATCGGTTGAAAGTAGCAAATGATTTACAATAAAATTTCACAAAGGAGAAAAACAAAAAACGCGCCCTATAAGACTAAGGGCGCGGTTATATGAATATTTAGACCTGTACGTTACTGTTTTCAACCTTTTTACGGCCAAATAACTGATCCACTGCCAGAAAGCGTCCACCGACAAGCGCTTGCTGAAGGCTGGTGAACAGAATCAGCAGATCAAATTCAATCGAGCCAAAAGGCTGTCCTTTTTTAGCAGTGAGCAATACACCGATCATAACGATGGTCAATGCCGCTCCAGCCAATCGTGTTCCGATACCCAGAACCAGTGCAATTCCTCCAACCAGCTCAACCGTGGCGACCACAGGAGCCATCCAACCAGGGAGTCCGATACTTTGGAAGAAACCGGAGGTTCCGTCTAGTCCCTGAAACTTTTGTGCACCGTGAACGATAAAAATAACCCCTGTAAAAATCCGTACCAACAATAATCCAATATTCATAAGCGTTTGATTCATTTGCTCATCTCCTTTTAAATTGTATAAAAACCCCGCAATAAACTACACAATGTAGTGTATTACACATTGAGAATCGGTAGCGCAAAAAGCGCCACCTGTAGGAAACATCTTGCCAAACTTAGATTAGCGCCAGTGCAAACATAAGTGTCAGCATCACTAGCACATAGCTGGAAAACATAATCGAACGCCAAGGCATTTGAATGACAGGTTCTTGCTGAGGGTCTAAAATACGTGAGATACGATAGTTAATGGACGTTTCTGCAAACGAGGAACAAGCGGCGGAGTTTACCAGGCGAGTATTGGCAGGCGTCATACTCAGAAGCTTGAGCAATGCGCTCCCAATCCCAACTGGTGAACCCGCTCGATGAATCGCTTCGTTATCAGCCAAAATTTCACGGGCCGTCTTATAATGATGGGTAATGTGACGTAGCACCGGCAAGTAAAACAGCTGTTTAGCACATACTTGCAGCAACCAGGTCTTCAACGGATCATAATGTTTCATATGATAGGCTTCATGGTATATGACAGCTTCTTCTTCGTGTTTGTCCAGTACAGACAATAGTGCAGAGGACAATACAATACGTGGCTTCCATAATCCCATGGTGAAGGCGGCTGGCTTGGCATAATCAATGACCCATATCCGATCGGTCCCGAGTTCACCATATCGCTCACCCAGTGCTTCGGTCAGCGGCAGGTCACGCATTCGGTGCAATCTGCGAAAAGCTGCCCTGGTAGCCATACACTGTCTGACTGCTTCTCCTCCGGCGATAGCGAAGGTAACGAAAACCAGCCCGCTGAGCGCATCCACCATGTAGCCGATTCCGTAATGCTGTAACAAACTTCTGCAAATTTGAAACACGTTATAATTCAATTTCCAGCCGAAAACATGCTGCCCGGCGTACATACCCATCTGTATAAGGGCGAAACCCGAAATCAAGGCGCCTGCTGTAAACAGTAATTTAGAACGTGTTTTCCACATCGCTACATATCCTTTTTCCATTGTTTAATTTTTTGTTCCAGACGTTCGATCAACTTCGGATCGGCCACCTCCAGAGCATCAATCATATGATTGACAGCAAGCGGACCAAATTCGTCCACCAATTCGTGACTCAGTCCCTTGGATTGCTCATCCATGAATTCTTCCCTGCTTAAAACTGGACGATATAAAGACGTTCTCCCACGTATACTCTTACTCAGTATTCCCTTTTCCACTAAACGGTTCATCACGGTCATTACCGTATTGAAGTTAAAGTCCCGATCCCCCTCCAACGCGGTCTGCACTTCTTTGATACTCCGATCCGAAGTGGACCATAAAATATCCATAATTTTGGCTTCCAGAGGTCCGAAAAATCGGTTAAGCCCGGTTTCGCCAGCTTTAAAATTCAGTCGTTTCATAAGAAGCACCTCACACTACCGATTGTAGTGTATATCTCCTGACAAAGTCAACCGTCACACCTAATGTCAGTTTCTTCATGGAATCATATACAAACCGCCGAATGTCTCCATCCGGCGGAAATTCATCGGTATTCATAACTTTCAGTTCAATCTGCCAATCTGTATCCTACACCTCTTACGGTTGCAATATATTCAGGTTCTGCAGGCCGATCATCCAGCTTCTTGCGCAAACTTTTGACATGCACATCTACAACGTTGCTGCCGCCTACAAAATCCGTCTCCCAGATATCGTGCATCATTTGCTCGCGGGAGATCACTTTGCCTTGAGCATCAATCAGCTTCAGCAGCAAATCGTATTCTGTTTTAGTCAGATTCAATTGACTCTCTTCTTTATATACCAGCATTTTATCTCGGTCAATCCAGATGTCCTTGAACACCGTACGACGGCTGGCTTGCGCTGCCTGACGGGAAGTTGCAGGATGGCGTACAATCATCCGTTCAATGTCATGCACCATATGATTGGAAGCCAGCGGCCACACCAGCACCTCTTCTGAAGGAAGCAGCTCATGAGCATGTACAGACACCCGATCCTGAACCACGTACATAACTGGTGTGTCTTTCATGTGTTCTACCTCAAGACGATTGCGAATATCCAGTAATTCACTCTGTGGTTCGGTAGCGGTCAAATCGTAAATCAAGAGATCGCTTCCCAGATGACGCTGCACTTCAGGTTCCCAGCGATGGAAAACCATCACATCAAAACACGCATCTGACAGCGTACGCACCAACCCGTGAACTACACCCGGTACCGAACTGATCAGAATGATACGACGTGTAGTTGGACAATACAAGGGCTCATTGGAAGGAACGGTCTGCACCGTAGGTGTAGAGGGAGCAGCTAACATCGATGTCCAACTGCCCTTCACCCGTCTAGGCATGTCAGCCACTTTGAAACGATTTGTTATCTGATTCGCTTGCTTTGACATTCCTTACACACTCCTCCGAATACGACATGGGCATGGGCAATATTATACCCCGTTTCATGCGCAACCGTGTCAATCCAATCATGTGGGACTTCACTCATCACTTCATCTACTCGGCCGCATACCTGACAAATAATATGCTGATGATCGTCCATCCGCCCGTCATAGCGACTCGCAGCTTCCCCCAGCTTCAATTCACGGATTAATTCCTTATCCGTCAAATAACGCAGTGAATTATATACCGTTCCATAGGCCAGATTATATCCGCGCTCCATCAACCGATTCATAACATCGGCCGCAGTAGGATGATCGTGAGCTTCACGAACCACATCATATACCGCTTGGCGCTGCGAAGTTAAATTTAAAGTTCTCATACCGCATCTCCCTTAACCAACGCAGATTATATTAATTACAAACTTACAATCATATTAAAGATCAATTTAGAATAAGTATAAATCTTAATTTATTTCAAGTCAATGGTATCGGATAAATTGAACGGCTTTGCAACACAATGTATACAGGAGTACATGCTTAGCTTATTTATAATCGGAGGGATATTTTATGAAGATAGTGTGGATATTCACGCTCTTTATGCTGCTAATGCTCGGAACAAGTATATCGATAAAATGGCTTTCTGGTGTTCATCATCCTTGGGAGCCTATTTCATTGGCTTTTTTCACTATGCGACCATCAGAATATGTCGTCCTGGCAGGAATGCTTATCGTGTTCTTTATAAATGTGGGCAAAAAGCCAAGAGGAAACGCATTTCGCTTCCTGTTCTCACAATGGTCACGTTTCCTCAAAGTTCCTACTTCTTCCTCTGATTCTCCGCAACAGAGCCATCAGAAAGAATAAACAAGGGAAAACGCAAACAAATAATGGATGAATATAGATGAGGGACAGTCGTCCAAATTCAAAGTGGCAATCCATGTATTCCGTTCATATTCACTATCCATATTAATAATGACCACATCTCCCAGAATAAAATGGAACATCAAAATGAGCATTTGACCGGTACCGATGTATTTTTTGTCGGCAAGACGATGACTCATGAGACATTTTCCTCTCCTTTTTTATTCCGGGTCTTTCTCAGCCACGACACGATTAGCAGCAAGATAGGAAAAAACACGGCAAATATCGGAAACAGCCATTTCAGCACTAACTCGCCTGTTTGAAGGTGATCTTGATAGCTCAGTGCCATCAATACACAAGAGACTAACATGATAATCCCAAATGGCAGGATCAGTTTATGGTAAGACACTCTCAATACATCCTCTGCGGCTTTAACCGCGGCATAATAGAAGATGAAAATTTTAAAAAAATCAAAGATAATAACGCTCATAACGCCGATGACATCGACTCTGTCGATAAAATCAGATATTTCGACCTTGCTGATCATCGAGAGCAGCGGGTAAGTCGCCCGTTTGAACACATCTTCCCCCAGTGCAAGCACATTGGACAGTGTAACAATAGACAGGAGCAGCCCTCCCAGCAATATAGCAGAGACCCCTACCCCATTGGCACGATAGCCTTTTTTTAATGTGGGGAGAATCATCGCAAACGTAACCATCTCGCCGTACGGTAGCATCACGGCTTGCGAATAAACAACTTGCCATATCGGCTGCCAGCCATGCTCGGCTATGGGCAATATATTGCCGACATCTACAATGCCTGCCAACAAAATTAATATATTCGTAGCCAGGCCCAGCAGTAGCAGCAAAATTAACATGATAATGGCCGTCCGGCCTGCAACCTCGATTCCCAAATACACCACATACATGACAAGTCCAATCATTAAGGCACAAATGACTGTCAACGGCGTATGCTGAAGCGTCCGGTCGGCAATCAGGATCCCCGTGTCCCGAAGATCCCGTGCTCCGCCGTAAAGAAAAAACACGATATATAAAAAAGCAAGCGCACTCCCTGCTTTCTTGCCCAAAAGGGTTCTGCAGTACTGTGTCATTAGCAAGTCGGGAAAACGTCGGTGAAGGCTGCCATAGCATACAAAAAGCATTGCCCCCAAAACCGTGGAAATGAGGATGGCGATCCACGCATCCTTGCCCGCATTCCTTCCGGGAATAGACATCATGGATGTGCCCATCTCAAACAACACCATAAGAGAGATCATCTCTTTTGCACCTATCCGTGTCTTTTTTTTCATGGCCTTCCCTCCTTGCTCTATTTTCACTAGTCTGATTCCCCCTTGGAGTATGGGTTAGTCCGCGACTGAGTGTGTTTCAGTACAGAAGTCACTTGAATACGGACGGTGCTTTCCGCAAAATTACGGCTCCATTCGGAAGAGATTCTTTTCCATTGTTTGGGATAGCTCCTCTCCAGCGCAAGGCCAAAGCCTATTACATCGCTACGGGTACGCTGAACCTCTCTGACTGTTGAAGTGATCACTTTTTTCGTCTCCTCTGTCCATTTCTCCTGCAGTCTTTTCATCGCCTCCGGACTTTGTAAGTTAATCGAGCACTCGGCTTCCTGTACCGCCCCGGTCTGTTTTAGGTTAATCACAAAAACAGGCTCCCCTTGCTCCATCCGTGTGTGTATCTTGGTTGAAGAGAACAAGGTTTCGATGCCAATGGTTTCCCTATCCTTACCGCAGCTCAGTGTTGTTTGGGCACCTTTCACCTTGTTGTTGATCATAGACAGTCCAATGGCCTGATCATCATCCAACCAGCGGACAAGCCGATCCTTTTTGAACACCCCCATTCCCTTAATATGAACAATAGCTTTCGGTAAAATATTGTCCACATTGTTCTTGCTTGAGGCCTGCTCTAAATTCCCATTGACCCCTATGCCCGTCAGCACAGGACCGCCACCCTTATGAGACATGCTGCGAATCACATCGTCGATAGTCACCGCGTAATCCCCGGCATACAAACGCTCCGATGTTTCCAGCTTTCCTGAAATATCATTGGCGGGAATACGACCGATTGCGGTCATGATTGCCAGTACATCCTTCCCAGTATTACCGCGTGCCACCAGCATTTTCACCGGCAGCCGGATTTCTGTAGACCTTTCCAGAGAATCCATCATATCGCCGATTCCAGCCCGTGCCAGCTTTTCACCAATAACGATCAGTTTGGTATGCGCCAAAGAAATGATCCGCGGAACCCTTTGTGAGGCTCTGCGGAGCGCTTGAAACAGATTTTTTCCCTTTTCCCGATACAAAACGACTGGAGTATCTCCTCTCGCTTTGGCTCCGGCGATTTCATCTGCTACGATCACCTGTAGGGAAACCTCATAATCCGACTCCCCAACCAAATCAATTCCTATCCCAGCTACTACTGCTCTCTGGTTTAACTCCACAGAATCCCAGCAACCGGATAACAAGGGAGCGAACAGTAGTAAAACCAAACACAGCCCCCCTATTCTCCTCTTAAAAGTTACTGCACTTTGTTCATTCCTCTTCCGCTGATACACCCTGATTGCCCCCCTCCTGCATCGGTGTGGTTTTATCAGAAGAGGAAATCCCGCTTCCATCCTTCATTCTTTTCTGGTTCTTAGATGTAATGCTTTTAGGACGCTTCCTCATCATCCAGAACGGGAGTCGCAATACGGCATCCTTTTGACTCTCCAGCACAAAAGGGCTGAAAGGCGCCATGTAGGGCACCCCGAAAGAACTCAGACTGTTCATATGAGCAATCAGCGCAATCAACCCCAATGTAATGCCGTATAGCCCCATAAACGCTGACAGTATCATGAAAATAAACCGGCACAATCTCCCGGCCACTGCCATGTTATAGGCTGGGATTGCGAAACTGGCTATTCCCGTCAGGGCTACTACAATTGTGAGCAGCGGGGTGACGACTCCGGCTTCCACGGCCGCTTGACCCAACACAAGCGCTCCTATAACGGAAACCGTTTGACCACCCGCACGCGGCATTCGAATACCCGCCTCACGCAAAATCTCAAAGGTAATCTCCAAAATAAACGCCTCTAGAAATGCCGGAAAAGGAACGGATTCCCGCTGAGCCAATATGCTGATCAGTAGTGGAGTCGGTATCATTTCATAATGGTATGTTGTTAAGGCAATGTAGAGAGAAGGCCCTAGAATAAGAATAATGAAGCTGATATATCTAATGAGCCGAACAACAGTCGCCATATCGTAACGCTCTTCATAATCCGAAGAACTCTGAAAAAATTGGGCAAATACTGTAGGCATCACCAGTACAAACGGAGTCCCGTCTACGATGAGCGCCACTCGGCCCTCCATAATATTGCTGCTGATGGTGTCGGGTCTTTCCGTGTTAAAAATCGTTGGGAATGGTGTGAAATGATTTTCTTGTATCATCTCCTCAACCATGCCGGACTCAAATATAGCGTCAATATTGATGTTTTCTATCCGTTTACGAACCTCATCTACGACGCCTGGATTTGCAATGTTCTTCATGTACAGCATGGCCACATTCGTGAGAGACGTGCTTCCCACTTGGAACATCTCCAGTGTAAGATCGGAGCTTTTAATCCGTCGCCGGACCAGAGAAATATTCGTGAATAGGGATTCTACAAATCCCTCTTTCGGTCCTCTGACGACTGTCTGTGTTGTTGGCTCGCTGACTGCGCGTGTCTCTCCCCCACGCGTGCCGCACGCAATCGCTTTTTCGCAGCCTTCCAATAAGATGATCGTGTCCCCCATTAACAGTTGTTCCATCATGGAACTCCAATCATCGCAGTCCTTCACTTCTCCCAGTGCAAGCGCATGACTCTGTATTCTTACGTACAGCGCTTCTGCATTCTCCGCCTCAGCAGCCACTTCAGCAGATGGGCGGCTAAGCATGGATCTCATGATGAGTTCATTCACCGTATCCGTTTTAGCCATACTATCTAGAAACACAATAGCGGCGGGAACCTCCGCCCTCAGCCCCAATTTAAAGCGACGCATCAGAAAGTCTGGGCTATCTGACGTCAATTTCTTAATTTGCTGCAAGTTGGTTTCCAAACAAGTATCGATTTTTAGATAGCGCGGAGAATTTCCATTGTTCTTACCCGCACCCGACTTTTTATTATGTTTGCGATAGGGATAGCGAATCATGAGCAAACCTCATCTCCAGTAAGGCAGCAATAGATACCGCCCATTTTTCCTTATTCTTGTATCTTTGGAGTATGCTCAATCTATTCCCAGTTATGCACCAAATACGTGAACGAAACGTTATAAGCGTACCCGCGTAATAAATTTCAATAAATTCTTCATTTGCAAGCTTAATGTCAGTTTTTTTGATAAAATGAAGAAATATGCCTCTCGGGAGGGTTAACATCTTGTTCAGTACGTTTTTTGTAAATACCTGTATCCTTGTCACCTTTTTGTACATAACCGGCCTCATATCACAAAGATATAAAATCCGTCTGCACACCTTGAAGCGTAAGATGCATTGGATTGGAGGCGCCCTTTTTGGGTGCTACGGCATTGTCATGATGTACTATTCAATTCCAGTAGGATTTAATACGATTGCCGATCTTCGTCATCTGGCCATCGTAGCTACCGCCACTTACATCGGCGGCCCAGCAGCGCTCACGGCTACTCTGTTTATATGTATAGGTAGATTATTGCTGTTTGGTATTAACGATCAAGCCATCGTAGGCGCTATTTTTATGATACTCGTTGGCCTGGGGTGCGCTTTATTGTCACATCTGTCCTGGTCACGTTTACCCAAGCTGATGATTATGAACGTTTTTGCTTTGGGCATTATATTCTGTCCCCTTATGATTAATTTGAAAAATCTTGATGATGTTCTGCACGTGTATCCGCTCCAATTCTTCATTTCCATGGTCGGTGGATGTCTTCTGTACCTCATTGCTGAATCTATCAACACATCCAATGAGCTGTTACTTCGTCTGGAGCATACCTCCTACACAGACCATCTCACTAATTTAAGCAACAGAAGGCAGCTTGAGTTCTCATTGGAAGAGAAGCTCCCTCAAGCTCGCCAACGTCATGAGCATTTATCCGTACTGGTGTTAGATATTGATCACTTCAAGGAAGTCAACGATACCTACGGACATGCCGCAGGAGATGCAGTGCTGCGCCAGCTTGGACAGATTTTAATGGAAAAATGTCGTCCTAATGATGTAGTCACCCGCAGCGGGGGAGAAGAATTCACCGTACTCTTGCCGAATTGCGCTTTTCGGCAAGCACTTCGCATAGCTAATCAAATTCTTAGCGGAGTAAATCAGTATGAGTTTGTTTTAGCGGACGGGCTTATTCTTAAAGTCACGGTGTCCATCGGCGTGACAACCTTTCCAGGTACCGGGGAAGATATGTCCGGGGCAGCCCTATTGGAGCAGGCAGATAAAGCTCTATACGAAGCTAAAAATGCAGGACGTAACCGGGTTTGCTCATATGAAATATAATTTGAGGCATGACCATTTCATAGAAATAGCCGATACAACCCTCTCTTGAGAGTCGTATCGGCTATTATCATTTTGAATCTTCATTATGATTGCATTTCCCCACCACGAGTGATGTACGCTTGGCAAGCGAAGCCAGCGTATGGGCCCCCCATACTTCCAGCATACGTCGTTCGCTCTCGGCTAAAATTTCGGATACGGCTATCGCCAACTCCTCACAAAAAGGATTGGTTTCCGGTTCATGCATCATACCCGGGAAAATTGGATCACATATTTCAATGGCGTGGTATATATCGGCAAGTGTAATATGGTCGGCCGAACGGGTAAGCACATAGCCTCCCTCACGACCTTCGCGTGCTGCAATCAAATCTGCCTGTACAAGTCGCGTCAGCACCCTGCGCACCAAAGTGACTTCGCAGTCAATGGAACGGGCAATAGAACCGCTGGCACAGAGTTCTCCGTGCTTTTCCAAATAGACAAGCGCCTTTACCGCCACCCCAAGCCATCTGGGCGTTGCGGTGCGTAGTCTTTTTTCACTATTCAAATGAGATGACACCCCTAAGCTGTAGAAACTTCGTTGAATGCATTGTACGTGATGTCAGAAGTAAGTTCAAGCCTGAAAGCCGGAATCCTCTGTAGCATGATCGCCCAAAATAAAATGAGCTAACCGCACTTCCCCGCTCAACAACAGATATACATCACGTATGCCAGAGACTGAATGTACCGCTTCGGAGAGTGTAACCCATGCTTGCGCCCCTCCTGTATTGCCCACGTTCACACGTGCCACGGCTTCACTATCGGGTGCATCCAAACACAGCTCAATTGTGGCATCACTGCTGTTGCCCGACACGCGGCACTGAAGCTCGGTCATACTCACCGTATCCATGTCTACGCCATGAAAGGCAATCCAACCAGAACGTTGAGGTGTGCGCGGACGTACACAGGCCTCCTTTTGCTCCTTGCTTTCATCTAGTACGATGTCGGAGCAATCATCGAAGTTTTCAGCGCGGATACTTCGTCCGGCTTGGCGTGGTGGAATGACTTCGCCTCGAACGTACACAGGGTGCTCCAATCGGATATCCGCTGAGGAAGCACCAGCCAGCAGTGTATATTCACCCGATTCAACGCAATAGCAATCCCGCGTAACATCCCAGATCGCCCAATCCTTCATCCGAATCGTAAAGGAAACCGTTCGCGTCTCACCTGCCTCTAAGCGAATACGTTGAAAACCGCACAATGTCTTCAATGGTCGCTTTACTCGTGAGGCACCAGGCCGTACATAGAGTTGCACAACCTCTTCACCAGCAGCTACGCCCCGATTCGTCACCTCTACCCACACCTGGAGCGTATCCATGGCATCCAGTGCAGCAATAGATGTTACGCTATCCTTCAGGGCATCTGTACGCAGGTCACTATATTCAAAAGGCGAATACGTCAATCCATGGCCAAATGGATACAAGGATACACCTTCAAAATATTGATAGGTACGACCACCGCGAATAATATCGTAATCTTTGATGTCGCCCAATTGATCCTCGCTCTGAACCCAGGTCATGTTCAAACGCCCCGCTGGCGCGTAATCTCCAAATAACACATCCGCTATTGCCGTACCATGCTCTTGTCCCGCATGAGACGTGTATACGATCGCTGGAATATGCTCCTGAACCCAAGGGATGGCAAATGGATAGCTACCCGTCAGAACCACAATCGTATTCGGATTGACGCGATACACTTCCTCGATAAGCCGTTGCTGGGAAGCTGCCAGTTCCAAGCCTGGGCGATCATTCTCTTCCTTTCCATTGATGAGCGGGTGATTTCCAACAAATACAATTGCTGTATCTGCCGCTTGCGCAGCGGCTATCGCTTCCGCTAAACCATCTGACACCGTCTCTACCTGGAATGTTGTATGGCTCTGTCCTGAAACTGTCGAGGCTGTTGAGGCGTTACACTCTACAGCGTTAAGTGCGGATTTTTCAGCCTCCCCTACCTTTAATGAGCCCTCTGTTCCGGCAATGACTGGTTTTCCATTCCATGTCGTCCACAGATGCTCTCCTTGTCCAACAGGAGTCAGCCCAAAGACCTCTTTGACATACCAGCCATACGCTTCATCAGCTGTCACACGAAGCGTTATTTCATCACTCGTCACGTAAGTACCCAGATGCTCATCATGTAACGTCACACTGCCATAGCCCCAATCCGTCATGGTCAATACCGTTGGGTCTCCATCCTGGGATAGGCGCATCTCACCAGAAGAATCAACTGCGAGCTTCGATCCGTCATTCGCCGCCGTCAAGGTCACGCGATCCTTGGCATCAAGGTACACGACGCGTTCCTTCTCGTCCTCGCCTTCCAGCTTGGTACGAATCGCCTCCAGCGGTGTAACCCGGTAGGGCAGCGTACCGGAATACCAGTCGCGGTACACCTCATTGCCATGCGTACCAATGACCGCTACTTTGCCACACCGGGCAGGGTCCAATGGCAAGAGTTCATGCTCATTTTTAAGCAATACGATCTGCTCCCTCGCCGCACGCAACGACAATTCACGGGCTTGCTCTGTCACGAGAGCTTCCTCTCCGATCGAGGCATAGGGGTTGTCTGCAGCCGGATCAAATTCCCCCAACCGAAAACGGACACGGAACGTATGAAACAATGCCCGATCCAAGTCTTCTTCTTGCAGCGATCCTTGTGCCAAAGCTTCTCGAATCGCCCGCTTGGAGAGCTCCGCATCATCTGTAATGCTGTCAATTCCCGCCCGAATAGATTCGGCCACACCTGGCGTGTGGGAATCGTAATACTGATGATCGTTGACAATCCCCATGACATCACCCGCATCACTTACGACAAAGCCGTCCATCCCCCATTCGTCCCTGACAATATCGTTAACCCCATGATATAACGTAGCAGGCGTTCCATTAATCAGGTTGTAGGAAGTCATCATCGACTGGGCGCGGCCTTCCATAAAAGGCTTCTCAAAGGCTCTTAGGTAATATTCTCGCAGGTTTCGTGGATCTATACTGGAGGAGCCACTTCCCCGATCCACTTCATTATTGTTACCCAGAAAATGTTTTAAAGTGGCAACCGCTTTCAAATATACCGGATGATCGCCCTGTATCCCCTTGACTAACTCCTTCGACAGCTCTCCCGTCAAATACGGATCTTCGCCGTAAGCTTCCTCATTGCGTCCCCATCTTGGGTCACGCTCCATATCCACCGTAGGTGCCCACAGGGTCAGACCGTTTAATTTAGGATCACGATGATAGTAGACACGCGCCTCATCTGCGATAACAGAGCCGATTTGACGCATTAACTCCGTATCCCAAGTACATGCCAATCCTACTGGCTGAGGAAATGAAGTCGCCTCACCCAACCATGCTATCCCGTGTGCCGCTTCCGTACCGTGCTTGTAAGCTGCGACTCCCAATCGGTCAATGGCCGGCTGGTATTGCAACATGGATTCGATCTTTTCCTCCAAGGTTAGTCGCGACACGAGATCCCGTACACGCTCATCCAGATGAATCTTCGGATCTTGATATAAATATTCGATATCTGTTGTTTCATGACTCATATCCGTCATCTCCTTATCCCATTTTAAGAATATAATGAAAAGGCATACATGAAAGCGTTTTAATATATCATAGCTAAAAAGGAGTATCCCGGCAACAATACCGAAAACATCCTATACTGGATGAAAGAGAGTCGCAGCATAAAGACAAAAAAAGTTGCATTTTACCTTCAATATACAAAGCTAAAAATAATATTTTTTGGTATAATCAGGATATATCATTGAAGGAGGAAGCGCTGATGAAAAATACCGGAATGACAAGGCCCCTGGATCAATTGGGGCGAATTGTACTCCCTAAGGAAATGCGCACCACAATGGATATCAATATCGGTGATTCGCTTGAATTCTTCGTAGATGAAGAAGGATTTGTATTAAGAAAATACACGGGTGTCTCCTGCAAATTTTGCGGCGCGGTGGATCACTTAACTTATTTTCGGGACAGCTTTATCTGCGCTGATTGCATTCAATTATTAAAGACCGATGAAAATGTGCATGCCACAAGCAATGATGCTATCCAGGCTCAAGAACATACCCAGCCGATCCGAAACAACACAACGTGGCAGCCCAAGCAATCCAGAGTGCAGCAAGGTGAAATGGTAAAAAAGCTTCGCAAGCTAATTCAGGATCACCCGAACCTGCCACAAAAAGTGTATGCAGAAATGCTCGATATCTCCCAAGGCCGGGTGTCCCAGTTGAAAAAGCTACTCTAAACCTTCTAAATCTATATCCCAAAATCATACACAATGTACCGACGACCCTATTCATTTTTTTGTCACAACTTCGATTGCCAGGTATAGAGTAAGGCGCATATCTACGGATGTGCCCCTTACTCTATACCTGGCTTTTTCGTGTCGGCCGCTCTTGCTAATGTGACAATAGTCACATACTCCCGATGTATACGTATATACAATATATAGATCGAAACAATTGGTTATCACTAGATATCATCAATATGTTGTTTTTGTGAAAAATATATATATTTTACTATATGGAGGGTTTTACGATGAAGGTGCTGGAGGAACATCAATTATACGACATCGGCGAGCGGGTCATTGGGGCACAAGATCTGGACATGCTGCGGGAGAATGCAAATTTGAATGGAGAATCGTTCAGCGGCAAAATGAGCAAGCTTGGGTCCGAGTATGCCAAATGGTATGCGCGCCTGCGGGTACTTCCGCCTGAACTGACGAACGCGATTGATCACGGATATGTATATGTTCACGATTTGGACCAATACGCACTCGGAACTACGAATTGTATCTTTATCCCTTTTGGCCGGTTACTACAAGACGGATTCAATACAGGCAATGGCTCTGTACGCACACCGCAAACGATTATGTCCGCCATGGCACTAGTTGCCATCATATTCCAGTCTCAGCAAAATAGCCAATTCGGAGGTGTCTCCGCCAATAAAATAGATTGGGACCTTGCCCCATACGTTGCCCGGTCCTTCCGCAAGCATCTGCGCAAGGGACTTCGGCTGTTCGAGGAAGAGATAGAATCTAGTCTGACTGACGATGAACTACATATGGCCAATCCCCATTTGCAAGAAGCCTGCCCTCGTTCATACGCATTCGCTCGCGAAGAGACGGAGACGGAAACCCGACAGGCTGCTGAATCGCTCATTCATAACCTGAACACCATGAGCAGTCGCGCGGGTGGACAGATTCCATTCACTTCACTGAATTACGGAATGTGCACGTCTGCTGAGGGACGGCTTGTTACTCAATCGCTGCTGGAGGCCACGATTCGCGGCTTGGGTAGCGGGGAAACTCCTATTTTTCCACAGCATATTTTCCAATGCAAAGAGGGAATCAATCAGGCAGAAGGCGACGTCAATTATGATTTGTTCTTACGGGCGGTAGAATGCTCTAGCAGACGGATGTATCCCAATTTTGTGAATGTGGATGCCACCTTCAACCTGCCTTTTTACCGTGCTGATGACCCGGATACCATTATAGCGACAATGGGTTGCCGTACCCGCACCATTTCTGACCGTTTCGGTAGAAATCGGCAGAGTGGCAAGGGAAATCTCTCTTTCAATACCATTAATCTGGTGCGGCTTGGCATTGAGTATGGTATTTGCACAGGCAAACGCCTGACACCTGACCGTGATCGCTTTGATGCGAGACTAGAAGAAGTTATGCGCATTGCGGTGGATGGCTTAATCCATCGCTATCAAATCCAGACCAGCCAGCCGGCCAAAGCCTCGGACTTTATGATGCGCGAAGGGGTATGGGAAGGTGGAGAACAACTAGAGCCAGATGATAAGGTGGGAAGCATACTAAAACACGGTACGCTTTCGATCGGATTCATCGGACTGGCTGAGTGCATGAAGGCACTATACGGGAAACACCACGGGGAGGATGATTTCGTATACCGAGAGGCACAGCGAATCATTACTTCTATGCGCGTGTATTGCGATCGAATGAGTGAATATCACAATTTGAATATTACATTGTTCGCTACGCCTGCCGAAGGTCTGTCGGGCAAGTTCACCTTGCTGGATCAACGTGATTTCGGGATTATTCCTGAGGTAAATGATCGAGAATATTACACGAATTCTTTTCATATTCCCGTGTATTACACGCTCCCGGCTGCTCGTAAAATCAGCTTGGAAGCTCCGTTCCATAACCTATGCAACGCTGGTGCGATATCATACATTGAGCTGGACGGTAATGCGCGGAATAACCCGGATGCGTTTCTTAAAATTGTTCAATACGCGCTGCATCAGAATATCGGCTACTTTTCCATCAACCATCCGGTGGATCGTTGTACGGAATGCGGTTATGAAGGGATTATCGGGACAAGCTGCCCCCAATGTGGCACAGATGAGGAGCACACACACTTTCAGCGCTTACGTCGGGTAACCGGATATCTGACAGGAGATTATACCGTTCGATTTAATGCTGCAAAACAGGCAGAAGTTCGAGACCGGGTGAAACATAAGTGAATTTATGTGGCTACATTCCGGAATCTCTGAATGAAGGATACGGCCTGCGTACCGTCGTGTTCATTAGCGGTTGCCGTCATGCCTGTCCCGGATGCTTTAATCCAGCGTCGTGGAGCTTCCGTGCAGGTGAGCCATTCACCCCCCAACGACAACAGGAGGTCATTCGTGACATCATGGAAAATCCGTTGTTGGACGGACTGACTCTCTGCGGGGGAGACCCGTTTTTCTCAGCAGCAGAATGCTCGCAATTTGTGCGTGACTTCCGTGCGGCCTGTCCCGACCGAACTGTGTGGGCTTACACTGGCTTTGTCTATGAAGATCTACTCACAGATCAGGAGCGACAAAAGCTAGCACTTTTGTGCGATGTGATTGTGGATGGTCGCTTTGTAGAACAGCAAAAGGACCTGACCCTTCCCTTCCGGGGCAGTCGCAACCAGCGTCTGGTAGATGTAAAAGCCAGCATTCAGGCAGGTTACACCGTTTCATTGACTTAAGGCGAAGGTTACTCGGCAAATGCTATATCTAATCTAGGACAAGTCTCCATCATGGATGAGGCTTGTCTTTTTTTGCATATCCCTAACAGATTCCATTGCAGTTTCTATTGCGCATCCTGCAAGTTTCACTTATGATGGTGAACAAGTATACGAGTGCATAATTATTCGTCATACCTTAACCGCATAGCTTGGAGATAGGTGTCTGTTCTATTCAGATCAGGCTTAAAAGGGAAGCCGGTGCAAATCCGGCACGGTCCCGCCACTGTAAACGGGGAACTTTCAGCTGTTCATACAACCACTGGTCCACAGACCGGGAAGGGATGCTGAGAGTCATGATCCGTAAGTCAGGAGACCTGCCTATTTTAACAACATCGCAAGTACCTACGGAAGATAGGGAGGTGTTAAGAGCAGTCGCCGTATTTTTGATTTTTTAATCACGGAGGCATTCTTTCCCCTACTTATTTTTAACTCTGGGGGGAAGAATGCCTTTTTTGGTACGTAAAAATAAAACAGCCACCCACTAGGAGGAAAAGTACATGTCCGTCATTGAATGGCCTGAATTGTCCGGCTTAATTAGCAGTAATCTAGGATATCCGCGTATCGGCGAAAACCGGGAATGGAAGAAAGCACTGGAACGCTTCTGGAACGGCAGTATTAGCGAAAGCGAACTGCAAACGGAAATGAAAAGATTACGGTTGGAGCATCTGAGCAAGCAGCGTGACAAGGGGATTGATCGCATTCCTGTCGGAGACTTCTCCTATTATGATCACATGCTGGATACATCTGTGATGTTTGGTCTCGTACCCGAACGGTTCAACCATCGTCCCGCAGGTCCGATTCCTCTGTCCGTGTATTTCGGGATCGCTCGTGGACAGAAGGGAGCAACCGCCAGTGAAATGACCAAATGGATGAACACCAATTATCACTACATCGTTCCTGAATTGGCAAACGCAGTCCCGGTGTTCACTGAAAATAAACCTTTACGGGCTTATCGTGAAGCAAAACAAGAGCTAGGCATTGATGGGAAACCGGTCCTCATCGGCCCCTATTCATTCGTTACCCTTTCCAAAGGCTATGATCGCAAGGAGCTTGCTTCTATTATAAGAACCTTCCTGCCTTTATACACCCGTGTCCTGTCTGAACTAGCAGCAGAAGGTGTTCAGTGGGTCCAAATCGATGAACCTGTCCTGACCACCTCATTCCCAGTAGAGGATCTGGACATTATTCAGGAAGTCTATGAAGCTTTGGCCCAAGCTGCGCCCTCTTTAAATATAATGCTGCAAACTTACTTTGGCAGCCTGGACCATTATGAGCGTCTGTCCGCACTTCCGGTACAGGGACTGGGTCTTGATTTTGTGTATGATGATGGCGAAAATCTCCAGCATATATTGCAGTATGGTTTCCCTAAAGGAAAAACGCTGGGCGCTGGGGTCATTGACGGGCGCAATATATGGCGCAGCGACCTTAACGCTGTGGCTACCCTGCTGGGTCAGTTAGCAGAACAGACCACTGCCGAGCAGCTTATCGTACAGCCATCATGCAGTCTGCTGCATGTGCCAGTCAGTCTGGAAGCAGAGCACAAGCTGGATCGAGAACTGGTGCAAGCGCTGGCTTTTGCCGATGAAAAGCTTGAGGAAATCGCCGTCCTGACGGCTGCACTTGGCAAACACGATCCATCCGCACTCACCAAGCTTGGACAAAGTGCAGATGCGGTAGCCCGTTTCAACAGCTCAGCGGCACGCGTACAAACAGCTGACGATCTGGCTGACTTGCTGGCAAAGGAGCCTCTAACACGCAGCGTTCCTTTCGCCGAGCGTCGTGAGATTCAGCAAAATAAGCTGAAGTTGCCTCCACTGCCTACGACGACCATTGGTAGCTTCCCGCAAACCGCCGAGATCCGCAAGGCCCGCCTGCACTATCGCAAAGGAGAATGGTCTGCCGAGCAATACCGGACGTTCATCCAACAGCAAATCAAGGAATGGATTGATATTCAGGAGGACATTGGCATTGACGTGCTTGTACACGGGGAATTTGAGCGGACCGATATGGTTGAATTTTTTGGCGAAAAGCTGAATGGCTTTGCTTTTACACAAAACGGATGGGTGCAGTCCTACGGCTCCCGCTGTGTCAAACCGCCGATTATATACGGAGACGTCTCCTTCGATCAGCCCATGACTGTGGAAGAAACGGCATTCGCTCAATCGTTAACTTCCAAGCCTGTTAAGGGAATGCTTACAGGCCCTGTGACCATTTTGAACTGGTCTTTTGAACGCAATGATATTCCGCGTAGCCAAGTTGCTTTACAATTGGCTCTGGCATTACGGGCAGAGGTAGAGGCACTGGAACAAGCGGGCATCAGCATGATTCAGGTCGATGAACCCGCAATTCGTGAAGGGCTTCCGCTGAAAAAAGAACAACAGCAAGCCTATCTGGATTGGGCAGTTCAAGCCTTCCTTGTGACCACGGCCACCGTTGAACCTGCGACCCAAATCCATACGCATATGTGCTATTCCGAATTTCAGCATATGATTCAGTCCATCTCCGACATGGATGCCGACGTTATATCTATTGAAACTTCGCGAAGCCACGGAGAACTGATTGTCAGCTTTGAAGATCAGGTATACGACAAAGGCATCGGTCTGGGCGTGTACGATATCCACAGTCCGCGCATCCCCGATGTATCTGAAATGCTAAGCATGATCCAGCGTGCCCTGCGCGTACTGCCATCAGATTTGTTCTGGGTTAATCCAGATTGTGGTCTGAAAACCCGCACCAAAGAGGAATCTGTCGCCGCCTTGCGACAAATGGTACAAGCCGCTCAAGCAGCCCGGGCTGCATTGGCTGTATCCAACTAATTTTTTATCGTTTCGAATCACGCCTTCATTTTCAACATATTCTGTTCCCCTTTCCGGTCCTTTCTGCTAAAAGCCCGGGAAGGGGATTTATTCTAGGTCATATAATGTATAAGCGCCTTGAATATGCTCCATTTTCATCTGCTTCATATGTACGCCTAAGCCATGTTCTCGATCCCAGGAACAACTAAAATTCAAATACAGTTCATCCTTTGCCGATGAGTCGGAAATCAATATAGACATAAGCTGTATTCGATTCAACAATTGTTCCGGCCGCTCCACATAAGGCGCATATTCATCCGGGTCCTCTCCCCATGTACTGTAAGCATTCCGATACTTTTCCACGATGCCAGCATAATGATGGTGTATGGATTCCAACACTTGAGGATGAATAGCTGATGAATATTCCATATACTGCTCCCATGTCTTTTTTTGCAACTGTGTAGGTTCTTCTATCGTCTGTGCCTGTTCTTCGGAGTCGGCTCCCACGATAAATTCGACTTCTACTTCCGAGGGTTGCCCGCAAAAATTAAGTTGTACTACACCACGCAGAACAATCTCCTCAGATACATCCCAAGATTCATCATCCTGTTCCAGTTCCATATACCACTGTTTCCAATCCATCCTTTACCCACCTCTTCATAAAAAGTATCTTTAACCGTATTGAATACTTTACAATCTATCATTTTAATGAATGAAATTAAAGCGGCATCCTATCTGTGCTTCCAGCCATATTTCGATGAATTCCCAAATAAAAATACTTTTTTCTACAACATTCGCTACTCAATAAAGCCTCCAAGGAAGGAAATCTGTCCATTTTGACACAAATATTTTATTATTAAAAATTTAGTACCTTGCATTAATCAGTACATGATGTTAAATTATACCTGACTACTGTTCTATAATTAGTACCCGTGACAAATTATGCACAAACACACGTTTCTTTCCCTTATTCCGAACGACACCTATGAATTATTGATAACATCCAGGAAGGGAGCACCGCTCGTGAATGTGAACATCCAATTCAAAAAAGGGGTACTGGAACTGTGCGTTCTCGTTCTAATTGGACGCAAAGACCGTTATGGCTACGAGTTGGCGCAAGCCGTCTCCCGTCATATTGAAGTAGCCGAGGGAGCCCTATATCCACTGCTTCGCCGTCTGGTATCAGAAGGATACTGCACAACGTATTTACAGGAATCGACCGAGGGGCCTCCTCGCAAATATTATCGGCTGACCGATACTGGCAGTCATTATACAAGAATACTTACGCGGGAATGGAATGATTTTGTCCATAATGTCGCAAGCCTACTGGAGGAAGGAAATTCCGATGAATAGAAAACAGTTTCTTACAGAGGTGGAACAGCGTCTTTCTCCTCTCCCTGCAGAGGTACGCAATGAGCTGCTTAGTGATTTGAGCCAGCATTTTGACTACGGGTTGGTTAATGGCAAAAGCGAAAGTGAGATTGCCCATGAGCTGGGTAACCCCGAGGATATTGCCCGAGAAGCGTTGGATGATCCCAATGCAGCCTGGAACGCTTCTCCTCCGCTTCGCCAGGGAAGCTTCGCACGCAATCTTTTTACTTTCTTAGGGCTACTGTTTCTTAACTTGCTGATCTCCATCCCGATTATGGCTACCCTATGGGTAGTATGGGTTTCATTGACCGTGGTAGCGGTCAGCTTCATTGCAGCCCCCCTTCTCGCCGTTACTGATTATGCGCTAAACAGCACCTTTTACCCGGTCAAATTCTTTTTCTCTATCACGTTGACGGGTATAGGTCTATTGCTGCTGCCTGGAGTACGTTATCTCTTACTCCTTATGGTCAGGGGCACTGTACGATACTGGAAATGGAATCTGACTACCCTGAGGGGAGCTTACTAACAACATGAATAAAAAGTGGTTTATTGCAGCAGGTCTGTGCATTGTCATCGGTGTAGCCGGAATGGTGGCTTACGGTGCCCCATGGAGTCAACAAGTCATGAAGGAAACAACTGCGATTAACAAAAAATGGACGTTTACACGTGGTCAGCTACAGAAGCTGAAAGTGGACAGCTCTGATGATGTCTCTATTTTGTTTACTCCTGGCTCTGGCGACCAAGGTACAATACGCATTAGTGGAGAAGTTCAGACAAAGGTAGCCGACCAAATTCATAATGCCCAAATTGAGAACGGTAAGCTTACCATTCAATCGGAGCCGGCCCCTTCCTTGTCATTCTTTTCGATCACTCCTGATTTGGATCAAACGATTACCGTAGAGATGCCCTCTAGTGAAACACTAACTGACCTACAGGTAGATGCACATTCAGGGAATGTAAAACTTCAGGATGCCTCCGTGCAGAATACTTCCATCACCGCTACTTCAGGCACTGCCGAGATTACAAACCTCCAAAGTACCCACCTGATCGCAAATTTAACATCCGGCAATTTTACAGCCAGTCAGCTTGCAGCAGATATGGAGTTAAAGCTTACTTCAGGTGATGTTACCATTCGTGATTATAGCGGTAATGGCCTTATTTCCCTAACCTCAGGGGAGACAAATATTACGCAACGTGCCGTAGCCAACTTGGAAGTGAATGCTGATTCTGGTGACGTGAAGATTAAGCAAGCTCCCGATTTTAAAGGTGTTTATAATGTCCGCTCTGACTCTGGGAGTATCAATACTCCCGAATCTGTTCCCGGTAGTGTGAACGTGATTAAGGTCGAAACCACTTCAGGGGATATTTATATTTCCAAATAGAGACCTCTAAATGAATGCCTCATCAGAGGCGAAGTTTGGTTCAATGAGTTTAACCTTGTATAATGTAACCATGTGCCCAGATGCACAACCACATTATAGATTAATAAGGAGGAGACTGGATGGAACTTAAGAATAAAACAGCTATTATTACAGGAGCCAGTAAAGGAATCGGTAAAGCAATTGCCGAAACTTTAGCTAAGGAAGGCGTTAACCTGGGATTAATTTCACGCACATTGACTGACCTGCAAAAGCTGCAGGATTCACTGGGGAGTACATACGGTGTGAAAGTGGTGAGTGCTGTTGCAGATATATCGGATCGCTCACAGGCCGCTGCCGCTGTAGCCTCACTGGAACATGAGCTAGGCGCTGTCGACATTTTGATCAACAATGCAGGCATTGCTACCTTTGGCACAGTCGCGGAGATGGACCCCGAAGAGTGGGAACGTATTATTCGCGTAAACCTGATGGGAACCTATTATGTCACACATGCTGTGCTTCCAAGCATGCTGGCGCAAAAGAGCGGAAACATTATTAATATTTCCTCGACGGCAGGAGAACGGGGTTTTGCAACAGGCTCAGCATATTGCGCATCCAAATTTGCTTTGATGGGCTTCACGGAAGCACTGATGCAGGAAGTTCGCAAATCTAACATTCGCGTCACCGCGCTGACTCCAAGCACTGTCAATACAGAACTGGCGGCAAACGCAGGATTACCTATTGGTGATGAGGATCGCATGCTTCAACCGCAGGATTTGGCCGATCTGACATTAGCCACATTGAAACTGCCTCCACGAGTTCAATTAAAAGTAGCCGGTATTTGGACAACCAACCCACAGTAGTTCGACATGACATCTTAGATTCATTGGCTGTACAATGCTCCGGCAGACGTAATTGTTCGTCATGCCGGAGCTTTTTTTTTCAGCATAGCTATACCAAAACAAACTGTAATATAAGCGCTTTGTACTTCCAGCATATATACATACAATTCCTACAACTATAAGCGCATTTCAGGAAAGGGGAAAAATGATGAAGAACACAGGAATGACACGGCCATTAGACCATTTAGGCCGCATTGTGCTGCCTAAGGAGCTGCGCAATTCTATGAATATTAATATTGGAGATGCCCTCGATTTTTTTATTACCCCAGAGGGACTGATGATTCGCAAGTATACGGGGGTTTCTTGCTATTTTTGTGGTGCCGTAGATCATTTGAGCTATTTCAGGGATCATCTGATATGTAAAAGTTGTATTGAAAATCTGAAGAGCGATAATCCTTCTAGTCATTTGAGTGAAGCACGTCCTGTCCAGCCCAAGAAAAGAAGGAGTTACAGAAATCAGAATGATCTCCTGAATAAACTAAAACAGCTCATGCAGGAGCACCCAAATGTATCTCAAAAAGAATTAGCCGAAATGCTCGAACTATCCCAGGGACGCGTGTCGCAGCTTAAAAAGCTACTCCTTTAGATCATCCGACCCAATCTCGTCTGTTTTAATCAACAAAAAAAGAGCCTGACGGCTCTCGGATCATCTTTGTTACGCAATGTCAGACTGCTCCATAATCGGGACCCGATAGGCCAGCAAGGACTCGTCTATTACGGCAGAAATAAACGTTGCATCTATTTCAGGCACCAACCCAAGCGCATAATTCCATGCGTTTTCTTCAATTTGCAGCGCAAGTCGTTGCCGGGTCCCTATCCCACTCTCTTGCTCCAACGCATCGGAGAGGTCCACTAATTCCGTATCGGCGGCGTGTCCAATCTCATGTGCAAGCACAACTGTAAAATACTCCTCAACTCGATCAATGCTGCCGAACATCTGTAAACACTGTGTTTCGATAACGTCCGTATACATGGTAATGGCGTGAGCATTCATAGCATATTTACCCCCAATCAGCCTTCCGCCAGGAAAACGTTTCTCCAGCTTGACTATCACACCTATAGCAGCCCGTTCCAAAAGCTCAGCGACAATGCGCTCTGCCTGATATCTTTCCAACTTAGCTTCGCTCCTCAAACCAGAATATATAAAGGTATATTTACTCT
This sequence comes from Paenibacillus sp. FSL M8-0228, assembly GCF_038007385.1. Taxonomy (NCBI): domain Bacteria; kingdom Bacillati; phylum Bacillota; class Bacilli; order Caryophanales; family Paenibacillaceae; genus Paenibacillus; species Paenibacillus sp. FSL M8-0228. Next base: position 5,462,408 of record NZ_JBBOXA010000001.1, read on the forward strand.
AAATTCATGAAATCATGGATGTGTTCATACCATACACAGTACGATATTATACCTTTTTACAAAGGAGAATACCATGTCAGAAGATTATTATGTAGGGTGGGGAACACTTGCCCTGATTAATGCCGGCTTGGCACAATCCAAAAATCGGAGCGGGCTAAATTGGTTTTTTCTCTCCCTATTAATAGGACCACTGGCTACCCTATTTATCGTTGCATGGGATAAGCTCGAGTCCTAATGCAGCAATCAGGTCATTCCCATCGTTATCCGGAATGAAAAGGACAGCCTTGGCGTTTCTGCTGAAGCACTGTATCTGATACTGTATTAGCCTGTCTCGACATATACGACTTCTCTTGAACTCCGAAATTCGGCTTCACAAGCCGATTATCGTAGGAATTATGAAAAATATGCGTTGTCGCCGGGGATAGCGGGGGAATCAGCCATGTCCAATTGCCTGTCAGTGCGCGTCCAGCCTTGGCTTCCCGTTCCTCAAACAGCTTGAATTGTGCCGCTGCGGTATGGTGGTCGACAATGCTGACTCCCGCCTTTTTGAAAGAATGCAGCACAGCAATATTCAATTCCACCAGCGCCCGATCACGCCAAAGCGTTGTTTCACTCGTCGTATCCAGCCCCATCAGCTTAGCCACCTGTGGCAACATATTATAGCGGAAGGTATCCGCAAAATTGCGGGCGCCGATTTCTGTTCCCATATACCAGCCGTTAAAGGGAGCCGCTGTATAGATAATACCGCCAATCTCCAGCGTCATGTCCGAAATCATAGGCACAGCATACCAACGTAATCCCAAGGAAGCGAAACCCGAGATTTCTGGATGCTCAATGGCCACCTCCATTACCAAATGTTCAGGAATATCATATAGCTCGGGAGGCCGCCCGCCTGCTTCCACAACCAGTGGCAATATATCAAAAGGGGTCATCGCTCCTTGCCAGCCCATGTCTTTACAAGCATTGGTAAAATCTACCGAGATCGGGTCCCCGATGACCCCTTGATCGGTTTCATATCCAGCGTAACGAATGAGTTGATGGTTCCAGATGCGGATATTCGGCTGCCCTGGCTTGGAGGCGCGGAATACAGTAAGCGTTGGCTTAATTTTACCGCCATTCGTTCCTATGCGTATATGCTCCAAGAGCTCGCGAACCACTTCCGTTGCATCTGACGCGCCCCGCGCATCCCTGACCAAAAGCTTGTCCCAAAATAAGCGACCGATGCAACGATTGCTATTGCGCCAAGCCATAAGTGCCCCGTGCTCCAGCTCTTCGTACGTATGATCATACGTTCCCGTAGTCTCTATGTCGTGACGAATATTAAGAAGCCGGGCCTCCGCTTCATCGCGGCTTCGGCCCAGCTCCTCATAACATGTATATATATACTGCTCCGCTTCATGCAAAAGCTGTTGTTTCACTTCCATAACACACACCCCATCCCGGCATCTCTATGACTCTAGAGCCTGTGGTCTTCCACGCCTTCTCGTTATTATACTCCAGTGGCAGAGTGGAACCAACGGGATGTGTGTCTTGTTCACCTGATCTCCATATACATGGAAGTCTATACCAATGGGTTATCCCAAATACGCACTCAGCATCCAGATGTGTTTATCCATTGCTTCTCTTAAGCCGTTAAGAAGATCCTCTGTCGCTTTATCCTGTGCCGCTTCCGCTGCTTCCATCCCATTAGCCAGCTCAACGGTGATGGTTTTAAAATCAGCAACAACGGACTTCACCATATCCTCAGCTGTCTGCTCACCTGCGGACTCCTGAATAGCTGAAAGTTGCAAATGCTCCTTCAAGGTCGCAGCCGGACGGCCACCAATAGCCAACAATCGTTCAGCAATCGTATCTAGATTAGCTGTTGCTTCATTGTAAAGTTCTTCAAATTTAGCATGCAATGTGAAGAATTTAGGTCCTTTCACATACCAGTGGAAATAATGCAGTTTCGTGTACAATACAGACCAGGTAGCTACCTGACGATTCAATGCCTTGTGCAATTCTTGAATAGCCTCTTGTGTAGGTGCGTTCGTATGATTTAATGTACTCATGTTTAAAATCCCCTCTCGTTCAAATATAGTTGGTGTAAAGCTTGGATGCTCGTTAGCAGTAGTGTCTGATTTTCTTCAAAATTCCATGCGTCAATCTAATAAATCTTAATCAATTAATTTAGACTTAATCTAAATCCTGTTTTAATTATAACACTGTGACGATGTTTTTCAAGTCCTTATTCGATTTTAATCATGAAGATTACATGAACTAATTGTAAAGCAAACTCTACATGCAATCGGGTACCCAGAATCAAGACTTGTTTATCTTTTATACATAGGTTACATCAATAGGAGGATAGAAGATGTTAACTTTGTCTGCTAAAGCATCAAAAAAGAGCCGGCCCATAAGAGGGTCGGCTCTTTTATTATTCTTGCATCTCTGAAGTTTCCACGATTAAAGGTACAACCTTGCCAGCATTTACATCAATCAGGCCGTGATCGGTAATTTTCAAGGCCGGGCTGACCGGCAAAGAATGCGTGCTCAGCGACATGATTGGATTGTAATGGCGGTAGCCCAGCGACAGCAAGGCTGAACGCAGCTCCTTCACATGCGCCGCAACCATTTCCAGCGGTCCTTCTGTTAAGATCCCGCCTACGGTTAAAGGCAAATGGGACAGCACCTTGCCATTTTCAACCACGCAAAAACCACCTTGGCTGGCAAGAACCGTATTCGCTGCCAGTATCATATCTTGCTTGTTATGCCCTACGACCAGCAAGTTATGGTTATCGTGCGAATAGGTGGTTGCCACTGCCCCACGTTTAATCGTATCTCCCCCGATCAAACCGTAAGCACGGTTGCCATTCTTTCCATACCTCTCAAACGTAGCAATCAGTCCATGTTCACCATGTTCCCATACCAGTTCCCCCTGCTCTACTTGTGCAGGTGCAATCCGTTCACTTGTAAAAGTAGAGCCATCTTTGACCATCATAACACGGCATTGATGTGTGCCATCAGCTACATCCATCTTTACAGTAAAATCCTGCTCCGTGAGCGGATTGAGCTTCACACTTTGATAAAAGTGGGCGGGGAAGCGGCATTTTATTGGTGCTTGATGGTATTCCTCGAACTTATCGAATACCTTGAGTCCGTCCTTATAGACTTGCTCCACATCAAATTGACCAAGATCCGACAGCAGTACAAAGTCAGCTATTTTCCCCGGTGCAATGGTTCCGCGGTCATGCATACGCATCCGTGCAGCAGGAGTAAACGTAGCTGCATAAATGGCATCCTCAGGCTTCATGCCCATTCCGATTGCTTTACTTACAATATGGTTTAGATGTCCTCGCTCTACGAAAGAGTCTGGCATCACATCATCCGTTACAAAACAAAAATGCTGTGCCACATCTTCCTGAATAAGATAGTCCATCACTTCAGGGGTCATGGATTTTTCCTGGATTTCAATAAACATCCCGGCAGCCATCCGCGCCTTCATACCTTCAATACTTTGGTGAGTATGGTCTGAGCCTATCCCTGCATAGATCAACTGATGCAGGTCCAGATCAAGCAACTGTGGCGTATGACCTTCAATGATCAGCTCCGGGTAGTGCTCACGAACATGGCGTAAGATGCGATTCGTCTTGCTCTCCGGATCACGAATGACATCCACATAGTTCATAATTTCACCCAGGCAGATCATTTCACCCGTTTGCAGCAGCGCATCAATCTCGGGAATACCGATCTCGCCTCCTGAGGTTTCGAGCGGTGTTGCCGGGACGGAGCTTGGGATGCCGTAGAACATATCAGCCACGCAATCCTTGCTGGCTTCCATCATTTCCTGGACGCCTTCCAATCCGAAAACATTCGCCATTTCGTGCGGTTCTGGTACAATCGTCGTTATCCCATTGCGAATCAGTCCATAGGAAAAGGTTGCCGGTGTCACCATTGTGCTTTCGATATGCAAATGGATGTCGATCAGGCCGGGAATCATATATTTCCCGTGCCCTTCGACAATTTCAGCAGCCTCGAAAGACTCCAGACCACGCTGACCGATATACATAAACTTGCCATCAAGTATAGCTACATTACCTTCTTCGAACGTCTTGTAGTAACTGTTATACACCTTAACTTGTAAAATCATTTTGTCTGCACGCATGATGTATCTCCTTCATCGAACCCGCTGATTATTGGACCAGCACCATTTTATCTGCCGGAAAATGCAGGGTAACCCGCTGACCACTCAGGTAGGGCGTATCCATTTCCTGATTAGCCGTAAAGTTGCCTTTCGCCGTTTCTACCACATACTGATAGCTACGCCCCAGGTAAGTACTTACCTTAATAATACCGGGGAGCTCATTTTCTCCTGTCTCGCTGCCTTCTGTTCGAATGACCAAATCATCCGGACGAATAGCGCCCTGACGAGCACCCAGCTGGGCCGTACCCTGATTACGCGCTACGCCGAATGAAAGATCACCTGTATTCAGTCGAATACGATCCCCTTCTTCAGTACGCTCGTCAAAGCTTAGAAAATTATTAAACCCAATAAAACGGGCGACAAATTCGGTCGTCGGATATTTAAAAATGGTCGATGGAGCATCTAATTGTTCGATGTTCCCCTTATTCATAATCGCAACCTGGTCAGAAATCGAAAAACATTCCTCCTGATCATGCGATACATACACGGTAGTGATGCCCAGTTCCTGTTGAATACGGCGGATTTCCACACGCATATTTACACGCAGGTTAGCATCCAAGTTACTCAGAGGTTCATCAAACAACAGCAGATCGGGTTCAATCACAAGCGCTCGCGCAATCGCAACACGTTGACGCTGTCCGCCTGATAATTCACCGGGGAAACGTTTTTCAAATCCCCCCAGGCTAACCGTTCCCAGCATCTTCATAACGCGGCGCTTTATATCATCTTCCTTTACTTTGCGTAACCGCAAACCAAAGGCAACATTATCAAAAACAGACAAATGCGGAAAGAGTGCATAACTTTGAAATACAAAGCCGAAGTTCCGTTTATTCACCGGAACCCGAGTATAATCCTTATCGCCAAACAAAAATGTTCCTTGTTTAGCTTCGAGAAATCCTGCAATGAGACGAAGTGTGGTCGTTTTGCCACAACCACTCGGTCCGAGCAACGAGAGCAATTGCCCCCGTTCAAGCTGCAAATCGAAATCCTGCAAGATCAGTTGGTTGTCATAAGCGACCGATACGCGATCCAGAGTAAGCAGTGCCATAAGGTTGAAGCCTCCATTACCTTTTAGTGAAGTAAGACAATCCCATCAGTCGTTCAATCAAGAACATCAGGATACCGGTTAAAATCATCAGCATAACCGAAATCGCCGCAATCGTCGGGTCAAAATAATTTTCGACGTAAGTCAGCATTTGAATGGGCAGGGTGCTGAAGCCCGGTCCTGTCATAAAGACGGAAATGTCGACATTGTTGAATGATTCCAGAAAGGCAATCAGGATAGCCGCAATAATGCCTGAGCGGATGTTGGGCAGAACCACTTTGAAAAAGGTTTCCAGCCGTCCAGCCCCCAAACTAAGCGCTGCTTCCTCAATCGCAAAATCAAAGTTAGACAAACTGGATGCAATGACTCTAATAATGAACGGCAACATAATCACCGTATGTCCGATCAATAGTCCAGCATATACTGGTAAATGGTAAACTATGATCAAATAGCGCAGCAGTGTAAAACCAAGCACAATACCCGGTATGAGCAACGGAGAAAGGAACAAAGCATTCAGCGCATCCTTCCCACGAAACGAAAAACGACTAAGCGCATAGGCGGCAGGCATACCAATCAGCAGTGCCAAGATGTTGCCTAGCAGAGAGACCACAATGGACGTTTTGAACGTGGACATAAACAAATCCACTTCAAAAATATTTTCATACCAGCGCAAGGAAAAGCCCTGCGGAGGGAATTTTAATACCGTGCCCGGCTCGAAAGAAGTGACCGATATGATCAACAGCGGACCGAGCAGAAAGATGAAGACCAGCAGGCTAAAGAAGCCTAGTCCGTAATGTTTCTCCCGCATATCCACCTACCCCTTCGGATTGAGTTTATGGGCCGCCTTATTTAAGAGACCGACCACGATAAATGTAATAACAATCATAATTGTTGCAATAACAGAAGCTAAAAACCAGTCGTTTAGCGTCATCGCGTTCTGATACAAAAATGTAGCGATAACCCGCTGTTTTCCTCCAAGTAGTGCTGGTGTCGTATATGCAGTCAGGCTGCCCACGAAAACGAGAATGCTTCCAATGATCAGGCCAGGCACAGACAGCGGAAATACGATTTTACGAAATGCGCTGAATCTGGAGGCCCCGAGGCTCTGAGCAGCATGAACAAGATCACCGTCGATATTTTCGAGTACACCAATCAGTGAAATAATCATCAGCGGTAAAAACAAATGAACCAGACCAATAATCATCGCTGCCGGAGTATACAAAATATTCAGCGGCTCATCTACAAGTCCTAAACCGATGAGCACGTTATTTAACAGTCCCTTGCGACCCAGAATGACCATCCAGCTGAATGACCGCACCACCGGACTCGTCAACAAGGGGAAGATAGCCAGCGCTAACAAAATCCCTTTACGACGCGGGGCCTTTTGCGAAATATAATAAGCCGTCGGGAAGCCAAGTAATACGCACACGAGTGTCGTTACGACACTGACTTCCAGCGTAGTCAGCAATATTTTCAGAAAGTAAGGGTCCTTGAAGAAATGGAGATAGCCTTCTAGGGTGAATGAGCTGTTCTGTACGAAGGTCGAACCGATCGTCAACACAATCGGAATGACCATGAACACCGCCAGAAAGAGCAGACCTGGCAGCAGCAGCCAATACAAGTATGTTTTCTTCATGGGTAGCTCCTTGCGGTTATCAAAATGTTATTCCTTATTCAGCACCTGGATAAATAGCTCCAGAAAAGCTTCGCTGTCCACCTGTTCACATACATTCATATTGGGGCTATGATTGAGGCGGTTCTGCACATCGCCCACCGTTTGTCCGTCACATATACGACTGGAGGTTTCCACGTCGACATACAACGACGAGGTATCGACTAACCCCGAATTCAATGCGACACCCACGGCAAGCGGGTCATGAAGCGCACACGCCTTTACCCCGTTGCGTTCTTCATAACGCTTGGTATAAACGGCCGTGCTTTGAGCTACATAATTACGAATTCCAGGATGGGACAGACGAGCAATATGATCGGCAGTCAGCAGAGCCTTCCGTGTTACATCCAGTCCCACCTGTATCAACCGACCAAATCCCGCATGAAATACGATTCGTGCGGCTTCAGGGTCAGCATACATGTTGTACTCCGCTACAGGTGTAATATTGCCGCACCCGTGAATAACACCGCCCATAAAAATGACTTCATCGACGTGATCCGTCAGTTCGGGACACTTCAGCAGCGCCAGTGCCAGATTGGTGAGTGGCCCGGTGCAAATGAGCGTCACTTCCCCCGGGTGAGCCATCACGGTGTCAATAATGATATCCGATGCAAAACCTTCGGACGCAGACATGGCTGGGACTACTCCACTCAGTGCGCCTCCAATGCCGTCTTCTCCATGGACACGATGCTCGTGCAGGCCTTTACGTATTAAGGGGGCCTCCGCCCCCCGATAAACCGGAATATCCGGTCTATCCAAAAGGTCGAGGATTTTGCATGTGTTCAATGTTGCTTGTTTAAGTGAAACATTACCGCATACCGTAGTAATCGCTTGGATATCCAGCTGACCACTTTTGGCGGCTAGTAAAATACCCAACGCATCATCAATGCCCGTATCTACATCTAATATAACCTTCTTCATTATTGTGCAACTTCCCGGTTCCAGCGATCTGTCCATGCCTTGATATGATCGTTAACGAACTTCATATCCAGCTTGGTCAGCTTGTTCACTACCTCTGTACCGTACGTAATTCCCTCTGTATCCGCACCGGACAGTACCACCTGCGTATTCACCGGGGAATCAACCTTCGCCTTGGCAGACTTTTCTTGAACTTCCTTACTCAGCTGCCAGTTGATAAATTCCTCAGCCAGTTCCTTCTGGTCGGAGCCTTTCACTACATTAATTGTGTTCATTACTGCGTATGCACCTTCACTAGGAGCTACAAATTTCGCTCCTGGCACAGCCGCCTGCAAATCTTTGAAGTACATTTCCATGATCGGACCGCCCGCAATTTCTTGTTGACTAAACATGTTCACGAACTCGGACGTTTTGCTATAAAACTTAACGATATTCGGACTCAGCTCTTTCAGTTTTCCGAAGGCTTGGTCTTCATTAAACTCCTTACTACCCGCTACCTTGGAGGCTGCATCTACCATCATCGGTCCCGCAGTCGCCGTAATATTCGGCAAAGTCACGTTTCCTTTGAACTCAGTTCCCCACAGATCAGCCCAAGAGGTCACATTCTTTTTCACCAGCTCCGGATTATAGGCAATACCGAGACGCCCGACCGTATAAGCAGGACCATACTCCTCACCCAGCGGTGCTTTGGCAATATCATAAATTTGGTTCAGGTTCGGCACCTTGCTGCGATCCAGCTTCTCAAACAATCCCTGTTGGATTCCTTGTTGAGCATAATAATCAGACAGATAAATCAGATCGACATCTGTGCTGCCTTGACTGATTTTGTTCAACCGTTCCGCGTTATTTCCAATTTCCACCACGATGTCAACGTTATGTTCTTTTTCAAAAGGCTCGTACACTTCTTTGTTAAAAAAGTCCTCGGAAAAGCCCCATGTGGAAATAACTAGTTTCTTTTTCCCATCAGCTGAACCATCTTTTCCATCTGTCTGACCGCCAGTAGCATTACTGCCGCAACCTGCCAGTACCACGGATGCCAAGGTCACAGCCATAAACCCTTTAAACCATTTCTTCATATGAAACTCCCCCTATTTTTTATTATGCACACCTTATGACACAAAAAAGAAAAGTACTCTTGTAAAACAAGAATACTTTTCTTCGTAAACAAAGAATAAGTTGATCCCGCTGCGCGTTATAACAGGTTCTCCCCTCAGATAGATCCGAAGCGAAAAGCCGAATATCCAATTTTATTAGGACTCCTTCAGAATGATGTTCGTAATAGCCCACTGCGTTGCTGAATCATAATCACGCAGTAAAGCATCTATATCGAGCTCCATATCCTCAATCAGCTTCTCGCGAAGTCTCTTCTTGTACAGCATGGACATTCGGAAATCCACTTCCAGCTTCAAGCCGGGGGCTTCCACTTCCAATGCCGCCGAGCGTGGAGAACGCCGGTGCTTCGCCACAAAGGTAACAATGTTGTTCTCAACGGTGGCCCGCAGCAGCGTGGTCCCGAAGCCGAACAGTTCCTTTGAAACTTCATTGTAAATCTGGCACATCCGCTTCTTGCTTTCGTTACTGTCGAGCAGCGTCATGAACCCACCCTCATCAGCATATTACGTACAATCAATCTTTCAACACGATAGATTATACATAAATATACGATAAATAGCAAACAAAAATCCCTAATCCAATCACATATGATGCGAAAAAGCGAACAATATGTCGAACTTTGTAGCTTTTCAACATTTTTACACCTTTTTTAACTCATCCTCAAGCTTCCGAACGCTGCTATATTCGCCCACAGGGTAATTTTAAAGTAGACTCCGGTAAATCTCTGGCCAAGGGTTTTATCGTCGTCATTCCAGAGGAAATTTTTTTCCTTCTACTATATATGTAGTTTTTACTTAAATGCATTTAACCGTACCCCGCGGGAGTCCCCTAGCGATTGTACGGTTTTTTTGTTATGTAGCTGACTGGCCAGATGGGAACCCCTTCAAGAAAAAGCCGATTGAATCCACGAGGACACTACAAGAGTAGCCGGCCACAGCAGCATAAAGTTAGCAATAATATATGCCTTCTTAAAAGCATAACGATGATAAAAGTACCAACAGATCCAAGATATGAATATTCCTATCGGGTAGCTCATTATGACATAGGCAAAAATATAATTGCTGAGATAATCTCCAGCTGTTGGTGCATCGAAAGAAAATGCGACCACCATCAGCATGGCCGGATAGGCAAATAACGTTAAGCCATAAACGATATTCAATATAAGTAAAATGACAAATGCATTTTGATCTTTCATGATGTTCTCCTAACTATTGCAGTCCGTCTGTATCACCATTGTGCAGCCCGCTTGCGTCTCTCCTCACGCCGATCAGCTTCTTCCATTTTCCGAATATAACGTTTCAACTGCTCTTTATGCTCGTCCAATTCTTGTATTCGTACCGTGGTTCCTTGGAGAAACACCTCCATTTTACGTGTTAATTCAGCAGCTGATTCTCCCCGCCATTCATGCAGCCTACCATATATATTTTTCATCTGCTGCTCCTGATGCTGAAGTCTTTGCTTTAGCTGCTCGCATTGCTGAACAGCCTTACGCAGATCCCCCAGGCTCAAAGATATTCTGCTCATCTCTTTCGCCTCCCGTTGTGTTCTTCCAGCTGCTCTTTCTTATTGATCCACCATCGTAAATTCCTGGCCCTTACGATCTATATATTCTGCTATCTCTGTAATCGATTCCTGATACCAGCGATTAATCCGATCCAGTGTCGCCGTAGCACTATGCGCAAGCGGGGTCAAAGACTGACTTTCACTTGTCCCAATATGAGCCTGAAATAACTGAATGGACGCACGGGTATCACTGGAAAATCCATGCAAGCTAGAACGCATCTGATTAGCAGCATGCTTTAGCTCCTCAGGTGTTAATTGAATTGTGCCTCCATTTTTGTTGCCCACAAAATATGCCCCACCATTAGTGCGACCATCTTGTTGTCCTGCTCCCATCAAATTCACACCCAGTGCAGTAGCAGCAAACTGCCCGAAGGCCCCCATTTGTCCCCCATAGCGTTCAACCAGATCGCCCATGACTTCCTTGAGCTCTGCTCGCGCGGCCAGCATTTGCTCGTATGCCTGCACCCGTGGATTGCCTTCCACCAATTGACCGTCCATCGTGTACAGTGGATTGCTGATATTGCCATTTTCATCAAACGTAAAGTTTCCCATGCTATGAGTGTTCTCTCCACCTAATACAGAATTATAGAATTTGGTGAATGCATCTTGCTGTATCATAGGCAATGTAATCGGAACATAAACAATAGGAGTCCATTTTGGGCCAAGAATTAGTCTTTCCAATTCGGTTTTTCTTTCCAAGGGAATTGAAACAGGAATAGTAAACTTGGCTACATTGGCAGTCTTATAATCACTCCCAATATGATACGTTTCCCCCACATGTTGGTTAGCCTTAGTGGCTCCCCCACCAACGCTATCTCCGGGATGGGCAAAAGCCACATTAGTCTTCTTGAATTCTCCTGCTTTTACCCTCTCTTGAAGATCTTCAGGCAATAAATGTACAATGCTCGGAGCAGCAAAACTCACAGATGATAAACCATTCTTCACTGCAACATATTCTGCTTCTGCACCGCCTAAAGAATGACCTGTCGTAGATATTTCGGCAGCGGGGTACTTCTTCTTCACTTCATCGTACAGTGTTTGAGCTTTTGTAAATTGATTATCCTGATACTGGGCCTCATACTGATGAAATGAACTTTGTACCTGTGGGGGGGAATTTTTTATCTCTTCTTGATTATTTACATAATAATCGTGAACTTGATTTAAATTTTTTGCTCGTCCACCCACGACGTCGTTGATGTCTGTTCCTATGTCCATCGCTCTACTCCATAGTGGTCTTCCTCCTGGTTCTGTACCCCTATACCCTATGATCACCTGATTGCTATTCTCATTGTGAAAAACGGTCGCATCAAATCCAGAACCGTTCGTGTCATGTAATAGTTTTTCGTCTAAATCAACAACCCTCCAACCAGGAATATCTTCATTTTTATAAGTCTTTGGATCAATATCCAATAGGTAAGCCTCATCTGCTATCTTCCAGTATGTTTTTTCACTAATATACTGCAATTATTACCCCACCTTGTCTAATCACCTAATATATTATAAAGTTAGAAAAAGTTGATACTTTCAAAAAAGGAGCATCTAAAAATTGAAAAGAAAAAAAATTTGGGTTACTGCTCTCATCTTATTCTTCATCCTAATAGGAGCTCTCTATTACATGCACTACGCATCAAATATAAAAAAAGAAGAAGCCGTTAGAACAGGTATACCTATTGGAAAAGAGTACATCAAAAAATACTATAGGGCTGATTTCATATTTAAGAGTTATGACTATGTAGGTAGCTATGTTAATAATACGGTTCATCTAATCGGCTATATAAAAGGACATGAAGATCAATCGATATCTATCGCTTACGATTTTGAAAAAAAAGAAGTGCTTAGTGTAACCGGACCGGATTGGTTCATTGACAGTCGATACCCTAAAAAGAATGTTCCACCATTTTAAATATCAAGATTTGTATGCAAAAAAAAAAAAAAAAAAAAAACACATATGATTCATTCCAGTTCAAGAATATATTTTTCCAATCTAAGGAAGTGAAATCATTATAATACTTCCTGTTTACTTGCGGTATAGTTGAAAGTAAAAATAAGTATAAAGTCGTTGGTTACTGCATTTTGGGTCGCAGTTCATACCTAATAACGATTAGGACTTTGTAACTGTATGTTAGAAGAGATTTGCGTATATGAACACAATTTTTAAACGTTGTACCGAGCTAATCCTTTTATTAAATAAATGAGCTATCCTACTATTATTATAAAAAGCAGTAATGTTATGAGTTTATAGTCAGGAGATACTAAGGAGAAGAATTCAACTTGAAGAAGAAAAAGGATTGGGGAAGCATCTTTATAGTAGTTTCAATCCTCGTTGGAATCTTTTGTTACATGCAATATACGGAGGATGTACAAAAAGAAGAGTACGTCCAATCTGGCATACCTATTGGAAAAGAATACATTAGAAAACATTATAATGCCGAGTTTATATACAAAAATTACGACTTTATTGGCGGCTATGTTAACTCTACCGTTTATCTTCGTGGCTATATAAAAGGACATGACGGTCAGATAATCTCACTAAATTACGACTATAAGAAAAAAAAGGTACTCTACGTAACTGGACCGGATTGGTTCATCGACAGTAGGAATCCTAATAAAATTGTTCCGCCATTCTAAAATCAAGTCTGTATTCAAATGCCCTCTAACAGATGACTTTTTCCTAAATATGAAGAAGTAATATCATTAAAATACTTCCTGTTACTGAGAGATATTTGCAACAAAAATAAGAACCACGTCATTGTTCACTGCATTCTGGTTGTAGTTCACATTAAATTATAAATAGCATGTTAGGGGAATGTTACGTAAATGAACACAATCCTTAAATGTTGCACAGTTCTCATCATAATATTAACCATTCTGGGCGGTTGTGGTTTTTCTACCGCTCAAGAGGAAGAGGTAGTGGAGTCTGCTACTACTGTCAGTATCAAATATATTAAAACTCACTATAATACGGATTTCGTATTAAAAAATTACAATATTGAAGAAAACAGTGTCTTTGCAAGAGTACATCTTTACGGCTATATAAAAGGAAACGATACAGACTTAATTAGGATATCCTATGACTTGGACTCAAAAGAAATCGTCAATGTTACGGGACCGGATTGGTTTATTAATAGTAAGGTTATAGATAAGAATGCACCTTATTCCTAAGAAAGCTTATAGCATATTTAGCTCAATTTTAAGGAGAATACTTCAACTTGAAAAAGAAACAACTATGGCTTTTTGTCTTTATATCACTTGTCATTCTGGTAGGAGTTTTCTTTTACATGCAGTACGCATCGAATGCCAAAAAGAAGAAATCGTTCGGACAGGCATACCTATTGGAAAAGAGTACATTAAGGAATACTATAGGGCAGATTTCATATTTAAGAGTTATGACTATATAGGTAGCTATGTTAATAACACGATTTATCTAATCGGCTATATAAAAGGACATGAAGGTCACTCGATATCCATTGCTTACGATTTTGAAAAAAAAGAAGTCCTAGATGTATTAGGACCTGCTTGGTTCATCGACAGTAGGAATCCTAAAAAGAAGTAGAATATTGAACCATGATTGCAGAAAAGGCCCCTTAGGGGCCTCTTCCAGTCGTCGTTAGTCATATTTAGCGCTCTTCACCTTTGGTGCTATGCTTAGTTACATGAATAAAAGGATATTCGCCTTTGCTTATTTTACGTTTCCATTCTTGAATCATATCTTCCTGGGTTGGCGGTTTCTCGTTTACGATTGCTCCTGTAGTTACTTTAGCCATTGGTTTACCCTCTCTTGTTGATTTTAGTTATTGCGTCTTTATCTTTTCTCCAGTCATTTTGATGTTACCATCCATTTCTACCAGACTCGTTTTACATTTTAAACCGATAGCATCCTTCGCGGTGACCTGAATTGTGTTCCCCGCATTGAATACCAAATTTCCATCAGCCTTAACACGGATGTCCTTTTTACTCCGCAATTCGATGCCATGGTCATCCAGCAGTCGAATCACCACTTCATCGTCGTTCCCCGTGATTAAAATTTCATTTTTCTCAAATATAATGGCTTTGCGGTACTTGGTCATAAAGATTTTCGTCGATGGGTCCTTAATAAAGTCACCGCCTTTGGATCTCTTTCGGATCGAGTGGGTCACAATAGCGTCTTTTTCTTTAGAGGTCGGAAAGTAGATATCTACAAAATCAAACAGCTCCGGCATGCAGTACCATCCCGTATTCCCTTCCGATGTATAAAATGTAGCCGTTGGAAAAGCGAAGGTTTCCTTGACGTTAGGCTTGACCTTATCCATTTCATAAAAGAAAACCTTCACATGATCCTGCTCGATTCCAATGACCTTGGATTTCAATGACATGCCCCGAATGTCCTCATTTACAATCAAATCCTGTTTCATTCCATCCGCTGTAGTCAGCACATATTCATGCCACAAAGCACTATGTCGTATAAACGCAACAGACTGCAGGACGTATAAAGCTTTCCCTTTAAATTTAACCTCCGCCCCAATTTGCAGCAGGACATCTCTAGCCCCTGTCGTTTGTACTTTATAATATAGAAGGTTGTCATCCTTGCTGGCTCCTGGTTTGGTTTTTCTCGTCATGGAGTAGTTATACTGCCTGAGCTCAGGCTGATTGACGCCATCCGGCAATCCAAAATAAAACTGAGGTTTTTCACCAATCGGATCAGGTATCAGTCCCCAACCGAGCCGAGACGCTATACGTTTCAGAAACGACCAGTCTGTTTCGTCGAATTGCATCGTAAATTCCTGTAAAAGTTGATCCTTCAACCGGCTCGTACAATTGGCTTTGGGATAGGATTTGAGCACGTGTTCAAGCAATGCTTGCAGCTTCATCTTTACATTTTGAAAAGATTGTCTATGAGGTATTTCATCCATCTGGCATGTATAAGATAGAGCTTCGACAACCAAATGAGCTACATTGGATACCATCTTGATTCTGAACTGCGTGACTAGCCCTCGAAATAGCACACTCTGTTTATGATCGTCATTCATATAAGAAACAACTAACTTCGCCCCTGCTTCCATATGATCTGTATATTCTTCCATTTGAGCATCCGTTAATACACCTGTCAAAACGACCTTCACATGCTCATTCATTTTCTGTACAACTTTAACTTTTGGATTTTTAAGAGATAAAACCGTTCCATTATACTTGATGATTGGATATCCCATGTTACCGCTCCCTTTTGTCGGTTAGTTTACGTTTATCCGTTGTTTGCTTACGTATTGAATGACATCTTTAATGGTTTGATTATGTCCCTGATCGTTAAGAGCCTCATCTAATGCAGAGAGAGTGGTAAAGGTTTTATTTTTTTTCTGAAAATAAATGTCCGCTATAGGGAACTGGTCAACTCTACCAGGTCCATGAATCCCGTTGTCAACTTTGGCAATAATGATAACATCCTTCAATCCATCCTTATTCACATCCTTGAAGGCCACTGCTTCTACTCCTCCGTAACGTGCAACCCACTCACGGTTCCCGTAGAAATCGGGGAATGGATACAGCATATGTCCTTGGCCATCCAATAGGAAGAAAAAGAATTTACGAAAACCTTCCGAATACCCATATGTGGATACAAACCGCACTTTCCCAAAGCCTTCGAAAGTAGTTTGAAAAGACTGCGACTCTTCAATTTCATATTGGTCGGTATTCAACTTTTCACCGCCAACTGTGGAAACAGACTGATCCTCAACGGAACTTAACTCACTCCATAGTTCCTCATTTTGCCTAATATTCTCTGGAATTTGTGCAAAACGAATTTCATACTCCGCATGGTCCCCTACCACATGTGCCATAGGTACACTCATCCCCAATGAATCATTTGTGAAATAACTAAACGATTCCATTTCTACTTCCGCAAGCGAACCTTTGGTTACATCCGCATTTGTTAACAATTGAATCAAATCATCTTTTGTGAAATCACCAATTAATCCTTGTTGCTCCGGCTGAACAGCTGTAATCTTCCCGCTTTTTATAAGCTCAATAAAAGGTTTCTCGACCTTTACCAGATCCCTCAACCTTATTCTTGAAGCCTGCTTCATATCCAGGTTCGTCGTATAAAACATATGAGTAGGATAGGCTGCGTCCTTCACATAATGAATACCCGTATATTGAACACTCAAGAATCGTTCATTTTCTCGTTTGATCTCATAATCAATTTCGACATGGACTCCAGCATTGGAATCCGCATAGTTTTGTAATCCTTCTAAAGCATCAGCCTTAAGAATTTTGTTTAAAGATTTCTGCTTTGCAATATCCTTGAGTTTTATAATTTGAGGGTATTTAATCACGATCCCATTTTTTGAATATTCCTCTTGAATGAGTTCAAAGCTTTGCCGTTCACTATGAGTATTCAAGGCAGTGCTATATTCGGAATCAATACGGACTTCTCCACTTTTGGAGAACTCAATGATAAGGTTTTGTTCAGAATCATCACTGTTTATGAAGAAACCATCGCCGTGGTCTAAAACCTCGATACTCATGCTATCATGTTGTCGATTCTCTAAAATAAGCTCATCTATATCCTCGTTCAATTCCCACGCATCCGGAAGCTTTATCTTATCTGTTACTATTTCTTTCTGTGTCCATTTTTCCCCGGAGAATTCCCACAACGCAACAAATACGGGATCTGGATGATATATTGAAACATATCCCCCTAACAACAGCTGTATTCCCTTGTCTGAATCTCGGACCACAAAGTCTGTAGTCAATTCTGGCCCGCCATCCTCAAGCATCTGGGCGTGTACAAGTTGCTTAGTACTCCACCACTGAATAAATGTGTATTTATCTCCGATCGTACCTGTCACCGTTTTAGGTGCTCTATAATTCATAACCCTAACGTTTAGCTGCCCGCTTTTTAACGGAAACGATTTTGTTAAGATAGTGAGATTATTATCGAACTTTTCTACTAATTCTTCATCCTTCATCTCTACACTTCCAGGCTCATTTAACAACGAATTAAGTTCCTGTGTGAACTCCTCAAGCTTGTTTTGTCTGGTATCAGAATCCTTATTTTCATCGTTGACTATATGAAGTTTTTTCACTAACGTGTCCAGCTTTTTCGAATAGGAAATCGTTTTATCTTCATTTTGGAGAGAAAGCGCATGATTTGTTTTAGTTGCTGGAGAATTTTGTTCCTTCATGCATCCATTCAGCGCTACACAGGAAATGAGTAGTAATAGGACGCAAGAAGCTCGCCCGTACTTCAAGTAATTCATGCTGGATATCACGCTTTCTACGATTTATCGTTCATCTCTATACCCATAATCTTCCATTTATCTGACTGTTTTTCTAACGTAAACGTAATTTCCTTTTTCGCTCTTTCTTCTAATGAATCATCTTTTACCAAAAATATTTTTCGGTTATCATCGCTACTAACCTCATTAATACTCAGTTCTAACACCGGGTAAGATAAATATGCTAAACCGGATAAATCGATGGCATCCTCAAAATCATACGTTTGCCTTGCTGCCGGATCGGTGAGCTGGTCCATTTCAGGAAAAGGTAAATCAAACCACTTCATAAGATAATCAACTTCCAAGTAGTTCAATATCACAGCCTTAGGATCGCTTGGATATACAAACTGTGTACTTTTATTTTTATACAAAACCTCCTTTTTTTCAGGTCCTGTTCCATCATATTTTTGATAGACCACGATGGTATGCTCCTGAGTGTCACTAAACTCGTAATAATCGACACTTTCAAATACACCATCATGGTCGGTATCTTTTAACGTTCGAATTCCTTGTCCAGTAGCATTAGGAAAATCAGAATTTATACTCTTGATATGATTATTTTTCAAGGTGTATATGGAGAATCCCTCTGAATAAGCCCCTCCGTCGCCTATAGAGTATACAACGATAAATTTTTGGTCTGTTTGATCCAGCTTCATGATTTTCACATCTGTATTTAGATGCACAACTATAACCGGGTCCTCTAGTTTTTCAATGATGTGATAACCATCATCCTCCCGGACTACAAATATGTTGTCAATCACCCCTTTTTCTAATCCAAAAGCAAGCACGTATTCCACCTTTCCATCAAGGTCCAAATCTTCTTTTAATATTTTCTGAAGGTACTCATTCTGTGGTTGGATTTTCTTTATAAACTGATCTAATGTGTTAGAATCTATGGCGTAATTTTCATTTCGTTTATTAATCGGATTCACAATATTGCTATTCCGATCTCGTTTTTGAGCAGCAGACTCTGGTTCAGTCACAGCTTTTTTCTCTATCATTTGAGTGCTAGGTTTGATGGGTTCAACTGCTTGCTGCTTCTCATTCGTAGGTTGTTCAGAACATCCATTCAATAGCAGACTAAATAACAATATTAAAAATAGTATTTTATTTTGTTTTATAAAGTTGATTTCAAAAAACTCCCTTTTCACATTGTTCATTGAACGTTTATACGTTGTTTGCTTACGTATTGAATGACATTTTGAAGTGTTCGGTTATGTCCAGTTTGATTGATACTCTTATCCAACTCAGGCAGGGTAGTGTACGTTTTGTCCTTTTTCTGAAAGTAAATTCCCGCGACAGGTAGAGTCTCTATTCCGTGTGCATTAACTCCGGTGATATAATCAGCAATAATAACAATATCTGTACGTCCATCCTGATTCAAGTCCTTAAAACTTACTGCTTTGATCCTATCAATCATTTTACCGTTGTTACCATAAAATTCGGGGAATTCGTACAGGATCTTGTTTTCCACATTTTTGTCACTGTTAACTTCCAAAAAAAACTTTGCTTGAATCAGATCATTCGTATCCTCATCTTTTAAAGTGGATATAAACTTTACTTCTCCCCATCCATTAAGAGTGGTGGTAAATGATTGTTCCCTTTGAATAGTATAAGGTTCCAGATCAGGGTCGGGCTGAGCATCCTCTTCTACATAATCAGCACTACGTTGCTGCTTTACGGATTTCTCCATGTTATATTCAATAAAAATATTATTTACTTTCTCTGTTTTAGTATCCCAATTAATACTCAAATGTAGGCCATTTTTGGAGTAAACCAGACTTCTATTTGTTATGGTACTTGGTTGACCGTAAAGTTGTAGCACTTTACCAAGGGTATCACCAATCTTCAATCCTCTTTTGGTTTTAAACTTGGGATTTTCCAAGCTCACGGCTACTAGATAACTTTCACCATCAACCGGTTCCTCCCCTTCAAATTCGATCTTAGATAGAACTACAAATCGAATTTCTGAATCTTCATAGTTAGGATAAGATAAGTTCCATCTTCGGTAGGTTCCATTCCCACTAATATATCCTCGATTGAAGCTATCGTATCCCTCACTGTAACCCCACTTATGGATAAGTTCTTTAATATCCGTATTCCTATCAATTTTGTGCGACCGATATGATATTGTGAAGTCCTCATCCTGAAGGGGCTTTGGATCGGCAGATACAACATTTTTGGCTTTGTCTGTTCCTTTCTCTGGATAGTAGCTAGAGCTTTCTTGCTTAGCTTTAGCAGTAGCTGTTTTCCCATTGTCATAAGTATTGATATCTGAAAGACTACATGCGGTTACTCCTAAAGCCAAAAAAGTCAATATAATAAAATAACCGTAACTTGGCTTGTACACTTCTTTTCCTCTTTTCGAATTTTAGCTTATCGTTCGCCCGTTACCGTCCACTTTTTAATCTCATTACCACCACTATCTTGAGCATTTCGGAGTGCCTTGAAGGTAATAGCAGGAAGTTTTATACCTTCTGAGCTAGCAATATTTTGAGCTGTGTCTTTACTAATATTTGATAGATATAAGTCATAATTATCGGCCTCTTTATTACTTAGTTTGTTATAAATGGATTTTACATCTTCACCCCATGTACCATGACCAGCATACGGCCCACAATCTACTCTCTTCGAATTCATTCTTACAATCGGAGTTATCCAATTGCAGTATTGATATATATCACCTTTACCTTTAATCCCCTCCAAGTTGTTGTTTTTAACTACAACTTGTCTAAATTCCTCACCATAGTAAATGTATCCCAACATTTTACCAAATATTAAATTATGTGCCTTCACCAAATCCTTTGCATAATTAGTCTCGACACCATGCTGACCATCGGCTGCTCGATTTGTACTACTCGTATTAAAGCTTCCCGTCCCTTCCTGAATAATAATAGCTAACAAAAGACGTGGATCAATCTGAATATGATACGTTTCTTGTATGCTTTTTGTAGCTTCCCACAAACTGTGCAGCTTTTCCTGATTCCATTTTTGTTTAATAAATTTTTTTGAACGCTTTTTGAAATATTTCTCAGCTTCAGAACTACCGTTATACTGGAATTCAGCAGGTATCCATTTTCCAGCCGGAGTCTTTACGTTCGTTTTTGTAGGTTCATCTTTCGATTCGGTGGTAACGGGTACTTCTGGTGGTGCTTTAGTACTCATATCAATCAGACCTAGCTTCTCGCGTATAGCTCGTCCCGCCTTCTCGGCAGCCAGCTTTTCCCTGATATCTCCACTTGCCTCCGCAGTCATCCAACGAACGGTTTCTTTTTGCATTTGCTCTTGAGCCCACTTGGGGAATGTGGCCATTTCGCGTAATTTGCTTCGAAGTCCTTCTGCCAGTTTTTGCGCTTTACGCATACCTACCTCGTCACCATTGACTTGAGCAATATACCAATCTTCTTTGTATTTACGCATCCAGGTCTGGGCCCAGTCTGGGTAGCTTAGTTTTTGTTTTTTCTGTTCTGCTGCAAGATCAAATGCCTGTGCTTTCCTGTGTGCATTAGCAGTTGTTAAAGCTCTCAACATAGGGGTTGCACCAAACGTTGGCTCTTTCCATTTCATATGTCTTCTCCTTTGTTAGAAATGCTAGAAGAATCGTATCTCCGACATACAGGTATCGTGATATTTAGTTCCTCGCTCTACGGCCTCAATCGTTATTTTCACGAAAGAGGTATGAATGGGGTTATCAAGAAATTCGTTTCTTATAAAATCATTATCTATCACCCTGGTCTGCCCGTTTGAAAACTCCAGTTTCATTCGTTTAACTCTATTATTTGCTTGGAAGGCTTTGGATGACTTGGCTAAACCATTAAAAAGTTCAAACCCCTTCAGTTCTTGCATAGAGCCGAAATCAATTTTGATCCACTCCCCGATCCCGTCTCCTTTAACTCCTTCACACCAGGCTGTACTCGCATCTCCGTCCATGATGTTTTGGTCAGCATAGGAATTTCCTGCTTGGTCTGGAAGTGTAGAAGAGGCAATGATTTTCCGTGCCGGGATACTTTTTCGATATTTCATTAAATCCGTTGTTGTTTGTATCCATTGTGTAGGGGACACGTTATAGCCTATCCTGTGAAATAGATTGGAGTATTTTATAGGCAAACCTGTTTGGATGTTTCGTTGTTGCATTTCACCCTTCGAATTCACATAAGCAACCCTGTGGTTATCTAAAGTTAAAACAGGGTTCTCAGAGAATTCTGCCAACATCCTCTTCTTTCCGTCATCTAAATTCAACATGTACCACTTTTCGTCATCATAGGAACGGTAAACTATCTTATTATTATAAAGCCACTGATAAACCTGCATTGCCTTGGTCACTGTGATTCGTTGAACCTCTTTATTCGCCATCAGATCAAAAATATATAGAGTACCATTATCTTCAATACATAATTTTGAACTATTAGGAGAAAACACACTATATCCAATAGATTCTTCCGAACCAGTATAGTTGGAAATAGATAGTTTTTGAGTGACTCGTCCCTGAATATTGTATTGAAAAAAATCTCCATTATTGGTGTACACACATTTACTTAAATCCGGTGATATTACGACGTATTCCCTATCAGGTATATTAAATTTATACAACTTTTTATATGTGGATAAGTCATAAATAAAAATGGCACTGTAATCTATCATATGTGTATATCTGCTCAGTGCTATAGTCTTGCCGTCACTAGAAAATCGCATTATTTCCAGCTCACTTCTAGGGAAATCCTCTTTCTCACTTGCGTACAACCGATCAATAATATCAGTTGTATCAATAAACGTATTGCCTGTAGGATCATCCATATCAACGAGATAGTCCACAGGCATGTTTTCATTTTCCGCTTCAAAGAGCAACCAATTTACAGCCCTTTTTGTTGGAGGAGGTTTCTTGGACTGAGAGACAGAAGCATAAGTTTCATTCCGCTCCTGTCCTACTTTTTGCCCCTCATTCGATTGTATACACCCGCATAGCATGGAAAAGATCATGACCAATAACGTAATTTTACTTATCCATACTGCAGTTTTTTTCCGTTTTCTACTGTTCATCACAATAACTTCAGCTCACCTATACATGTATTTGGGAAGTCCGCGCCTTTTTTCACTTCCAGGATGGTAATCTTAACGAAAGAAGTCCGTATAGGTTCATCAAATTTGAAACGTGCCCCACTGCCCTCAAACACTTCAGATTGCCCATTCGAAAAATCAAGTTTCATTTTTTTGATTTTACTTACGTCTAAATACTTATTATTAACCCACATGAAGTTATCGGTTATATCTATACCTCTCATCTCTTGAGTTGAACCCAAATCTATAGTTACCGTTTCCCCTACTCCGCCCCCCTTGGTTCCTTCACACCAAGAGGTTGAATAATTTCCATCCGTTAAATTGTCCACATTAAAAGAACGAATACCCTGATCAGGTAGCGTAGAAGAGGCAGTAATTCTTTTCACTTTAACCTTGTTGCTATACTTCATATAATTGGTTTTTGCTTCGATCCACTGTATTGGAGCCGTGCGTATTCCTTGGTTTTTAGTAAAAGAGGATATATCCTCCTTTCTTCCATCGCTCAGATGAACCAGATACATTTTTGATGCTTCGTATTCTGCGGACAGCGCCAATTTTTGATCAGGGGATAGTATAAATGGTGCCGTACTTTTAGTTATCCACCTTTTTTCTCCGCTCTCTATATCAAATGAATAGACATCTTTTGTGTAATTGTCGTCCTCTTCAGAAATTGTATAAATTAATTTATCTTCTTGATCCCATTGCAAAAGCGAAACCATAGACCCTGTAAGTAAACGTTTTACTCCACTAATACCGGACAGATTCAGCATAATGATGCCTGGTTGGTCATTTTCCTCAAAACAGAATCTAGTGCCATCTGGGGAAAATAATCCTGAACTAATGATACCTAAATCTATTTTACGTTTCCCAATGTCTATTTTTGTCGTTTTCCTCTTTACTGCATCATATAAATACACTTGCCCATTCAACTCATAAAGATATTTACTTAAATCAGGAGAGACTACAGGGTAAGACGTTGAAGGCAGTTCAAACTCGGACTCTTTTTTTCCTGAGTTCAGATCATATACCTCAAGAATGTGTTTTTCGCCCCCTTCTTCCACATCAGAGATTGTCCTTACGATCGCCATTCGACTTCCATCATTTGATACTCTACTGACAGTTACTTGGGAGCCGCGATATTTTATTCGCTCTTCTTTAGTTTGCATCGCATCTACCAAGTCATCGATTCGTATATAGGTCTTCCCTGTAGGATCATCTAAATTGGTCAAAAATTGAGTCGGATATGGGTCTTCTTCTCCATTTAAAAGCCACCGTGCTTCTTTTTCAGTAACATTTCTATTATCTTGTGTGACCCTGTGTGATGATATTTCTTGGGGGTGAGGAGACGAGAAAGCTTCCTCTCCTTTAAACCCACTACATGCCGATATAATGGCTACAAAAGTAACAATCAATATGATTTTTATAAAATTCACTTTCTTACCACTCCCTCTTCCGTTCTCAATAAAGCCTACCTAGCTAAACGGGGCAGCACTATTTTCTCCTGAGAATACCTTGGAATCAAATATTATTATGATGTTTTAAGCTACTACTTATTTTCTTATTTTCTTATTTTCTTATTTGTTAATTATTGAGCCATCATCTTGTATAATACGTCTAATTGCGATAACGTTTGAATATATAAGACCATAACCTTTTCCCCAATTTGTGTTTAATTTATCTATTGTTACATTATGAGATGGCTTGAGGTCCTTTTTCATTTCAGCAAGAGTTTGTGCATTACCATGCTCGTGAATGAACTTTCCATCTCCCACATATATTCCTACATGATCTACTTTGAATTTGGTTTTCCCCCCACTCCCCCAATCAAATAAGATTAAATCACCTAACTTCAAATTTTTATAATCCCCACTGGATCGTAAAGCTTTGTAGTCAACCTCTGTTCCCCGATGGATTTGATCGCTTGTAGTACCGCCTATACGCACATTTAATATGGTAAAGTACACCGAGGAACTAAAATCAGAACAGTCCATATAAATAGGTGGATTGTTGGGGTCCAGCTTCATCGTTGTAATTTTAGTATCCATACAGTAAGGAATCTTGCCTAAAAACTTCTTAGCGAATTCTACAATTGCTTTCCTTTTTTCCTCGGCAGAACTGTTGGATGGAGTAGGCTTTGGTTCCTCCTGCGTTGGCTTTTCAGGAGTAGTCGGCGGCTTCTTGCCCGGTTCCGTTTTCGTTGTTGTCGTTGCTGGAACTGTTGGCGTTGCAGCCTTATTAACCTTAGGCCATGGAAGAATGCCATTGGCTACTTGATGCAGGTACACTGCGAGCACATCACGACCATATCCCTTATTTTCCAGGCCGTATTTTTTCGCAAAATCATGCAAAGCGGCGTTGAGCTCCTTATCCCAATCGCCTGTAGTTGGTAGCTTGTACGAGAAGCTGTCTGGATACTTCTTGGCAAGCTTGTTCAAATTATCTCTGGCAAGCAGGCTGTTCACGCCATACTTACTACGCAGGGCAGCCGCTTCCTTAGCAATAGCCCTTTGATCGGCGATGGTCAGCTTATGGGCCGCATCTGCGTATTGTCCGGACAGCTCCTCCAGCCGATTCGCATCCAGATAGGATTTGGCTGAATGACCACGAATCAGCTCGTTGATTAGCACGTTGTCACGCAGTTGGTTCGCGAGAAGATGCATCTGCTTTTGCTTGGCTTTGTCGTTGGCTCCATGCGCTTCCCACCACTGGGACGTGTATTCATGCATTTGCGCTCTGGCCCAGGCAGGCATACGATCTATTTCTGCCACCTGCTGACGCAATTGCTTGGCCTTGGCCGCTGCTTCCTTGGCCCCCTTTTTGTCCCCGGCTGCCACGGCTTTGTAGTAGTCCGTTTTAAATTGAAGCAGCAAATTCTGCACCCATTGCGGATACCCTTTTCCCTTCAATTCTTGAATCAGGGATTTATAAGCTTTCAGTTCGGCATCAGGCACCTGATTTTTCATGAGCTTGCTGGCCTTGATATGAAGCGTTCCATCGGTTCGGATATAGCTGGTTTTGCACGTCAGAGATATTTCGCGAGTAGCGGTCATCTGTACCTTTTTGCCATGCAGCACTAGGTCTGTATCGGCGTGAAAGGTAAGATCGTGATGACTGTACACGTGAATACCGGATGCAGGATTTAAGCGTACCAGTATCTTGTCTTTCTGGGTGGAGAGGGCTAATTCCTTATCATCGAATCTCGCCACTTTTTGTGTTTTGGTATGAAATAGCTTTCTTGACGGTTGACTGATTTCATCTCCTTTGTAGTCTCTCTTACGCAGGGATTGAACTACACGAGCTTCCTTTTCTTTGTTAGATGGAAAATACAAATGGACATGATCCCCCAGCTCAGGCATGCAATGCCAACCGATCCCATCTCCGGTATACATAGTGGGGTAAGAAAACCAGCACCCTTCAACTTTGGACTGCATGGAATCCACGGACAGATGAAGTTTAACGGATTCGTTTTCACTATTTAAATCAATAACTTTCCCTTCAATAGAGGTACCTTTGATTAACGGGTTATATATAAGCTCCCTCGGAATACCTGCTTCCGGAACGAGAATGTAGCCATATGTCATAATACCTTGCTTCATCCCTGCATGAATTTGATCAATAACCCAATGCTTTCGTCGAAACACGACCACATCTCCAAGTTCAAAACGCTTCGTATCCTCCACTTCAGCATATGTATACCGGGGGTCTGACTTTGTTTTTTGGAGGGAAAAGTTAATGCTGCGCAGTTCACCTTTCACCTGTTCTTTTGAGGCACCTAACCATAGTCTCGGGAACACGGACGTAATCTCGGCAATCAGTCCAGTTTGTAGATGAGAAGCCATTCTTTTCAGAAGCTCCCAGTCACTCTCCCCATACTGAATAGTAAAGCCATCTAACTTTTGATTGCTGTCCGTCAGGTCAATAAAATCCCCATGTGGATAGGCATCTATGAGTTCGCGGAATAGATGATAATATGTCAATTTGCCGTTTTGAAACGAACGGTTTTTCCTTTGTTGATCCATCAGATATGTAAAAGAGGCAGCCTCGATGTACATGTGATATACGCCATTTTTGAATGCAATTCTAATATTGGTGACGATTCCTTTAAAGATGCTAACTGTCCCTCGGTCTTCATCCATCTCATATACCTCTAGCACATCCTCATCATGTGCTAAACCGTCATACTTCGCATGGTCCTCATCCGGTATGAGAGCAGTAATGTACACCTTGCCGTGCTCATTTATCTTCTGTGTCAATTCAAAATCAAGCAGCCTGATAATCTCATACGGTGCATTTACTTTAATATTTCCATAAGTCAGCACAGTTCCTGCCAGTCCCATCTTACTCCCCCCGGTTGCTTTTCATGTGATGCAAATCCTACAATCTGTTAACTATTCCTGCCCGTCTGTGGTGAACGAGATTTTTCCACACCACATGCATAAGTTCGTGGAGCAGCTCATCAGAGCCGGAGATTGATCTACGTATACATCCTTTTTTCCATTCAACCAAGGCATAGAAACGCTCGGTTTGCAGGACTGCGGAATGATTTTCCCGGAATTCCCTTTGTTAGCAGAAGAGACTGCAGGATTATGCATACTACGACACATTCCGAAAGAAGGGATATGCGTCTGCGGGTGA
The DNA here is from genome assembly GCF_038007385.1 of Paenibacillus sp. FSL M8-0228. Taxonomy (NCBI): domain Bacteria; kingdom Bacillati; phylum Bacillota; class Bacilli; order Caryophanales; family Paenibacillaceae; genus Paenibacillus; species Paenibacillus sp. FSL M8-0228. Next base: position 5,489,842 of record NZ_JBBOXA010000001.1, read on the forward strand.
AAATCCTGAATATTCCCTTGTAGTTTGTCACCAATACTAATTCCCCTGTTAGCTGAAACACTAAATCTTCCTGTATGACTTCCATAGCTGCAATGTATCTGTGCCCCATCCACTACATAGCTCTCACTCATTCTTAGACTCTCCTTTGTATAGATGGCCCCTCTGTATCGACCTTTTGTAATTTCAAGCCTGCCAGATTGAACTTCAAAATACATTCAGCCACATCGAGGTCTACAATGATATGATGATTGGCACCCTGAACCCTGAATATTTTATGATTCTCGACTGCATATTCATCTAAAATGATTTTCTTCAGTGTACCGTCCCTATGATATTCACTGCGTGGTGATAAACACATCAGGCTAGGCGGATTTGCCAGCCAATACCTTGTTTGCTGCATTCGCTGCATATCGGCAAAAACAACTAACTTCCAGCTTAATCCGGCTTGATATATATCAAAGATTTCCTTTAGTTGTTCCGAAACGATGGGTAACGGATGCTCTATAAAATCAATATAGTCCGCATCACCTGATACATAAAATTGTAAAATAGATTCTTCATCGGCACATGATGAGCTTTCTGCCCATTCCAATAACTGCCGGCGATTCGTCCCTCCTGGATACATATACTCCGTAATACGATTATCCTGTTGAATCATGTAGTACTCCATAAGCTCTTGAATACACCACCTCACTGATTCCTTTATACTCCCCTATTCTTACTTCCAAATCGTCCTCACATTTCAAGGCCTTGAATTCAGGTAAATGTACAACCTGCTGAATAGCATCTTTCGCTAATTTCAGAATATATTGATGAAATTCCCCTGCAGCCTGGAGTACAAATCGCTCCACATCAGGCTGAAAAATCTTGTTCATATAAGGTTTTCGAAGCTGATTCAATTCATCCTCCAATTCTGCTAAAAAGCTGAATGCCCAGCCTGCATCATAGATTCCATAACAAGGTTGAGGATCAAAGAACCAATTTTTATCATAGGCTTCGACGACATAGTTATAGTTGCGATCCACCAGATACGTGCGCCTCATAGAATAAGTAATGTATCCGATCCTTGTCTTGGCCACTTCTGTGAAATTGGCTTGTAGGCAGATCGATTGAAAGGATTGAATAAAAGAAAAAATGAGTTCCTCTTTTCTATGCTCATATAAAGACGCTGCCTGATGTAATTTCTCATTCAGTACATCTTCCGCATAGGTCTTATGGAAGTGTTCTAGGGCTTCCTGTCTATTCATAATTCCACCTCTGAGCCTATTATATAGAATATTTACATGATATTACTGGTTCTATCCTCCTATTTTATTACACAATTTTCATATCATGAGATTACATATGAATTTATGAAAATAGAATGAAAATAATCATATATTTTCGTGAATGTGTAATAATACAAACAAAAACCTTCCCAGAAAGGCTAGCATTAGACCTAAAAAATGAAGGTTTGCGCAAGCGAATAGGTAAATGGAAGTAGAAAGATCGGTTTATAATGAAATAATCATGTATAATTAACAATACGCTCCAAAAGCACATTCAGAGGATCGAGAATGGGATACACAAACTGCTAAAGTTTTTGGATAACCACCACTTTGCATCAGGATTGGAGATACATGACTACTTCACCTACAGGTTTTTATAATAGTATTCAAGAGGCTACCGCGCACGTCATTGATGTGCTAAGTGATATTCTACATGTAAACACCATTTTTATTGCCGCTAATGATGGGATTACGAATGTAATCGTTGATTCATTTAACCGGGAAGAGATACTCGTTAAGAAAGGGGATGTGCTCCCTTTTGAGCTTAGCTATTGCAGTCTGGTGTTGGATCATCCTGCGGATCACCTCACGATTTCAGAAACGACTATTCACCCGCACACATGCGATTTAGATGTGACTAAAACCATGGGAAACCACTCATTTACAGGAATCCCTATTCGCATGAAAAATGGTCAGGCTTACGGAACCATTTGTATCTTGGACGCACCATCTGTACATTTGACAGAATCCGAACTGAAGGCCCTACAGGCTATGGCTGTATTTCTGGGTTATGTGGTGGAACTGGAGAAAGAAAAGATAGATGCTGAGATCTCTGCCCTGAGCAAGCTGGATTTGATCTCTTCCCTGAGTAATAAAATTCGGTTTTCGCTAACCGAAATATGGGGAGCCACCGACCTCATGCTGACGACAGAGTTAACAGAGGAACAACAGCAATATATGAGCATCATGGAGTCGAGCAGTCGCTCGCTTATGACGTTGTTGAGTAATATTTTGGATTACAGCAATATAGAGTCCAGGCAGATCGATGATATTGAAGATCCGTTTGATCTGAGAACGATGATGGAAAATGTATTGAGTCTGTATACAGAGGTAGCCGCACAGCGGAATCTAGAGTTGAAGCTTGACTGGAATCTCACCAGCTCGCCTATTTTTATCGGGGATGAGGCTAAAATTCGCCGTATGTTGATTAATTTGGTAGATAATGCAGTGAAGTTTACAAACACAGGAACCGTCACTTTATCTGCAAACACCCGATCTGTGACCGATGCACCTGAGGTTGAACTGGAATTAAAGGTGAAGGATACTGGAATCGGTATATCTCCGAATAAATTGAAATTGTGGCTTGAACATGACCGTGGGTACTCCCCCTCATATGGTAATCCAGGCTTGGGTTGGCAGATTACCAAACATCTATTAAAACGAATGAAGGGTAAGATGACAGGGAGGAGTGAACCTGGTAGCGGGACGGAGATAACGCTCCAATTCACCCTGAAAACATACCAGGAGTCAGCCTAAAACTGAAATTAGCTAGTGATGATATGGTATATCATGTAATAGAAGCCCGTGACGCATAACGTTCACGGGCTTTATGTTATGGGTACGTCTCACTAGGCAGTATTATCGCCCTATGCCGCACGTCTGTACATTGCCAGACTTAGTAACGTTTGGGAGCAGCCAGCTTGGCCAAATCCGCCATATACGTAAAGAAGGCTTCCGGGTCTGTATCATACACCAGATTCACAGGACGTCCATCCGCCTGTTCCACCGTTCTGCCCTGACTTGGCCCTTCTGCGATCACGCTGCAATGCACCGTCTTTTTCTTGACAATGTCCGGGCGTCCTACGGATGCAGTGGTCAGTACATCCCACAAGTAGTAGGTTGAGTTCGTTTCGCTATAGACGAGCGGCGGACATCCCGCGTAGCAGTTGCCTAGGAAATCCACGCCCTCATATCGGCGCTCGGCAGCCCAACGATTGCGTACTGCTGGAGTTAATGGTACTTTGCTTGTGCTTTCCAGCGCTACCAGATCAATCGTGATGCCGCTTTGCCACACCCGATATGCCGCTTCTGGGTCCCAGAATACATTCCACTCTGCTGTGCCGTCATGCTCCGGCTCTTCCACATTCCCTTTTTCAAAGGTGCCGCCCATCCATACCAGCTTTTCAATCTTTGCTTCAATATCCGGTGCTTCATCCAGCGCTCGCGCCAGATCGGTTAGCGGTCCAGTGAATAGCAACAGCGTCTTACCTTCAGCTCCGCGTACCTTTTCGATCAGATGCTGATGAGCTGGCAGGGATGAAAGCGGTGCTTCCATACGCCCCGATTCATTCAGTACGGGTAATGCATCCACATAGAAGGAATGTAAACGCCAAGCGGCAGGAAACGGATTTTTACCGCGTGAATTAGACTTTGCGACTTCCACAGGCCCTTTATTTTGTCCAAAACGATCAATAATTTTACGGCTGGCATCTGTCGCAGGCTCCAGGTAACCATCTGCTGGAATCACCGATACTCCGGTCAAATGAACCTGCTCCATCTGAAGCAGCATAAAAAGGGATACTAGATCATCCACTCCACCATCATGATTAAAATAAACGTTTGTCTGACTCATCTGTCTCTTCCTTCCTTTATCCCCGTAAGCAGGCTTGTTCTTATCGGCAACCACCCTTCATTATGCCTGATCGCTTCACAGGAGTAAATGTGCGATAGTGCGTGAATCAGGGATTTTTTGCTTGCGCCATGCTTAAGATAGGTAGAAATGTGTGTAATAACAGGGTAGAATCATGGGTCCTAATCGGAAGCGTATGAAGGAGAGATGCATATGACAGCCCAAACAATAGAAGAGTTGGAGCAGATCCGTAAAGAGTGTAAATCCATGGTGACAAAAAGAGCTGCGGCTTCGGGTGGAGCGGTATTAGTTCCAGTTCCAGGGGCTGACGTTCTTGCTGATGTTGGCATTTTGATGCAGCTACTGCCAGCCATTAATGGAAAGTTCGGATTATCTGAGAAGCAGCTGGAAGGTCTGGACGCAGAAACCAAATCCATGGTGTATGGTTTTATCACTTCGATTGGCAGCAAGCTGATTGGGCGACTCATCACCCGTGAAGTTATCGTGCAGATTTTGCAAAAGATGGGCATTCGGATCGCTACCAAGCAGGTTAGCAAGTTTGTTCCCCTTCTGGGGCAAGGGCTAGCCGCGGCAATTGGCTTTACTGCTATGCGAACCATTGGCAATCGGCATATCGATCAATGTTATGAAGTAGCCAAACGCTTGCTGGAACAGCGAACTGCCGTAGATATCGCGCGCAACTGGACGGTTCCACAGCAGCCTCTAGAGCCTGTGGGAATTGATCATTTGCCAAACCAGAACCCGGAAGCAGCAATTCCACTACTGCCGGCATCCACTAAAGATTAAGTCCTTCAATTTCGAATCAACCGTCCATTTCACCCGCACGGGGTACTCCAGATCAAAACCAGCATCGGTATCCCGTGCTTTTTAGCCTTCTACCTTGGCTCCATAGGAGCGAGCCACCGCTACTGCCTGCTCGATATCCAACTTGGCTCCAGTGATGTCCAGATCTTTAAAATTCACGCCATCCATCTTCGCACCGCGCAGGTCTGTTCCTTGAAGATGGGCTTTGTGCAGTCTTACCCGGCTAAGATCAGCCTCTCGCAAATCTGCTTTTTCCAAATTGCATTCGGATAAGTCGGCTTCCTTGAATCGTATTTTTCGCAAATCTTGTTTTCTTAAATCTGCATGACGCAAATTCGTATAAGACCAATCTCCGCCCGTAATTGTGATACCATCCATATTCGCCCCCGCAAAATCTGAACCTACCAGCTTGCAGTTATCAAACCGGACTACAAACAGATTGGCGCTGGTGAACAAACAATTGGTAAAAGCCGACTCCTTGTAGTGAGATGCATTCAGAATGGCCCCGGTAAAATCACAGTCCACAAAAGTACAGCCTTCCACAAGGGACTCATTCATCTCCACACCCCGAAAGCGACATCGGGTAAACTCGCAATTTTTCCACTCGCCTTCTCTGGCATCCATTGATCCAAAATCACGGTCTTCATAGACCTCATCTGTATAAAAGAACATGTTCTCTCTCCTATTCCTTATTCCTATATCAGGAATTCAGCATTTCGGCAAGGACCGCTCAAAACCGCCTTTCATTTTCCCCAGCAAACCCTTCATCATCTGATGATCCTGCGGCGTAAACTCAGACATACACGACCGAATCAGCTTCGTATAATAAGGGACTATCTTACTTAATAGCTCTCGTCCTGCCTCTTTTAATCCGACAGTCACCATCCGTCCGTCACTCTCATGAGCCACACGTTCAATCATGCCATCCCGCTCTAATCCGTCGATCAGTCCCGTCATGGTCCCACGCGTGACATCCGCTTTTTCCGCTAACTCCGATGGTGTCATGCGATGCGGCGAGTGGCAATGCAACAGGCTAAGCACGATAATCCGACCCTGAGAAGCCCCCAACTTGGTCAAATCTGTATCCATTTCTCTGAAAATACCGTTAGCCAAGCGCGCAAATGTCACAAAAGTCTCTATATTATCTACTTCGGCATCCTCATGTCCAAAGCTACGCAGCACCCCGCGTATGGAGTCATTATGAAAATTAAAGTTCATAGTCTATCCATTCCTTCCTTAATCCCGCTTGTTCCGTCAGACGGTAGCTTTTCCATTCATCTGGCAGCAAAGAAGCATACGGTTCCTTGGCAAAACGATCATCTACCAGGACCAACAATCCTTCGTCGTGCTCTGTGCGGATAAGCCTGCCACCTGCCTGAAGAACCTTGTTCATCCCTGGATATACATACGCATAGTTGAAACCATTCCGTCCCTGTTCCGAAAAGTAATCCCGCAGCACATCCCGCTCTGCTCCAATTTGCGGCAAGCCGACACCGACGACTACTACCCCATTTAAGCGATCCCCAGGTAAATCGACACCTTCAGCAAACACACCACCTAGTACGGCAAAGCCAAGCAAGGTGTGCTCTTGCCCAGGCTGGAAAGCCTCTAGAAATCGATCCCGCTCTGGTTCGGTCATCCCTGGACTTTGTACCAATGTATTTGCGGACACGTCCCGAAGCATGAACTCCTCATATACCTCACGCAGGTATGGATAGGACGGGAAAAATACAAGGATATTTCCTTTTTGCTCCACAACCAATGCAGCCAACATATCCGCAATCGCCCCTTTGGAACGCTCACGATCCCGATAACGGATGGAGAGCGGTAGCAGACGTACATCCCACTGCTCCTGATGGAAAGGGGAAGGAACCTGTAACGTATAATCTTCCTCGTTTGCTCCGAGCATGTCCCGGTAATAAGCAAGCGGTGTCAACGTCGCGGAAAAATAAATGGCCGAGCGGTAGCCCTTAATAGCTTGTCCCAACAAGTGAGAAGGATCGAGGCAGAACAGCTTGACCCTCACTTCACTGCGTCCCGCTTCCACATAAGTAACGTACCGTTCATCATATAAAGCAGCAATTCGCAGCATATTCTGAGCGGTAAAATACGTATCCAGAAGCAATGCGTAGGCCGTACTTTCACTGCTTGCGCGACTTGTACTACTCCCCGTTACCAGTTCACGTTCAGCAGCTTCCACAAAGGGCACCAGCAGCTCCAGCACCTCTTGCGGCGCTACTGTCTCCACTGCTTTTCCTGTGTCTGCATATTGCTTGCGCAGCGTAATCATATGTGCGTTCACTGCACTCGCAGCCGCAGCAATCTCCGAGCTTAGCAACTTAAATTCTCGTTTCAGTTCCAAAAAAGAAGATTTCAAAATTTCCGCCGAAAACATGTCCCGGCCGCGTTCTACCAGATTATGCGCCTCATCCACCAGTACAACACCTTTTCGCTTGTGCTCCTCCAGCAATCTTTTCAGAGAAATCCGTGGATCAAAAACATAATTATAATCACTGATTATACCATCCGAGGCATACGCCACATCCAGCGAAAATTCAAAGGGACATACCCTATGCTTGCGCGCATAATGCTCAATCACCGATCGAGTCATTAACGTCTCATTCGCCAAAATATCGGATACCGCACCGTTGATCCGGTCGTAATAGCCCTCGCACATGCTGCATGATCCAGCATCACAATCATTTTCATCCTTAAAGCAAATTTTATCCTTCGCAGTCAAAGTCACCACATGCATGTGCAGCCCTTGGGCCTGCATTCCGGCATAAGCTTCTTCGGCTGCTGCCCGAGTGGTGGTACGAGCCGTTACATAATATACTCGCCTAACCTGCCCCTCACCGATCGCCTTGATCGCGGGAAACAAAGTGGATACCGTTTTACCGATACCCGTAGGCGCTTTGGCAAACAGGTTAACCCCTTCGGCAATCGTCTTGTACACCGAACCCGCGAGCGTTCGCTGACCCGAACGATACGTGTCAAAGGGAAAGTCCAACATAGCAATGCTGGCATCCCGCTTTTCCGCATGTGCTCTCAGCAGGAATGCATACGGTGCATAACCAGCAATCATCTCCTGCGCGAAAGCTTCCAGCTCAGTAAAGGATAGCTCGCGCCTAAATCGGCGAATGTCTTCACTGTGTGCCTGCACATAAGTAAGCTGGACCTGCATGGAATGATGTTGTTCCTCACGAGCAATCATATAGGCATACAGAAATGCTTGCGCCCAGTGTACGGGTTGACCGTCACCCTGAATATCTTCGAGAGGCAAAGAGATCGATTTAATTTCATCGACCGTCCATACGCCATCCAGCTCAATCAGTCCGTCACAGCGGCCTTCAATGATAAACAATTCGTCCTTATACTGAATTTCTGTACGTAAATGTACCTCTTTGCGGTCATGCTCCTTGTAACCTTTCTGGATAACCTGATGCACGCGAGTTCCTTCGAGCATACTGCTATTCGATCGAAAGCCGCTATGAATGCTGCCGCTCCGATGCACATATTCCACAAGTGGACGCACCGATATGTGAATTGGTTCCTTCATACGATCACCCGTTCCGGTCATAGTCCTTTCACTGTACCACGTAGATAAACGAAACGTAAGGGACAGAAGAATCGTTTAATGGTCGATTGGTATTCACTCATGCCTACTTTTTACCGAAATATAGAAACGAGGCCTTTTGCTTTATTCCCCACGATACTACAACTCTCATTACAGCATAAAGGATAGGGATATGTTAAAAGAATTAATTAACAATTTTGCGTTATTAACGAGCTTCTTATTCTTCGGAAATTTATTTTCCCGGAAATATGAACGTTACCTGACAAATCATGCACTCATTCATCAGATATTAAACGGTTTAATGCTGGGCGTGTTTAGCATTCTGTTAATGATGACCGGTTTATGGATCCGTGGGCACTTTGTGGTTGATCTCCGCCAATTGGCGATTATCATATCTGTTTATATAGGAGGATCGGTATCCGGTCTGCTGACCACCCTGATCGTCATCCTGTATCGTATTTACATCACAGGGGGATGGACGGATATTACTCTGACTGTTACGGTTAATTGCTTCATGACACTAGTCCTTTCACTTATCTTTATTCGAGAAAAAAAGCTAGCCCTCGGCAAATGGATGTCAGCCGTGCTTGGGGCTGTTGTTGTGTCGCTGTTATCTGCTTTTTTTGTGGATGATCCACCCAACTTAGAATCTATAATAATGATCACAACCGTGAAGATTCTTGGCGGCTTGTTCACTTATTTTATGATGTCCCATATCAAAAAAACAGAACGGGCTATTCACCTGCTGGAAGAGGCTGCGAACCGCGATCATTTAACCGGGCTATACAGTCCGCGTGCTTTTGATGCGCTGTTCGAAGAGGTACTTCATGCTTCCAAGACTACAAAAAAACCCTTTGGACTTGTGATGCTAGATATTGACCACTTTAAAAAAATTAATGATACGTACGGCCATTTGAACGGAGACGCAGTCTTAAGCCAACTGGGAATTTTGTTAAATCGGGAATCTACAACTAGAGCATATCCCTCCCGTAAGGGCGGAGAGGAATTCGCAATTCTACTCGGAGACTGTGATACCGAAAAGGCGGCAAACTTTGCCGAGAAGATTCGGAAAGCTGTGGAAAATGAATGTTTTCTCTTGAATGACGGAACCATACTCTCCTTAACCGTATCCATCGGGGCAGGCAGCTCTCCTGTTATTGCATCGAGGCGTTTATTGGAAAAAGCAGACGAGGCATTGTATGAAGCTAAACGATCAGGACGCAATCGGGTAGAACTGGCAAAACCATAGATATTAGTCGCTAAATGTCAGGAAAGCTGGATTATTGTTAATAAAAAGTGGTAAAATGGAAATAACATCGTTATCAAAAAAACTTCTGCCGCTAGTGGAGACATGCCTTACAATCGACATGGGGGGTGGGCTTTGTGAACCTCGAACAATTGGAAAAACTCATGGAAAAAGAACGCCGTGAACTGAATCGCATGGCTGACTTACACGGATTAAAAGATGAACGTGTATTGGACAAATCCTCCAGACTTGACCGTATTATGGACAAGTACCTTCACACCAAGCGTGCAATAAACCAAACACACTCATAGAAGCAAGCTACATCGCTGCCCCTCAGGGCAGCTTTTTTATTCTGCATCGTACTCACCTTCTCGCGGACTGACTACTTCCCGCCCTATTCCGTCCGCAACAATTGCTGTGTGAACGATATCCATTCTCTGGCGGCAAAGGACAGGTAGCGATCGTTCCGCCAAATCATCCCCAAATGCCAAGGAATGACGGGGTCTACCAATGGAAGAACACGCAAGCGCTCAGAATCCAGATCTCGGCAAATGGCCTCCGGCAACAGAGCTACTCCCAGGTTTGCAGCAACCATTTCGCTAATCAGATCCCATTGTGAGCTTTCGTACACTACACGCGGCTGAAAGCCGGCACGAACACATTCCGCAATGATACGGTCATGCAGCGTAAAATCCTCACGGAACAGTACAAACGCCTCCTCCGCCAACGCAGATAACGGTACCTCCTTGCAATCTGCCAATGCATGCGTAGGATGAACGAGCAAATTCAGCTTTTCCTCCACAAACAGAAATGTCTCAAACATATCTCCAACTGCGGGCAGCACGATCACCCCGATATCCAATGCCCCGGCTTCTACGTCCCGTTCCACTTTCTTCGCCCCGTCCTCAAATAATTGAATGGTCACATCAGGATATGCCTTATGGAATTCTCCAATGACACGCGGAAAAAAGCTCGATCCGACCATAGGGGGCAGGCCAATACGGATATGTCCCTTTTTCAGGTTCATCAAATCACTCAGCTCCGAGGACAGACTCTGAAAGGACTTTACAATCGCTTGTGCTTGGAGCTCAATGACCTTGCCCGCGTCTGTCAGTTCGATTCTTTTGCCAATTCGGTCGAACAAAGCGACCCCCAGTTCATCTTCTAGACTTTTAATCGTCTTACTGATCGTCGGCTGGGTAATAAACATGCTCTGGGCTGCCTTTGTAAAGCTACGCAACCGCGCGACTTCCAAAAAATATTGTAAATGTCGGATATCCAAAGCTACACCTTCTCCCATAGATAAACGGAATAGATTATATTCTTTATATGCATTTTACTCATGAAAGCTTGTGATGTAAAATTTCATTACAGTTTGAAAATAACCGATCACAAAGATAGGAGTCATTATATATGAAAAGCTTCATACGCGGTGTCCTCCAGATCGCCGTCCTGATGGCCTTTTCGCTCATCCTGAACGCGGTAGTCTCCTGGCTCCACCTGCCTATACCCGGTAGTATCATTGGTATGCTAATCCTTTTTATTCTGCTGCAAACCGGCTTGGTCCGGCTAAGCTGGATTGAAGTTGGCGCAAACTGGTTGCTGGCCGAGCTGCTATTATTCTTTATTCCCTCCGCTGTCGGCGTCATGAATTATTGGCCGATGCTGGAACACGATGGTATGAGCATTATGCTGGTCGTGTTGCTCGGCACCTTTCTGGTGATGGCCTGCACAGGTATGGTCGCCAGTCTGCTTGGTAAACGAAAGGAGCATAAATCATCATGATCGGTCTTCTATGTATTGTATTGACACTCGCTATTTACTGGATGGCCAAACGCATGTACCGCACACTGCCCAAGGTGTATTTGTCTCCATTGCTCATTACACCTGTTGTTATCATTTTGATTTTGACGCTGACGGGTGTGAATTACCGTTCTTATAATTCGGGCGCCCACTTGCTGTCCATGCTGCTACAGCCAGCTACGATTGCATTTGCTGTCCCTTTGTACCGATATTTCCCAGTGTTAAAAAAACACGCTACCCAAATCGTGCTTAGCGTGCTGTCTGGATCTGTTGTAGCCGTGTTGTCCTCCATGGCGCTTGCCAAGTGGATGCACCTGAATTCTTCGCTGCTGAGCAGCCTGATTCCTCGCTCCATTACGACACCCATTGCGATGAATGTATCGCAAACGATTGGCGGCAATCCGACGGTCACAGCTGTATTCGTTATTCTGACCGGATTGAGCGGTCTTATTATCGGTCCAGTGATTGTAAAACTGTTCCGTATCGAAAATGAAGTCTCCCGTGGGGTACTGCTCGGTACCGGTGCTCATGGTACGGGCACTTCCAAAGCATTCGAGTTCAGTTTGCTGACGGGGACGATATCCAGCATCTCGATGGTGCTCGCCGCTCTCTTTACCTTGGCAGCCGCCCCGTTCCTGTTCCACTTGATGCTGTAAACAATCTGCATACAAAAAAAGCAGCGATTCTCCAATAACAAGAGAATCGCTGTTTTTGTTTTGTAGGCCCCTTTTCCACATAAAGCAGTGGTGAGAACGAAACGATGGTAGAGAAGCGGAGCGGTAAAGGATACGCATCCTCGTTCCTATTAGATGGCTTTAACGTCACCTTGTTTCACCTCTACCTCTAAAGGCGTTACAGCTTCATACAGGTAAGCATCCAGCTCAGCCGTATATTGTCGTTCTTGCGCGGCGCTCCAGCCTACATGTTCGGACATCCATGCGATGGCAGGCTGTTTCCAGCGCTTCACCTCGTCAATCTGGAAGAAAAGTGCTCCCGTTCGCCGTATGAAAAAATCAGACGGTGTCACCGTCATTTCCTGTTCCATCGCATACAGGAGCGGGACACGCACTTCCACAGGCAGTGCCGCTTCCTTCTCGGTAGTCTCCTTCATGCTGCGTGCCGCTATCGCAAACAGCCGCTCTGTGTTGGAGCCATAGCGGATTGCCCATGCTCTAGCCGTTTCAGGCGACAGGCCGAGTGCAACACCTGCTGCGGTTTGCTTACCTACGTACGCGTCCCAGCCCGCCGAGCCGCCTACGCTGCCACCCGAAATCGGGATGTGTCTGGTGCGGCATGCCCGGAAGCTCTGCCCATGCAAGCCCCCCAGCTCCCGTACCGCACGATCCACGACGAGTTCGGACATTTTCCGGTAGCCCGTCAGCTTGCCGCCTGCAATCGTGATCAGACCTGAGCGGGATTCCCAAATTTCGTCCTTACGTGAAATTTCTGAAGGGCTTTTACCGTCTTCATAAATGAGCGGCCGTACCCCTGCCCAACTGGATTCTACATCCGTAACAGTCAGCTTCACATCCGGGAACATTCCGTTGATCGCTTGAAGCACATACGCCCGATCTTCGACGGTCATCCGGGGATGCGCCGTATCCCCCTCATACACCGTGTCAGTCGTACCTGCATAAGTTTTTCCATCACGCGGGATGGCAAATACCATGCGTCCATCCGGTGTATCGAAGTACACTGCCTGTTTGAGCGGAAAGCGCTCAGCATCGAACACTAGGTGAATACCTTTCGTCAGGCGTAGCACCTTACCCTCCTTGGAGCGATCCATTTCCCGCAGCGTGTCTACCCATGGTCCAGCTGCATTAATAACCAGCGAAGCTCGAATTTCGTATGGTTTTCCCGTTACCCGGTCCGTTACGCTTGCACCGCTTATTCGTCCTTTGTCATACAGCAGCTTGTCAGCCTTGGCATAGTTCACCGCCAGCGCCCCTCGTGTAACAGCTTCCTTCATGACCTCAATCGTCAGGCGAGCGTCATCTGTACGATACTCCACATAGCTGCCGCTTCCCTTCAGTCCATCACGCTTCAGCAAAGGCTCGCGCTCTAGTGTAGCCTGGATGTCCAGCATACGACGGCGCTCACTACGCTTAACACCAGCAAGGAAATCATATACCAGCAGCCCGATAGAGGTGGTAAATGCGTTAAACGTGCCGCCCTTGTGAAAAGGAAGCAACATACGCTCCGGTATGGTCACATGTGGACCATTTTCGAATACAATTGCCCGCTCCTTCCCCACCTCAGCTACCATCTTAACTTCCAACTGCTTCAAATAACGAAGACCCCCATGCACTAGCTTGGTCGAGCGGCTGGACGTACCTGCTGCAAAATCCTGCATCTCCACCAATGCTGTCTTCAAACCACGATCCGCCGCATCCAGCGCAATACCCGCCCCTGTAATGCCGCCGCCAATGATTAATATATCAAAATGCTCATGTCCCATACGTTCCAAGACAGCGGTTCTCTCCTGCGCAGCAAATCCCTGTTCTCCCATCATGTATCCCTCCAGCTTTGTATATATTCACGATGCAATCTGCCAACCGACTCATCATAAGGTACAAAAAAAGACCACGAACATCGCTGCGGCGGATGCCGAGCGGTTCATGGTCTCTCCAAGTCTCCTGACGAGTATTAACTTATCTATATCGTAGCACACACGATACGCTATGAAAAGGGAAATCTGCCTGCTACTTGAACGCCATTGCGGCATGAACTGCCTTTTTCCAGCCACCATAAAGATCAGCCCGCACGTCTTCACTCATGGACGGAGTAAAGGTATGATCACTTTGCGCATACCCCCGGACCTCATCCAAACTGCTCCAGAACCCAACTGCCAGTCCTGCTAAATACGCCGCACCGAGTGCAGTTGTCTCGTTCACAGCAGGTCGTTCTACAGGCAGATCGAGAATATCGCTCTGGAACTGCATCAGGAACTCGTTCATCACTGCACCTCCATCTACACGCATTGAACGCACAGGTACACCCGAATCGCTCGCCATGGCAGTTAGGACATCTTTAGTCTGGTAGGCCAGCGATTCCAGTACCGCTCGTATAAAGTGCTCCTTGGTCGTTCCCCGCGTCAAACCAAATGTCGCACCGCGCACGTCACTGTCCCAATACGGGCTGCCCAGACCCACAAAGGCCGGGACAAAATATACCCCTTCCGTCGAGGTCACACGCGCCGCATACGCTTCACTATCTCTGGCCTCGCGGAACATGCGCAACCCGTCACGCAACCACTGAATAGCAGACCCCGCTACAAAAATGCTGCCCTCCAGCGCATACTTCACCTGACCATTCAGCCCCCATGCAATGGTCGTAATCAGTCCATGTTCCGAGTCACAGGGTTCATCTCCGGTATTCATCAGCATAAAGCATCCCGTACCGTATGTATTTTTAATCATGCCTTTGTCAAAGCATCCCTGACCGAACAGAGCGGCTTGTTGATCGCCTGCCGCTCCGGCAATAGGGATTTCCTGTCCGAAAAAGTGATAATCCACCGTATGCGCATATATCTCAGAAGATGATTTCACCTCTGGTAGCATAGACGCAGGAACGCCGAGAATATCCAGCAGCTCCTCATCCCATTTTAGCTCATAAATGTTGTACATGAGTGTGCGGGCCGCATTGGAGTAGTCTGTTACATGTGCTTTACCACCAGACAATCTCCAGATTAGCCAGGTATCAATCGTACCAAACAGCAAATCCCCACGCTCCGCTTGAGCTCGTGCCCCTTCGACGTTGTCGAGTATCCATTTGACCTTGGTGCCAGAAAAGTAGGGATCAATGAGTAGTCCCGTTTTGCTATGAAAAATATGATCAAATCCACGGCTTTTCAATTCCTCGCAGATCCCGGCTGTTTGCCGTGACTGCCATACCAGTGCATGATATACAGGCAGACCCGTATGTTTATCCCACACCACTACGGTTTCCCGTTGATTCGTAATACCAATCCCGGCAATTTGGCTGGCTTTCACACCTGATTCTGACAAGCAGGAGGCGATGACGGCCAAAATAGAGCTCCATATTTCATTGGCGTTTTGCTCTACCCACCCGGGCTGGGGAAAATACTGTGGGAACTCCCGTTGTGCCTTGTATACCACTGTTCCCTGCCGATCAAACAAGATGGCCCGCGAACTGGTTGTGCCCTGATCCAAGGCAAGGATGTATTGCTCCATCGTTTTCCAGCCTCCTTGCATATTTATGTATTGTTGCCCACTTGATTCAAATAAAAGCTATGGCTTATAATGCTCGAACAATTGTTTATTGGAGGTCGTAACTGCTGTGGCTCCCGCAGCCAACGCCGCTTCCACATCCTCAGGGGTGCGAATAAGTCCGCCCGCCAAAATAGGAATGCCTGTGCGTTCGCTGACTTCCTTAATCATAGGTGGAACAACACCAGGCAGCACCTCAATATAATCGGGTCGTGTTTTTTCCACCAGCGCGTAACTTTTCTCCAGCGCAATCGTATCGAGTAGGAATACCCGCTGTACAGCAAGAATCCCCTTTTTTTTAGCGGTTGCAATCACCCCGGACCGGGTCGAAATAATCCCAAATGGCTTAATTTCCTGACACAAATATTCAGCCGCATACTCGTCATTCTTTAAGCCTTGCACCAGATCGGCATGCAGGAGCATTTGCTTGCTGCGACTTCTAGCCATCTGGTACAGGTTGCGCAGCTGCGCTACATGCGTATCCAGAAAAACCGCATACTCATAAGAACTGTCCAAAATACCCTCCAGCTGCTTCATATGCTTAGCTGCAGGTAAAATGCGTTGTCCCTGAAATGGCATGGATATCCCCCTTAGGCTGAATGTCGGTCAAACTCGTTCAAATTTTATATTATCACTCTGTTCGACGAACGTGAAGCGGTTTCATTGCAGATATGTATAAAGGCTGCCTTCCCTGCAATAGATGTCAGCAGGAAGAAGACAGCCTAATCATTCAAAGAACTGGATCAAATCACACGACGACACCCTTAAAATGCTCTATAGTGTACTAGCCCTCAAACCCTTGGCGCAGCCATGAGGTAGCGAGCATGATCGCACCGCGCTTGGCCGCGGTTTCAGACAATGGGTTCAGCATCACAAAGTCGTGGATGATGCCCTGAAAGCGTGCAGCGGTCACATCCACCCCCGCTTCACGTAGCTTGTCCGCATAGGCCTCGCCTTCATCGCGCAGCACATCGGCCTCACCTGTAATGACCAGCGCACGTGGTAGCCCTTCGAGCTGTTCTGTGGTGGCACGTAATGGGGACGCCGTGATCTGCGCTCGTTCGTTGGGATCCGTCGTATATTGATCCCAAAACCATTGCATCCCTTCGCGGCTCAGGAAATATCCTGTGGCGAACTCATGATATGATTCTGTGTCAAAGGAAGCATCCGTCACTGGATAGAACAGCAACTGCTGGCGAATGGTAGGGCCGCTACGTTCTTTGGCCAGCAGCGTTACGGCCGCCGTCATATTACCGCCCACACTGTCTCCGGCTACCGTCAGCGTATCGGGCTTCAGCCCATGCTCGCGTCCGTGCTGTGCCACCCATTGAACGACCGCGTAAATTTCCTCAATCGCCGTCGGATATTTAGCTTCAGGGGACAAGCTGTATTCTGGAAATACAACTGCTGCCTGTGAGCCGACTGCCAATTCACGAATCAGGCGATCATGCGTATGAGCATTACCGAATACCCAGCCTGCTCCGTGAATATATACAATGACCGGGAGATCGCTTGTCACCTGTTGTGGGCGAACAATTCTGACCTTCACCTCACCGCCAGGCCCGCCTGGAATAGTTAGATCTTCTACATCTGCGGCAGGTTTGTCTGCTGGGCCGGATTGAACCTCATTGACCGTTTCACGTCCTTTTTCAGGACCCAAATCATATAGAAACGGAGGCTTGGCATTATCGTCTGCAAATTTCTGTGCTGCGGGTTCAAGCTGTACTTTTTTACTCATATCGATTCACTCTTCCTTTCTTTTCTGTGGTCTACATATATCCATTTTGGCTTAAGTTTGCTCATTCAGTTTTACCTTATATATTTAAACGAGTTCCTCTCTTTCCAATCGGAGGACTTTAGTTTGCCCAACAGAAGAGCTTGACTTTTATTTTATATTGTAACTATAATAGTTACATATTAAAGTTCGTAAATGCACTGAGTACACTTACGATCAAACGAATGAATCATCCACATCATATTTATAGGAGGCTATCTATTATGAAAATTGCAGTTATTGGTGCAACCGGTAAAGCAGGAAATAATATCGTAAAAGAAGCATTAGACAGAGGGCATGAAGTAACCGCCATCGTCCGTGACTCGTCCAAAGTAACAGAAAGTCGTGCTACTGTGGTACAAAAAGACGTTTTTGATCTGAAAACAGATGATCTGAAAGGTTTTGACGTAGTTGTTAATGCATTTGCCGCTCCACTCGGACAAGAGCATCTGCATGTCGATGCAGGTAACGTACTGATCGAAGCCCTGCGTAATGTATCCGGTACTCGCCTGATTGTCGTAGGTGGTGCAGGCAGCTTGTTCACTGATGAATCCCAAACACTTTTGGTAAAAGACGCTCCTGGCTTCCCTGATTTCGTATATCCAACAGCCAACAACCAAGGAAAAAACCTGGAAATTTTGCGTGGTACCAGCGACCTGAACTGGACCTTTATTAGCCCTTCTGCGGAATTTGCACTGGGTAAACGTACAGGCTCTTACCAAGTAGGAAAAGACACACTGTTGGTTAATTCCAAAGGTGCAAGCTATGTCAGTTACGAAGATTATGCAGTTGCCGTAGTGGACGAAATCGAAAAACCACAACATCTGAACCAACGCTTCACAGTGGTGTCCGAGTCCTAATTTCTCTATTCTTGCAGCACATTTAGCATAAAAAAGACCCTTCGCCCATGTTCTCATGCTGCATGGAAAGTCCGCTCTACTCTAAAATCGGACTTTCCATGCACACTATGAGAAACTGAACCCGAAGGGTCTTTTTGTTATGACCTGTTGATACTCTCATTACAACTTATCAATGCTGGCCTTCTTTTCTGTATCGTGAGCGGAAGTCTCCCTCTTATTGCTAAAACACAGCTTGAGAATTGGAGGTGCAGCCAACGTTGTCAAAATGACGGCAATGATCACGGATGTAAAATATTGCTGTGCCAACAGACCCGACTGTAGACCGGTAGCTGCAATAATAAGTGCGACCTCGCCACGTGATATCATACCGGAGCCAATCGCAAGAGAAGAACGGTTATTGAAGCCCGTCAGCCGCGCGCCGAGGCCTCCTCCCACTAACTTCGTCACCAGCGCAATCAGTGTCAAAACAACAACAAATCCGAGCTGCTGCCCTACTCCCTCAAAGGAAACATTTAATCCAATGCTGACAAAAAAAACAGGAACAAAGATGGAATAAGCGATGGGTTCCACCTTTTCTTCTACGACGTGCTTAAAGCTTGTTTGTGCAATGGCAATCCCGGCAGCAAAAGCCCCGATAATGCCCGCCATCCCCAACATATCTGCAAAATACGCAAACCCAAAGCAAATAATCAACGCAGTCGTGATGACTGCTTCAGTCACCTTGAGTGGAGCGAGTATTTTCATAATCCACGGAACAACGAACCAGCCCCCCAGAATAGCTACGACGAAGAAAACTAGCTTTTTGCCAACAAGAAGTCCCAGCGAAGTCTCTCCACCCATACCGAATATACTCATTACTACCGCTAGCAGTACCACAACAAGCACATCGTCCAGCACCGCCGCACCCAAAATGGTCGAGCCCTCTCGGGTATTCAGCTTGTTCATATCCTTGAGCACCTGTACGGTAATACTTACCGAGGTAGCACTCAGAATGATCCCTAGAAACCAGCCTTCATGCACCGAGAATCCAAAGGCTTCCCCTACACCAAAACCACAAATTAGCGGTAAAATAATACCTCCAACCGCCACAGCTACCGCAGGCTTCCAATTACGTCGAAGTTGATCCAGATCCGTCTCCAGTCCAGCAATGAACATCAGCAACAGCACGCCGATTTCAGACATATCATGAATCAGCGAATCATTCTCAACCCATCCTAATACCGCTGGGCCCAGCACAATTCCTGCGATCAGCTTTCCTAGCACTGCTGGTTGACCGAGCCTGACAGACACATGACCCGCGACTTTTGTGAACAACAGAATCAGCAGAAGATACAATATAAATTGCATAGGCTGATAACCTCCTTTTGTTTAATCCTTGAACTTATTTGCAAAAATCCCATAAGCGACTTCCAATGAACAAGATATAGATCGGAGCGACTGGAATCGAATTTTGCAAATCCTAATCATAAAATGTAAAACAAACGTGCAAAATATGTGTCTGACCTTAACGGACAGCTCGCAAAATAAAAAGGGGAACCCGAAATACAGCACAGGTTCCCCTAAAAAGACATAAAGGAGCCTTGGTGACAGGCTCCTCCGGTAATTCATATCTTCATTTGATGTTGTCGGTCATACTTGC
Source organism: Paenibacillus sp. FSL M8-0228 (assembly GCF_038007385.1). NCBI lineage: Bacteria > Bacillati > Bacillota > Bacilli > Caryophanales > Paenibacillaceae > Paenibacillus > Paenibacillus sp. FSL M8-0228. Next base: position 5,509,692 of record NZ_JBBOXA010000001.1, read on the forward strand.
GCAAACAAGCAACTTTATCTTTTAATTATATCTCTTCTGTTAACCCGTGTAAACGTGCTGAATCAATTTTCTACTTTTTTCACGTAGCGGTCGCGGTATTCGTGGTCCAGCATACTCATCAGAATCGAATCATGGTATTCATAATTGTAGAATAAAGCATCCCGCTGTACACCTTCACGCTGAAAGCCTACTTTTTCATAACAACGAATGGCACGTTCATTAAAGTCAAATACATTCAGCTCAATCCGATGCAGGTTACAGATACCGAATCCGTAACCCAGCATGAGTACAAGCGCTTCAGTGCCGTAGCCCTTCCCCTGATTTCCCTGCTCATTGATCGCAACACGGATGTTGGCACTGCGGTTCAGGCTGTCCATATCCTGCAGAGCTATATCTCCGATGACACGATCATCTTCGCGAAGCGCAATCAAGAGCAGCAGGCTTGAGGAATCCTGTCCTTTAGCTTCAATATAACGGGCAATTTGATCCTTGGTAAAACTGCGTTGTGTGCCTGTCAGTCTCCGCACATCCTGATGGAACAATGTATTATAGTATAGCTCCGTGTCCTCCACGTTAACGGGACGCAAGTATACCCGTGATCCTTCAAGTAATCGTGCCACAGGCTCTGGGGCTGAAGTTTGTTGAGCCATCATGATCTCTCCCATGCTAAAAAATATAAATGACGTAAATCGAAGTAAATTATTGCGCAAGTTCGACTACGCAAGGTCTGCATTTTGCTCCGTAGTCAGGCTAGAATCAGCGAGGGACTCGCGCCAAATTACGGATTGAAGCAGTAGTCCTGCCAAACCCAGAATTCCAACAGTCATTCCGATCCAGACAAAAGCCGTTCCCGCCCCTGCTATTCGGATCAATACTCCCCCGGCAAGCGGCGAAACGACCATGATTGCTCCAATCACGGTACTTTGGATACCGAAGACGCGTCCTACCATATCAGCAGGGGTTTTGGCTTGTAATATATAATTCTGGGTGATAATGTACAGGCCGTTGCCCACGCCCAGCACAGCCCCGATCATAAGTAGGACGGGCCATCCTGTTCCGGGCTGCGCCCAGCCTAAAGCAGCAATAGCTCCGCCAACCAGCACATACCCACCACCGAGCCCCCAGCCTGCGCTTATGCGATTCAAGCGATTAAGCACAAGCATACAGCCGACGGCGCCAGCACCAATGGCTGAAACCAGCCAGCCAAGCAGCGATTCATTACCTGGAGCGAGCACTCGCAGCAGCGTAGGGAACTGGTAGTCGATCATGAGAATGGCGATTAAGCCGAAAAGTCCGAATATGAGCGTATGCAAAAGCATTCGACTGCGCCATAAGAACGCCCAGCCCTCACGCCATTGGTTGAAAAAGCGAGATGCGCGGACATGCTCCTCCCGCATTTTGACTTCATCAGCCTCAGGCGCTGTATGCGTAGCAGACTTTCCATGCTGCTCGGCTGCAACAGCTTGTTGGTCTGGGCTGACCAGCGCCGGACCGATTCCGCGAAGCGGCCACAGCAGCAGGCCGGAACAGAGGCGCAGCAATGCATTGAGAATAATGCATGCCTGGGGAGACAACACAGTCAAGGTCATAGCGCCCAGTAGCGGCCCTGCCACTTTGGAGGCCTGATTGACCAACCCATTCAGCGAGGTCGCCCGAAACAGGTCGTCGCTGGCGACTACCGTACGGGTCAAGCCTTGCTGTGAAGGCATTTGAAATACGCCAGCCGCCGCGCGTAGACCGAGCAAAGGCAGCAGCCATACCGGACCCGGTACGGCGAGAATGGCCAGCGTCAATAAGGCAATAGCTGCATCGCAGACGATCATCAGCCGGGCCTTGTGTACCCGGTCAGCTAACGTGCCCGCGATGGAACCCAGCAGCAGACCCGGTAGCGCCATCACTACCGGAATCAGCGCAATCAGCATAGGGTCGGCTTCCCAGCGATAAGCAACAAGCACCTGAATGGCGATAGCATCAAACCAATCGCCAAAGGAAGCAGCCGTGTGCGCCGCAAACATCCGCCGAAAACGGCCATTGTGCCAAATGCTAGGCGTGGAATGCAGTTCTTTCTTTTCCTTCATTATCTACTCACCCTGCTCTCATTTTCAGCTTCTTTAGCAATAAGAACATTCTAGCGGGTCTATATCAGAGGAAAGTCAGACAGCTAAAACATCAGACGGTAGAAAGTGTTTGTTCCAGCCAGCGCCTTAGCGCTGGACGATGCAGTGTTAAGCTGTTGTCCCGGTCAAGCTGATCATATTGAGCGGTATACTTCTCTTCCAGCGCTGGATAGGAACCGCAAAGCTTCAAGAACGAGCGAATTTGACTTACCGCTTTGATTTGTAGCAATTCCTGTTTAGCCATATCAAGGGTATCCAATCCCTCATCCATCAGCCGCTCGGCGTTATCCACATCTCCAGTACGCAACAGCATAAGTCCGCGCATCATGCGATAACGGCCCAGCTCGCGTAAATACGGAGCCTCCGACAGCATGCCTTCCAGACGATCAGACAGTTCCGCAGCCTTTTCCATATAATTGGCAACCAGATGCATATACATCTCCATTAGTGCAACAGGCATCACAAATTTATCGAGATTATCCCGTTCCATGACCATCATGGTCAGTGGCAGACCTTCCTGTGCGCGTTCAGGTTGTCCATTCTCTACATAAGCCTCCAGGATGTTGAGAATACGTAATTCCCGTTCCTGTTCACTGGACAGCAGCCTGCTGGAAAGCGCACACTCACATAGAGCAAGCCCCTCATCCGTCACCCCTGCTGTGCACATATATAGCAGCAGCATCCAATACAATCGATCTGCGCGTGTAAAGTCCTCCCGCTCCAAGAACCATGACACATCGGCCTGTACAAAACGGGTATACATTTGATAAAAGACTGACAATTCAAAACCCATCTGCTCCTGCTGGGCAGCCAGCGCTACGATGGAATTTCCCTGCCCCAGCAGCTGGTATTTCCGGAATAGTCCATGTACGGCGTCCTGCACCTCCTGATCGTGCAAGGACGGATGATTCTGTGGCTGCACGTCAGTCAAGGTCAAGCTGTAACCATACCCTCTAACCGTATGAATACGGAGCCCCTCCCATGACTTCAGTTTTTTGCGCAATCTGTAGATATGATCATCCACCGTACGCTCCACCGGATACTCCAGCGGCCACACCCGATCCAGCAGTTGTTCCCGGGTGAACACCTGATTCCGGTTATCGTACAGAAAGCGCAACAGCGCAAACTCTTTAGCCAACAACATAACACGACCTGCACTACAAATCACACTGTAACCGTCTGCATCAAATTGCAGTCTGATCATCCACCTCGCCTCCGACATATCGTTTCTTGGCTGCACCCAGCCCTATAAACATAAGCAGAACACTCAGGCATAAGAGCAGTAGCAGCGGAATTGTCCAGCCTTGTGTCGCATCATGCAAATAACCGAACAGCGTCGGTCCTGTCGCGGCCAACAAATACCCAAAGGATTGAGCCATACCCGACAGCTCTGCTGCCTGCTGCGGTGTCCGCGTCCGCAAATTGAAGAACATCATCACTAACGGGAAAGCAAAACCACCCGCTATACCGATACAAATGACCCAAATCACACTCCACTGTGTAGCTCCAAGCAGAAATCCACCCAGACCGATAAAATATAGCGCAGCCATAATCAAAACCAATACCCGCTGATCCTTCACCCGCGCCGCCCAAATAGGCACAATAAAAGTAAATGGCATTTGCGAAAACTGCAGCACGGACAGCATCCATCCCGCAGTCTCTGAATCCATTCCCTGTCCGCTCATCATTTCGGGAAACCAAGCGGCAGGAACATAGAACAAGGCAGATTGCAGCCCCATAAACAGCGTCACCTTCCAAGCCAAAGACGATGTATATACATTCACGGTTCGGGCAGACACCGCCGCTTTATTAGCCGTTTTTCCTGCCTTAAGGAGTTGTGGCACCCAGAGTAAAATCCCTACGACACCTACAATCCCCCATATTCCCAAAGCACCTCGCCATCCCATACCTCCGTTCAGAGCCAGCGGTATACTCAGCCCGGATGCTGTTGCAGCGACCACGTTCATAGATACTGAATATACACCGGTCATCAGTCCGCTGTTGCGAGGAAACTCCTCTTTGATCAGACTGGGCAGCAACACATTACAGACGGCAATAGCCAGTCCCAGCATGGCGGTCCCGACAAATAATGCAGTAACCCCTAACGTTGAGCGCACTACAATACCTGCGGTCAACAGCAGCAAGGCTGCAAAAATAATAAGAGGCGATCCGAAGCGGCGCGACAGTTTGGCTACAAAAGGCGACAACAGGGCAAAAGCCAGCAGCGGCAATGTCGTTAATAGGCCACTCAGTGTATTTGAAATATACAAAGAATCCTTAATCAAACCGATAAGAGGTCCTACCGAGGTAATCGAGGCGCGCAGATTGGCACCTACCAGAATGATCCCTACGGCAAGCACCCAAGGACCGGCATGCCACAAAGATTTGTATACCAAAGCTCGTTGGTGTTGCTGTGAACTCATCTCTCCATTCTCCAATCTATCTGTGTTATGCTCAAAGGCTCCAACCAAGTGTACGGCTGGAGCCTAGCAATTTTTATCTCATTAAATTATAAAGGCATTCGTGCCATATGCATAGGACGGATCGACACAGCGCCCCAAGTCTTCAAGTTCAGCATATAGCTTCATTGAAAAAATAAAAGCTGCCTGAAAGGATAGTTTCCTTTTGAGGCAGCTTCCAGTTCATAAACTTCGATGCGACCAGCGCTGCTTAACGTACCAGCCAGCCGCCGTCCACCGCCAAGATATGACCGTTCATATAGTCGGAACCCTGACTGGCGAGGAAAACCACAACTCCCATCAAATCAGACGGATCGCCCCAACGACCCGCAGGAATACGCGACAGGATTTCTTGATTGCGATTTTCATCCGCACGGATTGGAGCTGTATTTGCCGTAGCAATATAACCCGGCGCAATCGCATTAATCTGAACGTTATGAACTGCCAGCTCGTTCGCAAATGCCTTGGTCAAACCAGCTACCGCATGCTTACTCGCTGTATACGGCGGAACAAATTTGCCACCCTGAAAAGCAAGCATAGAAGCGACATTGATAATCTTCCCGCTTTTTTGCTCTACCATCACCTTTGCCACTTCCTGGCTCAGATGATATACGGCATTCAGGTTAATCTCCATGACAGCGTCCCAATCCTCATCTTTATACTCCAGCAGAGGGGCGCGACGAATCGTACCTGCATTGTTTACAAGGATATCAATTTTACCGAATTCATTGACGCATTCTTCTACAATTTTTTTAATGGATTCTTTCTCTGTCAGATCAGCCTGATAAAAGGCAACCTTCACACCCGTTGGCTCCAGCAAACGTCTTGTTTCTTCATATTCATCATTGTTAGCTACAATGAACAGGTCTGCACCCGCTTTGGCCAAAGCTACGGAATACCCTTGACCCAAACCAGTGTTGCCTCCTGTTACAATCGCCGTTTTACCTTTTAGACTGAAAAAATCTAATGAAAAATGGTCCAGACCCATGCCTACGCCTCCATCACAAATTAGTATAAAAACCTATATTTCCTGAAGCCTACAGCGCTGCGCGTACTTCTTTATATTTAGCTACATAACGTGCTGCATTTTCTGTGATCAAGTCGTAGCGACCCTCTTTGGCTGGAGCCGTCAAATTACCCCCAATTCCCACGGCTACACATCCGTTACGCAACCAGGTTTCCATATTGTCCAGATCAACGCCACCCGTTGGCATAATCTGTACATGAGGCATCGGACCTCTAACGGCCTTAACAAAGTCCGCTCCCATCGCACTTCCCGGGAACAACTTCACGACATCGCTGCCCAATTTCATGGCTTCCTTGATCTCATTCAGCGTCATACAGCCAGGCATATAAGGAATCGCGTACAAATTGCATAGCTTCGCTGTTTCTTCTTCAAAAGAAGGACTCACGACAAACTCTGCTCCGGCCAGAATAGCAATTCTCGCCGTCAGTGACTCCAGTACCGTTCCTGCACCAATCACTGCCCGATCCTTAAATTCGTCTTTCAATCTTCGAATGACCTGATCCGCATCCGGCGTCGTAAATGTAAGCTCAATATTATCCAAGCCGCCTTCAATGCAGGCTTTAGACATGAGATACGCTTCCTCCGCTGTGTTTCCCCGAATGACTGCGACGACACCTACCGAAGTGATATGTTCCAAAACTTTCTTTTTCGTCATGTTCCTGATCCTTTCCACGAATGGGATGACCATGTACCTCAGCCGCTTGCAGGTTTACGCTCCAATACACTAATCGGATTAACGCAACTCGCTCATGGCAACCTGATCCATGTCTTTGTATGTTTTATTTTCACCGGCCATGCCCCAAATGAAGGTATAGCTGCCCGTAGCCGCACCACAGTGGATAGACCAAGGTGGAGAAATAACGGCTTCATCATTTTTCATTACCAGATGGCGCGTTTCGTTCGGTTCACCCATCAGGTGGAACATTCTTGCGTTCTCATCCAGTTCAAAGTAGAAATATACTTCCATCCGACGGTCATGAACATGTGTCGGCATAGAGTTCCATACACTGCCGTTTTCCAACGTCGTCATCCCCATAACCAATTGGCAACTTTGAATGCCTTCATCATGGATAAAGCGACGCAACGTACGGTTGTTAGCTGTTTCCTGCGAACCCAGACTTTCAGACGGTACATCGGCAAAAGACTGTTTCGTCGTCGGATACGTGGTATGAGCCAGGGCCGAAACGATATAAAATTTCGCAGGCTTTCCACTGGAATCGCTTTCAAAGATCAACTCCTTGCCACCTTTACCTACGTAGAGACAGTCTTTTGTGGCCAGCTCGTAAGTTTCACCGTCCACCTTGACCGTACCGCTACCCCCAACATTAAAAATGCCCAGTTCGCGGCGCTCCAGGAAAGTTTCCGCTTTGATTTGATCGTTACCTTCCAGTGCAACAGATTTATTCACGGGATAAATGCCCCCGATAATGACACGATCTTCATGCGTATAGACCAGCTTTACCTCCTCAGGTACAAACAGTTCCTGGATTAGATAGTGCTGACGCAACTCTTCAGTCGTAAAATGTTTGGCATGTTCGGGATGAGTTGAATAACGCATTTCCATAAAAACATTCCTCCTGTTTAGATAAACTTTTTTATCAACGGAATTGTTATAAAAGCGGTTTCTAACTCTACTTCTTAGCTAGAATTGTAATAATTATCTAAGGGGGTGTCAACCTAAAACTTCGATTTTCCTAGAAAAACCCTTAATACACACGAAGTTTCACACGTTTTTTACCTTTTGATAAACAAAACCACATTTTTTTATCTATATTACCCAAAAAGTTTTTAGCAAATATATCAACTTCATCATTGTGAAAAACCGATTTATGTGATAATTTCAATTTATTCAGTTGGTGCATGCGCTTACAGATTAAGTTTACTAAACACAAGGAGGAATTCAAATGACCGCAACATTGGATGCTGTTACCTTCGGAGAACCGATGGCCATGTTTTACGCCAATGAAGCAGGCTCTCTGGATGAGGTGCGTTCATTCACCAAAGCGTTGGCCGGGGCAGAGACGAATGTTTCGGCAGGTTTGTCGCGTTTGGGGCTACGAGCCGGACTCGTAACCAAACTCGGCGAGGATACGTTCGGCAAGTTCATTGCCGATGCGCTACGTCAGGAAGGAATCGACACCCAGAATGTCATGTTTACCAAAGACCACTCTACCGGGATGCTGATTAAATCCAAAGTTATAAGTGGGGACCCCGAGGTGGAATACTTCCGCAAGCATTCCGCCGCTTCCACACTGAGCATCGCTGATTTTAACGAAGCTTACTTTGCCGGGGCTCGCCATCTGCATTTTACAGGTATTTCCGTTGCCCTCTCCGCTGAATGCCGCGAATTCGCACGACATGCGCGGCAATTCATGAAGAAGGCAGGCAAAACTGTATCCTTCGACCCTAACCTAAGACCCAAATTATGGCCTGACACACAAACGATGGTGGAGGCGATTAACGAAGCATCTGAGGGATGCGACTGGCTTCTACCGGGGATTCATGAAGGTAAAATATTGACGGGCTATACTTCGCCCGAGGATATTGCTTCGTTCTACCTTGACCGTGGTACCTCACTGGTCATCATCAAGCTGGGAACCGAAGGCGCATATTACAAATCCGCAGATGCTGAGGGATATGTCAAACGCTTCCGCGTAGATCATGTCGTGGATACCGTCGGTGCGGGTGACGGATTTGCCGCAGGTGTTATCAGCGCGCTACTGGAAGGCTTGCCCCTGGCAGAGGCAGTCAAACGCGGTAATGCACTTGGTGCGCTGGCTGTCATGTCAGCCGGAGACATGGATGGCTATCCGACGCGAGCCGAACTGGAATCTTTTTTGCTCAGCGCCAGCACAAATTAGTCCGGGATCATCCCCCGCGTAACCTTCACTGCTATGAGCGCAAGCTCAACAAAGGCCGCATCCAAAGTCGGCTTAACTTCCAATAGCCCGTATTCGCATTTGTGTGACCTGAGCAGCATACGCATACTCAGGTCGTACAAAGGAATACGGGCTATTTTATAATATAAGACATGATGCTCGTCTACAGCGTTTTGACGGATTCTCCCCGATTGATATCCGGCACAAATCGGTAAATAATCGGAACCGATTCGCCGCCTTCCTCAATACTGGACAGCAGCGTTTTTGCCGCCTGCTTCCCCATATCCGCAATCGGTTGCGTAATGGTCGTAATCGGCGGATTGTAAATATGGGCAAACTCCGCATCGTCAATTCCGATAATGGACAGCTCTGCCGGAATGCGTATACGGCGGGCATTCACATACTTCAACACCTCAGCCAACACGATATCATTCCCGGCCAACAGCGCAGTCGGCGGCTCAGGCAGTTGGAAAAGCTCCTTCAGCGTCTGCTGGATTTCTTCTCTCGGCACGCTGTGCATATATTCTTCTCGAAATGGCATGCCATGCTCTTCCAATGCCTTCTTGTATCCGCTGAGCCGCTCCACTCGTGGAGTAATCCGATTCAAGCCAAGGGGCAAGGTAATCAGCGCAATTCGCTCATGCTTGTGAGCCACAAGTTCCTGAATCGCCAGCTTAATCGCCATTTCGTTATCCAACAGCAGGCTACGTGTATTGACACCGTCCACCAAGCGGTCCAAAAACACCAATGGATACTTTTCACGAATGAGCTGGTTGTAAATGTCTGCATGCTTGCCTGTCGGGAAGATAATTAAGCCGTCCACTTGACGGGCCTTGAGCATCTCAATATACTGGCCTTCCTTGTCGGGGTTTTCATCGGCGTTGCAAATGATCACCTGAATGCCGAAAAGCTGCAATTCCTCCTCAATCGCACGGATAGACTGGATCGACAGCGTATAATCAATGTTGGCTACAATGACTCCCACCATAAATGTCCGGTTCTGCTTCAAGCTGCGGGCCAGCCCGTTAGGCTGATAATTCAGCTCTTGAATAACTTCGGCAATCCGGTCCCTTGTCTGGTCGCTCATATATTTATATCGTTTGTTCAGAAATTGCGAGACAGTGCTTTTAGACACTCCTGCCTTCTGGGCAACATCTTCAATCGTCGGCTTCTTCATCGGTACACTCCTTGTCTTTCATGTACTGCGTTAGTGCAACAAAAGTATATCTTTTTTTTAGTAAATTTACCAGACTTCTATTTATGAAAGCCATTATGATATAAGTTGAACTTCAAAATTGCCTATCGTGCCACTGTATAAAAGGATGGTTCTCCCGGCAGCAAAAGAGGCAGTTCAAGATGTTCTCTTGAACTGCCTCCACGTATACAACTCTATCGAAAAGCTAGGTTCCAGTTGGCCCTAAATACTACTCGGATCAGTGTGCTGGAACAGGCGTTGCAGACTGATCTGGTGTATCGTGCTCGATCAGCGCATGCTTTTCCCATAACCGGCTTTTCCAGCGGGCATACATGATGACAGCACGAGTCCATTCATCAGCAGCAATCGCCAGCCACACACCGGCGAGCCCCATATCCAGCTTGAACACCAGCAGATAACCCAGCGGCAAGCTCATACAGACCATAGAGATTAGTCCCATAAAAACCGGGAACTTGGCATCTCCAGCAGCACGCAACGAGTTAATAATGACGATATTCGTCGTCCGGCCAGTTTCTAGCAGAATGCTAAGTAAAATGACTTGCGCTCCCAAACGAATGATTTCAGGGTTCTCTGTAAATAAACCGAGCAAAGGTACACGGAAAAAGATAACCACCGCATCAATAATCACAGTCACGAGTAGCGCCCATTTCACACTGTTCAATACACGTTTATAAGCCGTATCCTTCTCTCTGGCTCCCACGAGCCTTCCCACTACGATAGCCGTTCCCATACCGACGGCCATACTGAACAAATAAATATAGCTCGAAATATTATTGGCATATTGACGTGTCGCCATCGCTTCTGCGCCCAGATAGGTCACATACAGTGTGAATATGAGCTGACACGACTGATACATGATAGACTCCAGCGCGGATGGTACACCAATACGCAATATTTTAGAGATAAACTTTTTGGACAAGTGAACGTAATATTTCCACTCGACACGAACCTCAGTGACCCGGTACATCAGCCAGAAGAAGATCAAGAGACAAATAAAGCGGCTACCTACTGTAGAAATAGCAGCACCTTCTACACCGAGTGCTGGCATTCCCCAATGCCCCAAAATCAAAACATAGTTGCCGACCACGTGGATCACGTTCATAAAAACCGATACATACATCGTTTCTTTGGTAAAACCGTGCGTACGAATGGTCGCCGCCAGCGCGTTAATCAATGCCTGAAGGAAAATAGCCCCCCCGACGATGCTCATATAGGATTCCGCATACGTAAGAATGTCCCCCTGGACATTCAACCATTGCAACATATGCGTACCAAACACAAGAAAAATTACGCTTAGCAAAAGACCTACCATCAAATTCAACGTAATGGCCGTACCTGTAACCTGGGCCGCTTCGACTAGTTTCTTAGAACCGATATATTGAGCTACGACGATAGCAGCGCCGTTGCCGATAACCTCCAGTACAAGGATAGCGATTGAAATAATTTGATTGGACGCGCCCACACCCGACACTGCATTATCAGATACAGAGCTGAGCATGAATGTATCGACGCTTCCCATTAACATAAACAGGAATAATTCAAGGAAAATAGGCCATGTCAAACGGAACAAATTCAGTTCCTTGGCTTCGGACAATACCGAACCATTTTTTAGTGCTCTGGTTGTCATTCATTCACCTTTCTTCATAGATTTATTTAACGATCAAAAGGTATGTTAGCATAGTCATTCTGAAAATACATCCCGTTTACGTAAAATGGTTTGCAAAATGTGTAAGAATTCATTTATCACCTTCTTTATAATTGATTATCGAACTTTATTGAAACAGGATATTACAAGAATATACCGGCAAATCTGGGCTTATCGACGCAATTATGAGCTAAAGAGTATAATAGAATACGAGCCTGTGAGCATTGCCGCTGACAGGTTGTGAAAATTGTTGTACGCTTCCTAAGCATAATTCACGAATTAAAGAGGGAATATATAGGACATTCATAGGGTTAAAAGGTAATAAAGGAGGCTTTTACAGATGACTCAATCATTTCAAGCCCTTGTCGTCGATCAGACGCAGGACGGTGAAGTTCAAGCAGAGGTGCGTTCTCTGGAAGCTAGCAGTTTACCTGCTGGAGAAGTATTGATTCGTGTCGCTTATTCCAGCATCAACTATAAAGATGGGCTTGCTGCCCGCAAGGATGGCAATATCGTCAAATCCTATCCGTTCGTACCAGGCATAGATTGCTCGGGAACCGTCGTCTCTTCGGAGGATAGCCGCTTTAGCGAAGGACAAGCGGTGCTCGTTTCCGGATACGGGCTGGGTGTGTCTCAATTCGGAGGATTCAGCCAATATGCACGCGTGCCTGTGGACTGGGTGGTTCCACTTCCAGACGGACTCACGCCGAGAGAGGCGATGATTTTCGGGACAGCCGGATTCACCGCGGCCCTGTCGTTATATCGGCTGGAGCAAAACGGCGTTACTCCGGAGCAGGGGAAGGTACTTGTCACCGGAGCGACGGGCGGCGTAGGCGGGGCAGCTATTGCCTTGCTGAACAAGAGAGGCTATCATGTCGTAGCCAGCAGTGGCAAGGCCGATGCGCATGATTACCTCAAGGCGCTCGGAGCAGCCGAGGTTATTTCTCGCGAGGAGGTCTACGACGGCGCGGAGAGCATCCGCCCGCTGAGCAAGCAGCTTTGGCAAGCGGCTGTTGATCCTGTAGGGGGAAAGCCGCTCGCTTCGCTGCTCAGCCAGATCGCCTACAACGGCTCCGTTGCCGTGAGCGGCCTGACGGCAGGAACCAAGCTGCCTACGACGGTGCTGCCGTTTATTTTGCGCGGCGTAAGTCTGCTGGGCATAGACTCTGTCTTCTGCCCATACGACACCCGTGTAGCGATCTGGAAGCGACTTGGCAGCGAATGGAAGCCGGAACAGCTAGAGCAGCTCGTTGAGCGCGAAGTCGGATTGGCCGACCTGCCCAGCGCGCTCGAAGACATCCTTGCAGCCCGCTCGCAAGGAAGAACGCTTGTACGACTGGCTGACTAAGCAGAAAGATATCGGCAATCTATCTGTTAACCTGGTTTTGCGTGAGGAAATATTCATTCCGTAGGGTCTAGCTTTGCAAAACATAAGAAGCTTGTAAATCTGAACTTTTGAGATTTACAGGCTTCTTTTTTCGTGTGATACATTTGAAGAAAAACAAAATATATCGAATCAGACGGTTTACTTTTCGCAACCAAATGAACCTTATGAGGGCCTCAGTTGTTATATAGATAAACTGCACAAGAAAGGAGAGCACATCATTGGAGAGTAATCGAGAGTTGTTTGATTTGTATCAACGAGATGTATACCGAACCTGCTACTACATGGTACATAACGCATCGGATGCAGAGGATTTAACGCAGGAAGTGTTTATCACCCTGTTTCGCAGCAATCGTGAACAGATCGAACAACTAAAAGCCTGGATTATGAAAATTACGGTCAATCATTGTCTGAATTACCTTAAACGCCGGAAAAGCCTGCATTTGAAAGTATCGGCTAATCCCTATTTATTTAGCGGGGCGGAAGGTAAGCCTGTAGACAAGCTGGTGGAAGAACGCGAATCGACAGAAGAATGGATCGTTTATATGAATCGCCTTCCAGCCAAAATCCGCGCTGTGCTGACCCTCCGCTATATGCATGATTTCACACTGGCAGAAATATCAAAACTGCTGGAAATTCCGCTGGGAACCGTCAAATCGAGGACTCATAAAGGGCTAAAGTTATTGGAGCAAATACTGCGGGATGCAGGTGTAGAAATTCCCGAGATGGAAGGAGAGAACTATGAACAACGTAGAAAAGGCATTGAAGCGCAAGTTAAATAATGATTCGGAAATGGCCTATCCTGACTTCGATGAGATGTGGAACCGGATGGAACAGACAGGGCATACTGCCCCTACGCTAACCGACACTTTCGATTCATTCACTCCGCACCGACATAGAAATTGGCGCAAAATAGCTATCGCCGCCTCTCTGAGTGCGCTTCTCGTTGCCGTTCCCGTCTATGCCGCCATCCATTATAATTGGGGCAATCTGCTGCACGGAAGAAGCGGCATTCAGACGGCACTAAATCAAGACCTTGGACAGCCCTTGGAGCAATCCGTAACCAGAGACGGAGTGAAGCTGACGCTGCATACCGCTATTGTCGATGAGAACCGGACCGTGATTCTGTACAGCTTGGAGGTCGGAAAACGGGCAGAGAACGAGTTTTGGAATGTCAAAGGCGTATCGCTAAAAGGTGCTGCGGGGGAAAGCAGTGCAGGGGAATATAACTTTCAGCAATGGGACCCGAAAAATCAACGGTACAACGGATACTTTGAAAGTGACTGGACACCGCAGCAAGAAACAGAGAACATGCGGCTGACCGTAGATCATATAGAGCTCACCAGCGTTCAGGAACTGGAATTGCCGCTCGATGTCACATCGCCTCAGATGCAGACATTCAAGCTGGATCGTAACGGCTTACAAGATATGAAGGTACAGGTATTTCAACAAGGGAAGGATAAGCTGATGCTGTCCTCGGCAATCACCTTCGATTCCTCCATACCCAAGAAATGGGACAATCCACAAATCGTTGCTTACCAAGGCGGTGAGCCCGTGATGTCGCAGCCTGGGGGGACTTTTGGCAAACCCGGAGATAACGGGGAGTATACAGCCCAGCAGTATTTTTCTAAAGCAGATATACCGGAAGGACAGACTGCTTTCAAACTGCAATATGCGCAAACTGAGAAAAGTATACATGAACCCATAAAATTCGACCTGCAGCTAAGCAAGAAGAAGATGGAAAGCGGGACGATTAAAAGCGTGCTGAATACCCCATTGGAAAAAGACAATCGGAATGTTTTGCTAGAACAAATGATTGTCACACCTACACAAATCCGTGTCACGATCAGAAGCAAGGAGAAATTCGCCATGTTACCTTATCAAAAGTACTTTCTTTCTGTGAACGGCACAACGTTAGAGGGTAACCGTTGGTCTTCACCTGATCAGGAGCACGATCTGAATACGATCCGTTTTGAACGACCGTCCCATCTTGTGATTACCAAGGACACTCCTATTACTTTTACAGGCAAATATAAAGTCACGATCCATTCGGATGACAAAACACCACAGCTTTTAACTGATATATCTGACCAGAAGCAGACACTAACGACGCAAATCGGTGGCTATCCTGTGAAGTGGACTTACTACAAACAGGAATCAGACTTATTCGTAGAAACCGAAAGCGAGGACGCTCACTTTGGAGGGATTAACCAGACGCATATTAGCCTGGGTAAAGAACGGATCATTGGCAAGCCGATCACAGCCAATTTTGCCGGAGACGGCAATAACAAGGCAGTGGATGTCTACAAGAACTTCAAAGGGAAGGAAGCTTCTATCTATATGTTCTACTATACAACGGACGACCCGGAAGCAGAGACAACCGTATCCTTGCAGCCTCTGACAAGCAACAGCGAAGCATCTAAATAGTAATGCTATAAAAAGAGGGTCCTCTATACCTGTGTGAACCGTGGTATAGGGAGCCCCTTTTTATTTTCCTGGTAAGGCACGGTCTGCCTAAAACGATTGGCTCCTGCCCTACTTCACAGAACCTTGCGTAACGCCATTGATAATCCATTTTTGTGCAATCAGATAGACGATAATCATCGGCAGCAAAGCCATCAGGTACGAGGCAAAAGCCAGATTGAAGTCTGTGTTGAACTGTCCTTGGAACACATACTGTACGAGCGGCAGTGTATATTGCTCCGCATCGCTGATAATAATGAGCGGCAGCAAAAAGTCATTATATGTGGACAGACAAGTGAGAATCCCCACCGTAGCACTAATCGGCGCCATCAGCGGGAATATAATGCGCCAAAAAGTGCCCCATGTCGTCGCACCATCTACCGTGGCTGCCTCTTCCAACGCTACCGGAATGGAGCGAATATAACCGACATACACGAAGACATTAAACGCCAAACCATACACCGTATGCAGCATAATGAGACCCAACAGATTAGTCATATGAAGGCCCGAGGCCAGTTTTACAATCGGCAACATGATGATGGGGAACGGAATGAACATGGCACTCACAAAATAAAAATATAACCCCTTGAAGAAACGCCGCTGCATATTACGAGCAATGGCATAAGCAACCATCGAATTGGTTAGCAAAGTGAGTATAACCGTCGATGTCGTGACCATCACACTGTTCCGAAAAGCGCTGAAGAAATTGGTCATTTCCACTGCACGACTAAAATTTTCCCAATGCAGTTCGGTCGGAAAGGCAAAGGCAGAATGTGCCATCTGCTCGGGATTTTTAAGGGCTATCGTCACCGTCATATAGAGGGGAAACAGAATGAATATTGTCCCCAATGCTACCAGAAGCAGCACAGGCCAGTTCGTACGTCTACTAGTTTTCATCAGTTATCCATCTCCCTTCTCTGGAGGAATCGAAGCTGTAAGATGGAAATGATCGCAATCACAATAAAGTAAATAACAGAGTTAGCCGACTGATAAGCGAATTCTCCACCTCTAAAGCCCCCGGTGTATATCAGGTGGGATATCGACTGCGTGGCCCGTCCCGGCCCACCATTCGTCAAAGCCACGATCTGATCGAACACCATCAGGGAATTTTTCATCGCCAATACCATATTGATCGTAAAAAACGGTGCAATTAATGGAAAGGTAATGCTCCAGAATTCGCGCCATTTACCCGCACCGTCCAAATTGGACGCCTCATACAGACTTGTCGGAATGGTTTGCAGCCCAGCCAGATAGAGAATCGTATTAAAGGCAATCCCCTGCCATACGGCTACGATGACCACTCCTACCCAAGCCAACTGCTCACTGCCTAAGATGTTTGTCGATAATGAACTGATGCCTAAGTTCTGTCCCCAGATCGTAAATACATTCGAGAACAGGTAATTGAATATGTAACCTACGATCAACACGCTCAAAATATTAGGTAAGAAATAAATCCCGCGAAAGAAATTACGGAAACGTATTTTAGCGTTCAGCCCCATGGCAATCAGCAAGCTGAGAATATTAATCGCAATGGTAACCACAATCGCAAATTTGAAAGTAAACCAGTAAGCATTGCCCACATTGTCGTCTTGAAACAAATTAATATAGTTCTTAAACCCGACAAAGTGGTACTGATGACCAAAGCCGTTCCAGTTCGTGAGTGAATAATAAAATCCCTGCAAAGCAGGCAGGGTCAAAAATACAAAAAACAATAGCACCGCCGGCACCGTCATCCAGTAAAAAGTCGTTAGTCGCTTATTCATGTCTCCTCCTCCTCTCTTATCGGCGGTTAGCTACCTTATTCCACTCCCGGTCGAGCTTGGCTAGATAGGCATCGATGTCTCCGTTTTGCAGGAAAGCCTGCACAATAGAATTCAATTGGACCGCTTTGGGAATATAATGATCGGCAAAATCAATGACACGGCCTGATTTAAAATACGGCAGCAGCTCTGCCACACTCGGATCATCCTGCGTGACTCCCTTCACCGCTGAAAACAACGTTTGTTCCGTAATGTATTGCTTGCTGTTCTCCGGTTTTAATAAGAAGGCAAGGAACTCCTCCGCCTCCTTTTTATGCGGCGTGCCTTCCGAAACGGCCAATAGCGTATCTATACCAGACACCAGCTTGACCGCCTTTGCGTCATTCCCTGTGGGTAACGGGAAAAATCCGAGTTCCACTTTCGGGTTAGCTTTGCGAATTTCAGATATAGCCCACGAGCCCTGAATGTACATCAGTCCCTGTCCGTTAGCGAAAGCACGATTACCGTCAGCATAGTTTTTGCCAAAATTATCACTATGTCCGTATTTCAGTAGCTCCAGCTGCTTTTCCGCAATCTCGCGGTACTTGCCCTGAAAGGTGACCTGATTCTCACGCCGTTGCAGGAAAAAATCAATGCCCACCAGATTCGGACCCAGTGCATTAAAAGGGAGGTTCGTTTGCCAATCATCTTTATATGTAAAATAGAAAGGAATTTTGCCAGCAGCCTTGATCTTTTGCGCTGTTGCAATCAGCTCATCCCATGTTTTGGGCACCTGTAATCCCATTTCTTTAAAAAGCGTTTTGTTATACATCACACCATTCGCATTCGCAGCATAAGGAATTCCATACACGGGATCGACCCCGGTCACATCCTTAAGCATCTTGAGGTAAATCGGGTCCACCGTACGTGGCAATTCTGTATTCGCCAGATCCGTAAAAATACCGCTCTGCGCCAAAATGGAGTAGGTATCGGTAGCCCCAAGCCCCACAATGTCAGGTACATCGTTTTTGACAACCCGTGTCAATAACACGGTCTCTGCCTCTGGCGGGTTGACCTGTGTCACTTCAATACCGGGATGTTCCTGATTGAATTGAGAGATTAGCTTATCGAATGAACCCTTGGCCTCCGGCTTGTTTTGAAAGAATTCAATTTTCACCTTACCTGAATCATCGCCCTTGTTGCATGCGCTCACAAAAACAGCCAACAAAAGGATCGCCGCCAGTGTAGACAGCTTTTTGGCCCAACTCCACATGCTCATACCTCCTTTTCCCCTATGTCAATCTATGCAGGACTAAACAATTAATACCCGTCCCTTATGGAAAAGAAACGATACACCGTGTTTGGCGGTTATATAGTAAAAGGGTACTCATCTACGCTGTTGTTTTTCTGTTTTGTTCAGGTATTGGGTTATTGAATGGGAGTACAACATATACTGCCTTGGGATTCCATGTAAGCGGAACCAGCTTGAAGGATGCTAATGAAAATACCTTGAGTCTCAGGAGGAATTAGTATGTTAAAAAAGATCCAACCGGCCTTCAAACGGTCGATTGGATCTTTTCTTACTTTTATTATGTTCAGGTTAGGGAATAACATGACATATCTTAGCGAATTAGAAGAGCAGCGTCCCAATCCGGATTTTCATTTCCTATCAATGAAGCCAACACCAAGGCAACTCCAGCACTTCCATTCAGAAAGCCAGCCTCATCTACTTCTGCTAGCCTCCCATCCAATAGGCTATGATCATAAAAGCCAAACGCCGAATTAGTATCGAACATATCCAGCACTTCTTCTAGTAGCCTGTCTCGCATCATACCTAACTGCTCATGGCCCGTATCTGAATACATACGCTGGATCAGATGCAACAATCCCCCAATACCATGACACAATGTCGCAGAAGATAGTCCTCCTTTACGATAGAGCCTTTTTTCTATATCCAAGTATGCACGTAGTCCCGTTTCGATCCAATCTTTATTTTGAAGAGCTTGTCCCGCCAGCCAGATCGAACGTGCAATGCCTGGTACGCCATAACACCAGGAATCACGATAATACTGCGTGCTTTCAGGCTGCAGACGGTTATCCACCCATTCCTCAAGGGAAACACGCCCAGGCCAAATCACGCCCTCAGTATCCTGAACACGCCAATGATGTATAAATTGTGACAGTCTGTTGATATCGCCCACTAAAGGGAGGGAGTCGGCTCCATTAAGAGCAGACAGGCTCAGAAAAGCTAATGGACCCGCGATACCATGCGAAAGCCCTAAATTAAAATTTCCCTGCGGATATTGTTTCTTTTCATTCTCTTGAAATTGATTCTCCGTGGTAATATACCATCCAGGTACAGGATGTCCATTCCAAGTACGGTCGCTGCACATTATCTGAAACAATTCAATCGTCTGGTTCCATATGGTATGCATAGTCGGGCGGTCAGAAAATAACATGGCGATGCGTCCGATCCCTGTAAAGCCTGATATGGCGTCATACTGGCTCATTTGTAATTGTCCTCTTCCCCATTCCTCCCGACATAGGGCCAAGCTATGTAAAGCAGCCTCTTCGAACCAGGAGGCAAGGGAATCAAGCATTCCTTGATAACGTGTGCCCTTCCTGGATAAAGAGTAAATAGCCAGCAAAATACCTGATAATCCACTATACAGGGATAAGTCATGGACACCCTTTTGCTCCACGATCATACGAATTCGCTCTAAATATTGGTGTCCTACAATATCCCAACCATCCTCAGGGTATAGTCGATCCAACTGACCCATTAACAAACAGATGCCCGTGAACCCACTTCCCAAACTTCCATCTGACCAACGGTCCATCTTCATCCCATCAGCCTCTATCGGGGGCGTTTTTTTCATATACATACGCACTTGATCGGGGTCTTTGTAACGATTGGAAATCTCTTGTAAGATTACAGTTGCTTTATCCTTCATATCCAAATTAATGGGTATCCATTTATCACAAATATATGAAGTCGTCGTCATCCTAGCACCCTCCCTCCGCTTTCAATTAAGGAAGCTTCTTCATCGAATGAGCTGGCCTGAATGTTGTACATCTCTGCGTATAGCCCATTGAGTAACATCAGCTCCTTATGTGTTCCCTGCTCCACAATTAAACCATTGTCCATTACCACAATTTTATGTGCCAGACGTGCTGATGAAATCCGATGAGTAATAAAAATACCAATGCTATCCTTCATCAACTCCAAAAATAATACCAACAAATCCTGTTCTGCCACAGGATCCAAGAAGGAACTTGGCTCATCCAAAATATACACATCCGCTTTACGCAGGAAAGCCCGTGCGATTGCTATTCGCTGCCATTGGCCTCCTGAGAGTTGGTAGCCATCCTCAAACCATTTACCAAGCTGTGTGTCCAAACCTTGTGGAAGTTTGGCTATAATCTGGTCTATAGCTACGCACTGGGCTGCATGGATGAGCTCCTCATCCTGCTCCATACGCCCTAATGATCCAAACCCAATGTTATGACGTGCTGACATTTCATAATGCATGAAATCTTGAAACACGACTCCAATTTTGTCTTGAACCTGCTGCAGATCATAATCCTGAACGGGACGGTCGTTAATTTTAATGACGCCATTATAATCAGAATAAAGCTGCATCAGGATTTTCATAAGCGTCGATTTTCCTGATCCATTTTTCCCTACAATGGCTATCGTCTGTCCTTTAGTCATTGTTAAATGCATGTCCTGAATAGAAGCCTTCGATTGACCCGGGTATGTAAAGGAAACCCCTTCAATTGAAATTTGTTCAATACAAAATCCGGTGCTGCTCTTTGGGTGATCCAGAAGTGCCTGTTCCTTTTGACGCCGAATGGGGTCCGATGTAGGCAACTGTAAAAATACAAATAACTGCTCCATATACAAATTATTTTGTGAAAATTGAACAATACCTTGGATTAGTGCCTGCATTTGACTTTGGGTCAGCATAATCGCTTGAATGTAGCCATATAAGTTCCCTATTAATATTTTTTTCACAAAGGTTTCCTGGATTGCCATCCACACTATCCATAACAGAACAGAAAGTTCAAGCAAACTGTACAGGAAAGTAATTCTAACTCTTTTGCCCAATATACGCCTGTCTTCTACAAAAAATCTTTGCAGTAAATTCTCATATCTTTTTAGTAAATAAGGACCCAAATTAAAAATCTTCACTTCTTTGACCGCACGATCATTTGTAAGCAAATAGGTCATATACCATGACTGTCGATATAACGGGGTACGATTCATATAGATTTCAAACTGTTCTTTGTTTAACTTAAAAATCGAGTAAACCGACACCAGTGAAATCACAAATAGAATAACCACAACCCACCATTTCCATAAGAAAAGTAAAACTGCCGAAGACAGCATGGTAACTAGACTAGATAAAATACCAGCCATTTGTGTATATAATTGGTAAGGTCGATAGGAAGCTTCTTGGGAAGCCCGCTTTAGCTGGTCGTTGATTTGAGAATTTTCATAATCCGCCAGTCCCAAGTAGCCTGATTTTTCTCCAATCATGATATTTAATGACTTGGACAGCACAGATTCAAGGACGCCCTCTACATAACTCTGACTCATCGTAACTAGACTTTTTAAAACGTGAATAAATATAAAGAGACCAAATTGTAGCATAATTATAGAGATATCATGAGGACTAGAAGAAACAATACTATTAAGTAAATTTTGCATGATAACCAAAGTAAGTACGGGCATCACACCTTGAATGATATGCAAAAAAATGCTAGAAAGCATATAGACCTTATTCATGTTAAATACTAAGGCAAAAAGCTTAAGCCCTTGACGTACAGACTTCCATATGGAAGAAGTCCGCCGATCTGTACTTTTTTGTACGCTACTCATTAGCGGTTCCCCCGATATTGAACCAGGCTGTTCATAGCATGTCTGGCCATGATCATTATTTTGCGCTCCCGATCCCTGTCAATTCCAATTAATCGGTTCAAATGCATATGGATCACACTGTATATAATATCCTCTCTTGTATTGGTAGCTCCCCCCTCCCGTTCCTGCTCATGGAGTATATAATTATATTGCTCTACTGCTTCTTTTCTTGCATAAAAAATATTTTCTATGGATTCGCGACTGGATGCAGTCGAAGCTGTCATTTCCTGATCTGATGCCATCCATTGTAAAAAGAACTTCCGTTCCTTGCGAAAGTCTTTCAAATAGTCTTTGAGATCAAATTGACGATTTAAGAATTGAAACGCATCTTCCTTATAGTAACCAAACTGGTAGAGAAGATTGATCACGCTTAAAATAGCTATAACGTCCTTCTGTAAAGAAGTCTGGTTGAATCTAATGAGACGTACCAATTTGGCTGTCACTTCACTGTCACAAGAAAACATTCGTTCTGCCCACATCATGAGCTTCTTTCCACCGTAACGCTCTACTTCTGGCTCATAGGTATCGATCACAACTCTGGATATCATGCCTTCATTTAAAAGCATCTCTGTCCATTGATGAAACACGGGAAGAAACAAGTTTCCCTCCAGAAACTCCGGTAGCTTAAACCGGACACGAATATGTTTATCTGGATCAGCGTATCGGATAAAGTACCCCTGAAGGATGTTACCGTCCTCTTGATGCTTCCGCACAAATTCATCCCAATAACCACCAATAAACTCATCTTGGCGACTGTTCATACCATATAATTTGGCATAGAACCAAGGACCACCAGGAAGATAGGTACAGGTTGCCTCTGAGGAAAGACAACTTGTATCCTCATGCCTTCTATCTAGTGTCGCAGCAACTTCCTCCTCAAAATGGTTCGTTGCTACAGCCTGTTTACGTATACATGGAAATACAAATTCAGCCGCCAAGCGTCCACTGTGACGAGAGACTGGCGTTTCTCCGACTTCACCTATGTGTTCGATTAAAGTAACTTTTCCTTTGGATTGAAGATCTCTACAAACCTGTTCAACATGCAAGGGATGATTCATATCCAACAGAATTCGATTATCTAATTCAATCATATATACATAACGTGGTAGATTCCATTCTTTTTGGAACTGACACACTAAATTCTCCAAATCAATCATATCCTTGGATAGGCTAGTTGCCGCATCCCATGTCATTCTCCATGTAGCCGGATTGAGAATGACATGCTTATATCTTAGACGTGGGGTAAAAGGGGCATGGGTGGCGAATCCCCACTCCATAGATGACCAATGGCGATAACCATCCTCACTGACCTCCAAAAGAAAACGATGTATGTTAGGAGTCAATTCAGCATTGAGCATATGTCCAGCCCTAGCAATGACCTCACGATTGCGACTTATCGACTTCAAATAAAAATGATCATTACGTACCCCAACAGCAAGGTCCGAAACATGTATCTGCTGTTCCTTTGGCAGGGTATGATTGGTTCCTATTGCGATTTCATAGGGGCGAGTATGCTTCGTTAATACTACATTTGCCGATCTTCCCGAACTGGGTAAATACGATATTCCGGCTAACAGCTTTTCAGGCTGTAACCGTTGCTCTTCCGATTGAATGCTGGAGAACATATCAGTAAAAGGCTCGTCAAACAAATCCAGAAATCTCCCGAACGTCTTTCCCGCCCCGTCTGACCCCTGATTAGGTGCCAGAAGTAAAATATACTCACCGCGATCTACAGCCTGCTGATCAGGGGCGACCAACTGAAAAAACAATTCCATAGAAGGTGCTGCCAACCATTTGCCTGATTTCTGCCCTTTTAACATTGCGTCTATCATGGCATCTGTAAGTACCACTTCATGTTTTCCTTCATGGATGCAAGATACGAACCATTGAAATAAAAGCTTCTCCTGATGTGATCTCGACTGGGACGGTGACATGTTTTGAAGCCGTGTTCGGTTACTCAATGGATGTTTGTAGCCTGCCGGAGCACCCATCCCTGTATCCTCATCAAGAAGCTCCAGCAAAGGGACCTCCCGATATGGACCATACTTCTCCAAAAATTCCACACAAAATTCATCCAAAGGTCTATTCTCTCGCGACGAAAGCTTAGTTAGTAATTCGGCAACACATTCAACATCCTTACGGATACATTGGGGAAGAACAACTCCTCGATCCTCCAGGGAAAGGTCGATTTGCAAGCTTGATTTTGCACTGAACATTTTGCCCATCTTTCGTCTTAAATGCTCCAACGAATCTTCCCCTTGGCCTATAGGGAGACGATTATATTTATTAATAGTATCCGCGATGTTATTAAAATTCTCTTTTAACTCATCAATACCCGTTACTAATTTCAAGACGGATCGTATATGGTCCAGCGGTTCGGTAGTAGTGGTAGGAGGAATAAGCTCAGATATCAAAAACTCTTGCTCAAATAGCTGCCATACATAACGGTCAATTGTCTCTATATCAGCTCTTTCAAATGTCTTATGTAGATGGTTGACCAGTTCCTGATAAGGTATGAGGGTCGAACTTGCTTCCATCACACAATCAAATACCTGAGTCGCACGAACGGACACACTCTGATCTTCTCCACCGACTATACTGCCGCATCTTGTCGTGTAGGGGATTTTAGCCCGGTTACCCTGACGATAAATTAATGTATTACGCTGAACCCGCAGCTGGCGGACAACCTCCTTACTGCTTGTGACCATTTCAACGGCTTTCATTAGCCATTCCATGTCCGGTCTTGCACGCTTTCGATACATATCTGGCTCTTGTAAAATGAGCTGAGACTGCTCTCCGAATTTCCCGTATGTGACTCCAGATAACAATCCGAACGGCGTAGGTCGTGTAGCCATTCTAGTGATATAACGCATAAAGGATTTGATAACTTGTTCCTGTTTGCGCGGATTGTCCTGATCGCTGATATGTACTAAAGATTCAAGCAGAGTAGGGCTGGAGGCAGCTAACGCTTCACGAATAAAAGGATTACGAGATAATTCCGTAAGACGATTTATTGCAACTCGTCTGATTCCTTCAGTCTCTCCGACATTGGTTAGAAAGCATTTTCCGAACTCTTCCATAGGTAGCACAGGAGTACGAAGCATAAAAAAATCCAGGGTTTTATAAAGATGCTCTTCCATTCCCATTAAACCTCCGTTCTAAGCCAAACGTTTAAATTGTTTTCTTTTGCCAACGAACAAAGCTAATAGTCGAACAAATCAATATAATCACGATTAGACACATCCAGAATCTGGTGGAACCATCCACTCTTAAAGCAAGCATAATTTGCTGGAAAGGATCTATTAACATCACAAGTGGCTTGTAAAATGGGTAGATAAACATAGATATAAATAAAATAGAAATAAACGAGAATAAAGGTCTGGATATGAACAAACACACTGCACTACTTAGCATGAGCTTTGCCAGGCAAACCAACGTTAATACCAAATAAAACACAAGTGTATATGACATAGCATCTAATGAGGTGGAAGCCTCTGCTGAGCCGTATTTAAAAAAGGTTAAGCTACGGGGAAAAATAGTCCAACCAGCCAGTATGCCTATGAGCAAGGCTGTACCCGTAAAAACGATCGTCGTGACCGATAATGCGAACAGTTTCCCAAGCCAAAATTGAAAGCGACGGTATGGACGCAGTACATATAAACGATACGCCCCGGAGTGAATATCCCCGCTTAACTGATCCACATACAAAATAGGCAACAATGCCAGGATCAGAAATAGGGAAATTTCACTCATCATAAGCCACGGCAAGTTCAGATTATTAACAGTGGCAATCCCTTCGCCAAAGCGGAATTTCATTGTTCCATTAATTTTAAGACTGACAATATTCGCAATAACCATCAATAGAAAAATTGTATATAATAAAAGAGTAGATCTTCGATTCCATATTCGTTCCATTTCACTTCGCCAAATTCCTAGCATAAGAAAAATCCTCCTAATACAAATAATCATCCTTGGTAAAACGACGATATGCTCCCCATGTAAAAAGGATTAGATATAAAATAACAACGGTGGCAATCGCCCCATTTGCAGACAGGTTTCCGGATAAGGATGTCTTCAATCCTCTATACTGCATATAAGGAATAAATAAAAAGACTATAAGATCATGTATGTAGGGAATATGAGAAAATAGAGATGCTAATTTAAGGTATAAGCCATCGAACAGCAAGGAGAACAGATTATAGGTCGTACAAATACCAATTGCATGGGTTACACTCTTGCTACACATGGCAATGTAGGAATACAGACAGCCAATAGCCATAAGTGAGACAAAAGCCTTTGCATAATATTGAAATACATACATTATAAGCTCTCCATATTGCCTTGTTTCGCCTTCAGAATAGGGAAATCGCCATACTCCGACACCCCAAAGAGACAGACCCAATATAAGTAAGAGTAATAGAACAGAGACCTGTAAAACCAATAGCTTGCTCCAGAAAATCTGTCCCCGAGTAAAACGCCGCATGAAGATTAGACGCAACTGTCCACCCCGGAATTGCTCCGTATATAGAGTCGCTACTAATGCAGCTACAGCAATATTGCATATTAAAAACAAATTTTCTTGCAGGCCTATAATGACAAAGACTTTGGACAACACTTCTACCGAAGTCTTGAGATACAAAAAATAACTGGCTGTGGAATAAGCAAGTACAGGGGTACATAAAATCAGAAGCCAGAACCATTTTCTGCTATACAATCTCTCGAACTCACTGTAAATGAGTGTCTTCATAATCCCATTAGCTCCATAAAAGCATCCTCCAGCCGTTGACCTTCCTCAACCAATTGATCTGCGGGTCCCTTCCAAACTAGCGTTCCTTCTTTAATCACAATTAATTCGTCACACATTTGCTGCAACTCATCCAGCAGATGGCTGGAGATAAAAAATGCATAATTTTTTGAATTTCGCAAACGAAGGATAATATCTCTCAACTCCCTCATTCCCATAGGATCGAGACCATTGGAAGGCTCATCGAGCAGCAGTAGCTCCGGGTTACCCAGCATAGATTGGGCAATGCCCAAGCGTTGCTTCATGCCCAAAGAATAAGTTTTCACCCTGTCGTCTCCACGCAAATCCAGGCCTACTCTTTCTAACAATTCCTCTATATGCTTTTCCCGATCGGAAGATTTAATATTCGGATGTAACCGAGACAAATTACGCAGCACCTGTTTACCCGTCATATAATCAAAAAAGACTGGGGACTCAATGATAGCGCCTACTTTGGAGAGCGCCTTTTCCCGATCCGCCTGTACGTCATATGAAGCTATTCTTACAGAGCCACTGGTTGAATGCATTAATCCCGTCATGATCCGCATCATTGTTGTTTTCCCGGCTCCATTCGGTCCAATGAAACCATATATTTTCCCCTTTTCAAGCTTGAAGGAAATGTCACTTAATAAAGTCCGTTTCCCCATTTTTTTGGATACTTTTTCAACTTTCAATAAGACATCCGACATTACACTTTCCCTCCATTACTAAATCCAAATATAAGGATGCCTCTGATATTCACAACCAGGAAACCAAAGGTTTTCTCAAAGAAGAAGAAGGGACTTCAAGGTCCCTCCTCCTTTGCTAAATTAAATAGTTATCCAATATAAAGGTTTTGCAAGTTGCAAAACAACTAAAATTTATTAACAAAGTGTTCCTAAATTACTGAAGCAAGGTGAACATGTCTCAACACAAGTTTGGGATGTATTACCGCCACCACAGCCGCTAGAGCAATTCCAAATACTTCTAATTTTAGGCTCTACAGAACCTTGAGATTTGTTTACTTGAACGTCCAGATCAAATAAGTTTTCAGCCATTGCATTCCCCCCCTTTCATTTAGATATACCATCAGCCTTCAGCGAGGTTCATGTTTACCCCGCCAAAGCCTTCCTTCTCGCAATAGAAGAGAAGGATTTTATATGAACAACACCCCGACCAGATCGTCACCTACTCGAAATATTGCCATATATCACGTAGACAACCGTATGTATGATCTTTGTTGATAACAAACACTTCATCTAATAATAATTTATATCTTCCTTACAAATAAAAGAATATCATATGTTGCAAAATGTAAATCTATTACTTTATATGTAAACATACATAATAAAAAATCATTAATACCAATTTATTTTAATATATGGTTATTCTATTTCCACTCTCTCATTCTCTTTACCATACAAAAAAGGGGACTGACCCCATAACGTGAGACACATCAAAATACCTTCAAGAGAATCAAGCCATGTCGTAAGATATGGAGATAACCTTGGAGGTGTTTTTACGTTGGCAACGAGAGTGAGTTATCCCTTAGAAATAAAGATGAAAGCGATTGAAATGAGATTGGCAAGAGTTCCGGTAAGAGAGGTTATGGAGCAACTGGGAATACGGAATAAGACACAGCTAGAAACATGGATGAGGTGGTATCGAAAGGCGAAGTGCATCGTCTGGAGCAGCCTGTAGGTAAACAATACAGCTACAGAAAAGGTCCGGAACACTCTTCGGAGCTTGAAAAAGTAAAAGCGGAGAATCGATTCCTGAAGCAGCAATTGGACCTGCTAAAAAAGTACAAGGAACTGGAAAAGAGGTGGAACCAGAAGTCGCCGTGGCCTGGATCGAATCCATTCGAGACGAAGTGACGGTGTCTGAGGCTTGTACATGGCTCGGGATCGCAAGAGCGACCTACTACCGCTGGAAAGCAACTATGGAGACAAAGCGCACAGATGCTACGGTGGAGAAAATCCGAGAGCTTTGCATCCATCATAAGTTTCGGTATGGTTACCGGAAAATCACCGCACTCCTTCGGGCAGAGCAAAGAATGAATCACAAACGAGTTCAGCGGATGATGCAGCGTGAGGGGCTACAGTGCCGCGTGAGAATGAAGAAACGAAAGGTCACTGGGCAGCCTGCAGGCTGCTTATCCAGCAGAAAATCTGCTGAAGCGGCAATTCCTTGCAGAGGCGCCCCTGCAAAAGCTCGTTACGGACATCACCTATTTACCGTTTGGCGGAAAGATGTTGTACTTCTCTAGCATTCATGCCCGCTTGTAGGATGCATCAACCCTGTCATCATGCGCATCAACGTCGTTTTCCCTACTCCATTCGGACCAATAAAACCATATATCTTTCCTTTGTCAAGCTGAAAGGAAGAATCGTGAATTACTTGACGCTTCCCAATCACTTTAGTGATTTGCTGAACCTCCATAACAACATTAGACATTCTTTCTCTCCCTCCAAATCTATCATAATTGAGGGGAAGGATGGGACTAAAAAGACCCCTTCCTTCCATTTTTCACCCTAATTCGATTAGGATTCGAGTTCAAATTCCATGGTTACACTGTTCAACACAATGCTCCAATATTAGAAAAACATTTTACACCTGCTGTTTCAGCACAAGTGTTGGCTGTTCCGCCGCACATTCCGGTGCATTGCCACGCCAAACTTGTTACTTGAGGTTCTACTGAACCTTTAGACTTGTTAATTTGTACATCCAAATCAAAAATATTATTTTCCATTTTTTCCAAACTCCTCTCGATATTCATCTTTAATAATAAATACAATAATTTTGTGTAATCTAGGAAGCTAATTTATATGAAAGATATCTCAACAGATCGTCACCTATTGAAACATCCTCATATGACATCTTCTTTATATGGTTAGACACTTTATTCAGGCATTATGCCGAAAAAAATCCTGCAAATGACTAATCAAAACTCCTTGTATCGAGTAAAAAGAAATATATATACTAATACATAATTATATGTATAGTTAAATTATGTATTATTTAAAACATATTTAGTAACTGATTTTTTATGAATTCAAGATTGGAAGATATACTTCAATATTCAAGATGCATAAAAGGCCTTGATCCAACTTTGATGCGTGTCCTAAAAGTACACGAAAACGACTTTGGGAGTAAGATATAGCGAAGTCCGCTTTACAACCTGGCAACAAGCAAGTTTAGTAAGGGATTATAAATACCTATTGTAGATGGATCCTTTCTTGATGGACGAAATCATTTCATACCGAGTACTCGCTCGGTCGCGGTCTTGAAGCTCAAATGAGCCTTAAATTTCATTCACTTGAATATCCAGATCAAATAAGTTTTAGAACCACACCCTGACCAGATCGTTACTCAAGGAATATCCATATATGACAATGCGGAAAATCTTATGTATGATCTTAGTTGACATTATAAAAATTTATCTAACAGTGATTATTTCCTTCTTACAAATAAAACAATATCACATGCTTCAAAATGTAAATCTATTACTTTATATGTAAACATACATAATAAAAAAATAATTAACACCAATTTATTTTAATATATGGTTATTCCGTTCCCACGCTCTCATTAGTCTTTACCATATAAAAATAGCCCCTCAGCAGACGCGCTACCTCAGGGCTATCCCTTTATAAAATATACGTTGCCTATCTTCAGCAACCAGCCTATCACTTACTCCAGTTCAACCCACTCGCCGAGCAACGTGTCCAGCTCAGCTTGCAGTCGCTCACGCGCGTCCCACAGCTCCGCCATGTGCATCGTGTCGCTGCTTGTGCCGAGCAGCTCCAGCTCGGCATCTGTCGCCGCCAATTCTGCTTCTTTGGCGGCAATCGCTCGCTCCAAGCGCTCGCTGGACACAGCGGGCGAGCGGGTTAGCTTCGCGGCCTTCGCTCCGGGTGCCCCCAAGCGACCTGCCGACCCGGAGCGAGCACGGCTCGCATCGGCTCCGCTGGTCGCTCCTGCCCGCGCAGCCGTCCCCGCGCCATTGCTCGCTGCGCTAGAATGTACAGCTGTGCCCGAGCCTGAGCTGCCACCCGATGCGGCTCTGCTTGCAGATGTCGGGCGTGTCCCGGTATCCCCGTCGCTCTGTAAACGAGCGTTCTCCAGCTCACGCTTCTTCGCTCGGTACTCATCAAAGCTACCTAGATAAAAGGTCAGCTTTCCAGCCTCCAGCTCCCACACGCGCCCTACCAGCTTGTTCACAAAGTAGCGGTCATGTGAAATCGCCAGCACCGTTCCCGTGTAGGTGTCCAGCGCTTCCTCCAGCGCCTCGCGTGAGTCAATGTCCAGGTGGTTCGTCGGCTCATCCAGCACCAACAAATTTGGCTTTTTTATGACCAGCAACGCCAGCCGCAAGCGGGACCATTCGCCACCGGACAGCATGCTCACGGGTTTAAACACATCGGCACCGTAAAATAAATACTTCGCTAGCAATCCGCGTGCCTCGCCTTCTTCCACCCCTGCTTCTTCCTTGAAGTAAGCAAGCACAGTCGCCCGGCTATTCCGTTCTCTCTCTTGCTGCGCCAAATATCCGTACTCTACGCGCGTGCCCCATTGGACCGTGCCTGCATCTACGCTTTCCTGACCAAGCAACAGCTTGAGCAGCGTCGTTTTACCTGCGCCGTTATCGCCCAACAAGGCTACCTTTTCACCGAATTCCAGGCTGCCCGTTGCCCCGCTTAATATCTGACGCTCTCCATAAGCTTTAACAATATCTTCAAACTGTAGCACTCGGCGACCGGAACGATCCTCCAGTTTTAAGTGAAATTCTGCCCCCTGCGGGTCCAGTACAGGCCGCTTCACCAGCTCCATACGCTCCAGTGCTTTACGAATGGATGCTGCTTTTTTGAAAAACTTTTCGTTATCACCGTTGCGACCCCACTCTTCAAAACGCCGAATGGCCTCTTTCATCTTTTTGATTCGCTTTTGCTGTTCCTTATAATCTTCAAATTGCAGTAGCAATCGTTCTTCCTTTTCCTTAACGTAGCCGCTGTAGTTCGTATAATACGTAAACGCCTCGCCATCCTCAAGCTCAATCATTTTAACGGCAACCCGATCCAGAAAATAACGATCATGAGATACAACCACACACGCGCCTGTGTAGCCCTGCAAAAATTGCTCCAGCCATTCCAGCCCTTTCAAATCCAGATGGTTGGTCGGCTCATCCAGCAGCAGCAAATCCGGTCGTCCGATGAGCTGTGATGCCAGCGCTATTTTTGTTTTCTCTCCGCCAGACAGCGAGCCGAAGCTGCGCGTATACATTCCTTTGGGAATACGCAGACCATCCGCTACCTGATCAATATTTGCATCCATTTCATAGCCGCCGTTGCGCTCAAACCGTTCCTGTAGGGAAGCATACGATTGCAGCAGCTTCTCCAGAAGACCCGTATCCGCTACCGCAATCGGATCTGACATTTCCCGTTCCAGTGTGCTCATCTGATTGCGGCAATCCTTCAGCTCACGATAGGCGTAAGCCAGCGTTTCGTACACGGTGAAGCTCTCAAACTCCGCCGGAATTTGCGGTAAATAGCCGATTTTCGTATCCTTGGCGATGACGAGCTGCCCTTCATCCGGGCGGGACAAGCGTGCGATTAGGCGTAATAGGGTGGTTTTACCGCTTCCGTTGCGGCCGATGAGTCCCACCTTTTCTCCCGTATGGATATCAAACGATGCACCATCCAAAATCAGATTGGCAGCGTGGTATTTTTTCAATTGTTGACCGTTAACTATATACATGTTCAGGCTCTCCTTTATTTAGGAAGACCCTTACCCGGGTAACACAAAAAGAGCCGCAGGAGCAACCCCGCGACTCTTCGGAAGATACAGCAATCCGTTCGAGTTAAGGTAGGCGTCTTCTTGCGATGTTTACAACCATATGATTAAAATTGGACAGACTTCTCCCGTTGTATGGAAAAGCATGAACAATGCCAGCCATAGCAATCGGCAGCTGGCTAATACGGTTGTTCAGCATCTCGTGATTCACCTACCTCACCTCCTTCTTCATAATTGTGTGTAGTATAACATGTTTGCTCGTATTATAAAAGAGGGCGATGGTTCAGCGAACTATGAAACAGAGTGGTGCCCTCTGACAGCCTGCGATGTCCCGGCTCTGGTAATGGAAAATACGCCGCAGACAAAAGCAACAATCACAAATGCCCCACCCACCCAAGCGTTTGTGGCAACAGATTCACTATTCTCAATTACTACGCCTCCCAAGGCAGAACCCAGAGCGATCCCGACCTGGAGTGCGGAGAAATTAAAGCTTTGCTGAATACTACCCGATTCGGGCGCATTTTCAATAAGATAGCTTTGCATCGGGGGCGACAAGGCCCAACTCAGTATGCCCCAGATGATCAATAGTGGCGCAAATACATAAACCGAGTGGATTGAGAGTGGCAGCAGGAACATCACGGCGATAAACACGCCTACGACGACTAGAATACTTTTCGCTGTGCCGAACCGATCTGCCAAAGAACCGCCAATAAAACCACCGCTCACTGCCGCCAGCCCAAAGACAAAATAGGCCACACTAACCCACGAAGCATTTAAACCCATCATATTTTCTAAAAACGGAGTGAAATACGCATATAGCGTGTAGTGGCCCGCCAGTGTCAGCGTGGTCACCAGATGAGCACTGATGACTTTAACATTTTTTAAGGATTTCAATTGATCACGCATAGGCACAACATGTTCCGTCGGAATCCGTTCCATAAACAAGTTGATAACGATCATAGCAACGACCGTCAACAAGGCAATAATCAGGAAAAGCACCCGCCAGCCAAACGCATTTCCAATCAGCACCCCGGCTGGAATACCAAGCACGATGGAGGAGCTAACCCCCATGGAGATGACACCGAGGACACGGGCCTGATAAGCCTTGGACACCACTTTGACTGCAATGGTCAGTGACAATGTCACGATCAGCGACCCGCTTGCAGCGGTAATGATACGGGATACAAACAAGACTGCATAATTCGGACTCCAGAAGGCCAGCAGACTTCCCAGAATAAAGATAAACATCGACCACAGGTACAGTCGTTTTCGTTCGATTTTGGCGGTCAACGCCAACAAAGTTGGCCCAGCAATAGCGTACACGAGCGCATAGATCATGATAAGCTGTCCTGCCGTACTTACGGAGACATTCAAATCCTGTGCAATTTGGGGCAGCACGCCACCGATAATCAGCTCCACCAACCCCACCGTAAAGGTCGCAATCGTTAAAATAACTACTTTGAAGTTCATTACATTAGCTCCTTTGCTGTCATGTAAATTCCCTCGTATTACGCAAAAAAATCCTGACCACAAGAAATGTACAAGACGTACACTTTTTGTAATCAGGATTTATCGGTTCCTGGTAGAGACCCTCAAACCATATTATTGAGGTTATACAAATGGGGCATTCATTTATTACGCATTCACGAAGGTTATAGTTATTAATATAAAGGAGCCTGTGGCTAAGTTCAACCCCCTACAGCCGCAAAAATTCACTCATGGCACGATCCGACAGATAAGGTAGATACTCATGACCGTATTCGTGATACAGGAGTATTTCCTTGTCTGATACGATTTTATTGTACACCGCAAACTGCGTGGAGGGTGGACAAATGATATCCGACAGCCCCGTCACAAACAACACACGACCACGAATACGATCTGCCAAATGTTGAATGTCGATGTAGCCTAATCGGTAAAACAGCTCCTCCTCGCGCAGATGGTTCGGATCAAACCAACGAAAATAATAAACCAGTTCTTCATATGCAGATGTAGTAGCATCCAGCGCCCAGGCTCTTTTATAGTCCGACAGGAACGGATATACCGGGACCGCCACACGGACACGCGGCTCCAATGCAGCGCAGGCAACCGTTAGTGCCCCGCCTTGGGAGCAGCCAAATGCACCGATCCGTTCAGGGTCGACCTGCTCCATAGACATTAGAATGCGCACCGCCTGTACCGTATCCAAAAATACATTGCGGTAATACAACCGATCCGGGTCCGGGTCGTCAATCCCTCGAATGATATGGCCGCGCACCGTCGTTCCTTGAACCTGCAAATTGTCCTCGGACAGCCCTCCTTGCCCCCGGCAATCCATAGCCAGCACGGTGAATCCGTGTGCCGCGTAGCTTACCTTGTCGAACCAATCACCACTGTCGCAGGAATATCCATGAAACATGGCCAAAGCTGGACCTTGTTCCGTAAGATGCTTGGGACGAGCCAGCTTCCCATGAATCTTTGCTCCGCCCACTCCGGTAAAATATAGATGGTAACACTCCACCAGCGGAGAGACAAAATCAGCAGGCTCCAGTGTATATTTCAGTGGCTGCTGCTCCAGCTCCAGTAGCGCCCGTTCCCAGTATGCATCAAAATCAGGAGGCTTTGGGCTGCTCCCCATGTACGACTGCAATTGCTGTAAAGACATATCCTCCGGCATTCACGTTCCCTCCTACATGCTACATCCGGCCAGACTCACGGTCGTCTCCGACCACTTCATCCGTTGCGATGACATACTTCATAATGTCGGACACTGTCGTGTATGCGATACCTACATACGTATCAGCGGCTCCATAATAAATTGCGATTCTTCCAGTGTCCGCATCATGCAGCGTAGCACACGGGAACACCACATTCGGCACAAAGCCCCGCTCCTCGTACCATTCCTCCGGGGTCAGCACGAAGTTGGAGGAACGATATTTAACCTTAGATGGATCATCCAGATCAAGAACGGCAACCCCCATGCTGTATACTAGCCCATTGCACGTGCCTGTCACCCCGTGGTAAAACATCAGCCAGCCCTCGGTCGTCTCAATCGGTGCCGGTCCGCCGCCAATTTTTACCGATTGCCACCAGCCCTGTCCGCCCTTACTCATGACATGACGGTGCTTGCCCCAATAGACCAAGTCAGGACTTTCACTCAGAAAAATGTCGCCAAACGGTGTATGTCCACTGTCACTCGGACGGGATAGCAACATAAAGTTTCCGTTTAGCTTGCGGGGCAACAGCACACCATTACGATTAAACGGCAAGAATGGATTTTCCAATCGTACAAAACTTTTAAAATCCTTTGTTTGGGCTATCCCCAACGCTGCACCGTAAAAATCTGTACACCAGATGATATAATACGTATCCTCCACGCGGACCAGACGCGGATCGTAAGCATAATTAGGTTGGTAATCGTTCCCTTCCTCATCAACCAAATGCAACCGTTCTGTCTCAATGTCCCAAGCCAACCCGTCGTCACTCCAGCCTAGATGCAAATGCGGACGTCCGTTAATTGTTTCAGCCCGGAATACCCCTACAAACCGTCCCTCATACGGAGCTACTGCACTGTTGAAAATACGGGCAATGCCCGGCACCGGATTCCGCCCAATGACCGGATTCTCAGTATGTCTCCATACCGGAGCCTCACTGCCCTCAGGCTTATCCTGCCACGGCATTTTCGGCAGACTCTCTCCCAAAATTCGCATGCTATTTACTCCCAAATCCACATTCAATTTATTCATACGTATATTCTCCTCTCACCGAGATATTTGATCTCATCTTTTTTTATTTCGTCGTTATTCTATTTCACCGAACCCTGAGCGAATCCGTTATAGATATATTTTTGTAAGGATAAAAAGGCAATCAACGTCGGAATAATGGCAATGATAATGCCCGCGCTAATGACTTCCCATTGTGATCCATAGGGTCCTTTAAACTTGAACAGCGCCGTCGATATGACCTGAAGGCTTGTTTTGGGCATATACAGGAACGGGGTGTAAAAGTCGTTGTAAATATTAACGCCCTTGATAATGATCACCGTCACAATGGCAGGCTTCAGCAGGGGCAAGATAATCCGCCAGTAGATCGTCAGATAGGAGGCCCCATCCAGCATGGCCGATTCATCCAGCGCCACCGCAATGGAATCCAGAAATTGCAGAAAAATATACACCGCAATAATATCCGTTCCCAAATACAGCAAGATCGCCGCCCAAGGCGTGTTAAACAGCTCCAGCTTGTTGATAATTTGAAATGTCGATACCTGTGTCGTTACCCCCGGAATGAGGGTCGCGAGCAGGAACGCACCTAGCATAAGACTTTTGCCCTTAAATTTAAAACGGTTCAAAATGTACGCAATCATGGAACCGGTCAACGTGGCTCCGATGATCGAAATCAACAGGATAAAAGCTGTGTTCACAAATCCGGTCAGCATATTTCCGTTAATAAAGGCTTTGGTATAGTTAGCCCAATTCAGCCAGTTCACAGGGGGAGTCAGAGGACTGGTTGCCGCATATTCAGTCTTCGTCTTCAAAGATGCAAACAAAATTACGACAATCGGCAGCAGTGCAATGAACGCACCTAGTAGTAGCGCCGCATACTTGATGCTGCTAGCCAGTATTCTTTTCAGCTTATACATGATTAGTCCTCCTCTCCCCGAATTAGCAACCGTTGAAGCAGAGTAACAGCGATTACGATCAGCAGCAGAACAACCGCCATCGCCGAGGCCAAACCGACCTTGCTGTATTTGAATGCCACATCAAGCGTCTGAATGACGAATGTTTCGCTACCATTGGAGCCACCGGTCATAATATACGGAATATCGAATGCACTGACCGCACCGCTAATGGCCAAGATGAGGTTCAACTGCAAAATCCGCTTGATGCTCGGCAAAATAATTGAGCGGAACTGATGCCAGCGGTTGGCCCCATCGATATCGGCTGCTTCATACAGATCACTGGATATGGAAGAAATCGCACCTAGAAATACAATAAAGTTAAAGCCCATGTATCTCCAGATCGACGTGCCCGCTAGCGAAATATTGATAATCTCCGGGTTGCCCAGCCACAGCTTGACATACGAACCCAGCCCCACTGCCTGAAGCAGTGTATCGAGCGTGCCGTCTGGCTTAAAAAAGAATAGAAAAATAAAACCAATGGCCACCCCGTTCATCAGGGAAGGAAAAAACAAAACGCCTTTAAAGAAATTTTTAAACCAGGTCTGAAAGCTGAGAATGCTTGCAAAATAAAGGGCCAGACCCATCTGTACAAACGTGGCTACAAAGTAATACAGACTGACCTTAAACACCGAGAAATACTCGGGATCGGTAAAGATTTTGATATAGTTTTCAAAACCCACATATTCCAGACGCTTACTATAGCCGTTCCAGTCCGAAAAGCTGTACTTAAACATATTGATCACTGGCAAGTACGCAAAAGTGATCAGCAGCGCTAGCGGAATAAATGAAAAGGCAACAATAATCGCCAATCTTTGTTTGGAGTAGCTGAGATTCGAAAATTTTAACATGCTGCACCTCCTGGCTATCCGTCCATCGACTGCTACGTCGATCCTTTCTTTTCGTCAGTTCAGATGGCTATTTTGCTTCCTTAGCAGCCACTTCAGCACGCGCCTTCACCCATGCATCGTTCAGATCTTTCATAATGGCGTCATACGATTCCGGGCGGTTACCCACCGCTGCCTCAATAATGCGTTTCTTGAAATCAGGCTGCCACAAACCAATTTCGCCCATTTTGTCGATTTTATCAACAATTCCTTCCTGTCCTTTTGGAGATGAAGTAAGTGTTTCAAAAACGACCCCCTGATCTTCGTATTGCTTCAAAATGCTAGGCATTGGAGCACCCTTCAGCGGACTAATACTGCCTGCCTGCTCTACAGCATAGTTGGACTTTTCGGTAAACCAATCCACCCAGGCACGGGCCGCTGGTTTATTTTCACTGTTTACGTTAATACCGAGGTTAAAGTCACCAGCCAGCGGCACAAGTACCTTGGAGGCATTCGTCGGGAAAGGCATAAAACCGATATCATCCTTGTTAGGAGCTGTGCTTTTGATCTGGTCAATTGCCCAAGAGCCAAGCACCATCGTACCGATTTTGCCTTGAGCAAGATCTGCCTTGGAGGTCTCCCAATCCGTAGTCGTTGGATCTTTTTCAATCAGGCCTTTTTTAGCTGCATCGTATAGGACCTTATACAGTTCATAGTGAGGCTGGCCCTTTGTGAAATTGTCATCTGTATTCGGTTGTGTGACATTCACGTATTCCTTTGTACCCGCCAATGTTGCCAGACTAGACTCCCACTGGGTCAGTGCCCAACCAGAGGCATAGTTCGTAAACAGCGGCACTGCCTTGGTTTTGTCCTTAATCTGCTGTAACGCTGTCAGGAATTGGTCCGGTGTTTTGGGAAGCTGCGTGATTCCTGCGTCCTTGAACACCTTTTTGTTATAAATCACACCAGAGTAAACCATCGCAATCGGAATACCGTAGCTGTTATGATCCACCGTACGTTCTTCAATGCCGGTATACTTGTTTTTCATCTCCTCATAAGTACCCAGTGGTTCGAAAAAATTGGGCAGCTCTTCAACTGGAATACTGCCAGGGATCAGCAAAACATCCCCGTAATCCCTGGTCCCCATCCGAATTTTAATTTGACCATCATAATCGGCCAATGCCTGGAAATTGACCTTCACGTTCGGATAAAGCTTGTTAAATTCCTTAGCGTAGTCCTGAAATACCGTATCCACAATATCTGTCCGCTGTGTGATAACCGTAATTTCACCTTCCACGGCCTTTGGATCAGAGCTGGCAGCTGGCTCATCCTTCTTTGAGGTACAGCCAGTAAACAGCCCAGCTAACAAAACCACAGATAGTAATGACATCAAAACCTTGGACAACTTCATGAGACGACTCCTCCTGTTGTTTTTTAATAAGGTTATCGTTAAAGTAACAAAATCATTTTATTATGTTAGCGCTTACTATGTCAATTGCAATATTCTTTTTTTGTGAAGTGGAATCGGTCACACCTTATGAAAAAACACCAATTTAGCATGGTTGACAGTTTACAAACAGCTAGATATGATAATTCTGTAAAGTTAACGATAACCTAATATTTTTCCCGAAGGAGGCTTTGTCTCTTGGCAACACTACTGGACGAAATTAGACAGGAATGGAAGGAACACATACTCCCATTCTGGCTTGGACTGAAGGATGAGACACACGGTGGGTTTTACGGCGAGGTGGATGTGGATCTGCACACTCATAACCAAGCCGACAAAGGCGGGATTGCCACTGCACGGTTACTCTGGTCCTTCTCGGCGGCTGCTCGTGTAACAGGGGAAGATACCTATGCAGAAGCCGCACGAGATGCATTCACATTCCTGCGAGATCACCTGCTTGATCCATTACATGGAGGAATGTATTGGATGGTGGACTACACCGGGCAACCCGTGGACACGTGCAAGCATGTATACGCGCAGGCATTCGCGATCTATGCGCTAGCAGAGTATGCACGTGCTACAGACGACCCGAATGCATTGCCACTAGCTATGGAGCTGTTCCACCTGCTGGAGCAAAAAGGATATGATCCCGCCCGGCAGGCATACGGCGAACAGTATGACCGCTTGTGGAACACGCAGCCTAATGAGCTGCTCAGCGAAAATGGAGTTACCGCGCATATCACCATGAATACGCATATTCATGTTTTGGAAGCGTATACCCAATTGCTGCGCGTCTGGCCAAATGAAGAGGTTCGAGATGCACTGACGAACGTACTGGATATTTTATATCGTCGTGTTTACGATGCTTCTGCCCGACGATTGGGGGTATTCTTCGATCGTGAATGGCGCTCTCTGCTTGACCTGACCTCATATGGTCACGACATCGAAGCCAGCTGGTTGATTGAGGACGCTATGAATGTGCTGGGTTATTACCCGTCAGAATACGTGGATATGGTGATGGATATTGCCAATGCGGTAGCAGAGCGCGCTGTTCAGCCAGACGGATCGCTCATCAACGAGCGGGAAGGAGAGCGGGTAGACACCTCACGTATTTGGTGGGTACAGGCTGAGGGGATGGTTGGTTTTTACAATGCGTTTCAACGTACAAATGACGAACGATTTCTGCAAATTGTGCGTAATCTGTGGGCCTATACTCGGCAATATATCATAGATCCGCGCCCCGGAGG
This sequence comes from Paenibacillus sp. FSL M8-0228, assembly GCF_038007385.1. NCBI lineage: Bacteria > Bacillati > Bacillota > Bacilli > Caryophanales > Paenibacillaceae > Paenibacillus > Paenibacillus sp. FSL M8-0228. Next base: position 5,550,275 of record NZ_JBBOXA010000001.1, read on the forward strand.
CGAATGGTTCTGGTCAGTTCAAGCGGATGGTAAGCCTGATGCGAGAGAGATTGCAGGCCCTTGGAAGTGCCCTTATCACAACAGCCGATTTTGCATAGAAATGCTAGAAAGGATGGAAAACCAATGATTCATAGCAAATACGATGAGCTGCTATTGCAGCAAGAGGAACTGATTACACGCCCTAATGAGGTTAAAACTACCTTTTACAATGGTATCTACGAGCGCTACCTCTATCCAGTGCTCACACGCCATCATGTTCCACTTCACTGGCGGTTCGATCTGGATGCGCAAACTAATCCCTTTTTCATGGAGCGGCTGGGTGTAAATGCGGCATTGAATCCAGGGGCGATCTATCATGAAGGAAAATACATTCTTGTTTCGCGTACCGAAGGACTGGATCGAAAATCATTTTTCGCTTTGGCAGAAAGCGATAACGGCATTGATCAATTTCGATTCATTGACGCCCCCCTAGTATGGGAGGATATCGACCCAGAAGAAACAAATATGTACGATATGCGGCTGGTGAAGCATGAGGACGGCTGGATTTACGGTATTTATTGCTCGGAAAAAAAGGACCCTGACGCGCCACCTCACGATACCTCCAGTGCTGTCGCTCAGGCCGGACTGGTCCGTACTCGTGATCTTCGTACATGGACCCGGCTTCCCAACATTACTACCCAGTCCCCACAGCAGCGCAACGTTGTCCTGCACCCTGAATTTGTGGACGGTCAATACGCCTTCTATACTCGTCCTCAGGACGGGTTTATTTCCACCGGCTCGGGCGGTGGCATTGCCTTCGGCCTGTGCAAAGATATTACACAGCCCGTGATTGAACACGAAACCGTCATTGATGAGCGCCGTTATCATACGGTGTACGAAGCCAAGAACGGGCAGGGTCCCGCCCCGATTAAGACGAAGCTCGGCTGGATTCATATCGCTCACGGGGTACGCAATACGGCCGCCGGGCTGCGGTATGTGCTGTATACCTTTGCCACCAGTCTGGAAGACCCTACGCGCGTCATTGCTAAGCCCGGCGGGCACTTTCTAGCTCCTTATGATGAGGAACGCGTGGGCGACGTTTCGAATGTTATTTTTTGCAACGGGGCTGTTGTTAACGAACAAGATGAAGTCTTTATCTACTACGCATCTAGTGATACCCGTATCCACGTGGCGACGACCACCATCGCTCGACTGGAGGACTACACCTTCAATACACCATCCGACCCGCTGCGCTCTCTCAGCAGCGCCGCTGTTCGCCGTGATCTGATTCATCACAATGAAGCGCTATTGAAAGCGTACTCCCGTCCTTCTCAGCAGACATAAGCCGCAGGCTTTATCCTGCTTGCGGAACCATGTATACTATCCATAGAACAACTGTTACCCGCAGGCTAATTGTTGTTCTATGGGCAGCTACGCTGCCAGTCTTTGTATCTTTACAGGCAGCTAAGCTACTAATATATTCCCCCAGCATTTTGCATCCATTCTTTGGATTTAGGCAAGATGCTTATCTTTTTAAAATTGGAAGGCGGAACAGGAATGAAGAGCAACGTAACGATGCGGGATATTGCAGATAAGCTGGGAGTAAGCAGCGTGACCGTGTCGAAGGCGCTCAATGACAAGGATGGGGTTAGCGAGGAGCTAAAAGAGCGTATTAAGACGCTCGCGGGCGAAATGGGTTATCGTTTCAATACCGTTGCCAAGTCCATGAAGGAGGGCCTCACCTATAACATTGGTGTTGTCATTCCCGAACGTTTTACCGGCCCTGGCCAATCGTTTTATCTGCACATCTACCAGCAAATTTCACGGGCACTGGAGCCATACGGCTACTACGGCATCCTTCACATCCTCCATCGCGAAGACGAGGAACAGCTTAATCTGCCACGTATCTATTACGACCGTAAGGTGGACGGCTTCATTCTCCTAGGCCAAGTGAGCAAGCCATATATTGAGCTTGTACAAACCATGGAACTGCCCAAAATGTTTCTCGATTTTTATGATGAGCATGCCGATATCGACTCCGTGGTGACGGATAATTTTTACGGAGCCTATGAGCTGACCAACTATTTGATCGCCCAGGGACACCGGGATATTGCATATGTGGGCAACCTCTATTCCACCAGTAGTATTCAGGATCGTTTCCTCGGCTACTATAAATCCTTGCTGGAGCACAGGTTGCCTCTCCGTAACGAGTGGGTGCTCAGTGACCGGGACGACGAAGGCTCTTATGTTGAAATGGAGCTTCCTCAGCCGCTGCCGACTGCCTTTGTATGTAATTGCGATCAGGTCGCTCACAATCTGGTGCACAAGCTCATTGCTCTGGGATACCGCGTACCTGAAGACTGCTCTGTGGTCGGCTTTGACAATGATGTATACGCCACTCTTATTGTTCCGCAACTGACCACAGTCGGAGTAGACATCGAGCAGATGGCACGTACCGCAATTGATTCGATGATGAAAAAAATAAGCCATCCCGGCAGTCGCTTTGGTCGGGTCCTGGTGCAGGGTCATATTGTATATCGTGACTCCGTGCAGCCCATCGAGAGGCCATGATCATCAAATATTCCACAACCAAAAGCCGCTCAGCATGTCGCTGGAGCGGCTTTTGACGTTCAGAAGTATTGCAGTGTGATCATCGTACTCACTTTTAATTGCGGGTTTTGCACAATCCTGAATTAGGAGCGCTGAGCGACAAAGGAATTGCCCGCCCGATTGAGAATCGGCAACATCCGCATTTCCTGCCCCATCGAGGCTTGGCAAAATGGACAAGCTGGCTCGTTCAAAAAGGTGAAATCCGTTCGCATCCAGCCGTTGCAACCCTCATTTGTACACGACCAAATAGCCGTATTTTCCTCTGGAATGATTTCCGGGGCCTGGCGTCTGTACATCTATATCCCCCCTCGGTTTTTTATAGGGTAATATCCCCTGTCGGCTTACTGTTAATTCCAACCTGTGCGGGTATTAATATGCTCCAAGCTCCGAAAAATATGCGCATTTTACCAAAATGTTTATTTACGGATAGCCTTGGTCCAGAAGCCGCCATGAAATTGCTTCGGCTCTACCGTAATGACAAAAGCCTTAGGGTCCAGTTCCAGAATGGACTGATACAGCTTATTCTGGTTTTTCCGTTTAGCCAAAATTTCCATCACCAGGCGCTCTCCATCACGCCCACTGCCCAGCCAGGCTGTAACGCCGTATCCTTTGTCCCGCAGCGCATTGGCAATTCCTCCATTGATCTCATTGCTGATCACCTTAACAGTGACATAACCAAGCGCTATTTTTTCTTCAATCCATGCTCCAATCAGAATACCCAATGCATAGCCAATGGCGTATACCGCAAGACTTGCCACTTGATCCAGGTACTTAAGCACAACATTCAAGCCCAACACATAGACCGTAACTTCTACGGTGCTAATGAGCGCAGCAATGTACTTCTGTCCTTTCAGCGTCAGAATCATGCGCAGTGTATACGCCGATACGTAAATAATTTGAATAACGAGAATAAACAATAAAATTTTGAGCATGCGCTCACTCCCCACTTCACGTTCTGATTTAACCCGTATCCAACATTATACCCCCGTCTGTGATATACAGCCTCTGGTTTCGTATTACCCTTGCTCGGGTAATGACTAACTACAGCATGCTGAATGAAAGTTCGATCACATAAGGAGGGCTTCAACATGAAGGATAACGGAATTAGCGATAAAATCAAAGGTAATGTGAACAAAGCCAAAGGTGAAATCAAGGACCAAATCGGGAACGCTACCGATAATAAGTCCCTTCAAGCCGAAGGTAAACTGGATAAGGCCAAAGGCCATCTTCAGGAAACAGCAGGCAAACTGAAGGACGGCAAATAATCCTGAATGGATAACCTCGGCGCACTGTTTTACCAACAAGTCTCGCTGTCTTGTGCAGCGGGCTTGTTTTGTGTTGTTCGGATACTTTTGGAAAAACTTTTGCGCAAACAGGGCAACTTTTATGGTTGCTGTTGCGTCTAACCAATATAAGCACAACCCATAATGACTCTCCAAGCTGTTGGATTTTGTAGGCATTAATGTTACTCTAGTCTATGAACCAGGCTATAATTCTTAAATAAAGGGGTAGACCAACGAATGAAATCACTGAAATCTATCAAAAAACCTGTCATCATCACTGCCGTATCCGCCTTGGCCATATCCGGGGCTCTTTTCAGCCAATCCACATATGCCGCACAAGTGACTAAGCCGATCCAAGCAGTATATAACAATATTAAAATCATCTACAACGGAACCGAGGTTCCTACTGATGCCAAAACAGAACCGTTCCTGCTGGATGGCGTAACGTATATCCCACTGAAGCTGGCAGGTACAGCTTTGGATAAAAAAGTAACATGGGATGGTACAAACAAACGCGTAGTCATTGCTGACAACGGCGTTCCGATTGATCAATCTACAGTTACGGCGTTGAACAACCAGATTACGACGCTGACTCAAGAGCTCAACACAGCGAAAGCAGCAAACACGACGAAGGACGCTACCATTGCTCAATTACAAAAAGACAATCAAACGCTGAAAGATGAAGCGAGCAAAAACAGCTCTAGCTCCTTGAAGGATCTTCAAAAGAAGCTGAACGATGATCACAGGGACGACTATAAAACCAACTCGGATATCACGCTGGATGGTAACAAAAAGGATATTACGGTGACCATCGAAATGACAAAATCCAGATGGACTGACCTATCCGACAGCAGAAAAGAGGACTACCTGGAGGACATCGTGGATGATATTTTGAAAGAGTATAAAGATGCCGAGGTAGAGGGTACGGTTAAGAACTCCAGTAATAGAGATAAATTGGCAACCTTTACAACCAATAGCAGAGGCAATGTTACTCTGAGGGATGTAGCTTCATCCTTCGACGCAAACACGATCCAACGTGATTTGTTCAACAGATATAGCAGCTACGCCGGAGTTGGCTTTGATTTCAGTGTAAGAGGCGACAGCAGTAAAGCTGACGTGGATGTGTTTGTAGGTTTGGATGACTGGAATAAACTCTCAGGTTTGCAAAGAAGTAACCTGACAGATGGCATCATTAGTTTCCTTAAAGACAGAGAGTCCATTGACAGAATCAATGGAACTATACGCAACAAGGACAACCGCAACCTAATTACTAACTTTTAATTATAAAAAAAGCGACAAAGGCCCTTAAGCCTTTGTCGCTTTTTTGTGATGTACAAGCAACATACATTCCACTACTCAATCAATCTGCCTACAGAAGTAATATATTTTATATAGTCTTTATCCGCATCGATTGTATCGATATTTCTCGTATAAACCAAATTACCAGGAGTGGTGGTTTTCACTTTGTAAAACATGCTGGGTCTAGAATAAGGATTTACACTATAGGTCCCTTTGCTATAAACAATCATAGGATTAAAGTCAATTTGCTTGAAGGCGGGCGATAAGTCGCTCTTATAAGTAGCATGAATATTCAATACATCCTTCTTTTTATCCCAGTCAAAGGAAATAAGATCAAATGCATCCGCATCAATGACTTGGGCCAAGTCTTGTCCCTTAAACCTCATAAGAACTGGACTTTCCGTAAAGCTATCATGTCTTAGCTTCAATAAGCCACGTTGGGGATCCCACTCCATCTTCGCATCTGTATCCTTCAACAAAATGGATACCGGTAAAAACATTGCATTACTCAGCATGATAGGGACTGTATCCATTGTCACCGGTTCGCCGTTAACCGATATTTCGGGTGATCCGATCGTAGCCGTTACATTACGCCCCAACAGATCAACAGCAGCCGTCTTGTTCGCTGCATTATAACTTACTTTGCCGCCCAGTATATCCTCAGCCGCTTGGAGCGGTATAAGCAGTCTCCCCTTCTTATCCACAAAAGGTGATGCAGGGTAGGTGTATAAAACGTAATGATCATTGACCTTCAGGTGTATGGGCGTTTGTCCTTGAGCTTGAGCAGATACCAAATTCATATTTGTAGCACCAAAACTTAATACAATCATAAGGCTGATTAATAACCTGATTTTCATAATGCCCTCCTCGTATTGTTCGTTACTAGTGTACTGCCACAGAAATATCAGATCAACCATAATTTTCAACATATATCCAAAAATACACATGACATTTTACATATACTGGTTTATAATGGATTAAACTGCAAAACAAAAAGAGAGTACAGAATTGCACTCTCTTTGGATAAAGCATATAAAAGTAAGAAATATTAATAGGCCAATGCAAAAAGTCCTTTGATATGGGACAAGTAACGGATGTTACTGCCTTCTTTCATCAAAGTAGCTACAGCGCCTTTCAGTTGGGTGCCATTCGCGCCTACAGTACCGATCGCGTCTGTTCTGCCCAAGCTGCCCAGTGTTCCGGAGAATACCGGTGTAAAGCTTTCCATTTTCGCTCCGTTGAAATAAGCGAAGATGTTGTAACCAACTAATTCGCCCATTTGCCAAGCCAACTGTGCAGTTGGAGGGTATGGACGCTCGCCTTCAGCCGGGAACACCACTGCGCTGTCGCCAGCGAGGAAGATGTCTTCGTGAGAAGTCGATTGCAGTGCACCATTCACAGTTGCACGACCACGGTTTACTTCGATACCGGATGCGCCAACCAGTGCATTACCTTGTACGCCGCCTGTCCAGATCAGTGTGTTCGTTTTGATCGAACGTCCATCTTTCAGGAGAACTTCGTCTGCTTTCATTTCTGTAATCGGAACACCCGCTACGATTTGAACGCCACGTTTTTCAAGGCTTGTAACTGCACGATCAACCAGTGGTTGAGGGAAGCCTGCCAAAATAGATGGTCCAGCTTCTACGCAATACAAGTTGATATCTTCGTAGTTAATACCTTTTTCGCGACAAATTGCAGGCAATTTGTCAGCATATTCGCCCACCAGCTCAACGCCTGTCAGACCGCCACCACCGATAACGATTGTAGCGTCCGCTTGGTTACCGGATTGCTTGTAAGCATCCAGACGAGCTTCCACATGTGCGCGAATGCGATTGGCTTCTGCCACGGATTTCAGCGTGAAGCTATGCTCTTGCAGTCCTGGAATACCGAAGTAAGCCGTTTCACTGCCGAGGGAAATAACGAGAGCGTCATAGCTCAATGTAGCACCACTGGCCAGGGTTACTTTTTTATCGTCAGGCTTAATTTCGGAAACCGTATCCACTTTCAGGATAATTTCTTTGTTACGCAGCAGTTTTTCCAAAGGAAGCGCCACAGCTTTTTCGGCAATTGTACCTGCCGCTAAACGGTGCAGTTCCGTAATAATTTGGTGCGACGCAAAGCGGTTAACCACTGTAATGGTTGCTTGACTAGCGTCCATATGCTGGCGTGCTGTAAGAGCGGCCAGCAATCCGCCGTATCCGCCGCCCAAGATCAAAATTTGCTTCGACATGTCCATCCTCCGTTCTCGATCAGGTAATTATTTACTTTCGCGTTGGCGCTCATTCAGAATATCCAGGAAAGCCTGGCTGAAACGCAGCGTTTTTTGTACATTCGGATCTTTAAGCATTTTGAGCAGGCCGAACAGACCTACACTGCCATCCGTAGTTTGTACACGGTCATTTGCTTCAATCGCAGCAGAAGCCAATCCTTTAGCCGATTCTGTTACAGGCTTCACAAACTCTCCCATGGAGTTTTTCATATCTCCGATAAAGACAGGGTCAGTTGCCAGACTGCGAGCTACATCATAAGCGTCGGTCATCAAAGTAACCATCTCAGTCAACTTTGGCAGATTCTCTACCAGTACGGTCAGCGATTGCTGAACCTCCGGTTTCATCAATTGGTCCAGTACATCCCGAGACTCTTTGGTAGCTTCTTGTGTTACTGCCACCTCTTGTTGGTTTTCAGACATGCGTGAACGTCCTCCTTTACTGTGAAAATAGAAGTCCATCCTCTCTCGTAACCTGTATCCATAAACTCTAGCAATAAAACGTTCATTGAATTCACGCCCTTAAACATACAAGAAGCACAGCTTAAACCGGCCTATACCCTAAAGGGCAAGACTGATTTATCGCAGATGCCAATTGTATATTGCTCAGACGTTATTCTGTTGTTACTGCTGCGGAATATCTCACGAAGCGTTCCTTCGTGACTACAACAGGCCGAAACGGAACCCTATACCTCTATATTACACCTTTCACAACACAATCGTCGAAGAAATTTTAAATTTGCACAAATTTCTGCAAATTTTTTATTGTTATTTTAGATAAAAATTAGAATAAGCTCGATTTTTGTCCAAGTTTCCCTTGAAAAAGGGTCATTTTAGACTAGAGGAGGGTAATAGAGAGCGTACGTTTCAGTTCGATAATATGAAAATAACCCAAAATATATTCATACAGAGGCCCGATCATCACCACTTGTGGGTCGGGCGAACAAGCTGCATTGGCAGAATCGCCCTACCTACGTAGGGTGTCTTCAGAAGCATCAGGAATATCAGATGCTTCGAAATCATCAGGAGACGGCTGTGGCACACCAGACTCAATGAACTCCTCTACATCGCGGGCAGCCTTAACTTGATTGCATTCATTGCAAGCACATACACAATTGACGGGCGTCGTGTGACCCCCTTTTGCCCGAGGCAGTAAATGATCAATCGTGTCACCGTAGCCCCCGCAAAAGAAACAAGTATAGCGGTCACGCTTAAGCACATATTGGCGAAATTCCTTGTTGCTATACAGTCTGCGCACGGTGTAAGGATTAACAATCACCGCCATACGCTCTCTGACCAGGGTCATGGCCAGATCAAGCTCAATCTCTTGATGCCAGCGTCTCCCCTGATCGGTTTTACCTCTTAGCCGAATCATGCCATTACGATTGAGCCGCAACGCCCGAGTATCCGCAGGCTTCAGCCTACTAAGCAGATGCCGAACCCGTTGCCGATGGCGCTCACGCGCTTTATCCGTGACCGGCTTCCTGCGGGGGCGCTGTGCCTCCATAGGTAGTGACGCCTCCAGGCTGTGCACAGCCGTATTTGCTCCAAGGCTATGCTGCGTCACGGGAGCAGCCGAGAGGTTCGCTTCCTCGCCGTAAGGAGCGGACGTAGCCGCACGTTCTTGCGGGGCCAACCCCCGGCAGGAACGGCAAGGACCACGCCGGGAATAAGGACCCGCCCGGCGACCCGTTCTGCGCTGAAAGTCCGTTAAAGGTCTCATCTCCTGACAATATGTACATTTTTTTATCAGCGCTTTGCTCGTTTCATCCTTATTCTGCTGCGGTTCTGTCACGTCCACCCCTCCTTTCTTCTATTGCTCGCGCTCCACGGTTTGCCCAAAACCCGAACTATTGTTAAGTTAGATTCATTTTACCGTTTTCACGTTCCCTTTTCTAGCTATTGAGACATTATGAACACTCAGGTATAACAAATTTTAATGATTTAGCATACGTTATACAGCGATCCTTGTTCTTCATTCAGCATCATATTGACCGTCTGACGTTTAGCCCCCCTCACTTGGTGGGTAACTTGTTATATATAAAGGAGGGACGCACATGAAAAGGAACCATACGATGATGCAATTTTTCGAGTGGAATGTCGAAGCTGACGGTTCTCACTGGAAGAAGCTTGCCCGCCTGGCACCGGAACTGAAGGCCAAAGGAATTGACGCGATATGGATTCCACCTGTCACCAAAGGCCAGTCGCCCGAGGATACGGGATACGGCGTCTATGACCTTTACGATCTGGGCGAGTTTGACCAAAAAGGCGCGGTGCGCACCAAATACGGAACCAGGGAAGACCTGCTGGAAGCTGTTGCTGCCTGCGTTCGTCACGGTGTGGCCGTCTATGTCGATCTGGTCATGAACCATAAAGCTGGTGCGGATGAAACCGAAGTATTCAAGGTCGTCGAGGTCAACCCGGATAACCGCAATGAGGTCATTTCCGAGCCCTTTGATATCGAAGGCTGGACTAAATTTACATTCCCCGGCCGACAAGGGAAGTATTCCACATTTCAATGGAACTTTGAACATTTTAACGGAACCGATTACGATGCGAGCCAGGACCGGACAGGAATCTATCGTATTTTAGGTAAAAATAAAAGCTGGAGCGAAAATGTAGATGATGAATTCGGCAATTATGATTATTTAATGTTCGCCAATATTGACTATAATCATCAGGATGTGCGCAAAGAGATGATCCGCTGGGGCAAATGGCTGGTGGACACTCTGCAATGCAACGGATTCCGTCTGGATGCAATCAAGCATATTAATCATGAATTTGTACGAGAGTTTGCTACAGAAATGATTAAAAAACGCGGGCAGGATTTTTATATGGTAGGCGAGTTTTGGAAACCGGATCTGGAATCATGTCAAAAGTTCCTGGATACCATTGATTATAAAATCGACCTGTTTGACGTATCCCTCCACTACAAACTACATAGCGCTTCCTTGGGTGGCAAGGATTTCGATCTAAGCACCATTTTCGAGGATACGCTGGTTCATACCCATCCCCTGAACTCGGTTACTTTTGTCGATAATCATGATTCCCAGCCGCACGAAGCGCTCGAATCCTGGGTGGAGGACTGGTTTAAGCCCAGCGCCTATGCACTTATCTTGCTGCGCAAGGACGGTTATCCCTGCGTGTTCTACGGCGATTACTACGGTATTCAGGGGCAAACGCCCGTGAAAGGCAAGCAAGCTGAGCTAGACCCGCTACTATATGCCCGGTACCATAAAGCTTATGGTGAGCAAAAAGATTATTTCGATGATCCCCATACGATTGGATGGGTTCGTCAAGGCGTGCCTGAGCTGGAAGGCTCCGGATGTGCTGTGGTGATCACCAACGCAAATGACGGGGAAAAGCGCATGTTCGTAGGTAAACAACGTGCAGGGGAAGAATGGATAGATTTGACCGGGCATCACGATCATATCGTAAAGATCGGGCAGGATGGCTACGGCATATTTCCCGTTCGTGCCGGCAGTGTGTCGGTGTGGGCACTTCCCGCAGAGGAAGACAGCCAGGAATCAGAAGAAGAAGCAAACGCTTAATCTATACCCAACACAAAGAGGACAGGATGCGAGGAAGCGCCCTGTCCTCTTTGTGTATGAAAACTCACTCCGTTACCTTGCTTTGGTTGGCCACAGCCTGCTTCTTAGCCTCTACATGACTCGGATCACCGAGATAAAAGCGCCGGATGGGATCTATATGCTCATCCAGCTCATACACCAGCGGAATACCTGTCGGAATATTCAAATCCAGCAATGCGGTTTCGTCCAGATTCTCCATATACTTGATTAAAGCCCGCAAAGTGTTACCATGTGCAGAAATGATAACTCGATCCTTTTTGAGAATCAAAGGTACAATCCGCTGCTTCCAAAACTCGCCGACCCGATGCACTGTGTCCTCCAGACTTTCCCCAAGCGGCAGCTCTTCTGGCTTAATATTGCGATAACGCTCTTCCCGATGCGGACTCCGCTCGTCTTTCTCAGCCAGCATGGGGGGCCGCACTGTCAGGCTACGCCGCCAGATATGAACCTGCTCCTCGCCGTATTCAACGGCAGAATCCAGCTTGCTAAGCCCCTGAAGAGCACCGTAATGGCGTTCATTCAGCTTCCATGACTTCTGCACAGGTATCCACAGATGATCCAGTTCATCCAAGATGTGATACAACGTGCGGATAGATCGTTTTAGCACAGAGGCAAATGCCAAATCAAACGTATAACCAGCCTCCTTGAGAATACGTCCCGCCTCAATGGCCTCATGAGTCCCTTGTTCAGTCAGGTCCACGTCCGTCCAGCCCGTAAACAGGTTTTGTCGGTTATACACGCTTTCTCCATGCCTAACCAGCACTACTTGATACATGTACTCACTCCTCTCCTGTCTGTCTTAATGTTTTACCCAACTTCTATGTATTTAACGTAAAATGCAATTTTTAAACCGTCTATTTAAAATACAAAAAAGGACGGCATTCAGCCATCCCTTTCTTCTCACCCTGCACTTAGTCCCTCTTACTGAACTTGGCCAACAGGTCCAAAATCCGTACATACAGCCATACCAGAGTCACCAGCAATGCAAAAGCACCATACCATTCCATATATTTGGGTGCGCCTTGATCTGCTTGCTCTTCAATAAAATTAAAATCAACCAGCAGATTTAAAGCCGCAATGATCACGATAAATAAACTGATGCCGATGCCCAGCCAACCTGTTTCATGGATATACGGAACATTCATACCGAAAAAATTCAAAATAAAATCAACCAGTGTCACCAGAAAAATCGCCATCGTACACAGGACCACGAATGAGATAAAGCCGCGTGTCACCTTGATGATTCGCTGTGTATACATAAAGAGCATCAAGAACAAAATACCCACGGTCAGCAAAATGGCATTAGCCACAATTCCCGGGTACTCATACTCCATAAAGGCTGAAACGCCACCCAAAGCAAAACCACTCAGAATCGCATATACAGGAGAGAGTAACGGAGCCGTCTTGGGGAAAAAGGATATCGCAAGTGCTACGCCTGCCATACCAATAAATCCTGCCGTCAGCAAAGATAGCACCTCTACAGTTCCTTCATAGGTCATGTACCAGGTAATACTGCCAGAGACGATGAGCAGAACCAGCAGAAGCAACGTTTTGTTCACCGTTCCTCCAATGGTCATGCGTTGTTCACTAGCTTCTCTTTCATCTTCGCGCAAAAAGATGTCATCACGTAAAACCGGATTGCTAAAGCTCATACAGGGTACTCCTTTTCGATGTTGTTGTTTGCTATGCTATATGTATATATCGGCACAATATGAAAAAAGTTTCAGAAAATTTCAAACAAAAAAAGCTCTAACCTTGCCTTTCGGCAAAGCTAGAGTTAGAGAGTCAGGTCGTTACAAGTTAGAAATCAGATGTAGCAATTTGGATTGTACCTGTTACTGCTCCAACTGGAGTCGCCTGAAGAGCAGCTACCAGCAGCAAAGCAACTTCTAACGTTAGACTGTTGCCCGCCGGGATAACATAAGTGATCACAGGAGCATTGACACGGGTAACCACAAGATCAACCGGATTGGCACCCGTATTATTCACGGTAATTGTAGCATTATTACCGCCTCTCAGGTTTTCAAAAAAGGACTTACCCACACCAGCAGCAAGATTGTAGAATTGCGAAGGTAAAAGAATCGCCATAGTTTTCACCTCCCTTGCTTTTGATAGTGTATTCTATGCTTCCAATCTATGAACGTAACGTTAAGTGACTCAGTAATAAGACACAATTTAAAAGACTCATAGATTAACGTACCCTATATATGTAAAAAAGAGTTGCCCTCTCAGATCCTTTACAGAATCTGCGGACAACTCCTTTTTTAAATAATGGAAGGCTCAAACGTTATAAAAAGTGGCTAGTAGGATTGTATGTTGCCTTTGCTTCATTATTGCACGTGAATGCTCAATTCCTGCGGACCGAAACGGGAAGGCGCAGAAACCTTCACACGAATTTGTCCAGCCTCCCCCTTCGACCGAATCCAGAATGCAATACGTCCTCCAATCAGAGATAAGCTCGAAGGACCGATCAATTCACCCACTCCCTCGACCTCCACCGAAACGGGATCTGCATAGAACGGCAATACATTGCCGTATTCGTCCAGAGCATCGACTACCACTCGAGTGACATCCCAATCGCCGGCTTCCAGCACTGTATCATCTGCAGCTACGCGCAGCTCTGTCGGCACCGGATTACGTGAATAGTATCTACGTATTACTTCTTGCCCATTTATGTACCCAATGAATACAGCGTCTTCCCACTTCATGCCCCAGTGGCCTGTCAACTCGTCGATCACGACAGGGGGGTGAGGAAGCGCTGGGTACTTCTCTCGGTTCGGACGATAAACACCTTTGCGCTCATGACCGTAGATGAACTCCACCTCATCGCAATTGGTGAACACGACCAGCGGCACGATGCCTCCGATATTCCGCTCGCCACGCGACCAGTAAGTGACCGGCTCCATAACGACTTCCTGTTCGACGTTCTTCTGGCTCCGGTACACGCTCGCTGCAAATTTAGGCAGGCGGAACATATCCATGACACCGTGGTAGCAGATTTTATCACCGGAACCAAAATCAGCATGCGTGTTATAGTCAAAAGCACACCAGCCAATCGCTCCGGCAATGCCCTCATCGGCATAGGAAGCATTTTGGACCCGCGTATGGCGCAGTGCATGCTCCATTACCCGTTCCTCCTGGTCAAAACGCTTGGTCGGGTACATATGCCCGTTATATTCCGTTACCAGATAAGGGACCGGATGATCCAGCTTTGTAACGAAAGACGGCTGGCGCAAGCCTGTCGTTTCGCCATCTACGCCTTCTGTATCGTCATACGTATCAAAATTGCGGATTTCCTTCGCCAAATATTTTTTGTGCCCACCATCATGAACAAAATCATTTATCGTATATACGTCTTCCAGCAGCTCACTGCCTACAATATAACGCACACCACCCGTAGCACGGGTCGGATCTAGCTTTCGTGCCAGCTCATTGGTACGCGTGTACAGATCATGGTCATCCTGCGACTCATTAATTCGTACGCCCCAGATGACGATGGAGGGATGATTACGATCACGGATAATCATGTCCTCTACGTCCCTCACCGCCTGGTCCTTCCACGCTTCACCGCCAATATGCTGCCAACCCGGAATCTCTTCGAAAACGAGCAATCCGATCTCATCACAGCGGTCTAGAAAATGACGGGACTGAGGGTAGTGGGATGTCCGTACCATATTCAGCCCCAGCTCCTCCTTGAGCACATCTGCATCACGACGCTGCGCTCTTTTGGGCATAGCATAGCCAACGTACGGATAGGATTGGTGACGGTTCAGGCCGAGCAGCTTGATCTTCCGCCCGTTCAAGTAAAAACCGTCCGGCTGAAATTCGGCCTCGCGGAAGCCAAAGCGCACGGTCACCTGATCCAACTCTTCTCCGCCTCGTAGCAGCGTCAGCTTCGCTTCATATAGCTTGGGACTATCTATATCCCACAGCTGCAGGCCGCCCAGCTCTTTCAGCTCTAGCGTTACTTCCGCCGTCGTCACCGCTGTCAGCTCGGTCTCCGCCTTCACGCTCGCTCCGTCCAGCAATTGCAGTGCGACTGTCAAGTCGTCCTGCTGATCACCGATGCCCTCCAGCTCCACGACGACGCGCACCGCCTTATTTGCCGCAAGCGGCTCCGGTGTCTGAACGAATACCGTTCCGAGGTGTACAGGCTTCACTATTCGCAGCTGCACTTCGCGGTAAATACCGCCGTAGGTCAGATAGTCGATGACTGCCCCAAAGGGAGGGATGTCGTCCCGTTCCGTGGAATCGACAATGACCGTGAGCACATTGGAGCCGCCATACTCGGCAAGTTCGGTCAATTCAACACTAAACGGTGTATATCCACCTTTATGCTCCCCCGCTTTTACCCCGTTTAGATATACCTGGGCATAGGTCATGACTCCTTCAAAATCAACATACACTCGCTTACCTTTGGCATCTGCCGGAATGTCCAGCTCTCTTTTATACGTAGAAATAAACTGAAATGCCTTGTCGTCAAAATAATTGTACGGCAGCTCTACATTCGTGTGCGGCAGCTGAACTGGCTCATACCGACTCGCATCAATGCCTGCGCTTACTTCGCTCTCGACATATTCAGGAAGGTAAAACCATTGGTCATTCAACGGCAAAATGGTACGCATGGGCAGTCACCTCAACCTTTTATTTTTCACTCTTATACCATAGTAAAATATTTGAGTAAAAATAACGAGTAAAATTTGGTAAAATAAATATATGTTAAATGTAAGCATTTACAAGACAATTGTCAATCCATTTTTGTATCTTTTTACAATCAAAAAAACAGCCCCGGAAGGCAGGGCTGTCCAAATCCATAACGTTGATTTTATGGGGCATCGGTATGTAGCGGCGCACTGCTGTTGCGAATCATTAGCTCGGTCGGAATGATGACCTTGCGCCCTACCTCGTTGGGACCGTTGCGTACCGTATGCAGCAAGAACTGAACACCCGTTTCTCCCATCAGTTCGGTATGCGTTTTGACCGTTGACAGAGATGGGGTCAAATATTCCGCTGTCGGAATATCATTGAAGCCAACAATGGAGATCCGTTCCGGCACCGCAAGGTGATGCCGCTCCAGTGCCTTTAACACCCCAATAGCCACCGAATCGCTCGCAACAAAGAAAGCTGTAGGCAGGTTTTCTGGTCCTGCCAAAATAGCCGCTTCCATCGCACGGAAGCCGTCTGCCGCCGTTCCGCCGCACACATGAATATCATCCGACGTGCACAGCCTGTGCTGTTCCTGATACCGCAAAAATGTCTCATAGCGGGCATCTAGCTCGACTCGTTCGGAATCATGGGACTGCTCATCCTTGCCCATACCAACATATCCGATGTGACGATGGCCTGCGCCCATCAAATAATCCAGTGCATCAGCTGTAGCGCGAGCAAGGTCAATGACCACATAGTCTGCCCCTGTGCGCTCTACCGAATGATCCAGAAAAACGCAAGGAATGGGCAGTTCCAGCATACGTTCTACCTCTTCGCTGCTAAAATGCCCCAGCACGATCAGCCCATGCAGCCCTTCGGATGACGCCTTCAGCGCAGTCAGGTCCTCTCTTCTGAAAATACGCTCCAGCTGTGCCCCGCTTTGGCGGCACTCTTTTTCCACGCCAAACCGGATAGACAGATAATAAGGGTCTTCCAGTTCCTCGTACACGCTAAACCAGTGCACCATACCCAACCGGATGGGTCCCTCCGCCTTCTTGCGGGGCTGACGACCAATACCGCCATTTTTACGTTTAACAGTCGTATATTTCATACGCTCGGCAACCTCAAAAATTTTGCGCCGCGTTTCCTCTGATACAGACAGTGTCTCATCATAATTTAGCACTCGGGAGACCGTGGATATCGAAACCTCTGCCTCCTGGGCGATATCTTTTAACGTAGGCATTGCAGACTCCTTTAAGATTTTACTCTATTTTTACTTTTATTTTACTATTATCCCCAAAAGGTTCAACCATTTTTTTCATATTATAAGCCTAATCATGATAAAATACCTACCATAATAGAAATGACACCAAGGAGGATATCCACATGAAACAGGAACTGATTGACCGCCTGACTACATATGTTCAGGTAGATACCCAATCTGATGAAAGCAGCCACACTTGCCCCACTACACCTGGACAGCTTACATTGGGCAACCTTTTGGTGGACGAATTGAAAGCCATTGGTATGACAGACGTAACCATTGATGATCATGGTTATGTGATGGCAACCCTTCCTTCCAATACGGATAAAGTGGTTCCCGTCATCGGTTTTCTCGCTCACCTCGATACGGCTACCGAACTGACTGGTGCAGGGGTAAAGCCGCAATTGACGGAAAACTATGATGGGGGCGATATCACGCTGAATGCTTCGCTTGGTGTGGTTCTTTCTCCACGTGAGTTTCCCGAACTGACTCAATATAAAGGCCACACCCTGATCACAACAGATGGTACCACCCTGCTCGGTGCAGACAACAAAGCCGGGATCGCAGAAATCATGACAGCTATCCACTACCTGATTGACCATCCAGAAATTCAACATGGCAAAATTCGCGTTGCTTTTACACCGGACGAAGAGATTGGGAGAGGACCGGAACGCTTTGATGTAGCCGCTTTTGGCGCTGAATATGCCTATACGGTAGACGGCGGACCGCTCGGAGAACTGGAGTATGAGAGCTTTAACGCCGCAGCCGCCCATATTACCATTCACGGTGTGAATGTGCATCCTGGTACGGCTAAAAACAAAATGATTCACGCTGCCAAAATCGCTATGGAGCTGCACAGTCGGTTACCTGCAAACGAAGCCCCGGAATATACAGACGGATATGATGGCTTCTATCATCTCTTGGATTCTACAGGCACCGCAGAACAAGCTAAACTGTACTATATTATCCGTGATTTTGACCGCGAGAGCTTTGAAAACCGGAAAGCTTATTTAACAAATGTAGTCAAAGAGCTGCAGGCCGCATATGGAGAAAACCGTATTGCGCTGGAGCTGAGAGATCAATATTACAACATGAAAGAGAAAATAGAGCCAGTCAAGCATATCGTCGATGTCGCTTATGAAGCAATGACAAAGCTGAATATCGAACCCATTATCAAGCCGATCCGTGGCGGTACAGACGGTTCACAGCTATCCTACATGGGACTGCCTACACCGAATATTTTTACAGGTGGGGAGAACTACCACGGTAAGTTTGAATATGTGTCGGTGGACAACATGGTGCTCGCTACCAAGGTTATTGTGGAAATCGCACAACTGTTCGAGCAACGCGGCAAGTGAACTACCTATACGCAGCACTGACACGTTCAGATTAAATAGAAGGCATATCGTTTCGTAATGGAAATGGTATGCCTTTTTTTCTGATGCTTTCACTTCCTTAAAGATTCAATATCTTTATAACTTTTATCCATCTTTAGACCGACAACTATATACGAGACTATAAAAAATATACCTAGTAAAGAAAGGTAGGTTATCTATTTGAATACAATAGATGCATTAATTGCAGCCATTCCCTACATACAACAGATCATGCGTGAGAAAGTGACCCTTGCTCTCTTCGACCGAACTCATGTCCTTATGTATACCCAATCGGAGGGTATGGACCTCGGCTTTGAAACAGGCTCGGAGCTACTCGAGGACTATAAGAATTTTGCCATGCTTAAAAATGGACGTGAGACCAGCCTGACCCACATTCCTGCTGAAATTCTAGGTTTTCCTCTGGATATGATCAGTATTCCTGTATTGGACGAGAAAGGTGAAGTCATTGCAGCATTTGCGGCCTCTTATAATTTGACTAACAAAAATCAACTGGATCAATTCGTATCCGAGAACCGCTCCATCACCGAGCAGCTCATTGATATGGTACAGCATGTAGCAGCTCATTCCGAGGAACTTCAGGCAACCAGTGAACAAATTTTGAAAAACACCCAAATCGCTGTGCAAAACTCGGGTAAAATCAATCAGGTAGCTGTGTTCATCAAGGAAATTTCCGATCAAACCAACCTGCTTGGATTGAATGCAGCGATTGAGGCCGCGCGTGTCGGAGAAGCAGGAGCAGGCTTTGGTGTCGTCGCTCAAGAGGTGCGCAAGCTATCCGTAGAATCCAAAAAGGCGACGGTCGATATTGAAGGGGCCCTTAAGGATGTACAGAACTCCATTCATCAAATGGAGCAGGAAATTGAGCAAATTGTTTCTTCTTCTCAAGAGCAGGCGACTCTGGTAGGCTCTTTCACTGAAGTGATGGACCGTATGCAAAAGGCGAGTGAAACGATGCAACATCTGGCCAATAGCCTGACTTCGTATGTCGTAAAATAAATTTTGGCATAAAAAAGGGAGCACACGGATCGCAAAATGCGTAAAAGTGTGCTCCCTTTATGTACAAAAGGCCTATCGGGCTTAAGGATCTAAATCTGAAACTCAAGCAGGATAAGAAAAAGAAAAAACACCATGATTTGAAGGAATCACAGGGTCTAACCCTTCCCAAATATTTCCCACCGGAAGAGCAATACTAAGAGACGCCAAGGCCATAGTTACCGAGATTAATGCCTTTTTCAGCATGAAGCCCCCTTAATAAAATGGTTTGGTATTGCTCTTGCTGTGATGGTGTTGCCCAATCTCGATAAGTCTCAAACAGAGCAACCAATGTCCTGAAATTGGCATCCACTTCTACATTGGCAGAGAATTGCAGAGAATCAAGAACATAATTTAAGGCAACGGAGTACTGCTTCTTCTTGAAATGGTAAATGGCCAATTGGTTGACCAGTTTTAGATAATATACGCGGTTTGCTCTATCTTCATAACCTTCAAATATTTTAATATCATCAGCAAAATCGTTCAGCAGGTCGTCTATATTCCAATTATTCAAGTTAGCCGCTTCCGCAATACCAACCAATCCTGGAAGTAACTCCTCTTCATTGTCATGAAGAAATTGAACGTACTCAGGCAAAAGTTCCCTTCTCCCCGAAAGTAACTCAATCGTAAATAAATTGGCCTTGGCGAGGAAACGGAATCTCTCTACTTCTTCGTGACCGCTCTGATCCAGCCCCATAAACCAGCCCATTTCGCTATACTTCATAATATAGTTTCTAGCTTCCTCATACTTGCCCATATTCTGATAGTAAATAGACTTCGCCAGATAACTGTAAGCATAATAAAACACTAGCGGGTGTTTGGTGTCCAATGTCTCATACTTGCCGTCTGCAGCATTTCTCAGTTGGGTGTGATACAGGTTTTCAGCCAACGTATGCAGAAAGTCTGCTACTTTGTTCGCTTCATCCCAATCATTATGTGTGTAGCTGAGTCTAAACAACTCACAAGCTTTATCGAGTTCGTGACTGTCCGACAACAAATAAATGGCTTCCCTTTGGTTCAAGACCTCTTCCATTAGACCCCGCCTCCCTAGCCTGAAAATTGCGGTTACCCCTAGCCCAATGGCTATTTTTCAGGGCAGTTATGCTGCTAGCCTCCATTTTTGCATACCGTATATTGCAAATATAGTCAAAACCTAACTTGAAGTCAATTCAATCATCGCTATCTTCTTTTTTTGCAACCTTACATTGCTGTGTACGGTTATGGATTTTGCAAAATTCGATTCCAGTCGCTTCGAAGTGCAAGATATAGACGAACCAAACCATTTCGATCTATATCTTGTTCATTGGAAGTCGCTTATGGGATTTTTGCAAAATCCTCGGTTACGAATAGTTGACTCTCCTTATAGAAATAATACTAAAAAAGACAAAGTATAGGCTCTCTCATGGATGGTTTTTATGATGCTATAGTATCGTGGGGGTAACTACGTTACGAATTAGTGCGTACTTTTCAACCGGATAGCTGGGCCTTACAATCAAACCTGTGCATGAAATTAAAGTATAGAGTAATACTCAACAGAGCATGTACCTGTTCATCAAAATACAAATTCACTTAAGGAGTGAAGTTAATAACATGGAACTTCAATTGGCTTTAGACTTAGTAGATATCCCGCAAGGGATTGCATTGGTAAAAGAAGTAGAGTCGTATATTGACATCGTAGAAATCGGTACGCCGATTGTCATCAATGAAGGACTTCATGCAGTAAAAGCAATGAAAGAAGCATTCCCGAATCTGAAAGTGCTGGCTGACCTGAAGGTTATGGATGCAGGGGGCTATGAAGTGCTAAAAGCTTCCGAGGCTGGTGCAGATATCGTTACGATTTTGGCTGTAGCTGAAGATGCAACAATCAAAGGTGCAGTAGAAGAAGCGAAAAAACAAGGCGGCAAAAAAATCCTGGTGGATATGATCGGTGTTAAAAACCTGGAGCAACGCGCGAAAGAAATTGACGCTCTGGGCGTTGACTACATCTGTGTGCATACAGGCTACGATCTACAAGCTGAAGGACAAAGCCCGTTCGAAGCACTGCAAACCGTCAAACAAGTCGTGAAAAACTCCAAAACTGCCGTGGCTGGCGGTATTAAGCTGAGCACATTGGCTGAAGTCGTGAAGGCTCAACCGGATCTGGTTATCGTCGGCGGTGGTATCACTGGCGAGGACGACAAAAAGGCTGTAGCTTCCCAAATGCAACAGCTCATCAAACAAGGTTAACCCCAATGGAAACCTCTCAATATTTATCTGAGGTACTCAACGAGCTACAATGGGTTCCACAGTTGATCAGCAATGCGGAATCGGAACAGC
Source organism: Paenibacillus sp. FSL M8-0228 (assembly GCF_038007385.1). NCBI lineage: Bacteria > Bacillati > Bacillota > Bacilli > Caryophanales > Paenibacillaceae > Paenibacillus > Paenibacillus sp. FSL M8-0228. Next base: position 5,571,958 of record NZ_JBBOXA010000001.1, read on the forward strand.
TGATCCACTCCATCAACGCTGCGAATAAGGTATTCGTGGCAGGTGCGGGCCGCTCAGGGTTCATGATTCGCTCGCTGGCGATGCGACTGATGCACATGGAAATTCAAGCTTACGTGGTGGGTGAAACCGTAACTCCCGGCTTGGGCGAGGGCGACCTGCTCATTATTGGTTCAGGCTCTGGCGAAACCAAAAGCCTGATCTCCATGGCAGAAAAAGCAAAGAAACTCGGGGCCTCTCTGGCGCTTCTAACCACGTCCCCCGAGTCTACCATCGGCAAACTGGCCAATATCATCGTCAAGCTGCCCGGTGCACCCAAGGATCCTTCCAACAAGGATTACCAGACGATTCAGCCTATGGGCTCATTGTTTGAGCAAACCCTGCTGTTGTACGGTGATGCACTGGTACTCAGAACGATGGAGCTGCGCAAGCTGACCTCCGAATCTATGTTTGGCCAACACGCTAACTTGGAATAAACCGCGATTCCTTTACGATAACAAAGCAGGCTGTCCTTCACATGTGAAATGTAAAGGACAGCCTGCTTTTATGCTTGTATAAGCGGACGTTCGATACAGCATACATGCCAATCCATACTTCCGTAAAACCGCCATTGCGTTCAGGTGAGATAACAAAGGCCGGCATGTATTCAAACCATTTATTCGTTATTCCCTGCTGGCAACGGCGGGACTTTGGACGAATCAGCAAGTGCCCAATAGGCATATTTGGCCTTTAACTGTTCGTCGAATAATAGCGGCTTATCCAGCCGGGCTATTGGAAACGTGCTGAGCCACGTATTTCCATCATCCGTACCCCAAATCGTCACATTGCTGATATGATCCTGCTGCCTTGAAAACATATCGAACAGCGCCCGATAGCGGTGAGCCTGCCGGATCAGCATAGATTCTGGAATCGTTTCATAGCGATCTGTGTCATTGGAATAAAGACCCATATCCAGCTCGGTAATCTGATTATCCAGACCAAGCGAAGCAAACTTTTCGATGGACTGCTCAATCTCGCTAATAGCGGGAAACTCTAGGCGGATATGCGATTGGTGGCCTACCCCGTCAATCGGTACACCTTTAGCGAGCAGATCACGTACCAAATTGTACAGAAAATCCCGTTTCTTCGGCTCATGCGTGTTGTAATCGTTAATGAATAGTCGTGCGTTCGGGCCCGCCGCTTCCCTCGTGACACGGAATGCTTTTTCAATATAATCCGTACCGGTAATCTGATACCACTTGCTGCGGCGCATGCCATCCGGCTGATCAGGATCAATGACCTCATTCACCACATCCCAATCGGTGATGACATTTTTATACCGCGCTGCAACAGCGCGAATATGCGTCTCCAGCCGATCCAGCAAAAGCTTTTTATTTTCAGCAGTCGGTGTCATCGGCTGTCCATTCTTATCCTTGAACATCCAATCCCCAGTTTGGTTATGCCACACCAAGGTATGGAAGCGAATCTCTAGTCCGTGCTGTCTAGCAAACTGCACAATTTGGTCTGCTTCCTCCCAATGGAACTGTCCCTCGGACGGTTGTAAGGAGATTGGCTTCATCGCATTCCCTGCAACGACGCTGTTAAAATGCTTCTGTACCAACTCTCCGTAAGCCCCTTCGGTCTGAAAAGCTTCAATCGCCGTGCCGATGCTGAACTGTCCCCCATATAATCCATGCAAAGAAGGAATGTCCTTTTCAATAGCCAGTGGTGGTACAAGTGACAGTTCGAAATCATCCATATAAAAGGAAGACGTTCCTTCTGCCGTTTCCAAATACATAGAAACAGTGTCTGCATCATGCGCGAGCGTATACGTACCAGATAAATGCATCCATCCCCCTGTCGTAGTAGCCGTGTCGCCTACAACAGTTTCATACGAACTATTCCCTTGGTGATCACGCTGCACGCTGAGCCTCACCTTGGCAGGCTGCTCACCCGGCGCCAGCTTCACCCAGGCACTGACCGTATATCGGCTGCCCTTTTGCATCGTAGCAGTCACATCCAGCTTCGGTCCGGCATATGTCTTTTGTCTGCCTGTTGTCAGCAGACTGTATGAGCCGCTTCGTGCATCGGCATCCGAAACCTGCACGGTCTCGGCTCCCATACGGGACACCCATCCTTGAGCCGTACCCTCTTCAAACCCGGATACGATACCATGGGCCGGCTCCGTTGGCGTCTTCGATACCTGTGTTATTTCTACCTCATCCACATAGTAGGCCTGCGCGGGATTCGAGCTTTCCACATACAGCTTCAATGCATCCATCCCCCCGGTAAAAGTATATTTCCCCTGAAGTTTAATCCACGATGTATCCGCCGTCTCCGTCTGCGCTACCGTCTTCCATGTCGTAGTCCCGTCTGTCGGCTGCTGCTCCACTGTAAGTTTAACCATGCTCGGAACCGCAGAATGACCATCTAGCTTCACATAGCCACTAATTTCATACTCTACATCCGGCTGCAATAGCGACTTCACATCCAGCTCCGCCCCGTTCCAAGCCGCTGTGCGGGCGGTTGCCTTCAGACTGTGCGTGCCGCCATATGCTGCTTCCGTGACGGATGCAATTTGGGTATAAGTTCCCCGGGGTTTCCAGCCGTCGCTGTTTCCTTGCTCAAATCCATACGTTCCAATGGTCTTATGGATATTACCCGCTGACAGCACCGTATCCGAAACGGGCGGGGAATGTTCTATAGACGGAGCTGCCTTTAGTACAGACGCCCCCCACCAACCGACAGGCGATAACAACAGCGCTCCAGCCAGTACCAGACAAAAAGGCTTAACCCAACATGACCGCAAAGCAATCCCTCCCGTACTCCGATTTTTTGGAATTGGTATTTGGCACCATTGGTTTTCATTTACTATCCTTTGACACCGCCCAAGGTCATACCCTTCACAAAGTATTTTTGCAAAAAGGGATAAACTAAAATAATAGGCACTGAAGCGACAATCGTCATCGTGGCCCGAATTGAGGTAGGCGTGACCGACTTCGCTAGATTTTCCGAACCAGCGAATTGGCTCGCATAGTCCTGAGTGTTAACAGACGTGTTGGAATTTTGCAGTATTTTCATCAACTCATATTGAAGAGTGCTCCATTGTTCATATGACGAATTGTACAAAAACACATCGAACCAGGAATTCCATTGCGCGACTGCTGTAAACAGCGACACCGTCGCTAGCACGGGAACACACAGCGGTAAAACGATGCGCATAAAAGTGGAAAACTCCCCAGCCCCGTCAATACGCGCCGACTCCAAAATCCCTTCCGGCAATCCCTCAATAAAGGAGCGAATAACAATCACATTAAACACCCCAATCAATCCCGGCACAACATACACCCAGAAAGTCCCCAGCATCCCAAGCTCACGAATCAGGAGAAAGTTCGGAATCAGTCCACCGCTAAAATACATCGTTAAAATAAAAGCAATCGAAACAAATTTACGCAGCACATATTCCGGCCGGCTGATCGTGTACGCCACCATCGCGCAGCAAAACACCGAAGTCACCGTGCCCGCAACCGTACGTAATACAGAAATCAGCGTAGCATGAAAAATCGTCGCTTCCTTGAACACAAATTCATAATTACTCCACGTGAATTCACGTGGCCACAAATAAATCCCGCCCCGTATCGAATCATTCGCTTCATTCAACGAAACCGCCAGTGTATTCAAGAACGGATACAGCGTGAACACCATCAGGCAGAGCATAAACAGAATATTGCACGCATCAAAAATCCGATCCGAGGGGGCCCGAAATCGCCCGTGTACAGCCTTCCCTTTACCCATGACTTCCGCTCCTTTCTAAAAAATAGCCTAATCATCTGACTGATAAGGTCAGCGAAGCGGCCTGTTAAAAATCCACTGACCTGCACCCGTAGTATGAATGAGCTCGCACCTTCTGTTATCACCACCACTAGCAGTCCTAAAAACAAGCGAAAGCGAAGCTGAGCCAACCATCATGGCGCATTTACCCAAGGAAGCGCGAGTCACGCGCCTTCCCTAAGTTCTCCCCTTGCCACTACCCTCAGTTCTCAAAAAAAGTGACTTTACGGCGGGTAGCAGCGGAGCGGGCGGAATTGTTCTGAAGAAGCGGAGCGTTCGCCTTTATCCCCGGATTTTAACCTATGATCTTTATTCCAATAAGAAAATACGGGGATAACAGCGATCGGAAGAACAATCCGCACGCGAAGCGACAACGAGCCCTCCCCAGAAACTCACTCTTTTTTTAGAACAATCTCTCCTCCCCTAACCGCTTCGCAATATGATTGGCGCTAAACAGTAAGATGAAGCTGACCACCGTTTTGAACATCCCGGCAGCAATGGAAAGCGAGAAATTACCCATCTGGATACCATATTTCAGCACAAAAATATCCAGATTCTCCGAGTAATCCACGTTCATACCGTTGCCCAGTAAGTATTGCGGCTCAAAGCCGGATTCCAGCAGATTGCCGATGTTCATAATGAGCAGGATGATAAATACAGGCTTCAATCCGGGTAATGTCACATGCCAAATCCGCTGAAAACGCCCTGCTCCATCCATCTCAGCCGCTTCATACTGCGAGGGATCAATCATCGTCATCGCGGCCAAATAAATGATGGTATTCCAGCCGACATTTTTCCATACCTCCGATGCACCGAGAATGCCCCAGAAATAGCTTCCTTCGCCCAGCCACAGAATAGGCTCCTTAATCAATCCCAGCCACATCAGCACCTCATTGATGATGCCGCCATCCGCAGATAGCGCCGTACTAATGATGCTGGCCGCGACCACCCACGAAATAAAATGCGGTAGATAGCTGATCGTCTGTACCACCCGCTTAAATACGAGCTGACGAAGCTCATTCAGCAAAATTGCTAGTGTTATAGCGGTGACAAAGCCCAACACCAAATTAATAAAGCTCATCGCCAGCGTATTGCGCATGACCCGCAGAAAGTGTTCATCCTGAAACAGAAAATGGAAATGCTTTAATCCAACCCATTGCTGATCGAGCAACTTGCGGGCAGGCTTAAAATCCTGAAAGGCAATCGTCCAGCCCCAGATGGGCAAATACTTGAAGATGAACAGCCAGATTAAAAAAGGGACGGACATCCATACTAGTGCCCGTTGCTGATTCAGCTTGTGCATAAATCCCCTAAAGCCGGTTCGCCGCGAGGGCGGAAAATGATCCGGGGAGATCGTGACAGGTGGTGGTGACGAGTGGCCCATAGCTGCTTCCTCCTTTATTTTTTACCGGGATTTTCGATTTTTTTGGCAACCTCCTTCGTGATCAACTCCTCATACGCCTTTACATCCAGCTTGTTGAATTCAGTAGTGTATTCATTCCAAATCGCATCAAACTGTTCCGGTGCAGACAGCACCAAACGCGGGAAATATTTGCGCTGTAGGTCCCCCTTCTTTTGCTGGAAGAGCTGCGCAGTTGAGCCTTGAGCAATCGGAATACTCCAGGCCGGATACCATGGGCGCTCGTCAGGTGCGGAAAACATTTGCGAGAAGGACTCTACACCATAGACTTTTAGTAGCTTTTTATCTCCCTCGGTGTAGGACATACGCGCAACCTCAGGCTGCCGTCCGGGGCCAACCGAGTTACCGTCAGGCAGGGTAGAACCGCTACCGTATCGCGGCCAACTATATTCAAAATATTTGAACCCGAATGATTCGCGGAACGCGTCCTGACCAGTCTGCTTAATTTGCTCCTCAGTCCGGTAAAAGCGTCCTTTTTTATCTACATCATAGGTTTCCCCCTTGATTCCCCAGTTGGATAATATCTGGTTTTCGTCCGTCAGCAGGTTGTCAAAAAATTTGATGATACGTACCGGGTCCTTGGCACTGACCGTAATTCCTATGCCTCGGTTATTAACGAATGACGACGGATCAATGTACTGATCCTTTATATTCTGGTCGTATACAATAGGCAGCCCTATATACTCCATATCATCATTGCCCGATTGCTTGGCAGCCTCTTGCAGATTATTCAGGGCCTGCCCCGCCTGCCAGCGGTAGTCAAAAAAGCCCAGCACCTTACCCGAAGTCAGCTTCGCCAAATATTGATCGTAATTGTCCACAAAGGACGATTTATCAAATAGGCCCTCTACATTGAGCTGATTTAGCTCTTTCAGATACCGCTTTGTGATTTCCATATCTCCATAATCCGTGGCCCGGTGTGTCTTCATATCAATAATCGTGCCGCCATCATTCGGATAGCCTGCCAGATGCATCGGCGCGTTCGTAAGAGCATAAAACCTATCCTGCGTGGTTAACGCCAGGTACCCAGTCAAGCCCTCATCTGCATGTTTTTTCGCATAGTTACGAATCAGGGCTAAATACTCGTCAAGTGTTTTGATTTTTGGAAATCCCGCTTCTTTTAATACCCTGCGTTGCACCCAAAAGGCTCCTTGCTCCAAGTTAGGCGCAGGTAAATAATCGCCTACCACCGCACTGAGCGGAAGAAAATAAATGTTCCCATCCTCCGCCTTCATCAAGTTGTAGTACGGTCCATATACACGCTTAATATTCGGTCCGTATTTGTCGATCAAATCATTCAGGGGAATAAAAGCCCCGGCATCCAGCAGCTTATCGATCGTGCCATCCGGTACTATCACATCCGGGAAATCGTTACTGGCAATAAATGTACCGATCTTCGTATTGGAATCACCCACCAAATGCTCCAGCTTCCAGTTTACCCCCGTCTGATCCTCCAGGATCTTGCCGATCCGCGTTTCATTGGTATTAATGTCCCTGCCCGCAGTGGCATTAAAATACGTGAATGTGACTTTCTCCTTGCTATCTCCTGACGCTGGCTCCTTGCCCGAGCTCCCTGAGCAAGCAGTGATCATAGATGCCATCATAACCATTACCAGACCGATGATTCCGAACCTTTTGCTTGTCATGCCAGACCTTCCCCTTTCGCCCTCTTTTGTCGATTGTGTGTGAATATCGTGCGGACGTACCGCAAGCACTGGGAATCCCGCACGCCCTAAATTGTAAGCACTTTCATTTTATAAAATGCCGTCCATTTCGTTCACCTGCCAATCTAAAGGTGTTACTTAGGAAACTATAGGTAAAGGTCCTTCAAAGCAAAATAGGTACCGCTCTCCACCTCACTCCCGATCCGCAGGAATCCTAATTCGTATCTCCGTACCCACGCCGGGGGCACTGCGTATGGCAAGCTCAAAGCGGCTCCCGTAGTAAAGTTTAAGACGATAGATGACATTTTGCAGACCTATACGCTCACCCATTTCTTCCTGCCTTTGCATGTAACCATATAAACGTTGTACCTGTTCCTCAGATATGCCCACCCCATCATCTCGAACCGTTAGAATCAGTTGTCCTTCCTCATGCTCAAAATGAATCTCAATGCGTCCCCCATGCTTTAGCGGCTCAATGCCGTGGATACTTGCATTTTCAACCAGTGTCAGCGCGACCATTTTGGGAAGCAGATTGTCCAAGTCTTCAGAGCGCGCCTGCACTTCGTACTGTATTCGCTCACCAAAGCGATATTGCTGGATTTCCAGAAAACAACGGATCAGCTCCAGCTCCTCCCGCAAAGTAACCCGATCCTTGTTCCACACCAGCGAATTGCGGAATATCCGTGCCATGTTATGAATAATGTGCGCTGTCTCATCCTCATGCTTCATCAAGCTCCTCATGCGAATCGTCTCCAGCGCATTGAACAGGAAATGGGGGTTGATCTGGCTGTGAAGTGCATTCAACTGGGCATGTCTGCGCTGAATTTCCAGATTTTTTCGTTGAATATCAGCCATATACACATCGTTAATCAGTCGCTTTATTTTCAGCGTCATCCGGTTAAACTCACCTGTTAATTGCCCGATTTCATCTCGCGACTCTGTACCGGGAATCAGCTCAAAATGCTGGTTTTTCACCTTTTTCATGTGCTTTAAAATACGATGAATCCTCACGTTCAGCGAACGTGTAATCCAGATAATAATTAATGTAGGTAACAGCATATTTACACAGGTTAACAAGAGCACAAAGTTGCGGGATTCCTGCATTTCATACAGCATTTCATCTCTGGATACCGCTGCCACAATGCTCCAGCCGTTCAGATTGCTCGTAAGCACATAATTCGTCTTGAACTCCATCGTGTCCTCGGGCAGCTTGAGGGTGCTATAGGCCACACTTTTGTGGTTTATAGCAACTTTGGGATCCGTTGTATATTCGATTTCCCCTCGTTCGTTCAGCAGAAAGAGACTTCCCTGCAAATTCAGGTTGTTGAAAATCTCACGAATGGACGACATTCGCAGTTCTATTTTCAGTATTTTTTCACGACCATTTTGGGAATAAAAGTAGTTCATCCGCCGAATCAGGCTGAAAGGGTGCAGCTGTTCGCCTGTACTGTCATCGGTACGTACAAATATAGGCTTGGACTGGCGTCCAGGCGGGATTTTGGTATACCAGGGCAAGCTTCTGACCCTCTCATCTATAAAACTGACTCCCCCGGAATCCAGCAGCGTTGAATTATCGGTGTAGATCGTAATTCCACCTACGGAATGGTATACAGGACTGTAATTATTGTTCAAGATACGACGTAAATAAGAGTCATAGGCAGCAATATAATCAGCAGGGTGGGGATATGTTTGTTCCAACACCTCATTGAGCTGATGATCGGTATAAAAGATAGACGAGATTTCCATCGCATCTTCAAATTCACGGTAAAATTCAATTTTAATCTGTTCCAGTGCACGCGAAATATCCTGAATACGCTGTTCTTTCACATTTTGTGAGGTAACATGGTAAAAAACCAGATTGGTCAACACTACAGGCGCGAAAACACACAGAAAATAAAGCAGCAGCATTTTATCCCGCAATCGCACATGATCAAGAGTCGTCCTCAGCATCTTCATTCGCCGGCCCTCTCTGGCTCGTCGCCAATACTCAGGCTGTTGCGGTATTCACTAGGCGTGGCGTGCGCCGTCTTTTCAAACTGGGTAACAAAATAGTCTGAACTGCCAAAGCCCACGCGCTCCGCAATTTCATAAATCCGCAGATCCGTCTGCCGCAACAAACGTTTTGCCTCCTGAACGCGCAATTTCAGCAAGAATTCGTTAAAGTACACACCATACGTTTTTCTGAACAATTGACCGAGGTACACCGGGTTCATGTAAAAGCGAGCCGCAATACTTTTCAGGCTTATATTCTCGGCGGCATGCTGCTCAATGTAAGCACGGATGTGCTGGATGCCTCCCTGCTGACAATCCTTGCGCAGAACCCCAATATACCTTCCACTTTCCTCTGCAAAAGCTGTAAACAATCGCTGTAGTTCACCCAGGGACAGGTTCATGTCCTGCCAGTTCATCATCGGTTCTAGTGACCGAAGTGAGCGCTCATCTCCCTGCATGTTTTGAATGACCCGAACGATACTAAGTACGCATTGATGCAAACTCATTTTCACAGCCTCAGGTGCATAACACTCCTCCCGAAAGCTGCTAAATAAATTATCCACGGCCACACGCAGCTCCTCCAACCGCAGTTCCTCGACTTGTTCCGTCATGCGATCCAGTACGTCCTGATGTATGGTCTTATAGTGGAGTGGTGGCATTCCCTCCTGTAGATATACAACAATACCGCTATGGTCATAAATGTATTTATGGAGCACTGCCTCCTTCGCACAGGCATAGGACTGCTGGATATCCTGCAACCGATTCACAGGCTTTCCTGCATAAATGAAAACCCGACTTCCCAGCTGGTCTTTTAGTGACTTCATCCCCTCTATCTCCTGTTGTAGCGCTTTCATAAAGACTTCGACCTTGCCTTGAAAATAGTTCAAAAAGAAGTCCGGTACGATAAGACCAATTCGGTTGCGATGCTCATGGACATAGAGAGGGTACTTGCCATCCATTAAACGATGAAGTGCTTGCTCTATAAGCTCCCTGAATTGGAAAAGCGATAGCATAATATTATTGTCACCAGAGCGCCAGGGATGTTGGTCATTCAGCTCGACGAGTACATAGTACATAGAAGTGGCCTCCTCAAGCCGTAGTTGCTGCTCCCACTGTGTCACCACTACATCATCCACTGGGTTCATCATCACAGTCTCTAACAACCCACCTGCATGGTGATTCTGATATCGTTGCGCATTCTGTTGTTCACGATGCAGTCTCTCACTCAGCTTGCGCAATGTAGCCGAAAAGTCACCCTCATCAATCGGCTTAAGCATAAAATCATGAACCCCATAGCGGATTGCCTGCTGCGCATAAGCGAAATCACTATAGCCGCTTAAGATAATAAACGCGGGATGTTCTGTACTCTGTTCGAGCACAGATCGAATCAGCTCTAATCCGTCGAGCACAGGCATACGAATATCGGTAATGACCAGGTCCGGGTGAATACGGCTGATTAGCTCCAGCGCATCCTCACCGTTATCAGCTTCTCCTACGATTTCAAAACCACAGGCTTGCCAATCCATGAGTTGAAGCAGCCCTTTACGAGTAAAGGTTTCATCATCTACCACAATGGCTCGATGCAGCTTCATAACACGCTTCCTCCTTTTGATGTACGCCTATTTTATTATTTTAGTTAACTATTCCAACGATCTTAGTCACTATGATAATGTAAAAACATCAGGGATTGGAAATTTTCACCACACCTATGATATGACAAATAGAGGGGTGCAAAGCATGCGCACACCAGCAGCCAAGCCAAGCAGCAAATATACAAAAAGGAGACGAATCCCTGAATGGGGGGTCGTCTCCTTTTTTTGCTATTGCGTAAAAAGCTTTATTATTCTCTTATTCGTGAATTCAGGCTATCGCTCAGCGATGATACTGACCGCTTGCAGATGGTCGGCGTACTTTACAAACTGCTTGCGCATACCCATAACCCTTGTCCGGGCAGCATGGTTACGCATAAGGTTAAAGGTGATTTTTCCAAGTCTCAACCAGCCCTCGTCCTGAATGATACGTGGCAGATGCAATAAGTGCATGGGAACCGTATAGATTTTAACGACCTTAAAGCCTTCCTCTTTCAGCAACTGTTCCCACTCTGACACCGTCAACGGTGTCGCGTTAACTCGCATGGCTACAGCCAAGTCCTTGTAAATTTGCTTTCTGAGCGCAGGCTCAATATGGCTAGGAGCAAGGCACATCTCATGGATAGCAAACTTCCCGCCTACTTTCAAAAGCCGCCTGGCTTCCGAAATAATCTGCGCTTTCTTGGCCCTTGTGTGCATCGTCAGCATGGCTTCCCCATATACCACCGTCGCAGAGGCATCCGGCAACGGAACTTGTTCAGCATCGGCAATAATGACTTCCCGGTTTGCTCCGCTTGCATACGTTTTTACGATAGAGGCCGCCTTCTCATTCTGTTCAATCGCAATATAACGGCGGGGATTAAGCTGTAGTGTGATTTGGGCAGTTATACCCAATCCGGGGGCAAACTCAATGACCTCATCCTGCCCGGTTACGTCAAGTCCCTCTATCATCCAACGTGTCGTTTTTAACCCTCCGGGCCTAAGCACGCGCTTACCGAGACTTGCTAATACCCAGTGCCCTGGCACCTGATTGTAATCTACTGTCTGCATTGGCCATTAACACCTCTTCTCAAAATTTGATAATGATATTCATTATCAATACGAGTGTAAAAAAAATAACCATTTTCTTTTTTTTATATGAGCATCTTGCTGCTATGTTCTCTTTTATATGTTTTGTGCATAGCTTTCACTTGGCGTTTGGGTCAACACTACATGCAGACTGGAATTCGTCTCTGAACCGCCACGATAGGAAAAGTGTTCATCGCCTGTAACATGAATGATATCCCCTTGGACAACTTCCGTTGCTTCGCCGTTCACAGTTACAGTACCGCTGCCTTCAAGAACAAGCAAATATACATTCGCTCCCGGGTGATTATGTGTTGGCAGCTCGGCATTAGGAGTAAAGTTGAGAATAAAAATTACATTGTCGGCTTCCTTATGCACAATTCGTTTTGTAAAGGCTGCTTCCTTATATTCCTGAAATTGAATGAGGTTTGATTTTTTCATATTGGTTCACGCTCCTGTTTGGAATTAAATTGCTTAAGATGGATTTATACCTTTATTGTATTGGATTATTTCGCTCGCCTTGTGATTGCAATCACAAAACTAAATTTAAGGAGGATTTTGCAAAAATCCAATAAGCGACTTTCAATGAACAAAATATATAGATCGAAATGGTCTAGTTCGTCTATATATTGTACTTTGGGGCGACTGGAATCGAATTTTGCAAAATCCTAAAGTCAAAAATACTTTTGAAATATTTAAAAATTTGATTTCAATCATCTTTTTCATCGACACATCCAACTAGAATCGAATTGTGTTAGACAAACAAAAACAAGCAGGAGGTTGTTCCTATGAAACCAGGATTCCAACTGGCAAAGGATATTTATTGGGTAGGAAAAATTGATAATCGTGAGGTTCCCTTTCATCGTCTTCTACTATCTAAGGGCACAACCTATAATGCATATCTATTGAAAACCGGAAAACCGACCATTGTAGATACCGTAGATATGGCGTTCGGTAGAGAATTTGCAGAGGCTGTTGCCGAATTGATCGATCCATTGGATATTCAATATATTATCGTCAATCACACGGAACCAGATCACTCGGGTGGATTGGCGGCACTCGCCTCCAAGGCAACAAACGCTACGATCGTCTGCACTGAGATTGCCGTTCCGGAAATTCAACAAATGTACAAGCTTCAGCATCGCAACTTCCTCGTCATCAAGGATGGAGATCAACTGGACATTGGAGGCAAAACGCTGCTGTTCAAAGAAACACCTTACCTGCATACGGAAGAAACCATGATTACGTACTGCATAGAAGATAAAATCTTGTTCCCTTGCGATATTTTCAGTACACACGTGGCTGTAGAGCATCTATTTGCCGACGAGGCTGGTTTTGATATCACCGAGGACTTTGTCGGATACTATCAGGCTATTATTCATCCACATCGCAGATATGTGCGCACATTAATCGAAGCTGTTGCCGATCTGGATATTGAGATGATTGCACCTTCCCACGGCTTCGCAATCCGGCATGATATTGCCAAGTTTATCGATTTGTACGCCTCTATGAGTACCGAAACCAAGGAGGATAAAAAAGTAGCGATTGTTTATGCCACCCTAAAAAATAACACTAAAAAAATGGCAAACATTCTGAAAGATTGCTTTTTGGAGAACCAAATCAAGGTGGAGCTATGGGATGTGGATAAAGCCGATGAAACGGAAATATTGAATAGTATTGCCTCAGCGGATGCTGTTTTCGTCGGTAGCTCTACTAAATATGCTGATATGACGGGCAAATTGGAAGACCTATTGCAACAAATGCAAAAGATGAATCTGGAAGGCAAGCTGGCTGCTGCCTTTGGTTCCTACGGTTGGAGCGGGGAAGCTATTGAAGTCGTGCAGGATTACTTGAACGGTACCAATATGAAGGTCCAAAGTACTTCAGATGTAATCAAATCAACAGGTATGACCCATGTGGAATTCCCGGTACGTATTCGTTTCTCTCCTACAGATGTTGAAAAAGTGAAAAAAATTAAAAATGCCGCTGAATTTGTCTCAGATCTACTGCTTAGTGTTATTTAAAACACAGTAGCATATAGCGAATAGGAGAGATACTGAATGGGTAACCAACATTACGTTATTATCGGAGGCAGTGTCGCCGCCGTCAACGCAGCAAAGGCGATTAGAGATCATGATGAGCTGGCTGAAATATCTATTTATGGAGAGGAAGCATCCTTTCCGTACAACAGAGTCAAACTTTCCAAGGGACTGTTCACTGATTTGCACAGCGACAAAATCCTGATCAAAAAGGAAAAATGGTTTGCCAATCAACGAATTCATGTGTATTCCGGCATCAAGATAACCGAGATACAGCCTGAGGATCGTACTATCCAAACCATAAATGGACAAACCGTTGCTTATGACAAGCTGCTACTGTGTACAGGAGCTCACAACCGTAAGCTTGTGCTAGAGGGGGCTTCTCTAAGGAACGTTCACAATATCCGTTTTCGACAAGATGCAGATAGCCTTAAAGCGGAATTGCGACAGGGAGACCGGATATGCATCATCGGCGGCGGTATTCAAGGCGTGGAAACCGCCTGGTCCTTCCAGCAAGCAGGGTATTCTGTAATCATACTGGAAGCTTCGCATCGGCTTATGCCCCGCCAGCTAGATGAAAAAGCCTCTGCTATTTTGACCGATCGTATAACCGAACGGGGTACTCAGGTACACCTTGGGCAAGGCGTACAACGTATTAAAGGCACAGATCACGTAGAAGGTGTGGAACTACAGGACGGCTCTGTTATCCCCTGCGAGCATGTCGTGTACTCTATCGGAATTGTACCTAATACGGAGCTTGCTCGCCAAATCGACCTTGGTATTGGACAAGGCATTCTGGTGAATGCGCAGATGGAGACCAGCGCCACCAATATCTATGCAGCAGGTGATGCAGCCGAATTTCAGGGTAGAGTAGATGGGTTATGGGAAAGCGCAATGGAGCAAGGAAAAATAGCAGGCGCCAATATGGCGGGCGCATCCGTCAGCTATCAGCGTCCCCTCCCTGTAACCCTGTCGAACTGCTACGAATCCCCTCTCTTTTCCATCGGTCTAGTAGATGAACGAGTCTGCGACACCAGCCTGATTACTAAAAGTCAAGCTTCTTATACACGTATGTTCATACAAGACGGCTCTATCTGCGGCGTGATTGGCTTTGGGGATGCCCTTGCTTCACTACCCTACAAAACAGCCATCATGCAGGGACTCAAACCGGACGCACCAGAGCTTACAAAAATTTTGAATGACAAGGAGAACTAAAGATGAAAAAATATGTATGTCAACCCTGTGGATATATTTATGATCCTGCAATCGGCGACCCCGATGAAGACGTAATGCCAGGTACAGCGTTTGAGGATCTCCCAGAGGACTGGGTTTGTCCGGTCTGCGGTGAGGATCAAAGCCATTTTTCTCCAATAGATGATACAGAATAACAACCATGCGCTATAACCTGTAGTTTCCGGTTTATGAATGGAGTGAATGAATGTGAATGAGATGTCCTGCCCCTGCCAGTGCGAAAAGGAGCCCTGTGCCCGCAAAGTACCTATCTTTTCCTCTTTGTCCTGCGAAGATTTGTGTAAGGTCAGCTCCATGATCCGACACCGAAAATATCAGAAGGGTGAGGCCCTAATTATCGAGGAACAAGCATCCGATACGCTGTACATTATTAAAAGCGGGCATGTCAAGCTGCTGAAGATGACGCCTCAGGGTAAGGAGCAAATCCTGCACATTCTAACAACTGGCGATTTTTTTGGCGAGTTGAACATATTTAACAGCGATGAGCTGAGTAACTTTAGTGCGTATGCCTTAAAAGATACTGATATTTGTATGCTCACCAAGGATGATATGGAGCAGTTGATCCGCAACAATCCCGATATCTCTTTGAAGCTGCTCAAAACCATTACTAAACGCTTGGCACATACCGAGAATCTGGCTCAAAGCCTAGCTACCAAAGACCCGGAAATCCGTATCGCCTATATGATTCTTGAGCTTGGACATAAATACGGCAAGCCGGATGGCTCCAATATTAAAATAAATCTCCCCCTTTCACGCGAAGAAATGGCTAATTATGTGGGTGTCACCCGCGAAACCATCAGCCGTAAATTTGGAAAATTTGAACAGCTGGGGATTATTCATAGCAAGGGTACACGAGAGATTACCATCTGCGATGTACAAAAACTGAACGAATATATGGATTGAGACACATAGATACAATGTTACTCTAACATGAGGACAACAAAAAAACCGCTTCTTTAACTTATGGATTGCAGTTGATCTATCAACCACTTCCATTTCGTTAAAAGGCGGTTTTTTACCGTATTTTATACTCCACTAACGATCAATTGTCGTGTTCACGCCTTGGGAAGACGCTCCCCATGCAGGCCGCGCTGAGGGAACTTCTGGCGAAACTCTGTCTGTGGAAGGAGCAGTCTCAATCGTGGTCGATTTGGAGCAATCCCACACTACTTTGACCAAATACCCAAACAACAACACATTCAACAATGATGTCACACACAAAATAATACCGTATTGATCCCGAGAATTGGAGCTATAGAAGATATCAAAGGTATTCAGGAAAATCGTAAGACTGAATCCACCTGCAAGCCATAAAAATCTGCGGTCTCGCAAATACAGATACGCCAGTACAGCTAACGCCGCCGCAGGGAACAAGTACCGTTCATGCATGCTGGAAGCGAAGGTAAATACACCTGCAATGAGTACCAATGCAGCTGCCGCTGCAAATTGTGGTTTGCGACTGCGGATATACATCCACCACGTAAATAGAGTCACCAACACAATGCAGATCATACCCCACGTATGGTAACTGAACAGGAACAACGTTGTAGTGTCCTGCGTATAATTGCCACCAATCAGTGCAAAGAAATTATACGCGTTCACCGAAGCATACGGATACTCGCCGACCGTTCCCTTGTATAGGTCAAGCAGCCATAACGGCTCTTGCCCCCACGAGAATGGCAATATGACCAGAATGGTCGTCACAACAGCACCGCCCATGGACAACAGCCAAGGCTGTATTTTACGTTGTCTCAGCAGCTCAAAGAATAGAACAGGCCCATAAATAATTCCCTGCGGCTTCATCAATACGGCTAACGTAAACAATACGGCTGACCAGCCGACCCGGTTTTCCACAAGCAGCACAATCATGCCCACAATCAGCATAGTAAAGAAAGAATCTACCTGCCCCCAGAAGGTCGAATTGATAAATACAGCTGGGTTAAACACGTAAAATATAGCTAATCCCAGGCTTATTCCAAAGCCGACCCGTTTGCTTGCCAACCGATACAGCATGTACGCTGTCACAATATCGGCTAATATATTGGGAAGCCGCAGCAGTACGGACATATAGGGACTGAAAGCATCCGTAGAGCTGATTTGACCGATCACATATAAAATATAAATATAGAACGGAGGATAATCACTTGATCCGTTCGTGTAAAAGCCCGATAAGCTATCCGCTGCTGTCGTAGCCCAGTTCTGGAATAGCATTAAATCCATGTGACCCGAGATCCATGGGGCGATCGCCATTCTTAAAAAGAACCCCACCCCCAGCACAGTCCACAGCATCAGTCCTCGATTATGTTCCCCGAGCTTCCAATCACGAGCCCGAAACCGGTACGCGATAAACACGAATGCACCGAAGAACAAAGCGGCGAAAATCGCCAGCGGAGTCGCATAAGCAGATGAAGAATTCCCACTTCTTCCACCACCCATACCACCGACAGGACCACCCATGCCCATTCCAGATCCGTTACCAGACATGCCTCCGGGGCCTCTGTGCTGACCGTCTCTGGCGGCACTACTGCTGTCCGATGCAGACGTATCATTCCCGGCCGTTGTATCCTTGCCGCCCGATATCGATGTCTCCTCCGTGGAGGAGTTGGTAGGTTGATTCGGCCCCCCCATACCTCCGCCAGGTCCGCCTCCTCCCCCGAACCCGCCGGATGTGCCCTGCCTAACAGCCGCAGACTGGGACGCGGAGCTACCTGAATAACTCCATAACGAAACGACACTAGCGACAGCACACAATATGAGACTAAATAGAAGTATATATTTCAGACCGTTCGCTTTCCAAACGTTCAAATCCGATGCACCTCTCTCTGTTTCTATTTTCCCATATTGTATCTGCCTTAGCTTAGGACTTTGTGAGTTCTGGCTGAATGTTGGCTGAATACCGAATCATCACACTGAAGATTGTCGCTCCATCTCCATAATCGCTCTTTCCAGCTGAGATTGTGGATGTTTCAGCATGTTGCCGTGACCGACAGCTAATAAAGATGGATTGAAACTCGCCAGCTTTTTGGCGCTTTTCATCGAAATTTCCTTGTTCCAGGTAGCCAGTGCCGGAAAAGGAAACAGCGGCTTAACCCTTCCCGATACCGCTATACCCCCTCGGGTCTGGAAGGCGTCGCCTGCAATCAACGCTCGGGTACGAGTATCCAAAAATGCCATCGAGCCCGGCGTATGTCCTGGTGCGCTGATTGCCAACAGCGAACCCACATGATCCCCATCCTCCAGTAAAACGTCTGGCTGGGTAAGGATATGCTTTGGTACATCGCCCCGAATTGGAGTATCCGGTTCCCCTGCCTCCAACGATACATCGCCCTGTAGCAGCGGTGCGTCCCGCCTTGAAATGAATACTTGCGCGTCAGGATACCTTGCCTTCAGCTTATCCAACGCACCCACATGATCCCCATGGGCATGGGTAAGTACAATTCGAATAATCGGCTGCCCGATCCGCGCCGCAGCCTGCTCTATACCACGGGTACTGTATGGCAATCCGGCATCTACTAAGGTGAGCCCCTCTTTCTCCTCCACCAAATAACAGTTCACCGGGAACAGCCGGGGCATAAACGTCAATTGATACAGATGCTGTACCTGAACAATACGCATTTCAGCTCATCTCCTTGTCTTCATCACAAACTAATTATATTAGTATTATAATTAATATAATTAGTTTTAAGCAACTGTTTTTGCTGCTATTCAGCCGGAGTTGGAGCTTGGGACTACTACGGGGACGATCACACTGAGAAAAACAGCAAAAAAGCATCCCCGGAACTCTGCCTCCGTGGATGCCTCTCAAAGCAAAAATTAGTCTTAGATACGAATCTTCCTGCACGCTCCCTTTGCCCAGTCTTGGGAATGGTGATATCGTGATGTCAGGAGATCCAGATATCATTGCAGAAACTTGGTACAACTTATACGAGAAAAAGCATAGCTTTGAAGAAACATTCTCAAAAGAAATGGATCCAACAACTTCACCGTAATTACAGCCGGATTGCCTCAGCAATAGGTGTACTGCCAGACACCAAATTAATTGAACGATGATACGTCTGCTGTTCCTCCAGCACTGCTATGACCGCTGCCGCCACATCTTCACGAGAAATGGTGTGGCTGGTGCGATCCTCACCAGTAGCAACTTTGCCGGTGCCCACATCATCCGTCAGGCCACCCGGACGAAGAATCGTGTAGTCCAGGTTGCTCGCTTCTAACAGGCGGTCAGCGTAATGCTTCGCCACATAATACGGTTTAATGGATTCGGGCCACTGCTCCCGTTTCTCCGCATGTAGGGCGCTGACCATAACGAAGCGTTGGATACCTGCTTGTTCGGCGGCTTCCATCGCCTTGACTGCTCCATCCAGGTCGATGAGCAGCGTTTTATCCGCTCCTGTTTTTCCACCGGAGCCTGCCGTGAATACGATAGCATCGCTACCTTTTATAGCTTCGGCAATTTCACCAACCGTCCCTTCGAGGTCAGCTACCACCGTTTCTGCTCCCAAACGTTCAAGCGCTTCAGCCTGATCCGAATGGCGAATCAACGCCTTTACACGATGCGATTTATTTTGCCCCAGTAGACGAACAAGATGTCTGCCTACTTTTCCATTTGCGCCAATCACCAGTACGTTCACTCATATCCCCCCTGTATTCAGAGTCTCTCATCTACATTATACAGATGTATTTTACCCTTCGGGTCTGCGACGCAATCATGTTAGCTGCATCAGGTTGAAATCAGACTTCTTTGGTCAGCTCACCATCTCGTTCTTGCTGCACACGCAGACCTGCCAAAAAGGTAGCCATCATCACCTCTATGCTCCAGTCCACCTCCACAGGCAAACCAAACCCGCCCTTTTGTTCAAGCGAGGCAAATCCATGAAGCAGGCTACGGAATCCCCTCGCTGCATGAATGCAATCTTCTTCCTTAAAGCCATAACCACTGGACAGGACGGCAATGACCAGCTCGGCCACGCGATCCGCAGCCTGCCTCATTTCGGTATCATTTCGATCAGTTGCATACAGCATCGCTTCATACAAACCGGGTCGCTCGCGAGCATACCGCATATACGCCTTCCCCATAGCGGTTAGCGCATCTGCGCCCGCTCTACCAACTGCTGCGCTCATCAAAGCTTCCTCCAACTGTTCGAGACTGTGCAATGCCAGTACTTGGCGCAGTCCATTCAATCCGTCCACGTGGTTATACAAAGACGGAGGGCGAATGTGCAACTTTTGCGCCAGCGTGGTGAGCGTGACATCCCCCATCCCTTGTTCATTGGCAATGTCCTCGGCAGCCCGCAGAATATCTTGCAGCTTTACTCCGTTTCTAGGCGACATCATCCTGTCTCCTTTCATCGAATTTCTATGTAATTCGGTTCCTTATACATGTACAGAATCGATCCAGATTCTATTTTAACTAATCCTGTTAGTTTATACAAAGAAAATGCCGTTTACCGCAGCCAACCTGCATCGAATCTTTACAGAAGAGCATAGCAGTCATTACTGATATAATAAAAAATAAGATCATAGAACGGATCTGATCCCTTTCTCGATCCCCTACAAAGGAGCTAGCTATATCTATGGAACCCAAACCACTTCCAGCTATTGAATTTAACCACATCATCAAATATTTCACCGGGTCTGGACAACAACGTGCGGTTCTGAACGGGATTACCGCAAAAGTTTCCCCCGGCAAAATCACCACGTTGGTCGGTCCATCGGGGTCTGGTAAAAGCACGTTGCTTTCACTGTGTAACCTCCTAATGACACCGGATGAAGGGGAAATCCGTGTCCTCGGCAAACCTATATCGGAGTGGGAGATCCCTGAACTGAGACGGAAAGTCGCATTGGTTTTTCAGGATGCCCCCATGCTTCAGGGAACTGTCCTGTACAATCTCCAAACCGTAGAACGGCTGCACGGTACAGTTCTGGATGACCCTGCCAGCCTGTTGGAACGCGTAGGGCTCACCCGCGATCTGTTGGAACAGAAGGCGCAGGAACTGTCTGGCGGACAAAGACAACGCTTGGCCTTGGCGCGGACGCTTGCGAACCGCCCGGATATTTTACTGCTGGATGAGATTACTTCTGCACTGGACCCTGCCTCGGTCAAAGAGGTTGAGGAACTGCTGCTGCAAATGAACAAAGAAGAGGGAACAACGATGATCTGGATTACGCATCATATGGAACAAGCCCGCAGAGTAGGCCACGAAACATGGCTAATGATCGACGGAAGACTGATAGAACAAGCGGATACGGAGACGTTTTTTAATGCTCCGCAGCATAGTGAGACCCGAAAGTTTGTAGCAGGAGAATGGGTATGACGATTGTTGCCTTGATTCTCTCTCTCGGTTTTGTATTTATCGCCATCGTCATGTCCAAATCCTTCAAACTCGGTCTGGACCGAGACATGATCATCGCCACGATCAGAGCGTCGGTTCAACTGCTGGCGATTGGATATGTATTGCATTTGATTTTTGGGATGCAAAGCTACGGGTTTATCGTATTATTCATTCTGCTCATGATTACCGTAGCCTCACAAAATGTTGCGCGCAAAGGACGATTTATCCCCGGTCTCATGTGGAAGTCATTCCTGACTTTGCTGTGTGTGGAAATCGTTACACAGACATTCCTCATTGGCCTGCATATTATTCCGGCGACAGCCCGATATATGATTCCGATTAGCGGTATGATCATTGGCAGCTCCATGATTTTGTCCAGTCTGCTGCTATCCCGGCTCAAGTCGGAAGTCCTGCTGCGCAAGCCTGAAATCATGCTCATTCTGGCGTTAGGCGGCACGCCTAGACAAGCCATCTTCCCTATACTCAAGGATTGCATACGTTCCAGTATGATTCCAACCATTGAGGGGCAGAAAACGCTGGGGCTTGTCCAGCTTCCCGGCATGATGACCGGACAAATCATCGCAGGTGCCAATCCGATTGCCGCCGTGCGTTTGCAATTGCTCATCGTATTTACCACCATGACCTCTGCTATTTTGACCAGCGTGCTGCTCAGCCTGTTCATTTATCCGGCATTATTTAACCGCCAGCAACAACTGCACACCGAAGCATGGGAACGCTAATCAGGTGAATATCCCCAGTTATCTGCTATTTGGCAAAATAAAAGGGACATGTTTAATTCCTGACACAAAGGTTAATAGATACACGTACCCGCTTTACTAAAATTCGATGAGGAGTGATTGAACATGGCTAACAACAACCAAAATGGCAAAATGAGTCGCGAAGAAGCAGGACGTCTAGGTGGAGAAGCTACTGCTAAAAATCACGACAAAGAATTTTACCAAGAGATTGGCGAAAAAGGTGGCGAGGCCACTTCCAAAAATCATGGCAAGGACTTCTACCAGGAAATTGGTGAAAAAGGCGGCGAAGCCACTTCCAAAAACCATGACAAGGAATTCTATCAGGAAATCGGACGCAAGGGCGGCGAAGCCCGTGGCAATTCAGACCAAAGTGATAGCGACGGGAAAATGAGTAGGGAAGAAGCAGGCCGCAAAGGCGGCGAGGCTCGCGCACGCCAACGTAAAAATAACTAACGACAGATCAGGATACGTTGTCGGTGCAGTTGCAATGTAAAGACACAGACTGCATATGGTTACGAAGTATAGTGAATGTTTATGTTATAAAAGCCTATCTGCCAGTGTTCCGGCAGGTAGGCTTTTTGTGTGAAATCTACTTTCATCATCCGATCATACACCTTACAATATACATAAACAGGTTAAATAACCAATCATACATATTTTATTACAAATCAAAGAATAGATTATGGGAGGTTTGCGCGAATGTCATCCTACTTATTGCGAACAAGACAGCAGGTACTAACATAACCCTTGATTAAAGGTTCATGGCTACAAAAGAGTGCATGCAACTCAAGTCAAATATTCCTGCATTCCGGCTGTTAAGATGGAGTCGAAAGGAGGGAACCCTCGTGTACGAATGGAACGAAATGGTCCAGCTCATGATCGATTGGATTGATAATAATCTTACTTCAGCACCTTCATTGTTGAGAATGTCCAATCAGTTAGGCTACTCCCCTTACTACTGTACAAAGCAGTTTCATTCTCTTACAGGAATGACGTTAAGGGATTATGTGTGGATGCGCCGGATTAGCCGTGCTGCACTGGAACTCCGGGATAGCAATGTCCGCATCCTCGATGTTAGATGGTTAAGGAGCATTCGCAAGAAGCTGAAGTCAAAATCAATGTCCTCCAAGTGTTTAAAAAGGTGGCAAGTTAATTATAAACGTTTGTAATTATAAATAGCTACCTTTACAAACAAATTTTCGGACTAAATTTGAGTGTTTGTAAAGATATACCTTTACGGACACAATGACGAGGTATATGTGCTGCTATATGAATAAAAAAGGGCATCCGTAGGGATGCTCTTCCAGGCTGTCGAAAAATCATTTGGCTGCGTCTCTGACCACGGGACCAGCGCCGGGAAAATCCAGCGATTTTCCCGGCGCTGGTCGGCTCACATGAGCACAGCAATACGCCCAAATTAAATCCAATGTCAAAACTAATAGATTCCCCCATATAATAACATCTACTTTGCGGGTGGTGTCACATACGCATGCGCTCCCTAACCATGTAAATTAGTACCATTATATTGAATTATTTGATATTATTAGGGTGAAAAGGAGTGAAATCATTGAAAAGTACAGGTATGACACGTCCCTTAGATGCGCTAGGTCGTATTGTCATTCCCAAAGAAATGCGGAGAGTGCTAGATTACGAGATAGGCGATCCCATTGAATTCTTCCTTGATGAAGAGGCGGGTATTCTTTGCCTTCGGAAGTATATTGGAGTTGCTTGCATGCTGTGCGGATCATTGGAGGGCTTAACTTACTTTAGAGACTCATTTATGTGTGTAAACTGCATTCGCGAGCTGAAGAGTCATCCAGGTTCCAGTAAATTACCTTCTCCCTATCCAGCAGCTGCAGATCATGTTTATCCGAAAACTAAAAAAAGAATGTATCAATCCGCACCGCAAATGCTTGATAAGCTTAGAAGGCTTATTGAATCAGATCCAAACGCCTCCCAAAAAGAATATGCTAAACAACTTGGTATATCGCAAGGGCGTGTTTCGCAACTTAAAAAATTACTGTAGACAGCAGAATTGAAAAAGGCTCCCTATTTTAAGGAGCCTTCAGATTTTATAGGAGCTACTTTCAAGCCAGCGTGATAACTGCTGCTCGTCGATCTGTTTATTGGCCACTGGATGGCCATATTAAACGATCGATGAGGTTCAGCTCCATGCCATTTATATTTAAATTACTATTTTCGTTCATTCTTCGTTTGTATTGTTCTTCCGGCAGTTAGTATATACTGCAAAGGGTCATCATTTATTTTGAGATACGACAGACTTTGAGACACGCTGCCTTCCGGATTAACTTTTGGACGTTTTCGATCCGGGATATCTATAGACGCGAAGTCTGCATCCATATCCAACGTTTGATTAAATAAGCAAATGATGTGCAAATCTTCTTTCCCTTCTCTAATCGTAGAGCCTGTCCGATTTAATCCACTCACCGTAATACTCCCTCTGGTTTCGCCTGCTGAGTTTTTCTCTTCCACAAGCTTGAAATTTTGAATATCCAGTGCAGAAGGATTGTCAAGAATGAATCTTCCTCGGTCCGCTTCTATTACATTTTGAAAAATCTTGCTTTGGTCAAAAGACGGATTTTTTAAAATCACTTTGTTGTTCTTGTACTCAAACGGGATATTCATACTTCTCAGCAATACTCCAAGCGGAATGACAAAGGCATCCTGAATCACTTCGGGTTGAGTGTCCATCTGTGCTGGAGTATTGTTCAGTTTATATGTTTTTGCTCCCTTTTGAAACACAATTTCATTTGAACTCCACCTGATTTTTGCTTCCTGAAGTTTACCGTTATAATCAACTTTTGCACCAAGAAGCTCGGCAACGGAACGAAGCGGAACCATGAGACGTTTTTCTTCATTAACGTAGGGACCAATCGGTGTGCAGTACAAAACATCATAATCATTCACTTTGAGCAATGAGGTTCCTTTGACATGAATAGAGTGATTAATCGGTGCTGCAGTAGCGTTATAAGAAGAGGTTCCAAATATAGCACTCACAAGAACTGCAAGAGATAATACAGCCGTTCTATAAAAATATTTTCGTTTCATTTTTTTACCCTCCGTTTATATAACGAAGCAAAGTATTTTTTTGTTGCAAACATTTACGGAACTCTAATATTTACAGTTTCTTCACCAGGATTAATAAATGAAGCTGTAACTTGCGAACTCGGTACATTGCAGTATCCTGCAGTTTGTGACGATGTAGTCCACGGAGAATTATTTGTTGAGCTTGTGCCAATATAAGAATTGTACCAGTGAACTCCGTTAATAAACGATCCAGAATGTGGAGAACCTGTAGACGCTATAGTTGTCGATCGTTTAATAGATTGATTATAGCCACTAGTATTCCAACCCTTAACATCTCTTACCACAGTGCAATCTTTTTGAGAACTACCTACAATGGAACCCGCTGCATACAAAGCGACTCTATCAGACGTTGGAACATAAAATTTCAAAAATACATTTTGGCCCGATTCAAAGACTAGACCTCGTGAATAGCCATTCTGTCTTATGAACATTGCCCAGTTATCGTTTGTAGGCTGATGGAAAAAACCCGCATCAACCTCATTTGCTGCAATTCCACCTGCATAAATGTGGGCTGTATCACCATTTCCTCCAGGTTTATTCTCATCATGCATTTGCCCTCTATTTTGAGAAGGTAGATATACATATCCAGAAAACCATGAGTATCCGGTATTTGATTGAACCTTTCTATATGGTCCATCAGAAGGAGCACATGAAACATTTTGAGTTGAGAAAGATTGTGTAAGATCGCATGTTTGCTTTGGAGCAGCGATAGTTTGTCCTTCTTTAGTTTTAAATAAATTTTCTCCTATTTGCTCTGCATTTGACCATTGCTTCAATAATTCGGGCTTGTTTGCAAAAATCTCTCCATCATCTCGAATGTATACTACATTGGTTCTTTCTGCAGCAGGTATGTCTTTCATTACATCTAAAATGGTAGCTCTATCAGTACCGGTGATATGGGGATCAATAAAAGTTTTAGAGTCTAGCAATTCGGGCTCAACACCATACTTTCCAATTTCAGTGGCCTTATAAGTATCATCTGAGACAGAAGCCGGCTTAGCTAATTCCTGATTCGAAACGCCTTCCGCACCCGTAAGACACGGAAAGACTGTCATTGCAAGCAAAGGGATCACTAACATTGTTTTTTTTATTTTACCATTAAAGCTAAATTTCATTCATCTTCCATCCTCTCTTTTTTTTACATAAATATACCTTACGCGTTTCTGGAATAAATGTACACTACAACCATGTAAAATTTTTGTAATTTTTTTGTAGTGTGATACTCTTCCTCTCATGAAAAATACATCAGTTTCATATTGTTCTTATGACATACCCCACTCTCCTTTTTGCCATACACATTAAACAAATGACATTTAATTGAATAATCATTTGTTACTTTACATTTCTTTATAGAAGTTGGAATACCTCTGGTAATTATTGCCATCCCTAATAAATCCAAAGATTTTTTTCAATAGGACACTAAAAAAATAAAAAAGTATTACGGCAACGACACAAATAGCCCGGTGGGTGCAACCCCCCGAGCCAATTTTGACAAAATTCAAGTAACACAATTAGATATTCATTTCTTGTTATGAATTGAATAAAGCTCTGTTGTATTACTTTACACCCGTCTCTCAAATTTTGATAGGCTGAAAAATAGAACGAATGGGATTAGGAACGGATAATGAACAGATACCCACGAAGTAGCTACTCCTAAGCCAAAAAGGATCAGACATGTCGTGCTCTGGCCCGTTATCAATGTCGTGCCTTGACCGATCGAAACATCGTATCATTTCCCCGGGTCAATCTCTACCCCTTCTGCCTGCACAGTAGTTTCTACCCTGCTCGGTAACGTAGCAAACATGCTTTGTGAGTTGTAGAAGTTGCTACTACAATGTTTGTACACGTACCAAATTATTTACATTTTATGACTTGAGAAAATATATATATATATATATCATTCAAAGCATTTTATAGCATAATTATGAACGTTATGTGGGAAGAGAAATAGTTTTGCATAAAAAGGATTGGGGGGATGCCTGAACATTGTGATGTAACTCTTTAGTCTGGTACATACGATTGTACTGGTTAATTAGTTCGTCCAAAATCATTGATTGCTCAAGAACACATGAATGTCCGAAGCCGCCATACTGTTTGTAAAGATCATGCAATCGTTGTCTGGCACTTTCCAATTGTTTAATTAAGGATTCATCTATGTTCATATTTTCATTTCCTCCTAGTTATTTTCACTTTAGGAGAAAATAAACAAATACATTGTATGCGTTTTTTAGCCAAAAGATAAAAAAAGCCAGCTGAAGGGCTGGCCGGAGATAACAATTTGGTATTCATTAAAATGTACCGATGTGTCCTTGTACTTCGATTGTGCTCGAGCTTGGGATTCCGGTTGGAACTGGTAGGGCAAATACCAGTAAAAAACTAATTGTAGCCAAAACTAAAGCCATCTTCTTGATCATTTTTTTCCACACCTCCTCATAAGCGGAACTAATTTGGGCCTGTGTTTCAGGATCAGCGTATTCACTGAAACGGAAAAATAAGCCTGCACAATTAGATATAAGTAGTACATGGTTAATTATACCAGATTTTTTCAAAGCTTCTGTTAAGCATTTAAAGCCATAAAGGTATCTTTCTTTAAACAGGTTATATTTAGCTAACTTATACCAGAATCGTGCGGCTTCTTCGAGTAAAACTTGCTGCTCTGCTAATGAATTTGTATGTTCTGGTTCTTGGTATGCTGCAATTTGAGTCTCAAAGCGCTGAAGAATATGATCAATGTCGACATGATACCGATATGGCTACGCAGTGCTACGTCCAGTGAAAAAAGTGTAGAGATAAAGAATCCGAAGAAGCCGCTACGATCAGGATGCTGTTCATCGTCTTGCTAAAGTCTGTTGAAAAATAATAACAGTTTATTACTAACGAATTCTATTTTGAGGTGCAACATCGAATTGACATTGTGGACACAATACGATGTAAATATAGAGTAAACCGATCACTGAGTCATACAGTGATCGGTTTATTCTTGATCAGCATTTTTATTTTGCAAGTAACTATCAATGATTTTAACCCAATCCGGTAACAACGCCGCATGATGTTTCATCGTTTCACTATCTGATTCCAATACAATCACGCCATCTGAGCTACTGTTGTCAATGACAATTAAATGATCGATAAGTTTTTGATGTAAGAGAAGATTGTCCAGCGAGGTCTGATGCCGTCTTATAATATCAGCGGTATCAATGTGGTGACCCCCATTTCGAACTCGTGCAGCAACTCGCTCGATATTAAGACGATAATCACCAAGGCCCACATAAAACATAATAACTTCAAAGCCCTTTTCTTTTGCCACTCGCATTTGTCGAATCACATTGCCACCAGCAAGTGTCGTCTCTACGGTAAAATCTCGTTTATTTCTTATACAATCCCGCGCTAGCTTAATTGCTTCCTTTCCTGCCGATACTTTGTGTCGATCAGGGTTTTCACGATCAATCCCTCGCGCTAACGCATCTGGATCGATATTAACACTTACACCAAGTTTATCAACGATTAGATTACGAATTGTACTCTTGCCACTTCCGTTGTTTCCTGCGAATACAAACATAGTAGCAAACGGCTCACTCATGATAAAATATCCTGTTCTTTAATTCGTTCGACTTGACCATTACTGTACTCTTTAACAAAATGACCATCCGGCGTTTTGTAGACGATATATGTGCCATTTGCTTTAGCGTCCAGTTTTGCTCTATCTCCAGTTAGTTTGATT
This sequence comes from Paenibacillus sp. FSL M8-0228, assembly GCF_038007385.1. Taxonomy (NCBI): domain Bacteria; kingdom Bacillati; phylum Bacillota; class Bacilli; order Caryophanales; family Paenibacillaceae; genus Paenibacillus; species Paenibacillus sp. FSL M8-0228. The sequence continues at coordinate 5,600,704 of NZ_JBBOXA010000001.1, forward strand.
AGCTTGCCTAGGTCGTGTGTACGATTCATTCAGCCATCACCCTCCCATACAATTCATATATCGAGAGTATATCACAAATCGAAAAGTCTGAAAGAATCCAGCGTCACTCAAAACCACACGAATACCGTACGGCTAAAAATCGTGATAAGTAAATAGGATCGAAATATCGTTCTTTTTAATACATATTAATAAATAAATTTGGTATAAATGCTACCTTCAGCTTTTTTATTCGTCTATTACAACAAATACAATTGCGGAGGTATAGGCAATGAAATGAATCATTTCGATTTGTGCGAGAAGCAGACATCCCCATAACCATTGTTTACTTCACTACACTAGTTTTCTGGTATCTCATTGGATACGCTTTGGACCGTTTGATTAGAAAATTGAAAAATTAAAATCACTTGAAATTATCTTCTAAATTGTCGTCTACTTTGTCAGGCTCATAAAACATTTATATATTCCGAAAATGTCGAGATAGCAACCTCTTTGGTTTTATCAGGAAGTTTATAAGGTTCTCCCTCCCCTCCAAAACCAGTAGCAGTTACAGTCAAAATCCTTCCTAGGACAACCAAGCAAGCCAACTTTTACGCTAGAGTTTAAATATAGTTAGATTCTAAATGTTCGATGCCCTTGGCAGATATATGTACATACCTCATTGCTCATTTTGAGCAATGAGGTACAATGCAGATCATGTCTGTCCTATAAAAGTATAAATTATCACTCTACTGCAGTATACCATGCTGTATTTTTGTGGACAGCTCATCAAAGATAGGACTGTATTTTTTCAAGAATATTCTGACCATTTGTAGTAAACAAAATATAGGTCTTTGAATTTGTTTTAATTACAACTCTATCCGTTGTAGCATAAGGGGTACCAATTCTTATTGCACTTTCCTCTTGTCCTGCATAAGTATTATCAAAAAAAACATCTTCAATATCACCAAGAGATAATTCTATCCTAGATAACTGCCAAGTAATAACTAAGTTATTGCTTTCCTCTTTTATACCGATTCCCAACATGCCATTTCCTCCTAAATTTTTTTCAATACAAATTGTAAAATGAAATGCGACACTTTTGTTAGAAATGCCTATAGCATGATTTGTATAGAATGAAGCTTCCTGACCACCTCTACGAGAAGCCGCTAATTGCTTACAGAAAATTTCAACATGTTTTCCCAAAAGCTGTGTTATACTAGCCGTGGAAACTTAGGGTTAGTTTCCCGTAGAGAGATCCACTTGGTAGTATTTTAAAGAGTTTCGCTCCACCATAATTCACAGAGACTCTGTCTAACTTCACCTAACAATTCATCATACTCACTTACAGTTCCAAGTATATTTTTATTTCGTTTAAGGCATTTTATAGACGATATGGCATAATTGGTTCCGTTACATGTAACATTTCGTACGTCTTCAAACTCCCTCCTAATGAATCTTATTTTAGGATGGAATGAGTAAATATGAATCTATTATTTTTGCATTCAAGACTCGGCAAAGTGAAATAAAAAAAGACCAACATTTAAGCTGGCGCGCGGTAATAACTCAGAAGCTTAAATTATAAATCACCGATCATCCCATAAATTTGAAGCATGTTGGGAGAATAGTTCGGGCTTTAAAAAGTAAAGCCAGTGTAATCAGAAAATTATTTTCCGTAAAAAGGTAAAACCATGTACTTAGCCAGCTTATAGTAAAACTGTACTTACGTTTCAGTTAAAACTTGCTGTGTATACGTATCATCTGATGATGGTTCCTGATAGGTTGCAATTTGAGGTTCAAAACGTTCTAAAACATAATCTACATCTATATAGTAACGATTGGCAGCTTCTATGACGTTTAAGAGTTCAGCAAAAATTCCTTCTTTACCTTCTATATACTCTACATAGCCAGGCAGGACGCTAACATCTCCAAACATAAGTCTATTCACATACGTATCAATTTTCGTCCAATGTTGAAACAAACTATCCAATGAAGGGTATCTGAGTCTTGCTCCTTTACCCGGCTTAAATCAGTGTTAGCACGGAGAAGTTAAAGTGCTTTCACATGTTCTCCCTTGGCATCGTATACAGCTACGCGTAGCAAACCAGAACAAGCAATATAAACAAAAAGTGGTCTACTTTGTTGCTTTAGTGACCATCCGAAGAAGGAAGTGCAGTTATCAGATCTTGACGGTAAGAACGAAAAAGGAGGTAGATCATGAAAAGCACAGGTATGACGCGTTCATTGGATACTTTGGGTCGGATCGTTGTTTCTTGAGAAATGCGATTGAAAATGAATATAAATAGCGGGGATTCGATAGATTTTTTTGTGAATGAGGAATTATTTATGGCTTTAAGGAGGTATACGGGTGTCTCCTGTAAGCTGTGTGACGCAGTTGAAAACCTGACGTATTTCAGAGATTTACACCCCTCAAAAGAAAGAATCAGCCGGCTGAAAAATTACTCGAAATTCTAAAGAAACTCATCCGACAACATCCCAATGCCAGATAATATGACTATGCAAAATGGCTTGGCGTATCACAATAGCGTGTATCTCAACTTAAAAAGATGCTGTAAAACGCAGCATAACTTCTTGTAAAGTCCCATTCATTTAAATCCAAGGTCATGCCTTTAATATAATTTTATTTTAACGAAAATACTCACTGAATTCCTTTGTTACCTTATGTAATGTCTTCTTCCCATCCTGTAAACTAAGTTCCATCAAGCGGTAACCGCTGGATCATAGAGAGGATGAGATATTTATGAGTTTGGATAATAGAGTTTTTGCGATACAAGCTGGTCTGGACGGACGTGTAAGTGCAGTTATAGATCAAACCCTTGCCGAAAAGCGTCTGATCGGCACAGTCGTCATGATATATATGGATGGTTCGCCCGTGTATGTCCGAGCGGCGGGGCTGGCTGATCGAGAAGAACAACGTCCTATGCATGAGGATGCTTTATTTCGGCTTTCTTCTGTATCCAAACCGATTGTATCTACTGCGGCTTTGGTTTTGGCAGCCCAAGGATTGATTAAGCTCGATGAATCTATTGAACGCTGGTTGCCCGACTTTCGCCCCCGATTAATCAACGGTGAGCAGCCCTCTATTACAGTACGCCAATTGCTGACACATACTGCCGGGTTGACCTATGGCTTTTTAGAGGAAGAAGGCGGCGGTCCCTATCATCGTGCAGGCGTATCAGATGGTATGGATTTTTCAAATCTTACGCTGGAAGAGAACTTGCAACGTTTGGCTTCTGTGCCTCTGTTATATACACCGGGTAAAGCATGGGGATATTCGATTGCTACTGATGTGCTCGGCGCTATCATTAGCCGTGTATGTGGCACAACCCTTGATGCAGCTGTTAAAAAGCTCGTTACCGAACCTCTCGGTATGCACGACACCAGTTTCGCGGTCGCAGATGCCGGACGGCTTGCAGCTCCCTATGTCAACGATATATCAGAACCCCGGCGGATGCGTGAGCTTGAGGTTGCGCAGGTTTTTGAAGGCACCGCAGGACTTCGTTTTCAGCCTGCACGAGCCTTTGATCCCACGGCTTTCCACTCTGGTGGGTCTGGTATGATTGGCAGCGCAAAAGATTTCATGCGACTGCTGGAAACACTGCGAAACGGCGGCAATCCGTTACTTTCAGAGGAATGGGTCCGCGAAATGGGCACCATCCAGACCGGGAACCTTCCCTTGGCAGGCTGGCCGGGGCGGGGGTTTGGATTAGGATTCACCGTACTCCAAAATCCCGATGAAAGCGAAACAGCAGAATCACCCGGAACGTGGCGTCTCGGAGGAGCTTATGGTCATTCGTGGTTCGTTGATCCTGCACTAAGACTCAGTGTGGTCGCCTTTACCAATACAGCATTTGAAGGGATGTCAGGTCCGTTTACAACCGAGCTTTGCCAAGCCATTTACGGTAGCTCAAATAGGGTCTAATAAAGTAGGGGTTACATGTTTATGGTCTACAGGCGAGGACAGGACAATTAACGTGGTAGAGTGCCCGTGCTTTCCACACTCATCCCCGAACTGCTCCAACTTGAGCATAGACTCAACCATGACTTTCAGTAAGTAATTTTGCTCGCCGCTGATTCTATGGCATTCAATGACTTCAGGTGCAGATTGGCAAAACTCAACAAATGAATTGCATTGATTCGTGTGCACGAGCACGTGAGCCATGATCGGTTTTCCAACTTTCTCATGTGAAACTATGGCACGGTACCCGGTGATAATACCCTTATCCTCCATGCGCCGCACTCTTTCTGTTACGGCAGGCTGGGAAAGACCAACCTCCTTTCCCAGCTCGGTCATGGAGATACGCGCCTGGTTTTGTAGACACAACAAAATTTTATGATCCACTTGATCCATCAAATCCATCTCCTTAAGTCGAAGGTAATATTGCAAAAACACAATTATTATTATGTATTATCTCGAATATCTCCTTATTATTTTATGATTTAATGGAATATTAGCATGCAAAATCAAGGACGTAAAGTAGGAGGACATGGAGAGGGAATGAAACTAATGAAATATAGTAAGCCCCTGCTTTTCATTGCGCTTGGCCTATTCGGTGTATACACGATTGAGTTCGGTGTGGTTGGTATTTTGCCGGTCATCATTGAACGTTTTCATATTACGGCAGCTCAGGCTGGGTTTCTTGTCAGTTCATTTGCATTGATCATCGCGCTGTTCGGTCCCTTCATGGTGCTATTGATGTCCAGGTTTAACCGCAAGCGAATCATGACAATGTCGTTGTTTGTTTTTGCCGTAACAAGCTTGCTGTCAGCCTATACATCCAACTTTTATCTACTAGTGATTTTACGTATCATTCCGGCTCTGTTTCACCCGGTGTATTTCTCGCTTGCCTTTGTCGCCGCCACTGCGTTGTATCCTCCGGAAAAAGCAACGCAAGCTTCTGCCAAAGCCTTTCTCGGCACGAGCATGGGAATGGTGCTCGGTATTCCGATTACGGCCTATATCGCCAATCAAATTTCATACGAGGCCTCCTTCTGGTTTACTGCGGTAGCGAATGGGATTGCAGGGATCGGTATTTTGCTTATGCTGCCGGATACACCACAAGCCGAAAAGTTCTCCTATCGGAAGCAGCTTGGCATTTTGCGTAAACTATCGCTGTGGCTCAATATCGGGGCGGCTACTTTTATTTTTGCAGCCATGTTCTCGGTGTATAGCTATTCTGCCGAATATTTGGGGCAAAATACAGGGATGAGCAGCAATGTTATCAGTTTTCTGCTTATTATTTTCGGCATCGGCGGAATGCTCGGCAATCTATTGGCTGGCAAGCTCATGGGCTTGCATAAGGTTCGCACCGCTCTTTTTCATCCCGTAGCCTTGGGGAGCACCTATTTGCTGTTGTACGGGATCAGTTCTTCATTCATCCCTACGCTCTTCATCACTATCGTGTGGGGGGCCGTTCATACCAGCGGACTGATTGTCGCCCAGATTTGGGTGATTGATGAGGCCAAAGAAGCTCCCGCGTTTGCCAACAGTCTTTATATCTCGTTTATTAACCTAGGGGTTTCGCTGGGCTCGCTGGCAGGGGGATGGTTTATTGCCAGAGCGGGCATCCAAGGAACGCTGTGGAGCGGTTTACTGTTCGCCATGCTGGCGATGGTATGTATCGGGACTAAAGTAATTTATCCACGTATTTTTCGAAAATATAAAAGGTTAGATGTGCAAAACTAAAGAGTTGCAAGAGGGCCAAGCCTGTTATCATAAAAAACCGGTCAATACTTTGTATGGGGTTGAACCGGTTTTTGTTTAATGATTTATTCCTGCCTTTCGGATTGGATCAGAATGAAATCTGCACTTCGTTGCGAATTGAATCAACGTATAACCGCCATCTGGGAACAGCACGCTTCCGGTGGTAAACTTGTTCGTCATCAGATACAACACAGCATGTGCGATTCCCTCATTATACCCACCCCGGTGGTAAACAGATGGTCGAATGCTCCGACTTTTTCAAAAAACGCCTGAACCTCTTCCTCTATTTGATTATTAAGCATGTTGATTATGTAAATTCGTATTATTCTCAGCTACTCTATGGGGATCATATCATAACTATTTTAAAGGAATACTTATTTTTATTCAGATGGGCTTTCCTGCACCGAGCTTTTGCGATAGGATGTCGGCGATTGGCCCGACCAGCGCTTGAACTGTCTGCTAAAATGCGCAATATCCCCATAGCCGAGCATATCGGCAATTTGTTGCACCGACCATTGCGGATCAGCCAACAGCAACTTGGCCTCATGCAGCACAAGCCCGGATAGATATACACGGGGAGAAACGCCGAAAACACTACGGAATACACGATTACAATGGGATACGCTAATACCTAGCTCGGATGAAATCCCCTCGATCCCATCCTGTTTTTCCACCGAGCCAGCCTGCCCATAGGGCTGATTCACTCTGCCCTGAAGACGACTGGCAATCTGATGGGCAAGCTCTGCCTGCACATATCCACGCCCCGGCAGATGAGCGGCTTCGCTGGATACAGCCTCCCACAACGTTGCGAACAGTTCAAACACAGCAGATTGAATCCGCATTCGCTTTGCCACCGAATCACTACCTACTCCTATGTCTTCCGGCGTTGAAAGATCGAGCAACTTGCCCAGCGCTGGTCCCATCTGCCCTGCCACTGTGCCTTCAGCTGGAAACAGCACCTGTTCCAGACGACTCAGCAGCGAGAGAAACAGCTTATCATCAATGTCGAAATGCATGCAAAAATACGTAAATCCCTTTCCGTTACTATGACTGGAGTGAACAATCCCCGGGCGCAGCAGCACCAGATCACCCTGTCGCTGGGTATAGCTACGACCATCCACAACCATGATCTGTTCTCCCGCAAGCACGATGTTAATTTCATATTGAGGATGCTCGTGTGGCGGATAGCTCCAGTCTCTTCCCACACTTCGTGTATGAATGGCAAATAGATTGACTGTGGTCCGCACATCGGGAAAAAAGAATTCCTCTCCGGCAGCTGTAAGGTCCGGATGATGGGGACGCTTCGGTAAACGTGGTGACGACATGTTTTCCCTCCTGGCTTACTTACATGGATATACTCCAGTATATCGCTTTCAGCGCGATTTGGATAAATAGTTGAGCGATTTGACAATGGTTCCCCACCACATGACATGCTAGGCTCTAAGTGAAGTTAATCAAAGTTGAACTTTATCATGAAAGGGGTTTCATTATATGTCGAAAAATATATTTTATAACACACAGCATGCACCTATCGGTTCTTTTTCCAGCTTTACACTTGGGTTTAAGGGTAATCGCGGCGGACTTGGTTTGGAGCTGGGCAAGCCTGCCGACGAAAATGTATATATCGGGCTGCAATCCAGAGATGGCGAATCATACGAGGCGCTTCCCTTCTTTGCATCCACACAGGATGAAAGTGCCCGCTACGACGTGGAGAAAAAGGGTAAACGAACGGAACCGCAGCTTATGGCCTTTGCTGATTCCGACATTACCCGTGAGCTAAAAGTAGGAACGGATACATGGCAGGCCGGCGATTTGACGTTCCGGCTGTACTCTCCTGTTCGCCCGGTACCCGAGCCGGGAATTGCAGGTATGGATGAACTGCGAGCAGCGTTGGTTCCGGCGGTATTCGCCGAGCTAACCGTCGATAACACGCAGGGGACTGCAGCGCGAAGAGCTTTTTTCGGCTATCAGGGCAGTGATCCGTATAGCGGCATACGCATTATAGGAGAAGATCCGCGCAGGGACACTACGGATTCTACCCCATTGGAGGAAAGACTCACAGGCATCGGCCAAGGGCGCAGTACAGCCATTGTGACCAACAGCAGCGAAGCAGTACCTGCCAGCGGATTTGCAATGGAGAAGCTGCTTGGGGAGAACATGGCCGAGAATTTATCCTTTGGCCTGGGCACGACGGGTGCGCTCCTGATGGACGTTCCCGCAGGTGAGAAGCGCACATATGCCTTCGCCATATGCTTCTATCGCGGCGGCATTGTGACAACAGGCATCGAAGCGTCGTATTACTATACCCAGCTGTTCAAGGATATTGAGGACGTGGGAAACTATGCGTTGAAGCATTTTACAGACCTGACTGCAGCCTGTGTTCAGGCTAATCGCTGGATGGAGTCGGCAGACCTGAGCCCGGACCAGAAATTTATGCTCGCTCAGGCGATCCACAGCTACTACGGCAGTACTCAACTGCTGAGTCACCAAGCGGACGGAGAACCGATCTGGATTGTGAACGAAGGCGAGTATCGGATGATGAATACCCTCGATCTGACGGCGGATCAGCTTTATTATGAATTGATTTTGAATCCATGGACGGTACGCAACGAGCTGGAGTGGTTTGTCCAAAGGTACAGCTATCGGGATGAGGTACGCTTTCCGGGAGAGGAACAGACCTATCCCGGTGGTATCACGTTTACCCATGATATGGGCGTAGCCAACGTGTTCTCCCGGCAGGGATACTCCTGTTATGAGCTGGCAGGGATTGACGACTGCTTCTCTTACATGAGCCACGAGGAACTGGTGAACTGGCTTTGCTGCGCCACGGTATATATCGAGCAGACACAGGATCAGTCATTTACGACACGTATGCTACCTGTTTTGTGTGACTGCTTCGAAAGCATGCTACGACGGGATCACCCCGACCCGGCACAACGAAACGGCTTGATGGGCTTGGACAGCTCTAGAACCCGGGGCGGCGCGGAAATTACGACCTACGACAGTCTGGACGTATCTCTGGGTCAGTCCCGCAACAACATTTATCTGGGCAGCAAATGCTGGGCGGTATATGTTGCACTGGAAAAGATATTTGCCTCAAAAGGGCTTAACTCCCTCTCACAGGAGGCTGGCTTACAGGCGGACAAATGCGCAGCAGCAATCACAGCACATATGACAGACAAGGGCTATATTCCTGCAGTTATTAAAGAAGGCAATGACTCGCAGATTATTCCTGCCATTGAGGGGCTGATCTTCCCTTACTTTACAGGATGTGAGGATGCGCTTAAGCCTGATGGACGGTTCAGTGGATATATCCAAGCATTGCGGCGCCATTTGGAAACTGTACTGGTACCGGGAGTTTGTCTGTTTGAAGACGGAGGCTGGAAGCTGTCCTCGACCAGTAACAACTCCTGGCTGAGCAAAATCTATCTGTCACAGTTTATTGCCCGCGAGCTGCTAGAGCTGCCTTGGGAAGAAGCTGGGCAGGCCGCAGACGCTGCCCACGTCTCATGGCTCCTTCACCCTGAAGAATCCTATTGGTGCTGGAGCGATCAGATACTCTCCGGCATTGCCCACGGCAGTAAATATTATCCGCGCGGAGTTACCGCTATTTTGTGGCTGTATGAAGGCAACGGCAACCGTCTGACTCTCCCAGAGCATATGAGTCAGGATCAGAAACAGCATGTCTGAGGATCATCTTCACCTGCCCAAAAGGAGGCTCCAATATGAGCAAGCTTATGGATATGCCAAAAGAAAGCGGCTATGCGGCTTGGCTGCATTACAGCCGCAATAGTAAGGTACAAAAGCTGCCCGCCTGGTGCAGGGTCATCGTGGTCCATGAGACAGATGAAGTGCTTCAATCGGCTGCGAGTGAGCTTCAGCACGGATTGACCTCCATGTTTGGACAGCAGCCGAAAATCAGTACCGTTCCTGTAAATGCGCCATTCATTGCGCTGGGTACGTTCCCAACGCATCCTTTGGTCGCAGAACGATTCAGTGCGACGGAACAGGCAGAAGTGGGCGCGGAAGGCTACCGAATTCGCGGGCTAGAGATGCCAGATCCGGCATATTCAGCTTTGCACAGTAACGATGAGTTCAAAGGACCGTACGTTATAGTCGCGGGGCAGACCTCCAAAGGCGTATTGTATGGAGTCTTTCATCTGCTGCGCTACCTTCAAGGAGGATTAGACGGCAAACTGAAACCCGCCGCCGAGGAATCATTGCACGCTCCCCTTCTAGACCTATTGTCTAATCCAGCTAATCCCATCCGTATGATCAACCACTGGGATAACATGGATGGTAGTATTGAACGCGGGTATGCGGGTGGGTCCATTTTCTACGACAATAATGCCTTTACTGCAAATATGGAGCGCCTGCGAGACTATGCCCGTCTACTCGCTTCTGTAGGCATTCAAGCGCTATCCATTAACAATGTGAATGTCCATCAGGTAGAAACCGAGCTGATTACAGATAAATTCCTACCGGATGTGGCCAAAGTAGCTGCGGTATTCCGCGCCTATGGCATACAGATCTACTTGAGCATTAACTATGCCAGTCCTATTCAGCTCGGCGGGTTAACTACAGCCGATCCCTTGGAACCAGCTGTAGCTGAATGGTGGCAGACCAAAGCCCAGGAAGTTTACGCCGCCGTTCCTGATCTGGGTGGTTTTGTGGTCAAAGCCGATTCCGAAAATCGGCCCGGACCGTTCAGCTACGGGCGCCATCACGCCGATGGAGCCAATATGCTGGCAGATGCGTTGCAGCCCTATGGCGGACGTGTGATTTGGCGCTGCTTTGTCTACAATTGCAAGCAGGACTGGCGCGATCGCAAGACGGATCGAGCTCGCGCAGCCTTTGACCATTTTAAACCACTGGATGGGCTGTTTCGGGAAAATGTCATTTTACAGATCAAAAATGGTCCCCTGGATTTTCAGGTGCGGGAGCCTGTCTCCCCCCTGTTCGGTGGGCTGGAAGCCACTCAGGTGCTACTGGAATTTCAGATTGCGCAAGAGTACACCGGCCAACAGAAGCATCTATGTTACCTTGTTCCGCAATGGAAGGAAGTATTGGATTTTGATACTTACGCCCAAGGAAAAGGCTCCACCATCAAGCGTATTGTGAGTGGCGCCCTGCATTCTCCCAAACCTACCAACTATGGAATAGCCGCTGTATCCAATATTGGTGCAGACACCAATTGGACCGGACATTTGCTCGCCCAGTCCAATCTTTATGGCTATGGTCGACTGGCATGGGACCCGGAGCTGTCTGCGGAGGAAATCGCTGATGAGTGGGTTCGGCTGACGTTTGGCAGACAAGGGAATAGCGAAGGCGACACAGATTTAATTTCTACCATTAAGCAGATGCTGCTCGATTCATGGAATATCTACGAATCCTACACCGCCCCTCTGGGGGTCGGCTGGATGGTCAGTCCCGATCACCACTATGGGCCGGATGTAGACGGGTACGAATATTCCAAGTGGGGAACCTACCATTTTGCTGATTGCCGAGGGATTGGAGTAGATCGCACGACCGCAACCGGGACCGGCTATGCAGGACAATATTTTGCTCCCCATGCCGATATCTATGAATCTACGGACACCTGTCCGGATGAGCTGCTCTTATTCTTTCACCATGTTCCTTATACACACTTGCTCCATTCCGGCCAAACTATCATACAGCACATTTATGATACCCATTTTGAAGGTGCAGAACGTGCGGCCCATCTTCGAGACACATGGGTTAGTCTACGAGGGCAGCTGAATGATACCATGTATGAACAGGTGTTGGAGCGGCTGGAGCATCAGGCTGAGCATGCCAAAGAATGGCGGGATCGGATCAATACGTATTTCTACCGTAAAAGCGGCATTGCCGACCAGAAGGATCGCCCTATTTATTAAGCAGGCTGTCTCGGCTTCCATGGAAATTAAAATTTTATAGAACAATGATAACTTAAAGATACTGATAACATCCCCACTCCTTGGCAGCATCCGATTTAGAAGTATCAGATAAAAAGTGATTAGCTGTTGGAAATAGGCCGTGTTTTACCTGAACTGAATCTCATATATGGGCGACTGGTTTTTTACCAAGACTCTTCAGATTTCAAAAAGATGGCTTTCATCAGGAGTCATCTTTTTTTGTATCCATTGAGCATTATCATAGCAGTTACCCTTACGGGACATCGACTATTTGACTTTGAGTTTTATCAATGAGCACATGTGTTCTGGGGGTGAATGTAATGCATGCCTCAATGTCAGAGCTTCTGTTACACGTTCCTTGAATGACCGACTTTTAATTTTAAAACTTTAGTTGTATTTTTTAATATCACTGACACTTTCTTAATTAACAAAAGAGAATGGATGTGAGATAGAGTGAAAATACAATCGATAGGATTACCAAACTATAATATTAAAACTGCTACAAACAAAGAAAACAAGGGTTTAGAAATAATTCATGCTGAACAGTTTTGGAAGCGGAATATTTTTGGATCTAATGTTGTCATTGCTGTGTTGGATACCGGAATAGATATGAAGCACGAAGATCTACAAAACAACATCATTGGTGGGAGAAATTTCACTTCAAACTATGACAATGATCCGCATAACTATCAGGATGGCAATGGACATGGGACTCATGTTGCAGGAATTATTGCAGCTAACAATAAAAAAGTTAACATCGGAGTTGCCCCACGAGCCAGCATTCTCATTTTAAAAACGTTAACCAATGACGGAGATGGAGATATTAATAATTTAATTGAGGCTATTTACTACGCAATATTATGGAGAGGGCCCAACGGAGAAAGAGTTAACATTATGGCAATGTCTTTGGGTACCATAAAGGACAATCCTCTTCTGCATGATGCTATCCGCTATGCAGTGGAACACGGCTTGTCTATAGTCGCTGCTTCCGGAAATGATGGAAACGGGGAGAGTGATCGGGAATATAGATATCCCGGTGCTTACAATGAAGTGATAGAAGTTGGGTCTATCGGAGCAACAAAATTAATTTCAAAATTTTCTAACAAAAACGAGCAACTTGACATTGTCGCTCCGGGTGAAGACATATATTCCACATTCCTTAATAATAAATATGCCTCTTTTAGTGGTACATCTATGGCAGTCCCTTTCGTTGCTGGTGCATTAGCATTGATCATCGAAGAAGGCAGAATCCTATTCAAAAGGGATCTTACTGAACCAGAAATTTATGCTCAATTAATTAAAAGCAGTTCGCTGCTCTTTGGAAATCCAGCTATAGAAGGAAACGGAATGCTGAATTTGTTAAAGAGCTTTGGATAAGTTGATCTAAAATTAAAAACTTATCGCCTTGCTAAAAAAAAACGACTCATGACCTGATAGTACGAAATATAGCTATAATTACAATCATACAAAAGAATCAGTTCATGAGTTGCTCTCATCACCGCAAAATTTCTGTAAAATGGTCTTATGAAAGTATGTTTCTCACAACTACTCTAAGTCTGTAATTACTCGATTTTCAAAAGCCTCTAGGCATGTTTTAAGTTCAAGTTATACACTCCGGACGTAAGACGTTAGAACACTAGTGGCTTCCAAGAAAAAGCGTCATTACTTATTAGGAACTCCCTCCCTCAAGCAGTAGAACTCCAAGTAAAACTTATATATTCCTCTCTAGTTTTGAAATGCTCCAAATACACGAGTTCCTCTTTCAAAATGCTGTGAAACGATTCAACGCAGACATTGTCATAACAATTCCTTTTTCGGCTCATGCTGCCTTTCATGCCGTAATCCACAAGCTTTTTCTGGTGTTCCTGAGCCGCATACTGACTGTCCGATCCGAATGGTGCAGAACTTCACTGGCAGGACGGTGAGCCTGGTAAGCACGCTCCAATGCTGAAAGGACCGGTTCCTTTGTCATCAAGATCCCATTTGGAAGCCCACAACCTGTCGGGTATACAGGATCCATGACGCTGGGCAGGTAAAACCATTCTTCATCCATACTTCCCTTGGCGTTTGAGCAGAAAACTGCTGGTTCAGGTGTTTTTCATGGACGGGTATCTGATATTTGGAATTCGTTGTCGCTTGGTATTCTTCACGATCCTAGATTGAAGGAACAGCTGCCTAATTTTCTGCTCGACCTGACTTCTTCGCTTCTTTCGCTCACTGCTCTTTTGGCACCTCGAATGAATTTGGTTTTATTCTCGCTTCTCGTCTCTCGGTGTCCACTTTTTAGTCTAACATCAATATGGGCATTTCATGTATGCAGCTTTAATAAAAGGGGGAGGAAAACGATAAACTTATAAATATTGGGTTGTTATATCTAGTACATAACTCACTTTTATAGTTGTAACAAATTAAATCGAAAGGAGAAATTAAATTATGAATGAGAAGAAAACTACTCAGACAAATGCTTCCCAGCAAGAGCAAGTGCAGATTCAAGCGGAAATTGGCTGTTACCAACTGCCTAAATGCTGTGGCTTCGGACCTGACTGCCCAGCAACATATCGCGGTGTATTTAAGAACAATCCGGTCTTTTATTCATGTGGCTGTTCACCTTAATGATTAGCTTTTGATAAGATTTGTGCGTTATCCGCCTTTATATTTCAATTTTAGAGGAGTGTATATAGTTATGATGAATATAATTAATGGTCGACCTATGACAATAATCGAAACAACCGATTTTTTAACTGAGCTTACAAATAGCCCTGATTATAAGAAAATTTCAAAATTAATTGATACAGAGTATTCGAAATTTTCTCTTGAAAACCTAAAAATCAAAGCTACTTTTGTGAGTGACTTATATACAACAAACAAAAAATTAAATGTAGGAAAAATGATTTATTTCATTAGTGAAGATAAGAAACTTGTATTTCATGCCTTTGGTTATAATGAAATTGACAGTACAGAAGTTACTTACTCCCTTGGTGTAGATATTTTAGAGGGGAACGAATTGAAACAATTAGATGTGAAAAAAGGAAGAACTCACGTCACTAATTCACCTTATGATGGAGTTGATCTAGACGTAGAGGTGGAAACTCCACCTTTTCATGACGAGACATACACCCCCGGAGAAACTAACAATAAAATTACTACTGCTTGGGATCCTACGGAGTTTTGTGCTCCTGGTGGTTATCAGCATTGTGGTAAAAACTGTGGATACAATATGGCTAGAGGTGGGGGCGCCCCCATTAACGAATTAGATGAATGTTGCGTAGCACACGATCGTTGCTGGGCAAATTTCGGCGAAGGTAACTGCGAGTGCGATGGGATTCTCGAGAACTGCGCTCGCAGATATAGAACTCAATATTATATTATAGCTAATGCCATTATCATTTATTTCGAAGGATGCTAATAGATAATACTTAAAATGTATAAATATCTCCACTTCTTAATATAGTACTATCCCTTTCAAGTAGACACTCAAAAAAACCTTATGTCACATGAGGAAAGAGTAAACTTGAAGGGGATATTTCCATATAGAAAGGGTAATTTCTTTTTCAGAAGAAGCAGAACAAGAAACTGTTCTATAGGCCTCTACTATTTGAAAACGATAATATTAAGACGCCTTATGATAAATATGTTTGTACTGATTAGGAACATGTAGCCTTAAGCAGAATAAGAGCAGGTACCTTTCCTTACTATTTATTTTGAGCCTCAGCTGATCTTTGCAATTTTTTAAAAAGATTTCCTTACAGCTTGTCGCGAGACTCCCTGTTCTCTCGCTACTTGAACAATCCGTTTTTCTTTACCTTGAACAATTATCAGTCGGAGGACTTAAAAACTAACTTTTTTACTCATTGGACACACCTCAACTAAGTTTGATTGTGTTCTCCATTCCCCGTGTCTAAACGGAAACCACCGGCAGAGAAACGTGGGAAGTTTGCGGTAGGAAGTCAATTCAAGAGCGCGTCAAAGAAGTATCCTCTTGGGAGCCTTTCGTTCTGGAACTGGATTCGGTAAACCCAGTCGTGGGGAAAGCAAAAACTGTTTAGCTACCTTCATCAAACTGAAGATGCGTCTGTAAACCGCGATAAAAGTGCTGGAGCATGTTCTTCCTCATCAACCACCTCCCCGAAAATGTCTGGACTGGAAAATCACTCACGAACGATTTACAGAGGAGCTGTTGCACTGGCTCTACAATCCGTCATTTAATCATTGTTATCTTTCTTCACTCTTACCGTTTAAGGAATTCAAATTGAGCTATTTCGGTTGTGCTATGATGAAGGAGTTAATAAATTGAGATTCATCTGCACGAATGTATTTTGGTAACTATATTTCACATGATCAGACCATAAGCTGAATATTTACTTCTTTGGGACCGCCACAATAATCGGCATGTAAATAAATTTAAAATTCATCAGTAAATTATTATTTATTGCAACTTTTTCCTGTCTTCATTCGTGGTTGTAGTGAAAGGAGGAAAGAATGAACCTAGAAACTCTTTACTCCAGCTACTTTAACGACTTGTATAGATACCTGCTTTCCCTCTCCTGTAATCATTTCGTTGCAGAGGAACTAGTCCAAGAAACTTTCTTTAGAGCCTTTTTACATCTTGAGGATAATGAAATTGAAAATATTAAGGCTTGGTTGTTTAAAGTTGGATACCATGCATTTATTGATTTCACACGACGAAAAAACAAAAAAAATGCACTTATTGAAGAAATTAAGGGACTAGAATTACTGGATAACAATACTCCGGAAAATCAGTTCATAGAGCGTGATCAATTAAGCCAGTTAATACAATCAATTCATACTCTACCCGAAAAAGAATCCCAAGCCATCCTTTTATGTGATTTACATCAATTCAAAATGCACGAAGCAGCTGAAGTGCTGGGGTTAAATCTTAACACTTTAAAAAGTCATATTTATCGTGGGAGGAAAAAGTTAAAAACGATTCTTGAAAAGAGGGGCATACTACATGAAGAAGGATAACGATAACGAACAATTTCTCGATAAAAAAAGTAATAATAGTAATTTAACATCTAAAGAAGATCAAGAGGCGACTAATAATGAATACAATGAGTTGTTTAAAAAAGCTAATTTAGATTTCGGGACCACTTTACACTTTGAAGAAAAAGCTTCAAAAGGAATTATTAAATTAGCAAAATACCAAGCAAAGATAAGTACAATCCTCATTGTTCTAACCATTTTACTTTTAATTGTACCTGTTCTAACACTTTGTTCCTATTTATATTACGGAACAGAGAACCGAGCTAACGACTTGTTAGACACCACTAGGAATTTAATCTACGTAACTGAACCTAATACAATGTTAGAAGAAGGGTTTGATGCTAGAATCGGTTTTTTTTCTATGGACGCGAATTTTAACACTTTAAAACGTGTTGGGAAGCAAAGTCTTAATTCTGAGGCAATCAAAGTGCATTACACAATGAAACAATTTTCTGCCGTGGAACGGCAATCTAACACAAGTATACCTGTATCTGAGTCAAATAAGAATCATTTCATTTTCCCAAGTAACAACCTGAATCTTGATAAAAATAAGGAGTGGGAGGTTTTAAACGGTTTGCCTTCTGGGTCTGTCGCCGAATTGTACATTTCTTTCGATGATTTGTATTCTCCCCAAGAAGTGGAACATAAGCTCCCCAAAAGTATTGATACTCTGTGGCTTGCAGTAAACTCAGGAGTGGAGAACTCACAAAATAGTGAACAAATAATTCCTTTGGGGTACCCTACGCATTCTGATGCCAATTTATTTTCTCCGTTTTTCGAGGCTGAGGTTGCTAAACAAGGAATTGAACCTATATTTCTTAAAATTGTTGAACAGTTGGCTCAGCGACAAAAGCTAATATCTACTTTTCCATACTACCAGAATACATCTTTCTCTAAACGTTTGGATTATATAAAGAAAAATGGAATCCTCACCTATGGAGTCGTCGTTACTGGGCCATCTGAAGAACTAAAAAAACTTAAAAGTAATAAAATGGTGCGCACAATAAAAGTTGAGGAGGTAGAGTTATGGAATTGGCATTCTTAAAAAATAAAAAGAGAACCCTTTTACACCCCATAATAGGAATGATATCTTTCTTGTGCGGTATTTTTTCATTAGTTGAATTGAATATTAACTATTTATTTCTCTCTTCTTTTTTTCTTCCTCAAGCACTATATAGCATACCAGTACTAGGAATTTTTTTGGGAATGGTAGCACTATTTACAAGGCGATCTAAAATGTATGCATGGTGGGGGATTGGACTGAATATTTTTGTACTCCTCTTCTCTTTCGTGATATTAATACTCTCTTGGTCAATTAATCCTAAGCCATAATACGAAAGATTTGATATATACATCGCACTATTTACTAACTTAATTCGCATTCAAACAAAACCAAATAACCAGTCGCCGATAGATTCCAGGCGACTGGTCGCTTAAATTGCAATATGTTTTGATATCCCACTCAAGACATTCCCGGCTTACAGCACCAGACTTAATTATCTGTCTCTTCATTTTTTTTATTTACAAATTCCCAAAAACCAGGCACTGATTTCAAGTCATATCTATAGATTGCCTCAATTAATTTTAAGCTTACTTCTTGTCTTAAGTCATTACGATCTTGAGGTTTTGTCTGTGTAAGAGATTTTTGAATTTTGGGATTGAATTTTTCAATAATAGTTGCTATTGCTCGTGCGTCTCTTTGTTGTGCTTTCTTAATTAGATTCATAAAAGAGTTCACTGCTTCTCTCCCCTTCACATAACGAATTACTTGCTCTATTTTCCCGAGAGTATTGAGGATTGATGCCATTGATCATAACAGATTGGACTGTACTGTTCTTTTATATAATCCAGTACTATAATTAATCCACTTTACGCCAAAAAATCTCTAAGTTTTTTTAATGCCCTAGTTCTTGTTTTTGAAACGGCCTGCTGTGATACGTTATTATTTTTAGCAATTTCAGTATCCGAACAATTCATGACATATGAAGCACTCAAAATACTCTTTTCTTTTTCCGTTAATAAACTTATCGCTTTATGTAGCTTTGAACTCGTTACCACGTCTTCTATTTTAACTGTTCGCTTATCCTTCAAGAATTCATATTGTGTACATACATCCTTAAAAAGATTGTGTGAATCCTCTTCCGGTATTAACACGTTTCTTTTTCGGATTCTTCTTTGCTTCTTGTCAAAATCTATCGAAGCATAATGTATCAAAGATGATATATAGGTTGTAAAACGAAGTTCTAAAAAGAATTGTTTGAATTTTTCATCTAGTTCCTTATTATTAGCATCAGATGGAAACATAATACTTTCTTTGAATAAAGCATAGTGCTCTGGGTCATTCAAAAACTCATTTATAATTTTTTTTCTTGAAAGAATGCTAACAATTTCAGTAAAATTTAGTATGTAAGAGTTCATAATTTCCCTCCTAAATAAACAGTATGTTTAATCAAAGTGATACAACTTGGCGAAACCACAACCATAAATGTCTAAAAAGATATTTTTTTAAAAAAATTGTTAAAAAACCTTGTGAAAGGCTTTAGTATCGAGATTATTTGTGAGAATTTGAATTCTAATCGTGCTATATTAATTAACTTGGACATTGTATAATATTGGATTTTCTTATTTAAAACCTCTTATAACTAATCACTAAAAAATAATCTTGCCTGAATTAAAGAGTTATTGCTACGAAAACAAAACATTTACATCGCGAAGTGATTACCGGAGTATTACGGCTCTGTATAAACTATTTCACTATGGGGAAGCTCAATGGAAAGTAGGAGAATTTTTTCGTATACTTTGTTGTGATGCCTATTGTTACGATGATTGTTTATATTTATCAGCATGAGCCAGTATAGAGTGGGCAGTGTATCTCAGACCGAAACAACCGATTTTGAGGATCGACCATGTCTCTAAACATGACTTGATTGACTTGAGTTGAAAATACGCCTTAATAAAACAAAAAAATCGTTACAAAACACCAACGACTGATTTTCGAAATTAATGTTATGGTGAAGAAGACAGACTGGAAATGGTTCTGAAAAAAACCTTTTTCGCACACCCCCAATTAATAAAACGACGTAAAAAGTTTAGTTTTCTCTACATAACTGGTAATATCGCAATTTAGGATTGAATGGGTATATATAAAAATTCATGATAAGAACACAGAAAAATAGAAATTTAAAAGCTTTGAATATTTATCACTTAACTAAAAAACAAAACATTTGGTTCAGGTTTTGAATAAAATGTTTATGAGCGTTAGCTCTTTGAGAAATGAAAAAAGCCGCTTCCTAAGAGGAAGCGGCTTTTCGCTATATGATTTAAGTTGAACTTACAAGTACTACTACTCAGTTAGATCATGCCCCTTTTCCTCCTTCCTAATACCGCTTAATTAAACCCTATAATTAGGGCAGGAGGCTCGGTGGTAATATTTTTAAAAGCAGCCGTCTCGCTTCCATAACACTATTATGCCCCATCCGTTTAATCTAAATTTTAAGAGTTCAACTGTAATTCACGGTTTATCAAAGGAAAGGAGCACTAATCCGTACAATGTTCAGGATTAAAGTTACAACCACAAATTGTGACACCTACTTTATCGTAGCACGCGGATTCAATTTTTTTAAGATGATAAGCATATTTCTCACATATCTCCTGGTAAAACAAAATATCACTAGGATTTTCAGTTTCCTCTATTTTTTTACTTAGCTTTAATAGTTCAATTTTAAAATTATGATGTCTTGATCTCCAAGCGTGCAATTCTTCCAACAGGATCGCCTCCAAAATATTTTATGTTTAATAAAGTGGGGCAGCGGATTGATAGAACAACCTAAAAAATAGAAACTATTTTTGGGTTGTACTTTTTAAAACTACTATCACTTTACTTCTCAAACACCAATTAAGTTTGGGGGTATAGCCAAGAGGCTAAGGCAAAGGTCTGCAAAACCTTCATCCCCGGTTCAAATCCGGGTACCCCCTTGCTAATTTAATTCGATGGGAGAGAAAGGTAATGTTAAATGAGGTACTTATCTACACAAAGTCAAATTGTAAATTTTGCCAAAAAATTAAGGAGTGGATGGAGGACAACAAGATCAATTTCACTGACATTGATATTACCAATATAAATGATCTCAAGTTACTTCGCGAAATTAAAGGCGTACCCTACACAATCATAAAGAGATCTGGCAAAGAAACAGTTATCTGCGGATTCAATCCAAACAAGCTTAGGGAGACGCTTCTATAATTTCAAAATCTCTTCTGAAGGGAAGATATCTATGAGTGTAGAGGCAATGATTTCATTAATTACAAATGTTGGATTTCCCGTTTCGCTATGTTTTATTCTTCTTTGGTACATTTTGAAGACTCTAGGAGAAAAATTAGATAAGTTAGACAACTCAATGAATCAGCTTAATACTACGATTAAAAAGATTAGCCTGTTAAGAAACTCTAAAAATGAATTTGATTCAAAAAAAAATTCACTTATGTGATATCAGCATCCTAATGGAAAATCATGCAGACACCTTCCAAGTAAGCTATTTCTGAGAGAAATGTCTGTCAATTATATTCAATTTCACATAATATATATTACTCGTTAGTGAACACACTCCTTCGGATAGGTTTGTGTAAAACGTGGAAACTTCACTCGTCTCAAAGACATCTAGATCAGTTTGTATGAGCAACTGAATGATACCATGTATGAACAGGTGCTGGAGCGGCTGGAGCATCAGGCAGAGCATGCCAAAGAATGGCGGGATCGGATCAATACGTATTTCTACCGTAAAAGCGGCATTGCCGACCAGAAGGATCGCCCTATTTATTAAGCAGGCTGTCTCGGCAATACTTTCCATACAGACTGGAACAAGACTTTATACGCTTAGGTTCATTTTCTCCTATACTGGCTTGGCTATCCGCACATCACTAAAAGGCATGCGTCTTCCTCAGACCTATGCCTTATTTTTTTGCCTGTAGACTTTTAGGCACACGGTTGCTTACGTAAAATGTCATATTTGTCCACCTTGAGTGCGCAATAAATTCTTCTTTTTATGCAACCGCTTGCTTTATACTATTTTTGTAGACGTTTACAAAATGTTGTCGAATTAGACTATGCTTTGGGGAGGATGATCGGTTTGACCTTGTATCGAAGTCTATGGAAAAAAGGGTGTATGCTTCTACTAAGCCTTGTGCTGTCTCTGACCGCCTTCATTGGCTCACCCTCTAATACGGCGAGCGCAGCGGTTGCAGATGATTTTCAAGCTTCCGTTATGGGACCGCTGGCGAAAATCAATGACTGGGGTGCCTTCAAAAAGCAGCTACAAACGTTGAAAAACAATGGCGTGTATGCCATCACTACCGACGTCTGGTGGGGCTATGTGGAGAGCGCAGGAGATAACCAGTTCGATTGGAGCTACTACAAGACCTATGCAAATGCCGTGAAGGAAGCGGGACTGAAGTGGGTTCCTATCATCTCAACGCATAAGTGTGGAGGAAATGTGGGAGATGACTGCAACATCCCACTGCCAAGCTGGCTGCCGAGCAAGGGCAGTGCAGATGAAATGCAGTTCAAGGACGAAAGCGGCTATGCCAATAGTGAAGCCCTCTCCCCATTGTGGAGCGGAACCGGTAAACAATATGACGAGCTGTATGCCTCATTCGCTGAAAACTTTGCCGGATATAAAAGTATCATTCCCAAAATTTATTTGAGCGGCGGTCCTTCTGGGGAATTGCGCTATCCGTCCTACTATCCAGCAGCAGGGTGGAGCTACCCGGGACGAGGCAAGTTCCAAGCTTATACTGAAACAGCCAAAAATGCATTCCGCACAGCTATGAATGACAAGTACGGATCATTGGACAAGATTAATGCTGCTTGGGGCACCAAACTTACCAGCCTTAGCCAAATCAATCCACCGACCGATGGGGACGGATTTTACACGAACGGCGGATATAATTCCACATATGGAAAGGATTTTCTGTCGTGGTACCAAAGTGTACTTGAGAAGCATCTAGGTGTCATCGGAGCAGCGGCTCACAAAAACTTCGATTCTGTGTTTGGTGTCCGGATCGGGGCCAAAGTTTCTGGTCTGCACTGGCAAATGAACAATCCTGCTATGCCGCACAGCACAGAACAAGCGGGTGGATATTATGATTACAACCGTCTCATTCAGAAATTCAAGGATGCCGATCTAGACCTGACATTCACTTGCCTGGAGATGACTGACAGTGGCTCAGCACCGAATTATTCGTTGCCGTCCACCCTGGTTGATACCGTCTCCTCCATCGCGAATGCCAAGGGTGTTCGCCTGAATGGTGAAAATGCACTTCCGACAGGCGGCAGCGGCTTCCAAAAAATCGAGGAGAAAATCACGAAGTTCGGTTATCACGGGTTTACGTTATTGCGCATCAACAATCTCGTCAACAATGATGGCTCACCAACCGGTGAGTTGAGTGGATTCAAACAATATATCATCAGCAAAGCCAAGCCTGACAATAATGGCGGTACAGGCAACAAAGTAACGATATACTACAAAAAAGGCTTTAACTCACCTTACATTCACTACCGTCCGGCTGGCGGAAGCTGGACTGCAGCGCCAGGTGTGAAAATGCAGGATGCCGAAATTAGCGGCTATGCTAAAATTACCGTCGATATCGGTTCTGCCTCCCAATTGGAAGCCGCTTTTAATGACGGCAATAACAACTGGGACAGCAACAACACCAAAAACTACTCCTTCAGCACGGGCACTTCTACGTACACGCCCGGTAACAGCGGCAATGCGGGAACGATCACATCTGGCGCTCCAGCGGGTACGATTCCCGGGGATGGCGGCGGTACAACTAACACGGTAACGGTATACTACAAAAAAGGCTTTAACTCGCCTTATATTCACTACCGCCCAGCTAACGGAAACTGGACTGCCGTACCCGGTGTGAAAATGCAGGATGCCGAGATTAGCGGCTATGCCAAAATTACCGTTGATATCGGTTCTGCCTCCCAATTGGAAGCTGCTTTTAATGACGGCAATAACAGTTGGGACAGCAATAACTCGAAGAACTACCTTTTCAGCACTGGAACTTCTACCTACACACCCGGCTTGAACGGGGCTGCAGGATCTATCCGAACGGGGGCACCTTCGGGGGGCGTCCTCAGCGTAGGGGCTTCTACCTACGCAACCGACCTCAACGAAGTGGCAGGACCTATCCCAACAGAAAAACTTTCGGGTGTATCCTTAAACGTAAGTACTTCTACCTATGCACCCAACTCTAACGGAGTTGAAGTAACTGCTCAAACGGAGGCGCCTTTAGGCGCCTTCACTCCTATAGATCCGGGTACCCTTTCCAAGCCAACTCCCCTCAACGTAGACTGGAGCGAACAAAGCATTTATTTTATCATGACAGACCGATTTAGCAACGGAGATCCGTCCAACGATAACTACGGTGGCTTCAATTCCAACAACAGCGATCAACGCAAGTGGCATGGTGGCGATTTTCAAGGTATTATTAACAAACTCGACTACATTAAAAATATGGGGTTTACCGCGATCTGGATTACTCCGGTAACGATGCAAAAGAGTGAATACGCTTACCACGGCTATCATACGTATGATTTTTATGCGGTAGACGGGCATCTCGGTACAATGGACAAGTTCAAAGAGCTGGTTGGTAAGGCACATGACAAAAATATCGCTGTGATGCTGGACGTCGTCGTGAATCACACAGGTGATTTCCAACCGGGGAACGGCATCGCCAAGGCTCCTTTTGATAAAACAGATTGGTATCATCACAATGGTGAAATTACAGGTGGGGACTACAACTCTAACAACCAATGGAAAATTGAAAACGGTGATGTGGCTGGACTGGATGACCTAAATCATGAAAACCCCGCTACCGCAAATGAGCTTAAAAACTGGATCAAATGGCTGCTGAATGAGACAGGCATCGACGGACTGCGGTTGGATACCGCCAAGCATGTACCGAAGGGTTTTCTAAAGGATTTTGACCAAGCCGCCAATACCTTCACCATGGGTGAAATTTTCCATGGCGACCCTGCTTATGTGGGGGATTACACCCGGTATCTCGATGCCGCATTGGATTTTCCGATGTATTATACAATCAAGGATGTCTTCGGACACGATCAATCCATGAGAAAAATCAAGGAACGCTACTCCGATGATCGTTACTATCGCGATGCCCAGACCAACGGTGTATTTATTGACAATCATGATGTAAAACGTTTCCTGAATGACGCCTCCGGCAAGCCGGGTGCTAACTATGACAAATGGCCACAGCTCAAAACTGCTTTGGGCTTTACTCTGACATCACGCGGAATTCCAATCATCTACCAAGGTACTGAGCAAGGCTTTAATGGCGGAGATGATCCCGGCAATCGGGAGAATATGGCTTTCAACTCCAACCATGACCTGTATCAGTACATCGCTAAGCTGAACAATGTGCGCAACAACCACCCTGCTCTGCAAAACGGCAGCCAAAAGGAAAAATGGGTGGACGACTCCTTTTACAGTTTTCAGCGCTCTAAAAACGGTGACGAGGCCATCGTATTTATCAACAACTCTTGGAATAGTCAAACCCGCACGATTGGCAACTTCGATAATCTGTCCAACGGAACCCGCCTGACCAACCAGCTAAGCAACGACTCCGTTCAGATTAACAATGGTTCAATCACCGTGACTCTCGCTCCAAAGGAAGTTAAAATTTTCACCAAGTAAACAGCGTTATTCAGTTACACTGGTTATTCAGATGTGCTAAAATAAATGATAGAAGGATATACTAAAAAAGAGCAAGGATGCTGGTAACATCCCTACTCTTGGCAACAGCCGCTTTGAAGAGCGGTCGGCTGAAAAAGGCTAGCTATTAGAAATAGACCGTGTTCCCCTCTCCAGGGCGGTCTATTTCTTTTTGTTATACTCTACTTATTTTTCTATACGAACATAACCTCGCAACGCTAAAAAAAGTCCCAGCACAAATATAAAGAAAATACTGATGACCCCTCCAGGGACATACGTGAATGTTCTGCCCATTTGTACATGGGGAGAAAACAATAACGGCACTGTCCATGGATAAAAGGTATTCCCCGGTGTATTAATCAAAACAAAATTTAAGCACATAACCGTACACATCCCAATAATGGAGGGTACAAATTTTTTCCAGCGAATAGCAAAGAACGTGATGATCGGGATAAGCATAGCGTGCATAAGAATCATCTTAGCAAATACCCCAAGCTGATACATAACAATTTCAAAGGTTAGCGGTCTGGTCGTAATAAACGTACCCAATACTGTAGATAGCACAAATGCCATCAGTAGGCTAACAGCGATATACATATAAATAACGAGCAACTTACTGAAGTAAATCCGAGTTCGTTGAACCGGGTTTGTCAACAGGGCAATATGGGTGTTCTCTTGATACTCTCTCGCATAGATATAGCAGGTCAAAATGTAGTAACTCATATACCCAGTTATTAAATTAACGGAGGATACAAAATCCATAAAGTATTCATTCCACCCGTCACGATCCAAGGAAAGTTTAGGATTTATGGCGTAAGTACTAAAAGTCAAAAATACGGTTGCTATTAAAATAAACACACTTAGAAATAGAATTTTAGTTCCTTTCAGCTTCAAGCACTCTGCTTTAACCAGGTCAAGCATAGTAACCCTCCTCTCAAAAACTCTCCATTTAGTCTTTTCTTTGATATGTCCATATGGATAAAAACAATCCAAGAAGAAAGGTCACGGATAAGCTGAACCATGCTATTGAAACATTGGTAGGTATAGTCGCATTTCTTTCATTAGGAGATAAGAGATAGGGCACAATCCAAGGATACCATTCACTTTTGTATATAAAATTCAAAAATATAGCAGTACAAACTACGAGCACAACCACCATGATACTCTTCCAGCGTATAGCAAAAAAAGAGGCAATCGGGATCAACATCGCATGCATTGCACACATTTTGGCAAATACTTGGATCTGATATACCCAGATAGCCATCGTTAAAGGTCGATTTGTAATGGACATGCCTAATAAGGCAGACAAAAACAGAACGAGAAATAAGGACACCATTATAAATCCATAAATAAGGATCAATTTACTAAAATAAAATTTAACCCTGGTGACAGGCGTGGTAAACATAAATAGATGCGTGTTTTCCTGATACTCTCTTGCAAAAATATGACCCGTTAAAATGTAATAGCTGATAAATCCCGCTGCAATATTGACCAAGGAAACAATATTTGTAAAATAGTAGTCCCAACCCAGATTATCAATTGAATATCTGTAAAAAATAGCGCTCAATCCAAACATCAGCAACACAACAGCCAGCAATATTATAAAACTCAACAAGAAGGCTTTAGAGCCTTTAAGCTTAATGAGCTCTGCTCTAATCACGTCGCCCACCCTCTCCTGAAATGAGAGTCAAAAAGTACTCCTCTAGCGTCTGCTTTGTGGTGTGTATCTCATAAACTGAAAACTGATGATCTATTAACTGTTTATTTAACGCAGATGTATTTTCAATCGGACTATGAATTCTTAGTTGTTGTGGGGATATCACATTAGATTGAAGCTGCTTCATGTGCTCTTGCAGAAATGCTTGCACTGCTTCTGCATCGTCTACCTTTACATCTGTATATTGCTCAAAGCCTTCCTCTAACCGGCTCAAACGATCTTCCGCTAACAGTTTTCCATTATGTATAATCCCGATGTGTGTAGCTAACTGCTGAATTTCGCTCAAGATGTGGCTGGAAATAAGAATTGTTTTCCCGTCTTCCTCGCACAACCGCTTCAATAGCTGACGAATTTCCTTAATTCCAGATGGGTCCAGTCCGTTTGTTGGCTCATCCAATATGAGCAACTCAGGGTCATGAACAAGCGCCCTCGCAATCCCCAATCTTTGCTTCATCCCTAGGGAAAAATCTTTGAACTTCTTTTTACCGGTATGCTCTAAACCTACCGTGGTTAAGGTACGTTCTATTCTTCCATCATCCTTCATTCCCATGTACTTACAGCATATTCTCAGATTATCACGCGCACTCAGGTTTTCGTATAAACCTGGTGTTTCAATAATCGTTCCAATTTTGGAAAAGATAGATGGATAATTCGTCTCCAACCGCTCGCCAAATAAAAAAACCTCCCCACTTGTAGGCTCAATCAGCCTCATCAGCATGCGGATGGTCGTTGTTTTGCCAGCCCCATTCTCACCGAGGAAACCGTAGATACTGCCACGCTCCACGTGTAAGGAAATATCGTCTACAGCTACCGACATCCCGAACTGTTTGCGGAGGCCCTTCGTTTCAATAACATACTGCATTTCTTTCATCCTCCTATACACACCAAATATAATTATTATACAGATTGAATCATCCACAAAATGTAAAAACCATCACATTTATTCATTTGCCAATCATTATCCCGATAAAAACAAAACAGGCACCTGACGAAGCGTACACTTCGTTGCAGGTGCCTTGTTTATATATAAACAACGTGGGATTACTTAGGCCTCAGTAGCCACGTTGATATTGTTCAGGTATGGAAGGCTTCTCGCCGCGCAGTGCCACCGCTGCATGAGTAGCCCAATATGGATCACGCAGCAATCCGCGTCCCACAGCGACCAGATCGGCATCCTCATTGCCGATAACAGACTGCGCCAAGGCCGGTTCATCCAGTGCGCCAACGGCGATGACTGGGATGTTCAGCGCCTCGCGGATTTGGCGAGCAAACGGCACTTGATAGCCCGGATAGTTGCCTGGCTTTCTGGCGCCTGCCGGTCCTTCTCCGCCCGAGCTGACATGGATCACGTCTACGCCTGCAGCCTGATATGCTCGGCTCAGCTCAATAGCATGATCCACATCGTATCCACCATCTACATATTCCACCGCGCTGATGCGGAAGATTAACGGCATACCCGCAGGCATTTCCTTGCGCACAGCCTGAATGACTTCAACGCCGAAAAGGGATAGCTCCTGACCATACACGTCATCACGCTTGTTTGTAACCGGCGAATGGAATTGGTGAATCAAGTAACCATGTGCACCGTGAAGCTCAATCGTATCCACGCCCGCTTGAACCGCACGCCGGGCGGCGTCTGCGAATTTTTGTACCATGCCACGGACTTCCTCTGTGGTCAGTGCGCGCGGCTGCTTATAACTCGCATCCGGGTATGCGATGGCCGAGGGAGCGACCGGCTCTGCTGCATCCTCAGCTTTACGGCCCGCGTGAGCAATCTGAATGCCTACCTTGGACCCGTGCGCATGAATACCGTCAACCAGCTTCTTATAAGCCGGAATATGTTCATCTGACCAAAGGCCCAGATCATAATCGGTAATTCGTCCATCCGGTTCCACGTCCGTCATTTCTATAATAATCAGCCCCGTGCCTCCAATTGCTCGGCTTAGGTAGTGAACATGATGCCAATCATTCGGAATCCCATCCTTGGCTGTGACCGAGTATTGGCACATCGGTGCCATGACCACACGATTCTTTAACTCCAAATTTTTGATTGTATACGGTGTAAACAACGAAGTCTTCAAAACGCTCATCTCCTTTTTCATCTCTACCACATAACTAAAAATGCGTTCCAAATTACACGGTCTATTATAAGCACAATCGGCACAGTCCAAACGAAATAAAGAGATTCCCCAACCGGGGCCTCCCTCGTATTTGCACCGTGCAGTCATTATGTATATCGTAAGGTTGTAGATGTATTGCACACAATCTATTATCCACAACCTAATAACTTTTTGCAAGTAAATATTTAAATATTATTAAATATTTTTTTGTTCACACTCTCTCGACCTCCTAACTCTAACACAAAAAGACGCCCTTACGGACGCCTCTGCGAAACCAGTTTTATTGTGCTGAACCTAATTGCACCCATGCCTTCTCAATCTCTGCAACCGCCTGATCCTTGTTCATGTTACCACTGATATAAGCCTGCATCAGCTCGCCAAATTTTTGATGGAATGTATCCAAGGAGTAGTTAACAGACAGATCACCGGACTTCGACGTTTTCAAAATGCTTTCCATTTCCTTAGGCATTTCCAGATCAGGAAGCGGTGCATCCTTAATTGGAGGAATCACCTTCGCTACCTGGGAGAACCAGTTCTTACCGTATTCCGAAGTGTACAGCCAGTTGAAGAATTCAATTGTTTCCTTCGATACTTCGGAATCCTTATTGATACGCAGCGCCTGATCTGCACCGGTAATGATGACCGATTGATCCGCTTTGTCACTCACCGGATATCCCATGATGCCAATCTTGAGATCAGGGTTAATTTTCTTGATCGCTTCCTCATCCCACGCACCTTTACCCGTCATAAATGCAGCTTTTCCAGATGCAAAATCACTTACTCCCGCATTGCTGTCCCGTTCCAGCGGCTTATCTGTGCCATGTTTCACCGTCAAATCAATGAAGCTAAAGAAGTTGTTGTACAGCACTGGGTAGTCCTTGATTTTTGCTTTACCTGCGATAAAATCACTAACGAGCTGCTTCGACTCCACGCCTGCATCCTGTGCAGCAGCATCTACATAGTGCATGAAGATGTGCTTCCATACCCACCACTCTTTATATGCGTTGGCAAATGGAGTAATGCCCTTCGCCTCCAGCTTGGTGACCGCGTCCTGCATTTCTGCAATCGTCTTTGGCGGGGAGGTTATCCCAGCTTTGGTAAGCAAATCTTTGTTGTAAATCAACGAAAACAGGTTCCCCTTCACCGGGAGTCCGAGCACTTTGCCGTCACTGGAACTCATATTCGCTCGAACAGCATCCGTCATGGCTGCTGCTAGCGGCTCATTGGTCAGATCGGCGCTATAATCCGCATACGTGTCGATGTCGCCTCCTGCCGTCGTTTGGAATACATCCGGTGTACTACCTGAAGCTATTTTCGACTTCAGAATCGTGTTGTAGTCTGCCTGCATGATCTCCAAATTGATCTTCACGTTAGGTTTGACCTTCTTATACTCCTCGATATACGCGTTAAAGGCATCGGTATACTCCGGTGAGGCTGTGAACATATTTATTGTAACCGTTTTCAAATCTTTTTTGCCGCCAGCACTTTCTTTCGACGCATCCGTGCCGCCGCTGCTTCCACATCCGCTCAACAAACCGACCGTCAAAAGCAAACTGCCGGATAACGCCATCATCTTCTTTAACATGGATACTCCCCCATTTGTTTGTGATCAACGTCCATGCGATCATTCTAAAAAATATACTCCAATTTAAAAAGGCAGATTAGTGAAGCATTAAGGGTAAAAAAGTGGTTTATTGCAAGCTCACACGATACTCAGACGGTGACACCTGATAATAATTACGAAAAGCCTTACTGAAATAATTTTTATCCTTGTAGCCGAGCATATCCGAAATTTCCTGTATTTTCAGGCTGGAATCGCCCAGCAGCTCCTTCGCCTTGTCCATCCTAACCTTCTGTACATATTCGTGAATACCGTAACCAAACTGCTGCTTAAACAGCTTCATCAAGTATTCCCGACTCAAAAAAAAGGTTTCAGCAAAGAACGAAATTTTAATATCCTCAAAATAATAACGGTCGATGTGCCTTTTGATGTCTGTTATGTCAAAGGGCTGGTTCCCCGCTTGAGCATGTTGGACCCCAGCAATGTAAAGCTCCAGCATCCGATTCAATCTCTGACCGTAGTGAACAAAGCTCGTAAAATCAGCAGACAAATCGCTTTCCCCCATGTGCTCCGGTTCTTCCAAAGCTCCATCTTGATTCAACGCTGATGTAGACGCACCCAACTCAATCGCTGCCTCTTTCAGTAGAAAATGGAACTCCCGCATCAATCGATCAGCATCTTGTAAACGGAAAACAGGACCTGTTGCCAATTGTTTCAGCAGATCACCCAGCAGTACCTTTGCCCGGTTTGCCTGACCTGTCTGAGCATCCTTTTGGATCGACAACAGTTGCTCCGTCCATGACATTTCCTCTGACGCAGCCATTTGCCGGGGCACCGTATGGAGAATAGATTCCCCTTCCAGCTTCAATACATCCGTGCTGTGAATGAGCGTTTTGGCATCCCTATAGGCAGAAGCCAGCTCCACTACGTCTGTACAGAGCTTGCCCACTCCGGCCGCTA
This sequence comes from Paenibacillus sp. FSL M8-0228, assembly GCF_038007385.1. Lineage (NCBI taxonomy): Bacteria > Bacillati > Bacillota > Bacilli > Caryophanales > Paenibacillaceae > Paenibacillus > Paenibacillus sp. FSL M8-0228. The sequence goes on from NZ_JBBOXA010000001.1 coordinate 5,632,414, forward strand.
CTACCATACAGAACAGCCCATGCAGGTTCACAACCGCCTTCTGTGCCACTTGTGCCAGTAGGAGGGACATATGTTCTTCATGCCCTGGGGCCAGGGTACAGATCGAAATGACCTCGCGCTCCCGTCGCGGATGGGGGAAGCTAAAACAACTCAACCGTTCATCTGATGTCTGCGCTAATACATTCGTTACAGCAAAATCCATCAGATCGACATCGCCATGAAAACGTGTCCTGCGGATCACATCCCTGTTGAGCAGCCGCAGCACGATCACCCCAAAGCGATTCCCCGGCTGATCCGCTCCGATTAATGGGAGCAACGCCGTATTGGCCTGCTTTTTAAAGCTACCGTCCAAAATGGACAAATACAGCTTCTCTTTCAGCTTCGGCAGTGACATATTCAGCGTAATGTTCTGGCTAATGGACTTGTTTTTGCTTTGCTCTCGGCTTTCCAGAATGTCCACTGCTTTGCGCAGTGCCTGGTTCAGATCCTGACGATTGATAGGCTTGAGCAGATAATCCACCACCCGGGATTGAATCGCCTGCCGTGTAAATTCAAAGTCGTTGTAGCCGCTAATGACAATCGTCAGCAGATGGGGATATGCCTTCTCGATGGCACGGAGAAATTCGATACCGTTCAGCTCAGGCATTTTCATATCGACCATCACCACATCTATAGGGTGCTGACCCAGCAGCTCCAGTCCCAATCTTCCATTCGTCGCTTCATAAATATGTTCGATCCCCAGACGGTCCCAGTCCCCGATAATACGAATGGCTTCGCGCAACGGCTCTTCATCGTCAATAATCAATACGTTATACATGACTACTTCCTCCCCGGGGAATTTGCATTCTCATTTCCGTTCCCGTTTCATCCGTAAGGATGAATAATCCTGCCTGATCTCCATACAAAAGCTTCAACCGTGTGTTCAGATTTTTCAAACCAATATGCTCACTCTCCCGTTCTTCCCATTTTTCATGGAATGAATCCAGCACCAGTCTCAGCTTGTCCTCTGAAAATCCAGGCCCGTTGTCCCTGACTGCAATTGTGGCATTTGCATCTGTAGAACTCGAATCGGCTGAAATGACGATCAGAATATCGCTTGATACTTTTTCCAACGCATGCTTGATAGCGTTTTCCACCAACGTCTGCACAGATAACCTTGGAATCGGCAGCTCCATCAGCATTTCCTCCCATACCACTTCGACCCGCAGTCTCGCCCCGAATCTTGCTTTTTGCAGACCTATATATCGTTCAATATGCTTGAGCTCCTCGCGGGCAGCTACGATATCCTTGCCGTTGATGGAATACCGTAACGTTTGGGCCAACGCATCCACCATATCCGCCATATCGAACATCTCCCGCTTTAATGCCTGTGTGGATATGGCTTGCAGGGCATTGTACAGAAAATGAGGATTAATTTCAGCCTCCAACGCCTTGAGTATGGCGTTCTTTTCGACCAGCTTCATGCGATAGCGCTCATTAATAAGTTCTTCGGTTCTTTGAACCATTTCGTTAAAATGCAGTGACAAATATGCAATCTCGTCATGTCCCTTCACAGGAGCTGTTGCTCCAAAATCTCCGGTGCTAAACTGCTTCATCTGGGTGGACAGCTTATGTAAAGGTCGGGTAATGGCGTTCGAGGTCAGTGTCACTAATATAATAGACACACCTAAAAATAAAGCCCCAATGGCATAGCTCCAGTTTCGTGTTGTCGTAGCTGCTTCATAAATCTGGCGGTATGGGATGGGCTTAATGAGCTGCCACCCATCCTTTTCGCCAGCATCATAGACGACCAAATACTCCTGATTGCCACTGCGATCAGACCACGTTACTCGCCCGCTTCCTCCCTTGCCAATCTGTGCCAACACTCCGGAATCACGCATCCGCTCATATAGCGGAAAGCTGTTCACATAAAAGGGAACCCCTTTAGGGCTCATTAGCATCAATTGGTCCCCTTTGCCCAGTGGAATGTTCTGCATGATTTCATCCACGGTGCTCGTATTGTAATAAAAGGACAGCACCGCCTGCGGGTGACGGGATGCAATCGACCTCAGCACTCGATGGTATGCCATAAAGCTGGCTTGTGGCGCTACATAGCCCATATCAGAGCGGGACCCCACAAAGGATTGAAATGATTCATTCGTGGTACTGGCCATCGCCTCTTTATACCAAGGAAGCTTGGGAATATCTGTATTTACTCCTTTGCGCACCGTAATGTTATACGTCTCCCTGGTCACCACATAGTATTGATGTCGGTCCGCCACGTACAGATAGATCGCTTCCAGATCGGTACGCGAATAAAACATGCTGCGCAAGTAATTCTCAATGACCATTCTCGAAGCATAGTCCCAGTTCTCATTGGCAATCGCGTTCATAATATCGTTGTAACGTAGCTGCGGAAGAGCCAACTGCTGCATTCCCTCCAAGTAATCCTCCAAATTCTGATTGACCAGCAGCAGATTATTGGTCGTGCTGGCGATGCTATGGTTAACCGACTCCTTTTCAATCATCTGATAGGAAATAATTGTGAGTGAGCCCACCACCAGAATAATCACCGAGGTAAAAAGTAGAATGAGCTTGTTCACTAATTTTTGCGTGATTCTCCTCCACATAGAGCGAAGAAACGTTCTTACACGCTCTGACATCATGATAATCGCCCCTTTTGAAAGCGTACACATTTTTACCCTCAACTGTTTTCTTAAATCCATTGGTCCGGCCCTAGAGCTATCCTATACTTTCATTATATCTTAAACAGCTTGGAACGTAAGAGCGGAAAATGTTGAGAAAAAGAGGTGCGTTATGCTGAAAAAAAGGGGAACCCGGGGCGACAAGGGCAGTAAACTGGAATTCGGTTTATTCACACTGCCCGTAATCTTGTGCATTACGATTGCATTTTATATTCCGTTTTTGATGACGATACGCTATTCCCTGACCAAGTGGAACGGCATATCCAAACATCCGAAATTTGTAGGTCTGGATAACTTCAAGCAAATCTTGCTTGGAGACGCCAATTTTGCACATGCAGCCTGGTTTACCGTCAAGTATGCCATCCTGTACATTGTATTGGTGAATGTGCTGGCCATTTTGCTGGCGCTCGTTCTCGATATGAAGTTGAAAAGCTCAGCTTGGTTGCGAGCGGCCTTCTTTATCCCTTATATCCTCAGTCTTGTAATTGTTGGATTCATATGGAAATTTATCTTCATGCAAGGCTTTGAGTCATTGGGTCACAGTACAGGCTGGGGCATCTTCCAGCTCAGTTGGCTGGGTGAGGAAGGGCTCGCGTTTGTTTCCATTTTGGCGGTATCGATCTGGCAATCCATTGGCTTTTACATGGTCATTTATATTGCAGGCTTGCAATCTGTGCCAGAGGATCTAAAAGAAGCTGCCATTGTCGATGGCGCGGGGCCGATTCGGAGATTTTTCAGTATTATTCTACCGATGCTTGCACCTTCCATTACGATCTCAGTCTTCATGGCACTGACCAACTCAATCAAAGTGTTTGACGTCATTTTATCTCTGACCGGCGGTGGGCCGGGAGGTACGACATACAGCATTGCGTATGATATTTACCGGGACACGTTCCAGAACAATCTGTATGGCTACGGAACAGCCAAAGCATTGATTTTATTCGTTGCAGTCCTGATCATTACGATTATTCAATTGTCTATTTTCAAACGCAGGGAGGTTGAAGCCTGATGCAACGCAGCCGTACGGGACGTATTTTGCTAGAAGCGGGCATGATTGTATTATCACTGTTATTTTTGTACCCGCTGTTTCTCGCCATTAACAATTCGTTCAAAAGCTTCGCCGAGGTCATGACCGACGTCATTGCCCTGCCTAAGCAGCTTTCGCTGGATAATTACGTATATGTATGGAAATTCATTGACTATCCACGCCTATTTCTGAATAACACCATTATTACCGTCGTCGGACTGGCAGGTATCGTACTGATATCTTCCATCGCGGCCTACAAGCTGGCAAGAACCAAGAGCAAATGGAGCTCCGTGATTTACATGCTGTGCATTATGCCGATGCTGATCCCGTTTCAGTCCATCATGCTCACTGTCTTGCGACTAGCGAAAGACTTAAATCTGGCAGACAGCACTTGGGGACTTGGCTTGCTGTATTGGGGCTTCGGCGCTCCGCTGGCCGTGTTTATCTATCACGGCTTTGTGAAGGGCATTCCGGTCGAGATTGACGAAAGCGCCAAAATCGATGGGGCCTCGGGCTTCCGGCTTTTCTTTTCCGTAATTTTCCCCTTGCTGAAATCAGTCACCGCCACCATTGTCATTATCGACGTGATGTGGATTTGGAACGATTTTCTGCTTCCGTTACTCATGGTTAACGGCTCGCCCAGCACTAAGACACTGACGCTGGCCGCCTATACCTTCGTCGGACAGTACACATCCGACTGGCAATACGCCATGACCGCGATGGTAATGGCTGTGCTGCCTTCGATTATCGTATTTATTTTTCTGCAAAAATACATTGTCAAAGGCGTTGTTGCCGGAGCCGTCAAAGGCTGATTCAACTACACCCTTACAGATGACCCAAAGAGGACTTGCGTAAACTTTACGCAAGTCCTCTTGTCTTCGTGATGTCCATGCCTGTACTCTGGCCTTATTTATGCTTAACCCATTGCGCGCTATCCACCGGCCAAAAAATCACATCCGCACGGCCAACAATATCTTTAATAGAAACAAAGCCAATAGCACGACTATCCCTACTATTATTGCGGTGGTCGCCCATCACAAAAATATACCCCTCAGGTACCTTGGAATCGGTTATGGTTCCATTTGGAAAGTCCACATTGTTATATAGTTCTCCCTTGGCGTGCGCATCCTGAATAGCTCCCTGAATGTATGACTCCTCTACTTTCTTACCGTTCACATAAAGATTGTCGCCTTGATACCGAATCGTATCGCCAGCCACCCCAATAACACGCTTAATAAAGTCTCTTTGTTCCTTTCTCACATGGAATACAACAACCTCACTCGGCTTGGGATCACGAAAATCGTAAATCACCTTGTTCACGACTACTCGTTCATCTGTCTTGAAATTCGGTTCCATGGACGCTCCCTCAACAATAAATGGCGCAAATAATAGCCAACGTATAATGAACACGAGCACAATGGCTACAATAATGGCCTTAAGCCAATCGATCATCTCCTTTTTCACTCTTGGCTGCTTTTCCTGCAATTGTTCGACAGTTGAATCTGTCAAATGATTTCCACTCTCCATGCGCTAAAACCACCCTTTCCCACAGTCTTCATTCCTATTATATGTATAATGTTTAAGTATAATCAAATTTTCCCAGTCTGACAAAAGTGCATTTTTAGTTGAAACAAAAGTGTGAACTTTTTTTCACAACATTAAAAAAACAGTAAAAAACTGTTGATGCAAACGTTAACATATATTACACTGTGCATATACTTCATAGAGCGTATTAGACATAGGTTAGATCAATCTGTCACCCCAGGAGGTGTCCTGTTTTTACTGGTAAGACAGCATGAGCCACTTTTATATATGCTATCTTCTTTTAAAATAAGAACTCAAATGAGGAGGAATTTACATGTTTAAACGGAATGATCGTCCAAAAAACGGATTTAACGCTCTAAGACTCAGTGTTTCTTTTGTTTTCGCCTCTTCTTGTATTATTGGAACCGCTTACGCAGATACGTTACCCAACGACACCCCTTCTTCCGCACTCACAGAAGAGGCAGTTAGTACAACTGACTCAACCACCGTCTCCACAACGTTAGCGGCAGGAGATTTGTATGTGGCGCCAAATGGTAACGTGTCCAATCTGGGCACCATATCTAGTCCTACCACACTCGAAGCAGCTCTTACACAAATTGCTCCTGGTAAAACCATTTACCTGCGCGGTGGCAACTACACCTACTCCTCAACGATTACAATTCAGCGTGAAAATAGCGGCAATAACGGCTCACTCAAAGGGTTGGTCGCTTACGGTAGTGAAAAGCCGGTACTTGATTTCTCTGCTCAAGCCTTTGGTTCAGCCAATCGTGGACTTCAGCTTAACGGAGACTTTTGGCTGGTAAAGGGCCTTGAAGTAAAGGGTGCCGGAGATAATGGTATCTATATCGGCGGTAGCAATAACCGAATCGAAAACGTGGAAACCCACCACAACCGGGATACTGGACTTCAGCTTGGGCGTTACTCTCCTAACGCTTCCACTAGTGAGTGGCCTTCGAATAATTTGATTTTGAATTCTTACTCTCATGATAACGCTGATCCCGATAATGGTGAGGATGCCGATGGCTTCGCGGCCAAATTGACTGTAGGATCAGGCAATGTGTTTGATAACTGCTTGGCTGCGTACAACGTAGACGATGGTTGGGATTTGTATAGCAAAACAGAAACAGGCCCTATCGGTGAGGTAACCATCTTGAACAGTGTGGCCCACCACAACGGGCAGACCGCAGATGGAACGTCTACCGCGAACAGCGACGGCAATGGCTTTAAGCTGGGTGGAGACAAAATCAAAGTCAACCATATTGTGAAAAACAGTATTGCTTTCCAGAACAAAAAACACGGCTTCACCTACAATAGCAACCCCGGCAGCATTACGTTGACCAATAATACCTCGTGGGACAATGGACAAAGTAATTTTGCTTTTGACAAGGGTGATCACGTGTTCATTAACAATCTTTCCTTTGAGGGAAGCGCCAGTGACAAAACAAGCGGTACAGATCAAGACAACTCTAGCGTTTGGTGGAAAAACAAAAAATCGACGAATGCCAAAGGTCTGGTAGTCAGTGCAGACGACTTTGTTAGTCTCACGCCTTCTATCACTCGAGGTGCAGACGGTTCCATCCAGCTAGGTGATTTCCTTAAGCTGGCCAAAGGGAGCGATCTGATCGGCTCGGGTACTCCGAGCGGAAAAAATATAGGGGCACGTTAAAAGCCCAGCTTAATCAGGACGCCCTGGCCCATCTACCAACTTAGACAATTCTGCATAATATAGCGACCGGTGATTGTCCTCATAACCAGACAAAATATGAGGTGAACAGATCATGGAACGAAGAATCACACTGAAACATACACTCGCCTATGGAAGCGGTAACATGCTGGGAAGTGGCGCACTTGCGATTAGCGGTGCATGGTTAATGTACTTCTATACAACCTTTTGCGGACTGTCTCCCGTTCAGGCCGCGGCCATTTTCTCTGTTGCTAGCATCATAGATGCAGTCAGCAATCCGGTCATGGGCTTTATCAGCGATAACTTTCACCGGACCCGCTTGGGCCGTAAATTCGGCAGACGACGCTTTTTCATCATGATGGGTATCCCGCTGATGCTCGTGTATCCGATGCTTTGGGTAGATGGGTTGGGCTTCTGGTATTACCTGAGTACGTACGTGCTGTTTGAACTGGTGTATACCTCAGTCATGGTGCCGTATGAAGCACTAGCGTCAGAGATGACCCGCGACTTCGGCGCACGCTCCAGATTAACTGGATGGAAGGCCATGTTTGGCAAAATTGCCAATTTTGCCGCTGCCTTTATCCCTGGTCGCTTTATTGCTGAGTATGGCAAAGACTCTCCATTGCCTTTCTTTTATACCGGTCTCGTTTTTGCAGCTATTTTGCTGATTGCGATGGCATTCTTGTACAAAAACTCCTGGGAACGTCCAAGTGAGGAACTGCAAAAGGAACTGGAAGGTGAAGCTCCGCTTTCCTTTATAGATTCGATGAAAAAGTTGTTTATCGACATTTCCTCTACCTTCCGGGTCAAGACGTTCCGTCATCATCTCGGGATGTACCTGGGCGGCTTTTCAGCTGAGTGGCTGTTTACTTCTGCTTTTACGTACTTTATTGTCTTCTCCTTGTTTCAAAGCTCGGAGATGGTGTCCAATCTGAATAGCTTTAACTCTGTCATTCAATTGATTTCTACCTATTTCTTCATCCAATTCTGTGTGCGTAAAGGATTCCGTATGCCATTCATCGCTGCACTCGTTGTCGTTTGCTTTAGCGTAGCAGGCTATGGCCTGCTCTATATAACGGGAGCCTCTAATACGATGGTATGGCTATATGTCATCACACTGTTCATGGGACTTGGTACAGGGGGCGTCTACTATATCCCTTGGAATCAATATACGTTCCTTGCCGATGTGGATGAAGCGTTGACTGGCCGTCGACGGGAAGGAATTTATGCAGGTATGATGACTTTTGCCGGAAAAATGGTGCGGGCCGTTGTCGTCTTCATTCTCGGCTGGGTGTTACAGCACTTTGGCTTTGTATCCGGGGCTGATAGTCAGCCCGTCGCTGCTCAGCACGCCATCTTTTATGTACTCGTGGTCGGTACCATCGTTCTCGCGATCATCGGTATGATTGCTTCTGTCGTGATGAAGCTGGATATTGACAGCCACAAGAAGCTAATCGCCGAAATTGACCGCCTCAAAAACGGTGGTTCCATGAAATCAGCTAAACCGGAAGCCCGGAAGGTATTCGAGGAACTGACAGGTTTCCATTACGATCGGTGCTGGGGTAACAATAATGTGGGCTTCAAGAACAAACCCGTTGACCCTAAGACACACACTCCATCTATGTAACAACAATAACAATTACAGATTAAACATTTACTAAAGAGGTGACTGTATCATGGCAAATCCAACATCACAACCAACCCCCAGCCCTACAAAAACAGATTCTTGGGCTGTACGTATGAGCGATTCCGTTCTACAACGGAGCCCGGAATTTTATGAAAAATGGGAATATGACCATGGCGTGATTTACAGAGGTCTGGAATGGGTCGGCGAACTGACAGGCGATCCCAAGTACATGGAATTTATAAAAAAACATATGGATCATTTTGTTGACGAAAATGGCGTAATTCAGCGCTATAAAGTAGATGAGTACAATATTGACCACGTGAATAACGGCAAGCTGCTCTTCTCTCTGTATCGTGCCACAGGAGATGAACGATACAAAAAGGCTGCCTACCAATTACGCAGTCAGTTGGAAAAACACCCACGCACAAGCGAGGGCGCATTCTGGCATAAGCAAATTTATCCGTATCAAATTTGGCTCGACGGCTTGTACATGGGTGCCCCGTTCTACGCTGAATTTATCCGCGAATTCGGAGATCCGTCAGAGTTTGACGATGTGACCCTACAATTCAAGCTTTGCTACAAGCATACGCGTGATCCTGAAACGGGTCTGCTCTACCATGCTTGGGATGAGAAGGGTGAGCAGCTTTGGTGCAACCCGGAAACAGGCTGTTCCAAAAATTTCTGGGGACGCTCGATGGGTTGGTTCGTTATGGCACTCGTTGACGTGCTGGACTATATTCCAGAGGATCATGCAGACCGTCCTGTCCTGATCGATATGCTGACGGAAACACTGGAAGCCCTGCTGAAAGTGCGTGATAAAGAAAGTGGAGTCTTTTATCAAGTGCTCAACCTGGGCCATGTGAAAGGCAACTATCTGGAAGCCTCTGCTTCCTGCATGATTCTTTATGCTATTGCCAAGGGCGTTCGCAAAGGCTATCTGCCAGAGCAATATCGTCAAGAGGCAGAAATCATCCGTAAGGGAATTATCGATGAATTTATCACGATTACTGAAGAAGGACTCGTGAATCTGAACAAAACGGTGCAAGTAAGCGGTTTGGGTGGTAAAGATCGTCGGGACGGTACCTTCGCTTACTATATCAGTGAGCCGATTATAACTAACGATCCCAAAGGTATTGGCGCTTTCATTCAGGCGATGGGTGAAGCGGAGCGCACCTAAACGATGCGGACTATATACTCTTAGATAGCACAAAGGACGGTGGCGATCAGCCCCGTCCTTTTCTCCTATATATCCTACTTCATAACCTTAAATTCATATCCCTGTTTCTTCAGGTATTCTATAATTTGCGGCAATGCTTTTGCTGTTTCTTCTTTACCATAGGTGTCATGCATGAGTATAATTGCTTTTTCTCGACCTTTGACTGACCTTATAAACTGGTTGATTAGTGCCGGTGCTTTCTTGGATCTTCCCTCTGCATCCTTCGTTAATACATTCCAGTCCACCTGATGGTAATCCTTTTGACGCAAAACCTTATCCAGAGCAGCCATTCCCTGTGGATCTCTTCTGTTCCATGTCATGTGCCCCCCAGGGAAGCGGATCATTCTGGTGGAGAATTCTGGCCCCAGAATACTTTTTAGAACCTGATTGTTCTTCTCGATCTCCTGCATAACATGATCCGTATTTACTCGTCTGTTCGGATATAAATATTTATAATTATGTGAGTACGTATGGTTTCCTATCGCGTGACCCTCTTTGACAATTCTTTTGATAAGGTTCCTGGTATGCTCATTTTCATTGGCTTCTTTACCTACAATAAAAAAAGTTGCCTTGACCTTCTGCTTTTTCAGAATATCCAATATCTGAGGTGTGACCGTCACGGATGGTCCGTCATCAAAGGATAAGTAGGCCACTTTTTTACCATCAGCTCCATCGGGCATTTGTCCTAGCATTTGCTGATTTAAATATTTTTCAACAAAGGCACCGTCTTCTACATCGGGATCGTTTTTTGGAGAGGCCGCTTTACCCTTTGCCCCTGCGCTGGATTTAACGTTTGATGATCCGGAATCCGTTTTTTTAGCAAGCTCCTGGGTCGGCGCGTGTGGCTTACTATCCGAAACCTTTATCGCAATGAAAGTAATGCAGCCTGCCACAAATAATATAATAGCAATCAGTATCAGCCTTCTTCTGTTCCTCTTCAAGCGGTGCTCACTCGTTCTACTATGTGAATAGCCCTTTTCCATTAGCTTATGTACCTCCACACTAAAATAAGAAAAACCACCGGATCAGGGTGGATGTACACACCTTAGAATGGACATTGGAAAAACCCTTAGGTTTAAGCCGGTGAAAATTTAGGGATGCACTTCAACCAGAGGACAACCTACTCCCGATGGCTTTCTTGTCTTGCATTTGCATAATTACGAGTATCATTGCAGTTTATTACGATTGTTTCGTTAGGACCTGAGCTAACAAGGACGCATAAGCTTTAGCACCTTTAGGTTTTAAATGTACTCCGTCATGCTCGAAATATGAATTTTTACCAGAGCTTGCTGCATACCAGTCAATCATTGTAATTCGTGGGTCTTGGGATGCAGCTTCGGCAAGATGCTTGTTCACAATACTCTCCCATGGCCGAGGCACACGGGTATTCACGAGTATAATACGCTTCGTATCCTTCAGACTGGCGAGCAAATTCGCCAACTGATCCTTAGTGAAAGCGCCGTTCGTGCCCAGCTCAATGATAACTGTCTTACCTAGCTGTCCGTTCTGTCTTAGCTGCTCCAGTACGGCAGGCGCTTCGGCCATCTGACGACCGATCCGCCCATCTACAACAGCTCCCGGGAAGGATTCCTGAAGGTACGACTGTACATCTAACATGACAGAGTCTCCAATGGCGGTCACACTCGACCCATCACCTGTCATAGGCGTATCTTCTTTGGGTTTGTCCGAAGGTTCCGACGGTTTCGTAACATCATCCGTAGTACCCACCTGGACCGCCGTGTTTTTAGGCGTCTGGGCTTGAGACAGGGCTGGGGTCTGCGCCTTGCTGCCCTCGGATCCTTGCAGCTTGGTGGCTTGGGGCTCCTTGGAAGCCACGGATACCGTTCCGTGAAGTGGCTGCATCGCCTTTGCCTTTGCGACTGGCTTCTCATCACTTGATGCCGCCTGAATCGTTGCATCAGGAGAAGCCACGTACAGGTGGACGGTACCCATGAGAATACCTGCAAAAAGCACAGCCGCTGTAGTTGTAGGCATCCATCTCCACCGCGCCTGTCTACGAACCGCTGAACGGATTTCTGTAATCCAGTGGCGGAATCCTCCATGGCGAATTGGCTCCTCGATATATTTAAACGAGAGAGATGCCAGCAATACGGTAGCTAGCAATTGTAAAATGATACGCGTCATATGTACGCCATCGGTATCTACTTGAGGCGTCGTTAGCGTAATAACCGGAAAATGCCACAGATACAGACCGTAGGAACGGGCTCCAATCCAGCGTAGCGGCTTGATTCCAAGGAGACGACCAAGGTGGCTTACCGGATGAGCCAACGCTGCGACCACAATAGCAGTGACCAAGGCTATGCCCAGCAGGCCGCCCCGGTACAGAGATGGGTCGTATTCATTCGAGGCCCACGCCCAGTGACAAAGCAGCAGCAAGCTTATCGCACCGATGCTGTCCAGAAGCATACGCGCCTTAGCAGAAGCTTGCTCTTTCAGCTTGCCGCTTGGCCACACCAAGGCCAGCGCTGCACCAATTAGTAAAGCAAATCCACGCGTATCCGTGCCGTAATACACCCGGCTCGGGTCGCTTCCCGGTACGTAAATCACGGCCATCAGGAGTGCAGATATTAACGCCAGACAAATCACCCAGCCTGCAAGCACAATACGCTTGGGCATGAATTTTAGCCCGAGCGCCAGCAGTAAAGGCCACAGGATATAAAACTGCTCCTCCACCGCCAGCGACCACAGATGCCCAAGCGGAGAAGGGGGGCCGAAACTTTCAAAATACGAAACCTGATGGAAAATAAACCACCAATTACTCATATACACCAATGCGGCAGGAACATCTCCGCGCAAGGCCGTTAGCCGTGACGGATCGAAGAGCAACGAGCACAGGACGATGACAGCCACAACCGTCAACATGGCAGGCAGCAACCTTCTGGCACGACGCAGCCAGAAATCTTTCATTTTAAAACTATGATATGTATCCCACTGACTAACCAAAATATCTGTAATCAGATACCCCGACAACGTAAAAAACACGCCTACACCCAACAAACCGCCCGGCAACCAATCCGGATTCAGATGATACACAATGACTGCGATGACCGCCAGCGCTCTTAAACCATCCAAACCTGGCATATAACGACGTTGTGACGACAACCGATTAGACTTCATTTCAGCCGCCGTCCTTCTTGCAAATTCAAGCTCCCTGTCTGTTTCAATGCTCTTCTGCCCTTTCCCTCTCCTGCACATCGTCTGTGCGATGCCCTGTAGCCTTTTCATTCATTATATAAAACTTCATAATCGTAATGATTTCATTGAAGTTAAAATTAATGACAATGTTTTTATTATATCATTCCTTTCCACAGTTAGGTAACCACTGATAGATATACAAAAAAAGGCATCTCTTCCCTTAGGAAGAAAATGCCTTTTTATTCGTATTCTATTCTCTTAAAATTTGATGATACCTGAGGTATGAAGGAAGACCAACAACATCAGGATCGGTGCAACATACCGAAGACCGAATAACCATACATTGAACCAGAAGGGTTTGATGTTCGCATGCTCAGCCGCAGTCTTCCAGTAGTAACCTGTGAATATAACAATCAACAAACCGCCTAACGGTAAGAAGATGTTGGACGCGGTGAAGTCTACGAAATCAAAGAATGATTTATCCCCTACTTTTAACTCTGGCACCAGCCCCATGGACAATGCAGAAGGGACGCCCAGCATCAAGCACAGGACCGATACGACGATAACCGAGCGAACCCGGCTCCAACGCATACGCTCCATGACATAGGCTACTGGAACTTCCAGCAAGGATACCATAGAACCTAACGCAGCAACCGCCAGCAGTACGAAGAACAAACCGCCGAAGAATGCACCAAAAGGCATTGCCGAGAAAGCAGCCGGTAAAGCAATGAAAACCAACGATGGTCCTTGAGCCGGGTTAATTCCGAAGGAGAAGGTTGTAGGGAAAATAATCATACCTGCGATAAACGCATAGATTAAATCTCCACCACCAACGGCCAGCATGGCTCCACCCAGGGATTGACGGCGATCCACATATGCACCGTACGTGATCATAATCCCCATCCCAAGTGAGAGTGAGAAGAAGGCATGTCCCAAAGCAACCAATGCAGACTCTATACTTAGCTTAGAGAAGTCAGGATTCAGAAAGAAGGATACGCCCGCACCAGAGCCTGGCAGCATAAGAGCGTTAATCATCAACACGAGCAGCAGAATGACCTTGGCAGGAATCAAAATTTTATTGAACTTTTCAATCCCGTTCGATACCCCAAGCGTAACCACGACTGCTGTAAATGCAAAAACAACTAACAGCCAAACCAACGGCGCATAGCCGGAGGAAAAAGAAGCGAACTGTCCAGCAAAATCATTATTTGAAAACAGATTTCCGCTAAATGCCTCTACGGCATAATGCAGTGTCCAGCCTCCTACAATGGCATAGAACGACAAGATAACAAACGGTACGATAACAAACATGATGCTCATCTTGCCCCAAATCGGATGACCGCCTACTTTTACCATTGCAGAAGCAGCACTTCCTCGACCTGCACGACCAAGCGCAAGCTCTGCTAAAAGTACAGGCAAACCAACAAGCAACAGGCAGACAATAAACAATAAGAAAAATGCAGCTCCGCCATATTGTCCTGTAATATACGGAAATTTCCAAATGTTACCTAGTCCTGCCGCACTTCCGATCGCCGCCAATATAAATCCAGCTGACGAGAAGCGTTCATTTTTATCAGACAGGCTATTCTGCCCCTTGCTCAAATTCATTATATCCCCCTCATTCTCTCTACTTACGCATAAACATGAGCATGCGCACATAAATAATTTTTACTCATTATAGCGTAAGTAGGATGTAAGGTCATGCATAATTTTTCACTATTACCGGATTTATTTTCATAATGTTCGGTATCTACACAATACAACAGAAAACTACATTTTTTCTTCAATATCCTTCTTTATTATGGTCTCTCCCATGCGATTGGATACCTTTTGATAAATATACGAAATCGCCAACAGTACAACACCAAAAGAGAAGTAGGCTACAATTGTGCTTCCTGTCGTTAATAGATGCAGATCATACAACAGCAGCTTACCTGTCGACAGCAAGGTCAAGCCCAATCCAAATCTGCGAATGTAGACCACTCGCTTGAGGAAGCCGTATACAATATACAAAATGGCCAGTAGCAAATACACCAGACTGAACACAAGACCAGCATCCCCCAGACGGAACTGAACTCCGAGAAAGGCGGTTATGATGCCCAGCAAATATACACCCATAATGACCGGATATAACTCATTACTTCTATAATGTCGGGTCATCAGTGCGTTCAAGAAATCCCTGCTACTGAAGAATACCAGCACATTGAAGGCAGCAAGTACCACCAACGCCACATAATCAGCAGCCGTATTTTGCGCATAATTTTCATGCAAAGTTGGAATCGCTACGGTGGCCACCAGTGCCAGCGCATAGCCTATGACGTACAACGCCAAGCTGTAGTATTTAATCACCCGATCGTACAGCAGCTTCACTTTAGGCAGGAAATAAGCCAACACCAGCGATACGCAGGTGTACAACAATACTTTGTACAAGGTGTAATGGGCAAACTCGTCGGATACAACGATGTTATACCAATGCCCGGCTTCATACAAAAGGTAGAAATACACGTTCACCAAAGCTACATATTTAAATCCTTGCATGATATGCATTTCGTACAACCGATTGTTTTTGAAAGCATTCGGACGGCTAAATTCAATCGCATAGAAGACGGTAACGACCAACATTCCCAGTGTAATGAGCGTATATTTGAGTCCAAAATAATCCGTCTCAAATCCTGACAACAGATATATAGGGAAATCGACGAAAAAGAATGCGCCCAGACACAGTAATAAAATGCCCCAGCCAGCTCGTTCCAATTCCTTCAACCGGTAACGGTGGCCATATAATGTAAGAAGAACCGCTTCGATCAACCACCCCATGGATAACCATCTAACTCCAAACTGGAACGGAATCATAAGGATGGCAAAGGTCAACGAAGTCGCATAAAATAATATTTTGGTTTGTTTCTCCTCTGGAATATATCGACGGACCCATTGTCCCAGACCCCCGTACACCAAGCAAAAGACGAGAGCCAACAAGCCTTTATAATCATCCAGGCCTGCATCGCCGAACAGAGAATACAGAACGGAACAGCTCACGACTGTATTCAGAGCCAATAGGGAGAAATCCAGCCATGACAGTTTTGTTTTTAAACGGAACGGCACCCACAGTGTCATCCCGAGGTACATCGCAAATGTAATGACTGCATACAGCATGCTCGCTACGGCGCTTTCCGATAACCACGCCAGCACAATCATCAAGGGCGTATTAAGCAAAAAGCTGATATATTGCACGACGACCCACCGTTTGCGGAAGGATACAAGCAGAATCAGCAAGTTTAACAGGAACAAATAGCCCATGGCGATATACACGGCGTTCCCTTCCAGCCCGTTCGCTGCCATATAGGAAAAGAGCGGAAGATATCCCCCTACTAAACCAAAAGAGCATATCGTTCGGGATTCATACCTTAATGACAGTAGCACAGCGGTCACTGTAACGAGTACGGACAAGCCTATGCCTGTATACATTCCTATGATTTCTAACAAAAAGTAGCTGTAAAAAATCGATCCGTACAGTACAGAAATACCGCCGCCCAAAATACCGAGCGCAAAGGTCTGCTTCTGCTTGCGGTACAGCCATTCGCCGCCGCCCAGCATCAGCGCTCCTAGCAGAAAGAAGGCAACGCCCTTCATATTTCCTGTAAACCAGTTCGAGTATGAGTATTTAAATGCGGCTCCTACACCCAATATAATGAGCAAAATCCCCAGCTTGTTGATCCAGTTCAAGCCTAACTTCATTTCAAACTGATTTTGCTTCATGCGCTTCTGCATCGTTTCTTCGCTGATCTCTTCTTCTCCGAACTGCTGGAACTCGCTTGCCGTCTGATGAAGCAATTTGCGCTCGGCCTCCTGAAACCGCCTGCGTTGCTCCATGATTCGGTCTCGTATCTCCTCTGAGAACAGTCGTAATCGGGCGACGATCTCGTCCTGATCTTCTTTAAGCTCATGCGTAGTTTGCTGAATAAGCTGGTCCACTCGGTTTTTAGCCCCATATTCAAAGGATGTCAGCCGATTTTCCCCTTCTGTGGTTCTGGAAGCAAAATAGGTCTCCAGCTTTTCACGCGAAATGCGAATCATATTCGCCTTTTCGCTCAGCATTTGCTCCGTCAGCGCAGTGCGCAATTTTCCATTTTCCTGCTCAATATGTCGTACTCGCTCTTCCAAGTGAATGCAGCGAGCCTGATAATCCTCGAACTTTTTTCGCAGAACCTCATTCTCCAAAATGATATCTGAGGCTTCATAGTCTGCGATTAATGTTTGATACTCCTTGAGCAGCTTGTTCTGTTCTTGGCGGATCGTATGTAAACGATCTTTAAAATCCTCCATGTTCTCCTCCATCGCTGTCCATTTTGGTAATCATTACATTTTACATGAAATTAAAAAGGCATTATAGAGACTATAGCCTATTTTGAGCGTTAAATTGGTGCTTTTACTTAAATTTTCTTCCAGTTTCATCATCACAAAAAAAGCAGGACGAATATACATAAGAAATAAAGCCTACCTTTTCCCTTCGCAAACATGAAACCCGCATGGATGTGTTGCAGAGTCATGCCCTTGATTACCCTGCCGAAAATCAGTATACTAACAAAAAAGCAAACGATATTATGCCTGTGAAGAGCATCCAACTCGGAGGCGTTTACGCCAAGGACCATACGTTAGCGTAGGATATGGCGATATGTACCTAAGTAAACCGGACCCGCCCGTTACAGCGGAGCAAAGTGGATTGGAGAGTCATGACATCTGTCATGCTGTCCGGTCAATTTGGGTGGCACCGCGAGATCAAAGCGCTCCTCGTCCCTTATGGATGAGGGCGCTTTTTGTATTTTTATCCGAAAAGGAGTGCGGTGTCATGTTGGATATCAAATGGATCAGAGAGCATCAAGAACAGGTTCAGACGGCAGCAGACGGCAAAGGAATACAAGTATCGGTCGCAGAGCTGTTGACTCTGGATGAGCGGAGAAAACAGCTGCTTCAGGAAGTGGAACAGCTTCGGCAGAAGCGAAATCAGTGTAGTCAGGATATTGGTGCGCTAATCCATGCTGGTAAGAGTGAGCAGGCCGAAGGAGCAAAGCATCAGGTCAAAGAAATTAACGGACAGCTAGATCTTCTGGAGGCCCCGCAACAGGAAGTAGAAGAACAGTTTCAACAGCTTTTGCTTCTGATGCCTAATATCGTATCGCCAGATACACCACGGGGGAGATCAGATGAGGATAATGTAGAGCTGGAGAGGGTTGGAACGGTTCCGAACTTCGGATTTGAGCCAAAGGATCATATGGCGCTTGGTGAGCTTCACAAGCTTATCGATGTCCCTCGGGGTGTCAAAACAGCCGGTACCCGTAACTACTATCTGACGGGAGCAGGGGTTGCATTGCATCGGGCTGTGCAGCAGCTTGCGGTGGATCTGCTGACTGAACGCGGATTTCAGTTGCTGGATGTTCCGCTGATGGTACGTGCAGAGGCGATGCGCAGCACTGGTTTCTTCCCGCTCGGACTGGATCAGACGTATCGCATCACAGGAGAGGATCAGTGGCTTGTAGGCACTTCGGAAGTGCCGCTGGTCTCGTATTACAGCGGTGAGATCGTGGATGTTACGGACCCGATTCGGCTGGCAGCCGTGTCCGTATGCTTCCGCAATGAGGTCGGCTCGGCCGGAAGAGATGTGCACGGACTGTATCGTGTGCACCAGTTTGCCAAGGTCGAGCAGGTCATCATCTGTGAAGCCAGCCTGGACGCTTCAGAGCAGATGTTTCAGGAGATTACGCGCAATGCGGAGGACCTGCTTCAACTGCTGGAACTGCCCTACCGTAAGATGGCTGTCTGTACAGGCGACATGGCGCAAAAAACCTACAAGCAGGTGGACATTGAGACATGGATGCCTAGCCGTCAAGCTTACGGCGAGACACATTCGTCGTCGCAACTGCTTGATTTTCAGGCGCGTCGTTCCAACATCCGCTACCGTAATGCGGACGGCAAGCTGCGATATTGTTACACGCTCAACAACACAGCGGTTGCTTCGCCCCGGATTTTGATTCCGTTGCTGGAGCATCACCAGCAAGAGGACGGTTCGATCCGTATTCCGGAGGCTTTACGTCCATATATGCCGCGAGGTATGGAATTTTTGCGTACTCCCTTGTTATGAAAACAGGAGTGCACTTTGAAAAGTAGTACCCCATGAGCAGGATTTCCCATTGTATCATCGCAAAAAAGACGAAGGACAAATATCCTTCGTCTTTTTGATGTTTCATTGTGTCATTGTGCTTCTGCTTCCCAAGCGCTGGCAGGGCCAAAGAATTCATAGTGGATATCCGAAGCAGGGATATTCCACTCCTTCAACAGGCCGTATACCGATTGCATGAATCCCTCAGGGCCGCAAAAGTAATATTGTGCGTTACGTTCCGGTATCACGGATTGCAACCAGGCCAGATCCAAACGACCTTCCTTGTGAAAAGCCTGTGCCAGCCGATCTTGCTCCGTTGGTCTGCTGTAACACCAACGAACTGCAGCCTGTGCATGTGTGGCGACCAGCTTTTCCACCTCATTGCGCAGAGCATGGTTATCTCCGTTGACTGCTGCGTGGACAAAGGTGACAGGCCGATGCGGAGCAGATTTCACCAAGGAAGCCAGCATACTGACCATTGGGGTTAGCCCGACCCCGCCGCTGATCAGCACGACAGGTCTGCGATCTGCCCGATCCAGCGTAAAATCACCCGCCGGTGCAGATACCTGAAGCACATCGCCCTCTTGTACCTGCTCATGCAGATATACGGATACTTTACCTGCCGGACGTGACTCTACGGCATCCTCGCGCTTTACAGATATCCGGTAGTGGGATTGGCCCGGTGCATCCGAAAGGCTGTATTGACGAATATGGGTATTATGTTCGCCCGGAATTTCCATTTTTAAGCTGATATATTGCCCAGGCTCGAATTCAGGCAGCACCTGTCCATCCTGCGGCACCAAATAAAAGGACGTAATTTGGTCGCTTTCCTTAACCTTTTTCTGCACAACAAAGCTCTTAAAGTCTGACCAGCCTCCCTGCTGCTGTCCAGCCTCCTTGTACATTTCAGCTTCCATGTCTATAAATACATTAGCGATCACACCATAGGCCTCAGCCCATGCGGCAATGATCTCGTCTGTAGCCGCATCTCCCAGTACGTCTTTGATCGCAGCGAGCAGATATTTTCCGACAATTGGATAATGCTCGGGCTTAATTCCCAAACTGCGATGCTTATGTGCAATCTGACGTACCACCGGAATAATTTCCTCCAGACGGTCAATGTGCTGTGCAGCTGCGTATACAGCATTGGCCAGCGCCCCTTGTTGACGTCCTTGCTTCTGATTCGCGTGATTGAATATATTGAGAAGCTCGGGATGGGCCTCAAACATCATCTGGTAAAAACGCTTGGTGATTGTAGTTCCATGTACCTCCAAAACAGGTACAGTCGATTTGATCGTTGCAATGGTTTGCTCACTTAGCATCTTTGTATCCCTCTTCTCTCCAAAATAAGATCAACAAAGGGTGTATCAACATATGCCCCATTTGTTAATCCTCAATTTAAAGCAAGTATACCCAACTAAAGTAACCGTTTATGTGATTCTAGTCACTTTAAATTTGAATTATTCGAACATGTCAATGACAAAACGCACATTTAAAAACAATTCCGATATAACGAACGCACTTTCCCCTAACAACAGTTTCACCATTCTAAAGACTTCAATTTATTCCACTTGTAAACGCTTCCAATTGGGATAAAATCGAAGATGAGGTGCCGGACAAGCCGTTACGGCCCATCCTATTCGTGTTAAAGGAGGCAGATGATATCGTGAAGTGGATCCACAGCAGCAAATGGTTAGCCGCATGGATTTGTATCCTGTTCGCAGTGTCCAGTGCGGGTCTTCAACCCGACGTAGCCCATGCCCATACAACAGGAGTTACGCAAGCAACCTACGGGACCGAAGTGAACCAGGCGCTGAATGGTTTGGACGTCGCCAATGCCGAACTATCCCTGAGCGCAACAGCAAGCACGGCCATTACGAACGGAACGGATTGGAAAGACACCGCAGGTAACCCCATTCAGGCGAACAGCGGTAATATCCTAAAAGTAGGTTCCACTTATTATTGGTACGGCGAGCACGCCGAAAACTGGAAATTTGAAAAAGTGAACGTGTATACCTCAACCGATCTGAAAAATTGGTCCTTCCGCAGCACTATTCTCACCAAAGGTTCCGCCCCTGAGCTAAATTCGAGCAAAATCGAACGTCCCAAAGTCATCTACAACAAAACCACCGGAAAATATGTATTATGGGCGCACTATGAAAATGGCACGGACTACTCCCTAGGTCGTGTAGCCGTCGCTACCAGCGATACACCCGACGGAAATTTTGCCTACCAAGGCAGCTTTCGCCCGCTGAATTACGAGTCTCGTGATATGACGGTGTTCACGGATACTGACGGTAGCGGCTACCTTATTACAGCTTCCCGTAAAAATGGCGGCGCCAACGATACGATGGCGATCTTCAAGCTGACAGCTGATTATACAGGCGTGCAGTCGTTTGTTGGCTGGATTTTTGAAAATGGCTATCGCGAAGCTCCTGCTGTTGTGAAAAAGAACAACACCTACTACCTGTTCACCTCGCAGGCATCCGGCTGGTATCCGAATCAGGGCGCTTACGCAACCGCCAGTTCCATGACGGGAAGCTGGTCTGCTCTATCGCCCTTCGGTGATCCGGCGGCTTATGGATCGCAAATCCACTCCATCGCCACGATTACGGGTAGCGCGGGAACCAGCTACATCTATATGGGCGACCGCTGGAACCCGCTCAATCTGAGCGACCACAAATTCATCTGGTTACCACTAACTCTGAATGACGCCAACAAAACAGCAACCCTGAACTGGTACAGTAGCTGGGATCTGGATGCTGCCACAGGCACAGTAATTCTACCGTCCCTTGTGAATCATGCACAGGGCAAAACAGCGACTGCTAGCTCAGCCGCATCCGGTTCTCCAGCTTCACTGGCGAACGATGGCAACGCCCAAACCTCGTGGAAGGCTACTTCCGCATCCTGGCCTGCATGGTGGCAGGTCGATTTGGGCAGTTCCAAGACCATCCGCGAAGTGGGTATTTCATGGTTTATGTACAAAGGATCTGAAGCGTATTACAAATACAAAATTGAATACAGCATGGATGGAGTCAACTACTCCACGATTGATCGCACAGGTAATACCACATATGGTTTTACCAGTGACAAAGTCAATTTTCAAGCTCGCTACGTGCGAATCAACCTTGTAAATGCAGTGCTATTCAATAATCCGAACAACTGGTATACCCCGACAGTGCATGAAGTCAGATTGCTTGGCCATTAACTTGCTTCATTAAAAAGAACATGACAGGAGAATCCCATATCAAATAGGCTTCTTCTGCCATGCTTGCTTTACCACCTGTTTCGTACTCATTCGCTCAACGTATCCGATTTACTGTGGTAAACACAAATTTATCATACCGATGCCGTGAGAATGAGTATTCAAACGGTATACCCGTATCCAGATAACCTACCTGCTCAATTTCTAAAACCGGATCATCCACACCACAGTCCAAATACTCCCAATCTAGCTCAGTCGACTTGGACGCGCGGATGGTACGATGTGAACTGACAATATTAAGGCCCAGCTCCTCCTTAATATGTTTGTACACTGAGCCGTGCAACACCTGCTCGGTAATACCGCTGATCAGCTTGGTAGGCATGTATGTGCGCTCTATCACATAGGGCTCGCCCTCTACAATACGCAGACGGACGACATGATACACAGGAGAATTGGCATCAATAAATAGATGCGCCGCTACCTCTTCAGATGGAAATTGAACGTCAAACGCTATGATTTTACTTTTGATTTCTTTCCCGCGCAGTACGTTTGTCAGCCCCAGCATTTCATTCACAACGACATTAACCGGGACATTGTAGACCGATTTGACGATAAAGGTTCCGTGTCCTCTTTTACGATTCAACAGCCCTTCCGACACCAACGTATCCAATGCCCGCTTAATCGTCATCCGACTTACCCGGAACTCACTGGCCAGTGAAATTTCATCGGGAATCGGATCATCACTGCTATAGGTCTTATCTATAATACGCTTCTTGACCTCTTGTGCAATCCGTTCGTATTTATTCATCTGTCTACCACCTGTACTAAAATTTGTTTTATGTCAGCATTTTACCAAAAAAATCGGTAGCGCTGGTTCTTTTGGTTCTGCAGGCGGGGACATCGAGGTATTACGGTATAAGTAAGTATACCGAACAATATACTTTCTCACCAGCAGTATACAGAGTAACTTGGCACGGTGATAAAAAAAAGGCGGTCCAGAGGACCACCCACCACCTTAGAATCCGTTATTTTCGATCACTTGTTTGAACCAGTGCCCACTCTGTTTAACGGATCTTTTGCCGCCGTCCTGAAGATCGACAGACACAAAACCATAGCGATTCTTATAAGCATTCGTCCAGGACCAGTTGTCCATAAACGTCCATAAGTGATAGCCTTTCACATTGGAGCCCTCCAAGATGGCCCGTTGAACCCATTTGAGATGCTCACGGATAAAATCAATGCGATAGTCATCATGGATCATGCCGTGCTCATCCCTGAATTTTTCCTCGCCTTGAACACCCATCCCATTTTCTGAAATGAAGCATTCAATGTTGCCGTAATTCAGTCTGACATTGGTCAGAATGTCGTAAATGCCCTTCTCATAAATCTCCCAGCCCCGCATCTCATTCATCTTACGGCCAGGCATAGCGTAATAATCGAAGAATCGTTCCGGCACAAAAGGCGCGTCCGGATTCGGCAGACTTTCGCGGGCCTTGACTCTGCGAGGCTGATAATAGTTAATCCCCAGCAGGCCCACCGTGCCTTGACGTATAATCTCCCGGTCCCCGTCTTCCATCAGCGGTACAAAGCCCTCTTGGCGCAACAGTTCCACGAGCAAAGGGTTAAATTCTCCCGTCACAGATGGGTCTAAAAAGGAACGGTTAAAGAACGCATCGCATATTTCAGCAGCCTGCACGTCTGCCGGGTGCTGACTACGCGGATAGGTCGGCGTCAGGTTCAAAATAATTCCGATTTTGCCCTTGTAGCCTCCCTCTTTGTATGCCTTAATGGCACTCGCGCTCGATAACAGGGTATGGTATCCCACCTGTACAGCTTTACCGAAATCCACTTCATTCGGATAATGGAAATCGTACAGATAGCCGCCTTCCACTGGGACAATCGGCTCATTATGCGTAAACCATTTGGCCACACGATCTCCGAATAGCCCAAAGCAAGTGTTAGCGTAATCTACGTAAGCTTCGACCGTCTCCCGGTTCACCCATCCTCCTTTTTCCTGTAAAGCCATCGGCAAATCAAAATGATACAAACTCACAAATGGCTCAATCCCCGCCTGATGCAACTCTGCAATGACGGCATTATAGAAATCAACCGCCTTCTGGTTCATCGCACCCCTTCCCGCTGGAAACAGACGCGACCAGGAAATAGAGAACCGGAAGGAGTTGTGACCAAGCTCTTTCATGAGTGCAATATCTTCTTTGTAACGGGTATAGAAACGGGACGTTTCGCCAGGTCCAACCCCGTCATAAAAACGGTTCGGCTCCTGCTCAAACCAATAATCCCAAATGTTCGGTCCTTTGCCGTCTCCCTCCATGGTTCCTTCTGTCTGGGTAGCCGAGGCCGATGAGCCCCACCAGAAGTCGGATGGAAAACGGTATTGAATGGTTTGCTGCTCGATATCTTTCATTTCGGTATGATTCACAGCTCTACTCCTCTCTCTTTTGCATGAATAAGCTGCTAATCCAGCAGCTTATTCACATTACATTCCAACAGTTTGATCCTTACCTGCAATGGCTGCTTGGTTAAGCTCCTCTTCCTGCTCTTTACGAACGTTCATCCGATCAATAAATTTCAGGAATGGGAACCAAATGACAAAAACGACAGCCATATTAAACAACTGCAGTACGCCTCCCATTAGAGATCCCGTAGCCATCATTCCACTAAAGAACAACGGCATCGTCCAAGGGACCTGTATTCCGTTAGGCGGTGGTACAAGCCCGGTGGACATCGCGAAGTAAGTAATCAGCGTAACGATCATTGGAGCAATGACCCATGGGACAAAAATAAGCGGATTCATCACAATCGGCAAACCGAAAATGACGGGTTCATTGACATTGAACAGACCTGGTCCAATGGCCAACTTACTGACCTGCTTCAATTGCTTGCTCTTCAGGAAGATCAGAATCGTGAGCACGACTGCCAGTGTCATACCTGTACCACCGATACCTACGGTATAAATATCCACAAACTGCTTGGTGATAATATGCGGCAGTTCCGCTCCTTTGGAGTATGCTTCATAGTTTTCAAGTGCCAGCGTATTCCAGATCGGCTCCATAACCGAGTTGATAATGATTTGACCATGAAGACCAAAGAACCATAAAAGCTGAACAAAGAAAATAGCAATCAATGTAGGGATAATGCCACTGCCCAAATGTACCAGCGGTGCCTGTACGGCATGATAAATCAGATCATGCAGGTTATTATGAAGGGTCAGTGTAACTACAACATTAATGATCAAAAATATGCCCAATGTAATACATGCCGGAAGCAAAGCGGCAAATGACTTGGCAACTGCCGGCGGAACGCCTGGAGGCATTTTGATAATAATGTTCCGCTGTGTCACTCTTCGGTAAATTTCACCAGCTATAAAAGCAACGATCATGCCAAGGAACATGCCTTTGGCCCCAATCCGATCCAACGGAATGACACCAGCAATCGTGGCACCGCTTTCTTGTGTCAGCACAAACGGGGTGAGCATCAAGAAGCTGACCAACGCGATCATGCCGCCGAATATGGGCTCGACCTTATAACTTCGGGATAAATAATAGCCGATCCCGACAACCACGAATAAGGTCATGATGTTCAGGGTCGCACTCGGCGCAATGTTCAGCAGACTGTTAAAAGTCGCATAATTACCGTCGCCCATCCAACCTTTTAGAAACGGCAGATTGATAATAACGACAATGATGGAGCCAAAAACTGTTAATGGAAATGACAGCATAAATGCATCACGCAGTACAGTAAGATAGCGGTTGTTGTTCAGTTTACCGGCAATAGGTATCAGTATCCGGCTTAATTTCTCAAACAAAGCCTATTCCTCCCCGCGAAGTGACTTGCATCAATAGGGTTGCAAGCTTTTCATGTCCTCAATTTCACATACTTATATGTTTCGTTATAAATTTCTGGATTTGAACAGCTCCAGCAATTCTAGAACCAGGTCTTTCATGGTAACCGTGGACATCAGATGATCCTCGGCATGCATCAGAAGGAGCGAGAAGGGAGTTTGGGTACCTCCCGCTTCCTTCTTAACCATTTGAAAATGGATATCATGTGCAGCACGTAAATCCTGCTTGGCTTGTTTGAGCAGTTCGTCCGCACCTTCTACATTCTCATTTCGGTATTCGGTCAGCGCCTGAATTACTTTACTGCGAGCGCTTCCACTATGAAGAATAAGTTGGAAACTAATCTGTTCTTCCGTCAGTTCAGCTATATTGACTTTATCCATTTTTGCGTTCCACCAGCTTCACGGCCTGTTCATAGGCTTTCTTACCGTCAACCATTCCGTAGGCCATCATGTCGATCACTTCTACGTGAATACCATATGGAGCTGCTTCCTTTTCCAGTTGTCCTTTCAGAAAACTCATTTGTGGTCCAATCAATACCGCGTCAGCCTTAGCCATGTCTTCTGCCGCCTGATCTTGACCTACTGCCCAAATTTCAGCCTCGTCCCCAATGGACTTAGCATATTCCTGCATCTTAGTAACCAGCAAACTTGTAGACATACCTGAGCTGCACGCCAGTAAAATTTTTTTCATGATTATTCCTTCCCTTCAAGGTATTATTGGATGTTAAGTACTAGAAAACGTTTACAGCGTAATTATAAATCCAGTCTTTTGATTTGTCTATACATTTAGGTTATATGTATAGACTTTTTTTAAAATGACACGACTTCTCCACTTTTTTTCTTAAAAATGAACGTGATCTCTTATCTTTAATCTCTCAGTAATAGCTGAAAATTAGAAAAATTTAGAATATCAAGAAACATTCCTACATTTTTATCGTCTATATTATGGAAGACCTTACGTATGAGGGTAAGATTTTCCGAAGCCCAAAGTTAAAAAATCAACTCACAAAGGAGCTTATGCATGTTAAAAAAGTTAGGATTAGCTGCATTGATTCTGGTTACTAGCCTCTCCGTTATTGGAACAGGCTGGGCCGCATCCAGCACAACAACCATTGAAGTTTCTAAAACTGCTCTGGATTACAACATTGCTCGCCCGCTGAGCGATGGTGCTTTTCATGATGGCTTATTGGCCGCTGAAACATCCGCTGGAAACCTTGTGTATTACAATACCAAAGGAGCAAAAGCTTTCTCACTTCCCGCCGAGCTTAAACCCGTTGGCGATTTTCATGAGCAGCGAGCCGTCGTCAAAAATACAAAAACCAATCTCTATGGGTACATGAACACCAAAGGGACACTGGTCATCCCTTGCCAATATACCGAAGCCAATTTCTTTTCCGAAGGAAAAGCCAAGGTTACCATAGCAGACACCAAAGAAAATGCAATTATAGATCGAACGGGAAAAATCCTTTCTCATTTTAAAGAAAATGGGGAGTCAGAATATGTATTTACAGACGGTCTGGCCCTCGCCTACGCCCCCAACACTGGCAAGATCGGTTTTGTGAATGCCTCTGGTCAACTAGCGATTCCTTATAAATACAAATACAGTCGTGGTTTCTCGAATGGCTTGGCTATTGTTCAAAATAGCAAAGGGCTGTACGGGTATATCAATACAGCAGGGAAAGAAGTCATTCCTCCTCAATATCAATCCGGTGGAGACTTCTCGGAAGGATTGGCCCCGGTGCAAAATACCAAGGGAAAATGGGGATTCATCAATAAACAGGGAAAAGTCGCAATTCCCTTTAAATTTACGGATGCACAGGATTTTAGTGAAGGCTTGGCGAGTGTGAAAAATGCAAAAAATGAGGTTGGATTTATTGATAAAACCGGAGCATTGGTCATTAAATATCAACAAAAATTTGACGTTACCTCTCCATTCAAGGAAGGCTTAGCTTTAGTCGGTAAACAAACACAATCATCCGTCTCAGACGGCAAATTCGGTTACATCAATCGTCAAGGGCAACTGCTAACTAAACTTGAGTACAGATCCGAATCTTCTTCCTTCTCCAATGGCTATGCTGTTGCTTTTATCAAACCAGGCAAAGCGTTTATTATATCTAAACATTCCGTTTCAAAATAAAAAAGACGACCCCGGAGGCAGATCGAGTGGATCTGCTTCCGGGGTCATTAGATTTCCAATATCTTGTATACAATTAGTCGTGTGTGTAGAATTTTACCCCAGGCAGATCTGCTGCCACCCACGAATAATTAATGGTGTTACTGTTATAATTTTTGGTCCCCGCCTGTGCAACCTGTACCTCCTTCAAAATCGTGATCGATGAACCCTTCGGTCTGACAACAACCACATGACCATGCCCATCTGCTTTTTTGATTCCGATGGTAGGATACCCGAGATTTGCTCTTTTTTGAGCATCCTGAAAGGTTACAGTGTACCATCCCGGCGCATTGTTGCCCAGTAAAGCATCAGCCATTTGATTGGCTAAGCCACTTGGCAGGGAAGCCGACATCGCAGACATCACATCTTGTGCAAAAATATTACACTTCGTTCCACCTACTGGCGAATACTTTTTGTTCGTTTCTACCTTAAAACCGTCAATTACAGATGCGTAAGTACTTGCACTTCTAGCCATTGAAATTCCCCCTGAATATAAGTTGTAGAGGAAATGAACGGAGTCGCTTGAACATCTGAATGGCTCCACATTCAATTGATGTTGGCCTCCATTCCCTCTCAACTATTAGGGTGATTTCCGCCTTACTTTAACAACGCAATACCACGGAAAAATTAACTTATTTTTATTTTTCTATTTAAATTTAAATTCCATCTACAGTGATGGCACGGCCTTCTGATCCATTAGGTTGAGAAAATAAAACGCCTTTCTCGTTAATCATCACTTAACTGAAGGCTTTCTTCACTGATTACGGTTGGAACGATAAGCTCAGGAGTAGTCGTAGGCTTAGCTTGTGTTAAATAGTCTGCTGCCCCCACCATCAGAGCGATGCCGATAAATAGCACGATCCAATTACGATTCTTTTTTATCATCTGTACCTCTCATTCTTCACTTCGCCCGTTCAGCCACTTGAACCAATGGAGCAGATGACTGAATCGGTATTCATGCTGCAAAGCATACGTCCATACTTCTGGCTCTTCGCCAGGCTCCTTCCAGACGAGCATGGAAAAGTGACCCTCTTCCTCGCTTGCAACCGACAGCAGCGAAAGACGATCATCCCCGAATCGGTATGGAGCCGATTCCACCCAGTAATTCCGCATATCGCTGATCCAGCTGCGAAACTGCTCTGTACCTGCGATCCGCAGCACCTCATCCGGCAGGAGCAGGTGCTCGTCGATGTCCTTCCAATCCCCCGCATATCGGTACCGCGCTGCCAGCATCGGACTGAGCGGTCGGGTTTTACCCGGGGCCAACGTAGGCATATAGGCGACGGGAACGACCGGACCGATACTCTGGATAGCATAAGACCGAGCTTCCTCCTCACTCATTCCGTAGGACATCGCCTCCGCAAGAAAATGGTTTCGTCTTACACCAAATTGATACTGATACTGTGACATCTCATCCTGTAGCTCCAATACCATACCCTCTAATGCATCTGTTCCGATCATTCCCAAACACCTCTCATTCCAAAATATAGTCGTGCAATTCTCGTTGCGCTCGATACTTTGCCCAATTGAATTCAGGCCAAGCCGATTCTTCTCTCGTCATGCTCGTCAAACGGGCTTGTAAAAACTCATCCAGTGCTCCATGTTCCTTACGGCTAAAGTCAATCAGCAGCGGAATCGCGTCCGCCGATAGCTCACTCAAATATTCCTTATCTATCACCGATGTCGTGCGATACCGTTCGAGATTATTTTCAGCAATCCGTATATCAATGCCCACATAGTTCACAACGACATAGGCGACCAGAGCGAGTACAATATAATATTTCGCCAACGGCATTTGACGGAAATGAATGCGCATTGCTGCAATAAGCAGTAGCAAGCCCAGAAAAATCATAAACGCGTGTACCAAATAGCGGGTGTACGTATAGCCGTATGCTTCTTCGTACATAACCAGCCGGGTATATCCCGAATACAGCATCACACCCGAACAACCCACGAGTATGTACAGCAGGCCGCTGTTCATTTTTTGCACTATACCTGAGCCAAATTCAGTCCACTTCAATACACTGATCATCAGCACAAAGTTGATACCTGTTACCATAACCAGCTCCCCGAATCCTCTTCTCGCATATTCGGCATACGAGGTTCCTTCGGGCAGAGCACCTTCCCATGCACCAAACAAATATCCGAACTGCAACACGACGAACACAACATACACCAAATTCATGACAATCAGCACCGTAGCGGTAATTACAGGATCAAACTTGATCGCCACCGGCTCGTGGTAAGGTACTGTTGATGACTGAGTTTCTCTCTGCGTATTACGCGGAGCAGGCTGTACAAATCCCCACAAGTAACAGAAGAAACAGAAGGTGAAAAAGCAGATCCAGATCAGCCGTGGCAAACCACTCCCAAAGGTCAATGTGCCAATCCATTCGGGTATGCCAGATAACAACTTTTCGAACATCCCGTCTGCCGAAGCCAGCAGAGATATAATAATGAGTAGCAACGGCAAGGCAATAAGTAGACCGATTATCACTTTACCCAATACACGCTTACGCTCATCCTTTACATTCCGAAAGGCTGCCGTCTTAAACATTCGAAACGGAGTCACGATATGGCGAAAATTTTGATAAAACCAATGGCTTAGCGCCTGACCGATAATACCGGGTTCTGACCAGCCATGCCTTTTCTCCCCGAACAGCAGCACCATATGTACGCTAATCAGAGCAGGTATCGCCAGCGCATTTAACACATATAGGATCGGATTATTGAACAGCACGTATGTCAATGCCAGCATGAAAATGATCACAAACAGCAAACGCCCTATCCATGATTTGAGCTGGAAACGATCTCGATTAAAGGCATACATATAGGCGTAAAACCCAATAACAAAAATTGGCATAGACACGCCCAGCCCATGTCCGAAGAACAGATATTGATGAACCAGCGCCAACACAATTGCGCCAGCAAAGGCAGACAGAAACGACGTTTTCGGCAAAGACGTTCCATTCATCTTGTCATGCATGATAAATACCTCCGCAAATATGCTTTATAACCCTTATTGTAGATGATAAAATAAGAAGATAAAGAGAAATTAATTCAAACAAAATTTCCTATTTTATAAAAGTGGCTACGCTTTTAATCAAATATAGGGGAACCGGAGCAACCTTGAATGAAACTCCATGCCCAATTTTTACGACTTCACTCACACGCAGCTGACGACAAGGACGAAAACCATACTATAGAGACGACGCTGGATGAGCTAGCAGCTATTTTTGACTGTACTCACCGCAACGCCTTGATGATCATTCAGAAAATGGAGCAGCATGACTGGATACAATGGACTCCCCGCCGAGGCAGAGGCCGCCGCTCCAGTCTGCGCTTCCTTATTCAGCCGGAAGACATTGCCGTGCAATCCATGATGCAAGCCATAGACCGCCATGATATCAAACGCGCGCTGGATGAGATCCGAGTTCATTCGCGCTCCTCCACCATGCAAGAGCATTTGCAAGGCTGGCTGCTAAATTATTTTGGGCACCACGCGGAGGTGCGCAGTGATCAGCAGCAGATCGACACGCTGCGTCTGCCTATTCGCCAGCAACTTTATACGCTGGACCCGTTGTACTTGAACTGGCTTGCCGAGTCCTTCGTATCCAGCCACGTCTTTGATGGCCTGGCCCGTCGGGCGAACGAAAGCGGCGAGATTTTGCCGGGATTGGCGCACGCTTGGGAGGTGGACACCACTCGTACACAGTGGACTTTTTTCCTGCGTAAAGAAGTGCTGTTTCATAACGGAAAAATACTCACCGCTGAAGACGTCGTCTATACCTTTGAGCGACTGAGTCGGGCCCCGGGAAGGAGACTTTACCATTTTATCGTCCGGCAAATTCAGCACGTCCAGGCGTTAAGTCCGACGATGGTACGTTTCGTACTAAAGGAGCCAAACGAGCTATTTCTATCCTTCCTGTGTACCAGCCGGGCTGCGATTGTGCCGCGTGAGCTTAATCAGGTGGGTGAAGCCGCCTTTGGCATCCACCCTGTCGGTACAGGGGCATTCAAAGTCACGGAAATGAACGAGAGCCTGTGTACACTGGAGGCTTTCGCACCTTATTTTCAAGGCCGAGCTCATCTGGACCGAGTGGAAATTGTCCAACTCCCGTGGGCGACTAAGCTGGAATCGCCGGATACGGAAGACACCGCTTCTTCTTTTCACATTATCCATAATCCCGTATCGGCGGGAGATACGGATACCGCATGGAGCCAGATTCACTCAGCGGCTTCGGTACGCAAATTTATCACATGTAATACACACAAGGATGGACCGCTGCGTAACCCAGAAATACGTGCCCGCATTGTAGCATGTCTGGATCATCGCTCCCTTCCTCCAGCAGTAAATTCATCTAACGATTCTTTTGAACCACTGGCGGCACTGCAAATTGCTACCATTCCCGAGTATAAAGCGGACGCAGACCGGGTTGCGGCTCAGCTCGAATCCTGTGGGTATACCTGTAACATCGTGGCCGCATCTATGAATGAATTCAAAAGCTCATCTATCCGTATGGAGTCAGACTTAATCATCTTTTCTCTCTTTCGTGACCGTGATGAGCAATTACGCCTGTTTGACTTGTATCTGAATGTATCCGGACATGTTGAGCCTCATAGCCGTGTGGATATCGAAAGACTGCTGCGTGAAATTGCACGGGAGGCCGATCACACTGTTAGGGCGCAGCAATTTGAACATATCGAAACTCGGCTCATGGATGAGCACCAGCTGCATATTTTATATGAAAAACCCGTTCAGACGGCCTATCTCCCTTCTGTGCGCGGCGTATCTTTTAACAGTCAGGGCTGGGTGGATCTGCGTCATGTCTGGTTTCCACCTGCTGTACCTCCATCATCCAAGCCTTGAGCCAAGCGGTCCATTCAAGCGCATCGGATGACCAAAAAAAGGTATCCTCTTTTCACAAGAGGATACCTTTTGGGTTACGACAATCCAGACCTTTTCAAGTAGATGGTTCAAGGGATGAAAGCGCCCATCCCCCCAACCCATGACTGTGGACATCGCTAGGATCTTCCATAGGAGGGGTAACGGGTGGAAAATTCAACAGGATAAAAACATTAAATGCGAGCAGAGAAAAAACGATCTTTTTTATCATGGATGTACTCTACCTCTCCAAGTAAGTTTTTATATTCCTCTTTGTCCTGAGAAGTGGCAGTATGCCGATACTTTTCAAATAATCCTACACATTTGATGGTGACAGGATTACCATTCAGCACGACGGAATAAGAAAGGCTCTCAAGCAAGAATTTCATACCTTTGGTATAACGGTGTTTGTTGAGATCATAACAAGCCATCTCTGCCAAAAATCGTGCATAGAGATCTGCTGACATTTGCTCCGTATAAGTGCCTACCTTAACATGCTGATCTGCAAATGCCTCAATTTGTTTTTCAAAACGTTGCAGTACATGGTCTACATTAAAATCATAACGGTTGGCCGCTACCATAATTTTATGTAACCCCACGAGAATTTCGCCTTCGTTTTTTTCCAAATAATCTACATACTGTGGAATCACATCCAGACTGCCGGACATCAACTGGTATAAATACCCGTTGGCCTCAGCCCAGTTGCTACAAAGGGCCTTCAAACGCCGAGCTTCTTCCGTATCCTCTTGCACCCAGCTCAAATCAGAGTATAGGGATACAAATTCCAGTGCCTTCTGATAATCCCCGCGCTCATCCCACACCCCGGCACGCAGCACGTAAGAATATACAATATACATAAACAAAGGACCCTTAGGTTCCTTGCCACGCTCCGGTCTTCTGGTATTTCCGTATTTTTGCTCGTATTGTACCTTGGCTTTTTGAGCCATTTTTTCAGCATACCATTCTACTTTATCCCAACGCCGCAAGGAGGCATAGGTATTAGCCAAGTCTCTTAAGGCATCCAGTTGGTCTGCTTCACCCAGTCGGTCCACAAAGCTTTCGAAATGTGTGGCTGCCCATAAATTTTCGTCCTGGTCATCACCAACGGCAATCGTAAATAAACGGTATTGGCAGAGCGCCAGACGCTCTGAATGTTGGTACTTCTCACTTTCCGAAACATTTTTATAAATAATTGCAGCAGCCTCGAGCTTACCTTCGCTGAATAATTCTTCTGCTGTCTCAAACAAAGCTGGGGCGTATATGAGATAGTCCATCATAAACTCCACGACTTGCTTAATACAATCCAGTTTGTTCAGCTCTGCACAGCGATGCAAAAAGGGACGAACCCGTCGCCAATTCGGTGCCGTATTCCGTATAAATTCATCAATGTATAACTCATAGAGGCTCCCTTCTTCAAGCCCCATGCCTGCACCAATCCTATCCAACAGCAGCATCGCAATCGGACGATTACCGTTAATAATGGCACTGATCGTTCCTGCATTAATACCTGTGTTCTCCCCAAACTTACTAATCGTAATTCCTTCTCGTCTGATGTACTGTTCCAGCTCTGCGCGAATTGTGGTTGTTTCCTTCAAACCAGGCACCCCCAGGGATTACTTGCATGATTACAATACAAAAAAAGAAAATTCCCGTGAATATTCCCTTAATTATACAAAAGAAAGCTCGCTTAGCCAACCGCTCCAGTAAATTTATATCAAAAAATTCAATAATTCTCCGAATTGCCGTATACTACGGGGAGGTGAGCCGAGCAGCTACACCCAATCGGTACGCAGGAAAGGATACGACAAATGGACAACACCCCTACAGCAGAACAAGAAATTGCACAATGGATGGTCGCGCAGATCCGTGAAGTGGGCACCCTGAAACAAGAAGATGCAATTGCATATGTACGCTCTGAGTATGGAGAGCAGTATGTGTTTATAAGCGAGCATGGTCATGTATCTCTGGAAAAAGAAATCAAAAAAGCATTTCGCAAGCTTCATGGTGGCAGAATCGCCTGGGATCGTGACGGATTTCTCTGGGCCTGGACTTAACAAGCAAAAGCATCTGCCCTAGGCAGGTGTTTTTTTAATGATTTATCCATATATCCTCTGGAGTCGGTTAATTTCTTCCTTCACAAACTGTCGGAGTATTACAGGCTCCACAACTTCAACCCTGCCAATCCAATCCATAGCATCGCGGCAGGCCGCTTCATAACTATACATGTTGACCGTTAGAATGAAATGAGTGCCTTCCTGTACAGACTGGATGATTTCCATCCTTTTCGCTATGATTTCCGCTTGCTTCTTATTCGTTCGGATCAGAACGGGATAGTATTCTTTCTCTGCACAAAGCTGCTTAAACGCGGTTTCTTGTCTCATCCAATGATGCTCCAGCGAAAAATCCTCCGGAACCTCAAAGACTTCCGCAGACGGCTGAACCTCCTTGATTCGCTCACACTTAAAGGTCCGAACCTCCCGCCCAACTTCACAGAAGGCAATGAGGTACCAATCTCCTTTTTTCACCACAAGTCCGTAGGGATGCACATGACGGGAAGAACAGATTCCGTCAGCTTTTTCATATTGAATGTTTATTTTATGGGACCCCCACACCGCAGCTCTTACGGACTCAAGACAAGGAATGGCTATACGTTCCGTCCACCACGGCGTATCATCAAAATAAAACCGCGCTTTGGCTTTCTTAATATCGGACTGATACGAGTCTGGCATCGTCTGTTCCAGTTTGAGCAGAGCATTCTTTAACTTCAAACCCGATTCCGTGGGCCCGCCTGTATAAATGCCCATCCCTGTTAAATACAACTGAATGACATCCCCGCCATTCAACTGTTTCAGGTTCGCCGTATAACCCTCCATTAAATAAATTCCGCCCTTCGGGCCGGAAGCGGTAACAATCGGAACGCCGGCTTCAGCCAGGAGGTCGATATCCCTGTAGATGGAGCGTACAGAGGTTTCCAGTGCCAACGCCAATTCCTTGGCTTTCATTCTCCCTCTAGATTCGATACATAATAAAATCGCGATTAAACGATGCAGTCTCACAATCATTCCTCCACAATAGATGGTTAACCCGAATTGAAAAGATAATGCAAAGATTGTTGACACCCTGTTGGCAGTAATAGGTGTGTATCATAGAAGTAAAGAGGTGTGATGGATGATGAATATTGGAATATTGGGGACGGGATTCGGCGCGTATCATGCCTCACTGTTAAACAACCATCCCAAGGTAAACAGAATCATGGTATTTGGAAGGAACGAAGCCAAGCTGCAAAAGCTGAAAGAGGAGCTAAACGTAGAAGTCACACAAAATATAGAGGATATTCTGCTGGATCCAGACGTGGATATCGTCGATCTATGCCTGCCTTCCCACCTGCATAGGTCATATGCGGTGGACGCGCTGAAGCACGGTAAGCATGTATTTTGTGAAACACCCGTTTGCTTTGATCTCGAAGACGCTCTTCTTATGCAACAAGCTGAGAAGCAATATGACAAAAAGATTCTGGTCAACCAGTTCATTAAGTTTGACCCCGCCTATACCTATCTGTATGAAGCATACCGCCAACAGAAATACGGGAAGCTCATTTCCTTATCTTTGAAAAGAGAAACGTCTCCTCTGTGGGGGGATCTTGGACTAAGCTCCATCCCTACTCAGTTCATGATTCATGAACTGGATTTATTGACCTGGCTATTAGGCCCCTGTGATCCTTGTACAGTCTGGGGAACAGAAGTTACTCATCCTGAACAAGCACAGGTTCGGGCTTACTTTCAGCATCGGGATACTTTCACAGAAGTCATCGCCTCATCCCACATGCCGAGAAGCTACCCATTCACAGTGGCCTATGAGGCGTATTTTGAAAAGGCCAAGCTGGTATTTCATGAAAGCGACGAAAACGATCTTATACCTACCGCATTATATGAATATACCGCATCAGGACAGCAAAAAATCAACCTCGAATCTGCCAATCCATACGAAAAAAGTTTGGATCATGCACTTGAATGCTTTGGTGGACATCCGGAAAGCCTGATTCCACTGGAGTCAGCTGTACAAGCGCTGAAAGTGGCTATTGAGATTAAAAGCAGACTGGGGCAAGCGCAGCGTTAACCCGGTATTTTTGCAAAATCCTCATCTACGGAAATCAGCTTTCTATAAGGAAGCTGTATCCGCAGGCAAGGAAACTTCGTCCGCGTAGTTCGTTGCCATAATCTTGGCTACCCCTGCCGGGTCGTCCGTCTGCCCCAACGCCCACATCATTTTCGTCACCAGCGCTTCCGTTGTCATGTCATACCCTGGAATAACACCCTTCTCCAGTACCTTTTGTCCCACTTCGTAAATCGTCAAATCCCCGCCCTCATAAGGACATTGAGTAGTCACGACAATACTCATACCGTCCTTCATCAGTTCCTCGATTTTGCTGATCAAGCTTCTTTCTTTAAAAGGGACGCCGCCCATACCAAAGCCCTCAATAACGATACCTTTATAGCCCAAGCCCTGAATGGCATCGAAAATCGCCGGATTCGTACCCGGAATCAGCCTGAGCAGAAATACCTCCGAAGCATACCCGTCGTTGTATGGGTGACGAACGGTGCCGCGATTTGCAAATACGCCCTCCGTATAGATCACCTTACCGTTCTCCACGAGTCCGATATACGGATAGTTAATACTCTCAAAAGCATTATAGCTGCGTGTTCTGATTTTTGAACTGCGGCTACCGTTGATAATTTTGCCGTTAAACACGACAAAAACCCCGGCCACCTCGCCACATGCGGTCAGGAATGAGTCGATTACATTCTTTTTGGAATCGCTGTGCTCCGCCAAAATAGAAACCTGCGAACCTGTCACGACGACGGGTTTGTCTACAGTTCCCAACATGAAGCTCAAGGCTGATGCTGTATAAGCCATCGTGTCCGTGCCGTGTGCAATGACAATACCGTCGTATTGATCGAGCGAACGATGTACCATCCGGGCGATGGAAGCCCAATCCTCAGGTTGTGTATTTGTGCTATCAATGCTCATCAGATTATGGGCATCAATCTCGCAAATCTCCTTCAGTTCCGGAATTTCCGCCAAAATATTTTCAGCCGATTGGGTCGGTGTCAGGCCGTTTTCCTGATAGGAGGAAGAAATGGTCCCTCCGGTATTAATGAACAAAACCTTTTTCATATCCAATGTTCCTTCCCGATTACATCTTCACTGTATTGTTCTTAGAATTTATCATGAATAAGTGTGATAAGCTACTTTACAATGGAAAAGAATTGGAGATATGAGGGGCCAAAAAAGCACGACAAACAAGCGCGGGCTTTCCTTCCTCCTGCGACTTGTCTAACGTGCTTCTTACATAGATACAATAAGTCTACAGCGCTGCACATACCTATAAGCCATCCACGTACTTCTTATGGCGATACAGGCTGCTCCTGTGGCGCTCTCTGTACCAACGCTTTGCCCAGAAACTGCCGTGTCCGTTCTTCCTTCGGATTGGTGAAAAACTGCTCCACGGGTCCCTGCTCCACGATCACACCATGCTCCATCAGCACAACCCGATCCGCTACATCTCTCGCAAAACCAAGCTCATGCGTGACAATAATCATCGTATTGCCTTCACTCGCCACCTTTTGAATCACGGACAGCACTTCATCTACCAGTTCAGGATCAAGTGAAGATGTCGGTTCATCGAACAACAACACCTGCGGATTTAGTGCCAAAGCACGGGCAATCGCAACTCGCTGCTGCTGTCCACCCGAAAGCTGGGCAGGATAATAAGTCATACGATCCTTTAGCCCGACCTTTTCCAGAATGCCTTCACTGATCTCCCTCGCCTGCTTACGATCCAGCTTTTTCACACTGGTCAGACCAATCATCACATTGTGGAGTGCATTCAAATTTTTAAACAACTGATATTGCTGAAATACCATGGCCGTTGCCATCCGTAGTCCGAGAATGTCCTTTTTTCCCGCCTTGGCCGCGTCTACCTTTACACCGTCAATTTCAATGACACCACTGGTCGGCTGTTCCAAAAAATTAATGCTGCGCAGCAGCGTGGACTTCCCCGATCCGCTTGGGCCCAGGATCACCACGACTTCTCCCTTGCCCACCGTCAGGTCTATGCCCTTCAACACGTGATGCTGTCCAAAATGCTTATGAATTTGATGAAGTTGAATCATACCCTTACTCACTTCTTTCGTAAATTCGAATACGCTTCTCCAGCACGACAAGTCCGCGCTCAATAATAATGCACACCAACCAGTAAATCAGAGACACCGCAACATACACCTCAAAAAAAGCCAGCGCCCGCGCGCCCATAATTTTAGCCTGTCCCATCATATCGACGACACCAATCATAAAAATAAAAGACGTATCCTTCACTGTACTGATCAGCGTGTTTCCCAAATTGGGCAAAGCCACCGTCAACGCCTGCGGCAGTACAATTTTGAGCATAATTTGTGTTTGGCTCATGCCGATGGAATTAGCAGCCTCAAATTGTCCCCGATCGACCGAATGAATCGCCGCCCTAAATGTCTCCGACAGGTATCCCCCGAGATTCAATGAAAATGAGAGCAACGCAAACAGCTCGGGCGGAATGACATAGACATTGAACTGCTGTAAGAACCCATATTCGCTCTGGAAATAATACAGAAACTTGGGTATTCCGTAATATACGAGAAACAGCTGCACAATGAGCGGTGTTCCCCGAATGTACGAGACATACAACGTAGATAACGGTGCCAAGACAGGCACCTTGTATATCCGGATTAAGGCCGTAGCTAACCCGATGATCCCACCCAGCAGCATGGACACAAACGCAATCCATAAGGTCACGGGGAGATACTCGACGATCTGGGGAAGGCTTTTCAGCATATAATCAAGATCAAACAGCTTTTCCATAGGAACCCCACTTTACCCTTTACATTGTTATTACTGAGGAATAAATTCTCCACCTGTCCACTGTTCAGACAATTTTTTCAGTGTTCCGTCCGTTTTTAACTCTTTAATGATCGGGTCGATTTTAGCTTTCAGCTCTTCGCCCTGCTTATCCTTTTTGAACACCAGATTAATGTTATCGCTTTGCACCGGCTCGCCCACAGCTTCCACCTGCAAACCTTCCTTCTTGATCGTTGCCGCCGCCATAACCGGATCATTCACATAAGCGTCCACTCGGCCATTTTGCACGTCTTGAAGGTTATCGGACGAAGTGCCTGTATCATTGTATTTTAAAATAATTTTATTCCCGTTCTTCGCATTATACTGTTCCAGCAACTGTGTGTAGGAGTCGCCTACCGAGGCTGCTACCTTCTTGCCTTCCAAATCCTTGAGGGAATGAATATCCGTTCTACCCTTTTTCACAATAATAACCGACTGAGCCGAGAAATAGGACTCATCCGAGAACAAATACTTCTTCTCACGTTCAGGATTTTTGGCAACTTCATCTGCAATCATCTGAACTTTATTCGAATCCAGGGCAAGGAATATCGCATCCCAACCCGAAGGTACAAATTCAATCTTATACCCGTCCAGCTTCTTGTCGATCTCCTTGACTACTTCCACATCGTATCCGGTCAGCTCATTTTTATCATTCGTAAAGGCAAACGGTGGGTAGTCATTTTGTGTGCCTACATAGATCACCTTGTCCCCCGATGCCACATCCTTCGAGGAACATCCACTCAAAGCACCCGTTAATAACACAAGAGATAGGCCAATCGCTGCTACCAAAGCAGATTTCTTCATATTATGACATCCCCTTTTTAATATCCAAGTAATTTACTATGATTTTATATTATAACGGGTTATTCAAATAATACAACAAGTAAATTTCATATTGATTATTTAGCTATATGTTGCACAAAAAAAGGACCCTTGCGGGTCCACTGTTATCCATGAAGCGGAAAACGTTCTGCTGGATGCTCTGGCAAAATGGACGAGATCAACCGTCGTACAGCGGGATGAGCAGAGTCCAAAATCTGATCCTTCTCATCACAGCGCTCGATCAATCTCCCGTGCTCCATCACAGCAATGCCATCGCAGACGGCGTATGCCGCCCGAATATCATGCGTGATGAACAGATATGACAATCCAAACGAAGATTTCAGTTCTCCCAGCAGGGTTAAAATGTGCATCTGGTGAGCCATATCCAGACTGCTGACGGACTCATCCAGCACGATCAGCTTTGGTTTAAGCGCAATCGCCCGTGCAATGTTGATCCGCTGCAATTGTCCGCCACTGAACTGATGCGGATATTTAATCCGATCCTCTGGCTTGAGGCCAACCCGTTCCAGTAGGCTTTCGACTGTTCTTTTTTGTTCCTGCGCCGATAACCGTTCGTAATTGTCCAAAGGCTCCCCAATAATCTGCCCAGCGGTCATTCGGGGGTTTACAGCAGAGTGGCAGTCCTGAAATACGACTTGCATATCCCGTCGCAGTCCCCTGAGGACCTGGGGACTCGCATTATAAATGTCCTGTCCCTGGAACAGAACCTGACCCTCCTGCGGCTTCTCCAGCCCTAGAATAATCTTGCCCAGCGTGCTTTTACCAGCTCCACTGGTTCCAAGTAAGCCC
Source organism: Paenibacillus sp. FSL M8-0228 (assembly GCF_038007385.1). Lineage (NCBI taxonomy): Bacteria > Bacillati > Bacillota > Bacilli > Caryophanales > Paenibacillaceae > Paenibacillus > Paenibacillus sp. FSL M8-0228. Next base: position 5,674,194 of record NZ_JBBOXA010000001.1, read on the forward strand.
AGGCAAAATCCACTCTCTATAGTAAGCGAAACGTTAGCCAACACAGGGGGACGTGGTTCAGAGCGGCCCAGCCATTTGCGCCTTCCATAGCTATGGGTTACTTCCTTCACTTGTAGCATGCGCATTCGCTCCCCTTTTGAAAGTGTGACCGTCGAACAGGCGACTAACCACCTACCTGATTTATGCCCCGAAGAGACAACTTGGGTCTGACATGCAGCAGCATTTTCGTATATTCATCCTGCGGGTGATCGAACAACTGATGGACCTCAGCCTGCTCAACAATACGACCCTGCTGCATGACAGCCACTTCATCCGCCAATTGGGAAATGACGCCCAGATCATGCGAGATCAGCAAAATGGACGTATTGTATTCCGTACGCAAGCGATCCAGCTCTCTTAGCACCTGTAGCTGATTGACCACATCAAGCGCCGTCGTTGGTTCATCGGCAATAACCACTGCTGGCCGCAGGCACATGGAAATGGCGATCATGACCCGTTGCAGCATCCCTCCGCTCAACTGAAATGAATAACGCTTCATCAGCTTGGCTGGATCGGGCAAATTCATATTTTCCAGAGCCGTTATGGCAAGATCACGGGCCTGTCGTTTGGTTAATCCGGTGTGCGTGCGGACCGTTTCCATAAACTGAGCTCCGATCGTATACACTGGCGTAAAGGCACTCATCGGATTTTGCATAATAAACGCGATTTCCTTGCCCCGAATACGGCGCATCTCCTCGGCCGCCATTCCGTTCAGCTCACGCCCGTTCAGACGGACACTACCTTCCACGTCCATCGTCTGGCGATCCAGCAATTGGAGCAACGCTTTACAAGTCACGGTTTTGCCGCTTCCACTCTCGCCGACAAGACCCAGAACTTGTCCCCTTCTCAGCTCAAAATGAATTGGCTCCAGCAGAGACACCGCTCCTGCATCGGTTTTGAGCTTCACCTGTAAGTCGCTGACCTCCAGCACCTTCGCCCTGTCGTCCATCGTTGTAACTCACTCCTGTTTTACTGACGTTTGGCAATTCCGTATCGGTCTGACAGCGCCTCCCCCAATATATTGAAGGCCATCACCACCACCAGAATCATAACCCCCGGATAGATCATTAATTCCGGATGGCTGCGGATGTATCCCGTTCCCTCATGAATCATCGCTCCCCATTCGGGAGTCGGCGGTTGGATGCCCAAACCGAGGAACGACAACGCGGAAATATCCATGATCGCCCAGCCCATTTCCAGCGTACCAATGACCACAATCGGCCGCAGCACATTCGGAATAATATGCCGCCGGATAATGGCTCCTGAGGAGGACCCGCTGATCCTTGCGGCAGCTATAAAATTCCGTTCTTTCAGACTGACGACCATATTGCGGCACATTCTGGCATAATACACCCACTGCACCATCATTAATGCAAGCAGCACCTGCATGAGGCCCGGTCCAAAAATACCGACAATGCCCAGCACAAGCACCAAATTCGGAAACGCCATAATACCTTCACAAAACCGCATCAGCACACTATCGACCCAGCCGCCCACATAACCCGCAAGCGACCCGACCACAACGCCGATGCTAAGCGAGGACAGGAAAATTAAGGTTGCAAAGCCTAGCGAAATCCGTGCGCCATACAGCAACCGGGATAAAGTGCACCGACCCAAATGATCAGTTCCCAACCAGTACTCTTTGGAAGGTCCCTCCAGCTTGTGCAGTAAACTGACTTTAACCGGATCATGGGGAGCCAGCCAAGGAGCTAGCGCCATAATAATAAAAAGAGCAGCCAGTACGACAGAGCAGACCACGATTACCTTTTGACCTTTGAACATTGTACGCAATCTTATCATCACTGCTCTGCTCGTCCCTTCGATGAAATTCGGGGGTCCATATACAAATGCACCAGATCAACGAGCAAATTGCATACGATGAACAGGCATGCCGCCAAAAACACATAGCATTGTATGACGGGAATATCCCGGTTAAAAATCGCCTCCACAAAATAACGGCCAAACCCGGGCCATGAAAACACCTGCTCCACAATAATCGTTCCGGTCAAAAGTTTGCCCAGGTTCATACCCATACTTGTAATCAGTGGAGCAATGGCAATTTTCAGTACATGCTTGAGCATGATCACCCGCTCACGGAGTCCTCTAGTTCTGGCATACTGCACATACGTTTCCTGCAGCTGCTCCAACACACTGGAACGCAGCAGGCGCGTATATAAAGCAATCAGAACCAGCGACAGGGTTAACGTGGGCAGCACCAGATGCTGCCACGTTCCTCGCCCCTCTACAGGGAGCCAATCCAATCGGACAGAGAAAAAGAAGATTAACAAATATCCCAGCCAGAACTGGGGAATAGACGCCCCAAAATATGAAATTCCTCGACTAAGCATGTCGATCCAGCCATTTTTACGCATCGCCGCTAGCACGCCCAACGGGATACTCACTAGAATAGATAGCACCATACTGCTCACAGCCAATTCAAAAGTGGCGGGCAGCCGAACTTTGACCTCATCCCATACCGGCTTGTTGGTCAGATACGAAGTACCAAAGTCCAATTGACTGATTCTTTGAAGTGTATGCATATACTGCGTCAGCAAAGGCTGATCCAGCCCGAACTCATGTCTTTTCTGCTCCAGAATCTCTGGGGTAGGATAAATATGAGCAGCCGTCAAATAGGCCTCGGCCGGATCAACTGGTGAAATATGAATCAGTGCAAAGGTAACGAGGGTGGCAAAGAGAACAATAGGAATGACCGCTACCATTCGCTTCCCGATATAGCTGATCATAAGTTGTCCTCCTATCCTGTAAACGAACGTTACCCTTCGGTTTTAACTACTTCCCGATTTCAAGCCCACCAAACGGATTTTCATCCCGGTTGGCCGGGAATACAAAGTTCGTAATCTTTTTCTGATACACTGCCGTTTTCTTAATATACGAAATAGGCACAATGGCAGATTGCTCCTGAAGCGTCTTCAGAATCGAAGCATACAGCTCTTGGCGCTTGGTTTCATCTGTCGATGAGAGCGCCTCGTGTACTTGCTGATCCAGATCTTTCTTCATCGGAAGGGCGCTCAGCGTCTCGGAAATTCCGAAGCTCTTCTTGGCAATGACGTTAATAAAGGAATGCGGATCATAAGGCGCACCATAGTTATACCAGAAGTACAGATCAAACTGGTTGGATCTAAGGCGCTTAATTTGAACCGTCAGCTCCAGTCCGGTCAGGTTCACTTTGACACCCAGTTCTCCCCATTCAGCCTGAATGGTTTCAGCCATCGCCTTTTGGATTGGATCGGTTTTATCAAAAATCAGCTCAAAATCCAGCTGTTGTCCGTCTTTTTCCCGTACTGTACCGCCTGCGGGCAGCTTCCAGCCAGCCTCATCCAGCAACGCTTTGGATTTTTCCACATCATAGCCAACAGGCTGTAGGTTTACATTCGTATACGGATAGTTTTTGGATAAAACCGTATCCGCTTTTTCCTCCAGCCCTGAAGTCACACCTTCCACCATTGCCTGCTTGTTAAAGCCATGCTGGAGCGCCAGACGTACCCGAAGGTCTGCCAGCTTGGGATTGGACGAGTTGAGCAACAGACTTCTTGTTCCGACAGGCTCGGACAGCGTGGTAACATACTGATTCGTGTCGCGAAGCTGTTTGAAGGCATCCAGACTAATGACACCCTCTCCATAAATCAGATCCAGGTCGCCTTTTTCAAAGGCCATCACACGGGTTTCGCCATCGGGAATGATTTTTACCGTAATTTTATCCACCTTCGGTGCAGTACCCCAATAGTTCGGATTACGCTTAAAGGTTGCATACTCATCTTGCTTGTATTCATCCAGCATCCAAGGTCCTGTACCTACAGGTTTCTTGATTCCTTTGGACGTATCTCCATCATCCGGGAACCCGGCTTCACCCAGAAAACGGAACGGGCGAACGACAGACAAATCCTGAAGCACTGGGTAGTATGGCTCTTTGAGCGTCATTCGGAAGGTGCTGTCATCTACGGCTTCAGTTTTGTCGAGAACGCCTACTATACCAAGCCAGCTGTGCGTCTTCTCATTTTTCATGATAGCGTCAAAGTTCTTTTTGACAATGGCCGCATTAAATAGCGTACCATCCGAAAATTTCACATCTTTGCGCAGCTTAAACGTATATGTCTTACCGTCCTTGGAAATAGTCCAGGATTCAGCCAAAGCAGGTTCCAGCTTGCCTCCTTGCTTGTAGCTGACTAACGGCTCATAAACCATGGATTGTGCAAAAAGTTGGGAAGGATTGTATACATGAGGATTCATCGTGCCAATGTCACGCGGCCACGATAGCGTGATCGACTTTTCATTGGCAGCTCCGTCAGTAGAGGTGGATGCAGGTGTGTTCTCCTGCTTTGCGCAGCCCAAAACAACGGATAATAAGAGGAGCGCCACCAACATAAGGGTAGCAGTCTTGCGGTGTCGAACGGACATCAATGTATTTCCCCTTTTCTATATATGTGATAATGATTATCATAATCATATTTAGAATAGGTATCACGCTCAATTTTGTCAACACTATTCGACAAGCAACCCTCTTATTTCTTTTAAATTTGTGAAATGAGGATTTTGAAAAATCCTAAACTTATGGCTTAATTCGCCAACGTTTGAAATAGAGTACGCGTGTACTCATGCTGTAACAATTCTTCATCCCATTCCTTAAATATTTCCACAATCTCCCCCTGAACCATGACGGCAACGCGGTCACAAAACTGACGAGTAGATGGGAGATCGTGAGTGATAAATAGGTAGGACAACTGACGTTCCACCTGCATTCTCTTGAGCATGTCCAATACAGAAGACTGCGTTGTCGTATCCAGATTGGCGATCGATTCATCGAACAAGATAATATTTGGCTCCACCGCCAAAGCTCGGGCAATACATACCCGCTGCTTTTGTCCGCCACTCAGCTGAGCTGGGTATTTTTCCAGACTGTCAGCCTCTAATCCTACCGATTCCAATAGAGACAGACAAATATCCAGCGCCTGCGCTTTTCGCTCAGGGAAATAGTTGTGGATTGGCTCCATTAAAATATCTCGAATGGTCATACGGGGATGTAGCGAGGAGGACGAATCCTGTGCAACCAACTGGATTCGCTTGTACAGCTGAACATCCTTCATCTTTCCGGTGTGAATGGGCTGTTCATCCAGCCAAATCTCTCCTGAGGTCAACAACTCCAGCCCCAGAATACATTGTGCCAGCGTGCTTTTGCCACTTCCACTTCCTCCAACCAGTCCAAGACATTCTCCTTGTCGTAGCTCCAGACTCACCTTCTTCACGGCCTGTTCGCTATCTTGCGTGCTGAACCAACCTTTTCTCCGTTTGCGGACAGGGTATGCTTTGGTCACATTCTTCAATTCCAGCATCACTGGTGCATCCTTCCTTCCGGGCTCATCTCCAACACTCGATCTGCTATGCGACTCATACCCTGGCGATCATGTGAGATCAACACTATGGTGAGATCAAAGTCTTCTCTCAACTGTTGTAGCAATGCCAAGACCTTGTCGCGGTTGATCACATCCAGCGCCGTAGTAGGCTCGTCGGCAATAAAGAGGCTCGGACCGGAGCTTAGCATGGCAGCCAGCAGCACCCTTTGACACATGCCTCCACTTAGTTCAAAAGGATATGACGACAAAATATACTCAGGATCTGCAAACCCCACCTTGCAGAGCAGAGAGCGCAAATAGGCCTCCCGCACTGGATTAGCGCCTCCTCTGGCTATCTCCGAGACACGGCTCAGCATCTGCCGTATCCGTGGCAGCACGCCCAGTGGGTGGACTTGCTGGGGTGCATTGTGGGATGATGCAGCACCAGCGTGCTCCGGCTCCATCTGGTCATGCGGCATCCGACGCCGCCCGTGCAGTCTAAGCGTATCCATCAGCTGGGCGCGGACAGTCCGGATCGGGTTTAACCCGCTCAGCGATTGTTGAATGAGCAGGGCAATATCCTCTCGGCGCAGCCTTTGCCAGCGCCGTTCCTGGAACGGAAGAATGTCTTTCCCGTTATAGTAGATACGCCCATGCGTAACACCGATACCTGGCTCCAGCATGCCTGCGATTGCGTGTGCGGTCAGGCTCTTACCGCATCCGCTCGGTCCGGTCAGGGCCACAATCTCCCCTGAATATATGGAAAAGCTCACATCACACAGCAGTGGTTTGCTCCCGCTTCCGCTTGCTCCTACGCCTGTGCGGCAGATTTCCAAATGTTCCACGTGTAACAACGGTTTTCGCCCTGCCACTTGTTCTATCGTATCCTTGCCCCCAAGGGCTGTTTGATCCTCCACTATTTGGCCGCCTCCTTTTCCGAAAAACGGTCGCCCAAAAGCTGGCAGGCAAGTACGAATAGCATAATCGCCAAGCCTGGGAAAATCATGACATGCGGAGCCACCTGAAAATATGAGGTGGCATCATGCAGCATCACGCCCCATTCTGGCCTGGGCGGCTGTACACCCAGTCCAAGAAAGGACAGCCCAGCGATCATCAGCACCACGCGTCCGATATCCCATACCGCATAAACCAACAACTGCGGCAACGCTTGTGGCAATACATAACGGCTCAGTATACGTACGTGTGAATTGCCGGATAAACGGGCATACCGAACGTAGTCCTCCTGACAGGCTTTTTGAACCAGACTACGGATATACCGGACATAGCCCGCCCACCTTACCGCAATAATCGCAAAGGTCATGTTAACAAAACCTGGGCCCAAAATGCCCACAATCGCCACCGTTAAAATAATATCAGGAAAAGCCAGTACCCCGTCGATTCCTCGCATAACCAGCTGGTCCACGCGTCCGCGCACATAACCAATAAGCAACCCTATAGGCAGACTGAAGCACAACGTAGCTACAGTAATTGCACATGCGATTAGCACGCTCATCCGAATCCCGTAAATGAGCCGTGATAGCACATCCCGGCCCAGATGATCCGTACCGAAAGGGTATTTCCGACTAGGTGGTGCCAGGCGGTTCAAAAGATCCACTTGAAGAGGATCATGAGGAGCGACCCATGGAGCCAATAACCCAAGCAGCACGATCAGACCAAACAGTACGCCTCCTGCCAGCAAGCTTCCTTTAAAGGGAAGCCGTATCTTTTTCATTTTCAGCTTCCTCCTTAACGCAAACGCAGCCTCGGATCTATCGCCGTCTGGACCACATCCACCAAACACTGAACTCCTACAATTAAAAATACGGCAAAAATAACATACCCCTGAATCACCGGATAATCTCGCTGTGTAATCGCATCTATAAAATACTTGCCCAACCCCGGCCATGAAAAAATGGTCTCTACAATCACATTACCTGCCAGCATAAATGATAGATTGGTACCTAGCAGTGTAATTATAGGCAGAACCGCATGCCTAAATATCTCAAAAAACAGGATATGCAAACGTGAAAAGCCTCGAGCCTTCGCTGCTTTCACAAAATTCCGGTCACCCAGCTCCAGCATTTGAGCGCGCAGTACGCGTGCTTGCACAGCTCCCAAACCTGCGCCAAGAGTCAGCGCTGGGAGCACTAGATGTGTCCAGTCCTCCCTTCCCATGGATGGGAGCCAGCCCAAGCGAACGGAGAATAGATAGATCAACAGAAAACCAAACCAAAAAGAGGGGATCGACGATCCCAGCAGGGCGAACAGCCTGCCCAGACGATCCAGTGGGCCGCTGATTTTTAGCGAGGCAGCCAGCCCCAGCCCCAGCGTAAGCACCGTCATGACGGCGAAGCCCGCAGCAGCTAGCTCCACAGTAGCGGGCAGTCTGTTCCACAGTTCGGCTAGCACCGACTCCTTGGATACATACGAAGTGCCCCAATGCCCTGTGGACACATCCCGCAGCCAGTTCACATATTGAATATGAAGCGGTTCGTTTAAGCCCAGTTCCTTTCGTAGCGTCGTCAAGGCTTCCTCAGAGGCAGGGATATTATGCGCGGTGAGCAAAATGGTAGCAGGGTCTCCAGGGGCCAGCCGCATCAGTACAAAAGTCAGCGTGGATACCACGAATACAATGATAAGCAGCTGCGCCACACGTTCCAGTATAAAACGAATCATAGGATACGCAGCTCGTTATTCCGCAATATCGGATTGCGTCGTAATGTAGTAATACTCGATCGGATGGGGTGTAAAACCCTCCACCCCTTTTTTCACGCCAAACACATTATCAGGATGCACAATGAACGACTGTGGCAAATCCGTATTGATGATATCCAGCGCTTGTAGTGTCATGGCATTACGCTGCGCTGTATCCTTCGCCAGCTTCAGGCTGTTCAGAATACTCTCTAGCGGTTTGGAACTATAACGGCTTACATTGGCTTCGCTTTTCGAAGAATAAAACATGTCCATAAAATATTGCGGCTCTCCTGTATGAGCAGTAAGCATACTGTACATAGCAAAATCCCAATCGTTTTTGGTCAACGCCTCGTCGATATTTTCCACCTTGCGAATCTTGACCTGGATTCCCTCTTTCAGCAATTGGCTTTGGATGACCTCAGCCATAACAGAGAGCTCCGGACGCTGAGGGAAAGTCAGCAGCGTAACCTCGAACGGCTTGCCTTGCTTAGTCCATGTCCCTTGGGCGTCCTTCTGCCAGCCATCCTTCGTCAACAGTTGCTCTGCCGTTCCGTCCAGCGCTTTACGCTCAACTTTACCGAAGGGAAGAATGCTCGGGAACGGGCTGCTTGCCTCCGTACCGAAGTCCCTCATGACGGCGCTCACAATCGATGCGCGTGGAATCAGGCTGTCCACCACCTTACGGTTCGCCACATCCTTGAATACTGGCGATTCCATATTGTACACGATCATATGGGTGCGCAAGGACGGAGCTGACAGCACTTGCAGCTTGCCGTTCTTTTTCAGTACCTCTGCGTTATCAACCGGAATATCCGTCGCTACGTCCACCTCGCCGGATTGCAGCGCCATCAGGCGCGAATTCCCGTCCGTAATGAACTTCATCGTCGCTTCAGCCAGTCGTGCCTTCTCGCCCCAATATCCGTCATAACGCTCCACGACCAACGATTGGTCCTTGTTGAACGCTTTGATTTTAAAGGCGCCTGTCATCGCTGGGTAACTCTGTTCATCTTTCATCGATGCCACATCCAGTACAATCGTCGATGGATCAGCTAGATTAGACACCAACGCCGCATTCGGCTGGTTTGTCGTGATCTTCAAGGCCAGCGGGCCGCTTACATCAATGGACTTCACATTCAGTAAATCCTTCGCCAGATGGCTTTTCTCAATAGAGCGTAACAAAGACGCTTTTACACTTGCTGCACCCATACTTTTTCCATTATGAAAAGTGACTTTATCCTGCAAGCTGAACGTCCAAACTGTAGGGCTATCCTGCTTCCACTCCTTTGCCAGCCAAGCCACAGGCTCCAGCTTTTCATTCAAACGTACCAGTGTCTCACCTGCACCGGATCGCATCACATCCCAGCTATTATCTCCATGCGGGTCAACGCCTGACGGTTTCCATGTATACGCCATTACCAGCTTTTTATCTGTCGCTGTTTGTTGTGCTGACGCGTTTTCACCCTTGCCGGAGCTATCCGACGTCCTATTGCTGGCACATCCCGAAAGAGCCATAACTGCCAGCAGCAGCATCACCCCTGTACATATCAACCATGAACGCCTACTACGACTGCTTATCATTCGATGAATCCCCCTCTATCTTGTAAAATCGCATAAACCTAACGCAAAACGCGAAAAAAGCATTCCAGACCACTTAATTAGCAGTCAGAAATGCCTTCAATATAAAATGTCAGAACTCACCTCGAAGCCAACTCCAAAAACATAGAAGGGATCAGATCGGTTTCAGACATTCCGTATGCAGCACGCCTAACCACCTCCCCAGCATCCCGTGGGTCTGACAGTGATGTCAAAACAGGCAGGTCTCCTGACTCCAGGCGTATCTTTCAGGCCTTCCCGGTTCTTCACAATTCCAGTGGCTGTTCTGAAAGCTCCAGCAGTATCCTGCTGATGCCTGTATACAGTGGCGGGCCCGTGTCGGAATCAACCGAACTTCCCTTTTAAGTGAACATGCTCAACAACTATGTACATCGTCTCTACGAAACCCCATACATAGAGTTGTCCGGCTCACACCTGTTTTCTTCCTTTATTTCTTTTCATTACGATCTTATTTTGTTGTCACAGGCTTGTCAATAAAGGCTGCACAATAATTTAAATTTGAACGATAAGGTAGAAACAAGACATAACCTCCAATTGCGTGCACGCAATTGAAGTGTTAAAATTAGGTATAGAGTAAACCACCGTGTCCGTATACTAAAAAGAGTCTTCGCCGCGCCAACGGCAAAGACTCTTAGGACTTGAAAGGCTGTGGATCACCACCACGGCGCGCTGCATAACTAAATGTCAATGCAAACGAAACCCACCGTTAGGGGCCAACCTAATTACGCGGTGGGTTTTCGCTTGTTCCGAAATTTTCGACGTAGCCAGCGATAAAGTTTACGAATACTAAACGCCAGGCTTAGTAACGTAACCATCCAACGCAACACATCGTAGCACGACACAAGGTTGACCATCGGCTTCACCCCCTTTCGGGAAGCTGCACCGTGGTCCGAAAACATCCACCACTATTCAAAATCCATAAGGTAAATTATACCATAATATCGCCCGCTGCTCTAGCAAATTCTTCTAGTAAGTAAACTGGAAAACGCACCAAATTAGAGCTACCCATTTCATTCCGCAGTTTATCTATATATCCCCAGACAGCAAGGGGATATACTATCTGGATAACCCCATGCCAAACAGCCGGAAAAGAGGCATACGTCCTCTCTCCGGCTATCTTTATTTATTTCTAATCATCAAACCTTCTGTGGAACCTCCTGAACCGTCACGCTTTTGACCGATTCCCCTTGTTTTCTCGTCAAAACGATGTTCAAGACAATCGCTGTAATCGAGCCCGAAACAATACCATTTTGCAACAACATTTTGGCAAAGCTCGGCAGCTGGTCGAACATTTGTGGCAGAACGGCAGAACCTAGGCCCACAGCAATACTGCATGCTGCGATCAGCAGATTGCTTTCCTTTCGCAGATCCACTTCTGACAAAATAGACATGCCTGATGCAGCGACCGAGCCAAACATGACGATCATCGCCCCGCCCAGCACAGCGTTAGGAATCACTGTCGTTAAAGCAGCCAGCTTAGGCAGCAAACCGAGAACAACCATGATACCGCCCGCAGCAAAAATAACGTTCCGCGATTTGACGCGTGTGAGCGAGATCAGACCCACATTTTGCGAGAAGGCTGTATAAGGAAACGCGTTAAAAATACCCCCAAGCATAATCGCAAGTCCTTCCGAACGGAGTCCATTGACGATCTGCTTTTGCTCTACCTTTTGATCAATCGCCTTGCCTACTGCCAGATAAACACCCGTAGACTCGACCATGCTGACAATATTGACGATAATCATCGTACAAACTGCCATAATGCTAAACTCTGGCTTACCAAAATAAAATGGCTGCGCAACACTCACCCATGACGCATCTGCCACGGGAGCAAAATGCACCATTCCCATCGCATAAGCAACCACCGTGCCTGCAAACAGACCGATGAGCACGGAAATCGAGCGCATAAAGCCCTTTGCCAACCGATTCACAAGCAGAATAACCAATAATGTAACCAGCGCCAGCAGCAAATTACGCGGCTGTCCAAAATCCGCGCTGCCCTGGCCACCTGCTACATTGTTCATCGCCACCGGAATAAGGGATAGACCGATAATTGTAACGACCGAACCCGTAACGACCGTCGGGAAAAAGCGTAGCAGCTTGCCATACAGCGGTGCCGCAAGCACCACGAATATACCAGACAAAATAATGGCACCGTACGCTGTCGCCAAATTTGAGGTCGAAGCAATCGCGATGATAGGCCCTACTGCCGTAAACGTACAGCCTAAAATGACAGGCAGTCTACTACCGAAAAAGCGTGTGCCCATAATTTGTAATAACGTAGCAATCCCGCAAGTGAACAGATCGGCAGCCACCAAATAAGCCATCTGGGCTGGAGTCAGGTGCAATGCTCCCCCTACAATTAGAGGTACAGCAATGGCTCCAGCGTACATCGCCATGACATGCTGGAAGCCCAGTGCGAATAACTTTTGTTTACTTAACATCCCACATTCTCCTTAACAGGAGCAATTACTACGCCAGCTTCCTCTATAAAATCGACCTCGCCTGGTGCCATGGAAGCGATACGCGCAAGAGAACGTACGGCGATGCCTCTTTGCTCCAACAGTCCACGGCCTTCCTGGAAGCTCTTCTCAATCACACAGCCAACCCCGGCCAGCTCCGCTCCTGCTTCCTTTACAATATCCGTAAGTCCGACCAATGCTGCACCAGTTGCCAAAAAATCATCTACGATCAGCACATGGTCGCTGGCATCAAGGTATTTTTGGGAGATACTCACCTGATAGGTTTCCTGCCGAGTGAACGAATGAACCTCTGCGAAGTATACCTGCTCATTCAGCGTGATGGCCTTCTTTTTCTTCGCATAAATGAACGGGACCCCCAAGGCAATAGCAGTAGCCATTGCAAATTGAATACCACTAGCTTCAATGGTAAGCACCTTGGTGATCGGAGCACTGCCGAACAGGCGTGCAAACTCCTTACCAATCTCTAATGCTAATGCTGTATCTACCTGATGATTCAAAAATGAATCCACCTTTAATACGGTGTCAGATAAAATTTGTCCTTCTTGACGAATACGTTCCTCCAAAACTTTCATTATGCGAGTATCGCTCCTTCTGTACTTTAAAATAGTGAGGATTTTGCAAAATCCTGAACAGTAAAACCTGCCAAAACCAAAAAAGGACAGGCTCCCTTGAGTTGTTTCTCAAGTGAAGCCTGTCCTTGGGGTTATAATCCCTGACGGATTGGCGCACAAATAAATGCCCGCATTCATCCGAAGCCGATGCGCTATCACTCATAGTCGGACGATTACAGTGGTCATCCGGTAGAAACTTTTGGGCCATATCCCCAATATTATACGAGTCATATGAAATTGATATCTTGTATACTACACCCTCTGGCGGACGGTTTCAAGATTATTTTTCATACAGACAGCGGCTTTTGGAGAACCTTCCACAATTGGAATATCGTAAAATCACATCGACCTTTGTTGAAGGTATATATATAGTAGAAAACAGATGTTAAAAAACAAAAATACATACAAAACAACACTTAATTTTAATTATTATTTCAAATACAAAAATAAAACCACAAAATAGACTTCCGTTTCTGTTGACTACAAAGAAAAACGGAAGTAGTATGGAGTTAGTTAAGAAAACAAAAGGCAGACTTTCAGGCTGCCCGTATTTTATCCATGCAAGGAGATTGGATATGAATAATTATCTTGCTGTTGATATTGGAGCTTCAAGCGGTAGGCTCGTAGGGGCAACTCTGCAAGGTGACCAGCTACACTTACAAGAGCTTCACCGTTTCAACAACTCCTTTACCGAAAAGGACGGGCACGATTACTGGAATATCGAGGAACTATTGAATGAGATTATTCAAGGCTTGCAAAAAGCTAAGCAGAAGGGGATTCATTCCTGTACGCTCGGCATTGATACATGGGCTGTAGATTACGTGCTGCTTGATCAGAAAGGTAACCGCATTCATGAGGTATACGCTTACCGGGATGCACGTACCCTCCACGCACCCGACAGGCTGCACCAGCTCATCAGTCGAGAGGCTGTGTATGAGAAAACAGGCATTCAGGAACTAAACTTTAATACCCTGTATCAGCTGTTCGTCCATGATCGGGAACAGCTTGCCCAGGCGGATAAAATATTGATGGTCCCCGATTATCTGTACTATCGCCTGACAGGCATCATGATCAATGAAATGACGAATGCGTCCACGATGCAGCTTCTCAACGTGAACACCCGAGAGTTTGATGAAGACCTGCTGTCCCTGCTCCAACTGCGACGTAATCAGTTTTCAGAGCTCGCAGAACCTGGGCGGGTTCTGGGTTCTCTTTTGCCGGAGCTTGTTCAAAAATACGATCTTCCGGACTGTCAGATCATTCTTGCGCCTACTCACGATACTGCATCGGCCGTTGCAGGTGTCCCGTCACAGCGGGAAGAATCCTGGGCTTATATTAGCAGCGGAACGTGGTCACTACTGGGAATGGAACGATCCGAAGCCTTGAATACCAAGGCAGCCATGCAGGCGAACTACACCAATGAGTGGGGCGCTTACGGTACGTACCGTTTTCTGAAAAATATTATGGGATTATGGATGATTCAGGAGGTTCGAAGAGAGGGCGGCTTCGCACATAGCTTTGCCGAATTGGCCGAACTGGCTTCAGCAGAGGCACCATTTGTCAGTCTCGTCCTCTGTAACCAGTCATCCTTCTTAAACCCGGATAGTATGACCGTTGAAATCCAGCGATTCTGTGAAGAGACAGACCAGCCCATCCCCAGAACGCCGGGCTCACTCGCCCGCTGTATTTTTGACAGTCTGGCCTTAAGCTACCACGATGCCTTACACGAACTGCAATGTTTAACAGACGAAAAGATTACCAGATTGCACATTGTCGGCGGAGGCGCTAACAACGAATTACTATGTCAGCTAACCGCCGATCTCTTGGGAATTGAGGTTCAGGCAGGTCCTTCCGAATCTACGGCCATCGGCAATATTGTCGTGCAATTAATTAGCTCTGGTGTTCTTGAGGATCTCAAGGCTGCTGGCCGAACCATCGCCCGCTCCTTCCCGACTCGGCTATATGAGCCGCAATCGGTGGAAGGCGTGCAAGAACTTTTGGATCGCTGGGAGCACCTTAAGATACAAGCAACATCCTCTATTCACATATCTCAATAAAGGAGTAAAGCCATGAACGAAGCCATTGAAGCCAGTTATAACGAAGCGAAAAAGCTGTATGCCCGCCACGGTATTCAAGTGGACGACATTTTACGGAAGCTTTCACAAATCAAAATATCACTGCACTGCTGGCAGGGAGATGATGTTCAGGGATTCCTGTTCAAAGACAAACAGCTTAGCGGGGGGATTGCCGTAACGGGCAGCTACCCGGGCAGAGCCGGCACGCCGCATGAGTTACGTCAGGATTTAGAAAAAGCTCTATCACTCATTCCGGGTAAACACAAGGTCAATCTGCACGCCATCTATGCGGACACCACAGAACAAGTGGATCTCGATCAACTGGAGCCACGCCATTTTCAGAACTGGGTAGACTGGGCCAAACAGCAAGGGCTCGGGCTTGATTTTAATCCAACTCTGTTCTCCCATCCTAAAGCGGAAGACGGCTTCACACTGAGTCACAAGGATTCGGAAATCCGTGATTTCTGGATCACACACTGCAAAAAATCACGCAGGATTGCCGAGTATTTTGGCAAAGAACTCGGTCAGCCCTGTGTCACAAACCACTGGATGCCGGACGGCTATAAAGATACTCCGGTTGATCGGTTGGCTCCAAGAGAACGTCTGCGTGATGCGCTGGACGACATTTTCAGCGAGGAAATCAGCGAGGAATACAACATCGATGCGGTTGAAAGCAAGCTGTTTGGCATTGGCTCGGAAAGCTATGTCGTGGGCTCACATGAATTCTATATGGGTTACGCCCTGACACGCGGTAAATCTATCTGTCTCGATGCGGGTCACTTCCATCCAACCGAAGTCATTTCGAACAAACTGTCCTCTGTGCTGATGTTCACCGACCAATTATTGCTCCATGTCAGCAGACCGGTTCGCTGGGACAGTGACCATGTCGTGACAATGGACGACGAATTGCTGGACATTGCCCGTGAGCTGGTTCGCGGTGAATTGCTTTCCCGAACCCATATCGGTCTTGATTTCTTTGATGGCAGTATCAACCATGTGGCAGCATGGGTCATCGGAACACGCAACACGATTAAAGCGCTGCTTCGCGCTATGCTCGAACCGATTGAAGCATTAAAGCAGGCGGAAGAGGAACGAGACTTCACCACTCGTCTTGCTCTAGTCGAAGAGTTCAAATCGTATCCGTTTGGTGCGATATGGGATTACTATTGCGCTCAAAACAGCGTTCCCGTTCGTGAGGAATGGCTGGCCGAAGTTAAAAACTATGAACAACAAGTACTGTTGAAACGATAACTGCTGAAACGGTAACTACTGCACTGATAATGCTTATATTCATATCATCCAAAGGGAGAGATCATCCATGACTACTGTGCTGGAGAATCAAAAAGAACGCAAATCGGGACTGGATATCCCATTTGTTCGCGAGATGGCGGAAATTACACAAAACATGTGGAAATTCGGCTGGGATGAACGCAATGGAGGTAATGTAAGCTATATTCTGGATGAAGCTGAGGTTGCAAAATATATAGATATTCATCAGGTCATTCGGACGATTAAACCTGCTTTCCCAGTGAATGAACTGGCTGGTAAGTATTTTATCGTCACCGGATCAGGAAAATATTTTAAAAACGTAATTGCAGATCCAGAAGCAAACTTAGGGGTCCTTCGTGTCTCCCAGGATGGCGAACAGTTGGAAGTCTTGTGGGGCCTCAAACATGGCGCAGTGCCTACCAGTGAGTTACCTTCCCATTTTATGAGCCACATTGAGCGCTTGAAGGTCGATCCTAACCATCGCGTGGTGATTCATAATCATGCCACCCATGTTATTGCCATGACCTTCATTCATAGTCTGGACGAAAACCAATTCACCAAAACGCTGTGGGAAATGTGTACCGAATGTATTGTCGTCTTTCCAGACGGTATCGGTGTAATCCCTTGGATGGTACCGGGTTCCAGCGAAATCGGCCGCGAAACTGCAAAAAAAATGAAGGATCATCACGCTGTATTATGGCCTCATCATGGCATTTTCGGAACGGGCAGCTCCATTGATGAAGCGTTTGGTCTCATTGAGACGATTGAAAAAGCGGCGCAAATTTACATGCTCATTGCTCACCATGATATCCAGCAACGGATTACAGATCAGGAATTGGCCGATCTAGCCAAAGCCTTCAACGTTACTCCAAAAGAAGGAATCTTGAACGTATAAATATAGGCTAATCCCCATCTCATAATACAGAACTTAAAAGGCTCCACGGGTCATCTCAAACCGGCCATGGAGCCTTTGGCATACGCAGTTTTAATTATATAACCCTCAATTCCAATGAATTAACTTGTAATTGTGCTTTCCTTTATATACAATAAAATCAAAATTCCCTTATCTCCACCAAAGGAGAGGTGACAAGTTATGAAAAGAGCAAAAAATGAAGATCACTTCGACATCGTGGAAGACCATTATTTCACAGCTACCGAATTGGAAAAGTCCAGCGCCATTTGGCCTGTCAGACTGGGTATGGATATTTCGAAAACAAGCTGCCATGTCGGTCCCAAGGCTGTTCCTTATTTTTATTTGATTTTTGTGCTTGAAGGTCAGGCTGAGTTTATTTATAAGCAACAGAAGTACCGTGTCCAAAAGTCTGATTTATTCTGTTTTTTTCCGCATGTTGCCCATGAATATTACACCGATCACCAGCACCCTTTGCAAAAGGTATGGATTGCCTTTGAGGGACCCAAATCCCTCGCGCTACTGGAGCGGATCGGAATTAATCCCTCCACGCCATTTATGGCTAACGCCGTGAGTGAGGAAATCCTCGAACTTATCTCTAACCTGTTTTCCATCGTACACGACAACAACAGACAGGGCAGCGATCTGGCCCGCTTGATTATACTGCACCAGATCTTCGAGGAGTTGTCCCGCAACACATCTGACGTACTGCGCAACTTTGTATGCTCTGATTATTGGCTCCAGCAGGGGAAAGACTACATTGAAATGCATTATTGTGACCGTGTTACGATTGAGCAAATTGCCGAGCATGTAGGTGTGGATCGTGCCCACTTTTCACGTAAGTTCCATTCCACCTTCCTCATCTCTCCCGCCAAGTATTTGCAAAACCTTAAGATTAACGAAGCCAAAAGATTACTGGAGCAGACAACTTACAATTTGTCGATCATAGCCCAGTCCATCGGCTATACCGATATGTCCACCTTTTCCAAAGCATTTAAGAAAACAGCAGGGATTCCACCGCGTGAGTATCGCTTCCGACATCAGTCCCGGCAAGAGATTCGTACCGTCAATGCCTAGCTGGAATCCAGTAACGTTCAAGAGAGCCGCCGTATACGGTGGCTCTCTTTTTTTATGACCTGATCCTAATTAGTACTTGGTTCTGAGACCTTTCAACGTTATAATAAGCATCAAACCAACAGGAAAGGTACGTGAAATCCATGCTGCGATTCAATGCGATACGTACGGGCTATCTGCTGGGCATCTCACTGGTACTTGCCGCGATTATTTATTTTTTCGCCTCCAATTGGGGCGGACTGGATCGGACAGTCAAAATTGTACTGGCTGCTGCGCTTATTGTTCTGTTCTATGGCTTGTCTTTTGTATTTGCACGGATACGTGCTGTTCCCGGTCAACAAGCTTTTCTGTCAAATATGTTTTTGGTGGCTGGCTGTATAGCCTTTGGCGTTTCTGTGGCATTGCTCGGTCAAATTTACAATTCCCATGCGGACAGCTACGGGTTGTTTTTCATTTGGTCGGTGCCAGCTCTACTGCTTAGCTGGATTACTCGCTACAATCCTTTTTATATGCTGTCATATGTACTAATTCACCTCGGTTTGTGGCTTTATTTTTACCCTACGATGCAAAGTGCATCTTATAGCGAGCTGGAATCGTTGTCCATTGCCGGAGTGTTCGCACTGGTCAATCTGTTGTTGTTCCTATTGGCGTTCCTTCATCGTATACATTCTGCTCCACTACAATATATGAGCTTTACTGTTTTTCATATAGCGATGTTGGCGATGACCAACTCTTTTGCATTTGATGGGTATGGCCTGGTCATGAATATACCGCATATCGCTGTGATTGCTTTAGGATTTTATATATTTATCAAGGTACGGCTGAATAAAACACTACTGACCTTGAATGCATTGGCGCTCTCAGCGTTTGCTGTCTTTAAATTTATAGAGCTAGCAGAGGCTTACTACTCATCTCTGTTTTTTGTTTTTGGTTTGATTTTTGTGGCGCTGCTGCTGACCGGTAACGTGTGGTTTTTCCGTTATTTGAATCGTTTGGGGAAAACACCGCCGGAAACAGGGGAGATATTCAATGGGGAAAACGGGGATATCGCGAAAACCGATGTGGAAACAATCGTTCCCGAGGAACGTGGCAGTGAATGGATCAGCAAAACCGTATCCCGTGTAATCAAAGTGGTTGGGGTGCTGATCGGAAGTATATCTCTCATCGGATTGATTATGATTAGCACGAATGTAAACCACACCGAATATGTACTGTTGGTTGTGTCGTTGCTACTTATGATTTTGATGATTGTCATACCGGAATCCAAGCTGGATTCAGTCATACGTTATACCCTGCTAACCATCAGCTATATTACAGGCTTGGCGGCCATTCTATGGTCAGATCAGTCGCTGCTTTCGGTATTATTTCTGATCGTTTCCATCGCTGGATGGTTTCGCTCCAAGGGGAAAAGGCAGTTGTTTTTTGCCTACACCTTTGTAAACCTGAATCTGGCGACCATTTTATTTCAGCAGTATCAGGAGTGGGATGGTTGGAACTGGACCTATAAGTTCATCATCTTCTCTCTTTTCATCGTCAATGCCGTGTTATATGGGGTAAGTTACTTTATATCCAAGACGGAGTTAAAAGAACATCTGCGGAATAGCTCATTATTTTTCAGCTTGCTGTTCCTGTTTTGGGCGACGTTTTTCGAGGATGTCGTTCCACACTCTTATATGTTCATTAACATTTTTTATTTTGTTATCGTTACCGGGATGGTCTTTGCCTTTGCCCGTGTGAAACAAAAATCGGAGGCCATCATGGGCGTTGTCTTCTGGTTTATTTTTATCGGCTTCAAATACTATGATTTATTGTGGACGCTACTGTATAAATCTTTTACGCTGGCGTTACTGGGGATCATTGCGCTCGGAATTACCTGGTGGGCGGATCGGCGAATGGCCCATAGCGGAAAAGCAGCATTCGATGCCGATCACCGCAGCTTTAGCTTTATGCGCTTAAGCCCGTTACTCATTGCCATTGTCATCGTGCTACAGCTGGGGATCATCGGGTATCAGACGGTGAGAAGCGAAACCCTGCTCGCCACAGGGGCTTCCATTAAGCTCAAACTGGCTCCTATAGACCCGCGCTCCCTGCTACAAGGCGATTATGTGGCACTGAATTACGACATATCTCCCCCTCCTTCCAAGACCCCTCTTCAGGAGGAAGAATGGAGCCGAGGCAAGGTCAAAGTCGTTCTCACACCAGATAACCAAGGAGTATACGTCGCAGACCGCCTCTATCAAGATGGCGAAAAACTTGCCAGTCATGAGGTCATTCTAAATGGACAGTGGTATGGTTCTCGTATTGTGTACGGTATTGAGAATTATTTCATCCCTGAGGGAACCGGACGTACTGTAGAACAGAACGCACATTTTGCCCATATTCGGGTGAGCCGCAATGGAGACGCACTGCTGGAACGTTTGGCAGAAAGCTGACCAGATCGGCGCAGATAGTTAACGAAGCAGGCTGAACCAAGTTGCTCCATTACTGGAGCACAACTTGGTTCAGCCTGCTTGTTTTTTCGGACCATCGAGTTACCCTCTTATAGATAACCTTTATCCCTACACTACGCTTAACGCTTATCCCCGTTTATACATCTCTCGTCCATGAAGCTATTTCCTCAATATCCTGCGGCTGAGTCCGGCAACAACCGCCAATCAGACGAGCTCCCGCTTCATACCATTGGCGGGCACTTTGTCCGAACGTCTCTGTACAAGTGCTGCCATGCCATGTCTTGGTGACCGGGTCATATTCCTCCCCCAGATTGGGATATACCACCACAGGCTTATCCGTGTGGCTGCGTATTTCGTGAATAAGCGATGGAACGAAATTCGGCAAAGTGCAATTGACCCCTACAGCGGCCACTTGCTCATGCCCATTCAGCCACTCAGCACATGCAGCGGCAGACTCACCATTGCTGATATGCTGCCCATCCTTTGCGCTAAAGCTGATCCAGGCATACGTACCAGGGAATTCCTTCAGCAATCGGGCGATGGCCTTGGCTTCAACCAGACAGGGTATCGTTTCACAAGCTAAAATATCTGCACCCGCCTCAATCAGAGCTTTCATACGCGGCCTGTGAAACTCCACAAGCTGTTCCTCGCTCAGCTTGTAATCGCCGCGATACTCTGATCCATCTGCCAAAAACGCCCCGTAAGGGCCAACGGAGGCCGCAACTAGCGGCTTGGGACGATGTCGCTGACTTGCAGTAGCCGTCACGTCAGCCCAAAACTCATCTCGTGCCTGCACAGCAATCCGCACCGATAATTGAATCAGTTCCAGCGCCTCAGCTTCGCTTAAGCCTCGTTTAACATAGCCTTCAACGGTAGCCTGATAGCTCGCAGTAATCGCACAGTCTGCCCCAGCCTCAAAATAATCCCTATGTACACGCTTGATCGACTCCGGATGCTCATGGAGGATTTTAGCTGACCATAAGCTATCGTTCAGATCATGTCCATGACGCTCCAGCTCGGTCGCCATTGCGCCATCCAGCACGATCAGCTGAAATTCGTTCAGTATATGTTGTATCGGATTCATGCGGCCCCTCCTGCTCGTCTTTTCTATTTAACCCACTAATCAAGTAGGGTTTAATGATTTACATTATAGCACGGATGTTGATGAGCATTCACAAAGCCAAGAAATAATCATTTTGTGAAGTGAAGACGCCCCCTCTCGTTTCATTTGCTATCTGATGTAACGTATAAATTTTTTAAATTAGTTTCATAAGTTAAATTAATTAGATATTGTTCTTTTTTTCACAAAGTCATTTTACTATAAAGGTGCAAACCAACACTTTGGCCAAAAGATCATGGCATTGCATCGTCACATTCTGCATCGTCATATATGTGAAAAAAGGTACAAGAGAGGGTTTTATTTATGTCTTTACTAGAAATGATTACCGCGACCTTAACAGATAACAAAATTGTCAGTTCTATCGCTTCCACCGTTTTTATTATCCTTCTTGGTTTCTTTTGCCGCAAGAAGGGGATTTTTAACGCAGCAGTAGGAAAGATGTTATCCAAGGTTGTTCTAACCGTGGCTCTACCAGCGCTAGCCTTTAATTCTTTCATGCAGGATATCAATCCTACAATATTAAAACAAGGAATAAATGTTTTAATATGGGGAGTTCTAATTTATATTATTCTCATCTTTATATCTAAACCGTTCTTCCTGAGCTACAACAAGGATAAACAGGATGTTTTGCGGGTGTTAACCATTTTCGGTTCTACGACTTTCTTCGGAATTCCAATTGTCGGAGCCATTTACGGCCCTACCGGAGTGATGTACAGTTCCATTTTTAACATAGGGTACCGCATTTTCTTATACTCCTATGGCTATATCAAAATGAGCGGTCTGAAAATGGAGCTTAAAAATCTCAAAACCATGTTTATGAATCCCATTGTTATCGCCACGTTTCTAGGCTTGTTTGTTTGGTTGTTTCAAGGTTATTTGCCACAGATGAGTGTAGCTACAGAGGATGGGGCCATTCAGCAGTTCGCCTTTCTAAGAATTGATCAAACGGCTGTCTGGCTGTTCAAGCCCATGACCTACCTAGCTGGACTAGCTTCTCCATTAGCCTGGTTATCGATTGGCTCGACATTGGGGGAGATCAGCTTCAAGTCGGCAGCTACGGATAAGACCTCTTGGTATTACAGCATCGTTAAGGTTTGGCTTGTACCTATTGTTAACATCGTCTTGCTGGCTTTGTTGACTGTATCTCATATTCTGTCAGTCGATTCTGTCGCTTTAGCCACTATTGTCATCATGATGGCTACTCCTACAGCTACCGTAGCCGCAGCCTATGCCATCAGTTTTGATAAGGAAGCCATATTGACTTCTAATGCATCGCTTCTATCTACTATCACTTCTGTCGTCATGATTCCAGTGTGGATCATTACGCTCAATGTCATTGATAAAATTGGTATTTTCTAAATCAGGGGGAAAACAACATGTTAAAAATTATCTGCTACGGTGTCCGTTCTTATGAGAAACCCTATTTCGAGGATCTCAATAAATATAACTTCCAACTAACGCTGGTAGAAGAGTTGTTAACCACCAGCAATGCAGAATTGGCACAGCATCACGATGCTGTTTTGCTAAGAGGAAACTGTGCTGCCAATCGGGAAAATATCACAAAATTCAATGAATACGGCATTCAATATATTTTCACCAGAACAGTCGGAATCAACCACATTGATTTGGATGCCTGTAGCGAATTCGGAATGAAGGTGGCACGCGTCCCATCCTACTCTCCGAATGCCATCGCCGAGCTCTCCTTAACTTTGGCTATGATGCTGTTCCGCCACACCGCTTATATGACTACCAAAAGCTCTTTCAAAAATTTTATTGTGGATGAGCATACATTCAGCAAAGAGATCCATAACTGTAAAGTTGGGATTATCGGGGTTGGACGCATTGGTCTGACAGAGGCTAAATTGTTTAAAGGATTAGGAGCTTCTGTTATCGGCTTTGATGTATACCAATCCGACGCAGCCAAGGAAGTCATTCCATTCACAACCTTGGATGAGCTACTGGCAGAGAGCGATGTTGTTAGTGTGCATGTTCCTTATCTGCCGGGACAGAACGACCAAATGATTAATGCTGGCTTTTTAGCAAAAATGAAAAAGGGATCTATCCTCATCAATACCTCACGTGGAGAATTACAAGATAATCAAGCCATTCTAGACGCTTTACTCAGTAATCATTTGGAGGGATTTGGGACAGATGTCTTCCCTAAAGAGGAAGAACTATTTTTCAAAGCGTTTGAACCATGGCAAATGCTCCCGGACCCAACGATCCAGAAGCTTGTGGAGCTGTATCCAAGAGTTTTGGTAACGCCTCATGCTGGCTCGAATACCGTTACGGCGTTATCCAACATGATTGAAACTAGCTACGACAACTTCCATGATATCGTTACAACTCATTCTTCGGATAACCTGGTCCCACTTCCTGTCCTCTCTATGAAATAATTAGGAAGCTCGGTACTCTTGTTGAACAAAAAAAGAACCGCTATTTCCAGATTACAATGGAAATGGCGGTTCTTTTATATCAGGATTCAACTGATAGAGCATTAGCGGTCTGCCAACCTTGTGGTATTCTATCGATTCAACGAGAAATCCATCGTCCACCAGGAACTGAATATATTTTTTGACCGTGATACGGGACAAGTCCACTTCTCTAGCTAACGTTTCAACTGAGAAGGGTCCGTCCAGCTCTTGAATACTCTTCAGTATTGTGGTCATGGTCAGTTTGGACAAATTTTTAGACAGGTTTTTCGATACATTATGCGGTGGATGTTCAACAGGTTTTTTATTTTCCACACCCGTGTGCTCTTCTTTATTAAAATAATGGTCAATAACAGCTTGATTAATTCCGTTCCCTTCCTCCATCACCGTGGCCAGACGCTGGATTTTCTCAACAGCCAGTCTAAAGCGTTCGAATGTAAAGGGTTTAATTAAATAGTCTGCAACACCATAAAAAACAGCTTCCTTCACCGTCTGAATATCTTTTGCAGCCGTAATTAAAATAACTGAAGCATGATATTGATGCTCCTGCATATGAGATAATAAAGTTAATCCGCTTTTTCCAGGTAAATAAACGTCCAGTAATACCAGATCCGGTGACCATTTTTGAAGACAGTCCTGTGCTTTCTTGACGGTATCTGCCTTACATACAACATCCAAATTGTCCATGCGCTCGATAAACTGTTGATTGAGCTCAGCAACCATCGGATCATCCTCAACGATTAGAACTTTCATTATTTGTCACCTCCAATGTACAGGGCAACTCTACATATATACTTGTTCCCAGACCCGGTTGGCTATCAAGCTCAATGATTCCTTGATGATTTTCCACCATGGTTTTAACCAGATTCAAGCCGTAGCCTCTGTCTTCTCCTTTGGTTGAAAAGCCATGCTCGAATATCCTTTTTTGCATCTCAAAATCAATCCCCAACCCATTATCTTTTACTTTCAGAATGAATACATTACCCTCACACTCATAGTTCAATTTAAGCTCAATTTTGCCGGGTTCTTTTTTTTGTAAGATGGAATCTATGGCGTTGTCAAAAAAATTGCCCAGGATGTGTATGACATCATGAACGATATCCTGCATCTCCACATTAGAGACATCCGAGCTTTCTGCAAGAAGAACCGAAATATTCTGTTCGCGTGCTTCGTTGATTTTACCCATAATAAAACCTGCTAATGCCGGAACTTTAATTCTCTCCGTCAAAAAGCCTACCTCATCTTGATACCGGTGATTTAACTGATGAATATATTGACTGACCTCCGCATATTTCCTCATTTCAATCAGCCCGGATATTACGTGCATTTTGTTCATAAATTCATGGGTCTGTCCGCGAAGGGAGTTAATATAATATTTTGTACCACTTAACTGGTTGCTGAGATGGATCATCTCGGATTGGTCGCGCAGCGTTGCAACTGCCCCAAAAAATTCATTTTCAATATATATAGGGGTTACTGTCGCAATGACCTCTATACCATTCACATAAAATGAGCGATCCTTGATTTTCTTTTTATCATCGAACACTCTCTTGAAAAGCACGTTATAAAAGTTGGTATCTAGCTGCTCGCCAATCGGGGCTTTCATTTCTTGGTTTGCCAGTTGATACTTGGCCTGAGCTTCTTTGTTCATGAGCATAATTTTCTTGTCAGCCGAAATGGCTATAATTCCTTCAGCGACCTCATTTTCAATAATTTCTTTTTCGCGCAATCGTGTTGCTATCTCTTGCGGCTCAAGCCCAAATAAAATGGTTTTGATTTTCTGAGCCAGAATGATCGCACCCAAAACTCCACTAAAGAGCCCCAGCATCAGCCCCCCAAAAATGGTATACTGCGCCTGCATCAAATCATGATTTAGGGTTCTCATGGTTAGTCCTACACATACAATGCCAATGACCTCATGCTGTTGATTAAATATCGGCGTAAAATATCGGTAACCTTTGCCCAAAATACCTATATTCTCAGAAAAATGTCCCTGACCGGATAGCGCTCTTCTGGCATCATTCAAATCAGAGAACGGTTTGCCAACCATCGTTGCATTCGGATGAGATAGCCGAATTAAATCGTGGTTCAGAATGACAACAAAATCCACATTAACGTTATGCATGACTCCAAGCGAATAGTCTTGGATCTGCTTCACAGGAATTCCCTGCTCGACATTACGAATAACATCGTTGTCACTTGCAACCATCTTGGCAACACCCGAGAGTTTTTCCTTCGTATTATCAAAATGCTTGTTAATCACGAAATTACGAATGAGAAGCAAGGATATAATTAAGGAAATAATGATAACTAAAACAACCAAAATAATAATCATGAATTGTAGCGAAACTTTGAATTGTCGTCTCGGTTTCGACTTACTTTTTGACCGCAACCCCATCACCCAATTTCTATATCAAGCTCTCCATTGGGAAGAAGAGCCTATCTATTCCCCTATAATTCCTTTTTATTCGACATTGTTTGACAATTTCCTTCTTATTTTGCAAGATTTACGCGCCTCATGATCCTTTACCTGAAATAAAACTTTATGCTGAATAAGGAAAGATCAAATCTCCATAATAAGGACGTATACCTAACGAAAGGGAGGATCACGGATGATTGACAATCTCGAAAGCAATTACGACTGCGCTCACGCAGGACAAGACCTTCATCAGCTCAAACAGGAGCTTGCCGCGCTCCAGGCACAAGGGGCCAACGACCAGGCATCCAAGGAAGCCATTCATCGGCTGGAAAATCAAATTTCGTTCATACTGAACAAATGCGATATTAACCACTAGTGGCGTTTGCTGTTTGGTCAAATAAAAAACAAAACCGACTTGTCTTTAAAAGACAAGCCGGCTTTATATCAGGATTTTGCAAAATCCTCATATGAATTAGTGTATGCAAAATGGTTCCAAATTTACAAAATTCCCCGTATCTCATCCAATGACTGCACCTTTTCCCGCTGCATCCATTGTTCAAGGCCATGTACCAGCTCGGCCCCTGCATGTAAATGGACAAAATTGTACGTTCCTACCTGAATGGCAGCGGCACCTGCCATGGTGAATTCAATAATATCTTCCACAGAGCTAATCCCGCCCATCCCGATCACCGGAATCGACACCGCCTGTGCCACCTGATGAACCATACGCAAAGCAATCGGCTTAATTGCCGGGCCGGAAAGACCTGCATACGTGTTGGCGAAGACACTGCGACGCCGGCGTATATCAATTTTCATCGCAGAAAATGTATTGATCAACGAAACTCCGTCTGCGCCTTCTTCCTCGCACATAACCGCCATCTGCGTGATATTCTCTGCGTTGGGAGACAGCTTGACAACCAACGGAAGTGCCGTCACATTGCGCACCTGACGCACAACCTCCCGCGCTACCTCCGTCTGGATACCAAATTGCATTCCACCCTGCTTCACGTTGGGACATGAAATGTTCAATTCCAGCATATCAACGCCTCTGCGGTTCATCGTGCGACGCTTTTGTGCATTTTCCGTAATCATCGCTACGGCCTGAACATATTCCTCCAGATTGGAACCGCCCACGTTGGCAATAACAGCCGTGTTCCAGTGAGTCATGTCATCCAGTTCATCCTTCAAAAAGGCGGCAACACCCGGATTCTCCAGCCCCACACTATTGAGCATGCCGGATGCTGTCTCATGTATTCGTGATCCCGTATTACCAGCCTTCGGATGCAGGGTTAGTCCCTTGCCGACGATGCCGCCCAATAATTCAGGAGAATAAAATTCCGCATACTCCCGTCCGAATCCAAACGTACCGGAAGCCATGATGATCGGGTTCTTGAACGGTACACCCGCAATATTACACGCCATGGAGATCATCGAACTCCACCTCCTCCACCGGGAATACAGGCCCTTCTTTACATACCCTCCGATTGCCTCCACGGGTACGCATCGTACAGCCCAAACATGCGCCAATACCACAGGCCATGTGTCTTTCAGTTGAAATATATAAGCGGGACGACGTATCCACCGTTTTTATAGCGAGTGCTTGTAACATCGGAGTTGGCCCGCAGGAAAACATATTTGCATAGAGCGTCGGATCGATCTGTTCGACGATACTTCCCCCTACCTTGACCTGTACAGATGCCGCCACAGCTTCGAACGCTTCAACCCCGAAGGCTTGCTGTGCAAACCCTAGATAAACATGCGCATGCGGGTAATACTTTGCAGCCAACAGCAACGGAGCTGTACCCATGCCACCGCCGATTAAAGCCAAACTGCCCTCTACCTGCGGAAAACCGTTTCCGAAAGGTCCTTCTAACTGAATTTCCTGACCAGGCTGTAATTGGGAAAACAAATTTGTCCCCTCTCCAACAACCCGATACAAAAAGGAAATACTCTCTTCCCCGATATCATAAATGCTGATGGGTCTGGGTAGCAGTGGGTAACCTGTCCCGCTGCGCAGCATGTAGAACTGCCCCATGTTCCCTTTAAACTTTCCCTCTATTTTCATCACATAAATGCCCGGAACGAGCGCCACATTCGAAATTACGTTAGCCATATAACCCCTCCACTAACCACTCACTATAACGTAAAAGCAGCAACTATTACGTGACTATTTTCACATTTCTGGGTAACGTTTCGCCCTACGGCTCGTGATATAAAAAAGCGTACTCCTGTTAGAGAGTACGCTTGTGTATTTAACTAATGGCTTCGCGCTCCGCATTGCGGCTACCCTTGGCATCCTTGCGGATTTGTTTGCTGCGTAGCTGTCCGCAGGCTGCGTCAATATCGACTCCATGCTCCAGCCGAACACTACAGCTAATACCTTGTTTCTTCAGCACATCATAGAAGCCCGTAATCGACTCCGACTCACTCCGCTGGTATTGGCTATGCTCATCTACTGGATTGTACGGAATGAGGTTGACATTGGCCAGATTACGACGATGGCCCACCAGCTCAGCCAGTTCGAGCGCATGCTCCTTACCGTCATTAACATCCTTCAGCAAGATGTACTCCAGCGTAATTCGACGATTTGTTTTGTCCAAATAATAATCAATCGCCTGCATGAGTTTCTCAATCGGAATCGCCCGGTTGATCTTCATAATGCGAGTACGAATCTCATTATTCGGGGCGTGGAGGGAGATCGCCAGATTGACATGCAGGTCTGAATCTGCAAATTCAATGATTTTATCAGCCAATCCGCTTGTGGAAACGGTAATATGCCGCGGCCCAATCGCTAGCCCTTTGTGATCCTTAATCACCCGAATGAAATCGGACAGGTTCACGAAGTTATCAAACGGTTCGCCAATTCCCATCACAACAACATGACTGACCTGGTCGCCCGGGCGTTCCTGATCCAGATACAGCTGGACCTTCATAATTTGCTCTACAATCTCACCACTGGATAGGTCGCGGCTCTTCTTCAACAATCCGCTCGCACAGAAGCTACATCCAATATTACATCCTACCTGTGTAGTCACACATACGGATAAGCCAAACTTATGCCGCATCAATACCGTCTCAATCAAATTACCATCCTGAAGCCGGAACAAGAACTTGACCGTCCCGTCTGCTGACTGTTGCTTCACGTGTTCTTCAAGTGTTTCAATGGAAAAGTGCTCTGCCAACAGGCGTGTACAATCCTCATGAACCTCTGCCATCGCTGCAAAATCAGTAACACGCTTCCGGTACAATGCGTCCCATACCTGCAATGCCCGGGATTTCTTATGCCCATGCTCGATGAGCCATGCTGTCAATTGATCTAGCGTTAATCCATAAATGGATTCTTTTTTCATGTTCGATCCTCTTTTCAAAACAATCAAATTCGTATTTCTATATATAAACCCTAGCCATCACGACTCGTCTCAACGATCATTGCATCATAGCATGTTTAAGCAATCTGCGCTATTTAAACGTCTCTTTCATTGTCCCAAATTTTAATTATGAACACAAGGGGGCAGGCACATTGTTTTTCCTGTTCAACAAGAGCACGCAAAGACAGGATTACAGATACTCCTAATGATATGATTACAACCAAGGAGGTGATGCGGTTGGAATGGTTGCTTCGGATCAAGAACGCACTGGATCTGATGGAAGAGAGAATGCAGCAGCCACTCGATATCGATGAAATTGCAAAGGCAGCCTATTCGTCTCCTTTTCATTTTCAGCGAATGTTTCATATGCTAACTGGCTTCACGGTAGCAGAATATGTGCGCAAACGTCGATTGACCTTGGCTGCTCAGGAATTGAGTCTTTCTTCCGCCAAGGTGCTGGATGTAGCGTTCAAATACGGATATGATTCCCCCGAATCTTTTTCTAAAGCGTTCCGAAAGATACACGGTATTTCTCCCTCTGAGGCCAGAAGCCCTGGGGTGAACCTGAAAGCCTTTCCACGCATCACCTTCCATCTATCGTTGAAGGGAGATCAGGAAATGGATTACAAAATTGTAGAGAAAGCGGCCTTTACGGTCATTGGCAAGTCCATTCAAGTCACCACTAAGAACGGCGATAATCTTCGAGAAATCCCAAAATTCTGGAACGAACTAAATGCGGATGGTACATCGGATCGGATTCATGCCTTGGGAACAGGCGATGATATACTCGGTATATGTTTGGACATGAAACATGGAGAGGAGACGTTTAGCTACTTAATCGCCGCAGAAGGCAGCGAAGACGTAGCGACCGCGAATGGGCTGGAATCCAGAACCATTCCGGCTTCAACCTGGGCAGTGTTTACATCCATCGGCCCTATGCCTCACTCGATCCAAAAGGTATGGCAAAGAATTTTCCAGGAATGGTTCCCTGCCAGCAATTATGAGCATTCAGGCGGCCCGGAACTGGAAGTGTATACTATGGGAGATTCACATGCTGAAGACTACCGGTGCGAGGTATGGGTTCCGATTAATAAAAAGTAAACCAATGAACCGATTGCCCACAGCAGTCGGTTTTCTGCTGTACTGCATTTACATCATATGGTGACAGAAAACACAATTCCCTGATACTCGTTACTCTAGCTTAATGGTCGCATGCAATCCCCCAAGCTCCTGCTTCAACACAGAATATAGCCTTGAACCTGTCGACTTTAGCGGATAGTCTGTTGCTTTGCAGAGAAGTCCGAAGGTCATATCAATCAGGCTGCCGCTTAATTCCCTCACCGTTGTTCCTGCCGGGACAGAACTGACCAGAATTTGTGGCACAAGTGCAATCCCTAAATCGCTTTCCACATAAAATTTCAGAGCCGTCATGCTGCCAATTTCCATCGTATTTAACGTGGTTATTCCATATTCCTTCATGACCATTTCAAGTTTGCGACGATAGGGACAGGTAGCCGACGTAATAAGCAACCGCTGCCCCTGTAAATCCTCCGGCCCAATGTTTTCTTTTTCCGCAAGCGAGTGATTTTCAGGCATTAAAACTACAAATTTCTCCCTAAATAAAGGCTCAAAATATAGCTCTGTGCCCAAATCTGGTGTGGAACACAGCGCTAAGTCAATATCCCCCTTGAGAATACGCTCGCTTAAGGTAGGGGTATTTCCAAACTCAACAGAAACCCGAATGTTCGGATAATGGGTTAAGAAACGCTTTAGAATTCCTGGTAGTCGATAACTGGCAGTCGGTTCGGTCACTCCTATACGAATGTCGCCTGCGGTCCCTCTTTGCAGATTGTCCATATTTTCCTGCAATTGCTCCATATCCTTTACAATATGTAGACTTTGCTCGTAAAACATCCTGCCCGCTTCAGTTAACTTTATTTTCTTGCCCCGTTCGATCAGTTGAATTCCCATATCGGACTCCAGCTTCTGTATTTGCATCGTCACGGTAGATTGTGCATAATTCAACTCTTCCGCTGCACGCATAAAACTTCCGTAATTCACAATCATTTGAAATGTTTTGAGTGTTTTAATGTCCATTATCAGACTCCTGTATAAACAATTGATTCAATTTTATCGAATTGTAAATTTATTTAATTCAATTATACAGAATACAATACCTCCTCTACAATGATACATATCAGATCTTATTATTTTTCAGACGCAAATGAACTGGATGGAGAAGGAGCGAATTTACATGGATTTACATCAAAAAGTAGCATTGGTTACAGGTGGAGGTACAGGAATTGGGAGAGCCGTGTGTATGGCCTTGGCAGATCGAAAAGCTACGGTAGTCGTAAACTATTCCCGCTCTAAAAACGATGCAGAGGAAACTGTACGTATGATCCTTGAAAAGGGCGGACGTGCTATCGCATTACAGGCAGATGTTTCCCGAGATCAGGAAGTTCGAACTATGGTTGACCAGATTGTCCAGCAATTCGGTACGATTAATATACTCGTGAATAACGCTAGCATTACACATCACATTCCGATGGATGATCTGGAGGCAGCCACGGAAGAGGTATGGGATGATCTATTTGATGTAAATGTAAAAGGCATGTTTTACTGTGCCAGAGCCGTAGCTCCTTTTATGAAGCGTAGTAAACAAGGAGCTATCGTCAATCTGGGAAGTATAGCAGGGCAAACAGGGCTAGGTTCTTCGCTTCCCTATGCGGTATCCAAAGCGGCCGTCCACGGGCTGACCAAATCTTTAGCACGGGCACTTGCGCCGGATATTCGCGTCAATTGCATCGTGCCGGGAGCTGTAGCGACAAGATGGTGGTCAGGCAGGGAAGAGCAAATGAAAACATTGGCTCCTCATTTACTCCTACAGCGCATTTCCACGCCCGAAGATATCGCCAGCATGATCTGCTCTGCTTTGGAACAGGAAGCCATGACAGGCCAGATTATTACGGTAGACAGCGGACAAACACTGTAAAGATATTGGGACTTCTGAGTAAAAACAAGCCGCCTTCTCAGACAGAAGGCGGCTTTTGAGCTATCGTATACCGTCGTTAAACTACGTTTTAGCTTAAAGATACCGCAATTCGTGTACCTTTCACGAATTTAGCAAATAAGTACCGAACAAGCGGCCCTACAATTAAGAGCTGCAGAGGGAAAGCAAAAATAAAATTCTTAAAAACTAAAGATAAGTAATTTTTAAATAATGAATCTCCCGAAAGACCATTAAAAAAGTAAGCTGTCCCCAATCCATAAAGTGACATACAGAGAACCATTCCAATGACCATACAGCATGAAAGGGACAGAATCACAAATACCTTTTTGGATTTATCGTATGGTAATGAGAAGGCTATTTTCTTTGCTAATGGACCGACAATAAATAGTTCCAATACGAAAGCAATGATAAAACATAAAATAAATTGAAAAACCATTACTTTTAGAGAGATTGTGCCAATCAAGTCATTTGTATATAGATTATAAAATGTCATGAATACGACCATCCCCAAGCACATCATGAAACCAAAGTAAAAATCTTCTTTCTTCGTCGTTGGCAATTCCATCATCCCTTCTGTGTACCTTGGTAATTATATAAATAGTCGAAACCTCCACATAAGTGAACTTTCTGTGAACTTTTTGGCAAACGTTTTCTTTTTTAGAATATAAGAAATAGGCATCGTTCAGCTCAACGATACCTTGGAATGTTGCAGTTCATATCCCTCAATGATCTGCTTTTAAATCTAAGCCAAATCTCTTCAGCTCAATAAAAACACCTTCAAGTCGCTTCCCTTTTTCCGTTAACGAATATTCAACACGCGGGGGAACCTCGGCATATACCTTTCTCTCTAACAGACCGTTATCTTCAAGCTCTTTCAGGCGTAGGGAAAGCGTTTTGGGACTAATCCCCTTCATGGACTTCTGAAGTTGGCTGAATCTCAGTGTTCCTTCGATAAGCAGGTCACGGATGATTAAAAAAGTCCATTTCGTTCCGATCAAATCAAGTGTTTGGGCAATAGGGCACGGCTTGCCGGGTATTCCTTTGGTCAATTCAATAGGTTCTTGGTCGTGCATAGGAACTCCCCCAAAAATTATCTGTTAAATCCAATGATATCACAATAGTTCCTTAGGGAAACTATATGAATTAAATATCACTACTTCCCTAAATAAACTTACTACATATACAATATCGCTGTAGCAACTAACGTTTTCTCTAATACAAGGAGGTGAAGAGATGAAAAATATACTAATCATTAACGGTCATCAAAAATATGATTCGTCTGAAGGGAAATTGAACCAAACATTGATAGACAATATGGTGCGTCTCTTAAGTGAAGAGAACAAAATCAAAATAACGTCTGTTCAAGACGGCTATACCCTCAGCGAAGAACAAGAAAAATTTTTATGGGCGGATGTAGTCATTTACCAAACCCCCATCTACTGGTTCAGCGTTCCTGGATTATTAAAGACTTATATGGATGAAGTCTATGCTTACGGTATATTCTTCACGGGTGCTCATGAATATGGGAGCGGAGGTTTATTAACCGACAAGAAATATATGTTCTCCACAACTTGGAATGCTCCGGAAAAAGCCTTTAATGATCCAACTCAATTTTTTAATGGGGCTAGTCTAGAAGCTGCACTCCGTCATTTGCATTCTGCGCATACATTTCTCGGTATGAAGCCCTTGAAAAGCTTTGCATGCTACGATGTTATTAAAAATCCAAATATACCCAAATTTATTGCTGATCTTGATACACATCTACAAGCCGTATTACATGATTAACAAATCCAGATGAATACTAGGAGGGAATCCATTTGCAAAACCAAAAGATTGTCATTATTGGTGGAAGCTCAGGTATTGGTTTAGAAACAGCTAAGCAAGTCATTTCGCTTGGAGCGGAAGTGGTAATCGCCAGCCGCTCGGAGGATAAATTGCACAAGGCCAAGGAAATGCTGGGCCCTCGTGCTGTAATACATGTGCTGGACACGTCAGATGAGCAGCAGGTAAAATCTTTCTTCGAAAAAGTCGGCCCCTATGATCATCTTATCGTTAGCGCGGCAGAAACATCAGGTGGGTCATTCCTTCAGTCGGAGACAGATCAAGCCCGCAAGCTATTCGAAAACAAATTTTGGGGACAGTATTATGCAGCTAAATACGGGGCTTCCCAACTCTCAGCCGAGGGTTCCATTACCTTATTTTCAGGAGTGGTGGCTTACAAGCCGATGATCGGCTCCTCTGCGCTCGGTGCTGTGAATGCAGCCGTTTCGAATCTTGGTCAAACCTTGGCGTTAGAGCTTGCTCCCATCCGCGTGAATGTCGTCTCACCCGGCATTATTGACACACCTTCCCGTAGCAAAATGCCTGAAAATACACGCAATCAATTCTATGATACGGTCGCGCATAAGCTCCCTGTGAAGCGAGTTGGACTTGCGGAGGATGTTGCACGAGGCGTACTTTATTTGATTCAAAATCAGTTTGTGACCGGAACAGTCCTTCATGTGGATGGCGGACACATTTTAACATAAAAGCTTCGTCCTAAATCTGTCAGTCATTTACCAAAAAAAACGGAGAACGCTCCCGCACCTTGGCTTGGGCGTTCTCCTCCTTTTCTTATCCATGAATGATTTCACAAACTTTATCCTAATGATGTATACGACGTTTGTTTCTCAAGATGTTGCGAATCATCTTGTGATTGGGGAGCTGCCTGAACAACATATGTCCGGGATGCGGATTGGCCTCGATAATCCAAATTTGGCCGCTCTTCTCAATAGCAAGATCGATGCCCAACTCGCGAACCGGATGATTTTTATCTATCGTGTCGGCAATGATTCTAGAAAGCTCGGTGACCTGGTCCAGAATCTCTTTCATTTTTGTTCTGTCATTTTTAAAGACCCTTAAAAGCACTTTGGACAACGGCGCCGCATGTCCTCCCTTCCGATAGTTGGTAACGACTTTTCGAGGTGCAGCGACACGGCCGGTTATTCCTGAAATGACCCATTCCGATTCCGGCTTCTGCATATACACTCTGGCATCAAAAATCGAACCTTTGTACTTGGCTAACTTAAGTCCTTGCTGTACCAAATAGCGGCGATGAGGTCTTCGATAGGTTCTAACTGCTCTTCTTACGGCGTGAGATCTAACGATTCTGCGACTGGAGCCACAACGAACCTCATATTTCCTCCCCAGCTTTTTCGCACGTATGATGCCAGTCCCTCCACTCCCATAATTAGGCTTGATGAAGACTGTGCGATAGGTATCCAGCATCCGTAAAGTCCTTGCATTACTGATCCAGCGGGTTTCGGGCAAGTGAGAACGTAAAATGGGATGTTGTCGCATTTCCTTGTATTGAATCATCTTTCCAATGGGCACGAATATCCCTCGATTCTGTTGGGTTTTTGCACACACTACATGAATATGCATCTATATTCTATCTTGGTAACGGCGAATGCCACAGTTTGCTATGAAGAGGCAAATCTCCCACTTTCTCAAGTCGAGTCTTCTTTGGTTTCAAGAGAGAGATGGACAATGTGTCTTTACATGACAAGATTATTGCAAATACCTATAAGGTTGATTCCAATAATATATTAGACCAATAACAATTCTGGATATATGATGTATTAAAAAATAACGTGAGGAGGAACGTTAACATGTCTATTTATGATTTTCAAGCAACCTCAATTAATGGGGAACCGATTGAACTCTCAGACTATAGAGGTAAGATTCTCCTTATTGTAAACACTGCCAGCATGTGTAGGTTCTCCAGTCAATTCACTGATCTGCAAAAGCTCTACGAAAAACGGAGGGAACAAGGTTTTGAAATCCTTGCATTTCCTTGTAACCAATTCAATAAAAAAGAGCCGGGTAGCAATTCGGAGGTTCAGGGAATTTGCCAAATTAACCATGGAGTAACCTTCCCACTATTTGAGAAGACGGATGTAAGAGGCTTATCTCTTCATCCTTTATTTCAATATCTGACCCAACAGGCACCGTTTCAAGGCTTCGATATCCAGACCAAAGACGGTCAATGGATGGAGGATTTCCTGCGGGATAAGTATCCGGATATATACGCTGGCGACGGTATCAAGTGGAATTTTTCTAAATTCTTGGTCGATCGCGATGGCCATGTGCAAGGGAGATTTGAAGTAACAACGGAGCCCTGGGCCATTGATCCCGTCATCGAATCGTTATTGTAGTATTTCTGTTCACTTCTTTGGATTCTTTAAAAAAAGGGTATCAAATGACAAAAACGTATATTTGTCATTTGATACCCTTTATGTTATCCTGACTTTAAGGAGGTGACTCACACGGCACTTGACCGTGTCTCTATGGAAAAATCCTCAGATGTGCTAACCAAGGAACAGATTCTTATCGCTACAGAAGACACACTTAGGCGTTTTGGTATAGCCAAAACCTCCGTGACCGATGTTGCCAAAGTATTGGGAGTAAGTCATGGTACCATTTACCGACACTTTAAAAGTAAAGCCGAGCTTCTTGAAGGTGTGACCGAAAAATGGCTGAATGAAAAGATTATCGGCCCGTTAACGGAGGTCTGTCAGAATTCATCTATACTGGGAACGCCACATTTAAAACGATATATACAGACCTTGGTCGAACTTAAGCAGTATTATGCCCGCGACGACGAGGAAATGTTTGAGATGTATACGAGGGTCACCGAGCAAGCGGCTGATTTAATCGACCAGCATATCGCCCACATTGTGGATCAGCTCGCTGATATCATTATACGCGGAGACATCACATCGGATCAGCCAGCCCAACTGGCGCGTACCCTTTTCTATGCCACAGCCCGTTTTCATCATCCCGCTCATGCTTACGAATGGAAGAATCCCGTGATTAATCGGGAGTTTTCGGATGTGTGGATGCTTTTAGAAAAAGGAATCACTTAAAATTGATATGGAAGGAAGGTCCAAACACATATGAAGCATTTGGACGGAAAAACAGCAATTATCACCGGGTCCTCTAGAGGAATTGGACGTGCCATTGCCGAACAACTGGCTGATCTGGGCGCTAATGTAGTCATCAATTATGCCAGCAGTCCGGACAAAGCTCAAAAAGTCGTGGAGAGGATTATTCAAAAAGGCGGCAAAGCCATAG
This sequence comes from Paenibacillus sp. FSL M8-0228, assembly GCF_038007385.1. Lineage (NCBI taxonomy): Bacteria > Bacillati > Bacillota > Bacilli > Caryophanales > Paenibacillaceae > Paenibacillus > Paenibacillus sp. FSL M8-0228. Next base: position 5,712,228 of record NZ_JBBOXA010000001.1, read on the forward strand.
CACTTCACGCTGATCTGGGCAAAATGAGTGATATTGAAGCATTATTTACAAATACGATTGCTGAATTCGGTAAAGTGGATATTCTGGTTAACAACGCTGGGCTGATGATCACCCAACCTCTGGCTGAGGTAACCGAAGCTGACTTTGACAAACAATTCGCACTGAATGTAAAGGGCACCTTCTTTGCCTGTCAGCAAGCCATGAAATATATGGAGAACTACGGAAGAATCGTGAACCTGTCTACATCCGTGATCGGACAAATGTTCCCGACCTATAGCGTATACGCAGGTACCAAGGGCGCAGTGGAGCAATTTACCCGTCAGTTAGCCAAGGAATTCGGAAGCAAACAAATTACGATCAACGCCGTGGCTCCCGGTCCTGTGAACACCGAGCTTTTCCAAGCTGGAAAAACCGAGCAGCAAATCGAAGGCATGAAAAAAATGAATGCTATGGGTCGGCTCGGCGAACCGGAAGATATCGCTGATGTGATTGAGTTTCTGGTCAGCGCCAAATCACAGTGGGTTACCGGGCAGACAATCCGCGTCAATGGCGGGTTCATCTAAAAAGCTGGAATACATGGAATGGAGGTTATTACGTTCATGATGTTACACAAAGGTGAGACCTTATTTCGACAAGGAGAATCTGGCCCTTTATATCACCTCAAGAGCGGCTTGTTAAAAATTGTCCGAGTCCATGAAGACGGCTCGCAAATTTTAGTTAATGTGATTGTGCCCGATGAAATCATCCCGCACCACTCCCTGATCAGCCCCAATCCTTATTATGGTACAGCAGTCGCGCTGGTAACCTCTGAGGTTGAGGTTCTGTCACAAAAAGAATGGTATCAGGCGCTGGAGCAAGACCCGACTCAATGTCGGGCTATCGCTTTACAGCTACAGGATAAGTTGCGCATGATGCAGCAACGAATTGACCAGCTCACCGAGGTGTCACCTGCCGAAAAGCTTCGGAAGCTTCAACGCTGGTTCCACTCCTACATCGCACCCGCCACGTTAACGGACGTGCTGACGCAGGAGGAAATCGGCCAGTTTATCGGGCTACGCCGGGAGACGATTAATCGGCTATTGCGTGCTTCAAGCGCTCCTTCTGCAAAAGATGATGACGATAATGCATCTCGATGAGCGAAAACCACTCTCCAGCATTCAACGCGCCGAATCTGGGATGAGAGACGGTAGAAAGCCCTGTTGATTTCCCAACGATCGGCTCAATCTCTCTCATTTTACGGATCACAGCATTTAAACCCTCCACAATTTCTTCTTTGCTCGTCGGTTGTGGGGGAGTATACTGCGGAGATGGTGGAACTTGGATACGTATGGGCGGAAACCCTCCTAGATTAAAAACGGCCGTACCCGCCTCCGTTTTAACCCCTGTCTCCCCATTAGGCTGTAGACAAACATCAATGTTCTTCAGGTGCATATACAGAGCAGAGTTCACCAAATGAAGATACATTTGTCCAAGCGACCATTGGTCCTCCTGCGGTGTGTACTGCAATTGCTCCAAGCTAAAGCTGTCCAATTCAAGAAGATAGTGTTGTGCCGTTTCTTCAAAACGCTGCAATGTTTCGGTAGTATTCATATATTAGTAACTGCCCCTCTCTATTAAAGTAGCTTTACTATACAAAAATGCTACTGACAGCATTATGTCAGTAGCATTTCAACATTTTTTCCACTTCCGCACGTATCCGCTCCCGGAGCGACTCAGGCTCCAGCACAACCATATCCGCGCCCCAGCCAAGTATCCATTGCAGTAATTCCTCCGGCTGTCTGACGCGGAAAAGTATATGCAATCCATCTGCACGCTCCTCTATAGCCTCCATATAAAAGTTGTTCGCTTCCTTCACCTTATCTGCGATATCGGAGCGTGCTAGTATGCGAACAGTCACATGACGGTCATCGGTTTGCTTATAATCCTGCAAATGAAAATCGACAGGCAAATGAAACCTATCCTCCAGTACCATAAGCTCGTCCATACGTGACAGACGGAAATGGCGAAGCTGCTGCCGCAATTCACATTGCCCGATTAATACCCACGAACCACGAAGCAATACCAGACCATAGGGAGCGACCACACGCACACTTTGACGATTCCCGTCAGCCTCTGGCATTCTTTTGGAGTAACCAAACCGTACCATTCGTTTTTCCAATACAGCAAGACGCAGCGTTTCCAAGTAGGTTTTCTCTCTATGGTTTGCCCCTTCACCCACAGCGAGTAATCTCATGGTTGTACGCACCCGGGAAACTTCCCTGCGGACGCTCTCTGGTAAAATGGCTTCAATTTTCCTGCGGGAGGTTTGCGCCTTGATACCGTAGTCTGTATCAAATTTTTGTTCGATAAAATCCGTCCCGATTAGCAACGCCACAGCCTCTTCTGCGGTAAAGCTCACTGGGGGCAGGAAATACCCCTCCATCAAGGAATATCCAATGCCCGGTGCTCCTACAATCGGTACGCCCGATTCGCTTAGAGCCTGAATATCCCGATAGATGGTTCTCACACTCGTTTCGAATATAGCTGCCAAATCCTCAGCTCGTAAAATATCCTTACGCTGTAACTCTAGCAAGATCGCTAGCAAACGATCTGTTTTGTTCATACCATGGCCCCTCTCTGGAAGGATCTAAAATGCAGAAATACAAAAAAGCAATAAGGGCAGTACAGTCACTGCGACTTATTGCTCTTTTTTTCATACGGAAGTTACTCCATTACTTAAAAAATACTTTTTCAACGTTATATTTAGCCTTTTGTGAATTGATAATGTAGGTTTCATAAATTTCTCGCTCTACCGCATCTTCTACAATACAAACCTCGATAATCGCAACCTCATTCCGCTTGTCCTTGATCGGCGATACGTTATCTTCAAAATGCTTTTTGATTCTTGGTCTTAGCTTTCTTGCTTTACCAACGAACAGCAGTTCCTCCTGCGCATTGTAAAACATAAAGATACCCGCCTTATCTCTAGGGATCAGGTGAAAGTCGGTAAACCCGTAAATATGGCTGAGCTCAGGGTTAACCTGTTTGGTAATCGTGATATCCGGAGTTGGAATTGTTATATTAATCACTATGTCACTTCCTCATTCTATATAGGTGTAAATATTATCACAAATCCTGCGGTAACACCATTCAAGATAATCAGGGAGTGTCCCCTGGAACAGGCTTCGTCGTTTTCTCAACGATTCTTTCCAGTACCCAGACAAGTACCCCCACTGCAAGGCTGGCGATGACCGCCATAATCGCCGATCCGCCAGCATGTAGCAGCAACACGGGAACCCAAAGCAATCCGAGCAAACGGTGTACGGTCCGCATCCACTTGTTACGAACTTTGTTAATGAAGAAGCCATACCCGGCGATCGCCAGCAGAATGACAAATCCCGCAATCCCGGTATAGGTTTTGTTATCTTGAAGCTTGGTTATCAAAAAATAAATACCATGAGCGGCAATCAGGATCAAGGTCGCCCAACCCAGAAGTTTATGGAGGGAATGTAACAACCGCCCGGCTCTTCTAACCAACATTGATGGCGATCTTAGCTTCTTCTTAAACCAGAACCAAGAGAAAGCGGCCGCACCAAGAAATACGGAAATCGTACCCAAAGTCTTGAATATTTCCCCGTTGCCCCCACGCCCTTCTCCACGAGGATGTACGCCCACAGGCCCTGTAGACCCACCTTCTGATAGCCGTGGGCCAGGTCCACCGCCGGAGAGCGATGACATGTAGTAATAGTAGATGACGAGTAGAACTGCTACCGTAACTGCAATCATAGCTGGAATCCAAACGGCCCTTTTCGTCTTCATTTGTTATACATCCTTCCTAGGAAAATTGCCTTGAGTGTACCTGGTCAAGCTTAAAACAAGATTAAAGCAAGCTGAAAGTATTCCTTTTACCTCAGTCAGTATCGAGGATGGTCGTAATAACGTTAATACAGGCACCGTAATAGATAGAAATCTATGAATTCCCTACTATGCGAGCACGCCGGTTTCCGTTACAATATGTCAGTGTGATTCTGGCATCGGCAGATTGACGCGTATTTGAACATTATTGGAGGCTTCTATTTTTTCATGCAAAATGAATCTCATGCTAACGTAAAAATCATAACGGCCGATCCGAGTGCGATCGGCCTGTTTGGCTTGGCTATTGTAACACTTGTAGCTTCATCCCAAAAGCTTGGTCTCACTGAAGGCTTGAGCTTTATTATCCCTTGGGCTATTTTCCTTGGTGCCTTTGCACAGCTGTTTGCCTGCATTCAGGATGCAAAGCATAACAATACCTTTGGCATGACGGCATTTGGTGCTTACGCCTTCTTCTGGTTAGCCGTAGCTAGTAGCTGGATGATTAAAATGGGCGTATTCGGCTCAGAGCTAGCATCTGCTGTAGATGGCAAACAGCTCGGCTTTGCCTTTGCCGGCTATCTCATCTTCACGCTCTTCATGACCATTGGAGCCATGGAGACGCACAAGGTCCTATTTTTTATTTTCGTGTTGATTGATTTTCTATTCCTCGGCCTTAGCTTCGATGCATTCGGCATCGCCCCAGAGGTATTCCATACCATCGCCGCTTATGCTGAAATGGGCATTGGTCTACTCTCGCTGTACGGTACAGGAGCTGCCGTTCTGAATGCACATTTTGGCCGAACATTTCTGCCCGTAGGACGTCCTTTCGGCATTTTTAAACCACGTCCTTAGCTGCATATTTAAACCCACAAAGCCTCCTTTCGCGCCGATCCGCGTTAAGGACGGCTTTGTTTCCTTTCCATCACTCCCCCCTGTATCAAAAAAATACTAAAGAGAGTCGTTCAGTGAATATAAAACCCCACAATGATAACAATATACATAAATTGTATTCAAAGGGGTTTTTGTAAAAATGACACAAAGCAAATCTCGTATCGCATTTCCGCAATTTCCCGAATCGTATTGGTTAGCTTCCACTGACATCCCTAACTTCCCCAAACTTAGTGAGGATATTCAGGTGGATGTTGCCATTGTAGGTGCGGGGATTACCGGTATTACCACTGCTTATTTACTTTCTAAAAAAGGATTAAACGTCGCCGTCGTCGACGCAGGGCGGATACTTCATGGGACAACCGGTCATACTACCGCCAAAATTACCGCACAGCATGATTTGATCTACAGCGAGTTTATTTCCCATTTTGGCAAGGAAAAAACCCGGCTCTATTACGAAGCCAACCACAACGCTCTTCAATTTATCAAACAAACGGTAGAAGAGTTTAATATTGATTGTCAATTTACAGAAGAAGATGCCTACGTTTATACATGTGAAGATACGTACGTTGGAAAAATCGACGACGAATATAAAGCTTACGAGCAACTTGGCATCCCGGGAAGTTATGTCGAACAAACGCCTCTGCCGTTTTCAACTAAAGCAGCTATTAAGATGAAAAACCAGGCCCAGTTTAATCCTGTACCTTTCTTAAGATATTTGGCAAACCAAGTCATCCGTCAGGGCGGGGAAATTTATGAGCAAACCACCGTTGTAGATGTGGAAAAAGGAAATCCTGCCATCATTACAACCAGCGACGGAAAGAAAATTACCTGCAACCATGTCGTATCCTCCTCACATTTTCCATTCAATGATCCCAACGGTCTTTATTTTGCGCGATTGCATGCCGAGCGGTCTTATGTACTCGCGGTCAAAACCGATAAAATCTATCCAGGTGGTATGTATCTAAGTGCAGAAACCCCAAAACGTTCACTTCGCTCCGTAATGGTAAACGGAGAACCAATGGTTATCGTCGGTGGGGAAGGTCACAAAACAGGACAAGGAATCTGTACTTTCCAGTACTATGAAGCTTTACAAAAGTTCGCGGAGCAAACATTTGGATTAAAGGAGATCGTTTATCGCTGGTCGGCCCAAGACTTGTATACGCTAGACAAGCTCCCTTATATTGGGCAGGAACTATCCAACACCTCTAACATCCTCGTTGCTACGGGTTATAGAAAATGGGGGATGACCACAAGTGTAGCGGCAGCCTTATTAAATACGAATCTGATTACCAGAGAGGAAAGCCCCTACCAGGATCTTTTCTCCCCTTCAAGGTTTCATATGGACCCCGACATTAAAACATTTGTAACTCAAAATGCAAATGTGGCTAAACATTTGATTGCTGGAAAGTTAGACATCAGCTACAAAAAAGCCGAAGAACTGGAACACGACGAAGGGTCGGTCATCCGGGTAAACGGCAAAAGAGCAGGCGCATACCGAGACCCACAAGGAGCATTGCACCTAGTGGACACGACATGCACCCATATGGGTTGCGAAGTCGAGTGGAATGAAGCGGAAAGAACATGGGATTGCCCTTGTCATGGCTCTCGCTTTTCATATCAAGGCGAAGTCATTGAAGGACCGGCCAAAAAAGCACTTGGCAAGGTTGAAGCCGAATAGCACGATCCTTTCGAATAAACCTAGTTAGGCTGGATAACATACCTTTGAGAAACATAAGAGAAAGGTGATCCGATGATAAACCAACAGTCTACATTAGCGGCGCATGAGTCCTTAGAAATCCACGAAGCGCTTAATTTTAAAACGTTATGCTTAGCCAAGTCCAAATTAATGCAGGGCTTGGTATTCGATCAAGAGCTAAAGGATTTAATGGAAAAAGATGTTCAGCAATCTATACAAGCTATTGCCGATTTGCAAGCATTGTATGTTAAAGCACCGTTTCAGGCACCTGTTCCAGAATTCCGACCAACACCAATCTTAAATTGAGGTGAATGATGTGACATTAGATCAGACCCAGTCCGCTAAAATGGATTATGTGGATCCAAAAAACTCATTAAACATGCCAGAAATGGCAGACACGACCTTAGCGATGGATTTTCTGATTCGCGTCAAGGAAGGAGTTCGAAATACAGCCGTAGCCTTGACGGAAACCGTCTCTCCAGATGCCAGAACTCTGTTGCGCAATCAACTGCATCAAGGCATCGCTCTTCATCAGGAAATTACTGATCTTATGGTACGAAAAAAATGGTTTCATCCCTATGATCTGCAAAAGCAGTATCAATTGGATCAACTATCAGCCAACAAGACGGTGGACATCAGTAAAATGAAACTGTTCCCAGACGATACCACCCGCAAGGGTATGTTTGATCGCACGCCGGACGAACATATGGGAGGAAACCAGGCATGAAAGCAGTGACCTACCAAGGTATCAAAAACGTTGTGGTTAAAGAGGTTCCGGACCCAAGTATTCAAAAAGCCGACGATGCGATTGTCAGACTGACGACAACCGCTATTTGTGGTTCAGATCTGCATCTCATTCATGGAATGATTCCGAATCTACAGGAAGATTATGTAATTGGTCATGAGCCGATGGGGGTTGTAGAGGAAGTTGGCAGCGGCGTAACCAACTTAAAAAAGGGAGACCGCGTGATCATTCCGTTCAACATAGCGTGCGGTGAATGCTTTTATTGTAAAAACCAATTGGAAAGTCAATGTGATCATTCTAATGAGCATGGAGAAATGGGCGGTTTTTTCGGCTATTCAGGAACAACTGGTGGATATCCGGGTGGACAAGCTGAATATTTACGTGTGCCTTTTGCCAACTTCACTCACTTCAAAATTCCGGAGAGTTGTGAACATCCTGACGAGAAGCTTTGCCTGATTGCTGATGCCATGACTACTGCATTTTGGAGCGTCGATAATGCCGGAGTAAAGAAGGGGGATACTGTCATTGTTATTGGCTGTGGACCGGTAGGTCTGCTAGCCCAGAAGTTCGCCTGGTTCAAAGGGGCAAAACGAGTCATTGCGGCAGACTACCTGGATTATCGTCTGCAACATGCGAAGCGTACAAATCATGTGGAAATTGTTAATGTAGAATCGCAAGAAAACGTCGGCAACTACCTCAAAGAGATAACCAAAGGAGGCGCAGACGTAGTTATTGACTGCTCCGGCATGAGCGGTAAAATGTCTCCGCTGGAATCTCTCGCTTCCGGTCTCAAGCTTCACGGCGGAGCTTTAGGAGGACTAGTCATAGCTACACAGGCTGTGCGCAAAGGTGGCACCATTCAAGTTACCGGAGTCTACGGCGGACGATATAACGGTTTTCCTTTGGGAGACATTTTTCAGCGAAATGTTAATTTACGTACGGGACAGGCTCCCGTTATTCACTATATGCCATATATGTATGAGCTGATTGATACGGGAAAGGTGGACCCAGGAGACGTTGTTACACACGTCATTCCGTTAAGCGACGCCAAACGTGGATATGAAATTTTTGATACCAGACAGGACAATTGCATCAAAGTTGTACTTAAACCTTAACTATATATTGGAGCATTGGAGGTAAACGTCATATGGTGTATGGCCTGCACGAAACACTTGAAGTCCATGAATTGTCAGCGTTCAAAACAGTGTGTCTTACCAAGTCTAAAACCATGCAAGCATTAATCTCTGATCCAACTCTCAAAGCTATATTACAGCAGGATGTTGACTTATCGACCCGCCAATTACAAGAACTCGGTACCCTCTTAGATCAAGCCATCTCACAGGAGGTTAAGCCATGAATACACTGTTGGAGCATTTGACCGGACTGCATACCTTAACGGACCAAGTCATTGCAGCCGATTTTCTGAACGCGGCCAAAAGCGGTGTGAGAAATTACGCTATGGCCGTAACAGAAGCGGGAACTCCAGAAATTAAGGCAATTCTTACGAAGCAACTGGATGAGGCTATTGATATGCATGAGCAGATTTCAACATACATGATCGAACGTGGCTGGTATCACCCATGGAACGTAAAAGAGCAGCTTACGATGGATCTACAAAATATCAATACTGCATTGCAAGCCCCTGTTTTATAAAGATAGGACGCTCACTTCGGTCGTACATTCCTGACCGTAGGACGTCCCTTGGGAATTTTAAAAGCACATCCTTAGCAGTATATGTAAACCCACAAAGCCGCCTTTCACGTCGATACGCGTTAAGGGCGGCTTTTGGGATTAACATGTTATCTTAATTATTCGGCTTGCCAATTCGGCATCCGTTCTGCAGGATAACGAAGACCCGCTGCCATTCCTTTTGGAATAATTGCGTTAATAGCTTCCATTTCCTGTGCGGATAAAACAACATCGACGGATCCTGCATTTTCCTCTAAATACGTAACCCGCTTGGTTCCTGGAATCGGTACAATTCCCTCTTGCGCAAGCAGCCATGCCAACGCCAGTTGAGAAGGTTTGACCCCTTTTTGGGCGGCAAGGTCCTTAACATGCTGCACGAGATCCAGATTTTTCTGGAAATTCTCAGGTTGAAAACGTGGCACAGAGCGACGGAAATCATCTTCTGCAAAATCATCAAACTTCTGAATTTGTCCGCTCAAAAAGCCGCGTCCAAGTGGACTGTAGGCCACAAACTCGATGCCTAGTTCCTTACACGCCGGTATAACTTCATCTTCTGCTTCTCGGCTCCATAAGGAGTATTCCGTTTGCAGCGCTGTAATCGGATGTACCTTGTGAGCGCGTCGAATGAGCCCAGGAGAAGCTTCGGACAGCCCCAAATAGCGGACTTTTCCCGCTTGAACCAAGTCACTCATCGCACCAACTGTTTCCTCGATAGGCACATTCGGATCAACACGATGCTGGTAGTACAGATCAATTACATCTACACCCAGTCTTTGCAGGCTGCGATCACATGCCTCTTTTACGTATTCGGGACGGCCACTTACACCCATAAATGCGCCATCTTCCCCACGCATAATGGAAAATTTAGTGGCTAATACGACTTCGTCGCGGCGGCTCCGCAGGACTTGGCTAATCAGTTTTTCATTTTCCCCCACACCATAGACATCGGCAGTATCCCAAAAGTTTATCCCTAGCTCCAGCGCACGATGAAGTGTTTTGATCGACTCCTGCTCATTCAACTCACCGTAATATTCGGACATTCCCATGCAGCCCAGACCCAGTGCAGATACTTGAAGGTCACTGTTACCCAGTTGTTTCTTTTTCAATTTCTATCACTCCTAAATTGTCAGAATAGTCATCGTATTTCCTAAGCACCACGTCACATTCCGTATGTTACTACTTAAAGTTAACTTGAAGTCAAGCATTGTCTCGTTTTGAAACGAGAATTATTATGTATGAACAGAAGCGGTCGGTAGCTTCTGGACGGTAGGGAGATTCACTTACAGAGCTAAAGCCTCTTCCGTAATCTTCTTGATATCAATGGATGAAGGCGTTTCTTCCTTGACCATATCGGGCAGGATATTTTCCAAAAAATACTCAACGCAGTGTAATTGAATATTCTTGATTTTTACAAGTGCATTACGGTACATGACTATAAATTCTTTTTCCGTATTTCCCCGCTGAAGTTCTGCAAATGCTTCGTATACCTGATCCATCTTGTCCGCAACTTCAAGGATTAAACCTTCTACAGAATCATCTTTACCTTCCCTTAGCTGTTTGCGAAAAATAGCCTTAAAATCCTCGGGAATATTCTCTTCAATAAAATACTCAATCATACCCTCTTCGACCTGTTGGATTAATAATCGTAGTTCCTTAGAGGAGTGCTTAACTGGCGTTTTGATGTCTCCAATAAAAATCTCCCCGTAATCGTGACTGCTCGTAATCTCGTATAGCTTTTTCCAGTCAATACGGACACCATTTCTCTCTTCAATATCAGCCAGCGTTTTGGCGTATTGTACGACTTTCCAAGAATGTGCCGATACGCTGTGTTCCTCGAATTTAAACTTACCCGGACAACGGATGATTCTTTCCAGCTCATTTAGCGACCGAAAATACGTGTGAATCCCCATCATTGCATCCATCCTTTAATATATATATGAGATAGTCAATCTAAATCCCACTATAAACCTCAACTATTAACAGCAGATTATCGCAATATCAAGTGGAATTCACACATGTAGCATATACACAATTTTTGCTATACACTTTATAAAAGAGGAATTTGCAAAATCCTGAAAAAAATATAAAGTGGTGAATTCGTTGTTCAAAATCTTATTAATTGAAGATGATGAAACTTTGTTCCATGAAATGAAGGATCGGTTAACTCAATGGAACTATGATGTGTATGGCATCCAGGACTTTAATAAAGTCATTCAGGAATTCACAACGATAAAGCCTGATCTGGTCGTGATAGATATTCAATTGCCGAAATTTGATGGGTTTCATTGGTGTCGAATGATTCGATCCCACTCTAACGTCCCCATCCTCTTCTTATCTTCACGGGATCATCCTACGGATATGGTGATGTCGATGCAGCTTGGAGCGGATGATTTTATCCAAAAACCGTTTCATTTTGATGTACTCATTGCCAAATTACAGGCGACACTCCGCCGCGTATATAATTACAATACAGAACCTGTCTCCCTTAAAACATGGTGTGGCGCAACGGTCGACTATGAAAAAAATGTAGTAGCCAATGAGACTGGCTCCATCGAATTAACCAAGAACGAGATTTTTATTTTGAAGCTGCTGATCGAACAAAAAAATAAAATTGTTGCACGTGAGGAATTAATTAAAAGCCTCTGGGATGATGAACGTTTTGTCAGCGACAATACCCTGACCGTCAACTTGAACCGCCTGCGCAAAAAATTGGACGAGCTGGATTTGGGCCGTTTCATTGAAACGAAAGTCGGGCAAGGCTACATGGCTACAGAAGAGGCACCTGCCTATGATTAAAAAATACCTTATAGAGAGGCGGAGCTGGATTCTACTGTTTGTGTGTCAGCAATTCCTGATCCTGTTCATTGCTTATGTGGATGCAGCAATTCCGTTAATGCCGATTCTTTATATCGTCTTCTTATCTATGATGATTTTCTTGGTTTTTTTAATCATTCGTTATCCCAAGGAAACCAAGTTCTATACCACACTAGAAAAATGGGAGAGTTCTCTTGAACTAACGGGTATAGGCGAACCGGAGAGTCCGTTTGAGCAAATCATTGAACAAAAAATCACGGGCCAGAACGAACGGTTACAACAGATCATCTCGCAAAATCAATTGACACTTGAACATGAAAAAGATGAACTATTATCCTGGATTCATGAGGTAAAAACACCTTTGACCACCATGCATTTGATGATTGAGCGGTTGGACGACAAGTCCCTAAAAGCTCAGTTAACCTATGAATGGCTACGAATTCACTTACTGCTGGATCAGCAGCTCCATCACAAACGAATATCTTTTATTGAAAATGATCTGTATGTCGAGCAAGTGGATTTAAAATCTCTGGTTTTTAAAGAGATCAAAGCATTACAGTCATGGTGCATCCAAAAGGGGATCGGTTTTGACATCCAACTTGAGCACATGGAAGTGCTGAGTGATGCCAAATGGCTGGCTTTTATCATCAGACAGCTCTTAACCAATGCCATCAAATATAGCGATGCCAGTGATATTATCATTCACAGCTATGAACAAAGGGATCGAATACAGCTTGAGGTTCAAGACTTTGGACGCGGTATTGATCCGAAGGATATACCGCGTATCTTCGAGAAAGGTTTTACCTCCACAACCCAACATTCTGATCACACTTCAACGGGTATGGGGTTATATTTAACGAAAAAGGCAGCACAAACCTTGCTCATACATATAGATGTGCACTCCAAACCGAACGTAGGTACAACCTTCACTTTAATTTTTCCCAAACGAAATGATTTCGTGAGTGTGGTAAGCATGTGACAGAGATGTCACATGCTTTTATGTATTGTTCGCCCAATCAAAGGAAAAACATCGGCTCTATTTTTATAATAAGGCTACAAGAACAATAAGGAGTGCATCGAAGTGAACATTTTAGAAGCTCATAAAATCCGTAAAAGCTACGGTAATAAGTTCAATATGCAGGAGGTTTTGAAGGGAATAGATATCCTTATTGAAGAAGGGGAATTTGTCAGTATTATGGGAGCCTCCGGTTCAGGTAAAACCACATTGCTGAATGTTCTTTCCTCTATTGATAAAGTGAGCCAAGGTTCCATTAGAATCAATGATATCGAAATGACGAAAATGAAAGAAAAGCAACTGGCTGAATTTCGAAAAGAGCATTTAGGCTTTATTTTTCAGGAGTATAATCTGCTGGATACGCTAACGGTGAAGGAGAACATCCTCTTACCGTTATCCATCACCAAAACGCCTAAGAAAGAAGCCAACCGAAGATTTCAGGAAGTGGCTACAGAATTGGGGATTTATGAGTTGAAAGATAAGTATCCCAATGAAATTTCGGGTGGACAGAAACAGCGTACATCAGCGGCCAGAGCGTTTATTCATGAGCCCAGTATTATTTTTGCCGATGAACCTACGGGTGCACTGGATTCCAAGTCGGCTTCCGATTTATTAAACAAGCTGGGCCAGTTGAACCAAAAACGCAAAGCAACCATTATTATGGTCACGCATGATCCTGTCGCTGCCAGCCATTGCAGTCGGGTTATTTTTATTAAGGATGGGCAAATGTATACGCAGCTTCACAAAGGCGAGCAGGAAAGACAAAGCTTCTTCCAGGATATCATGAAAACCCAAGGGGTCTTAGGCGGGGTCCAATATGAACATTAATCTGCTCATTCTAAAAAATTTGAAAAAAAACCTGAAAAATTATTACCTTTATGTTTTTGCCCTCATTTTCAGTGTTGCACTCTATTTCGCTTTTGTCACACTACAGTACGATCCCTCCATGGACGAAGTGAAGGGGTCTGTTAAAGGTGCAGCTTCCATACGGGCAGCTTCCATTTTACTGGTCGCTATTGTCTGCATTTTTCTTATGTATGCCAATAATATTTTTATAAAAAGACGAAGCAAAGAAATTGGCCTATTTCAATTGATCGGAATGACTAAAAGTAAAATTTTTCGCATCCTGAGTGCTGAAAACCTAATTTTATACTTTAGTTCCCTCTTCATTGGGATTGGGGTTGGATTCTCCTTTTCCAAATTAGTGATTATGATTTTATTTAAGACGACGGGCGTCGAAGCCATTGCCACTCTATATTTCTCTAACCAAGCACTGACTCAAACACTCATCGTTTTTGTTGTCATCTACCTGCTGATCATGCTCATGAATTATTCTTTTATCAAAAGACAAAGTATTTTGTCCTTGTTCAGAGTGACCTCAACCACCGAAGGGAAAATCAAGAAAATATCGATCTTTGAGATGATCATCGGGATCATTGGCATCTCTCTCATCGCTTTAGGTTACTATGTTTCCTCCAAATTATTTGGTGGAGACTTTACATCCATAAATGAATTGTTTATGGCTATGGTGTTTATTTTGGGCACTGTCATCATCGGAACACTCCTTTTTTATAAAGGATCTATCCGCTTTATTTCCAATATCATCAGAAAGAGTAAAGGCGGCTATTTGAACATTAATGAGGTGCTATCTCTCTCATCCATTATGTTCCGCATGAAGTCCAATGCTTTGTTGTTGACCATTATTACGACAGTATCAGCACTTGCCATCGGTTTACTTTCCTTAAGCTATATCGCCTATTATTCTGCGGATCAAGCAGCTGAGGAAAATGTACCTTCCCATTTTGCCATGACGAATGTACCGGATGCGGAGAAATTCAAAGCGTTACTTCATGAGCATGATATAAAGTATCGTGAAAAGAAAATTGAAGTGATTCAAGTCAGTGTGAAGACAGCGCAAATTATGGAGACTCCTATGGAACAATTAAATGATGGTACGGATTCCATGACACTGCCTGTCGTAAGCGACCAATCTGTGGAGGGTACGGATGTAACTCCAGGCCAAACGGTTTTAACGGGCTATAATGATATGTTACAGAAATTCATGTCCTTGAAAGACTTTGGCCCCTTGGATTTGAAGGGGAAAACAGAAGTCATACCTCAACAATATGTGGGTCTAAAAAAGGATTATGTCATTCCCTACTATTTTGCAGCCGGGGGAGTACCCACTGTCATTGTAGACGAAACCATCTTTGAGCGGTTAAAGAAAGATGTAAATCCTGAGATTCAAAAGAAATCATCCTTATATATTGGAATTGATATGATAAATGCAGAACAGATTGAAGAAGCCAATCGTCTCTTTGCAGCTGCGAATTTTAATGATCAACAAACATCCCGCCTTGAAATGAGCAGCAATCAGAAGCGGAACATGGGAGTGATCATGTTTGTAGTTGGCTTTTTGGGACTCACCTTTCTCATTACATCAGGCTGTATCCTTTACTTTAAGCAAATGGATGAGAGCGAAGATGAAAAAGCCAATTATACGGTGTTAAGAAAGTTAGGGTTCACCCAAAGTGACCTGCTTCGAGGCATTAAAATAAAACAGCTCTTTAACTTCGGCATTCCATTAGTGATTGGCCTATCACATAGCTATTTCGCCGTCCAATCCGGCTGGTTCTTATTTGGAACCGAAATTTGGATGCCTATGATCATCGTTATGGTGCTGTACACCGCCTTATATTCCATTTTTGGAGTGCTATCCATTCTGTATTATAAAAAGGTCATTAAATCAGCATTATAACCGGCAAAAAGTCAAAAAAAGCCCTCAGCATAAGTGCCGGGGGCTTTTCCAAATATTTGAGCATTTTTGTTCCTGCGTGTACAATAAAATAACTACCATCGTAACCCCAAAGGGGGAGAGCTTATTTTATTATTAATCATCAATGGCATCGGCATCGTGGCCAATATCATACTCGGTTCCTTTATAGGCGCAGCTATTTTTATGGGAATCGTTTTTTTCCTGATTGGCTTGCCTGAGTTTAAAAAATCGCCGAAACTTACGAAAAAGGCTAAAAAAGATATCGCCTATATTATGTCCACATTGTTAACCCTTGTTGTATTCATGGTTATCGTTTTCTGGAATATCCGTGCCTCAGGTGATTTGATGCTAGCAGGTCCGCTAACACCGCAAATGAAGTTTCACTGGGGACAAAAGGTGTTGATGCTAGGGTTACTGGAGGGCTTATGGTCTGTCATCACCCTAAAATGGCTATTACCCATCTTTTTTGATCCGCTGGATCTCAGTAAGAAGCAAATCCTCGTTCTAGTGAGCGGGATTGTATTTAGTGTGGGTTCAGGAATTTATGCCATACTTGGAGCTAGTTAATGGTTCGCCTCTACAGAGGCTCGTGTGAATGCTTAACGCAAAGGTTCAAAACCCTCTGCTTGCTTAAGAATCCGCTCAATTTCCGCGCATGTCTCCGGTTGCAGCGTCACTTCGACTGCTTTTACATTTTCCTCAATTTGTGCCGGTTTAGTAGCCCCAATAAGTGCAGCGCTGATACCCGGTTCTCTCAGAATCCAAGCAAGCGCGAGCTGTGACAGGGTAACACCCAAATTCTTCGCCAGCTTATCCAGCTCCTGGACACAGTTCAGAACGGTATCGTTCATGTAACTGCTGATGACATTATTGACAGAGGCATCAGCCCCGCGGCTACCCGTCGGTAAAGGTTGTCCAGGCTTGTATTTCCCCGTGAGGACCCCTTGGGCCAGAGGCGAAAATACAATTTGGCCGATGCCTACCTGCCCGGATACCGGAAGTACCTCATGCTCGATGTAACGTTCGAACATATTATAGATCGGCTGATTGGCAATCAGCGGGCGCAGATTCAGCCTTTTTCCAATCCCATAAGCATCCATGAGCTGGGCAGCACTCCATTCGCTGACAGCAGCGTACAGAATCTTACCCTGAGCCTGAAGGTCATCGAGCGCTCGCAGCGTCTCTTCTAAAGGAGTGTCTGGATCATAACGATGACAAAAGTACATGTCGATATAATCCGTACCCAGACGCTTCAGACTCGCTTCACATTGCTCCATAATGTGCTTGCGTGACAGTCCCCTGTCATTGGGACCGGTATCCATAGGGAAGTACACCTTGGTAGATAATACATAGCTATCTCTTCGATAGGACTTCAAAGCAGCTCCCATAGCCTTTTCGCCTTCTCCCCGGTTATACGCGTTCGCGGTATCAAAGAAATTAATCCCGAGTTCAAAGGCTTTGGCAATACAGGTATGAGCTGCTTCCTGCTCGGCGGCTGTACCGTACGTCAACCAGCTCCCCAAGCCGATTTCACTAATTTTAAGACCACTGTTGCCTACATTTCTATATTTCATATCTACTCCTTCTTTCATAAGAGAATTATATTTTTATATTTTAACATGTAAACCCTTTCATAAAATCATTGATAAAGGATTCATGGAGTTACATGAAGGATATCTACCACCCTGACTGTTAGGGTGGTAGATGCTTTAGTTTCACAATTTCAAATCATGTCTACTTGCTTCCTACAGGAAAAAGCGCATCATATGCAGGACAAGGCAGTTTGTCGAGAAACTCCTGAAGCTGCTTCGGTTTATTTTTGTAAATATCCTTTAAGGATGTTCCATCATAAATATTGCCGATGACCACAGGATGGCATAGCTCACAGATCAGAATGTCCCCGTTCCCATGCAGATGGAGCTGTTTTTTACCATCAACACAATTGGAAAAATACACACCCGGCTGCTCCTGAAAGCCCAGCGCTTCTGCAAAACGATCCATGCAGGTAAAATACAATACAGTATCATCTTTTTTATGTGCAATCAGGTCATGAACGGAACGGACGAGCGCTTCCTTGGTGGAAATAGCGTTCCAGTTGGTATGATCCATCACAATGCTGTTTTGGATTTCATGGATGCGCACACCGAGATCATATACCATTTCGCTAATAGCTGGCATGTTGTTTTGTGTCTCCGCAAACAGCAACGTCTCCAACACCGTTTCCAGCTTGGCCTCGGTGCATAACCGGATATTTTGAACAATTTTCTCATACATGCGAGGATGAACATGATAATAGGCTGCATATTTATCAGCATCCGTGAAGTTGAAGGAGATATGAATGTTGGAAAGACCTGCATCACGCAGTTTCTCAATTCGTTCAGGGCTGAGCAAGCTGGCATTGGTGTTGAGCTGGGTAGCGATTCCTTTGCTCGAACAGTGAGCCACAATGTCCAGACAATCCTCATACTTCAGGGTCACTTCTCCCCCGGACAGTCGCACACGTTTTAACGTTGGAATGTCATCAATAATATCAATGACCTCTTTGCTGCTAATGCATTGCCCATCGTTCCGCTGATATGCGCAGCAGTAATCACACTTGAAGTTGCAATTAGAGGTGACCCCGACTTCCAGTCCCTCCAGCTCGTAGATGCCCGGCTTTTCCAGTTCAAGTGCTTTATATTTGTTCTCTATACTCACTTTCTCATGATCCTCCCGATCTCAGGCTTGTGTCTTGAATTCCCCTTGAGATTATACAGAATGGGACGGTTTGTAGATATGACATTGGTAACGGCGAACCGTTGCATAAGTAGCGTCATGTTTTGGGTAGGGAACTGCAGAAAAAGCGCAGAAAAGGATTGGCAGCATATTGTTAAATAGTAAAAAACTCAATGTTAGAGGGTTACAACCGCCTAGCTTATGAAACAGTAACTTATACTATTCCCCGTTTTTTTTCTTCCCTCAATACATATACTATATCTCAAAATTGTATTCTTAGGGGGAGAGATGCGAAGATGAAAAGGTTAGTTTATGCATGCATGCTTTCTTTACTTCTTATGACTCCGATACAAATCGTGGGAGCAGCTATAAATACAGCGGAAGCTAGACTAGTTAAACCAGAGTTACTAAGTTCTCTTCGTCAGGGTGGATACATTCTGTTCGTTAGGCACGGTGAAGCAACGCTAGGAGAAGATCAACCTAATCTCGTCTTCGGCGATTGCTCACTCCAAAGGAATCTTTCCGAGGAAGGTAAAAGACAAGCCTTACTTTTTGGGGAAAGGATAAAGAGCTTACAAATCCCCATTCAAACCCCAGTTATAGCAAGTCCCTTTTGTCGAACAAGGGAAACGGCAGAATTAGCTTTTGGAGCAGAAAATGTTCATGTAGATCCCTTCTGGGTTAGAATTTACAATCTAAGTGGTGATGTAACCGCAGCAGAGAAGGAAAGTACATTAGCCGAACTGACTTCTGTGTTAGAGAAAGTTCCACCTTCTGGGACCAACAAAGTTATCATTGCTCACAGTTTCCCTCAAGGCATTGGTTTGGGCGAGATTCCGAACTTGGGTACTGTAGTTGTGAAGCCAAGAGGACAGGGAAACGGTTTTGATATTGTAGACAGGATATCTTTTGCTGAGTTGTCGAGTGTGCCGTGAGAAAAATTTGCGGCTTCAGACAACACAGTGAACCATGCATAGTTTTCATTTCCAAATCCATACTGAATATATCTGTTGGTAATGGAGGCGGGAATTGTGGATAAAAGGATGAATCTGCTTATGTTCAGCGGCGATTATGATAAGGCAATGGCTGGACTGATTCTGGCAAATACAGCGCGGGAATTGGATGTGGATGTGACGATGTTTTTTGCGTTCTGGGGATTATCACTGGTTCGTGATCCCGAGAAGATGACGCTTGAGGATAAGACGATTTACGAGAAACTCATGGACTTGATGACGCCCAAAGGGCCTGAATCCTTACCGCTGTCCCATATGAATTTTAGTGGTCTGGGCAAACTGATGCTAACGGAAATGTTGGAAGACAATGAAGCCCCAAAGCTGATCCACTTCCTAAAAGGTGCCCGGAAGAAAAACGTCAAATTTTATGCCTGTAAGCTATCGGTGGATATTATGGGTTTTAAACCGGAAGAATTTATACCTGAACTGGAAATTATCGAGGCCAAAACGTATCTAAAAGATGCGCTCGAATCCGATATGCAGTTGTTTATATAGCATAGACTTGCGCCTTATCCGGCTGTTGGATGAGGCTTTTATTGTGACTAAATGATGACACTCGCCTATTTTTTTTAACCCATTCGGACCTACTTACGTACCCTAAGAAGACAGAACGACTTGGGAGGCGCCGTATGCTCATGGCTCGAATTGGAAGCAGTAATTGTAGGTATCAGCCTTCTAACGAGGCTTATTTCCAAAGGTATCGTGAAAGTACAATCGGATATCACCAGACCTTTGAATCTCCATATGGACAAAAAAAGCTGATTTATGCGGATTGGGCAGCCAGTGGCCGTCTGTATGGACCCATCGAGTCGAAAATAGCTCATGAATTAGGCCCTTTTGTGGCGAATACGCATACGGAGTCTAATTTGACAGGAACTCTGATGACCCAAGCCTATGAAGAAGCGAAACAAATCATTAAGGGCCACGTTCATGCCAATGAACATGATATCATCCTGTTCGCCGGGTCAGGTATGACAGGTGCAGTGAATAAGCTTCAGCGGCTATTAGGATTGAAAATACATGAAAAATTAAAGCCCCTCTACCCCATCGCCAAAAAAGAGCGCCCCGTTATTTTCGTTACACATATGGAGCATCATTCCAATCATATTTCCTGGGCAGAAACCGTTGGAGACGTTGTATGTCTTCCTCCGGGTCCCGGCGGGATTGTCGATCCAACTCATCTCGAACGACTGCTGCTTCAATTCCGGCATCGCCCTATCAAAATCGGCGCCTTTACCGCCTGCTCTAATGTTACAGGGTTCGAAGTACCGATTTACCAGCTATCTCGCAAAATGCACGAACATGGCGGCGTTTGTTTCATTGATTTTTCAGCAAGCGCACCTTATGCCGAGATTAACATGCACCCCACAGATCCTCTCGAGAAACTGGACGGGATTGTATTTTCACCCCACAAATTTCTTGGGGGTCCCGGTACAAGCGGCGTTTTAATTATGGATTCGAGACTATGCCTTAGTTGTGCTCCGGATCAGCCCGGAGGGGGTACAGTTAGCTGGACCAATCCTTGGGGTGGATACGAGTATAAAGATAATACTGAAGCCCGTGAGGATGGAGGAACCCCTGCCTTTCTACAGGCCGTTCGAACGGCGCTCTGCATTCGGCTGAAAGAACAAATGGGATACAACCGCATGTTGGAGCGAAAAAAGGAACTGACATCATTATTACTAAAAAGCTTGAGTACCATACCAGGACTACACATTTTAGGAGGAAGCAGCCAAGAACGAATGGGAATCGTTTCTTTCGTTGTCGGTCCTATTCACTATAACCTGATCGTAAAACTATTGAATGATCGGTTTGGTATTCAGGTCCGGGGCGGCTGCTCTTGTGCAGGCCCCTACGGACATTATTTGCTGGGCATCGACCCCCAAACGTCTAAACAAATGACAGACCTGATCGATGCAGGAGACTTATCTCGAAAACCGGGCTGGGTGCGTCTGTCGCTCCATCCCATGATGACGAATCAGGAAGTCTCCTATATCGCCTCTTCCATACGGGCAATCGTAGAAAACATCGTGACCTGGCAAAAAGATTATACCTATCAACCAGAATCAAACGAATGGAGATCTATAAATGAACATAACAAAATAGACATCAGCAAATGGTTCAATTTTAGCGATTAAGAGACTCGTGTCCGTTCCCTTCTTTCAAAACTCTCATAGAATACTCTGTAGGATTACTATATGAGGAAAGAAGTGACGACAAATGGGTCTCAATTTTCGCAACAGTACCAATGCGGCTATCTTTGTGGTCTTTGCCTATCCGGACTTCAGCTGTACTCCTGTTAACTATTCTAAAGCAGGCTGGTACCGTGTTAACCCTGGACAGACTATTCAGGTTTGGAGCGGCTTCGCAGGAGGGAATACGTTCTTTTATTACGCTGAAGATGATTTTGGACGCGAATGGCGGGGTTCATATTTCACTCAAGTTCCTGAGAATGCCTTCAATTGGTGCTGGGATACAGGCTGTACCACTTGTAGAAGCGTGGGACTGCGGAGAATCGCAGTTAGTCCGTTCGTCTTGGACTACACCATCAACTTTGTAACGAGCAGCAGTCAAAGAAAACCTGCATCATCCACACTCCGCATGACATTGCCTTCCAAGGCAATCCAAGAGAAACCTATCCTGCGCAGAGTCCCTGCTAAACCTAAGAGACTAAAACAAGGTAAAACCCTGTTGCAAAAGCGCATCACGCATAAAAAACGGACAAAATAAAAAATGATCTGATCAGCTCATATATAGATTATTTTAGAGTTAAGAAAGGAGCGGCCATATCGCTCATGGTCTGCCCCTTTCTCCTTTGTCTACTGAGATCAATCCACCTATTTACTCTCGGATTCCCACTTGGATATCTCTTCACGAACCCGTGGTGCTACCTCTGTTCCCAATAGCTCAATAGCTCTCATGACATCGTCATGCGGCATCGTACCGACGGGCACGTGCAACAGAAAACGTGTAATGCCTACCTGTTTACGGAGATGAATGATTTTCTTGGCAACCGTGTCTGAATCACCTACATATAACGCTCCTTCAAAGCTGCGTGCGGCATCGAAGCTGGAGCGAGTGTAAGGGCCCCAACCGCGTTCACGCCCAAGCACATTCATGCTCTGCTGAGTGGAAGGGAAGAACTTATCCGCTGCCAGCTCAGTAGTCTCTGCGATAAAACCATGTGAGTGTGATGCAACCGGAAGCAGCGATGCATCATGACCGGCATGCCTCGCGGCTTTTTTATATAGTTCCACCAACGGGGCAAACTGTACAGGGCTACCCCCGATAATCGCCAGAACCAATGGCAAACCGAGCAATCCTGCACGAACCACAGATTCCTGATTCCCCCCACTCCCAATCCATACGGGCAACGGATTTTGAACTGGACGCGGATACACGCCCAAATTGTGAATTGCAGGCCGATGTCCGCCCTTCCAGGTGACTTTCTCGGATTCTCGGATTTTCAATAACAGCTCCAGTTTTTCATCAAATAACTCATCGTAGTTATCCAAATCATACCCAAATAACGGGAACGATTCGATAAAAGAGCCCCGGCCTGCCATAATCTCAGCTCGTCCATTCGAAATGCCGTCCAGTGTAGCAAAATCCTGAAACACACGTACGGGATCATCCGATGAAAGTACCGTAACTGCACTGGTTAATCGAATCCGTTGGGTCTGTGCAGCAGCAGCAGCGAGGATAACAGCAGGTGCAGATGCCGCATAATCTTTACGATGATGCTCCCCGACGCCGTACACATCCAGCCCTACCTGATCTGCAAGCACAATCTCCTCGACCACTTCACGTATTCGTTGTGCGTGACTGATAACCTCCCCCGTTTGGGGATCCGGCGTTGTTTCTACAAACGTGCTTATCCCTATCTCCACTTGCTCTACCCCCTATTTTCATGTTTCATTCTCATTCGGCTGCTTTCGAAGCCAATCATTTTAAAAACCGATATCTTTATATTGAACCTTTTTCGCATCTTTTTCAAGCTCTCCTTTTCTGAGTCTGAAAATCAGCCAAGGGAAGTGTCAAGATTCGCCGCAGGAAAAGAAGTCTCTTTGTCGAATATTGTATGGAACAAAGAAGTTTCCCATCCCCACACCATGAATACAACAAGGAGGCACTTACATTTATGGCTTTTGTTATTAATAATTTAAAGGATAACAGCAATGTTGCTATCACTGACCAATTAGGCGGATTTACGGTACTGGAATACATAACAGATTTGAGCTGCACCTCGGTTGCGGCTGCGCAAGACAATTACTATATGAGCAAAAGTAACATGCGCCGCAAGCAACTCATGATCGAAATCAACAATAGTGAGATTATGATGAAGGCGGGAGCCATGCAATATACTGTGGGTAGCATGGAAATGACTACCGGTGTAAAAGGCGTGGGAGGCTTAATGCGAAACTTGGTGTCCGGCGCTGTAACAGGGACAGGGGCCATTAAACCGCACTATAAAGGCACGGGTACCATTATGCTGGAGCCTACCTACCAATATATTTGGCTTATTGATGTCGACAATGATGATATTGCCATCGAAGACGGCTTGTTTTTGGCTTGTGACACGACGCTGGACATATCCGTCGTTGCACGTAGTAATCTTTCCTCTGCCGCACTGGGTGGAGAAGGGTTATTTAATTTAAGCGCCCGCGGAAAAGGAGTTCTGGCACTTCAAGCGCCAATCCCTTCCGAGGAAGCGGTCGTTATAGAATTGCAAAATGATGTGCTGAAGGTGGATGGTAACTTTGCCCTCATGTGGTCCAATACCTTACAGTTCACCGTCGAAAAATCTGGAAAAACCAAAATGGGCTCGGCTGCTTCCGGCGAAGGGCTGGTAAATGTGTACAGGGGAACAGGAACCGTATGGTTAGCGCCCTTATAAACAAAAAAAGGAGAAGCCCTCGGCTTCTCCTTTCTTACATTTTAATTCTTTTTTACAAACTCCGATTTTAGCTTCATTGCTCCAAAACCATCAATTTTGCAGTCAATATCGTGATCGCCATCCACCAGACGGATGTTTTTTACTTTGGTGCCAATTTTTAAGACGGATGAGCTTCCCTTCACTTTAAGGTCTTTAATGACAGTTACAGAGTCACCATCCTGTAGGATGTTACCATTCGCATCTTTGACGACCTTTACGTCTTCACTACTTGCTTCTGGCTCGGTAGACCACTCATGAGCGCATTCCGGACAAATGAAAAGACTGCGATCCTCATAAGTGTACTCTGAATTACATTCAGGACAATTTGGTAAATTAGACATGGTATTATGTACTCCATTCATTTTCAAATTCTACTGCTGTGCTAAGCTTCCCTGGATAGACCAAGCTTGCTCCAAGTCTTCCTTGGAGTTCCCTACAAGTATATTGGATAATCCGTCACGATTCCACTCATGGATGAAACTAATCTGAGTATTGTTGCACCTCATATGTAAGCGTTCTGTCTGCTGAAAATGTCCATAGGTGAACATATAACTAAAAACGGATGTTGCCTACGTAGGCAGCATCCGCTTTACGGCACGTTTATTATGCTTGGATTTGCTTGATCAGTTCACTAATTCCTTGGCTAAGCGGTGTAAGGGGGCGTTTCAACAGCTTCTCAAAATCGCTGCTTACGACATCCAAGGCTCCTTCACGAATCGCTTGTTGAATACCAACCACAATAGGGATTGCTCCTTCCGGGACTCCCGCACCGAGCATAACCTCGGCATACGTAGCATCATCCACCTGCTGGACAGGAACGTTTTTGCCCAGAACCTCAGCAAGTACCGCTGCAAACTCTTCTTGGGTAATCGGCTTACCGGAGAGCTCGTATATTGTATTCTCATGTCCTTCACCAGACAAAACAGTTGCAGCTGCTTGCGCATAATCTGCGCGGGTAGCCCAACCTACTTTACCGGTCCCTGCCGAGGTAAGCCAAGGAGCCCCCGCGAGTACGGATTGGATCGTGCCTGCCTCATTCTCCAGGTACCAATTATTACGCAAGAAGGAGTAAGGAATACCTGACTCGCGAATGAACTCCTCCGTGATGCGATGTACGGGTGCAAGGAATAGAGTACTGTCAGCGGCATTGGCGGCGCTAGTATAGGCGATGAAGCCTACTCCAGCACGTACAGCAGCATCAACAGCCGCTTTATGCTGACGGATTCTAGTATCATTATCCCCGTCTGCGGATATAATCAGCAATCGGTCTACTCCAGCAAACGCCTGATCCAGCGTCTCCGGTTTATCAAAGTCGCCATGACGAACATCAACGCCACGAGACCGTAAGTTCTCTGCTTTTTCTGGATTTCTTACACTAACAATAAGATCGTTTGTGGAGACAGATGTAAGCAACGTATCTACCACGATGGAACCCAATTGCCCCGTTGCTCCTGTTAATGCGATTTTCATTTGAAATCCTCCATTCAGATTGTATTTACTTTTATATAGTAACTAAAAATATAACACATGTCTAATCTAGAGTCTAAAGGTCTGCTTTTCGGGTAAGAGTTGGTACAACAAACTCTCCCCAGAGAAAGGAACATGTATATGAAAAAAGCTATGATCATTGTAAATCCCTCTTCCGGCAAAGAGGAATCTCTCCAACATGTCAGAAACGTAGAAGAAATTCTACGTGATCAAGGATACGTTGTTACGGTTAAAGAAACGGCAAAGGAACTGGACGCCACCCGTTTTTGCGTTAATGCGTGTGAGGAAGCTTGTGACCTAGTCGTTTCCATCGGCGGGGATGGCACACTTCACGAAACCATCAACGGTTTCATGGATCAAGACCACCGTCCAAGACTGGGGATTATCCCCCTTGGGACAGTCAATGATTTTGCCCGTGCCTTGCAAATTCCGCTAAGTCCCGAGCTGGCGATCCGTACACTGACTTCTGCCCGCGTGAAAAACGTAGATATGGGCCTCTTAAACGGCCGAATGTTTGCCAATGTTGTTGCTACAGGTTCGCTTGCTGAATCGCTATCAGCTGTATCGTCAGACGATAAATCCATGTTTGGCACATTTGCCTACTTCAAAGAAGGCATGAAAGAGCTTATCAGCCATCCAGCCCACTCACTTATCGTCCGCTATGATGACAAGACCTGGGAAGGAAAGTCCCCACTCTTTTTGGCCACGTTAACCAATTCAGTTGGCGGATTCGAGAAACTGGCACCCGATGCGACTGTTGACGATGGTCTGCTTCACTGCTTTATTTTTAAAAACCTCAACATATTGAACACCGTGACGGCCAGCATATCCTTATTTTTAGGCAACCTGAAGGATCATAGTGATATCGTTTACTTTACTGCAAAGCATGTAAGTGTCAGCTCCGCAGAACCGATAAGTACGAATGTAGATGGTGAGGAAGGGCCGTCTTTGCCTATCGAGCTTGGTATTTTACCGCGTCATATCGAGGTAATTGTGCCGGAAGACGTTTAAGTCATGCGGTGCTGGTCCTCAAGCTTGAGGATCATACTCGCTTAATTTCCCCTCGTAGATCAAATGGAATCGATCACTTTGCCGAAAATCGTCTGGCGTAACAAGAGCGGGCAGTTTGTTCCATATTTTTATGCCGGATCGCTGTAAAATTTCCGCAACGAATTGCGAACAAAAATAAGAATTGCTGAACTCGACTGGTTCTTTGAGTGCAATACCAATCAAACCCAGTAAGTTATACATATATTTTTGACGACTTCGGATAAATACATGTAAAACTCGCTTCATTTTTTCAACTTCACGGTCGGTTACTTGAAGCTCGTAGATAACACATGTTGTATTCGGAAATCTGCTGTATGTACCTGTCTTAATATCCTCTTTCACGAAACCACCATCCAGAGGGTTATTAGGGGTCTTTCTCCCGAAGCTGTATAACTCCGAAAGTTCCCGGTTGAAGGAAATGGAGGCGTGATTATATGGCGCTCTCGTATAGCTTTTAATGACTCTCGTAAGAAACGTTCCCGTATTCGTAAGCAAGATAAAGACGGATTGATCTGCTACCATTTACGAAATTTCCCCTTATCAAGTTTGAATTATTCCTTCATAATAACATAGGAACCCTAATGGAACCCTATTTCGCGATAAGTTGGTGAGTGGTAATGGACAGTTCGATATTAACGTTAATCCTTATTTTTACAGCCTTATTGGTCATCCATCTGATTTACATAGTAGTAGTCAAAACACAACCAGACAAAGACTATGCAGGGATTGGGCTTCGCATCAAGACATGGTGGGGTATGTTCTTTATCTTTTGCTTGGCAACTCTTTTCAATCCGATCGTTTCACTGCTTTCCCTGATGGCACTCACCTTTTTTGCGCTAAAAGAATACTTTTCCATGATTAGATCCAGAAAAGCTGATCGCAGATTGTTTCTATGGGCGTACTTGGCGATTCCTGTACAATTTTATTGGATTTATATCGGGTGGTACGGAATGTTCATTGTCTTTATCCCTATCTATGTATTCTTACTGCTACCGCTCCCACGATTGATCAACAAAGGAACGGTTGGTTTTCTGCGCAGTGTCAGCTCGACCCAGTGGGGCCTCATGCTGATGGTTTTCGGGTTGAGTCATCTGGCCTATTTTCAGTTTGCTACGCCGCAATACGGAGCGAAACTTGTGCTTTTTTTAGTAGTACTGACGCAGCTCAATGATGTCGTACACTATCTAGCATCACTCTATTTCGGAAAACGGAAAATCGTCCCGACATCCAATCCCAATATAACTTGGGAAGGCTTTGTATTCGCTTTTCCCGTAACTATAGCGGCTTCCTATTTCATCTATCCTTACCTGACGCCGTTTGACCTGAAATTTGGAATTATTTTCGGCATGCTGATCAGCTTGAGCGGTTTCTTCGGCAGCTTAACGGTTTCCGTGCTGAAGCGAGATTTATTAATCGGCGATGATGATAAGTTCGATGCTTTGAAAAAAAGCTATTTAAGCCGGGTGGATAGTTTGACCTACACCTCACCCGTCTTTTTTCACGTAATTCGTTATTTTTTTGACTTTATGTAGCGATTACCTCCGCAATACTCCGCTTCTCATCGGTTTCATTTTGGTTAGCCGGGGTAAGTACTACCGTACCGTAAGCAGTCCTTATCCTAGAAAACGATCTTGAGGAGGCGTTAGAAATGGCAGAGCACAATCATGTTGTGAATAAGGAAGGCGAAGTGGCCTTGAACAAGGTAGATGACGTATTAAATCGGATAGACGACAACAAAAAGGATAACATTCTGGGCAGCTTTGATTCATTCAAAAGTTATTTGAGCGACAAGATTGAAATGGCTCAAAATATTGGTTTGAATGAAGAATTGATCGCAAAAGCAGCTGAGAAGATAGCTGGATATCTGGCAGCCAAAGAAGAACCTCGAAACAGCGAGGAGAAGCTCCTCCAGGAGCTGTGGAAAGCGGGGGACAAGGAGCAGCAGCATGCGCTTGCCCATATGCTAGTACGCGTGGCTCAAACCTCGTATGAATAGTGATGATGAAACACAATATCTTGCTATGAAAAGGGCAGCCTATCCTCACCTAAGGATAGGCTGCTTTCGCGTTTACTACCGTTGCAGTGCGTTCCTGATTCTGCGAACCCCTTCACGAATTTCATTTTCCTTTAGATGCCCATAGCCCATGAGCAGCCGGTTCCCTTCAAGCTGTGCCGCAAATACATTTTGACTATGGAGACATTTCGGCAAATCCTCTCGGAACGGGAACTGAAACTCTGCTACCAAATGTAAACCCGCCGATCGGCCACACACCCGATATTGCCCTGTAAAATGCTGCTCAAGGCTATCAAGCAGGACTTGACGACGCTTGGCATACACTTTCTTCATCTTATGTACATGTTTATGAAGGAGTCGCTTCCTGATATACCGACTCAACACAATTTGCTCCAGGCTCGCCGTCTGGTAATCCGCCAGTTGCTTTAAACGGATAAAATCAGCGACTCGTGACGAGGGAAGAACAATATAGCCGATCCGCAGCGCGGGGAATAATATTTTGCTAAACGTCCCGACATATAGCACCCGTTCTGGGTCCAGACTCTGCAAGGAGTGGACGGGCGCCCCGTCATATCGGAACTCACTGTCATAATCATCTTCGAGCAGAAGACATCCTGTCCGGGCTGCATACTGAATTAGCTCGATCCGCCTTTGGATCGGCAAGATACCCCCCAGCGGGAACTGGTGCGAGGGTGTCAGATATGCCAGTTTGGGGTGTTTCTTTTGCGGCAGATCGGCTGTTATAACTCCCGAATCATCAACAGTCATACTCCGCAGTGTGGCTCCTGTGGCCGCCAGAATGCTTTTTAAATCTTCATTTGTCGGTTCCTCTACCAGGGCTTCATCTCCAGCTGACAGTAACAGACGGGTGACAAGCTGAATCGCTTGTACTGCTCCGCTAGTGATTACAATATGTTCCGGGCTGACTTTCACTCCTCTGGTGTGACTCAAATAGTCGGCTAGCTCCCTGCGTAACTCAGGCTCTCCAGCAGGATCGCCATAACCTAGTGCCAGATCAGGAGCCTCTTTGCATACGCTCTGAAGCAAGTCAGCCCATGATTTGCGCGGAAATAATTCCAATGCAGGAAGGCCTGTCCGGAAGGAAATTACCGACATCTCATTTGAATATGCAGATTCCACTGCAGACGCAGACGCCTCGATAGGCGGTGCGGATACATAACCTGGAAGGACGGCCCCTTCGGCTACATAAGTTCCTGAACCTGAGCGCGCAATGGCTAAGCCTTCGGCTAGCAGCATTTCATAAGCTTCGAGGATAACATTCCGGGAAACGTTCAACTGTAAGGCCAGCACCCGGGTCGAAGGAAGTTTATACCCTGCATTCAGTTCTCCAGCTAAAATACGGTCCCGTATTGCTTGATATACCTGACGCAGCATCGGAACTGTCACATTCTTATCGATAGATAACCACATAGCTACCCCCCAAGCGGTACTGTCGAAAACCTCTTCAACTGGATCTACAAGTGCCCAGTTTCTATTGCTACAGTATATATCAATATCTGTACAAGAGGTGAGATAAAATGAACAAACCAACCTTTTCGACTTACATGGAATTAGTGATCGCCACTTCCATTGTCGGCAGTTCTGTGGTAGTCGGCAAACTGGTCGTGATGCAGCTGCCTGTTTTTTTATCGCAATCTGCCAGTCTGGCTGTTGCCCTTCTGTTCTTGGTACCCATTGTATTCATCAAGAAGTATTCATTAAGGATCAGCAAACGGGATGCCTTAATCCTGTTCATTCAAGCACTGGTCGGCATGTTTCTCTTCCGTGTCCTAATGCTGTACGGGCTGGCCTACGCCTCTGCTTCCGAAAGCGGAATTTTAACTAGCTTAACCCCAGCTATTGTTGTACTTCTTTCGTATGTGCTGCTGAGAGAAAAGATTACGCTCCGCCCCGGACTAGGGATTGCCTGTTCACTGCTCGGTGTTTTGGCACTACAAGTACCTCACATATCGGCGCTCTGGTTCAATGCTCCTAACGCAACCTCGTTCATTGGCCTGCTGCTTGTTCTGTCTGCTGTGTTCGGAGAAGCGGCACTGACAGTGTTACGCAAGATGCTATCCAGCCATGTCTCTTCCCTGCTTGGAACCATGTATATAACACTCTTTTCATTCCTCATGTTCCTGGCTTGTTCCTTTGTGGAGGCCCAACAGTTCAACTTTAACCACGTTGGTGTAGGGGAGATTGGGCTAGTCTTATATTATGGTATCTTTGTCACCGCATTAGGCTACGTATTATGGTTTAGGGGTGTATCAAGAGTACCGGCTAGTACAGCAGCTGTATACACGGGTTGTATTCCCGTCAGCACACTGCTGCTGTCCTATATCATCCTCCGTGAATCCTTCTCATTTGCTCATCTGGCTGGTGCAGGCTTTGTATTTCTCGGCATCATACTTATATCACGCGGTGAACGCCGCTGACTCACGCAAAGACCTTCTCAAAAAAAAGGCTCCCGGCTGAAACTTCGGGAGCCTCTTTTCTTTATTTTAGGTTCTTATCGCATTGAATTAATGCACCTGATCCAGCAATTGATATGCTTCTTCCTTCGTAGTAACTGCCAGAAGCGCCTCTCTGAAATGATCGTCCATCAGCTTACGCGATAACATTTGCAGCACTTTCAGATGCGCATTTTCCTTGCTGTTGCGCGGTACGGCAATCATAAAGATCAGTTTTGCTTCACTTCCGTCTGCACTATTCCAGTCAACACCGCCTTGCTTGATGCCAAATACCACGCTTGGCTTCAGGACAGCTTCCGATTTGCCATGAGGAATGGCAATATTCATACCAATGCCTGTTGATCCTTCTTCCTCTCTGGCTAATATCGCCTGTTTGAAATCACTGGCAGAGCTTACAGCTCCAGTTCTCTCAAGTGCTCCGATCATTTCATCAACCACAGCATCTCGTGTCGTTCCTTCCAGATCCAAATTAATCAGATCCATCGTTACAATATCCGTCAGTTTCTCAATGTGAATGCCTTGCGAAGACACGGCTGGCCCGTTACTTGTGACAGTTGTTGAAACTGATGACTCCGCAACGGCCGTTGTAGTAATCGCAGATTGTCCAGCTCCTGTGGTAGAATGTCCAGGCATCGCTTCCCCAGCAGCATCCGGAGTTACAGTTGCTGCAATATCTTTTTTCAGCAAGCTCACCAGGACAACCGATACGGCTACGCCGACAATAACGGCAATGAAGAACATAAGCACATGGTCCACTGCACCAAGTACAGCTACAATCGGTCCACCGTGAGCTACCTTATCACCTACATTTCCCAACATGGCGATGACAGAACCGACCATGGACCCTACCATAATACTGGGAATAACACGCAGTGGATCTTGCGCCGCGAATGGAATCGCACCTTCGGTAATCCCGAACAACCCCATCGTGAATGTTGCCTTCCCGGCCTCGCGTTCCGCAGGTGCAAATTTACGTTTGTTGATCATCGCTGCAAGTCCCATCCCAATCGGCGGAATACAAATCGCAACGGCGATTGGCCCCATAATTTCATAATTCCCTTCGCCGATCATGGCCGAACCGAATAAGAAAGCAACTTTGTTCACAGGGCCGCCCATATCAAAGGAGATCATCGCACCTAGAATCAATGCTAGTAGAATTGAACTTGTACCTTGCATACCTGCAAGCCAGCCCGTTAAAGCTTCAAACAATTGTGCGACTGGAGCACCAATCACAAAGACAAAGATTAATCCAACAATTAACGATGCCAATACAGGGATAATAATAATAGGCATGATCGGCTGTAACGCTCGCCCAACCTTCATTTTCCGAATACCCAGTGCAACATAACCCGCCAGAAAACCAGCGATAATCCCGCCGATAAATCCGGCCCCCGCCTCACTTCCATAAAAACTGCCGTTCGCAGCAATGAATCCGCCAACCATACCCGGTGCAAGCCCCGGTCTATCCGCAATACTCATTGCGATAAATCCGGCGAGGATCGGTATCATAAAGGTAAACGAAGCTGAGCCGATATCCTGAACCGTCTTCCAAAATGAACCGTCCGGTATAACCAGACCGCCTGGTGTCTTCTCACCGCCAATCGTCAACGCAATAGCAATGAGCAATCCTCCAATGACGATAAAGGGTACCATATAGGATACACCGTTCATCAAGTGTCGGTAGATGGGATTTTGTTTCGGTTTGTTCTCCTGTGAGCTACCCTCGGCAGAACGTGACTCTGCTTGGTACACAGGTACATTCCCCTTCATCACCCGCTGGATCAATTCTTCCGGACGGCGAATGCCATCCTGTACGCCTACGACCAGCAGTTTCTTACCGACGAAACGGTCTTTAACCACCGTTTTATCCGCTGCAATAATAATGCCATCTGCCTCACGGATCTCCTGCTCGGTCAGTTGATTTTCGACTCCAATGGAACCTTGTGTCTCAACTTTCATCTCAATGCCCAGCTTTGCTGCTGCCTTTTGCAGATTCTCAGCTGCCATATACGTATGTGCAATTCCGTTAGGACATGAGGTAATCGCCAATATCTTCATGTTCATTCCCCTTCTCTCTGGTGTTTCCGCTTACATTGATAGTATAAACGCCTATCCTGCTGTTATCGGGCGAACTTTTTACCGGAACTTTCGGAAAAACGGAATTATACCGACAAAAAACAGGACTTATCTATAAGTCCTGCTCCAGAGCACACCTTTTTGATTTTAGTTTATCCCTTCATTCTCCCTAATAATCTCATCGCATCGGTCTCCTTAGATAAGGCATGAACCAAAGCAGGTTGCTCACTGATCAGGGACAATTCCTTGAATAACTGGCGCATCTCTTCCCGCCCATCCTGTTTAACCGCAAGCAAGAACACAAGCTCTACTTTCTCGGTCCCCCAGGTAAGCGGCTGCTTCAAGGTAGCGATTACAATAGAGGACTGCCTTATCCACTCAGAACCGCCATGCGGGATGGCTATGCCTCCCCCAATCGTCGTAGCCGACATTTTTTCT
The DNA here is from genome assembly GCF_038007385.1 of Paenibacillus sp. FSL M8-0228. Taxonomy (NCBI): domain Bacteria; kingdom Bacillati; phylum Bacillota; class Bacilli; order Caryophanales; family Paenibacillaceae; genus Paenibacillus; species Paenibacillus sp. FSL M8-0228. The sequence continues at coordinate 5,745,892 of NZ_JBBOXA010000001.1, forward strand.
CGCGCCAGTACGCTGTCCACATAACCGGGCTCCACATATCCTTTGTCCTCCAGTATTTGCGCCAGCTTGGAGATCAATTGTTCCGGATGCTGCACTTCCTGCTGGGGAAAGACCAAAAAAGGTGTTGTATATTTAAAAAATACAGATTCGTCTGCCGCCCTATGTTCCGGCTCATCCAGTCGTCGGATCACTTGCTCCAATCGACGCTCGTCCTTGGCATCCAACAAGGGAGAGACGAGAATGTGCGGAATGTTCATCTCTGGGAGATCTACAGTGGTAATGACTAGATCCACCTCCTGGGCTGCCAGATAGTCCTGGACTTCTGCTTTGGAAAGGGTTGTCTCCACATGTACAGCCGGAAATTTACGTTCCACCTTGGTGCGCAGCAGTTGGGACATACCAATGCCCATGTGACACACGATGATGGCTCTCTGGGGATGACTCTCTTTCTGGTGCAATCGCTCCACAGAAGCCTGAAAATGTAGCGTTAAATACGCCGCTTCCTCCTCGGGGAAGGATAACCGGATCCATTTCCCCACCTCTTCCAGCGTAATAATAACTCGGTCGAACATGTAGGGGTACATCTTCTTGATCTCGGCCAGCATAGGATTGGACACGGTCAACCCATATTGAAGACGGTTCAGGGTCGTATATAAATGGACATTCAATCCTTTCAGCAACATTTTGTCCTTGGAAAAGGCAATCATATTCAGCTCGGACATCCGCCGGACTAACTGCTCAATCAACTCAGGCAAAAGCGGGTGGCTATCTGCCAGCTCACCTTGTTTTCCTGTTCTTTCCTCCTGCTGGTAACGGAACTTCCCGCTAAGCAGGTGCAGAGTTAAATACGCTGTCTCTTCCTTGGAAAAAGGCACGGCAAACAACTTTTGCAATTGCTGCAAAAAAGACGTAGCCCATGTAAATTCGCGTCTCTCCTGCAAAAAGGCAATGTCCTGCTTGGAGAGGGAAATGGGTTGTCCCATCTTAGTTCGTTTGACCATTAAAAGGATATGCAGCATTAGAGTTTCGAAAGCTTCGTCAGTAAAGCTGAGCTCATTGCGTTTTTGCAATGCTTTTAATTCATGATTTATGGTTGTAATCTCGTGCGATTCAAACTGTTTGCGCATCAACTGTCCTGTTAACTCAGGACTGTCAATCAGCTGGTTCATCCGCGCCAAAGCGATGCGCTTATTTTTCTCAGAGCCTTGAATGGTTAAGCCTACGCGCTGCTTGGTAATTAAGGCCAGATTAAAGCTGTGCAGCCAGCCATCAATCTTCTCCATATCTCTACGAATTACCGTCTTGTTCACATAATACTGTGAAGCTAGATCCTGGATGGTCACAGGCTTGGCATTCATCAAGAGCCGATAGGCGAGATGCAGTACCCTTTCCTCATCCGACTCATGTTGGGCTGTACTCTCGTCCGCATACAGTCGATGGAACAATTCATTCTGATCTGCTTCACCCATCTCTAGATAAATGCCGCGTCCCGGCCTTCTCACCAGATTGGCATCAGAATGCTTAACGATATAATCTTCAATTACTTTCAGATCGTTGCGGATCGTCTTTTCAGAGCAGTCGGTCAGATCTGCCAAATCCTGCGCTAACCACAACCGGTCCGGTTCAGTTAACAACATGCGTAAAATTTCCATTTGCCTTTTATTCATTCCATTCTCCCATCTTCCAAGTTAAAGAATGTCCAGGGCATTTCGAGCTATATTTTTGCTGGTTTTGTGTTGACTTTAAGTATACTCCAAGTAGTACATTTAAAGCATGGTGGCCGCCAAATTTAAGAATAATGAAAAGAGGAATCACTCATGACCATTGGGAAAACAGTTCTTATTACTGGGGCCAACAAAGGCATCGGGTATGAAACAGCCAGACAATTGGGCGGTATGGGTTTTACAATCCTGATTGGCTCACGGAATGAGCAGAGCGGCCGGGAAGCGGTGGCTAAGTTGGCTAATGAGGGAGTAAAAGCCCGATTGATTTTGTTAGACGTGACGAATCAAAGTACGATTGATTCCGCAGCCCATCAGATCAAGCAAGAATCCGGTTCCCTTGATGTACTCATCAACAATGCCGGCATATCTTTGGGAGGAGCCACTCCTCCAAGTCAGTTTTCTTTGGACGATTTAAGAGAAACGTATGAAACAAACTTTTTCGGTTTGGTCGCCGTGACGCAAGCCATGCTGCCTTTATTGCAAGAATCTCCATGCGGTAGAATCGTTAACTTGTCGAGTGGCCTTGGTTCATTAACCTATAATAGCGATCCTGAACATGAGCATGCCCAATTTAATTTGCTTGCCTACAATAGCAGCAAAGCAGCGGTTAATATGTTCACCGTCACCCTTGCCAAGGAACTCCAAGACTCACCTCTCAAAGTTAATTCGGCTGATCCTGGCTTTACCGCCACTGACTTAAATGGCTTTACAGGACCGGGTTCGGTACAACAAGCTGCTGCTGTCGTTGTTCGTTTAGCCACTTTAAATAATGACGGGCCGTCAGGAGGGTTTTTCGACGCGAATGGAGAAGTTCCTTGGTAATCGTTACAATTAAGGAGTGGGATACTTTGCAGGAAATTCCGGAGACCATAACCTCTATTAGTCAAGCTGCAGAACTAACAGGCTTAACAGAGGATACCATACGCTATTATGAGCGAATTGGCTTGCTGCCTTATGCAGAACGAAGGGCTAACGGACACAGGTTCTACAGTAGAGATCAGATTCTGGGGATTATCTTTCTAACCCGATTAAAAGCCACTGGAATGACCATAGAGGAAATGAAGCATTATCGAGAACTTTCGATGCAAGGCAACAGCACCATTCCGATTAGACACTCCTTACTTGAAAAACATAATCAGAAGATTCAACAAGAAATCTCCAGACTGATGGAGACCCAAAAAATTATTGAATATAAGCTCAGCCATTATCGCGACCTCTCTACCAATCCTGATCTTAGCGACACGAATTGTAACCCTACAACCCCCAGCACCAATCCCCTTTTTTAAGGGGTTTTTTATTGCTTTATCCAAAAAGAAGGTCGATCATGTTGTACAATGATCAACCTTCTTCCTACCCATGCTCCCCCGCTTGATTCACCTCATCTATCATTTCTGAGAACGATTGATATACTCTGATTTGACCAATGCGCACATGTAAAGATCATCATATTTCCCGGACGTAAATTCATATTGGGAGAGGAGCCCTTCCTGCCGAAAGCCTGCTTTTTCGAGCAAACGCAAGGATTGTGCATTCTCTGGCTCTACTAGCGCCTGAATGCGGTTCAATGAGAGGGTATTAAACCCATAGTCGATTACAGCTGCAAGTACCTCCAACATTAACCCTTGGCCCCAATAGTCTCTGGACAATTCATAGCCCATTTCTGCCCGGTGATGACGTTGGTCCCAGTTATGAAACCCGCAAGAACCGATGATTTTACCTTCATTCGTTTGAAGAGCCCAGCGTATTCCCTGATCTGTCTCAAAAATCCGATCATACCCAACTGATCTCATCCAGTACATCCTGTTCAGACTCAAACGGGCTCAGTCCATAAAACTTCATAACCTGCTCATCTGAAAAGTATTCCAACATGTCCTTGCTGTCCGTCGCTACCATTTTTCGTAATACGAGACGTTCGGTCGTTATAACCGGAAACTCACCTTTCACATTCTCACCTCTTGCTGCCTTGTTCGCTTTTGCCAGCTCTTCTTGCATACCCATACCTCCCGAGTCTATCGTTACTTTCTTCTTCCAATTATAGAGTAAATGAGAGGAAGGGATATTTATAATAATTTCTTTGTTTATAGAATGTTTTCCTAAACATGGATTGTAAAATGACCGTTAATATAAGGAGTGTGTTTTTAATTATTAAGAAGAGGTGTATTTTTTGGACGAACAGCACGTACCACACAACCCGCAGGAATCTTCAAGACAGATGTACATTCGGCATGGTCAAAATTATGGGGTAGATCCAAACAGGATGGCGGCGTTATCAAAAACATACGGGAACTCTACTCTGTTTAGACGGTGGGGAGCAACAGTTTTTGATTGCATATTTTTTTATCTTGGGTATATTTGTTTCTTTATTTCTGTCATTCAAATAACGGATAGATGGTTTTGGCCTTTAGCGATTGCATCCCGTTGTATTCTGCTTATTGCTTTCTTCAGCTATTATTTGCTTTTGGAAGGTTACACAGGCTATACGCTGGGTAAGTTCGTCTTTCGTATTAAGGTGGTTAACGGGGAAGGTAAGCCTCCTGGTTTTCTTAAATCACTCATTCGTACGCTGCTCAGGCTAATCGATACCAATCCGTTGCTAATGGGTGGGATACCTGCTGGTATCAGCGTGTTAGTAACTGCATCTAGACAACGAATTGGTGATTTAGCTGCAGGTACATATGTTGTAAAGGTACGGGATTTAGAGCCGATTAGCAAAAAGACAATGAAACGTTCGCTGTTTATATTTTTTACCGCCATGGTGATCTTGGGAGCCTCGTTTGTAAATGCTATTTTTATACTGGCAAATAGTTACGTGCCTCCTGAAGCTCCAGTGAGCAAGAAAGAGCAAAGCTATGTGAGTAAAGATGGACGATTTCAAATCACAGCCCCACTGGACTGGTCAACAGATCCGGACCGTGAAGGAAAAGCAGAGATTGCGATATTTAATCCGTACATTCAAAAGTCCGTTGTGGTACTATCCCACTCGAAAAAGCAATTGGGCAATATAACTCTCCAACAGTATGGTAAGAAAGCTGAAAATAACTTAACCAAAGAGTGGAACCTGTCCAGTGTAGGACCTGTCTCTAATACAACCATTCATGGATATCCTGCCCTTGAGTTCGCGATTAAAGGTAAAAAAGATGTGGATAAATATATCACCCACGTAGCGATTATAGAGACCGAAAAGGATTACTACCAGGTGCTAGGATATGCCCCAGCGTCTAAAGACGGCCGTTTAAAGAAAGAACTGCACGACATTATCTATAGCTTCCGCGAGGTTCGTCATTAGTCAGCGTGGCTGGCAATAAAAAGGATAGACACAAAAAGCAGGTGCTCCTTAGAGCCCTGTTTTTTTGCGTACAACGATTCTTCACATCTATGATAAAATGGACTGACATGCTCGGCGACCTGCCTTATCATATTGTTCAGATGCACAATAAATTGGAAACCCTTTCATAAAGGTAGTACATTAAGGTACACTATATCACGATAGATAAAGGAGGAATCCGGATTTGTTTCAGCTCTCCGAAAAACAAGCCCAAGACATCGTAGACAAAATGATGAAGGATATTCCATACAATATCAATATTATGAATGAACGAGGCATCATCATTGGCAGCGGCGAGAGTGAACGAATCGGAACCATTCACCAAGGAGCTGTTCAGGCGCTCGAAACCGGGAAAATGATTGAAGTGTGGCAGGACGGCCACTATGAGAAAAAGGGAACCAACGAACCGATTGTCATTCATCATGAGTTAGTTGGCGTGATTGGTATTTCAGGCAATCCTGATGAAGTGCGTCCTTTTTGCAATATTGTTAAAACTACAGTATCTCTCCTGATCGAACAGCGCATCTCATTGGAGCATCTGGCCTATGAAGCCAATCGCAAAAAATCTGTGCTGGAAATGTTATTGAATCATCAGGGAGCCTACACGCAAAAAATAAAAAAAGAAGCAGCTCAATATCACATTGATTTGCTTCTAAAAACTTCGGCTGTATATGTAAAGTATCTGCCTGCTGATCCAGCTCATTTAGCCGAGTTGTCCAATATATTCATGCAGCATCCCTCCTTTCGTATGGAGGAAGATTGTTATCTCGTCCTAATACAAAATCAGGAACCGACAGACAAACTGCTAGAGCCACTTGTGCGCAGCCATCCCGATGTGCTGATTACGGTCAGCAGACAAGAGCACAACATTGCGGATGTTTATATGCAAGCCAAGTCAGCTATGAATGTTTTACTGGCTTTGCGCCCGCCTGTGCAAAAAATTTCTTTTGCGGAAGTCGAATTTCTGGTCAAATTGAGTCAAACGAACCTGACGAACACGATCTATCTGGTGAGCAAGCTGGAGGATACCGTGGATTTGCTGGATACGCTGCGAAGCTTTATTAACCATAACGGCAGTGTCTCCTTTACGGCAGATGAATTAAACATTCACCGAAATACGCTGCAATACCGCCTGAAGCGCATCCATACCTTAACTGGTAAAGATCCCCGGAATCTCCTTCAGCTTTTTGAGCTTACGCACGGCTTATTGGCACTGTATCAATGAACAGCTGTTTCACGCCCCTGACCATACGCCAGAAATATCATGTATCCGCTCGCCGCACTCCCAATTTCTCAGTCAATCCGGCTTTAGCTAAGCTCGGGATTACAGGCGAGCGCTCGTATTATTCGGTTCACTTCTCGCTGAATTGAAGTACTCTTGCGATATTCTCGCACGTACGCTCTACGTTTTGCGGCCCTTCGGCCAGCAGCTTACCGAGCTCCGAGGCTCCCGGTACGATGCCGAACACCGCATCTATTCCTTCCTTGTACAACGTGTCGATCCCTTCCCCGATATAACCTGCAACCGCAATAACCTTTTTGCCAGACTGTTTGGCCGCCTGAGCTACTCCATAAGGAGTTTTACCGAATTTAGTCTGAAAATCAATACCGCCTTCCCCCGTCAAAACGATATCGGCCGTGGCGAGCTTTTGTTTTAAACCGGTGTATTCAATCACAATTTCAATGCCTTTTTGCAGCGCCGCTTGAGTGAAAATCAATAAGCCCGCACCCAATCCACCTGCTGCGCCTGCGCCTGGGAGATCGCGCACATCCTTGCCTAGTTGCTGCTTCACCACATCGGCATAATGGGCAAGATTGGCATCCAATTGCTGCACCATCTCCGGGGTTGCCCCTTTTTGTGGCCCGAATACTTGAGAGGCCCCATGCTCTCCGCACAGCGGATTTGTCACATCACAGGCTACAATCAGTTGTACCTGCTGCAACCGGTCATCCAGTGATGAAATATCGACACTGGCCAGCTCGCCCAGACTACCGCCACCGCGCGGAAGAGTATTGCCTGTTGCATCCAGAAATCTGGCGCCCAGTGCTTCCGCCATTCCTGTACCGCCATCATTCGTCGCGCTTCCGCCAATGCCGATGATAATTTTTCGAATTCCCTGGTTCAGACATTCACGGATTAACTCCCCTGTACCGTAGGTGGTTGTCTTTAACGGGTTCTTGTTATCCTTGTTAACCAGATGGATTCCACTGGCGGATGCCATCTCGATTGCCGCCGTGGTGCCGTCTCCCAGCAAGCCGTATGCAGCAGTTACAGGTTCTCCAAGTGGTCCTGTCACCTCAATATAACGAACCTGTCCGCCTGTCGCATCCACCAGTGACTGCACCGTTCCTTCACCGCCGTCCGCCATCGGTACGTGGACGTAATTCGCTGCTGGATAGACCTTGCGCAGTCCTTTCTCCATCGCGATACACACTTCTTTAGCCGTCATGCTTTCTTTAAAAGAATCTGGTGCCAGCACAAATGTTTTCTCTCTCATCTTCTCACCCCATTGTAAATATTAAAGTAAAAATCCATACATGAGTGTCGCTACAATTGCCATCGTCCCACCCACAATAGCTTCGTAAGGAATCAATCCCATCCGTTGTTTAATGCTCATTTTCATGCTGTCTGCCGTGACGTGAAAATAGTTGCCCTGCGGCAAGGAATCAATGACTGTAGCTCCTGTATGCACCATCACAGCTGCGGCGAGCGGGGCCGTTCCCATGTTCAGAATGGCTTCCCCAAACGAGCCTGTCGCCAAAATAACTCCCGTCGAGGTGGACGCCGTGGCGGCTGCCATCAGAATACCTGCAAGCGGTGCCAAAAATGTACCGGAAACTCCCGAAGCTTCAATCAGGCCAACCACCTGTGCAGACAAGTTGGAGGCAGAGATCAGACCGGCAATCCCGCCTGCACCGATCAAAATCAGCACAGTCGCTGTCATTTTATTTAAACCGGAGGCCGAATACTTCAGGATATTGCGCCCTTGTCCCATGGCCAGCATACCCACAATCCCGGCGATCGGCAAAATGTACATCGCATCCACCTTGAAACTCGAAAGTGCTTCAATGCCGGAGATGGAACCAATCGGGTTAATCATCAGCAAAATAACAGCTACCAGCGGGGCTACAATCGCCCGTCCCAACGCTGGATATTTCGATGTATCGACATCACTGTCCATAATATCCTGGTCGGACACCTTCACACCTTTGGTTTTCAACATAGATGCCACCAATACAGTCATGATTAAACCGCATATCGCAGGAACCACGCCCGCCAACATCACGTGGCTTAAATCCAGATTAAATCCGCGCGCCGCCGCAATCGTATTAGGATTGGGAGAGATGATGTTCCCCGCTTTTCCGCCTCCAGACAAAGCCAACAGGAGCGCCAGCTTGGAAATCCCCATTTTGTTACCGACCGACAATGCAATAGGTGCCACAATCAGCACGGCAACGGGAATAAATACACCTACCGCCGTAATAATCATCGTCGCTAAGGCTAGTGCGAGTATCGCTTTACTACCGCCAAATTTCTTTACAATAGCCTGCGCAATCGTCTCCGCCGCCCCGGATTCCATCATTACGCCTGCCAATACACCTGCGGCAAGCACACGAATGACCGTCCCCATCACACTTTGCGTACCGCTTATTAACACGCTGATCGTCTGCTCCAGATTGGCTCCGCCCAATAAAGCGCCTACAATAGCTCCCAAAAATAAAGCATAAACCGGATTCAGCTTTCTTAATATCAGAATAATTGCAATAGCCAGCCCTGCCAGAGCCCCTATCCAACTGATCGTCAATCCTTCCATCTGTCTAACCCCCCGGGCAATTTTTGATTACGCTTTCATTATATCGATTGCTGTATGTGAAAAATATTGAAGAACAGACGAAATTGATTGTGCATTTGCACAAAAAAGTCCGAACAGGCTTACAAAACAAATTTAATGAATACGCTTGCAAATTTAAAATTTAAGATTATAATACCTGTATACAAGTATACTTGATTAATTGAGAAGGTGAAATGATGGTCGAATCAGAATTCCTATATCCCTCCAAATGGCTTTTAAAAGCCTCAGCTGGTGATCGCGTAACTTCCGAGCTTAGAATGCGCATTATTTCTGGCGGGATTGAAAGCGGTACCATATTATCTGAAAATAAACTAGCTGCTGATTTCACTGTAAGTCGCTCACCCATTCGTGAAGCGTTAAAAATACTGGCATCCGAAAATATCATTCGATTAGAAAGAATGGGAGCCGTTGTTATTGGTTTATCAGAAAAAGAAATAGAAGAAATTTATGATGTCCGTCTGCTCATAGAATCCTTCGTATTTGAACGTCTTGTAAAGATGGACACTGATGATTTGGCGAAGGAACTTAGTAAAATACTCGAAATGATGAAAGTCGCCATTAAATATGGTGATGCTGATGAGTTTTCATATCAAGATGTCTTATTCCATGAAACGATTATTCGTGCAGTCAATCATTCTCATATTCTGATGATTTGGAATAATCTAAAGCCTGTTATGGAAAGTCTCATTCTTTTGTCGATGCGTATGCGTTTCAAAGAAAAGTATGAAGATTTTACACGGATTATAAACAATCACGAACTTTATATTGAAGCAATCAAAGCAAAAGATAGAGACCTCATGATCAAGTCTTTACATGAAAACTTTGATGATGTTCAAGGTAAAGTAGAAGACCTATGGATGTCACAACAAATGCTATCTAAAGGAGTCGTGCAACCAAATGACTAACTATATGTTGGGTGTAGATATCGGGACCACAAGTACGAAAGCCGTTCTATTTAGCGAAAAGGGCGAAGTCATCCAACAAGAGAATATTGGATACCCGCTTTATACACCGGACATAGCGACAGCTGAACAAAATCCAGAAGAGATATTTCAGGCTGTCCTACAGGCCATTTCGAATATCATGAAATATCACTCACAAAAAAAGCTATCGTTTGTTTCATTTAGCAGTGCCATGCATAGTGTCATTGCGATGGATGAACATGACCGCCCGCTTACGTCTTGTATTACTTGGGCAGATAATCGAAGTGAAGCATGGGCACATAAAATAAAAGATGAGCTGATTGGCCATGAAGTCTATAAACGAACAGGAACACCCATTCACCCCATGTCACCCTTAACAAAAATAGCTTGGATTGTGAATGATCTTTCTGAAACCGCTGTCAAGGTTAAAAAGTATATCGGAATTAAAGAATATATTTTCAAAAAGTTCTTTGATCAATATGTAGTGGATTATTCCCTAGCTTCTGCCATGGGCATGATGAATCTAGAAAAATTAGATTGGGATGAAGAAGCATTAAAAATTGCGGGTATAACCCCTTCTCAATTATCTGAGCTCGTGCCAACAACCCAGATATTTACCAACTGTGATTCAGATTTAGCAAAAAAGATGGGGATCGATCCACAAACATCGTTTGTTATTGGAGCTAGCGATGGAGTCCTTTCTAATCTAGGTGTAAATGCGATACGAAAAGGCGAGGTTGCCGTCACAATTGGGACAAGCGGTGCCATTCGAACCATTATAGACAAGCCTCAAACAGACGAAAAGGGAAGAATATTTTGTTATGCCTTAACAGAAAAGCACTGGGTTATTGGGGGGCCGGTGAACAATGGCGGGATGGTCCTTCGCTGGATCCGTGACGAACTTGCCTCATCAGAAGTAGAAACAGCGAAAAGACTAGGAATTGATCCATATGATGTACTAACCAAGATTGCTGAACGTGTAAGACCAGGATCTGACGGATTGTTATTTCATCCATACCTGGCTGGTGAACGTGCGCCTTTATGGAATCCAGACGTACGTGGCTCATTCTTCGGTTTGACGATGTCACATAAGAAAGAACATATGATTCGCGCAGCCCTAGAAGGAGTCATTTACAATTTGTACACCGTATTTTTGGCATTAACTGAATGCATGGACGGTCCTGTGACCCGAATTCAAGCTACTGGAGGCTTCGCGAGGTCAGATGTTTGGCGGCAAATGATGTCCGATATATTCGCATCTGAAGTCGTCGTTCCAGAAAGCTACGAAAGTTCTTGTCTAGGAGCTTGTATTTTAGGCTTGTATGCCACCGGAAAAATCCAGTCCTTTGAAGTCGTCTCTGAAATGGTTGGCAGTACCAACAAACATACACCAAAAGAAGAAGCAACCAAGGAATACAGGAAATTGCTGCCGATTTTCATTAACCTATCCAGAGTATTAGAAGACGATTATACACGGATTTCCAATTATCAAAGAAGCTTAATTAAACACTAAAAAGATAAAAAGCAGGGGGTAATTACAATGCCATTAGTTATCGTAGCGATTGGAATTTTAGCATTACTCGTTTTAATCATGGGCTTCAAATTGAACACCTTTATTTCATTAATCATTGTATCGTTCGGCGTCGCTTTAGCACTTGGAATGCCTTTAGAAGAAATTGTTAAAACCATCGAAGCCGGATTAGGCGGAACCCTTGGTCACTTAGCGTTAATCTTTGGACTTGGAGCGATGTTAGGTAAGTTGATCGCTGATTCTGGTGGTGCTCAACGAATTGCCATGACCCTCGTAGACAAATTTGGTGAAAAAAATATTCAATGGGCGGTCGTAGCTGCTTCATTCATTATCGGTGTGGCGCTATTTTTTGAGGTAGGATTAGTATTGTTAATTCCAATCGTATTTGCCATTTCAAAACAATTAAAGGTTTCTATCTTACATCTCGGTATTCCGATGATTGCAGCTTTATCCGTAACACACGGTTTCTTACCTCCACACCCAGGGCCGACAGTTATTGCCCGTGAATATGGCGCGAACCTTGGTGAGGTTTTACTTTACGGTTTCATTATTGCCATTCCAACCGTTATCTTAGCTGGACCTGTATTTACGAAGCTTGCCAAAAAACTCGTACCTGCATCATTTACGAAAACTGGTAATATTGCCTCTTTAGGTGAACAAAAAGTATTTAAGTCCGAGGAAACTCCTGGATTTGGAATCAGTGTATTTACTGCAATGCTTCCTGTCATTTTAATGTCTATTGCTACGATTATAACTTTGCTTCAAAAAACAATGGGATTTGAAGATAATAGTTTACTAGCAGCGATCCGTTTTATTGGTGATGCATCAACTTCCATGTTAATTTCCTTACTGGTAGCTGTCTACACCATGGGAATAGCAAGAAAAATCCCAATCAAAAATGTAATGGCATCTTGTACAACGGCTATTACTCATATTGGGATGATGCTCTTAATCATTGGGGGCGGCGGAGCCTTCAAACAAGTACTGATTAATGGCGGCGTAGGCGACTATGTAGCTGAATTATTCAATGGAACTACATTATCACCCATTTTACTTGCCTGGATCATCGCTGCAATCTTACGTATTTCCTTAGGTTCTGCAACTGTTGCAGCTTTAACAACCGCTGGTTTAGTTATACCGATGTTAGGACAATCCGACGTTAATCTTGCTTTAGTTGTGCTCGCCACGGGAGCGGGTAGTTTAATAGCTTCACATGTTAACGATGCTGGTTTCTGGATGTTTAAAGAGTATTTTGGTTTAAGCATGAAAGAAACATTTGCAACATGGACATTGCTTGAGACCATCATTTCGGTAGCCGGATTAGGATTTATTTTAGTACTAAGTTTATTCGTATAAACCACGATTCCCGGGCGGTAGATCCCCCACTTATTTTTCTTAGAATCTTCTAAGTTTATAAGTGAGGATCTACGGCCTATTCATTTCAAACAAAAGGAGCAGAAAAAATGTCCAACACAATGGGTGTCATTGGTTTAGGGGTAATGGGCCGTAATATCGCCTTAAACATGGCTGGTAAAGGCGAGCAAGTCGCTGTCTATAATTATACGAGGGATTTAACGGACGATCTTGTCAAAAAAAGTGAAGGTCACTCCATCCATCCCTACTACGAAATTCAAGATTTTGTCTGCTCCTTAAAAACTCCAAGGAAAATTTTCCTTATGGTAACAGCGGGCAAACCGGTTGATTCGGTAATAGGTACATTAGTACCCTTCCTTGAAGCAGGCGATGTGATCATGGACGGTGGTAACTCCCATTACAAAGATACGGAACGTAGATATGATGAATTGAAGTCAAAAGGAATCGGTTATTTAGGAATCGGTATTTCCGGCGGCGAAGTTGGGGCTTTACATGGACCTTCGATCATGCCTGGTGGAGATAAAGACGTATATGAAAAAGCATCTCCTATTCTAACAAAAATAGCAGCCCAAGTAGACGGAGACCCTTGCTGTGTTTATATGGGTCCAAAAGGATCCGGTCACTTTGTAAAAATGGTACATAACGGAATTGAGTACGCAGATATGCAATTAATCGCAGAAGTCTATACATTTTTAAGAAAGAGGCTATGTTTATCTGTTAATGAAATTGCCGACATCTTTGAAACATGGAATCAAGGGGAACTGAAAAGTTATTTAATCGAAATTACCGCAGAGATTTTACGAAAAAAAGATGAAATAACAGGCTTACCTCTGATCGATGTGATTCTGGATAAAACAGGGCAAAAGGGTACAGGTAAATGGACAAGTATTCAAGCAATTGATCATGGAATCCCATCATCCATTATTACAGAGTCATTGTTTGCCCGTTACATCTCCTCTTTAAAAGAAGAACGAGTTTATGCAGGAAATATCCTGACAGGCCCAGAGATTGATCAGCGAAGTTTAGATAAAGCTGTGTGGATTGAGTACATTAGACAAGCTTTTTATATGGGTAAAATTTGTGCCTACGCGCAAGGATTTATACAATATAAAATGACTTCTGAGCTTTACGGATGGAATTTACCTTTACAGGATATTGCCCTTATTTTCCGTGGTGGTTGCATCATTCGTGCAGAATTCTTAAACGTAATAAGCGAAACATATCAAGAACAACCGAATTTGGCTAATCTATTAATCGCCCCGTATTTTGCTGAAAAAGTTAAAGAATATCAATTGGGATTGCGAAAAGTAGTCTGTGAGGGTATTAATTCTGCTATTTCGTTTCCATGTTTAAGTGCTTCACTTACTTATTTCGATAGTTACCGGACAGGCATTTCAAATGCTAACCTTTTGCAAGCACAAAGGGATTATTTTGGTGCCCATACTTATGAACGAAGTGATGCAGCAGGGTCCTTTCATACAAACTGGCAGTGATCGATAGTGGTAGTAAATCTCCAGTGCCCTAATGAAGTGGTTCCTTCCCTTCATTAGGGCACTCCTCGTTTAAGCTAAATAAAAAGAAGCCTTGGGCGTATAACATTTCAGCCAAGACTTCTTCAAATAAACATCTACCCAGCCCAGACATTTGGCAAAAGTTTGCATCTGTTGGGGTTTAGGTGCCACCCATAGCTTATCTTTGCAGATATTGTCTCAGCCATTGGAGCGCGGGACGTTCCGTGCCGTTAGAGTTCAGCAGATGTGTGTTCGGCTTCCAAGTTTGCCCCTGGATATATCCCCAGAGCGTAACTCCCTTCACTGAGGAATGTTGCCAGAGTACCGGAAACTTCTCCTTGTATCTGGCAAGCTGGGTGTTGTCGTCGCCAGTTATATCCAGTTCCGACACATAGATTGGCAATCCTGTTGCCGACAGCTTGTTCAGTACAGTGTTCATCGTGTTAACTGAAACAGTGTCCATGCTAAACTGGTGGCATTGGATACCAATTCCGTCAATCAGGCCTCTACTCTTGAGCTGATTAATAATATTGACATATTGGTCGGTTAACGAAGGATCATTGATAATTCCATATTCATTGATCAGCAGCTTGGCATTGGGGAAGGCTTGTCTTGCCTGTTGGAACGACCATATGACCCAATCCCATCCGGTCGACCCGTCACCACCAATGGCATTGCGATAGGACGGCTTCTGATGAAGCGGCTCATTCACCACATCTACAAACTCCGCATTCGGATAGCGTTGACCTGCTGCTTTAATCCACTGAGTCACTTCCGCTTTCTGATCAGCAGCCGACAGCCCCCTAACCCAACCTGGCTCCTGGGCACCCCATACCAACGTATGGAACTTGAACGGGAAGCCATTGCTACGGGCATAATTGTAGGCGGTATCGGCCTGTGACCAGTTCATGTTGTTACGGTTTCCTTCAACCGATTCCCACTTAGTCGAGTTCTCCGGCGTCACTTGATTCCAGTATTTCCCGTAACTAGGAGGGACACTGCCCGCAATGACATTCCCGAGGAATTTGCCACCGTTCGCCATACTGGCACTAGCCGGGTTTATCAGAACTGATGATAACAACACACCCGCCAACGCCAAGCTGCTTACCAACTTGCCCACTTTAAATTTCGACATACAATCTCCTCCTCATACGTATAGTTTTTTAATATTCCCACTCTAAAATAAATCGCTTACATTTCCAATTATAAGAATGTAAGGTTACTATCTGCTACATATAAAAGTAAAGATTTTACCCGAAAAACTTTACATCATTGCGGGGCGACTGAAAACCTGATGCTCCTTTATCCCAAACAACTCCGAAATGACAAAAAAGGTTGATGCAAAAAGTGATATGCTCCCCTTACAGCAGCAAGTTTTAACCTGCCTACTTTTTTGGGAACATATCACTTTGGAGACTGCCCATTTAATAGTTAAGGATTAAGGGCTCTTGCAATTGCGTCTACATAACTTTGGCTAGCACGTTGGCTTACTTCTGCTTGCGGAACCATCCCTTCAAAATTGTGGAATGTGCCGGGATACAGATGGAATTCAACGTCTACGCCCGCTTGGGCAAGACGTGCCACATATTCGATCGTCTCATCTCGGAATAGATCGAGCTGGCCTACGCACGTATAGGTCGGCGGCAGGCCAGCCAAGCTTTCCGCTCTCGACGGCACCGCATATGGGGACACCTCGCTATCTTCGGTACGATTGCCCAAGTACATGTTCCAGGCCGCCAAGTTGTTCTTCCGGTTCCATGGTGCGTTAACGGCCGTAATTTCATGACTTGACGCCGTAATACTGCGGTCATCGATCATCGGATACAGCGGCATTTGGAAAATGAGGGCTGGCCCGCCTTTGTCACGAGCCATTAAAGCAAGTGCTGCGGTCAGACCGCCGCCCCCACTTGCTCCGGCAATTGCGACCCGATCTAAGTCGATGCCCAGCAGCTCCGCTTTGTCGGTCATCCACGTCAAAGCCGCATAACAGTCATCGATGGCAGCTGGGTAGGGATGCTCGGGAGCAAGTCGGTAATCGACCGATACGACGACGCTTTTGGCCGCCTGCACGAAGCGTTCGCACAAAGCATCGTCCATATCAGGATGCCCCATCACATAGCCTCCCCCGTGAATCCACAGCATGGCCGGAAGCCTAACGTCAGTTCGCTGGGCAGGTTCGTAGATTTTGACTAATATCTCGCCTGCTACGCTCGGAATCATCCGGCTTGTCGTGCGTACGTGCTCCGACTGCTCAATAGGAGGACTCGACAAATAGCTCCTGCTCAGCTCTAAGTTCTCTTCCAGTTGAAAACCAGGAAATTGTGCGATTACTGACCTTAATTCTGGTAATAAACGATTTTCAAAATCCACGCAAATCACTCCTATGTTTGGTTTTTATAATGTTTTCTCCGTCTCCGCTTCCCACTTGGCTATTTCCTTCCGAACTCGGGGTGCTACCTCTGTTCCTAGCAGCTCAATGGCTCTCATCACTTCCGCATGCGGCATCGTGCTTAACGGAACATACAGCATAAAGCGAGTAACACCTACATGTTTGCGAAGGTGAATGATCTTCTGGGCAACAGTCTCTGGATCGCCGACATACAGCGCACCTTCAAAGCTGCGCGCGGCATCGTAGCTAGAACGATCATAATGTGCCCAGCCCCGCTCCCTGCCCAATCTATTCATACCTGCCATCGTAGAAGGGAAATATGTATCTGCAGCTTGCTCATTATTCTCTCCGACAAATCCTATCGAGTGCGACCCAACCCTAAGCTTCGATTCATCATGACCAGCGTGCGCTGCTGCCTTCTTATAAAGCTGCACGAGCGGTGCAAAATTCACCGGATTCCCGCCAATAATCGCCAGCATCAAGGGCAGTCCTAACAAACCTGCACGGATAGCAGAATCCTGTCTGCCCCCGCTGCCAACCCAAATCGGTAAAGGATTCTGAACCGGCCGTGGATACACACCCAAATGGTTAATCGCTGGCCGATGTCCGCCTTTCCAGGTTACTTTTTCGGACTCCCGTATTTTAAGGAGCAATTCCAAATGTTGTTCAAACAGCTCATCATAGTCTTCCAAGTCATAGCCAAACAGTGGAAAAGATTCAATAAAGGAACCTCGGCCCGCCATAATCTCCGCACGTCCATTCGAAATACCATCCAGCGTAGCAAAATCCTGAAAAACGCGAACGGGATCAGCTGAAGAAAGCACTGTCACTGCACTGGTCAGCCGAATCCGTTTCGTCTGCCCTGCAGCCGCTGACAGCACAACTGCTGGTGAAGATGCCGAATAATCCTTCCGATGATGCTCACCTACCCCAAACACATCAAGTCCCACTTGATCAGCAAGGACTATTTCCTCGACAACTTCGCGCAATCGCTGTGCGTGACTTATCACTTCACCTGTCTGAACGTCAGGCTTTGTTTCTACAAACGAAGTAATACCTATCTCCATGGTCCATCTCTCCTATTCTAATAGCTTTCTTTGTATGCTAATTAAATACCAGTAAAATATCATACCGATCGGTAAAATATTTTTCCCAGTAAATATAACTCATTAAAAAGAATACTGTCAATAAATATAGTAAAAACACTTTAATTTATCCTCATACTGATATCTCCTTGGTGCGATAAACCAATCTGCATTTGACAATATAACGGGCTAATTATAAGATAATAACATACTAATTGGTACGCAAATGAAGACCCCTGACAATTATGATCAGAGTCATTGAATTAAGAATAAAATTACGAGTAATGAGAGGTATTGATTATGGGACGAATCCGCGAATTTGACGAAGATAAAGTATTAGATGCAGCTATGCAAATATTTTGGGAGAAGGGATATGAAGCTACCTCATTGAGTGATTTAACTTCCAGAATGGAAATTCAACGACCCAGTATATATTCCACTTTTGGAGGCAAAAAAGAATTGTTCGAAGCTGCGCTGCGCAAATACATGATGTCCCGTGCTTCTCTGATCCGAACCAAGCTTCAAAGCAATCCATCTGTAAAAGAAGCATTTCGGACTTTCTTTGAAGGTGTGGTCGATGAGGAATATGCGGAAAATCCTAGAAAAGGATGCTTTTGCATTAATACAATGGTTGAACTTGCGCCCCATGATGAGAAGTTTGAAATTCTTACAAGGGAGCATCAAATGTACCTAGCGGTTATATTTCAAGAAACCATTGAAAGAGGTATACAATCAGGTGAGCTTGAGATCGGGCTCAATGTGAAGGCTGTATCACAGGCGCTAGTCGTATCGTTAATTGGACTGACCGTAATGATAAAGTCTCGTCCAGAACGATCATTTATTGATAACACGATAGAGGTGACACTTACACTTCTTAAGTAATTCGGAATGAATTCAACTTTGAATATATATGCTTTATTATGTATAATAATTCAAAACTAATAAAAAGGGAGTGCATCTAATGTCATTTTTAATAAGAAACGCTAAGCCTGATGATTTAAGCAGTTTGACCGAGTTAATGTATGAATACATCGTTGGTTTTTATCAAAACCCTAGGCCACCTATCGAAAAAATTCATAATTTGATTCAAACCCTTTTTGAGCAGCAAAACGGTATACAATTTGTGGCGGAACAAAATGGAGAATTAATCGGCTTTGCTACATTATTCTTTACCTTTAGCACGATGAAAGCAGACAAAATCATAGTTATGAACGACCTATTTGTAATGGAACCCTTTAGAGATACAGAAGTAGAATCACAGCTTTTTTTAGAATGTCAAAAGTACTCACAAAATCATGGATATGCTCATATGACCTGGATAACTTCTACTGAGAATAAACGCGCTCAAATTTTCTTTAAAAAGATGGATGCTGTCCAAGGGAGAGACTGGGTTCACTTTTCATCGTAACAATACTTTTGATACGGTTCTCCGCGCTAACGACAGTTTAAAGGGCACCCAATCGGGTGCCCTTTGTGCGTAACACATGTTTTCACATATGCTGATATAAAACATGCGTAACAATTGTGGATAAGGATGGAGGTTTTATTAATGCCCGCGATGTTTTTCTTTCGCTTTTTTCTCCTTTAATTCCCTTATCCGTGCCTTCATGGATTCTCTTTGCTGTTTAGAGTAAGCATGTTTCTCCAGCTTGCGCTTCTCATACTCTAACTTTAGGGCCTCTTGTGCATAGGAGGAGACCCCCTTCTGTCTTAATTCATACGCTGCCTGCCTTGCTAGCCGCTTCGGATTGACCTTCTTCGTTTCAGACCACTTTATAGCCACCTCTTGTGAGAGCCGACCAACAAGTTCCCACATTTCCTCACGGATAAAATGGAGAATTTCCTCGTCCTTAGGCTCTGTACCAAAGATATGCCTAGCTGCCTTCAATTTCCCTTGGTCCTGCTCTTCCACGACTCCAACCCAATACTGTCCATCATGATAAACTGTAAGCTTCATTTTAAACCCCCTCATTTTAAATCGAAACGATGGACATCCCGAGGGGGGAAGGTTACTGACATGGTACTCTTGGAATCTGAGAGTCATTCATGCGTCTGGACTACCAACCAGACTGTGTTTTTTCGTCCCAGAAAAAGTATAGTTGCCTTACTGGAAAACAGCAAGACGAAAAGATTAATTCTGTATGATATTGTAAACCGCTGATATGTATTAGAGTGAACGTGGATATAGAGTATACTAGATGAGTATAAGTTCGATACACGATGACATTATATATGTAATGGTATTCAAATACAGCGCAGAAGAGGTTGAAAATGAGTCAGAAGCATTTTACAGATTATGCATTAAGTGAAGAAATTGTAAGAGCACTGAATAGCTTGGGCTATGAGACGCCAACAGAGATTCAGACGGAAGTCATTCCAGTTGCGCTTGAGAAGAAGGATCTTGTCGCCAAATCGCAAACAGGTAGCGGCAAAACAGCAGCATACGGCATTCCAATCTGTGAGCTAGTAGATTGGAATGAGAATAAGCCCCAAGCTTTAATCCTGACGCCAACCCGTGAACTCGCGTTACAGGTCACCGAAGACATCACGAATATTGGACGCTTTAAGCGGATCAAAGCAACGCCCCTTTATGGGAAGCATCCTTTTCATATCCAAAAGGCTGAGTTAAAACAAAGGACGCATGTGGCTGTAGGTACGCCAGGACGTATACTGGACCATATTGAACGAGGCACGCTATCGTTAGATCGGATTGCCTATCTCGTGATTGATGAAGCTGACGAGATGCTGAATATGGGCTTTATCGAGCAAGTTCAGTCGATTATTCAAGCGCTGCCTAGTGACCGGGTTACCATGTTATTCTCCGCTACCTTCCCTGAGGACGTAGCCACACTGTCACGTAAATATATGAAAGATCCTGTTAGAATAGAGATTAAAGCGACCGGTATAACGACCGCCACAATTGATCACTCTCTTATTCAGGTGAAGGAGTCAGACAAGCTGGCACTACTGCAAGATCTGCTCATTGTTGAGAATCCTGACAGTTGCATTATTTTCTGTCGTACGCAGGAGAATGTAGATACATTATTCAGAGCATTGGCTGATCTCGAGTACCCATGTGATCGCATTCATGGTGGCATGGAGCAAGATGAGCGATTTGAGGTAATGAATGCATTCAGAAGGGGCCAATTCCGTTACTTGATTGCAACAGATGTAGCTGCCAGAGGGATTGATATCACGAATATCACCCATGTCATTAACTACGATATCCCCCTTGAGAAGGAAAGCTATGTTCACCGCACAGGACGTACGGGACGTGCTGGCAAAACAGGGAAAGCCATTTCCCTCATCACTCCTAAGGATGGCCGAAGATTAGCTGATATTGAAGCATATATTGGATTCGTGATCCCGCAGGTAAAGGCCCCCTCAGAAGAGGCTGTTGATCTGCGTAGAGAAGATTTTGAGCAGAAACTGCATGTAAAAACCGCACTCAAAAAAGATAAGCGCGAGCAACTAAACCAACAGATTATGAAGCTGAACTTTAACGGCGGTAAGAAGAAAAAACTTAGAGCTGTCGACTTCGTGGGGACCATCGCTAAGCTTGACGGGGTCACCGCAGATGATATCGGGATCATTACGATTCTGGATAATGTGACAGATGTTGAGATTCTGAATGGCAAGGGCCCACTGGTGCTTGAAATTATGAAGAATACAACCGTAAAGGGCAAGCTGTTAAAGGTACGCAAAGGGAATAAGTAGAAAATACGCTGCATTAAAGAGGGTGAGGCAATCCCGCCCAGCACAGCCGATGGTTATCGTTAGCTAACGGGTGGGATTGCCTAGTTTACCTCTTGATCGTTTAATTCATCTTTCCATTTTGAATTTGCAAGAAAATTGTGTGCTCTCTTGGATAAAACCAATAGTCATCTTCACCTTATCAATGACTTAACTTAATTTTATTTTATCTCTCATTCCTTCCACTTTACCTAATCCATAGGTTGTTTTGGAAAAGCACTCCTGAATCGTTTCAGAGATTACTTACTATTACGACGTCTAAACTTATTAAAAATGTAATGTCTAAATAGAACAATTGAAATTTCGGGTAGCAATACAGCAAATATGTATAACAATATAATGAATGGTAATGACGAAATGAAAATTTCAGCGCCCTGGTCTGTTTTCACACGTTCAACTAGCAGCCACCACATAGGTACTGATACAATCCACATCAAGGCATTAGAGATGATTACATAAAGAGTATTTTTCCATAACAGACAAAACAAAATTGCAATAATGGCCGGGATAGTCCATGAACCTATCCTATGACTATTACTTAATATAACAAATGCTATAACAGGATATAAAAGTGCAACCACCATCTGGACTCCCCCATTATCATAAACCCTCATTTCTTATCTCCTTTTTTATTTTTTTACAATCTCTTTCCAAATTTTTGATAGGTATACTTCATCATTCTATTTATTTCCACAATAAAAATCCAAGCTCTATGAAACCAACAACGTTGGTGATAATTGTTCTGCTTTATCGTACTCTCTTAGAGAGTAGATTTAATACTAAAAAAATTTAAAAAAGGTGTCCCTTTCGGTCATCTTCGTTTGTTATACAGGTATAGTTTTCTTTTTGATCAGAGGAGGTGCCTAAATTTTTGAATGAGGAAATCGAATACAAAATCAAACGAGTTCAAGCTGGCGAAATCCAGGATTACGCCTACATTGTGAAGGAGTATCAGCGTCAGATATTTGTGTATTGCTGGCGGCTATTAGGAAGTGAGCATGAGGCAGAAGAAGCCGTACAGGATATTTTGGTCAAAGCTTTTGAAAAAATTAACATGTACAAACCGACAATGGGCTTCTCCTCCTGGCTGTATAAAATGGCTTATCATCACTGCCTGAACTTGATTCGCAGGAAGAATCTACAGCGCAAATTTAAGATTACCCTGTTCACCTCAACTAATATGACTTCAGACAGTGCTGCGCAGGTTTTGGAACGTCAGCTTTTCAGTGAACCGCTGAGCCGGGCATTAGACCAACTGAATGCAGAAGAACGAAACCTGTTGGTGCTGCGCATTTTTGAAGAAAAAACGTTTGGAGAAATCGGGGAAATTATGAACAAGAGCGAGGAAGCTATCAAGAAAAAATACGGCAGAACAAAAACAAAGCTTAAAAAAATAATGGAGCCCATAAAGGAGGACCCGAAATGCGTGAATTACAAGGCAGAAATCAGGAACAAAATCTGAAATACACCGATCCAAAAGACAAAGACTTAAAAAACATGGACAAGCTGACAGAACCAGAAAGTGTCCTAAAAATCCAAGCTTTTGACGTTTCTGACAAAGTGATGGAACAGGTCTACCAAAAGGTGACGCCCAAAAAGGGGTTCATTGTAAAAATGCGTCTTCAACCGCGCATTACCGCTCCCATCATGATCTTGCTTTTTGTGTTAGGGGCCTCTGTGACTGGATACGCCGCTTCGCAATATCTTGAATTCCGCAACAGTAAGGGCGACGTTGTATTAAATACCGCCAAAACACCTGCCGAAACGGACGCCTCGAAAACGTATACCTCCACCTACGCACAGTGGAACGAAAAAGTGAAAGATCGCTTGCAGCCCGGAGAGTATGCCGCCTATTACGTCAAGGATGATTCTATGAATCAGAACAACCTATCTAATCCGGCCCTGTTTGCGTACAAGCCAGCTGAACTTTCAAGTTTCAACAGCTTACAAGATGAAATCAAGCGAACTGAGGCTCCATTATTCAGCAACCCCACTCATCTACCGGATGGCTATCAGTTTGAATTCGGATACGTCTATCCAGGCGCTGCATATCCTAGGATGATGGATAAAAAGGAATATCGAGCTTTAACCGATAAACTGATGCAACAGGCCAAAGCTGCACCGGAGGGTGAACATCTGTTTATTCAAAAGCTGAGCTGGGACAAGTCAGACACCTCCTTTGCCCGGTATGCGAGAGGAAACGACTATGTAAACATTACCGTCACCAAATACACTCCTGAAGTCACAAAGACAACCATCATGCAAAATGAACAGGATTCGGCTGAGCAACTGACAATTAAAGGAACCAAGGCCTATTACATCAGGGCAAGCAAAACAAGCAATCCCTTGGAGGCCGGAAAAAACCGACTGGGCTGGCTTGATGAAAAAAGACGGTTACACTTCAACATATCTGATAACCAGGACAGTCCACTGACCAAGAAAGACCTGGTAAAAATAGCCGAGGATTTGCTTAACGGTTCACCGCAATAGCTATACAAGAAAAGCTTTGAAGAGAGACCATCCTTTTTTAAGGGTGGTCTCTTTTTGGAGAATAGTCCTTATACCTTTTCCTCACAAACTATTACGGCATGTTCCACAATCTTTTCACCTCAACTAATTCCTGATCATTGAATTCCATTCTGTATACGTCTGGCTTGGATGTATGTAGTAAAAAATTCAAATCGTACTGCTTGTCATAATACCCCATCATTAAAGTCATTACAGCTCCATGAGTGCCTAATGCGATTTTCCGTCCTCGGTAGATTTTTAGCAATTCCTTTAAGACTGTTATACTTCGATTCTGACAAACTGCATTAGACTCTCCTCCCGTTAAAGCAAAGCTGGGATCAGAAAATGACTTATCTAACAAAGGGAATAATTCATCATCGGGCATTCGGTTGTCTTCATTCAAAAAAATTCTTTCTTTAAGATCCTCGAGTATTAAAACTTCTTGTCCTGAGTATTGAGCTAATTCTTGAATGGTTAAGATTGCCCGTTGATATGGGCTTGAAACGAAAACCTCAATCCTCTCTCCTTTCAATAACTCAGTTATTTGAAAAGCATCTGACTTGCCTTTATCAGTCAAACCTCTTGTTCTTTCATTTCCTTCCGTCTTTGGTGATTCGCCATGTCTCACCATGTAAATGAAAGTTTTCATATTAACCTCCATGAAGATCTGATGATTTTCTATACATTCCTATCTAGGGCACTATTCGCAGTTGCCATGAATCTTTAGAGCAAATCATTCCGCATGATAAATCTAGCTCCTTCCAATAAATAATTGACCCGATAAACTTCTCAATCAACTGAGACACTAAGGGAATTACGCAAATGTTTAACATCACTCATCGGTGGACGTCCAAACATGCGTCCATATTCTCGGCTGAACTGCGAAGGACTCTCATAGCCAACGCGAAAGCCTACAGTGGCGGCTTCCAATCCCTCCGAGAGCAGTAAGCGGCGTGCAGCCTGCAGTCGAATGGCCTTCTGATACTGCAGAGGACTTATAGCCGTTACCTTTTTAAAATGCTTGTGTAAGGAAGAAGGGCTCATGTTTACTTCCTTCGCCAATTCTTCGATCACAAGAGGCTTAGAGTAATCGCGGGTAATCAGATGGATCGCTTTGGAGATGCTATGTGCATAGCTGCCAACTACGGCAAATTGCCTGATTAAAGCCCCCTGCTCACCTTGTAATACACGATAAAGGATCTCGTGCGTGATAAGCGGCGCAAGAAACTGAATATCCGCAGGCGTATCCGAAAGTCTGACAAGCCGAAGCAGCGCATCAAGCAGCAGAGGGTCAAATTGGCTCACCAGTATGCCGCGTCCAGTCTTTACGTTACATGGAGGAGGACTCTTCTTGATAATGTCCAGGATGGCGTCTGGACTAATGGATAATTGAAGACTTAGATAAGGAAGCTCCGACGAGGCTTGAGTTATTTTACCAGTTACGGGAAGTTGAACTGATGTGACCATGTAGGTTGTTGGATCGTACACATAGTTTTCTCCAGCCAGCATTGCTGTCTTTGAGCCTTGCGCAACCACGTACAGGGAGGGCATATGGACCATATGATTCAGCTCGGACACATGGCTTGCACGTCTGAAATAAAGTCCTGGCACAGACGAAACAAACGTACCGTCCGAAGACGCGCGTTGATCAATCAGACGAATCAGTTCTTGTAGATTCGTAGAAATATCAGAGGGGGGAGGAGACGAAACCATTCATGCTTCACCTTCCTTTCCGTTGAACGCTAATATTGATGTGCTAATTATATGCACGCCGAATAGGATTAGGCAAGAATTGGACTTGATCGGTCTACCTGTCTCAATCGAATTCTACTTAAAATTTACTTGCAAGGCCAACAAAGGGCCTAAGGCAAATAGATCAAAGGAAGAAGGATGGGGCTATGAGTTTGGAAGGAAGAATAGAGAACAAAGTCGTTGTGATTACAGGTGCGAGCAGCGGAATTGGAGAAGCAACAGCACTGTTGCTTGCCGAGCGTGGAGCAAAAGTCGTGCTTGGGGCACGCGGGGTGGACCGCCTTGAAGCACTGGCGACACGTATTACGAATAAGGGTGGCGAAGCTGTCTATGCACGCACTGACGTGAGACGGCGCGAGGATCTGTGCAACCTCGTTACTTTGGCTTGCGAACGATACGGGAAGCTGGATGTTCTCGTCAGCAACGCTGGCGTTATGCCTATATCCCCTCTCGATGATCTGCGCGTGGAAGATTGGGAGCACATGATTGACGTCAACATTAAAGGCGTTTTGTATGGCATTGCTGCAGCGTTGCCTGTCTTTCGCAAACAGGGTTTCGGACATTTCGTGAACACTGCTTCTACAGCAGGACACAAGACCGTTCCGAACCAGTCGGTCTACTCTGGTACGAAGTTCGCCGTACGCGCCATCTCAGAGGGGTTGCGCCAGGAAGCTGGCGATAAGCTGCGCGTGACCATCATTTCGCCAGGTATTGTGCAGACAAATTTCACCGAAAGTTTAACAGACCCGGCTATAAGAGATCAACTCGCCGTCATCCGGGATAAACTAGCCATGACACCAGACGCGGTAGCCCGCGCAATTGGATTCGCAATTGAACAACCTGCTGACATTGATGTGAACGAAATCGTGATCCGCCCAACCGCACAAATATAACATAAATAGATAGGGGCACCCCCCCTTGTGAGTGCGCCCCTATCTATTCATACATAAAGCTTTACCATGAAGGCTGTTCATCCATGTGACATCAAAAATGCAGAAGGATTGCAAAACTTTGTATTGTTAAACAAGCATTTTTAGCGGTGGGGACTTTCTTCCCACCGCTTGGTGTTGTTGCTTATTGGACTCTAAAATATATCGTAAGATTACTGTGCTTTTTATTAAAAATATTTGGATGATCGAGTTACTAGCCATGTGAAAATTAACGATGAAGCGGTTCTCTTTCGCCCAGACCGAGCACCTCCGTTGTGGACTCATAAATTTCTTGGTAAAGTTCTGGGTTTTCCGCTAGTGACACCCCATAAGAAGGAATCATTTCTTTTATTTTTGGTTCCCACTCTTCCATATGTTGTGGGAAGCACTTTTCCAATACTTCCAGCATAACGTGAACAGCAGTAGAAGCACCCGGAGAAGCGCCGAGCAGTGCAGCTACCGAACCATCAGCGGCACTAACCACTTCTGTACCAAATTGAAGTGTTCCTTTACCGCCCTCCGTATCTTTGATCACCTGCACACGTTGACCCGCTACCACGATCCCCCAGTCCTCGATTTTGGCGTTCGGAATAAACTCGCGTAATTCTTCCAGACGCTTTTCATTCGATAACATCACTTGCTGAATCAGGTATTTGGTCAATGCCATCTCTTTTGCGCCTGCCGCCAACATCGTGATGAGATTATTGGGTTTTACAGATCCGATCAAATCCAAATTTGAGCCCGTTTTCAAGAACTTCGGTGAGAAGCCGGCAAACGGTCCAAATAGCAGTGCTTTTTGGTTACCGATATATCTTGTATCCAGATGCGGAACAGACATGGGAGGAGCACCAACCTTAGCTTTACCGTATACTTTCGCATGATGCTGGGCGACAACCTTAGGATTGTTACATACCATAAATAGTCCACTTACCGGGAATCCCCCGATATATTTGGACTCAGGAATACCGGTTCTTTGTAGCAAAGGTAGACTTCCACCCCCACCACCGATAAAGACAAATTTGGCAGTATGGTATTCGATTTTACCGTTATCCAGATTATGGACTTTGACTTTCCACGAGCCGTCGCTCGCACGTTTAATATCCTTTACACTATGCTTGTAATTGATCTCAACGTTTTTACTTTTTAAATGCTCAAACAACATGCGTGTTAAAGCACCAAAGTTGACATCTGTTCCAGAGTCGATTTTGGTTGCCGCGATTGGTTCATTCAATGTACGGCCTTCCATAATTAGCGGAATCCATTCCTTCAGCTTTTCAGGGTCGTCGGAAAATTCCATGCCTTGAAATAGAGAAATAGTTGAAAGCGCTTTAAACCTTTTTTTCAAAAAAGATACATTTTTCTCTCCTGTTACCAAACTCATATGAGGTATTGGCTTGATAAAGTCCTGAGGATTACGAATCAAATGGCTGTTTACAAGAAAAGACCAAAACTGTCTTGAAAGCTGAAACTGCTCATTAATGTCTACAGCTTTACGAATATCTATAGATCCATCAGCTTTTTCGGATGTATAGTTCAGTTCGCACAGTGCAGCATGGCCTGTACCTGCATTATTCCATTCGTTAGAGCTTTCTTCTCCTGCGTTTGCGAGTTTCTCAAACACTTTAATTTCCCATTCTGGTGCTAACTCTTTTAGCAATGATCCCAGAGTCGCGCTCATGACTCCGGCACCAATTAAGATAACGTCTGTATTTTTCTGAATGCTATTCATAAAAACCTTCCTTATCTCTTATATTTGCAAAAAAGAGCAGGCCCTCCTGCTTAGGTGATACAAGAAGCAAGGCTCCACTCAGGAACATATCTTTTCTGTCTCTATTATAACTAAAATATAATCTTTTAAAAATTATATTGTCTATTATCTGATAATTATAAATCATTTCTGCTAAAAAGTGAGAATTTTCTTTGCAAAATAATAAGAATGGATCTCAACACGCTGTATTATTGGGGCTTCACTTACTAGCAGTAATAACAGACACTGACAATTCTTCGGTAAACACACCCGTGGAGTCCATATCTAGTAGAACAGATGTTAAATCATTTTCAAATCGTACTAAATTATCACCAAAAAGGCGTCTTGAAGCAAATGATGTAGAGTACAGATTTCCAATGATCGAATCAACAGTCCATGTATATGAATAACTCGGTAAAATATGTCTTTGGACATTTTTGAATCCAGATTTTCTTACAATATCCTCATACCTCTCCTTTGGGGGAGTGTAAGTGCTATTACCAGCTCTTCTTGCGTCTCCTAGCCAACGTCTCACTACTTCGTTGACCTTGAGTTGCCAAAGTAAGGGTTCCTGCTTCCCAGTATTATCAATAATAGCTACGCCACCATTAGTATCAGAACTGTTATACAGAATGTCAAGAATGGACTCTCTATCCATCCAATGAAATGCTTTCGCAATTATAACGAGGCGAAAGACACCCCAGTCACATACGCGCTCTTCCGCCCTTCCTTGTACCCATTTAACATTGTCCAACCTTTTATCACTGGACAAACGGTTTGCTTCATCTAGCATTTCTGATTCAGTATCTACACCTACTATTTCTTCAAACCAATCACTAAATCTTAGAGCTAGCTGACCCGTTCCACATCCTAAGTCAAGCAAGCGACCTTCCCCATTCAGAGAAAACTTGTTAACTAAAAACCGAATAAGCGACGAAGGATAAGGAGGTCGATACCTAGAGTAGTACCAAGCGGTACCTTTAAATAGATCTGGACCATAATCACTCATAGCTTATAACCTTCTCTCTACTGAACTTTTAAAACATGAGAGTCACAGGGCTGCCTGTAACGGCAAGTTTTTGGGCCAATCTTTACGGGACAGGCCCTTTCTAATTGCACTAACGTTTCCTCGAATGAGCTTCATGGTTTATAAATACTTCATCATGATATTCGAAACAGTCTGTTGTTGATTCACCCAATCATAATCGGAGTTATCCATAATAAACGATTGAAAAGGAAGTTGCTCAATAATTTGTAATTCTAGCTCTCGTCGATGTTCAAGGAACTGAATATATCCCTCATACCCGTAAAGCCCCTTCTTCTTTCCATAATCTTGCTCTGTATGGTACCAAATCGTGAAATCTAACCATTCTTGAGATCTCATCGTTTTTACTCGCTCAATCGTCTCACGCACATCAGGTTGCTTCAAATAGAACAAAATTGGATTTAACTCCTGAATTTGCTCCGCAATCTGTAATACATGCCGAACAAATCGATCATTTCCAGCATCATGCCGGGCGAGTAATGCACACCCTGGGTTCTGTAAAAAACAGCATTCGAGTATGATTAGCTTTTCCTTTTCTCGCTGATCTTTAACAAAAGACTTCCAACGTTGGATCATCAATTCGCAGTACTTTTCCACGGGTACTCCATCGTAGATTTCATAACGCTGGATTTCCTCATACAAACTAGAAGGAATTTTATTTTGGGCTGATTGCTGCGCAAGCGCATATGCGATTAAAGAGTCGTTGCCATTCAAAGATACGAACGGATCAATGTAATGAAACACCTCGGAATAGATTGATCGGAGCCGATCAAGTTCTTCGTTCGGCATACATGCAACCGATTCATAATCAGCGGGATGCCGTAAATTTCCTTCTAAAAATAGTTCCGATTCTATTTGATGTGTATTTAACATGTCATGTATGTATCTAGATAATGTGGATTTGCCAGAGCCAGGTATGCCTTCGACGATAACCAGTTTCGTTTTCGTAGCTGGTACATTCGCCATAGTATCACATCCTTATGAATTAAATGATTACCTTAAGGAGAATCCAATTATCTCGTTATATCGCCAGATAGCTTAGGAACCTTTCCTTTATCTCGACATCCTTAGAAAACCAATAAAAAGCATTGGATCCTAAGGACTGACCCAATGCTTTTATAGATGGCTATCTTCTAGTTATTTAATAATTACGTATTCCAGGTTAACCAGTTTTGCATAAGTCACAATTTGGTCTGTGGTTAGATTCAAGGAAACCACAGTATGGTGACCGCCACCGTTCTCAATCCATGCCTTAACTCCATCCTGGAAGTTAGGCTTCACGTTCCACAGTACACGGGCTACCGGAAGATTTGGAGCAGGAACTGTCGGTTCAAATGCAGTAACCTCATTGATCAGCAGTTTATAATGGGTGCCAAAGTCAGCCATAGAAACAACCACACCGTCTCCTGCCTTGCCGTCAAATACCAGACGGGCTGGATCTTCACGATCGCCGATACCTAACGGAGAAACGATGACTTTAGGCTTGTTGCTCGCCAACGTTGGGTCAACTTCAAGCATATGGGATTGAAGGATCGATTCCTGACCAGCCGCTAATTCATAGGTGTAGTCTTCCATAAAGCCAGTGGATTGGTTATGGCTCATGACTTTAAGCAGGCGATCGAGCGCTGCAGTCTTCCAGTCTCCTTCACCAGCAAATCCGTATCCTTGTGCCATCAAACGTTGAACGGCAAGACCAGGGAGCTGTTTCATACCATAGAGGTCTTCGAAGTTCGTAGTGAAGGCAGTATAGCCGCCATGATCCAGGAATCGTTTAATAGCAATTTCATAGCTTGCTTGCACTCTTACACTGGCTTCCCAAGCTTCCTTGCTATAAGTACCATAATCGAATTCATAAAGTTCAGAGTATTCCGCAAACAAAGCATCAATCTCTTCTTCTTTCACAGCATTGACGTACTGAACGAGGTCGCCAATTCCGAAGTAGTCAACAGTCCATCCAAATTGAATTTGGGCTTCGACCTTATCACCTTCCGTAACGCCAACATTACGCATATTGTCGCCAAAGCGGGCGACTTTGATATTGAAGCTTTCGTTATAAGCAACCGCTACATCCATCCACTCTGCGATTTGTTTTTGCACTTCTGCACGTTCCCAGTAACCTACAACCACTTTATTCTGTTTCTTCAAGCGGGCGTTGATAAACCCATATTCACGGTCACCATGAGCTGCCTGATTGAGGTTCATGAAGTCCATGTCAATTGTAGCCCAAGGAATGCTTTCATTGTACTGTGTGGCCAAATGAAGTAGCGGCTTTTGCAGCAATTTAGTACCGCGAATCCACATTTTTGCAGGTGAGAAAGTATGCATCCAAGTGATGACACCAGCAACCTCATCACGATAGTTGACTTCTTTCATAAGGCTGGTGATTTTGTCTGCACTAACCGCCAGATCTTGCAATACAAGCGGATAAGGCAGAACGCCGCTCTTATTTAGGGCATCGGTCATTTCTTGTGCGTGTGCTTTGACTTCTGCTAATGCTTCTTCTCCATACAGATGTTGTGAACCTACGACAAACCAGAACTGTTTTGTACCTACTGTTGACATAACATTCATCCTCTTTTCTTCGTTTTTAGTTTAGTTGGTCTTACTTTTGCCCGTAGTAGGCATCTTTCCCATGTTTGCGCAAATAGTGTTTATCTAGAATCCGCTGCGGCAATTCTTCGGCAAAATGATTCAATTCCCGTGCGAATAAATTCATTTTCGAAACTTCTTCCAACACGACGCTATTCATAACTGCGGATTTCGCATCTTTCCCCCAAGTGAAGGGAGCGTGACCCTTAAGCAGGACACCTGGCACTGCTAAAATATCCAGCCCGCGCTGCTCAAAAGTTTCGATGATGACACGGCCGGTTTCCGCTTCGTAACCACGGTCGATCTCCTCTTGTGTCAGGAAACGAGCACAGGGAACAGAACCATAGAAGGTGTCTGCATGAGTAGTCCCCATTACAGGTACATCCAGGCCTGCTTGAGCCCAAATCGTCGCCCAAGTCGAATGCGTATGCACAATACCGCCGATCTCTGCGTAGTGCTTGTAAAGTACGGCATGAGTCGGTGTATCCGATGAAGGTCTCATCTCTCCTTCAACAACATTGCCGTCAAAATCAACAACCACCATATCGCTAGGTTTCATCGTGTCATAACTAACACCACTCGGTTTGATAACGAATAAGCCACGTTCACGATCAACAGCGCTTACGTTACCCCAGGTGTATTTCACGAGTCCATGTTTAGGCAAATCGAGATTGGCTTGAAATACTTCTTCTTTCAGCTGCTCTAACACGTCAATTCCTCCAGTTTTCCACTAGATTATCTACAGCAGCCTGCTCAATCGCCAGGCCTTGTGTGTAGCGTTCTAAGAATGTTTCGAACCCCTTAACATCGGAACCGTCAGGATGAATTTCTTGTCCCTCAACATCTCTAAATACTTTTTGGTCGAGGAAGTCTTCCAGACTTTCTTGTTGATCC
Organism: Paenibacillus sp. FSL M8-0228; assembly: GCF_038007385.1. Classification (NCBI taxonomy): domain Bacteria; kingdom Bacillati; phylum Bacillota; class Bacilli; order Caryophanales; family Paenibacillaceae; genus Paenibacillus; species Paenibacillus sp. FSL M8-0228. The sequence continues at coordinate 5,778,825 of NZ_JBBOXA010000001.1, forward strand.
TTGTTCATCATGTAAGAAGCCAGAATAGCCATACCCCACGCTCCGCCTTCTCCAGCTGTTGACATCACGGATACCGGGACATTCATAGCAGCCGCAACAATCTTTTGTCCGACGATAGGGGTTTTAAATAAACCACCGTGAGCCAGAATGCTGTCAATTGCGACGTATTCTTTCTTCGTCAAAATATCCATTCCGATTTTCAAAGCAGCAAATGCAGTGAACAGATGAGTCCGCATGAAATTGGCCAAATTGAAACGGCTCTCAGGAGAGCGGACAAACAACGGTCTGCCTTTCTCTATTCCGGTGATATTCTCCCCTGACAAATAGCCATAGCTGAGTAAACCACCGCCATCTGGATCCGCTTCCAAAGCCTTATTCAGCAACACACTGAACAATTGATTCGGATCCGCCTTGTGCCCCATGGCCTCATAGAATTCACGGAACAAGCCCAGCCAAGCATTGAGATCACTTGAACAGTTGTTGGCATGAACCATGCCGACCGGATTACCATTCGGTGTGGTCACCAGATCAATTTCCGGATATACCGCTGAAAGGTCTTTCTCTAATACAATCATGGCAAAAACCGAGGTTCCCACAGACACGTTGCCAGTACGTTTTCTCACACTATTCGTAGCGACCATCCCTGTTCCCGCATCACCTTCTGGAGGACAAAGCGAAATACCAGGTTGTAAATCTCCGGATTTATCTAAGATTTTCGCTCCCGCTGCGGTTAGTACACCTGCCTGCTCGCCTGAGATATGAACTTTAGGAATAATATCTTGTAACTTCCAATCGTAGCCTTTGGCTGCAATGAGTTCATCAAACTGCTTAACCATCGACTCGTTATAATCATGTGTAGTCTCATCAATTGGGAAAATCCCCGACGCGTCTCCGATACCAATTGCCTTATCGCCAGTCAGCAGCCAGTGGATATATCCAGCCAACGTCGTCATAAAATCAATATGAGGGACATGTTGCTCTTCGTTCAATATCGCTTGATACAAGTGAGCAATACTCCATCGCTCAGGAATGTTGAATTGAAATTTATCAGTTAAAGCTTTTGCTGCAACCCCGGTTGTCGCATTCCGCCAAGTCCGGAACGGAACAAGCAACTCACCCTTGCTGTCAAAAGCCATATAGCCGTGCATCATTGCAGAGAATCCTATAGAACCAACCGTACGAAGGGTGACTCCATATTTTTGCTCAACCTCTTGCTTCATTTCACGATAAGCCTCTTGCAGGCCCATAATAATACTCTCTAAGTTGTACGTCCAATATCCATCTACCAGGAGGTTTTCCCACTCATAGCTTCCAGATGCGATGGTTTCAAAACGATGATCAATCAGCACTGCCTTGATACGTGTGGATCCAAATTCGATACCAAGTGAGGTTTCTCCCTTAGTAATCGCTTGTTTAATGTCTTGATCCATGCTCACGTTACTCCTCTCTCTGAACAACTGTTATAATCGCATTAATTGAAAGAAGGCGCTTTCTTTTGTTTACAGCCTTAGTATATTTTTTGTGCGTACATTTGTCAACACAAAACCGTAGTTATACTTACAAATAATTTGACAAACCGAGTGTTTTTCTAGTTTTAACTTTAGTATTTATACAGATAGGACAATAGATTATAATAAACTCATAATTATGCTAAAATATGTACATACAAATATTATAGATGCATTAATTAGTATTAGAACAACTTGGAAAGAAGGAATAAAGTGAAACCAAAGTATCAGGTCATCCTTGAGGATATAAAAAGCAATATTCTTTCAGGGGCATACAGCGTAGGAGAACAAATTCCAACGGAATTCGCTTTGCAGGATAAGTATAAAGTTAGTCGTCAGACGGTTCGGAAGGCTATTTTGGAACTATCCAACGAAGGTTTCTTAAGAAGTGAAAAAGGATCTGGCACCTATGTCAGTAACCAATTCCGCTCAAAGACTGGTGGGAACTCCAGTAATAAAACCATCGGAGTCATCACGACCTACATCTCTGATTACATCTTCCCCTCGATAATTCGCGGGATTGAAGCCAGATTAAATGAAGATAATTATTCATTACTATTAGCGAGTACCAATAATGATGTCGCCCAGGAAAAGAAAGCCTTGGAGATGATGCTGTCCTTTGGTGTGGATGGTTTGATCATTGAGCCTACGAAGAGCAATCTATATAATCCCAATATCGCTTATTATCTGACGTTCAAGGAACAGGATGTTCCCTTCATCATGATTAATGCCTATTATGAAGAGTTGGAAGTTCCTTACTTCTGCCTCGATGACGTACAATCCAGCTATCTGGCAACCAAAGAATTGATCGCTAACGGACACACACAGATTGGTATCATTGCCAAAATGGACGATTTACAAGGAAAGTATCGAATGAAAGGCTATATCAAAGCGCTTGGAGAAGCCAAATTACGGTTTCACCCCGAGCAAGTGCTCTCATTCTATACTGAAACGAAGCAGGATTTGTCCACCAATTTGAGGAAATTTCTGACCGAACAAAGAGACGAGTTAAGCGCAATTGTCTGCTATAACGACGAGGTAGGATTAGAAGTTGTACATGTATGCAGACAACTTGGGATATTGGTGCCCGAAGACTTATCCATTATTGGTCAAGATAATTCCTATATTTCCAAGAATGCAAACATCAAACTAACGACATTAACGCACCCCCAGGAACAAATGGGACGTGATGCCGCCGATTGGGTTATTAAGAAACTTCAAGGGAAAAAGGATCTACGTAACCACACCTATTATCAGCCTGTGTTAATTGAAGGAGAGACGGTTAAGAAGAAACTGAAGTGAAAAAGGATATGTAACTGTGGTGAATTTCCGTTTTTTCTGAATGAACCATCGCCCTTTAAACCTAGTGCCTAATTGTCATATGACACTTTGGAGTGACTTGGTATGGTGGGTGGCGAAATGTAACTTGTTGGTATGACAAGTCCTTTGCCATACTTGGTTTTGCCGGACGCTATAAGGCAAAAATACATTTCAAGGAGAAATCATTCATGAAAAAAATGATTCACACCAGTCTCGCGGTTCTACTATTATCTGCTACGGTAACTACCGCGTGTATGGCACCCAACGGCGCATCAGTTGCCGCACCCGTTAACGTACCAGTTGCATCTGAGAAGGCTAGCTTGGAGGGACCGCGAGATGCTAAGGAACTAGAAGCTTTTGCGGATGGCGTTTTTGCGGACAAGATGAAGAAGTATAATACAGTTGGTTCTAATTTTGTGGTCGTTGCAGGTGGGAAAGTGATGCTAAGCAAAGGTTACGGGTATGCCGACAAGGGCAAAAAAATTCCTGTTGATAAAAATACCGTTTTCCAAATCGGCTCTGTTACAAAGTCATTCACTGCATTGGCAGCTATGCAGTTGGTCGATAAGGGGAAAATGGATTTAAAACGCGATATCCAAGAGTATTTAGGAGGAATAAAGGTTCCGAATAAAACAGGAAAAAAACTGACGATGTTTGATCTACTTACATATTCAAGTGGATTTGATGAACCAGATATTTCCATGGAAATGCATCCAGAATACGCGGACAAATATTTTCCGATGAAGAAGTTCATTGCATCAAATATGCCAACTGTTGTCAGGACTCCAGGAGAAGCGTACACTTATGACAATTTTGGTTTCATGCTAGCGGGATATGCTGTAGCAAACGTAACGGGTATGTCATATTCCAAATATATGGAAAAGAATATTTTCAAACCGTTAGGTATGAATTCGACGAATGTGCGGTTTACCCCCCAATTGTTAAGCAGAATGGCTGCTCACTATGGACCAACAGGCGAACTGATACCCTTGGACGGGTTTAAACCAACGGAAAAACCTGAAGGCGGTATCGTCTCAACAGCAGATGACATGGCGAAGTACCTTATTATGCACCTGAACAAAGGCAAGTACAAAGGTAAAGAAGTAGTGAGTCCAAAGAGCATAGAGCAAATGCACACATACCAATTATTCCCTGATAAGGAGTTCCCGGTCACAACAATTGGATTCGAAGGCTACTTCAAAGAGAAGATGAATAATCAGCATGTGATTCTAAAAGGAGGAAATGTTACAGGGCATTCTTCCTTGATTGTTATTCTGCCTGAGAAGAATACAGCAATGTACATGTCCTACAATAACGACTCCATGATGAGTCTTGACGTGTATGAGGAATTTATGAATCATTATTATCCGAGAAAATCAGAACTTCCAAAGTCAACCTACGCGACAATAAGTGAGCAGCAGGCCCAAGACTACGTGGGATTATACCAAAACACGCGTATCGCTGCCTTAAGGACGAAGGTTTCGTATTCGGACGGGAAATTAATAATGGAGACAGGAACATCAGGCAAACATACACTAAAAATGATCCACCCTTTATTATTTGAAGATGAATCAGGTAATAAATTGACGTTTAATAAAAATCAAGCAGGCCATATTGCATATTTGTATTACATGCAACTCCCAGACCTCGTTGCTTATGCGCAAAAAATAAACATTGATTCACCATTTTCTGATGTACCTGCGGATAGTAAATATATTCCATATATAAACAACCTTAATGCTTTGAAAGTCATGAGCGGAAAATCAGCCCACCTCTTCGATCCGAAAGGAACGATGACTCAGAGAGAATTCTCAGAAGTGCTGCTGCGCGCCCACGGGTGGTATAAACAACCTTTCATGATTGAACCGAATACAAAACAGATGATGGCCGGACTACGTAATTATCAGCCTAATTCTCCTATCACTAGACAAATGGCGGCGGTAATGATCCAGAACCTGAAACAGGTTGAGCCTGGAATTAAGGTTAAATTGGGTGGCGAAACGGATGCTTGGGCAGTTAAAGCCATCACAGCTCTTGTTTCCCAAGGTATCATGGACCCGAATACCAAGATCAATTTAGACGGCTCCATAGACTTCCGCTCCAAACAGCTTTTGAAGCGTCAAGAAGCCAGTGCCTTGTTGGATCAAGCATTTAATTACTATACGTTGCCAATCAGTCACTAATTCAAAAGGATTAAGTAAATTTTCTACCGTAAAGGACAGTGCTTACTTCGGGATTAACGAAAAAAAGCGCGAGTGCAGGGGGGATTTCCCCATGACTCGCGCTTTTTGGCTCATCTCGCCCATTCGAGGATGTTATGGGCAAGCAAAAGCCAACCGATAAGGGCACGGTACTAGCAGGCACCTAAGGAGGCGTACCGAAAGTTATTCCATAAGCCCTGCCTCCCGGGCCTTTTGCACTGCTTCCTCTCGGTTGCGAACCCCCAGCTTCAGATAGACCGATGACGCATAGTTTCTAACCGTACCATCGGATAAATACAATTTGGAAGCAATGGTTTTATATCGCAGTCCTTTCGACACGAACTGTAAAATTTCAAGCTCCCGTGAAGTTAAATCATAGGTCGCAGCCACTTTGGTTGTCGACGGAACGTCTCCGCTCTTGGCGGCTTCCAGCTGAGCAAACAATTTGTGCGACATCTCCTGATCGATCAGCGTGCCTCCGCGATAGACCGTACGTATTGTTTCGGCAAGCTCTACCGGCTTCATCGACTTCAATAGGTATCCGTCCGCTCCGCTTCGCAGCGCTTCCAGAGCCTGTCCAGTATCTTCGAACGTGGTGAGAATCAAGATGCGGATGTGGGGCCACGTTTGTTTTATGGTACGGGATGCGGAGATTCCGTCCAGGTTCGGCATGTCCAAATCCATGAGCACCAGCTGAGGCTGAACCTGCCTGCACAGTTCGATGGCTTGCTCGCCATCTTCTGCCACCCCTACGACTTGCAAATCTTGCTGCTCCTCGAGAAGAGTCCGTAGACTTTCACGGATAAAAGGCTGGTCATCGACGACCAACAGACGGATGACATCATCCTTAAGCTCCGTTTGTCGTGGCAGGGTGCAGGTAACGAGGGTGCCTTCGCCCGGTTGGGTATAGACGCCAACATGACCTTGCAAATTCATCGCTCGCTCTTTCATGGCGTTCAAGCCGAAACCATCCCGTCCATGTTCCATCCCACGGCCGTTATCTTGAATTTCCAGTCTCGTCTGCTGAGGCTCGAATTGCACTGAAACCGTAATCTCCGTCGAGTGTCCATGACGCACGGCATTCGTCAATGATTCTTGCAAGCAGCGATACAGCGCTATCTTCGCTTGCTTCGTTACAGGGTATTCCTCCCCGAAGGCCTGGAAACGAACCGACACCTTAGCATGCTCCTGAAACTCCTCTGCCAGCTTCCGCAAAGACTGAAGCAGTGGGAGTTCTTCATGCGGCGATTCGATTTGATGCACATAGCCTCTCACTTCATCCATATTTTCCCGGGCCAGGTTCAATAGGGAATCGAGCCGTTTCGTTCCTGTATCCGTCTCTAGCTCAGGGCGCAAGGTTTCCAACCCCATAATGAGGGAAGTGTACGCATGACCGACGGTATCATGGAGCTCTTTGGAGAGCCGATTCCGCTCTTCGGCCAGCGTGATGCGCTCGATTTGGGACAAGTACTGCTCCAGCACCGCATTTTGCTCGCGTATAATTTCACTTTGACGATGATTGACCATCAATAAATGGAAGGAAAATCCGAATGCATAAGCCGTCCCGAATTGAATGGTCATAATCCAAAAATCAATCTGCTCTGCAAGCAGCTTAATTATAGCGGGTAGGAGCAATATCGATAAAGGACCTGACCAAAGATATGTTCTTTGTTTGCTATTAGAGGCAATCAAAAATGCATATACCAGGAATGTGAGGTAGGCTTCTGGAAAGAACAAAACTAAATACAAGCAGAGCCCGCCCGGGATCACAATCTCGGTAAGCAGGTAGTATCTATAATTGAGCTGCAAGCACAGCCAGGGAACGGAAAAAGCAATAAGCTGCCAAAACACAAGAACCCAAAGCGGCAGCGTGAAATGAGCTTGCCGCTCTATGATAGTGAGCAGGAGAGAAGTACTGCAAATCAGGCGGATCATAAGCATGAACCAGTCGTACCAGAACCACTGCTTTACCATATCGAACAAAACCATCAACCCCTAAGAACTATCAGTATGACATTACGTAACTATTATAGAGCAGATCATTATCCAACAATACTTTTAAATCCAGACCGGGACATTCCGGCTACCGGTTCACACTCTTGATCATACGACGGGTGTAGCCTCCTAGCATACGCGTGAAGCTGTTCGCAAGCCTGTAGCTCACCATAGTGAATATGACTCCTGAGGCCGAAACCAGTACGGATTTTATCACAGTATCTATAGGTACACCCATAAAATAATAATTAAATAGTGGAAAGAGGAGCGGGGCCGCAATCATTGCGAGTGGAGTTATATAAAGCAAGGCTGCACTAATGAGGCTTAAAATCCCCACCGGAAGCTTCAGCATCAGCCAGCCGATAGCGATCCAGTTGCGCCGATTTAGCAGCTCCTTCCTTGCTTGAAGCCAGATAGAGTCATCGGTGTTTATTGGTTTAACGTAAAGCTCTGTGGTAATATCCGTATAGATCTTGGTCTGTGTGCGTTCAAATTGCAGGAAGGTGTTTGTAGTTCGCAAAATGCGAGTAATCAGAGGAACGCCCGCGACGGTAAACGAAAGACTCAAGCCTAATGTAAGAGCGACCAGATAAAAGCAAAAGTAAAACAATCCGGTAGCGAAAGTAAGCAGTAGGAAATAGCCATTTTGAATAAAGCTGACGACGGTTCTTGTCATCAAAGAGCCCACATCCTTTACAAGTAGTCATCGTATCCTACGGCTCTTGATGTCAAATCCGCCAGTGCCATAATGTCATATGACACAAAGCGAAAGCGGTCTGCGAACCTAATGGGGAAAAACAACAGTAGTTACTGTGTGTACGGCAATTTTCGATCGCACGGCTAAACAAAAACTGCCCACCAAAAACTTAGAAGCTTGAAATTTACACTATCCATATATTGAGCTTGTCATTATAAATTGAATAACATTTAGAGATACGTAGAAACCTTATCTCTTGACATTTTATGGAGAATACTATATATATTCAAAGCCAATACGAAAGACAGGAAGGGAGGATCTGCATGCACAGAGTGATCAAAATCAAATTTACGCTCTTTTACGGTGAAGTTCCTGAAGCAAAATGTTATGGGTACTTGGAGTTGAATCAGGATGGCAATATGATCGCGCTCTACAATAGGTACGGTGAGGAAATAGACATGTATGGCGGACATGAAGTTGTTAGGGTAATTTGATGACCAAGACCGTGATAATTTTTATTCTTTGTTAGAAAGTGATGGTGTAGGATAATCTGCACGATAGGCTGACGATTCCAGTGCCAAGGCACTACGAAAAGTCAGCCTTTTTGATTTTATTTGCCTTATAGAGTTGACCGGCACGTTATCATAATCCCCTAACCTCATCTTGTCAAGAAATAATGCGCGAATGAGCGACACCGTGGTGGAGCCCCCCTTATGCTTTCGAAATATGAATGAATTTCCGAGTATGATGGGCAATTTCACTTTTTCCAATTAATCCCACTTCACGTAAAATGATCTTCAAGGCGTTGCGGGTTAAGCGATATACAAACAATGGACGGAACGTAATGAACAATCGGGAGGTAGAAGATGGACAATCAGGATCAAGATGCAAGAGGAATGAAGAGAGGGGCAATATTAACCGCTCTACTCATCGGTACATTTGTCGCGTTTCTTAACGAAAATTTACTTACCAATGCGTTTCCTGCGTTGATGAGAGAATTTAGCGTTGCTGCTTCGACCATACAATGGTTATCGACGGGATATATGCTCGTGATCGGCGTACTGGTGCCGGTGACCGCATTACTACAGCAATGGTTCACGACTCGCCAGATGTTTATGTCTGCGATGGCGTTATTTTTGGCCGGTACCTGCTTGTGTGCAGTATCCCCGGGATTCGGAATCTTGCTGATGGGCAGGGTTGTTCAGGCTTGCGGGACAGGATTATTGATCCCGTCGATGATGAATACGATTCTCGCTCTCTATCCTCCAGAACGTCGGGGTGCCGCCATGGGTCTCATGGGGCTGGTCATCATGGTCGCCCCTGTCATCGGGCCGGCTTTGTCTGGCTTAATTATCGATACCTTTCAATGGCGATGGCTGTTCTACATGGTGATTCCTGTCGCACTGTTTTCGATGATTTATGCATTCGTGTACTTAAAGAACGTGACAGAACTGACCAAGCCAAGGGTCGATCTTGTATCCATTGTGATGTCAACCGTCGGTTTCGGCTGCGTCACCTATGGCTTCAGCCAAACAAGTGTCTCTCTTGAGCCAGAAGGTTACGGATCGATTGCAATAGGTAGCCTTTTCTTGCTCTTGCTTGTATGGCGCCAGCTTAAGATCAAAGAGCCGTTGATCAATCTTTCCGTATTCCGGCATTCCACTTTTTCTCTGGTTGCGGTATTGATTGTAATTCTGACGATGGTTCTATTCGCCACAACAACTTTGCTGCCGTTCTATATGCAGGATGTGATGAAGTTGACAGCATTCGCGACAGGCTTACTTCTAATGCCGGGTAGCATTTTGAACGGAATGCTGATGCCGGTATCGGGGAAATTACTCGATAAATTCGGGCCGAGACTCGTCATTGTGCCCGGGCTATTCCTGATCGTTCGCCATATCGTTGTGGCTGTTTACCGGCATCGACAGTGATACAACACAAGGCTCCGTTCTGTTCAATCATATCCTGTTATTCTTAGGCATGTCATTCGTCGTCATGCCGGCTCAGACGACAGGATTGAGTCAACTTCCACGTCACCTGGTTCCTCATGGCACAGCCATATATAATACGCTCCAACAGATTGCAGGGGGAATTGGCATCGCATTGTTCGTCGGCATCATGTCGTCTGGAGCCAATCGTTATCTTCACCATTCGCTCAATCCCACTGCGATGCATGAGAAGACACAAAGCATGGTTTCCGGTCTACAAACGGTTTTTTGGATTGAATTTATTCTGGCAATACTTATTCTGGCGCTGGGTTGGTTTATAAAAAAGCCACCTGAACATAATTAATTCATTACTAGGCACAGATTGAATCATAAGTTTAAAACCGTACAAGAAGCATGGGCTGTCTCATAAGGGGCGGCCTTTTATTTCGTTGTACCTTAGAACCGCTAACTATAAGGAGAGCTGATTTCTGCCTAAAAGTTTATTTTCGAGAATCAAGAATAAACATAGATGCATCTTGTCCCATGAATATTTTACTTCCGTTAAAAAAAGTTTTGGACTGAATATCTCTATATCCTATTTTAGTCATAATGTCAGTCAGCTCTTCTTGATGAAATCCGTTATGAACTATATCTGAAACTACTTTTTCATTTTTATTAAAATCTACGATTAGTAAATGTCCTCCTTCATTTAGAACATCAAATAGCCTTGATAAAACGATTTCAACATCATGAATATGGAGTAGAACCTGAGCCATAAAAATATAGTCCGCATGTAAATCCGTTAGACCTTCCTTTTCAAAATCAAAACATAATGTATCTGCATTCTGAATGTGAAGATCAGTAATTTTTTGCTTTATTTGATTAATCATGTTTTGTGAAGTATCCAGAAAAAGCATAGAATTAAAATCATTTAACAAGCTCATTCCGACAAGACCTGTTCCACACCCAAAATCAATAGCATTCTTACTATTAGCGTCAACCACATATTCGCGAATGGCATCAGATGATACCTTTGCAATTTGAATTCTTTCAGAAGTGTCATATACATTAGCTATCATTTCAAACTTATCCGTATTTCCCATGATTACCTCCCCAATCCGCCTTAATAAAAAACACAACAATATAGAATGATATTCTATCGAAGCATTAGCATTTAGTCCACATTCTTATTAGTAAGCTCTTAGTCTTGGTCCGTTTCTGTACAATTTTGCTTCAAAATTCTCGCCCTTATTTGTGATACGGTTCACCACCCTACCTGTAACGGCAAGTTTAAAGACCATCCCGCTAAAAGGATGGCCCTTAGGACTGCTAATCTATTCTAATTGCCTCGATATAAAGCTCGATTCTCACTTCATTTCCGACGATAACCCCGCCTTTTTCCAGAGGCGAGTTGAATGTCAAGCCAAATTCATTGCGGTCAATACTGGCTGTTGAATGAAATCCTACACGTTCCCGGCCGCGAGGGTCTTTGTTTAGTCCTTCAAAAAAGGTATGAAAAGTGATGGGTTTGGTTACTCCATGCAGAGTTAGATTGCCTGTAAGTTCATATTGCCTTTCGCCAGCAAGGACGCAGCTGGTGCTTTGAAACGTAATGGTTGGATACTTGGCTGCATGAAGGAAGTCGTCACTCTTCAGGTGTTCATCTCGTTGCGATTGGCGAGTTGTAATACTATTTGCATCTATGGAAGCCTGAATACCCATGGTTTTTAAATTGTTGGGGTCAAAACTCAAGATCGCTTGGAAATGCTCGAATACTCCTTTAATTCTACTAATCATTAAATGCGTCACCGAAAACTCGACGGAGCTGTGGTCCGGATCCACTTCCCAATTGATATCTTTCATAAATAAATTCCACCTCTATAATAAGATTTTGAGAAAGGTCGCCCCCTCTCAAAGCACTGCGATATTCGCATACACTTAATATACAAAAACGCTACTGACAACGGGATGTCAGTAGCGTTTTAGCATTTTTTCGGCTTCCTCGTAAATCCGATTTTGGAATACTCAGGCTCCGCCACGTCATAATTAAATCCAAGGTAAGCCCACAGGTGCCCATCATCTGGAGGATGATACTCTGAACCTTATTGGTTCGTATTTTATGGATAATTCATGTACGCCTTCATTACGATTCGTCTTTGTCGAAATAATCATCTGGCAAATGCAGTTCTCGCAAACAACCGATAAATTTTTCTCCGAAATTCGGATTGCTTTTGTATTTCGGCCATACCTCCTTATAGTAAGACAGCAGCTTCTCATGTGGAATAATGCCCCAGTATAAAATCAAGTTATTCAGAACCTGCGGGCCGCCCCCCATCAACATCTGTTCAATGATCTGCCAGCTTCCCAGCTTGTTTTCGCAACTGCGCGCGGCATAGATGGCAGTGGTATGCATTTTCGGGTCGGCGTGACACAAGAAAGGTGCAAAGTTCTGGAGCGTAATCGCACCGTACTCTTCCAAGATATACCCTGCATAACGCAACGTTTCCGGGTCGTGAATCCGGTCAAGCCTTTGCAAGATCACTGGAATAAACTCCGTTAAATCCTCAGTTTTACTGGTAGCGTGCAGAATCTGTAAAGCTTGCAGAAAATCCCCGTGTTCATCCGATTGCAACAGCCCCAGAAGATATTTTCTACCCGTGTCAAAAGAAGTTTGGCAGATGAGCCAAATGGCTGTGGTCCGATTTTTGGGGCTTTGCTCCGCAATTTTCTTCAAAAAAGCAAGGGTTAGCTGAGAGACTTTCTTAAACTTGAACATTCCATCAAGCGCTTTGGCTTGGATTTCTTCGTTTGGAGCGCTCTGATAAATCTGGATCAGCGCATTCTCATCACCCGGCATTCGACTGCCAAACCACCCGATATCATAATCCAGAATAATTTCATCCAGCCAGCGCTCGTACCAGTCCAGAAAGCTGTCTTCATAGACAAAGAAAAAAGGATGATCAGGATGAAAATCGGAGGTGTACACAATTCTCCCCCTATATTTCCCCTCAAGTACGAGATACATGTCGTATTCGCAGCCTTGGGTGCCTATGCACAACATGCCGCCCAACACCTTATTACAGGTGTCGTCGTATTCCTCATCGGGAATGTCCTCGTCCTTGGTCAGGGGCTCAATTAGACGGTTCCATTCCTCTTTGGTCATCCCGGGGTACAGAACGGATTTTGCAAGGAGCGCTTGGCGCTCGGTGTAGGAAGTTGCCTTTTCAATTGAATATATTCCATAATAGGGTCCGGCGCCTCCATTGCCGATGTTCGTTAAAAACAGCGCATAAGGCTCAGGAAGTGTGACCTGATTGTGGGCTTGCCAGTCCGCCAGCTCTTTTGCTGTAAGCTTCTCTTTAACCCTATATTGATGTGAGGATGATCCAAACACTGAGAAACCCGCGTCTTTGCGCATAGCTTGGCTCAGTTTGTTTTTTATTCGATCCAGTTGCGTTTCTTTCTTGCCAAACCACATATTTGAACCCTCCTGTTGACCATAGCCAGGTTTCCTTTGTTTGCTTATCCAGCAATTTTATTATTTTTTCTATGGGACGTACCTCTTTAAAGTGTTATGTATCTAGAGACTCATCAAACGCAGCTCATTTTAAACAACATATAGTGAGGGAGAAAGTAATGAAAAGCCAATTAAGAAATATTACGGTCGACGGTTATGCCTTCGTTTATTGGTACTCAGGCGGGTCTCGCTTCATCCTAAACCTATCTCCGAAAGAGAATAAAAACATCAAAATCACGCTCATCTTTCAGGCGAATCCTCCTGAAGAAGAGCCTCATACTTTTTGGTCCTTTTATGACATTTCAGCCCAAAATAATGAAATAGAAACTGTCATCCATCTAGGTAAACCCAAACATATTGCTGAAATCATCTCTTACTTGATGGCAAAACGACAAGAACTTTGGGTCCAGGGGAAGCCTCACGTTCTGGATCATGCCTGGGATTTACTAAAGGAAATGGGCTATTCCGAGTTAAAACCGATTTGGATTAGACAGTGGTAGTGATAATGGTTTGTGGACTAGCCCCCTTTGACCACTCAAAGGGAGCTTAAAGTTCACAGATATACGATTATTCGTTATCCGGCGTAGCCGGACTGGCCGGGGGCATCAAGCCTTTAACGGCGCCGAGAAACGGGCGAATGGACTTGATCATGCCGTAGCCCATCTTCACGACCGGGAGAAATTTCTGGATCATGCCGAACAGCCGCAAGCCGCCGCCGAGCATACCGCCAAGTCCTCCTGCGCCTGCAGTGGAGCCGCCAAGGCCGCCTAACAGCGAGCCCATCATCGGCAGGAATGCCGACACCTTGGCGTCCGGCTTGCGGGAGCGCGAACGGCCAGACGGTTTACGTGCGCCGCTTTTCCGGTTGCCGAGACGGACGCCCGGGGCATGCGAACTGGCTCTGCGTTTGAGAGATTGGGAATTTTGCCTCCCGGAAGAAGCGCGTGGAGGAGCCCCAGCACTGGCAAGTATCAACCCGCCGCGATTAACGTCGGTGATGTAGCCGACGTAGGTCTCTCCGCTGTGCAGGGTGACACAGACCGGACGGCCTTGAAATTTCTTAGCCCGTGCACGCATCTCCTTCGATTGTGCCATAGAAGTTCACCTCGCTCACTGATTATAATTCAGTTTACGCCAGGGGCGGGCTGCCTGCTTGTGCGAATAGGACATACGCACGCCAAAAATCGTTTGGCGGGCTCACCGCCGTTCAAGTCCGCCCAACGGTCCCCACGCTAAATCAAGAGAATTGCCAAAAACCTGCTACTGGATGTTGTATCTCATTCGTCCCCACTTTGGCGAAAACATATAGTGATCCAAAACCAAAAGGATAATTGTAATCCTCCTGAAGCAACGTTTCGGGGTAGCCATCTTCATCTACCTGAAATAAAAAAGAGAATGACTCCTCCCTCAGCTTCGCAAAATAATAGTCTTCATTTTGAATAAGTCTCGGGTTTCCGCCTACTTTGATCAAATAAGGCTGATCCATCGACTTTTCGTCATGGCTTAGTTCCCCGTTTGAAATTACATGCTTTATAAGACTCGGGTTAGTAAACATATCTTTGACGCTTTCAGTCGAAATGGGATGCTCAATCACCTTGATCGGGCAATTAGGATAAATGTTATTTTCCAAATACTCCTCATAGTCTTCAGGGATGAAGATCGAAATCATGCTCTCAGGTTTAAAGGGATGGACGAGGCTCAAGTAAAAAACATATTTTTGGTTACCTTCGTGGATGAGGTCTGGGTGATCATCAAAAAACTCAGGTGCATTCCCGCCGATCCAGCCTGCACTATGTTCGTTCGATAGGACCGGTATCGCATAATAAAGAATACAATCTGTTCTCTCAATTAAAATATTCATTTGATTTTCATTAGGCATTTTACAACTCTCCCTCAAGAAACACGAATACCTTACTCTGCCGCTTCTGCCAGCCATGCTTGCATAGCCGGAGACTGCGCCCGATTCAAACGCAGGGCGATTTCGGTATTGATCTCATCCGGCGGCATGACCTCGACAAGGACGCACACGGAATCTCGCGGTTGATTCAAGGCAAACACGCCTTCATCATCGAGCATTTTCATCGCCAGCTCCATGGCCTTCAGCCTCGAATCAAATTCACGATTCCAATCGTCAGCCTCAAGCTCCGCAATGGAAGGACGCTCCATAAACAATTGTTTAACATCATCGAAGTTCTCATCCCTGAAACAACAGTAGGGTGAATCGGCATAGGACCATTTGATGAGTTCCGCAATCGTTGACCCCGGCGTGCCGCTTTCTTCTCCTTGTCTGGCCGCTTCCCTCTCCAAGGCCTCCCATGACCAGGCGGAGATGCTTGGCGCATGTCCCTCTCCAGTCGTAAATAGCGTGCAGTAATAGTAACGTTCGCCATTTTCAAAAAGAGTGCGAAAGGACGTCCTAGCCACATCAGCAATTTCTGCCGCCAGCGCCTCTATTCCTTGCGTCGGTTTCACGACAATCTCTCCTTAGCCCTATAAAATATATCTTATTTCCATTATAAAAATGGTTTGCCCTAAATCTACCTACTTCCCACCCGAATCCTGAATATGCGCGATTAAGGTTCTAATTCAAGGTGCATCTTGGCTTCCGCCTCATCCCATGGCACCGAGTAACCCGCCCCTTTGGCGCAAAAGATAGAGGAGGATGTATACAGTGGGTCTGCCTCTTTGCGGTAGCCCATCCGCTCTATGACTTCCTCCGTATTATGGCAGCGGTCGTAGCCGCTGAACACGCAGCGGATACTGCCTCGTCCATGCGTAAAGGATGCGAATTCGGCACTGTAGTTCATGAAAGTCGATACAGGCACCCTGCCCGTGACCACCGCTTGCGTTCCGGTTGTTTGCGGCGGATTAAAAGTACCTGAAGCACGCTGAATATCGGACAGCACCCTGCCCATTTCATCGATAGCGACCTTGATTTTAAAATCGTAAAAGGGCTCCAGCAGCACGTTGTCCGCCTTCTCCAGACCCTGCCGTAGTGCT
The DNA here is from genome assembly GCF_038007385.1 of Paenibacillus sp. FSL M8-0228. Taxonomy (NCBI): domain Bacteria; kingdom Bacillati; phylum Bacillota; class Bacilli; order Caryophanales; family Paenibacillaceae; genus Paenibacillus; species Paenibacillus sp. FSL M8-0228. The sequence goes on from NZ_JBBOXA010000001.1 coordinate 5,794,991, forward strand.
CGAAAGGCAGCCTCACGAAAATCGCCGCCATGGGTATGTTCTTTATGCGCGCGTCCCCTCAGCAGCGTAATGTTCACGTCGGTGACCGGCATGCCGGTCAGCAGTCCGTGATGCTCCCGTTCATAGAGGTGATTCCGAATCAAATTCTGATAGCTGACATTCAGATCATCGGCATGACATCTGCTATCGAGCATGATGCCGTTGCCCCTTGCTCCCGGTTCAATCAGCAGATGCACTTCCGCATAATGCCTGAGCGGTTCGAAGTGGCCGTACCCCTTTACAGCTGATTGAATCGTTTCCTTATACAAGATTTCCGGTTGTCCAAAAGAGATAGCAAAGCCAAACCGCTCTCTAACAAGCTGCTCCAGCACTTCCAGTTGAATCAATCCCATGACGCGGATAGAAATCTCCTGCAATTTCTCATCCCAAACGACGTTCAGAGACGGCTCCTCAGCCTCCAGCGTGCGAAAAGTACCGAGCACCTTCTGTACATGTATCGAATTGTCGAATAATACCTTCGATTGTAACGTCGGCTCCGAGTCGTAAGCTAACTTGTCTGATATCGACCCAAGGCCTTGTCCAGCTTCGGCGGCGGACAAGCCGGCAACCGCAAACAAATCGCCTGCTTCCACTTGTTCCACCGGCTGCGATTTAAGGCCGTTAAACAAGAAGAGGCGCGTAACTTTTTCGTCATATTGAACCCCGCCGCTCTCATAACTAAGCTGTTCTCTCACCTTCAGCCGACCACCCAGCGCCTTAATGAACGTGAGTCTCGCTCCGCCTGCATCGTGCCGAATTTTATAAGCCCGCCCCTGGAACGAAGCATTCTCGTCATAAGTGGTTGTCGTCAGCAGATGCAGCTGATCCAGAAATTCAATGACGCCTGTATCCTGAAGCGCAGAGCCGTATGCACAGGGGAAGAGAAGACCCGCCGCTATCATCCTCTGCAAGGCCTCCAGCCAGAAGCCGGAATCCTCTCTCCCCTCCAGGAATGCTTCCAGCAAGGCTTCGTCCCGCTCCGCCATGGCCTCCCGTAGCGGCTCGCCGACTATGCCGTCAGTGAAGCTCTGTGTAATGCAGCATACTTCCCCCGTCAACTGCTGACGGATATCCGCCTCGGTTCTGCCTGCATCCGCGCCGATCCGATCTGTCTTGTTGATAAAGAAGAACGTCGGAATCCGATGCTTGCGCAGCAGCTGCCAGACCGTCTCCGTATGGCCCTGGACACCTTCAACTGCGCTTACAATCAGGATGGCATAATCAATGACCTGAATCGCCCGCTCCATCTCCGGAGAGAAATCGATGTGTCCGGGGGTGTCTATTATGTAATAGCTGTCTCCTTTATATTCCATTACCGCCTGATCTGCGAACACCGTAATGCCCCTTGCCCGCTCGATGTCGTGGCTGTCCAGAAACGCATCCTGATGATCCACCCGCCCCCGGGACCGGATACTGTTCGTATGGTACAGCAGCTGTTCCGCAAAAGTTGTCTTACCTGCATCCACATGGGCGAACAGGCCAATCGTTAGTCGCTTCATAGAATCCCACTTTCAACGCTTCTTGTTAATACTTCTCATTTTATTAAAGCATAGAAATCGGGAGAGTGGGTAGGAACACTCCAATTAAAATCGGAGAAGATTGGGGGCTTATCTGACTGTGATGAGTGATACCCAATTACCTCTTTGTCTGGCTACTAGTAACCGTTCTGTGATGCGAAAAAGCGTTCAATCATTTGTTTCGTTTCGCTTGGAGTTCTCAATTGAACTGCCTTTCCATTTTCATCAAGGGTAAAATGCCCCCTAAATGCTTCTGGCATATCCTGATACTGTTTCTTGACTTGGTGAAGTGTTTTTTCAAAACAGGGATATCCGTATTTTTTAATTAGTAGAGGCAATCCAAAGGCAGATCTTAAAAACTCATAGGCTACATCACTTATTGCGCATATAAACTTAGGATCATTCTCGCGAAGAGGGGCAGTCGTTAGGTACTTAATCGATTCCTTGTGAAGCTGTTGTTTATCTTTGGCATCTCTATCATCCTTTTTTCTAAACTATATCAAGCCATATAACATACTACATGCCACGCATGGACCCTCTTGAAAATAGTACTCACATAAACTAGAACGCGCTTTCAATCTATGAATAGGCTTAAAAATTTGGTAGACTCTTCATATGAATGCCTAAAGTCAAAGACAGTGCCGAGCGCATTCCCACCTGATCATGGAGAAGAATTTACAGATCATATCATTTGGGCGATAGGCTATTTAATCGGCAATACCAGACGCCGCTGTTTTTGATGAAAACCAACAAACGATCATTGGCTAAAATTCCTTAATCTAATCCAATCGAATAGAACAGGAGAGATCGCTTTGCAGCTCTCAGATTCCACTTATTCCGCAATTAGGGCTCTATGTAAACAAGGCGATGACTTAGTGAAGGCAGGCGATCTTGATGCCGCCAAGCAAAATTGTATTGCCGCCCTCCGTTTATTGCCTGAAAATCATCAAGAATGGGAGGCCGCTACCTGGATATATGTAGCTATTGGGGATGTCGACTATCGTATGAAGAATTACGATAAGGCCTTCAAGTGCTTTTTTAATGCCGTACAGTGTCCGAAGGGGTTGGGTAATCCGTATATTCACCTTCGGCTGGGGCAGTTATATTATGAACAGGAAAACTTTGAAAAGGCGGCGGACGAGTTAACCCGGGCTTACATGGGCGCCGGTATTGATATTTTTATGGAAGACGACCCAAAATATCTTGAGTTTTTGGAGACAAACATAGAGATTTGAAATTTCAGGCTACGCAAGGGCTGATTACGGTATTTTTAAATTTTTTTACCTTCAAACCATTCCATAATATTATTTTCGAAGCTCTTTGCAAGGCGCTGTCAACAGCGGCTGGCGTCATTTCTAACGATTTCTGCAATCTGCTTGGAGTCATGAATAAAAGGACAGTTAAGGCTACTCAATGTGCCCTAACTGTCTTTTTACTAATTAGACCAAACTGTTACTGAAAAACCACCAACTAAGTATGTTATGTTCGTTTTTAGTAAGGTTGGCGGAGGCGTGGGGAGTCGCCCCCCTGTCCGAAGACTAGGTCGCAAGTTTCGCATTATTTGTGATACGGTTCAGCGTATTGAGGTCATCGGCAAAAATGCGTTGTGATTTAGGTATTTCTTACCTACAAAGTCATGCACGAGTCCCGCCGAAATAAAACTTGATCTGATGCAATCATGTAGATTTTAAAACGTACTATATACATTTTCGCATTCAATCGCAGTCGGTTCATAAAAACAATGTTTCTTCCATCGACCTACAAACGGCTGATTATACCAAGTTGGTGGACATGGTCCGGGGTTTTCATACGATCTAGCGAGTATTTGGCTGGCCAATTCCGTTCCCCATTCACAACCCGTTGTGCCAGACGGCGTTCTCTATCTCTTGCTCTTTGATAGTACATACCATGTTGTAGCGCTTCGAACGCATGCGGCTGGTTAATCATTTGGGGAATTGTCCGGATTCCTTTAAAATCGGAACAATTCGCTCTTATTCGGTTAATGCCAACAGCTCCAACAAGGAGCATGCCCATTTCGCCTTCGGCCTCAGCCTCAGCTCGAAGCAACCTTGCCAACATATCGATATCCTGTTTCCTGGATTTTACGACTGCCATTTGCTCACCTCATTTGATTTCTAGACTCATCATATTTTAGGTTAAGCAGATGTGTTACTCTGGCTAAATAAATAGAAAACGATATTAAACAGCCATTTCACTGAACCTTAGCCCATTAGTTGAGTGTCAGTGGTAAAATTCCCCCTCGAAATATGTGATACGGTTCACCGTATCATCTATAGAGCGAAAGCTGATAACACAGTGAAATGTTAGCGACAATTGTTATTGTATTTCTAAGCTATTCTTTGATATCCAATGAATGGCGCAATACCAAACTTTAAGGTGGTGTTCGATCCATGAATGTTACGAACAGCAAAGCAAAAGCGATGGAGATGTTTCTCAAATCACAAAGAGAGCGGCTTACTCCGGAGGATGTGGGCTTGGAGTTTACGAGCGGGAAACGGAAGTCGCCTGGCTTAAGGCGCGAGGAAGTCGCCGTACTAGCAGGTGTAAGCGTCACCTACTATACATGGCTTGAACAAGGGTGGGATCTGACCCCTTCCAGAGATGTGCTCCAAGATAAAGCACTATGTCTTGGGAAGTGTTATCACCTTTATCTTTAAGTTATTTTGATAATTATCTCCCTTTTTCGTCAATTTTCTAATATAAATATTGAACATCCGTTCGTATTGGAGTAAAATCAAACTACATTCATTAATATTACGTACGTAATAAAGGAGAATGCTCTATATGAACTTTAGTTATAGTTTTCCCGCTCTCCGTGGAATTCAAGCAGGGAGAGAATTCTATACAGTGATGTGCCCGCTCAGGCTGATCCCAAGGATATTTCTGTTTGATGAAGAAGAGATTCCCGCTGTACACCGGGCTCAGCGTCTTATGAATAAATCAAGAATTCCGGATATAACCAACTATATTCTTGAGAATCCAAAGGACTACATATTTTCTTCGTTAACGGCATCTGTAGATGGGGAATTAGTCTTTCAGGAGCATTCCAGCGAGCTTAAAGATATAGGATATCTCTCGATCTCACTTGATTCAAAGTTTTTAATTAATGACGGTCAACACAGGAGAGCGGCTATTGAAGAAGCTTTGAAGATTGCTCCAGAACTCGGTGATGAAACCATTTCTGTAGTCTTTTTTCATGATTTAGGGCTTGTGCGTTCTCAGCAAATGTTCTCCGATCTTAATCGACATGCAGTGAACACAACTTCTTCTATCGGTATACTTTACGATCACCGCGATCAAATGTCTCTCATAACAAAGGGAGTAATTTCAGAGATCCCCTTGCTGGATCGATACACCGATCGGGAAAAGGTGAACCTTTCAAAGAATTCTCCTAAATTATTTGCATTAAACCATATATTCAATACGAATTGCAGACTTCTAGGCAAGCGGAAAGGCGAGACGATCTCTGAGCAAGAAAAGGAATTCGTAAATGAATTCTGGATTCTTTTAATTGCTACTATTAATGAATGGCAGCAGGTGCTGAGGAAGAAAACATCACCTAGAGATTTACGGGCAAATTCTATAGTTGCTCATGGTGTTTTCTTAGAAGCTATAGGTATTATAGGTCACTATCTATATTTCTATCATCCAGATGAGTGGCAGAAATATATTGAGAAATTAAAACATATTGACTGGCACAGGGATAATAAAGAAGATTGGCAAGGTCGTGCCTACAGCCATACTGGTCGTATTAATAAGAACAATCAGACTGTTCAACTAACAGCCAATCTCATTAAGAATAAAATTGGACTCCCTCTTACAGAACAAGAACAAAAAATAGAAGATAAATTTAAGGAGGTCTTTCCTCTTGGAACTTAATATTTTTAACACTGGCAGTAAATTTAATGAATCCAGAGAATTGGTGAAAGAAGTATATCTATCTGATGATCGTCCCTGGGTAATTGGCTTTAGCGGAGGTAAAGATTCCACTGCTCTGGTTCAAATAGTATTTCAGGCATTAAGCGAACTTCCACCTAACCAATTAAATAAAAAAGTATATGTGATTTCTTCGGATACTCAGGTTGAAACACCACTTATTATTGATAAAATTACCCGCACCTTAGGAAGAATTCAGACTCGAGCTCTTGAAATGGGACTTCCTATTGAAACTCAAAAAGTAAGACCAAAAGCCGAGCAAACATTCTGGGCTTCTATTATTGGCAAAGGGTATCCAACTCCACGTCAAAAATTCAGATGGTGCACTGACCGGCTAAAAATTGAACCTGCTAACAGATTCATTCTTGAAAAAGTAGATCAGTTTGGTGAAGTTGTAATGCTTCTTGGGGTCCGAGATTCCGAAAGCTCTACTCGAGCCGCTGTCATGCAGTCACATACTATAGAAGGGAAAAATTTAATGCGGCACTCCACCCTGCGGAATGCCTTTGTATTTGCACCGATCAGATCATTTAATGTAGACGACATCTGGGAATTCCTGCTCCAATATCCTTCACCTTGGGGCGATGATAATAATGAACTACTGCAATTGTACCAAGATTCCAGTAGTGAATGCCCACTGGTTGTAGATAAAGAAATCAAGGAAAGTGCGGGTTCATGCGGAAACAGTCGATTTGGATGTTGGACTTGCACAGTTGTAAATGAAGATAAAGCACTGAGTGGATTTATTAATAGCGGTGTAGAATGGCTAACTCCACTCTATGAGTTCAGAAATTACCTCGTGAATATTCGTGAAGATCGTTCTAAACGTCAAAAACATAGAATGAATGGTGAAGTTTATCTGACAACGAATCTCGGAGGAGTTAATGAAGAGAACATTAGAGCGAGCAAATATAAAAGCATCAAAAAATCCGAGATCAAACAATTTATAGAAGATAACAATATAAATCTGGCAACAATTGAAAAACTTGATGTATTTGTTGAAGATGAAGATGGAAAGTTCAAGCGTTTCGGGGTGGGCCCTTTCACCTTAAATGCTCGAGAAGAGATTCTCAGAGAACTACTTAGAACCCAGAAAAAAGTTCGGGAACTTTATGATCCAAATATCGAGCTCATTACTTTTGAGGAACTTAAGGAAATCCGTAAATACTGGCATAACGATCTTCAATGGGAAGATCGCCTCCCTCGAATTGTTGAAGAGGAAACCGGAGAAATCTATGATTGGCATAAAGATGACCGCCCTGTATTTAAAGAAGATCAGATTACTGATTTAGAGACACTCTGTCAGGAAGAAGGGGTAAACTTGAATCTGCTTAAAAAGCTAATTGCAGTAGAGAAGGATTACTCCGGTGTGAAAGTTCGAAGAGGGCTGATTCAGGCTTTTGACAAGACTTTAAACCAAGATTTCTTACATTTATAAAGGTGGATTAGATAATTCATGCAGATCAACAAACTGGTCCTTCGTAATATTGGTGCTTATCACGGGGATCTTAACAACTTTAACTTTAAAACAACCACTAACCATAATGTAATATTAATTGGTGGGAAAAACGGAGCTGGGAAAACTACCATTCTGGAATCCATTCGAATCGCATTATTTGGTTCTATGGCTTACGGTTATATTACTGAGAATGAAGCTTATTTCAAGAAAATCCGATCTCTGCTTAATCGAAAAGCTCTTCATGAAAATAATCAGGATAAGTACCAAATTGTTCTTGAATATCTATCAACAGAAGAGTTTGAACCTATTACCTACTCTTTAATCCGCAGCTGGAGTATTAAAGATAATAAGATTAGAGAATATTTTTCTGTTAAAAAAAACAATGATCATCTTAATGCCCAGGAGATTTCTGATTTTCAAAATAAACTCAGAGAAGAAATGCCGCCAAGGTTATTTGAACTTTGTCTGTTTGATGGTGAGGACATATCCAGAATTGTATCTGAAGAGAAAATCCCTGATTATTTACAGGATGCAGGAAAGATCCTCTTTAACCTAGACCTATTTGTTAACCTAGAAAAAGATCTTCAAAACTACAGACAACAGCATGCAAAGAAAAACTCTGACGCTTCTAGGGAATTTGAAATCAAAAATTCACTTGAAATAGAACTTCAAGATCTACAAAATCAGTTGGAAAATCTCCAAAGTGATCTGCTTAATCATCAAGATGAAGCTGCTGAACTCACAGATTTAATAAGACAAGATAAGAAGGATTTTGAAATTCATGGTGGACTTATTCAGGAGAACAGACAGCAGTTAATCCAACAAGTCAATGAAATTGAGCAACGTAGAAAACAAAATTCTGATCAGATTAAAGCATTTACTATATCTTATCTTCCATTCTATATTGCTCGTGAAACGTTAGCAAAAGTTACAGATCAGATTGCCAAAGAGAAGGATTATGACTCTTTTGAGTATATAAATACAACCTTGAAAAAGGATCACTTATCACAATTACTAAGCAGCCTTACACCATCGTCGAATTTGAATCTTTCAGATCAACAAGTTGAAAGTTTGCACAGTGGTCTATTAGACCTTATTAAACCTTCAATTACCGAAGTGTTCCATAGATCTTCATTTGAACAACAGAATGAAGTCTACTCCATGCATAAAAAGGTCCAATCAATCAAGTCACAGCATTATGTTGAATTGTTTGATGAAAATGCTGTTTTATTAGAAAAGTCTCAGGAATTACGTAAAGCGATTGATCTTAATGATAATTCAAGTGAATTCAAAGAACTTCTTGAGCGGATTGAGGAAAGTAATAGAAGATTAGAACAAATCAAAATGATATCCGAAAAACAAGAAGATGAAATCAATGAAATACATGAACAAATCAAGCTTAAAGAAATCGCATTAATTAAACTTAATGATAGAATACGCGAGTATTATAAATCCGAAAGTTCTTATGCAATGACTGAGAAGTTATTGACTGTAAGTCAGCGTTTCAGGGAACGGCAGTGGCAAAAGAAACTGAACGATGTCGCTAAAGAAGCAACGAAAATGATTAATATCTTATTCCGAAAAAAGGATTATATTGACCGTATTCATATCGATTCATCAAGTTTTCAGATTACACTGTACAATAAACAAAGACATGAGATTACTAAGGAACGTTTATCAGCTGGAGAAAAGGAAATGTTAATGTTGACAGTAATCTGGGCTATGTTTAAAGTATCTGAGTGGAAACTGCCATTTGTTTTTGACACATTGTTCGGACGACTCGATCAAGACCATAAAAAGTCTCTGATTGAACATTTCATTCCGAAATGCGGGGATCAGGTATTAATGTTCACTACAGACTCAGAAATTGGAACTGAACATTTCGAAACGATTAAAGATATAACTTCATTATGCTATACATTAGAATACAACTCATTCCAGGAAACAGCTGAAATCGTTCGGGGCAGATATTTTAATATGAGTAAGGAGATAAGCCCAAAATGAATTTCACTCTCAAAACGTCTAAATATACAAAAGAAACCCTGTTACAGCTCCAAGCTTCCACCGGGATAACACCTAATATTCTGATTCGTTATGCTGTAGCTCTATCTATAAAAAAAGGGGATGTCCTCCCTCTCAGCAAAGACTTCAGTGAAGGCTTAGTTCTTAACCGAAATACAGTTACTGGGGAATTCGATTATATTTTTCGGGCAATGATTACACAGGCTGCGAATAAAGAGCTGACCGATGAAGATTACTTCCCCGGATACTTCAATGCCCATCTTGAAAGAGGTATACGTGACTTAGCCGCAGAGTACAAAGGCGCAGGAAATGCTGAAAAATTCATTCGTGCCTTGCTAATCTAACACAAAGGGCCGGGATAACATATGATCTATTTAGATAACAGCGCTACAACTAAATTACATCCAGAGGTTCTTGAAACCATGCTTCCATATCTGAAGGAAGAGTACGGAAACCCTTCAAGCAAATTTTATTTATTAGCTGAGAATGCTAAAAAGGCGGTAAAAATTGCGCGCGAACAAGTAGCTCTATTACTTGGGTGTGATGATGATGAAATTGTATTTACCAGCGGTGCAACGGAGAGTAATAACATGATCATCAAAGGGGTACAAGACTATTACGGAAGAATATCTGAAAACTCAAATTACATGATCACATCTCAAGCGGAGCACCCTTCTGTATTAGAATCTTTCCGATATCTGGAGGAACGTGGAACGAATGTGAAGTATCTTGAAGTCGATTCTTTTGCAAGGGTTAATGTGAACGAACTTACCGAAGAACTGAAGCACCAACCACTTCTTACATCCATTATTTGGGGTAATAATGAAATTGGATCCTTAAATCCTATACCAGATCTTGCTCAACGATTTGAGAAGAATAATCTATTCTTCCATACAGATGCTACACAAATCATTGGTAAAGTTCCATTCTACCTAAAAGACTTACCAGGGATTCGTTTCTTATCCATGTCTGGCCATAAAATAGGCGGTCCCAAAGGAATCGGAGTAGCTGTAATTCGGAAACAATCCAAAGAGATTTATACCAAGTTAACTCCCCTATTACACGGGGGCGGTCAAGAAAACGGTTACCGAAGTGGGACGCTTGCCGTTCATAATATTGTAGGATTGGGAAAAGCAGCTGAAATTGCCCATAAACATTTAAACGAGAATATTGCCAAACTGAAAGAATTAGAAGAATACCTGATTGCACTACTTTCGGAAAATTTGGGTAATAAAATAACGTTTAACAGTGACACCGAGAATAAGATTCCCGGCCTTATTAGTTTGCAATTTATAGGAGTGAACAATGAACTTCTACTCAAAAAGTTATCTCCATTCGTAGCACTTTCTTCGGGCTCAGCTTGCAGTTCAAGCAAACCAAGCCATGTCCTTACTTCAGCAGGACTACCTCTTGAGGAAGTCAGACAAACCATTCGAATCACCTTAAATCCAAATATCAGCAAATCAGATTTAGATATTTTCAGAAATATTAAGTAGGAAGCATTAAGACCAGGCAGATTTCAATCTGCCTGGTCTTTTTTTATTCTTTATAAAATCATCCCCCCTTCTTATCCTAATACTTCAACATATATGCTATAGTTAAATAGGTAATATTATCTACTTTAACTAGTTACTAATTACTATATAAATCGAAAGGTGATTTCATGGAAACACTAAAACAACAAGAAAAAAAACTATTAAACGATCTCTGTGATCTATATAATCTTACTCCGGACTTAATTAATCTCCTGGTCAGAACCGCAGAAAAGAACATGCACGAAAACATATCATTAGCTGAGAAACGCACCGATTATATTGATTTGGTCGGTTATCATACGAAGGGAAAGGTATAATCTTCATGATTATTAAGAAACTAGTTCTCAATAACTACAAAACATTTTATGGACATCAAGAATTAGATCTAGATATCCCTGACAACTCACGTCAAGATAACAAGAACATTATATTAATTGGCGGTCTTAACGGTTCAGGCAAGACTTCGATTTTAAAAGCCATACACTATAGTTTATTCGGCAAACGCGGAATGTCTCCTGAGGAGTATAAACGTATTTTTTCAAATGTAATTAATAACACCTTTTTTAACGAAGGCGGAAGAGAGTGCTATATAGTCCTGACTGTCGAAGTTAATAACAAAGAAGAATGGGAATTAAAAACAAAGTGGATATTTGATCATAGTAAGATCCAGGTCCATGAGACAAGAGAAATTACAATCCGTAAACCAGGAGCGCGAATCGGCCGTACACAGATCATCAATAATATGGAAACCTACAATCGCTTTATTGATCGAACGATTCCGTATCACGTTGCGCCCTTTTTTATATTTGATGGAGAAGAAATTAAAGATATCATTTTAAGACAAAATAGTTATGAGATGAAGGAAGCTATACAAAAATTAAGTGGTCTGGAAGCTTACAAAGCACTAAAAACAGATTTGACGGATGCTCTTTCTTTTCTGAGCACCAAGATTTTTAAAGCTAATGCGAGTAAGTCTCCTGAAACCAATCAGGATAAAGTTAAGTATGAGCTCGCAGAAACGAATAAATCATTAGATGAATTTAAAGCTAGAAAAGACAAAGAAGAGAATCGAAAGACGAAGCTGCTGGATCAAATCCAGGCTTTAAAGAAAGAACGCGAGAATAAAATTAAACTCAATGCATCATCAAGAGAAGTTTATGTCAAAAAGCTGACAGCTAGTGAAACCAAACTCCAAAGTTTTGAAACTAACTTCACTAAAGAGTTTATGGATTCTGCATTTGACATTCTGTTAAGAGATCAATACCTTCTGTTGCAGAAAGAGTTAAAGAAAGAAGAAAGCTATATGCAGCAAAAGTTAGTTAAAGAAGCTTCATTAGTTCCATATCAAAATTTCATATCAAACTTATTTGAAGTTGAACTAGATCCTCCTCTTACATCGACTCAAAAAGAGAATCTTATGCTATCAGGGGAAAAAATTTGGTCCAAACTAAATAAAATTAATTCAGAGCTTGAGGAAATCGAGCTGCTCCATGACTTAAATAAAGAACAGCACCGAAAATTAATGAACTTACCCATAAAGACTTCTCAACATTTAACGAACATTTACAATCAAATGGAGAAAGAAAGAACTTTGATTCAACAATATGAATCGGAGATTAGAAAAGCCCCTGAATCGGTAGATATAGAGGAAGAAAACGAAAAAATTGATAATTTAACCAAAATGCTTGGTGAAGTAGAACTGAGATTAAAATCAGCTACCCGGAAAATCAATACATTAAGCGAAGAAAGAGCTCGTCTTAGCAAAAAACTAACGCAAACTGAGAAGAAAGAAGATAACAACAACCAGTATCAAGAACAATTTGAAGCCATCGCTTTGATTATCCAATTTCTCGATGACTATATCGAAAAATTAACTAAATTAAAAGCCAACTTTATACATGAGCAATTCAAACTCATGCTTAACCAATTATTTCGTAAACAAGATGAATTCGGGAAGATTGAATTCGATATGAGTTCTTTTACGATCCGGTTATACAATGACCGAAACCAAGAAATTAGTGTCCATGATCGTTCTGCTGGAGAAATGCAGATTATTTCATCTGCTCTGATCTGGGCTCTTACCAAGTCATCCCGTTATGCGCTACCTATGATTATCGATACGCCGCTGGGAAGACTGGATAGTTATCACCGCTCATATCTTATTGATCATTACTACAAAGAGTTAAGTGAACAAGTCATCATCTTATCAACGGATACAGAAATTACTGAGGATTATATTAAACAGATTAAGGACAGTACCTATAACCAATTCACGTTAGATTATGATCAGAATAGAAAATATACTCTGATCATACCAGGATATTTTCAGGCTAAGGGGGTCGTCTAAGTATGGCAGGTTTTAAAAGAAAGCATCTTAGTTATGAAGGAAAAATGCTGCTCGATTACTTTGCCGATGCCCTTTCCGCTGACCGGCCATTTATAATGAAACTTGCATTAGCTAAAGGCCTCTCCTCACAGCGAAATATTGATATCATCAAACAAAGTGACGGAAACAGATGGGAAATTCCTGATTTCTTCAATGTGGATGAATATAACATGTACTCACACATTTTCATTAACCAAGCTAGAAGAGTATTAAGTTCCGAAGAAATCAATAATGTAATCTTAAACCAGATTGAAAAAGGACTTCGAATATTGGAACAAATACAACAGGAAAAAAACTCGCTTGACGACTTAAGACTTGCAATATTAACAATGAATTAAGAAAAAGGGCAATCCAAATTTGGATTTGCCCTTTTATATTAAAGCCTATTCTGCAATGGAGTAATATTCACAACCGTTTCCGTCGGAGGGGTCAGTTCACCACGATCCATCAATTGAGGTCCCTGTACAATACATTGACCTTTACGGAGGTTATTTAATCTTTCTTCCCACTGCTTACGTTTACTTGGTTCAGTAGCTAATGAACTTGCTACAAAGGATACCTCTTGATCCGTTTGAGCAAAGTATATCTTTTGTGCTGAGTTTTGCATTCTCGCTAATTCATCAGCATCTAACTGGGATTTTAAAAACTGGGTTGCAAACCAGCCTGACCAGCCAAATTTACGACCTTCAGTCAAGATTTTAGCAGACGGAGATTGCTCCCGGTGGTCCAGATTTTGTGCTTCATCCAAAATTAACGGTACAGGCTTAATTTTACTTCCGTTTCTCAAGAGGTAATTCCATAAATCCCATAAAATAAATTCGGTAATAATACGCTGTACATCATTTGGATAACCGGTTAATTGAATGATATTGACCGAACCATTGTTGTCAATCATATCACTCCAGGAAAAGTTCTGGTCATTTATAAATACTTGCCGGTCGATGAAAGGCCTGATTTGTGACAATGCTGTTTTTGAGGCACTTCCAGTATCCTCCTCCAGCATCTCCCTCATCACATTAAGATCCATCCCGTCCTGAGAGCGTTCAAGCCCTTTCAATACCGCTTCATAAATAGCATTTAACTGCTGGATTCCAAGTGATTTATAAACGGAAGCAAACACACTCTTAATTCTCTCAGCAATATCGGTATCCGATTCAGGGAGTGTAATCCCGCCTATATCTCTTATGTTTCTTTTAAACGGATTAATAGGTACTTTTTGATTGTATACAACTCTTTGATTAAGCTTGGAGCCCAGGAATCCTACAAACTCGGGTTCAAGCTGATTTGGTAAGAAGCCTTCTGTATAATCAATAACAATACTCGAGATACCTTGTTTAGATAACTCCAGCAGCAGGCACTGCATAAAATAGGTTTTACCCTGCCCGGATTTACCTGAGATGAGCAAATGTCTGTTAGCCAGACCAGAATGATCATACTCCCAGTATATTTTTCTTGTGCTATTCTCCGCAGTACCAAGAAGAACCCTTATATTCCGTTCTTTCTCATTTGCAGTATCACTATTTTCTTGATCCTTTTCAATATGAGTTGGAGTGTCATTCTGTTTAACCGTTTCCTTCTCAATTTCTACAGGTTCAGGAGACTCCTTTATTTCTACTGGCTCTTCTTGCACTTTCTCTTCCTTAAGCGGTTTTTTCTTATCTGCTACGAGACCTTCTGCCTCACTACTGATCAAATCTGAACTCAACTTTGAACTTTCCCCAGCAGCTGCAGTTTCCTGCATAGTCCCATTAGAAATGCTGGCATAGCTAGGTGCAGATGGAATAGAAGCATAATGAACGCTAGGAACATCAGATTTCATATTATAACGATGTGATAGTAAACTATCTTTAATCAAATCGTTGTCTTTATGCTGCATCCATTCATACATTTCCTGCATCGATTTGACCAAACCATACAACCCATCAGACTCCGTTAAATTAAGATAGGTCACCTGATCTGTAAATTCGGTAGAACGATGATAAGCATCTTTTTGAAACGAAATTACAGCACCTGCCCCAATTATACGATCAATATCGAAGCTTATTTCAATTTGATCATGAATTAGCTTCTCAATAATATGATCAGGCATATCAAAGTTCTTTTCAGGCCAGAAATCACTGGAGTGAAGTTTTGCTGCATTTACAATAAATAATTGAGCAAAGAAGTACCGATAGAATTTTGAAGTAAACGGTTTCTCCGGATTGCTGAGTGCATCTTGGAAGATCTTCTTCGTTTTCAGAACCTGAACAGCGGCTTTATCCATAACACCATTACTGTTTATGCCTATTTTGACTTCTACAGGAAAGAAATGAATAAGCAGCTTCTGCTCTCTCTCTTCAATACCCATCAATAACATATCATCACTATGAACGCCTTTTACCCCTAAGTTCTTGGCCGTAAATGTTCCGTCTGATTTACTCAGGTTTGAACTGCCTGCGACCCTTAGAATTTCTTCTAACGAAATTGGAACCCAGCAAATATCCGAATGATCGAAATAGGCAAGAGCAAATTTGATAGCGGATATAATACTGAATTTCTCACGGGAATAATGCCCTTTACTTCCTATAATTCTTAGAAGCCATTCACCATTAAATGTGTTAAAGGCTTTTATAATATCGATCGCTTTGTCTTCTCCAACACTTAGTTGATGAGACCCGAGATACTCACTAATGACGGAAAGATAATGATTAGATTTATTGGTCACTGTAATTGCATCATATCCATTGGAAGAAGAGTACTGATCACTATAGTGAATAACAAATAAATTCTCATCTAACTGATTGAAATAGTTAAGATCTAAATGCGAATCCACAAAGGTAACCCAATGAGACGCATCAAATATCTTTTGTAAGAATTGTTCATCTGCCGTTGTAGTTCTTGAAGTAATGGCCTCTCCTTTATGGAAAGAATCGTTTCCTTCATTTTTCAGATTAGCCGCAAGTTCATTCAACCCCATACTAAGATCAATTAATGAGTTAGAATCCTGATTATTCACATAATATTTCGTACCAAAACCTGAACGATAGTTCTCTTCATATTTGAATGATGGCAGGTAGGAGTATATACCATTGAGCGCGATTCCGGCAGGCATCTCATTCATAGGTTGAACAGCATAACTTTCTTTCATATTCATTCTATAAAATGTTATATGTGCGTAATCTAAATTTTTCGCAGGTTCTATATATTTCTTGTAGTACGAAATGGAATTCCGGATCAATCTAAGAATATGGCTTGAATCGAGTTCTTCCTGCTTCCATGTAATACCGAAGTACGCGAATATTTCTTCTGCCGTATTTAAAACGGATAACTGATCAAACTCTGTTTCCAAACTATACTCCCGGTAAAGGTTAATGTGAAGTCGACGAAGATGGTCTACTCCCTTTTTCTTGATGGTCTCCATAAACCACTGCAGCATTCCTTTTACAACTTCATGGTCGTTCTCAATGTTAATCAGATTAATCTTGTATGGAGCTTTAATCTGATCGCTGAACAGATAAGAGAAATGCTCTTCAAACTGTTTGAGCTTATGCATGACAATGGTTGATAAATATTTATTGGCGTCTGTTACACTGACTTTATTAATGTTTTTATAGATGACCCACTCATAAGCGTCAGTAATAGTATCGGATTTATAAAGACATTCTTCTCTTTTATTCTCATATATAAATGGCAACAAACTTTCAGGCCGAAGTCTCTCAAGAATACGATCATCTACTTGTTCATCCTGAACATCTTGCCCTAACTGCAGCTGATAAGCAATATTTAATGGGTGATATGGGGTAAACAATACATCTTCATTATGGTGAATAACACCTAATTTAAAGAGATCTCTTCCTCTTCTGCCTGCCGGTCTCCCCTCTTCAAAAGAGTTAATCTCCTTGATATATTCATTGATGTATTCTCTTGCACGTTCATCGATTTCATCGTTCATATAGCTTAAGCTTGGAGTCGTTTTATGTGTCACATACGAATTGATCAAGCGATTATAGGCATCTAATAATTTTGGATTAAGATCCAGATTTACTGGATGCAGCTGGTCGGATTCTAAAACCGCACTCTTTAATCCTTTTTCCTTCCACTGCTCTTCCCATCCAAGATATTTTATAAATTCATTACTTCCATAAAATACAGAGCTTCCGACCCTTAACTTGCTACCCTCTCTATGAAAGATTAATTTTTCCTCTCTTTTACGTTTCCAAAGACGGAATGCAGTAATAGGGACATTGCTCTTGTCCTCGATTATAAATTGAACAGGGACAGTAACTTCCTGAGAAACAAAATGAAGCTGCAGCGGTAATTGGTTCTGCTCATTAAACAGGTCACTATTTAATGAAACCTCTAGTAAATCATCATTATTAATATGAATTCGCTCACCTACTGCATTGATCTCTACTTCCCTTTTCGGATAACCTTCTGTTCCAAGCAGATAGGTTTCCTGGTCCGTCTGAATATTGATCGCCCGGTTCTTCGTATCGACAAAATAATCAATCTCCAGAAACGAGCACTGTTGAACTGAAAGAGGAAGGACAACTATCTGTAATTCACAACCTAAATTCGCTTTTCCGTTATGTTTATAAGTGATCCTTAAAAATTCAGGCTGATTCGGGTTCGATAAACTGCATTGGAGGCTAACGTTCGTTCTAGCTACTTGAGAATTGACTTCCGCTTCTGTTGTACTTACTTTGAACTGGTTGGCCTGCAGGCTTCTGCTTTCTCCTTCCACTAAAAAGGACAAAGATAAATTAATTTCTGCTTTTTTATCCGGATTGAAGATAACCACATGCCGTTTTCTTTCTCCAGCAGCTGTCTGCTTATTAGGCTTATTCCACATATAAAGCTGATCTTTTAGATCAATCTGCTTAAGCTCAACGGTTTGTTTTCCTGACTTCTGAGCTTCTTCATATGCTTTCTTTACATCCGTATAAGGAGTATTGGTCCATTCCTCTACATTTCTCAGTTTTGGAGCAGCGCTGGTCGAGAGCTTCTTCTCTAGTACCTCACTTTCCAAACCTAAATCATGAATATGACGGACAAACTCAAACAGTTCACGGTTCCTAGATATTCTTTCTTTCATTTCTTTTTTACTGTATGTGCCCAGATCTGGGTCTTCGAATAACCCGAAATCCTTGTATTCGCCAGGGTCTATTTTCCCTTTGGAGAGAGCCGTAAATATTTCTTCGAAATCAAAAAAAGTAATTTGCTGAAAGCTGGATTCAGACAAAATCTGCTCCATTCTCTCTGAAAGGATGGTCTGTTCTACCTTATCTAATACACTGCTGTCGATCTGCTCCTGCAATCCTGCCTCAAATGTTTTGGGGTGTAAGGGCATACCTTCTTTTTGTAAATCTGTACTTCCCCCTTGAATGGAATCTAACTGTTTAAATACAATACTTAGTAATGCAGTATCTTTCCAGATTCCCTTCTGCTCTCCGACCTGGTTTCGCAGCGTTACCAAAAAGTCCGGACTAACTTCATCAGATGTATAAGCAATCACTAAATTCACATTATTTATATCTATACTAAAAGAATGATAAGCTGAACCTTGATTATGTTGATATACAAACGGCGTACTGATCGATTGGTCACGGAGTGACTCAGCTAACGTAAGGACTTCCTCTTCATTTTCTAATTGAAGAAAATATCGCTGCCCGGGTTGGATGTTTATATCACTAAAAAAACTAATTAATAGATTAGATACATAGTTATAGAATTGGTTTGACATATTGCGCATCCCCGCTATCACTTTTTTTATCAATGAAGTTCAAATTATCTAACGTTTCCAGAACAACCTTCTTGGAATGCCGATCTAAGGCTACGCCTCTTTTCTCATATTCACTAAACAGTTGATTAATAGGTATACGCTTATCCTTAACAGAGACGGCAGTCAGCAAGAGCAGCATTTCATGATTTAGCATTAAAATCGTTCCGCTGCTTCCTCTTGTTCTTAAAAACTCCGATCCGAAATGCTCAATACTGTTGCCATAACCGATGCGTGCTCCTTCATTCATACCTTCTTTAATACTTTCGAACAGTAAACGAAATGCCGTTTTAAGATCTCCTGCCTGCTCTTTAGGAGTAACTCTCTCACCAAAAATCCCTCTATATTGCTCGATCCAATTGTTCACATCACCCAGATACTCCTGCTCTTTTTCAGAGCCACTGAAATATTCTATGAGTTCAGAATAAGTAAAAAAACTATCGTTTGTATTTCCATGGAACGTACTTAACTGCGACATGGTATGAATATGAGGAAACAAAAACGGAGATCTCTGTTTAATTCTTTTGAATCCATCCACATCACTAGCTGCCTTTCTTCGTTTAGAAATAACCCCTTCCCAATCAAGCGCATAGTAAAGAGGCGTGGACGCGGTGTAATTACCTTTATCGAACTGCTCAAACTTCAGCATTAATTGACAGATATAGGTAAAGAGATAAAAGTGAGTCAAAGTCGGTAATGATTTGATAAAGTATTCGTGATGAGGGCTTATGTAAATAAGATCTTCACAGTATAACTTATTCAAAAATTCCAACTTACATTGATAAACAATTTCTGAAGAACTTTCATCCGTTGAACGATTTAGAGCCCCAATGATTAGCTCAGATAATACATCTTCTGTATCTGTATCTTTAAATATATTCGCGATCCGCTGATCATTATTAACTAATACATCAGAAGCACATTTTGCTACTTTACGAAATAAATTATCAGAATCAGACCCCTGCAGGTAATTATATATATAAGGATGTATTAATTTAATATCATCCTTTTCCCCATATAAATAATATTGCAGAAAGTTTTCAAGTTCGTGCTGAAGGTGATCCTCCGGATTAATACTTTCTATAATTTTTTGAATAAAGGGATCTACTCCAAAAGCATCCAGTGAACTCGTTTTTTGTTTTTTTGTTTTGATCTTCGTAATATTACGAACATAATCTCCCAGAAGCGGCTGAAAACTACCCTTCACATATTTCTTAGTTGTAGCAAAGGGAAGTACTTTTTTTATCTCACCTTCATTGTGTAAGGGTGATTTCTTTTTGGTCAGGTTATGAGTTATCTCTTCCGTTTTTAAGATCGGCATTACATGTTCCCTCCGGTAAATGAATATCCAGAAAATTCGTCTTTACTCAAGTAGAAAATTTTATTGTCAGTAATATAGTGAATTAGAAGCTGATCTTTCTTTTCTCCGCTACGCATTAATTTTTCAATAAATTCAATAAAGTGAACCATTTCCTCTTCATCTTGTCTATTAGGCCGGTAACCATCCAACACTCTTCTGAACAGATGAAAAAGAGTGTAGTCAATCTCTAAATGATGAACAGAGCCGCCAATTTCAAAAGCGATATTGATCCGATCCTTAAAGATCTCCAGTTTTTCGCCGCTCTGCATTTTTATGTGTTTAATATTTGGGCTTAACTTCATTCGCTGTGCCAATCTGTACTTCTCATGAACAGGACTAATATAGATATATTCTTCCTTAGGTGTTCCTTTCCATTGATAGATTACACTTTTAGTTTCATTGTAAATTTCACGAATCGAATCCATATCTTTTGCATTAAACCCGTAAAGTCTATGAGTATATAACTTATAATCCTGATCTCTAGTCGTGTCATAGAAGTCCTTATTTTGTAAATGGGCAGTCAGGATAATTGCATCAGAGATTTTATTAAACGCATGGTGATCAACCTGTTCATTTCCTTCCCAAAATTTCAGGAACCAGTGATTAGCAACATCATCACGAATATATTCTTTAATCACTTCCTGCTTATTATGTAGGGAATGAAGTGCCACAATTAACTCGTCAATCTCCTTAGAACGGATCCGATTAAGAGGACTAATCTTATGGAACCATTTCAATAGAACCGAACGATCTTCCCGATTGAATAATAAGTTAGGTGTCATATTGTCCAGTACATCATATTCGTCCATTTTCACGATGCTCACCGGATGATCCGGCATAATAATATCGACTATAAAATTCAGGTAAGTACGTGCCGAAATGACTAATTTATACTTAATGATGATCTCAATAACCAGCTCTAATATCGATTTCTGTATTTGTTCATTCTGTAAAAGCTCATAATTATAGTGAGTGATGGTATAAATACCCGATTCTAGATCCTCCTGGTGTGCCAGATAGAAAGGATTCTTCTCAGACTTCATAAAGATCTTATTCATTAATTCACTGTAAAAATCAGAAGTTGGACCTTCTGCAGTCAGCTCATAAGGATGGTAGTCTCCAAAGCTCACCAAGTCGAAATGTTCAGAGGTAAAGTAAGGTGTCAACTCTGGTGTGAATAATCCACTGTTTTCTATAAAAGAAGCTAGTCCTTTAAACTCAGCATTATTTGGATCATATACAAAATTATGAAGAACACCCATATTAATGGCTAGTATCACTTTTTGAATGGATGTGCTCAAATTCTGATCTTTAAATCCTTCAAGAGCCTTCACCAAGGTCTCCATCGCATTCATTTCTGGAGAATAACTTTCGGTTGCATCGTTGATAATCGTATACTCTTTAATCAGCTCAGGACGATGCGAGCGCAAGTAAGCAAGCAGATGGGATTTGCCATCGCCTACACTTCCGCAAATAAATAATAAATTGGAACCCTGCTGATCAAGTTTTCGCTCTAGCATTTTCTCTACTTGTGCTTGTGGTCCGCGCTTTACATGAAGATAGTCTTTGTAATAAGAGAAAGATCCTGCTGATTCTACAGCTTCTTTCGAAGACTCCTGAAGGCGCTTTAACTCCCGGATTAAATAGCTCTCTCCCTTAGGGAGATCTTTATTTAGAATAGAAATCTCTTCTTGGTTTATTTCTTTATCGGTAGCTTCGGTTTTCTGGTCTCGTATTAGCCCATTCTCTTTCAGATACGATTTAACCATCGATTCTATTTCCGAGGCATTCAAATCAGATTGAGGCTTAGGTTCTTCATATTCAGGAGCTTCAAAGTGCTGTTTTGAATATAGCTCTAAGAACCATACACCAACACTGTGAGCATTTTTGTGTGCGGAAAACACATCAGGGTAGGTAATATCTGAACCATCATGTGCTGCCTTATTGCCAATCTTTCTGACGGAGTTCATTGCCAGCTGAATATCTTGTCCTACAAATCCTTCTGCCACGAGATAACTAATCTTATCTACAAGTTTTGCATATACTATGGATGGCATATTAATATTGTCCTTCTCAAATTCCAGCACCTTGTTAATAACTAACTCTAAGAAGGTTCTTGCTTTAACCGCAGCACTGCCCTTATCTTGAAAGAACAATTGGTTCATTAGTCCGAATTCTCTTGCTGCTTCTGGAGATATAGATTCTAATAAATCAGTCAATGCTCCTAAACTCATAAAATTTACTCCCTTTATGATTTTCAAATCAAATGTATTTAAATGGGTATCCCTATAAAGTATCTTATTATTTCATTATAATGAATTGTTTTTGAAAATACCTCTAAAATCTATCTTTAAATATGGATTTTGTTGAAAAATCAAACAAATTAGTAGTGCATATCTCCTATTTTGGTTTCGTAAAAAGTAAATGATCCTATGGACATATAGCAGCTAGACAACCAAGCCGGGCTATAAAACAGGCGAGCATAGATTTCTTAACGAAAAAACCTCTCCGGCTTTCAATATGTATATTTTAAAGTAAAAAACCACCTTTTCCAGGCGGCTTTAAGGTCCCTTACTTGTCACAATTCGCAAAATGCATTAAATGAAGATCGAAAGCGGCATTCGATGCAATTTTCCCCACACCATGCGAGCCGCCCCGTGAAGTTTCTATAGATTCATCACTTTTCTCTAAAGGCACACCCTTGTTATATGCATAAATGCCCCCAAATATCTTTTGGGAAATGGCTCTGTCCATTTTTAGTTTGGCGAATTGACTGTTGGTGTACCTTATTTTGAGTTTGCCTCATTTAATGCTGATGTAGTTGTTAAACAAATTGAAATTGGATTTATTATTTGGTTCTCAAGAAGTAAAAAGGTCGAACGAGAAGTATCACAGAATGAAATAAGCTACTTGTTATCAGAGAATAAACTATTGGGGTTGGCTGCCAAAAATCTAGAAATTATTGATTAACTTCCAAACTTTTGCTTAGCATTTCAGTCTTCTTGGGAGCAAACAAATAAATGTGTATTTACGAGCACAAGCGATCGCATTAAAGGACGGGCGTTATTGATCGTATTAAATGCTTGGAAGGAAGAAGTACGTTATATTTCCTTTGAAGATATCATTGCGCATCCATCTTGAAGTTAAGCAGGAAACGTACTTCCTCCAGCATCTCTTGATCCAGGAGATGTGCCTCATCGACGACAACGACCGGTTGCAGCCGATGAACGCCACGCACTGGTGGCGGAATTATTAATCAGAATCTTCACTCAATCACATCCACATTAAATAGTAAAGAAGTTCATGGTCCGTAAAAACCTATAATATTGTTACCGAGAATATGACGGATGATAGTAAACCTATTTAACTTGGAAATCGATTAAAAGGTTAACGATTCTCATCGATTTGAGCGATGAAGTCAAGTTTACATTCTGCATGTTCGAAAGCATGGTTGTGAATGATGCGATAAGCCCGGTACAACTTCTCATACAGCAGCGTTGCTTGCTCATTCGTCATGAACTACAGGCGCGAGAATTCCTGAACTTGCGAAGTTGAAATTGGAGGCTGTCCATATTTAGCAGGCAACAAGGGCAAAGGGACTCGAATTTACAGTACGTTCTTGTTTAATGGGGTACCGCATCAGATCCAAGCCCAATCCAAATTCACACCACTACTATTCAAAGGCAATTATACGGAGAAAGTCCCGCATCCTTAACTTGAACTGTGACCCGTAAGATAATTACTACCCTCTCTTTCATTTGGGAAATGAGCATAGAGTTTATACTCTATATCCTTGTCTACATTATCAAAATAATGTTCCATCATCTGAAGAATAGGTCTTACACATTACTTAGAGTGAAATTTTCCTGTTCCTCATGATATTTACACTGTATCGCCCTTGTTGTTAGGGCAGTTGCGATTTCTATATCCTCAATAATGCCTTCAATTGAAATTATTGCATCTTCTTCATCATTTAAAATTTCTAGTAGAGTTTTATTAAATTGATAAATAAAGCCTTGTATTGTATAGTCAGCGCTTCGCGACAAGATATCATCGACCTTTTCCTTATTTACCATCATATTCCTATTTTACAGAACAACCATTAGAAATGTATATGAAATATTTCTTATTCTGACATATTTTTAGTAAAAATAGCCTATTAAATCGGGAAAAACAGAGTTAATTAATAATAAAAGCACCCTACCGGATGCCCCTAAATTAATTATATATTTACTTCGTTATTACTTATCATTCACTATTTGAAAACCTACTATTTACTGCTCATTAAAATTCAAGAGGTCTCCCTTAGTAAATTTCGCTCTACTTATGATACGGTTCACCCCGATTAATCTTCACCGCCCGATAAATCTGTTCCACCAGTACCAGTCGCATCAGCTGATGAGGCAAAGTCATTCTTCCGAAGCTCAGCTTTTGCTGGGCGCGGCGTAGGACTTCGTCAGAGAGACCATGACTGCCGCCAATAACGAAGACAACATGGCTTGTACCGTAGGTGCCGAGCTTGTCCAATTCCTCTGCGAGTTCTTCCGAGCTCCACAGTTTGCCGTCGATAGCGAGTACAATCACATGTGCTTCACTTTTCACATGAGCAAGGATGCGCTCTCCTTCCCGCTCCTTAACCTGTCGGACTTCCGCCTCGCTCAGTGTATCTGGAGCCTTTTCATCGGCTACTTCGATCATTTGAAATTTGATGTATGGGCCCAGCCGTTTAGCGTATTCCTGAATGCCCATGACCAAATATTTCTCTTTTAACTTCCCCACACCTATAAGCTGAATAAACAAATTCCATACCCCTATCTATGTCGAATGATAATGTAAAATCTTATTTACGATCCCTAACTTAAAAACATCCTGTAACATAGTTATTTTAGCACCTGATGCGCCTCTTACCTATCTATTTCCTCTCCACTACGAGCCTATTCCCTGTTCAGGTCATAGCGGATTATCCATTACGCTCTTCACAATGAATTGCCTGTCCGCTTCGTATTCATCAAGACACTGCATTAGCATCTGCTGATATCCGCTGATTTGTTCCGCTGTCGCTGACTCCCGTAATGATTCGAACAATGCTGTACATTTCTTGAAATTACGATCGTTACCCGACTGATCGGCTAGTTGCATCGCCTTCACAGTAAGTCCCACTGCATCCTGTAATCTGCCACACTTCCGATAGTACAAAGCCAAATGATAGCAGTAGCTATAATAGTAGGATACGTTCTCTGCGTCTTCATAACTTTCGAATTCATGAATCTGCTCTGCAAACGTATGTAAAATATCTGCCACATCCAAATGATACATAAGCGCTGCCCGTAATATGGTATTCAGCCCCGGTAATATTTCCTCTAGATTATCCTGCAAAAAGGCTACGTATTCCTCGATCAGCTCTATATTTCCAGACAAAATATCTACTGCATATAAATTAGTTTTGGCTAAAAACCTGAACTCCTCAACAACCTGAATGTCTTCTTCCTTTAAATCCTCCATCCACCCCAGCTCAGCATACTTATAGATGCACTCCCTTGCCTGCTCATATGCACCCAGGTTCTGGTGAGCCATTCCACACATCAGGTGACTGAGCCCAAAATAATATACCAATGGACGTTCTAAATTGACATGCGGGATGGATAATTTCATTGCTTTATGATACTGCCGTTCTTCATAGATACGCTGTACACATTGGTACAAAATATCCGCCGTCTCCATCACCTTTTTCCAATTTTCAAAAGCCACAGCCATCTCTAACATTTCAACAATGATGTCCGGTTTAAGTGATTTCAGAATAGAAGTTCTCAAAACTAGTCCTCCTTATATTGCCATTTACAACCAATTGTATAGAAAGCAAAAAAGAAGATCAATATAAAAAGTACTTAAAAGTACAGTTTTATGTGTGTTTATTTTGCATAAGATGGTCTGTAACGATATTCTCTCCTCTTCTAACCTTAAGTGGAGGTGATTACATGAGTTTACCAGAAAGCGTCGGAAACCGAATACGAGAACTAAGAAAAGCTAAAGGCTGGACACAGGAACAATTGGCAGAAGCAGCAGGACTCCATTACAGTTATATTGGCGGAGTAGAACGTGGAGATCGAAATATTTCTTTGGAGACGTTGGAAAAAATAATTCTAGCGTTAAAGGTTCCACCCTTTGAACTTTTTCAATTCGATGAAAATACGGATCGAAAACAAATCATAAATGAGCTTATGTTGCTCATAAATTCAAGAGAAACAACAGAACTCGAAATTCTTACTACTATAACTAAAAATATTGTTGGTTTAGTTGAGTTACAACAAAAAAAGAATTGAACAATTCTCTCTACCTGACTTTTACACTTCATCTTCCATAAGCTTGTTATGAGGTGGTTATATGACAGAATTACGCAAGCAAATGGGTATAAGAATCCGGGCTATTCGAAATGCAAAGGGACTTACACAGCAAAAACTGGCTGACATCGCAAGCTTGGACTATAGATATATTGGTGCATTAGAAAGAGGCGAAAGAAACTTTTCGATTGATACCTTGGAGAAAGTGTTAACTGCCTTAAACGTGTCGATCAGTGAATTGATGTTTTCCGAAGAACATATGACTACAGACGAAGTGATTCGGCAAGAAGCGATAGATGAGTTTGTTGCGCTCACCAGCAGATTAAATAAAGAACAAATCGGGATTCTTAGACGTGTTAGTAAAGAAATTTCACGCGCGTTCGACTAAGCCATTCCACCCTGAAAAGTCTTAAATAAAACCAAAAAGAGCACCCCACAGGTGCCCTCCATACCTTTTATATAAAAAACTTAAGCATACAACATAAAAAAGCTCACTTCATGTCCCAGTTGCTTCAGATAATTGTAGATCTGCGAACGGTGATGGAACACATGGGTCACAGTCTCAATCTGCCATTGAACCTGCAAATGCCCATGCTCCATATAAAAGGCCTTCGTCGAACGATTCAGATAATCGTCTTCGCTAAGCGAAAGAATGTAAGCCTTATATGCCTCAAAATTCTGCCTGAAAGTCGCAGCTAAGCGCTCGGGATCTTCCACCCCGGACAGGCTGGTTTCAATCTCTCCTACTTCACCCTCGGACTTCTCCTGCATAATCGCAAGATCCGAAGCTGGAATAAGCACAAAGTGATGCACTAACTCCAGCAATGAGCGGAAATTTTCTTGCGGACGAAAGTTCCAATCCTCTGGGCGTATTTTACGGATCAAGGCTTCCCCCGTCCGTACTCCCGTCTCCAGCTCATTCAGCAAATGATCTCGAACTTGCAGCGTTCCACTCATATTCACATCTCTCCTTTGCCATTCTTGTTCATATTTTGAGTATAGCCGAAGCCTCTGGGCGTGTATTGTAAAAATCGGACAACCTCCGTAAATCCTTAGCTGCGGTAAGCGGGGAGTCTCCATAAAACCTGCGAAAATCGCGGATCAGATGCGCCTGATCGAAAAAGCTATGCTTCAATGCCATCTCCGTCCAATCCAGCCCCCCGCCGCTTTGGATACTGTGCAGAACGCTCTGGAAGCGGACGACTTCACTGAACTTTTTGGGGCTGATTCCGATCCATTGTCCAAACTTACGATTGATCTGCCTTTCACTGATCGCCTCACACTCCGCCAGCTCCTTAACCCCTACACTCCCGCCGCTTACGAAGATGCGATGCAGCAGGTTTTTCATCAGATCACAATCGTTCGTGCGTTGGCGCAGCAGAAGCTGGCTAAGATACTCATCCATGATGCGCACCCGTTCATTGAAATTCTGTGCTTCCATAATGCGCTCACCTATGATGGTGATGCTTTCGGGCCAGAGATCTTCCAAGCGATAATTACCGCCTGTAAACAAGTGAGTCGGCATCCCGTGAAAATAATGCGCACCACCCGGAAAAAACCGCACCGCAAAAATACGTGTCTCGGACCCTGCTTGTCTGGTAGACACGAACGGATTCGTAAACGTCCCGCAGTACGAGAGTTCCTGACGCTTATTCACCGGATCGTATTCTAATAGAATATCCGTACAGCCGTCAGGTAATACCCGATCCACTGCCTCTTCTTCCTCCATCCAACTCAATGAAGCTGCGTATTTACCCGATGCTGTCACGTCCCCTTCAAAAACTGCTCTAGCAGTCGGACCGGACTCCCAATAGCAAGCTACATAAGCTCTCAGCGCAGCAGACGGCTTTTGTTCGATATAATATGTGGAGGGATCACTTCCATTGACCTGAAGCGGACGAAATAGTGAATGCAGTAAAGGGTCCATCCATCGTTCACTCCTGTCTCAGTACGTGGTGGGAATAAATATAGCTCTATGTATGTAATAAATCCTGATATACAAAAAGGACGTTTCTGCCCGAAACGCCCGTGCTTGTTTTTTTTAAACGACCAAAAACTCGGCTTTTTTCTCACATTCCTTGCACTTCACTGGAGGGTCCCAATCCGAAAATTTCGTTTCCTTGAGATCGACGACATCCGGTGCATCCTCGTATTCATCGACGAACATATCAATTGCCAGTTCCACATGCTCTTTACATACCACGTACATTCCAGTTGCATCCCTTTCCGTTTGAAGCTCTTCCTGTTGTAAGTGTGTCAAAACTGCCCTCTTTTGTTCTACCACACTTGACGCGGAAAGGAAAGGGCTTGCCCACTATCCCTGACGTTTGGTCTTAAAAATGAGAAAATTACTAACGTTCAGGTCTTCACGGAAATGGGGATATTTCTCTAGCATATCAGCAGACGGCTTCGGTTCGATCATCCCATCCAACGACAAGCCCGCCTCAACAATGGTCTGTACATAGCTGTCCAGCGTACGGTGAAAATACAAAAGCTTTTCCTCCTGATCATAAGGAATCGCTTGCTCCAATGGGCCTTCATTGAAATATTGATCCACTTTCCAATACAGCTTTTTCCCTGTCTCATCCTTCACCCATCCACTCTGAGGCGTCAGAAAGCACGGATGCAGAATAGAAAAAATAAAGCGGCCTCCTGGAACTAATAACCGCTGCATTTCGGCAACCGCCTGCTCATAATGGGCCAAGTCCTGTATGACCATATTGGACACGATCAGATCAAAGCTCTGGTCTCCGAACATCTCCAGCTTTTCCAGATTGCCATGGTGATATGTAATTCCCAACGCTGATGGAGTTCGCTCTTTGGCTAGCCTCAGCATCTCTGTCGAGTAATCGACAGCCTCTACCAACGCACCCGCCCTGGCCATTTTACGGCTTAGATAGCCTTCGCCACAGCCGGCATCCAGCACTTTTTTGCCCCCGAGAGGTCCCATACAGGCTTGCAATGCCGGATTCAGCAGTACTTCGCGAGATCGATCTCCTTCCTCAGTGTACTTGGCAGTAAAGTTTTCTGCATGCATATTCCAACGTCGAATGGCCTCTTCCGTGTCCCACTTATTCATATTCATCTCCTTCTTTCTTTTGTATTTACAAATCCGATACTACAATCCACGTAGGGCCATAAATTCTACACTCATTTCTGTATTTTTTCAATAATAACGCTTACAAAATTAAAATATCTAATTAACACATGATTTTTACATGAATTATACAGGTATTCCATTTTCAAATAGTATGGTAGTGTTTTATGGGAAAGCGCTTTCAAAAATAACTTTGTAAAGGGGCCTATTATGTTAAAACGAAGACCCGTTTCATTGCTGTCGTTGACGCTTGCCATCACCCTATTGTTATCTACGTTCGCATCCGTTGCCGCTGCTGCCGAATCTGACGGACAAGCACCACAAACTGCGGCTGTGAGCAGCATGCAATCGTATGTAGAAGCCATGCAGCCCGGATGGAATTTAGGAAATTCGCTGGATGCTGTCGGGGCGGATGAAACAGCCTGGGGCAATCCGCGCATTACCCAGGCGTTGATCCAGCAAATTGCCGCCCAAGGGTACAAAAGCATACGCATCCCCGTCACCTGGGATAAGCACATTGGAGCAGCACCGAACTATACTGTTGATTCTGCCTACATGAACCGTGTGGAAGAGGTTGTTCGCTGGGCACTGGATGCTAATCTGTACGTCATGATCAATGTCCATCATGATTCATGGACGTGGGTAAGCAGTATGGAGCCCAAACATGATGAGGTGCTGGCTCGCTATAACGCATTATGGACACAAATTGCCCAACGCTTTAAAGATCAACCTAACAAGCTGATGTTCGAAAGTATTAACGAACCCCGTTTCTCCGAAGGAGGGACTACGGATGAAGCGAAAATGAATCAGATGCTCCAAGAACTGAATGTATCCTTCCACAAAATCGTCCGCGCCTCTGGCGGTAAGAATGCCACTCGTCCCCTTGTTCTGCCTGGCTTGGACACCTCACCTGCTCAGGCCAAAATCAATGAGCTGTACAACACGATAACCAAGCTGAATGATCCCAATCTGATTGCCACCGTCCACTATTATGGTTATTGGCCTTTCAGTGTAAATATTGCGGGCCATACTACTTTTGATAAAGATACTAAAAACGATATCATCCAAACCTTTGATAACGTCTATAACACCTTTGTAGCCAAAGGTATTCCGGTTATTGTCGGTGAATATGGCCTGCTCGGCTTCGATAAAAATACAGGCGTTATTGAACAAGGCGAAAAGCTGAAATTCTTCGAGTTCCTGACCTACTACATGAAGGAGAAGAAAATAACAGGCATACTCTGGGATAACGGCCAGCATTTTAACCGCACAACGTACAAATGGTCTGACCCTGAGCTCTTTAACGTCATCCGAGCCAGCCTAAAATGGCGTTCCTCCAATGCAGACCGTGACCTCATTCACTTGAAGAAAGGCACCTCAGCTCAGGACACCAAGGTCACCTTAAACCTGAACGGCAATCAGCTGAAAACACTCAGTGTGGGCAGCAAGCAACTAAAGCAAGGCACCGACTACACGCTGAACGGAGACACATTAACCTTCAAGGCCAGCCTGCTTACCAGCCTGACTACTTCCGGTAAATATGGCGAGAATGCAGTAATTAACGCCAAATTTAATAAGGGAGCAGACTGGAATTTCAAAGTAGTCGTGTATGATACACCAAAATTAAGCGCTACCGAGGGTACTACACAAGCCTTTACCATTCCAACGGACTTCCGCGGCAGCCAACTTGCCACGATGGAAGCCGTTTATGCGAATGGTGGCAATGCCGGTCCACAGGATTGGACACCTTATAAGGAATTTGGCAATACCTTTGCCCCTGCCTATGATGCCAATGGCATCAAGCTGCTGCCTGAATTTTTTAATAGTGTAAAAGATGGTGAAGTCACGCTGAAGTTCCACTTCTGGAGCGGCGATGTGGTGACATACAAGATCACTAAGAGCGGAACCCGTGTAACGGGAACGACATCTTAATCTAAGGCGCAGCAGAAGATCGAAAAAGGCGTTCCCGGAACTAAGCCGGTGAACGCCTTTTTATAGTTAAGCCTATAATCATACCTTAGCCTTCCGGCTTATCTGTTAATTTTAACGTCATCGTTTCTTCCTTGCCTGCCCGGTAAAAAGTAACTTTCAGCTCATCGCCAATTTTCTTGTTATCGTACAAGTAGCGACGCAAATCAAGCGTAGAGTTAATCGGTTCGCTATCAAACGCTGTAATGACATCGTTCAGCTTCAAGCCAGCCTCCTTGGCAGGACCGTGGGCTTCCAGAACGACTGCTCCATTCTTCACGCTGTCCGGCAGCTTGAGCTCCTTGCGCTGAGTTTCATCCAGCGGTGCATATTCATTATTGAGATCGACCGTGTATACCCCCAGATAAGGGCGGGTGATCTTGCCGTCCTCAACCAGTTCATTCACCGTTTTCATTACCTCATTGGCGGGAATAGCGAAACCAAGTCCCTCAACACCAGTATCAGCGATTTTCATCGTATTGATGCCAATCACACGTCCGTCCAGATCGACCAGCGCGCCGCCGCTGTTTCCCTCATTAATCGCTGCATCGGTCTGGATGACATGCTGCTCCCAGTCATATACCCCATCCTGATTAATGGAAATCGGAATGATGCGATTCGTATAGCTTACTATACCGGAGGTAAGCGTATCTCCCAAGCCAAGCGGGTTGCCAATAGCAATGACCGTTTCACCCAGACGAAGTTTGCTGGAGTCGCCGATATCCGCTACTGTGCTAATGCCTTTATCGTCAACTGCCAGTACCGCGATATCACTAATGCGATCCTTCCCGATCAGCTTTGCCTCTTTTCTGACACCGTCTACCGTTACAATATCCAGATCATCTGATCCTTCGACCACATGGTTATTCGTCATAATGAAGGCTTTGCCCGAACTCACTCGGAAAATGACACCCGATCCAAGCGCGGATTGTTCCGTACTTTTACCCTCTTCATCTTTCAGATTCACGATGCTAACGACGGCTGGGCGCACCTTGGCTGCCGCCTGCACAATCCGGTCATACGGGTCACCCGCTGCTTGCCGCAAGGGATAGTGACTGGCTCCGCTTACCGCTGTAGTGGAGGGCAGACCTGTAATAAAACTGAACAGAAGCACGGCAATCACTGCACTGACTGCACCGCTAATGACAGCAGCTTGCACCGGACTTACTCCACGCTTCCTGTGTGGCCAACGTCCCCGTCCTCCACGGCGTGCCTTAAATGCCATTTTTTTAGCCGCACGTGTGGATACCTTCGTTGAATAAAAATCGTCCTCAAACAAGCCCATGCTAATCCTCTCCCCTTCGTTGTCATGCACCGACACTCACTAAAAAATTAGGGCTATTCGGGCTTGCGCCAACCTATGCTACAGAGAACCTGCTCCGTTGAACATCTCAAATGGATTGAATATCCCTTATCATCGGAATCCAGCAACCAATCGTTCCGGCCTACTTATTAATCACCACAAATGGTGCCTTCCTAAGCAACCGAATCTCATAAATTAGCATACACGCCGAATCTGACTCCGAATAGAGGAAAAAAGAGGAATGATTTCCAAACCAATGGACTACAATAGTAACAAGTCTTCTATTCTATTACAAAATGATCGTCTCATAGAGACGTTCTGGCCTGTTCCCGTCCGCTTAAAGCTGCCTATACTTTCGATGAGAGCCTTCCTTCAGAAAGCTTTCCGTTGTTAGCTTTATTGTATCACAGCACTTAGCAAAACCACAGGCAGAACCAAGCTCATTGCACGCCATTTCTAAAATATTTTTTAGGAGGAATATATGATGAATTCACATCGTTCGGCTATGGATGAAGTTCGCATGGCTGCCAAGCTGGCGGATTTGAAAGACGAGCATTACCGCAATACACTGGCGCTAAGTACATTGATTGAACTACTGGTGGACAAAGGCGTAGTGACCCGTGAAGAGGTAGAACGCAAAGCCGCCGAACTGGACAGCTTTATGGCTCACTTACCTTATCCCAAGGTGTAGGACGATCATAGTACGTATCACACAATCGAAACTCACTGTCCTTGTAAAAACAGCCGCGGTCTTCCATCGCCCCACGCACAGTCAGCTTCGCAAGTTCCATCATATTGTGGTCGCGGCTCAAATGTGCCAAATACGTTCGCTTCGTACGACCTGTCAGCAGCTCGCTAAGAATCGCGCCCGCCATCTCATTAGATAAATGACCGATATCGCTGAGAATACGGCGCTTGATGTTCCACGGATAACGACCCATACGCAGCATTTCCACATCATGATTAGACTCCAGCACCAATACATCCGCATCTGATATCGCCTGTTTCACTTTGTCGCTGACATAGCCAAGATCGGTCGCTACACTCAGCTTCTCCGCCCCATCATAAAAGCTATATCCTACAGGCTCGGCCGCATCATGGGATATACCAAAAGACTCCACGCGTAATGATTCAAATTCCCGCGTTGCGCCTGTCTCCAATATTCTACGGTTATCATCTGCAATTTGCCCAACAGCATTGCTGATGGCAAACCATGTCTTCTCGTTAGCATATATAGGTAAATTATATTTACGCGCCATGGCGCCTAGTCCTTTAACATGATCGGAATGCTCATGCGTGACCAAAATACCATCCAACTCTTCTCCACTCAGCTCGCGTTCTTTCAGCAATTCGTCAATACGCTTCGCGCTGAGACCTGCGTCGATGAGCAATGTCGTGTCTTCGTTCCGCACTACGGTAGCGTTGCCGGTCGAACCGCTCGACAGCACGGTAAATGAAATCCCCATATCTGTTCAAGACCCTTCTGTATGTTCTGTCTTTGGACTAATGACATCTCCGTTCATCTGCACATAATACACACCTTTTCCGTTGTCCAGCATAAACCGCCACACGGGGGCAGCCACCTGGCTATCGGAGTTAAAGGTCTGTCCGTAATAACCGAGCCGGATATCCTTCACAATCGTATCACGCGGCAAATAGCCGTCGATCAGCCTTGCCAGTGCTTTGGACGCAGGCAGCATTTTCTTTGCCTCATCCGAAGGCTGGAGCTCGACCTTAATTTTGCGATACCCTGTAATCTTTTGATTGCTGTAAAACAGAGCCAGCTTCACATTAAATAGCGGCCATTTGCCCTGAACCAGCGGATGAAGTACAAAAGCATCTGCTTGTCCGGATGCCAATTCCTCCTGAACATCCAGCGGATCGTACTGAAAGTTATCGATATCCTTGATTTGTGGCTCCAATGCCTCCACTAGCGCATCATGGGTGAATACCAGTTTGCTATCCACTGGCTTCACCAGCTGCACACGATCATCCTTTTCTCCACTATGAACGTATGTGTAAGAGAGTTTAGGCAGCTGCGGGGTATCGCCGGGAATCGGAGCCAGCACCTGAATGCTTTTCTCTTCCATTAAACGCTGCGTATTTTCATCCAATGAAGTAAAATCCAGACTCGGCCCTGCCGTTTCCTGCGCATCATGCCACAATTGGTAACCCAATACCACATTGAGCAGCAAAAATGTACAGATCAATACGTTCTTGGCGCGGCTCCAATCCATTCCCGTTCCCCCTTCCTGTCACCTCTTTGTCTCCCGGTCTGGCTTCGTTTGTGTTGTGTTGGATGCTGTCGTTACAGGAACAGCAAGAATTTCTGCAACAGAACCGTCACCGAACGTAACGCGCCATTCAGGAGCAAGCTTCAATCCATCATTGGTCAGCTCCGGTTGATATACGGGAGTCAGATCTCGAATCGTCTTCCCTTTGCCTACAGTCTCCAGTCGCTTCTTCAAGGGCTCGCCGCCCGGCAGCATAACCTTCTTCGAGGATTGCTCTCCTCCCTTGAGATACAGCAACGAACGTTCATAGACAGAAGCCGTTTCCTGCTGGATTTGCAGCGAAATCGTACCAAAGCGGAACGATGGTGTGTCGAGCACTGGATAAGCACCATAATACTGCTGAAACATCACAGATGTACGATTTTCATCACTGCTTCTCAATTTCAGCTGATACGAAGCATCCCAACCGCCATGCTGATTCACGAAATCAACTGCGGCCAGCACATCCCTAATCGGGCTGCTTCCACCCGCTCCTGGCGCACTCGGATCGGTATAGCTCATCCAACGTTGCTCCTGCTTGATTTGCAGACTACGTTTGCTATCCGTATAAATTTGGGAGCCGTCCTTCTCCTGAATATTACGCGTAATCCCCGGATCGAAAAACAAATTCCGCTGCATTTGCTCTGTCGTAAACAATCCAGCATACACTACAGGCTGCGTAGTTTCCAGATCATCCACGGGAATGTAGTACTGATTATTTACCAGCTCGTACAACGGGGCATTTTTACCGAAATTCACATGCTGGCGGATGTCCTCTACTGTCATATCGAACTGGTTCGCCTCATACACCACATCGCCTCTGGCACTGAAAAAGAGCGCGTGTGGCTTGGCATTCTTTTCGTCTATATAGATCCAAATGCGGTTAATCGTCTCTCCCTGAAACACCGAATCCGGCGTCAGACGCATAACCCGCTCCAGTAATGAAACCGGGACTCCGCCTGAAAAGGATAATTCGATGCCTTCGTTTTCGCTGCGAATCTGTGCCCAGTCCGCCGATTGAATACTTCGACGTTGAAAGTTGTTAAAGCTTCGGCTTTCCAGCCGTGTATAAATTAAATCGTAAAAAGTAACACCCGGATAAAAAACGGTATGCTTCTTCTCACCTTGGTGAATTAGCATTTTATCAGGAAACACGAGGTTCTCAATCTTTTCCTCCTGCCCCATGCTTTCGGTTTTGACATAGTTCGTTTCTGAAGTGAGTACAGAATCACTGCCTGGAAGGCGGTAAATTAAAAAATAAGTCTGTACCAGGCTGGAAGCAACCAGCAAAATAAGCGTCCAGGACTTCAAACGTTCCTTCACTGTGCTTCCCTCCCTTCACTCGACATGGGTAGCGTAAAGGTCGTACAGGTTCCCTGACCGTATTCCGACTCCAGAAAAATCTGGCCCCCATGCGCCTTTACAATTTCCCGGGCAATCGACAGTCCCAGTCCCGTGCCGCCCATATTGCGCGATCTCGCCTTGTCTACACGATAAAACCGTTCAAAAATCCGGTCCAAGTCTTTTTTGGGAATACCAATTCCGGTGTCTTGTACCGAAATGGACAGCATTCCCTCACTGTTGCGGCGAGCTTCGATCCGAATACTTCCGCCATCTGGCGTATATTTCAGCGCATTGGACATCAGGTTGTCCAGCACCTGCTCAATTTGGTCCCGGTCGATCACGACTTTACCGATTCCCTGCTCTACGAACATCCCTGAGCGAATGTGTTTTTGCTTCATTTGAAAAGAAAACCGATCTGCGACTTCGTCCAGCATCTCCATCACATCGGCAGGTTGCATCCGCAAAGGCGCCTCATTGGAATCAAGCCGTGACAGATGCAGCAAATCCGTAACCAACCGGATCATACGCTCTGTCTCGTTGCGGATCACGCCCACAAAACGCTCTGCGAGCTGCGGTTCAGCCATCGCGCCGTCATCCAGCGCTTCAGCGTAGCTGCGGATGGTCGTCAACGGAGTGCGCAGCTCATGGGATACATTCGCTACGAATTCCCGCCGTGTCGTCTCCATCTCCTCCTGCTCCGTCACGTCCTGGAGCACGGCAATCGTCCCCGTAATGCCAATTTCCCGCCGATGAATCGGCGTGAATGTCACACGGATGACGATGGGTTCATCCTGACCAGCTGGCTCCAGCTGCAAGAGCGTGGAGGCCGAAGAACCGCTATACAGGGCCTCGGTTTCCTCCGGGTCGATCCCCAGCAGTACCGCGATATGCCTGCCGGTCATTTCGTTCTCGTTCACGCCCAGCATGGCGCTGGCCCGACGGTTGACCAGAATGACCCGGCCATTGTCATCAGTAGCGACCACACCGTCGCTCATATTGGTCAAGATGGAGGAGAGCTTCTCCTTCTCCTCTTCATTTTGGGACAGTGCCTCACGCAGACGGCCTGTCATATAGTTAAAGGCCACGCTGAGCCTACCGATCTCATCTTCACCAAATACAGGCATCTGCTGGTCGAATTTGCCCTCGGCAACCTCCGTTGCATGGCGTGTCATTACCTTGATCGGGTGCGTAATCGTATGGGCCAATACCACGCCCAGCACAGCCGTCAACGCGAGCGCAATGAGCATACCTGAGAGAAACACATTGTTAATGCGTTTCATCGTATCGTAGAGCTCGGTCATTGAAGCGGCGATGTATACCGCGCCGACAATCTTGCCTTGGCTGATAACGGGCTTGGCGACGACCTTCTTGCGGACATTATCTTCGTCCACCATGTATTCCTCGTTATCTCGGATTCCTTGGAGTGCGCGGCTGACTACTGTCTGCGTATTTTTGCGTCCGACATAATCGGCGTGTGAACCTTGGGAAGTAATTAATACTTTCCCGCTGGCATCCAGCACCTGAATTTCCGCGCCGCTGAAATCGAATAAATTATTCACGCGTGCACGTAGACTTTCCACGCTGTCCTCTTCCATTTTGCCGTCGCTGCCACTCAGATCCTGCTCCGCAAGCACGGACAGCATCTCCGCCCGTGCTTGCAAATCCTGCGTAAAATTACTCGTGAGGGAGTTCTTCATCGAGCTGACAAAATAAACCCCTATCAGCTGCATAGCCACCAAGATCAGTAGCACATAGATAATAATCAGCTTTGCATGAATGGTACGAAAGAAAGACAGCCATTTCATGCCCGCAGGCCACCTTTGCCCCCGCTCACGATATATCCAAGACCACGGCGTGTCAGGATGGTCTCCGGCTTGCTCGGATTCTCCTCAATCTTCTCGCGCAACCTCCGAATGGTCACATCCACTGTACGCACATCCCCGTAGTATTCGAAGCCCCATACTGCCTGGAGCAAATGCTCCCGCGTCATGACTTTTCCGGCATTCTTAGCCATGTAGTGCAATAGCTCATATTCGCGGTGCGTCAGGTCAAGCGGTGTTCCGTTTTTGTAAGCTGTATACATATCCGTATCAAAAAAGAGGTCGCCCACGCGCAGCCCCTGCTTATCCTCCTGCGGTCGGCTTTCCGACGCATCTGCCCTGCCGCGTTGCTGTCTGCGCATCTGCGCCTTCACCCGTGCCAGCAACTCCCGTGTGCTGAACGGTTTCGTTACATAATCGTCCGCGCCCAGCTCCAGCCCCAACACTTTGTCGATTTCGCCGTCCTTGGCGGTCAGCATAATAATCGGCGTCTGGAGCTGATGCCCGCGCACCTCGCGGCATACGTCCATGCCGTCCATGCCCGGCAACATCAGGTCCAGCAGGATCAGATCAGGCTGCTGTTTGACCGCGATATCCACTGCGCTGATTCCATCGAAGGCGCAAATCACCTGGTAGCCCTCTTTTTCCAAATTAAATTTCAAAATATCAGCGATGGGCTGTTCATCATCCACTACCAGAATCGTTCCTTGCATACAGCGTTCACCTCTTTTCACGGATCATCATCTATAATAACTTTCGTTTGTCAGTACCTATAAGATGCTTATTCTATTCTATCATACCCGTGCGCCATTCCATTACTTCTCCAGGCTCTTTTCTTCACGCAGAAAAAAACCATGCCTGCACCTACTGTTAAGCATGCAGAAAAACATGGCCTTTCTCATTGATCCTCATAAATCATGTAACTCTCGTTATAAACATCCAACCTATCTTAAATACGTCATTGGGTTGCGTGGCGTATTATCTTTACGAATTTCAAAATGCAGATGCGTCCCGGTCGAGCGCCCTGTGTTCCCCATGACCCCGATCGACTCGCCTTGCTGAACCACCTGTCCTACATGAACGCCAATACTGCTCAAATGCCCGTACACGGTTTGGTAGCCGTTGCCATGATCGATCATAATGACATTGCCGTATCCATTCTGCTGACCTGCAAATGATACCACGCCTTCATCTGATGCGTGAATGTCAGCACTACCGACCAAGTCGACACCCTCATGCATACGTCCCCAACGTGCGCCAAAGCTACTCGACATCGATGCGCCGGACACCGGCCAAGCAAACTGCCCTGAGCCTTCTCCCACAACCTTCGTTCCTCTAAGAACCACCTCAGTAATAGACGGCTGCAGCACCTTTTGACCGAGCCATTCCTCTTGCACGACCTCACCGTTCTCCTTGGTCAAACGATAGTCCATCTCTTTAAGGCCTGCTTGTCCCGGTCTGACCACTTTGGTAACTCCTGCCTTCAGTTCATCGCTCTGACGAATCTCAACCTCAGGCTCGATGGCAATCTGTTCGACGACCTTCTCTACTGTTCGCACCGTAACCGGAACCTTCGGAGCAGTAAGCTTCAATTCGTCCCCAATTTGCAAATACAGCTCACGCAAGCCGGGATTGTTCTGCTTAATCTCCCAAGCGGTCATATTAAATTTAGTTGCAATCGACGACAGAGAATCGCCTTCTTGCACTGTATACGTGATAGGAGCCTCACGCCCCTCAGTCAACACTTTGACTGCTTCTGCCTCCGTCAGCACCTTGTTCGGGTCTGCTTTCACAGGCTCGTACGCGATTTTCTCACGGATACTGGCAGACTCCAGCCATGCTTTGGGGGTTTTAGTACTAGCACTCGCATGGCTGCTGCCCACGGATGTTTTGCGAACCAGCCCCTTGATGCCTGAAGATGTACCCTCACCCACAGGTGTGTACTTCTTCTGCACTTGCTTTAAAGCCGCCTGTGCAGTCGCCTTGTCCTTTACAATGCCAACCGTCTGTCCGTTGACCTTCACTTCTACCCCTTTGGCATACGCTGTCAGCATACCATCCAGCTTCTTCAGCGTAGCTGCGCTGTCAATATCCGCTTTATATGCCTTCTCAATATCTGTCGTTACCGCGTTCGTATTGAGCACCATATCCACGCCGGGATACTTATCCTTATACTGTTTGCTCTTCGTTGCGTATAGCTGTTTAAGTTGTTGCTCATTCAAGATATTTCCGACCTCGACGCCTTTTACATACACCTTATAATAAGGAACTGTGTTAGCCCCGACATACTGATTACTTGCAAAAATAAGACTGCCTGCAATCACCACACCGCCTGCCGTCCAGCTCAGCCATTTTCTTCGACCGTTCCACCACTTTGCTAATTTCCCCGCTTCCACAGCAGGCTTATCTGCAACGTTGGAAGCTGCATTCCTGCTGTCTGGTGAATCCTGCTCCTTCAAAACCTTCATGACTCTCTCCTTTTCAGCATATCTTATCTCTATATAAATGCGTTCATTATTGGTCTTTCACACTATGAATCTAGCCTGTATTCACAAGCATCTATGATATTAGTCGCTATCTACCATTGCATAGTTGCGTAAAAGGTTTCAAAAATTTAACCTTTTCACAACACTGTTTACTTTAACATAGCCTTTACAAAGAATTCAACTACACCCCAATTACTTCCTGACACGCAAAAAAATCCGCGCATGGCGCGGATTCTACAGTCCTATTTTGAGCATAAACATTGCCCATGAATTCATCTAGACAAACTAATCCATTTCGCTCTATATCTAGTTCATTGGAAGTCGCTTATTGGATTTTTGTAAAATACTTATTTAAGCAAAGCCATCAGCTTGTTATATTCCTCTTTGGTCAAATACTTCGCAAGCACCTGCTGAATATCCTGAAGCTCCTGCTCAGTGAGACCGCCTTCCATCGCGGCTGATATTTTCTGCATCTCCTCCGGCGGCAGCTTATTCATCAGAATTGCAAAAATTTCCTGTTTCTGTGCAGCCGGTAAGTTGTTCTTCTTCTCTGTCAAATGGTCGGGCGTAATCACTAAATCATGGCCTTCAATACTCGTTTCGGGTGTAGTTGTACCTTCTGCCTGCTTCCGTGACTCGTTGCCTGATGTTCCGGCCGACACAGCCCCCTTCTGAGATACCTTGCCATTGGCTGCGCCACCTGCCTCACTTCCGCTTTCTTCTAAGCCCTGTCCCATGACAGGCAACGCATCATCAGGCGGTGTTACACTTCCCGAGCCACTTCCTGTCGTCTTGTTCTTCCCCGTGTCTGTGCTTTGGTCAGTGCCCGCGCTGCCTTTTAGCCAACCCAATCCCCATATGGGCTGTTGATCAAGCTGAATGTTAAACTGCCGTAGCAGCGATTGAACATAAGCATTAACGACTACACCTGTCACTGCCAGCGTTAGTGCGCTAACCAACACGACCGTCATTCCTTTTTTGAGCAGCCATCCAAGCCACCTCATATCCCGTTACCTCCTTATACGCATCCTGCCATGTGTGTATCATCATGAAGTGCATATAGATCAGTATTGACGAGATATGACGATTTTTAACCCATGAAATATGTAAAACTAGCACCATTCAATAGGAGATGCCACATTCTAATTGAATTAGCGTGTACGACGCACCCAGAAACGAAAAATGTCACTGCGGACATAATCGAGGGAATACAGCACCTGCCTGTTCATTTCATCATAGTGAAGCTGCTTCAATAGTAATACCGTAGCCTGCGGATGCTTCAGCAGACGTGTCATATGTGCGTCGTCATAGTTTGGAACGGTAAGCTCGGAATAGGCTCCAACAATTCGTACCCCCGCCTTGAACTCAAGACTCTGAAAAAGCGAGCCTGAAAAAGAGTCATCTTCCAAAATGGGAGCGGCTAATTTCTCTGGCATCCAGTTTATAGAGTGGGCTACAGCCTCTCCGTTGGCAGTACGTGTACGCTCTAGAGCAATCATGGGCTCATGCTCGGAAAATCTCATCTGTTCGGCAATATCAGGAGGACAAACCGAAATTCTCTGAATGGATTCCAGCTGCTCGTCTTCCCGTAGCCCTGCCGAACGAATCATGTCCCCGATGCTGTACAGGCGGTCCAGCGAGCTTGGAATACTCGGTAGCGGGCAAGTCGCAAACGTGCCACTCCCGTGTTTTACTAGTAACTTACCTTCCGATTCCAGTTGGCGAATAGCTCCCCGTAGCGTCGTACGCGAGACACGAAACGATTGGGAAAGTGCAGTTTCCGACGGCAGCCGATCCCCCGGACCCATTTGATTAACCTTCATATATTCTTCTATACGCCGCTTTATGTTCTCTTGTTTTGTTGACACCGTCCGAAGCCCAGCCTTTCTATTGTGTTAAGCCATATAAATCGGATTCGTAAAAGCAATCATCATCACGCAGTCTTCCATGCAGCCGTAAAGCTCCGCTCGTATCCAGCCCTTTCCTAGCGGGTCTTGCAATGACAGCGTATATTCTCCTGTTTGGGCAGGGATCTGAATCTCCGAGCATATGCCTTGACTACTTGTCAGCAGAAGACGAAGATTCTGAGGCTTGAGATTATAATGGGCTGCTCTTGCTTCTACATTCAATTGAACCGTCACAGATAGTGGATCCTCTACAGTCAGCTCTATACATTCGCCGATGTGATAACGATGTTCTCTGCCCTTAATCTGCGCCCACATCGTCAGTAGCGGTCCCATCGTAACTGACACTGAACCGTGGCGAATCGCCTCAACTGCCCGGCCTTCTAAACCTTCTCGCTCTTCTGCTTCATCATGAACCCCCAGATATGTAACAGCCGGAAGTGAATCATCCGGTTTAGATACATGCCAGTCCCGACCGCTTACGGCAGTGATGCGATACCCCTGATTCAACAAATCGGTCCACATGGCAAACGCCCGCTGGCTATCCCGCTTAATAGATGGCATCAGCGTTGACCAGACCTCTATATAATCCACCTCGTGCCAATCCTGAATCGTGTACTCCCAAAAGCACCCCGTACAGATCGGACTTCCGATCCTGAACGGATGGGCAATCCCTGCAATGCCTCCCTGCTCATGCACCTGCCGAATCCCCTCATGAATGTCATCTGGCCCCAGCACACGCCAGTCGATAAAGCGGTCAACCCCAAGCGTCAGCATATGCCCGTAAAAGGTCGTCCACTCCATCCCTGAAATGATCGGGAGACCGAACTGCCGCTGAACCCCTTCCTGATCCGCAAGTGCCGATTGCGTGTTGTGATCCGTCATAGCGATGCATTCAAGTCCCAGATCCACTGCGCTTTGAACAAGCTCCTCCAGCGTGTGCTTGCCGTCGCTGTGAAGCGTATGGGTGTGAAGCTCAGCTGGAATCCATTTAAGCATATGCTGCTTCCTCCCCCAATACATGAATTTGGTAGGCAAGCGTCTCGGTCACAACGGCATGCAGACTGACCGTAATCCGCCACATGCCCGCCGGATGATCTCCTGCAAGGAACCCCGGCGAAGCCGCAGACGAACCGAGCCAATGCTCCTGCTGCATCTCGGGACGGTGCGCATTTCCCCGGTGACGGACAGGATCATCGACAGACAGCGTTAATAAATTTTGCAGCGGTATATACTTCTTCCATAGATCGGATGAATGCCCCGACTCGTCGTATCCGTATTTGCACATGCTTTCCTCAATGATTCCTCGTGCTTGCTCTTGATCCTCCAATAACTTGGGCGTGTAAGAGAAGTGAATACGAATCGTTTCAGTCGGCTGCGGAATATGGAAGGAGTACGTAATATGGCTCTGGGTGCAGGTTCTATCGACCGTTCCCTCCACATACAGCAGCCTGCTCATGACTGCCCATCCTGGCTGGACGGTTCATCCACAACTTGCTTCACCATATCATTCACAGGATGTCCTTCATCACCCGACACGTCTTTGTCGGCTGTCCATAAAACACCTACGGGTTGAAGCCGCGTCAGCTCAATCACCCGGTCTGTATGAATACCTGGAAACTGCGGGAGATTATCCTCGTTTAACGTAAAGGCACACAGTCCAGCCACTTCCATGCTGTCCGCACCGCCTTCCAGCAATACGGCTCTAATTTCAGCTATATCCTCAAGCACAGCCTCTCCAGATAGCTTGACCGTGGTAGAAAAATGTGACTCTGCCCCCTCATAAGCGGCTCTAAACTCCCCGAGTCTCAGATCATGGTGGCATGATGAATACCACTGCTCCGAGCCGTGAAGACGAAGCTGGATATCGACGCATGCATCTTCCTCGCGCCGATTGAAGCCCGGCCTGAATCCTGGAGACGATTCTCTGCCTGAATCCCGTAAGGGACGTTTGGAAGTCTGGATAAACACATAGCTACGCTGGTGTGCAAGTGCAATGGAAGACGCTTGTGACGGCATTTCC
Organism: Paenibacillus sp. FSL M8-0228; assembly: GCF_038007385.1. Taxonomy (NCBI): domain Bacteria; kingdom Bacillati; phylum Bacillota; class Bacilli; order Caryophanales; family Paenibacillaceae; genus Paenibacillus; species Paenibacillus sp. FSL M8-0228. The sequence continues at coordinate 5,839,580 of NZ_JBBOXA010000001.1, forward strand.
AGCTCCTGCTGACGTTCCATCTCCCACCCAGTGACCTGATAGGCAAAAGGAAAACGGCTCATGACCGCCTCACGCGGCTCTTCCTCTGGTTTCCACTGGAAAGCAGGCGGCAGCATAAAACGATAGTCCGATGAAATGTCATCCTTAAAGTTTCCATTGGTTGTTGCGGATTGGAGAACAGGATGGCCACCCAGATCATAACTGCCATTAAACGCAGTCGTAATATGATGTGCCCCCTGGAAAACAGCTTCCAGAACATTGCCCCCTGCATCTAGCTCGACGCGGTACATCCATTCGATATCGGTGGTTCTTCCCCATTTGCTCATAAGCAGCGGCGCGGGCGTTCCCTCATCTTCATGGCTGAACATCATCTGGTATTCGATGACCGTCTTCCCCTCGTTCACTTCTATGGAATAGAACAAAACAAGTGGTGTATCCGTAAAGCGATTCTCATAGGGATGTGACAGATTGCGGCCATATAAAAGCGGGGTATGGCGATAAATCAGTGATCTTGGAGAGGAATCAGCCACGCAGCGCAGTTCAACCCCGTCAATCCATGCTCGAGATACAAGCGGAGCCGATTCCAGTTCGCGGAATTCAGCATAGACCTCGTAATCGCCTTCTTTTAGGTATCCCAACAAACGGGTATACACTCCCTGACTGCTGCCATAGTACAAAATGACATCCTGATTATAGGCTTCATTCAGGTAGAGGCGTACGAAGGCAGATTCTCGATCTGTCGCAGCCCAGTCACTGTCTGATCTGGCGAACAGATCAAGCTCCGCGTATCCGTCTTCTGGCATGGAGAACCTAAACCGGAACCCGTTTCCCGGGCTGAGCTCAACCTCCGCTTTGTGTAAGGCAATCCGATAACCGCAATCCAGCAAATCCTTTTCCCACACTCGCCCACTAAACCCGGTAATTTGTACCTCTGCTTGGCTATTCATCCCTGTAACCTCCTTAGTGTATGACGGCAGTCTAGCTGGCATCCGCATCCTTCACCATTGTCCGAATATAAAAGTAGCCCATAAAAGAACACAGTAAAAACATAAATACTGCCATTGCGCTGGCCGTATGCGTCTCCTGATAGCTGGAAAACACCTGCTGCATCGCAACACCCAACACTTGTGGTGAGTTGGCACCGATCAGGAAGGGAGCCGTAAAGCTGCCCATGATTCCCATGAAAATGAAGGTCACCGCAACCCACATCGTTTTATAGGAAAGGGGTAAAATAAAGCGACCAAACAGCTGCATCGTGCTGGCTCCAGCATCTCTGGCACTTTCGACGACAGCGTTTGGAATGCTGGCAAGTGCCGAGCTGAGCAGCATGGTTGCGAACGGAATGTTGAACCACAAATTAGCCAGCACCAGACCCTTGTAGTCATAAATAATCCTCGGGATCGTTTCAATTCCAAGCGGCAGCAAAAGACGTGCAGCCCAACCGTGATTGCCATACATGGTAATGATCGCATACGTTGCAATTACACCGGGAACAAACATCGGAATAAAATACAACCGGCCTATCCACTTCACGACAACCCCTTTGCCGAATCTTAGATAAATCGCCAAAGCATAGCTGATGACCAGAGTAAGGGCCGTCGAGACTAGCGTGACACTAATGGTATACATGATATTTCTACGCATGGCAGGTTCCGTGAACAGCCGAATATAGTTGGCCAGCCCGTAGCCCGTTCCATATTGATCAATCAAGCTTTCCTTCACGGCATAAAGAATCGGAATAATAACGACGACCAGCAAAATGAGAAAAGATGGGATGACCAGGGCAAGCCCCAGCATCCCCCTTTTGGACAATGAACTCATGATCAACCGCCCGCTACTTCACTTTGCCAGCGTTTGTAAATTTCCTGCTGAAGCTCTCCGCTGTTAAAGCTGCGGTATCCAGAAGATACACTGTTGAATTTCTCCTGCAGCTCCGTTGGCATCAGATTCCACTTAATCCCCGGGTAGCCGTACATTTTATTAATAACCACCGTTTGCGCTTCAGGCGTCAGTATATAATTCAAGAATTCCTGAGTGGCTTCTTTTTTGGAGGAGAGCGAAGGAACCATCAGATAAGAGGGTCCCCCTGTAAAAGCAGGATCGATCTGTGTCAGCTTCACCGTGTCCGGAAGCAGCCCTTTAGCCAGCTGCTCGAGTGCCATATCAGACCAGGCTGGAACCATATCAACCTCTCCACTCGCCAAAATATCAAGCGTGCCTTGGTTCTTCTTAGGATAGACTCCTTTTTGGTACATTGAAGGGCCCAGCTCCTTAAGCAGTGAGAAGCCTTGATCCCATTTCTTCATATTTGCCGGATCATCACTGTTCATCGCCTCTGGCGGAAGGAAATTATAGATCACCGTGTTCACAAACGAGCTGCCTGACCCACCCGTAGACGGATCGTTATAAGCAAACTTGCCTGGATGCTGGCGAATCCACGTGTACAGCTCGTCGGCTGTTTTCGGAGGCGTCGCTACTTTTGCACTGTTATAGGCAAGGACAACCGAAGAGGCACGATATGGAATGGCCTGATTGTTGACTTGCTTGAGATATGTTTCATCAACATTCTTCAAATTTGGAACCTTGGCAGCGTCAACCGTTTCCCACAGTTTCTCGCCTACCCCCTTGGTGATGTCATCCAGACTGCCTTCGTACAGGTCGATATCTGTATCGGTTTGCCCGCTTTTCTTGGCTGCAATCAGGCGATCCAGTGTAGATGCGCCTCCGGTCCCTGCTGGCAAATACACCAGTTTGACCTTAACGTGATCATTTTTAGCTTCAAAGTCCTTGATTAACGTTTCCCACAGCTCTTTGACGTTCAGAGACCCTCCAGTGTACAAGGAAATTTCCGTCGTTCCCGTAGCGGCCCCCGCTTTTGTAGACTTGGCTTCCCCTGTAGCCGTGGCGGCATTACCGCCGTTACCACAACCAGCCAACAACGATAAACTAAGTACCCCTGCCAAAACCAGACCCATATTCTTTTTCCCAAACACGTTGTTGCCTCCTTTAGATAGTTGCACAAGTTCGCAGCATCATCAGATGATGCGTTCGTGACGGACATTGATGCGATATAGAGGTTGATCGTGAATCTTCACTGTGCTGCTGGAAAAGTAACTATTTTACTGAAGCTGAATCTGATGTGCTCTCCACTGCGCAGCTCGGCCGCTCGTTCACGCGGCACAAACATTTTCAGATGATGGGTACCGCTATCCAGCGAAACTTCCGCATAATGCCCTAGAATCATCACTTGTCTGATTGTTCCGGCTAGAGAACCATTTTCTTCCGTCGTCAGAACAATATCCTCTGGTCTTACACCAACCATGGATTCACCTGTGTATTCATGCTCTTGTGCAAACGGTATTCCGCTCACAGAGACACTGCGACCTGTGCTCACCCCCTTTAATAAATTGATACGGCCAATAAAACCCGCTACAAAAAGGGACTGTGGCTTGTCATAAATCTCCTGCGGCGAAGAAAGTTGCTCAATCCGGCCCGCATTCATAACGACGATTCGGTCGGAAATGGACAGCGCTTCCTCCTGATCATGGGTGACGAACACCATCGTCATTCCTGTCTGGGTCTGAATATCACGCAGCTCCTCTCTCATCTCCATGCGCAATTTGGCATCAAGCGCGGAAAAAGGCTCGTCCAGCAGCAATACATCAGGCTTTAGCAGCAAAGCCCGAGCGAGTGCTACCCGCTGCTGCTGACCTCCCGAGAGCTGTCCCGGCGTTTTACGCTCTGCGCTCTCTAGCCGAACCAGCGCTAGCGCTTCCTTCACCTGACGGTCAATTTCTGTCTTCTTCACCTTTCGAATCTTCAACCCGAAAGCCAGGTTGTCATACACGGTCATATGCGGCCACAAATTATAGCTTTGGAACACCATAGCCGTCGGACGTTTTTCGGGCGGCAGCTTGAGTACGCTTTTACCCTGAATCTGAATGTCGCCACTGTCCGGGTCCAAAAAACCGCCAATGGAGCGAAGCACGGTTGTTTTACCACAGCCGGAAGGTCCCAGCAGTGTCACCAGCTCTCCCTTCATCACGTCAAGTGAAATGCCTTTGACTCCGTCTCCTGTCTTGAAGCGCTTGGTTAACTCTTGAATGGATAATTGAATGGGCATTAGCTTAGGCTCCTTTTTCAGGATTTTGCAAACTCCTCTTTTGACCAATTACGTTATTTCACCTGAAATCCGCCTGCCAGTACATCGGCACTTACAAAACGCTTGGCTGCCAATAGCAGAATGATCGTTGGCAGGGTTAGAATGACTGAGAAAACAGCACCTGTTGTGCTCGGATAATCAGCAATGATGGAATACATGATGACTGGCATTGTTTTATAGTCCGGCGTTCCGACAAGGAGTGTCCCTTGTGCTTCATCCAGTGAAGCAAGAAAAGTAAAGATGGAGGCGACCACAATGCCGGGCAGCGCCATAGGAAAGGTGATTTTCCAAAACACCCGAAAGGGTCCGGCTCCAGCATCCCGCGCCGACTCCTCCTGTGCGCGATGTACGCTGCGGAAGGCAGAGGATGGAATCCAGGTCATATACATGAGTGTGTTTACCATATGGATGAGCACAATGCCTGCAAAAGTGTTCATCAAACCGAATTGGTAGAATAGCACGGCAATGGACACATACAAACCCATTTTCGGAAAAGCATGCGTAAGCAGGAATGAGAAAAGGAACCACTTACTGAGCGGGAAAGAAATTCGTGCAAAGGCATAAGCAGCAGGAATACATACGATAATGGAGCAGACCGTAACGGTAATCGCAATCAGGAAGGATAGGGAAATCGAGCTGACTACATCATCCTGGGTAAGTACAAACTTCCACCATTCCAGTGACAAGCTCTGCGGGAGCGGTGCAGGATACTGCCATTTTCCTGAAACCGCCAAGAGGAGGAGATTGGTCAGAGGCCCCAGGAAAAAGATGACGAAAATGATAAGCACGATGAATTCAACAATTTTGCGTGTGCCGAGTGAGCGAAGATACCAGTTCATAATTCATCCCTCTCAAGACGTCTAGACGTCCAAATCTCTTTTCTATTTGGATTATAGAGAGGGTTTGTTATCACAAATCGACAAGGAAGATAAGATTATGTAAAGGGAAAGATACCATTTAACACTTCACAGAATAAAAAAAGAGAGAGGCTGCTAACAGCCTCTCTCTCAGGCTGTCGAGAAAGTCTCGACAGCCTATTTTATGTTAATTTTGTTTAAGACGACACCGCGTTAATGTTGTATAATATAGGTAACTATTGTAGAACGGATGGTGTTGATATGCTACGCTCCAACCGCGAAAAACAACAATCCTACGAATTTGTTTCCATCGAAGATCTGGTTCCTCAAGATCACTTGCTCCGCAAAGTAGATAAGTATATCGATTTTTCGTTTATCGATGATAAAGTTCGATCACTGTATTGTGCAGACAACGGGCGTCCTGCCATTGATCCTACCGTATTGTTTAAAATGATCTTTCTCGGTTATTTCTATGGCATTCGCTCAGAACGGCAACTCGAGCGAGAAATTCAGACGAACCTAGCTTATCGTTGGTTTCTGAGGTTGGGCTTAACGGATAAAGTTCCGGACCATACGACGATTAGCTGGAATCGTCGTACTCGCTTTAAAGACACCACGATCTTTCAAGATATCTTCGATGAAATTGTGCTGCAGGCGATCTCTCACCGAATGGTGGGTGGGCGTGTTCTCGTCACCGATTCCACACACGTCAAAGCCAATGCTAACAGGCACCAGTACACCAAAGAACAAGTGTTGCAGAATACTAAAGACTATATGGACGAGCTGAACGAAGCGGTGAAGGATGACCGGAGAAACCACGGAAAAAAGCCTTAAAATCCCGAGAGGAAGTGAACGAAGAAAAAGAAATTAAAGTGAGCAAAACAGACCCGGACAGCGGCTATATGATCCGTGATGGCAAGCCCGAAGGCTTCTTCTATCTGGACCACCGCACGGTGGATATGAAGTACAATCTGATTACGGACGTGCATGTGACACCGGGGAATGTACATGATTCTGTCCCCTATTTGTCCCGTTTGGATCGCCAAAGAGAACGTTTTGGTTTTCAAGTAGAAGCTGTTGCACTAGATTCAGGTTATTTAACAACGCCGATTTGCCGAGGTTTGCAGAACCGAAAGATTTTTGCCGTGATTGCTCACCGAAGATTCCATCCCAGACAAGGACTGTTTCCGAAATGGAAGTTTGAATACGATGCCAAACGCAATGCGTATAGATGCCCAGCCCAACAGGAACTGCCCTACCGAACGACGGACCGTAAGGGATACCGGCAGTATGCCTCTGACCCAGCTCAGTGCCAGCATTGCCCACTGCTAAGTCAGTGTACCCAGTCTCGAAACCACCGCAAAGTGGTGACTCGGCATGTCTGGGAAGACAGCAAAGAGTGGGTACGGAGCAACCGGCTGAGCCCATCTGGTAAAAAGCTGTACCGCAAACGAAAAGAGACGATTGAGCGAAGCTTCGCGGATGCCAAAGAGCTCCATGGGTTTCGCTATTGCCGTTTGCGCGGTCTTCCAAACGTCAGGGAACAAGCCCTTATGACGGCAGCCGTGCAGAACATGAAGAAGATGGCGATCCACCTAGATCGCCTGGAGAAACAGGGGTAACCCCCCTGCTTCTCCAGAGACCAGAGCATTATGATGTAAAAAAGAAACCCACGTCTCAAAATGACGGGGTTTCTCGACAATCTGAGAGAGAGGCTGCTAACAGCCTCTCTCTTTGAACATGTATTAATAGCTATATCATTCTTGTCCTACAAATAAATCGGAAGCACCTGATTCGTTTGATCACGATTACGCCCAACCGAGAAAATAGCAATTGGGATACCTGTCAGATCAGACACGCGTTGTACGTAATTGCGTGTAGTCTCAGGCAGTTCCTCCAGCGTTTTCACGCCAGTGATGTCTTCGCTCCAACCTGGCATTTCTTCATATACCGCTTCGCACTCCGCCAGCATTTTCAGGCTAGCCGGATAATGCGTAATCACCTCACCGCGGTACTTGTAACCTGTGCAAATTTTCACCGTTTTCAGGCCAGTCAATACGTCCAGCGAGTTCAGGGAAAGACCCGTTAATCCACTGACACGACGGGCATGGCGCACAACGACGCTGTCAAACCAGCCTACACGACGAGCACGACCTGTAACCGTACCGTACTCATGACCTGTTTCACGAATGTAATCGCCGACTTCATCGTTCAGCTCAGTTGGGAAGGGTCCATCGCCAACACGAGTTGTATACGATTTAGCTACACCGATGACTTGTTGAATCTTGGATGGACCCACACCGGAACCAATACATACGCCGCCAGCCGACGGGTTGGAGGACGTAACGTAAGGATACGTACCTTGGTCGATATCAAGCATAACGCCTTGCGCACCTTCAAACAGTACCTTTTGATTTGCGTCAATTGCATCATTCAACACGACAGATGTATCTCCTACATAAGGACGGATAAATTCAGCATATTCCAGATACTGTTTTAGTATTGCTTCTACATCCAATGGCTCGCCGCCATATACTTGTTCAATCACTTGATTTTTTTCTTTCGTTTGATGGCGCAGCTTCTTTTCGAATTCCTCTGCATCCAGCAAATCAGCAATACGAATACCGTTACGTGCAGCTTTATCCATATAAGCAGGGCCGATCCCTTTACGGGTAGTACCAATTTTGTTAGGACCCTTGCGGTCTTCTTCCAGCACATCCAGCGTCATATGGTACGGCATAATCACATGTGCACGGTCGCTAATAACCAGATTTTTTGTGGAAAAACCATTATCATGAATGTAAGTAATTTCTTCAATAAGAGCGGCTGGATTTACGACCATGCCGTTGCCAATAACACACTTTTTATCTTCATAAAAAACGCCGGATGGAATCAGGCTCAGCTTGTACTTTTTACCGTCAATGAGAATCGTATGACCAGCATTGTTTCCGCCTTGGTAACGGGCCACTACTTCAGCGCTTTCCGCCAGATAGTCCGTGATTTTACCTTTGCCTTCGTCTCCCCATTGTGTTCCCACAACGACTACAGTTGACATGTTTCATTCCTCCGTGGAGTGCCCACAGACACTCTGATTTTGAGCTGACACACTACGCATATCCGACTTCAACCGCCTGAGCGAGCAGATATGGAGCGCTCTCGGACAGCAGGAAAAAACGTCCGTCGCAGACATTCCGTAGGTTCGGAAAGCCCCGGGCGTAATGTTCTCCCCACTGCGTTGAAGCAGCACTATAAGTGTAACAGCACCATTTTTTAAAGTCAAATAAAAAGCGAACATTATATTACATGAAAATAGTATTGTTCGTAATTGAGAGTTTCATTCCTTATATGAAAATATGTGAATTCTATAAAAAAGGACCCCTTCGAGATCGCGAAATCCGCGTCGAAAGAGCCTTTTTTAATGATACTAATATGTTATCCGGCGAACGCATCCGAATGGGCACGCTCGTAATTAGCGAATTTATTATAATTTTTGAGAAAGACCAACTCTACCGTACCGACCGGGCCGTTACGCTGCTTGGCAATGATAATCTCAATAATATTCTTCTTTTCTGTTTCCTGATTATAGTAATCATCCCGGTACAGAAACGCCACGATATCAGCATCCTGCTCGATAGAACCCGATTCCCGCAAGTCACTCATCATCGGCCGCTTGTCTTGACGCTGCTCCACACCCCGGCTCAGCTGGGAGAGGGCAATTACAGGCACTTCAAGTTCACGAGCGATTTGCTTCAATGTCCGTGAGATTTCAGATACCTCCTGCTGCCGGTTCTCGCCTGCTTTGCCTCGTCCGTGAATAAGCTGCAAGTAGTCGATTACGATCATACCCAGTCCCTTTTCCGCCTTGAGACGGCGGCATTTGGCACGGATATCCGCCACAGTGATGCCGGGTGTATCATCGATATAGATTTCCGCCTCTGACAAGGCTGCAATGCCCATCGTCAGCTTCGCCCAATCGTCGTCGCCTTTAAACTCACCTGTCCGCATGACGTTCGCGTCCAGATTGGCCTCGGCACAAATCATCCGCTGCACGAGCTGAGCGGCCGACATCTCCAGACTGAAGATGGCTACTGTCTCCTTTGCCCGAACCGCAACGTTTTGCGCAATATTCAGAGCAAACGCTGTTTTACCTACGGATGGACGGGCGGCCACAATGATCAAGTCATTGCGCTGGAACCCCGCCGTCATCTTGTCCAAATCAACAAACCCGGACGGAATCCCAGTCGTATTGCCCTTGTTCTGATGCAGCAATTCAACGCGGTCAAACACTTCCATCACGACATCGCGGATGGCAATAAAACCACTACCTGAGCGCCCGTTGGATATCTCCATAATCTTGCGCTCAGCATCGCTCAGCATACCAGCGACATCCTCGCCACTGCTATAGCCTTCGCTCACAATCTGCGTAGCTGCACGAATCAAGCGACGAAGCATCGCTTTTTCTTCAATGATCTGGGCATAGTAATCTACGTTAGCCGCTGTTGGCACCCCGTGAGCCAGCTTCGCCAGATAACTGACACCACCGATATCCTCTAGCTGTCCCTTGTCCTGAATTTTCGAGGTCAGCGTAACCAAGTCAATCGGCTGTCCGGATTCACCCAGCTCAATCATTGCTTCGTAAATCATCTGATGAGCCTTATCATAAAAGTCCTCGGTCTGCACCCGCTCCATTGCGGTAATCAGTGCTTCAGACTGGAGCAAAATAGACCCGATAACCGCCTGTTCAGCCTCCAGATTTTGCGGAGGAATCCGATCAAAAAATTCGCCGCCCATAATTATTCTTCAGTCACCTGTACTTTCAGCGTAGCTTTGACCTCAGGATGAAGCTTAACGGTCATTTGAGTCACGCCCAACGTACGAATCGGTTCTTCCAGCTCAATTTTGCGTTTGTCCAGCTTGATACCAGTTTTAGCTACTGCCTCCGCGATTTGCTTGCTTGTAATCGCGCCGAACAGTCGTCCACCTTCACCAGCCTTCGCCTTGAGCTGAACCGTTGTCTCTTCCAGCTTTTTGCCGAGCGCTTGCGCCTCTTCCTTTTCCTCTTGCTTGCGCTTTTCCTCAGCAGCATTCTGGTTTTCCAGCGTCTTCATATTTCCTTCTGTCGCTGGACGGGCAACACCACGCGGCAACAGGAAATTCGCTGCATAACCGTCCGACACTTCCTTAATTTGCCCCTTCTTGCCTTGGCCCTTCATATCTTTAATGAATATCACTTTCATTCAAATAACCCCTCTTCCCCATCAATTTCGGCCAGCACGTCGACCACTCTGCGCTTAGCTTCCTCCAGCGGGCAATCCAGCTGAACCGCCGCATTCGTCAGATGTCCTCCGCCGCCTAGCCGTTCCATGACGACCTGTACGTTCATGCGTCCGAGTGAACGGGCGCTGATCCCCACCAGGCCGTCAGGACGTTCACTGACCACAAAGGAGGCCAGTACATCCGTCATATTGAGTAATGAATCCGCCACCTGAGCAATCAGGAGCTGCGGTATTTTCTGTCCGGGCTCAGTTACCGCAATTGCGATATGCCCATATATCATTTTAGCATGCTTAATAATTTCCGCCTTAGCAATATATTCATCCAAGTCCTCTTTTAACATGCGCTGGATCATAACTGTATCTGCTCCGCTACGCCGTAAAAAGCCGGCTGCCTCGAATGTACGCGAGCCTGTATGCAGGGAAAAATGCTTGGTATCCACCGTAATCCCTGCCAGCAGTGATGTTGCCTCCAGCGGTGTCAGTTGGACCTTCTCATGAATATATTGCAGCAGCTCGGTCACCAGCTCACAGGCCGATGACGCATAGGGCTCCAAGTAGATCAGAACCGAATCGTTAATAAATTCCTCGCCCCGACGATGATGGTCAACAACAACCACCCGACTAGCTGTCTGCACCAGACGCGGCTCAATCGTCATGGAGGCCTTGTGCGTGTCCACCACGACCAGCAGACTGTGCTCAGTCATCAGCTGGAGCGACTGCTCTGGTGTCATGAGCGCTTGCGATAGATTCTCATCCTTGTTTACCTGCTCCATCATTCGGTCGATAGACGGATTGGATTTATCGAGTACGATATGTGCCTCTACATTGTAAAGTGCCGCAGCCTTCCACACACCGATGGCAGCTCCCACCGCATCCATGTCCGGTATTTTGTGTCCCATGATCAGCACGCGGTCGCTCTCCTGCATCAGATCACGCAACGCATGTGCAATCACTCGGGCACGTACTCTGGTACGCTTCTCGACAGCATTGGACTTGCCTCCGTAAAAGGACAGGCGTTGTCCCGCCTTCACTGCTGCCTGATCGCCCCCACGTCCAAGCGCCATATCCAGACTGGATTGGGCCAGCTCGCCTAGCTCCTTGATGCTCTCTGCACCGAAGGACAAGCCAATACTCAGTGTCATCGGTACTTTCAAATCCGCCGTCATTTCCCTTACGGTATCCAGAATGACGAATCGACTCTGCTCCAGCTCCTGAAGTGCTTTATGGTTTAGCATAATGAGATAACGCTCAGAAGATAATCGACGCAAATAAATATTGTACTGATTAGCCCAGGATGTAATCTCACTTGACACCTTCGCAATAAGCGCGGTGCGTTGCTGATCGTCCATCCCCTGAGCAGCCTCGTCCATATTATCGAGCATGACGATACCGAGCGCCAATCGCTCGTTTTCATACTGCTTGCGTAGCACCGCCAAATCCGTTACTTCATACAAATATATCAGACGCTCATCGGGCACGATCAGAAACTGATAATGACGCTCATCATGCTGTAGCTCCACCTTCAGCTCACGAGCAGGCTCCTTTGTTTCCTTTTTGGTGCTTAGGGCACCTGCGAGTTGAGGAAACAAATCATGAAGAGACTCACCAATCAGCGATTGCTCCTCAAACATCTCCCCGGCAAACCGATTGTGCCATTCTACCGTTCGATTTTCACTGTATAAAATGATGCCGAACGGCAATGTGCTAATCGCTTCCCCTTCCACCCGCTTGATCCGGAAGGAGAGACCGCTGATATATTGATTCAGTTCCCGACGAAAATCCAATTCCGTCTTCAGCATCAGCCCGCCGAGCAAGAATGACAGCAACAGTCCTATCACACCCAGTTCCCAGTTGTACATGGAAATACATATGACAAGGACCAGCAGCAGCAAAAACGCCCAGACCGTCTGATAGCCGTGCCAGCGTTTTTGTAGAAATTTAGGCATGACTGTTCACCCTATTTCTTTGATCTTGTAATAGCTTCACGCAGCGGAAAGGCCAAATCAATAATACCTATAATGCGGAGCGGCTGGAACACCAGAACGACGAGCGACAGCAGCAACGCAATCACCGGGCTCATTTTACGGCTATGCGTCCAGAAGTATACAAAACCAATTGTCTGGATAATAAAACATGCATGAATCAGCGGCAGCATACTAATGGAGACCATTTGAATCCAGCCGCTATCGGAAGACCCTGCTATCCATTCAATTACAATTGCCAGCAGATAATACCAGATCAGCGCGCGCGGTAGCCTCCACTCGCGGGCAGGCTTCATTTTGCGTACTGGTACATCGAGACTGCTCAATGCCGGACGTGCCAAAGCATGCGTAATCACTGCCAATATGAACGAGGTCACGATCAGCACATACGGAATTTTTCCAATCAGCATTGTGCCGAGTTTCTGCGTATCCTCTGCCTTCCAATTCATGTTTGAAAACATCGGATTAGCACTCAAAACCTGCTGTACAATACTTGCCGATATCGCAGCCTGATCACGAAGATACTGTGCAAGATCAAACCCAAAGGAATACGTGGCGATAAACAGAACAACCAACAACTCGGCTAAAATAATGCCCATTCCGGTCATCAACGCCTGAAAAGCAGGTCCTCCCTTTTTATATATCCGTCCCATCATGATTGAAGGAATCAGAAAATAAATCGCAGGGAGCAGCGAATACACATCGAGTAGCGCTATAATGAGCAGCACCGGTATGACGTGGACCAGAAATCCTTTGAAAGGCAGCGATGAAAACAATACAGCGCCAGGCACAATCAGCAAAAATACGGTAATGATTCTTAATGGTGTCAATAGAGTCAGCAGCAGAAGCAAATAAATGACGCTCCATGCTACAGTTGCCAAGCGGAATTTCAACGTTTTCACCTCTTACGCATATGTTCTTCCAGTGCGGAAATGTCCTGATACCAATCCTCCAGCTGGTGTCCTTCTTTTCTGTGCTTTCTTAGCTTGTCGATGAGTAGATCATCCAATTCACGGTAAGACACTCCAAGGCGCCTCCCCAAAATATAACTGCTCATCACTAAGCTCGCCAAGCAATCACCAATGCGGGCTGTACTGCCTTCCCACATTGCCTTAAACAAACGGGAGACTTGGTCCAGCACCTCTGTTTTAAGCCATTCAATAACCTTGGCTCGTTTAACTACATCCATTTCTTTAGGCATATGATGAAGAGTCACACCCCTCTGAAAAAGCTTTATTCTCCATTATAGCATATCCTATTCTGAAAATAACTGTAGGGTAAATTGTTATTTTCGGAGCAGCTTTGTTGCTTATTTTAGCTTGAAGTATTAAGCGATTCCCTGGATACAAATTTTTCACAATACTCAATAATCTGGCTCCGACGTACAATGCCAATAAACCGTTCCATATCATCTACAACGGGCACAAAGTTCTGTACCTTAGCCAAATTGATTAAATCCTCCATGTTAGCATCAATGGACACGGGCTTCATCGTAACCCGCAACGGAACGTCCTTAAGCATAAACTTAGAAGCGTTTTCAAAGGTGATTTTTCCCTCGGACTCTTTCATATGCCACAACAGATCACCTTCTGTAACCGTACCTGTATATCTACCTTCCTTATCTAAAATAGGAACCGCTGTAAAACGGTGATATTCCATCCGTTCCAACGTTTGCCGTAAAGTAGCATCCGCCGTTACACAAGCAACTTCCTGTTTGGGAAGCAAGAAAAAAGCGATATTCATGAGAAACGAATCCCCCTCAAAATCAAATATAAATCAATTGATTATTCACTGAATGTCCTGCTTGTCGGGAAGCCTCAGCGTCTGCGGGGTTGTATCGGAATCTAGCCAGTTGGCAATTATGAGTCTGGCATATTCAAGTTCCTGTTCATTAGCCCGGTCATAATACAGGCCCTTCTTCTTGAACCCTTCCCCCGTAATCGTAAAACTTGAAATTTGCGGATTCCCCTGTGAAATAGCCTGCTTGCCAAGCCCAGTAATAAAAGTAGGTTCCATGTCGGTTTTGAAATTGGCTCCCATAATATCGAGCAACTCTGGAATCTTGGTAATTCCGTTGATATTCAGCAGCTTATCCGCCATAGCGTTCAGGAAAATTTGCTGCCGTTTGGTACGATTGAAGTCGCTATCTTCCCGATATCTAACATAATACATGGCTTCCTCACCATTATAAAGCGGCTTGCCCGCCTCAATACGGAACTTGATATGCAGCGGATTCTTATTCTCAATGGGCTTGTCGATTGGAAGCACAACTCCACCCACCGCATTCACCGCATCCTGAATACCCTGGAAATTAATCGTAGCATAATAATCGGGCTTATGCTCCATCAACTTCTCTACTGTAGCCATGGACATATCTTCGCCTCCGAACGCATAAGCATGCCCCAACTTATCAAAATCATCCTCGCCATCGCGATTCGGATCATGTCCGGCAATCTGTACGTACGTATCCCTTGGAATAGAAACCAGAAGCACACGCGATTCCGCGGGCCGTACTACCGCATACATAACCGTATCCGAGCGACCACGCGCCTTTTCATTGGGTCTTTGATCCGTACCCAATAACAGTACCGAAAAAGGTTCCTTACGGTAAGCTACTGTCTCTTGCTGCTGCTGTTCCCCGGATTGTCGGGGCTGATAGGATTTCTCCAGCTTGCTTTCCAACGTCGGTGATACAAACCAGTCAAAAGCCACCAGTGTCAGCTGTTTGCGGAACAGGTAGCCTCCCAATGCAATCAAAAATAAAACAATACATGAAATATATAGAGCGGTAAACCTCTTTTTCTTTTTGGTCTTTCCACGGGTCCTTCTCCTATGTCTTCTCTCCATAACCGGTACCTTCCTTCTTTCCGTCACAAATCCCATCTCTTCATTAAACCGAATTGATCCCTCATGAAGCGAAAACTTCCCCTCAAAGCATAAAAGGTCTGCTACCTTGTTGTCAAAAGTGTCATGGCGTGGTCAGCTCCTCGAATTCATACCAAAAAGGGCCTCGACCTCACGGTCAAAGCCCCAATTCATGTTTTTATTCGTATCCTATGTAGCTTTCAAAGTCATTTTTCCCTTAATGTGGAGCCAGTTTCGCCAAATTTTGTAGTCGCACCGGAAAAGAAGTCGACAGGGCAAAACCATAATCGAACAACCTCCGGGTCTGCTCAAAACGCTCTTCCTTGCTCGGAGCACCCAGCACCACAGCAACTAGCCGTCTTCCATGCTGCTCAGCGGTACCCGTGAAGCAGTATCCAGCATCGCTTGTGTACCCTGCTTTCAGTCCGTCTGTTCCTGCATAAGAGTACGGTCCAGCCAAGGAAGGCAGCATCCAGTTCGTATTACTAATGTAGATGCCTTTATCCTTCAACTCCATCTGCGTACGACTGGACGTTCTCAAAATCTCCGGGTGTGACGTAATCAAATAGGAGGCCAACTTCGCCGTGTCGCTTGCTGTCATTTTCGTCTCTCCCTGAATATCCTCAGGGTGATTCGGCCCCAATTCACTCTGACCTGCACCAGAGGCATTGCTGAAGCGACTATCGGATGACAACCCAATTTGAGCAGCTTTTCCATTCATACGCTTCACAAAAGCTGATTCATTCCCTGCTGAACGCTCGGCTAACGCGACAGCGGCATCATTCGCTGAATACACAACCATACTCTGGAACAACTCGGATACGGTCATCCTTTCACCATACCGAAGAGACAGATTTACACCACCCACCGTACTCGCGTAACGGCTAATTCGCACTTCATCATTCCAACCTAACCGTCCGGCCCGAATATCCTCCAGCACCAATAGCTCGGTCATGAGCTTGGACATATTTGCGGAAGGCATAGGTGTATCACCGTTCACATCCATCAGCAATTCCCCAGTATGCATGTCCATCAGCACCGCTGCCTCTGCATCCACATTCGGCTTTCCGATCAACAGGCGGGGTCCAAGTGTAATAAAAATCAATATAATAAGTAACGGGACGACAATAGCCCAACGTATCCAGTGTTTTTTCATCATCGTAATAACCTCCATACTCTATTAGACGATGAAAAATCCATTTTGTCTGCAATTTTTCGAAAAAAAGATACAATTTTTTTACCTTTTTTATTCCACGCCAAAATATCCGTCAATTCTGCTTCAGGATGACGGATATTTTGCTGTCCTAATTATTATATTTTAGGCAAAGTGACAGGCTACAAAATGCTGATCGCCCGCATCGCGGTATACCGGAATCTCTGTTTTACAACGTGCTTCTGCCATAGGACAACGTGTATGAAACTTGCATCCTGAAGGCGGATTGGCCGGAGATGGGATGTCTCCTTTCAACACAATCCGTTGTCTCTTAATCGTGGGATCGGGAATCGGTACTGCCGATAGCAGCGCCTTCGTGTACGGATGAAGTGGATTACTGAACAGTTCCTCCTTGGAGGAAAGTTCTACCATTGAACCCAGATACATCACACCAATCCGGCTACAAAGATGCTCGACTACACTTAGATCATGCGAGATGAACAGATAGGTCAATTGGCGTTCCTGCTGCAAATCACTTAACAAGTTAATGATCTGGGCCTGAATAGACACATCCAGAGCAGATACCGGCTCGTCAGCCACAATAAAATCAGGATTCAAAATCAAAGCCCGTGCAATCCCGATCCGCTGACGCTGACCGCCAGAGAACTCATGCGGATACCGATCATAATGATACGAGGACAGGCCGCAAATATTCAGCGTTTCATTGACCTTCTTCCGCAGCTCACTACGATCAATCAACCCGTGATCCAGCAACGCCTCTCCAATGGCTTCACCGACCTTAATTCTCGGATTCAGTGAGCTAAAAGGGTCCTGAAAGACGATTTGCAACTTCGGACGAAGCGCACGAATCTGCTCTTTGTTTAACGCATGCAAGTCTTCTCCTTTATATCGTACCGATCCCTCTGTCTTATCCATCAATCTGAGAATTGTTCGTCCAATCGTACTTTTGCCGCAACCCGATTCTCCTACCAGACCGAAGGATTCACCCTTATGAATGTTAAAGGATACATCATCGACTGCTTTCACATGTCCGACAGTACGCTGAAAAATCCCGCCTGTGATCGGGAAATACTTTTTCAGCCCTTCCACTTGAATCAAAGGCTCGCTCATATCCGTTGCCCTCCTTCTTTCTCATATAGCCAGCAGGCAACCTTATGACCATTCTCCTTTTCATTCAAGGGAGGAGCCTGATCCTTGCAAATTTGCATACAATGGGAGCACCGATCATGAAAATGACAATTTTCCCCCAACTCAATCGGGTTTGGAACCTGTCCTGGGATGGAATACAGTCGATCCATTTTCTGATTAATGACGGGCTTCGCCTTTAGTAAGCCTTGAGTATATGGATGCTGCGGATTTTTAAACAGCTCAATGACAGGCGCCTCTTCAATGACGTTTCCAGCATACATAACGACCACATAGTCAGCCATTTCTGCCACAACGCCTAAGTCGTGCGTGATGAGCATAATGGAGGTTTTAAGCTTATCCTTCAAATCCCGCATTAAATCCAGAATCTGCGCCTGAATCGTAACATCCAGTGCCGTTGTTGGTTCATCCGCAATCAATAGCTTCGGATTACAGCTTAATGCGATGGCAATCATGATCCGCTGGCGCATACCGCCACTCAATTCATGAGGATAGGAATGAAATATTTCTTCCGATCGTGAAATCCCCACCAAATTAATCAGCTCAATTGCCCGAGCATGTGCTTCTCTTTTACTCATTAATGTATGCATCAGCAATGGCTCCGTGATCTGTTCCCCAATCGTAAGCACGGGATTCAGAGAAGACATGGGCTCCTGAAAAATAATCGAAATGTCATTGCCGCGAATCTGCTGCATTTGACCTTTATTAAGCGTTAAGAGGTTTTTGCCCTCAAACCAGATTTCACCGTCTGAGGTGTGGGGAGAATCAATCAGCCGCATCATCGTCATCGCTGTTACACTCTTACCGCAGCCAGATTCCCCTACCACACAGAGCGTTTCACCCTCACGAATTTTAAAACTGACGTCATTGACCGCTTTGACAGTTCCGCTAGAGGTATGAAAGTGGGTTTTCAGGTTACGAAATTCAATCAAAGCATTTTTCATAAACGTTCGTCTCCTACTTCTTCATTTTAGGGTCCAGTGCGTCACGCAAACCGTCGCCAATCAGGTTAATCGCTACAACTGTAATGAGAATACACATTCCCGGTGGAACCCATATCCAAGGCCGTTTGCGGAAGTCAATTAGGTTATTCGCAGCCGATATCATATTCCCCCACGAAGGTGTGGGCGGCACAACACCGATTCCCAAGTAGCTGAGCGCAGATTCTGTAATAATCGCACCCGCTACTCCAAGCGTAGCCGTAACAATAATGGTAGGAATCGTGTTCGGCAGCAAATGCCGGAATATTTTGCGACGGTCTCTCAAGCCTAGCGCTTCCGTCGCCTGCATGAACTCCTGTTCACGCAGCGTAAGAATCTGCCCTCTGACCAGACGGGACAAGCTAGTCCAGCTCAGGACCCCGATAATGAGCATCAGAAAATAAATGCGATTCGACGGATCGACCTTCAAATCCGACAGAACAGCACCTAAAATAATAAGTAGCGGTAATGTAGGGAGTGCCATGAAAATATCGGCAATCCGCATAATAACCGTATCCACGCCTTTACGATAAAACCCTGCCAGCGCACCCAGCGTTGCGCCGATCATGACCGAAATAAACGTGGCGACCAGCCCTACCGTCAAGGAAATACGGCCAGCCAGCATTGTTCGCAGCAAAATATCTCTACCAAACTTATCCGTACCGAGCCAGTACTTAGCATTAGGCGATAAGTTTTTGTCAGCTAGCCTGTAATCATCTAAATGATAAGGTGAAATCATCGGTCCAAAACTACAAATGACAACCATCAGAATTAATATAACGAGACCAGCCAAAGCCAGACGGTTTTGGTTAAAACGGCGAACGGCGATTCTCCATGGAGACGCTTCAGGACGGATCGCCGCCTTTTGATTCGTTTCAATCGTGACTGTTTCTGCGGACAATAGTATCCCTCCTACTTCAAGCGAATTCTTGGATCTGCCATGCCATACAATACATCAGAGAGCAAATTACCGATAAGCGTAAGTAACGCTAAGAAAATCGTGAAGCCCAACATAAACGGATAATCCCGCATACTAATCGACTCCAGATAAACCTGACCCACACCTGGCCACACAAATACCTTCTCCAGAATCATCGCCCCGCCAAATAAGGCCGGAAGCTCGAAGCCGAGTAGTGTGATGGCTGGAATCAGTGCATTGCGCAGTGCGTGCTTGAAAATAACTGTCCGTTCCTTCAAGCCTTTGGCGCGTGCGGTACGAATATAATCCTGACGAATGACCTCCAACATGCCTGTACGGAAATACCGGGTCAGGCTTCCTGTGCTCAGCATCGTAAGTACGAGTGTCGGCAGGAACATATGCTTGAGAACATCCACCATATAAGCCCATGAGCCTGGCTCCATCCCTGCTGTGGTCATGCCCCCAACCGGGAGAATTCCCCACTCCAGGGCAAATATTTTGATGACCAATAGACCAATAAAAAATGAAGGCAGCGACATACATAAGAAAATAAATAATGTGACAAACTTATCGAATAACGAATATTGGAACTTGGCTGAAAATACCCCTGCAATAACCGCAATCAACCAGCTGAAAATAAGACTAAAAAAAGCGATAATAAATGAGTTCCATACATAATTGCCAATGACCTTCGTTACCGGCTGCTTATGCTGTAATGAATCCCCCATATTCCCCTTTAACATATTACCGGCCCATATAAAATAGCGTTGGTATTCCGGTTTATCCAGCCCGTAGATATGTCGTAGCTGCTGCGCCTTTTCGGCGGTCATATTTGGGTTCTGCTTGGCTGTAATATAATCACCCGGCACCATGGCTGAAATCGCAAATACGATAATAGATATGCCAATAAGTGTGGGGATGAGTTGCAGCAGTCTTCGAATAATGTACTGCTTCATATTCATTCCTCCAGACGAATAAAGTGATATGCCCAGCTCGTGAGAGCTGAGCATACGTTTGGCAACCCTTATTGAGCGATCTGAGCGTTATGCAGAGTGAACTCAAAATCTTTGTATGGAGTAATTTCTAAGCCAGATACACGTCCATTAACTGGCCACATATCTCTGCGTTGGTACATAAAAATAGTTGGCAGATCTTTGTTCAATTCTTGATAGAGCTGTTTGTAAATCTGTTTCCGTTTCTCTTGATCCAGCTCATGCTTACCAGCAAGCGTTAGTTCATCGACCTTCTTATTGGAATAGCCGATATCATTTTGTGCACCATTCGTAATAAAAGTTGTTGTATCCGGGTCTGGAGTTAAGCCCCAAGCCGCGAAGAACATATCGAACTTGCCTGTATCCTTTTTATCCATAATGGCGTTAAAATCTAAAGTTTCGGAAGTCAGCTTGATGCCTAGCTCCTTATAGTTATTGGACATGATCGGTAGCAAGGCCTCTACAACTGGATTATCAGCAGTCGCAGAGAAGTTAATGGTCAGCTTTTCTCCGCCCTTTTCGCGAATTCCGTCAGCACCAACCTTCCAGCCTGCCTCATCCAGCAAAGCCTTCGCCTTAGCTGTATCAAATTCATATTTGTTGATACCTTCATCCGTATAAGACCAAGATTCTGTAGATTGTGGAATGTTAATAACATTCGCATATGGACCATACACGCCCTGCACAATCTCTTTGCGGTTCAAACCAATCGTTAGAGCTTGACGTACTTTAGGGTCCTGAAATTTCTTTTCCTTGTGATTAAACGCTATATATCCATAGCCATTTGTCGGCATAATATTCACGTCCAAGAAGCCTAGAGCCTTTAATTCCTCTACATTGTCTTCCGTAACTGTGATGTTGTCCATGTCCGTTTCGCCCGTTTGCAGCATAGACAGGTTCGTTTCTTCTGTTGTTGTTTTAAAAATAACTGATTTCACCTTTGGTGCGCCCTTGAAGTAGTTTGGATTCACTTCAAGAACGACTTGCTGACCCGGAGAGAAGCTTTTCAGCACATACTGCCCGGAACCGATTGGTTTATTATTAAGCGCCTTGATGCTGTCCAGGTTACCCTTTTTGAATCCTTTTCCATAATAAGCTTCTGGCATAAAGTATTGCTCACCCAGAAAATCCTTTGTATACGCTGTTGCTTCTGTAACCGTTACCTCTACCGTGTTATCATCAATGACCTTGATACCCGAGATATCATTCGCCTTGCCATCGTGATATTCTTTACCGCCTTTAATCTTAAAAGATAAAACATCCGTTTCTCCATCATAATTCGGATCATGCAGTACCTTGAGGACAAAAGCATAATCCTTCACGGTTACTGGCGTGCCATCACTATACTTCACACCTGGTTTCAGATGGAATGTATATTTTAGACCATCCGGCGATACATCAACCTTGTCAGCCAAACTATTTTCATATGTACCATCTGCCTTCACCTGTAAGAAGGAATCAAATACTGTTCTGACCACATATAAATCATAAGTTGTTTGCCAGAATAGCGGGTTGAATACCCCTTTAGGTGATGTCATACCTACTACAATGTTATCTTTCCGATTCGTCGCTCCCGGAGGATTTTGCGACAGATCAGTCGCTTTAATAACGCCCTCTGTAACGGGTGCACTACCTTCATTTCCCTCTGTTTTATTATCCGCATTGCCTTGCTGTGGCTGTGCCTCATTAGCACCTCCGCTACATCCTGCAAACAGAACACCAACGATCGTAAGCACCATAAGCAAAGAAACCCATTTCTTCGTCTGCATCATCCTGTTAATCCCCCTTAGTCGGTTCTTTATTTAACAGCCTGTCTCATTCCTGCGGTGATTCGTTAAAGCTTGAGGTTTGAAAATGAAGTTGCACATCCTCCTTACTGTCCTAATAACGTAAACGCGTGTTTTAGACCTCTGGTCAATTTTGTGTACTAACAACCATTACATTTTTATTAAGGTTTATCTTAAGTGTAAAATAATATCACGTCAATATCTTTTTTTATGTAATATACAAATGCAAAACATCTATTTATGTAAAGTTTATGAATTTTACTTGTGGAAAATGACAAAAAACAGGACTCTATGTAATATAAAATAACATTTCAGAATGCCGAAATATTTACTCTGGCGAGTTGGGGAGCTTGCAATTTCACAAGCCATTAAAAGGTATACTATCGTTTATGGGTAAACATGGATTGTATTATTAGTAAGTTACAATAGATGGGACTTGTTGTCAATATAAAAAATCACGAAAAAAGACGCTCCCGGGATCGGGAACGTCTTTTTTTCCACCCACTACTATTCAGTAGTGTAAGGAAGCAATGCGATTTGACGGGAACGTTTAACAGCGATTGTCAACATACGTTGATATTTCGCACTTGTTCCAGTCACACGACGAGGAAGAATTTTTCCACGTTCGCTGATGAATTTTTTAAGCAGGTCTGTATCTTTATAGTCAATGTGAGTAATTTTGTTCACAGTGAAGAAACATACTTTACGACGTTTGTTGCGACCACCACGACGAGCTGGTCTTTTGTTATCGTCTCCGCCTTCTCTTTGTCTGAAGCCCATTCTTTGTCAGTCCTTTCCCAATTAAAATGGTAAATCATCATCCGAAATATCGATCGGTTTTCCGTCATCGGAAAAAGGATCCTGATTGTTTCGCGAGTTATTATTCCCGCGTCCACTATTGCTGTTACCGCCTCCGAAAGGAGACTCCTCACGCGCAGCTCCACCGCTATTGCCGCCATCGCGGTTAGATTCCAAGAAACGCACATTATCAGCTACAATTTCAGTCACGTATACACGTTTTCCTTCATTGTTCTCATAATTACGCACCTGAACACGGCCTTCAACAGCCGTTAAACGACCTTTGCGAAGATAGTTAGCGCATGTTTCAGCAAGCTGACGCCAGGTTACGATCGGCAAGAAATCCGCTTCCCGTTCGCCGCCTTGACTCGTAAACGGACGGTCTACAGCCAGGGTGAACTGGGTTACCGCTACACCAGACGGTGTATAGCGCAGCTCTGGATCTTTGGTCAAACGACCGATCAGAATGACACGGTTCAACAATCCAATCCCCTCCTTTGAGCGTTGTTCATTACATAATCACGTACAATAATTAAGCTACGTCGTTCGTAATGAGATAACGAATTACTTCGTCAGAAATTTTCATGATACGCTCAAGCTCAGTAACAACAGCAGGTTCTGCTGTGAAGTTTACCAGAACGAAAGAACCATCACGGAATTTCTTGATCTCATACGCAAGACGGCGTTTAGTTACATCGTGACTCGTAATTTCGCCACCGCCGTTAGAGATGATACCTTGGAATTTATCGACTGTCGCTTGAACAGCTTCTTGTTCAATGTCAGGACGAATAATATACATCGCTTCATATTTGCGCATTCTTTACACCTCCTTATGGACATAAGGCCCTCAATCTCAGTTGAGAGCAAGGAACGAGCCTAAACTCGCACTAAAACAGTTTACCAAATCCAACAACTGAATGCAACCTACAAATTCGAAACATAAGCCTAAAACAGCTAAATATACTGCATATCATTAGCTTTATACAATTTTATATAACATCAAAAATTTCGCATATATAAAGGAAATCATTTGATTCACTCACTATCTGTATACCCGGTTTCGCATGTTTCTGTTCAAGACAGCGCACAATAACCGTTGCAGTCCAAATTCATTTATCTAAGGAGGTGCCACCATATGGGTGAAAAGACTGAGTTCGAACCAGGGGATAACGTCCCAAACGACGGCGTATATATGGAGGTCGGAGAAAAAAGCTTCCATACTGAAATTCAAAACCCGAAACAAGTAACGCTGGAAAGAGGCGACTCTTTTCCGGAGACCACCAACCATAATCGCAAATGGAAGAAAAAAACGAAAGCTCGTGTCCACTAATGTATATTTCTTAGGAGTTCTGGCCATATTATGATTAGGCGATACAACAGAGAGGTGTGGTTCCGTTGGACGACGTAGCCGGACAAACTGTTAGGAGATCCATTCCGGGCATTAGAAGCGTTAGGTTTGTGTAAAAGGACACTGTCTTTTCGACACGGTATTGCTGGTCAGTACACCGAGTTTCATGATGTGATTGGACAGATCGTATCCTGTTAAAAATGTATCGCCTACGATGGAGGACCTTTGTGGTCCTCCTTTGTTGCATTATCGGACTTTTTGCATATCCTGGTAAAATGCAGATTAATTGAGCTCCTTCTGCTAGAATATATCCAAGTACAAAGACCTACTATCTACGGAGGTTTAAAGATGAGCTATTCTCGAATATTAAAGTGGATATCAGGTATATTCGAATTGGTGCTTGCCGTACCAATTGTGGGGGGAGCTATTGTCATGGGGACCGGCTACTCGGCTCTGGGATTTATGCTTATCCTGCATGCAGTAACACTTATCCTATCGTTACGCAATCAGGAGGCGATCTACGGCTCTGTATGGGGAGTACTCACTTCTTTGCTGGCCTGGATACCCTTTGTGGGCTGGGCTCTCCATTTGATTGCGGCGATCCTTCTGATGATCTCTGGCTCAAAAAAAACAAAACGCTATCATTACCCGCCTAACCAGCTATAACAAAAGAGTGCTCCTAACGGCAATAATTTCTCCGCTGTCAGGAGCATTTTTTTGTTATAACGCCTTATTCATCCCAATAGATTTGTAATCGTTTCTTCCTTTACCCTCATGGTTTATCTTAGTGCTTTTCACTTTATCACAATCTGTTGACCTTTTATTCCACAAACAAAAAATCCCCTACGTCACAGACGTAAGAGATTGGTTTATTTAATGAAGTTAGTGGCGGAAAGAGTGGGAGTCGAACCCACGCACGCCTTGCGACGCCTAACTGATTTCGAGTCAGCCCCCTTAGACCTCTTGGGTACCTTTCCGCAGCAAGGATAATTATATCATCATTGCAACTGTGACGCAAGCTGATTCTGGTTCATCGCCATTCATCTTTCTTGGCTCAATTTGCTTCTGTGTTTTGCTCGTCGGCGTTGGCCTTTGATCGCAGCACTTTCTTCATGTTTTTTTCGAACTTGGCACGCGGAATCAGCACACTATGCTGGCAACCGACACATTTGATTCGAATATCCATCCCCATGCGGATAATTTCCATTTCATTCGTTCCACACGGATGGGGCTTCTTCATCTGTACAATGTCCCCTAGTTCAAATGACTTACGCTCCACCCTTCTCTCCCCCTTTTCTTCCTTGTTCGTCTTCTTTTTCTAGGGTTACCGCCGTCTCCAATGCTGCCTGACGATGTTCCTCATCCTCCAGAGCCTTCTTGATGTTATTCTGAATATCACGCTCTACCACTGCCCCTGTATTCGGCATACATTCTGCCACAACACGCACAATATACTCTGAGGTGGTCATGGACTGAACCCCTAACACATCCGGTATATTAAGTATCTGTACATTGGATTCTTCAATGCCTTGGATTGCCTGTTTTACCAAGCCAACTGCTTCCTCCAGGCTACGCTCGGCCTTCATTGGCACATCCACTACCGCCAACGCGTTGGACATGGAGAAGTTTGTTACCGTTGTAATTGAGCCATTCGGTAAAATATACACCTCACCTTTCCAGCTCACCAGTCTGGTTGTACGCAGCCCGATCATTTCCACTGTACCCTTGAAAGTACCTGTCTGAATGACGTCTCCTACGGCAAATTGATCCTCAAAAATAATGAAAAATCCGGTAATTACATCCTTAACCAAACTCTGTGCCCCAAAACCAACAGCCAATCCAAGCACTCCAGCTCCAGCAATCAGCGGGCCGAGATTAATGCCCATTTGCGATAGCACCAGCATAATTAAAATGAAATTAAATACAATATTGGTTATGTTTTTCAGTAATTCCCCAACAGTGGTTAACCGCCTTGTGTTCAATCGAAACCTGCCGTTATCTCCCTTTTGTTGCATTGACTTATCTATAATTTTATTAATAACTCGAATAAAGATACGTGTGATGATAAAAATAATCGCGATTTTCAAAATTACAAACAAAAAGGTCGACCACATCGCACTATCGGTAAGCCATTTCAATACAGCATCCTTCCAGTGAATTGCACCTTTCACTACGTCACCCGTGTCTAAATTATCGGTCAACCAATGTATAAAGGTCATGCTGTACTCCTCCTTAAACAAGGGAACTACTCTTCCTGCTTCCCGAATTCTATTTCCTACTATCAGGATTTTGCAAAATCCTCACTATATAAGCTTATCTACCGACTTCAAACATATGGCTATGAATATTCTACTTCCTGTGAGTATAAAAGCATAAGTTTATCCATATACTAGCTACTATCCTGAGCATAAATGTTACCCGCAGGCTAATTGTTATCTCAAGGTACTGCGAGCGTAACCTTCACACTCCACTACAGAGCGAAAGGAAGATTCCATGACTCATCCATCTGACTTCATTCCGGGGCAAGAACCCCTAAGTTTAAAAATATCACACACAGATCCCGGGATCCAATCAGCCATCATCCATCGTCTACTGTTCCATCTCCATCAGGCACCGAGTCTGCAAAATATCGTCATTATTTGCATCGGCACTGACCGTTCTACTGGAGATTGTCTGGGTCCGCTCGTAGGTACGCATTTATCACGCTACAAAAGCCCTCTGTTTAACCTATACGGTACATTAGAGGAGCCTGTACATGCCATGAACCTGCAAACGACACTGAACGGCATACAAGCCCGATATGAACAGCCTTATATCATTGGTATAGATGCATGTCTTGGACAAACCTCCAGCGTTGGATGCATTCAGGTTTCAGATGGTCCTCTCAAGCCTGGAGCAGGTGTAAATAAAGAATTACCGCCGGTCGGCGATATCCATTTGACTGGTATCGTTAACGTCGGCGGCTTCATGGAATACTTCGTGCTGCAAAATACAAGACTAAATTTGGTAATGAAATTATCAGATATCATTGCTGGCAGCCTATACTCCGCGATTAAGGAGTGGCACTACCGTTCTGTCCTGCTTGCTGCGCAAGAGTGACGGCTTCTTTTTCTTCAGGTGATAAGGAATAGGTGGATTGTCCCGCTTCTAGAGGCTTGGCATACACATATGAGCCATCTCGGTTATAAATGCCGGTTAATACCATACCATCCTGATTGTCGTCTACAATAGCCAGAGAGAAGCTTAAATCGCTTCCTCTCTCACCAAAGGCATTATAGCGTTTGATGCCTATATGTCCCTTCAAGCCTGTCAGTTTACTACGTAGTGATTTCATACTTGCACGATGGGTTTCCTGCTCATCCTCAATCGTATCCATCTGTACCTTCAAATCAATCAACAGTGTTTCCAAATTCTCGACACCACTGCCTGCCATCATGGTTTCATACTTTCGCCGCATCTTCTTTAGCTTTGCAGCCTGCACAATAATAACAATCAACAGGATGAGCAAAATAAGCACGATCCCTGCAACGATTCCGGCAAGCTGTTCCATGATTAGTCCATTCAATTCAGCCATATGCTTGCTTCTACTCCTCTACCCCAAAAATCATATTACTGCATACTTATATTTTATACGTTTGAGAACAGCGAAACAAATAACACAAGGCTATTAGTTTATCCATCAAAACCATTCTAATTCCTGCAATTCCAGACAAAGCAAAGACATATCTCACTTTCCATTTTGCTCAAGGAGACATGTCCATATTTCAACAAACTACTGTAATAGCTCCAGTAATCTTTCCAAATCCTGCTGACTGTAATAATTCAATTCAATTTTGCCTTTATCTTTATTATGCTTGATCTTCACAGTTGTTTTAAAGCGTTCACGCAAGGACTCTTCCATATGGTCAATATAGGGGTCCTTTTTTCGTACCTTTGCTTTGGCTTTCGCCTCACCAGGCTTATGATCCAACTGCTGTACGGCTTCCTCCAGCTCGCGAACACTCCACTGCTGTTCAATACATTGTTGTGCTAACTGTTTCACCATGTCTGGATCTTTGAGGCCAACAATAGCTCTAGCATGTCCCATAGACAATGTTCCACGTGAAACATGATCTTTAACTTCTTCAGGTAATGCGAGCAAGCGAAGGAAATTGGCAATATGAGAGCGTGATTTTCCCACTTTCATGGACAACTCTTCCTGAGTTAAAGAAAATTGATCCATTAATCCCTGATAAGCTACTGCTACTTCCATAGCATTCAAATTCTCACGCTGCAAATTCTCAATCAGAGCAATCTCCATCACCTGCTGATCCGTAAAATTACGAACAACCACAGGTATCGTCGGATTCCCACAAAATTGAGATGCCCGAAATCGTCTTTCCCCGGCTATGATTTCATATCCTCGCAATACACTACGTGCAATAATAGGTTGGATAACACCGTGCTGACGAATGGACTCGGCTAATTCCTTAATGGACTCTTCATCAAACGTTTTGCGAGGCTGGTACGGGTTCGCACGCAACTGGCTCAGCGGAATGTCAACAACCTTATCCTCTTCATTGACCGTAAGGGAGGGAATGAGTGCATCAAGTCCTTTTCCCAACCGTTTACTCATAAGATACCACTTCCTTTGCCAACTCAATATATACCTCTGCCCCACGGGAACGGGGATCATACGTAATAATGGACTGGCCATGTGAAGGTGCTTCGCTGAGTCTCACATTGCGTGGAATAATCGTCTGATAAACCTTGCTTTGAAAATATTTTTTCACTTCTTCAATCACCTGTATACCCAAGTTCGTGCGAGCATCAAACATGGTTAACAACACACCTTCAATTTGCAATGAGGTGTTCAGATGTTTTTGCACTAATCGCACGGTATTCAACAATTGACTTAATCCTTCCAATGCGTAATATTCACACTGGATTGGGATAATGACTGAATCGGAAGCCGTCAATGAATTGAGCGTCAAAATACCCAGCGATGGTGGGCAATCAATTAGTATATAATCATAATTATGCTTAACGAGTTGAAGCGATCTTTTTAATCTCAACTCACGAGAAATAGTCGGCACCAGTTCAATTTCCGCGCCTGCTAACTGAATGGTTGCCGGAATTATATCTAATCCCTCAACCTGTGTACTGACAATAGCTTCGCTAGGATCAACCTCGTTAATGAGTACATCATAAATACAATTTGCCACATCCGCCTTATTGATACCCACACCGCTGGTTGTATTACCTTGCGGGTCGATATCCACGAGCAATACCCTTTTGCCGAGGGAAGCAAGTCCGGCGCCCAAATTAACGGAAGTAGTTGTTTTGCCTACTCCGCCCTTTTGATTGGCTACGGCTATTATTTTTGACACTTCATTCACCTCATAATTTAATCGGAATCCTGCTACACTCCATACCTGCAAAACGCTCTATGGAGACGTTACTTAGTCCTTATCTTAGGGATAACGGCAATTTCAGAATAGAATTGAGTATGCTGCGGTTTTATTCGGCGTTAGACAGAAAAAGCGGCAATTGCTGCCGCCTGTACGCTTCATCCCTTACTTACGTTTGGGAATTTGAATGACAATCTCATAGTGATCCTCATGATCAGATTCCTTGGTCTTGATATCCAAGCCTGAGCCAGACACCATATCAATGGATTGACGAATTGTATTCAGCGCAAGCCGGACATCCTTGGTAAAGGAAATCCGCTTCGATTTCTTATTAGTGGATACTTGTTTATAAAAGGCAACTCGTGCCTCTGTCTGCTTCACATTGAGTTCCTTGGCAATGACTTCATCTAAAACCTTGTACTGTAGTTCTTCAGTCTCTAATGACAATAATGCACGAGCATGACGCTCGGATACCTTCCGTTCCATTAGAGCCTCTTTCACTCTCTCCGGTAGATGAAGCAGCCGTATCTTGTTAGCAATAGTGGATTGGCTTTTGCCAAGTCGTTGAGCGAGGCTTTCCTGGGTGAGCTGATGTAGATCAATCAGCTTTTGGTAAGCTACAGCCTCTTCAATCGCAGTTAACCCTTCCCGTTGAAGATTTTCAATCAACGCGATGGATGCAGCTTGTGAATCATTAAACTCACGAACAATAGCTGGAATAGATTCCATACCCAGCTTGGTGACAGCTCTCCAACGACGTTCCCCTGCTATAATCTCATATTGCCCATTACGGAAACGAACGACAATCGGTTGAATTACACCATGCGTCTTAATGGTCTGGCATAGCTCATCAATCTTCTCGTCGTCAAATATGGTACGGGGCTGATAAGGACTGCTGACAATATCCCGAACTGGAATTTGTTTTATTTCGTCCCCAGTAGATCGCTCCGTCAAACCAAATAGCTTGGAAAATTGTTCTTTCATTCCGTATAATACCACCTAATTTCATAATAGCACCATACTAACAGCGCTTCGTGAAAAACAGTTCCTTACGCGGATCGTAGACCCTTCTATATGAAACAGCGCCGTAAGCGGGTACACTCCACGTACTCACCCGACATTTGTTGTCCCACTCCCCTATATGTATATCTGAATTCATGGGTACAGGAGCAGTCAACTTACATTAAAACGATTATCTCTATTCTATCACTTTTCCAGCCATAATCCTATCGTCTCTACCAGCTTTTCGGAAGGATCAGAGAATAAATTATGCATCCTCTATGATAACTATCTATTCATCTTCCTCCCCAAATGTAAACAAGAACACATGTTAACAAAGAGGCTTTTATGTAAAGAGTCTATCAGCCATAAAAAAAGTGAATGTTTCACGTGAAACATTCACTTTCTTTCAAACATTTACACTAACGGCGCCTTCAAAGGAGTACCCGGCTTACGCGGATATTTCCGTGGTGTCGCCGCTCTTTTCTCAATAATAATCATATGTCTGGCTGCATCTTCAACAGGTAACTGGAAGGCCTGAACATGTTTGATTTTTCCCTTTAGCTCTTTCAAACTGTAAGAAGCTTCCTTGATTTCCTCGGTAGGATCATTGCCCTTCATCGCCGCAAAGTGCCCTCCTTCACGGACAAACGGCAAACAAAATTCATTCAATACGGCGAGACGAGCAACCGCTCTGGCTGTCACTAGATCATAGCTATCGCGGTATCCTGGTTTACGCCCCAATTCCTCTGCCCTGCTGTGAACCAGTTCAACATTTTCCAAGCCCAACTGCTCTACTACATGGGCCAAGAACTGTATACGTTTGTTCAACGAATCTACAATAGTCAACTGAATCTGCGGAAAGCATATTTTCAAAGGAATACCTGGAAAACCTGCACCTGACCCAATATCGGCCAGGCTTTCCACATCTTTTAACGGAACATAAAAAGCCAGGGAAAGAGAATCATAAAAATGCTTGGTGTACACTGCATCGCGCTCAGTAATACCCGTCAGATTCATTTTTTCATTCCACTCAACCAGCACACGGTAATATGCTTCAAACTGCTCTAACTGACTGTCATTAATCACAATACTATGCTCTGCCAGCCGCTGCTTAAATTGCTGTTGTATCGCGTCCATTATGATCCCCTTGCTGCTGTTACGCGGTTATAATGCTCCAGATAAACCAGCAAAATGGAAATATCCGCAGGGGTTACACCCGAAATACGGGATGCCTGACCAATCGACATCGGACGGATCATTTCAAGTTTCTGCTTGGCTTCAATGGCCAGTCCTTGAACTTCATTGTATACAATATCCTCTGGAAGCTTCTTCTTCTCCATCTTTTGCAGACGCTCCACATGCATCAATTGCTTTTCAATGTAGCCCGCATACTTAATTTGGATTTCCACCTGCTCCTGTTCTTCCTCCGTAAGAGCTATAGGTGAAGGTGAGATTTGTGCTACTTGCGCATAACTGATCTCTGGTCGACGTAGCACCGTTAACAAATTACTGCCATCCTGTATCGGTGCAGATCCGCCTTGCTCCAGCATCTCATTGATATCAACTGGACGAACCTTCGCCAAGCGCAAGCGTTCAATCTCTTGATCTACCTTTTGCTTTTTATCCAAAAAGCGCTCGTATCGTTCATCCGTAATTAGGCCAATATCATGCCCAATCGGAGTCAATCGCAGATCAGCGTTATCATGACGCAACAACAGACGATATTCTGCACGTGACGTCAGCAAGCGATATGGCTCATTCGTCCCCTTCGTCACCAGATCGTCAATCAGGACCCCGATGTAGCCTTGCGAACGGTCCAATACGACAGGCTCTTTGCCCTGCACCTTACGAGCTGCGTTAATCCCTGCCATAATTCCTTGACCCGCAGCTTCTTCGTAACCGGAAGTACCGTTAATCTGACCTGCTGTGAACAAGCCTGGGACTTTCTTCGTTTCCAAAGTAGGCCATAACTGCGTAGGTACCATTGCATCATATTCAATAGCATAGCCGTTACGCATCATCTCTACCTTTTCCATCCCCGGAATCGAACGCAGTACAGCTAATTGTACATCCTCTGGCAAGCTGGTCGACAAGCCCTGAACATAGTATTCAGATGTGTTTTTACCTTCAGGCTCCAAAAAGATTTGGTGCTTAGGCTTATCACTGAAGCGTACCACTTTATCTTCAATAGATGGGCAATATCGTGGTCCCGTTCCTTCAATCAGACCAGAGAACATAGGCGCACGGTGCAAATTATCATTAATAATCTGATGTGTTTCTACTGAAGTATATGTCAGCCAGCAAGGAAGCTGTTCATTATCCGAAGACTTCGTTTCATAGGAAAAGAACTTCGGTTGATCATCACCCGGTTGTATTTCCGTTTTGCTAAAATCAATCGTGTCCTTATGCACACGTGGTGGCGTTCCTGTCTTAAATCGAACCAGATCAAAACCCAGCTCTCTCAAATGCTCAGACAATCTCAACGAAGGCTGTTGATTGTTCGGACCACTCTCATACATTAGCTCGCCCATAATGATTTTCCCGCGCAGATAAGTGCCTGTGGTCAGGACAACTGCTTTACTTCGATACTCTGTGCCCGTCTTCGTGATTACACCTACGCAATGACCATCTTCCATAATCAGTTCTTCAACCATACCTTGGCGTAAGGTCAAATTCGGTTCCTTTTCCATCGTTTCCTTCATCGCATGCTGATAAGAGAACTTGTCTGCTTGTGCACGCAATGCATGAACCGCCGGACCTTTACCAGTATTTAACATTCTCATTTGGATAAATGTCTTGTCTATATTCCGACCCATTTCGCCGCCTAGTGCATCAATTTCTCGCACCACATGTCCTTTTGCAGGACCGCCAATAGACGGGTTGCAGGGCATGAACGCGACCATATCCAGGTTAATTGTGATCATCAACGTGCGACAGCCCATCCGTGCTGCTGCCAAGGCCGATTCTACACCTGCATGGCCCGCGCCTACGACAATCACGTCATAGTCGCCTCCTTGGTAACCCATACCTTTCTTACCTCCTTATACATTTCGGTCTTCACGCCGAATATGCTCTTGTATATCTATAACGATAGCAGGCTTATATCAGCCATGCTTAAATGTTCTATTTGCCTAGACAAAATTGTGAAAATATTTGGTCTATTAGCGCATCATGCGCAGTATCGCCTACAATCTCACCCAAATGCTCCCATGCCAGCCTTACATCAATCTGGATCATGTCGATCGGAACAAATTGATCAGCAGCTTCATAGGCATCTACCAGCGATTGGCGCGCCTTCTTCAACAAAGCAATATGCCGTACGTTGCTGACATATGTCATATCCGCTGATTCCAGCTTGCCGCTAAAGAATAACTTGGATATAGCCTGCTCCAGTCGGTCCGCTCCCTCATTTTCCTTCACAGACATTGGTACGATAAGCTCTTCAGGAACATAACGCAGCAACAAATCCCGGTCTATTTGGGCCGGTAAGTCCATTTTATTCATAATGACAATCGCTTGTCTACCGCGGATTTGTTCCATTAATGCCATTTCATCCTCATGCAGTGGTTCGTTGGCGTTAATGACGATGAGTAGCAGATCTGCTTCACTAACCGCCGTTCTCGAACGTTCTACTCCAATCCGTTCCACAACATCCATCGTTTCACGAATCCCAGCTGTATCCAGCAACTTGAGTGGAATATTATTAATCGTCACATATTCCTCAATAACGTCACGGGTTGTGCCCGGAATATCGGTCACAATGGCCCGCTCGCCCTGAGCCAATGTGTTCAGCAGTGATGATTTCCCCACATTTGGTCTTCCAACAATCGCTGTGGTCAACCCTTCACGCAAAATCTTTCCCTGCTCCGCCATATGCAGCAGCCGATCAATTTCCATCATGACCTGACTGCTTTTATCCTTGATTAAATCAGATGTAAAAGATTCAACATCATGCTCAGGATAATCAATGTTCACTTCAATATGAGCAAGTGTCTCCACCAAAACATGACGCAAGCGACGAATATTCTGGGACAGCTGTCCATCTACCTGCTTCAAAGCCACCGAAAAAGCTTTATCTGATTTGGAGCGAATTAAGTCAATGACACCCTCCGCCTGACTTAGGTCAATACGACCATTCAGAAAAGCACGTTTCGTAAATTCCCCTGGCTCAGCCAGACGTATATTTTGCAGCAATAGTAAATCCATCACCCGTTTGACGGCTACGACCCCGCCATGAGTGCTGATTTCTACGACATCTTCTGTCGTAAAAGAGCGTGGCGCCCGCATTACTGTAACTAAAACTTCCTCCACCTTTTCCTGGATTTGGGGATCTATAATATGTCCATAATGTACCGTGTGAGTTTGAGCTTTGCTTAGAGGCGTTTTACTACGAAACAAAGCCTCCACTTCCGTGACCGCATCTGGCCCGCTGACCCGTACAACCGCAATACCGCCCTCGCCGACAGCCGTTGCAATGGCAGCTATAGTATCGCTCAGCATAAAGTTTCTACCTCCTATCAAGTAGAAACGACATTGCCGTCCTTCATCAAGGACGGCAGCCGTTTCAGCGAGAAATATAAGAAAAAAAACAATGGCTTCTGCATCTTGCAGAGAGCCATTGCGTCGGATTATTTTTTAGCAATGACGACGCGCCGATTGGGCTCGTCCCCCTTGCTGTATGTTCTAACCAGCGCATGCTGTTGGAGCTTGGCGTGAATCAGCTTCCGCTCCTGTGACGGCATTGGCTCCAGCACCACTTCCTTGCCATAACGAATAGCCTGGTTCGCCAACCGATCTGCCAAATCCTCCAGCGTTTTTTGCCGACGTGCACGAAATTGCTCGGCATCCAGCACAATTCGGATGAATTTGTCAGAATGACGGTTGGCAACGATATTCGTCAGGTACTGCAATGCATCCAATGTCTGTCCTCTGCGGCCGATCAACATACCGAGCGACGGACCGGAGATATCCAGTGTACTTTCATCCTTGCGGTGGCGGACATCAACTTTAACGTCCAATCCCATTCCTGCTGCTGTTTCACGGATGAAACGCACCGCCTCTTCATAAGGATCTACATGTCCCGAAGGTGCTTCTGTGTTCATCTGTGCTTCCTGTGCAACAGGCCCAGTTTCTTCTGATAAAGCCTGTCCCACGCTAGAAGGTGCTTGAGCCGATACATGAAATTCAGCCGCGTGTGTGGTTTCAGGAGACGGCTCAGAGAGCAGCGTAAGCTCCACCTTCGCCTTCTTGACCCCGAGCCACCCCAGGAATCCTTTTGACGGCTGTTCCAACACGCTTACGGTTACCCGTTCACGGCTTACTCCCAGTTGGGAGAGTCCTTGTCTTACAGCATCTTCAACGGTTTTTCCTGATGTCACGACTTTGGTCATCTCGACTTTTTAGCCCCCTTCGTGTTTTTGCCGCCTTTTTTCTTACTATTGGAGGAACCCGTTTTCGCGAGACTGGCTGTTTTCACATTTGCCAGTGCTGCTTCTTTATCCTTATTCCGATAAAGGAAATAGTTTTGAATGATCGTGTAAATATTACTGTAGAACCAGTATAACGGCAAAGCGGATGGGAAGTTGTACGACATGAACAGAATCAGCACCGGATAGACGTACAGCAAAAATTGCATCGGTCCTTGCTGCGGCGTCGGATTCATTTTCATCATCATCCAAGTTTGGACAAATGTCGTAATCGCCGCCAAAATCGGCAAGATAAACAAGTGATCCGGTTTACCTAACTGGAGCCACAAGAAGTCATGATCCCGCAATGCCGAGTTATAATAAATGGCATTATAAAGCGCGATGAAAATGGGCATCTGTACTACCAAAGGAAGACATCCAGCCATCGGGTTGACCTTGTTTTCCTGGAACAACTTCATCGTCTCTTGCTGGACTTTCTCAGGCGTATCCTTGTACTTCGCTTGAATTTCTTTTAATTGCGGCTGAATGGCCTGCATAGCTTTGGAACTACGTACTTGCTTGAGTGTAAGCGGCAAAATAATGGTTCGCACGATAATCACCAGAACCAGTACGGCCAGGCCATACTCTCCAGAGAACCATTGGGCAAATGTATCTAGCGCATACGAAAACCAGTAAACGACATATCTTTGCCAAACTGATCCATTGGCCAAGTCTGCCGTCGTGTAAGAATTGTGGGCCGTCTGGGCACATCCGGACAGCACAGCAACAAGTGCCAATAAGGCAATCAGGAGGAACCATTTTCCCCGTTGAGTCTTCAAACGCGACACTTCATAACCCCTTTCTTAACCAATCCATTCCAACGTAAATCATACCATATCCTGTAGGACAAAGATACTGACTATCGGCGTGAAGACTTGAGCAGCGAGGCTTTGCGTAGAACGTGCAGCACGCTTTTCTCCAGCTCTTGATACGACTTAGTAACTGCACCCTTACGAACGATAAAAATCAGATCAATCTGCTCCACCAATTCATGCTCATGATGGCGCACAATTTCCTTAACGATTCTGCGCATCCGGTTGCGAACTACTGCATTGCCGATCTTCTTGCTGGCCGAAATTCCGACGCGGAACTGCTCTACCTCTCTGCGGCGGAACCAGTACACCACAAACTGATGGTTGGCAAAAGATTTGCCATGGCGGTATACGCGCCCAAAGTCCGCCCGGTTTCGTAGACGCAATTTTTTTTGCACGGCGCTTCTCCTTGCTCATCTCTTTTACACATGTCGGTAAGCTAACCTTTACCTTTTATATAGTAAGAAGTATGGACAACATTCCAACATGGTAATCTCGCTTATTTTATATCCGTTTTCAAAAGCTTCATCTAATATAGGACAGGATGCTGGGCTTCTCCCTCTTCTTTCACTACATTTTTACAACAAAAGAAGAAGGGATCGCATCCCTGAATACCTCAATTATGAAAAAAAAGACCACCGTAGTGGTCTTTATGCACGCATTACGCACTCAATACTTTTCTACCTTTTTGGCGACGAGCTGCCAAAACTTTACGGCCATTCTTCGTGCTCATTCTTTTACGGAAGCCGTGAACTTTTTTACGTTTGCTGACATTCGGTCTGAAAGTCGGTCTCATTGTGCTGCACCTCCTTACAAGGAATACGTTTTATATGGAATATACCTAACATAGCAATCTCCACAAAAAACACCTTTGTACATTTAACCACAAATAGCGGTCAAAGTCAATGTACTTATAAACCCTCTTCCTCTTTTTCCCCTTCAGGAAGCCTCCTCCTCTTTACCCCGCTGACTCACTTCACTCTTTTATTCCCTTATTTCATAAAATTCCTTTCGTCTTTCCTCCATTATCAGCATTCTATTTGTAGTTTTCACTCCTCCAAAACTGTCCTTTTTACATTTATTCATTCTGTAACTTGAATCCATCCTATTTTCAGATCGACGTTATCAGGTTCGTTCAAAAATATTGTCGGAAACGTTACCGGAAATTTTCAACAGAAAAATAAGCCTCTGTGACCAAAAGGCAACGGCAATTATACACAGATTCACAAAAAGAACTGAATTGTGATTTAAATGGTCATAACCTGTGCATAACATTTTAGAGCGAAAAAGAGTTATTGTCGAAAACTGAACAAATTATAAACAATATCTTGTGTTGTGAATAAAAATTGTACACAACAGATTGAATTTGTGGATAAATAACCACGAGTCATTGAAATACAAGGCTTCTTTTGCTATGATGATATTACTTTTGAATGTGAATATGTTGTTTTACCCTCCATATTATCAACACCCTGTGGATAAAGTTGTGAACAAGTTCAATTTATCCATCTTTTTATTTTTGTGCGGATTCGGGATTCTGGGGATATATTCTACATTTTTCATTTGATTTCGACATATTGCAGTCCCGTTTTGGCCTGCGGGATCAAGAGAACGGATCGTGCCGCACATTCCCTCCTGAGAAATATCGCCTTTCTTCTGCTGGTCAGCAGCGGAATTTCCATTAGCTATTTTTCAGGGTCATTTTGTGCTGCGTTCTCTCACCACACTGCCGCATGTTTTAGGCGGCGGTATGTCTTTTTATGGCCTTCAACAACATTTTTGTGATTTTAGGCGTTTTGCCGAAGCGCCGAGAGCAGCTCTCTGCAGCTTAATTCGGTAAAATGTCAGGATTTAAAAGGAGTGACGTCT
>NZ_JBBOXA010000002.1:0-53099 GCF_038007385.1 Paenibacillus sp. FSL M8-0228
TCTTTTTCATGCAAAAAAAGAGCGGGCTATCTTTTCGATAACCTGCTCTTGTTCCTGATTTAGAACCTGCGTCTTATCTTAATGACATTGCCTATATAGGAGGGCTTTTTTTATAGTTTTAGTAGGTCAGTTGGAATTATTACGTGCATGGGTTATAAGTTTTAAAAATTTATTGAATTAAATATTGAAGTCTTATTCTGATATGCTAAATAAACGATACTTTACCTCCGCACGGAATCCGACTGTATCAGCATCGGTGTTTCATTTGCTTTGTCTATCTGCTGTCGCATCCGGTTCAAATAATCTTCCGTGATTTTGGCCGGATAAAATCCGGCACGTTCACGAAGTATATTTTCTATTGTCCACGCCTTTCGCGTCCAGTAGTGATAATTCTGGCCGCCCTGCTCTTGAGCTTGTTCAAAGCCAGAGGATAGAGCAGCTCCCTTGTTGACGATCCGCAAGCTGTTGTACACCTGCTTACGTTGGCTACGAACCAGTGTAAGCAGCTCTGTTAGGTAATAGCTGTCCAGCTCCATCAATTCAGGTGTGCTGCGCTCAGCTCCGGCCAATGTAGCACCTACCGTCATAGATACCGGTTTGCGTTGCCCATCCTCCTGCACATCTTCCCTGAACAATTCCATATCGCAAAAAGTGCAATAGTACATATTGGCTCTCCGCTCCACCGCCGAACCACAATAACCGCATGTCTTCATGCTCATACCTCCCTGATCAGTAAAGAGCGCTCCCTTATTAAAGACAGGGAACATCCAACCAAGGATACTCTCTACCTCTTGGTCAGACGCGAACGCGTATGTTTACGTATAAATGCTCGAATTAGGCGCATTTCCTTACGGGCAGTTTCCTTTTGTTCCTCTACTTCCTGTGAACTGCCTACAGCTTCACCGTTCTTTAAATCATAGTTCGCATGGCCGACTTCATCAAATGTACCTAATAAATAAATAGCTTCCTGTATAGCGTCTGAGAGCGTGAGCGCCCGCTTCTTATCGATTTCCCAACTTCTCAAGTGATCTTGAAGCTGGCTGGAGCGCTTGGCATCTGCCGCCCATGTTTCCTTTTCCCAAGCGTAAGCAAAAATAGATTCCTCCGGCTCGCCCAAGCGGCTTAACAGCTCTATACGAAGCAGCTGGCTTCGCTGCATCGTCTTTTCAAATTCCTTGATTCCTCTCACGTTCGGGCCTGGTATCCATGAAGATTCTTTAGCCACAATAAAGCTATATTCAGCTACTAACTCTTGATTTGAAAGGTCTTTTATTCTCTTTACCCTCATTGCTCTAGCTCCCTTCTCGGTGAGTGCCAAACTAGCGCAAGCGTCCCAGAATCAGAACAGTACGCCGCTGGCTTTCTCTGCTATATGTTCGCGTTTCATGCCTGGCATGCCGCGCTCCCCTGTTGCTGTGGTATAATAACGGGGCGAGTCCCCAAAAAGCTCGCCCCGAAAGTCGTCTGTACTGCTATACAGACGGCTTTCTTTCTGGTTTCTGCCGCTGAAAAACATTTAACGTTTGGTCCAACTGCACGCTCTTTCTGATGACGCTCGGGTGTTGAAACCCATAGCGCCCGACCAGATCATGCAGTTCTTGGCGCTCTCGCTCCATCTTTTGTATTAGCTCCGCATTATTCATACGACGACCACCTTTCTAAAGGGATTCAAGGCCGCTCGGGTGGCCTCTACTTTGTCAGACCAAGCTGGTTATACATCTCGGTTTCTGCATCCTCATGCTGCTCGTAATAGCTGCTCTGCCGATCAAACTCCACATACTCACCATGTGACCAGCTCATAATAGATTCCTGCCCCATGTAATATCCATAGTCTTCATGCTCCAGCACCTGGAAAGTGGAAAGCTCTATAATCTCCGGATTGGTTTCATCTCCTGTTTCAAAATGACCAAACTCTACGTTCTCAAAGAAGCTTTCTATCGTCGTTTCGGTGTCCGCGTCTAACGGGCCGATATCCGGATTGTTGTAAGTTTTACTGTATTTATCCACCCAATCCATTAATTTCATGGAATTGAGTTCGTGTTCCGATTCCTGATAAGCCAGATCATTCACCTGTTTTAGCAGCTCGTCCAAAAAATGAATACTTCGGATGGTGTTTCCCCGACGCTTCATGTACTTAATCCAGCCGATCACTAGGGTTCTATTCATTTGATTCAATCCATATTCACTCGCTTTCTTTTGCAATAGTTTCGTAATCGTACACCCGCATGAATTACTTCCACTTTCGGATATTTATGGTGAAAATCCGGTCGAATGGCGGATCTTCATACTTGTTCCTTCTATTAATTGAACTGTCTGGATTATCCGTTAAAAAACTCATCATAGCAGGCCGGGCATGCATTTCTCATGTCTACCTCCTTCCCTACTTCGGTAAGCTGAAACGCTGCTATACTTGCTTCATCCTCACTTGTAAACTCCAGAAAATCCGTATCGTAACCACACACACAACAAACACCCTGCGGCAACATCCAGCGTCCTTTCTCCATTTCATAAAAGCTGAAATTTGCATCTTGCATAGTCCTTCATCCTTTCAAATGTTTTTGTCAAAGTCCGGTGGAAGCACATAGGCGGCGTAACCTCCAGCCCTTTTGACTTCCGCATGGGATCGGGTCCCGGAAGGGCGAATTTTCGTCTTTTGACGCAGAGCTTGGGAACAGGGGCTTGGGTAGATCGTCAAGGGTTCCAGACACAAAGTTTTTTCTTCCGCTTCTTCTTTTCCAATTTGTAAGAAAAAACTTTGTGTCCCCTTGATGATCTGCCCTGGCGACTTAGCTTCCGGTAGGTGGAGGGGCGCAGCCGGAGGCTCGACCTACCGGAAGCTTAGTCGCCCTGCCCCTGTTACCATGCGGATGTCAAAAGCGAAAATGCGTGTTCAATAAAAAAGAACCGGCAGTATGCCGGTTCTCTCCTTCTTCCTTGGATCTACTTTCAAAACGGTTTTAATCGATAAGCACGATCATGGAGCGCAGCGGAATCATGGTGCTGCTCTGTGCAAAAAACACGATGATGAGCGAAATGGAGTGGTGAAGCGAATGCGGAAGCGGCGAAATGTAGCGTTCATGGTGTTTTTTGCCCTCCTTGATCACTCTTTCAAGGCCCTTCGCTCCGTGGGTTGCGTTAAGCGAGCGCCAGGAACGTAGAGCGCCTTGACCGGGCGCTTTCTCCCGGCGTAGGCGCTCTAGTTATCGGGGTGAGTAGCGGCCCAGCGGTGCGTACTGGCTCTTAGGTGGCCGCTCTTGCCGCCTTAGAGCCAGTAGCATGAGCCTGTTTCCCCCCTGCTCTTGTCCTGCTGTTCTTCAGCCTATCGACTTCCTGAAGCTCGGATCAGAAAACTTAAAAGGAAAACATAAATAAAAGACGTCCCTTATTGCTCGGGACGTCCAAAATGAAGTGAAAAATCTATTTAATTTGATCTTTCCTTACTTCCCCGGATATAGGTAGAATAATATCCGCTAATACCGAAGCACTATCAGGTAAAGCTTGCGTTACTGGCTTTTTGGCCCCCACTTTTCCATATGTGACACTATTATCCACACGTTCTTTTAAGAAAAAATATTGCGTTTTGTCTACCGGTGGTCGTTTCCCTTTTTCTTTCGCATACTTCCCTGAATCTACTTCTATACCTTCCCAAACTAGATGTTTAACATCATCCTTAATTTCATAATAAGTGAGTAAGTTGCCTACAACAGAATAGTATCTTAAAGCCTCCCCTTCAGGGAAAATATACTGATAATAAACACCCTCCTCGGTATTATGAAGCGTATTTTCATCATTCGAAGGAAGGTTTACAGCGATTTTACGTGCCGCCACCAAATCCGTACCTTGATATAGCTTCTTATATTTTTCTACTTGGTCAGCACTTCGAATAATGACAGTGTTCTTCTCCGCTTTCCAGTCTACGTCGGCCTTAAAGGCTTCGCTGATAAAACGCAAAGGCACAACAACGCGATTCTTGTTCAATTGAGCAGGCACATCCAAAGTAAGAGTTTTTTCTCCATAAGAAGCTTCTTTTTGACCGATCGTAAGCACAAGTTTCTCTTTCACCCCAGGAGCATTGACAGTCACCGTCTTCTTGTCCGCGTTCCAGACTAAATTAAGCTTTAGCGGCTTCAATGAAGCCAAAGAAACCATAGTCCTTCCTGCGACAGAAACAGGTGGAGCATCTGAATTAACGACCTCGCTATTGATCACCAATTGAATCGACGGTGCAGCAGAAAGCGGAATAGCAAATGTTAAGAGCAAACCTAAAGTAAGCATAGATGAAAGAAAAATTTTTTTCATACCTAACTAACCTCCAATAATTTGTAATTACACTAAATTATAAACGTTTCAGACAAGAAAAAGTTTTGTTTTTCCAAAAAAACATATTGCGTAACGTTACGCTATATAATATAATAAAAACACGGTA
The DNA here is from genome assembly GCF_038007385.1 of Paenibacillus sp. FSL M8-0228. Taxonomy (NCBI): domain Bacteria; kingdom Bacillati; phylum Bacillota; class Bacilli; order Caryophanales; family Paenibacillaceae; genus Paenibacillus; species Paenibacillus sp. FSL M8-0228. Next base: position 4,427 of record NZ_JBBOXA010000002.1, read on the forward strand.
AGCGTTTGTTGCAGAATGATTAATGAGTGCCGGGAAGCACCCCATTCTGTTCCCCTTCCAAACTCCTTAACCAATATAAAAAAATTTTAGGAGGAATACTATCATGGGAACACCATCTTATGAATACGCTAAATTTGCTAAAATTCACCCTACTACAGGAAGATACACCAATCAAGGTTTTCAGGCCCGCGTAAGCTTACCTTCGTCCAAATCACTCCCACAAGGGGGATCATACATTAATACCTATTGTGGTATGGCAGGATTTGAGTGTGGCGTTTCGGTTAAATATGCTTCTGAGTTTAAGGATTCCAGAACTGGAACCTACCAATGGCACTGGTTCGTAAATGGTCCTGAAATAAAGAACGGTCCAATGTGCGAATACCGAGATGGCGATTCGGTCCATATTAAGCTGGTTCGACTGGATGATAAACACGTACAATTTATTGTGAACGGCGCTGTGAAATTCACTTCTGCGAATGCTTATGGTGAGAGCACCTACGCAACGGATGACACTTGCGCTCGTTATATCATTGGGACTGAAATAACTCGTTATCCAACTCTTCCCTCCAGTCTTCCAAAATGGAATCTGTCCTTCTCCAGACTTCAACTTTCCGAGATGATGTTTAAAAACGCAGCAGGTGCTTGGGTTAACGTAAATTCAGGAAATGCGACAGCAAGATTGACTCATACTCCAGTGCAATTAACCCCTCCTTCACCAGTAGATTTCAACGGGGTTAGTAATGAATTGGCAAATGGACGATACGCTGTTTCCATGAGTGTATAGCTGAAATAGCTTAAAAAAATAGTGATTGGTCACCCAACAATCACTATTTTTGAAAGCAGGTGCTTATATGGAAAATCTGGATCTGTGGGTAAACCTAATTAGCAATGTAGGATTTCCAATAGTCATTGCTATTCTTCTATTAAGAAATTTAATGAGCAGCATCCAAGAGCGCCTGGATGAATTAAACAAGACCATGAACGAGCTATTAGAAACAATAAAAAAACAGAATAAATAAAAGAAAAGAAATGAAAATAACTCCATATTTATTTATGGAGTTATTTTCATAATGATTCATTTCAAAATTTGAAACCTTTGGAAAAAATGATACGTTTAATAGAGTATCAAAAAGTATTGAACGAAAACATATGTTCGTATATAATATAGTAAGACACAAAAAATGCAAAAATCCCTATGCTATATTGCGTTATTACACGTAGCGTAATATAATCAAATAAAAGGAAATACGAGGGGGAAATAACTAACAATGGACTTCGTTTCTCTCAATGAAAGCTTTTCTCCGCTACAAGAATTGCCATCTTCTCCTTTATTGCTACATGTGCATGAAATCCTTAACACCGAGGATGCCGACACCAAGATTGCTATGAATATTGTTGACAAACCGAATTTTTTTAGTTTACTTCTAGTAACAACCAATGCCAAAGAAAATTATTGGAATGCTCACCTTTTTTATATGGATCAGGTAGAGAGAAATAATAAGCAGTATCGTTATCATACCTTCTCCATCACCGAGAGCCTACACCTACATAGCTGCCTGTCTGAACTGTTCAAAGGATAATAAAAAAGCAGGACTCAATTAGAGTCCTGCTTTGCCCCTTTTACTCTTTGGTATTCCTCTTCAATAATTCTAGTTAATAGCTCTGTAGCGGTAATTCCCAGTTTTTTAGCTGTCTCTGCTAATTCCTTTTTGATATATGCAGGAACATCATAGTGGAATTTAACTTTATTTCCATAAGCCATTGGTTAGCCCTCCTATTTAATTCAGTCATTATTCATCACTTCCTGATACTTCTGATCAATGAGGCGAATTAACAATTGAGTAGCTGAGGTATCCTGTAGATCAGCACACTCAATGAGCTTTTCTTTCACTTCCGGAGCAAACTCATAGGGCAGTTTTAGTTTTGGCTCAGACATCCTCCCCCCCATATTTTTTTCAACTTGAATCGCTTTTTTAATCATTAGTTCGAGAGAATCCTTTTCTGCATCATTAAACTCGGTATATTTTAAAAGAACTCTGGATAGGTAGGATTTTAAAGCCTTCTGATTATCCTGATTTAAGGCAATAGTTAGGGTATCATCTTGTATGTCCAACTCACAATCAAAGTTGTTTCCAAACAAATTGATATTATATTTCACGATTACACTCCTTTATCAAACATTAAATTTTTGTTACTTATAATATACTTTGTTTCGTTATGTTACGCAATATTTTTCAATAAAAATATATAACAAGAAATGGCATTTTCAGATTAACCTACCATCCTTTTTTCCTATAGCATCTATATTAAGCGTCAAATCTGCGCGAGATCTGACCGGATAATCTGTGGCCGTGAGTCTTACATTACTCTTTTTCTAAACGATGAAGGATATCACCATAAAAGATGGAAGCCATTGGCTAAACAAGTAATCAATCTGTTGACCTTTTTTGGCCGTTTCATAGATCGCCTGCATGACGAATCAGCTCCTTTGGAATGGTTTTTAATGTGGGGGGGTTCAGGGGGGAAATTCCCCCCTGACCGCTCGCCGTCCAAAACTACCGCTAGTAGTAGTAATCTAGCGCGAACGGCTCCATGCTCACCAGCCGCCGCTCTATTTCGTCGGGGTACGTCTTCAATAAATAGCGGGTAAGGAGTGCGCCAGGGTCTGGCGCGCTCCTCCTTCCGAATAAGCGGGATATAATATTCCTCATTACAGCTACACATACCGCCGCTCTACAATAGAGAGCGTGTCTGTCTCAAAATCACAAATACGGTCATGGCCGCTCTCGGTCAAATGCTCCAGCATTTCATTTATACGATTAGTGACAAAATGATAGATTGACTCCCCGAATTGCCAAATGCAGTAATACACCGGGACATGTGGATTAACACGCAACAGCATCGCTTCCACATTGCATACACCTTTTTCGCGGAGCTGCTGCGCCGTGACTTCATATTCATTCGATTTTTGAAACTGTACGCATATCGGCTGACCGTCGATAATAAACCGTGCTTGATAATAGATTCCATGAGCTACCTTAAAAGCGGCAATAACCTTCTGCTTATGGGCTTTCATCATGTTACATCCTCCTGATTAGCGGGAATAAAAAAGCTATTAGGCTGGTACGTATCGCCCTGGTACTGAATATCCGTGAAGCGGCTGCGCCAGGCTTCAGGCAAAAGCAACCAGCGGGAGATAAGCTGAAGGGCAAGCGGCCCCGAACCGTAGTAAAACCATGCAAAACCTGTGAATTGAAATTGCTCATGTCGGGTGCGGATGGTCAAGCGGTACCAGCGCTGGACGCTGTACGTTCCACGGACACTTACAATGTCCGCTGGTCGCAAGCGGCCCCGCTCCAGCAAGCGCCGTACCGTTCTTATAGCTTGATCGGTGGTTGCTCGTTTGTAATATCTATAGATCATGGGTTTTCCCTTCTTTCTTGGTGTGTGCTGCGGCCTGTGGGCCGCAGCCGCGTTTGTGCCGGTTGGCGGTTATGCTCTCGCTTGCGCTATGGCTTCCCTATGTGCCGGAGCTGCTACCCCGGATTCCTCGTCAAATGTTACGCCCAAAATGTGATCAGCCGCCTTTTGAGCGAGTCCCGCAGCCTGAATAATCCACATCGGTTCCTGCTTTAATTTTCGATTCCAGCTGTCTATATAAGACGCGCTGTTCTCAATCGTGCTATTGTCAATGCCACTGGTAGCGCACAACATGGCCGCGCCCATTTCGGCAATAAGTTCTTCCTTCGTATAGTTGTGATCGCCAAATTCCCCGAATTGCTCAATGCCTGGACGATTTAGCCGCTTCTTGTTTCCTGTGCTATGCACCATCTCATGGAAGAGAACGCTATAATATTCCTCTGCCTTCGGGTAATCCTGTAACGGCGGTACGCTGATTATATCCGTACTCGGTCTGTAGAAAGCTCGTCCTGATGCAAAATTCGTAGGCGGTGCACCGACATAACCATTTATGATCGCTTCAGCAGCGGCAATGGGGTCATGCTGAAACGCTAATGCCTTTCGCTTGCTTTGCAGTCCTTCGCATTGTGTTTGAATATTGAACACCGGAGATTTACGCAAATACGGTATTTTTTTGGGTTCGTCTTCTGTGCTGTCTTTGTCCTTCAGCTCCAGCCACTTCCAAAACACCACAATTTGCGCCTTCTCTCCCCGCTTGACCCTGCCGCCCGCTTCTTTTACCTGTTTGAATGTGGCGTATTCGCCAGAATCCAGCAACATCGTATTAATGCCGCGATAGGGCTTTTGTGTTTTCCAGTTGACCGCGCCGCCGACAACCCAAGGCTTTCGCCACGGGGCAACACCTGCCGCCAGCATATCCAAAATGCGTTTAGTTACAAGCTCGTATACATCATTTTTCATAGTTGCCCTCCCATTTTTTCACGTGTTATGATAGGAGGTGGGAACGGATAGCATCCGTTCCTACCAACCTTTCAGCGAGGTTTGTATCCGGCTTCAATCGTTACCGCGATTGGGGCCTTTTCCATTTTTGTTTTGATCTACAAATGTTTTTAAGTCTTGAAATGCTGCTAACTCTGCTCGGCAATCAATAAGGAGTTCGTCCAAATTTTCTTCTTGGTCACCCGCTGCATGCTGCATTTCTAAACTGCATATATTTGATTCACAGCGCTGAATCCGCGCAAGGACCAACGATTCTAAAAAAGACCAATAATCTTCGGTTTCGACCTCACGCACATACTTAAAAACCTTTGTAAAATCTTCTTCCCTCATAGCTACTCCCCCTTAATATTCTTCTGGCAGTAACAGCGTGGTCACGCTGCGATCTGCTTCTGTAATAATCCAAAACCGGACCCCGCTCGCCGCTCTATAGGCCGATAGCAGCCGCCCGCCATCTTTTAGAGCCTGCTCGTTACTTTCCTTGTCCACTTCCGATATCTCGCCCCAATTCCCCGAAATATGCCAGCGTAGAGCTAACAAAATTTCATGCTCTGCAACAGCTTGCAGGCATCTTGGCGTTCCTACAACTCTCCCTAAACGGAATTTTCTAACCATGTTTAGCATGATGTTCTTCTTTCCTTTCTGTTTTTGATTTTGGGTTGTCAAAAGAGTATTTTTTGGACGTTGCCTGCCGCATGGCCTGAATCCCCCAAAGGGGAATTTTTTTCCCTTTTGACGTGAGCTTGGGAACCAGGACAATGGCAGGCGGTCAAGGGATAAGCACACAAAAGATTTTCCTTCCGCTCTTGCCTTTTCCATTCGGAAGGAAAATCTTTTGTTGCCCCTTGACCGCCTGACCGCCTACTTAGTGTCCGGCAGGGTGAGGGGCGCAGCCGGAGGCTCGGCCTGCCGGACGCTTAGTAGGCTTTGGCCGGGTTACCATGCGGAAGGCAAAAGGGAAAAAAATGCTTTCAATAAAAAAGAACCGGCGGCTGCCGGTTCTCTCCTTCTTCCTTGATCTACTTTCAAAGCCCTACGCTCCGTGGGTGCGTTAAGCGAGCGCCAGGAATGTAGAGCGCCTTGGCCGGGCGCTTTCTCCCGGCGTAGGCGCTCTAGTTATCGGCGTGAGTAGCACCCAGCGGTGCGTACTGGCTCTTAGGCGAACGCTCTTGCCGCCTTAGAGCCAGTAGCATGAGCCAGCTTCCCCACTCTTGTCCTGCTCGCTCCCTTACTTGCCGATCAGCGAGCCTATTTGCTACAGATACCCCGGCTGGTTAAAACCAGCCTTTAGGTTTCAACCGACTCATAAAAAAAAAGACGCTCCCGGTTTCCCAGAAACGTCTTTAATAATCTTCAACCCACAATGATACGTAGATAAATAATACGTAAGCTAAAAGGAAGAACCCAATCACACTAAAAAGGATAATCCAGATAAAACGTTTTTTAAATGGAGATAGGATTTTCCCCCATCGTCTTAGGATTTTCTGACGGGTAGGCAACAGCTCATATTCCAATTTCTTTAAGACATGTTCCGCTTTTTCCTCATCTTTATTTAAAAGTTCACTCCAAATTTGTTCATAGTGCTCTCGAATTGCTTCTTTAGTAGAACTATCTTTTAGCAAAACCATTTGCAACCTCCCTAGAAAACAAAGTAGCAAGAAGACCTGAAGAACAAAGCTTCAGATCTCCTTGCAACCTAAATCTTAATTCTCGTAAACATGTCCTCTTACCTTCACGGAATTACCAATTTCCTCATTTGTAACTTTTAAGACTACGCCGGAAAGTGAGCGGCCTGTGTATACATATTCATAGAAAGCATCTCCATTCCAATAATTGAAACCTGTATGGAATGCCTGCCCGTAAGGTTCATCACTCCAAAGACCTTGTCTTACAACACTATAACGCACAGAACATTTTGATGTGCTTCCAGGAATCTGCTGCCACCCTGTAACACCTACTCTGTCCTGGGTCATATTAAACTGATCACTGTATGTGTGATCCCCCGCATTAACCCACTCTTTACCACCAACACCATACTTTGCGATTTCAGTAGACATAGGTTTGACCAACGAAGTGCTATTCTCTTCCTGAGATTGCAATAATTTTTCAACCTTTTTACTTTTTGTCTCTTGTTGTCCATCTATCAGGACTTTCCAGCTGTCGTCCTTTTTAATAATTGGATATGTGACTGTATTGATTGAACCGTCATCTTTCCTGGTTAGTTCAACAGTGGCCTTATAAGTATCATCAGAGGCAGAAGCTACATCTGTAATACTAACATCGGAGAATGGGCTATCTTTTGATGATTCGTTGTATACTTTAACTTGTTCCTCTTTGTTGTTGAATCTGGTATCTATCACCCATTTTGAAGCTTCCAAACCATCTCCAGATTTTCCTGCTTCAACAAAGTTTTTTATAGCCTGCTTAGCTAATTCCTGATTCGAAACGCCTTCTGCGCCCGTAAGACCAGGAAAAACTGACATTGCAAGCAAAGGAACCAATAACATTGTCTTTTTTATTTTACCATTAAAACTTAAGAATTTCATTCATCTTCCATCCTCTCTTTTTTTTACATAATCACCTTACGCTTTTTTGGAATAAATGTACATTACAACCATGTGAAAATTTTGTTACCCTGAGAGCAATAAATTTTTTCATCAACTCTCAATTTTTTAACGTTCTTTCTTCACTTAAAGCAGGATAATACTTTATCCGAATACACACCACCATCCCATAAATTAATAGTTAATGTAAAATGTTTCATTGTAAATTATACCATGTCATTTCCTATATTTGATAGTTTGATATTTTTTTTGAGATGAAATGAATCTTTTATCCTAAATACTTAACATATTCAAGTTTGTTACACTGAAAAGTAGGGCAAAACCGTCTAAATTCAACTAAAGCCAAAAATAGTACAATAGATAGAATATTTGCTATAAATAAGGAAATAAATTACAATTAAAATGACTACCTTTCTTTTTTTATTAGTAGCAATAATTCGAAGTATAAGGAATTGAAGGAGGAATTTACATGGACTTTTTGATGTTCGTACCACAGTTTCTAATCCAGGTGTTTACTATAGTCGTCGCTTTAGTCATATACGATAGATTTTTCAAAAGAAGATGATCCATGTGAAGCTGAATCACTTGGCTACGGCAGAATACCTGGGCACGACAAAAAGAGCGATTTGCATCGCTCTGTAACACATTCATTTATGTATTCAGTTGATTTTCCTGTCCGTAGCTTCCTGAATAAAGGGGATCTGGACGGACTCTTTGAGTCTGGACAAATCCCCCTATCTTGAATAAGCTTCAGACATTTAGTGAGCTAATATCTACGCCCAAATATTCTGCAAGCCGCATTTCTGTATCTGCTTTGACTTTGCTCCAGAGAAGTCTTAGTTCGTGTGTGTACCCCCGGCAAAGATACTTGGCCGTAATACGATCCTCCAGTTGATGTTGCTCCAGAACTTTGATTCCACGCCTTCTCATTTCCTGGCGTACTCGATATTGTTCCTTTGATACACGATCCTGTATTGTCCTCAAGTGCAGTTCAAACAGCGGGCCAAGCTTAAAATTTGATTCCTTTATCTTCTTGATATTCAGCTCCAGTATCGTCAACAAAAAGGGCAGCTCCACGTACTCGATCACAAGCCGTAAATCCTCCGCACTATCTTTCTGCATTTTCCACTTCACCGCACCCCATATTCCCAGCTCTTATCCCTTCACTTTTGTTTAAAATTATTCCCTTTATAGAGCAATAAAGAACATGGCTCTTTTATGAAGTTAAGTATGACTGCGGCCAATGACCTGGAATCTATCCGTTGTTCTCAACTATAAGACATGGTATAATTTTGTGGAACTGAATTTCCTTTTTAGATAAAAAGGGGATTTTTCAATACTCACGTCGAATAAATGTAGATTTTTTTCACAAAAAAAACCGTAACCTAATGGCTACGGCTGAGACCTTCGGAATGTTTTAACGAAGCAATGTATATACAAGTAATCCGGTTTAAACCGATCTATTTGTATGTACTTGTGATACAAGAACAACACAATAGGACCGTAAAGGGATTGCCAAACTTTCCAGGTGTGGGCAGTCCTTTTACTATTTTATAAGCATCATAAATGTTAGCAACGATAAGATCGAATTAATGGCCGCAAAAACGACCAGTAGAATGCTGGTTACAATAGACACGCTCTTCATGCTGTTTCACCCCCCGGATTATGATCCGGAAGACTTTCACTGCACCGTTTTGAACATCCTATAAGTCTCGTGACTAAGTATATCATGTTCCATGTTTTAGGTATATCGGTCCATTCTACTACATTAGCATATTATGGAAAAACAGAAACGCTTGTTCCGCGCGCCAAATAGCATTGAGTAAGTTTTCCTTATCTTCCATTGCCTACGCCTCTTTCCGAACAATCGTCAATTTCAATCCCATACTCTTCTGCAATCTTCTTAATGATGGATATGGCTCGTTCTTGTTCCTCTAAAGGTAAGTTTATAGTAACCTCCTGAATTAACTGGATCGCAACTGGAAAGGCATGAGCCTTATCCAATTCAAATTTCTGTCGATAGTAATATTCATCCAGCAATACCAACGCCTCTTTCATTTTTGAATTTTCTCATATACCAGATTGTTGATCCTTTTCTAGAGATAACCCTACTTGATCAACAAGTTGCTGAATGGTCAGTTTCAATTTTTTTAAGTATTTTTATTTTTGTACCATCTATTTTCATAGTTTACCATCCAATTTGAAGGTCGCACCTGCTAGGCTATTTGCCATGTTTCCATTGACATTCCAGTCAATCTTTATGTCCCCTTTTAAAACTTGATTGTATTAGCAGAAATCCGGCTGTACCTCCTAAAAGACCAGTAATTAGCGAATTTGTATCTGTAGAAGAACTTGTTGAAGCTATCACACCACCCGTTAAAGCCAAGAATACACCGACTGCTCCTACTGCAATCCATCTTTTTTTCATTGATATATTCTCCTATTCATTTAGTATCATGAGGACGAATAAAGGCCAATTTCACATTTTGTCTAATCCTGTTATCTGGCAAAGTTACTGTTTTCAATTTTACATCCCTCTGTTATTAATTGATAGACGACTTTTCATATTCATTTACATATCTATAAAAGCTCGTTTTGCCTAATCTTAATTCACGTATGGCATCGGCTGCGGTAATCTCCCCGGATTTCCACTTATCATATATTCGGATAAATTCCGGCCCGATCTGTCTCTTGGGCCGTCCAAACTTCACCCCTTCCTTTTTAGCAACAGCGATCCCTTCTGCTTGCCGGACACGATTCTTTTTCCGCTCCTGCTCGGCCCCCCATGCCAGCATACTAAGGAACTGGTCTTCCAGCAGCTTGCCCATATCGCCCAGGGCTTTGAAACGGCGACTATCGAATAAACTCTCATTCTCCAGGCACACAATGTCAGCCTTCAGCTCACGGGTAATATATTTCCACTCGCGCAAAATGCCATCATAATCACGGCCAAGCCGATCAAGTGCGTCCAGGTATAACAGATCCCCTTCCCGAAGTATAAGCCGCATAGCGTTGTACCTTTCCCGGTTGAAGTCCTTTCCGCTTTGCTTGTCTACAAAAATGAACCGTTCTTCGATGCCAAGCCCCCGAAATTTTAGGAGCTGCCGTTCTGGATTTTGGTCTTTGGCCGACACACGGCCATATGCCATATCTACCAATTGACGCTTCCCCCTTTCAGTTCCATAAAAGTGTACCATTAATATTGGAACGTTCCAATAGTGATTTAATCATATTTTGGGACGTTAAATGGACTGATTTAGAACCGTTCCTAAAAGCATGCTTTTAGGAACGGTCAATATATCGCTTTCAGGCTATAAAACCCTGACCATGATGAGGGTAGAGGTGATTTAATATAAAGACCAAAAGTAACGACTTCGGCACACGAAATTATACAGTTTGCAAATTCCAATAACATGAGGGTTCGAAAAAAAAGAAGGCCACCTAATACGGCGACCTCCAAAAGTGCTATCAAGAAGTAACAGAAGGAATTCTCCATTTTCTAATGAATGACCCTACTTCTCTGATTCATCGCATCTCATCCTTGATATCTCAGTCTTTCCGTTTTCTCTTCTTTGGATGCGGCTCTCCTTCAGGAGTAAGTACACCGATGTGCTCATAGTGTGAATTGTATTTTTCAATCTCTCCATGCGCGCCATCCTTATGGTGTAGAATTTCTTCTTTCTATCAGTGAAAATCCTTCTTTTCCCCATCTTCGGCGGGTAGGAATCTTGTCTTTGAGAAATGGATACTGCTCTGCGGGGATTTTACTCCAATCAATGCTCATTAATGAAATCTCCTTTTTGAACGCAAAAAAGCGCCGGAGAGATCTTCCGGGCTTAATTCGTCCGTTCTGATGTTTTTTGGATGCAAAAAAAGCCCAAAGGCTACTCGCAGCTAGCGGTACCTCCAGGCATTTGTGACCTCAATCTTTAAAGCGATTGTTGAACCATTAATTTCGCATTTGATGCACCTCCCTTAAACTTGCCTTAATAGGTTGTTCATTCAGAATTTTTTCATTTCTACACACGAAAATTGCATATATTGCAAAAAGAGGCCCAGGCAGGCTGCCTTGGCAGACAACTTTGGACCTCGCTAACCCTACCTCGACTTACTTAGACGGAGATCCTTCTTCCAGGGACTACCCCTTTGATAGGGTGCTTGTCCCCTTCGGGCGTCAGGACTCCGATGTGATTCCCTCTTCGATTGTAAACTTCAATTTCCCCATGCAAACCGTCCTTGTGGTAGAGGTTCCCCGTTTTCCGATCCCGGTAAATCCGTTCCTTTTTCCATTTATGGCTAGTTCGCTCCTTATCCATTAAAAAAGGATATTGGCTTGCCGGCATTTCAGCCCAGTTAACATTCGATTTTTCCATAATTCTCGTAACTCCTTTGTTAAACGAAAAAAAGCGCCGGGGAATCCCCCAGCGCTTTCATCGTTTCTGTTATTTTTGGACACAAAAAAGCTCAAAGAGGCCACTAGAAGTGGCCTCTTTGAGCTTGCTGGATATGGTCTCTATCTTGAAAGTTATTAGAGACAAATAATTTTAGCTTCCTGTTGCTCCTTTCGTTTATGTAGTTAGCTCAGCTTCACTTTTACAAGTAAAAATGCAATAGAACAAAAAAAGACCCAAGCAGCTGCTGAATAAGCAGTCACTTGGGCCCTATTGGTAAGAATTTTGGATAGAAACAAAAAAACTCCCACTCTCGCCAATGGGCGAAAGGGGAGCTCATTTTAATATATTCAGTTTTCAGGCGTCTTCAGTCAAAATGGTCTTTGCCCCTGAGACCAATATGGGCCACGAGATAAATTCATTCAGACCACGGCTCGTCAGAGCCTAATTATTTAAAGAGTATTACTAATATAATAAATATATATATACATACATAAATCTCACACGCTTGACTCAAAAATATAGACGTTTTACTCAGCTTCCAAATTTATTTTCAAGATTTTTTTCCAAATGTTATTCTTAGCCCTCTTCAAAGTGACGCTCACCGTAGGCTGCTTAATGCTTAATCGCTCAGCTATATCTAGTTGTTTGAACCGATTTGGCCCATAGGCCAGTGCGTAGACTTCTCTCTGCTTCTTCAAGTTCAAGAGATAATGCAACTCTAGATCAACAATCCGCTCATGCGTATCTTCAATAACTTTACGAGGGATCCCTGTTAGCTCCGTATTGCCTATTCGCTGAATATTGCTTATCAAACTCAATCGGGCTGCCTCTACATCTTCATCCTGCCGTGGTAAGTTGCTGAATTCATTATACTCTCTTATGACTTCAGATCGAGATCTCTTCTTTTCTTTGTTGTTTGAATTGACATTTACTTTACGATTGTAATATACATTCATTCGATCTCGGACCTTCATCTTCATGAACTGCAATAACTTCCCGCGATCCGCAGAGAATTTTGGAGCAAACTCATTGATGATGTCATAAACCAACTGTATCTTGAAATCACCTTGTTCTGCAGTAGAAAGATCATTATATCGATAATTACCAACTGCAGCATTCAAGATTGGAGTAAAGTGTTCTGTAACAGCCATATAGTCAACTTGGCTTCCTTTATTGGCTTTTAGCCGAATTAACATCTCCAATATTCCACTATCCTCATACTGAGAGCTTGTGTAGTAATTCTTTACTTCAGGTATATTTTCGACCGGTGAATCCAGAAAGCTGATCTTCGATATTTCCAATCCAAATAACTTTCCATATTTATCATGTATGATACTTAAAGCATGTTTTTCACTTATCGCTTGTACCACTTCATTCACACGTCTACCCGTCATGTGTTTTCCTGTAATTTGATAGTTATTTATCAAGAATTCACCTTCCTACGCTAATTCTCAGGATCATGAGGTTCACTCGGAATCGCATGCTCCAGTAAAGCTTGAAGTATGGCCTTTTGGCCACTTTCCCCCATTCCACGGAGGTAGGTGAATTGATACACAGTGAGTTCCTACACCAAGCCCACGGCGAGTAAGAATATTACCCAATCGTATGTAAGATGGTTTTTCATGATAGTTCTATAAAACCAATAATACAAAATGTATAATGCTTCAACGGTTAGTTCCCCATTCCTGAACATTTTTTTCATATGATAAACATGCACGAAAGTAGCTCCTGCAGGCAAGCAGGAGCTACTTTTTTTTGCCTTGGCGCTTCCCTGGTCCATAATGTTTCAATATTTAGCTGTAAACAATTTAGTTTACGAAAATAAATGTGTCTAAATTACGACAATCGAGCGCTATAGCATGACATTTCTCGAAAATCGGTCTTTTCCTTATATCTTACAGTTTGAAATTTAATTCTGAAGAGAGAAATGTGGACTTTCAGTTTGAAAATCAAAACCCTGTTTACTTGATATCTTTTTTTATTCCATGTGTGAAGAGCATGTCACAAAAAGACGAGCACATCTATATTTCAGCTATATAGAGAGTAAAACAAGGTTAGACCGCAAACAGGTTATAAAACGTGTGCTCTTTACCCTATGATCTTGTATCTTTGCACATTGTTGTAGTGATAAATCGGATGAAAGGACGGTAACAGCAAAAAAGGGATCAAACTGAAAGTCTTATTTCTTAATGTTGGACAGACATTAAATCTATTTGAATTTGAAAGGAGTTTTGAACATGCAACACATTATTATTAACGATCTCATTCATTCAGCCTTAATTTGGGCAACACACGTAGACTGGAGAGAGGTGACAGATAACCTCTTTGACGGGCTGGATAAATCCCTTACCATTTTTAAACTGGTTCTTCTCGCAAAGGCTCATCCTGGTGCTCAAAAGCAAAAGCGGGTAAGAAAGCGCAAAGGGATGCACAAAAGATAATTGTGGTCGTTCAGAGAATGGCTCCTGCAGATGCAGGAGCTGTTTTTCTAACTGCACCTTGGCTACGCCTCTGATCACGGACCAGCGCCGCGAAAATCTAGTAATCTTCTGAATCATCCTGGCGCCTTGTCCGGCTCACATGAGCAATCGATTTCATGCGATTATCTTATCCTGGTTACTACTACAAATACAAAAGCTTATACCCTAATATACTTAACATTTTTTGACATAACATATGTATTTAATTTTCAAATAATACATTTTATTGAATAACGATTCATTGTGTGATGGGGAGGGGGATATTTGCATATATTGATACCTCCAATTTGAGTAAGGAATTGCACTCAAGAAGACACTAATTTGCACTCGCAGGAGAAGATGGTATCTGTCAGTTGCCACATGTCGGCTTTGCCATTAACAGGCCTGATATCTCCCTCCTGTCCCCATAGATCTACTTTTAAGGAATCACTCTCCTTTATAAATTCAAATCAAAAGTGAGACTCATAGTTGCTTTCCCCCTATCAATTATAAACCTTTACAGTTGGATAAATAGGAAAAATGATGTATATTGTGTTGGTGTGTTTATAGCCATAAAGTATCAGATGGGAGAGTTAGTTATGTATAAAGCCTTACTATCAGCTATTATCTTGTTTTCTCTTTGTTTCAACCCAAATGTAGAAGCTGCAACCTCTAAGAATGTAAACATTAAATACTCAACTGGGGCCATCTACTATGGCCAAGTAAGAAATGGTAAGCCGAACGGTAGTGGTACAATGAAATACGATTCTTATAAGACCTACCAAGGCCAGTGGAGTAATGGGCTACGTTCTGGAAAAGGAAAGTATATATATAAAAAGGCTACTCCTATTTATAACGAAGAAGATGGGGAACTTAACCACTTTGAAAGTTCCTTAATAGTTTACCAAGGAAGCTGGAAAAACGATAAGTATAACGGAGAAGGAACATACACCGAAAAAAACACTTATAGAGACTATGTACACTCAGACTACACTCAAAAGTATGAAGAACAATTTAATGATGATTCAGCTAATGTAAAAAAAGGAACATTTAAAAATAACAAACTCATTAAAGGGTATAGTGGAGGATATAGTAGGGATCTAAATACGCTATCCTATACTGATGGGAATGTAAACATAAGTTTAGAGACAGATCAGAAATTTTATGAATTTCCAAACTTAAATAAAACTTTTAAAAATGCCTTTTCATCAGATTATCCTGAAAAACTAAGTTTTTTTTACTCAAAAAAAATATCACAATCTCTGCTGAAGCAGCTTTCACTATCAGAACAATCTTTAGAACAGGGAATTTTCACTAACGATTCTAAAATAAGTAGTGGATCAATTACTACTAAAGGTGATAATTATAATACTAATAGCATTATTGATACTTGGACAAAAGAAGACTATATAAACGGAGCAGCAATCCAAATGAAGGAATTATCCCACACAGGAATATCTAACTTATATACTAGCTACGGCAACCAGTATATGGCCTTAATCAAGCCATACAGCAGAGGATTCAGTGACCTACAAAGCATTCTATATAAATTATGAGAAGGGGATAAAAAAACATGAATTTAAAAAGAATAATTATACTTTGTTCATCTGCTATTATTGTGACAGGAATTTTTACGCAGTTTGCTAATGAAGCATCAGCTAGCATTTCTGCAATCTCATCTTCTCAAAGCAAGAAAGAACCTAGAATTTTCAACACAGTATCAGGTTTTGTAAAGAAATTCAACCAAGAGGGTAGCGATTCAGTAGGAAATTATCATATTGACAGCTATAAGGTTATCAGTGCAAATGGATTAAAGACTTTTAAAGCTAGTATGGGAGAGACAAAAGTATTAACAGGCGTGGTTAACCCTGATAATAGCCTGAAGAATGTCTCGTTTACAGACAAAGTTTATTATATGACTACAGAAGATGCTGAAGAGGCTGAGGGTGACTTAGGAGTAGATAGGATGATGTTTAACCAACAGATGGTTAATACACTAAACCCGAAAACAGTAAGCAGTTATGTTAGTACTAAAGTGTGGAACCTTCTTGGCCTGATACCTAGAATCGTTGATTCTGAAAAAGACAAAAAAAGCTTTAATAAAAAAATCAGCATCTACGGATTGACTTATAATATTAGCTTATCAAAAAATGATTTTTACACCTATAAAGTATCTAAATAATATACAAAACAAGACTGGAATATAATCCAGTCTTGTTTTCTGTTTTAATACCATGGCCCCATAATCCGCCCGTTGGTCCATATAGTTTATAGCACACTTTCCAAATGCCTATTTTAACTCCAACAACCCATAAAAAACGACACTGCACAATTACTACAACGTTTCTCATCCTTTTACAAGTAAACAAGACTATGAATAAGCTGCCCCCCCTGTTCCTATGGACAGACACACATGACTCAAACTACAGCTCGAACACCGTATCCTCATCTAGCATAAACGCATCAAACTCCTCGAAGTTCTTAAAGCGTAGCGTCCCGCCAAACATTACTGCAATACTACCTAGCTGACGGACGATTGCCTGCGAGTCGTTCGCGAGGATGCTCCTCCGCATCGCTTCGAAATGATCACGCAGTTCAATCTGCCGCTTGGTGAAGTAGACCTCGAATTGTCGCTCCAGCTCCAACCGCTCACGTTCCATTATTTTGCGTGCCTGGTCACACATTTCCTTTGCGCGACGTACTTTCTCCGCTTCAATCGGCATTGACAAAAATTGAAGCGTAGAATGATACAGCTGCGTGCCGACCATGTAGCCGACCATACTGCAAATGAGACCTCCTGCTACCCCACCGATCGCAGTGCCAACGCCTGGGAAGAGAATGGAGCCAATACCCGCGCCGATCAAAGTGCCAAGCTCCGCACCGTAAGTGGAGGCAACAATACCAGTGCCCTTCTCACCGAGCTCGGCAACAAGCCCTTTCGCATCAAGCTCACCATCGAGGTACCGCTTGACGGACTTGTAGACCTCGAAGGTCGAAGTCACTATAAGCGCCGGTGCGTTCCCCTTACTGAGCACGGCGAACACCTCTTTGCCGCTTTGCGTCGCTGCTCGCTTACCAACCTCCTTCAAACCCGCCTTCACAAGCGAAGCACTGGCGGTCGTAATGTAACTGAACGTCGCTCCCTTCACTGTATCGACAGCAACGTCGACGACTGCAGCGCCAACACTTTTCTCACCCTTGATGACAGAAGTAAGGTTTTGAACAGTAGAGAATCCACCAGCCATAATCGCTCCAGCCTTCGCCTGTTTCATCCCAGCTTTGTTTGCGAGACGCAGTGGATCCTTCATTACCACTTTCTCTGGGTTCAGACGTAGCTTGCGTGTCTTCTCACGCGTGACATTGCTATCCTTCATCCGCTCTGACACATCCTCGTAACGCTTCGCCATCAACTCCATCTTCGACGCCTCGTCAGATTTCCCCTTCCTGCGGAGTGCTTTGGCTTGCTGCCTTAGACTCTCTGCCTTAACACACGCATGCTGCTTTGCGTATGGAAATTGCTCGGTAGGTACAAGAATATCGTCGGCGTCTCTGTATTTCCTATATTCCTTGTCTCCGACTAATTTTGAGAGATTCTGCTTAGCACCAAGCTCCGAATTGCTCTCGTCACCGCGGAACTTCATTTGGGAGCGTCTCACTGTATGTCCGTCCACCTTCGTATAGTGGTCGTAGTTTGGATTGTTAACTTCACCGACATCGTCCGTACGAACTACGCGTTCTTTGTTCCCTCGAAGGATATTATCAGCGTTCGTCTGGCTCGTATAATAAATTTCTGCAGCGAAGCCGGCCTGCTGGGGAATATTTCGCTCTGGGTCGGTGATCTGTTGTAACTTAATGTGCTTCAGACCCTTTCGCCCCGCAGTCATATCACCGAAGTATCCGTCCACGAACTGGAAAGCTGCCTCTCCAAATTTTTGCACTGTCTCCTGTGTCTGCTGTGTCTGCACTACATTCGATGCGGTCTTTCGCCACCGCTCTTTCTCTTGTTTATCCACCATGACTGAATTTCTCCACTGCTTCGCGCGAAGTACGAATGATCGTTGCCAACTTCGGATTCGGCTCCCATGAGTCGTTCAACAGCTCTGTACTGACAACGGTCTTTACCGTCTTCGCGAGCTCTGCTACCATATGAACCCGTTTTCGCGTCTCAAGATCGTACTGCGAATAGTTGGTACCGTACGTGGCGATATTACACTCGAGCTGATGTAGCGCAAGCTTGAACAAGTCGCTCAGCACCTGCGTCACGCTCGTCAGCTCCCCCGCACGTTTTCCTAAGTGTCTCAACTTCATCTCAACCGTCTTCACCTTCTCGGCTTCAAGCTTCATCTTCGCCAGATTTGCTTCTGCCTCTTCAATTGCATACTGTAGTTTCACATTCTTGATGACGCTGCCAAGGAGGAACGCCCCTCCTCCTACTATACCCAAGATCGCTCCTTTTAGAGCTGCCTCGCTCTCCGTACCGACATCGCCGTCTTTGTGGTTCATTTTATACTTGAGATTGGTTTGTTTGATGTCCTTCACAATGTCGGGCGTCAGCACCTCATTCGTATCATAGTCGACCTGCTTCAGATTGCCGAAGCTGTCAACAAAGCGTGGTAACAAATGCGTATGTGCTTCCTTCTTAATGAACATCCAATTGTCCAGCTTGCTCTTCACATCTTGTTGTGTCGCGTTGTAGTTACGATTCGTCTCCTCGGCGAGGCTGCGAATTTTTCGATTAATCCAGACAAGCTCCTCTTCGTAATCACGGTTGACCGATTTAGCGGCGGCACCTACAAGGCCTCCGATTGCGACAATAGCACCGCCGATAAGGAATGGCAAAGGCATAGTGACTCCTCCTAGGGTTTTGGAATTTGTACATGCTGTGATTCTGGAAGTCCTGCCTCCTCTTGCATAGAGCGGCAAACCTTCAAGTTTTCGATATAGAACGTCGTTCGATCATAATTTTTCTTGAAAAAGGTTTCATACATTTCATCCACTCTGCATAGCTTCGGACGGTTGTCGTAAATGGAACACTGTTGATCTCGCAAGTGAATGCAAATCCCGTCGCCCCGATCATAGACGGCTAGCTCCGGCACACGGTCCAATTTGCTGCAGCATAAACCGCAACTGTTGCACGGAAAGCTATCCATAGATGACAGTAACCAGATGCGTGAGCTGCAGAAAGGATCGGTGTTCTTGCTTATTCACCACGCACAAAGACATACTGCGTTCTCCTCCTTCTATTATAAATTGCTGCTAGGCAACCTTCGTAGTGTTATCTCGGATCGAAATTATAGTTGATTTTTATTGCCAATCAACTATAATTTCGATCCATTTTCTTAATTGAGGCTGCTATGTCCTCTCTCAATTCCTGTGGAGCAAGAACTTCTACAAATTCAGCCTGACTAAGAAGCCACATTTTCACACCCTTACCAAAAACTTTAGCCTCCACCAGATAGGAACCGTCTACCTCCTCTGTAACAATTGAGTTCGGCAATCGATCAGTTACGGCTTCGACTGGCGTTCCCCAAAACTTAAATTTAACATGCATTAGTTTCCCCATTTGCATGAACTGGATTTGTTTTCGAAACTCTCCTTCCTGAAAACGGGATTGCTCACTCCTGTGAAAACGCTCCTTCTCTACTGTGTACTCTATTATACGATCCAGGCGATAAATTGCCGGAAATTCCTTATCCGATCCACTGATATTAGCAATCAAATAGAAATAATACTCGGAGAACAGTATTCCGAGCGGCTCAATACGTCTGTAAAAGGGTTCTACCAAAACAGGCCGCAAATAACAGAGAGTTACCAATCTCTGCTCAGAAATAGCATGACTCAGGTCCCCAATTATACGTCCAAGAGGCTTATTGTGTCCGACAGGTTTATACAAGAAGCTCTCATTTCGGATAGCCTTATAGACTTTCTTACGTTCCTCTTCTTCACACTGACCAATGACTTTATCCAATAATTTTTCCATCTCATCTTTTGGGAAGGCCCTGCTTTCTAATAAAATCTTAGTAAGCAGCACCGCTTCTTCCCCAGTTAATCCGGCGCCTTTTGGGCAGTTCAACAAGTGACCCTTTCCTTTTATATATTGAATGGTTACCTCTTGCCCAGGGAAACATTCCGCTAAGTAACTTCGGAGGTCTTCTAGATCACGTTGTATCGTTTTCTCACTTACTTTAAATTCTTCTGCAATGATCTGTTTATTGATACCTTTACCTCTAACCAATCGTTCGTACATAATTAGTATTCGTTTGGCTTTTAAATCACCTTTGAATTGGTTGATCTTCACAATTTCACCCTCCGACGTAGCGTAACAAAACTACATAGACACTGATTGTCCATGCTTCTGGATTTGATCTTTATAATTTTCAAATTGTGTCTCGCTAAAGGTGAAAAATAGTCGCGAAATATATTGGTTTTATCACACTTATGTATATCAATCGCCTTTCTTTCAATTCATCCCTCATATTTCCTTTTCATACAACTCAATGATTTTTGATTTTATTATAATATAGTTCCTCTCTTTGGTTAACCGCTTTGCGTTTTCTCTGATTCTTTTTTTAACCATTTCATAACGCATTTTTTTGATACTCTTTCAGCAGTTTATATAAAGTTATCTCTCTTTGTTTAACCTGTTCCAGAAGATGGACCAAACGTTAGCATCTTGGAATAGTACATCCCGTCTGTTCTGATCGTCTAATGGCGCTGGTCTTAAGTTTGTTTGAGATACTATGCTTTTAGGAACGCCGCATTTCATCAATAATTGAAACAAATTCAATACGCTAACAAAAAGTAGCTCCTGCAGGCAATGCAGGAGCTACTTTTTTCACCTTGTACACATTTTCTCGCCGTATGATCATCTCAACAGACAAAGGCGGTAGGGACATATACATATCAAAGATCAGAACTATCTGAATGTGACAATTTAGTGAACACATCCATAAAACGGGGGTAAACTTTTGACTTCTCCCTTTATTAGTATATCAGCACTTTTCGTTCACCTAAAAAGGAGAAGGAGTAGGGCAGGGGTCAGACACAATTGATGTTATAAAATGCAGCCACCTTATCCTATAATCTCGTATTCCTACAAATTTTTCAGGTGGAGAAATGCAGCTGATTGCAATAGAAACCCAATACGGTTTCTTGATGTAGGACACAACAAATCTATTAAATTTGAAAGGGGTTTTTTAGAAATGCAACAATTTATTCTTGAACAAATTCATTACGTCTTCACATGGATAGCACAGATCGACTGGAACGGGGTAATAAACACCCTCTTCGATTGGCTCAAAAAAGTCAAAATAATTCTTGATCTCATTCCCTTTGTAATGCCGCAAGTTGTAGACGCACCACCTAAAGGCCGCCGTTCCCATTCAGGTACTCCAAAACGGGGGAGAAAACGTAGTAGACCCTATCGTCAGCGCAAAGGAATGCGCAAAAGATAATTATGATTGCTAAAAAAGCAACTCCTACAGATGCAGGAGCTGCTCTCCTGTTCCATTGTTTGGTGAAAATAAAGTTTTAGACTGCCACTGATGGAATTAAACTAAAGTTTCCCGTTAGCTTAATGAAGCAGCGTCAGTCTAATAACTTTATTTTCTTTTGACATCAAAAATAGAGCATCCCCCAAGAGATGCCCTTCTTTCACTATATTGCATTAATGGTGAATTGTCCTTTTGCAGCTTTGATCTCAAAGTAATATTGCTCAACTTTGTTTAAACCATTCAGTTGTTTGCTATTGCCAGGAGACACCTGAAACTCATCAATCACGATATCTCCCTTTTCATCTTTAACTCTCACGAGCGCATTACCTGCACTGTTTGCATCATTTATGATTGTCTTATCCCAAAAAACACTATCAAATTTGATAGAATCTTGACCATCAAATTTAATGCTGTTCCATTCATCAGTTTCTTTTTCAATAGCCATAACTGAGGTCGTTTTAGGAGAGAAGTAATTATGGACAGTTTCTACGTTTTGATAAACTTGATAAGAACAAACAAAAATAATGGTTAACTCAACAAAAATCGCACTAATTAGACCAATTTTCCTGTATTTTCTATTAACCATATTCAAATACCATCCCCTTTTTGAAAACATGGTAATTAATATAATTCGATTGATTCCTCTATTATATATATAATAATTTATACTTTACAGTAAAACATGTAACAATTTAGATATTAAAGACAACAATTTGCTATTCTTTCAGAGCACCGAAAAGGGACACGCAAAAGATAATTGTGCTCGTTCAGAGAATGGCTCCTGCAGATGCAGGAGCCTCTTCTTTGTTCGAGTTGGCTGCGTCTCTAATCATGGACCAGCGCGGGAAAATCCAGTAATCTTCTGGATCCTCCCGGCGGCTTGTCCGGCCCATACTGAGCAATCGATTTCATGCGATTATTTTCCTGGTACTACAAGTACAAAAGCTACCCTAATACACTTTAACATTTTTTGACATGACATATGTATTTCATTTTCAAATAAGACATTTTATTGAATAATAATTCATTGTGTGGTGTGGGAAATAGTTTTGCATAGAAAGCTACCTATATAAAAATAAAAAGACCAGCCAAAAAGCTGGTCAAGGAAACTATAAATGCGTATGCCTGACTTATGCCCCACCAATATAACCTTGAGTCGAAATTACACCAGGAGACTGTGACAATGCTCCAAACATCAGTGCAAAACTGAAACCAATTGCCAGAAGGAGAACCATCTTTTTTTTCATTTTTTATACACCTCCTGAAACATCAGAATCCACCAACATAGCCTTGAGTCGAAATTATACCAGGAGCCTGATTGTGTTCAATTGGAGCCAGTGCTGATGCTCCAGACACCAGTACAAAACCAAGACTAACTGCTAAAAAGAAAACCATCTTTTTTCTCATTTTTTTCCCACACCTCCAGAAGCATACTTTGATACTGAGCTAATGTTTCAGGGTCTGTATGAACCCTGAAACGCTCAAACAAACCTGAACAGTTGGAAATTAGTAGTACGTTATTTATTTTAACGGATTTTTCAAAAGCGTCCATAAGACATTTAAAACCGCATGGGTATTTTTTCCTGAATAATTTGTACTTAGCGAGTTTGTACCAAAAACGAGCGTATTCGTCTGATAATACCTGCTGAGTATAAATATCTGTAGATTCGGGTTCACGGTATGCTGCAATTTGAGGCTCAAAGCGATCTAAAATGTGATCAATATCTAAATTGTAACGATTAGCCGCTTCAACAACATTCAGAAGTTCGGCAAAGATTTCTTTTTCGCCAGATATATACTCTACATAATCTGGCAATACACTAGCATCTCCAGACATAAGCCTATTTACGTACGTATTAATTTTAGCCCAACCTTGGAATAAGCCTAACCAATGTAGTGATTCCGGATCTTTTTCTTTTACCCAACTTAAATCAGTATGAGCCTTCAGGTGCTTTAAGCCCTGTTCGTAATTACCTCTTGCATCACAAGCATATGCACACAACAGATCTCCGTAAGCTATGTAGGCAAAAAGTGGTCCGTCTTTTGGCTTTTTATGAAATTCTTGTTTCATACCATAACGAAGCTTAGCTCTTTTTCTCATCATCTGAGCCAATTCATATACTTTATTCCACTGACTCAATGCTCTATATAAGTTAGCTAAGTCTTTCAAAGCGTCCAATTGATCCACTTCATCCAGACGATCAATAAAAGGCTCAAATCTAGCAGCAATTTGAAGATTTTGAATCTGGTCTTCCCCAATTTGAATCGTAAACAAACGATACTGGCAGACCGCCAATCGCTCTGAATGCTGATGTTTTTCACTCTCAGCTACTTTTTCATACAGATAAGCCGCAGTATCCTTGTATCCTTTTTGAAACGAATTCTCTGCTAGTTCAAAGAGCAGCGGGGGATAAGTAGGATTATCCAGTAACATATTTACAACTCGCTGTACGCAATCTAACCGATTAAGTTCAACACATCGGTATAAGAACGGGCTTATTTTTCGCCAGTTGAGTGAACAATCTTCAATACACTCTTCTATAAAACGTTCGTAAAAATAATCCAGTGGTAAATTCATTCCCATAGTAATACTGTCCAGTTGGTGAACAGATATAGAACGATTTCCTGTCACAATGCCACTAATAGTACCTACGTTTAGGTCAATGATGTGACCGAACTCGGTCATGGTTAAGTCTTTCTGTTTTAAGTATTTTACTATTTCTGCTCGAATCGTAGGTGTGTTTTCCATGATAAACCACCCTTTCAGCATGAACTTAGAATGTGCAAATCTAATAAAAGTCGAAAATAGAAATCCTGTAATATAATTAAATATTTTACACTCACGATAATACCATCTTTTGGAACAACAATAAATACTTATATTAGGAGAACATTGGATGATGTACGCAAAAATGACAAGGAATTTAGACACCTTTGGTAGACTTGTAATTCCCAAAGGGGTACTCATTACATGTGACATTTTTTCGAATGACTCGGTAGAAATTTTCGTAGATGAAGAAACGAGTACAATTTCCCTAAAAAAGTACATTGGACAGTCATGTAAATTTTGTCAGTCCACCGAAGAGTTAAGTTACTTTAAGGGTTCTCTTATTTGTAAAAGCTGTACCTGTATGCTCAAGACTCCTTCTACATAAACAGGTTTTACAACCAAAAGAGATTATGGCCCAAATGCTCTTAGATTTACATGAAAAGCATCCGACTGCTACACAACAGGAATATGCTGATATGTTGGGTATATCAAAGTCCCGTGTAAGCCAACTCATACAGAAAATGTTTAGCCAACGAGAGATAGATTAGGAGATTAAGGTTGGTTTCAATAAATTTAGTTTGAAGGAGGATATCAAGTGAAGAATACAGGTATGACACGTCCCTTAGATCAGCTAGGCCGAATTGTTATTCCCATAGAAATCCGGAACACAATAGGGATTGAGATTGGCGATCCTTTGGAATTTTATATGGACGAAGAAAAAAAAATTTTAGGCATAGGAAAGTATAACGGGGTTTCCTGTAAATTGTGCAGTTCGGCCCAGGATTTAAGCTATTTCAAAAGTTCTCTTTTATGTAGGCAATGTATACTCGAAATGAAGGGGAACGTAGGTATTACTCTCATTCCCATTCCTCCTGTTAAAGAGAAACCAAAAAAAACGAGAGCCCATCGGCCTACGTTAGAATTGCTTAGAAGTCTACGGAAGCTCCTACGCGAACATCCAGAAGCCAAGCAAAGTCAATATGCCGAATGGCTTGGCGTGTCACAAGGCCGTATTTCTCAGCTTAAAAAGTTATTATAGGTCACGTTCGGATTTTAAAGCTATTATTCGATTGGCCATAACATGAACATTCGGATTTTAAAGCAAATACCTGGATGGCCATGAGCTGTCTGAAGATCCAAATTCACTTATTTTCCGAACAATCACATATAATAAAAAAATGCCTGCATGATTAGCAGACATTTCATCCTCATGTATTTGTGGTATAATGGGTATAAATAAGAGTAGCCGCGATGTTAGAGCATCACGGCTACCGACAAAGGCCGGTGGGCAACCACGGCGAGAATTTCATACGGATACGAAAAACCACCGGATAGCTAGGCTCCCAAACCTATTCCCGGTGGTTTTTCTTGTCTCGCGCTTGCTTATAGACGTTTACTAATTTACTTAGGCCAGTAATAATACCGACCAGCTTCAGCACAACGTCCAAAAGCTTCAGACACAAATCAAGAGACACGGCAGCACCCCCTTTCGGGCAGCTTCGCCGTGTCATTCCCCACCGGTTACCTTGTCCCTCTCATTATAGCATATTTTGGATTCATGATATATCCTGCGGTAAGCTGGAGTACATGCGTTTCAAAAGTTCAGAAGCTTCATACAAAGTAGACGGCTGCGCCCCTCTTATATCGAATCCTGCACGAAGCATAGATTCAGAGAAAGCCGCGGGGTCAAAATGAGATGCATCCAAAATATAGACTTGTTGAATTTCTTGTAAAACCCATTGTGTTGGGTAGTTAATCCATCCGTTTCGGGTTGATGCGACAATGCAATCCCAAACGTCCGTAATTAATATTTCCGGATGATTGAGTTTGTGGAGCTGTATATAATCCCATATGGCCTTTGCATCGTCCAGTTCCTCCTTACTATGGTATTGGCCGTGCTCATTATACCGAATACCGTAAAACATAAGACCACCTACTTTCTATTTCTTTAACTGTTCCACAAATGGCCGATAAATCAGCTGCTCGTCCACATTATTAAAGCCCCGGTGTTCTGGCCCGGTGAAGAAGTATTCCCTTACGCCTACATCCTCGTATACAATACAGCGTAGTCCGGCCGGAATATCTTCTTTGCTGATCCCGGTTGCAATCTCGATCAGCTGGTGAATACGATCTTGAAACTGCTTATGTGTAACGACCTGTAATATCTCTCCGTAGTTCTGCCCAGGTGGATCAAGCAAATGGATGATACTTTGCTCGGCATCATAAGCATATTGGTACACGGATGATTTAGGCGAAAAATGACTGTAGCTTTCGTCCAGCAGCACACGCCCCGCAAAAAAATGGTTTGTAACTTGCACAGGATTTTCCCCCTTCGTTAATAGAAATAGTCTTTCATAAATGTGGCATAATCCGTTTTAAAGTAAATTGAATCTGATTCTATCGTAATATCGTCAATAGATCGCAACTCAAAGATTTTTGCCACGGCCATACGCATTTCATATATTTGATCCAGATACTTCATATCCTCTTTGTTTTTTTCTCGGTCAGTCCCTTCTATTTTCCTGCACTCCATCCTCAAGAAAAGGGAAAACAATGTAAGTCCTTTATAATTGCTTTCAACTCCATGCTTCTCCATGATCGACCAGGCTAATTCCATGTCATATCGGTTCTCCCGGCAATATGCCTGCAAGATCGGTATATATCGCTTGTAAAGCTCTCGCAAGTAATCTTGGTACTTTTCTTCCTGCTCCAACCATCGGCTCTCTGTGGAGCGTTTAAAGGGTTCTATGAAGTCGGATTTACCTAATTTATAGCATGTCAGATACTCGACTCCTTCAAATCTTGGACCCGGTGGATTTCGGAATATAAATATATCGTCTTGCCTAGCGATCCCCACGGTCTTTCCTTCTTCGTCTTTGCCTACACGCACAATGATTTTTTCATTTAACAAACCGTTCGCCTTCCTCTTTATTTATTTAAGTCCAATATAAGGAGCCGGATTGACGTGTGTTCCATTAATAGCTATTTCAAAGTGCAAGTGAGGGCCAGTGCTTCCACCTGTAGAACCACACTTCCCAATCTCTTGTCCAATCTGGATATCTTGGCCGACAGAAACCTCAATAGCCGACAAATGGCCGTATGTCGTTCGGTATCCACCACCATGATCTATCCAAATGTACTGACCATATCCTTTTTTCGGGTTACTGGCATCCTGCCATCCGGCAAAAGTGACTTTTCCTGCCTTGGCTGCCTGTATAGAAGTTCCCTTGGGGCATCCTATATCTACACCTTTATGGGGCTTTCCGACCTGTCCAGTAATGGGATGCACACGCGGGCCAAATGGAGACGTTACAGGCCCTTCTACTGGACGTGCAAACCCTCCTTTTCCTGGTTCAACTGTTTCAATGGGCTTATAGCCATCTTGGACATACAAAGTTGCATATTTCATAACCTCGGCCACATACTCCTGACTCTGATTGTATGTGAATACGGCCTTTTCATATTCTCCGTTGGCCGCGCCATTAGCGGCCAGATAATGAGCTGCCGAAAAAATAGCATCCTTTACATTCCACATATCTGCTTTCCCATCACCGTCAGCGTCTACCCCATATCCCCCGTACTTTTGAATCAGCGCCAGGCTCGTTTTTTCTTCATCAGAAAATTGGCCTTTTCCGTTCGTTCCCTTACAGCCGGGCGCTCCCCATCCAATAAAAGTACACGGCATAAATTGCATATGCCCCTCGGCACCAACTTTGGATATCATCGGTTTCAAGGTGGAAAAACGAGTTTCAATGCGGTGTACTGCTGCAAGCAAATTCCAAGGAATACCATATTTTTCCTCTGCCGCTTTGTAAATCGGGATAAATTCGGCCGGGATTTCGTTTTCTGCAATTTGGGATATGGTACCGGCTCCCCAGGAACCCGTACCCGCTGAAGCTTGTTGACCGCCCCCAATCATAAATAAGGGTATGAGCATAAAAATAGCAAATAACCCGATTGCAAATAAAATAGATAGAATAACCGGAAGTAAAAGCCATTTTTTCATAGGCTCCACTCTCCGGTTCGCACGCCTACATCATCTATTTTCCAAGCGTTATTTTCCCATTTCGCCTTTACTACAAAAAGCAGATAGTTGGTACTGACTTTTCCTGAAGCATCTGTCTGTTGAACCTCTATATCCGCATCCCACCACTGAACGGCTTGTCTAATATCAGCAGGTGTCAGCTCAATATTGGTAACGGTTCGACGCTTCACATCTAAGGTGTACCGCTGCTGAGTGACAGAAACTTTCTTGTAAAAGGTTTCGGTCATATACTCTTTCGATTTTTCAATATTGCTATTAGGCTGCTGCTTCACATCCAACGGAATATACGTTTTTAGAAATAAAGGAATAAGTTCCTGTGCCTGGCTCATATCTGTTGCATCAATGGATTTCTTTTCTTCCTGCTTTGAATGATCAGGTGCCGCATACTGATGTACGCGGCCCGGTGGTTTGACTGGCTGATTTGCCTTTTTCTGCGTTTCATGGTCAGGAGAGCTGTAAAAAAAATAACGGATCGTAGCGAAAAGTAGAACTGCTATGATGATAGAAGCAACAATAATACTAACCCACGGCTTGGCCCGATCAGGAATGTTTGAACTCATGAAACGTCACCTTCCTGATCGTCTGGCTCAACATTTTTAGGCTCGTCCGGACGCTGCGCAACAGTTGTCTTAGATTTGTTTGTAAATAGATTAGGGATAGAACTTAACCCTTTTGCGGTACGTATGGTTTCAGACGGTCTACCAGCAGCAGCGCGTGAAGATCGGTTTCGAGATACAACCGGGATAGCTTCCTCGCTCCTTCTTTGGCTGACCATAGGAGCTACCGGCAGCGGCACACCAACATTTCCTTCCATAATGGTGTTTGAGGCTACATTACTCGGATCTGGCCCCATAACAGGCTCTTGCACAAATGCGGTTTGCTGCTGCGGCGCATATATCGTCTCTCCACTTAAACGGGCTTGATATCTCCCGCCTGTACCCATAGATCGACTTTGAGATACGTTTGGAACTATTCTCCTTTGAGTGACTACCTGAGCCATCTGTGAAGCTACATGAGCTGCCGACAAGGGTACACCTGTATTTCCAATAACAGCACTTGGCAAGTTGTTAGCTGCCCCTGCTGGATAAGGTCCCATCATAGGTTCTTGTGCAGACGCTACAAACGTACTTTGCTGCTGCGAATCATACAGTTCCCCACCATTGAACCGAGCTTGCCCCCCTCTAGCATGGCCTATAGATTGGCCTGGAGACGCGATTGGCCCTGTTTGCCCATTCTTCCGTTGACTTACGACCTGGGCCAGCTGTGAAGCCGCATGAGCTGCCGACAAGGGTATACCCATGCCACCCGGTATATGAACGGGCATAGGTTCCGCTGAGGGTACCGCACCTGGGACAGTGGATAAGGCAGGAGCCAAAGATTCAACAGGTAAAGCCCCCACTCGCGAACCCTCGCCTGAACTGATTGTCTCTGGAACGTCATACGGTATAGGTGCAGCTCCATGAGTAGAAACAGATTCAGCAGCTAACTTGGAAGCAGTTCCGGCAGGCTTGCCCGATGTTTGCGCTGTGGCCGCTGATTCTTGAGCCGCCAATGCACCCATGACCTGAGCCAACCGCCCTTGCTTTTTAGCGCCAACGGCTTGTCCTCCTGTAGATGTACCTGGAACAAATATAGAATCACTTTTAGGTAGCTCTGTTGTTGAAGGTACTTTGGTATCCCCTTCGTTGTAATCCGCATCCAAATCATCTACTTGATTAGCTTCATGCTGTGAACTGCTTTCTCCCTTGGAACCTTTCGCAAGAGATACAACATCGCCGCCCTCTTTATCGTTCAAAGGCACATTCTCTAAAGGTTTTTCACGGCCATGATCCCCCATCATACCGTCAGCAATAGCCCCGGCTGCGGCTCCAGCGCTTGGGCCTCCTGCCATTGTGCCTGCCGCTTGCGCTACGGTGCGGACAGCTTTACGCTTCATGTCCTTAATTTTAGATGTAATGTACTGATCGGCTTTGGACGCTTCCATAGCAACACTACGCGCCATAGCCCCACCAGCAAACAAAATGCGCATCAAACGCTTGCGGATAAAGATGATAATCACCAAAACGATAAATTCAACAACGGCCGTAGCCAAATAAGCATAATTATTGGTGTCACTAGTCTGGTATACAATGGCCGACATCGTAAAAATAATAAGTGCTAAAATGGACATTGCGACTTTGAGAATCAAAGGCAAAAACAGTTCTTCCGCATAGCGCCTAAAAATCCCGCCTTGGTTCGGAAAGGCCGCGATAACCAAGTAAAACGGGGCCACGGCTGCAACACCCAAAAACCAAAACTGAAAGGCCAGAATCGCAATAGCCAAAGCGAAAATAGGAATCGACGTAAACGCATTGACGGAACTGTACAAACCGGAAAATACCAACCGATCTGGCACGGCAGCGTAGGTCATATTTGTATTCGACCGTTCTTTAATCTCATTATCTTCTATATAAGACTGCCGCTGTTTCCCAGGGGGTATGACCAGCAGCTCATCCACCCTGCCGCTCCCAATGCTCCCTTCCGAATCGGTACCGTATTGCAGAAACAAATAAGGCCGGTGGATAAACAGATTCCACATGTTGTCGCCTAAAGTCGTCTTGGTATCGGTCTGACCGTCATTCGTTAAACCGGATGCAGCTCCCATGACAACAGCCGACATTTCCGTGGTCACGTTGTTGACCGTTTTAAGTGTGGGCGCATAATTTGAAAAAAACAGCAACGCAACAACCAGCATCAGTAAAGAATTAGCGGTCATGCTTGTAGCTTGCAGCTGCGCCCGCGCAAAAAAGTATTTATACAAAAAGGCAATGCCAATAGATATACCAATGATCTGTAGCATTTTCCCATAGATTCCTGAACCCATAAATTTACCGCCGGATATCCCTGTCAGTTTTTCCATCACGCCTGAAATGCCATCGATCAGGTCATTCACAATGTCGAATTTAAAGGCAAAATCAAGAACCGACAGCATGCCTTTGGTCATAAACACGTTCATCTTAAACATGGTATTGACCATAAAATTCATGCCTTCATAGAACTGGGCCAGGACTTCATCTTTTACGGCATCACCGGAAATCCAGCTCCCAAGGGTACTAAAAAATCCGCCTTCTTCCTCTCCAGGCGTTTTGGACGTAACATCAATTTGGTAATATGCCTTGGAACCGTCGCTCGTTTGTTCATGATCCCCGCTGAAGAGATTGTCTGAAATACCGCCGCCATATACCACGTCCGGGTCTGCTGCATAAGCTGGCGTAACATGAAGGATGAAAATCAGTAATAATAAAAGAACATGGAGTAGCTTCTTCATCATTACTTATCACCTTCTTTGTTCTCGTGTACAATCACGCCACCTTCCGGATTGGTAATCTTCCGTGAAACGTCACGCGAATCGATTTCAGATATCTTCCAGTCTCCCGCTTCTTTTTTCATCTCAAGGTAATCTGTAAAATACCCGTTATGCTTGGGACTATAGTAAGTTACCTTGTAGTACAGTTCCTTGGCATCATCCGTATCTTGTTCAAAGCGCTGAATGGTATATCGTTCCCCCATAGCTTTGTACATCCCCGGATTCACATGACGGCCATCTTTTAAATTCAGGTAATGCGGATCATCAGGTGACAAGATTTGTTTGAATAAATCATGATTCCCTTCGGTGCTGGCTTCAATATATTTGAGGGCCAGCGCATCAGCAGCGCCGACCTCCGCTGTGTCTTGAGTTGGGGTTTTAGAACAACCCGTGATCAGCAGCAGAACTACACCCAGGACTATCATCATCTGTTTGACCATCTGCTTAACCTCCCATTGTGATGCGTTCCAGACGTTCATTTTCGTATTGACGTTCTTCTTCCGTGGACGTGGAGCTGTCAAAAGCCTGCTCAATCTCTTTGTAAACCGGATGAATGCGGACAGCTGCTGTCCGGCCATAGATATCCTGAAATAGAGCCGTTCCCCGGCCTAAACCAGTGAGATAGTCAATATTGCTCTGTGTTGTAGGTAGGTTATAGAATTTAAGCATCTCAACCACTTCTTCATATTTTTTAAGAGCAAAAGAAAATTTCATCCCCATATTGGCTACATCTTCGTCATAGTCCGTAGCATTCTGCGTACCTTTCACCAAAGAGGTATTGTAGTAACGCCCCATCCGTGTAATGAAATCCATTTGTGCTTTACCTTCAGATGAACGTTCAACGGTTTTCGCTTCGTCTTGTACGATGACCTTATGAATAAAACGATCCTGATTAAACATGTACTGTTTGGTATAAGCAGCTATGGAAATTAAAATGGCTTCGGATATTTTTTCTACAGGTCGGACAGAACCTTTCCCTGCTCTTGGCAACTGCAAATTTTGCACCATCAGCACTTGAATAGGTTTACTGACTTCAAGCACCCGGTAGTCCTGGTTGCGCTCCCCGAATAGCAATCTTGCAATGTTACTCCGCTTGAGCGTATGCAGCGTTTCAATAATTTGTGCAGCAGCTTCCTGGCGATCTGCCCGATGTTCCACGGTTACCAATCGTTTCTCCAGGTCTTCCAGCAATCCCCCCAGGCAAGGATCGTCATGATAAGCTTCTCGTTCGGATGCTTCACTTAGTAGCGTGAACCCGACATCACCTAATTGCTTGTTGCACAAAAAAGACAAAATATCCAGGGCAATGTCCTTCGCTTCTTCGGGGTTGGTGCTAGTGCGGAAAGGATCAAGACAGCCCGCATCTGCTTCATCAGCGCCCAACGTCCAGACCGATATAAAATCTGGTGGAATAAAAGGTAATCCATTGGCCCACCCTTTCCGGTCGCCCTTCGGGTCTACAATCAGGGCAAGCGATCCGGTCAGTACAGAAAGATACGTAAACAGGTTAATGAAAAATGATTTACCTTTCCCGGTCATACCAGCGACCATAACGGCCAAAGAATCCATTACATTCTGTGTTCCTTCAAAAGCTTTTGCGGCCAAGTCAGGCCGGATAAATACGGGCCGGTTCAGCTTGAGCGTTTGACCGATATAAAATCCTCGGTTGTCTCCGATATTCGTGGTTGCCGCAAACATCATACCCGCCAACTTTGTCGGCTCTAAATATTGCAAGTAATCCTCATTGAGTCTTGGAGCTGAAGGAATGAACTCCATAAAATAGGAAATCGACTCCCCGTATGGCGTTTGCAAATGGATACCGAATTTCTGCATCTGCCGCTTTAACTCGCTAGCCCTAACTCGCAATTCCTCCATGTCGTCACCCGCCACACGGAAGACAAAAGAACATGCATAAGCTGGATATCCGGTTTCCCCAAAACGACTTTCCATCTGGATTGCGCCGCTTTCGGACTTTTCAACACTTAGATCCACTTCACTGTTCCCTTTGGCGGCTTCAGATCGTTGGTCTTCATAAGAAAGCCGGACATTACTTAATCTTTTAACGATTTGGTCATTTCGTAAGAAGCTGGCTTTAATCGAAACCGCTACCGGAAATTTCAAACTGTTCTGTATATGAAACATCCACTCGGAACCTGGATGTAGCGAGTGGGGCCGCATCTTATCTACGACTAAATATTGAACATATTTCTCCCTAATTTCTTCCCCGACCAGCTTGTACAGCTTGAGCGTTTTTTGGTCGTATTCTTTAATCTCCGCATTTTGCAGCTCATAAAATGAATGGGCCTGGCCGCGCCGTGCTTCATGTATTTGGTTATTTTCATCAATCCCGCTAACGTCAACACTCGTTTCATAGCCTTTGCGAAGCTGTGTATCGTTTGGCGTGACACTAAAGTTTTGTTCAATTAAAAATACCGTTTCTTCTTTGGTGGTATGTCGTACCATGCAAGACATAGATGTAGTCAGAATTTCACGTAGGGCCTCGGCCTGATCCTGCCGTTCTTTAATGTCCCGTTTGAGTATGTCTTGGGGCATCAAGCCCACGGCCCGATATAAGGGAGACGTGAAGCCCTGCATGAACCGCTGGAATTGTGTAGTAAGCATTAATGCGGCATTTCCATCACCATGAAACTTATTTCTCTTTTCAATCAACTGAATTCCGATATAAGAATGATACTCGTTCGTATCGCGAGAAGAACGCTGACTCGACAAGGTTTCTTTCAAACTCTCAAAATACTGGATACCATATTCCTTCAGCGCATAATCTTTTCGGTTCATTTCGGATAAGGTTTCATCAATAATGCCGTTCACATCCGTTAAGGATGGAATCATCAGAAAATGCAAATCGTTCATATTCTCTACGTAAAAAGACAATTGATTGCTGTACGGCTCAAACTTCTGCATCATATCCCTAAAATCATAGGCAAAACCTTCAACCTGATAATAGGCCCATACGGTACCGTCTCTACCAAATACCAAATTGCCTTCAACATGTTTAACCGGGAATTGTGTGAAAACTTTCATGAATTCACCTTCTTTAGTGGTCTTTCTCCAACTGTAAAGTAACCGTCAAAACGGTAAGTCGGGTTGAGTTTCTTTTTAGCAGCTTGCCGTTCTCTCGCGGTCAGTTGGCCGCTAAATCCATAGGATTGAGGTTGTCCCAGCTCCATTCCCTTGTAATAGGTCACTCGCTTACTCCTGCGCCAGTGATAGGCGCAAAAGCTTTTAAAAAATTTGATAGGGGGCCGATTCTCGGTCCCCACATCAACCAGTAAATAGGTGCCTAAAAACGGCGCCATATAGGAGAATGCGTTGGGTAAAATTAATAAAGGAATATTCAAAAGCGGAATGTGATACCAAATAATCATCACAACCGAAAGAGCAAAAAAATAACCTATCGTTTTGATCTTTAAAGCTCTACCAAAGGCAAAACCTGCAAACTGATATAATCGTCTCTCAAATACCAAAAATTCATTGAGAACAAACAAGTCTCTTCGTTGCGGCTGCGGTTCCACTTGTAGGCCCCCTTATTTCCCGCCTAAATTCAGCTTGCTTGTAATAAATTCAGATATGGTACCAAACAATTCAGGTTTGGCAACAAAGGCATACGCCACTAAGAGAACGAGGAAAGTGCCAATTGCTCCAATAAACTGTCTTCGGAACGCCAACACAATCGCAAAAACGATACCAGCGATAAATATCGCGTGTTTCCCTTCTTCGGATAACCAATCTACAAGGCCACCTAAACTCATAATACAAACCTCCTATTTCTCATCCAGGGTTGTCACGACATACCGACTGTTTTTCTCTATTACATACAATCGGTAATTCATGTTATAACGGTCTTTCGTTTTAGGATCTTCCAGCGTAATATTCGCCAACACAATATATTGCTTAGGTGCAGACCCTTGATAGACTTGAGCTGCATTCACACTCACAAAGTCCATTGTCTTATTGAGTCCATTCGGATGCTTAGGGTCTTCCAGCAAATAAGCCAATTTGTCTCGTGGATCGCTGGCATATGAACTAAAGAAAGTATCCAAAAAATTACGTACATTGGCTTTCTCTTGACTGTTTTCCGCATCCGTTAGCCCCTTGGCTGCGTCGTCCTTCTCAAGCGTGGTTTGTGAATCCATAAAGCTAAATTTGGGCAAATCATAAATGCCGTAGCTTTGGTCGTACCCCACAGGCACCACGAAAAATTTTTGAACTTCCACCGGCTTGTACTTAACCAAAGGAGCTGTCTTGCCCGTTCCGGCTTTTTGGTTTGGAACTTGCTGCGGCACTTCCACTTTCTGATATACCTTGAGCGTTACATAGGCGCGGTTCTCGCCTTTTTCCTCAATATTTTTAATCTCTGTTTTGAGAAACGTGGATTTAGTCTGCAAACCATGTGTCTCCAGTCCCGCTTGCTTGTCCAGCCCTTTCGCTAGAAATGGCTCTAGACGCTTCTGCCGCTGTTTTAAAGCCGCATCACCCGGCGACCAAGTAAAATACTCCTTGGTAAAGTTTTGCGCGTACTGTACGCCTGTCGTCGTCGTCGCAGGATTCAAGGTCGCTTTCTTTTCCGTTTTAGCATCGGCTTGAGACGATCCTTTAGGAGCCATCACGGTAACAAATACGACCAGGAACATGAAGACAAACATAATCCAGAACAGGCAGAAACCCATCTTCCGCGCCACATATCCTTTTGGGCGATAAGCTTTTCGCACGGGCTTTTCTTCGCGCTTACTCAAATTTTTAATATGAGTCCACAAAGACACTTTTTCGCGTTTCTCTCCTTCGTTTCGCTGCTTACGCTTTTCTAAACTCTTTGCCATAGCTCAATTCCTCCTTTCATGAAACAATTTCCTGAATCCCTTCCAGGTCAAGGCCGTTCCGTACATACACACGGGCTACATATGGCTGTCCATCATCCCGTTTTTTCAGCTTACGGGCTAAAAATACTTCCCCTTTGGACAGCTCCTTAATTTCGTCCGGATGCGCTCTGAAGCGCTGTACGCTTCTGACCGTGCCCATTTCTGATTCAAAATTCAGTTTGTACAGCGGATCTTTTTTCACCTGACTCGTAATATCACCATCCTCATAGGTTCCTAAAGTAGCAGCGAGTATGGATGCATCTTCACTATCATTCACGCGCCCAAACAAATACGTATTACAGTTATTGATAATCTGCCGGGTCAAGTTTGGATCAACTTTGTCTGTATCTGATAAACCCTGCATTGAGATAACACATTCCCCACCAGCTGAACGCGATTTATTCACCACATCAACAATTTCATGACTGGCATATGCAGAAAATTCATCACAGACCATAAGCATTCGCTTCTTGCCGGCTTTTTGCCGGTAATCAACGATCGTATTAAATTCAGAGATAACGATCCGGCCAAGCATTTTGATATAGTCACGATACTTGTTACCGGACAACGAAAAAATAGCCATTTCGTTTCGATCCGTGACCTCCAGTAAATCCATACCGCCCCCGGTTTCCTCAAAAAGCGGCCCTAAATCGGATTCCATCAGCTCCGCAACCTGATTTCTAAGACTCACCAGCGAATTGAAGTTAATCCCTGTATCTTCTTCCTCGCTTTCGTCCTCCGAATCTTCACCAAAAAAACGTTCCCGATAGTATTCGATTTTCTCCATCCGTTCCCGGTACCGCTCCGCTCCTTCTTCTCTGGACACATCCGGTTGTGGTGGAATCTCAATTTCTTCTTTGATCAGATCCACCCTAGGAGCTGCGAGGGATACATTCGGCTCCGCTTCATCGGCTTCCTCCGGTTGAGGTTCCTCACTTGCGACTGCTGCTTTTTTATCCTGCCTTGCCTGCCGGAACCCAAAAAAATCATCGGCAGCTACAGGAACAGGTTCAGCAACATCTTCGAGGTTTTCTGTAGGTTCTTCCTCTGGTTCAGGTGTTAGAGAAACCCCATTCTTGGCCCTTTCAGCTCGGTGCAACGCTTTTTCATAATGTTCCCATTCCGTTGTTATCCGACTTAATTCATTTTCTTCACGCTCGATCAGCTCCGAAATATAAGCAGCTACTTTAGAGCGGAATGTCATGCGGTAAATGGTTGCCAAGTCTAAGGTTTCGCCAAACTCCCGCAGCATCCGCAAGGTCAGTTGTAGAAACCGGGAACAATTAATTTTGTAGAAAGGTTCAGACCATTCAAACAGATTCATGATTTTGTCACGTAATTGCGTAGGTGAACCGTGCCGCAAAAAATTGAAATTCAGTTCATCCAAATCAGTAAACAGATGTACTTTACGGCCATATTTTTCAGCCTGCGCCTTAAACTCCAGCATGGATTCTCTTTCACCCTTGCCATCCATGAAAAATACGGGTTTACCCTGCCGGATCGCGTTTTCAATCACAGTGCCGATAATTACGGTCTTCCCGCCGCCAGTTGTCATAATGACTAACATATGCGAATTGAGTTCTTCATCATCCAGCTCAACCCGTTCTCCAAACT
Source organism: Paenibacillus sp. FSL M8-0228 (assembly GCF_038007385.1). NCBI lineage: Bacteria > Bacillati > Bacillota > Bacilli > Caryophanales > Paenibacillaceae > Paenibacillus > Paenibacillus sp. FSL M8-0228. The sequence goes on from NZ_JBBOXA010000002.1 coordinate 42,405, forward strand.
CGTCATAACCAATAAAATTGGCTTTGGATTCAGATTTACGAAATTTAAGCTGCGCCAGATCATTGTATTTAAATCGGTTTAGTCGGAATTTTTTATACTTTCGGTCAGCCCGTTTTTTCAGCAGGCTGACATGTTTGGATTTAATGATTTTACTCTCGAAATATTGAATAATCGGGTGTACTACACACGCCAGGATAATACCAACCACACCAGCAGAAACGAAAGAATAACCAGTGAGTGGGAAGGGCTTCCCATCATGAAGATATTTTTCTGCCAGTGTTGCCACGAACGGCAGGCGCACAGCCGATAAAAAACCAAGTGATGAAAGCCATTCGCCCGTGCCATGTAATACAAGAATCCCGAAAAGAGCAAGCGGCAACATCGCGTACAATACCCAATAGCGCTTAATAACAAACCTGACGGCCAGGTAAATCAGCAACCCTGCAATAATACCACCCATCGCAAAACAAAATACGATCAGGAAAACAGCTGCTATAACCATGTAGCCTAATGTTTTTTCTTGCTCCTGTTGTTCCGGGGTCGGCCCTCGGAACATATCCTCGAACCCATCATTTTGCACCTAATCCTCCCCTTTAACCTCTGAAGGTAAAGCACGGATTTGAATTTGCTGGAAAACATTGATCCCCTTTGCGTTGGTCATAGTCCGGGCCGAAGCCGCCCACGCCTTGTGTACATAATCAACCGCCTTCTTTATAGCGTTACCCACCGAATTATCAGGAACAAAATACCATACATCTGTATACTCTCCATTTTTAAGCTGATTGGCGTATAAGTCGATTTTCTTCCTCAAGCGAGTAGCCTTTTTTACGGTCAGCTCTGCTTCAACGGCGATGGCCAAGTTTGGAGGATACAAAATAAAATCTGGAATCGAATCACGCGTCTCGTTCGTACGTGTGATGATGGCCTGCCGATCCTCGACTCCCTTTAGCAGCTCAAACCGATATTCACGCTCCGTTTTATACTCAAAATCCGATGCCGCCGCCGATCTCAAATACAAAATTAGATCATTAATAATCAAATCATGTTGCGCCGTATAAAAAGAAGCATCATTCGATACCGTAACAGGATAATTCAAATAATCTCGTGCGTCTCGATGCGGAAAATACACATTGAGTTTGGACGCTAATTTCTTTCTCCAGATTAACCGTGCATTTTCGAGTTTCCTCAATCTGCGATAAACAGCATGACGTGACATGCTATCTGTATGCGTCATAATTTGCCTGGTTGTAACAATACCGTGCTTCAAAATGAATCTCAAAATAAGAAAATCATCGTCTCTAAAATCACTGTATTTCGTAATCAAAAAATCTCCTCCGACTTCGTTTTCAAAATCACTCTCCCTTGTACACTATCACATTTTTCTAGTTAGAATAACCCGCTGCTTCCAAACATCAAATAGTGTAATTGAAAGTGCAACTGAACCAACAAAATAAAGGCTCATATCGCATACTGTTTGTTCAATCCTGCCACCCTATACCGGGGGAACTTCCCCCAACTGAAACATCTCAAACTTTTCCATCAATCTTTCACTATCGCTACCACTAGACAACATCATAGAAGCAACTTTCCATATTGAATCTCCAATGCATAAAAATACAATGTTATTCAAGAACATGCGTTAGCATGTCAACCTTCTTCCCCGATCAACCCCCACAGGTTTACTTCCTCGCATTCACTCACACGTCTTTAGGTTTTAGGTTTTGATCTTGCTTTTAGGTTTTGATCTTGGTTTTTTGTTTTAATCTTTCATCTTTTCATCTTTAAATTTCTTATCTTTTATCTTCTATCTTTTAATCTCTCCTCTCTCTTTTCTCCCTCTTTCATCCACTCTACTAATCACTTCACTTCTAATCTTTACCCTCACCCCCACCCCCCGCCAAATAGTAACTTAGAGTAATATAGATACTCGTCTTCCTGACCCCATCCTCATGACGTTGTGAGGGTGGGGTCAGGAAGTGCTTTCGAGTGGCTATATTACTCCCACTCACCAGTGGCACCAAGCAATTCGCGGGGGGTGGGGGTGCAACTTACATAGAACATAGGGATACATCTTATTTCGGCTCAAGTTAGAGTGGTTTTTCGGTGTTTCATGCAATTTAGTATAACAAACATGCCGCCAGAGAAGAACAAAAACGACACAAAATGAACAGATACTCCCAAAAGCGACAGGCCTAGCTAGGTCAATTGTATGGAAGGATCAGGAACACACAGGACTAAAATAACAGGGAGCAAAAGGAAATTAAAACAAGGAGCAGGGAAAGGGAACTAAATCGAAAATAGGCCCCGTTAGGCAAAAAGTAGAAATAGATAGAGAAGCGCAATCCGGAATAGAAAGAGAATACGAAAATGAGAGCAGCAAGAAAAAGACCCACATAAAAATACACTAAGGCAGAGGAGGAGGTAAGGTAGTGCAAGCAGACAATAACCCACCCACCAACCCCCCTAGAATCTTAAATGTATTGGAGACTGGTACATTAATTATGTAACTATTTGTAAAATTTTGTTTTGGAAAAGGGATGATCTTGGCCGTAGTTTTCGTCGGGTCTTTCGGGCATACCAAACGAAGGGTTGTGCATGCTGCACGTCCCTTTCCAGATACCTCTAATATTACTTTTTCTCTTTGCACTAAATTACATACAACTTCCTGAAAAGTAGACAGGGACATACCGAAAGAAGCGGCAAGCTGGCGCTGCGATCCAGTCACCTGTTGGCCGGGTTGCTCTTTTAAAAATTCGAGTACGTCAGTCGCCCATTCTGTGTAATGGCTACGTTCTCTCTCTGCTCTCGGCTTGGCCGCATCCCACTTCGCTGCGTGCGCAAAAGAAACCCCGGATAGATATTGAATCCAATCGGCCGTTGGTCCAGCTGGAGCGCCAGCCTTGTACGCGCTCCGTACTTTCTGACAAATAACGCGTTCCGAAAGCGGCGATTCAAGACGAGCATTCCAGGTATGCAACGCATTTTCAGCGCTCTCCTGGTCATAACCTTCAGCCTTGTAAACCAAAGCAAGGGTATAAGCCGCGTTGTCTCTTTTGCCGCGCTCTACGCCCCGTAGGAGCGCTTGAACTGCTTCACGTTCCAAAAGCCCGCACCGCGTCCAAACGCCCGTTTTGACGTTCTCCTGCTCCGGCTCATGGTTAAGCCAGTACCAATCGTTTAATTCTTCAAAGGCTACCCGGCGTTCACTTCGGTAAACAACGTTTTCCTCTGTAGGAATGCGAAAATAGCGCTCTGCTCCAACTGCCTGCTGATCTGCACCGATGGCTACAGCCATAGCAAGCTGAAGCTTGTTGTAAGTATCAACGGCATTAGAGAACGCTTTACGGGGGGAATCAAGCACAAAATAGACATGGTAGCCCCCACTTGGGGTTCTCACAATCATGGTAGGCAGCGGCAGACCAGCAGACCGGATCTGTTCGAGTAGATCCGGCAAGCAAAGGCCGACATTTACACCACGCTTTGTGTCCACGTCTAATACAATCGCATTAAGCCAGCGCAAAGTCTCCTGATTGCGCAAACCTCTCCGATAGAAGGTATTAGGGGTATAGTATGTATAATGGTCACTCAGGACAAATAGAGTTTGGTAGGTGCGAACAGCTTTGGCAGATTGGCAATCATTGCTGAGGTACACCCACCCCAAACTGTGGTCACGAATTTCAGCTTTTTCAAAGCGCTTTGGCCGCTCCGTAAGCTGGTTATGATATAAGTCCCAAAATGCGTTATAGGCGATTTTGGGTAAATTTGCATAGGTAGACATTAAAAAAACTCCCATTTCCAGCACCACGCCTAAAAAAAGGCAATAGGAAATTAAGAGTTTATGCTTTACTTTTTTTTCGCACATAGGGTATAATGTACCCAGAAGCAAAAAAACGAGTAAAGCACACTCTTGGGGTTTTATGATGAAGGTCGCGTCGCCAAACATGACTTCTTCATAAAATTTGGGTGGTGCTTTTTTTTTTGTATTTTTTTGTTATGTATTTATGTTAAAACCGCTCTATAATTCTCGCAAAAAAAAATGTTGTGGATATGTGGATATACTCCGATTTTGCCACTAATCTAGTTTTTTTGCAAGAACTTTTAATAGTCCCGCCTACTCCCGTAAGTGTTTTTTGCCTACCAATCGGCAAAAAACACTTTTTTTATTTAAAATAAAATCAAAATGAGGTTATTAAAAACTTTATATGAGTTTATTTAAAAATCCATTTTGAGTTTATAATAAACTCAAAATGTTTATAAAAACCTGTTTTAAACTCATTATAAATTTATTTTCGAACTCATTTCAGGTTGATATATTAGTTTTGGTATATTATACTAGTAAAAGATAGAATATCGAAGTTTATTTAAACTTATTTTAAACTCATTATAAACTTAAAGGAGATGTTGCACGGTGCCAGTCAAACAAAATGAGTCAAATGCTGATTTTGGTAACTCGACAAACAAAATGATTATTAATGGTACTCTCTATTCCCAACCTGCAGTCATTAAGAGATTGTATACCAAACCCGATGAATCGGATAAAAGCATCGCCGCTATTGTTAACAATTTAATGAATGAGCTTGTTGTTAACATTAGTAGTGGTGCTATCAAAAAAGACGGAATCTATGCAGTAGGAAACCATGCAAGTCTGACCTCAAGCACATCAGACAATATGAATATTAGACTCGGAAATAAACATAAACATGATATTCCCGTGGTAATGACTCTAGCTATGCAAGCAGCTCATGAAGTCCAAAATTACTATTCAGCTCACAATGAGTTGCCTGATACCATTGAAGTAAACGGTTCTCTTGCCGGCTCCATCCCTGCTTCGGAATGGAACCCTACCAAGGCTAAGATTTTAGAGAAACGCTTCACAGGAAACACACATGTTGTGACGGTTTACATAGGTAAGAAATCCGTTGTTGTTACTTTGAAATATACAAAGTCCAAAGTAACCCAAGAAGGGTTAACTGGCCTTTACGGTTTTGTATTCTGGAAAAGTCCAAAAAAAGACGCTACAGAGAAAATCGAATCGCCCCATATACTTTCTAAGTTTAGAGAAACATATGCTGACAAACCGGAACTTTTGAAGTTAACGCCGCGAGACTTCGCAACTAAAAAAGGACTTCTAGTAGATATTGGATCAGGAACGGTTGAATTAATTCATACACATGGTTTGAACCCTGTTCTCGAAAATTGTGATGGAAAAAAACATGGAGTTGGGCATGCAGCCGAAGCAGCAGCCAAACTTTTAACAGAAGAAACTCAAGGATATTTGGAAATTAACCGTCAACGTTTTGACCAAATACTTCAAGACCCTAAAGATAACTTATATAAAATGGCAACTAGCTTTATGGAAGAAGCACAATATGGAGAAGCTAACAACATCCTGGTTGCTATGCAAGATCACTACAGTAAGATTGGCGGCGACATTGAATTTATTATGGTGTTCGGTGGTGGAAGTATCACCTTTGAGCCTGATCTGTACGAAGAAGCAAAGGAATTTGCCGATGCAGTCCATTGCTTATTAGTTTGGATTCCAGGCGAATACGCTGTAAACTTGAATGTGCATGGATTGGATATTTTGCATAAAAAAGTTCTCTTTCAAGAGGCGGGTGTTGAAGGTTGACAGAACCTACCCGTAAACACGTCTCTTGGCGAGTAGGCGAGTTAAAAGAGCATGAGAAAGTAAATCGTTGGGTTGATGCACAGTCTAACATACAACTATCCCTAGCAAGTATCGTCTTGCACATGATTGATCGGTTTGGATATCGAGACATCACAGAACATGACATACAAAAAATTCTCTATCAGGAACCTTTGCTCAATGGATTACAAGCACCTTTAACGCCGTTTTCTGCTATGTACGCTATTCCTGAGCCACAGCCTGCCGCAACTATAGACGAACAGGTAGCGGCCAAGAAGAATCCCCCTAAAGAGGAAAGCCAGGAAGAGGAAGATGATCCGTTATTAAAGCAGATCAACCCTAAATCATTTTAAGTAAATAAAGCCCCCGGTAATTAGCCGGAGGCTTTATTTGCTAACTGACCTCTTCCGACCAGTCTTATTATTGTAAGTAGTTTAGGCATTTGACTCATTTTATTGAACTAAAAACACCCACGTAGAGTTACCTCATATATTATCATGAATAATAAGCCTAATTTGGAGGTGAACTTTTTGGCAAATAACTATCGTTCAGTAGCACAGAACCCAGTAACAACCTATGCACGTCCGCAAGTAATAATTAGATCAGTCCAACCTATTAAGGCTCAGGGTCCACAGGGATTTTTTGATTGTCATAGTGTCTGTTATGAGGTGTGTATAGCTGGAATATGCCACAGAGAATGTGTTATAGTCTGTTAGTTGATCCCATCTGCTTTTGAGTATTTCACTAAAGCCTTCCCCTATATAGGCAATGTCATTAAGTTAAGACGCAGGTTCTAAATCAGGAACAAGAGCAGGTTATCGAAAAGATAGCCCGCTCTTTTTTTGCATGAAAAAGGAAAAAAAGACTTGACAAGAAGATGGTCATATGTGGCGAAGCCCCTTGAAAAAACGAGGAGGTTACGCCAATGGATGAGTACGCAAATTCCCTAAAAGAAACGCTGACATCCCTCATACGAGAAATGTCAGCCGCACCAGCACCTTATGTCAAAAACCCTGAAAAAGATTTTACCCGAAAGAAAAAGCTGCCCTTTGAAACGGTTATGCAACTCCTGATCTCCATGGGGGGGAACAGCCTATATAAGGAACTCTTGGAATCACAAGGTTATGACGTAAATACCGCGACCACTTCTGCTTTTGTCCAACAGAGGAATAAAATCCTGCCGTCTGCTGTGGAATTCTTGTTTCACCAATTTACGCAATCATATACGGATATCAAGGACTACCGGGGGTATCGTTTACTTGCTGTTGACGGTTCGGATTTGCATATCGCAACGGACTCTGCGGACACGGAAACCTATTTTCAAAGTCAACCGAACACGAAAGGCTATAACCTTCTGCATTTGAACGCAGCCTATGACTTGTGCAATAGACTTTACGTGGATGCCATTGTTCAGCCACGAAGGTTTTGCAACGAGGGAAGGGCGTTGGCTGCTATGGTTGACCGTTCCCCGATCAAAAGCAAAACCATTGTTATTGCCGATCGAGGGTATGAAAGTTACAACAATTTCGCGCATATTGAACGCAAAGGGTGGAACTATGTCATACGGGTAAAGGATTTGGATTCCAATGGTATTCTTTCGGGCTTGCGTGTGCCCTCTAGCGGAGAGTTTGATTGGGACATTCATCTGACACTCACAAAAAAACAAACCAAAGAGGTCAAGGCTCATCCTGAGATGTACAAGTTCGTCCCTTCCACGTCTACCTTTGATTTTTTGGATCTGCAGGAGAACTTGTTTTATCCGATTTCCTTTCGGGTTGTTCGTTTCATCCTGCCTAATGGCACTTATGAAACCGTTATTACGAGTCTTTCTACCGCTGATTTCCCACCCGATGAAATCAAGTCCATTTATAACATGCGATGGGGGATTGAGACCTCTTTCAGGGCATTAAAATACACCGTCGGTCTGACGAATTTTCATGCAAAGAAGCAAGAGTCCATCATCCAAGAGATATTCGCAAGAATGATCATGTACAATTTCACTGAAATGATGACCTTGCACGTCGTCATTTCCCAAATGGATACACGGCATCCCTACCAAGTCAACTTTACGGTTGCCGTTCACGTTTGTAGATATTTCCTGCGCTCTCGGCACGATGCCCCTCGCCCGATGTTGAAGCGCTGATTCGCAAAAACATTTTGCCGATTCGACCCATTCGCTCAGGGCAGAGGAATACACGCAAAATCCGCTGGAAATCAGCTGTTAGCTTCGTCTACAGAGTAGCATAATTCGGTTCACATGAACATTTTTTTAAGCGGATACTCTATCCGCTTTGTTTGCTGTACGCTTTTTTCCTTGCTTGCACAAAAAACAAACGGCACGGGGCTTTTCCCATGCCGTTTCGGATTTCATTTTTATTCCCGGAATTGTCTTTGAGCTTATCTTAATGACATTGATCCCTTGGGGGTTTCTTTTTTTGTCTTCAAATCATTTTTTTAGCCTGTGGTGATAATAAAATTGTTCAATAGGTACTATTCAATAAGTGCACTTCAATATGTAATTCTTAACTCTGGATTGTCAACACAAAACTGAACAACTCCTATGAGGGCACTTTTTCCGTCCCTTCTTCTTATCTGCTCGTTCTACTAGCCCTTATATTTTCTGTCCAACTAAGAGCCGATCCATCATTCAACACTTTTAACATGTTACTTTAATCTTCGGCAGCCGGATTTTTTCCTGCACTGTCTCTATGAATGCAAGACAACAGAAGATTATATAAAAGATTCTTCGTTTAGGTTGTTAAATAACCATGTTAATTACCCTATAAATGAAGAGCAATTAAAGCGCGCAGTTCTCAACTCGAGTGAAACAAAAAAACTTTGGAGGTTAAATATTATGGCAAAAACACGTGAGTATGCTTCAACTGAACTAATTGCAAGATATCCGTTTAGCGGTTACGTCCGGGTATCTAATAGGAGTGTTGGCTAAATGACGATAAAAGACACGGTGGCCCGAACGATTGCGAGGAAAGCAGACGCTAAAGTAGGCGAGATAATAGGTCAAACTACCACTAAGGTAGCTGAGGAGATTACCACCCCGATACCTTCCAATTGGGCAATAGGTGGACTGACCAGCGCTGGTATGGAGACGAGTGTTACGAATAGTTATAGATCCGGATACATCGACGTGTCGAAGGTGAAGAGACTCAGGCTAGAAAATAACACAATTATGTACAGGGTTAATTTATACAACGCGGCGAAGCAGATGCTACGGCAAGCTGCGTTTGATATTAATTATTACACGGTCGATGATGACGTTTACTTTGTAAGAATTGTAGTTGCCGATACAAGCAAAACATCTTATCAAGTCTACGCCGTAGACGTCACAACTACGACAGAACCTATATTTATACCTAGCGCACTTAAATTTGGATTTATGCCAAGTAATGACGCGGCAACTAACGCGGTTGCACTACAAAGGGCCGTTGATGCGGGAGGCATGATAAGGGTAGAACAGCCAGGCATCTACGATATCGACAGAGCGATAAAGATCGGGGACAACGTCACTCTAAATTTTGGTCCAGGTGTCTTTTTAAGGCGCACCACATCAAACGGGTACGTACTCGTCAATAAGGGTGCATTTACTCGTAGTTACAACAAAAACATCGTAATAAGAGGTTTAAAGCTAATATGCAACGGTAAAGAATCCACTGCGGGCTCAGACTTAATTACGGGGTTGAGAGGTCAAATCTCTTTTTTCTATGTTAAAAATCTCTCAATCGAAAACTTCGAATGTCTCGACCTCCTATCCTATAGTTATTGCGTACAGATATGCACCTTCGAGGATGTAATCATAGACAAGATACGAGTAGAGGGAGGCAAGGACGCGGTACACTTTGGTAGAGGCAGTAATTTCGTAGTCCGTGATGGAAAATTTAAAACGTACGATGATCCTATAGCGTTAAACGGGCATGACTACGATACAGGAAATCCACAGCTTGGTTGGATCGAGAATGGCTTAATAGAAAATTGCTACGATTTAGCCGCTGCATCTACGACTGGATACTTCTTACGTGTCCTCGCCGGCGCTTGGGTTGATTGGTTTTCCGGCATGGAGCTACAAAAGTCAGACACGGTGGTAAGTAATGGGCGATTGTACCGAGTAGTCGCGAATCCCGACGGCACTAAGTACACATCAATGACGGCACCTACACACGTAAACGGGACGGTCACTCTCGACGGTAATATTAAATGGGTGATGATACAGGACGATGTTACCTATACGGCAGGTTGTAGAAATGTACACCTGAAAAACATCTACCTACAGAAAAACAGACCCGTCGCAGTTAGTCTCCACCTTGACAAGGACAACTACTCCCGTAGTTACTACCCAAATGCAACACCGCCCATTCAGAAGAACATCATTTTGGAAAATATACACATGCAGACTGACATCCCTCGATTAATCACAGCTACTACTCCCGTCGACACAATAAAGCTTGTAAATAGCGAGATAACGAATACATCAATCGTACTTAATAATATAAGCACCGCGGGTATGACTTACAGCAACACCAACCTTGTTATGATGGGTGTGACGTTCAAGGGTACCGGAGGGCAGAGGTTAGTAAATTGCGCGGGCGGCAGAACGGCATCTGTTAAGGTAGTCGGGAGCGTCGTAGAGAACGCAACCTACGCACCTACTTTTTCGTCCGGCGTTACTATCGTAGCTAAGGATATATAGCCACAAACTAGCGGCCAGGTAGAAATTAGCCGATGTGCTTCAACACGATGATTTTTACTCATTATTTACATGAGAGTGTATCTTGTGATTCCAAGAGTTCCTTATATAGGCTGTTCCCCCCCATGGAGATCAGGAGTTGCATAACCGTTTCAAAGGGCAGCTTTTTCTTTCGGGTAAAATCTTTTTCAGGGTTTTTGACATAAGGTGCTGGTGCGGCTGACATTTCTCGTATGAGGGATGTCAGCGTTTCTTTTAGGGAATTTGCGTACTCATCCATTGGCGTAACCTCCTCGTTTTTTCAAGGGGCTTCGCCACATATGACCATCTTCTTGTCAAGTCTTTTTTT
>NZ_JBBOXA010000003.1:0-10885 GCF_038007385.1 Paenibacillus sp. FSL M8-0228
TGTTTGCCCCCCACCGCCCGTTTCGGGGGGCTGGTTGTTCCCCCTTGTTCTGCCTCCGGTAGGAAGCCATATTCAGCCAGCTTCACAAACTTTTCTGAACTTCCATCCGAATGGATGGAAATAGATATACCCTTGCTTTTATGTGCCCGAAAAGCGGTAGGCCCAATATCAACCGGAACCCCGTCAACCGACTTAGCTATTTTCATCTTGTAGCCATCCCCGAAGGTAACGGTCACATAAACTTTGTCGCTTAAAGCTCCCTTAACGCGCATCCGAATACTAGCCAAATAATACGATCCACCGCCTTCGGATGGGACAAATCTAGTTCCTCCCCCCGCCGTTTTGGCTGGAAAAGTACCAGACGTATCTTTTGGAACAACGGCTTCAAATCCCCCATTCGGTACTTTTATATTTCCGGTAGGTGGTGCGGCTGCCGCAGCCAAACCAGGAATATTAATGAGCATAATAATTAATAGGATTAATGCTGTTTTTTTCATTTCACACCCCTAATCTGTAGAAATAGCCCAGACACATTAAAGCTTGTCTGGGCTATTCCCTTAAAAAAATATTGATTATTTCGTTTGGAATTTCTTCGCTACCCAAGACATGAGTCTCATAACCAAACCGTAGAGAACAGGTGAAAATACTACGCCCAGGGTAAGCAAAATCCACGGGCCGTAAATTCCTAGAAAACTAACAGCAGTCGTAATCATATCAGCAGGTGTGAAGGGTAAACTTACCCCCGAAAAATCAGCATTAACAGCAGCAGGCATCATAGCCATAATTATTTTCCTCCTTAGGGAAATTGAATTTTATATAGAGTGAGGGTACCCCTCTTGCTCAAGTTAGTAATATTTCACGTCAACATCGTCATCATCGTCTTTTTGTTTTCCCATGTTCGGAATATCAACGACCAGGATAAGCACCATAAAGGCGACGAATACGGCAAGTCCGATCATTGCCATCGGCATGTTGAATTTAAAAAACCACCGGACATAATACCAAAATTCCTGTAATCTCTCGGCTGTGAAAAACGTAGTAGGAAAATCTTTGGTAGGATCAACAACCAGGTAACGGAACATTATTCTTTCCTCCTGGCGACTGCGGACATAATGGAACTAAGCAGCAACTTAACTACATACACAGCCATAACCACCATCACAAAAGGCGCAGCCGTTGCTATAAAATTCCTAAACATTTGCCAAAAAAACGTAAAATCCCATAAATCAGAAACGTTCATACTCTTCTCCCCTCCGGTGGACATGCCAAAGGGAAAATGCCGTATGTATTGCACCAATGGCAAGGAAAAATGCCGCCAAAAGCTTAACAAGGTCAGTATTTCCCAGGAGCCACAGCAACGTTGCCCCTATAATCGTCTGCAATACAACACCACCTCAATTAGCAACTTAGCCATTAGCCCAGCTACTACCGGAACTGTAAACACTAATCCCAAGGCGACAGCAGTGTCATGAGGACTCAAGCTCGAAAGCAACATGTTATCGCCTCCCCCATGCTGTATCCAGCAGCCATTTAAGCACCAAGAACGCAATAAGCAAAAAAATACTGGATGCCACAATTGCATCACCAAGGGTCATTTCACTGCTGAAAGCTATGAAATTTCCATTCGGCAATTCAACCAAGGTTTGTTCCCTTAGTTCTCCAGGCTGATTGACAACATACACATCTTGTGTAACCGCCGTAGGCTTGGTTTCTACAACCGGAAATTCCTGCGGCTGCTCCGTGACTGGAACTGACTGTTGCGGTTCCGATTTTGGAGAATCTTCCTGCACCGACTTGGATGGTTCTTGCACCGTAATAGCTTGATCCCCTTGCGCCGAAATGGACTGTTCCGGTTGAGCCTGGGCATCTTCTTCGTTCAATTTTCCACCTCCAGTTGAATGCAAAAAAAGAGACGCTGCCTATGAAACGGCTGCGCCTCTATGACTCTCGAAATTCATGTTTAAGAAGCCTTATCCTACCGGCTTACTATTGCAAGGCAGGACAAAATAACATAAAGTGTATCGAGGGACGAGCGAGGCGTAATCGCTCCGACCAAGGGATTATGAAAGTTGGTAGCTTTCATTTCCCACATAAGTCCTGTTGGTGTTGGTAGCACCTAACAGGGCTTTTTTGCTATTCAGGTTTAGTGTTAGGTTTAGGATAGCTCAATATGTATTATTTGTCATCGTGCTGCGTTCTAACTATTGTAGGAAGCAACACGTTTGAGTAAATAACATCACAAATTTTCTTGCATGTGGCTATCGTCCCTAATCTCTAGGATACAATACCTAAAATGCGAACAGGTTTTCCGTTCTTGTTTACTATAAAAAAAAAATCAGGACTTGTCTATATTTTCCGTGTTAATTCTATCCAAATATTTTTCATTCACCAGTTTTTCTATAACATGCTTAGGATTTCCGTCTTTCTCTATTTCCCAAAGAACATTTTGTTTCAGGTTGATGCAGATACTTATTGTTAATTCCCCCACGGGCTTTCTTCTTCTTGGCAATCTATATACTTCCCTTCGTCACATCCTTCACTTTTTTTTATTTTTAGCATACACAAAAAGCGGCAATTCCCCAAACTGAGAATTACCGCTTTTATATCTAAACCGTGTTGCTTCCTAAAGAGATGTATATCTCTCCCTTTATCCTCGCCCTGGCGTGTAGATATCTTGTTCCCTTTGCTTCTTTTTTTTCCAAACCATTTCAGGGTCGCGCTCCCCTTGATCTAGCTTGTCCGCGTTTCGACGGAAGAAATTCCACCATTTCCGCTGTAAAGAAGAATCCAAAAGCTTTTTTGTTTCTTCAAGCTCCTGCTGCAAAGCTGCAATACCGCTACTTTGTTGTTCCATCTGTGCGCGCATGCTAGCAATATCTCCAGCCTGTTGCTTGCTATGCTCTGACATCTGTTTTAATAGCTCAAGCGCCTGATCATATCGCTCATCATAGCGATTTTCAGCAGTAGCAACCACCGCTTCCGTAGCGCCTGATAATCGAATATTCTTAGCTGCAATAAAGGTTGCGCCCTTCTCTATACTTATGCCGTTATCCTTGCATAGCGTAGCGAGTTCTTTCATCATCATAGCGTCTTTTTCCGTATAGCTTCGATTGTTAGAATCGCTACGTTCTACGATATACCCTGCCTTTTCCAAAGCGGTAGCATACTTTCGAACCGTAACGGGTTTTACCCCTAAAAAGCTTGCTACATCAGCAGTTTTCAAGTAACACCCTCCCATCTATCATATCGGTTTCCCTATTAAAATTCCGTTACGCCTATGATATGCTCCATCTATTTTTTTAGCAAACTACCATCCACAAAACCGCACATATAGCCAGCAGCCATGAGTTCCATTTCCCTTTTTTCGTCCAGACCACGGACACCCTGGACGAATTTTTCAGAGCGTGTTTTCGATTCACTCATTAACTTGATTAACTCTTCCATACGATCTCTATTAATCATTTTCTACATCCCCTACATGTGATATAATATAAGCAACGAAATTTTGAAATGAAGGCTCTCAGATCCCCACGATCAGAGGGCTTTTTCTTTATTTATACCAATATTTTCGAGCGCAGCTTCATAGCCGTTATCCTCTATTTCTTTTAACAATTTAAAACGAAGATCATTATGCAAAATATAACGCCAATCCTTCCAATCAAGCGTACCAAGTAAATCAGCTTCCTCTACCTTTTCAGTTGCCACTTCCTCATCTGTTTTTTCTTCGATTAAAAATCTGTCTTTCAAGCCAGGACTCCAAACAAGCTGCCGTTTACCTTTAGTTGCCTTCGCATATTCTTGAAATTTGTCCTGATACTCAAGATCGCCATCCTGTATAACCACACGCAAAAAATCAAATGGTGTCATGCTCCCAGCACGACCTTTTTTAATATTTGCCTTGGTCATCTCGGAATCTGTGCCCCAACGCTTATCCATCAGGTCGCCCCATTTTCCTATATATGTACTTGCTTCCGCAGCGTCATGAATTTTCAAACCATGTTGCCGACTACACTCCAGACCGTTAGCAGCACAAGCACCTGACCACAAGCTATACAGCTTGTCCTCCATATCTGCCCAATCCCAAGATTCAATTTCATTATCATGCATAAATAACAAATGAATATGAGGATGCCATCCGTTTACCCCGTAAGTAATCTCAAAAGCCCGTATACTGCCAATTAATCCAATTTCCTTGCGGATATTATTATACCTTTTGCCGCTACGAAACTTATTAATAGACTTACCTAAAGCAATCAGAAGATCATCCAGCTTATCCCTAGAAGAATGCGAAAAAGTCAATGTTAGCATAGTGCAATAACCACCACCGTCTAAATGAGCTTTAAAAGCCGTTTTAAGCTCTGTCCGGCGACGTTCTGAAATTTTACTCGCACACACTGGACACGTCCAAACACTTCCGCAGACCATCAGACCACCGTAAAAAGCTTTCTGCGTTGACCTATGTTTGTATAAGTCTACTCCGCCATAACGCTCAATCTGATGCCTTAAACAAATCCCAACGCGGTTTTTCGGTAACATATGTTTTGCCACCGATTGCATTTGATATCTCAATAAACGGTCGTCCAAAGGCGGTTGCTCGTTTTTCGGGGAAAATACCCTTTTATCTCTCGTTTTCTTCGCCGCATCCCCATTTTTCTCAAAACAGGGTGACGGCGATTTCGTAGTTATTACCAAGGGCGCCTCCGGCGCCTGAGGCGCTGCCGCGCCTATATTCGAACCCATCACACCAACCCTATTCTATTTTGAACTTTTCACCATATGAATATTTCACAACAGCATTTACCACAATTTGAACAATTTCGCACCAGCTATAGCAAACAAACAACCGATAAACATACTAATAAAAAATCCAACTAGAGCCTCCACCAAAAACCTCCTAGAACTAAAGTCGCCCCCGGCGGCTAAAGGGCTAGCCCTTTAGAATCCCTATTCCCTCGGCGGGAGCCAGCCCTCCGAACCAGGGGTTCAGAGGGGCATTTCAAGGCTTGCAATTGGGAACCGCTCGTCAAGGGTTCGCTTTGCCGCTGCGCGCCCTGGACGGCTGCATACGGCGCTTTTAGCACCAAGCAAACAGAAAAGCCCCTGTGTTAACCGATAACGATCCTCGGGAAACACAGGGGCCTTATATCATAAATTTGGGGTATTGTATACGCCGGACAAATCCGGTACAATAATAACCAAAGCCATGTTATAGCGAGCGCCTGTTTCTCCGATCCTTACATCGGTTAAGCAGCGAGGGTTGTCCAGACCCAAGCCGCCGTGAAACGTGGCCTTTTTATTTGTTATGAAAATTCTACCACCGTCTATCAATTTTTACTAGACCTCGCAACAAAAAAACCTACCAGGGTCATTCCTGGCAGGCTTCAAGTTCTTGTATTCTCTTCTTCAATTCCTTAATGTCCATTTTGTGTGACCAACGATGCAGATTAAGAAATACATATCCGATAAGTACAAAACCAGCGCACATTATAGCACTGAACGGCACAATAACCTTATTATCCATTGCTCTTTGAAACAGTTGCATTTGTTCCGGTGTAAAATTCTCCATTATTGTTGAAGAAACATCCAAGAACATAACAAAAAGCGCAATGACCGCTATAATTTCGATAGTCCACATAATCACCTTCCATAGAGTTGTTTCAAAAAACAAATCAATTTTTTGACCAACTTTTTTCATCCCACTTCCTCCTGTTCCATTGCTTCCGTTTCTTTAACGATAGCCATATATTTTGAATATTCCGTTTTTGTGAGCTCCTCCCGATTTAGCACGTAATAGCAATTACGCCCGACTTGTACGCGGCGTTCTTCGAATATATTTTTCCGCTGCCAGTGTAGGCAGCTCGTCGGGATCAGCAGCCGCCCAAACATGGCAGCTATACTTTCCGCGTTTTTAACCTGGCGCCAGAAATAATATTCTTGACTCAATCTTGTATACCGGATTTTTGGAATAGACGGAAACTGGTAAAGCAGCTCCTGCGGATCATGTTTAATTTTGCTTGCGGGTACGATTGTTGGCACCTTTAGCCCTCCTAGCTTCGTCGTGTGCTTTTTCTAGTTCTTCTAAAAACGTTTCTGCTTCTCGTTCTGTCCGCGGCAATGGAAACCCGTTAACGAATGAATATGTATCAAACAGGTCGAGTCCGTGGATCTGCTTTACTTTTGCGCTACTTAAACTACGAGAATGAAGAAATTGCCCTTTCGGGCCAAAACTGTCTGCCTGGAAGTCAAAGTAATCTAGAATAATCCCCTTGTTGCCCATAGGTCGAACATGTATAAGCACCTCAAGCATTTCGCGGATACGCGTATCCAGGCGGTTTATGCTAGGTGTAGCAAATATCTGTATACTTTGCATTTTTCTGGCAAACGTCAGAACATCCGTAGCTAGGGTATTTTCAAATTTAAGCGACTTCCTGGAATCAAAAGAGCGATGCGACTCGTCCCACACGCATATGCTTCCATTAGCTGCTGCAACCTTAAACCAGTCACTAGCAACTTTTAACCGTTCGGCCCCCTGAAGGTCGTAGTTCGCAAAAAGCTGCACATGTCCGCCGCGTTTCTCAATTTTATTTTTATACAACCAGGCCATCATGCTTGCAGTAGTCGTTTTACCAGCCCCCAGGTTGCCTACAACGCCTATAATATGCGGCATAGGCCTTTACCCCCTTCCACCCTTAACCATCCGTCCATCTGCCATAATGACAGGCTTAGGGGGCTTTGGTATAAGCTCCTCGATTGTGCGCAAGAATGTTTCAGGCCGGGCCACAGATTTTTTAAACTCATCTTTCATCTGCTTAATTATCGTCTTGTAAGGACTACCGTTAGGATGCAGCCTGGTGTTATTGCCCATGTCCTCCAACAGCAGCAGCGCCCTAACCTGGTCTTCCGAAAATGGCGCAGCGTAATCGCTCATGAATGCCAGGACTTGTTTTACATCCGAAACGTGCTGTACGTTCGGAAACAGATCGTCATTTATGACACTTTGAATCTTGTCTGCGTTATCGTATTTTTCGCTCATATTATTTCGCCACCATCATGATAATAAGAACCAGGACAACCAAAGCAATGATAACGATTCTCCCCATTGGCAATTTAGCAGCAACGGGGGATTCTGGCGCAAAATGCGTAATTTGCCGCAGGACGGTACTCCGCTCCAGCGCCGCGATACGCTGACAGTCCGTTACATTTTCGACGGTGGTCGGATACAAGAAAATCCGCCCACGCGGCCCGGTGTAGGATTTAACATCGGCTGCCGGCACAGAATAATTGCTTTCTGCCGACTCGGCATACAGCCGTTCATCGTTAACAGCTACCACTGGGGCAATGGCTGCCGTACCATCCTCTTTGAAAATAACCAGTACGTCCTGCGGTTCATATACCTCTTTACTTGCGAACAATGCCATTCCGCTTCTCTCCTCTATTCTTCATCTTGTTAAATGCCCAAATTGTAAGTAGTGTCACCCATGCAACGCCAAGAGACAAACCCGATCCAATCGCGAAAAAATAACTAAATACGCTGCCCTCCATAATGCCCTCCTATATCCATTGAAATATCCCTGCCTTGATAGCGAAGTATAGCCGCAAGATAACTTTAACGATCTGCAATATTCCCAGGATCAATATCCCTGCCAGCAGCGAATTTACAACAGCCTGGAACGGGCCAGGCAGATAGCTAAAGAATCCAAAATAGTTGTTTAGGTTTATACCATGTCCAGCAGCCAGGCCAACCCGATCCAAATAATCTCGGGCCATCGTTAAAAACTGGGTCGGCGGCTCGAAAATGGAGTCGAAAAAATTTTTTAAGCCTGGCGGCAGAAAGTAATCGTACATTCTACCACCTCATTGTTCGGATATTGGGTCGGATATCCGGATCCCTGGTTAAACAATCGTTCGGAAATTGGACTCCGGAATTTGTTGGCCATAATTTTAATGTTCGGTTATTCTGCCATCTGGAAGCTGCCGATAATCCGAATGACCCCCCAAGCTACCCCGAACCAGATCAGGAAAAGCAGCACATAGGCCACCTTGTCGAGTTGAAAATAATTGAGCCCCAGAGCCACATTTTTTAAAATCGGCTGCCAGGTGCCAGTTCCAGCCGTTTCGCCACTGTATGTAAAGCCTGCCAGGGTAACAAAAATCCCCTTAACAAAAGCGACCACTATTTTGGCAATTGACCAAAATACTTGGATAAGCAGCCAAGCCAGCGTAGCCACTTTATAAACCAGGTACAGCACCATAGCCACCAACACAAACAAAGGACGAAACAGCGTCTTGAGTAGATTAAAAAGAGCCTGGAATAGGTCGCCCAGTAAAGACGAAAAAAAGTTGAACAGACGTTTAAACATGCGTTCTAAAAACGTCCATCCTTCCCTTAGAAACTGTCCGATCATATTTTGAACCGTTTGCTAGCAAACTTGATGATCCTAATCAATCCCGCAGCCATCCGATCCGTAAAGGCCAGGGACACAAAGACCAGGAGTGCTGGAGACAAATACGCTAACTGTGCTCCAGCGAATTGAAAAATATCTGCTAAAGCCATAACCTCAGCTCCCCTTTAGATTTTTTTTACTTAACCAGGCTATAAGTCTGACCAGCAGCTCATATAGCACTGGAGAAAATACAACAGCCAAAGCAATTAGGATAAAAGGTGCGTACATCATCAAAAAGCTGATAGACGTTTTAAGCATTTCAGGAATTCCGATGAAGGATAACGGATTGTCCAAAAAACCACCGCCAGGCGGCGTATTTGGATTGCTGCTGCCTCCTTCGCTGCCGTCCTTAAAAATCGCCCTAGCTTCACCCTTATTTACTAGGTTCGCCGGGTTGTACCCCATAGCCCTGGTAATCCGGTATTCACGTACTCCCGGTCCCACGGTATCTATTAATCTACCATTCAAGTATATTTTGTAGCCTGTCGCGCCTTCCGTCTCAGTCCAAGTAACCAATAAGTAACCATCTTTTGCTTCTTGCTCGGTTTCCGTGACCGGATTTTTTGGAGTAACAGAAACCATATTAGACCGTGCCGATTCGTTTCCAGATGTGTCGAAGGCACTTACTTCATAGCTATAGATTTTGTTATTCTGCAATCTGGTTATTTTAAGCCTATTATCTACACCCAACTTGCGTAATGTAGTCCCATTTTGGTAAATCATATAGCCAGCTAAATCATCTTCTTTACCTGGTGTCCATTGCAGCTCTACCGACTCATTTCCAGCCTGTCCCGACAAAGTAGGTACAGCAGGTGGGATTGTATCAGGTAGTCTAGGTGTAAGGATAATAGGTCCAGCCCTCGCACTTTCGTTTACATCCGCATCAACGGCAGTCAAGTAAAACGTATATTTTGTTCCATTTTTGAGTCCATTAAGCAAAATTTTTCTACTATTGTTTTTTTCTAAATCAACTTCAGCGTCTAAATATTTTCTAGGTACACCATCTGTGTACAGCACGTAATGACTAAAATCAGTTTCAGTGTTTCGGTCGAAACTAAGGGTAACAGTGCTATCTCCAGCCGTTCCAGTAAATCCCGTCGGCACAGCTGGCGGCGTGGTATCCGGTGTCCCAAAAACATTTAACTCATACACATACCTATTAAAGCCATTAGATTTTGATAATCTAAAACTTTTAATTGGTTTCGCAAGTTTAACAACCCCATCTGTTATGGCATTGCCATACAGCCTAAACATGTTGTTTGACCCATCTGCGTAATAGATGAACACGATAAGGTCATTGTCTGCGCCCCCATCTACTCGATAACGTACTTTAAGATATTGAGCATCTACCGCCCCTGGAAACGTGTAACCAAGTATATTAGGACTAAGCAACACATAATTATCCAAATTACCATCAGTCACGACGTTAGTTGTTCCCATCACTGCGCCACTGCGATAGTCTAGGAAATTTATAGGTTTTCCGTCTAACAATCCTTTAGAATAGTCCGCTGCCGCATGTGAATGACTAGCACTGAAAAATGGAACTAAGATCATACACAAAAACCAAAATAGGTACTTTATTAGTCTGCTGATATTCCCCCCCCCCTCCTCTATTTCGGAATAGGAATCGGTCCAGTCGTCGCATCTGGAAGAGCTGGGCTTCCTCCCTTATCAGATGGTTTTGGTAATTCAAATTCGATGTTCCCAGGCTTCGGCGGTTCCTGTTTGCTCGGCTCCGGTCCTGGTTGTCTTGGTAATTCAAAAACTATTTTTCCAGGCTTCGGCGGCTCACCCGTGTTTACTCTGTCAGGCTCCTTTATTCCCTGGGAACTATTCCGATCATCACCAGGTAAAACCATTTGCCCTGGTGGATCTGCCCCGATGTTCGATATTGGATCTTCCAACATAAACGGTCGTGATTCGTCTTTTGTCTCTATCGCTGGCACGCTGTCCAGGTCAAAGCTTATTTTTCCTTTTTTAAATTCGTCTGGTACCTCCGGTTTCAACATGTCTGCCTCCGGTGTGGATGTATCCGGTTTAGGCATCGGTACACTCGTAGCCTGGTCAATTTCGGATTGGCTTGGCGCACTTGGCACGCTGCCGATATAACCCGACAAATGTCTAATTGTAGCCCCACCGATTTTGTCCGCCACACTATCCCAATCTGGCGGCGGTGGTATCGCCCGGGCAACTGCTCCGGTAAGTTGCCCCATAAGCGTGTCCCAATCTGGACATTCAAGGGCCTTTTTTATGTTCTCGCACGGATCACATTGCGTGCTGCCGCCTGAATCGTCTCCCGGGTCCGTAGCTCCCCCATCATCACTGCCGCCCGTGTCTCCACCGCCTGTGTCGCCGCCGCCCGGGTCTGTTGTACCTGTATCGCCGCCCCCACTGGAGCCGCCTCCGGTGTTACCATCGCCACCTTTTGGCGGTGTAGGCGT